>CAVWAL010000001.1:0-316245 GCA_963752935.1 uncultured bacterium
CGGCTGTTCCGGCAAAGACCCGCACGAGGGCGTGCCCTCTCCGCGGCGATTCGGATATGGGGTAGGAAACTGGCGCTCCGTCTTCACCAAACAGGCGCAGGAAGGCGCCGTGCGCTGGGTTACTTACTCACTTTCTCCACTGGATAGTTGGTGATGGTGGGGGTCGGAATGCCTGCGCTGCGCGCCATCTGCTGGAACGTCTCTGAGCCGTAGAAGGCATTGGCGGCTTCCTCAGACTCCCACACTTCGACGATGCGCCAACCGCCCTCCGTAGGGCCGCCTGCGTGGAGATGGGAGCCGGGTGGTGGACCAGAGAGGTTCAGTTCGCGTAGTGCCTGTTCGTACTGTTGCCGGGTCATGCCTGGCAGTTCATGGATCTGGACAATAGCCATAGGTTCAACGTTCCTTTCGTGGATGAGGTGCGAGTCGCAATTGATCGCACCAACGACCGATAATGATGCAGTATGTGAATAGGTGATGTTTCTTTCGGCGGGATTTCCTGGATATTTGCCTGGTCTTCACAGAACTCAAGGTGGAATTGTGCTAGCGTATCCATCCCCCCCGTCAGACACAAGCGTTTTTTCCACAAAAATTCCACAAAATGCGATAATGGGTTCTCGTGGCGCAGACAGAAATCCAATCTTCCTTCCGTAACCTTCAGCTAGAACAGGATCTATCCATGACAATTCGTATGGCGCAATACGGCACCGGGCATGGACATGCCCAGGGCAAGCTGCTTTCGATGCTCAACCACCCCGAGGTGGAGGTGGTGGGTGTTTTCGAGCCGAACGAGGAGCGACGCCGGCAGGTGCAAGAATCGAAGGGCGCCTTTGGGCGTGTCCACTGGTTTGAGGATGAGGGCGAGATGCTCGATGATCCGTCGATCGTGGCGGTGGCGTCGGAGGGGTGGAACGTGGAAAGCCTCGACTTCACCGAGGCCATCGTCAATGCCGGCAAGCACGTCTGGTATGACAAACCAGCCGGGCAGGATTGGCCGCAGTGGCAGCGGGTGGTGGCGAAAGCGCAGGCCGACGGCACCTACATTCAAATGGGGTACATGTTCCGCTATCACAACGGTTTTCGGCAGATTGCGGCGTGGAGCAAGGCGGGGCTGTTGGGGACGATCCACTCGGTGCGGGCGCACATGTCAACGAATCTCAACCATGCGCAACGCCAGGTGATCAGCATCCACCGCGGCGGCATCTTCTACGATCTGGCCGGCCACATGCTCGATCAGATCGTCTGGCTGTTGGGCCGCCCCCAGCGGGCGACAGGATTTTTGCACAACCACAGCGGTGAAGTGCCTGACTTTGCCGATAACACGCTGGGGGTATTGGAGTATGAGCAGGCGATCGCCTTTGTGGACATTTCGGCGTTGGAACCGGAGCCTAAGGTGCGGCGCTTTGAGGTCTATGGCAGCAAAGGCAGCGCTATCATTCTGGAACCGTTTGAACCGGCCCATGCCATCCGACTCTGCCTCGTCGAAGCGGCGGACGGTTACGCCCAGGGCGAACAGCTTATCCCGGTAACGCCGCAATCGCGTCAGGAACTCTACGATCTCGAATTGGACGCATTTGTCGATGTTCTGGCCGGGCGACGCCCGCCGGATCGGTCACCGGAGCACGATCTGGTAGTGCAAGAGACGTTGCTGCGCACTACCGGTCATATTGCCGGCTGAGTGTCAGACAATCAGAACGACAACCCCACACGAAACAGCGCGAAGAGACGGATCTCTTCGCGCTGTTTCGTATAATATTGAGGTTCGGCTGTGCTTCCGATCTATCTGTGTGCTACCACAACTTCTGCATCATCGAGATCAATGTTTCGACCTCGAATGGCTTTTGCAGCCAGGTGATACCGCCTTTTTCGAGCAATTGGCGTCCATCCTCTTGCAGCGGATAGCCCGTCATCAGGATCATTTTTACGTCAGGTTTGATGGCGCGCAGGGCGTGGAAGAGTTCCATGCCGCCCAGCCGGGGCATGATCATATCGCTGAGGACAAGGTCAATCTCCTGTTGCTTCTCTTTAAAGAGTTGGAGCGCATCCTGTCCGTCTTTGGCCACCATCACCCGGTAGCCGTTGATGTCAAGAAAATCGACCAACGCATCACGCGTGGCCACGTTATCTTCAACCACCAGGATGCAACGATGCCTGCTTTGTTCCATCGGTGCCGTCGTCATGGTTCTGGCCACATCCTCTTCGGTTTCCAGCAACGGCAAGTAGATGACAAAGGTTGTGCCCTGGTTGACTGTGCTCTCTACTTTGATGTGCCCATCGTGTTGTTGCACGATGCCGTGGACCTGGGCCAGCCCCAGCCCACTGCCCTTTCCGCGATCCTTGGTCGAGAAGAACGGGTCAAAGATGTGTCCAAGCACGTTGCCCGGAATGCCGGATCCGTTGTCGCTGATTTCTATGCTCAGCCAGGAGCCGGGCTTCATTTCGGGCAACGGAGGCTTTGCCTGCGGAGACAGGTAGAGATCGGTCAGGCTCAACCGTAGCACCCCGCCACGCGGCATCGCGTCGCGGGCGTTGACCGCCATGTTGATCAGCGCCTGCTGAAAGCGCGCCGGATCAACGTTCACCCGGTAGACCTGCCTGCTCGACGTGAACGAGGTTTCGATGGTCTCGGGCAAGATGCGTTCGAGGAGCGTGACGACATCCTTGCAGAAGGGAACGAGGTTGAGAGGGCGTCGTTCTAAAATCGAACTACGGCTGAAATCCAAAAGCTGCCGCACCAGCTCCGCAGCATACTGCGCTTGCTGGTGAATCACGGCCAGTCGTTCCCGGTCTTTGCCCACAAGGTTCAGCGTGTTTTTGAGCAGTTGCGAATAGATCACAATCGCGCCCATGATATTGTTGAAATCGTGGGCGATACCGGCGGCTAGCTGGCCGACCGCGGCCAACTGCCCTTGTTGCATAGCGCGCTGTTGATTCTCTCTTTCGGCGGTCACATCGTGCAGAACCAATAGCCAGCCGTCGCCCTGATCGCCTGTGCCCATTGAGTGACTGGTTACTTCGAAAATGGCCGGTTCAGGCGGGGTCTTCTCCACAACATGCGCCAGATGACTGGAAGCGGACGCTGACAACAGCGTTTCAATCGGCACGTCCATGAAGGCCAGCAAGCGCTCATCACTGGAAACCCGGCCGCAGTGGGCCAACATCGTTCTGGCGGAGGGGTTGGCGAGCAGGATGTGATGCTGTGGGTCGAGCAAGATCAGCCCATCGGGAACACTGTCCATGACGCGCTGCAACTGATCGGCCTGTTCCTGTATGCGGTGGAAGAAGTGGGCATTGGCAATCGCCACCGATGCTTGATTGGCCATCGCGCTGAGAACGGCCAGATCATCCTGGGTGAAATCCGGCGCATCGAGGGGATTGATGGCGGTAAGCGTCCCCAATACGCGATCCTGGTAGAGCAGCGGCGCCACCATGATCGAGCCTGCGCCCAGTTGAGCACGCTTTTTGCGCAGATCCTCTCCTTCACGCCGATCGATGCTGCCCTTAGGGGAGATCAGCCCCATGCCTGTGCGTATCACTTCGCCGCTGAGCCCCTCCATCAACTCAGCAAAAGACAGGGTGACCGTAATGCCGTCAAAGTTGCCGCGTGCTCTGCGTTCCAGAATCTGGCGCTTGTCCATATCGAGGATGTAGAGGCTAACCCAATTTGCCGGCAGCACGGCTTCCACGCCCTCGACAACCGCTTCTAACAGGCGCGGCAGATTCTCAGTCGAGATAAGGTGTTGGGCAACGGCATAGAGTGCATTGGATCTGCTCAACGCCGCCTGCACTTCGTCGTAGCTGCGGCGCAGGGCAGTTTCAGACTGATATCGTTCGGTTACATCGCGTAGAACCGACAGATGCCGCCCCGGCAAAAAGTTGGCCGACGTCGAGAACTCAGTCTCACGGATCGAGCCGTCGGCGCGCAGCAAGCGGAAGGAGCCGCGCTGCAACGGCGTCTTGTGGCTGGCCGCTTGCCGGGTCCCATCGGCATTGACTATAGGCGGTGTAAATTCCGAGACGTGCTTTCCGATCAATTCTTGGCGCTCGATGCCGAATAGATCACAGGCGGCAGGGTTCCCGTCGAGATAGAAACCGTCATCATCGGTGATGACGATGGCGTCGAGTGCCGCTTCAAAGAGGGCGCGCAGTTGGCGTTCGTTGCTGTGCAGCGCCTGCTGCGCCTGCCGCAAGAGGATAATGTCCCCGCTGTTGGGATCAATAATGGCGTCGACCTGGCCGTGTAACAACCCTTGCAGGTTGCGCTCTAGCTCAGAAAGACGCTGGACTAGTGTCTGAATCTCTGAAAAGATGTCGGGCGACACGCCATCCCGAGTGTCTAGCGGGTTTGGCGGAAGCAAGGAAGGGTGTGCCATTACTGATTTCTGCTAAGGTTGAGGGCCGCTATCACACTTGTCTGTTCGCTAAGGTCGCCGATAACGCGTACGACAGGGTGGGGCGAGATGCGTAGTAGAGTCGGTGTCACCAGGACACCGTCCTGCAGTGCGCGGCCTGGCGTCTCGAGTACATCGATAATTTCTAACTGAAAGGCGTACATCTTCTGTTGTTCGCACAAAGCCAACGCATTGGCCACTGCACGCACCGAATTGGGTGCGTTACCCGCTTTGTACAGCCGAAGCTCTACACATTCCGATTGGGTCATTCTTCGCTTTCCTCTACGCCGCGCAGACGTCTCAGTTCACTGGCTGTTTGTTCCCATCGCCGAATCTGGGAGCGTTCGATCTGGTTTAACTCGTCTAGCTCGTCACGGTGCATTTCAAGCTCTGCCCTTAGAGAGGCGATACGCGCTTCAAGTTCCTGCTCAACTGAGGCTAGTTTACGTCGTCGACGTTCAATCTCGCGTTTGAGTTCTGCATGTTGCTGCGCGGCCTGTTGTTCCTTCTCCCAGCGCATCGTGCCCATCAGCACTTCACCGCCCGCCGTGTAAGCATCGGCTAAGGTAACCCCATCATGCGAGAGCAGTAACTCGCGCACCTGATTCGAATGAGCCGTCCCGCGTGATTTGACGATACTTAGCGCCCGATTGCGTTCACCGTTTGAGACGACGTACGAAAGATGGACCCACGTATCGGCCAGCGTCGAGACCTGCATCTCGGTGGACTCATAATCGAGGGTGGCATCTTCCATCAGGCTGGTGGTCAGCAGTGTGATCCCCTGGGCTTTGGTGCTATGCAGCAGACGCTGTGCCACCTGGCGCGCCTCGAGGTCACCACCGGCCTTGATCATGGCTGAAATCGGATCGATCACAACGTAACGGGGTTGATGTTGGGTGATCTGGTAGCGGATGAACAGCAACTGCTCTTCGGCGCTGCGCGCGTCCGAGCGGATCGAGCACATCTGCAACAAGCCGTTTTCGCGGTACTTTTGCAAGTGCAGATTGACCGACGTCATGTTGCGGATGATCTCATTGGCGCCTTCATCAAAGCTGATGTAGAGCGCCTTCTCACCGCGGGCACAGGCAGCCTCTATCATGGCGCCGGACAGCGTGGACTTTGCCGTACCAGGCGCGCCGGTAATCAGGATCGACGATCCACGGTAGTAGCCACCACTGAGCATGGTGTCTAGCCGTTCCACGCCGGTGGAAATTCGTTCGCTGGATACTTCATGGTCGTAATCTGCTTCGCCGGCGCTGGCAACTTCTATGCCGGCCGGGCCGATGAGGAGTGATACTTCGTTTTCGGCAAAACTCGTGCCCCGATATTTGAGCACGCGCAGGTTGCGCAGCGAAACCCGATCCTGGACATGATGGCTAAACTGCACGGCGCAATCCACCATGTACTGCATAAAGCTGTAACCACGCAACGCGTCACCTCTAGGCAGTTCGCGCGGCTGATCGTCCCGCTTTGCCGTAATAATACCCGTCAGCTTCTTTTCGGTGAGCCAATGATGCAGCCGATAGATCTCTTGTCTTTCCAACTTCGGATCATCGAGCAAACCCAGCAGAACATCGATAGAATCAAAGACGATACGCTTTGCGCCCATTGCCTGCGCCTTGGCCTCCAAAGCGGCCAACAGTCCTTGTAGATCGAATGCTCCAGAGTAGATGACATCGGGGAGAATTTGCGCATCCAGGAAGAAGAGCTGCTCCTGCTCTAGTTTGGGGAGATTCCAGCCGAAACTGGAAGCGTTGGCAATGATCCGCTGAGATGTTTCTTCGAAGGTGACGAAGATGCCGGGCTCGCCGTACTTCTCGGCGCCGTTGACCAGGGTTTGCAGGGCAAAAACAGTTTTCCCCGACCCAGGCCCGCCCATGATCATGGTGGTGCGGTGACGGGGAAGACCGCCGCCGCAGATCTCATCAAAGCCATCAATCCCGGTAGGCGCCTTTGAACTGAGACTAGACGACATCTCTGCTGCAGCACTCATGCAAACTGTCTCCAATCAGTAAGTGTGTGAAGAAAACCCACCTGAATTGGTGCGCTTATGCAGCCCATAGACACAAAACAAGGAGTAATGAGTGTCTATGCAAAAGCTGTACTCTGCGACTCATTACTCCCTAAGTTTTTACTTGCAGCACAGCCGCCCCGATTGTATCAGGTGCAGTTGTATCTGATCAACTGAAGGTGACCTCGCGTTTCGATTCGAACTTTGCCTCGTCCAATTCCATGCCCAACCCCGGAGAATCGGGCAGTGTGACCATACCGTTGATCGGCTTCAGCGGCGTCGCCAGGAAGAATTGGTGGATTTCGTTCCACTTGATCAGGTATTCAAGCAGCGGCGTGGTCGGTTCAGGCCAGGCCGCGATCAGGTGCGCGCTGGCCGGCGTCGAATGGCCGTGCGGGATGACGGGGATGTCATAGGCCGAAGCCAGGGCGCAGATCTTCATGCTCTCTGAAATGCCGCCACACCAGTAGATGTCGGTCTGAAGCACATCCACGGCGCGCACGTCGAGCAACTGTTTGACGCCCCAGCGTGTGTACTCGTGTTCGCCGCCACTGACGGGAATGTTGATGCTGGCCCGGATCTCGGCGTACTGTTCGATCTTGTCCGGCAGGACGGGCTCCTCGATCCAGCGGGGCGCGTACTCTTCCATGCGCCGCGCCATCTGCACAGTGTAGGGCACATCCCAACTCATCCAGGCGTCGAGCATGATATCCACATCGGGGCCCACGCTCTCGCGCAGCGTGCGCACCAGGCGCATGTTGCGTTCGATGCCGGCTTTGCCGTCGGTCGGCCCATCGCGGAAGAACCATTTGGTGGCTGTATACCCTTCGGCCACCATGCGTTGTACGCGTTCCTGCACCAGTTCGGGGTCGAGCGAATAGCCCAGTGCGCTGGCATACGTCGGGATCTCGGTGCGGGTTGGCCCGCCCAGCAGTTGATAGACCGGCGCGTTGAACCATTTGCCCTTCAGATCCCACAGCGCACAGTCGACCACGCTCATCGCCATCATGTTCGTGCCCTTGCGCCCGTGCACAGAATAGCGATACATGCGATCCCAGATGCGTTCGATGGCCAGCGGATCCTGGTCCATCAGCAAGGGCTTCAACTGTTTGGCGACGATGTAAGCCTGTTCCTCGGGCATAGGGCCGCCAATGCCGTAGACATCGGCGTCGGTTTCGATCCGCACAAAAAAGGCTGTGATTTGATACTTCCCCTTCTGCTCCGCCGAAATCCAGACCGTACCTTCAACTTTGTGTTCAGGATAAATATCGACCGGACGGATCAGCCGCTCTTCCCAGAACTGTTCCTCTTCGTGTTGCATGGTCCCCTTTACTTCAAGGACGCGTACAGCCGTTATCTTCATAAGACACTCCTTGTGGGATGGGAAAGTGATGGTGGATTTTGTGGGGCGTGGGAATGTAACGGAATCGCTAACGGATTCAGTGCTTTATTATACCCGGGCTGAGGGCGTATCTCAAACCCTTTGGCAACCCCTTTGACACAGCCCCCGGCGCATTGTATGCTGCCCATGTTTGCCCAATCACTTGCTCCTCACCACCCAAAATTGGAGAATCCATTATGAGTCAACCCTGGCGTGGCATCTTTGTGATCGTCGTCACTCCCTTTGCCGAAAACCTGACACTCGATGAAGAATCGTTACGACGAGAGGTTCGCTTTTGTATCGAAGCCGGCGCGGCCGGTCTGGTAGGACCGGCCAATGCCAGTGAATTCCCGGCTTTGTCGGATGACGAGCGTCGCCGCTGGATTGAGATCGTGGTCGACGAGACGGATGGAGCCATTCCCGTGGTGGCGGCCACGACTTCGGGCCATGCCCTGCCCGCCGTGGAACTCAGCCAATTCGCACAGCGTGTCGGCGCGGATGGCGTGATGGCGATGCCACCGCCCATCCATTCGCCGGGGCCAGACGGCTGCTATCAGTATTACCAGGCGTTGTCCGATGCATTGGACATTCCAGTTTGCGTGCAGAACTACGCCGGTCCGGCGGGCACGCCCATGTCTTCCGATCTGTTGGCGCGCATGTGCCGCGAGCTAGAAAATGTGCGCTATCTCAAAGAGGAAACGCTCCCCGAACCGCGCGCCATTAGCCGCACTTTGGCCGTCGCTGCCGACGCCTGCGAAGGCGTCTTTGGCGGACAGGGAGGTATCTACATGATCGACGAATGGCGGCGCGGCGCACATGGAAACATGCCCGCCTGTCAATCCACCGATGTCCACGTGGCGATTTGGAAGAAACTAGAGGCCGGGGATGAAGCAGGCGCGCGCCAACTCTTTAATCAATTGCTGCCGCTGATCAACTTTGAGCGCATGCATGGGGTCGCCACCTACAAAGAGGTGTTGAAACGACGGGGCATCTTCAAGACAAACCTGAGCCGCCTGCCCGGGAAGTATCTTGACGACATGGACCTGAAGGAACTCGACGCCATCCTGGCAGATGTGGAACCGCTTTTTACAATCGACAGAGCATAACTCATGCAGCGTACTTCGTGTAGATGAATAGGCAGAATTGGCGCCTATTCATCTACACGACGGTATGCACCGCTCTCCTTCTCGGCAGCGGCAGCGCCCGCAGCACAACTGCCATATCCTCGCCCTGGAAGCCGCCCACCACCGCCAGCACCACAACATAGACACCCCAGCCGGGGATCAGTGTCAGCCACAGGTTCAAACCCAACCCCAGCAGACCGATCATCACGGCGATCATTGCCAGCATTGCCAGCAATGGACGCCACACCAGCCCTGCCCACGGCGCCGGCCCAACATGGCGTTTGACGCTCCAATAGAAGGGGATGAGCAGGCTGAACTCGCTGAGGATGGTCACCACCGCCGCGCCGAGATAGCCGAAGGTCGGGATCAGTAGCAAATTGCCCACCACATTGAAAACCACGCCCAACACAAAGGCCCGCGTCAAGTAGCGTTGTTGATCCACGGCAATGAGGACGAACTGGGTGACGCTGTTGACAAAGCCAATGGGGATGCTCCAGATGATCACTTGCAGGGCTAGTGCCGATCCGCCGCGATAGCTGATCTCTCGGCCCAGGATCTGGACCGTATCCGGCACGTTGAGGAACTCGGCGCCGCCCAGGACGTAGATCAGCGGTTCGGCCAGCAGCGTAATCGTCGCCGCCAGCGGCAGGCTGATCATCAGCAGCAGGCGTATGCTGAGAATGTACGAACGCAACAGTCCTTCGCCATCCTTTTTTGCGTAGCGCGACATGAGCGGAAAGATGGCAAAGGTGAAGGTGCTGGGGATGATGTTGAGCCCATCTAAATATTTGAGCGATGCGCTGTACAGGCCGACGCTGACCGCACCGGCCAGCGGGCGCAGCAGCCAGACGTCGATGCGCCAGAAGATCGTCGCCAACAGGTGGTTGATCATCAAGGGGCCGCTGACGCCAAGCATCCAGCGCTGCAACGCCAGGTCCCACTTCCATTCGGGCTTAAAGAGCGTGGACCGCACCAGCATATAGAGCCAGATCAACTGCACGATGTTCATCAACAGGCTCACCCAGGCCAGACCCACAAATCCCCAACCCAGCAACAGGACCAGCGCCCCCAGCGTCACCTTGAGCAAGGCCGAGGCACTGCTCAGTCCTGCCGGATATTCCATCTTTTCAAAGGCGTAAAAGAGGCTGCTCAGCCCGTCGGCCCAGTTGGCAAAGAGCATGGCCACGGCGAAGATGGCGATGGCCTGGACTTCGGGCAGGCTGATGCCGCCGAAGAGCCGGAAACCGCCGGTAACCAGGGCTAGCACGGGCAAACTCACAGCCCACAGGATCGTACGCAGGCCCAGCACGTTGGTGAGGTAGCGGCTCGATTGGTTCTTATCCGCCGCCACATCGCGGGTGAGGAGCGTGCCCAGTCCGTAGCGGCTGACAATCTCGAAGAAGCCGTACATGGTGACCACAAACGCATACTTGCCGGTGCCTTCGGGCCCCAGCAGGCGCACGTAGAGCAGCGCAAAGGCGAAGTCGATGGCCTTGTTGGCGAGGCTCAGCCCCAGCGGCACCAGCGAATTCTTCGCCACTGTGCGTACTTCGTCAGCGCTTTCGTCAGGGCGATAATAGCGCCCCCACATCCACCACAGCAGCAACAGCGCACAGGCCATCATCGCCAAAAAGGAGACGTAGAGGCCCACTTTGAAACTCATGGGGCTGTAGACGAAGCGCACTGTCCACTGTCCCTGTTCAGGAAGATAGACCGTGCGCAGCGCTCCGTTGGCGCGGTAGAGGGTCAGCTCCGTCTCCTGGCTTTCGTCACCGCCGAACGGGCGCAGATAGGCCTTCCAGCCGGGGAAGGCGGCATCGCCCAGCACCAGCCAGCCACGATCGCTCAGGTTCACATCAACGAAGACATCGTTGGCCGTGTAGCGGCTGATCGTCGCCTCGGCCACTTGTGGGCCGGCGCGGACCAGGGCATTTTCTTCACTGGGGACTTCCTCGATGAAGACCGTCTGGCGTAGATCCGCCGAGAGCAACGGTTGCTCCGCCGCGGCCACGACCTTCGCCTCGGGCACAATGAAGGCGCGTGGCAGCACGTCGAGGTTTTCGTAGACTTTGATCGAGCTGCCGTCATCGGTGCTACCGTCATAGATCATGCGCCATGTTGCGGCATTGGGGATCAGATGCTCGGTCAGGATGTACTTGACGTTGAGCAGATCGAGCAGCGGATTCTCCACCACGGCGTAGGGATTCGGCCCGGCGGCGTAGAGCGGCGCAATGCGGTTGTAGAGCAGTTCGCCGCGTTGATCCGCCACCTGGTTCATCAAATCTACGTATTGGCGCGGAATGATCGAATCGTACCCACGGATATCCTGCCAACCGTAGTACATGCCCACGTTGGCGTTGAAGGTCTTGACCCCGGGCACATCGAAGGTGGTAAAGCGGAAGGGCACAAACTGTGGGTTGGCGCCCTCCTCTTGTGGATCGATGCCCTCGCGCTCGTTGATGAACGCCACGACCGGCGGCACATTGACCAGCGGCGACAGCGCCGGGTCGGTGGATGGGTTGAACGATCCATGAATGGAGAAGAGATCGGCGGCGACGAGGAAGACGGCGAGAGCGGCGATGATGCGACGGTGGGATGATCCACCCCTGGCAAGCCAGGCCACGAGTCCGCCGCTGAGCATGGCAAACAGGCCGAACTTGATCAGGTTGAGGCTCTGGTAGCCCCAGAACATGTACCCATCGGTAAAGGACATCTGTGCCAGATCGCTGCTGTCCACGATGCGCTGGGCAAAGGTAACGAAGGGAGCGGGGACAAAATAGCTGACGAGAACCACGCCAAGTGCGCCGACACCGGCTGCCATCGAGAGCAGGCCGAGAGCCGAGAACAACGACCGGAGAGAAAAGCTCTTGCGCCCAATCCTCATTCTCGATTCGGCACTCATTCTCAACAGACGTTCGAGCCCGATGCCGCCCAGTATGGCCATACTGATGGTAAACGGAAAGACCCAACGGAATGGGCTGTGCAGTTGATTCCAGCCCGGTAGCCCATAGAAGAGGATGGCGTAGAGGGGTGTGCCAAACGCAAACAGCAGCGACACCACCGCCAAGCCGCCAAAGATCCACGTCGGCGCATGCAGGGGATCGCGGTTCGCTGTGGCTCTGGCTGCCAAGGGCAAACCGCTGAGCGCGGCAACGACTGCCAGAATCCACGTCAGGATCCCCACATAATTGCCGCCTTCGACGTAGTTCTTGATCCCCCAGAAGACAGTCTGAATCGGCTCTCCCAGCGCGTTGACCGTCACCGTCTGCATGTGCAGCGACCAGAGATCGAACCAGGTGTGATGGCTCGGGTTTCCGAAAATATCAGGGATGAAGAAGGTGAGGATGTGGCGACTCGGCCACGCCCAGTCCAGCACTTGCTGAAAGGAGGCCGATCCCTGGCGGAAATTCAGCGTCACCAATTCATAGAGCGGAAGTAACTGCACCGCCCCCGACGCAACCCCAAACAGCGCCAGTACCAGTAGCCACCCGCTAAGTTTGAGAAGACGGCGGGCCACCGCGATGGAGCGTGGGGCGCGGGGTGTGCCGGCCTCTGCCATGCGTAGCTTTGCGCTTTTGCCTTTTGCGCCTCGGCCGCTGCGCTTGCGCTCACGGCCTTCGGGCATCTTCGCGGCTTCTCGCAGCCTTGCCCAGGCGATGGCCAGACGCACTGCGCTGTAGATCCCGGCTACGAGCAGAGTATAGTAAAAGAACTCAGGGTGACCGGCCAGGGCGACGATGCCAATCACTGCTGCCCCCGCCACCACATACGGTACAGGGCGAAAGGCGGCGTCGCCTTTGTCTTCCTGTTTCTGGACGATGGTCTCGATGATGGCCAATAGAAGCGGCAACCAGGCCGCCGCCGCAATGATCATAGGGAAGACGACGCTGACGATCATGAAGCCGCTAAATTGAAAGACGACCCCGCTCAACAGTGCCGCCGTCGGACGCAGTCGTAGCACGCGCCCCAACAGATACATGTTGATGCCGGCGATGGCGAGTTGCAGTGCCGTAAACCAGCCATAGGCCGCTTCGATGGGCAGCAGGTAAAAGAGCACGCTCAACGGATACGCCACGCTGGATTGTCCACCCGCGAAGAACGGTATGCCCGTGAAACTTTGCGGGTTCCACAGCGGGATTTCACCCTGGGCAAAGCTGCGCACTGTGTGGAGTTTCCACACGGTGTTCTGCAGCACTAGATCGCTAAGCAGGTTGTTATGCGGGATGATGCCGGGGCGCAGGCTGCGCCAGGGTTCAAAGGTGTAAAGGTTGTCGAAGGGGAGCAGCGTCTGCCCGGTAAAGAGGACCGGCGCAAACCACAAGAGCGGCAACAAAATCAGCGCAAACAGCGCCAGCAGATCCGTCTTGTGTGTGCGAAGTCGATGCATATTAGATGGGCAGTTCGATGGTTAGCAGTTGGAATGAAGGCACAGGGTAACGTGCATCAGGGTAGGCCGGCCGGGGCAGCGTTTTAGAAACTTTGAAAATGGTTCAGCCGGCTAATTTGTCGCCGATTACCAATTCCTGTTCACCCGGCTGACGCTGGACACGGTGACGGTGGCGCCAGCGCAGATCCCAGACGCGCAGGGCCGACTCGATCTTCACCGGCACATCCATCTTACTTTGGCCGATACGGCGATCTTCAAAATGGATGGGTACTTCGATGATGCGATAGCCGAGTTTTTCGCTGAGATAGGCCATCTCCACCTGAAAGATGTACCCGTTGCTGCGGATGTTCTCCAACCCGATGCCGAGCAGGGCATCGCGCCGCCACAGCTTAAATCCGGCGGTCATGTCGCGAACGCGGATGCGCAGGACAAAGCGACTGTAGAGATTGGCCCACCAACTGAGCCAGCGCCGCCACCAACTCCATCCTTCGTCCAGGCTGCCGCCGGGCACGTAGCGGCTGCCGATGATCACATCGGCCCCTGTCGCCAGGCCGACGCCCAACATCTGCGCAATGTAACCCGGTGAGTGGCTGAAATCTGCGTCCATCTGCACAATGAATTCGGCGCCCTCCGCCAGGGCGCGCTGCATGCCCGCTACATAAGCCGTGCCCAGCCCGCCCTTGCCGGTGCGGTGGATCACGGTTAGCCGGGGTGCAAACTTGGCGACCAACTGATCGGCGATGGCGCCGGTGCCGTCCGGCGAATTGTCATCCACGATCAGAAGCTTCAAGTCGTCTAGCGGTAGCTCGAAGAGAGCCTCGGCAATCGCCTTGACATTGTCCGCTTCGTTGTAGGTTGGTATGACGACAGTCAATGCACGCTTCTGCCAATCGGCGGGCAAGGTGCCGGTCGTTTTCGGCGTCGAGTTCATTTTTTGTCCGTATCGCTCGTTGCTTTGAGCGTCGTTCGGCTGCCTGATAGACAACCTGTCAATTGGTCAAGATCCAAAATTCTAGCATGGTTATGGGTCTCGGTCCAATCAACCGGGCAGATGGATCGTCCTGATCTTGCTCTGTTGACGGACGTTGGCATCCCCGCTAAGATGACGCTTAGGCAACGGGTTTCGATCTTCTTGTCCACACAACAGGAGCGCGAACGATGGCAAAAAACACCGGCAAACTACACGTGGAGCGCTTTGTGGCTGCCGTGGCTGCACAGGAAGACGCCACCGCCGAGGCATTGGTTCCTCTCCTCGGCGATGCGGATCGCGTACTCTTGCATGAAATGGCGGTCAGCGAGGATCTGGATCGGGCCTGGTGGGGCATACGCGCCCTGGAGGGCGTTGGCAATGAGGAGAGTATAGCGATCTTGCGCCGGCGCCTGCACGATCCCGTGGCGGATCTGCGCGCCGTGGCGGCCATGGCTTTGGGGACGCTGCACGAACGCCATCCAGCCGCAGTCAACCCGGCATTGGATCGCCTCGCCGCGCTCCTGGGCGATGACAATGGGCAGGTGCGTCAGGCCGCGGTAACGGGGTTGTCGCTCTGTGGCGATGACGCTGTACCGGTGCTTGCCGACGCCCTGGAAAGTGAAGCGGAAGGCGTACGGGTGCGCGCCGCCACGGCGCTCCACCACATTGGCACGATGGCCACAGCACCCAGTCTCTACCACCATCTCGACGATCCAAATCCCCTTGTCCGTCACTATGCCTACGAAACGCTCGATCGGCTTGGCCTGCTGGAAAACATCTTGTTGGGCCGAGACTAGTACATTTTGGCGTAAATACCACGGCGGAAATTCGGCATCTCAACCTCTGGTAGAAACTGTCGGTGAATTTCCGCCGGGATTTACTAGCTACCCGGTTTACCCCAGAATAGTTGCAAATCCGGCCAAGGATGGCTATACTGCCCATGTTATTTGAGGCGAGCGCACTGTCGCCATCACTCGATCAACTGGACAGATTCGATGACTTTACATTCTCAACACAATCTAGTAAATCCCGGCGGAACTATGCCGACACGCCCGAGCAGTGGTACGGTGGCCCGCTCCAGACGCCATCCTCTTCTGCTCGCTTTTTTTGTCGGCCTCTTTTTGTTCTTGGTAGCCGGTTGTACAGCCCCGGCGAGCAGTGTCAGCGACATTTTCCCGCTCTTGCCCTCGGCCTTTGGCGATGCACCCCCGCCCGGCATTCAGATCCTGCTTGAGGAGGAACGCGCACGGCTCTTCGGGCTGACCGATGAGACCGAAGGCAGCGCTGCCTTCGATGATACGCTTAATCCGCCCAGTGTCACCGCATTGAATGCAGAAAGCGCCGAGGGGGCTGCCGCTCTGGAAGCGCTCGACGTAGCGGACACCAACCGTCCGTTGCTGACAGTGAGCAACCGTAGCGTCAACGTGCGCAGTGGTCCTGGGCTAAGTTTTGCGGTAGTGGCAGGCGCGCGCCAGGGCGCTATCTTCGAGGCGATTGGGCGTAGTGAAGATGATGGCTGGTGGCGTATCTGCTGCGTGCGCGGTCCTGACGATGGCCCTGAAGAGGCAACCCTGCGTGCTTGGATTTCCGACGTCGTGGTCACCGCCAACGAAGTGGCCCAGGATCTGCCCGTCCTCGGCGCCGTTTTCCCCGATGATTTGGAGGCGCAGTGGGCGGTTAACTACGCCTGCGGATCCGATCGCTGTGATGTTGTGCAGTGTGCAGGCGAAATTGTGGCCGACGTACGCTCGGCCGATGATCCCAAATGGCTTGAGATTGAGCGCAAGATTACGTGGTCCGATGCTTGCGGAGAGAATTCGACGTGGTTACATCAGATTGATCGCATTGATGGCAGCGAACGCTATCAGAATACGGCGGATCTCTTCCTCTTCCATTTCTGGGCGGGGGTCGAACCCGGCCCGATCAACAGCCTCTTTTTGCTCGACGATCAATCTGAGGTGAAGACCTGGTGCAGCGAGGAACAAGAGGTTGATCTGGAGGAAGGCGAAGGCTGGTCCGCCCGCTACAACGGCATGACCTGCCACGACGTGCGCACCGGCATGTTGGTCTCGATGAAGTACACCAAACGCTGGCTCTTCACGGGTGCCTTCGACGGCGACGAGTACGAAAACGCCTACTTCGGTGACTATGAAATCTACGAAGTGCGTCTGGTTGACACAAACGCCGAACTCGATTTCGTGCGCAAGTAAGAACCAATGAAAACAGAACGGGGGAGGCGACACATCGCCTCCCCCGTTCTGTTTAGATCGTCATTTCTTATGCGATCGCCACCACGTCTTCGGCGAAACGGATCGGCTCGAAGTCTGCTTCGGCCAGACAGCTTTGTAGGCCGGCGGCGGCGCGTTCGCCGTAGATGCGGTATCGCTGCTGTTTGTTGCGCACCCGTTTGTCGAGATCGGGCAAGAGCGCCATGTTCGCCTTCATCGGCTGGAAGTTGTCGGCGTCGGCGTTGGTGATGTAGTAAAGCAGTGCGCCCATCATGCTTTCGCGTGGCAGCGTCAGCGGGGATCGACCTTCGAGCAGGCGGATCATGTTGATCCCGGCCAGTAGACCGCCCATCGTGCTGCCCACGTAGCCTTCCGTCCCCGTGATCTGGCCGGCGAAAAAGAGATCGCTGCGTTCCTTGAACTGAAGCGTCGGGGCAAGCAGGGTGGGGCTGTTGATAAAGGTGTTGCGGTGCATCTGCCCCAACCGTACAAACTCTGCTTCTTCTAGCCCGGGGATCATGCGCAGGATGTCGGCCTGCGCGCCCCATTTGATGTTGGTCTGAAACCCGACCATGTTGTAGAGCGTGCCGGCGACGTTGTCCTGGCGCAGTTGCACCACGGCATGCGCCCGTCGACCCGTGCGCGGATCGGTCAACCCGATTGGGCGCATGGGGCCAAAGGCCAACGACTCCACCCCTCGCGAGGCCAACACCTCGATAGGCATACAGCCTTCGAAATAGCGCTCCAACTCGGCGTCTGCACCCTGTAACTCGATCTTAGGGGCCTCGATCACCGCTTGCACAAAGGCTTCATACTGCTCTTTGTTCATGGGGCAGTTGATATAGTCTCCCTCTTCTGGCCCTATGTCGGAACTGCGATCCCAGCGGCTCTGGCGGAAAGCCACGTCCATGTTGATGCTTTCCGCCGTCACGATGGGGGCCATGGCATCGTAGAAATAGAGATAGCGCCCGGTCAGCGCCTGCACGGCGGCGGTCAACGCCGGGCTGGTCAACGGCCCCGTTGCCAGGATCGTGGGCCCTTCGGGGATGGCGGTAACCTCGTCGCGAATCAATTCGATGTTGGGGTGTGTGCTGATCTGCGCTGTCACGTCTGCGGCGAACTCCTCGCGGCCGACGGCCAGCGCCTGGCCGGCGGGCAGTGCGTGCCGAAACGCCGTGCGTATGATCATGCTGCCCATCGTCATCATCTCGTTTTTCAGAATACCCAACGCCCTGTCGGGCAGAGTGCTGCCCATGCTGTTGCTGCATACCAATTCGGCCAGTCGGTCTGTGATGTGCGCCGGGGTTTCTCGCTTGGGGCGCATCTCAAACAGACGCACTTTGTAGCCGCGCTCGGCGATCTGCCAGGCCGCCTCGCTGCCCGCCAGCCCACCGCCGACGATTGTTACTGTCTTTCCCTGCATGGTTGCCTCCCGAAAAAGACCTGGAGGGCCAAACGTCGCCCTCCAGGTCTGCGATTCTTCATATGCTGTGCCCCATTCTAGCAAACCGGAAGGACTGCCGTCAATGTAATGGTAGGGGCATGGGTACGTCCCAAGTATTTCGGTTCTGATCTTCAGGGCAGCTACGCAGAACGGACCGGCACGGAGGCCGGTCCCTACCGTAGGGATGGACCTCCGTGTCCATCCGTCGTGGCTTCCCGGTAGACATGGACCCACCCAATACTATGGGACACACCCGTAGGGGCATGGGTGCGGTGGGGTGACTGCACCTTGACTGGCGTCAATGTAAGCACCCGTGCCCCATCTCGATGGATTGCTGAATCAGTCTTGGGGGCGATACAATGTCGAGTGAAAGACAGGTTCCCTCCCCCGCATTTTGCACCGAGGAGCACAACAATGAAGTTGAACCCAGTGGATCTGATCATCAAGAAACGCGACGGTGGCGAACACAGCCGCCAGGAAGTGCGTGCGCTGATTGAGGGCATCGTCGACGAAAGCCTGCCCGACTATCAACTGGCGGCCTGGGCGATGGCCGTCTTCTTTCGTGGTATGACCGACGCCGAGACCACCGAGTTGACATTGGCGATGGCTGAGAGCGGCGAGACGCTCGATCTGCACGATGCCGTGCCGGCCGGCGTCCTGATTGTGGACAAACATTCTAGCGGCGGCGTCGGCGACAAAACTACCCTGGCCGTCGGGCCGATAGTGGCGGCATGTGGGCTCCCTGTGGGCAAAATGAGCGGTCGTGGTCTCAGTTTCACGGGTGGCACCATAGACAAGCTAGAGAGCATCCAGGGGTGGAGGGCCGAACTCGACGAGTCACGCTTCCGTCGCCAATTGCACGACGTTGGCCTGGTCGTGGCCGCACAAACTGCTGACCTGGCCCCTGCCGACAAACATCTTTACGCCTTGCGTGACGTCACCGGAACAGTGCCTTCGTTGCCGCTGATTGCAGCGAGCATCATGAGCAAAAAGCTGGCGGCCGGCGCCGATGCCATCGTCCTCGATGTCAAGTGTGGGCGCGGGGCCTTTATGGAAACGCTCGCCGATGCGCGTGAATTGGCCCGACTGATGGTCGCCATCGGCGCCGGCGCAGGGCGCCAGGTGACGGCACTGATCACGTCCATGCAGCAACCGCTGGGCCGCGCCGTGGGCAACTCGCTCGAAGTCGTCGAAGCAGTGGACACGCTGCACGGCAATGGCCCGGCCGACTTCCAGGAATTGGTGGAGCAGGTCTCGGCAGAGATGCTCTTGCTGGGGCGGCAGAATCTGCCGGATCGAGACCGCGCACTGGCGCAAGTACACGAGGCGATCCGCTCTGGCGCCGCCCTGGCCAAGTTGCGCGAGTTCGTCGCCGCTCAAGGCGGCGATCCGGCTCAGATCGATGATCCCGGCCGGCTGCCTTCCGCGCCGGTCGTCGTTGCTGTGCCGGCGCCGGCCGATGGCATCGTCGCCGCCATCGACGCCCGTGAAGTGGGTTTGGCCGTCGTCGCCCTGGGCGGTGGACGTCGAGCCAAGGGCGATCCGATTGATCATCGTGTGGGGGTGCTCTGTGAGGCGAAGGTCGGGGATCGAGTGGCGGCCGGGGCGCCGTTGGCACAGATCCACGCCGCGGATGAGGCCGGCGCACAGACTGCGCTGGAGCGTGTGCGGGCGGCCTACACGGTGAGTGCCGGCCCGACCCGCGACGCAGTTCAGGGCAAACCGTCTATCGTGCTCGACCGCATCTCATCCCGAGACTAGGGTGTCCGTCACACGCTTTACCAATCGGTGTGGGCCCGCTCAGTATAAACAGCTCGATAGAGATCGACTGTGCGTTCTGCAATCTTTGGCCAATTGTAGAGCGCTACGATCTCATGCCGGGCTTTCTCGCTCCACTCACGGGCATGCGCCGGGTCGGCAAAGAGCAGATCCACCGCCCAGGCGATGCTCTGCGGATTGTTGGCCATCACGGTCAACCCATTGCTGCGGTGGTGTACTACTTCACTCAGCCCGCCCACATCGCTGGCGATCACTGTGCAACCGGCGGCCATCGCTTCCAGCGCTACAATCCCGAACGGCTCATACAGGCTGGGAAAGATGGCTGCATCGACGGCGGCATACAGGCAGTTGCGTTGTGCATCGCTGACGAATCCCAACAGTTCGACACTACGGCCCAACTTAAGCTCATCGACCAGCGGTTTCATCTGTTCGCTGTTCTTGCCTGCGACCAGTAAGCGTACGTTCGGCAGTTTGCCGATGATCATGGGCATGGCGCGCAACAGAACCTGCAATCCCTTTTCGGGCGTAATCCGCCCAACGAAGAAGAGTAGAGGTTCGCGGTTGGGCGCATAGCGGTCGCGCAAACGTTTGACCTCGTCTGCCGGGCAGGATCTGGAGCGGCGCCGGATCGATGCCATTGGGGATCACGCTGATCTTGTCCAGCGGGATGTTGAAGTAACCGCGCAGTTCGCCGGACATGTAGCCGCTGCACACAATGATGTGCCAGGCCTCGTAACAGACTTCCCACTCGAGTTGATTGATCTGATGGCTCATGACGTTGGGCAGATGCGACTGGTGCCGCCCGCGCTCGGTGGCGTGGATCGTGACGATCAGGGGCACCTTCCACGCATGTTTGAGCGAAATGCCGGCGCGCGCGGTGAGCCAGTCGTGGACGTGGATTACGCTGTAGCTGTGGATTTCGGCCAGACGCTGGGCGCGTGCTTCTAACGTACGGTTGCCTTCGATCACACTGTTAAAGAGATCGCTCGGATCAATCGGTGGAATGTCGGTGCGGTAAATGGTCACCCGATCCGACACCTGTTCCACGGTGGCGCCCCCTGCGGAGCGCGTGGTCAGGACGTCAACCTGTAGATCGTCTTGATTGGCCGCAATCGTTGCCAGCGCCGGCAACAGTTCGGCGACGTGCTTACCCATTCCCCCGACGACAAAAGGTGGGTATTCCCAGCTAATTAGTAGAATGCGCATAGCAAGTTATTTTCGTATGTGATTGGGGTGGAGGAAACACTTGGGTAAAACTGTTATAACATATCCGGTCTGTTTATTCTAACGCGTGCAGGCTGAAAACGATGCTTTGCAGAGAGTGTGTCCCATAGTATTGGGTAGGTCCATATCTTTCGGGAAGCCACGACGGATGGACACGGAGGTCCATCCCTACGTGTAGGGACCGGCCTCTGTGCCGGTCCGTTCTGGGTCGCCGCCCTGAAGATCAGAACCGATATACTTGGGACGCATCCCTTTACAGACCGGGTATCACTCTCGATCTAGGGTTACTGCACAATCGCGTGAGATCCCACGAGTTTGTTGCTGCCGTCAGCCACGATCTGAAAGATATAGAGACGAGCTACGCCTTCCGGTGAAGGGTGCTCCGTGATTTGAGAGATGGCCCGCTGCGTGGCTCGATAGGTGGCATACGCCGTGGGCGAGTTGGGGCTGTGGGCGTCGGACCAATCCTCGAAGCCATCGTCCAGCCACACCGTCCAATAGACCGGCCCTGGGGCAAGGATGCTGCCATTGGGCGCAGATGTGGGTTGCATGCGTTGCGTAAAGATCGGCGTGTCCCCGTTGAACGCCAACCAGAATGGCGCATCTGGGGCGTGGCGCCGCAGCTCGATCAGAGCGTCGGCTGCGGTCGACGCCTCGCCCAGCCAGATCACAGCGTCTTTGTTGGAGGCTGAGGTCGCCATCTCATCGATGCGGACAGGTCGATCCAGACGGACGGCCAATTGGGGCGCATCCAGGGCAGCCAGAAGCCGGGCATTCCCCGCCAGCACCAGGCTGCGCCCGTTTTCGATTTGACGGGCAATCGCCTCCACCGTGGTCGATAGCGATCCTGGTTGGGGGATGAAGGGCAGGTGCCACGGGCGTCCATCGGCGGCGAGCAGATCGGTCACGGCGTATGCCGCCACTGGATCGAACGGGCCCACCAGGGCGGCCACCGTTGGATCACTGAGCGCTTTCTGCGTGGCGCGGCGAATTTGAGCGGTTGACCCGCTGCCATCCAATGCGAGCGGCATCATAGCCAGATCGCCCGTATCGCTGTCGGCGATGGCGGCGCGCATGGCGTCCAGCGCTTCGTATCCGGTTTGACGGTAGAGACCTTCAAAGGGGGCGATCAAGGCGATCTTGGCAATGGGACGGCTCTGTATGCAAGAGGCGAGCAGGCAGCTCGACGTGCAAGATGCAAACAGGAAGATTGCGGCAGTAAGCGCCGGCAAGCGACGAAGGGCGAAGGGCCAATCAGTTCTGTGCCCCTCGCCTTTCGCCCCTCGCCCGCTATGGGTTGTAGCCATAGATTTGCAGATTCTGCAGATGCTCGGCCAGTGTCTGTGCAAAGACGTGGCGTCCATCGTCGCCGGTCGCCACGAAGAAACAGTAATTGGTCGTGGCCGGGTTGCGTGTGGCTTCAATCGCACTCAAACCTGGGCTGGCGATGGGTCCTGGCGGCAATCCAGGATTCAGATAGGTGTTGTAGGGGCTGATGACGGAACTATATTCCTCGATAGTCTGAGGCTTCCACCACCAGTTGCCCACGGTGCCGCGTGCGTACTGCACGGTTGGGTCGGCCTGAAGATAGTTTCCCGAATCGGCACAGCGATTGCTCAAACGGTTGATGTAGACCGAAGCAATGAGCGGGCGTTCATCGGCTGCGACGGCTTCGCGCTCGACGATGCTGGCCAGGTTGAGCAGATCGCTCCCGCTCAGACCGCTTCCGCCGCCCACAAGACCGTCTCTACCCACACGATTGTCGAAGTTGTTCAAGAACGAGGCCAGGACAAGGTCCGGTGTAGGAGCATTGACCGGGAAGCGATAGGTATCGGGGAAAAGGTACCCTTCCAGCGATGCGCCTTCGGGCAGATTTTGCAGAAAATCATAGTCATCGAAGATGGAGAGGCTACGTGGCTGTCGTACGGCGCTGAGGAAGATTTCGGAATCGATGACATAGTTCTCGGCCAAACGTTCGGCGACTTCCTCGGCGCGGAAGCCTTCGGGAATCGTCACGAGGATTTCCTCAAAGCGCGCCTCTTGCAGCGCTTCGGCGACCTGGGGGATCGACATGGTTTCGGACAGCATGAAGTTGCCCGCTTCGATGCGTCGATCCAGCCCGGTGACACGTAGATAAAGATTGAAGAGACTGGCATCGGTGATCAACCCGTCGTTCTCAAGACGGGCGGCGATGAAACGGGCCGCATCGCCGGGCACCACCAGGAAGGGGCGCGGGCGCGGATCATCGCCCGCCGGCTGTGAAAGTTCATCCTCGCGCATGCGCAGGTTGAAGGTCAGGATCTGCTGCTCGATATTCTCGGGTGTCAGCGCGTTCTTGCCGGCGTTGGGATCGATAAGCGCCGTATTTTGTCGTTCCACCGCCAGGAACTGCTCGGTCAAATGAGCTTGTGTCACCGACCAGATGCTCCACAGCACACCCAGCACCAGCACCAGGAATCCCAGGCGCACCAGGTTGGTGAGGATCGATTCGGGGCTAAAGAAACTGCGGCGCACCGCCGTCTTGGGGCGACGGTTTTGAAGTCTGCGAATGGATTGAGTTCGATTCATAGGAATGGTTCTACTCTTGGCTCAAAGCCCACCGCGGCTGTGAATCACCTGCCCGGTGATCCAATCGGCCTCGGAGGACGCTAGAAAACGTACCAGGCGCGCGGCGTCTGCCGGCTGCCCTAAGCGCTGGTAGAGCATCTGCTCTGCCCACTGCGCACGTAAGTCGTCGGGGATCCAGCCGGTGTCGGTAATGCCGGGATCGATGGCGTTGACCGTGATCCCCCTGGTTTTGACGGCGGCGCTCAGCGACAGTGTCAGCGCTTCGATGGCCCCTTTGCTGGCAATGTACGCCAATTCAGTAGGCATGGGGCCGACCCCCTGCCCCGACGAAAAGCTGATGATGCGTCCGCCGCGCCCATTTGGGAAATGACGTTCAAACCGTCGCACAAATTCGGCGCAGAGCAGGCCGGCGCCGCGCAAGTTGACGGCGTAATGGCTATCCAGATCGGCGGCCGAAATCGTCTCGATCGGCGTCTGCTCCGAGTGAGCGGCGTTGTTGATCAGAATGTGCACCGGGCCGATAGCTTCTTCGGCGGCATCGAAGAGACGCGCCGGTGTGTCGGGATTGCCCAGATCCGCTTCCATCCCCGCCGCACGCACACCCATCTCGTTTAGCGAGGTCAGAAGCTCCTCGGCGTCGCCATGGCGGCTGCCCGTATGAATGACTGTATCGTACGGCCGAAAATAGGTCGTGAAGATGTCTGCGCCTGCCTCGGCCAGCGCCGTGGCAACGGCCGCGCCGATCCCGGTGCGGCGGCTGACACCGGTGATCAAGGCACACTTTCCACGCAAATCGATGAAATTAGCCAATACGCCCATAACTTTCGCTCGCGCCGCGGCGCTGTGCATCGAGATAGCTCTGCAAGATGACGGCGGCTGCAATCGCGTCCTGCCCGATCGTTGACCAGCGCCCAGGGTCGTCGGCGATGATCTCATCGGCGGCATAACTGCTCAGCCGTTCGTCCCAAAAAATGATGGGCGGCGCACTGCCCAGGATGTGCTTGAGCGCCTGTGCCAGCCGCCCTGCCCACCGCCGTGTCGTCTGCGCCTGCCCCCCTTCGCTGCCGTCGATATTGAGCGGCAACCCGCACAGCAGCGCATCTGGCTGCTCTTGTTGGATCAGGGCGGCGATGACGTCGAAGTCCTGGCGGCGGCTGCGACGGCGGATCACGGTGCGCGGTTGAACCGTGAGGCCAAGCGCATCACAGCTCGCCACGCCAATCCGCGCGTCGCCCACATCAAAGGCCAACAGTTTACCCGCTTGAAGCGTCATCGGTCTACCATCTACTCGGCTTCTGCGCTGCCGTTGCCGGCGGCGTTGGCCAGATCGACGCGCACCTGAATGCGGCTGCCGATGCGCGGCAACGTGCCAAACCAGTCAGGGTCCTGATAGAACTGAGGTGGATCGGCCAACAGCCATTCTTGCTGGAGCAGCGCTGTCGCTTCTTCTGGTGTCAGACCGGTGACGGACTGGCGCAGTTCGCGCGTTTCGATGGGGATCACGTAATTCCCACGGGCAATGACATTAAATTCCACGCTGCGGTTGGTGACAGTGGCATCCGAAGCCGCAAAGTATTGGATCGAGTCGGCCACCAGCTTTCCGCGCTCGGGCACGGCGTCTTCCAGTGCTTGCAGAGCAGCCTCTTGCGAAATCTCCTCTTCGACGGCAACCCCCTGCACCAACACGCGCAGAGAGAGCGTGAGCGTGTCGGCCGGTTCGTCGTTGAAATGATCATAGAAGCGGTCGATCACAAACGTCTGCACCGACTCCGCCGGCACCCATTCGCCCTCACGTAGATCTTCCTGCAGGCGCGTATAGGCCTGGGCTTCGATTTCGGCGAAGACCTGATCGTACAGGGTATCCCGGTCGGCCTGGGTAACCACGCGCACCAGATCGGAAGATCCGCCACCGGTGGCGTTGGGATTGGTGACCTGCACCTGCCCTTGAAGTGCGCCGGAAACCGTGGCGATGGTATTGGCGCGCACGTTGCCTCGTGTCCCGGCTTCGAGTGCCTCTATGGCGACGGTGGCGCGTGTCCCGGCGGGGCCGTCGAGATCGACGTCCTGTAATGTACGGAAGTCGACGCGGTCGCCGGTGCTGGTCGAGACCACTGTCCCGGCCGGAATCCGGATCGTTCGATTGATCTGGTTGGTAAAGACGACGCTGCCCTGCGCCATGTCGGTGGCGGCCTGGTTGCTGCCGGTGGTAGCAATCGATCCACTCATTTCGACATAGCTTTCCATCAACCGCGCCGGAATCACACCGATCTCCAGGTCCGCCACAGCGGTGCTGGGATCGGCGGTTAAGGTGACGGCGGCTTCCAGGGGTCGTTGCCCCGGCACCACGGTGATGGTTGCCGCCGGCAACACGAAAAAGGCGAATGCCCCCAAGATGGCGGCAAAGGAGACGCCGGCCAGAATGTAGCCAATCAAGCGTAGCCAGAAAGGCGTTGGTCGACGATACCTTTTCTCGGCGCGGATCCGTCGTTGGCGACTGCGATGCAGGGTGGGGCGGGCCAACCGTTCGAGCGTGCTGGCGTTGTTGCTGTCTGCCAGGCGGCTGCCGCGCCACGCCGGTGGTTCGGGCAACCCCGCCGCCGGGTGGCGTGGATCAACATCGGGCAGTTGCGGCCTCATTCGCCAGCGACGACCTACCAACCCCGCCTCGTTGCCGAAGACCGGAATGCCCAGGGCGTCGGCAATGCGCCGCGTCGCCATGTCTTGTGTGACAAGGGCGAGATCCTGTTGGCGCAGGCGCGCTTGCCGCTGGATTAGTCGCAGACGGGCGAAGCTGTCCAGTTCATGCCAGCCGTTGGGCAAGACGACAGCAACCTGTCCACTTTCGAGCCGGGCCAACTGCTGCCGGATTGCGTCTGGTTTTGTATCTGGATCGATGTGAATGACTTCGGTCAATAGAGTTTACCGGGTGATAGAGTATGACTTCTACTTCAAATTGCGTTCTACCCACTCGGGCACAATCTTCAGCGCCTCGGGTAGTTTTTCGGCATCGCGACCGCCGGCCTGGGCCATGTTGGGCCGGCCGCCACCGCCGCCACCCACCATCTTGGCGGCATCGCGCACGAGATTCCCGGCGTGGATGCCGCGCTGGATGGCGTCCTGGGTAGCCGCTGCAATCAGAAGCGGCTTGTCATCGATTACTGCGCCGAGAACCACCACGCTGCTGCCCAGCTTGTCGCGGAACCAGTCGGTCATCTCGCGCAGGGTATCGGCGTTGTCAACCTGCACCTGTTCGGCCAGAACGGCCAACCCGTCGACGTGTACGGCGCGGTTGAGAAGCGCTTCGCTCTGTTGACGCGCCATCTGGCTGCGCAGTTGTTCAAGTTCCTGTTGCAACTTGCGATTCTGTGCCTGCAACTGAGAAACCGCTTCACTGACGCCTTCAGGCCGGGTCTGTAAGGCGTTTGCTGTGTCCGAGAGGACATTGAGCCGTTGTTTGACCAGCTCTTCGGCGACGCGTCCGGTGACGGCTTCGATACGGCGCACGCCAGCGGCGCTGCTGCCTTCGCTGATAATGCGCAGGCTGCCAATTTCGGCGGTGCTGTCCACGTGCATGCCACCGCACAGTTCCATGCTCACGGGCTCTTCCTCGCGGTCGCCGATGCTGATCACACGCACGGTGTCGCCATACTTTTCGCCGAAGAGGGCCATCGCCCCCTCGGCGATGGCGCGTTCCTGGCTTGTCCAGCGGTCGCCCACCGTGTAATTGTTGAGGATCGTCTCGTTGGCAATGCGCTCGATGGCCTCCAATTCCTCGGCTTTGACGCCTTGAGGATGGGTAAAGTCGAAGCGCAGACGATCTGGCGCCACCAGCGACCCCGCCTGGTGGACGTGATCGCCCAGCGTCCTGCGCAGTGCCATGTGCAGGATATGGGTGGCAGTGTGATTGCGCATAATGTCCCAGCGGCGGTCGACATTGATGATGGCGTAGGCCGGATCTCCCGCCTTGATCGTGCCTGTGGTCACCTCGCCGATATGGACGATCAGACCGGCAATCGGGCGTCGTGTGTCGCGCACGTGGACAGTCCAGATCGGGTTTTCCACATCTTCAGGGAAGTAGTAGATCTCGCCGGTGTCGCTGATTTGCCCACCCGATTCTACATAGAAGGGTGTTTCGGGCAACACGATTTCGACCTGTTGACCCTGACTCGCCTGGTCGACGATCTGGCCGTCGACCAGGATGGCGGCGACGACGCTGTCGGCGTCCTCGACGTTTTCGTAAATGAGGTGTTTGACCCCTTCGGGGCCGACAATGGATTTCTCTTTTAGCTGCGCCAACACCTGCCCGTAAACCGACAGGTCGCTGGCCTCGGTGGTGATGACGCTGGCGTGGGAGCGTTTGCGTTGTTCCTCCAGTGCAGTGCGAAAGCCGGCTTCGTCTACGCTGAAGCCCACTTCTTGGGCAACGTCGCGGGTGATGTCCAACGGAAAGCCGTACGTATCCCACAGCCGGAAGGCCTCTTCGCCGGGGATGACACTTTCACCGGCGGTGCGCAGCTCGTCCATCAACTCATCAAGCAGGCTGAGCCCGGTGTTGAGCGTGCGCTGGAAGCGCTCTTCCTCAGCCGTAACCGTGCGCAGGATGAAGTCGGCCTTGTTGGGCAGATCGCTGTAATGGTCACCATATTGTTCGATCACCACCTGGCAGACCTCGGCCAGGAAGGGTTTGGTAAAGCCGATGCGTTTGCCGAAGCGGGCGGCGCGACGCAGGATCATGCGCAGCACATAGCTGCGGCTCTCGTTGCCGGGCAGAACGCCGTCGCCGATCAAGAAAGTCATGGCGCGGCTGTGATCGGCGATGACGCGGTAGCCGACAAGATGTTCCTTGCGTTGTTGCGCATCATGGCCAAGCAAGCGCTGAATGCGATCCATGATGGGCGTGAAGGCGTCGGTATCGTAGTTGTTGTCGTGGCCCTGCAAGATCGAAGCGATGCGTTCCAGCCCGGCCCCGGTGTCTACGCTGGGTTTGGGCAGCGCGATCATTTCGCCGTCGGCCTTCTGCTCGTACTGCATGAAGACCAGATTCCAGATCTCCAGGTACTCGTCGTCTTGATTGACGCCCTCCTTCACCTGTTGCGAGAGGTCGCCCCAATAGTAGTGGATCTCGGAGCATGGACCGCAGGGGCCGATATCGCCCATGGCCCACCAGTTGTCCTTCTTGCCAAAGCGCAGGACTCGATCTGCCGGCGCGCCTACCTCTTTCCACAGCCGCTCGGCTTCCTCGTCTTCGGTATAGACGGTAAACCAGAGCCGTTCCAGGGGCAGTTCAAGTTCGTCTACGAGCAGGTGCCAGGCGAATTGGATGGCTTCTTTTTTGAAATAGTCGCCAAACGAAAAGTTGCCCAGCATCTCAAAGAAGGTGTGATGGCGCGGGCTGGGGCCGACGTTTTCCAGGTCGTTGTGTTTGCCGCTGACGCGCAGACACTTTTGCGACGTGGTGGCGCGGTTGTAGTCACGTTTCTCCAGCCCCAGGAAGACGTCCTTGAACTGGACCATGCCTGCGTTGACGAAGAGCAGCGTCGGGTCGTCTGCGGGGACGAGGTTGCTGCTGTCCACAATGGCGTGGTTCAGCTCGTTAAAATAGTCGAGAAAAAGTTTGCGAATCTGATTAGTAGAAAGCTTTTTCATCGTGTGTCTCGCTCATCTTGAGTCGGATGGATACGGCCTGGGCTGGGCCAACGTTGGTAGCATGCCAAAAACTCGTTCAACCCGAAACTCCGTTTACCCCATTGGGTAGAGAGTTCCAGATGCATCTAGTTTATCAGCTAACCGTCTATTTTCAGAAAAGAGGACGGGAGGAGTGGAAAAATAGCCCCAAACGGAAAGCCCTGGGTATCTCTTTTCGCGGCTTGACATCCCTCCAAAAAACAGTATGATACCTCTATCTATCCCCAAGCACACACAATTTTCCCAAATTGTTTTTTGAACACCAATTCACGCATTTGAACTTTATCGGTGTTGACTGGTAGCTGGACGTCACCAACGTCCGCGTTCAATATCCTGGATTCTTTTGTTGTTCTATAGCTCACCACCGCATCGCTCCTGTTCAACCTGTTTCTTGATTTGGCAGCATCGTTTTGCGTAGCTGATTTCCATTTCACCCATCAAAGCAAAGGAGAGTTCAAGTGGTTACTGTAAAGGCCCGTTTGTATCGCATTGGATTCCTGATTGGTATTCTGATGCTGTTGTTGACGGCTTGTGCAGCGCCGGCCGCTCAGCCAGGAGGGACAACGGCTAGTGAACCGGCCGCCCCTGCGCAGAGCGACGGGATTCTGCGCATAGCCTCAAACGTCAATATCCCGGCTCCTGATATCTGGAATCCTTACATCCCCGGCACCTTCATTCTACAGGGCATGAATCAGAACATGATGGAACCTCTGTTCATGCTTAACTACGAAACGGGCGAGATCGACGGCTGGCTGGCCGAGAGTTACGAAGCCAACGAGGCCCTGGACGAATGGACAGTCACGTTGCGTGAAGGCACCGAGTGGAGCGACGGAACCCCGCTCACATCTGAAGATGTGGTGTTCACCATCAACATGCTAAAAGAGTACGCACCGCAGCTTAACTGGTCCGGCGCTGTAGCTCGCTGGGTCGAGTCAGTCGAGGCTGTGGACGACCGCACGATCAAGTTCACCTTGACCGAGTCAAATCCGCGTTTCATCATGGAAAATCTGGCCGGCACGACTTCACAGGCGATTGTGCCGCTGCCCAAGCACGTTTGGGAAGGCCAAGATCCGGTCACTTTCCGTAATCAGTACAACGCAGAGACGGGCGCACCTATCTTCAGTGGCCCGTACGTAGTGAAGAACTTCTCGTCGACAGAATTTAACTACGTGCGCAACGACGACTGGTGGGGCGCCAAGACCGGCGCGTTCAAATTGCCTGCCCCAGTGGAGATCCAGCGACCGTGGATCCAAAATGCGGAAACCGTCAACCAAATGCTGGTTGCCAACGAACTGGACATGGGTCCTGGTTCCGGCGCAACTTTGAGCATCATGCAGTCGCTTCAGGCCCGCAATGACAAACTGCGCTCCTACAACGACGATCCACCCTATGCCTGGCGCGATCCCTGCCCACGCATGTTTACCATCAACCACACCGTTGCCCCGTGGGATAGCAAAGAGATGCGTTGGGCGCTCTCCTACGCCTTTGATCGTCAGCAGATGGCGGATGTCCTCTACGAAGGCGCAACTGTGCCCGCCGCCTTCATCTTCCCAGATTATGCCGCTATGCAGCCCTATCTTGATCAACTTGCCGACATTATTGCACCGATTGCCGAATTCAACCCTGACAAATCGCGCGAATTGATCGAAGGCCAGGGCTACACCTTCAACGAGGGAGCCGGTTTCTACCAGGATGCCAATGGCGATAACCTGTCCATCGACATCGTGGCGCCGCCCTTTATGGAAAACGTGGCCCGATTGGTCGTGCAGCAACTGAATCAGGTGGGCATCGATGCCGTCCTGCGCATCCTCGAATGGGGTATCTTCCGTGACCAAACCGGCCGTGGACAGTTCGAAGGCGCTACGGACTGGAGCGGCTGCGGCAGCGTGATCGAACCCTGGTTCGGCATGAACCGCTACAACAAGTCCTGGGTCAACCCTGTGGGCGAACCCGGTACCGAGTATGTGGACAACACCAACAACGCCGGTCGCTGGGTGAACGACGAGTACTCGGCGTTGGTGGACGAGATGGGCAGCCTTCCCTTGGGCGATCCGCAAATTATGGAGCTGATGACCGATGCGGTGACGATCTGGGCCGATGAGTTGCCGGCTATCCCCTTGATCCAGCAGCCTGCATTTATGCTGTTCAATGAGGCGCACTGGACCAACTGGCCGACCGCCGACAACAATTACATCCAACCCCCCAGCCATTGGCAGCACTTCCTACGTGTGCTGACAGAGTTGGAGCCGGCCCGATAGGTGTGATCGTCTGTCTCACCTACTGGTGATGTTCAGAACCTTGCCGCCACCCGCCGTTGCCGTAACGAACGGCGGGTGGCGCAACCCTCGTGCCTCAAGCTTGACCCCTGCAAGCGGTGATCTTCCTCGGCAAAGACCAAGACGATGCGGGGCAAGAACAACGATGCGGGGCAACAATAGATGTCAGCGGAAGAGGACTGTATTACATGCGTGGTGTAGACCTTACCTACTTCGTGCGGCGTATCAGTATGTTCTTTCTGATCATCTTTGTAGCCGCTTCCTTCAACTTCCTTATCCCACGGATGGCGCCCGGCAATCCAATCGGCGCCATCACCTCGCGGATGGCGCAAGCCAGTGCTGGGATCGAGCAAGGCCAGGCCATGTTTGAAGCTTACCGCGAACGCTTCGGCCTCAACGAGCCACTCTATGTTCAGTATTTCAAATATCTGTGGAATTCTCTCCGCCTGGACCTGGGCGAATCTCTATCCGCCTATCCGGCTACTGTATGGGAGATCATCCGCCCGGCCATTATGTGGACCATCGGCCTGGTAGCTACCAGTGTACTCATTACCTTTGTCCTGGGTGTTGTCGTTGGCGCCCTTCTGGCCTGGAAGGGTACCCCCGAGTGATCAGGGCCGTGATTCCCTTTGTTATGATCTGGGGGGTGTTGCCCTATTACCTCCTGGCTTTGTTGCTGCTCTATGCCCTGGCCTTTACAACCGGGCTTTTCCCCATGAGCGGTGCTTACTCTAGCGGTGTGGCGCGTGAGTTTACCTGGCCTTTCATCGTCGATGTGGCCCATCACGCCGTGCTCCCGGCGCTTTCCATCATCCTGTCTAGCCTGGGACTGTGGGCACTGACCATGCGCGGCCTGATGGTCAATACCATCGGCGAAGACTACATGCTGTTGGCCGAGGCGAAGGGATTGCCGCCCCGGCGCATTCTATGGTGGTATGCCGTGCGCAATGCTATCCCTCCTCAGGTTGCACACCTGGCCATTGCCCTGGGGCATGTGGTTTCCGGCGCGATCCTCGTGGAGATTATCTTCGCCTACCCAGGTCTTGGCTATCAGTTGTACCAGGCGATCACCAACAGCGATTACACGGTCATCCAGGGCATCACCCTGTTGTTGGCCATCGCAGTTGGCCTGGCCGTGTTGATCATCGACCTGATTTATCCTCGGCTCGACCCGCGTGTAACCTATTCTTCAGAGAGTTCCGGTTGAAATGGCAACAACATACCCTTCTGAAACCAGACAGCAGGCTGTCAGTAACAGTGTCGGGCGCAGGGCATGGAGCTTTGTGCGCAGTGTGTTCAACTTCCTGGGGGCGAATTGGATGTTTACCCTGGGGTTATCCCTGTTGGTTGCACTCTACCTCTTCGGTGTCATCGGCTCGTGGATGGTTGACCCGCTGCGCGCCAACATGGGTGCAAACCCCCTTAATCAGAGCCCAAGCTGGGCTAACCCTCTAGGCACCGAAGGCTTTGGCCGCGACATGTTCACCTTGATGGTCATCGGCATCCCCAACACGTTCAAGATCGGTTTGCTGGCCGGCGGTGTCGGTGTTATCCTCGGCGCGGTGGTCGGTCTCCTGGCCGGCTACTATCGCGGTTTCCTGGACACTATCTTCAGTAGCTTCGCCGATGTCATGTTGGTGATCCCCACCCTGGCCATCCTGATTACCGTCTCGGCTTATGTGCGTGTGATGACGGTGGTGCTGATGGCCGTCATCGTAGGGCTGTTGGCCTGGCCCCTGCCCGCCCGTGTGATCCGCGCCCAGACGTTGAGTCTGCGCGAGCGCCTCTTTGTCGTGGTCTCCAAATTGTCCGGCCAGAATGATCTAGAGATCATCTTCTTGCAGATCCTGCCCAACTTGACCGCCTATCTTGCCGCAGCCTTTGTCGGTGCAGTTAGCAGCGGCATTCTGGCTGCCGTGGGACTAGAGGTGCTGGGGCTTGGCCCGCAGAATGTGCCCACGATTGGGCGTGCCCTCTACCACGCGTTTACCTACTCGGCCATGTTCCGAGGCATGTGGTGGTGGTGGTCTCCGCCAATTGTGACATTGGCCATCATTTTCACCGGCCTCTTCCTGATGAGCATCTCGTTGGACAAATACGCCAACCCCAGACTCAAAGGCGCCCAACGCGGCTAGACTTCTGAAACTGCAAATCGTGACAAGGTAGGTACTTGAAACAGACATGGTGACTCAAACACAGACCAAATCAGCAAAGTCGACCGTTGCCTCGCCGGCCGAGCGTGTGCTGGACGTCAAAAACCTCTATGTGAGCTACATCACGCCGCACGGGCCAGTGAAAGCCGTGAACGGCGTGAGTTTCTTCCTCAGGCCCGGTGAGCGCTTGGGCCTGGTCGGCGAGTCCGGTTCGGGCAAGACAACAACGGCGCTCAGCCTCTTGCGGCTGTTACAGCCACCCGCCCAGATCGAGGGGGGACAGGTGCTGCTGGATGGCGATCGATCTGTTGGGCCTCTCTGCAGACGAGATGCGCCGCGCTCGCTTTGCCGAAATTGCGCTTATTCCGCAGGGCGCGATGAACTCACTGAACCCGATGATGAAAATTGGTGAGCAGTTGCGCGACACCGTTCGTGCCCATCAGCGTGATGAGACGGGCGCCGACCTCGATAACCACATTGAGCAAGTGCTAGAAGCCGGTCGATCTGTAGCCCGGCGGTGATGGAGAGCTACTCCCACGAACTAAGTGGGGGCATGAAACAACGCGTCTGTATCGCCATGGGCATCCTGCTTAGGCCCAAGGTTATCATTGCCGACGAACCCACCAGCGCCTTGGACGTGGTCGTGCAACGTCAGGTGATGGAAACGTTTGGCCGCGTACAGAAAGAATATTGGCGCCGCCGTGATCCTGGTGGGTCATGACATGGGGCTTATGGCGCAGTTCGTGGATCGCGTAGGGGTGATGTACGGTGGCAAACTGGTTGAGGTGGGGCCGGTACGCGATATCTTCAAAGATCCCCTCCACCCCTACACGCAGCTACTGATCGGCAGCCTGCCCAACCTGAAAACCAAAGAGATCTTCAAGGGCATCCAGGGGCTAACGCCCTCACTCCTGGCGCCGCCCCCCGGTTGTATGTTCCATCCCCGCTGCCCCAAAGCCATGCCGCACTGTTCAGTCGATGTCCCTGAACTTGTGGAGATCAGGCCCGAGCGATGGGTATCCTGCCACTTATACAACGGGAGTTAGCCGTGACACAGCTTTTGGAAGCAAAGAGTGTGACGAAGGTATTTGGCGGTGGCCTGCTGAGCAAGGGCCATATGGTGGCGGTGGATAAGGTGTCTCTGGCCATCAACGAAGAAAAACCAACCATCACGGCGATCGCCGGTGAAAGTGGCAGTGGGAAAACGACACTGGCTCGGCTACTGCTGGGTGTGATCCAGCCTAGCGATGGGGAGATCCGTTTTCGTGGACGCGCTTTGTCGCAGATGAGTGGAAACGAGCGCAAAGACTTTCGCCGTCAGGTTCAGGCTATCTTTCAAGATCCATTCGAAGTCTACAATCCCTTCTACAAAGTCGATCAGGTCCTCACCATCCCGGTGCGCAAGTTCCAACTGGCGGGCTCTAAGGCCGAGGCTCAGCAGCTTATCGAGCAGAGCCTACAGCGAGCCGGTCTGCGCCCAGAGGAGACGTTGGGGCGCTACCCACACCAGTTAAGCGGCGGACAACGGCAACGCATCATGGTGGCGCGGGCGTTGCTACTCAACCCGCGTATCATTCTAGCCGATGAACCGGTGTCGATGGTCGACGCCTCCCTGCGCGCCACGATCCTGGAAAGCCTGATGAACCTTAAGCGCGATCTGGGCATCTCGCTGGTCTACATTACCCATGACCTGACCACGGCCTACCAGATCAGCGAGAACATTTACATCCTCTACCGCGGTTCCGTGGCCGAGGTGGGCAGCGTAGAGAAGGTGATCAGGGATCCGCAGCATCCCTACACGCGCCTGCTGGTCGGCTCGATCCCTGTACCCGACCCCGACATTCGCTGGGGGACTGAGATCGATATCGACAGCAAGACGTCGACCGTGGGCGCTTCGCGTGCGCCGGTGCGTGGTTGCAAGTTCTCGAATCGATGCCCCTTTGTCATGCCCGAGTGTTATGAGAAACATCCTCCCCTCTACCTGACCAATGAGGATCGAGCCGTGGCTTGCTATCTCTTTAAAAAGGATGGCAGAGAGATCGGCGGTGAAGAGATGGCCACCTCGCTCTCCATTCAAACGGTGGCCAACGCATCCGATACCCAGGTAGAGGCACACCAGGGATAGAGTCCGTAGCCCAGGTGAGTATGGGATCAGAGAGGCTGGTTGAGGGATCTTGCACCGTGCAAGATCCCTCAACCAGCCTCTCTCTTTCTGCTAAATCGTCGGGCCGGGCTTCACCCTCTGCCTACTTTTGCAGCCTGGGCAGGAAGATCTGGTGGTTGGTGCTCGGCGCCGTCTTTTGTGCGACGAGGGCGAACTCGCCGAAAGGAGTGGCCGGGGCGACGACGGTGTGATTGGTCGTATCCACGCTGCACCCGGTGCAGGGGAAGAGTGGCTGCCACGCCGTCCCGTTCCAGTGCATAATGCCGATCATGGATGGATCCGTGATCCCCAGCGATGCCAGTTGGGCGTCGCTGTACGGGATGCGCAGTGTATATGGCTGCGCTGCGCTGGTGATGGCTTGCCCATTGGCCATCGCTTCCAGCATGAAACTGTGCAGCACTTGATGATCCACGGGCCCAGGCTTCGACGGCGCGAACAGCGGCGTATAGTAGACGGCCGCCCCCCCGGGGAGTGCCCCGCTCGGGAATTGAATGACGGTGCCGTCATCCTCTGTGGCCGCGCCGCCTGTCTCAGGAATGGCATCCTCTTGCGCCGGGATCGACCAGTGTGCAAAGCCTGAGGAATTGAGGCCGCCCGCCTTGTCGAACTGTCCACCCGCGTAGATATCCTCACCCTGCCCCGCCACCGCATAGACCGCGGTGTATTTGTCGTTATAGTAGGCAATGCCGCTGCCCAGCGCCGACCACACCTGCGCCAACGTGTCGTAGATCGCAATGTAACGAGCGCCGCTGTTCCCAGCCACGGTGAAGTAGCCGCCGATGATCAGCTTGTTGCCGACCACGTCGATCGCCGCCACCGGTGAATCGCTCAACCCTGTAGTGTCCAGCCCGCCGACACCGCCCGCCAGTGCCTGCCAGGCGTTGGTGGCGGCATGCCAGCGCACAATGTTGCCTGCCGAAACCGATCCCGCCTGGTTAAACATGCCGCCAACGTAAACATCTCCCCCGGCAATAGCCACACTATGGACCGACGTCCCGAAGCCGCTGAAACCGTTGGTGGTGACGCCCGGTTCCTCGCTGCCTGTCCACGGCCCCATCAGATACCACTGGTCCACCGCCTTGTTCCACAGAACCACGTTGTTGGCCAGTTCGTAATTGGCGAGATTCTGCGTATCTGTCCCCAGTTTGTGGATAGTCTGAAACTGCCCGCCGATCACCACGTCGTCGCCCGAGGCGTCCAGGGCGTAGACCAGGGTGCTGACCTCGCCGCCTTCTTGCGAACGCTCGTAGATCCGGTATTGGTTGCCGAAGGCGTGCCACTGTGCGCCGTCCCAATAGGCCAGGTCATAGGCGGTGACGTTGCCTGCCGCTGTGAAATTGCCGCCGGCGTAGAGCAGACCGTTGGCATAGGCCAGCGCATAGACATTCTCGTTGATGCCGCTGCCCAACGCACTCCACTGCCCGCTGACCCGGTTCCAGCGCGCCACCCGGTTGGCGACCACATTGCCCGCTTTGGTGAAATTCCCAGCCACGTAGACATCGTCGCCTACGGCCACGAGGGCGCGCACATCGCCGTCCACACCTTCGCCCAACGGACTCCACGCCTGCCCATCCCACATGGCAACATTGTTGACGCGGATGCCGCCTGCGGTTTTCAGGTTGCCGCCGATGTAGACGCGGCCGGCGGCGTCGGTGTCCAGGGCGTAGACTGATCCCGGCGTTTCGCCAACTTCGCCTTGGGTCACTCCCTGACCCAGGGCATGCCATCCTGCGTCATCCTTCAGGGCAATGTTGTAGGTCAGAAGATCATTGATGGTCGTGAATTCACCGCCCACATAGAGACCATCGGGGGCCAACGCCAGGGCGTGGACCTCTCCTTTGCCGAAGCGTTCGATGTCGTCTGCCATGGCAGCCCACGAGGCGCCATCCCAGTGCGCCAGCACGGGCGCATCTGAACCACCGGCGTAGTCGAACTCGCCGCCCACATAAAGATCGGCGCCGTCGGCCAGGATCGTTTCGACCATCTTGAAGGGTGCGAATTCAGCGGTCAGGCCGTCGCCCAGTGGCTGCCAGCTTCCGTTGTTCCAACGGGCAATGTTGCTGGCAGGTTGTCCGCCCGCCTGAATGAAGTTGCCGCCCACATAGACGCTGCCGCCGTCGACGTCAACGGCGTAGATCGTGCCGTTGTCCCAGGAGGTTTCACCGGTGATGCCGTCGCCCAGGGCATTCCATTGGGCGCCATCCCAGCGGGCCACATTGTTCACACGTAGCAGCCCATTGGGGTTGTCGGCTGCATCGAAATCACCGGCGGCGTAGAGGGTGTTTCCCTCCACGGCCAGGCTATAGACCGTGCCTGCATCACCCAAAGCGTCGCCTTCCCACGAGAAATCGGCCAGCCCGTTCGCCAATGGGTGCCAGGCTGCGCCGTCCCAGCGGACGACGTTGCGGGCTGTCACATTGTCCATGCTGACGAATTCTCCGGCGACGTAGAGATCGCCGCCGATAGCGGCCAGGGCGTAGAGCCGCCCCTCGTCGTTAAAACGATTCTTGGGGCCGACCCCGGAGCCGATGCGCGACCAGGCGCTGCCATCCCATTTGGCCATGCCTTTGGTCGTCACCGTGCCCGCTTTGGTAAAATCTCCGAGGGCGTAGAGCGTGTCGCCGCTGATGATGAGTTGGCGGGGAAAGTTGTTCAGACCCTGGCCCAACTTGTGCCAGCGCAGACCGTCCCAGCGCAGGATGCCGCCCTCGAAGCGCCCGCCCACATAGACGCTGCCATCCGCGGCCACGGCCATGGCGGTGACTTCCCCGCTGCTGATCCCCGGCAACCCAAAGCGGACGTCCCATCCTTCGTCGCCCGCAACCGTGGACTGGCCGCTCTGCGCCGTCTCCACTTCCTGTGCCCGCGACACGGGCGTCTTCAACGAGAACAAAATTCCCAGCACAATCAGAAGCGCCCAGAGAATTGCCCGGTGACGTTTCATGTTTGAGTTCCTCCGTTTGATCGACAGTAAATTTGATCGAAAGTGAATCACCGAATGGCCGTCGCTGAATGCTATCGGGTGAAGGATTCGACGGTGCGGTGATCGCTGCACAGGCACTCGATTGACAAAGTGTTGTGCTTACACACCGTATCTACGATTGAATGCTCAAATGGCTGTGGCCGAGCACAAGAGGAACTTTAGCAGGCGGGGTGTTTGCTAAGCGTTTGGATGAGCGTTTGATTGGCGGGAATGTTGACCATCCGCGTGAAGGCGCGCCATCCTTGCGGCACACGGTCGATCTTGCCGGTGAAGGGGGTGGCGGAGACGCATAGGCGTTAAGTTAAGGCTCTATGCTCCACGCCCCCGCATCCTTGTGTGCAGGTAAGAGAATTGGCCACAAAGAACACATAGAACGCAAAGAAGAAGATGGCAACGTCCTTATCTATGTGTTCTTTGTGTTCTCTGTGGCTATTCCCTTCTGGACGTGACGCCAGGAGGGAAGACCCCGGCACACTTGCTCGAACGGAGCTTATCTTAACGCCTATGGGCGGAGACGGCACCTGTAGTGAAGCAACTTTGAGAACCCGAATTTGACTAGGGGCCGCGCCCCGTATCCTCGTGTCTGGACAGGAGAATTGCCACAGAGAACATACAGAACCTATAGAAAAAGGCTGTGTCTTCTGCTTTGTGTTCTATGCGTTCCTTGTGGCCAATTTGCTGCCTTCATCGCCGCAGAAGGCACATGAAATACCGCGGAGAGCGCGCCCCAGGTGCGGCGCTTCCTGTGTAGACGCGCACATGGACGTGCTCTCTCCGCACATGGCCGGCATACAGCGACCCATTTACGCCGTCGTGTACAGACCCGGCAAATGGAAGCGTTACAGCGGCTCCGCCTGCCAGTAAGCGGCCACGCGGTCCGTGAAATCGGACGGGGATTCGGTGTAGAGGCGTTGTCCTAGCGGCCAGGCCTGGGCCTGCAACTGGCGCCGATGCTGTTCGATGAGACCTAGCAGTGCCCGGTAGGCGCGCTCATCTTCGTGCAGCGTCGGCTCATCCTGCAAGGTAGCGTGGAGCACAGCCAGATCGTGGTCGTCACCGAGGAGGTTGGCCAGATCATGCGTGGTGTCGGCCCATTCGTCGAGCAGATCCGGCCACGTCCTCTTCAGAATGCGCAGGTGATACCAGAGATACTTGACCCGTTTGCGCCATTCGTGCAGATTTTCGGTGGAAGGATCGGATCTGGCGACGTGCATGGCATTGCGCCCGCGCTTGTAGACCCGTTTGAGTCCGCCGTAAAAGGCGTCGAACCCTTCGGCATCGATGGGCCATGTTTGAATCGATGCCCGCGCGGCGTCGAGCGTCTCTACTACGGCATCGACAGCCTGCTCCTCTTCGATCAATTGGGCAAAGACGGCATCGTGGCGTTTCTGCAAATTGCGGCGGATCGTCTCGAACGCCTGCTCGTCGAGGATATCGGCGTAGCGGGCGCGCAGATCATCCAGCGTTTCTATCAACACCTGGCTGTCGCGCAGCGGCGATAGGCGGCGTCCGGCATTGCGAAAGGTGTCGTTGGTCGACGAGTAGACCTGGCTGCCCACTTCATCGCGCACCAGGCGCAGGGCGGCACGGATCTTCTTAAAGCGCTTGCGCGCATCGTGGACCGCCTCGTCTACGGCGTCTGCCTCGGCGTCAGCCGATGTCAGCGCCGCCAGCGCACGATCCAACTGCTCCTCAGCCAGGCGTTTCATCCCCGCCGCGGGCGTCTCATTCTCCGTCAAACGGTATGGCATAGGTTCCTTCCCTTCCACCTGCTTAGGGCAGACGCAGGTCTCTGCTTGTCCACCTATCCTAGCAGCCCGGCTGCGCACGATCAAGTGCCGCCGTCCCAGGCTTTGCACCGGGTTGTTTGTTCTCTCCGATGCCTGCTCAAATAGACATCTCTGCTCAATTTTGCCATAATTGCCAGTCGACCGGTGAGAGACGAGCGCAGATAACGCAGAAACAGCGGCAAGGAGCGAGGCATGACGCAGTTGATCTGGATAGTGCGGCACGGCAACCGTGAGGACTTTCATAACCGTGAGTGGGGCAAGACCGCGGCGCGTCCTTATGATCCGGGGCTATCGCCCGACGGCGCCGATCAGGCACGCGAGGCGGGCAGGAGCCTGTTGAGTAAACGTGTGGACCGCATCTATGCGTCTCCCTATTTGCGCACAATTCAGACGGCCAGCCACATTGGCGATGTGTTGGGGCTTTCGATTCGTTTGGAACCTGGCATCGGCGAGTGTCTACCCACCGTCACCGAAACGCCCAAGTTGCTTTCCGACGAGGAACGGTTGCAGCGGTTCGAGCGCATTGATCCATCCCACAAACCGTTCTACCAACCTACCTTCCCAGAGGCCGAAGACGTAGCCCATCAGCGTGCGGCACGTACCGTGCGCCGACTGGCCGATCAGCATCCGCACGAAAATTTCGTCGTCGTCACCCACGCCTCACCGGTTGTGGGCATCGTCCGTCACCTCACCGGTACGCAGGAGAAAATCCGCGTGCCCCTCTGCGCTATCTTCACCCTCGCCCGCAGCCTGGATGGCTGGGATCTCCTGGGCAGCGCCGATATCTCACACCTGAGCAATCAAGACGTGGCGCAACGGTATGCGCACGTAGGCTAAGATTACTTAACCCCCATTTCTCCACTCCCAAATCTCTGCGGCGTGTTCCGCCGTGTGCTGCGCCATAAAGAAGAGCAGATAGCTCAGAGAACCCTGTAACCCCAGGCCGAACTCAGCCTGGCGGCGCAGGTCGTCTTCACTGATCTGATCGTAGGCGCGCAGCAGCCGACGGTGGACAGTAGCGGCGGCGTCCAGAACCTCGATCATGTCCCTATGGGCGCTTTCGGCGTGCAGGCGGGCGTTGATCAGATCCAGCTTGTCGCCGTCTGTCCAGCGCGCCAGCATAGGCGGATCCAGATTCGGCCACTGACGCAGGATCGCCAGCGTGAACTCGTCCCAGGCTGTGACGTGCGCGATCACATCGCGCACCGTCCACACCCCACACACAGCGACAGTGGTGAGCGTCGCTTCATCCAGGCTTCCAATACTGTCGAGCAGGTGATTGGACTGCGCTGCCGTGAAGCGGCGCAGCCCAGCCCGCCCCCAGCGGTCGAGTGAGCCACAATAGGCCGTCACTTCGGCGGCGTGTTCGAGCACATGGCGGCTCATGTGCGCCAGCAGTTTGCTTAGATCGAGGCTGCGCTCGCCTTCAGGATAGCCGATCAACTGATCCTGGCGCAGAGAGCGTGCAAAGTCGATCATGCGCCGTCGGTAGGTATCGGCCTCGCCTGCGATCTCGTCCCATGAACGCGTGGCGTCGGACAGGGCGCGCTGATCGTTGTCTTGCACCGGCCGGGGAAAACCATTGGCCGCAGACTCCCCGTTCAGAGCCGCGATCATGCGCCGCGTCTGGTAATCGTCCCAAAAGGCAACGTGGGCCAGCAGCGCCTTAGGAGACCACCCTTCGTACAGGCAAGCACGGTCGAATTCGTCGGCGTCGAGCAGGCTCAAGCACTGCCAAAGGTGAGCATATGAGCGTTCGAGGGTGTCGGCGAGTTCAGAGGGAGTGGACATAGGTGACTCCTGAATCTAGAGACAGCGGTGGACGATCCATAAAGACATTGTATGTGCGGAATTGGCGCCGGGCAAAACTTGACGTGGATGAGGCTCACGAATATACTTATTTAGTAATAACTATTTTTGGATCATAACAATTTGCAGGGATAAAGTGAGGGGGAAATGCAAGAAAAGCAGGTTGAGCAGGCATTAATTCACCTTGATGAGGCGTGGATTCAGTTGTCCCGTCAGATTTCGAATGACATCAAAGAGTATCCATTTTCTGTACCGCCCGGCCAGATCTACCTGTTGCGGCTCCTGGATCGCATGGGGCCTCAGCGGATGTCTGATCTGGCGGAGTTATTGGATGTAACGCAGGGCGGTTGTTCAACGTTGGTCGACCGAGCTGTGGAGGGTGGCCTGGTAGAACGCCAACGCGATCCAGTCGATCGGCGGGTGGTGCGGGTTGGCCTCAGCCGATTGGGGCACGAGACGCTGACAGAGGTGCGTCGTGTGCGCGCCGGACTGTTGTCACGCTACCTGGGGCGTCTGGATCCAGAGGAGCTTGAATTGGTTGCAGATGTTTTTGGACGAATCGCCCGGGTTATTGAAGTGGAACTACAAAAAGAAGAAGCGCTGCTGTTTCAGTAGCGGTTGCAGACGTTGCAGGCGCGTCTACCTGAATCAGCACAGAGTTGAGGCCGGAACCGTGGAGAGCAAGAAAATGCCAACAAACAATCGTCGTTCTATCAGTATTCTTTTCTTAACAATGTTCATCGTGATGGTGGGCTTTGGCGTCATCATGCCCATCTTGCCCTTCTATGCAGAAAGCATGGGGGCGTCGGCTACTGATCTTGGGCTGCTTTTCGCCAGCTATTCGGTCGTTCAGTTTATCTTTTCGCCCATCTGGGGGCAGATGTCCGACCGGGTTGGCCGCAAACCCATGATCCTGCTGGGATTGGTTGGTTTTGGTATTTCCTTCTTGCTGTTTGCGATGGCGACGTCGCTGTGGATGCTCTTTGCCGCTCGTATGTTGGGGGGGATTCTTTCGGCGGCCACGCTCCCCACCGTTATGGCGTATATCGCCGACACCACAGACAGCAAACAACGTGGCGGCGGCATGGGCGTCTTGGGCGCTGCCATGGGCATGGGCATCACCTTTGGCCCTGTGATCGGCGGGTTTTTGGGTGAACGAAGCCCCAGTTTGCCGTTCTACTTTTCCGGATTCCTGGCTCTGGCTGTGGCGGTGTTTGCCTTCATCTTGCTGCCCGAGTCGCGTAGCCTCGAGGATCGCCGCAAGGCGAAGTCGCTGCCACGCCGCAGCATGACCGAGGTCTTCCTGGCCTTGCGTGGGCCGATTGGCTTTCTTCTTATCCTGGCGTTTCTGGCTAGTTTTGCCAGTGCCAATCTCGAGGGGACGTTTGCGCTTTTCTCTCAGGAACATCTTGGGTTTGGCGAAGCCGAAATGGGGCTTGTCTTTGGCGTGATGGGCGTGGTGATGGCGTTAACGCAAGGCTTGTTGGTGGGGCGTTTTATCAACCGTTGGGGAGAAGAACGCATGATTCAGGTGGGTCTGCTGAGTAGTGGCCTGGGATTCATGCTCCTTTTGGCGACCTTCAATATGACCAGCATCCTGGTTGTGATGGGGATCATGGGGCTTGGCAACGCCTCTATGCGGCCTGCTGTGAACTCACTGGCATCCAAGTTGGTCACTGCTGACGAACAGGGCAGTGCCATGGGCGTGGTCAATTCATACAACAGCCTGGGCCGCATCTTTGGGCCGGTGGTTGGCGGTGTCCTCTTCGATACGATGGGCTACCAGTGGCCTTACATCGTGGGCGCTGCGCTCTTCGTCTTGATTCTGGTCGGTTCTTTCTTCTTGTTCAACCGCAATCGCGTCACGCTGGATGCGAGCCCCGCCGGGTCTGTGAATCAAAGCGCCGCTGACTGATCACCGCCCAAAAAAGCCACCTGGCCTTGTGCCTTTCCGCAGCGGAAAGGCACAAGGCCAGGTGGCGACAACCAGAGACAGGCCTGTTCAGTCGGCAGGCAGTTCCCCGCTTACCCAATCAATTTCTGATTTCTACAACGTTTCTCCGGCCGCAGTAGGATAGCCCGCCTGCTGCCACGCTTCAAAACCACCCAGGATAGCCTGCACATTTGTATGACCGGTCTGCATGAGGATGTGCGCCGCACGGGCGCTGGATTCTTCGTTCGGTCAGGTGCAATAGGTGAGGATCTCGGCGTTCTGCGGCAGTTCGCTGTAGCGCGCCTCAAACTCATCCAGCGGAATGAGAATAGCGCCGGGGATGTGGCCGGCGTTGTACTGTGCCTGGCTGCGCACGTCGACTATGATGGCTGTCTCGGCATCGAAACGCGCTTTGGCGTCTGCCGGCGCAATCCTCGGCACATCGGGGAAGGGGATGCCGTCGGCGCTTGTCTCCACCGGGAAGTTGCCCACAATCGCAGGCGGACGCATCGTGGCCCAGTACGTAACCAGTAGCACAATGGCCACCGCGATGGCGCTCAGACCCAGCAGAAGGCCGAGCGAAGGGCGGGCGGCTCCTTGTCTCTGCGTGGCGGTGACCGGCGCCGTGTCGGGCGCACTATCGGGGTGGGGTGCGGCGCTCGGCTGCGCCGCCGTTCCACATTCGGGGCAGAACTTTTGATCCGCACTCAGCTCTGTCCCACATTCTGTACAAAATCGTGAAGGCATCTGCGAGTCCTCGTCTGAAAGTAGAAAGCATCCTATCAGGAACAGATTGTATCATAGGTGACCGAGGAGCCTGCCTTTTGCTTTGACGATGAACTTGAAACTATTCAACTGAACCGTTACGTGAACTTTTTACCGCCCAGTTCCGTCTATGGAATACTTGCCCAGCAGGGCAAAACGAACGTCTAGCAGATCCCCCAGGTTAGAAAGGTGTATCAAAGTGATGAAACGAAGTTGGATTTTGAGTCTTTTGTTGTCGATGATGGTGCTGTTACTGTCCGGCTGTTCGGTGGTCGTGCCGCGCTTGGCGGAAGCGTGGTTCACCGTGGGCACGTCACAGGGAGTGCCCGCCCCGCCGGTAACCCCGACGGATCTGTCGCCTGAGGCGGAGCAGGTCGCCATGACGGTGCGACAGATGCTGATGCAGCAGGTGGAGGCCGATTTTGATGCCGTTACCATCGAGTCGGTCGAAGCGATGGAGTGGCCCAACGGCTGTCTGGGGCTGGCTACGCCCAATGAAATGTGTACACAGATGATCGTGCCCGGCTATCGGGTCGTCCTCTCTGTGAACGGGGAGCAGTTTGTCTATCGTACCGATGAAAACGCCAACACAATCCGGCTTGAATCCGCACCCCAGCCGCAAATCGGCGACGTGGCGGTCGAGTGGACATCGCCTGAGTCGGACGGCGTCTGCACGGAAGCTAATATCGCAGCCGATGGCATTGCCTTTGGCCAGTGTGAAGGCACCCTGATGCCGGGCAAATTGGTCAACCCGGATCGCTCTGCTGACTTGGCGGAGTTTGTCGCCACCTTCGCTCCCTTTGAAGCGGAGACGGTCGCCGGTACGGTCGTCTTCCACGGCGAGGGCAGCCAGGAGGCAACCCCTGCACAACAGCGCATGATCGCAGAATGGGCGCGCCTCGTGCAGTTGGAGGCGATGGGTGGTCGTTCCGGCGCCGGCTGGGGGCTGGCCTTCGCCTGGCATCGCGAGGGCGGCATAGCCGGTTTCTGCGACGATCTCAGCGTCTACAGGACGGGACAGGTCTATGCGTCCTCGTGCAAGGGCAATACGCCGGTTGATCTGGGCCAGACTCGCCTCAACGCCGAGCAATTGGATCAACTCTACACCTGGATCGACACGCTGCAAAGCTTTGAGATCGATCAGACCGATCCTGCCGTCGCCGACGCCATGACCGTGCGCATGGTCTTCTCGGGGGCAGGCGAGGAAATGGCCGACGAAGCGCAGCAACAGGCGATTCAAGAGTTTGCAGGCAAGCTTTTTGCCGAGGTCAGCCGGCCATAACTTGTCCCGTGTGATGCGTAACCGGACGGATTGTCGACCGGTTACGCATCACATCTTGTTTTAACCCCTTCATTAGCCTCAAACCGCAACACCTCTAAGGAATCTCCCCATTGTTGGCGGCCGTCAGAGACGATAGAATGAAGTGACGCCTTATCCGTCCTGGTTCAGGATGCAACGAAAGGACGTGCACCATGTCACAGTCACGTCGGCGGCCGATCCGCGAGAAAAAGGTCATTGCTGCCATGCGGCGTGTCCCCCGCCACCGTTTTGTGCCCGAAGAGAGTGTTCATTTGGCCGGTAAGGATCAACCTCTGCCGATTGGGTATGGGCAGACGATTTCGCAGCCAACCATGGTTGCCATCATGACCGAACTGTTGCGGCTGCATCCGGGCGACAAAGTATTGGAGATCGGCACCGGTAGTGGATATCAGGCCGCGCTGTTGGCCGAACTGGGCATCGACGTCTACACCGTGGAGATCATCGCCGAACTGGCCGAACAGGCGCGGCACACCTTGCAAGCCACTGGCTATGCACAGGTTCATGTGCGCCTGGGGGACGGTTATCACGGCTGGCCCGAGCACGCACCCTACGACGCCATCATCATCACGGCGGCGGCGCCATCATTGCCGCAGCCTTTAGTCGATCAACTGCGTGTCGGCGGGCTGATTGTCGTGCCCATTGGCCTGCCTGAACAGCCACAACATCTCTGGGTCTATCGCAAAGAGGCCGGCGGCCAACTGAGTGCCCAGAAATGGGGCGAGGTGGCTTTCGTGCCGTTTACACGCGAGGGCCGCTAAACGTATCGCCGTCAAGTGATGGCAATTCCGTGTGGGCGCCGCTAGCGGCGCCCCTACCCATCAAGTCACGCTTTCGGCGTTCCTCGCCGCCGCATCACTAGCGAGTCAAGGCAATCGACTGTATGCCGCTGGAATTGCCGACCTCCAACGACTCTGCCAGGAGCGAACTGCTGAAGGTGATCCCAATCAGATCGTGTGCCGTATCGACATAAGTCAGTTGGAATTGTGCGAATCCTTGCACTACGTAGGTAAGGTTATTCCCCTGCTCGCTGACTTGTTCGGCCCGATAGAGAGGAACCATCAGCGTCTCGCCAACGTGACCCTGGAGCGCCTGCAGGACCAGGGTGCTGTTGATCTTGTTGCCCGGCGCTCCAGTCACCAGGTCGCCAACGCTGAGCATTTCACTCGTCTGAGGGTTATCGATATTGTTCATGAGTGTCTGAGTGCTTGGTTGTTGTCCAGCCCACTGTAACCAACCGAAGTTGCCGGGCCCCGTTCGCTCATCGCCGAGATCCAGTGCCACCGTCTGCCTTGGCGCCCATTCGCTTACTTCAATGGTGAACGGCATCAATTGGCCTGCGCTCTGCAGCGCTCCCCAGGTGGCCGTGGCGCTCGCGCCAATGCTCAGGTCATTGATTCCGAAAAAGGGTAGAAAGAGTGTTTTATGTATCGTTTGTGCATTGACTTCAACCTGGGTGGCTGTGAAGGTATAGTCGGAATCCGAAATGGACGCCCCATTGGCCTCCAGCAACTGTTCGACCTGGGCACCGGCTGCTTCTTGTGTCCGCTGCTGAGCAATTACTTTCGCACCGGCTAGAGCGGCGACATCAGCCGCGGTCTGCATGCGTTTTTGCACCGCCATCCCCAAACCCACATCGAGCACCAACCCCAGCATGAACATAAACACGGCGCCGAACAGAGCGATTAGGACAAGAGATTGTCCTGACTCGTCACTGAGCAGATCTGCCTGTCGACTGAAAAGGGTGTGCCGGAGAGAACGTCCATGATTGTTAGAAAACGGAGTAGACATTTGGCTATCTTTCCAGTGACAGGTTGGCGGATGAGTGCAGAATCTATGTCATATTATCGTCTGTAGTGGACTCGATGCGTGTTACAGTTCGCTTACCGCTTTCCTCGTAACTGTTCAGCTTCGCGTGCGACGCATTGGCTATCCCGATTTCCATCTGGCTCACCGGCGGTAGGCAAATATGCTTATCGGCTCCCAATCTCATGGCCCTCGTCTGTTCGCTCTGTCTGTGGTTTGCTAACAGCAGCAGAAGCGTTCCGTTCAACCCTGGTAAATCCCGGCGGGAAAACGCCAACACGACCTGCCCTTAGTGTTTACCTGCAATACACTCGTAAGGATGATGACCGATGCTACATAGACTATCCACCCTTCTTATGTTACTCGTCCTTGTTGTCACTTCTTTGGCCGTCTCGGCATGCAGCACCGATCAAGAAGCTCACACGCAAATGAACATGGCCGAGGAATCATCGATGCCGGTCATGGTGCGACAATCGCCGCAGCGCGTGCGCGAGGCGTACCGCTTTGCCGCTGCTAATCCCGATGTGCTCGCCGAGATCCCCTGCTACTGCGGCTGTGGCGGAATGGGGCATGAATCCAACTACTCCTGCTTCTTCCAGGATACCGGCGCGATGGACACCCACGCTCTGGGATGTGGCATCTGTGTCGACATTGCTCAGGATGTCATGCGAGGCATGAACAGAGGAGGGACGCTGGCCGAAATGCGGGCCCAGATCGACAAAGACTATAGCCGCTTTGGTCCGCCCACTGATACACCGCCAGTCGCTATGCGCTAGTGTCATGTCAACGGTCACATGATGGTAATTTTGTAGGGGCGCTGCTTGCTGCGCCCACAGTGTGCCGGCGCAGCAAGCAGCGCCCCTACAGATCAAATCACTCTTGACGCATCACTAGGTAATCCCGGCGCAAATCTGTGCCCGATAGGGATCAGCGGTCGCAAAGTCAGATCTACGCCGTGGTGTTTACATGATCGTACCTAGAATCTATCCGTAAATTCACAGCAGCCCGGCGAAGTTGGCCTGTCTAGAGCGGACGTAGTGCTGCGCACTGTAATTTACGGATAGAAACTTAGAGGAATCCGGCATGAAGGCCCCAGCACAGATCGATAGTGCAGCGATAGCGGTTGACAAAAGACAGGCTACACGCCTCCTGGTGCGGTTGCTGACCGGTGTTCTGCTGCTTTGGGCCGCAACCGTGTTCGCACAAACCTGGCGCGGCCTTGCCCCGCTGCCCCCCTTGACACTGAGGCTGGACGCCTATCTGCCCGGCAATGGTGGGTGGGTGGGTGAGCCGCTCAGCGTAGAAAGTGGGCGCGAGGTTCGGCTCACTGTGAAGAGCGTAGAAGGTGCTCATGCGCTGCGCATCGCTCATACCAATGTCCAAAGTGGCATCCTGGCTTCTGGCGCTACACAGGTCATCTCGTTCACGGCCCCTGCTCCCGGGCGCTATGTCATCGCCTGTACGCTCTGGTGTGGCGTCGATCACTGGCGCATGAGGACGGTGATCGAAGTCATCGATCCGGCTGCACCCGATGCGTCCCTGCACTATGTGCAGGATGCCCCACGCATTGAGATCGACTGGGATCAACTGGATGTCGATGCGCCCCACCCGGCGCAGGCGTGGCCAACGCAACCGGTAGAGATCGAAACCGGCGCTTCGCTGTGGCAGCGCAACGCAGGGAGCATCGATCCGGAGAGTCTACTTCCCCCAGCGGATTGGCCGCACAGTTCTCCCGCCGACCTTTATCTGGCACTGCAATCCGCTGAAGGCAACCCGGCCTTCACCGATCTGAGCCAGGCAGAACTGTGGGCGCTGGTTGGCTTCCTGTGGCAGGCGCGCACTTCGTCCGCAGCGTTGTCGCGCGGTGCCGCCATCTACGCCGCCGACTGCGCCTCGTGCCACGCCGCAGACGGCAGCGGCAACGGTTTCGCCGCCGCCACCACGCCGTCGACAGAACCCGACTTTGGCTATGCGCCGTATGCAGCCGGTGCTTCCCCGCTGCAGTACTACGCCAAAATCGCCCGCGGCGGCATGGGCACGGGCATGCCCAACTGGGGGACACTCCTCAGCGAAGATGAACTGTGGGCCGTCACAGACTATCTGTACACCTTCCTCTTTGCGAATGCTCATGCCGATCCGCCGGTATCGGGTGAAGCGATCGAATCCTCCGGCGCGGCTCACACAGGCAGCCACTAACCACCAAAGAAACAGCCTCGGCTCGGGTCCACTCTTCCTCAAAGTCTGATTTGCTTTCCGGAAGAGTGCTGCTGCCCTCCACTTGAATTGCAGCACTGCCTGCACTTTACCCTGATCTGCGAAACAGGTTAAGATATGCGGCACCGCATGCCAATCGGATCTATTCTCTAGCAAATCCTGGCGGAGAACTGCCGACACGCTCTACAAGTGGTACAGGTGCCACATGTCCGCCCTGGTATTGACGCCGCGATGTACTGGAAGCTGAAAAGAGACCACCGATGTCTGCACCCATTCCATCCAAACCGATTGCCGTCCTCCTGGCCGATGACCATGCTGTCGTGCGTAAGGGCACGCGGGAATTTCTGGAAGAAGATCCCGATATCAACGTCATCGTGGAAGCCAGCAATGGCGAGGAGGCGTGGCAGGCGCTGACCCAGCATCAGCCCGATGTGGCGGTGTTGGATGTACGTATGCCCTGCCTCAACGGTATCGACTTGACCAGGCGCATTAAGGAACGCTACCCGGCGCTGCGCGTCTTGATCCTCACCTCGTATGACGACGATCCATACGTCCTTGCTGCGTTGCGCGCCGGCGCCGACGGCTTCTTGCTCAAGACCGCGCCCAGCAGCGATCTGCTGCGTGCGGTCAAAGAGGTGGCAGCGGGGCGCAGCTTTCTCGATGCTGAAGTCGCCCCCAAGGTGATCGCCAGTCTGGTCAAAACCGATCCGATTGAAGCGCTGAGTGAGCGTGAGCTAGAGGTTCTGCGCGGCGTTGCCAAAGGGCGCACGAACCGTGAGATCGCACTGGCCCTTTCCATCAGCGACCGCACCGTCCAGGGCCATCTCGCCCACATCTTCGGCAAGCTGCAGGTTAGTTCACGGACCGAAGCCGTTACCGCAGGCTTGCAGCGCGGGCTGCTCACCCTCGAAGACACCCAGGCCACATGACACGGTTTTCGCTAAACAGTCTGCGTAGCCAGCTCTTTCTGTGGATCAGCCTGCCGGTGCTGGTGGTGCTGCTCACCTTTGCCCTCGCTGGTGTGCAAGAGCACGGGCAGGCCATGCACGATCTAGTGCAGACCCGTGCCGATGGATTGGCACAGGCTACGGCCGCCCTGATCAGTGTACGCATCGACCAGGAACAGGATCTGCTGGTGCGCCACTCGGCGCTCCCCGCCCTGCATGCTGAACCGCTCGATGCCGCCGCGGTTTCGGTTGCGCTGGCTCCACTGCAAAATGAGTTTGTCGCCGGTGTCGCACTCTACGCCGCCGATTCGCGCGTAGCCAGTCAGGGGTTCGAGCGATGGTTTGCCGATCCAACCGTCTCTGCTGTGATTCGAGAGGTGGTGACCACCGGGTTGCCGACGCTGCGCACGCTGCATACAGACGAGGAGTGGTTCCTCATTCACATCACGCCGGTTCCAACCTTGCACGCTGGATCGGTGCGCACGTTGATCGGGATTGTGCCGCTGTCGGTGCTGGCGCTAAACGATCTCGTGCGCTCGGTTGCCAGTGAAGAGACGACCCATATTTCGCTGCTGGGCACTTCCGGCGAATCGCTCTTTATCACCACGCCGTCGATAGCCGCAGACGCGAACGCGGTTTCGGCTCAGGCTGTCGTGCCCACCACCGGGTGGACGCTGATCCTGAGGCAGTCCTGGGACGAGTGGATTCCGCCCGTTTTGCGTTTTAGCAACGTGCTACTCTTTGTGGTGGCGGCAGCGGTGGCGATTTCTGTGCTTTCCGCCTACTTTGGGCTGCGCCAGATTATCTATCCACTGGAACGCTTGAGCCGGGCGGTCGGCGCACTGGGCAGCGGAGATTTCAACGCTGTCCAGGAGTCTGTAGGCGGGGTTCAGGAGATCGAAGAGCTTCAGCAGGCACTGGCCGACATGGCGCAGCAGGTGCGCCGCTATCAACAGGAACTGCGCGGCTACATCGGAGCGATTACGCTGGGGCAAGAAGAGGAGCGCAAACGGCTGGCCCGCGAACTCCACGACGACACGGTGCAGGCCTTGATTGCCCTAAACCAACAGGTCGAGATGGCAGAGCGCCACCTCGAAGACGATCCGGCCGGGGCCTCTGAACGACTGCGCGAGCTGCGTCCGCTGATCAATGGCACGATTGGCGGCATTCGTCGCCAGATCGGGAACCTGCGGCCACTCTATCTTGAAGACTTGGGGTTCGTGTCTGCGCTTGAGATGCTGGTCAACCAGACGGCAGCCCAGCATGGGCTGACCGGCGACTTTCAACTGACCGGGGAAGCGCAGCGTCCTTTGCCGCCGGCTGTAGAAACCACCGGCTATCGCATCGTGCAAGAAGCGCTGCAAAACATCGTCAACCACGCCCGCGCCAGTTGGGTGCACGTCGAGTTGATCTTCGCCGCCGATGCCATCACCCTGCGCATTGAGGACGACGGCGTCGGCTTCGCCACCCCCGATCACTTGCAGCAACTTGCGTTGGCAGGCCATTATGGCCTGTTGGGGATGCAAGAGCGGGCCCGCCTGCATAACGGGCAAGTGATGATTGACAGTACACCGAACGAAGGTACAACCATCATCGTGACGCTTTCTACACACGAAACGGCTGTGGCGGCCTGAGATCGCGATCACGCCCACTGCACCGATGCCGCACCCTCGTCCGTCAGCGACTGCTCATTGCCTGCGACTCAACCAACTCAACCAGCGCAGGCATCTCTGCGACGCGCAGGCCGAGTCCGCTTCCGGTAAGGGATGCGGTGCGAATCAGACCATTTTGCACGTTGCACAACTGGGGATGCACGCCGGCGACGATCTGATTGGCGGCTGGGAAGAACTGTCGCGAGTTGGCTTCGACGCCTAAGATTGGGTGGCAGCGCGCCGCCAACCCTACCGATTGGATCAGGGCCAGCGAAGGGTTGGTCAGATCCTGGACGGCATAGGGGATGCGTGCCATTTCGGCCAGCGCAATGAAAAGCAGATCTGACGACAGGCACTTGCAACTCTTCAGCGCAATGCCGGACCACCCCAATTCCATCGCCAGTCGGAAGTCCTCCAGCGTGGTCAGGCTTTCGTCGATCAACACGGGCTTGTGCTGTGCAATTGACCGCACATCCCATCGGTTCCTGGTAAGGTCTCGCTCAGTGGGTTGTTCGATATAGAGAATCTCGTCGTAGACCTGGGCGGCAGTTTGGCGCAGCGTCTCTAGATATTCAACCATATACTCGGGCGATTCGCACTGTTCGTTGGTATCGACTGTTAAATAGGGCTGGGCCGGCAGGTCGGGCCGCTCTGCCGCGCGCACTTGATGGTAGATGCGTGAAACGGCCTGCGTGCGTTCCAGATCCCAGGCCAGATCACGGCCGCGCAGTTTGATCTTGAGACAGAAAACGCCATCGCGCACGATCCAGTCGTCCAGTGAATTGGGGATGCCGTCTTTGGGTAGATCATCGCCCACTTCCAGCCGGGTGAGCAGATCCAGCCCGCCCACCAGATGAAAGACGGGCACAGAGGGCGCGTAATCCTGGCGCAGGAATTGCGACGGGTAGACTCCACGGAAGCCGCTGCCCAGGTAACGAGACAGATCAAACCCCATCCAGGCCGGCCCATAGCCGCAATAGGCGTCGATGGCATTGGCCCGGCCAAAAGCATCGTGCACGGCGTGATCCAGCGGGCTGGCGCAGATCAGCGCACCCAGGTACGGCATGATTTCCCCGGGTGTGTGCTGTGCACAGATCTGGCGATTTAAGCGCGCCAGATCCTCTTCTGTGTCTTTGAAAATTTCGATGGGATGAGCGTAGTCCGTGCGTCCGACCAGCAGTTGCCCGTAGGCATCGAACAATTTGCACATCACCTGATTCTTCGCCGAGTGTGACGCCGTTGACACCGGCCACGCCCACAGATCCATCAAAAACATGGCGCCCCAGCCCGTCGCACGCTGACCGGCGCGATTTTCTACGCTGACGCGGGCATAGCCAATCGGCAACTCATCGACCACCACCGCGCCAAACTTCAACGGCGTCCGGCAGTGAGTCATCACTTTGTACGTCTGTACGTCGATGATCCGAATATCACTTTGCATGTAGAATCCTCGTTCTCAAACGGTAGGCCCAAAGGAAAGGTGATCCACCCGAAGTCCCCGCGGATCAACTGTTGGCGTCATGGCGCGAAAGCAGAACAGGCTGCGGGCTATGCCATGGTCGCCAGCATCGCCTGTGTCACCGGATAGCGCAGAGGCTGGCCGGCCAGGAAGCGTTCGATCTCTTCTACCATGAATGTGCCCTGTCGATGGCGCGCCTGGACCGAGGCGCCGGCAATGTGCGCGGTGAGGAACACATTGTTCAGCTTGCGCAACGGACTGTCCATTGGCAGCGGCTCCGGATCGAAAACATCCAGCGCAGCCCGGATGCGGCCACTCTGCAACTCTGCCAATAGCGCCGCCTGATCGACGAGCAAACCACGGGCGGTGTTGATAAAGATCGCACCGTCTTGCAGCAGGCTCAGTTGGCGTGCGCCCACCATGCGCAGAGTCTCTTCGGTGACGGGCGCTTGCAGCGTCACAATGCGGCAACCGGCAAAGAGGTCGTCCAGCCCGCAGGCGTGGACGCCCAGTTGCGCTGCCCGGCTGTCGCTCAAGTAGGGATCGTAGACCCATATCTCTGCTCCTACCGCCTGCAGCAACTTGATCACGCACTGTCCGGTGTAGCCGGCGCCCACGACCCCGATGCGCTGACCTGCAATCTCCTCGCCCATAGGCGGTTTGGCCTCGTCCCAGTCGCCGCCGCTGCGCAACACCTGATCCGAATGATCGACTCGGCGTAGCATGAGCATGGTGAGCAAAAGGGTGAGATCCGCCACGGCAGGCGCAATGCCGCCGGCGGCATGTGTTACGGCAATGCCCCGCTCAAAGACGGGCGGCGGCAGCAAATTTTTAATTGTCCCCGCCGAGTGTGCGATCAGGCGCAAATCTTTGGCCGCGCCGAGCACCTCTGCGCTGAACACCGGCGTGCCCCAGCCCGTGACGGCGATGGCGGCATGCGAGAGATGGAGAGCCAATTCAGCCGAAGATAGATTGTGGGCGCTTTCTTGAAAGACAACATTGCCCAACTGACGCAGACGGGCATCGGCTTCGGCATTGAAGACATCGTGATAGACAGCGGGACGAATCGCAACAAAGATGGTTGAGTCGTGAGGCATGGGGGTCTCCTGTCTTGGAGGTGGAAAAGGTTTAGGAAACGGGCTGAGTTCCTACGTTGAAGCCAGCAACGACCGGGCAAAGGCCAGATCCTCGACGATCAAAGAATCCACGCCATCGTGATCGCTGTACTCCGCCGTGAGGCAGATCGGGCCGGCATACGCCATGGCATTCAGTTTACCAATTACACGTTGCCACGAAGCCAACCCATGCCGGCCAGAGGTCCAGTAGACGCTCCATTGGGCGGTTGCCGCTTCGGGGCCGTTGATCCGCTGCCAGTAGGCGTTTTTCAGGTTCACCATGCATAGGTGAGAGGCGACGACGTCGAGTGCCGGCTCTGGGTCCATGCCCGCCAGCGCATTGTGGGCCGCATCCCACACGATGCCCACGAAGCGCGGATCGTAGTCATGCACGAGGTGGTGCAGCCCCATTTCGTGAACGGCGACAAAGCGACCGACATGATTCTGGATGCCGATCTGGACGTTGTATCTTTCGCATAGTGGAAGAGCGGCATCGAGCTGACGGCGGGCGGCTAGCTCTGCCTCCCAATACGTGCGCTGGTCGAGCCGAAACATCACCCGGTTCATGGGGATGGCGGACCTGGCGCAGGCCGCGTAAAGACGCTCGTCGTCCAGCGGCAAATCCGCCGTCACGTTGAGGATCTTCACTCCCTGGTCGCCCAAGATCGTCACCGCCTGCGCCAGATCCTGCTCCACTGTCTCCGGCCGGCAGGGGAACCCCGGCCGTACCGGCAGCTCAATCGCATCAAAGCCCAGCTTGCGCACGTGTCCGGCCAACTCTTGCAACGTAAGTGACTTCCACGGTTTGACGAATACTGACAGCGCGTTGGCAAACGAACCCATGGTCGTATCTCCTCATGACTGTGAAATGCAAAATCCCTTGTGGCCGCTTTAGGCAATATCGGCACTTAGAATGGAAGGGCACCAGAATTTCTCGATATACCCAATCACCAACGCTGTGCCCTGATCATGGCTGACGTAGGGCGCCCGCGCCGGATTGTACATAGCATCGGTAAGGTCGCGTACCAGCGCAACGTCCATTCCCCAACGGACCATCTGCTTGATGGCAAAGGAACGATTGAGTACGCACATATTGGTATGGACTCCCAGTATCAGCACCTGCTCGATGGATTGTCTCTGCAACAGGCTGTAGATCGCCCGACCGTCGTCTGAGATCACATCTCGCGCTTGATCAATTTCGATGGCAGGGTGCTGCCGGTTCCAGGCCCGAAACCAGGATGGCTCACCGGTGTCCGATCCGCCGTCGCTGTCGTCAATGGGCAGTGGCGGCGCCGTTATCTCTCGCTCTGGGGGCGGTTCAACGGCTGCCACCTCAGCCATACGGCGACGGGCCGGGGCATCCGCGTAGAACGGCATCGTCTCCGACGGGGCGTGCACGATCTGGGCGCCTCGCTCTCGGGCCACCTGGATCACCCGATTCATGCGCGGGGCCATGGCATCGACCCGTTCGGCCGCACCCCGACTCCAATGGTTGTCCCACATGTCACAGACCACAAGGGCCACCTGGCTCGCCGCCAGGCGCCGAGTGGTGGTCTCATCTTGCCAGAGGGCGCGGCCGTGTTCATCAACCCCCGGCCGCGAACGGCGAAGGTGAAGGGTAAACGTCGGCGACGAGTTCATGCGATCTTTCCTTTCAACGCCCCGGCACATCCACCAGGACATAGGGCTGTTCTATGCTGACTGCATAGCTTTCCGCCACGTAGGGCCCCTTGACCCGACCACTTTCAACGTCGCTGGGGTCAACGTTTCCGATTTCTACTTCGTAGCTGCGCACGCGCGTGCTGGCTGGATCCCACCAGGATTGGCCGGTCTTGACGTCAAACTCCCAACCATGCCAGGGACAGCGCACGATCTCTCCGCGGCGTGTATAGGTGTATTCGCCGGGCACATCAGCCATCAGGAAGCCGGTGAGCAGCCCTTCGCACAAGGGTCCGCCCTGGTGCGGGCAGGTGTTGCGGAGCGCGAAATAGTCGCCGTCGATGTGGAAGACGCCAATCGAGCGCCCACCGATGTCAACAATCTTGCGTCCACCCGGCGGAATCTCATCCACCGTGGCAACAATATGTTTGGCCATTGAACCTTCCTTCTGAGCGTGGTGGCAACCACATGCGCTGCATCAATGCAGTCTACCAGAGACGCGAGTGGACTCACAAGCCAATTTCGGTCTGAAATCTCAGTTGCCTGCGGAGGGAGGACGCTCTCGTGTGCAGTCAGGAGAATTCGCCACAAAGAATTCGCCACAAAGAACACAAAGAACGCAAAGAAGAAGAGGGAAACGTACTCATCTATGTGTTCTTTGTGTTCTCTGTGGCTACTCCCATAGGTGTAGCGGGCTTCCATTGCTGGTTGCGTCAGGCCCGATGAATGAATTCATCCTCCGACCGCCGCGACAGGAAACGGGATAAAGCCCGTTTCCCATTCTAGCCGCCGGTTTCAACCGTTGGGCAGTGGCTTCGCTTCATGACATTGGCCCACAACTACATGCTCACCCCACCGCGACTACATGTTCATGTGATCCATGCCGCCTTCCGCTGACCTATGCTGTATACAGCAGGGTGGACATCACAATCGCCCACCTATGCAGACCCTTGTCAACCCGCACGGATGGAGGCGTTTGATGCCGCACCTTGATCAACCTGTCCACTATGAAATCCGCGTAGATGGTCACATCGATCACAGCATCATCGATCGGTTTGGTCCAATGCAATTGATCGATACGGTTGATGTGCTCGGTGAGTGTACAACGGCGCTTACAGGCATCGTGACCGATCAGGCCGGCATTATGGGGTTGATCCGCCACCTACACAACCTGGGTATCGTTTTGCTTTCGATTGAACGGCATTCGCCAAAGGAGTGAACAATGCTTCGCACTTCGTTGAAACCGCACTACGTGATGGGGACTCTCATTGCGCTTCTGCTTTTGGTCACCGCAGCGATGGGGTTGATGGTGGAGAACATTTACCAACCGTTCTTCAGCGAAACGATTATCGCCTTCCAGTTTTTTCAGGACTTTGTCTCATTATTGGTGGCGCCCGCTCTGGTGGCAGCCATGCTCTTTGCCTCTCGCGGATCGCAGCGAGCGCTGATCATCTGGTCCGGGTTGCTGATCTACGTCGGCTACTACTACGCCTTCTACGTCTTCGACTTTGTCTACAACATCGGCTATCCGCTCTATCTGGCGCTGATCGGTATGTCGCTCTATTCGCTGATCGGGCTGATCACCAGTATTGATGAGGTTGCCTTCGCCGCTAGCGTGCTCCGCACCATGCCTGTGCGCCTGATCAGCCTCGTCTTGGGGAGTACCCTTCTCTTCGTGCCGATCTGGTTGATGATGCTCTTTAAGGGCATCGCAACCCGGCAAGCGGGTGACACGGATCTCGTCTTCGTGCTCGATCTGGCTTTTCTGATTCCGGCCTGCCTTTATGCCGCCGTACAGATCTGGCAACGGCGGCCTATCGGCTTCGTCCTGGCCGGGCCGCTGCTGCTCAAGGCGACGTTGTCGGGTCTCCTGCTGGCAGGGGGCGGCTTCATGATGAGCCTGCAACTCGGCCGGCCCATCGCATGGGATCAGATGTCTCTCTATCTCTTCCTGGCCCTGATGGGGGCGATTGCGCTGACCCAGTACATGCGCAACATTCCCGACTCAGCGGACAAGTTCCCCCTGGCCGCCTCGGCTGACGAGCGGTCTTCAACAGTGTCTATGCAAGGAGCATATCGTCGATGAAACACCAATCTGCTTTGAAATGGTTGATTCCGTCTATTTTTGTGTTGGCACTCTTCGCCGCCAGTATGGGGCTGTTCTACGAGACGCCGGGCGCTCCCTACGGGTACACCAATCATCGCGGCGAGAGCGTGATGATCAACGGACACGGACTGTATACCTTCGATACCGTGAGTTCCGCCGCCCAGCAGCGCGGCAATGACATCGTTACTTTGACGGTGAGCCTGCCGCTCCTGGTGATCTCCACCTGGCTCGCCTTTCGCGGTTCGCTGCGAGGACGGCTGTTGCTGACGGGGACGCTGGGGTTCTTCCTCTACACCTACATGTCGATGTCGATGCTGACGGCGTACAACGCGCTCTTTCTGGTCTACGTGACGTTGTTCGGCCTCAGCCTGTATGCATTCGTGCTCTCTATGCTCTCCTTCGATCTGGCGGATCTGCCGCGCCATTTCTCCGAACGGCTGCCCCACGGCTGGATCGCCGGCATGATGTTCGCGATCGGCGCCTTCCTATCGCTCGCCTGGCTAGGGCGGATTGTCCCGCCGCTGCTTGCCGATCAGAGCCCGGCGCTGGACAACACCACGACGCTCGTGATCCAGGCCATGGACCTGGCGTTGATCGTGCCGTTGGCTGTGCTCTCCGGCATCATGCTTTTGCGCCGTAGCGCATGGGGCTATCTGCTCGCCTCAGTTTCCATGCTTAAGGGGGTTACGCTTGGGTTGGCCGTCAGCATGATGGCGATCAACATGATGTTGGCCGGCGTAGGCGAAAGCCTGGTGATTGTGGTTCCCTTCCTGATCATTACGGTTTTGAACCTGGGCCTGGCCGTGCTGCTGCTGCGCAATATCGACAGCGGCGCGGAGATCGGCGAACCCGGCATGCTTGCGGACTGAAGTGAATTGACCGGTTAATCTGCTCGTTCAGTCTGCCGGCCGATCAGCTTGCCGAGCGTCGCCACCAACAATGTATGCTCGGCGGCGTGGATACGGGCGGCCAGCGTCGCCTCTGTGTCTTCGGTGTGGATGGGCACCACTTGCGTCGCCAGTACAGGACCTTCGTCTACGCGCTCATCGGGGACGAGATGGACCATGATGCCGGTATGATCGATCTCGCCGCGGCGAGAGGCGGCGAAGGCATCGGCGATGGCATGTGCGCCGGGGAATTGGCCGGGCAGCGCCGGGTGCAGGTTGACGATGCGCCCGGGGAAATGCTGTAAAAAGGCCTGGCTGAAGATGTGCATCCACCCGGCGAGGATGACCCAATCCGGTGCATACTCGGCCAGGAGCGCAGCCAGATCGGCGTCATACTCGCTGCGATCCTGGCCGCGATCGCGGTAGGGTTTGAGCGCATGGTAGCGAATGGGAATCCCTGCCTGCTCGGCCCGCACCAGCCCAAATGCATCCTTGCGATTGGAGACGACAACGGCGATCCGTGCATCGAGCCGTCCGCTTTGCACGGCGTCGATGATCGCCTGTAAATTCGAACCGTTCCCCGAAATGAGGATGGCGAGGGTTGAAGTCATTGCAAACGTTCCTATCGGGGACGTGTGGTGTGTTGCGTGGGGTAGGGCCTCAATCATGCCCTACCTCGCAAACAAGTTATTGCGGAATCAACGCGTCAATCAGCTCTTCTCTCCACTGCCGGGCCGACGGATCGTAGGCGCCGAATCCCGACGCAAATTCCCGATCGGCCCAACTCATGCCCAACGCCTCGGCGCTGCGCGAAACGTGGCCGGTCCAATTGGCGCGGGAGGTCATGTCGGCTTTGCTGTAGGCCCCGAATTCACCCAGATAGAGCGGACGGTTGTGCTGTTCGCCCCAGCGCGCCGCCACCGACAGATCGCGTGTCACCGCCTCCGCTTGTATGCCCGAGGCTTCCCACGTGGTCCCCAGCCAGGGGGTGCTGCCGCTGACCCATTCTGCGCCTTGATGCGTGAAGCGGAACGGCTCGTAGTAGTGGATCGAGACGATCAGGTGCTCGTCTTCGGGCAGTTGCAGATCTGAGAGAGAGTAGACGTTGTACCAGTTCGCCGGCCCCACGATCACGTTGCGCATGGGGTTCGTCTCGCGTATGGTCGTAATGGCCGCGGCCAACAGTTCATTCCATATGGAAGCGGTGAGGCGGCCGTTGGGCTCGTTGAGCACCTCGAAAAGCAGATCGGGCGGCGCATCCTGATAGTGCTTTGCAATCTGCGCCCACAGCGCCAGCAAGCGTTCCTCATGCGCCGCCGGATCGGCCATGATCTCCTCATAGTGATGCACGTTGATCACAACCAGCAGCCCCTTGTTCAACGCCTGCTCGATGACATGATCGACCCGCTCGAAAAAGGCCGCGTCAATCGTATACGGGGGCTCCGTCTGGGCGTGGCTGCTCCAGCGGATGGGAACGCGTACGGCATCAAAACCGGCGTCTGCAATCGTGGAGAAGAACTCATCTCGGATCGTCAGCCCCCATTCTCCTTCTCGGGGCGCTTCCAACATATTGCCCAGGTTGATGCCCCGCCCCAACTGCACATTCTGCTCGAATGGATCGAGCGCAGGGCTTGCCGTCACCTGCGCAGGTGACGGCAAAGTGCAGGCGCTGACGAGCAAAAGCAGTACTGTGTAAAGCGTCATGCGTACGGTAGAGCTAGCGTAAGATTTGCGCATCATTGTCTTCAGTCCAAACGTACTGCCGGCCGGCCGTCCTGCTCAAAGAGTTCGCCGATTACAACCGCAGCGGGGACGGCCTCGATCGCCGCGGTGGCCAGATCGGAGGGGATGACAATGACCATGCCGATCCCCATGTTAAAGACGCGGTACGCCTCGTCGCCCGACATGCCACTCCAGATCCACCAACTTCTCGAAGAGTACGGGCGTCTGCCAGCGTTCGCGTTCGATGCGCGCTGCCAGCCCATTGGGGAGCACGCGCGGGATGTTGTCTACGAAGCCGCCGCCGGTGATGTGGGCCATTGCCCGTACCGGCACCCCGGCGTCGAGCAGTTGTTGTACCTGTGGCAAATAGCAGCGGTGCGCAGCCAGCAGCGCATCCGCCAGCGGCACACCATCGATCAACTGGTTCAGATCTTGATCCGCCACCACACGGCGGATCAGCGAGTAGCCATTGGTGTGCGGTCCACTGCTGGGAAGGCCGAGGATCACGTCGCCTGCCGCCATCTGATCCGGGCGCGGCAAGATTGCTGCCCGACTCACCAGGCCCACCACCGTCCCCGCTACATCGAACGCCCCCTCGGCATAGACACCCGGCATCTCTGCGGTTTCGCCGCCCAGCAAGGCACAGCCCACCGCTTCGCAGGCCTCGGCAATGCCGGTCACCACCTCCGCCACCGCTTCAGGAATCAATTTGGACGTGGCGATGTAGTCGAGGAAGAAGAGCGGGCGCGCACCCTGCACCAAAATATCGTTCACGCAATGGTTGACGATGTCGTGCCCGATACCGCGCCAGCGTCCTAACTGCGCCGCCAGCTTCACTTTCGTGCCCACACCGTCGGTCGACGCCACCAGGACTGGTTGATCGGGTAAATTGTCCAGCGCGAAAAGACCGCCGAAGCTGCCCACATCGGCCAGCACCGACGGCGTGTACGTGCGGCGGATGGCGCTTTTCATCAGATCTACGGCGCGGGTGGCGGCGTCGATATCCACCCCGGCGGCAGCATATTGTGACATCATCTGTCTCCTTCGATACGAACCTGGGCAGTCGACTATTCGTACTTCGCGGCTCCAGCCCACGCCGCCAGGCTCGACGTCGCCGCCCAATTCGGCGTAGACGCTTTCCACGTTGCGCCGGTGAGGAATCGCATTTTCGTCTCGATTGCGGAATTGCATCTCGGCGCAGCGCTCCACCGTTTCGGCCATGCCCACCCCAGCCGCAACTGACGCTTCTACGCGCGCCCGCAGTTCGGCCAGGTAAGCGCGATCCTCGGCGATTCGGGAGCGGATCACACTCACGTCGCCCGACGGGAAACCGTGTCCCGGCACCAGCATCTGGATCTCCAACTCGGCCAGCCGCGCCAGCGTCCTTTCAAAACTGGACAAACTGTCGCTGATGAAGGGAATTTCCACATCGCTCAGAATGTCCGACGCCCACAAGGTAGCCGTAGACCCTTCGTAGATCGCCAATTGATCGGGCGAATGCCCCGGTGTGGCAATCAGATCCAGGCGTAGCGTGCCCACCACAAGCTGATCCGGCGGATCGACCACGCGGTTCAGTTTGGGGAATGAGAACGGGTGCAGCCGCGGAATCTGATTCTCGGCTTCCCATTGAGCAATAGCGGTCAACGTATCTGCGCCACTCTTACCGGTCAACTGTTGTGGGAGCAACTCGTGGCCAATCACGCGCGCCTCAGGAAACGCTTCTGGCCCCAGGATGTGATCCCAATGATAGTGCGTAAGGACGATCCACGATGCGTGCAGACCACGTCCGCGCAGAAAACGACGGATGCGCGCCAACTCTTCCGGCGCCATATTGGGATCGACCAGACAGGCGTGGCCGTCCGACGCGAAGATGCCGGTATTGGTGTAGAAAAAGCGGCTCTGTCCGATCCACAAATGGGCCGTGAGTCGCCGGATACCGTCCAACCGTTCAGCCATGCATCCCCCAGCGCTTCCTATCGATTCCGTCCATACTGCTCATGGCTCGACACCCAATCCGAGGCGGAGATGGCGGCGGCCAGCGACAGTTCCCCGGCCAGCACCGCGCCCGCCACAATTTCAGCGAACTTGTTGACCTTGCCCTTGCCTACGCAGTCGAGGGTAGCCAGACACTCGCGCTGGGTAGGCAGGCCCGTGCCGCCACCGTAGGTCGCCACGATCAAGGATGGGATGGTGATGGAGATGTAGAGATCCTTGTCGTCGGTCAACTCGGTGTAGATGACGGCCGCCGATGATTCGGCGACGTTGGCCACGTCCTGGCCGGTGGCGATGAAGATGGCGGTGATGGCGTTGGCCGAGTGCAGCCCGTTGTTGTTGACCCCGGCCATGATCGACCCGATGTTGGCGACGCCGTAGTGGTAGAAAAGCTGCTCGGGGGCCACGCGCATGTGCTGGATCAGCACGTCGCGTTTGATCACCGCTTCCGCCGTGACACGCTTGCCACGTGTGCGCATGATATTGACCTGAGACGCCTTCTTATCGGTGGCGAAGTTCGATTCCAGATAGAAATGCTGGATGCCGGCGTAGTGATCCATGATCCACGAGCAGGCGGCGAAGGTGGCGCGCCCCACCATATTCTGCCCGGCGGCGTCACCCGTGGTGAAGTTGAAACGCAAAAAGGCGAATTTGTTGGATTGATACGGATCGATGTGATCCAGGCGGGCGACGCTGGATGTGGCCTCGGCCTCTTCGCGAATCTTGGCGATGTTGGCCTGCACCCACTTGATGAAATCGCGTGCGCCGCGTGCATCCTCGAAGATGAAGACCGGCGCCCGTTGCATGGCGTCGGCCGTTACTGTCACCTTGACGCCGCCACACAGATTGAGCAGCTTCATGCCGCGGTTGTATGACGCAACCAGAGTGCCCTCGGTGGTGGCCAGGGGGATGACAAATTCGCCCTGCGCGTGTTCACCGTTGATCTGCAAAGGGCCGGCGAAGCCAATCGGGATCTGCGCCACCCCGGTGAAATTTTCTACGTTGCCCGCGGTTGTGTGGGCATCGAACGAGTATTGGCTCACATGCTCCAGCCTGGCGCCGGTGCGCTCTTCGATGAAATTCTGGCGCATTTTGATGGCGGTCTCGCTGTAGTCGTCATCCTTGTCACGCGGGATCCGGGTCAGGTCGGACTTTTCCGAGATGGCGTCATCCACCGTAAAGTGAATCTTGCCGAAGGGCGACGTCTGCACGTTGATCTCGATCACGTGCTTGCCCATGGCCAGCGGCGCACCCTTGATCTCGATCAGCACTTCTTTGCGCAGCGGGAAATCGACCTGCCCGGCGGCGTTGAGCTGGGTAGGCGTCATACGCAGACCGTTGCCAAAGTCGAGTACAATCTGGTCGGGCGACACCACATTCCCGTTGATAGCGACGCGCTGAAAACTCGTCAGCTTGGCGTCGCTCAGCCGGTTTTTGATCCCGAAACGTACCCCGTTCGTTGTGTTGTGCAGGCTACCGAACGTGTACAGCCGTTTGAGCAGCATACTGGGGATGAATGCCATGGGTTCTCCTTGTCATCCTCTTCGCGCAATATCGCGACGATAGACTGCACGATCAAAGTGGATCAGTTCAACGCCGGTGTAAGCGTGTTCGGCGGCTGCGGCCAGCGATTCGCCCAGCGCCGTCACGGCGAGGACACGCCCGCCACTGCTGACAGGGTGGGCATTCGATCCAGTTGTGCCGGCGTGGAAGACGATGCACCCGGCGTCTTCGGCGGCGTCGATGCCGTGGATCTCTTTGCCGGTTTCGTAGGCGTCGGGGTAGCCGCCAGAAGCCATTACCACCGTCACCGCGGCCTCATCGCGCCAGCACAATTCGATCTCGCCCAGGCGGCCGTCGACGCAGGCGAGCAGTACGTCGAGCAGATCGCTTTCGAGCAGCGGCAAGAGTACCTGCGCTTCGGGGTCGCCGAAGCGACAGTTGTATTCGAGTGTCATCGGGCCATCCTGGGTGAGGAGGATCCCGGCATAGAGCACGCCAATGTAGGGTGATCCTTCGGCGGCGATGCCGCTGATGGTGGGCTGCAAGATCGTGCGTTCGATCTCGCCCATCAGTTGCGCTGTCGCCAGTGGAGAAGGTGCAAACGCGCCCATACCGCCCGTGTTCGGCCCGTGATCGCCGTCGAGCAGTCGTTTGTGATCCTGGGCCGGGGGCATCACGCGCACGGTTTTGCCGTCGCAGAAGGCCAGCACCGAAAGCTCGGGGCCATGCAGCCGTTCCTCGAGCAAGATCGTGGTGCTGGCTTCGCCGAACCGTTGGGCGATCAACATCTCGCGCAGCGCATCCTGGATCTCCATGCGGCTTTGGGGTAGAACCACGCCCTTGCCCGCCGCCAACCCGTCGGCCTTGATCACTGGGAAATGCTCCAGGTCATCGGCATAGGACCAGGCTTGATCAAAGTTGTCGAAGGTTTCAGCGAACGCCGTGGGGATATGGTGCCGCTGCATAAAACGCTTCGAGAAGACCTTCGATCCTTCCAACTGGGCGGCCGACCTGGTGGGGCCAAAGATTGTCAGCCCAGCCTCTTGAAACGCATCGACCAATCCGGCTACTAGCGGTGCTTCGGGGCCGACCACGGTCAAGGCCACCTCACGCGTGTTTGCGAAGTGGCGCAACGCAGCCACATCCTCGACATCAACGTGAATGTTCTCGCATTTGGGCAGTGTCGCCGTTCCACCATTGCCGGGAACGACGAAAATCCGCTCCACCCGTTCTGATTGACTCAACTTCCAGGCCAGCGCATGTTCGCGCCCACCGGAACCGATGAGGAGGAGATTCATGGTGAAAAATCCATCCTTGGTGATTGGTTTGTTGAAGACAGGCGCATCATCCCCCCCATACGCCCGCAAACTTATGCTTCTCTTGCAGTTCGATATAGGGGATGGGCGTGGAGAAGGGATAGGCGCCGGTGAAACAGGCGTTGCAGTAGCCGTCCTCGGCGCGTAGGGCTTTCATCAGGCCGTCGATAGTCAGGAAGGCCAGTGACTCGGCGCCGATGTGCTGGCGGATCTCTTCCAGGCTTTTCTGCGCCGCGATCAGCTCCTTCTGCGTCGCCATGTCCACGCCCATGAAGCAAGGAAACTTAATCGGCGGGCAGGCTACGCGTACGTGTACCTCGCTGGCGCCGGCGTCGCGCAGCAGTTTCACCAGCGGGCCAGACGTGTTGCCGCGCACGATAGAATCGTCCACGAGGACGACGCGCTGACCGGCCAGGTTGTCGGGCAGTGGGTTGAACTTCATGGCGACGCCTACACGCCGCAGTTCATCGCTGGGCTGAATGAAGGTGCGCCCGATGTAACGGCTCTTGATCAGCCCCTCACTGTAGGGGATACCGGCTGCTCGCGCATAGCCAATGGCGTGTGGCGTGCCAGAATCTGGGACGGGCACCACGATGTCGGCGTCCACCGGCGATTCTACCGCCAGTTGGCGACCGAGTTCCTGGCGCACTTGATGCACCAGCTTGCCGTTCAAAATGCTGTCGGGGCGGGCAAAGTAGATCTGCTCGAAGGTGCAAAAGGCGCGCTGCTCCGGCGGCAGGCCGGCCACGATCTCGTAGCCGTTGTCGTCGATGCGTACGATTTCGCCCGGTTCGATCTCGCGGATCATCCTGGCCCCAATCGTAGAAAAGGCGCAGCTTTCCGAAGCCAGACAGTAGCCGCCGTCCAGTTCACCCAGCACCAGCGGACGCAGGCCCCAGGGGTCGCGGATGCCGAAGATGCCGTCTCGGGTGAGGATGGTCAGCGCGTAGGCGCCTTCGAGTTGGGCCATCAGTTGGCGCAGCCGGTTGAACCAGGCGCCACCCCGTGCCCGCGCCAGCAGGTGGATGATCAACTCGCTGTCGGTGGACGTGGAAAGCCCGACGCCCCGTTCCAGCAGATCGCGGCGCAGTTGCGGCGCATTGATCAGATTCCCATTGTGCCCAATCGCCAGCGGGCCATCCAATGTTTCCAGAATGTAGGGCTGGGTGTTGCGCAGCCGTGGCGAGCCGGTGGTGGAATAGCGCGTGTGCCCGATGGCCATATGGCCGTCCAAATGGCCCAGGTTCTCTTCGTTGAACACCTGCGACACCAGCCCCATGCCTTTGTGAACATGGGCAATGTGGCCATCGCTGGTGACAATGCCGGCGGCTTCTTGTCCGCGATGTTGCAGCGCATAGATAGCAAAGTAGGTGACCCGTGCGATCTCTTTGCCCGGCGCATAAATGCCAAAGACGCCGCATTCTTCGTGTAACTCATCACCTTCAAGGTCAAGCTCGTGACTGGGGAACATTGTTGCCTCCACTCTCTAGCGCTGCACGTGCTGCCAATGCGATTTTCAATGCTTCGTCCGTGCTTTTGGCCGTGACGGTGATATGGCCCATTTTGCGCCCCGCTCTGGCGGCGGCCTTGCCGTAGAGATGGAGCTTGGCGGTGGGAAAACCGGCCAGTGCAGCCCAGTTCGGTTCGCCATCTTCCCATAGATCGCCGAGCAAGTTGACCATGACGGCCGGCCGCAAGAACTCGGTCGATCCCAGCGGCAGGCCACACACGGCGCGCAACTGCTGTTCAAATTGGCTGGTGACCGCTGCCTCGATGGTCAAATGGCCCGAGTTGTGGGGCCGCGGGGCGATTTCGTTTAGGAGCAGGCGGCCATCTTTGCACACGAAGAACTCGACACAGAGGACGCCCACGACATCCAGCTTTTCCATGACGATCTTGGTGTACTGTGCGGCGCGCACTTCCCACGGTTTGGCGATATCGGCGGGCGCAATCGACACGTCGAGGATGTGGTTGGCGTGGCGATTCTCGATGAGGCCAAAGTGAGCAAATGATCCATCGACGCCGCGCGCGGCCACCATCGACACTTCTCGCTCAAAATCCACCAGACATTCGAGGATCGACTCTTGTTCGCCAACCGCGCTCCATGCCTGCGCTGCCTGAGCAGGGTGCTCGATGCGCACCTGTCCCTTGCCGTCGTAGCCAAAGGCCGCCGTTTTGAGGATGGCCGGCGCGCACACGGTTTCCAATCCTGCACGCAGGTCGGCCAGCGAACGCACCGGCATATATGAGGCCACGGGCAGCCCGGCTTCGGTGAAGAAGGTCTTCTCGCGCAGGCGATTCTGTGCTACCCGCAATACCCGTCCACCCGGCCGCGCCGGGACATGCTCTTCTGCCGCAATCATGGCAACCTGGGCGGGCACATTCTCGAACTCGTAGGTCACTACGTCTACCTGGCGTACAAACTCGCGCACCGCGACACTGTCCCGATAGTCGCCGGTCACCTCTCGATCCGCTACCTGCCCGGTGGGCGAGTCGGCGTCGGGCGAAAAGGTGTGGATGTGATAGCCCATGCGCCGCGCCACCAGTGCCAGCATACGCCCAAGCTGTCCGCTGCCGAAGACGCCGACGGTGGCGCCGGGCAGAAGGGGCGTTTGGTGGGTGGAGACTGGAGATTGGGGATTTGGGTGAGCCACTTTTACTCCAATACCTGGTTCATTACCTGTTCGGCCCGCTCCGCGCGGAACCTCTGCAATTTCTGGCGCAGTTCGGGCAGTGTGGCGCCTAGAATGGAGATGGCCAGCAACGCAGCGTTGATTGCGCCGGCCTTGCCGATGGCCATCGTCGCCACCGGGACCCCGGCGGGCATCTGCACGATGGAAAGCAGCGAATCGAGCCCGTTGAGTGCCTGGCTCTGCACAGGGACGCCGATCACCGGTAGCAGCGTGTGCCCGGCCACCATGCCGGGCAGATGGGCTGCGCCGCCCGCACCGGCAATGATCACCTGGAGCCCGCGCTCCTGGGCGGTGGCGGCATACTCCATCATCCAGTCGGGCGTGCGGTGGGCGGAGACCACGCGCGTCTCATGCGGCACGTCGAACTCGCCCAATGTCTGCGCCGCAAACTGCATACACTTTTCCCAATCCGACGTGCTGCCCATGATGACGCCGACCAGCGGCAACTGTGAAGACATGATCGATCCTTATTGGCCTAGATTGCTCAAAGTTCTAGTCAGGCGTTCCCCTACCGGATACTCCCCGGGTTCAAACAGTTTCCCCGTGATCATCTCATAGGTGCGGATATAACGTTCGGCTGCCTGGATCGCTAACTCGCCGGGCAGGGGGAAAGGTTCGCCATCGCCGCGGTAACCATGATCGGCATAGTACAGCCGGATGAATTCTTTGTCGAAATTCTCCGGTTCGTCCCCGGCGGCATGACGTGCAGGATAGCTGTCCGCAATCCAATAGCGGCTGGAATCGGGTGTGTGGACCTCGTCGATGAGCAGCACGTCGCCGTCTTCGCTGAGGCCGAACTCGTACTTCGTATCCACGAGGATCAGCCCGCCCTGACGCGCAATCTCCTGGCCGCGGCGAAAGAGATCCACCGCCGCGCCCTGCACACGCATCCACGTTTCAGGGTCGACCAGTCCTTGTGCGATCACCTGGGCGCCGGTGATGCGTTCATCGTGTCCGCCGTCGCGGGCTTTCGTCGTGGGCGTTATAATCGGTTCGGGCAGGGCATCGTTTTTGTTCAGCCCTTCGGGAAAGTCGATGCCGTAAATGGTCCGCTCACCCTGGCTATATCGATACCAGAGCGCAGTCTTGGTGACGCCGCTGATGTAGCCGCGCACCACCACTTCCACCGGCAGCGGACGGCACTTGCGACCGATAGTCACGTTGACATCGGGCGCACTGAGAAAATGATTGCCCACAATATCGCGGGTCTGCTCGAACCAGAAAGCCGAAAGCTGGTTGAGCACCTGCCCCTTAAACGGCACCAACCCCAGGATGCGATCGAACGCCGACAGCCGATCGGTGGTGACAAGGATCAGACGGTCGCCCTGATCGTAGATCTCGCGCACCTTTCCGCTGGATTTGGGGCCGAGAAAGGGCAGGTCCACACCGTCGAAGGCGTGGGGTAGCACGGCAGCGATCTGTTCGCGTTGCATGGTCTGTCTCTTTCACAAAGGGGTGGGGTCACCCTTGAATCATCGACCGGAAAAGCGCCAATCCCAACTGTCCATGCCCCCCCAATGGGTTCTGGATCGACAGGATGTGATCTTCGGGGTGCGGCATGAGGCCGACCACGTTGCCGCGGGCGTTGCAGATCCCGGCGATGTCGGCCACCGAACCGTTGGGGTTGAGCGGATAGCGCCCCCCGGCGCGCTGCCCCTCGCCGTCAACATAGCGCAACACCACCAGTCCATCGGCCTCGATCTGCGCCAACGTGGACGCGTCTAGTACCTGAAAGTTGCCCTCACCGTGCGCTACCGGGCAGAAGATCAACTCGTCGATCCCGCCCATAAAGGAGACGGCGCTGCTCGCTTCCACAGCCAGATGCACCCAACGGCACTCGAAGTGCCCCGATGCGTTGTCGGTGAGGGTGACGCGGCGGGGGGCGTTCTGCTGGTCGCCTCCCGGTAAAAGTCCGGCCTTGACCAACACCTGAAACCCATTACAGATCCCCAGAACGCGCTTGCCGCTCTCTACAAACTGGCGCAGTTCCTCCTGAAAGAAGACTTGTAGATCGAGCGCTTTGCGTACGCCGGCGCCCAGCGCGTCCCCGTAGGAGAAGCCGCCGGGCAGCAACAGCATGTCGAATTGGTTGAAGCGGCGCTCGCCATTGCGCAACTGATTCATATGCACAATCGCCGGCGCGCCGCCTGCCAGCTCACAGGCCCGCGCCGCCTCGCTATCCCGGTTTGTGCCCGATGCGTGCAGAATGAGGATGGAGGGTCGAGTCATAAAGTCAGTTTCCTTTCCACGCCGTTAGCACCTGGTTCATTGTCAGATCAATCAACGGCTCGCCCTGGTGTGAAATGGTGATCCGCTCCTCTGCCACGACGTCACCCAGGTGAACGAGCGTTTGCCCGCCAAACTGTGCCTCGAGTTGGGCAGCGTCTTCTGGCGCGACTTCGAGGAGGAGCCGTCCGTTGCTTTCGCTAAAGAGCAGTTCGACGGGAGCCGGCGTGTCCAGGTCTGCGCTGCCAATGCCGTCGAGATCCACACGGGCGCCCAGGCGCCCGCCCAGGGCCATTTCGGCCAGAGCAACGGCCAGCCCGCCTTCGCTCAAATCGTGGCAGGCCTGCACCCATCCTTGCTGAATGGCCTGATGCAGCAGCCGGTAGCGAGTTAACGGATCGGCGGGCATTGTGGGCGGCATCCCCCCCTCGATTCCCAGATCCGCGAAGAGCAGCGATCCCCCCAGCTCCAACTTCGTTTCGCCCAGCAGATAAAGGCGGTTGCCGGCTCGTTTCAAGTTCGACGTGCAGGTGCGCTCCATGTCGGGCACAATCCCAATCGCCGAGATCAGCAGCGTGCCGGGGATGGGCTTGCCGTTAAACTCATTGTAGAGGCTGTCTTTGCCGGAAATGAAGGGGGTGTTGTAGGCCACAGCACCATCATAACAGCCCTGGCATGCCCGCACCAGTGTGCCCAACCGATCGGACAGCGTCGGGTTGCCCCAACAAAAGTTGTCGAGGAGGGCCACCCGGTCGGGATCGGCGCCCACGGCGACCAGGTTGCGCATCGCCTCGTCGATAACGCTGATCGCCATCGCATAGGCGTCGCGCGCCCCCAGGGTCGGGTTGATGCCCGCACTCAGGGCGAACGCCCGCTTGTGCTGCCACGTCCCTAGTGGTTTGAGCACGGCGGCGTCGCCAGGACCATCCATGTGCGGCCCCACAAAGGGACGCACGAGCGTGCCGCCGCGCACTTCGTGATCATAACGGCGCACGATGGCTTCTTTGCTGGCGACGTTGGGGTGCGCCAGCAGACGCAACAGCGTCTCTTCAAGCGTACCCTCCAGCACAATCGGGGGCTTCAGGTCGAGCGTGATCTCCTGAATAAGGGCGAACATCCGACGCCGCGGCAGCCCATCGTGGAGAAACTCCATGGGGATTTCGGCCACCATTTCGCCATCATAGCGGACGGTCAACACCTGGCTGCCGTTGAAATAGCCGAGATCGCTTACTTCCACATCCCATAGCGCCGCCAGTTCACGCAGTCGATCCATATTGGCCGGGGGGACGGCGATCACGATGCGCTCTTGGGCTTCGGAGAGCCAGATTTCCCACGGGGTGAGGCCGGGATACTTCAGCGGCACAGCGCCCAATTCCACGTCGACGCCCAATTCTTCGCCCATCTCGCCAATCGCCGAGGAAAGTCCACCGGCGCCGCAATCGGTGATGGCGCTGTAAAGCCTTTCGTCGCGGGCGGCTTCGATCAGTTCGATCAGCCCTTTTTCGGTGATGGGATCGCCGATCTGCACGGCGCTGCCCGAAATTTCGCTGGTCTCGTGGGTCAACTCGGCGGACGAAAAGGTGGCGCCGTGTAACCCATCGCGGCCGGTGCGTCCACCCAGGACGACGATGCGGTCGTTCACCTGTGGCTGCGTAGGGTGGCTGCCGATGGGCAGCAGCCCCACGCAGCCACAGAAGACAAGCGGATTGCCAATATAGCCGTCATCATAGAGGACGGCGCCGTTGACAGTAGGCAGCCCAAGCTTGTTGCCGTAGTCGCCGATGCCGTCGACGACCCCCTCTGCGATCCGCTGCGGGTGGAGCAACCCCGCGGGCAGTTGATCAATGGGCAGATCCTGCGGGCCAAAACAGAGGACATCCGTGGTGGCAATCGGTCGCGCCGACACGCCGATGATGTCGCGCACAACGCCGCCGATTCCGGTGTTCGCCCCACCAAATGGTTCCAATGCCGAGGGGTGGTTGTGCGTTTCCACTTTGAAGGCCAGATCGAACTGATCGTCGAAGGCGATGATGCCGGCGTTGTCGACAAAGGCCGAACGCAGCCAGGTGGGATTTACCTTTTCGGTGGCCGCCTGAATGTACGTCTTGAGCAGCCCATCGATCTCTCGCACCGAGCGCGTGAAGCCATCCACCGATATGACGCTGTAGGCGATGCGGGCCTTAAAAGTCTTGTGGACACAATGCTCGCTCCACGTTTGAGCCAACGTCTCCATCTCTACATCGGTGGGATGACGCCCCATCACTTTGTAGAATTCCTGAATCTGGCGCATCTCTTCCAGGTTGAGCGAGAGCATCCGTTCTTTGCTCACGGCGATCAACTCGTCCTCATCCATCCCCAGGATGCGCACCGCGTCCACCAGATTACTGGCGGTGGTCGTTGCCTCAAATTGGGGCGGAATGACGCCCAGCGTGTAGTGCTCAATCGTCTCGTTGCAGAGGAGTTGACGCGCCAGCCGGTGCAGATCATCCTCGCTGAGGTCGCCCTTCAATTCATAACGAGTCGCCGTGGAAGCGCGGCGGGCGGGCAGTCCTAACTCCACGATGCCGCGTTCCAACTCGCGTGCCGTCACATCGGTGACGCCTGGGCGCAACGCCACTTCGATCACGCGCGCGTCCGTGCCCGCGGCCTCACCGCGCCGGACTTCGTCCGTTACGGGATCGGCCAAAAGAAAAGCACAGAGCGTATCAAATTGCTCTGTGCTCAGATCTTCAGATAGATAGTAGATCTTGCAGATGCGACAGGTCTGGAGGCTATCGATGCCGAGCCTCCGGGCGTCCTGGGCAACCTTCTGGTTTTGAGTATCTCGTCGAGTCACTTCAATGCGCAAGGCCATAGGTCTTCCCCAAAGCGGTGAGTATGAATGAATCAGGAAAAGCAAAAGACCCGAACTGATGTACGTCGGGTCTTTGAACTGTACGTATAAAAATGTGTACCCCCAAGGGGATTCGAACCCCTGTCGCAGGCTTGAAAGGCCTGTGTCCTGGTCCTCTAGACGATGGGGGCTTGTTTTTCGCCACGACGGGCAGTATACCAGCCCCCGGCAGAACGGTCAAGTTTTGTTCGGCGCAGATGATGATGAGATGATGGGGAGAAAGGGATGTAGGGGTGAAGGGGCGGAACGGGTGAAGGGGACGAGATGATGGGATGACGCGGCCATGAAACTTGACGACCATCATCTCATCATCTCGTCATCAGAAAACCCAAAGCCACCCAAATTGAGCGATCACGTCGTCGTCCCCTTCACCCCTTCCGCTCCTACATGCCCGCCGCCGCCCGCACATCTTCTTCCTGCCCGGGATACATGATCCCCTGCCCTACGCGCCAGGCGATGAGCTTTTCGATCTCTTCAGGGGGCAGTTTCTGGCCGCCGCCCAACTCGTGTACGATCTTGCTGATCTGCGCGACCTGCTCCAACTTCTCCAGGCGCAGGTAGGCTTCGAGCGGGCTGCTGCCCAGGGTCACGCTGCCATGTCGGCGCAGGACAAGCGCATCGCAGCGTTTGATCAGCTCGCTGATCACCTGCGCGCCCTCCGCACTGGATGGCGTGGCGTAGGCGCTGGTCGGGATCACGCCCAACCCCAGCACGACATCGGGCAGATAGCAGGGTGCAATGTCGATGCCCAGAATGCTCAACGCCACGGCTGTGGTTGGGTGGGCGTGGACTACGGCGCGGATCTCCGGTCGTTGCCGGTAGGCTTCCAAATGCAAGAGCATTTCACTGCTGGGCCGCAGATGCTTGTTGGCCTCGGTGCCCGGCCCCACCGGTTCCACGTCCCGATCGATGACCATCAGTTGATCGGCGTGCAGACGACCCTTACTGAACCCCGATGGCGTACACAAAAAACGATCCTCCGAGAGGCGCACGCTGACATTGCCGTCGGCTGCGCCCACTAATCCTCGATGCCACATGTTGTGACAGACTTCAATGATCTCGTCGCGCCACTCCGCTTCACTCTTGACGACGGGCGCTCGTTTTTCTACTTTGTACCGAATCGGTGCCGTACTCATGACCAGACTCCTTGCGTGTGTGAATTGAAATTCTATGTAGTATAGCATGGCGGGCAGGAGACAGGCCGATACGGTGAACCGCCGCAAACCGCACCTTCTCGCTTGTTGTGACCGCCTCTCTTGTCAGCGAGGCGGATGGACACGGAGGTCCATCCCAACCGTAGGGGCCGGCCTCCGTGCCGGTCCGTTCTGGGTTCTACTGCTGGCATAATTCTTCGTGATGTTGGGCCGGTTGTCGGGGCATGAGGGGGATGGGACGGAGATCTTTGACAATTGGCGAGACGTCGCCCCCATCCCCCTCGTGCCCGTACGCTTACTCGTGATTTTGGCCGGTTGTCGAGGTCTTGCGTGGCACCGAGAAGGGGTCTTCGCGCCTGACGTCACGCCCAGACGGCGATAGCCACAGAGAACACAAAGAACACATAGAAGATAGGGACGTTTCCCTCTTCTTTTTTGCGTTCTTTGTGTTCTCTGTGGCAATTCTCCCGCCCGCACACGAGAATGCGGGGATCGTGGACAGACATTCATTGTCACCCTGAACCCATCTGCACGACGCGCCCTTCCCCAGCCCTGCGTTTTGAACGCGCTTTGCCGTGTGGTAGACTTTCCGTCATGGTTAGGTATGCCGTCTGACGGCTATTTGGAGGTTGATTTGTGGAGAAACTGATCGTCGCTTGTGTGCAGCAGCGTATGCGTCTTCCTGATACACTCGATGCCTACCGCCAAGATCTGAGCCGATTCATGCGTGCGGCAGCCAACAAGCACGCACGTCTGGTGATCTTTCCTGAACTGGCCGGCATGATGGTGGCTCCGTCGCTTCTGCGTGGCACACAGGCGACTTTATTCAAGCGCATGGATCGAGCGCATCGACGTCAGGCGTCTCTGTTGCAGAAACTGAGCGGACAGATGGCGGGCGTCGCCGTTCGTATGCTCAACGTCGATCTGCGCCGTCTCTTTGCCGGTCTGCTAGAGGTGGGTGCAGCGGATCTGTGGCAGGAGTATGTGGCTCTCTTTGGCGGGCTGGCGCGTGAGTTTGATGTCACCGTTGTCGCGCCCAGCGCCTACTTACCCGATCCGCTTGATGGCGTGATCCGCAATATGGCCGCGGTCTTTGGGCCGACAGGCGATCTGCTCGGCTATCAGGCCAAAGGGCTGCTACACAGCGAAGATGCCGATCTGGCGCAGCCGGGTACCGAATGGCGTGTCATCCCGACCGATGTCGGCCGGATTGGCCTGATGTTGGGCGGCGACATGCTCTACCCCGAGGTAGGCCGATTGCTGGCCTACCAGGGCGCCGAAATGCTGATTGGACAGGCTGCGGCCATGGACCGCTCGTTGTACGAAAAGCTGCGCGCCGGTATGCTGGCGCGCATGCAAGAAAACCAGCTCTTCGCCGCCATCAGCTTCCTGGTTGGGCCCAACGAGTTTGGCCGCCGACCAGAGCGCCTTGCCTTCGTGGGCAAGTCCGCCATCCTGGCGCCCCAGGAACTTACCCCTCAATCCAGCGGCATCCTTGTGGAAATGTCCAACGTGCGCAGTGAGAGCGTGCTCGCCGCCGTGTGGGATTTCCCCGCCTTGCAGTCGCTGTGGGAAACATCCGACACACCGATCCGCAGCGAGACGTCGATGCAGCAGATGGCGCCCTTGCTCGCCGCGCTCTACCAGCAATTGAATCGGCTGCCCAAGAGCCCCGAACGGCACGCCTTGCCCGATCATCATGGCGATAACCGGGAAACCGATCTGCACAGCCTGGATGAATTGCCGGTCATCGCTTCGGTCACGGCGCGTTGGCCGCTGATGGGACATCACGCGACAACGCCGCTTGACGGGGATCTGAGTGCAGATGATGCAGAGATTGTGCTTCCTCAAGCCGAAGACGAACCGGCCGCTTTCCTCCGCTCCGCTCGCGCTCACTCGGGCCCTGCAGAGCCGCCCGAAGTCGAAGAAGAAACTCAGGAAATGGACGCCCTCCTCGAGCCGACGCCGAAGGAAAAAAACAGCGATTAGGGAACTTCTACCCCATCTGCCATCGCCACCCTCACCGCCGCCTCTGCCAGGACCTGATTGGATGCGATCAGCGGCACGGGCAGATCGCCGGCCTGTAGCGCCAGGGGGATTTCGGTGCAGCCAAGGATCAGCGCCTGCGCCCCTCGTTCCAGTAGACGTTGACCGGCTGCGCGCAATTGTTCGCGATTGATGGACGAGGCGCCACAGCTTTTAATCCCCGATGGCCCGTAGATGGCGTCCATGATCTGAATGATTTCGTCTTCGCTGGGGCTGACTGACTCCAACCCTGCGCTCGTCAACGCCCGCTGATAGAGCCCCACCGCCAATGTGCCGCTTGTCGCCAGGATGCCTACCCGTTTCAGCGCCGGCTGCTCCCGTCGGATTGTCTGCGCCGTCTCGCCGATCATATCGATGATGGGCAGACCGCCCTGCGCCCGCAGATCGGGCAAATAGTAGTGCGCCGTATTGCAGGCAATCACGGCAAACTCCGCGCCCATCTGCGCCAGTCGCCGCAATCCATCCACCATCAGCGGTCGCGGATCGGGCCCGCCGCCCAAAATCGCCTCACTGCGGTCGGGCACCGCCGGATTGCTCACCACCAGCACAGGGATATGCTCCTGGTCGCGCCGGGCCGGCGTCGACTTCACAATGCGCTCAAACAGGTCCACCGTGGCCGCCGGTCCCATACCGCCCAGGATGCCGATGGTTTTCATACAGCCTTGTCTTTCAAAACCAGATGATCGATGCCCACCCGTTCCACTTCGCCCACCGTGAAGCCCAAAAATTGTTCTGCAATCGAGACGAAGGCCGGCGGCACATCGGTGAGGTAGAAACGCACGCATGGCGCCGCAGCCGTTGACGGCGGGCCTGCATGGCCGAGCAATACCCGCGCCACGTGGGCGGCGTGTTCGCCGCAGTCGATCAGATGCACGGCGGGCAGCAGTTCGTGCAGCAGCGGCTTGAGCAGCGGATAGTGAGTGCAGCCCAAGACCAGGGTGTCGATGTCGGGCGCGTCGGCGTTGAAGAGATGTTCGAGGTACTCTTGTGCAATCAGGCGAGTGGCGGGGTGATGGGTCCAGCCTTCTTCGACCAGTGGCACAAAGAGTGGACAGGCGAAACTATGCACCGCCGGCGCCGGATCGTGCCCATTCAGCGTACGAATGGCGGTGGGGTAGGCGTGGCTTTGCACCGTGCCGCGGGTACCGATCACCCCGATGTGCCCGCTGCGTGTGGCGTTGAGTGCAGCCTGCGCCGCCGGTTCGATCATGCCCACCACCGGCACATCCACGGCGGCGCGGATCGTCTCTAGCGCCACCGCCGACGCTGTATTGCAGGCCACCACAATCAGCTTGACATCCTGTTCGAGCAGGAATTGGGTGCATTGACCGGCGAACAGGCGTACAGTCTCGGCAGACTTGGTGCCATAGGGCACACGCGCCGAATCGCCCAGATAAACATACGATTCATCAGGCATGAGGCGTAGCAACTCGCGGAGGACGCTCAGCCCGCCCACTCCCGAATCAAAGACCCCGATCGGACGCGTATTCATTAAGTTCGCACGTGCATATCGCCTACGGCGATCCACTTGTAGGTGGTCAGCTCTTCCAGCCCCATCGGCCCACGTGCGTGGAGTTTCTGCGTACTGACCGCCACTTCGGCGCCCAGGCCAAACTGCCCACCATCGTTAAATCGTGTGCTGGCGTTGACAAAGACCGCAGACGAATTGATGGCATTGACAAAGTGGGTGATATTGGCCCAATCGTTGCTGAGGATGCCGTCGGAATGATCCATGCTATGTTCCTGAATGTGCTCGATGGCCTCGTCAATTTCGTCCACGATCTTGACGCCGAGGATAAGCGTCATCCACTCGGTGTCGAAATCGTCGGGTCCGGCCTCAAGCACTTCGGCTCCCTGGCCCAGGAGGTGGGGCAGGGCCTCGGGCGTTGCGCGTAGTTCCACCTTCTTTTCACCCATACGCTTTGCCAACTTGGGTAGGAATTCGGCGGCGATGGCGCGGTTGACCAACACTGTGTCGAGTGAATTGCAGACGCTAGGCCGCTGCACGCGTCCATTTTCAATGACGTCGAGCGAACGTTGCTGATCGGCGCTGCTGTCAATATATAGATGACAGACGCCCACACCGCCGGTGATCACCGGGATCGTGGCCTGCTCGCGACAGAGTTTGTGCAGTGATGCGCCACCGCGCGGGATGATCATGTCCACGAACTGATCCATGCGCAGCAGTTCGGTGACCAGCGCCCGGTCGGGGTTGGCGATGTATTGAATGGCGGCCGCGGGAATACCGCTCTTGGCCAGCGCGGCCGCGATCACCGAAACCAGCGCCATGTTGCTGCGCAGCGTCTCTTTGCCCCCGCGCAAAATGACGGCGTTGCCCGTCTTGAGGCAGAGTGTGGCGATATCGATGGTCACGTTGGGCCGCGCCTCGTAGATCACACCCAGCACGCCGATGGGGATGCGGCGGCGGCTGAGGCGAATCCCGTTGGGCAGCACGCGGTTTTCGATCTCCGATCCCACCGGATCGGGCAGGGTAGCGACATGACGGGCGTCGGCGGCCAGCCCGGAAATCCGTGAGGGCGTCAGCAGCAGACGGTCGAGCAGCGCTTCGCTCAGCCCATTGGCGCGGGCGTCGGCGATGTCGAGCGCATTTTGCGCCATGACGTAGTCCGCCTGCACCTCCAACTCGTCGGCAATCGCGATCAGTGCCGCATTCTTGGCCGCCGTGGTCAACAGTGCCAACTGCCGGCTCGCCAGCCGCGCCGCCCGCCCCATCAAGGGCAGATCGACAGCCTGGATCGTGGGTTCATTTCGTTCGATGGTGATCGCCATGCTCTTCGCTCCTTACTCGTGCAAAATCACTCAAGCAAAATCATATCGTTGCGGTGGATCGCCACCGGGCCATAGGCATAGCCGAGGACCTTATCGATCTCGGCAGACTGGCAGCCACGAACGCGCACAAGATCATGGCTGTTATAGCGAACGATGCCGCGGGCGAGGATTGCGCCACCGGGCTCGCGGATGAACACCGTGTCCCCGCGCTCGAAAATGCCATCGACGGCGGTGATGCCGGCGGGCAGAAGGCTGCGTCCGTTGAGGCGAAGGGCGCGGGCCGCGCCGGCATCCACGTAGAGTGCCCCCACCGGCGCCGGGCCGGCCAGGATCCAGCGCTTGCGCGTTTCCAGCGGCGATTCCAAGGCAGGAAAGCGGGTGCCCACCGATTCGCCCTCCCCGGCGCGTTGGATCACATTGGGCGCGCTGCCCGCCGCAATCATCACATCGGTGCCCGATCGCCGCGCCACATCGGCGGCCTGCAGCTTGGTCACCATACCGCCCACGCCCAATCCACTCTTGCTGCCGCCCGCCAGCTTTTTGAGAGACTCATCGATGGTGCGCACCTCGGGGATCAGTCTCGCTTCGGGATCGGTGCGCGGATCGGCCGTAAAGAGCCCCGGCTGATCGGTGAGCAGCAGCAGCAGATCGGCGTCGGCCAGCACTGCCACCAGGGCCGACAGATTGTCGTTGTCGCCGACTTTGATTTCTTCGGTGGCGACGGCATCATTTTCGTTGACGATAGGGACGATCTTGTGCGCCAACAGGGCGCCGATGGCATCGCGCGCATTGAGATAGCGATGCCGATCTTCGGTGTCGGCGCGCGTCAAGAGGATCTGCCCGACGTGAATATCGTAGATTTCGAAGAGCTGCTCCCAAACAAACATCAGCCGACCCTGACCAACCGCCGCCAGCATCTGTTTGCTGGCTACCGTTGGCGGCAGATCGGGGAATCCTAACTCGGCGCGCCCGGCGGCCACCGCACCCGATGTGCAGATCACAATGTCCACGCCTTGCCGGTGTAACTCGGCGCATTGGCGCGTCAATTCCACCATCTGTGGACGGTTCAAATGGCGCGAGCCGCCGGTCAATACACTGGTGCCCAGTTTGATAACGACGCGTTTATACATGACCGAGAGTATAGCGCAGCCCGCATCTTTGATCCAACCAAAGGGGTTTCTGGTGCTAAAATGAAACCACCTCTTGGATCGGCATCAGGCGTCGGCAGTAGGGTTCACCATCACACCAGAGATTTTGGATGCACCCCTGCGCCCTCGTTCACTTGCTCATTGCCGCAAGTTAGCGTAGGATTGGGTACATTATTTCTCCCCTATCCTGAACTTTCCGATTCAATCTCGTCTTGGCGTAGGACGTGATCTACGATCTGAGGTCAGGATAGTGCTTTGAACGGGTAAGGGGATCATTATGTTGCAGCATGTGCCCGCCTCACAGCGATCGGAGGCGGACTATCCTTTCGGATATTTCGACCCGCTAACCGAGGCGGACGCGTTTGAGGCGGCTCAAAGCGCGTTCCTGTGCGCGGTGCCGTCTTATGCGCAGACGCGGCACTTGGACGATCTGCGCGCCGGCGACTTTTCGCGGCTGGATCGACAAGGGCATGTCTATCTGGACTATACGGGCGGAGGACTCTACGCTGAGCGACAACTGACCGCCCACCTGCAGATGCTGCGCGAGGGAGTCTTTGGCAATCCGCACTCGCACAACCCCACTTCGCTGGCGATGACCGAACGGGTCGAGGCGGCGCGTGCCTATGTGCTTTCCTATTTCAACGCCGACCCGGCGGAGTATGTGGCGATCTTTACGGCCAACGCCAGCGGTGCCCTAAAACTGGTGGGCGAATCGTATCCCTTTGAACCCGGATCGCGCTACATGCTCACCGCCGACAACCACAACTCGGTCAACGGCATTCGAGAGTTTGCCCGATCGCGCGGCGCCCAGGTGATCTACGCCCCGGTGGTGCGCCCCGATATGCGCCTCGACGCCGCCACCGTGCAGACGGCTCTGGATCAATCTGATCCGACAGTGCCCAACCTGTTTGCCTACCCGGCCCAGTCAAATTACACCGGCGTGCAGCACGACCTGAGTTGGATCGAAACCGCCCAGGCGCGTGGCTGGAATGTCCTGCTCGATGTGGCGGCCTTTGTGCCTACCAATCGGCTTGACCTCAGCCACATTCAACCAGACTTTGTGACCGTCTCCTTTTACAAAATGTTCGGCTACCCCACCGGGGTCGGCTGTCTGCTGGCCCGCCGCGGCGCGCTGGCGAAACTGCGCCGTCCCTGGTTTGCGGGGGGCACCGTCGCCATCGTCTCTGTGCAAGGCGACGGACATTTTCTGGCCGACGGCGAAGCCGCCTTCGAAGATGGCACGGTGGACTACCTCAATATCCCGGCCGTGGAGACGGGACTGCGCCTGCTCCAATCGTTGGGGATCGAGACGATCCACCAGCGGGTGATTTGCCTGACCGATTGGCTCTTGCAGGCGTTGACTGCCCTGCGCCACCGCAACGGACAGCCCCTGGCGCGCATCCACGGGCCGACCAGCATCGAAGACCGCGGTGGCACCATCACCATGAACCTTGTGGATCCACAGGGAGAACTGTTCGACGTCGAACGCGTCGAAGAACTGGCCAACCAGCTTCAGATTTCGCTGCGCACCGGTTGTTTCTGCAATCCTGGTGCCGGTGAGATTGCCAAGATGATCACTGCCCGCGAGATGGGCGCCGTCTTTACTCAAAGCGACGCCATGCCTTTCTGGGAATTGCGCTCTTGTTTGCTGCAGCAGTACGGTATTGATCTAAGTTCGTTGCGCATTTCTGTCGGGCTTGTGAGCAACTTTGGCGACGTCTATCGATTTGTGCAATTTGCCCGCGCCTTTCTCGATCACACTGCTGAGGAAATTGGCGTTGCTGAGCATGCACATGTCGGATGTCGAACCATGCGCGATTCAGCCTAGCAAACCCCGCCGCAGTGGAGTAGAGTGCCGTTTTACCCACTAGCCACCTGACCAGCCGCCAGACTCGCCTCCGGGACAGTGTGAGGGGTTAGTTTGTCCGTTATAAGTTATACTTTGTGCAGCAGGCAGAAAAGCGAAAGCCACGTTTGGAGGGAAACTTGGCGATTGGTCATGCAGACGCGCGAGCACCGTTCCCGCTGCTTCGCTCTAAATCCACGTTACTCTATATCCTGATTGCGGTGCCCATTGTTGCGATTTTGCTGTTCGTGACCGTGCGGCCTGTATTGGTGTTACCCCGCGTTCGGCTCGCTCCTGGCTACCTTTTGGTCAATCAAGAGGGGGTTCGTGTCTCGCATGAGGATCTGCGCGGCCACATTGTGGTTTACAACACGGCCTACACCGGCTGTGAGGGTGCCTGCGCCGAATCGTGGGCGTTGATGGCCGGTTTGCAGCGTGAACTTGCCGCCCTCGGCAGCGAGATTCCGATCGATCTGGTGACGATCTCTGTTGATCCTGCGGATTCTCCGCAGCGGTTAAGCGAATATGCCGCTGCCAATGGCGTGGATACGGCGCACTGGCATCTGCTCACCGGGGATGCGGAGCAGATCAAGTATGTGGTCGGCGCAGGCATGAACACGTACTACACCGTGGAAGATAGCGAGATCAAGCTAGAGCCATCCATGATCATCGTCGACGGCGTAGGGATTTTACGTGCTGAGTATCGTCGCAGCCTGCCTTCACTCGACGAAGCGCTGCGCGATGTCAATTTACTGCGTACCGAGGCGATCAACAGCACCGGTCTTACCAGGTATGCTTACGAAGCGGCGCATTTGTTTCTCTGTTACCCGTAGCACTGTGTAATACCCAGAGTACTTACCACTGCAACATTCATCGTCATCATTGGTTTATGAGGAGGAGAACATGAGAGATCCCGATACCCCAAAAGGCGCGATTGCGCTGATGGTCGTGTATGCATTCATCATTCTAGCTTTGTGGGGCAATGTCTACCTCACAGTACTCTCTAGAGGAGCGACACAGTGATGCACGTTGATCGCTATGAACAGGCCTGGATTCGCCTTACGATCCTGATTCTGGTCGTCTTTGTCGGCGCCGTGACTGTAGCCGGTGTGGCCAATGGCATCCAGGTACCCGGCGCTTACGAGCGGGTCAATCCACAGACTGTCACAGAAGCCGGCAGCCCGTGGGCCGAGCCTGGTCTGCGCGAACTGGCGCCTGGCAAGTACGAGGCCTACGTGCTGGCCCAGGTATGGAGTTTTGTGCCCAACGAAATTCGCATCCCCACGGGCTCTGAGGTGACCTTTTATGTCACCAGCCGCGACGTGGTACACGGGTTCAAGATTTTCGATACCAACTTGAACATGATGGCCATCCCGGGGCAGGTCGGCAAACTCAAGGCGACGTTCGATAAACCCGGCACCTACAATTTCATCTGCCATGAGTATTGCGGCACCCTACACCACACGATGTATGGGCAGATTATTGTAGAAGATTCCCCCGTGGCGCAGAGCGAATAGACATCTCGCCGCTTCTTTGACTGATGAGCATTCACGAATGTGAGGAGAAACGAATATGTCGGTAGGGACATTCAGCCAGCCCACCGGGGCAGCGTCCACTGCAGAGATGACAAAGCCTCTTAGTTACAGCACTGAAAACAAACTAACCGGTGCACATATCGGCATCGGGTTCACAGCTTTATCCGTCGGTATACTGATAGGTGTTCTGCAAGGGATGGAGCACAGCGGCATCAACCTCTACCCCTTGATAGAACCTGCGCTTAAGAGCTATTATCAAGGGCTTACCATCCACGGCGTGCTAAATGCCCTGGTGTGGACGACCTTCTTCATCGTCGGCTTCTTCACGCTGACTGTGACCCGCTCATTGGGGCGGCCGCTGCGCTACCCTATTCTGAACTGGGTAGGCTTCTGGCTGATGGTCGTCGGTCTGCTGTTGGCTGCTTTGCCACTCTTGGGCAACGCCGCCAGCGTGCTTTATACCTTTTATCCGCCACTCAAAGCGGACATAAAATTCTACTTCGGGTTGACGATGATCGTCGTCGGCTCTTGGGTGGCCGGGTGGGGCTACTACTTTACCTATTGGGGGTGGAAGAAGGACAACCCCGGTGTGGCCACACCTTTCATTGCCCTATCCTCGTTGATCACAATGGTGTTGTGGCAGGTTTGCACGATTGGCGTCGCCGTGGAGCTTCTCGTCATGTTGATCCCCGCGGCCATGGAGTGGATTCCCGGTACAGATCCCTTGTTAGGGCGCACGCTCTTCTGGTTCACAGGTCATCCGTTGGTCTACTTCTGGCTGTTGCCCGCTTACGTCTCGTGGTATGGCATGCTGCCCAAGCAGGCGGGTGGCAAACTATTCAGCGGGAATCTGGCTCGACTCGTGTTCTGGCTCTTCTTGCTGCTGTCGACGCCGTTGGGCTTCCATCACCAATACACTGATCCGGGCATCCCCACCGGCTGGAAGTACATCCATGCTCTGTTGACCTTCGGCGTGGCCTTCCCCAGTCTATTGACCGCCTTTACGGTGGCGGCGTCGCTCGAAACCGGTGGTCGCGCTCGCGGCGGCAAAGGCTGGTTCGGTTGGATCCCCAAATTACCCTGGAATAATCCATCCTACACCGCCCAGAACCTGGCCATGATTCTGTTTGCGTTTGGCGGTGTCGGCGGCATCACCAATGCTTCGTACAACTTGAACCTGGCTGTTCACAACACGACCTGGATCCCAGGTCACTTTCACCTGACCGTTGGCTCGGCGACGACGTTGTCCTTCTTCGGCATCTCTTACTGGTTGCTGCCCATGCTGACCGGCAAAAAGCTCTTCGCCCCCAAGTTGGCCTTAGCGCAGGCGTGGACCTGGTTTTTCGGCATGATTATGTTTGGCAATGGGTTCCACTTGCTGGGCCTACACTTTGGCGCTCCTCGCCGCACGATGCTCGGTTCGACGCCCTACTATGATCCGGCATGGAACCCCATGATCATGGAAGTGTTGGGGGGTGTCATCTTGTTGGCGATCAGTGCCGTCCTTTTGTATACGGTGGTCGTTGGCACACTGTTCAACAAACGGCTGGAAGAACCGATTGAAATGCCGGTTGCCGAAGCACTCGACGCCGATAGTCCGGTCCCTGCCTGGCTCAACAATTGGAAGCCGTGGATCTACGGGGCCATGGCGCTGATCCTGTTTGGCTACGGTCCGATGCTCTACCGGTTGGTCACCGAAATACAGCTCACCTCGCCTTTGATCCGCGTTTGGTAACGAGGTTTGAAGTGACAATCAAAACGCCGCCTCACGGGCGGCGTTTTGATTGTCACTTCAAATGGGTCTACTTTAGAGGCATTCTACTCCACGAAGATTTCGACCAGATCGCCGTCGTCGTCCATCACTTCGAGAATCTTGCCGCGTGCCCCCGCATTGAGTGCATCCTGGATCTGGCCGACTTCGAGGTTCTCGATCTCGGGCACGAAGCGTGCGCCGATCTGCAACCCCATTTTCACCAATCCCAGGGGAAGCTGCATGTTGACTCTTGTCTTGCCCGACCGCGTGTCTGACACACGCAGCCGGATCCAATGTCCATCGCCTTCCATGGGTGGGGCCGCGCTGCGGCTGCTGCGTCCGCCGCGTTGGCGGCTCTTGTCCAGCGCCGCCAACAGCCGGGTTCCTTCTGCCGCCGTCACCTTGCCGTCCTGAATCATTTTTAGAACTTTGACTCGTTCATCTACAGTTGCCATAGAGATCCCTTCTGCCGCCAATTGAGACTGCGGCCTAGCCTTCGCTGTGTTCGCCTTCCAGGGCGGCGATGAGTTTTTCCGCTTCGTCGGCCGTAATCTTGCCTTCCTCCAGCATACGCAGGACCAGCATGCGTTCTTCATCGCTGACGGGTTCGTTGGCCACTTCCTCAACGAACGCGCTGCGCAGGGGGCGAGGCGGCCGCGGCGGAGAGGGTGGCGTGGGTGGATTGGGGAAGTCGAAACCAAATGAAACCCCTCGCCTGCCCGCTTTGGCCTTGGCCTTGTGTAGATCCTTTTCGAGTTTGCGGCGTAGTTTGCGGTTGATGGTTTCTGCGATTCGTTCACCCAGGCTGCCAAACTCGCGCCCAAGCTCGATGCCCAGCCCTTCCATCTCCTTGCCCAACCGCTGCATTTCGACGTTCAGATTCTCCATCTCGCTATGGATGCCGCCCACATCAGCGCTGACGCTACGCAACTCGCCGATGGCGCCGGCTGCCGTGACGTTGACATCTGAACCTGCCACCAGCGAAATTGAACCTTCGCCTTGATTGATGTCAAATGTATGCACCCCGCGTCCCTGCGCCGACTGGCTGCCGCCAGATCCGACGATGGTGAGTCCGCTGCCACAGACCACACGCACTTTCGCATTCACAGCCTCTCGTGCAATACAGCGGATGTCAGATTTGGCGTTGATCCGGATCTGCGGCGTGCTCGCAAGCACTTCGACCTGAACATCGCCCGACGCATTGCCCGCAATGTCCCCGCTGCATGCCATGACTTCAAGGTCGCCGCCTGTGCTGACGGCTACAGCCTGCTTGACTTCGTAAATCTTACTGTCGCCTCCGACCTTGCCACAGGAGACGGTATCGGCGCGGCGCACAGAGAGATCGCCGCCCACCTCTTTGAGATCGATGGATGGGACGTCTTCAACGTGGGCGTCGCCACCGACGGCGTGTCCGGCCACGGCGCCGGTCCGCACCACACGCAGATCGCCGCCAATCTTCTTGAACTCGATCGTCTGCGCCGCTTGGGCGTGGAGATCCCCGCCGACTGCGCCCAACTGAACCGGCCCCTGACTTTGCTGGATATGGACATCCCCGCCGGCATCCAGGGTCACGTATGCACCCATCGGGATCTGAATGCGCAGATTGCCGCCGCTCTCGACGCGGATCTGCGTTTCGTCGATGGTGACATGAGGATCGTCTTCGTCGGTGGTGGCTTCAATTGCCTTTCGTTCCCAACCATTCAGCAGTAAGTCGCCGCCGGCGCGTAAAGTGATGGGGGGGAGTTGTTCAAACTCACTTAGATCATGTTGGATATTCATAGTTGGCTCCAAATTGGGTGAGAGTTGCTATTCGCCCTGTAGCAGACGCATAGCTTCGTCGTAAGAGATTTCGCCGGCCTCAAGTGCTTCGAGCACGTCACGTCGCGCCTGATCGGTAAGGGCGCTGCCGTCATCCTTGCCCGGTTCGTGGCCCAGGGCGCGGATCACTTCGTGCAAACGTCCACGGATAGTTGGGTAGGAGATGCCCAGTTCAACTTCCATGCGCGTGAACTTTCCCTCACAGCGCACAAAGGTCTCGACAAAGGCGAGCTGTTCTGCACTCAACCCAGAAAATGGACTGGTCACATAGAATCTACCTTCGATGCGCGAGTCGCATTCCCGGCAGAAGAAACCGGTGACGGTCAGGTCTTCGTTGGCGCAGATGGGGCAGCGGTTGGGTAGCGGATTCACAGAGCACGCTCCATTCGATTGCGGGAAGGGCTCCAGACGGCCCGCTGCCTGGCCTCACCGTAGCGGCTCTCCAACGCCGACCCCCAGTGGATCATGTGCCGACCGGCAGCGGCCAACAGTCGTTTATGCAGCACAGTCTGCCGTTGGGGCAGGCCGAGGCTACGTTCAAACTCGGCCTGATGTCTCATCTCTTCGCAGCGGATTTGTGCCAGCGAAAATGCCTTTGGGTCAAACATAGGTCACTCCGTTTCTCTGCAGTTCATAAAGTGAAACGTGAATTTCAGTTTCTATGCACTATATTACATCAGAAATTTGATTTGTCAATACTTAAATTCGTAATTTTAATATTTTGGTTGATTTATATTGATTTTCCTGTTCGTGTATTTGAATTCTTGATTTTGACTACAAAATCGACAAGGCGAACAAAAAACGCTCTGTCTTGTTGAAGACAGAGCGTTTCTCGTACGTCCGGCATGGGCGGTATCTAAAGTGAAGCGACTTTGAAAACCTGAGTTTGACCAACCTGGACTTGCCCCAGGCGACTACGACCCTTCTCTTAGGCAAAACCCAGCCCGCCGAGGATCCTGTCCTCGGCGGGCTGGCTGCCTTGTGGGCTAGGGTGTCACGTCCTCGGGTGGAGGGGAAGTGAGGCATAGGCGTTAAGATAAGCTCCGTTCGAGCAAGTGCCGGGGTCTTGCCTCCTGGCGTCACGTCCAGAAGGGAATAGCCACAAAGAACACAAAGAACACATAGATAGGGTACGTTGCCATCTTCTTCTTTGCGTTCTTTGTGTTCTTTGTGGCCAATTCTCTTGCCTGCACACGAGGGGCAAGCATGGTGCGAGCGGTCAGGCGGATGCCTTGCTCGATCCCTTTCTCGATGCCTTCCTCAAGCCCTTCCTGATACCATTGTTCTTGTTGCTTCTTGAAAGTGGTCTGCAACATGCCTTTGACCTCCTGTTAGCGCATGATCTGGATCAGATACCAGAGGGTCGGCGTCGCCGCCGGCAGAGTCAACTCGAAGTCGTCGCCACGCTTCTGCAGTGGCATGGGTTCGCCAATGGGCTGACCGCGCACATCCAACGGCTGTACGTGCACTTCACGGGCGGCGAGGTTGCGCAGCGTCAGGTTACCCACCACCGGCTCAATGCGCGTGGGCTCGTCTCCCCATTGCGTGCCCACCGATTGGCGCGTCTCGTCCATCCACTGCATGTTTGTATTGGCGACGCGTGCCGTGGCCGCAAGCAGACACTGATCCGCCTCGGCCAGCGCTTGGTCGCTGAGGCTGATCAACTCGACGGCGGCAAAGGGCGTCTGCAAATTGAGCGTGAGATGGGTCGTCGTTCCCTTGCCGCGGTGGCCGATAATGGCCTGGTAGCGCGGCGTGTCCACCAGGACCTTGCCCTCCTCCTCTCCTTCAAGCCAGAGCAACTCACCGGTGTCACTGCGGATCTCAGCGCGGGGCAGGTCGATCTCCCCCTCGGCGGGGGCAATGGCGTCGGCGTTGAAATCGCTTACCGCCGTCCGATGCACCAGTGCCAACCGCCCCGGCAGGTAGGGGATCGAGAAAGGATAGTTGTCGCTGGGCAGGTGCGAACGCAGCCCATCCACCACCCAATCATGGGGAAGGCGGCGCTCTACCATCGACTGTGCGCTCTGCACATCCCCGCGCAGGAAGGTCAACGCACCCACGGCGCTCTGCACCATCTTGACCGGATCGTTGCGCATCGAGAAGAAGCTGGGGATGCGGCCGCGCTCGTCGCCCTCCTCGCCGCCGTCGCCGTAGCAGTAGAAGAAGATGCCATCCCAATCTTGCAAGCGCGCATAGGCGGCCAGGATGGGGATGAACTCGGCTGCGTAGTCGTTGGGGAAGGGCTGGTTGGTCTCGGAGACGGTATAGGGCATCCCGGCGACGCGGCTGCGCGCCAGTTGCCCCACGGCGCTGTGATCGGGGGCATCTACCATCGGCGTATTCGAGATACTCCACCCTGAACGCGGACCGTCCGAAGCGAAATAACGCGGGTGCTGCCAGTAGACATGCCCGTCCACCATACCCAGGATCGAATTGTTCTCCACGTGGAGATGGCCGTTGATGCCGTGGTTGTGATCCGACGTGCCCAGCACGATCTGGCGCACGCCCACGCTTCCACGCAGAAAGCTCTCCATCTCGCCGTAAAACGAACGCTCCATTTCGGCATAGAAGGTGGCTTCGGCGGCGAAGCGCCCTGACGAGGCCGAGGCAAAGTTCTCCGGCTGCAGACGGCGTACCGATCCCTGGCGCGGGTCCTCATAGTCGCCTAGGTCGCCCGCCCACGCCTCTACGAGGGCGGCGCGATCGGGATAATGGCGCACGATCCAATCGTTCCAGAGCCGATCCAGATCGGCGGCATAGCTCGCAGGAATGTCGCCCCAGGTGCCGAAGGGCTGCGTCTGTTCCCCACGCAGGCGATTGCGCACCCAGGACTCCAAAATGCTGTTCTCATTCACCAACTCAACCAGAGCGACGGCGGGTTCTTCGGCATAGCGGTTGCCGGTGAAGGGGTTGACGTGGCCCAGAAGTAGGGCAGCGTACTCCTTTTGGAGGGCGATCAGTTGTGGATCAAAATAGGTGATAGCCTTGGCGTAGCCGATCCAGTCGGACTGCTTGACGCCGTCTGCGGCGGTGAAGATGCGCGAGACGTTGAGATTGAGGTCGGTGTAGATGCCGTTCTCTTTGCAGCAGTAGACGAAGTAGTCGAGCCGGGCCAGCGCTTCGGGATCGAGGGCGCGGGTGGATTCTGTGTCCGGCAACGATGGTTCCTGCAGCCGACGCATGACAATGCCGCGCGGCCAACGTCGATCCATGTGGTGCAGGCGCACGCAGTTGATCCCAAACTTGGCCAGACGGCGGGCGATCAACGGCGCTTTGGACATCGGCGGGCAAGGGTTGCCAAAGGTGACATTGGTGCCCCAGATGCGCCAACGCTCGCCGTTGCCGGTGGCGAGATGACCATCGACGATGCGCACGAAACCATGCGCGCCCGCCGGTTTCTGGAGCAAAAAGGACATATCGGTGGGGCCGGGCGATGTATCATCCCAGGGCAGGACAAAGGATGGCCAGCCGTTGTGATCGGGCATGGGCCGCGTTTGGTTGATCTGCATGGCAGGGCGCTCCGATCAATGGAGGAGGAAATGAGAGGTTGAGAAGGCGGTTTCACACCAAATTTGCACGAACTTCGCCACAGAGAGGGCACAGAGAAGACGGACTTTCTCCTCGTTTCCTCGGTGTCCGCTCTGTGGCTGATGAGCCTCGTCCGTCAAGCCGGCACAGGTGTCGCAGTGGGTGAAGGTGTATCGTCCGGCACGGGCGTGTGTGCCGTGCCGCTGAACTCCCACTTTGTCGGGCCAGCGGTAGTAGTCGTTCATCTCCTGATTGAAGTCGAGGTTGAGGATGCCCTCTAACACGGCTTCAGCCTGCCGATAGGATTGGGTGCTGTTGCTTTCCAGCAAACCCCATAACAGGAGCGACCGATCGCCAGTCTTGATGGAGAGCAGGGTGCGTTCCATAGAGAGCACGTGCGGCAGGATCTGAGTGAGCATGATCTTGGGGGGCAGCGGCTCAACACGGATCGGCTGGATGCCCTTGCGGTTGACCAGCGCCGGCACCTCGACCACGACGTTGTCCGCTACGCCGGGCAGCGCGCCGTAGTTGCCCACATTTACCTGGAACTGTCCCTCGTTGTCGTTGACAAGACCGTCGATGATCGGCACCTGCTGTTCGTGTGTCTTGCTGCGTCCTAATGCGGCCACGAGGCTGGCATTCGCATCCTGGGCCAGTTGGGCGATCTCGCGCACGCGTTCCTCCTGGTTTTCCACGTACATGGGCCACGAAAGTTCTGATCGTTGCCCGCCCCAGGGTTCGCCGAACCAGTAGCGTTTGGCAGTTAGATTCTTGTGATACCACCAGCCCACATATTTCATCCACACGGTGTCGCCGATAGGCATGAGGCCATAGAGCCGGTACATATGGGCCGCGGCGCGTGAGAGATCGATCTCCCAGGCACGTTCTAGCTCGCCCGAGCGCCGCCTGCCTGCCGGCACAGGACGCGCGGGGGAGGTATCGTTCCAATATGCCTCGCCCTGGCTTTCGATCCAGGCGTCGATCAGCGGATAGGCGTCCTTGCCTTCGTGGAAGAAGTGGGTGAGCCAGATGTTGTGGTTGAGGCCCGGCGCCTGCCAGGTGACCTTGTGCCAGTCGATGCCGATCATGTCACAAATATCTCGGTAGCCGTAGTGTCCGTGGCAGAGACCGCAGACCTTGATGCTCGTCTCGCGGATGATGGCGGTGCAGCCTTCATAGACCGGGTTGCCCGATTGGATCAACCAGGCGTCGGGGCAGATCTCCTCCATGTCGCGGGCCACATCGAGGATAAAGCTGATGTTGTAGTAGGCATACTCGCCTACGCCTGGGCCATCCCAATCATAGCCGTATTGCTTGATGAGCTCGCGGGTAGCCAACCCCGAGCGATAATTCACCACCGAAGCAGTGTTGATCACAAAGTCAGCATCCTGAAGGGCGGCGCGACGATCCAGCGTGTGATCGAAGGTGATGTCGGCGTCGAGTTCCCTGGCGTAGCGCACGGCCAGCTTGTGGATCATTTCCAGGCGATCGGCGTCGACATCCATAAAGGAGATATGGCTGCCGGCCAGACTCTCGGTCAGGCAGAGATCTTTGACCAATCCAAGCGAGAAGGTAGCGCTCCCCGCGCCAATCACGGCGATCTTAACGGCGGTTCCCATACGATTCTCCTTTGCTAGATGGGAGATTGACGATTCTTACCTATATAACCTTGACATTAGGTTTCTTCCATATCTACAGCGCAGTCTCCCGGCCTATTGTCGCTCGAAGTCGAATCGACAAGAGGATCCCTGTGAAATGTCAACCCGGCCTGCACTATCCCTTTACCGCGCCCAGCCGAATCCCATGGATGAAGTAGCGTTGCAGGAAGGGGTAGACGATCAAGATCGGGATCGTGGCGACGACGATATTCGCCGCACGGATCGAGCGGTCAGAGAGATTGTAAATATCCTCAATGTTGACCGACAGCACCTGCATGTTCATATCCACCACCACCGTGCGCAGGAAGGTCATAATTGGATATTTGGCGTTATCCATAATCAGGATCATGCCGTCGAACCAGGCGTTCCAATGGCCCACGGCGGCAAAAAGGGTCAATGTGGCCAGGGCAGGCACAGACAGGGGCAGGTAGACATAGATCAGTGTTCCCCAGTACGAGGCGCCGTCGATGATGGCCGCCTCTTCCAACTCTCTGGGGATCTCACGGAAGAAGTTCATCAAAAGGATCACGTTCCAAATCGGCAGTGCGCCGGGCAGGATCAGGGCCCACAAGCTGTTAAGCAACCCCAAATTTCGAATCACCAAGAACCAGGGGATCAGCCCTCCATTGAAAAGCATCGCAACCAGCACAAACCACATGAAAAAGGTGCGGCCTCGCAACTCCTGCGACGTTTTAGAGAGCGGGTAAGCGGCCAGAACTGTCATCGTCATGTTGATCAGCGTGCCCAGCAGTGTCCGCTGGATAGAGACAAGAAATGCCCGATACACAGGCCCTGCCTCCAGAATTTCAGAGTAGTTGCTAAGCGTTGTCCCAATCGGCCACAGCGTAACAAACCCACCCATCGATGCTGAGCGGTTGCTCAACGAGACCGCGATAATGTGGACCATCGGCAGCAGACAGATCAGGCCGAAGAAGAGCAGAAAAAGATAGTTACCGACGTCAAAGAGCCTGCTGGCAAGACTTTTTTCCTGGATCACAACCATTACCCTCCGTTCCGTTTAGAAGATCCGATAGCCGGCGAATTTATCGGCGAGACGATAGGCGATCAAAATGAGCACAAAGCCCATCGCCGATTGGAAGAGGCCCACCGCCGCTCCTGTACTGTAGCGGGCGGAAATCAACCCAGCCCGGTAGACGTAGGTGTCCAGGATATCGCCGGTTCGGTAGACTGCCGGATTGTACAACGTGAGGACCTGCTCAAAACCGGCCTGAAGCACGCTGCCCAGGTTCAAACAGGCCAACAAGATGATCATGGAGAGGATGCCAGGCAGATTGATGTGCCAGATACGCTTCCAGCGGTTGGCGCCGTCGATAGCGGCCGCTTCGTGCAATCCTGGATCGATGCCGGTGAGCGCAGCCAGATAGATGATGGTGGCCCAGCCTGCCTCCTTCCACAGATCGGTGACAATCAAGACCGGTCGAAACCAATCGTTGCTACCCAGGAAGAGGATCGGCCTGATCCCCAATGATGAGAGACCACGGTTCACCAATCCTGTGGTCGAGAGCATGTCGATCAAGATGCCACCCAGCACAATCCAGGAAAGAAAATGAGGCAAGTAGATCACGGTCTGTACGGTGCGTTTAAAGAAATTGCTGCGGATCTCGTTGAGCAGCAAAGCCAACGACACCGCTGTGAGTTGTAACGTCACAATCTTTGCAACGGCAATCACCAATGAGTTCCAAAGCACAGTCTTGAAATCGGGATCGGAGAAGATGTACTCGAAGTTCGCCCACCCTACCCAGGGCGAATTGGTAAACCCCAAACCAGGATTGAAATTCTGAAAAGCGATCACCACGCCATACATGGGGTAATAGTGAAAGAGCGTCAGTTGGATCACGGGCAAGACCAGCATGGCGTACAGGGGCCAGGTGCGTGCTAAATAGTTGCGGAGCTTACTACGTGGCACGGGCGGGGCGAGCGCAGCGGGCGTCTCGTTGCGGACAGCCTCCATCATGAACCTCCTTATTCCGGCGTGAGCGAAAACACAGATAGATGGGCCGAGTAGCCTTTAACAAAGACAGATGGGCCAGGTCTCGACCCCTGTATGGATCGAGACCTGGCCACTGTACACGCAAGCCTACGCCCGGCTCGCCCACCACTCGTTGACCTCTGCGGTGACCTTGTCGCCGCCCTGGCTGTTCCACTGCTCGATGAAGGCGTCGAAGTCGCTCACCGCGCGCTCACCGATGATGGTGCCCAGGAAGACTTCATCCTGTAGTTTCACGAGATCCGCCCAACGCTCGACCATAGTCGGTGTGGGCAGGCTCTGGAACTCGGTGATCATGCCCCGGTCGGCGGTTTCGAGGATAAAGAGGCGAGATTGTTTGCCCAGAATATTCACGCCCGTTGGATCGGAAAGCTGCAAATTCATCATGGCGTCGCGATCCGCTTCGGGGATGGCGCCCCATTCCTCAAGCTGATACCGGATCTCGTTGCCAATGTGCTTGGGATCGATCATGCCGCTGCCACGTGTGCCAATCGGGCCGGGCGCCCAGGGCATCCAGCCAATCCCGGTGGAGAGGACTTCGTCACCCTGCCACTCGTAATTGTGACCTTCCCAGCCGTGGAAGCGATGATCATACTGTTCGGTCAATTCCTGCATCCAGTTACTGACTTCGAAGACCTTGTCGATGTTCTCGGCGCCCTTACGGAAGCAGAAGGGACTCTCGCGGAAGTTGTTTTCTGTATGCTTGTGCGCGCCCATGGGGCCGGCCGGAATGTCGGCAAAAGCCCAACGCGTGTTGGGATCGTTCTTCACGGCGTCCAGGTTCGCACCCCAGGATGGGGTGAAATGCATGCCACACTGACCGGCTGCGATATCCTGAATGGCGTTGGAGGTTTCCATGGTGAAGAAGTCCGCGCGGAAAATGCCTTCGTTGTACCACTGATTGAGCAAGGCCAACGGCTCCTTCATTTCGGGGCGGATGCTGTCGAACTTCAGCCCGTCCCCTTCCTTACTCCAGTGATCGGGCATGATCCCGTAGCCGCCCCAGATCGGATCCAGGCTGCCATACCAGGTATACCAATACTGTTTGTTCGCCATGAGACCGATCGTGGTGCCCGGCGCGCCCATGCCGATGTCGGAATCGACAATGGCCTTGGCGGTGGCATAAAGCTCGTCCAACGTGGTGGGGACTTCGAGCCCCAGTTCATCGAACCAATCTTCTCGATACCAAAACACATTGTCATTGTGGGCCAGATCTTCCACTCGGGGCAGACCATAGGCGCGGCCGTTGACCTTGCTATACGTCCAGGGTCGGTCACCGTACTCGGCCCACGAATCCTTCCACATCTGGCTGGCGTACATTTCGTAGGCGTCGGTAATATCTTCGAGCATGTTGGCCTCGACCATCTTCACAAAGACAGTCGGTGGCACAGTCTCTAAATAGTCGGGCAGATCGCCGCTGGCCATGGAAAGGTTGTATTTGGAGTTGGCTTCGTCGTCCGTCGACCATGTCCAGGCTACGCTGAACTGGACGCCGAAAAGTTTCTCGATCATGCGAGACCAGGGGTTGTTTTCCAGCGAATCGCCTCCGGCAAACTTTGTCTGAGCGTCGACGCGTCGCGTCGTAGAGATGACGATGGGTTCGCGGTCCGGTTCCGGCGGCAGACCTGCAGGCAGATCGGGCAGAACGGTGGTCCATCCTTTGGCGTGGCCGGGGCTGCCGGGCATATCGGCGCCCAACAGTTCTGGGATCGATTGAGGAGCCTGGGTGCCGGTGGAGGCTCCACTGCCTGCACTTGGGGTGGGATTGGCAGGAGCTGCAGCGGGCGCGCAGGCCGCCAACAATGCCGATGTGCCGACTACGCCGCTAAGTTGCAAGAACTGACGTCTCGATAGGGGTTTGATCGTGGACATGCTTCCTCTTCCTTTCCATGGTACAGAATGTTGACAGTAACTACGGACAATCCATGTGGATCGAGTGGGGGATAACCCTTTCCCGTTGTTCAAGCTGCCAAAACTGTGTCGATGTCACCTCCTTTCTGAAGGGGTACGAACGTAGGCGTCAGTTAAGCCGTATCTCCAAGCACCAGTTCGACGGGTAGCATTGTCTCCTTGGGAACTTCTTCGCCGTTGAGCAGAGCCAACAGCAGGTCGACAGCCCTGGCTGCCACATCTGCCCAGGGCGCGCGAATCGTGGTAAGCGACCGCATTGGTTTCACCAGGGGCGGAACCCCATCGAAGCCGACAATTGCCAAATCAGTGGGGACGTGCAGCCCCAACTGATTGCATTGTTCCAACAGCGTGTAGGCAGTGAGATCCATCCAGCAGGCGGCGGCGGTGGGGCGTTCACCCGTCGGCTGGCTGAGAATTGCTATCTCTTGATATGAGACTAAAGAATGTTGTGCACCGTCGGATACGGTAACGGTCATATCGTGTGCGGTTGCTGCATCTAGAAAGGCGTTCAGACGGCGTGCGGTCGAACCATGATTTTTAGAATTGCTTCGATAGAGAAGACGGCGATGACCCTTATGGAAGAGATAATCGACGAGTAACTGGGAGCCCGTCACGTCGTCTACCACCACAGAAGAAATGGAAGGATGGCTATTGGCAATCGCTATGACCGGCAAGTGTGAATCGTAAAGACGATCCATGATCGGGCTGTTCGGGGTCGGCAGTAGGATCAGTCCGTCCAGCTTTCCGCCTGCCAAGGTCGCATAGATATCATCGACGGTATCGCGCTCAAAACTGCCAAAGAGCATGAGATCCTGGTTGTGGAGCCGGCAACTATCTTGCAGCCCTTGAAGGATAGCCGCCGTGAAGGGGCTGTGGGCATCGAGAGCCTCGTAACCGGCGTAATACCCGATGATGTTCGTACGGTCCCCACGCAAGGCGCGGGCAAGTGCATTGGGGGCATAGCCGAGATATTCGGCGACTTCCATAACACGTAGACGAGTTGCTTCTGAAACACGCGTGCCACCGCGGGGAGAACGCCCGAGAGCAACAGACGCAGTTACCCGGTTGACACCAGCTCGATCGGCAACATCCTGCAAAGTGACGCGTCGACGTGGCACGTAGCGAATCCTACTGCTGATTCTGTTTTGAGAGAGACGAATGAAGCGAAACCCATCAATGAGGCTGAACTACACGTGTAGTTCGGGGTGACTCATACTAGCACAGGAAGACGGACGATGTCAACCACTTTTTTTATGCAGGGGTAACTATCAGAAGCGATTAAGCTTTCTCTCTATCGCCAAAATGAGTTCGTCCACGCGGAAAGGCTTCAGGATAATATCCTCAGTGGGAAGATCCTCCAGGCAGAGATCGAGAGGGTGTAAGTGCAACGCGGAGAGAAACAGGACGGGGATGCCACTTCGGTTGTGGCCAAACCGCGCCGACATCCTGCAGTTGAACAATCGAATATCGCTGACAACAACATCTGGTAGATGCGTAGCCCTGTCGAGAATTTCGACCAGACTCTGGCTGTCTTTCGCCTGGATCACTGCATAGCCGTGTAGTTCAAGGGCCTGAGCAGTATCTTTGCGCAGGATCGGGTTTTGTTCGGCCAGTAAGACGGCGACCACTATGTTTCTCCTTCTAATTCTGTAATCGGAAGCCAGAAGCAGAAGGTTGTGCCGGTACCCACCTGGCTGATGACGGCGATATCACCCCCATAAAGCTGCAGGACATCGCGGACGATGGCGAGACCTAGACCGGTACCTGGAATAGTTGTACCGGCGGCCCATCCACGGTAGAAACGCGTGAAAACATGAGGAATGTCTTCGGAATGGATGCCATGACCATTGTCCTCCACGACCCCAACGAGGTAGCACCCGGAAGAGAAATCTGGCGGGAGTTGGTCGGCAAATTCAGAGAGAGCGGGCAGTTGTCCAGGTTGACGTGTGTCATACAGCGATGCGCGGATCTGGCCCTGGACACCTGTATACTTGATAGCGTTGGTCAGTAAGTTCTGCCAGACCGAGGCCATGTCCGCCTGTTCGCCCTGGATTGACGTTTCACAACAGCCGATATCAACCTGAATCTGCTGTTGTTTTGCATTCGCCTGTTGGGTAAGCGCTGCCGCAACATCGAGCAGGGTCTGGCCAATGTCGATAGGGTGGCTTCCCCGCTGTCCCTGACGGGTGGACAACCGCGACAGATCGAGAATGGAATTGACCAGATCGAGAATCTGTTGCCCCTGTTCTGACACCTGTTCCAATTTGCGCTGCTTCTGCTCATCTGACAGGCGATCATAGTATCGCCGGATTGTGTCGGTGTTCATGAGGACCGACGCAAGTGGCGTACGCAGTTCGTGGCTTACCATCGAAATGAACTGATCTTTGACGCGGTTCACCTCTTTCAGGTGAGAGATGTCATACAGGGTGCACACAACATGATCTTCATTGTTAGGTACACTGGTGAAAGAGACCTCGGCATCGAATATCAGGCCATCTTTGGTTATCAATTGGGCTTCGAGACGCTCTCTTCTGGATCCCGCGTGGACAGCCCGCCATTTGTGGACTGCCTCAAGGCGACTCCCTTCGGCAAATATTAACCACAGGGTTTCGTGCTGCAGATCTGCGGGCCGGTAGCCAAGCTTGCGCTGAAAAGCAGTGTTGGTCATACCAATTTTCCCGTCAGCGTCAACGAACAGAATGGGATTGCTGACGTTGTCGAGGATTGTGTTCATGTGGACGTTCACACGCCGTAACTGTGCCGTACGCTCCTGAACAAGCCTCTCCAGCCGTTTGCTATCCGCATCCAAGACTTGCTGGGCCATGACCCGTTCCGTAATGTCTTCATAGGCCACCACGACATGGCTTGCATTGTCCACATTGAACGATGTGGCGCGCAGCACATACCAGCGTTGCTCACCGGGCAGACGACATTGATATTCCAGCGAAAACTCGGAACTGATCCCTTGCGCAATCTGTTGGATGCCCGCCAACACCGCCTGGGCTACAGGGCTGTCTTCGTCGGATGGATCGACAGCAGCCAGCACGTCAAGATAATTCACCCCGACCCCTACTTTGATCAAATCAGCGTTGTGTTGCTTGGCAAATCGGTTCCATGCAGTGTTTACAGCTACGATGACGCCATTCTGATCGAGGATGGCAATTTGCGCCGATAAGGCGTCGACCGTCGAATGGGCGAAGCGTTCCGCCTCTCGCAATTGTCGTTCGATTGCTTTGAGTGGGCTGATGTCTCTGCCGATCCCGACGATGCCGATTACATTTCCCTGTTTGTCGTGTATCGGCGAGAGCGATGTTTGTATGGTCTGGATGCCTGCGCTCCATTCGTAGACGACGGTTTGTCCATCTAAAGCCTGGCAATTGGCCGCTTCGTGAACGGCGCCTGCTTCCGAACCCAGGATTTCAATAGCCGTCTTCCCCAAAAATACGTCTGCTGGTACGTTGCGCTTCTCCAACCAGTGCCCGTAGAGACCGTCATGCCGTCCCTGTCGATCGAGGGTGAAGACAACATCGTCCATCGAGTTGACCAGCGTGCGAAAACGGTTTTCGCTCTCTTGTAAAGCGTGTTCTATCGCTTTACGCTGGGTGATATCCTCTTTGATGGCCACAAAGTGGGTAACTTCGCCAATCTCGTTGAGGATTGGGGCGATGCTCGCTTGTTCCCAATAAAAATCGCCGTTCTTTTTCTTGTTTGAGAACTCGCCCATCCATCGCTGACCGGCCGACAGCAGACGCCACATTTCGTCATACTGTTTAGGCGATGTGTGTCCCGATTTGAGGATACGTGGGTTCTGGCCACGCACCTCATCCAGGCTATAGCCGGTCAATTTGGTGAAATAGGGATTGACATATTCGATGTCGCCGTTGATGTCGGTGATGACGACACTGTTGGCGCTCTGGTTAACGGCATGCCAGAGCAGACGAAGCTCTCTTTCCTGTGCTCTTCGTTCCGTTACATCTTGAATAAGCGAATGGAGAAGCGTTCTGCCCTGCATGAGGATGGGGCCGGTAAACACCTCGACATCGCGTATCTCGCCGTTGCTCAGTCGATGGTGAAAGTTGAAGAAGTGGCGTTGGGTGAGGGCGATCTGCATTTCTTCGGCAATCTCTGCCTCAGACATCGTATTCAGGCTACTGACTTGCATGCCCTGTAGAATCTCTTTGGGATAGCCATAGAATCGGCAGGCTGTCTGATTGGCGTCCACAATTATACCCGTGTCCGGATCGATCAGGAGCTTAATGCTGTGACTGTTTTCAAACATCACTTGATACTGGTCTTCATACTCCACCTGACGACTCTGGAGAGAGTGAAGCCGCGACTGAGTATTTGTCAACTCCAACGATTGAATACGGAGCTGATCACGCAAGGACGCGATCTCTTGGAGGAGAGGTTCAACAATGAGTGACGTCTGTTCTGCCATTCCATTGGTCCGTGGTTGACTGTCACCTGGCCACACAGGTGGGGTTGATCGGTAGCACTATTGTCCGGTGAATGGAGGGCGCTGTCATGTCGGGAAAGTATGACACTTTTACAAATCGAGGGATGTCACCCCATGGAGGATGGCAAATTTCACCAATTCCGTGATGTTGTGGACGCCTAGCTTGGTCATGATGCGGCTGCGATAGGTCTCTACCGTCTTCGGGGAGAGGAACATCGTTTCGGCGATTTCAGCACTGGTCAGCCCTTCGACCACATGCTGCAAGACACGCTGTTCCTGTGGGGCTAACTGTGAGAGGGGAGACTTAATTGCGGGGATATTGGTAATATCTACCTCTAGCGCAGAGAGCGTAGCGGCGATTTTGCTGCTCACGATGTATTGACCGGTATAAACGGTTTGAATGGCGCGCACAATCTCCTTGCTCAGTGAATCCTTGAGCAAATAGCCTTTGGCGCCGGCCTGGATTGAGCGGATGATATACTCGCTAGTGCCGTGGATCGAGAGCATGATGACCTGTGTCTGCGGACACTGGCGCAACATCTCTCGCGCACAATCGATGCCGTTGATTTCGGGCATCCCGATATCCAGGATGGCAACGTCGGGCCTGATTTGTTGCGCCAGTTGGATCGCCTCTTGTCCATTGGCTGCCTCGCCAACCACCGAAATATCTGCCTGCATGTTCAGCAGCATTTTCAGTCCATCGCGTACGATGGGGTGATCGTCGGCAAGCAGAACCCGAATTTCATGGCTCATAATTCTACCTTGACGAGCACTTGTGTTCCTTGACCGGGGCTACTATCCAGATGGATCCGGGAGCCGATCAAGGCGTTGATCCGCTCCTGCATGATCTGAATCCCCCAATGGCTACGGTACTTGTTACTCAGCACTTCCTCCACGTCGAAGCCAATGCCATCATCTCGGATGGAGAACGTCAACCGGTGGTCGTTCATTTCTAGTGCAATCCACACATGGCGGGCTTGGGCGTGCTTGGCGACATTGATCAATGCTTCGGTGGCGATCTGATAGAGCGTATTGTTGACGGCGGGGCCGAGATTTTCCATATCCAAATCATTCTGCAGATTGACTAGAATCCCAGTGCGCCGTGAGAACCGTTCGCTATACCAGCGAAGCGCAGCCGGCAAACCCATGTCATCAAGCGCCACGGGTCTTAGGTCGGCAACGATGCTGCGAATGCGCTGAATGACGGTGCTGACCAGTTCAGAGGATTCTTCGATGATGGGGATTACGGCGGGAATAGAGTGCGTATGCATTTCGATGATGCCTAGGTTGATCCCCATGGCGGTCATCTCCTGCCCGATTTGGTCGTGCAACTCGCGTGCGATGCGGGCGCGTTCCTCATCCAATACGGTGACCAATCGTTGTGACAGGCGCTTCAGGTTGTTTTCATACTGCACTTGCTCGGTAATATCCTCGGCAATGCCGGCGATGCGGTGTAGGGCGCCGCTTTCCTCAAGGACGGGGAACGCGCGGGAGCGAATCCAGCGAATGGTGTGATCCGGTCGGACAATGCGGTAGAGCACAGTAACCTGCTCGCCCTGGCGCTGTCTATCGAAAGCGGACACAACAAGCTCTCGGTCATCGGGATGAACTGCTTCGAGAAACGACAGCGGATTCTCATACAAGCTCTCGCAACTTCTGCCCCAGATGGTTTCATAGGCCGAGCTGATATACAACAACTGCCGATTGCCGGCTTCGTTTAAGAAAAAGACGTCGCGGATATGTTCGGCAAGCTGGCGGAAGCGCAACTCGCTTTCGCGCAAGGCGCTTTCCATGCGCTTGCGTTCGGTGATGTCTTGAAGCACAGCGATTACACCGACAAATTCTCCGTGCAAATTGTACAGCGGCCCGGCGGAAATGCTCAGATCGATGAAGTGGCCGTCCTTCCTCGGATATTGTATATCGATGCCTTTGATGGTCTCACCGCTCGTAATACGCCGGTTGAGCTCTGCGAATTCGATCTGGTCTTTCGCTTGAAGATCTCGAAAATCAGGCATTGTCTGCCCGATCACTTCGTCCTGGCTCCACCCCATCAACTCTTGCATCGATGGATTCCAAAGCGTGACGACACCTTCCATATCAAAACTCACAATGCCCAGCGGTGACGATTGGATAAGCATGGACAAAAACTGGCTTTGCAGATGGATTTCGTCCTGAAGGCGCTTTTGCTCTGTGATATCCAACACGGTAATGATACGGTATTTGACGTCGCCCGATTCGTCTTTGACAGCGGTGGCGTCGATGACTACAGGGAAGCTTTCTCCATCCTTGCAACGGTGCCGTGCTTCGGAGATATGGTGTCCTCGTTCATGCGAAAGGCGAACTATCTCTGCCAATTTCGGCAAATCTTCCGGTACAAAGACCGAAGTGATAGGCAGCCCCATCAATTCTTCAACCGTGTAGCCGTGCATATGGGCAAATGCCGGGTTAACCCACTCCAGGTTTGGGCTGTTGGGATAGCCGACAGCGATGCCGGTTTCAGCGTGTTGACAGATGTCCGCAAACTTTTGTAAATCGTCTTCCAGTTTCTTGCGTGCCGTGATATCGGCGGCAATGCTGATGACGATCCGCCGTCCATCAGACAACTGCCCTAATGGAGTAGAACTGAACTCCCAGATGCGCCGGTCCCCATTGGCGCAGCGAATCACAAATTCGCCCTCGTCGACCCGCCGATCGAGCGTAAACAGGCGGTCGATCACATCTCGAATAGCTTGTTGGCGCTCGCCGTAGGCTAGTTCTGTCCATGAATCGATGTGCTTGAGTTGTGCGTGGGTATAGCCGGTGATATCCAGCCATGTTTGGCTCACCGACAGCACTTCGCCATCTTCGGCAAAGATTATGATGGGTAATGGCGCCTCTTCCACTGCCTTGCGAAAATGAGATTCGCTCTGCGCCAACTCACCTTGTGCCTGTTGGATGCGGACGATTTGCTCCTGAAGACTGTTTTCCAGGCGAGAGCGCAGATTAAATTCCCCGCGTAGGTGAACGTAGAGAACAGTCGCAGTGACGAGCACAAACCCAATGCCCTTCAGGATGCTAATACTGGAGTGGATAGACCCACTCAAGCCGAAGAAATCGAGGAGTGCGTCCGAGAAGACAATCCACAGCACCGCAACGGCCAGGTAGGATAGTGCGACTCTTGTTGAGGGGTTTTGTAGCCTCTTAGTGCTGTCCATAGGTGCCAAAGTGTCCGTTCGTATGCTACTGGTGCTGCGTGATCTGAGCACTGGCGCCGTAGATCGACCCAACTCACACGCCGCTCGCTGCCTACACCCACTAATTGCCCGGTTCAGGGCTTCGGGCCTCGACGATGATGTGACTGTCTCATCGCATGAAGCGTTAGCAGAGTCTACGGAGTCCAGCCGGGGGGCGGCGTGGCACCCGTTGACCCACTGGCAGGGAACGGATCGACGTCGCCCAACGCCGACGGCGGCACGATGCCCGCCTCGATCAGTGATTGGCGCGAGGCGTACTCGATGCACAGGGTGTGAATCAATTCGCCCACATCAAACTGGACGCGGCGCACTTTGTGTTCGGCCTGCCGGCCAAACTCGGTGCCCATGTCGTGTCCGCGACTGGCGCTGAGGGGACTGGCGCTGGGGGCACGTGGCACTTCTCGGGTCGTAGGTACTACTTCGCGGTAGATGCGGCAACCGATCACGCCGATGTTCTGAGCATGACCCATCTTTGTAGCGTAGGCGGCATCCAGCGCCCCAAACTTGAACTGCGCCACATTGGCGTCGTCGAGCCGAAAACCGGGGATGCGTGTCGACTCGCCTTGAAGGATGTAGCCGCTGAATTGGTTCGAGGCGCCGCCGGCCGCTTGACCATCCATGATCGAAAGACCGTCTACGCTGGCGACGAAGAGATAGCGTTGGCCATCCTTGGGCGCACTCATCTCAAGTTCATACACGCCGCCCATCGGCGCCGCCACGTAGGTGCGCTCATTGTGACTGTACTCAGTCAGGGGCTTGCCATCGACAAGAACGACCAGGCCAAACCCATCGTGTGTGTGTGCCATTCTGCCTCTCCTTTGCAGAGTAACTACTGATGCGTCAAGCGTGATGTGATAGGTAGGGGCGCTGCTTGCCGCGCCCGGCACACTGTGGGCGCAGCAAGCAGCGCCCCTACGGAAGTGCCATCACTTGACCGTTGACACGATACTACTACATAGCGGCGTAAATACAACGGTGGAAATCAGGCGTCTCTGCCACGGGTGTACAGTGTCGGCATGTTTCTGTCGGGATTTGCTACCAGCCTGGCGTAGCGCGCCGGTTCGTCTTCAGCCAAAGCGTCAACTGTGCAGCCAGCAACAGGACGGTGATGATCAGCGCCAAGAAGTAAAGCCGATAAGTATCTGAACTCGAAGTGCCAATCGGATCGAAGGGGTGCCGCAACAGGCTTGCGCCTTTGATCAGGTACAACGACAGACCGGCAACCGCCACATTGGCCAGCCCTGTAAACAGATGACTACCCACCCACCACGAAAAGAGCAGACAGATGAGGGTGAATCCCAGCACCATGGCGCTGGAACGCACACGGGGCTCGTCCCAGGCGATCCACTGCCCCCAGGCCAACTTGGTAGAGATCATGCTCGACACCGCGTAGACGATCCAGATAAGTACGCCGGTCACCTGCAGGGCGGAACCCCACTGTGCCAGTCGCTCGCTGCGCCAGACCAGATAGGCCAACCCCACCAACCCGGCGGCGATAAAGATCACCAGCCCCACCTCTACCAGCGCCCCGTGAAGGAAGATCACCTTGATGATGCTACCCAGCGTCTGCTCGGCTGGGATCAGCCACAGGTTGACGGCGGCCAGCACCAGCAAAGCGGCCAGGGCCAACGGCGAACGAAAGAACTCATAGACTTTCTGCATAATCACCCTCGCATGGAGTTTCTTGATAATAGAACGCTCCTATCCTAGCGATTTTGGAGACGGTGCGCACCACCCAACTGACGAGTCAAAAAGGTTTCGACTTCACCGACATTGTAGAGGATGAAATCTGCGGCGGTGGTACGGTCGGCCACTTCGGGGTCGTCGAGGCTACCGACGAAGATGCCGATGCCGTGGCCGTCGAGGGCGTGGAAAGCGTCCTCGTCGGTGATGTCGTCGCCCAGGTAGAGCGGAATCACATCGTCCCGGTTCAGGTTCAGCGCATCTAGCAAGTAATGGACGGCTTTACCTTTGTCCCAATCGATTTTGGGCTGGATTTCATAGACCATCTTGCCCGGCGTCAGTTTCAGTTCGTCGGGGTGTTCGGCCAGGATACGCTCGACGACACGCGTAATCTGCCTGCGTCCCTCCTCCGAGGCCAGCCGATAGTGGACGGCCACAGAGGCCGCTTTGGGTTCGATCAGGGCTCCGTCGATATCAGCCAGCGCTGTTCCCACTTCCTGTTTAACTGCTTCCATCACATCGGCAAACTCGGCACCCACGGCGCGTTCAATCTCTCCACCTTCAGGGCTCCAGATATCAAAGCCGTGGCTGCCGGCCACGATTAGATTTTCGATACGCATTAGCTGCTGAACCGTGCGCCGGTCACGTCCGCTGACGACACACACCGGGCAGCGCTGTGCCAGATCGGCCACTGTCCGCTGCATAGAGTCGTCAATCACGGCGTCTTCCGGCCTGTCGACGATCGGTGTAAGTGTACCGTCGTAATCGAGGAAGATGGCGGGCGTTTTGCCCTGCAACCGTTGGTCCAGTTGGCTCTGATTGTGCAATGCATGGGGAAGCTCACCCAGAGAGCGGCTTTTCACTGCTGTTGACATACTCAGTTCCTCCCTTTGGCTAGAGTTTGCGACGAGAGAGTCCGCACCCTTAGGGTATCATCTTTAGCATCCGAGTCCGTGGGATCACTCCGGTTTAACCGCTGATGGGGTTCACCAACCTTCGATCATCTCTGCGATCATCTCCACACGTTCGATCAAGTTGACCGGCAGCACCATATCACAAACACCGAGGATGATAGGACCATCTCCCACAAGGTCGAGCAGTTCGCTCATGTAGGCGCGGCATTCGGCTTCGCTGTAACTTGGCTCCAGGATCGGTGAGGGAATACCGCCCCAAATGATCGGTCCGTGCTCACGCCAGGCGTGCCAGACGTCGGCAAAGGTGAAGGGTGTCAGCGGCGCCGGTGAGATCGACTCGCACACATCCAACCCCGACTCTGTAAGCAGGCCAAAGAGCGGCTGAATGTTGCCGTCGGTGTGGCTGCCCACCCGCTTCCCCTGGGCGTGGAGCCGTTCGGTGTAGTCCTGGTAGAGCGGCAACATGTGCTGTCGGAAGAGGCGTGGATTGGTCATCATGCCGTCGAGGTTGTCGCCAAACTGGACATAGGGTACGTCTAACTCGGCCAGCCGATCCACGAACTCGACACAGCGTTCGCCCAACAGATCGAGCAATCGACCGACGGCCGTCGCCGAATCATGGAGGGCAAAGAAGAACTTCTCGGTGCTGAAATAGTCGATGAGCAATTGCTGATAGGGCAGGCGCAGTAGCGACGGCGATACGAAGCCATACTCGCCGATCTCGGCTTCGGCGGCGCGCAGACGTTCGAACCGCGGCACGTATTCCAGGTGTTCGATGATGTACTCGACGGCGGCGTAGTCATCGTCTTGGCCGATGGGGTGTTTGCACATGTAGCCACGTGCGCCGGTGGCCAGTGATTCGGGCACCGAAATGTGTTCAATCGTCAGCTTTCCTGCCGGGGTAATGATCTCGGTGTAGGTGACGCCAGGGCGATCCGGGGCCAGATGATCCATATCGGGGAAGCGATCCACCACCGGGTCCTGCTCGTGAAAGATCACCTTGTCCTCGAAGCGTGCGATCACCTCGACGCCGCACAATCGCAGCGAATAGGGTGAAACCATGCGCAGCCGTCCCATCCCCACCTGACGGTGAATCTCGGTGAGCGGCATGTCGACAAATCGTGCGGGCAGCGTGCCGGTGTAGGAAAGCCCGCGATGCCAGAGTTCCAGTCGATCGACAAAAGGGAGTCGATCGGGCTTGTCGCCGTTGAGCACGGCCAGCACGCGATCGCGCGGCGACATCTTGGGGAGCGGTGTGTCCATCTTGTCCTCGCTTTTGGGGTGGATGAGTCGGTCTGTCAAAGCAAGCGGAGCGCGCCCTGATAGGTGTAAAGTAATCTACATTCCTTTTAACGGCAAGTCAGAGACAATGGATCTTCCTGCTTTCTGCTTGAGACATAAGTCGCATACAGAGACTCTGCGCTTCGCTTAGCCTATGGCTATCGGATCAACTGAACGTGGCGTTCTGGATCGATTTCGCCCCTGGCGAAGGCTCAGGCGTCTAGCTCCACTCACTACCCCATGCGAGGAGTCTCTATGAAACGCTCCATCTTTTACGGCATTATCGGTATCCTGGCCCTGATCGTGATCGTGCTGGGCGGGCTGCTCTTGACCCGCGATGGCGACGGCGTCTCGGTGGCTCAGGGCGAGACCGACCTGGGCGGGGACGCTGCCGCCATCATCGCCGACCGCGGTCTGACCAGCGAGAATGTTGCCGCCGCACTCAAGACCTATATGCCCAGCGGACAACACGACCCCTACATCATGTTCGCTTCAGGGGGCCACAGTGGACAGGTCCACGTCATCGCGGTTCCTTCTATGCGTATCTTGCGCACGATTGGCGTCTTCACCCCAGAACCGTGGCAGGGCTACGGGTACGGCAGCCAGGAACAGGAAGCCCTCTTTAGCGAGGGTGACGTGCTGGAAAGTGGCGTTCGCTGGGGTGATACCCACCACCCGGCCCTCAGCGAGACGGGTGGCGTGTACGACGGCGAATGGCTCTTCATCAACGACAAGGCGCAGGCCCGCGTCGCCGCCATTGATCTGCGCGACTTCGAGACGAAACAGTTCGTGAAGAACCCCATCGCCATGAACGATCACGGGCTGGCCGTGACGCCCAACACCGAATGGATCGTCGAGGGCGGCCAATACGCGGCGCCGTCGGGCGGCGCCTACGCGCCCATCTCGGAGTATGACGATACCTACCGCGGCATGGTCACCTTCTGGAAGTTTGATCGGGAACAGGGCCGTATCCTGCCCGAAGAATCCTTTGCGCTGGAACTGCCTCCCTACTGGCAGGATCTCTGCGACCCCGGCAAACTGGTGAGCGATGGCTGGGTCTTCTGCAATAGCTTTAACACCGAACGGGCCACCGGCGGCGTTGGTTCGGTGGAAGGCGCTGTGCCCTTCGAGTCGGGCGTCAGTCAGCACGATATGGACTACCTCCACGTCATCAATCTGGAAAAGGCCGCTGAGATTGCGGCGGCCAATGAAAACCGGCTTAACGGCTTCAACTTCGTCCCGCTGGAGACGAGCATTGCCGAGGGGCTGCTCTACTTTGTCCCCGAACCCAAAAGCCCACACGGCGTGGACATTGCGCCCAAGGGCGACTTCATCGTCGTCAGCGGCAAGCTCGATCCCCATGTCACGATCTACAACTTTGACAAGCTGATGACGGCTATCGACAACCAGGACTGGACGCAGGATGTCTATGGTGTGCCCGTTATCAACTACGATTCGGTGCTGGAAGCTCAGGTGGAAGTTGGCCTTGGCCCACTGCACACGCAGTTCGACAACCAGGGCTACGCCTACACCAGCCTCTATCTGGATAGTGCCGTGGCGCGCTGGACGCTGGGGGGAGACTATGCCCAGGCCGATCAGGCGTGGACGCTGATCGACAAAGAGTCGATCCACTATAACGTGGGCCACATCTCCGTCGTCGGAGGGGACACCGTGGAACCCGATGGTCAGTTTCTGGTGGCGCTTAACAAATGGTCGGTGGATCGCTTCAACAACGTCGGTCCGCTCTTGCCGCAGAATCTGCAACTGATCGACATCGCCGGCCAGGGCGAATCGTTGCAACTGCTTTATGACATGCCTATGGGCATCGGCGAGCCACACTACGCCCAGATCATCAAGGCCGAACGGCTCAACCCGGTGCAGGTCTACCCCGAAGTAGGCTGGGATCCGGCGACCTGGGCGGTCAAAGAGGGCGCGCCCAAACCGGGTGAAGAACGGATTGAACGGAACGGCAACCAGGTTGAGATCTGGATGACCTCTATCCGCAGTCACTTTACCCCAGAACATGTGGAGATCCAGAAGGGCGACCACGTAACCTGGCACATTACCAACATCGAACGCGCCGTAGACGCTGTACATGGCTTCGCCGTCCCTGCCTACAACATCAACCTGAGCGTCGAGCCGGGCGAAACCGTCACCTTCGAGTTTGACGCCGACAAACCGGGCGTCTTTAGCTTCTACTGCACCGAATTCTGCTCGGCCCTCCACCTGGAGATGAAAGGTTACCTCTTGATCGATCCGGGCAGCGAAGCCGCCGCAGTAGATTAGTCAAGGATCACGGATTGCACAGATACACGCAGAAGAGACTGAACGCCTGGTAGATGAGGCGATCAACGGACGACCGCCTGCCCCATCTGGAATCCTGAAAATTTGTGTCGATCTGTGCAATCTGTGATCAACTTTTCTACATCTTTGCGGTGAATCTCTAGGGAGGATCAAATGATGGACAAAGCGAAAATGAAACCAGAAGCCGTCAGTAGCCAGGACAATAGCGGGCATGACAATCACGGTACGCCGCTGTCCGAGCCATCGGTTGAGCAACTCAGCGCCATCGCGCGGATGGTGCGCCAGCCGGGCTTCCGTCTTAGCACGATTCTGTTGATCACCGCGGCGGCCCTGCTGGTCACATCTACCTTCTTCCCGTATTGGCGCATGCGGCTGAACGCCCCCCAATATCCCAACGGGCTGTTCGTCACCGTCCATGTCAACCACATGACCGGGGACGTTGCCGAGATCGACGGATTAAACCATTACATCGGCATGTCTCCGCTGGAAGAAGCGGCCCAACTCGAACGCAGCCTGGCCCCCATCGCTCTGGTCGTCATCGTCTTGATGATCGTGGGCGTGGCCTTTATTCACAGCAAATGGTTCGCCACCTTTGCCATCCCGGCCATGGCCTTCCCGGTGCTCTTTCTGGCGGACATGTGGATCTGGCTCTGGTACTACGGCAACCACCTTGATCCAACGGCGCCGCTCTCCTCGGCGATCAAGCCCTTCACCCCCATGATTCTGGGCACGGGGCATGTGGGCCAGTTCAGCACCACGGCCTGGCTCCTGCCCGGATGGTACCTGACCGCCCTCGCCGCCATCCTCACCGGGATGGGGCTGCACTATCGGCGCAAAGCGCGCAAAGCTGCGCAGATGCCGTAAGGCCCTGGGCGCACTGGCAAGGCGAGGCGGTGAGCAGAACCGTCGTTCACCGCCCGGAACATGCAATTCGTGACACGCAACCCGTAACTCGCCCCATCCCTCAAAGGAAGGGACTATGCCCAGGCTACTCGGACTACTTTCGATTCTGTTGATAGCAATGCTTTCCGCTTCGGTGATCGACGCCGGCGAGAATGCGTCCTTTGATCTGCAGGCGGCCATCGACGATGCGGCGCCCGGCGCCGTGATCGAAGCCCCGCCCGGTCTCTACTTTGGATCGTTCAGCGTAGACAAACCGATCCATCTCATCGGGCAGACGGGGACAAACGGCGAGCGAGCGGTGTTAGACGGAGGCGGTACGGGCACGGTGCTCACGATCCGCGCGGCGCAGACGGTTGTGGAAAACTTTGTGATCCGGGGCAGCGGCAGCGGCATCGACCAGGAAGAAGGCGGCATTGTCGTGGAAAACGCCGCCGACGTACAGTTGATCGGCAACCAGTTGGAAGACGTCCTCTACGGGGTGCGCGGCATCGAAGCGCACCGGCTGATCGTGCGTGACAACCAGATTCGCGGCAAAGCCGGTTTCGACGTGGGCCGCCGCGGCGATGGCATCCGCCTATGGCAGAGCGTCGATAGCCTGGTGGAAGGTAACCAGGTGGAGGGCACGCGCGATGCGGTCTTCTGGTTTAGCGATGGCAGCACAGTGCGCAACAACATCTTTCAGCACAACCGCTACGGCGTCCATATGATGTACACCGACCACATGACCGTGGTGGACAACTACCTCAACCACAATTCGGTGGGCGCTTATATGATGTACAGCGCCAATGTCCTGGTGCAGGGCAACACGTTTCGCGAAAATCGAGGGCCCAGCGGCTACGGTCTGGCCCTCAAGGATATGGACGCGGTGACCACGCAGGATAACTATCTGATCGACAACCGCGTGGGCATCTTCTTCGACAACACCCCATCCCGGGTTGATCTTTCCCATCAGGTCGAGCGCAATGTTCTCGCCTACAACGATATCGGTGTGTTGATGATGCCGGCCGTGCAGCGCAACTTCTTGCGCGACAACACCTTTCTCGACAATTTAGAGCAGGTAGCCATGACCGGTGGTGGCAGTCGTGCGGGGGATCAATTGGGCGCCAATACGTGGGACGGCAATTTCTGGAGCGACTATGTCGGCTATGATGCCGAACCGATGCTGGATGGCGTCGGCGATCTGCCCTACCGCTCCGAAAGCCTCTTCGAGAATCTGGCCGACCGTCACCCCAACCTGAAGCTCTTCCACTTCAGCCCGGTGGAAGAGGCCATCGATCTGGCCGCCAAAGCCTTCCCGGTGATCAAGCCCAAGCCCAAACTCACCGACCACGCCCCGCGCATGAATCCGATCCTGCCCGCTGCGCCGGCTACCATCGTCCAAACCAGCTCTCACCTGGGCTATCTGGCGGCGGCATTGATCATAGGGGCCGTGGCCCTCTTCGCCGGTCAGATTGGGCAGGGAGTGAGCGATTGGCGTTCACGGACCGGGGCCCCGTTAACGCCCGCCGGCCAATCGAACCTGCCCCATCTGCAGCCGCTCGTCACAGACCACCCATCACCAATCCAGCCCGGAGGGCGCTATGATCACCGTTACACACCTGACCAAACGTTACCCTCGCCCGGGACGACCGTGGTGGAGCGATGCCAGCGTGACTGCCGTCGAAGATGTGAGCTTCCGGCTGGATCGAGGCTCGGCGCTGGCATTGTGGGGAGCCAACGGCGCAGGCAAGACGACACTGCTCAAGTGTCTGTTGGGTTTACTCGACTGTGAAGGAGAGCTGTATCTCGACGGCCACGATCTGCGCCGTGATGGCCGGCGGGCGCGTCGCCTGCTTGGCTACGTGCCCCAGGAATTGGCCTTCCACGCCGATATGAGTGTGGACGAATGCTGCCGCTTCTATGCGCGACTGAAGAAGGTGACGCCCGCTCGTATCCCTGTGGTGCTCGATCAGGTAGGGTTGTCGGCACAGAGCCGCAAGGCGGTGGGTGCGCTTTCGGGTGGCATGAAACAGCGGCTGGCCCTGGCCCTGGCATTGCTCGCCGATCCACCGTTGCTGCTGCTCGACGAACCGACCAGTAACCTCGACGCCAAGACACGCGACGAGTTCATCGATCTGCTCGTCGCACTGCGCCAGGCGGGCAAGACGCTGCTCTTCACCAGCCACTATGCTGAAGAAGTAGAACGATTGGCAGACCGAGTCTTGATCCTCAAGGACGGACAGATCGAAGAGATCCGTGATCTGAGACAGCCCGATCCACAGACGGGGGGCGCAACGAGAGGCGAAGCGGCGAAGCGGCGACGAAGTGACCATCAAGCGCCGCAGCGACAAGTTAAAAGCAGGAACCCGGTGGATACGGATTTTCAGGATCTGTCCGAAACAACAGAAGCCGTCTACGGGCTCTAGTGATGCGTCAAGGGTTACTTGATCGGTAGGGGCGCTGCTTGCTGCGCCCGGCAGCACTGCGGGCGCAGCAAGCAGCGCCCCTACGGAATTGCCATCACTTGACCGTTGACATGGCTTTAGGCCCTCTCGTCACATTGTCTCGTCATTCCAAACAAGGACGAACCATGATCACCTCTATCCTCACGCTGGCTAACTATGAACTGCGCTCTTCGCTGCGCAACCGCTGGTTTGTGCTCTATGCGCTGATCTTTGCCCTGCTGACGACGACGCTGAGCACGCTGTCGCTCAGTGGCGCGGGCACCTTTGGTTTCGCCGGTTTTGGGCGTACGGCGGCCAGCCTCATCAACCTCGTGCTGCTTATCGTACCCTTGATGGGGTTGACGATCGGCGCACAAAGCCTGGCCGGTGAACGCGAACAGGGCACACTGGCCTATCTGTTGGCGCAACCGATAGGGCGGGCCGAAGTGCTGGTAGGCAAACTGATCGGCCTGGGCACAGCCTTGCTGGCGGCGTTGCTCCTCGGCTTTGGGCTGGCGGCGGCGCTAGTCGCCTGGCAGGGCGGCGCCGTGGAAGTCGGGCGTTATGCACTCCTCGTGCTCTTCTCGCTGCTCCTGGCCCTGGTCAGTCTGAGCCTGGGGCTGGCGCTCTCCGCCTGGAGCCGCAGCGCAGCCCTGGCCGCCGGCCTCGCCCTCTTTGCCTGGTTGGTGCTCGTCTTCCTGGGCGATCTGGGGCTGATGGGCACCGCGGTGAGTATGCGCCTGGACATCGGTACGCTCTTTGGTCTGGCCTTGTTCAACCCGTTGCAAGTCTTCAAGATTGCCACCGTCTACGGTCTGCGTGCCAGCCTCGAGATCCTGGGGCCGGCCGGAATCTACGCCACACGCACCTATGGCGATCAACTCGTGCCCATCCTCGTCGGCGTGCTGATGCTCTGGATTCTCATCCCTATGGGGGTAGCGTATCTGCGCTTTCGGATGGAAGGAGATTTCTGAGAATGAAACAGGCCATACTCATCTTTACACTGGTTCTACTTGTGGCGGGGTGCAGCAGCCCCACCGTCGATCCCGCCACGCCGCCTGCCATCGTCTACGGCGAAGACGTCTGTGATCGATGTGGGATGATCATTGAGGATGACCGCTTTGCGGCGGGGTTGGTGGTGGAAGTTGCAGACAGCCAGTACGAACACCGTATCTTCGATGATATCGGCGACATGCTGGCCTACACCGTGGACGAAGGCGCAGGCAGCACGATCCATGCGTACTATGTCCATGATTACGAAAGCAAAGCCTGGCTCGACGGCGAAAGCGCCGTCTACGTCCGCTCCAACCAGATCCATTCTCCCATGGGCCACGGCCTGGCCGCCTTCGAGACTCGACCTGCGGCTGAGGCACAGGCGCTCGTGTGGGGTGGAGAAGTGTTCGAATTCACACAGTTGCAGACAGGGATTGGAGAGTAACCCGTTCGGCGATTCCGAAAGTCCAGACAGTATACAAACCGGGAATCGTTCAACTGCGCGCTTACCAATCCTTGCTCACCAATCACTTTCAAAAAGGAACCTCTCATGCGTAAACAAATTCACTTGCTCCTGATTCTGCTCTCATTCATGTTCGTGCTGACCGCTTGCGGCGGAGACGATGAAGGCGAAGCGAAAACCGGCGGGGAGTCGGTAGCAGTCGCCGCCGATAGTGCCGCACCGGCCGGGGATGCTGTCCACGGCGAGCAGCTCTTCATGGCGAGCTGTGTCGCCTGTCATGGTGCGGATGCAAAAGGTGTCGCCGGGCTGGGCAAAAGTTTGCACGCTGGCGACAGCGACTTCGTCCGCCAAAGCGGCGACACGGAACTGGTCGAGTTTATCAAGGTAGGCCGCCAACCCGGCGAACCGCTGAACACCACCGGCGTCGCCATGCCACCCAAGGGCGGCAATCCTGCTATCAGCGATGCAGACCTTTATGACATTGTCGCCTGGATTCGAACGTTGGAATGACGAAACGGATCTACAAAGGATGAACAAAGAGTAAGGGATGGGGGGAGCGAAAGCTCCCCTCTTTCTTTTTCAATCTCAGCCGTGCGGCTGGGGTGATGACCTCGTTGAGCGGCACCTCGTCCCCATCGTGCGGGCAGTGTGCGGTCTAGGAATGCCGGCGACCAGATACAGCCAATCGACATCATGCGTGAAAAGTAATCCAGACTCCATTTGGCGGCGAGTAAGCAATAATGCCTGTCGATGAACAGGCATTGCGGCGCTATCTCAACATTGATAGTGACTCTATGCTGTCCTGGTGCGAAAAAGTAGCCGGTTTATCGCGCACCCTGTATTCGGTCAGCTTCCCTTTCGGTTACCTATTTGTCCCACTATGGAGAACCAACAAGCATGATGTCGAGACAAAATCAGTTCCATATCGCGGGTATAGTGGCTGCGTTCTTGATCGTGATCCTCATGATCGGCGCCTACGCAGTCGGCACGTTTTCAAACAGAGATGTCTTGGCGGCGCAGGTCACGGCGACCGCCGAACCCCACGCCGGGCATGGTGCACCACCGGCCAAAGCGACTGAAGCAGCGGAATCTACCGAAGCAATTGAATCAGAAACATCGGCAGCTTTTACGGATCTTGTCGATGAGTGGGAGACAATGCAGGAGGATCGCCTACTGGGCATGGTCCACCCCACAGACGAACACATTGAACATGTGACCTCGATGCTGGTCCGTATGCAGCAAGTGATGCAGGATGCGTCGCCGTCTGCGCGGCAGGGCATGCATGGACGCATGACCGGGATCATGCAGGGAATGATGCCCATGGTCGGCGAGATCATGGGGGAGATCGAGGCAATGCCTGCCGGTGAACGGGCGCCACACATGGCCGCAGCGATGGCGATGATGGAAGAGATGACGGCGATGATGGGCATGATGTCTGCCCCCGCCGCTTCGGGCGCTGAGACACATCAATCGCACAGCCCTTCCACCTCGGGCACGATGCCTGCGCACCGTGCGGACACGGGCGCCATGATGTCGATGGACACTATGCAAGGCATGATGTCGATGATGGGCGATATGGAAGGCATGATGTCGCGCATGAAGAAGATGATGGGTGAGTTGCATGGCTCAATGCCGATGGACAAGATGGGCGGCATGATGGAGCGCATGGATGGCATGATGTCGATGATGGGCGAGATGAAGGGGATGATGGACGGCATGATGGGGGGGATGAACGGCATGATGGATGCCGGTTCATCGGCTGCAGATGCCCCTGCACAGGCCGATCTCCCCCATCCTGACCAGGCAGACCTGATGCAGAGCGCTGAAGCCGGCGCTGTCACTGTCAAGGTGACGCCGCTAAATCTGTATGGAGAAGCCGCCGCAACCCTGGATTTCACCGTTGTCCTAGAAACCCATACCGTCGATCTACCGGCGGACCTGTCCACACTGGCCGTTCTACGAGCGGGTGATCGCGAAGTTGCCGCCGTGGCCTGGACGACGCCTGCCACCGGTCATCACATTGAAGGGAGATTGAGCTTCCCTGCCGTGGATGAGGCCGGGGCCAACCTCCTGAGTGGCGCCCACAGCGTCAGCCTCGTAATCAACAATCTGGCCGAGATCGAAGAACGAATCTTCACCTGGTCGTTGGACGATGCAGATGACAGCGCTCATACAGCGCCTGCCGCAGATCCTCATGCCGGGCACGGCGCGCCTGAACCGGATGCAACTCAACATGAGGCCGAAGTCGATCCTCACGCCGGGCATGGCACAGCACCCGAGGAGACAGAAGCCGCACCCGCAGTGGACCACAGCCAGCCGGGCGGTCACGCTGCGCATGGGGGTCCCATCCCTTCTCAGAACGTGCCCGCTGCCCTACAGAACGTTGGCGGGCAACCTCTTGCCTACACCGAAGAGGATGGTGTCAAGGTCTTCGAACTCAGCGCCCAACCCGTGCGCTGGACGATCATCGACGGCGACGAGCCGGTTACCGTAACGGCATGGAGCTACAATGGCACCGTCCCCGGCCCCATGATTCGGGTTACCGAGGGCGATCAGGTGCGCGTCGTGTTGACGAACAACCTGCCCGAAGCCACCAGCATTCACTGGCACGGCATCCCCGTCCCCTATGAAATGGACGGCATGACGCCGGTTGCGCCGGGTGAAAGCTTTGTCTACGAATTCACAGCGCCGCCTGCGGGCAGCTTCATGTATCACTCGCACATCTCGTCCGACAAACAGGTGACAGTGGGGTTGTACGCTCCCTTGATTGTCGATCCCATCGAAGCGGATGTGGATGCTCCCGATGTTGACGTCATGTGGATGCTTTCTGAGTGGCGCGTGGTCGAGGGCCAGACCTTCCCGGCGATGCCGATGGCGGGTGGCGAGCCCAACTACTTCACCATCAACGGCAAAGCGTACCCTAGCACCGAAAAGATCGTCGTCAAGAAGGGTGATACCGTGCGCGTCCGCATAGCGGCCATCGGCCAGTTTGCCCACCCCATGCACCTGCACGGTATGAATTTCCGCATTGTGGCCTATGATGGCGTTTCGCTGACGCCGGAACAGCAGATCGTGCGCAACACTGTGCCCGTCCAGCCCGGCGAAGTGGTGGACATCGAATTCACCGCCGACAACGTCGGCACCTGGATGTTTCACTGTCACATCCTGCACCATGTCACCAACGACGGTATGGAGCCAGGCGGGCTGCTCGCCATTGTCGAAGTGATCGAGTAGCACCCTTGCCTTGGGTTAGTTTTGAAAAGAGCAGGCGATTGGGCCTCAGGCCCAATCGCCTGCTCTTTTTGTTGGTACAGGCTGAAGGGCCTCCGGCCCCAATCTAGGATACGTCCACCATCTTCACCACCTCTCCCCAACCCGTTCATAATTTATTCACAAGTTTGACGCAGAATAGCAAACGTACCGGCAGTGGCCGACAACCATGTGGTGACTGCACGGAAACGGCAAGTCCCTTCTATTTCTGCAAAGGAGAAAAATCGTGTTACAAAAACGTGTGCCCGTGTGGGCATTGGTGGCGGTGTTGGGTGCGGTGCTTCTGCTCTTTGGCATCGGGTCGGCGATTCACAGTGCCGGTTGGTCGGATGGCTTCATGATGGGTCTGCTGGCCGGTGGCAATGCGGACGGCGGCAGCCTTGCCCCCTACATGGCCTACCAGACAGGGCAAGGATGGCGTGGTGGATGGGGGCACCCGATCGGTGGCTTCTTCCGCTTCCTCCTCCTCTTCTTTGTCATCGGGCTGATCTTCCGCTTTTTCGGCCTCTTGCGCTGGAAGATGGGCGGCGCCAATCACCAGAGACCCGAATGGTGGCTTCATCGTCGTCGCCACCGGCATCATGACCAGGACCACGGTCCCCAAACCCAGGATTCGGTCAACCTGTAGTCGCACAGTTGACGATCTCGGCGGCAACGTCGACAATGGCCTGAACCGCAAGCTGCGGGGATGGCGGGACAACCTCCCGCCATCTCCGCAGCCATTATCCCACCACCTACTTCCTATGAACGAACTGATTCTCGTCGTCGACGACGAACCCAAGATCATTCGCCTGGCCCGAGACTATCTCGAAGGCAGTGGCTTTCGCGTTCTTCCGGCCATGGATGGCATCAGCGCTCTGGCTGTCGCACGGTCCGACCAGCCCGATCTGATCGTCCTCGACCTCAACTTACCCGCCATGGACGGTCTCGACGTTTGCCGTGCGCTGCGCCGCCAATCGGATGTACCCATCATTATGCTTACTGCTCGCGCCGAAGAGACTGACCGCCTGATCGGGCTCGAGTTGGGCGCCGATGACTACATTGTCAAACCCTTTTCGCCGCGGGAACTGGTAGCTCGCGTGCGCGCCGTCCTTCGCCGCTCTCAGGGCGACGTACAGACATCCGGCCTGATTCGCAGCGGCGACTTGGAGATCGATCTCAACGGCAACCGGGTGTTGCGTCGGGGTGAAGCCGTGCGCCTGACGCGGGTTGAGTTCAACTTGCTGGCCACGCTGGCCCAACATCCCGGGCAGACGTTCAGCCGCGCTCAGTTGATCAACCGCTTGCATGGTGTGGCTGAAGGCAGCTTCGACCGCAGCATTGACGCTCACGTCAAAAATCTACGCCGCAAACTTGAAGACGATCCTGCCAATCCCCACTATGTGTTGACCGTCTACGGCATTGGCTATCAATTTACCGATGAGGTGACGGCGTGAGCGACGAACAGCCAGAGGAGTGGTCGTTACACCAGCGCCGCGGCCCAAGATTCTCCCGTCACCGGGGGCTGCCCTGGATCAAACATCGGCATTCGCGGGACTGGCATGCGCGACGGCGCTGGTTCTTCATCCGAGTTCTTGGCTTCGTGGCTATTCTGGGGGTGCTCGTGATCGCCGGTATGGCGATCCTGGCATTTCTGCTGACAACGCTCATCGGCGGTGACGGCCAGATCGTCTGGTTGGTCTGGCTGGGCGGCGTTGGGCTGGCGTTAGTCTTGCCCCTGCTCGCCCTGGGTATGGGGTTGCGTACAGTGCGCGGTTTCGCTGTGCCATTGACCAACATCGTCGCCGCGCTTGATGCCGCTGCTGATGGAGACCTGAGCGTGCGTGTGCCAGAGGACGGCCGCCGCGAAATGGATCGGCTGGCGCGTTCCTTTAACCGTATGATTGGCGAACTGGAGCGCACCGATCAACAGCGGCGCAACCTCACCGCCGACGTCGCGCACGAATTACGCACACCGCTCCACATCATCCAGGGCAACCTCGAAGGCATTCTCGACGGCATCTACCCTGCCGACCGCGCCCAGATCGAAGCCACCCTCGAAGAGACCCGTCTGCTCTCGCGCCTGGTCGACGACCTGCGTACCCTCTCGCTGGCCGAAGCCGGCGAGCTACCGCTCCACCGCCAGAACATAGACGTCGCCGATCTACTCGCCGACGTCGTCACCAGCTTTGATGGCCAGGCCGAAGCCCAGGGGATCGCTCTCCGCGCATCCATACCCGCGGCGCCGCTGCTGCTTTACGCCGACGCCGACCGCCTGGATCAGATCCTCAGCAATCTCGTCGCCAACGCACTGCGCCACACCCCGTCTGGAGGAACGGTTGTCCTCGCCGCTCAGCGCGCGGACAACGGCATTGACGTCAGCGTCACCGATAGCGGTGAAGGCATCGCCCCTCAGGATCTGCCCTTCCTCTTCGACCGTTTCTGGCGCGGTGACCCGGCCCGTACCCACACCCCAGGTTCAGGCAGTGGGCTGGGGCTGTCCATTGCAAACCAACTTGTCAAGGCCCACGGCGCGGAGATCGACGTTAGCAGTCAGATCGGTGAGGGCACGCGGTTTGTGATCCGTTTCCCCGATAGCGCTTCGTAACGCTGCATCTGAAAAGTAACATTCTTCTCCCATTGCGGGTTTGCGTTGATCCAAGTGTTAGGGTGACAATAAAGATCCTACTGCACCCCCACCGCGTCACGCAAGGAGACTGTTATGATCACGATTGCCACACCCACACCGGCGCCCCATTGGGCGTTGCTTGAACGCGAACTGCTGCGCACGCAAAGCGACGCCGTACGCGCCTTCTTCGATCACTATTTCGACGAACGCGGCTATCTGCTCTGCATTCCACGTTGGGGCGGCAACGACGGGCCGGACGACGCCGCAGAAAACCTGCTCAACTGGACATTGCTGCATGCGCTGGGTGGATCGGACGAGGTGCTCGATCTCTTCAAACTGGGCTGGGAAGGTCATCTGCGCCAATACACCGAAGCCAGGACCGTCGATGTACCCTTTGCCCGTGAGGGTATGTACTACAAAGAGTTCCCGGTGATGTTCGACTGGTTCCATCACAGCGAGGCGCTTTCGCCCTTCTACTTGCAAGGGCTTTGCGATCCGACAGAGCGTACGTATCAATTGCGCACACGGCGCTATGCCGGCTTTTATATGAACGAAGATCCGCAGGCGCAGAATTACGATCCGCAGCACAAGATTATGCGCAGTATGTTCAACGGCAGCCGTGGACCGCTGCTGCGTAAAGCCACCGGCGTCGACTGGGCGGGCGACCCCATCGAAGTAGAGGGGCGCTTTTCCCCGCTCCACGGTGAACGCACCTACGACGAGATGATCGCACACTTTCAGGATTACAACGATGTGGTCGGTGACAATCCGCTCAACCTGTGCGCCACCACCCTGGCGCTCAACGCTTTCATGCTGGCCCACGAAGACAAATATCGCGACTGGGCGCTGGAATACATCGACGCCTGGGTAGAGCGCACACAGGCCAACGGCGGCGTCACGCCCACCAACATCGGGTTGGATGGCGTCGTGGGCAGCGATGCCGGTGGACGCTGGTTTGGTGGCGTGTACGGTTGGGGCTTCACGGTCACCGTGCCGCAAACTGGGAAGATTGCCCACCGCACCTACTGGCATGTGCGCGGGCTCTACGGATTTGGCAATGGGCTGTTGCTTACGGGCGATCAGAAGTACGTAGATTGTTGGCGCGGCGTGCTTGATCAGTTCAATGCCAATGCGCGTGAAATTGACGGCAAGGTGATGTATCCGCAAAGCTATGGCGACTATTTCGGCCGGCCCGATCTGGATGAACTTCCATCCCGAGCCCTTCGATTCGGGCGCGTTGGAGATCTACTATTGGTCGATGGATCGCGCCGATCTGCCGCGTGTGGCCCATGATCCGTGGGTGCGCTTTTTAGAGGGCGATAACCCCGATCATCCTGTGCAGGCGTTGCAGGCGGCGTTGGATGAGGTGCGCCAAAAGATTGCCTTGATGCAGGCCGATACCACCACACCCGACACCCGTCTCTCTGACGACATGAACCACATCAATCCTGCTACCACCGAAGCGATGACCCAACTGATGCTCGGTGGCATCCCCACCGGGCGATCCGGCTGTCCGCTGCACTGCCGTCTGCGTTACTTCGATCCGGCACGACGGCGCGCCGGCCTGCCCGAGGACGTGGCCGCGCTGGTCGAGAAGATGAGCGACGACGAAGTGGTGGTCTCACTGGTCAACCTCAGCCCATTGCACCGGCGAACCGTGATCGTGCAGGGCGGCGCTTATGCCGAGCACCAACTGGAGAGCGTGACCGTCCACGCTGAAACAACCGCAGTTGACCGGCCACACGTCGCAGTGCAACTTGCACCGGGATGCGGAAGCCGGTTGACGATCAAAACCAGACGCTACGCCAACCGGCCAACCTTTGCCTTCCCGTGGAGCCTTGCTTAGGCTGCAACCCAAGTAGGGACCGGCCTCCGTGCCGGTCCGTTTCGGCTTGCTCAATAGACAATCCACCGGGCTGCGGCAATCACAGAACATCGTAACGTCGACGCCATCTTACCCCAAGGAGAGGACGCAATGAAGACCTACCGCACCGCTGTGATTGGCTGTAGCCGCATGGGCGGTTTCATCGACAACGAAGTGGCCGATTCACCCTACATCGTCTTGCCCTATTCCCACGCCGCCGGTTTCACCGCTTGCGAACGCACCGAACTGGTCGCCTGTGCCGACCTGCGCACAGACGTCATGGCCGAGTTTGGGCGCCGCTACAACATCCCGCCCCAACGGCAGTACACCGACTATCGCGAGATGATCGCCCGCGAGAATCTTGACATCGTCAGTGTCGCCACGCAGCCCGAACCACGCGCCCAGATCGTGATCTACTGCGCAGAGAACGGGATCAAGGCCATCTATGCCGAGAAAGCCTTTGCCGCTTCAATGGAGCAGGCCGATGCCATGGTCAAGGCGCTGGAAGACAACGGCGTCGTGCTCAATCTGGGCACCAACCGGCGCTGGTCTCCCCGCTACGATCACATGAAGGCCATCCTCGACAGTGGCGAACTGGGCGATCTGCAACACCTGATCCTCTACAACAACGGCACCCTCTTCAACACCGGCAGCCATTTTCTTGACCTGATCCTGCGTCTAAACAACGATCAACCGGGGCAGTGGGTGCAGGGAAATCTGCTGGGCGATGACGCCGTTCTCTTTGACGGCGACATCCTCACCGCCGATCCGCGCGGCGAGGGCATGATCCAGTTTGCCAACGGTGTCAAAGCCTACGTCATGCTCACCAACCGTCCATCCGAATTCGAGGCGGTCTGTAGCGGCGGCACGCTCACCGCCTTCAACGACGCCAACGAATGGCAGATGCGTAAACCCATCCCTGGCGGGCGGCACTATGAGATCGTGCCCGTGCCGCAGGTGCCGCTGGTCAGCACAACCTTGCGTCTGATCGAGGATTTGGTCCATGCTCTGGATACTGGCGAGCCGCCGATTGGCGGCGCCCGCATCGCTCACCTGGGCAACGAATTGATCTTCGGCTTCATCGAGTCTCACCGGCAGGGCGGCGCCCGCGTCAACCTGCCTCTAGAAAAGCGCAACACGCGGCTGGCCAGCAATCACGGCGCACGACAGCCGAAATTCGCATAGATACTTCCTTCCCCATCCCCAGAAAGGATCACGCATGACCAGCAAAACCTACCGCGTCGCCATCATAGGCCTGGGGCGCATGGGCAGCACGATCGACGACGAATTGCCTGCGGGTTCGCCGCCTTACTCGATTGCCGCTGCTTGCCAGGCCAGTTCACACCTGCAAATTGTGGCCGGGGCCGACACCGACGCCGACAAACGCGCCGCCTTTGCCCAGCGTTGGGGCGTCCCCGCCGTCTATGCAGACTATGTCGAGATGATCCGGCAGGAAAAGCCCGATCTGGTTGCCATCTGCACGCGCGGTCATTTGCACGCCGAGATGGCTGCCCGTGTGGCCGAGGAAGGCGTCAAGCTGATCTTCTGTGAGAAGGCGATCGCCTGCTCTCTAGACGAGGCTGACGCCGTGCTCAAGGCCGTGCAGAGCAATGGCGCGCTCTTCAATACCGGCGTGCTGCGCCGCTTTAATCGGCGCTACCATCACGCCCGCGATCTTATCCGCGGCGGCGAGATCGGCACGCCGCTGGCCGCCGTCCACTACGCCCGAACCAACCTGCTGCACGGGCACATCCACTCATTGGATACGCTGAGCTTTCTGCTCGATGACCCCAAAGTGGAGAGTGTTTGGGGCGAGCTGACGTCCATCGATCATCGGATTCCGGACAACCGCCTCGATGAGGATCCGTATGGCATCTTTCACGTGCGCTATACCAATGGCATCACCGCCACTACCGTCCCTGCCGGCAATTGGGAGTTCGAGGTGATCGGCGATAAGGGCAGCGTGCGCGTCCTCAACAATGGCGAGTCTGTGCAGTTGCGCCAATCCACGCCCGATAGCAAACGCAACTTCGTCGAGGTCGCCATTGAGCAGCAACCTGACTACAGCCCCACCCAGTCCTGTCTGGAAGACCTGATCTTCGCCCACGAGGAAGGGCGCGATCCGCTGGGGCATGTCGATGTGACACACCACATCACCGAGACCTGCATCGCCATCGCCGAAAGCCACCGGCAGGGGCAGCGGGTCACCTTGCCCTTGCAGAACCGGTCAATGTACATTTTCCATCGCTAGTACATTTTGGCGTAAATACCACGGCGGAAATTCGGCATCTCAACCTCTAGTAGAAACTGTCGGTGAATTTCCGCCGGGATTTACTAGCAGGTTGCAGCGAAGCCGTCCAATCCCTGGTCACAAATTCCACATCGCAAGGAATCACCCATGCCCACTGATCCCGCCCGTATCCACGTCAATGCCGCCGATTGGACCGGCCCACTGCCGCACAATTGGACGTACATCGGCTACGACGAAATTAACTATACATACACGCCTGAAGGCCAGGCGCTACTCCACAAGTTCGGTCAGATGCAGGAACAGCCCACCTATGTGCGCGCCCATCACTTGCTCTGCACCGGCAATTGCCACGCCTTCTACAAGTGGGGATCGACCAATGCCTATCTCGAAGACGACGCCGGCAATCCCCTCTACGATTGGACCTTCGTCGATCTGATCTTCGATACGCTCTTACAGCACGGCTGCAAACCCTTCGTCGAATTGGGTTTCATGCCCCAACACCTGGCCGACCCCGCGCACTACGACATCTCCGCGGATCGCAACTACCGCGCCTATCGCGACTATGGCTGGGCCTGCCCGCCCAAGGACTACCGCAAGTGGAGCGATCTGATCGAAGCCCTGGTGCGCCACTGCCGGGATCGCTATGGTCTGGCCGAAATCCGCACCTGGTATTGGGAATTGTGGAATGAACCCGATCTGGATTATTACTGGAAGGGCACGCTGGAGGAGTTCAACAAGCTTTACGATTACACCGCAGCCGCCGTCAAGGCGGCCTGCCCTGACGCGCGCGTCGGTGGGCCGGGCACAACCAACCCTGCACCGGGAAGTAAGGCCGCCGACTATCTGGATCGCTTCCTGGCGCACTGTGCCGGGGGAGAAAATGCCTGCACCGGTGGCGTGGGCGCCCCACTCGATTTCGTCACCTTCCATGTCAAAGGAGGCGGCTATCGCGCCGATCCGCTGCATAAAGAGCAAGCGCCGCCCTCAACGGATCGGATCCTCAGCCACGTGCGCCACGGCCACGAGATCATCAGCCGCTACCCCGGGTACGCCGATCTTGAGTGCATCCTCTCAGAGATCGACCCCGATGGCTGGGCCGGCGGTGGCGCCTGGGACAACGCCAATCTCAACTTCCGCAACACCGAGTACTACCCCAGCTTTGTGGCGTCGTCTTTTAACCAGGTGAGCCGCTATGCCCGCCACCACGGTTGGGACCTGCGTTTGCTGACCTGGGCCTTCCTCTTTGTGGGTGAACGTTGTTTCGAGGGCACGCGTACCTTTTCGACGCAGGGCATCGACAAGCCGATCCTCAACCTCTTTCGCCTGTACGCCAAAATGGGCAGCCGTGAACTTGCCTTCGAGAGCAGCGCCGCCCGCGATCCCCTGAGCGAGGATGCTGCACACGGCGCCGACGATCTCTCCGGCTTCGCCACCCTGGCTGCCGACGATCAGATCGCCGTCCTCATCTACAACCACCGCCAGGATTGGTCCGCCGCTGCGCCGCAGCCCGTCGATCTGGTGGTGGACAATCTACCTTTCACCGCTGAATCGGTACGGCTGATCCACTACCGCATTGATGCCACACACAGCAACGGCTACACCGAATGGGTGCGCCAGGGCCGACCGATGTATCCGGCGCCGGGCCAATACACGGCCATCCAATCTCGAGCCGGGCTCGAGATGATCGAACCGCCGCGATCCCAGCCGCTCCTCGACGGCAAGCTGAAGGTATCCTTTTCCTTGCCCGCGCATGCGATCTCCTTGTTGCTGATCGAGCCGGAGCAGAAAGGCTGACGCCACATCTGAGTGTTCTGCTACAGACACCAGATAAGGAGTCAATGTGATTAAGTTAAGGGATTCGAATCCCTTAACTTAATCACATTGAGATGGGACTCACTGCTGCGCCCTGCAATTTGAAGATGGACATTACGCAAATAGGGCAAAATGATGGATACCCCGTCTTGATGGGCGAAGGTAAACTGAACGTAGTCTGGATGCCATAGGCAAGTTGCCTCGTTGGAAAGGGTCCTACACCATTGGACACTCGTCGTCCATTTTTGGGTTTTATGCTCATCACCCCGCTGAACTTTCTAATCGGCTATTCGCTCTTTGCCCTCCTGTTTTGCACAAGCCTGGTTCTGTTCAACGGCCCCACTTTTTTGCTCTTGTGGCTGGTTCCGCCGATTTTGGTTGCCGCGCATTACACACCCCGTCGTTACTACATCGGGGCCCAGGTGATCCTGATCGTGCTCACGAGTTGGGTCTTCGTTGCGACTGCTACCGACTTGGGGACGGCGCTGTTTGTACTGCTGTCAATCCTGGTGTTTGTCTCTATGACGGCCGAGGTGATCTATCGGCTTTCTGAAGCACAACGCACGCTGTTGACCCGGTTGCACGCCAGCGAACGGTGGCTAAATTCGATCTTTGCGGAAGCGCCCATCGGTATCGAACTTTTTGATGGTGAGGGCCAATTACTAGATGTCAATCAGGCAGGGCTTACCATTTTTGGTGTATCCAGTGTAGATCAGGTCAAAGGCTTCCAACTTTTCGAAGATCCGAATGTCACGGCGGCCGTCAAGGAGCGTTTGCAGCGCGGCGAGACGGTGCACTATACCAATTCGTTTGACTTTACCCTGATCAAAGAGGCGCAACTCTACGAAACGGTGCGCGATGGCGTTGCCGAATTGGATGTGCTGATCACGCCGTTGGGCACCAAGAAGAGTGCTGCGCCCACCGGCTATCTGGTTCTCACTCACGAGATCACAGAGCAGGTCCGCCAAAAGCAGGCGTTGCAAGAGAGTGAATCCAAACTGCGCGCTATTTTCAATGCCAGCCAGGATGGCATCATCCTCACCGACGAGGATGGCCGTATCATTGAGTTCAACCAGGGCATGCAACGGCTGACAGGCTGGCAGAGTGAAGAGGTCGTGGGCACGATGCTTTGGGACTTCCAGGATCGTCTGTTGCCCGACTCTTTTCGATCGCCGTCCAGGCTTGAATACTTTCAACAAATAGTCGTGTCGAGCCTTCAAAATGGCAAAGCGCCGGCATCAGGCGAGACGGTTGAGGCACCCTTTCAACATCGTGACGGGTCACAACGGATGGTTGAGCAACAATCATTTGTGATACAGACGGATCGAGGGTTCCAGATCGGCAGTATCTGTCGCGATATCAGCGAACGACACCGTGCCGCCGCTGCCCTGCGTACCAGCGAAGCCCGCTATCGCATGCTGGCTGAGATGTCGTCTGATTCATTCTCTATCGTGCGTGCCGTGGAAGATGGACTGTGGCAGGTGGAGTGGTGTACCGATGATGCATTTAAGCGACTGACCGGCTACATGCGCAGTGAACTCGACACAGACGTCTGTCACCTTGAGCGGCTGACTCTGCCCGAAGATCGGGATCGGGCCTACCTGGATTCCAGCCCGGCGATCGGCATCGTCCGTCAGGAATTTCGCATCCGCACCAAAGAGGGCCAGATCCGCTGGCTGCGACAGCGCTACCGCTTCGAACACGATCCATCCACCGGGCAGCCAACCGTTCTCTATACGGCCGTGGAGGATGTGACCGATCTCAAGGAAGTGGAAAAGGAGGCACTGGCCTTTCATCTGGAAAAGGAACAGACGCGCATCCTTACCAATTTTATACAGGCCGCCTCGCACGAATTCCGTACACCGCTCTCCGTCATCCAACTCAATCTTCATCTGTTGCAGCGGCTCAGCGAGAACACAGTTCAGCAGCGACGGCTGGGGCAAGTGGCCGAGCAGGTGAAAACAATCAGCGCCCTGGTGGACGCGCTCCTCACCCTGTCCACATTGGACAGTGACGCTCGCATCTCCTTCCAGCCGTTGAACCTGGTCGCCTTGCTTGCCGATCTGGCGAATCAAAGACAAGAGGATGCCCAGGCGCGCGGGGTGACGCTTCATGTCAATGTGTCGCCTGATTTGCCCGACGTAGAGGGATCTGCGCAGTACCTGTCCATGGCGATTCAAGCGCTCCTCGACAACGCCATCCGCTATACGCCCGCCGGTGGCACTGTTTCTGTACACATCTCCCACGCAGACAATTTGCTCGTGCTTGCTTTTGAGGACAGCGGCAGTGGAATTGAACCGGACATCCTGTCGCTCATCTTTGATCGGTTCTATCGTCTCGATCATGCCCATTCCACCCACGGCTTTGGCCTTGGCCTCTCCATTGCCCAGAAGGTGGCGGAAAGGCACAACGGCGCCATCACCGTCGAGAGTGGCGTTGGGGTCGGCAGCACGTTCAGATTGCATCTGCCTCTCAGGCCGGGGGCGGCCGTGGATGCGCCTGGCGCGCAGTAGGTGCTCGCCTCAATTCCCTTCCAGCGGCCTGGCTTCGTACGGTTCCCGGCTGATCAATTGGGCGGTCATCCCCCCATCTGCATAGAAATTGCTGCCGGTTATGGATCGGCTGCGCTCTGAAAGCAGGAATGCCGCCAACTCGCCGATCTCGTCTGGTTCAATCACGCGACCGATAGGGATGTTGGACTGCCAATAGGCCAGGCATTCCTGTGCGCTGGGTGCTGCATCTTGAATGTCCTGCCAGATTTGAGTGTTGAGCAGGCCGGGCGAAATGGCGTTGACCCGAATCCCGTGCGGCGCCATCTCCACGGCGATGCTGCGCCCCATGCCCACGACCCCGGCCTTGGCGGCATCATACGGGCCGGCGCCGGGCAGCGCCGCCCGGGCGTGGACGCTGGCAATGTTGATGATGCTGCCACCCGACGGAGCCTGGACCAACATTTGGCGGCATACCATCTGCGTCAGGAAGAAGACCGCACGCAGATCGACGCTGATCACGCGATTCCACTCCTCGGCGGTGGTCTGCAGAAACGGTTTGGCAAAGTTGACGCCGGCGTTGTTCACCAATCCGTCGATTCGCCCGAAGCGTTCCACTGTTTGCGCCACCAGATCGGCCAGTTGGCCGTCCTCACGAACGTCACAGCGGATGGCGGCGGCCTCCGTTGCTAACGACGAGGCCACTTGCTGCGCCGCCTCGTCTCGAACGTCCGACACGACAACGCTGGCCCCTTCCTGGCTACAGACCCGGGCGATGCCCGCGCCAAGTCCGCCCCCGGCGCCGGTGATGATGATCACTTTGTTTTTTAGCAGCATAGGAGGTCGCCTCTCTCTGACGTTTGGGATGGATTGGGCGTGTGGCAAGAAATCATGGAGTACGGTACCATACACGGGTTTCCCTCTTCAAATCGTAACTGTGCATCGGGTGCTCCCAAGTATTTCGGTTCTGATCTTCAGGGCAGCTACGCAGAACGGACCGGCACGGAGGCCGGTCCCTACACGTAGGGATGGACCTCCGTGTCCATCCGCTGTGGCTTCCCGGAAGATATGGCCCACCTAATAATATGGGACACACCCCTGCGCACCTGAATGGTGACTTTTAATCTATCGCATCTTCACCTTCTCCAATCTTCACCGCGTACCGGGAGGACGATCTATGACGATCTATCGAGCCGGACTTGTCGGCTGTGGCCGCATCGGCACCTTATGGGAGACCGATCCGCCGACCCCATTGACCCATGCCGGGGCCATTGTCCTTTGTCCACGTGCCGAACTGGTGGCCGGGTCCAGCCGCGGCTCTGAGCATTTGCAGCACTTTGGTCGCCAATGGAACATCGACGCGCTCTACCTGGACTACCGACAAATGTTGGCAAAAGAGCGTCTCGACATCGTGTGCATCGCTACCCATCCAGGGCTGCACCGGCCAATTGTGGAGGCGGCTGTGGCGGCGGGCGCTCGTGGGATTTTTTGTGAGAAACCGTTGGCCCTTACCCTTGAAGACGCCGACGCCATCGTAGATGCCTGTCGCCGTGCCGGCTGCATCTTGTCGGTTAATCACTCGCGGCGCTGGAACCCCGTCTTCCTCAAGGCCAAGGAGATGCTGGATCAAGGGCTGATCGGCGAGTTGATCTCGATGTTGGGCATCTGCCAGGGTGTCAAGCCCTTCCCAGCCTGGACCGCCGACGAGGAAGGACCGCTGATCCACGATGCCGTGCATAGCTTTGATCTCTTCCGCCTCTATGCGGGGGATGTCTCCAGTGTGCTGGGCACAGCGCATCGCCGCACACATCCCTTCCGCGTCGAGGACATCAGCGACGCCATCTTCACCTTCAAGAACGGCGTCAGTGCGGTGTCTATGGTCAACGAACTGACGCGCTACGCCCGTTTTGGCATCGAACTCCAGGGGACGGAAGGGGTGATCCGGCTTGAATACGGCGCAAATCAATGGTGGCTGGCCGTCGATCGCACGGATCGCCTTAACGAACCAGACCCACGCATCGAATGGTATCGTCTGCTGCCACAGCCATACCCCGACACCCCGTCGGTTAGTTCAATCCAACTGGCCATCGAAGAATTGGTCGACTGTATCGATACCGGCGGCAGGCCGGCCTCCACCGGCGAGGACGGCATCGCCTCGCTGGAAATGGTCATGGGCATCTACGAATCGCAGCGGCGCGGCAACGTCCCCGTTTCGCTGCCCCTGTCCGAGCGTTCGTCGCAACTGGCGATGCTGCGCCGGGAAGGTCACTTCTAAGATCGCATAAGGAGTTATCCAATGTCACCCTACCCTGATGTCTCTCGTTCACTCGATCTCTACCGGCAGGCTGCTGACTTGATCCCCGGTTGGACGCAGTTGATCAGCCGCCGCGCCGATCAGTTCGCACAGGGGGTCAGCCCGATCTACGCCCAGCGCGCCAAGGGATCACGCTTCGTGGACGTGGACGAGAACGAGTATATTGACTGGGTCAACGCCGTGGGCGCGGTGATCCTCGGCCACGCCGACGATGTGGTGGATCACGCTGTCAAGGAACAGATCGATCGCGGCAGCATCTACACCCTCAATAGCCCTCTCGAACTGGAACTGGCCCAGGAGCTGATTCAGACAATCCCCAGTGCTCAGATGGTCCGTTACACCAAGGGTGGCGGCGAAGCCTGCGCCGTGGCGGTGCGTATCGCCCGCGGCGCAACCGGCCGTGACAAGATCCTCTTCTGCGGTTACCACGGCTGGCACGACTGGTATCAGGCCGCCAACTTTGGCGTGGACCCCGAGAGCGGCGAGTTTCCCTTCGCCGGCATCGAACCCATCGGCGTGCCCAAGGCGCTGGCGGATACGGTCTTCCCCTTTGTCTACGCCGATCTGGCCATGCTCGAAGGTCTACTCAAGGCGCACGCCGGCGAAGTCGCTGCCATTATAATGGAGCCGGCGCGCTCGGAACTGCCGCCGCCGGGCTATTTGCAGGCGGTGAAGGCATTGGCTGCTGAGCATGGCGTTATTCTCATTTTCGACGAGGTTTCCAGTGGATGGCGGCTGGCGATTGGCGGCGTGCAAGCGTACGTGGGCGTCACCCCAGACATGACGGTGGTGGCCAAAGCCATGTCCAACGGCTACCCCATGGGCGCGGTGGTCGGCTCGCGACAGGTGATGGAACCGGCCGCGCGCATGTTCGTTTCCAGCTCGTATTGGAGTGACAACATCGGCCTGGTGGCGGCGCTGACCACGATCCGTGAACTCAAACGGCGTGACGCCCAGACCCGCTTCCGTGAGATCGGCGAAAAGCTGCGCGCCACATTGGATCAGGCCATCGTAGACGCCGGCCTGCGTGGCGCATGCGTTGGCCTCTATGCCAACCCTGTGCTCACCTTGCAGACACCCGGCGTGGACCCGCGCAAGATCTCCACGCTCTTCATTCAAGAAATGGCGCGACGCGGGATCCATACCTACATGAGCTTCAAAGCCACACTGGCCCATACCGACGAGGACATTCAGCTCACAGGGCGGGCGGCCACTGAGGCGTTGTCCATCATCAAGTCTGGGCTGGATCACGGTACGCTGGATAATCTGATCGTGGCCGATCTGAAGAAAGAACCGTTCCGCCGCCTGGTTCGCTGACCCACCTGCCCGGGCAGATTGCAGTTTGCAGCTAGATGGATGGTTGTTGCCACGGCGCTTGGATGCTATAGTGGATTCAATAATTCATTACTTTGCACGGCTGACAGGGTTTCCCATGCTTCAGTTCCTTCGCAAGCAGACACGCTTAACCATCTTTGTAGAGTTCCTTTTCGCTCTGCTGCTGGTAATGACCTTCCTTGCCTCGCAAGGGGGTGGTCTTTCATTGCGCGCACTGGCTCGCCAGGATGCCTCCGAACCACACGCCCCATCCATCGAAAGACCGGATAACCTGGAGCAACCGGTTGCGATGGCTGAACCACCAGACGTGCGGGGTGGGCCCGTCGCCGACCCAGACGCGTTGAGCGGATTGGCCTGTCGCGAATTGATCGTGAATGGTGATTTCGAGCGCTTCGGCGCTTGGCAGATGCCGGTGACGCCGCGCCCCGCTTCGCTGAGCGGTGAGCGCGCCTTCTCGGGCCAACGCAGCCTGAAACTGGGCAGCGACGTCAACGATCGAGAAGACGTGGCCGGAGACAGCATCGCCATGCAGACGCTCTCGCTGCCTGATGACGCCGAGCAGATCCTGTTGCGCGCCCAGATCTGGCAAGGTGGCAGTGACGATAGCGACCGCCAATATCTGCGCCTTGAGAACGACGAAGAGACCATCACCGTTTTCGAGGAACAGGCCGATCACGGCACCTGGCAATCGCTCAGTTACAACCTCACCAACTTGCGCGGTCAGTCCATAGATATTGTCTTCGGCGCTTATAACAACGGAGAAGGCGACAAAAGCGTCCTCTACGTGGACAGTGTCAGCGTCAGTGCTTGTTCGTCGTCGCCCAGCGCCGCAGGGCAGGAGCCTTCGCAAGACCGCACTCTGACCGACACACCCTCATTGAGCCAGACCGACACCCTGCATCTACCCTTGATTACGGGCAGCAAAGAGGAGGCTACACCCACTGCCTCACCTGTCGTGGAAGAAGTGGCGCTCTGTTCACCATTATTGGTAAACGGTGGCTTTGAAGAAAATGCAGGGTGGACAACCCCCATTACCAACGGGCAGGCCCGCTACAGCACCGAACAGGCCTTCGCCGGTGAACGCAGCATGCGTCTTGGCCTGCCCGAAAATGTACCCGATCTACGCACAGATAGCACGGCCTATCAGTCGCTACAACTGCCCCAACTGCCGCATGAGCAAGATCAGCTCACCCTGCGCGCCCAAGTCTGGCGCAACGGCGTGGTCGGAGAGGGCGATTTTCAGTATATCTGGGTGATCGTGGGCAACACCACCTATCGCATCTTCCAAAATCTGGCCGACACCAACGGCTGGCAGCCAGTCTCCTTTGATCTGACACCCTTCGCCGGCAGGCGTGTGCTGATCTTTTTGGGCACCTATAACAACGGTAGCGGTAGCAAAGCCTCTATGTATGTGGATGAGATCCAGGTCGATCTGTGTGAAGCCGGACAACCCTCGGTGACGTCTGCGCCTACTACCGAACCCACCGCTACCCCCAGCGCAACGCCCACGCCCGATTACGCGCCGCCTGCCACCGTACTCAGTCCCGATTTTGGCGTAAACGCCTTTCTGTGGTGGCGACCCGAAATCGCCGATCGCGATCTCGATCTGGTGGCCGAAGCCGGCTTCAACTGGGTACGCCAGAGTTTCGACTGGGAAGACATAGAAACAGAAGATGGTGTCTATCAGTGGGATACTGCCGATCGTGTGGTGCAACACGTCAACCGTCAGGGGCTCAATCTATTGGCGCGGCTGGGCAGCGATCCAGACCTGGAAAGCTTCTGGGCCGGCCGGCCGCCCGATAGTCTGGATGCTTTTGTGGAGTATGTGGCGGCCGTGGCTGCCCGCTACAATTGCACATCCAGTGCGGTGGGTTGTATTCAAGCCTATCAGATCTGGAACGAACCGAACCTGGCCCGAGAATGGGGTGGCAATCGGCCTAGCCCCTCGGCTTATCTTTCTATGCTGGCCGACGCCTACAGCGCCATCAAAGCTGCTAATCCCAATGCCATTGTGATCAGCGCAGGCATGGCGCCCACCGGCACCGACAACCAGATTGCCATGCCCGATCAGCGCTTCTACCAGGAGATGTACCGGCTGATGCAGGGCGATTCTGAGGGGTACTTTGATATGCTAGGGGTTCATGCTGCGGGATTTGCGGCACCGCCCGAGTTGTCCCCTGCCCAGGCCGCTTCCAATCCAGAGTACGGTGGACAGCGCTTCTTCGCCTTCCGCCACGTTGAAGACATTCGCGCCATCATGGAAGCCTACGGCGACGACGAAACTCGCATCGCCATCCTTGAATTTGGGTGGACAAGCGATGCCTACAACGAAGACTATATTTGGTTCGGCGCCGGCGCCGGCATAGACGAGTTCGTCAAGGCGGACTATCTGGTGCGCGCGTACGCCTTTGCCGAGGCCAACTGGCAACCCTGGATCGGCCTGATGAGCGTCCTGACGATGCCCGATCTTGACTGGATTGCGGATGGCAACCCGTTTGACGAAGAACAGTATTGGTGGGCGATCATGGAGCCAAGCACCATCGACGAATTGCGCTTCCGTCCAGCATACGTGGCGCTGTGCGAATACATCAACCAACAGCAGGGCGAAGTGTGCCCTTACGCCCCGTAGTAGGTAAGCGAAGTCGGCGAGCGTGAATTGATCGGTAGGGGCGCTGCTTGCTGCGCCCACAGTGTGCCGGGCGCAGCAAGCAGCGCCCCTACGGAATGGCCATCACTTGACCGTTGACACGATACTAGGCCAATCCAAGACTGAAATGGTCCACGAAGCCACACAAAGGCTCACTAAGAAAGACTTCCTTCGTGTCGCTTCGTGTGGCTTCGTGGACCATCATTTTCCTGGAATGGCCTTAGCCGATGCGTTCTCGGTTACTCTGCTTCGGCTTGATCTCTTCCAACGATTGACGCTGGTTAATGGCGGGGAATCGTCCCTGCGCGCTGTAGTATGGGTATTCTGGGCCTGCTGTGGGCGCTGCCCAGCGCACGGCGTTCGCAATGACCTGTCGCACCGTCTCATTGTAGAAGATAGGGTAGGTCTCGTGACCCGGGCGGAAGTAGAAGATCTTGCCGTTACCCCGATTAAAGCAGCAGCCGCTGCGGAAGACATTCCCGCCCTCGAACCAACTGATGAAAACCAACTGATCCGGCTGCGGAATGTCGAAGAACTCGCCGTACATCTCCACTTCCGGAATCTCGAAATAGGGGCCAAGTCCTTGGGCGATGGGATGCCCCGGTGCAACTACCCAGAACCGCTCCTTTTCGTCGGCCTCACGCCAGTTCAACATACAACTCGTGCCCATCAAACGCTGAAAAATCTTGGAGGCATGGCCTGAATGAAGCACGAGCAGCCCCATCCCCTGCAGGACACGCGCCTGCACACGCGTGATAACTTCATCGCTGACTGCGCCGTGGGCTTTGTGTCCCCACCAGGTTAGCACGTCGGTCTCCGCCAGCACTTCCTCGGTCAGACCATGCTCCGGTTCATCCAGAGTCGCGGTCCGCACGTTGCTAAAGCCGTGGGCGCGCAGCCCTTCGGCAATCGCGCCGTGAATGCCATCGGGATAGATGCCCCCGATAAACTCATTTTCACGTTCGTGTCGAAACTCATTCCATACGGTTACTCGAAGATCGCTCATACATACTCCCTATCTGATGGATATGGATCTTACTTCGTTGACGAACTGCTCCGACTAATCTGCTGCCATTGCCAGTGTAGACGGCGCCGGCAGCTCAATCTTCACCGGTTGTCCGCCTTGTGCGGCGGATGCCTGGATCGCATCCCACAGGCGAGCCATGCGCAGCCCAACTTCCGGCGGGCATGGGTTTTCGATCTGACCTGTGCGCACCATACGGAACTGCTCCCATTGGCCCAATGAAACCGGCACACGTACAGGCGTCAGGCGACGTTGTCCACTGCGCTGCATGAGCAGCCGTTCGCCCCAGATGCCGGTCTGCATGATGCCCTCCGTGCAGAAGATCCGCACATCTGATGCGCAGGACGGGATCGTCTCGCCGCATCCGCTCATGGTCACCATTGCGCCTGAGCGCAGCCGGCCCATCACGGCGCCGAGGATGTCCACAGGGGTGTCGCGCTTATCGAGCCAGGCCGCCACTTCGACAAAATCCTCACCGGCCAGATCCGAAACCGTGTTAAGCAGATGCGCTCCGGTATCAAACAGAAAACCGCCGCCGGCAATTTCAGGTATTTGCCGCCAGGTGTTGGCCGTGTTCTGCTTCCAGTTCTGCCAGGCCACGCCGTGAATGTTGAGGATGCTGCCCAGCGTGCCCGAGCGCAGCACACGAACCGCCGTGCGAATCCGTGGCGAAAGGCTGCCGTTGAACGAAACCACGAGCATACGCCCCGTTCGCGAGCGCACCTGCATGAGATCCATAGCCTCTTCGGCGTTGATAACCATGGGCTTCTCTAGCAGAACATCAAGACCGGCTTCCATACAGGCGGTGGCCTGTTGATGGTGCAGGGCATGTGGCGTAATGATGAAGGCTGCGTCTAGCTCGCTGCCGAAACGGGTCAACATGCGTTCAAGATCCGGTTCATTTTCAGGGGCAGGCACACCGGCTTCTGCAAAGACTTCGCAAAACCGAGCGTACGATTCAGCAGATGGTTCACAGACGACGCGAACGTTGGTGGTTTCTTGTTGTTTGAGGATCTGCCTTAAGTGGTGGCGCGCCATCCCTCCACACCCCACAAAGGCCATTTGAACAACGGCAGGTTCGGTTGTGCTCATTCTTTACTCCTAGCAATCGGGTGAGGACACGGCCGGTGCCAAGCATCGGTGCCGTGAGCAGGTGGGGTATCTATCAGAATAAGTGTGCCAAAGGAAGCAGAAGTTGTCCAAATATGGACAAGGAATTTGTAGGCCGGATCGGTGGGTTCGATCCTGATATATCGCCAAAAGGAAACCCACCTTCGCTGCAGCTTAGCTGTGGAACAAGCGTGCGCCGAAGGTGGGCGAAATCAGGCAGAATTGGGGTAGGGTGCCCTACATCAGGCCGGCGGTTTGAGCAGGCTGTCGCTCAGATAGGTATACACCTGCATGTCGCCATTGTCATACCCGTTGAGCATGAGCGGAACCCGTGTCTGTTCCGAGTGCAAATAGGACTCGGGCTTGGCCGGCACCATCGCCAGACAACGGCAGCCCAGCCGCTCGGCGATCAGGTCGGGCGTTACGAATTGTTTGCTCATGGCATGATGGCTGACCACAATGGCGTTGAGGCGATCTTCCATATTCAGGTAACGAAGGTAGGAGGTAATATGCTCAGCCGCATGCAGAGAGGCCGGATCGTTGCTCAGGACCAGGGTCAGGCTGTCTAGCTGATTCGCCACACATTCAATGATGTCGGGGTCGGTTGGCAGATCGAGCAGAACAACCTGTGCACAGTGGCCGGCTTGTGTCGTGATCGCGGTCAAGTGCTCGGGGGCAAAGGTGATCCCCAGGGGCACCGTCGGCGAACTTGCCAACACCTTCAACCCCGTCTCATGTGTGAGAAGACAGCGTAACACGGCTTCTTCGTCAATTGTTTCGGGGGCGATGGTGGCCAAATTGGCGGTTGAATACGTTGCAGGCAACAGGTCGAGCTGGTAGGCCAGCGAACCGAAGGCCAGGTGTAGATCGACGAGCAGGGTTTGAATTCCTTCGCGCTGCAAAAACGAGCCCAGATTGACGATAACCGTACTCGTACCGACGCCGCCGCGCACGCCCACGAAGGCATGGGTGGCCGCCCGCCGTCGCCGGATCTGCCGCCGCGAACGATTCATCACCGCTTCGATGCGCATCATCAACTCGGTGGGGTCTGCCGGCTTGACGATATAATCGTCTGCACCCAGGCGCAACCCCTCCACGCGATCTTCGACCTGACTTTTGGCCGATACAAAGATCACAGGGATCTCGGCTGTGTTCGGGTTCGCCCGCAGCCGGCGCAACGTTTCGAAGCCGTCGACCCGCGGCATCATAATGTCGAGCAGGATAATGTCGGGTTGATGGCTGCTGGCTGCCTCGACGCCTGTTTCCCCGTCAGCGGCTTCCAATACCTCGTGGCCATTGCGTTTGAGCAGTACGCTCAGTAAACGGCGTATGGTCGCTTCATCGTCAATAATCAGGATTTTGTAAACCATGAAGTTCTCTCACACTACGGTTTAGGCGTAAAGACCACGCCGGCTATCGAATGGCTGACCTGCATTGTTCGCCGCCATGAATGCGCTTATACCAATCGGCGACTTTGAAAAGCCTGTTGCTTCTGAAACTGCTCGACGGTGTCGACATAGTTCAGCAAGCGGGTTGTGATCTTGTCGTATACCACACTGTCAGAGTTTCCCTGGGCTTTCAGCAGTAGTGGAACCTGGTCGTACTCGGCGCGTAGATAGGCCTCGGGTTTATAGGGGATCGTCCCCAGCACAAGACAGCCTACCAGTTCGGCGATTTTGCCTGCATCAATATACTGATGTTCATTGGCTGCACGGTGAACAAGAATGGCGCTCAGACGATTCCCCATGCCGATACTGTTTACGTAAGCGGCAACCGCTTGCCCGGCGCGCAACGCAGCAGGTTCGCTGGTCAGTACCAGGATCAACCCGCTGATCTGCTCTGCAACCACCTCCAGGATATCTGGATCGCGGGGCAGGTCCAGGAAGACGTATCGTTCGGCGTATGCTGCCTGCTCGACAATGGTGTGCAGGTGTTCGGGTGAAAAGGTTGCCCACGTGGGAACTTGCGGCGGGCTGGCCAGGATCGGAATCCCGCTGCTATGCCGAAGCGCTCCCTTTTGAACCGTGTTCACATCGATCTGTTCAGGTGAAACGGCGGTGAGATGGGCTAGCGACCGATTGGCCCCGTCCAGACCAAACTGTTCGGCCAGGTTCCCGAAGACCAGGTTCATGTCAATTAAGAAAGGAGTACGTCCGTGGGTGTGAAAGTGGACGGCCAGATTGGCAATGGTTGTGGTTTTGCCTACCCCACCCTTGGCGCCAACAAAACCAAAGATCTGCCCTTTGCGGCGGCGTGCATCACGCCTCGATCTCAAGATGACAGAATCTATACGCGCCATCAATTCAGCGGGTTCCGCCGGCTTAATCACATAATCGTCGCCGCCCAAGCGCAACCCTTCCACACGATCTTCCACCTGCCCTTTGGCCGAGAGGAAGATCACGGGGATGCTCTCTGTATCGGCGTCGGCACGTAAGCGTCGTACGGCTTCGAAACCGTCTACAACCGGCATCATCACGTCGAGCAAAATCACATCAGGTTGGTGTTGCTGCGCTAACGCGAACGCCTCTTCGCCGTTTTCTGCCTCAAGTACCTCATGGTTATAGCGTCTCAGCAAGGTCGCCATCAGGCGCCGCATCGTTGCTTCATCTTCAGCGATCAGAATTTTGTAGACCATAGGTTCCCTCTTACAATCAGAAATGCCCGGCGATGTTGCTTCTGACTGTACGCACTCTGATACTCTACTTCATGTCATGACCAGGTACAATAGGACCATTAGTAGGCATAAACAGACACGTACAAGATATCATATCTCTAGTCTATCACGTAGGGAAACGTAATGAATCCGCTAAACCTCATACTGGCGTCGGCGAGTCCACGTCGGCGCCGTTTTTTTCTGGAATCCCAGATCCCGCATCAAGTCTTTGTGGCCGACGTCGACGAAACGCCGCTTCCGCGTGAATCACCCACTGATTTGGCTCTGCGCCTTGCCGTCATGAAGTGCCGAGCCGTTGTTCCCCATCTGGGGCAGGACGCGCTGCCCGCCCTGATCATCGGCGCTGATACTGTCGTCGCCGTGGACGGCGACACCTTGGGCAAACCCGCGGACGAGGATGAAGCCATCGCTATGCTCAGCCGGCTGCGCGGCCGCACGCATCAGGTTCACAGTGCTGTAGCCCTTCATTACATGGCCCAGGACGGCGTTCAGCGCGAGCAGACGCATCTCAATACCACTGATGTCGTCATGCGCAACTACAGCGACGAGGAGATCGTGGAATACGTGGCCAGCGGCGATCCGTTTGATAAAGCCGGCGGCTACGCCATCCAGCACCGTGGATTTGAGCCTGTGGCCGCCTTGCGCGGCTGTCCATCCGGCGTGATGGGGTTGCCTCTCGCCGATCTGAACCGTATGCTGGCCGAGTTTGCTGTGGAGATCCGTGCCGACATCGCGCCGATCTGTCGACGTCTCACCGGTGTACGCTGCTGTCAGGAAGAACCGAGGCCCCCGGTTGGGCTGCTGGGCGAGCAGATTGACAGTCCGCAGGGCGATTGATACACTCGTTTGGTACAGGTGGGTTACCGGTTGCGCAGACGTTGCTGAGAGTGGAGGAGTCCAGGTTTGCCTCGCTACATTCCTGATTACGATGACTATGATGAAGCCTACGCCGAAGATTATTTCGAGACGCGTGGACGCACCAAACCAAAACCCAAGAAACAGTCATCCGATCTGATTGCCGGAGTTGTGATCCGCTCTTTAGGGCATCACTACGAGGTGGAGACGGAGGACGGGGTGCGTCTGTGCCGGGTGCGCGGACGCTTGCTGCAAGAACGCGGCAAGGATACGTTGATCGCAGTGGGCGACCGTGTGATGGTGATGCCTGAAGGTAACCGCAAAGGGCTCATCGATCTGGTAGGCGAACGCGAATCGGTGCTCAGCCGCCGCCGACCCGGTACAAATCAGATCGTCGAAGATGTGATCCTGGCCAACCCCGATCAGGTGCTGATCGTCTTTTCTGTGACTCAACCAGAGCCTCACCTGCGCATGTTGGATCGTTTTCTGGTCGTGGCCGAGGCCAACGAACTGCCCGCCATCATCTGTGTCAACAAAGTGGATATCACCGGCGTTGACGAGGCGAAGGCAAAATTCGCCCTATACGCCGAGTTAGGCTATCCGCTGATCTTTGCCAGCGCCCAAAACGGTGATGGGATCGATGAACTCCACCAACTGCTCGAAGACAAACTGACGGTTGTGGCCGGCCCTAGCGGCGTGGGCAAGAGTACGCTGATCAACGCCATCCACCCCGATCTCAATCTGCGCGTCGGGGAATTGCGCGAATTTGAAGGCAAGGGACGGCATACCACGCGCAGCGCTCAGTTGTTCCACCTGCCCTTCGGCACAGATACGTATATCGCCGATACGCCCGGTATTCGCGAGTTGGGTCTCTATGAAATTGACCCCGCCAGCCTTGGCTTCTTTTTCGTTGACATTCAGCCCTATGTCAACGATTGTCGTTTCCCAAACTGCACCCATACCCACGAACCTGGCTGTGCTGTGCTGGCAGCCGTTCAGGCAGGGAAGATCGCCCCTGAACGATACGACAGTTATCTGCGCATCCTGCAAGGGGAAGACCTGCAAGAAGAGGAATGGTAGATGTCTCGACTTTTGCAAGGACTCAACCCGCAACAACGTCAGGCCGTGGAAAGCACCGAAGGACCGGTATTGGTCCTGGCCGGCCCTGGCTCCGGGAAAACACGCGTACTGACCCGGCGCATCGCCTATTTGATCGACGAAAAGGGTGTCGGCCCCTGGAACATTCTGGCCGTGACCTTCACCAATAAGGCCGCCCGCGAAATGGAGCAGCGTGTCGTCGACCTGATCGGTGACAACTTCCCGCAACCGCTGCCCGGCCAACGGCAGCGACTGGCGGGGCTGTCGATTGGCACCTTCCACAGCACTTGCGCTCGTTTGCTGCGCATTGAACACGAAGCGATTGGCTATGAGCGCAACTGGTTGATCTACGACAGCGCCGACCAGTTGTCCCTGATCCGCAATCTCTTGCGAGAACTGAATCTCGACGAAAAGCGCTTTAGCCCCCAGGCCATTCAAGCCCGGATCAGCAACTTCAAAAATGAGCTGCTCATTCCCGAAAAAGTGAAGACGCAAGTCTACTTTGACGAGATCGCCGGCCGCGTTTACCGCAGTTACCAGGAATCGTTGCACAACAACAACGCCATGGATTTCGACGATCTGCTCATGCAGGTGGTGTTGCTCTTGCGCCGTGACCGCGAGATCCTGGCCAAGTATCAGCGCAAATGGCAGTACGTGCTCGTGGATGAGTTTCAGGATACCAATACAGCACAGTATGAACTGGTCAAACTGCTGACCGGCGCACCCGAGGGCAAGCGCAACCTCTTCGGCGTCGGCGACGAGGATCAATCGATCTATCGTTTCCGCGGGGCCGACTATCGCAACGTGCTGCAATTTCGCCGCGATTTTCCCGACGCCCGCATCGTCCTGCTGGAACAGAACTATCGCAGCACACAGCATATCCTCGACGCCGCCAATGCGGTGATCTCTAAAAATGAAAATCGTACGCCCAAATCGCTGCGTACCGATAACGGCGCCGGGATCAAAGTAACCGTTCACGAAGCGTACAATGAGGTGGAAGAAGCCAGTTACATCCTGGACGAGATCGAACGCATCATGGCAGGCGGCGGGCATGGGCTAAGCGACTTCGCCGTCATGTATCGCACCAACGCCCAGAGCCGGGCACTGGAAGAAGCCTTCGTCATGCGGCACATTCGCTACCGGCTGGTGGGCGGCACCCGTTTCTACGAACGCAAAGAGATCAAAGACGCCCTCGCCTATTTGCGTCTGGTCCACAACCCGGCCGACTCGGTGGCGATGGACCGCATTATCAACGAGCCGCCGCGCGGGATTGGCCCCAAGACCTACGCCGCCCTCAAAGAGTGGGCCGTGTCCCTGGGGATAAGCGAGTTCGATGCGCTGCGCCTCCTTCATCACGGCCCAGAGGCGATCGCCCGCGAGTTGCCGGTTGATGTTCCGCACGCCGGTGGACTGGATTCACGCGCGCGTAATGCATTGGTCAGTTTTGCCGAGATGCTCGAATCATGGGTGACAATGGCGCGCCGCCAGCATTACGAAAGCGTGGCAACGCTCCTCGATCACATTCTGCAGGATGCCGGCTATATTGACCGTGTGCGCAATGGCACCGAAGAGGGTGAGGATCGTTTTGCCAACGTGCAAGAGCTGCGTAGTGTCGCCAATCAATACGTCCCTGGCATGTTGACGCTAGAACCCGGCCAGGAGCCACTGTCGCTCTTTTTGCAAGAGGTCAGCCTGGTGAGCGCACAAGATGATCTGGACGATAGCCTGGATGCCATCACCTTGATGACGCTCCACGCCGCCAAGGGGCTGGAATTCTCGGTGGTCTTCATCGTCGGTCTGGAGGAGGGGATTCTGCCCCACGCCCGCAGTGTGAGCAGCGAAGACGCCGAAGACATGGCCGAAGAACGCCGCCTCTGCTATGTGGGCATCACCCGCGCCAAGCGGCGGCTTTATCTGCTCCACGCCTACCGCCGCAGCCTGTGGGGTAGCACCGAAGAGCAGGAGCCAAGCCGTTTTCTGGCCGACGTCCCCACCGAACTGCTGCAAGGCATGGTGGATCGACAGAGCCGCCGCCAGACAGCCTATCAGCGCGCCACAAGTTGGAACTCGGACAATCTGATGGATTGGAGCGACAAGCCGCGCAGCCGTCCTGCTACGACAGGAACATACTGGTCGCCCACCGGCCCAACCTCAGGCGTAGGGGGGCCCGCCAACGCCAGGCCGGCCATTCAGCGCCCTAAGCCGTCTGCCAAACCAACGGCCGAAACCGAGTTCAAACGCCGCCAAAGCGTGGAACATCCCAAGTTTGGTGTCGGTACCGTGATCGACAGCATCTTCATCGGCCGCGAAGAAGAAGTGACGGTCGCCTTCCCCGGTATCGGCATCAAGAAATTCGCCGCCTCGCTGGCAAATCTAAAGAAGCTGTAGCCGTCAACTTCGTTTTCACCGATTCCATCGAACTCGTGAGACAACCATTCGCATGACGCATCCTGATTCGTATCAATCGCCTCCCTGGGGAACGACTACCAAAGCCATCGTGGCCGTGGTGGCACTGCTGCTGGTCGTGCTGCTGATCTGGCGCTTCAGCAGCCTTTTACCGCCGTTGATCATCGCGGCGTTGCTGGCCTACGTGCTCAACCCCGTCATCACCTGGATCGATGAGCGCACGCCGCTCTCCCGTTCGCAGACTGTACTAGCCGTCTACCTGGTGCTGGCGCTCTTCGTTCTCTCCACCGGGGCGGTGGTCGGCATCGTCGCCGTGGATCAGGTCGTCGTGCTGTCCGATGCGATTCCACGCTGGACGGCGCAGGCCGTCACCCTCGTCCCGCAACTGCCCACGCTCATACCCGCTCAGTTAAACATCCTGGGTTATATAATCGATCTGTCCAGCTTGCAGGCGGCGGTGCAGAGCCAATTCGATCTCGTTCTCAACCCGGCGCAGATCGATTGGGGAGCGATTGGCACCCAGGTTGTCAGCGTGATCCAACCGATCTTCAGCCTAAGCGGATCGTGGGCGGCCAACTTGCTGACGGCGACGGTCAGTGCATTGGGGGTGCTGTTGCTGATCTTCGTGATCTCGATCTACATTGCCGTGGATGCACCCCGCTTCGGCCAGGGCATTGGCAACTTTGCGCAACAGCCGGGCTACCGTGTCGATGCTGAACTGCTGTTGAGCCACATTAGCCGCGTCTGGGCTGCCTACTTTCGTGGACAGGTTGTGCTGGGGGTGATCATTTTCGTGGTGGTCAGTGTGACGCTGGGGCTGCTCGGTGTCAACACGGCATTGGGATTGGGGGTGCTTTCCGGTGTGATGGAGTTCTTGCCCATCATCGGCCCTGTGATTGGCGCCGGTGCTGCCGTCCTCGTTGCCCTCTTTCAACAGGATATCCCCTGGGGATTGGCGACCTGGCAGTATGTTGTCATCATCATGGCGGCAATGTTTCTGATTCAGCAGATCGAAAACAACATCCTTGTGCCGCGCATCGTCGGCGACGCCCTCGATCTGCATCCACTGTTGGTGATGGTCAGTGTGCTCATGGGGGGGACGCTGGCGGGCCTGCTAGGGGCGATCCTGGCGGCGCCGGTGGTGGCCTCGGCCAAAATCCTCGGCGGCTATGCCTGGCGCAAGATGCTCGATCTGCCGCCTTTCCCGCCGCAGGAAGTGACCCTGTCGTCGCCTGCCACCATGCACGGGGTGCCCTCGCGCATTCACACCGTCTGGACTCGTGTGACGGCTTCGCTTGCACCGTTGTTGCCTGATTTCCCCTTACGGCGTGCTGCTCCGCAACTTGCTCAAGGGCAAGTGCCTACACAGGAAGGATCGGCCATGAACGACCAAATTTATCCCGTTCAGTTTGCGCCCGTCTTTAAAGACTACCCGTGGGGGGGGCGACACTTGCAGACCGTGCTGGGGCGCTCGATCCCCGCCGGCATTGTGGCGGAAAGCTGGGAGATCTCGGCGCACCCCAACGGGCAGACCAAGGTGATCAACGGACCGTGGACCGGAGCCACGCTGACCGAAGTGCAGCAAGCCCTGGGCGTCGCCCTGGTGGGCACGCGCAACCGGCGCGCCCTCGAATTGGGCAAGTTCCCGCTACTGATCAAACTGCTCGACGCCAACCAATGGCTGTCGGTTCAGGTCCACCCCGATGACGAGTACGCCCTGGCAAACGTCGGCGAGTATGGCAAAACCGAGATGTGGGTCGTGCTCCATGCGGAACTGGATGCAGAGCTGATCTACGGCCTCAAATCGGGGATCGACCGCGCCGCCTTTGCCCAGGCCATCGCCGAAGGACATGTCCCAGATGTCCTGCACCGTGTCTCCGTCCAGGCCGGCGATGTCGTCTTCGTCCCTGCAGGCACGGTTCACGCCCTGGGGCCAGGCATCATCGTTGCCGAGATTCAGCAGAACAGCGATACCACATACCGCATCTACGACTGGGGGCGCCTGGGCAACGACGGCAAACCGCGTCCGCTGCACGTAGAAGAGGCGCTGGCCGTCATTGACTGGACCCAGATCGAACCCAGCCTGATCAAGCCGCCCATCGACACCAACCGTGCACAAAATGAACTCATTGCCCAGTCTGCTTACTTTCGTACAGAGCGCCTATCGCTTGCCGCTGATGCCGTTTACACCGGCCTGTGTGACGGCTCAACGTTTGAGATCTGGGGCATACTGGCCGGTGCCGCCTGCATCACGTGGGCAGGGGGGCAGCTTGATATCAACGCTATCGGGTGGACACTCCTCCCTGCTGCGCTGGGCGATTTTGTCGTGAAGACGTCCGAACCCGCCACCTTGTTACGCATCACCACGCCCGGCAGTTCTGCCTGAGCCGGCTTTGCGTGGGCCACTTCTACGTGGGTCAGCTCTGCGTAAACAGTCTTTATTGGATGTCTGACTACTGTTCCATCGAGCAATCTCCCTGAGAATGAAATCTGTTCACATCGAGATGTTTAACATCAAAATAGTCTGTATCAGGGAGAAGTTTTATGAGCGTTGTACAGAACGAATCTGCATTGGCGTTGGAAAAGCATGCAGCCGGCGACTATCCTTTGCATGAGATCGTACGCAGCCGCTGGAGCCCGCGTGCCTTTTCGTCACGTCCTGTCCCTATGGACAAGATCGGATCGCTGTTGGAAGCGGCGCGCTGGTCGGCGTCCGCATCCAATGGCCAGCCGTGGCGCTTCATCGTCGTCACCAACCAACAACCTGATCTCCACGCACGTTTCGTGGATGTGTTGATGGAAGGCAACCAGAAATGGGCGAAGAATGCACCGGTGCTCATCCTGGGCATCGTCAAGCGCACCTCAGAACGCAATGGTAAGCCGAACGCGTACGCCTGGTATGATCTCGGGCAGTCCGTCTCCTCGCTGTCACTTCAGGCCACCGCCGACGGATTGCACCTACACCAGATGGGTGGCTTTCACAAGGATCAAGCGCGAGAAGCCTTCGCCATCCCCGACGACTACGAGCCGGTTGTGGCGATTGCCCTGGGCTATATGGGTTCCGTCGATGAACTGGCCGAAGACCTCCAGGAGCGTGAAACGATGCCGCGTACGCGCAAGCCGTTGGACGAACTCGTCTTTGGCGGCGATTGGGGAACCCCGCTGGCAGGGATTACAAACCTCGAGTAACTGTTTGGTTGCCGGTGCGATGCATTGACCAACTCATGGGCGAGTGGCTGAAGTCGGCCCGGCCACTGCGTCGTTCCGAAGTAGGCACAACCTCGATTCGTCAGGAGCGACCGTGTACGATTGCGTGATTGAGAATGGCTTATTGGTGACGCCGGCCGGTGTCGTGGCCGCCGATCTGGCGATTGCAGGTGAACAGATCGCCGCGATCGGTTTCCAACTCGATGGGAAACGCCGGATCGACGCCGAAGGGTGCTATGTCATCCCCGGCGCCGTCGATCCCCACGTCCACTTGCAGATGCAGTTGGGCGAACTGACCAGTAGTGACAGCTTTGCCGATGGCACGATCGCAGCCGCATGTGGTGGCGTAACCACTGTGATCGACTTCGCCGATCCTCAGCCCGGGCAGTCGATGATCGACGCCTTGCGGCACAGACGCAGCGAGGCCGATGGACAGGTTGCCATCGACTATGCCTTGCACATGACCGTGCCCACCTGGCATGCTGCCCACGAAGAGCCGCTGGCCGAGATTGATGATGTTCTGGCCGCGGGGTGCCTCTCCTTCAAGCTGTATCAGGCTTATCAGCGCATGGAACTCGATGACGTGTTGCTCTATCGGGTGATGCAGCGGGTGGCCGCCGCCGGTGGCCGGGTCGTGCTGCACAGCGAAACCGGGCCACTTCTGGAAGAACTGCGCCGTCAGGCATTGGCCGAAGGCCATAGCGCCGCCATCTGGCACGAACGCACCCGCCCTGCCCGCCTGGAAGCGACGGCGATCCACCGTGCGGCTGAGATTGCCTACCAGGCCGAATGTCCGCTTTATATTTTCCACGTGGGTTGCGCTGAAAGCGTGGCCGCCATCGTCGCTGCCCGTCTGCGCGGCGTGGACATTGTGGGTGAAAGCTGTCCGCACTACCTGATTCTTAGCGCCGACCATCAACTGGACAGCCCCAACGGCAACCTCTTCATCTGTGCGCCGCCGCTGCGTTCTCACGAAGACCAGGACGCGCTGTGGATGGCGCTGGCCGATGACGATCTCCAGGTGGTCAGCACCGATCACTGTCCCTGGCCGCCGGCAGAGAAGATGGGTGCTGCCAACTTTGCCGTCGTCCCCGGTGGCGTGCCCGGCATCGAAGCGCGGTTGTCGCTGATCCATCATTTCGGCGTCAACCGAGAATTGCTCGATCTCACGCGATGGGTAGAACTCTGCTGCGCCAATCCGGCGCGCTTGATGGGGCTGGATCACAAAGGCGCCTTGCTCCCCGGCTACGATGCCGACGTCGTGATCTTCGATCCCAGCCGCCATAAGAGCCTGAGCGCGCACACTCTGCACGAAACCGCGGGATGGACACCGTATGAGGGGATGAATGTGCAGGGCTGGCCGCGCACCGTTCTCTCGCGGGGTCGGGTCATCGTGGAGAACGAAACGTTTGTCGGGCGGCCTGGGCAGGGAGTTTTTGTGCACCGCCAATGATATCGATCCACCAACTTGACAGCCAAACGTTCCCCAACGCGCTCAGCCTCCTCGCCGCACAGGACGCCGACCTGGCCGCCCTGATCGAGCGCTGGGGCGTGCCGCCGCTCTGGCAGCGTGCCCCAGGCTTCTCTACCTTGCTGCGCATCATCCTCGAACAGCAAGTCTCGCTGGCGTCGGCCCGAGCCACCTTTGATCGTCTTCAGGCAGCCACCGATAGGCTAACCGTCGACACCTTCCGGGCTTTAGACGACGAAACGCTGCGCACGATTGGCTTCAGCCGCCAGAAGGTGCGCTATGGGCGGGCCCTGGCCGCCGCCATCATAGAGGGTCGGCTCGACCTGGCCGCTCTCCACACCCTGCCCGACGAGGATGTGCGCAGGGCCTTGACCGCCATCCCCGGCATCGGCGTCTGGACGGCGGAGATTTACTTGCTTACCGTGTTGAAACGAGCGGATGCCTGGCCTGCCAGCGATCTGGGCGTCATCGTCGCCATCCAGCAGATCAAGGGTCTACGGCAAAAGCCCACCCCAGTTGAGGCCGAGGCGCTGGCCGAAGCGTGGCGTCCGTGGCGTGGCGCCGCGACCTTTCTGCTCTGGTATCACTACCTGCGCGGTGAGCTGCCGGCGGATCTGGGGGAAGAATAAGAAGCCTTGTGCACGTTTTGTTCCCGCCGGGTCCAGTTCAGGCGCGCCCAATGCACTTGGGGTTGGGGCATGCCAAGCGTACGAGATTTGCGCTGCCAAGATGCCACCGCTCCACAGATCCCCGGCAGGTTCGCCCCCAGTCTGAATCGCACCCCAACGCACTGGGGCTTCCATAATCTCTGGTAAGCCCTGTCGTGGGGAGCGGCAGATGTCCAAATTTGGCCTGACCAGAGAGACTGGCGCCGGTTGAGTCAGCTCTGGGTAGCTGCCCTGAGGCATATCAGAACCCAAAACTGGGTTCACCGCCGATCCGCAGGAATTGCAAATTTGAAGATACAAACGGCAAAGCAGGGTTACGACCGCCGATTGAGTGCGCAGCGTACGAAATTAAGGGAGCGGCTGCGTCGATCTCGTCGTTAGAAGCCGCTCGGGTTTCGATATGCCTCGCAGACTCGGCTACTCAACCGGCGCTAGTTCTGCCATGGTTAACCCAAATTTGGAGTTGCTGCCGGCCGTCCGTTTGTTGCTTGACACATCCCCTGTACTTATATAGTATGACAGAAAGCAAACCCACTACAACCTAATTGTTTTCTAAGCTGATCCACGTTGTATTCCAAAGGCACCCCTGGAGGTGATCCTTGCTGGAAAGATCTCTCTTTTGAGCTCTATGACGACGTATCGGACGATTTTGGGAATGGCGCGGGCATTACGACGCTTGCGCCGCCGCGAAGCCTGGACGCGCCCACAGATCGAAGCGCATCAGGCGGCCGCATTGGCGCAGTTGCGCGCCCATGCCTACGCATGCTCTCCTTTTTACCAGAAACATCATTCAGGCCTGTTCGACCGTCCTCTTGAAGAACTTCCGGTTCTTACCAAAGTCATGTTGCACGAACACTTCGACGAAATCATCACGGATCCGTCTGTCAAGCGCACGGCGGTAGCTGCCCATGTGCCGACCCTGGGCGGCGCCGAGCAGTTTCTCGACCGATACATCGTCAACACCACGTCGGGCACTACCGGCCGCCAAAACTATATCCTGTTCAATCGACAGGAATGGGCCACGGTATTGGCATCCTTTACGCGTTTCGAGCGGCACATCGGTTCCTTCTGGGGAACTGTGCTGCGACCCAAGATCGCGGTGGTGGCCTCTTCCACCCCCTGGCACATTTCGGCGCGCATCGGCATTACGGTTCGCAGTTCATGGCTGCCTATGCTCCGTTTGGACGTGGGTGAACCGCTCGCTTCGATTGTGCAACAACTCAACGCCTGGCAGCCCCAGGTACTGGCTACTTATGCCTCGATGGCGGGCATTTTGGCGGATGAACAGGTCGCCGGGCGGTTACAGATCGCGCCGCGCCGCATCGTTTGCTCTGCCGAGGTCCTGTCGTCTGCGCTGCGACAGCGGATCCAGGCAGCCTGGGGAGAGATCGTCTTCGATCAATATGGTGCCACCGAGGGAGGTACATTCGCGGTGGAATGCGAATCCCATTACCGCTCGGCGAGCGGCATAGGCGGGCACACACGCGGCCTGCATCTGTTCGAAGATCTCTTTGTGTTTGAAGTTGTTGATCATCAGAATCGCCCTGTACCGCCCGGCCAATATGGCGATAAGGTGTTGCTGACGGTGCTCTTTAACCGTAGCCAACCGTTGATCCGTTATGAATTGAGCGACAGCGTGCGGATGTCGGACAGACCCTGCTCGTGCGGCTGCGCCTTTGCACTCATCGACGATGTTCAGGGCCGTACAGAAGAAGTGTTGAGTTTCCCCAGCCGCACCGGTGGACAGGTTGCCGTCCATCCCGTCGTCTTCTACCGAATCCTGGACGCCATACCCGTTAGCGGCTGGCAGGTTGTCCAAAATGGTGACATGTTATACCTGCGCCTCAGCGGTGATCCTGGTGGCATCAATGAGCCGTCGCTTGTCAATCGAGTGAAGCAAGCGCTTGAGCGGCAGAATGCCGTATCGCCTGCCATTGCCGTTGAATGGTTGGCAGGCGTGGAGCGCGGTACAACCGGCAAAGCACCGCGCATCGTGCGCAGGAAGGTAAGTGCGCCGTAGAGGTAGCACACGTGCCCGCTTTCACTTTGACGGGCTCAGTCGAGGCGATACGCCTTGCACAGCGCCGGGCCATTCAGCCGGCATTGGTCAAACTCATCGTTTCAAAGGAGCATCACTATAGGGTACGAACAGAGAATCAATTGTTCTATTCAAAGGAGAATCTTATGGTACAGGCACGGTTGAACATCGTTCGTTTTCGCAAGTATTTTTTGGTGGTGGCTGTGGCGCTCGGTCTGCTGGTTATGCTGCTGACTGTCACCGCGCAGCAACTCAGCTCGCAGGGGAATGGCGCCAAAGAGGTAGGTGTGGGTGCGCCGGGCTTAGGCGCCTATCAGTTCGCCGGGCGAATTGATCAAGATGGTTTGCAGTTTGCCGGGTACGGCTATTTGTATGACGTTCAGGGGTTGACCCCCCAGCAGTTATTTTCCGATCCCCTCAACTCCTCGGAAACCACGGCGCACTTCACCTACTATGCCACGGCGGCATTGTCCTCACGCGCGGTTATCACCGATGCCGTGCGCAGTATCTTTGCCCTCAATTCGACGGGCGAGATCACCTTCTATTATCAGGACACGCCTGCGGGGTCCTTTGACGATCCACAATCCTTCAAAAAGGGTACACCCATTACGACCGCTTCTGTTCGTTTGCAAGATATCCTGAATGTACAGGGGCCCAATCGTGGCATCGCCGTCAGCAACGGTGAGTTTACCGTTTCGGCCGCCACACCCTTCACATTGGGTGCCGATACGGTTCGCTTTGGCCGTTCGGGCATAGTCTACCAGATATCGACCTTTGGAGAGGGCCTGCGAACCGATCCGTTTATTCCCCAGTCATCGGTACTGCTGGCGGGAAACGCAGTCAACTCGGGATTCCAGCAAACGTTTTTGCCCAATTTGGCAAATCAAAGTACGCCTTATGGAGAGGTCAAGTAAGGACCAGATCCATGGCGAGTGGGTACGGCCGCCGGCTCGTACCCACTCGCTTTCCAATCTTTCGTTGATTCCCAGATTCGTTCTACCCTCCCCTCCATCGCGCCCATTTTTGTCTTTGAGAAGCCCTGCCAGCTTCCCAGGGCTTCTCAAAAGTTAAGTCCACCAGCACGGTGTACCGGTTCAAGCCGGGAGAAACTCGCGAGTTTCTTAGGAGTCAGATTGGATGCATGATCGGCTGCTCTCTGAAAACGGCTTCTCGGTGATCGACTCCGATGAAACCGATTTGGAGTTGAAAACCCAGCCGCTTACAACCAAAGCATAGAGGCAGAATTAGGAGACAAAATAATCATGGAGTTCAACCCAAACAACAACGTTGTGAAGCTCTGTCTTCAAGGCATGAGCATGGAAGAAAAAGGCAAACCTGAAGAAGCAAGCAAACTATTTCTTCAAGCCTGGAACGAAGCGACACACGACTTTGAAAGATTTATTGCGGCTCATTTTGTAGCCCGACATCAAACAAATGTGTCCGATAAATTAAAATGGCTCGAAACGGCTTTGCAGTTTGCACTAAAAACAGATGATGACACGGTTAAGAGTGCGTTCCCTTCGCTATATTCAAACATTGCCAAATGCTATGAGGACTTAGGCGACCCTGACAAGGCAAAAATGAATGATGAATTAGCAACTTCGTTTAAGGATACGCCCTTCGACAAAGGCCCTTTTTATCATGGGACAAAAGCAGATTTGCAGGTTGGTGATTTGCTGACAGCAGGGGGCAGTTCTAATTACAAACCTGAACTCAAAATGAATCACATCTATTTCACAGCCCTTGTTAATGGGGCGGGACTGGCCGCTGCATTAGCCAAAGGCGATGGACGTGAACGTGTCTATATCGTGGAACCGACAGGCGGTTTTGAAAATGACCCGAATGTTACAGACCAAAAATTTCCCGGCAATCCGACACGCTCATATCGCTCCCAAGCGCCGTTGAAAATCGTTGGCGAAGTAACAGATTGGGTGAGACAAACACCTGAGGACCTTCAAAAATGGCGTGAAAGATTGGCCAACAACAAAGGAGAGATTATCAATTGATTCCTCAGATGCCCATACATCACTCATAAAACAAGGAACCGCTAACAAACGCATCAACATGGATTGAGGATCTCCCCAGCGGGTCTGCGCTCCCTTCACGAATAACGTTACCGGCCCACTCTCCCCGTTGGGCCGCACATCGCGCCGTTTGAGCGCGCATACTTCTGAGACTCTGCCGGCGCTGGCATAGAGCAACCGGAGCAGCACCTTATCCCGCACCTTCCCGGTCAGGGCGATCATGCTGTGCACCTCGGCCTCAGTGAGGATGCGTTCGGTCAGCGTGTTCTTGACCTTTGGCGCGTTCAGGGCGGCGCCCACGTTGAACTGCAAGTAGCCCAGCTTCTGGCCAAAGGCGAGCAGGCTCTTCATGGCGTTGATCTTCCGCCTGGCGCTGTTGGGGCGCAGATGGGTCAGCGAGTCGGCAAACGACTGCAGATCGTCGAGGGTGATGCCGGCCAGCGGTTTGTTGTCCACGTGGTCGAGCAGACGCTCAACGTCGGCAGATCGTCAGAAAAAGAATACATAGAGGATGTACAAAATCGAAGTGAGGGCCACGAGTTTTGCCTGCCTCCTCGAAACTATTTTGGACGGGATGCCGTAGTGCATCATCAGAAGATAATCTCACCGGCCAAAACAAACATCTACAATGGAGGATCACCTTGCTCATGCTGACTCGACACCACCAGGCATCACTCCTTGTCCTTGTCGCCTTACTCATTCTACTGGGCGGATGCACAGTGCCTGTGCCAGTCATTCCGTCCGACACTGCGGATGCCACACTCCCCACCGATCCTATTCCTTCCGCCGATCTCGTTCTCTCCAATGTAAACATCGTCAACGTCGAAGACGGCACGGTCCTTTCCGATCGGATGATATTCATCAAAGAGGGCATCATCGAAAAGATCCAACCTTCTGCGCCGGTTGATGAGGGTTCCGCGGCGCAAATCATCGACGGCGACGGGGCCTGGGTCATCCCTGGCCTCTGGGATATGCACGCTCATCTGCGTGCAGACGGGCTGCCCCCCGAACTCACCACCGATTGGCAGATGCCCCTTCTCCTGGCCCACGGCGTGACGGGTGTGCGCGATATGGCCTCGGACTGTGATAACCCAGAAGAGCAAGGGCCGGTTTGCTTCCAGCAGATGAGCGAGTGGCGAGCGCAGATCGAAAGTGGCGAACTGCTTGGCCCTCGGCTGGTGGCGCTCAGCAGCTTCCCTCTCAATCCACCCTGGGGATACGAAGTGACCGAGGAACAGGCTCGCGGCATGGTCGCGGCCCTGAAGGAAATGGGCATTGAAAACCTCAAGATCTACGATCGGCTCTCTCCCCAGGCTTTGGCGTGGTTCATGGACGCGGCACAGAGCGAGGGGCTTGAAGGCTGGGGACACGTGCCCATTCGGGTCACGGCGGCGCAGGCTTCGAATGCAGGTATGCGCAGCATCGAACATGCGCGTGACTTTCTCTTCGATTGCTACCCGGGGACGGAGGAGTTTCGCAGCAATGCCATGTCTTCCAGTCCCACCCCGGCACAGATGCGCGAAATGGTGAGCCAGCACGATGAGGCCATGTGCCGTGAGATCTTTCAAACCCTGAAGGAAAACGACACTTACTACACCCCCACCCATGTGACCCGACGAATGGAAGCCATGGCGGATGACGCAGAATTTCGCAGCGACCCGCGCCTGAAATTTATCTTCCCGGCTCTGCAAGAAGCGTGGGCGCGGGACGCGGATCGGGTCGTCGCCGTCGACCCGACTGCCGAAGGCAGACAGAGCTTCATGGACTTCTACGAAAAGGGGCTGGAGATCACGGGTGCAGCCCACGCGGCAGGCGTCACGATTCTGCTCGGGACCGACAGCGGCGACACTTTTGTCTTCCCCGGTTCGGCCGTTCATGACGAACTAGGTGAACTCGTCAAGGCGGGCCTCTCTCCGGCAGAAGCCCTGCGTGCGGCAACCATCAATGGGGCGCAACTGCTGGGGTTGACCGACGACTTTGGCAGCGTCGCCGAAGGAAAGCGTGCGGACCTGGTGCTGCTTTCCCAAAATCCTCTGGAAGAGATTGGCAACGTGCGCGAGATCCGGGCAGTGATATTTGACGGTCGTTATCTCGATCGCGAAAAACTCGACGAGCTTCTTTCCCTGGCGGAAGAAACTGCTGTGACTGCTCTAAAGGAGTGATAGCAGCGAGCTCCTTAAGATCAACGCGCCTGGTTGTGGGCGTATTTATCTTGAGGAGCTCACAGTAGCTATTCAGGTGCAATGCGCTGGCCGCAATCTGAGACGAATTCCAGGTGTTCTCGTGGCCGGGCGTGAAACCATCCTCGTGGTCGATGTAGACACATTATAGAACCGCGGTCACCGATTTCAGCCTTGTGGTCAGCGAACGCAACCAGACCCAGGAGGAACGGGGATGGTGTCATAGCTTTCTATGCACTACGCGTGCCTGTTGAGGTGCGACGCATTGGTCAGGGAAACCTCAGCAATTCGATGAGGATATGGCCAATGCGTGGCACCTGAAGTTGAAGTCAGTGGTCATGGCAAGGGAAAACTGCATGGCTCAGAATTGACTGTAATAGGCTTCCACCGCTTCAAAATCGACGGTTTCGTCGTGTTCTTTGCCTAGGCGGTCGTAGAGACGGCGACGGGCGTGCATGTCTGCGATCAACACCGCGCGTGCATGGACTGCTACTTCGGCGGCCACCTCGATGGGCACCACGATCACGCCGTCGTCGTCGCAGCCCACGATGTCACCTGGGCGTACCTGTGCCCCACCGCAGCCTACGGGAACCTGGAGTTCGGCCACCATGATGCGACCGGGGATGATCGTGCGTCCACGTGCACGCGAACAGATCGGCGTCTGCTGCAGCGCAACTTCCGCAGTGTCGCGGCAGTACCCATCCGTGACGATGCCTACGGCGCCGTTGGCGATCACATTCAGGCTGTTCGCCGACCCCCAAAAGCCTACCTCTTTGGCGCCACCCGTACTGGTGATCACGACATGCCCTGGTTTGATCAGGTCGTTGATCCCCTGGTTGCCCACCTCTTTAAACCAAATGCCGTGTGCATTGACAATGTCTTCGGTGGTATCCAGCTTCCACATGGGTCGGTTGGATGGGACACAACGCATGGTCAGGGCAGGTCCCCAGAACTTCATACCGAGCCAGAGTGGACGGATCTCGGGCGACATCAGGCCAATATCGAAATAGCCAATGCCATCGAGCGCGTCGGCAACATCTACGACGCGCAGGTATTTATAGAGTTTGGCAACTTCAAAGGGATCGATTCTGGTTGCTTCGCCAGCCATCAGTAACTCCTATCATCTGTGTGGGGAAAGTCGCTAGAATGGGAAAGATGAACATGTAAACAGTTACAACCCCAGCATATGGAATTCTGTGTATCTGTCAACACGCGTTTGGCGAAGCTGAAAAGCGAAAGGAAGAAATAGTCCTCGATAGCACACGCAACTTGATCGACGCCGCCAGGCACGCCGGTGTAGGCCACTTCATCTACGTCTCGGTGCTGGGCAGCGCCCCCGGCCATCCCCATCCGCTGTTCAACGCCAAAGGAGAGAGTGAAGTAGCACTCAAAGAGAGCGGGATGACCTACACCATTTTCAACCCCGACGCCTTCATGGAGATCTGGATCGGCGCCATCGTCGGCATTCCCCTGCAAGCCGGTCAGCCAGTGACACTGGTGGGCAAAATCGACTCGAGTTCATCGAGGCCGTGCCCAACAACTATGCCTCTTTTCTATTGCGACTCTCGTTTTTCTAGCCTGATATGTTCATTGCTACCGGTTTGGGCGCGGCTTCGGTTTGTTTTGAATCAGTGCACTGACCAGACCCGTCCAGCCGGTTTGGTGACCGGCTCCCAGCCCGGCGCCGTTTTCGCCGTGAAAATATTCATGGAACAGAATGTAGTCGCGCCAGTGTGGATCTTCTTGAAATGGATGAAGACCTCCGTACACAGGTCGTTTCCCTTCGCCGTTGCGTTCGAAAATGGCGACCAAACGGTGCGAAATGTTGTCCGCAACCTTATTCAACGTGAACATCTGCCCTGAGCCGGTGGGGAACTCCACGGTCAAGTCGTCCCCATAGTAGCGATGGAAATGCTGCAACGATTCAATCAGCAAATAGTTGATGGGAAACCAAATTGGCCCGCGCCAGTTGGAGTTGCCGCCGAAGAGGCCGCTTTGAGATTCAGCAGGTAGATAGTTGATGGCGAACGAATGGCCGTTGGCATGGAAGACGTATGGCTGCTGATGGACTTTGGATAACGAGCGAATGCCATGCGCTGAGAGAAATTCGTTTTCGTCGAGCATGTAGCGCAGGACGCGCTGCAACCGCTCTTTCGTGAGCAATGCCATCAGCCATCGCTGCCCGCCGTCGGGCATGGCCACGCTGGCCATGGTATTGGCGAAACCGCTGCGGTTGGTCAGAAACCAGTTGGCGCGTCGTGCAAACACGTCCATGCGTTCCATCGTCTCCGGTTCAAGCATGGCCACGGCGATCAGCGGCATCAGCCCCACCAGCGAGCGCACCTTCAAAGGACGGACGCTGTCATCGGGCAGGTGCAAAACGTCATAGTAGAAGCCATCGAGCTCGTCCCAAAGTGAGATGCCGCGCCCGCCGAAGTTGTTCATCGCGGTGGCAATGCGCAAGAAGTGTTCAAAAAACTTGGTGGCCATATCTTCGTAGACAGGATCGTCTTTGGCCAACTCCAGTGCCATTTGCATCATTTGCAGGCTAAAGAAACCCATCCAGGCTGTGCCGTCGGCCTGGTCGATCTCTCCGAGCAGGGGAAGGCTGGCGCTGCGGTCGAAGAGGCTGATGTTGTCCAGGCCCAGGAACCCCCCTTGAAAGACGTTGCGCCCATCTTCGTCTTTGCGGTTGACCCACCAGGTGAAATTGAGCAGCAGCTTCTGGAAGATCCCCTCCAGGAAGGCGCGATCGGCTTTCCCGTTCTGCTCGGCGTCGATCTGATAGACACGCCAGGTCGCCCAGGCGTGGACAGGCGGGTTGGCGTCATCGAAGGCCCACTCGTAGGCAGGCAGCGCCCCGTTGGGGTGCATGTACCACTCACGCGTCATCAACTCCAGTTGCCGCTTGGCAAAGTCGGGGTCGATCTGCACCAGGGGCAGGCAGTGAAAGGCCAGATCCCACGTCGCGTACCAGGGATACTCCCATTTGTCAGGCATAGAGATCACATCGAAATTGGTCAGGTGACGCCAGCCGTGGTTGCGCCCCCTTTCTCGCTCTGCCGGCGGTGGTGGCTGACCGGGATCGCCTGAGAACCATTGCGGTACGTCGTAGTAGTAAAGCTGTTTAGACCATAGCATGCCTGCCCAGGCCTGACGCTGTATGTTGTGTTGATCTTCGCTCAGGTCAGGACGTTGAATGGTGGCGTAGAATTCGTCGGCCTCGATCTGGCGTTGTGAAAATGTCTCGGCGAAGCCATCGAGTGGATGCGATTGTGGCTGCGCAGTCAAGCGCAATCGCAGTGTGATCGACTGCCCGGCGCCGATTTCCCGTTGATAGAGGGCGGCGCTCTTTGTTCCTTCGCCATCGGCATTGATGGTTGAACCTTCGTTCTCGACAAGATAGCGATGGAAGCCGTCTTTGACGTATGCGGAGGCATTAGGTGTGCCATAGAGTCGTTCGTTGTTGCTCTCGTTTTCGGTGAAAAGAAGCGAGTCACATGCTTCGGCATACAACCAGTAGCGACCGGCAGCCGGATGCTCCACCAGCACAGTCGGCACACCGGCAGTGGGTGCAGTTTGAACGAGACGGGGTTTGCCCGGTACATCGTGCATGGGGCCTGCCGGGTATCCCCACCCCCAGGTATTGCGAAACCACAATGTAGGCAACAGGTGAAGAAATGCCGGATCGGGACCGCGGTTGTGGGCAGTGATGCGGATCAGGATGTCTTCTTCGTCCGCTTTGGCATACTCGACGAAGACATCAAAGTAACGGTTGTCGGCGAAGGCCCCGGTATCCAGCAGTTCGTATTCATAGTCCTGCGCGCTCCGCCGGCGATTTTCGGCCACCAGATCGGCATACGGAAAGGCTGCCTGCGGATATTTGTAGAGCATCTTCATGTAGGAATGAGTAGGCGTGTTGTCCAGATAGAAATAAACCTCTTTGACATCCTCACCGTGGTTGCCTTCAGGGCCGGTCAGCCCGAAAAGCCGCTCTTTGAGGATCGGATCGCGCCCGTTCCACAAGGCCAGGGCGAAACAGATCCATTGATTGCGATCGCTGATGCCCGCCAGCCCATCCTCGTTCCAGCGGTAGACACGGCTGCGAGCATGATCATGGGGGAAGGAATCCCAGGCAGCGCCATGTGGGCTGTAGTCTTCGCGCACCGTACCCCAGGCGCGTTCGCTCAGGTAGGGTCCCCAATTGCGCCAATTCCCCTCTCGGTTTCGATGCGCCAACAGGCGTTTCCCCTCGGCACTCTTGTTGAGCATTGGTCCCCTACTTAGATTGCATCAAACGAAGGTGATAGATAGGGCATTTGTCAACAATTTCGAGCAGTCGTTGTCTTTGTTCCCCCGAAAGTGGTCTGTTCTGTGGCGGCAGATCAAGTTGCGCCGCCAACTTTACACCATCGCGGTTGGGGAAGGTCAGTTTTGTGGATTTCATAGCATCTGGTCCATTCGATACTACTTCACGCTGAGCCCCACGCGCCCGCCATCTACGTGAAGCGTAGTCCCTGTGATGTACGAGGCGTCGTCGCTAAGGAGAAACGCGATTGCTCCGGCAATTTCGCGGGGCTGGGCGAGGCGTTTCATGACGCATGAGGTAATCGACATTGATTCCAACTCCAATTTACGCGCTGCCGGGTCAGGATGGCGATCGAAATGCATCTCGGTAACGGTCCAGCCGGGGGCGACGGCGTTGACGCGGATCCCGGCGTCGGCGAATTCCTGAGCCATTGTCTTGGTGGCGGAGACAATGGCTGCTTTGATGGCATCGTAGACCACTTGCCCCGGTCGCCCCACAAAACCCGCCTCAGACGACACATTGACGATGGCTCCGCCTGAATGGCTGAGCAGGGGCAACAGATGCTGCGTCAACAAGATCCATCCACGCAGGCCGATCCTGGTTTCAATGTCCCAGTTGTTTAGCCAGCCGCCATCCTCAATCTTGCCGACCCTGTGGATGGCAGCGTTGTTGACAAGCAGTTGAAGCGCGGTAAACCGCTCCGTCACCGTGCGCGCGAGCGCCTCAATAGATTGATCGTCTGCGAGATCCGCGTGGAGGAAAATGGCTGTGCCTCCCTCTGCGCTGATTCCATCGACGGTCTGCTCTCCCGTTTCGGTATTGCTATCAACAATGATCACCTGCGCGCCTTCGGCGGCCAGCCGTCGGGCGGTAGCGCGGCCAATTCCCGACGCCCCGCCTGTGACCAGCGCTACCTTACCTGTGAACCGTGTCATGCCATAGGGATCTGTTTGCATAAACGATTTTCCTCCCTTTCTGAACCGGTAGTGGTTCAATCCGTGTTGATAGACGTTGCCGCCCGGCTTTCTTGCTCGTGCCTGCGGCTTCACAACGTCTTCAAAGAGCAGATGGGTATGACGCCTACCACGTATCGGAAACAGTCGCCTGAAGCGTGATTTCTAGCCTGGCCATACTTCTTCTCTATGACGCCCACGGATCGAAACGGATTTTGAGGGCCTCTTTGCGGCGCAGCAATTCAATGCCTTCGGCGTACTGCGTAAAGGGCAGACACTGGGTGGCCAGTGGCGCCAGGGCGAGCTTGCCGTCGAGCACCAGGGCCAGGGCCCGCTCGGCCGCGGGCCGATTGTGCCCGGTGTAACCCATAAGCATAAATCCGCCGCGCACATGGGGGCGGCCAAAGGCCACCTCTTCGCGCAACACACCGAAGATGGTGACCACTTCATTGGTGCGCGCCATCAGGTACTCAATTGACGGTTTGAGTCCTGTACAGTCGATGGCAGAATCCAGCGCGTCGACAGTCAGGCGACCGGCGGGCAGCGATGGATCGTCCGGCGCCAGGACCCGATCGGCGCCGAGTTGCTGCGCCAGTGCACGGCGAGTGGGGAGCGGATCAATGCCTACCACCTCGGCTGCCCCGTAGGCCCGTGCCATCTGGACGGCAATCAGCCCCGCCGGGCCGAGACCACTGACGCCGACGCGTTTGCCCTTGACCGCATCCACTCTTTGTAACTGGTCAAAAGAAACCTGAACACACATGGCCAGTTCCAGCGAGGTGACGGCGGCGGCGTCGATGTCCGCCGGCACTTTGAGCAGATGTTCGGCGGCCAACACAACGTACTGAGCATAACAACCGGGGCGTGTGTGTCCAGGATCTTTCCAGGCGGCAACCCGTTCGCCCACGCTGAAGCCATCGACGCCGGGGCCCAACGCGGCCACCGTGCCCATCGCTTCATGGCCGGGTTGGCCCGGCGCATAGGGATAGGTAAGCGGCTGCTCCGGGAACATCGGCTCGCCGGCCATGATGTGCAGATCCCAGTGTGGGCAGGTGGTGACGCTCTCCACACGCAGCAGGATCTCGCCCTGTGCGGGCGTAGGAATGGGCGCAGACTCCCAGCGGGCATCGCCGGGGGCGACAATCTGAAGTGTACTCATAGATCCCTGCATGATAGACTCACCCTTCAGTGGATGGGATGGAAAGAACAGTTGCATTTCACCAGTCCAGAATCACGCCCAATACCGCTTCCCGCCGCCCCGTAATCAGATCCCAGGCCAGTGCGGCCTGCTCCACGGCGAAATGGTGGGTAACCAGGGGTAAGGTTTGGAGGTAACCGGCCGCCACCAGGCGCAAGGTCTGGTCCATACGGGCGCGTGTCCAGCCCGAGACAAAGTCGAGCGAGATCTCCCGGTTGCGCAGCGGTTGAAGCGCCAACTGGTCCTCTGCGCCGTAAAAACCTGCGGAGATGATGTGCCCACCTCGCTGTACAATGGTCGACAATTCCTCAACCAGCCCAATCGAACCGACAGTATCCACCGCAATCTGGATTGCTTGGGGCAGCCACTGTGCTGCGGCGCGCTGCCAATCGTCTTCGCGTTCATTGACGATATGAACATGAGGTGACCTGGGCAGTTTCGCCAGCCGATCGGGGTGTCGCCCCACTACCACCACTTCTGCCCCACGCCAGGCCAGCGTCTGCGCCGCCCACTGCCCCACCATGCCGTCGCCGAAGACCAGCGCGCCGTCGCCGATGAGGGGCGACGCACGGACGCCACAGTTGTAGCCGACCTGGGTGAGCACCAGTCCGGCAAAGGCAAGGGGATCGACACCGCTGGGCAGCTTCCAGATCTGGTCACGCGGCGTCACCGCCGGGGAGATGTGTCCACCGCGCGGGCTGAACATCCCGTCCACTTTGCTGGTGGCGGCGAAGACGGTCTCGCCAATCGCCAGGTCGGTGACGGCATCGCCGATCCATTCCACGACGCCGATCTTCTGGTAACCCGCCACAATGGGGAACGGTGCAGGGTCATCGCCGCGACGTGGGGTGTCGCCGGCGACGCGTTCGCCACGCAAAAACGAGCCTTCGGTACCGTTGCTGATCCATGAATGGGTGACGCCGATCACCACATCCTCCGCCCCTGGTTCAGGACATTGGACAGGCTGCACGTCAACCTGATTCGCCGCTGTAAAGACCACGGCTACTGCTTGCATACGTTGTCTACCTCTCGTTGAGATCAGTGGAGGGTGGCTGTTCGGGTGATGCCTGACAGAAGCTATTGTCGACGATTGTGTCTGCTTTGACAACCGGCACCGCAGCGCTTACCTTTGACGGTGAGAGTGAGGTAGTCCTGCTCAAGTTGGGGTCGGGGCGCTTTCGCCTCCGGCATGAGGCGCCCCAGGCTGTTCCCCGGTGGGGTCTTTCTTCGTGATTTGCGGATAGTGGTCGAATTGGTGGAATGGTGAGAGAATAAGGCAGAGCAGACGTCGAAATCCCGGAGTCAACCACCATGCGCTACACAGCCCACCAACTCACCGACGATGGTCGCATCCCCAATCATCCCACACTGCCGTTGCTGGTCTATCAAAAGGCGCTGACCCTCTCTGGCCCAGACCCGGCGGGGATGGCCGAGGCGCTCTTGCGTCGCCATGGGTGGGGCGGCCTCTGGCGCAACGGCATCTATGACTTTCACCACTATCACAGCACGGCGCATGAGGCGTTGGTGATTGTAGACGGGGAAGCTACGCTGCAGTTGGGCGGGGAGGATGGCATCACCCTCACCGTCTCGGCCGGGGACGTGCTGGTGCTGCCCGCCGGCACAGGGCACAAACGCCTGAGTGCCGGCCGGGACCTGCTTGTGGTCGGCGCTTATCCGCCGGGCCAGGATTGGGATCTGTGCCGGGGTACGCCGGAGGAACGTCCTGCGGTGCTGGCCAACATTCAGGCGACGCCGTTGCCCGAAACGGACCCGATCTTCGGTAACGAGGGGCCGCTGATTGAGACGTGGCTGGGTGGCATAGGGCCATCGGCCACATCTTGACCAACGCTCTTTGGATGCACTGTTACCTATTGTTGCGTTAAGCGTGATCTGACGGGTAGGGGCGCTGCTTGCTGCGCCCACAGGCTATCGGGCGCAGCAAGCAGCGCCCCTACCGACTTGTCATCATTTGTCCGTTAACATGACACTATTTTCGTCGCGACCACAAAGGAGTGGACCGTATGCGATTGGGAGGCCCGGTATTTCTAGAGGAGAATAGCCCGCAAGCGTGGATAGCCGCCTTGCAGCAGGCCGGTTACCGCGCCGCCATTTTCCCCAGCCTACGCCCAGAGGATCAACACCGCCCCGCCGACTATGCCGCCGCTGCGCGTAGCGCCGATATCGTGATTGCAGAAGTCGGTGCATGGAGCAACCCCATCAGCCCAGAAGCGGATGTCCGTGGGGCGGCCATCGCCCTCTGTCAGGAAAGGTTGGCCCTGGCCGACGAAGTCGGGGCGCGCTGTTGTGTCAACATTGCAGGCTCACGCGCTACACGGTGGGCCGGTCCGCATCCCGACAATCTCTGCACCGCCACCTTCGATCTGATTGTGGAAAGTGTGAGGGCCATTGTGGACGCCGTACAACCGACACGCACCTATTACGCCCTGGAGATGATGCCCTGGATCTATCCCGACTCTGCGGACAGCTATCTCGACCTTCTGCACGCCATCGACCGCGAGCGCGTAGCCGTCCATCTCGACCCTGTGAACATCATCAACAGTCCCCGTCGTTATTTCGAGAACGCTGCCCTCATCCGCGATTGCTTCGCCAGGCTCGGCCCCTACATCAAGAGCTGCCATGCCAAGGATATCCTGTTGCATGACAAACTCACCGTCCACCTGGACGAAGTGCGGCCCGGGCAAGGTGGGCTCGACTATCGCACATTTCTGCGTGAAATGGCACGTCTGGATGGCGACACACCCCTGATCCTGGAGCATCTGCCCTCGGCGGACGAATACGCCGCGGCAGCCCTGCATATCCGTTCGCTGGCCCACGAGATAGGTGTCTCCCTGGGTTGAATCAAGGTATGCACAATGACGGTTGCGCCATCTCTCTCTTGTCGCCGAAAAGGAGGATTCAATGGGTATCAGTCTTGGCCTGGTCGGTCTGGGTTCGTTTGGCCGCGCCTTCGCCGATCTCTTTATGAGCCATCCCCTGGTGGATCGCATTGCGCTGTGCGACCGTGAACCCGAACGCATGGCCCCCTTTGCTGCCAGGGAATCGTGGGCGGCCAAGCTCAGGCCCGACGACCTGTATAGCTCGCTCGATGACATCTGCCGTAGCGACCTCGACGCCCTGGTGATCATCACCCAGCCCTGGCTGCACGCGCCGCAGGCTATCCAGGCCATGCAAGCAGGCAAACACGTCTACAGCGCCGTGCCCATCATCAGCATCCCCGACGGCGACGAGATCCTGGATTGGTGCGACCGGCTGGTAGAGACCTGCCGCCGCACCGGGCAGTTGTACATGCTGGGCGAGACCACCCTCTATCGCCCACAGGCCATGTACTGCCGTCGTCGTGCCGCCGCCGGAGAGTTCGGCGATTTCGTCTACAGTGAAGGCGAATACCTGCACGATGTAGACGACCCGCGCAGCAATCTGCGTCTGGTGCGTGACCGGCGGCATGCCGGTCAGGCCGGGCAGGAGTGGCTGGATTTCCGCCGGCAGTACGAAGCGCGAGGCGTCAAGAATGGCCCCATGCACTACCCTACCCATTCCACCAGTGGCCCCATCAGCGTCATGCAGGCCCACGCCCTCAAGGTATGTGCCTGGGGATATGTTCACCGTGGCGCCGACACCTACTTCGATGATGAAAACGAAGCCTTCAGCAACGAGACGGCGCTCTTCTACATGAGCAACGGCGCCACCATGCGCATCTGTGAGCACCGCGAAATCGGACACAGCGCACGCGAGATCTTCCGTATCTACGGCAACCGCGCCAGCTTTGAGAACGACAGTTGGGTCACCAAAGAGTCGTCGACGCCCGTGAGCGTGGAAGAGATGCGCGATCCGCTGCCGCCGGAAGTGGCCGCAGCGTTCCGCTCTGTCAGCACCACATCCGATTTCTATGGAGGACACGGCGGTTCGCACGCCTACCTGGTGCATGAGTTCGTAGACGCCGTGGCGCACCAACGCCAGCCGCTGATCAACGTGTGGGAGGCGGTGCGCTACATGGCTGCCGGCGTCATGGCCCACAAGTCGGCGCTGCGCGAGGGAGAGGTCCTGGCTATCCCCGATTGGGGAGATGCGCCGGAGCGCAGCCAATGACTCGCCGGGCCTGGCATCGTGTAGTCACGGCGTCGAGGAGCGACGTTGGCATCGAGGAGCGACGTTGGCTTCGTCGCGCGGTTGGGTAAATCGGCTGCGTGCTGAAATTTCGGTCAATGGCCGGCGTAGGGGAGCTGTAGCCTGCCGTCGAAATCAGGAAGCGGCAGGATTGTAGATCACCAGGTTGGGGATACGCTCGAATTCGCGCACATTGAAGGTAACGACGCCGTAGTCCAGAGAACAGGCCGTGGCGGCGATCAACAGCTCATGGGCGCCGATCTGCTCTCCCCGTTCCACGAGTCCTGCCCACAACTCGGCATGGAGGCGAGCGACTTTAAGATCCACAGGGATCACTGGGAAGAGATTGAGTAGATAGTTGACGAAGGCGGCGCGCTTCTGACGGATGGTTACATCCCCGGCGCGGTGCATACTATGGAGGAGTTCGCTGGCCGTAATCGCCGAGATTGCCAATGGGTGTTCGGCCAAATCTCCAGTGATTTTGCCGGGCAAGATTCGCTCCCGTTCCAGCGCAATGAAGACGGCGCTGTCGATCAGGAATCCCATACGTTCACCTCAGGCGGTGCAACCGCATCTTTTGCCGCTTTCAGATCTTCTTCCCATTCGGCGGCGTCGTGCGGATCGAGGCGCGGACGGTCTTCCCAACGCTTCAGCCACTCTGCGCCCGTGAGCAGTGTGCCTGCTGCGCTCAACTGTGCCACCACCGTTCCGCCGCGTGTGAGCAGATACGATTGACCCTGGTAGTAGACGCGGTTGATGACGTCTGAGAAGTTACGGGCCGCCTCGGTTACAGAGATGGTTTCTGGCATAGTAGGACCGCCTTTGGCATGACAACACGTCGTTTTGCTAAAGGATATGATAATCTGATTATCCGAATTTCTCAACCTTCTGCGGCATGTGCGACTGAAGCGCGCAAGAATGACCCGCCAGATTCCACCCGCTGTTTCGATAGCAGGCGAAGACTTGAGTCCAGTCGCTGAAGAGACAGGAGAGGACACCTCCTCAGCGGGACAGCATGGGCAGGAAGATCGATTCGTTGGCGGGTATGGATTCGTAGCCCGCGGGAATACGCGCCACCAGCAAGCGGGCAGCGTTGCCCAGGGCCGGCACCTCTGCTGTGCCACCGCCCTCAAAGGTGACCGTCTCGCTGATCACAGGAGTTGCCGCCAGGCCAAGCACAATGTCGCCGTTTGCCAGGAGCGAGGAAGACAAGGAGCGTCGCTGGTCAGCGCTCTCGAAGAGCGGCATCGGTTGGCTCCAACTCTGCGAGACCGGATCGAAACGAGATAGCCAGATGTCCTGCCCGAGTTCTGTACTGTCCGCCCACAGCAGGCTCCTTGCCCCATTGGCGTCCACCAGCAGCCGACCGGCGCCGAGCATTGGGCTTACGCCGTCCTCCTCAGCGAACCAGACTTGCGGTTGCGCCGTGTTCAAATTGCCATCCAGGCCCAGCACGCTCTGCCCATGCCGCCAGGCGAGGAGCGGCTGACCGCCAGCGTTTACGGCCAGTAATGGACTCGAGTCGATGACGGCATCTGTAGTCAGCCGGCGAGGAGCCGACCAGCCGGCAGCCGTACGCTCGTAGAGGTAGATCTCGCGGTCGGTCGCTGTACTGAAATTCCCATCGGTGTCGATGTCGGCCGCCAACCAGACCCGATCTTCGTCGACGGCGGCAACATCCCAGAACAATGTGCCTACCCCGTTCTGCCCTACTGTTTCCGGTTCGCGCCAACCGCTGCCGGTCCAGGCGGAAGCGTACCATGCGTTGGGTGCGGTGCTGCTGCCTACCAGGTTCGCGGCCGGGCTGTGCTGCCAGATCAGCCACGGGCTACCGTTGCCGGCAGTGCTCAAGCGAGGCGCAAAGTCCATCACGTTGTCTGTGGTCACAAGCCCACGGCTCACTACTCCACCCATGGCAGGGGCCACTTCCGCCCAGGCAATCTCCAGGGAGTGGGCAAAGGCCTCGCTGAGTTCATTTGGATCGGGCGCATTCTGCGCCTCGGCCCAGGTAACCAGCAAATTGCCGTTGGCAGCAAAGGCGGCGCTGGGAGTGAAGGAGGGACGGTCAGGCAGGCTGACGGTGATCGGATCGGCCCAGGCGGCGCCGTCGAACAGACGCAGGCTCACCACATCGGCGGCGCCACGGTCGCTCACGCTGTTCCAAACCAACGCCATCCGCCCATTGGGGCCGGTAGCCAGCACGGGCTGCGCCTGTAGACTGGCGTTCTCGACCAGCACCGTCTCGGTCAGGCCATTTGTCGCCTCAACCTGAGCGACACTGTCCTCGCTCAGACGAGGACCGGCGCTACCGTAGCGGGTTTCCAGGGCCAGGGTGGCAGGCTCAGGCTCGGCCGCCGCCACCACAATCTGACCACTCCCTACCGTACACGTATAGACAGACCAATCTTTGCGTACGTTGACGGCGCTGTAGCCGAGGGCACCGGCGCTTGCTCCGAACGAGAGCAAAACCCGACAGTCGACGAGCTTGGTCTGGGGGACGAACTGCATGCGCAACGAACCATCGCCGCCGCCGCTGACCGTCAGCCAAACGACGGGTGGCAAGTTCACGCCACCGCTGGCCGCGACACCCAGCGCCGCCTCGTAGCTGCCCTCGGTCAAGGCCAGGCTCTCGCCAACAATGCCAAGACGGCCCCGCGCCGTCATCGAGCCATGGACCTCGGCAGTGACGCCGAGCGCGCTGTTTGCGGCCTGTAGGGCGTCGCCGATCACCTTTAGTTTGAATAGTTCGCTGGCGCCGGGGATGACTGAGATCAACCCGACCTGTTCACGATAGGCGATGCGCGGCGTGGAGAGTACCAGTTCGTCCGATTCAAATTGGAGCGCCTCGCGGGTGATTTTCCCGTAGATATTGCCGCTCGCCGATAAGGCATAGATTTGTTTGCCCAGGCCAAAGCCGCCCTGAGCAGAAAGGCCGCCCGTCTCGCGTGTGCCCAAAGAGTTGGCCGCCAGCACCAGTTTGAGTTGCGTAGGCAGCAGGCCCCAGGTGCCACCCACATAGGGAATGGCAGCCGGTAAGATCACATGGGCGTCGAGTGGTTTTTCGGGTAGCGTAAAGCCGCCGCTGTAACGGACATGGTCTCCTTGCACCTGCGCCTGGAGGTTAAAGCGGTTGGCCCAGGCGGGCACAGGCACCAGGGTCAGCGGTTCAACGCCGTCCAATTGATCCACGCGACCATCTAGCTCGGCCTCGACACGGATAGGAAAGTCTCCGCTGCCGGCTACGGATGCCAGCGGCAGGTCAAAGGTCGCCGTGTTGCCGTTGACGGCCATGTCTTTGGGCGCCTGATCGCCTAGCAAAAAGCGCGCTACACCCGGTCCTGCATCTTCCCAGTCGATCACCGCTGTATAGCGGTTGGTGACAGCGATGCCGGCCAGGAAGAATTGGCGGAGCGCCGCGCTGATCCCCTGCACGGTGGGTTGAGGCCGGCGGGTCAGTGTCCAACCCTTGGTCAGCGTCACCTCGAAGCCCTGGCTACGAAACAGTTCAGCCATCTCCTCGTAATCGCTGAGACCGTCGCCGGTGTAGCGGAAGTCGCCGGAAAGGGTACGACCCTGCGGCGGTCCGCTCAGTGAGAATCGCCAGGTGGTGGACGGTCCAGTAGACGGACCGATACAATCGTTCGGGCCGGTGATCCCTGGTGCCCACGATATGTCAATGCGGGGGTAGCCGTTGCTCCCCATCACGACACTGCCGCTCCCGTTGCTGAACGCCACCGTGTAGTCACAGGGTTCTGGCGGCTGCTCCGGATACAACTTCACCGTACGGTGGACGTGCAAGGTCTGTGTCGCCGTAGTCACCGTGCAGTTGATGGTCAGAGAAAGCTCACTGGTATCGTTGAAGGTGAATTGCTGGGCCAGGATACCATCGGCGTATCCTGTTATTGTCATATCTGCGCTAAGGGTCCCCTCGTAAAGGCCATCAGGCAAGAGTTGTTGGCAACCTTGAGCCTGGGCTTGCGCAGGCCCCATCAGCGCTCCGCCAAACAGTATCGACAGAATGATGATACATCGGAGGAGTCGGTCCATAGAAGATCTCCTTGATCGGGCCCATCCAGAGCCACGGAGCGGCACAATGGCACTCAGCGACCGCACAGGGGTGCTGCTCTTTTCACGTATTTTTGTCGTCTACGGGGAGTGTGATTCTGCAGCCTGGGCGGAACGCCCACCACGACGCGTTTTGCGATGGCAGAAATGGTAACCAAGCGCGGGTAGCTCGGTGCACAATGTCTATCATTTTAATTTACGGCATACGGAAGAATCAAGTGCCTGACACGTACGCTCGTATGCATCTGCCCGCGTTGAAGAGGTATCCTGGTGCTAAGATCGTTTGAAAGCACTCTATCGACTGGCGTGTACGGCCGGCAGGTATAGGCGCTTGCCAATTATCGAAGTGGCAGACAAGCCGTGAATGCGTGGCTGCGCGTCTTTTGACTTAAAGGTGCATACAGAATCTGTTGCGCAAATGGCAGGCGAGCGAACGCTGATCGGGATGTAGGGGTTTGGGTGGGGCGGCGGGTAGTTTCGCCGGTAGGAGACGTCGGTTCCCCGCCCCACCCAAACCCCTACCGCTGCGTCGAAATCAGATCCCCGGTCGCCGGGTCCACCAGGGCGCGCCTTATCTTCCTCTGTGACTTGTCGATACCTTCTGAATGACCGTGATCTGGCCACTGCTCTCCATATAGGCGCGGGCTACCTTTGCCACATCCTCAATGCCATAGGCGCGCAGATGCTGCATCAGTTCCTCCTCGGTCAACAGTTCGCTCGCCATGTTTTTCTGCAGCGTCTGACCGTCCTGCACCAGCAATAGCGGTGCGGGTCGGATCAGCCGGCGCAGAAAGGGCACGTGGTAGGCGAGCCAATCCAGGGTATAGGCCCAGCCTAGAATGACGACGAACAGCAAGAGGCCGTCGGTGATGGACCGGTATCCGTCAGCCATGGCGTTCTGGGCGGCATCGGCCAGCAACACGATCACCAGCAGGTCTGCTACACCGGTGTTCGCCGTTTCCCGCTTCAAAATCAGGCGCAGCAACGCATAGATGGTCAAGTAGACCGCCGTACCGCGCACAAAGATCTCGAGCAACGGTGTCTCCGGCATCCAGATGCTTGACCAGTTTTCCACCCAGATTGGCATCTCTACCCTCCTGTGAACAGACTATCGAGTCAGCTCTTTAGGGCAGGAGCCATCTCGACTTTTTGATCTCATCCCAGCTCATGGCGCTGAGCGACAGCGCCATATTAGTGTACAAAGGCCGTTGGCCCGCTGCCATGTATAGGTAGACAGATGGTAGGTACCCAAGCAGTTATAGGAGCCGTGGTCAGCCATTGAGCAGACGGACAAAGCGGTAGCTTAGAGACAGCTTCGTCGCATGGCCTTTCATGCCCAATTGGCAAGCGGCAACGAGTGTGTTATGTTGTCGCAATCACCTAAACCAACTTCTGCGGATCGTACTCTCCCATGCAGGCAAACGCGCACTCACTGGAACAACTTCGCAAGGAACTCCACAACGCGTTGCGGCAGTGGCACGATCCGCATCGACTCTCCTCTCGCCCGTCTGCACATCCTCCGCGGTACGCTGAACCAGGGATTGTCCCAGGACCAGGCAGTCAAGCAACTGGTGCTTGACTTGTTGGATCAATTGGCACGGCACAATCCTGAGGGGAGCCAGGTGCTGCGTCTGCACTTCCTGGATCGACTGGATGCCTCCGGTGTTGCCCACCGGCTGAACCTATCGGAAGCAACCGTCTATCGCCGCCAGAGCGAGGCGCTCGATACGCTGGCGGCGCTCCTGCACGAAGACGAAAAGCAGGCGGCGGCGACTCACCTGGCCCGAATGGAGCGCCGGCTCGAACTGCCTTCGTACGAACAACTCTTCGGGGTGGAACGACATCTGGAGGCTCTGCTCGAGCGGCTGATGGCGCCTGGGCCGCCCTGGATTTTCTTGTTGCACGGCATCGGCGGCGTTGGCAAGACGGCCCTGGCCGATGCCATCGTGCGCACTGCTCTAGAGCGAGAAGCGTTCCCGCAGATCGGGTGGATCACCGCTCGCCGGCACCGGTTTCATCCGGGAGCGACAATTCTCCCCACCAATGCATCGCCGCATTCATCCAATACCCTGATCGAAGAGCTTGCCGATCAATTGCTTGGGTTTGCGTTGCCCTCGCCCTTCACCGTCGAGAAGGCGCTTGCCGTCCTGCAGGCGAAGATGAAGGAGGAACCCCACCTCATCGTCGTCGACAACCTGGAGACGGTTCAGGATCTGAACGTTCTTGTGCCGGCCCTACAGCGGCTGGCAAATCCCGGCAAGATTCTCCTCACCTCGCGCGAGCGGCTCGACGGGCTCTCTCAGATCTTTCCCCAGGCGGTGCCGGCATTGAGCGAGTCGGATGCCCTGGCGCTGGTGCGCTATGAGGCGACCCTCCGCAATCTTCCTGTGTTGGCAGATGCCGAGCCCCACGATCTCCGTGCCATTTACGATACCGTGGGCGGCAACCCGCTGGCCCTGCGCCTGGTGGTAGGCCAGACGCACCGCCATGCGCTGCAGACCGTGTTGACCGATCTGCGCAGCGCGCACGGCCGCACCGTCGAACAGCTCTACACCTTCATCTATCGCCGCGCCTGGGACGCCCTGACCGAGGATGAGCGCAGAGTCTTTCTCGCCATGCCCCTTGTGCCGCCCGAAGGCGCCGATCTTGACTTCATCGCCGTTGTCAGCGGCCTCGAGGAGACGGCGCTGCACGATGGACTGGAGACGCTGGTGCGCATCAACCTCGTCGACCACCGCAGCGGCCTGCGCGAGAGTCGCTATACCATTCACAGCCTCACGCGCACCTTTCTCCTCGAACAGGTCGTGCGATGGCAGTCATAGAAGCAGACCGCTACGCAGGCTACTTTGCCGCAGGCGTCGAGCGCAGCATTGCGGACGTGCTTCTGAGGACCAGACGATATGGAGAGCACCTTCTGTCACTGGCCGATGAAACGCTTGCCTTGCACGTGCTGAGCTTCGCCCTACCTTTGGAAGGCGCATGGGAGACGACGCGCGATGTGCTCCTGGCTCTGGCGCCGAAGATGGACCAGGCGGGGCATTGGGAAACATGGCGTCCGTTTCTAGAACAAGGCATCGAACGCAACCGGGCGCATGGTGACGGCGCCGCCCAGGTGGAGCTCCTCTTCCATCTGGGCCTGTTGCACCAGCGCCGGGGACGCGTAGACGAAGCGCTCGCCGCCTACGAGAAAAGCGCCGCCCTCTGTGCAGCGATAGGCGATGCTCAGGGCGAAGGTCAGGCGCTCAATCGGCAGGCGTTCATTTGTGTCTATCTACAGCACAACGTCAGTCAAGCACGTGCACTCGTCGACCGCGCCCTTGCTCTGCCCGCAAGCCCGGGCGAGCGCGCCTACACTCTTTTTGTTCAAGGCGAGATTGCCAACGCACAACGCAATTGGACGGAGGCGATCTCTCACTTCGAGGTAGCACTCGACATGAGGCGCAGCGATGGGGAGCAGCGCATGGTGGCGCGTACCCTGCTCAGTATGGGCCGGCCGCTGACCATGTTGCAGCGCCATGAAGAAGCGATCGCCTGCTATCGAGAAGCCTTGCAGCTCTTCTCGGCTGTTGAGGACACGGCGGCAGAGGCGATTACGCAGATGAACTGGGGCAACACATTGCTCATGCTCGAACGCTATGATGAAGCATTGATCCAGTATGCGGCCGCCGAACCTCTCTTTCGCCGGCTGCACGATGAAGTACACCTTGCCAAAGTTGCCATCAATCAAGGCATGGCTCTGCGCCGATCAGGATGTGTCGCGCAGGCTGAAGCCGCAATCCAGTTGGCGATCCAGCGCTGGCAGCAGATGGGTAATGCTAGAGAGTTGATCAACGCCCTGGATGAATTGGGACTGGTCTATCTGGACCAGGAAAAGAGAGAGCAGGCCCGTGCCGTCTTTGCCCAGGCATTGGAACGCCTGGATGCGTTGCGCGACGAACCGGCAACCTATGGTTTTTTCCAAGAGATGCTCGGCGAACACCTTCGGCAGGCAGAGCAGGCTGAAGTAGATCCACACTAGATGTAGCACTCACTTGATTCCGGAAATCGGCCCAAAAATGGCCGAAACTGGAGTCAAACTGCCAACATTGCCGCCTGGGAATGAAAGCACGTAGACCGACCATTTGACAATTGGGATGCTCCGCAGCACAATACCGTTATCAAACTGTATACAGTCTGTATCCACCTCGGGCGATCTCTTATGTCTGACAGTGCAACCGAAACCCAGCGCATTTTTGCTCTTCTCAAGCTTCAGATTCTGGAGCAGCAACTGCCTGCCGGCGCGCCGCTGAACCATTCGGAATTGTGTCGCACTCTGAAAACCAGTCGGACTCCGGTGCGCGAGGCGCTGCGCATGTTGGAAGGTCTAGGCCTGGTGATGACGGTGCCCCACCGTGGTTCTTACGTAGCCCAATTAGGGCTGAGCGACTACCTGGAGATTGCCCAGATCCGCACCCTTCTGGAACCTTTCGCGGCTCGCCTGGCGGCCGGACGCGTGCCGGAGGCTGTCTTGGATGCCCTGGAGCAGCGGCTGCAAACGCTTAATCTAGAAGCGCCCACCAGCGCCGACCACCGGGCGCTGTTTCAGATCGACAGTGATATTCACGGCGCCATCGGAGAGGCAGCCCGGAACCAGCGATTGTCTGAAATCAATGAACGGTTGCGCAGCCTTTGCCAGGGATTCAGCCACGATGCCCGATTGCGATTTCAGGTGATGGTTGAAGAGCACATGCGGCTATTGGCTGCCTTGCGCCGCGGAGACGCCGACACCGCCGAATCCATCATGCGTAAGCACGTGGGTGGCTTTGCCGATGCCCTGCCCCAGTTGGTGCAGCAGTTATAGATCAAACTTCCAATCCACTGCATTTTTCCACCGCCTAGAAAGTCAATCTTGTGAGCAAATCTCCCTATACCGAGCTTTACCGCAGTAAACTATTGCAGGCAAGCGCAATCATGCAGGAGATCGGGCTGGATGCCTGGCTCATCTTCGTGCGTGAGACTGCCCTTAATCCCGATCCAATCACAGAACTGCTCTGGGACTTTGCCGTCGTGTGGCCCGGCGCCTTTGTCATCACCGCAGACGGACAACGAATCGCCACCGGTGTGAGCCACGATGCACCCACCCTGGAAGAGTCAGGTCTCTTCACAGAGGTAGTGCCCTTTGCCAAGGTGCCTGAAGAGACGTTGCCCGACATTATTTCGCGGCTGGATCCCAAGTCGATTGCCCTCAACTACTCTGAAGAAGATGTCTCCTCCGATGGGCTAAGCGTGGGCCTCTACCGTCGGCTGCAGTCCATGTTTGCCGACACGGTCTATCCGGATCGCTTCACCTCGGCCGAACAGTTGATCGGTCATCTTCGCCAGCGCAAGTTGCCTGCCGAACTGGATCTGATGAAGAAGGCTGTGAATACTGCCGTTGAAATCTTCGATCTCTTCACCGCCCAAGTCCGCACCGGCATGACAGAAACAGAAATGGCGCAGATCTATCTGGATGAAGTCAAGCGTCGCGGCATCACCACATCCTGGGATCCCGGTCATTGTCCCGATCTCAACGCCGGACCGCAGACGGGGCGCGGTCACGTCGGTCCTCTACCGCATGTGACGCTGGAGCCGGGCCATGCCATGAACGTGGACTTTGGCGTGGTCGTGGACGGCTATGCATCGGATCAGCAACGCGTCTGGTATGCGCTGCGTCCTGGCGAATCTGCTGCGCCCGCCGCAGTCAAAACTCATTTCTACGCTGTACGCGATGCCATCCGCTCTGCCTTTGCTGCGCTGAAACCCGGTGCGCTGGGGTGGCAGGTGGACGATGCCGCCCGTAGTTTCATCACCAATGCCGGCTATCCCGAATACATGCATGCAGTGGGCCACAACGTGGGTCGCTACTGCCACGATGGCGGCGTGACCATTCTTGGCCCGCGCTGGCCTTCTTACGGCAGTCGCGCCTTCGGCCCCGTGGAACCGGGCATGGTCGTCACTCTGGAACTGGGTGTCTGGTCAGACGACTACGGCTACATCGGGCTGGAAGAGCAGGCGCTCGTCACTGAGGACGGCGCTGAGTGGTTCTCGCCCCCGCAGGACGAGCCGATCCTGATCGCTAGTTCAGGTTGATCCCGGGACCGCGAGGATAGATTCTGTCTTGCCGAGAACCTGCGAAAGGGCTTTGCCCTCCGGTTGTTCCAGTCCCGGTGCGTACAGATTATCCTCGGCCCTCCCGGATCGATTTCTCGTATTTCCATCCATTTCAAGAAGGAGATTCCATTGGTTCAACTTACTTCCCTTAAGGTGATGGCGCGCTGGCTGCTGCTGGTCGTCGCCATTGTTGCTCTGGTCGCCTGCGCGGCGCCACAGACCAACACAACTGCCCCCGCAGAGAGTGAACAAGCACCTGCCGCTGAGAGCGGCAGTGAGACAGCCGCCGTTGGTCCCAGCGGCACGGTGGTTGTCGGCGAATGGCAGGAACCCAAAGGCCTGATCTGGCCGATCTTCTACGAGGCGCATACCTCCGCCATTGTCGATTCCATGTTTTACACACCCATCGCTCTGGACGCCAACGATGAGTTGGTGCCCGAAATGTTGAGCGAGATCCCGACAGTGACCAACGGCGGCATTTCGGAGGACGGTACGGTGATCACGCTGAATTTCCGCGACGGATTCACCTGGCACGACGGCGAACCGGTTACCTCTGAGGATTTCGCCTTCACCTGGCAATTCATCATGGATCCGGCCACGGCGGCGCAGACCACCGCCGGTTGGAACAAGATTGAATCGGTAGAGACGCCCGATGCCAACACCGCCATTGTGACGCTGCAGGAACCCTATGTGCCTTTCGTGCCCACGACCTTAACCTTTCCGATTCTGCCTCAGCATGTCCTGGCAGGCGTGACCGATCCGGCCAGCAGCGATTACGCCCGCTCCCCCATCGGCAATGGACCGTTCAAATTTGTTGAATGGATCCCCGGCGATCGGCTGGTGGTGGAAGCCAATCTCGATGCACCCACACCGCCCAAGCTGGAGGAGATCATTTTCAAGTTTGTGCCTGATCTGAACAGCATGGTGGCGTTGGTGCGCACGGGCGACATCGACGTGGCCTGGGACTACCGCGAGACTCAGATCCCCGAGTTGGAAAACATGGAGAACGTCGAAGCCATCCTGGTGCCGGGTCTGGCAATTGAGCGCTACTACTTCAACCAGCGCAATCCTGAAAACCTGGAAGAGCCACATCCCATCCTGAGCGACATCAATGTGCGCAGGGCCATTGCCATGGGCATGGATCGCTTTACTGCCGTGGATGGTGTTCTGCAGGGCTATGGCGAAGTCGGCGTGACGGAATTGGACAACAGCCCCTGGTTCAATGAGAGCCTGGAGCCGGTGCCCTACGATCCCGACGCGGCTGCCCAGCTATTGGAAGAAGCAGGTTGGGTTGACGAAGACGATGACGGGATCCGCGAGAAGGACGGACAGCGTCTGACTCTTCGCCACTCCACCACCTCCGGCAATCAGGTGCGAGAAAACCTACAGGTGCTCTTCCAGCAGAATTTGGCAGACATTGGCGTGGAACTGGTGATCGACAACTATCCGGCTGCCACGCTCTTTGGTGGCTGTGCCGACGGCGGCGTCTTCGGCACCAGCGACTTCGATATACTCGGCTTCACCAATCAGCCGGTCTCCATCGATCTGGCGCAGGAATGGTCGGACTTCTTCCTGAGCAGCGCGATCAAGGACTGCGAGACCAACCCCGCCGGCACCAACGCCTGGGGTTACAACAGCGAGGCAGCCGACGCGGCTCTCTCCTGCGCCGTCAACGAACTGGATCCGGAAGCGCGCTTGCAGTGCATTATGGACGCACAACAGATCCTCTATGATGACCTGATCGCTCTCTACGTCTACGATCGTGTCGACGTCTACTCTGTTGCCGACCGCGTGCAGGGCGTGCAGCCCACCGTCTTTGGCGGTCACAGTTGGAACTACAGCGACTGGTACGTCGAGGATTAACTTAGTTTAGATAGACTCCCGTGATGGCAGTTGCCCCCATGTGGCTGGAGACCGGCCGGTCTCCAGCCACATGGGGGCCTGTCTCTCGTGCAGTGTTTCAACCTGGACAATTCACCATGACTCTATACATTCTCCGGCGGCTGCTCACGTCGATTCCGGTTCTGCTGGGCGTCTCCATGATTGCCTTTTTCCTGGTGCAGGCATCTGGCGATCCAATGGCCGTCTACAATGCGAATCCCAACCTCTCGGCCGAGGACATTCTTCGCCTGGAAAAGACCTATGGCTTTGACAGACCGGTCTACGTTCAGTATCTCTACTGGCTGCGCAACGTGGTCACAGGCAACTGGGGGCAGTCGTTCCTGACCCACCAGGACGTGCTGGAGATGATTCGACAGCGGTTGCCCAACACCCTGCTCCTGATGGGCGCATCGTTTGCCCTGACGCTGATCCTGTCATTGTTTCTGGGGATCTACACAGCTACCCGTCACAATTCACGCACCGATTACGTTGTCACGCTGGCTTCGTTCTTCGGCTACTCCATGCCCAGCTTCTGGTTCGGCCTGCTCTTGATCATCGTCTTTGCCGTGCGCTTCAAGGAGATGGGGCTGCCCTCTCTGCCTGCGGGCGGCATGTATCCGATCCGCGGCGAGGCCACTATCTGGGAGTTGATCCGCCACATGATCCTGCCCGTGACCGTGCTCTCTCTGGCCTCTGTGGCCCGCTACACCCGCTACCTGCGCGCCAGCATGTTGGAGGTGCTCAACCAGGACTACGTGCGCACGGCCCGTGCCAAAGGTCTGGCAGGCCGCGTGGTGCTCTGGCGCCATGCTTTCAAAAATGCAGTGTTGCCGATAATTACCCTGATCATGCTGGACATTCCCCAACTGTTCGGGGGTGCTCTGATTACCGAGCAGGTCTTTGCCTGGCCCGGAATGGGGCGTATGTACTGGGAGCATGCCATCTGGGTCGATTACCCGGTGCTGATGGGCATTATCTTGCTGATCTCCACGCTGGTCGTGCTGTGTAATCTCTTTGCAGACATTGCCTATGCCTGGGTCGATCCGCGCATTCGGGTTCAGTAAAGGAGAGGTCCGATGGTAGTCACAAAGGCACAGAACTCGCAGCAGGCAGTGGACCGCAAAGAGATTGCAGCGCGCGCCGATGGCCCGTGGCAGGTTGCCCTGCGCCGCTTTTTGCGGCATCGCGCCGGGGTCATTGCGGGCACCGTACTGCTGCTGGTGGTGGCGCTGGTGGTGCTTGGACCCATTTTCTTTATCCCCCGCGATGTTGCTTTCCGGCCCGATCCGCTCAACATCAACCAATCGCCGAACTGGTCGCACTGGTTTGGTACCGACGAAGTGGGCCGCGATATCTTTGCCCGCATCGTCTACGGAGGACGGATTTCGCTGTTGGTGGGCATGCTCGCCATGCTGGTCTCCATCACCCTGGGCGTCTTCTTTGGCGCCGTCTCCGGCTACTATGGCGGATGGATCGACAACGCCATTATGCGCCTTGTGGATGTGATGCTCAGCGTGCCCGGCATCTTCTTGATCATTGCCTTCTCCGTCTTCCTGGGTCCTTCGCTGCGCACCATCGTGCTGGCGATTGGGTTCCTCAACTGGATGGGCGTGGCCCGGATCGTGCGTACGTCGTTTCTTTCTCTTAAGGAACAGGAATTCGTCCTGGCCTCGCACATGGTGGGCGTTCCTAACAGCACCATCATGTTCAAGCACATTCTGCCCAACGCAATGGCGCCCATCGTTGTGGCGGCAACACTCACCGTGGGTGCTGCGATCCTCACCGAGACCGCCGTGAGTTATCTGGGATTGGGGATTCAACCGCCCACGCCCAGTTGGGGCAACATGCTGAAGAACGCACAGGATCTGATGTGGACGGCGCCGTGGGTGGCGCTCTTCCCGGGAATGATGATCTTTATCACCACGCTCTGCATCAATTTTGTCGGAGATGCGCTGCGCGATGCGCTTGACCCGAGAATGAAACTGTAGAAACCGGCTTCATCACACCGGCTTCCGTCATACTAATTACGCTGTAAAGTATGTTGTTGTGTGTTTTGCACGTGTGGGCGTACGCCCACACGTGCAAAACAACCCCCAATTACTTAGTTTACAGAGTACTAATTTCCATCAATGACCGGAGATACCATGAACGTCTATCAAGAAAAAGCACTGCAGGCCTGCGATTTGCTGGCTGAATATGATCTGGATATGTGGATGACCTACGTACGCGAGACTGCGGAGCATACAGATCCAGTGTTGAAGTTACTCGGCCCCTTCTCACCAACCTGGGGTGCGGCCTTTATCTTCACGCGTGGCGGCGAGAAGATCGCCATTTCTGGCAAGGGCGACGACGAGGCCATCCGCCGCGAGAATGTCTTCGATGAGGTGATTCCCTATACCCAGAGCATTAAAGACGTGCTCGTGCCGCTGATCGAGCGCATCGACCCGCAGCGCATCGGCATCAACTACAGCCAGAGCGACGTCAGCGCCGACGGCCTGACCTACGGCATGTACCTGAACCTGAAAAACTACCTGGCGGAGACGCCCTACGCAGAGCGGCTGGTTTCGGCGGAAGACTTCATCGAAGCCTTGCGCGGTCGCAAAACGCCCAAGGAACTCGCCACCATGCGTAAGGCCAGCGCCATTTCCATGCAGATCTTCGACGCGGTCTCTGCTTGGATCAAACCGGGTGTGTCTGAGAAGGAGATCTACGCCTTCGTTCACCAACGCGTGGATGAGCGCGGCTTGACCACTGCCTGGGACCCCGGTCACTGCCCAGGATTGAATGCCGGCCCCAATTCGCCGTGGGGGCACGTGGGCGTCTCGGACGAAACGGTCAAGCCGGGGGAGACCTTGAACATGGACTTTGGCGTCAAGGTCGATGGGTTCTGTTCGGACAACCAGCGCACCTGGTACGTCCTGCGTTCCGGCGAAACCGAAGCGCCTGCTGAGGTCAAAAAGGTCTTCAACGCCGTACGCGATGGCATCCAGGCGGCAGCAGATGCCGTGAAACCGGGCGTCAAAGGCTGGGAGGTAGACGCCGTGGCCCGCACCTTCATCACTGATGCCGGCTATGAAGAATACCCGCACGCCCTGGGTCATTCGGTGGGGCGCTATGCCCACGATGGCGGCACCGGCTTTTACCCCCGTTGGGAACGCTACGGTTCCAAGCCTTATGGTGCCATCCATCCCGGCAACGTCTTCACCCTGGAGTTCGGCGTGCGCTCGGAGTTTGGCTACATCAGCCTGGAAGAAGAGATCCTGGTGACCGAGGATGGCTACGAGTGGGTCTCGCCGCCTCAGAAGGAATTGATGTACATTCGCGGCTGAGATCGGCTGCCAACCCCAGTGATCCCCAGCGTGCGTCAAGAACGGAACGGCGCACTCTGGGGATCACTCTGCACCCGCCGGGAGATCCTCCTTGACTTCGACCTCGTCCGCCTGGTCTCGTCTGCTGCGACGCGAACTGCTCGTACTCTACCTGGTCATCTTTCTCGCCGACACCGCTGTCGGCTATATTTTACCCCTCTTCCCGCTGCTGGCGAAGCAGTTGGGCGCAACCCTTACCCTCATCGGCAGTCTCACTGCCATCAACGGCGGTACGCAGGTGCTGGTTGCCGTGCCGCTGGGCATGATTTCGGATCGAGTGGGACGGCGCCGTCTGATCACCTTCGGGTCGCTCTGTTTTGCGGTGACCGCACTGCTGCTGGCGCTGGCCCCCTCGCCGGCCTTGCTGGTTCCCGCCCAATTTCTGCTTGGCGTGGGCACCGTTGCCACCTTCTACGTCGCCGCTGCCCTTGTGGGCGACTACAGTGCGCCCGCCGATCGCGGTCTGGCAATGGGCTGTCTGACCACGGCTATGGGGTTGGGCTTTGCCGCCGGTCCCTTCTTCGGGGGGCTGGTGAGCGAGCGTATGGGCATCCAGAGCAGTCTCTACATCGTCATGGCAATTGCCCTGCTTGCCTTCGTGCTCTCCTGGTTGTTTCTGACGGACGTGCCTGGCCTGCGCGGTAGCAGTCGTCGCAATCCGCTGCGCGAGTTGCGTGTGCTGACGAGCAACAGGGCGATTCTCCTGGCGGCCCTGGCGCATCTCTTGCTCAGCCCTATTTTCAACGGTGTTGTGCTCAGCCTCGTCCCCATCAAGGCGGAGGTCATCGGGTTCAGTGCCCTCACGATTGGCACACTTTACACCGTACGCGCCCTCAGCTCCACAGCGACGCGGCTGCCGATTGGCGCCTTAAGCACGCCCCGCTGGAGCCACCGCCTGATGTTGCTGGCACTGGTTCTGGGCGGGTGCGCCCTGGCCGTGATTGCCGCAAGCACCTCGCGGCCGGTCTTTTATGTGGCGCTTGCCATCGAAGGCATCTCGTACGGGATGTTTCTCACTGCCGGCCAGGCCTTTGTCACCCAGTATGCCCCCAAGGAACAGCGTGGGGCGGCGCTGGGCGCCTACAACATGGCCGGTGGCATTGGCGCCGCGCTCAGCCCCATTGTCCTTGGGATTGTGGCAGATGCAGCCGGGCTGGATGTTTCGTTCTGGGCAACGGCGCTCCTGGCCGTCAGCGGCTCTCTGATCCTGCTGCAATTCTTCGAGAGGGCGACGCGCCAATTGCAACCGCAGGCGTGAGAGAGAAGATGAGATCGGCGTGCAAACCGCTTGCGCCTGTACAAGTTCCGTGTTCCAGACGAAAGACGCACGCCTGGCGATTCTCCTCGAAATAGCGTACTCAACACCCAAACCTACTGAACCATTGGATTTCTTCAAAGACTATTGGGTCTGGCGAGAAAGAACCGGATCGTGACGCGGCAGGTTGTGGAATTCCTGCTGATCGCCCAGGCCGCTTGTTGTTCAACACAACCCAGAGTCAACCTTGAAAACCATCATGGCCAGATCAGAAACAGTGCACCTTTCGGGGATTGACCGTTGATTCGTTGGCAGCGTTGCGGGCATGGCTCACCAGCGGCGATGCGCCGGCGTTGGGGCCGCTACTGCGCGGGAAGTCGCAAGGGCGGGCACCTGACCGACGCCGGGATGACCGAGCGCGGCATAACCAAGCGCGTGTGCGCCCTGGGTGAAGCCGTAAGCGTCTCTGGTCTGTCTGTGCATGATTGCCGGCATTACTGGGCGACGCGTGCGGCTCGACAAGGGACTGACCCCTTCGCTCGACGTATCCGACAATCTGCGGGCAATCGGCCCGCAGCCGCAGCGCTATTGGCCCTTTGGGCCTACCTTCTGACCCTCTGGAGCGACCATATACTGCCTCCAGCGACCCGATGCCCGCAGATCGTCCCTTTTGCCTTCATTCTACCAAGCCGGTTCCATGCTCTCCTGCGTAGACGCTACTTTTTACCCCTCCCCTGCTGATTCACCTTTTCGCATGGGAGTCACTTATTCGCCGAGAAATGCTCTGACGGCGGCGAGGCTTGCGGTGGGGTTGTCCCAGAACATGGCGTGGCCGGCGTCGGCGATGACGGTGAGTTGGGCGTTGGGGTAGCGCGCAACGTGCTGAGATTGCAGCACTTCGCCGATCCAGGTGTTGCATTCACTAGACAGGAAGAGGACCGGCCCTGCGTAGTCGGCGGCGTGGGCGCTGACGGCGTTGAGATCGTCCTCGGTTGCGCTGGCCTGGATGGCATTGGCGGCAGTGGTTCCCCAGCGGGCCATGGGCGCGTCGAACGCTTCGCCGGGGCAGTGGTAGGGGTTGTCGGGGTGGTTGGTGAACGCGTGCAAAATGGGGACACCTACCAGATAGTCCTCACTGGCGTAGGCGTCCGGCCCGGTGACACGCTGGGCCTCGAAGCCGGCGCGCAGGGCGAGCCATAGGTACGACGGGCCGGACATGAAGCTGTTGTACGTCTCCTGCCAGGCGGCGAAACCGGCGGCGTCGAGGAAGCCGGGTTCGGCGAGGACGGCTTTGTTTACTTTTTCGGGGGCGTACCCCATGTAGGCCGAGGCCAGAATGCCGCCCCACGAATGGCCGACGAGGTGGACCGGTTCGCCCTCGCCGAAATGATCGACGATGGCGTCGAGATCCTGGAGCGTAATCTGGTAGGTCACCTGTTCGGCGGGGACGCGTTCAGAGAGGCCGGAGCCGCGCTGATCATAGAAGACGACATAATATTCGTCGGCCAGTGCTTGCATGTTGAGCAGCGATTGGTAGTCGCCGCCGGGGCCGCCGTGCAGCACGATGACGGTCGGATTGGCCGGATGGCCGAAGGTTTCGGCGTGAAAGGTGTAGCCGTTGAGTTCAAGATGGGGCAGCGACGGGTCATCGGCCACGGTGGCGGGGACGGCATACTCGCCACTGGTTGCGGCATACAGTGACACGAAGCCGATGACGAGCACAGCCAGGAGAATTCCGACCGTCAAAGCCGTGATTTTGAGCACCTTTTTCAATGCAGTTCCTCCAAGATTTGGGGTGTTCACCCTTGATTCACCTGAAGAGAGAGCACGCGCGCGTGCTCTCTCCTCAGATAATCGGTGGATGGATAACGAGAGATTGACTTGCTATTGCGTGACCATGCTTGCCTGTGCGACGGCAGGTATACGGTTGCGGCGCTTTCTGATCGTGTAGAGCCAACCACCAAGCACGGCGAAGACGACGATCATGAGCGTCCCCTCTACGCCGGGGGAAGTAAGCCAGATCGCGCCGGGCGACAGGGTGACGAATCCTTCACCGTTGAATCCACTGAGCAACGAATTGGCGACGGTGTTGCCCAGCCAGTGCATGATCACCGCCGGCCACACCGATCCGGTTCGCAGGCGGATTTCCCCGTAGAAGACGGCGAAGACGACTGTCCCCAGCACGAAGCGTGGCAACAGCGTCAGCAGTGCTTCGTCGGTGTGTCCCCACAGTTCGTTCATGTAGGGGAAGTGCCAGGACGCCCAGATCACGCCCACCAGCGCATGCCCCAGCAGGCCGTCGTTCCATCCGCTCACACGGGGGACCAGATAACCGCGCCAGCCTACTTCCTCGAAAAGGCCGAAGACGAGGTAAATGACGGCCAGGGGAATCACAGCGCTGACGTAGTCGGCAATGGTGGCGTCCTGGTTGAAGGTGGCCAATCCCGTCGCCAGCCCAATGCCCAGGACAACGATCATCGTCAGCGGTAGGGCCAGGGTGCCCAGCAAGTAGGTGCGTCCATTGCCGCGCAGGTTGAGCCGCCAGCCCATCGACACCCGATCCCGCAGCCCATAGCGCATGATCAGGGCCGTCAGAATGGGCGCGACACCCCAGAGCAGAAAACCAGGTCCTGGTTCGAGGGGGCTGCCACCGAGGACGGGGCCGAGCCAGGCCAGCCCGTTGACGAGCAGCGCGAAAATCACGATGTTGCGTACGGCGTGGGAGTGGTTTGACTGGTTCATGGTGGTTCTCCGTTTTGTGAATGATTTCTCTTTGCGTAGGACGTGGTGCGTGATGCGTGGCGCGTGTACCGGTAGAGCAAGTGGTTTCTATATTGGTACGTCCCTACGTTCTACAAACCGGAGAGTTCTCAGTGTAGAGCCAACGAACGCAATCGGTACACGCACTGCGTACTACTTTCGCTTCCCCATCAAAAGCACGATCCCCACCCAAACGAACCAGACGATGCAGCCCAGCCCGAAGACGGCTTCCATGTCGTTGAGTAGGGGGATCATGGTGAGCAGTCCGGCCACACTGATGAGGAGGCCGAAGTAGTTGAGCAGCTTGGGCAATGTGCCGCCGCGCAGGGCCGCCACGCTAATGAGCAGGATCCAGATGCCGCCTACCGTCTCGTTGCCGCCCCCCAGTCCATTCATGACGGCGCTGATCGAGAGCCACGTCGCCGCTGCCAGGTTGGGATCGGCGGGCAGCAGTTCCACAATCTTCTCGACGCCCAGGTTGAAAACCATGCCGCTGGCGATCACCAGTCCGGCCCAGATGACGCCGAAGACCGTCGCCGTCTGCATCAGCGCAGGGGATCCGTCCTTGACACGCTCGTGGATAGCCAGTGCCAGCGGTACGAGGAAGATACCGAAGATGACGTAGATCACCTGGTTCCACACGTACATGACCGTCTGGTTCTCGGCCAGGAAATTCACCGTCTCCACGGGGTTCAGTTCGCCCATGCCGTACGGGGCCAGCAGGGTAAACATCAGCACCATGCCGAAGAGGAAGGTGGCCGCTTCGATCAGGCCGGCAATGCCGCCGAACTTCTGCAAGTCCGTCTTCGTGCTCTTGGCCGTCATGTTCACATCGGTGGTCTTCTGCTGAATGGCTGCGTTCATGGTGGGTTCTCCTTTGAATGGTTGCGGATGGTCCGCGGTAGTGGATTTGGGGGTAGGTAGTTGATGTCACTGGGTTGACGATTGGGCGATTTCAGATCCTGTAGACGACCCCAAATCGCCTAATTGCCCAATCTCTGCTGCTACGACTGCATCCAGTCGCTGATGGTGTCGATGGTTTCTTCGCTGTACAGGATGCCGTCGTGGTTTGCACCGTCGATGATGTGAACGACGCCGTCGCTGTGTTCGCCGACCAACGTGGGGAAGACGTCGGCCTGCATGGTTTCGTCCTCGCTACCGACGACGACGAGCAGGGGCTGGTCGATGGCCTCGAAGCCTGCCTGATAGTCCGGCGTTGAGTTCATCATGGCGCGGTAGCTGTAGGTATTGGCATACGGTTCGGGCAGGTTGAAAAACATGGTGGGCATGCCGCCGAAGACGAAGTCACCTACACCGCCAAGGAACGCGATCCCGATAATGCGTGGAATGTGAAGCGCCAGGAAGGGTTCCGCTGCCGGGTCGACGTCGGCGGGGGCGTCGGTGCGGGCGGTGGGCGCTTCGGGACCCAGGTTTGGCGACACCAGCACGTAGCCGTCCACCGTTTCGTTGTTCTGGGCGGCATGGCGCAGTGCAATCGCACCACCCATCGAGTAGCCAACGACGATCAGTTCGTGATCGGGGTTCGCCTGGCGGATGGCGGCGATGGCATCGGCGAGGTCGTCTTCATACTGGCCGACGTAGTCGATGCCGCCGCGCTTGCCGCCAGAGTTGCCGTGTCCACGCAGGTCGAACGCATAAACAGACGCGTTCGTGGCCTCGCGAATCTGCCCGGCCGGCTCGTTGAGAAACTGGCTGCTGCCGGTGACGCCGTGAACCATGAGGACGATGCGTTGCGAATCCGCTGGGAAGTAGCGGGACGCCAGGTCCACGCCGTCGCGCATGGTGAAGCGGACATCCTCGTAATCGTAGATCTGTTCGACGTGCACACCGGCGGTGATCAGATCTGCGTCGGAGATGGTCTGTCCTTGTGCCGAGAGTTTCGGCTGCGGCCACAGAATCATCACCAGCGCCGCCACGAGATACAGACCGAACAGCACGCCCATCCCAATGGACGACCAGCGTAGAAGACGTTTGAGAATCGACATAGTGAGTTCTCCTTTTGAACTGACTGCGTTGTGAACTGTGTACAGGGCAGGACACTCTGTCCTCTGCGCCGCCACCAGAAACGCTGGTTTTGGTGGGGCAAAACGATAAGGACTAACCAGGTAGGTCGAGTGCGGCTACGAGCGTTTCGGGTGAACAACCTTTAAGCAGGAATCCATCTGCGCCTGCGGCCAGGGCTGCTTCGCGGTGAGCGGCGCACATGGTGAGCACGATGATGCGAATCGCAGGCCGGCGTGCTTTGACAACACGCATGGCTTCGATCCCGTTCAGGCGCGGCATCTGCACGTCTATCAAAATCACCTGCGGCTCCAGTTTTTCGGCTAGGGAAACAACCTCTGCGCCGTCCACTGCTTCATGGATCTCCAGAGGTGGAACAGTGGGCGGGAGTGTTTCCAGGAGCGCTTTGACGCTGTCTCTGGCAGATGCATTGTCGTCGGCAATCAGCAATCGGTGGCGAATGGATTGAGCATTCATGGTGGAGGAATCCCGTCGTATTACGTGTCGGCTTTCTTTCGATGGCACCAGGATAGCAGGCAGCAGAGCATGCGGCATCCACCTGGGAGATGAGGTCACGCCAACAAAAAAGACCGCCGCCGGGCGGTCTAAGCGAACAGGATGGTTGGGAGGCTACAACAAATGTTGTGGGGAGAGGAGGGATGAGTGGTGCGCGCACCTCACGCTAAGATGATTCGCCCAGCGATGCATGGCCTTCCCGCAACGCATAGAGCACCGCCTGGGCGCGGTTCGCCAGTTGCAACTTGCTCAGGATGTTGCCCACGTGCCCGCGCACCGTAGTTTCACTAACATCGAGGTGGGCGGCGATGTCGCGGTTGTCGAGTCCTTGGGCGATGTGAATCAGCACCTCCATTTCCCGTGGGGTGAGGGGCGTGTCGGTGTGCCGGTGTTGCGGCGACGGCGACGAGATCTCCTGGATCAACTTGCGCGCGATTTTGGGATGCAGCCACGATTCGCCGCGGTGGACCTGCCGGATCGCCTCAACCAACTCTTTGGGATCGGAGTCTTTGAGCAGATAACCTAGCGCGCCTGCCTTCATTGCCGGGAAGACACGATCATCACCGGCGAAGCTGCTGAGCACGAGGATGCGGGTGTCGGGCTGCTGCGTCAGGATGATTTCGATGGCGGTCACGCCGTCCAGCACCGGCATTTCCAAATCCATCAAGATCACGTCGGGCTGAAGTCGCGCTGCATGCTCCACTGCGGCCTCGCCGTCGGCGGCTTCACCCACCACATCCACGCCGTCGATGGTCTCCAACAAGGCCAGGATACCGGATCGCACAAGGGTGTGATCGTCGGCGATGAGCACGCGGATGGGATCAGTCGGCATGAGGTACCTCGATATGAATGGTCGTTCCTGCACCAGGCGCGCTATGAATGGTCAAGGCGCCGCCGAGTTGTCGGGCGCGTTCCTGAATGCCGCGCAGGCCCAGCGTGCCTTTTTTCTCCGGTGCGGACAGGTCGAAGCCGCCGCCGTTGTCGGTGACCTTCAGGATCACACATCGAAGCCCAGGTTCGGTTGTAGCAGACAGCGAGATGGTGATCTGGTCGGCGGCGGCATACTTTAGCGCGTTGTTGAGCGCCTCCTGCGCAACCCAGTAGAGACCGGTTTCGGCGGCTGGTGAAAGTTGCGTCAGTTGCACAAAGGATTCGTCGACGATGACGTCGGCGTCGATGCCGGTGCGTGATTCCACTGACTCCAGCCGCGTGCGCAGAGCGCTGACCAGTCCTTCTTCCTCCACAGCCGCTGGACGCAGTTCGAAGATGAGCAGACGCATCTCACGCAATGCCTGGAGCGCCGTCTCCTTGAGTTGATGCAGATGGTGTTCAACGCGCTCGGTGCGTCCACTCTGGAGTTGGCGCACAGCGGCCTCGGCGTAGAGCGTCTGGCTGTAGAGCGCCTGTGTCACCGAATCGTGGAGGTCGCGGGAAAGGCGGGTACGTTCGGCGGCTACGGCGGCTTCGGTGGCCAGCTTGCGCAGGCGTTCGTTCTCGGCGATCTGCGCCTCTAGCTCAGCCACCACCTGGGCGATCCGATCTGACTGTTCTACCACCACCCGTTCGTGAACGCTGAGCAGTTGCGCCAATCCTGCCGCCTCCGAGCGAAACTGCGCCGTTGTGCCCTGTGGGTTTGGTGCAGGTCCGGCGTCGGTGGCAAACACTGTGCCATCGTCAAAGGGCAGCACCGCCATCTTCAAATTGAGCGCCAGTGGGCGAAAGGCATCGAGCGCGTCGCGTGGAATCTGTACTTTGGTAAACAGAAGCAGCGTAAAGAGATTGCCGCTGGGCAACATCCCATAAAATCCGAGCACCGACTTGATGCCGTAGGGAACAACGAAATCATCTTGTGCGGGCACGTAAGGATTGCTTACGACATCGGCGATGTGGAGAATGTTGTACGTCTGGTGTTCCAGATCGATGAGGAGATCGGGATCACGGTCCACGGTCTTTTCGAGGACGATGCCGAACAACTGCGCCACCTGGCCGAACATGGGGTTAACGTCTACGATTTCGGCGGAAAGAGGATGTACTTTGTAGTAGCGGGAATGGTGACGGCTGTGCCAAGCCGGATCGTCGCCGATGGTGGCTAGCAGCGTCTGGCACTTCAGCGACGGGTCCTCAGGCTTGCGGCCCAAGAAACGGTCTACGTGCGTTTGCAGATCCGGATCTAAGTCGACGTAGGGGCGGGTAATGAAGAATCGCACCAACACAGATGCGGGCCTGCCGTCTTCATCGCCGACGTTGTGGTAGAGGTAGTCGACGATGCGGTTGGCCGTTTCTTCCATGCTGGCGGCCCCGTCAGCCATCTGGCGCAACGCTGCGCCGCAGGTGGTGACGTCCTTGAGCGTGAAGCGGGTCAGATCGTACATGATTCCTTGATTGTGCGGGTCCAGTCGGGCGGAAACAGAGACAACGTTGCGCCCCTGGAACAGGTTTTTACGAACTGAGGGTGGTCAATTATAGCACAGGTGTGGGAATTGGCCTATGCGGCCAGGATTCCAGGATGTAGACGGTGGATGGGTAATCCTGGCGCAGCGTATTGATGAAGTCGTCCGTTGCACCGTCGTTCCTCCGAGTTGGAGGAAAGTTCAGCCTCAATCGACTACAGCGATCACAACGTTTCCTCGTTTCCGTCCTGACTCGACATAGCGGTGCGCCTCGGCTGTCTGTGCCAACGGGTACACGCTGTCAACGATGGAGCGGATCGCTCCCGCCTCGACCATGCCTTTCAGCAAGAGCAGATTTTGGCGCGTTTCGTGGGTAGTCGAGCGAATGGAGACGAATGCCCCATTCTCTTTGAGCATCGTTTTGCTGCGCGCCGGTGAAATCTTGCCCACGGCGTCAAAGATGAGGTCATAGGTGTCGCCGCTCTGCGTAAAATCCTCGTGGGTGTAGTCGATGACCCGGTTGGCGTTCAGGGATTTTACCAGATCAACATTGCGGGTACTGGCAACTCCGGTCACGTCCGCACCAAAGTGTACGGCAAGCTGCACGGCGTAGCTGCCCACACTGCCTGATGCGCCATAGACAAGCACGTTTTGTCCGCTCTGAATATTGCCCTTCCTCAACAAATATAAGGCCGTCATGCCGCCCACGGGAAGGGCCGCTGCTTCTGCATGGGTCACGTTGGCCGGTTTATGCGCCAGCACCCCACCTTTCCACGCATCGGGCAGGCAAACGTACTCTGCATTCGCGCCGACGCCCAATCCCGTGGTTGTGCCGAAGACTTCATCGCCTTTTTTGAAGAGACTCACAGCCTTCCCCACCGCTTCGACGACGCCGGAGAATTCGTGTCCTGGAATCTTTTTGCGCTTGATGCCCATGAACAGGCGCAGGGGGGCCCAAACCACAAACGGGAGCCGCCTGAGCATCACGTCGCCGGCCGTGACAGTGGCTGCATGGACGCGAATCAGCAGTTCGTTCTCCCCTGGTTGCGGTTGTTCGACTTCCTGGAGTTGCAGGCCGTCGGCGGCGCCATATCGAGTGGTAACAATTGCTTTCATGGCAATTCCTTTCGCGAGATCGCTGTCAGTGTTCACCGGATGATAAAGAATTGCCTGACGACCAGGGTCAGCGCCAGACAGACGAGGATGTAGGTGAGGTTAATCGCGACGCGCACCCACCCGGGCTGCACTGAATGTCCACGTTCAATACGCGCCCAACTACCACACCCAAACCGAGCAAGAAAAACCAGGGCGTAAACAGGAACGCGCCTGAACGTCTGAACGCCATCGTCACCAGATCGTGGATGCCGCCAGAGACGCTAAAGGTCAGCAGGGAACTGGCTGATTGTTTGACGGGTGCTCATTTTCACAGATCCTGGATAACGGGTGAACGGACCGTACAATGCAGCAACGTGCGGTCCGTTCACCATTCTACTGCATAGTCGTCGTGTACTCGATGCCGGGGAACGCTGCGGCGTCGGGCAAAAGCGCAGCGTGGGCGGTCTCGTCGCCGTTGAATGTCGCCAGTAGAAACGCCGTGGAGAAGTGGCGCACCAGATCTAGCGCCCGCGCGCGGTCCCACACAGGATCGAAGCAGAAATAGGCCGCGAATGGGTGTTCGTACATCCAGGGTTGCTGTACACAAGGAGTGTTGAAAATCATGTGCTCGGCCCCGACGAACGTAACCAGCGATTTTTGGGCGCTGGATGCATGGGCATACGCCGGATCGGCGCCCCAGGCCGGGGGTGTCCCGCTGTCGGCGCTGCCGCCCATCACCATCATAGGCACGCGGATCTGGGCCAGGCCCGCCTCGCCGAACAGGTAAGAGTCGCCCGCCAGGGGAATAATGGCCGTTACCCGCGGGTCGCCGAACGAGGGCCAAAGCCCATCGGGCACACCATCCAACCCGGCGCGGGCGGCCATCTCCTTGACTCGAGGCACAAGCGGCTCACAAAAGAACGAGAGCGGATCGTCCACCGCAATCGCTGCACAGCGTTCGGTATAAGCCTGCATGTCATACTGCGCACCGGCCACAGCCAGGGCCGTGTACCCGCCGTAGGAGTGACCCACCACAGCTACCTGCGCCATATCGATCAGGCCAGCCATCGGCCCGTCCGGCGCGGTCAGCGCCTCGGCTTGGTCCAGGGTTCGGGTCACGTCGCCAGGACGGTCGATCAGCGTCATCCACATCTCGGCAAAGGTAGGATCGAACGCTTCCACATGGTCGGGGGCCAGCACCACGAAGCCGTGTGAGGCGTAGTGTTCGGCCAGGACGTTGTACATGGGCGCACTGAACAGGTAGCCGTGCGACAGAACTACCAGCGGGTAGGGCGCGCCGGAATTGTCGAGGGCAGCGTCCTGCAATGCCTGCCCGTGGACAACAGGCGGCAGCTTCGGGGTCCAGTTCGGGTCTTTGAAGGTGACGGCGTAGGTGATGGCTTCGCTCTGGTCGGTGGGAATCGACGCCGGGTACCAGAGGCTGAGCGACAGGGGACGTTCACCGTCCTCGTCGCTGACCAGCGAACGGTAGCCGACCCCGAACGGGCCGCGCAGTGCGTAGGGTGGCGTATCGGGGCGGACGATGCTCGTTGTTGGTTGCGTCGGTTCAAGAACGGGCAGGGGAATGGGCTGGCAGGCAGTGACAAACAACGCCACGAGCAGCAGCCCCAGGATAACCGGACGAGTTAAGGCAGACATGGTCGTTCTCCTTTCGGATTGATTCAAGTTCAGGTTGGCTCTGGCGCTCCATCCTGTATGCACAATTGGTTTCATCAAGTTTTCTATCTCAGTTGATGCCGGTTCCCGCGGACAAGCCCACTACACCGCGTGCGCTTCAGCAGCCGGCACCGATGGCTCCGCCTGCTTGAGGTTCACACCTTTCCACAAAAGCCAGACGGTAAACGCTAACTCTCCCGGAATCGACAGCACAATGACAACGGTCGAGAGGAGCTCGTCGTACTGGGGCGCGAGGATGTGTCCATAGCTCTGGGCAAGATAGCCAACCGCGCCGACCACCAGCAGGATACCCAGGATTCTGGGTAGAAAGCCTGAGCGGTAGACCAGAACGCCGAGGAGCAGGAGATGAAAGCCGAAGATCAAGCCCCACACGAGGATCATGAAGGCATTGGCGTCGGCAAAGAGCAGGACCAATGCATCTAACTGCTCCTCTGCAAAGACGGTCATGTAGCCGGTGCCCCCCAACAGCAGCAGGGCCGGGACAGCCGTGATCAGGTTGACGGCCTGCACAGCGGACTGTAAAAACCGGGCCAACGCCGCCGCCAGGGCGAGCGGTCTGCTCACCGCGCGAAAGAGCACGTAGAGCAAGGCGCTTACCACGATCTCAATCAGGACGATGACCGTTTCGGCCACTATGCCCAGACGAAACACCGACTCGGAGGCCATGAGATTGGCGACCGTGGCGGCAGCATCGCCGGGCACGACAATACTGGTCCGGCCCATAAAGAAGGCGAAAGGACCGACGAAGAAGATCAACAAATAGAGCGCGCCCACGGTTCTGGCGTACACTTGCGGCGAAGGTTGCATGATGCGGTTTGCCATTTGGTTCCCTCCTGAAATGGTGAAAAAAGTGGTGACGCTAAGAGCAACAGCACAAGGGGACGGCAGCGGGTCACGCACCGGGATCGATGCGGTTGACCGAGATCAGCGGTATGGCCAAATCGCATACGGTACGCAGTAACCCATGCAACGCCGCCTGGTCGGCCACGAGACCGGTCAAGACGGTGTCGCCATTCTCTTCTAAGGTGATCTCCATTCCGCCAAACCAGCCTGTCCATTCAGGCCCCAGATGTCCGCGCAGCCTGATTTGGTAGACTGCCGATTCGTCATAACGTTGTGGTGAGCTGTGCTGGCGCGACATGAGCCTTTCCCATAGTGACCATTGGGCTGGGTCGTATCACTTGCCCCTTGCGCAGATAGAGTACTGGCCAGGCGGTACCGCTGTACAGATACCAAAGTATGGTTGGGGGTACTGCTATGGACTGGTCGAAGGTGTTGCTGGGGTATGAGTAGGGGGATGGGTTCGGGTTTGTTAGGCTAGAGGAGACCTAGGTCCCGGGCGCGGGCGATGGCTTCCGTACGCCTGCCCACCTGCAGCTTGGCATAAATGTTGCGGTTGTGCCCTTTGATCGTGCTCAAGGCGAGAAAGAGTTGCTCACTGATCTGGCGATTGGAGTAGCCCTGGGCGATGAGTTGCAGCACCTCCACCTCGCGCTCGCTCAACGGCTCGATCAGCGGTTGTGCGGCAGGCGAGCCAGTGGCATGGGAGGAATCGCCCTGGATCTTGACTTCTGCCTGGAACGCCGCCAGCAGACGAGCCGTGTAATCGGGCAGCATGGCACGCACGGTCGCCTGCGCCAGAAGACGGACAATCGGCGTTCCTTCGTCCACAAAGAGACGGATGTAGCCGCCGGGGGCGGCCAGGGCCAGCGCTTCGCCCAGGGAATGGCCTGCCTGCTCGGTCTCTCCGTTTACCTGGAGGGCAACCGCCTGCAGCGTCAGGACCCGTAGCCGCTGATCCGCCCACCTTCGTTCCTCGGCCTGCCGGCGCGCTGGCGCCAGCACCGCCAGCGCCGCCGGCAGCGTCGCCTACGGCCAAACAGACACGCGCCTGGCTGATGGGTAGGTCATGGCTGTGCGCCAGATGATCGGCTGCGGCCAAGTCTCCCTGATGCAGCAAGAGCAGCACCTGTGCCGCGGCAAGGTCCGCTGCTTGATGGGCGAAACCGTGGATGCGCATCGACTCGGCCGCCTCTGCAAGCAGTGTGGATGCAGCATCTACATCCTCGCGTGCAAGATGCAGCCGGGCTAGAAAGATCTGTGCCGCCACAAATCGATCCATCCCTGCAATTGAGCGCGCCAGCGCAACGCTCTGCTCCGCGTGCGCCTGGGCAGCGGCCAGATCGTTCCACTGATACAGGACGCGAGCCAGGCCAAAGAGCGCTTCACAAGCGATGGGCTGCGGTGGATTGCCCACCAGATCGAGAACACGTCGGTAGGTTTGGGCTGACGGGTATAGCTGCGTCTCCTGTTCCTGAACTACGCCCAGGCCAGTCGTCGCCAGGATCTCGACAAAGCGGTTGCCGGATGCCTGACACAGCGAAATCGTTTCGGCGTACGCCTGTGCGGCTGCCCGGCGCTCTCCCTGGAATTGGTGGGCGAGCGCCATGGCGCGGGTTACCGCCGTGCGTACGTAGACGTGGCTTTCAGGCAAGTCGGTGAGGGCGCGGTGAGCATGGTCGACAATGGCATCCGCCTCACGCTTGTTGGAGGCCAGCATGACACGCAAGGACGCAATCTGGCCCTGTAAGGTGGTGATGTCATCGTACGGCCAACCGTTTGCCTGCACTGATTGCAGGGCCGACTCTGCCCGCTGTAGCTTCTCATCGACCTCGGGATTCTGGTGTGCGATCCACAACGACCATGCGTAGATCACCCACAGATATGGGTGGACGTCCAGGGTTGATGAGGGCAGCGATCTCAGCCATGTGAGCACGGGCGCCACAGCGCCGCTGAAGTAGAGCGGCATGCCCCGGTTTTCGATCAGGCGCACGGCGCGCGAGAGATCGTTGGCGGCTGCTGCATGCTGAAACGCATCTACCGGATATTCGTTCTCTTCAAACCACTGGCTTGCGCGCTGGTGGGCGTCGGTCACCTCCTCGGAGGATGCTGCCGACTGTTGCATCCGCTGGCGAAGCAGCTCTGCGAAGAGATGATGGTAGCGATACCAGCGTCGTTCGTTGTCAAGCGGGATGAGGAAGAGGTTCTGCCGCTCCAACATTTCCAGAAGCGATTGCGAGGAAGCGGACTGGGAACTGTGGGCCATAGGCGCGAAAGGATTCTTGTCAGATCTCTGTTCCCCGCTCCCCAGTACCCGATCACAAAGATCGGCACACATACGGTCCAGGATCGAAGTGCGCAACAAGAAACGACGTACTGCCTCCGGCTGCTGCTGCAACACCTCCTCTACCAGGTAGTCCATCACGAAGCGGTGGCTGCCGGTGAACGACCGGACAAAACGAGAGACGTCTTGCTGCCTTTGCGTGGCGAGTGTTCCTTGCATAGCCAGGGCCGCCATTTGCAGGCCGGCGATCCAGCCTTCGGTGCGATGTTCCAGCGCGGCAATCTCTTCTTCGGTCAGAGACACGCCTGTCACTCTCTCCAAAAAGTCGGCTGCTTCTGCATGCGTAAAGCGCAGATCGCCCGCCCGCAGTTCAGTCAACTGACCACGGGCGCGGTAGCGTGCCAGCGGAAGCTGTGGATCGGCGCGCGTGGTAATCACCAAATGCATCTGCGGTGGGAGGTGCTCGAGTAGAAAGGCGAGGATCTTGTCAACAGCCTTGTCTTCAACACTCTGGTAATCATCTAGAACAACCACAAGCTTCCTGCTAAGTGTGGTGACCCGATTCAGTAGTGTGGTCAGCAACGGCTCGACAGGGGGTGTCAGTGGGGCGTGCAACTGATCCAGCAAGCCGCTGCCCAGGTCCGGGTTGATTCTCTGCAGGGCCGCAACCAGGTAGGTCAGGAAGCGCACGGGGTCGCTGTCCTGTTTGTCCAGCGAGAGCCAGGCGACGCGATAGTCGAAAGTGGATGGCCGGTCTGTTCTAAGGTCCTGGCCGGCTTCGGTTGTCTGCAAACCGTCGATCCAACTGCTGATCAAGGTAGTTTTGCCAAACCCGGCGGGGGCAGAGACGAGGGTCAACTTGCGGTGTAATCCCTCGGTCAATCGTGTCCACAGGTGGGAACGGCGGACCAGATTGGGGCGCGGCGGGGGAATGTAGAGTTTCGTGGTTAGGATTGTGGTAGACATGAGCAACATTCCCACGAATGGCAGCACCGATCGCTGGCAGGCGTATCTTCACAGAAAACACCTATTGATCGAGTGCGAAAAACTGACAATGGCTTCTCGCCTTGCCTTTTGTTCGTAGTTTCTAGTGTACCACAAGATGAAAGTCGACATTGCCAGTTACCCTCTCGTAGAGAATCTACGGCTGCGTAGCCCAAATCGCCGGCGGCGCCTAGAATGTCCACCGTCCCTGGCGTCTCGACGAAACCTATCACCGCGCTGGTGTCTTTTCCTTCATGTGTGAGTACGTACAACCCTTTGGCGCCGCCAACATACACGTAGGACTCAAGAGGCCAATCAGCGGCTACATGATCTGAAGCGTAATGCTGATTTGAACGAATTCACGGCCTGGTTGTCGGTAAGCAGCGCATGCACATTGGATGAAATCGTGAGGACCCTAATCCATTGACAGGAGACCACAATCCCCGGCGGCCTATTCAGCCTTCTTTTGATCAAATGGAAGCAACTATCAGCGCCTAACGGCGCATGACGTCGTCTCTACTTAAGCGAGCCAGATTGCGGAATTCGGCCGCCAATGCCAAAACACCGGTGACGCCTTCACGACGGCGGTGGGAACGTGTTGTATGGGTCTCGTCGCGATCCACAAAGCGGCTGAGTACATCCTCCTGAAAGGGACGCGCCAACAGTGTCGACTGATCAAGTTGACGATAGGTCTCCATCAGTCGCGGTTGGGCCGACAGCAGGCGTTCCGGCGAAGGCGATCGGTCTCGCTTGGTGTGCCGTCTGAGGTTGCTGTTTCACAGGTTGTTCACTATGAACTTGCCTACGGCGTCTGCAACTCCGCACAACCGGAGAAGAATCAAGCCAACCTGGATCACTTTTTGAAGTACGTGCAGGTGCTGGAGTGGGGTGCAGAACAGGTTACGACTGCCGCCCAGGTATGCTGCAAGCTAAAGCATGTGGGACAGCCGATTCAGGGTCCACACCAATCTTCTCGTTGCTGCCCACGCCCTATCGCTCGATGCAGTCCTCGTTACTCACCACATCCGTGGATTGGCCGAGTCGAAGGCCTGCGCGTGGAAGGATTGGGAGATGGTACAGACAATATGAGAATGCGCCAGCCGCCAGAGAACGTGATACGCCGACGAGCAGAAGCAATTCGCCGGGCTGTTGTTTGTTATGGTTGTAGGACGATAATAGCCACCTCTCTGCGGCGGCGACATACACGACGCGCTGTTCGGTTGCTGCAACGTCAAGCGCACGACCTCGTATCGCTACTTCCCTTACGATTGTCGGTTGTAATGGGTTCTGCATCTCAACGACGGTTAACCTGGTGTCGCCCATAACCACATAGGCTGTATTCTCGTACACTGCTGCTCCATAGACAGGTTGCTCTAGCTCAGCGCAGCCAGTGATCTTTGGATGACTGCGGTCACTCAGATCCATGGCACAGAATCGTGAGAGAATCTACGACTGCGTAGCCCAAATCGCCGGCGGCGCCTAGAATGTCCACCGTCCCTGGCGTCTCGACGAAACCTATCACCGCGTTGGTGTCTTTTCCTTCATGTGTGAGTACGTACAACCCTTTGGCGCCGCCAACATACACGTAGGACTCAAGAGCGACCAGAGCGCTTGGCACATCGTCCTTCAACTTGAGCATGCCATATCGCAGGGGTCTGTCTGCCGTGTTGTCCACCCAAAGGACACCTATGTCGTCACTGATTCCATAGATGATACCGTCTGCAATGGCGACTTCTTTCAGGCGCCACGCTGCAGGGAAGATCAGCTCACTGTAGTGCCGGTTTTCTTGATCCTTTCCGGCCCACAGTGCCAACCTTTCGCAACTGGCGACGAAACCATCATCGGTCGCGGCGATTGCGACGGTGAAACCGGGCGCAAGGTGAAGATTCATTGCAGTAGGTACGCCAGAGGCGTCGGGATTTATCTCATAGACATTGCCATCCACATCTGCGATCACGTAGACGCGCTCGCCATGTACAGCAACACGCGTACTGTATCCCGGAGCATCATAGGTGCCGACCGGCACCGGCTTTCGTGCTTCAGTCAGGCTGAGAATGTGCAGATCGCCATCTATGTTCACGCCGAACAACTTGTCCTGGCTGATGGCCAGTGCCCACAGCGAATTGGGCTCCTGCAACTGAAACACCGGGGTTGGCCTCATGCCTCGTAAATCGCCTATCACGTGCAGTCCCGGCTCGGTGGATGCCACATAGGCAGTATCATCTGAGATCACTACATCCCAGACCATGCTGTTGAGCGGTACAGTTTGTAGTACCCTTGGAACCGCCGAATCGGATATGTCGACAATAACCAGACCTTGGAACTCGTTCGTGAAATACAGTCGGTTGGCGGACAAGGTTAGATCGGCTGCGAAACCAGGAAAGTCGATAAAACTCACCGGTGTCGGCTGACGAGGATTTGAGATATCCACGACGTGCAGGCCACTATTAGTGGCAATATAGGCATACGGCTCTGCTACGACAATATCCGGCAGGCGCCCGCTAACGGCCAGAAAGCCTAGGCGTGTGGGCCGGTGGGGGTTCTGTATATTCACAATATACAGACCATCGCGATTCGTAACCACATAAGCGATTTCTTCATTCGCCCAAACCCCCATAGCAACTTCATTTGTCTCATAGAGGCCGACAATGCGGCGGATCTGCTGGTGTTGCCACGTCTACGATCTGTAGTCCGTGTGCACCTGCAACATAGATATGAGATCCATTCAGCGCGAGATCATTGGCCGAAAGCGTGACATGGCCAATACGCCGCGGCAACGTCACGTCAGAGATATCGAGCACAGCCAGTTCCCCTATGTAGCCGACATAAGCGACGTCATCCTGCACCACAATATCTGTAGCAGAGCCGCCAATGTGGGACACTTGCGACAAGAGTCCGTTGTGGCCGGTCGCAGACGGGTAAAGTCTGTCGTGGCTTGGTTGTACGTCAAACAATGGGACCGCCACCGTGCAGATAAGCAGGACTTTCAGCCAGTTCATGTCAAACCTCCATCTGTGCCGAATCCCTACACGAGCCGCAGGGACAGAGGAGTCGAGGAGTCGATCAGGGGTTGACAGCCCATCTGAGGCACCCTATGATCGATGTACAGGTGCAAGTCTGCCTCATCGCTTACTCCTACCTCCAGTAAAACGGTCGGCATTTGTACATGGGGCATGACTTTTTTGCAGTCTGTGCAAGGAGTTGTTGCACATGAGCTACTATCCCGAGTTTTCTCATTTGGTTGAGGAGGCGCTGAGGCGTTTAGATCATCCGCCATCCTGGCTGGCGAAGCGGCTCGGTGTCAATGCAAGTACAGTCAGTCGCTGGCTCAACCAGGGACGGCGTCCGCGCGATTCAGAGACAGTCGTGCGTGTGGCCGACGTGTTGGGTTTGGGCGTGGAACGCCAGACATTGTTGACAGCCACCGGATTTGGCTATTTCGCCGGTTCGCCCTCCGAGCCTGATTTTCTTCAGCCATCACACAACCTCCCCGCTGAGCTAACACCTTTTGTTGGACGGGACGCCCAGTTGTCACACATAGGCAAACGGCTGGCGGATCCTGCATGCCGTCTATTGACGGTTGTAGGGCCGGGTGGTATCGGCAAGACCCGCCTGGCTATTCGCGGAGCGCAAGAGTATGGCCGGCGATTTGCCGGGGGCGTCTACTTTGTGGATCTGTCCTCGGTCCAGACGCCTGAACTGCTGTCTACGGCCATCCTCCGCAGCCTGAACGCCTCTGTGTCCGGCGCGGTGGACGCGACCAAGCGTCTGTGTGAGTTTTTCCACGGGCCGCGAAATTCTTCTCCTGCTGGACAATTTCGAGCATCTGACGTCAGGAGCGGATTTATTGACCGAATTGTTGTGTGCCGCACCAGAGATCAAGCTGTTGGTGACATCACGCGAACGACTGAACCTGGTTGAGGAATGGCTGGAGCCAGTAGAAGGTCTGGATACGCCGCCAGCGAGTGATGGTCGCCTGTATCCGGCGGGCAGCATAGATAAACCAGGGATGGATTGGAGCGCCTACGATGCCCCCCAATTGTTCCTGACGTGCACACGCCGACTACAGCCCGGTTATCAGCCAATTGAAGAAGAGGCAGATGCCGTTGCAGAAATCTGCCGGATGCTAGAAGGGATGCCGCTTGCCATAGAATTGGCCGCAGCGTGGACACGTACATTGTCCCCAATCGACATATTGCACGAAACCAGGCGTGGACTCAACTTTTTGCGTACGTGCATGCGCAATCTTCCCCAGCGCCACCAGAGTATCCACGCTATGTTTGATCAATCCTGGGCAATGCTTTCGCGCGCGAGCGTAGCCTTCTGTGCCAGTTCTCTGTTTTTCGCGACGGTGCAACACTGGCGGCACTGGAGGAGGTAACTGGAGCAAAACTTGCCGATCTAACTGAACTCATTGACAAGTCGTGGCTACAGCCGAATATTTCGGGGCGCCACAAGATGCATGAAGTTGTCCGTCAGTATTGCATTGAGAAACTCGAGTCCGAGCATCATCAGACGATAGGCGAACATGCGGAAGATGTACGCCGCCGCCATCGTTTGTACTACAGTGGTTACCTTAAGCGCCTGTTGGGGGAACTTAACTATGATCCTCAAGCGCTCAAGGAAATTCTGGCAGAGTTCGACAATTTATTAGCTGCGTTACACAACGCTGTTGACGAGCATGACATGCAGACAGCCCTAGATATCTGTTTCACCATCTACTTCGTGGGCGATATGATGGGTTGGCTCCACTTTTCGATTGAGACGATGGACACAATCGTTCCTTTGTTGGAAGCCTATCTCGCGGACGCACGCTCAAAGAGCCAGAACGCACCGAAGTCGCTCACGCCCTTGCGGGTGTACGTCATGCCCAGTTTCACCAATATAGGCAACTTGGTCTGTATCAGAATGCAGTCGATTGTAGCAAGCACTTTGCCTCGCTCGTCACCAGGATGGGGCCGGGGCGCGAACGGACTTACTGGTCTGCATTTGGCGCTGCCCATGAGGCAGATCTTGCCTACGACAACGGTGACTATCTCACGTCCCGTGACTTGCGGCAGGAGAGCTTTGCCTTATTTGCGGTGGATGGCTTCGACTGCTTTGTGTATGGCAGGAAACGCGGGGTGACATACTGGCAGGCTCAGGTGTATGCACACATGGGGCTCGTAAACTGGGCGCTCGGTGATTATACAAGATCCGAAGCCTGTTACGAGTGCTCGATGAAGTTGCGTAAAGACGACGGTGAACGGCGTAGTCAGGGTGTCCATATGGTGCGCTATGCTCGTTTGCTGCAAACCAAGGGAGCATACGCAAGAGCGGAAGATCTCACGCGTAAGGGGCTTCGTCTCAGTGAGTCGTGCGGGGACCAGATTGGCAGGGCGTTGGGGCATCTGGCAGTGGGTAGGTTGTTGGCCGCGCGGCGGCACGCGCAGATAGGGCGCGCCCACATCTGGCCTGTTGCCTTGAAACAGGGCGACGAAGCGGCCATCTCGATATGGTGTTGTGGTCACTTTGCGAGTTGGGTAGCATCGATCTGGCGGAGGGCAATCTACTGAGGCCCGGCACCGATTCGAAGATGCGTATGCCGCCGTTCAGCGAACAGGCACAGACCATCACAACGTCATGGTGGAGGTTTGGATTCGGGCTGGCGCGTACCGCATGTGCCGAGGGGGACCGATCCGAAGCCAGGGATCGATTCTTGAGGCGCTTACGAGCCGGGGGCGGACAGCGGTAGATACCATGAACGCCCTTGCCGGCATCGCAGAAGTCCTGGCACAAGAAGGGGATACAGCGCAGGCAGTTGCGTGCCTACACCTCGTTTCGCAACATTCGTTTACCGAGCATTCGACCCGGCTTAAGGCCGATCAGCGGCTACATGATCTGAAGCGTAATGCTGATTTGAACGAATTCACGGCCTGGTTGTCGGTAAGCAGCGCATGCACATTGGATGAAATCGTGAGGACCCTAATCCATTGACAGGAGACCACAATCCCCGGCGGACGGTACTGAACCGCCTCGGCCAGACGCACCACCTCGATCTTCTCCTCGCCGGCCAGATCGGCCATGGCGCGCCCCAGCTTGAGCACGCAATGATTCGCCCGCACACGCAGATCCATCTGACGGACGGCGGCGCGCATGAGGTTCTTGCTATGCTGTCGTAGACAGCCGTCGTCACAACTGGCAGAAGTGCTGCACGGTCGTTTGGTTTACCGCTGCTCGAAAGCGGTGATGCCGGCAGGGAAGGTCAATATTCCCGAGGCGTGGCTGATGGTGACTACCTTGTCTTCTCGGGCTTGTCGCAGCGTTTTCAGGTTTTTGGCGCCCAATTCGGGTAGTCCATCTTGGCGCCCAACAGAAGTACCTGCCCTGTTCTCAAGGGCAGGTACTTCGTAAGAATCCATTCAGGGGTGAGTCATCTGATTCACCCTTTCAAGGACCGCCTGAGCCACTGACTTACCTAGGATTGCGCCGGCATCGACGTCGCTGCGGTAGTGGATGCCGGCCCAGATCCGAGAGTTGCCAGCTTCCTCGGCGGCCGCCAGAATGGTATCAGCGTCGGCGGGAAAGAAGCTTGCAAGGACATTAGCCTTCGCATAGGAGGTACAGGCATGCGCCGCGGGATAGCTAGGATGGGGCGGCGTTGCGAACAGGGTCGTCACCTCTGGATCCAATTGCGGTGGACGAATGCGCCAGTATGCGTACTTGCCATCGAAACAGGCGATATCTGCATCATAATCAGCGACAGCGACGGTGGCGTAGATGAGCGCACCGAGCGGCGCATCGTAATCAAGGCGTCGTTCAAACATCCGCTGGCTGGCAAAGTTGTACCAGTATGTATAGCCAGCGTCGAACGTGTGCCAGCCGATGGATTTAGACACAATCGGGAACGTACGCGTAATACTCTTGATCTCGGACAATTCGGATAGAGTCTGGGCGGAATCGTAGGCTGGGGGAGGTGGCGAGCGGAACTGATCGCCGGAGGAGAGAACCCAGGTGCGCCACGTGCCGGCCAGCGGCGCAACTGGATGATCCCCCTGCCACATACCTGGACCGGTAGGTACTTCATCCATCCATTTGGCATCGGAACCATCTGTCTTTGCCCATTCAATCACTTTTTCGCCGACGGCTTGGCCCAAAGCCAGCCCGGCGGCTACATCACTAGGATACGCAACGCCGGCCAACAGCCGCGACTGGCCGGCCTCCTCGGCTTTTGCCGCAAAGAGATCAGCCTGTTCCGGCATAAGGTAGGCGAGCACAGTAGCCGCGGCGCCGGCTGCAGCTGCATGCGTTGACGGATAGGACGGTGTGTTTGGTATGGGAATGAGGGAGGCAACCCCACTGGGGCGTGATCGATTGTAGGTATACTTCGCTTCCCAACTGGCGATTGTGGCATCGTAGAGCGCCACGTTCAACAGCGCCATAGCGCGGCCAACGTAGGGACTGGGTGGCCCGGAGCGATATTGTGCCAGGGCAATTTCGATCCAACGGTAGGAAGGCGACCCGGCGTCCCAGTAGGTTACCAGAGATTGATCATCGGTGTTGCCCATCGCCATTGCCTCCTTCAACTGTGCAAGTTCGGCAGTCGTCGCAGTTGCATCGGGCGGTGGAGCAGGGCGCAATGCATCACTCGATGGCAAAACCCAAGTTTGCCAGTGGGCAGCCTCAGGATTGACGGGAGGGGCAGTTGTGGCCTGAATAAGGTTGGGAGGGATGGTCATGGTGCAGCCAGAAAACAGCGTCAGGCTTAACAGTACGGCCAGGCAGGATTGGAACAGTTTCATGGGAGGTTCTCCTTTGTGGAATAGGATAAGTAGAAACCGACTCGATCTCGACAATCGCCGTCTTGCACCGAGAGGAACTCAACCGTCGTCGTTATCGTCAAGTGCGAACGGCGATGCCCCAGCCTTTCCATCTAGGGCCGATTCAAAGAAAGCCAGTAACTGGCTCCAGGTACGAAAGTAGATCACCTCGCCGCTGAGTGCATGTTGCACCCGACCGCGCACTTCTTTGTGATCCACTGTGACTGGCTCGAACCAGACGCGGACGATGAAAAGGTGTGTTTGTTGGTGTTGGCGTTCGTCGGGTAGGTCGGTCACGGTGCAACTGTAGCAGGGGCGGCGATCCGAAACCGATCCCCGTGCAGGGTATGGAGAGGGGATTTATGGGGAAATGAAGGAAGAAGCGATCCTGAGCGATCCCATGTTCGTCCAGGACCTTGTCTGGATGCCGCTACGGTTAGGACAACTCGGCCAACAACGCTCTGGCCTCCTGGAGATCCGCCGTGTCGAAGCCCTCGCTAAACCAGCCATAGATCGAGGCCAGCCGATCATGCGCCTCTGTTCGTTTGCCCTGGCGCTGCCACAGGCGACACAGGCTCATCACGGCGCGCAGTTCAAAGGACTTCGCATTCTGTTGCTGCGCAATCTCAATAGCTTGCAGGTAGGTGTGTTCTGGTTGTTCGTCAGGTGCGCCTTGCGCCAGCAGCAGATCTCCCTGGAGCCGGTGGAGTTCAACATCCCAAAAACGTTCACCTGTCTTCAATGAGATAGCAAACGCGTCATCAAGCACCCTCTGCGCGTCATTGGGTTGACCGGCTATCAGATGCATTTCCGCCAACATCGCCAGGCGGTGGGTCTGGAATAAAGTGTGACCTGCACGTCGAAAGTTATCGACGCCGCGTTGTGTTAGCGCAATGCCTTCATCAAAGTTGCCCTGGTGGACGAGTTCCCAACCGCGAAAGACCAAACCGCTTTGTGTAGTCAGCCACAGACTGTATTTCTCACCTAGATATGTCAGCGCTTCTACCTGTTGCGCCAGTGGCTGATTCAATTTCAGGTTGCGGTAGAGAATGGCGGCAAAGAACGGGACATTTGAGCCATCGCCGGGTCCCAACTCCGCTGCCTGTACGATCATTCGGCGTGCAAGCTCCTGCGCGCCATCGGGAAAGCCTAATATCCACAGGGTGATGATCCAAAACCGAGCAGTATGGGATCGCTGCTGCTTCCAGGCCAACTCATTGCGGAAATGTGAATCACACTGATCAAGTAAGGCCCATGCTCGCTCCAAAGATTGATTTGCCTTCTGAAAGGCTCCGACTGACATCGCCACGCGGCCAAATCCCGAATAAGCTAACGCACGCTGCATGAGATCGCCGGCCTGTTGAACCAACAGTAAGTGCTCTTGTGCTATCTGCCTTGCTTCTTGCAGCTCACCGCGCGCCTGATAGAAAAATGATAGGCTTTCCAATACCTTTAATAGAGCCTCATCATCATTAATTTGGATGGCTAGCTTGCGCGCCCGTAGCAGAACCGCAGCACGCCTTAAGGGCGCCACACCGTAGCCAGAAATTACGCCCCGGTCAAGCATCAGCAGCAACTGAACCTTCTGGGCTATATATCTCTCATTCTCTGGCAACCTGTCGAGCAGGGCCAAACCAGATTCCAGATACTGTATGGCCTCGGAATGTGCAAAAAGCTGTTGGGCCACTTTCCCCGCCCGCTCATACCAACCAACTGCTTGTTCAAACAGGCCGGCTTGTTCATAGTGCACCGCTAATTGAGCATGCACCGTATCCAGATGGTCAGCGTAGAGCAGTTCCAGCGCCTGAGCCAGGCGTCGATGTAACAGAGGCCGCTGTATCGGACTGATCTGCGCATAGGCCACTTCGCGAATGAGATCGTGGCTGAAGTCGTAGGTGTGGTCACCCTGGGCGCGGATGATGCCACGCTGCCATAGCTCATCCAGGCTGCGCATGAGATCGCTTTCTGTGAGGTCGCCACTGCTGGCCAGCAACAACGCAAAGGCAAAGGCGCGGCCGATGGTGGCAGCCGGATCGGCCACCTTTCCGCCGCCGGCGAGAGTTGGGCCAGGCGATATTGGATGACTGCCTGGACTTTGGGCGGCAGCGCCGAAGGAGGAGATCCCTTATTTTCCGCATCGGACCCATCCTGGGTTCCCGCATTGGCGCGCATGGTCTCAACGACGAAGAGTGGGTTGCCTTCGGTCTGGGCAAAGAGCCGACTGGCGGCGTCCGCATTTAGATTCGTGTTGATCACCTTTTCTGCCAGTTCTGCACTCTTGATAGGGTCGAGCGGACCCAGCGCAATCTCGGTCACCTGACCTGTACTACGCAACTCGAGTAGGAGTGTGTTCAGGCGATGCTCACGGTCGATCTCTTCGGTGCGGACTGTGCCCACCACCAGCAAGCGGGCCGTGGATTCCGAGCGAGCCGCGCCCTGGTGGGCAAAGTGCAGCAGGTAGCGTAGCCATTCCAGACTGTCGGCATCGCACCACTGTAGATCGTCCAAGACCAACAATCGGGAAACCGGCCGACTACCGGGCGCAATCAGGAAGGCGCGTGCCAGGGCTTCAAAGAGCCGTTGCTGTTGCCAGCGGTCGGTCAGTGGTTCGGGGCGGGGCAGATCTGGACGCTCAATCAGGATCTCAGGCAGGAGACGAGCTATCTCGGTCAGCCAGACATCGTCCAGACTGGTCAGAGCGGCTTGTAACGTCTCGCTGCGCAACCACTCGATCACGGGCGTGTAGGCCAGTGTCCCGGCGCCGACATAGGAACGGGTGGTTGCCGTGGCTATGCCCTGACGTTCTACCCAGGCCACCAGTTCTTCGGCCAGCCGTGTCTTGCCGATCCCTGCCTCGCCGTTGATCAGGTAGAGTTGAGCACCCCTCTGCGTGATGCTTTCCCATGCTGTGCGCAGCCTGTGCCATTCGGGCTGGCGACCCACCAGCGGCAGCGGCGTTAATAGGTGTATTCTGCGCTGCTCCCGCAACACTGCTGGGACCTCGTGTTCGAGCAGGCGGGCATAGGCCTGCTGGGTCTCCTCCCCGGGCTCGACGCCCAGCTCACGCTGAAGCAACGTAGCGCAGGTATGGTAGATTTGCAGAGCGGCGGCACGGTCGCCACTCTGCGCATACAGACGCATGAGCCGCCGGTAGGTAACCTCGTGCAGCGGATCATAACGCAACAGATCGAAGCGTGATGGATGGCCGTCCCATAGTCCCGCTGGTCTTCCGCCAGCCAGACCAGAGATTCCAACGCTTCAATATAGTTTTGGCGCAGCCGTTCGCGTTCGGGGATGATCCAGTCGTCGTAGCCGCTGCTCAGTAGATCCCCCTGGTAAAGGCCCACAGCTGTTTCAAGCGCCGTTTGCTGCGCTGTTGGATTTTCGGTTAGCGTTTTGGCCCGTGCAACAAGATCCTCAAACTCGGCGACGTCAAGGGTGTAGTCAATGTCCGGTCGCCATTGCACTGTGTGTGCATTCACATGTAGGAATTGATCGACCGCAGGCCAGGCCCCGCGCAATTGGTGCAAGGCTTTGCGCAGGTTATTGCGAGCCTGGCGTTCGCTTGAGTCGGGCCAGAACTGGAATGCGATCTGTTGGCGCGGTTGGGGGGCGTGACGATGAAGCAACAGGTATGCCAGCAGCAACTGCAGACGTATGCGATCAAGCGCAGGGACAGGGGCGTCGCCGGTGCTTATACGAAAATCACCCAGAAGCTGGATATGGAGAGATGCCATAAAAGCTCCCCCGACAAGATAAGGTAGGACGTTCAAACTTGCCGCTGCCGACCTCCCCGACGACAAGGCAGATTTGTCCGTCGCCTCCCGGTGCTTTTGGGCAACATGCCGTCTAGCGCGGCAAGTTGTCCCTCGCGACTGATGAAGCGTTCGGGTCCTTGCCGTCTACAGGCATGACCTTTCGCAAGTGAATAAGCAGAAATGATCGGGTAGCCCAAAAAGTATACCGCGGTTGTTTCATTGTCAACTCGGAAAAATGCTCGGGGCAGGGCAATCGCGAACTTAGAAAGGATTGACGAAAGCGAAACAAGCGATACCCTTAAGAGAGAACAGAAAGGGGAAGCCGGATGAACGAGAACGAATACGTCAGATACCTTCTGGCGCATCTTTCGCTGGTTGGAGTTGAACCTGGAGCAGTTTCAGGCCTGCTTTGTGCGCTGGATGGGAGCGGTAGCGCACGTGACGGAAGGCGAAGTGGTGGCGCTGGATGGCAAACAACTACGTCGTTCGTTCGACACTCAGTCCAGGCAGGCAGCGATCGCAGTGGTCAGTGCTTGGGCGAGTAACAACCGCCTGGTCTTGGGCGGTAGGTCGGGTATGGTGTGGAAACAGTTTGATCTGATGAAAACAAAAACAACAACAAAGGGTACGGGCATGCGGTCTTCAAATTGAGAATTCCTGCCCATTTTTGCTTCACTTGACATAATTTTTGAGAAATGGTATACTTATTGTCACATGTACACCTTTCTGTACGCTGTCCGGCGGGCGTTTGCGCCGCCGGCTGAGTGATAAGGAGGTCGCTTTGCTATTTTCGGTAGGAGAAAATGTAGTCCACCCTTCGCATGGTGCCGGCCAGATCGTCGGCATCGAGAAACAGGAACTTGTTTCCGGTTTTCATCAATACTATGTCATTGAGTTTGTCGGCAAACGTTTGACCATTCGGGTGCCTGAACGCCGCGTTGCGGATCTAGGAATGCGCAACGTCATGTCTTCCACACGCTATCAAGCCGTGCTCAGTACTTTGCGTTCATTGCCCGGGCAACTGCCCAAAAACTTTAAGGAGCGCAGGCAGGTCGTTTCGGAAATGATCAATTCCGGGGTGCCCAAGCGCATTGCCGAGGCCGTGCGCGACCTTACCTGGCGGCGCCGCGCTGCACATCTGACAAAGTCCGATTCGGAATTATTGGGCGAAGGGCGCGAACGTCTCATCGCTGAGATGTCGCTCTCTAAAGAGTGTAATATTGCCGAAGCCCGCTTTGAGCTCGACGATGCCCTGTCCGAAGCTGTCGCCGCCAAAGAGGAAAAAGAGCAAGAGCAAGAGCAGCAAGCGGAGCTGGCTGCCTGAACCTCTACGCCGTTATCCCGTGAGTGCAAGAAAAGTCCGGTTGAAGCCGGGCTTTTTTGATTGGTTCAGATTTTACTTTTCAAGGTGCTGCGCTATAGTGGATGGCAAACCCGTCGGCATAAGGAGAATTCGAGCATGAGGACATTGCTGATCACAGGCGTCAGTGGCTTCTTGGGATGGACCGTGGCCCGCCTGGCGCGCCCAGATTGGCAGGTGGCGGGCACCTATTTCAGCACCAAACGCCACACCGCCCAGACTGCCTTTAGTGAGATCGAAACCGGGCGCATCGATCTGACAGAATTCCGCGAACTGCGCGAGATGATGTCGATGGTCAAACCGGCGGCCGTCATCCACACCGCCGCACTCACCGATGTCAATTACTGCGAAACCCACGTCAACGAGTCCTTTCGGATCAACGTCAAGGCCACGCGCAACCTGGCCGGTCTTTGCGCCGATCGCGAGATCCCCTTTGTCTTCACCTCCAGCGATCTGGTCTTCGACGGCACTCGTCCCCCCTACGCTGAAGACGACGTCATGACCCCTGTGAATGTTTACGGCGAACACAAGGCGTTGGCCGAAGATGAGGTGTTGGATCGCTATCCGCTCTCCACGATCTGCCGTATGCCCTTGATGTTTGGGGCGTCCAGCCCCACCCATATTAGTTTCTTACAGTGGATGGTGACGAAGATGGCGCGTGGTGAGCGGTTGCCCCTCTTCCAGGACGAATACCGCACGCCGGTTGATGCCGAAAGCGCGGCGCGCGGACTGCTCCTCGCCGCCTGGCGTGGGCTGCCCGAAGCTGCCGATCTAGAGCTTTCACCCATCAACGGGCGGCTGCACCTGGGCGGGCGCCAGCGTATCTCGCGCTACGACTTCGGCCTGATGGTTCAAGAGATCGGCGGGTTCGGCGACGCCTACATCGATCCTGTGCGTTTGGGCGACGTGCCGTTGGCCGCCCAACGACCGCCTGATGTTTCGCTCGACAGCAGCAGGGCATACGGTCTCGGCTACGATCCTTCCTCTTTGAAGGGCGCGTTAGCCCGCCTCTTTAACCGTCAGGCTGACGAAGTCGTTGAAAGCGATGAAGAAGGGGCGAACTAACTGTTCGGCTCCAGGCTGCGCCTGGGCTACGCCGCCGCCAGTTCGCTCCATGTTTCCATCTGTTCGTTCAACTCGGATTGGGTCTGTTCGTACTGGGCACTGAGACGTTGAAGAGCGTCCAGATCTTCATCGTGGCTGGCTTTGACGAGGGCCGCTTCGATGTTGGCAAGTTGTTGCTCCAGACGGTGGATCTCGTCTTCGAGCGTGCTGATCTGCTGCATACGGCGACGTTCTTCGTTGCGCTGAACCCGGTCGCCACGTTGATCGATACTTTTTGCGGCGCGCTGCTCTGCCGAGGCTTTGTCGGTTTCGGCGCGTGCCTGGTCGCGGGCGACCAGATACTCTTGGTAGCCAAATGGCGTGATGTGCAAGCGGCCATCCTGTAATTCCCAGATCTGCGTCGCCAGACGGTCGATCAGGTAACGATCGTGCGAGACGAGGAGAATCGTGCCATCGAAGTGTTCCAGCACCTCTTGCAGGATTTCCTGTGCGGGGATGTCCAGATGATTGGTCGGCTCGTCGAGGAGCAAGAGGTTTGCACCTTCCAAGGCCAGGATTGCCAGCGCCAACCGGGCACGTTCGCCACCGCTCAGCATGCTCACCGATTTGTAAACATCCTCCCCGCGGAAGAGATACTGCGCCAGGTAGGAACGGGCTTCGCCCAGCAACATGTGTTTGTGATCGAGTAACTCATCCAGCACACTGTTCTCCGGGTTAAACTTGTCCTGCGATTGAGCCAGGTAGCCTACCTTGAGGCTTGCCCCGAATTGCAATTGCCCAGTCAACGGCGAAATTTCCTGCATCAACGTGCGCAGAAATGTGCTCTTGCCCGTACCATTGGGGCCGATCAGTGCGGCACACTCGCCGCGATGGAGTTCAATCGGATCGGCCACGAAGAGCGGTGTGTCCACATAGCCAATCGTCAACTCCGTCGTGCGCAGGACGAGATTGCCGCTGCGCAGCCGCGTGTTCAACCGCAAGTTTAGGGTGGGGGGGCGCTGGATCGGGCTGCTTAGTGACTTGATGTGTTGCTCGGTGTCCATCACGCTCCACTTGCTGCTCGAGATATCCACTTCATCCATCACCTGCCCCCAGTTCTTGCTGTTGAGCAGTTGCAGCCCGCCTGCTTCCACCACTTTGACCTCACGGATCAGCCGCTGCAGCCGGCCTTTGGCCATGTTCGTGGTAGCGTCGCGCGCGATATTGCGTTTCACGTAATCCAGTTCTCTGAGGAATTTCTCGCGTATCGTCTCAAACTCATTTTCGCGTAGATCCCAGCGCTCCTGGCGTTGCTGCAAATAGTGACTATAGTTGCCGCGGTACTCCTCCATGCCCGTGCGGCTCATCTCCCAAATGCGATTGACCACCCGATCCAAAAAGTAACGATCATGCGAAACAATGAGGAGGGCGCCATCCCACAGGCGCAGCACGCCTTCGAGCCACTCAATAGCCTCCACGTCCAGATGATTGGTCGGCTCATCGAGGATCAGCAGATCGGGCCGCTCCAAGAGCAGCCGGCCCAGCAAGGCGCGCGTCTTCTGACCGCCGCTCAGATGGCTGAGCGGCGTCTGTAAGTCGTCGCTGCCAAAGCCAAGCCCCTGCAAGACCTGCCTGATACGCACTTCGTAATCGTAGCCTCCGGCGCGCTCGAATTGTTCTTGGGCTGCACTATACCGCTCCAGGAGCGCATCGCTGTCGTCGCCGTCTGCCATGCGATGCTCAAGATCACGTAACTCCGCTTCTTTCTGCTTAAGATCTTTGAAGACGGTCAGCATTTCGTCGTGGACCGTATTCTCGCGCTCGCTGAAGGCGTCCATCGCCTCCTGGCGCAAATAGCCCAGACGCGTACCCGAGACAACGTCACCGATCCGGCGGACGCAGCATCCAGCCCGGCCAGGATGCGCAGCAACGTCGTCTTGCCCACGCCATTAGGGCCGACAAGGCCGATCTTGCCGTCATTGGGAATGGCAGCGTTGATTCCGACAAAGACGTCGAAGTCGCCGTAGGATTGGGTTAAGTTTGAAAATGTAAGGATCGACATGGCGCTACGCCTGATAACCGTTGAATGAGAAGAGATTCCTCATGGAATCCCCCAAAATAGATGGTTGCAGCGTACTTGCGGACGGTTTTTCTGTCAAGCAAACGAGGAGACGATGGTCAAGGAGACGATGGTCACTCAATTCCAGGCGAGCTGGCTACGGGTCTGCCAATAGGCCTGGGCCGGTTCGGCCAGTGCAGCCAGTTGATCCCATAGATGGGCGTGCCACTCTACCTGCACCGCCTGCACATTCGAGCGGATCTGATCGATATTGGCTGCCCCGCTCAAGACCACACTGGACCACGGTTGATGCATCACCGCCGCCAAAGCCAGCGCATCGACAGAAACGCCCTGTGCATCGGCAACGCTGCGCAGGATCTGCGCCTTCACCTGAAACGAGGCCGCCTGATTGCGCGCCGTCAACCGGCCGTTCGCCAGCGCCTCTTTGACGATGACACCGACCCCGGCTGCCTGTGCCTCGTAGAGCGCTTCACTCGTCGACTGCTCCAGCAAATTCCACGTCACCTGCACCGCAGCGAACAGAGGACGTCCGTCTACGCTTACATCCAGGCCGCGCCGGATCGTCTCGGCTTGATTGGGGCCGCTCACCGAGAAGCCGATGGCCAACCCACCGTCGCGCAAACGGCCAAGTTCGGCCAGCAGCGCTCCGTTTTCAAGCACGCCGCTCTCCAGCGTCGCCGAGTGGATCTGGTAGAGATCCAGGTGCCGGCCCAGGATCGACTGGCTTTCCACGATCTGGCGTTGCAGCACGCGCAGAGAATGTTCCTTCACCTCGTGCTTTTCGCCTTCTTCCACCTGCACCTGCCGATCGGCGGTGTAGGTGTAGCCCCACTTTGAGCCGATCACCACGTCGGCAGGTGCAATCTGGCGCTGTGCCAGCCAGGACGCCAAAAACGCCTCGGCTCGCCCATAGGATCGAGCCGCATCGAAGTAACGAATCCCCGCCGCCCAGGCCGCGTCCAGGACGCCGTGCGCGTGGGCTTCCATCTCGTCGACGGCATAATTGTGGCCGAGATCGGCGGCGTGCCCCAGGTTGATGTAACCGGGACGCCCCAGCGCCGCCAGCCCCAGACCCAACGGTGTCACCTGTAGGTCGCTTGTTCCCAAAGTGTGGACATTCATGCTAAAGCCTCCTTAAATCTGTGGCGCAGCCGTCTGGGGGCAACGAGCTTCCACGCATCCTGCACGTGCAGCGTCAGCCCGTCGTCATCTACCTGAGCGAGCACAATCCCTACCCAGCCGCGTACGCCCACATAGGGCGGATAGAAGTATTTCGTCGATTCGCCGTGCGATAGCCTGCACCTACACCCCGCCAAATTTCGATCTGCTGAATTTCGCATTGCTGTCATTCTGCCAACGTCGCCGGATCCAACGTTTTGATCCACAGCCACAGCCCGATAGCGATGGGGACCAGCGTCACGATGACGAGGGTGAGCAGCAGATAGAGGGTGTTGAGGGATTCCCCAAAGTGCTGGCAAAGGGCAGCAGCAACGATATGGCCACGGATATCCCCCACAAGTAGAAGCGCAGGGGAGCAGGAAGCCACACGGAGACAAAGAAAAGAGCGGTCATCACCAGGAAGCCGATCACGTAGGGCCGGGAAAGGGGCCGATGGGCGGCGTCATAGACGCCGGTTCGCCACCAAAGATAGGCGAAGACCAGTTGAAAAACCCCAAACGAAATGGCAAATCCGGCGTAGGTGTCGCCCAATGCGCCGTGGGCAAAGACGGCCATAGAGGCTACGCAGGCCATCTGTACAAAGGTAAAGACCCGGGTACGCAGATCGTTGTTGCCATGCAGATCGTGATAGATCGCCCCGTTCAGCCACGCCCACCATACGATCACAAAGAGGAAAATAAACCCGCCCAGTCCGGCCAGATCCACATGGGCGGATAGGCCGTGGGCCACCTCGGCGATCAGGACCACGTAGACCAGATCGTAGAACAATTCCAAAAAGGAGATCGTGCGATGGTCAATGCGTTGGCTGGTCTGGCGTGGCACCATCCACCAACTGCGAAAGGTGCGTCGTAACAGGCTCATGCGGTTTGCTCCTGGGAAACTGCTTCAAAAAGCGCCACGAAGTTGGAAAGAGACTCCTCCCAACTTCGTGGCTATGACTTAATGGACATCTCAGGCCCTACGCCGTCACACGGTCTAGCTGGACTATTTTGACCCCGGTCAGTGCCTCGGACACCTCCCACAACTTGCGGGCCGCGGCCACATCGTGGGCGGCGGCGGTGGACTCGACCAGGACAGGATAGCCCCGGATCTCCTGAAAACCGCCGGGACCGTAGTAGTCGCCGCCGGTGGCCTGGGGATCAACCGCCGCCCGCAGGGTGGGCAATGCGCCCATGGCCGCGGACTGCATTACGATCCCCAACAATGGCCGCGCTATCCTAAAGAGCAGCCGATCTTCCATATGGCTGGCAAGATTTGTGTTGGAGCCGCCAGGATGGGCCGCGGTGACCGTGACATGCGCACCGACGGCGTCAAGGCGGCGTTGCAGTTCATTGGTGAAAAGCAGATCGGCCAGCTTGGAACGGCTGTAGGCGGCGCTGGGCGTATAACCCTTCCCGTCTTCATACATCAAATTGTCAAAATCCATGATGCCGTTTCGGTGACCGATGCTGCTGACATTGACGACCCGTGCGCCTGGCGCGGCCAGGATGCGGTCCATCAACAGTCCGGTAACGGCAAAGTGGCCCAAGTGATTTGTGCCGAACTGGCGCTCAAAGCCATCTTCGGTCCTGCCGTACGGGACCATCATGATCCCGGCGTTGTTTATCAGCAGATCCAGCCGGTCGTATTTGGCTTTGAAAGCTTCAGCGAAAGTATGGATCGACGCCTGGCTGGCGAGATCTAGCTGCATGATTTCTGCCGGGGCGTTGGGGACTTGGGCCTGGATCCGGCTCAGTGCCGCCTGGGCCTTGTCCATGCTACGGCAGGCCAGGATGGTGCGTCCGCCCTTGCGGGCAAACTCCAGGGCGGCTTCATAGCCGATGCCGCTGTTTGCCCCGGTGACGATGATCACTTTACCCGTCAGGTCGGGGATGTCGTTGGTGGTCCATTTTGTACTCATAGTCTCTCCGTGAATTGAGATGGGATCGCAGATCAAATGACTTATCGAGTAGGGCTGAGATTGGGAGATTGAGCGATTGGGAGATTCTGTCGTGGCAATCTCCTAGTCACCCAATTTCAGATTACGCAAGTTGCTTTGCCACCAGTCCATAGTTGATGCCCGTCAACTTCTCGGACACTTCCCAGAAGCGTTTAAGCAGGGTTGCGTCATCCAGCGCATCGTTGCATTTCTGTTCCGCAGGATATCCTCGCATGCGCATGAACCTCGGCCCATAGAAGACGCCCCCTTTGGCCTCCGGCGCGGTGGCGGCATAGAGTTGGGGCAGCACGCCCATGCTCACATCGTGGGCTATGAGCGGCGCGAAGACGCTGTACAGGATCCGTTCGCCAAGGGGCGCGCCAGATTGCGCCAGGCTGTTCGTCTGCAGGTTCGTCATTACAAAGCCAGGGTGGGAGGAGTTGGCAAGGGTGTCGTGCCCTGCAGCCCGGAGACGGCGGTTCAGCTCCGTGGCAAAGGCGGCGTTGGCAAGCTTGCTTTGACCATAGACGGTCCAACGGCTGTAGTCCGTCTCGCTCATCAGGTCGTCGAAATTGATGCGACCCGCAAACGCAGCGCTGCTGGACGTACTGTGAACGCGGGCATGGGGCGTGGCCGTGATCACATCCAGCAGCAGCCCGGTCAGGGCGAAGTGGGCCAGATGGTTGACACCCAGTTGCATCTCAAAGCCGTCCTCCGTCAGCGTGCGGGGGATGGCCATCACCCCGGCGTTGTTGAGCAGGATGTCAAGGCGATCATACTTGGCCCGGAAGGCGTCGGCGAAGGTCCGCACTGAATCCAGGCTGGCATTGTCCAACTGCATCACATCCAGCTTGGCGGCAGGATGGACAGAAAGCACCTCGGATTTGGCCTGGTCCGCCTTGTTCAAGTTGCGGCACGCCATAACGACGGTGGCCCCTTTGGCGGCAATCGCCTTGGTTGACTCCAGCCCCAGGCCACTGTTTGCCCCAGTTATGACGACGACTTTCCCCGTGAGGTCGGGAATATCTTGTTGTGTCCATTTGTTGCTCATAACAATTGTCTCCTCCTGGTTGGTGACGCCGATTAACCGAGCATCTGTTGACGCATGCCGACCATGAATGCGTCATCGCCCACTTGCTCGCGTATGGCGTAGGATTGCCTGGCATCTTCACCAAGCAGGTAGCGCAGTTGTGCTTTGCCGTCAGTCGTCGCCTCGTAGATGCCGGAACTGGCTCCTGTGATGACGATGGTTTTCATGGGTTTCTCCTTACTATGGTTTTGGTTGTGATTGAGCAGTCAGTCAGGATGGGCCAAAAAAAGAGACCGGTTACTTGGTCACACCGGTCCAGAAGATGTCAAAGCTCAGGGCGATCAGCTTGGTCAGGGCCATGTCCTTGAGATCTTGGGCCAGGGCATATTGAACCACTGCGTCCACCTCGGCCAGGAATAGGCTGCCAAAAAAGTTGACGGTGATCTCCACGAACAGCCCTGCGGTAAAGCCCCCTTGCACCAAATCGTAGATCATGGAGAGATCTTCAGAATGGCCGTTGAGCGTCTCGGCGCTGAGCAGATCCGATAGCTTTAGTTGCTGTTTCAGGGTATAGTGGGCCGGATAGCGCGTCGCCCAATCGATATGCCGGAACCAAAGGTGTTCCAAACAGGCTTTCACATCCCCGTTGTTCGGGTAGCCGGCGAACACGTGCGTCCGCCACTCTTGGCTCTAGTGTAGGTAGACCGCCTCGATCAGCATGTCCTTAGAGGGAAAGTAGTCTAAAAAGCGCCCCGTTGCCACGCCCGCGCTTTTGGCGATTCGGGCCGTGGTCATGTTCGAGAGAGCCTCTTGGGTAGAGATATCACATAGGCCTCAAGCAACTGCTGTTTCTTTTGTTCATGGAAGAGTAGCATAGAACAATCCGACTAATCAGTCAAGTAGGCGAACCTCCACCAGTAATTCTCAACGTGTCCGCGGCGTTCATCTTTGCCTGCAGGAAGAATAGTGACTACGGCCACACCGGCTGTGTGCGGCCCGTCGATCGTTGACCGGCGCAGATGGCGATCGACCGGGAAGGATTGCTGTAACGCCATTTTTGGTGCGATAGGCGAGAAAGGCGTCGGGTTGCCGCTGTGGCGAATGGCCACAATCTTGGCAGACGCATCGCCTCTTCCATTCTTCCGATCATTTGCCGATCCCTCCTGAATCCACTATCATAGGGCGTATTGGCGTGTTTCCTCGACGCTGATTCTATGAGCATTTTATTCTTCCTTCCACAAGTCCACCCATCATCGCCTTGGAGGATCCGCCATGCGTGCTCGAAACCTTCCTACCTTTGTCCTGTGTATCTTTGCTGCACTCCTCTTACGGCCTGCGCCGTGCCGGCTGTGCCGGCTGCCCCCAGCGGTGACAGCGCTGTTGCGCCTACCGCCGCTGCCGAGGAAATATATCACAAGGAACGTCCGCCGAACCTACCGAACTTGTCGTCTCTACCTGGGGCTTCAATCAGGATCTGATCGACAAAAATCTCACCCGACCGTTCGAAGAGATGTACAACGCCAAGATTGTCTACGAGACGGGTAACAACTCCGAACGGCTGACCAAGCTCTCTGCGCGTGGCGACAGCCCGCAGGTCGACGTGATTCACCTGGCCGGTTCATTCACCTTTGAAGCGGCCCAGCAGGGGCTGCTGGAACCCATCGATCCCAGCAAGTTGGAGAATTACGACGAACTCTACGACTGGGCGCAGGATCCGTTGGGCGACAACACTGGCATTTCATACGCCATTTCGGCCTACCCGTTGATCTACCGCACCGATAAAGTCAGCGAACCTATCACCTCGTGGGCCGATCTCCTCGCCCCGAGTTGAAGGGATACGTCACCGTGCCCGGGCTGGCCACCACCAACGGCCCCGCCACCATCGTCATGTTGGCCAAGGCCTTTGGCGGCGATATCGACAACACCGAACCGGCCTGGGAACGTCTGCCCGAACTGGCCGATCAACTGGTCACGGTCTATACCCGTAGTTCAGACCTGATCGCCCTCGTGCAGCAAGAGGAAGTCTGGGTTGCACCGTATAGCAGTTTCTCGATTGGCAACCTGCTCGATACCGGCCTGCCCCTGGAAATGGTCATTCCCAGCGAAGGGCTGCCCGCCGCCGCCAGTGTCGTAAGCATCGTCGCCGGCACCGAAAAGAGCGACCTCGCGCATAAGTATATCGACTTCCTCATCTCGCGCAGGTGCAATCGGCTATGGCCGAAGATCTGGTCGACTCGCCCACCAACAAGACGGTGGTTGTTTCGGACGAAGTTGCGCCGCTGCTTACGTACGGTGACGAAATGATGAGCAGCCTCATCTTCCTCGATCAGGCCAAGCTCAACGAGTATCAGGATGCGTGGCTTGAGCGCTGGAACGACGTGATGGCCCAATAGCGGAGATCGACAACCTGGGGCAGGGATGGTGTAAACGGAGTGATCGCCGATAGAGCGACCGCTGCCGTTTACACCATCCCAGTCCCAGCGTCCTCATTCGCCGGCCCATCACCCATCACCGGTCCTCTCCTTGCCATGCAACAGATCAACCAACGCCGCACCCTTTCCATCCTGGTGATTCCGGCGCTTGTCTTCCTGATTATTTCGTTTCTACTGCCACTGGTTTTTGTGCTGGTGCAGAGCTTTATCGCGCCGGAGACCGGGTTCAGCGTGCAGCCGTATGTGGATTTCTTTACCAAACGGCAGTCGTTGCTGGTCTACTGGCGCACGCTGCGCCTCGGTCTGCTGGTGACGGTGCTGGCGGTGTTGATTGGCTATCCGGCCTCCTATCTGCTGGCGCGTATGCCGGCAGGGCGGCGTCGATCCTGATGTCGCTGGTGATCCTGCCGTTGATGACCAACCCGGTGGCGCGGACCTACGCCTGGCTGATCATCCTAGGGCGACAGGGTGTGATCCCAGATGATCACCGGCCTGGGCCTCGCCGAGGACGCACCGCGCCTGCTCTTCACTGAAGGCGCGATCGTGGTAGGGCTGCTCCAACTCTTTTTGCCGTTGATGGTGCTCCCCCTGGTCAGCGCACTGGAAAATATCCCCGAAGACGTGATCGAGGCGGCGCGCAGCCTGGGCGCAGGCGGATTGACCACCTTCCGCCGCGTGATCGTGCCGCTCTCTGCCGACGGACTTGTGCTGGGCGGCACCCTCGTCTTTACGGGTGCGATCACTGCCTATGTCACGCCCGCCATCCTGGGGGGCACACGGGTCCTCGTGCTGCCGACGCTGCTCTACCAGCGGGCCATGGTCTCGATGGATTCGAGCGGGGCCACTGTCGTCGCCGCCGTGATGCTTGTCACCGCCCTGGCCGTCAATCTGCTCCTACGCCGGCTGCGCCCAAAGGTAGCCTGATATGCGCCGATCTCGCTGGCTCTACGCCAGCCTCTTTCTACTCTATTTCTTCTTGTTGGGGCCATTCCTCATCATTTTTGTGGCCGCGTTTGGCTCAGATTCGACGCTGGCCTTTCCCCCGCGGCTTCTCGCTAGACTGGTTTGCCAACGTCTTTCGCACCAGCCAGTTTATTGATAGCTTCTGGACGAGTCTGCGAATCGGTCTGATTTCCACCTTAATCGCCTTGATTTTGGGGATGCCCGTGGCGTATGCACTGGTGCGCTTCCGTTTTCGTGGCGAAGGCGCCGTGGAGACACTCTTCTCGTCGCCGGTTCTGGTGCGGGGCTGGTGGTGGGCTTCTCCATGCTGCGCTTCTTTGTCCTCGTGGGCAACTTTGACATCTTCAGCGGCCTGCTGATCGGCCATACTGCCGTGCTCTTCCCCTATACCGTGCGCGTGATTTCGTCGAGCCTGCGCAATCTCGACCCCGCCATCGAGGAAGCCGCCATCAGCCTCGGTGCCGGCCGGCTGCGCGCCTTTTTGCTTGTGGTGCTGCCCAACATTCAGGCAGGGGTAGGCGCTGCTTTCATCCTGGCCTTCATCACATCCTTCAACAACGTGCCGGTGTCGCTCTTCCTCACCGGCCCAGGGCTCACCACCCTGCCGATCTCGATGCTCGTTTACATGGAATACTACTTCGACCCCACCATCGCCGCCCTGTCCACGCTGCTCATCGTCTTCACCGTCGCCCTCGTGCAGACGGCAGAACGCCTCCTAGGGTTGTCCCGCTATGTGTAATTTGATTGGAAATCCATGTCCTACCTTGAACTGACCGACATCCGCATTGAATATGACAAAGGGCTGCCTGTGCTCGACGGCTTTCAGCTTGCCGTGGAGGAAGGTGAACTGGTGTCGCTGCTCGGCCCCAGCGGTTGCGGCAAGACGACGACACTGCGCACAGTGGCCGGCTTTATCGATCCGGTGGCCGGTCGCGTCACCGTGGCCGGCAAGGAAATCACCAGGCTGCCGCCCGATCGGCGAGACATCGGCCTTGTCTTCCAGAGCTACGCGCTCTTCCCGCACCTCACTGTCTTTCAAAACGTGGCCTTTGGGTTGCAAATGCGCAGACAGCCCAAAGACAAGATCGAGCGTCGCGTCCTCGATGCCCTGGCGCTGGTGGACATGGCCGCCTACGCCGAACGCCGCCCGGGCCAGCTTTCCGGCGGACAGCGTCAGCGTGTGGCTGTGGCCCGCTCCATCGTCATCGAACCGGCGTTGCTGCTCATGGACGAACCGCTCAGCAATCTCGACGCCAAGTTGCGCGTGGGCATGCGCACCGAGATTCGCCGCCTGCAACAGCGCCTGGGCACCACCACCCTCTACGTCACCCACGATCAGGTGGAAGCGCTCACCCTCTCTGACCGCATCGTCGTCATGAACAAGGGCCAGATCGAGCAGATCGGTCCGCCCGAAGAGATCTTCCAGACGCCGCGCACCGCCTTTGTGGCCGACTTCATGGGCTTCGATAACCGCTTTGACGGCGAATTGACCGCCGCCGGTGGACGTCCTCTCGTGCAGACACCTGTGGGCGACTTCGAGACCGAACGCACCGTCCACGTGCAGTCGGGCGCAGTGCGCCTCTTCTTCCGTCCCGAAAAGGGCCGGCTTACCACTACGGCGCAGCCCAACAGCATCGCCGGCTCGATCCTGCTGCGCACCTTCCGCGGTGTCACCGTGGAATACCTCGTGCGCACCGCCCTGGGCGAGTTCATCATCTACGCAGATGACGATGCCCGCTTCGTAGAAGGTGACAACGTCTACGTAGTGATGCAGGCCAGGGATCTGATTGTGATGAAGAGGGGCTAGTGATGCGGCGGCAAGGAATGCCGAAAGCGTGATTTGATCGGTAGGGGCGTAGCAAGCAGCGCCCCTACGGAATTGCCATCACTTCTAAAGGATTGCCATGACCCTTATCGACGCCGCACTGGGCAAGCTGCCAGTGGACCTGTTGATCACCAACGTGCAGGTTGCCAACGTCTTCACCGGGGAGATCTACCCGGCCCAGATTGCGATTTATCAAGGACACATCGCCGCCGTGGAAGCGCCGGGGACGTTGCCACCCCGCCAAACGGCCAATGTCTTGGATGGCGGCGGGCGCATTGCTACGCCCGGTCTCATCGACGCCCACCTGCACATCGAAAGCACGCTGGTGACGCCCGCCCACTTCGCCGAAGCCGTGCTCCCGTTGGGCGTCACCACTGTCCTCGAAGACCCGCACGAAGTGGCTAATGTGTTGGGCATCGACGGCATCCGCGCCATGATGGCGGCTTCCCTCGGCATCCCGCTCAAAGTCGAATACCTGATCAGCTCTAGCGTCCCCTCGGCGGCGGGGTTGGAACGCACCGGCGGTGTCATCGGCCCAGACGAAGTGACGGCGCTGTTGGGCCAACCACATGTGATGGGCCTGGCCGAAGTGATGGACGGAGCCGGTATTCTTGCCGGCGACGAGCGGCTGCGCGCCATCTTACGCGCCGGCGGCGGCGGCTGACGGCATGCGGGTCGACAGCCCCGGCGTCATCGAAGGACACAACCCCATGCTGCGTGGTCGCCAACTGTCCGCCTTTGTCGCCGGCGGCATTGACTCGGATCACACACTCTCCACCCCCGAGGATCTTCTGGAAAAGGCGCGCCAGGGCGTCGTCCTTATGTTGCAGGAACGCTACCTCAGCCGTGAAGCCATCGCCGCCCTCGAAGCGCTGCCCTTCGACATCGGTCTCTGCCTCGTGACCGATGATGTTGCCCCCGACTACTTACTCGAACGCGGCCACCTTGATCAAGTGCTGCGCCGCACCATCGAACTGGGCATGGACCCCATGCGCGCCCTGCGCGCGGTGACGTTCAACCCGGCGCGGCGGATGCGCTTGTGGGATCGTGGCCTGATCGCCCCCGGTCGCGCCGCCGACATCGTCCTCGTCGACAACTTGATCGATTTCCGGGCGCACACGGTGCTGGTCGACGGCAAGGTCGTGGCGCAGGACGGACGCTCGCTCTGGTCCGCCCCTGCCGGCGACGGCATGCACGCCCTCACCGACACGGTGCCCTTGCCGCCCCAGACGCCCGCCGATTTTACCGTTCATGGGCCAACCGGCGCCGCCCGCGCCGAGATCCATCTGATCGACTGTGTCCCCGGGCAGACGCTGGTGCGCAAGAGCACGATCACGCTCGATCTGGTTGACGGCGTCCCCCAACTGGCCGAAGACATGGCCTTCATTTGCGTGGTCAACCGCTACGCCAATGCCGGGGAGCGCTCTTTCGGTGTGATACGCGGCCTGGGCATTCATCACGGCGCCTACGCCACCACCTACGCCCACGACGGCCACAACCTGTGCGTCGTCGGCCGCACGCCCGAGGAGATGGCGCACGCTGCCAACGCCGTCATCGCCGCCCACGGTGGCATCGCCGTCACCGGCGGCGATGGACAAACAGTGGTCATGCCGTTGCCCATCGCCGGCATTCTGTCGGCACTCCCGGTGCACGCCGCTGCCGAACAGACCCGCGCCGTCGGTCACGCTCTGCGCGCCATCGGCATCGACCATCCGTACTGGCTCATGCGAATCTCCACCTTCACCCTGCCCGTTAGCTCGGGCCTGCGCATTACGGACGTGGGGCTGGTTGATGCCCAGGCGCGGGTGATCGTGCCGCTGTTCCTATAGAGCAAACAGGTAGAGGGTGGGCTTTCGGCAGCGGGCCCACTTGCCGGCCCCGCCCCTACGATGCTACGACCTTACCATGATCCCTCTACTGCGTTTCTCGCCAACAAACGGCCGATCTCAAAGATAGGGTACCAATCGACTATGCGTCCAGTGATTCTCGACGTTGACACCGGTTACGATGATGCGCTGGCGCTTTTGCTGGCGCTGCGCTCCCCTCTGCTCGATGTGCGCGGGGTGACCTGTGTGGCGGGCAATCAGCGGCTGCCGCAAGTGATCACCAATACGCTCAAAATGATGGATATCCTGGGCGCCGACACACCCGTGGCCGCCGGCATGGACCGCCCGCTGATAGAGGATCTGCGCGAACCGGCGCTGCTCCACGGCAGAGACGGCATGGCCGACCTCGGGCTTCCTGCGTCCACGCGCAAGGTGGTAGGCGTGCACGCAGTCGAATTGATGCGGCAGGTGCTCGCCGCATCCTCGGCGCCGGTGACGCTCATCGCGCTGGCGCCGCTCACCAACATTGCCACCTTCCTGCGCATGTACCCCGATCTGCACAACCGCATCGGCGAAATTGTGATCATGGGCGGCTCGGCCATCACCTACGGCAACACGTCGCCGCTGGCCGAATTCAACGCCCGCCAGGATCCCGAAGCCACGGCGATTGTGCTGGGCAGCGGGTTGCCCATCCGCCTCTACCCGCTCGACGTTTTTCGCAAGATCCGCTTCGATCGCGCCGAGATCGACGGTTTCGCCGCCAGTGCCGATCCCGTACAGCAGGTGGCAGGACGCATCATGCAGCATGCCCTGGCCTACTTCGGCGCCGAATGGTCGTTGATCGGCGACGCCGGCGCCGTGGCCACCGTCATCGATCCAAGCGGTTGCCGGGTGCAGCGGCTGCCCGTCTCTGTAGAGTTGACCGGCACGGTTACCCGCGGCGCCACCATCGTCGATCGCCGCACGTCGGCCCAGCGCGCCCGTCCGAATCCCTGGTGGCAGACGAGCACCAGCGAGATCGACGTCATCCTCGACCTGGATGCCGAGCAGTATCGGCGCATCTTTTCCAAAGGGATATCGGAGGGCAAAGCCGCGTAACGTCTACTGATCCGGTCGATGCTGCTCAAACTCAGCGCCCAGCCAATCACGCTGCCGCTCAAGTGTCTGGTCCTGGAGGGCCACGCCGGCAACCGCCACAGACAGTAAAATCTGCGCAAGATCACGCAGGAAAATTGGCTGAAAACAGTACACTCGGTCTCTTTTGGAACTAATTTCGTGCCCCTATACTGAATGAGCATCAATTGTTGCGCACTGCATGGTAGAACATCCACCATCAAGCCGGCATTCGATATTTCTAGCCAGTAAAGGGCATTAGCATGGCCAGGTTCCTTAGACTGTTCTGCCAGATAACACTGATCGGCTTTCTCTTGGGGCAGACATCCTTCGTCTACGCTCAAGATGAACAGGCTGGGGCGACTCCTACACCGACGCTCACGGTTGAGCCGCTTCCCCCGGTGATGGAAATCTCCTCACAAACCGACGAAGACGGAACACCCGAAGGTCTTGCTCTTGCACAAGAGATGGACAGCCTGCTGATCGGCCTGTTTCTAGAGCAACGGAACGACGATTCCCACCAGGAGAGCCTTGACGCGCTGCGCCAGGCCGGCGTCTTGATCGAAGGCGACCTCGTACAGGTGCAGATCGCCGTCGATCCCGCATCCCAGGCAGCCGTTACAGACTTTGTGACACAATTGGGGGGGGCGGTTACTGGCATATCCTCAGACGAACAGTGGCTGCAGGGCTTGATGCCGATTCCTGGGTTGGCGTCTCTCTCTCAAAATCCACTGGTGAACTATGTTCGCCACCCAATTTCTGTTCTGCCTGCGCAAGATCCCGGTGATGTGACAAGCAGTGAGGCGTTGGTTGCCTTTAACGTGGCGGCGTGGCGTGAGAGCGGCCGCGACGGAGAGGGCGTCCACATCGCCGTCATCGATAGTGGGTTCGCCGGGTACAGCGAGCTGCTGGGCAACGAACTGCCCCAAACCATCACAGGCGCCAACTTTGTCGATTTCGGCCCCGCGCAAGACATAGAGGGGTTGACCGTCCACGGCACCGAGGTCGCCGAAATCATCCACGATGTCGCGCCTGCGGCGTCGCTTTCTCTGCTGCGCATAAACACCAACATCGATCTCAAAGAAGCCGTCCAGTGGGCAATTCGCCATAACGTCGACATCATCGCTACCTCGATTGGCTGGTACAACCTTGGCCCGGGCGATGGCACCGGCGAGTTGGCGGATCTGGTCAGCCGCGCACACGATGCGGGGATTCTGTGGGTCACGGCGGCTGGAAACGACAGGGAACGCCACTGGGGGGGGATCTTTGTCGACAATGACGGCGACAGCCGCCACGAGTACGCTGCTTCCCAAGAAGTGCAGATCTTTGGCCCACAGCCCAATCAGGCGTATATGATCCCTGCAGGGTATCCGCTCGTGGTCCACCTGCGCTGGAGCGACTGGACAGACGTTGCCGTGGATTTGAACCTTGAGCTTGTGCGCTTCGATGGCAAACACTGGCAAACGGTTGCCCATAGCCAGAATCCGCAAAACGGAGAATTTGGACAGACACCGACCGAAGCCATCTACCATATAGCGCAGGGAGCGCCTGCGCCCTATGGCGTTGTCATTACCCATCGCGGCGGTGTTATCGATCGGCCGATCAACATGGATCTTTTTGCCCCCAAGAATCTAGGCTTTAGTCACCCTGTCTATGAGCACAGCCTCAACGATTTGGCGGACGTTGAACTCGCTATCACCGTAGGCGCAATCGACGCAACCGATTCCTACCTGCCAGAGATATACAGCGCCGAAGGCCCCACCAATGGCCCCGGCGGTGTGCAGACCGGCGGCATCCTCAAGCCAGATCTGGTGGCCTATACCAACGTCACCACAGCCAGCTCACAGCAGCGCTTCAACGGCACCAGTGCCGCCACGCCGCATGTGGCCGGGGCCGCCGTTCTGGTCAAGAACGCCTACCCCGATTGGACGCCTGCACAGATCCGCGACTTCCTCTTGACGCGGGCGCAGCCCTTGCCCGCCGAAGTCGCAACCGCCCAGACACGCATCGGCCGCGGACGGCTGGCCCTGGGCACGCCGCCCTCGCGTCTGCAGGGATCGAATATCTCGGTCGACCTCAGTTCATCCCGCAATTTCGAGTCCAGCGAACTGCTTCAGTGGATCGAGATCCGGATCGAAATTGTTAACAGCACAAGCCTGCCCACATCGGTTAGTCTTGCCCATCCCATTGTAGCCGGTGTGAGTCTGCTCGAAACGCCCTGGGCGACAGTCGATTCGCAGCCGACAGTAGAGGCCGGCCAGTTGAGATGGCAGGGCGATGTTCCGGCGCACAGCAGCGTTGTCTTCATCTATGAAGCCGCCGTTGAGGCAAGCTCCGAGCAAGCTGTGCGCATCCTCACCACGGCGCTCCTGAGCGGCGAGGACGGTGACGGCCTATCGCTTTCGGCCTTCCTCAACCCCGTGGACATCTTCTTGCCCATCCTGGCGCGCTAAATAGCCAGAAAAATCCGGCGGAACTATACCGACATTCTCTGCCGGCGGTACAGGCGCTTTAGTTAGGCCACAATGGATTACGGACGAGTTCATTCTCCTCCGTTTTTACACAGCACGAGTGAGGGGCGACACACCGGCCGGTGTGTCGCCCCTCACTCGTTGCCACTTGTCTATGTTGTGCCCGCTACGCTGCCTATGCCACGGAGGCGGCGTAGTGGGTTTGCAGACTGCGTACTGACAGATCCTTCTGGTTCATGGCGCGGATGCCGTTCACTGCTGCCTGTGCAGCCGAAAGCGTGGTGATCAGTGGGATTTCGAGCCGCGTGGCCAGCGTGCGGATCTTGGCGCCGTCGTTGCGGCTGTCTGGCCCCAACGGCGTGTTGAGGATCAGATGGATCTTGCCGTCGCGCATGGCGTCGAGTGTGGTGTATTCGCCTTCGCTGCCCGCAATCGCTTTGGCCAGGAAGGTGACCGGGATCCCCACTTTTTGGATCAACTCGCCGGTGCCTTCGGTGGCGTAGAGTTGAAAACCCATGCGGTGGAAGTCGCGGGCCAGTTTCACGGCGGCGCCCTTGTCATAATCATTGACGGTGATGAGTATGCCGCCGCTTACGGGCAAACGGTACCCCGCGCCCAACTGGCTCTTGGCGAAGGCGTGACCGAAGTTGCCGGCGTGCCCCATCACCTCGCCCGTCGAGCGCATTTCGGGGCCAAGCAAGGCGTCAATCCCGGTGAACTTCTTCCACGGCAGCACGGCTTCTTTGACGAAGAATCCGTCTACCTCGGGTTGTTTGGTCAGCCCGACCTCGGCCAGGGTTTCCCCCGCCATCACGCGTGCCGCCAGTTTCGCCAGCGGTACGCCTGTGGCCTTGCTCACGAAAGGAACGGTACGGCTGGCGCGCGGGTTTACTTCGAGCACGTAGACAACGTCGTCTTTGATGGCGTATTGCACGTTCATCAGGCCGCGCACACCCAGCGCCAGCCCCAATTTCTCGGTATACTCGCGGATGATGTTGAGATGATAACCGCTGATCTTCCACGGCGGCAGCACACAGGCGCTGTCGCCGCTGTGGATGCCCGCCTCTTCGATGTGCTGCATGATGCCGCCGATCACCAACCGCTCGCCATCGCACACGGCGTCGACGTCTACCTCGTAGGCGTCTTCCAGGAACTGATCCACCAACACAGTGGGCCCGCTCTGTTGTCCGTTGCGCTTGCCGGTTACGCCCACGGCTGCGCTGATAGCTTCGCTCATATAGCGTCGCAGGCTGGCTTCGTCGTCTACCACCGCCATGGCGCGGCCACCCAACACATACGAAGGGCGCACCACCACCGGGTAGCCAATGCGAGAGGCAATCGCCACGGCCTGTTCGGTGCTGCGCGCGATGCCGTTGGCGGGGGATGGAATCTCTAGCTGTGTGAGCAGATCGCTGAACTGATCGCGATCCTCAGCCAGATCGATGGCGGCCGGCTGCGTCCCCAGAATAGGCACACCCGCTTCTTGCAGCCCCGCGGCCAGGTTGAGCGGCGTCTGCCCCCCGTATTGGACAATCAACCCTAAGACACGGTGCCGCTCTTCATCCACCTCTCCCGCTTCACGTTCGTAGATATTGAGCACATCCTCCAGGGTGAGCGGCTCGAAATAGAGGCGGTCGCTGGTGTCATAGTCGGTGCTGACGGTTTCAGGATTGCAGTTGATCATCACCGTTTCGTAGTCGAGGTCGCGCAAGGCGAAGCTGGCATGCACGCAGCAGTAGTCGAATTCGATTCCCTGGCCGATGCGGTTAGGCCCGCCGCCCAGAATAATGATCTTCCGGCGATCCGTGGGCGATGCCTCGCTCTCCGTTTCATAGCTGCTGTAGAGATAGGGCGTATACGCCTCGAACTCGGCGGCGCAGGTATCCACCTGATGATAGGTGGGGAGGACCCCGAGTCGTTTGCGTAGGGCGCGGATGTCGAATTCAGAGACCACGGATGGCGAATTGGGGATCGCCGGCGCTTCTGACCCAGCGTCCACGTCGCCGATCACCAGCCCCTTCTCGTTGGCGATGCGGGCGAGTTGAGAATCGCTAAATCCCATGCGTTTGGCGCGGCGCAGGGTGTAGGCGTCGAAACCTTCAAGGCTCTTTTCGAAGTCGGTGATCTGCTGGATCTGCGCCACGAACCAGGGATCGAAGCCGGTGATCTGGCAGATGGTGGCGGTGGAATCCCCGCGTTTGAGCGATTCGTAGGTGGCGAAGAGGCGGTCGCGGTTGGGGATGCGCAGAAGATCGTGCAGTTCGGTGTTGGCCGGGTATCCCTTGATCTGCCCGGTGCCATCTCGTTCCAGCCGGCCGAGCCCATCGCGGCCAATTTCCAGGCTGCGCACACCCTTTTGCAGCGCTTCTTTGAAGGTGCGGCCAATCGCCATCACCTCACCTACGGACTTCATCTGCGGCCCCAGTTCGCGATCCACGCCGGGGAACTTCTCAAAGGCCCAGCGGGGAATCTTCACCACGACATAGTCGATGGATGGTTCGAAAGCGGCCACCGTCTGCTGGGTGATGTCGTTTTTAAGTTCGTCCAGGGTGTAGCCGACGGCAAGTTTGGCGGCCAATTTGGCAATGGGGAAGCCCGTAGCCTTCGATGCCAGCGCGCTGGACCGCGAGACACGTGGGTTCATCTCAATCACGATGGTGCGTCCGCTCTTGGGGTCGACGGCAAACTGCACGTTGCTGCCACCGGTCTCCACACCCACGGCACGCATGATCAGCCGTGATTGGTCGCGCAGCCGTTGGTATTCCTTGTCGGTGAGGGTCTGTGCCGGGGCCACGGTGATGCTGTCGCCGGTGTGGACACCCATCGGGTCCAGGTTTTCGATGGTGCAGACGACGACGAAGTTGTCGGCGCCATCGCGCATGACCTCAAGCTCGTATTCCTTCCAGCCGATCAGCGATTCTTCAACCAGCACGGTATGCACAGGGCTTTCGCGTAGTCCCCACAGTACTTTTTCGTCAAAGTCCTCAGGCGTAAAGACGGTGCCGGCGCCGCTTCCTCCCAGCGTAAAACTGGGGCGAATGAAGAGTGGAAAGCGTCCGATCTCCTGGGCAATACGGTGGGCATCTTCCAGCGAGCGGGCCAGTCCGCTCTGCGCGGATTCGAGGCCGATTTCGTCCATGGTCTGTTTGAAGAGTTGCCGATCCTCGGCTACCTGCATCGAACGTAGATTGGCGCCGATCAGCTCGACGCCATACTTGGCGAGAACGCCTGACTCGGCCAGGGCAACGCCCAGGTTGAGGCCGGTCTGACCGCCCACCGTGGGCAGCAGGGCGTCGGGCCGTTCCGCGTCGATGATCTTCTCCAGCACGTCCACGGTAAGCGGTTCGATATAGGTGGCGTCGGCCATCTCGGGGTCGGTCATAATCGTGGCCGGGTTCGAGTTGACGAGGACGATGCGGTAGCCCTCCTGGCGCAGTGCCTTACACGCCTGTGCGCCTGAATAGTCGAATTCACAGGCCTGACCGATCACGATCGGGCCAGAGCCGATGATCATAATGGATGAAATGTCAGTTCGTTTGGGCATTGGTTTGTCCGTAAAAGTTCATTGGTTGGTGGCAGGTGGTTTGGGATTGGCCGTCGCCGGTTGGCGAGAGATCAACCGAAAAGGGTACCGTTTGGCTTCAGGTGCTGCCTGGCAGCGGAAGCGTTACCTGAAAAGGGCCTTCATCGCCTCAACATAATCGCTGACCTCCAATCCCTACCCTACTGCCCGCTTCGCAATTTCAATACACACCGCCACCGAGCGCGCCATGTCCTGTACGCTGATCCATTCGAGGGGACCGTGCAGGTCCTGTTGACCGGTAAAGAGGTTGGGTGTGGGCACCCCTTTTTCGGTCATTTGCGAGCCGTCGGTGCCGCCGCGCACCGTGCGAAAGACCGGTTCCAAATCCTGGGCGCGGATGGCGTCCACAGCCATGTCGATCGGGCTCATGTCGTTTTCGAGCCAGTAGCGCATGTTGCGGTACTGCGGCGTGATGCGGATGTTGATACGCAGACGCGGTTCGGCGGCGCGTAGCGTTGTACATGCGGATTCCAAAAGCTCCCCGTGTGCGCGCAGTCCATCTAACTCGAAGTCGCGCAAAATGAACAAGAGTTTGGCCTCCGCTGCATTGCCCGACATCTGATAGAAATGGATAAAGCCCTCCCGATCCTGAGTGGTTTCTGGGGTGCGGGTGGCTTCGGGTAGCAATGTGACGAGTTTGGACGCCCACGTCAGCGCGTTGACCAGCTTGCCGAAGGCCGTGCCCGGGTGGATCGAGACGCCGGTGATGGTGATCTCGGCTTTGTCCGCCGAGAAGGTCTCGAACGAGATTTCGCCGGCTTCGCCGCCATCCAGCGTGTAGGCGAACGACGCGCCCAGATCCTCGGGCGTGAGGTGGGCGACGCCGCGGCCAATTTCCTCGTCAGGCGTGAAGGCGATCCGAATCGGGCCGTGTGCGATGGATGCATCGGCCAGCAAGGCTTCGGCCATGGTCATGATCACGGCGACGCCCGATTTGTCGTCGGCGCCGAGCAACGTCGAGCCGCTGGCGGTGATGATGTCCTCGCCGACTTTCTGGGCCAGGTACGGTGACCCCTCGGGGCTGAGGACGAGCTCCTCGGCATCGGGGAAGGTGATGGCGCCGCCGTCGTAGTTGCGGTGGACGCGTGGTTTGACACCGCGGCCGCTGTAGGCTGGGGCTGTGTCCACATGCGCCATGAAGGCAATCGTGGGGATGGCGCTGCCGTCGGGCCTGCTCTCTGCCGTGGCCGGGATCGTGGCGAGAACGGTGCCATAGTCGGTCAACGTCACATCCTGTGCGCCAATGGCGCGCAATTCCTCGGCCAGCGGGCGCAGCAGATCATACTGCTTCTGCGTGCTGGGGCTGCTCTTCGACTCTTCGTCGCTCTCGGTATCGATCTGCACGTAGCGGAGCAGACGCTCCTCGACGGCCTGGGTAAACTGGTCAGACATGATGCTCTCCTCGGGGTGGGCGATGGACGATTTCAAATGCGTTCATCTTATCATTGAGGGGGCAATCTTCCGAAAGAATGGCGAGGAGTGTAAAATACTATTTTGACCGTCGGCGGTCGTGGTTCCCGCCTTACCAAAACATAGGAGAAAGATCGTGCAATCAACAGTTTCAGAGCAAGAAAGCCGGCCGCGTGCCGCCGATACTTCGGCGGCGACCCTGTCACGCGTCGCCCTGATCGTAGTGGCTGCCTACATCGGCGCCCAGATGTTGGCCGACATTGCCAGCCTCAAAATCGGCCTGGTCGCTGGTCTGGCCGTGGATATGGGCACCTTTATCTATCCCATCACCTTTACACTGCGCGATGTGGTGCACAAGCTATTGGGCAAACGCAGCGCACAGGTGTTGATCCTGACGGCCGGGGGCATCAACGTCTTCATGGCGCTCTATCTCATGTGGTCGGCCGGTGTGCAGAGCGATCCGTCCTGGGGATTGGGTGCACAGTTTAGTGCAATTCTGGCGCCGGTGTGGCGGATTGTATTGGCGTCAATTGTGGCCGAAGTGGTGAGTGAGTTGATCGACACCGAGGTCTATCATCTCTTTGTGACGCGCATCACCCGCCGTTTCCAGTGGCTGCGAGTGCTTACCAGCAACAGTATCAGCGTCCCCGTGGACAATCTGATTTTCTCTGTGGGCGCTTTCGCCCCCATTACTCTTTTCGGCATGAGTGGCCTGCCCTGGGACGTAGTGTGGCAGATCTTTGTCTTCAACCTGGTGGTGAAGTACGCCATGACGCTGATCAGTCTGCCGTTGATCTACGTGGCGCCGGATCGCTATACCCCACAAGAGTGAGAGGGAAAATGCTAAAACATGCGTTTGTGCCTATCGGCCTGGCCGCAGTCATTGTGTTTGCGATCTTGACACCGTCGTTTCTCCCCAAAGTCTCCAGTAGCCCGATCATTGCCGCAGCGCCGGCGCTTGCCGGCCTGGCAGAGTCAGCCGTTATCAGCACAACCGTGCATTTGCCCTTGCTGTCAAACAAGGCTCAAGCATCACCGGCTCAGAGACTCGTGTGGCTCCCACTCAGCGAAACGGCGGGTGCCTCCCTGTTCGAGGATCGGTCAGGCAACCAACAGGATGGACGTTGTGTTTCCCCTGCTTGTCCACACAGCGCACTCTATGGCAAATCTGGTGTCTTTGCCTTGTTTGACGGAATCGACGATCAGATCGAAGTAGCCCATGCCGCCGCTTTTGATCCCCTCGGTCAGGGCGATTTCTCTATCGAAGCCTGGGTATACCTTACCGGTCCTGCTTGCGGTTTCTGTCGTCTGATCAACAAATTTGACGGCAACCGTGGATTCAGTCTTGATCTGGCCGACAACGCTGGACATACGACGCTTACACTCTACCTTAGCGATGGCCATAGCCCGGCCCTGGCTCGCAGCACGCACAACCTGCTACTCAACGAATGGCATCATGTAGTCGCCGTCGTTTCGCGCGAACTGTCCACAGTGAGCCTCTATGTGGATGGCGTGGAGACCCCTTACGCACAACGCGATTCACTTTCGGGGCTAGGCAGCTTGAGCAACTCTGCGCCCCTGCACATAGGCAAACTGGCAGGCGAAACCAATGGTTTTGCCGGGTTTGCCCATGACATCGCCGTCTATCAAGGATCACTCGCCGGCGCCGATGTGCAGTCCCACTTTCAAGCCACAAATCCACAGACTGCTGCCTGGTTTGCCCGTTGGAACAGTCAACAAGTGCTGACGGTCTTACAGGGCTTTGGATTGGAAGCTGAACAGCCTGCGGCTCTTACTGAACAGGATTACGGCGAAATCCCAGTGCGTGCAGTAGAAGCACTCCGTTTCTCACTGCCCACAGCCTGTGCCGGCTGCACCGCAACAGTCTTTACCTTCGCCAATCACGAAGATCTAGAAGCAGTGCGCGCCTATTTCGGATCAACCGTGCAGAAGGGAGTGGTTGCCCAGCATCTCTATGGGAATCACAATGCGCTGATCGTGCTGGATAACAATGTGCCGGGTGATAAGGCGGCTCAATATGGCGAGGCCCTCGCCCTGGGTCTCACGCAAATCCAACTCGAGGCGCCCACTAATCAGACAGAGACAGACTTTGCCTCTTGGGATAGATACTATCCTACCGATCGGGGCCAACAGCGTGATGCGCAGACCGGCCGTTCTCAGCGCACGTATGACCGCTGGGAAGGCGACAATCGGTGGCTGTACGGTCAGGCTACCTGGCTCTATCAAGATCCCGATGGGGGAGATGCTGCTCCGTTAGGCCTGCCATCCAGCTATCAGGGCCAAACCCTCGACTACTACTACCATTTCCACTGTGAAAAGGAAGAGAACCCGGATATCTATAAAGATTGCCTTAACTGGCAGATCTATATTGAACTTTTTGGCATGGGCGAGGATAAAGCCGAACTCGCGGTTTGGGCCAGGGGTGGCTGGGGCAGGCTCAGCCCAACCACACCCACATGGGAGGCCTATTATCGTCCAGATTCCTTCAACGGAAATTGCACGACGCAGAGCGTGCTTGAGAACGCTACCGATGCTCTGCTGATCGACCCGGCGGCAAAGATTCCCTGGGTTTTCCGCATGCCGAATGACGTTGGCGCCTGGTATGTCAGTGATCCGGTCTGTACGCTCATCTTCGACAGCTACCTCTATCGTCGAGAAGACGTGCAAAAGGCCGCACGTTGGCATGTGATCACCTACTTGCGCGACAAAACTTACGATGCAAAGCTGGATCGTACTCAGATAAAGGCAGAGAATGTCTATTACGAGTATCTGGCGACGGTGAATGGCGAGGCGGTTTTCAAACAGTGGGCAAGGGAAGTCTACTGGGTTTGGGAGATGAAACCTGAGCAGCCTCTCTCATATGGAATGGATTCCTTTTGGTGGGGGGCATGGCCCATGCCGCCGGAGGACAATCGAGACAGCAATCTTGATCCAAAATGGGCAGAGCGCCAATGGTGTCATATGGATCGCACGCAGGGGCCAGAAGGGCTTGGACTGCTCTTATGTGAACCGTAAAGGGGACACCGCCCCGCCAGTCTGCGATCAGGGCAACACCACAACTACTGCGCCGGCCGTTTGTTCACATGCACCTGTGCAACTCGCTCTACGTCAAAAGGAGGGCACACAATCACACAAAGCGTGGTGGCGGCGGCTGTGGAATCGTCCTATGCTAGGGATGCGCAACCTTGAAACTTTCTGGGTGACGGTGCGTAAAGTATACCGAGGCTGATAGCCAAATGAGCCAACGCTCTTTCCGATTCCTAAGGAGACAAATTATGCAGAAGCGTCTTTATCGCAGTGAAAACGAACGCATGATCGCCGGTGTGTGTGGCGGTATCGCTGAATACTTTAGTATTGATCCCACTATCGTTCGTCTGATCTTTGCCGCTGCCTTTCTCGTCGGGTTCGGCAGCCCTGGTTTGCTCTACCTCTTGCTCTGGATCGTGATGCCGAGTGCCAGTATGGTCGAAAGCGGTTCACAGGATCGCATCCGCGAGGGCGTCCAAGAAATGGCCGACAAGAGTCGCCAGGTTATCAACGAAGTGCGCAATCAGACAAAGTCGAACCAGGAGTAATCGTCTATCCAGGTGCGCCGCACCTGAATAGACGCATCGGGACAATAAAAACGCGGTGGACAGTGTCGTCCACCGCGTTTTTGTTGTCGGTCAACCTAAGTGCGCTGCTTCTCGTGCATGCCTTCGCCAATCTCTTCGATCATTTTGTCGCAAAAGGCAGGCAGATCATCAGGGTTGCGGCTGGTAACCAGACCATTGTCCACTACCACAGTCTTATCCACCCACTTTGCGCCTGCATTCATGAGATCTGTCTTGAGCGAAGGGTACGATGTCATGTTGCGTCCTTGCACCACATCGGCCTCAATCAGCGTCCACGGGCCGTGGCAGATGGCGGCTACCGGCTTCTGTGACTCGAAGAACGCGCGCGTGAACTTGACTGCCTTATCGTTCATACGCAGGTGATCAGGGTTCATCACCCCACCAGGCAGGACAAGGGCATCGTAGTCATCTGCCTTCGCTTGATCCAGCGAGACATCGACCTGGAACTCATCGCCCCACTCGGTATGATTCCAGCCGCGGATGGTCCCCTCTTTGGGTGCGACGATGTGTGCCGTTGCACCGGCCTCTTCTAGCGCCTTCTTCGGCTCAGTCAATTCCACCTGCTCAAAACCCTGTGTCGCAAGAATTGCAACTTTTTTCCCGTCTAGTCGGTTTGCCATTGGATTAAGCTCCTTCAACCTCTGTCAAAATCGGTACTCCTGCAACCTGTCGGGCAGCCCGCGTACAGGGCTGCTCACTTCAATGTCCGATTAGATCGGCCATCTGAAGATAGGATAAATGTTCGCGGCCAAAGTTGCTTGTGCCCTGCTATAGAGGGGCGATACAAAGCTCGGTACAGATGGTGCAAAACCGGTTGATTTCTAATGCGTAGTCTTTACAATAATAAGTGCAACGCAATCACTTTCGTGCACCGATTTTCATCAGGACCTTTATTCAGTGAACGTAAGTGACCAACCTGAATCTTTGTAACAGATCTGTTACAGTGGCCAAACAATCGAAAGCGTTGACGGGAGGTGTTCTGTTTGGCGCGAATCAAAAAGGAGCATGTTTTGTATGAACCGTAACTCAAAGCAGATTTTGGCGGTGCTGGTCACCGTGGCCGTAATGGCCCTGGTCGTCGTCCTGGCGGTCGGCAACATTACCTGGCGACCCTCTACCGAGGCAACGGCCGGTGTGAGCGCATTGACTGCGGACCCCCTGGCTCTGCCCGCAGAGCCGGCTCAACAGGGGAACGATGGCGCTCTCTCTCAGGTGGTGATGGCTGCCATTTACAATGAGGTGGCCCCCTCTGTGGTCAACATTCAGGTTGTCCAGACCTCGATGATGTCACAGTTTGGGATGCCTGATTCTCCGGTCGCCGGGGAAGGCAGCGGTTGGGTCTGGGATACCGAAGGCCACATCGTTACCAATAACCATGTCGTCGAGAATGCAGAGAGCATCCTCGTTGTCTTCTCGAACGGTGAGTGGGCCGAGGCTCAAGTCGTAGCCACCGATCCACAGGCAGATCTGGCTGTGATCCGTGTGGATGCCCCCGCAGATATGACGCTACGTCCTCTTGCCCTGGCCGATGAAGTGCCGCCGGTTGGCTACTACACCTTAGCTCTTGGTAGCCCGTTTGGACTGTCTGGTACAATGACGCAGGGGATCGTCAGCGCCGTGGGGCGTAGCCTACCGGTGACAGATCCGTCATTGGGTGGCTCCACTTACTCGTTGCCCGACGTTATCCAGACTGACGCCGCCATCAATCCTGGCAATTCCGGTGGGCCGTTGCTTGATCTCAACGGTCAAGTGATCGGGGTCAACTTTGCCATTCGTTCAGAATCGCGCGCCAGTGCCGGGGTTGGCTTTGCCATCCCTGTGTCCATCGTGCGGCGGGTCGTGCCTGCGCTGATCAGTGAAGGCACCTACGCCTATCCATTCCTTGGGCTGGCCGGATCTACCGTTAGCCCGCAAATTGCAGAATCTGAGGCGATCCCAGAAGGTACATTGGGCGTCTTTGTGGGTAGCGTCGAGCCCGGTGGTCCGTCTGCCGAGGCTGGTTTGCAGGAAGGTGATATTGTTACAGGGATCGACGATGAGCCGGTCTACAGTTTCGAGGATCTGATCGGCTATCTGATCACCGAAACGACGCCTGGTGATACGGTGACCCTGGAGGTGGTGCGCGACGGCGAGACGATCTCGCTGCCGGTGACAGTCGGCGAGCGCCCAGCCCAGCAGCAGGCAGGTCAAGTTCAACAGATCACGGTAGGGCAGGCCATTGACATAGCGCGTGAGGCTGCACTGCAGGAAGGTCTCCTGACTGACGTAGAGTCAACATCGGCCCAGCTTGCCGTTCAGGGGGATACCTCCGTCTGGATCGTGCAGTTGGAAGGCGGGGGGCAGCAAGTGACGGTTCACGTCGATGCTGCTACCGGTGAAGTGCTGACAACTGCAGGCGCTCAGTAACGGTTCAAGGTACGTACCTGCTCAACTTCAGGTGCGACGCACTGGCCAGATCAGCTTCGGATGTCCCAAGTCCGCCTGACCTGTACGTCGCACCGGAATTGAACTCAAAATCCATCAACTGAAGGAGATGTATGCCTGGACGTGTGCTGAATCTTCCTCGACGGCTTGCCGTCATTCTCGGCGCTCTCATCCTATTAGGGATGGGAGCGCCACTTGTGTTCTCGCAGTCGGCGACCGAAAGCGGTGTCGAGCCGGCAACGATTGCATTAACGGGGCCACTTGCATCCCGTAATGCCGAAGTGTCGGGCCTGGCCTGGTATGGCAACTGGCTGGTCTTCTTGCCTCAGTACCCGTGGTTTAGTGGCGGCGGCCAAACGGCGCTCTACGTGCTCCCACAACAGGAAATCGCCGACTATCTCAGCGGGCGCAGGCGCGTGCCCTTGTCGCCGCGTCCTGTGCAATTGGATGTGGGCGATGTTGTAGCGGCTCTGCCAGGCTTTGAAGGATTCGAGTCCATCGCCTTTGTGGGAGATCAGTTTTTCGTCACGGTCGAGGCAGATTTGGGCAGTGCCATGCAAGGCTGGATCCTGCGCGGGGAGATCGCGCCGGATCTGAGCCGCGCTCGTATCGACGTTGAGAGTGCCACCCCAATTCCTGCACAGGCGGCCTTCCAGAACATGAGCGACGAAGCCATGATTGTCCACCCCACCGAGAAGAGCATCGAGATCCTTACCTTCTACGAAGCCAACGGTCTTCTGGCCAACCGCAATTCTGTGGTTCATCGCTATGCTGCAGATCTGACGCCGCTGCCATCGCTGCCCATGGTCAACGTCGAATACCGGATCACCGACGCCACTGCCCTTGATGCAGGAGGGCGTTTTTGGGTTAGCAATTACTTCTGGCCTGGCGAAGCACAACTGCTCTTAGGTGGTTCAGCCCTGGGCGGACGGCTGCGCGCCCTCCTCTCACGAACCAACCTTCATCCTGTCGAGCGTCTGGTTGAACTCCAGGTCACGTCTGACGGTATCCAATATACCTCCACGCCGCCCATCAACCTGACGCTGAGTGAAGGCGATTCACGCAACTGGGAGGGCATCGTCCGCTTCGAGGACAGCGGCTTCCTCCTCGTCACGGATCGATTTCCAGAGACGATCCTGGCCTTCGTGCCGCGCTCAGGGTTCGATTAAGATCGCAAGATGCGCACGCCGTACGGTTCGATCTCCACAGCGCCCGTGACCGTCGCCCCGCCCTCCAACAGATCGACGGCATCGCCCTCGATCTGAACGGTGCGCGGTTCGTTGGCGTGGTTGAGGATGAAGAGCAAACGGTGGTCTGCCTGACGGCGTACAGTCACCTCGACGTCGGCCGGCACCGACAAAGAGGGCTGAACCTTCGCCCAATCGAGCAGCAACGGTGTCAATACCTCATAGATCGGCGCGCTCAACGTCCCCACATAGATGGCCTGTCCCTCACCGTGCCGGTGGCGGGTCACGGCGGCCTGACCGGCGTAGAAATCCTCGGCGTAGCGGGCCAGCACCTCTGCGCCGCGCGCTTCGAGCAGATCGCACCAGACCGAGGCGCTGATGGTCGCCGGCTTTCCCGTAAGCGAGTCAACGAACGTTATCGACGTCTGCGCGTTGGGCGCCAATGAGACGTATTCCTCCACGCGCACGCCACACAGATCGGCAAGCAGGCCGGGCAATTTTTGGTTCACTACCGTATTGGTTTCATCCTTGACGCCACTGCGCGCAGTCACCACCAGTACGCCCCCGGCGGCCACAAACTGCTGCAGATTGGCGGCCACCTCCTCAGGCAGCACGTGCAGCGCCGGCGCGATGACCAGCCGATAGCGTGTCAGATCGGCGTCGGGCGGCACAATGTCCACCATCACCTGTCGGGCATGGAAGGTGCGGTAGATCTCTTGGAAGTGGGCGCTGTGGTTGAACGCCGGGTTGTTGGGTTGGATCTGGAAGGCGAAGCGGCTGTCATAAGAGAGGATCATGGCCACGTCAGCAGAGGTCTCTGCCCCCACGATCTCATCACCGACGGCCTGGATTTCGCGGCCCATCTGCGCCGCCTCGTGGTAGCGCCGTCCCGGCTCTCCGTGATGGTCGAGGATGCCGTGCCAATACTGCTCGGCGCCGTGTCGCGCCGTACGCCAGCGGAAAAAGACGATACCGTCTGCTCCGTGGGCGATGGCGTTGTACGCCCACAGCCGCAGTTGCCCCGGCCTGGGCGATTCGCTCACCAGTTCCCAGCCGCCGGGGCCGCTCTGCTGCTCCATCACCCAGAAATTCTGCTGTTTTAGCCCGCGCATGGTGTCATGGCTTAGCGCCATGTTGCTCGCCTGTGCCGGATTCCCCATGTTCCACTGATGCCGCCAATAAGCGTCCCAGGTGACAAAATCCAGATCTTGCGCCAGATCAAAATAGTTGATATTGGGGTAACCAAAGCCCATGAAGTTGTGGGTGATGCGCTGTCGTTCCGGGCAGTATTGGCGCAGCAGATCGATCTGAAGACGCTGATAGCGCACATAGCTGTCAGAGCAGAAGCGGCTGTAGTCGAGCGCCAGCCCTGGGTTGTGGGGCGCCACCGTGGCCAGTGGCACGGGGATCATCTCCCAGTCGGTGTAAACGTGACTCCAAAACGCAGTTCCCCAGCGTTCGTTCATCTCGTGCAGAGAATCGTAGCGTTCCTCTAGCCAGCCGTGAAAGGCACTACGGCAGATGTCACAGTAGCAGCGGTCACCAAATTCGTTGTCGATCTGCCAGCCTATCACCGCCGGGTGATCGGCGTAGCGCTGCGCCATCGTGCTGACAATGCGCCGGGTCTGCTCATGGTAGAGCGGGTGGTTCGGGCAAACCTCGCGGCGATGACCATAGGTGAGGCGGCGTCCCTCTTCGTTGACACGAAAGAGCGTGGGATCTTGCGCCATCAGCCACGGTGGCGGCGACGCCGTCGGCGTCCCCAAAATGACTTTCATGCCGTGGTCTGCCAGCAGATCGATGGCGCTGTCGAGCCAGTCGAAGTCAAACAGCTCCTGGCGTGGTTCCATGCGCGCCCAGGCAAACTCGGCCAGGCGCACCAGATTGAACCCGGCCTCTTGCATCAATTTGGCATCCGTGGCCCAGCGCGAGGCGGGCCAGTGTTCAGGGTAGTAGTCTACGCCAAAGATGAATGTCACAGCTCTGTTTCGCTTTCATTGAGGATGCGCTGCATCCGGTTCTAGATCAAACTGGGCCTAACCCTTCACAGCGCCGGCAGTGATCCCTTCCACAAAACGGCGTTGGAAGAGGAGGAAGATGATGAGTAGCGGGATGATGCTGATCACCGACATCGCCATCTGGGCGTTGTAGTTGGTCAGCCCTACAGCGCCGCCGAACTGGAAGATGGCCAGCGGCAGCGTAAAGTTTTCGGGCGACTTGAGGTAGATCAGCGGGCCCAGATAGTTATTCCACGTCGCCATAAAGAAGATCAGCCCCAGGCTGGTGAGGCCGGGCGTGATGATCGGCACAATGATGCGCCAATAGATGCCAAACTCACCGGCGCCGTCGATACGGGCGGCGTCCATCAATTCATCGTTGATCGTGGAAATGTACTGGCGCATGAAAAAGATGCCGAAGGCGCTCGCCGCACCGGGCACGATCAAGGGCAAGAAGGTGTCCACCCAGCCGAGTTGGCGCATGATCACAAAGACGGGCACCATCGTCACCGCAGCCGGGATCACCATCGTCGCCAACAGGAAGGCAAAGAGCGATTCTCGCCCTGGGAAGCGGAATTTCGCAAAGCCGTAGCCACCCAACGAGCAGAAGAAGAGACTGAGCATCGTGGCCGAGGCCGAGACAAAAAACGTGTTCCAGGTGATCCGCAACAGGTTCTTTTCCTGGATCAAATAGGTATAGTGGATCAGCGTCGAATTTTCAGAAAAGAGCACCGGCGGGTAGCCGAAGGTGTCTTGGGGCAGTTTCAGCGACGTACTCACCATCCATACAAAGGGAAGGACCATAAAGCAACTGAGGGCGATGATCACACCATGCAGCAGTGCCGTGGTCAATCCATATTGAAAGCGTCGTCTGTTCATACGCACTCCTTTTTCAACATGTACACCTGCAGGTGCACACGATAAACCCAGCGGCTACGGCGATTCTGTGTTGACCGCGCAGGTGTGGTTTTCAATCGCACAACCACCCAACGAAACCTGGCCCCCGCGACCTTGCTGCCCGGTATACAGACTAAAAAATTCACCGCAGAGAAGACAAAGATCGCAAAGAAGAAGAGTGCAGCGTACTCATCTATGTGCTCTTTGTGTTCTCTGCGGTGAAGAAGGCAGTAGGATTGCCACAAAGAACGCATAGAACACAAAGCAGAAGGGAAAGCATTTATCTATTTGTCATCAATTGACAGATGATACTCCCCTAGGTTTCGCGTCCAAAGGCGCGGAATTGCAGCAGCGTGGCCGCAAAGATAAAGGCAAAGAAAACATAGGCCAGGGCCGACGCATAGCCGAAACGCAGGTTGGCGAAGGCCACATTGTAAATGCGTAGCAGCGGCGTCAACGTTGCATTGGCAGGGCCGCCCCCTGTCAGCGCCATCACTTCGGCAAAGAGACCAAAACTGCCAATCGTGGAGGTGACCGCACAAAACAGGATCACCGGGCGCATGAGTGGCACCGTAATCGAGAAGAACGAGCGGATCGGTGAAGCGCCGTCCACCATCGCCGCCTCAGTCAGATCTTTGGGGATCGTCTGCAAGCCTGCCAGCATCAGCACCATGTTGTAGCCCAACCAGGCCCAGATGATCAGGATCGACAGGGAAACCCGCGCCCCCCACACGCTCTCCAACCAGGGCACGCCGGGCAGGCCGATCGTCTGCAGAACAACATTGATCAGGCCATTGTTCTGGGTAAAGAGAATGCGGAAGGCAAACCCGGCCGCCACCATATTGGTGATGAACGGAATAAAGATCAGGGTGCGGAAGAAGCGGAAGCCGCGGATGCGTCCCGAATTGAGGATCACCGCCACCACCAGCGCTATGAACAGCATCACCGGCACGTACATCAAAAAGAGGATAACGCCGTTGAGCATCGACTGCCAGAAAACGCGGTCAGACAACATGCGCTGGAAGTTCTCCAGCCCTACCAGTTCGATTGCCCCTAGCCCCTTCCAATCGGCAAAGCTCAGGTAGACCGACAGCAGCATCGGGTAGAGGCCAAAGATGGCAAAGAGGATGAAGAACGGCGAGATGAAGAAATAGGCCCAGCGCGCTTTGACAATTTCACGCCAGAGCGATGTCGACTTTTTCTGTGATTCAGAGAGAGGCTGAGCAATTTCCATAATAGAGTCTCCACACAACGAACGTGGGGCGGTGATGATTTGTAGGGGCACGGCTTGCCATCCATCATCCGGCAACGTCGCCACGGGCGACGCCGCCGGGTGATGGGGAGCAGGGGGCATGATCAGTTCATGGCCCTACATGATTGTTCCTGGGACCTCTACTTCAGTCCCGTCTCCACGCGAATGGCATCGGCGGCTTGCTGCAGCGCTTCTTCTGCGGAAAGCTGGCCGATGGCGAACTGTTGGACGGCTGTGCCGACCGCGCCACGGATTGCCTGTGCATACGGGCCATATTGGTTGGCCTGTGGGATGTTGACGGCCGATTCACTGTAGACCTGTCGCACCGGCTGATCGCTAAAGTAGGCGTCGCCCTCGTTGAACATTGGATCGTCGTAGATCGACTCCAGGGCCGGGAAGTAATCGCTGTAGGCGAAGATCTCTTTCTGATTCTCTTCGTCTAACAACATGAATTCGATAAAGGCCCAGGCCGCTTCGCGGTTGCTGGTCGCTTCGGGGATGAACATACAGGATCCGCCCTGGTTGGCGGCGCGTGTGCCACCCTCGCTGTAGGCGGGCATCTGCACCACACCCCAGATCGCCGGCACGATCGGCGGCAACCCAGGTCTTGAGGAAGCTGCCCATCCAAGAGCCAGATCGTCACCGACGCCACAGGCGTCACATTCGGATCGCCAAGCGGGGCGTTGAGTTCGGCGTACCAGTTATCCGTCCACTCCAACTCATCAGAGACAACGTCGGCTTCCCAAAACTGGCCCAACTTTTGCAGGGTTTCTACATATTGAGGGCCGTCAACCGTTACTTCATTTGCGTCGTTATAGAAGCCAAGCCCCTGCTCCCAGAGCATGCTGAAGTAGGTGTCACCGTAGTTGTTGGCCTTGTTGAGTGCAAAGCAGGAGGCGCCGGTCTCTTCCTTAATGGTGATACAGGCATCGAGGAAATTGTCCCAGGTGGAGATGAGATCGCTCACCTCGGCCGGCTGTGAAGGGAGCCCTGCCGCTTCGAAAATGTCACGGCGGTAGAAGGTGACCACAGGGCCGATGTCCCAGGGCACGCAGTAGTTCTTACCCTCGACGCTGCCTTCGGCGAGGGCGAAGTCGTTGAGGCTGTCCCGGTATGGCGCAAGCTCTTCGGACAGGTCCAACAGGCCGCCCAGGTTCGCCACGCGGCCAATGCTGCCGTTCTCGGTGACACCCAAGTCAGGACCACCGGTGCCGCCTTGAATGGCCAATACGGTCTGATCCGCCACCTCTGCAGGCGGATAGTTGACGAATTCCAGCGTGATGTCCGGGTAGGCGGCCTGGAACTCGTCCAGAACAGTCTGTTCGAAGACATCCTGGTTGGCCTGTTGCACCCAGATCAGCAAGTTGCCGCTTGGTTCACCGCTAGAGGCTTCTTCCCCGGCGGATGGCGCTGCGCCGGGTACGGGCGCACAGGCCACCAACAGCAGTGCTGCAATAAGTACCAGCACAGGGGCCAAAATTCGGCGTTGAATCATTGTTCTTTCTCCTCTTTGACTGAAAGATTTTGATTGAAAGACTTAGATTGATGGACTGAAAAAACGGTGCGACAGAGCGTATGTGACTGCGGGAAAACAAAATCACTGCGGGAAAACAAATTGGGTAGATCCATTGAGCAAGGCTTTGGTCGGCCTTGTCCCGGCCATTTAGGCTTCGTGAACCGGGTTCGGCCTTGAACTCTCGCGCACGACCAACTGTGCCGAAAGAAGCAGGCTGTTACCGTTCTCCCCTGTGGTCGGATGTTGATCATTGAACAGGTGGGCGAACGCTTCCACCGAACGCCGCCCTAACTCCACCACATCCTGGCGCATGGTGGTCAACGAAGGCGTGAAGTAGGCTGCCTCTGGGATATCGTCGAAGCCCACCAGTGCCAAATCGTGGGGTATGCGCCGTCCTGTGGCGTAGGCCGCCCGGATCACGCCCAGCGCCATCTGATCGTTGCAGGCGAAGATGGCGTCCAGATCAGGGTGGGCCGACATGAGTTTGTGGAAGGCTTGTTCCCCGCTGGCGGCCGACCAATCGCCTTCTGCGATCAACGATCCATCCACCGGCAGATTGGCGGCCGTGAGCGCATCCTGCCAGCCAAGCCGACGCTGGAGCGCATCCCACCAGTGCAGCGGCCCGGTGATCAACCCGATTCTGCGGTGTCCCTGGGCCAGCAGATGCTCCGTTGCCGTGCAGCCGCCGCTGCGGTTGTCTACGTTGACCACAAACTGATTGGGGCGCGGGCGGGTGCTCAAATAGACGATAGGCACGGGCACCGAACGAGACAGATCTTCCAGCCAGGTGCGGTTGTTGCCGATCTCCGGCGCTGCCCAGATGATGCCGTTTACGTGCAGGGCTACCAGTTTGTCGAGAATCTCGTGGACGTCGGTGCGCTCTGGTTGGCGAATCAGGTTGAGGAGCAGGCTGTAGCCCAAATGATTGGCCTTCTGTTCGATCCCAGACAGAATGTGCGATGTGCCAAAGTATTCAAGCCCATAGCCGACGACGCCTAACGTCTGGCTGTTGCCACGGCTCAGGCTGCGGGCAATGCTGCTGGGGCGATAGCCCAGGGCGTCGACCACTTGCTGCACCCGCTGACGCGTCTCATCCGCGACATCGGGGCGATTGTTGAGCACACGCGAGACCGTCTGTTTAGAGACGCCGGCCTGGCGGGCAACCTGGGTGATCGTGATTCGAATCTGGCTCATGACACTACTACTCGGGCATGGGTGTGCTGGGGTAAAGCCTGTTACCGGTATCGGGACCGGTAACAATACAGTAACACGGAGAGAAAAGGGTGTCAACCACCTTTTTTGCGCTTGCAGGAATTCCCTTGTCAGGTCAATTTGCCTTGGACAATGCGATCGGTGGCCTGGGCCATTGCTTGCGGATAGGCTATCATGGGGTGGAAGTTCTCGGCCGCCATTCTTCTCCTCCACACCCAGGAAAGGTCCGACACCAATGCGCATTATCGACGCTCACAATCATCCGGATTGGCATCGCCATGATCTGACGAAGTTCCTGGCCAACATGGCGCAGTACAACATCGACAAGACGTGGCTGCTCTCGTGGGAAGCCCCCATCAGCGAGTACGATCCCAACTACAACACGGTGTCGCTGATTGCGGACAACGGCTACCCCATCCCCTTTTCGCGCTGTCTGGCCTACAAGCAGGCGGCGCCGGACAAGTTCGTGCTCTGCTACGGGCCTGACCCGCGCCGGCCTGACGCCATTGACCAACTGGAAGCGGCGATAGAGGTGCACGGTGTACAGGTGTACGGCGAACTGAAACTGCGCATGATGTACGATGATCTGGATGCGCTGCGCCTCTTCCGCTTTTGCGGCGAGAAGAAGCTGCCCGTAACCGTGCACATCGACTACGAATTTGACAGCGGGCGCAAGTATCCTCGCCCCAACTGGTGGTATGGCGGCGGCATCGATCCCTTTGAACGGGCGGTGCGCGCCTGCCCCGACACCCTCTTCATCGGCCATGCGCCGGGTTTCTGGGCCCACATCTCGGGGGATGACCAGTACAACAAGGTCCCCTACCCAACGGGCAAGGTAGAGCCGGGCGGCAAGGTCTCGCAGATGTTCCGCGACTACCCCAACCTGATGGCCGACCTTTCCGCCGGTTCGGCATTGACGGCCCTCAGCCGTGATCCTGAATTCGCCGTAGACTTTCTCACCGAATTTCAGGATCGCCTCCTCTACGGACGCGACTACTTTGACAACCGGCTGCAAGACTTCCTCAACGGCCTTGGTCTGCCTGAGGACGTGATGGCGAAGATCTACTGTGACAACGCGTTGCGCTTGGTGCCGGATTAAGGGGACGCTGTGTCTGGGCACGTCGTTGCCGAACACGGCAGGAACAGCAGGTGTCTTACGGGGTGTGCGGGGGGCGTTGAGGTGGACTATGTGGCAAATTCTGAGCCGCGGTTGCCAATACGCGAAGTGCTTCATTCACCGCTTCTGAGGTGGGGAAGATAGCTGCCACATCGGGGTCAAGTACAACCATCACCTGCTCTTGAGCAAGGCGCGTCGCAAAACGATTCGGCATGGCTTTACCATAATCGAAATCGTAGTGTTCATTTAAGTTGCATCGCCTTGAGTGGTTTCCAATTTATCTTCTGGCATGTTCAAAGGCTCTTTGTTCACCCGCATCAGCTTTGCGAGCGCTAATGATACGAATCACATCCTCGCGTTCAGTAAATGATACGATCAACAATCGATTGCGGGTCGAGTGACCGATGATCAACTCACGATATTCTTCGTTCGAATGTTCATCGTCGTCGAAGATAACGGCGATTGGATCACGAAAAACGGTGGCTGCTTCTTCAAATGTAACACCGTCGTGCACCCTACGATTGAGGGCAGCTTTTCTGCTGTCCCAGGAAAATCGTATGCTCATATGGATAGTATATCATACTGGAACCGACACGGCTCCACAGATTCCACCTGCCGCCTCCGGTGATCATGGACTTCGGCAAGTCCCCGGCACTTTCGCCCCGATCTGAATTGGACTCCGGCGCCGAACAGGTGGACAGCCAGGCCGTGTGGCTTTATAGTAAGCACATTCGGCAGATCAATCATCGACAAGCCCAGGAGATCACCATGACACTCACCCAAACCAATCTCGCGCTCCTCGGCGGCGCGCCTGCAGTGGACGCCCAGAACAAAGACATCTTCCATTGGCCCATCGTTACCGAGGAGGACGAGGCGGCTGTGCTCGACGTGTTGCGCCGTGGGGCCATGTCGGGCACCGATGTGACGCGCCAGTTCGAGCAGGAATTCGCCGCCTGGCAGGGGCTGACCTATGCGCTGGGCTGCAATACCGGCACATCGGCCCTGCATTGCGCCATGTTCGGCTGCGAAGTCGGCGTCGGCGACGAGATCATCTGCCCCAGCCTCACCTATTGGGCCTCGGTCTTGCAGGTCTTCTCGCTGGGCGGCACCGTTGTCTTTGCCGACATCCTGCCCGACACCCTGTGCATCGACCCCAACGACATTGAACAGCGCATCACCGACCGCACGAAAGCGATCATGGTCGTCCACTACATGGGGCACCCCGCCGACATGGACCCGATCATGGAAATTGCGCGGCGGCACAACATCAAGGTGATCGAGGATGTCTCCCACGCCCAGGGCGGCCTCTACAAAGGGCGCAAACTAGGCACCTTCGGCGACGTGGCGGCCATGTCCTTAATGAGCGGCAAGTCGCTGGCCATCGGCGAAGCGGGCATCCTTGCCACCAACGATCGCACCATCTACGAGCGCGCCATTGCCTTTGGTCACTACGAGCGGTTCGACGAACGCATCGAAGACGAGGAGCTGCGAGCGCTGCGCGGGCTGCCGCTGGGCGGCTACAAATACCGCATGCACCAGATGAGTTCCGCCGTGGGCCGCGTGCAGTTGAAGGTTTACGACGAGCGCATCGCCACCATCCGCAAGGCCATGAACTACTTCTGGGATCTGCTGGCCGATGTGCCGGGGCTGAAAGCCCACCGTACGCCCACCGATTCTGACAGCAACATGGCGGGCTGGTACGCGCCCCACGGTCTCTACAGACCTGCTGAACTGGGTGGGCTCTCTGTGACCCGCTTTGCCGAAGCCGTGCGCGCCGAAGGGAGCGATTGCACGCCGGGCGTCAACAAGCCACTGCATCTGCACCCGCTGCTCAACGTCGCCGACGTCTACGGCCATGACCGGCCCACGCGCATCGCCTTTAGCAACCGCGATCTGCGCCAACCGGCGGGCAGCCTGCCGGTCAGCGAAGAGATCGGGCAACTGACCTACAGCATTCCCTGGTTCAAACACTACGAACCGGCCATCATCGAGCAGCACGCCAACGCCTTCCGCAAAGTCGCCGAGAACTATGCCGCGCTGCTGGCGGACGATCCCGGCAACCCGACCGAACTGGGCGGCTGGCATTTCTACCAACAGCGGTAAGGATTCAGGCGCGACGGACTATTCTCTAATCACCGCCTCAGCCGTGCGCCGTCCTGACACCATAGCGCCGTTGATCGAGGCATTGTCGCGATGATCACCGCAGACGTAGATACCCGGTCGCACCTGGACAGGACGCCGCGCCGGTTCCAACGCCGCGGGCGGCTGCGCCGGTTGCGCATAGTGAACACGGTAGGCGCGCAGGAAATCCCACTGCTTGGCCACGGCGCCGAACCAGTCGATTAGCTGCCCCTGCACTTGCGCGCGCAGCAACTCGTTGTCCGCTTCGGGGTTGCCCAGCACCGTCACCGAGACCAGCGTGCGGTTGGGCGGCGCGTAAGAGGGGGCAATCTGGCTGGGGAAACAGAGGTTGTTGATCGGCCCGCTGCCGTCGCCGTTGAGGATCAGTATGGGCGCTGAGATGGGCGCACGCTCTGTCGCAAAGTAGAGACAGGTGACGCTGCGCGCCCCAGGATCGTGGACTTCGTCGAGCAGGCGCGCCGCTTCGGGTCCTTCCACCGCCACGATGACGGCATCCGCGGTCAGCGTTTCACCGTTCGCCAACTTCACTCCGTTTTCCACCAACGCCTGCACTTTGGTGTTCAAGCGCAGCGTGCCTTCCGGCAATCCTGCGCTAAGCTGGGCCGGGATGGCACCGATGCCGCCCGCCGGTAGCACAGTGTCTCCCTCGGCAAACATTCGGAAGATGAAGTCGAAGAGCCGGCTGGATGTGCCCAGGTTGCGATCCAGAAAGATGCCACCAAAGAAGGGACGGAAGAAGCGATCGATGATCGTGTCTGAGAATCCGGCCCTACGCAGTCGTTGCAGAGTGGACGTGGCGGGGCGCTGCCACAACGAGTCGACGCTGCCCTTGCTCACGTCCCTGCGCAGTTGGGCGATTCTGACCTTATCGAGCAACGAGCCAATCGGGGCGGCGACACTGCTTAGCAGGCCGCCGGGCCGACGCCAGGGATCGACCACTCGATGGAAACTCCCGTTGAAACGTACCAGCGCCCCCGGTGCAAATGCATGCAGATCCAGGGCAGCATAATCCAGTTGCTCTTTGGCTTCGGGGTAGGCATCCAATAGCACTTGAAAGCCGCGGTCGAGTTTGTACCCGTCCGCAATGTCGGTGCGTACGCGACCGCCGACGCCGTCGGATGCTTCGAGGAGCGTACAGCCCACGCCGTTGCGGCTCAGTTCACGTGCCGCGCTTAACCCTGCCAGACCTGCACCGATCACGATCACTTGTTTATTGCTCATATACTCTCTCCAGGATAAATTTCGGCGGTAACATTTCAACCAATGTCATAAGTGACGGGCGGAGTGAGCACCGCCGCGTGCGGGTGCATACGGAATCAGCCGCATGTGGGCGTGTTTTCTCCGCAGGTATTCGAGTGTTGAACCCCTTAACCGTATGAGGCAGAGCAGTACTGTACCGGTTTTGGGAAGACGAAAGTTCAGTCAGTACGAAAAATATAGTATACTGCAAGTGTAGTCTGTTGTTCATCTCCCCATCACATAATCCTAAGGAGGTTCCCCCAATGGAATTTCGCTCTTTCGGACGTACCGGAATGAAGGTCAGCCCGCTCTGTCTCGGCTGCATGATGTTTGGCGGCAAGACGACACCCGATGACTCCTACGCCATCATCGATCGCGCCCTCGATGCGGGTCTGAATTTTCTCGATACGGCCAATGTTTACAGCCGCGGCCGCAGCGAGGAAGTAACCGGCGAAGCGCTCAAACGCAATGGCAAGCGCGCCCAGATCGTGCTGGCGACCAAGGTTCACGGCCGCATGGACGACGATGATCCGAATATGTCTGGCAACAGCCGCCGTCATATCATCGAGCAATGTGACGCCAGTCTGCGCCGTTTGCAGACCGACTACATCGACATCTATCAGATCCACCGCCCGCAATCGGACATCCCCATCGACGAGACGCTGCGCGCTCTGGACGATCTGATCCGCGCCGGCAAGGTGCGCTACATTGGCACCAGCACCTACGCCGCCTGGCAGGTGGCCGAATCGATCTGGATCTCGAAGGAACTGGGGCTCAACCGGTTCGTCTCTGAGCAGCCGCCCTATCATATTCTAGATCGGCGCATCGAGCGCGAATTGGTGCCCATGGCGCGCACCTACGGCATCGGGCTGATCCCGTGGAGCCCGCTGGCGGGTGGGTTGCTCACCGGCAAGTATTCGCGCAACACGACGCCACCCGAAGATAGCCGTTTTGCCAACGTGGAATCCAATCCGCATTTGCAGCGGCGTATGGTGGACGCCATCTTCGACGTGATCGACGGCTTGCAGCCGTTGGCCGATGCCAAGGGCGTCACCCTCTCGCAGTTTGTGCTGGCCTGGGCCATGCACCAACCCGGCATCACCAGCCCGATTATCGGCCCGCGCACCATGGAACAGCTTGAAGACAACCTGGGTGCACTCGACGTCACCATTACCGACGAGGATCGCGCCAGAGTCGACGAGCTGGTGCCGCCCGGCCGTATGGTCAGCCCCTACTACGAGGCGGATTTCGGCCCCGCTGAATTTAGCGTGCTGGGATAAATGGATCAGAAGTCGCTTCATCTACTCCTGTCTAAAGTCGCCGCCGGGGAGATCCCTGTCGACGACGCGTTAACGGCGTTGCGCTCGCTGCCTTTCGAGGCAGTGGGCGACTTCGCCACGCTGGATCACCATCGCACACTGCGCAGCGGCTTCCCTGAGGTGATCTACTGTGAAAGCAAGACGCCTGCTCAGGTGGCGTCGATTGCGCTGCGCCTGGCCGAACGCAGCCCGCGCCTGTTGGGGACACGCGCCACGCCCGAGCATTTCGCGGCGGCCTCGCAACAAGTCCCTGATCTGCGGTACAATGAGCTGGCGCGCTGTATCTGGCTCGATCGAGAACCGGATGCGCCACGTCATGCCGGTGTCGTCGTCATCTGCGCGGGGACGAGCGATCTGCCCGTTCTCGAAGAAGCGGCGCTGACCCTGGATCTGATGGGTCATCGGGCGCAGCGCATCTTTGATGTGGGCGTGGCGGGATTGCATCGGCTGCTGCCGCACGTGCCTGCGTTGCAGAGCGCCAACGTCATCGTGGCGGTAGCGGGCATGGAAGCAGCCCTGGCCAGCGTCGTCGGTGGGTTGACCGACGCGCCGGTGATCGCGGTGCCCACCTCGGTGGGCTATGGCGCCAGTTTCGGCGGCGTGGCCGCGCTGCTTTCCATGCTCAACAGTTGTGCCTCGGGCGTGGCTGTCATGAACATCGACAACGGCTTCGGCGCCGGTCACATCGCGGCCCTGATCAATCAGCGAATCGTGAAGACGGGGAGCAAAGAATAGAGATCGGGCATTATCATCCCCAATCTCTGCTCTGGCTCACCACTTTTAAGGAAATATCAACAAACATGACAGAATCGATCTCCCCTGCCGTACTCGATAAATTGAATCATCTGCGCGATATCCTGCGCCAGGCCGGCTCGGTGCTGGTCGCCTATTCGGGCGGTGTGGACAGCGCGCTGGTGATGGCGGTTGCCTATGGCGAATTGGGCGATAAGGCGCTGGCCTGTATTGGCGTTTCGCCATCGTATCCCACCCGAGAGATGCGCGATGCCGTCAAACTGGCCGAGGAACTGGGTGTGCCCTATCGTCTGGTTGACACCGAAGAATATCTTGACGAGAACTACGCGGCCAATCCCAACAACCGCTGCTACTTCTGCAAATCTGAACTGCACAACCGGCTCAAGTCGATCCTGGTGGCCGAGGATTGGGGGCTGGTGGTGGATGGCACCAATGCCAGCGATCTGGGCGATGTGCGCCCTGGGATCATGGCCGCCCGCGAGCGCGGGGTACGATCTCCGCTGGTCGAGGCGGCGATCACCAAGCCCGAGGTGCGAGAGATCTCTCGCTATCTGGATCTGCCCGTGTGGGACAAACCGGCCATGGCCTGTCTATCCTCGCGGGTGCCGCACGGCACGGCGATAACACCCGAACTGCTACGCCAGATCGAAGCAGCCGAAGATGTGCTGGTCGATCTGGGTTTTCGCCAGTTTCGTGTGCGCCATCACGGCGAGATCGCGCGCATTGAACTGCCTGCCGAGGAGTTCGCCAGGGCGATCGAGCATCACGCGCAGATCAGTTCCGACATCAAAGCCGCCGGCTACCGTTTCGTTACCCTGGACCTGGCCGGCTTCCGCAGCGGATCGCTCAACGGCTCGGCGAATGGGGCGACGAATGGCGCCGTCATCTCGGTAGCAGAATTGGTTGGATAAAGGCGATAACAAGCACAATGGCAACGATCGCTTATCTCGACACCCCTTCCGGCATTTCGGGGGATATGTTTCTGGGTTGCCTGGTAGACGCCGGCTGGCCGCTGGAGCGGTTGCGCGCGGTGGTGGAAGCGCTGGCGCTGCCGCCCGATAGCTGGCAGATCGGCGCCGAGGAGGTGATGCGCGGCCCGCTGCGTGCCAGGCTCGTGCATGTGAGTGTGGCCGAAGGGGATGCTCACCGCCATCTCAGCGATGTGCGCGCCATCATCGAGGCCGCCCACCTGCCCGAACTGGTCAAGGCACGGGCGGTGGCGGTCTTCACACGGCTGGCCAAAGCCGAGGCCAGGGTTCACGGCGCTACGGTGGAATCGATCCATTTCCACGAAGTCGGCGCGCTGGACGCTATTGTGGACATCGTCGGCGTCTGCGCCGGTTTGCATGAGTCGGGCATCGACGCCCTCTACGCCTCCCCGCTGCCGCTGGGCCACGGCTGGACCAACAGCATGCACGGTAAGATCCCGTTGCCGGCGCCGGCAACGCTGGAGTTGTTGGCAGCGGCCGGCGCAATGACCCGCCCTGCGCCGGGACCGGGAGAGCTGGTCACCCCCACGGGGGCGGCGCTGCTGGCCGAGCTGGCCTCTTTCGCCCAGCCCCCGATGACGCTTTCTCACATCGGTTGGGGTGCGGGGCAGAAAGAGTTCGACTGGCCCAATCTTGCCCGTCTCTGGATAGGTCAGGAATCGCGCCAGGCTTCCTTGTCATTTGATGCGCAGGAGCAACTGCCTGATCTGCGCCAGGTCGTGGTTTTAGAGACCAACATCGACGACATGTCGCCCGAACTCTTCGGCGCCGTCAACGAACGACTCTTCGCCGCCGGCGCCCTGGACGTGTGGACGGCACCTATCGGCATGAAGAAAAATCGCCCGGCGGTGCTGTTGAGCGTGCTGGCTGCGTTGGATTTGGAATCTCAACTGGCCGACCTGCTGTTGCGCGAGACGACAACTCTGGGCGTGCGTGTGCGCACGGCGCGGCGTCACGTGGCCCGCCGTGAAATTCGCCCTGTGCAGACAAGCTACGGCCAGGCGCAGGTCAAACTCAAGTGGATCGGCGATGATCTCGTGGGCGCTGCGCCCGAGTACGAGGACTGCCGCCGCCTGGCCGACGCGGCCGGCGTGCCCGTGCGCCAGATCTATGATGCGGTGCACGCGGCGGCCTATATACGCTTCTTTCAACAGACGGCTACATCTGCTCCTCAGCATAGCGTTGGATGAGTTCAATGGCCGCAGTCAGCGTCTCTACCTGCTTGCTCAGACCGAGGCGTGCGTATTCCGTGATGGCGGCTCGGTGCTCGTCCACCTCATGCTGTAGGATCTGTTGGATCTCTTGAGCGCCGAGCAGCTTGCGCTGCACATCGTTGCTTCGTCCGATGGTGGGAGGCAATGGCTCGTCGAGCGGGATGGCCTCAGCGTTATCGATGGCCGCAATCAAGGTGCGCAACGTGATCACATCCGCTTTGTGACCCGACTTCATGGCTCGAAGCAAGTCTGCCTTGATCCGGTTTCGTACCTCAATCGTTTCGTGTTCTTTACCCATCCTGTTTATCCTGTTTATCCTGTTTTTGTTGTAGAAAGGAACATACAATGCCAAGTATCGAACGACGTCCATTTGGTCGTACTGGCCACGAAAGTAGCGTTACCCTGTTTGGCGCCGCCGCCCTCGGTGGGGTGACCCAGGCTGAAGCCGATCGCACCATGGAACTGGTGATGGAGTATGGCGTCAACCACATCGACACCGCCGCCAGCTACGGCGCTGCCGAGGATCGGCTGGGCCCGTGGCTGGAAAAGTACCGCGATCAGTTCTTCCTCGCCACCAAGACGGGCGAACGCACGTACGCCAAGGCGCGCGAGGAGATTCACCGATCGCTGGAACGGATGCGTGTCGACAACGTCGATCTGATCCAGTTACATAACCTGGGCCATCCCGATGATCGGGATACGGCGTTGGGCGAGAATGGTGCGCTCGAAGCCGCCATCGAAGCTCGCGAAGAAGGCCTGGTACGGTTCATCGGCGTCACCGGGCACGGGCTCAACATCCCTGCCTTTCACTATCGCAGCCTTCAGCAGTTCGACTTCGACTCGATCCTCTTGCCGTGGAACTATGTGATGAAGCAAAACAGCAAGTACGCCGAGGAATTCGAGCGGGTGGTGGATCTGGCCAAGAAGCGTGGCATCGCCATTCAGACCATCAAGTCGATCACGCGGGGACCGTGGAGCACCACGGAACGCACGCGCTCGACCTGGTATCAGCCGCTGGAAGATCAGGCCGACATCGACCGCGCCGTGCATTGGATCCTGGGCCGTGGCGATATCTTCCTCAACACCGTGGGCGATATTCACGTGCTGCCCAAAGTCCTCGACGCCGCCAGTCGTTTTAACGGCGAGCGCCCCAGCGACGAGGAAATGAACAAGATGCTGCGCGAAGAGCAGATGACGTCGCTGTTTGCGTAGACGTTGAGTGGTTGCCTCCGGTGCGGCGCACTGGCCAGTGCGCCGCACCGGAGGCAGACTGATGAGTCATCCCCGCACAAACGCCTCTACTATTCCCACCGTATGCAACAAGGCGTGTCCTCCGCCGGCAATGATTTCTACCGTGAGATTAGGCAGCAGGGCGTCGAGCCGGGCTGCGATGCGGCGGTTGTCGCGCAGAGCGTCCTCGTCGCCGCCGATCAGGAGGACGGGCATGGTCAGCCTGCGTAATTCTTCGTCGCTAAAGAGGGGAAGCATCCCCGTGCGCGCCTTGAAGTGCTTCATCATCGTCATGGTGATCGCTTCGACGCCGTCGGGTACAGGTTGGCTGGCGAAGAGCGTACGCACAAGGCGTCGGATTCCCGAATCGCCCAGCATCATCAGCGGGATCACGCGCAGGACGAACGACAGCTTGTCAGGGATGACGCCACCGGGTGTGATCAGCACGAGCCGGTCCACTTTGTCCGGATGGATGGTGGCGAAGCGCAATGCCGTCCATGCGCCTTGGGATAGGCCGATCAGCGTGGCCTGCCCCACCGACAGTGCAGCAAACAGATCTTCGAGCCACTCGGCGAAGGCCGCACCTTGCCACGGTGGGCGATTGTGGGCGCTTTTGCCGGGTTCGCCGGGTAGGTCCGCGGCATAGACACGGTGGTGGCGGCTGTAGGTGGCGACATCGGCGCCCCACATGGCCGAGTTGATCCCAGCCCCGTGCAAAAGGAAGAGAGGCGGGGCTGCCGGGTCGCCGCTGGCAATGACGAATGTGTCCCCGTGGCGGGTAGCGACGCTGCGGGTCTCGTGGGCAACGGGCCAGGTTGCCAGCGCTTCGTCGTACAGTCGCATGATCGCCTGCTCCCCGGCCTCAGAATTGAAAATCGCGTGCGCTGTCATCATTCGTTCCTTTCTTGTCCAATTTAGAGACGAAGTTGTTCACGCAACGAATTGACCCAGGATAGTTCGTTTTCATAGAGATCGATCCAGCGTGTCTGGATCTGATCCCATACAAACGACTCGCGCGGCGACCGATCCGGCGTGGGTGCGCCTCGCCCTGCCAGTTGGCGCAGCATCAGCACTTCGACGCGCAGCCGCTCGGCGTAGGATGCCAGCAGCGCATCCATTTCCTGGGGAGTAAGATCCTGGGTCCACGCCAACTGCACCAGAAAGGGGACCTTCCACTCGGGCAGCTCGGGGCGGGACTGTGCCCACTGTTTGAGTTGGATGCGGCCGGCCTCGGTGATGGTGTAGATCTTGCGCGAGGGGCTATCGTCCTGGTGTTCGATTTGGCGGGTGACGAGGTCCTCGTTGTGCAGGTCAACCAGGGTGCGATAGATCTGATTGTTGTTGCCCGACCAGTAGTGGGTGGGCGAATCCCCGATCAGTTTTTTGAGATCGTAGCCGGCGAGCGGTTGCCAACTGAGAAAGCCGAGAATCGCGTATTTGAGTGACATCATAAGATCCTGAGAATGAGCCAGCGTGATGGATTGGGCCGAGTGTTACGTCGGGTATGGTGCGGCGCCAAAAACAAACTGCCGCGCATAACATATGTTATCAATAACATATGTTATGCGCGGCAGTTTGTCAATAGGTGAATAAAACTTGCCGGCGAAGTCGGCGATCGAGATTGGCTTGAGCAGCTCAATCCGTGCTGAACATGGATCGCCCGGCGCCGAGACGGGCAAGTTCGCGGTCGAGGTTAAAACGCATCAACTCCATGCGCCAGATGGGCAAAGAGAGGTTCAGATCGAGGATGCGCCGGTTGAGGTCGGCGATGGCTTCGTCCCAGGCGGCGAGTTGTGCCGCCCAGTCTGCGGCCAGTGTGGACCTTGCTTGCTCGTCGTCAGACTGAACCGCGGTGTGGCGATACCAATCGAGGCGGCGCTCCACGTCGGCGCGGACTGCGTCCACCTCCGCTACTAGGGTCTTTCGATCGATGATCCATGACGGGGCCAGCTCGTTGTTTTTGAGCAGTCGATTGGCCATTTGCATGTCGGCCGGCTCGTTGGGGTTTTCAGAGAGGTTGAGCGGTTTGCCATACCCGGGCAGGTTGTCGAAGTCACCACGTTCGATGGCTTCTTCAATTTGCTGGGTGGCCAGGCTCTGCCACTCTTCGGGCGTGCGGGGGCGACGCTTCACATTTGCGGTGTCGGCGCTACCCTCATCTTTGCCATTCTGTTTGAGATCTTTGGCCAGATCCAGTTTGGTCTTCTGGCGGTCAGCTTCGTGAGGTGTTCTCGAATCGTCTTTGTTAGATTGGGTGTCTTTTCGGTAGTTGGACATGGCGATAAATGGCTCCTGATCCTTGTTCTCCACGCTTGGTATAGCGTATCATTTGCCTCTTGCCGTGGGCAAACCTGGACCAGCGGGAGAACGCAGAACGGACCGGCACAGAGGCCGGCCCCTACCCTAGGGATGGACCTCCGTGTCCATCCGTCTCGCCTCTCGTCCGGATTCACAAATCGTCGTCCCTGTTTTATGATTGTTCTTCAACTATTCGGCTGATTAGTGCCATGTCAACACTTGACATGACACTAATGACATTGTTCTTTAACCGGTACGCTCTGTTTGGGAAGGAAGAAGTCATGTCTGCAAAACTGTGGGGAGGACGTTTTAGCGGAAAAACGGATCCGTTGATGGAGGCGTTTAACGCCTCGCTTCCCTTTGACCGAAGGTTGTGGCGAGCCGATATTCGAGGCAGTCAGGCGTATGCGCAGGCTCTGGTCGGCAGCGGCCTTCTCACCGCCACACAGGCCGAAGCGATCGTTGCCGGTTTGGAGCAGGTGGGCCAGGAGTGGGCTGAAGGACGGTTCGCCACTGAGGCCGGTGATGAGGACATTCATACCGCCAATGAGCGACGGCTGAGCGAACTGATCGGTGATGTGGCGGGCAGACTTCACACAGGGCGCAGCCGCAATGACCAGATTGCTACCGATATCCGGATCTGGCTGCGCCAGGAGATCGATTTGCTGGCCGGCCATCTCCACGATCTGATCGCCACCTTGCTAGAGCGTGCCGAACATGAGATCGATCTGCTGATGCCCGGCTATACGCATTTGCAGCCCGCTCAGCCTGTACGCTGGAGCCATTGGCTGCTGAGCCACGCCTGGGCATGGCAGCGTGACGCCGAACGCCTGAGCGAGGTCCGCCGCCGTGTCAATCAACTGCCGCTAGGGGCAGGTGCGTTGGCCGGGAATCCGTTTCAGGTGGATCGCGCTGCGCTGGCGCAATCACTGGACTTTGAGGGTGTCAGCGCCAACAGCATGGACAGCGTCAGCGACCGTGACTTCATCGCCGAGTTTCTTTTCTGGGCCTCACTGACCATGATCCACATGAGCCGGTTGGCCGAAGACTTGATCATCTACAGCAGCCGCGAGTTTGGCTTTGTTACCCTGGCGGATGCCTACAGCACCGGCAGCAGTTTGATGCCGCAGAAAAAGAACCCCGATTCGATGGAGCTGTTGCGCGGCAAGTCGGGCCGGGTCTTCGGCGATTTGAGCGGGTTGATGATGACGATCAAGGGGCTGCCTGCCACGTATAACAAAGATCTTCAAGAAGACAAAGAACCCCTTTTTGACGCCGTGGATACGCTTAGCGGCTCTTTGCAAATTGCGGCGGGTGTGATCGCTACGCTCACGGTGAACGCGCCGCGCATGGCCCAGTCTTTGGTGCCCGAGATGCTCGCCACCGATCTGGCCGAGTATCTGGTGCGCAAGGGGATTCCCTTCCGCGAAACGCATCATGTCGCCGGTGCGGCTGTGCGGCTGGCCGAAGAAAACGGCATTGCCCTCACCGCGCTCTCACTGGCGCAGTTGCAATCGCTGCACCCGGCCTTTGCCGAGGATATCCAAAGCGTGTGGGATTATGAACGCAGCGTTGATCAGCGTGACGCCGAGGGGGGCACCAGCCGCCGCGCCGTGACCGCACAGATTGAGCGGTTACGCGCCTGGCTAGCGTCTGTAAAGAGCGCACCCTCAATTGGGGGCGGCACTATTATAGCAAATTGACAAAGCACCTAAAGCTTGCTAGGATACTGCATATTCTACTGCCAAAGGCAGCGCTGCCGGGCAAACCTTAACGAATAAGCTTTGTCTAGACCTATGGGAGCGCGCATCGTCTGAGTCTTCTCCGTCCCTGGCAATCCTTGAGCGGACCCCCCTGAAATCCGTTCGACAGCAGCGTTATGGACGCCGGCATTTTCCTGTTGTACCTGGAAAACGAGATGCTAATTCCTCTCCGTATTGATGGGCTAGCTTGCTGTTAACCGTAAGCATAAGATGCTCCTGATTCTATTACGTTTCGTTGACATTTACCGTGCGGTCTCCTGGCCTATTGTCGCTCAACACCGAATTGACCCAGGGGAACCCTATGAAATGTCAACACAGCTAAAATATTATCCAAATATGTTCATTGTGTTGAAATTGAAACTGCACCATTTTTTTGTGCCCTCATCGACCAGTTTTCAGAGGAGTAGGCCTCAATGGCGAAGTTGCTAGAAGTAAAGAATCTGAAAACCCAGTTCTTCACACAAGATGGCGTCGTGCATGCGGTCAATGGTATTTCATACCAGGTGGACCAGGGCGAAACCCTCGCCATTGTGGGAGAATCGGGTAGCGGCAAGAGCGTGGGCGTGATGTCGCTCATTCGCTTGATTCCAGAACCGCCGGGCAAGATCGTCGACGGCGAGGTCTGGTTCGATGGACAGGATCTGCTGAAGCTAAAGGAGGAGGAGCTGAGGCGGATTCGTGGGAATCGCATCGCCATGATCTTCCAGGATCCCATGACTTCGCTCAATCCTGTTTTGACGATCGGCCGGCAGATCACCGAGGCTATCGAGTTACACCTGCGCATGAACCGGGATGAAGCCCGCAAGCGCGCCGTCGAGTTGCTCGAACTGGTGGGTATTCCAGGTGCAAGTTCTCGTTTGGATGATTATCCGCATCAGTTCTCGGGTGGAATGCGCCAACGTGTGATGATTGCGATGGGGCTGAGCTGTAATCCGCAACTCTTGATTGCGGACGAACCAACCACTGCTTTGGATGTGACGATCCAGGCCCAGATCGTTGACCTGGTGCAGCGTCTCAAAGAAGAACTGGGCATGGCCGTCATCTGGATTACCCATGACTTGGGTGTAGTTGCCGGTATGGCCGAGCGTGTGATCGTCATGTACTCCGGCTTTATCGTCGAAGAAGCAGACGTAGATTCGCTCTACGCCCAGCCTCGGCACCCGTACACGTTGGGCTTGCTGCGCTCCATTCCACGCCTGGATCTGGGCCGTCAGAAACGGTTGATCCCGATTGAAGGGCTACCCCCAGATCTGCTCGATCCGCCCAGCCACTGCCCGTTTGCACCGCGTTGCCCCTTCCAGATGGAAAAATGCTGGCAGGAAAACCCGCCGTTGATGGAAGTCGGCCCTGGTCATCGTTCCGCCTGTTGGGTGGATATCTCTGAAGTCAACGTTTACGATCCAACTACAGATGTAGAGGCAGAGGCCATCCGATGAGCGAGCAACCAGTACAAAGCGCAGGCAATATTACGGGCGGCGCCAGCGTAGCCAAGCAGGATATCTTGCTGAGTGTGCGCAATCTGAAGATGCACTTCCCAATTTCGCGGGGCATCATCATCCAGCGCCAGGTGGGCAGCATTAAGGCCGTCGACGGCATCAATTTTGATCTCGTGCGCGGTGAGACGTTGGGGCTGGTCGGTGAGTCGGGCTGTGGCAAATCGACTACTGGTCGAGCGATTTTGCAGCTCTACGATCCCACCGATGGCGCTGTCGTCTTCGAGGACCAGGATCTGACGAAGATGAAAAGCGGCGATCTGCGCCGCATGCGACGGCGGATGCAGATGATCTTTCAGGATCCGTATGCATCGTTGAACCCACGCATGACGGTGGGCAGCATTGTCGGCGAACCGCTTGAAGTCCATAACATCGGCAGCAATCGCAAAGAGCGTCAGGAACGTGTTCAGGAACTGTTGAAGATTGTGGGGCTGAACCCCTACTTCATCAACCGCTACCCGCACGAGTTCTCCGGTGGTCAGCGTCAGCGTATCGGCGTGGCCCGGGCTCTGGCCGTGAATCCCTCTTTTATTGTCTGCGATGAGCCGATTTCGGCGCTCGATGTGTCGATTCAGGCGCAGGTCATCAATCTTTTGGAAGATCTGCAGAATGATCTGGGGCTGACGTACCTCTTCATCGCCCATGATCTTTCGGTGGTGCGTCATATTTCAGACCGCATCGCCGTCATGTATCTGGGCAAGATTGTAGAACTGGCCGATCGCGACAAGCTGTACGAAAATCCGCTGCATCCGTACACCCAGGCCCTGCTGTCGGCGGTTCCGATTCCTGATCCTGAAATCGAGAAGAAGCGGCAGCGCATCATTCTCGAAGGCGATGTGCCCAGCCCGGCCAATCCACCTAAGGGCTGCAACTTCAACACGCGCTGTCCGCGTGTGATGGACATCTGCCGTCAATACGAGCCGGCCTTCACCGACACCGGTGACGGCCACTACGTTGCCTGCTTCCTCCACGATGCGGTCAAGCCGGTGGACGAAAACACCGGACAGGTTGTCGCGGCGTAGCACCTGAAGCATACGGGGTAAACAAAAAAGCGTCGCCCATTTGGGCGACGCTTTTTTAGTCATATCACCGAAACCGAGAGTTTTCTGACTAGCGACGCGTCAATGGTCAAGTGATGGCAATTCCGTAGCGGGCGCAGCAAGCAGCGCCCCTACCATCAAATCACGCCTGACAAATCACTAGTGGCGCTGCGCCATAATGCCCTCCGCAAGCTCCGGGCGCCGACCGCTGCGGTCGGACTCAACCGACGCTAGTCAAATTCGGGTTCTCAAAGGCGCTTCACTTTAGATCCTCTTGGTAGGGAACTGTAACTGCTCTCTATTTGGAATTCGTCATCATGGGGTCGAGTGCATCGCGCAGCCCGTCACCGATCAGGTAGAGGGCGAGCACCGTAAAGGTGATGAGCAAACCCGGCGCCACGATCAAGTGTAGGGCCACGTATGCCCCAGTCTGCGGGTCGCGCAGGAAGAGCAGATTGTTGGCGCGATTGAGCATGCTGCCCCAGGTTGCCGTGGGTGGTTGTACACCCAACCCCAGGAAGCTTAAGGCCGACTCCACCAGAATGAGGACGCCGATATCGATGGCTGCGTTGACGATGATAATGGGTAGACTGTTGGGGATCACATGCTGGAGCATGATGCGGCGGTTGCCTGCCCCGATCGAGCGAGCCGCCTGCACAAAATCCAATTCGCGCACCTTGAAGACATTGCCGCGGATCAGACGCGCCGTCCCAAACCAGCCCAGCAGCCCCAAGAAGAGTGTCAGCGTCATGGGATCGGGCTTGAAGATAGCCGTGACGATGATCAACAAATAGATGCCGGGGATCGAAACCAGTGTGTTGATCACCCACATGATCACATCGTCGATCACGCCGCCAAAGAACCCTGCAATCGCCCCCACCGTGACGCCCAGCAGCAGGGTAATGGTTGCGGCCATGAGGGCAATGCCCAGGCTGACGCGCCCCCCGTAGAGCAGACGGGCCAGTTGATCACGCCCTAGCTGATCGGTGCCGAGCCAGTGTGCGATACCATCCGACTTGCCGAGCAAGGTTGGCGCCGTGACTGGATCGATGCCCAGAATCCATTCCACATAGGGCACGATGTAGGGCTGAGCAAAGGAGTTCTGCGGGTTGGTCTGGTTCGGACCAACGCCGATCAGGGCGTCGGTGATCACCGGCGCCAGCAACGACAGGATCGCCAGGACAAACAGAAACCCCAGGGCCGTCAGGGTTACCTTATCTCTGCGTAGCGTGCGAACGGCCATACCCCAAAAGGTTTGAGGTTTGCGTTGCAATTGGGGGTTAGCGGCGAGGGTGGCGGCGACGCCGGCCGACGGTGCTTCAGCTTGCTGAACGGACATTCTCTGGAACTCCTCTCAAAAAAACACGCACTCGCACTCTGTGTGCCGGGCCTGTGGAGCGTAGGCGGGAGTGCTCTATCTGATGCAGGTTTCGCTTGATATCAGGCCAGTCGCACACGGGGATCTACAATGCCGTAGAAAATATCCGACAGCAGGTTCCCAAAAATAGTGAGGACGGAGAAGAACATGACGGTACCCAACACGGTTGGGTAATCGCGTTGAACGGCAGCATTGAAAGCCAGTCGCCCCATCCCAGGCCAGGCAAAGATCGTCTCGGTGATGACGGCGCCTGTCAGCACACCTGTAATGGCCGGCCCTAACAAGGTCATCAGGGGCACCATGGCGTTGCGCATGGCGTGGATAAACCAGATCTGGTTGCCGGGCAGCCCTTTGGCTTTGGCTGTGCGAATGTAGTCTGTGCGAATGACTTCGAGCGTTTCGGTGCGCATGAAGCGGCTCATGCCGGCGATGTTGCCAAAGGCCAAAATGATGGTGGGCAGGATCAAATGGCGCAGCCGATCCAGCAGATCAAAGTCATTGGTCAATGACACCGTCTGTCTGCCGCCGGTGGGCAACCACCCCAAAAAGACGCCAAAGAGGAAAATGCACATGAGACCAAGCCAGAAGACGGGCACGGCGTTGCCCACAACCGCCAGGACACGCACCACGTTGTCGAAAATCGATCCCTGGTAGACGGCGCTGAGCACACCCAGGGGCACGCCCAGGATCAACGCCACAAGTAACGCCGCAAATCCCAGTTCCATCGTGGCCGCCATGCGTTCGCGGATGCGATCCCACACCGGCTGCTTGGTTTCGATGCTGGTGCCTAGATTGCCCCGGAGCACGCCGCCGCCGCTATCGCAAAAAGTGAGATTGAGGACGCCGACATAATTGCAGCCAAATGTATCTGTTGTAAATTCCTCAACAACGTCTCCCGGGCGGACGGAGACGCCTGTGAACCAGCGAACGTACTGAATGGGCAACGATTGATCCAGCCCCAGTTGACGACGCATGATCTCGCGTGTTTCCTGGGTAATATTCGGGTCAAAATTGCGGATCAGAATGGGATCTCCGGGTGTGGAGTTGACCAGGATGAACGCAATCACACTGACGCCCAGAAGCGTGGGAATGGCCTGGAGCAGGCGGCGAATTACATATCGAGTCACTATCATCCTCCAAAAGACGCAAACCAGCCTGCGCCGCGATTTGCACAGGACGGGACTATACAATCTAAATCATTATATTACACCAAAAAAGTCTCGATCTGACAAAAAGACATTTGGCAGATACAACAAGGATCTTTGACTTGCCGCGAGCCAAAATAAAGTGAGAGGAGCGCAGGCAATCAGCCTGCGCTCCTCTCACTTTCTGATCGAAATGGAGCCTTGTCAGTAACCTGAAGGTGTCAGATTAAGGGACCAGGGACCATTTTTCCATATTGTGGTAGAAACTCCAGGGGCCGGGATCGATTCCCTGCCAGTTGTTGGTGTAGCCCTGGTTGCCCACGGTACCGGTGACAAAGACGTAGGGCACCTCTTCGTGGATGATCTGCTGGATCTCCTGGTAGTAGGGTGCACGTTCTTCGGTGGCGCAGCCGGGTACACGTAGACCCTGGTTCAGCAGCTCATCGACGCGTTCGTTGCTGAAGCTGACGAAGTTGAACCCACTGCCGGGGCTGTCGAACTCACGACGCCAGAAGGAGTCGTCGTTGGGGTCGGTGCCGAGGCCCGTCCAACCGATGATGACCATGTCGTAGGTCTGGCCGAGCATGCTTTCGATCATGGTGCCGAACTCGATGGCCTCGAAGGTGATGTCGAAGCCGATGGCGTTGAGCTGATCCTGCACCAGGGCGCCCAGGTCTTCGCGGGTTGTGTTCCCGGCATTGGTCAGCAGGTTCAGGCTCAAGGTGACGCCGTCTTTTTCACGCACGCCGTCGCCGTCGCTGTCCACCCAACCGGCCTCTTCGAGCAACTGGCTAGCCATATCGGTGTCATAGTCGTAGGGGGCGATGCTGGGGTCGTAGGCCCATTCTACAGCAGGCAGGACGTTGGCGGCCAGCGGATACCCCTGGCCCAGGTAGACCTGATCGATAATGGTCTGGTAGTCGAGGGCGTGGGCAATCGCCTTGCGCACGTTCTTGTCACTCAGAATCGGGTGCGGCTCTTGCTCGACGACGTTGCCTTCCTCATCCAGGCCGGGCTGCGGATTGGCGGGGTTGGCCAGGTTGAGGGCGATGTAGCTGTAGCCATCATCCTTGAACTTGTAGACGTTTAGATTCGGATCCAGGTTGACGGAGGCAAGCTGTTCGGGCTGGACGGCGATGTAGTTGACCTCGCCGGTCTGCAACTGAGCCAGGCGAGCACCGGCATCGGGTACTTCTTTGTAGATCCAGCCTTCCATATTGGGGGCGCCCTTGAAGTAGGTCGGGTTGCTCAATGTGGTCACGCTGTCGTCGCGGATCCATTCCTGGAACATAACCGGGCCGGCGCTGACACTGGGGGCTTCGTTCTCAGGGCTGGTCATAATGTCGCTGAAGTCGGCAGCAAACTTGTGGCTGGGCAGCAGACCCAGGCCCAGGTCGCTGAGACCATCGCACTTGACTTCATTGAAGGTGACCACCACTGTCTGGGGATCGGGGGTCTCGATGCTCGAAATCAACTCGATGTTGGATTTGCGAGGCGTCTCGACCAGATCGCTGCCAATGGCATCGTAGGTGAACTTGAAGTCTTCGGCATCGACCGGTTCGCCATCGCTCCAGAAGACATCGTCGCGCAGGTTGAATGTCCAGACCAGGCCGTCATCCGAGACGTCCCAGCTTTCGGCCAGTTCTGAAGGCACGATTTCGCCCGAGAACGGATCGGTGCCAATCAGGGCCGGGGAAATCAGGTTGTAAACATCGGAGCTGTTGGTGCCTGAACCCAGAATCGGGTTGAGGATAGACGGATCGTCACTGGTGCCATTGATGAAGATGCCGCCCGGCTGTACTTCGGCCATCGGCGCCGCGGTGGCTTGGGCCTCTGTTGCTGCGCCACTACCGTCGGCGGCCGGCGCACCCGGGGCAACGGGCACCGGTTGCGGACAGGCTGCCAGCAGCATAGACGCAATCAGCAGTAGGGCCAGGATTGCAAAACGCTTTTGATGCATATAGAGCCTCCATGTTGTTTGATTTGGGCGTGTGCCCAGACAATCGAAATAGGATGGATAGGTACCGTAGTACCTGGGGGATGCATATGGACGGCGGGTTTATGGCGCAAATCGTAGCACCGATACGTACTCCTGTCCAATTGGCTAGATTGATCGGGTGCAATTTCGGGTTGCCGGGCAAGACGGATGGTGTAGGGAGCGGCCTCTGTGCCGCTCCGTTCTGGGTTGCCGGGCAAGACGGAGGGAGAGGATAGACGCGCAGAGTGCAGCGTATCCCGATACGCTGCACTCTGCGGTGTTAAGGTTTGTCAGTTACGCATGCCTGTGGTCAGGCTACTGATTGGTGCCAGCACTTACGGGACGTGCGACCATTGTTCCATGTTGTGGTAGAAACTCCATGGCCCAGGATTGATGCCCTGCCAGTTGTCGGTGTAGCCGTAGTTGCTGATGCGACCGCGTACGAAGATATAGGGCACTTCGTCGTGCATGATCTGCTGGATCTCTTTGTAGTAGGGAGCGCGTTGCTCGGGATCGCAGCCGGGCACAGAGACGCCGGCCGTGAGCAGCTCTTCGACACGGTCGTTGGCGAAGCTGCCCGCATTGAAGCCGCTGCCGGGAACATCGTACTCACGCCGCCAGAAGGCATCGTCGTTGGGGTCGGCGCCGAGGCCCGTCCACCCGAGGATGATCATGTCAAAGGTCTGGTTGTCCAGTTCTTCGAGCAGAGTGCCAAACTCGATCGCTTCGAATGAAATATCGAAGCCGATGCTGTTGAGCTGATCCTGCACCAGGGCGCCCAGATCCTCGCGTGTGGAATTGCCGGCATTGGTGAGCACGGTAAGCGCCAACGGAACGCCATCCTTCTCGCGCACGCCGTCGCCGTCGCCGTCCACCCATCCGGCTTCTTCGAGCAGTTGCGCGGCCATGTCCGGATCGTAGGGATAGGGTTCAATGTCGTTGTTGTAGGCCCACTCGATGGCGGGCAGTACGTTGGCGGCCATACGATATCCCTGGCCCAGATAGACTTGATTGATGATCGACTCGTAGTCGAGGGCGTAGGCGATGGCCTGGCGCACGTTTTTGTCACCTAAAACAGGATGGGGATCCTGTTCGATGGGGTTGCCTTCCTCGTCGAGACCGGGCTGCGGGTTTTCGGGGTTGGCCAGATTCAGATGGATGTAGTCGTAACCGTCATCTTCGTACTTGTAGATCGACAGGTTCGGATCCAGTTCGACAGCGGCCAACTGTTCGGGCTGCAGCGTGATCAGATTGACTTCGCCCGTTTGAAGCTGGGCGAGGCGAGCGCCTGCATCGGGGATCTCTTTGTAGATCCAGCCGTCCATGTAGGGCGCACCCTTGAAGTAGTCATCGTTGCCCAAGGTAACGACACTTTCGTCACGCGTCCATTCCTGGAAGACTACGGGGCCGGCGCTGACCGAAGGCGACTCGTTTTCGGGGCTGGTCATGATGTCGCTGAAGTCAGAGGCGAACTGATGGCTTGGCAAGAGCGGCTGGGTCAGGTTTCCCAACGAATCGCACTTGATGGCTTTGTAGGTGACCACAACGGTCTGTGGATCGGGCGCTTCGATGCTCTCGATGTCGTCCATAAAGTATTTGCGGGGCGACTCGACCAGGTCGCTGGCAATCGCATCGAAGGTGAATTTGAAGTCTTCAGAATCGACCTGTTCGCCGTCGCTCCAGAAAACATCGTCGCGCAGGGTGAAGGTCCACACCAGACCGTCGTCCGACACTTCCCAATCTTCGGCCAATTCGGTGGGAACGAACGTGCCCGAGAAGGGATCCTGGCCGACCAAAGAGGGGAAGATCTTGGTGTTGACGTCTGAACTGTTGGTGCCCGAGGCCAGAATCGGGTTCAGGATCGAAGGATCGTCGCTGGTTCCTTCAATATAGATGCCGCCGGGCTGTGCTTCTGTTTGGGCGGCGGGCGCAGCCGACTCACCGCTTGCGCCTGTCTGTGCTGCCGGTTCCTCGCCTGGGGCGATGGGTTCCGGCTGTGGGCAGGCGGCCAATAGCAGTGACGCTATCAACAGCGCAGCCATCAAAATCATTCGCTTTTGAAACATGACGAAGCCTCCTTGAAAATCAGTGGGGGGGAATGCCCCTGCATAGAAAAGACATACCGAAGGTAGGATAGATCCGGCCCTTGGGCAGGACGTGTCTGACAGAGTATCAGGATCACAACCTGAAACGCGGTCAAACGTGATTGGATCTGATCGAGTGAAGGTTACGCCACCCAGCATGATGGGCCGAGCGTCTCAGGCGAAGAGCACTGTGGCTACAGGCGGTGAACGCAGAGGGGTACGTAGAAGTCCCTGGTCATCCGTCGACTGCTGGGGGGAGCAACAGCGATCAGAACTGACAGATATTGGCTACGAACTTGGTCAGGCTAGTACGGCAGATCTATCGTGAATGCGTAGCTGACAATTGTGTAAAATCCTAGCATCCAGCCACCTATTTGTCAAAGATTGCACAAACCATAGAAATTGCTTTCTGTCTTTCAAGATATGTATCTATCTGTAGGTTTGCCTCACAAACACTTTTGATGCACAATGGGTTTCAACGCGAGGACCGATTCTTCGATTCCTTGCTCCCTTCGTTGTTTTCTGTCGTTTTTTCCCACACATCTCTTCTCTTTAGGAGGAAGTAAATGGAAAGACATCACTTTAGGTTACTTTGGATCTTGGGCATATTGATGACCGTCTCTATGCTCTTGACCGCTTGTCCGGCGGCTGTGCCGGCCGGCCCGGCTGACACGGGCAGCGAACCCGCTGCGACCACCGGCGACAGCGCCGCCGCAGACAAGGTTCTGCGTGTCAATCTGGGAACGTTCCCCGACATGCTGGATCCCCAAAAGAGTTCGTTCGTCAACGAAATCGCCAACTTGAAGATGATCTACGAAGGCCTCACCCGCCAGGATGGCGACCTGAATACCGTGCCTGCCGCCGCCGAATCGTGGACCTATAACGACGACGCCACGCAGTTGACCTTCACGCTGCGCGATGGGCTGGTTTACAGCGACGGTTCTCCGTTGAATGCAGAGCGCTTTGCATACTCCATTCGACGCAACATCAATCCGCTGACGGCCGGTGAGTATGCCGCCATCACGGATGAGATCCTCGGTGCACCGGAATGGCGCGGCTGCGGAGAGGATACCGCCGCTTGTGAAGCTGCTGAGGCCCAGGTCATGGAAAGCGTCGTGGCCACCCACGCCGATGGCGCAGAATGCACGGGCTATGATGACGCGGCCTGCGACACCCTGACCCTGACCTTTTCTCGCCCGGCGCCCTATTTCCACGTGGTGGCGTCCTTGTGGGTTACCTTCCCTGCTAAGGAAGAGCTGATCACCGCTGCCGGCGAAAACTGGTGGACCGATGGCGCCAATCACATTGGCAACGGCCCCTTCGCCGTCGATACCCTCGAAATGGGCGTACGCTCGCTCTACACGCCGAATGAAAACTACTGGGGTGACGTGCCCACAGTCAGTGTAGATTTTGCCTACATCACCGATACGGCTGTGGCCTTCGAAGCCTACAAGAACGACGAGTTCGATATCATTACTCTGGGCGCCGAAGACTATGAGGTCGTGATGGCCGATGATCAGTTGAGTCAGGAAGCTATGATCTATCCTGGTTCCTGCACCTTCGCCGTCATGTTCCACCAGCTCAAGGAACCCTTCACCGATCCCAAGGTGCGCGAAGCGTTTGCTTACGCCCTCGACCGCGAGTCCTGGGTGCAGGATGTCCTGCGCGGTTTGGGTAGCCCGACGCTGACCTGGATTCCTAAGGGCTTCCCCGGTTATGATGCTGAGGAAAACCGCTGGGGCTACGATCCTGAGGCCGCCAAGCAAGCCATCGCCGATTCGTCTTACGGCAGCGTGGAAAACCTGCCCCCCATTACCCTGACCTTCTCTGACACGCCACGCAACCGTACCCGCAATGAGTGGTTGGCGGCCAAGTTCAGTCAGGTGTTGGGTGTGCAGGCGAACTCTCGATCCGGTGGAATCGACCACCTACACCGCTTTGACCAAGGATATCGAGACCGCGCCTCAGATGTTCATTCTGGGCTGGTGCGCCGACTATCCGGATCCGCAGAACTGGTTGAGCGTCTACTGGAAGACCGGCGCCTTCGGCGAACGGATTGGCTATTCTAACCCCGAGCTGGATGCTCTGCTGGTTGAGGCCGACACCGAGCTGGATCCCACCGTGCGCGCTGATCTCTATGCCCAGGCGCAACGCATGCTCACCGACGGCGCGCCCGTAGCCTTCATGTGGAACAATGTGAACAGCTACCTGGTGAAGCCGTGGGTAACCGGTATCATCCAGACCCCGCAAGACTCTGGCTGGCCTGGTGATATCGCCCCGTGGACGGTTGATATCGATTCGTCCATGCAGTAATGTACCTGCAATAGCGTTCGTCTGTTGGTGTGGAAGCTCAGGCTTCCACACCAACGTTCTTTAGGCTGTGTTATCGTCGAGTGAGATTTGATGGGTTACCGAATTGACATCACTTGGCCGTTGACATGACATTCGTGTGCGTTCAGGTAACTGAGTTCTAGCAGGGAATTTAACCAGTTATGACCACGTATCTTCTACGTCGCTTCTTTTGGATGGTGCCCGTTCTGCTCATGGTGGCGTTGATCACTTTTACTTTGATGCATCAAGCGCCCGGCGGTCCGTGGGATCGCGATTTGAGCCGCCGCCAGGTGGACTCGTCTACGCAGGCCATGCTCAATAAATCGTTTGGCCTGGATAAACCACTCTTTTTTAATTTTGAAGAAGGCAACCCGCTCGATAGTCAATTCTTTAATTATGTATGGGGGGTTGTGCACGGTGATTTAGGACCGTCTTACCGCCAGCGCGGACGGATGGTGCAAGAAGTGCTCTTCGAAGCGCCCAAGGGCAAACCCTTCTGGGATAGCCGATTTGGCTATTCACTACGACTGGGTTTGTTGGCGCTGACAATGGCCACGATCATGGGTATCCCCTTTGGTATTTTGGCAGCCCTCAGACGAAATACGATTTTCGACTATACCGCACTCTTTGTCTCGACGGTAGGCATTTCGGTGCCCAGCTTTGTGCTGGCGATTTTTCTAATTATCTTGTTGGCCGGCAAGCTCAACATTATGAAGATCATCCAGCGAGATTGGAGCAGCCCCGGCGCCTGGCTTGTGCCTGCGCTTGTGTTGGGATTCGGCACATTCGCCTATATCACACGCCTGACCCGGTCGTCTCTGTTGGAAGTCATGAGCCAGGACTATGTGCGTACCGCCAAAGCCAAGGGGTTGGCCGGGCGTACCATTATTGCGCGCCATATGCTGCGCAACGCCATGATCCCGGTGATGACCATCATGGGGCCGGCGCTGGCGGGGTTGGTGACCGGTTCGTTCATCATCGAAACGATGTTTGGCTTCCCGGGCAGCGGACGTGAGTATGTGATCGCCATCGGCAACCGCGACTACTCCATGATCATGGGGACGACGTTGATTTATGCACTGCTGATCGTGCTGGCCAATCTCACAGTCGACATCATGTACGGTTTTCTAGATCCACGCATCAAGGTCAAGTGAGGTAGCCCATGTCGGCCACAGCGACACAAGATAAAAATACAGTGCTGGCGATATCGCCAGATTCACTTGCCGTTTCACGGCCCTCTCGCTCGCTTTGGGGGGATGCATGGGCACGGTTGCTGCGCAACCGGGCCGCCGTTCTTGGTGCACTGGTGATCATCCTTTTTATGCTGATCGCAATCTTTGCACCGCTGATTGCTCCGCACAATCCACTGGAGCTGAACAGTGGTCAGGGCTTTTTGCCGCCGATGTGGGTAGAACGATCGTCTACGGGCAAGGCAGGCATCTCCGACTTCCCCTTGGGGACGGACAGCCTTGGCCGTGACGTTCTCAGCCGTGTGATCTACGGCGCCCGCGTCTCGATGATTGTCGGCTTCATCCCGACAATCATCATTCTGGTGGTGGGCATCAGCGTCGGCCTGACCGCCGGTTACAGAGGCGGATCGATTGACAATGTGCTCATGCGTATCACCGATATTGTCTACGCCTTCCCCGATCTGCTCTTCTTTATCATTGTGATGACGGCCCTGCGCAACAGTGCCATCGGCCAGTTTCTAAATGGACTCTTCTTGTTATTTCTGGCTTTGGCCGTGGTGAACTGGGTTGGCATTGCGCGTCTGGTTCGCGGTGAAGTGCTGGCTCTGAAAGAGAAGGATTTTGTGCTGGCCTCGCAGTCGGTGGGCGCTGCGCATAGTCGCATCATGATTCGTCATATTCTGCCCAACTCGCTGGGGCCGATCATCGTGGCCATGGCGTTTTCGGTTCCGAGTGCGATTATCACCGAGGCGGTGCTTGGGTACCTGGGGTTGGGTCTGCGCCCCTCCACCGACCCCACCGATGTTTTCATCACGAGTTGGGGCGCCATGCTCCTGGATGGTCAAACCGCGATCAACAACCAGCCATGGTTGCTGCTGACGCCTGCTATCTGTATCGCCCTGGTGGTGCTTTCGTTTAACTTCTTTGGCGATGGCCTGCGCGACGCCTTCGATCCGCGTTTGCGCGATCGATAAGGCCAGGCCGGTAGTACAGGAATACTAAAATTGGTATCACTTTGAAAACGAGAGTTTGTGCCACGAAGCCGTGGCGCAAACTCTCGTTTTCAAAGTGATACCCACTTACCACAAAGATAGGATTGTCTTTGCCTTTGAGCAAGCGATGGCCTCGTCCCTTTCTGCATACGAAAACCGCCTCCATTCTCTGTGTGGGGCTGGCGGCTCTGATTGGTCTGCTCAGCGCCCATGCTGTGTGGCGCACCGACTATCTGCCGTTCACGCATGACGGGCTTCACCATATCTTTCGCCTGTATGCGCTGGATCAGGAAATTCGGTCGGGGAACTGGTATCCGCTACGTTTTCCCTCGCTAAGTATTGGCTATGGATCGGCGATCCTGAGCTACTATCCGCCGTTAGCCCTCTATTTTTGGGAAGCCTTGCGTCTGGCCGGGCTCGGGTACATCCTGACCTATCAGGTTGGCTATACACTGCTTGCGGCCGTGGCCGGGATCTCCAGTTTCTGGCTGGGGACCGTTGTGCGCGATCGCCGGATGGGGCTGATCACCGCCTTCGTGTATACGTTTAGCCCATACCTGCTCTTCGATCTGTACGCGCGCAGCGCCTTGAGTGAATATGCGGCTCTGGCGATTGCCCCGCTGCTGTTCGTGGCCCTGCACAAGGCCATGATCGAGGATCGGCCACTGCACTGGCTGCTGGTGAGTGGCGCCGTCGCCTTGATTCTGCTGGCCCACTTCCTGTCCATGCTTCTGTTCTTGCCTTTCCTGGCACTCTATACGCTGGCGCTGATCTTCTGTGGATATGGGCGGCGGCCGGCTACCTTGCTGCGTCTGCTGGCTTCTGGGCTGCTGGGGGCAGCGCTGACCGCCTTTTACTGGCTGCCGGCCTATGTGGAGCGAGGCGGCATTCGCACCCCAAACGTACAAGATTCACTGGCCTCTTACCTCGACGGTATCTTGCCCATTGCCCAGCTCTTTTCGACACGGTTCCAGCTCTTCTTGGGGTACTACAGCACCGATTCGGTGCCACTGGTCAACCTTACCCTGTTGATCGGTCTGCTTGGCGCGCTGGGTGTGGCCGCTTGGCAGTTGGCCAAAGGAGACCGCCGTTCCCGGCTGCTCTTTGGGGGTTTGCTGACTGGGCTGGTGCTTGCCCTGCTGTTGATCACGTTGCCCAGCACGCGCCTCTGGCAAGTGCTCTCGCCGTTTACGATCTTGCAGTTCCCCTTTCGTTGGTTGGGGCCGGCGTCGTTGTGTCTGGCACTGCTGATCGGTGGCGCCGGCTCGATCTTGATGTCGGCGCCGCGCAGCCGTTGGGTGGGTGGCCTGCTTGTGCTGCTGCTGGTGGCCGGCCAGGGAACGTCCATTTTTCTCAGCTTGCAGACGCGTGAATCGGCCATGCTGCGATCTTTAGGCGTCTCTCAAATCCGTGATGAAAACATCAACCAGCAGGGACTGCTGGCGTATGAGTATGATGAAGTCAAGCTCCTGTACAGGTCGAATTGGAGCTGGGCGTTCGAGTATATTCCGGGCACGTCGTCGTTGCACAGACTGCCGGTGATCGCCAGTCTGGTCCTGGATTTGCAGCCGTTGCCCAGTGATCTGCCGCCGGTGGCGGCCCAGGTGACTACGCTGGCGGCGTCCGCCAACCGGGTACACGTAACCGTGGATCACGACCGACCCTGGCCCCTATCACTGCACGCCTTTTACATCCCGGGTTGGCATGCCAGCGTCGACGACAGTGCCGGTCGAAGTGAAACCGATCTCCGGCGCCGGTCTGGCCGGTATCGAAGTGCCGGCCGGCCGGCACGATGTGAAGATCTGGTTTGGGTGGACGCGGCTGCGTTGGCTGGCCACGGCGGTTTCGCTGGGCGCGCTCTTGCTCTGGTTGCTAGGCGTCTGGCGCCGACAGCCCGCCTGGGCTGTTATTCCGCTCTGCGTTGTGATCGGTTTTGGCGGCCTCGGTCTCTGGCGTCAGGCCGAAACGCCCGCACCGGCTCTCACCCAGCCCATACAGGCTGAGTTTGCCGGCACGTTTGCCTTAACCGGCTACCGGCTGCAAGTGGTGGAACGCGAAGTGTTCATGGATCTGAACTGGTTCACGCGGCAGGCCACAGACGAATCATACAAGATCTTTGTCCACGTGATTGACGATCAAGGCAAGCTCTGGATGCAGGCAGATACCTACCCATTGTCATTTGCCAGCCGCACCAATCGATGGGTGGCCGGGCAGGCGGTCTACGATGCACATCGCTTTGCATTGCCCCCTGAGATCCCCGCCGGGCGCTATCAGGTTCGTATCGGTTTCTATCGAGAAAGTGATGGGCAGCGTCTGCCTCTGGTAGATGCCGCCGGGCAACCCATCGACAATCAGATCTTGCTAGACTACATTGAGGTTCTTGCGCTTGAGTAAACTGCCTGCCAATCGCCGTGCGCGTCTTGGGTCAGGGCTGGCCCTGGCCGGGCTGCTCGTGCTTTCGTTGGGGCTGCGCGTCTGGCGACTACAAGAAATCCCCCCCGGTTTCTTCATCGATGAAGGCGCGTATGGCGTGGATGCCCTGCGTGTGCTGGCCGGGCATCACGCGCCTTTCTTCCCCACCAACTATGGACGCGAAGGCCTGATGATCTATGCCATCGCCGCCGCCATCGAGCTGTTCGGGCGTACGATCCTGGCCGTGCGCCTGCCGTCGGCATTGGCCGGTGCCCTGGCCCCGTTCGCCGTCTATTGGCTCGCTCAGATCATTTTTGAAGACGCCCAAAAACCACGTAAGGCGCAGCAGATCGGTCTGGTGGCTGCGGCCCTTATGATCGTTTCCACCTGGCTCGTGTTGATGAGCCGGGGGACGATCCGTGCCAACTTCCTGATGTTGTTGCTGCCTCTGGTGATTGGCTTTCTGTGGCAGGGGATCCATCGGCCATCCGGGTGGCGAATGGGCGTTGCCGGCGGGCTGACCGGTGTGCTGGCCTACACCTACATTGCCGCCCGTTTTGTGCCCGTATTCCTGCTGCTGGCCGGTCTGTCATTTGTGCTCACCGGTGAGTTGAACCGGCGCAACTGGCGACGGTTTGTGCCCGGCGTGCCGATCTTCTTGGGGACGGCTCTGCTGGTTGCTGCCCCGCTACTCGTTTATTTTGTCATCCATCCCGACCATTTCTTGCTCCGTTCCCAGGATCTTTGGGTCTTTCAGAAACCGGATGCACTGCGTCTCTTCTTGTGGAATATTGGGATACATTTTGCCGCGTTCGGCTTTGTGGCGGATCCATACTGGCGGCACAGCGTCGCCGGTATGCCCATCCTCAGCCTGTTCGAAGCCGCATTCTTCTGGCTTGGGCTTGCCATTGCCCTTGTGCGCTGGCGGCAAGCGCCCTATCGTCTGCTGTTGATATGGCTGCTGGTGATGATGATGCCCGCCTTCCTGGCTGTGGAAATGTCGCCCAACGCGCTGCGTATCCTGGGCGCAGCGCCGGCGGTCTTCCTTCTGCTGGCCCTGGGCGTGTGGGAGGCGACAGGCTGGGCGATCGAGCGCTTGCCCGTGCCTCTCGCTACACGGCGCACCGCTGCCTGGCTGCTCGCCGCCGTGGTGGCACTTCTGCTGACGCTGCGCATCCAGGCTACGTGGGTCCGTTACTTTGGGGATCGGGCCGGCGATCCGTTGACGACGTGGAATTTTTACGGCGAATGGCGCACATTGGCCGATTCTCTGAATCAGATCGAAGATGACGACCAGACCCTCTACTTTATCCCCACGCGCGGCAACTTCGACGATCCGTATCAGCCGTACCATTTCGATTACCTCTACAGAAACAGTATGCCGGTCTTGCCTGTGCATACGCTCAACCCCCCGACGGCAGAGGCCATCTATGCCGACATTCAAAGCGTGTGGCCGGTGCAGCGTGTTGAGGTCGTCGATTGGCTGCAAGGGATGCATTGGAACGGCGATGCCGAACGGCGGCTCCCGTTCTTATTGCAAAAGTATGGGCGCAAAGGGCCGCGTGTCGATTTGGGAGAATATGCCGTGGAAACCTATACTGATCTGTCGGTGGCGCAGCCGTGGACGTATGCCGCGCAGCCCTTTGCATTGGATCTGACCTACGACGCCGGGGTGACGCTGCGCAGCGCTGCCTTTGGTGCAGGCGGCGCCGGGTTCGCCGTCGTCGATGCGGTTGACCGCAGCGTGACCACTGAGCCGGGGGCGACGCTGTGGATTGTGACCACCTGGGTCGCCGATCAGAGACCCTCGGGCGATCTGAAAGTTTCCTGGCGGCTGGTCGATGAAGCCGGCGCCGAACGCTTTCAGTTCGATGACACGTTGGTGGCTTCAGATGGGCTCTTGAGCAGTGAATGGGCGCCTGCACAGGTGGAAGAGAATTTTCATATTTCGGCGCTGCCGCCCGATCTACCGTCTACCTGCTATGCGCTGGAGATGATCCTGTATGATGCCGAAACATTGGCGCCCACTGTGCAGGTAGGTGTGTGGGAAGCCCGCTATCGGTTAGGGCGGGTTTGTTTGTGAGTTTTCTGGTTTTGGGAAAGACGTGTTTATGATTGGGACAAATGCACCTTCGGAAGAGACCATCGCCGGCGCACCGACGTTGCTTGCCTCGCGCTCGGCGCGGATTGCCGTCATCGCCGTGATTCTGCTCGTTTTGGGCGCGCTCGCTATCTTCTTCCGTCTCTATCGGCTGTCAGAACTGCCGCCGGGCCTGTTCTACGATGAAGGCGCGCACGGGCTCGATGCCTTGAACGTCCTGCAAGGAGAGCATGCCGTTTTCTTTCCGCGCAATCAGGGCCGCGAAGGGTTGATTGTTTACACCATCGCCGCGCTGATCCCATTCCTGGGGCGCACGGTAGAGGCGGTACGACTGCCCACGGCCTTAGCGGGCATTGGCACGATTTTCGCCGTCTTTTGGTTAGGGCAGATCCTCTTTGGTGGTGGAAGTGAACGACCTGCGGGCCGTTATGACTGGCGCGGCCTCTTGATCGGCAGTGCGGCCGCCCTCATGCTGTCGGTCTGCACAGGGCAGACCATCATCGGGCGCATCAGCTTCCGCGCCAACTTTCTGCCCTTGCTTTTGACCCTGGCGGTTGCCCTCCTCTGGTCGGGGACGCTGCGACGCCAACGCTGGCGCATTGTGCTCGCCGGCCTCTGTACAGGACTGCTGCCCTATACCTATATTCCGGCGCGTTTCGTGCCCTTCTTGCTCTTGATCTTTGGGCTCAGCCTGCTCTGGCCGCAGCGGATATCACGCGATCAAATCAAGCGTCACCTGCCGTTGCTGCTGCTCTATGTCGTGGTGACGGCTGTGGTGGCGGCGCCAATTCTGATCGATTTCGCGCTCAACCCTGCCCATTTCACCTCGCGCAGCAATAATCTCTGGGTCTTCAGCCCCGAAATCAGCAATGGGCGTCCCCTGGCGGCGTTGATGACCAACATCGTCGATCACCTCGCCGTCTTCGGTTTCAAAGGCGACCCCAATTGGCGGCACAACTACGATGTGCAGCCCTGGCTGAACCCGGCCGAGGCGCTCTTTTTCTGGTTGGGTCTGCTTTTCACTATATGGCGCTGGCGACAGCCCGCCTACCGCTTGCTGCTGGTGTGGGCCGGGGTGCTCTTTCTACCTGCAATCCTGGCTTTCGACACCCCGCCCAATACGCTGCGCATGATGGGAATGGTGCCGGTTGTCTACCTCTTGGCGGCCCTGGGCCTTTGGCACAGCGCCGATCGGATCGGCACACGGATACGCGCCCGTTTCCGCCCGCTGATCGGAGGGCTGGCTGTGCTTGTGCTGTTGGCACTGGTGGCGTGGCGCGGCGTCTACACCTACGATGGATACTTCAACCATTGGGCACTGGATCCGGAAGTCTATCAGACCCACCGCGCAGAGTGGACGAATCTGGCCTATGAAATCAACGATGTGCCGGCATCAGCCGACATTGCCTACGTCATCCCGTGGGGCAACCAGTTCCCCGCCGATTGGCAGGAGTTCAGCTTCGACTTTCTCTACCTGGGGAGGACCCCGGCCCATTTCTTTGTGGCCGCGGACCCCGATCTGCCTGAGCAGCTAGCGCAGACGCTACGCACAGAGGACGTGAGCATCGTCCACGGCATAGACTGGACGAACGGCGTGCATTGGTCGGGCGATGCCACCGATCGGCTGCCCTTCTTGTTGCAGAAGTATGGCAGGCAGGTTGCTGTAGACGATCATATTAACTATCGAACCATCGCCTACACCGACCTTCTGCTGGATCGCCCCTGGACGCTTGCCGACTGGTTTGATCCGCTGGCGATCCGCTACGACGGCAACATCATCCTCGAGGGGGCGGCCATCGGCTATCACGGCGGCGAGCAGCGCTCCATTGCCGAGCCTATACCCGTCCACAATGGAGATCGGCTGTGGATGGCGCTGCGCTGGCAGGCCGATGGCCCGCCGCTGGCGGATTATGCGGTTTCATTTCGCCTGCTGAATGCAGATGGCGCCACCGTCACGCAGTTCGATACGCAGATCTGGAATTTTGACCGCGTGCCGACCGGTGAATGGCAACCCGCTGAACGATCGGAAAGCCTGACGCACTTTGCGCTGCCTGCCGACCTACCCGACGGCGACTATACGGTGCGCCTCATCGTGTACGACGTTGCAACCTTGACGCCAACCGTACAGGTGGATGTGTGGACCCCTGAAGTCGATCTGGCTCATCTACAAGTGAGGCATTGAATTGTGGGCATTCCCCAGGTAGGGATGGGCCTCCGTGCCCATCCGTCCGTCGGTGCGAAGGAATCCCCAGTTCCATCCAAGATGCCCCACTACTTAAAGGACAGAAAACTCTCCGTGTGGTCGAGTCAACGTAAACCGGCACTCTATCTTTTCCTTTCCCTATGGGTGATCTACCTGCTCACCTATTCCGGTCTCCTCCATTCGGTGGATGAACAGTCGCTGCTGGCGATTGGCGAGACGGTGCTCAGCGGGAGAGGCTGGCATGTCAACCAGATGACGTGGGAGCAGTCTTGGAGCCCGCCCCAAAGCGCCGTGGGCACCGACGGCAATCTCTATGTCTACAAGCGCGGCTTCTTGCTGGCGCTGCTGGCCTTGCCGCTCTTCGCCCTGGGCAAGGCCGGCAGCGCCCTGGGCGCGGTACAAAGCGCATTGCTCTTGGGGCCGCTGATCTCTGCGCTGACGGGGTATTTTCTCTTTCGCGCTCTGCGTCGCCTCGACATAGCGCCGAAGACCGCCGTGATCTGCGTCCTGGCCTGGGGCGTAGCGACACCGGCCTTTGCCTATGCGCGCATGCTTTTCACCGAGCCGATGGCGGCACTGTGTATGACCATTGCCTTCGATTCAATCGTGGCCTGGCGCACGCAACGTTCGCACACGGGGCGCTGGGCATACGGGCGCCTCATCCTGGCCGGGGCCGCCCTGGGGCTGCTCTTCGTGAACAAACTGGCCAACGTGGTGGTGATCCCAGTGTTTGGTCTCTATCTGCTCTACTGGCTGGCCATCGAGCTGCGCCATGGGCGGTCATGGCGTCCGCTGGTGGGCAGCGCGTTGTCCTTCGGGCTGCCCATTCTGGCAGGGCTCGCCCTGATGGTGGGCTACAACGTTGCCAGCTTCGGCGTGCTGCTGGCTACGCCCTTTTCGGGCGAGGAAGGGTTTACGACGCCGCTGTGGATCGGGTTGTCGGGGTTGCTCTTCAGCCCCGGCAAGGGCCTGATCTGGTACGCGCCGTTGGTCTGGCTGCTGATTCCCGGCCTCTGGATCGGATTGCGCCGATCACGCCATCGAGCGGAGCGGCTGCTGGCGTTGGGTGTCTTTCTGGCGCTGCTGGGGATCTACGCGGCCTGGTTCGACTGGGCCGGTGGCCGTTCCTGGGGGCCACGCTTTCTGGTGCCGGCGCTTCCGCTGCTGGTGCTGTTGATAGCACCCACCCTGGACTGGTGGAACGATCCACACCGTCCACGACGGGTGATGGTGGTGGCGCTGCTTGCCTTTTCTGTGGCGGCGCAACTGCCCGGCGTGCTAACCAATCCGTCCGTCGAAGAAGCGCGTCTGCTGGGCAGCGGCGTGGGTCTGGACCAGTTGTACTGGCACTGGCCGAATTCGCCTCTGCTCTTTGGATGGTCGGCGATCCTGGATGGCCGATTGGAACCGCTGGTGACACAGTCGCTCTTCTGGCACAACCCTTTGGCGTTGGCCGGTATGGCCGCACTTGTTCTCGCCTGCGTAGGGCTGTCTGTGGGGATGCGGCGTCCGTCGGGGTGGGGGCAGGGCGGCGCGCTGATCCTGGCGACGCTGGGCGCACTGGCGTTGGCCGCGGTGCTGCCGTTGACGGCCAACGGCGATCCTCGCTGGCATGAGACGAGCAGCGATCCGGCGGAAAATGTGGCGTTGTGGTCGTTTCTGGCCGAAGCCGGTGACGAACACGATGTGGTTTTACTTGATCTGATTCCGTACTTCGACATCCTGGGCAGGACGTCGATTTGGATGGATCGCGCGCCTACACCGCCTGCCTATGTGGGCTGGCAGCGCCAGACGCCGTTGACGGCGCCCGATCAGGCGCAACTGGCGCACCGGCTCCTGCCCTACGCCCGCGTCTGGCTGTCGCTCCAAGGGACGCCGCCGGGTGCAAGCGATTCCACTACCGAACAATGGTTGGATCGCTGGGCGTATCGCGGCGAGGAACGATGGTTCGGTACGCAGCGTTTGGTTCTCTACGCCGTCCCCACGCCGCATGATCCGGCGTGGCTGGCCGGCCCGGTGGAATCGGGCGCAGTGACGCTGCAGCAGGTCGCCGTACGCCCCGGTCAGGCGCGCAATGTGCGCCTGGTGGATCTGCGCTGGGGTGCGGCTGAGGCTGCAGATCTGCGCTTTTCGCTGCAAGTCCTGGACGCGCAGGGACAGGTGACGACGCAGATCGACCGTCTCCCGGCCGGGGTGACCGGCGGCGACGGCGCGCTCGACCGCCTGGGCGTCACCTTGCCAGGCGACGAGGCGACAATCATTTTGAAGCTATACGACGCTGCGACCGGTCAACCCATCCCCTGGCAGGTGGATGGGGGGCAGCAAGATTGGCTGACCCTGGATCCGGAAGGGCGATCGCTGGCCGCCACGCGATCCGACCGCTGAGAAAATGGGGATTTATGCGAAGTAGAGCGCTGGGTATTGCCCTCATCAGCGGTTTGATCACCTTTGTCCTCTTGCTGGCGACCTCGGCGGGTGTGGGCGTGGTGTGGGATGAACCGATCTATATTGAAGCGACGGAGCGGGCGGCCCGCTGGTTTGGCCTGATCTTTGACGGTAAGTTCGGTCAAGCCTTCGAGCAGTACACCTTCGGCATCAGTTGGGGATTGGTCAACGAGCACCCACCGCTGCTGCGCTACGTGAACGCCGGGGGGTGGGCAATGACCCGAGGCTGGCTGCCCGCCCCGCTGCACCATCGCGTTGGATCGATGGCCGTAGCGGCGCTGGCCGTGGCCATCATTGTCGGCACAACCTGGCGCCGGCGAGGACCGCGTATTGCCTTGTTTGCGGGGGCTGCGCTGCTGTCGATGCCGCGCGTCTTTTTCCACATGCACTTGAATGCACTCGACTTTCCGCTGGCGGCGTTGTGGATTACGGCCACACTGATCTTTTACAATGAAGTGCACAAAGCGCCGCCCTCGACCGCGGTGGCGGTGTGGCGACCCTCGTTACACAGCGCGTTTGTGATCGGTTCGTGGATTGGGCTGGCCCTGCTCACCAAGATCAACGCCGTGCTGTTGATACCGTTTTGGGGGCTCTGGCTGCTGATCTACCGGCGCACATGGCGGCTGTTGACGACGTTTGCCTTGAGTCTGCTGTTCGCTGCGGCCGTGCTCATTGTCGGTTGGCCGTGGATCTGGCACGACGCCCTGGCGGGGCTGTGGAACTGGGTGCAGTTCTTTCGTATACACTTTGAGATCCGGCAGTGGTTCGCCGGTCAGCTCTACGTGGAGACGCCCTGGTACCTGCCCTGGCTGATCGTGTTGATCACGACGCCGGTGCTGCTGCTGTTGCTGGCGGGGATCGGTGCTGTGTCTGGGCGCAAGCAGGCGGGTAGCCGACGCACGGGACTCATCGACGATTGGATCGGTCTGCATGTTCTCGGGATCCTGGTGGTGCTCGGCTATTACGCCTTCTCGGCGACGCCGATCCACGATCAGGATCGTCTGCTCTTGCCTGCGTTTGTTCACATCGCAATTTTGAGCGGAGAAGGGTTCAATCGACTGTGTGGGTGGACGGCGGCGCGGCTCAAGCGTCCTCTTGGTGCAAACGCCGCACAAGTCGGGCTGGCGATTTTGCTCTTGCTGCCGGGCATCGTGCAGACTATACGTCTGCATCCGTATCAACTAACCTACTACAATGAAGTGGTGGGGGGCGTGCAAGGGGCGCATCGGCTCGATCTGGAGACGATTTACTTTGCGTCTACGTACGGCTACTTTCTGCCGGACCTCAACCAATTGCCGGTGGACGCCGTGGTGTGGGTAATGCCCAACTCTTGGGATGTGCTTTATTACTATCAACGCGTGGGGCTGCTGCGCCCGGACCTGGTGATCCTGCGCCCACCGGGGTGGGGCAGTTTTTACGATGATCAGGGCGTCCGCTCTCGGCAAGGGACGCTCGCCGACGCCGATTACGCGCTGATCGAGCGGCGGCAGACTACCTTCAACGACACGATTCCTGAGTATGCGATCCAGTTGGAATGGGCAGCCCACGCCCCTGAATTGAATCGGTTAACCCGCAATGGCGTTGTCCTGGCGACGTTGCATCAGCGCCCTCAATAGCCACCCTTCCACTTGAACAGGCTTGTATGAACCAATCTGGCCCTGCTCGAAATCTAAGCGAACGCAAACTGGACCGCAGCGCTGCCCTGTGGGCTGTGCTGGCGGCAACAGCACTGATTGGGCTGATCTGCGCCTGGTTCGTGGTGTTCGACGTCTTCCCCTTTCTGCGCGGGCCGGGCGCATGGCCGCCTTCGTGGCGTTGGCTTTACGCTCCCCTTGGCCTTGACGCCTGGACGACGTTAGTGATCCACGCCCTCTTTTTGGGTGGATACGCTGCCGCCGTCATGGTCTTTACCCAACCTGAGCGACGCAGGAGCGTTCGCCCTGCTCTGCTCTTTGCCGCTCTCTTCGTGATCGTATGGCAACTGGTGCAGAGTTGGGTGCGCGATCCGAATGTGCTCGATACGTTGATCTTTCGCACCTATGCGCCGCCACTCAATGGCTATTTTCTCGCCCCGGCCCAGGTGGATAGCATCGGCGACACCTTGCGTACCTATGCTGCCGCCATGCCTGCCTTCTTTGGGGATAAACCACAAACACACCCGCCGGGGCTCTTTCTCTTTTACGCCCTCTTCCAGGTGATCTTCGAGGCGCTGCCTGGATTGACTGCCTGGTTCGCCCCACTGGCGCGTGGATGGGCCAACCCTGGCCAGGATTGGGTGCAGTTGAGCGACGCCTTGATCACATCGGCCTTTGTCACCACGAGCATTCAGACCGTGTTGATCGGGCTGACGCCGCCGGCCGTCTACGCCTTTCTGCGCCAACTGCGTTCTCCCGACGACGAACGGAGGCGCACTATTGCCCTGTGGGGCGCACTGCTGGCGCCGCTCATCCCCGCGCTCACCCTTTTCTACTTACAGTGGGATACGCTCTTCCCTGCCCTGGGTTTTGCTGCCTGGTTCTTTGCCCTGCGTGGACAAAACCGATTGGCTGAGGTTGATACCGAAGGATGGGGGCAATGGCTCGATTGGGTGTGGGCAGGGCTGCTTCTCAGCCTGCTGACCTGGATCAGCTTTGGCACCCTCGTCTTTGGGTTGATGATCGGGTTGCATGTCCTCTGGCGCGAAGGTGTCGCCTTCGTGGAAAACCGCAACCGTCTGGATCTTTGGCTGCTGCTTCCGGTGCTGGGTGGATTGGCGTTGATGGGTGTCGGCGTCGTGCTGCCGTGGGCGCTGGCCTATTGGGGTTGGGGCATGAATTTCTTCGAGTTGATGCGCACGGGATTGGCCGCCCACTACGAGATCGTCACGGCGCATCGGGAGTACACGATCTGGGTGTGGATGAACGTCGTCGATTTTGCGCTGTGGACAGGCCCGGCGCTGATTGTATTGGGGATGCTGGGCAGCGGGTTGATGCTGGTCGGCGTACGAAGACTGCGTGGTTGGCGCGATTGGGCGGGATTGGCGCTGATCCTCTGGCTCGTCTTTCTGGTGCTGGATCTCAGCGGCACCACGCGTGGCGAGATCGGGCGACTCTGGATCTTTCTCATGCCCTTCCCAATGATCTTCGCCCTCGTCTTGCCCTGGACATACCGGCAGCGCATTGTCCTGCTTTGGCTGATGGTGCTTTGGGGCTGGGTGATCACCTACGCCATCCCACCGTTCCTCTGTTGCTAAATGGCTGCGAACCGGTCACGGGGGGGCGTTCTGTGCGCTTTGGGCCAGAAAACATTGGACGCTCTTGGCTATGCCGTCGGCTACTTGATCGGGGTGATTGACCAACAGCGTCTGATCTCCGCCCAAAAAACCCATTTCAAGGATCGCTGCCGGCGTTGTGGGGTGGATGCGCCGAAAGGCATGATAGGACGTCATGTCGTGGGTAATGGTAGTGGGGTGTGGACGCAAGCCGGTCACCGCGGCATAGTGTTGATCAAGACAGGCAAGCAGGATAGTGTCAGCCTCGGCAACGCTGCTGTTGATGCGATTGGCAGCCTTGTATCCACTCAGATCGATGCATGAATCGGCATGAAGACTAAGCAAGAGCTGTGTCTGTAACCCTTCCAGTTGGCTATCGTACTCCTCCAGAATCAGGACATTGACATCCGCCCGTCGTAACTGTTGCGCTGCCAATCCTGTAATCCGCGCATTGATTTCCGCTTCAGTCAACGTGGTGTTCCCAGAGGCATCGGTGCAGATCGCACCTGAATCGTAGCCGGCGTGTCCGCTGATCAGGGCGACCTGGGGGTTTTGCGGAAAGAGGCGCATGGAACCGGCAAAGGCCAACAAATCGCGTGGGATCAAGCCTAAGGCCTGACCGGCGAGCAGCGCAATAGCGAGGATCAAAATGAAACTAACCAGCGCAAAGGTTCGTTGTATGCGACGTACGATATGATGACGCATGGGATGTGCAGCCTGTCTACATACTCATCCTGAAATGACAGTGCGCAGCAGTCGGCCCTGTCTACGTGGGCCTGTCTCGCCGGTTGCTGTGAATATCAGGATAGAAACTAAATCAGTGTGTGGTTGGACGCTTCAGGTACGACGCACCGGCCAGGAAGACTTCGGGCATCGACGATGATTTGGCCGGTGCATCGTTCACTACGATGGCGGGACGCGACATCCGGCGGTTGAATTGTACCCTAACCAAAGGGCAGGTCAACTTGGTGGAGATCCAGACCAACTGACGCCGAAATCATGGTGCTTGCCTGACGGTTGGGGCGTATGGGCCGGTACGGGCGTTTGGACCGGGCCTGACTGCTCTGGCCATGCAACCTTGGCTCACCTTGAATAACACCCCTTGGTTTTTGAAATTAGATGCTGGCATTCGGCTGTGATAGAATGACCACCATAAGCGGCTTTGCAGTGATGACAGGCTGCTCTTTTTCTATTATCTTGTTGAAATATATGAAACAATCAGAATTCCAGGATTATTCTTCACTTAACCAGAGTGGCTACACCAGCCGTGGCGGCGCCAGTTCTTCTGGCACTGCTGCTGCGGCCAACGGGTTTGGCAATATTTCGGCGTTGCAGACTATCGGTGCTGTCTTACGAGAACGTCGCGAATCGGCCCAGGTAACGCTTGCCGAAGTCGAGAAAGCCACACGTATTCGCCAGAAGTATCTGGCCGCACTTGAAGCAGATGAATGGCATCTGCTGCCGGGTGAGGTCGTGGGTCGCGGTTTTCTGCGCAACTACGCCAACTATCTGCGTCTCAACACCACGGACATCATGGATCGCCGCCGCGCCATGACCGATGGGGATATGGCGCGCCTTCTCTCAAAGACGAGCGCAGGGGCCCCTCTGCCCCCCGTGCGAGAGATCGACTATAGCCCTAAAGATGTCGACCTTGAAGAGACGCCCATGAGCAGCCGGCTCTCTGAGTATGTGGCTGCCGGTCGCGATTGGTTTGGCCCCATTGTGGCGGTGAGCGCTGTGTTGCTGGTGGCGTTGCTCATCCTTTGGGGGAGCCGAGAAATTGGTGGGGAAGTGGTCGGTCTTTTTGCCGGCCTGCAGGATCGCGCCAATCAAATGATCAACCAGGATCGTCCAGCTTTGAGCGCAGCGCCCACTGACGCCGAGGAAGGCGTAGACGACGGAGAAACCACGGCGCTAGACGCCGCCACCTTGATAGAGCCTACGCAAGCTGTTCAGGTAAGTGCTGCCGGAAATGGCCAGGTGGGGAGTGGCGGTGACGCGCCGACAAACGGCACTGGCGGCGCCGACAATAGCTCAGGCGCTGTCATCGTGGTGCCGACCAGTACGCCGACGCCGGAACCACCGACACCGGCCCCCGAGGTGCCGACGGCCACACCAGAGCCACCGACGCCGGAGCCAGCGACAGCTACGCCGACGCCGGAACCCCCAACGCCGACACCGGAACCACCGACGCCGACACCTGAGGTGCCGACGGCCACACCAGAGCCACCGACACCGGAGCCTGCGCCACAGGTGGTTGCACCCTCTTGCCCCGATGGGCGCTCTGTGATTTCATCGCCTGGGGTGAATCAGGTGGTCAGTGGTGTCGTGCCGATTGTTGGCAGCGCTACCCATGAAAGTTTCAGCTTTTACAAATTGGAATTTGCACCGGGTGCAAATGCCGGCGGCGGATACGTTTACTTCGACGGCACATCTGTGCCGGTACAGGGTGGCGTTTTGGGGAATTTTAACAGCACCGGTCTTGCCAATGGGGAGTACACCATTCAACTCGTCGTCGTGGATAGTACCTCGAACTATCCGCCGCCCTGCCGGGTAACGATCACCGTGCAGAACTAGAGTGATTCCGCTTCAAATATAAAACAGCCGGGCTTCCTGAATAGAGGCCCGGCTGTTTGTTTTTCGGAGGGTAAGGACCTGCGCAAGCATGGGTATCGGTATGCCAAAACAACTGGCCACTTGCGTACCCCCTGCCGGTGTTACTTCTTGATCTCGGGGAAGCCCGTCGATCGCCAGGTGTTCATGCCGCCGTCAAGTTGGTGGGCATCGAACCCCTGCTGACGGAGGAGTCGTACCGCGGGCACCGAGCGGTGCGCGGTCTGACAAATCGCAATCACCGGCTTTGACGGATCCAGGTTCAGACCGGGTAACTTCTTTTTTAGGGTCTGGATCGGCACTGACCGGGCACCCTTGATGTGTCCTTGCTCAAACTCGCCTGTGGATCGAACGTCGATCAACTGAACGCGTCGATCCTTGCGCAGTTGCTCGCGCAGTGTCCTCGCTTCCACCGACGGTACTTTCCCAAATGGCCACCACCAAAACATAGATTTGCCTCCCTGCATCGCCTATAAAAGATCAAAACGTTCACCGCCAAGTGAGCGATGACGAAAAATGAAAAAGATCTGTTCGATCATAACGTGATTCAACCGTCAAGGCAACAAATCGAGGACATTCAGACATGACGGCAAGTGGACAACTTTCGCTATCTGCGTTACAGTTTCTAAACCGGTACACCTCTTCTTGACCTCTGTTCTAGACGTTTTCTATGCGGATGCTCCTCTCTGTGACACGATGGGACTATGACACATGGGAACCGTCACCGATCTTTGGGGCAGAGACTTACTGCTTTTTCGCTTTTCGTGGAAGGATGGATCATGTCGATATTGAAAACCTTCATTGGCTTTGCCCGCCGTTATCGCCTGGCCCTTGTCATCACCGTCATCAGTATGACGGCATTGGTGGGCGTGCAGTTACTCTTGCCGTGGCTGATCCGCGAGTTGATTGCTGCGGTGCGTACACAAGAGACGGCGACTGTAGACATGGGCTTTGTGACACAATTGGCCTTGTTTGCACTGGTCATCTATAGTGCGCGCGCCGGGCTGGAGTTCCTGCGCAGCTACATGGCCCACGTGGCGGGCTGGGGGGTAGTGGCCGATGTACGACAAGCTGTCTACCGTCACTTGCAGCGCATGTCCATGCGTTTCTATGAGGACAAGCAGACAGGGCAATTGATGTCGCGCATGGTCAATGATTCCGACCTGCTGGAAAAGCTGATCGCGCACGCTGTGCCCGAGGTGTTCGTCAATATGCTGACCCTGGTTGGGGTGAGCATCATGCTGTTTATGATGAGCCCGCCGCTCATGTTCCTGACCTTGATCCCGATCCCGCTGATCATCCTGTCTATGCGCGGGTTTGCCATCTACGTGCGCCCGGCCTTTCGTATCCGCCAACATGAATTGGGTGAACTGAACGCCATTCTCCAGGACAACCTGTCGGGTATCCGCGAGATTAAGACCTTCACCCGCGAGGACACTGAAGCGTTACGCATCAGCCGTCGGATCGATAACTACAAGAACTCGTTGCTTCATGCCCTGAAAATGATGGCGACCTTTGAGCCGTTTGTTAACTTTTCTTCGGCGTTGGGGTTGATCGTGGTCATCTACTTCGGTGGACGTATGGCGCTGCGCGGCACCTTGCCGATTGAAGACCTGGTCGCCTTCTTCCTCTATTTGGAGATGTTCTACCAGCCCGTGCGCCACTTGAGCAGTGCCTGGGAACAGGTTCAAGAAGCCCTGGCCGGTGCGGAACGGGTTAGCGAACTGCTCGATGAAGAGCCCGATGTAGACGATGCACCCAATGCGGTCGCCTTCCCCGGCCGCGCCAGGGGCGCCATCCGTTTTGAGAATGTCGATTTTTCATACCTGGCCGATCAGCCTGTCTTGCACAAAATTGACCTCGATATTCCCGCCAATTCTGTGGTCGCCTTGGCCGGGCCGACGGGGGTGGGCAAGACGACATTGGCCAGCTTGATCCCCCGCTTCTACGATGTGTCGGACGGGCGGATCACGCTCGACGGCTACGATATCCGCGATCTCACGTTGCAGAGTCTGCGCAGCCAGATCAGCATCGTATTGCAAGATGTCTTCCTCTTCCACGGCACCGTACGCGACAATATCCTGTTTGGTCGACCTGACGCCGGCGAAGCCGAAATGCGTGAGGCGGCGCGTGTCGCCAATGCCGACGAGTTCATCGACAAACTGCCCGATGGATACGATACCCTGATCGGTGAGCGTGGCGTCAAACTCTCTGGTGGACAGAAACAGCGTCTGGCGATTGCCCGCGCCGTCCTCAAAGATGCGCCCATCTTGATTTTGGACGAGGCGACCTCGTCGGTGGACACTGAGACCGAAATGCTGATCCAGCAGGCGCTGGAGCGGCTCATGGTGGGGCGGACGACGGTGATCATCGCTCATCGTCTGTCCACGATCCGCAACGCAGACCAGATCGTTGTCCTGCGCGATGAAGGAATCGCCGAAAAAGGCACTCACGAAGAACTGATGGCCCTCGACGGTATCTACTGCCATCTCAATCGGGTGCAAGCGCAACCGGACCGTGAACTGCGTCTGCCCGATCGGCGGCGAAAGCCGGTCGCCGCTTGATGGTAAACGGATTTTTGCACCCGAACAAATTTTCTGGTTAAATGACTGCATGACAAGCAAAGCGATTGGGAAGATCGTCAAATCGAACACACACATTGACTATGTCTGCCAGGTCTATGGGCCGGGCGAGATGGTCGAGCAGCCGCTGCCTGCCGAGCATGGGTTTGGCGAATTTGTCGCGTTTGATCTGAGTGAAGCGAATGGGTTCGCCGCACAAGAGGGCAATCTCTTGATCGGCATTATCTACAACACGCTGCTCCTCAACCCCGAATTCGGTAACGTTGGCCCACGTTTGAGTCCGCGCGGCGAACAGGAGATCTTCACGCCCGACTATCTGAATGAAACGGCGACACTGTTGGGGATCATCACGGTGGGCTGGCGCGACGACAGGGGGTTCCGGCAGGGTGTCCCGCCGTTGGCCGCTGCCGTGGATGCGCCGGTGCGTTGCCTCTCTGCCGCCGAACTTGAAGCAGTTCCACCGCGACGGCGATGGGCGGCTGGCGCTTCGTTACGCTTCGGTGCTGATGGGGATGCAGAACCCTCTGGTCACCCAATTGCTGATCAACGTCATCGACCGCCTGGTTCGGATCTTCCCCGAACAGAGCGGTCAACTTCACGTGATGCGTAACAACCTGGCCTGGCGGTCGATTGTGCAGCCGGCAGGGTAGAAGACGCACTATCTGTTAGCGATTCGATGAGAGCTATGACCCAAAAACAGTGTGTTGGTACCGTCAAAGGGCCTGGCGAGACGCCCCACGAATTTAACTTCATAGCGCCCGACCCGGAACGTCGCGTCAAGCACGGCGAGTTCGTCTATTACGAAACCGTGGTGGACGGCGTCAATACGTTGATCCTGGGCCGGGTGACAGGACGGCTGCCGGTGAAACTCTTCCCCGATAGCTTCATGGCCGATCCGGCCGTGTCGCCGGCGAGTGTGGCGATGTTGCTTGGCTACGACAGCGAGGCCCGTGAACTCTTCGAGATCACGGTGACGGTGCTGGGCTACTACGATGATGTGCTGCATGACTTTATTAACCCGCGCGTGCCGCCGCTGGGGGGTGCGCCCGTCTACATTGCCGAGGACGAACTGTTGACGCAAGTCCTCAGTCGCGGGCACAAAGGTGAGCGCGGCAGCGCCTATATTGGCGATCTGCTCAGCCGCGCCCCAGGCGCCGTGCCGGTAGCGCTCAATGTGCGTGGATTTACCAGCACCCACCTCGCCATCATCGCCAGTACGGGGAGCGGCAAAAGCTACCTGGCCGGTGTCCTGCTCGAAGAGATGATGAAGCCCTACAACCGGGCATCTGTGTTGATTGTTGACCCACACGGCGAGTATGGCACGCTGCAAGAGATGCAGAACAGCGAGCTGTTTGCCGAAGGCAATTACAAACCCGATGTGCGTATCTTTCGCCCGGAAGACGTGCGCGTGCGCATCAGCACGTTGACGCTAGGCGATCTGCGCTATTTGCTGCCCAACCTCTCAGAAAAGATGCATTATCAACTGGGGCGAGCCTTCAATTTTGCCCAACGTAGCCACGGCGACCGCTATACGCTTGAACAACTTCTTTACGCCGTGCGCCAAACTGCCGACGGCAACAAAGGCGAAGGCGAAGAGATCGAGGAAGACCCCACTACGGGGGGCCTGATCTGGCGTATCAACTCGTCGTTGCGCGGCAGTAAAATCTTCAACGACTTCGAGAATTTAGAGTTGGATCAACTCTTCCGCCCTGGGATGTGTACGATCCTGCAACTCAACGAAGTGGACCAACGCGAGCAGCAGGTGATCGTGGCAACCCTACTGCGCCGTGTCTATCAGGCGCGCGTGGACACTGAAAAGCACAAGGTCGACCGCGACGACAAGAGCTATATGCCCTTTCCCGTCTTCTGCCTGCTTGAGGAAGCGCACAACTACGCGCCCGCCAACGCCGACGCCGTCAGTTCCGAAGTGCTCAAGACCATCCTCAGCGAAGGGCGCAAATTTGGTGTTAGCATCGGTCTGATCTCACAGCGGCCCGGCAAACTCGACAGCGATGTGCTCAGTCAATGCATGACGCAGTGCATTATGCGCATCACCAACCCGATTGATCAGAATCGGATCGCCGAATCAGTGGAAAGTGTAGGTCGCGATCTGCTCAAGGAGCTGCCCAGCCTCAGCAAGGGCCAGGTGATCGTGAGTGGGGCCAGCGTCAACACCCCGGTGATGCTCAAGGTGCGCACCCGCCATACCAAACATGGGGGTCAGGACATTGACGCTCCTGATCTATGGCAGAAGTGGTTCGATGGGGGCGGACGGGCCGCAGAAGAGCGCGATGGTGCGCTCTTTGCCGAACAGGGTGTGAGCCGCGACGAAGATGATCTGCTTTTGTGGGGGCAGTAAGCTTCGGCTACTACGCACCTGGCTTAATGTCATTGACCGGCAGCTTATGCCTGAACGGCTGAAGTCCTCCCGGCCGGTGGGCCGCATCGCAATAGTTACCCAAGAGATCAAAAAAGTTGTGATCAGCGCCGCAGGTATGATAGCGTACCTGCGGCGCTTCTGTGTCTGCCCGGGTTGAGCGATACCCTTGATCAACCCGGCACTATCGCCCCGAGAATGAGATGTACTCGTTGACTGACCAAACCTTGCGGCGTCTTGTCGATGATTGAAAAGGTGTTTTTTAGGAGATTGCAATGCACATGGTTCGTTCTGCCCTCATGGCGGGTTTATTGACTATTCTGGCCTTCCTCTTCGCTGCTTGTGCCGTCCCGCAGCAAGGAACTTCTGCAACACAAGAGCGGGCGACGGCCGGCGCATCCGGCCAGGAGCCGGCGGATGCAGCCGGTTCGACAACCTTCCGTATCGTTCCGGAGGAATCTGAAGCGCGCTTCACAATTTCTGAAGTGTTGCTGGGCACGGCTCAGACCGTCGTCGGCGCTACGCAGGATGTTAGCGGCGAGATCACTCTCAATTCTTCCTCCCCGTTGGATGTGAGCATCGGCGTGATCGAGATCAATGCCGACAGCTTTGTCACCGATAACGAGCGGCGGAATACGGCAATTCGACGATTCATTCTTCAGACATCCAGCTACCCGACCATAACCTTCACACCGACTACCCTGGGAGACATGCCCAACGCCGTCGCCGTCGGGGATCGAGTCAGCCTTCAGGTGAGCGGGGATCTACAGATTCGTGAACTGGTCAACCCCGTTACGTTTGATGTGACTGTCGACGTCGTTTCTACAAGCGAGTTGAGCGGCAGCGCGCGCGCCGTGCTCCAGCGCGCCGATTATGATCTTTCCATTCCCAGTGTGCCCAGCGTCACCGATGTCTCGGAAGAAGTCGGTCTGGAACTTGATTTTGTGGCGCGTGCTGAATGACGATCGGTTGAATCCGTGCCGATAGATTCAGATCATCTCGCTGCCCCTTCTGGGAAGGTTGCTGCCCTTCAATCCGTGTCGGGTGCGTCCCAAGTGTTTCGGTTCTGATCGTCAGGGCAGCTACGCAGAACGGACCGGCACGGAGGCCGGTCCCTACCCGTAGGGATGGACCTCCGTGTCCATCCGTTGTGGCTTCCCGGTAGACATGGACCCACCCAATAATTATGGGACACACCCTGCGTGTCCACCTGCTTTGTGGACACGGCACCCCCCGTTATAATGGATTCTATGGAGATACCTTCTTCTTACATTCCAATTGATCGGCGAACGGCGTTGGCACGGGGCGAAGTGCTTCCCACTGAGGCGACTGGGGCCGTGCTTTTTGCCGACATTTCGGGCTTCACACCGCTGACGGAAGTGCTGGCCCAGGCCCACGGACCGCGACGCGGCGCCGACGAGTTGACGCGCCATTTGAACAAGGTCTACGGCGCGCTGATCGCCAGGGTCCACACCTTTGGCGGCAGCGTCATCGGTTTCAGCGGTGATGCCATCACCTGCTGGTTTGCCGGCGAGGGCGAAGCGGTGCTGCTGCGCGCCATCGCCGCCGCCCTCGCCATGCAAGAGGACGTGGCAAGCTTCGGGGCGATTCAAATTGGCCCCGAGGCGGCGGTGACACTGGCGATTAAGACTGCGTTGATGGCGGGCCGTGTGAAACGTTTCGTCGTCGGCGATCCGCACATTCAACTGTTCGACGTGCTCGTCGGTGACACGTTGACGCGCATGGCGGTCATGGCCGAGATCCTGTGGAAAGGTGAACTGCTGCTCGATGAAGAAACCACCCTCACTATCTGCCACCATGTGAGCGGAGAGTGGCGCACGGCGCAAGGCCGGCGCTACTTTCAAGTACACAGCCTCAAACCGTCGGTGTCGCCTGTCGAAATGCCCTCACCTGCACGTGGGTTGACACAGGCCGAGATCCGCCAGTGGATTTTGCCTGCACTTTACGAGCGAATGGAGGGTGAGCACGCCCGTTATCTGGCCGAGCTTCGCCCGGCCGTCGCCCTCTTCCTCATTTTCGAGGGCATCGATTTTGAGCATGATGCCGGCTGTGAAGAGAAGCTTAATGCCTTTGTCAGCCGCGTGCAGCAGATTGTGCATAGCTATGAAGGCGCGTTGATCCAACTTACCACCGGTGACAAGGGCAGCTACCTCTACGCTGCCTTCGGCGCTCCAATCGCCCACGACGATGACAGCCGGCGTGCAGTGGCGGTGGCCCTGGAGCTTCGCCGGTTGTCGGCTGAGTTCCCTTATCTTCAACAGATCCGTATCGGCATCAGCCAGGGGCGAATGCGCGTGGGCGCGTATGGCAGCGAGAGCCGGCGCACCTATGGCGTCCTGGGCGAAGAGGTGAACCTGGCGGCGCGCTTGATGGTTCTGGCCGCGCCTGGGCAGATCCTGGTGAGCGGACGGGTTGCGGCCTCCATCGCCGACCAGGTTCATCTCGATTCGTTGGGAACCATTCGCGTCAAGGGGAAGAGTGAGCCATTGCCGCTCTTTGCCGTCCTCGGTGAACGGCAACGGCTGAGCGAACACATGAGCACACTCTTTGCCACGGCGTTGGTTGGGCGTGAACTCGAACTTGAGCAGATGACCAGCGTCTCTGTTTCGACCCTCAGCGGTCAAGGGCAGATTCTGCGCCTGGTCGGCAGCGCCGGTGTCGGCAAGAGCCACCTGGCGGCGACAGTGATGGCTCAGGCCCAGGCTCAATCGTTTCAGGTGGCGGTGGCGAGCTGTCAGAGTATCGAGCAGACGGTCGCCTATGCGTCTGTCCGGCAGATTGCACGCCAGTTGCTGGGGATCCCTGAGGGCGTGGATGTCCAGGCGCAGATTGCGCATGTAACTTCGGTGATGAGCAGCATGAACCCCACCTGGTTGGTGCGTCTGCCGTTGCTGGCCGATCTGCTCGACTTGCCCATTCCGGATAACACCACCACCGCGGCTTTTGATTCTCAACTGCGCCAACAAGCGTTGATCGCCCTGGCGGTCGAGATCGTGCGTACCCGCGCTCGCCATCGCCCGCTGTTGATTCTGTACGAGGATATCCACTGGATCGACGAAGCTTCGCTGCGCCTCCTGCTGGCGCTGGCGCGTGTCATCGCCGACGTCCCCATTTTGCTGTTGCTCGTTCATCGCCCGTGGACACGTGACGACAATCCGCTGGTCGAGCTGACTTCGTTGGCAAACCAGACGACCCTGGAACTCAACGAGTTAAGTGAAGTCGGGGTAGCCGCCCTGGCGCGCCAGCGGCTGGGCGGCGAAGTGGCGGATCTGCCTCTCTCCTTGATTTCAGTGCAGGCCCAGGGCAACCCCTTTTTCATTGAAGAGTTGATTGATGCCCTGCGCGAAGGCGGTGATCTTGTCCTGCGCAACGGCCTGTGGATGCTCTCGACGTCGATGGTAGAGGCGCTGCGCCGGGCGGATTGCCTGACCACGAACGCCGACGGTCAGCTAACCTTGCTCCCGGACACCCCGTTGACGTCGGTAAACCTGGGTCTGCCCGACTCGATTCACGGATTGGTGCTGGCTCGTCTCGACCGCCTACCCGAGCCGATCAAGCTAACGCTCAAGGTCGCCAGCGTGGTGGGCCGTGTCTTTGAGTTTGATCTGCTGGCCAGCGTCCATCCGCTCGGCGTGGATGAGCCGACGCTGCTTTCTCAACTTGAGATGCTCAACCGTCGCGATTTTGCCCGCATCGAACGTCCTCAGCCGCGCATGGCCTACATCTTCAAGCACAATATCACACAAGAGGTTGTCTACCGCACCTTACTCGAAAGTCAACAGCAGGCGCTACACCTGGCCGTGGCCGGTCACCTGGAGCAGTTGCAGCCCGACGCCGTGGATCAACTGGCCTTTCACTACCGTCACGCCGATCTGATGCAGGTTGAGGCTCGTCACAAGGCGCTTTACTATCTGGGGCAGGCAGCAGACAGAGCCAAACGTCGCTACGCCAATGAAACCGCCCTGGGCTACTATGACCGTGCCCTAGCCCTTGAATCACGTTGGGACTGGCTGGCTTCGAAGGTGGATGTCTTGCACATCCTGGGGCGACGTGACCAGGAAGCGATCACGTTGGAGACGTTGGGCGCGGTTCAGGACTCCCCCATCTTCGAAGTCAGTTTTCGATGGGGCGAGTACTTCGAGTCGATTAGCGACTATCCACGCGCAGACGAGGCGATTACACGGGCGCTGCACGCGGCCGATGCGAGCGCCGATCTACGTGGGCGGGTGCGCGCCCTGGCCCGACTGGGGATGATAGCCTGGCGGCAGGGCGACTATGAGCAAGCGTCTTTGCACTATCGAGAAGCGCTGGACGATCTGGCCGCGCAAAATGGGTATGAATCAGAAGAAGCCGAGGTCCGCTATGGGCTGGGGTTGCTCTACCGGCAGCAGGGAGAATACGCCGCCGCCGGCGCACAACTGGCCCTTGCCCTGAGTTTGCACCGATCCACGGGCGACCGCCAGGAGGAGGCGCGCACGCTAAAGGCCCTGGGGGGCGTCGATTTCTTGCGTCGCAGCTACGACGACGCCCTTGACGCCTATCACCAGGCCCTGACTATCTGCCGCACCATCGGCGACCGCAGCGGAGAGAGTGCCAACCTGCTTAGCCTGGCTCAGGCCAAACGCAGCCTGGGCGATCACGCCGAAGCCGAAGCGCTTTTGCACACGGCCCTGGACATTCAGCAGGCCATCAACGATCGCTGGCACGAGTCGCTGGCATGGAACGAACTGGGCGTGGTCTACATGCTGGTGGGGGAGTATGGCCTTGCCGAAAATGCCCTGAACAGGGCGCTCGATTTGAGTCATCAACTGAGCGATGAGGCCGGAGTGGCCTATGCGCTGTGCAACCTGGGCCAGATTCAGCGCGAACAGCAACGGTTGACTGACGCCGACCTTACCTTGCGCAAGGGCTTGCAGATCGCTCGCAATCAGGAGGATCGGCATCTGGAGGCGCTCTATCTTAACGATCTGGGGTTGACCGACTATGCGCGCGGCGACTATGCCTCGGCGGTGACCCACGCCTTTGAAGCGTTGTCGATTCTGCGCGATCTCTCTCTCGACGTCTCCGCCACCGCCGATCTGACGCTGCTGGCGGCAGCGCATATGCTCTTGGGGAACGCCGATCTGGCGCGCACGTATACCGACCAGGCGCTGTCGATCCTGGACGAGTGCCAGGGGGAGGGACCAGACTTCCCGCAACGAGATTACCTCTTCTGTTATCGTGTCCTCAAGGAACTGGGCGACGAGGCGCGCGCACAACTGGCGCTGACTCAAGCCCAACGACTGTTGTTGAAGCAAGCCGATCAAATCAGCAACGAGTCGATGCGTAGCTCTTTCTTGCACAGGGTGGCGGCCAATGCAGAGATCCTGACCGAATCCGCCAGATACCAGGATCTGATGCACCACTTGGAGTGAAATCGTGGCCTTCAGATTGTGAGCGGTCGACTCAGCAGTATCCGTAGACCTTACACAGGTCTGGGTTTCGATCCGTCAAAACAACCGGCTACCTGCGCAAGCCCCAGTCCAAATCCACACCAATAGAAAGAAGGACGGCGATCGCCGTCCTTCTTTCTACACCCCTTCTCTCCTGATGGGTTACCGCTGGATGGCGGGGAGGTAAATACTGTTTGACAGTTCGGGCACGAGCAACGCGTAGACGCCGACGCCGCGACTCGGTGCGATGATTTTAGCGCCGCCCTGCGGATCGACGATCTCGGTCGAGGCCAGTGGCACCCATTCGCTGCCCGTCCAAAAGTGGAGCGTGGGGGCAAATGCGGCGGCGGCGCTGAGCCCAGTCGGCGGCGCTGTATCGGGTACGCGGACGGCAACGGTGCCGCCTTCTGCCAGCGATAGCGGCCTGGCGAGCAGTCGATAGGATTCACCGAGCACGGCGACATCGGGGGTGTCGCCTGGGCTGCCTGCCATGCTCTGCCACAGTAGGAATTGATCTTGGCTGAGCGTCGTCGTTTTGTCAAAGGCAAATTCGGCCAGTCCATCTTCAGAGACGACAGGCACGCCAGAAAGACGGCTGGCGGGCCCGAAGGCGCCGCTGCCGCCAACTCCGTAGCCAATCATCACCTCGCGGCGCGGGTTCTCTTCTGTATAACCTTCGACCACATTGACGGAAATGTAGGCGCTGGTGGCCGGGATAGGTGAGTTGAAGACGCCGGTGTGTCTGTCTCCATTCGAGACGAGAGAAATGCTGGTGGCTGTGTTTTCGTCTTCGGGGTAGATCGTGGCCGCCAGCGTTAAGCCGGGCTCGACGCTCTGTGTCACCGAAATGGCGATAGTCTGCGTCGTAATCGGTGAAATCTGAATCACCGGCGCCCAATTGACGTCTTTGCGCAAGGTGAGCACATTGTCGTTCGCTGCGATCAGTTCGCAGCCAAACTGGCGGCGCGACTCGCTGGTGCTCACGTCGAACAGACAGAAGCGTTCGCCCACCTGCGCATTGTTCAACGTGATCGACGTGGTGCCGCTGATCGGTTTCCCCTGATCGAGCACCCGCTGATCGCTGATCAACCAGCCACGCGCCGCTTTCGATGCGGTTTCACCGTCCTGATAACCCAGTGTGAAGGTCTGGTTGGGCAGCGGCGTCGTGGGCGAGGACGGTGGTTGAAACTGCACCTGGGTCAACGCTGCGGGCGGTGCAGGCGGCCCAGGATTGACGGCGGTGGGTGCGATCAAATCGGCGTACCAGAGTTGAATCGTGGCCCACTCCGTGCGTCCTAGCGTTTGATTGGCTATGGTGCTGACACAGGCGGCGCTGTTCCAATGACCCGTATCGAAGATGAATTCGGTGTTGGCATCCTCGTAGGCCCAGCCCATGGCGCTGCCCGTGCAGGTATCGATCTCTACGGCCTGGTTGTTTTCGTTCAAACTCAAATAGGTGTCGTAGAGGAAGAGCAGATAGTGCCCCAGCTCATGGGCCAACGCTACCGACCAATCCGGATCGATGCCGGTGGTTGCAACCGGCGCCCCTGTCCGATCCCAGTTTGAGCCCATGTAGAGGAAGCCGGGATAGTAGTCAAGATTCGGCACCAATGGATCGGGGGTCAGTGTCGTCACAACGCCGCCGATCTCGGCCTGCGGACGCATGGTATTGCTGGCGTACAGGCGTACATCGGCTGTGTTCCACTGATCGTAGTTTTGATAGACGGTGACGTTGCCCAGGGCCATGCGACCATCGCTGAAGTCGTAAAACCGGTTGGATGCATCGACAATGCGATTGGCCAATTCGGCCCGGTAGGCAGGGTCCGCCGTCATGTCCCACTGGGCGGCGATGGTTAGGTCATGCAGGATCAGCGGCGTGTCGAGTTCCACAGCCATGCCGGTGCCGCTGTGAAATGCAGTGAGCGTAACCGGCGCAGGATTGGGCATCGTCAATAGCGTGGTATAGGCGCCGGTGCTGCTGAGGACAGATGTTGCCCAGAGCCTATCGCCAAATTCCACTTGATCGCGATCGAGCAGATACCCCTGGCTATCACTGCCCAGGATCTGCCCGGTGGGTGCGCCATTGCGCAGCAAGTGCACTGCGGCGTTGGCAACCGGATCGCACGCTGGTATGTCGGTGCGGCAGAGGCGGATCTGCGTGGCAAACTGTGCCGGCCCAAAGACAAGATCATCGATAGACTCGCTGAGGAGGCTGCTGCCATAGTCCACGTCCACGGCGGCGATCCGTCCGCGTGCGTCGTAAATACCGGCGAAGAGGGTGTGCGAGGCGGGCACCTGTGCAACCGAGAAGCGGCAGATGGCGCTTCCGGCGGCGTCGTAAGCGATGATCAGCGCCGTCAGATCGGGGCCACCGCCGCCGGCGTCTTTGCCGTTGCCCAGGCGGAACCCAACATGACTTAAGCCCGCCGGCAGGTTGATGCGCATGGGCACACCTGCGCTGGTGTTGGGCGAGACCGGCGAATTTGTGGCGACGTTGGGCGGCGAGTACGCTTTGCCCACATCGCCGGCATTGTCGGCATAGACCAGGGCCTGGGCTGTCTGGTCATTTTGGAAGCCGACGCCGAGGCTGCTCTGGTAGAGATCGGCCAGAGCTGTACCGTTCGTCAATTCATCGAAGTCGATCGTCACGCTGCTGGGGATGGCGTCGGGTGAGGTGAGCAGAGTGCAGAAGTTGTCTGGGCCGGCCGTGCAACTGGCTCCCAGGGCAAAATAGACGGTATTGACGAAGAGCGCGCGTCCAGCTCGCCGTCATCAACTTGGGAGGAATGTCGAACCCCCAGAAGGTGCGGCAGCCCTGGGTGATGACAACGCTTTCGGTTGTGGGGTCACCCAGCACCGCGGTATAGGCGAGGGGAATCGCCGATGTCGCTGGTTTGCGGAATCTTGATGCTGTAAGTGCCGGGGTCAGGTGCAATCTGGATCGCGCGCTGAACAAATGCCTGGAAGTTGTGCGGCGTTTTGCCGAAGGTCAACTCAGGATCAACCAATATCACGGTCCCAGGATGCGGGTCTAGCTCATCGTACGGCTTACCGTTCGGATAGCCCAGATCGGGTGCGATTTTGCCGAAGAGCGCGTATCCGCCTTCGCCAAGCGCAAGGATGCGCGGGCTTTTGGCCAGTTGATCCGCCTGTTCTGGTGTTCCCCACAGATCTAGCTTGCCGGTGTTGCTGGCTACGATAACCAGATCGAATTGGGTAAAGTCGACGGCGCCGATCTCTTCCATTCGGACGGGTTTCACCGTCATCCCATACGCCTGCAGCAGATCGGTGAACTGAAGCAGGGCGTCCGCTCCCAATCCGGCCTGATCATTCGCATAGACATAGGCTATCTGGGCAGCGGAGACAGGCATGGGTGCCGTGATTTCGATGGTCTGACTGGCAGATTGCGCGGCCGAGCCGGTGAAGCAAGGATATCCGGCGCAGACCTTGATCTCATGTTTGCCCGGCGTGGCAAAGCGCGGCGCCACCATGAAGGTCGTGAAGAAGCCGTCGCTCGGGATGATAGATCCTCTGCACCAGATCGCCGTCCCAGAAGAGTGAGCCGTCCACGTTTCCCGGTGAAAAGCCACGGCCATCTACCGCTACAACCACACCTGCCGGTCCCTGGGCAGGATCGACGACGATGGTTGGGCTGGTTTGGGCCGTTGTGGTACGCCCGTTGAGCAGCAGCGTCAAAATCGCCACCAACAAGAGGGCAAGACCACGAACGTGGAGACGGGTGCCTGGATCTAGGCGCGTGTGTAGCGTACGGTAAATTTGCATAAGCATGCTCTTTTTTCGAATGATGAACGCTCGGAAGCTGAGATCGCTAGTACTTTGCGGCGTAAATACCACGGCAGAAATATGGCGTCTACACCTAGTAGAGCGTGTTGACATATTTACGCCGGGATTTACCGGCAGGGAGGCCAGCCGATCCCACGTGGCATGCAGGGGAAGAGAATTACCAATCGGTGTCTGTGTAATTCGCCTCGATGCGGCTATCTCGTTCGGCTACTACCCGCCCTAAGTCAAGAATGTAGATCACGCCGCGGTCATACTCCAGCAGTCCTCGTTTGCGCCAGTCGCCAAGCAAGCGATTGATCCACTCGCGGCGGGCGCCTACCATTGAGGCAAGATCGGTCTGATTGAGGGCAAGATCGACTTTGTAACGCTCACCATCGGCCATTTTCTGCCCATAGCGTTCGGTGTAGTAGAGCAAAATGTGTAACAAGCGGCCGGCGGCGTCGAATTGGGCTATTGACTCGGCGAAAGAAGCCGTCCGATCTAGTTTCTGCGAGAGCAGTTGGGCCAGGTTAAGGGCCAGTGTGGGCACCTTGCCCACGTGGTAGATGAAGCGCTCTTGCGACATGGTAAGCAACGAAACGCTGCCAATCGCTTTGGCCGAGGCATTGCGTGGACGGTTGGAAATGGCAGCCTGCTCGCCGATAATGTCATCGGTTGAGAAAATGGTGATTGACGTTTCGTTTCCCGATGGGCTGATCTTGAAGATCCGGACTTTGCCCTTAATCACCACATAGATCTCTCGGCTCTCGTCTCCCTGGCGAAAGATGATCTCATCTCGCGTATACTCTCGAACTCGGAAGTCTTCAACCAGTTGTTCTAAATCGGCTGTCTTCAATGTTGCAAAGAGCGGAATCTCTTTTAGCCTGCTCACGCGTTGAGCCAATTGTCGATCTTGCATGGTTACACCCATTCTTGCACAGCGTCGATGAAATGTTGATGAAATGGTGTACCGAAATAATGTGCACTACCGCACATCAAGCATGGTGAGTTCGCCACTTAATAGTCTGCCATTGTTGCTGCTATTATATACTATACGGGGACATAATTCAGATAAGGAACCTGAATACACATGACGCTCTTTGACTGGCTGCTCTTAGGCCACTTCATTGGCGATTGGGCATTCCAGAATGAATGGATGGTGCGACACAAGCAGGACGCACTTTTCAATCGTGCCGTATTCGTCCATTGTGCGGTCTATACATCCGTATTGCTTTGTGTGCTGTTCGTCGTCGCGGACCCGTATCCGTTGTACATCTACGTGTTCTTTGCCGCAGTGATTTACTTGACGCACTGGCTGATTGATGCTCCGAATCTTGCCGAATTTTGGATGCATGTCTTTCAACAAAGTGACGTGCAGTTTGTGCGGATTGTGGTCGACCAGCTCTTTCATCTGGTTGTTTTGGGCGTTTTGATTGAATTTATGCTGTAGCAGATGTAACGCACCGGCCATGATCGGTCAGTGCGTCACCCCCGATGCTCACCGGTTCCTGTTTTTTTAACAAAAGCCCGCCAAAGTATCAAACTTTGGCGGGCTTCTGTCTGAATCTTCACATGCACGGCGTTCGACGCCAATCGCTTGCCTACTGCACAGCGTCGTGTGTAGACAATCGATCGATCAGGCGTAGGACTTCCTCTTCGATGGCCGAGAGTGCTTCCTCGGCGCTGGCCTGATCCAGATCGTGGATGTGCCAATACTCGATGCGATCTACCCAGCCGGCAAAGCGTTCTGCCATGATTGGGCGATGTTCCGCTTCTTTGAGCGCAATCACAAGATCGGCTGTTGCCAGTGCTGTGGGCGTCAACTGCATAGGAAAGCGTGGCGGCGTCGGCAGGGGCACTCCCCGTTCCTGCAGCGCCTGCCCAGTGCGCACCGAGATTGGCCCCTGGTTGTGATTGGGGCGATCGACGACCAGCCCATACGATTCGGCCTGCCAACTTAACCCCTTTTGGGCGGCCAGGTGGTTGAACAGGTGCTCGGCGAAGCGACTGCGATAGTAGTTCCCCGAACAGAGAAAGACGACTTTTGAAGCTGGCTCTTGCATAGAAATGGAAACCCTTTGCTCTTGGCTCACCCGTTGCCTATTCGCGCACAGAGACTTCGGTGCCGATATCGGCCCAGGCATAGAGCGCCTCGGCTTCGTCCAGGCGCATGTTTACACAGCCGTGGCTCATCGTCTGCCCGAAATTGTTGTGCCAGTAGGCGCCGTGGATGGCATACCCTGCGAAAAAGTACATGACCGACGGTACGTTGGGCAGATCATAGCCGGGGCCGCGCATTCGCTGCGAGGGCAGCTTTGTGCGGATGGCGTACTGGCCCAGCACGGTGGGGGTAGCCGGTCGCCCGGTGCTGACCTGGGTGTGCATCACCACCACGTCTCCTTGCCAGGCTGTCAACGTCTGGTCGCTGAGGCTAACTTCAATGCGGCGGAGACCGTCGGCGGGGGCAGCGGATAGATCCAGGCCTTGCAGGCCGGGTGCCTCTTCGCCGGCCGCGGTAACAATCTGTTGATTGCCGTTCTGTAATGTGACGGGCGTGTAATACTCCTCGTAGTTGAGGTTGCTGTGGACGACGCGCAGCCTCAGCAGGTGCTCCCCATCAGGATAGCGTGTGGTATCGAGTTCAGTGAGCGCCGCTGCCGTAGGGAGCGCCGATTCGCCCACTGCCACGAACTGGCTCTGGTCCGGGTCCCGGTTGATCAGAATATCGATCTGCCATTTGCGGAAGCTTGGGTGCGTGGCCACGCCGTTTAGCGTTACCGTGCCTTGCAGCGTCTTCTCTGCCAGTTGGAAGCCATTGGGATCGTCCTCATCGCCGACGAGAATGAGTGAAGGCGAATCAGGCGCGGTCTCCACCGTGCCGGCCGGGTGACCGGCCGGCGTTTCGGCTGAGGACTGGTTGGCAAAGGTGATCGGTGTAAAGAATTCATCGTAGTTCAGGTTGCTGTGAACCACGCGCAGGCGCAGCAGGTGATCGCCGTCGGGGTAGTGGGTGCTGTCGATGGTGGCGAGTGGGCCGGGCGTGATCTGTGCGTCTTCGCCCCAGGCAAGAAACGTGGCCTGAGCCACATCGCCTTCGATCAGCAGATCCAACTGCCATTTGCGAAAAGTAGGGTGATTGGCAACGCCCTGAATCGTCACCGTACCCACGGCAATGCCGTTGCCGGTGAGAAGCACACCGTTGTTTTCCTCGGCGAATGCGTGCGCCGCGGGCAAAGCCATGCCCAAACAGAGCATGCACAACAAACCAAAGACCAGGCGATGAATCATCTGTCCCTCCATAGTCAAAAAAACCGAAATTGAGCGTACCTATTCAGCTAAACATTTACAAGATACCCCTATTATCCAGGATGAAGGCGGCGCCTGCAAACCCGTACCGTCGTCCACCTCACGCCCATGCCCACGAACCCCGCATTCTCGCGCGGGCAGGAGAATTGGCCACAAAGAACACAAAGAACGCAAAGAAGAAGAGGGAAACGTCCCTATCTATGTGTTCTTTGTGTTCTCTGTGGCTATCTCCGTATGGACGTGACGCCAGGCGGGAAGGCCACGGCACTTGCTCGAACGGAGCTTAACGTAACGCCTATGGAGGTTTGCGTGGGGCGGGCGGCGATCCCTGGATCATCGCCCGAAGCGGACATGGTAGAGCGCAACGGCAGCGGCGCTGGCTACGTTGAGTGACCCTTTGCGCCCCAGCATGGGCAGAACGTAGACGCTGTCACACAGGGCCAACAGCGCCGGATCGACCCCACTGACTTCGCTGCCCACCACCAACGCGGTAGGCTGCGAGAGTGGCGGCGCCTCGAACAGCGGATGCGCCTGGGGATGGATCTCCAACGCCCACAGGGCAACCCCGGCCGCATGCAACATCTCGGCGGCGTGTAACGCGTTGCGATGATAGCGCCAGGGCATGGTTTCTTCGGCGCCTAGCGCCGTTTTGGCGATTTTGGGGTGGGCGGGGGTCGGCGTGATCCCGCACAGATGGATCTCGCTGACGCCGACACTGTCGGCTGTGCGAAAGATCGAGCCTACGTTGTAGGTGCTGCGTAGGTTGTCGAGGAGCATGTACAGGGGCGGTCGACTGACCCCGGGCGGCAAGATGCCGGCGGCATGGCGCGTAGCGTCGTCGGCTTCGGTAAAGCTGACTGCCTTTTTCAGCGCAGGAGTGCACCGGGTGTCTGCCCCACAAACAGGACAATGCAGACGCCGTGGATCGGCCGTTTCTGCCGGGAAGCGGAAGGCGCACGCCGCGTCCTGGCATTCGCAGATCTGCCACGTCATGGGGCTGCGCCGACAACGACGATTTTGTTGTGCAACCAGGCTCCACACAGTTCCTGCCACATCGTGCACCTCGAACTTATACAAATAGGACTTACGCAAGTCTGGGTTTCCATACCCCATAACAACCGGCCAGTATCGTGTCAACGGTTAATTGATGGCAATTCCGTAGGGGCGCTGCTTGCTGCGCCCACAATGTGCCGGGCGCAGCAAGCAGCGCCCCTACCGATCAAATCACGCTTTCGGCGTTCCTCGCCGCCGCATCACCAGTCTACCGGCTGTCTGCGTGAGCCCCACGGCTCGCACAAAGACAAAGACCTGTGGCCGTCGCCTGAGCGAAGCCACAGGTCTTTCGTTCGCCAACTTGTCAGCCGTGAAAGGCGTCAACGATCAAGTGATGGCAATTCGTAGGGGCGCTGCTTGCTGCGCCCGTCCGCCACGGACGGATGGGCACGGAGGCCCATCCCTACACCGGATACACACGATCATGCCAAGTGACCCTTTAGTACAGGAACATCGGCTTGCCCAGGGCGCGGCGCAGTTTCGGACGATACTGTTCAACATCGTACAACTCGTCCACATCGACACGCTTGAGGCCACTGGTGACGGTGCTCATGGGAATGTGGGTATAGGTGCCATCGCGCAGGGCTACCATGCGCCCACTGGCGCCACTGGTTACAAGATCCATAGCCGCATTGGCAAAGTTGACGGCGACCATGAGGTCGAGCGCGTCGGGGGCGCCGGAGCGCATGAGATAGGCCACACGCTGATTGATGATATTCTCGCCGGTCAGCTTTTGCAATGCTTCACCGGTGATCTCGCCGATGCCGCCCAATTTGCGGTGACCATAGGCGTCTGCTTCGCCGAACTCTACCACTTTGCCGCCGGCCATGTGCGCGCCTTCGCTGACGGTGACCATGGCATAGTTGCTGGGATTGGTGCGTTTGTCTTTCAGCACCAACTCGGCCAATTTCTCGGGATCGTAGGGCACTTCGGAGATGATGGCGCGATCTACACCGGCCAGGTAGGAGCTGATCAGGCTGGTTTCACCTGAGTTGCGGCCAAAGAGCTCGACGACGGCGATGCGTTCGTGCGAACCGGCGCTGGTGCGCAGTTGGTGGATGAACTGAACACTGCGCGTGACGGCTGTGCTAAAGCCGATGCAGTAATCGGTGCCGTAGACATCGTTGTCCATTGTCTTGGGGATGGCGACCACGGGAAATCCTTCGCGGTGCAGGCGCTCGCCATAGCTGAGCGTATCATCGCCGCCGATGGGGATCAAGCGCTCGATGCCCAAGAATTCGAGGTTGCTCAAGACGTGCGGGGTGAAGTCGCGCAGGCTTGGATCGGCCGCTTCGGCCTCCAGATGTTCTGGATCGCGCAGGAAGTCGGGCACATCTTTGGGCTTGACTTTGCTGGGATTGGTGCGACTCGTGTGCAAAATGGTGCCGCCGGTGCGGTCGATGGTACGCACGGCGTTCTTGTCGAGCTTCATCAGGTACTTCGAGCCACTGTCGGCGTCGTCACGGTTGAATTGCAGCAAACCACCCCAGCCGCGACGGATGCCAACCACTTCGTGTCCTTCGTCGACGGCGCGATTGACCACGGCCTTGATACAAGGGTTCAGGCCAGGGACATCACCGCCGCCGGTCAAAATACCAATCTTCATAGCTGCTCACCTTCCTAAACATTGGTTAAAATGAATTACAGTTGAGTTAGTGACTATCTGACCAGCGCGGGGTGAGGTGCCCAGAGCTTGTGGAGGGCATGGCGCAGCGCCTGTACCAAGCGAGCCAAGCGGATTGTACGGCGATGCGGTGTTGAGCCGCTTCGCTGGTTTCGATACGGCTCGCAGACTCGCCACTCAACCGACGCTCGCTTTCTGAGCGGGGTGACCATCATCTCATCATCCCATCATCTTGAGCCAAGACCTTCTTCCCCATCACGCCTTCACCCGCTCACCCCTTCACCCGACGCTCGCTCGCTGGCGGCGCGGGCGTGGCGTCCAATATCCTTCGTAGACAAACAGAAAGGCCCAAAGCGCCCCTGTCAAGAGTCGCTTCAGACCTCACAACTACACAGCGCTATTCAAATGATACGCAATGGATGCTGCGGATGCAAATTGAGGCACCTTACACCATCAGACATTACCCCTGGGGCGTGCCTAAAGGCGCACTGAGCATAATCACACTCCCTTGCCCTGGGGATGACTCGAGGCGCAGAGTGCCGCCCAGAATCTCGAGGCGTTCTTCTACGCTGTTCAGGCCAAACCCACCCTGGTATCGATCCTCGACACGCAGCTTGGAAACATCGAAACCACGCCCATTGTCGCGTACTTTAATGTGACAGAAGCCCTTTTGTTCGTGCATGGCAATGTGTGCTTGTTTTACCCCAGCATGTTTGGCTACGTTGAAAAGCAGCTCGCGCACACTCTGAAAGAGCAGCGTCCGGGTGCTCTCGTCTGCCACCCACAGATTGGCGACCTCGCCGGTGTCTACGTGCAAGTCGTGGAGCTGATGCATCTGCTCGGCCAACCAGACCAGGGATATACGCAGGTTGGTGTCTTTGAGCACAGGTGGGTTCAGATCAACCGTCAACGTGCGGGTACGCTGGATCGCTTCTTCGAGCAGGGTGCGCATCATATCGTGATGGGTCAAGAGTTCGCCGGATACTGTCTCGGCGGCAGACCGAGGTGAAGCAGATGCAGGCGCATTTGTAGCCCATAGAGGATCTGCTGTAGATCGTCGTGCAGAAACTGCGAGATGCGTTGTCGCTCTTGCTGTTCGGCTTGCGTCAGCGCCAAAGTCAGGCGTCGGATTTGCTGCGTGCGCTTTTGGACGCGATGTTCTAGCGTCGTCGTCAGATCTTGCAAGGCACGCTCAGTCTCTTTTTGCCGGGTGATGTCCTGTAGCGATGTCACAAAGATTGGCTCGTTGCCAGGGTTACTTTCAATCGGCCGGCCATTGAAGCGTCCGATCCAGTGGCGGCCGGTTGTGCGATCCGTGATCTCAACTTCGTAATCGGTAAACGGCTCAAAGCGCTGGGCCTTGACCGCCGGCCACTCGTCAAACGGAACTTCCTCGCCTTCGAGTGTACGTAGCTGATAGGTATCCTCCAGTTGCGCCGGGTGTTGAAACGTATCTGGGATGCCGAGAGCGGGTTCCAGCCCGTTCAAGCGCAGCCCAACCGAGTTCATCATCATCAGTGAACCGTCACCACCCTGAAGGATGACACCCTCGCTGATACTGTTAAAGACGGCCTGCAAGCGGGCTTCGCTCTCCTCCGCCCGCCTGCGCGCCCGGCGCAGATCCTGTTGGACTTGCTGTTCGGCCTCGAGCATCGCCCTCAGTTCAAACTGACGCATGCGGTCGGTCAACACGGAGTGCATCACGGAGACCAGCGTGCCCACGGGCACCGGACGCCGTAACAGCGTCACGTTGCGCCGCGCCCCCAATTTTGCTAACAAGGTGTTGTAGCGACGTGTGGGTGGGTTCTTCAGCCGTAAAAATCACAATCGGCAAATCTGACCAGACCGGCTGGCTCGTCAAGAACTGCGAGAGGCGGTGCGCGGTGCTTGTTGTTAAAGCTTCTTCGATCAGAAGAAGCGCGCCCACCTCACTGCCCATTTCATCGCCCAGCCCACGCACAAGATCGGCTCCATCGGCATAGATGACAGAGGGCAGCTTGGCCGCTTGCAGCGTGCTATGCGCCACTTCTGCTGTGCGCCCGATTGGCGCCAGAATCAGAACAGGCTTGAACTCCGTGAATCGTGGGGGATTGGATACGGTCCTGAAATTCGATTGTGATTCCATACGGTCCTCCTGTAGATAGAACCAGCAGCGTGAATCTCAGGATAGCGATTCGCCGGAGCCGTCACTGCTCTTGGGTGTACTGTGCCCCGGAGTGTCGCTGTCAGATGAAACTTGTGGATCCAGCTCAGATGAATCCCATGGGTTTTGGGTGAGCGGCCAGCCACTGAGGATCTGGCGGAAGCGTTCCAGCGTCTCGCCTACCTTGATGCCATCTGTGCTAATCGAGAGCTCGCGGATCGCTTTGTCGTGGTCGCTGTGTCGCTTTTTGAAGACGGAAATGGACTGGCGGACGTGGCCGATCCCTTCAAAATGGCGTAGTACGATCACGGTATCGGCCAGATAGCTAATGTCGAGCCGGCTGTCGACGGCGCGGCCGAGGAGCCCGTGTTGGGCGATGGTCACGATCGAGAGGACGCCGAGCCGATTCAAGTAGGTGATCAGTTCGTGCATCTGCACCAGCACCTGCCGATCCTGTGCCACCGCGTTGTCGTAGCCGGTGAGGCTGTCGATGGCGACTAGATCGACGCCTTTATTCTCCACTGTGGTGCGGATAAGGTGGGTGAACTGTGCGGGCGAGACCTCACCGGCGTTGATCTGGTGCAGAAGCACGATGCCCGCCTTGACCGCCGGTCGTAGATCCATGCCCAGTTGCGCCGCCCGATTTAAGAATGTGTCAATGCTCTCGTCAAAGAGAAAGACCGCTGCCGTTTTGCCCTGCCCTGCCACCGCCGAGGCATAGAGCGTGACGAGGCTCGTCTTGCCCGTGCCCGCTGCGCCGATCAACAGGCAACCGGTGCCCAATTCCAGCCCACCGCCCAACAGGTCATCGAGAGCGGGTACGCCGCTGGTGAGGCGCGGCCACCTGTGCTGTGGGGGCAAGTCATCCACCTCATTTTGGGTGATGCGCAGGGGCGGGAAGACCTGTAACCCTCCTGTCTGGATTTGCAGTTCGTGCTGCCCTTGGATAAAGGGCTGCGCGCGTAACTTGATAACCTGCAAATGGCGGCGCAGTGTGCTGTGTCGGGTGAGCTGCTGATCGAGCTGGATCACACCGTCCACCAGGCCGTAGATGCCCTTGTGGGCCACGTCGATCAGCACATCGTCGAGAAGGAGGACCGTGGAGCCGCCGGCGGCAAAGCATTGCTGTATGGCCAGCATCGTATGTCGATAGAGCAGTGGCGATCCGGCGAGAAGGCGCATGTAAGAAAGCGCATCGAGGACAAGACGGTCCGGTTTCAGGCGCGCATAGGCATCGAGAATGACGGACGTCATCTCTTTGAGTTCAAGGTCGGCGCTGTGAAGCAGCACCTGTTCGGCGCCGGCTGAAGGTTGGAGGGCACTGGCGTTGAGCAAGTGGATGCCTTCGAGCGACAGACCATGCGAAGCCGCAATCTTGTGCGGCCACTGATGGGTTTGCGAGAGCGTGATGTAGAGGGCGCTTTCTCCGGCGGCAACCCCTGCGATAGAAACTGTAGGGCAAGCGTTGTCTTGCCGGTGCCGGCTTCTCCCTGGGCGAGGTAAATGCCTCCTGCGAGTAGACCTCCACCTAACACGGTATCAAGCCCAGGTACCCCTGTGCTGATTCTAGTTGCAGGCTTGATCGAGTTCATTAACGGCACTTTCGACTAAATGATAGGTTGGCGTTTGATCGAGGAGAAGGCTACCCGGCC
>CAVWAL010000002.1:0-43294 GCA_963752935.1 uncultured bacterium
CCTGTGGGAAGCGCTCCCAGGCGAAGTCTGTCGGGTGGAGCGTCAACGCGCTGCCTTCGCCCCATGCCCCACGTTCCAGCACATAGCGGGCCGGTATGGCGGCCAGCGCATAGGCAGACCCTAGGTTCTGGGCATCGACCTGCTCGATGGCGGCGATCTCATCCAGCAAGGATTTGGCATCGCCGTCCTGCGCCACTTGCAGGTAGCCGTACATCATGTAGTCCATGGCGTGCAGCGCGTCCACGAAACCGGTGTTCGCCGGGAACTTATCCGTGAGGCTTGCCTTGGCAGCCTCGGCGGAAGCCTTGTTCGTGTTGATCGACTCTTGCCAGTAGCCCAACCGGGTGAAGATGTGGGCGGGCATGTGCAGCGCATGGGGCGAAGACGGCGCGATAGCGGCGAAGCGCTGGGCGGCATCCAGGCCCTGATCGGCCAAAGATGGATAGTCGTAGCTGTGAATCAAGTAATGCGCCACACCGGGATGGTCAGGACGTTCCTCGAAGAGCGGTTCTAGGATCTCGGCGGCCTTGTGTTGGTTGGCGTAGTTCTTGTCCGCGGGCGACGCGGTGATGATCAGCGCTAGCGAATAGAGGATCTGCGCTTCGATGTCCTCAGGGTAATCCTGCACCAACTGAGCCATAGCCTCTGCGTAGGCCAGTGTGCGCGTACGCCGATCTTGATTTGCGGGATCTCCGTACAGAGCGGCAATGGCGTCGATATAGGCCTGTTCACGCGGCGTGGACGCGCCCACTGCTTGCGCCTGTGCCACGACGTCGCCGCCATTTAGTATAGCCTGCTCCGACGCAGGTGACCAGGGGATACCAAGGGTGCTCATCGCCTTGCCCCAATAGGCCATACCGCAGGTGGGATCCAACTCGGCTACTGTGTCGAACGATTCTATGGCAGGCGCAAACCAGAATGTATGCAGGTAGGCCATCCCATGGTTGAATTCCTCCTGTGCTTCGGGCGTGCACGAGATCTCGAAATTCACCTTACCCAGTTCATCCGGCAACGCGCTGGTATGGTCGATATAATCGTGATCGTCGGTGTGGTCGTGCTCCTCCTGCGTGCCGGCGACTTCCGGCATTGGCGCCACCGAGATCGGGGCCACGCAGGCGCTTAGTAAAACGACCAGAACCAGGGTGACTAAGGCGGTCTTCAGTTTCATCTCTCTTCTCCTTCGTATTGGGACTTGAACAGATGGTAAGTGTCTATCCAGTGCAGCGCAGCGGCCAATATCTTCTGCGTGATGAGGTGGGTGAACTGCTGTGCAAATCAGGATAGACAGCCAACAAGTGGAACGTCACAAGAGACGTTGTACTCCATATAACCAAAAATCGATTGCTGATTGGGTATCCCTGTGTGATACAATTACGGATACTCCAAGCGCCACAGAAAATCTTGCCAACTTATTATTGGCCCGTATCGCGTGCCAACCTGATATGCATCCTGCCAACGTCGTCCCCAGAAATGTGGCCGGCTCACCACTGAATTTGGGGCTAGATCCCGAGGGATACCTACAGGAGGAGCCAAAATGGAAACGATCAGCTCCTTCGCAGATTGGGTGCGACGCCGGCGCAGGGCATTGGATATGACCCAAGCCCAACTGGCAGCGCTTGCCAATTCTGCCGTGGTGACAATCAAGAAAATCGAACAGTCGACAAGACGACCATCGCCCGAGATGGCCGAAGCAATTGCCGACGCGCTCGCCATTGCCGAGCCTCAACGAGATGCGTTTCTGCGCATGGCGCGTCACGAGTATGTCGACCCACGCACCATTCAGCCCACGGACGAAGCACCTTTTCTAACATACGAAGGTGCACCTGTCGTCTTCGCTGAAGGTGAAACGCCGCGCGCGTTCGTGGGCAGGCAGCGCGAGATAACACAACTTAAGACACACCTGACCGCCGCCCTCAACGGCAATGGGCGAATCATTTTCATTGTGGGTGAGGCGGGCTGTGGCAAGACGACACTGATGGCTGAGTTTGCCCGCGACGCGCTGAAGATGTATCCGCACCTGATCGTCGCCGGCGGCAACTGTGAAGCCTATGCTGGTGCAGAGAACCCCTACCTACCGTTTCGTGATGTTCTTTCGCTGTTGACGTGCGATGTCGACACGCTGGGGCGGACGCCGCTACTCACGCAGGATCAGATGCGTCGACTCTGGGCGATGTTACCCTATGTGGCGCAATCGCTCATCGACCACGGCCCCGATCTGCTCGACGTGTTCATTTCTCCTGCTCGTCTACACCGCCGTGTGATGGAGCACCCGCTGGCGACCGATTCCTGTCGGGCGAAACTGGCAGCGCTCGCCGCGCAACACTCACGCTCCGGTGAAGCGCCACAACGGAAGCTTTTTGAACAATACATTCAAACCTTGCGCTCGCTGGCCAACCGACAACCGTTACTGCTATTGCTCGACGACCTGCAATGGATTGACCGCGCGTCTGCGGATCTGCTCCTGTACTTGGTGCGGCGTCTGGCCGGCTGTCCAATCCTGCTCCTCTGTACTTTCCGCCCCAGTGAAGTGTCGGTCCCCGCGCCTACGTCCTCCTCGACAGAAGGCGCAACAGAAGCCCATGCGCTTGCGCCGCTTTTGCATGAACTCAGGCGACGGTATGGCGATATCGAGATTGATCTCGGTCAGGCCACGCGGGGCATGGACAGAGCATTTGTCGACGCGCTGCTCGACAGTGAACCGAATCAACTATCAGAACGTTTCAGAGCGGCACTTTTCCAACGTACGCAAGGACACCCTCTCTTCACCGTGGAATTGTTGCGCGACATGCAGGATCGTGGTGCCCTCATTCATAATGAACAGGGGCAGTGGATCGAGTCGGATGTTATCGACTGGGATGCGTTGCCGGCGCGCGTCGAAGCGGTGATCAGCCGGCGCATCGAACGACTACCGACGCTCATGCAGAATGCCCTGAAGATCGCCTCCGTCGAAGGCGATACCTTTACCGCCGAATGCATTGCCCACATTCTGGGTGTCGATGGCTGGGAAATGGTGCAGCAATTAAGTAGTATCGCCGGCAGGCAGCATCGACTGGTTACGAGTCAGGGCAATCAACGGCTGGGCAGCCAATTGCTCTCTCGCTATCGTTTCGTACACATCCTGTTTCAGAACTTCCTGTATCAAAGTCTGGATGATGCCGAGCGGATCTACCTGCACGAGGCCGTGGGGCAGGCGTTGGAGCAACTGGCTGAAGACCAGCGAGAGGCCATGTCGGTGCAATTGGCCCACCATTTCCAGCAGGCGCACTTACCGGCCAGAGCCATCGAATATCTGCACAAAGCCGGCAGACAGGCCATGGCGCTTTCAGCGCATGAGGCGGCCATTACCCACCTCACCCGCGCATTGACCCTGTTGCCCGCGTTCCCGGATAGCCACGACCGTGCGCGCCGAGAACTGCAATTGCAGACCGATCTTGGCGTCTCATACAAAACCACGCGCGGCTTTGCTGCGCCGGAAGTCGAAACCGTCTACCGTCGTGCACAGGCGCTATGTGAATCTGTGGGAGACAAGCTGTCTTGGGCGCGGGTGTTATGGGGGCTGCAAAGTGTGCATACCGTACGCGGAAACATGGCGGCTGGTCGGGAATTTTCCAAGGAGATCCTAAACCGTGCGGAGGAAGATCCGGTGCTGCTGGTCGCAGGTCACTTCTGTGTCGGCGCCGATTTGTATCAGGCAGGGCAACCGGCCTCCGCCAGATTTCACTTCGAGCAAGCCTTGGATGCATATACCGTGGAGCAGCATGAAACGCATATCTTTTTGGCTGGATTGGATCTGGGTGTCTTTAGCCAGGCTCACTTCGCACACATGCTCTGCTATCTCGGCTATCCTGATCAAGCCCAAAAGCGCGCCGATGAATCTGTAAATCTGGCGCAGGCGCTTGGTCATACCTTCAGCCACGCATCAGCGCTCAGCTACCGATTGATGTTGTACCAACTGTGTGGTGATTGGCGATCCGTGCAGAAGGCCGCGGAGCAGACACGTCAACTCTGCAGCGAACATGATTTCCGCTATTACCTGGCCTGGACGACCTTCTTGCAGGGCTGGGCGATGTCGAAGCAGGGCAAGCTTCGAGAAGGCATTGTACAGATGGAGCAAAGTCTGGTCGACCTACAAGCCATGCACACAGGCTTGAGGCTTCCACACTACCTCTGCCTACTGGCAGAGGCATACGGGCAGGCGGAGCGTACTGATGACGGGCTACACTTCCAGGCGGAAGCACTTGCCCAAGCCCACGATCAGGAACAATTCCTGTTTGAATCTGAATTGCACTGCGTGCGCGCCGAACTGCTTTGGAAACAACAAGCGCCTGCGGAAGACGTTGATGCGTGCTTTCGCCGTGCGATTAATGTGGCGCGACAGCAGCAAACCAAGCTCACAGAATTGCGTGCCGTTACCAGGCGGGCGCGATTCCATCAAGGCAAGGATCAGTTTGCGGAAGTACGCACGGAATTGGCCGGACTGGTCGGCTGGTTCGGTGAGGGACTTCAGGCGGTTGACCTGGTTTCGGCCCAAGCACTGTTGGACGCCACACGGTAGGGTCACCTCAAGGCGTAACGACGAGTTCAAGTACCGGGCGACGGCCCGCATTGTCGCTTTCGCTGCACAAAAAGTCGACGCCGTTGATGGCACTCGAATTGGCTAACACAACGCCATGATTCGTTGCCGATTGATCGATCCATTGTTGCACCTGAGCGACGCCGGCTGCATTGAGTTCAATCCGCACATAGCCCACACTTGGACGATTCAAAACCCCGATAGACGAACTGCCCCGATCATTACTACCCGTTGCACCATTTTGCTGCCAGGACGCATCGTTCCGATAGTTCCGCCACGTGGCGGACTGTTCACTCCAGTTGCGAGTCACGGCATATAACGGGTAGACCTCGTCGCTTTCATCCACGACATACAGCACAATGGAAGCAGCATCGACGCGACTGTCGCTTGGAATCGAGCTGAGATCCCAACGCATGAGGACGCTGCTGTCGGCGCCGCTGCCTGGCGGATCGTCACCGTCGCCAAAGCACACAGATTCGCTGCCGAAGTTGCTGCTCGGTTCATCTTGACGAATGGTTGTATCCGCACTGCTGTGAAACGCCAACTGACGCGCATTGCTCGATTGGATGACATCCACCAGTGGCGCGTAGATCCACGGCGATCCCGACTGCGCCAACTGATACCAGGTTCCGTTGCTGTTTGTGCCAACGATACGCACCTGCGCACCAGGGCGCAAGCCGCCCACCACGGCATAACCCGTACTTGGCCCGGCGCGCAGATTGGCCGTCATGTTGACCAGCCCGGTGCGGCCATCCCCCTCTACAGAAGGCGTTGATGCCGGACGCGACGTCGGCGTTGAGGATGGCCGCACCGGGGATGTCGTCAACCGCGCCAACAAGTCCCTATGCACACATCTCTGCTATGAAGTGCCATAAGCACCCCGATACCAGTGTATGTTTGGCAGTCCAGGATCCTCGCGAAGCATCAGTCTTGCGGAGGGTCCGCCAGGACCTGCAGATAATCTTCCGGGATCCCTTTGCTTCGCTTGATCCACGCATGTCGGTACGCGACATCATCGCTGAACCCCTGCGCATCAACAAAATCGGTAGCCCTGATGAGCAGGTGGCACCGGTGCGCGAACTGCTGAACCTGGTGGGGCTGAACGTTGCCCAGATGAACCGTTATCCCCACGAGTTCAGTGGCGGCCAGCCGCAGCGCATTGGAATTGCCCGTGCGCTTGCCCTGCAGCCACGTCTGATCGTCTGCGATGAGCCGGTATCAGCGCTTGACGTCTCAGTGCAGGCCCAGGTTCTGAACCTGCTCATGGACTTGCAGAAAGAGTTCGAACTCACCTATCTATTCATCGCCCACGATCTCAGCGCCGTCGAGTATGTCAGCGACCGTGTGGTGTAGGGTTTGCGTTGGACAGGACCAAGGCTCGCCGAAGCGAAACGCCATCCTGCCCAACGCAAACCCCTACACTTGTGAGGGGTCTCGTTTCTAGTGGGTGGAACGCCATAGCTGGCAGCAATTCGTTCTGCCACCGTGACGCTAGAGCGTGTTATGCACTTTCTGACAGTTCTCTCTCTGGTAGAGAGCCTGTCGTCCTCCATCGGAACGTGCCGCAGGGACGAAATGGGCACTCAGTACACCCGAAGCCCGGCTTATCACCTCCTGTGGCGATGCCGTTAGAGGTGAAGAGAAGGCCTGAAAAGTTCATAACAGGCTCTAGTTGCCGCCGCCCATATTGTTGTCGGGAGCGACCACCGGCGCTGTGACGTCTACCTCACCGGCATTTTCAAAGTAGAGCGCGATGTCGACTTCGCTGCCGACCTCCAGCGGGGCCGCTTTCTGGATGCACATGATGTGCAGGCCGCCGCGCTTGAGTTCCACGGATTCGCCGGCAGGAATCGGAATCTCGCCGCCTGCCACCTGCTGCATGGTCATCACTTCGTTCTTCATCACCATTTCGTGCAGTTCCACCACACCACAACCGGGGACGTCGGCGCCGAGCAGGGTTTCGTCGGCGTCGGTGTTGTTGGTGATGCGCAGCCACACCGAGCCGGTGGGCGACGGCAATGACAGGTTGGCACGTACGTTTTCGATGAGCAGGCCGTCGGCGTCAATCACGCCATCCGCCGACATCATTTCAGCCGGCGCGGCAGCCATTGGCGCCGCCTGCGTCTCGGCGGCAGCAGCGACCTCTGCGATCCACGCTTGGGCGGCGTGGGAAAGCTCGTGTTGCGCCTCGTGGGCGTCGGTTGCCAGTTGTGCGGCGGCCTCGGTCTCATCGTCGGCCAGGCTTGCGGCCAGATTCTGCAAGACTTGGATCAGCACGTCGGCGTCGTCGACCAGCGCATCAGGCCAGTCGACGGTGGACAACAGGCGGGCAATGGCGTTCACCGGGCCGCTGTCTCCACTTTCGATTGCGCCGCCGTCGTTCAGACGTTCGTCCAGCAGCGTGCAGTTCAACCTGGTCGAGCTGGTAGACGGCGTTGTTGACCTGGTTGAGTTGGACCGAGGCTTCGAGCGCTGCAAGCTGGGCCTGCAATGCTTCGACCTGAGTCGTCAACTGGGCGATGATCTCGGCAGAATCCGTCTCTTCAGTGTCGGGTGCATCCATGTCGGCGGACGGTTCTTCCTCGGTGGCGGGTGTCGGCGTAGCGGACTGGGGAAGGACCGTGGCGTGGCTGATCGACGCCGCGCCGAATACCAACAACGCAGCCAAAAGCAGCCCAACCATCGGTAGCAATCGCTTCAACATATCAGGTTCTCCTATTCTTGTGGGTAGAGTGTCATCAGATAACTGACCAGATCCGTGATCTCGTCGTCGCTGAGCGCAGTGGCATAGTTGGCGGGCATCGTATCGGTTGGGAAGCCCTCCACCACGAAAAAGGTCGGTTGGACAATCGAGAGGTAGAGATAGTTGGCCGGGATGATGCCTTCTTGCCGGGTGGCAGCAGTCAGCGCTACACCGTACAAAGACGGGCCTACCAACGTTTTGTCGGGTTCGCGCGAATGGCAGATCAAACAGCCGCCAGTGTCCGCCAGGACAGGCCGTTCGAAGATCGCCTGGCCGGCTGCCGGATCGCCCATGTGCCAGTCGCAGAAGGCTTCTTCTGAAAATGGGTTGAGATCGCGGGCGTCCATGGCCATTTGGGGCTACGCGCCGCAGCCGGCCAGCAGCAAGATGGTGACGATCAGCGCAGCGCTGCGCACATGGAGTCGTGTCATGATTCCGTCCTGAAGAAGTATTGCAGATCGGTCAGGATCTCTTCCGTGGTGACGCTATGCGGGTAGGCAACGCGTGCATTCCCGTCTGGATCGAGTAGGTAGACGAGCGCACTGTGGTTGATCAGGTAGCCTGTCGCTTCGGAGCCTTCACCCTTTTCGTAGTAGACGCCGAACGGTTCGCCGAGGGCATCGATCTCCGCCTTTTCGCCCGTCATGCCGATAAAGCTATCGTCGAAGTAGCCGACGTAGGTGGCGAGCGACTCGGGCGTGTCGCGTTCCGGGTCGACGCTGACCATGATCACCTGCACGCGATCGCCCTGATCGGCGAGTTCTTCGCGCACATGCTTCAGCGTCATTAAGGTGACGGGGCAGATGTCGGGACAGTAGGTGTAGCCGAAGTAGACAAACACATATTGACCTTTGAAGCCGAGCAGGCTGACGGGGCCGTCGGCGGATTGTAGAGCCTGCGCCGGCGCCGGATGGGGCGCGGACAACGGCGTGCCTGCGAATTGATGCGGGGCGGCGCAGCTCGTCAGAGCCAGGGCCAGCAGCAGCAAGAGGATGATTCGTTTCATGGAGATACCTTTCGCCAGGGTACGGGAATGCGTGCAGGGCGCAATGTGCAGCGTTGCAAGCTTGATCCAGTGCGACTGTATTGGGACAGGTGCGACGCACTGGCCGAATCAGATGCGCAGGCCGAATGTATTCCCGGCCGGTGCGTCGCACCTGTTTCGTTATGATCCAGCGTCATGAGTAGGTTGGATGGGGAGAGATCAGCAGGGTTCGGGGGGCGGCGTAGCAGGCGCGAGGCCGGGCGGGTTGGGTAGAAGTTCGGCAAGTCTTCGCCGACACACGGCCACAGGCACAAACGCGACGATGGCCGGTGCAGAGAGGAGCAAGAGCAGCAGAGCGAACGAAAGCAGATCCGGCGTCGACTTGAATGGGGGCGTGCCTGTCGTATCTGATTGCTCGTCGGAATCGGGCAGGATCTCGTCTGCGTCGATGGCTTGCGCCGGATGGGTGTGCGCCGTCTTGGGTATGCTAAAGACGAAGTGGGCGTGTCCGTGCGGATGGCCCGGCGTTACCACCGCGCCAAAGCACAAAAACGGCAGCACAAACGCGAACAACAAGGCATAGCCCGCCAGAATCGTCTGCTGCCAGGGGCGAATCGCTCTTCGGTTCGGCTGTTGATAGGTCGCAATCATCAAAAGACAGTTTAGTATCGGTAAATTAGTCTGTCTATGGTGGAAACTACGCTACAATTGTAAATTCCAGTTGTCAAATGGCTCTTGCGCAATTTTGGTGATGAAGGTCAAGGGTTCATACACTCGTTTGTACGATTATTGTATTGGCCGTACAAAGGAGGAGTCTTGATGGAAACTGACCTGATGAATCAGCTTGTGAGTCTCTTGCTGCCAGGATGTGGTGATCTGGAATTGGCAACATTGGCGATGGACATACCTAAGCAGGAGACCATTTCGTTTCGGGGGCAAGACAACCAAGATCGATTCTGACGGAGAACATGGTGACATGTGTGGTAACTCAAAAAACGGTCGTGTATCCTGTTGAGGGTCACGATGATCGCCAGGTGCGGCTTAGCTTTGCCCCCGAAACGAAATGGTCTCCTCTTTGAGCCAGTACTCAGATCTTGTTTGCGTGACAGGCTTCGTGTAAGACCAGTCAATATCGCAAGTTAGCTTAACATTGAAGGCGTACTCGAAGTGGAAAGATTGGATGAACTTGGACATCGTGATAGAGCAGCGCTTAGTTCCGGCATGCGTATTGGTTTGCTGATGTAATCTTTCATACCGGCCTCAATGCATTTCTCGCGGTCTCCTTTCATAGCGTTGGCGGTGACAGCAACGATGTATGGCTGGGCATGATCGCTCTGCATCTTGCGAATCTGCATGGTTGCTTCATATCCATCCATTTCCGGCATCTGAACATCCATCAACACCAGATCGTAAGGCTGTCTCTGTAAAGCCGTCAGCACCTCTATGCCGTTTGCCGCCACGTCGGCACGATATCCTAATCTCTCCAGCATGTAAGTAGCTACTTTTTGATTCATCGGGTTGTCCTCGGCAATCAGTATACGCAGCGGGTGATGTTCTCCCAGCTTAGAATCAAGCGGTCGCTTCTGGACACTTGCCGATTGCTCAGCATTGACACGGGGATTCACGAGAACCTGCGTCAGCACGTCGTGCAAATGGGCAGCCTTTACGGGTTTGTTGACACGTGCGGCTACGTATTCGAAAGGCACATCCTGGCGGTGAACGTTGAAATAGGCCATCAACACGACAGCCGGCTGCGAGGCCACTGCCAACGTGTGAATCTCTTCTGCAAGCGTCAGACCGTCAATTCCCGGCAATTTCAGATTGGTGACGATAACGTCGAAGTCGGCTTCTTCCTTAAATTGGGCAAGGGCATCCTCCCCAGAGCTACAGGTGGTTACAGACATGCCCCAATGTGTTGCCTTGTGTTCAAGCACCTGTCGATGAATTCGGTTATTTTCTACAATCAACAGGCGCTTTCCCGCCAGTGTCCGCGCGGAAGTGACATCTGCATCCGGTTGAGCAGACCTAATTGGCAGAGAGAACTGAAAGTCAGAGCCGAAGCTAACCTCACTTTCCACCCAGATCTCGCCGCCCATCATCTCGACCAGCTGTTTGCTGATGGCCAGACCTAATCCGGTGCCGCCATAGCGGCGCGTCGTGGAGGTGTCCATTTGTGTGAACATTTGAAAAAGTCGGGGCATCGCCTCTGGCAAGATCCCGATCCCGGTGTCCTTTACAGAAAAATGGAGCACCCCTATGTCCTCGGCGTAGGAGCGAGTATCTACAGAGACAATGACTTCGCCGGCAGGCGTAAATTTGATCGCATTGCCCATTAAGTTAATCAGGATTTGACGCAAACGTGTCTCATCCCCAAACACTACCAGAGGAACGGATTCGTGAATGTCGACTATCACTTCCAGTTCCTTCTGTATCGCCTTTGGAGACACAATATCCGCTGCTTCTTCGACGCAGACGTGGAGATTGAAAGACTGTTCCTCTAGATCAAACTTGCCTGCCTCAATCTTCGAGAAGTCGAGGATATCGTTGATTAGGGCAAGGAGCGCATCACCACTGCTGCGTATCATATTTGTGAATTCACGCTGCTGATCGGAGAGCGGCATATCCAGCATCAATCCGGTCATGCCTATCACAGTGTTCAGTGGTGTGCGGATTTCATGGCTCATATTCGCTAGGAAATCACTCTTAGCTTTTGTCGCTGCCTGTGCTTCCTGATTGGCAAGACGCAAATCGCTGTTCGTCTCCTGCAGATCATGCAGCGTTGTCTTAAGACGCTCTTCGGCGCGCACGCGCGCCGACTCGAAAAACATAACAGCGAACGTTAAGGCAGCCGTGGCCAAAATGGCGCTAGTGTTGTGGATGAGAGGCACCAATTCATCTGGAAGGAATAGAACGTATTTCTCGCCTAAGGCATAAAAGGTAGTGAAGCAAATCAGCACAGAGATCATATCGAAGAAAGCGGCGTGCGTCCCTAAGAAGATCATGGTCACGACCGGTCCCATCATCAGCCAGACAAGATTCGGAGATATGATCCCGCCTGTCACGAAAATCAGGGCCAGAATCAACAGACGCGTTGTAAGCAGATTGAAGGTAACCAAGCGAACGTAAGCACCGGTACGCCGAAACACAAAGGGAAGGCCCAATGCATAGATAGCCATCGTGAAAAAGAAAAACATAAAGAACAGATCATATTTTTCTATCTGCCTGGGGAAGAGCAGAATGAATATGCTCATCCCCAACAAGAGAATACCCTTTAAGAACGATAAGCCGACAAATAGACGATAGCGTCGCAGCGAGCTCTGATCATCATTCGCATCGGCGAGATCGGATGGCACAAACCAGTCAAGTAGGTTGAAGAAATGAATGCTCCAGCATCGGTATGTGTATTTCATGTGTGACCACACCTATCCCTACCCATAACCCAGGAATAAAATCGCTAACTCATAGCGATTGGCGAAAGGTCGTCGCTTCTAGAGATGTACATCTGAGCCGGTCGGGGGACAGGTCGCCACTCTGATCTGCTTGATAGCTCATAACGATGAGTGCAACAAAATAACTGAGCCTCTATGGTTTCCAATAACACCTGTCGAGTTGGTAACTGAATCTATGATACGGGTTAAGCTTTGCTTACAACGCGCTTAGCGATATCAGTGTAAGCCCTCATCAAGCACAGGGACACCCAGAATCTAGCGTAAGAATCTCAAGCTCATCGTAACTTCAGTAGTTCAAGACCACCGGTTAAGGGAGCAGACAGGGACCAACACTTAGACACTACCCTTTGTGCCTATAATAAGCGAGACCACTTGTTGTTGGGAGTTAGTGTAGAATTCCAAACGACAAGGAGTCGAAAATGCTAGCGAACAATCGACAAAACGGACGGGTCATGGAAACAGAAAGTGATCCACAGGTAGTGCCGAAAGCGGAACGACGTAAGTTCAGCGCCGAATACAAAGAACGCATCCTGGCCGAGGTAGATGCGTGTACGGAGCGAGGCCAGATTGGAGCGCTGTTGCGCCGGGAAGGTCTGTATTTGGTCGCACCTGGAGAAATGGCGCACACGTCTCTGCTATGAAGTGCCATATACACCCCGATACCAGTGTATGTTTGGCAGTCTTGGATCCTTGCGAACCAGCAGTCTTGAGGAGAGTTTTTGAGGATACCCATAGTGATGCAACTAGCAATGCTTACTATTCGGTGAAAATATCATTCGCTCGCTTCGGCTGCAACGTCTGTTGTGACCCAAGGGAGGTAGAGCATTGGCGTAGCCTGGATATCGTCGCCTCCCACTTTCAGTATACCTGTAATCGGTCCATATTCCACGAGGTTACTGTCCAATTCCGTTTCAACCAGCCAGTAGTGATAACCGATGTCGGCTACCACGCTGCTATCGACAAACGCATAGGATGCACCCACCGCCGCATTTCCAGTGGCTGCGATCATCTGCTCGGTGACACGCACCGCGTCGCTACGCTGTCCACTTGTGCTGCGCCAGATGTGGAACCCCCAACTGTCTACTTCGGCACCGGTGACCCATTCGATGCGCAACGCATTTCCTTTCTGTGTCGCCGTGAACGAACTTACGCGATCGCCGTAGGGCTGGCGACCGTGACCGATGCACTGTCCTCGGCGTTGATAAGATTGCCTTCCTCGTCGACAGCATTTACCACCAGCGCCAGGTTCACCGTATTGCTAATCGCCTGGCTTGCCGTAAAGACCGTGAGAACTTCAATTGACGCGTTGGGGACGAGATCGTTGAACTGTGTCGTGAGATCGGCCCATTCGATCAACCCAGGACGGATCCGTGTCACCCCTGGCTGACTTCGCACAAAGTTGAGTACCTGGCTGTCATACGAGTCGCTCAGCGGCAAGGTAACAATTATCGTTTCGCCCGCATTGGTAATGCGGATGCTGTAGGTGATCTCTTGCCCCACTTCAACCATCGCCGGTCCAATCCAGCTCTTGGTAAGGATAAGATAAGGTGCGATGACGATCTCGGCCACGCCTTCTACTACATCGTCAGGTGGTATTTGATCAAACTCATCGCTGACATTCGCCACCGTGGCGCGATTGTTGGCGGCGATACCTTTTGGCGTGACAGCGCTGGCTTTCATCACCGTGGTGACGGTGAGACTTTCACCTGGCTGTATATTGCCCAAAGACAGCGTCAGATCGGCCCAGTGTGCAAAGCCGGCGGCTTCGTCCACCTTATCCGGCACGGGGACAGCACTGACGAAGTCCATATAGTCGGTGGTGTACGTGTCGGTAAGAGGCACCGTGTTCAACACGGTGTTGCCGGTGTTGGTGATGCGGATGGTATAGGTCAGGACATCGCCCACTTTCACCTGCGTTGCCCCCACAATCTGCTTCGAGATGACCACGGCGGTGTCCCAATCACTACAGTGACGGTTGGATCTTCGCTTTCAGGCGTTTCGGGATCGTCGGTTGGCGCGTCGGGCACCTCAGCTCTGATGACGAAGCCCTGATTGGCGACCTGGTTGACGCCTACCGGCAAGAGTGCTGCGATCTGCACGTCGAAGGTAATGGTCACCGATGCACCAGGGATAAGCGTCCCTACGGCGACAGAGACGCTCTGATCTCCTGCGTCATTGCCGATTCTGCGCTCATGTAGCCAAGACTCCACGCAGCGCTCAGTGTCTGCTTGAGGGCGGAGACCATCTTCTTGGCCGTAGCGGCACTGTAGCGTTCGGCCAGCACAGCCCGCACCGCCTGCGTATGTTGGAAGCGTAACGCGCCCAGGGAAGCGAACGGTGATCACATTAACCCGCGGTCAGGATCTCGGCGATGACGTCGAGGGCCTGGCGCATGGTGCGCCGGCTGCCCGGCCGAGACCCGCCAGGTAGACCAGGCTTGGATTCTCCTGATTGGCCATCTTAGTGACCGGCGCCAGCTGGGCCGGTAGGATTCGGGTGAGCTGGGTGGATTTTGTCACTGCGGTTCTGCTTGCTGGATCGGTGCGGCCGGGAAAACGTGCATATATATGATGACAACCACACTCACCACCACTACCGACCATGCAATGGTCCTCGCCGGGCAGGTCGCCGACAGACACGCGGCGGCCGGCGTCTTCGCTGCCTACGCAGAACGCCAGGCCGACAACACACTGCGCCGGCAGCGGGCCGATCTTGCCGTCTTCGCTGACTTCCTCGCTTCTGCGGGGATTCCTGAATGTCCGACGGCCGAGGACTTGATGAGCGCGCCGGGGGCGTGGCAGGGCGTGAGCTGGGGCATGGTGGAAGCGTTCAGGAACTGGCAGGTTGCGCAAGGCTATGCAGTCGGCTCTGTCAACGTCCGATTGTCCACGGTCAAGACCTATGCGCGCCTGGCCACAAAAGCCGGGATCCTCTCGACAACGGATCTTGCGCTGATCAAGGCGGTGGAAGGCTACAGCCGCAAGGAAGCCAAGCGCGTCGACGAACGGCGCGAGGTGACCAGAACCGGTGCCAAGAAAGCCGAGAGCGTCACCCTCACCAAAGACCAGGCCGACCGGTTGAAGGATCAGCCCGACACCCCACAGGGGCGGCGCGATGCGGTGATCATGACGCTGCTGCTGGATCATGGCCTACGCGTGGGAGAGTTGGCCGGGCTGCTGGTTTCTCACATCAACCTGAAGGACCGAACCATGCGGTTCTACCGGCAGAAGGTCGACAAGATCCAGACGCACAAACTGACCGCTGATTCTTTCGCAGCGTTGCGGGCGTGGCTCACCAGCGGTGATGAGCCGGCGCTGGGGCCGCTACTCCGGGGAAGTCGGAAGGGCGGCCACCTGACCGACGCCGGTATGACCGAGCGCGGCATAACCAAGCGCGTGTGCGCCCTGGGCGAGTCCGTGGGCGTTTCTGGCCTGTCTGCGCATGATTGCCGGCATTACTGGGCGACACGTGCGGCTCGACAAGGAACTGACCCCTTCGCTCTTCAGGAAGCGGGCGGCTGGTCAAGTCTGCAAATGCCGCGCCGATACGTGGAAGACGCCAAGATCGCCAACGAGGGTGTGAGGTTGTTGGAAGCTGCGAGGCGCGTTGCACGAGGCGCTGCCGATGAGCCGCTCTTACTGGCCGGACAGGGGAGATCGGTGGGCTGACCGCAGATGATATTCAGCACGTGGTTTAAGTATGCACCGTTCACAGGGTCATCCAATGTCTATGGGATTATCGTAATCATCCACCAAAATAGCGCCGGCAAGCGGGGATCAAAGCCATCTGGCCAGGTTGTGCGCTTGTTATGTTTGGCGCCCTTGAAATTGGCATCACTCAGCTTGACGCCCTTTAGATTGGCTGTGCTCAGGTTGGCGCCCTTCAGTTTGGTACCAAATCTCAGGTCGGCGCATTTTAACGTCCCATCGTATATTAGGACTGCCAGGCCATAGAAGGCGAGTTCTGCTTCGCTATCCTGACAGAATCCTCTAGTCGAGGTATCTGCCAAAAGGTCAACCCACCGGAGGCACTGAGCAGAAAAACAACTAATGCCAGCAGACGCAAGGGAAATGGGAGCATGGCCAGCAACGAATTGAGTCGCCAAAGCCAAGCTAGCGCAGGTGTCTTTCTGCTCAATGGATGCCCCACCCGAGAACTTCTAGAAGCGGTCATACCCTCCGGTTGAAGGGACATTTTCCGGAAACGGCCCCAAACAACGTTCACGCCCAGAGACAGGCGCTCGCAGCATAGCAGGCTAGGTGGACGCATAGCATCGTCACCTCATGCGCTTGATTCGGATGCCAGTCTCATCTGCTCAATCAGGCTGCGGGCGCGCCCGATTAGTTGACGGCCCTGTGTCGGGCCAGGGAGGTAGGTGGCCGCTTGAACCGTGTCATTCTCAGCCAGTAGCGCAAGCAGCGCCTGCCTCTGCATTGAGGACAGCCGCGAGTGGCGCAAAGCCCGCTGCATTTCTGTTGCCGAACGATTGGCGGTTTTAACGTTGTGCTGCTGCGCCAGGTAACGGCGCAGGCAGTCGATGACCAGCCGGTAGTATTCTTGCCACCGTCCTTGTTCAGGATCGCGACGTCTTTCAATACGGGTTAGTTCGTCCTGAGCCGTCTGATAGACGGAAGATATGTCTGTTCGTAGTGCTTGCATACGTTTCTCCGATGGCGTGGATTTTGTAATGGGGATAGACGCTTAGTTGACTTCTTCGGCTTTCGGCCCCTTCGGTTGGGCCCTTCGCCCTACATAGATCTGCCGCATGTAGAAATCCTTGCTCAACCTTGGGTCGAGTTCAGAGACGCGCATCTTCCACTGGTACACAAAATCACCAAACAGCGCCGATTGACGGGCCAGAGCGCTTGCCAGCTTCGTGATCTCTTGCTCTTTCCCATCACTCAAGGCCTGGATGATCTTGTCTTTGTCTGCATTGGCCAGAAACTGTTCGTGCCACGCTTTGGGCTTTAGTTGCATCATCTATATTTTCCTGTTCTGCACAAAACTCTAAAATCGAAACAGAAAACCCATCACAAGGACGGGTTTTCTCGTGGTGTATTAGGCATCAAACGAAATGCCGTTTACGGGACCAACAGTTTAGCACAGGCCTCGGCCACCTTATTATCGGGGGTGGTCTCGCCCGGCATAGTCGCCCATCCTTGTGTTTTCACGTAGGCTGACCGCTGGTAGCTGCTCGCATCGGTCAGTTCGACGAGTTTCGTCTCCTTCTGCGGATCAAGGTTGAACTGAGCAACACATATCGGCGCCAGGCGAGTGATGACGGCATCTTGTGCTGCTGTGCCGGCTGTCTTCTCTGCCGACGCATTTGTCACCCACCCACCCCAACTAAAGCCGACGATCATGGTCAGTACGATGGCGCCGAGCATCAGCCAGAAGGCAGTGGTTTTCGAGGTCTGGACCAAATTCCAGCGCTGGCGTAGGCCAGGCTTCTTCGGTTCAACGGGCGTCTTTTGCATCGGCGGCGTTGGTTTGCGCGCTCGATTGTCGTTGTCCGATCTTTCTTCACGTTCGGTGCCTGCATGGCCCTGTGTCATTCTATTCCTCCTGTTAAATATGTGGAGCGGTTGTTACACACTATCCTCTTGATTGTGCCTGTTCTCTATAGAGACTACTCTCGCGAGCCACCGAGCTTGCGGGCCGCTTGTTTCTGTCGACGCACATACTTCCGATAACTTTTGGATGGTCTTTTTGTCGGTGACTTTGGCGTCTTGGATTTGTTGTCTGTCATCATTGATTTCTCCTGTTTCATGGCCTATGGAGGGGGCAAGCATTGCTCATCACTGCATTTATCGTATTTACAAGCATAGCGGATATGTTCAATCCTGTCGTTAGCTGAACCGAGCGTATTCCCAAAACAAAAGACCACCCAATGGGCGGCCTTTTGTGTCTTTTTGGTGTAGGCTATTTATATACTTGCCATGGGAAGAGGCCGTCAACGAGGATTACATCATCCCGCCCATGCCACCACCATTGGGCATCGCCGTCTCGGCTTCCGGAACGTCGGTGATCAGGGCCGCAGTAGACAGGATCATGGCGGCGATTGAACACGCATTCTCGACGCCACTGCGGGTAACCTTGGCCGGATCAATAATGCCCGCCTGCAACATGTCAACGTAATCGTTGGCAAGCACATCGTAGCCGGTAGTCAGTTTGCCCTGACCATGCAAGGTACGAACCCGATCGATTACCACCGGGCCATCCATACCCGCATTGGCGGCGATCATCCGCATGGGCGCTTCCAGGGCGAGGCGCAGAATCCTGACACCGGTGGCGGCATCGCCCTGCAGCTTGATGCTGTCCAGGGCGGGGATGGCGTTGATCAGCGCTACACCACCGCCCGGAACAATACCCTCTTCCACAGCGGCGCGGGTCGCGCTCAGGGCATCCTCGACGCGGTGCTTCTTCTCTTTTAGCTCAGTCTCAGTGGCCGCGCCGACACGAATGATGGCAACGCCACCTACCAGCTTGGCCAGCCGCTCCTGCAGCTTTTCGCTGTCATAGTCGCTAGTACTGTTGTTGATTTCGGCGCGGATCTCGTCAATGCGGCCCTTGATTGCACCCGATTCACCGGCGCCACCGACAACAGTGGTGGTGTCCTTGGTGCTGACAATCTTGTCGGCCTGGCCGAGATCGGCGATGGTGGTGGTTTCGAGCTTACGGCCCAGTTCTTCGGTGATGACCTGACCGCCCGTCAACACAGCAATATCACGCAACATGGCCTTGCGGCGGTCGCCAAAGCCAGGGGCCTTGATGGCCAGAACGTTGAACATACCGCGCAGTTTGTTGAGCACGAGGGTAGCCAGGGCCTCGCCGTCCACATCTTCGGCGATGATGACCATGTCGCGCTTGCCAAGTTGGATCAACTTCTCCAGGATGGGAACAATGCCCTGGGCGCTGCTGATCTTCTTGTCGGTGATCAGAATGTAGGGGCTCTCGATCACGGCTTCCATGCGCTCCGGGCTGGTGACAAAGTAGGGACTGAGATAACCACGGTCGAGTTGCATTCCTTCGACGAACTCGGTCTCAAATTCCAGCCCCTTGCTCTCTTCGACGGTGATGACACCATCCTTGCCCACCTTATCCATGACTTGGGCGATAAGGTCACCGATGTCGCGGTCGGCAGCAGAAATGCTGGCAACCTGGGCGATGCCCTCCCTGCCAGAGACTGGGGTCGCCATGTCTTTGATGGCCTGGACGATGGCATCGCGGCCGGCCTCGATCCCAAGCTTCAAAAGCATGGGGTTGGCGCCGGCCGCTACATTCTTCAGACCTTCGGTAACGATGGCCTGGGCGAGCACTGTCGCCGTGGTGGTGCCGTCACCTGCCACATCGTTCGTCTTGGTCGCCGCTTCTTTAAGCAGTTGGGCGCCCATGTTCTCGAAGGGGTCTTCCAGTTCGATCTCCTTGGCTACGGTAACGCCGTCATGGGTGACGGTGGGGCTGCCCCACTTTTTGTCCAAGGCGACATTGCGCCCCTTAGGGCCGAGTGTCGTCTTTACGGCATTCGCCAAAGCGTCAACGCCTGCTTTGAGGCTCCGTCGTGCATCCTCTTCAAAGATGATTTGTTTCGCCACTTTTGTTTCTCCTCAGTTATTTTTAAACAACAGGTGAACTATTTTTGACTGGGCACACGCTTGCGGCGCCCGTTACTTGCTACCATTTTCAACAATGGCGAGAACGTCAGTTTCCTTGAGAATCAGATATTCCTTACCTTCCAACTTGACGGTCGTACCCCCGTATCTGGCATAGAGGACGGTGTCCTCGATCTTGACGTCCAGAGGGGTACGGTCGCCGTTTTCCTTGCGACGGCCAGGACCGGCAGCGATCACTTTGCCCCGCTGCGGCTTCTCTTTGGCACTTTCCGGCAGGAACAGACCCGATGTCGTCTGGTCATCCTGTTCAATCGGCAGGACGATCACATGGTCTCCGAGAGGTTTCAGGTTCATAGAATAGTTCTCCTTAAATGACTACTGTCTGGTAAGCTGTTTGTTCCGCATCAAGTGCGACGCACTGACGAGTGCGTCGCACCTGATGAGTGACTCGATAGGTAAAAACGAACGCCCGGGTTTATTAGCCGATGCTGCCTTCCATCTGCAACTGAATCAGCCGGTTCATTTCGACGGCGTACTCCATCGGCAGTTCCTTGACCAACGGCTCGATAAAGCCGCCCACGATCATGGCAGCCGCCTCATCTTCGCCGATGCCACGGCTCTTCAAATAGAAGAGTTGCTCCTCACCGATCTTGCTCACCGAAGCTTCATGGCCGACACTGACGTTCTCCTCTTCGACTTCGATGTAAGGATAGGTGTCAGAGCGGCTGTGCTCGTCGAGTAACAGGGCATCACAGACGACATGGCTCTTGCTGTGATGCGCCCCCTTGGCGACCTTGAGCAGACCGCGGTAGCTGGCGCGACCGCCATCCTTGCTGATGGATTTCGATACAATCTTAGAGCTAGTGTACGGCGCACCGTGGACAACCTTGCCGCCGGCGTCCTGGTGCTGTCCGCGACCGGCAAACGCAATCGACAGGATCTCGCCGTGGGCTTTGGGCCCCATCATGTAAACGGCGGGATACTTCATGGTCACCTTGCTGCCCAGATTGCCGTCGATCCACTCCATGGTGGCGCCTTCTTCGGCAATCGTGCGCTTGGTCACCAGATTATAGACGTCGGTGCTCCAGTTCTGGATCGTGGTATAGCGACAGCGTCCGCCCTTCTTCACGATGATTTCCACCACGGCGCTGTGCAGGCTGTTGCTGCTGTAAATCGGCGCCGTGCAGCCCTCCACATAGTGGACGCTGGCGCCCTCTTCGACGATGATCAACGTGCGCTCGAACTGGCCCATGTTCTCGGCATTGATGCGGAAGTAGGCCTGCAAGGGGACATCCACGTGGATGCCCTTAGGCACGTAGACAAAGCTGCCGCCGCTCCACACAGCACTGTTCAGGGCGGCGAACTTGTTGTCGTTGGCGGGAATGATGGTGGCGAAGTATTGGCGCACAATGTCCTCGTGTTCGCGCAGGCCGCTGTCCATATCCAGGAAGATGACACCGATCTTCTCCCACTCTTCTTTCAGGCTGTGATAGACCACCTCGGAGTCATACTGTGCGCCCACACCGGCCAGGAACTTGCGTTCTGCTTCGGGGATGCCCAGACGGTCAAACGTGCGCTTGATGTCGTCGGGCACATCGTCCCAACTCTTTCCTTGATGTTCGGCAGGCCGCAAGTAGTAGAAGATCTCGTCAAAGTCGATGCCACTTAGATCTGCGCCCCAGGTGGGCATTGGCTTCGACAGGAAGATGTCCAGGGCTTCATGGCGGAACTGGCGCATCCAATCTGGTTCGCTTTTGTGATCTGAAATCTGGTCGACCACGCCGTGATTTAGACCACGCTTAGCCTTGAAAAAGGGCTGTTCTGTATCATGAAAGCCGTACTGATACTCTTCCTTCACACCCGTCAGGTGTTCACGGTCCGTTTGGATCGTCATTACTTCTCCTTGGTAAGTAGATAATTCTCAGTGTGGACGTTAGCAAACGCCGGTAGACTCGAGCCACAGGTAAGTGTGTCGAATCGCTCCTCTGGTGTTAGCGTCGACTTCGTTCGTCTACGACCCTCTGTGACGATTGCACGCATAGCGCCTTCCGTTAGCATAGGCGAAGCAGACACTGTTGTCGTCAGCGCAACCGATAGGCTTACCATAGCAAACAGACCGCCCTGAGGGCGGTCCGTACGACTTTTGTTGTACGCTTTTTAGTTACAGGTTCGAGGCAAATAGAAGTGCGCCCTAACAGCAATGACTTAGATCTATGTCTGCCCACCTGCTAAACCGCTTGAAACAGCATCCAAGAGTTCGCTGGTGGGGCAGCCTTTGAGCAGAAAGACATCAGCACCGGCCATTAGGATGGCGGCACGATCCGTGGCATACATGGTGAGCACCACGATTCTAACATCCGGCCACTGCTGCTTGATCGTGCGGATTGCAACTAGACCGTTCAATGCTGGCCCGGAAGTTAAGGCTGGATTGGCGGGATCATGGAAAGGCAAATCCAGAACGACCACATCCGGACGTAGCGCTTGTACCTGGGCTACCGCTTGCTGGCCGTTATTGGCCTTCCCGACGATCACAATGGGGATTGGGGTGCCGGCTTTACTCCAGCGCAACGCGATGAGCAGCACTTCCAGGCTTCGCCTGACTCGCGGTTGGTCATCCACAATGAGCAGGCGCACACAGGTTGCTCTTTTCCCTGAACCCCCTATGTTATCTCCTGTATACTGGCTCATCAGATTGTCCCGAGTCTCATATGGTGCATAGTCAGGCAGTTTCTGGTGCGGCACCGGCATAGTAGCTAGCGATTTCATTCCTACTCTCGACCTCATGGCTGTCCCTTCATGCTCCAGATCGGCTTACCTGGAATACCCTTGTTGGTAGCATAGCAAAAGGGAGTAGATTCGACATTAGCCCAAGCGCCAGGTTTTCATAGCCAAAGCGATGTGTCCCGGCCATCATGAGGGAGGATTGTTGCACGCTGTTTGGTGTAGGCTTACCCACTACCAAGCACTACTGTCACGTGATGGCACTGAGCATCATCCGTCAACAGGATTACACCATTCGGCGCCTCAACGCCGTCCAGGATAACTTGACGTACACCGCGGTTGATACCTTCGGGATTATCAACCTGGATGGCGTAGGTTGTCTGTCCTACACGGTAGGTCATGGCATAGCCCGACCACTGTTTGGGAATACATGGGTCTATGCGCAGGGTTTGCCCAATGCGACGCAGCCCGAGAATCGCTTCGATGCCAAGGCGAGCCATCCAACCGGCAGAGCCGGTGTACCAGGTCCAGCCACCGCGTCCCTCATTGGGCGCTACGCCGTACACATCAGCCGATATTACGTAGGGCTCTACTTTGTAGCGCGCCACTTTCTGTGGTGTATCCGTTCGGTAGATTGGATTGAGCATGCCAAAGAGTGCGCAGGCGCTGTCGCCATCGCCCAAGTCGGCCAGTGCCCAGATCGCCCACAAGGCAGCATGGGTGTACTGCCCCCCATTTTCGCGAACACCCGGCAGGTAGCCCTTGATATAGCCAGGATCATGCAGTGTGTTGTCAAACGGTGGCGTGAAGAGCAGGATCAGACCGTCATCCCGCTTAACCAACCGAGCCAGCACTGCCTGCATAGCCTGAGTGGCGCGGGCAATGTCTGCTGCGCCGGATAACACGCTCCACGACTGGGCGATCGAGTCAATCTGGCACTCAAGGTTTTGAGCCGAGCCAAGCGGTGTGCCATCGTCGTAATAGGCGCGACGGTACCAGTTGCCGTCCCAGCCGTTGGCTTCCAGCGCAGCGCCCACGGCAGCGGCCTGCTCTCGATAGCCTGCGCCCTGCGCCCGGTCGCCCCTATCCATGCACAGGGCGGCGAAATTGGTGAGTGTGGCGTGGAGGAACCAACCCAGCCAGATACTTTCGCCCTTGCCTTCGATCCCGACACGGTTCATACCATCGTTCCAGTCGCCGCCGCCCATCAGAGGGAGGCCATGTACGCCGGCAGTTGTCCCTTTCTGTAAGGCCCGACGGCAGTGCTCATAGAGCGTGGCTACCTCGCCACTCGGTGCAAAGAGAGCGTAGCGTTCTTCTTCATCATGCGCCAATGGTTCGCCCTGCAGAAACGGCGTCTCTTCGTCAAGAATGGCGGTATCGCCGGTGGCGGTGACATAATGGGCGGTGACATAGGGCAGCCACAGCAGATCATCGCTGATGCGCGTACGCACGCCATGGCCGGCCGGTGGATGCCACCAGTGGAGCACGTCGCCCGCCTCAAACTGGTGGCGCGCCGCCCGCAGGATCTGCTCGCGCGCCAGGTCAGGCCGGGCATGGATCAGGGCCATGGCATCCTGCAACTGATCACGGAAGCCATAGGCGCCGCTCGATTGGTAGAGGGCAGAGCGTCCCCACAGGCGACACGCCAATGTCTGGTAGAGCAGCCAATGATTGAGCATAAGATTCATGGCCGGATCCGGCGTCTCCACTGTTACCGTACCCAGGATCTGCGTCCACAGGGCCTGCGTTGCCAGCCAGGCTGTCTTCCACCGCTTGTGAATCCTGGAAGCGTGCGATCAATGTCTGCGCAGTCTGGCGATCCTCACCCTGGCCAATCAGAAAGCAGACCTCTTCTTGTGCGCCAGGCGCCAGGTCAACGTGGAGTTGCAACACGGCGCACGGATCAGAACCGGCCTCGACACGGTTGTTCAGCCCGATACGCCCCAGGGCGGCGGGGCGAGCCAGCGATCCCAGGCGGCCAAGAAAGTCAGCGCGGTCTGCTGTCAGGCCATGGGGTTGTTTGCTGGCAGCCACAAAGGCGACCCGTTGGCCAAACTCACTGCTGTACCCGTTGCGTGCCAGCAGGGCATACCCATCTTCTGCGTATTCCGATACGACGTGGCTTTGGGTGTCCGCTCGATCCACACCCAGCACCCATTCTGCATAGTAGGTGACGGTGAAACGTCGTTGCCGTGAGCTGCTGTTTTCCAGCCGCAATTGCACCACCTTTACCGGCGCATCTGGGGCGACAAAGATCCGCACCCGCTGTTGCACGCCGTGGCTGTTGTGCTCGAAGATAGAGTAACCGGCCCCATGGCGTACCAGATAGGGCGCCGCAGCAGGTGCTGGTTGCGGGGTGGGCGACCAGATCTCGGCGGTTTCTTCATCGCGCAGATAGATCGCCTCTGACGGCATGTCGGAGACAGGATCGTTGCGCCAACTGGTCAGCCGGTTCTCACCGCTGTTTATGGACCAGGTGTAGCCTGCGCCGGTCTCCGAGACCAGGCAGCCAAAGTCAGGATTGGCAATAACGTTGATCCAGGGAGCAGGGGTCATTTCGCCAGGATTCAGATAGATGACATACTCGTTGTCGGCGCTAAAGCCGCCCAGGCCATTGTCGAACTGAAGATCGGTCGGGCGAATGAGGGGAATCGTGGCGTCACGCGCAGGATCAACCAACAGTGTCGGCTCAAAGATGGGCAAGGATGGCTGATGACGCTGCAGCCCGACCCCCTGTGCGGCCAGGGGACCGTTGGCGCTGTCAAGTACGACACGGGCAATGGTATGAAGTAGTGTCCGATCTGCTTCACCCATCTGATCTTCATTGAGAACAAAGATGCCGCCACGCTGGTTCAGCCAACTGGTACTGTCGCTGCGTTGAATCAGCCGGTAGATAAAGTCCTGCATTGATTGGTCATAGGTCGTCGCCTTGCGATTGAAGATCACCAGATCCACAGCCAGACCGCGGCGCCGCCAATACGTATGTGCCCGCAACAGATCCTGGAGCAGTTCCACCTCTGTTTCATCGTTGATGAGCAGTAACAGAATGGGATAGTCGCCGGAGATGCCAAACGGCCACAGGCCGGACTGGCCTTTGCAGTTGGTGTCAAGCGTGATTGAATTCGCCCGTCGTGCCGCATGGGGATAGAGCAAAAGGGAGAGCACCTGTTGCGTTCGCTCCAGCATGGGGACCGTCATCTCCAATTGTCGTAGTTCGCGTTCCGCCTCTGCCTGGGCGCGGAAAAAGACGCGGTCGACAGCCGTCCACACTCGATAGCGCTGGGCCAGGTCAAGCGCGGCCTGGCGACTGGGAGCGGTCAACGTGACGGTTGCAAGCTGCACCGTGGCATGGGGAGGCAGTTCGATCTCCTGGCCCAGTGCCATAATTGGATCGAGGGTGGCGCCAGTTTTTTCCTCAGCCTGTCCCATCGTTTCCGCCCGAATCGGTAGCGTTTTCCAGTAGACGCGGCGGGGTTCTGTGCGGTACGTCCTCGGCCCAAGAACGCTGCTCGATCGCTCTCATGGGTCTGGCGCCCCCAGACGTCCTGAGCAACGTTGGGCGGTCGGACAAGCATGTGGATCATGAACTGCGGATCTTCTTTGGCCGAGCGCGGACGTCGTCCGAACAGCAGAGCATTGAGATCGGCGAGGTATTCGCTCTCTACAAAGAGCTTTGCAAAGGCAGGATGGCGTTGATCGGCAGCAGCAGGGGCAAGCGCCACCTCGCCATAGCTGGTCAAACGCAGCCGGCGGGGTTGATCGCTTTCATTGATCAGCGTGATTCGCCGCACTTCCACGTCATCATCGGGCGCCACGCTAATCTCCATGTGTAGAGAGATCTCCTGCTCACGACGACGAAAACTGACCATGTGCGGGAAGAAGAGCACTTCCTCGTGACGAGGCGGCCCTGCAGCGCCATCAGACGCGCCCGCCAGCGGTTGTCGGGTAGCCGACCAGAGCGTGTCGTGATTCAGATCCTGTACGTAGAGCCAGCACCCCCAGTTGTCCAGTGTTGTGTCGGCGCGCCAGCGGGTGAGCGCAATATCATGCCAGCGGCTGTAACCGCCGCCGGCGTTGCTGATCAACAGTCCATAATGGCCGTTGGAAAGATAGTGCACCGCCGGCATCGGTGTATCGACCGGTGTAGACCAAGGGATGGCAGCAACGGCGCCCCGTGCCGGTGACGCCAGGTTGACCTCCTCCTCGTTCGGGAATTGCAAGAGTGTGGCCGAGGGCAACTGCTCTTGTAAGAGCATCTCCATGCTGCGGATTCTAGGATCAGCGTGAAAACGCTGTACCATGATCTGGTCCTGCAGACGATTGACCAACGACAGCATGATCATCCCTTGATGATGGGTCATGTACGAACGGACGGTTGCATGCTCCTGCCCCAGTTTCAAATGGGAAAGGGTGAAGTCGAGGGCCTCATAGAAACCATAGCGACCGATCATCCGATAGGACTGCAGCGCTTCCATATTCTCCATAACGGCCTGCGTGCGCAAAGACAGGGCCAGCATCGATGCGTAGGGGGTAATCACCAGATCCTCGGTTAACCCGCGCTTGAAGCCCAATCCCGGCACCCCAAAGGCATGATATTGGTAGTTCATTGCTGCATCAAAGGCATAATATCCAGATTCAGAAATGCCCCAAGGCACCTTCTTTTGGCGGCCGTAGAGAATTTGCTGATCAATGCTGGCGATGGCGCTGGCATGGATCAAGGTATCGGGATAGCTATGCAGCAGAAGCGGCGGCATGAGATATTCGAACATCGTACCGCTCCAAGAGAGGAGCGCTTCTTTGCCCGTGTCGAGACGCGTCAACGGTCGCCCCAGGTGAATCCAATGGCTTTGGGGCACGTCATATTTAGCAATGGCGACCAGGCTGGCAATGCGTGCTTCTGATGCCAGTAGATCGTAATAGTTCTGATCGAGGGTGTTGGACTCTACATTGTAGCCAATATGGAAAAGCTGGCGGTGTATGTCGAAGAGAAAGCCGAATTCCATGTCACTGGTCAACCCACCGGCAGATTCAGCCAGGATGACGTAGCTCTCGATCAAGGTGTGGGCTGCTGTTTGCGCCACTTGCAGTTGTTCTATCAGGAGCGCACACCAGGCCCGAGCTGTTGTCACGGCGTCTGGATCGGAGAGCGTTGCCGCCTCTATCTGGGCTGATAGGTCTTGGGCCAGTCTTTGACCCGCACCACAGATTGCTTCGATCTCATCCAATCGGGGGGATGGTGGCAGCGCCTGCTGCAGATCGGCCCAAGAGGCGGCAAGACGAACAGGAAGGATCGGCTGCACCAAAAGAGTAGGCGGCGCGTTGAGCAAGGCCAACCAGGGAAGCAACGTAGCGACTTCATGTTGCATCTCGTCCAGGTGGTGTTTGATGCGGTTGATATAAATGCGGCAGTTCTGCAAGACTTCGCTGGTGAGCATGCCGGGATTGGCCTCCAACAGATCGACGAGCTGCTGGTTAATGGCCGGTTCTCCTTCGTCGACAAGCTGGGCCAGCAATGGCTGCCACTGGAGCGGGTCATTTTGCACGACGAACACTTGATCACGAATCCGAGAGAGGTGCTGTAACAGCGGCGACGTCGACACATCCTTGTGCTCATCTCCGTTATCGGCGCCTGCTTCCCCTTGCACCTGTACCGGCATTGACTCGGCCAGTAGGAGCAGCAGATCGACCAGACCCTGCCACGCTTCCCAGCGCCATACGGTTTGCTGCGGCATGGCCAGACAACCCTGTTTGAACGCAATCAGGCTGCCGGCCAGATTGCCGCTGTCTACAGTGGAGACGTAAGCAGGCGGCAGTGTATCCAGGGTGCGCGTGTCGATCCAGTTGAGGAAGTGGCCACGATAGCGCGTCATCCTTTGCAGGGTAGAAAAGGTGCCGTACAGACGTATAGCCATATTCGTCATCCCCACATAACCAAGATCATGCGCGCCCAGCACCGTCAGCAGATAGAGGCCGATATTGGTGGGTGAGGTGCGGTAGGCAACCACGCCGCGCGGCGATTCCTGGAAATGATCGGGCGGCAGCCAGTTGCCATCCGGTCCGACAAAGTGTTCATAGAAAAGCCAGGTGCGCCGGGCCACAGTACGTAACTGCTGAATCTGAACAGTGGTAAGCGCAGAGAGTTTCTGAAGCGTCGGCCGGCTGATCCAATGAGCAATCTGCGATGCCGACAACCAGACGAAAAAGAAAGGCGCAGCAATCAGCAAAGCGTGAATCTTGATGAAACCGATGGGAACGGCCAGTATCACGACGGCCAACATCGAAGGCAACATCTTGACGAGCGTTGTGGTGGGCGTCGCCTCATCGCCAAATATGCGTACGGTGTGCGCCGCCGTTGTCCACTGTAGCAAATTCCGGCGGTTGAACAGCCGGCGCAGCGTGGTCAAGATGGCGTCGAGCATCAACTGCGATTCGTAAGGCAAGAAGGCAATAAAGAGCAACCAACGCAGAGCGTCATCGCGCACGGGGCGTAGCGCCGCACGAAAGGACGAAGTCCTGGCGCCGTGAACCAGTGCAATCGCCGTGTTGATCAGCGGCAGGATTGCCGGCGTGAGCACGGCAAGCAGCGACCATACCCAGGCTGCCCCAGGCAGCACGGTCCAACCGGCGGTCAAAAGCGCCATAAGCGACACGGATAACAGGCTACGTCGCAGGTTATCGACGATCTTCCAGCGATCGATGAGGGCTAGATCATTGCGGATCCAACCGGTCTGAGTGGGAACACGCGGCCAAAGCCAGGGCAGCAATTGCCAATCACCGCGCACCCAGCGGTAGGAGCGGAGGACGTTGATCAAGTAGTGGGGCGGGTACTCCTCATAGAGGAGGATGTCGGTTACCAGACCGACCCTTCCATGAATGCCTTCGAAGAGATCATGGCTGAGAATGGCATTTTCAGGAAGGCGGCCGGCTAGACTGCGCTCAAAGGTATCCACTTCGTAGATGCCTTTGCCTACAAATATGCCGGCGCCAAAGAGATCCTGGTAGACATCGGACACGGCGCGTGTGTAGAGATCGATCCCGCGGTCGCCGGTAAAGACGCGGGTAAAGAGCGATTGATTGGCGCTGGTTGGCTTGATGGCGGTGCGCGGTTGGAGTACGGTATAGCCCGCGTTCACTTTGCCTGTTTCGGGGTCGAATCTGGCGCGGTTAAGCGGGTGGGCCAGGGTGCCCACCAGATGGCTGGCCGCGCCACGCGGCAAGATCGTGTCGGCGTCGAGAGTGATGACATAGCGGATCTGGGGCAAGATTGTCAGATCGCCGATCTGTGTGGTGTAGGAACTCTCCGTATGTCCGCGCAGCAAGCGATTGAACTCCTGCAACTTGCCTCGCTTCCGTTCCCAGCCCATCCAGATCTTCTGGGTGATGTTCCACTGTCGGCGGCGGTGAAAAAAGTAAAAGGGCTGAGTCGGATATTGGACATTTAGCGCTTCAATACGGGCTTGCGCCAGCGCCACCAGGGCGGCGTCTTCCGGCATCTCTGTTTGCTCTGCATCGCCAAAGTCACTGAGCAAGGCAAAGGAGAGATGAAGGTCGGTATTGCGCAAATAGTGCAACTCCAATTGGTCGGTCAGTGAGGTCACATCGAGTTCGCTGGCGATCATGCACGGCACAACGACCATGGTGCGGCAGGCGACAGGGATGCCTTCATCGAAGTCAAGCTTGGGCAGAATGCGCGGCGAGAGCAAATGGCTGACCATCCTGTTACACAGACTAACCGCCAGGGTGAGTGCCGGGATCAGCGCCAACAACGCTGCAGCGACTTGCCATGGCAGTGCGCCGCCTGCGGCGCGGGCGTAGGCAACGAAACCGGCGATGATCAAGCCGGTCAGCAGGCCAATTCCCCCCAGGTAGAGTAGGGTAGGGTGGCGAACCATCCCACGCCGTAACCATTGCATGCCGCGCGGCTGGTAGCCGATAGCCTGCTCCAGTTGCGTGCGCCCCTTCTCGACCAAATAGTAGCCCACGTGGGCGCCAGGCGAGGCCTCCAGGTCGAAGGCAGGGCCGCTATCAAGGCTATGCGGGTCGAGGCCATCCAGTGCGCCATTGTCGGCGTCTACCAGCGGGCGCTGCGCCTGGGCTGCACCGTTGCTCTGAACGGACACTGCACCCTCGAGGTAGTTTGTTGCCAGATCAATTGCCTGTCGGGCGATGGCCGTTTCATCCTGACCAGTAGTGTGGGCCAGTACCTCGATCACCCCACGATAACGGTCCCGAGAAGCAAAATCCATATCTGGATAGATCCCAGACGGATCTGTGCTAAGAATCTGCTGCACCAGACTGACCTCTTCAAAAAAGCGGTTCCAGTCCTGGCTATTCAAACGGCGCAAGCCACCAATACAGTTGGCAACGTCATCAGTGTCATCCGGCAGGGCTGGAGAATCGTCTACGCCGGGTAAGTCAGGTACCACATCCGTTTCACCCATTGGGCGTATGATCCGCCTGGTCGCCTGGGTGAGGGTTTCCAGTAGCACCAAGCGCAGCATAGTGGGCATGGCCCACAGTTCGCCCGTTGTAAACGCCTGTACTTGTTGGTACGCAGCTACAAATTGGCTCAGTCGACCTTGATGGAGCAACCCCGGCGCAGCGCTATCAAGTTGATGTGCTTCATGCGTCCAGAATGCATAGGCTGCCGCATAGATGCGCGGCTTGCCGACGTGGGAAGTTGCAGGTGGCGGATCGTCAACAATGAGCTTAGGCAGCTGTCGATAGTAGCTTTCGGGCAGATCTTCTTCAATCTGCCGTATGGTTTCAACAACCATATAGTAGTTATCCAACAGCCATTCGGCGCCGCTAGAAAGGCTCATCTCCTCAGCCACGCTGTTGACAAGCTGCTGGTGCGCACTTTGCAGCTCTTTCGCCAAAACTGACAATTGGGTCAGATAATCGATCCTGGCGTCGCCATGCGGCCCAACGACGTGTCGGGAAGCAAGTTGGTGCGCCATCTGCTCCAGGCGATTCTGAGTCCCGGCTGGACTGTTGGTGTCTGCTGAGCGGTGGGTCGATCAGACCTTGAGTAGGCGATGGAGTCTCAGGATTCAAAATGGGCACCGACGTTTAGCCCTTCCTCTTCGTTGGCTCTTCTGATTGGCATGGCTAAGTCTTCTGCCGCTGGCTCAGCCATAGCGCGCCTTATTTCTCTGGCAGGGAGATCCTGCAAGATGAGCAGCGATGTGGCGCCATAGGTAATAAAGCTATTGACGAGGGCACTGTAGGGCCACTGGCTGTGGCAGGAATGACCATGGGCACTGAGCACAATCAGATCGATCTGTTCCTGCTTGACAAGTTCATGCAGCGCCCGGCTCACACTAGCATCGACCAGGACACGTGTTTGCGTCTGGGCGGGCAGCCGAAACTGTAGTTGGGCAAAGTACTTTTCCGCTTCGGCCCTGTTGCGCGCAACCACGCGCTCGGCAAGCGCCGCATCTTCGGCGCTCAGCGGTACCCGTTGGATCATCTCGGGGCATTGGGCAACATGCACCACCAGCAATTCGGCCGCATGGCGCTCAGCCAGGGCAGAGGCCAGCGGAAGTGCACTCTCTGCACGCTGTGAGCCATCGAGCGGCGCCAGGATTCGCCGGTATTGGATGCTTTCGGCTGCGATGCTCCCAAGCGCCTCCTCCTTTTCATCAGAAGAGCGGACAAGCATGATAGACGTGCCGACACGTTGGATAATCTTTTGGGCGACGCCACTGACGTTCCAGCCGCTGACGCCGGCATGCTCCTGGCTGCTCAGTACAAGCAGATCGACGCTGTGCTTGTGTGTATACTCGAGAATACGCTTGGCAATTTCGCCTTCCAGAAGCACGGTGTTTGCGGTCAGACCCAACTGCAGGAGTCTCTGGGCAGCTTCGTCCAGATAGGCTTGCGCCTCAGCTTTGGCGAAGTGCCAGGCCAATGGATCAACGGCTGTGGAGTCCGCGCTGTCGGTTTTCAGGACGCGCACAAGGGTTATCGGTGGGCTGTTAATCTGCGCAACGGCGGCGACATGGGGCAAGATCCGATCTGCCATCGGCGATCCATCCAGCGGAGCCAGAATATTTTCGAACATAATTGTTCTCCCGAATCATTAACATAACAGTTTTCCCGATCGCGGTCGGCTTTCGGGAAGACTGGTCATTGCTCGTAGTTTCTAGAATCCGAAAGGGCTACCCTTGCCCTTATCTGATTGTCTACGGGCTCATTTCCAAAAGCAGCTTGGTGCAGGCATCTGCCACTTTGCGGTCTGGCTTGTCCACACCAGAGATGGTGGCCCAACCCTGATCTTGGACGAACTGACCTTGCTGGTAGGCGCCCTTTTCGCTCATTTCTACGAGTTTCAGGGACTTGTCCGGATCCTGGTTGAATTGGGCAACACAGATCGGCACCAGACGCTGGACGACTGCATCTCTCGACATGGCTTCCGCTGCGGCCTGCGCATCACCGGCCGACATCCAGCCTAGCCAATAAAAACCGATGACCATCGTCAGAACAGCACTGACCACACAGGCCCAGAAGAGCATTGTCTTTGTCGGTTGGGCATCACGCCACCTTTTTCTAAGGTTTGGTGTACTTTCCATGGTTTTCACCTTTCCTGATTCAGTACGCGTTCTCTTGTGCGAGTTGTTGCAGTCTATCTGTATGGCCGTTCTTCTCGATCGGTACCATACTGACCGGTGGACTGCCCAGCAACAGCGCCGGACTGATGATGTGTCCTACTGCTCTACTTACCGTTTCGGTGAAGGGACTACATCAGTAAGACCAGGGTTCTCCTTCTTGTCCTTCTTATCTCGCTTCGCCTGCTTCTTCTCCTTCGGACTTTTGGCAGGCTTTTTTTTATCGTCCTTCTTTTTGTTCTCACTGTTGGACATACTCTTTTTCTCCTTGAGGATTATCTATGTGCGTAGTTCTGTATCATCTATCGCTTAAAGCATAGGCGAAGCGGAAAGTCCTTTCGTCAGCGCAACCGATAGACTTTCCATGGCAAACAGACCGCCTTAAGGGCGGCCTGCGCGCCTTTTGTTGTACGCTATTTGTGTTACAGGTATTTGGGTTCGTCAGAACGACAGGTAGATAAGCCCGATGGGCGGGCGGGAGGATCGTACGGTTTATCCTGAGCGCCGGGTCACCTAGAAGGGTAAAGGTATCCAACAAGTCCAGATGCTGGCCAGCGGTGGCCAAGGACAATTTTCCGGCCCAAGGTAGCCTGCCCCACAGTGCCAGACACGTCATCGAAAACAGATCGAAAGAAGCCCTCGGCCAGATGGCTGTGGCCGGTGCCGACGCCCAGGCCAGTCGCACCCCAGGTAGCAGCTGCACCGCCACCGCTTCGTAAGAGTAACGTCTCGTCGAGCGTCGGTTCTGGCCTGTGAAATGCACTGGTAAAGCAAGTCATTCCGACAACAACCGGCCAGCGGCGGTCGTTACGCAGCGCCGGTACATCCTCCAGGTGCAGAAATTGCTCGGCGGACCACTGCTGCCACGATGAATGGCCGCTAAACTGGACAAGCAGTGCGCCGGCATTCCAATGATCCAACACAGCCTGCCGGGTTGTTGTAATCATTGTCGAGGGTGGGGTGTAATAAATTCGCTGCGCCGTGAAAGGCGGGGTTACATAAGTGGTCGCCATGATCTCTGATGTAGCCGCAAAGTTGCCGCCCCCATCCGCCTTGTCGGCCACGAAAATCACATTCCCGTTCCATTCACTTAGAAAAGGATCGACCTCGTACTGCACGATCTTATCCACCACGACTTGCGTCTCGGCCAATGTTTTGACCGGCAGGCGGCCAATCAGCATATCAGGCAGCAGGTCTTGCCCATCCACGGTGACATAGCGATTATCGGCAGCCGTTTCGCCTGCCCAGGGATCTACATCGACCAGGTAAGGTGGGATCACCGTAGGCGGCGAGCCAGCGCGATACTGTCTGGGATCGAAACTTCCATCGCCGACAAGCATGATGTACGTGGGGCGCGGCGTCCAGGCGGCGTAAGCGTCTGCCAGATAGGCTCGGATGGCCATCGGATCAGGTCGCCCATCGCCGTAGGCATCATAGATGGCTTGCACAGTTTCGGTTGCGACGGTCAGCCCTTGCCCCTGGCGCAGCGTGATCAAGTCATCCAGCGCCGGCAGGAACTCTGCCGGCGCGACGATCAGATAGTCGGCGCCGGTAAAGTCGCCGTTTGTTTGCAGCGGCTGCGCCGGGCGCAAGGCAACGGGGAAGAGCAAGCCACTCTCCGTCGTCAGCACATAGTGATGTGAACCACCCACAGATGGATCGTTAAACGAGATCGTGTTCCCGTCCGTTAGCACGTCGGTCAGACGGAGTGGGCGCGCCGGATTCGTGCTATCGTAAAGGCGCAGGCCGCTGGTGGAACTGAGCGCCAGCGTATAAGCCGTTGGCACCGGCTGGCCGCTGAAGATGACGGAATGGTCAACGGGCGCGCTGCCACGCGCATAGCGAATGGAAAAAGCATCCAACCAGGCGCCTTCAATACTGACACCGGGGATACCGGGCAGCATCAGGGTGAGGGTGTTGACGTCGCCGTGCAAAATGCCGGGCGGGATGGGCAGTGTCGTCGTGATAGCTTGCTTGCCATCCCATTCGACGCGCCCCACAGGCGTACCGTTTAGATCCAGATCCACACGATGGTCGGGCGTTGCGCCGACGTTGGTATAGCCAATGAGCCAGACGGTCAACGTGGCCGGCTGTGTAGCGTCCACCGTCGGCAGGTGGATCGAATGTGCGGCGGTTGGATGACCGGGGCGTTTCAAGTCATCCCACGTCCAGTGGTCGCCGTCGCGTCCGGACGGAATGGACCCGCAAAAGCAGTCGGGGGTATACAGGTGATTGGCCTCAGCCATTGCATCGGTCCAGACGATTCCCATAGGTTGAACGCCAATAGATTGATTGGTTGGGCTGGCCGGACGGTCTTGCATACGCAGACCGGGGGTATCATCCTGCCAGAGGAAGTAGGTGTCGGTGGCTGTCCACCGGCTGAAGCGGGGTGCAGCGTAGAAAAGCAGGCGTTCACCCAGATCGAAGGTGTCATTCTCGTCGCCATCCCATTCGGCGGCGATTGCGCTTCCAGCGCGTGCCAGGTGCAGCATATGCGGGTTGCTGCTTGCGACCGGAAAACCGCTCCCGGCCAAGGCTTCATAGGTGATAGCGGTCAGACCTGGTGTCGCGACTTCAAGGGCCCAAGCCCGGCCGGCATCGGTGACATTTCGGAGTTGGGATTGGATCTCGGCGCGTGGGTTTGGGCTGGTGACCTGTGCAAGCTGAACTTGCTCTGGGTTGATGACCGCCGCGCCCAGGGCGGCTACGAGTGGATCGGGTGATGGTGAGCGCAATTGGCCATCAGCCTGGCCTGCAAAGGTGACGAAAATGCGTACGTGAGTCGTCAGGCGGATATGCGCCTGAGGATAGTTCCCAATCGGGCGGGCCGGGTAGAAGACCAACCTCGCCAGGTGCACGCCGCGCGCGATGCCTGCGGACTCAAGCACGACAGGTTCACCATCGCGGCTGCCTTCGCTTCTTTGATCTGGTTGAACAGGCGATATTGCTGAAAAGTCACCGCCAATGGGCTGACCGGTTGCATCCCGTTGAACGCCTTCCGGAAACGGCGCCAGCGCCAATGGACCGGGCAAAGGTCTGTCACTCTCTTCGACCAGGATCACGCGCAGGGTTACAGTCGCACCAGGTGGCACAGCTATCAGTTCTGCAACGAATGGCAGCACTGGCGCCCCGGACCGGGCGGTTTCCGATGCACCGGGCAGCACGACTTCACTCGTCCCGTCGCCCCGCGCACAATCTGCGTCTCGGGGATGCGCCATTCAACGAGCAGGCCCTCTGCGCCGGCTGTCACAGTCGGGCGCAGAGAGCGTGCCGGCGGCCCAGTCTGAGCTTCGCCGGCAGCATTGCCGCTTAGGGCGCTTCCTAAAATGATCAAGCCACCACATCCTACAGCCAGCAGCCTGAGCATCAGCGTCAGGCAAGTCTGTTTGTACTCAGCCATTCGGTCCGTACCTTATCTAGTGAGGCCAAACAGGATTTTGCGTGGCCCGTCTTCTATACGGTCATGCATAAACTTCTTTTGCTCACGGGCCAGATATCGCTACTTCCTGGATTCCAGATGCGCCCCGTCACAACAAGGGAACATAGATCTGGTACAGTGATTCAATGGTAGGCTGCACAACAGCATTTGTTGATGTGTGAAACGTTTCGTGTCCCTGGGTATCCACATCGGCCAACCAGTACCACCACGTGCCATTGTCGGGCATTGTGTCCACGTAGGCGTAGGTTGTACCCGGGCCGCTGCCCTGCGTGATGGCCGGTTCGAAGTGAATCAGGCTGGCCTGACCCAGATCAGCTACATTGGCGCGGTAGAGATTGAAGCCAAAGTTATCCACCTCAAGCGCAGTGGCCCACTCTAAGCGCACCTGCTGGTCGCTCAAGCGGTCAGCCTTGAAGTAGAGCAATTCCACTGCTGAGGGGGTGCAGGTTGGCGTGGTAATGGCGTTGTTATCCAGCGTCACGGCCCCAGTTTGCGCCAGGGCTCTACCGTCCAAACTGGCGCCGCTACCCAGGCTAATGCTGGCAAGTGCGAGAATATTGCCGATAAAGCTGCTGCCTGAACCGATCGTCGCCGAGCTACCGACCTGCCACCACACGTTGGCGGCGCAACCCTCATTGGTCGTGAGTCACAGTTGCATTGACGCCAGGCGTCGTATCGAGTGTACTCGCCATGCGGAAAATCCAGACAGCGTCGGGATCACCCCCGCCATCCAGCGTGAGGGGTTGATTTGTCGTCAACTGAGCCGACGTCGGAAAACAGTAGACGCCTGGTGTAAGCGTCAATCCCGCCAGATCTTGCGCAGGATCATAGGTGACATCACACGTCGCGTTCGGCACTGCGCTCAGCGCACCAAATGCAACGCCGGCGTCAATCTGAGCCTGCGCCGCATCCGCGTTGTTTATCGTGCCTGGAGGACCGACCACCCCCGGAGGAAAGCCAGTAACCGCACTACCTGGGCTGACGCCGAGATCTCCCTCTACAGTGGTTGGACCAGTATTGGTCACGGTCGTACCGGCCAGGACAGAGTACTTCTCCGCAGTAGCTAGTGGTGGTGAGATGGCGGCAGACGCCGCCACAGCCACAACCGGAAGCCCAACGAATACGACGATGGCGATCAGGGTGACAAGTCGGGAGAGAGTAAGTGTACGTAACATTGAGACACCTCCTATAGTGGAATCCAATCGAAAACCCGGGGTTCTCTTCATCGCAGTTACCAGCCAATTGACATTTCAGAAATTCGGTTTGCGAAGTGACATCGGATTAGTTTTCTGTTTTTGGTCTGGCTGATTGGCGGGTGAACAGGGTGATGGCAGCGAGTAGAAGAACCATGATTATTCCGAGCAGCCATCCGATAGCCCGTCCATCGCTACTCGGACCGCTTGTCTGTCCACCTGTGACAGGCAGCATGGCCGGCGTTGCCAGCATCGGCACAGATGTAGCGGTCGCAGCCACGGACGTGGCGGTCGCAGCAAAGGAAGTGGCGGTAGCGGCAAAGGCAGTGGCCGTGGCTACGAAGGAGGTGGCCGTGGCGGCGATGGATGTGGAGGTGGCTGCAATGGACGTAGCAGTCGCCGCCATGACGGTAGGGCTCGCGGCGAAGGAGGTGGCCGTGGCGGCGATGGACGTGGAGGTGGCTGCAATGGACGTAGCGGCCCCTGGGATGGCTGTAGCCGTTGCGGCGATGGCTGTAGCCGTTGCGGCAATGACTGTAGCAGGTGCCGCAACCGCCGTCGGCGTCGGGGGCATCGGCGTCGGCGGCATCGGGGTCGGCGGAACGGGTGTGGCCGTCGCTGGAACCGGTGCCGGGGTCGCTGCAACAGATGTGGGTGTGGGCGGTACAGGTGTAGCCGTCGACGGAACAGGTGTGGGTGTAGGCGGTACAGGTGTAGCCGTGACGGAACAGGTGGGTGTAGGCGGTACAGGTGTAGCCGTTGACGGAACAGGTGTCGGTGTCGCAGCGACGGATGTCGGCGTCGCTGGCATCGGGGTCGACGTCGGCGGAACAGGTGTGTCCGTCGCTGGCATCGGGGTCGGTGTCGGCGTAAAGCCGGCTGATACTGGCGAAACCGGCCAGACCATGACTAACATAAGGAGTAAAATCCAGATGCCTATAGCGTTTACAGCGGTTCGTTTGGATGCCACAGATAACCTCCTTGGCTTTCCTGAAAATGAAGCGTTGTTGACCGCTCCGGATAGTGTGTGTCGTATGCTTGTTTGCTGCACCCGGCACCTGCTCACGCATCACTTAACAGGAATCGATCTGCGTCACCTGGAATCAATGCGACTTGAGGTGGTCGTGTAGCGGTCGCCCTGGCCGTTGTTCATCGCAAGCGCTAACAACTTGACAAGCAGCCCGGCGAGTAAGGCGTAGACGAGGATCGCCACCAGTGCATTCCACTCCAGCACGAAACCCTCAGCGCTCGGTTGTCCAAATAGCCCCACGAATGGAGCCATGAACGGCGCCGTGATGCTGTAGATCAACTGTGCAAAGCCCGCACCCGGGTTGGCGCCCAGCAGACCTAACACGAAGCGGATACCCAGCAGCCCCTCCACAATCCCAAACAGCAGATAGATCACCTGCTGTAATTTGAAGACCTGCATAGGCCGGGAGGCTTGTGTGTTTCTGACTACGGTATCTGTCTGATAGACTGTCACGGGCGTGGGATCGACTACACTCACGGCTACAGGAGTCACCTCCGCTACGTTGTAACTCGAAACCTCGGTATGCACTTCGCGTCGTTCCACTGTCATCGAATTGTCTCCACTCGAATTGTGTTATCGGTTCATTTTGGCGAATACTAACTGGGCTTACGCAACTCGCCGGTTGAATAGCCGATATTCTCGTGTCCAAGGTAAAAGACTCAGGACTATACAGGTGCGACGCACTGGCCAGGATGACTTCTTGCATTCGAACCTGATTCCGGCCAGTGCGTCGCAGTTGAGGCTGTATCGTTACAAACACTCAGGACATACGCAGTCCGCCGGTTGAGTAGGCATCTTAGCGCCGTATCGCAACTGCAGACTGCGTATGTCCTGATACTTTCGATCTGGGGCAAGGCCACTCGCTCCTCTTGACACCTTGAGGCCAAGACAACCGAGGAACCGGATCTTTCACGTGGCTGACGGTCATATTGCAGGAACCAGAAAGCCGGTTCTTCCGAGTTGCACCCAATCAGGCAGGTAATGTAAGTGAGCGGAATGGAGTCTGGCGTCAGCGCCTGGCTGCATCCTTGAGGTGTTCCGTAGCCGTCTTGAGATCGGCTTTGGCGGCATTGAGATCGCCTTTAGCCTCGTCCAGCCGTTCTCCCTGACCTTCCGCAAAGTTGTTCCACTCAGTTTGCGCTTGCTCTTTGCTGTAACCGTAGCGCTCTTGCAACCTGCCTATCATCTTGTCGGCATTGCCGTCGACCTGCATAAGGTCGTCGTCGGTAAGTTTGCCAAAGGTCGTCTTGATGTTGCCGCGCAGTTGTTTCCATTTGCCTTGAAAAGTGTCACTATTCATGCAGGGGTTCTCCTAGAGTTTGTGCTTGTTGTTGTACACGGTTTGGTGTGTCGGCCTTGCTACCCTTCAGGAAAGCGGTAGACTGTTGCCGCTGGTGGATGGTTCTGTTCGTCAGCGTACAGTGCCTCGGCGCACGAGATTGACGATGGCCAGCAGGATGACGGCGCCGCCCAGTGACAGCAGCATGGCCGCGACACTAAAGCTATCGTTGATTGAAGGCACCCCAAAGAGCGGGGTGAGCAACCAACCGGCCAGGAATGCGCCGACGATACCGACTACGATGTTCAGCAGCGTGCCTTGTTGTGCGTCTGTGCGCATGATCATACTGGCGACCCAGCCGATGATCCCCCCGACAACGAGCCATACGATAAAGTTAATCATCTTGTGTTCTCCTCCTGGTTGATTGTGACCCGGTGCCCGTCCGACCTGGACGGGATCTCTGGGCCCGATACTGATTTGTCACGCTTGAGTGTGCTCAACTACCCTGGTTACCCTCGTGGCGTTGTAGCCCTACTTATTGCCCACCCTCACTAATCATTTCCTGTGCACGTTGCTGCAGCTTGCCAGCCTCTTCATGGACGTCGCCAGTGAACTGATGGGCTTTGTCACCGACTTCTGTCGCCGCATCTTTCAACACGTTGCTGCACCTGTCGTACAGCTTCGCACCTTGCTGCTGGACTTGGGAGCGTCTCTGCTTCCTCATCCCCGTCACCAACACCAGCATTACCCCTGCGCCGACCAAACTGGCGGCGAGTAAGCTGCCGACGAGTGAGCCGGTGAAGAAGCTGACCAGACGATTGGCGCTGCCTTTGTGTTTTCGACGATTCCAGTTCATATTCTTCTCCTAAGCGTTGACTTATTGGCTATATTGTTTTGGCCCTATATGATTGACGTCGGCTGCCCTGCATTGTGAAGTTCATGACAGGTTTCGTCTTGTTTCCCTTGTTTATCATAGCCGGAGCATGCGATCCTGTCGTCGGCGCAAAAGATACAGGTTTTGTGGCAAAAAGACGGCCCAACGGGCAGCCTGCTGTCTGTTTGATGTAGGCGGCTTGGTGTACGCCGTTTGACGTAGGCAACATCGTCCTGTATGGCTGCTGTTGGCAGATCGTCATCAATTAGAGCGCGATAGCCATCGATGACAGAGAGGTCGCGACGGCGTTGTCGCGTTTCCTGGTTTCTAGTTCAACGGTTGTGCTTCCCGCTTGATCTGCATGTTTCATCTTGTTATCTCCTTATCCGGTTGATTCGGGTACTGGCATCATCTGCTCAATCATGGCGTGGGCGCGGCCAATCAATTGGCAGCCCTGGGTTGGACCGGGCAAGTAAATCGTCAGCTAAACCAATATGATATCCAAAACAAAAGGTCACCCATTGGGTGACCTGTAGGCGAAATGCACTCTGCCCCAACTATCCGTCTTCGGAGTTCTCATTCTCTGTACCGGTCAACCCTTGGCGGACGGCATAGAGCGCGGCCTGCGTACGGCTGGCCAGGTGAAGTTTGCTCAGGATACGGCTCACATGCGCGCGTACAGTCGATTCGCTGACCACCAATTCGTCGGCAATGTCCTGGTTGCTCAGCCCTTGGGCGACCAGTTGTAACACCGTCATCTCGCGCTCAGTCAGTGCTTCGGGTGGAGCTTCTTGTTCAGGCGCCTGTTTTACCTCTTGCAACAACTTGCGGGCGATGATGGGATGGAGCGCCGGTTCCCCACGGTGCACCTGGCGAATGGCCCGCACGAGATCGTCGGGTGAGGAATCTTTGAGCAGGTAGCCTACGGCGCCGGCTTTGATGGCGGGGAAGAGCTTGTTGTCTGCCGCAAAACTGGTCAGTACGAGGATGCGTGCCCCCGGGCGCCGGCTGGTAATCTGGCGCGTTGCTTCGATGCCGTCCATCCCCGGCATCAAGAGGTCCATCAGGATGACATCGGGCTGCATGTCCTGGTCCTGGCGCACGGCGTCTTCGCCGTCGGCTACTTCGGCCACGATCTCAAACCCGCCTGATTCAGTCAGCAAGGCGCGGATGCCCTTGCGCACAATGGCATGATCGTCAACAATTAAGACTCGAATCACAGCGTCACCTCAACTGTAAGATGTGTACCCTGATTGGGTCCACTTTCATAGGTTAGTTCACCACCGAGCCGCTCGGCTCGTTGGGCGATGCTGCGTAGACCGCCGCTACCACGGCCTTCGGCGCCGGCCGACTTCACGTCGAAGCCCACCCCGTCATCGATCACGTCGAGGCGAACAGTGGCTGCGGTGAACTGAAGGTGCACGGTAACATTGCGGGCCGCAGCATGTTTGCGCACGTTGTTGAGGGCTTCTTGCGCGATCCAGTAGAGATCTTCCTCGATGATGAGAGGCAAGCGTCGTTCCCCTTCCACGCGCAGGTAGGTTTGCAGCCCACCGCGTTCTTCAACCGCAGCCAGACGCGCCTGCAATGCGGCCACCGATCCTTCGGCTTCAAGCACAGGTGGGTGTAACTGAAAGATGAGCAGGCGCATGTCGCGCATCCCTTCTTGGGCCGTCTCCTGCAACTCAGAGAGATACTCCGCAGCCACCGCTCCTTTGCCCGCAGCCAAGGCCAGCGCAGCAGCATTGGCATAGAGGGTTACACTGTAAAGCGACTGTGTCACCGAATCGTGCATTTCACGCGCCAACCGCTGCCGCTCTTCGAGCACCGCCATCTGTTCCGCCTGGCGCTGGAGCCGGGCATGCTCAATTGCCATGGCCGCCTGGTTGGCAAAAACCGACATGATGCGCACATCTTCGTCAGTAAATCCCCCCTCCTTGTTGACCACATCCAGCACACCGATAATGGCGCCGTTGACATGCAACGGCAGGGCGAGCAGCGCCGTGAGATCGGTTGGCCATTGATAGATCTGGGCGTCCGCCAAAAGGGCCGGCTCGTTCACACGCATCGGCTCTCCCTTACGCACCACCTGCCCGGCCAGCGAGCCGTCCACGGGCAGGCGTTCGACCAGAGAGAGGGGCTTGCCCAATCGGTGTTTCACCTCGAGCCAGGCTTGATCTGTGAGCAGCAAGATGGCGCTGCCCGTCGCTCCGATCAATCCCTGCGCCTCCGTACAGACGGTATTGAGTACTTGTTCCAGTACGGTTTTTTGAAGCAGGCTCACCAGCAGCGACCAAAGCTTTCGCTCTCGGCCAGCCGGCGCTGTAGTTCGTCGTGCAGTTCGGCATTCTGCAAAGCCAGCGCGGTGGCCGTCTCCTCGTGCGCCGTAATATCGGCCTCAAGCGTGTCGATTACATGCTGTATCTGTAGGGTGTCAATTAGCTTCGAGATTTTGTGTGGCATTGCACAGCCGCCTGAATCTATGGGTGGCGATAACGCTAGACGCCGAAACGATCGGATCTTCATCGCCTGCGCGTTGATTTCGTTGCACATTTGACTCTGAAGAAAAACGCGAAACCAGAGACTGATGTGGGAATCTTGAAAGCGGAATATCGCGGATCGAGAAGGTATTAAGAGAATTATAGCATGCCGCGCGCTATGAGTGTTCTTGGGTAGAATCTTTTTGCAGTGTCTCCACTGCTTGACAAACTGCCTGACTCACATAGTTTGATTTCGTACTTCCTTCAATCTGGGGCAGCAGACCAAAAGAGGAACTCTGCCG
>CAVWAL010000003.1:0-144208 GCA_963752935.1 uncultured bacterium
GAGGTGGTCGTGTAGCGGTCGCCCTGGCCGTTGTTCATCGCAAGCGCTAACAACTTGACAAGCAGCCCGGCCAGTAAGGCGTAGACGAGGATCGCCACCAGTGCATTCCACTCCAGCACGAAACCCTCGGCGCTCGGTTGTCCAAATAGCCCCACGAATGGAGCCATGAACGGCGCCGTGATGCTGTAGATCAACTGTGCAAAGCCCGCAGCCGGGTTGGCGCCCAGCAGACCTAACACGAAGCGGATACCCAGCAGCCCCTCCACAATCCCAAACAGCAGATAGATCACCTGCTGTAATTTGAAGACCTGCATAGGCCGGGAGGCTTGTGTGTTTCTGACTACGGTATCTGTCTGATAGACTGTCGCGGGCGTGGGATCGACTACACTCACGGCTACAGGAGTCACCTCCGCTACGTTGTAACTCGAAACCTCGGTATGCACTTCGCGTCGTTCCACTGTCATCGGATTGTCTCCACTCGAATTGTGTTATCGGTTCATTTTGGCGAATACTAACTGGGCTTACGCAACTCGCCGGTTGAATAGCCGATATTCTCGTGTCCAAGGTAAAAGACTCAGGACTATACAGGTGCGACGCACTGGCCAGGATGACTTCTTGCATTCGAACCTGATTCCGGCCAGTGCGTCGCAGTTGAGGCTGTATCGTTACAAACACTCAGGACATACGCAGTCCGCCGGTTGAGTAGGCATCTTAGCGCCGTATCGCAACTGCAGACTGCGTATGTCCTGATACTTTCGATCTGGGGCAAGGCCACTCGCTCCTCTTGACACCTTGAGGCCAAGACAACCGAGGAACCGGATCTTTCACGTGGCTGACGGTCATATTGCCGGAACCAGAAAGCCGGTTCTTCCGAGTTGCACCCAATCAGGCAGGTAATGTAAGTGAGCGGAATGGAGTCTGGCGTCAGCGCCTGGCTGCATCCTTGAGGTGTTCCGTAGCCGTCTTGAGATCGGCTTTGGCGGCATTGAGATCGCCTTTAGCCTCGTCCAGCCGTTCTCCCTGACCTTCCGCAAAGTTGTTCCACTCAGTTTGCGCTTGCTCTTTGCTGTAACCGTAGCGCTCTTGCAACCTGCCTATCATCTTGTCGGCATTGCCGTCGACCTGCATAAGGTCGTCGTCGGTAAGTTTGCCAAAGGTCGTCTTGATGTTGCCGCGCAGTTGTTTCCATTTGCCTTGAAAAGTGTCACTATTCATGCAGGGGTTCTCCTATAGTTTGTGCTTGTTGTTGTACACGGTTTGGTGTGTCGGCCTTGCTACCCTTCAGGAAAGCGGTAGACTGTTGCCGCTGGTGGATGGTTCTGTTCGTCAGCGTACAGTGCCTCGGCGCACGAGATTGACGATGGCCAGCAGGATGACGGCGCCGCCCAGTGACAGCAGCATGGCCGCGACACTAAAGCTATCGTTGATTGAAGGCACCCCAAAGAGCGGGGTGAGCAACCAACCGGCCAGGAATGCGCCGACGATACCGACTACGATGTTCAGCAGCGTACCTTGTTGTGCGTCTGTGCGCATGATCATACTGGCGACCCAGCCGATGATCCCCCCGACAACGAGCCATACGATAAAGTTAATCATCTTGTGTTCTCCTCCTGGTTGATTGTGACCCGGTGCCCGTCCGACCTGGACGGGATCTCTGGGCCCGATACTGATTTGTCACGCTTGAGTGTGCTCAACTACCCTGGTTACGCTCGTGGCGTTGTAGCCCTACTTATTGCCCACCCTCACTAATCATTTCCTGTGCACGTTGCTGCAGCTTGCCAGCCTCTTCCTGGACGTCGCCAGTGAACTGATGGGCTTTGTCACCGACTTCTGTCGCCGCATCTTTAACACGTTGCTGCACCTGATCGTACAGCTTCGCACCTTGCTGGATTTGGGATCGTCTCCGTTTCCTCATCTGCGTCGCCAACACCAGCATCACCCCGGCGCCGAACAAACTGCCGGCGAGTAAGCTGCCGACGAGTGAGCCGGTGAAGAAACTGACCAGACGATTGGCGCTGCCTTTGTGTCTTCGACGATTCCAGTTCATATTCTTCTCCTAAGCATTGACTTATTGGCTATATTGTTTTGGCCCTATATGATTGACGTCGGCTGCCCTGCATTGTGAAGTTCATGACAGGTTCCGTCTTGTTTCCCTTGTATATCATAGCCGGAGCATGCGATCCTGTCGTCGGCGCAAAAGATACAGGTTTTGTGGCAAAAAGACGGCCCAACGGGCAGCCTGCTATCTGTTTGATGTAGGCGGCTTGGTGTACGCCGTTTGACGTAGGCAACATCGTCCTGTATGGCTGCTGTTGGCAGATCGTCATCAATTAGAGCGCGATAGCCATCGATGACAGAGAGGTCGCGACGGCGTTGTCGCGTTTCCTGGTTTCTAGTTCAACGGTTGTGCTTCCCGCTTGATCTGCATGTTTCATCTTGTTATCTCCTTATCCGGTTGATTCGGGTACCGGCATCATCTGCTCAATCATGGCGTGGGCGCGGCCAATCAATTGGCGGCCCTGGGTTGGACCGGGCAAGTAAATCGTCAGCTAAACCAATATGATATCCAAAACAAAAGGTCACCCATTGGGTGACCTGTAGGCGAAATGCACTCTGCCCCAACTATCCGTCTTCGGAGTTCTCATTCTCTGTACCGGTCAACCCTTGGCGCACGGCATAGAGCGCGGCCTGGGTACGGCTGGCCAGGTGAAGTTTGCTCAAGATACGGCTCACATGCGCGCGTACAGTCGATTCGCTGACCACCAATTCGTCGGCAATGTCCTGGTTGCTCAGCCCTTGGGCGACCAGTTGTAACACCGTCATCTCGCGCTCAGTCAGCGCTTCGGGTGGAGCTTCTTGTTCAGGCGCCTGTTTTACCTCTTGCAACAACTTGCGGGCGATGATGGGATGGAGCGCCGGTTCGCCACGGTGCACCTGGCGAATGGCTCGCACGAGATCGTCGGGTGAGGAATCTTTGAGCAGGTAGCCTACGGCGCCGGCTTTGATGGCGGGGAAGAGCTTGTTGTCTGCGGCAAAACTGGTCAGTACGAGGACGCGTGCGCCAGGGCGCCGGCTGGTAATCTGGCGCGTTGCTTCGATGCCGTCCATCCCCGGCATCAAGAGGTCCATCAGGATGACATCGGGCTGCATGTCCTGGTCCTGGCGCACGGCGTCTTCGCCGTCGGCTACTTCGGCCACGATCTCAAACCCGCCTGATTCAGTCAGCAAGGCGCGGATGCCCTTGCGCACAATGGCATGATCATCAACAATTAAGACTCGAATCACAGCGTCACCTCAACTGTAAGATGTGTACCCTGATTGGGTCCACTTTCATAGGTTAGTTCACCACCGAGCCGCTGGGCTCGTTGGGCGATGCTGCGTAGACCGCCGCTACCACGGCCTTCGGCGCCGGCCGACTTCACGTCGAAGCCCACCCCGTCATCGATCACGTCGAGGCGAACAGTGGCTGCGGTGAACTGAAGGTGCACGGTAACATTGCGGGCCGAAGCATGTTTGCGCACGTTGTTGAGGGCTTCTTGCGCGATCCAGTAGAGATCTTCCTCGATGATGAGAGGCAAGCGTCGTTCCCCTTCCACGCGCAGGTAGGTTTGCAGCCCACCGCGTTCTTCAACCGCAGCCAGACGCGCCTGCAATGCGGCCACCAATCCTTCGGCTTCAAGCACAGGTGGGTGTAGCTGAAAGATGAGCAGGCGCATGTCGCGCATCCCTTCTTGGGCCGTCTCCTGCAACTCAGAGAGATACTCCGCAGCCACCGCTCCTTTGCCCGCAGCCAAGGCCAGCGCAGCAGCATTGGCATAGAGGGTTACACTGTAAAGCGACTGTGTCACCGAATCGTGCATTTCACGCGCCAACCGCTGCCGCTCTTCGAGCACCGCCATCTGTTCCGCCTGGCGCTGGAGCCGGGCATGCTCAATTGCCATGGCCGCCTGGTTGGCAAAAACCGACATGATGCGCACATCCTCATCGGTGAATCCACCCACCTTGTTGACCACATCCAGCACACCGATAATGCCGCCGTTGACATGCAACGGCAGGGCGAGCAGCGCCGTGAGATCGGTTGGCCATTGATAGATCTGGGCGTCCGCCAAAAGGGCCGGCTCGTTCACACGCATCGGCTCTCCCTTACGCACCACCTGCCCGGCCAGCGAGCCGTCCACGGGCAGGCGTTCGACCAGAGAGAGGGGCTTGCCCAACCGGTGTTTCACCTCAAGCCAGGCTTGATCTGTGAGCAGCAAGATGGCGCTGCCCGTCGCTCCGATCAATCCCTGCGCCTCCGTACAGACGGTATTGAGTACTTGTTCCAGTACGGTTTTTTGAAGCAGACTCACCAGCAGGCGACCAAAGCTTTCGCTTTCGGCCAGCCGGCGCTGTAGTTCGTCGTGCAGTTCGGCATTCTGCAAAGCCAGCGCGGTGGCCGTCTCCTCGTGCGCCGTAATATCGGCCTCAAGCGTGTCGATTACATGCTGTATCTGTAGGGTGTCAATTAGCTTCGAGATTTTGTGTGGCATTGCACAGCCGCCTGAATCTATGGGTGGCGATAACGCTAGACGCCGAAACGATCGGATCTTCATCGCCTGCGCGTTGATTTCGTTGCACATTTGACTCTGAAGAAAAACGCGAAACCAGAGACTGATGTGGGAATCTTGAAAGCGGAATATCGCGGATCGAGAAGGTATTAAGAGAATTATAGCATGCCGCGCGCTATGAGTGTTCTTGGGTAGAATCTTTTTGCAGTGTCTCCGCTGCTTGACAAACTGCCTGACTCACATAGTTTGATTTCGTACTTCCTTCAATCTGGGGCAGCAGACCAAAAGAGGAACTCTGCCGATTGGGCGGTCGGCAGGGGTGAAAGAGGGTATGAGAGAGGGAACAGGATGGTAGTCGTGGCTTACATACATGGACTCACGCTTTACACATGCCCCTACATAGAAGCCTTTGACCATCAGGAGGGGAGGAACTACAACACCAGCAACCAGGCAGATAACCGTAGCAAGGGAGCTGTACCACCAGCCGCAGAGGTGGATAGTGATGGCGTTGATAAGGACGGCGGCGAATCTTCTACCACTGTTCGTCATCAAGTTCCAGGAGTTCTAACTGTGGGAAAGCAAAGGAAATTGAAGAGCCTCTGGTAACTTTCGCGTCTGAATGTGGTGGTTCAGTAAACCGTCGGCAGCAAGGCAAGCCGGATACCACAACAAGCATCGTGCTTCTTTCCCGCAGGACTCATTCCTCGCTATACTGGAACACACGCTCTAGCGGCACGTCGAACACTCGCGCGATCCGAAACGCCACCTCCAGCGACGGCGAATACTTGTTCCCCTCAATAGCGTTCACTGTTTGACGCGTAACTCCTACCCGGTCCGCCAACTCCTGCTGCGTCATATCCCCCTGATTGAAGCGCAGGGTGCGTAGGTCGTTCATGATGCGTCCACCAGCCTTGCCCATCGTGTCACACCCCCCGCCGATAGAGAACCAGCTGCGTCCCGATTTCCACCAACTGCGCTGCCACCCAGAAACCAAGGAGCACGTGCGTAAAGACGAAGTTGCCCTCCGTTACCACCGCGGCACACAGCGCCGCAAATATGCCCGTTGCAAGAACGTATGCCGCATTCCGCGTACCCTTCAGCTTTATCAGTCGGTCCCGTTCATCGGTATCCGCACGCCGGTCTACAACCACGATGACGATATGCCCGGCTATCTGCGTGAGCACCAGCAGTACGACTGCAAGCACGAACAGCACCACCTGCTGCGGCAGTACGTTCACTACATCCATCGGGAGTACTGACAGGAAGTAGAAGCTGAACGTCCCGACCAGGCTCACCAACAGGAGCCACAGGCTCTTCTCCTGAAACGACAGTTTCATTCTCGCCTCCATCTAGATCTATGTGTCCGAGATACCGGACATTGTGTCAAGTAATTTCGACATGATAGGAGTATATCTGCCTAACCGGGCAATGTCAAGTATTTTTTACATGCGCGCCACCATACCCGGCCCTATAGGACCATTTCTAGGCGGGCCAGATGATGGAGACCGGTCAAAAACCGGGGGCAAAGTGGGAGAGTCTGAGACCAGAAGCGACAAGAGGGCTTCCCCCACCGGTCATGTTTCGACCGAGGCGTCTACGACTTCAACGCGCTCCATGCGCTGTGCCAGATCGTCCAGGTACGGCTCAGTGTAGATCATCACTGTGTCCAGACTGCTGTGACCGAGCAGCCGGGCCTTCGCCGTAGAGCAGATCCAGCATCTCCGCACCCTGTTCAGCGATACGATCGACTGGCCGCTGATCCAAACCCATTTACCCGATATGCTCCGGGTGGCGGTCTCGATCAGCCTCGGTACAGTGCGGTCCTCGACCATTCTCCACAAGCTGGGCACCGAAAGTCGTAAAAACAAGCTCTACATGGCGTTCCGTGAACTCGGACGTGTGGTGCGCACGCTCTTCTTACTTCGATTCATCAATGAGGAGGACCTGAGACAGACAATTCATGCCTCAACCAATACGGTCGAAACCTGGAACGGATTTGTGCAGTGGGTAGCCTTTGGCGGCAATGGCGTCATCCGCGAGAACTCCCGGGAAGAGCAGCGCAAGATCATCCGCTATAACCATCTGGTCGCCAATTTGCTGGTCTTTCACAACGTGGTATCGATGACGCGGGTCCTCCATCTGTTGATCGATGAGGGTTACCCTGTCACACCCTCGATCGTTGCCCGCATGTCGCCCTACCAATCGAACACATCAATCGCTTCGGCAGCTATCAACCTAGCTTTGACCAAGTACCGCTGCCGATCACTGAAGACCTTTGGCTCGCACCAGCGCCCAGGGACGACGCCACTACTTGCTAGGATTTTATGCGAAACATGGTTCCAATACTTCGACAAATTGAAAGGCGACGAGGGCGGTATAGTGGATGCGATCCACTGCCATCGTCGATGCAACTCAGTCAAACTGATTTTCTTCTGTCCCAGGATTCTCGTATTGGAAAAGCATAGCCTGGAGCAGACGAGAGACGCTATTCCACTCTTGAAAGTAGCGGAATTCGCCAGTGGCTGTATTCTGGAGTTGACCTCGCCACTCTGCGCGCTCGCTCGTTGTTTCTTCCTGCCACAGACGCACTGTAAAGAGCACTGAACGGTAAGGTCGTCTCATCGGCTTCATAGAACTCTCCTCTGCGAATTGAGCCATTGCCAATGTAGCAGTCGGACCGTTTCATTCCCGTTTCACCCATTGCTCATCTTCTCTCGAACGTGATCAGTTGGCAAAACTGGATACCAGAAGGCACACCGAACCACTGGTGTCACAAGATTGCATGAGCAGACAGGATCCGGTACACTCACGGTACACTTACTTCTTTTCAGCCGGTGACTCCTTCTCAGCGTTTTCTCGCTCGCTGTCGATTCACACGCCTATGACGACCCTGCACATCTCCCTTCTAGGTAACTTTTGGATGCGGTGTGACGATGAGCCAATCACACCGCTGTTGCATGCACGGATGCAGGAGTTTCTGGCCTATCTGGCATTGCATCCGCCTGCCCCCCATTCCCGCCAGCAGCTCGCCTTCCTCTTCTGGCCCGATTCATCCGAACAAGCCGCTCTCACAAACTTGCGCGTCCTGCTCCTGCGTCTGCGCAAAGCCTGGCCCGGCTGTGCCCACTACCTCTCCACGGAGAGGAGCACGGTTGGATGGCAGGCGGATGCATCGATCGCCGTAGATGTGGCTCAGTTTGAAAAGACGTTGGATCAGGCAGAAACAGGGAAAGTGAGAATCGAGTTGTCGTTGTTGCGGCAAGCCATTGACCTCTACACAGGTGATCTGCTTTCTGGGCTGTACGAAGAGTGGATCCTGCCGGAACGCGAGCGGCTGCGTACCCGCTACATGCAGACATTGGACCGATTGATCGCGTTGCTCGAACAGAATCGTGCGTATGCAGAGGCGATCGACTATGCTCGCCAATTGCTCAACTACGATCCGCTGCGCGAGGTAACCTATCGGACGTTGATGCGATTGCATGCGCTGAACGACGAACGGGCGGAGGCACTGCGGATTTACCACACCTGTGTCACCACCCTGGAACAAGAACTAGGCGTGCCGCCGGACAGAGACACGCAGCAGATCTACGAGCGGCTCTTGCATCGCGCAGCCGGGACAACCCGACAACCACAGATGGCCCAGCGGATACCGCTGGTAGGACGCAAGAAAGAATGGCAGTGTCTCCTGCACGAATGGGGGAAGGCATCGCAGGGTCGGCCCCAGATGGTGCTGATCTGGGGGGAAGCGGGGATGGGAAAGACCCGGCTGGCTGAGGAATTGGTGGACACTGTGCAGCACTTAGGGCTGGTCGTTGCCCAAACCCGTTCTTATGCAGCCGAGGGCGAGCTGGCGTATGCGCCGGTGCGGTCGTGGCTGCAGAATCAAGCGCTGCAGACCGCCATTGCAGAGCTTGCGGAGATCTGGCAGGTAGAAGTTGCCCGACTTGTGCCTGAGATCCTGGCGCAACGGCCCCATCTGCCACAGCCGGGACCGTTACGCGAAAGCTGGCAACGCCAGCGTTTCTTTGAAGCTCTGGCCAAAAGTGTCGCAGCCGCGCCGCAGCCCTTGTTGCTCCTTCTCGATGATCTGCAGTGGTGCGACCAGGAGACGTTGGAATGGCTCCATTATCTGCTGCGTTACGATCGTCAAGCCAGGTTGTTGCTGGTGGGCGCAGCCCGCAGCGAGGAGGTGCCTACCGATCACCCTTTGCGGGCACTGCTGCGGCAACTGAGTGTGGAGAACCTTCTGGTGGAATTTGAATTGAATCCGCTGGATGCGACAGAGACGGCGATGCTGGCCGCACAGGTGGCGGAAGAGACGCTGCCCAAGGAAGTGCAACGACCGCTCTATCTGGAAAGTGAAGGCCATCCCCTCTTTCTGATCGAGATGGTGCGGATGCAGCAAGGTGGCAGTGTTGGGATACCGGGTGACGGGCGCGCTGCCATCGCGACTCCTGCACCTGACGCACCACCCCATCCCCCGGACGGCTCGGTGCTTCCCCCCAAGATCCATGCCGTGATCACCAGGCGTCTTGCCCAGCTCTCGCATCCGGCCCGCGACTTGGCCCGACTGGCTGCGGTGGTGGGACGCTCATTTCGGTACGAAGTTCTGCAGGCAGCCAGCCACCTCGACGAGAGTACACTGGTGCAGGCGCTCGATGAACTCTGGCAGCGACGGATTGTGCGGGAACAGGACAAGGACTATGACTTCAGCCACGACCGCATCCGCGAGGTCACGTACGGGGAGATCAGCTCTGCCCGGCGCCGGTTGCTCCATGGGCAGGTGGCTGCGGCATTGGAGCGCGTGTATGTGCACAACCTGCATGAGTTCAACGGACAAATCGCCGAGCATTATGAAAAGGCGGGCTCCCCGGCCCGCGCCCTTTCGTTCTATCAACTGGCTGCCGAACAGGCGCTGCGATTGGGGGCCAACCGCAGCGCCATCGGCTATGCTCAAAAGGGGTTGAAGGCACTGGCTGTGTATGCCGACCGTGCGGATGCCCTGCAGCATGAGTACGACCTTCAGATGGTGCTAGGACTGGCACTGACACCTGTCTCGGGATATACCTCTCCCGAGGTAATCCAGGCCTACACCCGCGCCTATGAACTGGCCGGACAACTGGGTAAGACGGAACAAGTGACCACCATTCTTGTGGGACTGCGACGCTACCACTACGTGGGTGCGAATTTCCCCCAATCCATGGCGTACAGTGAGCGCATTCTGGCCCTGGGTAACGAGCGCACCGATCGCAGCCTGCAGTTTGAGGGCCGTCGCGGCATCGCATTGTGCCTCTTTCACACGGGCCAGTTCAAACAGGCCTGGGAGCAGCTGCGATTTGTTGTCGAGGCAGATGACCTTCACCAGCCGCCAGGGGTCGATTTGCGGGCGGGTGCGCAAGAGCCTGGCATCGACTACCTGGTACACGCGGGCGTAACCCTCTGGTTTTTGGGCTATGCTGAGAGAGGACGGAGGATCAGTGAGCGGGTCATGGCGTTCGTCCAAAGCCTCTCTGATCCCTTTAGTACAGCCGTTGCTTTGAGCAAATCCACCATGATTCTGCAGTACATTGGAGAAATCCGTCTTGTGCAAGAGCGGATCGAAGAAGCGATTGCCATTTCTACGCGCCTGGGCTCGGAACAATGGGTGGCGTGGCAGGAGTCGAAATTGGGTTGGGCGCTGGCTGATCAGGGACAGGTCGACCAGGGCATTGCCCTGATGGCGTCTGCGTACGAAGCGTACGTGGCGTCGGGGGCCGAAGTGCGCAGACAGGAACTCCTGACCTATCTGGCCGAGGCCCATGCAAAGGCAGACCAGATCGAGGATGGCATGCGGATAATTGACAACGCCCTGGCGTTGACTGCGCACAACGGGGAGTGCTCCTTCTATGCAGAGACCCATCGCATCAAAGGTAGGCTCCTGCGCCAGCGGGGGCATGCTGGCGACATCGCCGAAGCGCAGTCTTATATCACGAAAGCACTGGTAATCGCCCGCCGACAGCAGGCGAAGATCCTCGAACTGAGAGCAGCGATGAGTCTGGCCCGGCTTTGGCAAGAAGAGGGAGACCACCAGAAGGCACACGACCTGCTGGCGCCGCTCTATGCCTGGTTTACGGAAGGCTTTGATACACCCGATTTGCGTGCCGCCCGGGCAATGCTGGCGGAACTTGCGTAAGGTGCTCCCCTCTCCAATCTCGACTCGAATAACCTCGAGCGGTCCTCATTTTCGCTCCCCGACGACAGGCCAATCCACCCCCCGGGCAACTCATGAAACGGAAATGAAACGTTCGTCATGATACTGTATCTCTGCACGAGCGATCCGGTCCGCGACCAATAGGGCCGAGTTGTGGTCTTGTGTCCCTGGTATCGCCGGGTGATTTCGCATTCCATCGACGAAAGGAGGCGATAAGAGAAAGAGGCTCAACAGGTTCGCCGGCTTTGGTGGTGTTGATGCCCACGGCCGCACGCTGTACCCAATGCAGACCAGTGTTCCCCACAATTGTAGAACCGTACACAGGAGGAAATCATGTGGAGCCACACAGCACGATTGATCGCAACCCTATGTCTGGCTGCAGTACTGCTTTCTGGCTGCCAGCCAGCCCGAGTGCTCGTCGAAATCGCAACACGGGCCGGTGTCTCATCTGAAATCCCGGTGGCCGAGACCGGCGCGGATGCAAAGATCCAGGGTGCCATGGCTGCGGCGCCCCGCGCCGTTTCGGCAGAGGCCACCATCCTGGACTGGCCGGCAGAGGCAGGCGGCGAGCCCCCGGTGCTGCGGGAAGGCAGCAACGACTGGACCTGTCTTCCCGATAATCCCGGCACTCCGGGCGAAGATCCCATGTGCGTGGACCAACCGTGGGCGGCGTGGCTGAACGCCTACATGACCGGCACCGAGCCGCAGATTACGGCGCCTGGCATCTCTTACATGCTCGTGGGTGGTCAAGATGCCAGCAATACCGATCCCTTCGCCACCGAGCCGGCCCCTGGCGAACAATGGGTCGCCACACCGCCGCACATTATGCTGCTGATGCCTGGCGGCTTTGATCCTGCCAATTTCACCACCGACCACCACTCGGGCGGTCCTTACATCATGTGGGAAGGCACTCCCTATGAACACCTGATGATCCCAGTGGTGCCCGCCAGGCCGGCCGGCGGTATTCTTTCGGCAACAGCTTCTATTGAAGAGAAGATCCAAAATGTGATGGAGGCAGCGCCCCGGTCGATTGCTGAGAATGCCGCCATCCTGGACTGGCCGGCAGAGGCAGGCGGCGAGCCCCCGGTGCTGCGGGAAGGCAGCAACGACTGGACCTGTCTTCCCGATAATCCCGGCACTCCGGGCGAAGATCCCATGTGCGTGGACCAACCGTGGGCGGCGTGGCTGAACGCCTACATGACCGGCACCGAGCCGCAGATTACGGCGCCTGGCATCTCTTACATGCTCGCAGGCGGTCAAGATGCCAGCAATACCGATCCCTTCGCCACCGAGCCGGCCCCTGGCGAACAATGGGTCGCCACACCGGCGCACATCATGCTGCTGGCGCCTAGCGGCCTAGATACCGCCGACTTTACCACCGACCACCACTCGGGCGGTCCTTACATCATGTGGGAAGGCACTCCCTATGAACACCTGATGATCCCGGTAGAAGCAGGGGGAAGCCACTAATCAACCTATCGTCGGTTGGTGCTCCGGCCCACAGATGCAGGTCTATGCACCTCTGTCACCGATTGACTGCACCGAAGCCGATTCCCGGAGTAGCCTTGTCCGGGTGCCAAGTCGCTAGTGAGGATTCGTGCCCGTCAGTGGGTGCCGAAGGGTTTCATATCTGGGGCGTGCTTGTGAAACACACCCCAGATATGAGACCATTTAAAACCGGGGGCAACGTGGGAGAGTTTGAGACCAGAAGCGGCAAGAGGGCTTCCCCCACCGGTCATGTTTCGACCGAGGCGTCTACGACTTCAACGCGCTCCATGCGCTGTGCCAGTTCGTCCAGGTTCGGCTCAGTGTAGATCATCACTGTGTCCAGACTGCTGTGACCGAGTAGCCGGGCCAGACCCCGTAGGTCATCCGGATTGGCGTTGAGATAGCAGGTGGCAAAGGTGTGCCTGAGAGCGTGGGGGTTGACTGAGTCAATGCCGGCCTGAATGGTGTAATTATCATGTTTACCCCGACGCACGGTCACCTTTCCCGAGCGCTCATTCAATTCCACATCGCCCACGGCTAGAGCCAACAGTTCCCCCACACGCAACCCCGTTCCTGCCAGCATCTCTAACATGGCATGATCGCGCAGGTGCCCCGCGCCACCCGCAGCAGCTTGCGCAACGTAAGTTTGTCCAGGGCCTTGGGCTGACGAGGTGGCAGGCGGATATTACTCACGTCCTCGGCGGGATTCTCCCGGCATAACCCTTCTCTCCGAGTCCAGCGGAAGAAGCGGGTGAGCGCCACCAGGCGCTGATTGACAGTGGCGGGCGCAGCCTTTTCCACCGCCTGCTGGTGGGCCCTCCAGTCTCGCACATCCCGTGGCATGACTTCGTCAGGGGCAAAGGCAGCGCCATATGTAACCTCATAACGGCTGTCGAGGAGATCGTGGCGTCCGACAAGTTGGCAAAACTGGCGACGGCGGTGCGAGCATTCCACGGCTACAGTGAGACCAACCGGCCGTTCATCCCAAACTATGGGGAACGTCGACGTTATGGCGAGCTGATCTCCACCGCATTCGTCGAGTCGACGGTGAACGAGGTTGTTAGCAAGCGCATGGTGAAGAAACAGCAGATGCGTTGGACGCAGCGTGGGGCACATCTCTTATTGCCGCAGATCTTCCCCTCGCCTTCAATGATCTGAGGGATGGCGTCACGTACCAACTTGTTATAGTGAATACGCATGAGAGGACCCTTGCTATTTGGCAATAGGGGGACTTAGCCTCGACCAAAGAGGTGGGCCACCCGCGCGTTCCGACTGTCGGCCAGCCATTCATTTAGCAGCGATTCTGCTTGCTCCAACATCTGGGTGCGCGGGTCGATGAGCAGATAGTGGAGCAGCAGATCGTAGTCTGCCTGACGCAAGGCTTCGACCACCAGTTCGGCCCGCTGCCAACGCGGAATCATGGCGCTGACGATGAGTTTCTTGGGCAGTGGGGGAACAGCAACACCGCGGATGCCGCCTCCATCCACCAATCCCTGACATTCGATCACTAGATCTTCAGGAAACTCTGGCAAGATCGGTCCACGATTGGGGATGTTCACCTGGAAGAGTTGGGGGACATCGTTGACCAGAGAATGGATAATGGGCACGATCTGTAGCCTCAACGATCCGGTGGACACCACCACACCGCAGGGCGGGCTGGTCTTCAACATCTTTGCTTCGTTGGCCGAGTTTGAGCGCGACTTGATTCGCGAACGCACCCAGTCCGGCCTGAAGGCGGCGCGCACACGGGGACGGGTAGGTAGACGGCCCAAGGGGTTATCGAAACAAGCCAGAGCCACGGCGATGGCGGCGGAGACGCTCTATCGGGAAGGGGTATTGAGTATCCAGGAGATCTGCGAGCAGTTGGGCATCAGCAAGCCCACACGGTACGCGTATCTCAGGCATCGAGGGGTGCCGTTGACCACTAGAAATCAGCAAAGCAGATGATGCCATTGGCAGACGACCCGGTCTAGAAATCCGTATCGGGGTCATGTGCAGGCACTCCGTGCGCTGTCGGCCCAGACCGATTCGTAGCTATGGCCTGAGTGGCATCCCCTGGCGCAATGCCGTGGTGGAGAGGGTGACCAGCATCACGGGGTTGAGCATCGGCGTCTTCTTCCCAACCTTTTTCTTCCTTCCATAGATTAACCCGTCACGGTTGTATGGTTTTCCGCAACCGACTGTTTCCGCTGTGGCGTTTCACGAACCGTCTGTCGCACAACGCTCTTTTCTGTGCTACAAACGAGGAGACCTGAAGGACACTCAATAGTTCTCACGCCGCACTATACCGACATGTAGGTCCGGGTGGAGAAATTCGGGAAAGCGCTTACACTTTAGTTTCCGGTAAAAGAGCGACAACGAAAGGCGAAAAATGACAAACGGCGGTTAGGAGTCCACAATTCGGTAGACCAATACCTGAAGGAGTGGACTATGCTAACCGCCGTCGAAAGAACTGTACACGCAATCGCGTTTGTGCTGCAAATCATCCCCGTGGGTACGAACCTTGGATTGGCGCATATGATGTGGGTCATGATGAATGGCTCATTTTTGCACAGTCGAGGCGCAGTGCTGATGGCGCTGCACATGAATGGGCTGACGAAAGAAGCAGTGCGCAGAAGTTGGGCGGCGCTGGGTCAAGGAAGTTGGACCGTGAACGAACTGCTAGTCGAGTGGGCGATCTATGTAGCCAGCCAAAACCAGTGGCGGCCTAGACGCTACGCCGGATACAGCGTGCTAGGAGTAGACATCACCGGCTTCTGGCGCCCCAAACTGCAAGGGTGGATGGGCAAACACTTTCACAGTCTGGCGCAGAGAGCATTGCCGGCAGTGGTGCTGGGTGTGATGACGTTGTCTGGTGAAGTCGACGCACAACGGATTCCACTGCTGCGGCGTCTGGTGCGTTGTCAACCGGAAGTAGGCAAAGCAGACTTTCGCCTTGAACTGCTCAAGGCAGCGAAGGCTGCGGCCCACACCGACGAAGTCATTGTGGTTGATGCCGAATTCAAGATCAGTGAACTTCAGATGGCCGGTGTAGAGCGTTATGTTGTCCGATTGGCGAACAATGCCACGGCTCGTCGTAACCAACTACCCGAGTACAAGGGCAGAGGGCGGTGGCCTGAGTATGGCGAACGGGTGCGCCCACTATCTCGTCGATGGAAAGAGCGGCAGATTGCGGCGACCACACCCGACCACGAAACGGAATTTGTCCAGGACGGACGCACGATTCAGGTCGCCATCTGGTATCAACAGGTTCCCGTCGACACAAAGGTTGGCCCACTCAACAAAACCTTTGCCATCTATGCTTACACCGACCCGGCTTACAAGACGCCCTTACTTCTGGCCACCAACCTGACTTGTGCGGCACAGATCCCTTACCTGATGTATCGCGACCGCTGGCCGGTTGAACAGGCGCCGCTATCCGCCAAGCAGATGATCGGCCTCCATCGTTCTTTTGTCTTCTCCAAAGAGAGCTGTTTCCGCCTGCCTGAACTAGCGCTCTTCGCCGGTAATATGCTGACCTATCTGGCTGCTACCTTGCCGCCTTTCCAGACAGGTTTCTGGGATCGTTCACCCAAGCGCACCCCAGGTCGGCTACGCAGGGTGTTACAACAGGCTGATTTTCCAATCTTTACCACTGTTGAGCCGCTACTTCGAGAAAAGAACTCGGTCACTCACCATTTACCCAAGGGCATCAGCGCTCATGTTCGCCAAAAACGTGCTGCATGAGCCACTTTTACCGGAAACTAAAGTATCAACTACAACCGATGATTCAGGTCACGCGTCACGTGAGCGCTTTCGATAGGTGATAGGCGTCATGCCCGTGCGCTCTTTGAAGACTATGTGAAAACGTGAGGGATCACTAAATCCACATTGCAAGGCCACCTCTGCCACAGAGAGCCGCGCATGGCGAAGCAAGGTGGTTGCAGAGCGCAGACGTGCTTCCAGTAACATCTCGCCGAAACTCTTGCCACAACTCTCCTGGACAACATGTGCCATTCGGCTTGTGCTAAGTCCAAGCTCATCAGCCAGATCCGCAATGTTGATCGGCTCGCCGTGGCGTACATGGATGTACTGCAAAATATAATCGCGCCGCGTCGTGAGATCGGTACTGGTGGGGCGTTTAAGCGGCTGCTTGAGCAATTTTGCGGCATCCACCATCCACAGATGCAGGCGCGCCGCCAGTTGACGAAGCCCTTCAAGGAAGATCTCCGACTCCTCTTCACCCACCGGCGGCGGCAACGGTGTTGACTCGTTCCAGGGCAGGTGCGTCGACGGCGGCGCCGGATCACGCGTGAAGGTTTTGAGTCCCTTGCCCGGCATCCGCTGCCCGCCAAAAATAATCAGGACCCTCCGTCTTTCAATGCTGACCGGTACCACCCATTCCACCAGTCCTGCGTGGCAGATCTGCGTTCGCCCGCTGGGGAAATTCCCAATCTGTGCGTAAAGATGTTCGCGTTCAAATGCAGAACATTTTGCGCGAAGGCCTGTGCTCTTGACGGCCAGACAGCAGGGTTATGCATGCCGAATGTGTTCCGGCCTGAAGTGGGGCAAGAGTTGAGCGCCTTCAAGATCGTAGATCGACAACATGCAGCTTGCTCCACGCCTCAAAGGCCTGGATCGCCCGTTCCGGTTCAGCAAAAAAGTCCATCATTGGATTCACTCGATAGCAGGATCCACCACATTTGCGACACAAGCAGCAAAGAAATTCACCGCCCCGGTACTCTACCATAGAGCACATCCATCACCTAACAAGCCGATTTGGTCCGCGTCAAGAAAGAGTTACTGGCGGTGCGCTAAGCCGCCAGCTTGCCAGCAAGGTGGTGTTTCAATATCAGACGACCTGGCTACAGGTTGTTTTGATGCTGTCGGTTTTTGCCCTTTGCTAACTTCGTTTACCCCAGCCTGGCGATCAACGACTCTTTGCTAAAGGAGAAAAGAAATGGGAACGTGTATCACTCGTCGGCAAATGCTACAACTAACCGGCGCCCTCGGTGTAAGCAGCTTGCTTGCTGCTTGTGCACCCGGTGTGTCCACTTCCCCTGGCGCATCAACCGGCGCTACCACCGGCAGCGCCCCCGCTGTGCTCACCGGCCCGAAGCGGGGAGGAACGCTCTTTTACGGCTTCCAAAATGACTGGAACTCGATGGATCCGCTCTACATCACTGTGGACGCGCCCGGCCCCGACATGATCTACAACTCGTGGGTGCGCTGGAAGCAGAACGAAGAGACTGGCGTCTGGGAAGCCGTACCCGAATTGGCCGAATCCTGGGATCTTCAAGCGGATACGGCCACGCTGAACCTGCGCAAGGGCGTCACCTTTCACGACGGCACCGCGTGGAACGCTGCTGCCGCCAAGTGGAATCTCGATCGCATGATCTTCGACCCCACCTCCCACGCCGTGGGCCACTTCAGCGCCATCGACCGCTCGCTCGCAGCGCGAGCCCTGCTGCTTATGCACATCCTCGACGCCATCTACGCTTCGGCGGAGGACGGCGGCAAACAGGTGATCTTGCAACCACCAGAAAAGGCACAGACTCGTGACTGAGAAGTTCATCGGCATACAAGTGGGCTCCCACTCGCTCTTTGACGAAGGGATCGACCACGTTCTCGATACTGTCCAGGAAGCGGCCGGTGTCAACGCCGTTTTTGTCTACAGTCACATGTATCACCACGGCTTCGCCAACGGCCGTACGCTCAACGCGCTCGCCCCCGATCACAGTGTGCCGCCGCAGGATCCGGCCCGCCGGCGGTTACCCATGGTCTGGGCCGAACCCCACCACCAATACTACGCCGGGACGGTCCTACGCCATCAACGGAACGGCGAAACCGAGTACGCGTCTCGTGATCCCCTGGCGGAAGTTCTTGAACCGGCCCGTCAGCGAGGAATCCAGGTTTTTGCCCGAATTCTCGAAGGGCATTTGCCGGCGCTGGCCCGAATGGTGCCCAACTGGGTCAAAGCACTGGGGATCGACGTTTACGGGCGGCTGCATTCGCTGCCCTGTTGGAACAACCCTCACTATCGCCTGTGGTGGTTGTCCACCCTGGAAGATCTCTTCAAGACATACGATCTGGATGGATTCAAGTACGGTGCAGAGCGGAGCAGCCCGCTCTCGACGCTGCTGTTGGGCAAAGGCAACGCGTACACCAACGACGTGCCCAGTTGCTTTTGCGATCACTGCCGCAAAAAGGCGACAGACAAAGGAATCAACTTCGAGCGCGCTCGCCAGGGATTTCAGCAACTCTTTGAATACATCCAGGCGCTAAAAGATGGTTCCGCCAACACTGTGGACGGCGTCATGGTGTCGATCTGGCGCATTCTGCTCCGATTCCCCGAAATTCTGGCCTGGGACTACTTTCAGCATCAGTCCAAGGAAGAAGTTGCCAGAGAGATGTACGGCAGCATCAAGGCGATCAAACCCGATGCACAGGTCGGTTGGCACGTCTATCACCGCGGCACCACGTGGGATATGTTCTACCGCGCCGCCATGGATTACGCCGACATGGCCCACTATGCCGATTGGATCAAACCTGTGATCTACCATGACGTGGCCGGGCCGCGCATTCAGCGGGATGTCAGCGGACTGCACGAGACCTCTCTACGTGAGCTGACCGAAGAACAGATTTTAAACGGACTCTACGCTTCGATGCGGTTCAACGCGCAGTTGGAACCAGAGTTCGAGCAACTCTGTACTCAAGGACTTTCGCCCGACTATGTCTTCCGAGAGACGAAACGCTGTGTCGACGGCGTCGCCGGTCGAATTCCTGTCTACGCCGGCGTCGGTTTCGACATCCCCTGGGAAGGTGAGTATTTCCCGAGCAATCCCAAACGCACCTATGATGTTGTGTGCAAGGCGTTCGAAGCGGGCGCAGCCGGGCTTGTCATCTCTCGCGAATATGACGAGATGCGTTTGAATAATCTGCGCGCCGTGGGCGACGCCATCAGAAGTTTGCCCTAGTCATCCTCAACTCGTGGAAAGGAACGGCCATGTCCGCACCCATGATCGGCGTACAACTTGGCGCCCACAGCGTCTTCGATGAAGGCGTGGATCACGTCCTTGATCTCCTGCAAGAGACCGCCGGCGTCAATACACTCTTCGTCTACAGCCACACCTACCAGGGCTTCTCCAAAGAGCGCTCCCTTGGCGCACTGGCCGACGATCACGGCGTCCCCGTCAGGGACCCGTCGACGCGCGACATCGCCCGTGTCTGGGTAGAGCCGCACGACGAATACTACGCCGGCACCATGCTGCGCCACCGCCGCTCCCCCGACAGCGAGGAATACGCCGATCGCGACGTCCTGGCGACGCTGCTGGAACCGGCGCGGCGGCGCGGGATGCAGGTCTACGCCCGTATCCTCGAAGGCAGTGGACCAGCGCTGGCCGCCTTCCTGCCCAACTGGGTAAAGACACTGACCGTGGACGTCTATGGGCGCACCCATCATCTGCCCTGCTGGAACAACCCCGACTACCGTCTCTGGTGGCTCTCGACAGTGGAAGATCTCTTCAAGAGCTACGATCTCGACGGCTTCCAATGGGGCGCGGAGCGGGTGGGTCCGCTGTCGTTGGCGCTCTTCAACCACCGCCTGGCCGACGGAGTGCCCTTCTGTTTCTGCGAACATTGCCTGGCCAAAGGCCGCGCCGCCGGGATCGACGTCGAGCGCGCCCGCACCGGCTTCCGCCTGCTCCACGAATTCCTGTACGGACTGTCCAACGGGCAGCCCAATCCGGCGGACGGCGTGATGGTCTCCGTGCTGCGTATCCTGCTCAAGTATCCCGAAATTCTATCCTGGGAAATGCTATGGCGCACCTCTAAAGAGGAACTGGCTGCGCAGATCTACGGGGCCGTGAAGATGATCAAACCGACGGCACAGGTGGGGCGGCATATCGATCACCAGCAATCGACGTGGGATCCCATCTACCGCGCCGAGGTGAGCAACGCCGAAATCGCCAACTATTGCGATTTCCTCAAGCCGATCCTCTACCACGACATCGCCGGGCCACGGGTCAAGCACTGGCACCTGGGCCGCGCCCACGAAACCACCATGCGCGACTTCTCGATGGAACAACTGCTGCCACTGTTCTATGCCGTCGCCGGTCTCGACGCTGCCCAGGAACCCACCCTCGACGAAATGGACGTCCGCGGCTTCTCGCCCGACTACGTCTATCGCGTCACCAAACGCTTTGTCGACGGCGTACAGGGTAAAGTCCCCATCATCGCGGGGATCGGCATTGACGTACCGTGGCAGGGCGAGCATTTTCCCAGTGATCCCGAAGTTGCCTACCAGGCTACGCTCAAAGCGTTCGAGGCAGGCGCGGCCGGCATCCTCATTTCTCGGGAATACGACGAAATGCGCGTCGCCAACCTGCGCGCCATTGGTCGTGCCGTCAAATCCTGGGGGCAGTAATCTTCAACCTCGGTGCTGGTTTGTGCCTACCCGCCGCGAACTTGACTGCGGTAGGCGGCGAACTTTCGTTGGTGCCTCACGTGTGCGAAAGCTACGCGCTGAACGACGATGCCACGGCGTATACCTTTTATCTGCGCGAAGGCATGAGATGGTCTGACGGCCAGCCGCTCACCACCGAGGATGTGCGCTTCCGCCACGCCCTTTCGGTGGCCATCGACCGCTTTGAGATCAACAACCTCGTCTTTTCAGGGCTGGCAGAACCCCGCCAGGCTTGTCCGGTGAGCGGATCTCCACAGTATGATGCAGAGTGGGAAACCAAGTGGATCGAGTTCGATCAGGAGACGGCGAATCAACTGCTCGACGAGATTGGCCTGACCGAGCGCGATGCCGAGGGCTTCCGGGTGCGCAGCGACGGCGAGACAGTGGCCCTGATCCTCGAATTCGCACAGGACGCCCTTGCCGGCCCCGTCGACATGCACGAACTGGTCAAAGACTACTGGGAACAGATCGGCGTGAAGGTGACACTGAACGCGGTGGAACGCTCTCTGTACGAGGCCCACAACACCGCCAACGAACTGCAATTCGCCGTGTGGACAGCCGACCGCAGCGCCGTTATCCCTGCTGATCCCTCGTGGTACACGTGGGGTGGCTTTGCCGGACATTATGGACGCTGGTACACCAGCAACGGCGATTGCCGGCGGTGAACATGAGTATACGCGCTGGGGAATCAAAGCCCTGCTTGATCAACGCGCCGTCGACATCCTCCAGCCCGATCCCACGTGGGCCGGCGGCATCACAGAGATGACCAAAATCTGCGCGCTGGCATCGAGTTACGGGGTGCCGGTCATCCCTCACCATGGCGGCCTGGCGTCGTTGCACCTCATCGCCGCGCAGACGCCTGCGGTATGCCCGATGCAGGAATGGCTGTTCCAGGCTGGGCGGCGTGACAATGTCTTCCTCCAACACAAAATTGAACCGACAAACGGCGCCTTCGACCTGCCGCCTGGGCCGGGTCTGAGCATGGCGCTGGACGAAGACGCCATCGTCACACGTGAAGCGATCCAGTTTGGCGGCAAGGGGTGAGCCTGTGCAAGACCAGATGCTGTTGCAGGTCAACGAACTACGCAAATACTATCCAATCCACGAAGGGCTTTTTTCGCGCACCGTAGGGCATGTCAAAGCGGTGGATCGGGTCACTTTCTTGATCCGCGCCGGGGAGACGCTGGGGCTGGTGGGGGAAAGTGGCTGCGGCAAGTCGGTGATGGCGCTGGCGTGTCGTCCCAATCTGCTGATTGCCGACGAACCCACCACGGCCCTCGATGTCACCACCCAGGCGCAGATCCTGACGCTCATGCGAGAACTTCAGCACGAATTGGGCATGGCCATCGTTTTCATCACCCATGATCTGGGCGTCATCGCACAGATGACCGAAACCGTGATGGTGATGTACCTGGGCCGTGTGGTGGAGATGGCGCAGATTGACCCCCTGTTTTACGCGCCGCAGCACCCTTACACCCAGGCGCTTTTGCGGTCGATCCCACGGTTAGGGGAACGGACGCGTAGCCGTACGTCCACGCGGTTGAACGCCATCCAGGGCACCGTGCCGGATCCCTATGCAATGCCACGTGGATGTGCTTTTCACACACGTGGCGCCTTCAATGATCATGCCCGCTGCGAGCTAGAGGAACCGGCGCTGCGTGAGATCCGTCCTGGTCACTTCAGTCGCTGTCACTACGCCGGAGAACTGGCGTTGCCCGGTGTAGGGTTAATTGACCCCATAACGTAGCCAACCTCATATCAATTAATTGAAACTGCAGACAAATCAGGAGAGCCACGAGCCGATGAAAATCGATAGCGTCAAGACCTTCATTCTGCGAGCACCGTTGGCGAGAAGCGCTTCTTCTCCTCGCAATGTGCATTCCCCGAACGCAGCAGTTTGCTGGTCCGGATCGAGACGGACTGTCATGACTCAGTTGGTTTTTAGCACCTTTCTCTGTCAACATATTTCAGGACTTGACACCTCGCGCTGTCCCATTGCCTTCAACAGATCAGAGCACAAGCAATAGACTGCTATAATCTGAATATCCATGAGGAGTCTCCGTTTATCTGGCAAACAGAATACTTGTTCTATCACCAACTGTGCCCGGACGTACCAGGATTACTCAAATCCTACAAAACCTATCCTTCAAGGTAGCAACTTGGGTGATTATAAGTGTCTCAAGCAAAGAAGAGCAATAATAGGTCCCAATTTTGAATAACGTCATAAACAGCAATGCCAATCAACAGCAAACCGCCGATGAGATTAACGATTCTGCTGTTGCGAGCAAAGAAGGCCGTCAACTGGCGTTGAAGTGCACCGGAGAGCAATGAAAGGATCAAGAGAGGCATGCCAAGCCCTACGCCAAACCAGAGGAATATCCATAGCTGATTGAACGCCTCGCCCACTGTGAAAGACAAGGCGAAGATGCTGACCACCATTGGACCCGAACAGGGAAGTGCGATAGGGCCATAAAGCAGACCGTACACATAGGCATTGCCAAATGGATGACTTAACACAGGCAGGCGAATTTGGGGCAAGGTTTTGAAGGGGTTGCGATCCAATATGAGCAGGATGCCTAAAATTAAGATCAAGAGGTCGGTAAGCGGAATGAGATAGACAAGAACTTTACCGACAGGCACGGCGAGCAGGGCAATCACGCCGCCCAGGGCCACCATCATGGTCAACACCCCTGCAAGCACAAACAAACCTAGAAAATACTTTTTCCTTGCCATTTCACCCTGGCCGCTCAAGTAAGCCAGAAAACCCGGGTAAAGAGGAAGGATGCACGGACTGGTGGTTGTCAAAAGGCCAAGAAACAGGGATGTAACTGCAAGGTTACTATCCATTTGTCATCCGCTGCGAGTTATTTGGCGAGATAAGGCTCGACTGCCTTTTGAAGTGCTTCAACATCTTTGAGGCCGTATTCCAACTGGTGAACTTCGCCATTGCGGTCAATAATCAACATGGGGGCAAGAGGAGGATTCAAGTATTGAGCCGAATATAAATTACCCAGCGCTCGTGCAACCAAGAGCGGCGCGACTGCAACGTGCCAGTCAAGTCCGTAATCAGCGGCGTATGACTTAAGCGAGGCAGCCTCTTCATTCACATCCACATCCAGACTGACCGAGATCAAGTCTTCCGGGTTTCCAAGCGCTTCGTGAAGTCTCTGCACGTATCCCGCCTGAAGAAGGCAGGTGGGGCACCACATGGCCATGGTCTCGAGAAGGACAACCTTTCCGGCATAATCGTTCATGGTAAAGGTCTCGCCGGTTTGAACATCTGTCAATTCCATGCCGAACCATTCCGGGGGGGCGGTTGGGGTGGGTGGAGCAACCACTGGTTCTGGTGAGCTGACCGCACTTGCTTGTGGCGAAGCGCAGGCAGACAGACCAAAAACACAAAAGACGAGAAAAGCGCATAGCTGCAAGAGTTTTTTCATTAAAGGCTCTCCGGTAGAAGCACGTCACCACTCAGGCCGGGCAAAGAAACCGAGTTTTTTGGTCAACCCAGTATTTTGTCGACCAAAGACTCGGTTTCTGGCTCAGTAGTGACAAAAATGCGACCTAAGAATGCTTTTTTCTCATATAGAACAGGCTTTGAATTCCGATAAAGATCAATGTCAAAACACCAACCCCAATCCGGGTCCACCATGAGCTCAAGGTGCCATTAAATTGCAGGATGGAGACGATGGTACCGTTGATAAGTACCCCAAACAGAGTACCGATTACATTTCCTACCCCGCCAGTTAACAACGTGCCACCAATGACCACCGAGGCAATGGCGTCCAGTTCCATGCCGGGTGCATACCCTCCATACCCAGAGAGCAATGAGACGCTCCACACAATCCCAGCCAAAGCCGAGCAGAAGCCGCTAAAGGAATACACGATGATCTTTGTGCGCCCAACTGGCAGGCCCATCAACCTGGCAGATTGTTCATTGTTGCCAATGGCATAGACAGTGCGCCCGAAGCGCGTGAAAAAGGACAGGTAAATTACCACCAACAATAATATCGGGCCAACAAGAGAAGGAATATACACATATTCCTTGGCAAAGAAAGGAATATGTACTTTTGTCAACGCCAGATAACGATATGTCAGGTTTTGAATCGGTAAGGCTTCCAGAGTGATCACATAAGCCATACCCCGTGCGAAAAAGAGTCCCATCAAGGTCACAATAAAAGGTTCCACCTTCAAAAAGTGAATGATAGAACCCAGCGTAAACCCAAATACGATACCCATCAACAACATTAATGGCATCACAGCCACCGGGTTTGCACCTTTTGCCAGCAGAGCGGCTGAGGCGGCAGAGGTCAGCGCGATCATACCCGCCACAGAAAGATCGATCCCTTTTGTAATGATCACAAACGTCATCCCAATCGAAACGATCATCAAACTGGCCGTGTTGATAAACAGGTTAAAAAACACCTGTGGTTTTTGCATGGTAGGGTACAAACGCCCACCGATAAAATAGACCAGGAAAAATACCGCTATCGTGGTCAGTAGGGGGCCATTATTTAACACGAAGTACTTAATTCGTTGCGCCATGTTGGGCCCCTTTCCGATCAAGAATTTTGTTCAGGAAAAGACGAGTGTAATCAGAATAAAGCAGGATCACTACCAAAACCAACACAGCCCTGCCAGCTAATAAGGCATTGGCCGGCACACCAAACGTATACATCGTAATTGTAAAGGTCCAGATAATTAGCGCGCCAAGCACACTGGCGAACAAGGAAAACCGCCCACCTGTCATCAATGTGCCGCCGATGACGACGGCCAGAATCGCATCCAATTCATAGTTGAGACCATTGTTATTCCCATCTGCGCTGTGGAGATAAGAGCTCAAGATCAAACCGGCAATCGCGGCGCAAAATCCGCAAAAAGCGTAAACAAGCAATTTTATATTCTGTTCGCTTATACCGCTGTAATAAGTGGCTTTTGCATTAACCCCCACCGACTCGATGAATAGGCCAATCGAAGTTTTGCGAACCAAAACCCAGGCAACATAAGAATACAATCGCTACAATATAAATGGACACAGGCAACCCAAAAATAAACCCGTTTCCAAAATAGAAGTAGGGGGTGTAATAAATGGTCATGATTTGACCATTCGTGATAAGTTGGGCAATTCCACGACCAGCCACCATGAGAATCAGCGTTGCCACCATCGGCTGGATTTTTCCTCTTGAAACCAAAAACCCATTCCATAAACCACATAGAGTGCCAGCCCCAAGGTCTGCCAGAACAATTAACCACAAAGCTGTATTTGTGGCGTCTTTTGTCAGGATATCGTTGGTGATCAATTTATTGCCCAAAGCCGGATTGATCAACACAGCCCCCATCGCAGCGGAAATGGCGATCACAGCGCCGACCGAAAGGTCAACACCGCCGGTTGCAATCACAACGGTCATTCCAATTGCCACCACCATCAACGGAGCCGCATTGTTAACAACATCGATCAGATTCCCATATAGATGACCATTCAAGATACCGATCTTGAAGAATCCGGGCGCGAAGATTGCATCAGTCAAGAGGATCAAAGCCATTGCAACAAGCGGCCAAAACAGTCGATTCTCACGAATACGGTTGAGCAAGAAAGTATTGTTTCTCATAAAGTTCCCGCCATTGTTTGAATAATTGTTTGGTCATCCACATTGCTGGGGTACTCAGCCGCTTTCTTGTGATCCCGCAAAACAATAATACGATGGCTGGTGCGCAATACTTCTTCTAGCTCAGAAGAGATAAAAACACACGATTTGCCTTCTTCGGCCAGATCTAATACCAATTTCTGGATCTCTGCTTTTGCTCCCACATCGATGCCACGGGTAGGTTCATCCAAAATCAAAACCTGTGGATCCGTAGCAAGCCAGCGGGCCAGGATAACCTTTTGCTGGTTTCCACCGCTCAAATTTTTAACCAGTTGATCCGCGGAGGGAGTACTGATCCCCAACAGGCGGATATATTTTTCGGCAATTTCATATTGTTTTTGTGGGTTCAGAAATTTGAACCACCCATGACGAGCCTGCAAAGCGAGGATAATATTCTCGCGAATGGTTAGATCACCCACCACCCCTTCCGCTTTGCGATCTTCAGGGCATAAGGCGATCCCATTTTTTAGGGATTCCAAAGGCGAAAAATGAATGATCTTTTTATCATTCAGCGTGAGGGTGCCTGTGTCAGGCGTATCGATACCAAAAATTAAGTTTGCCATTTCGGTCCGACCTGAACCTAATAGTCCGGCAACCCCAACCACTTCGCTGGCAAAGAGTTCAATATCAAATGGTTCAAGCGACTCTGCGCGCCCCAATCCACTGGCTTCAAGCAACCGTTTTTTGTCTTTCTGTTGTTCTCCGATGAACTTAGCCTTTGACACTTCGTTCAGGTCGGTGATGCTACGCCCCAGCATTTTGGCAATCAATTCGACGCGTGGTAATGAGGCTTTCGCATAAGTGCCAACCAACTTACCGTTACGCAGTACTGTAATACGGTCGGAGACCTGATATATCTGATCCAAAAAATGGCTTATAAAAATGATGCCAATTCCTTCTCCCTTTAATTTCTGCATCACGTCAAAAAGCCGATTCGCTTCGTTAACATCCAGGCTGGACGTGGGTTCATCAAGGATAAGAATTTTGGCGGATGTAATTTCAAGTGATCGCGCAATCGCCACCATTTGCTGGATGGCAACCGAAAAATTTCCCAACGGCAAGGAAACATTAATATCAACATTAAGTCGGTTTAGGGCTTGTTTGGCAAGGAAGTTCATCTTTTTCCAATCGATACTGCCAAAACGACGAGGCTCATGACCGATCATAATATTTTCAGCAACGGATATATTGGTGCAAAGATTGACTTCCTGATAAACCGTGCTGATCCCCATCTCCTGGGAATGTTGTGGCGACCGCACTTGCACGAGTTTGCCATCCAACTCAATGGAACCGGAATCAAGGCTCTCCACACCTGTCATCAGTTTGATAAGGGTAGATTTTCCAGCCCCATTCTCGCCAACCAAGGCGTGAATTTCACCTCGCTTTAGTGAGAAATCTACATTTTCCAAGGCGATAACGCCCGGAAAACTTTTGGAAATATCCTTCATGCTTAGGATAAAATCGTCACTATTTTTCATGGGAACTGGTCCTTAGCAAAGCCTTGTGATTTTGAATAAGAGGCGGCGTTTCATACCGCCGCCTCTTATCATCGTACTCACATTCCTAAATTGTCATGCGTCTGCCAAAGCACTCATGCATCTGCATGATTTAGTATTGGCGACTCGGCAGGAGTTCGGCCGCGTTATCAGGATAGTAAACACTCTCGTCGGTGAGGGCTTCCTTGACAATGGGTTCGCCGTTCATAAGCTTGAGGCTCAGATCCATGACCTGCGGACCAAGCAAAGGATTACATTCAACGTCAGCCTGTAGCCAGCCATCGATCATCAGTTGGAAGCCACCGCGGGTACCATCAATTGAAACCATCACGAGATCCCCGGGCGTTATGCCAGCAGCCTTGATGGCCTCAACAGCACCAATCGCCATGTCATCATTGTGGAAGAATACGCCATCGATCTGTCCTTCGTATTTCTTCAGGAAGGCTTCCATCACCGGTTTGCCTTCGGCACGTGTGAAGTTGCCGGTCTGAGAGTCAAGGATCGTGATGTTGGCGTTGAGGGCTTCGCGGAAGCCTTGTGCACGACCTACTGCGGCGCCAGAGCCCGTAGTGCCAGACAGTTCAAGAATATTGCCACCATCAGGGAGCAACTTGTTGAATTCTTCTGCGGAGCGCTCGCCTTCAATCACCATGTCAGAGCCGATGTGAGAGGCATACATGGATGCGTCGGCCGTTACGGAGCGGTCAACAACGATCACAGGGATACCGGCATCTTGGGCTTCTTGAAGAACCGCATCCCAACCAGTTTCAACCACTGGCGGCAGAGCAATGACATTTACACCTTGCTGAATGCAAGCGCGCATGGCAGAGATCTGGTTCTCCTGCTTCTGCTGGGCATCAGAGAAGATTAACTTGACGCCTAACTGCTCAGCAGTTTCCTTGAAGGACGCTGAATTGGCGGTGCGCCAGTCACTTTCAGCACCAAGCTGGGGGTAGCAGAGCACCATGTCTGCATACGTACAATTAGGCGCACAGGCGGCCTGACCAAAGGCAACAGGGGCTGCGGGATCGGCCGCTGCAGGGACTGCAGAATCGGAAGCTGCAGGGGCAGATGCTGCGGGAGCCGTAGGAGCGGCACAAGCTGCAAACCCGAGGCTGGCCAATACCAGAACGGCCAGAAGGGTGTAGAGCAATTTTTTAGACATTTTCTTCTCCTCATGGGTAGATGTGGAATAAAACGTGGGCGTGAAAATCAAACACAAACAGATTGGGGTCAGCTACGAAGACAATCTCGTTCGGGAGCGACCACCCAGACGCCAATCCAGTGGTGTGCGCTTCCCTTTCTTAACCTGCGGTTTCTCTATCGCTCAACCTCCTTTTCAACTGCAATCGGTATCTTCTCAATATTTTGAAGGTGCAAGAAACGGAGTTTTTCGCTAGTGGAGGCGGGGAAAAGTGAAATCAAACTCACCGTAACCATGGGATGTTAGCGACAACGACGTAGTAGAATCATACAACTTGATGATCTGGGAATCCATATTTTCTTTTTGGAAAGAAGTAGATTTTTTCACTACGTTGACAAATAAAAAAATCATTGCCCAAATGGGCAATGATTTTTTTAGAAAAGAGTTGATTTTCTTTCGATCACGACCTGAATTCAATCAGTATTTGCGGGTTGGGAAAATGGTGATGGCCTCTTCAGGATAGAAAATGCTTTCAATGGAAGGGACCCATTTAGGAACAGGCTGGCCATTTACTACCTTCAGAGCAAGCTCAAAGAACTGCGGGCCAAGCAGAGGGTTGCATTCAATGGTGGCATTTAGTTTACCGGCGATCATCGCCTCAAAAGCACCTCTGGTCGCATCCACTGAGACGATCTTAATGTCAGTGCCGGGTTTAAGACCAAACTCTTCGATCGCCTGGATCGCACCCAGCGCCATATCATCATTGTGGGCATAGACGGCTGTAATCTGATTACCATGCTTTTTTAAAGAGGCATCCATCACTTCTTTGCCCCGAGCACGCGTAAAATCACCGGACTGTGAATCGATAATTTGCATAGCAGGATAATTCTTTAGAATTTCGCGAAAGCCTGTATACCGGTCATTTGCAGGAGCAGAGTCAATCGTGCCTACCAACTCAACAATATTTGCCTGCCCATTTACCAGTTTTTGCAAAACACGCGCAGCATTACGTCCCTCCTCGAGAAAATCTGACCCCAAATAGGACACATAAAGGTCCTCTGAAACGGTTGCCCGCCGATCCACAAGGATCACAGGGATGCCGGCATCTTTGGCTTCTTGGAAAACTTCATCCCATCCGGTTTCGATGATGGGCGAAATCCCAATAATATCCACCCTTTGGACGATAAGTTTACGGACGGCCTCAATCTGATTTGCCTGTTTTTGTTGCGCATCAAAAAAACGAAGCTCCACGCCTAAATGATCGGCTGTTTCTTTGATGGAAATTGTATTTGCCGCACGCCACTCACTTTCAGCTCCTATCTGGGCATAGCCAACGATTAAATCCTTATATTTCTTCTCAGGTTTTTGGCCCAACACAGAATCAGCTTGGGACGTGAACAGTGGGTCGGTTTTTTGGACACAAGCAAAAGGGCCAAATAGAGATGCCAAAATCACAAAGAAAAACAAAATACGCGACGTTTTCTTCATGAATGATATCCTCATTCGTCCACCTTGGCAGGAATTACAAGAGCCACACGCGTTCCGGTTGTGTATTCGCTCTCAATTGAAAGGCCATATGGTTTCCCGTAATATAGCCTGATACGATTGTTGACATTACCTATACCAAAACCATTTTCCAGTTTGATTTCACCCGAGTCGTCATCCAATTCGGCACGCAGTTGTGTCAGTTTTTCCGGTGTGAAACCGATTCCATCATCTTCCACTTCCAGCAGAACTTCTTCTTCACCCTTCCGTCTCGCACGTACGCTAATTGTGCCTCCCTGTCGCTTGTTCTTGATCCCATGATATAGAGCATTTTCCACCAACGGTTGAAGGATCAACTTCAAAATCGTGTTGTCGGCAATATCATCATCTATCTCAATGTTGAAGTCGAGAATATCCCGATAGCGCATTTTCTGAATGGTTAGGTAGCTTCTAATGCGTTCAACTTCCTCTCCGATGGTGATCCAGTCCATGCCTTTGCTAAGGCTGATGCGAAAGAATTTTGATAACGCGTCGACAATTTCAACCACATCGTCGGTCTTCTTGGATTCAGCCATCCATATAATCGTATCGAGCGTATTGTAAAGAAAATGAGGATTGATCTGAGCTTGAAGCGCACGTAGTTCGGCTTTCTTGAGATTCTCCTGCTCCTTAATTTTTGAATCCAACAATTCCTTGATTTTGCCGATCATGATATTGAAATTCATTCCAAGCTCGGCGATTTCATCCACATTTTCACTCGTCATCAAAGTTTGAAGATCATTTTTGGTAATCGTGGTGGTCACATCGTGCAATTTTTTGATGGGGGCATAAATGCTTTTGGACAAGCTCCATGCCGCCACCACCGAAAATCCTACTGCGCTAAAGATCAAAATAACGGAATAAATTTGCCAGCGTACAAAGCCCTCACGCATCACCTGATATTGCGTCTCGGTGCGCTGGACTTCGTAAAGCACATAATTCTGGACAACTTCCTCCATGACGGAAGTGGCAAAACGGATATTCTCCAACACGGCTTCGTTCTCAGTCGATGTACTGTTGTTGGCGATTTTGTTCCCCATTTGGTCCACATATGCCTTCAGCGACTGCAATGTTCTAAGGATCAAATCCAACTTGACCTTTGCGCGATGCGAGTCGGTATTCTCGATCATCCAGTTAACGTTTGCATCAACCCTGTCAATGATCTCGTATTGATGTCCATCTGAAAAGTTGATTTTTCCAGATACGATCTTCCACATTTCAGTGTCAATATCAGGCTTGACACTGCCGCTGATACTGTTAGCAGTGGTAATGTTGGTAATAATGGCATCATATTGACGGCTATAACTGAGCACTTGCAGCATTGAGACAACGTTGGTCATGCCCATCAAAAAAATAACAACACAAAGAGCCGCCAGAATCTTCGCCCGAATCGACAAATGAAGTCCGACAAGATCGACAAATGTCCCAAAATACGCGGTCGATAGCCTGCCCGTTGAATTTGTCAGCGTGCCTATTTTTGCCAGAAATTGCCCAATGCCACTCGATGCCATTTTTTGAGTCACGTCGTTCTCCTGCAAAGGTAACTACTTGGGGGGTGTGCCTAGGTAAAAATCCGGGTTCTACCTCTCGTACGGACTCATGCACACCCCTCAACTACTTCTGCGACCGAAATTCTGTTGGCGAAAGACCCGTATTCTTTTTGAAAACAGAGCTAAAATAATGCGGGTCGTTATAACCAACCCGATCGGCAATATCGGTTGCCCTTAATGCCGTCATGCGTAGCAATTCCTTCGCTTTGCTCAGGCGGACATCCGTCAAATACTCCTTAAATGTTTGGCTTGCCTCCTGGCCGAACACAACGCTAAAGTAGCTTGCACTGAGATTGGCATTGGCGGCCACTTCATGAAGTGAAAGTTCCGGCTCGCTGTAATGGAGGTTAATATACTCTTTTGCCTGATAGATCAGATTCCCATGCAGGCCATTTGATTGATTGTCGCGATAAGTCAATGCATTGGATAGAATCTTATACGTCAGTTCCCGCAACTCATCGACTGTTCTGATATTCGACATGGTTGTTTCGATGGAAATCAATTCTGGGATAACTTGGTCAACATCGCCTCCCAACTCATTGACCAGTTTGGCCGCGGCAAGAGCGACATCAACAAAAATGTAGTTTTTTATCAGACTGGATTTCAGTGCTGTTTCGCCCAAAGGTCTCAGGTGCATCTCGAAGAATTCATCAAATTCATCTTTGACGCCACTACGTAGATAATTTTCCATTGCCGACTTGTAAACCGTAAGCAGTTCTCCCTGTTCAACAGTCCGATTCAATCCCGCCCCGTTTACACCAGTCAAATTCTGGACATTTACCAACGCTTCGGCAAATGACTTCGAGATATCCTCTATCCGTATTTTTGAAGTACCCATCCCAAAGATTAGCTGGTAACGGGTATTGGTAACTACATGCTTGATCTTTTCAAGAAGCAGGTCACGATCTTCTTCGAGATATTCCGGAGTATTTCCTTTCATGATCAAAATCAGATCGCTCCACTCCCTCTTCAAAACGAAAATATCTGGATTCTTCTCTGCCAATGCCGTAATATCACGTTGCACCTGTAAATACTCATCGTGGTCATACTGCTCTGAACGATCTCCCAATTCAAATTTTAGAAACATAACCAGATAGTACCTGGCAACAAAGTCAAGCCCCAGTACCTGTCCGGTTTCGATTGCGTCTGTTGGTGAAACTGCTCCCACGATCAATTTAAACAATAGCCTTTCACAAAGCATCACCCGGTTTTCTTCCACCTGTTCCTGAAGTTCCTTTAGGTTTTCCTGCTCTCTTCTTTCCTGATCCAGTTTCGTAGTCAGTTTTTGCAAGACATTTTGCAGCTTCCCAACAGTCACTGGCTTTAAGAGATAATCAGTAACCCCTAGTTTGATGGCTTCCTGAGCATATTCAAATTCATCATGTCCACTAAGAATAACGATCTTTATCCACGGCATACGCTCTCGTACAATTTTGCTCAATTGCAGACCGTCCATGAACGGCATTTTGATATCGGTAATCAGAACATCCGGTTTAACTGTAAGTAATAACGGCAAAGCCATCTCGCCATCAGCCGCCTCGCCACAGAATTCAAATCCGCTAGCTTGCCAATCAACATTATCGCGAATTCCTTCGCGAGTGATAATTTCATCCTCTACAAAAAAAACCTTATAAGACATGGTTACCACCTTTGGCATAAGCATTTGCTGGTACTAACGGATTCTATAATTGACCCCGATAACTGGACCACGTGTTAATAACGTAGAGGAATGCAGCAAACTTACACATGTGGAGGGAAGACAAATGGGAACGTTCGTTTTTTGTCCATAGCTTTGAATCTTACGTCATCTCGATTTTATCTTCAATCCCATCATCTTTGCCGCCTCCATCTCGTCGATCATCATTTGCGTCCGTCCGCGGTCACTCAAAGCGAAACCGCCACACCCCAATCACAAAAAAGAGCGCCGCCATTCCCAAGAGGACGGCCACTTCGTCGGCGACGCCGCTGACGCCCAGATTGCGCGTCATCACGTCCTGAAAGCCGCGGATGGCCCAGTGATGGGGCGTGGCATATTCAAGCATCGGCACGCGGATCGAAGGGAAGAAGGCGCCGCTGACGACGGCCATCGCCGTGGCGATCAAGTTGGGGATAGAGCCGGCCTGTCCTGTGCTGCGCACCAACGTCGCAATCATGATCCCCAGCCCGACCACGGTGGCGCTTGTCGCCGCCGCCACGAGTAGAAACGCGCCCAGATCGCTGCCCAGGTTGATGTCGAAGACGAGGCTACACAGTACGATGACGCCGACAATTTGGCGCAGGGTGATGACGAAATAGGGCGCAATCTTGCCCAAGAGGATCGCCGCCCGCGGCGTCGACGTGGTGAGCAACCGGCGGAAGGTGCCGACCGTGCGCTCGTCCAAAAGGACCTGCGTCAGCATCCGCCGCGCGATCATAGTTGATCACCGGCATCTGTGGTTTCACATCGGCGTCAAGGTTGTAGCCATCCCTGGGAAAGGCGTAGCTAATGGGGATGATAAAGACCGGCGGCAACCAAAAGAGCGAGATCAGCTCACCCCGATCCTTGAGCACCAACAGTAGATCTTTTTTGAGAATGGAGAGTATTTTCATGGTCGACGCCATCGCCGCTGGCTTCTCACTGCCATCCGCCGTGAGATACTCGGCGTTTTTGACCGCAGATTAGGTGAGGACAGCGGCGCGGATCTCGTCGGCGCGTTCTCAGCTTTTTGCCGCCCATCCCAACTTTCGCCAAAGAAGAGGACATTTTCGCGTCCGCTCAGGGGGGGTAGAGCGCCAACTCTTGAGGCACAACGCCGATGATCTGCTTCACCGCTTTCGACGCCTGCACAACACCATGCCCGCCCACGCGCCGTCCCTTGGGTGGGGGAAGAGACCGGTGAGCATGGAGATGGTTGTGCTTTTGCCGGCGCCGTTCGGACCCAGCAGCCCAAAGATCTCACTTTCCTCAATGGTAAAACTGACGTCGTCCACGGCGGTGCGGTCGCCGTATTTTTTTACCAAATGTTCGGCTTCGACAATATGAGGGGCCATCGCTGCTCCATCCTTGTTCTGGGGCAAGTTGCACATCCGGGTTATTGCGCATCCGTTTGATTTTGCCGCTGCCTTTGGCGGTGACGATCTTTGATCCCCAATCCTCTTTACCTATTGCCGAAAAAGACGGACGAGCCAGGGACGAGCGATGAGCAGGATGCCTAATCCGATTAAACCAAGCGACCATCCCGTGACGCCGACACCGAAGCCGCTAATGCCGATCACCAGTTCAAAGAAGAACGCGGCCACCAAAAAGAGGATCAGACCGATGCCGGTAATGCGCATCCCCGTGCGGATCATCTCTGGGCGGCTATGCAGCGTCCCATAGAAAAGTTGAGCCACCCCTGCTGAGGTAGGCGCGATCAGCGCCCACATATAGGCCCACGTCTGCCACTGATCCGTCAGGTTTTGAAAGAAGAGGATCAGGCCAGTGGTGGTTGCCATTGCACCCAAAACAGCCAATCCCTCGCCCGTGCTGTTCTTGAGCGTGAACGCGAAGACAAAGAGCAAGGCGCCCGGCGCGATGACAAAGAAGGGCCAGGCCACCGAACCGATGTTGATGTCGATGAACTGCCCGATCAAAAAGACGATACCCAGCAGGATCAATAGTGCGCCCAATCCTATACTGAGACTATCCAAATTCTTGCCCGACGGTGGTTGTTCAGTCATTGTTTTCTCTCCTAAACAAGGCTTATGCGTTCGCTTGGACATGATCACGACCGGACAGGTCTTCAGAAAACCCGCCCGATCTAGGTAAAAATATACTCAGGTACGTGAAGACGTCTGTCGGTGATGCAGAGTGCGCGTAGCTCCGCCGCCGCTTCATCCCCATTCAGAGTGAGGTGAGCCAGATGATCGAGAAAGTCTAGATCAGGCGTTTGGCCCTTCACATCGATAGGATCATCGGTGATCAGCCCCCATCCGAAATCCCAGGGCAGGATCTCCATCTTGTTGAAGGCGAACACATCGCGCATGAGGTCCCCGCGGATGAACTCCATCCCCGCCATGTCGAAGATGCCGAACTGCGCAGGGTCGGCTTCACCGGCGCGGCAGATCAACCAGGCTTTGCCGCCGGTGATAAACTGATCTTTGGGCACATCCAGCGGCTCGAAGGGGGGATGCAAAACCTGGCGCTGCAAGGCGTCGAGTTGAGCATCGACCAGAATCCAGCGCGCTTGATCGGCGCTCCAATATTCGCAGACCCAGTGATCCTCGTAGTGGTTGGGCAAAAAGTAAGCGCCAAAACCGCAGCGCGCTCGCGCCGGAATCCCCTGATGGCGCAGCATGGCGCAAAGCAGGAGCGAGAAGTCTCGGCAGTTGCCCACCAGTTTGCGCTCCAGCGGACGGGCTTCGGTCAGCGGGCGGTCGTCGAGTTCGAGCAGGCGAGTCAGTTTCTGGGCAACCCCGCGGATCTGCACTTCAGCTTTGCGATCATCTGAGAGGGAAAGTCCATAACGCTCGGCCCAAAAGACGTGGACCATCAGCCCTTGTACAATCTCACACAGGATTGCAAGATCCATAGGGAGATCAACGAAGAGTTCGGCATGCTCACCAGGATCGGTCAATGCGCCGGGCGTGGCATAAAAGTGCAGAAGGTTAACATTCCCGATGTGGAGCATAGAACCCTCCTGGTGGTGTGGACAGTCAGCAGAGCCGGTACGTTGAACCTTACAAACAGGTGGCACAGAAGATGCGTGGCCCTACATAGTCTACTGGCATCGCCATTCACAACTCAACGGTCGAATGGTGAGTCTAGTGGCTATACATTTGATGTAGAAATTGTCAGAAAAGCGTGGAGAGAGCGGGCTACGCTTTCGCGGTCGAGGACGCAATCGGCAGACGCGCAATCGGCCGACACAGCTCTGAGCCAATGCGGCGTTGACCAGTGGCAGGTAGATTCCATGCCTCGGCAGCAGAATTGTCTGGGAAACGTTGTCAGTCTGCCTACGTTCCGGCGTCTTTGTGAGGCCCAAGCTGATGCCGTACAGGTAGTTGATCATACTCCCTTAATGGCAGTCCCCGCGATATGAGGACCCTCGACGCCAACAGGCAGATGGAAGTGCTCCATCGTCACCTGAGCAAAGCCCGCTTTTTCGATAAGCATCCCCGTCTCTCGGTTTGGGTGGCAGCCATCGGCAACAAAACTCCAGGCAGGTTGAATCCAGCCCTGGGTGCGTCGTAGATGGCTCCCTTCTGCCACCGCCACATGTTCAATGAAGAGATTCAAGTCGCGGGCGCGGGCCACGGCTTCGGTGCGGTTGGTTACGTAGAGCTTGTTGCGGATGTTTTCCACATGCTTTTTCACTGTCGCCGCCGAGATGATAAGGCGTTCTCCAATTTCGCGATTGGTCAGCCCTTTTGCCACCAACCGCAGCACGTCCAGTTCGCGCTCGCTCAGCGGTTCCACCAACCAGTGGACGATGTCTGCCGGTGCAGCATCTTCTTCACGCTCAACGTCAGTCGTAGTGGGGCGACGGACGCCGGCTGTTCGTCGCTGGGCAACTCTTCATTGAAGAGGTGTAGCAGATGACGGGCGTGAACTGCCCCCGCTCCATCCTGGCGTACAATCTCGGCCAGGACTTCCGCCAGGGGAAAACCGCCGTTCAAGAAGAGACGAACGTATCCCTGAGGCAAAGCGCGTTGCAGCACGTACCCGAGGACTTCAGCGGCTGTGTTCCGCTCGCCTTTACGCTGAAGGGCGATGGATAGGCACACATGGATTTCGTTTAGCCGATGACCCCAGCCATGCTTGACCGCGGTGGTTTCCAGCGTGCGTAACAGCGCGATGGACGGCTGGATTTCGCCCAGCGCCAGCAGGACATGGGCGCACGCCAGTTGCACGGCGCTTTCTGCATAGGACATCACCCCGGGGGTTAGATCCAGCTTCTGCTCTGCCCATGCCTGTGCGCCACACAGATCCCCCTCCGCCAGAAAGGTCATGGCCGTGGATGCGTGGTAGGGTGCAGCAAGCGGCAGAGGGAACTGCTCACTGTGAATGAGCTCACCTGCACGCCAGATACGCCTCTTGCGCGGCCTGTGGGTTGCCTTCGATCCGCTCTAGCTGGGCGAGTGTCAGATAACCCTCCAGCAGAACCACGGCGCTGCCCATCCCCTCAATTGCCGCGAGGCCGTCAACGAGATACGAGCGCGCCTGCCGACGTTGGTTTTGCTCCAACAGCAGTCCGCCCAGATCCATGCGGGCGTACCCGGCAACAGGCAGCGTCTCCATGCCCAGGCGCTGCGTCTCGTCCAGCACCTTGTGGAAAGCGATCTCGGCGCGCCGTAGTTCACCCTCCATCTGCCACAGCCGCGCCAGCCGCCACTCGATGATCAATCGTTCGTAGCGATCCCCGGCGTCGTCCACAATGGGCAGTGCAGCCTGGCACGCGACGTCGGCCTCATCAGCCTCAACGACCCAGTGGACACCACCACGCCGCAGGGCCGGTTAGTCTTCAATATCTTCGCCTCACTGGCCGCGTTCGAGCGCGACCTCAACCTCGAACATACTCAGTCCGGCCTGAAGGCGGCGCGCACACGGGGACGGGTGGGTGGTCGGCCCAAGGGGTTATCCCAAGCAGGCCAGGGTCACGGCGATGGCGGCGGAGTCGCTCTATCGGGAAGGGGTGTTGAGCATCCAGGAACTCTGTGAGCAGTTGGGCATCAGCAAGCCCACACTGTATGCGTATCTCAAGCATCGAGGGGTGGAGTTGATTTCAGCACAGCGCAAATAGCAGGCGAAATGGGATTGAGAGGACACAGCTATTGTTCATCGTCCTATCGCTACCAACCCTGCGCGCTCTTCGCCAGAGAACTGGTGGCCGACGGCACACCACCACCCTATCCCCATATCGACGCCCGCCCGCCACTGAAACAGATAGAGATAATCCGCTATATGGCTTACGAATTTCTTACGAGATTCTTACGAGATTCGCCGTCACGTTCCTCTTTTCTGCTTGGGCCACTTCATTTCGCATCTCTGTTGGTACTTCCACTTGAACTGGTTTTCGTCCGCGCAGGGTGTATCATGAGACACGAACATCTCGATGGTTTTTCGCAGACCCAGAAAGAGGCAGATGCTTGAACAGTCTACGGTTTGTTGCGTTGCTTATGTTTGTCGTGCTGCTTGCAGGCTGCGCCCTGCCGGGTGTGCAGACCTTAACCCAGCCTATCCCCGCCGATACTTCACAGGTAGACACCACGCCCGATGGTGACGCCACACGCAGCAGTGCGACAGGACAGCATGCCGATCTGCTAAGCGCCTTCTTTGGCCTGGACGACGATCTACCCGGCACGGCCAATCTACGCATCTGTGGCGACCTCGGCAGAACGGACGGCATGCCCGTCATCTTCTCACACGAGGTCGACAGCGAAACCCTGCAGGCCGCCGACTTTCGCGTCGTCACCACGTCAGGCAAGCAAGGTCAGGTGGATTGTGTCACCCTGGCCCCGGCGTTGGACCCCGGCGAACGACGCACGGCGTTGCTGCTCGGCGACTTCGGCAGCGCCGGCATAGATCCGCCCGCCACGGTAGAAATCGTGGGCAACCTCTTGTCGCTGGATGGGGAACTCAATTTCCGGGGCGCCGCCATCGCCGTGACACCGCTTGCTCCCGGCCCGGCCCTGGTGCTGGCCGAATCGGTGCCTGCGGACCAGTGGAAGCTTGACCAGCCGGGCGGACCCTGGTCTGTGGGCAGTGGCTGTCCCGATGGGACGCTGCAGGCAATCCGCGCCGTCTGGCAGGGAGGCATCACCAAAGCCAGCGGCGAGGAAGTGGACGATGGCGAACGCATGCAGTACACCGTCACCCTGGACCAGAACGGCACCCCGGTTGACACGGTCCCCTTTGCCCTGGGCGATCTCGATGACGGCGACAACAACCACCTGCTCTGCCTGGATGTGGAAGGCACGCCCCGGTCACTTTCTTTCAATGCCGGATACGTCGTCGATCCCAACGGAGACCTGAATCCGGCGACACAGGTGGAAGTGCAGCCTTTGCCCCAGAAAATTGATGACTGAGAAACAAGAAGAGACAATAGCGCCTACTGCGACGAAAGGAACACCCCCTATGAAGATCGCCATGATCGGAACCGGTGGCATGGCAGAACGCCATCTGCGCACGCTGGCCGGTGAGCCAGAGACTCACCATCGTCGGCCATGCATCACCCACGCCGGGTCACGCTGCCGCTGCCGCGCAGCGGTGGGGAGGACGCGCTTATTCGTCTCACGCGGAACTCCTGAAGAACGAGGAAGTCGATGCGGCGTGGGTCAGCGTGCCGCCGGATGCACATGGAGACATTGAATTCACCTTGATCGACCACGGCATCCCATTTCTGGTCGAGAAACCGTTGGGTACAGACCTCGTCATTGCCCAGGGGATTGCCGTAGCCGTGGCCCAACGGTCGTTGATTGTAGGGGTGGGCTATCACCTGCGCGCGATGGATCTGCTGGACGAAGTCAAAGCGACTCTGGCCCAAAATCCGGCCCGGATGGTGATCGGAACCTGGCACGACGCCACGCCGCCGCCCCAGTGGTGGCGCAAACAGGCGCGCAGCGGCGGTCAGATGGTCGAGCAGGCAACCCACCTTTTCGATCTGGCCCGCCTGCTGGTGGGTGAGGCCACCGTCCTGGCCGCTACGGCAGATCATGTCGAGCGTCCAGCCTATCCTGACGCCGACGTGGCCGCCGTTAGCACAGCACTCCTACGTTTTCAGAGCGGCGCCAGCGGTGTTTTCACGGCTACCTGCCTGCTGGGCGGCGCGGCTGCCGTCCACCTTCAACTGGTCTGCGACGGATTGCTGATCACAATAACTCGCAACAGCGTGATCTACGAACGCGGCAGCGAGCAGCGCGAAGTACGGCTCCGTCACGACCCGGTCAAGACAGAGAACATGGCATTCCTGCGTGCGGTGCAGCAACAAGATGCGGGCTTGCTCTACAGCAGCTACGCTGACGCCCTAAAGACCCACCGCCTCTGTTTGGAGGTGAATCGTAGAGCGAAACTTTCTTCAAGAAGAGTGGGCAGGTAAGAAAGTCCATCACCAGGGCGTCGCCGTCTCGACCCACGATAGAGAGCGCCGGATGCCGGTCTACCGAGCCGTCACCACCGGCTCTTCGTGGCCGACGGTGGGGTCCGTTCCCCGCAACGACACCGAATGGATATTCTCTAGAGCGTGGGGACGTTCCCCCGGGCTCACCCCGGCAGTTCGAATGTCCTACACGACACTCGCCACCCTGCTGTGAGGATACCGCCTCTTCTTCATATGTTTAAACCTCAAAGTTACCCCCCAATTGTTCAAGTAACGCCGCCTGCTACGGTCCACGAAACGCAGAGGTAACGGACCTCGCCGTATCCTGATCTCCATAAGCGCAGCAAACGCAGTACCGCCCACATCAAGACTTTCCAAAGGAGATCAACATGTACCGCAGACTCACCACCACCGTTGTTGTCAGCCTACTCGCCGCCCTTCTGCTCAGTGGATGCACAGTGGGGCTGAGTGTCATGCTCCCGCTTACGTTCGGCTCAGTACTGGTGGAAAACCCAACGGCCGTGGAGCCGGCTTACCCCAATCTAGTCGACCGCCAAGCGGTTGCCGAGTACCAGGCGACGTTGCCCCATGTCGTCTATGAAGATCAGGCGGCATCGTCCGCTGCCACCGAGTTTTTGCAGATCAACAATCTGCAGGAACTGGCTGAGTACCAGGCGACACTACCGGTCTTCTTGGCGCCATCAGACTACTACCAGGGCGAGTAAACTCTTTCTTTTCGCTGAGAACAATATGGGATGCAGACCTTGCCAGGTGACTGGCGAGGTCTGCTGTGTTGATGTACAATCGAACCCCGCACCGCCCTGTAGAAGTTCTGCGCACGTTTGCTGTTTTTCGATTGGTATGAGGTTCGCTGTATGACCCAGCTACGCCTGCTGTTTCTTGGCCCGCCACAGATCCAAACAGACGATAACGTCATCGTGATCACGCGGCGCAAAAGCATGGCGATCCTGGCCTACCTCGCCGTACAGGGTGAGATCCAGCGCCGGGATACATTGGCCGCGCTTTTGTGGCCCGAAAGCAGTCAGTCGCGTGCGCGCAGTTCGCTGCGACGAGAATTGTGGGATCTTCACCAGACCGTGGGGACAGAATGGCTTGACACCACCGCCGATACGATAGGCCTGGTTGCTGACGTGTGGACTGATGCGGCGCACTTCGAGTCGCTCCTCAGTGGATTGGGCGCCACGCCGGGCGCCGAGCCTGCCGTATCACAAATTGCCCATTGTCAGGCGGCAGTTGAGCTCTACCGGGGTGACTTTCTCACGGGATTCACGCTACCCGATAGCCCGGACTTCGATGATTGGCAATATTTCCAGGTGGAACACTACCGTCGTCTGTTTGCCAACGCCCTGACAGTACTCACCGCCGCTCACGAAAGCCGGCAAAACTATGATGCCGCTATCTCGGTGACCCGGCGGCGACTGGCCCTGGATCCGTTGTACGAACCGGCGCACCGTCAACTGATCACCTTCTACGCATTGACACGCCAGACGGCGGCGGCGCTCCGTCAATATCAAGAGTGCCAACGTCTACTTAATGAAGAATTTGGTGTCGAGCCGGAAACAGAGACCACTGCGCTCTATCAATCAATCCGAACGCGACGTTTCTTTGAGCAGTCCCCACCATCCGCTGCTTCATCCGCGGATGCCACGCCCGTCGCTCTTCAAGAGACAGAGGCGTCACCAGCGACAGATACGATATTCACACAGGATGAACTCCGTCCGGTGACGGTGCTGTGTGTAGGGTTACACGCCAACGATGCTTTCGACGAAATCCATCCTGACGCAATGGCGGAAAAGGTGAACCAACTACGTCAGACGGCAGTGCAGGCCCTGTCGACCTATGACGTACCGCTGCACAGCCTGTCACTGGGCCGTGTACTGGCCATCTTTGGCAGTGACCACATCCACGAAGACGATGCCGAGCGCGCCATTCTGGCCGCATTGGCCATCCGCGATGCGGACACAGGACTGGACATCTCCATTGGCGTGAACAGCGGCGTTGCCTACATCATAGCTGCACAGGACAGAGAGCCGGCCATCGGGGCCGTGGTGAATCAAGCCGTTCACCTGCAAGCAATGGCAGAGGTCGGCGAAATTATGATCGGCGCAGGCACCTACCAACGTGTGCGGCGCTCCTTTCGCACGACGCAACGCACACTGACCCTGCCAGGCTCGTCAAAACCGGTGCCTGTGCACAGCGTGCATGCACAGGCGCGGCAGCCCGGCAAGAGCCGCGGCATCGAGGGCTTGCAGACGATGCTCGTCGGTCGCGATGAGGAACTGTCGCAGTTGGAAGAAGTCTTGAAACAGACCAGCGCCGGCCAAGGACACATCGTCTGCTTGAACGGCGAAGCCGGCCTGGGTAAGTCTCGACTGGTGGCGGAAACGAAGAAGCTGGCGCAAGCTCATTCATCGACGTTCGGTTGGCTGGAGGGGCGCTGTCAGGAACGTACAACGACCACGGCCTACGCGCCTTTTTTGGATTTGCTGAACAGCTACTTCGGCTGGGGACCTGACGCCGATGATGCATTGCGATCGGCGCGCCTGGTTGCCGAACTTACCGCTCTTGAGGAAGAAGGGCTGCTCCCGCCCATGGCAAGAGAACAACTCGGCCCCGCCCTGGGTGCATTGCTTTCCATTCGCTTTGCCACCGCATGGGACGAGTATCTGCAGCATGTTTCGCCAGAACAGCGCCGTCGCCAGATCTTTACGGCGTTGGCCTCTCTTCTCACCGCGCTGGCCCATCGAGCGTCGACCGTTCTGGTGTTGGAAGATCTACACTGGGCCGACGATCTATCACTCGATTTGATTAACCGCCTGATGGATCATCTGGCGCACACCCCACTTCTGTTGCTCTGCGTCTACCGGCCAGACCGTGAGCACCGTTGTTGGCAACTGCCTACCGTAGCCGCGCGCAAGTGTCCTGATCGATTGGTGACACTGTCCTTGCGCGAATTGACTCCGGCTGAGGTCCGGCGGATGGTTGCTTCGCTCCTCGCGGTCGATGCACTGCCCAACAGCTTGCGCACATACATCGAAGCGCGTACCCACGGCAATCCATTCTTTGTAGAAGAACTTATCCGCGCCCTTATGGACAGCGGGCAGATTCAGCTTGTCGAGGACAAAAGGCAGGTGCAGAGCGAGGTGAATGTCGATGTACTGTCTGCGTCTGTGCCCGATGCCATACAGAGTGTGATCCTGTCGCGTGTGCAACGGCTGAGTGATCCATCCAGGCAGTTCTTACAGGTGGCGGCTGTCATGGGCCATTTCTTCCCCAAACATCTGCTCGTTCACATACTGCCACCAGGCGTAAATGTCGATGAAATCGCGCAGGGGCTTGTGGGCCACGGCCTGATCTACCAGGAGCGGAGCCTGCCCGAAGTGATCTTTGCCTTTCATCATGTCCTCGTGCGTGACGCCATCTACGCTACTTTGCCGCGTCGTCGGCAGTCCAACCTGCACGGCGAAGTGGCGCGAACAATTGAAACGCTGCAAAGCATCCACCTGGATGAGTATGTAGAACAACTGGCTTATCACTACAAACGGAGTGACGACCTGCACAAAGCAGTCGAGTACCTGCTAAAGGCGGGGGAAAAAACGCGGCGTTCCTATCTCGGTGAAGCCGCGATGGACTACTTCAAACAGGCGCTGCACATATTAGCCGATCTGCCGGAGGATGTTGCATTCCAGGAGATGCGGTTGGCGGCGTTGACCTCACTGGGGCTGACGGCGCTCTACGCAACCAATCACTTCGAGGAAGCCGAAACTACCTTGCGACGTGCGATCTCTCTGGCTGAAACATTGAACAGCCCACCCGAACGCCTGATTCGGCTCTATTTTTACCTGGGCGATCTACTCATTAACTGGCAACCCCGCTTCGCTGAAGCGCAGGGCCTGGCGCACAAGGCGCGCTCGCTGCTTGGCGAGGATGAGCAAACATTTGAGATGGCGTTGGCCAATACCCAGCTTGCCTTTGCCTATGGCATGATCGGCGACCTGGACACTTCTGCCAACTATGCCCTGCGCAACGTTCCCTTCGCGCAGAATCTCACTTACTCAGCCGAGATGCGAATGATCTACAGTGCAATCTTCTTTGCCTACTATCGTAGAAGAGAACCAGAGCAGACGCAACACTGGGCAAGCGTCCTCGTTGAACAGGCCATGCACCACCACGATCTACACAGCGCAGCCGAAGGACATCACAACCTGGCTCGGGTGGCAGCGATCCAGGGCGACTTCCGAGCAAACTTGATGTACCTTAGGCAATCGCTCAGGCTGGCAGATACAGTCGGAGATGCAAAACGTCGCAACTGGTACCAGTTGGCGTTGGCCTGGACGCATCTTTCGCTGGGCGACCTGGAAACAGCCCAGAGGATTGCTGAAGAAGCACTGCCGGTGGCCGTCAGCGTCAATGTTGAATATCTACCGGATTTGTATGTTTGTCTCGGTACAATCTTGCTGGCTTTGGGAAAAGTGGAAGAAGCCCAGACACACTTCTTGGAGGCCGCCCATCAAACATCGCCTTCGCTGGCTCCCAGTGCCGATGCACTGGTTCCACTAGGACATTCCCGTCTGCGGTACGGAGACTTCACTGGTGCCGTAGAAGCTTTTTCCTCGGCTGCCTTCGACGCTCTACGTTTTCCAGATATCATTGACTATCGCATCACACGCGGCCCCAAAGAACTGTCAATGCCGCTGAGCGATGCCGTTGCCGGCCTTGAGAGGGCACTGATGGACGCCACTCAGTTCAAAGCGCTCTGTGACGAGTTGAAGGCAAAGCGCCCCCTTCACAAAGGACATCGTTTCCACCAATGGTGCCTGGAGTCGATAGACGGCACACTCGAAATCGGCACAGATCACCTCTACCTTTCGGCAAAAGATTTAACCGAGCAGATTGGCCACAACCAATGGCAGTGGCGTGACCCGTACGACGATTGTCGATTCTCTGCCGATGATAGGTTGATTGTTCACGCCGCCAACGGTCGCGATTTGTGGAATGCCAACTGGAGCGCACCCTGTCTATTGCACCGGACAAAACGAAACACCGTCATTCAGACACGCTGCTCCGCCTTTCATGACGATATCCCCGCGCTGGGCGGCTTACTGTTATGGGCCGATAGAAAGAACTTCTTACGTCTTGACTGGGGAAGTCGCGGCCGTGGCGAGGTTTCACTCTTGGGCTGCCTCGAGAACAAGCCTATCATTACCGGGCGCGGCTATTTGCCTGCTGACGCCATCTACCTTCGTCTTGAATGGACGGGGACTATCGTTCACGGCCGGTGCAGCGCCGATGGAAAACAATGGTACTCCGTTGGTACCAGCGACTTCACCAAAGTCGAAAGTGCAGAGGTTGGCCTCTATGCCATTGGCAACATCGATCGCAGCCTTTATCCAGGAGCGTTTTCACAAGGCAGTGCCATTGGCTTTGATGGTTTCTGGCAGTGGCGTTAGTAGCATCTTTCGTTTCAATGGGTATGCGAGCGGCCCCTAATCTCCCTGCGAAAACTTGATTGAACCTCAGTTCTGGGTCTTGACAAGCGCCCCATAGGTGCCTAGGAGATCTGTTTGAAAGGCTTTTCCGCCGTTGCGCGCGGGAGGGCCTTTTTTGTTTTTTGGCGAGTGGCTTTTTGGCAGTCAGCCATTGGCTTTCGACTGCTGAAGAGTCGCCGGCGGCTCGTTGCTCCATCCCTGTTCACATATCCCTACCGAGGGTTGCTCATCATGCCCACCCGCACCTATCATCGCCGAGTCAACAAGCGGCGGATCAACGACCAGCTCAAGGCTTAGTTGATTCACGCTGTTCATTATTTGCACATATTTTGCACATAAAATATACTGCAAATATAGACAGAAACGACCGGCGACAACACAGGAGGTTCTGCGATGTTCCATAAATTGTTCAACCGCACAGCGAGCAAACAGAAATCGGGCGGACAGAGTGAGCGGACCCCCCACCTAATCGATCTGCACGAAGTGGTCAAAGCCTATGAGACCGCGGCGGGTGACTTCCTGGCCCTGAAAGATGTGAACCTGCAAGTGGACGGCGGCGAGTTTGTTGCGGTCATCGGCAAGTCGGGGAGCGGCAAATCGACCCTCTCCAATATGATTACAGGCATCGACCGCCCCAGCAGCGGCTCGGTTGTGGTCAATGGCACATCTGTCCACAAAATGAGCGAAGGGCAGATCGCCCGCTGGCGAGGGCTGTCCGTGGGTGTCGTTTTCCAGTTCTTTCAACTGCTGCCCACCCTCACCGTTCTGGAAAATGTGATGCTGCCTATGGATTTTTGCAATGTCTACGCCGGGCGGGAGCGCCGGGAGCGGGCCATTCATCTGCTGGAACAGGTGGATATGGCGGAGCAGATGGACAAATTGCCCACAGCCATCTCCGGCGGTCAGCAGCAGCGGGTGGCGATTGCCCGTTCCTTGGCAACCGATCCGCCGATTCTGGTGGCAGACGAACCGACCGGCAATCTGGATTCCCGCACCGCGGATTCGGTCTTCAGCCTCTTTGAAAAGCTGGTGGACGGCGGCAAGACGATTCTTATGGTGACCCACGACGACGACCTGGCCGAGCGGGTGACCCGCACGGTGACGATTGCCGACGGGCGCATTGTGGACGATGTCCGCACCCAGCGCACGCCGTCGTTTGCCGAACAGCCTGCCCGCACGATCGAACCTGTAGTCATCCGCCCGCTTCCTGTGTTGCAGCCCAATGGCGTGGGCGTCTACGCTTTACAAGGAGGCTCTGGTGATTAGCCCCCGCTGGCGCAAAGTATTGCGCGACCTGACCTCTAACCGCACTCGCACACTGCTGGTCATCGCTTCGATCGCCGTGGGCATCTTCGCCGTGGGCACTGTGCAGCAGTTGCAGGCAGTCATTCTGGATGAACTGCAGACGGTCTACGACAATAGCAACGCAGCCCAGGCCACAATTTTTGCGAGCAATCTGGACGGCGAGCTGCTGGAGAGTGTGCGCAAGATGCCCGAAGTGGCCTCCGCCGAGGGACGCAATTCTTTGGGCGTATCTGTGGAGACGGCCCCTGGCGTCTGGCAAAGCCTGAGTGTGACGGCGATTGAGGATTTTGAAGCCAATACTATCAACCTGATTCAGCCGCTCTATGCCAGCAGCCGCCACCCCGAGTTTGGCGCGGCGCAGACAGCCTGGCCGGTCAAAGACGAGATGATTCTGGAGCGGAGTTCGCTCGATTCGGACACGGCCCTACCCGCCGGTTTGCGCCTGGGCGACAGGCTAAATTTGGAAACAGAGGATGGCAAGGTCCGCTCTGTGCGGGTGAGCGGTCTGGTCTACGACGCCAACGCCTTTCCCACATCCTTCACCAATAGCGCCAACGGCTATGTAGATTTTGACACGTTCGAGCGTCTGGGCGGCAGCCGCACCTTTTCCCAACTGAACCTGCGCTTTGTGGGCACGCCCGAACAACTGCTGGACAAAGAGTACATCACCCAGGCCGCAGACGCGGTGGGCAACAAAATTGAAAAGAGCGGGCGCACTGTCCAGCGTATTCAGGTTCCCGAGCCGGGCGAGCTGCTCTTCCAGAGTATCTTCGATTCCCTGGCCCTGCTGCTCACACCGCTTGGACTGCTGGCTCTCTTTCTCAGCGGCTTTCTGGTCATCAACACCATTTCGGCGCTGATGGCCCAGCAGACCCGCCAGATCGGTGTGATGAAATCCATCGGGGCGCAACAGGGACAGATTGTGGGGATGTATTTGGGTACGATTTTCGCCCTCAGTCTGCTGGCCTTGGCCGTAGCCGTGCCGGTTACTGCGCTGGTGGCGGGCGGGCTGATGCAGTTCCTGGGCATCTTTATCAACATCGACTTCCCGCTCTGGTCACTGCCCGCCAATGTGCTGCTGATTCAGATCGGCGTGGGGCTGGGTGTGCCACTGCTGGCGGCCCTCTTCCCCATTATCCAGGGCGCGGGCGTGACTGTGCGCGAAGCTATCTCCGACTACGGCGTGGGCAACGGCGGCGAAGATTGGTTGAGCCGCCTGCTGGCCCGCATCCGCCTGCTCTCCCGGCCCTTGCAGATTTCCCTGCGCAATACCTTTCGTCGCCGGGCACGGCTGGTGGTGACGCTGATTATGCTGGTGTTGGGCGGGATGATTTTTATGACGGTGGGCAGCGTGCGCGCTTCTCTGGCCGGTCTGATTGAGCAGGGGTTGGCCTACAACCAATTCGACATTCAGATTCAGTTCGAGCGGGCCTACCGCACCGCCCAGATCGAACAGGCCGTGCGCACGGTCTCGGCGGTCCAGGGGGTGGAGAGCTGGCAGTCCGGCCTGGTTACCCGCATCCGACCCGACGGCACAGAAAGCAACCCGCTGACGGTCTTTGCCCTGCCCGCCGAAAGCAAGATGGTGCAGCCGGCCCTGGCCGAGGGGCGCTGGCTGCTGGCCGCAGACGAAAACGCAATTGTCGTCAGCCAGAACGTCCTCAACTCGGACGACGACATTACCGTCGGCAGCCAGATTGTGCTGGATGCCGCGGGCAAAGAGGGGCTGTGGACGGTCGTAGGCATTGTCCAGTCGCTCTCCGGCCCGCCCAACCAGATTCCCGTCTACGTCAATCTGCCCTACTACGCCCGCTATACAGACAGCGTGGGCCAGGGCGACAGCGTGCAGATTACGGTCGACCGCAGCGCCTTCGCCAGCCTGGATGAGGCGGTGCAGACCCTGGAAACGACGCTGGAAGCTTCGGGGTTACGGGTGGCCTCCACCTTTACCGTCGATATTATCCGACAGATTTCCGGCGGCTTTTTCGACATTATTATCTACCTGCTCTCCGGGATGGGTGTGCTGATCGCCACCGTCGGCGCGCTGGGGCTGATGGGCACGATGAGCACGAATGTGCTGGAGCGGACACGGGAGATCGGCGTCATGCGGGCCATCGGCGCCTCTGACGGCGCGGTGCAGTCAATTGTGATCGTGGAGGGCGTCATCATTGGCCTGATTAGCTGGCTGATTGGTGCGGCCCTGGCTTTCCCGATGGGTGCGGTTTTGAGTACCGCCGTCGGTCAGGCCCTTTTCAGCCGTTCCTTGCCCTACACTTTTTCATCGGGTGGTGTTATCGCCTGGTTTGTGATTGTGGCCGTGCTGGCCGCTTTCGCCAGTTTCCTCCCCGCCTGGAACGCCTCGCGGCTGACCGTGCGGGAGGTGTTGGCGTATGAATAGGGTCAAGGATAGTTCGTAGGAGTTTCTTGTAAATCAGCGCAATCTGCGTTCAAAGTTTTTGAAAGGATCAGACCTGTGAAAACGTTTATTATCTTCCTCGTCATTGCAAGTATCGGATTGGTCGGTTTCGTTTTTGCCCGTGACCGCTTTCCCCAGGCCTCGGAAGCGGCTCCTGTAGAAGCGGCTGCCGAAGCTGCGCCCATTCTTCCTGCGATCAAAGCGTCCAACAGCACGATTGTGGAAGCCCGCGTCGTCCCCAACCGGGAAGCCGGACTGAGTATGGCAGCCAGCGGGCTGGTGGCGGATGTGCTGGTGAGCAACGGCGACCGGGTGGAAGCCGGTGATGTACTCATCAAATTGGGCAATGCCCGCCAGTTGGCTGCGGTGGCCCAGGCCGAAGCCAATCTACGTAATGCGGAGTTGCGGGTGGCCGAGTTACAGGCTCCGGCCCGTGCCGAAGAGATCGCCCGCTATCAGGCCAACATTAACTTAGCCCAGGCTGGGCTGCAGAAGGTGTTGGACGGCGCAGCTAACGGGGATATGGTCGCCGCTCAAAGCCGTCTGGCCAGCGCGGATGCGGCCCGCCGGGAAGCCCAGGCCGCCTATGACACCGTCGCCTGGCGCAGTGACATCGGAGCATTGCCCCAGGCCTCTGCCCTAGAACGGGCCACCAACGATTACGTCGCTGCCGAAGCCCAGTTGAACGATCTGCTGGATGGCCCCCGTCAGGCCGATGTGGTGCGTGCCCAGGCCGAAGTGGCCTCCGCCCAGGCCGAGCTTGACCTCTTCCTGGCCGGTTCCAAAAGCGAGACAATCGCTGCCGCTGAAGCCAGTGTGGCCGCGGCCCAGGCCGTGCTGATAGATGCCCAGGCTGCGCTGGACGAAACGATCCTGCGTGCACCCTTCGCCGGGACAATCGCCGCCGTGAATGTGGATTTGGGTGAGTCGGTCTCGCCGGGGTTGGCCATCGTTCACCTGGCCGACCTGACTACCTGGCGTATCGAGACGGCTGATCTGAGCGAACTAAGTGTGGTCAATGTGCAGGCCGGGGATCGGGTGGAAGTAGCCTTCGACGCCCTGCCCGGCGTCACACTGGCCGGTCATGTGAAGCACATCCAGCCCATCGGCGAGAATGTGCAGGGCGACATCACCTACACCGTGCTGGTGGAACTGGCCCAGCAGGAAGCCCGTCTGCGCTGGAATATGACCGCCCAGACGACCATCACCGCCGATGAGATTGGCCGGGCCGCGGCCATCTCCGGCGCGGAGGCGCCGGCGGGAGTGAGCCTGACCGATGCCATCAAAGCCAAGATCAGCGCAGCACGGGCCGATCAGGCACAGACTTTGCTGGATGTGGCCGGGCAATAGGGCAAGGGGTTCGGAAAACAAAGAGGGTTAGGGCATAGGGTACAAGTTACGCTTTTCCAGATTGAGTCAAGTCTATAGATTTTGGTGATTACCTATAGGTCAGTGCATGGTACGGAAATTGCCACAAAGAACGCAGAGATAGATGCTCTGCGTTCTTTGTGCTTCTGTGGCAAATTCTCCCAGGTGAAGCCGATCCGCTTCACAAGGCGCCCTGACTCACTCGACATTCCTTGCCGCGGCGTTACTCGCCACAAAACTACCACTTTCCACGTGGATTTACTTTAGACGCTGGTGGTAGACCTCAACAGTCCGTTCAAAATGGCTGACTCGAATCGCAAACGTTTGAACCGAAAGCACAGCAAACCACTTTTTGTCATCGAAGGCCGCATCGAGCACATAACGGCGGGGAAAATCATCAAACTGCTGGTTGGTCGCATCAACAGCCTTCTGGATCTCCACGTTTTCACTGAGAAAGTCGGTGGTGTAGGAGAACCAGTTGGCATAGGCGGTGGCAGGAATGCGGCTGTTGACCACCGTCGCCGTAATGCACGGATAGCCACGGGTCAGACGCGCTTGGCCCTGCTGGTCCGGTGGTGTGCTCTTATGGACGGTGCTCACCCCTTCCAATGCGTGGGTATACGGCTCTTCGAAGTTCACTGGGTCCAATCGCCACCACCAGATAGTCCAGTTCGTCTCGTGCTACATCGGCTTGCGAAATCGTGGAGAGCCCCGCTGCCAACTCGGCAGGGCTGAAGCGCTCGTTTTGCAGCAAACCGTAGCTGCGCTTCAGGAGATCTGCAAAACGCTGAATGTGTCGCGCTCGACATTGTACCGATATGTGAGCCCTCAGGGTGAGATTCGACACGGCGGAAAGCCAAAGTAAGGCGTGATGGCCTGATGATGTAGACCGATCCACGTCGACGTGCGGCGGGTGCCCTTCGAGTAGCTGGCGAGTCTTCGGCGGCGATTCAGGCGCGGGTAAGGAAAAGATCGCGGTCATTTATTTGGCTGTGGCCAACCCCTACCGTCCGTGGGGGGTGGTGTGATTCACAACCGATAATATTGGATCAAACTCCGGCTTGCGGAAACGCGCGTAATCGTCCATAATGGACAAATGGAATTCTGATTACATTTCCTCAACTGTCACAGAGATTCCAACCTCGACCACGCCCAGATTCCCCCACCGGGCGCATCCATTCCAACTGCGGATCTGCGCGCTCTCAAAGGAGTTAGATCCATGACTGAGATGACCAGCCGGGAACGATTCAGGCGCATGTTTGCGCACCAGGAGGCCGATCGCATCCCCATCATCGACACGCCCTGGACCACGACCATTGAACGTTGGCAACGGGAGGGTATGCCCGCGGATGTCAGCTACGTCGATTACTTCGGCCTGGACCATATCACGACAATTGCCGTCGACAACTCTCCCCAGTATGAAGAACGCGTGGTCGAAGAGACCGAAGAGTACCGAATCCACACCACCAAGTTCGGGGCCACGCTGAAAAACTGGAGACACGCCACCTCCACCCCCCAATTTTTGGATTTCACCATCGTCGATCCAGAGAGCTGGGCCGAGGCGAAGAAACGCATTCGCCCGGATCGGGACCGCATCGACTGGAAACACCTGGAAGCCAACTACCCCGTCTGGCAGGAGAAGGGAACCTGGATTCAGGCCCTGCTCTGGTTTGGTTTCGACGTCACCCATTCCTGGCTCGTGGGTACGGAGCGCCTCTTGTATGCCCTGGTCGATCGACCGGAGTGGGTGCAGGACATGTTTTCCCACTTGCTTGAGGTCAACTTGACCCTACTGGAGATGGTGTGGGACGCGGGCTACCGGTTTGACTCGGTCTTTTGGTATGACGACATGGGCTACAAGCAGCATCAGTTCTTCTCGCTGCGTATGTACCGCGATCTGCTCAAGCCCTATCATCAACGGGCCATCGACTGGGCCCACGCCAGGGGCATCAAAGCACATCTGCACTCCTGCGGCGACATCCGCCCGTTTGTGCCAGAACTGGTCGGGATGGGGCTGAACGCGCTCAACCCGCTTGAGGTGAAGGCAGGCATGGATCCCTGTACACTCAAGCAGCAATTCGGGAAGGACATAGTGCTGCACGGCGGCATCAACGCGGTTCTGTGGGACAAGCCCGACGAGATCAAGGCTGAGATGGAGCGGGTCGTCCCGGCCTTGAAAGAGTCGGGGGGGTATATTTTCTCGTCTGACCACTCGGTTCCCTCCAGTGTCAGCCTGGAGGACTTCCGGCAGATCGTAAGTTTGGCCAAGCGTCTGGGTAGCTATTAACGGAGTGAGTTACTGGTGCTTCTCATGACACTTGTCACACGGGTAGCGTGACCTACAGATTGCCCAAAGAAGGCTAAGTGTATTTGTGCAGTCTGTCTATCGAGGTTTTCTCAACCCATGAAAGAGGAGACGATGTCAATGCGAGTCAATCGACGTGATTTCTTGAGGCTGTCCGGCGCTAGCGTAGCTGGAATGCTGTTGACATCCTGTGCGCCTGCCGGCACTGCGCTGGTGGGCGAGACAGCACCGGAGGAAATCGAAGTCCTGGGTTTCCCTCGGACGGAAACCGTGTTTGCCCAGCAGTTGACAGGACGCAATGCCACCCCTTCCAACTTCAACTTCTGGGCCGGTTGGCGGCAACAGGATCGGGGCATGCAGCAGGTGATGAACGAGTCATTGTGGGTCGACGACTTTGAAGCGGGGGAGATCATCAACGCCCTGGCTGTCGAACCCCCGACCTACAGCGACGACTTCCAGACGATGACGATCAAGCTCCGCGAGGGGATGATGTGGAGCGACGGCACCGAGATCACGGCCGACGACCTGGTGTTTACGCTCGAGTTCATCAAGGGGACGCCGGCGGCAAGCTACAATGCCAGCGTGGCGCTGCAGGTGGCAAGCGCCACGGCAGCGGATAAGACCACGGCGGTGATCCAGCTCAATGCGCCCAACCCGCGCTTTCACTTTGAGAACTTCAGCGACCTGTGGGGCAGCTTGTGGGTGATGCCAAAGCATGTGTTCGAGCAGTTTATGGCAGACGACGGCACGGTGGACACCGAGGCCTTCTTTGCCTTCGAGTACAATCCGCCCCTCAGTTCAGGACCGTATGCGCTGCACAGTTTCGACCCAGCCGGCAACTGGACGGCCTGGGAGAAACGGGCCGACTGGGACAAGACGCCGACCGGGGTGCTGTTTGGCGAGCCCAAGCCGAAGTACGTGGTTTTCGTGGACTACGGAGACTTTACCGCCCGCGTCATCAGCATGACACGCCACGAAGTCGATATGATCGACCTGGACCTGCCTGCCATCCGGGCGGTCACCAAGGCAGAGCCCTCTGCCCGTGGCTATTATGCCGACCAGGGCTTCCCGTGGATTCAGTCCAACCGGCACCCAGGTGTGGGCGGCATTGTCTTCAATACCCTGAAGGAACCGTTCAACAACAAGGATGTGCGCTGGGCGCTGACCCTGGCCATCGATCCGGTCTCCTACAGCTTGACCGCCTACGACGGCTGTGCGGCCATGAACCCGCTGCCGATCGTGGTCAACGGTCCTCAAATGAAAGAACCGTACGTAGAGCCGCTGGTGGCATGGCTGACTGATTACACGATCGACGTGGGCGACGGCGAGATGGTCAAGGTCTGGGATCCGACGGCGCCCACACGGCTGGTGGAAGAGGCGCAACAACCGTGGGTTCACCTTCCCGGATGATCCCCAGACGATCCAGGAGGCCTTCGGCTATGGTTCGTGGCAGTACAACCCAGAGGCGGCGGCCAAGCTGCTGAAGAAGGCCGGTTTTAGCCAGGATGCGGATGGACAGTGGCTGCTGCCCGACGGCACCCCCTTCCGCTTCACCGTGTACACGGATGGCGCCGCCGGCCGTTGGGCGCACCAGAACGCTCAGGCCGCCTTTGTGGAGTGGCAGCGGTTCGGGTTCGACGTGAATTTCGAGGTGGGCGACCCCGGGCAGCTCCGGATCGCCATGGGCCAGTATGATGTGGCCGGGGCGCAGACGCACGGCAGCAACTACCTGGAAAACAGCCGATCTCTTCCGGACGTTCACTGCCTTCCACACCGACTATCTGGAGCCTGACCTGACGAAGCGCCAGTTCGGCCATACTTCGCGCTGGACTGATCCACGCGTGGATGAGATCCTCAACCAGATTCGGAGCACCGATCCCAACGATACCGCCACGCTGCAGCCAATCGGCCTGGAACTGCTCAAGGTCGTGATCGAGGAGATGCCGACGATCTCCGCCACCACCTCCCTGGATCCGTACGCTGTGTCCACCTATTACTGGACCGGCTGGCCCAGCGCGGAGAATCACTTCACGGTGCCCTATCACCACTATCCCAACGTTCAAGTACTTGCTCACACGCCTGCAGCCCTCGGGAGTGTAAGGTATATAACGTCGCCGCCATCCACGAGCAGGGGGTCCCCCTGCTCGTGGATGGCAAGACAGACTGTTGGCGAATTCTGTCATGGGCAGGCTGCCCTTCGGGCCCGCCTCGACGATTTTGTCAGCAGTGGAATATGCTGATCGGAAAGGTGGAAATGTGAAATTTGCCACACGCTATCTCTTGCCGCGGCTCCTCCAGTATGTGCTGGTGAATATTCTGGGCATTACGATGATCTTTATCCTGCCCAGGCTGATGCCCATCGGCCCGGTCGAGAAAGCAGTCGCCCAGATCGAGACCCGCGGTGCCTACAGCGATCCGAAAGCGGCTGAGGCCACGATCCAGGCCCTAAAAGAGATGTATGGACTGGACCAGCCGTTGTTGACCCAATATGTCACATTCTGGCGCAGGCTTTTCTCGTTCGATTTTGGACCTTCGCTGGTTTCTTTCCCGACGCCGGTGACGCAGTTGATCAGCGAATCCCTGCCCTGGACATTCGCACTGCTCTTCACCACCACGGTGCTGGTCTTTATCATCGGCAATCTATCAGGGGGGCTGGCCGGGTACTTCCGGCGCAACAGACTGATGCGCTTCATCGATGGCGTCTTCATGTTCCTGGCTCCTATGCCCTACTACATCGTGGCCCTGATGCTGATCATCTTGTTTGCCTATATTCTGCCCATTTTCCCGGTGGGGGGAGGGTATACGATTGGTATGCCGATTGGCTTCAACTGGAGCTTTCATTCAGGACGCCTTGATCCACGCCTTTCTGCCCGGTTTATCCCTGGTCCTGTTGGGCGTGGCTACCACCCACCAGATCATGCGCCTCATCGTCCAGGGCGTGACTGAAGAAGATTACGTCCGCTATGCCAACATCGGGGCCGTCAATGAGCGGACGGTCTTTTCTCGCTATGTGATGCGGAACGCCACCTTGCCTCAGATCACGCGGTTCGCCCTCGGTTTTTCCGCGCTATTCAGCGGCGCCCTGATCACAGAGGTCGTTTTCGCCTACCCTGGCATCGGGTTCCTGGCCTATCGCGCTATTCTGGCCGCTGATTACAACGTACTCATGGGTGTGACGACGCTTTCGATCATCGCCCTGACCACGGGCACCTTGCTCATGGACCTGCTCAACCCGTTATTTGACCCCAGGATCAGGCTCACATGAAGACACTTAAGGCTCTCTTCCAGGACCGTCGTTTCGCAATCGGAGCGACCGTGATGTCCATACTGGTCGTGCTTGCCCTGATGTCGTTATTCTCGCCCTACGACCCAACCGAGTGGCGCGTGGTGCCGCGTGACCAGCCGCCGTCCTGGGAGTTCATTCTGGGCACAAGTTCGCTGGGCCAGGACGTATTCTGGGTTATGACCGCTGCCATTCGCAATTCGCTGGTACTGGCGGTGCTGGCGGCGACGATCTCGCGCATCATCGCCCTGACGGTAGGCATGGTCTCCGGATACAGTGGAGGCATGGTCGATCGGGTGCTCATGTTCATCAACGATGGCTTCATCGTGCTGCCGTTGTTGTTGATCCTGATCCTGCTGGCGCTGCTGCTCCAGGAGAATCTGAGCCTCCCTACCATGGCCTTGCTCTTCGGGGTGATGGGATGGGCCCTGGATGCGCGCTTCATCCGCTCGCAGGTTCTCAGCCTGCGCGAACGGGAGTTCACGTATACCGCCATCCTCACCGGCGTCCCCACCCTGCGAATGATCATGAACGAGTACCTCCTCTTTGTTGTGCCGCTGACGATGGCAACGCTGATCGGCAACATGGCCTGGGTGACAGGAATGGAGGTCACCCTCGCTTATCTCGGTCTCACCGACATCACCATTCCTACCCTGGGCACCATGCTCCAATTTGCCATCGACTACCAGGCCATACTGCTCGGGCTATGGTGGTGGATCTTCACCCCCATTGGCGTCGCCGTCGCCCTTTTCTCGGCTTTATACCTGCTATCGCAGAGCATCAGCGATTTTCTCGATCCCAGAGCCCGCATCCAGCGGGTGGGTGCCACGTAAGGGGGCGTGCCATGTCGGTCATTAAAGTGGAGCAACTCAAATCCTCTTACTTCCTGGACATGTTCGGAACCAAGAAGGCTGTGCAGGCGGTCAATGGGGTCGATCTAGAAATTCGTGAAAACGAGGTCTATGGGATTGCCGGGGAAAGTGGCAGCGGCAAGACGACTCTGGTGAAGACCCTGTTTGGCGACGTCCAGCCACCCTTGAGGGTGGTTAGCGGCAAGGTCTGGTATCAGGTCGATGGGCAGGAAGTAGACCTCTTCTCGCTGAAACTGGAGAAGCGACGGCAGTTCCGCTGGTCGTTTATCTCCTATGTACCCCAGAGCTCGATGAGCAGTCTCAACCCGGTGATCAAGCTGAAGGGGACCTTCAGCGACTTCCTGGGCAGCCAGGCGCAGCAGATGGGGAAACGCGAGATGCTCGAGAGCGCCCGCCAACACCTGGCGGAGTTGGGGTTGCCGACCAACGTGCTGGAGGTATATCCTCACCAACTCTCGGGGGGAATGCGCCAGAGGGTGATGATCGCTCTGGCGTCGTTTCTCTCGCCGCGGGTGATGATCGCGGACGAACCGGTGACGGCGCTGGATGTGGTTGTACAGCGGGGGGTGCTCCAGCTCCTGATCGAAGTACAGGAGCAACAGCAGAATGCCCTGGTCTTCGTCACACATGACATGGGTGTGCTGGCGAATATCGCCGACCGCGTTGGTATCATGTATGCAGGGAAGATCATCGAGGAGGCGAAGGTAGAGGCCATCTACGAGGATCCTCAGCACCCCTACACCCAATACCTGATCAACTCGCTGCCCAAGTTCGGCGACAAGGAGAAGCGGGAGAGCGCGCCGGGAGCGCCGCCGTCGCTGGTCGACCTTCCGAGCGGCTGTGCGTTCCATCCGCGCTGCCGGCATGCGATGGATATTTGCAGACAAGAGGCGCCGGTGTATAAGACTGTGAAGCACGAGCACAAAGTGGCCTGTTGGTTAGTTGAGGAGGATGAACATAGGCACAATTCTTGAGCTCCACGATGTGAGCAAGACATTCCACATGGGCAACATGTTCTCCCGGCTCAGGATCACGGCCGTGGATCGTGTCTCCTTCTCCGTAAGCGCCGGCGAGATCTTCGGATTGGCCGGGGAAAGCGGGTGTGGGAAGAGTACACTGGCCAGGATGATTCTGGGCTTCGAGGAACCAAGCGCAGGAACGATCATCCACCGCGGAAAGGACGGGCAGCCGATCACGGGGAAGCAGATTTGGCGCACAGCCGGGGTGCAGGCGGTATTCCAGAACCCGTTCGAAACCTTCAATCCCCTGCGGCAGGTAGAATGCTATTTCTTCGAGGCCGTCCACTACTTTAAGCTTGCCGACAATCGGAGCATGGCTCTGCAGCGAATCGACAGCGCACTGCAGATGGTGGGCATGGACTATGAAGCCATTGCCGGCCGCTATCCGAGTGAGTTCTCCGGAGGGCAGTTGCAGCGGGTTTCTATCGCCCGCTCGCTGTTGAACGATCCTTCGCTCTTGATCGCGGATGAGCCGGTGTCGATGGTCGATGCTTCGCTGCGCATGTCGATCATGAATCTGTTTCGCGAACTCGTGGATCGACTGGGACTCGGCGTAATCTACATCACACATGACCTCGCCACCGCCCACTATGTGTGCGACCGCATCGCCACCATGTTTAAAGGAAATATCGTGGCCATGGGCGATGTGGATAAGGTGCTCATGGCGCCAAAGCATCCCTACGTCCGGCTCCTGCGCGAATGTATCCCGGAACCGGATCCGAAGAAGCGATGGCAGACCAAAATACAGCTCGCGGAGAACGAGACGGTGGAGTACCTGCGGACGGGCTGTAAGTTTGCGGGCAGGTGCCCTGAGGCTATGGAGATCTGCCGGCGCCAGGCGCCGCAAGATATCGAGATCGATGGTGAGCTTGTCAACTGCCATCTGTTCCAACCCACTGCCTGAAACGGGCACCCGTAATCGCAGTCCTCTTCACGCCTTGGCTTTCCATGCCATCGGCCATGGGCTGTTTGTGACGTCCCTCGACGAGATTTTCACCCACCACCTGAAGCCAAACGTGGGCCAGTTGTGAACGCTCAGTGTCTATGGCAGCCGTGAGCGCTTGCGGCTACTACGCTGACGAGCGCCAGTACACGATGGCGTAAATTAGTCGCCGTATTCGGGCCCTGTTTTGTCAAGTTCTACGCTGTTTTTCCTCCTCTGGAAATCTGCTATACTTCGTTCTCTAGATTCTGCCCAGCGGCTCTAGTGTCATGTCAATGGTCAAGTGATGGCAATTCCGTAGGGGCGCGCTTTTGCGACCGGCACACTGTGGGCGCGCAAGCGGCGCCCCTACCCATCCAATCACGATTGACGCATCACTGGCGCCCGCACCTGATTCGATCTGCTATGGATGAGCGTGTCCTCCAACTATGAGCACTCACGAGAATCGTCCCTTTCCGCTCCTCGTAACGTATCTGCGCCCGCAGAAATTTATGGCCGCCTTGCTCGTGCTGTTGGTGCTGTCGGGAATTTCCGTGCAACTGATCAACGCACAGGTGCTACGGGCGTTTCTGGATGGGGCCCAGGCAAGCCGGCCTCTCCCAGAACTTGTCCGTCTCGCGGCCCTCTTTGTGGCTCTGGCCGCGGTGCGCCAGCTTCTCAACCTGGCCAATACTTACGTGGGTGAACTGGTCGCCTGGACGGCCACCAATCGGCTGCGGGCCGACCTGGCCCTGCATTGCCTTAAGCTCGACATGGGCTTTCACAAGGTGCACAAACCAGGGGAACTGATCGAGCGGGTCGACGGCGATGTCAACCAGTTGGCTACGTTCTTCTCACAGCTCGTTGTCCGCCTCAGCGCCAACCTTCTTCTCGGCACCGGCGTGCTGGTCTTGCTCTGGACGGTGGACTGGATCCTGGGGGCGGTGGTCACCGGTATTGTCCTGGGCGCCCTGCTCATCGTGCGCAGGCTCAACACCGTGGCCGTTCCCAGGGTACAGGCCCTGCGCGAGATCGAAGCCACCCTCTTTGGCTATGTGGAAGAATGGCTGCATGGCACGGAAACCATCCGCAGCAATCAGGCCAAACCCTACGTTATGGATCGGCTCTACGGGCTTCTGCGGGAACGCTGGCAGCGGGGCCACGCCTCTATGAAAGTGACAACCGCCCTGAACGGCGTGCCGAACACCGTCTTTTCCCTGGCCTACATCGCCGTCTTCACCGTGGGCGCGTGGCACTTTTTCGGTGGACACGTCTCCATCGGCACCCTCTATGTTTCCATCTACTATATCGATCTCTTACGCGATCCTCTATGGCAGATGACCCGCCACATCCAGGATCTGCAACGGGCGACGGCCAGCATCAACCGCATCGGCGATCTCTTTGCACAGACGCCCACCATCCGCGACGCTACCAGCCCTACCGTCCTGCCGGCCACTCCGCACGGCCTGATGGTCGAAGTGGATCACCTCTCCTTTGCATACAGCGACGACCCGGAGACCCCCATTCTGCAGGAAGCCACCTTCACGCTCAAACCGGGAACGGTCCTCGGCCTGCTTGGACGTACGGGTAGTGGCAAGACAACCCTGACCAAACTGTTGATGCGCTTCTATGACCCCACCCAAGGGGTGGTTCGCCTGGGAGACGGGGTGACCCAGGTGGACCTGCGATCCATTACTCAGAGCGCCCTGCACCGCCGGATCGGGGTCGTCACCCAGCAGGTGCAGCTATTCAACACCACCGTGCGCAACAATCTGACGCTGTTCGACCTCACCGTCGAGGACGAACAGATCCGCGTCGCCCTGGCTGCGGTCGGATTGCAGAACTGGCTAGACGATCTGCCCGACGGTCTGGATACCCACATTGCGGCTCACGGCAGTCTTTCGGCAGGGCAAGCCCAGTTGTTGTCCTTCGGCCGTGTCTTTCTAATGAACCCTCAGCTCATCATACTGGATGAGGCTTCGTCTCGGCTCGACCCGGCCACAGAGCAGCGCATCGAACAGGCACTGGATCGCCTGCTTGCGAACCGCACAGCCGTGATTGTGGCCCACCGCCTGGCGACCGTACACCGGGCGCACGAGATCATGATCCTGGACCAGGGACAGATCATAGAGCACGACCGGCGTGAGACACTCCTGGCCGATCCAACGTCTCACTTTTCTCAGTTGTTGCGAATCGGTCTGGCGGAGGCATTTGCATGATTGGCAGAGGTAAACAGCCGTGAGGACATCCCACTACTTCTGGCAGCTAATCACCTTTCGACCCAAATACTACGCCATCGACGTCGTCTCTATGGTGCTCAACCTGGGCCTATTTACGGTACAGGGCTTGCTTCTGCGCGCCTTTTTCAACTACCTCAGCGGGGATGCTCAATTCAGCCTGGCATGGATTGTGACAGGGCAGGTCAGTTACTCCCTGCTCACCCTCGCTGGCATGGCCGGCGCCATGCTGGCCTTCAACCATTTTTTGTATCACACTACGGCCCTGCTGATTCGCAATCTGCTCAACCGCATCCTGGACCTGCCCGGAGCCCGGCCGCTTCCCGTACAGATCGATGGCCGGTTGATGTCTACCGGTCAGGCAATCAGCACCTTGCGGGATGATACCCAGGAGATGGCGATGGGCGTCGCCCTGATCGACGACCTCATCGGCGCCAGCGTCGGTACGATCACGGCGACGGCCATGATGCTCTCCATCAATCCCCTGGTGACCTTGGGAACCTTTATGCCCCTGGTGTTGGTCGTCTTCGTCGCCCACCGTCTGGGGAACACGGCAGCCAGATTGCGGACGGCAGGACGCCAATCCACCAGCAGCGTCACCGGCTTTATCGCTGACATGTTTCACAATGCAGAAGCGGTCAAGGCTACGGGGGCCGAAGAGCGGCTGGTAGCCCACTTCCGCACTGTGAACGACCAGCGCAAGGCCGCCATGGTCAAGGACAAGCTGATGACGGATTTCGTGGATGCTCTGTCCAGGGGCACCACCGACATTGGCATCGGCCTGGTTCTGCTGCTGGCAGCCCAAGAGATGTACAGGGGCTCGTTCACGGTGGGGGACTTCGCCCTCTTTGCCTCGTACGTGTGGCCAATTACCAACATGATGCGCATTGCGGCGGGGCTGGTCACCCGCTATCGGCAGGTAGAAATCTCCACGGCGCGCATGGACGAGATGATGCAGGGATTGCAGCCGGGTGCGGCCGTGGCTCACAATCGTATCTACCTGCGTGAAGATCCGCCTCCTCTTACCCATGTTCCCAAAGGGGCAGAGGATCGACTGCACGTACTGTCCGTTGCCCAGCTATGCTATATCTATCCAGGCTCGAAAAACGGCATCCGAGAGATTGATTTCCGTCTGGACCAGGGTTCCTTCACCGTCATTACCGGCCGCATCGGCAGTGGCAAGACAACGCTGCTTCGGGTGCTGCTCGGTTTGCTCCCAGCGGATTCAGGTACAATCTATTGGAATGACCGGCCTGTGGCACATCCCGATCGTTTCATGACCCCGCCCCGGGTCGCCTACACGGCCCAGGTGCCCGATCTGTTCAGCGATACTCTTCTGGCCAATCTGCTTCTGGGGCTACCGCCTGCGGATTTCAATGTGGAGGGGGCGCTTCACGCCTCGGTGATGGAGGAGGATGTTGGGGCCATGGCCCAGGGGGTGATGACCCTGGTCGGGCCACGGGGGCTGCGACTCTCCGGCGGACAGATTCAGCGCAGCGCTGCCGCGCGTATGTTTGTGCGGGAGCCAGAGCTGTACGTCTTCGACGATCTGTCCAGCGCCCTGGATGTCTCCACGGAAAGCATCCTATGGGAGCGCCTCTTTGCCCGTGGCCGACCTACCTGCCTGGTTGTCTCGCACCGGCGGCCGGCCTTGCGGAGGGCCGACCAGATTGTTCTGCTGGAAAACGGTCGCATCGCTGACATGGGTTCACTAGACGAGCTATTGGATCGTTCGGCGGAAATGCGGGAACTCTGGCAGGGCAAAGTGTAGAAGTGCGGCATCCGAATCCTGAACACGAGCTAGGCAGCGGTATACCGAACGACGTGCAGCAAATTGGTCCCAGCATAGCGAGAGTTGACTCCATTAAGGAGGTCGTAGTCGCAGCACGAGCTGCCGCCCCAGACGCTGTTGTTGAGCACGAGTAGCGCCAGCTATCGGTGGATCATCATAACTCGGACGAACCCTCGCGATAAGACGACTGCTACAAACTCTGAGGGTGTCCTCATAACATGCTCGATTCGTGTAACGTGGCCTGGACGCGCTAGAATGGGCGTCGGTTCTTCTGTTCGCAGCGTGTCAGTTAGGTTGTTGTCAAACGCGAGCAACCTCACACCCGCCGGATCGAAAACGTGTTGGGCGAGAGTAATGCCCCGAAGATAGAATGGGCGCCGCATTCGAACTGGATGCGGCGGCCGGCCTGACACGCAAAACGGATCTCCTGGCTGCTGCTACCCCCTTGGCGCACAGCCATCGTATGCGCTCCGGGCTCGATTGTCAGTTTCGTGTTGCCGCCCCAAGCGACACTGCCAACCACATCACCATCGATGAGAATATCCAATTTGCGGGCGATGCCCACCGGCGCGCCGGTCCGATAGACAACCACGACCGCCAACCCGACCGTGGCCAATGTGGCGTCATAGGCTGCCCGCTTCTGAGGATCGCGCAGGATGGCGTAGGCCAGGTTGACGGCCTGCATCATGGCCGTGGCCTCGGGCGAGCTATTGTGGTCCGGGTGATAGCGGCGGGCCTGCTGTTTGTAAGCGGCCGCTATCACCTCCGGCGTCGCGTCCGAAGAGACATTGAGGAGATCATAGTGGGTTTGAGGGCAAACTGGTCTAGACATGGGCAACTGGATCAATGATATGCATTGCATTTGCCAGGATAACACAGCCATAGCTCCGTGGAGAAGGACGAAACTCTGTTGCATCTCGTCGCTCGTTTGTAAAACACCCCGCTCCAGTAACTTGAATCAATGTGCTACCTCTGGTGTCACCGCCTTAGCTTACATTTTCAGTTATTTTCGAAATGTTCAGCATCCGACCATTCTCGCCACAATCGTAGTGTGAACAACTCTGCTTGTAAGATTGGATTCACAGCCACGCCGGTGGAAATGTGGACCGAAGCGCTAACGAGCTGGTACCGCAGCTAACGCGAGATCATCGACTGGCCGCTGATATTTGAACGCAACGCCACCAAAATAGAGTCCGGACCACCCTGTCTTTTCGCGCATATCGAATATCTGCTCAGCGTCCGGTTGTTCGTCTGCGCCCTCGTCGATCATGGCATTGTCCACCCAAACGCCCATCACGGTGTCGTCAATCGTTTGGAAGACCTCGAGTGGGGTTAGGTCGAGACAATTCACTCCTATCCACCAGTCGCTATGCTCGGCGAAGACGGCTCGATGAATCGATAGCAGGTCGGACGATGACATCTCATGATTGATCAGGAACACACCGTCCGCGTTTGCAGCGCGTGCGATTGCCACGTTGCGCAGTGCCTGATCCTCACTATCAACATGAATCACCGGCAAGACGATATGTCTGTTGGAGAATACGGTTCGGATATCCATCTGCATTGCCTCTTCTCCTGCTTCGATCTGCTGTTCAAGCTCTGGCCGGCTCGCGGCTGTTGGTTCCTCATCAAGCCGGGCTTTTGCCTTTCGTCCTACACGGACAGCATCCTCCATTGACCGTTCTTGTTCGACTGTCAAAAGGTCAATGCACTCAAGGCTCGACAAGTAATCGCGCACCTCCGCAGGTTCGGCGTCACAGACCGTTATGCCACCCAATAGCCTGTCGCTCTCTGACGTTTCCACCCCTTCACCTCCTTGATCTCAGTTTAGGGCCGTGACAAGTAACGGAACAGAAAACCGGAATAAGTTTCTACCACAGTCCCTGGTCATCTTCTGCTTGGGGATCACGCAGTGGGCGCAACGCACCCTGAGCCACACGCTCGTCCAGATTGAAGTAGTAGCGGCAAGATATCTACTACACCTCGCGGCACATTATACGTTAAAAACCACAGGCGGTACCCAAGTCAGGCCGCCGACTTTCGTGTCGCCACCACGTCAGGCAAGCAAGGTCAGGTGGATTGTATCACCCTGGCCCCGGCGTTGGACCCCGGCGAACGACGGACGGCGTTGCTGCTCGGCGACTTCGGCAGCGCCGGCACAGATCCGCCGGCCACGGTAGAAATCGTGGGCAACCTCTTGTCGCTGGATGGGGAACTCAATTTCCGGGGCGCCGCCATCGCCGTGACACCGCTTGCTCCCGGCCCGGCCCTGGTGCTGGCCGAATCTGTGCCTGCGGACCAGTGGAAGCTTGACCAGCCGGGCGGACCCTGGTCTGTGGGCAGTGGCTGTCCCGATGGGACGCTGCAGGCAATCCGCGCCGTCTGGCAGGGAGGCATCACCAAATCCAGCGGCGAGGAAGTGGACGATGGCGAACGAACGCAGTACACCGTCACCCTGGTCCAAAACGGCACCCCGGTTGACACGGTCCCCTTTGCCCTGGGCGATCTCGATGACGGCGACAACAACCACCTGCTCTGCCTGGATGTGGAAGGCACGCCCCGGTCACTTTCTTTCAGCGCGGGGTACGTCGTCGATCCCAACGGAGACCTGAATCCGGCGACACAGGTGGAAGTGCAGCCTTTGCCCTAACCCGGTGGTGTGCACGACGTAGCGTCCTCAACCTGGGCCAACACCTGCCGACAGGACGCGGCGACGCGCACACGCAACTCCGGGGGCGACAGCACCTCTCCTTCACTCCCCAAACCAAAGACCAGCATCTGGGCCAACGCCTCAGATTCCAACTGAATACGCAGGACGTGCCAACCCGCCGCGTCGATCTCGATCAGGAAGTGACGCCCCTGTGTCAACCACTGTACAAACGAGAGCCGGTTCGGATGGACGCGCAACACGAACTCGTACTCCGAGAAAGCGGTGACAAAGTCATCCAGGTGTTCATGCCAATAGCGGACGAGGTCGAAGTCTACATCCCGTATAAAGCGTTCCTCCAGGATCTGAAGCGAGCGCAAACGTGACACCCGATAGGTGCGAAACTCGTCGTCACGCTTGGCCACCAGATACCAGTGACTCGACTTGGCCACCAGGCTGTACGGCTCCAGCGTGCGTTCGGCGCTCTGCTGTTGATAGTTCTCATACACAATGCGGATGCGCCGGTCTTCGTAGACGGCCTTCTGCAACTCGGCCCAATGCGGGAAAGGCTGCGCATCGTGCCACCACCAGAGCGGATCGATGTAGATGCGCTGCTGAATGTGGTTGACGACCGGTTGGTGTCGGGCAGGCAACGCCGCGGATAACTTGCGCTGCATCTGGGCGGCAGCTTCGCCCAGTCCTACTTCTGCGAGCAATTGGCGGTTGACTGTGACGAAGAGTGCGCGCACTTCTACTTCAGTTAACCCGGTCAGCGTGGTCTGGTAATCTTCGTCCAGCATGATGCCACCACCATGTCCACCTTCGGCATAAAGCGGCACCCCACTGATGGACAATGCCTCCACATCGCGCAGGATGGTACGGCGCGACACCTCTAGCTCATCAGCCAACTCAGCCGCCGTCAGCTTGCCTCGGCGCTGCAAGAGCATCACAATCGCCAGCAATCGATCCGCGCGCAAGATTCGTTTGTCCTCTCAATCTTGAGTGACAATAGATGTCACTCAACCGGGCGTATGCTGTAGGTGTTGTGATTGAGTATATCATGTCATCTCAGCCCGAGAGGAGCGCTCCAAATGCAGACCGGATACCTGGAAGTAGCAGACGGCAAGCTTTACTACGAAGACAGCATCACACCGCAAAATCGAGGAACGCTGGTGCTTTCCCATGCCGGCTTCCTGGATTGCCGCATGTGGGATGACCAGTGGGAAACGTTCCGTTCCACCTACCGCGTCATCCGCTATGACATGGCCGGTTTCGGCAAATCTGCGCCGGTGACCGGTCCACGCGCGCGACGGGACGATCTCTACCGGCTGCTCCAACATCTGCAGGTGGAGCGCGCTCATCTGCTGGGTTGTTCTATCGGCGGTGAGATTGTCCTCGATCTGGCGCTTGAGCATCCCGAGGTTGCAGCATCCCTCATTCTGGTCAACAGCGTGCCCAGCGGCTTTGAAATGCAGGGGGAACCGCCGCAGTATCTCTTCGAGATGATGGGGGCGATGCAGGCGGGCAATGTGGACACGGCATCAGAACTGCAACTGCGCCTCTACGTCGACGGTCCTCAGCGGCAGCCGGACGCGGTGAACCCTGAGGCGCGGCAGCGGGCGGCGGCGATGAACCGGGCCGTCGTGTCCAGCCAAACCTGGATGATTGCAGATGTGGCGCCGCTACATCCGCTCGATCCGCCGGCGGTGGAACGTCTTAGCACAGTGGACATCCCCACGTTGATCATCAGCGGCGCACTGGATCATGCCGAGAACCTGCGCGCCGCTGATCTGCTTGCGACTTCGATTCCCGGCGCACGTCAGGTGCGCATGACCGACACAGCCCATGTCCCCAACCTGGAAGATGCAGCGACGTTCAATCGGATTGTCCTGGATTTCTTGAGTAGCGGCGCGCCAGTGGCAACACCTGGTAGACACGTTCACCGCGGACACGCAGAACCTCCCGGCTTGTCACCAATATCTTGAGATGGTGGCAGTAGGTCAGCAAGTCTGTCACAAGCGGCGCCGCGTCGAGAACATGATCGAAGTTGTCTAGGACAAGCAGACATCGTTTCCCTTGCAGGTGGGTCAGCAAAAATGGTGCTGACAACTTCCGATCCCCCAACACCGTACGCAGGTTGTTAAGGGCGTGACGTAGATAGGTCCGCGCCGTAGTGTCCGGCCAATCGGGCCACAGCATCCTCGCCAGGTTGATACGTCGATGTGGGCGATTCAGTGGTCATGGATTTGATTCAGTCGCTGGGCTGACATCATGGCGCCCAGGTCCCGGCAGATCAGAGCGCTCGATCCAGGGCAGATGGATCTGATTCGGCACCGTCACCGCCAGTGGCGGTACTGTCACCATACTGCTCGCGTTTACGCTCACCGCCACAATCGGAATGGCAGCGCCGGGGTGGGCTGGCGGCAGCACCACCTGCAGTTCGTACTCGCCCACTGGCACATCGATAAAGGTATAGACGCCGGCAGCATTTGTCTCTGTTGTGCGCGTAAGCGCAGCCTGACGCTCTGTTCCCGTAAGCCGAATCGAAGCGCTCTCGATCCCCATCTCGCTCTCGTCTCGCTCCCCATTACGGTTGGTATCGTCGTAAACCATGCCACTGACTGTCCCGCTCGCTCCAGGCGGTGTGGCCGATGGCGTTGCCGTCCTCGTTGGGTCGGGCGTGCTGGTCAGGGTAGGCGTGCCCGTTGGCGTGCTGGTTGTGGTCGGCGTATTCGTGGGGAGTTGGATTGTTGGCGACGGGGTGCGGGTGCCTGTCGGTGTGACCGTGGCAGGACTGACTGCAGTAGGCGTTAGTGTCTGTGTTGGTGTGGGGGGTTGCGTGGCTGTGGCCGTCGGCGTGGGCGTGGCTGGAGTGGTGGCAGTAGGCGTTGGGGTCTGTGTTGGTGTGGGGGGTTGCGTGGCTGTGGCAGTCGGTGTGGCCGTGGCTGGACTAGTTGCAGTCGCTGTTGGTGTGGACTCGGCAAAGGGGACCTGGGACTCATATACGCCCATGTCCACGGTGCCTTCGAAGATGCGGGGGTTCCCCGCCAGATCCGTGCCAAACCCGGCGATGGATGTATTATTTCCCCGGTTGATGACCGGGGAATCGGGCCGGATGGAGATGGGGTGTCTTGATGCGGCCTATGACGATTTGACCCTGGCCATTGACCAACTCCACCAGCTTGGTAACCGGCACTACGAAGTGAAAGCACGCTGCGATCTCGGACTTGTCCACCATCTTACCAGCAATCATGATCTGGCGCGAGCAGCCTTGAATCTTGCCCTGACATTGCTGGGTGAGTATGGCGATCTTCGCTTTGAGGCCTTGGGCAATACCTGCATGGGGTATGTGCTGGAGGCGACGGGTCAACTGGTTGAGGCGGCGAACTGCTTCCAACAGGGATGCGACCTTCACGATCGGATGGGACAGCATTATTACGCGCTGAACGCGCAGGCTGGACTGGCACGCATTGCTGCCTTACAGGGCGAGGATGACGTTGCCCTAGACCATGTTGCCGCCATTTGGGAAACCATCGGTGGGAAGGAAATGGACGCCACCATCGAGACTGCGCGTACCTTGCGCACCTGCTTCATGATTTTCGATGCCAATGGCGATCCTCGCGCTGATGCTGTCTTAGACATGGCATGGGATCAACTGCAGCGACGCGCCTCGACCATCGACGAGTCAGCCCATCTCGAGCAGTTCTGGCAGATCGACGAGCATCGCTTTTTCCACGATTTGATGTAATTTCTGCATCGGCGGCAGGTCCACGAAACGTTTTCTCCTTCTCCGCGAAACGTTTTCCCCTTTTCCACGAAACGTTTGCGAAACACCCCAAATACTACACTTGAGTCATCTCATTTATCGGAGACTATACAGTGAAGTCAGGAGCGTATCCCGATGTGAGAACCATCCTCATTTTGGGAACATAGCCAACCAGATCATCAGTAGAGGAGAAAATCAACCATGACGTATGAGCACGTAGTAGCCACTCACTACACATCCGACCACTTGCTTGACGCCATTCAAGCTGCCGTTGCCAAGCTGGGCAAAACCGTCGATGAAGTAACAATCGAGGATCTCGCCCCGACCGATGAGTTTCATATCGGGAGCAGACCTGCCACACAACACCTGCTTAATCAACTCGATTTTTCACCCGGAGATCATATCCTCGATGTCGGCTGCGGCCTGGGCGGCGCAGCACGGTACATGGCAACGGAGTATGAAGCACGAGTCACCGGTATTGATCTGACACAATCCTTCATCGATGTCGGCACTGTACTCAATTCGTGGGTGGGGATGAACGGTCAAGTCAGCTTGCGACAAGCCAATGCGCTTTCCCTGCCCTTTGAAGACGACAGCTTTGATGGCGCGACCATGTTGCATGTGGGCATGAACATCGAAGACAAATCCGATCTGTTTCGGGAGATCCACCGCGTGCTGCGGCCGGGCGCTGCCCTCGGTGTCTATGACATCATGCAGATCAACGAGGGCGACCTTACCTATCCCGTGCCATGGGCAAGTAAAAAAAGCATCAGCAAATTGTCGACGCCGGATCAGTACACGGAAGCCATACGCCAAACCGGGTTTCAGTTCCGCGGAAGCACTGTTCGTCGCGACTTTGCGTTGGACTTCTTCCGACAGGTCCGCGCCAAGACTGAGGCCAATGGGGGGCCACCGCCGTTCGGTCTACACATCTTGATGCAAGACAGTACGCCCACGAAGATCAAGAATATGGTTGACGGCATTGCCGATGGCTTGATTGCGCCTGTTGAGATCATTGCACAAAAGTAAGACTATGGGTATTCGTGACGGGGTTGAAATCCCACCATGATAGCGACAAGCGCCCTCAGTCACAAGGGAAACCACTGCCGTGACTGAGGACGCTTGTCGGTGCGAGCAGATAGGGAACATCCCCCACCGATTTCCGAGTTCCCCTCGTGCGACTCCGCGCGGACGGTACTGGATGGCTTCGGCCAGATGCGCGACCTCGATCTTCTCCTCGCCCGCCAGATCGGCAATGGTGCGGACCAACTTGAGCACCCGATGATACGCCCATGCGCTCAGATCCATCTGGCGCACGTCGACGTGAATGTCCATGCCCTACCGAAGGTAGAGATCCATCAGCGGGCCGCTGATGCGCCCGGTAGCTGAGTCAGAGGTGCACTCCTTACGATCATCCCCGTAGTAGCCGCAAGGGCAGGGATTCATGGCCGCCACAAAGACGAACCTGGCGGGAAAGCTCAATGTCCCCCAGGCGCGGCTGATGGTGACGACCTTATCTTCCAACGGTTGGCGCAGCGTTTCCAGGTTTTTTGATCCGAACTCTGGCAGTTCGTCGAGCAACAGCCGACAGACCCACAGGTGCGCCTATCAATCGCTCATTTTAACCCAAGACTTGAACCATTTCATGTGCCAGTCAATAAACTGCTCGTTGGCCCAGTGATCACCTTGCTGCATGGCGGTGTAGCGCAACACGAATCCCATCAGAAAGATATGGCGTATGGGGGGAGTGTTCTGTACAGCGACCACCTCATCTGTCGTCAGATTGCGGACACGACTGTAGCCCTCCAAAAAAGACATGAGTTGTCGCTGCCGTCTGTTCTCCGCCTCCACAGCGGTATCCATCCGATCGACAGAGGCCAGAAAAACACCGATATCTAGCGCACGCCACCCACATCCAGAACTATCAAAATCAAAGAGCGTTGGATTCCTGTACTCATCGTAACAGACATCTCCACCATGGAGATCGCCGTGACAAACTCCGAATTCTGGTTTTCGTCTTGTCTTTAGCAGAGCGAGACCCTTACACGCTTCAGCAATGCTTGCGATCAAGGCAAGATCATCCGGACGGTGCTGCATCAGTGACGAGATCATCTGCATATTTTCGGTGACCAGATGGTCTACGTCCAAGGGGTTTCTACGATAAGGCAGAGGAAAAGAGTCGAGACTTTCATGCATACGGCCTACCATACGTCCAAATGCGCTGATTTTCCTTGGATCACCGTCATGGCCTAGTGTGCCAGGTGCAGACTCAAAGAGGACTGTGTACCGCTCACCTTCGGGTGCGGCTATGTGACTCACGTATTGCCCATCGTTTCTCATGACCGGCTTGGCCACTGACACTCCGTCTGCTGCCAAATGGTTCAGCAAGCGAACTTCTTCGGTCACGTCCGTTTGATTGCGCCGACCATGTTTATAAACCTTAAGGTAGAATCTCTGATCACCGGCAAACACACGGTAGGTGTCACAAATGCCTTTCCTGAAGAAGCGACACTGCACGATACCCGGCAATGCATACTGTACTGGCAGCTTCTCCGCCAGTGCATCCGCTGATAGGGTTGAATCCTGGACGGGAAACAGTCGATGACTCATAAATGGCCCTCTCATAGTCTCGGCCTGTACGCGTTGTTCTTGATACCGACGGTGAGCGTGCGCTCCTGTTTGAGTAGATTGAGCGCAATCTGGCGTAAAGTAGCGCGTTTCAGTTACCCTTTATTCACATGATAGTGTTATTCTACTACTATTGAGAGAACTCTTTTCACCGATTCTTTGCCGGAGGAAACATGGACAGGATCTCCAACGCAATCGAAAACGGAAACACCGTGCTTGGCATCGAGTTTGGCTCCACCCGTATCAAAGCCGTGCTCATTGGCGAAGATCATAAACCGCTTGCTTCTGGGAGTCATGTCTGGGAAAACCGCTACGAAAACGGCCTCTGGACATACAGCCTTGAAGACATCTGGACGGGCTTGCAGGAAAGCTACCGGGAACTCAGCCGGGTAGTTATGGAACAGTATAGCATCCAGATCCAGACCATAGGCGCCATCGGCTTGAGCGGCATGATGCACGGCTATCTGGCCCTCGACAAAGATGGAAATCTCCTCGTCCCGTTTCGAACATGGCGCAACACCACCACCGGACAGGCAGCCGAGAAGCTAACCGAGTTGTTCCAGTTCAACATTCCCCAGCGTTGGAGCATCGCCCACCTGTATCAGGCAATCTTGAACAAGGAAGCTCATGTCGAGCATATCAACCATCTGACCACGCTGGCAGGGTATGTCCACTGGAGGCTAACGGGGCAGAAGGTGCTGGGGATTGGCGAAGCTTCAGGTGTATTCCCCATCGATAGCAGGACAAACAACTACGATCAGCGTATGGTTGGGCTGGCTGGCGAACGCCTTAAAGCAGAGGGTATCTCGTGGAAGTTCCACGACATCCTGCCCCAGGTCCGTGTCGCAGGCGATGCGGCAGGAATTCTTACCGAAGAAGGTGCAAAACTGCTCGATCCCACGGGACAGCTACAGGCAGGGATCCCCTTCTGTCCGCCTGAGGGCGACGCGGGCACGGGTATGGTCGCAACCAACAGCGTTGCGGAGCGCACGGGCAATGTATCGGCAGGAACTTCGGTCTTTGCCATGATCGTCTTGGAAAAGGCGCTGTCGAAGCTATATCCCGAGATTGACATGGTGACGACGCCCACCGGAAAGCCGGTCGCCATGGTGCACAGCAACAACTGCACCTCCGATCTCAACGCCTGGGTGGCACTGTTCCATGAATTCACGGAGGTGCTGGGGGTGGAAGTCGATCAATCCAGGCTATTTGAAGTGCTGTACCGGAAGGCGCTCACAGGCGATGCGGACGGTGGTGGCCTCCTCGCCTACAATTATCTTTCGGGCGAACATCTCACGCATCTTGAGGAGGGACGCCCCCTGTTCGTGCGCACACCCAAAAGCAGTTTCACCCTGGCAAACTTCATGCGTGTGCATCTGTTTTCGGCGCTCGGAGCCTTGAAGATTGGGCTTGATATCCTCTTCAAACAGGAGAAAGTGAAAATCGACCAGGTCCTTGGGCACGGAGGCTTCTTCAAAACCCCTCAAGTGGGCCAGAAGATCATGGCGGCGGCGATGAATGTGCCCGTCACAGTGATGGAGACAGCGGGCGAAGGTGGCGCATGGGGGATCGCCTTGCTGGCCGCCTACAGGCTGTATAAAGCAGAAAACGAATCTTTGGAAACCTATCTCGCCAGCAAGGTCTTTGCCGGAGAGTCTGGTGCGACGATTGCCCCCGACCAACGGGACGTGGATGGCTTCGCCGCCTTCATGACCCGTTACCAGCAGGGCCTTGTGATCGAAAAAAGCGCAGTCGATGTGTTAAGGGAGTAAAGATGTTGGGGAACTTGAAAGAACAGGTCTATCAGGCGAATCTTCTGCTTCCCAAGCATGGCCTCGTCACCTTCACATGGGGAAATGTCTCGGGAATCGACAGGAACAAGGGACTGATGGTCATCAAGCCCTCGGGTGTGTCCTATGATGAGATGCAAGCCGATGATATGGTGGTCGTGGCACTGGAAACGGGGAAAGTTGTGGAAGGAAAGCTAAAACCTTCCTCCGACACGGCGACGCACCTCGAACTCTACAAGGCCTTTCCGAACATCGGCGGTATTGTGCACACCCACAGTCGCTGGGCAACCATCTTTGCACAGGCAGGACGCGGCGTCATGGCGCTGGGCACAACGCACGGCGATTATTTCTACGGCGAGATCCCCTGCACGCGCCGAATGAGCAGAGCGGAGATCGAAGGCGAATACGAAAAGGAAACAGGGACGGTCATTGTAGAAACCTTCAAGGACAAAGATCCCGATGCTATCCCCGCCGTGCTGGTGCATAGCCATGGCCCGTTTTCTTGGGGCGACGACGCCATGAACGCCGTTCACAACGCCGTCGTCCTGGAGGAAGTCGCCTTCATGAACTTCCACACCATGATGCTGGAGCTGAATATCTCGCCTATGCAACAGGAATTACTGGATAAACATTATCTCAGAAAACACGGCGCAAATGCCTACTACGGGCAGTAAGCAAGCATGGGAAACGGTCTAGCGGAATGATCGATGGTGTCGCTTCAGTCGTTTCACACCACCCCCGCGGACGGTACTGGATCGCCTCGGCCAGATGCGCCACTTCGATCTTTTCCTCGCCCGCCAGATCGGCGATGGTGCGCCCAAGCTGGGGCGCACGATGATAGGCCCGCGCGCTCAGGTCCATCTGGCGCACGGCGAGGTGAATATCCATGCTCAATCGAAGGTAAACATTCATGAGCGGGGCGCTGATGCGTCCTTGAAAGCGCTGCACGCGCCATCGAGCAGGTACACTCCTTGCGTTCGTCGCCGTAGTAGCCGCAGGGCAGGGATACTCACAATACACCGACAATCGTTGTCTACCATTTGGGCGCAAAACGATTGATGTCGGTAAGTGCTTGCAGCCAGATTTCAGTCTGGGCTTGATACAAGAGCCAATATCTGTTAAGGGTATCTGTATCCGGTCTTTATGCAATTCACATTCTTTTTCCCCTTTTTCATCTGTAGACGCAAATAGACTTGACCTACCAGTGATATTCGTGTATTTTCGTCTCTACATTCACGGTGCCCCAATGAGACAAGCCCTCGTAGACTTGTCAACAGAGCACACCCCAGCCCATTCAAAGCCTCATTGACTTTGCATTCACCCGTTTTTCGTGGAGTCGACGCGGATCCGTGTGGCCGCGCAGTGAGCATCTCTGCCGCCAGCCACACTTGTGTCCAATGTCAACCGCGCATACAAGAAATCGAAAGATTCTGCAGGCCCGCCTAAGGAGGCACAACCTACGATGCAGTCCAGACGAACCGTCTCCATCCTATCCCTGCTCGTCATTGTTTTGCTGGCCGTCGCCATCGGCAAGACCTCGTTTGCCTCTGGTGGCAGCTTCGCGGGCATATCAGATGTTTTCTCTGCCCCAAGCAGGTTGTGGTCGTCGAGACAGCCAGACAGGTTGACGGCCGCATTGATTAATCTGCGCAACGCCCAGGAAGCGGAACAGATCGTTCAGCGGGCCTGGCTCCTGGCGCAGCAGGCGGGCGCGTACGATTTCTACACCGAAATCGAACAGACAACCTACCACGCTCCGTCGCTCACCAATGTGGGGCGTCCAGCCCATATCGAAAGCCTCTATTTGGAAGGCAGCACAGATAGACGCGCCGAAGCGTTCGAGATGGCCATCTGGCAGGGAAGTTCCGTGCTGCATCGCGATCAGGCCTATGAGGTGCGCGTCGACGGTGATCTGACCTATGGCCGCCCCGCGGGGGGTGAGTGGAGCGAAATCGACGACATGACCTCGCTCTTTGCGCCGGGTCAGGATGCGCTTGCCTATCTGCACGGCATCAACCGGGTAAAAGAAGTACCCGTCAACGAGGACGTGGCGGCCAACGGCTACCGTCATTTCCGTTTTGATGTCGACGGGCCTGCCTTCGCCGAATATATGCGCCGCCAACTAGAAGACGAGTTGCGCAATGCGGGCAAGCTCCCACCCAGCGTCAACCTTGACACGCCCCAAATCTACCAGGGCATCGTCGGGGATGGGGAGATCTGGCTCACCAAAGACGGTCTGCCCGAACAGCTTCACGTTCAGATCAATTTTCCCCAGAAAACAGACGGCAATCGCGTGCGCGCCGTGATCCACACGGACTTTGCCGGTTACGATAGGGAGCGCCTGGCTGCCGCCGAAACGTTGTTCAGCGCAACATCGTTCAACGGCGCGCCGGCCGGTGCACAGCTCTGGTTCGCCAATCTGGCCGGTCGATCGGCGCTGGTGGACGGGGGCGAAGTCGGTGCGCAGCTTGGTTTCCTGGCGGCGTGGATGGTCTTCGCGATCCTGCTGGTGCACTTCCGCCGCAAACCGCAGTTATACGTGACGCTCAATCTGGTCATCATGGCGGCGATGGTGGTAGGTCCTCTGCTCCAAAGCACCCAGGTTGCCGCTTTTCAGGATGAGCAAGCGGTCGCGCAACAGGCATACGAAGCCAATCAAGCAGAACAGACCGAGAAGCGGGCAGCCCCGGACACCGCCTGGGATCCCACTCGTTCGCCGCTGGAAGTTGCCGACAATACACCGTCCGCCAGAACGCTTGCCAGTTCCCCGCTGACCGTGAACAGCAGCCTCTTGCCGCAGACAGACACAGCATCGACAACCGACAGCGATGCCGACGGCGTGCCCGACGCAGAGGAACCCACCGAGTGCAGAACACAGGTCGATTGTGACGGCGATGGGCTTACTGATCTGCAAGAGACCCGCCTCGGCACCCAACTCAACGATCCAGACAGCGACAGGGACAAGCTGCGCGATGACCTGGAAGTGAAGGGTTTCGAGATCAAAGGACGCCGTTGGTACACCGATCCCAAAAACGTGGATACCAACGGCGACGGTCTCCCCGACACCCTGGAATGCTGGCACGAAAACACCACGCTTAGCCTGGCCGACGCGCCCTCCAACCAGGCTTGTGACAAAGATTCAGACGGCGACGGCGTCCCCGATCTTGTAGAATACGACAACGACGGCGACGGCGTCGACGATAGCGTCGACATCAGCCCTTTCCACCGCACCCAAACGGTCTTCAGCAGCAACAACCCCTTCATTCTCCAAAGCAACAACCTGACGCCAAACGAACCCCTCTTCGTCGACTTCCAGATCGTACCCACATCCCGGCAACAGCTATCCTACGCCCGCAATGTGCTCGACTGGCCCCAAAACGACACAAAGGGCCAGGTGGTACGCACCGCCGACACCACATTTGCCACAGGCAAACCGGTGAACACCTATCCCGCCGCCGAAGAGAACGGCGATCTGCGTCTTGTGCCACTGGTCGAGATCACGATTCCCGCCGCCAACGCCGGCAAGATATTGCCCACCACCAGATCGCTCAACGTCACCCGCAGTGGCGTCGGACGGCAGGCGATCTCCGCCACACAACAGATCTGGCTTACGGCCACGGTTGCCTTTCAGGCCGACAACGGGACCGTCGCCCTGACCTTCACATCTCTGACCGGCGTCGACAACGCCGCGGCGCCTGTGGATCGGGTGAAGATCGTCCAATCCTCGTGCCCGGCCGATAGCGCAGCCCCAGTGGTGGCGCAGACAACGTCTGTGGCCGAGGGCGGCAGTTGGACAATCGATGGCAAGTCGCTGCCCGACCTTATGGACGGTGGCCACGCCCTGATTTTCGAGAAGGGCGTCAATTCGCTCTGCATTCCGCTGGGTCGATCTGCCCAACGCTGGGCTGGATGCCGGTGAGATGTTCGATTCCGCCAAATTGGACGCCTACGGCATTACCCTGCGCGATGCCGTAGACAACAGCGGCAAGATCACCGGAGTCATCGCCTACCTGCCCGCCAGCGTGGTCACCGGCCAGACCGGCGGCGAGAAACAAGCCTTCGCCGTGCGTATGGCCTACTGGCCCCAGGACGGCGTCACCAGTCTGGGTACAGGACACCAGGTGCGTCTCGTCTGGATGGCGCAACTGCTCGGCGACGACGGCAACACGCAGATCGTCCACCTCTACCCCAACGAAACTTGGGACATTGCCGGCCTCAGCGCACGCCAGGATGTTGAAATGCGCTCGGCTGTCGTCTACCAGGATCCAGATAGCCCGGCCAACGCCGACGCCGACATGAAGGCCATCCATGGGCAGCTCTGGTCGACCATCAGTGGGCTGGATGCCAACTTTGCCACCGGCGCCAACAATCGCCTGAAAGTGGACGAGAATCTGGCCGGTAACCTGGAAAGTCGAGGCTTTGCGCCCACAGGCAGCCTGCGCGCCGTGATCAACACATACCAAACACAGGACGAATTCGCCCGCGTCCCCGCTGAGGTGACGCCCAACATTTTGGCAAACTTTGTCACCAACGGCGCTTACAAAGCCGGCTACGATCATGCCCTGCTGATCTTCGCCCGCCAGGAAGAATACAAAGCCGCCCGCTGGGACGGCGGCGCTACGCTCACCCTGCCCGCCGCATCCAGCACGCTGGCCTCGTTTAGCTGGAAACCGTTCCGCTACGCCGACGGCCAGTGGGAATCCTTCCCCGCCGCCGATTACCTGGATCTGCTCTCCGTGCGCCTCAAAGATGCAGCGGCACAGGCCGACTTCGTGACACAAGCCAAAACGGAGGCCGAGCGCGACGCCGTCCGCGATGGGATTGTCCTGGTTAACCAGGCGTTCGCCATGAGTATGTTGTACGGCGCCAACCGCATGGTCGCGGTCGACAACTCCCCCGTGCCGCCGCCAGACAAAGAAAACCAACTGGCCGACGAACTCAGCACCATCAACGAGAAGGTGCTTGGCGCTACCTTGCAGATCATTGCCGGCGAAATCAGCGAGGACTTTGCCGACAGCCTGATCGGCGCGGCGGCCACCCGCCGCATTGTGGACAACTTCGAGTTTGTCTCCGACGAAGTGCTGACCGCGGTGAACCAGCGCACCAAATTGACGATCCTGGGCGAAGTGGCCCAGGGGCGCTTTGCCAATTTCAAGGCCGCTTTTGGCAAGGCGGATCTCAGCAACCGGGTTGCCGCTGCCGGGTTGGCGATTTCGGTTGTCTCGATTGGTCTGGTGATTGGCAAACTGGCCAGCACAAACGGCACCGTCTCCACCGCTATTGACGTGGCCATGCCGGCGCTGGGCGTTATCGCGGGGACCTTGACCCTGGCGACCGAGGCAAACAACGTCTTCAGCGCCGTGAAGGGCGCCGGTGGCCTGGTCAATGCCATCAAAACTGCCCAGCCGCTCAGCCGCGCCGCCAAGATTGCTGTGGTAGCCGGACTGGTGCTCGCCATCGGTATCTCCGTCGGCATCTTTGTCACCCAGTGGATTGCCGGCGCGTTCAGTATCACCGACCTGGGCTTCAGCACAGCGCTCAGCGGGGTCATCGCCGCCATCATCGTCGCCGTGATCCTGTTGGCGATTGCCGCCATCCCCATTGTCGGGCCAATCATCGTGGCCGTGATCGCGCTGATCGACGCCGTCATTGCCGCGGCTTGCGCCATCACCAAGGCGGCCGGGTTCGATCTGGAGGCGGCTACCACCCTGGAGATTCCACGCACGGGTGGGGCCAAGCTCTCACTCTGCGCGGGCATCACCGGCCTGGCCACCGAGGCCGTGCGCTTCTTCATCTTTAGTCAGACTATCCTCGTTGGCAACATGCAAGCACAGGATCGCCTGACCACCAGCAACTTCGCGCTGAACTTCCAGAATGCAGAAGCCGGCTTCCAGGTGGGCAACAGCCTGAACCCCACAGTGCGCGTCGATGACAAGATCACGCTTCCCGATCAGCCCTTCGATTGGAAATCGCTGGCCTATTTCTGGCAATTCAACTGGGACAACCTGGACGAAACCACCCATCGCTACGATCTGACCACGGAAAAGAACGATCGCGACGTGAGCACCGGCCAGATGGAAGGCGATTGGCGCGAACTGAACGCCGACGGCAGCCTGACCGCCTCTCACCGTTCTCCAGGGATCCAGTACGACGATCCGCTGGTGATGGAGCCGGTCACCGCCAAACTCATCGCAGACCAGAGCCGTGTCAGCCTGGACACACCGGGCATCAACGTCTCTGTTCCCCTCTACCTGCGCGAGGCGTACGCCAATCCGGCGCAGGAATGTTGGGTGATCCCTGTGATCCCGCCCCTTCCTGTGCTTCCCGGCATACCGGTTTGCATCATCCGCAGCGATAAGGGGACCAATCACATCGATCTGCAACTGAGCTACGACATCTTCCCCGCGACGTTGGACGCGTTCTACGCGCCCGCATCGATCGGCGACGGCGTGTCGCTGGCCTGGGGGCAGGACGGCGACCTCACCTTCCCGGTGATGCGCGATTTCGACGGCGATGGGCTGCTCAGTTCGGCGGTGGGTGGCAACGACACCGATGATCGTTTCTGGGACTCAGACGGCGACGGCTTGAGCGATCTCTTCGAAACGCAACAGGGCACCAGACCGGGCACCGCCGACAGTGATCAAGATGGCCTCACCGATCGCGTGGAATTGTTGGTGGGCAGCGATCCGCTGGCAAGTGACAGCGACGGCGACGGCCTGCTTGACGGCGAAGAAGTGTTCCACGAAGATGCAGACGGGAACTGGGTCGGCGGATGGGAGTTCGTCTACGACATCGTCGGCGGCGCTCCCCAGAGTACATGGGTCACCAGCGATCCTCTTTCGTGGAACGGCGACCGCGACACGTTCACCGACTATCAGGAGTCGTTGTACGGCCTGCACCCGCGGGTTGTCTCCGATCCCACCATCCTCAAATTGAAGAGCGCGCTTGCGGAGCTGGGCGCGCCGGCCACCTTGCTGCGCTTTGACGAACGCGCCGGGGCCACCGTCTTTGCCGACAGTTCGGGCAAGGGAAACAGCGCGGCCTGTAGCGGCAATACCTGCCCTCAAGCCGGTCACGAAGGGCGTTTCACCAACGGCCTGGTCTTCGACGGTGTGGACGACGTGATCGAGATGGCCGAAGCCGTCCCCCTCGGCGATGGGTCCTTCACCGTGGCGCTGTGGGCGCGGCGCAATGAAATTGATCGCACAGACCTGCTCTTCGGCAGCCGAGACACCGCGCGCAACGAGCAGATGTGGCTGGGCTTCGGCGCCACCAATCAGTTTGCTTGTGGCTTCACAGCCGACTCGGTACTGCGCAGCCAGGCAATACCCGATACGACTTGGCATCACTGGGCCTGTACCTACGACTTCACCCGCCCCATCGTCGCAGGCGATTTTGGCACGGTCACCGCCACGCTCTACCTTGACGGCGAAGCGGTGGACACCCACACCTTCCCCCGCACCCTGGGCTACCTGGGTAGCGGAGATTGGCAGATCGGTGGCAGCTACGATTTTTCTGGCACATACAACAGCTTCAGTGGCGCGTTAGATGAACTTGTGGTGGCCCCCGTAGCCCTCAACCAACGCCAGATCCGGCTGCTGATGCAGGGGCAGTACAACGCAGGCGGCGACCGGCTCCTGGTTGCGCCTGGAGACGGCCTTTCTTACGAGGCCGAACTGCAGAACAACCTGCTGGGGCGTACGCTCACCGGCCTGCTCTCGGTAGATGCCCCGACCGGCTGGCAAAACAATGATGATCTCACCACCTACCAACTTGCCCCAACCCAGCAACAGACGCAACCCGGTCTCCTCACCGTCGGTGACGACACAGCCTCCGGCGCTTATTCGGTGACCGTCACCGCGGGCGCGGCCGCCTCAAAAACCGACACACCGCAGGCTACCACGAGTGCTTCGTCAGATGTCCGCTTCAGCTTCGACAATGCGCAAAGTCGCCTGGCCTATGCATCCGGTCGCCAAGCCACAGCGCGCGCCGGATCGCCTGCCACGACGTCGGGTGTCGGCGTTGGGGACGCGCTGCGCCTGGACGGCAGTACGCTGTTCGAGGTTGCCAACGACAACGTCTTCGATGTGAGCAATACGGCCTTCACCTATTCTGTATGGGTGAAGCCGGATGCCGGCGCGGGCAGCACGCGGGCTATCTTCGGCCAGCCGCCGGCAGGGCGGGATTGGCGGTATAACAATGCCGGTGTCTTCTTGCGCGTGCAGAACGACAAAGATCTGATCTTCGGCTGGGGCGACACATGGGACACAGATCCCATCCCCAATGCGTTGACACCGGGCGCGTGGAACCACGTGGTGGTCACGTTTGACCGGTCCACGCTCAACGTCTATGTCAACGGCGTACAGAAAGATTTCTTCACACCTGGCAGCAGCCCCGGCGCACGGTCGATCCTCGCGATTGGCGACGACAACTACTGTGGCCAATTTGAATTGAAGAACGTACACACGAAGTCGGAAGGTGATCCTGGAGAACCCAGCGCTGAGTATGTTTACCGTTTCCAAGATGATCTGGGCAACAAGGACACATTGGTCGAGGATACCGATGCCGACAGCGGCGAATGGGAACCCGGCGATGGACCGAGCAACAGTGAATGGTTCACTGATAAGCAGCGCACGTTCTGCTTCAGCGGTGCCCGGGTCTACGTGTACGAGGATGACCCGGCCAGCGACGACGACATGTCTCCAGATGTACGGTTCGACACCGCTACCGCCCAAAAAGTTGGCTACAACAATACCAATTACGCCAGTTTTTGGTCTCCTGACATTAAAGGCGATGGCACCGTTGAGTTTTACTACGAAATCCGCAATCCTGTCCTCCCCTTCAATGGCAGCATCGACGATCTGCGTCTCTATCGCCGATCCTTGAGCGAAGAAGAGGTACAACAGCTCCATGAAGCGGCATCCGTACCCTACCACTACACCCTGGACGATCCACCTGGCTCCGGTCTGGACGGCGTCTTCGCGCCCGGTTTCAACTTCACCAACGAAGGCGCCGTGGCCGACACCAGCGTACAGGGTACCTGCGCCGGTTCCTGCCCCACCAGCGGCCTGCCAGGACGTGTTAACCGGGCCGTCTCCTTCGGCGACATCGCCAGCGACGGCATGCAGATCGCCCAGGGCATTCGCATCCAGAATCTGAGTTTGCCGCAGGCGGCGCCGGGCTTCTCGCTGTGGGTGAAGCCGCAAAAGGCCGGCGTTTTCCTTAGCATCTACAAGGACCAGAACACACTGATTGGCAGCCTGTTCTACAGCCCAGAGAATCGCTTCTGCCTGAGCGATCCGTCCAATGCGGGCGCGCCGTCTTGCTCCGCCAATACCTACAGCGTCGGCGAGTGGGCCCACACCTTGGTCAACTTCAGCGGCAACACGATGACGCTGCACCTGAACAACAACGAACAGGTGACGTATCAGAAGAACGGATCCGCCTGGCCCGGCGCCGGGACATACAGCGTCTCCCTTGCCGGGACCAGCTTCATGGGACTGCTGGACGATCTGCGCATCCCCTACAACGGCGGCGATGTAGCCGCCATGATGGCCACCGCGCCCCTGGTCTCGCTTCACCTGGATGAGGAAAACGTCGGCGCGGCCCTTTGGCAGAACGACGGTGGCGTCGACGCCACATGCAGCGACGATTCCTGCCCCGATGCAGGACGCCGCGGCAAAGTGTCCCAGGCCGCAGGCTTCGACGGCGTCAACGACGGTCTGCTCATTCCCGATAGCCCGTGGCTGGACCTGGACAACTTCACGCTGGCGGCATGGGTCAGCCCAGCATCGTCGCCTAAGGGAAACATCTGGGAGACGATCATCGCCAAGAGCGATCGTGACTTCCGCAACTATGCCCTCTACATGAACAGCGACCGCCAGATCGTTGCCACCCGCAACTGCGAAGGCGGCTCCCTCATCCAGGTCGCCAGTAACTTCAGGCTGCCGCCCGATCAGTTCACCCATGTGGCAGCCACCTACGATGGCGAGTACATGGCGCTCTACATCAATGGCGTGTTCGAAAAGAACGTTCAACTGGCGTCGTCGCAATCCTGTCACAACGACGCACCGTTGACCGTCGGTCGACCCGCCGAAGCAAACAGCTCCTTCTACCAGAACTTCAGTGGACTACTCGACGAAGTGCTGGTCTATGCCGACGCGCTGTGGGATTACCAGGTTGCAGATCTCTACAATACCCAGGCCAACTGGATCGAAGAGAAGAACAAGCACGAGGTCTTCGTCGACGCCGACGCGCCGTCCTCCACCCTGACGGAAACGCTGCCTCAGGAGACGAACTACTACGCCAACGTCGACGTGCAGTTGGGTGTGCGCGCGAACGACACCGGCAGTGACATCACGCTGGTGGAACTGGGCGTCAGCTTCAACGGCGGCGCCGTCAACTGGATCGCGGCGCAGCCGTGCCAGGACGCGGCAGACGACGACAGCCCGGCCTGGTGTCCCTGGTTTATGCCCAGCCAATGGGGCGGTGAAGGTCGCTACACACTACAAACTCGGGCCACCGACGCCGTGGGGCACCGCGAAAGTCCATCCGCCGCCTACACCATCCTCGTGGACGCCACCGGACCGTCCGTCTCCTTGAATCAGGCCGATGGCGCCCTGCAAAGCCTGGTCGCCCATCCGCAGATCGAGACCGCTCAGATCCTGCGGCTGGACGGCGCAGCCACTGATCCGGCCATCGGCGCGGACACGGGCAGCGGCGTGCGGCAAGTCTGGGTCACCCTGCGCAACGAGGACGGCGACGCCATTGGCGACGCGCCCTATGCGGCCACCGTCGACGGCACAGCCTGGACGTTGGCCTATCCTTTCCGACAGGCGCAGGTGGCGGGTCGCTACACTGTGGACGTTTGGGGCGAAGACGCTCAGGGCAATCGGACCGATCTGCCACGACGCGTCCTGTTCATCGACGGCGCCGCCCCCACGATGACACTCGACGAAGCTGCCAGCGGCGTCCCCACCAGCCAGGACACGTTCCGCTTCATTACCGAAACCACGGTGTTCCAGGGGTGGTTGGGTGATCAGCCTCTGCCCGTGGGCGTGCGCTACGCCTACCTCTTCGAGACGCCCCCAAGCGTCACCGAGTCAGGAAGGACGACGTTTGACAACCTGGTTTCGACCAGCGGCAGCCAAAGCGCGGCCTGGTGCAGCGACAATGGCTGTCCCACCGTCTCAGCCGACGGGCGTGGCCTCTCATTCGACAGCCTCTACGACTTCCTCACCCTGCCCACAGACGCGGTCGCCACCGACGATCTCACCTTTGGCGCCTGGGTCTACTTGCCTGGTCCTACCCCAGGGCAAAGTGGGCCCCTCCTCTACGCCGGTAAAGATTGGGAGCACTACTTCTACTTTGCCGCCGCAGGGACATTCGGCAGACCCGAGTTCTTCATTACGGAGGACGGCGGCCAGAACTATCAGAGCCTGCGCACGCAGACGGCCCTGCCCACCGATCAGTGGACGCACCTGGTCCTCACCCTGGCCGACGGCGTTGCCCGCATCTACGTCAACGGCGTAGAGCAGCAAGGCTCCGTTTGGATCAACGGCGTGGATCAGGGCAACAACCGCATCACCATCGAGCCAAAGACAGTAACCGGCGAAGACAACTGGATCGGTCGCCCCAAGGCAACCCATTCCGACGGCTATTTCGAAGGCTTCAACGGCGCAGCGGATCAGGTTGTCATCTATCACCACGCATTGAATGGGAATGAGATCCGTCTCCTTTCCACGGTGACACAAGCCGGTGTGGCGTCGGGTGCGGTCTCCTTCACGCCGCTGTGGGCCGTCGAACAGAGCGGCGTCGCCTCGCCCTACTTCTCCCAGCAGCTACCGAATCAGACGCTCTACCTGCCGCTGAATGAGGTGTCTCACCCCATCAGCGCCACCACGACGATCTACCGCAATCTGGTCGAGGACAAAGAAGACGGCGCCACCTGCACAGGCGATCACTGTCCTCACCCAAGCGGCAACAGCCCGGTCGGCGCCGCCGTTACCTTCGACGGGCAGGACGACTACGTAATCCTGCCGACAGAGGTCGCCCAGAGCGAAGACATGACCTTCGCCGCCTGGATCTACTGGCGTGGCGGGCGTGGTTGGCAACGCATCTTCGATCTCAGCCGCACGAACAACAACGGCACCGACATCACGAATTTCGAGCTGATGACCTCTCTGCCCTTGCAAGGACCGGCTGCCGGCTGGGTGAAGCTGGCCGCCCAGAGTGAAAACACAAGCCTGGCGGGAGAATCGGTCGGAACCGAAACGGTGATGCCCGTCGACAGGTGGGTACATCTCGCCGTAACCCTGGAGGGAGACACCGCGCGCATCTACCTCGACGGTGTGGAAATGGCCACCGGCGGCATCACCGTCAACCCCAATCAGGTGGCCGGCGAAAACCCGCTCCTGGGCGCTGGCCGCCTGCCCTCCTCGATTACCGATCCGTTCAACGGCGCAATGAGCGATGTTCGCTTCTTCTCGAAAGCGCTGAGCGTGTGGGACATCAAGGCGCTCCGTCTGGGCAACCGCGCCCTGCTCGCCCTCCCCCTGGACGAACGGCTGGCGGTGGACGGGGAACAGCTCTCCGACAACAGCGACTGGAACTGGCCCGCCTTCCTGCACAGTGGCGCAGAGGACACGGGCAACAAAGCCGTTCCTGGCCATCACGGCGCGAGCGCACTGACCTTCGACGGTGTGGACGATTATGTGCAGCTAGCGGCGGAAATGGGGAACAGCCTTACGGGAAACAATGCGGCTTTCACCTTCGCATCCTGGGTCTACTGGCGCGGCGGAGCGGTGGACGAGTACAACATGCTTCCGCCGCAGTCTGTCTTCAGCTTGGGCGAAGATGTGGCTGCATCCGCCGACCTCGCCATCACCAACAGCGGCCTGTCGTTCAGCGTGGGATCCGGTGGCGGGGACGATCCGTTCTCGTCACGCGATAGCATGGAAACGAACACGCCGCTCCCAACCGATCAATGGGTGCATGTGGCCGTCACCGTGGCGCCCGAAGCCGCGGACTACGAGCCATCCAGCATCTTCGGCGTCACCGGGCGCTCGGTCGGGCGCATCTATGTCAACGGCGTGGAACAGTCCACTGCCTCGCTCACCTACGCGCCTGGTTCGGTCGCAGCCATGACCAACAACTTCTTGGGGCGCTCGCAAGAAGAAGGATTCCAGCATTTCAACGGCTCGCTGGATGATGTGCGCATCTATCCGCGCGCGCTCAACGTTGCAGAGATCAATGATCTAGTCAGGGCAGTCGGCCACCCGGTCAGCCTCGCGGCCAACAACGCCTGGACACTGGCCGCACCCACGGGATTGGAAGGCATCTACCGGCTCGATCTGACAGCCATCGACCAGGGTGGGCAGATCGGTTACAACCCGACCCAACCGCCCTTGAACCAGACCATCGACACCCTACCGCCGCGGGTCAAGTTGACCAGCCAGACCATCGACCAGGGGATGCGTACGAAATACGTCTTCCAGGCGTCGGATCTCTTCCTCTCGGACGTGGGGATCGTCACCCCTTGCGGCACAGAAGGACAGGTAGAGAAAACCTTCCGCCTGGGTAGCCAGGCGCAGAACAAAAAACAGTTGACCGGCGTCACGGTCTCCTGTGCGCTGGTGGAACTGCCGGCCATCCAAACTGCATCCATCTGCGATGCTGCGGGCAACTGCGCCACCGCCGAAATGACCTACCTCCCCGCCGACTATGCGGCCCAAAGCGCCGCGCCCGCTGCACTCGAAGAGGCGACAATCGCGGTCTCGCCTGCTGAGCGCACTTCATCGCTGCAATTCGTCAGTTATGCGCCTGCCGCTACGATGAACGACCCCGCCACGCAGGAGACACCCATCGCGCAGGACAACGATGTCGATCTCGACAGCGGCCTGATCCTCCACTGGGACTTTGAGGACGGGCCGGGCAACTGCACGGTGCAGGATCGTTCGCCCACCGCCCTCGACGGCACCCTCAACAACATGGACTGCATTGAAGCCTGGCAGACGGATGTGCCGGCGGGCAGCGGGCAGCGTTACTCGATCTACTTCGGCGGCGTCGAGTCCAACGACTATGTGACAAGCTCCACCAGTGCAGTGCTGCCAACGGGGAATGCGCCGCGCAGCCTGTGCGTTTGGGCCAAATCTTCCGATGGCGCAGTGAACGGCTGGGCCGAGCACATGGTCAACTACGGTTCCGCTGTGAGTGGGCAGGCTTTCGGCGCCATGATCTATACCGGCAATACCTGGTACGCCTACACCCACTCGACAGACGTAAACACACAGATAGAGGCCGACAGCGAATGGCGTCATCACTGCGTGGTATACGATGGGGCGATTCTCAGTTACTATCTGGATGGCGCGCCCGTCGCCACTGCCGACGTGGTGCTCGACACGGCGCCAGACACCACGCTGGTGGTCGGCGCGCGCCCGGATCTGGTCCCCAACACCAGCTTCGATGGCTGGATCGACGAGGTCCGGCTCTATGATCGGGCCTTGAGCGAAGCTGAAATCGAAAGTCTTTACGCCCCCACTACCCAAAGCGACGCCACCTACCCGCCAAACACCTTCCGCTTCATCGATCTGCCCGATGTCCTCAGCAACCTGGATACGCCTACAGCCGTCCACTTCGTCGCCGCGCCGTGGAATGGCCTCACCGCGCTGGCAGTTGACGTGAACGGCGAGGCGCTGTTCAGCGAAACCTACGCCGGCGACGGGCTTTCACAACAGCAAGTCCGCGTAGACTGGTTGCCGCCTGCCGAGGGCGTCTATCATGTGAGCGCCACGGCCACGGACGCGCTGAGCGGCACGGTGACCGTCAGCCGCACCGTCTTCGTCGACGCCACGCCGCCCACATCGGTCACCGCCAGTGACAGCCTGACTACCAGCACCTATGTGTGGGGCAGCGGCGTGACCCTGCACGGTGAGATCCGCGACGCCACCGGCGTGATCAGCGCCACCGCCGCGCTAGAAGTGAATGGGACCCGCACCGATCTGGCGCTTGAATTGATCCCCAACACGGCGCCGGTGGGCTACCTGCGCGGCAATCCGGTCTATGCCTCGACGCCGTGGCGTGCAGTTTGGCACGCCTCCGCGGCCGATAGCCCCACCGACTACACGGTCGGCACGCTGGACGTGACCGTCTACGATGCATTACAGACACCCACCACAATCCAGCATCCCGTCACGTTCGACTTTCAGGCGCCGCATCCTGGCGAGCCGATCATTCTGATCAACGGAGAGTCGGCCGTCGCCAACCACATCTACAGCACTGCCGCGGTCGACCTCTCGGTCGCCATCTCACCCACCGTGGACGCCAACGGCGTCGATCTCTGGTATGGCTGGTCGACGAGCATCACCACCCCTGTCGACGCCCTCTCCCTGGCCGCTGCGCCCGACGCCGGTATCCAATTCGAGCAAAGGATCGAGCTTTCCGCCGCCGACGGTGCGCAGATGCTCTTCTTCCACCTTGTCGCCGCAGACGGATCGGGCAACAGCTATCGTCAGGTCTTTGGCCCGTATGTGGTCGACGCCCCGGGGATGCCCGATTTCGTCCACATGCCGCAGATCCATGGCACCCAGTTCGCCGCCCCGAATCGGGCATGGCGCAACAACGGCTGCACGCTGCTTGGGACGGATTCGCGCATGGACCCAGCCCAGTCCCTCTACCTGACCTGGGACGACAGCCTGCTCCACGTCCTGTGGACAGGCGCGGACTGGGAGACAGACGGCGATCTCTTTGTCTACCTGGACACACTGCCCGGGCAGGGGAGCATGGCGGCTTACAACCCCTACCCCAGCACGGCGCAGAGCAGCGTCCTGCTCCTGCCCACCGGCGCGGATGTCGACAATCCAGCCGCGGGCGCCATGCAGGCAGACTACGCCCTGTGGGTGGTCGACGGCGAACGCGCCCATCTCCTGCACTGGGACGGCGAAGGCTGGGTCGACGAGGGGCTGCTGCATGAGTTGGGCGGGGCCTATGCCTTCAGCCATGAACCGGATGCCAGGTACACGGATCTGGTGATCCCTTTCACTTTGATTGGGGATCCCACGGCAGCGCTGGATCTTGTCGCCTTTGCCGTAGACGCCGAGGAAGGGCCGAGCCAGGGGCTGCGCCTCTGGTCGGTGCTGCCCTACGCCAATCCGGTAGATAGCGCATGGGTCGTGTCCAATGCGCCGGACGCAGAGCAGCCGCATCGCATGATGCTCACGGATCGCTACGCGATTCCCCTGGCCGCGGGGACCTGTTTCCAGCCCGAAGCCAATCTGGCATTCAGTCTCAGCAGCCAGGGCGACGGCTTCTCGTACGATCCCACAGAGGACGCAACCCGCTTGCTTCTGGCTGAAGCCGGTATGAATACAACGCAACGCGATCTCCTCTTCGCCCCGTATGACGCTGTGTATCAAAGCTGGCTGGCGGACGAGTACTGCCCGAGCAATCCTTCCTTCGCCGGCTGCATTGCGCAGACAAAACGACCGCTCTCGTTGAGCGCATTGGCGGTATTCGAGGGCAACGGCCTGGCCGACAGCCGTCATCGTCCGCTGCCCCCCGGCGCGGCCGTCACCTACACGTTGCGCTTCCTCAACCCCACGGCAGAGCCGATCAACCTGCCCGCCTATCTCTACAGCAACGGAGCGCTGGACAATCCTCAGGCCGGCGTCACTTTTCAAGATGTGTCTTGGGTGGACGGCTGCCCGGGTTGGCTTGACCTGAATCTGCCGCCTGGATCAGGGACACTCCCCCTCACCGGTATCGTGGGCGATGACGGCGTGACCGGCGTGACGCTGGACATCGACCCGTCCTATCAGCGCGACGGCTGCGCCCTCTCTGGCGACGCCAACGCCAATCCGGCCCACCGCCTTTCCGTCGAATACACACCCGACGACGGCGCGCCTGGCTACATCGCCATCGACCCCGACTTCAACGCCAGTGGGGCGATCAGCGCCACCGTCCGCGGCGTGGTGCGGGATCTCTCTGCCGTGCCTGCCGTCGAGATCGAGGCGAACGGCAGCAGCTTCACCTGCATCGATGACACTCCGCTAGACGGTCAATGGGCCTGCGATTGGGACGTCGTCGCCACCAACGGCGGCGAAGTTCCTGCGCATGGCGCCGTCTTCACCGTGCGCGCCAGAGCCGTCGACATCTTCGGCCATCAGAGCGATTGGTCGGCGCCTCGCCAGGTCATCATCGATGGGGACGCGCCACAGCTCTCTCTTTCCGGTCCGATTGCAAACTTTGAAGCACAAGAAGGCGTGGCGCCTGCGTTGGTGGCCGACACAATCCTCGAACTGACCGGCGCCTACAGTGACAATGTTCCACTCCAGAGCGTCGAAGTCTGCCAGACAGACGGCGAGCGCTGCGAAAGGGCCGACTTGCGCCCGGCAGCGCTCGGCATCGCGCCGTCGGTGTACAGCTACAGCGATCAGCCATCCACACCGCTGACGATTGACGCCGAAATCGAGGCCGCCACAGCTTGCCCGGCAGGCGCAGTGGGCCTGGTCCGCACAGTTGAGATTAACGACAACTTCACCGTCGCCGATGTCGAAATCGGGCTGCGCATCGCCCATCCTTACCGCAGCGATCTCACAGCCATCCTGGCGTCGCCCTCCGGCGCCCAGGTGACACTGTTCGGCTTCGACCGCAATGTGTCGGCCCAGAACGTCAATGCGCTCTTTGGCGATCTTGGCCTCGACCCGCTTTCGGTGGATTGGACGAATCACAGCATGACGGACAGCTATGCAGGCAACACCTATCATCCGCAAGAGCGCTTGTCGATCTTTGCCGGCGAGAATGCAAACGGGGCGTGGCACCTAACCCTCTGCGATCAGTATCCCGGCAACGATACAGGCGAATTCCATGAGGCCATCCTGCGCTTTGCAGCAGTCACGCCCGCGCAGACCTTCACCGGCATCTGGTCGTACCGGGCCGACGTGAGCGAGACCGACGGCGAGATCTACAGTCGCCAGATCGTCGCCACCGATGAACACGGCCATCGCACCGAGTCGCCGCTGGTCATCGCCGTACAGGTTGACAATGTGGCGCCCGTCCTTGAAGTGACACAGAGCATCACCCGCATGTTGATCAACACGTCGCAGACGGTGCTGACCGGTGCTACCCCGGATGGTGTCGGCGTCGATGGGATCTGGGTGGCTGTCACCGATCCGCTGGGGCAGACGGCCACAGAATCGGTTGTCATCGATAATGGGTTTTTCGCACACAATCTGACACCGTCCCTCGGCGGCGAGTATCGTCTCGTCATCTATGCCGCGGACGCGGCGGGCAACCGCACATCGGCGGGTACGTTCACGGTCTCTGTCCTGCGTCCACCACTTATCAGCCAGACCGTCGAACCGGAACAGAACGTTCAGGCAGGTGGGATGGTTACGTACACCGTGCAGGTGGTGAATGTCAACGCTGATGCAGCAGCCGAAAACATGCGCCTGCGCATGTCTGTGAGCGAGTGGCTGACACCGCTTGAGACGGAAGGTGCGGAAGTAGCGGGCGGCATGCTTGTCTGGCCTGCCGTCGATCTGGCGCCTGGCGCCGCCCTCACCCGCACTGTCCTTGCGCGGCTGACCGAAAACCTGATGATCACCGGCACCGTCACGGGGACATTGCCCATCACCGATTGGGTTAACTTGAGCGGCGCCGTCATCACCAGCCAGGCGGTTGTGGAAACCGACAACCTGGCGGCGCAAGAATCACACGCAACCACTTTCACCGTCGAAGATGTGCAGGCGCAGACGTCCGCGGCCAAGGACGATGAGATCGGATCGGCGTCTGAATCAACCGTGGAAACCGGCCAGGACGAGGAAACCCAAAGCAGCCCGACCCGTGACGGCGTGCGCAGCGTCGCCTGGATGTCGGAGCGAAAGCTGCTCGCCTCCGGCTCACAGGACGGCGCTATCTTGATCTGGCAGCCGGAAATCGACATGGATGCCCCACTGCTCACGCTGACGGGTCCTGGATCCCCTGCCGTCCACAGTGTCGCCTGGGCAACCGAAGGCTGGGGCCTGGCCACCGGCCTGGCGGACGGCACCGTGCAAATCTGGGATGTGCAGGCCGTCGAGAACAACGAGACAGCGGAACCGCTCTTGACGCTAGGTGAACCCGGCACTGTCGCCGTCAACAGCGTGATGTGGTCGCCGGAAAACAGCTTCCTGGCTGCCGGTACGGCAGACGGTGTGGCTATGGTATGGAATGTCGAGGCGGTGCTGAGTGGGCAGCCAGACGTGGGCCTGCTCAGTTTCGGTGACGCCGGCACGGCTGCCATCAACAGCCTGCAATGGGCGTCCGATGAGGCATATCTGCTCACGGGCTCAGCCGATGGACATGTGACGATCTGGGATGTAGAAGCCGGCGAACCACTCCTGACCCTGGACGCGCCTGCGGCTGTCACCAGCCTGGCGTTCTTAGAGGAAATCGGTGTTGCGGCAGGCGTAGAAGGAGTGGGCATTCTTGTGTGGCGCAATGTCGAGGAAGAACCGCAGTTGCTGCAAGGGTCTACAGGCAGCGTCAACAGCGTGGTGTGGGCTTCAGACAGCATACTCGTATCCGGTGCGGATGACGGCAGTGTGTTGGCCTGGAGTGGCGAAACCGGCGAACGAGTATTGTCCTTGCAAGAGCCAGGGCCTGCCGTCAACAGCGTCGCACTACCGAGCGACGCCAGTGTGATTGCTGTGGGCCTGGCAGACAACAGTGTACGTATCCTGGTAGAGGAGGACTTTGTTCTAGTCCAGCCAGAACCTGGCGCAGCAGAATCAGATTAGGTTGCTTTCCTGAAAACCCTTGCGGGAAGGGGTACGACGGCATCAATTTGCATTGCGTATCCGTTTCGTTCTGCCGCCGTACCCCAACGAGCAAATCACTAATTCCAGTGAGGGTGCGAGATGGCGATGGCGCGGATGCCGCCCAATGCCTTCACGACGGCAATGGTTGTCTCGTCGAGCAGGCTGACGCAGTTCCACTGCACGAAGCCGTCGTCGCTTTGCACCAACAACGCCCGTTGGCCAATGGCGAAGGAGGGTTGGGTGCCAATGCCGACAAGCTGTAGTTCCGGCCGCCGGACTTCGTTGCGATGATTCGAGCAAGGGAATCGAGCGTTGACCACTATCCGCCGCCCCAACCAATGTACTGGCGTTCGTCCTCACAGATGGGGCAGCGGGCAGGCGGTGCTGCGCTCTCGCTGAATTGGGTACCGCAGGTCTGGCAGATGTAATGGAGCATCTGGGTTCTCCTATGGAATCTCTTCGCCCTCGTGCTCAACTTGGACCAACAACAGGGTCAAGCGCAGATTACGAATCTTGGCCAGGACGCCGTGTAGTTCGGTTTGGTCGCGTACAGCACCGGTCAATTGTGTGTGGCCAACAGAATTGATCTGAACTTGCCATCCCTCAAACCAATCCGACCACGCTTCAGATAGTTCTTCCTGCACATCGATACGGTAGCGAAACATCAAAAGGTATCTCCCAACCCCAAACCCAAATCAGGCGCAGACCGTCATACACCAACGAGCATACCCGAAGACTCGGGTAGCAGGCATTACCCGAACGGGTAAAATTGCTGGGTGGAAATCGACGTTTGCCGTTATAATGTAAGCGGCTACATCGGCAACCATATCAGGAGCGCACCCCACATGCCCGATCGGTTGATTGCCACCAAACTTTACTTGCCCGAGGCTGGGCAGGATCACATTGTCCGTCCGCGCCTGATCCAGCAAATTCAGGACGGGTTGACCGGCAAACTGACACTGATCGCAGCGCCCGCCGGCTCCGGCAAGACCAGTGTGATTGCCGACTGGGCAGCCACGCTGACGGGCGAGACGCGCCTGGCCTGGGTGACCCTCGATGTCGACGACAACGATCCGGCACGCTTCGTCCGCTATCTGCTCAACGCTGTGCAGCGTGCCCTGCCTGCCTGTACGCTTCCGGTGGACGGAATCACCTCCGTCGGCCCGGCGCAGATCAAGGGCATCCTCACCGATCTGCTCAACCAGATTGCAGAAATTCCGCAGCGTCTCGTCATCGCGCTGGACGACTACCACCAAATCGAGAATGTAGACATCCACCAGGCAATTAGCTTCCTGTTGGATTACATGCCACCCAATCTGCACCTGATGTTGACCACGCGCAACGATCCGCCCTTGCCGCTGGCGCGCCTGCGCACCCGCCGCCAATTGACGGAAATCCGCAGCGCGGATCTCCGCTTCTCCGAAGCCGAAGTGGCGCAACTGCTCAACGATGTGTTGGGCTTCGATCTTTCCGCTGAGCGTATCGCCACCGTTGAACGGCGGACGGAAGGCTGGATTGCCGGTATTCAGTTGGCCGCACTGTCTATGCGTACAAAACAAGACAAAAGCGCCTTCATCCAGGCATTTGCCGGTAGTAATCGCTACGTGATGGAATACTTGATCGAGGAAGTCCTTGCCCAGCAGAGCGCAGAAATGCAGCACTTCCTGCTCTACACGTCGGTCCTCGACCGCTTCACGGCCCAACTGTGTGATTTCGTGCTTGACAATGGTGCCTATCTCCAACCACCTGTCGCCAGTCCTACTCAATCTCTCCTGGCAGAAATTGAACGTCGTCATCTCTTCCTGATTTCGCTGGACGACCAGGGCATCTGGTACCGCTACCACCACCTCTTTGCCGATCTCTTGCGTTTCCAGCTCAAGCGGGAATCGCCCGATGCCGCCGCTGATCTCATGTGCCGGGCAAGTGCATGGTGCGAGCAGGAAGGTCTGTTTTCGGAGGCGATTCACTATGCCATCACCGCCCAGAGTTGGCAGACGGCGGCCCGGCTCATCGAACGGCACAGCGACTACTTCTGGTTTCGCGGAGAGCTGAAGCGACTACTCCAGTGGTCGAATCAGCTTCCAGCCGAGGTGGTGGCGGCATCGAGCGGGTTGTGCATCCTCAAAGCGTGGACCATGTTGCCCGCCGGGGAAGTCCACGACATGGAACACTACCTGCAACTTGCCGAAAACGCGTTGCCGGCATCTGAAGATCCTGAGCGTTGGCGTGGGCGTATCCTGAGTCTACGCGCCTTCGTGGCGCGCATCCTGCACGGAGGGGAAGTTGGCCACAGCGAAACCCTGGCGGCCCGCGCCCACCTGGCACCGGATGATCTGGTCTGGCAGGCATTTACGACCATGAACTTGACGTCCTCAGCCATGATCCGCGGGGATGTGCCGGCCCTGATGCACTACAACGACGAAACCATCGCACTGGCGCAGCGTTCCGGCGATTCTCATACACTGATTACCTCCTGCGCCTTCCGCGCCCAGATTGAGTTGGATCAGGGTTCTTTGCAGGCAGCAGAAGCTTACCTGAAACGCATTGAACAGGCGTTGCAGCGTTCGCACGGGCAGTGGTCTCCACTGCGCGGATTCGCCGACGTCATCGCCGGGCGCATCGCCTACGAGCGTAATGATCTGGAAGCGGCACAGTTACACTTTGCCAATGGCCTTGCCCGCGGCCAGGAAGGTGACGTAGCCGATATCATTATTGACGGCTTGATCTGGTCCGCCTACGTGCATCAGATGTGCGGACAGTTTGAACGGGCGCAGCATTGTCTGGATACGCTGCATGAGACGGCAACGGCGATCAAGATTGCCTGGGCGTATCGCACCGCCGACGCCTGTCAAGCGCGTCTTGACCTGGCGACAGGCAACACGGCACGGGTAGCAGCCTGGATGAAGCGCCATGCCGAATCGATCCAGGTTGAACCCGTTGTGCTGCACTGGTGGTTTCAGATCGAGCAGTTTGTGCTGGTGCGCGCCTGCATGGCCGTCGGCGACTGGCATACCGCCCAGTCTCAGCTTGCGCGCTTGATTTCCTTTGCCTCGACACATCGCCAGTTGGCCCGCCTGGCCGAGCTTTACATCCTGCAAGCGCGGCTCTGTCTTGAGCAGGGTGACCATGTCGAGGCGCGCCAATACCTGCTCCAGGCAGTCAACCTGGCCGCGCCGGGCGGCTACCTGCGCATCTTCTTGAATGATTTGGCTGTGCTGCGCCCCCTCCTCCAACAGATCGAGCATCCTTTTGCCGCAGAGATCTTCCAGCAAGAGAGAGTCCCCGCGCCGTCCCCTCGCACCGATCATCCCGCACTGCTCGATCCGCTCAACGAACGCGAACTGGAAATCCTCAAACGCCTGCCCGAAGGCTTGTCCGATCAGGCGATGGCCGCGCAAATGTTTGTCTCTGTGAACACCGTCAAGTGGTACTTGAAGGAAATTTACAGCAAATTGGGTGTCGGCAATCGCACCCAGGCCATCGAACGGGCACGCGCACTGAACCTCATCGACTAGGATCTACCCACCCTTTCTACCCAAACGGGTAGAGCCATGGGCCGCTGGTCACGCTAAAGTGTGTCCATTGACTTTGTCATGCCACTGATTTCGGCAAGAGGAGAAAAACAGATGACGATGATCAATTTAGGACTCCGCTTTGCCCTTGAGTTGACCTTGTTGGGTGCGCTGGGATACTGGGGATTTCAGAGCAATGGCGGTGTCTTGCGTTGGCTGCTGGGGATCGGAGCGCCGCTGGTGGCAGCGATTGCCTGGGGTGTGTGGGTTGCACCGGCGTCATCGAACCGGCTTGCAGATCCGCTGCGGCTGGTGGTGGAAATCACGCTGTTTGGCGCAGGTGTGCTGGCCCTGTGGATGGCACAACAGCGTGGCGCTGCCATTGCCTTCGGCGTGGTAGTCCTTATGAATCTAGTGCTGCTCACCTTCTGGCAGCAACGATAGCCGTCTCTTAAACCTACCTGAATCTGGAGTCAAACATGGACTTTTCTACCACAAAATCAGCCTATGCCCGCGTCACTCAACGGGGTATCAACAACATCCTCGGCGGCATCCTCCTCTGGACGACCTTCGGTGTGCTCAGCCTGCTGCTACCGGACAGACTACCGCTGACCAACCAGCCACATGAAGCCATCGTCTACCTGTTCGGTGCAGGGCTGCTGTTTCCACTGGGCCTGCTCATCGGGCAGTGGATGGGCATTGATACCTTTGCCAAAGATCATCCCATGTCTTTGCTCAGTGGACTGATCGGAGGGCTGCAGATCCTGTTTATTCCTGTCATGCTTGGCGCGTACTTTGCGTCGCCCGAGAGTGTGCCCTGGTATCTTGCTTCTTTGGTCGGTGCACACTTCCTCCCTTTTTACTGGGTCTATGACAGCATCGCTTACCTGATTGGCGCTTTGGGATTGGTGTTAGTTGCCGTTGTCGCCGCTCTGTTTGCACCTGCACTCACCTTCCTGATTGTGCCTTTTGGGGTGGCAACCGTGCTGCTTGTGGTTGCGTTTGTGCTAAACCGTGAAAACCAAAAAGATATGCTGCTCATTCAGTCGATAGGGAGAAAGTAAGCAAATGAAAAACCTTGCCATTCAACGCCCCACACTGTTCGCGGTCATCGTCCTGTTCGTGCTGGAAGCCATCGTGATCGGGGCATTACTGGTCAGTAACCTGGCAGGCATTCCCGTGCTTTCACTTGATCTGCCCATGCTGTTGCTCAACGCCGTCTTCGCGGCAATCCTTATCGGGATCATGCGCTGGTGGGGTAAGACAGGCTTCAATGCTCCATCACACTGGAAGAACCTGCACCTCCTTATCATCCCGCTGGCACTGCTTGTCGGGCCAACACTGTTCCTGCAACCGCAGCTCCCGTCGCCGGATCGCATCATCGTTCTCATCATTGTCACATTGCTGATCGGTTTTCAGGAGGAAGCTATCTTCCGTGGTGTCCTGCTGCGTACGTTTCTGCCGCGCGGCACGATGCAGGCGGTGCTGATCTCGGCCGCAGTGTTTGGGATCATTCACGCCAATTCGTTTCTTGTCGGGCGCGATCCCCTGTTCGTGGTGTCGCAGATCATTGCATCGTTTCTGGGCGCCATCGGACTCGGCGCATTGCGCATCCGCATGAACACCATCGTGCCGCTGGTTCTGCTCCATGCGTTCAACGACTTCCTGCAATTCAGCGCCACAGGTGGACTCGAGGCGGGCGAAGTGGAACTCTACCTCCCCTTTGTTAAGATCGGTGTTGCGGGGTTGATGGCCATCTATGGTTTCTACCTGCTGCGCGGTCACACCGGAGAGGCCAGTACAGTTAAGGAAAAAACTGAGGCACAGTCAATGACGGACGGCGACGCCAGCGTACGTTTCACCCAGTCAGGTGGATGACGCTCTTGCTCGAATCTCTTGTATGCGTTTTGCAGGCTCACGTCTGTCTCACTCCTGTGCTAACCGCTTGCCGTTGTCAGTTCGTCGGTTCGGTAGATGGGCGATCTGCCGATGTGAGATCGCTAGATGTGAGCCATCCTCGTTCGGCCAGCATTTGGGCCGCCACCCCGGCGGTGGCGTAGGTGGCGCCTGGTCCTTTCAGCGCCCGGCGTAGCGGAAGCGTCTGTCGGGAGATCGCCGAATCTGCGATGTAGTGCAACACGTGGTATGCGCCCTGGCGCAGCCAGACGCTTTCTGGGTGGGTGACTAACGCCTCCAACAGCGGACGTAGCGCCGGTTGTCCTAACTCGGCCAGGGCCACGGCGGCTGCCCAGCGGACGCCGAATTCGTTGTCTTCGAGGGCGGCAACCAGCCTGCCGCGTGTTCTGCGGTGTTGGGCTCCTGCTTAGTTTGTGAATCGCCCACTCTCGATCGAAGTCGGAGCGGTGGGTGTTGTTCAGCGTGGTAAGTGCATCTGACATTGTCGTGTCGTTCTGTGTCTTGTTGGTCTGAGTCATTGAGCTCTTCGTCATGATGGTCTTCCTTCCCGTGGTTAGTGGCGCACCGGCTCTGTGGGCAAGCTGGAGACGGCGTGTTTGTCGACCTTGAGGTGTACGTCGTCTTCTTCGATGTAGTCGATCAGATCCACGGGGATCAACACATCGCGCTGCCCCCACAGGTGACCCTTGCGCAGGACCAGGTGGCTGATCTTGTGGGTGCTTGGATCTACCAGCAACTCGTCCACTCGCCCGATGTGACCGTCTTTGGCGTGGACGGCAGAGCCTTTGTGGATCGCTACCTCGCCGGGCGGAACCACTTCGTCGTGGACGGGCACCATCCGCTCTTCTGGGATGAAGTCGTAGGGCCAGGCGTACATGTATCCGTAGCCTACCGCGGTGGGTACGTCAACTTCCACGAAATGGGTGGTCTTAAAATCGTCGGTGTGGGTAACGTCGTCTCTCGTCGCCTGCAGATCGATGCGGTTAGGGCCGGCATTGGTGACCCATTCCACCGGAATCAAGTGTTCGCCGTGTGGTGAGCGATCCTCTTTGACCACCACGTGGGTGATCTCGTGGGATTTGCGTTGCACGACGAGGTAGGTCGATTTTCCACAGAATCCATCACTGCAAAACACGTTTGCGTTTAGGGCCATGTCCATGATCTGTCTCCTATTTTACCTATGTGAAAGGTGAGTTTTCTATCTGATTCTGTGCTGAAGTCCATCGTTCTGGGATCAACTGCACACCTATAAGATAGATCTAGGATCGGACTAAATCCTTATGTGAGGTGATCGTCCTCTTTAACGCAACCTTATGTTGGGGATGACAGGCTGGGATCAACAGCATTGGATTTGATCGACCTGGTAACGTTGTACCGTTTGAGGTGGTAGATCGAAGACGGTGTTGTGGTGTAACGAGCAACTGAGTTTGAGGTACTTGGTGTGCGCCCTGCGATTGGGCAGGGAGCACGGCGGTTTTGTTTCCCGTCGTACCACTCCCTGTTGGCGTCGAAGCTGGGTTATCTGACCGACTCCGAGTCGGTAGGCGTGACATTAAACCCATAGCGCAGCCGATTGTCTGGATCGTAGCGGCCTTTGAGTCGAGCCAGTTGCTCATACCCACCAGGACGTAGACCGTCACGAATGCGCTGTCGCGATTCTTCCCCTTCGAGGAAGTTCATGTAGACGCCGCCGGTCAACGCCGGTCGAAGAGCGGACTTGAGTTCATCTGTGTAATGCACCAACTGTGCTTGCGCCTCTGTAGTGGGCACCACACCCACCAGCGACAGCAGTAGCTCAGCGTCTCGATTGCCGTAGACACTTCCATCCGCAGCTTGACGCCGGATGGCGCCACCCGCATGGCGCACCTCCGCAAAGATGAGCGGACTTGGGTTGCCCCGTCCCGTTGCGTAATCGACAATGGCGTCGATGGCTTCGTCCGTCAGCGCGTGCAGCCAGGCGCCGGTGTTGAAGGCAGGCATTGGGTCCACCGGATCGGCGCTGATGGTCGCCGCTGCGCTGAAGGGAATGGTCTTGAAGTCGTCGACCAACGGCGCCTGCCAGCTACGCCAGTGTGCCAGCAGACGTTCCCCCTCTGCAATATCGCCGCTATAACACCCACGCACGAGGACGAAGCTCTGTCCACGTAGGAAGTCCGGCAACTGAGGCACGGGCGGATAGTTCATCACCAGCACCGATGACGTCAACTCATCCGGTGCGGTCTCGATCCACTGTCGGTAATGCTGGAAGACGGAGCGCGCCATCGACACCGGGTAGAAGAGATTGCCCGCATAGACCTCGCTCACAGGGAAAAGGCGGATGGTCATACTTGTGACGATGCCCAGACTACCGCCGCCGCCCCGCAATCCCCAGAAGAGATCGCTGTGCTCGGAAGTGGAAGCCCGGCGCAGTTGACCGTCCATCGTCACCACGTCGAACGCCACCACGTTGTCAAGGGAGAGCCCATATTTGCGACCCAGCCATCCCAGTCCGCCACCCAGGGTATAACCAACTGCGCCCACCGTGGGTGAGGATCCTAGCAACGGCGCCAGCCCGTGCCCTTGCGCCGCCGCAAGGACGGCCCCCCACTTGACGCCGGCTTCGACGGATGCGGTTTGTGTCGCTGCGTCGATTTCGACGGCGGTCATCTTGCGTGTGAGGATGAGTAAACAACCATCTGCCGGACGGACATTGCCATGTCCCGTGGCCTGAACTGCGAGTTCCATCTCCTGTTCGTTGGCGAAGGTGACGGCGCGCACCACATCGTCTGCACACTGTGCGTCGACAATGAGTGCCGGGTGCTGCTCCACTTTGCGGTTCCATGCCAGCCGCGCCTCATCGTAAGCGGGCGATGTAGGCAAGAAAACATCTCCCTGGATGCTCGACTTCAACTGCTCAACGGGCGTCTCCACTGTATCGAGGGTGGGTAGTGCAGGCGACATATTCATGTGATTTGCTCCTTTGTCATCGGTTTGTTGTGATGAGAGGAGCATAGCGGAGGGGGCGTTTGCCGGCCGTTTCTATAGACGTTTGTTTGTCGTCTCTATAGGCGTTTGAATGCGTTTGATTGAAAGTTGGAGGAAAGCGCAACTTGCCACTGGCGCATCTCCCCGATCTGCTACGCACAGCACGTTCCCATCACACAGCGCCGACGCGTGCGCCATGATGCCGGCGGCATGTAGCGCGCCACGGCGCCAACGAACTCATGACCTGGGTAGGCGCTTTCAATCTTCTAGTCAGAAACCTCTCGGTTTCAAAGTGTACTCACAGGACGCCGGGGTTGACAGGCTAGAGGCGCTTTCCGCCGGCGAACCCATCGTATTCGTCCAGGAACCACTCGGCTTGTTTCGTCATCAAGATACCGATTTCATCCCCCTTGAAGGCGAAAGAGAGGCGCAGCCCGCCCAGGTAAATATCTGTGATGTAGACCTCCATGTTGAGCGTGTGCCCGTCCATCCAGGCCGCCGAGGCCAGACAATCGTATTGGATGCCGGGGACCGAGCCAATCTGTTCGCCGAAGTAGCTGCGTTGCGGGAACTTGCCCGAGAGCACGCGCCCGACACCGAACTGCAGCACATTGTCACCCTGGCCGTTGGTATACTCCCAGGTGCCCTGATCCCCTTGGAAGGAGAGGCGCATACGCGTGATTCCCATCGGGTTGGCTTCCAAAACATACCAGGCTCCGTCGACTGCCGGCAGTGCCTGCGCATCAGGATCCCCAGCGATGGGCAGGACTGCGAGCCGCTCGATCTGGTCGCAGAGCGCCCGGTAGGCATTACGGTCCTCCGCAAGCGGTGCGTTTGAAAGGTGGGGGTAGATCTCCTCCCGCATCACGCTAGGAATGGCGCTGCCCGCCGGTGCGCCCTGAGTATCGGCGATACAGGTGAACAGAAACTCTTGGTCGGGAAAACAGATGGCGTACTGGCTGCCCATCCCCCGGAAGGAGAATCCGTTCGCTTGCTCACGCCAGATTTGATAGCCATACCCGCAGTTTCCCTGGATAGTATTGTCGATCTGCTTAGAGGTTGCGGCGCGCACGTACTCCTGCGGCAGAACCCTTTCGTCACCCCACAGGCCGCCGTTCATGCAGGCGAGTGCGACTCTGGCCAGATCGCGCAGCGTGCAGATGACCCCCGATCCACCCCACGATCCACCCTCGGGCGTGCGGATGCACCAGGCATCGGTGGAGAAGCCGATCCGGTCCAGGAAACGCGGGCGCATGTAGTCTAGAAAGGGCATGCCGGCCAGCCGCTCGACGGTAGCCGTGAGCACGACGGTGGCCGCCGTGTCGTACGAAAAGATCGTGCCGGGCGGATGCGAGGGGGTCCGGTTGAAGAAGGTCCACACCCAGTCGAGATCGTCACGTGTATAGGAGGTTCTCGAATGGGCAGTTGCCATTGTGAGCAAGTCGCGCACAGTCGAGGCAGCCAGCCACGGATGAAGCTTTTCCGGCAGTTTGTCTGGGAAATAGGCGGCCACCCGATCGTCAAGCCTGAGCTTGCCTTCGTCGACCATCATCCCGACCGCCAACGAGACAAAGCTTTTGCTGACCGAGTACATGCGGTGTTTGCGCTCTGCCGACCACGGAGCCCAATATCCCTCAGCCGCAATTTGGTTGCGCCGGACCAGCAGAAACCCGTGCATGCAGATGCGCTCGGCGTCGATCCGCTGCAAGAAATTCAGGATCGCCTGCGACGGGATACCCAGGCTTTCCGGTGAGGATGCCGTTGTAAACAGATTTTCACTTCCCATATCTTCTCCTCAAGCTTTGGTGGAAGGTACACGAGCGGCATTAAGAGTCGGATCAGAGATCTCCGGTATGGTATTACCGTCAGGATGGCCAGATCGCTTTCAGGTTCTCGTTGACAAATACATAAACCCTATTCGTAGACTGTCTCTCCGCTCTTGTGGCTGTTGATCCACTCCCAATCCAGGGGCACGCCCAGGCCGGGTCCGTTGGGGACGGCGACGCAGCCCTGGGCATCTACCGAATCCAGTTCGTCCAACCAACGTCGTTCGCCGTAGATGGGCGGTTTGTTGTCGGGAACTCTGGGATGCACCAGCCCCAGTTCATAATAGTTGGTGTTGCGAATCGACGCCATACAGTGCCGATGGGCCAAACCACCTCCATGCAATTCCACATCCAGGCCGTGGGACTCGGCCAGAGCCGCAATCTTCATGACGCCGGTGATGCCACCGTCCACACCGGCGTTGGCGCGCACGTAGTCCGTGGCCCTGCCGGTGATGGTGTCGGCCTTGGCTTCCAGCCCCCGGATGTGTTCCCCCATGAGCATAGGGGTCTTTATCAGTTGTTTGAGTTGCACATGGGCGAACTGAGAAAAGCCGCCGCCCCGGAAAGGGTCTTCATACCACATATAATGCGCTGCATCACAGGCTCGGCCCACCTGTAGCACACCGTCAAAGGTGGGGAAGGCGCCGGCCGGATCCAGCATGAGGGCCATCTGTGGTCCCACCGCTTCCCGAATCGCCAGGACGGCGGCTACCTCCCGTTCAATCGGGCCGTTGATCCATCCGTGGATCTTGAAGGCGGGGTAGCCCAATGCCTCTTTGCAGTGTTTGGCAAAGGCGGCGAAATCTTCTGGGGTGGAGAGGCCACCGTTTTCATCTCCATGGTAGGTGCTGGCATAAGCAGGCAGCCGGCTGCGCCAGCCTCCCAACAGTTGGTGGATGGGTGCGTTGTAAAGCTTGCCGGCCATATCCCACAGGGCGATGTCCACCGCACCCGGTGGCGTGGCATTGGCGCTGCGGTTGGCCCGCTTGAGGTCGTGCCAGATGATCTCCCGTTGCAGAGGATTGCGTCCCAGCAGGTAGCGGGCCGTGCGGGCATCTACGCTGCCGGGGGTTTCACCTGTCAACCCGGCGTTGGTCTCAATCGTCAGGATGCTGCCGGATGTGGTCAACCGACCGCCAGGCTTGTAGACTGTATCAAAGCCCAGGGTCTCCTCCAGGTCCAAATCCGCAAACTCAGTCGTGTAGTGGGTTACTGTGAGACGGGTAATCCGCAAATCGGACGACATGGGTGGGTTCTCCTGTTTGCTGATGGGGTGCCGATAGTGGGTGTTCATCTCTATGTTCTGCCGACGGCAGGGCGTGTAACGATGGTGAAGGTGTGCCGCATGTGACAGACATTCATTCTCTATATAACTCGCACCTTCGTCAACCAGGCCACATGGTTTCCCCGTCGGCCGTGTATTCGGCATCCTAGACTGAGTCGACGCTGATCAGAATGTCAAATGCGGAAGATACGTGGTCGCATAGGAAGGCCCAAGAGACGAACGCTTTCTGCGGGGCGGCGTAGAGGCGGCTCGAAAGCAACGCTGTTGGGTGGGAGGCGTGCCCGTGGGCGTGGAACACGGCACTCGTTGGGAGGGGGGTTGGGTGGGAGGCGTGCCCGTGGGCGTGGAACACGGCACTCGTTGGGAGGGTCCGGCTACGGAGTTACAGTTGGGGGTGTTCGCTTCAGTCCAAAAGATTATTCTCTCTGGCGAAGGCCACTGCTTCCAGGCGGCTATGTACGGCCAGTTTATGCAGGATATGCTGAACATGGTTGCGCACAGTGGCTTCAGTGACCACCAGTTCTGTTGCGATGTCGGCGGTGTTTGCGCCCTGGGCGAGCAGGGAGAGCACCTGAAACTCGCGCAAGGTCAGAGCGCTGGGTTGTGTCACGCTTTTAGACACATGATCGGCTGTGGTCGGCCGCAGATTGATCTGGCGGGCACGCGCAACCACTTCTGCCACAAATGTTTCCGTCTGTTTCTGGATGCTAATATCTCGGAAGAGATGCACTACAGCCAAAGGCGACGCGCTATCCTCTGTGATCGGAATGATACTGATATTAACCCACTGCGTCTGTCCATCTTTGCGGCGCACTTGGGCGTCGAAGTTGGGCGACAGCTTGCCCCTGCGACTGGCGATGATGACCGCGCAGTCGCGTCGACAGATCAGGCAGCCCCCGTCCCCTCGTCCGCTCAGCATCGTATGGCAACTGCGGCCGATTACCTCCTGGGCTGTATAGCCCAGAATGCGCTGTGCGGCTGCGTTCCAGATCACGACGCGCTGGTCGTTGTCCACCACGTAGGCGCCGTCAGCACTATTTTCCAACAATTGAGTCAGGACGGACAGAGGCATATCGCCCCTCCTCATTCACTGTGGCCGGAGGGCCGCAGATAAATCGTCGGCTCTTTGTGTGGCGTCACCTGGCCGCCCACGGCATCGCGCAGGATGTGTCCGGACACATGCATGAGGGTATCGCCGTAGTCCGGCTCTATGACCATCGCGGCCAGGCAAGGATAGTGATGGTGGAGCATGCCGGCTTTGTACTCGGCCTCTTCCACAGACACGCCTACCAGCCCTTCGGCCACATAACGGGCGCAGCCACAGGCCGCGTCCCGTTGCACGGCAACCTGGTTGATGCATTTCGTCCCGTTGTCCACGACGATTTGCAGGTCGGGTCTGCCGAAATAGTGGGCGAACTCGGCCACAAGCGGCACGTCGTATTCGGCCTGATGACGGCCCAGATTGTATGTGCGTTCGGTGAGGCTACAGAATGGTTTGGGGAAGACGATAGGGACGCTGAGTTCTGCCAGCCAGCCGGCCAATTGGCGCTTCAAACCCGGCGGCATCCACAACACATTGTCGATAGGGGCCAGGACAGCTTTGGCTTCGGACATGCGGACAATATCGGGCAGCAACTCGGCAATGCCCGGATGCTCGCCCAAAGAGAGAATCAGGTCGGCGGTCGGCAGAGAGTCGGGTAGATATTCTTCGGGATAGTCAATAATCTGGGGCAGCACCCGGGGTGCAATCCAGTTTTGCACCGTCCAGCCGGGTGGTCGATGACGGTCGATATTGGCTGTGATCCGGTTGCCGTACTCGCCCTGAGTGATCGTGAGGATGTGCATGGCGATTGTCCAATAGCGTATGAGTCGCATCTGTGGGGCAAGCGCGCTGTTAGCGGGCCAATTATAGCACGGTTTTCCTACTCCTGCGTCGGCCAAATGGGTAGGAAAAGGTGGTCATGTGACCGGAGAAAAGGTGATGCTTTCCGTGCTAGAATGGTGAGACGGTATGATTCTGGGTTGAGGACGATGCAGCGCAACCGCTCCTTTTGCAATTCAACGGAGGAAGAGATGCCGAAAATCGCAATCACCGGCAAAGGTGGTGTAGGCAAAACGACGCTGGCTGCCTTACTGGCCCACGTCTATGCCGAAGAGGGGCGGCGCGTATTGGCCATTGACGCAGACCCCGCGGCTAGTCTGGCATTTGCGCTGGGCTTTCCTGACGATCTGGCCGCCCAAATTACCCCAATCGCTGAGATGAATGAGCTGATCTTTGAGCGCACAGGGGCTCAGCCCGGAACCACTGGCGGCTATTTCCGTCTGAACCCCCGCGTGGATGACATTCCAGATCGCTTCAGTGCTCTCTATCGCGACATACGCCTGCTGCGTCTGGGAACGGTGAAGATGGGGGGCGCAGGCTGCATCTGCCCAGAGAGCGCGCTGTTGCGCAATCTGGTCACCCACCTGCTGGTGGCCCGAGACGAAGTGGTGATATTGGATATGGAGGCAGGCATCGAACACCTGGGCCGGGGAACCGCCCAGGCTGTAGACGCCTTTCTAATTGTAGTGGAGCCGAACCGGCGCAGTCTCTCCACCGCGCGACAGATCCACAAACTGGCGTCGGACATCGGCGTGACGCGGGTCTATCTGGTCGGCAACAAAATCCAGCCGGGTGACCTGGCTTTCCTTGAGGAGGCAAGCAACGGCATTCCCATCGCCGGGACCCTGCCGGTGGATGAGCAGGTGAACGAGGCCGACCGCATGGGCGTCCCTGTTTTCGACGCCGCGCCCCAACTGGTTGAGGCGGCCCGGCGCATCGCCTCCGTCATCGGATAAGGAAAACCGTCGGTGTGCCAGACTGCTGTTTGTCACACCGCAACAGGCAAAGGCACGCCCGACTCTTCCACCAGCCTGGGGACAATCTCCTCCCAGTGGATCGCCATCACATGCATGCCGTGAATACCCTTCGTCTGCTTGAGTTTCTCGATCAGTTCCAGGGCGATGGCGACACCCTCCTCTTCCTGCGCGGTGGCATCCTCTCCCGCCTGGTCCATGCGGGCCAGAATTTCGGGCGGCAACACCACACCGGGCACGCTGTCTGCCATGAAATGGGCGGCTCTGGCGCTCTTCAGAGGCACGATGCCGGCCAGAATATACACTTTGTCCAATAGATTGCGTTTGTCCAGCGCGGCCAGCCATTCGATGAAGCGCTCGTAGTCGAAGATGGGCTGGGTCTGGATGAACTGAGCACCGGCGTTGATCTTCTTCTCGGCCCGGATGGCTTCATATGGGGGCGGCGCGCCAAAAGGTGAGGCTGCTGCACCCAGGAACCAACTGGGCCGCTGTTTAATGGTCCGTCCGTCCAGATAGACACCCTCGTCCCGCATCCGCCGCAACATCCACAGTACCTGCACCGCGTCCATATCGAATTGGTCGGGCTTGGCCATTGGTGACGGGCCAAAGTGTTGGTGATCCCCGCTTAAGCAGAGAATATTGCGGATGCCCAGACCCGCTGCGCCCATTGCCTCGGATTCGATCGCCACTCGGCTGCGGTCCCGGGCCTGCAACTGCATGACCACCTCCATTCCCATATCCAGGCAGAGTTTGCTGGTGGCCAGGCTGCTCATGCGCGCCGAAGCCGAAGCATTGTCGGTGAAGTTGGACGCCGTGACAACCCCGCGCAGACAACCTACCTTCCTGTCCAATATTTTGCCCGACGCGCCCAGCGGCGGCGCAATCTCCGCAGTGGTTACAAAGTTGCCTGTGCGCAATTGTGCTTCCAGCCCTGAGATCGGCTCTGTGTAGGCCGGGGGGTGATATTCGGCGTCGCCCTGCCACCAGTCAGGCTGGCGCAGGTGATAGAAGAACTTTTCGGTGTCCTCCTGAAACTTCTTCCGGTCGGTGATCAGCTCGATCGGTCGCGGGCCGCCGTCCCATTCCCGCCACTTATGGAAGGCGTCGATCCACGTCTCGTGACCGGCCCGGTTGCCGTCGATGGGTGCGTTGATTTCCAACAGTTTGTCGGTCATGCCCAGCTTTTCGGCCCGCTCATAGATTTTGTACCAGGTGCAGGGCCGGGACGGGTCTACGGCGCAGTGATCCGGCGACGCTCCGCCGCACAATCCGTTGCGCAGCCCACAGGGACAGGTCATAGGGCAGATGAAGGCGGTTTCCTGCAGGATGCAGTTGCCGCACATTCGACAGCCAAAGAGCGCGCCCTTCACCGAGCGCTCGAAGGCTGTAAAAATGCGTGTGGGCAACGGGTCTCGTTGCAGTGGGTAGAAAGGCGGTTGGTAACGGCGTGGCGAGAAGAGAGACATAACTTAAGCTCCTTATGAGTACGGGCTTCGTATGCGTCCGCGCCGGCCGTTCGTACGCGGCCGGAAAATCCTCGTCTACCCACCCATCAGTACATCATGCCTGGTCAGGTGGCGTTGTGCGGAGCGGAGGGTGTTTTGCAGTAGCATAGCAATGGTCATGGGGCCAACCCCGCCGGGCACTGGGGTGATGGCGCCTGCGACCTCTTTCACTTCGTCGAAGGCCACATCGCCCACGAGCCTGTAGCCCCGCTTGGTGCCGGGGTCATCCACCCGGTTGACCCCTACGTCGATCACCAGCGCCCCAGGTTTGACCCAATCCCGGCGCACCATTTCGGCACGGCCCACTGCGGCCACTAGAATGTCAGCCTGGCGCGTAACCTCTGGCAGATTGCGGGTGCGGGAATGGCAGGTGGTGACGGTGGCGTCTCGATGCAGGAGCAGCATACCCACAGGCAGCCCGACGATATTGCTGCGCCCCAATACGACGGCCTGGCTGCCTGAGAACTGGGCGCCGATGCGCTCCAAGAGCACGATGACCCCGTGCGGCGTACAGGGGATAAAGAGCGGATCCCGGCCCTTCATCGCCAGCCGTCCGATGTTGACCGGGTGAAAACCATCCACATCCTTATCGAGTGCCACCGCGCCCAGAATCGCCTCTTCGTTCAGATGGCCGGGCAAAGGCAGTTGGACCAGAATGCCGTGGATTGCCGGATCGGCGCTGAGATCGCGCACCAATCTCTCCACATCTTCTTGAGACGCATTCGCCGGCAGAACATGGCCAAACGAGCGAATCCCGACGCTTTCACAGGCCTTCTGTTTCATGCGTACGTAGGTCTGGGAGGCCGGATTCTCGCCGACCAGTACAGTAGCCAGCCCGGGAACAATACCGTGCTGTTGGGCCATGAGGGCTGCTTCCTGGGCAAGCTCACTGCGAATGTCATTGGCCACAGCGGTGCCGTCAATGATAGTTGCGGTCACGGTTCATCCTCCCGCTCTCGTCTACAATCGGAGATAGGAATCAGTATAGATAATTTTGTTGAGCAGAACCTGCACAGTCTTGAAGATGGCGGCCTGTTCAGGGTCGGACATATCGACTTCGTCCTGCTGCAATTCGTCCATCTCGGCGGTACGGTCGTAAAGTGTCAGGTAGAGCGAGCCGACGGCCGTGGAGGCATCGCGTTCTTCCAGAATGCGAATTGTCTCGCGCAGGGCATGGTCAAAGGGGTCGGCAATAATCATATCCACGCCTGCGGCCATCAGCATCACCAGATACACTCGGTTGAGCAGAGGACGCATCTCTGCGGGTACTGCGTTCGAGACGTTTGACAGACCGACGCTGACCAGCGGGGGCGGGTCCCCGGCAAATTTGAGTGTGCGTACAGCTTCGATGCACTCAGGGCAGTACTCCTGGCAGCCAGAGACGGTGAGCACCAGCGGGTCGATAATCAAGTCCTGGATCGGCATGCCGACTTCCAGCGCACGGGGGATCAACTGCTCCAGGGCAATGCCTACCCGCTCGTCCGCCTTCACCGGAATCATACCGCTACCCATGGTTAAGGCGATGAGCTTGGCCCCGTACTCCGCAGCCACCAGAGGCACTTTCTCCAATCGTTCCGCTTCTGCCGAGGTGGAGTTGATGATAGCCCTGCCTCTGGGAACTTTCTTCAGCCCCGCTTCAATGGCAGCCAGATTGGTGGTATCGAAGGAGAAAACAGCATTGGGCGCGCCCGCGCACACCTGATCCACCAGCCAGCTCATCACTTCCGGGCCGTCCTTCTTGCGTGGGCCGACATTCAGGTCCAGGGCTTGCACGCCGGCCTCCACCTGGCGGCGGGCCAGAGCGGTGAAAAATGCGCCGTCGCGTGCGGCCAGGGCTTCCTTGACTCTGGGTGAGATGATATGGATGTTCTCGCCGATTAGATACATGTGCCGCTCCTTATGCGATTGCCTTGGCGTTCTCTGCTAGCGTCTGCTGAACAATCGAACGCACAGCCCGATAGGTAGTCGAATCCTCGCCCAGCTCCACCAGCGGGCGGCCATCCGCATCCGCTGCATTGACCTCTTCATCCGCCGGGATCGTCCCGGCCAGAGGAATATCCAGCCTGGCGATGGCCTGGGTGAGCGCAGGGGAAAGCTCGCCCGTCACCCGGTTGACCACCAGCCAGGCATTTTTGACGTTGATGTCCAGCTCGTTGCGCAACTGGCCAACCCGACCGGCAGCCACCACGCCGCGCACAGTGGGGTCTGTGATCACATAGAGAACATCCACATCCCGGGTGGTGCGGCGGCTCAGATGTTCCAGCCCGGCCTCGTTGTCGATGATCACAAAGTCATAACTGTGCCCCAGGCGATCTACGATATCGCGCAGGATGTGGTTGACGGCGCAGTAGCAGCCGGGGCCTTCCGGTCGACCCATGGCAAGCAGATCTATCTGATCGCCTTCGATTAGCGCGTATTCGATCTCCATATCCAGATAATCGAATTTCGTCATGCCCGGGTGGCCAATCACGGAACCATCCACCTTGTTGACGTTTGCCAGCATCTCTTCGCGGATGTCGCCAATCGTCTGTTCCAAAGGTAGGCCCAATGCTAGATTGAGATTGGCACTGGGGTCGGCGTCGATGGCCAGAATGTTGCCCGCGCCGCTCTCTACCAGATATTTGATCAGCAGCGCAGCGAAGGTCGTCTTACCGACGCCGCCTTTACCGGCCAGGGCGATGGTTGTAGTCACGAGAGGCTGCTCCTTTGCGAAATGCTCTGGTTTGCAAAAGAGATTGGGTACCGGGCAGATGGACTGGTGTCAGCCCCCCAATCTCTCAATCTTCCACCAAACTCAATATTCGCTGTACCAACCGTCGTCCCAACGCCGCACTGCCGTCGATGGGCAGATATTCGCTGGCAACCGGATCGAACAGCACTTGGGCCTGGGGTGGGAAGTCCTCATCGCCCCGCCAGTAGATCAAGGCCAGAGGGATGTGCGGCAAGCCCATAAAGCGAAAACCCGCATCCCCTACAGCAATGGGCTTCCCACCGATTGCGTCTGCTGCCCGGCACAGAGAATCCAGCTCGTCTCCCACCGCTTGCACCAGCGGATGGCCTGTATAGCTTTCAAACGCCCTGTAATAAAAGCCGCCATCGAGCAACTCGCGAAAGGTGACCCAGCGTTCTTGCGGCAGCGCACCGGTGGCTCGCTCCAAGTAGTAGAGAAAAAGGGTCTGCAATTCGGCGTCGCAAGGCTTGCTGCCGTCTGAGCAATAGGCAGCCAACTCCGGCCAGGAGATGGAGTAGCACTGTTCCAGATGCTGAATCAGAAATGCATTGCTTTCTGGTTGCCAACTAACCCCAGCGCGACGGGCGATCTCCTGGGGCGTACGGTTATGTAAAGCGGCGCGCAATTCTTCGAGTAACGGCGAAAGGCTTTCGGCCCAAGCCCCGCGTCCGCCGGGTTTGGATAGGGTTGGATTGCGCTCAAAAACGGTTTGGTTTCGATTCATGTTGACACCTCTTCACCGTTGGGGCTCTTCACTTCGCCGTTCAACACCGCCATCACGGAAGGGAAACGTTCCAGTTGGGTATGGGGTAGAAAAAGGGCCGACATGAAATTCTCGTAAAAACTGTTGTCCGCCGATAGTTCCAGGTACGTCATCTGCCGGGCCGCGGCGGCGATGCGCCGGCGGGCCTCCTGGCTGAAGAGGGCCAGGGCCGCACCCCGGGCCGACGTGTTGCCCAGGAATTGGAAACGTTCCCAGGGCAGGTCGGGCAGCAGCCCAATCTGTACGGCTTTCTCGATGTTGAGATACTGGCCGAAAGCCCCGCCGATCAGTACCTGCTCCACATCGGCCGGGTCTACGCCCACACTCTGGCAAAGGACTGTGAAACCAGCGTAGACAGCGGCTTTGGCCCGCAGCAGATTGTCCACGTCCACTTCCGTTAGCACAATGTCCTGGTCGTGGGCGCTCTCGGCGGCCCATGCCACCACAAATTCTGGGCCGTGGCTGCCCTGGCGCATCCGCGCTGTCTGCAGATGGAGCGCCAGCAACTGGCGGTTGAAGTGGCCGCCCCTGTCCAGCACGCCGGTGATGAAGAGTTCGGCCAGAAGGGAGATCAGGCCGGAGCCGCAGATGCCCTGGGGTGGCTGGTTGCCGATCACCCGCCAGGTGGGTTCATGGGTATGGCTGTTGATCCAGACTTCTTCAATCGCCCCGGCGCTGGCCCGCATCCCGTCAACCACACCTGCGCCTTCAAAAGCCGGCCCTGCAGAGCAGGCACAGGTGAGCATCCACTCCCGACTGCCCAGGACCGTCTCACCGTTGGTGCCCACGTCCACAAAGAGGGTGAGTTTGTCGGTCTCGGCCAGACCGGAACTGAGTACCCCGGCGCTGATGTCTGCACCCACATAACTGGCGACACCGGGCAGGCAGTCCACGGTGGCCTGAGGATGGACGGCCAGGCCCAACTCCCCGGCCCGGATAGGTGGCGGCTCGTTGACGGCGGTGATAAAGGGCGAGAGACGAATGCTCTCTGGGGGCAGACCCAGGAAGAGATGAATCATTGTGCTGTTGCCCGCCACCGTCACCCGGTAGATATCCTCCGCTTTGGCCTGCACCCCCTTGGCTGCCCGCACCAGCAACCGATTGAGTGTCTCGCGCACCAGCCCCTGCAATTCTTCCAGCCCGTTGGCATAGCCACCGGGTGGCCCCTGGCCGTTGCTGTTCTTGCCGGCGTAAATGATGCGAGAAATCACGTCCTCACCGCGCACGATCTGGCCGTTGTAGTCCACCGCTTCGGCAACAACAGTGCCGCCGATCAGGTCGAGTAGATAGACCACATTGCTGGTGGTGCCAATGTCGATGGCCGCGCCCAGCAGCCGCTCGGTGCGGTCGCCGGGCAGAATATCCACAATGCGGGCGGGGCCGTCCGGATCTTCCCAGCTATCGGTCTCCACAATAGCGGTCACCTGCCAGTCGGCTCCACGCAGAGTGCACCCCAGCTTGCGTAGCCCGTTTAAACCAATCGTTACCCGTTCCAGCTTGTGCTCCCTACGTAAGGCCCGTTGCAGTCGTGACCAGTCGTCGATCTGGTCGTCCATGGTGGGCGGCGCCAGGGTCACGAAGAAAGCGCGCAGAGGCTGGTCCCGGCTGGGGTCGTAAGCGTAAGGCAGGGTGATGGCGGCGGCGGTGCGGTCGCTGGTCAGACGACGTTCGATCTTTTCCTGGGGCGGAATGGTGATGCCGACATCGCCTTCGACGACCGTCTGGCAGGCCAGCGCATAGCCCATAGCCACATCCGTGGCCGAGAGGCGCAGGCTGGAACGACGGCGCACGGCCGGGTTGGCGCCGTTCTGTTCCACCAGCACGGCGCAGCGTCCACAGCGTCCCTGGCCGCCGCAGGGCATATTCACGTGCAGCCCAGCCTGCTGGATCGCCTCGTGGATGAGGGTTCCTACAGGGACGGCGACGTGTACGTCTTTGGGTTGGAATCGAACGGTACAGGTAGTCATTGTCTGTTGTATATTGGGTGCTGTATGTTACATGTCTCAAACCCACTCAAGGGAGTACGCAATACCCCATACCCCCTATGCCATCACACTCAAAAATCCTGGCAGATCCACAGCCTCGCGCGGCCCCACAGCGATCTCCCAGCCGGGCAGTTCTTCCTCCAATTCGCCTGAGAGAACCGCAACTTGACCGGGGATGATCAGCTTGCGATGGCTGACTTTTTCGGATGCGTTGGTCGTCTTGACCGCCTTGGCGATCGTGGATGCGTCGAATTTGCCTGCGGCCCAGGCCGTCAGCACGCTCATCCCTTCGGCGTCGGCCACCAGCAACCAGCCCGGATGACCGGAACTGTCTACTTCGTTGGCAACACTGAAATAGGTGATGGAGAAGTTGGTTGTCACCATCAGCGGGTCACCCGGCTGAGGATTGTTGATTTCGTACAGCCCCGGCAACACCTGAATCGGCTTCTGGGGATCGGTAAAGATATTGGCGCGCAGTACCAGCAGAGGGTAGGCCAGAGCCGGGCTGAACTGATCCAGCACGATGAAGCCGGCGTATTTGATGATGAACTGCGCCGCCAGAGCGGCCTCATCCGCCGGGGTATCCACGCCTTCGCCGGGGAAGGCAATCAGGGGGAAACCCAAGTCGCGTGCCCCATGTTTGAGGGCCAGCCGACGCAGTTGGGTCATTGTGGCAAGGGAGCCGCAGAGGTCCCGTTGGCCGGGATCCAACACCAGATCCTGCACACCCGCTGCCTGTAATTTCTTCGTGATCTCCATCAGTCCATCCAGCCCATCGCCGCTGCGCACAGCCAGAGGAACCTTCGCCTGTTTCGCCAGTTGGCCCAGAGCCGACCAGTTCTCGCCGTTGGCGGCATAGAGCAGGGGGGTCGCACCGGAAGAAACAGACAGACCGGCTTCCAGCACAGCCGGGTCATCGCTGATCAGAATCAGTGCCTCCCCCTTGGCCTCGCGCACCGCTGCGACACAGCGGGCGAAGGTATCGGGATCGCCGCTGTCGCTCTGCACGGCCAACCCGTTAAAGGCCAGGTCCATGCCCACGTAGTCAACGCTGTACGCAGCGACCGCTGCGGCCAGGGATTTCACTTCGTCCAAAGGCTGGGTATCCCGTACACGCACAAAGAGACCGGGCTGGTGGTAGAAGGTCTTTTCATGGCGGAAGAGGACGGTTTCGTTGCCCACAGCCATTTTGTGGCCGTTGTTGCTGACGGTGACCAGACGAATGGGGGGTGCGGCGGCGGCCTCCAATTGGCCTTTGGCCTCATCGCTTACGTAGGGGCAGGCCGCCAGCTCCGCCTGTTTGGCCGCCAGTTTCATGGCAAAGGCCAGACAGGTAGGGTAGCTGCACTCTTTGCAGTTGGTCTGGGGCAATAATTTGTATATCTGAAGACCGGATAGTGCCATTGGTCGTTGCTCCGATCGGGTGATCACGGCTTCTGACCGCAGAATGACTTTGGCCGGGAAACGTGAGTAGGGCCGTGAGATCTCAGGTTTCCCATCTCGACAAGGGCGTAGCGGCTAATCCTGTGCGCGGCTCCCGGCAAATGCCATCTCCGCCTTCTCCGTCATCAGCCCGGCTACCGCCCGCTGCACTCGCTTCAGGCTCTCTGGATGGCGCACTACGACGATATCGGCCCCAGAGTGGATGAGGGTGAGCGCGGTCAGCGTCTCCCAATGCACGGCGCGCTCGCACCAGTCGCCCCATTCGGCAGGAATCCCCGTGCCGACTTTGCCCTCTTTGGTCTTCCACGCCTCTTCGCCGGGGGTGACCAACATGGGCTGCTGAGTCATGCTGTCCCCTTGCAAGGCAGCCAGGCGCAGGCGCTCCATTACCGAATAGCCATACTCCACGCCATAGCCCAGCGCGCCGGTGGAGGGGTCCATCAGAATCCGGTCCAGGGGCATGCCCATGTCGTGGATGAGGATGATGAGCTGCTTGGCCAGGTTCACGTCCATGGGCGTGCGACTGTTGACCAGATGGCCGTGGGCCAGGGCCGCGGCCACAATCGTCCGGTAGTTTTTATCTTCACAGACACCCAGCACCAGGCGCTCACCTTTGGCTGCCTCGGCCACAGCCATCAGTAGTTCGTTGTCCTTCGCTACCTGGCCGGGGCCGAAGACGATCAACGGCAGCCCCGTTGCCTGCAAAACGTTGCCAACGGTCTGCTGCGCGTCCGCCGTGGAATCGGCTGCATCGAGGGTGAGTAGGATCAGATCGGCGCCGGCGGTCTCTGCTGCGACAGCCCAGACTGCCGGATCCGCGGCGTTCTTGTCCCACGCCTGCAAGAGCAGGGGCGACCACTCGTCCGGGCGGCGGCTCTTGATTTCCACGGCTACCTTGGGCGGGTTGGGGATCTTTCCCTCGAAATGAAGAAAGGGCAGAGTCGTTTCGCCGCCCACCGTTACCGTGTGGGAGCGACTTCCGCCCTCGGCAGACGTTGCGCCCAGCGTGATCTGGCGTACTGCGCCGCTCCATCGTTCAACCGGGAGTTGGATTGGCATGCGTGGCACTCCTTGTCAGTTAAGTAGGGTTCATTGACATCTACAGTGCGGGCTCCCGGCCTGTTGTCGCTCAACTTCGAGTTGACTGACGCCGAATTGACCAGAGGAGCCCTGTGAAATGTCAACACAGCCTAGAAAATCGAATCCATTGTCAGGGCCGGGTGTTCTTTCTCTTCCAGATAGACCAGAAGGCCTTCCACATCCGTCGTCACCCGTTCATCGGCAATACGATCGATGAGGTCGGGGTCTCCCTCACGCACGGCCACGACCTTCAGTTCTTCGGCCATCGATTCCTTAAGGAAGCTGGACATCCAAACAATCCGTTTGAAGCCGCCGTCAGCGCTGATGAACTTGGGGCTGAGGAGGTAGTACTTACCTACGCCCATAATGCCCGGCGTCTGCAAACCGCCCCCGGCCAGTCCGGCCAGGGTAGAGAAGGTCATGCCGGCGGGGGTCATGCTGGGGTCTTCCCGGCTGACAACCATGACGCCGTTGGCTTCGGGCACAACCATAGCAATGCACTCAAAGCAGCCGCAGGCGGTCATGGGGTTCTCCATAATCGAGTAGACCGCCACCTCTTGCACCTGTTGGTGAGAGGCATCCTGCACAAAATCGTTTGTGCCAGACCAGTAGCCTTTGAACTCATCCAGTAGTTTGCCCTTGGCAATCGGCTGGTTGGGGCCGGTGGGGTTGATCTGGTTGGATGCCTTGCAGTCCAGCCAGTTGTAGGCCCCGCACAAACCCAACCGTTCCGGGGTCACTAGGCAGACGTGGTTGGGTGCAAAAGACTGGCAGAGCGTGCAACTATAAAACTCATCCACAGCGGTATCCGTCAGGTCGGCCAGGCGGCGGTTGCGCTCGTCGTAGGCCGCGCGGGCTGTCTCCAACAGCCGCTCGATTTTGGACTTGTCGGTGTAGATCCGTACCTGCACTTTGTCCACAATTGCGCCGAAGTCGGCGTGCAGCCGGGCATGGAGAATTTTGCCCAGATGTTCCAGGCGGAAGCCTTTGTCCACGGCGGTCTTGCTCAGTCGGATCCAGGCGATGTCCCGCTGGCCGATGTGCTGCAGACCGCTGGCGGCGTTGATAAAGTAGTGAATCTGACGTTCCAACACCGGTTCGAAGTCCTTCTGCATCTTGCGACCGGCTACCTCGACCACAATGCCCAGGTCCATGGCGCCGCCCACCGGCACTTCGTCCCAGTCCGGGCCGATGACTTCGATCTTGCCGTCGTCGATAGCATTGAGCTCTGTCATGTGCAGATATTCATAGGCCCGGCTGTACTTGCCGCCAAACTCCACCCGCATATCCGCCTTGCGCACCCGCTCACCTTCAAAGGCAGAACCGTAGGGCACAGGCACGGGCACTTCGGAGACACGCACCTTGACACCGCGCACGTCGATGGCCCGTTGCACCAATTTCTCGGCCCGTTCCAGATCGTCCTTACCCTCGATTTCGTTGAAGGGCATGGAAACCACGTGCTCGTAGGTGGTGATGCCGGTGGGCAGAATCTCCGGGATGATTGTGTCGGCGATGACGGGAAAGCCAAAGTTAATGGCCCCAGCGGCTGTGGCGTATTTCAGATCGTCCACTTCGCCCAGGGCTAAGACAAAGGCATAGACCCGGTTTTTGTTGTACATCAGGATGTCCCGGCTCTGGCCACCCTTCATACCGCCAAAGGTGAGGGCGCTGCGCACGGCAAAACCCAGCGCATAGATGGCGCTGATCGTGTCCAGGCCAAAGGGGACAATGTACGTGTCGTAGCCCATCTCCACCCCCTCCTCCTGGAGTTGGTGGATGATGCTGCGTCCGTTTACGTTGCCGCAAAGGAAGGTGAGAATGTTGCGCCGTTGCAGCTCGCGTACAATTTTGACGGCGACTTCGTTGCTCTTGGCCGCGCCCACAATCGCTGCAAAACCGGGCATACGCCCATCCACCAGGGCAATGCCCCAGGAGCGCAGTTGGATGTCATCAATGGGGCCGTTGAGGTGACCGTTGTGACCATTGAGTGCGGCGTCCGGCGAGGTGAAGCTGGTCCCGGCCAGGTTAAGACCGGCGAGTGTCTGTGGCTCTTCTCCATAGACAAAGCGCATGGCTTCGATGGATTCCTCGGCCAACAGCGTGGCGACACCTGCGTCTAGCGTTTCGCCCAAATAGGGGATCCAGCGCCGCTGGGTTGGCACCGGATGGAGCAGGGATCGGGCCTTCTTGAGTACAGACGGCAGATCGCCCAGAGTGTCCACTTCCTGGCCGGTAAGGCCCAGGATCAGGGGCAGGTGATAGGCAGTGTTGGGGAAGGCTGCGGGCGCGGCCGGACCTTTTTCGGCCAGGGCTTTCTCCAACAATTGCTCAGCTTCTTCCACGACGCTGTGAGCGCCGCGGATAGCTCGTGTGGCAATATATCGACTCATGGCAGTTCCCTTTACGTTAGAAGTGATGGTACGTGAGTCACGCCGAACCGGTGGCTTTGTCTGGCGCAGGCATCCCATAGAGGGCTTCGGCCTGCATCTCGACGGGCAGTTCGATCCACGCCTGCATACGCTGGTCGCCACTCTGCCCCCATCGATTCGCTTCGTAGGCGGGCAGCTTGAGGGCGGCGCGCTTCTTGTCGATGTGGGCCAGGGCTCGCTCAACGATTTCGTTGGCATCGGCCACAAATTCGATCTTGCCACCCACCTTGCGTTCCCAGACTTCACCCAGAATGCGGGTGACTTCGTCGCTGCCTTCCACAGGGTTGTGGACACCCATAATGACGTATCCGCCGGAAGCCGCCACGTAGGATGCAATGGCCATCGCCTTTTCGCTCATCCATTCCGGAGCCAGACCCACTGCCGGAATGTCGCTGATGTCGTCACCCAGGCCGCCCTCGGTCGCCATCTGGCTGAGGACGGTGAGAATCCGTGTGTTGTCCACACAGGATCCCATATGCAGAACGGGCGGGATGCCGACGGCCTCACAGACTTCGCGCAGGCCGGGGCCGGCCCATTCCATGGCCGCCTCGCCTAGAAGCAGACCACATTTGGCGCTGGCGAGCGCGCCGCAGCCCGTCTCCACCACCAGCACATCGTTGGCGAGAAGCTGGGCCACCACAGAATTGTGCAGACCATCTTGCTGGACACGCGGGTTGTTGCAACCCACATTGGCGACCACACCCCGGATGCGCCCGGACATAATGGCGTCGTTCAATGGGCGCAGGGAAGCTCGGAAGCTGCCGCCCAGCATATAGTTGATGTATTCGTGGGAGAAGCCTGGCACCACGTCGGAGACGACATTGGGAATAAGCACCTCACCCCGATTGGCGTAGTTGTCGATGGCCCGGCGTACGATCGTCTTGGCGATGGACAGGGCATTGTGTTCATCAAAGGGGATATGGGTGGCTCCGGTGATCTTGACCTTGGGCGAAGTGGTAATGATCTCTGTGTGGAAATGGTCGGCCAGGTTGGGCAGAGCCTGCATAATGCACTGCACGTCCACCACCATCGCCTCCACAGCACCGGTGAGAATCGCCAGTTCCTGGTGCAGGAAGTTGCCCGCCGAAGGAATGCCCTGGCGCATGAGCGTCTCGTTAGAAGTGCAGCAAATGCCCGCCATATTGATGCCGTTGGCCCCTTTGCTCTTGGCGTAGGCGTTCAGTTCGGGATCATTGAGGGCGGTGATCATCATTTCCGAGAGCGTCGGCTCATGGCCGTGAACGATGATATTCACCTCGTCGTCCTTCAGTACACCCAGATTCACCTGGGATACCAGCGGGCTGGGCGTGCCGAAGAGAATGTCCGAGATGTCCGTGGCAAGCATCGAGCCGCCCCAGCCGTCCGAGAGGGAGCAGCGCAGGGCTTGATCCAGGATGTGTTCCGCGTCCTGGTCGTCGCCCATGTGGGTGCGATGGAGCACTTCCACGACTTCCCGGTCGATACCACGCGGCGCAATATCCAATTCTTTCCAAAGCTCGTAGCGTTTTTTGGGTGCGCGCTTCAAATAGACAAGTTCGCCCTTCTGCTGGCCGAATTCGGCGATGGCCTTGTCAGCGACGTCCCCGGCGATCTCTTTGTCGCTGCGCCCACTGACTGGAATGTCCATATAGCCCGCCACTGTGCGCAATTTGTAGGGATCGCGGATGGCGAAGCCCTGTGTCTGCCCTTCTGCCACGGCTTTGAGAGTAAAGGCCAGGTCGCGCCCGTGATCCGAATGGGCCGCACTGCCTGCAGCCACATGCCTGGCAAAGATGCGGGCGCCGATGGTCTCCAGGGTGGCGCCGCAGACGCCTACCTGTCCATCTTTGACGAGACGACACGGCCCCATCAGACACATGGAACAACACATGCCTTTCTCACCGATGGGGCAGGCGGGCATGGCCTCCGCACGGGTAAAGGCAGTGCCGATCCCCATGGAATCGGCGCGGAGCAGGATCTCCCAGGCCGCAGGATCAGCACTGAACTGTTCAGGCGTTTTCGCAACTTTCTTCGACATGATACCTCCTCGTATCGGCTGCCGGCTTACAGATGAGGGTTAGGCGCTGGATGGGTGGGTTTGGGTCATGCGCAGCGCTGTTCCGGCCCAGGCAGGGTCTGGGTGTGATTTGTCCGCTGGGATGGCCGGCTTGCCATTGTGTGTCGGGTAGCCGGCACTCTCCAGTTGGGCCAGAATCTCGGCTTCGCTGAGGGCTTCCTCATCGAAGTCGATATGCAGTTGGCGATGGGCGGTGTTGGCGCGATAGTTGTCGATTCCGGCCATTTGGAGCAGAGTTCGCTGCACAGCCAGGGTGTGATGATCGCCGTACATTCGTGGAATTGTCAGGTCAATGCTTTTCAACCGGCTTTCCTCCCTTCGTAGCCCGCGCACCAATTCGAGTACGCTTTGGGTTTCATAGCGTCGATGGCCGCCCAATGTGCGGATACACTTGAGTTTGCCTGCGTCTGCCCAACGGGTCACAGTGCTGGGGGATACATTGAAAAGGCGGGCAACTTCTATTCTGGAGAGAAACTTGTCTGGGGCAGTGGCGGGGTGCGAAATGGTGCGATCAACTTCTGTGTGCATCTCTTCTCCCTATGCCGTACTGTGACCGAATTGGGCGTTTTGGGCGTTTTGCACGTATTCATTGCTTCACCTTGTTAATATGGAGGATTGGGTGCGCAAATGAAAGTACCAAATGCATCATATGCATAGTTCATCGTGCCTATTCCGTCTAGATGACTGAGCCGGCAAGAGCGCAACCGACACAGAACCGCCCTGCCTGTGAACCATCCCCGTCTGTTTGTCGTCGATACGTTGCCTGAATACCGACAACGAAACCCGGCGTCTTCAATGGGGTCCGGTATGGACCTGTTCCCTGGCTTCGATAGGCTTCGCAGACTCGCCGACCCACCCGGCGTCACCGGTCAGAAAACACCCGTGTTCAAATCTACGGGTTGAAGTTCGTGCTGCTTGTGCTATTGTTACGCTATCATCTTGTGTTGATGGTAGACCGGTCATCACAGAGGACTTCTCTGTGGGCGATCCAACCTGCCCACAGGCACCAGGGTGTAGAAAGTGACGTTTTATGCTGTTGGAAATCACGACAACGCATCGGCCGGCCACGGATCTTGGCTACCTTCTTCATAAACACCCGGATAAGCTCCAACGCTTCGAGCTGAGCTTCGGCGCGGCCCATGTCTTTTATCCCGAGGCTACTGCAGAACGCTGCACCGCCGCTCTACTCCTGGACATTGACCCGTTGAAGCTGACACGGCGTGGCGCCGGTGCAAGCGATTTCGCACTGCAACCCTACGTCAACGACCGCCCTTATGTGGCGTCTTCCTTCCTGAGCGTAGCGATTGCCGACGTCTATCGAACCGCGCTCAATGGGCAATGCAAGAGCCATCCTGACCTGGCCATGACGCCAATCCCGTTGCAGGCGCGCCTGGCGGTGTTGCCCTGCCGGGGTGGTGAAGCCTTCCTCCGCAGCCTCTTTGAACCTCTGGGCTATCGGGTCGACGTGACGCGCCATCCACTGGATCCAGCTTTTGCCGACTGGGGCGACAGCAACTACTACACGGTTGCCCTGGAACAAACCCTCCCGTTGGCCCAACTGTTGGTCCACCTCTATGTACTTGTGCCGGTGTTGGATGACCAAAAGCACTACTGGGTGACCGACGATGAGGTACAGAAGTTATTGGCGCGCGGCGGGGAATGGTTGGCAACCCACCCTGCGCAGGAGCAAATCGTGCGGCGCTATCTGCGCTACCAACGCAAATTGACCCAGGCTGCGCTGGCCCAACTGAACGAGGAGTGTAACCGATCCCGACGCCGTGGAAGCCGTCCACAACGCTGAAGAGGAATGCGGAGAAGAGCAAATCGGGCTACACCAGCAACGCCTGCAGGCGGTAGTGACCGTATTGACAGAGGCGGGCGCAACCTCTGTCATGGATCTGGGGTGCGGTGAGGGTAAGTTGCTGCGCCAACTCTTACGCCACAAACGATTTGAACGGATTCTGGGCATGGACATTTCACCGCGGCGACTGGAGATTGCCGCCGAGCGGCTACGCCTGGAGACTCTGCCGGAGCGACAGCGCGCCCGTATCCAGTTGAACCACGGATCGCTCATTTATCGGGATGCCCGCCTGAGTGGCTACGATGCTGCCGCGGTGGTGGAAGTCATCGAACACCTGGATCCGTTCCGGCTGGCCTCCTTCGAGCGGGTACTCTTCGAGTTCGCGCATCCGTCACTCGTGGTGCTCACCACGCCGAACCGTGAGTACAATGTCATGTGGCCCAGCCTGCCTGCAGGCACCCTGCGTCATCGTGATCATCGTTTTGAATGGACACGCGCCGAATTCGCATCGTGGGCGCACAGAGTTGCCGCAGCCTATGGCTACACAGTCAGCATCGCGCCGATTGGCCCTGAAGTTGAGGGGATCGGCGCGCCCAGCCAGATGGGGGTCTTTCGTCGATGAAAATCTCGATTCCAGAGCTAGCATTGGTGGTGTTGATCGGCCCTTCGGGAGCAGGGAAGTCCACCTTTGCCCGCACCCACTTTAAACCAACCGAGATCCTCTCGTCGGACTACTGCCGCGCCCTGGTTTCTGACGATGAAAACGATCAGTCGGTCACAAACGATGCCTTTGACCTGCTTCACTACATTGCAGGCAAACGGCTGCGCAACCGACGGCTGGTGGTGGTCGACGCTACCAACGTCAAGCCGCAAGACCGCAAGCCGCTGGTTGAACTGGCGCGCCGTTACCACGTGCTGCCGGTCGCCATCGTGCTCAATCTGCCACCCCGTCTCTGCCACGAGCGCAACCACGCGCGACCGGAGCGGCGGTTTGGCTTCGGGGTGGTACAGCGCCACAGCCAGGAACTACGCCGTTCTCTGCGCGGGCTGAGCCGAGAGGGCTTCCGCTATATCTACACACTTCATTCTCCCGAAGAGGTTGCAGCGGTTACCATTGAACGCACCCGGCTCTGGACGGATCTACGCCATGAGCACGGTCCTTTTGACATCATCGGCGATGTCCACGGCTGTTGCGATGAGCTGGAAGCGCTGCTTGAACGGCTCGGCTACGTCGATACGCAGGTTGCTTCCGACGAGCCGCTTACCTACCGTCGCCTCTTTTCGCATCCACAAGGACGCCGTGCGCTCTTTCTCGGCGATCTGGTCGATCGAGGGCCGCGCATCCTCGACACGGTACAATTGGTGCGCAACATGGTAATGGCCGGTCACGCCTTCTGTGTGCCCGGCAACCATGATGTCAAACTGGTGAAGAAACTAAAGGGGCGTAATGTCAACACGGCACATGGCCTGCAATTGACGTTGGATGAGTTCGCGGCGCTACCCGAAGATCTGCGTGCGTCCCTTACACCACTGCTCGTGGACTTTCTGGATGGGCTGGTGAGCCACTTTGTGCTGGACGACGACAAGCTGGTCGTCGCCCATGCCGGCATGAAAGAGGAGATGCAAGGGCGCGCCTCGGGCGAAGTGCGCGAGTTTGCACTTTACGGCGAAACCACCGGTGAAACCGACGAATATGGCTTGCCGGTGCGCTACAACTGGGCCGCAGAATACCGCGGCGAGGCCCTGGTGATCTACGGCCATACGCCTGTGCCCCACGCTGAATGGCTCAACCGCACATTAAACATCGACACAGGGTGTGTCTTTGGCGGCAGCTTGACCGCCCTGCGTTATCCCGAACTGCAACTGGTTTCCGTATCGGCGGCGGCTGAATATGCAGAACCGGCGCGTCCGCTGGGTGCGGCCGACATGAGATCGGCCCAGCACCGCCAGGATGACGTGCTCGACATTGCCGACGTAATGGGCAAGCGTATCATCAGCACCCGATTGATGGCCAACGTCACGGTGGAAGCCGGCCATAGCGCAGCCGCCCTGGAGATCATGAGTCGGTTTGCCCTCGATCCGAAGTGGCTGATCTACCTGCCCCCCACAATGTCTCCATGCGAAACCAGCCGGCATGAGGGGTATCTTGAGTATCCCACCGAAGCCTTCAGTTACTATCGCAAGGCGGGGGTGCACCAGGTGATCTGTGAAGAGAAACATATGGGATCGCGGGCAGTGGTGATGGTCTGCCGCGATGAAGCAAGCTCTGTATCGCGCTTCGGGGTGGTGGACCCACGATTGGGCGTCTGCTATACGCGGACGGGACGTCCTTTCTTCAACGATACAGAGCTAGAGCGCGCCATGCTGGTGCGGCTACACTCTGCGCTAACCCAAAGTGGATTTTGGGAGAAATTGCAGACCGATTGGGTTTGCCTCGACTGTGAACTCATGCCCTGGTCGGTCAAAGCCCAGGAGCTGCTGGTGCAGCAGTATGCGCCTGTAGGGGTGGCGGGAGAGGTTGCGCTGGCGCAGGTGTCGACCGCGCTAGACAAAGCCCGCCAAAGAGGACTGCCTGTAGAGGAACTCGTTGAGCGTTGGGCAGACCGGCAGACCTATCTGACCGATTACCGTGACGCCTACCGTGGCTACTGTTGGACGGTAGATGATGTAGACGATCTGCGGCTGGCGCCTTTCCATATCCTGGCGACAGAAGGGGCCGTCCACGCGGACAGAGACCACCACTGGCATATGACGACGATCTCCGCCTTCACTGAAGCCGGTGCACCCCTGCTTCAGCGTACCGATTATCGGCTGGTCGATCTGGACGATCCAGAAAGTGAAGCCGCCGCCACTGCCTGGTGGGAAACGCTCACCGGCGGCGGCGGGGAAGGCATGGTGGTCAAGCCACTCTCCTTTGTCGCAGAGGATAGACGGGGGCTGGTGCAGCCTGCGGTCAAATGCCGGGGACGTGATTACCTGCGCATCATCTACGGGCCGGAATACAGCGAAGCCGGCACCCTGGCCACGTTACGCCGCCGCGGGCTAGGACGCAAGCGCGGACTGGCGGCGCGTGAGTTCGCTCTGGGCGTCGAAGCCCTGGAGCGCTTCGCGCGCCGCGAACCACTCTATCGGGTACATGAATGTGTTTTCGGAGTGCTGGCACTGGAAAGCGAGCCGGTCGACCCCCGGTTGTAGCGACGCCACGTCCGTACCGTCTGCCGCTGCTCCTCCTCTCGGGGCCCCGCTTCCGGTCGTCGGACGTACCTTTCTACCTTGTCAATGATCCGTTAAGTTCCACACCGACATTACTCGGACAGCGGTGTGCGTTCTCTGACGTCTCTGGAGGGAACGCGCGATGCCGGGCAGACACGGCCAACGGTGGACGAATCGGGCGCGATAGCTACACCGGCGAAATCTGCCGGCATTGCTCCATCACCTTGATCACCCGGCGCACGCTCTCCGGCGTCACCACCAGTGGCGCGCCCTCACGGATTGTTTGGTAGAGATCCACGTAGTATGCCTCGTAGCCGGGACCAGTCTGATCGGCGGCGCGCCAGCTATCTTCGATCCATGTGATCTCGTCGCGGTTGTAGCTGCGCCCTTCGGTGGGCGAAGGATCGAGTGCGCGTGGGGCCAGTTTCGATTCGTCGACGATGCGCCAACGCAGTTCGTTCAGGCTGCCGGTCAGTCCGCCCTTGGTGCCCATGATGTGCCAAAACTCCCCAGGGTAAGCGCAGGCGGCGCTCATTTCCATATCGACGGTCGGTGTCCCCTCGCCTTTGAAGACGAGCTTGACATGATCATCGGCGTCACCCATCGTCAACGTCCGATCCAGATGACAGTAGATCTGATCGGGCTCGCCTTCACCGAAGAGTTGCATCACCAGGTCGATGAAATGAGGGCCGGTGTTGTTAAGTGTCCCCCCGCCGTATTCCTTCAACGTCTGCCGATCCCACCGACGGCCAAAGTTCGACGCCGTCACACGAATCTGCACGATCCGCCCCAAGGCGCCCGACTCAATCAGCGAGCGCACCCTGGCGAAATGGGCGTCGTAGCGTCGGTTCTGAAAGATCGTAAGGATGGAGTCACTCTCCTGGGCGGCCGCCACCATGCGATCGGCGTCGTCCAACGAAGTGGCCATCGGCTTCTCACAGACGACGTGCTTGCCTGCCGCCAGCGCGGCGATGGAGAGGTCCGCGTGCAAATGGCTGGGCAGCGAAAGCACCACCAGTTCTACCGCCGGATCGGCCAGCAGTTCGCCGTAAGCGGTGTAAGCCATACAGTCGAAACGTTCAACGGCTTCGTTGCGGCGCGCCTCGTCGGCATCGACCACAGCAACCACACGATACTGCTCCGGCAACATCTCCAATAAGCGCGCATGGATACTCCAACCGCTACGACCAAGGCCGGCAATGCCAACGCGAATCGGTTCAGACATAGGTCCTCCTGAGGGGGATAAAATGGATAGAAGGCATGACGACGCTACCCATCCAGCCACTCTGCCAGATGTGCGGCTACAAATTCGTCGTCGTTTAGCGCCGGATAGGCAGCGTGGACACGTTGGATCTCGGCCACCTGTCCTGGCGCCAGTTGCTCGTGCGGATTGAGTGTCAGCGTGCTCTGCATGAGTCCCTGCTGTTGCAGTACCCAATGAATACCGGGAATACAGCCCCGGTAGGCGTTGGCGGCATCGAAAATTGCAGCGTTGGCGTCGGTCAACTGCGCTCCGTAGGTGAGCCAATGGGGATAATCCAGGCGGCCGGCAGCACGCTGGGTGTGGATGGCGTCCAACGTTTCTACAACGCGTCGGGTCCATACGGCCCACTGACCGAGCAGACCACCCACGAAGTGGATCGGTTCACCGTCGGGCATGAGGATGAAATCGGTAATGAGATCGACGATGATATTGTCATCGTTTCCCGTATAGAGCGCGATGTCGTTCTGGCGGCCGGAGGCGGCAATTGCACGCACAACGTCGATGGTCTGGTAGCGGTTAAATGGGGCTACTTTAATGGCGACAACGTTTTCAATCTCCACAAAACGGCGCCAAAATTCATAACCGAGGACACGCCCGCCCACCGCCGGTTGCAGGTAGAAACCCACCAAAGGGATCCGCTCTGCCACACGCGCACAGTGATCCAGCAGTTGTGCGTCGGTGGCGTCGCCGAAGGCAGCTAAGCTGAGCAATCCGGCATGGTACCCCAGCGAAAGCGCCAGATCCGCCTCGCCCAGCACCTGTTCCGTTTTGCCCACCAGCCCTGCGATCTTCAAAATCGGTCGAGGAAAATGACGCTGAAACTCATCCACAGTGTCGACAGCCAGCGAGAGGACCTGCGACAACAGATCAGTGCCAGGATCGTGGATCTCGAATTGGGTGGTGTGAACACCTACGGCCACGCCACCGACGCCGGCAGCACAGTAGTAGCGGGTCAGGGCACGCTGACGTGCTACATCGAGCCGGCGATCCGGTGTCAACGCCAGCGGGTGCGCGGGGATGACCGTTCCCTGTCGGAGTAGGTCGCGCAAATCTGGAGCCAGGGCAATCATCAAAACCTCCCATCACGGGTCTCGAAGTGTGTCGGTTTGTTGAGTGTTGCACCACCTCGCTGCACCCGATCTGCTATCCGATCAAGCAACTGATCAAGCGAAACGCTGGGGTAGCCAAAGAGCCGCTGGGCCCTGGCTGCGTTGCTCAAGAGCGCGGTTTCGCGCTCTTCCCCACTAAAGCGGGGATCGACCCCAAATATCTTACCAAACTGTTGCGCAACTCGCCGAATCGAAACGGTCTCGGGTCCGGTTACATTGAGGACGAACGGCGGAGTAGCGCAATGTTCGAGCAGCGCCAACGCCTGCCCATTGGCGTCGCCCTGCCAAATGACGTTGGCCGCCCCCATGTTCAAATCAACAGGCCGTCCGGATAACACCTTCTGCGCCACATCCACAAGCACGCCGTAGCGCATCTCGACGGCGTAGTTCAAGCGCATGATGGCGCAGCGCAGTCCGTGAACGAGGGAGAAGTACTCGAAAATGCGTTCTCGGCCCAGGCACGAGGACGCATACTCACCCACCGGCTGCACACCATCGTGCCTCGCGCGAGCCACCCTCGACAATAGGCGTCAGCGGGTAGACATTGCCGGTGGAAAAGACGACGATGCGGGCGTCTAGATAGCGTTCGCAGGCCAGAGCAGGGAGATAACTGTTGATCGCCCATGTCATGTGCTGGTTGCCGGTAGTGCCGAACTTCTGCCCGGCCATAAAGATCACGTGTTGACTATCGGGCAAATTCGCCCATTGCGACCGATCCAGCAGATCGCAGGCAATGGTGTGTACTCCCGCATCTTCAAGTTCCTTGCGCATGTGGGGCTGACTGAAACGTGCCACGCCGTAGACACGGTGGGGCAGTCCCAATTGCGCGAAGGCACGCACAGCCATGCGCGCCAGGGTGGGCCCCATCTTGCCGCTGACACCCAGAATCACCAGATCACCGTCCACCTGGCGTAAGGCTGCCAATGCAGGCAACGTTGGCCGAGAAAGGAGATCTTCAAGCTGTGGCATAGAGACAATGTGTGATGGAAGTTGGGTCGACTGGTCAGACGCAGGGAGAGTGGGGTTTGCCATAAATAGGCCTACCTTTGCACGGCCGCGATGGGATTGGATCTTTTGCCGGAGAAGAGATGTGAAACAAGCATTTAGTTCGTACCCAGAACTAATAGATAGGATTTTAGCATTAAAACCCGCCTGTGTCAATCCATTTTGGCCTGCAATTGGGTGTTGACGCTGCAAAAATAGTGTGCTACCATACAAACAGCCAGTTAGTTCATCTTAAACACAAACTTAGTCGTCCTCCACAGCGTACGTTGCCGCCACTGCGACGTTGGCTCCTACATGGCACTTAGGCTCGACAGCAGCAAAGAAATCAATCGCCGGCTCATCCTCGAACAGATCCGCACAAGCGATGCCATCTCTCGCAGTGAAATCGTGGACGCAACCGGCCTGAGCAAAGCAGCCGTGTCGACGCTTGTGGGCGAACTTATCGACGCCGGCCTGGTCGAAGAAACCGGTAGCCAGAGCACCGCCATTGGACGACCCCGGATTCAACTCTCTTTGATCGCACAGGCAGGGCTGGCTATCGGGGCTGAGTTGACCAATCAGGAGTGCCGCGTCATTCTTACCGATTTGCGTGCGACACCGTTGCGTCACGTCGAACATCCTGTGCCGGGGAACGATCTGTCGCCCGATGCCCTGCTCGATTTTCTGAAACGCTGCGTGGACGAGATCACCGAAGGCCTTGATCGGACACAGATTGTGGGCATGGGCGTTACTATCCCTGGTGTCGTCGACCCATCGACGGCGACTGTGTTGCTTTCGGTCTTGTTGCCGTGGCGCAATGTCTCGTTGAACCAGGGATTGGCCCGTCGCTTCTCCTTTCCGGTGGCCGTATTTTCGCGGGGGAGCGCCGCCACCTGGGGTGAGCGCTGGTATGGAGCAGGGCAGAACGTGCGCAACATGCTCTACATACGCGCAGGCAACGGCATCGTCGCCGGGCTGGTGATCAACGGACAGCCCTACCTGGGCCAGGGATTTGGCGCAGGCGAGCTTGGGCATGTCACCGTGCAGCCAGATGGGATCCTCTGTCGCTGCGGCAATCAAGGATGTCTGGCCACTGTTGCCACCAGCGAAGCGCTCTTGAACCGTGTGCGTCAACTCTTACGGGAGAACCCCGGCAACGCACTCTGGCGTGAACTGGACAATCAGTTGGATCACATCACACTGGCCGATCTGATCCGAGTGGCTCTTGCAGGCAACCGGCTTGTGCAGCAGGCCTTTGCCGAAGTGGCACGCTGGTTGGCGATTGCGCTGGCTTCAGCCATCAACTTGCTCAATCTCGACGTCATCATCGTCGGTGGTCCAATGATGGCCGCGGGTGAGATTCTGTTAAAGCCGCTGCGCGCAGAACTCAGCCACCACGCGCTGCCCACCCACCTGGCCCGCGTCGAAATCGTCGCCTCGACACTCAAAGAAAACGCGCCCTCGATCGGCGCTGCCAGTCTAATCCTGCATGAACTGATGTCGCCTTCACCCTTGCCCATGAAGCTGGTCAGTTTCGAAAACAGGGCGACTCTCTTCTCTACCACAGCCATCTGATCCACCCGGCTGCACACTGAACAACTACCGATGCCCGTTTTGGGCCAACCGCACTCAAGGAAACCGTGATGCAGTTCTATCCAGCCCAGAAGGCTGCTGCGGATCGAGTCCTCGGTGGCGGCAGTACGAAGGTAGTCGCGGCCTACAACAAAGTCGTCTTTCGCACCGCTGCCCACGCTGCTCAGCTTCCAGGGTGTGGACCGCCGCCGCGCTTGCCATCGACGGCAAAAATCGATCCCTACAGCAGCGTTCACATCTTCGACCGCGGCGAGATGGAGTGGCAAGCCACTGTCACTCTGGACGAGCCGTGCAGCGAACTCATCGCGCTGCCCGACGGCAGCGCCCTGCTCTTTGCCGGCGCTCGGGCGTGGACAGTCGATCCACATGACGGCGCCCGTGTCCACGCCGCCGATCTGCCCGGCCCGGCGTACACAGCAACGGTGAGCAACGGCAACGTCTATTTCGCGCATCTCACCGAGTTGTACCGACTGTCGTAGATTTGGGTTCTTGTCTCAGAAGACTACCGGGCCGAGTATGTTGCGGCCGGTGGCGATAGCCCAGCCCACATCTGTGTCCATCTGTGTTCGGTCTCTGCATCCTAAAAATCTTACCCGTGTCCCACCCCTACAAATCCGCGTGCAAAGGAGCAATCATGTTCAAAATCGGTATTCTCGGCAGCGACAACAGCCACGCCGAGCGCTTTTCGGAGTTGCTCAACCGTTCCGATCACCCCAACTACCTGGCCGACAGCGGCGCCCGCGTTACCATGATCTGGGGGCAGGACGCCGAACGCACCCAGGCCGTGGCCGCGCATGGACAGATCGACCAGATCGTCGCCGACCCCGCCGAAATGATGGGTCAGGTCGACGCCGTCATCTGCGTTACCCGCCACGGCGGACGCCACCTGGGGTTGGTGCGGCCGTTCATGGAAGCGGGTGTGCCCACTTTCGTGGACAAACCACTGGCCACCGAGCCCGACGACGCCCGCGCCATCGTCGAACTGGCCCGCCAGCACAACGTACCGTTCACGTCCTACTCCACCGTCCGCTTCAGTGCGGACACACTGAGTTTTCTCGCCAGAGCCGGGGAACTGGGCGGCGTGCGCGTCGGCGTCTACACCGGCCCGGCCAGCCGGCGCAACATCTACGGTGGCGTCATCTTCTATGCTATCCATAGCATCGAACTCATGCTGCGCACGCAAGGAACCGGCATCGAATGGGTGGAGGCAGTGGAAGGACCCGCCGTCGACAAGGACGGTAACGGCAACATGACGGCAATCTGCGCATGGTCCGACGGCGCTTCGGCTACGCTGCAACTTACCGTTGACGCCAAATACGGCTTCAACGCCATGGTGCTGGGGCGCGAAGGCTTCCACGCCGCTACGCTCAATATTTCCGACTGCTACGTTGAGGGTATGAAACGCATCCTGCCGACGTTGCGCGGCGAAATGGATGGCGGCGTGCCCTTCGAGCAGATGGTCGAAGCGGTGACAGTGGGCAAAGCCATTGATCTGAGTATGGATTCAGGCAAACGCATCTTCCTCAAAGACCTGTAACGGGAGAAACCATGAGCGATCTACTCAAGGCGTCGTTGGGCGTCTGTGTGCTGCCGGCGCCGCGCCCCAATGCCGCTCGCACCGTGAGCTACCCGCGCTACGTCCACGAGATCTTGCGCCACGCCGGTCTTTGCTACGCGGAAGTGGAGTTGGCCGATCTGTCCACGCGGGTGGCGGATCTGCGCGTCCTTGTCACCGTCGGCGATGCGCCCTTGACCGAGGAACTGCGCGCCCGACTCACGGCCTGGGTGGAACAAGGCGGACGCTGGCTTTCGGTGGGTGGCGTCAACGGCGCCGATGATCTCTTCGGCGTCCGCGCCGAAGCGCCTGCCTATGGCTCTTTCGGCGGTGGGTGCAGTACGTTGGGTGAAGGCTATCTGCAGACCGGTGCGCCCCACCGCGTCACGGCGCACCTGGGCGATCCGCTGCACTTCTTCAATGGTATTCCTGTGCAGGCAACCGACGCCGAGATCATCGCCGTTGTCCTTGACGCCCATCAACGGCAGACCGAGCGCGTGGCCGTCGCCGAAAAACGCAGCGGTCAGGGACGCACGCTCCTCGTCGCCGTGGACATCCTCGGCACAGTGGTGCACATTCAGCAGGGCAGGGGTGTGCTGCGCGACGGCGTCTCGGCGCCGGACGGCACGGCGCCGGTTGGCGACAGCGTTCTCAAGAGCAGTGACGGCGCCGTGCTGGATTGGATATTGGACCGCGGGCCGGTGCCCGGTGTGCCGGGTCTGCGCATCTTCACCCAACCCATCGCCGACCAGTGGCGCGAAGTACTGCTGCGCGCCATCTTCTACCTGGCCGACGACGCCGGTGTGCGCTTGCCCCTGCTCTGGTTCTATCCGCACAACCTGCCCGCCCTGGCCCATCTTTCCCACGATACGGATCAGAACGATCCGGCCAAGGCCGAGAAGCTGCTCGACGTGGTGGCCGAAACGGGTATTCACTCGACGTGGTGTGTGATACTCCCCGGCTACGCCGGCGCGCTGATCCGGCGCATCCGCGCCGCAGGGCACGAGCTGGCCATGCACTACGACGCCATGAGCGACGACTGCCCGTGGCACGCCGATCTCTTCCACCAACAGTGGACCGAACTCACCGCCATGTTCGACGGTGAGGAACCGCTGACCAACAAGAACCACTACCTGCGCTGGGAAGGTGACACAGACATCTGGCAGTGGTGCGCCGCCCACGGCATCCAGTTGGATCAGTCCAAAGGTGCATCGAAGACGGGTGAAGCCGGTTTCAACTTCGGCACCTGCCACCCCTACTTCCCCGTGGACTTCCACGGCAACATCATTGATGTGCTCGAACTGCCCACACCGACACAAGATTTCATCGTCTTCGCGCCGCCTGCTATCCTCGAACCGCTGCTCGACGGCGTCCTGCGCAGCCACGGCGTGCTGCACCTGCTCTTCCACCCATCGCACATACTCACCGACGGCGTGGCCGACGCCATCCGCCACGCCGTGAAGACCGCCCAATCGCGCGGACTCGTCTGGTGGACGGCAGCGCAGATCAACCGCTGGGAACGCGCCCGCCGCCAGGTCCGCTGGACTGACTACCGCCGGAACGACGGCACAGACGCCGTTACCCTGCACGCAAACGCACCGCTGCCAGGCGCGACGGTGCTCTGGCTGGGGAAGGGCGACGGCGTGCGCGTCAACGGCGTCGACGCCCCCACAGAAACCGTGAAGCGTTGGGGCAGTACGTTCCAGGCAGTGATGGTCGATGCAGAAGGGATTGGAGAGTGGCGACTAGAGATTGGGTCGCGGATGTAGGTGCGAGATATCTTCATTCGCTAGTACATTTTGGCGGAAATACCACGGCGGAAATTCGGCATCTCCACCTCTGCTAGAAACTGTCGGTGAATTTCCGCCGGGATTTACGAGTCTCCAATCTCATCTACCCCCAAACCTGACCACAGGAGACATCTATATGACAACCCAAACATCCGATCTCCCCGCCATTGCCGGGGGAACGCCCGCAAAACAAACGCCCTATGGCGCAGAACGGCGCTACGGCGAGGAGGAACTGGGTGAGTTGGAAGAGGCCCTCAACCAGGGGACGCTCTTCTATGCCCAGGGCAAGAAGGTACATCAACTGGAGGAAGAGTTTGCCAAAAAGAATGGCGTGGCCTATGCCGTCGCCACCAGCAGCGGCACGGCCACGATCCATGCGGCCATGATCGCAGTCGGTATCTCGCCCGGCGACGAGGTGATCGTGTCGCCCATCACCGACATGGGCTCGATTGTGCCCATCCTCTACCAGGGGGCGGTGCCCGTCTTTGCCGACCTCGATCCGCACACCTATGTCCTCGATCTGGCCTCGGTGGAGGCACGAATCACAGAGAAGACGCGGGCTGTCCTTGCCGTGCACCTGGCCGGGAACCCCTGCCCCATGGATGAACTGATGGCGCTGGCCGAACGCCACAACTTCCACGTGATTGAGGATTGCGCCCAGGCTTTCGGCGCCACTTACAAAGGACAACCCATCGGCACCGTTGGCCACATCGGCTGCTTCAGCTACAACGAATTCAAGCACATCTCGTGTGGCGATGGCGGCCTGGCGGTGACCGATGACGAGCGGCTGGCGTTGCGCCTGCGCCTATCCACGGACAAGTGCTACAACCGCACCGCGCAGGGAGCCGAACGTAACCCCACCTTCCTCGCCAACAACTACCGCATGACCGAGTTGCAGGGCGCGGTGGCCGTGGCCCAGTTGCACAAACTGGATGACATCGTGGCGCGACGACAGGCATTTTGCGCCGAGTTGAGCCGTCAACTGGCGGATCTGCCCGGCATCCACCTGCCCACGGTGACGCCTGGCGGCGACACTTCATGGTGGTTCTATATGCTGCGTGTGGACCCTGCCGCGCTCGGTGCAACCACCGACGAATTCGCCAATGCGCTACAGGCCGAAGGGCTGCGCGCCTCTGCCCACTACATCGGTCACTGCATCTACGAATACCCCATCTTCGTGGAGCACAGCGCCTTCGAGCGCGGCCACCACGCCTACATGGACTACACGTATGGCAAAGGACTCTGCCCCACTGCCGAAGCGATCCTCGATACATGCGTCATGCTCGCCATCAACCAGGCCTATACCGAAACCGATCTGGCGGAGACCGTCTACGCCGTGCGCCGCGTGGTGAACTGGCTCCAGCAGAAAGAGAGAGTAGGATGAGTGATACTTCCCACCCTCACGTCGATCCGCGCCAGCCGCGCCATCAGAGCGAACCGGGGACCAATCCACCTGTCTTTGCCTGGAAACCGGCAGAGGATCAGACGCGTTTTCGCCTCACCGTGAGCCGCAGTGCCGATTTCACCGATGTGGCCCTCGATCTGCCCGAACTGACGGAACCGATCTTCCTGCCCGAACAATCCTTCGAGCCAGGGCGCTACTTCTGGCGCTGGTCTTCAGGCGAATATACGTCAGAAGTCTTCACCTTCACCATCACGTCCACAGCCGTCGAGGCGATCTTTCCTCCGGTAACGGAGTGGCTGGCACGCTTCGGCGAACGTCCGCGCATCTACGTGCAGTCCTCGCAGGTGGAGACGGTACGACGCCGCTTCGCCGAGGCCGAAGGCAGCATGAAGGACAAATTGCTGGCGGACGCCGAACAGTTGTTGACCGAAGCTCAGGAACTGGCCGAGCCGCCCTTCCTGCCCGACATGAACCGCGACTACGAGGCCTGGTTTGCCATCTGGTACAAAATCCTGTGGGATTCGCGCAACTTTGTGAAGGGCGCCGAGACGCTGGCATTGGCCCACCTGCTTACCGGCGAGGAACGTTACGCCCGCGCCGCCTGCACACGCATGGCTTCGATGGCGAAATGGGATCCCGACGGCTCCAGCGAGGTGAACCACAACAGCGAAGCCCATATGTCCGTGATCTGGCATGGTCCCAAGGCAGTCGACTGGGTGTGGGAACACTTCAGCGACGAAGAACGGGCCGCTGTGGTCGCCCAATTCCGTCGCCGTGGGCAGAACCAGTTCAACCAACTGCGCCACCAGGGCTACTTTGGCGTCACCCGCTTCGACTCACATTCGGGGCGCAAGATCGTCTTCCTGGCCATGACCGCGTTGGTCTTCCACGATGAGATCCCCGAGGCGGAAGCGTGGCTGACGTGGCTGCGTCCGATCCTTTGTGGCATCTGGCCGATCTGGGCCGGCGACGACGGCGCCTGGGCTGAGGGCGTCTCTTACGCCACCGCCTATGTGGAGATTATGACCATGTTCGCCACGGCGCTGAAACGCGGCGCCGGCGTGGACCTCTACCAACGTCCGTTCTGGCGCAACCACTTGCGCTGGCGGCAGTACATCTTTCCACCCTATGCCGAGTGGATCGGCTTTGGCGATCACACCGAACGCTGGGCCAGCACCTGGATCAACAACGCGGATCTATGCGAAATCATCGCCCGCGAGACCCAAACCACCGACATGGCCGGCTACATCGCCGACTTCCGTCGTGAGGCCGAAAACAGCCCCTCAATCGAAGAGCGCAACCTGCCCGGCGTCACGTCGGAACTGCTGCTACTACAACTCCTGGATGGCGATGCCGGTTTCGATGCAGATGCGGCGGCGCAGGCAGGTGCGATGCACCGCATCTTCCCTGCGGCGGGGTGGGCGGCCATCCGCACCCACCTCGACGATGCAGAACAGGATCTGGCGCTGGTCTTCCGCTCCTCGCCGTACGGGGCCATCAGCCACTCCCACGCCAGCAACAACGACTTCTTCATCCACGTTGCAGGCAAGATTATGGCGATGCCCAGCGGCTACTACGACGGCTACGGATCAAACCATCACACACACTGGGTCTGGCACACCAAATCGCACAACTGCGTCACCCTTTCCGACGCGCCGCAGATCATGCGATCCTACACATCGGTGGGCTCAGTAGAACATGCTTACGACGACGAACGGCTCATCTACTTCCGCGGCAACGCCGACGCCAGCTACGCCGACCGCGCCACCATCTGCCGGCGCCATGTGAGTCTACCTCAAGCAGCATCAGGCGTTCTTGCTGGTGGATGAATTCGTGGCAAAACCGGGGATCGTCTCAGCGCTACAGTGGAATCTACACTCTTGGAACCGGTTCGATGTAGACGACGACGCCTACACCTTCACCATCCGCCGCGACGACAGCGCCTTGTACGGCCATTTCCTCTACCACCACAACGCCTTCTTCACCCTCAGCGAAGGGTGGGATCCGCCGCCGCAGAGCGCCAAGTCCAATGCGCAGTGGTATCCGCAGTATAATCTGCGCTTCACCACATCGGGGTTGGTGGAGCGTCGCGCCCTGGGCGTCGTCCTCTGCCCGGGGCACGCCTCGTTGAGGCCGGCGAGCGTGCGCAGCGAACGCGTAGACGACATCGAATTCGCCTACATCGGCGACGCCAGGATCGCCATCAACCAGTCCACGTCCATGAAGCTCAATGGTCACGAAACCGACGCGTTGATCGTCCTGTCTCTAGCAGGGGGGCAGTACGCCGTGACGAACGACGGGATCAAGGAGACTGGTTAGTAGGGAATCCAACAACCGCATCCGACGAACGGCCCAGGTGATTCCGGAAGGAAAACTTGGGCCTGATTCTTAACCCCAGGAGAACACGATGAAAGTCTTCATGGTCACCGATATGGAAGGCGTAGCGGGGGTGGTTTCGTTTACGCAGCAGTCGTATCCCGATGGAAAGTACTACGAGCAGGCGAAGAAGTTGGAGACGGCGGAGGTGAATGCGGCGGTGGACGGGCTGCTCGACGCCGGTGTGGACGAGATCCTGGTGTGGGATGGTCACGGTGCGGGCGGCATCAGCTTTGAGGATCTGCACCCCGCCGCCAAATTGCTGCACGGACGCCCCTCGCCGCCCTGGTCGCGGCTCAACGAGGTCATCGCACAATACGATGTGTGCGTGATGATCGGTCAACACGCCCGGGCCGGCGTCACCACAGGCAACCAGAACCACACGCAGAGCAGCCAGACCGTTGACTATTACAAGCTCAACGGCAAACACATCGGTGAGATTGGCCAGATTGCACTCTACTTCGGCGCCTTCGGTCTGCCACTCATCTTCCTCAGTGGCGAAGAAGACGCCTGCCGCGAGGCCCAAGACCTTATCCCGCGCATGACCACCGTCGCCGTCAAGCAAGGGCTGGGCCGCGGCTCAGCTATCTCACTCTCGGCCCAGGAAGCGCGCCGCCGTATTCGTGAGGGAAGTAAACGGGCCGTTGAGCAGCAAAGCGCCGATCCCATCCCACCCCTGGCCTGGGAAGGCCCGTTCGTGCTCGAGAAGCGCTACTTCCACACCGACGTCGCCGACAGCGCCGCCAGCCAGCCCGGTGTCGAACGCGTAGACGGCCAGACGGTACGGCTGCGCAGCGAGGATGTTCGACAGATTATCTATCGATGAACAAAATCAGGACAGGACACCGCCGCCGGATGGTTCACGTTGGGGTCTAAACTACACCATCCCGGATGCCCTGGCCTAGCCCATTGTGTCGGCGCACCGTTCGAGCAGGCTCATTCATCCTCGCTACCGCCTGGTTGGCCGTTTCCTTTCCATGAAACCCCACCGAGCTGTTAAGCCACCCCAGCCATTGCCTTCTCGACAGCACTGGGGAAGCGGGCCTCAAAGTCCATCGTGCCGACCCACTCCGGGCGGATCGTGAGCCGGGCCATGTGCGAGAACAAAGAGTCCATCTGCTGGACCCAGGCGCGCCCTTGTTCTTCGCCGAAATAATGCTGGGCGGCGGCAGCATATTCTGGGGCCGTCCCTTCGACAAGGTCGATCTCCACTTTGCCTCGGATCATCAACACACGGTAGGGCCAGGCATCACTGCTGTTGATGGTGATGGCAACGTGTGGGTTCTGGCGCAGCGCCATGACCTTAGGCGCTGTCGGCGGTGTGCCGAAGACAATCGCTTCGCCGTTCCAGTGAAACCAGATCGGCACGACTCGGGGCGTGCCATCGGTCCACACGTAAGCCAGTTGCGCCATATTGCGTGAGTGCAACATCTCCTGAGCGGTCGGGGTGTTGAGTAGTTCTAAGCTTCCTTGTTGCGATGGCATGGTGACCTCCTGCGTGGTCTGAATGGGGAACAGATTCAACCATCCTCGTTCCTATACAAGAAACAGAATCCAAGAAGCTACGTTGCGAGGGCGAAGATATGGGTAGAAACACAAAATCAGACGGTGTCGGGCCAGTTGAGAGGACGATGGAAGCAGCGGTGAGAAGGCCCGTCTGGCTTATATCGATGTGATTTCTGCAAAGCAAAACATTCGGATATCCCTTATTCTCGCAGGTTTTTGGGTTTAGTCAAGCGATTTTTCTCTCAAATTCTCTCAGGATGGAGTCAATGCCTTGCTCAGCGCAGAAGTCCGGCCACCTGACAGACAGCGACGATCCCAGAAAGTGTCCTGGGCAGCCTGGCACGACAACCGGAACCGCTCACGGCCGATCTGCAGGCGGCCAAAGCGGAAGCAACGCGGGCGGGAATCGGCAAGCTTCGAGGGGAGATCGAAAGCTTCCTCGCCGACATTGAAGAGCAGGTGCCGGCAGTGCAATCCCTGGCACGCTTACCCGAGCTGAAAGCGCTGCTGAACCGCGACTTCAACATCAGTGGCCCTTATGCGCCAGGCGGCTATGATCATCGGCTACAGACTGTCTCAAGTAGCTTGAGCATTGTAGAGACCCTTCGAGCGCAAGATCGCCGTGGTGAAGAGATGGCAAAAGAGGCAGTTGAGCAGATCAGAGCGGGAAGCAGCGATCAAAGCCAAGCGGCAACGGGCAAACGTCATAGCGTCGATCAAGATGCCAAGTCTCAACCTGTACCGTCAACACGACCGGGGACCGTCTATCTGTGAGAATTCAACACAATCGGTCGGTCTCTTCCCTCACCTGAGGCAAACACATAGGCACGATTCCCACAGCCACGGCGCACACCGCATTGGGTAACGTTACGAAAGAGGTAACCTCTTCTTCAGGGAAGGGGTTATTTTTTGCCTACTGGCCAGCGCTGGCAGACCTCAGAACTCACCATTTGTTGTAAAGCGCTGCTTTCACGCGGTAGGCGATTGTATCTCTATCTGGCGGGGTGCCTTATTTCAGCTCGTCTGTTACAATCTATTCAGGGCGACATTGACGTATATACCGCACTCCGCCACTTGGCTTACTCCTCAAGCACCAAACAGGACCCCCAATGAGACACGCTAGGCTCTTTTTTTCGCTGATATGTATGCTCCTACTCTTGGTCATAGGTACACTTGCAAAGCCCCCTTCTCTTGAGGGGGCAAGCGCTTTTGCAATGCACAAAATATATCTCCCGCTGGTAAGTAAAGCTTTACCCCAGCCTAGCAGTACACCAACGAGTCCTCCCACGTTGACAGTTACTCCTACGCCCACTGCTACGGGGACACCATCAAGCGAATTCTTTAGCGACTGCGCTCAAGTATCTCAAATCTCTCCTTCTGAATGTGAAGGGTTAGTAGCGTTATACGACAGCACCAATGGTCCCCAATGGCGAAATCGCCAGAACTGGAAGTTCACTAATGAGCCGTGCCAATGGTACGGAATTCGCTGCAACCAAGTAGCACCTGATCAGTACAGTGTTAAGCAGATAAGGTTTGTTGACAACGGTCTGAGAGGAAATATACCTTCTGAACTTGGAAACCTAATTCACATAGAGAACCTAGCTTTTGCTGAAAACCTAAATGGTGAGATAACGGGCAATATCCCCCCTGAACTAGGAAATCTACAAAATTTACGGTCACTGGGGATAAGTGGAGATTCGACCGGAGGAATTCCTGCTACGTTAGGGAGCCTGTCAAAACTAGAGACAGTTAGCTTCAGTTATAATCAGCTGACCGGAGATATCCCCTCTTCATTTGGAGATTCGGTAAGTCTCACATCGTTGTCTCTGGAGGGCAATCAGTTGACGGGCAGTATTCCTGTAAATCTGGGAAACTTGGCGGCCTTGAAGGGTCTGAACCTGGGTTACAATCAGCTTGTCGGCAATATTCCCCCTGAACTAGGAAATTTGACTAATCTGAGGTTGTTATCTCTAGCGGGTAACCACCTAGTGGGAAATATTCCGCATCAGTTAGGAAACCTGACGCAACTGTATGACTTAAGCCTCCCTGGGAACCAATTAACCGGAAGTATCCCCCTTTCTTTGACTAATTTGACCAAGCTAGAGCGTCTAATCATATCTGGCAATCAACTAAGCGGGGAGATCCCAACAGAGATGAGTGATCTCACCGATTTGAAGACTCTCGATCTATCTTTTAATTCCTTTAGTGGGAGTATCCCTCTTAGTTTTATCAACCTAAAGTTGGAATTTTTCAGATTTGAAAATACCCAACTATGTGAACCACCAGACACTATATTCCAGACTTGGCTTACTCAGATACAATCTGTAGGGCGCACGAACGTTATCTGCCCATAGATTTTGGCGGGCTTCAGTGATAGCAGATGGCTCTAAGCATCAGTGACCAGAATAACGGCTGCGGCCGCCAAGTAAAAGATAATACCCGGGCTTCCTCGCTCACTGCAAGCGCTCTGCGTTAATCGTTGGGGCGCTTTCTTCTGTGGCACCCCCCATATGGCATA
>CAVWAL010000004.1:0-384385 GCA_963752935.1 uncultured bacterium
TTGACAATTATGTCAATGAAAGTCTCTCGCTGTGGCGATATGCTTTTGTCACTTTAGTTGAGAAAGCAATATCGGAGGGACTTTATGGCGACGAACACAATTGGCCACTACGTGGAGCGTTTCTTGCGCACGAAGCACAATCTTGAAACACGCACGTGGTACGCAAAGTACTTGCGACCGATGGTCGATTACCTGGGTGACGAACAAGAATTAACCGGTGTCACCCGCGCTGATGCCGAAGATTACTGGCTTAACGTACAGGCAACCAAGACGTGCTGGGATGATCATCCTACGAAACCGACCGAGCGGCGTCATCTCTCCCCTACCACACTGCATAACCATCTGCGAGCCGCTCGAACTTTCTGGAATGCAATGGTACGCCAGCAATCGGTCGAGTACAACCCATTTGATCATCTGACATCGCCGAGGGATACACGTCCAGTAGAGATGAAAGCCATCACGCCAAATGATCTGCGTGCGATCTGGTCTGCAGCGAAGCGTTCGGGGGTGAGGGATTTTGCCATCATCACTGTCATGGCGACAGTTGGGTTGCGTGCCGGTGAGTTGATCAGTATGACGGTGTCAAAGCTAGATCTAAAACATGGCACAGCCTGGGTGTTTGGCAAACGTGGCTGGAGAAAAGTCTTCTTGGGGAAGGCCAGCATCGAAGCTCTCCAGGCTTATCTCGAGATGAGACCAATCAATGCGCCGGACAATCTTTGGCTCAATGTTTTTGGTCATCCATTGACGGGAGACGGAGTGCGTCAGATGGTGAAAAGGCTGGCGGATCAAGCAGGGGTACGCGGACGATACAATCTACACGCTTTCCGCCATCGTGCCGCACAGGCATGGCTAGACAAAGGGGTGAACGCAGAAATCGTGGCCCAGGCATTGGGCCATGCGGATGTCAGTGTCACGTTGGCCATATATGGCAATCAAGATGACGAACGTGTGCGCAAGACAGTAGAAGCGCTCGAATTGTCACCATTCGACGAACTTGAATAGCTGTCTCTTCATCTGATGCGACCTCCACATTCCAAGTCAAGTATCTCCAACACGAAAAATCCCGGGCTAGGCAGTCACCGATTGCCCAGCCCGGGTTCTCCTACCCACCTAACCCAATTCAGCTGGGATCTCACGCCATTGTAGAGCCGTTCATCAGCTGTCCAAAACTCGCAGCGGCTCAGTTGTGCAGTGGCCAGGTATGCTGTGTCATAAGCCCTGGGCCGATTGAGTTGCTTGGCTAAATCCCAGGCCAAGGGGAAAATCGGCTGCCGATGCGAGAGGCGTACGGGGATCCGCTGAAAGGCCGCAAATGCAGTTTCACCGTGCTCCGGCGATATTACCCGCTGATAGACCAGCCTGCGCAACGTCGCGGTTACCTCAAATGCCAACAGCGCCGGCGCAATCAGGCGGGTGTCTGTTTCTAGCCAACCGGCCAGAAGGGTTTCGCAATTGCGGCTATAAGCGTCCGGAACCAGGGTGCGGATGAGCAAACTGGCATCAACACAAACCGGTGATTTCATCAATTCGTTCATCCCGTGTCTGGTCCAGTGCGGCATCTATGTCCACAAACTGACCGGCTCGATCTGCCAGAATTGCTTCGCGGCAACGTGCGGAGATCGGCCAGAAGAGCCGCAGGACTTTCTCCTGTCGGATTGATGGCGATAGTCACCTCAGTTGCATCCAGCATCTCATCGTCGGCCAGTCGCTGGCGTATAGCATCTAGGCAGTATTCAGTGACCGCGACATTGTGCTTTGCAGCCACTAGCTCGATGCGGCGTTTCATTTCTTGGTCTGCATATACCTGAATGCGTTGTCGTTCCATATAGTTCACCTCCATAAATGAAAGATAGCATGTTGACACCTTGGTGTCAACATGCTATCGATCCCTCGCTTTCTCTATCCTATCAGACTATCTACCGCACCGAACTCCTTGTGCGCCTTCTGCAAGTCTGCTTCCACAAGGTCCAAATACTTGCGCAGAACAACAATATCGCTGTGGCCCATTAACCGCGCCAGGATGTAGATATTCATGCCATTTCGTAAGCAAGTAAGGGCAAAAGTGCGTCGAAATGTGTGACACGTACAATGCTCAACTCCAGAGCGTCTTTGCAGGCGGGCCATTATCTGCACAAGACCATCGACAGTAAGATGATCACCGGTGTTCTCTGATGCAAACAATGGTGCCTGGTCTACGGCTTCTGGTCTGCTGGCAAGATAGCGTTTCAGTTGCTTGCGGGTCTTGACCCCAACGTAGCAAGTGCGCTGTTTTTGCCCTTTGCCTGCACGGACCGACACTTCTCCTGTATCCGCATTCATGTCGTTGATGACGAGTGCGATCAGTTCGCTGGCTCGCAGACCGGAATCCAGTAGAAAGAGGCAAATGGCGCGATCCCGATCTGATGTACAGCTACGCAGAATGCGCTGTATGTCATGCACCGAAAATGCATGGAGGATTTTCTTTTCCACGCGTGGCATCTGTACGCGATCAAACGGCGAGGTTTCCAGCAATTCATCTCGCACACAGAAGTTCAGAAAGGCGCGGATTGCACGTGCCAAGTTGTGTTGATACTGAGAAGAAAGTCCCTGGTGCTGAATACTGACCAGAAATCGGCGGATATGGTGGGAGGTTAGATTCTCCATCTGCCCGACTCCTTCTTCATCGCACCAGGATAGGAAGATACGGAGTTTTGAGCGATAGAACTGGAGCGTACCGGCGGTTAGGCGCCGGGCTTCGCAGTCAAGCAGAAAAATGTCCAGGCCATCGTACAGTGAATAAGTCCCTCGTTGCATGGTAGAAGCTCCATTTTGCTATGGGGGCCTTTACCACAACATATAGACATTCTCCGTGCTTGCAACCTGTATATTGTGGAGTGAGACTGAAGTGTCGGCAACCAGGGCTTCATAATCCCTAGGTCGGTAGTTCAAGTCTACCCGTCGCCACCTAAGAATCTTACTCCGGAACGTATGTGATTGTGCTAGAGCCGGGATAATGAGTCCCTCGGCCTATGCGTCTGACCTATATTGCCAACGGAATTGATGCGTAGGACAGAAAAACCCACCGACTTTTGCCGATGGGTTCAGGGTTAGCAGGTGATATACTGTCACCAGAGCCGATCTTCACCATCGGTTGCTGTGCGCCGGGCGAGTTGTCAGACTTGCTCGGCGCTTTTCGTTTCTATGACTTGTCAGGCTTTACTTTGCGCTCTTCTAACCAACGCTGCGCAACGTCCGCAGGAATAAACCAGTCGCGTCCCTGCTTGTATCCTGCCAGCTTGCCAGCGATCAGCAGTTGACGAAGATATGCGTCACTGACACCCGCTGTTCTTGACAGTTCTTTGGTTGTAAATGGTACAGTGCGCTCGTTGTTCATTCCTACCCTCGCAAATTCTCTACGCTAGCGTAAGTATAACGCAGTCCCCAGCGATTGCAAGTTAAATTTTTACATCCAACGCAAAACGCCCCACCGGTGAAGGTAGGGCGCTTGGTTCATTGCTCCGCATAGCACGTCCGCCAGGCCCGACGCTTTGCTTCTACGGCGCGCGCATGGTGGGCAGGGACCAGGATACCACAGCCGCCCTAGTGCGCTGGCCTCATGTAGAAGAACCATTTCTCTAGGTGTTCCCTGCCCTCTAGCCTCATCACGTGCCGCGGTTCTACACCGTGATGCACCATGCACTATTGGTGCGCTTCTAAGTCGTCGAGCTTGTGGCGTAGGTCCTTCATCGAATCTGCCAGGCTGCGCGCTCTGTGCGTTTCTCTCTAACAGATGATCCACTTGCACAGATTCATCAGTGAACTACTCCAGAGTAATCAGGATGGCGCCGATAACGGCCAGACAGACGCCGACGGACTGCAGGACGGTCAGCCGTTCCTGAAAGAACACGATGCCGGTCCCGATCACAATCAAGGCGTAGAGTGCCGTTTGCAGGCTCCCCACAAAACTCAATCTGCCGCCGGTGACAAAGATGTACGTGAAGAAGAGAATCTGGTAGAGATACAGAATCAGCGCGCCCAGCAGCCATGGACTTTTCAGGGTGAGAGCCCAGTTGCCCATCACGGCTGCTTGCTTCAAGAATACATCGGCGACTGCCACGGCAATGACAGCCAGGATGATGAAAGCGAGGTGCAGGAATTGGGACATGGCGTTCTCCGCAGGAAAGATAGCTCCTATCACCAGGACTCACCGCAGTAGACGGCAATCGCCAGTGCACAGACGGGTTGACGGCGGCAGGCGACCCCAACCGTTTCCATTTCAATACATCCATAGGGCATGGGTCGATTGGCAATCATCGTGGTTAGCGTTGCCCGGATATCAGACTCGACCTGACCACGTTCTGATCCATGGATTTCCACAAACAGGCCGCGGCCGTGCTCGCGATTCTGCGTCCATCCCAATCCGGCCCAGGCGCTCTGGTCTTGTTGTGCTTCAATCTGGCGGGCCATGACCACATAGAGCCGATCGCCGTAGGTGGTAGGGAGGGCCACAGGTTTGGTCCGTTGGATCACGCCGCCCGGCGGAATGACAGACGAGAGACAGATCAGGTTGTAATTGGCCACGCCGGCATCGATCAATGCGGCGTCAAAGGCCGCCAGGGCAGTCGGACCTTCGCCGGTTCCGGTCGTCAGGCAGATGTGCATAGGGGGTTTCACCTTTCTCTTCCAAAGGGCAGCCACGCGCTGCACCGGCACGGGATCAAGCGATGGATCTGTGGCGGACAGCATAGTGCCTGCCGCCCCACGGCGCATCGGGAGGCGCTCCCTATCTTGGGGCTGTGCGATCCCTATCTTGGGGCCCTACGTTCGATCCGGTAACCGTTGGAAGGACGGGGATTGGGTCTTACTGGAAGGAGGGGTGCTGTCGGGCTACATCGGCGGCGGCGACGCGAGAGGGCACGTTTAGTTTGGCCAGAATGGCGGAAACGTGGTGATCCACCGTCTTGGCAGAGATGGTGAGGCGGTCGGCAATCTCCGCATTGGTGAGATCCTCAGTCAAGAGGCCCAGGATCTCCATCTGACGGTTGGTCAGGTTGAAGGGGTTCTCGCGAGTGGTTGGGCGTGGTCCGCGCGGGATGGTCTGCATGCCCGCAGAGCGCAACCGTTCCCGCACAACGTCGATCAAGGGACGTGCGCCCAGAGACTCCAACGTTGCCAGGGCCGCCAGTTGGGCCTCGGCATCCCCGCCGGCCAATGCGCGCGCCTCTTCGTAGGGGCAGCCCAGCGCGGCCCAGGCGGCTGCCGCGCCGCGCCAATCGCCCTGGATCTCCAGAGCATACGCACGCACCATCCAATCATGCGTCTCCACGGGTGCGCCGGCGCACCAGCGCCAGTACGCGAGTTCGGCGGCAAAGCCAGGCTGCCGGTTCTGCACCGCGGTCTCATAAAAGATGTCGCTGATGCTCAGGACCTCTGCGCGATCCCCTGCCAGCCAGGCCGCCTCTGCACAGGCAGAGTAATAGACACCCATGCGCTGGCGGTTGCCGATCTGCTTTGACTGCGCCAGCGCCTCATCCAGCAACGCCCGGGCGCGCTCGCTCTCACCCTGGCGCGCCAGCAGGCGTCCCAACGCTGCCTGCGCCACATTGCCGGTGCCCGGCTGCAGCGCAGCACGGTCCAACACAGACTCGGCGGTGGCGCGGCTTTCCAGCCAGTGCCCCTGGAACAGTTGCAGCATTGCCTGCCACGCTTGCAGATAGAGGATGACGCCGTCCATATCGTGGTCGATGGCATAGGGGAGCGCACTTTCGAGAAGCTCTTCTGCCCGCGACAGTTGAAAGACGTCCACGTAGCTCATGATCAAGTTGGGGTAGAGCGCGGCGGCAGCCCAGTACTGCTGGTTTTCCAGCGACAGGGCCAGGCTCGCCTCCAGGTGTTCACAGCCCCGTTGGTGGTCGAGCGGCAACCAGCAAAGCCCTACGATCTGCTGCGCGCTGATGATGACGTGAACCTGTTCCGTATCCAGCGCCATCTGATAGCCTTTCAAGGCATGCTCCAATGCCGTGGCCGCATCGCCCTGGCTCAGATGATTCATGGCCAGCAGCCGGTAGGCGTCGATCAATCCGCGGTTGGGCGCGTGCGGCTCCAGGATCGACAATGCCTCGTCCAGCCGTTGGTTTGCGTCCTCTCGCCGGCCGACAATGTCCAGCACGCCTGCCAGACGCACCAGTTCAAAGCCGTGGCGCCGCGGCAACTCCGCCCGCTGCGCCAGCGCCGCGGCTCGGCGGTAGGCGGCAATCGTCTCGGTGCGGCTGGGGTCGCCTTGCATACTCAGGGCATAGCCCTCGTTCAACTCGATCTGCTGAAGCAGCGGCAGATCATCGGCGTGATCCAGGGCCAGCCTGAAGAGAGAGGCGGCTGCCCGATGCATGCCCAGCGCAGCGGCTTCGCGGGCGGCAATCGGGGCGTAGGCCAGGATGGCATCGTGATCCTGGGCGCCCTGGGCGTGGTGCGCCAGCCGGGTCACATCCTGTTTGCCAAGAGGGGAGGCCCGCAGCACGTCCAGCACAGCCTGGTGCAGAAAGATGCGCTGGTGGGGCGGAATGGTGTCGAGGATGGTCTGGCGGGCCAATTCATGACGAAAGCTCAACCACTCGCCCTGGACCACGAGCATACCCAGTGCCAGACTCTCATCCACTGCGCTGGCTTCCGCCTGCACCACCGCCGCCAACAGCCACGGTTCGATGCGGGGGCCGATGACGGCCGCTGCGTTCAGGACTGCCCGTTCAGAAAGCGAGAGCCGAGCGGCGCGCGCCAGCACCGCATCTCGAATGGTGGCGGGGATAGCGCTGCCGGCAGACGCCAAGATTTCGGTGACAAAAAAAGGATTGCCGCCGGTCTGCTTGTGCAGATCATCTGCGTCCAGCCTGCGCCCACCGATCAGGCGCCGCACGCCGTCAACTGAGAGCGGAGAGAGACGCAGGCGCTGCGTGGTGCTGCTTCTAACCAGGTCGCCCAGCAGCAAACGCAGTGGATGGCGCGGTCCCAGTTCGTCATCTCGGTAGGTGGCCACCAGCAGAGACCCCGTCTGCCCGATGCGACGGCCCAGGTACTTGAGCAGATCCAGCGTGGCTTCGTCGGCCCAATGAATATCTTCGAGAATCAGCAGGGTGGGGGTTTGCAACTCGGCCAGGCAGGCAGAGAAGAGGGCGACGCGGTCGATCTCCCCCTGCAGCAGCGCGGCCAAGTCGCCGCGCGCTTGTCTGGCAATGTCGTAGAGGGGCCCTAGCGGGCGGGGCGTAAAGAGAGCATCACACGCACCCCAAAGCACGCGCCAATCAGGCGGCTGTGCCTGTGCGAATTGCTCGACCAGGGCTGTCTTTCCGATTCCGGCTTCCCCACAGACCAGAACAATCCGTCCTCGGCCTGCGGCAACCTCGTCTCGCACCTTGCGCAGTTCAGAATACACCCCATCCTGTTCGATGAGTTCCATGGCGCAACCTCCACACGGGACAATTCCCGTGCCCTCAGTTCCTGCCGCCCTGTCAACCGATCTGGTCCCCATTATATATCAATCGCCGCCAAAGGTCAGCGCGTGGACGCGTTCTGAAGCCCTATCAGTTCTGTCTGAAGGAAATCGATCACCTGCTGCTCGTACTCGTCCGGATAAAGGCTCAATGCGCCTGTGTGATCTGCGTGCGGGGCAATCCAAAGCAATGCACGGCTGCCAAGAGCTGTGGCGAACAACTGATTGAACGAGGTTTCCAACCGGTTATTGCCGGCTGCGATCAACAGGAAGTGGGTTTCTGGCGAGGCTAGCATTGAATCGAGCAGGGGGCGTGGGGACGCCTCGCCGGTCAACAGTCCGACGGTGGCGTACATGACGCGGGCTGTGAAATTGCGCAGCAACGGGCGTTCTGACTCCAGCGCCAGCAGCTCGGCCGTGCAGCGCCGGGTGGCGCCATCGGCGGCAATGGCGCGGATGGCTGGATAGTCGGCTGCGGCCCCGAGCAGCACTTCCCCACCCATTGAGAGCCCTAAGGCTCCAATCGACCGCACTTCGTGGCGTCGCTGTAGAAAGGTGACCGCCGCCCCTACGTCCCGCGTGCCCTGCCATCCCAGTTTGTTGGTCTTACCTCCACTCTCGCCGTGGCCGCGCAGATCGAGGGCGAGCACTCCGTAGCCATTCCGGACCAGAAACGCTGCGTACGGACGCAGGCTCTCTCTCGAACCACCGGCACCGTGGAGCAGGAGGATGGCGTTGCCGTTGGCAGGGGGATGATACCATGCTTTCAGGTCAACGCCATCCTCTGTGGCCAGACTTATCTCTTTGAATCCTTCTGGGGCAGCACCGGCAACCTGCCGGTTGGGCAGACTCGCGTAGAGGCCAAAGGCTGCCGGCAGCGCCAGGTAGAGCAGCGCAACACAGACCAGCAGGACGATGGCCAGTCCGCGTAGAACACGCTTGCGATTGAACCTTTTGTTGTGCATGGTCTGATTCCCGCTTAAAGATCAATGGTTGATCTACGCATTGGCTCCTGCCCACTCAAATGCGGCACGGATTGAACACGGACAGACTACCTTGTTCCAGCATCAGCGTGGCGCGGGCAAGGTGCTCCTTGTCAATCGTGTGTCTTCGCGGAGTCCCACGGCTTTGCGTGCAAACTACGCGGGCGTACAGATATACTCCTCAATCAGAGACCAGGGGGCACCGTTGATCGAGCACTCATTGCGCCACGAGACGGTGCCGTCGGCCAGGTATGCCCAGATCAGCCGAAGCTGAACCGGATCATTGCCCTGGGTCTCACAGACAAACCGATCAGCTTCGATATGGCCCTGCATGAGGCTGGCGCTGCCGTTGTTGTCGACATAGGTTAACTTGTACGCCTGTGCCCGCGGATCCCAGCCGATGACAAAGTGCGCCTTCCAGGTGATTACCTTCTGGCCGCCCACGAACTGGTCCTGCTCACAGTCGCAGGCCAACCACAGGCCATCCAGGATGGGAACGAAGGTCGCCTTGCCAATCGAGGGCATCTCGGGCGAGCCCGGTCCCATGCCGCCTGGCGCTACACTGCCCGTCCAGGCACAGTCAAAGAGAAAGGCGCCGAGCGCTGCCATCTCGGGGCCTGCTTGCAAGGGCGGCTGTGGCTGCCAGCCCGATTCCTGTGCGTTCACTGATCCGAGAACCGCTGTCGTGTCGGTCATAAGGCGAATCCTCCTATCTGTACGTTGGTTGTGTAATGGCTACGGTTAAGCGTTCGATGAGAGCTCTTGCGGACTATGTGCGAGAGACTTACCCGGCTTCAATCAGCTCCGGTACATAAGATCTTAAGATGTTCTGCCCAGTTGAATAAGACGTCGCCCTACCAGCACTGAGAAGATGACCCAGGGCAGCAACGAGGCCAGGGCAAAGTAGGTGCCCACTGTGCCCACACTGGACGGCACGGCCATCAGCACACCGGCGATAAGCCCGGTGTAGGCGGTGGCCCTGCTAAAGAGCGGGCTCTTGAACATCACGCCGGCGATCAGCAACAGGGCGATGTCGTTTAGCACATAGTAGACGTTGAAGGCGCTGCCACGGTAGGCAACAAGCGCCGCTTCGCCCGCTGCCAGCAACAGGGTTTGCTCCGCCTCTGTCGCTGCTCCCGCGTATTGGTTACTGAGGAAAAGCATCTCGAAGGCTGTGTTCGACGCGTAGTAGGCCGCTACCCCTACCAGGCCGATGACGATCCCGATCAGCATGGCCGATTCGCCGCTACGCCTGAGGGCGACGTACAGCGCCAGGTACATCAAGACTAGAAGCGCGGTGTCGATGAGGTAGAGGAGGTCGAGGCTGAGCAGGCCGAGCAGGCGGTTGTCCTGGAGCAGTTCGAACCAGGGCAGGGCGCTGCCTTCGAACGCAGGCGGCGGCCAGACGACATAGACGGTGACCTGAACCAGGATGAAGGCGACCATCGCCAGTGTGGCTGCGCCTCCTGTTTTGTAGAGCCCCTGCCATCGCGAATCTACGCTGTCGTCCGGGCGGCTGAGTGCCCGCTTATGACTCGTGGCTGCATATCTGTGTGTGGCGCTGATCATTTGGCGTCTCCGTTGACACGGTGAAACCCAACCGTGCGGAACATCATGCGCATCAGCGTGTGTCCAAAGTCAGGATTGAGAAACTGGTTGGGGCAGGCACCGGGGATGACGGTGATCCCGTTCTCGTGGCACATGCGTACCGCCTCCTGAGAGACACTGGTCATGTTCGCCGCCAGGCCGGGTTTCGTGCCCATCAGGCAATGCATCCAGACCCGGGGGATACCCAGATCGATGCACTGCTGTACGATCTCCTGCGTGACGGTGGGGTTGGTCAGCGTAAACACGGCGTCCGGTTTCTCCGGAATCGACTTCAGGTCTGGATAGCACGGATCGCCTTCAAAGGAGGTCAGGTGCGGGTTAACAGCGCTGACGGCGTGTCCCGCCTGCTTGAATTTGCGGTAGGCCAGATTGCAGCCGGTCTCGCGCTTGTCGGAAACGCCGACGACGGCGATCCGTTTCTGGGCCAGAAAGTCCTGCACCAGGCTATTTAGATCGGACATGGGATTCCTTTCCTTGTAGAGACTCTGCTAGATGATCGTCACAATGGCGGCCGGCAGCTCTTGGTTCAGCAGTGTCATGTTTTTTCACGGTTGATTCCACTGTGTAGCTACACAGTTCGTGTTCCTATTTTGACAGAGACAGAAGTGACAATGCATCCGGCTTTCGCGGATCTCTCTCCTGGTCAAATGGCCAGGGGAAGTGAGAAGTGTCTCTCTTGCCGGCAGCGCCATCGGCTTCGACGGTTTCTGGCTGTGGCGTTTGATGGTTTCGTTCTGTTTCAGTGGCTAAATTCGTGCGTCTACCGCAGTTGTTGTACCGCTTTTGATGGATATAGGTCTATCCACTAGACGGTCGACAGGCTAACGTGCAGATGCAAGACTCATGAATGGTAGTTGGAAACAATGTAGGCTATCCTACACTCACCCCCATTGTATCTACACAACCCACCAGGATCGCCGAGGGTGTGGCCAGCCTGGGAACGATCGCCTTTGCCGAAGTTTTCCCAGTCTCGCTCTTCCGCGGCCTGGGCCGCGAACAGTCTCTGGCTATCAACGTTGAAGGCAGAGGCATTGTGCTGATCAGCGGCTGTGGACACCAGGGGTTGGAGAAGATGCTGGCGCGGGCAGACGCCCTTTTCGAGCAACCGGTCATCGGTGTGGTGGGTGGGCTGCACTATCTAGAGGCTACTGCCGCCGACCTGCAACCGGAAGTCGAACGGCTGGCCGCCCTGGATCCGCAACTGGTGGGGCTTTCCCCGCACGATAGCGGAGCGGCTGCCCAAGATGTCTTTCGTGTAGCCTTTCCGGCAGCCTATCGAGATATTCAAGTTGGCACCTGGATCTCTTTGATGACGAGATGATGGACGTGCGATGCAAGTGTTCAACGATATATTGAGGTGTGACGGGAGGCATTTCGATGGCAATGTTTATCACCGGTGGGACAAGTTCAATTGGGCGTGTTTTGATCAAGACCTTGGCCGCCAACGGCGTCCCCATGCGGGTTCTGGTCCGCAAGAGTTCGAATCGCAGGCTGCTCGAATTCCCCGGCGTCACCTTTGTTGAAGGGGACGTAACCGATGCCGGCGCCGTTCGCGAAGGAATGGCAGGATGCCGGTCTGTCACCCACCTGGCCGCCATGGTAGGGCATCATGTGCCAGAAGCAGAATGGTGGCGTGTCAACCGGGACGGTAGCCGCAATATTCTGCAGGCAGCCCACCAACTTCATATCAACAGCATGGTCCAGGTAAGCTCACTTGCTGTCTTGGGGTACACCCAACCTGGAGAAACCGCCGATGAAAGCCGGCCGATTGATACCAGCCGGTATGTAAATCTATATCAAAAGACAAAACATGCCGCGGACGAGATAGCCCAGGAGTATGCAAGCAAGGGGTTGCCGGTCAAGATTGTTTATCCAGCATTTGGCTTTGGCTGCTCTCAAGCGACAAGTCATGCGAGCATGCAGGAGCAAACGTTGTTGCGCATGGCAGCCGGAAAGCCAGTAGCCGTGATGGGAAGTGGAAAGAACAGGCTTTGCCTGGCCTACTACAAAGATACTGTCGAAGGTATCCTCCTGGCGCATGAGAAGGGCAAAGGTGGGGAAGGCTATATTCTCGGGAACGACAACCTGACCTTCAAAGAAATCTGGAACGTGGTGGCAAAGATCTTAGGCAAGGAACCACCTCGCCGGCGTATTCCTTTGCCCATCTTGAAGTTGACGGCCTCTGTGAGCCTTGCCGTCACCGGGAAATCTGTTTTTCCCCCTGACTTTCTCGAGATGGTGGGGTTTGACTGGCGCTTTAGCCATCAGAAAGCCCTGGAGCAGTTAGGCTGGCGCCCCCATTCCTTTGAGGAGGCCTTGCGCGAAACTTGGCAGGAATATCAAGCACAAGGCTGGTCACTTCAGTCTTGATTTCGATACCATCTGGAATCACATGGAGTCTCTTGTGCTAGACTGCTCCAAGGAGCAAAGGAGGCATTATGGATCGGCAAGACGGCACAAACGAAACGCGCCCGCCGCGGGGGAAAGGATCAGGACAAGGATTCGCCCTTGGCGTCGCCTTGGGCCTGCTCTTCGGCACCCTGTGGGGCCACGCCGGCCTGGGTCTCGCCCTGGGCATCCTCGTCGGTGGCATCGTTGAGACAGTTAGAACCAGGAGACAAAACCGACAGGTGTAGGCCGAGTGCGCTTCAGCCAATATCTGGGGGAGCGGTCGAATTTTGGCTCTTGACAGCGACGATGCCAGTGCGATAATGAATCTCTTCTTCGACGGCTTCGGATCATTGACAGAGTGATATCTGACTGGCGGCAGTAGACCATCAAATACCGGGAGACGCATGATACTGTTTATTACGGGGCCCTCAGGTGCGGGGAAGTCGACGTTGGCAGCGGCATGGGTAAAGTCAAAGCAGCGCGATATCGCATTGATCGATGCCGACCAGATCACGGCGTGGACGCGCCACGGGGAGCAGAGCGCAGTCATGGCGGCGCGCGAAGAGGGGCCGGTTGAGCGCATCGCCAGGCACTATGGCATCACGGGGCAGGTGTATGCGGCAGCGGCTCGGGTATATGACGCCAATGGGATCGATGTGGTGATTGCACAATTATGTGGCTTCGACCCGCCACCTCCCTGGTCGAAAGGGTGGGATCGGCTCGACGCGCTAGATCCTATCTTTGTGGTGCTCTACCCGGCGCGGGATGTGTGCCGGTCGCGATTGCTCGCACGTGGGGGTTCGGCGGACACAGGTTCTTATGAGTTTGACTGGCCTGCCTGGCAGGCTCATCCGCGCGCCTTGTTCCTAGACAACTCCGACCTTTCAGTGGACGAATCGGTGACGGCTCTGGATGCGTTGTTGGCTCAGGGAGAATTGCAGTGAAGACGAAGAATTACATTCCGGCTGCGGGCCAAGACTGGCTGCTTCCCTTTTACGACTCATTTTCTCACTGGTTGGGCGTTGAGCGGATACATACGCGCCTGCTTCGGCAGGCGGCGATTCGACCGGGGCACAGGGTGCTAGAGATCGGCTGCGGCACCGGAAACATGACGCTTCTGGTCAAGCGGCGCGATCCTGAAGTCGAAGTGATTGGCATCGACCCTGATCCCAAAGCACTGGTCCAGGCTCAGCACAAAGCCGGGCAGGTGGGCGTTTCCCTACCCCTGACCCTGAGCTATGCCCAGGCCCTGCCCTATCCTGACGGTTCTTTCGACCGCGTGCTCTCGGCGTTTATGTTCCACCATATCCCGGCGCACGCCAAACTCGATGTCCTGCGCGAGGCGCGCCGCGTGCTCAAAGGCGGTGGCTCTCTTCACCTTGTCGACTTTGTGCCTGCGGACGACTCGTCCGCAGGTGTACTGTCTCGCTTTTTGCACCACAGCCATGATACTCGTTTCGCAACTGCCGATACTGTCCCGCTCATGATGAAAGAGGCAGGCTTCGCAGTGGTGACCGAAAGCAATCACTTCTCGCTGCCCGTGGGCCGCATCGCCTCATACTTTGCCTCCACGCCGGCATGGTGAGAGTGATTGACGGTCCATTGCGGCTCTTACATAAGGGGGCAGTACAGTATTCCGGGTTCTAAATCGAGAGATGACGATGAGAATTGATGAAATCAAGCTGCTGGTTGATTACAATGACTGGGCGGATGCGCGCACGCTGGCGGCCTGCGCCCGGGTGAGCGCGGCGCAGTACGTCGCCCCGACCCCTTATGCGCACGGCGGGCTGCGCGCCACCATGATCCACATCCTGGACAACATCTGGCAACAGCGCATCACACTCCAGGGCTATTATCAGGAACCTCTGGTAGATGAGGCGGCCTATGACGCCACGGAACTTCACGAAGACGATCTGCCGACGTTCGCCGCGCTCCAGGCGCGCTGGCGGATAGAACAACGCGAGATGCAGGCGTATGTCGACGCTTTGACCGAGGAAACGCTGAACAGTACGATCCGCTATGTCATCCCCGGCGCGCTGCGCCAGCGTGTCGTGTGGCACATTCTGCTGGACGTCACCTACCATGCGACGCAGCATCGCAGCGAGGCTGCCCTGCTGCTGACCCGTTACGGCCAGTCGCCGGGCGACTTTGACTTCACCATCTTCCTGAATGAGCGCGCGCAAGGAAAATGCTGATCGGTTTCAACTGGTTCTGACAGTGGTTTGAGGCGCGCTCTCGGCAACTGAATGCCCAACTGTTTGATGGCTTACACGCTGAAGGAGAAGACTATGAGTAGTTCAGGATCATACAAGCTGCCTGCCTCACACCGCGAGGCGCAGGCGGAAGTTGAGCGTTTGGCTGCTCAGGCACAGTCGGGCTGGGACAAAGAAGCACGCATGTTGTCCTGGTTTGGGCTGAAAGATGGGATGTCCGTGCTGGAAGCGGGCAGTGGGCCGGGTTTTATCACGGAGCAACTCTTGACGCTTCTCCCTACAAGCCCTGTCACCTGTGTCGAAATCGACCGCGCGCTGTTGGATCAGGCGGCGCAGCGCCTGCACCCTGAAGCCAACCCGCGCCTGCGCCTGGTGGAAGGGTCGGTGATGGATACACACCTGGAAGGTGACCAGTTTGATTTTGCCTACGCCCGCCTACTGTTTCAGCATCTGACAGATCCGCTCGCTGCCGCCAAAGAGATCTGGCGCGTGCTCAAGCCGGGCGGCAAGCTGGTGGTCAATGATATTGACGATGAACTCTTCGGCCTGTTCGAGCCGGCGCTGCCGGAATTCGCCCCTGTGCTCAAGGCGTTTGGGCAGGCGCAGGCGGCGCGGGGTGGCAATCGCCACATTGGTCGCAGGCTGGGGCATGTGCTCACGGCTGCGGGGTTTCAGAATATTGACTTGGAAGTCATTGGGTCGCACAGCATCGGCATTGGCGTCGACCCATTTCTGCGGCATATCAATCCGGACCGTATGCGCTCGCTCGTCGAGCGCGGGCTGCTGTCCGCAGAGGATCTCGAACGCTATCGTGTCGCACTGGCGGCGTGGGCGGCCTTGCCCGACGCGTATACCATCTGGCTGAGTTTGATGATATGTGGTGAGAAACCGCTTTAACTGAGGGTTGGGGGCGGCATCCCGCGTTTTTCGGCAACGACTTCCGGGAAGGGGGCGAGGCCAATCCTGGCCTGCAGATAGCCCTGCCTCCTCCCCAGAAGATACCGACGTACCCCCTGCTTACCTGGTGGCTTACCTTTACCCATAAGGTGGGTATGAAGAGCGGATTCGGTTTGACCCTTGGTACGGGCACGAGGGGGATGGGGGCGACGTCTCGCCCATTGTCGCAGATCTCCGTCCCATCCCCCTCATGCCCCGACAACCGGCCCAATATCACGAAGAAGTATCCCAGCCGTAGAACCTGGATCGGCTGCTGTTTGCCAGGCCTGTGCCGACTGCGGACTTGTGGGTAAAGGTTAGTTACCTGGTGGGCAGGGTTAGAGACCCCTCCCCAGCCCTCCACCGCAAGCGGGGAGGGGGCTGTTGGCGCGGACAAGGTGTGAGCCTGGATTAAGGTGGGTATGAAGAGCGGATTCGGTTTGACCCTTGGTACGGGCACGAGGGGGATGGGGGCGACGTCTCGCCCATTGTCGCAGATCTCCGTCCCATCCCCCTCATGCCCCGACAACCGGCCCAATATCACGAAGAAGTATCCCAGCCGTAGAACCTGGATCGGCTGCTGTTTGCCAGGCCTGTGCCGACTGCGGACTTGTGGGTAAAGGTTAGTTACCTGGTGGGCAGGGCGTGGTTGCCTTGTCGCTCCTGCTTGGAGACCCGGCCTTGTGCTTGCAAACCGTTGCCGTTGACCGGGAGGATAGTCTTCATCTCCACCGGTTGTCTTTGTTGACCGGATGCGATCAGGATTTGATCCAGGAGTGTGATCACCTGCCGGCTAACGAGACGCATTTCGTCCAGGTACCGCTTTGCTTCGTCATGATTGCCCCGTTCATGGGCCTGTACGGCTTCTGCCGCCATCTGGTGTAAACGGGCATGGGGCTGTTCCAGTTGCTGGAAAACCTCAAGTCCGCCAAACTCGAATTCACCCAGCCCTGCATACCAATTGCCTAGCGCACAGTCGTGGTGAGAGACCAGATCCTCACGGGCAATCGTCTGGCCGCCGTTTAACATCTCGGTGACCCTGTTCACCCAGGTTGTGTGCGCCTTCTTAAAGGTGTCAATTTGTGCGACTAGCGCATGCCCGTCGTGCGACAGCCGAAATTGGCCGGCAACCTCACGCAAATTCTGGATCAGGCGATCCAGGTTGCGTACTGCTGCGGTGGTCTGTTCAACCTGAGCGCTGACTTCCTCTGTGCTGGCGCTGACTTCTTCTGCGCTGGCGCTGTTCTCCTCGGAGAACGCGGAAACTTCCTGTACAGACTGCATGACCTGTTCGCTGCCCGAGGCCAGTTCCTCAGCGATGGCGCCGTTGGATCGGGCAACATCGGCGACGGCGTTCATAATGGTCTCCATTTCCTGCGTGCCCTTCCCCATCACGGTCACGCTGTGATCCAACTGGTCCATCTGCTGACTGACTTCGCTAACGGCCTTCTGGATCGTCTGCAACGATTGTTCAGTTTCAACCGCAGTCGAAAGACCTGCTTCCACCTTTTGGTTACTCGCTTCCATTGCCTCACGTGCCTGTTTGGCCGTCATCTGTACACGACCAATCAGGGCGGTAATTTCTCCCGTAGAGCGCGAAGCCTGCTCCGCCAGCTTGCGTACCTCGTCTGCTACGACGGCGAACCCTTTGCCGTGTTCACCGGCGCGGGCCGCCTCGATGGCGGCGTTGAGGGCCAACAGATTCGTGCGTTCTGAGATGGCGTCGATGGTCACCACAATGGCGCCGATCTCCTGGGCGCGCTGTTCCATTTCTGCCACGCGCACGGCCACTTGCTGGTTAGCACCGGCGATGGCCTGAATTCCATTGATGGTTTGCGTCACTGCGGAAGCACCGGACTGTGTAATGCTCTCCGCCTCATTCGAGGCATATCGACTTGCTTCCGATCTACGCTGCACATCCTGTAAGGCGCCGGCAAGATGCTCGTCAAGGACGCGGTTCGCATCTTCTATCGACTTGGCTTGTTGACCTGATCCCACTGCCAGGTTGGCGATGGCGTTGTCTTGTTTGCTGAGCGTACTGACGGTACGTTCAACACTCTGGCTAAGTTGAGCGTTGCCTTCGGCTACTTGCGAGATAGTGAGTGCAATTTGCTGGATGGCCTCACTCGACTGCCTGGCGGCCAGCGTTTGTTGTTGGCTCGAAAGAGCTGCCTCTTCTGCGTTGTCTTGCACCCGCCCCACCAGCTCACGTAAATTCGCGATCATGCGCACAAACGCATTGCCGAGCGCATCATTGGGGCTTTGCGCCTGCACCTCGACGGAAAGATCGCCATATGCCAAAGCCGTGGCATTCCGGGCCATCTTCTGCTGATACACAATCATGCCACGGAAAGCATTGGCCAGATCACCAATTTCGTCCTGACTAGTGATCGTGATCTGATGGTCCACGTCGCCCGATGCGATACCATCTGCAGCCTTAACCATCTGTTTGAGCGCGCTGGAAATTGAGCGCGATAGAAAGAATGCGATGAGCACACCAACGATGGTCGCCAATGCGGTAAAGCCTAATCCGAGCGTGCGAGCCAGATTGTTCTGGTCGATGACTTTCTGGAGAGAGGCATCGGCTTCTTGATCCATCTCTTGTATCAACACATCCAGCTTTGAGGTGATGTCTTCGGTATAGGCATCAAACTCCGCCATCGCCGTATTGCCTAGCTCTGGACCCCCTTCAAGATACTGCTGCGCCATCCATCTGCCTTTGTCGTAGAATGCCTCAAATGACTGCCCCAGAGTCTGTAGGCCTGCGCTGTCGTCCGGGTGCAGGGCCTGCAAGGCGGCCAGGTGTTCACGGACGAGAATTGCGTGGTTCTCTGCTTCGTCAAACCCTTCCGTCGTTCGGGTTGCGCTGACGTCAGTGATCCACTGTCCGACCTCGAGCACCTCCACTTTGATATCTGTGGACACTGCTGCTCCGGCAAATCCTTTATCCCGTGCCAGTTCGGTCGCCGTCGTGCTGGTTGCCATCATGGTCCAATTGATGGCCGTCAAAATGATGAGGAATGCAATCACCGCGCCAAATGCCGCCAACATCTTGTTGAGAACTGTCCATTTCATGCTGTACCCACCTTTCCCCTATGGCATCATGATTATTCGATTGCTGGTCCTGGTAGGCGTAGCAACGCGATTTTGTCAGCACGGACGGAGAAATAGTTGCACTGCGGTTAACACGGGGTACTGTGCAGGTGCGACCCACCGGCCGGGACGGCCATCGTCGATGACCGATACTATCTTCCTGACCAGTGGGTCGCACCTGAAGCGGTACAACTGTACTACATGCGTGTTAAGGATTGTACTCAACCTGTTCGCAGTGGAGCCCGAACCTTACGCTGACGGCGTTATTCAATGCCTCACTGTTGTAACTATCGACTGAGGCTACAGGCATTGGTATACAGAAAACAGCGTAGATTCACACCTGAACAATCAGATCGCACAAGAAGTAAGGTGAAGACAGTATCCGGCGGCCTGTCAGGCTATCCAACTGTCTGCGTCGCCGGCGGCGTTTCAGCCCGTCGCAGCGCCGAGAGCGTGATGGCGCCCGTCTCCCATACGGCGGCCATCAGCGAGATGCCGAGCAGCACATAGCCCACTGCATGCAGCGGGCTGCGTATGTCGACGAGGAAGATGCTGGCCCAGATCAACAGGCTACCCATGTTCACGGTCAGCAGGCTGAGCCAGTTGCCGCCCAGCCGGGCTTCTTCATGGCGCAGTAGCCAGCGCGCCGCAAAGTAAGGTATCACTGCGTAGAGGAACTGCAGCATCCAGCCATAGATCAGCGCCTGGGGCGCCGTCGCCTCAATGTCTGCGCCGGGAATACCCGAGACACCCAGCATGATCAACGGCGCCACCAGCACCGGCAACAGAATCCAGGTGTAGGCGACCACCAGATGCCATGCGCCGGCAGCGGCGAAGAGACCGTGTCGGCGTAGCGCCTGCACCAGCACAACCAGCAACCAGAGTGTGGCTGCCATGTGCAATACGAGTCCTGGCACCGTCACCGCCAGATTACCACCCAGCCACGGACCCAGCACCAACCCGAACGCGCCCAGGGTCATGCTCCAGAAAATAGCCGTCAACGTGCGTCTACCGGCCAACGGCGCACCTGTCAACGCAGGCAGCAGATCGACGAGCAGACCTACGAAGACCAGCGAGGTAAACCCCCAGCTATTGGCATGGATGTGTACCTCTTTGGGGATGCCAAGGCGCAGGGCTTCATTCCAACCCACCCACAGCCCCGTACCTATCAGGATACCCACCAGTAGATAGACGAGGCCGGCCACATAGAACTTGAGGCTACCGTTCCCCTGCCTGTGGCCGATGCCCAGGCCACGTAATTGAAAGATCAACAGGGTGACGGCGATAAAGACCAACGTGCCGCCGCCGATGATCAGCCCGGCGTTGATGCTGGGAATACCGGCCAACAAAATCACCAATCCCCCGTTGAGCGTTAGCCAGATGTCCCAACGCGTGGAGGGGGTAGACGTTCCACTGCGCGCCGCCACGAAGGCAGGCAGCACGCCAAAGGCCGTTTGCGAGAAGACGCCCAGCGTAATGAAGTGCACACGCAGCCAGGGCAGCCCGACAAACCAGGGCAGCAGCGTAAAGCTGGTCAATGCGGCATCTACAGCGGCGATAACGGCCACAAACAGGTAGAAGACGGCCATTAACAGAAATGGGTTGAGCATCACGATCCTCCTTCTTCGGCGCTGCTTTTCACGGCCAGAAAGGTCAGCCGGCTTTCGGCGACCATGCCGCGGGTGGCGCCGGGTGGGGCGACCACCGTCGAACCGGCGCGCACGGCAAACTCCTGGTTGTTGACGGTCATCACGCCGGCGCCGTCCAGGAAATGGTAGACGGCGAGCGCCTCGGCGTGGGCAGGGATGCGCTGCCCCGCTTCCAAACCAGCCACAATCACTTTGAGCTTTTCGCTATCGACGAGGAACTGGGGGCGTGGGCCGCTGCTGTCAAACACAGCCATTTCTCCGACCGCTGCAAAAAAGAGCGGGGGCATGATCTTCATCTCGGACATTTTGGGTTCTCCTTACCAGAATCGTGTGAAACACATGCGCCCAGCATAGCAGCCGGTGCCGGGCACTTCCACGACTTTTGTCGGTTTTGGGCAGGGAGAAGGCGAAGAATGTCTGACGATCAGGGCAATTGGGCGCGTTCCATCAAACCGGGGCGATTGAGGATGCTGATCTGGCGACGGTCAAATTGGATCAAGTTGGCTTCGGCCAGCGCGTTCAAGGCACGACTGAGGACATCCGGCACGGTGCCCAGGCGCGCGGCCAGTTCCGCCTGCGTCAACCAGGATTGGCGTACCAGCATGTCCTCTGTGGCCGATTCAAGCAGCAGTCGAGCCAGGCGCACTTCGACAGTGTGCAGTGAGAGATCCGCCACCAGTCCGGCCAGGTACGTGATGCGATCTGCCATGTTGGCCATCACCTGCAAGAGCAAATCTGGTTGAGCCGTCAACAACGGCTGCAACACAGAGCGGTGCAGTTGCCACAAAACGGTCTGTTCCAGTGCAATGGCGGTGGCCGGATTGGGGCGCGGTTGAAAGATCCCGATCTCGTTGAAGACGTCACCGGGGCCAAAGTAGCGCAATACCTGTTCCCGTCCGTCCAGCGAGAACTTCACCACTTTTACCCAACCCGTGTACACGCTGTAGAGGCCGGTGTTGTCGTCGCCTTCAAGGAAAACGATGGCGCCGGGGGCATATTCGTGCCAGGTGGCGAGCATGGCCAGTTGACGCAGCCTGGCCGTGTCAAAATCGGCAAAATAGGGAACACGTTGTAACTGTTCACAAAGGCGGTCGAGATCTGGGTAGTTCATTTTGTACTCTTCAGCCCGGCGTGGCAATTGGATTTGCCCAATTCTCGCACACCCTGGTCTTTTCGGCTATTGCCGGCGTAAGCATAGACCTCAGGTCTGGTTCATCTGCGGGGATAGCCACAGAGAACACAGAGATAGGGACGTTTCGCTCTTCTTCTTTGCGTTCTATGTGTTCTTTGTGGCCAATTCTCCTGCCCGCCCACGAGGATGGCCTAATTCAGATTGGGGGCAAGGCGAGTGCCGGGGATTTATCTCAACGCCAATGCCTGACCCCCCTCTATCTCCCCCCGTGAAAGCCGCTGAGGACAGCGCCGCTGAGGACAGCGGACGTGGGGAGGCCCGTTGCCGCATACACGGCGTTGGTTGCGTTGTGGGCCTGCCCAATCCAGCCTCACATCTTGTACACGCCAACAGCTCCCTCCCTGTTTTTCACCTAATCTTTACCCACAAGTCCGCAGTCGGCACAGGCCTGGCAAACAGCGGCCGATCTAGGTTCTACGGCTGGGATACTGCTTCGTGATATTGGGCCGGTTGTCGGGGCATGAGGGGGATGGGACGGAGATCTGCGACAATGGGCGAGACGTCGCCCCCATCCCCCTCGTGCCCGTACCAAGGGTCAAAACGAATCCGCTCTTCATGCCCACCTTATGGGTAAAGGTAAGCTGTTTTTCACGGGGAGGGTTGAGGAGGGGTCCTCTCGCCGGCATTAAGCTAAACTCTGTTTGAGCAAGTGCCTTATCTTAACGCCTATGGGGCCGGGGGTGAGGACCTTGCGGTAAGCCGCTTGCCCCCAACTTGAATTACACCCCACAAGGATGCAGGGGCCTGGACGGCGACGCGGCCTTGGCCCAGCGGTTGAAACCGCCGGCTAGCATGGGAAACCGGCGCAAGCCGGTTTTGTCCAAACGGCAGATCAAACGGTCTGCAAACCCCTGTTGAGTAGACTCTCTATCAGCAACACTGTTTCCTGACATCAGGATTTCTCTACAACAGAGGAGACCCATTCCCATGCAACTGGAAAGCCAACAGTCTTCGCCTCGCCGTATGAGGCAGCTTGCCTTCTTAATTGTGGCGGGTATCGTAGCTTTGGCGCTACTGCTCAGATATTTGCCTTTGCCCTACCCGTTTGGAACATTCTTCGGTGCACACGGTGAGGTGGCACTGCCTACCTGGGATCTACCCGACCTCCCGCCCACGGCAGCCGGGCGCCAGATGGCCGCTTACTTGGCCGCCTTCAACAGCGGCGATGCCGACACGTTAACGGACTATGTCTCCGCCCAGTTCACGCCCGAAGGACCGGGAGGCAGCACGCTAAAGGATCGCATCGGCTCGCAGATGCGCTTCCTCAACAGCAGCCGTGGCCTAAACCTCTATCAGGTGGTCGATTCTGGGGAAACTGTGATTGCCGTCGTGGCGCAACTACGGCTGACACAGGAGTGGCGGCGGATTACCATGACCGTGGAGGATGCGCCGCCTTACCGTGTGACAGGCGTCCGCCTGGAACCGGTTGACGCGCCGGAGATTGTCGCTACTCAGCCCTTGACGCAGGCGCAGTTTGCCCAACAGCTCGACGCCTACATGGCCGACCTGGTCGCAGCGGATCGTTTTTCCGGCGTACTGCTCGTGGCCAAAGAGGGTGTGCCTGTGTATGAAGCGGCTTTCGGCATGTCCAATCAGGAGGCCGGCCTGGCCAATTCACCCGAAACGCACTTCAGTGTCGCTTCTGTGGGGAAAATGTTTACCGCGGTGGCGATTGCGCAGTTGGTCGAAGCCGGCAAGTTGGCGTACGACGAACCGATTCATACCTATCTGCCCGATTACCCGCTTGAACCGGCGCAGCAAGTGACAGTCGATCATCTGCTCACCCACCGCTCGGGCATCGTCGACTTTTTCGCCGACAGGGATCGCTTTGCGACGGTCAAGGAGAGTGACGATCCGCAACGCGACTATCCAGCACTCTTTATGCACGAGCCGTTGCGTTTCACCCCGGGCGAGCGCTTTGAGTATAGCAACTCAAACTACATTGTGCTGGGCCGAATCATTGAGGAACTGTCCGGCCAGCACTATGCCGATTATCTGCGCACTCACATTTTTGAACCGGCAGGCATGTCCTCGACCTACCTGTCTGCGCAGGAAATCGATCCGGCCTTGCTGGCGCATGGGTATACAGAGCTTGGCGATGATGGTGAACTGACGCCGGGTGTCCGCCGTCCTAACACAGATGAGTTGCCCGCTGAGGCCAGTGCGGCCGGCGGGCTGTACACCACCGTGGGGGATCTGCTCAAATTCAGCCAGGCCTTACAGGATCATCGACTGCTGGGTGAAGAGAGCACAGAGACACTACTGGCCGGTCGGGTCGACGAAGGGCGACCGGGTTACCAGTATGGTTATGGCTTCATCAGCCGCCGCGCCGGTGCTGAAGAGATCGTCGGACACAGCGGCGGCTTCCCCGGCGTAGATGCTCAATTCGAGATCTACCGCAACAGCGGATACACCGTTATCGTGTTGGCCAACTATGAACTGGTGGCGGAGCCGATTGCACACTACCTGCAGCAGATGCTGCCCAGATTGGACGCACGCTAACAAGGCCGGGCAACAGTTGGGCGTGGGAGACGGGTCAGGCTGTTCAGACGATTGAAGCAGGCGATCAAAATCGGCGCAGCGCGGCCGGTGATCTAGCGCCGGTCGCCGCGCCACCAGCCGTGCACCAACCCCATCAGGGTGTGGGGATGGAGGCTGCGCCAAAACAGGGAGCGGTACCCTTCGTCTCCGGTAAACATGCCCCACAAGATCCGATGGTGGATGCGGCTGGCCAGAGGCAGTTCTCGCTCAATTTCGATGCTGCTGATCCAGGCTCGTTGCAGGGCCGGTCGGCGTAGCATAAAGGCCCACGACCGGAACAGGAAGCGTCCGTAGAGGTTATCCGTCGCCACTTGGCGACAGTGAGGGGCGTAATGCGTTTTGAACGCCTGTTGCGAAATCCCATGATGGATTGCGGCGCCGGCTGCGGCCTGGCTACTGGCGTACGCAGAGCCAATGCCGTCTTTGTAGAGTCGGGTCACAGCGGCATCGCCCACCGCTACCCAGCGATCGCCAAAGGCTCGTGGCGCCGGATGGGTGGCAATGCGCGGCGTGCATCCGCACAGGCTGCCAGGAGAATTGCCGAGAAGATCGCCGAGATCATGAGCATCTGCAAAATCGCTGACTGTGTCCAGGGTCAGGGAGCGGCCGAGCAGCGAAATGCTCAGATACTTTCCTTTTGGGATCAAGGCGCCGAAGAGCAGCCCCGCCGGTTCCTTGAAGAAGGTGCCTACGCGGTCGTCCGGCCAGTCGGGCGGACGCAACACTTCATCCTGGGCCATGACGGCAGTGCGCGGCGGCTTATACTGATAGTCGGGGGCGAGGGGAGACCGGCTGTTGACGCCTGTGGCCAGCACCAGGAGGTCGGCGACGGTTTCACCGGCAGCCGTTTCGACGATCGGTCTTTCGGCGTGATGGATCTTGCGTACGCGTTGTGAGATATGCCGCGCGCCACGCGCAACCGCCTGACTGAGCAAAAAACCGTCGAAGCCCGCCACCGGCTCCCCCTGGCGCAGGCGAGGTCCTCCCCCTCGATAGACACTTGCGATCCGGCGCCAGGCGTCGGGTTGTTCGATGGTGATTTCGCGCCCGTCCAGATAGACCGTATAGCCGCGCAGTTCCGATTGGACAATCTGTGCCGGCAAGGTCAGGCCCAGGGATTCCAGGCCCTGGATGGCACGCGACGAGAGGATACCGGCGCAGCGATTGCAGCCTCCCGGCCCCGGGCGGGAAAAATCACGCGGCTCAAAGATCGACACCTGCAGGCTCAACCCCGCCCGGTCCGCCAGTCGCAAAAGGTGCAGAGCAGCGAAGCTTCCTGCCGGTCCACCGCCGACGATACAAACACGATCTCCATTCGAAAGGCGCAGATCCATCGGTATGCTCGCTTTCACTGAATGTCTATCCGTACGGTACAGTGCGCGGACGATGATGCCGCCGATCAAGGTGTATTCGTCACCTGCTGAGAACCTACGGATCGAGTTTCAGTCGATCACCTATGCGCTAATTGGCGAGACTCCTCCATCCACGTGTGCTTGCATGCTTTGCAGGCGTATTGATTTACCTTCACCCAGTTGGCATGGCGCCAGGTGGTGAAGATGCCCGCCGCCACAAAGACCATGGTGATCAGGGCGATGAGGCTGGCCGATTCTCTGAAGGCGTGAGCGGGCTGCAGGACGACAAAGCCTATGGCGACGATGGCGATCAGCGTGGTGGCGAACGCCGTTTGGTAGATACACCCCAGGTTCGATGATTGAATGGACTGCCCTGTCTCTGGGTTCTGCAACCGTAGTTGTTGGACGATTTCAGTCTTGCCGCAATTAGGACACTGAGATTCTGTCATGGTAAGCCTCCCTTTTCTCGCAGGATCACGAACACGTCAAGATGGTCTTATTTGTGAACCTCTGCCACCTCAAATTCACTGCCCGGACCGTGACACACCTGGCAAGTCTCCAGTCCACTCGGGGTCGTCTGCAGTTCGGCATGCCCGCTGACGGCGTCGCCATCATGACAGGCGGTGCAGGCTGACGTCGTTGGTGGCACCGATCGCAGCGTCTCGCCTGCCTCGACCAGCGTGGTTGGCTGAACATTGGGGGGGAGCGGCAGCTCATACGTTCCGGCCAGGTGACAGGTGGTGCAGTTGGCCAGGTTGCCGGGGAAGCGTACGTCGGTGTAATCGTGTTCAGAACCCTGGAACCCGTACACAACGTACGATATCTGCTCTCGCTCCTGGCCGCGGTGGATCTGGTGGATCAGTACTTTGAAATCGATGGATGCAGGCGGCATGGCCTCGTCTGGGCGCATGGCCGCATCGCTGGCGGTTGGATTGTGGCAGGCGACGCAGTACTCGGTATTCTGGCGAATGCCGCCATGCAGCGCCAGCTCATTATGGCACTGGTTACACGACCCCAAATCGACAACCTGCCGCCGCGCCTCTGGCTCGGCGCCGCCCACGGCGGCGTAGACGAGTGGGTTATTGCCCGTAACGCGGATCGGCTCCTCCACGTCGCGCAGTTGTTCGCTGCGGTAGCCCTCCATGGCAAAGAGGTAAGTGCCGGCGGCGTCCGCGGGCAGGCTGTAGGCAAAGGTATAGCGATAGTTGCCGCTGTCTGTTTTTTCAAGCGCAGGAGGCGTCTGTGTCTCGGCTGAAGACGACGCTCGATAGATCACCTCCGTCACTCGTTCCTGGTAGTCGGCGCTAGGGCCGGCCATCGTCACCGCCAGGTAGTCCAGATCCTCGGTCGCCAATGGGATGCCTTCGTTGTTACTCATGGCGAAGATCACTTGCGGCGCAGCGCTTGCTTCGACATTCTCTACGCCGATGATTTCAAGATTTAGCCCTGCCAACTGTGTCGATTTGGTTGGGATGGTGTGTGCGCCCACGATGGATTCATCGAACTCGTCTACTTCTGGCTCGTGACATTGGGTGCAAGTATCATCGGCACGCGAGCGGTTGCCGGGGTGGTTGTCGCCCGTCCCCAGATTCACGTTGTCATGACAGGAGGTGCAGGCGGCTATGCTGGGTTTCGTCTTGTAGTTATCGACGTCGGCTGCATCGGTGTGGCAGGCCGTGCAATTGCGCACATCCTGCGGAAAGACCACATCTGAATAGTCGTGGACAGATTGGCGGAAGCCCACAATTTGATAGGGTTGCTCGGCCTGAACCGTGGGCAGGTTCTCGCCCTGGTGGATTTTGTGGATCAGCACGCGCAGATCCAGCAAATTGCCGGTTTCCGGATCGATGGTCTGATCGGTGTGACAGGTGACACACAGGCCCGTTTCGCGACGAGCGCCCCCGTGCAACGCCAGCGGGTCGTGACAACTGTTGCAGGCCGCGGTCGAGACGACCGCACGGGTCGTGATGGGTTCGCCGCCGGCCGGCACATAGCTGAAAAGATCGTTGACCACCTGATTGCCCTCGGCTCGTGTGAGATACATGCCAACCGTTGTGGTCAACTCTGCATCGATTTCCGAAGTCAGGGTATTGGTGAAGGTGTAGCGGTAGACGCCATCGCCCTGATCCGCCCAGACGCCGCCGTTGTCGGCGAAGGCCTGAGTCGTTTCAGCCAGGGCCGGCTCGACTGTTTCGCCGCCCACGGTGTAGGGTTGCCCGGTGACCGTGCGTACGAGGAGACTGCGGGTATGGCTCAGTTCGGTCTCTTCGTCTGTCACCACCTGGGCGATGGTGAACCCATACCCGCCCAACACATCCGCCGGCAAAGGATGGCCGTTGCTATCGGTCAAGGTCAGATCGACCATCACGTGCCCGTCATCGCTGATGTTGACAGCCTGAATGGCGGCGGACAGCCCCTGACCGAGGACGGCGAACGACTTGCCCGCCGGTCCTTCTGGGCCTGCCGGCCCTTCTGGCCCCAGTGGTCCGCCTGGCCCGACCGGTCCGGGAGGCCCTTCTGGCCCCGGTATGCCCTGTGGGCCCATGGATCCAGGCGCCCCGGCCGGCCCCGTCACCGGTAACTGACTGGTGCAAGATGCCCAGAATAATGCGCTGATCAAAAGTACGGCGATGAAGAGTGGAGAGTAGCGTGCCATGGTTGTGGCCTTTTCTGATCTGAACGCGATGGCTTGGATAGTCCGGCTGTCAGTCCGTCACTCCTCGATGCAGCGACTTCTATGCAGAGGCGGACGGTATCACCATATCTGGGACAGCCGCGGGCAGCGTGTTCCCATTTTCGGGTACGATGGCGACCTGAGGGTGAGGGTTGACACGCAGCAGGTTCTGCAGCGCGCCGGCAATATCCAGCGGCAGCGGAATGATGGTGTTGCTGCGCTCGTTGGACATTTCGACCAGCGTTTGCAGATAGCGTAGCTGCAGACTGATCGGCTCCTGGGCGATGATGTGGGCAGCCTGGGCCAGTTCTTCGGCGGCTTGATGTTCACCACGGGCGTGGACAACCTTGGCCCGCCGTTCTCGTTCGGCCTCGGCTTGTCGCGCCATCGACCGTTGCAGGCTGTCGGGCAGCAGTACGTCTTTGACTTCCACGGCGGTGACCTGCACGCCCCACGGTTCGGTGTGTTCGTCGATGATCTGGCGCAACCGTTCGTTGATCCGATCGCGGTGGGCGAGCAGTTCGTCCAGCTCGAATTGACCGAGAACGCTGCGCAGCGTGGTCAACGAAATTTGCGTGGTGGCTTTTTCATAGTCCATCACCTTCAACACGGCAGCTTCGGCATTGACCACCTGAAAGTAGACCACTGCGTCTACCTGAACCGTGACATTATCGTTGGTGATCACCTCTTGCGGATCGACAACCATCGTTTCCACACGGGTGTCGACTCTCTGCATGCGATCAATGTAGGGGATGATGAGGTTGAGGCCGGGCGTACGCATACTGACATACCGGCCAAAGCGCAGGACGACGCCGCGCTCCCACTGTTTTACAACTTTCAGCGCCGGCCAGACCAAAATCAGAATCACGAGTAAAACGCCAACACCAATAAATAGACCTTCCATGCTTCACTCTCCTATCAAAGTTTTGGGTAGATAGCACTGGTTTTCGAGATCAATCGTTTCTCTGCGCATGATGTTCCAGGCTCGTAGTTGGATAGGCATAGGTTTCGACTTCGTCGGCATCTGCCCCACGGGCAATAAAGGCGATAGCGCCGGCATAGATCAGCAGCGACGAGACGATGATCAGGCCCACGACGATGCCGCCAATGCCGGGCGTATCGACCAATCGGTAAAAGAACTGAAAGATCGGGTTCTCAATCGGGAAGTTCATGCGGTTCTCCCTTCAACTTCAAGTGTCGAGGATGAAGATTCCACGTAGACTAGATCGTTCCTTTGCACCCCTCACACAGACTCAAAACCGCCTGCAGTTCTGGATCCGCATCCAGGCGGGTGAAGACGGCGCTCAGTTCAGCCTGACTAACCGTTGGCGTGCCACAGATAGGGCAGGCGACCCGCTGTGATGTACGCATGATCTGCATCTCTCCATCGTCGGCCCAAGCACCGTCCTCTGCGCTCAGGGCCAATACCTGCTCCGGACAGATGCGCACACAGCGCCGGCAGCTAATGCAGAGGGACGTTTCCAGCATCAACGCCGTCTCACTGCGGCTCTCCGCCATGCGCAGGGCGTTGGTAGGGCAACTGCCGATGCAGAGGCCACACAGCGTACAGGCGTCGGATTCGCTCAGGTGGGGCAGGCGGCCCGCTTTGCTCTCTGGGCGTCTGTGTTCAACCAACTCTTCACGCAGGAAGCTCTGGAGCAGCAGCCCTACCGTGGCGTAGATCGGTTGTGCCTGGCCCGCGGCCGCAGCAGTCAGGTTGAGGCCAAGTTCGGGAAGCCACACGGCGGCATGGTTCTGTAAGAAACTTCTCCGCTCGACATGAAGACGATGCACCAGTTGTCGCTCATCCGCTTGCCAGGCTTCGGCTTCCGCTTCGGCCAGGCAGCCCAGAAAAGACAATTCGACACTGGCGTGGTCCGGTAGATCGGGCTGTCCATTGATCGCCGGGACTTCCAGCCCCATCTTGCGATAGATTTGCCCCACGGCGTGCGTAAGGTCGCCGGCCAGATGTCCTTGGCGGTGCAGCGATTCGTAGAGACTCGGCGGACGACCGGCGCTCCCGTGCAGCGTACGCCGGAAGCTCTCTTGCACCTGCTTGTGTGCATAGATCGGCAGATCAATCAGGTACGCAGCAGCCTGGCGGCAGATGGCAGATCCACCCACAGCGGCAGCGGAGAGCACTGTGGCCGTGAACACCGTCTGCATCCCAGGGTAGGGGTCGGTTAGCGCTTCGGCCAGCGCACAGTAGACGGCGCCACGCGCCCGACAGCGTGCCACCTCTTGATCGTTGATCACGATATCCTCCACTTTTCGGCCCGGTTAGGGCTGGCGAAGCCGCGGAAGCGTCGCTTTGACGGGGCCACTGACGGCTCGGGCATGGGTACCTCTACCCCCGAAAAGGCTTGCTCAATCACGCGGCCTTCGCTGACTTCCCAAATCGAGATCGGCGGGAAGAGTTTGAAGAAGAGCAGGAAAAGCAGAGCAAACAGGGCAAACGACGCCCCCATCAGCCCCCATTCGGTAACCGTCGGCGTGTAGATACTCCAGGCCACCAGACGCGGATGGGTAAGCGTGGGGATCAGGATGTTCCAGCGTTCCAGCCACATACCGGCCACGATGCAGATGGATGCGATCACCGTGGCGGCGACCATGTGGCGTTTACACCAGAAGAGGGCCGCGATCACGGCGATGCCGGCGAGCACAAAACCCACCGCCATCAGCAAATCCTGGCTGCTGGCGTTGATCACGGGTAACCCATCGGCAAAGCCGCCGCCCAGGTCGGCCAGAAGCGGTTGCAGCCCTCCGCGCAAGGAAGGCAGAAAAGCCAGCACAAAGGCCAGTGCCGAGGCCATCGCCGAGGTCATGGCCAGGCGTGGTCGAAAGACCACGGCCAGGCGCTGGTGCGACGGCAACAAATGGGGCACCACCAGCAGGATGAACGCGATCACCATCAGCCCCACCATGCCCCAGAATGCGGGCATATCGGCTCCCCACATCTTGCTGGCCAGCACAGGGAACTCTGCTTCCTCTTGGGCGGCGGCAATCGTGAGGTGTTCGGTGTAGGTAAAGTAAAACCAGACCAGGCTCATGGTGATCAAGAACCAGCCCAGGTTGCGGAATTGGACGTCGCCCAGATAGATCTGTAAGCCCCAGGCCTGGCGCACCGTCACCAGCAAAACGAAGAGCAGGCCCAGCCCTGAAAAGATAGCGCCGACCACGAAATACGGACCCAGGATGGTCGAGTTCCACGCCGGTTGCACGGTCGTCGCCAAAATCCACGAAGTAACCGTGTGCAGCGAAATACCGATGGGGATGATGAGCACCGAGACGATCTTGGTTACCCGCTCCAGGCGCAACCACTGTTGGCGATTGCCGCGCCACCCCAGGGCGAGGACGGTGTAGAGCAGTTTGCGCCAGGCCGGCCCGTGTTCGGGAGAGTTGTCGCGCAGAATGGCAATGTCGGGCAGCAATGAAATATAGAGAGCAAACATACTGGCCAAAATATAGGTGGAAAGCGAGACCATATCCCACAGCAGGGGTGACTGCAAACGCCCGTACAGAACAATCAAGAGCATGCGGTCGGGGCGGCCCATGTCGAAGAGGATCTGGATAGCGGCGATCAGGAGACCAAAGACGGTGACCGTCTCGGCGATGCGGGTAATGGGTCGTCGCCAGTCGGCGCCGGTCAGGGTTAGGGCGGCGGAGACCAGTGTCCCGGCCATGCTCACGCCGATCATGAAGATGAAATTGACCATGTAGACACCCCAATACACCGGGCGCTGCAATCCGGTGATGATCAGGCCGTCGGTCAACTGGCGCACGTAGAGAAAGACGCCCCAACTGACGATGATCAGCAGAATCGCAATCGTCGCCCAAAATCCAGGTCCGGCCCGGTAAAGGGGATCGATGAGTCGGGCTTTGTCACGAGGATCAACGCGCAGCATGGCTTACCCCTCTCGCAGATAAATGACTTTGGGATGAGTGCCCACGTCCTCTTGCAGACGAAAGGCACGCCCGCTTTTGGCCAGCTTGCTCACGGTGCTGTTGGGATCGTCCAGATCGCCGAAGAAACGGGCGCGAGCTGTGCAGGTTTCCACACAGGCGGGCACATAATCTTCGGGGCGGAAATCACGATCTTCGGCCCTGGCCCGTTCGCGCGCTTTGTGCAGACGGTGCACGCAGAAAGTACACTTCTCGACCACCCCCTTGGGGCGGAGGGCGGGCCCTTCCATGCTGCCGTTGACCGAGACAAAGTCCGGGTTCAATTGGCTGGCCATCTCTGGGCTCCAGTGCGGCTCTTGCCAGTTAAAGTGGCGAACGCCGTAGGGGCAGGCCACCGTACAGAACCGGCAGCCGATGCAGCGATTGTAATCCTGGCGCACCAGTCCTTCCTCGTCTTTGTAGGTCGCCTGTACGGGGCAGACCTTGACACAGGGTGGGTTGTCGCAGTGCATACAGGGGCGGGTCATGTAGCGGGTGGTGACGTTGGGGTACTCGCCCTGCGCTTCGGGGTCGTTGATGGGAAACGGGAAGACATCGTTCCAGCGGAAAGCCCGCCCCATTTCGGCCTGCTCCGGTTCGACCACCGGGGTGTTGTTCTCCTGGCGACAGGCAATGCTGCACCCCTGGCAAGCAACGCATTTATCGAGATCGATGACCATTGCCCAACGTGGCATGAGTTCAACTCCTGTTTGTAGAGATTCTTGGTCGGTCTACGTCGCCAATTTCAGGCCCGATAGACTTTGACACGGGTGTTGGTAAAGGCAGCCAATCCTGTCAGCGGTTCGGTCGCAGGCCCCATCAGCTCCAGCCCGTTGACCCCTCGATCCTGCGACCAGCGCCCCCCGGCGCGGTGACCCTGGTTGTGCGGCAGGTTGACCACGTCGGGGCGCACGCCGGGGATCAGGCGCACCTTGGTCTGGACACGGCCGAAGGGGCTTTCAACCCAAACTGGATCTTTGTCCTCCAGGTGCAGATGATGGGCGGCTTCGGGGTTCATTTCTAGCCAGCTACCCCAGGTTTCGCCCACCGTCATGCCGCTGATCTCTTGCAGCGTGGGGAGATCGGCATTCGCACTATGCGCGCCCAGGCTGAGTAGGGTCACCACATTTAGCATGAAGGGGAACTCGTCTTCTTCGTGGGGTTGCGACACCGGCTCGTAGTGGGGCAAGTAGATGTCATCTCCCCGGCTTTGAATCCCCAGCCGCTGAAGCGCCGCCTCGTCGGCCTCGCCCAAAAGGCAGTAGAGTTCGCGGCTGAAGAAATCGAAGTAGCCATCGTGTGGGGCCACCTGGCGATCTCGCCCCACTACTTCTTCAATCCAGGGGTCGCTGCCCCGATTCGAGAATTGGTAGGGCGGTTCGATCCAAAGCCCCAGTTCAGTCAAGGTTTCCCAACTGGCCCCTACATCCTGCAACTGTCCTTGCAACAGGCCCACAAAATCGACCCAGGGGAAGGCTTCGCCCATCCATCCGCCCACACGCCGGGCCAGTTCAATCAGGACATCGCCTGTGTTGCGTGTGTCGTAGACAGGTTCCACCATGGGCTGGCGCAGGGCAATCCCCGAGTAGCCGAGCCCCTCCATAAAGTCGTCCTGCCAGCGTTCCAGGAAGGTGTGATCGGGCAGAATCAGATCGGCATATTGGGCGGTTTCGTCGATAAAGCTGCTGAACGAGACGATGGTATCGACCTGAGCAAAGGCGTCTGCCCAGCGAGTGCCGCCGTTGGGGCACTCGTACATGGGATTGGCGTCGTAGAGGAAGAGCACATCCAGCGGGTAGCCGTCCAGGATGCGATCCGCCACTGCCTGGTAGGCGTGACGGGCCAGGGGGAAGAGGCTGCCTGCGCCATCCACACGCTCGGATTGGCGTCCGGCTTCGGCCACAGGATCCGGCGGCAACTGCGGCCAGCCGGGGCAGTTGGGGTAGCGCTGTACCAGGACACCGCCGGATCTTTCCAGGTTGCCCACCAGGCCGTTGAGGGCGTGGATGGCCATGGCCGTGTAGAGACCGTTGACGCTGCCGTTGAGCAGCCCGCCCTTGGCCGGAACCAGGGCCAGCGCCGGTTGATTGGTGGCGAATTCGCCGGCGATGCGGGCGATGGTGCCGGCGGGCACGCCTGTGATCTCGGCCACCGTGGCCAGATCATACTCCTCAAGCACCAGGCGTTTGAAGCCTTTGTGCTGAACGCCCGCCTCGTCTTCCCAATCCTCATAGCCGAAGGCGTAACTGTTGACGAATTCCTTGTCGACCAGATTGGCCGAGATGATCACATTGGCCATACCCAGGGCCAGGGCGGCGTCTGTGCCGGGGCGAATCGGGATCCACTCGTCGGCCTTGGCGCCGGTGATCCCCTGCCGGGGATCGACCAGCACGACCTTGCCGCGCAGGGGGCGACCACGGCGCATGTACGCGTACCCGGCGATGGTGCGCTGAGGCGAGCGCCCGGCTTCGAGCAGACTGGCCCCAAAGGAAAGGATGTAGTTGGCGTTCTCCATGTCGTAGGCCAACAGATCGTAGATGCCTTGTGTGAGCAGATGGGCCAGTTTGGCGGCTTCAATGTTCAGGCTGTCGTGCGAGACGGCATTGGGTGAGCCGACGACGTGGGTGAAGTGGCTGATCAGATCGCGCATCTGTCCGCGTGTCTCGCCATAGAGGAAGGCGAAGCGTTCGGGGTGTTCTTCGGCGCGCAATTGATAGAGCCGGTTGGCGACCAGAGAGAGGGCCGTTTCCCAGTTGATGGCCTCCCACTTGCCTTCGCCGCGTGCGCCCACGCGACGCAAGGGGGTGCGGATGCGATCCGGGTTGTAGAGTAGCTCTGGGGCAGATTGTCCCTTCGGGCAGAGTGTGCCCTGGTTGATGGGGTGGAGTGGGCTGCCGGCCATTTTAACCAGCCGGCCATCGACCACCCGCCCCCACAGACCACAACCGCTGGGGCAGAGCGAACAGACGGAGGGTACGATCCGTTCGGTGGCGGCGTTTAGAACCATGTCGGTCACCGTCAGGGTTGCATCGGCGGCTGTACTCGCGGTTTCAAAACCGGGGACGGCGGCGTGGATTCGTCCAACATCCACCCCTGGGCGTTTCAGTGCAGCGGCGAGGGCCGCGCTCACCGTGAGGCCGCCGGTCGCTTTCAGAAAGTTGCGTCGCGTCATCTGTGACATGAGCTGTCTTCCTTCAGTTGCCGCCGCAACCGCTACGCGGCACGGAGATCCCTGGGGTGGATGTGCACGGGAGTTGTGGAGGCGGCAGCAGCCGCTTTTTCAGGACGACGGTGACCTGAACCTCACCCTTGCCGATGGCCTGAATGTAGCCGATCAAAGCGTCTAGCTCTGCCTGCGAGAAGGCATCGGCGCCATAGCCCTTCATGGCGCCTACACCGTTGACGACCACTGTCGCCACCTCCTCGGCAGGCCATTCGTGTTCTGTGAAGGCAGGCCCGGCATCGCCTTCGCCCGACGGCCCATGGCAGAGATCACAGTCGCGGTCATCGTAGAGCGTTGCCCCGTCCAGCGTTTCGCCTGCATCCCTTGCTTCACCGCCCGGCAGTGGGGGGATCTCATCGGGACGCCCTGCCGCGATCCAGAGCAGACCGCGCAATGTACGTGGACCACCGCCGGCCGGGTTGACGTGGCAGGCAGAGCACTGTTGATTGGTGCGGTTGGTGTACTCGGGATAGGCATGTGTCGGCGTCCAGATTCCAACCAGTAGAACGCCGGCCAGTACGCCCAATCCGATCCAGAGTGCAGAGTGAATGCGTTTGTTCATCAGCCTCCGTCTCCTATGCGTCACGTTCGTCCGCTATGATGGCTTCTACAAGATCTTGCGCCTGTACTGTCTGCCGCCACGTCTGCGACCAGACGTGCATCCCGTCTGCATCCAGCCGCAGTGTGATCAGCCGGTGGGGCGCGGGGCCGGCGAGCACGGCCCGCGCATCGTCTGCAGTCAGGCCGAGTTCGGTCTCCTCGAGCAGGATCACATCGGGTCTCAACATCGCCACATCGGTTACGATTTGGGCGGAGGCGTCTGCCATGCCCACGAGTTCGATACCGGGTTGGGTGGCCAGGATGGCGCGCAGGGCATCGCCGAAGATACGGTTATGGTAGACCAGATAAACCCGCGGCATCGGCTGATCCTCCGTAGAACGGTAAGACACCCGCGTCTATTCAATCGGACAGCGCTTGCAAGTTGGTCATGTGGTGCAGGGGGAGAACCGCTACGTCTCCGGAATCACCACAGAATCTGCTACCGCTAGATTCGGGAACACCAGGAATCTGGTAAGGGATGACTTCAGTGTAGAGGGATATTCAATCAAGGGGTATCGTGCAAACCGGGAACGGACGATAGCGGATTCGCCATCTTGTTAGCGGTTTGCATGATAGAGAGGTGGATCTACGCTTCGATCAGGCCGTGGCGGATGGCATAGCGCACCAGATCGACGGTGGTGGACAGGCCCAACTTCTCGAGAATGTGGCTGCGATGGGTCTGCACCGTGCTGGGGCTGATCACCAGATCGTCGGCGATTTCCTGATTGGTGAGGCCGCGCACGATCAAGAAGAAGGTCTCGCGTTCTCGTTCCGACAGATCCTGGAAGCCGGGCGGGCCAGAGGCCTGGGCGCCGTGAGTATGCCCCAGGTAGCCGTCGAGCAGTTTGCGCGCAACCGATGGGTAGAAAAAGGCTTCGCCGCGGGCCACCGCGCGCACGGCTACGAGCAGATCTTCGCTGGCCGCTTTCTTAAGGATGTAGCCGGATGCGCCCGCTTCGACCGCCCGGAAAAAGTAGGCATCGCTCTCGTGCATGGTCAGGATCAGAATCCGCGTCTGCGCACAGATCTGCCGGATCTGCGCCGTAGCCTGTATGCCGTCCATATCGGGCATCGAAATGTCGAGGACGGCAACATCCGGGCACTGGGCCTGGGCTAGAGCCACCGCTTCGCGCCCGGTAGTGGCCTCGCCTACCACTTCCACATCGGCGGGGGCATTGAGGAGCAGGCGCAAGCCTTCGCGCACGATGTTGTGATCTTCCGCCAACAAAATGCGAATGGGTGTCATGCTTCGCTCTCTTTCAAGGGAAACCACAAGGTGACCTGCGTGCCATGCGGCTGCCGAGGCGCTACATCGACACGTCCGCCCAACACCACCGCTCGTTCCTGCATGCCGAGGATGCCAAGACCCCTGTACTCACCTTGCTGTGACAGCCCGGCGCCGTCATCCTCGAGCCTGACCTCCAGCCCGCCGTCGCTGCGCTGCAGAGAAATCCAAACTTGTGAGGCGTTGGCGTGGTGAATGACGTTGGTGAGCGCCTCTTGCACAATGCGGAAGGTCGCCGTGGCCACAGGATTGGGCAGATCATCCACGGCTCCACTGCTGTGTAGATGGACTTGTATGCTCGACCCAGCCAGACGCTGATCCGCTTCTTCCTCAATCGCGGGGATTAACCCATAATCATCGAGGACAGATGGCCGCAATTGCGTCGTCAAGAGGTGGGCTTGTTCGATAGTGTGGCGCACCAGGTCGTTGAGTCTACCCAGTTGTTGTTGGACATCACTTAACTCTCGTGGAATTGCCTGTTGGCAGAGTTTGAGGTTGAGGCTGAGGCCGGTTAGCAGTTGGCCGAGGTTGTCGTGGATGCGCCGCGCCAGTCGTCGGTGTTCTTCTTCGCGGGCATCAATCAGCCGCGCCAGCAAGCGTTGACGGTCGACGTCACGGCTTTCCAGATCGGCGTAGAGGCGCCCGGCTTCGCTTTCCTGGCTCTGGATGGTATCGGCCATTTCGTTGAAAACGCCGGCCAGCACCCCGACTTCGTCTTGCCTCAACACCGGCACGCGTACCTGGCGATTGCCCTGGCTGAAACGGCGCAGACCCTGGGCCACACGTTCTAGCGGTGTGATCACAAGCCAGCTTAGCAGCAGATAGAGTGCGCCCGCCGTGAGGACGATGATCATGACCGAGCCGAGGAAGGCAGTGCGCAGCCCTTGCTCGAGCCGGGCGTTGAGACCCAACATGGAAAAGTCCATGTAGAAGACGCCGTTGAGCCGATCCTCCGGCGCATGGCACTTGTGGCAGGCCGGGCGGTTGACAACCGGGGTCATGGTGCGGAAGACAGGCTGCCCATCGGCGCTGCTCACCGCCACCCCACGCGGGCGAGCGGCGATGGGGAACTGGTGACAGACGACGCAGGTCGCGCTGTCTTCCTCCAGAATCTCGTCATTGTGCAGCCCTCCCGGAGAGGCAGCCACCAATCCGTTGGCGTTGAGCAAATAAATGGTCTGGATCTCGGGCGCTTGGGCCACGCCGTCTATGATGCCCTGAATGGCGGCGCGGTTATTCGCCAGCATGGCTTCTTCCAGCCCGTGCTCGACGATCTGCCCGGTGGCAGCAGCCAGCAGTTCCAGTTCTCGCATAGCCGTGCGGCGCTGGAGTTCATACTGCACCCAATTGAATGGGGCCAGCAAGATCACCAGTGCCAGGCTCATGCCAAGACTGATCTTCAGTCGCAGCGTGCGGCTTATGACGGGCATGATCGGGTTGCCTCGTCTTGCTTAGGGTACAGCGCTGGGTGGGAGATACCGCAAAAAGGTTTGTCCCCCATCATACCCTGCCGGCCGCCTGTTGTACCTATCCGAATGGGGGGTTGTGGGTGAAGGAAAGGCGCTGCTCGCTGCGTCCCTACCGTACGGGTTCCTCTTGTTGAACCCGTACGGGCGCAGACACGTTCAAGGCGAACCCCTACAGGCCAGGACCGCGATTCGCGCCGTATCTATGCCCCTGTTTATGGCCGACGGTTGTACCATTTCATATTCACTTGTACATCTCGCTGCTCTAGACTGGGCAAAGTCATTTTTGTGTCTAGACCAGGAGGGACAATGTTCTTCTATGCCAGTCAACCCCAATATGAAGTACACGTAGAAAGTCACAACCCCTGGGCGGCCAGGGCGCAACGACAGGAACAGTGGCTGCCGGTGTTTGAAGAAGTGGGCGGCACGGTAATCTATCCTATCCTATGGCTACCGGAGCAAGCGGAGCCGCAGGCGGATGAACAGAAGGGACGGAAGCATGATCTCGGAGCCGGTTAAGCGACAGGCGAATACAGAAACACGCATCGACGTGGGCACGGCCGAGAGCGCGTTGACCGTCTTCGGCGGATCGATGTTGCTGCTCTACTTGCTGCGCAATCGATCCCCACGCGGCATATTGGCCGGACTGCTCGGCGCAACGCTGATCTACCGCAGCATGAAGAGTGGCGGTTCTTTTTCCCGCCGCATGGGTGTGGACACCACAAGCAAACTCGTCGGCCCATTCCGCATCCACAAATCGGTGACGGTCAACCGCCCGCGCCAGGAAGTCTACGACTATTGGCGCACGCTGGAGAACCTGCCCCACTTCATGGACCACGTCGAGTCGATACGCAGCCTGGGCGAAGGACGCTCACACTGGACGGTCATCCTTTCGCCGCGCCTCAAGCTCGAATGGGATGCCCAGATCACGGCGGATCGCAGCGGCGAGTACATTGCCTGGCAATCACTGCCCGACTCCTCGGTGCAGAATGAGGGCAGCGTGCAATTTAAAGACGCCCCGGCCCAGCGGGGAACCGAGGTCAGCGTGATGTTGGCCTATCGCCCGCCCGCCGGAGTGGTGGGCGCCGCCTTCGAGCGCTTGCACAGTGCGGTCACCGAGCAGCAGGTCAAAGAGGATCTGCGCCGATTCAAGCAGATTCTGGAAGCGGGGGAACGAGCCACGATCGAGGGCCAGCCGACTGGCCCCTGATCCGATGCACCTCCTTTAGAAACTGGATAAAAGCTAATGAAAGCAGTCTGTTGGTATGGAACAGAAGACGTTCGTATAGAAAGGGTGCCCGATCCCGGCATCCTCAACCCGCGTGATGCCATCCTCAAAATCAGCCTGACCGCCATCTGTGGCTCGGATCTACACCTGTACGACGGCTATATCCCCACGATGGAGTCGGGTGACATCCTGGGGCACGAATTTATGGGTGAAGTCGTCGAACTGGGTAGCGAGGTCAAAAATCTCAAGATCGGCGATAGGGTGGTCGTGCCGTTTAACATCGCCTGTGGCAATTGTTTTTACTGTACCCACGATCTATGGTCTTTGTGCGATAACTCAAACCCCAACGCCTGGATGGCCGAAGAATTCTATGGGCAGTCTCCGGCCGGGCTGTTCGGCTATTCGCACCTGCTGGGCGGGTATGCAGGGGGACAGGCCCAGTATGTGCGTGTCCCCTTTGCCGACGTGGGGCCGATCAAGGCGCCCGAGCATCTCAGCGATGAGCAGGTGCTCTTTCTTTCCGACATTTTCCCCACCGGTTACATGGCGGCGGAGAATTGTAACATTCAGCCGGGCGACACGGTGGCGGTGTGGGGCTGCGGACCGGTGGGCCAGTTTGCCATCAAGAGCGCCCTTATGCTCGGCGCAGAACGTGTGATCGCCGTTGACCGTGTCCCCGAACGCTTGACGCTGGCGCACAGCCAGAGCCAGGTCGAAACGCTGGATTACACCGAAACCGATGTGATCGAAGAGCTCAAAGAAATGACCGCCGGTCGCGGACCAGACGCCTGTATAGACGCCGTGGGGTTGGAATCTCACGGACTCGGCCTCGACGCCTGGTATGATCGGGCCAAACAGTCGGTGCGGGCGCAGACGGATCGCCCCACGGCGCTACGCCACGCCATCCAGGCTTGCCGCAAGGGGGGCACGGTCTCCATCCCGGGCGTCTACGGCGGCTTCATCGACAAGATGCCCATGGGCGCCGCCTTCGGCAAAGGGCTCACACTCAAGATGGGGCAGACGCACGTCCACCGCTATATGCGTCCTTTGTTGGAGAAGATCGAACACGAGGAGATCGATCCCTCGTTCGTGATCACCCACCGCTACCCATTGGATCGTGCGCCCGAAGCGTACAGAATGTTCCGAGAGAAGAAGGACGACTGCATCAAAGTCGTGCTGGAGCCTTAACCGGCTACACCGCAGAATCAGTCGGTGAAGCGCCCTCTGCGCAATCCCGGCGGGGCAGGGCATCTGATTGCCCCCTTGCGCCGCTACAAAGGAGATTTCTTGGCCGGTTTCTACCTGCCTGGAGCGCCCCGCTTCACTGAGTCTAACCTTTACGCATAAGGTGGGTATGAACAGCGGATTCGTTTTGACCCGATTGGTACGGGCACGAGGGGGATGGGGGCGACGTCTCGCCTATTGTCGCAGATCTCCGTCCCATCCCCCTCATGCCCCGACAACCGGCCCAATATCACGAAGCAAGTATCCCAAGAGTCGCAAATGTGGTCGAACTTCCCAACTAGCGGTTTCTAAGGTGTTTGAATATAGAAGAGCGTGGGTGTACGCCATCGTATACCGCCAATACCTCATTTACCCTCCCTTCTCACGCCGAAAGGAAGAAGAATGACTCAGTTGAATCCGATGCCACAAACGGAAAGGGCATGGCCGTACCTGAGCAAGGTACTGCACGTCACTTTGTTCCGATCAGGGCTGTCAGCCTTGCTGCTGACCATGATCTTGATGCTGTCGGCCTGTGCGGCGCCGGCAACCCAGCCCGAGACCCCTGCCGATTCCTCCACCGGCGAGGCCGCCACAGAGCCGGCCGCCGAAACGACCAGCGCCGAAACGGGGGACGGCGGCCCGACGGGCACTCTACGTGTAGCCATGGAGATTCCGGTGCAGTTGGACCCGGCCTTCGCCTCCTCTGATGTAGAGATTGCCATCCTCAATGCTGTCTACGATTACCTCGTCGACATCGACGCCAACAACGAGGTTCAGCCCCGCTTGGCCACCGACTGGGAGATCGGCGAAGACGGGCTGACCTACACCTTTCACCTGGCTCCGGGTGCGACTTTCCACGACGGAACCCCCGTCACCGCCGAGGACGTGGTGTGGACCTTTGACCGCCTGCGCGATCCTGAGGGGGAACTGCCGACGGCCGCTCTCTACAGCAACATTGAAAGCATCAGCGCCGAGGATGAGAATACGGTGGTCTTTACCCTAAAGGAGACCAATCCTTTCTTCCTCTACGACCTGAGCGACAACCACGCGTTGATTCTGCAGGCGGGCACCCAAGATCCATCCGCCCTCAACGGTAGTGGTCCCTTCGTGGTGACCGACTACAGCCCCGAAAACCGCATTGCTTTGACCGCCAATCAGGACTACTTCATTGAAGGCAAGCCCGGCGTCGCCAACCTGGAGATCGTCTTCTTTGCCGATCAAGCCGCGGCGGTAGATGCCGTGCGTGGTGGCCAGATCGACCTGGTCATGCGCATGCCGACACCGCTCTTCCAGACATTGGAAGGGACACCCGGCCTGACCACCGTCAACGTGCCCACCAATGGCTTTGACCTGGTGCGGCTGCGCTCGGACCAGCCGCCCGGCGACAACCCCCTGGTCATCGAAGCGCTCAAACTGGCCACAGACCGCGCTGCCATCGTCGATACAGTGACGCTTGGCCTGGGCGCACCGGGCAAAGATTCGCCCATCGGTCCTACCTTTGGCCAGTGGTTCGCCGAAGATCTCGAAGTGCCTGCCCGTGATCCAGAGGCAGCGCGGGCCCTGCTGGCCGAAGCCGGTTATCCTGATGGTCTGCAGTTGGAGTTGCATACGCCCGACAGCGGCGATCGTCCTGACCTGGCGGTTGTCTTGAAGGAACAGTGGGCCGAAGCCGGCATCGACGTAGAGGTGATCGTCGAGCCGGAGAGCGTCTACTACGGCGACAACGGTTGGCTGGAAGTACCGCTAGGCATCACCGGCTGGGGACATCGCCCTTACCCACAATTCTATTTCGACGTCATGCTGACCTGTGACGCCGTGTGGAACGAATCTCACTTCTGCGACGAAGAGTTCGATCAGTTGGTTGAACTGGCAGGTACAACCCTGGATGAAGAAGAGCGGGCGCAGGCTTACGATGAGATTCAGCGTATTCTGCTGGATCGCGGCCCGATCATCATTCCTTATTTCTTTCCGCAGGTTGCTGCCATCAGCGACCAGTTCGAAGGCTTCCATGTGAAGCCCTTCCCTGGGCGTACGGATCTGGCTGCAATCAACCCGGTGCAATAGCGCAGGATCTTTGATGGCCGTTTCCTCCACCTCTGTTGTTACACCGCGGCGCCGCCATTGGCGCTGGCTACGCATCCTGGGCGCGCTCTATGCGCGCCCAGTCTCGGCGGTGGGGACGACGTTGGTGCTGATCTTTCTGGTGATGGCGCTGGTGGGGCCGTGGATTGCGCCCTATGGCGCTACCGAGCAGATCGCCGGCGCCGCGCGGGAAGCACCTTCGCCGACACATCCCTTTGGCACCGACCGCTTGGGGCGTGATGTCTTCAGCCGGGTGATCTACGGTGCCCGCGACATCTTCACGCTGGCCGGATTGGGCACAGTGTTTGCTGTTCTGGTCGGAACCTTTGCCGGTCTCCTCGGCGCTTACGCCGGCGGCCTCGGCGAAGAGGTCCTCTTCCGTGCATTCGACAGTCTGTTGGCGCTGCCGGCGCTGCTGCTGGCGCTGTTGCTGCTGGGCACGATCGGCCCCTCGCGTAACAGTGTCCTGGCCGTGATCGTCATCGTCTATACGCCGATCGTGGCCCGCGTTGTTCGCAGTGTGGTCCTCGACGTGAAGACCAAAGGTTTTATCGAAGCTGCCCGCATGCGAGGCGAATCCACCGGCTATCTGCTATTGCGCGAGATCCTGCCCTCGGTCCTGCCTGCGCTGGCGGTTGAAGCTGCCTTGCGTTTCTCCTATGCCATCTTTCTGGTCGCCTCGCTCGGTTTCCTGGGGGTCGGTGTGCAGCCTCCCAGCCCTGACTGGGGGCTGATGGTCAAGGAGGCGCGTAACTACTTCGCCCTAACGCCATGGGCGCTCTACTTTCCTGCTGCCGCCATCTCCCTTCTGGTCATCGGCGTGAATCTGATGGCGGATGGCCTAAAACGAGCGCTGCAGATGGGCAGCTAGGGAATTGAGGCATGGTTTGACCAATCCTATACTCCAAATCGAAAATCTTACTGTTTCTTATCGCCAGGGCCGGGGCTGGCTGGACGCCGTGCGCGATGTCGATCTGTCTATCGATGCCGGGCAGATCTATGGGCTGGTGGGTGAGAGTGGCTCGGGCAAATCGACGCTGGCCCTGGCGATCATGCACTTTCTCAGTGAGAACGGTCTGATCCGGCAGGGATCGATCCGGCTCAACGGACGTGATCTCGCCGGCATGAGTCGATCCGACATGCAGCGGATCTGGCGCCAAGAAATCCGTCTGATCCCGCAGAACCCGTTACCATCGCTCAACCCATCGCTGCGCATTGGCGAGCAGATCGTCGAAACGCTGGGCGCTGCACACGCCAATGGACAGGCGCGTGATCGGGTTCTCGAATTGCTGTCGATGGTGCGGCTGGCCGATCCGCAGCGCATCGCAGATACCTATCCTCATCAACTCAGTGGCGGCCAACAACAGCGGGTGATGATCGCCATGGCCCTGAGCGGGGAACCCTCGCTGCTGGTGATGGACGAGCCGACGACGAACCTCGACGTCACGACCGAGGCTACCATTCTCGATCTGGTGCGCGACCTGATCGAGAGCCGCAACACGGCTGTCCTCTACGTTACCCACAGCCTGGGCGTGGTGGCCCAACTTTGTGATCGGGTAGCCGTGCTCTATGCCGGTGAATTGGTAGAGGATGCCGCCGTGCGCGACATTTTTCATCGACCACTGCACCCGTATACGCAGGCGCTGCTCGACAGCGTGCCGCGCATCGGTCAGAACAAACAGGAGATCCAGCTACGGCCTATTCCCGGTCAGATCCCAGAACTCGACGATTTGCCGGTGGGCTGTGTCTTTACGCCGCGTTGTCCGCTGGCGGTCGAACAGTGCGCCCGCCAACGTCCGCCGTTGGAGGAACCCCTGGCCGGGCGGCGGGTACGTTGTCACCGCTGGCCTGAGATCGCGGCGGGCACCGCCGATCCGCGGCAACCGGTGGCAGAAGCGGCGATTGGTTCATCCCCGATCTCGCCAGAAACTGTTCTGACGGTAACGGATCTGCGCAAACAGTACCCGGTGCCCCGCTCGTTGAAAGAGCTGCTGGGTGGCCGTCCGGTGCAGAAGGTGCAGGCCGTGGATGGCATCGATCTGCAGATCCGGCGCAACGAGACCCTGGGATTGGTGGGTGAAAGCGGCAGCGGAAAATCAACGGCAGCTCGCTGTATCATCGGCTTGATTGGGCGCAACGGCGGTCAGGTAGAACTGCTCGACATGCCGCTGCCGCGCCGGCTGGCCGACCGCGAACAAGACGTTCTGCGTCATCTGCAGATGGTTCTACAAAGCCCTGACGATGCCTTGAACCCCTATATGTCGGTGGGCGACACCCTGCGCCGTCCGCTCATGCGCCTGGCCGGCCATACGCGCGCCGAGGCCGATGAGGCTGTCGTCCGGCTCCTCTCCTCGGTCAAACTGAGCCCTACCTACGCTGAACGCATGCCGGATCAGCTCAGCGGCGGCGAAAAGCAACGGGTAGCCATTGCGCGGGCCTTTGCCTCACAGCCTGATCTGCTGCTTTTCGATGAATCTGTTTCGGGGTTGGATGTGTCTGTGCAGGCAGCCATCCTTAACCTGCTCAATGAACTCCAGCGCCGGCACCATAGTGCCTATCTTTTCATTTCCCACGATCTGGCGGTGGTCGGCTATCTCGCCGACGTCATCGCCGTGATCTACCTGGGCCAATTGATGGAGGTGGGGCGCACGGGGGAAATGCTCAGGCCGCCCTACCATCCCTATACCGAGGCCTTGCTGTCGGCGATCCCCAACCTGGATCCGGACGCCGGCAACACCTCCATCCGGCTGGAAGGTGAAATTCCCAGCCCCGTGGATCGCCCCTGTGGCTGTCCATTCCACACCCGGTGTCATCGACGATCGCTGCTGCCCAATCCGGAAATCTGTGTTGACCAAGATCCGCCCTGGCGCCGCCATACGGCCGAGCACCGCATTTACTGTCACATTCCGCTGGACGAATTGCAGACCGTGCAACGTGAGACCGTGATCCGACATTAATTAGGGTTACCTCGGTTCCCGGTTGCGATGTGCCGAGTATGGCATGCGACGCAACCGGTGAATCGCGGTGGTCTGGACGAAACAACCATGCCTCGATATATTCTACGCCGGTTGAGTTTTATGATCTTGACCATCGTTTTGACGTCGCTGCTCATCTTTGCCGTGACGCAGTACCTGCCGGGGGATGTGGCGCGCGTGATCCTCGGCCGTGAGGCGGGCGAAGCGGCCTTGCAGCAACTGCGGCAGGAACTCGGCCTCGATCAACCGCTCTATGTGCAATACGTGAACTGGCTCGGCAATTTTGTCAGCGGCGACTGGGGAAAGTCATACAGTACGGATCAGGCGATCCGCCCACTGGTGATGGAGCGGCTAAGCAATTCATTGATGTTGGCCGGGCTGACGCTGCTCTTGGCGCTGCCGCTGGGAATCGGCCTGGGCGTCGTCGCCGGCTTCAATGAAGACCGCCCGGTGGACAATGTGATCAGCGTGGGCTCGCTCTCTGTGGTGGGCCTGCCCGAATTCGTGACCGGGCTGTTCCTGATCCAGATCTTCGCCTTCCGCTTCCAGCTCCTGCCCGCCAATTCGTCGATCCGGCCCGGTACGGGCTTTTTCGAGGCCTTGCCCATGTTGATCCTGCCGGCAGCGACGGCGACGCTGGTGCTGCTGGCCTATATCGTGCGGCTCACCCGCGCCGGCGTCATCGAGGAGCGCAAGAAGCCCTACGTGCGCACGGCCACCCTGAAGGGGCTGCCTCGGCGCACGGTCATCGTTAAACATGTGTTGCGCAATGCCCTGCTTCCCACCATCACCGTCATCGCCATCAGCTTTGGCTGGCTGATCAGTGGTCTCATCGTCATCGAGAATGTCTTCAATTATCCGGGGCTGGGCCGGCTGCTCACTTTCGCCATCGACCGGCGCGATCTACCCTTGCTCCAGGCCATTACCTTCGCTACCGTGTTGGGCTACTCGTTCGCCAATCTGGTTGCCGATCTGCTCTACGCCTACCTTAACCCGCGCATTCGCTACTCATAACCGTCGCCTGTGTGGCCCCCGGCTCCCCATCCATCTTATCTTTACGCATACTTGGGTATGAACAGCGGATTCGTTTTGACCCGATTGGTACGGGCACGAGGGGGATGGGGGCGACGTCTCGCCCATCGTCGCAGATCTCCGTCCCATCCCCCTCATGCCCCGACAACCGGCCCAATATCACGCATCATCGTACGGGCACGAGGGGGATGGGGGCGACGTCTCGCCCATCGTCGCAGATCTCCGTCCCATCCCCCTCATGCCCCGACAACCGACAATATCACGCATCATCGTACGGGCACGAGGGGGATGGGGGCGACGTCTCGCCCATCGTCGCAGATCTGCGTCCCATCCCCCTCATGCCCCGACAACCGGCTCAGATCACGCATCATCGTACGGGCACGAGGGGGATGGGGGCGACGTCTCGCCCATCGTCGCAGATCTCCGTCCCATCCCCCTCATGCCCCGACAACCGACAACATCACGCATCATCGTACGGGCACGAGGGGGATGGGGGCGACGTCTCGCCCATCGTCGCAGATCTCCGTCCCATCCCCCTCATGCCCCGACAACCGACAACATCACGCATCATCGTACGGGCACGAGGGGGATGGGGGCGACGTCTCGCCCATCGTCGCAGATCTCCGTCCCATCCCCCTCATGCCCCGACAACCGGCCCAATATCACGCATCATCGTACGGGCACGAGGGGGATGGGGGCGACGTCTCGCCCATCGTCGCAGATCTCCGTCCCATCCCCCTCATGCCCCGACAACCGGCCCACCATCACGGAGAAGTGTCCCAGCCGTAGAATCCAGATCGGCGGCTGTATGCGTCCTCCTTCTTTGAGAGACGTCGACCCAAAACAGCGACTTTTGTCCATTCACAGACAGGACAAGTGACACTGGCCTGCCGCAGGAATCAGCGCGACGATTCGACCAGTCTATTCGTCGCAACCGAACACATTTCTGCCTTGTCAGGAGGTTGTCCCATGTTGACGTTGCCGTCGATGTCCAGGGTGTCTGCGTTGCTCATCACTTTGCTCATAGGTCTGAACATCCTGTTCGCGCCGCCGGCGTCGGCGTATGTGGACGATGTGTCGCTGATCGCCTGCCGAGACGTGCGGCATGATGCGTACTTGCCCTGGGTACAAAAGTCGGTGATAGGCACGCCGCCAGAGGCGCCGCCGGCTTTGCAGCTTCGCTGGCTGCGTTCGCTGGTGGCAGAACCGGGTGAGAGTGGACGGCTTTTTGCCATCACCAATGAAGGACGTCTGGTCGTCAGCCCCGATCGTGGCGCCCATTGGAGCTACCTCGCCTTGCCCGATGCTATCGCCGGCGCACCGTTGCAATACCGCGGCGCCATCAGCATGGACTATAACCACCCCTCCACGCTCTACATCGGCGCCGGCGCCCAAGGGCTCTGGCGCAGCAGCGACAGCGGCACGACCTGGGCCAAGATCAGCCCGATCCAGGCCGGTGCCGTGGCTGTGAGTTTCGACAATGCATCTGTGTTGTGGGCGGCTATCCCCTGGGACAATGTCTATCAGAGCACCCTGGTGCGTAGCGACGATGGCGGACAAAGCTGGTACGCCGCCGGCGGCGCTGTCATCGGCAACGTGGTTAGCCCGATCCTCATCGATCCCAGCCAGCACACACTCCGCTACCTGATCAGCCAGGGCGATCGCGGCGGCGCTTTCTTCTATCGCGCCACCGACGGCCTATGGTCGCTGATCCAGAACGCGCCGGTGGGGACGCCCCCCAGCGGCGGTCCCGGCCTGGGTTTGGCGCTCGACTCCGCTAGTCGCACGCTCTACGTCGCTGCCAACGATGGCACCCTATCGCTGAGCCGAAACTTTTTTGACGTCGATCCCACGGCTATTACCTGGACCCCTGTCCATCATTTTGGCGGCGGACTTCTGCCGATCCCACTGGCATCGGGTGCAAGCCCGGCCGGTAGTGCGCTCTACTTGAGCCTCTTCGACTGGTTCAGTGGGCAGGGACGCACCCTGCGCAGCGACGATGGCGGCCTGACGTGGACGGCGCTGCACGTTCCGCCGATTGGTGTACCGGACGGTCTGGAATGTTCCAACGGCATCGTCGACGGTGGCTTTGAAGACGGCGCCGGCTGGTTGATCCGGCCCAATCCCGTTGCGGCCGCCATCGCCTACACGCCGGTACACAGCGGTGGGCACAGCATGCGCACGGGGATTGCCGCCGATGCGGCCAATTTGGAAAGCTATTCGCCTGTCGAACAGACCGTCTCGATTCCCGCACTGCCTCAACCGGGCATCGCATCCGCCGTGCAGCTACGTTTCTGGCGCTACAACATCTATGGCGATGGTGTGGTGGTCGAAACGCAGCCATCCGGCGAGTGGCCGCAGACAGAGGCAGAGCTGATGACGGTCGGCGCCGCCGATGATTTCTTCTACGCCATCGTCATCAACACTGGTGGCAGCATCGACTGGCTGCTGCGGGAGCGCGTTGACGATCCGAACTGGCGTGAGGCCGTGGTGGATCTGAATGCCTATGCGGGGCAGACGATCCGCTTGCAGTTCGGCACATACAACAGCGGTACCGGCGGTATCAGCCGCACGTTTGTCGACGATGTTGTGCTGCAACTCTGCGCGCCGGCGCCTAGCGAGCTTCCGTAACATACATACCCATCCACCGTTTCAGGCTCGGCCATGACTTAACCAACTGCGCCAAAACGAATCATCGCCACAGAGAACACAAAGAGCGCAACGAAGAAGAGGGATGTGTCCCCGCTTCTGTGCTTTTTGTGACAAAGGGATAGCCACAGAAAGCACAGAAGGCACAGAAAAAGCGCTTTGCGTTCTATGCGTTCTTTGCGTTCTTTGTGGCCAATCCTCCGGTCTTCATCGCCACAGAGAACACAAAGAGCACAAAGATGAAGAGGGATGCGTCCCCGTTTCTGTGCCTTTTGTGGCCAATCCTCGGCCTTCATCGCCACAGAGAACACAAAGAGCATTAGATAAATGCTGTGCCCAAATGTGGACGTCTATGTACTGCAAAAGATTGAGAGAGGACTGACCGGTGGCAGGGGGACAGGGTTCATCAAACTGTAGACAATTCAGCTATGTGAACCACTAGCGGAGGGCCGGGAACAGATGAACCAGAATCTAGAAACGCCGCCTGTTTTTACCCCGCCTAGGTTGGATTCGCCGGCGGCGAGGCGCCTCGTCAAAGAGACTGGGCGCCGCCGCCTGCTAACAGACGAAACCATCCTTTGGCGCGCCATCATTCGTGGGCTGGGCAACGGTGCATTGCTGGGAGCCGTAATCGCCTCCATGCTCTCCGGCTATGAGCAACAACTGCTGCCTTTGCCCTTCAATCTTCTGCTGTTTGGCTTTCTCGGCTTCGCACTGGTCTCCGCCGGGGATGGCATTTTGACGTTGTTGTGGATGATCCTTCGCTTTGTGTTGCGCCGCTTCCAACTGGAAAAACTCTACCGGCTGCTGAACGCCGTGCCCCAGGCCCACCTGGGGCGAATCCTGGCTGTGACGTTGTTCCTGTACGGCCGTCGACTCTTCCCCGACACGATCTTTAACAACATCAGCTTGCCGCCATCCGCCCACCTCGTGGTGTGGCCGATTGCGATTGGCGGCGCGCTGGTTGCCGTGGCGCGCATGCCGGTCTACCGTCGCCCCACGCAGCTTCTTCTGCTCAGTTCAGCCGTGTTGCTCAATGCTTTCTTCTTGGGTTGGCTGCTCTACGCCGGCAGCGATGACTACCTGGCGCGGGCAGAGTTGACGCCGGCGACTGCCGTGGCTGCGCTCGATCTTCCCGATCCTGGGCTGCCGGGGCCTTATGACGTAGACAGCTTCACCTATGGCAGCGGCAGCGATCGACAACGCCGTGAATTTGGCGTCGATGCCCGCTTCACCACGCCACCTGTGGATGGCAGCCAGATCTATGCCGGGTTCGGTGGGGTCGGTGGCGCCATCGCCAACTGGTTCTGGGGATTCGATTTCACCCATCTCCCCCTGAATGGCCGCGTCTGGTATCCGCAGGCTGACGGTCCATTCCCGCTGGTGCTGATCGTGCACGGCAACCACAGCATGGCTCAGTTCTCCGACCCCGGCTATGCTTACCTGGGCGAACATCTGGCCAGCCGCGGCATGATCGCTGTCTCTGTGGACGAGAATTTCCTCAATGGGTACATGTTGGCCGACGCCGGCGGACAGGAGATGCCGCTGCGGGCGTGGCTGCTGCTCAAACATCTGCAACAGTGGCGCCTGTGGAATGGGACACCGGGCCATCCTTTCTACGCTCAGGTGGATCTGTCGCGCGTCGCCCTGATTGGTCATTCACGCGGCGGTGAAGCGGTTACCCACGCGGCGCTGCTCAACACCAACCTCTATCGACCGGTGGCAAGGGTGGCCGACGAGGGTGAGTTTGACTTTGGCATTCGTGGCGTCGTCGGCATTGCACCGTCAGACGGCCAGTATAAACCCAACGGACGCCCGCTGACGCTGCAAACCACCAGTTATCTCATGCTGGTTGGTGGGCACGACGCCGACACACACACCGCACAGGCGATTCCCACTTACCAGCGCGTCACCTTTGCCAAGAATCCCGGAGGATTTGCCGCTGTTGCCTATCTCTATCGCGCCAATCATGGTCAGTTCAACACGGTGTGGGCAGACCGCGACTACGGTTTGATGGACTCTCTGCTGCTTAACCGCGCTGCCTATTTAAGCGGTGAAGAACAGCGGCAGGCTGCCAGGGTGCTCATCACGGCCTTCCTCGAAGCGGCGCTCAACGATCAGGATGGCTATCGCCAACTGTTTCGGTCGCCGCAGACAGCCGCCGCCTGGCTGCCCAATGATCTGTTGGTGACAAGTTACAAGGATGCCTCCTTTCGTGCCATTGATACGAACAAGAAGGGAGGCTGGACAACGCAAGTGGATCTGGCGGGCGCAACGGCGACTGCCACCGGGTTCACAATTGAGAAACGCCAACAGTTGCTCCTACGCGATGGCAAGACGGCACAGGGGAACCTGGCTCTGCACCTGGTCTGGGATGCAGGGTCTACCCCTGTCTACAGCCTGACGCTCCCCGCCGCAACCATCAGCGAGTGGGCGCTCAGCGGCCAGGATGCACTCTCCTTCGCGCTGGCAACGGTACAAAGCGAGCCGGTGCCCCTGAATATATGGATAGAACTGGAATCATCTGATTCAACTTCGCTGCGTCTGCCGCTCTCCCAGTTTGGCGCAATTCACCCCGCGCTGCCTGCACGAATTCTCAAAGCGGAGTGGGTCAAGCCGATCCTGGGCTTCGACAAAATCCAGATACAGACTCCGGTTGAAGTCGTTCTGCAAACCTATACCCTGCCCCTGGCGGCATTCCAGGCAGTAGATCCCGCGTTCCAGCCGCAGCGACTGACGGGCATCCGCTTTATCTTCGAGGGTCAACAAGGTGGTGAACTCTATCTGGATGACATTGGGTTCGAAAGCATAGCGAGGTAAACCGTGGCATACTCACAAGAAATCGTCGTGCCGAGGCGGCGTTCAGCGCTGCACCTGTGGATATCCGATCATCAAGCTGTCTTGATCCTGGCGCTTGGTGTGGTGATCGTTCATGCCCTGGCCAACGGCCAGTACGGCTTTCATCGCGACGAATTGGACATCCTGATCAATGCGCGCCGGCTAGATTGGGGGTACGTCTCTTATCCACCGCTGACCCCGTTTCTGGCCCGCATCGGCCTCTTGCTCTTCGACACATCTCTGCAAGGGCTGCGCCTCTTCTCGGCCATCGGCCAGGGCATCGTGGTCCTGCTTGTCAGCGGAATGGTGCACGATCTCGGCGGCAAGCGGCCGGCACAGATCCTGGCGGCGCTGGCGGTAGTCATTTCGCCTGCCGCTCTGACCGCCGGCACCTTGCTCCAGTATATGTCGTTCGATTACCTCTGGTGGGTGTTGCTCTCGTTCTGCTTGCTCCGATTGATCAAGACGGAGGATCGCCGCTGGTGGCTGGGGGTCGGTTTCGCCATCGGGCTGGGCATGATGACCAAATACACGATCCTTTTCTTTGTGGCGGGATTGGTGGTGGCCGTCCTGCTCACCGGCTTGCGGCGCGATCTGCGCTCGCGCTGGCTTTGGATAGGCGCGGCCCTGGCGTTGCTGATCTTCCTGCCCAACCTCGTGTGGCAGATCCAACACGAATTCATCTCGTTGGATTTCCTCACTGCGATTCATGCACGCGATATTGCCTGGGGCCGCACCGATACCTTCCTTCTCGACCAGCTCTATATTGCCAACAATCCGTTGATGCTGCCGCTCTGGTCGGCAGGTCTGATCGCCTGTTTGGCCGGCAGTGCCTACAAACGTTTTCGCGCCCTGGCCTGGATGTTCCTGGTGACCTTTGCCCTGTTGTGGTTCTCACGCGGGCGCGGCTATTACCTTGCGCCGGCCTATGCCATGCTGACGGCGGCCGGCGCCGTCTGGTGGGAGGCATGGTTGACGAGCCTGGACGGGTCACGCCAAACCTGGGCATGGCGCAGCGCCTGGGCAGTCGTCGTGCTGGGCACGCTGCTGGGCGTCGTGCTGGTCAAACCGGTTGCGCCGATTAACTCCTGGCTGTGGACACTCTCTTCGGGCATCAATGGCGAAGTCGTAGAGATGGTGGGCTGGCCGGATCTGGCCAGCCAGGTAGCCGCCATCTATGCTACTCTGCCCGAAGATGAAAAAGCGCAGACCGTCGTGCTCGCCGGCAATTATGGCGAAGCCGGCGCCCTGGATCTCTACGCAGATACCTACGATCTGCCGCCGGTGATCAGCGGGGCGAACAGTCTGTGGGCCCGCGGCTACGGTGACCCTGATCCGCAAACGGTGGTCGTGGTCGGCTTCGAGCGACAGTATGCAGATCGCTTTTTCCGGTCATGCGAAACTAAAGGCCAGGTCTCAAACCAGTTTGGCGTAAAGAACGAAGAGTCCACGCGTCATACAGGGCTGTATTTGTGTCGTCAACCGCGCCGTCCCTGGCCGCAGATGTGGGCAGAGATGCAATGGTTTCAATAGGGGCGCTTACCCTGCTAGAAAGGATCATTGCCGATGCAGAGGATGACTGTGGCCGCAGCCTCTATACGCAATTTCTTCGCCAGGCCGGACCTCGCCGTTCACCACGCGCGCACGTGGGTGACCGCCGCCGCCCAACAGGGCGTGGATCTGCTGCTCTTCCCCGAACTCAGTGTCAGCGGCTACAGCCCCGTGCAAATTGCCGCACAGATCGCCGAGCCGATACCCGGCCCATCAGTCGAGAAGATGATCGCCCTCGCCGAGTGGGGAAAGATGGTCATCGCCTTTGGTCTGCTGGAACGAGAAGGGGATCAGGTTTACTGCACCCATCTCCTTGTAAACGGCGACGGCGTCATCGGTAAACAGCGTAAGATCCATGTGCCTGCCCAGGAAGCGCCCTTCTGGTCGGCGGGTAACTCGATTGAGACCTTCGACATCGGCAAGGCGCGGGTCGGCGTTACCATCTGCCGCGACGCCTTCTTTGACGAAATGACGCGCACACTCTATTTCAAAGGCGCCGAAATCGTGCTGATGCCCTTTGGTTACTACAACGTCGAGCGCAGCCGCTATCTCGCCGAAACGATCCACGGTATGTCGCTGCTCAAGGCGGCGTGGACCAATGGCTACTACGCCCTCGTCTGCAACAGCGCCGAAGAACGAGCCGCCAACGCATGGGAACCGAACGGGCGCAAGTTCCCCGGATGGGCGGGCATCATCAGCCCGTGGGGACGTGTGATCTCATTTGTCGACCGTTCGGGTAACGACGAATCGATGGTTGTGGAAACCATCGGCCCCGAAGAACTGATCGATCGACGGCAGCACCCGAACTTCCTGGCCGCAGAGTTGCGCCCCGACCTCTACCAGTTTTCGTCGTGAGCAGTTGATTCCCTTTCATATCAGGGATGCCAGGGTGACGGCTGCAAAACTCCGTCCGCATCCACAACCGGTTTTCTGGGTCAGGCGCCGATTTCAATCGGTGCTCTTCAATCGCCGCTTAACATCCACGATGGGGAGCGGCCGCTCTGTGCCCTGCTTCTTCGGCCCAGATGCCCTGTGCCCGAATTCCGAGAGCAGGCTCTCTAGCATGGGCAAGAGTTGGTTGACACGGCGCGCGCGAATGACCCAATCCCACAGCGGTTCCAGCTTTTTCCAGCCGCCGGCATAGGCGATGTGGCGCAACTGACCCGACAGCGTAGATTTTGTGCTTGCCCCCTTCGCGATCGATCCCCACCGATAGAAGTCTCGATAGGCGCGCCAGTATCCTTGCTCCAATGCCTGCGCCGTGATCAGGTTTGGGCGAAAGACGACGTGGCGCGTGTCATAGTGATCCCAGTTGTCGCTGGTTAATCGACCGGCTGCCTGCATGCGCGTATAGAGCGCCGTGCCCGGATAGGGGGTGAGGATGTGAAAGGTGGCGGTCTCGATCCCCTGCTCGATCGCCCAGGCCACGGTGCGCGCAAAGACGCTTTCATCGTCGTGGTCCATGCCGAAGACAAAACTGCCGTTGACCATCACGCCCAGATCGTGCAGTCGGCGCACGGCTTCGTTGTAACTGCGATCAAGGTTCTGGTGTTTGCGCTGTTCAAGCAGGCTCTGCGGGTTCAACGTTTCAAACCCAACGAAGAGGCTGCGCAGCCCGGCCTGCACCGCCTTTTCGAGCAGCCCCGGCTTGAGGACAGATTGCACCGTGCCCGCTGCCTGCCACAGCCGGTTCATGCCGCTCATCCCCTCGAAGAGCGCCCCGGCGAAGCGGGCATCGCCAAACAGATGATCGTCGAGAAAGTAAAGGTGGCGCCCGGGCAGGCGATCAATCTCTGCCAGCGCATCGTCCACCGTTTGCGTATAGTAGCTCTTGCCCCCCTGAAAAAAGGCCTCTTTATAGCAGAAGTCACAGACATGCGGGCAGCCGCGCGACACCACGATCGAGTTCGGCACCAAATAAAGCTGACGCTTGATCAGATCCCGGCGAATCGGCGGCAGACCGTTCAGGGTCCGCACAGCGGAGGTGTAGCGCTTGCCCGGGCGCCCGGCGCGATAGTCGGCCAGAAACTGCGGCCAGATCTCTTCGCCCGGGCCTAGGAAGATGGTGTCGGCATGGACGGCTGCTTCGTCTGGCAGAGAAGTCACATGCAACCCGCCCAACGCCACGTAGGCGCCGCGCGCTCGATAATGGTCGGCTAGCTGATAGGCGCGATAGGCCGATGTAATATAGACCTGAATCACCACCAGGTCGGGTTCATCGTTGAGATCGACCTTTTCCACGTGCTCGTCCTCAAGGGTGACCTCGTCCTCAGGGTCGAGATAGGCGGCGAGGGTCGCCAACCCCAGCGGTGGAAAGAGCGAGTACTTGATCGGGCGGAAGAAAGGGCTGTGGGCCTCGGTCAGCGCCGGTAGAATCATCTTGACCTTCATGCTAGATTCCTCTCGTAGTCGGTGGATCTCGTGGGGAAGGCGATACGCCGTATACCCAAAGTACCTGTGCATCATTCACTTAGGGCATTCCAGGAAAATGATGATCCACGAAGACACACGAAGCGACACGAAGGAAGCTTTTCTTAGTGAAACTTCGTGTGCCTTCGTGGATCATTTAAAGCCTGGATTCGCCTTTGCGGACGGTTTCTTACGCTGCCCGGAAGAGAAACGGAATCGCCAGGACGAGGAATAACGTCCACACGGCGTAGACGACCAGCCCCGCGCTCACCACGCCCTGCACTGAAGCAACCCACGCCGTTCTGCCGTCTCGCCATTGTCGGTAGAGCAGAGCGAGCAGAAGGCCGATGTTAATGGTATTCCACCCGATGACGGTCACCCGGTTGGCTGTAAAGCCGCCGATCCAGGTACGGGTGACCACCGCGGCCAGGGCGTAGATGCTGATCACGACGCTCAACGCCGCCACCGCCAGGATGCCCCGGCGCAGCCAGTCCTGGGTACGCTCCGCCAGGTCATTCTCCCGCACCGGCGTGGCGCCGACCAGCAACCCCATGACGGCGAAGAGCATCACGTTGTAGACGATAAGCAACTCGCGGTTGCGGAAGGGGCCCATGAAGTTGAAGGGGATGAAGCAGAGGTAGACGATCAGGACCAACAGCGTCAACGGCAGCAGCAGGCGCATCAGGATCGGTACCAGCCGCCCCAACCCCTGCTCAAAGCGCTGCGCCAGCACATCGCGCTGTGGGTGATAGGCAACCGCTACTGCCATCACCGGCACCAAACCGGCGGCGCCGCCAAACAGAATCTGCATCGCCCAATCCGGCACCTGCACGCTTAACGCTTCAAACAGGCCCACGGTGATCATGGCGAAGATGCCGACGGCAATGCCGAAAACACCGCCGGTTATGCCGATCTCCACTGATTTCACCAGCCCTGCAAAGCGCTCGCGCGCCGACGAGCGCAAGCCGATCAGGCCCAACCCGACACCGAGCCAGGCCAGTAACGGCAGGTGCAACACCATCAAGATGCGGTAGGTCTCACCCGATAGCCACAGGGAGACGGCGAACACATAGACCCCGGCCGCCAGCACACCGCCCAGGGCGGGCAGTGCCCGGCGCCGGACGGCTGCATTTTGCCCCATCAGATAGGCATAGACCAACACTGCCACAATCGGCGACCACAGCAGCAGGAGATAGGGCGCACCATCGTCAAAAGTGAAGCGGCTGCCAAGCAGCACGGCGAAGATCAGCCCGGTGAGTAGGGCCAGCGGCGCCGCCGTCCGCCAGGCAATGCCCGGCTCCGCCGCCGCGCCATCCCCACCCGGCCCTTGCAACCGGTAGTACCAGGCGGCATAGAGCGGGTTGTCCGGCCTATCCTGGAAGCGGTCTAGCATGGCTGCTGCAAACGAATCGGCCTGCCCGTGCTGCACCGCCGCCCGATAGGCTTCCTCCAATTCCCTGGGATCATCGGATCCCGGCGCAGGGCTTTGCTTGATACTGGACATAAATTGTCTCCTTCTTTCATTGTCTATTATCATGAACTGCGGCCCGACCAACCTCCACCCCACCATCCACCGGGGCCAAAGATTTCGATCTCCATACACAGGTACTATAGCGGCGCCACCCTATCATCACCACCTTTCAGGTGTGCAGCACAACGCACTCAGGTGCTTGACATCATTGTAAACAAGAAGGCAATGTAGTTTCATGACTAAAAACCTCCTCACGGTGCAATGCATCGAAGACAATCTGCGACTGCAAGCGGCCCTAAAAAGTGGGTTGGAGAAAACGGGTACGGTGCAAGTTGTGGGCACCGGGGCGCGTGGTGAAGATGCTTTGGAGTTCTGCCTGGCCTCTGGTCCGCCCGATGCGATCCTGATGGACGTGGCGTTGGCGGGGGAGATGAACGGCATCGAAGCTGCCGTTGCCATCCGTCGTGAATATCCGCGTCAGCCTGTCGTCTTCTACTCGATTCAGGACGACGATACCTACTATCGCGCCTTTCGCGAGTCGGGTATCTTGAGCCACTATGCCTATGTGCGCAAGTCCAACTATTTGCTGCCAGAGATGATTGTGCCACTGTTGCGTGATGCTGTATCAGGCCGCAGTTTTGTCGATCCGGATGTTGAGGCCCGCATTCAAGAGGTACGCCACCACGACGAACAAGATCCCATGAGCCTGCTTGAGCCAAACGAGCAGACGGTGGCGCGCCTGCTCGCTGCCGGATTGACCAACGAGCAGATCGCGGGTCGCCTTGGTTTTCGGGATAAGCGAACCATCAGCCGCACAAACGGTGAGATCTACGCCGCCTGGGGGCTGGTCGAGAGCGCCGCCGATGAAAAGACGGCGCGCACCCGCGCCGCCATCATCGTCAGCCGAGGCCGGCTAATCCGCTGGGACGACGAAGGCGCAGCCTATATCCTCAACCCACGCGGGGAGTGGGAGGTCTACGATCTATGACCGGACGTTTCGGGCTGGATTGGGCGATCCTGGCGGTTTCGCTCTTCAATATGATCTTGCTGCTCTGGTTGGGCTTGACTGTGTTGCTCAACGCCGACCGCCGCAACTGGGGGGTATGGCTGATGGGCGGTGGCTTGCTGGTGGGCGCATTCTTTTTTATCAGCCACAGCGCCATCCTGGGGCAAGAGCTGTCGATGAATCTGGACGGCCTCAACTTCTGGTGGCGGGTGGGCTGGTTCCTGGTGACAGTGTCGCCCCTGGTCTGGTATATCGCCGCGCTCTGGATCAGTGGTTTTTGGGCGACGCCACGCAGCAGTCTCCACCGCCGCCACCGAGCCTGGTTCTGGTTCATGGTGCTCTGGTTGCTGGGGTTGATGACGCTCTTGCTGATCGGCAATCCCATCCCTGCCTATGACCAGTTGATCCGGTTCGACCTGCAGGGGGCGCTCATGCTGGGCAACGTTCCCCTCCTCTTTTTGCTATTCCCTGCCTGGATGGTCGCCTGCATCCTCTTGTCCATGGACGTCTTGCGCAGGCCGGCAGAGGTGGCAAGTACCAACACCCAAACTGCACGGCAGCGAGCGCTGCCCTGGCTGCTGGCCGCTGCAGGCACACTGCTGGTGGTTGCATTGGTTGTTACTTACTTCATTGGCAGCGTGGTGACCGCTGTCACAAGAGGCGAAGCACACATTCTGCGCATAGAAACAGTCGCCGTCTTTGATCTGGTGTTGTCTGGCTTGATCGCGCTCTCGTCACTCCTGTTGGGGCAGGCGATTGTCTCTTATGAAATTTTCACGGGGCGTGTGCTGCCGCGGCGCAGTTTTGTGCGCCACTGGCGCTTGGCCATTCTGCTTGCCGCCGGATACGCCGTCGTGGTGGGCTGGACCATTGCCTTTGATCTACGCCCGATCTATAGCCTGCTGCTGGCCACGCTGTTGTTGACCTTCTTTTTTGCCCTCTACAGTTGGCGTTCGTTTTGGGAGCGCGACCAGTTTGCGGCGCGACTCCGTCCCTTTGTGCAGAGCCAGGCGAGTGCGCCGAACCCGCTGCACCCGGGATCATCCGCCGCCGGCCTGTTCGCTGCCCTCTGCCACGATATGCTGGGGACGGCGCATGCCCAGCTTATCCCCCTGGGCAGCATCACCTCACTGGTCACCACGCCCTTACACTATCCGCCGGGGAGCCGTGCGCCGTCCATGCCGCTGCCCCCCAACCTTGGCGCCGGGATGACGCCACTCGAACGGGCCGAGTTTGCGCCCTACTGCTGGGCGATCTCGCTGTGGGATGAGCGCGAGCGTATCAGCGTCTTGTTGATCGGCGAGAAGCAGGATGGCGGCTTCTACAGCCAGGAAGAGATGGAAACCGCCCAGGCCGCCGGTGAGCGGATTGTCCATCTGCTGGCCGGCGAACAGATGGTGCTGCGGCTGATCGAACTGCAACGCAAGCGTACCAGCGAGCAACGCGTGATCGACTTACGCACGCGGCGTGCCCTGCACGATGAGATCCTGCCTGCGCTGCATCTGGCCGTCTTGCAGTTGAACGGCGCCGACCGGCAGCAGCCCGAGGTTCAGGAGACTTTGAGTACGCTGGCCGGGGTCCATCAGCAGATCGCCGACCTGCTGACCAACGCCCAGCCCATGCCGGCGCCCACTCCCGATCCGTGCGAGTTGGTGTCGGCCTTGCGCTCCCTGATCGACGAGGAGTTTGCCCATAGTTTCGATCAGATCGAGTGGTGGGGGGGCAGCCACGGGGACGGTACCGCGCCCAAGAAGACCGTCGACGCCGTCTATGTGGATTCGCTTGTGGGCGAAGTCGTTTTGGGCGCCGTGCGCGAGGCCGTGCGCAACGCTGCTTCGCACGGGCGCGGTGACAGGGCAGACCAGCCGTTGGCCCTCCAGATTCGTTTCTGTACAGAATTTGGCGCCGCCGGCGAGCGAATCCTGACCATCGCCGACAACGGGGTTGGCCTCAACGCGGGCGGATCCGTCGCCGCGTCTTCGCCCGGCAGCGGCAACGGCCTTGCTCTGCACCGCACGCTTTTGGCGATGGTGGGCGGTTACCTCTCGGTCGAGTCATCGCCCGAAGGCGGCACACAGGTGAAGATCGCCATTCCAATGGCCTAGCGTGAATGTACTTTGAAAGCCGAAGTTCCGGACCCCTCCCCAGCCCTCCACCGGACCTTATCTTTACGCATAAGGTGGGTATGAGCAGCGGATTCGTTTTGACCCGATTGGTAGGGGCACGAGGGGGATGGGGGCGACGTCTCACCCATTGTCGCAGATCTCCGTCCCATCCCCCTCATGCCCCGACAACCGGCCCAGATCACGCGTCATCGTACGGGCACGAGGGGGATGGGGGCGACGTCTCGCCCATCGTCGCAGATCTCCGTCCCATCCCCCTCATGCCCCGACAACCGGCCCAGATCACGCATCATCGTACGGGCACGAGGGGGATGGGGGCGACGTCTCGCCCATCGTCGCAGATCTCCGTCCCATCCCCCTCATGCCCCGACAACCAGCCAATATCACGCATCATCGTACGGGCACGAGGGGGATGGGGGCGACGTCTCGCCCATTGTCGCAGATCTCCGTCCCATCCCCCTCATGCCCCGACAACCGGCCCAGATCACGCATCATCGTACGGGCACGAGGGGGATGGGGGCGACGTCTCGCCCATTGTCGCAGATCTCCGTCCCATCCCCCTCATGCCCCGACAACCGGCCCAATATCACGCATCATCGTACGGGCACGAGGGGGATGGGGGCGACGTCTCGCCCATCGTCGCAGATCTCCGTCCCATCCCCCTCATGCCCCGACAACCGGCCCAATATCACGACGAAGCAACGACGATGATGTTTCCCATCATCTGCCCATATTCAGACCGTGTTGAAAAGTAGATGTACTGCCCCGGCACAATGAACGTGTGTGCCCAGGTTTCGCCGGCGTAGATCATGTCTGAATGCCAGGGTTCAGCCTCGGCCGGCAGCTCGGCGTAGCCGCCGAATTCGACGGCAAGCTGCGGATCACAGGCGACGGTGTGCGGTTTGGAATCGTTGTTTTTCCAGATCACAGTGGCGCCCACCGGCACCTGGAGTGTGCCCGGGTTGAACCAGGCGGTATCGGTGCCGGTGATGTCCACGCTAAAACGCCGGCGGCTGGACGTAATCGAACAGGCGGCCGCCACCGGCGCCAGAGCCAACCCCACCGCCAGCCGCCCAAATCCCTTGAGCAGCTCCCTGCGCGGGATCGCCGTCTGCATTGCCACTTCAAACTCTGTTCGTTTCGTCATGCCTGTATCCTCGCCTGCTCAGCCAATGATCTCGCCTGGGTTCTTAAAGTAGTTGTCGCGAATGGCGTCGCCCGCCATATAGGCCAGCGCCAACAGCGTCTCGGTGGGGTTGGCGCCCGGATTCTGTGGATAGAGCGCGGCGCCGGTCACAAAGACGTTGGGCGTGTCCCACACCTGGCCATACTTGGTAGTGACAGAATTGCCCGGGCTATCGCCCATGATGGCGCCGCCGGTGCAGTGAGTGCTCTGGTATTGGTGAACGTTGTAGGGGCTTAGCTGCGTCGACGAGGTCATGCGTGTGGGGTTCATGGCCTGCATGATCTCTTTGCAGCGTTCGGCCAGGTAGGCATAGAGCTTGTACTCATTCTCATGGAAATCGAAGGTGATGCGCAGCAGCGGCTGCCCCCAGGCGTCTTTGTAGTTGGGATCGAGGTCGAGGTACTGGTCATCGTAGGCCTGGATCTCGCCCTGAATGCCAAGCCCCACCACGCCGTCCCAGTTCTTGCGCAGATTCTCCTTCCAATCCTGTCCCCATTCTTTGCCGCGATGGGCAAGGCTGCCCACGTCGGCGCTGGTGGGGATCTCGCCGCTGGTGGAAAGATAGCCACTAGGCGGCGCCTCCGGCGTCCCCGCACGCAGGCTCGGCATGTCCAGCGCCGTGGTCAGCGGATCGCGCTGCCCCGAACCACAGTAGATCGAGGCGCCGCCGATGAAGCCCAATCCACTGTGATCAAAGTTGTCTGCGTTGAACTCATAGATCAGGTTCTGCACCACGCCATTGCCCATAAAGAGGTTAAACCGTCGTCCTTCGAAGACACCTGTGGCCGGTCCTTGTGAAAGTTGATAGGTATAATTGCGCCCCACCATGCCGCGGTCGTTGCCGATACCGTTGGGATGGGCGTTGTCACGCGAAAGCAGCAGCATACGCACGTTGGTTAAGGTGTAGCCGGTGAGCAGAACCACGTCGGCCGGTTGAAAGTGCTCCTCGCCGGTGAGCAGATCAATGTAGGTCAGGCCGGTCGCCAGACCGTCTGCACCGATGTTGACGCCCATCACCTTGCTGAAATTGCGCACCGAGTAGTTCCCCGTGCGCAGCGCAGCCGGGATGTGTGTGTTGACGGCGCTGGTCTTGGCGTCCACTTCACAGCCAAAGCGGGTACAGAAGCCGCAGTAGATGCACTCGCTGTGATAATTGCCCAATGGATCGTGATAGGCGCGCGAGGTAATGCCGGCGGGCTGCGGGAAGGGATGGTAGCCCATCTCGGTGCAGGCGTCTGCGAACATCATCGCCGGCACGGTTACCGGGTGGGGCGGCAGCGGATAGGATCGAGAGCGCGGCGCTTCAAACGGGTTGCCGCCGGGGATGATCTGCCCGCGCAGGTTGCCTGTCTGCCCCGCGGCGCCGATGTCATACTCGATGGCATCGTAGTAAGGTTCCAATTCCTCATAGGTGACAGGCCAATCTTGTACGGTCATGTAGGGCGGAATGATCTCTTGGCCATAGCGTTCGATGTTATGGCTGCGGTGCTGAAAGTCCGCCGGCAAGAAGCGCCAGAATTGCGCCGTCCAGTGGACGCTGGCGCCGCCTGTGCCGCGCCCCGGCATAAACGAGCCGAACTGGCGGATGGGCAGTGCCGGCAACTTGGGGTTGGGGCGCCATGTCCACGTTTCACGTTCAAGGTTGAACATCATGGCCTTGCGCACGCGGTAGCGCAGGCCGTCATGGTTGTGTTCAAAGTCGGGTTGCGTCCAGCGCGCCGGTCCTTGCTCAATGGCGACGACCTTATGCCCGGCGCTGCCCAGCTTCCACCCCATGATCCCCGATGTCCAGCCGGCGCCTACAGTCACGACGTCGACCTTTGGATGCGTTATGGCCATTGTGGCTGCTCTCCTTCCGTCTTTTGCACGTCTCCCGACCCGGCCACGGGCATGACGATGTTTTCGTTGGTCTCGTGCCCTGGGTTGAACCAGCGCATGGCGGCGATACTCTGTGGCTGCCGGCTGGTGCCTTCCTGCTGAAATTCATGGGGCTGATAGGCCCGCTGCGCGCCTGGATAACCCACCAAATGCCAGCCGACCATATTCCGGTTGCCGCCATAGACAGGATCACTGAACATGCCCTCAGAGGTATGCCGGCGCAGGTTATGGAAGAACGATTCGGCGCTCAGGTTCTTGTCGAATTCATTGATGCCGTCGTCGGCCATCGCCCCGATCACCTCGTCCTGTTGCGCTTCGCTGAGATCGAGGAAGTCGCTGCCGTACTCTCTATTCGTATAGTGATCGAGGGCGGCGACACCGATGCGGTAGACCTCGCGCGGTGAGAGGATCGACTGATAGCCGTAGCGGTAGATCTCGCTGGCCGGCACCCACAGGATCTGGTAACTGGCCGGCAGATCGTCCACAGCCACCTGCAGATCGGTGATCACACCGGTAGCCGTTTCGACTTCTGTCGACGTCACCGCCGACGGATCGGCAGGCGGCGGGGTCAGGGTCGGCGTCGGCGTGGGCGAAGGGGATGGCGTGGGGGTCGCTCCCGGCGTCGCCGTGGCGGCCGGGGTTGGCGTCGACGTCGGTGTGGGCGTCCCCTGGCTGTGGACCATAGCCTGCCCGACCTCGATCTGATCCCCGGTCGGCGGCGTGTCTCCGCTGTAGATCTGGGCAAAGGGCGGATGGCGATAGGTGACTTCGTTGAAGCCTTCGTTGAAGGCCAGCATGTTGTCGATATAGTAGACGACGCCCGCCTCGCGCGCACCCGGATCGTCGGCGCTGCCGGGCAGGATACGCGCCGTCAACGCTTCTACGGTGCGTGCTTCATGCGGCGTGAAGACCTGAAGCATGCCGCGTACGGGCGGTTCCACCGGCGTGTAGGGCACCTGTGGGTATTGCTCGTAAAGCGGAATTTGCGGTTGATCCGTGGGCAGTGGCGCCAGTTCGGCCTGGCGCGTATCCACGCTGCAACTACTGGCTGCTGCGCCCGCCGCGGCAATGCCGACTCCCTTAAGGAAGTTGCGGCGCGAGACTTTGTGTTGATGATCCATGATGATCCTTCCTGCTACAAACTAAATTCCTGCTACAAACTAAAACGGTGTCGACCATCACTAGATAGCCGGTGACAAATCACTCGTACCTCATTACTTCGCGCTGCGCCGTTCTCTTTTCCACAGCCCCCAGCCACAACGCAAAGAGCGCCAGGATTGCGCTCAGGTAAAAGATGCCTGGTGGAATCCACATGATCAGTCCGGCTAACTGCTGGTCGGCCAGCGGCGTGCGGTTCGAGAAGGCCGCCCACGGTGCATAGATGGGGTACCAGAGCACCGACGAAAAGGTGAGCAGCGCCCCGAGCACACTCCCTTGCAGCGCCGTCAAGAACAGGATCAACATGCCGATGCCGTAGCGCTGGGCGCCGCCGCGCGGATGGATCACTGCCCACCACAGCAGCGCCGCCGCGCCGAAAAATGAGAGATGCTCCAGAAGGTGAATCCACTCTGCGCGCAGTGCCGCCTGATAAATGGACGGCGCATGCCAAAACCAGAGCAGCGCCATGTGGATGAACCAGACCGCCGCCGGCGCTGTGAGTTTCCGCCAGCCCTGGCGCACCCAGGACGGTTGCAGCGTGGAGGCGACGATCCGACGTGTGCGCTGCGGCAAGGCCCACAAATAGATGGGCAGCGGCTTGCTCAACACGAAAAAGAGCGGCGCCAGTAAGAGCAGAAAGAGATGTTGCACCATATGCGCCGAAAAGAGGACGTCGCTCAAGGCGTCCAGCGGTGAGATCAGCGCCACCGCCAGCGAGGCCCACCCGCACAGAAAGTAGATCAACTGCCGTCGCCGCACCGCGGCCAACCCTCCGTTGCGGCGCTGCAGCGTCCGCAGGCCGCCCAGGTAGAGTGCCAGCGGAATCAAGAGCGCCCCCAGGCCGACGGGATCAAACACAGGGGTAGATCCAGACCATCGGCGCCACCAATAGCAGAATGATCATCAGCGATAAACCGCTGAACCACATACCCGCGATGGACATGAAGCGGTGTACACCGTGAATGGTCTCCAGCGTATCGTCCTCGGCGCGTTCCCCGCGCCAGGACGAATAGGCTGCAATCACGGCGCCCAATGCCAACAGGGCCGGCACGGCGGTAATGATGCCTGCCCACAGCAACACGCCATCTGCTCCCGAAAGGCACAGGTCGTGGACGACGGCAAAGCCAATCGCAAGTTGCAGAATCCAGGCCGTCAGCCCGCCAAAGAGACCGTACCAGAGCTTCCAGTCGTAGCGTCCGTGGAGGTGAGGGGGTGTCGTTTCAGCCATAACTTTCTCCTGACTACCATGCTGTCAGATACGGCGACAGGTACAGCGATGCAAAAATAAAGATCCACACGGCGTCCACAAAATGCCAGTAAAGCACGACGTTTTCTACCGCCTGGTAGCGGCGCTGGGTAAAATGCCCCAACCACGTACGGATCAACACCATCGTCACCAGCGCAATGCCCACCAGAACGTGCAGCCCGTGCAGCCCTGTGATGGTGAAAAAGAGTGAACCGTAGGCGTTGGTCTGCGGCAAAAAATCCGAGCGGGCATATTCCACCATTTGCAGCGAGAGGAAGAGCACACCCAACAGCCACCCGATCCCCAATCCCACCGCCAACCTGGCCCGGCTGCCGCCACGACGGATCGAGCGCACGGCCATTTGAATGGGCCAACTGCTCGAAATCAGGATGATGGTGTTGATCCCGGCCAGCAACAATTCGGGGCGGCGAATATCGCCGGTGGGCCAGGTGGGCGACGTAAACCGCAAGTAGAAGTAGGTGGAGATTAGACCGGCAAAGAGCGTGGCCTCGGTGAGGATCAACATCACCATCCCCCACCAGCCGATGGTGCGGCTGCCGCTCAGTTCGGCTTCGGGCGGCAACTCCATTTGAATCGTCGTACGTGCATCGGCGCTCATGTGTAGTTCTCCTCGCTGTGGGGGGCGTGTGGCCAGAGCCAGCCGATCAACGCCACCAGACTGATCAGGCCGCCGACGCCGGCCAGAATCCATCCGTTGAGCAGCACGCCCACGAAGACGATCAAGAGCCCAAATGCCATCACGGCCGGCCAGTACGAATCTTCGGGGATGTGCAGAATGGTGTCGGGCTGGGCGTCGAGGAGCGTGGTGGACAGCGTTTCGCGAGCATAGGGATCGCTGAGCCAGCGCAGTTCGCCGTCCTGGCGGCGTGTATACGGCGAGACCGTCGTCACCTCCTCATCCACGGCCTGATCGCCGGCCACGCTGCGCAGATCGGCAGCCGCTTGACGGCGCTCGACGCGTGATGAATTTTCGGTCAACGAAAGCCCGTCCCACAGGGGGTCGGAGCTGCGCACAAGTGGGATGAGCCGGAAGTTATAGGGCGGCGGCGGCGACGGCATTGACCATTCCAACGTCCCGGCTTGCCAGGGGTTGTCGCCGGCGGGCCGGCCTTTGTTGACGCTCCAGATCCAATTGACGACGAAGAGCAGCACGCTTACGGCCAACAAATAAGCGCCGATGGTCGAAAGCAGGTTGGGCAGTTCAAAGCCCAGGCCGGGTAAAAAGGTGTAGTAACGGCGCGGCATCCCCAACAGACCGGTGATGTGCATGGGGAAGAAGGTCAGGTTGAAGCCCACGAAGAATGTCCAGAAATGCCACTGGCCCAGCCCTTCGTTGAGCAGGCGTCCACTGATTTTGGGCAGCCAATAGTAAAACGCCGCAAACAGCGGAAAGACCATGCCGCCGATCAGCACATAGTGAAAGTGCGCCACCACAAAGTAGCTGTCGGTGATCTGCTGATCGAAGGGAACGCTGGCAAACATCACGCCACTCAGCCCGCCCAGCACAAAGGTGAAGATGAAACCAAGGATGAAGAGGAAGGCCGTCTTCCACAGCGGGCGCCCCGTCCAGATCGTGGCGATCCAGGCGAAGATCTGGATGCCGGACGGGATGGTGATGACCAACGACGCCGCCCCGAAGAAGCTGTAGGCGAGTGCCGGCAGCCCTACGGCGAACATGTGATGTACCCAAACGCCAAAGCCGATGATCGATGTGCCGACCGCCGCCATTGCCAAAAAGGTGTAGCCCACCACGGGGCGCCGTGAAAAGGTGGCAACCACCTGCGAAACCATGCCCACAGCGGGCAAAAAGATGATGTACACGTCGGGGTGACCGAAGAACCAGAACAGATGCTGCCACAGCAATACACTGCCCCCGCTGGCGGAATCGTAGAAGTGGAAGCCGAATTTGCGATCCAGTTCTAGCAACAGATTGGCAAGGTTGAGGGTGGGGTAGGCAAAGAGGACGGCGAAGGCCGTGGCCAGGATCGCCCAACAGAACAGCGGCATGCGGTTAATCGACATGCCCGGTGCGCGCAGTTTAAAGAGGGTGACGATGAAGTTGACCGCCCCCGCCGTCGTGGAAATCCCCAAAAAGAGGATGCCCAGCGCATAGAAATCAATGTTGAGATCGGGTGAATAGTCGTAAGAGGTCAACGGCACATAGTTGAACCAGCCGCCGTCGGGGGCCAACCCAAACAGGAAACTGGAGTAGATGAAGATCCCCGAAAAGAGGAAAACCCAATAGCCGAAGGCGTTGAGTCGCGGAAAGGCCATGTCCCTGGCCCCGATCATCAGCGGCACCAGATAGTTGCCGAATCCAAACAGGATAGGGGTGGCGAAGAAGAAGATCATCGTCGTGCCGTGCATGGTGAAGAGCTGATTATAGACCTTCGGGTCGACCAGCGTGTTTTCAGGCAGCGCCAGTTGGGTGCGCATAATCAGCGCCTGAATGCCACCCAAGAGGAAGAAGGTGAAGGCCGTGACAATGTAGCGCACGCCGATGGTTTTGTGATCGACCGTCGCCAACAGCTTCTTGAGCGCGCCGGGCGTTTCCCAGATCTGTTCCAATGGTTGGGCGATGGTGGCCACGGGGTTACTCCAGACTCTCTAAATAGCGTAGAAGCGCGTGTAAGCTGGTTGGGTCCAGGTAGACAGACGGCATTTCGTTGCCGGGTTTGAGCGCCTGGGAATCGAGGATCCAGCCGGCAAGATGGCCGCGGTTGTTGGGGAACATGCCTGCGCCGATGGTGAGACGACTGGCGAGATGGGTCAGATCGGGGCCGACTTTGCCAGTGGCGGTGCTGCCACGGATGGTGTGGCAGTAGACGCACGCCGACCCCATGAAGACCTGTTGTCCTTCGAGTAGCACCGGATCATCGGTGACGATTTCGGGGAGTTCTTGCTGACCGGCCAGCCAATCCGTCAGTTGCTCCACCGGCTCGGCGACGATCATCATGCCCATGTGTGCGTGCTGGAGGCCGCAAAACTCGGCACATTCGGTGCGGAAGATACCGGCTGAATCGGCGCTGATCCAGGTGGTATTGGTCTGCCCAGGCAGGAGATCGAGTTTGGCCTGCAACTGCGGCGCCCAGAAGCTGTGGATCACGTCGGCGCTGGTCAGTTTGAGCAGCACCGGCTCGCCCACAGGGATGTGGATCTCGTTGGCGGTGGTGAAGCCGTAGTCGGGGTACGTCACCTCCCACCACCATTGATGCCCCACGATTTCAATGATCAGCGCGGGCTCGTCTCGGGGTACTGAAATCGCCCGCTGCACGTCGACGGTGTAGATCATGACCCCTGTCAAGATCAGCGCCGGGACCACCGCACCACCCACGGTGACAAAAGTGCGTCCTTCGCCAAGGGCCGTGCGCCCGCCGTTGCCCCGCGAACGGAACAGCGCGTAGGTCAGCAACCCCATCACAATCACGAAGACCACGGCGGCCACGCTGAAGAGCACCCACCACAGGTCGGCCAATCGTGCCGCAGCCGGCCCACGCGGCGAGAGCGTCGAAGGTGCACCCTGGCAACCACTAAACAGAAGGCCGCTCACAATGAGCACAGGCACAGCCCAGCCCACCGTTCTGCTATAACCGCAAGCGCAGACGCCGGTTCTGGTTATCTTCACACATCGCCTCCTGGTGCTGACTTTCCTGGTTCGCTTCGGGCGTGAGGGGACAACCCATCGTTGGCTTACCGCGTGGAAACTTTTGTGGCAGCACAACTCAAAGTGTCGACCGTCGTAGTGTAGTCTTTACGGCTATTGATGAGAATAGATCGGGAACTAATGCAGGGTATAGCCGGGGATATATTTGGACCTGACGGTTCTGCGCTATCGACCTATCCCAGGGAAGTGGCAGGAGCAGATGTCTGTGAATTCCATTGTGCATCCCCCCACACGTTACAAACCTGGCCTTATGGCGCTGCCATCTGGGATCAAATCTGCTATACTAAGGCCGTGACGTCTCTCCTTGTGAGTAGAAAGCAGCTTCCGGCATGATTGCTGGTGCACAACCCCTGGTCTATTATGTGAACGACGCCGACGGCTGGAAGAGCGTCGACGGCGCTATTATCGAAGAAAAGACAGTCTGCGTCTATGTCAATGGGCAGGAGGCGGGCGCCTTCCTGTGTACGCCGCTCGATCTGGATGCGCTGGCCCTGGGCTTTTTGCGCGCCGAAGGCGTCATCGACGGCATGGCCGACGTGGCTGCCTTGGATCACGTCGGCGGCGACTGCATTGACGTCTGGCTCAACCGCGAATACCGGCCACCACAGCGCTCCATCCGCACCTCCGGCTGCGGCAACGGCGTCACCTACGACGATCTCTCCAGCCGCGACTTTCACGTCCCTACAGCCGAAACATTGACAGCCCAGCAGGTGATCGACCGCTACCTGGACCTGCGGGCGGCGGAGACCCTCTACCCGATCACGCGTGGTGTCCACGCTTCGGCCCTGTGCACGTCCACCGCCCTTCGCTTCGTGGCCGAGGATGTGGGCCGCCACAATACCGTGGACAAACTGTGGGGCAAAGCCATGCTGTCCGGGGAGCAGACCGCCGGCTCTTTGCTGGTGACCACGGGCCGTATCAGTTCGGAAATGCTGGGCAAAGCCGCCAAGATGCAGATCCCCCTGGTGGTTTCTCGCACTTCCCCAACCAGCCGCACCGTAGAGATGGCCCAGGCCTGGAACATCACAATCATCGGCTATGTACGACAGAACTCCATGCGCGTCTATACCGTGCCGGAGCGGATTCGGAATTGAGATTCCGAGATGATGAGCCTTACGTGGGCCGCTGCCCATCATCTCACCATCGAAAAGGCTAACGACAATGGCGTCAAACAGAAATGATCCGCTGCGTAAATTTGTCTATCGGGGTGATCCCCTGGTCGAGCCGCCCCCGCCTGAGCTGGCCTCTATCTTTACCAGCCACCAGGGCGAACCGGATGCACTGATCACCGTGCTAGAGGAGATCCAGCGCCAATACGGCTACCTGGGCCAGAACCACCTCCAATACCTCTCGCGGGAACTCGGCTTTCCGTTGGCCCGCATCTACGGCGTCGTCACCTTTTATAACCTCTTTCGCCTCAACCCGCCGGGCAAACATCAGATCCGCGTCTGTCGGGGCACGGCCTGCCACGTCAACCACTCCGCTGCCATCCTGAGCCGGTTGGAAAAGGCGCTGGGCATCGGGGTGGACGAGACCACCCCAGACGGTGATTTTACCTTGCAAACCGTGGCCTGCGTGGGGGCGTGCAGCCTGGCCCCGGTGCTGGTGGTGGACGATGACACCTACGGGCGTATGACCCCCGACGAAGCCTGGCAGTCCCTGGTTGCGCTGCAGAAAAGCGAGGAGACCGTATGAAAACGATCATCCGCGTGGGGCTTTCCACCTGTGGACTGGCTGCCGGGGCGCAGGCTACCTACGATGCCCTGGCTGCACAGATCAAGGATCGCAACCTGCCCATCAGCTTGCAGCGCACCGGCTGCGTGGGCGCCTGCCATCGTGAGCCACTGGTAGAGGTCATCGACGACGGCTCGTCCACCCTCTATGGGCCGGTGACGCCCGCCGAGACCACTGCACTGCTGGCCCTTCACCTGGGGGGCGACAGCACACCCTCGCCCCAGGCCTGGACGGTCAGCCGTCGCGCCGACCGCAGCGATTATCCCTTCCTGAGCCGACAGGTCAAAGTGACCACCCAACTGTGCGGCGTTATCGATCCCCACTCGCTGGACGACTACCTGGCCCACGACGGCTATCAGGCTCTGCGTCAGGCCCTGGAGACTCCGCCGGAGGCCATCCTGCAGGCCATCACCGATTCTCACCTGCGCGGGCGCGGTGGCGCCGGCTTCCCCACCGGCACAAAATGGTCCATCGGGCGCAAGCAGACAGGGCATCCCAAGTATCTGATCTGTAATGCGGACGAGGGCGATCCTGGTGCGTTTATGGATCGCACCATGATCGAGGGTGATCCGCACCGGGTGCTGGAGGGAATGCTGATTGCGGCCCGGGTCATGGGGGCAGGCAAGGGCTACATTTACATCCGCGCTGAGTACCCGCTGGCGGTCAAGGCCCTGCACGAGGCCATTGCACAGGCGCGGGCCTACGGCGTGATTGGCCAGAACATTCTAGGCAGCGGCATGGACTTTGAATTTGTGGTCAAAGAGGGCGCCGGTGCCTTTGTCTGCGGCGAAGAGACCGCGCTTATGCGCTCTATTGAAGGCTACCGGGGCATGCCCACCATGCGCCCACCCTACCCCGCCGAGAGTGGACTGTGGGGCCGGCCCACCAACATCAACAATGTAGAGACCTACGCCAGCGTGCCCAGCATCCTGCTTAACGGGCCGGACTGGTTCGCGGGGATGGGGACGGCCAGGAGCGGCGGCACCAAAGCCTTTGCCCTGGCCGGGGCCATCCAGAATTCTGGGCTGGTGGAGATTCCCATCGGGCTCTCCTTGCGCGAGATGATCTACGACATCGGCGGCGGCTGCCGGGATGGCAAAGCCTTCAAAGCCGTGCAACTGGGCGGGCCATCGGGCGGCTGCATCCCCGAGAGCCTGCTCGACACCCGCATCGACTACGAGGACCTGCGCGCAACCGGCGCCATCATGGGTTCGGGCGGCATGATTGTGGCCGACGAGACCACCTGCATGGTGGACATCGCCCGCTACTTCCTCACCTTCACCCAGGAAGAATCCTGCGGCAAGTGTATCCCCTGCCGCGTGGGCACGCGCAAAATGCTCAACACCCTGACCAAGATCACACAGGGGCGGGCCACCCAAAGCGATGTGGAGCGGCTGCTCAGCCTGTGCGAGACGGTGCACACCGCCTCACTGTGTGGCCTGGGCCAGACCGCACCCAATCCTGTGTTGACCACCATGCGCTACTTCGGCGAAGAATACCGCGCGCACGTGGACGAGCACCGCTGCCCCGCGGGCAGTTGTGCGATCTGAACCGGAAGAGCAGGCCATATCCGACGACGTGCGCTCTCTGAAGCGCACCTACGCTGAGGAAGCCACCCATGAGCACCATAACGATTAACGGACAGACCATCGACTTCGCGCCGGGCGCAACAGTGCTGGAGAGCGCCCTGGCCCACGGCATCGACATCCCCCGCCTCTGCTACCACCCCGCGCTCAAGCCTTCGGGCGGCTGCCGTCTCTGTCTGGTCGAAATCGCGGGTCGCCCTGCGCCCGCCCCTAGCTGCGGTCTGCTCTGCGCCGAGGGGATGAGCGTGCAGACCGAGAGCGATCGCCTTACCGCCATGCGCCGCGATATCATCGATCTCTTCGTCTCGGATCACCCCATGACCTGCGCTACCTGCGAAAAGGACGGGGCCTGCGATCTGCAACGCTACGCCCATCTCTATGGGATTGAAGAGACCAGCTTCGACTTTGAACTCTCGCGCCCACTGTATCAAGACGACAACCCCTTCTTTGTGCGCGATCACCAGTACTGTATCCTCTGCGGCAAATGCGTGCGCGCCTGTGACGAGATCGTCGGGCGCAACGCCATCGACTACACCGGCCGAGGCTTCCACAGCCACATCGCCACCCCCTTTGACGGCCTGATGATCGATTCATCCTGCGTGTTTTGCAGCAGTTGTGTCCAGGTCTGCCCCACCACGGCGCTACTGCCCAGGAGCCGGGTCGGGCTGGGCAAAGAGGTGGAACTGACCCACCAGCGTACCATCTGTGGCTATTGTGGTGTAGGCTGCGCCGTGGAGTTTGTTCTCAAGGATGGGGAATTTGTCAACGCCCAGGGGTTTGCGGGTGCGCCGGTGAACGACGAGTTTCTGTGCGTCAAAGGGCGCTCCGGTTGGGACTTCATCAGCAGCCCCGAGCGGCTGACCCAGCCCCTCCTGCGCCGGGATGTGGCCTATGAACTGGGCATCACCGGCGAACCGTGGACCCTGCCCGACACCAGTCCGCTCAAGAACCGCAAGCCCGAAGAGTACTTTGTGCCCGTCTCCTGGGATACGGCCATCGACTACACGGCGCAACGGCTGGCCGAGATCATTCAGAGACATGGGGCGGACGCGGTGGCCGGGCTATCGTCTGCCCGCTGCAGCAACGAGGAAAACTATCTCTTCCAAAAATTCATGCGGGCGGGGATTGGCACCAATAATGTGGACCATTGCGCCCGCCTTTGCCATGCCAGCACGGTGACCGGCCTGGGCGCGGCCTTTGGCAGCGGGGCCATGACCAATACCATCCACGGCCTGCGCGACGGCGATTGCATCCTGATTACCGGCTCCAACACGGCGGAATCCCACCCGGTGATCAGCTACGAAGTGGTGCGCGCCGTCAAGAGTGGCGCGTCGCTGATCGTGATCGATCCCAGGCGCACGCCCATGGTGGATCATGCCCGGCTCTGGCTGCAACCCACGCCCGGCACAGACATCTACGTCTACCTGTCCATGATGCACGTCATCCTGCGCGAAGGTTGGGAGGATCGAGACTTCATCCAGCGCCGCACAGAGGGCTTTGACGACTTTGCCGCTGTGCTGGCCGAATACACGCCTGAACTCGCCGCCCTCCACTCCGGTGTTCCTGCCGAGAAGATCGAAGACGCCGCCCGCATCTATGCCCTGGGCGAACGCCGGTATGATGAAGCGGCGGCTCGCCTCTCACCCCTCGCCCGCGGCGCATCCTCCATCCTCTACGCCATGGGCATCACCCAGCGCAGCAACGGCACCGATCTGGTGAAGACTCTGGCCAATCTGTCCATGCTCTGCGGCCAGATTGGCAAACCGTCCAGCGGGGTCAACCCGCTGCGCGGCCAGGTCAACGTACAGGGGGCGTGCGATCTGGGCGCGTTGCCCAACGTGCTGCCCGGCTACCAGCCGGTGACCGACGATGACAAGCGGCGGGCGGTGGCGGTGCAGTGGGGCCTGGACGACTTGCCCGGCCAAAACGGCCTGACCGTGGTGGAAATGACCCACGCCGCCATTGCCGGCAAGCTGCGCGCCATGTACGCTATGGGCGAAAACCCCATGCTCTCGGACCCGAACCTGACTCATGTGGAGGAAGGGTTGCGCAGTCTGGACTTTTTGGTGGTGCAGGACATCTTTCTGAGTGAGACGGCTCAACTGGCCCATGTCGTCCTGCCGGCGGCCGCGTCGCTTGAGAAGGACGGCACCTTTACCAACACCGAGCGGCGCGTGCAGCTCTTCCATCCGGTGCTGGACGCCCCCGGCGGCGCCCTGCCCGACTGGCAAATTGTGACGGCCCTGGCCGAAAAGTTGGATGAAAAACTAGGACGCACGCCCGGCGCGGTGCGCTGGCGCTTCGCGTCCACGGCGGAGATTCTGGAGGAGGCGGCCCACTGTACGCCCATCTATGCGGGGATGCGCCATCAACGCCTGGCGGGTGAGGGGCTGATGTGGCCCTGCCCGACCACAGAGCACCCGGGCACCCCCATCCTGCACACAGAGCGCTTCAGCCGAGGGTTGGGCCTGTTCCATGCCATCACCGCCCAGTTGCCGGCAGAGATGCCGGATGCCGAGTACCCGCTGATTCTGAGCACGGGGCGCATCCTCTATCACTATCATACCGGCACCCAGACCCGGCGTTCCGAAGGGCTGGATTGGCGGGAACCGCGCGCCTTTGTGGAGGTTCATCCTCAGGACGCCGCAGTGGTGGCCCTGACCGATGGTGGCCCCGTAGTGGTTCACAGCCGCCGAGGACAGATCCGCACCCAGGCCCGCATCACCAACCGTGTGCCCGCCGGGTCGATCTTCCTGGCCTTTCACTGGCGCGAAGCCGCGGCCAACCTGCTCACCCACGATTTCGCCCTGGATCCGCTGGCGAAGATCCCTGAGTATAAGGTCTCTGCCGTACGCCTCGAGAACCCCAGCCGCCGCAACAAGTGATCCTGCCGCACCCTTGCATGATCGCTGCTGTTTATCGGTAGCGATCATGCAACGCGTCAATATCAACCCGCCCCGCCAGATTGCCCCAGATTTCCACGTTGCGTTCCACTTCTTCGGGGGTACGCATACCCACCAGCGCCACGTCTACCAGGCGGTTCGAGAGGACGTATTGAAGCAGCGCCGGGTTGTAGTCGAAGGTGTCGTCGGGGTTGACCATGTGCAGCCAGCGCTGGAAGATGCCTGACGTGAGCGTGCGCATGGTGACGATCCCCATGCCCTGCCGTTCGGCCTCGTAGATTGCACCGAATGGGCGTGTCGGCTCGGCGGGATTCTGGTAGATCAGGTTGTAGCAGATCTGCATCACATCGAAACGGCCCGATTCGATGAAGCGATAGACGGGCGGGTTGTGGTCTTCGCTGGTGAAACCGATGAAGCGCACCAACCCCTCGGCGCGCATCTGTTCCAGCGTATCCAACATGCCACCGCCGCGCAGGATGCGTTGCTCCTGTTCGGCGCTGTACGTCGTGCCGTGAAGCTGGATCAGATCCACGCAGTCGACGCCCAGGCGCTGCAATGACGCCTCGACCTCGGCGCGTGTGTCGACGTCCTGGCCCATGGGCACCTTTGTGGCCAGGAAGATACGATCGGTGTGGCCGCGCAGCGCTTCCCCGAAGATCGACTCGCTGGCCCCCTGACCGTAGGCAGCGGCGGTGTCAAAGTAGGTGATCCCCATCTCCAGGGCCTTCTCGATAGCAGCGATCACCTGCCGTCGTTGCTCTGCGTCCTGTGGGCTGTAGTGCCCCAGATAGTTGGTGAGGCCGGCAGGTGCGCCGCCAAACCCTAACCGGCTGACCTGCCGACCGCTACGCCCGAGTTGTGCAGCTTCCATAAGTTCCCCTCCTGTATATGGTTACCATCCAGATGTGGCTAGTGGGTCACTTGTCACGAACATGAGATTTTCACACCGTAGGGGCGCCGCTTGCTGCGCCCGTCCGCCACGAAACGGATGGGCACGGAGGCCCATCCCTACTGGATACCCGCATCATGTCACGTGCACAGATGGCACGACGCCCCGCCTCGCACCGGAATTGTGATTGCTGGAGTGCCTATTTCACGACGATGACTTCGTGATCCTCGATGCGGTCGATCTGGAAGGTCACCCAACCGGCATCCAGATCGAAGGCGGGCGTTTTGTCGGCAACCAACTGCTGTACCGTCTGCGGCCTCAATCCTTCGAACAAATGAAGGCGCACGGTCAGCGGACCCACCGCCAGCAGTTCATCCACCGGCGTATGGGCCGTGCCCGACAGGTTGACCATGTGCAGGATCAAGCGGCCCGGCTGCCGGTAAAGCTGGCAATCGATCAGCCCAGGGCCATCCACCGCCAGGGGGGAGCTGTCCTTAAGCGCCCAGCGCACGACGTTGGCGAGCAGATCGCCGTGATCGGGCAGGCGATCGCGGGCGTAACAGCGATCCAGATCGGCGGCCAGATAGGCGATGCGCGCGCCACTCTCGGTACTACGCAGGACCAGAGCCGGCTTGCCCGAATCCTCTTGACGCATCCACGAAAATTCCGGTGGGAAGATAGGGAAGGGGGGGATGTAGCTGAGCGGCACGTCCACACCCTCCGCCGGCGTGACCTCTTGCAACTGGCCGCCGAAAGGCAGGATGTCGGTCTCTGCAAAACCGGCCAACACAGGATGGCGCTCATCTTCGCCCGTTGTTGTCTCTTGGGCAAACGGCCCGTAGACGCCTCGATGCTGCGACGGATGCAGGCGCAGGTAGGTGTGGTGTGTGTAGACTTCCCAACTGGCCACAGCGCGGTCCAGGCTACCCAATCGATTGGCGTGGACATGAACGCCCAGCAGATCGGCCAGGGCGAAATCCTGGCGGGGATTGCCCTCGCCGTCGTAGAGGCTGCTTTCGCCGCCGGCGATCAAGGCGCCGCCGCGCCCGACGAAGCGACGAATGGCCGCGTTCTGCTCATCCGACAGCGCGCCCATGGCCGGCAGGATCAGCAGCGACAATTCCGCTGCGGCTGCGTCAATGTGATCGGCGTGGATCGGACGATAGGGCAGCCGCGCCCGGATCAGCGCCTGCGCCCACCCTTCGTGCGGCAAACCGACCAGATCGCGGGCGTGGTCGCGGCCGTAGTAGTCGTAGTTCTCCTGTGACCATAGAAGGCCGATCGGCGCAATCGGGGTACGCTGGGTCAGGTATTCCTCGTGAGCGGCGTGCCAGGCCATCAGCGGTTCTGCCGTACGATACTGGCGGCGATCCTCGTGATAGGCACTGATGTGATGCCACCACGGTTGAATCGTGCCGGCAAAGCCCTCCACCATCCACAGATGCGCTTCGTGCGCCGGTTTGGCCGAGAGGCGGAAGGTGGGCTGGCGTCCCTGGTATTGGGGCATACTCTCGGGGATCAGCGTCTGCCAACCCAGCAGATCGTGGAGCAGTTTGCCGGCGTGTCCGTTGGCCTGAAAGCCCATGTCGGGCCGGTGCTGGTAATCGAGCATGAGGATCTCGGTGCGCTCGCACAGCGCCTTCATATCGCGGAAGCGCTGAGACTCGTGCGCCGGGTCGCCGGAGATCATGCCCAGCCACAGACAGTCCGGGCCGCCATATTGGCGCGTGACCCGATTGTTGAGATCCCAGATCTCGATGCGGCGGTCATAGTTCCAGCGAATCCACTTTCGGTAGACTGCATCCTGCCAGTCGGCGCGGCCGGGCAGATCGGCGTTGGTTGCTTCTCGAAAGCGACGGGCGCAGTTCTGGCAGTGACAGATCTGGTTGCGGCGCGTGCCGCTCCAACTGTTGTCTGTGAAGCCGTCGGGGTGGCTGCGCTCAATGATCTCGCGCAGGATCGACGTCAGGTAGACTTCATAGTAATCGCTGTTGATGCAGGCTTCGTAGCGGTCGCCGGCACGGAAGGGTTCGCCCTCGGCGTCCACGGCGAACCAGTCGGGGTGCGCGTGATAGAAGGCTTCGGTGGCCCGGTTCGAGTCCATGCGCGCCAGGACGGCGAGTCCATCTTCACGGGCGGCGGCGCACAGATCGCCGTAGAGATCACGGCCGTCGAGGAACTCGGCCTGATAGTGGAGCGGGTGCGCGCTGGGGTAGTAGGCCACGATGCCCCCGGCGTTGATGATGACCCCCTGCACGTGGGTCCGTCGCCAGTGCTGCCGCCACCACTCGATATCATAGCGCCTGGGATCCATTTCGGTGATATTGGTCTGTCCCCAACGCAGCGTGCGCCGGTACCAGGGTGCGCTGTTCGCCTCGCTCATGGCTGTCTCCTCGTTTGTGGCCCAAGCTTTCCATTATTTTCCGGTTAGCCGTCTCGATCTGGTTGTAATGCGTGTCGCACCCTACCATCTTACCACTGCAACGGGATGACGTATCATTCCGCAGGCTGCTCGACCCGTGTCACCGAGAGGACGACATAACCCAGGGCATAGATCCGGCTCAACAGGCCGTGCAGTGCCGCCTGGTCCGCTAGCGAACCAACCAACGTAGAGATGGCCTTCCCGTCTGCTCTGTTTTCGCTGGAGACGGTCATGTCCTCGAACCAGTCCAATCTCCGCTCGTCGATCTGTCCGTCCAGTTGAATCTGGTACACGGCCGGTTGATCTTGTGGCAACTCCTGGCGGATCTCATTCATCGTTTACCTCTGCTTAGTTTGCAAACTCTGTGCTGCGGGTGCCCTTTGGGCGCGCTCTACACCGGTGAGAATATTTTCTTGGACGGCGGCCCGGACTTTATCTTGCTCGACGATCATGAGCAGGTGGCCGCCTCTCTCGAAACGGACCAGTCTGGCGCCGGGAATGGTGGCCGCCGCAAACTCGGCATGACCGAAGAGCTGCAAGGTGTCGTCGCTGGCATGCAGGATCAGTGTGGGCGCCTGGATCCCGCTAATCTCGGCGCCCGGCATGGCGGCGCGATTGTCGAACATGACGCCCGCGCTGCGCGGAGAAACCGGATTCATCTCCTCGATCACGCGGCCGACCAGTTGCCGCTGCTCGGGTGTTAATTCGGAGACGACGGCATCGCTGGCGCCCATCAGGCTCAGGAACTGTTTGTTGAACAGCGTCGTCACGGTCCAGTAGAGCCAGATCGTGCTTGTAGATGGTGGTCAGCGCGCTGCCCTTCAGATTCGCGTCTGCCTGATCTCCCGTGGATAGTGCGGTGACCCCGGTGGAAATGAGTGTCAGGGAAGAGACCCGCTCGGGATAGAGGGTTGCAAAGAGCAACGCCGAGGGCCCGCCATGCGAAAGGGCGACCACCGCCACACGTTCAATGCCCAGATGGTCCAGCAACGCGGCGTAGGCATGGGCCTGGTCATTAAAGGTGGCGCCCTCCTGGAAAGTTGAGCGCAGGTAGCCGAAACGGGAAGGGGCAATCCAGTGGACGTCGTCACTCAGGAAGGCGTCGATCATCAGTTCGCCCTGATCGTAGCCACCGCCACTGCCGTGGATCACCAGGACAGGCAGGCCCGATCCACCTTCTACATATTCGATGTCGCCATAGGGTGAAGGGATGACCGTGCTCTTGCCTTCAATGCGTGTATAGGCGCGATGCATGTCCGAGAGATAGGCGGCGAACGCCAGAACCACCACGGTGAACAATCCAACGGCACTCCAGCGTAGTATCTTGCTAAACATTTTCTTTCTCCTTCGTAGTTGACTTGATTCTTCAAGGGTCGTCGATGCGTGCTGCGAAACGCTATCGATTGATTCCAATGTATGGCCAGGGGAGTGTGGTTGTAACGACCCGAAAGTATTGGTCGAGTGTTGTTTATGGTGGCTGGTCGGGGGCATAGGCGTTAAGTTAAGGCTCTATGCTCCACGCCCCCCCGCATCCTCGTGTGCAGGCAAGAGAATTGGCCACAAAGAACACAAAGAACGCAAAGAAGAAGATGGCAACGTACCCTATCTATGTGTTCTTTGTGTTCTTTGTGGCTATTCCCTTCTGGACGTGACGCCAGGAGGCAAGACCCCGGCACTTGCTCGAACGGAGCTTATCTTAACGCCTATGTTGGTCGGGGGCGAAGGTCGCTTCGCACGGGGGAATCGGTGATACAAGACGCGAACCGGCGCTGGTGAAATACCAGCGCCGGTTCGCGTTGCCGATCCAGATTCGCTTGTGTGGAGAGGAGCTATTTTCTGTAGGGCGTACGCAGGTCGCTAATTGAGTATGTCCGCTTCAGCAAGCGGGCCTGCGAGATTCGTCTTTGAACCCGCTTGGGTTTCGATATGCCTCGCAGACTCGGCTACTCAACCGGCGCTAGTCCCCCTGGTCAAGGCAAATCGGAATTGCTGGGAAAGCATTTATCTTTGTGCTCTTTGTGTTCTCTGTGGCGGTAAAGGTGGAAGGATTGGCCACAATGGCGTATCACTATCGTCTATTTTGAAGGCAGCAGACCCAAGGCTCTGGCACGGGCAATGGCCTGGGTTCGGGAGCTAACGTTCAGCTTGCCGTAGATGTTGCGGCTATGTCCTTTGACGGTGTTTAGCGAGATGGTTAGCCTTTCGGCAATGTCAGAATTGGACAACCCGCCCGCCATCAGCCGCAGCACATCCAGCTCGCGCTGGCTGAGCGGCTCGATCAGCTCTTGCGCGGGGGGCGCTTTTGCACTCTGTGGTTCCGATTCACTTTCGGCAAACGCGGCGAGCAGTCGCCCGCAGTAGCTAGGTGCGATTGCCTGTGCCGCAGCTTCGTATAGCATCTCTGCCATTGGTCGCCCCTCGTCGACAAAAAGCCTCACATAGCCTTCTGGTTCTGCCAGACGCAGGGTGTTCTCCAATACCGCCAGCGCTGCAGGAACTTCGCCGGACTGGGAGAGTCTGCGCCCCTGTAGTTTGTTCCGGGCAAATAGCGCGATGGACTGCAGCACACCAATTTCGATCAGGGAGCGGGCACGTCGTCCCTGCACCGCCGCTTCTTTCAGACGCTCGAGCAGCTTCAAGGCATCCGCCAGGACCGCCGGTTTGCTCGTTTCCCGTCCTTCGGCAATCAGGATACGCGCCAGCGTGATCAGCTTCATCTCCAGGTTTTCATCGGTGAGCGGCCCGGCGTCTATGGCGCTCCCCAGCGTGGTGCGAAGGTCGTGTGCCCATTTTTTTGCAGCAGCCAGGTTATCCTGCAAGAGCCACAGCCGTACCTGGCCGGCTTCCACAAAGCTATCGATCCCCGGAAGCACATGCGAACCCTTTCTGGCCCGATTGGCAGCCTGGATAGCATGGTCTGCTTCCTGCACGTCGCCACAGGCCATCAGCACGCGCGCCAATACCACATGAGCCCAGGCCATGTGATTCGAACTTTGCCAGTTCTGGGTCAACTCGACTGCCTGCCTGGCATGGTCTAGCCCCTCGTCCAGTTTGTTCTGATCCAAAAGCGTGAGCGAAAGATTAGCTTCGACCCGACCCAGATACCCGTGACTGCGAATCCCGTGGCTATCGGCGTACTCAAAGATCTCTCGAAACGTGTCAGCCGCCTCACCGATGCGGCCCTGATGCCGGTAAATCATCCCGAGTTCGGTCATTGCCAACATGGTGTGCCAGTGGTCAGCGGCCGCCTTACCGCGCCGCACCGCTTCTGTCAGTGAATCAGTTGCACGGTCTGGGTCTCCTAACAGGCGGTACACGTAACCAAACAGCCAGTGCAGGTTGGCAAACTCGCGGTTGCAAGTGCAGGATAGCGGATCGCCCTGGGGTAACAGTTCGCCCGCCAGGCGCCCCAGTGCCAAGGCCTGCGCTGGATCTGCGAACAAGAGTGCCAAATAGGCGCGCAGGAGGACGACATTGGCGCGAAGTAGCCTCTGTTCGGCATCTCCAAGCGCCGGTGGTCGGCCGTTCTGGTTTTCGCGATCGGCCTCAAGCGCAACTTCCGCGTTACGCAGCCAAAACTCCACTTCCTGCAGCCGATTGGCGTAGGCCAGCGCCCAGGCCAGTTCGACACATAAGCGGGGCCGGCGGCTCGCCGTCTCCTTTGGTAGGGCGGCAATCCAGCTCATGACACCGGCCATCTGACCGTGCGCCAGCAGATCGCGTGCATTCTGTTCCACCCAGGTGGCCGCCAGCTCCCAATTGCGGGCCGCCAGCGCATGGTTTATCGCTTCCGCCGTCAATCCATGCTGCTCATACCAATTCGCAGCCCGCATATGCAGCGTCATCATCAGGTCCGCGGAAACGCTGCGTAGCCGGGCACGCAACAGTTCTGCAAACAGATGGTGATAGCGGTACCACGCGCGCTGGTTGTCTAGCGGCACGAGAAACAGGTTGGCCTGCTCCAGGTATTCCAGGATGGACTGGCTGTCTCCCCCCTCTGCGCCTGTCACCGCCTCGCACAAGGGCCCACTCAGCCGGTCCAGGATCGACGTTTGCAGGAGGAATTTCTGAATCTCTGGCCCTTGCTGCGAAAGGACTTCGTCTACCAGATAGTCCACCACATGTCGGTCTGTTCCCGTGAACGCGCGCACAAAAGATGGACGATCCGTCTGGTCGCGCAGCGAGAGAGCCGCCAATTGCAGACCGGCGATCCAGCCTTCGGTGCGCGCCGTTAACGTCGCTACTTCCTTCTCAGAGAGGCTCAACCCCATCAGCCCGTTCAGAAAGGTTGCGGTTTCCTCTTGGGTAAATCGCAAGTGCCTTGCTCGAATCTCGATCATCTGACCCTGGGCGCGCAGGCGGGCCAGGGGTAGGGGCGGATCTTCGCGGGTGGCGATGACCAGATGCATCTGGGGCGGCTGGCGATCCAATAGGCCGCGGACTGTCTCGTGAATCGAGACCTCTCGAATCGTGTGGTAATCGTCCAGGACGAGCACAAAGGGGGTGGGGGTAGCCGCTATGTCATTGGTCAGCGCGGCGACGAATGTCTGGGTGGGTGGCGGGTCTGGCGAGCCGAGAATGGCCTGGATGCTTTGGCCGATGGACGGGTTGATCTGTTGGAGGGCTGCAATCAGATAAGCGATAAAACGGGTGAGATCATTGTCGTTGGCGTCGAGAGAAAGCCAGGCGATGGGTTTGTCCAGCGCCAGCACCCACTCTCGGGCCAGGCTGCTCTTGCCAAAGCCGGCAGGCGCCGAGATCAGGGTGAGCTTTTCAGATATTCCCGTATTCAGGTGTTCGAGCAGGCGCGAGCGGGACACGCTATTCGCGCGTGCAACCGGGATGAACAGTTTGGTTTCTAAGAGTGTGTCGGACACCGATTCCTCCATCCTCTCCGCTCGACTTGGCACATGACCGGAAAACTATCATTCTAGGGTGGTATCACTTTGAAACCGAGAGTTTGACTAGCGCCGGTTGAGTGCCCGGAGCTTGCGGAGGGCATGGCGCAGCGCCTGTACCAAACGAACCCAGCGGGTTTGACGGCGATCCAGTGTTGACCCGCTTGGGTTTCGATACGCCTCGCAGACCCGCTTTCTGAAGCGCTGCTACTCAACCGGCGCTAGTCCACCTGGTCAAGCCAAATTTGGAGTTCCGTGCTTGCCCGGCGACGTGGTTGCCATTTCTCCACTTGCGCCACATAATGGGCGTGCTTAGCCCAAAATCTACCACCTTATCACTGCAAAGGCAGGGCCTATTATGCAATTTATCGATCTCAGCCAGGAAATTTACGACGGTCAGAACTCGCACTTTCGCGTCACCGTGCGCGACTTTATCACCTATGCCGATACGGCGCCGCGACAGCAGCCGCCGGCCCAGGGATATGCGGCCAAACTGCTCATGTTCGCCGATCATACCAGCACGCATGTAGACGCGCCCTCTCACTTCTGGCCGCAACGGCGCACTATCGACGAATTGCCGCTCGACGCCTTCTGCGGGGAAGCGATTGTGGTGGATTGCAGCCGATCTGCCGAGGAAGTGCGCCCGCTTGATCTGGCAACCTTCCGCCGCGCCCTGGCCGAGGACGGTCACACCCTGCGTCATGGGGACATCGTGCTTGTGCAGTTGATGCGCGGCGGAGAGGATGTCTATTGTGGCTTTGACGCCGAACTCAGCCAGTTTTTGGTGGATCAAGGGGTGAAACTTGTGGGCGTGGACCGGGGTACGCCCGATTGTCCGCACCTCAAAGACAAACCGGCGCACGTCATCCTCTTGCAGAACGATGTGCTTATTGTCGAAGGGCTGCGCAACCTCGATGCCCTCAAGGGGCGCCGTTTCACCTTCTTGGGTCTGCCGCTCAAAATCCGCGGCGGCACAGGATCGCCGATACGCGCCGCCGCGTTGCTAGAGTAGCATGTCCGTCACGCTGGTCAGCGTGACCTACGGAGGAAGGGAGATGGTCTCGTCTGCCGTAGCTGCACGCTATCAGCGTGCGGGATTGCCCGACGAAATCACATTCATGCAGGCGGACCGGCGCCGGGTGAGTACCCAGCAGTGGTCTCGTTGGGCATGTCCGTCACGCTGGTAGCGTGACCTACGGAGGAAGGGAGAGGTCTCGACTGCCGTAGCTGCACGCTATCAGCGTGCGGGATTGCCCGACGAATTCACATTCATGCAGGCGGACCGGCGTCAATACGGCCCGCAGACCCGCCTGTGCGGCCGCTTTAGATGTAGAGGTCGCGCCTGGCATAGGCGATATAGGCGCCGGCCATACAGACCACGATGACGGCGATTGCCACCAACACCGGAGTGCCCTCAATCCTTGCCTCGTGCAAGAGTGCGGTGGGGCTGAAGTATTTAAAGGGAGATAGATATCTCAGAAAGTTCAGCTTGTCGTTGAGGCCGATCACGATGGAGAGGAAGAATGTGGCCAATAGCAACGAGACGGCCGCGGAATTGGCCTGTTTGTAGCGTTTCATGGCGCTGCCCAGCAGAATGCCAACCGCCAGAAAGATCAACTGCATCACAAACAGCGCCACCATGGACAACGCTACGAAGGTATAGAACTGGCTGTCGGGCCGGTAGGTAGCGGCGCCCGCCAAGACGGCCGCCCACGTGATCAGCAGCAATCCGAGGCAGTTGACAACTGCAGCGGCCGCCTTGCCTGTGATCAATTGCGAGCGACGAATGGGGAGGGTCAACACGAATTCAACTGTTTTGTCACGCTCTTCTTTAACGATGATATCGCTGCCCCACATCACGGCCGAGACCGTCAGCAGCAGGGCAAAATAGGTGAACATAATGCCGTAGAAGCCGGTGACAGTGGTCAGGTTCAAGGCATTCATGTTGAGTGCAGACATCACCGCCGGCGGCATCGTATCCAGGATCGCCAACATTTCTGGATCCCCGGCGAAGGCAGAGAACTTTGAAAAGCCCACGATCACAAAGAGAATGACAACGCCGCCCCAAATCAGCAAGGAGCGAAAATTCGCTCGAAACTCGCGTAGAAAAATATTCATCTTGTCTCTCCTACACCGCTGTGTGAATATTACGTCTGGTATACAGCACGTAACTGCCCGCAATAGAGATCACAATATAGGCCAGGCTGATCAGCACCAGGGGCAGGTTGTAGGCGGCATTGCTGATGATGTAGTACGGCTCAAAGTGTTTGAAGGGCGTGATCAGCTCCAGTTTGACATCACCCAGCATACCGCTGAACGCGCTCAATACGTACATCCCGAAGGCCAACCCCATGGCATAGGGCACCACGCTGCGCATCCTTTTTACCAGCAAGGAAATCAACAGACCGAGGTGCAGGAAGACCAACTGAAAGATCACGATGCTCGCCAGGAGCAAGAGCAGGGCTTTGCTGTCATAGGTTGCGCCGCCGCCGAACAAGGTGATGAAGCTGATGCTGCTGATCCAGACCACCAGGTTGGTGAGGGTAAGACTGGACAAGACGGCGAGCAGTTTGCTAGAGAGGATCTGGGGGCGAGTCAGCGGTTTTGTGAGCAGAAAGTCTGCCGTCATCTCCGTTTCCTCGATTGATACCAGAGAGAATCCGTAGCCGGCGGCCTGAATGGCGAGACAGATCTGGACAAAGGTAAATACCAGCGCGTAGAAACCCAAGATCGTGGACATATCGATGCCGGTCATGCCAAAGGCCATCAACAACTCTTTGGGGAACTTGTCCATCATGTCGTTTAGAAGCTGGGCATCTTCGGCAATTACGCTAAACATCGACATGAAGACCAGGATCAGAAGCGCCAGCGACAAAGACCAGGTGATGACGGAGCCCAGGCTCATCCTGAACTCGTGTTTATAGATGTTCATACTGTTGGCTCCCCATCCCTATTCATAGTAGTGCATGAAGATTTCTTCCAACGAAGGCTCTTCGATTGTCAGGTCCGAAACCGGCTGGTCACTGATCAGCCGGGTCATCGTGTTGATGTCGCCCTTATAGAAGAACTTGACGGTTCCGTTTTCCCGCTCCATGTTCGTCACCCCGGGGATGGCAAAGCGCTTTTCATCAATCGTATCCGACGCCACACTGATCTTTTTGTAGTTGTCCCGTCGCATCGTCTTGATGTCTTCGATCTTCACGATGCTGCCGTCTTTGATAATGGCTACCCGTGAGCAGAGTTTCTGCACCTCGCCCAGGATGTGTGACGAAAAGAAAATGGTAGCGCCCCGTTGGTTCTCTTCTTGGATCAGCCGGAAAAATTTCTGCTGCATTAGCGGATCCAGGCCGCTGGTCGGCTCATCCAGCAGGAGCAATTTGGGCTGATGCAGAAGCCCCTGCACAATACCGACCTTCTTTTTGTTCCCATAGGAAAGATCGTCGATGCGTCGCTTCAGGTCAAGCTCCATGATCTCGGCCAACTCATACAGGCGTTTGGTGCAGTCTTTGTGATAGAAACTGGCCGAGTATTTGAGCAGATCGATTACCTTCATTCTGTCGTAGTAGAAGACTTCGGAAGGCAGATAGCCGATCTCTTGCCGGATCTCCGGTCCAAATTGAATACAATCTTTGCCGAAAATCTTCGCTTCGCCGCCCGTCGGGTAGATGAGAGAGAGAAACAAGCGAATGGTGGTAGACTTACCCGCTCCATTCGGCCCGATGAAGCCGAAGATTTCTCCCTCTTCGACCTGAAATGAGACATTTTCGATTCCTCGCGCCTTACCGTAATACTTGGTCAGTTTGTTCACATCGATAATGCTCATCACCGGTCTCCTCTTCGTAGGTCTTGGGCAATTGCGCTACCTTCACGCTTTGCTCCCTGCACACCAACCCGATCGTCTAGATCGCCTTCACCGTGGGCATTGGCTGCTCTGGCAAGCGTTGCCAATCCAGTATGCGCCTCAGGATGACCGGCGTCAATCGCCGCGTGGACAGTGTTCGCGCGTCTCACTCGGAATGGGAAAGGACCGGGGACTTTACAGGCGAGGCGGCGACTCGTGTTGCGTCAACCGTGAAGTGATGGCAATTCCGTAGGGGCGCTGCTTGCTGCGCCCACAGTGTGCCGGGCGCAGCAAGCAGCGCCCCTACCGATCAAATCACGCCTTAGGCGTTCCTCGCCGCCGCATCACTAGAGAGAGTCGCCGTCCTGCTGTAGCGAAAAGTCCCCGGCATTTGACTCGCCCCCACCTTGAATTACGCCGGTGGGTAGTCCGCTTCGTCGATAGTTATCGTCTTGCCGTTGAGCAACTCGATCTGAATCTCTGTGGCTTTGACATCCGCCTGCGCACGCACAGCCGCTACTGTCAACGCTTTACCCGGCTCCAGGGGCACAATCAGGGTCACGATGCGGGTAGGATCGTCCACCGTCGCCCGGTAGATCACGGTGGGGATCGGCTCGAACTCGCCTTGCTGGTGGTGCCCGAACGAACGCCAGCCCTGCCACACCGGCTCTTCCTGCCCGGTGACGACCTCAACCGCCAGCGTCGCCGCGTCCGCGGGGGCAATCGCCACGTTGGCCACGGCGTCATCTTCGCTGACGGCGATCAGGCCGTCAACCGTCGGGATGCCTGTGTTGAGATGCCATAAGATCTCGACCTCATGCGGTCTGTCATCCTGGGCGGCAAGGCGATCTATCACCACAAAACAAGGGCCGACCTGATCGCCAATCCCTTCTTTCAGGAAGATCACCTTGCGCCGATGGGTCAGGCTACGCGCCGCCTCAGGGCCGTAGCCTTCGTCATACCCGGCTTCGACGGCGTCGTACCTTTCTTCGCTGTGCCAGGCAGCGCCCGCCTCCACGTCAAGGACCGGCGGGGTTGAACGGTCGAAGTTGAGGCGGCGGTTCTGATCCTGGCCGTCGACACGGATCGTATTGTGTCCCCGCGTCGAGAGCACATAGCGCCGCATTTCGGACGAGTCGTAGGCATAGTTGCCGGCCTCGGTGATCAGCAGTCGCCCGTAGGCATGCACGAGCAGATTGAGCTTGTCCTCGTGTTGGTGCGCATAGCCGAAGGGACCGCCGTCGAAGAAGGCGTAGACAGCATCTTCTTGCCAACCGCTACGCATGGCAAACAGACCCGAGTAGGGCAACGCCATCGATGTTTGCACGGGCGCCGATCCGGCACGCCCACGTGTGGCGGCCCAGCGGAAGTCTGCACGTTCGGGGTAGAGCTCGGCGGCGCGCTGCATCAGGATCGACACCAGATGCCAGCCGCCATCATTGATGTCGGGCAGGCGGCCATCGGGCATCATCAGCTTGATATTGGCAGCGTGCATCTGTTCCAATCCATCGCGGAAGGCGGCGGGCACTTCCACATCGTAGGCCTGGGCCACATCCCACAACCATTGATAGTTGTTAATATTGACCTGATGATAGCCGGTGGACAACTCATACTGCATGCCGTCGGCGTAGACCTGCGTGCCCATCTCGCGCACGAGGACATCAAAGGCGTAGGCGCGCCACTCGTCTGCTTCGGCAAACTGTGGGTAGAGGATACCGATCTGCGCCAGCCCGTTCATCTCCATGATGAGCCAGTTGTGGGTGCGGTGATGGTGGCGCAGCCGCCAGCCATGCTCCCACACCGACTTGTACCAGTCCACCAGCACGTCATCGGTGAAGTGGGGCGAGTTGTAGAAACTGTGCAGCGCCCACTGCCACGAGCCCCCCATGCGAATGCCACATTCGATGGTGCGCCATGCCTTGGTCTCGCCACCGAAAGAATCGAGCGGTTCCACGCCGGTCTGACGTACCCAACTACAGAAGAGTTTGACGAATCCCTCAGCGAAGCGTTCGTCGCCGGTCTCGCGGTAGCGTTCACCCAGCAGCGCCCAGTCTGGATGGCGGCTGATCTGCCACGTCCACTCTTTGTACTGGTTGAAGGTGGGGTTTGAGAACCAATCGACCTCGTCTTGGAACTGGCTGGGTGTGCTGCACGAGACAATCTTGAGGGCAAGCGTGCGGTCGGCTGCGGCTTCCACCGATTCGCCGGGCAACGTGTGCGTGGCACTGAGGAAGGATCGATTGATACGCAAGAAGCGATCCGGTTGCAGCGAGGCGCGGGCATCGGCTGCGAAGATGCGCCGCGCTTCGGCATAGTCGCCTGCTTCCAACGCGGCGCCAAGTTCCTTGAGCCCGGGGCGGCCGGTGTCGACGTGTTCACTGAAGAATTCTTCGTCGGTCAAACGGGGGCCGACTTCAACGGTCATCTGCATGAGACTGTCCTTTCGTGTTGGGGTCACGACGCCATGATCCGTTCTATCTCGTCCATTTGTTCATTGCTCAGCGGACCGCGCTCGAGTGCGGCGACGTTTTCTTCGACCTGGGCCACGGTTTTGAAGCCGGGAATGGGCACGGTAACGGGGCTATGTGCCCACAGCCAGCCCAATGCCGCCTGCGCCAGCGTGCGTCCATCTGCCGTGAGGACGTCGCGGATCTGGGCCAGCTTGTCCAGACGACGGGCCTGCTCGCCCTGTCGAAAATCCCAACCGTGGCGTACATCGTTGGCCGGCATCTGTGAGTTCTTGTCGAACTTGCCTGTGAGCAGCCCCATGGCCAGCGGCCCGCGGTTGACCGAGGCCAGGTTCTGGCGTTCGCACAGCGCCAATACTTCGGCGTTGCCTTCAAACAGGTTGAGCCGTTGTTGGATGGCAGTGCAGTTGTCGCCGTGGGCGAAGATGGCGGCGCGTTCTGGGTTGTCGGTGCTCCAGCCGTAGGATCGGATTTTGCCCGCGGCCACCAGCCCTTCCAGGGCGTCACGCACGACGTCTGCTTCTTCGCTTGGGAAATCGCCCAGGTGGAACTGATACAGATCGATATAGTCGGTGCCCAGCCGTTTAAGGCTGGCATCGCAGGCATTGCGAATGAATTCCGGGTCGGCACTGGCGCCGATGATCGTACGGCTTTCACTGTCGAAGACGTTGCCGAACTTGGTGGCGATGACCACCTGATCGCGCTTACCGCGCAGTACTTGCCCCAGAATGGTCTCACTGTGACCACAGCCATAGACGTCTGATGTGTCGAAGAAGGTGACGCCCAGATCGAGCGCGCGGTTCAGCGCTCGCTTCGACTCGGCGTCGTCTACTTCGCCCCAGCCCACAGGGTTGCCGTCACGATAAAACGGGCCACCGATGGCCCAGCAGCCTAGTCCAAGCGCGGTCACTTCAATACCGCTGCGGCCAAGAGTTCGAGTAAACATTGTTTCAGTCCTTTCGGGGGAATGGGCGTGGACTCGGGAAACACGATGATGGGATCAGGGGGTGACGCTGTCAGACGAGCTCGCTCAACCCCTCATCGTTCTCCGTCAACCACTCCTTCGTCATCATCAAATCATTCATTCGTCGGATACCAGCGCTCACGTCGCCGTCCATGAGACCGCGCCCTAGCCACCAGATCGTGGAGACGGCGTCGCGCAGGCGAATCAGGTGCGGCATGGCGGCGATTTCGGCGTCGGTGGGGCGCACCCACTCTGTATAACCCTGCCAGAAAGCGGCGCCAAACGCAAGTGGATCGGGTTGATCCCGGTTCATGTGCCCTTCACCTGAACTGTTCTCGACCCGGTGTTGCAGATTCAGGCTGAATTTGAGACCGGCGGCGATGTCGATGGCGCGGGCGTCGGGCTGGGCCATGTCGAAGTCGAGGACGGCGCTGACGCGGTTGTTGAGGATCAGAATATTGCCGGGGGCGTAGTCGCCGTGTGTCATCTGCCAGGGCAGGCGAGCATAGGACCGGCGTGTGAATTCGTCGAGTTCGGCTGCTTCATGGCGCCACCGGGCCAACAGGTCACGCAGACCGGCTGTGGCAGGCAGGCCCAGATCCGTGGGTGTCAGGGCAAATGGATCGGGGACTGCAGGGTGCACATGGCGCAGGGCGGCGTAACCGTGCAAGCCGGGCCGCGCCCGGCGTGGACAGGTGACCAACGCACAGTGCAGCTCGCCCAACGCCGCGCCGAAGGCACGGACATGATCGATGCACCTGCGATCGGGCTGTTCCCCGGGTAGGAGCTTGAAGAGGGCGCCCCATCCTTGTGGCGTAGGGACCAGCGAGTCACCACTTTGTGTGCGTACGGGTGATGGTACGGCGAAGCTAAGATCGCGCCGATCCAACCAGGCCAGCAACCGGTGCTCGTAGCGGATCGTGGCCGGGTCAGCATGGGTCTGGTAAATCTTCCAGATGAAATCGCCCTCTGCGCTGCGGATGCCCAGCGCGCGATTGTTCAACCCTACACCGGCAAGGCGGAACTCAGTGAAGGGAGGGGAGAGAGAGTAGGTTGCGCGTGCGATTTCATCGATTGACATGGCAGTTGCAGTAGATGAAGGGGTGAAGGGGTGAGCGGGTGATCGCTTGATTGGGGAGTTTTTTGGTTTTGTGATGACGAGATGATGAGATGATGGTCGTCAAGTTTCATGACCGCATCATCTCATCATCCGTCATCATCTCGTCCCCTTCACCCGCTCACCCCTTCATCCCCTTCACCCCTTCATCTCCCTCACTTCGTCACTCGGAACGTCCACACCCCATGTTCGGCCGGATCCTTCGCCGTGAGGATGACGTGGTAGAGTTCGCTGCCCCAGGTGCCCCCCATCCGTTCATCGGTAAGGGGAACGGTTTCGACGTCGGCGTTGAAGACACCGGCATCATAGTGAAGGGCGCCGGCGCCGGAGACGCGGCCGTCGACGATGGGGCGTTGGACAAAGCGCACAACACCGGCCTTACTGATGTCCACGGCGCAGGGGGTGACGAGACCCAGTGTGATCTCGCCGGCTGCCTTGCTCAGATCGTATTCGTCTTCGATGGTAACTTGAATACCGCGTTCGAGGGCGACGGTGCGCTGCCACGTGTCGATTTTGGCTTCAACGGGGTAGGCTTCGGCGATGTCGAGCGTCAGTTTGGCGGTGCCGTCATTGGCGTCGTAGCCCACATCACGGGCCGCGAACTCGAAGCCCGGCTGCTGCATGAACCCATCCACCGTGGGCAGCAGGCCGTGATAGGCCGATTGCATCGTCCAGATCGTGTAGCGTTCGGGGCTGAAGGTCTTGGCGGTGTAGGTTTCCACGCCGGCGTCGACAATCAGCGGCAGGCCGTCGATGTAGACCACAAAGTTGCCCACGTCGTTGTGGTTGTGGCTTTCGGCGTTGTGTCCACCCTTGGCGCCCAGGAAGAAGCCGGCGGCGGTACCGCCTTCATCACGGGCCACCATGACTTCAATGTCGGGCAGCCAGACATCGCCGATCTGCGGTGGTTGCGTGTCCGTTACGTCGATCTGAGCCAACATAAACAGGCCGCGCAGCAGACGCTGGAAGTTCACCTGGCGGATATCCCGATCGGAGGCATAGCCGCGCTCCTGCAATCGTTGCCGTTGAATCAGCCAGCGTCCATGCATCATCATGGCGTCGTCCTCAATGCGCTGTCCGTAGCCGTAGACAAGCACACCATCGGGGTAGACAAGGGCGGGCGCATCCGCAAAGTTGAGGTAGTAGTCTTCGGCAATGTGAGCGCGGTACACAAAGCGGCCGATCTCCTGGATCTTGGATTCGCCGTAGACGTCGATGCGCCCGTTGGATGCTTTATAGAACAGTTCCAGGTTGTCGTAAAGCGAGGCCCCGGCGCGTCCCCAATAACTGGGGCCTTCGTCGCAGCCGCCGTCGTCGGGGTAAGGATCGATAAAATTATCGACGGCGCGCATGATCTTGTAGACAGTACGCTGGCGGCGTTCCTCGTCCTGTTCCATGATCAGGGCTGTGGCCAGCCAGTTGGAGCAGATCCACGGGTTCCAGTTGTTGACGCGGCGGTCGCCGCGGCGCAGCTCGAAGCCCATCCAGTGAAAATCGTCGCGTTCATAGAGTGGGGTGAGAATGCGTCGATCAATTTCGGTTTCGATGCGCTCGCGGATCAACGGCGAAACCCCGTCCAGCCGCTCGCCCAGCAGATAGTAGGTCCACGCCAGCAGGTTGCCGGTTTCGGCGGCAAAGAGATCAACGGTGGGTTCGTTGACGTCGGGCAGGGTGTTGCCGGCGCGCTGCACACGGATGTGGGCGGGCACGCCCCAATAACTCTCTTCGCAAATCGCCCAGACGCCGTTGACAATGTCGTCGAGAAAGCGGCCCTTGTTGTCAATGCACTCGGCGGTCACCAGTTGTTCGATGGCACCGCGGCGGGTGAAGTGGGGAGTCTCGTAGTTGCGGCGGTTGCCCATGCGCGAAAACTGCAAGAAGAGGGTGGCAGGGAGCGCGGGGTAGTCGAACCCCAGGAATTCTTCTGCCCTGGTCACCTGTGCTGTTTTGATGGCAGAGGGCAGCGCGTTCCATGCGCTGCGGTCTTCAATCGTGGGGAAGGGATGGAAGCGATCCTGTGGAATTAGCAATTGCTCGACAGTTTCGAGGGAGTAACGTTGGTGAAGCATGATAGCGATCCTTGTCTGTATGAGGGGTAAGGTACTCAATGGACAAATCAAACTTTGATCACAAACACATCACTCCGCCCGCGGTGGGCAGCATTGAAAGAGATCCACTGGCCGGTGGGATCGGAGTGTGGGTGCGGGTGTGGATATTGGCCGGGCAGCGCGCCCAGATCGCTGCCATGACGGGCAATCACTTCGACGCGCGGCTGTTCACGATCATAGTAGAGCCAGAGCAGCATGTCGTTGCTCAGGTTGCCGTCGAGGATGACGGCCGGGCGGCCGGCCATGGCGCCCACGTGGCCATAGTTGGATGCATCGTAGAAGCCGTACTCGCGATAGCTCTCTCCATTGGGGCGGATGGCGCCGATGTAATGTCCACCGTGACGGCTGCGCCCATGGTAGAGGACGAACTCGCCATCCCATGTCCATACGGAGTGAACCTGAAACGGCGCGCCATCCTGCGAGGGCAGTTCGGTCAGCTCGCCGGTGGACGGGCGCAGTGTCCAGATGCGCGTGGTCTTGCCGTCGCTGCCGCCCCAGTAGCGCGGCGGAAAGTCGCGGTCGATCAACACCAGATCGGCGTCAACGGGCGAATGGGGCGTGTGCGCGCTGCTGGCCCCATCCTCACTGTAGACGGTGGTTACCGGCCCGCCGGTCAGCGGCACTTGCAGGATGCGCAGTTTCATTTCGCGGTTGGGGAAGTGTTGCATGTAGGGTGTGGTGGGCCGCTTGCCTGCCATCACTTCGGGGTGTGCGTTCATCAACGCCAACAGGACATGATCCTCGTGGGGGTCGATGCTGGGCATGCCGGGCACCCATTCGGGGCCGATGTCCTCGATCAGCGTGCGCTCTTCGAATGATTCGATGTGGACAGCGCGCAGGCTGCGTCCGGCTACGAAGACGGCCCAGCGGCTGCGCGGCGCGATACACATCGTGCCGGTGACGCCGAGGCCGTTGCCCACTTCAGCACCGCTGGCCTTGTTGACTGCGCCGTAACCGCCCACACCGTCCACAGAGTCGATCAACTGGGTCATATCGCCGGTGGGCACATGGGCGCGGAAGATGGCGCTCTTGCCTTCACGCGCCGAGCCAAAGATGAGGAATTCGCCATCCTGGGTGAAGCAGACATTGGTGTGGTAGGTGGGGGTTTCATTGTAGAGGCCGCTGGTGGTGATGCGTCGCACTTCGCGTAGCGTCCACGGGTCGCGGTAGGTTTCTGATTCGTTCCAGGTTTCGCCTTTGAAAGCCATCATTTGCTCCAGTTCGAGAGTGGGAGAGAGGTTCGACTGGCAATCGTGTCACGTGATCCATTGTACTTGAAAGCCGTTTGGCGGGCGAATGGGGAGAAGGGGATGAAGGGGTGACGATGTGATCGCTTGATTGGGGAGTTTTTTGGTTTTCTGATGACGAGATGATGAGGATGATGGTCGTCAAGTTTCATGACCGCATCATCCCATCATCCCATCATCTCGTCATCTCGTCCCCTTCACCCGCTCACCCGTTCACCCCCATCATCCCCTACGTGAGGTACTTGTGCGCCTGCAAGGGCACTGCGATGGCATCCTCTCCCCACCGCGCCGTCGCCGTCTCTGCGCTGCTCAGCACGATGCTGACGGGATGCACAGAGATGGGTGAGTTTTGGGGGAGCAGCTCCAGCCCTGCTGCCAGGAGGACGGGGCCGAGTTGGGTCATGTCGAAGCGCTGTGCGGGACCGCTGTAGCAGACGGCATCCAGGAAGACGCGTCCTTCGTCCTGGCCCAACTGCCAGAAAACTTCGTGTGAAGCGAAGCGTCCGGCGGCTGTGTGAATGATGGCGCGCTGGCTGCCCGCGGCCAGTTCGTAGACGTCGCTGCTGATCTGGCGGGCGCTGACGCCGGCGCCGGTTAATTCGTAGCGCAGACGTAGATCCGAGCCTGTGAAGAGGCCGTCACCCGGGCGATCCAGCGAGAGGTGGAAGTCGCCGCGGTCGCTGAGCAGGTTGACGGCGGAGAGAATACGCGGCCCACGTTGCCGATTACGCAGATAGACCGAGGCGAAGTCCTGGTCGTCTTTGAGGAAGCGCAGACGTAAGACGATGGCGGGATCTTCGGCGCTGCGCCAATAACCCAGCAGCGGGCGGCGTTGTGTCCAAAAACAGTCATGGTTGACGCTGCCCAGGCAGGCGTCCCGGCCGAGCCAGGTGACGCCGCGCACGGTGCTCTCCTCATCGGCGCCGGCGATGAAGCGGCGTTCGATCACCAGTTCGGGTTCGGGCAGCACGCGGAAACGTTCCACCAGGTGGGGTGGGCAGGGCAGGTGGTAGGGCAGATCCACTTCGCTGCCGCGCGCCGGGCTGGCCGGGTGGGGGTGAATCTCCACGCCGATCTGTGCCGACAGATATTCGCACAAGTTGGCGGGGACGCGGTCGGTGTAGGCGCGGCTGTTGGGCCCGCTCCATTGCTGGGTCGCGGGGTGGAAGTGCTCGGCGATGGTCTCCCAGGCCAGCACGCGCAGGGTTTCGGCGTCGCTACGGGCGATGTCATCTTTGACCAGATGGAGGATGTTCTCGCACTCGTGAAGCACGACCACGGTGTAGGTGGGGCTGTTGTATTCGTTGAAGCCACCGTGGTGTTCGCTGTGCTCCACGACGCGGCGCAGGCGGCGTCGTCCGTAGTCGCGCAGCCGCGGTTCATCGAGGAGTTCCCCGGCGGCCAGGGTGACACCGGCACCCATGACGGCGATGTTGGTATAGCCGGGGCGCACATTGCGGCGAAAGATCGACCAACCCGCATGCCCCAAACTCACGCGCACGGCCTGCACCCCATCGGTGGGCAACTTGCGCGCGTGGTCAGCCAGGATCAGGGCCAGGCGCATCCCACAGAAATCGGCCCAATTCCAATCGGGCGGGGCCATCTGGGCCAGTGACTCTTCGAGCAGCCAGGGCCAGATGCCGTAGGTGGTGCTGGTGGGGTCCGTATCTTGCAGCGTCAGCACCTTCGCGATCACATCGGCGGCGCGGGCGTGGTGTGCCGGCTCTTCACTGTAGAGCAGCGCTTGCGCATAGTCTAGCGCCGTGCGCGTGGGATGCACCCAGGCGCCGTTGGGGATGCGGGTGTGATAGCCGGGCCCGTTCCAGCTTTGGCCCAGCATGTGAAGATCTGGGCTGTAGTTGGCTTCCTGGATCCGGAGGTAAGTTGAAATGTTCATGGCCGATACCTTGTGACGGTGGTTGTGGTTAACCTTGCTTGGCCTACGATGCTTGCAACAACAAAGTGCAGTTTGTTGCGGAACTCTGACACAGCGCAGAAGGTCGAACTGAAATGGTCTCCCCCACTGCATGATGTCGTAATCTTCCCATGGAGCACCGGATTAGACAACAATCGTACCAGTCCCGCTGTGGCACTTTTGGACGGCCACTCTATACGCAATTTTAACCATTTATTTATGCGATCGTCTGTTTGCCACTTGTATAGTATCCTTGTACAAGATGCCTGGGTGGGCTGTAGGCTTCCCAGCCGCATTTCAGTGCCGTTTCTCTGAAACCACATAGGAACCACATAGGTTGCAGTCTCATTCGCTGCACTCGTATTGGCTATCCAGGCGCCAACATCGATCTTCCATCACTCCACGGCGCCGCATGTTCTGTTGCATTATTCTACTATTCAAACCTTAATCCACTTACTGTAACGTCCTGATCTCGGTTCGGGCGTGGGGACAAATGACTGCACTGGCTACGTGCAGCAGTTCGACACGTGTTGGTTCTGTGTTGGTTGCTTTCGGACCGACATGGGCCGGTGTCCCAGAAGGTAGCGTCCCCTTACTCGCTCGAAGGCTCGAGTGGTACAGCTTGGTTGCAGGTACACCGATAACATTTTGAGGAGACGGATCGAATGCTAACCAGGATTCTTCTGGTCGATGACAAAGAGGCGTGGCGCGATCAATTGCGGGCACAGTTAACCGATGTGGGCTACGAGGTCACCACCCGTACCAGTGGTCGTGACGCCATCAAGCAGTTTCGCCACCATCAGGTTGATCTTATGATCTTGGCCCTGGATATGCATGGACTGAGCGGCATTGACACCTGTCGAGCGTTGCGTAAGCGCTCAATCGTTCCCATTGTCCTGATTGGCGAATCCGTACCCCAAGAGGTCATTGTGAAGGCTTTGGAGGCAGGGGCCGATGACTTTTTCGCAAAAACCGTGAATAAGAAGGAATTGGCCGTACGGTTGGAAGCTGTGTTACGCCGCAGCCAACCCTGGGGAACTGACGTCTATCGGTCTGGTGATCTTGATCTTGAATGTCGAAACGCGTGAGGTTACGGTCGATGGGCGTGTCGTGGAACTGCGTGCGAAGGAGTACGAGCTTCTGCACTACCTGATCACCCACCGTCAGGAGACGCTGAGCAAGAGCCTTCTTAGCGCAGAGACTTGGGGACGTAAGAAATACAGCTCTACGGCAGTCGAGGTGGCGATTCGACGACTGCGTGAAAAGATCGAGCCAAATCCCTCTCAACCGCAATATCTGGTCACCCTACGTGGATTCGGCTATGTGCTCGCCTAAAGCGTTGCGCCGCCGATTTCTTGACTCACAGCCTACCTAAGCACTCGAAGACGATTAGCGCCACACACAGCGTGGAGAGTAAGCGCAGCCCAAGCGCATGCGCGGATTTTTCATGCGCCGGCGCAAGCGGTAAGCCCAGCCAGATCGCACTCAGGATCAAGAGGTGTCCCCCATCCAAACCAGGAATGGGCAACAGATTCAGCAGCGCCAATAGAACCGAGAGCAGACCGATACCGATAACCCAACTCTGTACTGCGCCGCCAATCGGCCAGGCGAGCAGCGCGGCAAGAAGGAGCGCCGTCAGCAGCAGACTGGCCAGCGGCCCGCCGGCAGCGACCAGGAGGTCATGATACAGCGGGCGGCGCAGACTGCCGTCTGGGTTATGTCGACCCGGAACCCCAATCGACATACCTGTAGGCACGGCGCGCAGCACAAACTGGGTTTCCTTGTCCAGTGTTCGCCGCCAGAGCACCGGGCCCAGTCCAAAGGTGATCAACTTGACCGGCAGCCCCAACATCCGTGCCACCAACAGATGGCCCAGTTCATGCCATAGCGTGACAAGCACAGTGGCCAGAATCAATCCAAGAGCGAAGTAAGGTGTCAACGGTGGCACGAACAAGTCTCCTGATCGGGACGAGCAATCGTAGATATCTCCACTTTACCTATCACCGCGGCTAAGTGCAGTAGGAAAATGACCCTATCGCAGATACGGGTCTCTGTTGGCCTGCCAATTGGCCATCATGGACGACTGGGCTGCACAGATCCGGAAGCCTCGTCGCGCCAAACTGTCAGCTTGCTGTTAATAAGTGGTCCGCCTGTTCTCGCCATTTTCGTCTATACTATACCTAGTGGCTCCTCTGCAACAAGACAAGAACGCGCACCACAAAGCGCACGCCATTGCCCAGGCGCATCCGCCACACCTCTGGCCCCATGCCCAGGGCAATCTGTTTCACGGGGATGTGAACCAGGCGCGCCGACGATGCCCAATAGCCAGAGTGGAATCGATAGATCTACGCTCCAGGGTAACATGATAGCTTTCTCGGATAGATTCGCATGCTTGGTTCGTCTATATCCTGGCGCACGGTTCTGCTCTTACAGTGTATCATTGGCACCGCCCTTTGTCTGTCAGTCGGATACAACGGGTGTACTTCAGATTCGGGCGAACTTGACCCCCAACAGAGGTACGGGTTTGGGTGGGGCGGGCAACCGACGTCGCTCTGTGCGCCTCCTACCGGCGAAATGACCCACCGCCCCACCCAAACCCCCATAGGCGTTAAGTTAAGGCTCTATGCTCAACGCCCCCGCATCCTTGTGTGTAGGTAAGAGAATTGGCCACAAAGAACACATAGAACGCAAAGAAGAAGATGGCAACGTCCTTATCTATGTGTTCTTTGTGTTCTCTGTGGCTCTTCCCTTCTGGACGTGACGCCAGGAGGCAAGACCCCGGCACTTGCTCGAACGGAGCTTATCTTAACGCCTATGCCCAAACCCCTACGTCTCGCTCAACGTTCTGCCATTTGAACTCTGTTGCGCCCACCGTGGGATTTCACGGCATTGGGATGTCGCATCTCAACAATGTTAGCGCGATGGCAATTGCATGACAGTCCGCATTGTCTTCCGTCAAGAGGAGGAACGATATGCAGCAAAGAGGGTATGTTCAACGGCAGGTATTCGGCTTGTTGTTGCTCACCCTGCTCGCAGTCGTCATACCGGGCAGAGCCTGGGCGGCTGTGTCGGATCGACCGGTAAACGTTGCGGCGACACAGGATGAGCCGGATACGAAAGGCGATTCCGCCTTTTGCACGAGCAAGAAGACGAGGCCACATCCTCGCGCTGCGCTGATCGCCCGCCTCTTCGATGCCTCCGGTGACGAAGTGATGGAGTGGTACTGCAGCGGGCACAGCTTTGGGGAGATCATGCTGGCCTTGCGCACCAGCGCCCGTACTGACCCGCTTCAGTCGGCCGCTGACATTCTGGCGATGCGCGCCGACGGTGCAAGCTGGGGCCAGATCTGGCGTGACACCGGCCTTCTCGGTAGTTCCGAGCCTAAAGGCAACGCCGAGAACGGGAGCAACGCCGGCAACAACGAGGATGGCCAGGACCGCCCCGACAGCGTTGTTCCACCTCCCGGCCATGGTCAAGATAAAGACAAAGACAAAGTGAAGAGACCATAGGATCGCCCCGTGAACTGTCCAAACTGTGGGGCGCCCATGCGCCTCTTTGCTCAAGCCGGTTATTTCGCCTGCGACTATTGCCGCACTTCCCACTTCCCGTCGCCCTCGCCGGATGGTGTACGCCAGTTCGGCGAAGCGCCCGAAGGATGGCGTTGCTCGCTGTGCAACCAGATCCTGCATCGTATCAGCGTCGATGATCGCTATCAGGGTCACCAATGCCCGCGCTGCCAGGGCCTGTTGCTGGCGCGCCCGGCCTTCGGCGAAACGGTGCACACACGACGCCTCTGGGCCGGCGGGCCCACCGATCCGCCGCGCATGCAGGACGGCAGCGAACTGCATCGCGCCGTCGATTGCCCTGCCTGCCGCCGGCGTATGCAGACGCATCCCTACTACGGGCCGGGTATGCTCATTATCGACACCTGTGACCGGTGTAATCTGATCTGGCTGAGATCGCGGCGAACTGGCGCGCGCCGTCAACGCGCCCGGCGCCGACCGCGGCGCAGCTCGGACGCGTGTTGTTGCTACAGAAGAGAATCAGAAGCCTGAGAAGACGTCGCGCCGCGGCCGTCTCGATTTGATCACCGTGCTCAATGATCTGTTCGGATAGTAACAAGCAGATGGGCCTGTCCGGTCATGGCAGAGGGTAGAAGCGCCACTGCCTCTCTTGGCCGAGGCGGGCCTGCTCGTCAAGCATCATACTCGTGATGCAGTTGGGCATCCCGCCCTGGTCGCACACGGTAAACTGCCGGCCGCTTGCGGCCAAAATTGTGAATGTACGGATAGATTCTTAATACACGGCCTTCATGCGCTGGAACCACCCCAGCAGTGGATCGCCCAGGTCGATCATGTACCGTTCCATGCGGTCCATCAGGTCTCGACGGACGCCGTCGTATGCGGGCTGCGCATAGACGTTGTTGAGTTGATATGGGTCGGCGACGAGATCGTAAAGCTCCCCCTGATCGGCGGAATTGAAGGTGAACTGATGGGTGCGTGTGCGCAGCATGCGCTGTTCGGCGTGGGTAAAATGGCGATGGAAAACGGCGTAGATATCCTGTCGTAGATTGGGGCTGTGGTTGCCCAACAGGGCGGGCAGGAACGATTCGCCGTCCAGTCCGTCGGGCACGTCTACGCCGGCGGCATCGAGGAAGGTTGGCATCAGTTCGTGAAGGTAAACGAAGTCATCGACGGCGCTGCCTGGCGCGCTGCACCCGGGGTACGCCACTACCATGGGGATGCGGTAGATCTCGTCGTACATGAACTCGCCCTTTTCGATGAGCTTGTGCGCGCCCATGCAGTCGCCGTGGTCGGCCGTAAAGACGATGATGGTATTTTCCAACTTCCCGGTGGCCGCCAGGTGATCGACGATGCGGCCCACCATGTCGTCGATCAGGGTGACGTGGCCAAAGTAGCGCGCCGAGATCTCCTGAAAGCCGCGCCAGCCGTAATCGCCCAATCCCCACATGCGCTCGATCAACTGCTGGCGGTAGGGCTTGTTCTCGAACGTCTCTCGATAGCTGGGATGTTCGGGGATATGGTTGGGGGTGTACATGCTGAAGTACGGCTCGGGCACCAGGCAGGGTGTGTGCGGTCCCCAAAAGTTGCCCCAGATGAAGAACGGCTCGTCCTCGTTGCCCAATTCGTCGATCAGGCGTATCGTCTCCTCGGCCACAAAGTATTCGATGCACGATTCCACCGGCCCTTCGTGGAGGGCGAACATCTCTTGGGCCTGACAGCCGGGGTTCGTCCCCACGTAGCGGTGCGACACCGTGGGCAGCTCGAAGCCACGTTCTTGCAAATAGTCGGCATAGGGGTTGCCGGTTCTGGGCTTTGCGCCAAACTGCAGCCCTGGCAACAGCCCCGACCCGGGGAAGGCGTAGCCCATGAAGTCTTTGGCCACGAAGCCCAACTCGCTGGGTCCGCGCTCCTCGTCGGCGTGCCATTTTCCGGCATAGCCGCAGCGATAATTGGCCGGGTTCAAGTAGTCTGTGATGCCGCGCACACCCTCGCGGATCGAGAGTCCGTTGCCGGTGACGCCGTGATTGTGCGGGTAAAGTCCTGTGAACAATGACGCCCGCGCCGGCGAACAGATGGCTGTGGGCGTAAAGGCGTTGTCAAAGCGCACTCCGCGTGCGGCCAGCGCATCAATGTGGGGTGTGCGGCAGACCTCGTTCAATCCGTAAGCACTGACTGTGTCCCAGCGCTGCTGATCGCTGACGAGAAGCAGAATATTAGGGCGTTCGGTGATCATCATTGACTCCAGGTTTGGGTATTGGTAGAGAGCATTGTGTAACCAGGCCAACGCCTACAATCAGGTACGCAGAAGCACATGGCAGCGTAGATACCACGACGAAACGATGGCGTCTGGACCACCGGTCGCGAGGGGGCATATTCCCGCCGGGATTTTCTAGAAGGCTCGCGTCTGTTCTGGCCCCGTGTCCACGGCAAAGGCCAGGGCGTCGAAACTGTGTAGGAGCAGCCCGAAGCGGATGTCGACGTAGTTGGGGTCGCTCCAACGGTTATCGAATTCGCCTGGATCTTCGTGCAGATCGTAGAGTTCCCCGCTGTGGTGACCGTGATACACGACAAGCTTGTGGCGGTCATCGCGGATCATAGAGGCGTAGCTGCCTTCAAAGGTGGAGCGACCGGCGATGGTGGCGTTGAGTGCATTGTAATACTCGCAGCGCACGAACTCGCGATGCCGATGGGGGTCTGCGCCGCCGCTGAGGATGGGGCGCAGAGAACGCCCTTGCATCTGCGCCGGGATCGGCTCCCCCGCCAGATCGAGGAGGGTGGGCGCAATGTCGGTTAATTCCACCAGGGCGTCGCTTACGATTCCCTGCTCAAAGCGGGCAGGCCACGAGATGATCAGGGGCACACGCACCAACCCCTCGTAGAACCGACACCCCTTGAGCAGCAGCCCATGATCGCCCAACATCTCGCCATGATCACTGGTGAAGATGATCACCGTATCCTGGCGCTGGCCGCTCTGATCCAGTGCTGCGAGCAGGCGACCCAGGTTATGGTCGATCAGCTCGATCATGGCATAGTAGGCTGCCTTGATCTGTTGGGCGTTGAAGGATTCGGGCTCTCGCGCCGCAGTCTGAAAGTCGCCGGGTATTTGATCCTGGGCGGCCAGATCGCTGTGGCGGAAGAGGGGCGGCGGCAGGGCGGCGGGATCGTAGCGGTCCAAAAACGCCTGGGGCGGATCGAAGGGTGCATGGGGATCGAAGACGTTAATGCTCATCAACCAGGGGCCGTCGCGCTCCTCACAGAGGAAGTCGATGGCCCGGTCTGTGCACCAGCTTGTCTGGTGTAGTTCGGGCGGGATGGAGGCCGGATCTTTGCGCAGTTCGGCCAGATCGTACCCTTGCGCTGCAATCCATTGCGCGTAGTCGTGACCAGGGAAGCGGTCCTCATGATCGTGGCTCCAGTGGAAGAGGCGATAGCCGTCGTCCTGGGGGCGAGGTTCGCGGCGACCGGCGGTGCCGGTGAGGTGGAACTTGCCGGCCAAGGCGCAGTCGTAGCCGCCATCCTTAAGCAGTTTGGTCACCAGCGGCGCTGCTTCGGACCAATGCTCGTTGCCGTTCATGCAGCCGTGAACCGTGCTGGGGTACATCCCTGTCAAAAAGCTGGCGCGGCTGGGCGTGCAGATAGGGCTCTGGCAGTAGGTACGCGCAAAGGCGACCCCCTCGGCCATCAGCCTGTCGAGGTTGGGCGTGTGAATGTGCGGGTTGTTGAGGGCGTGGATGGTGTCATAGCGCTGCTGATCGGTGCAAAACCAGAGGATGTTGGGGCGCTTATCGGTTGACATGTCGTCTGCCTTTGGCGAGTTGGTGGCGGGCCGGGTTCGCGGCTGACTGGCCCCGCCGTTGAGTCTCGAAAATTCCCTAAAGGGGAGCCGCTTTAGTCATCAATCTCGATGGCTCTGCCCTCTTGTGCGGATTGGTAAATGGCGCGTACTATCTGCACCGAGCGCCGCGCTTCTGCGCCCTGGATGGCGGGTGGGCGCCCTGTGTGGATGGCGTCGATCAGGTCGACGATCTGACGGCGGTGTTTCTCGAAGCCAATCGCCATGGGATCGGCGGCGCCGCTGCCGTCCTGTTTTTCGAGGGTGAGCATGGCTTCTTTTTCTTCGGGCGATCCATCCTGGAGATCCCACTTTGCGATCTGGCCTTCTTCGATGACGATGGTGCCACGGTCACCGTGGAGTTCGACGCGCGCCGGATCGCCCGGCCAGCAACTGGTCGCCCCCTGGATCACGCCTAATGCACCGCTTTTGAAGGTGAGGAGGGCGCCGGCGGTGTCCTCGGTTTGCATCGTATGCGCCAGGGTGGCGGTGCGTCCGATAATCTCTTTGACCGGCCCGGCCAGGTATTGGAGCAGATCAATGTTGTGGATCGATTGATTCATCAGTGCGCCGCCCCCGTCATGGTCCCAGGTGCCGCGCCAACTGCCGTCGTAGTAACTCTGCGGACGGAACCACTTGACGTAACAGTCGGCCAATGTGATGCGCCCCAGTCGCCCGGCGTCTACGGCTTCTTTGACCTTTGCCACCCCTGCCGCAAAGCGCAAGGGGAAGACGCAGGCCAGGATCACGCCCGCTTTCTCGGCGGCGGCAATGATCAAGTCCACGCGCGGCAGGGTGATGTCGATGGGTTTTTCCACAAGCAAATGCTTGCCCGCTTCGGCGGCGGCGACGGCGATCTCAGCGTGCGTGCCACTGGGGGTGGCGATGACCACAGCGTCCACATCGGCGCGCGAAACGGCGTCGAGATAGCTCGCTGTCCAGTCTGCGCCGGCTTGCTCTGCCAGCGGGCGGCCTGTCGACTCGGTGCGGTTGCTGATCACCGTCACCCGCGCCTCGGGGATGGCGGCGAACGCGCTCAGGTAGATCTTGGCGATGTTGCCCGCCCCGATCAGGGCGAATCTGATGGGCTGCATGGGGTTTGTCTTTCTGGTTAGGCTGGTTTTTCAGTTGGATAGATCAAGGCGTAATACTCGTCCAGATTGAGCCAGGCAAGTTCAAATTCGTCGATGGGGATTGTTGTGCGAACCAGTCTCATTGGATCGTGAATGCTGAATCGTAACGTCCAGTCTGTATGCCGTCAGCGCCGACAGGTTACGAAAGGGCGCGCCTGCATCGCTGATCTTCAGAAGCTCTGTGAGCCGATCGTATGTGACGCCGATGTGATGGTAGTCCAGAACCATCTTGGCACAGGCAGCAAGACAATCAGCCTGTCGCCGCTGCGGTTGATGCGTAATGCGCAGCAATGGCATGAGCTAGCTCCTGCATCTGTTCAATCTCTTGTTCGCCTGGCACTGCAACTTCGCCGGTCTGTGCATCCACATAGATGACGCCAACGTTGCCGATGGCACCTTGCTCAGATAGGTGTAGAATGGCAGGAACCTGCCAGCGTATCCTTTCACCCAGAACCAAACGCGGTTCGCCAGACGATACCATCATGGCGACGTGACCGGCGAGAAACGCGTTCGCCTTGCGTTGTGCCATGGCCGGAGGTACAGCAATCTCCTCGTTGAAAGTCCCCTCGATCCGAAACGGCTTCGTGCGATCTTCAACAGGGAATTCTTGAATAATCTGAACCATCTACATCCTCACCTTCTGCACGTTCATGCCAGGTACAAGTGTAGTCACATTATACCCGCACCCCGATCAACTGCAAAGCACCCCTCCGCGAACCTCGATTGACGAATCTCCCCGCGTCGGGTACGATTTTTGCAGTGCCTTTTTCCAACCTCGATCCCTCAGACAATTCAACCCAACGGACCCGCTCTCAATTGACTCGTTCGCGCCATTAAGGAGGAAGCATGAGCACGTCTTCGAACGGACACGGCAACGGCCTGCGCAGCGCCAACTGGTTCGGTCGCCATGACCTGGCCGGTTTCGCTGCCCGCGGCTGGACCAAAAATCAGGGCTATCCCGATCATCTGTTCGACGGGCGGCCCGTGATCGGCATTTGCAATACCTGGTCGGATCTCACTCCCTGCAATGGACACTTCCGCATCATCGCCGAGATGGTCAAGCGCGGCGTCTATGAAGCGGGCGGCTTCCCGGTGGAATTCCCGGTGATGTCGTTGGGCGAGACGCTGATGCAGCCCACCACCATGCTCTATCGCAATCTGGCCAGCATGGATGTGGAAGAGTCGATCCGCGCCAACCCACTGGACGGCGTTGTGCTCCTCACCGGCTGCGACAAGACGACACCCTCCACGATTATGGGCGCGGCCAGTGTCGACCTGCCCACTATCGTCGTCTCGGGCGGGCCGATGCTCAACGGTAAATACCGCGGCACCGATATCGGCTCTGGCACGGATGCTTACAAGTTCACCGAAGAGATGCGCGCCGGCAACATGTCCGCCGCCGAGTATTTGGAGGCGGAAGGCTCGATCTCACGCAGCGAAGGGCACTGCATGACGATGGGCACCGCCTCGACAATGGCCTGTATGGTGGAATCGTTGGGGTTGACCCTTTCCGGCGGCGCCGCCATCCCCGCCGTGGACTCACGGCGCAAGCGCACGGCCCATCTTGTGGGCAATCGCATCGTCGAGATGGTGCGCGAGGACCTGCGCCTGTCCAAGGTGCTCAGGCGCGAGGCGTTCGAGAACGCTATCATGATCAACGCCGCCATCGGCGGATCGACCAATTTCATTATCCATTTGTTGGCCATCGCCGGGCGCATCGGGGTGCCCCTGGAATTGGAAGACTTCAACCGCTACGGCAGCGAACAACCGCTCCTCGTCAACCTGATGCCGTCGGGCAAATACTTGATGGAAGACTTCTACTATGCCGGCGGCCTGCCTGTGGTGATCCAGCAACTCAAAGACCGCCTGCACATGGACGCCATCACGGTTACCGGCAAGACGGTGGCCGAAAACACCGAAGGCGCGATCTGCTACAACGACGATGTGATTGCCGGCATTGAAAAACCGTGGGCCGAGCGGTCGGGCACCACCATCCTCTACGGCAACCTTTGTCCCGATGGGGCGGTGATCAAGCCGTCGGCCGCCACGCCGGACCTGCTGCAGCATCGCGGGCAGGCGGTTGTCTTCGAGAGCATCGAAGACTACTACGAGCGCATTGATGACCCCGATCTCGACGTCAGCGCCGACAGTGTGATGGTCCTCAAGGGGATTGGGCCGAGGGGCTTCCCGGGCATGCCCGAAGAAGGCAAAATGGGACTGCCCAAAAAGCTGCTCGAACAGGGTGTGCGCGACATGGTGCGTATCTCTGACGGGCGCATGAGCGGTACGGCCTACGGCACCGTTGTGCTTCACGTCGCGCCGGAGTCGGCGGTCGGTGGTCCCCTGGCGCTGGTACAGGAGGGCGACTGGATCGAACTCGACGTTGCCAACCGCCGCCTGCACCTGGACGTCTCGGAGGAAGAACTGTCGCGTCGCCGTGCGGCGTGGACGGCGCCGGCGCATCCGCAAGATCGGGGCTACGTACGTCTCTACACCGAACATGTGATGCAGGCCAACACCGGCTGCGATCTCGACTTCCTGGTGGGGAGCTCGGGGGCAGAACCGGCCCGCCAGCAGATGGGGCGTCGGTTGAAGGTGGTTGACGCGCAACCGTAGACAAGAGATTTCACCACAAAAGACACAAAGCAGAAGGGAAGGCATTTATCTATGTGTTCTATGCGTTCTCTGTGGCGATGAAGGCAGTAGGATTGGCCACAAAGAACGCATAGAACACAAAGCAGAAGACACAGCATGTATCTATGTGTTCTCTGTGTTCTCTGTGGTGGAAAAGGCAGTAGGAAATGGCCACAAAGAACGCATAGAACACAAAGCAGAAGACACAGCGTGTATCTATGTGTTCTCTGTGTTCTCTGTGGTGGAAAAGGCAGTAGGAATTGGCCACAAAGAACGCATAGAACACAAAGCAGAAGACACAGCGTGTATCTATGTGTTCTCTGTGTTCTCTGTGGTGGAAAAGGCAGTAGGAAATGGCCACAAAGAACGCATAGAACACAAAGCAGAAGACACAGCGTGTATCTATGTGTTCTCTGTGTTCTCTGTGGTGGAAAAGGCAGTAGGAAATGGCCACAAAGAACGCATAGAACACAAAGCAGAAGACACAGCGTGTATCTATGTGTTCTCTGTGTTCTCTGTGGCTGAACAATCTCTGAAGTATTAGGGGGAGTGATGGAGGAAATCGATGCACTCTGTAGCCAGATCCGACAAATTGCCTATGATATCCACGTCTATCACGGACATGGTCATTTGGAGAAGGTGTACGAAAACGCGCTGGCACACCGGCTACGGAAAGCTGGACTCGATGTTCAGCAACAGCAACCCATACGTGTCTATGATGAAGATGGTGCATTGATCGGTGATTATTACGCCGACCTGTTGGTGGGGCAAGAGGTGATTGTCGAGCTGAAGGCGACCAAAGCGCTTGGCGCAGAACATCAGGCGCAGATCCTTGGATATCTCAAATCGTCCCGACTGAAACACGGTATGCTGATCAACTTTGGATCATTCAAGTTTGAGATCCGCAAATTCGTCTGGGAAGACGGCAAATCAAAACACCGAGCTGATGTGTGATCTCTTTATGTTCTCTGTGTCGATGAAGGTGGAAGGATTGGCCACAGAGAACGCATAGAACACAAAGCAGAACGGAAGGCATTTATCTATGTGCTCTTTGTGTTCTCTGTGGCGATGAAGACAGTAGGATTGGCCACAGAGAAGAAGCGAAGTCTTTCAAGAGTCTGGCACCGGAATGGAATGAAACCATGAAGATCACAAGTATCAAGACTTTTCTCGTGGATGGCGGCTTTCGACCGTGGACGTTTGTAAAGGTGGAAACAAATGAGCCGGGGTTGGTGGGCTGGGGCGATTGCACCGACTGGGGGTCACCAGGACCGGTGGCGGCGACGGTGGCTCGCTATGCCGAATGGGTGATCGGGCGCGATCCGATGCAGGCCGAGGCGATCTGGTGGGATTTGCATACAGCCTCGGTGCGCCACATAGGCGGCATCGCCTACAAGGCCATGTCGGGCATCGACTCGGCGCTGTGGGATATTCGCGGCAAAGTGCTGGGCGCGCCGGTGTGGCAACTTCTGGGCGGCAAGATGCGTGACAACCTGCGCCTCTACTGGTCGCACTGTGGATCTGTGCGGGCACGTCACGCCGAAACGCTGGCCCTGCCCAAAGTCGAAACCAGCGACGATCTGCGCCGCCTGGCCCAGGAAGTGGTCGATCGCGGCTACACCGCGGTTAAGACGAACCTCTTCGCCCTCAAAGATCACCCCGAGGCTACGCCGCTCCTGAACCGCTTTACGAACCATGCCGGCGACGCCCATCCCTCGGTGATCCGCAACGCTGAACTGATCGTAGGCATCTTCCGTGAGGTCTTCGGGCCGGATGTGGGGATCGCCCTGGATGTGGCCTTCACCTTCAAATTGGGCGGCGCCGTCAAGTTGGCACAGGCACTGGAGCCGTACAACCTGATGTGGCTGGAGACCGAGACCTTCGACCCGGACGCCTTACAACTGATTCGGCAGTCGACGCGCACGACGATCTGCACCGGCGAAAGCATCTTTGGCCAGCAGGGGTACCGTCCTTTCCTGGAGCGACACGCCCAGGACGTGATCATGCCCGACTTCGCCTGGAACGGCATCACCATGGGCAAGAAAATCTGCGATCTGGCCCACGCCTACGACACCCTGATCGCGCCACACAATTGCCACAGCCCGATCAACACGCTGGTCTCGGCCAACATCTGCGCCACCGTGCCCAACTTCTTCATCCAGGAACTCGACGTCGACGATGCCCCCTGGCGTGATGACCTGATGACGCATCCGTTTGAAATTGAGGACGGCTATTTGAAGATCCCGGATCGCCCTGGGCTGGGGTCGGATCTGATCGAAGAGGAGTTACTCAAGCATCCGGCGGGGCATTATCCGCATGCGCGGTGAAGGGGATGAAGGGGTGAAGGGGTGAAGGGGGATGAGATGATGGGATGATGGGGTGCCACCAAACCGGATCTTGATAGCATTGTCAATGATCCACATGGTGACCCATTGACGGCATAGGCGTTAAGATAAGCTCCGTTCGAGCAAGTGCCGGGGTCTTCGCCTCCTGGCGTCACGTCCAGAAGGGAAGAGCCACAGAGAACACAAAGAACACATAGATAAGGACGTTGCCATCTTCTTCTTTGCGTTCTTTGTGTTCTTTGTGGCCAATTCTCTTGCCTGCACACGAGGACGCGGGGGGCGTGAAGCATAGAGCCTTAACTTAACGCCTATGCCCATTGATGGTAGATTGAGCAAGGGAGTATGCGTGAGTATTGCTTCACATTGAACTGAAACTGCCACCTAAAGGATCTAGCATGGAAAAATTCGCACCCTTTAACATGAGCCCGCAAGAACTGATCGAGTATACCCCCGACTGGACGGGTGAACGCTTCGAGGACGGTCGCCCCAAGGTGCCCGACGGTATCATTGAGCGCATGAAGCAGGTGACGGTTACCCAGGCCTGGGGTGTGCTGCGCGGGGATGGATACCATCACCAGTACGCCGATGGTTTCATGTGTACCCGACCGGGCGAGGTGCTGGTGGGGCGGGCGCTGACGGCGCTCTATATGCCGCGCCGCCCGGATATGCGGCGGGTGATGGAAGAAAAAGGCGCGCGCCTCGGCTGCGTGGGTGACCAGATCTCCTGGCCCATCGACATGCTCGTGCCCGGCGACGTCTACGTGGCCGATGTCTACGGCAAAATCGAGCAGGGGCCGATCATCGGTGATAACCTGGCTACCTCGATCTGGAGCAAATCGGGCAACGGTGTGGTCCACGATGCCGCCGTGCGCGACATCGACGGCATCGATGAACTGCCCGGCTTCGTCTCCTTTGTGCGCGGGCTACACCCTACCTACGCCTCGCCCACGATCATGCTGCTGGGTGTCAACTGCCCCACCCGCATCGGCCAGGTGACGGTCATGCCCGGTGATATCGTCCTCGGCCGCAAGGATGGCGTGATGTTTGTCCCTGCGCACCTGGCCGAGAAGGTAGTGAAGACCTCCGAATTGATCCGCCTGCGCGACGACTTCGGCAAACAGCGCCTGCGTGAGGGCGTCTACACTTCCGGCGAAATTGACCGCCGTTGGGAAGATCACATCGAAGCGGATTTCTCGCGCTGGCTCGAAGATCACATCGACGAACTCTCCGTGCCGCGCGAGGCCGTTCAGGAATTGTTAAAAGAGAGGACCTGGTAACATGATGAAAGTTTCTGTTTTTAGCCACAACGCCGAGATCACCGACACCTTCATCCGTCAACGTGTGGCGGTGGGTGCCGATGCCATTGATTTTGGCGGCTATCAAGAGATGCCCGGTGTCAGCGAACAGGGGTATCCCGATCTAGAGGGCGTGCTGGCTCTGCGTAAACGGCTGCGTGCGCTGGGCATGGAAATTAACCGGGTCACCATCCCCGATCTCAGCGATGTGTTTATGCAAGACAAGGCCGGCGCCGAGGACGAACTGAACAACGCCGCCAGGGCGCTGGAGGTCTTCGGTAAGGCGCGGCTGCCCATCGCCCGCCAGCGCTTCGAGGGTGATGTCTTCAAGCAGATGATGGACCGCTACCAGACTCCGCACCGTGGCGGCTATATGGCGCGCGCCGAGACGCTGGTGCACGACCCCGCCGCACGCCCCACCCGCTCCGAACTCGACCGCTGGTGGAGCCGCTTCTGTGTCGCCTTCGAGCGATTGGTCCCCATCGCCGAGGAATACGACATCAAGCTGGCCGTCCACCCGTCGGACACACCTAACGTGGACACCCCCTTTGGCGGCATCGGCTTTCACCGGGTGATCGACGCCTTCCCCAGCCCCAACGTGGGCTACGTCTACTGCATCGGCACCCGTTCCGAGGCGGGCGGCAGTTCGCTGGTGATCGATGAGATCAACAACTATGGGCGCAAGGGCAAGATCTTCATGGTGCACATGCGCAACGTACGCGGCAGCCTCGCCACTGCTGGGGCCTACGAAGAAACGCTGCTCGACGACGGCGATCTCAACATGTTCAAGATCCTCAAGGAACTTCAGAAAGTCGGCTTTGACGGCTACATCAACCCCGACCACATCCCCACCATTCCCGGTGACAACAAGACGAAGGATGTGGGCTGGGGCTACTCGGTGGGCTATATCAAGGCATTACTGACGGCGTTGGTGGCGTAAGAGTTTGCAAAGCGCAGTCACATCTTACAACCGAGGAGAATTACAACCGAGGAGAAGACCCATGAAGATCAGCGAAGTTGAAATTTACGAAGTTCACTATCAGAATACGCCCAACTGGCACCCGGTGTTGATCCGCATTCACACGGACGCCGGGATCAGCGGTGTAGGCGAAGTGGGGTTGGCCTATGGTTCGGGCGGCTCTGCCGGCGCGGGCATGGTGAAGAATCTGGCCGCTGAATTTCTGATCGGCGCCGATCCTTTCCGTATTGAGGAACTGTGGGACACGATGTACCGTAAGACTTTCTGGGGCCAGGGCGGCGGCCCCGTCATCTTCGGCGGCATGAGCGCCATCGATCACGCTCTATGGGACATCAAGGGCAAAGCGCTGGGCGTGCCTGTTTACGAATTGCTGGGCGGGCGCTGCCACGATCGGCTGCTGGCCTATGCCAACGGCTGGTACCACGACTACAACCGCGGTCCTGAGTGGACGGAACCGATCCAGAAGATCATGGCCGAGGGCTGGAAGGCGGTGAAGTTCGATCCCTTCCGCAAGCGGCCCGACGGCGTCAACGAATATTCAAAGCGCGCACTCTCCAAAGAGCGTGAGGACCTTGCCGTCGAGCGCGTGGCGGCGGTGCGTGAGGCCGGCGGCCCCGATTTCATCATCTGCGTGGAAGTCCACGGCAATTTGGGGACGACCTCGGCGATTCGCGCCGGGCAGCGGCTGGAAGAGTACGATCCCTTCTTCTACGAAGAACCCGTGGACGCGCACAATGTGGATGTGATGGCCAAGGTGGCCGAGAACGTCAACATTCCGCTGGCCGCGGGCGAACGGCTTTACACCCGCTACGGCTTCCGCCAGTACATCGAACAGCAGGCGCTCGCCATCCTTCAGCCTGATCTGGGCCTTGCGGGCGGTATCAGCGAAGTCAAGAAGATCGCCACCTACGCCGAGACCTACAACATCCATGTGCAGCCGCACAACTGCGCCAGCCCGGTGCTAACGGCGGCCTCGGTGCAGGTCGACGCCTGTACCCCCAACTTCATCATTCAAGAGACCTTCCCGTACCGGCCTGCCGAACACTACGAAGTCGTCCTGAATCCGTTGGAGAAACAGATCGTCGATGGCTACCTGCCCATTCCCACAGAGCCGGGGCTGGGCGTGGAGTTGAACGATGATTTCTTGAAGAACCAACCCTGTGTCCGAGTGAAATAGACGACGGATATCGCTGACCAAAACGCCCGGTCGTCTATGGTCTGTTCCATTACAAATCTCACCAGTGAGTAACGCCTTGAAGCTTCCCCTTTCTTCGTTCTCTCGCTTTCGGCCGGATGTGAAGCGGCTGTTGATTGTGTCGGGGCTGATGGCAATCAGCTTCTTTGGGATTCAGGCGCTGTTGAAGGTGCTTTACATGCTTCGTCTGGGCCATGGACCGGAGTATGTGGGCTTCTTTAATGCGTCGGGCGCGTTTACGTGGATGCTGATGAGCCTGCCGGCGGGCATCATCGGTGAGCGGATCGGTCTGTTGCGTGCCATGCGTCTGGGCGGGCTGATCACGATCTTGGGAATGGTGATCCTGCCGCTTACCGAGAGCGTACCGCTGGGTTGGCAGTCGGCCTGGCCGATCCTTTCGCAGGTGGTAACCACGAGTGGTTGGGCGCTCTTCGGCATCAATCTGGTGCCGTCGCTCATGTCTGCAACCACCGACGCCAACCGCAACGACGTCTACGCCTTCAACGCAGTGTTGCGCGGGCTAGGTACGCTCTTTGGCACCGTCTTTGGCGGCATACTGCCCGATCTCTTCGCCCTCATGATCGGCGAAACAGTGGATCAACCTGGTCCATACCGGCTGGGGCTATGGATGAGCGTGCTGCTCTGCCTGATCGGCTTCTTCTTCCTGTTGCGCATTAAGCCCGTGGAGCAGTCCGAGGTCGTCACCACCGGGGATGCCTATGGTCCGTTCCCCGCCTGGCCGGTGGGCCTGCTGGTGCTCCACGTCTTTCTGATTAACGCCGGCTGGGCCACCTGTCAATCGTTCTGTAACCCCTATCTCGATACTGATCTGCGTCTGGCCCCCGCTGCAATCGGATTGATCACAGGGATCGGGCAGGCGGGGGCGGTCTTTGTGCCCTTACTGGTGCCCTCGTTGGCGGCGCGGCGCGGCAACGGCTGGATCATGATGATGACCGGCTTTGCCAGCATCCTCCTCTTGCTGCCGTTGGGATCGGTGCATCACTGGACGGGGGCCGGGATTGGCCGCGCCGGCATTGTCACCATCACGGCGCTGTGGATGCCGGCGTTGCAAATCTATCAGATGGAATCGATGGAACGTCATTGGCGGGCCACGGCCTACGGCATCTCATCGATGGCGATGGGCCTCAGTTTCGGCGGCGTCAGCATCCTGGGTGGTTACTTCGCCGCCCGCTGGGGATACCCCAACCTCTTTTTGATTGGCATCGTCCTCACGATGATGGGGAGCATGCTGATGTGGAGCATTTTGAAACAGCCGCTGCCCGTTGTGGCAGCGCAGAAGACGTAACCACCTACTCTCAACCTTCAACTCAAGCTTCCTTTCACTCAAGCATACGTCAGGAGATTGTCATGCCCAACCAGCCAATCATTGCTCAGATCGACGTGACGGAGTTCCAGTGGGAGACGCCCAATCTCTCATCCGATGACTACTACAACAGCTTTAACACCGTCTATAAAGAGGGCGCCGTGCTCAAGCGGACGGGCCACATCTTGCAGATCCACACCGACTCCGGCATCACGGGTGAGTTTGTGGGCGGCACTCGCGGCGACTACGTGCAGATGGAAATGTATGTCAACTATTTATTGGGGCGCAACCCGCTGCAGCGCGAGTTGATCTACAACGATGTTAAGCGCGGCCTGCGCAAGTATGATCGCATGAGCATGGGCCCGGTCGACATCGCCCTCTGGGATATCGCGGGCAAGCTCTACAACGCGCCGATCTGGGAACTTCTGGGCGGCTATCGCAAGACGCTGCCCGCCTACGCGTCCACCTATCACGGCGATGAGAATGGCGGCCTCGACAGCCCCGAAGCCTTCGCCGAGTTCTGTGTGCAGTGCAAAGAGATGGGCTACAAAGCCTTCAAGATCCACGGCTGGAGCCATGCGCCTATCCAGCGTGAGATCGACAATGTGCTCAAGGTGCGCGAGGTGATCGGGCCAGAGATGCATTTGATGCTCGACCCCGCCTGTGAGTACGAGACCTTCGCCGATGCCCTGGCCGTGGGCCGCGCCTGCGATGAGGCCAACTTCTACTGGTACGAAGATCCCTTTAAGGACGGTGGTCTCTCGTTCAACGCCCATCGCAAACTGCGCCAGTTGATCAAGACGCCAATCCTCATGGGCGAGCATGTACGCACGCTGGAGCCAAAGGTGGATATGGTGCTGGCCGAGGCCACCGACTATATGCGCGTCAACCCCACCTACGATATGGGCATCACCGGCGCCATGAAGGTCGCCCACGCCGCCGAAGGCTTTGGCCTCGATGTTGAGATCCACGCGCCAGGACCGGCGCAGCGTCACGTCATGGCCTCTGTGCGCAATGCCAACTACTACGAACTGGGTCTCGTCCACCCCAAGGCGCCCGCCTCGGAACATGGCGTCTACACCAACTACAGCGACGCCCTCGACGCCATCGACGAACATGGCTGCGTGCCTGTCCCCGATGGCCCCGGTTTGGGCGTCGACATTGACTGGGACTGGATCAAAGCGCATCAGACGGGTAAGATTACTTTTCCGAAGTAATCACCATCCAACCACAGAAAGTCACCCACCATGCCCGAACTCAGCAGCGGCCAAACGCCGTTTCGTTTTGTCCACCGCCCTGATCTGCGCAATCTGCCCGGCGAGGCGGCAGCGTGTGAAGTGAATTTGCACGGAGGCTTTGCCGTCGATCCCCGGCCCGACCGGGGACAGATCTACTACGGCATGCCCGGTTGTGGTATCATGCGCATCGAGCCGGACCTGTCGAGCCAGTCGATCCTGGCCCTGCCCGATGTGCTCAAGCCGATGAACTTCCACAGCACCAAGATCGGTGAATTCGATGGCGGCTGGCGTCTCTTCCTCCCCGCCAACCAGGACGAGAAGGTGGCCGTCCTCAATCTGGATGGCAGCATCGAGTTTGTCCTGACACGGCCGGAGCTAGAGGAGTATGCCGCTGCCGAGACACCCTACCGCCCTACGGACACGGCGCTGGTCGACGATCAGTTGTACGTGGCCGATGGTTACGGCGCCAACTATATCAGCATCAACGATCTGCCCAGCCACGCCTGGACAGGCGTCTTCGGCGGCAAAACCGAGGATGCGCAGGAAAACGGCAAGTTCGCCACTGCCCACGGGCTCAACCTGCACCCGACCCATCATCACCTGACGATTGCCGACCGGCCTAGTTCGCGCATCCAGGCGCACGACCTGGACGGTCGCTTCGTGGCCTCGTACGGTGTGCCTTCCGGGGCGTGGCCCTGCGGCATCAACTACACCGAATATCGGGGGCGTCTGTTGGCCGTGATCGGCTGTCTGCGCGATCCCGTGGCGGATCGGCCCGCGCCGATTTACATCCTCGACGGCGAGAGCTTCGAGTTGCTTTCGACCATCCGCCCCAAAGAGGAATTGGGCGTGGATCTGGCCCAACACCTGCACAACGTCGTCTTCCACGTCCACAAAGAGAGGCTCTACCTGATCTGCCAGGCCTGGAATCCGGGCTGTTACTTCGTGTTGGAAATGGCGGGCTAAGGGTTCGTCCTGGATTTGGGCCCTACGAACCGTCGGGTTTCGTCGGATACAGGCGCTGCGTCTTGGCCCTGCGCCGGCTCTGTGCTCTTCGACCGGTGCCAGCCAAACAATGGGTTTCCAAGTGGCTCCACGCCGGGGATTCGCCAATCACCAGTTCAGGCGGCTATGCAATGCCCTACAAAATCTCGAAGCCAATCGATGTTCCGCGCATACAGCAGGTAATTGACGCGCTTGAGGACCAAATTATCGAGCGCGATCAGACGGCCACCGCACTGGCTTTGCAGAATGCCGAACTGCACGACGAACTACAGCGCCGGCTGGCCGAGAGCGAAAGCTTTGGTCGCGTATTGGTGAGCCTGCTTCAAAAGACCGTGCTGGAACAAGTGCTGAATACGGTCTGTGCGGAGGCGCAGGGATTGATCGGGGCGACGGGCAGCGCCATCTTGCTGCTCACAGATCAAGCCTGGCTCGAGGTGAAACACCGATTGGGCAGGCCTCTCTCTCTGGCGTCGAACGCCTGCCCGTGGACGGCTCGCTGGCCGGGCAGGTGGTGCGTAAGGGAGAGCCGATGCGTGTGAACGAGCCGGCCCTTTTGGCGGACGCCCAGATCTATCAATGGCCAACCGATCTCACGGCGCTGCTCGCCCTGCCGTTGCATGTCAACGGCGGCATTATCGGCGTGCTGGATGTGGTCAACAAGGAGGGTGGATTCACCGATGAGGATGTGCGCATCATGTCGGTTTTTGCCAACCAGGCGGCCATGGCAATTGAGCATGCCCGGCTCCAGCGCCAGGCCGAACAGATGGCGGTGCTCGAAGAGCGGCAGCGGTTGGCGCGTGAAATGCACGATTCGGTGACACAGTCGCTTTACAGTGTAACCCTCTATGCCAATGCTGCTGCGCTGGCCTTGGCTGCGGGCAAAGGAGCGGTGGCTGCGGAGTATCTCTCTGAGTTGCAGGAGACGGCCCAAGAAGGGATGCGCGACATGCGCTTGCTCATCTTTCAGCTACACCCACCTGTGCTTGAAGCCGAAGGATTGGTGGCCGCATTGCAGGCGCGTCTGGCTGCGGTTGAAGAACGCGGTGGGCTGCAAACCTACCTGCGCGTGGAAGGGGAACGACGCTTGCCTCTCATCATCGAGGAAGATCTCTACTGGATCGCGCAAGAAGCCCTCAACAACGTGCGCAAACATGCTGCGGCCCGCAATGTTACCGTGCACCTTCAGTTCACCGCAGCCACCGTTCGCCTCGACGTGATCGATGACGGGGTGGGCTTCGACGTGAAGTCGGCCGGCGCCGAAGGCCGTGGTAGCGGCGGTCTACGCAGCATCGCCCAACGAGCCGAGCGGCTCGGTGGTGAACTAACCTATGAAAGTGGACCCAATCAGGGTACACATCTTACAGTTGAGGTGACGCTGTGATTCGAGTCTTAATTGTTGACGATCATGCCATTGTGCGCAAGGGCATCCGCGCCTTGCTGACTGAATCAGGCGGGTTTGAGATCGTGGCCGAAGTAGCCGACGGCGAAGACGCCGTGCGCCAGGACCAGGACATGCAGCCCGATGTCATCCTGATGGACCTCTTGATGCCGGGGATGGACGGCATCGAAGCAACGCGCCAGATTACCAGCCGGCGCCCCGGCGCACGCGTCCTCGTACTGACCAGTTTTGCCGCAGACAACAAGCTCTTCCCCGCCATCAAAGCCGGCGCCGTAGGCTACCTGCTCAAAGATTCCTCACCCGACGATCTCGTGCGGGCCATTCGCCAGGTGCACCGTGGCGAACCGGCGCTCCATCCCATCATCGCCCGCAAGTTGTTGCAAGAGGTAAAACAGGCGCCTGAACAAGAAGCTCCACCCGAAGCACTGACTGAGCGCGAGATGACGGTGTTACAACTGGTCGCCCAAGGGCTGAGCAACCAGGACATTGCCGACGAATTGGTGGTCAGCGAATCGACTGTACGCGCGCATGTGAGCCGTATCTTGAGCAAACTTCACCTGGCCAGCCGTACCCAGGCCGCGCTCTATGCCGTGCGCCAAGGGTTGACTGCCGAAGACGCTACCAACCCCGAAGATGGATAACCCTGCACATTGTCTGCCCCGCCAGGGTTAAATAGCCTATACCAAAGAGACACAAAAGGCCGCCCATTGGGTGGTCTTTTGTTTTGGGAATTCGCTCGGTTCAGCTAATTATTCCGGCGGGCATGACCGCTTCCATAAGTTCACGGGTGGGGCCGCCCTTCAGTAGAAAGACATCGGCGCCTGCCAATAACACGGCGGAACGGTCGGTGGCATACATGGTGAGGACGACGATCCTGATCTCCGGCCACCGACGTTTGATGATCCGAATAACGGTTAGCCCATCCAGCTTCTCTTCTGAGGGTAAGGCCTGGATTGCCGAATCATGCGTGGGCAGATCCAGCACGACGACATCAGGGTGAAGCGCCTGCACCTGCTGCACTGTCGTTTGACCATCATCGGCTGCTCCAACGATCTCAAAAAGGACGTCAGTATAGTTTGGTGTACGCCAACGCAGGGCAGTGAGCAGCGCCTTCAGACTCTGCCGCACCCGCGGCTGGTCGTCGGCCAGCAGTAGCCGAACCGAAGTGATCCGGCTCCCTGAATCCTCGCTGTTTTTGCCTGATGGTCGGCTCACGAGACTCCTTCGGGCAGTGTCACACCCGGCACAACTTGCGCCTGATGGCGCTGTGCCGTATCATCCAGCAACGGCAGAGCAGGTCTATTTCTTGAGTGGTTCAAGCAGACCTGGCTTGTCTTTCTGGTCTTTCTTGTCGCGCTTAGACTGCTTCTTCTCCTTGGGTGTTTTCGCCGGCTTCGTCTTGTCGTCTTTTTTCTTTTCTTGACCTTTAGTCATGATCTCTGCTCCTTGATAGTGTCTGGTTTGCTAAAAACTGGTAGGTTACAGCGGACTTCACGAGCTAAAAGCGCTGGCGCTGCCGGCGAGGACTGTGGCGTGGCCGTTCGTCTCGGCGTGCGTCATGGTGATCGGTAGACTGCCTAGCAACAACGTTGGACTGATGCCGTGTTCGGTAATGACGATCGTGGCGTTGTCGCGCAAAGACGTTTCGATCATCTCCATCTGTTTGAGAATCTGAGCATTGCCCACGAAGTAGCGCTCGGCTGCTTCGTTCACCAGTTGAATGGCTTCGGCCTTGCCCTGCGCCACCTGCACGGCGGCTTCGCGTTCCCCTTGTGCCCGCTGGATAATTGCCAGTTTTTGCTGTTCGGCGGCTTCAAACTCGCCGGTAGCCAGCAGACGCATGGAGCGCCGTTCTTGTTCGGCTGTCTTCTGCTTGTGCATGGCCCGCTTGATATCTTCGGGCGGATCGATCAGGCGGATCTCGACTTTGCTCACGGTTAGTCCCCACTCCACGGCGAAGCTGTTGAGGATTCGCTGTAGATTGGTGGCGATGGTTTCACGGGCGACCAGGCTTTCATCCAACGTCAGATCGCCGAACTCCTGGCGTAGATTGGTCATGGCCAATTGGGCGATGGCGCGCTTCCAGTCGTCGATGCTATAGAAGGTACGCTTGATGGATTCTTCGTCGGCGGTGGGGCGCACCCACATGATTCCGTCAACGGTGATTTCTACATTATCTTTGGTAATCACCGGCTGGGGATGGATGTCCATTGTGTGTTCGCGCACGTCGCGGATTCGCACGACGTGAATGAAGGGAATTTGAAATCCCAGGCCGGGCATCACAAATCCACTGTATTTGCCCAGCGTTTCCTGGATGCCCCGCTCGAACGGGCGCAATATATAGAGTGGGAAATAGACAGTTCGCATAATCGTCTCCTATCTGGCTATCCTCAGAATCCCTGAGCGGACAAGCCAACACAGCACAGTATCTAAGCAGTATAGACGAGCGGTGGATTCGGTGTCGTCGGCGGAAACGATAGCGTTCATGACGCAAACAGACTGTCCGTTGTGCAGTCTCAGCCGGTTTGTTGTACAACGTTTCACGTGGGGTAGCCCCTGCATTCCGCCTTTCATCGTCAACAAAGGGCGTACAACAAAAGTTAAGCAGACGGATCCAGGGATAGAATTCTTTCTATGATGAGCGAACGGACTTGATATGGCCCTCACTGCAACCATCTACACCCTGTCTATCGAACTTTCTCACGTGGATCGGGGTGTCTACGAGTCGCTTGATCTGCGCGTAGCGCGGCAGCCGTCGGAATCGGCCGAGTTTATGGCGGTGCGGATCTTGGCCTACTGTCTGGAGTATACCGAGGGGATCTCACTCAGCCAGGGCGTCGCCGCCGGGGACGAGCCCGCTATCTGGGTGCGCGACCTGACGGGCAAGCCGCTGGCCTGGATCGAAGTGGGATTGCCCGACGCCGAACGGCTGCACCGCGGCAGCCGTCTGGCCGAGCGTGTAGCCGTCTATACCCATCGTGACCCGGACCAGTTCCTGGCGCAGTTGGCGGGGAAGAAGATCCATCGCGCCGACGAGATCGCCATCTATGCCCTCGATCGTCGCTTCGTCGAGCAACTGGCGGCGCTGATCGAGCGGCGCACGGCGCTAACCGTCACCGTGACGGCAGGGGAGATTTACGTGGCGGTAGGGAATCAAACGGTGAGTACGACATTGGTTGAACATCGGCCGGCGGCCAGATGACGATGGCGGACCCCCGAAACCTCTTCGATTGGCTGGGAATCTCTTCTGACCAACGTCTGGGCCAGGGCGGCGAAGCCGTCGTCTACGCTGTGGACGCGGAGCGGGTGGCCCGCATCTATCATCCTGGCACCGACCTGGCCAACGTGGCGGCGCGCACTGCTTTGCTTGACGAACTCGCCGACAGTGCGCACTGTGTGCCCTTCGCCATCCCGGCAGTTCTGGATACGCTGACGCACGAGGAGCGCATTGTCACCATCGAACGCAGGTTGCCGGGGCGCCCGGTGAACGAATTGCTGGCCGAGGTTTCGGGCGATGTACGGACCGCACTGATCCGCAGCCATTTGGACGCGGCCGCGCGCCTCGGTGACCTGACGGTGCAGCGTCCCTGGGTGGGGGAGTTGGTGGGGAACCGCGCGATTCGCACGGCTACCTTTGCCGACTATCTGGCGCAGCGGGCGCAGGTCAGCCTCTCGACGGCCCGCGACGTGTTTGGCCATGTGGATGCAGACGCGCTGGCGGCGGCATGGCCCGAACCGCTCCACCCCACGCTGGTACACCTTGACGCCTTTACCGGCAACATGCTGGCCGAAGGAGAGACGATCACGGCTGTCCTCGATTTTGGAGTGGTGGCCATTGTGGGGGATCGTCGGCTCGATCCACTGGCGGCGGCGGCCTACCTCAATCCCTGGATCACCCCCACCGCCGGCGAGGAAGACCGCACCGTCGCCGCAGACTGGTTGGCCGAACAGGGGTTGGCCGATCTCTATGAACCTGCTCGACGCTGGTTGGCGGCTTTCTGGTCTTTTGCCAGGGATGATCAAGCATTGTTTGCGTGGTGCCAGGCGGTTCTGTCGCCGTCAACTGATTGAACGGGAAGAACCAGACCGATCGCCGCCTTCAAACTTTGCCAAAGAGATAGACGCACCCCCTGATCAGAACTTGATCGCCCCTTCGGTAATCCCCTTCATAAACCACTTTTGCAGCAGCGCGTAGATCACAATTACGGGCAGCGCGCTGAAGAGGAGCATGGCGGCATCTGCCGCTTCGCTGGCAAACTGCCCGCGCAGGTGGGGGACGATGGCGGTGGCCGTCTCGTAGCCGCTGGTCAGCACCTTGCCGATGCCCACCGAAATCGTCAACTGATTGTCGCGGTCGATCATGGTGTACGTGATCAAGTAGTCACTCCACACCCCCACAAAGGCCAGCGTCGCCACGATCACCATGGCGCTGGTCGCCAGCGGCACGGCAATGCGCGAGAAGACCTGCCACCAGTTGGCGCCGTCGATCAGGGCCGCTTCTTCTAATTCTTTAGGAATCCCCAGGAATGCCTGGCGCATAATGAACATGGGCACAGGCAACCCCGCCGAGAAGAGCAAGATCAGCCCAAAGAGACTGTTGCGCAGCTTGAGCGTGGACATCAACTCGTAGAGCGCCATCAGCCCACCGCCACGAGGTACGAACATGGAGATGATGATGGCGAGAAAGATCAGATCGCGCCCCCGAAACTTGATGCGGGCGAAGGCGTATCCGGCCATCGACGCTGCCGTCACCTGGATGATCGTGACACCAAAGGCCAGAATGAAGCTGTTGCGCATGTAAATGGGCAACTGGTTGATGGCCGTGAACATGTACTCGAAGTTCACCAGACTGATCTGCCTGGGTAGCAGTGCTGCCGGGTTCGTGTAGAACTCCTCGGCATCTTTGAACGAGGTGGCTACAAGCCACAAGATGGGCAGCAGCACCAGGAAGATCACCACGAACATTAGCAAATGGGCCGGCCAGTTACTGTTGCGCAACTGACTCAACCAGGATCGGCGCTTGCTCGGGCTTCCTATTGTTGAGCGGGGAGATCGGGATGTGAGCAGCGAATCTGCCATACGGTTTAGTCCTTTTCGCGTGACCACCAGAAGATGACTGCGACCATGGCAGTCGTCACCAGGCTAATGGTCAAACTAATCGCCGATGCGTACCCCAGGCGCAGATCCCCACGTTGGAAGGCGACCTGATACAGATAAAGCCCCAACGTACGCGTCGAATCTTGTGGGCCACCGGCGGTGAGGATCAGCATTGGATCGGTCACTGTCAAAATGCCGGGGATGGTCAAGATCAGCACCATGGCCAACGTCGGCTTGAGCAGCGGTAGCGTGATCAGGCGGAACTGCTGCCAGGTATTGGCCCCGTCGATGGCGGCAGCCTCGTAGAGCGTGACGCCGATGTTGTAGATCCCAATCAGAAAGAGCAGTGTGGGGAAACCGAAGATGATCCACACATGGGCAAACCCAATCGCGGGCAGCGCCGTGGATACCGCCCCCAACCAGTTCGGAGGGTTCTCGACGCCCCAGCTACGCAAGACGCTGTTGATAAAGCCAAACTTGCTGCCGTACAGTTCTTGAAAGGTCAAGAAGCTGACGGCAATCGGCAAAATCGTGGGCAGGTAGACCACCCAACGGTAGAAGCCTGCCCCCACATCCACACGGCTGATTAGCACGGCCACCAACAGGGCGAGCGCCACCGTCAGCGGCACCACGATCACCGTATAGCGCAGCGAGATCAGCAGCGTCTCTCGCACACGGGGATCGCTGACCAGCTTAACAAAGTTGTCGACACCGTTAAACGCCCACCGTGTATCGGGGTAGACGAAGCGATAGTCGGTAAAGGCCATCAGCACCCCGCGAATGATGGGCCAGACATTGAACACCAGGTACAGAATCATCGCCGGTGCAATGAAAAAGTAGCCTAGTAAATTGTTCTGTGTCGGATCCCCGCGGCGCCGCTTACGCTGTATCACACCCATGGCTTGACTCCTGTCTCAAGAGGAGACGAGAGCGTAGAGATTGAGACACAGCACCCAATCCCTACTCTCCCATTCTCTGATCTCGGTGTACGGCCTAGCTGCGCAATTCTTCTACTTCTTGCATGATCTCTTCCATGGCGCCTTCCATGGCTTCCATGGCGCTCATGTTGTTGGCCGGGTCGACAGCTTTCTCGATCCACGAGGCGACCACACTGTTTTCGGTGCCCCAGGTCAGGTTTGTCTGGAAGGGGACTGAACCGCGCACCAGCTCAATGCCTTCCAATTGCCATTGATGCTTGGGTACGCCGGCAATGTACTTATCATAGGTGTATTGGTAGGCGGGTTTGGCAGCTACATCGGCAATCTGCTTGCCCTGCGCCTCGTTATTGGGGCCAAACCACCAGAGCAAGAAATCCGTCATGCCCTGTGGGTTTTTCGATTGGTTGAGTACCACGCAGCCGTTGATCCAGAAGGGCGCGCCACCGGCGACCTCGTCCTTGACATGGCGCATGTTGATCCCCGTCGTGGCGGCATCGTCGCCGAAGGTCTGTTGCGCCATGGTGCCGTGGACATCAAACGAGGACAAGATAGCGGTACCCCCCTTGAGCCAGTTGCCGAAACTTTCGCCGTGGGTGCCGGGCATGAGGCCATCAGCCACCATCTTTTGCTTCCATTCCAGGGCCGCGATGGATGCTTCGCCCGTCCAGTGGATGAGACCGTCGTCGCGGTATGGGCTGTTGGTGGCGCCCCAAATCATAGCAACCTGATCGCACAAGGCGCTGGCTGCCGCATCAAACGGGGTCAGTTCGGGGCTGGTTTCTTTGATCTTCTCGGCGGCGACGCGGATCTCATCCCAGGTCAGGGGCGGCTCTACACCGGCTTTGGTTAGCGGTTCCAGGAACCAGCCGAGCGCTACGCTGCCTACATTGCCGGGGATGGCGTACTGTTTGCCTTCAGACTTGGTAGATTCGAGCACAGACGGGATGATGCCGGGCACAACTTGATCGGCGTCGGGGATAGACGAGACGGCGATGTAGTCGTCCAATGGCTGGATCAGCCCTTGATTGACCCAGCGCGCCGTGTCCCAGGGGACGGCGATGACGGCGAAGCCATCCCAGAGCAGATCGCCTGCGGCCTGCGCCGCCTGGATCTTGGTATCGACGGCGCCTTCGGCCGGCTCATCCAGGATCAGGGTGCGGTCGCCTATCTCAACCCACCGTTGACATCGGTACGCTCATCGGGCGAGGAGATTGGGCGCCAGGCCGGCAGACTGGTCATCGAGCGGTTGGCGACGCCGACGCTCCCGCTGCGTCGTGTGCAAATTGAGGCCAAACTCGTGGTGCGGGAATCAACGGCCAGGGCGGTGTGAAACCGGCCTGCTCACCCGTTGCTACGTTCCGCCACCGATCGGCAACTCAGCAGCGCAACGAAGCCGGGCCCCAGGAGAATGTAGCCCAATCCCTGGGTCACTACGATGAGGATGGCGAAGGAAACGACGGTCAGGGCGACGATCAGGGCCGGGAGCGGGCGGCGCAGAATGGTTCGCCAGGCCAGGAACCACGCCGAACGCAGCGAGATCCCGGGCTGGACCATTAGCAGGGGAAGCGCGTACAATTGAAGGGTCAACCAACCGACGAGCACTGCCGCCATGATCGCCTGCGCCCCACGCGCCCAGTTGTAGGGAACGGCCTGATAAAAGATCAGTGCATAGCCAACCATGGCCACAATCAGCAGATCGGCCGCCATCCATAGCCAACTTTGCCAGAAGTGGCGTCGGGCTCCCTGTAGAAGATGGCGCCAGGAGACCACGCGACCTTCGACGCTGCGCTGGGCGACGTAGAACAGGCCAAACGTGAGCGGCGGCCCGAAGAGGATCGTCAACATCGACAGCGTCCACATGAGATTGAAGACAATGTAGATCAGCCATTCATCCCATAACAGACGGCCGGCGGCGGCAAGAGGCTGCATGGTTGAAGGCAAACGCCGGGTGAAGCGGTCGTAGCGAGATAGCGCCAAATCGAGAACTCCTTTTAATGTCTGTGGGCGAACCATCGGTAGCATACCACATCCAACCACCAACCCAACACCATCAACAGTGATCCATTCACGAGAGGAAACGACTATGAAATCCCTGGTTTGGGAGGCCCCGCGTGTCATGCAGTTGCGCGAAACTGATAAACCGAGTGCGGCGCCCGACGAGGTAGTGATCCGTGTCGCCTATGCCGGTATCTGCGGTTCAGAATTAAGCGGCTACCTGGGCCACAATGCCCTGCGCGTACCGCCTTTGGTGATGGGCCACGAGTTTTCGGGCGAAATCGTGGAAATGGGCGATCAGGCCGCTTCCGTAAACCCGGCGCTTGCCCTGGGGATTGGCGTCACGGTCAACCCGCTTTACTGCACCGCCGACTCGGAGTTGCAACGACGTGGACTCGACCAGCTTTGTCCATCGCGGCGGCTGATCGGCGCCCACCGCCCCGGCGCCTACGCTGAATATGTCTCCGTGCCGGCCAAGACGGTCACCGTCCTGCCCAGAGACATGTCCTTGCGCACCGGTGCGCTCACCGAACCCACGGCCTGTGGTGTGCGCATCGCCGAACTAGCGGGCGACGTCGACGGCAAAGACTGCCTGATCATCGGCGCCGGCCCGATTGGCCTGTTGGCTTTGCAGACGCTCAAACTCAAAGGCGCGCAGCGTGTCTTCATCGCCGATCTGGATGGGGAACGGCTGGCAATGGGCGGTGAATTGGGCGCAGTTACCCTGGACCCGCGCAGCGTGGACGTGGTTAAAACCGTGCAAGAAGCCACGGGGTTGGGCGTCTCGGTGGCCCTGGATGCCGTGGGCACAGCCGTCACCCGCCGTCAGTGTATTTCGGCTACACAGCCCACGGGTACGACGATTCTCAGTGGCCTGCACGAGGAAGTCAGCGAAATGCCCGCCGCCGACATCATCCGCCGCGAGATCGTCGTGCGCGGGTCGTTCTCCTATTCGCCGGCCAACTTTGCCGCCGCCGTCGACCTGCTCGGCCAGGACAAGATCCGTCTCGATCCGTGGATCGTCGAAGCCCCCCTCGCCGAGGGCGGCCCCTGGTTCGATCGCTTGATCGACGCGCCGGGCAATGTGTCGAAGGTCTTGTTGATTCCGTAGCGGTCGTCCATCATCCATCCACCGAACAGGAGAATCAAGCATGAAGATCGCCCGCATCGAAGCTGTGCGCGTCAAGTTTCCACCCTATGAACAACCGCAAGGGCGACGTCCATCCTGGGCCGAAGAGGCCGAGGTGGCGAATCCCATGTCGCGCTATCCCCATGTAAAGCGCCAGCGCGGCCTATGGCTGCCCGGTTGGGAACAGGTCTGGTGCAAGGTGACGGCGGAGGATGGGACCTGGGGATTGGGGCAGACCGACAATGGCCCCATTTCTGCGGCCATCATCAATACCCAATTTGCCAAACAACTGGTCGGTCAGGACTGTTTTGCCACCGAGAAGATCGCCGATATGATGTTCCGCATGTCCAAACCCTACGGCACCCAGGGGCTGGCCTCCTATGCCATCAGCGCCGTGGACCTGGCCCTGTGGGATCTCAAAGGCAAGTTGTTGGGTAAACCCGTCTACGAATTGCTGGGCGGGCCGGCCCGCGACAAAATGTTCTGCTATGTCACCGGCAACGATGTGGATTGGTATAAGGAATTGGGCTTCAAAGCCTTCAAACTGGCCTGCCCCTACGGCCCCGCAGACGGCTTGGACGGCATCCGCAAGAATGAGGAATTCGTGGCCCAGGCCCGCGAGACAATTGGCGATGACGCCGAACTCATGCTCGACTGTTGGATGGCTTTCGATGTAGACTATACCGTGCGTTTGGCCGAGGCGCTGCGTCCTTATCGCTTGAAGTGGATGGAAGAGTGTCTGATGCCGGAAGACTATGACGCACACATTGAGTTGCGCCAACGACTCCCCTGGCAGACGTTGACCACCGGCGAACACTGGTATACGCATGTGCCCTTCTTGTGGGCCGTGAAGCACCGGGTCGCCGACATCCTGCAGCCCGATATCAACTGGGTGGGCGGCGTCACCACCTGTCAGAAGATCGTCGCCGCCACCGAGGCCGCCGGGATCAGCGTGATGCTGCACGGTGGAGCCCGCAATCCCTACGGGCAGCACTTTAGCTACGCCTTCGCCGGCATACCCTGGTTGGAATACTTTATCGGTTCACGCCCTGGCGTGGCCCTGGAGGACGCACCACGCATCCCCGGACAAGCCGTGGCTGTGGATGGCTACCTCGTCCCCAGCGATGCACCGGGGTTTGGGATCGAGATTCCCGAGACGTGGCTGGAGCCTTTTTAAGGATTGGCGGCGAATCCTCACTCTCAATCACCAAACCCACCGCTAAGGAGCTACCGTGATCATCGACAGCCACTGCCACGCCTGGTCCTATTGGCCTTATCAGCCGCCGGTGCCCGATCCTGAGCAGCGTGGAAAAGCGGAACAGTTGATCCACGAGATGAATCATAACAACGTGGAACGGGCGCTGGTGGTCTCTGCCCAGATCGACCACAACCCCGACAACAACAGCTACGTGGCCGATGCCTGTCGCCGTTTCCCGGCGCGGCTCTTTCAGGTCGCCGACGTGGACAGTCTGTGGTCTGAAACCTATCACCGGCCCGGCGCGGCAGATCGGCTGGAGGCGCTGGCCCAGCGCTGGCCTATTGCCGGCTTTACCCACTACTTAAAGTTCGAGGACGACGGTTCGTGGCTGACATCGTATGAGGGACTTGCCTTCTTCGATACCGCATGCGATCGAAGTCTGATTGCCAGCCTCTCTTGCCACCCGCATCAGCAGCCGGCGATCCGCCGCGTGGCGCAGCACTTTCCTGATCTGCCGATCTTGCTTCACCATTTGGGGCATCCTAAGGTGGAAACGCCGGAAAGCATTGACGAAATTCTGGCCTCAGCCAAACAGCCCAACATCTTCGTCAAGGTCTCGGGCTTTTATTACAGCACCGCCGGCCCACGCTGGGACTTCCCCTTCCGCGATGTGCATCCGTATGTGCGCGCCATTTACAACGCGTTTGGGGCCCAGCGCATGTGTTGGGGATCGGATTACCCTGTAGTGCGCCGTGCGATGACGTATCGCCAGTCGATTGAGTGTCTGCAAAGCTACTGTGATTTCATCTCTGCCCAGGATATGGACCAGATTTTCGGGGGGACACTGATGGGGCTTCTGCCGATCCGGGGGCGTGTATGAGCGAGCAAGCACGAATTGCTGTGATTGGGACGGGCTGGTGGGCGACAGACAATCACATCCCCGGTCTGTTGGCGAATCCGGACGCGCGGCTGGTCGCAATCTGTGATGCCGATCCGGCGCGCGCCGAAGCTGCATCCGCTGCCTTTGGCATCCAGCGGTGCTATACCACTGTGGGCGATCTCCTGCGCAACGAGGTGTTGGATGCGGTGATCGTGGCCACCAACCATGCCAGCCACTATACCGTCGCCAAACCCTGTGTCGAGGCCGGTCTGCACACGTTGATCGAAAAGCCGATGACGTTGCACGCTGCCGAGGCCAGGGAATTGCTGGAGATCGCAGCGTCGCGTGGCGGTCAGGTCAGCATTGGCTACAACCACAATTACACACCGTGGACCCGCCGCGCGCGTGAGTTGATCAGCGGCGGTGAGCTGGGACCGGTGCAGTACATCAGCGGCGTTTTCAATCAGCACATCTGGAACATGTACCAGGGCAATGCTCAAAATGTGGGCAAGGTCAACAGCCCCGGAGACGTCTACAGCGATCCCAAACGATCCGGCGGCGGACACGGTCACTTGCAGATGACGCATCTGCTCGGCATGATCTTCTTCATGACCGGTCTGCGTGCGCGCAGCGTGCAGGCGCGTATGCACAACCTGGGCCTGGCCGTGGACGTGGTCAACGCGCTGCTCATCGAGTTCGACAACGGCGCCCTGGCCAGCGTGGGCGGCACCGGCAACATTCCCGCCGGGCATAAGATCGACCTTCAGATCTACTGCGCGCAGGGCTGGGTAGACATCGACGACTCCAAATCATCGGCGGTCATCGGCGGCGCCAACAGGGAGCGCCAGGAATTTGAACCCTGGCTCAGCGGCGGACACCTCGAGCGGCGCTACGCCACCACGAACAATCTGGTCGACCTCGTCCTCGGCCGCGCCGCCAACGGGTCACCCGGCGAAATCGGGCTGCGCGTGGTAGAGGTCCTTGATGCCGCCTACCGCTCTGCCGCACAGGACGGCGCCGCCGTGCAGGTAGCGGATCTGTATGATACCGATGGTCGCTGAGCGCAGTGATTTGCACGTCATTTTCCGTTCTATGTTCTCTGCGGTTTTTCTTCCATCCTCGACCCCAAGGAGATCCCATGAAGATCACCGACGTCAAGCTCTACGTCCTCGAGCATCCCGAACGCAAGCAGCGCTCGCACCGGCTGGTGCAGGTGCCGAATTTGCATCGCATCCAATACACGCACACCGGCGGCGCCGGGGAACGTCCACTGCGCCAGAATTTTATCGAAGTCGAGACCGACGAGGGCATCACGGGGCGCTGCAATACGAGCATGAACCCGCGCCACGTTGAGATCCTGCGCGAACATGTGATCGGGGAAAGCCCTTTCGCCCGCGAACGTCTCTTTCAGATGTTGTACAAGGGCACACGCTGGGTTTATCAGGAGCCAGGCTGGTTCGGCGAGTTCGACAACTGTCTGTGGGAGATCGCGGGCAAGGCCGCCAATCTGCCCGTTTACGCCCTGGTGGGGCAGGTGCGCCAACGCTTCCCCGTCTACCTCACCGGCGGCGATATGCCGGTTGAACGCTATCTGGAACACATCCAGCGCGGCAAGAGCATGGGCATCCAGGCCTACAAGTTCCACTCGTACAAGGGTGGCAAGGCCGACATCCCCATCTACCGGGAAGTCCGCGAGAGCGTCGGCCCCGACTACACGCTGATCACCGACCCGGTCTGTTCGTATTCATTGCGTGAGGCCATCGAGGTCGGTCACCTGCTGGAAGAACTTGACTTTCTGTGGCTGGAAGAGCCGATGCACGAGCAGAAGATGAACCAATATCAGGAGCTGTGCCGCGAATTAACCATCCCTGTCCTCGCCACCGAGCGGCTGATGCACGACATGGATCTGACGGCGCAATGGCTGATCCAGGGCGCCACGGATCGGCTGCGCGTGCGTGCCACCTTTGGTACTACGCAGGTGCTCAAACTGGCCCACTTTGCCGAACTGCACGGCACCAATGTCGAGATGAACGGGCAAGGCGGCCTCTTTGGGCTGCTCCATGCCCACCTTGGCTGCTGTGTGGACAACACCGACTATTACGAGTATTTCAGCCTCGATCCTGATTTCAACCGTGCCCAGGGAGAGCTCTGGGGGCTGACCAACGCCCCCCTCATCGAGGACGGGCACATCGTGCCGCCCGACGGCCCCGGCTGGGGCGCAGAGTGGGACGAGGAGCGGTTCCAGTCGCTGGTGGTAGAGACGCATTGATTCATTACAGAAACGAAGAGGGAAAGCGATGGCAACCCTGGTATTGGTTCACGGCACCACGGCAGGCGGCTGGGTGTGGAAGGACGTAACGCCACGCCTGCAGGCAGCCGGTCACACTGTCTACACGCCCACCCTGACGGGGTTGGGCGAACGCATTCACCTGGCCGACCGCGACGTCGGTCTCGACACCCACATTGCCGATGTCGTCAATACGCTGCTCTACGAAGATTTGACCGATGTGATCCTGGCCGGTCATAGCTATGGCGGTATTGTGATCGCGGGTGTCGCCGACGCCGTGCCCGAACGCATCCGTCGGCTGATCTATCTGGACGCCGTGATCGCCGAAAACGGCGAATCGTGCCTCGACGTTACCCACCCCGATGCCCGCGCCGAAATGGAAGCACGCGTGCGTGAGCAGGGCGACGGCTGGCTGATTCCCGTCATGCGGGGACCCAACGATCTGCCCTCGAAGAATGCGCCCCACCCCTGGAAGAGTTGGACGGATCCACTTATTCTCAAGAATCCAGCGCACCAGATCCCCTGCACCTACGTCCGCTTTTCGGCGGATAAGCAGCCGGGTTCCTACTTTGAGCGGGCGATGACCACCTCCTGGGCCCGCGCCCACGCCCGCGGATGGACCATCCTCGAAGTGGATACCGTTCACCAGATCCTGCCTGATCCCATGCCCAAGGCGGAGGCTTTGTTAGAGGCGGTGCGTTGAGCATCTTGTTGAATTCACGATAGCTTGTAAGGAGGAGTGTATGCCTGTTTTTTCGCACCAAGCCCTGCTCGATCTGGGCGTCGATCTCTTCAAAGCCGTGGGCGTCCCCACGGATCAAGCCCACATCATGACGGACCATCTGGTCGAGGCCAATCTGCTCGGCCACGATTCCCACGGCATACGCCGCCTGCCCGCCTATGTGGACGGACTGCGCAAGGGCACACTGCGTCCTTTTGACGAGTACGACGTGGTGCGCGAGACGCCCACGACGATGGTGATCGACGCCAAAGGGGGTCTGGGCATGGTGGCGGCGTACCGCGCCATGGAACTTGCTGTGGAGCGGGCCAAACAGTATGCGTTGGGCGCCGTGGCCGTGCACCATGCCGGGCACATTGGGCGGCTGGGCGCCTACCCGCCCCTGGCCGCGGCGCAGGATTGTATCGGCGTGATCATGCTCAACGGCGGCGCCCGCTTCACCGTCCCCTTTGGCGGCACGGAGCGGCGACTGCCGCCCAATCCCATCGCCATCGCGGCCCCGACTGAGGGCGATCCGCTGGTGCTGGACATTACCACGAGCATGGTGGCGGGCGGCAAGATCGATGTCTATTACGAGCGCAACCAGCCTGTGCCTGAAGGCTGGCTGATCGACGCCGCCGGCAACCCTGTCACCGACCCGGCGACCTTCCGCAGTGGGGAATCGGCCATGCTGCCCCTGGGCGGCCTGCTCGGCCACAAGGGCTACGGCCTGGGCATGATGATCGACGCCATCGCCGGTGGGCTTTCCTGGGCTGGGTGCAGCACCGAAAAGCCCACGCGCGGCAGCAGCGGATTTGTGGCCCTGGCCATGCGCATCGACGCCTTCATCGACGTGGACGAGTACAAGCGCGAGGTCCAATCCCTGGTGGATTGGGTGAAATCGTCGCCCACTGCACCGGGCGTCAAACAGATCTATGTACCCGGTGAAATCGAAAGCGAGATCCGCCACCGCCGCGAAGTCGACGGCATCGTCCTCGAAGACGTGGTGTGGGCGCAACTCAGCGCATTGGCCCAGGAATTCAACGTGGCCTTGCCAGAATGAAGGACTATCATGTACCCAACCTTTGAGCGGCTCTTTCGTGCGCCGTATGGCGTGCCCAACGGCGTGCAGACCACGGTGGACGGTCTGTGGATCGCCGATCAGATCAGCGACCGCCTGGCCTTGGTCCAGATGGCCCCACCCTCGGAGTATGGGGTGACGCCGCTGCTGCGCGAGATCCCGACTGAATCGTCCAACACCAGCGGGCTGAGCGAGGGAGATGGCTCGCTGTGGCTGGCGGCCAACGGTGACGCCACGATCTGGCGTGGCCCGCGGCCCACCGACGCCAAAGCCGGCTATGGCGAGATCCTGCGCATCGACGCCCAGAGCGGCGACACCCAGGAGCGTTGGCCTGTGCCGGGGGATGGCGGCGTCCACGGCATCGAGTACGACGCCTACGAGCCGGGCCACCTCTGGATCACCACCCTGCGCCGGCAGACGCTGAGCCAGGTGCGTATTGCCGATTGGTCGGTGCGGAAGAGCATCCCGCTCCCGTACGCGCGTGGCCCACGGCGTCGTCCGCATCGACGACATTCTTTGGGTCGTCCACACCGCGGATCGGGTGATCCTCAAACTGTCCGTCGACGATGGCCGCGAACTGGATCGCGTCGTTGTGCCTGGCGGTGAACCGGAACCGCACTGCCTCAGCCGCCTGGGCGACGATCTGCTCTACTGCGACGCCACGTCGGGGTGGATTGTGGCCATTCGTCTGCATTGAGGGAGACGAAATCAAGGGGAACGGGTCAAGGTGATAGCCTCGCAGGCTCCGGGCCTCAGGCGCTGGTCATAGGCAAGATGGTTCTCCCCGCCGAGAGTGCGGACGAGGGAGTTGGCGAGTCTGTGAGCTGATGGTCAGGCCACGAATCGACCGACGTGTAGCGTCAAACCCGCTTGGCTTCGATACGCCCTCCGCAGGCTCCGGGCTACTCAACCCGGCGCTGGTCAGATGCCGGACAACCCGGCAAGAGAGCGAGCGGCGCGCCTTAAGCGCCAAACTGGAGGAAATCTAAGATCATGTACATCCAAGATCAGGTCCGCTGGGCCGATTTCAACGACGACATTTTGAGTTTTTACAAAGCCATCGGCGTGGACACCATCCACCTCGACGTGCGCGCCGGGGTCAGCGGCGTCGACGCCTCGTTGGGTGAGGATCTGCGCAACGGCAAAGATTGCACCGTCCTCTTCGAGCAGGCGCGCGAAAAGGTGGAGGCGCATGGGCTGGTGCTCAACAACATCTTCATGTCCTGTTGGCGCGAGATCCCCTTGGGGCTGCCCGACGCCGACGAGCGGATCGAGGCCTGGGGGCGTATGCTCGAATCGCTGGGCCGCGCCGGCATCCCCTACCTGGGGTGGAACTTCAAGCCCATGGGCAACTTCCGCACCACCCCGGCCGGCGGTCGCGGTGGTGCGCGCTACAGCACCTTCGACTACGACGAGTTCAGCCGCAATCGTCCGGCCCCCTACGATCCGCCTGTCTCCGCTGAGGAAATGTGGGCGCGCATGCAGCGCTTCCTGCGCGCCGTGATCCCCGTGGCCGAGAAGGCCGGTGTACGCATGGCTCTACACCCCGACGATCCGCCCGTGCCCGAAGCATTGGGCGGCGTGGCTCAGATTTGCTCCACACCGGACCAATTCCGCCGCATCTTCGATCTGGTGCAAAGCCCCAACCACGCCATGCTCTTCTGTCAGGGCTGCATGACCGAAGCTGTGGGAGACGGCGTCTATGACTTCATCGCCGAAATGGCCCGGCGCGACAAGATCGCCTGGGTCCACTTTCGCAACGTGCGCGGCCAACTGCCTCACTTCGAAGAAGTCTTCGTCGACGAAGGCGACATCGACATGCGCCGCGCCATGACCCTCTATCGCGACAACGGTTTCAACGGTCCTTACATGATGGACCACACGCCCCACCTCCCCGCCCCCTATTCTGAATGGGCCCACTCTGAGCTGGTGGGCAAAGCCTATGCCATCGGGTACATTCGGGCGCTGATTCAGATGGTTTACGGATAGGATCTCACAAATGCCCAACCTGCTCTATATCCACAGCGACCAACACAGCCCGCACGTCACCGGCTGCTACGGGGACCCACTGGTCGAGACGCCGAATCTGGATCGGCTGGCGGCCAACGGTGTTGTCTTCGACAATACCTACTGTGCCTCGCCCATCTGCGTGCCCTCGCGCATGGCGATGTTATCGGGGCGGCATCCTTATCAGAACGAGGTATGGAGCAACGAACATATCCTCAATTCCGCCATCCCCACCCTGGCGCACAGCATGGGCGCGGCAGGGTATCATCCTGTGTTGGTGGGGCGCATGCACAGCCTGGGCCCGGATCAACTGCACGGCTACGCCGAGCGGCTGGTGGGCGATCACAGCCCTAACTACAGCGGCAGCGGCTACAGCGTGGATCGGGGTATCCTCAACGGTACGTCGGGGCCGCAGCGCGTCAGTCTGCGCAACTCTGGGCCGGGCCAGAGCGCCTACCAGGTCCACGATGAGGATGTCAGCGCCGCCGCCGTGGACGTGCTCAACCGGCTCGGTGTGCAGAAGCGCGCCGGTGTCCTGGGTGGTCCGTTCAGTCTATCGGTGGGGCTGATGCTGCCCCATCCGCCCTACGTCGCCCGCGCCGAAGACTACGAACGCTACCGCGGCCGTATGACGATGCCCAAGAAGCCGGCGCCGTTCGAGCAGGTGATCCATCCACACCTGCGCTGGTGGCGTACACACACCGAGATTGAAGAGGTCGGCGAGGATGAGATCCTGCGCGCCCGCGCCGCCTATTGGGGATTGGTGCACCGCACCGACGTGCTGATCGGGCAGATCCTCGATGCGCTGCACGCCAACGACCTGGCCGATGACACCCTGATCGTCTACACGTCGGATCACGGCGATATGCAGGGCGAGCACGGCCTGTGGTGGAAGCACGTCTTCTATGAGGAGTCGGCGCGTGTGCCGCTGATCATGTCCTGGCCGGGTCGCATCCCCGGCGGGCAACGCTGTGAGCGCGTGGTCAGCGCGCTGGACGTGACCGCTACCCTGCTCGACGCACTGGATGCGCCGGCGTTGCCCCATTCGCCGGGCCGTTCGCTGCTGCCCCTGGTGGACGGACGGGATGCCCCGCCCTGGGACGATGTGGCTTTCTCGGAATATTGCACCGATCAGTTCGGCCCGCCTGAAGGGGCCTATCAGCGCATGATCCGCAACGACGAGTGGAAGCTGATCTACTATCACGGCCAGCCCTCGCAGCTCTTTAACCTGCGCGAGGACCCCGGCGAGCTGCGCGACCGCGCTGCCGATCCCGCCTGCGCCGCAGTCGTCCAGGATCTCACCGCCCGTCTCCTCGACGGCTGGGACCCTGACGCTATCATACGCCGCATGGCCGATCTGCGCGCAGACAACGCCGTGCTCAAGGGCTGGGCGCGCACCGTTAAGCCGCCGGAGCGCTTCCTATGGCCAATGCTGCCAGAGATGAACCGATTGGACTAGATATGAAACAAAACACCCCCAAACCCAAAGGGTTGCAGCGCGAATACGCCTCTCAATTCCAAGATCCAGCGGTGGTAGCCGCCTATCGCTGCCGGCCTGACTATCCGGCCGCACTCTTCCCACTCCTGAGCGATTTGGTGGTCGGTTCCCCGCGCCGGGTGCTGGATGTTGGATGCGGCACGGGCTTCATCGCCCGTGGGCTCGTCGACTATGTGGATGGTGTCGACGGTGTAGACTTTTCGGCGCCGATGCTAGAGACTGCCCGCGGGCTGCCCAATGGCGATCATGCCAACATCCGCTGGATCTATGGTTCCGTCGAAGATGTTGAGCTTGACCCTCCCTATGGATTGGTTACCGCCGGGCAGAGCTTGCATTGGATGGAATGGTCGGTGGTGATGCCGCGCTTTCGCCGGCTGCTGCGGCCCGGTGGCGTCGTCGCGCTGGTGGGCATCACGTCGAACGACGACGCTGGCTGGTGGCAAGAACTTCTCCCCATCATTCAACGCTACTCCACCAATCGTGACTTTCAGCCCTATAACACAGTGGATGAATTGACGGCGCGTGGTCTGTTCCAGGTGCAAGGCCGCGCCGGCACAGATTCTGTGCCGTTCTCACAAAGCATTGCCGACTACGTGGAGTCCTTCCACGCCCGCAATGGCCTGTCTAGAGACCGCATGTCGCCAGAAATGGCCGCAGCCTTCGATAGAGAAGCGACTGACCTACTCACAAACTATGCAGTGGACGGTCATCTGCACTGGCGTTATGCGGCGACGCTCGTGTGGGGCACACCGGCGGCGTAAGGATGGACGGACCTCTGTGTTTATCGGCCTTGTCCGGCGACGCGGAACGGGCCGGCGCGGAGGCCGGCCCCTACGGTAGGGATGGACCTCTGTGTCCATCCGCCTTGTCCCGCAACGTGAGACGGACCGGCGCGGAGGCCGGTCCCTACGCCACTCGTCGCGCCTGGTTCAGGATCTATCCCCCGCAGCCGGAACCGGCAGCGGATCAGGTTGCCTCGTCACCTGAATGCTCTTGCTGTAGATGGCCTGCATGTCCGGCGTCTCGGTGCAATACATTTGAATCCATACGGTGGGGTGTTGGAACAACACTGTAGCAAGCGTCACTCAGCCCAATCAACAGTCACAGAAACGAAAGGTACACAACAAGATGACCCAAGAGAGCATCACGCTTTTGGTCCGCGCCGATGACATTGGTTTCTGCCATGCGTCCAATCTGGCCTGTATCGATGTCTTCCAAAAAGGGATCTGCCGTTCGGTTGAGCTGATGGCCCCCTGTCCCTGGTTTCCCGAAGCGGTGGCGCTGCTGCGCGCCCATCCTACCTACGACGTCGGCGTACACCTGACCATGACCAGCGAATGGGACAACTACAAGTGGGGACCACTGACCGACGCCGGCAGTATCGTCACGCCAGATGGCTACTTCTATCCACGCTATCGCAAGCGCGATGGCTACCCCGACGAACCCGTGCTTGAGGAGGCCGCCTGGGCGCCCGCAGAGGTGGAAGCGGAATTCCGCGCCCAGATCGAACGAATCCGCAGCGCCATCCCGTGGGTCAGCCACATGACCGCGCACATGGGCTATCTGCGCGATGACCCCGTCTTCAGTGAGATCGTCGAGCGCCTCACCGAGGAGTATGACCTGAAAGTGGATCTGCCGGGTCACGGTTTCGAGCGTTTTCGAGGCTTTGGCGAGAACAACCAGGCGCTGTCCCCGGCCGAAAAGGTCGAGACCTTGCGCCAGAACCTTGCCGCGTTACAGCCCGGCCGCTGGCTCTTCGTCGACCATCCCGCCTATGATCAACCCGAAACCCGCGCCATCCACCACCGTGGTTACGAGAGCGTCGCCGCCGACCGTCAGGGTGTGGTCGACGCCTGGACCGACGACGTGGTCTTGCAGATCATCGCCGAGCGCCGCATCCAACTAACCAGCTATGGCGATGTGCGCAGTGGCAAATTGAAATAGGCCGCTGTGACGCTTTCTACATGCCTTTCAACACCATCATTTTGTCCACGAGGATGGCGTAGACCTCTGCCGCGACTTCTGCCGAATCGGCAGTGTGGCGAAGCACAGCGCACACCTCGAACCAGTCCTCACTGTCTGGTAGGCACAAGTGTTCACCAATGCCGGGCACGAAATTCAATTCGGCCTTCTGTTGAACCCAATCCCCCCAGATCATTCGCCGTGTATAAAGACGGGCTTTCACTAGGACTCCTCCTGCTTCAGCCTGAGAAAAATGGCGAACATCAGAAAACACCTTGATCACACCCACGATGAGCGTGAAAAACGCCAACCGCCCCAGCATCATCCCCACGATCTGGGTGAGAAGCTTACAGTTACCCTCTGCCTGGATCGCCCAGATCCAGTTTGCCGGCGCTGCGCGGACCGCTCGCGCTCAGGGTCATGTTGGCGCGTGCCGGTGGATAGGTGGGATCGAGGTCGAGGGCAATGCGGTAGTTGGCCATGGCGGTGTGGTGATCGCCCTCAATGTCGTGAATCGCCCCCAGGACATTGAACGCTTCGGGCCGCGCCGAATCTTCGGCGATGGCCTTGCGCACCTGCTCTTTGGCGGCGCTGTAGTAGCGTTGACCGATGTTGCGGCGGGCCAGATCCAGATAGCCATCGTAGTGGGCGCCGTCGCTGAGACTGATCCAACACCTGCGCCACCAGGCTGCGAATCTCTTGCGGCGCAAAGGGTTTCTGAATGAAATCGACGGCGCCGATCTTCATGGCTTCGACGGCAGTCTCTACGGTGCCGTGCGCGGTGACGACGATCACACGCAGCTCGGGGCGCTCTTCCACGATCTGCTGCAAGACCTGCATGCCGTCCATGCCGGGCATGCGCAGATCGAGCAGGATTAGATCAAAGGCGCCGACGGCCAGTTGCTTGAGCGCATCTTCGCCGTTGACGGCGGTCTGCACCTGATAGCCCACCATCTCCAGCGTCTGCCCGAGGGTGAGCCGGATGTTCTTTTCATCGTCGACAACCAGGATGCGTTGATTCTGTTGCATGCTCAATTTCTCCAATTCATACTTGCTATTCGCTGAACGGTGACACCCGTTGTTCGGGTCAGGCGTTTCAAGCCACCGGCAGCGAAAAGGTGAACCTGCTGCCGGCCCCAGGCTGGGAATCGACCCAGATGGCGCCACCGTGCGCCTTGACCATCTCACGGCAAATCGCCAGCCCCAATCCGCTGCCGCCGGCGGCGCGTTCGTCGTTGATCTGCACAAACTTGTCGAAGATCTTCGACTGATAGGCCAGGGGGATGCCGGCGCCGTCATCGCTCACGGCAAAGTGGACGTGTCCATCCATTTGCGCGGCCGATAGGCGGATGTGACCGCCCGCATCGGTGTAGCGCAGCGCGTTGGCAATCAGGTTGGTCAACACCCAGACGATCTTGTTCGGATCGGCCCGCACCGGCGCCATCTCGTCTGCCAGCGCCGTGGATAGTTCGATCTCCTGCTGTTTGGCCTGCTCCTCGAAGGGGGAGACAGCTTTTTCGACCAGGACGCGGGCATCGACGCGCTCGAATTCCATTTCCATTCGTCCGGACTCGATCTTCGAGAGATCGAGCAGATCGGTGACGAGGGCACGCAAACGGCTGACGTCTTCGGCGGCGGCCTGCAAGAGCAGATTTTCGCGTTCGGTCAGCTTGGCGGCGGCGCTCTCACAAAGTAGATTGATGCTCATGGCCATGCTCGTCAAGGGAGTGCGCAATTCGTGTGACGCCGTGGCCACAAAGTCACTCTTGAGCTGGTCCAATTCCTTGAGCTTGGTGATGTCCTGAAGCAGCAAGACCACCCCCAACATGGAGCCACCTTCGGTTTTTACCGGGGTGATGGCAAAGTGGTAGTAGGCCGTGCCATCGCCGTGGGTGACCGTGAAGAGGGCGTCCTCTTCGGCCAGGTGCGGCGACGCGCCCCGCTTCACCGCCTCGCGCACACACTCGTAGAGGCGCTGTTCGGCGATGGCGTCGTAGAAGTGAGATCCCAAAACGTCGGGTGCGGTTACCCGGAGGATCTGCGCTGCTTCGGGGTTGATGGCGACGATATCGAGATCGGCGTTGACGACGACGATCCCGTCGCGAATGCTGCGGATGATGGCGTCACTGCGCCGTTTTTCTTCGATTACCCGGCCCACGTTCATGCGATGGAAGGTCTTCAGTTTGTAGCTCATGGTCTGGATCTTGCTTGCCAACTGGCCGATTTCGTCCTGGGCCTGAATGTCCAGGGTCACATCGTAGTCGCCGTCGGCGATGCGGTCGGCGGCTTTTGACATGGCGCGCAGCGGGCTGACCAGAATCCATGAAAGCCAGAGGCTGAAGGCCAGCCCCAACAGCGTGGCCGTTGTCCCCACCAGCATCGTCGACCAGACGGCGCGCTGAGCAAGCTGCTGCGTGCGCTGAGACGCGGTCAGCATGGTCTGCTGGTTCAGCTCGCGCAGGGCGATGCTGCTGTCGCGCACCGATTGGAACTGCGGCAGCATACTTTCGTGATAATAGGCCACGGCGGCGGCGGAATCGGTGATCTCCAGATCGCGCAGTCGCGCAAAGGCCACCAGGAAGGCCCGGTAGCCCGCTTCGATGCCGGCCACAATATCGGCTTCGCCCTCGATGGTGATGTTGTCTTTGGCGCGGGCCAGCCACTGCAAGAACTCGATCTCGTTGGTCTGAAACTGCGCCAGTCCTTCCTCACGGTAACCAAGCAGCAGGAGCAGGACGGCGCTGTCCTGGCGCTCCACGGTGTCGATCATATTCTCGGCGGCCAGAATACTGCGATAGTTCTCGCGTAGAATGGCGTCGCTGGTGTTGCCCAGCCAGTTCAAGTTGAAGATGGCCCAGGCCCAGACGATGACCACCAGGAAGAGGGTGGCGCCAAAGCCTAACAGGATTTTGGTGCGTAACTTCATCTAGCCGCCCTTGCTCCCCCACCTGTGTCAGCGCAGCGAGTACCAGCGCTTCGGCTCCTGCTCTGCCGTCTCCTGCGTCTCTTCCTGCGCCCCGTTGCCGTGGATGTGATAGGGCACGTCGATGACCACGATGTTTTCGTGAACATGCAGCCGTAGCCGCAGCAGGTTGGCCGTCTGGTTGTGGAGAAAATGCGCCGTGAGCGATTCGGGGACGAATTCAGGGATCACCACGGTGATCAATTGGCCGGGGAACTCCGAGCGGTTAACCTCCTCGATATACTCAACAAGGGGCGTGAGAATATCGCGGAAATCGTAGTTGAGCACCACCAGCTCGATGCCCGACGCGACTTCAGGGAAGCGTTCCCAGCGCCCGCGGATACGTGCCTCTTGCTCATCGCCGGTGACAATACTCACCGCCCGCACATGGCCGGCGATCCGCTTGGCGTACTTGAGGGCCCGCAGCGTACCACGGTGGATGTCGGCAATCGGCACAATCACCACGTCGGCAATTTCAGCCAGGTCCACTTCTTGCAGGTCACGCGTGCTGAGCGCCTGGGCCACCCCCTCGTAGTGGCGATGGATGATACGCAACAGTATGACAATCAGTGGAATGGCGATGGCCACAATCCAGGCACCTTCTGTAAATTTGGTCGCCATCAGCACCAGGAAGACCACGCCCGTGGTGACGGCGCCCACGGCGTTGACGCCGCGCTTCCACCACCAGCCGCTTTCGTAGTGGATGGTGGTGGCGCCGGTGTGGACGCTTTCACCCGGCGGCACTTTGGCTACTTTCCCCATCAGGCGCACCATCCCCGCCTGCGACAGCGTGAAACAGAGCATTACCCCCAATGCATAGAGAGGCAGCATGGCGATCTCGTCGGCGCGAAAGATGTAGACGATGATCGACGAGAGCACCGCCAGCGTCAAGATCCCCGAAGTGAAGACCAATCGACTGCCACGATTTTGCAACCAGCGCGGCAGGAAACGATCGTTGGCCAGAAACGAACTGAGCCGCGGGAAGTCCTGGTAGCCGGTATTGGCGGCCAGAATCAGGATCATCATCGTAAAGAACTGCACCCAATAGTAGAGGAAGCCACTGCCCGCCACCATGCGCGTCATCTGCGAGAGGACGCTGTCCTCACCGGAGGGTACGATGGAGAGGTGTGTTGCCAGGAACGAGATTCCCATGAAGAGCGACATGGCGATGACGCCCATCCATACCATGGTCGTGGCCGCATTCTTTGATTCCGGTGGTTTGAACGCCTGCACGCCGTTGCTGATCGCCTCGATGCCGGTGAGGGCCGTACACCCTGCGGCAAAGGCGCGCAACAGCAGCCAGATGTAGGCAAACTGGGTGAAGCTGTCCGTGGGCTGAATGTGCAGCGGATGTGGCTCCAGTGGTGTACCGATGACGCCAAAATAGCGCGCCAACCCCAAGAAGATGACCACGAGCACACCGCCCACAAAGGCGTAGGTAGGCAGCGCAAAGACCGTGCCACTTTCGCGCACGCCACGCAGGTTGACCCACGTGAGCAGCACAATCGCCGTCAAAGCCAGCACCACCCGATAGTCGTGCAGCCCCGGGAAGGCCGAAGTCATCGCCCGAATGCCTGCCGATACCGACACCGACACCGTCAGCGTGTAATCGACCAGGAGCGCGCCGGCGGCGAAGAGCGAAGGCAGTGTACCCAGGTTGTCCTTGGTGACTGTGTAGGCGCCGCCGCCTTCAGGATAGTGCAAAATCGTCTGCACGTAGCTAAAGACCACCAGGATCACCAGCGTGGCGATGCCGATGGCAATCGGCATGGTCATCTGCAACGCCCCACTGCCTAACAGAATGAGGATGCTCATCACTGCTTCGGTGGCGTAGGCGTTGCTGCTAATCGGGTCCGAGGCAAAAACCGCCAGCGCACGCACCTTATCGAGACGCTCGTGCACTTCAGCGCTGGTGGGGAACGCCGGGCCAATCAATGTTCGCTTAAGTTGTGTAAAGGTTAGCATATGCAATCCATATGGTAGATGTAGGGCAGAGCGATGGCTATAAATGCATACCCGCTCGCCCGCTTTTCTCGGCTAGGATGGTGTTGATCGTCGGTTCGCAGTGTCCGCACCGTCCTCAGCTTGTGCTCTGGTCGCGACCGTCGCTCGTCACTGTGTTTTCGTGAAAGGCGTCGTGTTCCATCTATCTGCAACCAAATCATGATGGTGCACAACAGGATGCCGAACGAGACAAAAGCTGAGATTGGAAACCCACAGGGATCATTCACCGTGTACGCTTCTTCCGGCGACTGTGCCTTCCCTGTTTCAGTATAGGGGGAAGGATTCCGTAGAGAAAGGCCTCGGTCTATTGGTGTCTGTCGTCCTACCAGAGGTAGCGGACGCACCGAGTTCGGCCCTCGATCAAAATCTTGACACTTTCTTGACCTAATCGGGCATTTTCTTGACCCTGCCTTGATGTGATTCCGGCTATACTGGTATGCACGTGCACGGGGGACAAAGCTTGACTTTGCGTAGTGGCATATTGAAACAGTGGATCATTGAAAGGACAAACCATGATTGATGCGCTCTTTGTCATGATCGCTGTGATCTTCTTCGCTGCTAGTCTCGGCATGGTGAGTGTGCTACAGCGATTGATGGAGGAACAGAGATGACGATTGTCTATGTGCTCGTGGGCCTTGTCGCCCTGGCTCTTGCTGATTTACCTATGCTTCGCACTCGTGAAACCGGAGTGGTTCTAATGGACATGATGATTGGATGGTTTCAGATTGTGCTTTACATTGCGTTGCTCCTGCTCCTGGTCAAACCATTGGGGGCGTTCATGGCACATGTCTACACCGGGGAACGAACGTTTCTGTCGCCTGTTCTTGGGCCGTTGGAACGGCTTCTCTACCGCCTGGCTGGGATTGACGCCAATGCCGAAATGAACTGGCGCACCTATGCCGTCGCCCTTCTCATCTTTAGCGGACTGGGTATGCTCGTCCTCTATCTGCTGCAACGGGCGCAGGGCTGGTTGCCGCTCAATCCGGCGCAACTGGGCTCGGTCGATCCCTGGGTTGCGTTCAATACAGCGGCTTCATTCACGTCCAACACCAATTGGCAGTTCTATGGCGGTGAAACGACGATGAGCTACCTGACCCAAATGGTTGGGCTAACTGTGCAAAACTTTGTCTCTGCGGCAATGGGGATGGCCGTATTGGTCGCTCTGATTCGTGGCCTCGGGCGGCAGACAACACAGACCATCGGCAATTTCTGGGTGGATCTGACACGCAGCACGCTCTATATTTTGCTGCCGCTCTCGCTGATCCTGGCGCTGGCGCTGGTTTCGCAGGGCGTGGTTCAAACCTTTGCACCCTATCAGACGGCAACGCTGGTGCAACCGACCACCGACGTGGACGGCAACACCGTCACCGAACAGGTATTGGCCCTGGGACCGGCAGCCTCGCAGATCGCCATCAAGCAGTTGGGCACCAACGGCGGCGGCTTCTTCAACGTCAACTCGGCGCACCCATTCGAGAACCCGACGCCGCTGTCGAATTTTCTGGAACTGCTGGCAATCTTGTTGATCCCTGCAGCACTCTGTTACACCTTCGGCAAGATGGTCGGCGACGTGCGCCAGGGTTGGACCTTGCTGATCACCATGACGGTTGTCTTCGTGGCCTTCCTGGTGGTTGCCTATGCCGCCGAGCAGGCGGGCAATCCCCAACTTGCCGCCTTGGGTGTGGACCAATCGGTGTCGGCGACTTCAATCGGGCGGCAACATGGAAGGCAAGGAAGTGCGCTTCGGCATCGCCAACTCAGCGCTGTGGGCCACTGCCACGACCGCGGCCTCGAATGGATCGGTCAACTCCATGCACGATTCGTATACCCCGCTGGGTGGATTAGTGCCCGATGGTGTTGATGCAACTGGGCGAAGTGATCTTCGGCGGCGTCGGTTCCGGTCTCTATGGCCTGCTGATGTTCGTGATCGTGGGCGTCTTTGTGGCGGGGCTGATGGTGGGGCGTACGCCCGAATACCTGAGCAAGAAGATTGAAGCCTATGAGATGAAGATGGCCTCGCTGGTCATCCTGATCCCGCCTGCCCTGGTCTTGCTGGGGACGGCGCTGGCTACGGTGCTGCCGTTTGGTCTGGCCGCCATCTCAGGATGGGGGACCCCATGCGCTGAGTGAAGCTGCTCTACGCCTACACGTCGCAGGGGAACAACAACGGCAGCGCCTTCGCCGGCATCAGCGTCACTCCGTTCTTTGCCCTCAGCGGTGGACTGGCGATGCTGTTCGCCCGCTTCTGGCTGGCGCTGCCCGTTCTTGCTATCGCCGGATCGCTGGCAGGCAAAAAGAAAGTACCTGTCAGTGCGGGAACGCTGCCCACGCACACGCCGCTCTTTGTGCTCTGGCTCATTATGATCGTGCTGGTGGTGGGTGCGCTCGCCTTCTTCCCGGTACTGGCGTTGGGTCCTATCGTGGAGCAGTTGTTGCTCCAACAGGGTGTGGTCTTTTAGCTTCACATTTTGGAGAACCGAATGACAATGCAAATATCACAGTCACCCTCTTCTCAGGAAGAGAAAGCAAAGAAACAGGCGCAACTGCGTCGACAGACTCTATTGGCGGGCCATCGGTGATTCTTTTCGCAAGCTAGACCCAAGGCAGCAGTTGCGCAATCCGGTGATGTTTGTGGTGGAGGTCGGCAGTCTGCTCACCACTCTACTCTGGATCTGGCAACTGACCGGCGGTGGCGAAGGCGGCTCACCTGCCTTTACAGCGGCCATCTCGGTCTGGCTCTGGTTCACCGTCCTCTTTGCCAACTTCGCCGAAGCTCTGGCCGAAGGGCGTGGCAAGGCACAGGCTGACGCGCTACGCAACACCCGCCGTCAGACGCCCGCTAAGAAACTGGATCGTCCTGATCATCAGGCTGCGCACGTGACGGTGTTGTCCACTGATCTGCGCGCTGGGGATCTCGTCCTGGTGGAAGCGGGCGACACGATCCCGGCCGATGGCGAAGTCATTGAAGGCATCGCCTCGGTCGACGAGAGCGCAGTGACCGGCGAAAGCGCACCGGTGATCCGCGAGTCGGGCGGTGACCGCAGTGCTGTCACCGGCGGCACACGTGTCCTTTCGGATTGGCTGGTGCTGCGCGTGACGACGAATCCTGGCGAAGGTTTCCTGGACCGCATGATCAGCCTGGTGGAAGGTGCATCGCGCAAGAAGACACCCAACGAGATCGCGCTGACCATCTTGCTCTCCAGCTTCACCATCATCTTCCTGCTGGTGGTGGCGACGTTGCTGCCGTTTTCGCTCTTCAGCGTGGAGATGATGGGTGGCGGATCACCGGTTACAATCGTCGTGCTGGTGGCACTACTCGTCTGCCTGATCCCGACGACCATCGGCGGCCTGCTCAGCGCCATCGGCATCGCCGGCATGGACAGGCTGATCCAGCGCAACGTGATCGCCCTCTCTGGCCGCGCCGTGGAAGCTGCCGGTGACGTCAGACGCGCTCTTGTTGGACAAGACGGGCACGATCACGCTGGGCAACCGGCAGGCGGTGGCCTTCATCCCGGTCAACGGCGTCAGTCGAAAGCGAACTTGCCCAGATCGTACAGCTTTCATCCCTGGCCGATGAGACGCCGGAAGGGCGCAGCATCGTGCGCCTGGCCAAAGAGAAGTACAACCTGCGTGGGCGTTCGGTAGGACAGGACGGCGACCACCCCGAAGGCGCGCATTTTGTGCCCTTCAGTGCACAGACGCGCATGAGCGGCGTCGATCTCAATGGCACGTCGATTCGTAAAGGCGCAGCCGACGCCATCACCCAGCATGTACAAAGTGCAGGCAAGCACGTTCCCAACGAGATGAACGTTATCGTCGACCGTATTCGCGCGCAGCGGCGGCACACCACTGGTCGTCGCCCGCAACGGGGGCGTAGTAGGCGTGATTCATCTCAAAGATGTGGTAAAAGGCGGAATTGCCGAACGCTTCACCCAACTGCGCAAAATGGGCATCAAGACCGTCATGATCACAGGCGACAACCCGCTCACGGCCGCAGCGATTGCCGCCGAAGCCGGCGTTGACGACTTCCTGGCCGAAGCGACGCCCGAAGCCAAACTCAAGCTGATCCGATCCTATCAAGAGAAAGGTCAGCTCGTGGCTATGACCGGCGACGGCACCAACGACGCCCCTGCCCTGGCCCAAGCAGATGTGGCGGTGGCTATGAACACGGGGACACAACCTGCCCGCGAAGCAGCCAACATGGTTGATCTTGACAGCAACCCGACCAAGCTGATTGAGATCGTGGAAATCGGCAAGCAGTTGCTCATGACCCGCGGCGCGCTGACTACTTTCAGCATCGCCAACGACGTGGCCAAATACTTCGCCATCATTCCGGCTGCCTTCGCTGCCACTTATCCGGCGTTGGGTGCGCTCAACTTCATGCGGCTGGCAACGCCCGAAAGCGCCATCTTGTCGGCGGTGATCTTCAACGCCCTGATTATCGTCGCCCTGATCCCGTTGGCGCTGCGTGGCGTTCCGTATCGAGCCGTGGGTGCCGCGCAACTGCTGCGCGACAACCTGCTGATTTATGGCGTGGGTGGGCTGATCACGCCGTTTATCGGCATCAAGCTGATCGACCTGATCCTGACTGGACTGGGTCTTATCTAAAGGAGATTATTATGAACTTATCTGAATCTGTTGCCTGGACGATTGCTGGATGTTGTATCTTTCTGGTCTTGATGGTGATCTGGGACGAAATCAGAACTGAAGTGCGTTTTCGCGCATGGCAAAGGCACGAAGGATCCGAGGAACAGGAGTACAAAAAGGAAAAGGATGTCCAATGAACGCTACGTTGCGCCCTGCTCTGACACTTTTGATCGGACTGACTCTGCTTATCGGAGGAGTCTACCCGCTGATCGTGACCGGGCTTGCGCAGGTGATCTTCCCTGTACAGGCGAACGGTTCGCTGGTAAAGGATGGTGACCAGGTAATTGGTTCTAGCCTCATCGGCCAGCCATTTGCTGCGCCCGAATACTTCTGGGGTCGCCCTTCGGCGACGGCGCCGTCATCCCTACAACGCGGCGGCTTCGTCCGGTTCCAACCTGGCGCCAACCAGTGCAGATCTGATCGCCGCCGTAGAAGGCCGTATCGCCGCTCTGCGCGCCGCCGATCCGGCGAACGATGCACCCATCCCCGTCGATCTGGTCACCGCTTCAGCCAGCGGACTCGATCCGCATATTAGCGTGGCAGCGGCGCTCTATCAACTGCCTCGCGTCGCCCGCGCCCGTGGCGTTGACGCAGCCCAGATTCGCCCCCTCATTGATGCTGGTACCGAAGATCGTCAGTTTGGTATACTGGGAGAACGGCGGGTGAATGTGCTGAAGCTAAATTTGATGGTGGAGGAGAGCGTGATTGGTGACTACTGACCTCAATCGCCCGGATCCCGATCAACTGCTCGGCCATGTGCAAACCGAGGAGAGCCGCCGCGGGCGCGGCAAGCTCAAGATCGTCCTCGGCTATGCGGCGGGCGTGGGCAAGACCTACGCCATGCTTGAGGCGGCCCATCAGCGCCGTGAGGAAGGCGTCGATCTTGTGATCGGCTATATGGAAACCCACGGCCGCGCCGAGACCGATGCCCTGCTCACGGGGCTGGAGACGATCCCGCGCCGGCAGGTAACCCATCGCGGCGTTATCTTGGACGAGATGGACATCGATGCAGTTCTGGCACGAAGACCACAACTGGTCCTGGTCGATGAATTGGCACACACCAATGCGCCCGGCTCACGCCATCCTAAACGCTATCAGGACGTGGAAGAGATCCTCGACGCCGGCATTGATGTCTACGCCACGCTCAACATTCAACATCTGGAAAGCCTCAACGACGTCGTCGCCCAGATCACGGGGACTATCGTGCGCGAAACGGTGCCGGATCGCATTCTGCAGCGCGCCGGTGAGATCGAAGTCATCGATCTGCCCATCGAGGAACTGCGCCGGCGACTGGCAGAGGGCAAAGTCTATGTCCCCGCACAGGCCGAAGAGGCGGCGCGCCGCTTTTTCCGGCCTGGCAATCTCACTGCCTTGCGTGAATTGGCCTTCCGGCAGGCGGCAGCGCGTGTCGACGAAGAAATGCGCGCCTACATGCAGACGCATGCCATAGCCGGTCCCTGGCCGGCGGGTGAACGTATTCTGGTCTGTGTCAGCTCGAGCCCGGTGAGTGAACGCCTGGTGCGCACCGGCAGCCGCCTCGCCCAGAATTTCAACGCCGAGTGGATCGCTGCCTATGTGGAAACGCCCGACCGCAACTTGATCACCGACACCGATCGCCAACGGGTGGCGTCTACACTGCGCCTGGCCGAAAGCCTGGGGGCCAACGTCGTCACCTTGCCCGGCCAATCCGTTGCAGAAGCCATCGCCGACTATGCCCAACGCCACAACGTCACCAAGATCGTGGCCGGCAAACCTCTGCTGCCCCGCTGGCGTGATCGGGTGCGCGGCTCGCTGGTCGATCAGATCTTGCGGCGCGTCAGCGGTGTCGATGTGTACGTCATCGGCAACGCAGCAGAGACGGCCACACCTGTCGATCAGCGTAAGCGCTCGGTACCCTGGGCGCACTACCTGCAAGGTGTGCTGCTGGTGGCGCTCATCACCCTTTTGGCCTTGCCCATTCGCTCGTTGATCGAGCCAACCAACCTTGTCATGCTCTACCTGCTGGCCGTGCTGGTGGCCGCCGTACGCTGGGAACGGAGCGTGGCCGCCGTCGTGTCGTTGTTGGGGGTGCTGGTTTTCGACGTGATCTTTGTGCCGCCTTACTACACGCTGGCCGTCTCGGACGCCGAATATCTGCTGACCTTTGCCGGCCTTCTGCTGGTTGGATTGGTCATCGGCGGGCTGGCGGCGCAGGCGCGTGAACAGGCCCGCGCCGCCATGCGCCGCGAAAACCAGACGACCGCACTGTACGAATTCAGCCGTGCGCTGGCCGGCGCCGTGACGGTGGAGCAGATCGCCCATACTGTGACCGGACACGTGGCACGCACCTTGGGTGGCAGCGCCACACTTTGGTCGCCGGTGGGTGACTCTTTGGTGGCGCACGAAGAAATGCAGACGCAGACGACCAACCAATCGACGGCAGATGAACAAGGCGTTGCCCAGTGGGTCTTCACCCGAGGTCAACCTGCCGGCTGTGGCACCGATACCCTGGCGGCTGCCCGGCGACTGCACCTGCCGTTGGTTCAAGGATCGCACACATTGGGTGTCCTGTCGGTGGGGCTGGAAGGCGGCGCACCGGATCGGGAGCAACAACGGCTGCTGGCCTCCTTTGCCAATCAGACTGCTCTGGCCTTAGATCGCGTACAGTTGGCCGAAAAGGCACGTCAGGCGCAGATCCTGCGCGAGACCGAGCGGCTGCAGAGCGCACTGCTCAACTCGATTTCGCATGACTTGCGCACACCGCTGGCTTCGATCACCGGCGCACTGAGCAGCTTGAAGGACGATGCCGCTTTCCTGGACGAGGCGGCGCAGGCCGATCTCGTGGAGACAGCCTTGGGCGAGGCCGGGCGGCTCAACGGTCTCGTCGGCAATCTGCTGGATATGTCACGTCTGGAGTCAGGCAGCGTGCTTCTCAAACGTGACCCCTGCGACGTAGAAGATCTGGTGGGGGTTGTGCTCGAGCAGGTGGGCAATCGACTGCGTGATCATCCGGTGCGGATCCAACTGGCGCCCGATCTGCCGCTGGTGCCGCTGGACTTTGTGCTGGTGGCGCAGGTACTCGTCAACCTGCTCGACAACGCCGCTAAGTACGCACCAAAGCAAACCGAGATCGACATCGGCGCCGGCGCAGACGATTCCACCGTTGAGATCCGCATTGCCGATCGCGGACCCGGCATTCCACCGGCACTGATCGACAAAGTCTTTGACAAATTCTATCGCATCGAAAGCGGCGATAAATCGGTGGGCACAGGGTTGGGGCTGACCATCGCCAAAGCAATCGTCGAGGCGCACGGCGGTGACATCACCCTGACCAATCGCGACGAGGGCGGTTTGCTGGCACGCATTCGTTTTCCTCTGATATACAAAGAACGAAGGGGCAACTTCACATGGCCGGTAGTGACATCCGTGTACTGGTTGTGGATGATGAAGCCGCCATCCGCCGTTTTTTACGCACATCACTAACGGCCAACGGCTACATCGTCTTCGAAGCAGAAGGCGGCGTAGAGGCGCTCACTGCCATCACCGCACACCGGCCCGATATGGTGATCCTCGATCTGGGGCTGCCCGACATGGACGGCACAGAGGTGGCGCAGCATCTGCGTGAGCGCAGCCAGATCCCCATCATCGTGCTCTCTGTACGGGGACAGGAAAGCGACAAGATCGCCGCTCTCGATGCGGGGGCCGACGATTATCTGACCAAACCCTTTGGCGTTGGCGAATTGATGGCGCGATTGCGTGCAGCGCAGCGCCGCATCCTACCGCCCGGCGATGAAAGTACCTTTGAAACGGGGCAATTGGTTGTGGATCTGGCACGTCGCCTCGTCTACGTGCAAGGGGAGGTCGTTCAGCTCACGCCTACGGAATATGACCTGTTGCGCACCCTGGTGACCCGTGCAGATCGTGTTTTAACCCACCGTCAGTTGCTGCGCCAGGTATGGGGTTTCGGCTATGAGGACGAACTCCACCTGCTACGCGTCAACGTCAGCAATCTTCGCCGCAAAATAGAGGCAGATCCAGCGCGCCCTAAGTACATCACGACAGAACCGGGCGTGGGATATCGACTCAGGTTGGCAGATGAGTAGTGCCAATCAAGGCAGCGCCGGCGCCCGGACGCCACGGACGGATGGGCACGGAGGCCCATCCCTACACTGGCCTTTACGCGTAGGGGCGCTGCTTGCTGCGCCCGTCTGTAGAGGTACCGACATGCAAAGCTAGTGTCCTACCGCCGCAGTGAGCGGAAGCGCACCAAGCGAACTCTGGATACGTTCATACTCTGTCTTGAGCGAACGACGACGCACGACCGATCTCGGTCGTGCGTCGTCGGTTTCCTACCGCAACCACGCCAAAAAGTAGAGCCCCAGCCCCAGGAAGAGCGCGAAGCCACAGATGTCGGTGAAGGTGGTCACGAAGATGCTTGAGGCCAGAGCCGGATCGATTTTGAGCGTTTTGAGCAGCAGGGGAATCAGCGTGCCCGCCGTGGCGGCCACCACCAGGTTGCCTAGCATCGCCAGCCCAATCACCAACCCCAGCACAGGATTGCCCTTCCACAGCCACACCACCAGCCCCACCAGCATGCCGATGGACAGCCCGTTGATCACGCCCACCGCCAGCTCATGGCGCAGTGCCGCCCAACCGTCGCTCAGTGTCATTTCGCCCAACGCCAGCGAACGCACCACGATCGTGAGCGTCTGTGTACCGGCGTTGCCGCCCTGCCCGGCCACGATGGGCATAAAGACGGCCAGCACGGCGGCCTGCGCGATCACGTCCTCGAACAGCCCCACCACCGACGCCGCCAGGAACGCCGTCCCCAGGTTCACCACCAGCCAGGAGAGCCGGTTGCGGATGGCCCGTGGTAGGGGCGTGAAGATGCTTGCCTCTTCGCTCACCTGCGCCAGGCGGTAAATGTCTTCGGTGGCCTCTTCCTGGATCACGTCGACCACGTCATTGACCGTGACCACACCGATCAGATGCTTGGCCTCGTCGACCACCGGCAGCGCCAGCAGGTGATAGCGGGAGAGCAGCCGCGCCGCTTCTTCCTGGTCGACGTCGGCGGAGAGGGTGATCAGATCGGTGCTCATGATCTCACCCAGCGTTTGCTGGGCCTGCGCCAGCACCAGCGTGCGCAGACTGACGATCCCCACCAGATGCCGATAGCGGTCGAGGACATAGAGATAGTAGAGATCGTCTTCATCTTGATAGTGGCGCTGCAAGAAGCGGATAGCCTCTGCCACCGTCATGTGCCGGCGCAGCATATGACGCGCCATGTGGCGTGCACTGATCATGATGCCGCCCGCCGAATCGCTGGAGTAGGCCAGCAGCGGCGCCACCTCGTCGGCGCTGGTCATCTGCGCCAGCAGCGCCGACCGTTGATCCTCGTCGAGTTCGCCCAGCAGATCGGCGGCAATGTCAGGCTCCATGGCGTCGAGCACCTGCACCAATCGATCTGTCTCGATCTGCTCAACAAATGTCGCCATCACCGATTCATCCATCTCGGCCAGCAACTCGGCCAGATCCGGTGTAGTCAGATGTTCGAGCACGGCGCGCTGATCGTCGGGATCCAGCCTAACCAGGACCTCTGCGCCGTCCACAGGATGCAGGCCGCGGATATACTCGATTGCCTGCTCGTCCTCTTGTTGCTGGAGAAAGAGGTGTACCTTCTCCAGCAATGCAACCATCATGTTGTTGTCGAGCATCATGACCTCCACGCTTCGTACGATGGTAACCGGGGCAGCGATGTACCCTTGCCCGTTAAATAAAAAGCGGCCGATCCAGGAGGATCAGCCGGTACGAGGCGCATAGTCGTTCAGACGCGACCGAGCCAGGATCAGCTTGAATCCTCCTTGCGCAATTGCCATTGTTGGATCAGGGTCTCAAAGGCGTCTTCGACCATTTCCGTCCAGGTCAGAATTTCAGCCAGCCGCGCCCGCGCCGGATCCTGCTCGTCAACGCCGGTGAGGCCTTCTTCGGCCATTTCGTGCAGCGAACGTACTCCGTCCAGACGCATCTCAAGCGAACGCTCCCACGCCTCATCCGAGAAGACGTAGAAGTCGTTGCGCTTGCCGGGCAGCGAAATCCTGTCGACCAGTCGGGTCATCACCAGTGTGCGCAGGTTCGTGGACACACTGCTGCGGCTTACCTGCAACAGGTCGGACATCTCTTCGGGCGATACAGGCCGAGACGAAGCCAGCAGCAGACCCAGAATCCGTCCACCGATGCGCGGCACCCCGTAATCCTCGAAGTGCAATCCTATATTTTCAATGAACTGTAGCAGCGTCTGCCTATCCCCAGAGAGGGGAAGCGTATCGTCTGCCTCAGTGTCGTTTTCCTCGACATCCATTAGAGCAACTACTTCCTTTCGGTCAAGACGCGAGAAACCCGTTGCGGTTCTCGATAGTCAATTATACTGTGTCTAGTCATTTCAGTCAAAACTGAAAATAGTGAATCCGGGACTGCGTCTTCCGTTTATGTCCAGCGTCTGGTGAGGGGCGTGCAACATAAGTTGGGGGCAGGCCAAGTGCCGGGGACTTTTCACGGAGCGAGCCGGCGTCTTCTCTCTTGTCGCCACGGCCTTTGCTAAAGTGAAGCAGCTTTGAAACCGAGAGTTTTGCGGCGAGCGACGCCGGGTGAGTAGGAGCGCTTCAGAAAGCGGGTCAACACCGGATCGCCGTCGAACTCGCTGGGTTTCGATAAACCCTCCGCAAGCTCCGGGCACTCAACCGGCGCTAGTCAAACTCTCGGTTTCAAAGTGATACCACTATGAGTCCCCGGCAGGCGAGCCCTGTCTGGTATACTGGATGGTATTGGAGGATGCGTCCGCATACAGTGCGCCTGGCCGCATCCCATTTTCGTTCCCACCAGCGAAGAGATAAGCACCCATGTCACAGTCAAGTTCACTCTTTATGCGCGAAACTGGACCGCAAGATGCGCCCAGCATTCTCTTTCTGCATGGCGGTGGCGCCGCCGGCTGGATGTGGCAACCGGTGGTCGATCGGCTGCCGGAATACCATTGCCTGATCCCTGATCTGCCGGATCACGGCGGCAGCCGGGGTAGCACGCCATTTCGCATGGATCTGGCGGCAACCGCAGTGGCACAGGTAATCCGAGCGCGCGCAGACGGCGGTGTTGCCCACGTGGTCGGTCTGTCCGAGGGCGCGCAGGTTGCGGTGCAGATGCTGGCAACTGTGCCTGATTTGATCAGCCGGGCTGTGGTTTCCAGTGCGCTGCTGCGTCCGTTGCCGGGGGCCGGTTGGCTGATGTCACCACGGCTGCTGGCCTGGACCTACCGGTGGATGATGAAGCCGTTGCGCAACAACGATGGCTGGATTCGCCTGAACATGAAATATGCGGCAGGCATTCCTACTGCCTTTTTCCCGCACTTTCGCCAAGAATTCAGTCAAATGACAGAACACGGTTTCGTCAACCTGATGATGGCAAATCAGCAGTTCCGCCTTCCGCCTGGGCTGGCACAGGTTCACGTACCGGTTTTGATCGTAGTGGGGCGCAAAGAGTATGGGGTGATGAAGCAGTCGGCGCGAGATCTGGCAGAGGTCTTGCCTGCATCTCGCGCCGTGGAAGTAAACTTGGGCCGGCATAGTTCCCTGGCGGCCGAGCACAATTGGGCGCTCAACGCACCAGACTTATTTGCGCAGACTGTACGCGCCTGGCTCACCGACGCACCGCTGCCCCTGAACTGGATTCATTACAGGGCAGCAAAGGCTGAAGTATAAGAAAGTAGGATCTCCTCACCGATCCTACTGGTCTACCACCGATCCATCTACATGCAGGCGTGTCTTCACCTGCCGGGGACGGTAGGGATGGCGCTCGGCGGCGTCTTCGGCCAGTTCGATGCCGATGCCGGGGGCGTCGGGGATGATGATGAAGCCGTTTTCTAACGTCAGCGCGCTCTTGACGATCTCGCTCTTGGGCGCTTCACCCTCGCCGATCGGGTATTCTTGCAGGGCGAAGTTGGGGATGCACGCCGCCAGTTGAATACAGGCCGCCGTGCTCACCGGGCTGAGCGGATTGTGCGGCACCACCTGCACGTGATGGGCCTCGGCCAGCGCCGCGATCTTCTTGGCGTGGGTCAGGCCGCCCACCATACACACGTCGGGTCGTACAAACTGCACGGCGCCGCTGTGCAGCAGTGCCTGGAATTCCCAGATCGTGTGGATGCGTTCGCCCGTGGCAATGGGGATGCCGATTTTCGACGCCACCAGCGCCATCTCGTCCAGGTTGTCGGGCGTGACCGGGTCTTCGTAAAAGATGGGGTGGTACGGTTCGATCCCGCGGCCGAGCACGATGGCTTCGCTGGGCGTCAGCCGCCGGTGAATTTCGACGCACAGGTCCACTTCGTTGCCCACGGCCTCGCGATAGCGGCGCACGGTGTCGATGGCGTCCTCGATCATGTCCACGTGGGTCTTAAAGTAGGGGATGTCGCGGCTGTCGTCGAGGAAGGGTGTCAGATGACCGACGGCGGTGAAGCCCTGCGCTTTGGCATCGATGCAGCCCTGGATCAGTTCCTCCTTGGTTTCGCCGAAGACGTGGTAGTAGACGCGCGCCTTGTCTCTCACCTTGCCGCCCATCAGTTGATAGCAAGGCACGCCGAAGTGCTTGCCCATGATATCCCAGAGGGCGATGTCGACGGCGCTGAGCGCACCCATAATGGCGGCGCCGCGAAAGTGGCTCCAGCGGTAGAGGTATTGCCAGTGATGCTCGATGCGCAGTGGGTCCTGGCCGATCAGGTAGCGTTTGAAGGTCTCCACGGCGCCGGCGGACGCCTCCAGGAAGCCCCAGGCGCCCGATTCCCCCAGCCCGGTGATGCCGGCGTCGGTGTGAACCTGCACAAAGAGGTAGCGGTCAACGAAAATGGTTTGGATGTCGGTGATTCGCATAGTTTAATCCTTGCGGTAGGATGATGCGTCGATGCCCTATACGTCACGCTTTGCCCGACACATGGGCGTGTGTTGGTCGTGGCTGTTTTACTCGCTAGCCGACCTGGTGCAGGAACGACCGCACGGCCGTCATGTAGGTGTCATAGTCGCCGAAGCGGATGTGATGACCGACGCCGGGGATCTGTTTCACCTGGCAGTGCGGGTTGAGTTCCTGGACGCGGGCGGCGATCTGTGGGGTGACGATGCCGCCCAGTTCGGGATCGGCGGTGATGATCAGGGTGGGGCACTGCAGTTTGGGCGCGTCTTCGACCCAATCGGTGCCCCGGATGTTCACAATCGAGAGGATGTTGGGATCGAGCTCTTTTTTGGCCGCACACCAGGTGTTGATGACCCAATCTGGCCAGTTCGGGTGGTCGTTGCGACTCAATGCCATCAGCTCATCCAGCGACAGACGCTGGATCGTGTCGACCCACGGCTGCATGGGGTGTGCAGCAGGGATGTCGCCCGCGGGCAGTGGCTGCGGCTGCCGCCAGGGCGGGTCTTCGAGCAGCAGCGCACGCGGAATTTCTGGGAAGCGCACGCCAAGCTGGAAGGCTTCCATGGCGCCCATCGAGTGACCGCCCACAATCGGGCGTTCTATCCCCAAGGCCTGGAGGATGGCAGCCAGATCGGCGGGCATGTCCACCTCTTCACCGGGGCGCACGCGTTCCGATTTCCCGTGTCCACGCGCTTCGGGCATGATGATATCATACTCGGCCTCCAGGTCGAGGGCGGTCTGCAGCCAGCACAGACCGTTGTCCGAAAATCCGTGCACAAGCACCAACGGTGGCTTGTCGCCGTTCCCCGTGCGGTAGTAGTGGAAGCGGACGCCGTTCAGTGTGAGATCGTGTTGTGTCCAATGTGCGGGGAGCATAAAGATCCTTTTCTGTCATCGTGGTTTCCGTTGATATCAACGGTGGTTCTTTGCCCAATCGCGCGTCTGATATCCACTGCGAATCCGCCATTCGAGCAGGAGGTTGAGCAGTTCCTGCTGCTTGTCGGCACAGGCCGGATCGCCCCACAGGTTGTGGATTTCGCCGGGATCGTTGACCAGATCGAAGAGTTGACCAAACGGCTCATCGAGAAAGTGGACGAGCTTCCAGGTGCGTGTACGCACCATGGTCATCATGTCGGTCTCTTGCAGGATGCCGTCGCGGCTGTGTTCGGCGAAGACGACGTCGCGTCCGCTCCATTCTTCGCCCTGCAGTGCGGGGAGCAGCGATTCGGCCTCCATGCCGGCGGGCGGGGTTAGGCCGGCCAGTTCGAGAATCGAAGGGCCGATATCCATCAGCGAACAGAGATCGTCGTAGCGGCGGCCTCCCTCGAAGCGGCCCGGCGCCCACACGATCAGTGGCATGCGCGTGATGATGTCATACATCGTCCACTTCTGGCTGTGCCCATGATCGCCCAAGGCATCGCCGTGATCCGACGTGAAGATGACGACGGCATTTTCCAGATAGCCCTTGTCCTCCAACGCCTGCAGGATCTCGCCGATCTTCTCGTCGATCATGGTCACATTGGCCAGGTAGTAGGCCCGCTGCCGGTGACGCTGCTCGGGCGTGGGGTCGAGCAAATGCACCACCGAATCGTGGTCGACCACGTGGTTGTGGACGCGCATGGCCTGGAATGGCGGCGGCTGGCCGACAATCTCCTCTGCGCTCACGGGCTGGATCGGCAGATCCTTGTCCATGTAGCGTGCGGCGTAGGCGGGCGTGGGATCGTAGGGCGGGTGCGGCCCCGGAAAGCCAATTTCCAGGAAGAGCGGACGTTCCGAGCGCGGTTTGGTCTCAATCCACCATTTGGCCATGTCGCCCACAAAGAAGTCAGGGTGGGCGTCTGCGGGCAGTTCCCACTCGAACGCACCCAGCCGTTGGCGGTAGTCATCCTTCTGCCGGTAGAACTCACGCTGCTGCTTCACCAGCCCACGCGCGCGCAAAGCCTTGTCCCATTCATCGAAGTACCAGCGCTGTTCCAGGTAGCGGTCCTTGTTTTCTACCACATAGCGCTCGTGGAAGCCCAGCGGCGTGGCATAAGGAAAGGTGTGCATCTTGCCCACATTCACACAGTAGTAGCCGCTCTCTGCCAGATCCTCCACCCAGGAATGGGTCCACCTGTCGGCGTTCTTATAGATGCCCGTGGTGTGCGGATAATAACCGGTGAAGAGACTGGCCCGCGACGGGGCACAGGAAGGCGCCGTGATGTAAGCGCTCGTAAACGTGACCCCCTCATTCACCAGCCGATCCAGATTGGGCGTCTGCATATAGGGGAAGCCCAGGGCATTGATCGTATCCAGGCGCTGTTGATCGGTGATGATGAGGATGATGTGGGGACGCGCATCGGGCATGATCTGCCTCCTATTGCGTGTGGTTGGCCGAGTAAATCCCGGCGTATTGCCGCCGTGGTATTTACGCCGCAATGTACTACTATCGTGTCAACGGTCAAGTGATGGCAATTCCGTAGGGGCGCTGCTTGCTGCGCCCGGCACATGTGCTGGGCGCAGCAAGCAGCGCCCCTACCGATCAAATCACGCTTTCGGCGTTCCTCGCCGCCGCATCACTAGCCCAACTTGCGCGCGATCATCAGGTAGGCTCCTGGCAAGCGCTGCGCGTCTTCAAGTTTGCCACCGAAACGCCAGACCGCCGTGCTGGGGAACTCGTCGAGTCGTTCCACATACAGACCGGCCTTCGCCAGCGCTGTGATTACATCGCCCAGGGGCCAGGAAAACTCATACTTGGGCTCGACGGCATCTTCGCCACCCTGGAAATGACTCCAGCCCGGCGCTTCAAAGACGGCCTGGTGGCGGGCGAAGTAATCGCTGCCGATGATCAGGTCGCCGTTCTCAAGCCAGATGCAGGAGGCCAGCGGGTGTTCGTCCTCAAGGATCAATTGACCGCCCGGGCGGAGGGCGGAGGCGACGATGCGTGCCCATTCCTCGATGTCGGGTAGCCAGACGATGGCCCCACCGCCGGTGAAGACGATGTCAAAACTGCCATCTTGCAACTCCGGCGGCAGCGCGTAGACATCCGCCGCCACAAAGCGAACGGGCACCCCGGCGTCGTCGGCGGTGCGTTGCGCGATCTCGGTCTGGCGCGGGCTGATATCGACACCGGTGGCCTGCGCGCCCAACACGCCCCACGAGATCGTATCCGATCCAGTAGAACATTGCAGGTGCAGCAACCGCTTGCCCTTTACATCGCCCGCTGCCTCCACAACCGGCGGCGCCAAGACCGATCCACCCTCGGCAAAGAAGTCGCTGGTCGGAAACATGGACTCGTGCCGTTGCTGCGCGATCTCATCCCAGGCTTTTCGATTTTGAGCTGTGTACTCTTCAATAGTCTTCATTTGATCTCTCCGAGAATGTGGGCAAAGAGATATTCGACACCGTCTTCTTCGTCGATCTGTTCACCGATGCGAATGAAGCCGAGTTTGTGGGCAATGCGGATCGATGGTTCATTTTCGGGTGAAATGCTGAGGATGAAACGGTTGATGTTGTGTTCGCTGTGCGCCCAATCCATCAGCGCACGACAGGCTTCGGTGGCGTATCCCTGGCGGCGGAAGGCGGGGAAGATGGTATAGCCGATTTCGATACCCCCCGGCGCCAGCTCGCGCAGATAATCCGGATCTGGCGCAGTATGAAAGCCGACATGGCCGATCATGCTGTTGCTCTCGGTAAGGACAACGGCGCGCAGCAACCAGGGCAGCAACGAGCCGTCTCTGTTCATATCGTCCAGGCGCAGGCGCATCAACCACTGTTCATCAAACCAATCCGCTGCAACTACCGCGCCGAGCAGGTGTGCGGCTTCCTCTCGTTGATCCCGCAACGAGGCTTCGAGGAAGGCGGGGGTCATTGAGACAAGGGTAAGTCGATCGGATTTGATGGGGGCTGGGCTCATTCGGTCTCAGTTGGCTTTCGCTGGTGTTGTGGCGGGAGAGTTAACAGGCTGCTCGTATGACGGGTAAGATCCATCAAGGTGCGGTGCGTCCCGATGGCGGCGACGCTTTCGGCATCCTCTACCCAGCGACGGCGACGGTAGCGTCCGTCGGCCATCATGCGCCAGGCCTGACGGGTGTCAGCCAGGGAAATATCGAGAATTGTCTTCAATTGCAGTTGTAAATTTGGGTCGTGGATCGGCGTAATCGCTTCAACACGGTTGCTGAGGTTGCGTGTCATCCAGTCCGCACTGCCAATAAAATAAAGCGGATCGCCGCCGTTGGCAAAGTGGAAGATGCGGTGATGTTCCAGAAATCGCCCGATAATGCTCAGCACTTCGATGTTCTCGCTGATCCCAGGCAGCGCCGGACGAATCCGGCAGTTTCCGCGCACGATCAGGCTGATGGCGACCCCGGCCTGGCTGGCCTCATAGAGCTTATGCACCAGTTCTGGATCGTCGAGTCCGTTCATTTTGGCAATGATGCGCGCCGGGCGTCCGTTGAGCGCATTGGCGATCTCGACATCGATCATCTCGACAAAGCGCCGGCGCATGGTCGTGGGTGCCACCAAGAGGTGTCGATAATGCTGCTGGCGGCTGTACCCCGTCAAGAAGTTGAAGAGATCCATCAGGTCGGCGCCGATTTCGGGGTTGGCCGTCATCAGGCCCAGGTCTGTGTACAGACCGGCTGTCTTGGGGTTGTAGTTGCCGGTGCCGATGTGCGCATACGCGCGCAGACCGTCCTCCTCTTCGCGCACGACCAGGGTCGTTTTGGTATGCGTCTTCAGGCCAATCAGCCCATAGGCCACATGCACACCCGCATCTTCCAGGGTGCGCGCCCATTCTATGTTGCGTTCCTCGTCAAAACGGGCCTTCAATTCGACCAGCACCGCCACCTGTTTGCCGCGTTCCGCCGCCGCAATCAGGGCCTTGACAATCGGCGAATCGGAACTGGTGCGGTAGAGCGTCTGCTTGATCGCCAAAACCTGAGGATCGTGCGAGGCGGCTTCAACAAAGGCCTGGGTGCTGGCTGCGAAACTATGATACGGGTGATGCACCAGAATATCGCCTTTGCGGATGATCGAAAAGATGTCGGCAGGCCTCGACTTACTGTTTAGCCCTGCCAATGCAGGGTGCACCGGCGGCGTCCACGGCTCCTCTTTGAGCGCAGGCAAGTTCACTTCGGCCAATGAGAAGAGATCGGCCAGCCCCAACGGCCCGCGCACATCGTAAACGTCGGTCTGATGCAGGCCCATCTCCAGCATCAGCATTTGGCGGATGTGTTGGGGCATTGAATCCGAGACTTCCAGCCGCACAATGGGGGCAAAGCGGCGTTCGCGTAACTCTTCGCTGATCAGTTCGAGCAGATCATCTGCTTCGTCCTCATTACGGGCGATGTCTGCGTTGCGCGTCACCCGGAAAGGATGGGCGGCCACCAGTTCCATGCCCTCGAAGAGCATCTGCAGATGTTGGATGATGATCTGTTCCAGGGGGATAAATTCAAAATGTTCGCCTGTTGATACCCAACGCGCCCGATTGGGCGGCACTTTGATGCGTGCAAAACGGGTCTCTCCGCTGACGGGATCGCGCAACTCAACGGCCAGGTTCAGGCTCAAATTGCTGATGAACGGGAAGGGATGGCCGGGGTCCACTGCCAATGGGGTGAGGATCGGATAGATCTCTCGATTAAAATAGGTTTCCAACTGCGCCTGTTGTTGGGGGCTGATCTCGTTGTACTCGCATATGCGCATCCCCTCGGCGCGCAGGGCGGGCAGCACTTGATCGAGCAGGCAGTCGCTCTGGCAGCGCACCATCCGGTGGACCGCCTGCGAGATCAAACGGATCTGAAAATCCGGGCTGAGTCCTTCGACCGTGATATTGGCCATGCCCGCCGCCTGCTGCCGTTTTAGCCCGCCCACTCGTTTCCGATAGAACTCATCCAGGTTGCTGGCGGTGATGGCCAGGAATTTCAGCCGTTCAAGCAGGGGGTTGCGGTCATCAAGGGCTTCGTATAAAACGCGCCAGTTAAAATCGAGCCAACTCAACTCGCGGTTGTAGATCACCGGAGACGAACTCAACTCGTCGAGAGACAGTGTTGTCAGATCCGGCGCCGGCTCGAAGTCGACTACTGGCGGCATGATCGAAAAATCGTCTGCCATCTCCATGTTTGGCGGCTCGGCATTGCGCGTGACGACGCTCGGCGTCAAGTTCTTTCCATCGTCCAGCTTATATGAGTACGACAGCATCGGTCTTTTGCCTTTGATTATTGGCTCGAAACAGCCTGGTATAAAGCTGGGGTACGGTACCCGCTTACCGGTAGCCCACCAACAGACTGTTTCTCGAAGTGTCACTATTCTAAATAATGCGATAGCATTTGTCGAGTCTCTGCAATCAGCCGGGGGTAAATCCAGCACATTCTAAATTGCCCCCAATCGATCCTGGCGGGGATCCTCCCCACGAATGGAGATACGCGTGTCTGAACCACTTTCGACGATTCTACTCTTTGCGCCGTTGATTCTGATCATCTGGCTGGCCAATCAGGCCGACTTGCACCGTGCCGAGGCAAAGGCAGGTGTCTGGGCGGCCGCTGCCTACACGCTGGTCTGCGTGATTTTCGGGACGGTTTTTGTGATTGGGATAGTGTTGATGCTTGGCGGCTCGGGTCTCGTTCAGATCGGCGGCCGTTCCTTCTTCTCGTTTTTCGAGACGGTGGGCGACGTTTCGCCGCCGGTAGTCGGTGTTCGAGAGGCGCTGCCCACTGTCGGTCTCGGGTTGAGCACAGCCGCGCTGATCGGAATTTTGCTGTTGTGGGCGCCCATACGCAGATGGGTGGCGCGTGTGATCCCGCTCGATCCGCACTCCGTGGTACACGCCGTTGCCCTCTCGTTCATCATGCTGATTGTACTGAATATGGTCGTGATCCTGGCCATCGGGCTGGATACGGTGACGAATCTGGTGCTTGAGCAGACGGCTGAAGAAGAGATGCAGGCCGCCCTGCCCTCCTTGTTGGGGGGGCTATGGCTACAGCAGGGAATGATGGCGCTGTGGGCGCTGATCGGTGTGGGCTGGCTCTCGCGTAGATCCTTGGGCGATGTGCTGCGCCGGCTAGACCTACGCGTGCCGAGCATGCAACAGGCCGCCATCGGTGTGGGCGCCGGTCTTCTCGCCGTCTTCGCCAGCATGATCTTAAGTGGGCTGGCAGCAGCCCTGGGTCTTGGCGTCGATCCAAATGTAGAAGTGCTCAACGAAGCCTTGCTCGGTCCGCTTTTTGGTTCGATGGCAGGCATCCTGACGATTGGGTTCGCCGCCGCGCTGGGCGAGGAAACCCTCTTTCGCGGCGCCTTGCAGCCACGCTTCGGCGTCTTGCTCACCACCCTCCTCTTTGCCATCACACATAACCAATATGGGCTCTCGCTCTCGACCGTCGTCGTCTTTGTGGCCGGGCTGATCTTCGCCGGCCTCCGTCTGCGCTATAACACCACTACCTCTATGCTGGCGCACGCCACCTACAACACCACATTGGGCTTGCTGGCCATGCTGGCTGTGCAGGTGATGGAAAACACCCCGTAGGATCGACTTCCGTGTCCGTCCGTTTGGTCCTGCCGTCCGTCTCGCCCGGCACCGAGACCGGTCCCAACAAAACTTGAAATGGCCTTGAATTGGGTGTGTCCCATAGTATTAGGTGGGTCCATATCTTCCGGGACGCCACGACGGATGGACACGGAGGTCCATCCCTACGTGTAGGGGCCGGCCTCCGTGCCGGTCCGTTCTGCGTAGCTGCCCGGAAGATCAGAACCGAAAAACTTGGGACGCACCCCCTTGAATTTTAGGACTTGCGAAAGGCCCCTGGTTGTGATACCCTGGTATCGTCAACTTTATCGGTTTAGTAAAACGGTTTTGAAGAGTGCTACAGGTCGCTTGTAGCCTTCTTTTTTTGTGAAGATGGCCCCTGGCTTCGCTCGGTAGCCCTCGGTTCAGGAGTAGTTTGTATGCCACAGTGGCGGCGTAACCTCTATATTTTGTTTGTTGTGCAACTCCTTTCGATGGCGGGTTTCAGTTTGGTCTTTCCGTTTCTGCCGCTCTACGTCAAAGAAGTGGGGGTGAGCAGCGGCGGCTCGGTTGAATTTTGGTCGGGGCTGGTCTTTTCTTCGCAGGCGCTCACGATGATGATTTCGGCCCCATTGTGGGGCGTTGTGGCCGACCGCTTCGGGCGCAAACCGATGATTGTACGCGCGGCCATCGGCGGCGCCGTCACGATTGCGGCCATGGGCTTTGTCCAAAATGCGGAACAACTGGTGGTGTTGCGCGTCATCCAGGGGCTTGTCACCGGTACTGTGGCGGCGGCGAACGCACTGGTGGCCGCCTCCACACCCAAAGAAAGATCCGGCGAGGCCATGGGCCTGCTGCAAATGGGCAGTTGGGTTGGCATTGCCGTCGGCCCGGTGATCGGTGGCGTGATTGGTGATGCCATCGGCTTCCGTGAGAGTTTCTGGATTACCGCGGCATTGTTGGCGCTGTGCAGCATCGCCGTCATCGTTGGGGTCAAAGAGGACTTCCGGCCACGGCCACTGTCGAAGCGCGGTCTATTTAGCGACTACAAGGATCTCTTGCATGCGCCGGATATGGCGGGTCTTTACTCGGTTGGATTTTTGAACGCGCTGGGCCGCGCCGTGATCATCCCCGTGGCCGCGCTCTTTGTGGGGCAGTTGATGCACTCAGAGGCCCACGTGGCTACCATGACCGGGATCATGATGGGCGCCTACGCGGCTGTGGGTTCGGCCAGCGCGGTCTGGCTGGGTAAACTCGGTGATCGGGTGGGGCACGCTCAGGTCCTCTTTTTGGGGATGCTGCTGGCGGTGCTCTTCTATTCGGGTCAGCCTTTTGTGACGGCCGCGTGGCAATTGGTGCTCCTACAGGCGTTGACAGGTCTGTCGACCGGCGCCGTGGTACCTTCTTTGGCGGCACTCATGAACCTGCGCGCGCCGTCTGGTGGGCAGGGTGCAGTGTTCGGGCTGGACAATAGCGTCCAATCCTCGGCGCGTATGGTGGCGCCGCTGATGGGTGCAGGCATCGCCGCCTGGGTGGGCCTGCGCGGCGTCTTCGGCATGGCCATCATTATCTACATTGCCGCCGCCTTTGTCGGCCTCTATATCTGGCGCACAGGCACCGCCCACGCCGCTGTGGCTCAGGCCGTGCCCAGCCATGGCGATTAGCCAACTGCCCAATCACTGACCTCGAACCTCCCCTTGTTCCCGCCTATCCCCCGTAGGCAGGAACAGGGGTTTTTTATAAACTCCTCACGCATACTGGGCGTTGTCGCCCAGGATCTTGGCGTATAGGGCCTGTTGCCGCTCTACGGCGACGGCGTATTGTTCCCCCGCAGAGATAGATGGATAGGCAGTATGGGCAATGGGCAACAGCGGTAGATCCTGGCCGACAAGGCCCAAAGCCTGTGCCGCCAGGATCGCTACACCGCGGCTGGTGGCTTCGTCGATCTCGGTCAGGTGGACGGGGCGCTGCAACACGTCCGCCAGGATCTGCCGCCAGAGTGGCGCCGATTGCAGCGCGCCGCCACTGGCGTAGATCTCGGCGCCGTCGGCCAGCGCGGGGGCCAGCCGGTCCGTAATCAGCCGGAAGCGGTAGGCCACGGCCTCCAGCCCGGCGCGCAGAATGTGGGCGGGCACCGTGTCCGCCGAAATCCCGTTGATGGTGAGATTGGCGTTGGTAGCCCAGCCTGGGCTGCGCTCACTGCGCAAGAAGGGCAATATCGTCAGCCCATGGGCGTCGGGGGCAAGGCGGGCTGCTTCGGCCAGCAGTTGCTCGTTGCTCTCTTTGGCAAGGCTACGGCGGAGCCAGGTGTAGAGCGAGCCGCCATCGGTGAGCGATCCGCCCAGCAGGCGTCGATGCTCATCCACCGGGTAGACCCACAGGCCGCCGGGCACTTCGAGCGTCTCTTCGGCCGCGCCGCGCACCACGAGGCGGGTGGCGCCGCTGGTGCCGATGGTGAGGGCGAGCCGTTTGCTGTTGGTGCAACTGGTGCCGATATTGGCCGCAGCGCCATCACCCACGGCCAGAAAGAAGGGGACATCGGCCAGGGCGGGCCAGCGATTGGCATAGGTGGCGGAAAGACCGCTGATCCCCTGTGCGTAGTCCTGAATCGGCGGCAGCGTGGCCACGGCGGATAGGCAAACGGCCTACCAGTTCTTCGTCCCAATCATGGTGCATACGGTTGAGCAAACCCGTCCACCCGGCTTCACTGCTGCTGACCGGGCAGTAAGGCGCGCCCGTCCAGGCCGAAAGCAGATAGGCGGCCAGGGTCTGCCACCGGGCCACCTGTGCCAGTCTATCCGGTTCCTCTCGCTGCAGGCGCAGCAGTTGGGCAGGGGCATAGGCCGTATGGATGGGGGTGCCGGTGCGCTGATAGGTGCGTAGCAGCGCGGCGTCGGCCTCAAGCTCACGGCGCAGTTGTCGCGCATACTCTCCGCTCAAGGGGTCGGCGTAGGTGTAAACCGGTGTGACCGGTTCCCCGGTGGCCGAGACGCCCAGCCAACTCATGGCGAAACTGGCCCAACCGACGCCGGCAATTTGTCCACTGCGGTCAGTTTTTAGCCGATTGAGGCAGACGTCCAGCGTTCGTTCGGTGGCCGTGCGTACGGCCATGGCATCGACCTGACCGTTGCCGTCAAATTCTAGGCGTTGTTGCGCCTGTGAGGACGGCACCGGCGAGCCGTCCACCGTCCACAAACTACAGCGTACTGAAGAAGTACCAACGTCGATGGCGAGAAGAAGAGGTTCAGTAGACATGGTTGCTTTCCCAAAAGGGTGTTGGGGGTGCAGTGGCAGATTCAGCGCCTGTGAGATGGGCCCTCAGACCTTTGTACGATCGAAAGTCTCCATCCCACGCGCCGCTCAGCGTGTTTTACCGGCTCTGATTGTAGGCGTCGAGCGCCTGTTGCAGATCGGCAATCAGATCTGCGGGATCTTCCAGGCCGATGGAGATGCGGAACATGTGATCGGTCAGGCCTGAGATCGCGGCGCAGGGCGTCGTTGCCATAGTTGCTAAACGCAAGCGGCGAGAGCAGGCTTTCGTATCCTCCCCAACTGTAGCCCAGGCTGAAGAAGGCCAGGCTGTTGACGAAGGCGGCGCGGGCCTCTTCGCTGCGCGGCTGCAGGGCGAACGAGAAGAGTCCGCTGTCGCCACTGCACTGGCTGCGATGGAGCTGGTGGCCTTCGAAGCTGAGCAGACCTGGGTGCAGCACTTCGCCGACCAGGGGGTGCGCTTCGAGCCATTGAGCCACTTGCAGCGCAGATGCCTCGTGGCGCTTGAGGCGCAACGGCAGCGTGCGCAAGCCGCGTAGGGCCAGGTAGGCATCATCGGGGGCGAGCGCCGCACCCAGTTGTGAGTAGACGCGCCGCACCAGTCTCATGGCTGCTTCGGTGCCGGCGACCAGACCAAGCATCAAGTCCGAATGCCCGGCGATGTACTTGGTTCCCGAATGGATCGAAATGTCGATGCCCAGATCGAGCGGCTTCTGATAGAGGGGTGTGGCCCAGGTGTTGTCGACGGCCGTCCAAACATTGTGCGCGCGGGCGAGTTTGGCCACGGCGCGCAGATCCTGGATTTCAAAGACGCCCGTGGAGGGCGATTCCAGGTAGATGAGTTTGGTGTTGTCGCGTAGCAGCGGCGACAGATCCGTCGACTGTTCCGAATCGAAGTAGGTGATTTCCACGCCGAACTTGCTAAAGATGGTGGCGAACATCGACCGTACGGGGCCGTAGACTGTCTTCACACAGAGGACATGATCGCCGGCCTCCAACAGCCCAAAGAGGACCATACTGATCGCGCTCATCCCCGAGGAGGAAGCAATGCAGTCGGCGGCGTGTTCCAGGTGGGCGATCTTTTGTTCGAGCAACTTTACCGTCGGATTGCCCCCACGGTGATAGGTAAAGGCGCGACGCTTTTCGCCGGTGACGTTTGCCTTCCAGGTTTCATAGTCTGGGTAGGCGAAGAGGCTGGCATGGACGACGGGCGGGTTGACCGCACCATGTTGGGCCTGCCTATCGTCGAAGAGATGGGCCAATATCGTGGCGTCGGCCAGGGACGAAGGATCGAGATCGAAAGGCTGTTTCATCAGTTTCGGCTTTCTACAGACGGGAGTGAATGCGGACTGGGGTTATTGGTTTGGTCTATCTCATCGTAGACCAGGATCAGGTCATCCTCATCGCGAGTACGGTAGGCGGCTCTGCCCATCGTCGTAGATGCAATCGGCGCGGTTATGAAAAAGAGGACCACCAGGACGAACATACGCAAGAAGATACCACCTTCTTCGTAAAAGTAGATGCCGACGCTGAGCAACAGCCCACTAATGCCCACGGTGGCGGCCTTGCCCAGCGCGTGCATTCTGGTGATAACATCGGGCATGCGCAGCACCCCAATTGAGCTGACGATCATAAAAAGTGTGCCGATGGCGGCCAGACCCAAAACAAACCCTTCGCGTAGTGTGAGTTCCAAGATATTTGACCTTCGTTAGCCTTGATTCTGTCGATCGTTCGATTGTTCCCAGTAGCGGGCCAGCATGACGGTGCCCAGAAACCCGAGGACGGCGATCACAATCGCGCCGTCGGCCAGCACCGATGACCCTGTGCGTATCGCGATCAGGGCGATGATGCCCACGGCGTGTACCGCGATCAGGTCGAAGGCGACGGTTCGATCCGGAACATCCGGGCCGATAAACAGCCGGATAAAGCCCAGGATCAGCGAGATGGCCATCAGACCAATCAGCACTTCTAGGCCGATTTCAAAGAACGAGAGGTTGGTCGCATCAATCATCAGGCTATCCCTCGTGAGATCTGGAGCAGGCGGCGTTCGAACCCTTCTTTGATCTGCATTTGAAAGGCCTGCGGGTCTTCGATGTTGAGCCCGTGAACATACAGAATGCTGTGATCGGGGCTGAGATCCAGGCTGAGCGTGCCGGGTGTCAGCGTAATCACAGTGGCCAATACCGCGATTTCCAGATCGCCGGTCACCGTCAAGGGCACGCCTATGATGGACGGGCGCAGTCTGGCCTTCAAGCGCGCGCTGGGTTGGATCACCGTCCAGGCCAGGATAACGCTGCTGAGCAGGATCTCCCACAGTGAGTAGGCGATGAATGAGAAAACCCGCAGCGTTTGCCGGCTGTAACTCGATTCTACCAGGGTGAGAAATGCCAGCCCCGCCAGGTAGCCCACCACGTAGTCCAGTGCGCCAAAGATGGGCAGCAGTGCCGCCCACACCAGGGCAACCAGGATGTTGATCAGAAACAGGATCAGGTATTTGCTGGCAAAACCGCTGCCGGCGGATCGATTCGGCCGTCCAGTTGAATCCATACTCTCGCTCACTCCTCCTGGCGGGCAAGCTGAACCGGATCGGTGGCTTGGCCCGAGTCGCTGCTGCCGATGGCATCAATGCCCACGGCGCGGATATAGCCTTCGCGGTCCATTACCTGCTCGGCGGCGATGCTCGACATACGCAGCACCGGTTCGGCAAAGAGGCCGATGCTCAGGCTCAACGTGATCAGCACGGCAATCGGCGTCAGGATCAGCCATTGTCTGCTGCGTGTCGCCAAAATCGTGCGGGCCGGCGCAGCCGTCTCCGCCGTTCCCCAGAAACCGTACTGCCAAAGCCGCGCCATGCTCATCGTGGTCAACACGCTGACAAGCACACTGACCATTGCCACCAGCCAATGCCCTGTGTCGAGTGTGATCTGCAACAGGCTCAGTTTGGCCACAAATCCACTCGAGGGCGGAATGCCGGCCAGCGACATGGCTGCGACAAAAAAGATGACGGCCAGAACCGGTCGTGAGTTGACGATGCCGCGCATCCTGCCCAGAATGAGGCTGCCGCTCTGGGATTCGAGTTCCGCAGCGCCGCCGGCCATCAAGAGCGCGGTCTTGACGATCATATGGTGGACCAAATAGAGGATTCCAGCCGCCATGCCGAACCCCACTGCCAGGCGGTTGCCGCTGGCGGCCACGCCCAGCCCCATGATCATATACCCAACCTGGCTGATGATGTGAAAACTGAGCACACGGCGCACCGTGTTCACCGACATGGCCCCCAAGACGCCGGTCAACATGGTCAGCCCGGCGATGCTGAGCAGGAGCGGCTGCCAATCCACAAGCAGGGTCGGGAAGAGCAGCGGGAAAAAGCGGAACAGGGTGTAGATCCCCACCTTGGTCAACAGCCCGCCGAAGAAGGCCGTCGTGGCCGGATGCGTGGTGTGATAGCTGACAGGCAGCCAGAAAAAGAGCGGAAAGAGGCCCGCTTTGCTGCTAAACGCAACCAATAACAGCCCACCCACAATCAGGCTCACATAGGTTGGGGCATCGACCAGGCGCTGCGCCATGTGCGCCAGGTTGAGTGTACCCAATGTGCCATAGGCCACACCGATCGCGGATAGAAAGATCATCGACGACATCAGGTTGAGCACGACATAGCGCATGCCGCCGCTGGTCTGTCCGGCGCGGCCACCCAGCGTCAGCAGTACAAAACTCGCCATCAGCAGGATCTCAAAGAAGACGTACAGGTTGAAGAGATCACCGGCCAGGAAGGCTCCGTTGACGCCCATCACCAAGAAAAGCAACAGCGCATGGAAGTTCATATGCTCGCGCACGTCTAGTGTGCCGATGGCGTAGGGCAGGATGACGGCAGCGAGGATGGCGGTCAACGTGAGCATGATCGCGCTCAGGCCATCGGCCACGAATGTAATGCCATAGGGCGCGGGCCACAGCCCGATTTGGGTGACAAGCCGACCCTGTTGCAGCGTGTGCATCAAGGTGCCAATCGCCAACACCAGGTTCGTGAGCAAGGCCACAGCCGCAACGGTTCGTTGACCCACCAACTCGGCTGCGCCGACCCGCGTCAACGAGATGATCAACGCCAGCGCGCCGCCCAGCAGGGGGATAACGACGAAAAATGGCAGCCAGTCTGAAGAAACCATGTGTGTCCTTGCTTTGTCAGTGGGGGGCGAGCCCGATAGGCGCCGCGACAGCGCCGTCAGTGTCTTCGGCTGCTTCCAGCCATTCGTAGTCGTCCTCTGTGGGATCCATGCCGTGCTCATAGTAGGCGGGCGGCTGCGAGAAGGTGCCCTCTTTGTTGATGATCGGCGGCGTCGGCGGTCCTTCGAGTGCGACTTCAAAGCGGCGGTTGACCAGTACCACCACGAAGGCAAGGATGGCGAAACTGATCACAATCGCCGTCAGGATCAGTGCTTGCGGCAGCGGATCGACATAGGCGCTGAACTCGGTGGGCACCGACTCTTTGTCGAGGATGGGGGGCAGTCCGCGTCGCCATCCCCCGGTGCTAAAGAGCAGCAGATTGACGGCGTGGCTGAGCAACGAAAGCCCCAGGATCAGCTTGATCTCGCCGCGGCGCAGCACCAGATAGGCGCCACAGGCGAAGAGAAAGCCCACTTGCAAAGCCATCAGTAAAATCAACATGGGTTATCTCCTCGCCGCCGCCTGGCTCAGGCCAAGCAAAAAGGATGACGTGACGGCGATAACGGTTATGTAGACCCCCAGATCGAACAAAAGCGGCGTCCCCAAATCAAGTTCCAGCGGCCCAAGCACCAGCTTCAACCAGATCCCCTTAAAGAAGCCACCGCCCACGAAGCCGAGGATGGAGGCGAGCACGGCCACAGCCAGCCCGATGCCGATGCCGGGTTGCAGAAAGCGCCCGATGCGCCGCCGCACGTGGAAGTCGCCCAGGCTCAGAATCTGCATCTCCAGCGAGACCGCTGCCATCAGCCCGGCAATAAAGCCGCCGCCCGGCAAATTATGGCCGCGTAGCAAGAGGAAGATTGAAAGAACCATCAGCACAGGAACAAGGATGCGCGCCAGCAGGCGCAGATAAAGTTCGGGCACGGCCGCTTATCCTTCGGATACGTGAACCGATTCCGGTTCGGGTTTGGCTGCGGCGGCGATGGCGCCGTCCACGCTCTGCGCTTGCCCACGGATGCGCAAGCGCGACGAGCGCAAGAGCAAGTATGCACCTACCGCCGCGATCGATAACACGGCGATCTCGCCCATCGTATCAAAGCCGCGGAAGTCTACCAGGATCACATTGACCACATTGCCGCCATGACCGCCGGGAATCGACTCCTGGAAGAAGTAGCTGCTGATCCGCTCCCACTGTGGCGGACGGGCGTTGATCAGCACGAAGATGAAGCCAAACACACCCACCGCCCCCGCTACGATGAAATTGCGTATCAAGATCAAGGGCGGGATGGGTACGCGTTGTGCCTGGCGCGGGATGCGGTAAAAGACGAGTACCAGCAGCACCACCGTCAGTACTTCGATCAGCAACTGGGTCAACGAAAGATCGGGCGCACCGAAGAAGACGAAGATCAGGGCGACCACGATGCCGACGACACCCATGCTGATGATGCCGTTGAGCCGAGACTTGGCGGCCACGGTGGCGATGGCCGCAATAATCGACGCCACCACGAGCACAATTTCGATCACTTCCAACTGGGCCTGGCGCGGCTGCAAGTGATCCGCCCAGGTGATATATTGCATGGCGTAGAGCAATACGGCGATGGCTGCGCTCAATACGATCACGACGTGCGTCGACAGGGCGCGCTCCTGGATCTGATAGGTGATGAAGCGTGCCGTGGCGTAGATGCCGCCGATCACCTTGTCGAAAATCCAGGCGCCCTCCACCCGGCCGGTAGCCAAGAAGGGGCGCAGGCGATTGCGAACCAGGAAAATCAACACGCCGGCGACAATCGCGATGATGCTCGTGATCAGGTAGGGGGTGATGCCATGCCAGAGCGAAAGATATGTCTCCACCGGGCTGCCCGTGATGGCCGCACTGGCCGGGTCAAAGAGCAGCGGCATGGGATTCTTGAGCACAAAGGGGATGGTCAGGCCGATCAGCACCAGCAGCAGGGCCGGCAGTACAATTGGCCACCCTGGCGCGTGATCGACGTGGGCGGCCTCCTCGGGCGCCGTGCGCCGTAGAAAAGGCTCCCAGATCAGGGTGAGGCTATAGGCCACAAAGAATGCGCCTGCCAGCGCGGCCAGGCCGATCAATAGGGCAGGGACAGGGCCAGGGTGCACTTCAAGTTCGTGGAAGAGGGTTTCGAGCAATGTCTCTTTGGCCAGGAACCCAAAGAACGGCGGCAACCCCGCCATCGACAGCGCCGCCAGGATCGCCGTGCCGCTGACCAATGGCATCGATTGCCATAGATTGGCCAGGCGGTGAATGTTGCGTGTATGGGCGGCGTGATCGATGATCCCGGCGATCATGAAGAGCGGTCCTTTATAGAGCGCATGGGCCAGCACGCCCACCACGGCGGCAACGGCTGCTTCCTTCGAATTAAAGGCCAGCAGCAGTACCAGGATCCCCAGTTGGCTGACCGTGGCATAGGCCAGGAGCGCTTTGAGGTCCGCTTTGCCCAGGGCAAAGATTGCCCCAATCGTCATGGTGATGGCGCCCACTGTGAGCAAAGACCAGAACCAGATGGGGCTGTCGCTGAAGGCCGGGTGTAGCCGCGCCAAAAGGTAAACCCCGGCCTTGACCATGGTTGCCGAATGCAGATAGGCGCTGACCGGGGTGGGCGCCGCCATGGCACCCGGCAGCCAGAAATGAAACGGGAACTGCGCCGACTTGGTGAACGCACCCAACATGAGCAGCCCCAGCGCGTAGGGGAAGACGCTCTGCTCCATCAGCCCCGGCGTGGCCAGGATCTCGCTGATCGTGTAGGTTCCTGCCTGTTGGGCCAGCAAAATCATGCCCGCCAGCATAAAGAGACCGCCAAAGCTGGTCACCACCAGCGCCGTGTTTGCTCCCTTACGCGACTCGCCGGACTTGTGCTTAAAGCCGATCAGCAGGTAGCTGGTGATGCTGGTCCCTTCCCAGAAGACGAAGATAGCCAGGATGTTGTCTGCCCAGACCAGGCCCAACATGCTCGCCATAAACGCAAAGAGGAAGGCGTAGAGGCGCCCCTGTTCCGGGTCACCTTCAAGATAGTAGTGGGTGTAAAGTGCAATCCCTGTGCCGATGACCGAGATGATCAACCCGAAGAGGATGGCCAATCCGTCGAGCCGAAAGGTCAATTCAAGGTTCAAACTGGGGATCCACGCCAATCGCTCGCTGTAGACCACCCCCTCTGCCAATGGGCCAAGCCGGGTGAGCAGCCAGCCCGAGATCAGCGCCGGCGGCAGCATAGAAAGCCAGCCAATATAGGTTTTGTCATGGGGGCGGATCAGCCACAGGGCGACACCGCTGAGGAAGAGAGCCAGTAAAAAGGCAAGAAGCATAGGTAGATACTCGTGTGGGTTTAGGTGTTAACGCGGAAAACGTCGTGGCCGTCCATAGCAGATGTGTCCTTGTGCAGATTGTACAACTGCCCAGAAATTAGCTAGGATGCAAACCCATATGGATTCTGCAAATCCCATGTTTATCACATCTGGTCAAATTCGCCAACTTCCTCAGTCGCTATGCATCAATAACCGAGGGCTTCTCTCTGACTATGAAAGTTCACAATTCGCTGCTGTATGTGCTCCTGTTGGGGACGATCTTTGGCTCGTCGCTGGTGGTTTCCCGTTTCAGTGTCGGTCAGTTTGATCCATTAGCCTATATCGCTGTGCGCATGTCGATTGCCGCTGCCCTACACCTCAGTGTATACACCTTTACAAGCCGCCGCTGGCCCGGTGGCCGTAGACTCTGGATCCACGCCGCCATCCTCGGCGTGATCGGTACCGCTGTGCCAATGACGTCGGTCATCTCGTCGCTGCAATACCAGTCGAGCGGGGTGACGTCGTTGCTGTTGACGCTCAACCCGGTAGCAACCTTGATCCTGGCCCAGCTTTTTCTGCAAGATGAGTCGATGACCTGGGGCAAGACCTTTGGCGTGATGGTGGCGTTTAGCGGCGCGTTGCTTCTTTTTGTGCAAGGGGAGACCGGGTTGTCGGGCCTGGCGCCGGCCGATTGGCGAGGATATGCCTGGGCCAGCATGGGGATCATTGCCAGCGCCACCGGCAGCGTCTATGCTCGTCGTTTCTTGCGGTATGGCGATGGCTTCGACGTGGCCAGCATTCGTATGTTTAGCGCCACGCTGACCACGGTGGCTGTGGCACTGTTAACAGTCGGCTTTGACTTCAGCCGTGTCGATGGCCGAGGCGTAGGGGCCTTGCTCTACGCTTCTGTGTTTGGAACGTTCTTGGGCTTGCTGTTGAGTTTTTTCATCGTCAAGCGCTTCGGGGCGACGGCCTCGTCGCAGACTTCCTACGTGATGCCGGTCTCATCCACGATTCTCGGCGCTCTTCTCCTGGGCGAACAGGTCACCCCCACCATGTTGGGCGGGATGGCGCTGATCTTCTCGGGGCTGGCGCTGCTCAACTGGCGCGATGTACAGCAGATGGTGCAAGCGCAGTGGCGCATGCGCAGCAGTATATAGCGGCATAAGTACCACGGCGGAAATATGACGTCTGCACCAGTGATAGGCAGTGTCGGCATATTCCCAGCGGGTTTTACAATAGGGGTATCAGTTTGAAACCGAGAGTTTTGCGACCAGCGAAGCTAAGATGCGGGAGTACCCGGCAAGAGAGCGAATGTGGCGGGAACTACCACAGAGAACACAGAGAACACATAGATAAGGTCGCTTCCCTCTTCTTCTTTGTGCTCTTTGTGTTCTCTGTGGCGATTTTCAGCATCTCGACGAATCGCCATAGAGGCCGCTACGTTCGCTTGGTATAGGCGCAGCAAGCAGCACCCCTAACGATCAAATCACGCGTTCGGCGTTCCTCGCCGCCGCATCACTAGCGCAAATCGCGGCTGAAGGGCAACAGGGCAATCGGCAGCAGTTTGATGTGCTGTTTGGCAAACGGCAGCCCAATGATCGTAATGCCGAGGATGAACGCCGAAATCACGTGCGCCACCGCGATCTCCCACCCGAACAAGAGTATCCAGATCAGGTTGAAGATCAGTTTGAGCGGACTGTCGGCATTGCGAGTTTCTACAACGTCCTTGCCGAAGGGCGCAAAGGTGGCCATACCCAATTTGATCGACTGCATCCCAAACGGGATGCCGACGATCGTCAGGCACAAGACCAACCCCCCGATGATGTAAACCAGCCCGGCAATAAACCCACCAAAGATCAACCATACCAAATTACCCAACAATGACATACAACGCTCCTTTTTGTGGCGTGAATGGTTCGTCCTGGCATGGTACCGATTGAGCTGCCTCACACGGGCCGGTGCGACTCGCACCCGAAGCTCAATCGTCACCTTGCCTCTACACTACGTTGACGGGCGTGGGTTGGTCGCGCCTGCCGTTACACCAGATCCTTGCGCAACCAGAAGTATGTGCTGCCGGGCGGGTAGTCTTCCTGCGCGCCCACCACGTAATAGCCTTCCTTTTCGTAGAAACCTCTGGCCTGAAAACTGTATGTGGTTAACATCACGCGGCGGCAGCCCCGTTCCTTTGCCAGCGCTTCGGCCTGACGTAGCAGTTGACGTCCCAATCCTTGTCCGCGCAGGCTTTCGGCCACCCACAGTTTGTCAACATCCAGCCAATCCCAATAGGTGGAGGATGCCAACCCGGCCAGGATTTCGCCGGCATCATTGCGCACGACCAGATGCAGCGGTTTCGGCCCATCCACACGTACACGGCGGTGCTGTTCCGAGACGCGATTGTTGTGTTCCCTGATCTGGCGGCTGAGAAATTCTTCGATGCCAGCATCGGGCGATTCAACCACGGTGATGGGGTACGATAGCCGCCCACTATTGGTATCTATTATCCGCTCCTTGTGTCCTGTGCGCTGCCGCCTGGGTAGGGTGCGGTGCGTCCCAAGTTTTTCGGTCTGATCTTCAGGGCAGCTACGCAGAACGGACCGGCACGGAGGCCGGCCCCTACACGTAGGGATGGACCTCCGTGTCCATCCGTCGTGGCGTCCCGGTAGACATGGCCCAATATAGGACACACCCGGTAGGGTGCGACTTCGGCCGGCGCGATTTGATGCTGCTTTGAACCCGCTTGGGTTTCGATATGCCTCGCAGACTCGGCTACTCAAGCGGCGCTGGGTCCTCTGGTCAATCCAATTTAGAACAGCTATGGCGCGGCAGAAGCACGCGGGGGCGAAAACTTTAGTTTTCGTCGAGCCGTCCGTACGCTCGCAGCGCCAGCAAGTTGCAGATCGTCACCCAGGGCCGCCACTGGGCGAGACCATGTTGATCGGTCCACCCGCCGTCAGGCTGTTGGGTGGTTTCGAGACTGTGCAGGCAGTGGTCGATCAACGACTGATCCGCGGCCAGGGCCACCGGGCTATGCGGCGCCGGCGCAAAGCTGAAGAAGGTGTAGATCTGATCGTCCGGCGCGCGTTCGGCCAGACGCAGGATCGTCTGCACCGTCGCCTCCTGGTATTCTTGTACGGCCGGGAAATCATCGTCGGCAAAAAAGTAGTCGTAGGGGTGATAGGCCATGAAGAGCCATTCCGTGGCCTGGATCGCCTGCGGCGTGACGCGGCCCTGCACCCATGCCCGCGTGGACGCCACCAACGCCGGCGTGGCCTTGCCCAGGCGGATCAGGTTGCCCACGATCGAATCGGGCATGTTCTGCCCGCCCGCATTCCACCACGGCGCGTGCGGATAGTCGAGCACAGCCGCCGGGTTGCGCAGCGAACCGTCATCCTCCTGATTGGTGGCTACCCAGTGGGCTACGCCGTCGAGCAAGTCTCCCACCTCGATGCCGCTGCGTGTGAGCACGGTCAGCAAGAACTCCAGCGCCAGTGGATGCGAGTCGGGACAACGCACGTCGTGTTCCATTGCATGGCCAAAGCCATTGTCGTGGTTTTTGTAGGCCCACAACGCCCGCTGCACCGTCGCCGGCGGGCGTCCTTCAAAGAGATGCCCAAAGAGCGCGCGTTCCCAAAGCACGCCCTGTTGATAGACAAAGTCGCGCGCCGCCGAAAGATTAGCGGTCATGGGGGATTGGTCCTTTCTATTCTGTATCAATCTTTGTAGGGATCGCGCTCATCTGCGCCCGCCATCGCCACACCCAGCGGCTTGAGCGTATGCACAACGCGCACGGTTCCTTCATGGTAGGCCAACACCTCGGGGAGGCGTTTGTAACAGTGAGGAGACTCGTCGGTGCCGGCCCCACGCAGTTCGACGCCTACTCTCTCGACCCAATCGAGCATCATATCGCGGCTGATCTCACCCTCTTTGACCACGATCTGGCGACCGCTCTTCCAGCGGCTGCGCCCGGCCGCCTGCGTGCGCGACATGACCCGACCGGCGCCGTGCACGGTGGAATAGAGCGCGGCGCGGCTTTCCTCGCTGTCAACGCCTTCGAGGATCACCGAAATATCACCCATCGAGCCACCCACGAAACTTAGTTGACCGGGGAAGGCGGGCGTCGCTCCTTTGCGCACCACCCACAAGCCCTGCCCATTGTGTTCTTCGCGCCAGGCGAAATTGTGATGGTTGTGCACCTCTTGCAGCACCGACGCCCCCAGCAGCTCGGCCACGCGCTGCGCCACCCAGTCACGTCCGGCATAGGCATAGCGCCCGGCCAACCGCATGCAGGCCAGATACTCCTGGCCCAGGTCTGAATCAACATCGAGCAGCACAGGGTCTACGTTGATGCCGTCCTTGCCGCCGCCGGCCTTGATGAAATGGGTGGCCAGCCGGTGGCCCAGCCCACGCGAGCCGAAGTGGACACCGATCCAGACGCGGCCGTCGTCGTCCTCGAAGAGATCCACGTAGTGATTTCCGCTGCCGATGGTGCCCAACTGTTCCTGCGCCAACTGTTTGTGTTGCCGGGCAATGGGGATCTGCCAGGACACATCGTCGAAGAGATCGTGATCGACGCGCTCCGTGTTTTTCAAGCCCACCCCAAACGAGAGCGTGCGCCAGATATCATCCATGATCGGGCCGATGTGAGCCTTCACCTCTGCGGCGGGGATGTCGAGCCGCACCGCTTTGTTGCCGCAGGCGATGTCATAGCCGACGCCCGAGGGGCTGATCTTGTCGGCGTAGGCCACCACACCCCCAATCGGAACGGCATACCCCAGGTGATGATCGGCCATAAGTGCCGTCGCCTGTGCCTGCCGCGCACAGTTAAGGATCTGATCCACGGCGTTTTGTTGGGGATCGCCCCACACCGGGACGCCGTTGATCTCACGATAAGGCATGATTGCCTCCTTTACATGACGCCTATGTCGGCGTCTCTGGCCCGGGTTTCCCAGATCGAATCAGGTACTCTTCGATAGGGCCGATGTGCTCTTCGTAGTGTGCGTAGGTGTCGCCGGCGATCAGTTCCCATGGCGGCTCGCCGCTGCGCCAGACGCGGTAGCGTTCGTCGTTTGGATCTTCGGGTATGTGGAGCAATGCATCCATCAGCGCTTCGTGGATGGCTGCGGCATCGGCCAGTACTTCGTGGATGGACCGTAGTTCGTTGCGACGGTAGTTTTCGGCGTTCAGGGCATCGACCGTCTCCTCGGTCAATCCACCCTCTGGCCGCGACAGCGGACGGCCATCGATGGTCTCTTGCATCCAGGTGAGCAGGTTCTGCTCCCAAAAGGCGATGTGGGCGATGATGTCTTTGACCGTCCAGTTGCCTTCGATGGGGCTTTCGGTCATTTCGTTTTGTTCGAGCTGAGCCAGGGCGCGCTGAAAGCGCCACCAGCCGTTCCGTGCCTGAACCAGCATTTCGTCTTTGTTGGTGGCAATCTGCATGGGGGATCTCCTTTGCCTACTCTGAATCGACTGCGGACTCTAGTTCGCCTGTGGAAAGCTGGGACTCAGCCAGTGCCTGCTGCAACTGGCGGACGCGACGCTGGCTAAGCAACAGCGCGATCAACAGGATAATCGACAGGACGCCCAAGAGCGCAGCGCCAACCGTGTCCTCCGGGGAAATGGTCACGGTGACCGGGTTGTAATTGTTATGTTCGGGTGTCTGGCCTGACTGCATGAGGGGACTTCCTTTCTCGTTCTGTGTCGACCAAAGTGTTTGTGTCGGTCAATCAAATGACTCTCTGATTGTACCGCCGCCTGATCGACTGGGCAAGAGAAAGAAAGAGGAGACCCGGCCTCTCTGCCTGGCTTACCGCCACGACCGCCTGCATTCTGCGCGATTTTACAAAATTCTATCATGCGTGTGTAAATTTCTCAACATGCGCTGTAAAAAAATACAGACAAATGGCAGAAAAACTAGCCATTTGTCGGGTTGAAATCTGTTTGACAATGACATATACTGATCGTATTAGAACATATGTTCTATTTCTGATCACGGGGACAAAATACCCTCATGGCAAACAAACGGCGAAGACAATACGAGCAATCCTTCAGCCAGATGTCCCCGTCTCAACAGGAAGGGCATTTGTCGAAGATCTATCTGTTTCTGCTAAAGCTGTCTGGCCGGCGACGGGTCAGGCAGAGACGGCGGCTGCGCCGGCGGCACTGAGCTATTCTTCCACTTCATCCAGGGCCGCTTCCAACGCTTGCGTGCCGCCCATGCGCTCGATTTCGTCTAGCATCGTGTGCATCCACCGTTGTCGTTGAGAGGCATCGCTCTGCGCCTGGTCGATGCTCATTAAGCGCGCCAACTGCACCATAAACATCTGACGCAACGGCGACAACAGTTTGAAGTACTCATACATCTCCCTGAGTTCCTCGGGGAGCTCTTTCAGACTGGCCGGTGTCGGGTCATCGGTTAGCTCCAGAAGATAATCCACCGACGTTCCCAACGCTTGCGCCAACTTCCCCAGAATTTCCGCCGAGGTGCGCGGCCGGGTGGCAATCCGAATCTTGTAGATGGTGTCATAAGAAACGCCTGAGTAAGTAGCCAGATCACCTGGACCCCAGCGTTTCTTCTCTAACTGCTGATTGAGTCGATCGATGTTTACTGCGGGTACTTTGCTCATGCCCTCATTGTAGTGGAAATTTAGGATTTTGGGCACATCTGACTGTATTCTTTTACAGAAATATGTTGATTGTTTTACGAAGTCGGCCGGTGATTTTGTATGTTCGTACGGGTATCAGCCGCACCTACCCGGCAAGAGAGCGAGGGTCGGCTGCATCGGTGCGCACCGTGCTTTGCCAGGCGCTGCGCACGGCGCTGCAGCCCGGCTACCAACGGGCATTGGGCATTGTCCTCAACACCGTATGCCCTGGCGGAACAGATTTACGCCCGCTGCGCCGAACCGGACCTCGCCGCGTAAGATTCCACCGTGCACTATTCCGCCACAATTGAACCCATCCCACGTAGAGAGGCATGTCAACTCACCAAATCGGATCATGGACATAGATCCGGCAGAGGTCAGCTTGCGTCTTCACCACAGTCCACGTTGAGCCAGCCCGAACGGAAGGGTTCGACCCGTCCATGCTCAGGATCGAAGCGGTGACGCCAGATGCAGCCGTTGTCGTTGTTGAGCAGATGTAGCGACACTGAGGTCACGGCGGAGGTGGTGCGGACGCTGTGGATGTCGTTTTCGGGCAGCAATTCGTAGAAGTCGCCCGGTTGCAGCAGGTTGCGCTGGCTGAGGATCAGATCGGCGTGATCGTCCTGGCGGCCATCGTCGCTGCGCACGAAGACGTCCTCTGCTTGCTCGCCGCGGTAGAGCCCCACCAGCCCCCAGGCCAGGTGATCGTGGACCGGGGTCTGGGCGCCCGGGGGCACGACCAGCGCCGAAAAGGCCAGGCCGGCGTCTCCGGCTCGATAGAGGAGCCACATGCCAATTCCACTGCCCATGCCGCTTTCTGCTGCCGGCTCCTGATAGGCGGCGGGGAGCCAATCAGGCGTCTGTAACAGTTGGGCAAAGTGCGGCCGAATGGCAGCCAGTGCTTGACCGGGGTCTGTGATGCGGCGGCGGATGTCGTTCACCGCCCCAATGAACGTGCGCATGGTTGGGTTATCGAGCACCCACTCATCGGCGGGAGTGTGATCTGCTCTCGACATAAACTCTCCTTTAGCAGAGTGTAATGACTTCCCTGCAGAAAGCAGAGATTAACCACACAGAGAACAGAGAACACATAGATTACCACTCTATGTTTTTGTGATCTTTGCGTTCTTTGTGGTTAAGAAGGCTTTTTGCAGGGAAGTCTGTAATGCCTTTCTGTTCCTCTTTTTACCTGGCGTTGTCTAGAAACCGTCCGTCTCAGTCTTGTGACCAAAGTGGTATCAGTTTGAAACCGATAGTTTTGCGGCTAGCGACGCCGGGTGAGTAGGCGAGTCTGCGAGCCGTATCGAAGCCAAGGAGCGGGTCTACGACGGCAGTAGATGCGTTAACCCGCTGGTTTCGATACGCCCTCCGCAAGCTGCGGGCTACTCAACCGACGCTAGTCAAACTACCGTCCTCAAAGTTGCTTCACTTTAGGGTCGGATGGTGTACCGTAGACACGCCTACACGTCACTTGACTTCGATACGCTGCGCTACTCAACCGGCGCCGGCCAGTTAGTGATACTCAACCAGTCCCTTGATCGCTTCTTGCACTTCGCTGGCAATGTCTGCGGGCACGCGCGGGTTGAAGGGGGCGCCTTCGCCGCCGTCGATGTCGTCGAAGCCACTGAGGATCATGGCCTCGACCACGGCCGAGTAGTTGTAGATGCGCCCATTGCGGAAGCGGATCGATTCGAGTGCATCGATCTTGGCCTGCAATTGGGACGAAGCACGATAGTCGCCGCGGCGTTGGGCATTGTTGATCTCGTCGGAGATGCGCGCACAGACGATGGCGATGCCGGATGTATGCCCCTTGGCGCCCAGCTCGGCGGCGCGGGTGCTGCGGTCGCCGACACCCCAAATGATCAGCCCGTTGTCACCGATTTCACGCACCAACGGGTGGACGTCCTCTTCGCTGGTGCCCACTTTGATGCCGATGAAGGCGTCCGACTCTGCAAAGAGTTTGGCAACCGCATCCAGGTCGCGCGACTGTTTGAAGTAGTAGATGAAGCGGGCGCCATGCGCCTCGGCCATCTCGTCGCCAAATTCCAAAAAGGTCTGATACAGCCCTTCTGGATCATAAATGCCACCCAACGGCATCAGCAGGTAGGCATCGGGCGGACGTTGCAGGCCGGCCAGTTCACCGATCAGTGTGCGGGCATCGGCCAGCGGATTGGGCACCACACCGGCCACGTAGACGCCTTCGTTGCCCATCGTCTGCGTCGTGACATCCACGACTTTGATCTGCTCTGCCAGCGTCATGTGGTGGACCGGGCTGGTGCCGGCGATGGAGATGACGCGCGGGCGGCCATTGTCCAGCGCGTTGTTGTTCATCAAATAGCGCACATTTTTGCGGTGGCCGTCGAAGTCGATCTCGCCGTTGCGGTAGGGCACAATGGGGATGGTGGTCACGCCTTCCAGCGCAGCGAGCAGTGTCTCCGTATCCATACGGACCTGCGGTGCAATCGTCATGCGGTTTCCCTCCGTCTCTTGGTGTAGGTGTCTCGGTGTGGGGCGTGCCTGCCGGGTACGGGTTTGCGAGGTCCGCCCGACGTCTGCACGGGGACTATTCTACCACCTACCTTGAATTTCGGTCTACCCAGGCAGATTTGTATAATGCGTAGAGTACAGGAAACTACACAGGTGCGACGCACTGGCCAGGAGAACTGCCTGTATGCGTCAATGTTTTGGCCAGTGCGTCGCACCTGTCGCCGTAGTGCTACGATTGTAGTGAACCACGAGGGATCGCAAACAGGAGAGCGCTTTGAAGATTGAAATCGTGTCGCATCGAGGGGCCAATGGGCTTGCGCCCGAAAATACGCTGGCGGCGGCGCAGCTTTCGGTTGAATTGGGCGTGGATTATGTAGAGGTCGATGTGTGGACAAGCCGTGATCACGTCTTTTATGTGATGCACGACGCCACCGTGGATCGCACCACGAATGGCAGCGGTCACCTGATGGGCCTGTCGTCCGCCGAGATTGACCGGCTCGACGCCGGCAGTTGGTTCGATGCGCGCTTCAGCGCAGCCCGTGTGCCCCGCCTGGATGACTTTCTGGATTGGGCGAAGGGCAGGACAAAGGTCTTCTTTGACGTGAAATTCGCCCATCCCTGGCACTTGATCGATCTGATCCACAAAACGGGGATGGTGGAGGATTGTTTCCTGTGGTCGGGCAGCAAGGGCTGGATGCGCATTTGCTACGAAATGGCCCCCGAACTGGCGCTCAAGGCCAATGTGCGCAACGTCGCCGATGTGGAAAAGGCGCAGGCTGAACTGGGGGCTCGCATTGTGGAAGTGAGCCCCGCCCATCTCAGCCAGGAGTTGATCGCGGCCTGCCGCCAACGCAACATGCGCGTCATGGCTTACCCCTCGCACTCGGAAAACAACGAAGCCGTCTTCCGCGAGCTGCTCACGTGGGATATCGACATGGTCAACCTCGATCAGCCGGATCTGTTTGTCAAGGTCGCCGGCTACTGAAGGCGAAACTGCGAGCGTGGCTCGTCTAGGCGTGCACGACCACCCAGCCATCCTCAACGTGACGGGGAAGGTCTCCACGCTTTCGTCTGCTTCGTTTTCGTCTTGTCGCCTTCGCTGAGGGCGCCGGCGATAGGCTCGACCGTGACCGTATACTTTTTGACGCGCATTTTGTGCGGATTGAAGACCGAGCGTCCGCTGGTGATGTCGAATTCCCAACCATGCCACGGACAGCGCACGATCTCGCCATCTTTGGCCCAGATGTACTCGCCGGGCTGGCTGGGCAAGGTGGTGCCGGTGACGATGCCCCGGCACAGCGGCGCGCCCTCGTGGGGACACAGGTTGCGAATGGCATAAAACTGTCCGTGCACGTTGAAGACGCCAATCGAACGTCCACCGACCTCGACGATCTTGCGCTCGCCGGGGAGCAGTTCACTGGCTTTGCAGACGGTTTGTTTGGGCATAGTAGACCCTCTGTGCTTATGAAATGGGATGGGAGATGGGGCGATTCTGCCCATATGGACGGTCAGAGAGACGGTTGTCCGGTAGCCGTCATCGGTCAATGTCTTCGGCAATCCATTTACTGGCGACTAGTATCGGGTCAACGGTCAAGTGATGGCAATTCCGTAGGGGCGCTGCTTGCTGCGCCCGGCACACTGTGGGCGCAGCAAGCAGCGCCCCTACCGATCAAATCACACTTTCGGCGTTCCTCGCCGCCGCATCACTACCCAAGGTGTCGATAAGCTTGCGGTAGAGATCTCGTTCTTCTGAACTCAATTCAGAGGAGAAGAGTTTTCGGATCATTTTTTCCTCGTCCATTGTCAACCTGACCGGTACTTCAAGGCGTTCTCGTGCCCATGCCGCACGTTGTCTTGAATTCAGCTCACTAAACGGGGTAAATGTACGTACAATCGTAGGTTGACCGTCCTGCCGACGCTCTATGTCTGCTGTTAACTCCCGGATCTCTTCTTGAGAAAGAGGCCCCGTTTGTTCTGTCATTTGAATATCTCCAGTCGAAAACAAGCATAGCAAGCTGAAAACATGCGGATTTCGAATAGTTGCCTCTCAGTACGGCCACACACGCGGCAGGGGGCGTTCCATCTCCAGCAGGCGCTGCAAGAGGAGATGGCGCATTTCGGCCTGTTCGACGGCGAACTGGGGGTTGTCGGCGACGTCTCGATAGTCGCCCCACTCTGCCTCCAGATCGTATAGGTGCTCGTGTCCGTCGGCGTGGATCACATAGCGGAAGCGCTGGGCCCGCAGACTCTTCCACCCGCTATGCTCGGTCAAGGCGACTCTCTTCGTGGGCCGATCGGCGCCGTGCAGCAGCGGCCACAAGGAGATCCCTTGCAGGTGGGGCGGAATTTGAATGGCGGCGCAGTCGAGCAGCGTGGGTACCACGTCCACGGCTTCGACCAGATGCGAAACCGTATGCTGCGCCAGGATCTGATCGGGCCAGCGTATGATCAAGGGCACCCGGCTGCACTGATCGTGCGCCGGGTAGCCCTTCCCATAGCGCAAATGCTCGCCCAACCACTCCCCGTGATCCGATGTGAAGATCACGATCGTCTCCTCGGTCAGGCCACAGGCATCCAACACGTCGAGAATGTGACCCACGTAGTGATCCACTTCGCTAATCATGGCGTAGTAGCCGTGCCGTGCCGCGCGTAGCTGTTCGGGCGGGAAACGCTGGCCGGCGCCCTGTGCTTCCAACTCGGGCGGGAAGCCGGGCACTTGCAGCGTCTCTGGATCATACTGATCGAGGAATCGCTGTGGGGTCACCCAGGGCGCGTGAGGAGAGTAAAACCCGGCAATGCATAGAAATGGCGCTTGCCCGTGCCGGCGACTGCGCAGGAACTCTACGGTGCGATCGGCGACGAAGGCGCTGTGTGTAACGCTGTCGTCACCGGGGAAGGGGACGGGGCCTTTGAAGTCAAAGCGTTCACCCTCGCCGGGATGATGGACCCTGTCTTCGATGCCCATGATCTCTTGCCAGACGGCGGTGGCGGGCGGCAGGCCCAGGCTCAGGTTGTCGAGCTGATCCGGACGTGTGCGCCGCACCCAGGCCCGGTAGGCGTCTTCGTAGACACCGGGTTCGTCGGCGATTTCGAGCTGATCAAAGCCGTATTGGGGGTGCATCAGGCGGTGATCGCGATTGGCGTGGGGCAGAAAGTGGAGTTTTCCCAGATTCGCCGAGTAGTAACCGTAGGGGCCAAGCAGCCGCGGCAGTGTCATCGTCTCTTCGGGCACCGGTACGCCCATATGCGTGATCCCCAGCGTAGAAGGATACTGTCCGCTGAGAAAGCTGGCGCGGCTGGGCATACAGACCGGGTTCTGCACAAAGCAGTGATCAAAGTTGACGCCTTCGGCAGCCAATCGATCCAGATGCGGCGTCTGTACATCGGCGTTGCCGTTGACGCCAAGCGCATCCCAGCGCCATTGGTCGGTGTAGAGTAGCAAAATATTAGGGCGGCGCATATCAGTGTCTTTCGGGCATTGGGGCCAGGCGTCTACCTGCGCAGTGGTATTTCTTCGTCAAGGCATTCGCTCCGGCGTGGATCTGAGTTGGTCAGGATGTAGGCATCGGTTGGGTGGTGGCAGGGCGCGTACAACCGGCTTGAGTTCGACGAGCGACCCTGCTCAGCCGGCCTCACACCGTACACCGATGAAGCGGGTTAAAAGGTGCAGCGCAAGTTTACCACGCCTACGTCGCCAGCGCATCCACAATCCTCCCCAGCAATCCTCGATCGTTTTCACGTTGGTCCTCGTAGAGACCGGGGCTCTGCGCCACCACCAGATCCAGACTGGGGCAGACCCAGATGTGCTTGCGGCCTGCGCCCGACGCGGCATAGGAATCGTGGGGTAAGCTCGGCCAGAGCAGGCCGAACTCATTCGTCCAGAAGCCGTAGCCGTAGACCCATTCTTGCTCCGGGCAGTGTTGGCGGATGTCGGGCGCTACCCTGGTGGCCTCGTGTAGCCACGCTTCGGGGATTACTTGTTGCCGGCGCCAGCGCCCTCCATGGCGCCACAACCAGCCCAGCCTCGCCATGTCCAACGCTGAGGACTTGACGCCTTCATAGTAGCCGAAAATGGAGATGCGGGCCTTTTCGTGCAGCGGAAAATTCGTGAGATAGTACCCCCAATCGGCACCGATGGGCTGACGAATGCGGCTATCGATTAGCTCCTTGAGGCCGGCGGAGCGCTCAGGTTCGGCTACATCGTAGAGGCCGTAGCTCTTGGCGATGGCATGGGTGAGGATGTTCATGCCATAGGTCTGGTAGTGGAAGACCTGGCCTGGCTCTTCGCCCGGTTTCATATAACCAGAGGTGTTCGAGATAAGCTGTCGAAAGGTGATAGCCCGATCCTTCTCGAAGGCATAGCGCCCCGACTTGGGCCCCGTTCCCTCGGGGACATCCACCATCTCGGGGTAGAAATCCACGACCCTGGCATCAGCCGTCGGGATCACGCCTTCCTCGACGGCGATGGCCAGCATTGACGAAAAGATCGACTTGGTCGCCGAGGCCAACCACAACTGCTCGTGGCGCGCCACGCCCTGATTCCATTCGGCGATCAGATGTCCACCGCGCACCACGACCACCCGATAGCGGCCGTCGTCGCGTCGCATCGATTCCTCGTTAAGCCACTGCCGCACTGCATCGAGCCTGACGGCGTCGAATCCGGCCTGCTCAGGTGTGCTCCGTTCCCATTCCTCGCCGGGAAAAATCGTCTGCATCGTTAACTCTCCGTTCTCTGTTGGTACAGGTCTTGGGCAAGAGCGACACAAGCGGCGCCGGTCTACCTGGCAGACCCTCTCTGTGTACATCCGTCGACGGCGAACAGGTCAGGCTTGATAGCGTTCTCGCGCCACTGTCAGCCGATCCACCACTCGTTGATCCACCTCGATCCCCAGCCCCGGCCCGGTGGGCACGGCAACGAAACCGTCGACTTGTTCGAACGGATCGCTGCACAGTTCCTGACGGATGGCGCTGGGGGTGCGGTCGAACTCCATCACGGGCTCTTGTACAAACGGCTGTGGATCGCGTGCCGGTGGGCAGGGTGGGATCGTGGCGGTTACATGCAGGGTGGCCGCGATCATGACCGGCGATGCCCACACGTGCGGGTTGACCTGGATGCCGAAGCTGTTGGCCAGATCGGCGACGCGCCGCATCTCGGTGATGCCGCCGACGTGTGCGATGTCGGGTTGGGCAATGTCGAAAGCGCGGCGTGCGCAGAAGTCCTTGAACTCGTAGCGCATGCGCAACACTTCGCCACCGGCGATGGACATGGGCAGCGCCGCTTTGACTTGCAGATAGCCGTCGATGTCGCGGGCGTTGACCGGCTCTTCGAACCAGAGAAGGTCATAGGCGGCCAGTCGCTCGCCGATACGAATGGCCGACGCTGCATTATAGGCCTGGTTGGCGTCTACAGAGAGGTAAATATCAGGGCCGATGGCTTCGCGCAGGGCGGCCACCCGCTCTATATCTTTCTGCGGCGAGAGACCGCCCACTTTGGTCTTCATGCCGCGAAAACCGGCCTCGACGTAGCCTCTCGCTTCGTTGAGCAGCCGGTCGGGGAATTCTCCCTCCGTATAGTAGAGACCGGTGGCATAGACCGCAACCCGATCGCGGATGCGCCCACCCAGCAGATCTGAGATCGGTTGCCCGGCGACCTTCCCGGCAATGTCCCACAGGGCAATGTCGACCGCGCTGATGGCGCTGCCACCCATGCCGCTGGTGCCGCCGCCATTATAGAGGGCATTGAACATGCGCTGCCAGAGCGCCAGCCGGTTGCGCGGATCCTGGCCAAGCAGTAAGGGGGCAAACGAGCCGATCAGCGCCGGGCCGGCTCCTTCGCCCCAGCCTGTTACCCCTTCGTCGGTGCCGATGCGGACCAAACAGGTAGCCCGCTCCTCGATCCATCCCTGCGACCAGCCAAACGGTCGCGGCAGCGGCGAGGTTAGAACGAACGTCTCTAGCGACGTAATGTGCATCACGCACTCCTATCGATGAGTGGCCTGGAATTTCGGCGGCTATTTGTATCCAATTCGTGTGGAAATAGGGCGTGTTTGGGCGTATAATCGTTGGATATTTCTGTATCGCCGTTGAGAAAGACGTCCCTTTTGCCCAAACCGTGGAGCCATCGCAGTGAGCCGCAACGCACTATCTCAAAGACTCGTGGCCTGGTCGTTGGATCGTCTAATGGTTGTCTACCTGGGTTTCATGTTTTTTACGTTGGCTATCACGCTGAGCACTGTCGTCTACTTTGTCCGAGAGCGCCTCACGGTTCCCTTTCCTATTGAGTTGGAGACGGAGCTTGTGGAATGTGACGAGCGAGAGTTCGTCGTCACCGACACGCCCGACACGCACTATCTGTACAGCGATCGTTATGGCTGGTTCGATGTCTTTCACTTTTACACGGGCAACCCGGCCAAGATCATTGAAGACGTGCGTCGTGCGGCCAGGCATGGCGGTGTCATCACGATTGAACAGGGCGTGCGCGACGGGATTACCGGTTATCGCGCCTCTTATCAAATTGCCCGTAATCTGCCACCCGCCAAGGTGCCCGGTGTGGCATTGGGCATTTACTACGATTGGAGCCGGCGCTTTGAGGAATGGGAAGATCAGCCGCCGCGCGGCTTCTTTGGGCCGCTGACGTCGTTTGCGCTCGAGGATCTACCCTCACACTATGTAGGCTTCTTCGCCGGATTGCACAATGTAGAACCGGCCTATGTGTTGGCCTGCTACCTCGGCGGCGTTGAGGCCGTCGATACCGCGCCGCCCCGCCTGGTTTACCCGGAAAACCTGCCCGGCCACTCTGGGTTGGACACACTGCCTGTGCGCCAACTGGTCAACAAAACCTTTGCCCCTATGGTATGGGGGCCAGGCGGTTGGCGCAACACCACCTGGCCCAAGTCTATGCGTATGGTCGCTGTCGGCACGTCCAGTGGGCTGTGGCACTTAGTCTCTGAGGAGACGTGGTATTTTGCGCCGGAGATCACGTTTAGTGGCTTGTGAGCCGGGCGCAGCATGCCATTACAGTGCGCGCTGGATGGTCATCCAGTCGGCGCCGTGGCTCTGGCTGAAGGCAGATAATCTCTCTGCACCTGCCAGTACCACTACATGGCCCTCATTTTTCACGGCTTCCAGTGCGTCTGCAAACTGTCTGAAGTGGGCGGGTGTTGTGGCCAGCACTTCGTCGCGCAACTGCTGGCGATAGGCGTCGGTCTCGCCAACCAGGTAGCGGTGCAGGGATGTGTAGCCCTTGGCGTCGGGCAGTTCGTAGGGTTCGAGGTTCTTGACCGTGCCCACAATGCCCTTACTCAATTCTTCTTCGTTCAGGGCCAGGCTGCGCAAAAAGTCGATGGCGCCGTCGTAGGTCTCCAACGTTTGCTCCAGATTCGGATCTCGATACGAGACAAAACTATAAATGCCGGTCAGCCGATCGAAGACGCTGTAGCCACCGTAGGCGCCTCCCTGCACGCGGATCTTGTCCCACAGGTAGCTGGTGTTGAGGTAATGGTTGACCACCAGCGCCGAGCCGTCTATCTGATAGCCGTGGGCGTACAGGTCGGCGCCTTTGCCCACATAGTTTACCTGCGCCGGAATCGTGAACCCCTCGTTGGCAGACATGGCCTCGGGCTGCCATGCCGTGGAGGCGGCGGCGGCGCTGGGGAGTGCTTGCAGGAAATCGGCCAGGGGCGATTGGACGGTGGCCCAGTGCTCGCCGTCCACAGTGACATTGGCGATCATGGCCGTGCGGTTGACCAGATACCGGCGTGTAGCTTCGAGTTTGGCCAGCACGCCCGTCCAATCGGTTTCTACCTCTTGCTGCAAGCCGCGCAGGAAGAAGAGGTTGCCCAGGAAGTTTAGCCGGTCGTTCACCCAGGCCGAGGCGGCGAAGTGAGCGGCCAGGCGCTGAGAGGCCATCCTGGATCCCTGATCAAGCACGGCGGATTCGGCGCGCGCCTTTTCTTCAGAGACCAACTGGCGAAAACGGGTCTGGTTGTTCAGGTTGGCGCCGAGCAGAATGTCGGACAGGATGGCAAGAAGATCGCCGGCGTTGTCTGCGGTGGCCTTGCCGCGCAGAAAGATCCAGGCCGGATGGGGCCGCTGACCGTGTGCCGCCGAGACGAACGTGTCGGGCTCAATGCCGCCGGTGGTGCGCCCAATGCGCTGAGAAAGCTGCACAAAGTCTTCGGTCTGCGTACCCATTTCGAGCAAGGTCCGGCCAAAGAGCGAGGCGTAGGGCAGCAGATCCTGGGGCAGCAGATGCAGATCCAGCCCCAGATCGAGATAGACGATGCCGTTGGTATCGAGTGGATGGAGCAGCACACGGCTGCCTGCCGTCTCTTCGATCTGCAACGGAATCATCTGGATCTCTTGATCTAGATCAGAGCGATTCATGGTGGGGATGGTGGCTAGCGCCTCTGGGCTGTCGGGTCTGTTCTGAATGGCGCGCAGGGTGAGCGTACTCTCGGCGATCGCCTGGCGATCCGCTTCGCTCAGGGTGTCCTCGGTGGCGGCCAGCCGGGCCGCTTCGCCGGCATCGGCTCGCTGCTGCAACTCGGGGTCCGGCCTGAGGATCACGGTGCCGCGGTGCGGGTTGTTGAGCAGGAGGCTGCGGATCAGGTCGGCGAAGAAGCGCGGGTTCTCCTCGATCTGCGCCTTGACCCGGCGTAACGGTTCTTCAAAGGCCAGCATCGCAAGCGGATCCTGGTCATGTAGCCACATGCTTAGGGCGTTGATCATCATAGAAATGCCGCGTTGACCCTCGAATCCGCTGTTCTCGCGCAGGGCAAACTCGATTGTGTTGACGGCTGCTTCGATCGTGGCCTGGCTCAACCCTTCGTCGGCCAGGGTCTGGAGCGTGGCCAGGATCAGCGGCTCGACCTTGTCTGCATCGGCCACATCCACGCCTTTCAGACCGGTTGAAAAGAGGAGCTGGCGAAATCCCCAGTCGGATACACCGGTTAAATCTTCACCCAGACCCGAATCGATCAGGGCTTTGCGCAGTGGAGAGGCCGGTGAGCCGATCAGCGCTTCCGTTAGGATGTCGACGGCGAGCACCATGGACGCATCCACGCGTTCATCGAGCAGCCATTGAACGGTAACATAGGCTTTGTTGTCGCCGTCGTCGCCGGCGGGGTAGACGGCATCGATATGGCGCGGCGCGCTCGATGTGTCCTTCGAGGGCAACGAAGGGGCTGGCCGGGGCGGGATCGAAGGTGCTGATGGCGGCATCGATCCGGTGCAGCGTTTCCTCCAGCGGCAGGTCGCCGTAGAGGAAGAAGCGAGCATTGGCCGGGTGGTAATGCGTCGTGTAAAAGTCGACGAACTGCTCGTAGCTCAGGTCGGGGATATGGCGCGGGTCTCCGCCGCTGTGCCGACCATAGACCGCCGTTGGAAAGATGCTGCTCAGGCTTTCGTTCGACATGACGTAGTCGGCGTTGGCGTAGGCCCCTTTCATTTCGTTGTAGACAATGCCGCGGTAGGCCAGGGGAGCATCGGGCGTTTCAAGTTCGTAGTGCCAGCCTTCCTGCTCGAATGCGTGACGCTCTAGCCGCGGATGAAAGACCGCGTCCAGATAGACGTCCATGAGGTTATAGAGATCCTGAAGATTCTGGCTGGCGCAGGGGTAGATGGTCTTGTCGGGCATGGTGCCGGCGTTGATATAGGTGCCCATCGAACCCTTGATCAACTCCAGGAAAGGTTCCTTGACCGGATACTTCTTAGAGCCGCCCAACACCACGTGTTCGAGGATGTGAGCCACGCCGGTGTCGTCGCCGGGCAGGGTGCGGAAGGCGACGCCAAAGGTTTTGTTTTCGTCGTTGGCGGCGACGGCCAGCAGTTCGGCCCCAGTCTTGCGGTGACGAAACAGGCGGGCATGTGCGTTGATCTCAGGGATTGCCTGTTGGCGAATCAGCTCAAATCCATGTTCGGCGGTTGACATAGTTCCTCCTGGTGGGTGCGGCGCGAAAAACAGAACATTCACCGCAAAAGCGCAAAGAGTGCGTACAGACGAGTGATGATTGAGCGCACCTTCTCTTGACCAAAATACCAGCCCGCCGAGGACAACTTCATCGGCGGGCTGGCTCCATTGTGGACTAGCGTGACACGTCATCGGGCGGAGGGGAGGTGAGGAGAGTGTTGAGTTCGTCCTGGCTGAGGCCGGTCACCTCGGCGACGAGGACGGGATCGATGCCGCGAGCGAGCATGGTGCGAGCGGTCAGGCGGATACCTTTCTCGATGCCTTGCTCGATCCCTTGCTCAATGCCTTGCTCGATGCCTTGCTCGATCCCTTGCTCGATCCCTTTCTCAATGCCTTCCTCAAGCCCTTCCTGATACCATTGTTCTTGTTGTTTCTTGAAAGTGGTCTGCAACATGCCTTTGACCTCCTGTTCGGAACGGTAGACTTCGGCAAGCGAGGTGTAATCGTCTGGTGTGACGTAGCCGTGGATCGCCAGTTGTCTGTACCAGTTGAGGAAGAGCGAAACGGCCTGCTTGTCTTCTTCGCGCTGGAAGAGGGCCAGCAATTGCTCGCTCAACAGCTCAATCTCGGGCCTGGACTCGGCCAGGAAGAGCGTGGAGACGATGTTCTGAATGCCCAGCAACTGCTCCTGGCTGAACTCGTTGGCCGCCAGTTTGAAATAGCGAAAGCCGATGGCGTAGTCGCCCAGCTTCGGCTCTGGCTGGACCAACTCCGCCATGGTCTGCGCCGCCGACCAACGGTCGTCTCCATTATACAACAACAGCGGGAAGAGGGACGGCAGCGTTTTGGCCTCCTTGTGCTCCTGACGCCAGGCCATGTAGAAGTTGGTGATGTAGTTGAGCATGCGCAGTGCCATCCACGGGTCTACGGTGGACTGGAACTCGAGCAGGACGTAGACGTAGAGCTCGTCATCGCCATAGGGGAGCCGATAGATGAGGTCGCTCTCCGTGGTCTGGTACTCCTCGGAGACAAAGGACTTGTCCACGCGTTCGGCGCGCTCGAAGTCGAGTTGGGCCACCCAGGGTTGGGCCACAAAGGTCTCCATCAGTTGTCGAAAGATGGTACGATTCGAGAAGAGTATTTTGTAGCCGCTGTCGTGGACGTTGGTCATGCTTTCCTCCTTGACGGTAAGTCTACCCGAACGCGTCTTCTTGTATTGATCGGGCACATCAACTAGAGGTGGGCCGGTAGCGCCACTGCACACCCGTACGCAGAAGACGGCGCAGCCCATTGAAGACGTCCCGCAGCGATAGCATTCGCTGCGGGACGTCTTCAATGGGTCAGATAGAGCGCAGTAGACCCGCCATACTGCATGTCAGTGCCTAACAAACTCTAGCGCCGGTTGGGTACCCGGAGCTTGCGGAGGGCAAGGGGCAACGCCTGTGCCGAACGAAACCCAGCGGCTACGATAGGGCTCGCAGACCCGCTTTCTGAAGCGCTCCTATCCAATCGGCGCTTTCTCTCTTGTCGGGTAGCCCGCGGTGACGCTACAGCAGATCCGTCACGCAGCCCAGCGAGGCAGATGATACCGTCTTGATGTACTTGTAAAGGACGCCGCTGGTGGCCCGGTAGGGCGGTGTGACCCATGCGGCCCGACGGCGGGCGATCTCGTCTTCGCTGAGTTCGGCGGACAGTTCGTTGCCTTCGGCGTCGATGGTGATGATGTCGCCGTTTTGCAGCAGTGCCAGCAAGCCGCCTTCCTGCGCCTCGGGCGTGATGTGGCCGACCACAAAGCCATGTGTGCCGCCTGAGAAGCGACCATCTGTGATGAGCGCTACGCTCTTGCCCAGCCCGGCGCCCATAATCGCCGATGTGATCGAGAGCATTTCGCGCATACCGGGGCCGCCCTTCGGCCCCTCGTAGCGGATCACGACAACGTCGCCGTGGGTGACCTCACCGTTCTCGATGCCCTTGAGCGTCTCCTCTTCGGAGTCGTAGACCTTGGCCGGGCCGCTAAAGCGCGTCCCTTCTTTGCCGGTGATCTTGGCGACGGCGCCCTCGCTGGCCAGATTGCCGTACAGGATCTGCAAGTGACCGGTTGACTTGATCGGGTTGCTGATGGGCATCACCACCTTCTGATCGGCGTCGAGATCGGGCATCTCTTCCAGGTTCTCGGCCAGCGTTTTGCCGGTCACCGTGAGACAGTCACCGTGCAGCATCCCTTCGCGCAGGAGCATCTTTTGTACGCCGGGGACACCGCCCACCTGCCACAGATCTTCCATCACATACTTGCCGCTGGGCTTGAGATCGGCCAGGAATGGCGTGCGGTTGGCAACCTCCTGGAAGTCGTCGATGGTCAGCGGCACCCTGGCCGTCTTGGCAATCGCCATCAAATGCAGGACGGCGTTGGTCGATCCACCCAGCGCCATGACGACGGTGATGGCGTTCTCAAACGCCTTGCGTGTCAGAATGTCGAGTGGTTTGATATCTTCTTCGAGCAAATGGAGGATGGCGGAGCCGATCTGCAGACATTCCTCTACCTTCTCGTCGCTGGTCGCCGGGAAAGACGAACTGTTGGGCAGGCTCATGCCCAGCGTCTCGATGGCCGCGGCCATGGTGTTGGCGGTGTACATGCCACCACACGCCCCCGCCCCAGGGCACGAATTCTTGACCACTGCCTGCAGTTCCTCTTCGTTGATCTCGTGGGCCATATACTGCCCATACGCCTCAAACGCCGAGACGATGTCCAGCTTGCGCCCGTCGAGATGACCGGGGCGGATGGTGCCGCCGTAGACCATGATGCTGGGCCGGTTGATGCGCGCCATCGCCATGAGGACGCCGGGCATGTTCTTATCGCAGCCGGGCAGCGAGATGTTGGCGTCATACCACTGCGCGCCCATCACCGTCTCGATGGAGTCGGCAATCACATCGCGTGAGACCAGCGAATACTTCATGCCTGCCGTGCCCATCGAGATCCCATCGCTAACACCGATGGTGTGGAAGACGAGACCGACCATGCCGGCGTCGTCCACGCCCTGCTTTACGCGGCGGGCCAGGGCGTTGAGATGCATGTTGCAGGTGTTGCCGTCCCAGCCCATGCTGGCGATGCCGACCTGCGGTTTGTGCATGTCCTCTTCACTGAGGCCCACGCCATAGAGCATGGCCTGCGACCCTACCTGCGAGCGGACCTGGGTCAATTGGCGGCTGTACTTGTTGAGACCACTCTTGACGCTGGTCCCATTGGTGGTGGTTTCGGTCATGATGCGCTTCTTTCGTTCGGAGAGTTTGATTGTTTGGCCGATCAAAACGTGCTAAGATAGCAGCACGCCATGGAAAGTTCGTTCTATAGAGTGTGAGGTGGAAGATGTCGCTGACTTCACTTGAAATTGCTGCGGCCGAAGAGACGAAAATGGATGATGCCGAACGGCTCTACACTGCCGATGAACTACTCGAAATTTCGTCCAGAGATGATAACCGCTATGAATTACTTCATGGGAGGCTGCGGATTATGGCGCCTGCTGGTGACGAACATGGATTCTTGGCATCAACCCTGAACGCTCGCATTCACATCCATGCTGAGGACAACGATCTGGGGTATACCTTTGCCGCCGAAACGGGTTTCCTGCTAGAAAGGGATCCTGATCTCGTCCGTGCTCCCGATGTAGCTTTTGTGGCCACTACTCGACTACCAGTCAAACTCGGCGGAAAGTATTTTCCCGGCGCCCCTGATTTGGCTGTGGAAGTTGTGTCGCCTCATGACAAGGTAAGTGAAGTTCAGAACAAGATCCAGGATTGGCTCACCCATGGCGTTCGGCTAGTTTGGGTCGTTGACCCGAAGAGTCGTACCGTCACCGTCTACCGTCCTGATGGTACCGCCAACGTCCTCAAGCCCAAAGACACGCTCACCGGCGAAGATGTGCTGGCCGGGTTTGCATATCCGCTTACGAAGTTGTTTGACGCGTAGGGATTGACGGCAACGGCCAGTTCAGCTCGATGGTGTCTTAGGAACGTCGAGCTGAACTGGCAGACAAATCAGCTTGGCTCTACTCTTGAGCGGGCAGCAAGGTTACGCCCATCTGCTGCAACTGAGCGCTGTTATTCTGTAACGCCCACACTTCAACAATCCTTGCGTTCAATAGCCGCAACAAATGCATCCCGGTCCACGAAATCTTCTTTCCAGTCGGCGGGATCATGTTCCACATTGAGCCTTCATGTGTTGCGCTTGCACGCCAGCGCAACGCAACTCGATCTTCAGATGCAAACATATCCTCGATCACATAGTGAATATCAGGGAATGTCAGGCGATTGTTTACGTGCCATTGCTTGACTTCATCAGGCGTCGCAGGGCGTCCCTCATTCTCGAAGACTGGCGTGTGAAAGTCAGCAATGCGGTCTAGTTCTGCGCGATTCCACACTTGCTCAACCCATTGTCGGACCAACGCCATATTTGCATCAGACGTCATGTGAATACTCCGTAATTCACCCCAACACGGACTCTAGCTTCACTTCGTTTACCCGGCCACCGTCGTAATCACTGTCCTCATCGTAGAGCAGGAAATATTCTACAGAGTCGGCCAGGGCACGCCAACTGGCTTCGATGATATTGCTGCTGGCGCCCACCGTACTCCAGATGCGCTCGCCGTCGGTGCTGTCAATAAGCACACGAACCTTGGCGGCGGTGGCGCTGGCGCTGTCGAGGATACGTACTTTGTAATCCTTCAACTGAATCTTATAGATAGTGGGGTAGACGCGCTGTAATGCCTTGCGCAGCGCGCCGTCCAGGGCGTTAACCGGCCCATTGCCATCGGAGACCTCGTGATAGGTCTGTCCGCCGATGTCCACTTTGACGGTGGCTTCGGAGAACATGCCGCGGCCCTGGCGATGTTCCACATTGGCGGTGTAGTCGATCAACTCGAAGGGTGGCACGTAGCCGGGGCGGGCCCGGCGCAGCATCAGTTCGACGCTGGCTTCGGCGCTCTCGAAGGCGAAGCCGGCATTTTCCATCTCTTTGATGCGCGCCAGAATGCTGCGTTCTTCTTCGGGCGTCAAACCTTCCAGCCCAAACTCACGGCGTTTCACGGCGATATTGTCTTTGCCGCTGAGTTCGCTGACGAGGACGCGCGTCTGGTTGCCCACCATCGTCGGTACGATGTGCTGATAGCTCATGACATTTTTGACCACGGCGTTGACGTGTGTGCCGCCCTTGTGGGCAAAGGCGCTCAGCCCGACGAATGGTTGGTGCGAATCGGGGTTGAGGTTGGCCAACTCGCTGACGTAGCGGCTCAGCTCAGTAAGCCCTTGCAGGCCACTTTCGCCCACCAGATCGTAGCCCATCTTCAGTTGGAGATCGGCGATCACGCTGATCAGATCGGCGTTGCCGCAGCGCTCGCCATAGCCGTTCACCGTCCCCTGTACGTGATTGCAGCCGCTGCGAACCGCCTGCAGCGTGTTGGCCACGCCGGTATCGCTGTCGTTGTGGGCATGGATGCCAAAGGTGATGCGAGAGGCGGGCGGCTGCTTGGCGGCATCTGTGCCGAGCAACTCGGCTTTCACCGTCTCCATGATTTCGCCAATCTGCCAGGGCAGCGTTCCGCCGTTGGTGTCGCACAGCACCACCGAATCCGCCCCGCCGATCACGGCGGCCTTCAGCGTGGACAACGCATATTCGGGGTTGGCCCGGAAGCCGTCGAAGAAGTGCTCGGCGTCGTAGATCACCTCTTTGCCTTGCGACTTGAGGAAGGCGACCGAGGCCTGGATCATGCGCAGATTTTCTTCGGGCGTGGTGCGCAACACATCAGAAACGTGCATATCCCAACTCTTGCCAAAGATCGTCACCACCGGCGTGTTGGCCTCGATCAGCAGTTGAATCTGTGGGTCGTCCGCCGGATCGACGCCCACCTTGCAGGTTGAGCCGAACGCCGTGATCCGGGCGCGTTTTAACTTCAGCTCAGTCTGGGCGCGCCGGAAAAACTCCATATCCTTGGGGTTCGAGCCGGGCCAGCCGCCTTCGATGTAATCGACGCCGAACTCGTCCAATCGTGCGGCAATGCGTAATTTATCGTCACAGCTAAACGAGACACCTTCACCCTGCGTTCCATCGCGCAGTGTGGTGTCATAGAGTTGCATGGGCATGGAAATATACCTCAAGTTTCTTTCTAGAAGCGCATGGTTCATGCGCAATTCGTAGCCCAGGACAGCGGAGCTGCCTATGAGCGAAGAGGTATCAATCGCGTATCATGCTCTACTACATGGCGGCTGAAATGCGGCCTCTGACCACTAGCGATGCGTCAAGGGTGACTTGACGGGTAGGGGCGCTGCCGGGCGCAGCAAGCAGCGCCCCTACGGAATTACCGTCACTTGACCGTTGACATGACACTAGAGACTGTCGGCCCGTTCCCGCCGGGCTCACTACGCGTTGATGTTCTCCACCAGAGTCGCCAGACTCTCGAAGATCTTATCGGGCCAAATGCCGCGGCCTAGATCTTCACGGCGGAATTTGCCGGTTTTGACCAGCCATCCTTGCGCTCCCATCCGTTGGGCCCCGCGCACATCGGCTTCGATGTCATCACCGATGATGGCTACCCGATGCGATTGCAGATTCATCGCTTGCAGCACCAGATTGAAGTAAGCGCTGCTGGGCTTACCCACCACGATGGCGCCCATGTCGGCGGCGTATTCCAGGGCGCCGACGAAGGGTCCGGCGTCCATATAGAGGCCGTCCTCGGTACGCCAGAAGCGGCGTTTGTGCAAGGCGACCAACTGGGCGCCGTTGAGCAGAGCCCGAAATGCCGTATTGAGGCGGGGGAAGGTGAACCCAGGTCCCAGATCACCCACGACGACAAATTGGGGCTGCACTTCGTCCACGTCGATGCCGGCGAATTCCTGCTGGGCATCGGGCATCAGCAGCGGATAGTAGGTTTCGGCCTTTTGGGCACGCAAATATTCGGCGGCAACGTAGGTTGCATTGAACAACTGGTCAATGTCAACAGGAATCCCCATCTGCTGCATGCGTTCCGCCAGCGTATAACGACAGTAGATGGTGGAATTCGTCATGAAGCTGTGAGGAATTGCCCGGGCGCGCAGCGTTTGTAACGCTTCGAGCGCGCCCGGAATGACCTCGTTGCCTCTGGTGATGACGCCGTCGATGTCGATGATCAGACCGTCGATGGACGAAAGGAGATCAGACACGGATGTGTCCTTTCGGTGGAATACGATTTTTGAATCACCCAGTATTTTGTAGCCCTGCTGCAATGCCGTTGACTGACAGCAGGATGGGTTGGCGCAGTTCGCCTTCGAGCCGAGGGTTGCCGCGCAATTGCCGGATCAACGCCACCTGCAAATAGTTTAGCGGATCGACATACGGGTTGCGCAAGGTAATGCTGCGCTGTAGCCACTGCTCGTTGTCCAGGATTTCGGCCTGGCCCGTAATATCGAGAACGACCTTTTCGGTGCGTTGAAACTCCTCGGCGATGGTGGGGTAAATCGCCTCGCGGACGGTCTCTTCGGTTAGTTGCGCATACAGGGCCGCAATCCCCATATCGGCGCGGCGCAGGCTAAACTGGGCACGGTCGATCACGGTGCGGAAGAACGGCCAATCGCGGTAGACCTCTTGCAGCGTCTGCAACCGTCGGCCGCCGGGATCCTCGTCGATCCATGAGCCAATGCCCGATCCAAGCCCATACCATCCTGGTAGGTTAACACGTGACTGCGTCCAGGCAAAAACCCAGGGAATGGCGCGCAGATCGCCGACACCCATGGTCTGTTTGCGTTTGGCCGGCCGCGAGCCAATGTTGAGCTGGTTAATAAAATCAATGGGCGTAGACTCGTGGAAATACTGCAAAAACGAGGGGTCATCGATCAATCGGCGATACTTCGCTTCTGCCCGCGCGCTGACTTCTTCCAGGATGGCGCTCCACGTCTCTTCTTGCTTATAGCGCGGACGTTCGCCGCTGCTGAGCAGCACCGCATTGACCAACTGCTCCAAATGCCGATGGCCGATCTGGCGATTCGAGTAGCGATTCGAGATCACCTCGCCTTGCTCCGTTACCTTGATCCGTCCGCGCACCGATTCGGGCGGCTGCGCCAGGATCGCCCGATTCGCCGGTCCACCGCCACGGCCAATCGAGCCGCCGCGACCGTGGAAGAGGGTGAGCCGGATCGCATGCTGATCGCAGGTCTGGGCCAGCGCCCGCTGCGCCTGATAGAGCATCCAGTTGGCGCGTAGGTAGCCACCGTCTTTGTTCGAGTCGCTGTAGCCGATCATGATCTGCTGATGTTGACCGCGCTGCCTCAGATGCTCCTGGTAGATGGGGATCTCGAAGAGGCGACGCATGATCTCCGGCGCATTTTGCAGATCTTCAATCGTCTCGAAGAGCGGAACGACATCGATCTGCCCAAAGAGACCTGCATCCTTTGCCAGCAACAACACTTCGAGCATATTACTGGCCGATGTGGTCATGCTGATGATGTAGCTCTGTACGGCCTGGGGGCCTACCTGAGCGTGCGCTTTGCGGATCAACCGGAAAATACCAATGGTTTCATTCGTCTCTTCGTCAAACTCAAGCCTGGCGGTCAACGGGCGATCACTGGCCAGTTCGGCTTCGAGCAACTGGAGCATCTCCGCTTCGGGCAGAGCGACGTAGTTGAAGTCAGGGCGCGTCTTGCTGTAGTAGCGGTGCAAAATGGTGGACATGGCCTGGCGGTGCCGTTCTGAATGCTGGCGGATGTCCAGGGTGGCGAGGTGAAAGCCAAAGATTTTGGCCTGCTGCACGAGACTTGCAAAGCGACCGTCGGCCATACGTGCCCCTTTGTTCTGGCGCAGGCTTTCCTGCACCAGCGTCAGATCGCGCAGGAATTCGTCCGCCGAGCCGTATGCGCGTGGGTTCGGTGCTTGCTTGTCCCACGGTTGTTCGTTCTGTTGGATGGTAGCCTTGAGGCGGCGATAGACCAGGATCATCTTCTGCCGGTATGGCTCCAAACGGAAGCGTTCAAGCACTTCGAGTTCTGCCGGCGGCACCAGATCAAAGTCGCGGCGCAGGCTCTCCTGGAATTCCTGCGAAAAGGTCATGCGTGTGCGCGCCATGCTCAAATGACCGTAGAGATTCTCGACGGCGCGCGTGTATAGAGTCAACGCCGTGCTTTTTTGCTCGCGCAGCGTTGCTTCGGTCATGCCCAGGGTAACGAAGGGATTGCCGTCGCGATCCCCGCCCATCCACGAGCCGTAGCGCAAAAAGACAGGGATCTCGAAGGTCTCGCCCGGGTAGACCTCGCGCAGCGCCGTTTCCAACTCGCGATAGATGCCCGGCACCAGATCGAACAGTGTATTTTCAAAGTAATAGAGGCCCTGACGCACTTCATCCAGCACGGTAGGACGGCGGTCGCGGGTTTCGTCGGTCTGCCACAGGGTTACAATCGTCTCCTGGATGCGTTCGACCACTTCGCGCTCTTCATCAGGGAGCAGCGTGCCGCTGTCCAGGGCGGCGATGTATTCGGTCATCGCTCTGAGCTTGAGCATGACTGTGCGCCGTTTTGCCTCGGTCGGGTGCGCCGTGAAGACAGGCATGATCAAGAGATCATGCAGCAGCGTGCGGACTTCATCGGCGCTGCAGCCCTCCTCATGCAGGGTGCGCACGGCGGCGGCGATCGTCTCGCGCATGGGCTGCTTTTCTCTTCGCGCGCGTTCCTCACGTTCGCGCAGAACGCGCGCTCGCTGCCGTTCTTCCGCCAGGTTCACCAACTGAAAATAGGTGGTGAACGCCTTGAGCAAGGCCCGGATCGTCTCTGGCTCGGATACCAGGCCCTGGGTAATCGAGACGATCCGGCGACCGGACTCCTCATCACCACTGCGCTGTGCCTTAGAGAGCGAGCGGATCTCTTCTTCCAGATCGAAGACGCCGCGGCCTTCCTGCTCGATAATCGTTTCGCCCAGGAGGTTGCCCATCATACGGATTGTCTGGCGTAAACGGGCGTCGCTGCTCGAGACGTCGGATGTAACGGGGACAGGTGTGGCGGAAGTCATAGCGGATCCTTTGTGAAAGGTTGTCGGTGTCATTAGCCTGGGCGTAAAGTATGATGCGGCCAACGGCGCTGCGTGCAGTGAAGCCACCAACGCCGTTGGCGAAATCCTCTCACCCCTTACCCATTATTCTGTCTCTCACCAGATCGCCCATCACGGTGGTCCCCACCGTCTCGCTGCCCGTGTGGGCGATGTCGCCGGTGCGCACGCCCTCGTCGAGGACAGCGTCGACGGCTGCCTCGATCTCGGCGGCTTCGGTTTCGAGGCCCAGGCTATGGCGCAGGAGCATGGCGCTGCTGAGGATGGCGGCCAGCGGATTGGCGATTCCCTTGCCGGCGATGTCGGGCGCGCTGCCGTGGATTGGTTCGTAGAGGCCCAGCGGCAGACCGTGATTGTTGAGCAAATCGCCCAGGCTGGCCGACGGCAACATGCCCATCGATCCCGCCAGCATCGACGCTTCGTCGGTGAGGATGTCCCCAAAGAGGTTCTCGCTTACCACCACATCAAAGTCGGCGGGGCGTCGGATCAAGTGCATGGCCATGGCGTCGACGAGCACGTGTTCAACCTCAAGCTCCGGGTACTCTTTGAGCACTTCGACGGTGACACGGCGCCATAACCGCGACGACGCCAGCACGTTGGCCTTGTCCACACTGGTGAGCCGTTTGCTGCGCCCCATCGCCGCATCGGCGGAGAGACGCACCACGCGTTCAATCTCAGGGCGGGTGTAGAGCATGGTGTCGTAGGCTTCATAGCCTTCTTCCCCAGCCTCTTGGCGCGGGCCGAAGTAAGCGCCGCCGGTCAATTCGCGCACCACCAACAGATCGACGCCGGCCAGCACTTCTTCTTTGATGGCGCTGGCGCTGACCAACTGCGGGTGCAGCTTCACCGGGCGCAGATTGGCAAAGAGGTTAAGTGCTTTGCGGATACCCAACAGCCCGCGTTCTGGGCGATCGGCCGCGTTGGGGTTGTCCCATTTGGGGCCGCCCACGGCGCCGAGGAGGACGGCGTCGGCCGTCCTGGCCGCTGCCACCGTCTCGTCGGGCAGGCTCGTGCCCCTGGCGTCGATGGCGCACCCGCCCATCAACTGGTGATCGAAGGTGAAGCGATGGCCAAACTTTTCTGCCACCGCGCTCAGGATCTTCTTTGCTTCGTCGGTCACTTCGGGGCCGATACCATCACCGGCCAGCACGACAATTCTTGCATCCACAGGAAGGCTCTTTCTAGTGAGAGTTTCTGAACTCTTAGGGTGTGATTGGTGGCGTCTTGAGCGAGCAGCAGATCCAATCGCCTGCTCTCGGATTTACTCGGTCTCTTTGCCGCCGACGATGGGCCTGGACGATTGCAGCGCCAGGGCGGGTGCGCCATCTTTCTCTACCCAGACGCCGCATTCGCCGCCGCCCTCGGATGTGCCCAGCGTGATTTCGCTGCCATCCATACGCAGGGCAGGGTGGTAGTATTTTGCGACTTTTTGGGCGTCGCCCATGATGTAATGGCCGATGAGCGAGCGGCGGAAACGATCTGTGCTGGTGTTGGGGAAGCTGCCGTGGATCAACTGGCCGTTGAAGAAGAGCACATCGCCCGCCTTCATGATCACCGGGGCGGGCTGCATGCCCTCGGCCAGCGGCACGGTCACATCGGTGAAACTCTGTGTCGTGTCCGCTTCGACGGTGCAGAGGATGGGCAGTTCGTGGGTGCCGGGGACAACCTGCAAGCAGCCGTTTTCTTCGTCGCAGTCATCGAGGGCGAGCCAGGCGGCCATGCAGGTGCCGGGCTGCACTTTGAGATAGTATTGATCCTGATGCAGGGCCTGCCCGCGCGCACCGGCCGGTTTGAAATAGAGCATGGTCTGCACAGCGTAGGGTTCAGAGCCGAGCAGCGCCGTTAACCAATGATTGATGCGCTCATCGATCAGCCAGTGCTTGCTCAGCGTGTCCCAGCGGTGCATGTGGATCATGCGCGGGTAGCGTTTGAGCGGATCGCTGCTCGTGAGATCCAGCCCGGCAAAGTCGCCAGGATACGCCGTGCCGTTCTCGCGTAGCGTCGTATAGTGTGCTCGATAGTGGGCCACTTCTTCCTGATTGAAGAGACCGCGGGCAATCACAAAACCTTTTTCCTGATACTCAGAAATCTGTTCCTGCATGGTTTCTCTCCTTGGCATCTATGGGGTCGTTTCCCACTCAAAAAAGCCCGTAGCATCGAGGACGTGACGGGCGAAGGCTTCGGCGGTTGCGAAACGTTCCGGCAGATCTGTGCTCGTATAAAATGTGCGGGCCAGGATGCTCAACGCCGGGTCGACGGTTGCCAGGGCGTCGACTGTCTCTTTGATGCGGGGCAGGCGCTGGTTGGCGGCCAGAAAGGCATGCTGCACCATCATCGACATCGCCTGTTCCAGGATCAGCATGGCGTTGGCCGGATCTTTGTGGCGGATGTCGAAGGCGTCTTCGAGTGCAGTTGCGGCCATGTAGCGGGCCATCAGCAACGCTTGAGCCGACTGATTCGGCGGCTGGGCCAGGAATTCTCGCGCCTCAGCGCATAGCTCATCCAGCACCGGATCGGTCTGCCAGATGACCAGACCCGTCGAGAGCATGTGCGCCGTGATGGCGCGTCCGGCTCTGCCTTCGTCGACGAAGTAGCCACGAATGGTCTCAGGAGGATTGACGAAGATTTCGACAGGCACGCCCTGAAAGAACTTCTGTACTCGCTGCCGCCAGGGCTGCCTATGGACGACGTAGAGATCGAGATCGCTCGACGCGTCTCCCTGGCCGCGCAAGACGGAGCCACAGGCCACGATGCCCACGGGGGCAAACCGATCCAGAATGTAACGAGCGGCCTCGGACAGTGCGCTCTGATAGGGTTCGTGGATTGATGGCAGGCGTAGGGCAGATTGAGCGGTCATTGAGCAGCAGCCCCGTCATCAGATACCGGATCGGACAGCGGGCGGCGACCGCCGAAGACGGCCAATTCGAATGCTTTGAAGTAGCAGTCCACGTCCTGAAAACCGATCTGGCGTAGCCACCGGCACTGCTGATCCACCGGGGTGAGGCGATTGGCGGCCTTGTCCTCGCGGCTGTGATAGTCGGCGGCGACCTGATCGCGCGACTTAGCGTTTTCACTGCCCACCTGCCCGGCCCATAACGAGTCGATAAACATCTCGTCGTGGATGGCTTCGATCCACGGCGTGGGCGAGGCCACATGTTCCATGTTCACAAAGACGCCGCCTGGCTCAAGCAGATCGAAAACGTCTACATAGATCTGCTGCTTTTTGGCATCCGGCTGGTGATGAATCGAGTAGCCCGATACGATGACGTCGAATGGTCCTCGTGCAGAAATCGCATCGAACCAGGCCGGCTCGCTGTAATCCACGGTGGTGAAGTGGAGGACGTGACTGTACGCCTTGAGATTGCGCAACGCGGCCTGAATCATTGGCGTTGAGAAGTCAACCAGCACGCCACGCGCCACGGGATATTCTGACAAAATCGTGGCCGCCAGGATGCCATCGCCGCAGCCAATATCGAGAAAATTCTCCACAGGGACGCCGCGGCCTTCGATAATGCGCATCATCACGTCGATCTGTGCCTCGGCCAACGGCACACCGGCGCGCACCCGTTGCAGATAGCTTTCAACCAGCGACGCCTTCTTCCACACTGCCGCGGTTGGCTCTGCTTGACTCTGCTCTGTTGTCGTCGCTTCAGGGGAAGCGGTGATTTCTTCGTCGTTCATCAGTCACATCAATCGTAATAATCGGGGCGCATGAACTTCGTTAAGGCATAGGTCACCGCTACTTCCAGGGCCTCGCTGCGGTTGACCAGGCCATCGGTGAGAACGCCGACTGCACCCAGGCTGTGCTTCAAGTTGTTGCCCCCGGCCAGTTGGTCCATAACAGGGCCAAGTTCGCCGCCGGCGCGGATCTGCGCTGCGACGGACTCGGGCAGCGGGAGCCGTCCACTGCCGCCGATGCCGAGCATGCCGTTGCGGTCGACGACGACGGCCCAGCCGGTGGCGAACATGCCGAGCGGTGAATCGTGCACGCCGCCTTCGACGCCCATGCCGATGTGGGCGTCGGTGGCCAGGAGCGCGGCCTGGGCACGGTTGCGGGCGCCCTCAATCGTCTCTTCGTCGTTCATCGGCTGCTCGGGCACGCCTGATGGCACCGCCACGGATACAAACTCAGCATCCGGCCAGACCCGACGCCCGGCCCGTTGTGCCGCATCCACCTTCGTCGGGTTGAGCGACCCTATCGCGATCTTCATGTTCGACCCAGCCTCTGGTTGCAGTCTTTTGTACAGTTTGGCGTAAATACCACGGCGGAAATTCGGCATCTCCGCCTCTGGTAGAAACTCTCGGTGAATTTCCGCCGCGATTTACTAATAGACCGGTGTCGCCTCGAACTGGCTGATCGCCTGATCCTTGTCGAGCAGGTAGCCCATGTCATCCAGGCCGCGTAGCAGGCAGTTCTTGCGGAAAGGATCGATGGCGAAGCCCAGTTTTTGCCCATCGGGCAGGATCACGGTCTGATTTTCCAGGTCGACGGCAATCACGGTTTCGGGTTCTTCTTCCACCAAATCGAGGAGCATATTGACGGTCTCCTCGGGCAGGGTGACGGGCAACAGGCCATTCTTCAGGCTATTGTTGTAGAAGATGTCGGCGAAGCCAGGACTGATCACGGCGCGGAAGCCGTATTCGGTCAGGGCCCAGACGGCGTGTTCGCGGCTCGATCCGCTGCCGAAATTGCGCCCGGCGATGATCAGTTCAGCCCCTTTGTGTTGCGGCTGGTTGAGGACAAAGTCCGGGTTGTCAGATCCGTCGGCGTTGTAGCGCCATGCCGAGAAGAGACCTGCGCCCATGCCTTCTTTGGTGACGGCGGTAAGGTAGCGCGCCGGGATGATCTGGTCCGTATCCACGTTTTCGGCGCGCAGCGGCAAGGCGGTGGCGGTCAGCTTGGTAAATGGTTTCATGGTGGTGTCAATCCTTCGGTTCAAGTGTCTGTGCCGGACCATTCGGCACAGTGATTAGCTACTGCCTTGTGGGCGATCGTTGATGCCTGCTGCGTCGGCCTGAGCCAGCAGCTCTTCAAGCGACAAACTGTGCATTGAGGTCAGTTGCATGTCCCCTGCGGCGAACACAAGTTGTTGAGTTAACAGATTCGGGATCGTGACGCAGTACATCCCTGCTCGCTTTGCCGCCAGCGCTCCGTTGGGTGAATCCTCCAACGCGATGGCCTGTGAAGGCGCCACGCCGAGTCGTTCCGCTGCTTTGAGATAGAGCGCAGGATCGGGTTTGACTCGTTCCACGTCGTCGGCGCAGGTGATGGCGTCGAAGTGTTGTGCAAGACCCAGCCGGGTGAGATGTCCTTCCACCCAGGATCTGCGCGAACTGGAGGCAACTCCCAGTCGCAACCCCAAACGTTTGGCTTCGGCGATGGTTTCTTCCACGCCGGGGAGGGGCAATAGACCTTCGAGCAGTTGATCCATCCTGGCACGGCGCCTGCCCTGAATCGAAGGACGATCCACTTCTCGCCCCAGTTGATCGGCCAGATCCTGGTAGGGATCGAACGCGTTGGCCGTGCCGATGCACGCACTCCACTTGCTCAATGAAAGCGAACAGCCGTGATCGGCGTAGATCTCTTGCCAGGACTGGAATTCGGGATTCTCGGTGTCCAGGATCAGGCCGTCGAAGTCGAAAATCAGCGCTTTGATCGTGGACACGTCAGGCGACCGTTTCCTTCATCTCTTCGCGCACATCCACCAGGTGCCCGTTGATCGCCGCCGCCGCCGCCATGATGGGGCTCATGAGCAGCGAACGCGATCCTGGACCCTGGCGGCCGCGGAAGTTGCGGTTGCTGGTGCTGGCCACATATTTGCCTGCGCCGGCCTTGTCATCGTTCATGGCCAGGCACATGCTGCAGCCTGCGCCGCGCCACTCGAAACCGGCTTCGCTGAAGATGCGATCCAGCCCTTCGGCTTCGGCCTGTGATTTGACCGCTTTGGAGCCGGGCACGACCAGGGCCTGAACGTTGTCGGCGACCCGGCGACCCTTGACAATCTGGGCGGCTTCGCGCAGGTCCTCGATGCGGCTGTTGGTGCAGGAGCCGATGAAGACGATGTCGATGGCCTGGCCTTCCATCTTCTGGCCTGCCTGCAAGCCCATATATTCCAGCGCACTGGCCAAGCTGCGCCGCTCTGCGGGGTCGGTCAATTCGTCCATCGTAGGGATGCGCCCGCTGACGGGCACGCCCTGACCGGGGTTGGTGCCGTAGGTGACCATGGGGGCCAACTCGCCGGCATCCAGGACAAGTTCGCGGTCGAAGATGGCGTCGTCGTCGGTGTAAAGCGTCTGCCAATAGGCGACGGCGCGATCCCAGGCTGCGCCGCTGGGCGCGTAGGGGCGCCCTTTGACCCAGTCGATGGTCTTCTCGTCGGGGGCGATCATGCCGGCGCGCGCGCCGCCCTCGATGCTCATGTTACAGATCGTCATGCGGTTGGCCATGCTCAGGCTGCGGATGGTGCTGCCGCGGTACTCGAAGACGTAGCCTGCGCCGCCGCCGGCGCCGTTCTTGGCAATGATGGCCAGGATGATGTCCTTGGCGGTGACGCCGAGGCCCAGTTCGCCGTCTACGGTGATGGCAAAGGTCTTGGGCTTCAACTGCATCAGGCATTGCGTGGCCAGGACGTGCCCGACCTCGCTGGTGCCGATGCCAAAGGCCAGCGCGCCGAAGGCGCCGTGGGTGCTGGTGTGGCTGTCGCCGCACACGATGGTCATGCCGGGCTGGGTAATGCCCATTTCGGGCCCCACCACATGCACAATTCCCTGCACGTCGCCCTCGATGTCAAAGAGGGTGACGCCGAAGTCGGCGCAGTTCTGGCGCAGCGTACGCACCTGGGTGGCGGCGTCGCTGGGCCATAGATCAATCGAGACGCCCTGCCGTGTGGGAATGGCGTGGTCCATGGTGGCGAAGGTCTTATCGGGGCGGCGCACCGTGAGCCCGCGCTCGCGCAGCTCTGCAAACGCCTGCGGCGATGTCACTTCGTGGACGAGATGCGCGTCGATGTAGAGCACCGCCGGTGCGCCGGGGTCCTCGGCAACCACATGGGCGTCCCATACTTTTTCAAACAGAGTCTTTCCTGCCACGTGTTATTCTCCCTCGCTATCCTAATCATCAAAGGTTTATTTAGTGAACGGGTGAACGGGTTGATGACGAGATAATGAGATGATGGACTAGAACGGTGTTGGCAATTTATTGGGATCGTCTACGGTGTGTGATGCCCATTTCTCCCAAAGGATCTCTAGTTCGTCATCATTCATTGTCAGGTCATCGGGTGCAGACGCCACCCGATAGATAAATGGCTCTTCCGTTACTTTGTCATTGTTGTGTTTGCCTGTTGAAGACTGCCGATTGCGTCGATCCTTGATGAACAGATTGAGTTTCCGTCTCAGTTCGTCAAGATAGGCCAGGGCGTTTTGATGTGTGTCGTCATTGATCAGGTGGCGTTTATATGCCCGCCTCAACCAGTAGGACGTCTCAAACAGGCTGCCTCTAGCGATGTACAGAAATCGCACTTGATCGCCATAGTGATATCGTCCATATCCCTCGACAATGTTCGCACCAATGCTGTCAGCAGACCGAACAACTTGTCTGCCCAGCGTCTCTTTATCAAACGACGGCCAAGCCTGTACAAGCTCATAGATCCGGTCGCAAGCCCGTTCTGCCATCTGCACAATCTCCAGATCCTCAACTGGTCCATACCCCATAACATGATCCTCGACCGTCTCATGATCTCATCTCATCATCTCATCATCTCAACTCCTACGCCGCTACGGCCTCTTCCTCGTCCTTCTCGTCGACACCCTCGTTGGCCGCTTCGATAGCGACGACGTTCTGGTGGGGCGTGACGTGCCAGAAGAACTGACGGTGGGTTGCCCAGTCGGCCAGGATCGCCTTGGCACGTTGGGAGCCGGTTTTGGCGGCGTGTTGCTCGATGAGGCGGAGCAGGGCGGCGTCGGCGCCGTCGCTATCGCTGCTGAGTCGCTGAATGGTGATCAGTTCTGGATTATACCGGCGGGCGAAGGTTTCGTCCACATCGTAGACGAACGCTTGACCGCCTGTCATGCCGGCGCCAAAGTTGCGCCCCGTTTCGCCGAGAACCACCACGGCGCCGCCGGTCATATACTCGCAGCAGTGGTCACCGGTGCCTTCGACGACAGCGGTGCTGCCACTGTTGCGCACGGCGAAGCGCTCGCCCGCCACACCCGCCGCGAAGAGACGGCCGCCGGTGGCGCCGTAGAGCGCTGTGTTGCCCAGAATAACGTTCTGGTGCGGCACGAACATGGCCTCTTCGGGCGGGAAGATCACGATCTCGCCACCGCTGAGCCCCTTGCCCACATAGTCTTGCGCCTCGCCACTGAGGATGAGGTTCAGCCCTTGTAGCCCGAATGCGCCGAAGCTCTGCCCCGCCGACCCGATGAAGGTGATCTGGATCTGTCCTTCGGGCAGGCCCTTGTCGCCGTAACGCAAGGCCAGTTGCCCTGACAACTTCGCCCCCACCGTGCGGTGGACGTTGCTGACCTTGTGCGCCAGATGAATGGGGGCGTCGGGGTTAGCGGTGAGCCCGGCCAGCACCTGCTCGACGATGCGCTCGCCGATGTGGTTCTCTTCACGTGGCATCTCATTGGAGGGCAACACGTTGCGCCGTGCGCTGCCGGTGTCTGGGACGTAGAGCAGCGATCCCAATTCCATGAAGCCGGCCTGGCGGCCAAAGATCACCTGTTCCAGCATTTCGGGGTGCCCGATCACCTCGTCGAGGCTGCGGAAGCCCAGGTCGGCCAGGATATGGCGCACGTCCTCGGCGATGAGGAGCATCATGTTAGTCACCATTTCGGGCGTGCCGATGAAGCGGGCGCGCAGTTCGGGATCTTGCGACGCCACGCCCACAGGGCACGTGTTCTTGTGACAGACACGCGCCATGATGCAGCCTTCGGCGATCATAGCGCTGGTACCGAAGCTGAATTCGTCGGCGCCGAGCATGGCCGCCATCACCAGATCGCGACCGGTGGCCAGCCCACCGTCGACGCGCAGCTTGACGCGCGTGCGCAGGCCGTTGGCCAGCAACGTCTGGTGCGTCTCGGCCAGCCCCAGTTCCCAGGGCAGGCCGGCATTCTTGACGCTGCTCAAGGGCGAGGCGCCGGTGCCCCCGCTGTGACCGCTGAGGTGGATCACGTCGGCGAAGCCCTTGACGACACCGGCCGCAATCGTCCCCACGCCCATTTCGGTGACCAGTTTGACACTGACACGGGCGTTGGGGTTGACCGTCTTCAGGTCGTAGATCAACTGGGCCAGATCTTCGATGGAGTAGATGTCGTGGTGCGGCGGCGGGCTGATCAGGGCCACGCCGGGTGTGCTGTGGCGCAAAATTGCAATCTCGGCGCTGACTTTGTGACCGGGCAGTTGACCACCTTCGCCGGGCTTCGATCCTTGCGCCATCTTGATTTGCAACTCGTCGGCACTCATCAGGTATTCGGGCGTCACACCGAAGCGGCCCGACGCCACCTGCTTGACACGGCTGGCGCGCTCGGTAAAGTAGCGGTCTTTGGCCTCGCCGCCCTCGCCGCTGTTGCTCATGCCGCCCAGCCGGTTCATGGCGATGGCCAGCGTTTCGTGTGCTTCTTTGCTGAGGGCGCCGTAGCTCATAGCCGCCGTGCTGAAGCGGCGCACAATGCGATCCGCCGGCTCCACCTGCTCGATGGGGATGGATGGGCGCGAGCGGCGGAAGCCTAACAAATTGCGCGGGGAGAGCTTCATCTCGTTGATCAGAGCGGCGTAGACCTGATACTTTTGCCAGCCGATCTCGCGATCTTCGGCCTGCGCCGCCTCTTGCAGGGCGTGGACAACTTGCGGGCTCCATTCGTGGAGTTCACCGCCGCGGCGGCTTTTGTAGATGCCCCAACTGTCGAGCCTGGGGGCGCGCTTGCCCGAGGCGTAGGCCGACGTGTGCCAGGCCATGACGTCCTCGGCAACGCTGGCGAAGGAGACGCCGCCCACAACGCTGGGCGTGCCCACAAAGGCCATGTCGAGCAGATCGGGGCCGATGCCGATGGCCTCGAAGATCTGGGCGCCGCAGTAGCTGTCCAGCGTGCTGATGCCCATTTTGCTCATAATCTTGAGCAACCCTTTGTCCAGTGCCTTGATAAAGTGGTTGTAGGCCTGGGCCTGGTTCAGGTAATTGATACGCCGCCCTTCCACCACCATGTCGTCGATGCTCGCGTAGGCCAGGTAGGGATAGACGGCATTGGCGCCAAAGCCCAGCAGTGCCGCGAAGTGATGCACCTCGCGCGGTTCGCCGCTCTCACAGATCAGGCTGACACTCATGCGCAGCCCACGGCGGATCAGATGATGATGCACCGCACCCACTGCCAGCAGCGCAGGGATGGGCAGGCTGTGGGCGTCGGCTTTGTGGTCGCTGATGACCAAAATGCTGGTCCCCGTGCGCACTGCCTCCTCGGCCTGCGCGCATAGACGCTCCAGCGCAGCCTTGAGCGAGGGGCCGGCATCCTCCTTGACAGATTCGGCGTCGGGTGCGGACCACACAGCGTCGATGGTGGCGTTCTTGAACTCGGGTTCGTGCTGTCCGCGCAACTTTGCCATTTCCTCCGGCTGCAAAATCGGGGACTTGAGTTCGATCAGCCGCGTGGCTTCGGGCGTCTCTGAGAGAAGGTTGGCGCGACGGCCCAGCAACATGCGCAGGCTCATCACCATTTCCTCGCGCAGTGGATCGATGGGCGGGTTGGTCACCTCGGCGAAACGCTGTTTGAAGTATTGGAACAACGGGCGCGGCAGTGTGCTTAAGGCCGCCGGTGGTGTGTCGTCGCCCATGGCCCCCACCGGCTCTTTGCCTTCGACGATCATCGGCCGCAGAACGACGATCATTTCCTCGCTGGTGTAGCCGAAGGCAACCTGGCGACGCGTGAGCGCTTCGTTTTCGTGTTTGGCAGGTCTACCTTCCCCGTTGTCTGCCCCGGCCGGGGCGGGGAGGGCTGTTGGTGGGGCAAAGTCTGCCGGGGTTGCGATCGAAGAAAGGGGCAGCAGATTTTGCTCGACCCATTTGGCGTAGGGCTTGCGATTGGCAAAGTAGCGCGTGATCTCTTCGTCGTTCATGACCAGGCCGCGGGTGGTGTCGACGCAGAAAATCTGGCCGGGGCCAAGCCGTCCCTTTTTGATGACGCGGCTTTCGTCGTAGTTGACGGAACCGACTTCGCTGGCGCTGATGACGAAGCCGTTATCCAGGATGACGTAGCGCGCCGGGCGCAGGCCGTTGCGATCCAAAATCGTGCCGACAATGCGCCCGTCCGTATAGGTGACGGCGGCGGGGCCATCCCACGGTTCCATCAGCGCGCTGTGGTATTGGTAGAAGGCGCGCCGTTCGGGGCGGATCTCTTCTTCGGGCAGCCGTTCCCACGCTTCGGGCACCATCATCATCAGGGCGTGGCGCACGTCACGTCCACTGCGCACCAGCAGTTCCAGCGCGTTGTCGAGCATACCGCTGTCGCTGCCGTCCAACCCGATGATGGGATTGAGATCGTTGACGTCATCGCCCCAGTAAGGGTGGGCCAGATCGTGGGCGCGCGCCTGCATCCAATTGACATTGCCTTGCAAGGTGTTGATCTCGCCGTTGTGGCAGATGAGGCGGAAGGGCTGTGCGCGTTCCCAGGTGGGGAAGGTGTTGGTGCTGTAGCGCTGGTGGAAAACCGCAATCGCCGTCTTGTAGTCAGGATCGTTCAAATCAGGATAGAAGTGCTCAAGTTCCTGGGCCAGCACCAGCCCTTTGTAGACGATGGTGCGGCTGCTCAGGCTGGCGATATAGAGGCGCTGCACGCCCTCGGCGCGGGAACGGTGAATGATGCGTTTGCGCGCCAGATAGAGTTTGCGCTCGAACTCGTCGCCGGCGTTGCCGGTTTCGGGCGTGCGACGCAGGATCACCTGCCCCATCCAGGGGCGGACGGCGGCGGCGCGTGCACCCAGCGCGCTCTCGATCACAGGCACCGAGCGGAAGGTGAGGATCTCGATCTTGAGATCGGCCATGACCTCGCTGATGATCTGGCGGGCGTGGGCGCGGTCGGCCTCGTCCTGTCGGAAGAGGAACAATTGGCCGACGGCCAGATCACCCTGAGCGGGCGGCTCGATGCCCATGCGCGTCAACTCGCGAGCAAAGAATTCATAGGGAATCTGGGTCAAGATCCCGGCGCCGTCGCCTGTCTTGCGGTCATCGGCGACGGCGCCGCGGTGGGCATGGTTGCAGAGCGCCTCCAACCCCATTTGCAGCACACGGTGGCTGCGCCGTCCTTCGATGTGGGCGATAAAGCCGATGCCACAGGCGTCATGCTCGAACCGTGGATCATAAAGGCCCTGCTTCGGGGGCAACCCGAATGCACAACCGAGGTTTTGATGGAAAGTCATAGGCGTACTCCTCAACAGACTTTGAAAACGTCGCAAACACGCTTTGGCTAAATTCTCCTGCAAAACTCACGCCAGGCCCACCAGGCTCTTCTTCTGAAGCTTTTTGCGATCGTCCGACCGCTGCGGTCGGCGGCGCCTTTGCGTGAGAGTTCTGACTTTTGTACCGCCACTGGTGATGCGTCAAGCGTGATTTGGCGGGTAGGGGCGCTGCTTGCCGCGCCCGGCACACTGTGGGCGCGGCAAGCAGCGCCCCTACGGAATTGCCATCACTTGATCCTTGACACGACACTACTCGATAGACAAAAAAGCGCAAAGGCCGCAGAGAGTTTGCACAACCGCTCCCTCGCGTGTCTTTGCGCTCTATGTTGGTGATTGGTGATTGGGGAGGTCCCTCAATCGTTTCTCAGGGCAGGCTCGTCTCCCCCATCAAATATCGATCACATTCGCGGGCGGCTGCCCGGCCTTCGTTGATGGCCCACACCACCAGGCTCTGTCCTCGGCGCATATCGCCGGCCGAAAAGACGCCTTCGACACTGGTGGCGAACGTGCCGTACTCGGCCTGCACGTTGGAGCGAGGATCGCGGGCCAGCGCCAACTCTTCGATGATGCGATCTTCAGGGCCGAGGAAGCCCAGGGCGAGCAGCACCAGTTGCGCGGGCCAGACCTTCTCGGTGCCGGGAACCTCTACCGGCGTAAAGCGACCGTTGACATTCTGCCACTCGATCTCGATGGTGTGCAGTTCCTTGACGTGTCCGTTCTCGTCGCCCACAAACTTCTTGGTCATGATCGAGTAGGTGCGCGGATCACCGCCGTCGCGGGCGATGGCCTCGGCCTGCCCGTAGTCCACACGCAGGATCTTGGGCCACTCGGGCCACGGGTTGTCTGCCTGTCGTTCTAGCGCCGGCTGGGGCAAGATCTCGAATTGTACCAGACTAGTGCACTTTTGGCGCAACGATGTGCCCACACAGTCGGTGCCGGTGTCGCCACCGCCGATGACAATCACATCTTTCCCCTCGGCGGAAATGGGCGGATGGTGTCCGCCTCTGCCGTTGCTGCCGTTGTACTGGTCGAGCAGGCTTTTCGTGTTGCCGCGCAGGAAATCCATGGCGAAGTGGATGCCGGACAGGTTGCGCCCTTCCACGGGCAGGTCACGTGGCTTGGTCGCCCCACAGCAAAGGACCACGGCGTCGAACTCTTCACGCAGCCTGGCGGCGGGGATATCTTTGCCGATCTCGACGCCGGTGACGAATTCCACGCCTTCCGCCGCCATCAGGTCGATGCGCCGTTGCACAACCGACTTGTCCAGCTTCATATTGGGGATGCCGTACATGAGCAGCCCGCCGATGCGGTCGGCTCGTTCGTAAACGGTGACCTTGTGTCCTGCCGTATTTAGCTGCGCCGCACAGGCCAATCCCGACGGCCCTGAACCGACGACGGCCACTTTCTTCCCCGTGCGCTGTGCCGGGGGGTGGGCCACAACCCAGCCTTCGTCGAAGCCTTTGTCGATGATCGAGACTTCGATGTTCTTGATCGTCACGGCCGGTTCGATGATGCCAAGTGTACACGATCCTTCACAGGGGGCAGGGCAGACACGCCCTGTGAATTCTGGGAAATTGTTGGTAGCGTGCAGCCGTTCCAGCGCCTCGCGCCAGCGGTTGCGATAAACCAAATCGTTCCATTCCGGGATCAAATTGTTGACGGGGCATCCCGACGCCATGCCGCCGATCAGGGCGCCCGTATGACAAAAGGGGACACCGCAATCCATGCAGCGCGCGCCCTGTGTCTGCAACTCGTCATTGGACATGTGCAGATGGAACTCGTTCCAATCGTTCATGCGTTCCAGCGGAGGGCGCTCTGTCGGCACCTGCCGCGTGTATTCCATAAAGCCAGTCGGTTTACCCATCGTGAAAGCTCTCCAGATTTTTTGAACTGCCAGGACACAAAGGCGCAAAAACGGCTTTTCTTGCGCGTCTGCGCCCTTTGCGTCCTGGCCGTGAACTCTTAATTGCCACTGACACGCGATAGATCGCTCTTGTTCCGTTCGAAGGCCGCCATCAGCGCTTCTTCGCCGGTGAGCCCCTCGGCTTCGACTTCGGCCATGACTTCTTGCATGCGCCGGTAGTCGCGCGGGTAGACTTTGACAAACCTGGCCGCCTTTTCGCCCCAGTTGGCCAGGAGACGGGCGGCGACGGCGCTCGCCGTGTATTCGCCGTGACGGCGGATCAGCGCTTCGAGTTCGGCGATCTCGTCGGGGTTGTCTACTGCCACCAGATCGACCATCTCGTTGTTGTAGCGCTGGCCGAAGTCGCCTACTTCGTCGAGGACATAGGCGACGCCGCCTGACATACCGGCGGCGAAGTTGCGGCCTGTGCGGCCAAGCACAACCACGGTGCCGCCGGTCATGTACTCGCACCCGTGGTCTCCCACGCCTTCGACAACGGCGGTGACACCGCTGTTGCGCACGGCGAAGCGTTCGCCGGCCACGCCGCGGATGAAGGCTTCGCCTTCGGTAGCGCCGTATAGCGCCACGTTGCCGATGATAATATTTTCCTCGGCCACAAAGGTTGCTCCGTCCGCCGGATAGGCGATGAGCTTGCCGCCGGAAAGTCCCTTGCCAAAGTAGTCGTTGCCGTCGCCTTCGAGGACAAGGGTGATGCCCTTGGGCACGAATGCGCCGAAGCTCTGCCCTGCGGACCCCTGGAAGCGCAACAGAATCGTGTCTTCGGGCAGACCGTCGCGACCGTAGCGCCGCGTGACCTCGCTGCCCAGAATGGTGCCCACCACCCGGTTCGTGTTGCGGATGGGCAACGTCGCCGACACCGGCTCGCCTCGTTCCAGTGCCGGGCGGGCCAGTTCGAGCAAAGTGGTGTTGTCCAAGGCCTTATCGAGGCCATGATCCTGGGGCATCTGGCAGAAGCGGCCCACGGTTTCGGGCACGTCGGGCCGGTAGAGGACCTGCGTCAGGTCGATGCCGCGCGCCTTCCAGTGGTCGACGTTTGCGCGAGCTTTGAGCATGTCGGTGCGGCCGATCATTTCGTCGATGGTGCGGAAGCCCAATTTGGCCATGTACTCGCGCATCTCCTGCGCCATGAAGACCATGAAGTTCACCACATGCTGCGGGTCGCCGCTGAACTTCTTGCGCAGTTCAGGATTTTGCGTCGCCACGCCCACCGGGCAGGTGTCCAGATGGCAGACACGCATCATGATGCAGCCGAGGGCCACGAGGGGGCTGGTGGCGAAGCCGTATTCTTCCGCGCCCAGCAGGGCCGCAATCGCCAGATCTCGGCCCGTCTTCAATTGGCCGTCGGTCTCCAGGCGTACGCGGCTGCGCAGGTTGTTGAGGACCAGCGTCTGGTTGGTTTCGGCCAGACCCAGTTCCCAGGGCAACCCGGCGTGCTTGATGCTCGTCTGTGGCGATGCGCCGGTGCCGCCATCGTGGCCACTGATCAGGATGACGTCGGCGTGCCCTTTGGCGACGCCTGCCGCAATCGTGCCCACGCCCACTTCGGAGACCAGTTTGACGTTGATGCGCGCCTGCGGGTTGGAATTCTTGAGATCGTGGATCAGTTCAGCCAGATCCTCGATGGAGTAGATGTCGTGGTGGGGGGGCGGCGAAATCAGCCCCACGCCGGGCGTCGAATGGCGCACGCGGGCGATCCACGGGTAGACCTTACGACCGGGCAACTGGCCGCCTTCGCCGGGCTTGGCGCCCTGCGCCATCTTGATCTGCAGCTCCTGCGCGTTGACCAGATACTCGCTGGTCACGCCGAAGCGGCCGGACGCTACCTGCTTGATGGCGCTGTTCTTGTTGTCGCCGTTGGCTTCAAGGGTGTAGCGCGCCGGGTCTTCGCCGCCTTCGCCGGTGTTGCTGCGGCCGCCGATGCGGTTCATGGCGATGGCAAGGGCTTCGTGCGCTTCCTTGCTGATGGACCCATAGGACATGGCGCCGGTCTTGAAGCGCTTGCAGATCGACTCCACCGATTCCACCTCGTCCAACGGGATCGGTTCGGCGGCGAATTTGAAGTCGAGCAGGCTGCGCAGCGTACACATCTCACGCGATTGGTCGTTGACCAGTGCCGAATACTTCTTAAACGTGTCGTATTCATTGTTGCGCGTCGAGCGCTGCAAGTAATGAATCGTCTGCGGGTTGAAGAGATGGCGTTCACCGTCGCGCCGCCACTGGTAGTCGCCGCCTGCGGGCAGGACGTGTCCATTCGTCTGCCGTTCAGGGAAGGCGGCGCGGTGCCGAATCGCCACTTCCTGATAGATTTCGGGCAGGCCGATGCCTTCGACGCGGCTCGGCGTCCACGTGAAGTACTTGTCCACCAGCGCCAGGCTGAGGCCGAGGGCCTCGAAGATCTGTGCGCCGCAATAGCTCTGCATCGTCGAAATCCCCATCTTCGAGAGGACCTTGACCACACCCTTCACCGACGCCTTAATGTACTTCATAACGGCGGCATCTTCGCTGATGTCGGTGAGCATTCCCTGGCGCACCATATCGGTGATGGTCTCGTATGAGAGGTAAGGATTGATGGCGGTGGCGCCGTAGCCCACCAGCAGCGCAAAGTGATGTACCTCGCGTGGCTCGCCCGATTCCACAATCAGGGCGACCTGTGTGCGAAGTTCCTCGCGGATGAGGAAATGGTGCAGCCCCGATGTGGCGAGCAGAGCGGGGATGGCTGCCTGATCGGCGTTGATCCCTCGATCCGAAAGGATGATGACGTTGACGCCGTCGTCAAGCAATTCCTTAGCCTTCTGATACATTGCCTCCAGCGCGTCTTCCAATCCTTGCGGGCCTGCACCCAGCGGGAAGAGCATGGGCAGCGTGGCCGATTTGAAGCCGGGTTTCTGCAGATAGCGGATCTTGGCCAGTTCCTCGTTGGTGAGGATTGGGTTTTTGATCTTGATCTGGTGGCAGTTTTCGGGGCGCACTTCGAGCAGATTTAGCTCGGTGCCCATGTAGACTTCGGAAGCCGTCACCAGTTCCTCGCGAATGGCGTCGATAGGTGGGTTGGTGACCTGGGCGAAGAGCTGTTTGAAATAGTTGTAGAGCAGTTGCGGCTTGTCAGAAAGGACGGCCAGCGGCGTGTCGTTGCCCATGGCGCCGATTGGCTCGACGCCATCTTTGGCCATGGGGCCGACCATGACACGCAGCGTCTCGAAGGTGTAGCCGAAGGCCTGCTGGCGCTGGAGCACCGTCTCGTGATCGGGGCCTTCCACATGCGGCGGCTGGGGCAGATCTTTGAGGCTGACCAGATATTTGTCGAGCCACTCCCGGTAAGGATGCTCGGCGGCAGCATTTGCCTTGATTTCCTCGTCAGCGATGATGCGGCCTTCGGCGGTGTCCACCAGCAACATGCGACCGGGCTGCAGGCGTCCTTTGTACTGGATGCGATCGGCCGGGATGTCGAGCACGCCCACTTCTGATGCCATGATCACCAGATCGTCCTTGGTGACGTAGTAGCGCGAGGGACGCAGCCCGTTGCGATCCAAAGTTGCGCCGATCACGGTGCCGTCTGTAAAACCGATGGAAGCGGGGCCGTCCCACGGTTCCATGAGCGTGCTGTGGTACTCGTAGAAGGCCTTCTTGGCATCGTCCATGGTGGCATGGCCCGACCACGGTTCGGGGATCATCATCATCATCACCTGGTGCAGCGGGCGGCCGGCCAGGGTGAGGAATTCCAGACACTCGTCAAACATGGCCGAGTCGCTGCCGTCGGGATTGATGACGGGCAGGATTTTGCCCAGATCATCCCCAAAGAGCTTCGATTCGAAGGTCGACTGGCGAGCATGCATCCAGTTGACGTTGCCGCGTAGCGTGTTGATTTCGCCGTTGTGGATGATGTACCGGTACGGATGGGCCCGTTCCCAACTGGGGAAGGTGTTGGTGCTAAAGCGCGAGTGGACAAGCGCCAGGGCGCTTTCCACATCAGGATCGTCCAGTTCTTGGAAGTAGGCGGGCACCTGTTCGGGCAGCAACATGCCCTTGTAGACGAGGGTGCGCGCCGATAGGCTGGCGATGTAAAAGCGGGCGCCTGGGATGTTGTCGTTGTAGCGGATGGCGTGTTCGGCGCGCTTGCGGATGACGTAGAGCTTGCGTTCGAAGGCCAACGGATCGGTGGCCAGCGTCTCCGCATTCCTGGCGATGAAGACCTGGTGGACGATAGGCTCGCCCAGTTTGGCGGTTTCGCCCAGGCTGCTGTTGTCTGTGACGACCTTGCGCCAGCCCAGCAGGGTCTGGCCTTCTTCGCGCACGATTTCGGCGAAGCGCTCCTGGCAGATGCTGCAATCATCTTCGTCGGGAGGACAGAAGACCATACCCACGCCATAGTCACCGGGAGCAGGCAGGGTGATGCCTTCCTGCGCGCAGACTCTTTGGAGGAACTTGTGGGGCACCTGCATCAGGATGCCCGCGCCGTCGCCGGTGTTGGCTTCGCTGCCGCGTGCACCGCGGTGATCCAGATTGAGCAGGATGGTTAAGCCCTGCTGCACGATTTCGTGAGATTTTTTGCCCTTGATGTTGACCACAAACCCAACGCCGCAGGCATCTCGCTCGAAGCGCGGATCGTAAAGTCCTTGTTTCGGGGGAAGCCCGACGATTTTAGGGTAACCGGAATAATCGCTTGACACAATGACGTCTCCTCGTACTGAGGCCGCAAGTGGATTGCAGCCGATCCATCCAGATCCATAGAAGCTTCGCCCGCTGTCTACACGCCAGAATTCGCATCGTAGAAGGTGGGCAGGTTGTGTCAGCGTAGACTGGACGACGTCATTGTCGAGTTTTTCGGCATTGGGGTGTGAGGGGGACTGCTGCCGGCCTGCTGCTTTGTTCCATTTTGCACAGGCAGGGTTCGAAGTAATTTACAACAAATGAAGGGATTCGTCAACTCGAATTTTCGCTGTGCGAAACTAAGTTCGTGCTAGGACGCGACGGAGAGATCCTGACCGGTGTTGCGTTACGCACAAAGTGATGGATACGGGCGCTGCTTGCCGCGCCCGTACGGAATTGCCGTCAGATGCCCGCTCCAGAAAGCGGGGCGGCTACACCTGTGAGAATTTGCCACAGAGAACACTCACCAGTAGGCTTCCCTTACTTGCCCTCGCGCTTCCGTCGCCACCAGGAGATCCAATAACATCTCCTGCAACCCCACCTTGATCTCGCGATATGCAGGATCGGCCCACAGATTGTGCAACTCCTGGGCATCGGCGGCCAGGTCGTAGAGTTCGCCTTCACGCGGACGATCGCTGGCGGGCGCGCCGTGGTAGACGATGAGCTTGTACCGGTCGCGGCGCAGCATGGTGGTGTGGACGGGGGGCTGGTAGGGGTGTCCGCTGTCGCGGTATTCGCACAGCGCCCAACCGCGTGTAAAGGCGTCGGCGTCGCCACGCCCAAGGGGCAGTAGGCTCTGCCCCTGGTTGCCGGGCTGCACAGCGACGCCTGCCGCTTCAAGGAAGGTCGGGTTGAGGTCGATCCACTGCACCAACTGGCTGCGCCGTTCCCCCGCCGGCAGGTGACCGGGCCAGCGCAGGATCAACGGCACGTGGACGGCGGCCTCGTAGAGCATTGGTCCTTTCAGTAGCAACTGGTGATCGCCCAACATCTCACCGTGATCGCTGGTGAAGATCACCAACGTATTCTCGTCCAGCCCGAGCGCCTGCAAGCGGTCGAGGATGCGCGCCACCTCGTCATCGATCAGGCTGATCATGGCGTAGTAGGCGGCGATGATCTCCTGAATCTCGGCGGCGGAGTGTTCGGTAAAGCCGGCGGCGTGGCCGCCGTAGCTCTTCTGCGAGGCCTGCCGCTGGATTTCGGGCTTGCTTTCTAGTTCGCCGGCATAGCCGATGGGTGCGGGCAAGGTGGCGGGATCGTAGCGGTCGAGATATTCCTGGGGCGCGCTGAACGGGTGGTGCGGATCGAAGAAGTTGACCCACAGGAAGAAAGGTGTGTCGGCGGCGCGCTCATCTTCGAGGAATGCAATACTCTGTTCGCCCACCCAGTGGCTGTAATGAGCCTCGGTGGGCATGGTATCAAAGGGCACGGTCTTGTGCCCCTGACGGCCGGTGCCGTGGCGAATGGCTTGGGCGTAGAGTTCGGGGTGCTTGGCTTCCAGCCAGCGGTGATATTGGTTCTGCGGCGACCCGTGGGTGGGATCGTGTGCCCACTCGAAGACGCGGAAACCGTCGTCGAGGCGCGGCTCGGTGCGCCCCTGGAAGCAGGCGGAAAGGTGCCACTTGCCGATGAGGCCGCAGTCGTAGCCTTCCTCGGCCAGGGCTTTGGAGAAGAGTGGGGCGTGGGCGGGCAAAGAGACGCCGTTGGCCCACAACCCGTGGCTGTGCACATACTGCCCCGTGAGCAGGCTGGCCCTCGACGGCGAACAGACCGGGCTTTGCACGTAACACTGCTCGAAGAGCACGCCCTCCTGCGCCAGCCGGTCTATCGTCGGCGTCTGCACGTGCACGTTCCCATAGCAGCCCAGCGAATCAAAACGCTGCTGGTCGGTGCAAATGAAGAGGATGTTGGGTCGACGTTGATCGGGCATGGTGTGCCGTCTTTCTGTGTGGGGTATTGCTGTTTTCCAGATACGCAGTGTACGCGATCCGAGAGATCTGTGCAACCGAATGTCCGCCTTGCCGTCGGGTTCCGCCCCTTGCACCCCCGCCCCCAATGCGCGACAATATCCCCGCCTCGGGAGCACAACACCGCTGTCACCATCGCTGTCGCTCATAGCCCATTGCTGGTTACTCTCGCCTGGCTCGTGCTTGCTTGAAAGTCGCACTCTCGCCCCCGACGGTTGTTGCGTGCTTCTAAATCTCATCTTTAGCGCCGCTGTTTGAGCAACCACCGAGGGAATTCCATGTTCACGGTTCATCTGTTCGGTCCATTGACAATCAAAAAGGACGGCACTGCGCTGGTGATTGCCTCTCAACCAGGACGCGATCTGCTGGCTTACCTGCTCTACCATTCCACTGTGGAGCACGCGCGCGCTCAGCTATGTGACGTCTTCTGGCCGGATCTGGATGAAGCGGCGGCACGGCGACGGTTAAGTTCTGCGCTGTGGACGGTGACTCAGGCGGTCGGTGATAGGTTGATTACGCGCAACCAGGATCACCTTGGCATTGATTATGCACAAGTAGAAGGGGTCGATGTCCGCACGTTTGAGGACGCGCTGGATCACGCCGCTCAACAGGCGAACGACCGCGAGGCATTGTCCTACTTGCAGCAGGCGATGATCTGCTACCGCGCCCCTCTGCTGGTGGACGATTACAGGGATTGGGTAATCGCCGAGCAGGAACGGCTGCGCGAGCGGTACTTGCAGGCATTGCAACGGTTGATTGCGGCCTATAAAGCTGTGCATGATTTTGAGCAAGCGGTGCAGTGTGCGCTCACACTGATCCAAGCTGATCCCTTGCGCGAGGACGCTTATCAGGAGGCGATCCGGCTTTACCACGTCCTCGGTCGTCCCCACGAAGCGCAGCGAATTTTCGCGCAACTGACGTCTACCCTGCGTACTGAAGTCGACGCCGAACCCACGGCTCAGACAACATCCTTGCTCGCGCGCGCGTCGGCACTTTCTTTGCCAGAAGCACAAACTTCACCATTCGAGCAGGATCTACCGCTAGTGGGGCGGTCGTACGAACGCCGCACTCTGCTGGAACACCTGGAACGGGCGGCGCAGGGACAGGGCGGCGTGCTTTTTATCAGCAGCGAACCTGGGGTGGGCAAGAGCCGCCTGCTCGACGCCCTGGCCGAGGATGCATCCTGGCGCGGGGCCCTGGTGTTGCGCGGCTACGCCCAGGATGCGACACGAGATGAGCCGTACGGCCCATTGATTGATGCGCTGCAAGCCGGGCTGTCGCCGTTGCGGGCTCAGCAGGCGGCCACCCTATTAGACAAGCTTTGGTTGAGTGTGGCGGCGATCCTTCTGCCTGATCTGGCGGCGTGGCTCCCAGGGATCGCCCCGCTGCCCCCCATGAAGACAGATCAGGAGCGCATCCGCTTGATGGAGGGGCTGGTGCGTTTGATCCTGGCGTTGGGCGAGGTAAATCCGCTATTACTGATTCTGGAAGATTTGCACTGGGCCGACGAGGCAACGCTCGATGTACTGGCCTACTTGTCACAGCGGCTGGCAGCAAGCCGGGTGTTGCTAGCCGCATCATTCCGCCCTGCAGACGCACGCAACCGTGCAGCGGTGTGGGCAGGGTTGGAAGCCGTCGACCGTGCAGGGGTGCTGGCGCGGCTCTCTTTGTCGCCGTTGTCTGTAGACGAGACGGCGGAATTGGTGCAGCGAACGTTGCGCCTAAAACAACCGGCCATGCTTTTCGCCACGCGCATCCACGACAAAACGGGTGGTAACCCTCTCTTCGTGCTCGAAACTCTGCATACACTCTACGCAGAAGGGTTGCTGGTGCGCGACGCTTCCGGTGCGTGGACCACACCCTTCGACACCGACACGGTTGATTATGCCGAGTTGCCCCTGCTGCCGGCCGTGGAAGGAACAATTTTGCGCCGGCTGGCTCGGCTCGACGATATCGCACGGCGCCTACTCGATGCAGCTTCTGTTGCCGGGACGGAAATATCGCTGCCCATGCTCTCTGACATAGCCGAGGTGAGCGGTCTCGATCTGCTGTTGGCGTTGGGCGCGCTGGTGCAGCAGGGTCTGCTCTATGAGACAGCGACTGCCTACCGTTTTAGCCACGACGTGGTGCGCGAGACTGTCTACGTCGCGTTGGCTGGGGACGAACGACGCATGTTGCACCGACGCACGGCCGATTTCATGGCCGGCGAACACTCTGCCCATGCCGCAGAACTAGCCTATCACCGCGAGCGGGCAGGGCTGCGGCGCCTGGCAGTGCAGAGTTATTCAGAGGCTGGAGAGCATGCAGCGACGGTTCACGCCTACCGGCAGTCGTTAGCCCACTTCGACCGCGCCGAAGCGCTGTTGGCTGAGGATGGTGTCTCTTTGCCGGTGCGGTTGCTCTTTGCCCGCGAGCAGGTGCTCGACGTGCTGGGCGAACGCGAACGACAGCGTGCCGATCTGGATCAGTTGGCCCATAGGATGGCCAATTTGGCGCCCGACATGATGGCCGGTAATCTGGCAGAACAGATCAAGCTGGAACTACGTTACGGCCAAATGCTGGCTACCCTGGGCGACTACCCCGCTTCGCAAGCTCGTCTGCACCGTGCGCTGGCGCTGGCGCGTGCGAAGGACGATACCGAAGCAGAGGCGCGCATTCTGGCGGCGCTGGGCGAGATCCTTTATTGGAGCGGTGACAATCTGGCCGCATTGCCGGTTCTAGAGCAGGCAATTGCATTGAGCCGGAAGGTAGCAGCACTGACAATCGAGGCTGAGGCTGAATCATCGCTAAGCGCGTCGCTCTCGAACCTGGCCCGCTACGTCGAAGCACTGGCCGCGGCGGAACGAGCCACTGCGCGCTATCGCACGCTGGGAGACCGCGTGGGCGAGGCCGATGTGCAGTCGGCTATCGGCGCAATCTTGAGCGAACAGGGCGATGTGGCCGGCGCGGAGCGAGGCTACGCTGAGGCGTTGGCGATTCACCGCGAGGTCGGCTACCGCTACGGCGAGGCGCGTACGTTGATCAACTGGGGCGTGGTCACTTATATGCAAGGGCAGGCCGGCCGTGCGCTAGAACTCTTCGAGCAGGCATCGCAGATTGCGCAGCAGATCGATTCACAGCGGGCATGGAGCTTCGCCGAAACCAGCATCGCCGCCGTGATAAGTACCTACGTTGGCAATCTACCCCATGGTCGCAAGGCCATCGACGCCGTCATTGAGCTACAGCGGGATCAGGGCAACCAGCCACTGCTAGCCCAAGCGTTGAGCATCCTCGCCCAGTTCGACTACCTGGCAGGCGATCTGAACGCGGCGTTGATGCACTTGGACGAGGGCTTGGCGGCACTGGACGACAGCGCCGAAATGCCCTTTCTGCTGGCGCAGATTCATCAGGCGCGGGCTTTGGCCAATCGTCGCCTGGGCAATCACACCGAAGCAATGGCGGAAATCGAGATAGCGCTCGCCTTTCACGCCTCGTTCGACTTTGCCGACCTTGTGTCCAGTTTCCTGGCGACCAAGGCGCAGATCCTACGCCAACAGGATCGATTCGACGAAGCAGCCGTTGTGATCCACGCCGCAGTGGAGGCGCTCACAGACGGCGTGCCACAATCGTATCTCGTGCATTTCGAACACTTTTGCATCTTGCAGGCACAAGGACAGATGACGGACGCGCTGGCCGCCCTGACCAAAGCCCACCGCTCACTCACCCAGATGTTGGAAACACTTGGGCAGGAACATCAGGCCATTAGCCGCACGCAGATCCCCGCCCATGTCGCCATCCTGGCGGCGTGGGCAGCGCAGCAGGCCACTCACAGCACGGTGACACTGCCACGCGCCGGCGCGGCGTTGGGTCGTCCATTGCGCAAGGATGAACAGATCAGCATAACGTGGACCGTCGAAACACCTGACGACCGCGCCATCGCTTCCAAAAGCAAGCGCCGTCGTCACCAGATCGTCCGTCTACTGCACGAGGCGCAAATGCAAGGTGCGGTTCCTGCCTACCGGCATTTAGCCGAAGCATTGGGCGTGAGCGAGCGCACGGTTCTCCGCGACATGGCCGCGCTCGAAGGTGAAGTGCAGGATCTGCCACCCACAAGAGGTGCGGCGTGACGGGGGCAGGTGCTGCCGAGTGCGTCCACGTCCTTTGTCAATCTGTACGCATTTTGTTCAAGTCTCTACATTCTCTTCTTCTGGCCGAAACTGGTCTCCAGCGTTTTGTCAGTACAGTTCCCTGCTCCCTACGTGTGGCCAGGCTCCCGCGCAAGACTCTGCGCACAATCCTCTCCGGTGACAACTGAGAAATTTTGTCATATCGGTTCCCTTCCTTGGTGGATAGTCGGCTAAGAGCGGACAGGTAGAGTGTGGTCACAGTGTAAAAACGCTGGACGACCTTCTACCCACAAGTAGCCGTAGCCAAGGAGAAAATTGTGTCACACAGAACCTACGTCCCCACGCACAGTGTCATCCGCGTCCGCCGCGCCTGGATCGGCGGATTGCTACTGATCGCCGGTTTGCTGATTTTGCTAGCCAGTGGCCGCCAGAGCGTATCGGCACAGATCGTAGATCGCAGCATCAGCGCCGGGGGCATCATCGCCTATGCCACCGCCAACCACGAAATCTGGATCTCCGCGCCAGATGGCAGCAATGCCCGCAAGCTGTGGGAGATTCCGCAAGACGCGCGGGCCAATATGATATCGGGCCTCCGTGATCTGTCTTGGAACAAGGATGGCTCGACGCTCGCCTTTGTAAGCGGACACGAACCCCATTGCAGTTGGTACGAGACAAACATCTATGTGATCAACGTCGACGGCAGTGGCTTCCGTCGCATCACGAACCGCCCGACCTGTACAGAGGCGGCGGCGATGGCGACGGGCACGATCACGGTGAACATTCGCAACGATTTTAACGATATCCAGATCGCCGAGATTACAGTGGAAGGCGCACCACAAACAACGTTTGTCTCTTTGCTGCCGGGGATCTCGAAGCAAGTGACCATCCCCAACGTACCTGATTTGGGCCCTGGCCTCTTTCAATCAGTCATCGCCATAGAGGGTGGTAACCGCTGGTGGACGCCGGGTGTCGATGTCGTGGCCGGGCAGACGGTACACGCCGGTGAGTTGGTCCTTTCGGCAGCGGGCCGCGTCTCTGGCGTCAACGTATCTGACCCGACATGGAGCCCAGACAGCCAGACAATCGGTTTTCTCTTGGCAGGGCGGCTCATGCAACGCGTGGCGCTGAATGCAGGTGTACTGCAGCGCAGTGTCGACCTGCTTAGTGGCGACCCACAGGGGATTGCAGCCAGCGAACTCGCCTGGTCGCCTGTGGACGACACGGTGATCTTCACGGCGAGCAACACCAATGGCGGACGCAGCATCTTCCGCGCTACAGTCGGCAGCGCCGATGCAGCAGTGCTGTTGGTCAATGTCGACGACACGCGTGGCCTGTCCTGGCTGCCAGATGGATCCGGCTTTGTGATGGTCAACTACTTAGCGGAATTCTTCTCGCCGGTGACCAGCAATTTGTGGCACATCGATCTAGTCAACAGCCAGGCCATACAGTTGACGCAATTTGAGAACGAATTCGCCTTCAACCCAACCATCTCACCCGACGGACAGCAGATTGCTTTCAACTATGCACCGGATCTCCAGCCCGAGACATCGTCCGAAATCCGCATTCTGCCGATCAGTGGCGGGAACATGACGCCCTTTGGCCCCGGCAATATAGCGTACGCTGCTTGGGCTCCCGACGACGGCACAATAGACCCAACCCCGACGGCTACATCGGTTCCGCCAACGGCCACCCCTATCCCGGCTACAGCCACACCGACAGCGCCGGGTACGTCGCCGACCGCTACCGCAACCTCACCGACGGTCACGCCGGCTCCTGGTAGCAGCAATGACAGTATCTTCCTGCCCTACACGGTGCGGTGATGACCATGCCACACACCGATCACGGCGGCCGATCACCACCGGAGCGCAAGGTCTACGTGTTTCGGATTTGGTGGACGCCGGACGGAGAGCAATGGCGTTGTCAGTTGCAGGATGTCAACAGTGGGGAGACGATTGCCTTTGCTAATGACGAATCGTTGCTTGGGTATATGCGCCGGCTTACGACGCGTGACGCTCCTAAGAACTCGAATCCAGGTCTTCGATAACCCTCTGATACATTTGTTTTGCTACCAACGCGTAGCTCCACTTGATTCCAACGCGTTGGTAGCTTTATAACTCAGGATGGCAATCTGGCATCAATGACTCTATCTCCTCAACACAGGCAATATACCTCATCTAGCCGCACTGCCCCGTGGCTTTTCAGACTGCATTGCACCGGGTTGAGACCCACTTGTTGGCTGATCAATCGATTTAGGCTGCCTGTGCTGCATCAACATAGGTGGGCACGCCTTCTTCGGCGAAGATGCGGTCGATATCGGCGCGGTCGTTTTGGCTCAATTGCCAATCGGCGGCGGCTACGTTTTCTTGCAATTCGCGCTCGTTGCGCATGCCTACCAGCGCCACCGTGACCGCGGGGTGGCCCAATACCCAGGCAATCGCCAACTGGGCCATAGACTTGCCGTAGCCGGCCGCCATCTCTTTGAGCCGTGCCACCACGCGCAGCTCTTTGAGGAAGTTCTCACGCTGGAAGAGGGGCAGGCCGAACGCATTGCCCTTGCTGCGCCAATCCCAATCCACGAAGGTGGTTTCGGGGGTGAAGGCGCCGGTGAGCAGTCCGAAGCCCAGGCTGCCATAGGCCATGAAGCCGATGCCGTTCTGCTTGCAGTAGGGCAACACCTCGGCCTCCATGCGCCGGTCGAACAGGTTGTAGCCCACCTGATTGGCCGTGAGGTGACCGTACTTTTCACATTCAGCCATCATGGGTACGCTGTAGTTGGAGACGCCGTAGTGGCGGATCTTGCCAGCGGCTTTCAGATCCTCAAGGGCGCGCATGGTGTCGGCGTGGGGTGTTTTGTGATCAGGCCAGTGGATCAGCAGCAGATCGATGTAGTCGGTGTTGAGCCGTTGCAGACAGGTTTCCGCCCGCTCCGTGATGTGCGACCGGGTCGGCCAGTCGCCCGGCAATCGCCGCCCCACCGCGCAACGATGGGTCGTCGTGATAGATGTAGCCCACCTTGGTGACCAGCACAATGTCGTTGCGCCGGCTGCCCAGCCCACGTGCCAGCAACTCTTCTGACGTGAACGGACCGTAGACCTCCGCCGTGTCGAAGAGGGTGATGCCGTGGTCGATGGCCATATCCACCGCCCGCACCGCTTCTTGAATGTCGATTTCGCCGTATTGGGTCGTGCCCATTTCCCAGGTGCCGAACCCCAGCGCCGAGGAGACTAGATCCGTATTGCCGAAACGTCGTTGTTCCATGTGCGTTCACCTTTCGGGAAGAGTATAGGAGTGACTGATCGCGAAACTCGTCAATGGTCCATCTTGCGTTCGCCGGCGCGTACGGCAATTGTCAACCGGTTCTGCTGGGGCGGACGCGGACAGGTTGCGTAGGGCGTAAAGGCGCAAGGAGGATTGTAAGCCCGGTTGAAGTCAATGACGGTGCGGCCCTCGCTGTCTACCGGATCGACGCGCAGGAAACGGCCGCCGCCATAGCTTTCCTTGCCGGTGGTGGCGTCGGCGAAGATGAGCGAGAGCCCACCGCCGGCGGCGTTGACCGCGTCGAGGCGGTGTTCCTCGCCGTTGACGGTGAAGCATAACGCGCCCGGCGAGGGCATCGGCGTGGCGGTGCCCAGGATCGTAGGGACCAAAATGGTGCGTGGCGGATTATAGGGTTCAAGCCGCCCGGCCACACACCAGCATGGATCGACTGGGAAAGTGGGGATGCCGTCAAAGTGGGTCAATGCGTCGCTCTCGCTATCGCGCAGGCGGATGCCGACCTGATCATCGCGCTCGATCACCAGCCAACTGAGCGTACGATGGGTCAAGATCGTGGGTTTGTCTCCTTTGTCATCGGTCATCATCAGTCGCCCCACACTGTCGCCTTCATGACGAACGTCGACGCCGGGCAGAATTTCGACGCGCACGCGGCCGTTATCCAAGATGAAAGTACCCAAGAAGGGATCGGCTTTCCCGGCAGGGAAGACAACATCATTCTGGGGATCGCTGCCAAAGGTCGATCGACCGGGCGCCAACCAGAAAAGACCGGCGAGACTGAGCCAACCATCGGGGCGGCGCAGGTCGGCGATCCGTTCGGCACGCCACTTCTCCAATGAGGCGGTGTACGCATTGTCGACAACGGGTGCGATCATAAAATACTCTCCCTTTGACAGAAATGATGGCGGTTGACACAGTGCCGGCACCTATAAGAGGCAAGGGCTCCGGTCGAATGACTGATCACAAAGAGCACAACCAGAGGTGGAGGGCATGTGCCTTCGTTATCGTTGAAGTCCATGGTAAATGGCACCCTATTGTAACTCATACTTTCGTCGTAGATCGAATCCACAATTTGTGGATGCCGGTGCAAGAATTCCATGATAGCGTAAAGGTGAATTAGGGCCCATCCCCTGGCGCCCTAATCTAGGGCAGGGTGATCTGTGCTAATGGAAATATCCCTACCGATTGAAAAGGACGAGCCTCCACGAGGACTCGTCCTTTCTGCATGTACAGGTGTACTAGGTTGACCCCCCTCTAGCACAAGTCCCCAATCGGCACAGGTCTGGCACGCAGCGGCCGATCTGGGTTCTACGGCTGGGATACTTCTTCGTGATATTGGGCCGGTTGTCGGGGCATGAGGGGGATGGGACGGAGATCTGCGACATTGGGCGAGACGTCGCCCCATCCCCCTCGTGCCCGTACCAAGGGTCAAAACGAATCGGCTGTTCATACCCACCTTAATCCGGCATCACTTCTTGTCCGCGCCAACCGCTCCCTCCCCGCTTGCGGTGGAGGGCTGGGGAGGGGTCCGAAACTTCGGCTTTCAACGTACATTCACTTTGGTTGGCGATACCCTTCACAGAGGGCGTCGAGCTGCGTATCGGTCAAGAGGTTGCCGGCTCCTCTCTACAAATTCCCCAAGAACGTAAAGATTTTGTCATTTAGATCCGGCAGAGATTCGTGGCCATAGTCCGGGTAGATGACCAACGATTTCGGGCTCTGGATCTTGTTGTACGCCGCGAATTGGGTGGACGGCGGGCAGATCTCGTCCATCAGGCCGACGCCCATCATGATCTCGCCGCGGATGCGCGGGGCCAGGTGTTGGATGTCGATGTAGCCCAACCGTGTGAAGACTTCCTGCTGTCGTTCGTGACGAGGATCGAAACGGCGGAACCATTCGCGTAGCTCTGCGTAGGCATTGGCGTCTTTGTCAATCTCCCACACGCGCTGATAGTCGGATAGGAAGGGAAAGACCGGCGCCGCCAGCTTGATGCGCGGCTCGAGTGAGGCACAGGCCAGCGTGAGGCCACCGCCCTGACTGCCGCCCGTAGCGCCTACCCGTGCAGCGTCTACATCCGCCATCGACATGACGATGCGCGCCATCAACGCCGTATCCAGGAAGATGTGACGATAGAGCAGATCCTCGGGCTGACCGTCAAGCCCGCGCACAATATGACCGCGCAGTGTCCAGCCGGGGACGCCGCCCACGTCTTCGGATCGCCCGCCCTGGCCGCGGCAGTCAAGGGCGGCGACGGTGTAGCCGCGGGCCACATAGCCCAGTTTGTCGGCCCAATCGCCCGAATGGCCCGAATAACCGTGGAACATCAGTACGGCCGGGTGTGGGCCGTCCACCGCTTTGGGGTGCAGCAGCTTGGCATAGACGCGCGCGCCGCCTGTGCCCGTGAAATACATGTGGAAGCAATCGGCAAAGGGCGTTTGAAACTCCGCCGGGATCAACTCCACCTGTGGATCGAGGACGTCGAGTTCGGCCAGCGCGGCGTCCCAATAGGCGTCGAAGTCGGCGGGGCGGGGATTCCGACCTTCATAGCTGGATAGTTTTTCAAACGGCATGTCAAAGAGAAGCGGCATTGGGTGCATTCCTTGTGTGGGTGGGTAAATGGACACAACCCGTCTATTATAGCGCAGACCGGGCAGTTTGACCTGTGGGTGGCTTTCTTTTACGCTGAAAGAGACGTCGATCTTCATCATCCTCTATGCTTTCTCACCGTTTCCACTCAGGAGTCTGCCATGACGCTCGATTCTGCATTCTGGAAAGCCCTACCCTTTCGCTGTATAGGACCGTCACGCGGCGGCCGCGTGATCGCGGTGGCCGGTCATCCCACCGACAAGGCCACCTTCTACTTCGGCGCCGTGGCGGGTGGGGTGTGGAAGACCACCGACGCCGGCACGACGTGGATCAACGTTTCCGACGGCTACTTCAAGAGTTCGTCCGTGAGCGACATCGCCGTTTCGCCCTCGGACCCTAACGTGATCTATGTGGGGATGGGTGAATCGACCATCCGCACCGACGTGAGCTATGGCGACGGTGTCTACAAGTCCAGCGACGGCGGCAAGACGTGGCGACACTGCGGCCTGGCCGACACCCGTCACATCGGCAAGGTGCGCGTCCACCCCCGCAACCCCGACATCGTCTACGTCGCCGCCCTGGGGCACGCTTTCGGCCCCAACGTTGAGCGAGGCATCTACAAATCGGTGGACGGGGGAACGACCTGGCAGCATGTCCTCTTTGTGAGCGACAAAGCCGGCGCCGTGGACCTGACCATCGACGAGCAGAACCCTGACCTCCTCTATGCGGGCGTCTGGCAGGTCAATCGCAACTTCTGGGAGTTGAACAGCGGCGGCCCCGAAAGCGGGCTGTGGAAATCCGGCGACGGCGGCGACACCTGGACGAACATCACGCAGGCCAAGGGGCTGCCCAAGGCCGAATTGCTGGGCAAGATCGGCGTCTCTGCCTCCCCGGTGCAGGCGGGGCGGGTGTGGGCGCTGATCGAGGCCAAAGACGCCGACAAGCCGGGCCTCTACCGCTCCGACGACTTCGGCGAATCCTGGCAACTGCTCTGCGATAAGGCCGATCTGCGCCAGCGCCCCTGGTATTACATGCACGTCTTCGCCGATCCACAGGATGCCGAGACCGTCTATGTGCTCAACCTGAGCATGTGGAAGTCGACTGACGGTGGCAAGAACTTTAGCGAGGTGGCCACGCCCCACGGCGACAACCACGGCCTCTGGATCGACGGTGCCGACAATCGGCGCATGATTGAGGGCAACGACGGCGGCGCTTGCATCAGCTTCAACGCCGGTGAATCGTTCAGCACCGTCTACAACCAGCTCACGGCGCAGTTCTACCGTATCTTCGTGGACGACTCTTTCCCCTACCGCGTCTACGGCACCCAACAGGACAATTCGAGCCTCTACGTGCCCAACGACACCAGCAGCGGCGTGGTGGCCTGGAGCGACTGCCGCATCGCCGGGACGGGAGAAAGCGGCTTCATCACCGTCGACCCCAAAGACCCTGACATTGTCTATGTCGGCGCCGTGGGTTCATCGCCGGGTGGGCAGGGTGCGCTGCAACGCGCCGATCTGCGCAGTGGGCAGATCCAGCTTGTGAATGTATGGCCCGAAGCCTACGGCGGCGACATCGGCCCGCGTGATCTCACCCACCGCTTCCCGTGGACCTTCCCCGTCCTCTTTTCGCCGCACGATCCGAATGTGCTGTATGCCTGTGGTGAGAGGGTCTTCCGCTCCGCCGACGACGGCCATTCCTGGCAGTCGATCAGCCCTGATCTGACGCGGGCGGATAAGAGCAAACTTGGCCCTTCGGGTGGGGCGATTACATTTGACACCAGCGGCGCCGAGCACTACGCCACGATTGCCAGCTTCCGCGAATCCAGCCTCGAAGCGGGCGTCTTCTGGGCCGCCAGCGACGATGGCGTGCTCCATATCAGCCGCGATGGCGGAGAAACGTGGACAGATGTCACGCCGGCCGAGCTGCCTGAGTGGGCCTATCTTCAGACCGTTGAGCCGTCGCCCCATGACGCCGCTACCGCCTACCTGGCCGCCACCCGCTACAAACTGGACGACACCACACCCTATCTCTTCAAGACCGGTGACTACGGTCAGTCGTGGACGCTCATCACCGGCGGCATTCCAGATCATGACTATACGCGTGTCATCCGCTGTGACCCCGAGGTGCCCGGCCTGCTCTATGCCGGCAGCGAAACCGGCCTCTACCTCTCGCTGGATGACGGCGTCAATTGGACGCGCAGCGAAGGCAACCTGCCGGTGTCGCCGGTCTACGATCTGGCGGTGAAGGGCAGCGACCTGATCGTGGCGACGCATGGCCGATCCTTCTGGGTGTTCGACGATCTGACGCTGCTCCGCCAGATCGCGCGCAGCGGGGAAGAGCGCCTCTATGCGCCGCGCCAATCTGTGCGCGTGATGCCCGATCTCTTCGACGACTGGATGCCCAGCGAAGGACGTGTCTACGATGTGGCGTCCAGCGCCGTCTATATCGCCGAGCAAGAACGAAGATACCGGTCTGGTCGAGCGCACGATTTTGGATGCCGGAAAGGGCGCACCGCGCGGGGTGCTGATCCACTACACGCTGCCCGCCGATCTGCCCGCCGACACCGCTGTGAAGCTGTCGATTCTGGACGCGGCGGGGAATGAGTTGATTTCGTTTGGCCCAAAGCCGGCTGGTTACGCCGAGTGGGACGAGAACAAGAAGATGATGGAACCGGGGCCGTGGATCGCGGTCAAGCCGGGGCTGAACCGCTTCCGGTGGAATCTGCGCTTGGCGGGTGCGGCCAAAGTGGTCGGCAATAAAACCGCCGGCGAAGCCAACAAAGGCCCGTTCGTGTTGGCGGGTGATTATCAAGTGCGTCTCTGCATCGGCGACGACTGCGCCATCGAGTGCTTCCGGGTGATCAACGACCCGCGTGTCGAAGTCTCCGACGAGGCGCTGAAGGCCCAGTTCGAGGCGCTGCGTTCGGCCATCGCCAAGATTTCCGAGGCGCACAACGGCGTCGGCCGGCTGCGTGCGGTCCGTGGGCAGGTGGAACACTGGCACAAGCGGCTTAGCGATGAGGCTGCTGTCGTCGCCAAGGCCGAGGAGATCCTGAAAAAGCTGGCCGACGTGGAAGATGCATTGATCCAGCCGGGCGATCAGAAGAACACCTACAGCCTCACCAATCGTCCGCGGCTCAACTCGAAGCTGTCGTCGCTGTTGCCCATCATCGGCAGCGCCGACGCCGCGCCCACCGAAGCCGCCATCGCCCTTGTCGCCGACTACAGCGGGCAGATCGACGGTCACCTGTCCACGCTTGGAGCGGATCATCGAGGAGGATATCCACGAGCTCAACCGTCTGATCCTCAGCGCCGATGCACCGCCCGTGGCGATCTAGCGGGGTATCACTTTACCCAAGGCCTCAACCGCTGGGTTTCGTTTGGCACAAGTGCATCGCTTGTGCCAAACGAAACCCAGCTTTTCTAGGCCAGTGCGTAGGCGGTTTCGTACATGGCGACGATGTTCTCAGGCGGGCTGACGGCCTGGATGTTGTGGCAGGGGGCCAGGATGTAGCCGCCACCCGCCCCCAGGATGGCGATGTTCTCTTCCACCTCGCGGCGCACGTCCTCGACGCTGCCGAAGGGGAGCGTCTGTTGGTTGTCCATGGCGCCGTGGAAGATAACCTGTTCGCCGAACGTCTGCTTGAGGCGGGCACGGTCCATGCCTTTGGTGCGCCACTGAATCGGGTTGAGGATATCGATCCCGGTGGCGATGAGGTCAGGGATGATCGGCCAGATGGCGCCGTCGCTGTGGTGAAAGACGTAGGTACCGTTTTCGTGAGCGAGATCCATCATGCGTTTCATGCGCGGCAAGAAAACCTCGCGGATCGTCTTGGGCGCCATGAGCAGGCTTTCTTGAGAGCCAAAGTCTTCGGCCACGTAGGAGAGCAACACCTGGCCGGGCAACTGTTCATAGATGCGCCGTGTGTTTTCATAGGCCAGATCGAAGAGTTTGTCCAGGCAGTAGAGGGCGATCTCGGGTTGTAAGAGCAGATCCATATAGGCCTGTTCCATACCGCGCAGCCGGGCGTAGATCAAAAACGGCTCCGAGCCGCCCCCCTGGATCGGGTACTCCTCTTTGCCCACGATCTGGGCACGAATCCCCGAATAGTCGAACCAATCCGGGCTGGGCCAGGTGTAGTTGGCTTCGATCTCTGCCAGTGAGTTGAACTGCGCCAAGGGGTGGAAGACGCACTCGCGGTAGCGTCCTGTGCCGTAGTCGACGTCGGCGAAGCGGCAGCCGAACATGTCATACTCCGCCGTGAAGGACGGCCCGATGTAGGTGGGCGAGACCCCTACCACGCGGTCGATGTGCAGGCGCTTGAACATCTCCCACAGCGTCGTGCAGCCCGTATACCCCAGCATTTTGGCGTTGGCTTCGTCCGTGGCCCAGTAGTCCATGGGCATCCGATCCGGTCTGGCGCGCGTCAACACCGCCAGCCAGCGTTCCTTGGGCGTCATGCTGTCTTTCATGGATATGTCCTCAGGTGATTGGGGAGGGCGTGTTGCCTGTTGCAGGGCAGAGTCTGATCTCGTGGCTTGTACGACTTGTCGTTCAAGCGCGAGGGCAATTCTTTCACCCAGGCAGCATGCAACACGTTAGGATTCCGTACCGGCTGCGACCGGCAGCCTCCCTCTATTGTAAGTATGCTGTGGATTGGTCTGCCTGCACACCTGTCCAGTGGCGGGGCTGGTCGACTAGATAGGCGAATGGATTTGGTTGGTGTTTGGGTTTGGGGTAGTATGGACGACGCAAGATCAGTGATTTGGCACAGACAATGCAGGATCTACGGGCAGGATCTATGGGAACGGTGAATGTGAGTATGGCGGGGAGCAGATCTCAGATGCGCATTTGGCTGGTAGTGGGCATGGCGATCGTCGTTTTGAGTCTGGCGGGTTGCGGTGGGCGCGGCCAGCCGACCCCGACGCGTACGCCCGTCCCCACCTATACGCCCACGCCGGAAGGCGCGCAGTCTGCACAGGTAGCGATTGCGCCGGCACAGCCGACCAATCCACCGTTGGCCGCAGTAGAAGCGCCAAGCCCCACGTTGACGCCAGAACCGCCTACGGAAACGCCGACGCCTGAGCCGCCGACGGAGACGCCGACCCCAACCCCGAGCGAGACGCCGACGCCCTTGCCCACGGATACGCCGACGCCAACCCCAACGATAACGCCCACGCCGACCAATACAGCGACGCCGACGGCAACGCCGACGCCGGATTACCCCTTTATACTCGAAGCAGCGGAGCAGTTCCCCACACAGGTGGAAGACGTGGATGAGGTGCGCATCTACCTGTATGTCTACGCTGAAGAAAACTACGCCCTGCCGGGCTATAGCCTCAGTGTGGTCAAAGACGGCGAACCGCTCCTGGTGCAGGCTCGATCCACGAGTGGGCTGCCCGGCGAAACCAGACCCGGACCCAGCCAGTACACGCGGTTTGCCAATTTAGGCGCCGCCTTCTTTGAGCCTTCGATTGGCGTATGGCAGATCCAGTTGGTCGACAGCGAGGGCCAACTGGCCGGCCCCCCGGTTCAGTTCGTTCTCGGCGAGAATGACCCGATGAGCGAACTGTATATCCGCTACCGCCAGAAATGAAGCACGAACGACGGCGCAAACGAGTGATCCAGTCATCATAGAGTGATCCAATAGCGTGCGATCTCCCGATCATAGTTGGGCGGGATGATAGTATCTTCGCGTACGCCGCCATTCTTCTCGATGATGCGCATGGAGGCAATGTTGTCCACGTCGCAGGTGAGCAGCACGCGACTCAGCCCCACTGTGCGTGCTTCGCGCAGCGTCAGTGCCAGGATCTGCGTGCCGTAGCCCTTCCCCCACTCGCCAGGACGAATCCCATAGCCGATGTGCCCGCCCATGAGGCGTAGCCGCTCGGTGAGAGCATGACGGAGACGGCTCGTGCCCAGCACACGAGCTTCGCCGTCGTCCTCTTGTCGGACAAGCCAGAAGGTCGACTGTGGCACCCGCCCTGGGGTGGTGCGTGGCTTGCTATCCTCGATAAGCTGGGCAACGTAGGCGTCAAAATCCGTCTGAATCAGATAGAGGAAGGGCAAATAGTCACTGCTGCCGGATTCCAATTGATCACGCACGAAGGCGCGGAACTCGTTCACCAACGCCGTGGTGGGGGGGATGAGCACAATCGAGGAATTCATGATGCCTTGCCGGTGTCAGTGGGGCAGTGTGGGGGCGCAATCAATCGCACGCCTGCCTGTCGTAGTTGCGAATCAACATGCCGGTCCACGGGCGGAAACCGAGGCGGGCGTAGAAGGGCTTGAGATCGTCGTCGCACATGAGGTCAATCATGTAGAGATGGCGCAGGGAATCCAGCATGCGACGCACCAGTTCAGAGCCGATCCCCTGCCCTTGCCAGGCCGGGCGGACCTCCAGGTGAGGAATGTAGGCCGCCGAAACGCCGTCAGTGATCGCCGTGATATAGCCGATCACCCGGCCGCTCTCTTCCTCAATCGCGAGCACAACCGTATCGCTGCCGTTGAGGATGCGCAAGATATCTGCCGCGGCCGGTGCCGTGCCCCAATGGCTGAAAAGCCCGTCCACGTCCCCGATAGTAAGGCTGCGGGCATCGTCCCGATACACAATCATGAAGGCTCCCTCATTCTCGCCTTGTATCTTTTACCCCCAAAAACCGGCCATTATTGTGCGCCAAGCCGTCGAAATCCACAAGCCCCAGGCCCTGCTGTGATCTGCGACACAGGTCACCTGTGGTCTATTGGGTTGAGGTTGTTCTTCTGGTCCGCTACCATTCGTTCTACATCCTCTCAGATCATCCCTGTGCCCATCATCTCGCACCGTTTTCGTTGACATCGTCGCTACCTTCAACCCACACCAGGAGGGCAGTATGAAAGATCGCCGCACGCTCACTTTGGAACCTGAATCGGTCCATTCGCCCGGAGGGCACAGATGGCTGCTGCTATTTGTGGCCTGTGTGTTTGGCCTATTGGCGCTACTGGCCACAGGACAATCGATAGGCGCCCAGGAGCAACTGCCTGTTGCTGTAAAGAAAACGGCCAGCACCGATATCGCTACGATTGGTGAGACGGCCGTCTACTCTATCACGATTCAGAACATGGCAGCCGACGATCTGCTGCTGCATATGGATGATCCGCTGCCGCCGGATGTGGAACTATCCGCTCGATCGTTGCAGGCATCGACCGGCGCCGCCACCTTCCTGGAAGCAGATCGTACCGTGCAGTGGAATGGTACGCTTAAGCCCGAGGAAACAGCCGTCATTCGCTTCGAAGTCATCCTGATCGACTCTCCTCAGGTGGCGCAGAAGTGCGTTGGTGAGATCCTCAATCAGGTGATCGTCAAGGCCGAACAACTGCCCGATCTGCAGGCGACGGCGCAGGTTGCCATCAAACGGGTCTGCCCTGATCTCGCCGACGCGCCGGACGACACCAATCACCCCGGGGCTGCCATGAGCGCCTACGCCGGCCCTGTGGCCGCGCACTATCCCACTGTCTTTGATCCCGGCACCGGCGTGCCCCAAGGGCCGCTTCACCGGCTGCCCAAGGCCGATGCCTGGCTGGGGCCGGACGTCAGCGGCGAACGCGACGCCGACTTGCTCCCGGATCAGGACGGTCCGGCCAATCTCGATCCCACTGCTGATATCCCCAACCGCGATCTCAAGGACGACGGCCTCGTTAAGTTGCCGGTAAAGGCCAACTGCCAGCTAACGACGATGGATGTTTCTGTGACCATTGTCGGCGGTGTCCGTGACCGCTACCTCAACGCCTGGATCGACTGGAATCGCAACGGTGACTGGCGCGATAGCTTCCAATGTCCATCAGCCAACGGCGTGCCCGCCAGTGCCGCGGAATGGGTGGTACAGAATCACATCATCAGCCTGGGCAACGGCGTCCACACCATCACGGTGCCTGCCTTCCTGGCCGTGGCTTTACCAAATGTGCCCGACGATCACTGGCTGCGTGTCAGCCTGTCAGAGATCCCTGCGCCAACTGACCCGTCTAATAGCCAGGCCGACGGCCGTGGACCACCCACAGGTTATCGCTTTGGTGAAACCGAAGACTATCTGGTGGACCTGACGTCCAAGGGTGAACCCGATCTGACGATTCAGAAAACCGCCGATATGACGGCAACTGTGCCAGGCGGCACCATCGAGTATACGATCGTCGTCAGCAACAGCGGCACCGGCCCGGCCAATGGCGTTAGCGTTCAAGATCCAATCCCCGCGGGCACGAGCTATGTAGCTGGTTCGCTGACTGCCAGCGCGCCAACCACCAACGACAGCAATCCGGCGCTCATGCAGTGGACGGGCAACATCGCCGCCGGCGGCTCGGTGACCATCAAATTCAAGGTTACCGTCTCTAAGGAGTTCCAGTGTCCGGCGGAAGTCGTCAATCTGGTCAAACTGATCGATGCTGCCGGCGGTGTAGTGGGGCAGGCTAGCTACACTACGATCATCAATTGCCCACCGCAGCCACAGGGCGGTGACTTTGGCGACGCGCCTGACAGCCAATCTAACCATTACAGCGCAAACAACACAGCCTATGTAGCCGGTCCTGTACTGGGGCGGTTCCCATCGGTATGGGGCAACACACCCGTCGCCGAACCGAGTGGGCCTAATCACAGTCAGGTGCTGCAATACTGGCTGGGCAAGGACGAAACCCGCGAACTCGACGCCGATCTGCTGCCTGACGCCGACGGTGTGACCAACATTCTCAACAACGGGGCCAACGACGTTGCCAACAATGATAGGGGCGACGACGGCTGGCTCAACCCCGACGTGCCGCTGCTCGATTGCCGTGAGAGTGTACTCAAGGTGCGCATCTCTGCCGCCGCCGTGCCTCCTGCCGTGGATCGACTCTTCCTCAACGTCTGGTTTGACGGCAAGCGCGACGGCGATTGGAACGATGTCGCCCGTTGCCCCAATCAAGATGCAGCCGCCTTCGAGTGGATCGTACAGGACTGGTTGATCAACCCGGCATCGATCCCTGCCGGTGGCTTCCTCGACATTGCGGTGCCCACCCGGCTTGTCCTCAACGAAAAGCCCGCAGCAGACGCCTGGATCCGCTTCACTCTGAGCGAACAACCGGCGGTACGTGATGTATCCATCAACCTGGCCGATGGGCGCGGACCGGCTTTCCCCGCCCTGTACAAATACGGCGAGACTGAGGACTACTATCGCAAGGGGCAGGAACCCGGCCAACCCGGCCAGATCCAGATTGCCAAACGCTACACGGCACCCGATCCGGTGACCATAGGCAGCGTGATCACCTATTCCGTCACCATCACCCACGCCGGCGGCACTGCGCCGACGGCTGCCATCATGACCGATGTACTGCCTGTGGGCGTTGTCCTCGTCAGCCCGCCGTTGGTGACGGAGATCAACCCCAGTGCTGCACCGCTGGTGGCGAGCTTCAACCCTTCGATTGGACCGAACGGCGCCGTCCTGTGGAGCGGCACGCTTACGCCCAACGCCGTCGTGCGCATCGATTTTCGCGTGCGGCTGCACGAGTGCGTCGATATCGTGATCAACCGCGCTCTGGTTAGCACGCCCACCACGCAACCGCTGCAAGCCGTGACAGAGACACCCGTCCAATGCCAGCCCGTGGATCCGAAGATCGTGCTGACCAAACGTGTCTCACTGGGCAGCGGTCAGGACGCAGTCATCGACGCCGAAGTGTTGCCCGGCATGACTGCGGTCTACTATCTCACCCTGAGCAACACAGACGGGCTTACCCACACCGCCCACATCAGCGATGACCTGCCCAGCGGCGTGCTGGCTCTGGCCGTTAGCAGCAGTTCGGGCATTGCCGGCATCGTCAACAGTGGGCAGACCGTGATCTGGGATGGTCAACTTGGCCCCGGCACGTCACCGGTGACCATCAAGATTGAAGTTCGCATTGAGAAGGTGGAATGTGGCCAGATGTTGGTCAACGTGGCCCACTGGTTCATCGGCAACTTGAGCGGAGAGAGCAACCCGGCAACGCTGCGGTATGCCTGTCGGGATCTGGGCGACGCGCCGGATAGCAGCAACAACGGCGGCGTGCCCATGAGCGCCTATCCCAGCGTGCAGGCCAATTACCCCACGGTCTTTAGTGTGGCCGCTCCTGAACGAGGACCACGCCACGAACATCCGCGCCCCTACTTCCTGGGCAAACGGGTCAGCCCCGAAGTGGAGGCAGACCTCGGCTTCGACGGCGACGGGGTCACCAATCTTGATCCTGCGGCGAATGTGGCGGATCGCGACCGTTACGATGACGGACTTGATCTCACCTCGGTGAACTTTCAAAACTGTCGCATTGGCACCCTGCGCGTGCTTGTCACGATAACGCCGCAGGCGTTGGCGCTGTTGCCCAACGGTATTGGGTACCTCAACCTCTGGGTGGATAGCAATCGCGACGGGGACTGGGCCGATCGCTTCGACTGTCCTTCGTCCGATGGGACGGCAAGTGCTGAAGCGCGTGAACACATTGTGATCGATCAACAAGTGAATGCCAACGTCCTCGGCGCAGGGCAGCATGTCGTCCTGGTGACGACGACAGGTCCGGTCTCCTGGCCGGGGGATCTGGCTCAGAAACCGGCCTGGCTGCGTGTGACCCTGAGTGAGCGTCCTTCGAATAAGCCGTTCACCACCTTTGGTGATGGACGCGGATACGACACTCCGTTCCGCACGGGTGAAACCGAGGACTACCTGTTGCACCGCCAGAGCATCGAACCAAACGCAGATCCTACCGTCAACAAGCATGGCGAGATCTGGCCCGACTTCGACACCACCACCGGTCAGCGCCGCTGGCTCATTGGTTGGATTGTCAACTACGCCAACGCTGGGGCATCGGCCGCCAACAACGTGCACGTGATCGATACCTACGCTACGCCGCAGACGCTGGTGGCCGAACATTCCATTCCGAACTACACGCCGACGGCCGGCGCTAACAGCCTCGACTATGCGGTGGGTACGCTGGCGGCCGGTGGCAGCGGCCTGGTGATCCTGCGCACGTCGCTGCCGTGGAACACACCGCCCGGCACTGTGATCACGAACAGCGCGGTGATCACCAGCGACAATGATGGCAATTTGGGCAATAACAGCAGCGTCGCGACTGTTTCTGTGCCCGTTCTGCCGCCCCTGATTGTCAGCCCAGCCGCGGGCAGCACCTGCACCGGCACGGTGACTATCTCTGGTGTTGTGCAGCCCGGTGCTGTGGTGGATGTCTACGTGGACGGCGGCCCTGTCAGCACTGACATTAGCCCCGACGCCAACGGTAACTGGACGGTTGTTGTTTCTCTACCGGACGGCACCTATGACATTCACGCCGTGGCCCGCGCCGGTGCTCTGACCAGCGCACCATCGCCCACAATCAGCCTGATCGTGGACAGCACCCTCTTTTGGGATCCGATCAGTCTGCGCTTTGAAGACGAAAACGGCCACGTCATTATTCCCAGCGGGCGGCTGGACGAATCCGGCTGGCAGATCTTCTTGCGGCCTGGGCATACCTACACCGCCACGTTGCGTGTCTGCTGTTCCGATCCCAATGCGCAGGTGACGATGGAATTGGGTGACGACATCCTGGTGACGCTCACCGATCCCGATGCGGATCACATCTACAGCGGCGTCTTCTCGGTTGCCGTAGGCGGACGGCTGAACGGCACCGTGCGCATCTGCGTCACCTGTGAGTTGATCCGCCGCTGCTCTGACGGACAGGTAACCATCGATCCGGAAGGCACCGTTTTTGACGTGGTCACGGGTCAACCGGTGGACGCTGCACTGGTCAGTTGTATGCAGTCTGGCAGCAGCGCTGCCAGTGGCGATGCAGCCTTCGTGCTGTGGCCGGCGGAGCCATTCGATCAGGTCAACCCGCAGACGGTGGCCGGAGACGGTTACTTCAGCTTCTTCACCCCGGCGGGCGTCTATCGTCTCGACGTGGCGAAGAGTGGCTACCAGCCCTACGTCAGCCCAGACCTGACAGTGGTGGATGCGCCCGTTCACTTTGACGTGCCGCTCACGCCGATCCTGACGGGTGGGAGTGACGTGCAGATTTCGATTAGTGACGGTGGCTTCGAGCCTTCAGTCGTCAAGGTGGCCCCCGGCGCCACCATCGAATGGATCAACGCCGACAGCGGGTTACACAGCACTACCAGCATCACCCCAGCGGTCAGCTTCAACAGCCCGGCGGCGGCTTCGTTGAGTGCGGATAGCGGCGCCTGGGATAGCGGCCTGCTGGGGTCGGGGTCAACCTATCGACGACAGCTCAACGCCGTGGGCCAATACACCTACCGCGACAGCCGCAATCCTGATCTCACGGCCACGATCATTGTGGAAGAGGTGGACACGACGCAGTATCTCTTCTTGCCCGCCGTGTCAAGGTAGTAGCGTGTCAACGGTCACGTGATGGCAATTCCGTAGGGGCGCTGCTTGCTGCGCCCGGCACACTGTGGGCGCAGCAAGCAGCGCCCTTACCGATCAAATCACGCTTTCGGCGTTCCTCGCCGCCGCATCAGTAGTAGCGGATCGTACCTCATCACAAAAAAGAGTCATCCCACGCCGGGATGACTCTTTTTTGTGACCGTTTCTCGTGCGGCGGCGTCGATACAATTGGTTCTAACCCGAAACGTCGGTTTTCAAAGAAAATCCACTTCAGGTCACTAATTTCGCATAGAAGTCGCCGGTTGGCTCGTCGATGGACATCTTCTCTAGCAGCGAGCGCATGGCGGCGGGCGTCAACCAGGTGGCTTCGCGCAATTGCTGGCGTTCCCCTACAGACCAGTTGAAGGTGTACTCTCCCAGCTCGGCCAGGCGGTCGATACAACTGAGCGAACCGGCGAGATCGGCGGGTGTGTACTCCAGCGAGATCAGCGGAATGGGCCGTGAGAGCCCTTGCAGGACGGCGTGCTCGAAGCCTTCCACGTCGATTTTGCAGAAGACGGGGAGGCCGTGCTCGGCGATCAGGCTGTCCAGAGTGATCAGCGAGACCTCGATCTCGTCGTCCCAGGTGATGTTGGCGAAGTCTGCACGTTGCTGCACGGCGTTGATCCACTGCGGTGAGAGGGTGGCGATGGTGGGATTGGCGGGATTGAGGTGAATGATGGCCTTGCCCGGCGCTGCCCCGGCCGCTGCCTCTACAAGCACGACGTTGGGATGGGCGTCGTAGAGGCGGCGGAGCAAAGCCATCAAATGCGGAAGTGGTTCCACGGCGACGCAGCGAGCGCCCATGCCCACCCACAGGCTGAGCCTGCTGCCCACATGAGCGCCGATATCAAAGCAGAGATCCCCGGGGCGGATGAATTGCCCGTAAAAGCGCCGTGCCTGGAATCGTCTCCACGGTTGAGCGTAGTAAATAATCAGCGAACGGACGAGCCCCCATTGGCGCAGCAGTCGTTTGGTCACAGCGCATCCTTCAGATAGCGATTTTCATGATCCACTCGGCGAGGTGAAAGTGAAACTGTCTTCGTCTGTGCACTTCGATGGCGCGCTCAATCAAGGCAAAGCGGTTCAGACGAGGCTGCGCCGTGGCGAAGACAACATTCACTTCATCATGGACAGCGCAAACATAGACGCTGGGGAAGAGATCTTGCAGGTGTTGCAACCGTTCTGCGTGCCCCTCCGCCTTACTGTGTAGATTCATGGCGAGGACCCCGGAGGGCGTCAGCCGTTCGCGGCAGCTCGTGAAGAACTCCACTCCGGTCAGATGTGCGGGCGTCTTGCCACTGTCGGTAAAGAGGTCGAGGAGGAGCATGTCGTAGGAGGCGGGCGGCTGCGTCGACAGGAATTCGGCGGCGTCTGCGATTGTGATTCGGATGCGTTCGTCTGTGGGCAGCGCAGAAAAGGTGGTGGTTGCCTCTACCACTGCGGGGGAGATTTCAACGCAATCGATCGACACCGTGGGGAAATGATGGTGCATGATCAGTGGCAGCGATCCACCGCCCAGGCCGCTGACGAAGATCCGTTTAGGGTCCGGCTGCCAGATCAACGCAAGCAGCATCGCCTGCGTATACCCAAGCACAAGCCGCAGGGGATCGTTCAGTTGCAAGATGCTCTGCACCCAGGTTGTGCTGGCCAGTTCTTCTTCCAACAACCAGAGACGCAGTTGATCTTCCGATTTGGTGAGCACGACAAAGTGCCCTGCCCACCATTCGGTGAAGAGTGTCTCATCTTCTTGCGCGCGCACCCCGGCCAGTTGTCGGTGGATGCGTTCGAGGTTCTGTGCTTGCCAGGTAACCTCGTCTTCGATGGATAGCGAGGGTAGGCGCAGGTTGCTCATGTGGTATTCCGGTTGCTCTCTTATTCCCACTGTAGATCCCACTGATTTGGGTCACCCGACATGGGGAAGAAGCGTAGAAATAGCTCGCGGGTCGCTCCTTCATCGAGGAAGAACTCGGCGTTGCCCGAACTGCTACGGAAGGCCGAACTGACCGAAAATTGCACACGTCCGGCCCGGATCAGGAACGAGACGCTTTCGCCCGGTTTGAGATCATACTCAGATGGGGCGTCGTCGGGCAGTCCGTGCTCGCGCACCGAGATTGTAAAGCGAATATCCTGATCAAAGGCGTTGGTGGCGATGAGCAGCGCCCGGCCCGGAGGAATGTTACCGTCCGCGGTTTCTTCCTCGGCGGGGACCTCTGTATCCACGTTCTCTTCGGCGGTTTGATCGGAAGCCTGATCCCCCGTTGCTGCGTCGCCGGCTGCCGCTGCCACTGGGACGGGCGTTGGATCGGCCAGTCGTCCGTCGGTGACCGGTGTTACGGCCAGGCTGTCGGTGGCGGCATCGCAGACGACGAACTGTGGCGTGTTGATCACCCACCCGCCCGCGGCCACACTTTCCGCCACGGCCAGCCAGTCTCCGACTGAGTTGCGCCCAATCGCGGCGAAGCGGCCCTCGTCGCTTTCTTGCTCGATTTGCGTCAACACCACATATTCTACGCCGGGGCCGGCGCGCACATTAAGGCGAGGCACCTGTGTCTGGCAGATGATGCTGCCGCCTGGGGCGGACACCACAACTTCCTCCTGGGCCGGTGCTTCTTCCTCGGCAACCGGTGTCGGCGTCGGCTCAGGCGTGGGCGTGACCAGCGCAGCCAATCGTTCTTCTCCCAACACCAATTCAAGGACGATCGTCGTCACCGCGCTGTTGGGCAGGACACCGGGGTTGGTTTCATCGACGAGGGCGTAGTAGATGCCGCCGACGACAGGCTGGGGCAACCATTCGCAGACCGCCCGATTGTCTATACCCAGGCAACGGCGCAGATAAAGATCGCCGATTGCGACTTCTTCCTCGGCCGTCGGTTCGTCGAGCACTAGTTCGAGGACGTGGCTGTTTTCCAGTTCATACAGATTGTCGGCATACAGGAACCGTTCGGGGTGACCGGTGCGATTCTGGATCCAGATCTGATTGTCGGGCGGTGGCGCGGCCTCTTGCAGAATGAGGCTCAAGGCTGCGCCACTTTCGGCGCCATTGACGATCTCGAAGAAGCCGTCCTGGCGCACGGGGTATGGATCCCAGAAACACGCCTCATCTGTGGCAGCGGTCGAATCGGTCTGCGCATCGATTTCGCAGTTATAGAGCGTCATCACCGTGAGTGGACGCTGGAGCACGGCGCTGGTGGACCGTAGTGGCGGCAGCTCGTAAAGCTGACCGTCGAGGAAGAACGTGGCCGTGACCTCAGTGCGATTGGCCAGGATCGTCCCGGTTAGCACCTCGGTGTCGAGCAGTTCCACCACTGGCGGGCCGGCTGTCGGTGTCGGGGTGAGCGTAGGCGTGGCGGTCGCCAAAGGGGACGTCTCGCTTGTGCCGGTGTTTGCGCCGGTCACCGTCACCACCACGGTCACCGTCACCGGGACAACCGGCATACTGTCGCTGACAGTTTGCGTGCGCGTCGCGGTCACCGTGGCCGCGCTGCGCGTGGTCGTGATCCGTGGCGTGGGCGTCAGCCCGGACGCAGAGGTTGCCGCAGAGGTGCCGCAGTGGTCGTGGCTGTGCCCGTGGCGCGTCGAGTGCGCGTGGAGGTTGCGGTCGGCGTGGCCGTGCTGTCGCTTCCCTGGGCGTGGAGCGCTCCGTCGAAACTCAAGATGAGTGTCAGCAGCAGGGCCAGTCCGAGTCCGAGACTGATCCAGGTGCTTCGGTTGCGTTGGTGCAAGGCGTGATTATTCATGATCAAGGTTTCCTCCGTCCCGTCGATAGGGTGTCATTATAGCTGACACTTTTCTTACGGGTGAAACCGATGGGGAACGTAAGTGCAAAAAACTGTGACGCGATTTCATGCGCCGGCCTGACCGGATGGTAAGAGGGTGATGACCTGACTGCGCAATTGTGCGATCTGGTTGGACAATTGAGGTTCGCGTTCTGTGCCCAATCTGCGTAAACGATGTTTGCGAAAAGCCAGTTCCACGAGCAGTTGCATGCGTCGCGCCTGAGCGCCGTAGTGTCGTGGATTCAAAAGCTTTGATCGTCGCCAACTGCGTGTCAACGAGGCGTATTCGTCCGCGGTCAGCAGATAGCCCACTTCTTCGCCTAGTTCCTGGCTGAGCCACTTTAATTCCTGCTGCCAGGTCAGCAGCAGCGCCAGCAAAACCAGCCCGACCCCCAGGATCGCCATGCCCAGGCTGAGCAGGATGCCGAATCCGTTGACAGCGCTGATGCTGGCGCCGAAGTTGTGAAGTGCGTGGGTCAGCACCGCCGCACTGAAGCCGAAGATGACCCACAAGCGGCGGCCGGCGGCGGTCTTGCTATGGCGGGCCATGCCCAATCCAATACCGAGCAGACCCGTGTAGAAAGCGTGGTTGAGACCGAAGATCACCGAGCGCAGGAAGATCAGCAGCGTCAGATCGCCAAAGCCACCTTCACTGAAGGCGCCGACGTAGTAAAAGAAGTTTTCGGTCATCGCGAAGCCAAAACCGATCATGGCGCCGTAGGTCAAGCCGTCAAGGATCCCATCGAATTCATTGCGGAAGAGCCGGTAGATGAGGTAGACGGCGAAGCCTTTGATGAGCTCTTCGACAAGGGGCGCGACAATTGCCGTCTCCACCACGGATTCGGCCAGTGATCCCGGCACGTTGATCATGGGCGCGCCGATGATGAGTTCACCGAGCAGGCTGGCCACAATCGCCGGGATCGCTCCCCACAGGAAGGCGACCACTACCATCCACGTTGGCTCGCGCTCATAGCGATCGGCCAGGTAAAAGGCCAGGGCGTAGAGGATGGTTGGTATCACGGCGGCGGTGAGACTCAGAGAAAAGCCCACAAAAACATCCATAAAAGGCTCCGGGAATCGAGAGTAGCCAAGCGAAAGGGTATCTATGCACGATGCTGCACGCCAGCATAGCGCACCGGGCGGACACGTTTGCGCCATTTGGCATACGTGCTGGCCAGGTGTGGCCAGAATGGACTGACCAGGCCCTGGGGCTGGGCCTGTGCCAACGCCTTTAAGAAGCTCTCGGCGTTGTCTTCAAACGGCGGCATCAGCAGATGACAGCGCCCCAGTTCGCCCAAGGTGTGGGCGTCGCTGCCCGCCGTGATCAACTTGCCCCGTTCGGTCGCCAGCCGCACTGCTGTCTCATTGTCGGCAGGTCGCACACAACGGGCGTTGCGCACCTCCAGGGCGTCAACGTCATCAAGTACGGTGAGCACATTCTCTAGCCCCATCGCCGAACGACGCAGCGTGTCGAGCGGATGGGGGATGCTGATCACGGCACCCTGATCACGCAGCCGCCGGATCGTCTCTTGCGGTGATAGCCCTTTGGGCACCGCTTCTTTGACGAAATAGCCGATGATCTCGCCGTGCGTCGTTTTGATCTCCTCGCCGACGATGATCAGATCGGGGGCCAATGATTTGGCGTGTAGCGCGCCCTCCAGGTTGTTATGCTCGGTAATGGCGAGCCTGTCCAACCCGATCGCGCGTGCCCGCGCAATGACCCTCTCAGGATGACTGAGACAGTCGCGGCTAAAAATCGTATGAGAGTGTAGATCGACTTTCCACATAGCCTGTCTTTCGTGTTGTCAAGGAAGAAGCGAGGGTAGGTGTCGGCTCTCGTAGACATCTCAAACCTCCAGTCTCTCCGTTTTTCCAGGGGCGCTCTCTGCGCCGTTGAGCAGCTTCGGCCACAGGAGCAGGCTCACCATGCCGATGGCGACGCCGAACCAGAGTGTTGCAAAGCGGATCAACAGTGCGGCGGCGCTGGCCGGTGTGCGCGCCATCCCCAGGATCTGGCCGGAGAGCGCCACCAGCGAACCTTCGGTGCCGCCCAGGCCGCCGGGTGTGGCGACGACGGCCCCTACGACCGTGCTGATGCTAAAAATGAAGACCGCCATCAGCGCCATTTCCCAGTCCGGCGCGACGCCCATGCCCAGCAGCACCAGATAGTAGGCCAGTCCTTCACATAGCCAACTGAGCACGCCGATGCCCACGGCAATGAGCAGATTGCGTGGCCGCAGCAGCCGGTAACTGCTCTCGTAAAATTCATGCAACCCGTGCGCAAAGCGGTTGACCACGGGCAACTTCTCGCCGAAGTTGAGCATCCACAGCGCCAAGGGGCGCACCTGCACCAGAAGGATGATCCCCAAGATGGCGAGCAGCGCAACCGCAGCCACCAGCCGGGTGGTGGCGTCGTGGAAGGCGAAGAGGCCCAGCCCGGCCAGGATCAGCATGGCCAGCCCGTCGGTGAGCCGTTCGGCAAGCACCACCGGCGCCGTGATGGACATGGGCGTGCCGGTAAGGTTCTTCACCATGTAGCTCTTGAGGAATTCACCCACCTTGCCCGGTGTCATCACCATCAACATGCCCACTGCGAAGATGCGGCTGCTCTCTTTGCGACTGATCGGCACCCCGATCAACTGCAGATACCAGTGCCACTTCAACAGGCGACCGGCGTAGTTGATGAGGGTCAAGCCAAGCACGGCCGGCAACCAACTCCAGGGGAAGTCCGCCAGGGTCACTGCCAGTGCCTGCCAATCGGCGTAGAGGATCAGCACCATGTAGACGACCAGCGCCAGCAGCAACGACCACAGAAACTTGGTGCGCAGTTGAGCATCCATAAGCGCGGGGTGTTACTCCGTCACCGTGACGGTAAGACTGTGCACGGCATTGTTGCCGTAGCCAAGCCGGTTGCTGCGATGGCGCAGTGGTTGGGTGCTGCCTGTGGCGTCAGTCGCCCGAGCGCGCAGCGTATATTCTCCGGCGGCGGGCGGTGTCCACCGGCAGCGCCAGCCCTGCACGGCGCGGTTTTGCGCGGGCGGATCGAGGTGAGCGTCCTTCCAGGTATCGCCGCCTGTGGAAACTTCCACGCGGATCACGGGCCCTTGCCCCGACCAGGCAACGCCGCTGATTTCGATTTCTTGGGCGGGCAACGCCGCTGCTTCGGCGGGGGTGCAGATCAGGGCTCGGACCTGCATCTTGCGCAGCGGTTCGCCATCCTGTTCATAGTCATCGTCCCAATAGACGTAGTGATAACTCTGATAGTAGCCGTCAAAGCCGTGGGGCAGCACTTCGATGGATTGCAGCCATTTGACGGCCGCCATTCCATACCAGCCGGGCACAAAGAGGCGCAGCGGATAGCCATGATTGGCGGTCAGCGGTTCACCGTTCATGGCCCACACCAGCATCACATCGGGGTTGGATGCCTGGTTGACAGACAGGCTGCGTTGATAGTTGATCGCCTTTTGTTCCACCACGCCGCTGTCCGCACCGGTAAAGAGGAGATCCACGGCGTCGTCTTTGACGCCTGCCTGGGCGAGTACCTGGCGTAGCGGAGTGCCCGTCCACTCGGCCATGCTGATCGCCCCCAGTTCCCAGGGCGTGCCGGCCGGTTTGGGTTCCATGAAGAGCCGCCCATTGCCGGCGCATTCCATGGGCGAAAGGAGGCTGCGGCTGGGCAACGCCTGAATCTGCGCCAGGGTCAGCGACAATGGCGTCTCTACCATGCCGGAAACAGAGAGACGGTAGTTCTCCATGTCGATTTCAGGCACATCGAAATGATTGCGTACGTAGAAGAGAGGGGTTGGCGTCAGGGGTTCGCTCAGCACTTGCAGGGGCGTTTCCGCATTGAATGGGCGGTTCGAGACCGGGATCAAAGACGACATACATACTTCCTTGTGAGGTGGGTGATGAGCTTTGTTCGTTGCCAACTGTTTGGGTCGACGCCGTGGCCCTTGGCCCTGCTGGCCAGAGCGTCGCTGAACAGGACCGTTGGCTGCCTAAACAGAGTCGGCTCAGTTTGATGATGCTTTTTGCGGTTGTAGTTTTGTCAGCAGAATGCGCACGAGCATATAACCTGTGATCACTGCATACGCTCCCCAGCCAAGGCCGTAGGTGGCTGCGGTAGAGACGATACTACCCAGGGTGGCGGTAATCGGTTGGCAGGCGAGCGCACAGAAGGATGCCGTGATCGCCCCTAAGAACAGACCCGACAGCGCACTGGCTGCGATCCACCAGCCGGCCCCCACGACCTGTCGTCGCAAGATGATCCATTGTACCAGCCCGAAGACAGTCAGGATCACAAGTTGATTGACGAAGTTGAGCCAGAAGACCTCCCACAGTCCCAGGTTCTGCCACAGTGCCTGAATCAGTGGATCGAGGAGTGGGGAGACTGCCATTTCAACCGCCGTGCCCGCCAGCCAGCCGGCCGTGCTTGCCACGACCCACCCAGCACCCACACGTAAGGCCCTGCGCAGGACCAGCCATTGCAGCGCGCCCAGGATCGGACCACTCAGCACCAGTGTGGCCAGGAATTGCAGCCCGGCTGCTTCCAGCATGCCCACGAGCAAGCCCCCCAACAGGTTGGCGCTGATCCAGCCGATCCAGACGGGCAGCCAGATCGACGATGGCATTGGCCGTCGCCAATGGGTTACCTGCTCTTGAGAAGGCATAACGCTCCTACAGGATGGGCGATAGGGATTGGGGTAGTCTCCAATCCCTTTTCCTGGTACATGGCGGCGCAAACACCACGGCGCAACAATGGCGTCTGTATGACTGCCAGAGAGCGTCGGCATATTTCCGCCGGGCTTTGCTGGTGATGCGGCGGCGAGGAACGCCGAAAGCGTGATTTGATCGGTAGGGGCGCTGCTTGCTGCGCCCGGCACACTGTGGGCGCAGCAAGCAGCGCCCCTACGGAATTGCCATCACTTGACCGTTGACACGATACTAAGGGCGAAACGGTGATAAGAAGGCGCCGTCGATGACTTCGATCTCGTGGCCGGGAATCTGCCAGCCTACGGCGAGATTGTCTTTGCCGTCACCCTGTTTATGAATGATTTCGATGTAATACTTCTTGCCCGCTTCCAGGCTGATAAACCCAGACGCCTGTTCCGGGTAACGGGTCCAGTCGCGTAGACCTGCCCAGCCGTTGACACCGGCAATGTAGATGGCATTTTGGGGGCTTTCGTCTGTGCTCAACCAGAGCCCACTGCCGTCGTCGCTGGCGATGAAGAAGCGATAGTCGCCGCTGACCGGGGGGTGAATGTAGCCCCGGATGCGGCTGCCGTAGTCGGGCTTCATCGTGCGCGCTGTTTCGAGCATCGGTAGCATTTCGCTGTCTGTGGGCGAATCGGGATAGGCGGCGGCATCCATGAGATCTTCGATGCGCTTGCCCCCGACGCCTTCCCAGACCTCGCGCAGGATCTGCCCGCTGCCGCTGCCCGCCAATGTGGACGCACTCTGCGTCGCCGGCGGGACAGGACTGGGCGTTGCCGGCACGTCGTTGATGATCTCCGCCTGGCCCGTGTTCGATTCGCTTTCGACGACATCGCCATCCGCATCGGCGTAGCGCACGGTCAACGTGCGATCACTGCTGCCAACGGTGAACTCGTGGGTGGCTTCCCCGCCGTCAGACCAACTGTCGAAGCGCAGACCGTTGGGCAGGCGGGTGGGTGCGCTCACGGTCCGTTTGGCGTTGACGTATGTGCGCACCTTGAACGGTGTCGTGTACGGGCTGCCGCCATAGGCCAGCGAGATGCCACCGGGTACAGATTCGATTGTGTAGACGACCTCTTGCGGACGCACGTCGGTGCATGCCTCGCTCTCGATCCCCGACGAATCTGTGGCGGTCAGGCAGACTTCTACGTACGTGTTATCGCCGTGATCCTCGAAGATGAAGCTGCCTTCACTGCCGCTGCCACGATACGCATCGTAATGCACGTGTTCAGCGTGATGCAGCACCGCATTCCAGCGCAGCGTGTCGCCGCTCAAGCTGCCGTCTTCGGCGTCGGTGGCACGTCCACGCAGGGTGATTCTATCGCCAATGCGGAAGCGTTGATCCGGCTGCGGGCTGAGGATTTCTACCGACGGTGCGTCGCTGCCCACCGAAATCTGAACGGTGGAGGTCGATGACGCGCCTACCGGATCTGTAACCGTCAGCCGTGCCGTGTACTGGCCCGGTTCGTCATAGGTGTAGGACGGATCGGCGTCGGTGGCCGTGCCGCCATCCCCAAACTCCCAGCGGAAGGTCACCTGATCGCCATCGGGATCGAAGGTGCCCGCCGACGAGAAATCTACCTGAAGCGGCGGCTGTCCACTGGCCGGCGAAGCACTTGCTGCCGCCGTCGGCGCTGTGTTGGATTCCCCTTTGTAGAGGATGCGGAAGAGTGCGCCTTCGGTGATCGAAAGGAAGTAGAGCGCGCCACCTGGTCCGCTGGAAACTTGAATCCCACCTGAGAAGCCGCTGCCGAAGGTCTCGCCGACCACGGCGCCATCGGCATTGATGAAGACGCGTTCGATGGTGGCGACGTTAAATTCGCTGAAGAAGTAGTTGCCACGGTAGGCCGCCGGGAAATTGGCGCCGCGCAAGAAGTCTCCACCCAGCGCCGCCCCGCGCCCATTGAGGTGCGGGTAGAAATACCATGCTTCTGTCTGCGGCCAGTCGCCGCTTAGCACCGGCTCGCATTCAGGATCGAAGGCATTCTGAATTGGTCCTTCGTAGCAGGGCCAGCCCAGATTGGCGCCGGGCGGCGTGCGGTTGATCTCTTCCCACTTGGACTGACCTACGTCGGTGGCATAGAGCTCGCCGCTAACAGGATGGAATGCCAGGCGCCAGGGATTTTTCATGCCCAGGGCAAAGACTTTGGAGCGGTTGCTGTTTGGGTTGCCATCGTAAAAAGGATTGCCGGCGTAGCCCTGTCCGTTGATCGGGTTGATGCGCAGGATCTTGCCTGCCAGCACGTCGAGGTTTTGTGCGCGCAGGCTGCCCCACCCGTAGTTGATGCCGTCACCGCTGGCAACGTAGAGCGAGCCATCGGGGCCAAACGCCAGTGACCCCACCGAGTGGACCGGCCCTTCGTTGGGCACGCAGTCCTGGATTGGGTTCATGGCGCCGTCGAAACAGGTGTAGGGCGCAGCATCCATCGTTTCTTTATTGCCGATGGTATCCCATGTGCCGGCGGCGCCCAGGATCACCACCTCGCTGTCGGGGACGGCCACGTTGCTGTTGCTGCGATTGGCCTCGAAGCGGCTGACCCGCGAGACGCGCGCGCCGTTATCGGTAAACCCCGCAGCCTGCGGCGGTTCATAGACATAAGCCAGGTAAACGTAGGGCACCGACGGGAAACGGGGATGCAAGGCGACATGGAGTAAGCCGCGGTCGCCCACAGTGTTGACGCGATCACTGATGTCAATAAAGGGGGTGTCCAACCGTTGACCGTTCTGGACGACCCAGACCTTTCCGCTTTTTTCGGACACGAAGATACGGCCATCGGGCGCGAAGGCGAAGCCCGTCGGCAGTGAAAAGTTGGCGGCTACGGTCTCGCGTACAAAACCGCGCGGCAACAAATAGGACTGTGCATAGGTCGGCTGCGGGCCGGGCAAAAAGCCGACCAACCCCACCACCAGGGCCAGGACCAACCGGGGAAGTTGTCGGATCAACGCGTTCATTGGGGGAATCGCTCACAGTCTGCAAGAGGGCGTCGCGCTGGTTGCGTGGGCGAGACGCTTGAATCACACAAGGTTCGGCGGTAGAATGCAACCGTTCGCTATTGTACGGCAGTTGACCGTGGCATACAAACATGAGCGAACTACAAACTCAGGTGTTCAAGAAGGAGCCAGCATGCCCGTCTCTGAATCGTTTAAAGAATACGTGATCGAATTGGTGGGTGATGTGCGGCCGATTCGGTCAAAACGTATGTTTGGTGGCCTGGGTATCTGGACGGCCGACGGCGATCTCTTCTTCGCGTTGATCTCTGACGATGTCCTCTACTTTAAGGTAAATGATGAGACGCGTCCCTTTTTTGAGGAACGCAACTCGGCACAGTTTATGACGATGCAATACTACGAAGTACCCGGTGATGTGATCGAGGATCCGGAGCTGTTGCGGGAATGGGTCGAGCGCGCCGTCGATGTGGCGGCCTCTGCTCCTCGCAAAGCAAAACGGAGGCGTTAGGACGGCAGAGGTGCTGCGTGCTTCTCGATTCCTAGCCGGGTGGCTATTGCAAAGGCTGTCGTATCTCTACTACATTGGGTTGAATATCTACACTCCCTCACGTCACAGTGGACAGGATGCATCGATGCAACCGCGTGAACGCTTTATTTCCGCCTTGGAACGCCGTCCGCTTACGGGGCGTGTGCCTCATTTTGAACTGGTTTTCTTCCTCACCATGGAGGCGTTCGGCAAGGTGCACCCCAGCCATCGCCACTATGCACAGTGGTTTCAGATGGAAGAGAAAGAGCGCGAACTCCACCGTGTGGAGATGGCGCAGATTTATATCGACAGCGCCGAGCGTTACGAGCACAGCGCCATCTTCATTCACCCCAACCCCGACAGCGTGGACGAAACTATCCGCACCGTCGATCTGATCCGTGAGCGCACAGGCGATCGGTATTTCATCATGCGTCACGGCGACGCCACATTTTCGATCCCCGACGGCACGCACATGGCAGAGTTCAGCTATCGCATCTTTGACGAACCGGACAAGTTGAAGGCCGAAGCCAAACTGCGTGTGGATCAAGCACTGGATCGCGCCGAAACGCTGGCCAAACATGGCGGGCTCGACGGCTTCGCCCTCTGCGCCGATTACTGCTTTAACACCGGCCCATTTTTGAGTCCGGATCAGTTTGCCGAGTTTATTACGCCGTATCTGGCGCAACTGACACGGGGCTATCGCGATCTGGGCTTTTATGTGATCAAACACACCGATGGCAACATTATGCCCGTCATCGATCAACTTGTGAGCACCAATCCCCATGCCCTGCACTCACTCGATCCGCAGGGTGGCGTGGACATCGCTGAGGTCAAGCGTCGTTACGGCGATCGATTGTGCCTGATCGGAAACGTTAACTGTGGATTGCTCGACACCGGTAGCGACGAGCAGGTCGTCGATTCGGTGCGTTATGCGCTGCAGAGCGGCATGCCCGGCGGCGGTTACATCTTTAGCACCAGCAACTGTATCTACACCGGTATGCGCCTGGCTCGCTACAACCTGATGCTCGACATCTGGCGACGCGAGGGGAATTACGAAGGGTGACGGTACTGTAATTTTTGGTTTTTGCCTTTTCTGCTATCCGCTATCTGTGACAAGGAGTCAACAATGGATGTAGACGAGATCTATGAAGGAATCATCGCCGGTGATATGAACGCTGTGGTGGAAGAGGTGACCATGGCCCTGGAAGACGGACGTGCGCCCGCCGACATTCTCAATGAGTCTATGGTCCCCGCCATGACGGAGATCGGGCAGCGTTTCGAGACGGGTGACTGCTTCGTGCCCGAGATGCTGATTGCCTCGCGTGCCATGAAGGCCGGGCTGGCGGTGTTGCGCCCTCACCTGCAAGCCGCAGATGTGAAACCCGCCGGCACCATGATCATCGGCACTGTCCAGGGTGATATCCACGATATCGGCAAGAATCTGGTGGCAATGATGGTGGAAGGTGTGGGCTGGCAGGTGATTGATTTGGGCGTCAACGTTACACCGCAGCAGTTCGTGGCCGCGGTGCAAGAACACAAGCCGCGCGTCGTGGGCATGAGTGCGCTGCTCACCACCACGCAGAATTCCATGCGCGCCATTTTGCAGGCGCTGAAAGACGCCGGTGTGCGCGATCAAGTGACCGTGATCATTGGCGGCGCGCCTGTCACAGAACGCTTCGCCAACGAGGTAGGCGCCGATCTCTACGCGCTGGACGCCTCTAATGCGGCCACGCAGTTGTTGGCGTTGAGCAAGCAATAGCGGCGACGCAGCGACTCGTTTGAAATGTGCCAAAAATCAAATCGCCCGATAGGATAGTCTTGCCCTATCGGGCGTTTTTGAATTGGGGGTGATCAACCCTCTCAGGCTTCTGGGCGGTAGCGTTTTCTTGCCGCCAATGATACCCTGCTCGTGCCCATAGATACCCCCAAAGGGAGCGAAGATGTCAGAACTTATCAAACCGATAGCCGAGTGGTGCGCGACCGTTATCGAGCTGATCGGTATCGGCATTATCACTTCGGTTGCCATCTATACCCTGGTTTCTGCCTTGTTCAAGTTACTTAAAAGAGAAGAAATCGGAGCGATCGCTCAGGATGTTCGCAAGCGTCTTGGCCGCGGAATTCTGCTTGGCCTGGAGTTTCTTGTCGCCGCCGACATTATCCACACAGTAGCGGTTGATTTGACGTTTCGCACCATCGGCGTTCTGGCTATTATCGTTTTGATCCGTACTTTCCTCAGTTTCACGCTAGAGGTGGAACTGACAGGGCATTGGCCCTGGCAGCACACGGAGTAGTTGCCGATTGGTCGCACCCGAATCGTTGTGTTCGTGGAGATGAATTGATGGGGACGGATAACCGCGGATTAATCGAGACCGTGATCGGAGACGGACGTCCGCTGCTGCTGTTGACGGGGCTGCTGTTGTTCCTGTCGGGCGCGTTCGGCATCTTCCAGGCCGCAACCGGGCATTTCTTGCCGCATGACGAAGCCTATTTGGGTATGACCGTAGCGGATCTGTGCGCTTTCTATGAGTGCCGCGTTGTGCGATTCATGGTGCATGATCGCATTGCTTTCGGTGGCGCACTGAGCGGCGTCGGTATCCTGTATATGTGGCTGGCAGAATTCCCCATCCGTCACAAACAGCGGTGGGCGTTGTGGGCCTATCTGATCTCCGGGTGCGCCGGGTTCTTGAGCTTTCTCACCTTCCTGGGCTACGGGTATCTCGATACCTGGCATGGTATTGCGACTCTGTTGCTGTTTCCCTGTTTTGTGGCCGGCCTTGTTCAGGGCTACCGAACCGTTCCGCCCAAGCCTCTTCCGTCTTGGCGGAACTATCTGGACTTTGAGCAAGCAACAGGAAGGTTGCAGCGGCTTGGTACCCTCTGTCTGGCTCTGATCGCCATCGGGTTGTTAAGCGCCGGCCTCGTCATCCTCGTTGGTGGCATGACCAGAGTGTTTGTGCCCGAAGATCTTGAGTACATGGGGCTCTTCGTCGACGACCTGCGTGCCATCAACCCACGGCTTGTGTCGCTGATCGCCCATGACCGGGCAGCGTTTGGCGGCGCGCTCTTCAGCACCGGCATCGTGATGGGGTTCTGTGTCCTGTTCGCCGAGCGGACACGCAACCTGTGGGAGGCCTTGCTGATTTCGGGCAGCCTGGGCTTTATGTTTGCGATCGGCGTCCACTTCTATGTCGGGTACATGAACTGGGTTCATCTGCTGCCTGCCTTTGCCGCGGCGGGGGTGTTTTACACCGGCATGATTCTGACGCATCGGCGATTCAGCGCACGCGAAGCATGAACCGACGCTCCCAATACCGTCGCCCGCATCTGTCCCGCCGGCCTACGTACAATTTCCAATCTTGAATAATTGCATCTCGGCAACTTTCGTACTATCCTTCTATGCCATTGCAGCGAAGAAAACAGTCTCCGCCGACTACATACTCATCCACGACTGACCTGCATGTGTACCCTCGTGCAGATGAACGGGATGAGTGTAAACCCAGTAGCAACCCTATCGAAATCCAGCGCGGCGCCCCCGGCGCCGTCTTTGTGCGTGTTTATCTGGCGATCATTCTGGAGGCTCCACCCTTGGCGGTCAGTGTTGATCTGGTTCATGTGACCAAACGGTTTGGGGATTTTGTGGCTGTGGACGATCTGGTCTTGCAGATCGAGGACGGCGAGTTCTTTTCGCTGTTGGGGCCAAGCGGCTGCGGCAAGACGACGACGCTGCGCATGGTGGCCGGCTTCGAGCAGCCGACGTCGGGCATGATCCGCATTTACGGGCAGCAAGTGGAGGGTATCCCCGCCCACATGCGGCCTGTGAACACGGTCTTCCAAAGTTATGCGCTCTTTCCACACATGACGGTGGCCGAGAATGTGGCCTTTGGCCTGGAAATGCAGAAGACGCCGCGCCCCGAAATCAAACGCCGCGTGGGCGAAGCGCTGGAACTGGTGCGCTTGCCCAGCCTGGGCGGGCGCAAACCCGCGCAACTTTCGGGCGGGCAACAACAGCGCGTGGCGGTGGCGCGGGCACTGGTCAACCGGCCCAAGGTGCTGCTCCTGGATGAGCCGTTGGGCGCCCTCGATCTGAAACTGCGCAAGACCATGCAGTTGGAACTGAAACAGATCCAGTCCGAAGTGGGGATCACGTTCATCTACGTTACCCATGATCAGGAAGAAGCGCTCACGATGTCGAACCGCATCGCCGTTATGCATGATGGGCTGGTGCAGCAGGTGGGCGAACCGTGGCAGATCTACGAGCACCCGGTCAATCGCTTCGTGGCCGATTTCATCGGCGAAACGAACTTCATCCCTGGGCGGGTGGCGGAACACAACGGGTTCGCCGTGGTAGATGTCCACGGTGTGCGGATCCTGGCCGATACGGATGGGCGCGAGGTGACGGCACAACAATTGGTGACGGTGGCCGTACGCCCCGAAAAGGTCAACGTCTATCCACGCGGCAAGGTGAATCTGCTCAAAACGGGCGTCGATCCCGAAGAAGCGCTGCAGATCCTGGGGGCGGGGTTGGCCGATCAGCGCGTCGATATGCGCCAATATCTGGAGATGGAAGCCGACAACGTGGTGATCGACGGCAAAATTCTGGAGGAGATTTACATTGGCACCGATACCCGCTACCGCGTCGAAATCGCAGATGGTGTCGAGATCTTCGCCCGTATGCAGAATTACGGAGATCGCTATGACCGGTTCTACGACGTAGGCGACCATGTCTACGTGCATTGGACTGCGGAAAACGCCACGGTTCTGACGGAGTGACACGTAGATGCCGGCCATGACGTGGCGATGCTCGCTGCCAGTGTTACAGACGCCCTATCCCCCTGTGGTGTTTACGCCGAACGGATCAGGTAGCGAGGCCGAATGTGTGGGCATGTATCATGCGGATTATTAGGAATCCAGAGGCGAACCCTAGACCAAGATGACAGTGACTTCCGCAACGCAAACGACAGTCGACCGTACGCAGTTCACGATGTCCAAAGGGGCCAGCCCGCATCTTCAGGTGGGGGCGCTGCTGCTGTGGGGGCAGGTGCTGCTGTGGGCGATCCTGCTCTTCCGCTGGGTGACGTTCAATCAGCTTGACTTGCAGCCGCTGCAACTGGAATTGCTGCTGGCTCAACTGCCGGGCCCGGCCGCTTATGTGATCTACGGCGCTGCGATCGTCGTCGACCTGCTGCTGGGCTTCGCTCTGTGGCAAAACCGAGGACCGACGCGGCTGATCGGAGTGATCTACGGATCGGTGCTGGGCGTCGTCGCCGTGCTCTACTTTACCCTGTGGAACGGCGAGTTTTACATCCCCCTTGTGTTATTGGCGGCAGCGGGGTTGTTGATCCTGTTGGTGACGCGGCAGACGGCCTGGTCGTTGGCCTTCCCGGCGGCGTTGTGGCTGGGTATCTTCTTCTTGCTGCCCATGTTCATCGTGTTGGCCGTCAGCTTCGGCGAACGCTCACGCCTGGGTACGGTGGCCTATCCTGCTTTTGAACTGGGCAACCTGGGCGTCTATTTTAACGACTACACGCGCTTTTTTAGCCGGGTTGGCGGTGACTTCATCTACCTGCGCATCTTTGCCCGTTCGATCTGGCTGGCCACTCTGAATACTTTGATCTGTCTGGCGCTTAGCTACCCCTTCTCGTATTGGATTGCCCGTCGCCCGCCCCAATATCGGGGGATGCTTATCTTCCTCGTGATGATCCCGTTTTGGACGAATTTCCTGGTGCGCACCTATGCCTGGATGTTGATCCTGCGCGATACCGGGGTCGTCAACAATTTCTGGACGATGACTCTGCACGATGCTGCGCTGTCACTGGTTGGGCAAGGATCGATCTTCGTCTGGTTGGCATCGGTGACGGCCAATCCGCTACCGCTGCTCTTTAACCAGGGAGCGGTGCTGCTCGGGCTGTTCTACGGGTATTTCCCCTTTATGGTGCTGCCGCTGTACAGCAATCTTGAAAAGCTCGATTGGTCTTTGCTCGAAGCCGCCGCCGATCTGGGCGCAAACGGCTGGCAACGGCTGACGCGCATCCTGCTGCCGCTCTCCGCACCGGGGATCGTGGCCGGATCGATCGTGGTCTTTATTCCTTCTCTGGGCGCTTATGTTACCCCCGATCTGCTGGGCGGGGCGAAAGTTGCCTTGATTGGCAACCTGCTGCAGCAACAGTTTATGACGGTGCGCGATTGGCCCTTCGGGTCCGCTATCGGCTTCATCCTGATGGCGATTATGCTGGGCGCCGTCATGCTCTACTTCCGCATTTTGAACCGAAGCACAGCGGCCGGTGATTAGGGGGACTATGCACATCTGCTACCTGCCTGAAAGAAACTGTCAATGACTACAGCTACTTTGGCCCCTCCGCTGCGGGCGCGGATGCGGACGGCATTCAATCGCAATGTTTTGACATGGTTGGCGGTCGGTGTTTTTCTGTTTCTGTATGTGCCGATCCTGATCTTGATCATCTACTCGTTTAACGCCAATAAGATTGTCGGCGTGTGGACGGGTTTCAGCCTGGACTGGTATCGCGTTCTCTTCCAAGACGAAGCCGTGATCAATGCGTTTTGGGTGAGCATGTGGGTGGCCTTCTGGTCCACATTGATCAGCACGATCCTGGGCACGTTGGCGGCACTGGTATTGGAACGCTACCGCTTCGCTGGTAGACTCACCTTCGATGGCGTGCTCTACCTGCCCATCATCATCCCAGATATTGTGATGGCGCTCTCCACGCTGCTCTTTTTTGTCACGGCGGGGATCGCGCTGAGTCGGTACACCATTCTGATCGCGCACGTGGCTTTCAATATCTCGTTTGTGGCGTTGGTGGTGCGGGCACGACTGGCCGACATGGACGGACGCCTCGAAGAGGCCGCCGCCGATCTGGGGGCGAACGCCTGGCAGACCTTTCTGCGTGTCACCCTGCCGCTGCTCATGCCCGGCATTGTCTCGGGCGCCTTGCTCGCCTTCACCCTGTCGTTGGATGATTTCGTCATCACCTTCTTTGTGGCCGGCCCTGGTTCCACTACACTGCCGGTGCGGGTCTACTCCATGATCCGCTTTGGTGTGTCTCCTGAGGTCAACGCGATTTCGACGTTGATGTTTGTTGGGTCTACAGTCCTGGTTGTCATTTCGCTAATTTTGCAGCGCAAGTAGCCTTGTCCCCACTGCCTTTTTACCGGAGGAATCTATCGGATGAAGAAGTTTTTGCTCTTGTTGGTGTTGATCTCTGCCCTGATGATCGCCGCCTGTGCCGGTGGCCCCGGTGGTGGTCCCGGTGGTGGACCGGCGGCCTCGCCTCCTGAAGCCGGCGAATCCTCCCCTGCCAGTAGTGACGGCCCGGAGTTGGCCGATCAGTTGAGCGTCTACAACTGGACGGACTACATCGATGAAGATGTCTTGGCAAGGTACGAAGAAGAGTACGGCGTGGACATTATCTTCGATACGTACGCCTCAAACGAGGATCTGCTGGCCAAGTTGTCGGCAGGCGCCACCGGTTACGATGTGATCTTCCCGTCGGATTACATGGTGGGGCAGATGATCGAACTGGGCTTGCTGGCTGAGATCGACACGGATCGGCTTTCCAACTTTGCCAACCTGGATCCGCTCTTCCTGAACCCACCCTTTGATCCAGGCAATGCACACTGTGTCCCCTACCAGTGGGGCACCACCGGCATCGGCTATCAGGTGAACGATCCTGCCTTTGCCGATACCCAACCCGACAGTTGGGCATATCTCTATGATCCGGCTGTGCTTGAGCAGTACGCGGATCGCGGCATCAATGCGCTCAACGATCAGCGTGAGTTGCTGGCAACCGCACTCTTCTACCTGGGTTACAGCCCGAACACTCAGGAGCGCGCCCAGCTTGAAGAAGCCCGCGATCTGATCATTCAGGCCAAGCCCTACTGGAAGACCTTTAACAGCGAAGACTATGACGATTCCTTGATGATTCCCGGTGAGATCACGCTCTCACACGCATGGAGCGGCGATACCGCCAATGCCATCTGGAACACAACCGACGATGCCACCGGTGAGAGCGAGTGGGCCTATGTCATCCCCAAAGAGGGGGCAGTCAAGTGGCTCGACAACGTCTGTATTCCCGCCTCTTCGGAACGGTACGAGACGGCGCTGCACTTTATGAACTACCTGATCGATGCAGAGAATGCGGCCGCAGTCACCAACTATACCTATTACGCCAGCCCCAATCTGGCGGCCAGGGAGTTCATCGACGAGGATATCCTCAACGATCCTGGCATCTTCCCGTCGGATGAAGTGATGGCGAAGCTGCAGTGGCTCACAGATGTGGGCGACGCTGTCTTTATCTACGATGAGATGTGGACGGCCATCAAAGGTCAGTAAAGAATTGCGACTGGGGGCTGGGCAGGCGATCCTTCCTGCCTAGCCTCCAGTCGCCAACCCCGAATCACCAAAAGAGGCCATATGCCCCTCACCTCAACGATTGTCATTGGCGCCGGCATGGCCGGGATCGCGGCGGCGCGCACACTGCATGACGCCGGCCATCCCGTGAAGATACTGGAAGCGCGCGAGCGTATCGGCGGGCGCACACACACAGATCACTCGCTGGGCTTCAGCAACGATCTGGGCGCAGCCTGGATCCACGGGCCGACGGCCAACCCCCTGACGGCGCTGGCCAGGCGCTTCGGCGTCGCCACCCTCGACACCGACTTTGAGAACCGCAGCGGTCGCGCGGTGATGGCCTTCGACGCCGATGGATCCCCCCTGGACATGGCCGAGTACACGACGGGGCTGCGCTACTTCCGTGGCCTCTACGACCGCTTCTTTACCTCTATCCTTTACGAACGCCCGTCCGACGATGTGCGTTCTCTGGCCGATCTGCTGCCGCTGATCCAGGCTGAGGGGGATGAGATGAGCGACGCTGCGGCCAAGGGGTACTATTACTCCTCAATAGTCCGCAGCCAGTACAGTGACGCCGCCGATCTGAACGAAATCGACTGGCGGCTGAGCAATCGTTATGTCAAACTGCCCGGCGGAGATCTGTTGTTGCCCGGCGGCGGCTATGGCCGCATTGTCGAAGGTCTGGCCGAGGGTCTGGCCATCGAAACCGGCGTCGTCGTCGAGCGCATCGAATACGGTGATGGGGGCGTGCACATCCTGACCAACCGCGGCCGGGAACGCTTCGATCGCGCCGTGATCACCGTCCCCCTGGGTGTGCTCAAAGCCGGCGTGATTGCCTTTTCGCCGGCCCTGCCCGCCGAAAAAGAGGCGGCCATCCAACGCATCGGATTTGGCTATTATGAAAAATTGGCGCTAAAATTCCCGCGCTGCTTCTGGCCCTTGGAGCCGCACCGCTTCAGCTACCTGCCCGGTACCCAGCCGGAACTCTTCACCTCCTGGTTGAACATGGCCCACTATTGTGGAGAACCGGTCCTGGTGGCCAGCCATGCCGGCAGCCGGGCCCGCCTCACCAATGGCTGGGATGATGAGACAATCATCCGTGAAGCGCTGATGGTGCTGCGCAGACTTTTCGGCCCGGATGTGCCCGAACCGGTGGCCCATGTGCGCACCGGCTGGGCAGCCGATCCATTCAGCCGGGGCAGCTACTCCTTCTCGCAAGTGGGTGGCATGCTGGGCGATCGGCGCACCCTGGCCGAGCCGGTGGCCGGGCGTCTCTTCTTCGCCGGGGAAGCTGCTCACTCGCGTTACTTTGGCACCGTTCACGGCGCCTATGAGACAGGCGTACGCGCCGCGCGAGAGATACTACAATCCTGAATCGTTCAATTCCAACAAGAGGGCCTTTGCATGGATCCCATCCGCGTGGCGCTGGCACAGACCTTTTGGCCGGGCAGCCGTTTGAAAATGATGGAAGCCGTACGCGTGTTGGTGGCGGAAGCCGCCGGGCGCGGCGCCTCGCTGGTCTGTTTGCACGAGTTTACCCTGTCCCCTTACTTTGCCAGCGTCATCGACCCCGAAAACTATATCTGGGCCGAACCGCTGCGTGGCGGAGACTCGGATCTGCTTTTCGGCGAATTGGCGCGCAGACACGGTGTGCACATCGTCGGCAGTCTTTTTGAGGAAGGCGCTGACGGCCACTATTGGGATACTGCCACCCTCCACGCACCGAACGGCGAACTGGCGGGCTACACGCGCAAGGTTCATATTCCGCAGGGGGAGGGCTACCACGAGGATCACTACTTCGGCGGCGCCGATGACTTCCCCATCCACACGGTTGCGGGGGTGAAGACGGCGTTGCCCACCTGCTATGATCAGTGGTTCCCCGAGCTTTCGCGCATCTACGCACTCAACGGCGCTGAGTTTATCTTTTACCCCACCGCGATCGGCTCTGAACCCGGCGCGCCGGAGGTGGACACGATGTCGGCCTGGCAGACCGTCATGCGTGGGCAGGCGATAGCCAACGGTGTCTACATTGCCGCCGCCAATCGCGTCGGTGTAGAAGGCGTCACCTTCTACGGCAGCAGCTTCATCTGCGACCCTATGGGCAACATTCTGGCGCAGGCCGGCCGCGAGCAGACCGAAGTCATTGTTGCCGATCTTGATCCCACCATCCTTGAGCAGTGGCGCGCATTGTTTCCCCTGTTGCAGCAGCGTCGGCCAGAGATCTACGGACGATTGCTGATGGGTCATGGGCATAGGGGTTAAGATAAGCTCCGTTCGAGCAAGTGCCGGGGTTTTTCCTCCTGGCGTCACGTCCAGAAGGGAATAGCCACAGAGAACACAAAGAACACATAGATAAGGACGTTTCCATCTTCTTCTTTGCGTTCTTTGTGTTCTTTGTGGCCAATTCTCTTGCCTGCGCACGAGGATACGGGGGCGTGGAGCATAGAGCCTTAACTTAACGCCTATGGGGGTCATGGGTAACGAGGCTTGGTTGTGCGGTGACCAGGCGAAGGTTGAATTTCCGCTGCATAGTGTTGTGGTTTGGAGTATGCTATAGTTTGCTCATTGAGCGCGTGTGGCGCTGAAATGTACGCCCAGAGGCAACCTCACTGATGGCTTCTTCCCCTGTTCCCCCTGTAGATACAGCACCGGCGGATGTGGTCAAGCCGATCGATGCGACGCTAGCGGCCAAACCGGCCGGAAACTTCACCGTGCTGCGCCAGCGCAACTTTGCCTGGTTCCTCACCGGCACCACCCTCTCTAACAGCGGACAGTGGATCCAGCAGGTGACGCTGAGCTGGCTGGTCTATGAACTCACCGGCTCTGGTGCAATGTTGGGGACGCTCAACTTGATGCGATCGCTGGCTACGTTGGGGTTGGCGCCTTTTGCCGGGGTCGCCATCGACCGCTTCCCCCGCCGCCGGTTGATGGTGGGCGTCAACGGCTGGCTCTTTGCCATCAGTATGATCTTTGGGGTGATCATCTCCATCCACCCGGCGCTGATTTGGCCGCTCTTTGCCTTCTCTTTTTTGGGGGGTGTGGCCCAGGCCGTGGACATGCCGCTGCGTCAGACGGTGATCTTTGTGCTGGTGCCCCGCTCGCTCGCGCCCAGCGCCGTGGCGTTGGTGCAGACCGGTTGGGCGGTCATGCGCTCGCTGGGGCCTGCCATCGGCGGCTTTTTGATCCTGTGGGTAGGGCCGCAAGGGAACTTTTTTGTGCAGGCGGGCGCCTACGCGCTGGTGGCGTTGACAATCCTCAAGTTGAACTTTCCGCCGGAACGTTCGAGTTTGAGCACGGGCGCCACGCGCAGCAACCTGTTGGATGGTCTGCGCTACGTCATCAAGGAACCCACGACCCGCGCCTTTCTGCTCATGGGCTGGGTGCTGCCCCTCTTTATCATTCCCAACTACTCGGCGCTGCCGCCCATCTACGCCAAGGACGTCTTCGGGGGCGGGCCGGATACGCTGGGTGCGCTCCTCTCCGCCGTGGGGATCGGCGGCATCTTCGGCGGTTTTGTCTCGGCGGCACTGAGTCGTTTTGAGCGGCGCGGATTGATCCAATTGGGGGCGCTGTTTCTGCTCAGTCTCTCGCTCATCGGCTTCGCCTTGAGTTCGATCTTCTGGATCTCGCTGGTCTGCCTGGCGGTCTCCGGCTTTTTTGAAATGATCTACCTCACCTCCAACCAGACCCTTTTGCAGCTTTCCATCCCCGACGCCCTGCGTGGACGGGTGACGGGGATCGTCACGTTGAACGCAGGCTTGATGCCCATCGGTGCGTTGATCGCGGGTGTAGGCGCAGACTTCTTCGGCCCTCAGTTGATGACACTTCTCCTCAGCGGCAGCGCCGGGTTGGTTTCCGTGGCAGTCTATTTCTCCTCGTCAATTATCCGCGACTACCGGCTCAGCTCGGCCATGGGGGAGGGATAGACAGGGCACGATTTTCGCACCGTCATGATCCAATCGCAGCGCCATCTGCGTCGACGAGTCCATACGCACCACTACGCTTTCCGGAGGCCCCATGACCACCAAAACCAGCGAAATTCTCGAAAAACAGCACGCGCACCTCTGGCCCAATCATCTGCTCTATTACACCGAACCGCTGCCTCTGGAACGAGGGGATGGCCTCTACGTTTGGGATGTGGAGGGCAATCAGTATCTTGACTTCTTCGCCGGCATCTTGACCACGAGTGTGGGGCACAACAACCCCAAGGTGAACAGACGTGTCCACGAACAGGTGGACAAGCTGCTGCACACCTCTACGCTTTACCCCAGCGAGAACCATGTGACACTGGGCGAGAAGCTGGCTGAAATCACCCCAGGTGATCTTAACACCTTCTATTTTGGCACCTCGGGCACCGACGCCGACGAGACGGCGGTGATGATCGCCAAGATCTACACAGGTTATCAGGAGATCATCGCCCTGCGTCATGGGTACAGCGGCAAGTCGCCCATGGGTATGGCGCTAACCGGGCAGGCGCCCTGGCGCATCGGCGGCAGCCAGGTGGTGGGCATCAAACACGCGCTCACGCCCTACTGTTACCGCTGCCCGCTCAAGATGACGTATCCGTCCTGTGGCGTCGCCTGCGCCGAGGATGTGGAAGATGTGATCCGCACCAGCACATCGGGCAAGATCGCCGCCTTTTTGGCCGAACCGATTCAGGGCGTGGGCGGCTTCATCACGCCCCCCGCCGAATACTTCGCCATCGTACAAGAGATTGTCCACCGCTATGGCGGGCTGATGATCATTGACGAGGTGCAGACGGGCTTTGGCCGCACCGGCGACCATTGGTTTGGCATCGAACACGCCGGGATCGTGCCCGATGTGATCACCATGGCCAAGGGGATCGCCAATGGCCTGCCCCTTTCGGCCACAGCCACCACCGCCGAGATCGCGCAAAGCACCGTCGGGGCAGGGTCGACGATCAGCACCTTCGGCGGCAACCCCGTTTCCACGGCGGCGGCATTGGGCGTGCTCGAAGCCCTGCACGAGGACGCGCCGCCTGCGCGCAGCGCCGATGTGGGCGGGCACCTGCGGGCGGGGTTGGATCGGCTCTTCGAGAAGTATCCGTTGATCGGCGACGTGCGCGGCCGCGGGCTGATGCAGGGTGTGGAATTGGTGCTCGATCGCAAGAGCAAAGAACCTGCGCCCAAGCAGGTGTCCGCCATTTTTGAGGCTACCCGATCGCTGGGCCTGCTCATCGGCAAGGGCGGTCTTTACGGGAATACGCTGCGCATTGCCCCGCCCCTCACCGCCAACCAAAGAGCACGTCGACGAAGCGTTGCAGAAACTCGATGTGGCCTTTGCCCGGGTGCAGGAGACGGTGTGATACTATCCACGATCCGGCTGAAATCTACCGGCCCTCCTTACCTTTACCCATAAGGGGGGTATGAAGAGCGGATTCGGTTTGACCCTTGGTACGGGCACGAGGGGGATGGGGGCGACGTCTCGCCCATTGTCGCAGATCTCCGTCCCATCCCCCTCATGCCCCGACAACCGGCCCAATATCACGAAGAAGTATCCCAGTCGTAGAACCTAGATCGGCCGCTGTTTGCCAGACCTGTGCCGACTGCGGACTTGTGGGTAAAGGTTAGACCCTGGGGAGGGTTGGGGAGGGGTCTTCTCGCCGGCATTAAGCTAAGCTCCGTTTGAGCAAGTGCCTTATCTTAACGCCTATGGGCAAGAGGGCCAGGTCGATTTCGCCATGCGCCGGCTCGAACATGCCTGCATTACCCCGGTGGAACCGTCCACGGTGGCGGCGATTGTGATCGAACCTGTGCAGCGAAAGGGAAGTTTTGGCACAAAACCGCCAGATTTCTTACAGCGCATCCACCGAATCTGTGGTACATATAGAGTTGTGACGGTGGCAAAGGTGGCAATCTGCCTGCTTGCGTTGATGCTACCGAAGCGGTTAAGATGATAAGCGAGCCCGCACTTCTGAATTGAGTAGCTGAACCAGATCAAAAAGATCCTGTCAGCGCAGAGCTCAACGGTGAACTAGAAAACTACGATAACTTCTAACATGACTTACTACTACCCTTCTTTTCTTGAAAATTCGAGCCTGCACTCCTTCCCTGCGGAGGATGGTTTTCACATGCCCGCTGAGTGGGAGCCACATGCCCGCTGCTGGATGCTCTGGCCCGAGCGCGAGGATATTTGGCGGCGCGAGGCCGGCCCGGCGCAAGAAGCCTTTGCCGCGGTCGCCGAGTCCATCTCGCGCTTTGAACCGGTGGTGATGGGTGTAATGCCCCGCCAATGGGATCGGGCGCGGCGCATGTTGCCCGACGAGGTGCAAGTGGTGGAAATGCACTACGACGACGCCTGGATGCGCGATGTCGGCCCTACCTTTGTGATCAACGAGAAGGGCGAAGTGCGCGGTATCGACTGGGAATTCAATGCCTGGGGTGGTCTCTACCAGGACTATGCCCAGGATCAGCGTGTGGCGCGGCAAGTGCTCGAACAGAGCGATTTGGAACGCTATGCGGCGGACCTGGTGATGGAGGGCGGTGCTCTGCATGTGGACGGTGAAGGCACACTGCTGGTTGTCGCCGAGAATCTACTCAACGATAACCGCAACCCGCACATGAGCCGCGCCGATATCGAAGGCGCACTGCGTGAGTACCTCCATGTCGAAACAATCATCTGGCTGCCCTATGGCCTGTTCGACGATGAAACCGATGGCCATGTTGACAACCTCTGCTGCTTTGTGCGCCCTGGCGTCGTCGCCCTATCCTGGACCGATGATCCCGGTGACCCGCAGTTTGCGCGGTCGCACCTGGCTTACCAGGCGCTGTCCAACGCCGTAGACGCCAGGGGCCGCCGTCTGGAGATCCACAAAATCCACCAGCCGGGGCCGCTCTATCTTTCGCATGAGGAAGCGTTCGGGGTTGTGCTGCGCGGCGGCAGCTATAACCGCACGGCGGGCCAGCGACTGGCCGGATCGTACATCAATTACTATGTCGCCAACGGCGGTGTGGTTGTCCCTGTCTTTGACGATCCGTATGATGAAGCCGCGCTGGAAACGATCCAATCCCTTTACCCGGATCGCGAGGTTGTTGGCGTCGCCGCCCGTGAAATTCTACTGGGGGGTGGCAACGTCCACTGCATTACACAGCAGCAACCGCGCGGAAGCCGTGATGAAGAGCAAGATAGTCAGATGATCAGGTGAGGCGAAGAGGTGCAGAGGCAAGGATCTTGGTCAGATTCTGCTCGCTGCTTCTGCACCTCCCTATTCAGGTGGGGTCCAATGGCGAAGCTACGTCTACTTGAAGTTTCCGGCTCTTACTACAACATGGGTTACGCCCATGGCCGGGCCTATGCAGCCGATATTCGACGCTACAGCGAGGAAAGGGTGGCGCTGGCCGGCAGCGCCGGGTGGACGGGCCATGAGCTGGCGCGAGAGGATATCATCGCTCTGGGCGAGGCCTGTGTGGCCGAACATGAGGCCTACGCGCCCGATCTGATGGATGAACTGCGCGGCATCGCCGACGCCACCGGCCTGACCCTGGCCGAACTGATCATCACGAATGGCTTCACCGACTTTGTAGACACCGTCTACACCCACGCTCGTCAAGAGGCGGCAACCGCGCTGGTCGCCGACGATTGTACTGCTTTCATCGTCCCCAACAGCCGCACGGCCGAGGGGCATGGGTTCTTTGGCCAGACATGGGACATGCACGCCAGTTCCACTGACTATGTGATTCTACTCCGCTGTCGCCCCAACGACGCCCCCTCTTGCCTCACCTTTACCATCACCGGCTGCGTCGGCATGATTGGCATGAACGACGCCGGCATCTGCGTGGGCATCAATAACTTGTTGGGCGGCGATGGGCAGGTCGGCGTTACCTGGCCCTTTGTCGTACGCAAGGCACTGCAACAGACCGACATTCAATCTGCACTGCGCTGTATCGGCGAGGCCAGGCTGGCCGGCGCACACAATTACCTTCTCTTCGACAAAGAAGGCAACGGCTACAATATCGAAGCGACTTCCACCGCATCTGCCGTTACCCGCCTGGACGGCGACGCCGTTGTTCACACCAATCACTGCCTCGTCTCCGACACCCTGGCTCGCTGTCGCCCGCGTGCTGCTGCATCACAAAAAAGCACCGAAGCGCGGCTGGCGCGTGCCACCCAGCTACTAGAACGGACTGAAACCACACCGGACTCTCTTATGGAACTCACACGAGACGAAACCATCTGTGTTCGCTCTACCCCGCCTCTGCATCTTGAAAGCTGCGGCGCCGCCATTATGCGCCCTGCCACCGGCGATTTTTGGGCAGTGTGGGGTTTGCCCGCCGACAATCCATACGAACACTTCCATCTCTGACTGCCTTCCTCCCCTCTCAGTGAACACCCGCGCCTGAGCGACAATTCCATTCACCGTTCCACAAAGACGCACCGCCCGCCTTAGCGTACGTAAATCGAGCTATCCAACGCGTCGATTTCAACTACGTTTTTCAACCCAAGGGGGGCCGCTTGGCGGCGAACGAACCATGGACAATCAAATAACCTATACGAATCTGCGACCTGAGCATGCTGCACAGTTGCACCTGTTGCAGTTAACCTGTTTCCCGAACGTGCCGCCTGAGTGTCTCTTCAGCGAAGAAGACCTTGTGCGTCTGGCCGAAACCGTGGCCGACCTGGTTTTTGTCGCCTTTGACGGTGACAAAGCCGTGGGGTTAGGAAGCGGCATGTTGTGTGACTTCAACTTCGGCAAGCCCCAGCACACGCTCGACGAATTTGTAGGCGACGGCAGTTGTAAGAATCATAATCCACGCGGGGCGTACTATTACGGCACCGACATCAGCGTACACCCCGGGTATCGGCGGCGCGGCATCGGCGGCACGCTCTATGAACTGCGCAAAGGCGTCGTGCGCCGTTTGAACAAGCGGGGCATCATCGCCGGCGGAGAAATTCCCGGCTACGCACGGTATATTGGGCAGATGTCTGCGCAGGACTACATCGCCAGCGTCGTTGCCGGCGAGATCTACGATCCGACGCTCAATTTCCAACTGCGCAATGGATTCCAGGTGCGGGGTACGTTGAAAAACTACTTCCATGACAAGACCACACGCGGTTGGGCATCGTTGATCGTGTGGGAAAATCCAGACTACCGGGAGCCGGCACCGTGAGTCGGATCGAGGCTGTGGATCGGATCGAGATTGTGAACATCCGCCCGCGACATGCGCCCGGATTGGCTCAGCTTCAGCGCGAGTGCTTCCCCACTCTGGGCGCACAGGAGCTAATGACCGAGGACCATTTCCTCAGCCACTGCGAGATCTTCCCTGAGGGCGATTTTGTGGTGCTGAGTGGAGAGCGCGTGATTGGCCTGGGATCGGGTTTCTTCACCGACTTTGATTTCGATGCGCCGCACCACACCTTTCTTGAAGTAATCGCCGGGGGGTACTACACCAACCACGATCCCAACGGCGCGTACTATTACGGCGCCGACATCAGCGTTCACCCCGACTTCCGCGGACAGGGGATCGGGCGCCTGCTCTATGACACCCGCAAAGATCTCGTGCGTCGCTACGCCAAAAAAGGCATCGTCGGCGGTGGCGTGCTGCCCGGTTATGTCCACTACAAAGGCAAGATCACACCCGCTGAGTATGTCGAGCTTGTGGTGCGCGGCCAACTCAGCGATCCGACCCTCACCTTTCAACTGCACAACGGCTTCAAGGTGCTGGGGATGCTCGAAAACTACATCGAAGACAGCGCGTCCGACAACTGGGCGGCGTTGATTGTCTGGGAAAATGAAGAGCTTGGAAGTGGGTGATGGGCGCACCGGGTCGGCGATGGCATCTGCCCCAAAGCGAGTGGCACCGCCGACCCAATCCCCAGGTTACCCGGTCATCCTGTCACCAACTCGGCCTGCGCCCGAAACGCCGCCATCTCGATCGGCTTGTGGCTCAGGCGCGCTTCTTCGGCGGCAAAGGCAAGGAGGTGGCTTTCCAGCGAGGTGCGTACATCGGTGAGGGCTTTCTCTTCCCCGCGCAGCACGCGCAGGAAAGATCCCATGGTGCCCCAGTCGCCGCCGCCGTGCCCGCTGCTGGCGGTAGGGATCGGCACGATCTCGGGTTCACGCTTGCCGTGATCGTAGATGGCGATCTCGTCGGGCTTACCAAAGCGGGCGCGCAGCGTAGCCCTGGTGCCGTCGTAACGCATCGATCGGTGTTCTTCATTGGAATGACCGTGCATGATCAGGGTCACCGATGCCCCGTTCTCTAACTCCATCATGACCGTCTGATGATCGACCACATTGTTGTCGCAGCGGTAGACACAGCGCCCATAGGGGCCTGTCTCTATGGCGCGCCGGCGGCCTTCCCAACTGAGATCGTTGGTGATGGTCATAAACGGCCAGACTGGCGGCGCCGTCTCCCCTTCCACCAACGCGCGTGGACCGGGCAACAGCCGCGCGTCCAGATAGATGCCAATCGCCGACCACGGACATTCGGCCTCGATGGGGCAGCCGTCCGTGCAGCGCAGCGGAATCTCCGGCCCCACAGATTCGGGGCGATAGTGTAAGAGCGACCCCACCGAACTGAGCCGCTTGACGCGATGCTGCAAATTCCAGACCAGAATGTCTAGATCGTGGCAACACTTGGCCAGGATCATGGGTGTGGACAGTTCCTTATTGCGCCAGTTGCCGCGCACGAAACTGTGGGCCATGTGCCACCATGCCACGTTCTCACGGTGCTCCACGGTCACAATCTCGCCGAGTCGGCCGCTGTCTAAAATGTCATGTAGCGTGCGCCAGAAAGGCGTGTAGCGCAGCACATGGCAGATCTGGAGCGTACGCCCTGTCTGTTCTGATGTCTGTGCCAGTCTCACACAGCCTTCCAACGAGTCGGCCATTGGCTTTTCCAGCATCACGTCGTAACCGGCCTGCATGGCGGCCACAGCCGGCTCCACGTGCATCTGATCCTGCGTGGTGATCAGCGCGCCGTCGGCCATCTGCCCCCGCGCCAGGATCTCCTGCCACGTGGCGAACGTCTGCGATGCATCCAGATCATGGTCCTCGGCAAAGCGTTGGCGCCGGATCGGATCCGGTTCGGCCACGCCCACAAAACGCACCTCGTCGGGATGTTCGAAGGCATAGGTTGCATACGAATTTGCTCCTCGCGCCCCGGCACCGAGGAGGATCAGCTCAATTGGTTTTGTCACGGTATTTCCTCATTGCTACGTTGTGGCGTAAATCCCACGGCGGAAGTATGGCGTCTACATCACTGATAGAGAGCGTCGGCAGATTTCCACCGGGATTTACTGGTGTATGAAAGAAGACGCCGCTGCGGACAGCGGACGATCGATAACAAGCATTTCCTCTACTCCCCAATCGCCTCCAGCACGATCTGCCGCGCCCGTTCGTAATCTTCGGGGTCGGTTGAATACAACTCCGCTGCCGTGGCTGCATGGGACCGTTGACCCACCCGCGCAAACTCGCGCACATCGTCGGTGTGCAGGATCTGGGCAAAGGCTTCGGCGCTGACCCAGGTCATCTTCTCGGTGGGGAGGGTGCGTTCAGCCAGTTTTAGCAGTTCGAAGTCCTGTATGGCGCGGCGCAGCGCTTCGTAGCGCAGCGTCTCCACCGGCACACCGTCGAGGCCGGGGAGGACGAAGAAGGTGTCGCCCGCGGCCCATTCCGGTGCACGCCAGCTTGCGCGTGTCCACGGATCGGCGGGCCAGAGGTAGAAGGCCCAACGCAAGAAGCCGTCGAGCTTCAGGTAAAAGGTGAGCCATCCGTGCAGTTGGCCCTCTGGCAGAGGCGAGTGCAAGAAGGTGTTGGGGATGGGCGGCCAGCAGCAGACATACCAGAGCATCTTGCCGTCCCGTTCGTGCAGTTGCCGGGTCAGGTGGGCCGTCAATTCTGGGTCCTGGCAGGCGAGGGGAAGGACGGGCACGGCGTCCACAACGGCGTCGGGCGCGTCTTGCATAAACTCGAAGTGGTTGATCGCCACCTTGTAGCGGAAACCGGGGGCGGCCTCCTGCACAAAGGCCAGACGCTGGTTGAAGAGGGCCAGATCGCTGGGTTCGTCGGCCACAATGCGCACTCGATCGAGCAGATCCAGGCCCTTCAGGTGATCGTGCAGACTGCGGATGAATGTGCGCAGATCGTCGGCGCTGCGCAGATAGTCGACCACGCCGCTGGCGCGGTTGAAGCAGCGGACTCGGATGGCGTCGGGCGCGTCGTCGACTACTTTGCCGAAGCCGAATTCTTCGTCTTGCCAGATGTTGAGCAGGCCGAAGACTTCGATTTCGCGGTCGATCTTGTGTTTCGCGCCCAGCGCCAACAGCCGATCCAGGTGGGCATAGTCAAACGAGAGTGAGCCGTCGGCTTCACGGAAGGTGCTGACAATGGCATGTTCCCATAACGGAGACGGGTACTGCGGGTTGCGGAAACAGCGTTGTCCGCTCCACGGAATCTCGGTGGCGATGACGGTAAGCACCTTTTGGCCCAGTCGGGCCAGCGAGCCAAGGTAGCGGTCGAGGAGGGTGAAGTGGGCGTCGCTCCACAGCGGCAGGCGGTGCTGCCGGGCCACGGCGCTGTGATGCTGCCACAGATCGAGCCAGAACGACCAGTCCTCCGGATCGGGCAGCGTTGCAGCGTGGACCTGAAGGCGGATCGTCCCCTGCCACAGGATCTCTTCGGCATCCCAGCCCTGTTGGCCGAAGATCGTCACGCTTCCTGTGTACAGGCCTGGATCAACCTGCGCGGGCACGTGCAGTCGCAGGTAGACGGGCTGAGGTCGCTGCGCCGGGACCTGGATCCAGCCGCTACGCTCCAATGCATCGGGCCACTGGCGGCGATCATCGCCTTCCAGATAGCCGACGACGAACGTTTCCAGCGCCGCCGGTGGCAGCGTAGCGAAAGTAACATCCAGGCGCAGACGTGGAGTGAAACCGAGCGGGTGTAACCAATTGCTTGTATCCGTGGTTAGGATGAAGTCGGAGGGGCCGTCCACAATAACCTGGGCGCCGACGATCTCATTGCGCGCGGCATGGATGGTCAACTCATGCTTCGCCTGTGTGGCCTGCCGGGGCAAGGTGCCCCAGGCAGACTTTGCCAATCCATGGTCGAGCGTGAAGGAAAAGTTCGTGAACATGGGCGTTCATTTCTAGTGGAAAGGGTGATGAACGATTGAAAAATGGGGAAACAGACTCTAGCGAAAGTGTAGATCGGCCTGAAAGGGGTGTCAATCCTGGTTAATTGAAGAAGAGTCTTCTTTAGCCGCTACAATATCCCAAAACTCTCCTCTTGTAGGTGCCCCAGCATTTCTTCCATCCGTGCCAGCCGCTCTCTTTCCATCTCAAGTGCCTTCGGGATGGTCAACCGTCCTCGTATCCCCTCTCGCCGGGCAAGGATGCGCTGATAACATTGGCGCAGGTTGTTCGGTCCCCAAGCCATTTCCCTCACAATCCCTATCACCCCCAACATATCAAGCCAGTCTGCCTCTCGTACAAGTAAACTCTCGATGGTTGTGTGTGGTCTTGGGTCTCGATAGTCGTGTAGCTCAATCACCTCAGCCACCGTTTTCTGGTTGGCAGCAGACAGATTGGTATGCGGCAGTACCTCTTCTTCCGCTACCTGCCGGGAACGCACGGCGTGATCAACACCGGCTTGAAAGTACTTTGGGAACGCACCCCAATCGTGAAGGTACACCGCGTACTCGACAACTTCGCGGTCGTACACCAATTCTGAACCGATGAGATCGGCCAGCTTGAGGACTCGGCAGCTATGGGCGAAGCCCCAGCCCTGTCCCAGTTCAAGGGTCAGTTGTTTGATCTGATCAATATCCATAGTTACCTCTGCCGATCATCTCACCAGAGTACACGCCGCCCAGCGTCCGCAGTTCAATCGATGCCGGGCCGGCGAGACTCGCCTCACCCAGAGGCATTTTGACTGCACATCGATCGTCGGCTGACTTTGGCGGTTATGCTTTGTCGGGTTGCCATCTTTACTCATAAGCGAATGTTAACCCAGGATCACTGCCTTGTCCACGCCAACGGCTCCCTCCCCGCTTGCGGTGGAGGGCTGGGGAGGGGTTCTCTGGCAACTAACCTTTACCCACAAGTCCTCAGTCGGCACAGGCCTGGCAAACAGCAGCCGATCTGGGTTCTACGGCCGGGATACTGCTTCGTGATATTGGGCCGGTTGTCGGGGCATGAGGGGGATGGGACGGAGATCTGCGACGATGGGCGAGACGTCGCCCCATCCCCCTCGTGCCCGTACCAATCGGGTCAAAACGAATCCGCTGTTCATACCCACCTAAATCCGGCATCGCATCATGTACGTGCCAACAGCTCCCTCCCCGCTTGCGGTGGAGGGCTGGGGAGGGGTTCTCTGGCAACTAACCTTTACCCACAAGTCCGCAGTCGGCACAGGCCTGGCACACAGCGGCCGATCTGGGTTCTACGGCTGGGATACTGCTTCGTGATACTGGGCCGGTTGTCGGGGCATGAGGGGGATGGGACGGAGATCTGCGACGATGGGCGAGACGTCGCCCCATCCCCCTCGTGCCCGTACCAATCGGGTCAAAACGAATCCGCTGTTCATACCCACCTAAATCCGGCATCGCATCATGTACGCGCCAACAGCTCCCTCCCCGCTTGCGGTGGAGGGCTGGGGAGGGGTTCTCTGGCAACTAACCTTTACCCACAAGTCCGCAGTCGGCACAGGCCTGGCAGACAGCGGCCGATCTGGGTTCTACGGCCGGGATACTGCTTCGTGATATTGGGCCGGTTGTCGGGGCATGAGGGGGATGGGACGGAGATCTGCGACGATGGGCGAGACGTCGCCCCCATCCCCCTCGTGCCCGTACCATGGGGCTAAGCTCCATTCTGTCCTTACTCATATTTGACATGCGATCAGCGTAGGTATATGATTCCTTTATAAGATATTGTAAGTTCTGATTAAGTTGCGTAAAAACGCCGCCTAGACTCACAAGTCCGGGCGGTGCTTTTTTTTCTCAATTGTTGGGACCGACGATGTTTTAGACAACATTTTAGTTTGGTAGGACAGTGAGACCATAGGAGGTTTCCAACAATGAGTGAGCAACAAATTACAGGCACAGTCAAGTGGTTCAACGCAACCAAGGGGTACGGCTTCATCGCGCGTGAGGGCGGGGACGATGTCTTCGTTCACCACTCAGCGATTCAGATGCAGGGGTACGCAACCCTTGCCGATGGCCAAGAGGTTCAATTCCGTGTGGAACAAGGCCCTAAAGGCCCGAATGCCATTAACGTCGTGCCGGTTTCCGGCAATGGAGCCGCTTAGAACCATGGCTAAGAAACTTTACGTAGGCAACTTGAGTTACCAGACCACGGAAGATCAACTGCACGGCATGTTTGCCGAAATTGGTCCTGTGGAATCCGTTGCCCTGATCACTGATCGACAGACAGGCCAATCGAAGGGCTTCGCCTTTGTCGAAATGCAGAACGCGGCAGATGCGCAGGTCGCTATTGAGCGGATGAATAAGCGCGAGGTAGATGGCCGCGCCCTGACCGTCAATGAAGCGCAGCCACCCAAGCCGCGTGAATTCGGCAGCGACAACCGTTCGAGAGGCAGAGACAACAATCGTTCGCAGGGGCGCGACAATCGCTCCCCGGATCGACGTCGCTTCTAGGCTCGTTGAAGGCTGATCTGTACAACGTGAAGTTAATCCTTCACGTTGTACAGATTATTCAGGTGCACAATTACCTTTTTTGATGTACACTATGATCGAAAGTTGTTGTCGAAAAGTCCTCTACTGCACCATTTCGTTCTACCGGTGTAGCCCCCTCTCCAGGTACACTTTTGGGTAGCCAGTCGTCGATTTGATATGTACGCTGTCTACCGCTTCCTGTTGGTGATTCTATTTGAGTAACGATTCAGGTGTGACGCAGCGGACCGGAGGGCTTTAGGCGTCGACGATGATTTGGGCAGTGCGTCGTACCTGATGCAGAACAGTTACCTATGTGAGTAGTTCGATTGGAGACGTATTTTGCAACCCTTGCAAGATTACATGTATCGCTTTCCACATGAATCCACCCGTATCTTTGGTCGTTGTCGGGTACGCATTTACACGCGCAAGAAAAGCGCCCACACTGTATTGCTGACCGAGGTGAGCAATTCTGGGGAGACTATCACCACTGCGTGTACGCGTATTGCGAGTGATTTGACGGCGCGCTGGAAACTTAACCCGAAGACGACGCAGTGGATCCAACACACCCCACCGCAAGCCGATCTTCCAATTGAGTTCATGCGCATCAAATTTACGTGGGATCAGAATAAGCATGCAGACGATCCGCAATGGGAACGCCTGACCGTCGAGCAAGTCGAAGAGTTAACCGGTGAGAGTCTGGCTGCACTGAATCGTCGTTTAGGCGACGTCTCTGTTCGAAAAGGGGATGAAACGAATGAAGCAACTTAAACCGAAGGCCTGGCACGAACTCTTTCTTGCCAACGCGGACAAAGCAAAGATCGTGGGGTATTTGGAAGAAGGCCAGGACCGCGATGTTACCCGACTCGCTGTGACGCTGGCGCGCCAGTGTACTTTGTTCGCCGACTTCGCAAGGCTGTGGAAGATGCGCGTCTCTGATCTGGATGCTAAATTAAGCAGCGAACACTATATGCAAGAAATCTACACCAACAGACGAACGCTCTATAAAGACCTGAAACAAGAGGATTCACGGTAAACAGATGGCAACGGATCTCCGTTGCCACCTGCTCAGTAGGTATCCGCTGTGATCACCCAGCCCGCCCCAGGACTGGCCTGACAGGGAAAGGCAGCCGCCTCCAAACCGGTCTGCGATGCATAGATTGCCGGGATGCGCTGTTGAAACTCGGCCACGCTTTCCTGGTGGACGAGCGCCACAATGCAGCCACCCCAGCCGGCGCCGGTCAGGCGTGCACCGGCACAGCCGTCGACGGCCATCGCCGCGTCTACCAGGATCTCTAGCTCTGGGGTACTGATGCGATAGTCATCACGGGCGCTGGCGTGGGCCTCGTTGAGCAAGATCCCCAACCGTTCGATTTGATTTTTGCGCATCGCATCCACGGCGGCGAGAACACGCTGGTTCTCGCTCCACACGTGGCGGCAGCAAGCCGCCACGCGTAACTGCGCGTCCACCGCCACGTTGGGCAGATCACCCAGATCATGCCCGGCCGATTGCAGTGCGGCAACGCTGGTCTGCTCGGGCAGCAGCGCTTCTAGATCGGCCCAGTCTCTACCTTCCACATCGCGCAGATGGGTGATATCGGGCATATCACGGCGCAGGATCGCCACCCCTGCCCGGCACGACGCCACGCGCTGGTTGAACTCATTACGCACATTGGTGTGATGGACCCCGCTGTTGACCACGAGCAGCCGGTAGTCCTGTGGCAGCGGAATCGCTTCGTTGGCGAAAGCACCGTTCACCGGCCGGCAGTCGAGGAAGAGTGCATGATCACGGCGCCCCAGCAATGCGATGAACTGATCCATGATGCCGCCGCGCGTGCCTACATACCATTCGGCGTCTGAGCAGAACTGCGCCATGACCGTGGGGGAGGGGCGCCACTCGGCGAAGTGGGCCAGCGTGACCGCCATGACCACCGTCAAGGCCGAGGACGAACTGACGCCCGCACTGCGCGGCACACCCAGTGGTGGCACACTGCTCACCAGGCCATCGAAACCGCGGATCTTGCCCTTGATCGTACGTGTCAGTTCCTGGGCGGCGCCACGCGCGTAGTTGCTCCAGTCGCCGTTGGGCGCAGGAGGGATGGACGCCGAGATGGCGAAACTGCGCGGGGCAAAGTCAGCTTCGACATTGGCGAGATGCACCTGAGCATCCTCACGCGCACGCGCCAGCAACAGCACATCTTTGTCCAGTGCGGCGGGCATGACATAGCCGTGGTTGTAATCGGTGTGTTCGCCGATCAGATTGACCCGGCCCGGCGCGCGAAAGATCTCGACGGGTCCTGGGCCGTAGCGATGGCGGAAGGCGGCCAGCGCATCCTCATAGCGATCCACTTGATCGGGCGCCGCCTCGCCGTAAATTGCTTCGATGGCGGAGAAGAGAAGATCGTTCATGCAAGAGTGCTTTCGTGTGGCAGAAAATGATCCGACGCCCGACGCTACGCTTCTGACGCTGCCCAGGCTGCGCGCAACATGTCTACGCTCTTGGGCATGGCCGTGGACGCGTCTTCGCTGCCTTCCATTTCGATGGAGCAGTAGCCGTTCCAGCCGGCATTGTTGAGGATGCGGAAGATACGCGCGTAGTCGAGATCAAGCGTGTACCAGGTACCGCCGCCGTAGTAGGTCTTGGCGTGGGCCAGCCAGATGTGCGGTGCAACTTTCTGCATGGCGGCGTACATGTCATCCTCGAAGAGGAAGTTGCCCATGTCGAGGATGGCCTTGAGCCACGGCGAGTTGACCTCTTTGAGGATGCGCAACATGTCGTCGGCGCTGGTGGTCAGCCCCCAGTGGTTTTCGAGCAGCAGCATGACGCCGCGGCGTTCGGCATGGGGCAGACACTCCTGGATGGCGTCGACGACCCACTTGAAGCCGTCATCACGCGTGAAGCCGGGCCACGGTTCGACCCAGCCCTTGGCCGCGATCAGATCGTCGAAACTGCCGCCCTTGCGGAACCCGCCTGAATTGATGCGAATCGAGGGGATGCCCATCTCGTGGGCCAGATCGATGCAGGCCAGCGTGTGGTCGATGTGCTGTTTGCGCACCGACGCCTCGTCGTGGACAAAATCCTGATGAATCGAAAGATTGTAGATATCCAGGCCAAGTTGAAAGGCGTGGCGTTTGAGCTTTTGCAAGTAGCCGATGTCGTCAGACTCCATTTGTCGGTGCAGGATCTCGATCCCCTGCAAGCCGAGGGCGTGGGCGGCGTCCATCACATGTTCAATGGGAACCTTTTCGGGCAAGAAATGCCAGTACGAATAGGTGGAGGTGCCGAGACGGAGAGGGGTGGATGGCATAGTTTTTTGCTCCTTTATGCAATCTTGACGGGTTTGCCGGTGCGCGCCGATTCGTAGGCGGCCAGGGCGACTTCCATCGCTTTGAGGCCATCGCGACCGGTGATAAAGGGGGCGCGGTCTTCGCGAATCATGCTGACGAAATCCTTGATCAGGCCCAGGTCCATGCTGCTGCCCCAGCCGGCCTGGCGGGCCTTGCCCGCCTCGTTGGAGGCGACCAGGATGTGTTGCGCCAGGGCGTCGGTGCGTACGATGCCCTTGTCGCCCAGGACTTCGATCTTGACGTCGCCCCAGGTAAGGTAGCTGGTGGGGCGCGACCAACTCGTGTCCAGTGTGCCGTAGACGCCGTTGCTCAGTTGGAAGGAGAGCATGCCGGCATCGTCGATGCCCAGGTCGGGGTGGACGAGACTATCGCCCACTTCGGCGTAGACTTCCACGACTTCGGCCCCCCAGAACCAGCGCAACACGTCGATGACATGCACGGTGTGATCGATCACGGCGCCGCCGCCGGACATCTCTTTTTGTACGAACCAGCCGCCGGGCAAGTAGCCGTGATTGGTGCACTTGGCGCTGAAGATGCGGCCAAGCTGGCCTTCATCCAGAATCTGCTTCAACTGCTGGATGGGCGGCGAGAAGCGCACGGGGAAGGCGATTTGCAGCTTCGTGTCGGTCTGGGCGCAGACGTCGATAATGGCCTGGGCGTCCTCGACGGTGGTGGCGATTGGCTTCTCGCATAGGATCGCCTTTACACGCCCGGCGGCCTGTTCCACCAGGGGACGGTGCTTCACATTCTCGGAGCAGATAATCACGGCGTCGAGATCGCTGTCGAGCAGGGCATCCGCGTCAGGGAAGTAGTTCGTCTCGAAGCGCGCGGCCTGCTCTTCGCCGCGTTCTGAATTCTCATCGGTAATGCCTGCAATCGTGACGTCGGGGATCTGACGCAAGCACTCTGCATACGTAGCCGCGTGCATGTGGGCGAAGCTCATCATGCCGATGCGGAGAGATTGTGTGGTCATAGGTTCTATCGCTTTCTATGTAAACATCTTGGGATGGGACAGTGCGTGTTCAGTTGCCGGTTCGACTGTGGCTACACACCACGAACTCCGCTCTATCCAAATTCCGCAATCCGCACCGGTTCACCGCGGCGCTCCGATTCGATGGCCGCCAGCGAAATCTTGACGGCCATGAGACCATCGTGAGGCGAAACGCGGAAGGGCTTGTTGTGTTCGATGCAGTCGAGGAAATGCGCCAATTCGGCGTAGTAGGGATCGTCCTCAGCGGCGAGAGGGCTGAGGGTCGACGTGGTGACATCGGGGCCGACTTCGCTGTCATATGTCTCTATCTCCAATGGACTGCGGTCCAGCGAATCCCATTCGAGCAGCCCTTCGGTGCCGGCAATCTCGATGCGGGTGCGGAACCTGTTGGGCGGGAAGGCCCAGCCGCCTTCGATGTGACCAATTGCCCCATTCTCGAAGCGCAGCGTGATCAGGGTGTGATCTTTGGGCAGACCGGCGAACATCAGCCCGCGTGCAAAGACACGTTCCACTTCGCCGAAACACCAGCGCACATAGTCGATATCGTGGATGCTGACATCGAGGATGACGCCGCCGCTCTGGTTGAAGTCGGCATAGTAGCCACTGTTGAATTTGCTGCCTGCCCGCGGCATCGATCCGCCGCGCACGGTGCGGATGACGGCAGGTTTGCCTAGGGCGCCGCTTGCCAACGTCTCTTTGGCCTTGGCAAACTGTGGGAAGAAACGCACCACCTGCGCCACGAAGAGCGGGGTGCCCGTACGCTCTACAGCTTCGACCATTTCGTAACAGTCCGCCAGGTGGCGCGCCAGGGGCTTCTCGCACACCATAGGGATGCCTGCTTCGGCCGCGGCCAGTACGGGCTCTTTGTGCGCCACAGCCGTGGTACAGATGTCCACGGCGTCGACGGCGGCGAACATCTCGGCGAGACTGCCGAACACCTGTCCGCCGTAGCGGTCTACCGCCCGTTGCGCGGCCTCGGGCAGAATGTCATAGTAGCCGGCGATCTGTACGCCGGGCATGCGCTCCCAGCGTTCCGCATGAACCTGCGCAATCGCACCTGCGCCGATGATTCCAATTCGTTTCATAACTGACTCCATTGGGGGTGATTCGATAAGGAACAGTGATAGGTCATTCGTGATTGAACAATCGCGCCTGGTTATCAAGCCCGTAATGTCGATTGATCTCCTGTTGATAGCCGTCCACGGCACCGCTGAGCACTTCGTCGAGCGTCACCGTGCGGCCCAGGCGCGAGGATTCGATCATGGCGAAGGCTGCGGCCAGGTCGCGCAGACCCTCCTCGCCGTCGGTCTCGGGCTGTCCACCACGCTCAATGGCGGTGAGCCAATCCAATTGTTGAATTGCGAAGGGGTCGTCGAAGCCGTGCGGGAAGAAGCGGTGCATGGTTTCCACGTCCGCCTGGGCATGGAAAATCAGTTCCAGATCCTGGTGCTTGCCGTCGTCGAGGATGATCTTGCCCCCCTTGATACAGCCCTTGCTGCCGTAAAAGACGGGCCCGCCGGGGATGGCTGTGGCTTCGCCATGCCCGGCCCATGAGAAGATCAGTTGGGCGACGGCCCCGTTCTCGGTGGTGACGGTGGCGAAGTAGGTGTCGTCCACATTGGCTTCTACGCTGACGCCGCCGGCGGGATCCCCGTGCAGGTAGCGCACCGGTTCCAGTGTGCGCACGGTGCCGCTCACCGTCGCCACTTCGCCGCAGACATAGCGCAGCCAGTGCATGACATGTACGCCGATGTCGATAGCGCCGCCGCCGCCCGCTTCCAACTTGCGATGACGCCAGGGCGTCTCCGCCGTAATCACATTGGGCGACCACGGACCGCCGATGCCACCGAAGAGCGCCATTTGCAGGTCGCCGATCAGCCCTTGTTGGATGGCCCAGGCCGCCGCCCGCACTCTGGGCATCTGGCGCACGTTCTCGAAGAGGCCCAGCGTCAGACCGTTGGCACGAGCCCGCTCGACCAGTAGGCTCCCGGCTTTGACCGAAATGGCCAGCGGCTTTTGCACGAGCAGATGCTTGCCCGCGTCCAATGCGGCGAGGCCCACCTGATGATGGACGCTCAGCGTGGTGAAGTCGTTGACGGCATCCACGAGGCCGGAGGCGAGCATCTCGTTGTAATCGGTGAAGATGGCGACGTCTGTGTCGGGCTGAAAATCGCTGAGGTAGATGTGGGGCGCCGCCAGGGGGTCGCCGGATTCCGGCGGCAGCACCGCGGCGCGCGGCGGCGGCCCTTCTCCGCGTGTGCGAAACATCAGGGCGTCGTCTGCGTTGCGCGCAGAGAGCGCTGTGATGCGAAAGTTGTCGTATCCCGCTTCACGCAGTTTACGGTAGGCGTGTAGATGCGCGTTGAGAATGCGTCCACAGCCGACGATGCCAATGCGGATCATGGGGCGTTTCTCCTCCGTGTCACTTCTCGATCAGTACCGGGACGGGTGTCGAAACTGCTTCCTTCTGCTTGCGCAGCCCCCAAAAGCAGACAGCACTGCTGACGGCCACGACGGCGCACAAGGCGAAGAGGGTTTGAAATCCAAAATATTGGGCGAGTGTGCCGCCCATGAGCGTGCCCAGGAGCTGTCCACCGCCGGTAGCGGCGTTGTAGTTTCCGCTGTTGTGGCCGCGGCTGCGGTCGGTTCCCCACTCGGCGGCGAAGGTCATGGCGCTGGCCGTGTAGCCGGCATAGGCGAAGCCGCGCAAGAATTGTACCCCGATCAGGCCGGGGAGGAAACTGCTGAGGAGGATGTATCCGCCCATGACCAGACCCACGCCCAATCCCCCTGCGGCCAGCAGGGGCACGCGGCCGAAAAGATCCGAGAGGTGGCCGACGAGCACCATGCCGGGCACTTCCCAAAAGGCGGCGAACCCCCACAGGCTGCTGATGGTGGTTTTGCTGTAGCCGAGCGTGGACATGTAGTTGGGCCACATGGAGGTGGCAGCGCCGATGCCTGCAACCCAGAGCGCCACCCCGACCAGAAAGCGTGCCGGCACCCGTTCGGCGGCGGGGATCGCCGTACTTTCTCCCACCGCCTCGCGCTTCTGGACCGCTTTAGGTTCCTTCAAGGTGAGTGCGAAGATCAACGCCAGGCCGTAAAAGGCGGCACAGAGGCCGATGGCCGTGGCGATCGAGGTGGCGTCGGCGATGCGTCCACCGCTGACCGCGCCCAGGGCGAAGGTCAGCGAGGCCACGCCGCGATAGATGCCCATGCGTCGTCCACGCTGCCCGCTGCCGGCGAGGAGATCGCCGATCAAGGCCAGGCTGGGCGTGGTGTAGGCGGCCAGGGCGGCGCCGTTGAGCACTAGCACCGGCCAGGCCCAGTTGGCCGAGGGCACGCGGCTCAACGCCGTGTAGGTGAGGATCATGGTGAAGAGGCCGCCCACCAGGAACGGCTTGCGCCGTCCTAGTTTGTCGGACAGACGCCCCCAATAGTAGTTGGATACCAGCGCCGTGGCCGCCACACTGGTCATGATCAGGGCGATGTGGTCATAGCTTGCACCCAGGTCTTGAAGATAGAGTGACATTAACGGGGAACCGACGCCGATGGTGACGTACATCAAGCCGAAGATCAAAGTCAGGAGACGGAAGTTACGCATGGGGGATTTTAATTGATGATTGTCCGTGAAGTGTTTGACGTCAGTGTACTGAATGTATGTACACTCTACTCGAAGCAGATATCACGTGCAAATGGCAAAGCCGGTTTGCTCGCTCAACCGACATCAATCAAGCACCACTCGCAGCGACTGCGAAACCGTATCCAACTCTGCCTGCACGTCGGCATCGAGCGTCCAGCCCACGCCGCCCAGGTTATCTTCGACGTGGGCGACGGTGTCGCCGCCGGTGATGGCGACGCTGACTTCGGGGTGCGAGAGGACCCAGGCCAGGGCAAGCTGCGCCGGGGTTTTGCCCAATTCCTGGGCCAATTCAATCACGCGCCCGATGATCTGGCCGGTTTCGCCTGCCATCATCGAGGCGTAGCGGTCGGCGCGGCGCGTGCCCCACAGCGATCCGGCCGGCGGCGGTTGGCCGGGGCGGTACGCTCCGCTCAGTAGACCCACGGCGAGGGGGCTGTAGGCCATGAGGCCGAGCCCGCGGTCGCGCACCAGCCCGAACATTTCCTGTTCCAGTTGGCGGTTGAGCAGGCTATAGGGATTCTGCACGGTCATAAAGGGCGTGGCGTGGATGCTGTCCGCGATCCAGAGGGCGCGGCAGACCTGCCAGGCTTTGTAGTTGCAGCAGCCCAGGTAGCGCACTTTGCCCGAACGCACCAGATCGTCCAGCGCGGTGATGGTCTCTTCGAGCGGCGTGGTCTCGTCGAAAATGTGGACGAGGTAGACGTCGATGTGATCGGTGTCGAGGCGCTTGAGCGAGCGTTCCACCTCGCGCAAAATGTGATAGCGCGACAGGCCGCGGTCGTTGGGGCCTGGGCCGGTGGCGCTTGCCACTTTGGACGTGATCACCAGATCGTCGCGCTTGCCCTTGATCGCCTTGCCCAGCACAATCTCACTGCGCCCGATGTTGGCGCGGTCATCCATAGGGCCGTAGATATTGGCGCAATCGATCAGGTTGATGCCCGAGTCGATGGCGTGTTCGATCATGCGCGTAGCCTCGGCCTCGTCCGACTGACCGCGCAGGCCCAGTCCTAGCGCCAAGCGACTCACTTTCACACCGGCGCTGCCGAAGTTGATGTAGTCCATTGTGGGGGCCTTTCAGGGTGGAGGGAGAAAAATCAACTGTTTGTCACGCAATCAAGATGTCGGTTTGAGGGAAATCATTACCGACGCATAACAACGGCAATCCAGATAACTTGGCCATTGCATAGGAAAGACAATCGCCAAAATTAAGAGCCGCACGGTGATGACCTTTGCCAAACCGCAGCCAGGCGCCAATGGCAGTGCTATAATGATCTTCACCAAAGGATATGACGTGTACCTTTGTTTCCTTCAGAAACCTTGCCAATAACCCACGACTATCCTGATTTGTGCGCGACGATAGGACAATGCTGCATTCAACCAGTGTCGGTGCACCAATCATTCGTACCTGGGCAGCGGTGAACTTTTGTAGAAGGATCTCGTAACCAGGTTCATGGAGAACGATGGCGATCACCGCTGATGAGTCTAGAATCATACGCCGTTCTCTCCGTAACCCAGGATCGCTTCTTCCTCCTCTTTGCTGAGACGGGTTCCAAGAACAGAGTCAGGAATCTGCGGCCAGATCTCCTCTTCTAAGAACGCCAGAATGCGTTCTGTTTCATTCTGTTGGATGGGCATGTGAAGGGCAAGGCGTTGCCTACGCTCCTCCAACGCTTTGCGGACAACTTCGGTTTTGGATTCACCTGTTAAATGAACAAGTTCATCAAGCAGCCGTTCCACATCAGGATTTTTAATATTCAGCGCCATGATCTACCTCCTTGCAAGGAGTATAATCCCTATTCCACCATTCATCAAGAATTCTGCAATTCTTTAATAAAGTAGAACGCGGATCGAGCGGATTGAATGGATCTTGGCCCCAAAATCATCCGCTTCAATCCACCCAATCCGCGCTCTATCTTTGCTCTCTACCGCGCGCCACACGCCTGCAGCGACGCCTGCATGTGACCACGTGACTCGGCGGCAATCGCCACACACTGCTCGATGCTGTACTCCTTGGCCCCGATGACTTCCAGATCCAGGGGACCGGTGTAGCCGTGTTCGTGCAGCACGCGGATGTAGCCGACGAGGTCGATGTCGCCGCGGCCGTTGGCCTGCATCTCGGGCTTGCCCGGCCCTTGCTGGCGGCCCTTGCAATCGCGGATGTGGACGTGCTTGACGCGGCTGATGACGGCGGCGATGGCGTCCACCGGGTTTTCATTGGCGCGGTAGATGTGCGACGGGTCCATGTCGATGCCGAAGTGGGGCGACTGGATCGCTTCCATCACCTTGAGCGTGGTGGGCGTGTTGTAGACGGCCTGGCCCACATGCGCCTTGACACACAGGGTGACGCCGTAGCGTTCCGCCATCTGCGTCAGTTCGCCCAACTCGTCGATGCTCTGCTGTAGGGTGGACGGGTCGTCGGTCTTGCCGCCGGGGCCACAGTTGATGATGGGGATGCCGATCTCCGCCGCCGCCTGCATGGCCGCTTCCATCTTGGCGGCATCGTGGGAGGGCTGTTCCATCGCCAGCAGTTCCAGATTGTAGGCCGCAGCCAGCCGCTTCACGTCCGGCGCGATCTCGCGCCAGCGATCCAGCACCAGATGTTGGCTCATGCCGTCGATAGCCGACACCTCCACGCCATCGTAGCCCGCCATCGCCAGATACTTGAACGCCGTTTCCATATCATACCCGCCGAAGAGGACGGTGTTTGCGCCGAGTTTCATAAAGATCCTTTCGAGTGCGTTGTGCTGATGCATGAATCGTCCAGCGTGATGATGGAGATGATGGAGATGATGAGGATGATGGAGATGATGAGGATGATGGAGATGATGAGGATGATGGGATAATGAAACTTGACGACCATCATCACATCATCTCGTCATCACAAAACCAAAAATCTCCCCAATGACGCGATCCCCCCACTACCCCTTCACCCCCATCATCTTCTCAATAATACCGCGAGATCTCGTCTACCCTCACCACCGTCCCCTGCTCCAACGACTCAATCGCCGCCGCCAGGACTTTCTGCGCCGCCAGCCCCTCTGCGGCGGAACCGTCGATGCGGTCGGGGTGGACGTCGTCGCTGACCTGCTCGAAGAAGGCCTGCTGCCGGTTGAGGAAGGTCTCCTCGAAGTCGCGCATGCCGCCGAAGACGGGGTTGCTGTAGACGCGCTTCTCCATGTCGCCTGCGGGGTAGAGGGTGGCCTCGCGGTACATGTCCTCGATCACGAAGCGGCCTTTGGTGCCCGCTACTTCGCAGCGTTCCATGGGGTGGCCGCGCTCGATGTCGTAGCTGCCGGTGAGGGTGCCCACCATGCCGTTGACGAAGCGCATGTTGAAGGTGGCGGTGGACCAGATGCGGCGGCCCGGCGCTTTGGTGGCGAAACACTGCACCGCTTCGATGTCACCGCAGAAGTAGCGCATCACGTCCACCGTGTGCGGGTGCAGGGCTTTCAACTGGAAGTAGGGCGAGCTTTCGCGTGGATTCATGATCCACATGCTCATGTTGACGAAGAGCAGATGGCCCAGCCGTCCTTCGTTTTGCCAGCGTTTGGCCAGGAGCGCCGCCGGCGTGAAGCGGTGGTTGAGGTTGATGCCGTAGCAGACGCCCTTCTCTTTGGCCAGGGCCACCATCTCCTCGGCCTCACGGATCGTGTTGGAGATGGGCTTTTCGCCCAACACATGACAGCCGAAATCCAGCGCCTGCATGGTGGGTTCGTAGTGTTCGCTGCCGTATTCATAGCCGCCCGTCGCCACGATACAAACATCGGGCGAGAGTGCAGAGAGCATCGACGGTACATCCGCAAAGCCGGGGACCGCGTACTGCTTCGTCCCGGCATCAAGTCGATCCTGGCGCATGTCGCAGACGCCCACCAACTCGGCCAGCGGGCTCGCCTTGACCAGCCCGGCGTGGCGGTTCCCAATCGGTCCTAAACCGATGACGCAGACTCGTAACATGGCTTAACCTTCCTTTTTGCGCTCTTCGGCCTGCAACTTGGCCGCCTGGTTTGGGGTGCCGATGTGCAGCGTGTCGTAGGCCTGCTGCGACGAGGTGAAAGCGCCGACGCCCTCCTTGCCGTGCCAGTCGCCCTGATGATGGATCGGGTTCGGCAGACCGGTTTCGGCCTCGCGTTTGGCGATCCAGGCGTCCATGCGTCCTTTGAGGAAGGCGACAACGCCGGGTTCGGCTTCGGCCAGATTGACGGTCTCGCCGGGATCTTCGACCAGGTTGTAGAGTTCGACTGCGGGCTTGAAATGGAAATCAGGCTCCAGCGCCATGATCAGCTTCCACTGCGGCGTGCGCCAACCGTGTTTGCGCATCCAGGTGCATTCGGTAATGTAGAACTCGCTCTCGTGCGAGGCCACTTCGCCGCGCACCATGGGCAGCAGACTGCGGCCGTCGAGTTCGATGTCGTCGTGGGCCAGTTCCGCCAGTTCGAGCAGCGTGGGCACCAGATCCTTGTGCTGGTTATAACCGCGCACCCGTTTGCCCGCCGGCAACTTGCCGGGGTAGCGGATGATCAGCGGCACCACCAGCGTGGGCTCGTACATGCCGTGGTGATCGAACCAGCATTCGTGCTCGTAGAGTGTCTCGCCGTGGTCGCCGTTGACGACGACGATCGTGTTCTCGGCCAGGCCGCGTGCCTCGAGCGCCGTGAAGATCGAGCGGATGGCGGCGTCCATGTAGGCGATGGCCCCATCATATTGGGCGATGACATACTCCTTATCGGTGATGCCCGGTGGCATCCAACTGGCGAAGAAGTCGCAGAAGGGCTTGAACGCCATCACCGGGTCCATGGAATGGTTGTCGGGATCGAGTTCGTTGCCGTGGTAAAAGGCCCGTTCGTAGGGATGGGGTGGCAGATAGGGCGCGTGCGGGTCCATGTGACGCAGGAAGAGAAAGAACGGATCGCGCTTTTTGGACAGCCGGTCCAGTTCTGGGATCGCCACATCGTTGAGGTTTTGGGCCTTGGGGCTGCGTCCCTCTTCCCAACTACCCCAGCCGGGGAAGGTGATGTAGTTGTCGAAACCGCGTGAACTGGGGTTGCCGCTGAAGCCGACACAGGTTGTGTTGTAGTTGGCCTCTTTGAGGATTTCGGCCAGCGTCGGCACTTCTTCGCGCAGCGGTCCCTGGTGGCGGAGGGCGACGACCTGTGTGCCGATCACATCGCGGCCGGTCAGCATCGACGCATAGGCGCTGGTCGTGGGGATGTGGGCGCTGAAGGTTTGCTCAAAGAGCGTGCTTTCTTTGGCGAACTGGTCGATGTGCGGGGTGGTCAACCGCGGATAACCGTAGCAACTCATATGATCGCGGCGCAACGAATCGATCCCCAACAGCACAATATTGGGTGGACGACGTCGAGAGGTTCGGCGTGTTGGCATCGGAGACTCCTGGGGTAGAGAAAGTGGATAGGAAATGGGACAGAAACTTACTTGTTATATCCATACTCGCGCATTGCCGGTTCGAGAAAGTCAAACATGCTTTCTCCGTCATCGAGCCTATAGCGACCGATGGCTTCGGGGTTGACGGAGATGCGCGCCAGCGGAAATCCGAGGAAGGCTTGCAGTCGAGCCAGCGTCTCTTCCTGGCGCAGAACGAAGTCTTCCATACGCACTTCGATCCAGTTGGCCGGTTTGGGCGTGGCTTTGACCAATTTGTATTGGTAGATCCACGAAATAGCGCGGCGGCGGCGTTCGTTGTCGGTTTTGGGGTAGTCGATGCCGAAGACACCAAGATCGTCGGTCACATGACGGCCCAGGATGCAGTCGCGCGGGTTGCGCACCCAGAAGATGTATCGGGTGTCGGGAAACATGCGCAGGATCCAGGGGAAGACCAGCGTCGTTTCGGGGATCTTCCAACCCTTCTTGGGCGCGGGCGCGGCCAAAACCGATTGCAGGTACGTGTGGATCAGATCGGTGAACTCGTCGGGGATGGGCATGTCGTGCAGTTGGCCGAAGTCCCAGTCGAGATCGCCCTTCCACTCGACGTATCGCGCCATAACACGGCAGGCATCGTACATCGGCTGCGGCGGCAGCAGATCGCCCGACCGGTTGAGCCGGTTCCCCATGAAAACACCACTGGCTGACAGCGTCTGCGACATCGCGCGCGTGGCCGAATGTCCACGGCCGATGATGGTAATCAGAGACATGTACAGACTCCGAGAGATGAGATGATGGCGATGACGGGATGACGGGATGGCGGGATGATGGGATGACGGGATGACGGGGTGAAGGGGTGAAGGGGTCAATGTTGGTCATCATCTTCATCATCTTCATCATCTTCATCATCCTCATCATCCTCATCATCCCATCATCTCGTCATCACTTCCCCAATTCGATACGGCGTCCTTCCGCGGCGGACTGATACGCCGCCAGCACCATTTCCACCGAGACGCGGCCGTCGTAGGCGGTGGCGGTGGGTGGGGCGCCGTGCAACACAAAATCGACAAAGGCGCGGGGCACGCCGCCGATCCGTTCACCGTGGCTGGCCGGGATCGGGATGCCCTGATCTTCCCAGGCGGGTTGGCCGCGTCGCCACAGTTTTAGGGCGATGGCGCCATCCACGCGCGGGCCATTGGTCGAGGGCGCATCATCATGATTCTGGATGATGACACCGGCGTCGCCGTAGATTTCGGTGGTGTTTTCGCCGGCTAATGTCACCGACGAGTTGACCAGCACCGCCATGCTGCCGTCGGCGAAGCGATAGATAGCCACGCCGGTATCATCAGGGGCGACGTCGGTGAGCGTGTTGCCAATTTCGGCCATCACGCTTACAGGTCGGCCCATCATCCAGTGGATGAAGTCGGTGGCGTGGCTGGCGTCGTCGAAGAACATGCCGATGTTGTGTTGCGGATCAAAGTGCCAGCGCGTCAACCCGCTGACAAATTCCTGGTTGAAGAGCAGGGGGATGGCGTGGCGGCGGCGCAACAGACCAACCTTGCCCACGGCGCCGCTGTCCACAAGTTCCTTCATACGCAGGTTCGAGGGATCCTGGCGCATCTGGTAGGCCATCATGAACTGCACCCCGGCCTGATCCACCGCCGCCATCATGCGATCGCAATCGTCCAATGTCAGCGCCATCGGCTTCTGGCAGAGGATATGCTTGCCTGCGGCCGCCGCCGCAATCACCATCTCAGGGTGGCGATCCGTCTCGCAGGTCACAATGACAGCGTCTACATCCGGATGGTTGATCACGTCCTCCACATGCGGCGTATAGGGCATGCCGAACTGTGCCGCCGCCCGCTGCCCGCGCGCCACGTTATCATCCCAGCAGGCAACCAGACGCACGTCTTCGAAGCCGAGCATGCGCTGGCAGTAGGCGTTGACATGCCCGTGCGCGAAGCTAATGATGCCGATACCAAGTTTTGTGGACATAGGACTATTGACCGGGAACTTCCGACTGCCCGCTCTCATGCGAACGGATGGCAGCCTCGATGATCTCTTGCACGGCGAGCCCTTCGCGGCCAGAGGCTTCGATTGCGTGGGGTTCGACTTCGGCGTGAATCTGCTCCAGCCAGCGGTGGATGCGGTTGGTGAAGGTGGCGCCGAAGCCGCTCAACCCGCCCATGATGCTATTGCGGATCACGGTTAGTTCGTCAGAGCGGCGCGGGTAGAGGGTCAACTCTTCATACAAATTGTCCAGCACGAAGCGCCCTTCGGTGCCCATTACTTCGCAGCGCTCCAGATTGTGACGCGGGTTGTTGTCGTAGCTGCCGGTGAGGTGGCCGACGACGCCATTCTCGAACTCCAAATTGACCTGCACATTGGAATAGGTGATGCGTCCCGGTGCGCGGTTGAAAAAGGCGTGCACGCGCTTCACGTCTCCGCAGAAATAGCGCATGATGTCGAGTGAGTGGGGGTGCAGGGCGCGAATGTGGAACCAGGGCGAGGTCTCGTTGGGGTTGCCGATCCACATGGTCATGTTGATCAGGAGCAGATCGCCCAGTTTGCCTTCGTCCACCCATTGTTTGGCCTTGGCGGCAGGGGGGACGAAGCGGTGGTTGAGGTTGATGCCATAGTAGAGGCCCTTTTCTTCGGCCTTAGCCACCATCTGGCGCGCTTTGGTGATGTCATTGGAGATGGGCTTCTCACCGAGGACGTTGAGACCGGCTTCGAGGCACTGCATGGTTGGCTCGAAGTGGTCGCCGCCATTTTCCGTGCCCGCCGTGGTGACGCTGACCGCATCCAGTTGCACATTGCGCAGTAGATCATCCACGCTGTAAAAGGCGGGGACGCCGTAAAGCGCCGCAGCCCTGTCGGCGCGTTCCTTGTTGATGTCGCAGACGGCGACCAGATCGGCCAGTGGATCTTGTTTGTAGACGGGCGCATGGGTATTGCCGATGTTGCCCATGCCGATAATGGCGACTCTTAACACGGTAGCTCCTCCAGTGGGGTGGGATTTGGGAATGGAGATGGTTGCCTGCGCCTGATCTCAATCCAGGTGAAAAACCTCGCGCAGTTCGAGGAACATCTCATCCGCGCGCGCATGGTCGGCCGATTCAAAGTAAGGGGCCATGAACTCTTGCCAGCGTGTGTTGATCTCGGTGGACGCCATCTTGGCCTGGGCGGCTTCCAGGCTTTCAGGCGTTTCGAAGTAGCCGACGAGAAGACCATCCTCGCGCAGGAAGAGTGAATAGTTGTGCCAGCCGGCCTGGCGCAGAGCCTCTAACATCTCCGGCCACACGTTCTTGTGGTGCTCAACATATTCATCGATCAGAGCTTTTTTGATCTTGAGTTGAAAACAGATGCGCTTCATGAGATCCTCGTGAGGTGGTTGGTGGTCGTCTATCGTCACGCTATCTGGCTGAACGTCAACCCCTGCAACTGTGCAAACTTGGCGAGGATTTCGGCCACATGGCCGATGCCCAGCGCGCAATGGTGGGTAGGGGCGTTGGCGCACCAGGCGTCGACAAATTCTGCGGGGCCGAGGCCGAACTTTATGCGGCTGTTGGTGTTGCCGATACGTAAAATCGGGCCGGGGATCGACTCTCCCTCGGCGGCCAGAAACTTAAGCTGTCCGTCACGGGTCTGGGTGCAACCAAAGATCGTCACCGGGCCGGTTTTGACGTTAAATTCCACCGAGATACCGGCCCCCGACTTGCCATGATAGAGGCCGAGCCCGCGCAGTGTGGGTTTGCGATCACCGATGGCCAGGTGCGCCGGTCCATCGTGACCCATAAGCACGAACTGTTCGTTGAAGTCCATGGCATAGAACTCGGTGTATGAGCCGCCGGCCCCGAGGACGTCCATCACCTTCATGGCCACGGCGTTTTTAAGGTCGCCTTCCCCGGCGGCAGGGATGCCCTGTGCCGTGAGCAGTGAATTGCCCAGGATTAGCGCTGCGCCCAGCCGCTCGAATTCGTTGCCATTGCTGCCCCGGTAGTAGTAGGCCAGGCCACTCAGATCGAAGTCGGCCACCAGTCGATCTAGCCCGGCGGCGACCTGGCACGCCCACTGAAGATCGTCTTCCTGCGCGGAGCCATCGATCTCGAAGACCTGGTGTGCTTCCTCCAATTTGCGGCTGATTTCAGACGGCGTCACGGCCTGCACACGGTCGGCCAGATCGTCCATCTCTAGCACTTCCACGTGTAGACCCAGTTGGGCGTGATGCTGCGTAAAATCGGAGTACATGTCGAGCATCCCTGGGTAGGTGTGGCCCAGGAAGCCGAAGCGGGAACCGGCCAGCACGCGCATGGCCGTGGCGGCCTGGCACCATTGGCGCAGGATCGTCCAGGGTCGCTTGTCGTTGTAGAGGACACCCGACACTACGTGGAATGGGATACCGGCGCGGTGGAAAGCGTTGGCCAGTTCGGGCACGCAGCAGGTGGAACACTGCGCCAGCCACTCGCCGGTGTCGGTATTTTCGTAGTCAAGCGCGGGGTCGGGCTGTAAATTGAGTACGAGCACAGGTACTTTGGCCCTCTGCACAATGGGCAGCACCTGCGAACTGGTGGCGTAGGTGGCAGTATGACAGATCAACAGGTCCACATTGGCGGCGGCCAACTGGTCCCCGGCCGTATGTGCGGCCTGCGCCGTGTCGACCATCCCAATGCGCACCACATCGGCGAACCCGGCAAGTTGATCGGCTACGTGATCATAGTAGCGTTCGAGCCTTTGTTTGAGGCCGGGGAACTGGGGCCAATACGCGGCCAGACCCACGGCAAATAGCCCCACTCTGGCCTTGGGATAATTGCGTTGTGAAAAATCCATCGTCATCGGTGATCCTCTTGCAGGGTGGAGGATGGGGAGAGTAGCGATCTGGGGTCGCATAGATGATCTGGAGCGTGCCCAACCCCTGAAAAGTATAGATCAAAACTGCAAAAGATAACACCTGGAACCATACAGCCATCATGCCCACAGAAAAGGACCGGCAGCGAACTGCCGGTCCTTTTCTTACATTCACTTGACTGCATCAAACTGGAGATCGAAGATCACATCAATCAATCTCCAATCTCGAAGCACCTACTGCGCGGGTTGCAGCGTGCCGTCGATGAGCAACGAGATCACAAACGGATCGCCATAGGGGCCGTTCTGGTAGATGGGATCAGTGTCTTCGGGCCAGCCCACCACACGCACAGAGGGGACCGGGTTGTTGCCATAGCGTTCCCACAGGGGGATCTGCGGCAGCAGCTCGTTGTAGACCAGGGCCAGATCGTTGACAACGCCCTTTTGGGCGTCGATGTCGCCGCCGACGCCGGCCTGTGTGGTCATCTCTTCCAGGTCAACTTCACCCATGGCCTCGGTCTCTTGCACCAAGGGGAAGTTCATGCCGGGGCCGGCGGTGGCTGCTGCGCTGCCGCCGGTGTAGTTGTAGCTGTTGAAGTCGGTGTTGAACGAGAACTGCGGGTGCGGGAAGTTGCTCCCCCAGTCGCGGATCGCCAGCTCGAAGTCGCCGTTGCGCACGTCGACCGGATGCTGATTGAAGTTGACACCGCGGAAAGAGGTGGGGATGCCGAAGTCGGTGAGCTGTTGGGCTGCGTTTTCGGCAGCGGCCGACCAGTCGGCAAACTCCGCCGGGGCGGTCAGCGTGTAGGCCAGCGCGTTGCCCTGATCGTCGAGCCAGTTGCCGTCGGCGCCACGGCTGAAGCCGAGGTCGAGCAGCATCTGTTCGGCCGTGTCCCGGTTGAACTCGTAGTGGTTCATGGCGGCTTTGGTCTCGTCGGAAAGCCAGAGGTCGACCAGGTTGTCTGAGAAACCGGCCATCCAGTCGGTGGCGACACCGGACGGGCCGAGGGCGACGATGCCATTTTCGTTGCGGTCGATGGCATAGGCAATGGCCTGGCGGAATTCCTTGACGTTGAACGGATAGATGTCCTGGTTGAAGTAGAGGGCCGGGCCGGTGAAGAGCGGCGCGCGGACGATGCGGATGCCCTCAGACTCGAACTGGCGTTCGGTGGCCGGCGGGAAGCCGTGGGTGGCATAGTCCACATTCTTGGCCAGCACCAGCGGGGTCACGTCCGGGGTCTCGCCGTTGTAGTTGACGAGGCGGTCGAAGGCGATCCAGTCGGCCATGAATGAAGTATCAACTTTGTTCAGCGTCATCTGCGATTCGGTGATGCTGTCGGGGTCGATCTTGAACGCGCCCAACACGACCATGTCTTCGGGGCGATACTGGTTGAAATCTTGCAACAACGTGCTCCACTCGGCATCGTCCTTGGTCTTGCCGGCGGCGACCAGATCGCGTACCTGCTGGGCATAGTCACCGTAGGTGGTGGACGAGCGGATGTACATCTCACGCAGAATGCGGCGCGGCCAGATCGTGGACGGGCCACTGAGCGTGAATTTCACGGTGTAGTCATCGACCGCTTCCACGCTCTCCAGCAGGTTCCACACGGTCAGCCCCTGCAGACGGGCAATGTCGAAGGTGTCGATGACATCCTGAGACGTGAACTCGTGACCGTCGCTCCACACCGCGCCTTCGCGCAGCTTCACCTGTAGGGTGGTCTCGTCGAGCCATTCCCATTCGGTGGCGGCCATGGGCACGTATTCGTCCGTGGCGCGCGTGTACCAGAACAGGGGCGGTTCCATCAGGGCCTGGTAGATGCTCAGGCCAAGTCCGTCAGAGACGAAGGTGTTGAAGTGACCGGAAGGCGGGGCCTGATAGGGCCAGGCAATGTGCATTTCGGCAACGGTGTCGGCTGATTCAGCCGGGGCTTCGGCGGCTTGATCACCGCTGTCTGCCGGGGCCGGTACGGCTGGCGCGGCACAGGCCGAAACCAGCATGGCCAGGGCAATCACCAGACTGAGGATTGACCAAAGGCGTCGGTTCATGGTTTGACTCCTTCTACGAAATGGATGGTGTGAACGATGGGCGCAGGTGCGCCAGAGACTGGAAACAGGTGATCGGTGAATGGTGCCTCCTTTAAGAACGATGATCTAGAGAACTATGTAGAGTGAATGCGGGCAGATCGGGTAGATCGGCGCGCAGGGGTATGTCAATCTGTGGGAATGGTCAACGCCGCCGGCTGCGGAGGACAACTTCCTCGACGCGCGGCGGCATCTGTTTTCGTTGTTTGTACAACTGTAGTCGGAGTGCCTCTTCAAGTGCTGCTAAGGCTTCTTCGGCGCTGGCGCCTGTGCTGCGCACCCTCGGTTGATCGACCAGGTAGGCAACATAGCGTCGCCCCTGTTGTTCAACGGTTGCAATCAGATCATCCAAGGCAGCCTCCTCATTTCTGGCGGCGTGTGCCAACACGGATCAGCACAATGATGGCGATGGAAAAGATCAGGCCGATGCCAAAGGCGATGGCGCTGATGACAAATTCGGCGCTGCCGGGCTCCACCGCCAGCAGCAGCGCCCCCGATGGCAACAAGACAAACATGCCGATCAACAGGCCGGCGCGGCCAAATTCTGGGCTAAGCATCTACACCATCTCGATGAGTTCAATCGATACGTCGCGCCGTGGCGGACAAGCGACACTGCCGCCTGCTGCGATCTGCTGCAAGACCGGCGCCGAGACATCACATTCACCGGGCACACAGTAGGGGCAGCGCGGATGAAACGTGCAACCCGGCGGCAAATCAAGCAGGCTGGGAATGTCCGCACCTCGTAATTCTATATGCCGTTTGCGGCGAGTCAGTTCCGGATCTGCTTCGGGGACAGCCGCCAGCAGCGCCTGTGTGTACGGGTGGCGTGGATCGGCGATGACACGCGGCGTCGGCCCTTCCTCCACAATCCGCCCTAGATACATGACCACAATGCGGTGTTCCCAGGCGAAATACTTGGCCAGGGCCAGGTCATGGGTGATGAAGAGGAAGGTCACGTTGAATTCGTCGCGCAGCCGCGACAACATATTGAGCAGGCTGACCCGGATCGAGACATCCACCATCGAGACCGCTTCATCCGCCACAATGAAGCTCGGTTCGACGGTGAGGGCACGCGCCACCGAGACACGTTGCCGTTGTCCGCCGCTGAGCTGGTGTGGATATTTGTTGATGAAATCCGTGGGCGGCGTCAGATCCACAATATCGAGCAGTTCCAGCACCCTGCGCTCGACGGCCGCGCCTCCGCTCGCCTTTTTGTGGCGCAGCAAGGGCGCGCTCAGGATCTGGCGCACCGTCTGTATGGGGTTGAGCGACGCGTACGGATCCTGGTGGATAATCTGCACCGCTTTGCGGTACTCCTGATAGCTGCGGCTGTCCATGTCGTGGATGTCTTGTCCGCGAAAGCGGATCTGCCCGGCCGACGGTTTGATCAGCCCCGAGACCATGCGTCCGGTAGTGCTCTTGCCGCAACCGCTCTCGCCGACCAGGCAGACAATTTCGCGGTCGGCCACAGAGAGCGAGATGGAATCGACGGCCGTCACCTTTTCGGCGCCGCGCCCGAAGGTCTTGGTCAGATTGGTGAGTTCCAGGATAGGTGTTGTCATGGTCTCTGGTCACTCTCTTCTACTAACTTTTCCAGGGCGGCCAACCGTTGTTGGATGCCGCGGTGGATTGGATTTTCTTTGAGTTCTTGTTCGACCGCTTGCCAATGCCAGCACGAAGCCTGATGACCGGGGCCAACATCCAGCAGCGGCGGCTCCTCGACGGAACAACGTTCTGTGGCAAACGAACAGCGCGGGTGGAATTTGCAGCCGGAGGGCAGGTCGATCAAGTCGGGTGGAGATCCGGGGATCGAGGCCAGTTCTTCGAATCCGCCCGTCACCGTGGGCACGGCGCGGATCAATCCCAGCGTGTAAGGATGGCGCGGCCGGTAGAAAATGTCCTCGGTGGCGCCCAGTTCCACGATTTTACCTGCGTACATCGTCGCTACCCTGTCCGCCAGTTCAGCCGCAATCGCCAGATCGTGCGAAATGAAGATCATGGCGAAGCTGTGTTCGGCCTTGAGCTTGGCCAGGAGATCGATGATCGTGCGTTGGGTCAAAATATCCAGCGCCGTCGTCGGCTCGTCCAGGATCAAGACCTGCGGGTTAAGCAGCAAGGAAAGCGCCAGCAGCACACGTTGGCGCATGCCGCCGCTCAGTTCATGCGGATAGGCGTTGATCACGCGTTTGGGATCGAGCTGCACAAACTGCAAGAGATCGGTTACCTTCTCGCGCACAGCAGACTTGTCGTTCCAGCCGTGCGAGCGCGCCGTATCCCACATTTGTTCCCAGACCCGTAAGACCGGGTTGAAGGCATTCAGCGCGGATTGAAAGACCATGGCGCACTCGCTCCAGCGGAAGCGGCGCAGATCCGAATCGTTCAGGGCCAGCACATCCACGGCGCGACCATTGCGATAGTAGGTGATCTCGCCGTTGGTGACGCGGGCGGCCTTGACGAGGAGACGCACAATCGCCAGGCCCAACGTCGTCTTGCCCGAACCGCTTTCGCCAATCAGCGCCAGACTTTCCCCCGCTTGCAGCGTCAGGTCGACGCCGCGCACAGCCTGCACCTGTCCTCGACGCGTAAAGTAGTTGACGTAGAGATCGGTTAAGATCAGCGGTGCTTGCATCTCTGCTTGCGTCTCTGGGGCCTGGCCGTCCGTTTGATTCCACTGCAAATTTGTCGTCATTTCTCTCTCAATCTCGTGGTGTCGCCAAACCGGGTTCGCTCCGTTTACTCACCGGAGCGTAGCCGTGGGTTAAAGACCAGTTCCAGCGAGCGGCTCATGGTGATCATGGAAAGCTGCCACAGGCCGATGGCAAGGATAGGCGCCATGATGTACCAGACGCTGTCCTCGAAGAAGATGGCCCCACGCACCCAGGCGAAACTCACCATCACGCCCCAGTTGCTGCCCTGGATCGGCATGTTGATCAGCCCCAGCAAGAAGAGCGCTACCTGGGCGTAGATCGCACCCGTCATAGCCAGAATGAAGCTGACGAGGATGTAGCTCATCATATTGGGCACAATCTCGCGAAAGACGATGTGCCACACCCCCAGATCCAGGGCGCGGGCGGCTTCGACAAAGTCGCGTTCTTTGAGCGATAGCGTCTGCGAGCGGACGGCGCGCAGCAGCACCGGCCAGCCCAGCGCCCCAAGCAACACCCCCAGCACGGTAAGATTGTTGATGGTGATAAAGGCGGCCAGCACCGCCAGCAGCGGCAAATTGGGGATGGTGAGCACCACGTCGGTGACAAACATAATCGCGTTGTCGATCCAGCCGCCGGCGAAGCCACTGAGGGCGCCGAAGGCCACGGCAATGAAAGTCGAAAGCCCGGCGGCCACCAGGCCCACGTAGATCACGTCCTTGCCGCCGTGGATAATATACGAGAGGATATCGCGCCCCTGGTGGTCGGTGCCCAACCAATACTCGGCGGACGGCGGCAAGTAGATCTGATCCACTTTGGTTTTCGTATCCAATTCTACAAACGCCGGCCCTACATACGCGATCAAGAGCATGGACACCACAACCAGAAAGCCCAAAAAGCCGACCTTGCTGTAGGTGAGAATCTGGAACGTCCGGCGGAGCGAGCCAAAGAAGGTGGCCACCCGATTTTCGTGCGAAGGTTGTACGGATGTCGCCATAGAGTCTCCTAACGACAGAAGAGATTGAGTGAGCAGCGATTACTAACTAGTCCTGCCCCAACCTGATGCGTGGATCGATGAAACTGTAGAGGATGTCGGCCGCGTAGTTAGCGGCCACCACCGAAATCGTGATCACGAGGAAGATCCCCTGCATCAGCGTGTAGTCGCGGCGCTGAATGCTTTCGAGCAGGCGCAGCCCGATGCCGTCGTATCGAAAAATCTGCTCAATGAGAATCGACCCGCCAACGACGAAACCGATGTTGATGGCCAGGGTGGTAAAGAGCGGCAACGAAGCATTGCGTCCCACATAGGCGGTGGTGATGCGGCTGTCTTTGAGGCCGCGCGCCCGTGCCACCGTAACATAGTCCTCTTCGAGGACGCTCAACGTGTTACTCTTCATAGCCAGCATCCAGCCACCGATCGTGGTCAGGATGTAGGTGAAGATGGGCAGCGAGGCGTGAAAGAAGACGTCCTGGATGAAGGCCCACGAGAAGCTCGGTTTCATGCCGGGTGAGTAGGCCCCGCGCATTTCGGCAATGGGCAAGATGTCCAACTGTACGCCGAACCAGACGATGATCAGGATGCCGATCAGGTAGTTAGGCACCGAACTGAAGATCGACGCGAACACCGTCAGCGTGTGATCGAGCAGGCTGTTGCGGCGATAGGCCATGAGGATGCCGAAGGTTACGCCGAGCGCAAAACTGCTGATCAACGACAACCCGACGCTGAAAATCGTCCACGGCAAGGTTTCGGCGATAATTTCGCCCACGGTTGTGCCAGGGGAAAGGATCGAATTGCCCAGGTCCCCGCGCAGAAGCCTGCCCATGTAGTCGAAATATTGCAGGTAAACCGGCTTTTCCAGATCGAGGTTGAAGAGCGCCGCCGCCTGATCGCGAGCCTGGTCTAGCGGCATCGAGTATTGTACGATCAACTCGTTCATGTACATTTCAACGGGGTTGCCGGGCAGCAGGCGAATCAAGAAGAAGGTGAGTGTGATCACCACCCAGACCGTGAAGATGGCTTTTAGTGTTTTGCGCACCAAATAGGAGTGATAGATCGCCTGCAAGCGATTTTGAAGCGCAACGCTCTCTGTCCTTTCGGCTCGAGGCAATTCTGCCGTCGTTGCCATGCATCAACCTCCGTTCAGTCGGTAGGGAGAATGAACCACAATCCAATCTGGCCGTGTCAAGATGCTATGTGGTTCAACTGGAACCCGTGCGTCTCGCCAAATTTGGTGTCGAGCCAATTGTGGCGCCGATCGGGGCGGTCCTATGTGGACCGGAATCGAAACACTGCGTGATTCAACGTACACTTCGAGGTGTCGTCAGTGTAAAGCACCGCGGTATGACTGTCAAATGGGGTGTTCGCGGTGGGTAGCGAATAGACCTATCTTGCTGCCCACTGTGGCGACGATATGGCCCGCCTACCAGATCAGGGTCAGGGGCAGGAGCGGCGCCAACGAGGCGCTTTCCCCCTGCGCGGCCTGGTCAAATTCCAACAGCAGTTGATAGCACGTGCCGGGCACGATCTCTACAAGTCCGTTTTCCAATAGATAGCGTACGGCAGAGGAATAGACCATCGAGGCGGGCAGCACCAGTCCTACCTTCGTCACCTCTCGCAGAGCGAGGGGGTGATCGATAGGCTGCCGACGATCGGCCGGGTAGTGATCAGGCCGACCGCCGAAAGGGATGGCGAAGATCAGGGGTTCGGTTAACTCGTCAGAATTGGTCGCCATTGGGATTGCCATTCCCGGCGGCAAGTATGGCGGACGGTAATCCCAATAGGTGAAGGGAGGCGGATGCTCGGCTCCGTCCTTCGTACGCAGACAGATGCCGAACGGGCAGACATCCTGGCGTGTGGGGTCACAGCGCTCGGCCAAACGGGTACGACGGATGGCGTGGCTGCTTGCTTGCGCGACATCTGTGACCCACAGAAATTCGATCATGGCGTTGTGAAAGAAGATGCGCCGGTTCGCCGTGCCCTGACCGGGATGTACGTTGCGCGTTCCTTCGCATAGCCCTAATGCGAGGATCTCTTCGATTCCCGGCGCTTCGGGCGCGGTGGCCACAAAGAGGTGATCGAGTTCGAAGTGGTTCATAGGACGGCACTCTCCACAATCGTGATGCGCTGAGCCTCTGCATCAATTTCAGTTTGCACGCCATAGGGCAATACGCACATGGGGTCGGTGTGTCCGAAGTCCATCTGGGTAACGACGGGCAGATCGGTCATGCCCTCTTCGTCGCGCACCACGCGTAGGATGGCGTCGTCGTAGTCGCCAAAGTGGGCGGGATCGAGCTCGTGGCCGCCGGGCCGCCCCATGAGGATGGCGGATAGGCGCGGCAAAATGCCCATGGCGGCGTAGCTGCGCAATGTGCCGGTGATCAGGTCTGGCGGTGGCATATCCTCTGACGTCTCCAAAAAGAGAACCGCGCCATCCCACTGGCGCAGACCGGGCCAGACATCGGTGCCGCGCAGCCAATCGAGCACTTCCACGCAGCCACCGAGCAAGTGACCGCGCGCAATGCCCCGTCCTTGTAGCCAGCGCCAGCCCGAGGACGGCGTCAGCTTGCGCCGGATCTGCTGGTTGGCGGGATCTTCCCATCCGATGCGTTCCACCGTCCAGCCATCCTGATTGGGGTGCAGTTCCCCCACAGGTTGCGCCGAAAAGAGCGTGCGGCGCATCGAATCCACGGTGTGGGGCAGCATGCCGCCATTTTCGGCGAGACCGGCCATGAAAGCCGGGCCGTAAAACGAAACCAGCCCGGCGGCGAAGCAGGCAAAGTGGGTGACGGTGGTGTCGGAATAGCCCATAAAGATCTTGGGATGGCGCCGCATCAGGTCGAGATCGAGATGACGCAGCAAACGGATCGAGTCGTCGCCGCCGATGGTGGAAACGATGGCCGCAATCTGCGGATCGGCGAATGCCTGCATCAGGTCGTCGGCGCGCGCCTGTGGGTTCGCCGCCAACCAGGTTGGATCGGCCAGCGTGTGTGGCATTTCCACCACCGTGACGCCGAAGGTCTCCTCCAACTGGCGCTTACCTGCTGCATAGCGATGTGGCATCGCGCCTGGCCCTCCCCAAGAGAGACTAACGGCGGCGACTTTCTGGCCGGGGCAGAGTTTCGCCGGTTTGATCATGGGGGTCCTTTCTCATTTCAAAGAATGCCAACAATCCAATCCCCGCCATCAGGGCCATATCGGCGACGTTGAAGATACCTGTGCGTAGCGGGCCAATGCCGACGTTCATAAAATCGATGACGCGGCCATCGTTGGTCAGGCGGTCGATCAGGTTGCCCAGCCCGCCGCCCACGAAGAGCGCCAGCCCCACCAGCGAGAGGATATGCATTTGCAGGGATGAGCGCAGCATAAAGACGAAGATGCCCACGAGGATCAGCGCCACCAGCACCACAAAGATCCAATGCTGGGTCTCACCGGAAAGCCCGGCCCCCAGGCTCAGGAAAGCGCCTGAATTTTCGGCATATTGCAGGCGCACCATGCCGTTGAGCAGGACGATCGGTTCGGCGCCGGCCAGCGTGTTCTGGGCTACCGACTTGGTGGCCTGATCACAGCCCACGCAGACGAAGAGCACGAGTATGAGAACGGCAATGCGTTGAAGTTTGCGCATGGTGTCATCTTTCTAATGGCAAGTAGCTTGTTCAGACTGGCCTCCAATTGAATATCTAACTGTCCACTGCGCCTTGCGGCTCGACGTGATGCGGCCCAGGAAGTGGTACAAACGCGTCCTTGGGTAAAGCCGTTCATGTAGAGATGGGATCGGACAGTCGGGAATGCAGCGTGTGCGGTCGAGAATGATGACCAACTTGAACTGCCTAGCGCTTATGGAGTGTCATCAGACATTGTCGCCGAAACTGCAGAGACGGGTATGCCGTTGATGGAAACCGTACATAGGCATCGATCTCCTATGCTATACTGGCATGACGTGACTTGATTATCTTCCAAGGAGAAATCAAATGCAACCGTCATCTGTAGGGTCTGCCATACCGATACTAGACCCATCGACACACATCGGCGCCGTGCAGTTGACCGTAACCGGCCTCGATCGTTCCATCGAGTTTTATCAGCGCGTCATCGGTTTTCATGTGCACGAACGTAGCGACCACCAGGCCAATCTGGGTGCAGGCGGCCCGGATCTATTGCAACTGGTTGAAAATCCGTCGGCGCGCCAGGTGACCAATCACAGCGGTCTTTATCACTTCGCCGTGTTGACACCGTCACGACCGGCGCTGGCTCAGGTCCTGCGCCGCCTGGTGGATGAGCAGGTAGAGCTTGGCGGCTCGGATCATGGCGTCAGTGAGGCGCTCTATTTCTCTGACCCCGACGGCAACGGTATCGAGGTCTACCGCGACCGCCCACGTCACGAATGGCAGACCGTCGATGGCCGCCCTGTGCTGGTCAATGCACCACTCGACTATCGGGGCATCCTGGGCGAGTCGGCTCCGTCGCGCCAGGATCTCGATCCGGCCACCGTGATCGGTCATGTCCACCTGCATGTGGGGCAGTTGGCGCCGGCCATGTCCTTTTATATTGACGTCGTGGGCTTCGATCTAATCGCAACCTGGCAGGGCGCGGCCTTCTATTCGGCGGGTGGCTATCATCATCACCTGGCCACGAATACCTGGGCCGGTGTCGGTGCGCCTCCCCAGCCAGAGGACGCTGTGGGCTTGCGTCAGTTTGAGATCGTCCTCAGCGGCGAGGACGAGTGCACCCGTTTGGTGAAACGGCTGGATGCCGCCCACGTGGCACACGAGACGCGCCGAGACGGTCTCTTTGTGCGCGATCCGGCACAGAATGGCGTCTTGTTTGTGGTGGCGGCCAGTTGAAGTGGGATCGGTTCGGGTTCGGCAAGGTGTCGCGCCCATCGTTGCGCGTTTCATCGGTACTTCGCCGCCTGTGATCACAAATACCGGCGCATTTGTGTATATTTCACCCCCCAATCGGTCAGGGGAAAAGCTGCTAAAGACGAGTAGAATAGGTAAAGTTGTTTGGGTTTCATGCAGTTAACACTTTAGCGAGGAGAACTTTCTATGGCTTTCACAAAGCAGGATGCGCTGGATTATCACGCCGGCGGACGTCCGGGTAAACTCAAGATTGTCCCCACCAAACCTATGTCCACACAGCGCGATCTATCGCTGGCGTACTCGCCCGGTGTGGCGATCCCTGTCCTAGAAATCGCCGAAAACCCCGAAGATGCCTTCGAATATACCGCCAAGGGCAATCTGGTCGCCGTGATCAGCAACGGCACCGCCATCCTCGGTCTGGGGAATCGCGGCGCGCTGGCCTCGAAGCCGGTCATGGAAGGCAAGGCGGTGCTCTTCAAACGCTTCGCCGATGTCGACGTCTTTGATATCGAGGTCAACACCGAAGATCCGGCGGAGATGATCCGTTTCTGCGAGTTGATCGCCCCCACCTTCGGCGGCATCAACCTGGAAGACATCAAAGCGCCTGAATGCTTCATCATCGAGCAGACGCTGCAATCTCGGCTCGACATTCCCGTCTTCCACGATGACCAGCACGGCACCGCCATCATTTCGGGCGCCGGACTGATCAACGCGCTGGAAGTCGCCGGGAAGGCGTTCGCCGACGCCAGGATTTTGATCAACGGCGCCGGCGCCTCGGCCATCGCCTGTGCTGAGTTCTATGTAGCACTGGGCGCCAACAAGAGCAATATCGTCATGTGCGACTCGAAGGGCGTCATCTACAAGGGGCGCACGGCGAACATGAATGAGTGGAAAGAGGAGTACGCCGCCGAGACCGAGGCCCGCACCCTGGCCGAAGCCTTCGTGGGCGCGGATGTCTTTGTGGGGCTTTCCGTAGCCAACGTCGTCTCGCAGGATATGGTTCGTTCCATGGCTGCCAATCCGATTGTCTTCGCTATGGCCAACCCTGACCCTGAGATCACCTACGATGAGGCCGTCTCTGCACGCACCGACACCGTGATTATGGGCACGGGGCGCAGCGATTACCCCAACCAGGTCAACAATGTGCTGGGCTTCCCCTTCATCTTCCGTGGCGCATTGGATGTGCGCGCCCGCGCCATCAATATGGAGATGAAACTGGCGGCTGCCCGCGCCCTGGCCGCCCTGGCCCGTGAAGACGTGCCCGATAGTGTGTTGAAGGCCTACGGACTCGACCAACTGCGCTTTGGGCCGAAGTACATCATCCCCACCCCGCTGGATAACCGAGTGCTGATGTGGGTAGCCCCCGCCGTGGCCAAGGCGGCCATGGAGACAGGCGTGGCGCGCCGCAACATCGATCTCGACACCTATCTAGATACGCTGGCGGCGCGCATTGGCAAGGGCGAGCAGGTGATGCGTACACAGCAGCACAAGGCAATGGCGGCGCCCAAACGCATCATCTTTGGTGAGGGCGAACATCCCAAAATCGTGCGTGCGGCCTATGCGGTCGAAACCCAGGGCCTCGGCACGCCGATCCTGCTGGGCCGCAAAGAGATGATTAAAGCGCGTTGTGCCGAACTGGGGTTGAAGTACGAGCCCACTGTGGTGGACCCCAACCTGAGCGAACAGCGCCAGGTCTATGCAAACGCCTTCTATCAGCGGCGGCAGCGCAAGGGCGTCACTGTCGCTTCGGCCCTGGACATGATGCGTCAGCCCAATTACTTTGGCCCGGCCATGGTGCTCAATGGCGACGCCGACACCTTCATTTCGGGGTTGACCTACAACTACCCCGAAGTGTTGCGCCCTGCCTTGCAGACGGTGGGCACTGCGCCTGGTCGTGGTGTGCTTAGTGGTGTTTACCTGATGATCGTCAACGATCGGATCTACTTCTTCAGCGACGCTACCGTCAACATCGAGCCGGATGAGGAGACGCTGGCCAGCATTGCCATCAACGCCGCCGATCTGGCGACGCAGTTCGACATTACGCCGCGTGTAGCGATGCTGAGCTTCTCGAATTTTGGCAGCACCCGACACAGCCAATCGGATAAAGTGCGTCGCGCCACCGAGTTGGTGAAGCAATGGCGCCCGGATCTGGTGATCGACGGCGAAATGCAGGCCGACGTGGCTGTGGTGCCCGAGCTGATGCAGCAGCTTTATCCCTTCAGCCAGGTACAGGATGCCAACGTGCTTGTCTTCCCGGCGCTGGCTTCGGCCAACACGGCCTACAAACTGCTCAGCCGTCTGGGTGGGGCCGAGGCGATTGGTCCGATTCTGGTGGGCATGGGTAAACCGATCCACGTCCTGGAAACAGGGGCCGAGGTCGAAGACATTGTCAACGTGGCGACGTTGGCCGTGGTGGATGCACAGTTTCAATCGGCCAGGTAGCGATTGTTAGGGGATGAGTTTGGTGTAAAAAGTGCGCTATCTGTATAGTGCACTTTTTACACCAAACTCATTTCATGGGCACTCTGCCCTGCCCTGGCCCAGAATAGAAACAGGGCGACTATGCTACAATAGGCAGCACCAACGTTTCCGAACAAACTATTTTCTGTTGGAGGATGGTCTGATGAGCAAGCTTGCCACCAATTTCGGGTTCGCCAAAGCGCCTGACGTTGATCCTGAGCAGGCGGAAATGACTTATCTGGCCGCTATCAACGCCGCGCTGCACTTCGAGATGGAACACGATGCCAACGTGGTGGTGATCGGCGAGGATGTGGCCGATCCGTTCGGCGGCGCCTTCAAGGTGACCAAGGGGCTGTCGGATCGCTTCGGTACCGATCGGGTGATCAACACCCCGATCAGCGAGAACGGCTTCATCGGCATGGCCTCGGGCATGGCCTTGATGGGCTTCCGGCCGGTGATCGAAGTGCAGTTTGCCGACTTCATCACCTCTGGTTTCGATGCCATCGTCCAGTTTGCCGCCACCAACCACTACCGCTGGGGCAGTGCCATCCCCTGGGTGATCCGTGCGCCCAGTGATGGGGGATTGCGCTCTGGTCCTTTCCACAGCCAGAACCCAGAAGCATGGTTTACGCATACGCCTGGGCTCAAGGTCGTGGCGCCGGCTACCCCCGCCGACGCCAAAGGGCTGCTGATCGCCGCCATCCGCGACAACAACCCGGTCATCTATTTTGAAAGCAAACCGCTCTATCGCTCGATGAAGGGCGCTGTGCCCGGCGGTGAGTATGTTGTGCCGATTGGCAAAGCCAACCTGGCGCGCAGCGGCGAAGATCTATCGATCATCAGCTACAGCACGATGGTGCGCGAATCATTGGCCGCGGCCGAACGGCTTGCCGCCGAGGGCATCCACGCCGATGTGCTCGATCTGCGCACGCTCAAACCGCTTGACACCGACGCCATCCTCGCCACGGCGCGCAAGACGGGCAAGATCTTGATCGTGCACGCCGCCAACGGCAACACCGGTCTGGGCGCCGAGATCGCCTCGATCATCAGTGAACAGGCATTCGAATGGCTCGATGCCCCCATCCAGCGCCTCACCGGGCTGGATACACCCATCCCCTTCAGCCCACCACTGGAAGACGCCTACCGCCCCAGCGCCGAGAAGATCTATGCGCGCGCCAAAGAACTGGCGGCGTTTTAGTTCCCTCATCTCTCCGTCAGTGTTTCCGAGGTCCAGTATGAAGCTCGCTACGCTTTGTTACGTCCAGCACCACGGCCAGACTTTGATGTTGCATCGTGTGAAAAAAGAAAATGACATGCACCAGGGCAAGTGGAACGGTCTTGGCGGCAAGGTGGAGCCTGGGGAATCACCAGAGGCGTGCGCCGTGCGCGAGGTCTATGAGGAGAGTGGATTGCGCTGTGGCCGGCCACGGCTGCGCGGGTTCATCACCTTTCCTGCCTTCGATCAGATCGATGACTGGTACACCTTCCTCTATACTTTCGACGAGTTCGAGGGAACGTTGATCGATTCGGCCGAGGGCATCTTACAGTGGATCGACGACGACAAGCTTCTCGACCTCAATCTGTGGCCGGGTGATCGCGTCTTCGTCCCCTGGATCTTTGAGGATCGGATCTTCTCGGCCAACTTCGTCTATGATAAGGGCGAGTTTCAGTGGTACGAAGCCACCTTCTACGGCGTGGACGGCACCCATGTCTATGAGCGCCGGAGCCACGCCGAAGTTCTGGCCGCGCAGCAAGCTGTGGCCGCTCCCTCTTTTCAGCCGATCTACACCCCCGAAGATGACACCTATTGCTGGCTCTGCGGCGGAGACGTAGACAAACACCACTGCAAAATCACCTGCCCCACCTGCGGCTTTATGCGCGATTGCAGCGATCCCTAGAACTTATACTCCTCGCGTACAGGGCTGAAAATATCAATCACCTTGGCGGGTTTTTCAAGGGTACGGGCGCGGTGTTCAACGCCGCCGGGAATGACGAAGAGCTGCCCCGCCGTCAGCAAGCGCACTTCGCCGCCGATGGTGAGTTCGAGTTCTCCTTCAATGACGACGCCGGCCTGTTCGTGCGGGTGGCTGTGAAAGGGAACGTCTCCGTGTGGTTCCAGATCAAGCATTGAGATCAGAATCTTGTCACCCCAGAAGGTGCGGGTGACGATGCCGGGAAAGAGTTCGTGGGCGGCGCGTTCGTTGGGATCGAAAAAGGGCATAGAGGGCTCCTCCGTGTGATTGGCGAATGGGTTGGATCTGGTTGCGCCGCCAATATAGACCGCTCGGGCGTGGATGTCAACGTGGGAACGTACGCCTTTTTCAGCCCAGCGTTGCTCTCAGAAACCGGCTCTGATCGTCCAGAGCCTGTTCAAAGTGTACACCCTGATAGATATCGAAGTGACCGATGGCATAGTGGATGATCTGCGCGTGTTGCCCCAACCGGCGAGACGCTTCTTCAACGACGGCGGGCGGCGTCGTCGCATCGTCCTTGCAAATCTGCAGGAGCACCGGGCAGTGTATGTCGTCTGCCTGCTTGACCGGCCGATACTTGTCCAGGCGCACGCCGATGCGGGCGCAGGCTTCGTTGGCAAAGTCGGGGGGTGCAAGCTTGCTGAAGGCGTCGACGGCTTCTTGCATAGGCATCAGCGCAATCGTGCCTTCACACCCAACAATCGGTACTTTGTGTGCAGACAACCCAAGCCAGGATCGGACCAGGTCGCGTTGTGCATGTAGGATCAATCCCCAGTTGATGGCCCCCATCCCCTGCTTGCGCACGACTTCCTCGAACGCCGCATGACCATCCAGGGCGGGACATTGAGCGACGACACAGGCGATGGTCGGATCGCTGGCCGCAGTGGTGATCACATGTCCTCCACTCAAAGAAGTGCCCCACAATGCGATCCGTTTCGGGTCAACCTCAGGACGGCTGCGCACATAGTCGACGGCTGCCGCCCAGTCTGCCAGTTGATGGGGAATCCAGATCAAGTGGCGCGGTCTGCCGGCACTGTTGCCGAAAAAGCGGTAGTCGAAGACAAGCACAGCCAATCCTGCTGCCTGAAATCGCCTGGCATAGCGAGCCAGCCCCATACGCCTGGTGCCGCCCAGACCGTGTGCCATCACCACACAGGGAAACGGCCTACTCGATCCCGACGGTGGATAGAACCATGCACTGACGGATGTTCCGTCAACGTCAAATTCAACATCCTCGCGTAGATCGTCTGTGTCGGCTTCGACCGACCGCCCTGTCTTCCGTCTGGGGAGATTCTGTTTGGGCGCAGCAATGCCGGGGATCACACCTACCAGCAGAAGGTAGACGGCAAAGGCTGCAATTGGTAGAAACAAACTCTGAACAAATCGTTTTAGCATCATCAGATGGCCTCATCTTTGCGCTGGCGCCCGATTTCGATCACGTCTGGCTACAGCGTACCATCAGATCATGCTCGCTTCGTCTGTCGAAAGATGTAGTTCGCCCCAAGCCGGGCAAATCCCGGCGGGAATTTGTCCACGGTTCCCACCAGAGGTAGACGCGACCAATTTTCGCCGTGGTATCTGCGGCCAACCGTACTAGATGTGAACCCCCGCCCCTGGATGGGCTACGCCCAGGGCTTGAGCAGCACCTTGGCGCATTCGCCGGAGAGTTGCAGCGCCCAGGCATCCTGTATTTGATCGATGGGGAAGGAATGGCTGATCAGGCTGTCAAGCGCCGGACCCAGTTCGCCGATCATCGTCATCATGCGGATCGTGTCTGCCATGTTGTAATGCCAGGAGCCGACCAGCGTCAGCCCTTTGCGGATCATGTCGGGGCTGATGCGCAGCGGCGTATCCGCGCTCGACTCGCCCACAAAGGCGATCTGTCCTTTGCGGCGGGTGGCGTCGATGCAGAGACGGTGAGCGGCGACCACCCCCGAACAGTCCACGGCCTTATCGACGCCACGGCCATTCGTCGTCCGCCCCAGGATCTGGCTCAGCGCATCCTCGTCACGCGGATCGATCACGGCCTCTGCGCCCAAGGTGAGCGCCCGCTGTGCCCGCCACTTGTTGGCTTCAACCGCAATCGGGCGCGCGCCGCGATAGCGCGCATTGATCACGCCGCCCAGGCCCACGGGCCCAAGCCCGGTGATCAGCACGGTGTCGTATTTATCCACTTGCATTCTTTGAAACGCCCCAAAGGTAGGCCCCAGGCCGCAGCAGGCCATAGCGGCGTGTTCGTACGAGATCCCATCTGGAATGGGGACGAGCATCCAGATCCTGTTTGACCAGGTATTGGGCCATGGTGGCGCTGCCATGGCGCGAGCCGTGAAAGGCCGCGAAATCTACCCCATCCTGGCAATGGATGTACTCTCCGTCCAGGCAGTAGGCGCATTTCCCGCAGGGGTTGCCCGGCATGACCACCACTCGATCCCCTACTTTAACCTTGCCCGGCTGGGCTATCTCGACCACCTCGCCCGCCGCCTCATGGCCAAAGTGATCCTGATTCTTGCCCTCTGCGAAGGCTTTGTACTCGGTACACATGGGGGCGACGTGGACCTTTACCACCACCCAATCCTCTTTGGCTTTAGGATCAGGGCCTTCGGCGATGGCGGCTTGCTGTTTACTCGTAACGATCACGCGTTTCACATTGGCTCCTTATGGTGTGCGAATGGTGCGTATCCGGCGCAGGCGGCCTAGTATCGTGTCAACGGTCAAGTGATGGCAATACTGTAGGGGCGCTGCTTGCTGCGCCCGGCACAGTGTGGGCGCAGCAAGCAGCGCCCCTACTCATCAAATCACGCTTTCGGCGTTCCTCGCCGCCGCATCATTACTCAATCGAAATGACAAAGTAGGGCAGGGGATGCACAGGATGGTATAAGCCAGGATAGATCCAGACGGTGTGTGGGGCCAGAACTGCCGACACGTAGAGCAACAGATCCCAATGCCGCTGGATAGCATCGCCGGGAATCACCGCAATAAAACCGTCATCGGTCGGCTGCATGGGGATCTGCTGGAAGGCACCCTCCAATTGATTGGCGTGTCTGAAGTGCAGTACAGGCGCCTCTTTCCAGTGTTCCCTGCTGGCGCTTCGCACGCGGATGGGCAGATCCTGGCCGGGCTGCCACCGCTGCGGCGGATCGACAACCTGTACAGTGAACAGCGGCGTGCTGCTCTCTCCACTCACCGCCCTGTTCTCGCCGACGCTCGCTTCTGCCCGGCTCGAGTGACTGAGCATCTCGGCCAGTTGGGCGATGTCGGCGTCCAGTTCGGCCAGATAATCGTGCCATTGACCGGCGCGGGCGCGGCTCTGCCCGGCATTGAACTCCAGCGGGTCGTAGTAGCTGCCCCGTCCTTTTTCAGAGAGTGCCGCCCAGGATGAGCGGGCGGCGACGGCTGCATCACGCGCGGCCGACAGGGACGTGTGAGCGGCGGAGAGACGATAGCGTGCCAGCCCGAGTGCCGCCCGGATCTTGTGGGCGTGGTACTCGGCCAGATCGGCCAACATGCTCAGATCGAGGCGTAGCGCCCGATACTCGGCGCTGTGATCGGTATCGATCATCTCCTGCGCTGTGCTGAGGGCGGCGCGTACGTCCGCCGCAAAGCCGATCAGCCATTCGCCAACCTGAAGCGGCGTATACTTCCCTTGAATCTGGCGGCGTGCCTCGTCGTCTGCATACTCGTCGATGCCGTAAAACAGACCGGGATCACTCGGTTCGGCGCTGCCATAGCTGACGGGAGCATAGTAGCCGCGGTTAAACTGAACGTTGTGGTTGTGCTCGGCAAAGAGTGCGGCGCCGGTGGAAAGCTCCGGCCAATAGTGGAGCATGGGGTGAACGGGCATGTGGAACGCCGTCACCAGCGGCAGGATGCGGCCGGCGGTGTAGATCCCCTGTTCGAGCGGGGCGGAGGCTGTACCGAAGTGCTGCTTGAGAACTCGCCGCCAGACCTGGGCAGAGGTGCGCGCAGAATAGCCAATCCGCCCGTAGAGCAGATAAAAAAGCCAGTGTCGTTCATCCTCCCAATCGCCACTGCGTAACGAGGAATCGGCGAAGATCGGCCACGGATCGGCCTGGATCGTGGCGTGTCCGCCCTTCATGCTCAGTGGCGCAGCCACCGTAAATCCGGCGGCGTCGCCCACACGGCAACTGGCCGAGAAGCGGCGCACATAGTCGGGGTCACCCCACAGAAAGAGGGTTGTGCTGCCCAGCGTCCACAGCCGGTAGATCATGTCGTACCAGTGCGGCTTGCGCAGCAGATCAGAATAGCTGTAGCGGCGGCTATGGTTGAGGTTGCCAAGCTGGGTCAATTCTTCGCGGCGCATCTGGGTCAGGTGATGGGGCAGGCCTGTCTGCTCGCACCAATACTTGGTGGGCACCGACAGCGACAGACCCTGCTTGAGCGCATGCTGGATCATGTCGTCGGTCAACCCCTTGGCGCGCAGATCCAGCTTGACCGCTCGTCCGCACCCGGCCACGGCGTCGATCAAGCGCAGCCAGAAGGCTTCGTTGGATTCTTGTGTGCCCACGCCGGACTCGTGATTGACGCGCAACTGCACGCCGTCGATGAGGGGGCACTGTTGCAGCAGGGCTTTGAGCCCGGCGGCACAGTAGAGAGAGAGGGTGGCTTCGTCGCCGGGCAGACCTTCCACCTGGCGCTGCTGGTTCTGCGTCCACGGCGTCTGCTGCCACGTCGCCAGGAAGAAATCCAGCCCGCGCCGATGGCACTCGCTGCCGATGTGGTGCAGTTGGGCCAGGTTGCGCGCGCGGCCGGCCGCGTCCAATCCATTGACCGTTACCTCCGTATAGCCGGGAGTCTCAATAAAGTAGGGGTAGGGAGGAGAAAAGTAGGCGGTATCGAAACCGGCCACCAGGGTAAAACGGTTGAAGCGGGCGTGGACCAATCGATCCAGATAATATTCCCAGAAGGCATCGGCATAGAACCACTCATCGTCGAGCGGCCCCATGATGAAACGATCCAGCCCACGCAGGCGATTATCGGGGAATTCCACGCTGTCTGCGATGTGGGCTAACGCCTCTATCCCTGCGTAGGTGAGTGTGTCGGCGGCTTCGGTTAGCGCATAGACCAACCCCAAGGCGTCGGTGCCTGCTATCACCAGCAGCCGTCCTTGCGGGGTGTCGCACGATTGGAAGATCACGCCTTCGGCTTGGAGCGGCACGGCGAGTCCGGCGTCGGTCAACAGCCGGCGGATCAGTTGATCGGTGCTCAATCCGATGACGACGGTGAAGGCCGCCTGATCGGGAAGGTGTGGGTGGATCGACACGTCGACGCCGGCCGCATCCAATGCCGTGGTGAAGGCGGCGACAGCATAGCGAGCAGGCGTCGGTTCGCCCGCCGAAGAGTGCGTTCGATCCACCAGCGTGAGGGTGGCCACTGTTTGTGCGTCCATACTCTTGTCCTTTGAGTGGATTGTGGATTGGTGACGGTGTGAGAGGAGACGTCTTTCGTCGTCCGGGCGGCCGACAATGCCTGCCTATGGTTGGGATGATCGTGTCCCTGATCGTGCAGAAGGCGGGGTGACTGCTCTACTCGTTGTTGGTGGGGGTTCCGCGAATCCATTGGAGAATTCGTCGCGGAATCGATGAATTGTCTGCGGGCGGAGCGACTACGGGCGGAGCGGCCGTCTTTGCCGCTTCCATAGCAGCTTCGAATTCTGCGCCATTTTGGTAGCGATCCGTTGGATCTTTGGCGATTGCCTTCAGGATGACGGCTTCTGTCGCCGGTGATACGTAGGCAAACGTTGACGGTTTTGCCGGTTCCTCGCTCAGATGCGCGTCGAGAACTTCCATCCGGCTGCCATAAAACGGTTTGCGCCCGCTGACCATCCGATACAGAATGATGCCCAACGCATAGAGATCCACGCGTCCGTCAACATGGCCATCGTTGCGAATCTGTTCTGGGGCCAGGAACGCCGGTGTCCCGTAGATTCCATCGTCTTCTGAGACTGTGGGCACGGAGGTGTCCAGTGCCGTTCCAAAATCAAAGAGCAGGACGCGCCGCTCCTGGCTGATGAGGATGTTGGATGGTTTCAAATCGCGGTGGACGATTCCTTGCGCATGGATAGTATCGAGGGCCCGAGCAATCTGCTGAGCAATCGTAAGCGCAGCAACTTCGCCGATGACTTTGTTGTTTGACAGGAAATCCTCTAGCGTTTGACCGACGACGAGCCCCATGACAATGTATGGGCGTCCGTCCTGGTCGCCAAAGTCATAAACCGGCACGATGTGTGGGTGGCGGAACCGTTGCAGCAGTTGATATTCCTGGCGGAATAGCGCTCGGATCTTGGGCTGACTGGCCGCTGCGGGCGTCAACACTTTCAAGGCAACCTGCCGACCATCCTGAGTTCGCGCACTGTAGACGGCGGCCACGGCGCCTTCTCCGAGTTTGCGTTCGATTTGATAAGCGCCAAACTGCTGCGTCGGATAAAGATCCCCGATGCCTGCGTACCCATAGACAGGGCGACTCATGCGTCTCTCCACTCATCTGCGTGACAAGGAACTGTTGTGCATTATATACGAAAAAACGTGCTTGACAAGTGGGCATGTTACACAGTTTGTGTCCCAGAGTATTGGGTGGGTCCATGTCTAGCGGGAAGCCACGACGGATGGACACGGAGGTCCATCCCTACGGGTAGGGACCGGCCTCCGTGCCGGTCCGTTCTGCATAGCTGCCCTGAAGTTCAGAACCGAAATACTTGGGACGCACCCTGTTACACAGGGTTTGATGAACCGAGTCACGAGAAGGAGCGTCAGCCGGCGCTGATCAGACTGCGGGTTTGACGCCGGCAGCGCATGGGACAAAAACACAGGCGGCACGGGGAATCCCCCGTGCCGCCTGTGAACTAGAATGGGTGAAGACTTGCATTCCCTGATCCGCGCGTTCCTACAAAGAGTTAGTCTCCAGTGGCCATAGCGCCGGCAACCGGACCATACGCACGTGCGCCATGTTCTGAAATGTCGAGACCTTCCATCTCCTCTTCGGGCGAGACACGCAGCATCTTGACTGACTTCAGCACGAAGAACAGGGCAAAGACGGTGACGAACGCCCACAACGGAATTGCAATGGAACCGACAATCTGTGCCACCAACGGCTGACCGCCAAAGATGCCGGCGGCAATACCACCCCATACGCCACCGACCCCATGTACGGGGAATGCACCCACCGCATCGTCAATCTTGAGCCGCTCGAGTAACTGGGTTGCACCGATCATCAGGACACCGGCAACCGCACCGATGATGATTGCTTCGCCGTTGGTCACGGCGTCGCAGTTTGCCGTCACGCCGACCAGGCCGGCCAACATACCGTTCAAGGCCATACCCAGATCAAACTTGCCGGTGACAAAGTGTGAAAGGATCAACGCTGCCACGGCGCCGCCGGCAGCGGCCAGGGTGGTGTTGACGGCAATCAACACCACTGCATCTGTGTTGCCGCCGCCCACGAAGGCCAACTGGCTGCCCGGATTGAAACCATACCAACCGATCCAGAGGATAAAGACGCCTAGTGTCGCCAGGGTATAGTTGTGCGGCGCAGATACGCTGGCGCCATCCTTGGCGAATCGACCAATGCGCGGTCCAAGCAAGATGGCGCCGGCCAGACCGGCAAAACCGCCCACTGCATGCACCACCAATGATCCGGCGAAATCGTGGAAACCCATTTCCGCCAGCCAACCACCGCCCCACATCCAGTAACCGCTAATGGGGTAGACAATTGCCGTGATGAAGACCGAGTAGATAAGGTATCCTGAGAACTGCATACGACCGGCCACAGCACCTGACACAATGGTAGCTGCCGTAGCGGCAAACGCAACCTGGAAGAGCCAGGCAACCTGCGGATTCAGCGCACCGGCGGCCGGTGTCAGACCGACCTCGCTGATGCCAAACCCACCCCAGGCCAGCCAGCCGGGGATGACGGCCTTGCCATACATGATCCCAAAGCCAAAGAGCCAGAAGATCAGAACGCCAACGTTGACATCGATGAAATTCTTAAACATGATGTTCAACGCGTTCTTAGAGGCGTTAAAGCCTGACTCGACCAGCGCAAACCCTGCCTGCATAAAGAGCACAAGGATCGCTGCAATGAACAGCATCATATTGTCGATGGCATACCCCATCTCGGCCGGGGATGGACCATCATCCTGCGCAAACGACTTCTGTGCAAACAAAACGGTGAGGATGGCGACAATCGGTAGCGCACGGAGCCAGTTGCGCTTCCCATAGTCGACGATACGAGCAATGGACTTCATGGAAAACTCCTTCACGTGGGGTAATCATCAAAACGATAGACGCTATAAACTCAAAACTTCCCCGTTGAAGTCTGGTGATAGAATACGCTCGCCGGTTGCGCCGTACAACTGGCAAAGTTGCACAAAAAGTGGCACAATGCACTGGACATTGTGTACGACGTTCCAGGGCTTTGGTTGTTTTTGGGGGCTTCGTAACGGTAAATCGTGCAGTTTGGATCAAAACGAGGGTTTCTTGCCTACCTGGTTGTATCATCATGGCTGATCACACAGAACAGGCCGCATGTCCATCCGCCGGTTTGTACAAGTTGCACATAGGCACGTCGTCTTGGACATTTGACGATTGGCGCGAGGTCTTCTATCCCGCGGGCCTGGCTGCCAAAAGTCAGTTGACGTACTATGCCAGTCAGTTCAACAGCGTTGAGGTAAACACCAGCTTTTACGCGCTGCCCGCGCCCTCTACGGTATTGCAGTGGGTAGAGAGTGTGCCGCAAGGTTTCGCCTTTGCGCTCAAAGCCCCGCGTTTGATTACCCATGAGAAGCGGCTGGTCGACTGCCGCACAGAGACGCTGGCCTATCTGGATGTACTGCGCTCGCTGGGATCGCTGGCTGCACCGGGATTTTTGCAGTTCCCGGCTCAGTTCACAAGAGCTCGCTATGGCCGCGTTCTGGCCGACTACCTGGACTGGCTGGCTGTGGAATTGAACGGTTTGCGCCTGGCGGTAGAGGTACGTGCAGCCGATCTGATGACCGAGGCCTTCGCTCGTTTTCTGGCCGAGCGGGGGATGTCTTTGGTGGTCGTCGAGCGCACGGGTACCCCTGATCACTTTGAGGCCTGGCGGGCTGCGAGGCCGCTGTTGGCCTCGACAGCCGGCGCCTGTCCCTTCCTCTTCGTGCGGATCATCGGCAATGATCGGGACAATCTGCCCAGTGACCGTGAAATACAACGTCCTCAAGATGAGATTTTGGATCGATGGGCCGCACGTCTGGCCCAGGAACTGGAACAGGGAAGCGACGTCTTTACCTATGTGCACAATCCCTTTGAAGGCCATTCGCCTGCCAGCGTGCGCCGGCTGCTAGCCCGCATTGATCCGCTGTACCCCATACCCGTCTGGTCTCCACCGCCACGTACCCCCACCGATCAAGACGACGCCGGGCAACTGGCACTCTTCTAGCGGGGCATGGGTGCAGCCCCTACCAGAATCCAGGAAGTCTAAATTTGGCTTGACCAGAGGGACTAGCGCCGGTTGAGTGCCCGGAGCTTGCGGAGGGCTTATCGAAACCAGCGGGTTCGAGGGCGATCCAGTGCTGACCCGCTTCGCTGGTTTCGATACGGCTCGCAGACCCGCTTTCTGAAGCGCCCCTACTCAACCGACGCTCGCTCTCTTGCCAGAACGGTGCGCCGGTGGTACCTTAGACATACTGTACCAATTGAATGAACCTATAAGGATCAGGTCATGGATCGCACTCCCCCGTCGGCCGGCAACGAGGAAATTGAACTCTACGTACGCACACTCTATTCTTTACTGCGCAGCTCTGGGCCCATCCGCCTGCGCAGTCTCGAAGAGACCCATGTGGGCATGAATTCAAGCCTGCACTACCGCGCCGGTTCCTCTGAAATCGAGATGGCAGCCTTGAGCTATTCCGCCATGCGTTTGCCGCCCTGTTTCCCCGACGTTTCGATGGTTGTATTAGGGCAGATGGAAGAGGTTTTTCGCCGGCGCGGCTACCCTGATGTTGAGTCCTGGCCGCGTGTGAAGGCCCGCGCCCGCCGCCGCAAGATGTACTTCGACACGGATCGGCGTATCCTGGCGGCGTTTATCGCCAGCGTCAGCGACATCGACGATATGATCCCCAGCATGGTGACCTACCAGATCGAGTGGAACAAGCTACACGATAAGTTGATGCGCAATCGTTCGCAGTTGGGGTTTCTTGCCTTACCCGAACAGATGCCTTCGGGCGAGCCGGCTACCGTCGATGAGAGGCACGGGGTTGAGCTAAGCGCAGATGATCTTGAGGTGGTTCGTGCTGTGCTGGAGTTAAGCCCAGACGATTTCGAGCGTTTACAGAGTGCCTGGCCGGGGCGGCACTTTGTCGACAATTTGCGAAAAGCGGCCACGCGCCGTCTCGACGTCCGTCTTAACGTGCTGGGCAGCGGTCTCAGTGATTACCGCAAAGCCGTGCAGATCTGGTGGCAGCAACTGGAAGAGGACTTTTCCACTGATCTCACAGAACGCCCGATCTACTTCGTGAGCAGCAACACGCACAGCATCGTCAATCTGTTGTCGGGTTTCGTCGGTCGTTTAAAGGATGAGATTGTCGAGTTTGTGTTGGCCGAAAAGCCCGAAGGCCTCGATCAAGAGCACAGACGCTTACAGGAGGAACACCACGATCAGTACGGCAACTTCCTCTACTATGCCTCGCGTCTCTTGCTCAATCATCCGTCCTATGCGGAACGCGCACGGCGTATGATGGATGAACAAGAAGCGGCCGTCGGCTCAGTGCGGGTGAGCAATCCGCGCTGCCTGGATGTGGAAGTACAGTTGATCGAACTGGGCAAACTTGTGCCTGCCTGGATCGATCCGCGAATCGGCCAATTCAGCGAGGATGACCTGGCCTTGTTGCGCGAGAGCGATGCCCTGATTCTGAACATCGACTATCCGTTGGGTATGGCGGCCTATCACCTGTTTAGCCAGGTAAGCACGGCTGTCAGCGATCTGCTCGGCGTCTACATTCTGGGCAAAGCCGCCACGTTGAATGGACGCGTGGGCGACGTGCTGATCCCCAACGTCATCTACGATGAGCACTCGAAGAACACCTTCCTCTTCCGCAATTGTTTCACGGCACAGGATGTGGCGCCCTTCCTCAACTATGGAACGGTCTTCGACAATCAAAAAGCGGTGACGGTGCGGGGCACCTTTCTGCAAAATCGCGAGTTCATGCACGTTTTCTATGAGGAGAGTTACACCGACATCGAAATGGAGGCCGGTCCTTACCTGAGCGCCATTTATGAAGACATCTACCCAAAACGCTACCCATTGAATGAGATTGTCAACATTTTTATCAATGCGCCCTACGATATCGGCATCCTGCACTACGCCAGTGACACGCCGATCAGCCGCCGCCAAACGCTGCTGAGCAAGAGTATGAGCTATTTTGGGGTGGATGCCACATACGCCACTTCGATCCCCGTGGTGCGGCGAATTTTGCAGCAGGAGATCGCCCGCCAACGGCAGCGGCATCAGAATCAGGTTGCGTCGCACCAACCCGTGCAAGTGGCGGTGACAGACGATGGGGTCGCGTTATGAACTATCAAGCGGAGTTCGAAAGAGAATTGGCGGCGCCCTCTCCACAGCTTGAACGGCTTGCGCTGCTCTTGGGTTCTCTACAAACTCCGCAGCTTGACGTGGACGACTACGTGGCCCGCCTCGATGATCTGGCGCTGCACGTGGACGAAGCCCTGCCGTCTCAAGATCAGCAGGGCCGCGTCGAAGCCTTGCTTACCGTCTTGTACGAGCAAATGGGCTTTGTGGGCAACGAACTCAACTATTACGAGCCGGACAACAGCTTCCTGCATCGTGTGTTGGCGCGTCGGCTAGGGCTCCCTATTTCGTTGAGCCTGTTGTACATGGCGGTGGGGCGCAGGCTGGCGATTCCGTTGCAGGGGATGGGTTTCCCCGGTCACTTCATGCTTCGTCATCAGGGGCCGAGTGAATCGCTGCTGATCGATCCCTTTTACGGTCGCAGCATCGCCGAGGACGCCATTGACATCTATCTGACGCAGATCTTCGGCCGTCCTGTTGAATTGGAACTACCGTTGAACAGCTATCAGGTAACGTCTACGACGTTGATCCTGCGTTTGCTCAACAATCTGCGCTCGTTCTACCTGGGCCGAGAGGAACTGACAAAGGCGGCCGAAGTGTTGGATTTTATGGTGTTGGTTGCGCCTGAAGAGACAACACTCTGGCGCGAACGGGCCTTGCTGCGCTATCGGTGTGGGCAGTTCCTGGGCGCGGAAAGTGACCTGCGACGTGTTTTTTACCAGCGCCGTCAGATCCATCGCTTCATCGAATCTCGGCCAATTGGCGTGGCGCAGCCCTTCTTGCCGCTGTTCGGCGAAGAGCCACCCACAGAACCCTCGCTCGACACGCTCGATCTGTTGTCAATCCTGGAACAGATTCGTCAGACGGTTGCCCGCCTCAATTAGTATACGGCGGCGCAAAGCAGGCCGGATTCTGCGTAACCTGTCATTGACTCAATGACTTCTCACTATTGTCGCCTTCCAATCACCATAGATCAGGATCAACGTGCGCATGTGGCCGCCAAAAGACGCCTTTTTATTCTGGAAGATCTGTCATCTCATTATCAGTGCCAGCCGCCCCATAACCTGCCGCCTGCAAATCGAAGGCCGCCAACATGTGCCTGCCCAAGGGGGGGCTGTGCTCGCCTGTAACCATCCAGGTGAATTGGATGTGCTCGTGTTGGGGTACTCGTCTCCCAGGCAGATTTTCTTTATGGCCAAAGACGAACTCTTCAAGGTCCATCCACTGCTGACAGCGGCGCTGCACCGCTTGGGTGCCTTCCCGGTGCGCCGTGGCCGACAGGATGTACAGGCGATTCAGACCAGTATTCGTCTCGTTCGCGAGGGGAAGGTCCTGGGTATGTTCCCCGAGGGGACGCGCGATCGTGACAGGGGCCTGACGCGTGGACGCAACGGTGCTGCGCGCATCGCCCTGGAGACGGGCGTCCCCATTATCCCGGCGGCTGTGGTCGGCGTGGGGCGGCTTAACCGAGAGTGGAAGAATCCATTGCGCCGTCCGCCTGTGACGCTTCGATTCGGCCCGCCTATTCGACTGGAAAGCCCACCCAACATCACCCCAGAGTATCTGCAACTCTGCACGGATCAGATAATGGCGGCCATCGCTGCCATGCTCCCGCCCGAGCTACGTGGCGTTTATGGTGAGCAGAGTGCCGAATCGGATTAGGGGCCTAAACTTCGATCACGCGCCCTTCGGTGGCGCGGATCAGCCGATCGGCGATCGCCAGCCCCAACCCGGCTCGATCAAATGTGCGTGTGATGATCACATCAACGCCGGCGTGTTCCAACGAACGCATACCGGCAAAGAGTGTCTGTGCTATGCGCGGCAGGGCTGCCTGTGATCCAAGCGCTGTGATCTGCGCTCCGCTGCCGGCAAAGTAGTCGACGTCCTCATCTGCGATCAGCATCCCGACCGACTGCCCGGCTGCTATACGTTCCTGGGCGGCTTCCTTCATCTGCCTCAGCACAGGTTGCAACGGACCGGTGAAGAGCAGCACTTCTGCATTGGGCGAGTAGTGTTTGATCATCATCCCCGGCGAGGCGGTGGCTTCGGCGTCTTGCGCCATGGCGGCATAGCGAGGGCTGTAGCGCACGGCAGGAACCACCGTGCGCAGTTGTTCGATTGGCAGCCCGCCCGGTCGCAGGATCATGGGCGTCTCTTGGGTCAGATCGAGCACCGTGGACTCGACGCCGATATCCGTCGGCCCCGCATCGAGGATCAGCGGTATGCGCCCATTCAGATCGTCGAGCACATGCTGGGCCAGGGTCGGGCTGGGCCGTGAGAAGAGGTTGGCGCTGGGCGCAACGATGGGCACGTCGGCAAGCCGCAAGAGCAGGTAGGGTACGCGGTGATTGGGCATGCGCACCGCCACCGTGGGCAACCCCGCCGACACATTGGGCGGAATACAATCCTGTTTGGGCAGCACCAGCGTTAAAGGCCCCGGCCAGAATGCCTGCGCCAGATCCCAGGTAACGTCGGGCACGCTGTGACAGATCTGGGCGAGTTGCGCGATGACGTAGATGTGTGCGATCAGGGGATCCGAGGCCGGGCGGCCTTTGGCTGCGAAGATCTTGTCTACGGCGGCGGCATCGAAGGCGTTGGCGCCCAACCCGTAAACCGTCTCCGTCGGGAAAGCCACCAATTCTCCGGCCAGGATGAGCGCTGCCGCCTCTTGCATGAGCCCCAGGTCGGGGTTGTCCCTGTCCACGGTGAGTACGCGCGTCTTCGTCATCTTTGTCGTGACCCTTCTTTCTCATGGCCCCAGGCCAGGTTTGGGGGCCGCACCCAGGAATTCCAAATTTGAAGGTACAAACGGCAAACCAGGGTTAGCGACCGCCGATTGAGTGCGCAGCGTTATGGCGCAACGCCTGTACCAAACGAAATCAAGGAAGCGGGTCTACGAGATCTCGTCATTAAACCCGCTTGGGTTTCGATATGCCTCGCAGACTCGGCTACTCAACCGGCGCTAGTCCCTCTGGTCATGCCAAATTTGGAATTGCTGGGCCGCACCACAGCGGCTTGAACTGAAAAAGGCCGGGAACCAGACGGTTCCCGGCCTTTTGGTGTGGCGAGTGTTTACAGACTTGCCATGATGTCGGCCAGGGCCTTACGGTCAGGACGCAGCTTTTCCACCGGCAACTGCGCCAGCGGAGTAGGCGTCATTTGCAGCAGTTCCACCAGATCGGGTTCTGTTTCGGTGACATAGAGCAAACCGGTAATCAGCTTGCCTTCTTTGTGGCCGCGTTCGACAGCGCGGTAGGCTGCCGACTTGTCTGTGGGATCGTGGCTCGGATCAAGCTTCTTGAGCCGCAACTTTGAGCCGTCGTGTAGCTCCACTTCGGTTTCATCTTCGTACTCTTCGATTTCGATCTCATCAAGCGTGAAGGGAACAAAGTTGAGCTCGTGTAGCGCAACCTCGTTTTCTTTGCCAAACCCGTAGCTCTTGGTTGAAGTGTCATGGTTGTTGAAGGTGACACACGGGCTGATGATGTCGAGGATGGCGATGCCGCGGTGGCTGAGTGCTGCCTTGAGCAGCTCTTCAACCTGTTTGGGGTCGCCTGCAAAGCTGCGCGCCACAAACGTCGCATTGGCCGCCAGTGCTTCCAGGCAGACGTCTAGCGGCGGCATTTCGTTCACGCCCTGATATTTGAGCTGCTGACCTTCGTCGGCGGTGGCGCTGAACTGGCCTTTGGTCAGACCGTAGACGCCGTTGTTTTCGACGATGTAGACCATGGGTACGTTGCGGCGTGCGGCATGTTTGAACTGACCGATACCGATCGAAGCCGTATCCCCGTCACCGCTGACGGCAATCGTCGTCAGGTTGTGATTGGCCATGATCGCCCCGGTAGCAACCGACGGCATACGCCCGTGGACACTGTTGAAGCCGTGGCTCCACCCCAGCCAGTAGGCAGGCGTCTTGCTGCTGCACCCAATGCCGCTCATCTTAATGACCTGGGTCTGATCCAGGTTCAAATCCCAGGCGACGTTCATAATGCGCTGGCTGATGCTATCGTGGCCGCAGCCTTTGCACAGCGTGGACGCTCTGCCCTTGTAGTCGTTTTTCTCTAGACCCAGCGTGTTGACCTTCTGCGTGGCCGTCGTTTTGCGTGCGGCGGCGGCCTTCTTGGCGGCCAGCTTCTTCAGTTCTTCTGCTTTGCTGCTCATGTATGATGACTCCTCTATAAAAACGTCTGAGACGTTGGATGTGGACAAGTCAAATCACCGCAAGGATCTATTCCAGGTTGCTCAAGACACCTTCAGTGATGAAGCGCGCGCTGAGCGACAGCCCATCGCACTTGCGCAGCGAGACAATTTTGGCTGCATAGGCCGGTTCTTCGCTCCGTACAATCGTATGTAGCTGTCCGTCAAAATTGGTCTCGACCACAAAGGTCAGATCGTGATGATGGATGAACTCGCGCACACTGCTACTGATGGGCAGCGCGCGCAGCCGCAGGTAGCTCGTCTCGACACCTTCTTTGGCCAGGCGCGCACGTGCTTCCTCGATGGCGGCGTCGTTGCTACCGAAGCCGATCAGGCCGACCCGCGCTTCTGGGCGTTCGTCGATGACAGCAGCGGGGACCATCTGTCGCGCCGTTTCAAACTTGCGGTGCAAGCGTGCCAGATTGTTCTCCCAGTCATCCGGGCGTTCACTGTAGACGGCGTATTCGTTGTGGCCGGTGCCGCGCGTAAAGTATGCGGCCATCTTGTGATCGGTCCCGGGCAAGGTGCGGTAGGGGATGCCGTCGCCGTCCACATCTTTGTACCGACCCCATGATCCGCCCAACTCGTCTAGATCCTCCGCACTAAGGACTTTACCGCGGTTCAGGGGCGCTTCGGGGTAGTCAAATGGATCGCTGATGTGCATGTTCATACCCAGATCCAGATCGCTGAGAACAAAGACCAGCGTCTGCAACTGTTCGGCCAGATCAAAGGCGGTGTTGGCGAACTCAAAGCACTCGGCGGGCGATGAGGGGAAGAGCACTACGTGGCGCGTGTCGCCGTGGCTTGCATAATAGGCCGCCAAAATGTCGCTCTGTGCCGTACGCGTGGGCAGACCGGTGCTGGGGCCCATGCGTTGAATGTCCCAGATGACGGCAGGGATCTCGGCGAAATAGGCGAGGCCGGCAAACTCTGACATCAGGCTGATACCAGGGCCACTGGTGGCGGTCATGGCACGGGCACCGGCCCAACCTGCGCCGATCACCATACCCGCCGCCGCCAACTCATCCTCGGCCTGGACGATGGCGTAGGTGGCGTTTCCTGTGTCTGGATCGGTACGCAGTTTGGGGGCATACTGGCTGATGGTCTCGACTACACTGGATGATGGCGTAATCGGATACCACGAGGCAACGGTCATGCCGCCGAAAATAGCACCCAACGCCGCCGCCGTATTGCCGTCGACCAGGATCTTGTTTTCGTTAAAGCCGGTCATCCTCTCGACCCGATACGGATCGCTCTTGGTCAGGTTCTCTTTGGCCCACGTAAAGGCACGGTTGACCATGTCCATGTTGAGGGCGATGGGCTTCGGCTTGCCGCCAAAGTTCCATTTCAGGGCCTCTTCGATCTCGACCATGTCCATATCCAGCAGATGGGCCAGCACACCCACGTAGACCATATTGGCCACATAATCGCGCAGGTTAAAGGGGAGATCGGCGGCTTTCACCAGATCCTTCACCGGCATTGGGTAATAGGTGACGTCCTTGCGGTGATTGGCGATGGGCAAAGAGTCGTCGTATAGGATGATACCGCCGGGGGCCACTGCGTCCATGTCTTCGGCCACAGTACGGCCGTTCATGCACACCTGAACCTCTACGGTTTCACGGCGGGCCAGGAATCCCTCTTTGCTCAACCGGATCATGTACCAGGTGGGCAACCCCTGAATGTTACTGGGGAATAAATTCTTGCCGTTGACGGGAATTCCCATCTTGAATAGGGTGCGGATCAGAATACCGTTGCTGGTCTGGCTACCGGAGCCGTTAACCGTTGCCACGCTGATTGCAAAGTCGTTGATGACACCTTTTTGCTCCGTTTCCGGTGCCGGTGCGTTCTCGAGAACTACACTCATGCTTCCCTCCTTGTTGCGGGGACGAAAATAAGCGGTTGAAACACGACTATTAGAAAAATTGCACAACTCTGCGATTGGCGGCTGCACCTGTTCGTCGGCTGAGCCAACCGCTGCATACAGAGTAACTTCCACTCGAAAGCACGATGAAAGCCGTCAGGCCGGTGACGGGGGCCGCTCGGCGCTATTGCGCCAGGATGGCCCGTCAAGCAGGTGCGACTCCATGGCGTCTCCGTTGGGCGAGACGCCTCGCGTGGTCAATAACAACATATGTTCCTGTTGAAGGTGCTTGGCTTCGGCATAATCGGCGCGCGAAATCGCCTCCGCGATCTGTTGATGATAGTGCCAGACGGCGGTCAGGTAGCGATAGTCTGCATAGGTGTTTAGATCGACTGCTTCGTACGCATCCCAATAGGCCTCGAGCAGGCCGAGCACAAACGGGTTTTCTAACCGGCGAAAGATTGTTAGATGGAAGGCGCGGTGTTCGGCGTGCGGGATTTGGACGCGCTCATGTTGCAGTTTTGCCCAGGCGCGCTGAACAAGAGCCAGAAGCTCGGCCTTGTCTTCATCGGTCAAACGCTGCACAGCTTCTTCCCAAAAGGAGATCTCAAGCTGGCGGCGCAGATCGCTATAGGCATTAAACAGGGAACGATTGAGGGTGAGGGCGAAGATCAAACTCTGAAATACGGCCGGCTGAAAACTGTAGGCGTTGCATTCAATCCCGCGGCGAGGACGGGCTTCGATCAGGCCCAGGACACGGGCCACCTCCATCTGCTCGCGCAGCTTGCCTACACTTACGTTCAATTCATCACTGATCTGGTTAAGAGAAGGCAGGCGGGTGCCTGCTTCGCATCCATGCGAAATCAGGTAACTGAGGAAGTCTGAATCGATCTGCGAGAGCGCCATTGGTCCGCTTTCTGAAAGAACCAGCCACTACAAGTTCGCCGTTACAACTGCTGCCGCCACAATGCGGAAACATTGCCTGATGTCAGGGAGTTAATCATCGGATTCATTCGATTGATTCGATGATTCGGTAGCAACGCCAATCATCTTACCAAATCGAGTGGCGAAAGTCAACTTCTCAACGAACTTTGGAGCGTTTTATTCCTTGTGTGTCCGACGTGATCCAGCGTGGATTCTGCGTGAGCAGCGACTGGCTGCTGCGCGAATCGATCGCCTGCGAAAAGAGCGATCCCTGGCCGTACTCACAGTTCAGCGCTTGGAGTTGATGGAACTGGTGTGGCGTTTCCACCCCTTCGGCGATGACCTCCAGATCCAGATCGTGCGCTAAGGCGATGATCGTCCGCACAATGTCCAGATTCCCGGTTTCGCTGTTCATATTCATGAGGAACGAACCGTCGATTTTGAGGGTGTTGATGGGGTAGTAATGGAGTGAACTCAGCGAGGAGTAGCCCGTGCCGAAGTCGTCTATACACAGATGCACATTGAGTTTCTGCAGCGCGGCCAGTGTGTGCGTGATCCCGGCAATGTCACTCAACACTGCGCCCTCGGTAATCTCCAGTTTGAGCGTGTTCGGGCTGATTTTGGTGGCTTGCAAGACCGATTCGACGTATCCGGCCAGGTCGGACTGGTTGAGCAGGCTGCCAGAGAGATTGACGTTGAGGAAGAGTTCCGGCTGCCGTGGATGTTGCTCTTGCCACGCTTTGAGCTGCTGCGCGCCCCGGCGGATCGTCCAGCGATCGATCGTGTTGAGCAGGCCGGTCTCTTCGGCCAGAGCCAGAAAATCTGCCGGGTAAAGCAGCCCCCGATCCGGGTGATTCCAGCGCACGAGCGCTTCGAAACCGGCGAGTTGCCCATTCTCTAGCGACACAATCGGCTGATAGTAGATGACAAACTCGTTGCGTTCCACAGCGCGACGTAGATCGGTTTCCAATTGCCACAACGCCATTGCGCGCAGGTGCATGGTCGTGTCAAAGAGTCGATATTTGCCCATCCCCGCCGCTTTGGCGCGGTACATGGCCGTATCCGCATCACGCAGGATCTCTTCGGTGCGCGTGTAGTTTTCACTGCTCAGGGCGATGCCGATACTGCCGCTGGTAAATACCTCGTGGCCGTGGATGACAAACGGCTCTTTCATGGCTTCGTGCACATGCTTGGCGACGCGGACGGCGTCATTCGGGGAGGCAACATCGTGCAACAGGACGGCGAATTCATCGCCGCCGAAGCGTGCTATCATGCCTTCGGCGGGGATACAGCGTTCCAGCCGCTGGGCGATGCTGCTGAGAAGATGGTCGCCGATAAGATGGCCCAGGCTGTCGTTGATGGTCTTGAAGCGATCCAGATCAAGAAAGAGGACCGCAAACTGCTTGTTTTCGCTTTCAAACAGGCGTAACGCATTTTCCAGCCGATCGTGAAAGAAAAGACGGTTGGGCAGACGGGTCAGTGGATCGTGGAGCGCGTCGTGGATCAAGCGCTCTTCCGTGTGTTTGCGTACAGTAATGTCCGACTGGGACCCGGCCATGCGATAGGGGTGACCGGTTTCATTGTAAAGGGCCATGCCACGCGAGAGCATCCATCGGTAGCTGCCCGAGCGGTGGCGAATGCGGTACTCTTGTTCGAAGTGCGTCGTCTTGCCCTGCAAATAGAGATCGATGGCCTCACGCGTGGCGTCCACATCCTCTGGGTGCAGGCGATGAAACCACTCAGACGGCGTGTTGCCTATCTCATCTTCACTGAAGCCGAGCATCAGACACCAGCGCGGCGAGTAGTAGATCTGATCGGTGAGCAGGTTCCGATCCCACAGACCATCGTTGGCGGCGCGAGCAGCCAGCACGTAACGTTCCTCGCTTTCGCGCAGCGCAGTCATGGCGTGTTGACGCTCCAACGCATAGCGGACCGACCGTATGATCAACTCGCCGTCAATGCGTCCTTTCACCAGATAGTCCTGCGCGCCGCGACGCAACGCCTCGGCGGCGATCTCCTGATCGTCGAGGCCGGTGAGCACGACGATAGGCACGTCTGGATTGAAACGACGGAAGCGGACCAGCGTGTCCAATCCCTGACTGTCGGGTAAGGAGAGATCAAGGAGAACAAGATCGAAGCGCTCCTGTGCAAAAAGATCGAGCGCCTTGATAAAGCGATGGACATGGGTAATCTGGAAACCTGTGGGATCAACTTCGCCAAAGAGTTCGCGTAACAGAAGCGCGTCGGCCGAGTTGTCTTCGATGAGCAGCAAGTTCAGAATCGGTTTCGTGTTCGATGATTGCATAAGGCGGATGCCCGCTTCTGTCCTTCGTGTGTAGCGACGTGGTATGCGGCGAGGACGACGCCAAAGGCTGCGTAGTACTGAAAAATCGTAGCTCATTATAGTACATTCCGTATGTGAAAGGTAAGGGACAAGCGACCAGGAGAGCCCCCGCATTTAGAGCGATTGCCCATCTCCCCGTACGATCGCTTGCCCCGCTCGCAAACGTGTGCAAGCCATCACACGGCACTGCTCCGAGTCGCACCACTCTTCAGATAGTCAATCGCGGCGCCGGCCAACAGTGCAACCCCTGTGGGCATCATTCGTTCGTCGAAATCGAAGGTGGGGTTGTGATGGGCGCTGTGCCATTTAACCGCCGGATCCGAAGCCCCGATTAGGATGAAACATCCCGGCGCCCGGTTGAGAAATTCCGACATATCTTCGCCGACCATCATGGGGGCAATCTGCGTGATCTGTGCCGGATCGACGATCTGCGAGGCGACCTGCTGCATGATGGCCGCCCCGGCTTCACTGTTGACGGTTGCCGGGCAGCCGCCGAGATAGGCAAAGTCAGCACTGGCGCCAAAGCCTTGCGCTACAGCGACGGCTATCTCTTCCAGACGACGGAGCAGCAACTGCTGCACCTCTTGCGAGAAGGATCGGATGGTGCCCAGCAGTTGTGCCTGCTCGGCGATGATGTTGCTGGCATTTCCGCTTTGCAGGCTCCCCACCGAGACCACAGCCGTATCCTGCGGGTTGACGTTGCGCGAAACGATGGACTGCCATGCCACCACAATGTGGCTGGCCACCAGTGTGGCGTCTACGGTCTCGTGGGGCATGGCGCCGTGCCCGCCTTTGCCGCGCACCGTCAGCCCAAACATGTCCGCATTGGCCCACAGCGGGCCAGATTGAACAACGACCTGGTTGAGGGGCAACCCTGTCCATAAATGCAGACCGAACGCGGCCGCCGGCTGCGGATCATCGAGTACGCCATCGGCGATCATGGCCGATGCGCCGCCCAACCCTTCTTCGGCCGGTTGGAAGACGAGTTTCACGCGTCCGCGCAGGGCTGCTCGCTGTTCGGTTAACAGGTTGGCCACGCCCATGCCGATGGCCGTGTGTCCGTCATGGCCGCAGGCGTGCATCACACCCGCAGTCTGCGAACGATAGTCGACATCGTTGGCTTCGTGGATGGGCAACGCGTCCATATCGAAACGTAAAAGGACGGTGGGCGCGTCTTCGTCGATAGACTCCCCTTCGATCACGGCCACGACACCGGTTTTGCCGATGCCGGTGCTGACCTCCAGCCCCAGATTGTGCAGATGCTCGGCAACAATGCCGGCTGTGCGTAGTTCTTGATAGCCCAGTTCGGGGTGTTGGTGAAAGTCGCGTCGCCAGGTGACTAACTGAGGATACAAGCCGTCGGCGGCGCGGCGCAGCGTTTCGTAGATGCTCATGATTTCTCCACGTTTGGTGAGGCTGGTAAGCGACCCAGACCGCAACAAGGGCCATGTTAACCAGACCAAGTAGTGTTTTACCGCATTGTGGCGGAAAAGTGTGTTACAAGTTGCTGACAATTTCTGTCTGGCTTGGCTGATGAGGATAGGACGTCCGTATGCAGGATGGGCTAGGGTGCGTCCCAAGTATTTCGGTTCTGATCTTCAGGGCAGCTACGCAGAACAGACCGGCACGGAGGCCGGTCCCTACACGTAGGGATGGACCTCCGTGTCCATCCGTCGTGGCTTCCCGGTGGACATGGCCCAATAATATGGGACACACCCGATGGGCTACGGATCTGTCTGCGCCTGATATGGCTGGGTGGGAGGGGGGAAGTAGTCATCACACACCTCAGCCCACGTGGTCACTCGGTCAGTAGTTATGTTGCTTCAAAGACGGCATCCAGGTAGCGATTGCTTTCGCTGATCTGCTCATAGCGACGGCGCGCTTGAACCAACACATCGCCGACCTCTTCGAGCCGTTGCTCCAACTCTACATTATTGGCGCTGGACTCCCAGGCCTGGCGCAGCAGGTCCTCGAATGACTTGGCGCCGTCCAGGTTGCCCAGGATCAGATCGAGTTCGCCGATCACCAGCTCGAACATACGGATCTTGCGGGCCAGCAGGTCGATGATGTGCGCCTCAATCGTCTCGTGACAGGATAAATTGAAGATCATCACGTCGCTTTCCTGGCCGAGCCGGTGCAAGCGGCCAATACGCTGTTCGACGCGCATGGGGTTCCAGGGCAGATCATAGTTAATCAACTGATGACAGAACTGCAGGTTGCGCCCCTCGGCGCCGCTTTCGGTGCTGACCAGGACGCGCGCCCCATCCGGGCCTTCGTCGCGGAAACGGGCGACGGCAGCCTCTTTCTGGCGGATGTCCATACCGCCGTGGAAGCCCTGCGCCTCGACGCCCCATTTGCCCAGTTGATTCACCACCGTCTCCAACGTCTGTCTGTACTCGGTGAAAATCAGAAACTTGCCGGGGAAGCGATCCAGAATCTCGCGCACCGCCTCCAATTTGCGCCCGATTGGAATGGAATCGGCCAGTTCCAAAAAGCCGAGGAGTTCGGCGCGCACTGTCTCGTCGTGCGCACGATCCTGCACCATTTTGCGCAGCGTCGAGGCTACCGCCTGGGGGCTGCTGCACACTTCTTTCTGCAGCGTAATCAAGGTGAGGCGCAGGTGTTTGTTGCTGTCTGCGTCACGGAAACGACGACGAATATAGTCGGTCACACGCGCATACAACTGCCATTCCGGTTCGGACAGCCCCAGATGATAGATGGCGGCGCGGCGGCGGGGGAAGCTGACATCCACACTGCTGCGACGGTTGCGGATCATAACATCGTTGAGCAGGCGACGCAGCGAGCTTTCGTTCTTGGGTTGGCGCTTGTCGGCATTTTGCAGAAAGTGACGGCGGAAACTGCGCACCGTCCCCAATTGGCCGGGCGACAGGATGGTGATCAGGCTGTACAGCTCAAGCAGATCGTTCTGAATGGGGGTGGCGGTGAGCATGAGCACGTAGCGCTTGCGGATCTGGTTGACGAACTTCCAGGCCAGCGTGCTACGGTTCTTGAGCTTGTGCGCTTCGTCGACGATGAGCAGATCATACTCGCGACCGAGGACGCCTTCGCTGTGGCGGTCGAGCTTGGCCCGATCCAGGCTGACAATCCAGCGTCCACTTTCGGCTTCGGCGACTTCCTTCCACTGCTGCACGCCGTCCACCACGCTAAACGATTCACCAAACTTGGTCAGCAGTTCCTCACGCCACTGTTCGGTGAGCGAGGCAGGTGTCAACACGAGGACGGTGCGCACCAGTCCACGCTCGATCAACTCCTTCATCACGATGCCGGCCTCGATGGTCTTGCCCAGCCCCACCTCGTCGGCCAGCAGCGCCCGTCCGCGCATGTCGCGCAGGGCACGCAGCGCCGTATCGAGTTGATGCTCGTAATGGTCCACCGAAATATCTTCGAGGCAGATCAACTGATCAAAGCCCCGGCTCAGGCGTAGTTCTTCGGCCTGAAGGCGCAATTGGTAGGTAGTCAGCGGACCCGGCGGGTGGACGCGCCCGTGGATGCGAAAGAAGTTTTCCAGATCCTGTCTGGTTTCGATGATGCGCGGCGGCAGAGAAATGCCAAGCCGTTCGATCCGCTCGGCCAATTGCTGATCTACATTGTAGCGATGACCGCAGCGAAAACAGATCGTGGCCGTCTCTTCATCGAGCCAGTTGCACTGCGGGCAGCGCTTGCCCATGACGGCCTGGGGCGTTGTGTCCTTTTTCTTGCGTTTAGTGGTCGGCTCTTCAGGGATTTCGAGCCACTCAAAGCGTTCTTGGGTCATGGATTCCCTTGCCGGATCAATTGCAGCAAAATCAGGCCCTATTATACACCAGGCGATAGGCGAGACGGAAAGCATGAGCTTGGTATCAGAAAACTGTTTCTTGATACGATATGTGCGGATGAAGGTGTAAATCGCACAATAAACTTCCAAATAACTGTGCAGAGAGCACACCCACACGGGGGTGTGCTCTCTGCACCTGGAGGGCCGGTTGTAAAACTTCTCAACTTACGACTTCGGTTCGAGACAAGTTGCGTCTGGTGTATCGGGCGGCCAGGCGACCAACCCCCCCGATCTGAAGGCTGCTGCTGCACGGCTTGGCGTACGTTGTGCACCAATCTGCCCAATGGCGTTGTGATCCTTATCTGTAAGGTAGACTTTGATGAAATTCCCCAGTGCACTGGGGGGATCAACGAAGATCTCGAAGTTGACCGGCTGGCATTTGGCCAGCGGCGCTGAATCGGTGACAAACCAGATACCCACAATCTGATCGACGCCCGTGGGCGTTGTCGTCGTGATGGACACACTGTGTGCATCGTTGTTCTCTACGAAAAGTGCGGGCCGTCCATCGTCGATCCAGCCCTTCACGGCGGCAAAGGTGGGTTTGCCGCGAGCGCAGCTACCGGTGGCGTCGTTCATAGACCACCACATTACGTTTTTTCCGCCACCTTGGGTGCAGCCTGATTCGGCCAAAGCCCGACGCCTGCCGAGATCGCCTTCTGGCACGCCGCCGCCGTAGGCATAGAATGAAATGCGATCCTGGCTGAGGTTGCTGCCGTAGTAGTCGGCGATCATCGAGATCGAGGCCCGTGTGCAGTACCGATCGCCGTGCGGATTGCCTCGCCGCGGCGCTCCGTTGCCCACAATCAAGTCGGCGTCGGCTTCGTGGGCCGAATCCCAGCGGCTTATGCCCAATTCGGGATCGCCGTCGAGGCAGAGCATCCGCGTGTCCTTATGCTGGAGCTGTGGCGTCAACGCGAGGAGACGGCTGGCGTTGGTTGTGGCGGCTTCAGCGGGCATGGGGATCACCGTCACCACCACGGTAGACGACCAGTCGCTTTGGCTGCCGTCGGCCTGGATGCTCTGGCTGCGCGCGTAGTAGGTTTGAGACATCTCCACGGTGGTGGTGAGTTCGGTGGTGTAGATGGTGTCGCTGATTGTCACGTTGACCGTTGGCGCCACGAAGGACGCCTCATCTGCCACCTGGAAGCGATAGCCGTGGCGTCTGGAATGTTAGACCAGCCAAACGTGACATTCCCGGCGAAGGTGATCGTGCCATCGAAGGGGGTGCGAAAATAGGGCGCCGGCGCCCTATTGGCCGCACCGAGCGTCTGTTCACCTGGTTTGTAGATCCCCAGTCTTCGGGGCTGTTGCCGTCCTGGAGCGGATAGCGGCCAATCGATCCCCCGCGTGTCAGCACGTCTCCACCGGGAATCTGCGTGGTGGGAGCGGCGAAGCTGTCCGCAAGCCATTCACCGGCGGCGATGGCCTGATCGGCGTCGGCCAGGGGAAAGTCGCCGTATGCGACAAAGTCGACCAAAGAGGTCGTCGTCTGCACGTTGCTCTTGTAGAGCGAGAGTTGGTCCACTGCGTCAAGGAAGTTGACCAGCCCGGGCGGGGTATGCAATTCCACGACGCCATCGCCGGCGTCGTAGTCGTCGGCGGCTTCGCCTAGACCGTCCAAAAAAAGGACCACATATGTAGACGGCGGCAGTGCCGGCAGTGCCGCAGGGAATGTGTAGACGTTGCCGTCACCGTCGCCGATCTGCCAGCCACCGACAATCGCCGAGTCTGTTTGGTTGGTCCTGGCCGGGACGGTGTTGGCCTGCGCCTCGGCGGCCCCGCCAGTCACCAGAGGCAAAAAGACCGGCGCCGTGTTGACAAAGAGCTCAATCCATTGGGGTTCATTTTCGTTGGTCAGCGGCACGATTTCGTTGATCACGATCTGGCTTTCGGCGCTAAGCTCGATGACCGGCGCCAGGGCGCGTAGTTTGGCGCTCCCTGCGGACGTATCCTGGTGCGAACAGGCCAGGAGCAGGATAAAGACGGCACAAATTGCGCAAGCACTGGTAAACGTGGAGAGAAGCACGGGGTACCTGGGTAAACGGCGCATGAGATTCCTCCTGAATCGTTTGGAGCGTAGTTGATGCCCTATCGCACTAAATGGATCGACTGCTGGAGAATGGTGCTGACCTGATGGTGTGGGCTAAGATCACGCGGGGAGAGTGAACTGATCCTGCACCAAAGATCACTGCCTGTCTGTGCGTCGGCGCACAGGACGGCAACGATGCTGTCTTAGGCTCATGATTGTATTTTGGTCACTGATGTGAGGCGGCTGAACCCAGTATGGAGGAAATGCGTGAATTTGGCAACCATCTCAAAGGAGTGGCATACGATGTAATCCGTGGGCTTTGGTTGGGTTGAAACTGGTGACTGGAAAATGTGCCGACAACCGAATGATCAGAGTCAGCCAGCCGCCACCACTCTCTAAGCCTCAACTCGCCTTGCGTGCTCGCTTGTCGGCCCAGGATCGCAACCGGTCGATCTCTTCCTGCATCATCGTGCTCAGAGGAATTGTCTCTTGCAGCACGCCGCTGAGATCTTCCATTTGCAGGGGACGGTTCTGGTCGAAGGCATCGTAGAGGGCGTCGATCAGCGCCTGTTCGATTTCAGCCCCAGACAGCCCATCGGAAGACATAGCGAGGGTCGCCAGATCAAAGTCGGCAGGGTTGCGGTTGCGTTTGAGCAGGTGGATACGCCAGATCTCGGCGCGTTCTGTGGCATCGGGTAAGTCTACGAAGAAGATCTCATCGAAGCGCCCCTTGCGCACCAGTTCCGGCGGCAATTGGTCGACGCGGTTGGCTGTGGCGATCACAAAGACAGGCACTTGCTTCTCTTGCAGCCAGGTCACAAACGATCCGAAGACGCGCGCAGCGGTTCCGGCGTCGCTGACGTTGCTGCTGCCCACGCCGCTAAAGCCCTTCTCGATTTCGTCGACCCAGAGGACAACCGGCGCGATCGACTCTGCCACCTTGATGGCGTTGCGCAGATTTTCCTCGCTCGACCCCACCAAGGACGAAAAGAGGCGGCCCACGTCCAGTCGCAGCAGCGGCAAGCGCCACGCATTGGCCACCGATTTGGCCACCAAAGATTTGCCGCACCCCTGCACGCCCACCAACAAGATCCCTTTGGGTTCAGGCAGACCAAAGGCACGCGCCGACTCGCTGAAGGCGCGCACGCGCTTGCGCAGCCATTCCTTAAGGCTGGCTACGCCGCCGACGTCGTCGAGTCGATCCTGGCTGGCATAGAATTCGAGCAGGCCGCTCTTACGGATGATCTGCTGCTTCTCATCTGTGACGGCGGCGACGGCATCCTCATCCAGCCGGCCATTGGCCTCGATGATGGCCTTGGCGATGGCGTTCGACGCTTCGATCACGGTCAGCCCCTGGCAGGCGCGGATCAGTCGGTCTCGTCCGCGCCGGTTGAGATCGATCTGAATGCCGTCGTTCTGGCGCGCCGACGTTTCGATCTGCACCAGCAACTTGTCGAGTTCCTCGGTGCTGGGCAGACTGAAATCCACCACCGTGATCTCTTTTTCCAATTCCTGCGGAATCTTCAGCACCGGCCCGAGCAGGATCACCGTCTTCTTGTTTGTCTGCAAAGCAAAGGCCACCTCGCGCAGTCGCCGTACCACATTGACATCTTTGAGGACGGGGTGAAAATCACGCAGCACCCAGATCGCGGGATCTTCGGCTTCGAGGATGGCATTGAGCATCGTGATGGGGTCGCGACGGCTGCGCTCCATATAGGTGGGCAGCGCCGGATTCGTCTCGCCGCTGGTTATGCTCCAGTGCAACACGCGACGGCGCAGATTGACGGCCACGTCTTCGATGATACGCAGGGCGCGTTCCTCTTCGGGTGTCACGACCCACAGCAGGGGATAGCGGGCACGTATATACGTTTCGAGTTCAGTTTGCATAGTCTTCACATCATCTCATGCTGGGCGAGTAGGGCCAGATCTTCCACTTCTCCAATTCCTGACCATTGACATAGACCCTGGTGCTCGACCAGTTTTGAACGTACTCCCAGATGCGCCAGAACTGGCGCATCTGTCGCTTCTGATAGATCAACCGATGAATGATCTGGCGACCTTCGTCCATGATCATATGGTAGTTGGGCTGTTTCTGCGCCACAAAGACAACATGATCATAAAACTGGGAACGGCTTTCGCTAAATTCGAGCACCAAATACCAGTTGGGGGTAGCCGTGTCCACGCCCTCATCGGCGTCGCCCGCTTCCTCGTCCTCATCGCTCACATCCAATAGAAGCCGTGCGGAAGCTTCGTGTTGGGTGAAGATGTGGGCCGTCTGCAACAGTTCGTTGAGCAGCGGACTCAGTTGGGCGCGCAGATCCGGCTGGGGCAGGCCTACAACCAGATCGCGGTGGGCGCAGCGCCAGGCCTTCCAGGCACCGTGCCACAGCGGCGGTGCTTCTGCTTGCGCGGGCTCCGTCTGTGCCGGTTCTGGGGTACTCTCTGGGGCAATCTGGTGGAGAGCATAGCGCAGCGGATCTGCGCCCAAAGCGCTGGCCAGCGAGTCTACATTCAACTGTACGATTTCGGCTGCGGGCGGATCGGTGTCGGCGACCGCACGCCAGACCTGCTGCGCCGCCAGCACCTCTTTGCCGCTCAGGGGATGGTTGAGCAGCGCTTGCCAGGCCAGCGCGATCCCCATCAACCCTGGCGAAAAGTCTCCGCGGCCGATCACACGCGCCAGGAATTGATCGTCCTGGGCCAGCCAACCGGCCAGCAGCGCAGAGCGCGTCAGGTCGGGCGTGATCGACCAGGCCGAGTTTTCCAATAGATCGAGCAGGGTGGCGCGTGCCGCAGCGGCCTCCTCCTTCCCCAAAAACAGATGGGTTTCGAGGTAAGCCAGGTAGAGGCGTTGGTAGGCGGGTGGGGCGGCGAGATCGGTGTTAGAGAGCCAGTTGTAAAAGAAGCCGCGCTGTCGTGCGGTCAGCCCGGCATAGCCGATACCGGCCGGCGGTGCGGGCACGGGGTCGTCCGCGGCGACGATCGGCAAAAGTGGATCGATTTGCGTGTAGTCGGTGGCCTGATCCGCGGCGCGCGCGATGATCGGCTGAACGGGGAGCGTCAAGGTGGCGAGTGCTCTCTCCAGGACAGCGGCGGCAGGCAGATCGCGGCCTGCGATGCGCAGAAACGGATTCGAATGTGATTCCCAGTCGAGCTCTTCTTCTTCGATCACGGCACTGTTGATTTCGTCGGGTAGGATAGCGTTTGTAAGAAGCGGCTGTTGGCTGCTTAACCGCTGCTGCTCAGATCGGCAACTATAGCACAGGCGACCTGGGGCTGTCGAAGGTACAGCAGTGTGAAGGGGTGAAGGGGTGAAGGGGGGTGATGAGAACAATGATATGAGATGATGGGATGATGTGTGTCAAGTTTCCTTATCCCATCATCCACCAAAACGGATCATTGACAGGTATATACCAGATTCGTCGGAACAGTGACGTATGCAACGCCAGCGCCGGGTGAGTAGCATTTGCCACAGAGAACACATAGAACACAAAGCAGAACGCATCGTATCTATCTATGTGTTCTCTGTGTTCTCTGTGGCTATTCCCGCAGGTGGTGCGGGTTGGCTACGACAGGAAACGGGATAAATCCTGTTTCCCGGCGCTCTTGCAGCGAGTCTGAAGTAGATTCGCTGACAAATTGTGACTTGACAAGCTCATTTGTTCGGGTAGACTTCGAGGCACAGATAGCAACAGGGCGTAGACGAGCGTTGCTTGGGCAGCGACGCAAAGCTGAACAAACCGCTTGACTTCGCTAGAATTCATCACAGATGAGGATCTTTCATGTCTTATATCTCTGGATTGGCCGAAATTGTGTTGTGGACTGCGGATAAGGAGAGGTCGCTCTGGTTTTATCAAGAGTTGTTGGGGTTCGAGTTGATTTCGCCGCCGACAGTGCGCAATGCCTTTCTGCGCGTGGGCGATGGCAGCGCCGGTGTGCCCGAAATGATTGTGCTGGTGCCTATGCCGCCCGAAGTAGCCGCGAACCCGCGCGGTGGACAGCTTCATCACCTGGCCTTTCAACTGCCGCCTGAGGCGTTCGATGCGCAATACGCCGCATTGGTCGACGCCGGGTTTAGCCCACGCGGGGGCAAGCACCCGGTGCTGGCGAGCCGCACCATGTATGTCGACGATCCAGACGGTAACGAGGTAGAGTTCATCTGCCGAGAGTGACCGTCGCCTGCCTGCCAACGTAACTGTTCAGGGTCAGTTGCCGATTAGCCAAGATTCCACCCTGAAATTCGGTTGTGGGTCCATTCGTATCTCTGGCACGTAGGCAAGCCTGTCGGCACAGAGAATTTCAGGTAGAAACCAAGAAAGAGCCGTATCATGGAATCCACTTACCCCATGCTTTCAGTCGACGAGGCCCTGGCCGTGGTGCTGGCGCAGGCGCAGCCGCTGCCCGCGGTGAGGGTGAATCCGACGGCTGCGCTGGGGATGATTCTGGCGGAGCCGGTCTACGCCCGCGAGCCGCTGCCGCCTTTTGCTGCTTCAATCAAAGACGGCTATGCCGTTGTCGCCTCGGATGGCCCGGGCGTCTACCCGGTTGTGGCCGAAGTAACGGCCGGGCGTCTCGCCGAGTTTGTATTGCAACCGGGGATGGCCGCCTATATCACCACCGGTGCGCCGATGCCGCCGGGGGCCGACGCCGTTGTGATGGTGGAAGAAACCGAACGCATCGCGGGCGAGAATGGGGAGCGCGCTGTGCGCATTGGGGTGCGAGTGAAGCCCGGCGACGATGTGCGGCCTGTGGGCGTGGATGTGGCGGCGGATGAGCTTGTGTTGGATGCCGGAGAACGCCTGGGCGCGGCGGAAATTGGGCTGCTGGCCACCGTCGGCGCCGTGGACGTGGCCGTCCATCCGCGGCCACGCGTCGCCGTTCTCTCTACGGGGGATGAACTGGTTGAGCCGCATCAATCGTTGGGCCCGGGCCAGATCCGCGATAGCAACCGGGCCACGTTGCTGGCTGCTGTGCGCGCCCTCGGCGGTGAACCTGTCGATCTCGGCATCGGCGGTGACAGTCAACGCCAACTGGAAGAGCGGATCGAACAGGGCTTGCAGCAGGCCGACGTCTTGCTCACCTCGGGTGGCGTGTCGATGGGTGATCTCGACCTGATCAAGTCCTTGCTGGAACACGCCGGCACCGTCCATTTCGGGCGAGTGCGTATGAAGCCCGGCAAACCTGTCACCTTTGCCACAGTCAATGCCGGTGGACGGCAACGGCTCGTCTTTGGGCTGCCGGGGAACCCTGTGAGCAGTCTGGTTACCTTTTACCTGTTCGGCTCGCCGGCCTTGCGCAAATTGGCCGGATGGCGGCACCCGCAGTTGCGACGAGTCCACGCTCGCATCACGCATCCGTTGCACCTGGATCCTGCACGGCCCGAGTATCATCGCGCCCTCTTGCATTGGGACGGTGACGAACGTTGTTTCGCTGCAACCAGTACCGGCAGCCAGGCCAGCAGCCGCTTGCTCAGCATGCGGACCGCCAATGCGCTCCTCGAATTGCCGCAACAGGAGGGCACGTTGCCCGCGGGCGCGGTGGTCTCGGCGTTGCTGATTGGCGAGCTGTAGCGCCGGGTTCCATGCGGATACGGCAAGATGCGTCGCACCTGAACAGTACCACTGATTATTCAAATAGATAGGATCTTTATGTCCGAAAACCTGACCCATCTGGATCAACACGGTCATGCGGCCATGGTGGATGTGAGCGAGAAAAACGTGACGAGCCGTGAAGCGCTGGCCCAGGGCGAAGTGCGAATGTCGCCGTCGACGCTGGCTGCCATCCGCGACGGCGACGTGCCCAAGGGCGATGTGCTGGCGGCGGCGCGCATCGCCGGGATCATGGCGGCCAAGCGCACGCCGGAGTTGATTCCGCTCTGCCACACCTTGTTGCTGAGTAAAGTGGCGGTGGACTTTGAAATCGACGAAGCGCAGAACCGCGTGGTGATCACTGCCAGCGTGCGCTGTAAAGGACAGACCGGCGTCGAGATGGAAGCGCTCACCGCGGTCAGCGTGGCGGCGCTCACCATTTACGACATGGCCAAGGCACTGGAAAAGACGATGATCATCGGCCCGATTTATCTGCTGGAAAAGCAGGGCGGCAAATCGGGCGACTGGAGGCGCGAGGCGCAATCATGACTGTTACCCTACGGCTCTTTGCCGGCCTACGCCAGGCGGCAGGCTTCAAAGAAAAGCATTTTGATCTGGAAGAAGGCGCTACTGTGGCCGATCTGCTGGCTCAACTGCCCGACACATTGAGCGCACGCACCTTCTACGTTGCCGTCAATCAGGAATACGCTCAGCGCGAGACACTGCTCCACGGCGGGGACGAAGTGGCCCTGCTGCCGCCCGTATCGGGGGGATGATGGACAACTCCGCGCCAACTTTATATGGAAATGGGGGCTTATGATGCCGGCTAAACTCTTTGAAATTACGGATCAACCACTTTCGCAGGATGACATCTTGCGCCGTGTCAGCCGCCCGGACTGCGGCGGTGTGGTTACCTTTGCCGGAACCGTGCGCGGCGCTACCGCCGTAGACGAAGGCACACGCGACACCGATTTTTTGGTCTACGAAGCCTATGTAGAAATGGCCGAGAAGGTGATGGCGCAGATCGGCGACGAGATCATGCAGCAGTGGTCGAAGGTGAAAGTGGTCAGCATCCTGCACCGGATTGGTCGCTGCGAGGTGGAAGAGCCGACCGTCCTGATTGCAGTGGCGACGCCGCATCGTGGCGACGGCTGCTTCGAAGCGTGTCAGTATGCGATTGAGCGGCTCAAGGCCATAGTGCCGATCTGGAAGGAAGAGAACTGGTCTGATGGCAGCGTGTGGGTCGAAGGTCCACGGCAATCGCAGTTGGAAGTGAATCGTCCGGAATGAGTTTTTGCCCTACGCTTGACGAGAATGGGGGCAGCGCGTCCTGTGAATCTGGTGCACCCGCTTTCGGCGTCATATTTGACAGGGCGCGGGCCCGATAGTATACTTTCGTTTGTTATTGTGAGCGCAACACGCTCGTGTATCTTAACAATTGAACGTCAATGGGGAAAGCCGTCGCTACCGGCTACTGTCGTTTGACAAGCTGTCTATGGACAGGCCCTGTCTCCTGACAGGCGTTGGTAGAGGAACTTCCCGACTCTCACCCATCCTAACAGGTGGAAGGTCGCCCCATGAAACAGCAAGTGGGGGAGGCGGTCTGGTAACGGGCCGTCGATTACAACCGCAACAGAGAGAAGTCCCGCCGATATTGTCCTTGTGGCGATGTGGGTAAGGGGTGAAAGGGTGGGGTAAGAGCCCACCAGCAATGTCAGCAATGGCGTTGGCTAGGCGAGCGTGCGACTGAGAGCAAGGCGAGAGGGTTCCGCTTCGGTGGAATCTCGTCGCAGCGCTACGGCGGAGCGCAGGTAACACCTGTGTACGCACAAAGCGCCAGTGTCCGAGCGCAGTTCATTTAGGTGAACGGCGCCGACGGAGATTGAGACAGATGACGGCAGGCCGTAAGGTCACAGAATCGGGGGTATTTTCCCCAATTGACGAGACGATGGGAGTTTTGCTCGGCTCTGCCAAAGCTGAGCCGACGAGACAGGCCGACGTGGCGGAATTGGCAGACGCGATAGATTTAGGATCTATTGCCCGACAGGGTGTGGAGGTTCGAGTCCTCTCGTCGGCACCAGTAGTGAGCGGACAGGAAGTCCGGCGGACAGGAAGTCCGGCGCAGGGAAAGTATGGGCCCGTGGCCAAGCGGGAAGGCGCCTGCTTTGCAAGCAGGAGATCGTCGGTTCGAATCCGACCGGGTCCACTCGTAGTCAATGCCGGCTGCTGCTTGGCGATGATGAGTGAGAAACAGCAAGCGAAGAATTTGCAGATTTCTGACGGCTGATGTATCATCATCGACAGTTGCGAGGGCAAAATTGAAGATCTTGCGGGCGTAGTTCAGCGGTAGAACGTCTCCTTGCCAAGGAGAAGGTCGTGAGTTCGAATCTCATCGCCCGCTCTCGAAGGGCCGACCATCGTGTCGGTCCTTTTGCCGAGATAGCTCAGTCGGTAGAGCACAGCACTGAAAATGCTGGTGTCCCCAGTTCAAGTCTGGGTCTCGGCACCACAGCACCCCAACCGCTTCGGTCTGCTTTGGCAGGCCGAACGTCCAATGGGGGATCGTCTAATGGCAGGACTACGGACTTTGGATCCGTCAATCGGGGTTCGAATCCCTGTCCCCCAGCTACGCCGGGGTGGCTCCTGCCCGCCCCGGCGTTTTTTGGATAGTATGGCGCCCATAGCTCAATGGCAGAGCACTTGATTGTGGATCAAGAGGTTACGGGTTCGAGCCCCGTTGGGCGCCCCACACTGTATGTAGTGGGCCGGGGAACAATAAACACTAAATATAGGGGTTGAAACTTCAGTGTTTCAACCCCTATTTTCTTAAGCCTATTGACCCCGTCCCACGATAACCTCTTGACTCTTGCTCCCCAATCAAGTGCTCTGCCATTGAGCTATGGGCATTACGCACCAGGAGAGTATCTACACAGGAACCATCTCAACAGGAGGTAACTGTGTCCAGTCCCATCCATATCGCCCTCGAAGCGTTCTTCCTCGACTGTCGTTCTCGTCGCCTGAAACCCACCACGTTGGAGTGGTATGACTACATGCTGAAGCCCTTCCTCAAGTGGTTGATGGAAGAGCACCAGGTTGACCAGTTGGAGCATGTCACTGCTTCCCACATTCGAATGTATCTCCTCCATCTACAAGAAGACGCTGAGTGGAAAGACACCTCACAGCATGGTGCTGCTCGGGCCGTCCGTGTCTTCTTCAATTTCTGCGTACGCGAAGACTTCCTTATCAAGTCCCCCATGCTCAGGGTCAGAATGCCCAAGCGGGACAAACGGATCCTACCTGCGTTTACGCCTGCTGAAGTACAACGGATCTTGGGTGTCTGCACATGTGATCGGGATAGGGCGCTCGTTCTATTCCTGCTTGACACTGGTGTCCGTGTACAAGAGTGCGCCAACGTGCAGATGGACGATATAGATCTCAATTCTGGCACCGTCTTCATCCGGTTGGGTAAAGGAGGAAAGGATCGGATTGTCTACTTTGGAGACAAAACCCACAAGCAACTGATGAAATACTTCATGGAACTGGGCCGCATTCCTGGTGCTGGGAGTCGTTGTGGTACACACTCACCAGCAGCAAACCCATGTCACGGGCTGGCATCCAAACTTTGATGAAGGTGATACGCAGCCGTTGCAACATTTCACACCTTACGCCACACACCTTTCGACGAACCTTTGCGATCTGGAACCTACGTGCGGGCATGAACATCTACGAGTTGCAGCGTCTCATGGGTCATTCCGATCTCTCCGTGTTGGAACGCTATCTTGACATAGCCAACGCCGATCTCCGGGCCGCTCATAAACGGATAGGCGCTGTCGATAAAATGCTGTGACCCGTTCTGGCGACGTCAGCGAAGTCCACGCTCAAAACTCACCAGGCAATACCACCGCTGTGGCCACAAAGGGCTGCAATCTCGAAAAGGGATTGCAGCCCTTTTTCATTTCCAGCGCTGTGAAGTGTCACTGAAGACTTTCCAATCACAAACAGAATCCCATTCAACCAATGCCACTGTGACGTCCACTACGGTGCTTGCAGCGACATTGGATGAATAGGCCTCATAAGGAGACAGGCATGAGTAGCTACAAGAAGCTTGCAGGGAAACAGGCTGGGACAGTGGCAGCCAACGAGACAAATGGCACGCAACACGCTATCGAGTCTCAACATACGAACCCACACGGACTAGTCTGCAGGTCAGTCTGACCAACGAGCAGCAACAGGTCATCGCCCATCCGGTAGGACAGCATGCCCGTGTGCTGGCTGTGGCCGGGTCTGGCAAGACCACCACCATGGCCTATCGCTTGAAGTACCTGCTCGACCAGGGACATCGCCCCGACAGCATGTTGGTCCTCATGTTTAACCGGCTGGCCCGTGAGCAGTTCGAGGACAAGCTTGAGGAAATAGGGATTTCACCTCGCAACGCCCCCAGAGTGCGGACGTTCCACGCCCTTGCCTTCAACTTCATCTCCGATCTCAAGAAGCACGGGCAGATCTCGCCGGAGTTCGACATGTGGATTGGGGACAAGGAAGAACAGGTGCGCATCACCATGCATCGCGCCATCGATTCGCTCGTTAAAGAGGAAAAGATTGAGCTTGACCAGATCGACGTAGACGAGGCCATGACTGCTGTTTCGCTTTGGAAGGGGAGCCTGATTCCGCCGGACAGGGCAGGCTATCGAGGCGATCCAGACATGCCGTTGGTCTACGAGCGGTTCGAGGCCATTCGAGCGGAGAAGATGGGGCTGACGTTCGATGACTTCGTTCCCCTCGCCGTCCAGCACCTGGAGAATAACACCCAGATGCAGAAGCGCTGGTGTAACCGGCTGAAGTTCCTGATCGTTGACGAGTACCAGGACGTGAACTATGGTCAGCAGCGCTTGATCGAACTCCTGGCCGGCAAAGGTGCCGATGGTGCAGATGTGATGGTCGTGGGCGATGATGATCAGACCATCTATGAATGGCGAGGAGCCAGGCCGGAGTACATCATCAGAGAGTTCAAGGCGCAGTTCGATAACAAGCCCATCACTGACTACAAGCTGACCAACTCATTTCGCTTTGGCTGCCAGATTGCGCAGGCCGCCTACCACGTCATCGATGTGAATACGAATCGGGTGCCAAAGCGCCTGATTGCGCACAACCCGAAGGCGGAATCCATGATTCATCTGGTGGAGAACACCAGTGGACAGCAGTCGGAGGTCGACTTTGCCCTGGCCGACAACGTGGTCTCGCTGGTGAAGGATGGGAAGATCTCTCCACAGCGGCTCGTCGTGCTGGGTCGGACGTTCACCCAAACCAGTTCGATTCAAGCGGCGTTTCTGGCCCGGTCTGTGCCGTTCAAAGTAGTGGGGCAAGCGCCCTTCTTCGAGCGCAATGAGAACGTGACGCTGCTCGACTACATCCGCCTTGCCCACGCACTGGACAAGCGCTGCCAGAACGACACAGAGCGGCGACTGCTCAACATCGCCAACACCCCCAACCGTTACCTCACCCGAACCTATCTGGAGAAGGCGATTCGGGGTGCTATTCAACAGGGACATACACTGCGTCAGGTGCTGGCCTTCCTGTCCGATCCGTCTGAAAGTCCATTCGGCTCAAATGTGCGCAGGCGTGCCGAGGAGTTCCGTGAGTTCATGGAGCGGCTCAACGAACGCTTGAATGGGGAGCCGGACCTCAAGGCCGGCAAACTGCTCCAGTGGATGGTGCAGACGTTGGGCTACATGGAGCACATTCAGAACTACTATGGTCAGGGGGAGACATCGTTCGAGCGAGAGAATTCGGTCGAGCTACTTCATCGGCTATGCCGCAAGCGGTTGACCTGTCGCCGCTGGCCTTCGTGCAGCACATCGACAAGCTTGACTCGACGCTGGGCCTGCCGGACGAGCAACTGGTCGTGATCACGACCATCCACCGCACCAAGGGGCTGGAGTATGACTACGTCTTCATCCCCTCGTTTCAGGAGGGCAACATGCCATGCCTGTATGACAGTGGATTATCGGTATACGACACCAGGGGAATCGTGAAGGAGCCTGACCCATCAGAGACGATTGAGAGTGAGCGGCGTCTCTGCTACGTGGCGCTGACCAGAGCCAGGAAAGCCGTCTACATCGGGGTGAATCGTCCGCCCAAGGGTGGCAAGCAGGAGGAGTCATCAGTACAACTGCCGTCCCGCTTCCTGGACGAAATGGAGCTATCGGCAGTCAAGCCGTTGATGGATGCGCTACAGGACACCTTGACCACAGGCCGATCTCAACAGCGTTTGGTGGAACTGGCCCAACGCTACCGGAACAACCACAGGCTTCTGAGCAGTCTGCAAGATGCCTACCTGCGCCACATTCCCGGCGAAGAGTTGCGCACGAGCCATTCAGAGCATTGTGAAGGCAGAGGCCGAACGTCCTTTTGCCTACTCTCACGCTTACTCATCGGCACCACAGACCAGCGTGCAGAAACCAACACAGGACGAGGAGATCTGGTCACATATCCGCATAGGCCAACGACTGCCGTTCTGATTTGATCAGCCCGATCTGCCAGGCACTATCGGGGCGCTATATGTCTGTGTCGATGGTGCCTGGCAGATTGCTGATCTGAGTGTGTGCCGTCGTGTTGCCCTGTGACCCCACATCCCAACGACTTGTCGTAAAACAAAGGATTCAGGGCACTGTCCGAGGAGTACCGTTGTGGCAGAATCCCGCGGGCACAGGTCTTTCGTCATTTTATGGATAATACTCAAATGCCCCAATATCGCAGCGAGCAGCGCCGTCTCCGTTCCCATCGACGGGACGTGCCCACAACCGCTGGTCATGGACTGAACAATCGTTTGGGTCTGCGGCGTCGATGGCAGAACTGCCTTGCTGCAAACTATGGAAACCTCCGGGATCAAGAGGATTGATTAAGGGATCGACGCCATAGAGGTTACCTGTTTGGTCCCCTCCGATGTATGCACCGGATAGACTTCCGATCAAGTTGTAGCCCAGCGATTCGACAATGCCGTTTCCAAGGTCTGGGCTTTGCGCCGCTTGATTAAATGCGACAATACTCGTCCCAATCCGTGCATGATTGCTAGATTTGTCGACTACAAACAACCCTCCACCCCTGGCTGCGTTGTTATTCACTAGTGTTGACTGCTTGACCGTTAACTCAATATCGGAAAAAACACCACCCCCGTCTCCTGAATTGGTGGTATTACCGGAAATCGTCGAATTCGTAATTACTGCTCCCGAAGACAAATACAAACCCGCACCGTCACCCTCAGATCGATTGTTATTGATGGCCGAGTCCGTAACTGTAAGCAGGATGTATGACGCAGATGCCCCCATGTGAACTCCCCCGCCTTGTTCAGATGCTATATTGTTGAGTATCTGCGTGCGTATCACGTTCGCCATGCCACCACCACTTGCAATACCCCCACCCCGATTCGCGGAGTGTAGAATGGAGTTGACTATCCAAAAGATCAAGTACCGAACTGTCAACGTACACCGCTCCTCCAGCGAACGCACTATTTTCAGCCATCGCAGTTCTGTCTATTGTGATTCTTCCACCTCCTACGAATACTGCTCCGCCCTTTGGTGTCAGCCCGTCCGGTCCGCCATCCGGCTGCTGCTGGGCCAACGTTCGATTCCTAGAAAAAACGCTATCATGGATCATCAACCTTGCATACTGGAAGTCGCCACTGTAGTAAATGCCTCCGCCGTAGGATGCCACATTGCCGATAAATTCAGATCTGAGAATCTCACCAGGTGCAGATAGTCGTCCAACGGCGATAGCTCCACCATACCAGGATTGGTCGTTTTCAAATCGAACACTGTCAACTGTTATCTGCGTAATGTGTGATCCCGCAGATGATATCCCCCCTCCCATCGCCTCACTTGAGTTCGATATGAGTAATGAATTAGTCAGCGTCAAAATCCCTGAATTAGCGATTCCACCGCCGCTGGATGATGTAAAGTCTTCTCCACTCCGTGCTTGATTGTTGGTGAAACTTGAACTAGATACGTCCGCCGTACCCTGATTCAGTATGCCTCCACCCGATGAAATCGCCAGATTATTCTCAAATGAACAGTTTTCAATCTTTAGGAAGCCATCGGCGTGTGATACCCCACCCCCTTGTGTCGCAGAATTCTCTCGAATCGTAAGATTCTGCATGGTAAGCGTACCCCGATTCCGAATTCCTGCTCCTTCAGTGCTTCTCCACCAGAGACTGTGATACCAGATAAGACAACTGCACCGTCTGTATACACATCCAACACCCGGTCCTGATTATTACCATGAATAGTGAGCAGATTACTGCCCGGCCCCTGAATGATCAACGGCTTGTTGATGAACAGGCGACCACTAGTCAGCCGAATTTCTCCATTGACCTGAATATCAATCGTGGCCCCGGAAGGCGCATCACTGATAGCTTGGCGCAGTGATCCTGCCCCACCATCATTTGTGTTGTTTACGGTAAGGACAATCGGAGTAGGACTTGGGGTAGGCGTGGGAATCGGTGTCGGAAGGACTTGCATCACAATGATAGGAAAATAGGAGCGGCATTCTAGTTGCCCGTTTTCTTCAACGCATACAGGGTATGCACTGTCCGATGCGAAACTAACCAAACGCCCCTCTTCTGCATTTGCCACAACAACAAACATGACAAACGCTGCTATACAGACAATAAGTAGACGACCAAGTCGCCCGAACACAAGCATTGCTGGCAGCCTCTCTAAACTGATTTACTGATTCAAGCAATTATCCTGGTATTTCCCGACACAGATGGCACTGATCAACTGCCCCTGATATCTTCTCCTTATAATTCCCCCAACAACAACTGCGGATCTTGGTTCACATGAAACGCCCACTGCCCCACCTTCACGCTATGAGCAGCGGGTCCGATCGGACGCATTCAATAGATCACAAACCCGTCAGGCGTATCCTAGTGCTGTCTGCTTTAACTGTTCTGCATACTTGTAAATGTCGTCGAGATCGTCAAGGGGCATCTTCAACTCACTTTTGTCGCTGTTAATAAGGCCCAAATATTTGGTGCCGTGGTTAAACCGTAATCGACAGAGTGGCTTGCGATTGTTGTCATCCAATAAAATGCCCATATATGATTTCGTGTCACGATGTATTACACGATGAACATTCACAACCTCACGTAAGATCGCTTTAACTATATGATAGCCCTCAAGTTCATCCTCTGTCGTAACGATACCGGTATCGATCACTTCCTCTTCTACTGGACTTTCTTGAACCGGAACATTTGAAGCCGCTGGCACAGACTCTTGGCGTAGAGCACTTTGGAGACGTTTGTTCACTCGATCACTGATGTATTGATCGGTTGCTGTTCGCACAAAAGCTGTAAATTGTTCACGAACCGCAGCGGTGAACCGTCCGCCAGGCACAATCCTTGAATAGAAAAAGCGCACAAACTCTTCCTCAGGATCTTCAAATTGTCGATGCAGCACCTGGCGGATTTCACGTGTATACTTCAGTTCCGTAGCTGCTCCCAACATTTCTTCGAGGTTGAAGCTGCCTTTGCTCAACTTCTTGACCTCGGCAACGTGATGGTCCTGTAAGTCAAGGAGGTCAAGTTCAAGGAAAGGTTTGCTGTCCATCTTGTTTGGCTCTTCCAGATCCGAGAAGAATCGGTACTGAACGCCGTTGGTCAGGATAGCGATACGGGCACGTGTAACAGAAAAATACCTGAATAGCTGACTCATGTTCGCTTCACTCAGATCGGCACGGGCCCATTTGCACTCGAACAGGATGATGATCTCTCCGTTCTCCGAAATCGCATAATCGACCTTCTCGCCCTTCTTGATTCCTACATCGGCTGTAAATTCAGGAATCACTTCTAACGGATTAAACACGTCATAGCCTAATGCAGCTATAAACGGCATGACCAAAGCGTTCTTCGTTGCTTCCTCCGTTTGAAGGCTATCGATCATTGACTTGACTCTCTGTGCCAGCGATGTGACCTTTTCTTCAAAACTCATCGGACCCCTCCCCTTACTTAGGACCTAGATATGCAGGACGGTGAAGTACAATACGCCCAAGTTGGTTTCCAAACAGAAAATCCCACTCCTATATTGGAGTGTTCAGATTACCAAAACCCTGAAAGGCAATGTTGGTAAGGTGCAGTGGTTGCACGGCTAACGCCAGAGATCCAGCGCAGCAGATGGGCTCACTTTGCACAAGTAAGATGGGCACAGATAGAACGCCAGACCGTATAATTCGGCGCTAGCTAGGGAGTCAGCATTAGGGGCGTCAGTGGAAGATGTAGTGTGGCTGACCAGACGGCTATAGTAATAACAGCCAGGATAGCACAGGCAGGCATCTACATCAATACTGGCAATTCAGCGAAAATAGACACGAAATAATCCACCCATCCAGTTTTGCCCATTGTCCTTTCCTCTCAGCACTAATTCACAGGTAAGAGATGCGCAACGATCGGCTACATTCCTAACACCTTAGCCCGCTCCATTTATGTATGCAACACCTCGTATTGCGTAACATCCAGAGTTGCTCCATACTGTACAAAGAATCTCATACAGGCAGCATCACTGAAACTCTCACCATAGCCGGCTGCCCCCTTCTCCTAAACTCATGCAGGTTTAAGGAAGACGTGATGCGTTGCCGAAAACTCATCTGGTTCCCCGTCGTGTTGGCCTTCTCTCTTTGGGTCACTGCGTGTGCCCCTTCCGCTGTCAACCCAGTCCAAACGGAAGACGTAGAGGCTACAATTGTCGCAAAAGTGGAGGCGACATTGATAGCCGATGCCGTTAACGTCGAACAGAAAGTACAGACCACGCTGACAGCGATTGCCGAGGAAACCCAAACCGCAATCGCCTTACTGTCCACCAGCACTCCTACAGTCGAACCAACCTCACCACCCAATCCAACTGATACGCCTGTTCCCAGCCCAACAGCGACGCCGACAGACATACCCGAACCTACACCAACGCTTACAGCGACTGAGGTAGCGTATCGAGTATCAAGCGCTGCCAATCTGCGCAGTGGACCTGGCACCAACTATGGAGTGACTGGCGCTCTCCAGGCCGGGGAAAGCATCACCATCCTCGCCCGTACTGAAGACGGAACATGGTTCCAAATCAAGACGGAAACGGGCGCTGAAGCGTGGTTGGCTGCCTTCCTGGTCGAATCACAGCCTGATGCAGCCACTGTTCCCGTTGCGGCTGTCATTCCCGAAACGCCAACACCTGCACCCACTACACCTGTCGCAGTAGCGGAACAGGCATCACCCGTGCAGGAAACAAGCCCAAGACTGGATATCTCATTTCTGAATCCCCACTACAATTGCGACCGTGGCAGTGACAACGTGAGAACTCGCTACTTTCAGATTGATCTCTTCATCTCCAACACATCCAATCAGACAGTGATTGCCCCTTGGGAGCCGACTCGCTGGTTCATCGCCAGTGGCGAATCTTCAAGGGAGTCAACGGAAATGCTTCAATGGTGCAATCGGTTTTCCGGCTGCTATCCACAACCTGATGTTCTCCCTGGAAGCTCAGAAGGCTGGACCTGGGTGACAGGCCGAGTCGAGTTGTACGAATGGGTGCAGGCTGTCGAGTGGGAATACAACGGACAACTCTATCGACAAGAGTTTGAGAACAATGCCATCAATCGGGCCGAGTGGAACTATCGAGCTTGTCAGTGAACCGGATACTGCTGGTCGATCAGGGAAAAGAACAGACGTTTTGTCACCCATCTAGGGCAATGTTATACTTTGACCTCAACCTCGATGCGTTCAACACTGCCATGCTGTCCCCATCTGCTCTAGGAAGAAGCCTGAATCATGGATCTGTCCACACTTGAAAGCTGGCTGTGGAAAGCAGCCTGTTCCATCCGTGGTGAAGTCGACGCCGCCCGTTACAAGGACTACATCTTGCCGTTGCTCTTCTACAAGCGGCTGAATGATGTATTTCAAGACGAGTTGCGCCGGGTGGCCCGTGACTTCTCCGGTCAGGACAAGCCCGACACCGATGCCCTGGCGTTGGCTGAATGCATAGCGGAGATCGACCGGGAACTGGTGCGCTTCTACCTGCCCGCTGAAGCCAAATGGGACGAAGTGCGCAAGCAGACGACCGGCCTGGGTGAGCGGTCGACCGAAAAGCCGCTGATCACGAGCTGTGTACTGTCCTAGAGAGTCTGGGGTTAAGCCTAAGCGCCCTAGAATAGCCCTTTGTACTTGGTCAACATGTAAAATATAGTTGGGAGATGTAACCTGTGTTTGTCAGTATCCGAGAACTACTTCAGGAGAAGGATCGAGCCGAACTTCAGACTATCGAGAAAACTAGAAGCGTACAAGATGCTCTAGACATCATGCTTGACAACGACTATACACAGTTGCCCGTCGTCAATGCTGATGGGACCTTGTTCGGTGTGATTTCGGAACATTCGATTGTTGCAACCTATTCCATGACATGCGCCGGCCAGAGCAAAGTCGACTTGCTGTCACTGGCGGTGGAGCACTGTGTTGAGAAACCCTTGTGTGTTGCTCCTAAGGATACGATTCCTGAGGCTCTCACGAGGCTTCAAACGAAGACGGTCCTTGTGGTGATAGAAGCAGAAAGACCGGTTGGTATACTCACCTACTACGACTTCACAGCGTTTTTCCGTGAGATTGCAGAGGGAATGGTGTATGTGGAAAAAGTAGAAAGAATTCTGCGAGGGTACATCGAATCAGCATTTCCGACTGAGAAAGCTTTGAAAGCCGCTCTTTATCGAGCACTTGGACCTGATAGGAGAAACAAGACCGAACCGGCGAAACAGTATGGCGAGTTGTCCTTTGGTGAACATATTCAGGTCATGATAACTGAAGACAATTGGGGAAAGTTCGAAGCAAGGTTAGCATCCAAAGAGTATTTTGCCAGCCTAATGGAGCCAGTCGGCAAAATTCGGAACAAGTTGGCGCATTTCCGCGGTGACTTCACTCAGAGAGACGAAACGCAGTTGCGCCAGGCCCTCACATGGTTGCAGAACAGACCCAAGCTGTCGAATAGCGAAGCGGACTACGAGTGACCAAATCTTCCTTCTCCGGAACAACGACGAGTTGGTAACGCTCAACGCCGCAGAATACGATGCAGAGAAAGTTTAGAAGGTACATAGGTGTAGGCGAATATAGCCCACCCATTGATTCTGGAACCTTACTCGTAAAACCTATCTTTCCCTAGAAAGCATACCCTACATGACCCAACGCGCAATCAAACAGGAAACGATCAACAGCATCCTGTGGAAAGCCTGCGACACCTTCCGTGGCACGATTGACCCCTCCGAGTACAAGAACTACATCCTGGTGATGCTCTTTCTCAAATACATCAGCGACGTGTGGCGTGAACGCTACGAGGAACTGCGCCGGCTTCACGGCGACGACGAGCGGCGCATCCGCCGCCAGTTGCAATACGAACGCTTTGTGCTGCCCGAGGAATGCGACTACTACACGCTCTACGACCGCCGCACCGCGGACAATGTGGGTGAACTGATCAACGTGGCCCTGGAGAAGATCGAAGACGCCAATAAAGAAAAGCTGGACGGCGTTTTCCGCAATATCGACTTCAACAGCGAATCCGCGCTGGGACGCACCAAGCAGCGCAATGATCGTCTGCGCCATCTGCTCGAAGACTTCCACGATCCACGGCTGGATCTGCGCCCTTCGCAGATCGGCGACGCCGACATCATCGGCGATGCCTACGAGTATCTGATCGAACGCTTTGCCAGCGATGCCGGCAAGAAGGCCGGTGAATTCTACACCCCGGCAGGCGTCTCCATGCTGCTGGTGGAACTGCTCGATCCACAGCCTAAGGAACAGCTTTGTGATCCGACATGCGGTTCCGGCTCGCTGATCATCAAAGGCGTAAAGCACATCGGCAGCGAGGACTACGCCGCCTATGCTCAGGAAGCCAACGGCTCGACCTGGGCGCTGTGTATGATGAACATGTTCCTGCACGGCATCAACGTGACGGTGGACAATGTGAAGTGGGCCGACACGCATCAACGACCCGCGCCTGTTGGAGAACGAGCAGACGTTGAGGCGCTTCCACGTGGTGATGGCGAATCCGCCGTTTTCGCTGGACAAGTGGGGCGCAGAGACCGCGGCCAACGACCGCTTTGGACGCTTCCATCGCGGGGTGCCGCCCAAGAGCAAGGGCGACTATGCCTTTATCAGCCACATGATCGAGACGACCTTTCTGGAGCCAAGCCAGAATGGACGGGTAGGCGTGATCGTACCCCACGGTGTGCTCTTCCGTGGCGGGGCCGAAGGACGCATCCGTCAGGCGCTTATCGAAGAGAACCTGCTCGACGCCGTGGTGGGCCTGCCTGCCAACCTCTTCTACGGCACCGGCATCCCTGCCGCTATCCTCATCTTCAAGCGCAACAAGCGCGATGACAGCGTGATCTTCATCGACGCCAGCGCCGACTTTGAGCAGGAGAGCACGCAGAACCATCTGCGCGCCCAGGATCGCGCCCGCATCGTCGAAACCTACCGCCGACGTGCCAAGGTGGACAAGTACGCCTACGTCGCCACAGTGCCGAGATTGCTGAGAATGACTACAACCTCAACATTCCCCGCTATGTGGATACGTTTGAGGCGGAGCCGTTGGTGGACATGGCTGCGGTGAATGGGGAGATCAACGCGCTGCGGGCGAACTTAGGGGATTTGGAAGTGGCAGATGCAGGGATATTTGAAGGAGTTGGGGCTGAATGAGTAGTCCATTGGGGTGAGCAAGTGTATTGGCGATCTAGTCGCCTCGCTTGAAGCTGGCGCAAGTGTGATTAGCGAGGATAGAGCCAGGACTGAGGATGAGATCGGGGTCACTGAAGGTAAGTGCTGTCAGCTACGGCTATTTTGATCCATCTGCCCACAAAGCCGTGACGATTGAATCTGAACGCTCTCGGCTTTCGAATTTATCCCGAAAAAGGATACTATTTTAGTAAGCAGAGCGAATACGTTTGATTTGGTAGGCATGAGCGCCTATGTAGATAAAGACTACCCTGGCCTATTTCTTCTTGACAAGCTATGGATGATCACAACCAAGGCTAGTTGCTGCGCAAAGTGGCTAAACTATGCCTTGTCATCTGAGAGCACTCGGTCGAAGATTGTCAGGTCGTGCCACTGGTACCAGCGGTAGCATGAAAAAATCTCGCAACAAGCGTTTGCATCCATTCGGCTGCTGGTTCCACCTCTCCCCGAACAGCGGAAGATCGCCGAGATCCTCTCCACATGGGACGACGCCATCGCTACCGTGGATGCGCTCATCGCTGCGATGCAACGGCGCAAGCAGGGTCTTATGCAGCGGTTGCTCACCGGGCAGGTCCGCTTTGCGGAGTTTGGAGGGGTAGAATGGAAGAATGTGAGAATCGGAGATGTCTGTAGACTTGTCGCTGGAGGAACTCCGAGTACTGCGCAGCCCGAATATTGGGCAGGCAATGTCCCCTGGATGCGCTCTGGTGATATCCACAAACGCCGTATTCACAGTGTTGAAGGCCGGATAAGTCAAGAGGGTCTTAACAACTCAAGCGCAGAACTACTCCCAGAAAATTCCGTGCTAATTGCATTGGCAGGCAAGGGGAAGACGAGGGGTAGTGTCGGAATCAACAAGATTGAACTGTCAACTAATCAGTCTGTAGCTGCATATTGTTCCTGAGCCATCACACCTTGACTCTGAATACTTGTTTGCTAATCTTGACTTTCGATACCATGAATTACGTCAACTGTCGTCTGGTGAAGGCGGGCGTGGCGGGTTAAATCTGACGATACTCAAAGCTGATATACCTGCTCCCAACCATCTTTAGCAGAGCAAGCGCAAGATCGGATATGTGCTAGGGCTGTGTGATCAACAGAGCGATCTATTGAAGGAACTGAGTCGTAGTCTGCGAAACAGAAAAAGGGGCTGATGCAGCGGCTGTTGACAGGGCAGGTCCGTGTGGGGATAACTGAACTGGAGGAGGTACGATGATTCCAGAGATCAATGATGCAGTGAACCGACATCCCAACCTGCGTCTTCAGGTGAACAAGGGCGAGCGCCACCGGATTACCAGACAAGGCATATCGAGAGGCAGTTTGTGGCTAGAGAAGCAGACCGAATACTACCGGCTCAAGCTGACCGGCGATATTGCTGTTGCCTTGCAGGGGGATGTCCGGTTACTTGTCGGCGAGCCTGCCCTGGTGGATCAAGGTGTGGATGTCTGGCGCTTACCCTTCGACGGGACGATGGAGAAGATCATACGAAGGCTTTCTGAGGCGAAGGTGTAGCGCGGCTAATAGTTGAATTGGTCCGCGTTACTACCGATGAAGATGGCTACCGACATAGCTATAATCAGATTAGCAACTTACAATTTTCTTATGAAGCATGGAGAAAAGCGCATGAACTTTGGTCCCACTGAGCTAATTCTGATTTTGATTGTCGGTGCTTGCCCTATCGGCTTGTTTACAGCTTGGCCAAGCGCCAAGATGAGCGCAGTCGGGCCGTCGTTTTGGGGTTACTACAACAACTGCCTGAGGAACAACAGACCACATTCCTGGTACAATACCGTGCGGCCAAAAAGGCGCCCGTAACTGCGGCCTCTCTAGCGTTTTGGTTGGGGGGATTGGGTGTACATCGATTCTATCTAGGGCAGTGGTGGGGCATCTTCTACCTTCTCTTGATCTGGACGTATATCCCCGCTGTGGTTGGCCTGATCGAATCATTTGTTATTGCCGGCCAGATAACGAAGAGCAACGAGCAGAAAGCACATGGCTAATGGCTGTACTCACCCATAATGCGAGCTATTTACTTCAAACTGTTGCCATCTGAGTTTGACCCCCGTATCTGCCGTTATCCGTTTGCACCTCATTGCACGCGATTTGACATCATCTGAAACGGAATCTGCCGTGACCGATCCCAATACCATCGGTTACGGCAGCAATTTTTGAAGGGCCGATAGGGTCCTGCGTCGAAACGTTGAGCGTCTACATGTTCTGATAGCGCAGGGCGCTTGGGATCTGAAGAGTGCACTATGGCCGCTTACGAAAGGTGACTTGAACTGCCGCGACAACAAAGAAAGGCCGGTGCAGCGGCTGCTGATTGGGCAGGTCCGTGTGGGGAATAGGTCCTCACTATAACAATCACAAACAGGATGGTATACGATGCGGGGTTGCCTTGTTGGGGCTTTTAAGGTTATCGGAGTCATCTTATTCTGGCCATTCCTGCTATTGGCTGGCTGTGGAGACAGGGTGGACTGCTGCGGTACCTAGCAGTCGATTCGTCATAGTAATGCTGGTAGTCGGTGCCATCAGCCAAGAGGATGAATCTGTTCTCTACCCACAGAAGAAACAAACACCTCGACTGTTCAGGAGGAGACCTCCGAAAGCTCCTGCCAAGGCACTGCGACGACCGTGGCAGTCACGGCGCAGGCTCCATCATCTCGTCCAACATTGATAGTACTGCTAGCCCCTCTGATACGCCAACTGTCCAGTCAGTGTCGATTTCAATGGATGAGGCCAGAACGTCTATTACACCAAGTCCAACCTCGACACCATTTTTACCATCTACGTCGACCAACACACCAAGTCCAACATTCACTGCCACAGTTCAACCCATGTTGACCGCCACAACTAATCCGACAGCAAGTAGCACGCCGAGCCCAACATCGAATGCTACCTTGCCTGCCCCACTCGCACTCCAACTTCTGCACCTTCAGCACTTCAACACCTACACCAACTTCAACATTTACAGCAACCCCAAAGCCTACAGAAACCTCAACGCCACGTCTGGTTGCTACAGCAACCTCGACGCCTAGCATGGGCCTTGTCTATCTCAAGACGAAAAGCCATGATGGGCAAGCACGATTCTGAGATTGAGACATTGGCGTGGATTCCACATGAAGTTCTGCCTTTCAGCCAAGGTGAATCTCTGATATATTCAGGTGTAGGGGAGGCCCGTATGTATGAGGTAGATGAATGGTGGATGTACATATTCTACGATGAAGCCAGTACAATGCACGGACTTCAGAATAACCGATGGCTTAGGTGACAAAGGCTATACTCACAGCGAATGGCAGAAAGTTGCCGCGCTTCTGTCTCTGCCCGTGGATCAAGCACCCGATGAAACTTTCCCAGGCAGGCGCTGAATTGGTACAACTTCGATGGATGCCGAGTCTGGATGGGAGGCAGGAACTGCTGTGGCCCAACTGCAATCGTCAGTACCGTTCAGGTGTACATCCCAAACAACTAATGTTGATTTGAGCTTGCCAGTACTACGTGTTGACCGACGAAGGATGCTCTCTGTGGCAAACACAATTGTCTACGCCGAAGAAGTCAGTTCCTAAATCCCGGCCCTGCAACTGCTCATCAACCTGGGCTGGCGCTACCTCACACCTGCGGAGGCGCTGCACCTGCGCGCGCTGGCGGGAGTGGAAGGTGTTGCTCATCGATAGCATGATATAATCAGGGTCAGTCGTAATTCCAATGCTTGCGCAGAGGTATCCATGCCTGAGATCGCTCGATTCCTTGGGATCATCATCACCATCTATTTGGAGATCGACGAAGTCCATCAGGTGCCGCATTTTCATGTTCGCTACAACGAGTATCAAGCGTCGTACAGCATTCAGCCCATCAGCCAACTCGCCGGTGCCCTGCCACGCCGCCAACAACGTCTGGTCGAAGCGTGGGCCGAATTGCATCAAGATGAACTGATGGAAAATTGGCTGCGTGTGCAGATGGGGCAGCGGCCCGATCGTATTCGTGGATTGGAGTGAGAGCGGTAGGAGAAGACAATGAGCCATCCCCTCTTTGAGGTTACCGATTTCCAATATCTGGAAGCATACAAGTTGTCTGTCACTTTTAGTGACGGCACGACTCAGATAGTCGATTTGGAACCGATTCTCTATGGCGAAGTCTATGGACCTTTGCGCGATCCGGCACTCTTTAGCCAGGTACAGCTTGACCCAGAGATCCGCACCCTGGTCTGGCCCAATGGTGCCGACTTCGATCCCTATGTGCTGCACCGTTGGCCCGATGTTGTGGAGCAACTTGCGTCCAGACTCAAGGCTGCTGCCCCTACCATCTAGCATGATCGGCCAAAAGGAACGAAACGACCATGCACATACAGACAGCCATAACCCTGCCCTCTCAAGAAATCGACGGCTTCTGCCGGCGCCGGAACGTCATCGAGTTGGCCCTCTTCGGTTCGGTGCTGCGCCAAGATTTCAACGCCGAAAGTGATGTGGACGTATTGGTGACATTCGCGCCCGGCGTGGTCTACACCTTTCGTCAACTCACTGCCATGCAGGACGAATTAGAGACCATCCTGGGGCGTCCGGTCGATCTCCTCGACAAAGAGGCTGTACAACAAAGCCCCAACTACATCCGGCGCAAGGCGATCCTCCATTCGGCGGAGGTTGTTTATGCGCAACCGGCGTGTTGAAATCGTGATATTATCAGGAACAATCCTGTGTTTTGGTATAGAAGGAGTCGAAAGATGTTAGGTTTTGAACGTATCACCGCCGATCCTGCCATTCTGGGCGGAAAGGCGTGTATCCGTGGCATGCGGATCTCCGTATCCTTGATCGTCAATCTGATTGCCAATGGCATGACCGTTGATGAGATCATCGAGGAATATCCAGATCTGGAGCCAGAGGACATTCGCCAGGCGCTCAAATATGCTGCCTGGACGGTGGATGACGCCATCTATGCACCATTGGAGACGGCAGCTTGAAGTTTCTGCTTGATATGGGGCTGGCCCAAAGGACCGTCTACTTCTTGCGCACCCAGGGGTATGACGCAGTACACTTGCGTGAGCAAGGGCTGCAACGTCTACCTGACGACGAGATTGTTGCAAAGGCCATTGCCGAAGATCGTATCATCCTTACGCATGATTTGGACTTTGGGCGGATCGTGGCATTGAGCCGCCAAGGATTGCCCAGTGTCGTCACTTTTCGCCTGGCAGACATGCAGGCTGCGGAAGTGAATCGCCACCTCCTCGATGTACTCGCACGTTTTTCAGAACAGCTCCAACGCGGTGCGCTAGTGAGTGTTTCCGACCAGGCTGTGCGTGTGCGCAACCTCCCCGTTACAGGCCGCAAAAAATGATCCAGGGGGATCGATGACCAATCCCTACGCCGAGGAAATCAGTTCTCAAATTCCAGCCTTGCAACTGCTCATCAACCTGGGCTGGCGCTACCTCACGCCTGCCGAGGCGCTGCACCTGCGCGGTGGACGTGAAAAGAACGTCGTCCTTACCGGCGTCTTGCAACCGTGGCTGCGGCAGCACAACGAGATCCGCACCAAGGGCGCTTCCTATGCCTTCGACGACGCCCGCATCAACGAGGCCATTTCCAAGCTCGTGGATGAACCCTTCCAGAGCCTGACCCTTACCAACGAAACCCTCTACGAACTGCTTACCCTGGGCACCAGCCTCACGCAGACCATCGACGGCGACCGCAAGAGCTACAGCTTCCACTATATTGATTGGCAGCATCCAGAGCGCAACGTCTACCACGTCAGCGACGAGTTCAGCGTCGAGAAGCGGGGCAGTCACGAGACACGCCGCCCTGATCTGGTGCTCTTTGTCAACGGCATCCCCCTGGTCGTCATCGAGTGTAAACGGCCCGATCTCGATCAAAACGGCGAAAAGGCCGTGGCCGAAGCGGTGAGCCAGATGCTGCGCAACCAGAGCGAAGAGGAGATTCCCCATCTCTTTGCCACATCGCAACTGCTGCTGGCCCTCAGCCGCAACGATGCCCTCTACGCCACCACAGCCACGCCCAAGAAATTCTGGTCCACCTGGCGTGAGGAAGGCGCACACGAAGACGCCGTTCAGGAACTGATCAACCGTCCCCTCGACGCCGGTACACAGGAAAAACTCTACGACTGGCGACCCTACGCCGGTCCGATCGCGCCGTCACTTCGCCGGGTTGGGTGAACGCCTCCCCACCACCCAGGACCGGCTGATCCATGCCCTGCTGCGCCCGTCCCGGCTGCTGGAATTGATCTACGGGTTCATCGTCTTCGATGGGGGCATCAAGAAGATCGCCCGCTACCAACAGTACTTCGCCATCAAGGCCACCATCGACCGGGTGGCGCACCGCAACCTGCAAGGCACCCGCACCGGCGGCGTGATCTGGCATACCACCGGCAGCGGCAAGTCGCTGACAATGGTCATGCTTGCCAAGGCGCTGGCGCTGCACCCCAATATCTCCAACCCACGCGTGGTGCTCGTCACCGACCGTGTGGATCTCGACGCTCAGATCTACAAGACCTTCCACGCCTGCGGCAAATCGGTGGAACAGGCCGGCAACGGTCGTCATCTGGTGCGATTGGTCACCGGCGAACTCGAAGAAGGCGAACGGCGCGCCGATGTCATCACCACCGTCATCAACAAATTTGAAGAAGCTGCCCGCCAGAAGATCAAAGATGAGGGCATTAACACCTTCGTCCTCGTCGACGAGAGCCACCGCAGCCAGTACGGCTCCATGCACGCCAAGATGGCGCAGGTCTTCCCCAACGCCTGTTATATCGGCTTCACCGGCACCCCATTGACCAAGGCCGAGAAGTCGACGGCGGAGAAGTTCGGCAGCTTCATCCACACCTATCCCATGCGCCGGGCCGTGGAAGATCGGGCCGTGGTCCCCTTGCTCTACGAAGGCCGTATTGTCGAACAGTCGGTGGACAAAGAGCAGTTGGAACGCTGGTTCGAGCGCACCACCCGTCACCTGACCCCTGAGCAGAAGACTGATCTTAAACGCAAAATGAGCCGCAGTGAGGCCGTCAACGCCACCGAGCAGCGCATCAAAGAGATCGCCTACAATGTCGCCGTCCACTACGAACAGAACTGGCGTGGGCAAGGTCTCAAGGGGCAGCTTGCCACACCGTCCAAAGAGATCGGCGTCAAGTACCTGCGCTATCTGTTGGAATACGGCATCGACGCCGCCCTGGTCATCTCTCCACCGGATACGAGGGAAGGTCACGACGAAGTCGACGGCATCCCGCCTGTGGTGCAGGCGTTTTGGAAACGCATGATGGATCGCTATAGCACTGAGGAAGCCTACAACCGCGAGGTCATCGCCTCCTTTGGCCGTGAAGACGGCATCGAAATCCTGGTGGTGGTGGACAAACTGCTGACCGGCTTCGACGAGCCACGCAATACCGTCCTCTATGTAGACAAGTCACTGAGGGAGCATACACTGCTTCAGGCCATCGCCCGTGTCAACCGGCTGGCCGAGCAGAAGGATTTCGGCTACATCATTGACTACCGGGGTGTGCTGGGGGAACTCAACGATGCCCTCAACCTCTACGATGCCCTGGCCGATTTCGATCCCGAAGACGTGCGCGACACGCTCAGCGATGTCTCCGTCGAGATTGCCAAGCTGCCCCAACTCCATTCTGACCTGTGGGCCATCTTCGCCGGTGTTGCCAACCGGCGCGACACTGAATCGATGGAACGTCACCTCGAACCCGAAGATCGGCGACAACGCTTCTACGAGGTCCTCACCGACTACGCCCGTGCGCTCCAGATAGCCCTGGCATCGGTCAACTTCTACGCCGAGACGCCTGAAGCGCGCATCAAGACCTACAAAGACGATCTCAAGTTCTTCCATCGCCTGCGCCAATCGGTGAAGCAACGCTATGCCGAAGCGGTGGACTATCGAGACTACGAGGTCAAAGTGCGCAAGCTCATGGACGAGCACATCCGCGCCACCGGCATCGAGACCATTACACAGATGGTCAACATCTTCGACGCCGAACGCTTCGACGCCGAGGTGGAGCGTCTGGGAACGCCCACAGCCAAGGCCGATACCATCCTGCACCGCATGAAGCGCACCATCAGCGAGCACATGGACCAAGATCCTGCCTTCTACCGCAGGTTCGCCGAACTGGTGGAAGAGGCGATCCTTGCCTACAAACAGGGCCGACTCGATGAGTTGGAATACTTCCATGTCTCTGCTGATCTCATGCAGCAGATGCGTTCCGGCCAGGACAACAGCCTGCCCGCCCAGTTGGCGAGTTATCTGCATGCGCCAGCCTACTACGGCATCCTGAGCGAACGCCTCGCCGCCTACAACGTCAGTGACGGCCATCTGGCGCAAGCCGCCATTGCCCACGAAGCCATCATCGAGCGCTTCAAAGTCACCGACTGGACCAACAACCATGATGTTAAAAAGGTCATCAAGGCGCAGTTGGACGATTACTTCTATGAATTGGAACGGGAACTGAATCTCGAATTGCCCTTTGCCGAACTCGATATGCTCCTCGAATCGTTGATGGAAGTTGCCATCGCACGGGCGAGACTCTCCCCATGACCGCGGCCGTCCATCATCTCCAGTATGGTGAAACCACCATCGAGTACCATCTGACCTTCGTCGACCGCAAGACGTTGGGCATCAGCGTGCTGCCTGATCTAACCGTGGAAGTCAAAGCCCCGCTGGACAGCGAACTCGACATTGTGGAAGCGCGGGTGCGTCAACGCGCGAATTGGATATTGCGCCAACAGCGTGAACTGGAGCGCTATCTGCCCCACGTGCCCCCCGGCAGTACGTCAGCGGCGAGACCCATCGTTACCTGGGCCGACAATATCGTCTCAAAGTGGTGGAAGCCGAACGAGAGTGGGTGAAGCTGAACCGGGGCTATCTGCAAGTCGCCACCGCCGACAAAACCAATAGCGACCATGTGCGTGAACTGCTCGACGGCTGGTATCACAAACAGGCCAAACGTGTCTTTCATGAACGGCTCGACGCCGTCTTTCCCCGTGTCGAGCGGCTGGGCATCCCCTACCCTGAACTGCTCATTCGTCGGCTGCAAGCCCGCTGGGGCAGTTGCAGCCCTAAGGGCGTCATCACCCTCAACCTCACCCTGATCCAGACGCCCAAAGCATGTATCGACTACGTCATACTCCACGAACTCTGTCATATCAAAGAGAACAACCATAGCGCTGCGTTCTACAAGCTGCTTGGGCATGTCCTGCCCGATTGGGAGCGGCGACGGGAAGAGCTAAATGCGGTTGAGGTAGTGTAAACGGAAGGTAAATCTTCGACACGTGTCGTCCTTAACGCCGATAGGACTACCGATTAATTTCAGATTATCACCACAGGAAGCGCCGCATGGTATGAACATGCGGCGTTTTAGTTTTCCTGGAATCAATGCCGTATTGGGTAATCAACCGGCACGGGAATGAACGCAACGCAGGTTGATGTCGAGCCTAGAGTTTTCATTTCTGAGAATCTTTATCCCGAAATAGAAATAGGCGTTGACAGCGATCTACAGATTTGGAAAATAGAAAGTGTAGATACACGACGGGGCGAGGAGTCACTCTCGCACGTCGGACATAAAGCCAGATCGGTCATCAAGGAGCAGAATCATGAACGAACTTCAATCAACCATCGAACGGGGATTACAGGCTCAGCAGGTCCTGGACCAGCCCAAGCCGCCCGTAACGACTACCGTCTTCAGCGTATACGTGCCGGTTGACCTGATGGTTGCCTTCAAACAGGTATGTCGACACCAGGGTGAGTCCCACCCCACGGTGATGCGGCGATTGATCGCCGAGTACATCGACAACGTGCGAGAAGAGGATCAAACGGCCACTCAGTAAGGAGATTAGAGGGAGAAGTAGAAAATCCAGCAGAAACGGCACTTTGTAACAAAAGACCACCGACCGGCTTAGCTTGGCGGCAGGTCCGGTCGGTGGTCGTTCCATCAAGCCCGAATGGGCACTATCACTTAGGAGTTTACATAACATGAACGAGAAACACAATACCCAGATTTCGACAGCATATCAGGCGCAACAGGCCATCCGCAGCTTGCTGGCAGGCAACTTGCCTGGCGATATTCCGCCGGATTCGTGCGGTAAGTGGTCCGCAGTGGTTGGTAAGGCAACAGAGACATACAAGAAAGAAGGGTCAGCAGCTGCACAGCAGTACATCATGCAGCAGAGTGCGCAGGACGATGAACTCCTCTTCCTTGTTTGCGGTGGCAACGTCGAAGATCTTCCATCACTACCGGAACTCTTGTCCATCGACCTGGGTGACGAGCGGAAACTCGTTAGTTGGGCAGAGATGGCGGAAGTCTATGGATCGATTGAATGGGCTTGGTATCCGTGGATCGCAAATGGCTTTGTCACTATGTTGGCAGGAGAAAGCGGAGCTGGCAAGTCCATATTCGCCTTGAACGGGCTGATTCGGCCGTACCTCACAGGTGGTGCCTGGCCGGACGGCACTGAGTTTACCGGTGAGACAGGATCGGTACTCTGGATAGAGACTGAAGCCGGGCAGGCAATGAACATCCAGCGTGCCAAGAGCTTTAACCTACCGCTAGAGAGACTGGTTTCCATCCAGACGGGTGATAGCTTTGATAGCGTGATTGATGACGATGCATTTCGTCAGGCGGTTCTTCAGGTAGCTCAGGATGACAACATCAAGCTAATCGTCATTGATAGCCTCTCCGCTGGTCACTCCAGAGACGAGAACAGCAAGGCGATGATTGATGTTCTGAAGCCATGGGCGGTGTTGTCTGCTGCAACTAAGAAACCGGTACTTATTGTTCACCACTTCAATCGGCTGATTGTTCCGCCTGGACAAGTACCCACACTACGCAATGTTCGTGGACACGGATCGATTTTGCAGACGGCGCGCGTCATCCTCTCCGTAGATGTGCCAGAAAAAGAACATCCGGAGATCATGCGTCTTGCAATGCTTAAGAACAATCCGTCACCGGAACGCCTCGCTCCGTTGACCTATCGTCATCGAGACACAGGTATCGAACTGGTGGATCTACCGGAAACCACAACAGCGCCTCGACTGACGAAGCAGCAGCAAGCAGAGAAGTTTCTAATCGATCTGCTCGCAAATGGGCCTGTGCCATCTTCCGAGATGAACAATCGTTTGCAGGATGCTGGTCTGCTGGATGCTGCCAAGAAGGTGAAAACTCAAGTGGGCGTCGTGTCTACTTACATTGATGGTATCCCGCATTGGAGTCTGGAAGCTGTTTCGCTATAACGGTGCACGGAGTGCGCCTCGAAATGGTTGCACTCCTGCACTCTTGCACTCGACCTGAGGATGGGCTTGGTAAAGAAAGACGCCTGGCCCATGTAAAACCGGTGCTGCTTTTCCAGGTTTTGCGTCAGGTGTGAAGAAGGTACAGTTAACCGGTGGTCTGTGTATTGAGCATGGTCTCCAGGCAAGGCAGAGTTGAATCAGGCCAGGTAAAGAGAAAAACGACCACCCTCTTCTCTTTGCCTGGCCGCTAAGTAAAGCTAGATCAAGTGCAGAAGTGCAGAAGTGCACGATCTGTGAGGCGCACTGGTCGCACTCTGAAAGTTGAGGAAAGAATGAGAATCAAACAAGAAGATATTGAAGCCGTAAAAGCGTCAGTCAGTCTCGTGGACCTGGTCGAGAAGCGGCTTGGTCCACCTAAAAAGATCGAGGGCAATTGCCACGTATGGCTGTGTCCCTTCCACGGTGAGGACAGCCCCAGTTTCAAAGTGTTTCATGATACCAACAAGTACTACTGCTTTGGTTGTGGCGCTCAGGGTGACGCGGTAACCTGGTTGCAGAAAACCGAAGGCTTGGGCTTTCGAACTGTCGTTCAGCAGATCCATCGTGCGGCGGAGCAAGCTCCCAACGCGGTTGTCGTCCGCAATCCTGCTTCCACGGCGCGAACCAGGACACCTGATGACAAGTGGCAGCTTGCGGCGCAACGGTTCGTCGAACAGTGCGAGCGAGAACTGTGGAGCGGACACGGCCAGCGACAGAGAGAGTATCTTTCGCAGCGCGGATTGACCGATGAGACGGTGCGGATCGCACGTCTTGGCTACAATCAGCACGGGTTCGCATTGTCGCCAGGAGAGTGGGGTCTGCCGGCTGATATGCAAATGTCGAGCCGTTACGTCGGCGTGGGCATCATCATCCCCTGGTATATTGACGGCAAACTATGGGCGGTCAACCGTCGCCAGCACCTGAATCCAGAGCAGGAAAAGGAGGGTGTCCCACGTTACATTATGCTGCGGGGTAGCAAAAAGGGACTTTACCAGATAGGCGCATTTGATCTCAGCCGTCCCCTGGTCCTGGTTGAGGGTGAGATCGACGCCTTGACGGTTCACCAGGAGGCAGGCGATCTAGTAACAGTCGCCGCAACAGGAAGCGTCTCTGGTGCACGAGCAGAGCAATGGCGAGCACTGCTGGCACAAGCGCCTCTTGTTCTGCTGGCCTTTAACGCTGACGTGCAGGGCGATGAGGGAGCCGAATACTGGCTGAAACAGCTTCCTAACGCTCGTCGATGGAGGCCATTAGTGGATGATGTCAACACCATGCACCAGCGTAACTTCCCTATTCATCGTTGGGTTGAGATTGGCCTGAAGAAATTCAAGTAACCACGCAGGGGAGCCGTTTGGTTCCCCTGCCTTCCCCAATCCATCCCTGCTTCCCCTTTACCTGGCCCATAGCCAACGGGAATTTGTGGGTTGCGCGTGGAAGCTCCTTTTTGTGAAAGAATGACAACCCCGTTCCTCTAGTTGTTCTAAACGTTTAGTAAAAGACAGCCTAGCTGTAACCTTCCCCAATAACGCTCAACAAACCGTGCTCTTTTCGCTTATTCGGTTTGTCGACCTGTTGCCGCCTATAGAGGCCCCTCCGGCACAAAAGCCCCTAATAGGTGAGGATGGGCAGGGTCAAAAGTGAACCTACCCCCCTCAACTTATTCAGCGTCTTCGTGGGATACGAATCCTCTTCGTCGTATTCTGCGCAGACACCCGGAATCCCAAGGGCAATGACGATGACATGACACCCAACAACAACTGAATAAGCACCACCACAACAACTGAATACCGCAGTTTACACCCCGCCCAGGCACTTCGCCTGGGCTTTTTTGTTTACCCATCTTTTCAATCTGGAGGCAATCACAATGCAATCCCTGTCCGAGTTACACCAGATTTTGACGTTTGCATCGGCAACGCTTGAGCCACTGCGTCTCTACACCGAACCCACAGGCAAGTACACTGGTGGCATCAGCGTTGATGACGGGCGCTACCGGGTCATGGGCTACCGTCTCAACGGTGGTGAACGTCAAGCTGGAAGCCTTGAGATTGACGGCTGGCTCTCTCCGTTCTGGCGAGTCATGGAGCAGGATGGCTGGCAGGTGGCCCACAAGAACCGCAGCAGCAAGGGGCAGTTCGTCTGGACCCTGGAGCCGGTGCAACGAGTGCAAGGTGCAGGGTGTCCCCACCACAGCGGACCTGCTCGACTATGTGGAGAAGGTCCGTCCTCTGGCCGGAGACCGTGCGCAGCGTGCGCTCGACATTGCCGTCAGCGGCAAGGTCACCCAACTGCCGGTCGATGAGAGCGGTAATGATCGATGGCAGGTGAAGGGCAGCCGTGACGATCAGTACACCGTCAGCATTCACGGCAAGTCCTGCACCTGTCCCGATGCTGAGAACGGCGCACCCCGCTGGATGGATGGTCCCCTCTGCAAGCACCGCCTGGCCGTCATGTACATCGTCCGCTGGCAGGAAGCGACGGCCAGGCAACTGGCAGCAGCGGCAGAGACGGAAACCCCGGTTCAGCGGTGCAGGTCGCCGTACCCACGGCATACGTGACACTGGTTCCACCTGCCACCCCGTATCAGAAGGTTGGCGCTGGTGTCTGGTGCGTGGGTTCGGTCGTCTACCACGCATTCCACAGAAGAGTTCTCCACTGCGCTGACGCCGCCTGCAAAGCGGGCATGGTCGTCGCTCGCTGCAACGCACTGCCTTTCCTCTACACAAACACGCAGAGCAGTCACGTATCCCATGGGAACCGTCTCAAACGTCGCCCAGTGAATCCCATTGCCGTAACTTCATACAACCTATCGATAGGAGACACTTCAATGACTACCCTTCACCAGCACGACCTCTTGAAAGCACTAGCCCAGCCATTTCATCCCGTCTACATCACCTGGAAACCAGGCGCACTGAACCGTGAGAAGGACAAGGCGCTGGCGCTGGCCTACGCCGATCTGCGTGCCTACCAGCAGCGTCTGGACGAAGTGTGCGGCCTGAACTGGTCGGTCAGCTACACGCCGTGGGGAGACCGCCTCATCTGCACCTGACCATCGATGGCGTCATTCGCTCTAGCACCGGCGAGTCTGACAGCCGTTCTGAGAAGTCGGAAATCGGCGGTACGGCTGCTGAAGCCCAGGCATTCAAGCGTGCCTGCGCCATGTTCTCGCTGGGCCGCTATCTCTACGGCCTGCCCAGCACCTGGGTGGAGTACGACAACGACCGCAAGCAGTTCACCGCACAGGGCAAGGGCAAGCTCGACACCATCATCGCCGAGCACTACCGGCGCAGTGTCGCAGAGATCAAGACCAACGGGGCGAAGATGATAGTCACTCCTCCGCATGAGTCAGCGTCTGCTGGGAATACGAGCAATGGGACGGCAGGCGAATCGACGCAAGTCGGCGATCTGCCCAACCTGATCACCGCAAGCCAGTTGGTCGAACTGGAGGGAATGGCACAGGAGGTGTACCAGAAGAACAGGGAGCCGGAGCTTAAGCGCCTGACTGCGTATGTAACCAACGGGCGCACGGACGACCACACGCAGCTACAGCAGGCCGAAGCCGCCAAACTCATCGATGGTCTGATCAACAAGCTGGCGAAGCGCAGTCCGATTCGCAGCTAACCGCATGTCCAACAACTTCATACCCATCTGAAAGACCCCAGGGGCATCGTCCTTTGGGGTCTTTCTCATTTCAGGAGACAAGTGCCATGAGCGCACAACCAACGCTCTTCGACTTGCAGAAACAGCAGTCCACCCAGCCGCTCACGCTCCACGAATTGCCGGAGGCCGAACGTCCGCAGACACGGGTAGAGAACTATGGCACCGCTGCATTGTCCTTGCGTGAGTTGCTGGCCGTCCTCGTCGGTGGCAATGACTGCTTCACCGTGGCCGACTCTATCCTGCGTCGGGCCGGCAGCATCAACGAGATTGCCCGCCTCACCTTCCACGAACTGACCACCATCCCCGGCGTCGGGCCAACCCGTGCCGCTCGAATCAAGGCCACTGTCGAGATTGCCTGCCGCTTGCAGAACAGCATGCCCGACCAGCATCCGCAGATTCGTAGCCCTGCCGATATCGCCAACATGCTCTTGGTAGAGATGGGTCTGCTGGACCATGAGCAGTTGCGCATCGTCCTGCTCGATACCAAGAACCGGGTGCTGGACGTGGTGACGCTCTACAAAGGCAGTCTCAACACAGCCGTCATTCGAGTGGGCGAGGTCTTCAAGGATGGACTGCGCCGCAATGTGGCCGCCATCATCATCGTCCACAACCATCCCAGCGGCGACCCCACCCCATCGCCCGAAGATGTGCGGGTCACCGAGAAGATTGTGCAGGCAGGCGAACTGCTCAACATCGACGTGCTCGATCATCTGGTCATCGGCCACAACCGCTACGTAAGTCTCAAGGAGCGGGGCCTGGGCTTCCGATGAGTTTCACAACACAACCGAATAGTGACATACGGGCTGCTGTCATGGCGACAGTGGCCCGTTCTCTTTTACCCAGCTACCACAAGGCTCAATAAAAGGAGAAGATGCAATGCGTTTCTATGGACAGGCAGAACAGACCGGTCAGATGTTACTGAAGGCATTTGAGGAAGGACGAGTACCCGCAGCCTGGCCCCCATCTTCATCAAGCACAATGCAGACATTCGTTACTGCTCTGCTGGTCATGGCTCAATCAGTTGGTCGTAGCGCTGCATGGCTATAGCGATGCACGCAGCTACAAGGGCTGGCAGGAGCTTGGCCGTCAGGTACGCAAAGGGGAGAAGGCGTTCTACATCTTGGAGCCGATGCGAGTCACCAGGGTCGACGAAGAGACCGGCGCAGAATACTCCATGCTGATGGGGTTCAAATCAGGCGCACGCTTTGGCATCGAACAGACCGATGGGGATCCGTTGCCCGAATGGCTGCGAACAAAAGCCTTTCTCTCATACCCTGCCGCTTCCTCAAGGTGGCGCAGGCGACTGGGGCATTCGGGTCAACACCTACAACGGAGAAGCGCGCTGAAGCGCTACGGCGTATTCCGGGTATACACGAGTGGTGACGAGGCGATTGCGCTGGGCGTGGAGAACCTCTCCACCTGGACGCACGAACTGGTGCATGCCGCTGATCACCGATTGGGCAACCTTACAGAAAAGGGACAACACTGGTCATCGGAGACCGTGGCCGAACTGGGCGGCTGTATTCTCCTGCACATCCTCGGCAAGTCGGAAGAGGCCGACATGGTGGGGCGTGGGAGTACATTCAGCGCTATGCCATCGAGCAACAAGATGGAGCCACTAACGTGCATGCGTCAAGATGCTTGACCGCACCTGTCAGGCCGTTGCTCTCATCCTGGATACGGCGTTGAAGGTATGAGGAAAGAGAATGCCCACAACATTCTCAGATCTCCGAAGTTGTGGGCATTGTTCTGCCAGTTGTCGTCACTGACCTGGGAGAGGTCTAGAGTTTCCAGTTGTCGACAGGGCTGGCGACTTTCTGTGCTTCTTCCAGATCAATGGATGCTACGTTGATGTACTCCATCACCGTTTCCATCGATTCGTGGCCCAACATCTTTTGCAGTTCAAAGGCGCTACCCCGGTTACGCAGGAAGGTGATGGCGAACGTATGGCGGAAGCGGTGCGGGTGAACATTCGCCACCCCGGCGCTTTCACCGATAATCTGAAGCGTGTGGCGCAGGTTGTTGCGCTCCAGATGCCGGCCTGTCTTGGCCTCAAAGAGTGGATCATCCGGCTGGGTGTCAGGGCGACTCGACAGGTAACGCCAGATGGCACGCCGTGCGCCTGTGCCGATAAAGAGGATGCGTTTCTTGTTGCCCTTTCCCTTGCGGACGAACAGGCGTCCCCGTTCGTTGTCGTAGTCGCTGATCTTCATGTCGCAGAGTTCACTTGCCCGCAGGCCGCAGTCGAGTAGGGTGAGCAAAATCGCCTTGTCTCTGGCTGCTGTGGGTCGCTTGCTCTGAATACGCTTCCCGTTGCGAGTGGTCCATTCAGCGGAATACTCTGCTGCTTTCAGCATCGCCTTAATCTGCTCGAATGTAAACGGCTCAATGGGGGCTTTGGTGAAATGGGGTCGCTTGACTTTGTTTCTGATGACATGTGGTGCATCGATCTCCTTCTCCGCCCAGGTCCACAGACTGGAAAGACAGATCCAGTAGTCATGGAGCGTGCGGTCAGAGACCTTGTACGTCTCCCGAATGTAGGCCAAGTATGCACGGATGTCTATGTGGGTGATGTCCGTGAATTCGACATCACCAAGGAACGTCTGCAACCGACGATAGACCATTCTGTAGGTGCCCAGGGTGTTTGGACTGAACTCCTGGAGCTTGACCAACCAGTAGCCTTCTAATGCCTTACTGAGCTTCACAATGAGCCTCCTGACGATGAGGTTTGAGGTTTATTGTGAGCAGGCGACGAAGAGGCAAAAAGCAAAACCTCCGACCTCATAGTCTGCCATTTACGGCTAACTATGAAGTCGGAGGCTGGTTCTTGGT
>CAVWAL010000005.1:0-655945 GCA_963752935.1 uncultured bacterium
AATGGTCTTCCTCGGCGTCTTCGCTGTTTACTCGGGATTCCTAGGCGTGAGCCTTCTGACGGGAGCGGTCGGCGCGGCATGCTGGTGATCCGGCATACGATACCCGCATGCCTCGCTCAACGACGACTTCATCAGTGTATGCGCCATTTACAACGATATCGGCGAAGCGGACCGGCAAGCCCATGGCGGAATAGAAATCGGGTCCATCCTGCAGATGGAAGTGCAGGTGCGGCTCCGTGGAATTTCCGGAAAACCCGCAGCGTCCGATGATGTCGCCCTGGCCGACCTTATCTCCAACCTCAACCGGCATAGAGTCGGGGATGAGGTGCGCGTAGAAACCGTATTCGCCTTCGGCATGTCGGATGATGATGTGATTGCCGGCCATCTGGGTGGCGAGGAAATCCGGCATGAAGTACCCGGTGAACGGCGACTCGTGGTGCCCGTCATGTACCGCCACGACCTCCCCATCCGCTGCGGCGAGGATCGCTTCTCCATAACAGTAGTAGTCCTTCAGGTGCCGTCCGTTGCCGCGGTGTCGCGCAAATCCGGAATCCGCCTTCACGAAGTCGTAGGCGTAGCGCTGGTTCAGCACTTGCCACGAGTGGGATGTTTCGGGGGTATGTCCGCCATGGTATACGAGCCATTCACCTTCCAGCGGCAGGCGGTAGTTCACGCGCGTCTGGTAGTTTGCTACGTCTGTTTCGCTTCCGGCCAGGCGACGCGACGTGGCCATCTGACCGAAGGTGAGTCGCAGTTGCTGCAACAGGAGGAACGGGTTGAACACCGAGAGGAACGTTGATGTGAGAAAGGCAGCGGCCTGGCCTGGTCGGCCTGCCTTTCGGATAGGGCCCGGCACCGGCCAGTCCAGCGCCGGGTGGCGCGTCGCCCCGGTATTTGCGCTCCGCAACACGTTCCGCTTGAAGACCCAGCTACAGATCAGGTAAAGGCCGAGATAGAGCGACCAGGAATACGCCGGGCGCCACTGTATCTGTGCCACGCGGACGAGGACGTACTGGATGGCCGTCGCTCCGACCAGGGCAATCACCAAGGGATAGAGCCAGCTCCAGAACGAACCGCTACTTCCGGCTTCCTTTGCGGGACCGGTCGTTGGATTCTTCGTGTTGTTGTCGTTCATTAGTGCTATGTCCCTTTCTCTGGAAAATTCTTATCCAATTGGTTTTTGATGGTTTCTACTGTTCCAACTGGACAGTCCTAAGTTTGGCTGCACTTTTTCACAGATTTTAATCTATGCAGCCATTTGATATTCGTTCATTTGCCGAATTCTAACGTAGGTTTTGTGCAACTGGAGGCTGATCAGCCCAAAATCGGACAAAACCACCTCGTTTGCGGCGATTTCGCCGACGGCTCAGTCGAATTCCAGCCAATTGGGGCCACTACGGCGGATTTCGGTTTGTATCGTACAGAATCGGCCCTTTCGTGCCATTCATTTTTCGCAGTTTTTTCTCGAAACCGGCCCTGATTGTGCAAAAGTTACGTTTCCGAAATCATTAGTACCTCCAAAATTGAGGCATGTTTCCAATAAATTGGACAATTCAGTTTTGTAATTGTCTGGCGCGTCCGGCGAAAGCCAGCACAACCAGCACAAATGCTGCACCCAGGTAAACCAGCGGATAGCCGTCTGTGCTGGCACCCATGAAGTCCAGTGCGGCGATCTTATTCATCGGCCCTAAATACCACATCGTGACGTACACCACTTCGAACAGTTTGTTGCCCCGGCTCCAAACACCCAATGCCAGTGCAAAGGACGGGATGAAAAGAGCCGCGGAAATCCAGATAAGCAGGCCAGCGCTATTGCCCGCACTCATTAAGCGCAGGGCAACGCCACCGCCCGTCAGCAGGGTGACGAGGAAGCCGGCCAGCCAACTGGCGGGCAACTGTCTCCACAGCGGCGCGGCGGACGAGAAAACCATCTGCTGGGCGTTGTGCCGAATCGCGCGGTTGCCCAGACTCGACCAGATCAGCACCGGCCAGAGCCACGTCAAAGGCAGCAGGTAGGTGCGCGACATCTCGACCGGGTTGGCGAGACCTGCGATAAATAACCCGCCTGCCACGGCATACCACCACCAGGGCTGCCCCTTGATGAGCAATTTCAATTCGGAAAGCAGAACGCGTACAAATCTGAATTGTCCTGTGGATGCGCTTAGCGGAGTCAATTGAACGGCAGGAGCTGCTTTTGTCATGGGGGCAGGTTCGGACTTTATTTCAGCGGCATTTTTCTGCGTCCGCTCCTTGGATGGCCTGCGGCGCGAGGAGTCGAAGCGGTCGAAGAAGATGGAGGCGACCAGGGTCAGCGCGACGGCGGCGCCGAAGAGCGCCAAACGCATGAGGAGTATGTCAGATGTCCAATCAACGCCGGGCCATTGAAAGACGTAGCTGGTGGTGGCGGGGTCGCTGAGCACGAAGCCTCCACTATAGGCGGGGAAGGCGGCCTTGGCGGCGGCGCCCATGCTTTGCTGGAATAGCCCCAATCCCAAAGGCTCCAGCGCCGGGTTGATGACGCTCAATTTGTCCATGAGCGGAAGGAGCATCAAGAACAGAAAGAAATAGAGCACATTGCCGAAGCCGCCGCTCAGGAAGCCGATGCTTTCAAAGAGGACCGCAATCGCCGCAACAAGCGCCATGACGGGCATGGTGACGAACAGGAAGGGCGCCAGCAGGGCCAACAGGTCGAGATGGGTGTTCTCACCGGCCAGGAATTGAATACCGATGCTCGCAATCGCCAGCACAAGGATCATGGCCATCAGCACGGAAAAGTTGCTGGCCCATTTGCCGAACGTATATAGGGGGCGTGTGAGCGGCGTGGCCGCCATGATCTGCCCCACGCCCGTTTCGCGGTCGCGAGCTATCGAGCCTTTGACCAGGTAAAACCCGAACCAACCCAGAAAGAAGGAACCCATCAGCGCCATCATGCTGCCGACCCAGGCGGAATTGAACTCCCCGCGGTAAATGTCGAGCCGCAGCGCGATGTTGCCAACCGCAACCTGATAGCCAAGGAAGACGCCCAGCCCCAGCATGATCAGGAAACTGTAACGGCGCACACGTTCTAAAAAGTCGGCACGAGCCAGGTGATAAACGATGCGAGCGGTGCTCATGCCTGTTTCCCCCGTCCGATGAAGTACAGGTAGGCGTCTTCGAGATTGGGCGTCACGTTCTGAGCCTGGGCCTCGGGCCTGCTCTCGCTGATGACACGCACCTCTACCCCGTCGCTGCGCCGAATGGCGCCACTGACGATGTGCTGCTGTTTCAAGGCGGGCAGTTCAGCGCTGGGGACGCTCCATTCCCAGACCATACCATCCAGTTCTTTGAGCAGATCTTCGGGGGCGGCCTCGCGTAAGAGACTTCCACTGTTGACCAGCGCGATGCGCGTGGCGGTGGCTTCCACGTCCGAGACAATGTGCGTGGACAGGATGACGATGCGTTCACCAGACAGGTCAGAGAGCAGGTTGCGGAAACGCACGCGCTCCTCTGGATCGAGACCGACGGTAGGCTCGTCCACGATCAGCAATTGCGGATCGTTGAGCAAGGCCTGGGCAATACCGACACGCTGTTTCATGCCACCCGAATAACCGCCCAGTGGGCGTTTGGCCGCCTCAACCAGATTGACCACTTGCAGTAACTCATCGATGCGGCGGCGTGCCGAATTGGCGTCCAGACCTTTGATGGCGGCCATATATTCCAGGAATTCGATCGCATTCAGGTTGGGGTAGATGCCAAAATCCTGGGGCAGGTAGCCCAGCACCGAGCGTAACGTGTCCGGTGATTTGGACGATGTCTGCGCCATCCCAAGTGATCGTCCCTGCGCTGGGTTTGGTAATAGTGGCCAGCATACGCATGAAAGTGGATTTACCTGCGCCGTTTGGCCCCAACAGGCCGAGCACGCCGGGCTGTACTTCCAGGCTGAAATCCTGCAAGCCCCAGAAGTCGCGTCGGTATTGCTTTCCAAGTTGTGAGATTACAAGTTTCAAGGAAGACTTCTTTCGATAATTTGTAACTACCAGTGTACTCAAGAAAATGGTAGTGTGGTGAGATTATCTCCGCCCCTTGTAAGGATAGACGGGAGTAAGTGAGATATCTCTGACGGAAAGAATGCGATTTGCCAGGCGGATCTAATCTTTTCCCTATACCTTGCGAATGATCAGCTTGTCCTACCCTGCTTGCCCGTACAGTTCGCACTCTTCGTTCACGCATGCTAAACTGCTCAGGGGAGATCGTTTGAGTGTAGATTTGATTGTGTTCCTCTATTCAACTGTCAAAGCATCCAAAGCAGGGAAAAAAACGGCATTAACCAATGTTTCTTGCTCATTGGCCGGACTGACAAGCAGTACTACGACCGTAGTGCCGTCAGTTTCTGTTAGACCAATCATTGTCAAGAAGCCTGGAGCTTCTACTGCGTATAATGTCCAAGTGTAAACGGCCGTTTCATACGTACCGCTGCTTTTTGGGGCTTCGTCTAAACCAAGCTGATCAGAAAGCGCGTTCAGCAGTTGTTCAGTAGTTACGCCAGAGGCTGCTTGTTGAACAAGAGCGGTCTGATCAAGCGCACCACGGCCACGGCTGTATGCACCGGGAGATACTTGGTCCCACCCTTCAGGAACGACGCCAGCAATACCAAAATCACTGTTAGTAAAAGGTGCCAAGGTAATCACTTCAGCACCTTCCCCACCCAGGGTGATAAACTGTGGTGCACCCACCGTTGATAGACAGATGGCATCTGGTTCACCTTCTGGATCAGCCAAGAATGATTCCACAATTGCAACAGCACATTCACCAGAAACACTAACGCCATGCCCTGTTCCGGGGAACTCATAAAAGCTCGCCTTGCTCAAGTGTGATTGAACCTGTTGACCCCACGCAGGCGGGGTAATAGGATCATATTCACCTGCCAAAATCAGGGTTGGGATATCACTAAGAACGGCTTCGTTTTCAATAGCATCTGCAGACCCTGCTCCCCAAAAGCTGCAGACTTCTAAAGCCGGTGGACCTAGGTTCGGGCTATTCATGAATAGCGAGCCTAATTCAGGATGTTCTTCTACTGCCGCCATGACTTCTGCTTCATTGGTAAAGATGTTTTCTTCGTTACATTGCACGGAAAATTGCATCCCGATGCTAAAGAATTCACCATTAAGCAAAAAACTGGACATCAAAGCGGATAATGTAGCGTAATTCCCTCTATCGATCTCACTGATCAATTGTGGCAAGCTCGGAATCATTTCAGTTGAATACAAAGCTTGGAATAAAACGCCGAGCAAATCATCACCTGTAAAGGCGGTATCGTATGTAGTGCCAGTGAAGAGATCGGCAATCGTTATTTCAATATTCTCGTTGTTGTGTTTTTCTACCAAATTGAAAAAGGTCGTTTCTAATTCAGGGTAAGCTTCATTGCAGATTGGGTCTGCCGCACAGCCATCAAACAGTTCTGTATAGGCACGGGCTACATTGTTTGATGTGTCTGTCAACAAATTGGCCTCGAGTGGGTAGGTAGAATCAAGAATGACGCTGCGTAATCCGTCTGGGTAGTCGCGCATTGCCGTTTGTGCTAGGCGTGTTCCATAAGAAAGTGCAAGCAAGTTCCATTCATCGAAACCAAGGGCGAGGCGCAAATCGTTAAGATCGGCGGCGTTGGCGGTACTATTGTAAGCAGACAGATTTACGCCATCAGTTACGAGGCGATCATGGCACACTAGCAAGGATTCGATGATTGAAACAGTTGCTTCCTCAACCGTAACATCGGCCTCTAATAGGTCGAAGTCCGTTTGTCTCATCTCGGGACAAGCTAACGATGGTTCGGAATAGCCGGTACCACGTTGGTCGAACATGATGAAATCATGGTTGGCAAGGTAGGGAGCAAAAAGCGACTCAAAGGCGTAAGGGACGGTTTCTAAGGCATCTTCCCCAGGCCCGCCTGCCAAATAGACAACAGGGTCTGACGCCGGGTTGTCACTATCGCTGGCAAATTTAGCGACGTGTAGCCGAATGGTTCGCTCATCGTCTGGGCTGTTTCGAGCCTCAGGCACGGTTAACCAGCCACAAGTCACGTCACGCCCTTCAGGAATATCAAATTCGCAACTGGCTTCTTCATAGACGGCCATTGTTGATTCTGTCTCCCTGGTTGGTACAAGCGTGGGATCTTCTGCATTACAAGCACTGAGGAACAAAAAGGCAACGATAATGCCTGAAGTAATACGTCCTACTGTTGAATAAATTTGTTGTGTCATGTTTTACCTTTTAGATCCTTTTGTTGAGAATGCGACAATCGATCAAAGCGCATCGCATCCAATTATTTCTTTCCCGCCTGTCGCAGGCGGCGCACAACAAACCAAACCACCCCAACAACAACGACAATCAGTGCCAACGCCGCACCCACCCCCAATTTTGCCAATTGAGGAAAGCCTCTCCCTACCCGAAAATCCATCGGTTCATAGACAAAGAGTGAGTCATCTGCCTCGCCACTGTCAAAGAAGCTGGTTAACAACCGCTCATTCGCTTCTGGCTGTAAGCTCATCACATCATTGACATGCCCCATTTCAGATAAAATGACCTGTGTGCCATTGGTTAATGCGGGCAATAGATCATCCGTTGCAAATTCGGCTGGGGTCGAAAAATCGATATTGCCGCTAATCAACAGCGTCTCCACATCAGATGGGTGTACTTGTAGGAATTCGGCGGGCATCAACTGCGTCGGCCACGTTGCCCCGTCCTCATCGGTTGCACTACCCCAGATTAGTTTAGAGAGTGGTGCACCGATAATTGAATCTGGGGGATCCATTTCGGTGAAATAATCACGGTTGGCCTCATAATCGGCGCTGATCCCTTTCGAGAAGAATTCACCATAGACGCTCTGCTTGGGCATGACAACATCATATGCCAGTGACATGAGTGCTAATCCACTAGAATCCCCTTCTGCAGCCGCCAACCAGGCGTCAAACACGATAGCGGCTGTATCACGATGGAATAGCATCACAAAGGTTGTCCCTTTCACCTTGCCGGGATCTATCTTGAAAAATAGCCATCGCTTTGGCATGTTGTGGCTGACACTTCGCATTGTTTCGGCTAAGTCAGCGGTGCGTGGGTTGTCAGTTTTGGCGTACAATCGGGCGTATTGCTCGATTTGCGCATCGATCATATCAGGTTCCCAGACAAAGCGTCCGGGCGGGTTCACGCCCATCATTGCCGAACGGACGATGCGGGTGGGATGTTGATTGGCATAAAGTTGTGCCACACGCGTGCCATAGCTTGCACTGAGCAAGTCGATACGCTCGTATCCCAGCCCATCTCGTGCCGCTTCCATATCGCCAATCACTTCCTGAATGGCGTAGCCGTCTAAATCGACCCCCTCTGCCTGTAGTCGTTGAGCGCATTGGCGCATCGCTGCCGACATGCCGGCTTGTGATTGTTCATTCAATACATCAACCCCATCCCCCTTGATTGCCTGGGCCACTTCTGGACAATCTAACACGGCAGAACCATCCACGCCGCGATAGCCGACCATCACAAAATCATGGTTGGCAAAAATGGCTGCAAACGGTTCAATGTGCATATTGCTACTCCCTGGCCCACCTCCTAAAAAGAAGATTGGCTCGGCAGGGTTTTCTGATGTGGCATGTATACGGGTGACGGGCAGAGCGATGAGGCGAGAGTCTGCCTTTTCCCGATTTTCGCGAACGATTACTGTGCCGCAATCGGCATCGTATGTGCCAGATTCAAATTCGACGATGCAGGGTTCCACTGTCAGATCGCCTGCTTGGGCGTTGTTGGGGACGCTAACGGCCTTTTCTCTCCCAGCAAAATAGATCATGGAAACGGCCGTTAATGCAACAATACAAAGTGCGACAAGGCCCAATTTGGTTGCTTTTTTCTGCAATATGTTCATCGAAAGTGTCTCCGATTGGGGGTTATTCGTCAGCATGTTCAGAATTTTTCTTATTTTGTAGTGCTGCACCAACAGAAATACCTAGTGCGATACCAATCGCCAGTCCCGCGCCAGGATTACCCATTGCCGAGCCAATGGCAAGTCCCACACCAACACCTATGGCAAGACCTGCCCCAACCTTGTTGCTGCTGGATTTTCCATTCTTTTTATCATTTGGGTTTGAAGTCATCATATTTCTCCTTTGATTTCTATATTTGTATTTATGCGTTGGATAAACTCATCTGCTCTCTCGTGGTTGCATCTGTCCTGGTAGCCTGGGACCCAACTGCCGAAGGGCTAAATCCTTTGACGATGAGCCATAGGGGGAGAATCAGTTCAAAGATGCCCCCGGGCAGAAAGTGCATCATGTTTAGATTGAAGCCGAAAAGCTCGACCGCGGACCCCATCAGAAGCGCTACATAGCCAATGAACCCCAAGGCTGCCATGGCTCGGGGGATGAGTCGTGTTCGATACAGCAGATAACAAAACGGTAGACTCCCCAGACCCAGGGCCATCATCGTGACGAGAAACGTCGTACCACTCCCTGCCACAATCAGATTACCCAAGGTCAGGACAGAAGCAGCCTCCTGTGTTCCTGCCTGGATCATTTCCTGGCTCAACACGATCAGCGACAGGGTACCGATTCCGGCAATGAGAAGGCCTGCACCATCGAAAATCCTGGTAGCAACGTAGCCGATGGCGACAGTTTCACTATACTTTTTCAAGATGGGGAATAGCACTACGCCAATGCTGACATTGGCAGCGGCGCCCACAAATTGAATGAGCACACCGATGATCAATTGGATTCTGTCGGGATGAACGTGAAGCAGATAATCTGGCGCATTCAGGATGGCGTCAACAAATCCGCTGCCTGTCATGTAGGCAACCGTGGCCGTCAGGATTAACAGCCCTACAATTCTTGCCGTCTTCAGGTTCGTGCTCTCTCTGTCTTGGTTAATCATCGTTTCTCCCCTTGTCGGCTATTTGCCGATATCGATATGTTTCATTTGCTTGCAATGCTTTTCGACTTCCGCCTGATAATACAGATCAATGTGGTGAGACGTCATCACCACCTGTGGTGATTGATGTGGTGATTGATGTGGTGATTGATGTTGGTGATCGGCAAATGGAACAATTGCTTGTTTCAGCGGTCCCCAGTGTAGTCGGTGCCGACGCTTAGCTCATCAAAGAGATGGTCTAGGCGAGCGCGGCACTTATAGCCTACAGCCTCAGCGGAATGGTCTACGCCTGACGGGATGCGTAACGCTGTGTGTCATGCTATCGACTCACTGTGTTTGTACAGTGACCTCTATCGTCACGTCGTTTGCACCATTTCGTAACGATGACAACAGCATAGCGGCGGATGTGGTGCCCTTTGTGCCTATAATAGGGGAAACCACTTGTGGTTATTGGGGTAAAAACTGTGGTTTAGGGTTAAAAAACTGTGGGGAAGGGGAAATTAAGAGACTAAACGAGTGGACAAATCTCTACGATTCAATTTTATTTTTCTCCACCGCAGTTTGCCCGAGTTGCACCTGTTGCTGTGCATACGCATTCAGGATTTCCATCTCCTGCCGATAAACAATGTGCATAAAAAATGGCGTCGTCACCCGATCAATTACCCCTTTCAAGCCGGGCTGCGGCTGCCAGACCGTTTCAAAAGTCACCTGAGATTCGGTTGTACTGATGGGTTTGACGGTAAACGTTGTCACCAAACCCGTATTTTCATCCTGTTCCACCAATACAGAACCCGGTTCTGGTTCCGTAACGGCCATATGCATCTGAGTTTCACCACCAAATGATTTGGCGTAAAGTGTAAACCGCGTACCTGCACCAACACCCCCTTCGACAACATCGAGCTTAGGGAAAAATTTTGGCGGCAGGATATTGCGATGATGGTTGTAATCAGCCAGAATATTGTAGACGACAGCGGCTGGGGCTTCTATTTTCTTTGATTCAATCACAGTGATTTTTGACATGAGTTTGTTCTCCAATTTTTTTGTTTCGTTTGGTAAAGATGTAGGCATTATGGGGTTCCTTTATTCTGGTATCGGGTCGGTGTGCGGCCGGCTGCTTGATGTAGATTGATACGAATAAGGGTAACACCAATGCCGATAATGATGAGGGTGGTAACGGCCGTTATCGGGGCAGAAAAACTATGCCAGCCACCGGGAATGCGGCTGGTCACTTCGGCGACCGTGGCGGCAATTAAGCCCACGTAAGCGCCACTGATGCACGCGCCGTGTAGTTCCAGCCAGCGTCCTTTGGGCCGCCGCGTCAATACTGGCACCATGCCTGCCAGCAAGGTAATCAGGCTGGCCACGGCCATCCAATGGAAGGGGCCAAAACGGCCAAACAAACCGTACATGTAAAAACTGATGATGTTCAGGGCGATCATGCTGGTTAAAAAGATGTGTCCCAGCGTGCGGTGCCAGCGGGTGCCTTTGCGCATGAGGAGAACGGCCGTTCCCGCCACCAACGCCACCGTCCCAAAAATTGTGTGAATCCAACCCAATGTGCTCATGAAAACCTCCTTGATTGATCGTTAAAGGCATACGCTACCGATCCTGCGGTGTGATCGATGAGGCCAGGGTAATACGCGTATTGCCTAGCATCGGGTTGCCATAGTAGGCGATGGACGAGGCGTTATTGGCCTCGGCGTCTAGTCTACCCACTACGTCCACTATGGCGCTGCTGGCATTGGTCACGGTGACGGTGGCATCTTGCACAGCAAAATTAGAGAGGTTGACGCTGCTGGCTTCTTCGACCTGCAAAGTCATGTTTTGCCCCTGGCCCGTCAATGTGAGATCGCTGGCGTTGTCAACGATGAACCAGATATCCCCGGTGTCAAATTCTCCTTTCAATGAACTGGCATTATCTAGGTGAACACCCACGAGGCTGGGCATGGTGATTTCGGCGCGGCGAGCCGGCTCGAAATTCGGGACGATACCCGTGTGTGGCCGCAGCCCAATCTTGAGCTGCTGTTCGCTTTGTGAGACTTCGAGATACTCAAGCCATGTTTCGTCAATCTCAATGGTTACCCGGAACTCGTCGCCTTGATGGATTTCAACGGTAAACGAATCGCTGATCACGATCTCATCAAAATCTACAAATTCCATCTCTTGCGTGACGACATCCTCTGTTCTCGTCATGATCGGTCGGGAACAGGCAGAAAGGAGTAAGGTGCTTATGGCGAAAAAGCCAATGAGAAACCATGTTGTTGGCTGCATTTTATAAATTTTCATATCGTTTCGACCTCTTGGTAGTAATTTTGCTGGACGCTCTCTGCTTGTTTCTTGAGGCTTTGCAACCAGATGTCCAATGACTCATCAAGAAACTTGGGCATCACGACTTTTAATACATTGATTAACCAACCGTCCATGGATTCTTCAGTCGTAAGCAACGTGCCGCTCTTGTCTGGCTTAAGTGTCCAGATGTGCTTGGCTTGGGTACCAGTCGCTTTGCCTGTCCAACCAATCCGTTCGTTAGGCTCAACTACTTGGACGGTCGAATTTATTGTGATGCCGCCCGATTTCCACTGAAACACAGCCCCGACAATGGGAGCGCCTTCCAATTTGGACAAAGTGATGCCAGGTTGCCATTGACTCCAAGCGTTGATGTCAGTGTGAATCTTCCAGATGGCTTGAGGGGGAGCCTGAATAAATATATCTTTCTTGGCAATTAAAGGTGCTTGTTGATTGATTTTCAATTTTGATCTCCTTTGATAGGTCATTATGTTTTTTCTTGTTCAACAGATGTATGTAGATTAGTAATTGAGGCGGCGTATTGTCATTCGCCAGAAGGCGCATTTGAGGGCGTATTTATTCCGTCACCATCACAATCTGCGTGCAGGGGTCGCCACAATCTGCCACCACCTGAAATACAGCATCTAAGTAAGGTTCCATCGTTGTGATAATTTGCCCATCACCGAGATATAAAGTCACTTCAAGATCGTGGGTTTGGGCAATTTGCCAAACATCACCACTTAGAATCAGGGTTTCTGCCTCCGCCCAAGAAAGTTCTGATGATTGCCCATTTGCTGATGTGCAAGCATTCAAGAGAAAGGCTGTTATAAAAATTAGCGTTAGGATGATTGTTCGTCTGTTCATTTCACTGTTCTCCTTATTCGAGCTGGTTTATGTTCAATTGTCGCGTCTAAATGGTGGTGAATGAGTATCACGCCGGTCTGGGTCGGTGGTGGTCATGCCTTCAAACCAGTGGCTCCGGCGTGTATCGAGTATTCCTTTGATATAGATTTCGTAAACGGCCGTTTCATCCACCAATTTCTCGTCCATCTAAATCGCCCCCAAAAACAAGGGGGCGATAACGTGGAGTACGATATCGGCCGAAAAATGTGCCACCATCGCGCTTTCCAAACCACGTTTCCAATAGAGCCAGCCAAACACAAAACCAGGAATTCCGTTTAACAAAATGGCTCGTGTGACGATTAGATTGTTCAACGGCACGCCGAGCGCTGCTGTGGTCGGCAGATGACCTAATCCAAAAAGAATGGCCGCTATCACAATTGCCAACCAAAAGATGGCGGGGGTAGGCTGACCTTCACCGGTGTGGCTCACTTTGCCACCCAACCAAACCAACAAAGTCATCAGGAAAAGGCGCACCATCACTTCTTCCGTAATCCCGCCATAAAACGACACCAGAAAGCTTTGCCAGATGGGTGATTGTGTGCTTTCAGGAAACGAGAGGCCGGCCGCAGCCATCTGTGGCACGAAATACAGCGTTTCAAGCCCAATGACAATGAGGGCAGCGACAATGCCCATCACGATTGCAAATGTTCTTACACGCCGCCATGCTTCCGGGGGTGGTATTTTGTTGAGCCAGGCTTCAATAAACGGCAAACCTAACCCGACCCGTTTCGCGAGAAATAGTCCCACGGCAGTCATCAGGCCCAACAGCAACCCGTTTTGCATCACAGCCACTAGCAGCAGTACGGCAGGTGGGAATGGCAATTCTAACCCTTGCAGTTGATCTGCTTGGGTTGTTAACAAAAAAGGCAGGGCAGCAGCGACCCCTAACATCGCCAAAATCCAAACGGTTAAAGATAGTTTCTGTTTCTTTAAGAAAATTATCATTTTGAAATTCTCCTTTGAGTTAATTCTCATTCTTTTGCCACTGCCAAGCTTTGACCAGCAGCGTGGATACGAGCAGCGGTATGCCGAACAAAACGGCCGTTGCCAGCAGCAATGCCCAATCAGAACCGAATTGTCCTTCTTACTTAATCGCTGTTTTTTGCATGATTTATCCCTCCCACTTTCATTTCGGGTTTTGCCGATACCAGGCCAGCGTTTGGCGGATCGCTTCGCGGTGTGGGGTAGCCTGGTTACCAAATGCTTTCTGGTACTTACTGCTGTCAATCACAAACGGCCGTTCAAACTCATACAGCATCTCGGCCACTTCACGTAGATCGGGGTTAAACAGCCCTAATCCTTTGACCATCATCCCCGGCATTGCCTCGACATTGGGCGTTTGATCTGCTTCCTCATAGATAAGGTTGACCAGCTCGCGTTGGGTTAATGTGGGGGCATTGGGAATGTGCCAAACTTGGCCAACGGCCGTTTCATTTTCAGCTAACGTCACCAATCCTTGCGCAAAATCATCGACAAAAATGTAATCACGTGGCACATCCAGATTGCCGACAATGGCTGCCTTTTTGCCTGTTAGCGCCGGATAGAAAACACGCTCGCCAATATTGGTGCGCAACACGCCCGGCCCATAAAAATCGGCGGCACGGCCAATGATCACGCGCACCTGGCCTTGCTCATGGGCAGCCATGAGATCCGTAGCCATCTGTGCCCTCACAGCCCCTTTGCGTGTGTGTGCCTGGTAAGGCATTTCTTCGGTAAGCGGGCGATCTACATCGCCATACATGTAGGTGTTTTCAGCTGAAACGAGAAGGGCGTTGTGCACTGCCGCTCCGGCAATGATGCCTTGCTGGAGTGCGGGGAAAAGTTCCGGCCATTTTGTATAAGAGGGATCGGCGCAGTTGTAAACGACGGTAGCGCCTTCACAAATGCGTTGGGTGCTGCTTGGATCGGCTGCGTCGCCCTGGACAACTTCGAGATTTTGTTGTGGTGGTAAAGGGCCGTTTCGCACCACCGCTCGCACCAACTTCCTTTTTTTTATCAGTTCACGAACCACCGCCTGCCCCAAATTACCGGCTGCACCAAATACAACGTGCAATGCTTGATCTTCATCCGCCATTTTCTGACTCCTTTTGCTGTCAAATCAGTGGCAACAGCGTACCAATTGCCTGGGCGTACGGTCATGCGCCATTTGGCGAATCAGGTGGCGTATTCAAGTGGCGTATAAAGGTGGCGTATAAAGGGGACGGGGCTAGTACAGTCCGGCAGAAGTAGCGATCAGGTTATTATGTCGAGACGCCGGACTGTTTAAGTATTGCGCTGTAACTGCAACCTTATGCGAACTTCTAGAGCGCAATACTAGATTAGGTTGCGTTCTGTGGCTCGCCGAACGGCTTCGGTGCGGCTGTGAACATCCAATTTGCTGTAGATGTTTTCGAGGTGTTTCTTGACTGTGCCAGGCGCGACGACCAATTTTTCGGCCGTTTGGCGATTAGATAAACCGCTGGCAATCAGGCGTAAAACTTCTAATTCACGCTGACTTAAAGCATCGAGAGGAGGTGAAGAAACGGCAGTTACCACCTGGGTTTGTACCGTTTCCTCAACCGGCAGCGTGCTCTCAGCAAATGCAGCCAAGACGAAACGCTGAAAAGGCGTTGGCGGCAACGTTTGCAATAAGCTGGCAATGGGCTGCCCTTCATCAACAAATAGGCGAACCAGCTGTTCCGACTGGGCCAACTGACATGCTTGCTGCAAAGTAGTTTGGGCTTTTTCGCTTTGGGCTTGGGTCTGGAACATGATGGCCTGCACTATCTTGATTTCAATTTGGCTGGGGATGCGTTTGGCAGCTTCGGCGGCAAGTAATGAAGTTTGTAAACGGGACTGAGCTTCAGAGAAACGGCCGTCTCTTAGCCACAGTCGAACCTGCAAAAGTTCATTGAAATCGGGTAGATGGCCGGCATAAGGTAGCCGAGCGTTCGGGGACCCTTCATCCAGCCATATGTTTTCAGCTTGCCAGCGGACGACGGCCATTTGCGGATCAATGACGTGGGCCAGGCCATCAGGGAGAAGCGTAAACCAGAGGGTTTCAGCCATAATGTCCGCAAACAATGAGGCATTATTTATGGAAGCTAGAAGCGACTCGCCTTCGCGGAGGCTGGCTAAGGCCGCTTCTTTGTCTCCTTGAGCATTGTAGATACGTGCTAGAATGAAATTACGGTAGAGTTGAACATCAGCTGCACCTCTTACTTGGCTTAACCGTTCCCCTTTTTCCGCATGGGTTTTAGCTGTGCCCAACTCATTTTGGGCATAATAGAGCCAGGCCAAACCCACATCTGCCAAACCCGCAAAGTGTCGTTGCTGCTGTTGGTCAGCCAATTGCAACATGGTTTGGTAGGTGATTTTTGCCGATGACAATTGGCCGAGCATCATTTGCACTTGAGCCAAGTTAAACATGGCAAACATACGCGATACCCACATGGAGGCGTCAAGCTCAAAGATTTTAACGGCCGTTTGCAAGCGTTCCAGCCCAACAGCCATTTCATCAAACATGATGTGCGCCAAACCCAAGTTAAAAGCGATCGAACCCTGCAAATAAGGTTGTTCAGCAGGGAAAAGCTGCTTGGCGCGGCGGAACAATGCCCGCATCAGTTCGGCTTGCCCTCGATAACGCGCCAGGGAACCACGGAGAATGAGAACTTCGCATAAGATAGCCTCGTCAGGGCTTGATTCTAAATCTTGCTCAATATGAGTCAGCAAATCATCTAGCCTATCCCATTGCAAACTCAAATAAGTTGCCCAAGCCAAATAAAGGGCAAGTTCGGCATCTTGCAAAATGTGGGTTTCGGGAACGGTCGTTACCCATTTCAAAAGCAAGCTGATTTCACCCAGGTCCAACATCGTCCGCGCCCGTTGCCGAATGAGATGCACGGCCTTTTCCATATCTTCGGCGGCACACAGATGGTCAAACGCTTCGTCCCAATAGCCGTTTTGTTTGAACCAGTTGCTGGCACGGAGATGCAGATCAGCAATAGCTGCCACTGTGTTATACGTTTCTAAACGATGGCGCAATAAGTCCTGAAACAGATGGTGATAGCGATACCATCGCCGTTGATCATCCAAAGGGATGATGAATAGGTTGGCATTATCAAGCGTTTCCAGCATCAATTGGCTGTCTGCTTGCCCCGTTACAGCGGCACACAAGGGGGCAGACAGGCGGTTGAGAACGGCCGTTTGCCACAAAAACTGCTTCGTTTCGGCCGGCAAATGGGCGAGTACCTCATCTGCCAAATAATCAAAAACATAGCGGTGGCTCCCAGTAAACGAGTCAATAAATTGTTCGATATCCGACTCGCCATAAGCATAATCTCGACGTTGCAAGGAAAGCGCGGCCATTTGTAGCCCCGTAATCCACCCTTCTGTTTTCATTTCTAACGCATGAATATTGTCTTGAGATAATCTCAAGCCCATCACCTCATTGAAAAATGTAGCTGCTTCTTGTGCCGTGAAGCGTAATTCGTCCGCCAAAATCTCAGTCACCATCCGTCTGGCACGTAACCGGGAAAGGGGAAGTGATGGTTCGCTGCGGCTGGTTACAACAAGATGCAGATTGGGCGGCATGTGGTCTAGTAGAAATGTCAGCGCCTCATCAATTTCTGAAGATTTGACCATATGATAATCATCGAGGACAAGGAGACAAGGGATAGAAACGGCGGCCAAATCATTGACCAAGGCCTTCGCTAATGTTTTGGTCGGCAATGGCTGTGGTGACTGCAACAGATTGACGAGGGTATGCGAGATGTCGGAAAACGGCCGTGTCGCGGCAGCCACATAGCTAAAAAACTGCTGTGGGTCACTGTCATCTTCATCCAAAGAGACCCACCCCACTGGCCGAGCCAAATCTGAGAGCCAAGCGGTTGTCACGGTGGTTTTGCCAAATCCAGCAGGCGCAGAGACCATTGTTAGTTTGCCGTGCAAGCCAGCGTTCAGCTTGTTCAGCAATCTTGTGCGCGGCACGATGTTGGGGCGTGTTGGCGGGGTATAGAGTTTGGTTTGCAGCAGTGTGTTTATCACGCTGATGAGTATAGCGGAAAGTGTGAGGGAAGGGAAACGATTTTATAATCCCATCCCAATCATGTGATTTTTCCCTAACCAACTGGAGCGAAAAAAGCGCAAGTTTACAGCCTCCGTGCAATCTTTAGTCAAGTTTTTCAATGAGGTTGTTAGGCGGCGCTATGACTAGCCTCTAATTGTCCGAAGAATTCGGATGTTTACTCATCAATATTTATTTCTCCGCGCAGAATCCGGACAATGCGGTTATAGATGATATCCGACACGGCCGTAGCCTTGCCGCCGATGATATTCGCAGTTCCCCAGGTGTCTCCGCCGGTCGTACTCACAAACTGAACGACCACCGTATCAATGTCCTCGTGATAGCGGGCGATACTGTGGTATCCTGGCACCCAGCCGGTATGTTCGTATTCGTAAATTGAGGAGTAGATCGCTTGCTCGTCGTCGTTCAGCAATGAGCCATCATTCAATGCCCTCAAAAATAGTCCCACATCCTCCGCAGTCGCGATCATCGATCCACCAGGAATACCATGATCCAACTGCCTGAGATCATCGTCATATTCATACCAGTACCCACTGACAACATCGTCGTATGCCACCTGACTGAGCAAACTGTACGTATTGGTTAGCCCGAGAGGAGCCAATATTTCTTCAGCGATGTATTGATGGTGGCTGTAGCCCAACACGTTGTCCAGGATACGGCCGATCAGCAGATAGTTTGTATTGGAGTAACTGTAGCGTGTGTCAGGCTCGAAATCTGCGGGTTCATCTAAGACCAGTTCCAGTGCCTGGTTGATGTCTGTCTGCGAAGTGAACCAATCCCACGCTTCATCGTCGGTGAAATTTGGGATACCGCTGCGATGCTGCACCATCATTTTCAGGGTAATCTGATCGGCATATTCAATCCTTCCTGCAAGTTCAGGCAAGTAATCGGCCAGGGTTTCATCCAGAGACAAAGTCCCGTTATTGACTAATTTGGCAACAGCCGTGGCGATGTACAGCTTGCTGATACTGGCAATTCTGAACAATGCATGCGGATCGGCTGGTTCTTGGGTTAATTTGTTCTTCCACCCGGCAGCATAAAATTCTGGTGTCTTTCCTGCTTGATCGATATAGACGATGATGCCATCCAGCCCATAATCAATCGCTTCATCGACCTGCTCCTGCACTGTATCTGGTAAGGGTGCGATAAATGGCGGTACCAGGTCCAACGGGGGGATGACGATGATGGTGATTAGCCCCACGATGGGCATGATTATTCTGAGTAGTCGAACTATACGGCTCTTGTTGAGATTTTTCATGGCTTTCCTGATCCTTACTCTCATTTATCTGTGAATACTTACATTTCTCCGAGACCTGATCTCTAGATATGTAAGGATGATCCAGGTCCCGGAGGCGCTTATGGGAATTATTGAAGGGGGGGCTGGTTCTCAGTCCTCCACCCGCAGCAGCGGGCGCACCGGATTCAGCACATCTGCCAGACCCTGTTCGGGATCGGCGCATCGTGGTTGTAAAGCATCACCACAACGGTATCCAACTCAGGCGCATAATTGAGCACCGAACGAAAACCGGCAATATAGCCTGCATGCCCCATATACTCTTCCTGGAGCGTGATGCCCAGCCCGTAGGAACTGCCGGGGGTGGGTGTCGTCATCGCCACCAGCGACTCTGGGTCGTCAAACAGCGCCCCACCGAACAACCCGCGTGCGAAGGCGATCAGGTCCGGTGCGGTCGAAACCAGGCCGCCCGCCGACCAGCCGATAGACTCATGCAGTTCAGTGATATCGGCCATGGCGTCCCCAATCCCGTATAGCCGTGTACCACGTCAACCACGCGGCTCTTCGTAGCAATCCAGGAACGTTGAGGTCATGCCCAGTGGTTCATAGATGTGCGTGCGATACGCCTCTGCGAGTGGCATCTCCGTCGCCGCTTCAATCACCATGCCCAGCAGCGTGTAGTTGGTGTTGCTGTAGCGCCACTGTGCCCCCGGCTCAAACTGGGCCTCTTTGCCATAGACGTAGCGGGCGAGCGTGTCGTGGGGATCCCGTTGGACACAGGCCAGTGTCACGGCCCCTGTATCCTCATCCATGGTCATCTCAGCGAAGAGATCAGGCCAGTAAGCCTCGTGTTCGACCACGTTAAACAGACCGGACGTGTGCGTCAGCAGGTGGCGCAGCGTGATCTGGTCGCCATAGGGCAGTTGATCGGCTACTTCCGGCAGCCACTGCGCCAGCGGATCATCCAGGGTCAGCACGCCGTCCTCCGCCAGTTGGATGATCACCGTTGCGGTGAACATCTTGGTGATACTGCCAATCCGGAACGCACCCTCCGGCGGCATCGGGGTATCATTCATCAGGTCTGCGAAACCACTTGCCCCCTCGAATCGGTACGCCGGCGCGTCGATCCACACGATCATACCGGGCGGGAGTTCGCCGGCGGTCAGATCGTCCATGGTCGCTTGTATCTCCGTAACCACATCTGGCGGGAACGCCTGCGGGAACGTCTGTGAGGCGTCCGGGGTGGGAATGGTGCAGCCGGACAGTAACATCATCAAGGTCAGGCTTAAGATAAGTTGTTTCAACATGTGATTTTCCTTTTGTCCGAAGGGTTGGATGGTTATTGGTCAATATGAGTATTTATGCGTTGGATAAACTCATCTGCTCTCTCGTGGTTGCATCTGCCCTGGTAGCCTGGGACGCAACTGCCGAAGGGCTAAATCCTTTGACGATGAGCCATAGGGGGAGAATCAGTTCAAAGATGCCCCCGGGCAGAAAGTGCATCATGTTTAGATTGAAGCCGAAAAGCTCGACCGCGGACCCCATCAGAAGCGCTACATAGCCAATGAATCCCAAGGCTGCCATGGCTCGGGGGATGAGTCGTGTTCGATACAGCAGATAACAAAACGGCAGACTCCCCAGACCCAGGGCCATCATCGTGACGAGAAACGTCGTACCACTCCCTGCCACAATCAGATTACCCAAGGTCAGGACAGAAGCAGCCTCCTGTGTTCCTGCCTGGATCATTTCCTGGCTCAACACGATCAGCGACAGGGTACCGATTCCGGCAATGAGAAGGCCTGCACCATCGAAAATCCTGGTAGCAACGTAGCCGATGGCGACAGTTTCACTATACTTTTTCAAGATGGGGAATAGCACTACGCCAATGCTGACATTGGCAGCGGCGCCCACAAATTGAATGAGCACACCGATGATCAATTGGATTCTGTCGGGATGAACGTGAAGCAGATAATCTGGCGCATTCAGGATGGCGTCAACAAATCCGCTGCCTGTCATGTAGGCAACCGTCGCCGTCAGGATTAACAGCCCGACAATTCTTGCCGTCTTCAGGTTCGTGCTCTCTCTGTCTTGGTTAATCATCGTTTCTCCCCTTGTCGGCTATTTGCCGATATCGATATGTTTCATTTGCTTGCAATGCTTCTCGACTTCCGCCTGATGATACAAATCAATGTGGTGAGACGTCATCACCACCTGTGGTGATTGATGTGGTGATTGATGTTGGTGATCGGCAAATGGAACAATTGCTTGTTTCAGCGGTCCCCAGTGTAGTCGGTGCCGACGCTTAGCTCATCAAAGAGATGGTCTAGGCGAGCGCGGCACATATAGCCTACAGCCTCAGCGGAATGGTCTACGCCTGACGGGACGCGTAACGCTGTGTGTCATGCTATCGACTCACTGTGTTTGTACAGTGACCTCTATCGTCACGTCGTTTGCACCATTTCGTAACGATGACAACAGCATAGCGGCGGATGTGGTGAGCGGTCATCACTACATCTGGCGATTGATATGGTGATCGGCAGATGGAATAATGTGAGGCAAACAAAAAGCCCCGGCCGGTGGTTCGACAACCGGCCAGGGCTAGGGGGTGATGTTTGCGTGTTGGTTAGTACAGATCAAGATCCTCAGCCCGGTGGACGGCGGCTCGACGGTCGTTTACGCCAAGCTTGTTGTAGATATTTTTGGTGTGCGTGCGCATGGTGTTCAGGGAGACCATGAGTGTGGAGGCAATTTCTGGGCCGTTCAATTCGGTTCTGAGCAACCTCAACACGTCAAGTTCACGTTCGCTCAGGGGCTCAACTAGAGGCTGCAGGCTGACGCTTTGCTTCCCAGGGGGTGTAGGATGGACATTTCTTTGCTCTTCAAAAGCAGAAAGCAATCTATCTACATAGTTCGGCATGATCCCTTGCGTAGCGGCGTCAGCCAAGAGTTGTGCCATCGGCAGCCCTTCGTCAGCAAAAATGCGGATGAAGCCTTCTGGCTCGGCCAAGGTCAAGGCACGCGCCAGCGGCACGCGAGCCAAGGGGAGATTGTCCTGTGCCTGGTGTGCCACTGCCTGTAGCAATAGAATCTCGATCATACTCGTCAGCCATCGGCCTTCTTCCGCTACTTTTAGGAGGCGGTTGAGTAGTGCCATCGCCTCAAGCATGGCGTTGTCATTGCCCCCTTGCTTGTACTGAGCGATGCGCAATCTGGCGAGGGTGATATGCTCGAATTGGCGCAGGAAGCTGAGATCATCAGCTACAGACAGACCCTGTTCGTGCTCCCAACCTAGCGCAGCGGCCAATTTACCTTGGGCAATCCATACCCGCGTTTTCAATGCCGAAATCGGACGTAGATTAGGAATGAGTGTTCTGAAATAGAGGCGTTCGGCCTCGTCGAGCAACGTAATTGCGCCATCCATATCCCCTTGCGATTGCTTGATTTGTGCTTGGGCAATCCGCAAACGATACGGCCAAGCTGCTAACGCCTCCCCGGCCAATGCCTCGCTTTTTGACAGGTTCTGCTGAGCCTCTTCCACATTGCCGCGTTCATGGTGCAGGCCAGCCAAGCCTAAATAGAGGTCTGCCGTTCCCGGTATGGCGGGATCGCCTTGCGTCAGCGCAAGCTGCAAAGCTTGGTCATAGACGCTCACTGCATCTTGAAGCCGACCTTGAGCGATTCGCATGCTGGCTAGGCAAAATGTGCCGCCAATGGCAAAGATGAATTGACGCGCCTTCTGGAAAACGCTCATGGCATCGTCAACGGATTGGTAGGCGGTATCTAGCTCACCTTGTCCCCAATACATCAGCCCTAAAATGATCATCGCGGGGATGCGTTTAATGGAATCATCTTCAGGCAGCAAGTCGAGTGCTTGCTGCGCATACTTCATGGTGCCAGGCGTATCTCCGAGCAACTGTGCATGGTAGGCACGAGCGCTGGCTATGGTCACTGGCAGCGACTGAAACTGTTCTTCATCTACGATAATTATCTGGGGGGATGGTTGTTGCAGGCGTTGTTCTACATCATGCAAGCGGGCATCGGCAGCCGCCATGTCGCCGCCATTTAGAAAGGCCCAGGCGTAGGCCATGCCGAGGACGGGTCTGGTGCGGACGATCTCATCTGGCACTGTTTTTGCCCAGCCAAGCCAAGCGGCGGACTGATACGTTCTGTCCATTGTGGGCCAGGCCAGCTCAAGTAGGTCGGCCACCCGCTCGACATTTTTGGCGGCAAGCGCGTGCTGAATCGCTTTGATTTCCTGGCCGTTGTTTTCATACCATACGCTGGCACGGCCGTTTAAGTCGGCTATGGTGTCAGGTTGTTGCTGTTGCAGTCGCTGTCGCAGCAAATCGGCAAAGAGATGGTGATAGCGGTACCAGCGTCGCTCGTTGTCCAGAGGAATGATGAACAGGTTAGCACGGTCGAGATACTCTAGCGTTTCTTGCCCGGAAGCAGAGGCATCGTGCAGGACGGCATCACAAAGAGGAGCACATAGCTGGTCGAGGATCGATGTACGCAGTAAAAAAGTTTGGACGCCTATAGACTGCTGTTGCAGGACTTCGTCAAGTAGATAGTCTGTCACGAAACGATGATTGCCGGTAAAGGACTTGATGAAGCCGGCAGCATCTTTGTGTCCCTGCAAAGACAGTGCGGCTAATTGCAGTCCAGCCACCCAGCCTTCGGTACGAGCTTCCAGTGCTGTGACATCTGCCGCCGAGAGGTTGAGGCCCATTGCCTGATTGAGGAAGTCGGCGGCCTCTGCCGGTGTAAATCGCAGATCGGCGGCGCGCACTTCAGTCAACTGACCGCGGGCGCGCAGTCGCGCCAGCGGGATGGGTGGGTCCTCGCGCGTGGTGATGACCAGATGCATCTGTGGCGGCAGGTGATCGAGCAAGAAGGTGAAGGCGTCATCCACTCGTTTGTCGTCGATGACGTGGTAGTCATCTAGAACGAGGATGAGATTGTCGGGGATGAGCGTGATCTCATTGAGCAGCGTCGTGAGGATCGATTCGATTGGCGGTGGCTGCGGCGATTGGAGCGCTCTCGACACCCCTTCGCCAAATTTCGGCGCGATTGTCTGCACTGCGGCGATGAGGTATGTCAGCAAACGTGTGAGATCGCTATCCCCTTCGTCCAGCGACAGCCAGGCAGTGGCTCGTTTGCAATCAGCGATCCATTCGGTCACCAGCGTGGTTTTCCCAAAGCCGGCAGGGGCAGAGATCAGGGTCAATTTATGCCCAAACCCCTCATCCTGGCGCAACCCTTGATTCAGGCGTTCGATCAAGCGGAGGCGGGGGACAACTATAGAACGCGGTGAGGGGATAAAGAGTTTGGTGGCTAATATTGGCATAGACATAGATGGTCGCAATTCTTGAGCTGTGCAGCGCTGAATCTTGCAGAACAAAATAGCGATGGGAGTGGGGAATATCGGTGTCGAGCAAGACGCACATCAGGGTTCCTCAACGTCAGCTTTGATTATACCTTCATTTATTGAATGATATCCAGGGCGTATTGGTCGGCCCGCCCTTGAGCGTTTTGACCAGCAGCGCCCGCCGGTGTACGCGGCTTCCGGCATCCAACATGACACCGGTATCGGTTTGGTGTATAGTTGTCATCGTGGTTGCTCTAGTGAAGATGCTGTTTGGCAGTGGTGAAACTGCCTGACCGCCTACGCCCAATCATCACCCTTGACGGAGAATCTACCATGCATGTGTCCAAAGCGGTGATTACGGCCGCAGGTCGAAAACAGCGTACACTGCCCCTGCAATCGCTGATCGATCGCGACGGCGCCGAGAAGTCTGTGCTACGCATCCTGGTTGAGGAGGTCCTCGACGCCGGTATCGACGAGATCGCCGTCGTCGTACGCCCGGGTGATGAAAGCGCCTACGCCGCCGTAGTGGGCGACCTTGCCGGGCGGCTCCACTTCATCCAGCAGCCGGAGCCGTTGGGCTATGGGCACGCCGTCCTCTGTGCGCGGGCGTTTGTGGAGAACGATCCCTTCTTGCATCTGGTAGGCGATCATCTTTATGTGCGCAGCGGAGCGCAAGGATGTGCGCAGCGGTTGGTGCAGGTGGCCGAGGCCCAGGATTGTGCCGTCTCTGCCGTACAATCAACACGCGAAAGCCTCTTGCCGTACTATGGCGCCATCGGCGGGCGCCGCCTGGCCGGGCAAGCCGACCTGTACCAGATCGACACGGTGCTCGAAAAGCCCACGCCCACCGAGGCGGAACAGCGGCTCAACGTGCCGGGGCTGCGCGCCGGGCACTATCTCTGCTTTTTCGGGATGCATGTCCTCACGCCCACCGTGATGGCGCTGCTCGACGCTCAGCTTTCAACCACACCGCAAGGAGTGCCGCTGGCCTTCGCGCTGCATGACCTCGCCCGTCGTGAACAGTATCTGGCGTTGGTGCAGCAGGCGCAGCGCTTCGATGTCGGCGTAAAGTACGGGCTGCTCTCGGCGCAGGTGGCGCTGGCGCTCCACGGCAAAGATCGCGACGAAGTGCTGACCCGGCTGCTCGAACTGCTGGCCGTGCGCGAAATGAATGGCTAGATCAGATCCCAATCCCCACGGGCCCAATCCTCACGGCCCCACACCACGAGATCAACTCATGAGTGAACTGATTCGCATCATCACGGCGGATGATCCGTCGATTCGCAACCGCTCGTTGGAAGGATTTGCGCGGTCGGCGTCGTTCGAAACACTGCTGGAAGAGTGTGCTGCCCTGGATCAGATGCGCCGCCAAAACGACAATCTCTACGAACGAGTGCGCGCCCTTTTCTTCTTGTATGCGATCCACCGCTTTCACCTGCCCCAGAAAGATGCGTTGACAATAGAGGGCACAATCCCTTTTGACGGGTACGAGCATCTGCTCAAACGCCGCTTTGAGGAATCGATCGACGTCTTCCTGGCGCGCCAGGCTGCGGATGGCCCAAACGGCGCCATTTCCAGCGCGCTGGCCGCCGCCTACCACGGTCTTGCTTTTCAGACATTGGCAGATCAGGTGCGGCGCAGCGTGCGTTCGGTGCGCGGCAACCAGTGGATGTTCCGCATTGGTCACCCTGCGGATCAACCGTTACGTGTCCGCCCCGAACTGACCCAACCTGGCGACACCGGCCTCTTCCCAATTTTGCGCGAGACGACGCCGGTGCGCATGGATCTGACGCACAGCGGCTGGAGCGATATCTTCTTCCTGGGCATGGATTTTCCCGAAGGGGCGCGGGTGATTAACGTCTCCATCGATCTCAGCGTGATCGGCCGCGATGGGAAGGCAGCGCCTCCGCAGCCCCCGGTGGAAGCCTATTTCCGCGTCATCGACCGCCCCGTCCTCCGTCTCGTCAGCGTAGATCTGGGCGCGTCGGCCGAAATTCACAGCCTGGCCGAGATCTACGACTTCGCCCGCGACTACCTGGGTCTGATCAAAGCGGCGATCATCGCCGCCGGGCTGGTGCCACCCGGTATGGAAGGTGCACATCAACCGCTGAGCGAACTGCTGGAACGATTGGTTGGCCCTGGGCGCGGCATCGAGATCGTGAGCAAAGTCAACGACATCCCCAAAGGATCGCGCCTGGCCGTTTCCACCAATCTGCTGGCCTGTCTGACTTCAGTCTGTATGCGCGCGACGGGTCAGGCGCAGGCGCTGACAGGCCCACTGAACGAGGACGAACGGCGACTGGTGGCGGCGCGCGCCATCCTGGGCGAGTGGATCGGCGGATCCGGCGGCGGTTGGCAAGATTCCGGCGGCGTCTGGCCTGGCATGAAGTTGATCCAGGGAGAAGTGGCGGCAGAAGGTGATCCGGAATTTGGCATCAGCCGCGGACGCTTGCTGCCCAGCCATCACGTTTTTGGGCGCGACGAGATCAGCGACGAGACACGACGCAAACTGCAAGAGAGCCTGGTGCTCGTCCACGGTGGCATGGCACAGGACGTCGGCCCCATCCTGGAAATGGTGACAGAGAAGTATCTGCTGCGCGCGGAAGCCGAATGGCAAGGCAGGCAGCAGGCCATGCAGACTCTCGATCAGATTCAGGCGCTGCTTCAAGCGGGAGACGTGGCCGCGATTGGCGCAGCCACCGAACGCAACTTCAACGGTCCTCTGCAAACCATCATCCCCTGGGCGGGCAATTACTACACCAACACCTTAATCCGCCGCGTGCGCGCTGAATTTGGCAGCCACTTTTGGGGATTCTGGATGTTGGGTGGTATGTCGGGTGGCGGCATGGGCTTCATTTTTGATCCGGCACACAAACGGCGCGGCCAGGAAGCGCTGCAGGCGATCATGGACAAGACACGTGCCGAACTGGAGCAGGCTGTCCCCTTTGCTATGCCACCCGTGGTCTACGATTTTGCCATCAACGAGCGCGGCACCTGGGCCGATCTTCTTGGCGCGGATAGCGCGCTGATGCCGGCAGGCTATTATACGCTGACTGTACCCGGTCTTTTGAAACAAGAGCAACGTAGCCTTTCACCCTCGTTGCGCGCAGAATTGGATCGATTCGGTGCAGCGTGCCGGACGGATCCGACGCTCTCGGGCATGGTTGAATCACTCTTTGACCGGCTGCTGCCCCAGGCTGAAGAGGCAGCGGACGGCGAATCTTCGCTGGCTGCGCTGCTGGCCGCCAATGGCTTCGACCGCACACAGCACGAGCAGATCCGTGCCGATCTACGCAGCGGACGGATCGGGCTGGCGCAGAATCGGCTCCCGGCGCGCAGCCGTATTGAGGACGTCCTCGACGACGATGTAGCCGATGCCACGCGTGGGCTAGACGCCGAGTTGGGCAAGATCGGGATCTCTGCGCTGGCGCGTGGAGAAGTCGCTGTGATCTCGTTGGCCGGCGGCGTGGGCAGCCGCTGGACGCGTGGCGCCGGCGTGGTCAAAGCGCTCAACCCCTTTGCCAAACTAGACGGGCGACACCGCAATTTCGTTGAAGTCCATCTGGCCAAGAGTCGACGGGTGGGCACGGCCGTGGGGATGCCCATCCCTCACATCTTCACCACCAGTCACCTCACGCATAGGGCCATGCAGGATTGGCTGGCAGCCCATGCCAACTACGGCTATCCCGGCCCGCTGATCCTGTCGCCAGGGCGCAGCATCGGCCTGCGCATGACACCGATGGTACGTGATCTACGCTTCGCCTGGGAAGAGACGCCCCAGCAAATCCTCGACGAGCAGGCGCAAAAGGTACAAGAAAGCCTGCACAGCGCGTTGATCGGGTGGGCAGAAGCCGCGGGCGAAGGCAGCGACTATGTGGACAATCTGCCGTCTCAGTGTATCCATCCCGTCGGTCACTGGTACGAGTTGCCCAATCTGCTACGCAACGGCGTCCTGGCGCGGCTGCTGGCGGATCGTCCGCAATTACGCGTGTTGATGATGCACAACATTGACACCGTGGGCGCCGACATCGATCCGGCGTTGTTGGGCCACCACCTGTCCTCGGGCGCAGCCATGACCGCCGAGGTAATCCATCGGCAATTGGCGGATCGCGGCGGTGGATTGGCGCGTGTCGACGGTCGAGCACGGCTGGTGGAAGGGCTGGCGCTGCCACACGAGGAGATCGAGTTCCATCTACGCTACTATAACTCGAACACCTTTTGGATCGACATTGATCGGATGCTCGAGCTCTTCCACCTTTCGCGAGAGGATCTGGCGGATCACGCCGCTGTGGATGAAGCAGTGCGCGCGATGGCGGCGCGCATGCCCACCTATGTGACGTTGAAGGATGTGAAAAAGCGTTGGGGCAAGGGTCAGGAAGACATCTTCCCGGTAACACAGTTTGAGAAGCTGTGGGGAGATATGACGGCGCTGCCTGAATTCGACTGTCGATTCGTGGCCGTTCCACGAGTACGCGGCCAACAACTCAAAGAGCCGGCCCAACTGGACGGATGGCTGCGCGACGGGTCGGCGGGGTACGTTGAAACGTTGTGCATGTGGAGTGAAGAGAAGTGAATGACACTCTATAGTGTGATGCGGCGGCGAGGAACGCCGAAAGCGTGATTTGATCGGTAGGGGCGCTGCTTGCTGCGCCCGGCACACTGTGGGCGCAGCAAGCAGCGCCCCTACGCTATTGCCATCACTTGACCGTTGACACGCAATAGAGGTGCGCCAGCGTCGGTTTTACGCTTGTCGGTTCAGATTTCGGATTCCTGTTTCAAATTGGCGCCCCTTTAGGACGGTGTTGACTGCTTCTCGGCCAGCCCTAACCGCTCATACTGCTCGGACGGCGCTTCGTTGGCCTGCATCAGGTCGAGCATGAAGTTGAGCATGCGCGCTTCGATGGCAGCGTCGTCCAGCGGGTGCTCCTGGCCCGGGTCGGTATGCAAGTCATACAGCAAATTGCCCTGGGCGTGGGCCGATTGGTTGACGTGGGCCGGTCGCCCCGGGATCTTCATGACCGGACAGCCTTTGGTAAACGAGAAGGGTTCACTCTTTTCCCACTGCTGTAGCTCACTCGCCTTAAAAATGTGGTTCATGTGGGTGGGCATCACCGTGTATTCGTAGAGCGGTGTGTTGTCTGTCGCCGCAGCCCGCATATAGACGTAACGCCCATCGGTCACGTTAACCGGTCCCCCATGATAGCCATAGAGGACTGCCTCACGCGTGGGCGCATCGTGCGCAATCACATCGCCTAGCGGCAGCCCCCTCATCGAGGGTGGGCGCTCGACGCCGAAGAACTCCAGGAGTGTGGCCGGGAAATCGATCATCTGCACGACCTGGCTGCGTCGTTCCCCTTTTTTGCTGCTGCGCGGATCCCAGATGAAGAGCGGCGTCTGGGCGACTTCGCTCCACAAGGGCATGTTGTTCTTCGCCCACCAATCATGCTCGCCCAGGAAGAAGCCATGATCGGTGCAGACGATCAGCATGGTGTCCTTCCACAGATCGAGCGTATCCATTAAGTTAAGAATCTGCCCCAGGTAATGATCACACATGCTGAGCACGGCAGCGTACTCGTAGCGGGCGTGCTGCACTTCATCGGGCGTTTCTTCTACTTTGCGGTAAGGCGGCCAGTCAAATTGACGTCCGTCATAGTCATGGGGATATAGATCCTTATACTGCTGCTGGCTGAAGAACGGCTCATGCGGATCGAACGTCTCAATCTGCAAATACCAGTTATCCTGATTGGCATTGCGGCGGATGAAGTCGATGCCGGCGGCGAAGGTGCGCGGTTGAGGTTGCTCTTCCTCACGCTGCATGTAGCGCCGGTTGATGGCGTCCTGTCGCCACATGCGCCCTGAACGGGCGGCGACGGCATCGGGCAGATCTGGTTCTTGCACCTGACCGATCCATGGATCGCCTTCCTGACCGCGATGAAAATCCCAAGAGGTGTAGCGATTGTGATAGGTGCAGCCGCCGTCTTCAAAGTAGTGATAGTGATCGGTACTCAGATGAGAATAGACGCCGTTTTCTTGCAAGAGTTGCGGCATCGAATCATCGAACGGTTCGATGGGTCCCCAACTGCGATGGAGGAAGTTGTAACGCCCTGTGTGCAGTTCACGACGGGCGGGCATGCAGGGCATGCTGCCCACATAGCAGTTGTCAAAGGTGACTGTCCTTTCGGCCAGCCGGGCGAAATTGGGGGCGTGTGTCCAGTCACAGCCGTAGGGAGGTAGCATTCGCCGGTTGAGCGAGTCGAACATCACCATGATGGCGCGCATTGGTTGCTCCTTTGTTGAGGGTCAGAAAGAGAAGATGGTAATACTAAGATTCCGTAAGGTGAGGGTACCCCAAGCGCTGCATTTGCCGACTATAAGGAATTTAAGTAGTCGATCAGGCTACTCACACCCGGTGGGCGGTACTCTTTACACGCACTGAGTTTTACACAAAATACCCATTGAAACTACACACTTAAGGTGGTAGCATGGTCTAGGAATAGGACAGCCCCACTTATGCATGGCCAACGGCGATTACTCAGGATTAAGCGCGAGGACCATGTCCGCAAATTTTCGGCAAAACCTCAGACTTGGTGTCACCTGTATTGGAGTTTGGGCGCTCCTGCTCTTCGGGTTGCCACTGAATTCGGTACAGGCCCAGGCCGCCGAGATTGTTCATATAGTGAAGAGAGGTGAGACATTGTCGCGTATCGGCAAACGATATGGCGTCGATTACAGAGTCATCGCCCGCTACAATGGCATCTCCAACCCGAACCTGCTTCATGTGGGGCAACGGGTGCGTATTCCTCTTGCAGGGGCGCCGCCGCCTGCACCGCCGCCCACTCAGCCCGAAGTTGTGGTTCCAAGCCCAAAGGTGGCCAGCCCAGAACCTCAGGTCGCACCAACGCCTGCCCCTACCTCGGAACAGAGAAGAATCTGTGGTTCGGGCATCACCTACATCGTTCGCCGAGGGGATTCCCTGTACGGCATTGGCGATTACCATGGTGTTACGCCGTGGGCGATAATGGCCGGGAACAACCTGCCGACGACGGTGCTCTATGTCGGCCAACAGTTGAGGATTCCCTGCCCGTAGCATGTTACCCTCGCACAGGGTCAGTGGATGAGGCGATCCAACAGCGTTTCGTCCACGCTTTCACCCAGTAGATACCGTCGATCTCCGTCGACGCCAACCGCGGTAATCACATACTGCCCCGGTTCACTCCCCACATAGCGCTCAAAAATCTGATCGGTGGCCGTCCTCCAGACTTGTGCTTCGGCCAGGTTTGTTCGCTGGAGTTGAGACCAGTTAGCCGGAATTTCGATGGCGATCATCGGGGCATCGGCGGCAAGATCATTGATATGCCATCGATCGTTGATCCGTGTGATCTCTGGAAAGGCATCGAGGCGAACGACGCCTGTACGCGCCGGATCGTCTGTGGTTTTGCGTACTCGATCACTGTTCACCAGCCAGGTGAGGCTGAAACGAGAGGCCGAGACCTGATTGAGATCGTTGTGTAGTTCATAGAGGTTGGGCGCAAACTCATAGGCAACAGCCCGTAGCGAAGAGAAATTCAGCGCCGCATTGGGATATTGCAGTGGATCTGCCGTCCAATTGATGATGTCGATGCCCTGACGGCGTGCGGCTTCGGCCTGTAGTTGCTTAAATGTATAGGCGATCCGCCGTCCTCGTTGTGCGGGGGATACGCCCATGGTCTGCGATTCCAGACGCAGCCGGCTGTGCAGCCGTCCTTGCCAGGCCAAAGGTAGGGCCGCTCCCCCAAACTTCAAAAATCCAAACAGAAAGGCAACAGGGCTACCTTCATCGCGGGCAATGATTGACGTAGGAAGGGAGAACGCGACGCTGTGGATGTCAATGGGATAGAGCAGATCGGGAGGATTGTTCCAGATCTGCTGCTGTAGTGTGCGCACTTGCTCGACTTCCTCGGCCCCAGGATGGCCGAAATCGAGCTGCCCGATCTGCCGGTGGCTCTCTTGATAGTCTTGTTGTGCACTCGGATCGTAGAAGAGTGTGTTTAGCTGAAGTTGTTTGGCGATACCCTGCACCAGACGCTCAGGATCGACGGGTGGGGAAGCCGGCAGCGGATGGTAGCGTAGCGTGTAGAGCGGCTGATCGGCGACGAGCCGGAGCGGGAAGAGGAACCCAAAGGCAACGAGGCGCCCGGCCTGTTCGATGCCGATTGTCTTCCCACCCAGTTTGGGCAGTACAGTCTTCAAAAAGTGGCCGGGCAGCAACGTGGGATTGTCCGGAGCCCCTAGTAGACGCCGGATTTCATCGATGGTCGCAGACCAATCGGCGGCGCAGTGATCGATCAAATAGGCGTGCAAAGAAGCGTCCATGTTGTGAGTTTAGTCGGCAGAAGGCGCCGCGCTCGGGGGAGGCGGTGGCACCGAAGGAGATGTCGTTGAAGGAGATGTGGCCGAAGGGACGGTGCTGGCCGCAGCGGAGGGGCGCGGCGTTACAGGGCGCGGTTGGCCCCGAATCTCGGATTGCAGAGTTCGCAAGGTCTGGCGGAACCCGGCGATGCGTCCGCTGGTTTTGACGACCGGGTCGACGACGTTGGTGCTGACGAAATCGGCCGTACCGCGCACGGTGCCAACCGTCTCTTTCGTATCTTCAAGAATTGGTTTGATCTCATCGCGCACCATCTTGATCAACCGCCAGATCTGCCAGACCAGGATGATCAAGAGTGCATTGATGATGATGGTTTCAACCGCCACGATAATAATGGCGATATCCCGCAGGGTTGCACTGATCACGGCAAGTTCCTTTCAAAGTTCAACGTGCGCACAAGGATAAGCGCCAGCAATGCCCCAACCGCCGTCTCGATCAGATTGAGTTGACCGATGCGAACCAGGCTCCATCCAATACTCTGGCCGGCCCACTGCCCAAGACCAAACCCCAACAAAGAGGCAACTAGATACATGGATAGATCGCGGAGGGTGCGCCCCGTCCATAGATGAAAGAGAGCCGCATATCCTGCGCTAAGCAACAAGCCAAGTAAGAGCGTTGGGTTTAAGAGTGGGTTCATGGAAGAAGTGATCGATGATGATTTGGGATTAGTGGCCGGGCGATAAGCAGTCAGGAGAGATCAGATCGTTGACCCGATCATCTCTCGTTCTCTGTCCCTTGCGCTCTCCCTGGCAATAATCCCCCCGCCCAGGCAGAGATCGCCGTCGAAAAAGACTGCGCCCTGGCCAGGGGTAATGTCGCGCAATGGCTCGTCAAAACGGACACGGACTCGTTGGGCGGTTTCGGGGTGCAGTGTACAATCAGCGACGCGCGCCCGATAGCGGATCTTGCACTGCGCGCGAGTCCCATCGGCGACGGGACGATCCAGTGTCCAATTGACGCCGGTGGCCAGCAATTCCGTCTTGCCCAGCTCGTCTACTGTGCCGACGATCAGTTGATTGTGTTCACTGTCCAATGCCAGCACATAGAGCGGATCACCGGTGCCGCCGATCCCCAGCCCCTTGCGCTGGCCGATGGTGTAATTGGGCAGCCCGTTGTGGCGCCCTAACACAGTGCCACGCCGATCTACGATCTCGCCGGGCCGCATAACGTTGGTCGTCCAGTCTTCGAGAAAGCGGCGATAGTCGTCATCGGCGATGAAACAGAGATCCATCGAATCGTGTTTGCTGGCAATGGGCAGCCCGCGCTGGGCGGCAATGCGGCGAACTTCGGGCTTAGGGAAATCGCCGATGGGGAAGAGGACGTCGTTCAGCTCGGCCTGCCCCATCACGCTGAGCACATAGCTCTGATCCTTGTGATCGTCGATCCCCTTGAGCAGGTGGACGGTACCGTCGGGCTGACGGCGCAGCCGGGCATAGTGCCCGGTGGCGAGGTAGTCTGCACCCAGACGACGGGCATAGTTGAGCAGATAGTCGAACCGAATATGACGATTGCAGGCCATGCAAGGATTGGGCGTGATCCCCTGGCTGTATCCTTCTATGAAGAAATCAACTACCTTTTGCTTAAACGTTTCTTCCACGTTGATCAAATAGAATGGAATGCCCAACTGATCGGCTACCCGACGGGCATCATTGACGCTTTCCAAACTACAGCACTTATTGCTCGAACCTTCGCCGCGCGCGGTTTCGGCCCACAAGCGCATCATCACGCCAATGCAGTTGTAGCCCTGTTCTACCAACAGGGCGGCGGCTACAGAGCTATCAACGCCGCCGCTCATGGCGACGACAACGGTCGTATCCTGGGGAGACTTCAACTCTTTTGTCATAAAGCCCGACTACTTCCACACACGGTATCGTGTTTCCTCTACAAGTAACTGCTCAGCCTGTCGATCAAGAACTCTTTCGCTTGCTGCATTCTACCATAGACTCTAGAGGCGCGTCACAGCGCGGAAACTCACAAACAAAAAAGACACCGGGGGAAAGGTGTACTCTCCCCCGGTGTCTTTGATTGCGGTGTTCGGCAACCTGAGTAAACTCAGATTACATCATGCCACCCATGCCGCCCATGTCGCCGCCACCCGGCATCGGCTTCTCAGGCTCGGGGATGTCGGTGACGAGTGCAGCGGTGGTCAGAATCATGGCGGCGATAGAAGCCGCGTTCTCAACCGCGCTGCGGGTAACCTTGACGGGGTCGATGATGCCGGCTTCGAGCATGTCCACGTAGCCGTTCTCGATGACATCATAACCGGTGGTCTTCTTGCCCGATTCGTGCAGCGAGCGCACACGCTCGATGACGACGGCGCCGTCCAAACCGGCATTGGTGGCGATCATGCGCATCGGTTCCTCAAGGGCGCGACGCAGAATCTTCAAACCAGTTGCGGCGTCGCCTTCCAGCCCGGTCACACGATCCAGGGCGGGGACAGCGTTGATCAGAGCCACACCACCGCCGGGCACGATGCCCTCTTCCACAGCGGCGCGGGTGGCGCTCAAGGCATCCTCGACGCGGTGCTTCTTCTCTTTCAGCTCGGTCTCGGTAGCGGCACCGACACGGATGATCGCAACACCACCGGCCAGTTTGGCCAGGCGCTCTTGCAGTTTCTCGCGGTCGTAGTCGCTGGTGCTGGCGTCGATTTCGGCGCGGATCTCATCGATGCGGCCCTTGATTGCACTGGATTCACCGGCGCCACCGACGACAGTGGTGGCATCCTTGGTGCTGACAATCTTGTCGGCGCGTCCGAGGTCGTTCAGAGTGGTGGTTTCGAGCTTGCGGCCCAATTCCTCGGTGATGACCTGGCCACCCGTGAGGACGGCAATGTCACGCAGCATGGCTTTGCGGCGGTCGCCAAAGCCCGGGGCCTTAACGGCCAGGGCGTTGAACATACCACGCAGCTTGTTCAGCACCAGGGTCGCCAGCGCTTCGCCGTCGACATCCTCGGCGATGATAACCAGATCGCGCTTGCCAACCTGGACGAGTTTCTCCAAGAGAGGAACGATGTCCTGGGCGCTGCTGATCTTCTTGTCGGTGATCAGGATGTAGGGGCTTTCGATGGAAGCTTCCATGCGCTCGGAGCTGGTGACGAAATAGGGGCTCAGGTAACCGCGGTCGAGCTGCATACCTTCGACGTACTCAGTCTCAAACTGAAGGCCCTTGCTCTCTTCGACGGTGATGACGCCGTCTTTGCCGACTTTGTCCATGACTTCGGCGATGAGCTCACCGATCTGCTTGTCGGCGGCAGAGATGCTGGCAACCTGGGCGATCTCGGCTTTGCCGGAGACCTGAGTAGCCATCTTGCGTAGTTCTTCGACAATGGCGTCGCGACCGGCTTCGATGCCACGCTTGAGCAGCATGGGGTTGGCGCCGGCGGTGACGTTCTTCAGGCCTTCAGTGACGATGGCCTGGGCCAGGACGGTAGCCGTGGTGGTACCATCACCGGCAACGTCGTTGGTCTTGGTGGCGGCCTCTTTCAGAAGCTGGGCGCCCATGTTCTGGAAGGGCTCCTCCAGCTCGATTTCCTTGGCCACGGTGACGCCGTCATGCGTGACGGTGGGGCTGCCCCATTTTTTGTCCAGGGCCACATTACGACCCTTGGGGCCTAGGGTGGTCTTGACGGCGTTCGCCAGGGCGTCGACGCCGATCTTCAAATGACGACGTGCTTCTTCCTCAAAAATCAACTGCTTTGCCATAAAATAGCCTCCTCAGAGTTTAGATTCGTATTCGACAAACGGCGGGAATCGTTTACTTCTCAACAATAGCGAGAACGTCGCTCTCTTTGAGAATCAGGTACTCAGAACCATCCAGCTTGATGCTGGTGCCAGAGTATTTTGCGTAGAGCACGATGTCGCCCACCGAAACATCCATATCGATGCGGTCGCCATCTTCGTCACGGGCGCCAGGGCCGACGGCAATGACCTCGGCTTGTTGGGGTTTTTCTTTGGCGGTCTCGGGCAGGTAAATGCCCATCGAAGTTTGCTCTTCCTGTTCAACAGGTTTGGCGACCAGGCGGTCACCGAGAGGCTTCAGATTCATAGGGAATCCTCCTTAGCGTAGTTCATCTTGTTGAATGATTGATTTGACTTAGTAGATTGAGAACTAAGGTACTTCGCAAAAAACGGTTAGCACTCTAGGCTGCTGAGTGCTAACCGTTCATCACTATACCCCACTTTTGGACGCTTGGCAAGAGACAGCGGGGCAAAGTTTGTAAGTTTTTTGTTAGAGATTGATTGTGTCGCCGCTAACAGTCGGTAAAAACCAGGCGTTCGCCGGGGATCTGGTCGCCCATCTACGGGTACCGGTTAGCGCGGCGCCGGCGCTCCCTCGGCCAGAATGCCCTCTACATGTTCGATCATTTCGGTTTCTTCGTTTACGTACTCTGTCAGTTGAAATGCAGCATAAAGGTCGCGGCTACGCGAGAAGTAGTCGAGTGCCTGGGTTACGTTTTGTTGTTCCAGCGCCACATGGCCAAGATTATGCAATGTGGCGGCTTTGTCCATCCATGCGCCACGCCGTTCGGAAAGGACAAGATCCTTTTCGTACCACTGGAGCGCTTCGTCGTACTTCTGGCGGGCGTAGGTTACAGATCCCAAGTTATTATAGCAGGTGCTGATCCCGGCTTCGTCACGTGCTCTTTGGAACATGGCTAACGCCTGTTCGTAGGCAATTTCGGCGTCGGCAAATTGTTCCATTCCTTCTAGAGCCAACCCGACGTTGTTGTGGGCGCTGGCCACAAGTTGCGGGTTCCGCTTGCGCAGGGCGATGCGCAGGGCTTTTCTGTGTTGATCCACGGCCTCTTCGTAGTTATGCAGGCTGAAGTATGCACTGCCAAGATTGATGTAGGCCGCCGTGAGCGAACCCAGATCGCCCACTTGTGCAATCGCCTCGAACGCCTGCCAAAAATGTTCGAGCGCTTGACGTGGCTCATCCAGCACGCGCAGAGACGTACCGAGATCCGTGTGGACGTAAGCGAGTTCGGTCATCATGTCTTCGCTGTCGAAGATGGCAAGGGCCCGGCGTAACCACTCGATGGCGGCCTCTACCTCGCCGGTAAAGAAGATCTGCCGGCCGATATTGGCCAGCAACCAGCCATAATCGCGCAGATCCCCCAAGGCCAGGGCAGCAATGGCGCCGGCGGCCAGCCAGCGCAAAATACCCGGCGGGTGTCGCCAAAAGGCGTAGTGTGACATCGCCAGGGCATAATCCCGGGCCAGGCGCAGATCGCCGCTCACCTTGGGCAGATTGACGGGCACATGGGGCAGTTCGTTATCCTCTAGTTGGCGCACAAAATTGAGAGCAGTCCGCTGCCAGAGTCGTTCAATCCTTTCTGCACACCAGTCAGCACCCAGATGAATATTGCCCCACTCGGGGTCGATCTCCTTCCAGCGATCCAGGGGAACTTCCTCGTAGCGGCGTCCCCAATGCAGGTAGTAGGTGGCATGAGCCCGGTTCCACTCTTCGCCCAGCATGGCGGCGCCCTGAGCCAGGTAACTGCGCACTGCAGGCTGGACGAGATAGCGCTGCGCCACGAAGCTTTGATCGATCAACGCACGCGCCAGCAAAGCCTGAATGGTCTCATCAAATTCTTCGTCGGCGCCAAGATCACCCCAAAACAGATCGCGCATGGCTCGATTGGATGCACCGCCGGCTGCGCTGACCAGTCGATCCAGCAGAGGACCGGCCTGGGGCCAGAAAGCGGCGAAGTTCTCGACGGCAACGGCTGCAACCGCCGCCGTCTCGACTACTCCGTCGCGATGCGGCAACTCATCCAACGCCAGATCGACCTCGTTCCAGTCGAGGTAGTCCATCAACAGCCCCAACACCAGACGCATGCTGAGCGGACGACCGCCGGTGTGTTTGTGCAATGCGCCGATGTGATGCAACGCCAGCGTGCGCACGTCTTCGGGGCCACGTTGTTGGATGAAGATGGCCGTCTCATCCAGAGTTAGCCCTTGTAACTGCAGGTGGTGATCACCCACCAGTTGGCGGATCTGGGGGTGGATGTCGCGATCGATAAGCAAGATATGCGACTGCCCACCCGAATCTTGCAGATGGCCGATAATTTCGACCAATGTTTCGATTTCCCGCTCTGTTGCGCCCGAAAGCTCGTCCAGGATCAGCAGTCGTTTGCGCTGGTAGAGTTGTTCTAGAATGCCGATGCCCCAGCGATCCTGGCTGATGCGGGTCAGTGTGGTGCCGAGGAGGGTATCCATGGTGCGCACGATGTCATAAAGCCGGAAGGTAGAACGACCGGCAGCACCAACCCATATCACGCCATCACTAAAGTGATGGATGGTATTCCAGGCGGCAGCGGTGGCCAGTGTGCTCTTGCCATAGCCCTGCCCACCGCTAATGGCAAGGGCCGGCTGGTGGCTATCACCGGTGAGCCACTGGTGCAAGGAGAGTAGTTCCTGTTTGCGTCCACTAAAACCCTGCAACCGATAGATGCCCAGGTTGTGGGCAATATCGGGCTGGGTGGGGGGGAAACGGATGAATGACATAGGCTACGCTTGTCTATCGAGAACTGGAAAGGGATAAGGTCACAACCGGATACTCTGAGTTTGAGACGATTTCGTAGTTGAGCGCATCGGTTAAGGTTTGGCCGCCTTCGAATCCGCCAAGTCCCCGTTCACTGGCAGCCGGGGAAAGGAGGATCAGATCAGGGCGAACCCGTCGAGCAAGTTGATTGATATTGGCGGAGGTCACATTTTCGACCATGTCGACATGGGAGATGAGGCCTTCCTTCACGGCAACCGGTGTCGGTGAGGAATCACTGACAATGATGTCAATGTCGGGATTCTTCTGAAGTTGACGAATGGCAGATGCACCGATTTTCCCAGCACCGATCAACCAAACGCGCATGTTTGCCTCCTTGATATGCTGCGTAAATACCACGGCGGAAATACAACGTCTGTACCGCTGATAGAGCATACCGGCATATTCCCGCCGGGATTTACTGTTCATATCTGCGTAAATACCACGGCGGAAATACAACGTCTGTACCGCTGATAGAGCATACCGGCATATTCCCGCCGGGATTTACTGTCCATACTCTGCGTAAATACCACGGCGGATAATACAACGTGGCTGTACCGCTCACAGCGTTGTGGATATTGAACATCTCAAATAAAGCCAAACCTGCTCATGGCCAAAAAGAAGAGCAAAACGATAATGATGGAAGGAATACCTACCGTCAACCCCGCTTTGATCATGTTCTTACGCGAAACAGCGCCTGTAGCGAAGACCAGGGTCATGCGCGCAGACGAAATGGGTAGTAAGAAGCAAAACGGCAATGTCAGCGTCATCGGCACCACCAATCGGGCGGCGCCAATGCCACTGGCTTCACCCAACGTGATCAACATAGGCGCCAGGATGGCGGCCCAGGTGACACTGTTGGTGAACTGAGTGAGGACATAAATTGTTGGGATCAAGAAACTTAGGATCACCGCGTAGGGCAGATCTTGCAGCATTGGCGCCAGTAAGTTTGCCAGCCACAAACTGGCGCCGGTCTTATCCAGGGCGTCGCCGAGGGTGAGACCGGCGCCGATGATAAAGAAGACACCCCAGTTGACACCCTTGAGATCGTTCCAATCGATGATCTCCTCGATCGAAAGCAGAACCACGGCACCGATGGCCACTACCGCGCTGTTCAAGATTGTGGCGGGCAGCCCCAGCAACTCTTCCAACGCCGGGCCACCGACCCATAACACCACAGACAACCCCAGCACCATGAGGATTTCGTTCTCGGGTTGCGTGAACCCGCCCATGCGGCGAATTTCATTTGTGGTGGCATCGGTGTTGATGCGAATGTTAGGCACCCCCAACGCTTTGATCAGCAAGAACCAGGCCAGCGGCAAAATTATTATAGCCAGCGGCAGACCGTATTTCATCCATTCCAAGAAGCCGAATGGCTGAACATCGGACAGCAGCCCAACAGAAATCGCAATTTCAGCGCCACCCAGAGGTGTAGCCATAGCGCCGATACTTGCGCCATAGGCTATGCCCAGGATCAATACCTGCAATACTTTGTTGGCGTGCTCCTCACTGCGGACTTGCTGAGCAATGCTGATAGCCACCGGAATCAGCACCGCGGTGGTTGCCGTGTTGAGCACCCACATACTCAGCGCGCCGGTGATCAACATGAGCGCCAGAATCAAGACATAGAGTCTGCCTCGGCTAAACAAAATCGCGTAAAGTGCCAGACGACGGGTCAAGCCATGTTTGCGCAGTGCTTCCGCCAGAAAAAGGCTTCCCAAAATTAAAAATACGACCGGCGTGCTAAACGGAGAAAACGCACCCGAGACAGTGTCGATCTGAAGCGCAATCTGTACAATCGGCACCATTAGCGCTGCGATTGGCAACGGCGCCGGCTCCAATACCAATATGGATGCCGTAAAGATGGCAAGGGCGAAGGCATGGTGCGCCTCTACACTTAGCCCATCCGGACGGGGCAGTAACAACACCACCGCGGTCAACCCCAACACCAGCAAAAAGCGACGTAGATCAAACACCTTGCGTACACCGGCCTGGATTGGCTGTTGCAAGACTTCCAGCGGTGTCACGCGGCGTTGAATACGGCGTTTTGTTGCTACGGTACGGGTGGCGGCACGTGCCCGAATCTCCGCCAGATCGGCGGGAGATGTAGACTCAGAGAGATCGGCTTCGCTCCCGGTTTCACCATTCTGGGCCGGTGTGTTCGTACGATTGGCGCCAATACTGACCTTGCGCGGTAAAGACGATTTCAAACGAGAACGGTTGTAGGCCATGATCGCAACAGTTCATCTTTCGGGAGAATGTGCGCTTTGAATAGAAAACAGGGAATGGAGCGCTGCCGAGAGTCAAGCAAACATGAACGAAAACAAGCGGACTATGAACTACCCTGTGAACAGATACGCAACCCTTCCAGGGCAGGCAAGCTCTCGGCGTGCAATTCTAAGGCTTTGTTTAGCCATAAGGTAGCTGCATCACAATCGCGCGGAACTTTGTAAATATGCGCGAGGCCCAGTGAGTAGAGGAACTCGATGCGCATCTCTTGTTCATCAAGCAGCGACATCGCTCTTTCCAGCGTTGGCGCCGCTTCTTCATAGTTGCGCCGAGCGTAGTAGGCCATGCCCAGGTGAGCCACTGCCAGCCCGTAGTCAGGGTCGAGTTCCACGGCCTTGCGTAGCTCGCGCAGAGCCTGGAGCGTGTCGTTGCTCAGATAGAGCCCCCAGCCCAGGGCATCCAGGGTGACCGGCGTCTCCATCACCTCAACCGCCGCACGATAGCTTTCAATCGCCAGATCCCATTCGTTGAGGGCGCGGTATTGGCGTGCTTTTTCAATGTACAAGTCGAATCGATCAGGATCGATGGCCAGGCCGCGCTCAAATTCGGTAACGGCCAGGCTATAATCACCCTGCAATTCGTAGAGGATGGCCTGGTTGCGAATGGCCAGCACGTTTTCTGGATCAATGGCCAGGGCTTCGTCAAGATACTCTTGGGATCTGGACCAGTTGCCGATGCTGCTGTAGATCTCGCCGAGGACGGCCAATGTGTCGGCGTTGTCTGGTTTTAGATCGAGTGCATCGAAGGCGTAATTGACGGCGCTTTCATCGTCGCCGTTCCAGTCAAGCACACGCGCATAGAGCGTCAAGGCGTCGACATTTTCGGGATCGATTTCAACGGCTCGCTGCGCCAATTCAGTGGCCTGGGGCAAACGGCGATCCATCAGATAGAGTTGCCCTTGCGCCACCCAGGGATCGGCGTTGTCGGGTTCGAGGATTGCCACCTGTTGATAAGACTGGATGGCCAACGGAAACTCGCCGCGCGCCAGATGGAGTTCGGCTTCCGCCAACCAGGAAACGGCGCTACGCGTGGGTGTCGGTGTTGGTTGAAGCGGCTGTTGGCTCAGCCAGGCCGGCTGCCGAACGTAAAGATAGAAGGCAAAGAAGCCAATGATAACCAGCCACCATAGCCATCCGTAGCTGCGGCGCCGGCGTGATTTGTAAGTGCGGTCCAGGTACATGGCATCGATTATATCACAGGCGGCTGGAAGCCGCGGTAACAAACGATCGAGCTACTGTAGAAGAGCCTGCTCACAAAGAGCCTGCTCACAGAAAAGCGGAGAGACAACGTGCCTCTCCGCCTTGTAGCCTCTACATTTGATCCTGATTTGATCCTCACCGTACCAGAGGCGGCCTACTTGCGTGGCGCTGCGCCTTTGGTTGAGGGTGCGCTGTCTTCGGGCGTCCATCCTTCGGGCATAGCCGCCTCTTCGCCAAAGAAAAATTCTTCCATCTGCTCCTGCAAAAACTGCCGGGCCTGTGGATCGCCCAGACTCAACCCATAATGGTTGATCAGGATCACTGAATGCTCCATCCACATTTCCCATGCCTGTTGTGAGACGTTGTCGTAGATCCGCTGCCCCAGTTCACCTGGATAGGGCCGGCGTTCCAATCCGGGCAATTCGCGCCCAAGTTTGACACAATTCACCATGCGAGCCATTAACTTGCTCCTTAGGATAGCATTTTCTGATACAATCGTGGTCTGATTATAGCGGGTTTAGAAAGCAGGTGTCAAAGCGCTATGCGGATTCTCTTCTTTGGGATGCAGGGTACGTTCTCTGTTCCGCCCTTCGACGTTCTACAGAATAGCCGACATGAAGTGGCAGCCGTCATCGTCCCGGCACGACGCGGACAACAGACGGCCCTGGCGCCGTTGCGTCCGGTACCGCCGGTTGAGGATGGGCTGGAAATTCCGCTGATCCGCGACGGAGAAGAACAGTCCATCGTCGAACGCGCCTGGCAGGCGGGCATTGCTGCCTTTGAGGTAAGCCGCCCACACGCTCGGGAGTTCGTCGATCAGGTGAGTCAGTGGCAACCCGACGTGGCCTGCGTCGCCTGCTTCAGCCGGATCTTGCCGCCCGCGCTGTTGGCGATCCCACGCCACGGATTTTTGAACCTACACCCTTCCCGGCTGCCCCACTATCGAGGGCCGGACCCCATCTTCTGGCAATTGCGCGATGGCCTCAATCCGTTGGGGGTCACCGTTCACTGGATGGACGCCGCCCTGGATACAGGGGACATCGCCGCCCAGGAGAGCGTCACTTATGTGGACGGCATGAGCTGGGCCGAGATCGAACGGCGTTGCGCCGATGTAGGTGCGCGGCTTCTGCTCGACGTGGTTGACGCGCTAGAAAGCGGAGAGGCGCAGCGGCGTGCGCAGGGCGAGGGCGGCAGCTATCAGCCGGCGCCCACTGCCGCCGATTTCGTGATCCCTTATACGTGGACGGCGCGACGCGCCTTTACCTTCATCCGCGGCACACAGGTATGGGGCCTGCCCTATACGGTCGAAACCAGGGGCGCGCCGATCCGTCTGGCCCGGGCGCTGGCCTGGACCGATGAAAGCGCGGTTCCGGGAGCCGTCACCGGGCAGGATGGTTTCCTCTTGATCGAAATGGCAGATGGAACGCTGATTGCAGAAGAAGCCTGAGCGGGCGTCAGTAGGCGTTGCGATCGTTGCCCAGAATGGTGTGGGCCACGGTGCGGATGATGATCTTGAGGTCGAGGGCGAGAGACCAGTTCTCGATGTACCAGAGATCGTACTTGGTCCGTTCAGCGATCGAAGTATCGCCGCGCATACCGTTCACCTGCGCCCAGCCGGTCATCCCGGCCTTTTCGCGGTGGCGATCCATGTACCGCGGGATCTGCTGGCGGAACTGTTCCACGTAAACGGGGCGTTCCGGCCGCGGCCCCACCAGGCTCATATCGCCCATGAAGACGTTGATCAACTGGGGTAACTCATCAATGTTGAATCGACGCATGAACGATCCCAGCTTGGTGCGTCGCGGATCGTCCGCCGTCGTCCATCCCGGGCCTTGCTGCTCCGCGTCCTGGCGCATGGACCGAAACTTGAGTATGCGGAATGGCTTCGCATCTAGCCCCATACGCTCTTGTACATAAAAAACCGAGCCTGGGCTATCCAGTTTGATCAGGGTGGCAACCAGCAGCATGAACGGGCTGAGCAACATCAACCCCAGCCCGCTAAAGAGGATGTCCATCCCACGTTTCAAGGTTAAGCGCCAGCCCTGCAAAGCTACATCGCGCATGGTTAGCAACGGCAACCCGCCCAGGTCGCCGATGGTGACTTCGCTGGCCATGATCTGGAAGACGTCAGGGAAGACGCGAATGCCCACCTTTTCGCGCTCGCAGAGGCTGATGATCCCCACGATCTCTTGATGGCTGCTTTCAGGCAGACCAATGATCACTTCGTCTACGGCATAGGCATCGATGACCGCGGGAATGTCGGCAAACGAGCCGAGAATCGGCACCCCCAACGAGAACCGTGGGCTGCGACTGTCGATCACGCCGACGATGCGATAGCCCAATTGCGGGTTGACCAGGATCTTTTGGATGATCATGCGCCCGACTTCGCCTGTGCCGATCAGCAGGACGCGATCCTCACCGATGCCGCGCGATTGTGCCTGCCATTGAATCTGTGCGTGGATCATGCGTCCAATCGTCAGCAGGCCGATCCCAAAAATCCAGGCATAAAAGAGAAACAACCGATGGTATGTAAAATCGGGAAAAAGGAGAGAGACCGCAGCCACAGACAGCAGCACGCTCAATGTGGTCAACGTGAGAATGCGATAGGTTTCGTCGAGGTGGGCAATGGGTCGACGCCGTTGGTACATATGTTGTGTAAAAAAGAGCAAAAACAGGATAGCCGATTGGATCACAGGCAGGATCAGAAACTCGCTGAAGGGTCCGATGATCACATCTGGATCACGCTGCAGGAGCCAATAGCCCAGATAAAAGGCAAACCAGGTACTCAGCAGATCCACGCCAACAAGCGCCAGCAGAAAGAGGATCTGCGGACGTTTGAGCAGCCCCGGGCGTTGTGCCCGGCGGGCCGGATAATCCTGGTATGGATTTGTCGTCAAACCCTGCTGCATGTGAAAATCTCTATGCTAGAACAAAAGCAAAAAATCGACACCCGAGACGATCTCATCGAGCCGGTGAGAAACCGGTAACTCCCGGCGAAAACAGGCCGACACGCTCTGGCCGCGGTACAGACGCCCTATGACCGCCGTGGTCTTTGCGCCGTAGCCGTAATGGTCTAGACATTGCGCATCATCTGTTTCTTTTCGACCCGCAACTGCCAAATGCGCAGCACGACATCAATGCCCCCTTTGATGCCTATCCCAAGCAGAATTAGCTTGTCCAACCACCACGGGGTTTCGGCTCGATAATGCTTGCGATAAAAGATCCACATGGCCTCGTAAAAAGCCAGACGCGCTTTGCGACTTCGCCGGCTGGCCGCTTCCTTCACATGCGTGATCTCCACCTGCCCGTTGTACCAAACTTCCCAGCCGGCATCCTTGACACGCTTGGCCCAATCGAGATCCTCGCCATACATGAAATAACTCTCATCGAGGAGGCCCACAGCCTGGATCGCCTCGCAGCGCACCTGCATGTAAGCGCCCACAACCGAGTCGACGCTATGCACAGCATCTTCGGGCAGAAATTCCAGGTTATAAGCATTGAAGACCCGGCTATGCGGAAAGAGGCGGCTCAGACCGCTCATGCGGTAAAAGCTCACGAGCGGTGTTGGAAAGCTACGACGACACGCTCGATCGAGTGCGCCATCCGGACGCCTTACCCGCGGACCGGCCACACCGATTTTAGGGTTTTCATCCATAAACGAAATCATACGGGCCAAAGCAGAAGCGGGCACCAGCGTGTCGGGGTTTAGCAGAAGCAAGTACCTTGGCAAAACAGCCTCTCTGTCTGCCTCGAAGCCCAAGACCCGCATCGCAGCGTTGTTCCCTGCACTAAACCCAACATTTTGAGGGTTCGCAATCACCCCAGAGTGAGGGAATTGAGAGCGTACCATCTCGACGCTGCCGTCAGTGCTGGCATTGTCGACGACACACACAGTGTATGTGAACGTTCCTTCGGCGGAAAAGACCGAATCCAGACAATCGCGTAACAATCCTTGGGTATTGTAATTGAGAATGACAATAGCCAGATCCAGTTGTCGCCGATTGGACGGTTCGGGCACATGTGCAGATTCAGTTGCTTGTGCCACCCATTCGGCCCAAGAAAGCGCCTTTGCTTGATCCATAGCCACTTATCACTCAGTCAGAAGCCATCCACGATGCTGTAATCAGAAAGAACTCGATGCGCCGCAATCGTCGATCGATTGTAGCACGGCATACACAGCGGGTCAAAGAAAACCGATTTCACGGTATTCAGTATGAAAACGGGCCAATCCTGTGGATTGGCCCGTTTGACGGCGATCATCGCAGGCGACCCAAGAGGATCAACCGGCTTCCGGCTGTGGCTCAGGCACGACACGCCCACCGCGCACCGTGCCGCCGATGACCAACCCGGCGCCGATCAGCACAAGGTTTTTCACGATGTACTGACCTTCCAGGGTGAGGCCGTAGGGGAAAACCGTCCACACCACTTGGGGCAAGAGCACCAAAGGCAGTGCCGTACCCGGCATCTGCATAAAGAGCAAGAGCAGCGTTGCACGCATATACTTGCCCGTAATCAACCCCAATCCGATCAGTGCTTCCCAGATCGCAAGCACGGGCAAAAAGAGATCTGGATCCACAAAGTAGATTGTGTTGCGCACCAATTCTTCAGCCGGACTCAATCCCGGGAAGAGCTTCAAAATACCAAACCAGAAGAAGACGATGCCGAGCCCAACCCGCATGATCAGAATGCCGTAACGCGCCATCCAGGTTGTGATCTGACGATCGAGCCGATCAACGGAGGGTGACAGTGGGTGTTCACGCAAGTTACGAAGAGACATCTATTCCCTTTCTTTCTGCTTTAGATCAAAACCGGGGTTTGATCACTCTATTGGTGTTGCATCAACGCAATTGCAGACAGAGCATACCTGCCAATTTCAGGGTGGCGCACTGGCAAAAGCATCGTTGAATGACTGAAGCCGGCCCGGCCAGTGCATTGCGCCTGGTTAGCCACAACAAAATACAACAATGGACTTTGTGAAATACGTAACGAGGCTACCAACCTTCTGAAAAGTGAGACCGCAGATGCCCTTCTCCCGCCGTGGATCTTCAAAAGATGGGGTTACCTTTCTCCTATAGGCAATGCCAAAAATATCGCGTATAGTTGAAACAGAAGAGAGTTGGTTCAGCACTTGGCAACTCGGTTACACGCAAAGCAGTTACATGCAAAGCGGTTACCTGGTGGTTAAAGAAACGGAAACAACCCCTGGCTGAAGTTTGCCTTTCGACATTTCTCCTCCTGGTGATGTGTGGTGAGCATGGTTTGGACAATCGATGGTGAGTGAAGACCCCTTGTTATGGAAACAAGGGGTCTTCGCATTTTGCCACCGAGTGCATCTTCCAGTTTGGTGACAAACCGATTTGACAGCAATGCCTATCGTCCCTATACTGCTCTGTCATGAAGACAAGATTGCTCTCCTTCTATACTATGGCAGACGCCGCACCGGCAGCAGCTATGAGCGTGCTCCGGTAGCGGATATACTTTCTTGTTATCTGCGCCGGGGGCACGAAGCTGCCCGCGGCGTTTTTATGCAGTTACCCGGCGCCGTGGCCTTGTTACCACGGCGTTTTTGTTTACACCAACAGTTTCTTCCCAGGCAGTGTGCCCTAATGAAAGTAGCATCCTTATGAAACTCACCGCACAGGAAGTCCGACATGTGGCGGAATTGGCCAAGCTGGCGCTCAGCGACGCCGAGATCGAAGAGTTTACTGAACAACTGTCGACAATTCTTGAGTATGCGGAACAGATCCAGGAAGTGGATACGAGCAGTGTCGATCCCACGCCTTATGTGCTTGCGCTGCAAAACGTGATGGCCGAGGATCTGCCGCGTCCGTGTTTCGACAACGAAACAGCCCTCGCCAATGCGCCTGATAGCGAGGATGGCTACTTCCGGGTGCGCGCTGTCTTCGAGGAATAATCCGCTGCGCGGGAACAGGACCGCGCCGCACGGCGTTGGTCTGGTGCAGCCACAGCAGAAAACCAAGCAAAGGCATTCACACGGTGACGGCAACAACACGACTTTACGAGTTGACTATTGCAGAGGCGCTGGCCGGTTTGCGCAGCAGAGACTTTTCTGCCGTTGAACTGACCCAGGCATTGCTCGATCGCATTGAAGCGGTGGAGAGCACCCTGAGCGCGTATCTATCTGTAACAGCAGAACATGCCCTAGAACAGGCTGCCCACGCCGATCAACGACGCCTCGTCGGTGAGGAGGCTGCGCTGCTCGGCGTTCCGCTGGCGATCAAGGATGTGCTGGCGACGCGGGGAATTGAAACCACGGCCGGCAGCAAGATCCTCAAGGGCTTTGTGCCGCCGTATTCGGCCACAGCCGTCCAACGGTTGCAGGATGCGGGCGCGGTGGTGCTGGGGAAGACCAACACCGACGAGTTCGCCATGGGATCGAGCACAGAGAACAGCGGCTACTTCGCCACGCGCAACCCCTGGGATCGCGACCGTGTCCCTGGCGGCAGCAGTGGCGGGTCGGCGGCAGCCGTGGCCGCGTCCGAAGCGTTGGGCGCGCTGGGAACAGATACCGGTGGCAGTGTCCGCCAGCCGGCGGCCTTTTGCGGCGTGGTCGGGTTGAAACCTTCTTACGGCCGGGTCAGCCGCTACGGCTTGCTGGCCTACGGCAGCAGCCTCGATCAGATCGGCACGCTTACCCGCACTGTCGAGGATACTGCGTTGATGCTTAACGTCATTGCAGGCCGCGATCCAATGGACAGCACCAGCCTCGATGCGCCGGTTCCGGACTACACCGGGGCGCTGCGCCCCGATCTGAAGGGGCTGCGCGTGGGGATGCCTGCCGAATACTTCATCGACGGCATCCAGCCTGAAGTGGAAGCAGCAGTGCGCAAGGCCATCGCGCACCTTAAAGATCTCGGCGCCGAAATCGTACCGATCTCGTTGCCCAACAGCGATAAGGCATTGCCCGTCTACTATCTAGTGGCAACGGCGGAAGCCAGCGCCAACCTGGCCCGCTATGATGGAATTCGCTTCGGCTACAGCGCCGGCGCAGACAGCATGTTTGAAAATTTCCGCCAGACGCGCGGGCAGGGGTTTGGCGCAGAAGTCAAGCGGCGCATCATGCTCGGCACCTATGCGCTCAGCGCCGGCTATTACGATGCCTACTATTTGAAGGCGCAACAGGTGCGGACGTTGCTCAAGCGTGCCTGGGAAGCTGCCTTCGAGAAAGTGGACGTGATCGTGGGGCCGACGACACCATCCACGGCGTTTCGTTTTGGCGAAAAGACAGAGAACCCACTGGAAATGTACCTGGCGGACATCTTCACCGTCAGCCTGAATCTGGTGGGCATGTGTGGGATCAACGTCCCCTGCGGGCAAGATGACAATGGGCTGCCGATCGGGTTACAAATATGTGGACCGTCACTGGGTGAAGAAGCGGTGCTGCATACGGCGTATGCCTATGAACAAAGTACACCCTGGCACAAACGGAAGCCCACCCTGTAAGAGCTAGCATGATGCCAACACTTCGCACAGCAACAACCTATCCACGCTTCGTCGGGAGCTTCGCCATTGCACCGGGCCGGCAACTGTCAGTATAGCCTGTTGACAGTTGTGGAATCGGCTCGTAAAGGCTGGCGAACCCATATCTCCATACCCCATTCTGAAACCGTACTTCAAGAATCCTGACGAAAGGAAACGACCAATCCAGGTCGACCCTATCATGAACCAACAAACTTCTCATACACCTGTCCTCAATGGGCAGCCTTATCGTCCTCTTCCCACAAATGGACACAGCACGTTGAGGCGCTCGTTGGAAAGCCGCCTCAGCGAACGCGTGGTGGCGGTGCCACCCTCGGCCATTCGACGCTTCTTCGACATCGCCGCCACTATGGACGATGTGATCAGCCTGGGCATTGGCGAGCCGAACTTTGTCACGCCGCCCCCCATGATCAATGCCGGCATGGAGAGCATCCGCCAGGGCAACACTGCCTATACCTCAAACGCCGGAATGATTGAGCTGCGCCAGGCTGTCACCGATATGCTCTGCCGTCGCTACAACGGGCCTGCCTATGACGCCGAAAAGGAAGTGCTGATCACCGTGGGCGTCAGCGAAGCGATGTACCTGGCGATGCAGGCGATCCTTGACCCTGGGGACGAGGTGATTGTGCCGCAGCCCTGCTTTGTCTCGTACACGGCAGATGTAATCCTGGCCGGCGGTACGGTGGTAGACGTACCTACTTATGCCGCCAATAACTTTGTCCTGACGCCGGAGCAGATTGAAGCTGTGATCACGCCCAAGACCAAGGCGCTGCTCATCGGTTACCCATGCAACCCGACTGGCGCCGTGATGAACCGCCAGGAGATGCTGGCGATTGCCGAGGTCGTGCAGCGTCATGATCTGCTCGTCATTTCCGACGAAATTTATGATCGGCTGGTCTATGGTGATCACCAGCACGTAATGTTTGCCAGCCTGCCGGGCATGGCCGAGCGCACGATCCATCTAGGCGGCATGAGCAAGGACTACGCCATGACCGGCTGGCGCATCGGCTACGCAGCCGGACCGGCCGATCTATTGGGCGCCATGCGCAAGATCCACCAATACCTGATCATGTCGGCTCCCACGGCGGGGCAGGCAGCGGCGTTGGCTGCGCTCGTCGATCCTACCGCCGAGGATGCCGTCCTGGAGATGATGGCTTCGTACGATGCCCGTCGTCGCACCATCGTGAGTGGGCTCAACGCCATCGGGATGGACTGCTTCGAACCCAAAGGCGCGTTCTACGCCTTCCCCAGCATTCGGCGCACCGGGATGAACGAACACGAATTCGCCGAACAGTTGCTGCTCGAAGAAAAGGTTGCTGTGATCCCGGGCAGTGGCTTTGGCCGCGGCGGCGAAGGACATGTCCGCTGCGCATACGCAGGCAGCATGGAGAATATCGAAATTGCGCTGGAACGCATGGCGCGCTTTATGCGGCACCATGGTTAGTTTTGGGCATAGTTAGTACTGCAAGAGGATATACGGCGAAATCTGGCCCGATAGAGGTCGCTCCACTGCTGCCGAGAAGGAGGGCGCCCGTGCGTAGACAGACTCCACTCGAAATTGAACCTGTCCAACCGGAAGCCTGCACACTGGACATGCGGCTGCAGGTGCTGCACCAGGTGCCGTTCTTCGCCGATCTAAGCCATGCCGAAGTGGAGGAAATCAACCGGTCCTTCACGGCACACGGGTATCAGGCCGACGAGACCGTCTATTTCGCCGGCGACACAGCGCATCGCCTCTATGTGGTCGCTACGGGCAAGGTCAAACTGCTGCGTCACACACTGGCGGGGCAGGATGTGCTGCTGGAGATTCTGGCGCCGGGCGAATTCTTTGGCAGCCTCACCGTGCTTGGCGACGAGCACTACGCAGAGACGGCGCAGGCGCAGACCGGCTGCTGCGTGCTCGGCATTGCCGGAGACGATTTCCAATCTATCCTGCAGTGCTTTCCTGCGGTTGCGCTGCGCGTGCTCACCCTCACCGCCGAACGGCTCAAGGCGGCCCACGAGACCATCCGCCAACTGAGCGCCCACTCAGTCGAGCAGCGCATCGCCGCGGTGCTGCTCAAACTGGCAGAAAAGGTGGGCGAAGAAGGGGAAGAAGGTCTACTGATCCAGATGCCCCTCTCTCGTCAGGATCTTGCCGCATTGACCGGCACCACGGTGGAGACCGCCAGCCGCACGCTCAGCCAATTCCGCAAAGAGGGCCTGATCCGCAGCGGTCGCCAGTGGATTGCAGTGACCGATCAGGAGGGTCTGGCTTCCCTGACCGAAGCGTAGTAAATCCCGGCGTAAATTTGGCCGCGTTTCCGACCAGAGGTAGGAGTGCCAAATTTCCGCCGTGGTATTTACGCCCAACTGTAGTAGTCTCCAGACAATCGACAACCAAAGAACCAGGGGCCATCCCCGATCCGGATTCACACCCGGATCGGGGATTTTTCATGCCCGGCGCGGTTAATTGATCCAAATCATGGTTGCCCGCCTCCATCTGGACTAGGATGAGGACGACGGTTGAGCCAAACAGTAAACGCAAAAGGAGAAAGAATCCATGAAAACCATGCTGCGAAGCCGAGAGCTTTCTTGCCCATCCTGTGTCGCTAAGATCGAGAAGGCGCTGCTCAATACGGAGGGCGTGGAAACCGCCAAAGTTCACTTCACAACAGGACGAATTGAAGTAGCGCACGATCCCGAACGCGCCGGCAATGACGATCTGATCAAAGCCGTGCGTGCAGCGGGCTACGAGGCAGAGGTCTCTGCCTTCTAGAGTGAATTCACATTGACAACCCGAGTTTCGCCAGCGCCGGTTGAGGTGGCTGATCTTGCGGAGGGCGAAGGCGCAGCGCCTGTACCAGGCGAACTTAGCGGCCTCGTCGGCAATTCCGTCGAGATGCTGAAAATCGCCACAGAGAACACGAAGCAGAAGAGGGAAGCGACCTTATCTATGTGTTCTATGTGTTCTTTGTGGCGGTAAAGGCAGTAGGATTGCCACAAAGAACGCATAGAACACAAAGCAGAAGGGAAGGCATTTATCTTTGTGCTCTCTGTAGTAGTTCCCGCTACATTCGCTCTCTTGCCGCGTAGTCCCGCACCTTAGCCTCGCCGGGCACAAAGCTCTTGTTTTCAAAGTGACACCACTATAGTCAATTATGGCGTCTGCACCGCGGCTAGAGCGTGTCCGCCATATTTCCGCCGGGACTCACCGGTGGATCGGTTGGCGTGCGGGTCAAAACCCTGCGGGCGCCCTGCATAGAAGCCCATTGGCATGATCGTTGAACGCGCCCTGTGTACATCAGAGGAGGAACTGCAATGCAACGTCTACAGATATGGTTCGACAATCCGAGAAACCGGCGACAGGTGTTGACGGCCCTCAGCGGGATGCTGATCGGCCTGGCGCTCCTGGCCGGATGGCTGCTGGATGCTCAAACATGGCGCCGCGGATTGATGTTCGCTGCGGCTCTGGTGGCAGGCGGAGACATTGCGGTGCGCGCCTGGCACAGCCTGTGGAATCGCCATGTGAGCATAGAATTGCTCGTCACCATCGCCGCCATCGGCGCCCTGCTCATCGGTGAGGTTTGGGAAGCGGCCGCCGTGACCTTCCTCTTCATGCTCGGCGCTTACCTGGAGGCGCGCACGCTCAGCCACACGCGGCAGGCACTGCAGAGTCTACTGGACGTGGCGCCCACGATCGCCGTCGTCCTGCGCCATGACGAACAGGTGGAAGTCGCCCCGCACCAGGTGCAGACCGATGAAACCGTGCTCATCAGACCGGGCACCAAGATCCCCGTCGACGGCGCCGTACGCGGCGGACGCTCGACGGTAGACGAAAGCGCCATCACGGGAGAACCGCTCCCAGCCGTCAAGAGCGAGGGGGATGAAGTCTTTGCCGGTTCAATCAACCAGGATGGGCTGCTCTACGTGCGGGCCACCGGTGTGGGCGCCGACACCACGCTGGCGCGCATCGTCCGCCGCGTGGAAGAAGCCCAGGAGGAAAAGGCGCCTACCCAGCGCTTTATCGAACGCTTCGGTCGCTGGTATACGCCCGCTATCATTGGGCTCAGCGCGGTTGCCTGGCTGCTCACACGGAATCTTGAATTGGCCCTCACGCTGCTCGTGATCGGCTGCCCGGGCGCCCTGGTTATCTCGACACCCGTATCGGTTGTCTCTGGCATCGGCCAGGCTGCCCGCCGTGGCATCCTGATCAAAGGCGGCGAATACCTGGAGAACGCCGGCAAGATATCCGCCCTGGCCTTCGACAAGACGGGCACCCTCACCGAAGGCAAGCCCCGGCTGACTGACGTGATTGCGCTTCAGCCGCAGCGGATTCCAGTGGCAGTCAGGCAGCGCGGAGCTGCCGCCGCTTTCCCCCGAACCGGCGCGCGGGCCCTGGAACGACGCACAGCAAGAGGTGCTGCACTGGGCTGCCATCGCCGAACAAGGTTCGGAGCATCCGCTGGCCCGCCCCATTATGGCAGCCGCTAGCGCGGTGGAGACGGTAGCCCATGCGGACTCTTTTGATCCCTACACGGGGCGCGGCGTGCAGGCGTTCCATGCCGGCCACGCCATCACCGTCGGCAATTTACAGTTGATGGATGAACTGGGTATAGGTGTTACCGAGGCGGCACAGGCCCATCTGACCCGGCTCAGGACATCTGGGAAAACTGCCGTGCTGGTGGCGCTGGACGACGTGATGCTGGGGGTCCTGGGTATTGCCGATCCACTGCGCGCCACGGCAGCAGACGTGATCCAACGGCTGCGAAAAGAGGGGCTGCACCTGGTGATGCTCACCGGTGACGACGAACGAACCGCGCGCGCCATCGCTGCCGAGGCCGGGGTCGATGAGGTCCACGCCGGCCTGCTGCCCGAGGACAAACTGGATCAGATTCGATCCCTACAGGCGCAGGGACATGTAGTGGCGATGGTGGGCGACGGCATCAACGATGCCCCCGCTCTGGCCGCTGCCGATATCGGCATGGCCATGGGCGCCGCCGGCACAGACATCGCCATCGAGACCGCCGATATTGCCCTCATGGCCGACAACCTGGAGAAGATTCCCGAGGCGATTCGACTCTCCAAGGCCACGCTGCGCAACATTCGCCAGAATGTAGTGATTGCTCTGGTGACGGTGGTTGCCCTGCTGGCGGGCGTGCTCCTGGGAGAGGTGCACATGGCCGGTGGCATGTTCATCCACGAACTCTCAGTTCTGATCGTGATCGGGAACGGCATGCGCCTGCTGCGGGCATGAGAGGAGGGAGGTGCGCCCACCGAACCAGGTGGTTCGGCGGGCGCACCTCGGTTATCGGTTACTCCATTTCCAGAGCGGTGTAGCCCGGCCCCTCAGTAAAGAAGAGGGCGTTCAACTCGGTCGTGTAGGCCTGGTCTTCAGACAGATCCTCTTCGGGCAGAATCGCCTCCACCGGGCATTCGGGCACACAGGCACCGCAGTCGATACAGGTGTCCGGGTCGATGTAGTACCAGGGCCATTCCTCTTCGGGCTGACCGGGAATGATGCACTCGACGGGACACACTTCGACACAGGCGCCGTCACGGATGCAGAGATCGAAAATAACGTGGGTCAATGGTTTCCTCCTTGAAGGATAGACTGTTTGAACGATACGTCTGAAAGCGATGCGAGAAAAGTCGCAATTTGGATCGGGAAACCGCGGTATGCTTCCCATACCCCTCTTTCGCACACTTTAGGAACGGATGTGATTAATGCTTGTAAATGACGTTTCTCCTTTCTCGATTCAGGCGTTGCAGACGATCCCCCTCTTTGCGGGGCTATGCACCGATGAACTCGAACCCATTGTCCGCGCGGCACAGCGTCAGCAGATCCCGCCGGGAAATCGATTCTTCTGGCAAGGCGACCCGGCTGCCACGATCTATGTACTGGTACACGGGCAGGTGCGGCTCACCCAGGTGACACCCGACGGCCAGCAAGTGATCCTGCGCCTGGTCGGCCCCCACCAGATGTTCGGCGCCATTTCGGCGCTGGGATCCGGCGAGTATCCGGCCTCGGCCGAAGCACTGGTTGCCTGCGAAGCGCTGGCCTGGGATGCCGCCTGGCTGCTGCAGAGCTTCGACCGCATCCCCCATCTGGCCCGCAATGGAATGGCCCTGATGGCGGGCCGCATTGAGGAGCTACAGGATCGCCTGCGTGAGATGGCGACCGAACGAGCCGAACGGCGCCTCGCCCGTACGCTGCTACGTCTGATCCGTCATGCCGGGCGCAAGGTGGACGGGGGCATCCTCCTCGATCTGCCCCTCACCCGCCAGGATCTGGCCGAGATGAGCGGCACCACGCTCTACACGGTCAGCCGCATCCTTAGCCGCTGGGAGAGCCAGGGAATCACCGAGAACGACCGGCGGCAGGTGCTCGTGCGCGCCCCCCACGAACTGGTCGCCATCGCCGAGGATCTGCCCTGCGCCGGGGAACTCGTGCCATGAGTCAAACTGTCCCCCACCCTCCCCTCCAATATACTGCCTGGATTCGAGCCGTCTTTGCGCGAGCGCAAAGAGCCGCCCCCGTTTTTCCCCTATTCTGCGTACAAAGGAGAACCCCGTGGACAAATCATTGACCCAAAACCTCACCGTGGAAGAGACGCTCCGCCACTGGCCGCAGACGGCGGGTGTCTTCCTGCGCCGGCGCATGGCGTGCCTCGGTTGCGCTATCGCACCGTTCGAAACCTTGCATGAGGTGAGCGAGATCTATCAACTTGACGCCGAACAATTTCTGCGCGAATTGCAGGATGCGGCGCGCAAGGCTGACACGTCCGCACCATGCGGGTGAGGGCTGAGGTCGAAGGGGTTCATGTGTATGCGCGTGTAAGCGGTTGACGCTCCGGATCAAGCCTGCTACCATGCGGACAGGGCACTTTTCAAGGAGGCAACCCATGAATCGCTCAGTACAGCGCTGGATCCGCGGCCTTTACGTCTGGGCCTACGACCGCCTTTACCACGAGTTCGCCTGGAGTTATGACGCGGTCAGTTGGCTGGTGAGCCTTGGCCAGTGGGACAACTGGCGACGAACGGCGCTGCGTTACGTGCAGGGCGACCGCGTGCTTGAAGTCGGCTTTGGCACCGGGGAACTGCTGCCCCTGCTGCTAGTCAAAGCGGAACGTGCCGTCGGGCTGGAAGCGTCGCCGGCCATGCACCGCATCGTGGATGGCAAACTGCGTCGCCGCCATCTGCGTATTCCGCGGGTGCAAGGTATCGTGCAGCGATTACCCTTCGCCGACGAGAGTATGGACGCCATTGTCAGCACTTTCCCCGCCGGCTTCATCCTTGACCCTGACGCCCACCGCGAGTTTGCCCGTATCCTGCGCCCGGGTGGACGGCTGATCGTGGTGGATGTCCGGCTCAACTCACAGAATCCCCTCCTGTGCGCCCTCTTCAACTTCATCTTCCCACCGGTAAAGGAAGGGTGGAAACGATTCGCCGTGGCCGCCGACGCCGCCGATCTGGTCCGATCCACACAGCTCCACGGTGAACGAGCAGTACAGGTTGTCGTGACACTGCTGGAGAAACAACCATGACTGCCCGCTTCGTCCACTTTGGCCGTGGACTCGACCCGCACTGGAAAAAACACATCGTCGGGAACGCCCAACTCGATATCGAGGACGAGGGGCTACGGCTACTCAATCTCGACGCCACAGCCGCCGCCTATAGCAACGCCCAGATCGACGACTATCAAGATCGCCCGCGCCGTGACTTTTTGTGGCGACCACCGTTGCGCCTGACCGTGTGCGCCCGCTTTTCGCATCCTGGCGCACAAGAGACCGGCGCCGCCACCAAAGGGTTGGGTGAGGAAACGCTGGGTGGAACGGCAGGCTTTGGCTTCTGGAATGATCCCTTCCTGATGACGGGGCTGCGTACACCGGCATTGCCACGCGCCCTCTGGTTCTTTTACGCGTCGCCACCGTCTAACCTGAAACTCGACCTAGACACGCCGGGCTGGGGATGGAAGGCCGCCACCATCGACGCGGCGCGGCTGCCCTTCCTGTTGCTGGCGCCGGCGGCGCCTATTGCCGTCCCGCTCATGCGGATCGAATCGTTCTACCGTCGATTGTGGCCCATTGGACAGCGAACTATCGGCGTGTGCGAGCAGGCGATCAAGACCTCGATGGCAGAATGGCACATTTACACGATCGATTGGGGAGAAGAGATCGTCCGTTTTTTTGTAGACGGATCGCCTATTCTCATCTGCGAAACGCCGCCGCGTGGGCCGCTGGGCATGGTGATCTGGATTGACAATCAGTTTATGCGGGTGACGCCGTGGGGCGAGTTTGGCCACGGCATGCTCGCCAAGGCGGGCCGTCAATGGCTTTGTGTAGAGTGGCTATCGGTGGAGTCGCGTTCGTAGCGCAAGATGCGGATGCCGGTAAAGTTGTACTCTCCGCTGAGGTTTAGTTCTTCGCCCAAAACAGCGGGGATCATCCCCTCGGGATCGGTGAACCAGTCGTGCGAGTAGATCAGCCAGACGCGTGATCGCCCGTGGATGAGTTGAAGCAGCCGCGGCAGATCGGATGGAGTCATGGCTGGTTCGAGTTCGCCTCGGTCGAAAAGATCCACAGGCAGGCCGTGAGCATCCCAGCCGGGATTCACAAACTCGGCATAGTAATCGAAGGGGATCTGCACCCACGAGGCGTGGAACAAGAGCAGATCACCGGGAGCCGCTGCTTCTGCTACAAATGCAGCCGCGCCACGCCAGATCCTCCTTTTCGGAGTAGGCAAAGTAGTGCCAGCCCCCCACCACGTTCAACCCCACAAACAACACAACCCAGAGCGACCACAGCCGCCGCACAGGTAGGCACAGCCATCTCGATTGCCGCCAACCGGCGATCCCTACGGACAGCAACAGCAAATAGGGAACCGACACCCAAAGCAGTGACGGCGGGTGAAAAAGCGGACGGCGCAGGCTCACGAGCAACAGGCCGAGCACGGGCAACGCCAGCCAGGCGACCAACAGCCAACCAGCCGCCGGCCGCGTCCGCAAATGAACGATTCCGGCGACGACGAACAAAGAAAACAGCAGCAGCAGCCAGTAGTGTGCAGGGAAATTCGAGGGCAGGTAGGCGAAGTTGACCGAGTGCAGTGCGGCCAACAGATCGCCTGCGCCGGGTGGTTGCAGCCAAAAACGCCGGTCTACGCCGACAGCCTGTTGTACAAAGGCGAACGACCAGGGCAGCCAAAGCAGCAAGGCAAGGATCTGCCCGCCGATCCATTGGCGTATGGCGATCCCTGTACGACGATGCAGCCAGAACGCCAACACTGCGCCGTTGAGCGCTACCGGCACGAAGACGGCCGCCACGTTGTGGGTCCACATCACAGCGGCCTCGCACACGATCAGCCCCAAGAGCAGGCGAGGCGATCTGTTTTCAGTGCGGGTGGATTCCAGCCAGGCGTAGGCCAGGGTAAAGGTGCAGGTAACGGCAAAGGTGAGCAGAGCGTACATGCGCGCTTCCTGGGCGTAGCGCACGTGGAAGGGCGAAACGGCGAGGAACGCCAACGCCGTCAGCGCAACGATCGAGCTTCGGGTGATGCGGCGGGCCAGTTGATGAATCAGGGGCAGGGTGGCAATGCTAAAGAAGACAGAAAGCAGCCGCAGCGCTGTCGGGCTGTCGCCAAAGACAGTCATCCATCCGTGCAGAAGGATGTAATAGAGCGGCGGGTGCTGATCGATGCGTATCAACCAACCGAGGAGTTCGGGCAATGGATGGCGGGCCATCCACACACTAAACGCCTCATCCAACCAGATCGACTGATCATCGAGCGCGTAGAGCCGAAATGCTGCGCCCACCAGAATCAATCCTGGTGCAGCCAAACGCAGCCACCGATTGGAATTTCGAATCTTGTGCAAACGCAGTGTCATGGCGCGCCGAATGTTTCAATCACAACGATGGAGTAGCCAGGGTCAATCATATCATGCATCAAGAGGTAGGAATGCCCTATGTTTACACAACTTAACATTGCAAGCTCGCCTACAGTTTGGACTTCAGGCCACTGGTACCTTGAACCCCTATACCCATTGTCGATCCGCTCATACCACCCGTCGGGAAGAGAACGCTCATGGCCAAATCACCTTCCATCCGTCGTCCGAAACGCCAGGAACTTCGTGAAGTTGCCGCACGCCGCCGGCGCAACAACAACCTTCTTGTGCTGGGCGGCGGAGCACTGATCGTTGGCATCGTTGCCTTCGTCATCTACCTAGGGGTTCGCAGCACCCTGCCGGTGGGTGCAGAAGTCTCGCTGCCCACCCTGGGCAACGCCCATATTGCGCAGGGCAGCGCATCGCCGATCGAGTATAACAGCACACCGCCGACCTCTGGTCCTCACTACCCGGGGCTGGCGCCGTGGGTGGTGCTCGATGAACCGATCCGCTACGAACAGCTTATCCACAACATGGAAGACGGCGGTGTAATCGTCTACTATCAGTGTGAAGACGGTTGCCCTGAGCTTGTCGACCAGTTACGCACGCTTGTAACCCCCTATCTCGATGCGGATCGCCACGTCGTCATGGTACCCAACGATCCAACCTGGGGATCGGACACGGGTCAGGCATTCCATAAGGATATGGGCGCTCGCATCGCCCTCACCGCCTGGCAGAAAATCGACAAGTTTGACGAGTTCGATGCCGAACGCATTCGCGCGTTTATTGAACGCTACGAAGGTGTTGATCACCACAATGGCATCACCGGGTAACGGTTGGGTAATACTGCAGAACTGTTCCGCTTCGGCTGCAAAGCACACAGAAGGACCGGCTGAATGGCATTCAGCCGGTCCTTCTGTGTGCTTTGCGTTTGCCAGGATCGGGCAATCATCGCCTGGCAGTAGATTGCGGCGGCAATAGGGCGTCGGAACCACCGCTAGAAAGCGCCGTCCTATTTCCGCCGGGATTTCTAGCCCGGGACACCCGGCAACATCTTTTCGATGGGGATCAACTCGATCTCTCCCTCTTCATTCTCTTGCATCTTATAGACCTGTTCGGCCCGATCCGTCATCAGCACGCCGAACAGATGATCGATCTCATGCTGAAAGATACGCGCCAGCCAGTCATAGGCTTTGAAGCGCACCTCGTTGCCGTGCCGATCCTGCGCCTTCACCAGGACATACGTGGCCCTTTCGACATCGGCGGCCAATCCAGGCAGGCTCAAACAACCTTCTTGTGCAACCTCAGCCCCTTTTGACTTGATGATCTCGGGGTTGATCAGTTCATAGCGACGCATCGTGGCGTCGGGATTCTCCTCATCCTCAGGGTACTCGATCACGCTGATTCGCTGATCCAGCCCGATCTGAGGAGCGGCCAGGCCAACGCCTTTGGCATCGCGCATCGTCTCGACCATATTGTCGAGTAGTGCATGCAAGTCGGGCCCAAACTGACGTACACGCCGCGCGGCGTGGCGCAATACATCTCCATTTTCATCCCACGGAGTTACAATCGGTAGTTTCGCCATCTCTATCTCTTCATCCCACTTTCAAAATTGGTTGATCTGCATTATAGGCGTGAAGAAAAGAAGCTGTCAAAACAACCACTTTCGCCTCCAACCGCAGAGCCTACCAGCTTGAAAGCCTCTTACAAAACGAAGAGTGCCCCGCAATCGTCAATCTGCGGGGCACTCTTCCACTCAACGATATTTAACGTCGGTTCAGGCTATGGGCAGGGAAGCAAGCGTTAGAGTTTGCTCCAAGAAACCTTGATCAAAGCATTCTCACTCTGCTCAAAGTACTCAACGCGCACGGTGTGATAGCCTGCGGCCAGGTAGGTGTCGCCGAAGTAGCCCTGGGCAGGATGCACGCCCCAACCATCCACCACAAGTTTGTCGTCTACATAGATTCGCACACCGTCATCAGATGTAGCATAGAAGCGGTAGGTACCGCCGTTGAAGTATGGCGCCGCTGTCCACAGCACACTAAACCCGTCATTGTTAATCCCGGTCGCCGGGCTGCCGAAACCCCAGTTGAAGTCTATACTGGCGTCCTGCCGTACAATCGTCGGCGTACCACTAAACCCCGTGTTGTTGTAGTAGAGCCCGGTCCACACGGCCTGCGGCGCAGGAGGAGGCGGAACCGGAGTCGGTGGCACGTATGGGGGTGGCGGCGGCGGCGGTGGCGTATAGTAGCCGGGGATGAAGAGTGTCTGCCCCACCAGGATGCGGTTTGGGAAAGCGATGCCATTGGCCTGCATGATGGCGTAGATAGATGTCCCATAGCGGTAGGCGATGCCACTTAGTGTATCACCAGGGCGGACAGTGTAGTAGGATCCTTCTGGAGCTGGTGGCTGTACAGGTCCACCGGTACCGGGGATGCAGAGCTTCTGCCCGGTATAAACATAGCTGACGTGCGAAATGTTATTTGCTTCAGCCAGGGCATAAAGACCGACACCGTAGTAGACGGCGATACCCGAAAGAGTCTGCCCTTGGGTTACAGTGTGGTAGAAGGCGCAGCCTATCGAAGCTCCGGGGATTTTCAGCTTTTGGCCCACGTAAATGTGGTTCGCATTGTAGATACCATTAGCCTGCATGATGCTGTTGATTGAGACACCATAGGCAAGCGCAATCCGACTTAAGGTATCACCAGGGCGTACCGTATAGTAGTCGTAGTACGATGCAGTGGAACGCTCAATCGGAGCCGCCAGCGAACGCTGTGGCATTGATGTCAGTAACACTGCAACTGCCAACAAAAACGCCAGCCCAACTTGCGCTGACCGTCGTCCAACACCTATCTTTAACATTAACTGACTCCTTTCAAGCAGGCATGGTAAACACACACAAATTCTTGATCTATTGTACACGAAACCATGAAAGTTGCCACGTTAGAAAAAAGAACGGGTATCACTCAAGTTGAGACCGGGTTTGAGCCTGCCGGAAGATTGCTGCTCCAAGTCTGAATCACACCCAAAACGAACAAAAGACTATCTACATGCTAAGGAACTCATAGAGCACTTGATTGGTTAACTCGGGCGCTTCGAGGGGAAAGTTATGACCCACGCCCGGCAAAATAAACGCTTCGGCATTGGGCAGGGTGGAGGCCAGGAGCGATGCATTGCCCGGCGGCATGATGTTATCGTGTTCACCGCTGACGACCAGGGTGAAAGCATCAATGCGGTGAACACGATCGGCCCCGTCATACTGAATAGCGGCCAACACTTGTGCGTGATAGGCATCCTTCGGCGCCGCAGTCGAAAGTTGATAAGCAACCAATTCTTCAAAGACTTCGGGCGATGCTTGCGAAAAACCGGGAGCGGTCGCGGCAAGCAGAGTCTGTCGGACATCCTGCTCCGGATCGTTTCGCGGCGCCATGATCGCCAATGCTTCTGCGCTGATTGGAACCGACGAGGGCCCCCCAAAAGAAGTGGCGGCCAACACCAGGCGCTCAATGTAGCCAGGGTAGTTGAGCGCCAACTCTTGGGCCACAAAGCCACCCAATGCGTGGCCAACCACATGTGCCCGCCGGATCGAGAGTGATTCAAGCAGACGCGCCGTGTCTTCTGCCATTTCCAACACCGTGTAGGGACCGGCCGGCTTGTCACTACGACCGACTCCTCTGTTATCGAATGTGATCACCTGGAAGTAGGGCGAGAGCGCTTCGATCTGGTAACGCCAAAAACGCTGATCATAGCCCAAACCAGAAATGAGCAGCAAAGGCGTGCCCTCACCATGAATTTCGTAATAGAGATCAACCCCACCTGCCTGAACAATTGGCATAACAATTCTCCTACACAGTTCATCGTTGAATTCGTGGCAACGTGTCCATTGCCTGATGTTTTTGGGCCCAGAGTAGCGTATAGAGCGAATGGCAGGGAATCGGTCCCTGCTCCAAGTCACGTTCGAGACGGGCTAGGCCGGCTGCGAAGGCAGCATCCGTAATCAAGTGTAATGCGGAATATGCCTTCTGACGATAGGCCTGTAGCTCGGTCAATAAGTAAGAATGCTCGACTTCCGATTCATGCAAGTCGGTAAAACCGACCTGCGCCATCTCGGCGCGCAACTGCGCTATCTGCGGATAGCGGGCGAGTTCCAGGGGCACAGTAGCGGGGAAATGTGACGAAAGCGGGCGTCGCCGCCGGATGACCGATTCAGAATCGGTCACCGTACAGATCTTCCCGGCGGGCCGTAGCACTCGAAATGCTTCTGCAAAGTACGCAGGCCGATCCTGAACGTGATGGATTACATCGACCGAAAAAACAATGTCACAAGATGCATCAGGAAACGGCAGACGCTCCGCCTCTGCTTGCCGAAAACAGACGGTATCGCAGCGGCGGGCTGCGCGCTCCAGCATCTCTGCCGAAGGATCGATCCCAACACAGCGGCCTGCTAACAGGCCGGATAGAGCGATGATGTAATTGCCGGTGCCGCAACCTACTTCCAGCAGATCCACTGCCGAATCAGCAGGGCAGAGGGTCAGCAGGCCGGCAAGCACACCCGGGTGAAGCTGCCGGTTCTGGGCATACGCCGCAGCAATTTTGTCATAGTCAATGCGAGTCGGTTTGTCCATAAGTCTTCGCCGATCTTGCCTACAAGATCGGCTTCGTCGTTTACGACGCTCAGCCTCAGGTTAGTTTGCTCTATGGTATCACGGACAGCCGTTGGATATACCCGCAAAATGAATCAGATTTTTCTGGATAATACTAACAGAGCCGGACTGCGATCGCAGTCCGGCTCCGGGTAATACAAATGTACTTGTTCAGATAAGATGCACCGGTCAGGAAGAGTTCAGGCATTCAACGTTGATTTCGAAGGCGCCTTACCTGAAGCGAACCGGTTACAAACAGACTACCTATTGAGCACTGTCGCCACGCAGCGTAAGCAGGTACGCAACAATATTCATAATTTGCTCATCCGACAAGGTCTCGCCGTAGGTTTGCGGCATAATACCCGGGTTGTACCCCGGCACGATGAAGTCATTTGGCGCAACAATACTGTGATAAATGTAGGCAGCGGGGCCATCACCGGCGGCAGCATGGCTCAGCGCAGAATTGGCTACATTGTACCAGGATGGCGCCACAGCCGTCTGGGCTGGATCAAGTTGGTGGCAGCCGATACAGCCATTTGCTGCTGTCAATTGTTGACCCTGTGCCGGATCGGCACTGGCGAGCAGCGGGAGTAGATCGTCGGCCAATCCCTGTACAATCTCTTCTTCACTGAGGTTTGCGATGTTAGGCACCGCGGTCGGCGTTGGCGGCACAAACTCCTCACCGGCCCCCAAAGGAACCATATTGGGAGAAATCAACTGAGCATTCGAGTTAGGTGCACAGGCCGCAATAAGGCCCACGAAGACGACCAGAGCCAACACTATTGACAAACGCAAATGATTTTTCAAGAGTTGTCCCATCAAAATTCTCCGTATCAACGGTGATCAGTACATTGTCCTGGGGTACGACATTCGGGAGGTGACCTATAGACGGCCTTTGGCAAAGCGGACTACAGTTTATCATGGCTTATCCCTAGACGCAATTTTCTGCGTAAAAATTCACAAGCTTTGTAACCGCTACCAGCGATCTTGATCAAATAATCCCCTGCAACGGGCTAACGGCAGGCCAGTTACAGGGGATTATTTCTTTTAACCAGATAGGCCGGGCCCCACTATCGGGGCGATCCTATCAGTTGTTGAGAAGACCGTCGACAGACTGGAGCATTAACCACCGCTGGCCGGAGTGGGGGCAGTGGGCACGTTCGTGGTCACTGGAATGGATGATTCATCCCCCGTCACCACCACCAGCGGTGCGCTAATCCAGCCGACCTGGCCTTCGCCCCGATCCAGCAAGTACCAATCGCCTGCCTCATTCTTTGCCAGAATGGGGAAGCTATCGCCCTCCACCACAACCCGAATGATTGGGAAGTCGGTGCCTGGTCCTGTGCGGAGATTGACACACGGTCGCGCTACTGTTGCTACCGCTGATTCCATTTCGGCCACTGGTGTCGCCGTTGCTTCCGATTCGGGAGCCGCCGTCGCCGTTGCTTCCGGTTCCGGCATGGTGGTTGCGGTTGGCTCTGGTTCCGGTGTATTGGTCGGTTCTGGTTCCGGTGTATTGGTCGGTTCCGGTTCCGGTGTATTGGTCGGTTCTGGTTCCGGTGTGTTGGTCGGCTCCGGTTCCGGCGTATTGGTCGGTTCTGGTTCCGGTGTGTTGGTCGGTTCCGGTTCCGGTGTATTGGTCGGTTCTGGTTCCGGTGTATTGGTCGGTTCCGGTTCCGGCGTATTGGTCGGTTCCGGTTCCGGCGTATTGGTCGGTTCTGGTTCCGGTGTATTGGTCGGTTCTGGTTCCGGCGTATTGGTCGGTTCCGGTTCCGGTGTATTGGTCGGTTCCGGTTCCGGTGTGTTGGTCGGTTCCGGTTCCGGTGTATTGGTCGGTGTCATCTGTTGAGCAACGTCGACACTAACCGCTGGTACGGCTCGACCTGCACCTATCCCAACCAGCAGGCGGGTGGTGGGTACGCAGCCGGCAAAAATCAGTGTAGCCGCCAGCACGGAGACAACAGACCACACTCTTACTTTACGCGAAAACGTAGACACGGGATAGCCTTTCTGTGAAACAGCAATGTTGAATCGATACAGTCATCTATTGTCTGCCCTGAAATTCTTTATGCCAATTCGATTGACCAGAAACACGAAATGGCTCTCCACCAAATTTCAGGATAGATTCTCTGTTAACGTTCAGATAGTGAATTATCGAACGTGCTCAATGATTATAGAAAGCCTGCGGTAGAGCGCAAGTTTTACATGGACCGAAAACAAATGATTGTGCAGGCCATGCAAAAGGTGCATACCGTATGGAGCGAATCCTTCCGCCAGGGAGCGGTTCGACGGCACGCACAGCGTTTAGCCGTACTTGGCGATGAACTCTTCCGCTTTCTGCACAAGTTCTTGATTGCCGACAAAGAAAGGAACGCGCTGATGAAGCGATGAAGGCTGAATGTCCAGGATACGCTGCCCGCCACTTGACGCCGCGCCGCCGGCCTGTTCCGCCAGGAAGGCCATCGGCGCACACTCATAGACAAGTCGAAGCTTGCCGTTTGATTCTTTGCCGTCCTTTGAATCGGCCGGATAGTAAAAAACACCACCCGTCAAAAGGTTCCGGTGGAAGTCTGCCACCATCGATCCAATGTAGCGCATCGAGAGTGGCCTGCTGTTTGCCTCATCCTTGCCCTGCAACCATTCAGTATACCGCTGCACGCCCTCTGACCAATAGCGTTCATAGCCTTGATTGGTGCTGTAATACTTGGGCTTGTGGGGGAAGCGAATATTGGGGTGTGAGAGGAAAAACTCACCCACGCCTGGATCGAGTGTAAACCCGTGTACGCCCTGACCTGTCGAGTAGACCAACATCGTACTGGCGCCATAGATGACGTAACCGGCAGCCACCAGATCTCGCCCTACTTGCAAACAGTCTTCCAAAGTGCCGCGCCCGGATTGGCTCTTGCGGCGATAGATCGCAAAGATGGTCCCAATGCTCACATTGACGTCAATATTGGATGATCCGTCCAACGGATCGTAGAGGAGAACATAGGGGCCGGCCTCATAATGATCGGGGATGGTGAGGATATTAGGATGCTCCTCTGACGCCATGACAGCAATACGCCCCGTATGATCATTGAGTTTGAAAAGGATACTATCTGCGTACTCATCAAGTTTTTGGACGACTTCGCCCTGCACGTTTTCGCGGCCGGTGCTGCCCAGGATCTCCACCAAACCGGCACGCGTGGTGCGGGTGGCGATGATCTTGGCCGCCAAGGCAATATCATAAAGGATATTGGTCAACGTTCCTGTTGCGCCGGGGTAGCCTTTCTGACGATCAAGAATAAACCGCTCAATGGTGATAATTTTGTTGAGATAAGGATCATCGATCTGAACAGGGTTGCGTCCCTGGAGTGTGCCGGCCATGGGCATCTCCTCTATTTGGATGAAAAAATCGGGGTGTTGGTTGAATTTGCATTAGTCTGTGTTGACAGTTCACAGGGTTTCTCTGGTCAATTGGGCGGTGCGCGAAAACACGCCAGGAGATTGCCCTGTCCTGTCAACAGAACATGAGAAGAGGAAATCACAAAAGAAAGCGCAATGCGTACCCGAAAGAAGATCGTCAAGGCGGTTACGCATTACGAGTATCGAACTTGAATCTATTCAGGAGCGACGGTGCGCTGTCGTCTGGCGGTGTAAAGAACAATGCTGCCCGCAACGGCAGCGTTGAGGCTTTCGACGCGACCAAGCATGGGCAGACTGATCAGGAAATCACATTTTTCACGGGTCAGGCGGCTCAGGCCACTGCCTTCGCTGCCGACAACGACGGCGAGTGCGCCGGTAAGATCTACCTTGTCGAGTGGCTGGGTATCGTCGCCCATGTCGAGACCGGCGATCCAGACATTCGCGCTCTTAAGAGCCTCAATCGTCCGATTCAGGTTGGTGACCTGTGCTACCATCAGATGTTCCACGGCACCGGCACTGGCGTTGCTCACCGCCGGTGTAATGCCCGCGGCCCGACGGTCGGGGATGACGATCCCGTTGACGCCCATCGCTTCGGCTGTGCGGATCAATGTACCCAGATTCTGCGGATCCTGTACGTGATCGAGCAGCAGAAACAGAGGAGCGTTCCCGCGCCGAGCCTGCGCCAGGAGCGCGTCCAGATCGACGTAGGGATAGTCGCCTACCTCTAGCGCCACGCCCTGATGATTCACATTTAGTTCTTTGAGTCGGTCAAAGACGCCGCCGCGGATGGTGCGGATGGGCAACGAAGCGCCTTCACTGAGGGCAACGATCTCGCCAACGATGCCGCGCTGTTGGGCACCTTCATCGCCTTCGAGCCACAACCGGTAGAAGTGACGACGACCGGCGCGCAGGGCTTCCAGTGCAGCATGACGGCCTGCCAGGAGTTCGCTCATGAGGATGGTTCCTCGTAGCGCCACTGCGTGCCTTCGGGCGTATCGTCTAGAGAGACCGACAGTTCAGCCAGATCGTTGCGGATCTTGTCGGCCAATGCCCACTGTTTCTGGCTGCGCAGATCGGCGCGGATCTGTACCAGCAGATCAATAAATGGCTTGGCGGCCATTTGCACACCACTGCTAGATTCTTCGACGTAGAGTGTCAGCCCCAGCACACCGGCCAATTCGCGGAACGTGCGTTGCGCCGTCTCAAAGAAAGGGCCACCCACCCCGGCGCTACGCGCACTGTTGATGGCGCGTACCATCTCGAAAAGGACGGCCAATGCACTGGCCGTGTTGAAATCATCGTCCATGGCGTCAATGAAGGCAGCGCGGGCCTTTTCGGTTGCCTCACGCAACGTGTCCGCGTCTTCGCCGACACTCTTGCCACCGGTGGGCGGCCGTAGAGCCGTACGCAGACGGGTCAACGATCGCTCTGCGCTGGAAATCGTTTCGTCGGTATACATGACCGGTTTGCGGTAATGGCCCGAAAAGACGAGCAGACGCAAGGCATCCGCCGAGTGTTCGCGCAGGAATTCATCGATGGTGATGAGATTACCAAGCGACTTGCTCATCTTCTCACCGCCCAACTGCAGCATGCCATTGTGCATCCAAAAGCGTGCAAAGGGTTGGCCGGTGAGGCTCTCACTCTGAGCGATCTCGTTTTCGTGGTGCGGGAAGATCAGATCGTTGCCGCCACCGTGAATGTCAATGGTATCGCCCAGGTGGTGCAGACACATAGCAGAGCACTCGATGTGCCAACCAGGGCGGCCCGAGCCCCACGGGCTATCCCACGAGGGTTCGCCAGGCTTCGCGGCCTTCCACAGGGCAAAGTCGGCGACATTCTCTTTACGTTCATTGCTGGCTACGCGCGTACCGGCAATGGCTTCTCCCTGGCTGCGTCCACTGAGTTTGCCATAGTCATCGTCGTTGCCCACACGGAAGTAGACGCTGCCCTCCATCTCGTAGGCATACCCCTCTTCCCCCAACTCCTGGATCACCTCGATGATTTGGGGGATCTCATTGGTCACCCGGGGGTACTCGTCGGCGGGCAGGATGTTGAGATCGGCCAGGTGTTCGAGATATTTCTGGGCATAGCGATCGGCTAATTCAAAGGGATCTTCACCCAATTGTTCGGCACGATTGATGATTTTGTCATCGACGTCGGTGAAATTGGTGACATAATGAACAGCGTAGCCACGAAATTGGAGATAACGACGAACCATATCGAAAACGGTGGCGCTCATAGCGTGGCCGATGTGTGCGTCGGCGTAGACTGTAGGGCCGCACACATACATTCGGACCTTGCCTTCTTCAACAGTCTCAAACGGTTCTTCTTTGCGGGTCAAGGTGTTATAGATGCGCAAGCTCATAAATCGCTTTCCTGAAGAGCATGTAAAAAGGCGCTCGATGATTTCCAATCATTCTTCCGATGCAACGCATGGTTGCATCGACTATCGATGGTACACCGGCTATCGGCAGGGTTTCTGTTGGGTTCCCTCCATCCGTAGCCAAGGTTATCGTATATCAGGACCAGTCTAAATGCACAGTTTTGGTTGTAGTGACAGCAACTCTTACCAGCGCCGCCACAATCCACTATCCAGTTCGCTGCGACAGTGACGACTGTTGTTCTTCTCTGGGTTTCCCGTCGGGCACAGCGAAGATCAGACGCCCCGCGTTGGTCTGCAAGACTTTCGTCACCTGCACGGTGATGTCGTGGCTGAGGAAACGTCGACCGTTTTCAATGACGACCATTGTGCCGTCCTCTAGATAACCCACCCCCTGATTGATCTCTTTGCCCTCTTGAATGACCTTGATGCCCAGTTCTTCGCCGGGGAGCACCACCGATTTGACAGCATTGGCCAGTTCATTGATGTTGAGGACGGTCACGCCTTGAAGACGGGCGACCCGGTTCAGGTTAAAATCGTTAGTCACCACGGCAGCGTTCAGTTCGAGCCCCAAACTGACGAGCTTGTCATCAACCTGACGCGCGTCGCTGGGGTCTTGATCCAAAAAGACGATCTTGACCTGTTCGCAGTTGCGCAGACGATCCAACATTTCCAGGCCTCGCCGTCCCCGGTTGCGGCGCAGAACCTCCGGTGAATCGGCAATGTACTGGAGTTCGTTGAGTACAAAGCGAGGCACGGCCAGGATGGCCCACAAGAAACCAGTCTCGGCGACGTCCGCAATGCGACCGTCGATGATGACACTGGTATCCAAAAGCATCATCGGTTCGCTGTGATTTTCCGGTCTGGGGCCATCCTCCGCGGCGTTACTACGCCCCGCCCGAAAAAAGGAAAAGATCTCTCTTTGGCGAACCATCATCACGGTAACACCTACATAGCCCAGAACAATGGCGCCTACGAAGGGAAGTACCGTGCCAAATGGCGTTGGCAGCAGCGAAAGTGGATAGGCCAGCAGCGCGGCAATCATCAACCCGATGACCAGGCCTAACGTGGCGGCGACCAATTGTACTGTGGGTACCTGACGTAGGCTAGAACGCATAGCCTTGGCAGGCTTGAGGGTAATCCAAGGGGCGAGGAAAAAACCGATCACGGTGGCGGCCAATACTGATGGGCCAAGCACCTGCGCTGCTTGCAGCGTCAGGTCCTCGATACGCTCGACCCCCACGATGGTACGCCCCGCTTCCCACCCTAGCAGGCCAAATGTGGCCATAACCAGGATCCGGAGTAGCAGCTCCCAGCGCATAAATGAGTCCTCCATGATTGAAGAGTAACAATAATATGATCTGCTGCATAAGCGATGAATCCGAGTAGTCTCGCAGTGATAAATTTAAGGTGGTAACTTACTCAGCCAGTGTAGTTTTCTGTGGTTCAGGGCACCAGATCCAGCCACGCGTCGGGGAGCGATGACAATGGGTCGGCTGGATAGATTGCGACGATGGCGGGAAGTGTTATGGCTTGCAGCGAATAGTTTGCCAAATGCATTCTTTAGGCTACCTGGACGTTTGCCAATAATACAGTAAAAGCAACGGGATCGCAATCTATTTTGCAAAAAACAGATTGCCGGGGAGACCGCTTTAGTAGTGCTCCAAAACGGATCGGTACAGTTCCAAAATACGACGCGCGTTGACATGGGCTGCATAGTGACCGCTGTACGCTTGCGCCGCTTGCCCCATTGTGTGGCGGCGCTCAGGATCCTGGGCAAGGCGCAGAATGCGCAGACCAAAGCTCAAATCATTGTTGTAGGCCAGATAGCCGGTCTGGGCGTCTTTAATCATTTCAGTGACGCCCGGCGACGCAATCCCAACCGACGGCAGCCCTGCAGACGCAGCTTCAATAAATGTCAGCGGATGGACTTCGGTAACACTGGCAGAAACAAAAAAATCGGCCAGATTGAGATAATCGACAGTTTCGGTGTACGATACTTGCCCCACAAACGTTACCTTGTGGGCAATGTCCAGCGAGTGAACAAGCTGTTTGTACTGGGTGAGGGCCGGCCCTCCTCCGACGAGCAGCAGGTGCAGACGTGGTTCCTCGTCAAAGAGTGCGGCGAAGACCGTGATCAACCGATCTATGCTCTTTTCACCGCTCATTCGCCCAATGAAAATGCCGACCACGGCGTCTTCGGGGATCTGCAACTTACTACGGTGGATCAAACCCGCAGGGTGACGAAATGCATCGAGTTCAATGCCGTTGGGTATCACCACAATTTCCCCGGTGATACCCCACTCGCGCATAATCTCAGCGATCCCCTCGCTGGGCGCAATCATGACGCGACAGCGCTGGCTGAACAGTTGAAAAAAGGCTTGCAGTGCGGTTTCAGAAACGGCTTCAGGCAGGTGGGGCAAGTACTGTTGTACATACAAATCGTATCGGGTGTGATTGGTGAAAATGAGCGGCAGATCGTAGCGACGCGAAAAAAACAACCCGAAACTGCCGCTCATAAACGGATGATGCACATGAATCACATCCATTTGTTTGAGCAGACTGCGACTGCGTTGATCGACAGAGACACTGAGATGGTACCCCGTATCGGCAATCGGAATCCCAGGAATCCGAATCACATTAGCTTCATCTTCCACAATCCGCGAGTTGCCGGGAACAAAGAGCCAGACCTGTTCGCCCAGTTCCTGGAAGCAACGCTTTAGCAACGCAACGTGATTCACCACCCCATTGATGACGGGTGTGTAGACATCGGTAAAAAGCGCAATTCGCATAAAGTGCCGGCCTCCACAGTTTATAAAAGGATGACCGCCCCTGGAGAGCGGTCATGCCGTAACCCATCAGTTGAAACGCACGGTGTGGCTCGTGTATCAGTATACTATCTAGATCAAGATTCGGGTTACCCTGGGGTAAAACTAGGCGGATCACTGGCAGGGAAAGATTCAACCATCGCCTCATCCACCTCGTCCTGAATCGCCTTCGATCGCGAAGGTGAGTCCTCGTCCTGAGTGAGTGCCCTGCTGTCAAACGCAGCGGCAAAGTCCGACCAGGCGGTTGCCGGGAGCACTTCGGTCATAACATGGCCAAAAGAACGCACGATCATCGCCACTTTGGACGCAGTCTCGTTATCTGGCGCGCGGAATAAATCGAGAACATCAAACCGCCCCAGCAACACATAGCTATCCAGCCACTCTACGCTGGAACATTCTGCACGTACGCTACGCTTGACCAGTGCATCAAGGTCGACGATCTCCGGCGGATCGACAATGGCGTCAGAACTGAAACGAGAAAGCAAAACGTAGGTAGGCATCAACCACTCCTTTTCTTAACTCACAGCTTCAGTACAACTTGATCCGGCACGCGTTGATCACTCACGCCATTTTTTCGCACTCATAATTTGCGTTAGGGCAGAGATCGGGCGAAGATCCATTTGCCAACCGTCCCGGCTTGATATCGACCCGGCGTCAATACGCCTCGGGGTCATGAGTCAAGCCGAACCAGGTGCAAAGCCCACAGCAAGCAAACTATATCACAACTTACGAAATCCAAAAACGGAGGAAATTTCATGCCCCGCTACGGTGTTTACCTCATTCCGGCCGTCGAAAATCCGCTGTTTCAATTGGGCAGCGCCTTCCTCGGTTACAACATCTGGACACAAGAACACTCGACGCCCTTAATGGCGAAGGTGCTAGGCGAAGAAACTGTGCGTGCCTGGATTGGCAAAGCCAAACACTTCAGCTTCCACGTCACCATTGCCGATTGTCTAGAGTATCGAGCCGAGGATGTGGCCGAGATTCACGCCCGCTTGCAGTGGATCGCAGAACGCACCGAACCCTTTCGTCTGGTCAACGGGCGCTTTTTCACCGAGTTTCATGCATCGCCCACTGCCTTTACCCTGACTTATGAATCACCCGACCGGGCTCTACAGGAAGTGCATCGCCTCGTCGTCACGCTGATCAGCGTGCTCCACGACTCGTCACCCTACTTCGGTCATCTACTGGATCGACTCGAAGATCCATATCGGCGCAATTTGTTGCGCTACGGCGCGCCCTCGGTGTTGGATCAGTTTTGGCCGCACTGGTCATTGGCCACCAACGTCCCCGATCAAGCGGCCTGGGATCGTCTGCGCGAGGAGACAGTACGCGAAACCGCGCTGTTGACAACGCCCGACACGCAATCGCTCACCGTCGATTCTATCCAATTAGTCGAGCTACAGGAAGATGGATTCTACACAATAGCAGCCTCTTATCCCTTCCAAAGATAATCCCCCACCGACTGAAAAATGGGCAGGGTTTCGATTCGTGGAATCTGAAACCCTGCCCATTCGTCATATTCATCATGCTTTGTTCACCCGCAAACGACGCCCTTCTGCAGACCCCGACAGATCGCGGTCAGTCTTTCTCCAGTGCCAACAGAAGATCCGGGCGATCGGTGATCAGGCCATCGACACCCATTGAGATGAGACGCTGCATTTGCTCGGGCTCGTTGATCGTCCACGGGATGACTTTAACGCCGTGAGCGTGGGCCTGAGCCAGCAGCGTGGGCGTCACCAGATCGGCGCGCGGCGAGAGGACGGTGCTTCCCTGAGAGGCTAATGCAGAAACAGAGGGTGACTCCGTCACCAGGGCAGACAGACGCACCTGTGGCTCAATCTGCCGGATCGCCCACAGGGAACGGTGATCAAAACTCTGGATCGTGATGCGGCTGCTGACTCTGTGCGCGTGGATTTGATCGACGATGGCGCGTTCAAAGAAGCCCGGAGATTGACCGTCAAAATCGTCGCCGATGGCAGCGGGATCGTCTGGATTGCGCTTTGTCTCCAAATTGAACCGCACGATCCGGGCGTTCTGGCGCTGTGCCAGTCCCTTATCTGGATCGCGGGCATAATCGGCTACGAACTGAAACAGTTGATCGAGGCTGACAATGCGGAAATCATCACCTGCCAGGGCGGTGGGTTGGTCATTCTGCTCGGGGAAGGCGCGGGAATCGGGGTTGCGATCGCAACGGTACTCTTGAAGTTGAGCAAAGGTGAGCCGCCGGATCAACAGCTCTTCCCTGGGTGCCCGTGAAGGATCCGGCGCAGTGGGCGCCGAAAGAGCGGAATCCAGGCGACACTTGGTGGCCTCCACAACGTCGTCATGCCAGACCACTACCACGTCGTCCGCGCTCAGGTGCAGATCCAATTCCAGGGTGTCGACACCGAGATCGAGGGCTGTCTCGAATCCAGGCAGGGTATTTTCAGGCTTGAGTCCACGCGCGCCTCGGTGCCCTTGCACATCAAAGTTCGCCAGCGGGTAGACTACCATCTCGCCCGAGGCATCCGACGTTGTGGGCGAGGCAATCTCCACAGGCGAAAGCGTGGGCGCGTTCAACGGCGCATTAAAAACCGCCACTTTGACGGCAATAACCAACAAAATCGACGTAAAGGAAACACGAACGAGAGTCCACCGGTTAAACATACGATTTGGCTGTCCTACGCAGAGATGAAACCACGAAAGAGGGCAGTAGATTCAGGAAGGCCGATTGTACCACCAAAGGTAAACGGCTCGCCAGCCCAAAAGGAATAGGCCGGTGAAGGCGACCGACGTCAGGGCGAAGGGCATCGTGACATTGTCCTGAAACAGCAACGCACGCAGCGCAAAGGCGAGCAGATCCCCCACGATCCAGGCGACGGCGGCGCGCGCCATCAACGATCCTGGCGATGTCAACAGATCGGCGCGGTAGGCCCCCACAGGGATAGCGACGACAAACCAGCCGATCAAGAAGGGGGTGACAATGCGCGCCACGTTGAGCAGCCAATCACTGGTGAAGCCATGACTGAGCCGGCCAATGATCACAAAGATCAACAATGCCAGTACATCACCGATCAAAAGCGCCAGCGGCCACGAAAAGAGCCGCCGGCCGGGTTTTACAGGATGATTTGAGGCAGATTGCATAGGTCCTCGCAAAAGAAACAATGGGCACAAATACGAACGCTAGTTGGAGTATAGCGAAGTCGGATCGAGATGCCAAATGGCGGAAGCGAGAACAACAGCACGATGTGCAGTTCAATCTGCTCGTGGCTGCCTCTACCCTGGTGACAATCCCTGGATCGTGATCTTCCTGCTTTTCCGGCGGACCTTTGTGGAGGGGGCACCGTTGGGGAGTGTAAAGTAGGGTTACTCTTTGGCGATCAACCAGATCTGTGCGACCGGCAAGGAGAGGCCGACGCGCTGACCAGGACGCAGGTCACAGTCTGGGCCGGTGAGGATGCGCCAGAGTACGCCGTCATTGCGGTCGCCAATGCGGTCGCCAATGCGGACGAACAGTTCGGTGTTGATGCCCTGATAGATCGATTCGATCACGTCTGCGCAGACGTGATTCTCACAGCTCTGGCTGTCGCCCGCCAGTCGGATCGCTTCGGGGCGCACGGTGACCAGCACTTCGCCGTCTTTGCCGGGCAAAGAGGGATCGATGTGCAGCACACCTGCCGCCGTCTCCACCCGATCCCCGCGGCGGCTGCCGGGTAGGAAGTTGTCGCAGCCGAAGAAACGGGCCGTGGCGACGTTCACCGGGCGGCGGAAGAAGTCGCGGGGCGGAGCATACTGCTGCAAGTTGCCGCCAAAGAGCAGCGCAATCCAGTCGGCCACGATCACGGCTTCGCTCTGATCATGGGTGACGAAAAGGGTGGTGATGCCAAGTTCGTCGTGTACACGGCGGATGAGCAGACGCATTTCCTGACGCAGGTTGGCATCCAGGTTGCTCAGTGGTTCGTCGAGCAGCAGCACGCGCGGGCCCACCACCAGTGCCCGCGCCAGCGCCACCCGCTGCGCTTGCCCGCCCGAAAGCTGATCGGGGCGACGCTGTTCAAAGCCGACCAGGTCGACGCGCTCCAGCATTTCGCCGACTTTGCGCTGTATGCTGGATCGGCCTTCGCCGCGCATGCGCAGGCCGAAACCGACGTTCTCGGCCACCGTCATGTGTGGGAAGAGGCGATGATTTTGGAACATCATCACGGCGCCGCGCCGCTCGGCCGGGACGGCGGTCATCGGCCGACCGTCGAAGAGAATTTCTCCGCTGGTTGGCGCCAACAGACCGGCGATCATGCGCAGCGACGTACTCTTGCCACAGCCAGAAGGGCCGAGCAACGCCACCAGTGCGCCTGATGGGACGTCGAGCGAGAGCGCGTTGACGGCAGTATCCGCACCATAGCGGCGAGTCAAGCGGTCAAGTACAACTTCGGTCATACGCGGTTGAATCCCCCCAGAGCGGCGGTGCCGCTGTCGAGCACGGTCGATGTGATCCAGATGACGAGAATGGCCGGCGCAATGAAGACGAGGCTCAGGGCGGCGGCGGCTGACTGATTCGCCCCCGAAATAAAAGGGAAGAGCACCAGCGGCAGCGTCAGCACCTGTCCGCCGCCGATGAGCAGGGTGGTGATGTACTGGCTCCACGACACCAGGAAGGTGAAGAGCGAGGCCACCATCAGCCCCGGTGCAATGAGGGGCAGCATCACGAAGAGAATCGTGCGCCACGGTCCTGCGCCGAGGGTGCGCGCGGCCTCGTTGATTTCCTCACTGTAGTTGGCGAAGACACCGGCCATCACCAGCACAAAATAGGGCAAGGCGGGGATGAGATGCACCAACGCTACGCCGATCCAGGAATCGGCCAGCCCATAGCGGATGAAAAAGATGTGCAGCCCCATGACCACGGTCAAGGTGGGCACGATCAACGGCGCCAGAATCAACCACTCGATCAGGCGCTTCCCCGCCAATTGGTGTTTGGCCAGCGCCCAGGCGGCGGGCGCGCCCACCAACGCCGCCAGCACGGTCACCAGCAGAGCCAGCCCCAGGCTTGTCGCCAACGCCTCGGCGATCCGCGACGAGGGTGAAAACACATAGGTCCAGGCAGCCAGACTCCAGCGCTGCGGCCACAGATTGGGGAAAAGCCACTGCTGCGCAAACGACCACACCAGCAGCGGCAGCAACGGTCCTGCTACACCGATGACAATGCCGATGGCGACACCCCAGCGTAACACCCGTTTCATTGTGTTCTCCCTGCGATTCGCCGGTAGATTGCCATCAGCCCGATGACAACCAGCGTGATCACAACACCCATCGCCATGGCCTCCGGCCGCCGCGTCAAATCGGGATCGATGTAGGCGCGGTAGGCCGTTACCGGCAGCGTGTTAGGATAGCGCACCCCCAACAACAGGGGAATCTCGAAACTGCCGAAGAGGAAGGCGAAGACAATAATCGACGTGGAGACGATGCCCGGCGTTACCAGCGGCAAGAGGACATAGCGGAAGCGCTGCCACGGACTCGCCCCCAACGTCTGCGCCGCCTCTTCAAAGTCCACGCCGGCACTGCGTAACACCGCCAGCACCACCAGCCCGATGAAGGGCACTTCCTTCCAGGTGTAGACCAAAATCGCGCCGATGTAGCTGCGGTCGAAGACCAGGGCCGGGAAGTCGCCGGGGCGATCCAGCAGATTGGCGGCATAGAGGACGCGCGCCGCCAGTCCACTCTGGGTGAGCAGCATCACGATCCCGGCAGCGGCGACCAGATGGGGCACGGGCAACGGCAGTTGGAAGATCGTTGTTAGCCGACGCCGCCCGGCGAAGGAGCGGCGCAAGACCATCGCCGCCGCCACCGCCAGGACGGTAGCCAGCACTGTACTCGTCACCGCCATGTAGAGCGTAAGGCCGAGCGAGATATAGAAATCACGTCCTGTCAACAGCGCGATGTAGTAATCGAAGGTCCATGTGCGCAGGCCGATAACCGGCAGATAGCCCAGACTTTGCACGATCCCCACGGCGACGCCGCCTAGAAAGAGAACGCCGATGATGAGGAGGGTGGGGGCTAACAACAGGTAGGGAAGTAGACGATGTGTTTGCATGAGATGATGAAATGGGAATGAGATGATGGGATGATGGGATGATGAGAAGATGGCGTTGACGTCCATCATCTCATCATCCCATCATCTCTGTTCTCTCACTATCACTGTTTCAGTACATTCTCCTCCCAACCCGACTGCATGGCGTCTACCCATTCCACGCTGCTTTCGGGGAGGGCGGCGGCGCTGAGGGCTTCGGCGGGCAGCGTCGCCACGCCCTGTTCGATGGCGGCGAGCTGCGCCTGTTCCTCGGCGGAAAGGCGGGTGGGATCGATAGCCATCTTCCAGCCCAGCACTTCAGGATCGGTGATGGCGATCTGGTATTCGGGCGAAAGCAGGAAGTTGGCGAGCAGCAGGGCGCCGGCGATGTTGTTGGCATTGTAGGGGATGGCGACGTAACTCACATTGGCGATGGTGCCGCTATCAAAGACCAGCGTGCGGATGGTATCGGGGTAGATCCCCTGGCGAATGTAGGTCGACGCCCGGCTGGAGTCGTATTCCATGGCGAAGTCGATCTCCTGGTTGGCGAGCAGGTTTGCCATAGCCGCCAGTTCAGGATAGGTCTGCCCTTCGCGCCAGAGATAGGGTTCGATGCCGTTGAGGTATTCCCACACGATCGGCGCGTACTCGTCGTAGACGGCCTGATCGAATTCCCCCAGGAAGGGTTCTGGGCTGCCCGCGGCCCAATAGAACAACTGCCGCACGAAGCCCATTCCTACATGGTTGGGCGGCGCAGGATAGGTGAAGCGGCCCGGGTTGGCCTCGATCCAGGCGCGCAGATCCTCGTAAGAGGTGGGTGGGTTGTCACCCACAGTCGCTGAGTTGTACTCGATCACCCACTGAAAGCTGGCCCAGGGCGATTCATAGCCGTCGGTGGGCACGCCGAAATCAAAGCCCACAGCCGGATTGCTCTCGTCGACGTACTCGCTGTTAGGCAAAATCTGTACGAAAGGGCCAAACAGCAGGTCGGCCTCCTTGAGCGTGCGGAAGTTCTCGCCGTTGATCCAGATCAGGTCGATGCTGCCGCCGCTGTCGACGCCCGCCGCCTTCTCGCTAAGGACCTTGTTGATGGCGTCTGCGGTGTTTTCCAAGGGGACGCGGTTGAGGGTGACACCGTACCGTTCGGCCAACGGTGCGCCGATGGCCTGATCCACATGGGTGTTGATCAGATCCGATCCACCCCACAAGGCCCAGGAAACAGTTGTGCCCTCGGCGGCAGCCTCAATCTCGTCCCAGCTTGCCGTAGACGGATCGAACACAGCGTCACCGGCCGGTTCCGTCCCTGCGGCGGGGGCTACCGGCGCAGGCGCTACGCAGCCCGAGATCAGCAACAACGCCACGACTATCAACAGAAAATGTTTCATTTTTCCCCCCAGCGAAGAAATAACTCGACTTGAACGCTTTACTTATGGTTGTCCCCGTTGGTTGCTATTGTGTCGGCGCTCTTCACAAGCTTCTATAAGCCTGCTTACTTCGCTATAATCATTGGGCCCATTGAGGTGCAACGCACTGACCAGGAGAGATCCTGCATGCGAACTTTTTCAGCGTGATCAGCCGTGCAAAGGAACCGATACCGAACCTTATGACCCATCATACCAGACAATCCATCATTCCCCCCTTCGTCACCGGGCTGCGTTGCCTGCGCTGTGGACAGGTCTACGCGCCGGGTGAAATCGAATACGTCTGCGGCTGCCGCCCCAATGTAGGCAGCGACCTGGGCACACTCGACGTGCAGTATGACTATGCCGCCATCAATCAGGCTACGTCCCCGGCGCAGATCGCCTTGGACCCTGACCGCTCGATTGGGCGATGGTGGCCGCTGTTGCCCATCGCCGACCGCAATCACCTGCCGCCGCTTCCGGTGGGGGACACGCCCCTCCTGCACGCCAAACGACTGGGTGAGTCGATTGGGCTACCCAATCTCTACCTCAAGGACGATGGGCGCAACCCATCCGCCTCGTTCAAGGATCGCGCCTCGGCCATCGCCGTCACCCGCGCCCAGGAAGAAGGGCGCGCCATGGTCGCCACCGCCAGCACGGGCAACGCCGCCGCCGCCCTGGCCGGTCAGGCCGCCGCCGCAGGGCAACCCAGCGTGATCTTCGTGCCCAAGACGGCTCCCCGCGCCAAGATCGCCCAACTCCTCGTCTACGGCAGCCGCGTCCTCGCTGTGGACGGCAGCTACGACGACGCCTTCGATCTCTGTGTAGCCGCCTGTCAGGAATTCGGCTGGTACAACCGCAACACCGGCTACAACCCCTACATGACTGAGGGAAAGAAGACGGTATCGTTTGAGATTGCGGAGCAGTTGACGCAGTGGGAGAGAAGAAGAGAGGGAGAGAGCAGAGGGGACACAAGCCACAGTCCCTTCACCACCCCCGATGTTGTTTTCGTCTCTGTAGGGGATGGCTGCATCATTGGCGGGGTGCATAAAGGCTTCAAGGATCTGCTGGCGTTGGGCTGGATCGAGCGCATGCCGCGCATTTTCGGTGTGCAGTCTTCGCGCAGTGCAGCGCTGGCGACGGCCTGGCGCGACCACCTGGACGTCCCGCTAACTGTGCAAGCCACCACCCGCGCCGATTCAATCAGTGTCAACGCGCCGCGCGATGCCGTCAAGGCGCTGGCAGCGGTGCGCGAGACGGGCGGCGCCTACGTCCTTGTGGAAGATGAAGCCATCCTTGACGCCATCCTGCCCCTGGCACGGCTGGGGGCTGTCTTCGCCGAACCGGCGGGAGCAGCGGCCTACGCCGGACTGCTACAAGCCCAAAGCGAAGGATTGATCGGCGCCAACGAAAGCATCGTTGTCATCAACACCGGCAGCGGCCTAAAAGACGTCAACGCTGCGATTCAGGCCACAGGGGAACCGCAGGTTATCGCGCCGACGTTGGAAGCGGTGAGAGAGGCGATGGGGTGAAGGGGTGAAGGGGTGAAGGGGTGAAGGGGTGAAGGCGTTGATGGTGACGGTAGGCGGTGCAGGACCCCTCGGTCCACCGATAGAGGCGTTGACACTGCGACAGATCTATCCTAGCGCCGGTGGCAGGCGGCCGTCCTCCCCAGTCGCTGCCTCGCGCTTACAGCGGAGGGGGAGCAGTTGCGGTCAGTTGCCAACGAGCACGACCAGTCTGTAGTGCGACAGATCGGCACTGCTGATCTTAACGTCTATGGGGTGAGGGGGAAGGTGACCAGCCGGCTGATCCTCGATTTGGCCGTGTTAATCGGCTTCACCGTGATCAGCTTCTGGCTGGTCAACCGCAAGATGGATTGGAGAGCTACGTAATACCTTCACCTCGGCTTTTCAGCGACGCCTCATCCGGGTTTTACCGAATCCTCATCTGGGAAGAATACATCCTCGATCTTACAGTTGAAGAGCATGGCGATCTTGAAGGCCAGAGGCAAGCTGGGATCATACTTGCCTGTCTCCAGGGCGTTGATCGTCTGCCGTGATACATCCAGCCGTTCCGCCAGATCGGCCTGTGACCACTCGCGTTCCGCTCGCAAAACACGTAGCCGATTCTTCATTCGTACCTCCGGCTGGCGATGGCGAGGCCAATCCCCCAGAATGCAATCATCATCGGTAAGATCCATATCCAGGATGGCTGGGGCACACCGACGTTTTCGAGAAAGCCGATGGTGATGCTAATCATACCTGTTGTACCGGCGGCAAATCCAATCGCCTGGAGTTGGATACGCTGCTGTAACTCATCCATGCGGCTGAGAAAGCGCAGGAAGGCGCGCAGTGCAAAGAGCAACGGCACCACAGGCACCACTGCCAACCCGAAGCGTAGTACTGTCGATGTCGTTTGTTCCAGCACCGATATTGACACGATCAATACCAGCGCGTAGGCGATCATCGAAATGCCAAACTCAATAGTGTATGCTTTGGCGGCTTTGTTCATCGTTCTCCTCTTTCGGAAAGTTTCGTTTACACATTGACAAGTAGACTTTACAAAAAGAGTATAGTTGAGAGCCGAATCATTGTCAAGTGTGTTTTACAAAAAGACAAGATAGCTTGCACACGGCAGAGCGGTCTTTGCTTACATTCTCGGGTATCTGCTACGTAGCCTACTGCACTTTGCCTTTTGTCCCTTCTCGCTTCTCCAATCCCTAATCTCCTATCCCGTCATTTCCGCAGAGCCCGTCCATTCTGGTAAACTGAAGATAATTAATTGTCAGACAAATCACTTTACGCCGTCTCCATTCGATCAAGGAAGAATGATATGAGCAAGACCATTATCCCTGGGCCAACCTACGCAGAGATGCGCGACCCGATGCTTCTGCCCGCATCTCTGCGTCAGGCGGCGAAGGCTGCACTCAACGAGGACGAGCTCAACCCCGTCAACCTCTTCAACATCAATTGGAAGAACACCGGTGATGCGGTTGAACGCATTGTACTGCCCAAAGAATTGACCGGGGTGCAAGCCAATATCATCGTCCTCAGTGGACGCAACTTCCCCAGCGGCTCGATGAAGGTGGGGCCGGCCTATGTGACACTGGCCGAAAACGAAGCGCTGGCCGGTCTTCGCCCAGGCGACAAGGCTGTGATTGGCCCCAGCACAGGGAACTTTGGCATCGGCACGGCCTATGTCAGCCAACTAAAAGGCTACAAGGCCATCGTCGTCATGCCTGACAACATGAGCCGAGAGCGCTACGAACGCATCCGCAAGTACAAGGGCGATCTCGATCTGACGCCTGGCACCGAATCGGATGTGATCCTGACGTTGGAACGCACGCACAACGAATATGTGAGCAAGCCCGACCAGTACGTGGTCCTCGCTCAGTTTGAACTGCTGCCCAACTACCGCTTCCACCGCCACGTCACGGGTGACTCGGTGATGCAGGCCGCTCAGGATGTAGGCAACGGGCGCGTGGCCGCCTTCGTCAGCGCGCCGGGCAGCGCAGGGACTCTGGCGGCGGGCGACGCCGTGAAGCAGCGCTTCAGCGATGCCAAAACCGTGGCGCTAGAACCACGCGAGTGCAGCACGCTCTTCAATGGCGGTCAGGGACAGCATCGCATCGAAGGCATCGGCGACAAGATGGTGACCTTGATCCACAATGTCTACAACACCGACCTGTTGATGCTGATCCCCGACGAAGATACGGTGCGGGGGATGGAAGTGGTGCAAAGCGGCACCCATATTTTGGTGGATCGCCTGGGCGTCGCCAGCCTGGATGCCTGCAATCTCTACGGCAAGTTTGGCCCAAGCTGCGTGTGCAACATCATCGGCGCCATCAAGACCGCCAAGTATCTTGGCCTTGGCCCTGATGACAACATCGTCACCATTGCCACCGACAGCTATGATCGCTACCCGTCGGTCAGCCAGATCCTCTACGAGCGCAACGGCGGCAAGCCATCTGACGATCAGTTGGAAATGTGGGCCAAGAGCGCCTTCCTGGGCGCCAGCCTGGGCGAGATCGTCGATCTGAATGTGGATCGACAGCACGAACGCCTGCAAGAGATGAAAGCTGATCTGTGGACACGTTTCGGCTACAGTGCCGAGTCGATTGCCGCCATGGCCCATCAAGATTTCTGGGACGCCGAGTACGCCAAAATCCAGGAGATTGATCCGCTGATCGCTCAGGTGCGCGGCGCGCTGGCATAGCACTTCACTTCTGCCCTTCCAGACGAGAGCGTTCGGCAGGGCGGCAGGGCAGAACTTTCGGACGGTCTATTAGACCATCGGGTTGATTATGGATTGGGAACAACCGAACGAACAGGTGGAAGCCTGGCAGCAGGCGGTTGAGTTCTTTCGCGAAGGGGTGCGATTGAAAGAGGAGGGCGATCTGGCCGGCGCCATGCAGAAGTACCGGCAATCGCTCTTCTTCTACCCAACGGCAGAAGCACACACTTTCCTGGGTTGGGCCTACGCGTCTCTGCATCTTTACGCCGAGGCCATTGCAGAATGTCAGCGGGCTATTGCGGTGGATGCATCCTTTGGCAACGCTTACAACGATATTGGTGCCTATTTAATTGAGCAAGGGCAGTACAAAGAGGCGATCCCCTGGTTTCAGAAGGCGATTCGGGCGCCACGCTACAACGAACGCGCCTATCCCTTTTTCAACCTGGGGCGCGTCTACGAAAAACTGGGAGATTGGCCGGCGGCGCTGCGTCACTATCGGCAAGCCCTCGACCTGCAACCCGACTATGAAGCAGCGGCGACGGCCTGGCAGGATCTGCAAGCGCGCTGCAATTGAGAGAACGGAGCTCAGGTGCCTAGATGACCGGCGAAAAAATCCTAATTGTCGAGGATGAACGCGCCGTGGCGCGCGGATTGGAGTATGGACTGCGCGATGCCGGCTTTGACGTGCAATGGGCCGAGACAGGCATGCGCGCCCTGGCCGTTGCCGAACAGTGGCAACCGCATCTCATCGTGCTCGATATTCGGCTGCCCGACATCAGTGGATACGACGTCTGCCGCCACCTGCGCGGACACGGACACCGCCAGCCCGTGCTCATGCTCACGGCGCGCGACGAAGAAGTGGACAAGATCCTCGGGCTGGAACTGGGCGCGGACGATTATGTGGTCAAGCCCTACAGCCTGCGCGAAGTGATCTCGCGCATCCGCGCCCTGCTGCGCCGCGCCTACGGAGAACTTGCCCTCAGCGGTGGCCCCACGACCTTAACTTTTGGCGCCATTGAAATCGATCTAGAACGAATGTGGGTACACCGCGACGGCGATGCCGTCGATCTGACCCCCACCGAGTTTCGCCTGCTGCGCCATCTCGTCGCCAATGCGGATCACCCCATCAGCCGTGATGCCCTCATCGAAGCTGTATGGGGGTACGACGGCGATCTGGGCAACGACCGCACCATCGACGTCCACATGCGTCACCTGCGTCAGAAACTCGAAGACGATCCCGGCAATCCGCGCTTTCTACTCACAGTGCGCGGCATTGGCTATAAGTTTCAACCCCATCCTCGTTGATCTAGCCGGCCCCTCTGTTACGATCTCTTAATTCAACCATAAACTGGGGACAACCGATCAGTGCTACACTACGGGTAGATCCCGATCGATCCCCTGCGGCGTGGATCGGTCGATATGGGATTACCGTATCATTCTCTTATGTATTAAGGAGACTTCCCCTATGAATCAACCAAACCATGCAGTGCGTCAGCCTGCACATACACAACCGTGGATCACCGTCCTGCTTACCTGCGTGTTAACGGTGACGATGATCGGGTTCCCCAGCCTCGCCTCGGCGCAAGGAAGCAACCAGCCCGGCGACGAAGAAGGGGTGCTGATCGTGCGCGTCTCGCCCGATAGTCCAGCCGCCGATGCGGGTCTGCGCCGGGGTGACATCATCCTCAGCGTAGACGGTGACACCGTCAACAGCGCCGCCGACCTGATGGAGGCCATCGCCGCCCATGAAAGCGGAGACGAGATCGAGTTGACCTACCTCCACGGCAGCGAAGAACTCACCGTCACCGCCGTCCTTGCCGATGTTGATGGGCATACACTGCTCGGCGTTCAACCCTATCAGGAAGCGGCCCAGATGCAATGGAACAGGCAAGGTCAGCCTTCCACCGGAATGGAACTGCCCGAAGGAATGGCCCCGTATCAGTTGCAGAACGCCGAAGCGGGTGCGCAGATCGTCGAAGTGATGGACGAAAGCCCGGCCGCCGATGCTGGTCTTGAAGTCGGCGACGTGATCACGGCCGTGGATGGCGAAGAGGTTGCAGGCCCCGAGGCATTGGTCGAACAGATCGGCGGATATGCGCCCGATGAGACTGTTACCTTGAGCGTGACCCGCGGCAACGAGGAACTCGACATCGACGTAACCCTGGCTCCCCGCCAAGACGATGCCGAGCGCGGTTACCTGGGCGTGCAGATCGGCCCGGTCTTTGCAATGGGAATGGACGGACAGGGAGTGCAGCCGTTCCAGTTCAACCTGCCGCCGGGCGGTAATGGCATGGGTTGGAACATGACAGGCGTGATCATCCAAGATGTGGCAGAGGGTAGCCCGGCCGCCGAAGCTGGACTGCAACCCGGCGACTGGATCAGCGAGGTTAACGGCGAGACGGTGGAAAGCTTTGAGGATCTGCGCGCGATTATCGACGAATCGCAGCCGGGCGATGAACTGGAACTGACGGTTCAGTCCCTGGGCGCGATGCCTATGTTCCGCCGTGGCGCGCAACCCGTGGATCCGTCCCAAGCGCAGAGCCGCACGGTCAGCGTCACGTTGGGCGAAACCGACGAGGGCAACGCCTTCTTGGGAATTACCGCTGCACCCATGCGCATGCAGATGGAGCGCGGGGTGCCCATGATGCCGCAGACACCTGATTGTCCATGTGCACCTGGTCAGGGAGAGGATAGCGGGGTAGCGCCGCACATGTTCTTCTTCCGCACACCGGGCCAGATGCCCAACATTCCCTTCTTCCATCATAACGGGCCAACCGGTGAAGAAGGTGTGGATCTCTACTTCCACGGTGTCCCTAATCGTAATCGTGGTGGTCAGGGAGATGGTCAAAGCAACGACGGTTCGCTGAAAATTACACCGGCCCAGCCGGCTGCCCCGTTATCGCAGCTTTAACACCTGGATTGGCGACTAGCTGAATCGACAATAGGCGTTGAGCGTAGCACTCTCCGTGCTACGCTCACGGCATTTTCGAGGGCCTTGCCGCATCCGGTACAATGAGAACCAAGCATCAAGCGCGTAAAGCCGTGCTCACGGTTTCTTAATCTGTTGGTTGAGGCAGGGCAGAGACTATCTGCCCTGCTGAAAATGGAGTTGAGTATGTTTCGATCAATTCGCTGGCGACTTGTCTTCAGCTATATGGCACTCACCTTGTTGACCGTCAGCCTGGTTGGCCTGCTCACGTTTCGGCTCATCGAAAGCTACATCGAGCGCCAGGAAATTGAATCACTGACCGCCAATGCAGAGGCTATTGCACAACAGGTGCCCATGTTCATGCGCGATCCGGTGATGCTGACGCAGTTCATTCAGACGGCATCGTTTTTGGGCAATACACAGGTACGCATTACCACCAACGACGGGCGGCGTTTGATCGATTCTAACAAGCTCGGCCGGGAAAACGGTCTTGCCTGGTATGTGCCAGGGCAGCGGGAAACAAACGGCGCGACGTCTCCATCGTCCACCTGTGTAACGCTCTCGGTTCCCGATACGCTTGTCATCAATGGCTTGCAGGGCCAGTTGCAGATATCGCCCGACGAAATCGCCGATGTCGCCATCCACTATTCCACGATCACGATTGAACGGGTGCCCGGCGTATGGGGCAGCCGTCTCGTCTTCAGCGAACAGCCGAAGCCCAACCCCAGCGTCGACAAAGCCGTTCAAGAGGCGCAGATCCCCGAAAGCGCCGGTGTGGTCGACTGGGACTGGTCTCAGATTGCGCTGAATCGGGCCGCTGATGCAACAGCGATGATGCGGTCGGTCAAGGTGCCGATTTTACAGGATCAGACGATCCTGGGGTATGTGGAACTCAGCCATAGTCTCGATGTCACCAGCGAATCGCTGCGCCCGATCCGGCAGGCATTGCTCACCGCAGGCGCGGGGATCGGTCTGCTGGCCGTGGTTGTCGGTCTGCTGGTGGGCCAGGGGTTGACCTCGCCGATCCGCACCTTGAGCATGGCGGCGCGGCGTATGCGCGGCGGCGATCTGTCGGCCCGCGCCCATGTGCGCAGTGGCGACGAAATCGGTGAGCTCGCCGTGCAGTTTAACGAGATGGCGGAGCAGCTTCAGACCAGTTTTTCGGAGCTTGCGGCGGAGCGCGATGCGCTGCGACTCTTCATAGCCGACGCCTCGCACGAGCTGCGTACGCCCATCACTGCGCTCAAAACCTTTGTCGAGTTGATGCAAGGCCCGGCAGCCAACGACCTTGAGGCGCAGACGGAATTCTTAAACGAGAGCCAGGCCCAGTTGGATCGGCTGAGTTGGATCACGGCCAATCTGCTCGATCTTTCTCGCCTCGACGCCCATCTGGTGCAGTTGGAGATCGAACCGCACGCGGCCGACGAGATCCTGGCGGCGGCGGCATCTCCGTTCCGCGCCAGGGCACAGGATCGCAGCATCGATCTGCGTGTGGAGTCTGCCGACGCCGACTTGATCGTCGATTGCGACAGCAGCCGCATGGGAATGGCGCTCTCTAACTTGATCGAAAATGCGATTAAGTACACACAGGACGGCGGCACCGTGCAGGTGGGGGCATCGGCCACGCCTGCCGGCATCGAATTGTGGGTAAAAGACAATGGCGCCGGGATTGCGCAGGAAGATCTACCCCACATCTTTGAGCGTTTCTACCGCGGACACCACACAGAGGTCTATCCCGACGGCAGTGGGCTGGGGCTGGCGATTGTGCAGAGTGTCGTCCACGCCCATGGCGGGCGCATCGAAGTCGAAAGCAGGCCGACACAGGGCAGTCGATTCACGATCTGGCTACCGAGCAGATGAGAAAGTCGGTAAATCCCGGCGGAAACATGCCGACACGCTCTACCAGGGGCACAGTCGTCCTGTTTCCGCGTCGGCCAAAATCGTGCTATTCCTCTCCGCAATGTACTAGCGTTTTAGTAAAGCAGGTACGGTTGAACCCGATCAAACCAGTTGCCGGTCTGAGTCCACTGATCGAGGAGAAGGGACAGCTCTTCCGGCTCCGTCTGCAATGCTTCCCGAATGTCGGTGCGGCCGATCAAGCGATCAAAGTGACCGTAGCCAGGCTGATTGGCGGCGGTTGGGTAGGGCAACCACGAAAACTCCTCAGGGTGCAACGCGATGATGTCTGCAAGCAGGTGTAGCCCCATACGCACAGGATAGAGGCGATGCTGCACGGCGTGAAGCATCACGCCTCGGCAAGGCTCCCCGGCGTACTTGCTCAGATGCGGTATAAAGTGAACAGGACGCGCCACCACGCCCGGCAGTTCGTGTGCGTTGAAGCGATCACAAAGAGTGCCATGGTCGAGCCAGGGTGCGCCAATCTGCAAGAGCGGCGACGCTGTGCCGCGTCCTTCGCTGAGGTTTGTCCCTTCGAAGAGGCAGGTGCCCGGGTAGACTAAGGCAGCGTCAAAAGTGGAAAGCGATGGCGATGTAGGCACGAAGGGATTCCCCGTTTCGGGCCAGTACATTGTCCGTAACCAGCCGGTGACCTTGATGACGCTCAGTTCAAACGAGAACTGGTTTTCGGCGTACCAGAGTTGAGCCAGTTCACCGGCGGTCAACGAGTGGCGCACAGGGATATTCCAACGACCGACGAAGGTGGAAATCGCCGGATCAAGCATGGGTCCTTCGGCATAGCGGAACTCGCCGCCGATGGGATCGGGGCGATCCAACACCCAGAGTGGCGTTCCAGCCTCCTGGCAAGCCTCCATGACGTATGAAAGCGTCCAAATGTACGTGTAAAAACGCGCGCCTATATCGGGGATGTCGAAGAGTACCAAATCGAGATCGGCGAAATCCTCGACTGCCGGGCGAAAGCGTTCCCCATACAGGCTGCGCACGGGGATCCCGGTTAACGTGTCCACAGCATCCTCGATGACGGCGCCGTCGGCGGCAGCAGCGCCGATGCCATGTTCGGGCGAGAAGAGGCGCAGCGGCGCTATGCCCGCACGCTGCAAAGCCAATCGACTGGGCGTCATCTGCCCATAAGCGACGCCGGTGGTGGCGGCATCATTCGTCACCATGCCAATACGCAGTCCTTGTAGATCGCTGCGCAGGCCGGCAAGCAACATATCGATCCCAAAGCGAACCGGTGTAGAAGGGGTTGTCATGGCCAGATTCCTCGAGGTGGGTGGTGGAAACAAAATAGGAAAAGCAACGAGGCGCCCGGTGGGGCGCCTCGTTTTCGTTCAGAACAGGTTCGTTCAGAACAGTGCCGGATCATGCAGTGGCTCACATCCTGGGCGCACGGCATGCGAAGGGCGATCAGCCTGCGGCTTCGCTGGCTTTGTCCTGTTGACCGCTGCCGTTCGCTGTAACCCGGCTGCGATCCTGATACTTCTTGCCTTCTTCGATCAACATCACAGGGATGCCGTTGCGAATCGGGTAGCGATACCCTGTGCGCGGATTGAGCAGGAACTTACCGTCGTCGACCAGTTCAAGCGAACCCTTGTCTTCAGGATCGACGAGGATTTCGAGCAACTGTGGACTGAGATCACCGCCCAACGGTGCATCTTCCAGCGGCGTTACAGGGCTTTCGGGCAACACCCCGGCGCCGGAGCCTTGCTGCGCAGATTGCGGGGCCAGCATCTTTTGAATGGCGTAAACAACGCCGGCAACAAAGCCGACGAACAGAAGAAACTTCAAGAACTTCTTCATCTTACCCTCCTGTCATGCATACAGATATTGTGTCAAATGGATGCTCCACACAAACAACCATGGAGCGGAACAGATATGTTCATCATAGCACAGCCGCCCCCTGAAATGGAAACGCAGATCTGCGATCTTCGCCGCGCAAGTCTAAAGGTGCATCTTTTTTTGCCTGATGGCTATGCGATCCACACGTTTGGTTAGATTGCCAAATATGGCGCATGCCGCTATATTGATGTGTAAACTATCCGAAATTTTCTGATGTCCGAGCACGCGACGACGGGAGTGACACCCTCGTTCTTTCGGAATGGATGTCCAAACGCAAAGGAGCCATCATGGATCGTCCACACCCTTCTTCAGTAGATCAACCAGTGGCAGAAGGCAATCAGGTTCAGGGCGAGCAAGAGCAGGTTGAACTGGATCCTGCCACCAGTGCCCCGCCGCCTCTGCGCGCCAATAGCAGTCTGCTCGATGCAGTTTCCGCGTTCGATGAATATATGCTCGGCAAAGGTTTTAGCGACAACACGATCAAAGCCTTTCGCAATGATCTAAAGATCTTACGCGCCTTTATGGATGATGCCGCCCTGTTGCGACAGATCCAGACCACTCATCTCAATGACTTTTTAGAATGGATGCAGAGTGAGCGGGGCCGCCCATGTAGCGCCAAGACATTGGCCCGTCGCATCACGACGCTCAAGGTCTTTTTTGGGTGGTTGCACAGCACCGGCGTCATCGGCACCGATCCGGCGGAGGCGCTGGTACAGCAGACCGTGCGCACGCCGCTCCCCACCATCCTGCAAGACGACGAGATCAGCCGGCTCATCCGCGTCTGCCAGGATCTACTGTGGGACCGCAACAAAACCGACGCCCGACCCTACGTATTGGTTAGCCTGTTGCTGCAAACGGGGATGAAGAAAGGCGAATGCGCCAACGTTCTGGTCGAAGACATTGACCGATCCAAACCGCAAACGCCAGAAGTGCAGATCCGCTACAACGATGTACGCTACGCCCACAAAAATCGAACGCTGCCGTTGCATCCTAACTTTCTTAAGCCAATGGAGCAGTACCTTACCCAATACAAGCCCGAGCGCTACTTGTTTGAATGCACGCCACGCAACCTCGAATACGTCCTCGATGAGGTGGGCAAGCTGGCCGAAATTCACCGCCTGCAAGTAGGGTTCGAGACGTTGCGCTGGACGTGTGCAGTGCGAGACTTCCGCAATGGCATGCCGCCGGAGCAGATCCGACACAAAATGGGGTTGAGCAAGGTATCCTGGCGCGATACCAGCGAGAAGATTCACCGGCTGGCGGGACATGGCTGAGCCGCACACAAGATCTAGGGTTGCCTATAAAGAACGCCGACGGTCAGCAGCCGTCGGCGTTCTTTGATGATGCAGCACACTGTTATCTTGACCCCGTATTTCTATCTTGACCCGGCATCATTGCTCTGAGTGGCGGGCAAGAACGAGCGGAATGAACTCTGATAGCGTAAGTGTACACTCAAGTACGTGTCCGACCAGCCGCCAATCAGATAGAGATACCCGACAGAGCTGGCGGCTGCCCCCAAATGACGCCATTCCTCGGCAATCGGCGAGGGGAAGTGACTCCACAACCCCGTTGCCGGATCGAAGCGCTCGAGCGTGCTCACCGTCTTTCCCCAGCCGCCACCTACCGCGAAAATGGCCAGGCCATCATAGAGCAGATGCATGCCGCCACGAGGCGTCGAGAGCGGGGGGAGCGACTCCCAATCCTGATCGACCAGGTTGTAGCGCTGCGATTGATCCAATTCGCGCTGCCCGTCGTAACCACCGGCTATGTAGAGGAAATTGTCCACAATAACGGCGCCACCGAAGGCGTGAGCGTTCGCCATCTCGGTCACAACACGCCAATCCGCCGCCGTAACGGGTTCCTCGTGCGGCAGATCGAGCTGCCAGACCTCGTCGTGCATGGCTTCGCCATCCCATCCACCGAGCAAGTAGAGCGCCTCGGGCGTGGCTACCAGCGATGACCCGGCCAGCGGCGCCGGCAGATCCCCCGCAATCGTCCACGTATCGGCCGTGGTATCGTAGCGCAAGAAGGTTGAACTGACGGAAAGTTCTGTCTCGCCCATCTGCCCACCGTCGATGGCAGGGGTAGTGCCACCGGCCACGTAGATCTGGTCGTTGATGGCGACTGCGCCCAGATTGGAGAGCGGCAGCGGCAGCGGTTCACGCGGTATCCATTCGTTCAGGTCGAGATCATACATATCGAGGGATGCGGAAATGGCGCCGCCGGCGCGTTCCCCACCAAGCGCATAAAGTCGCTTGCCCTCACTCATGACCAAGGCCAGCCGACTGCGCGCTGCGGGCAACGGTGTCTGCGAACTCCACCGCGGCATGACGTCGACGGCGGGCTGCCCCAACGCCGTGTCACTACTGTCGCTGAGCAAGTTCGAAGGTGCAGACAGCGTGTTGCCCGACCAGGTTGGCAGGAAGAGTAACACAACCACCAACACAAGTATGGCCAACAGATAGATTGGTTGCCAGAAAAAGGGCAGGCCTACCGTATCGGCCAACGGTTCAGGATCAGGATAGATCTCCTCCGCCGGGGCAACGACAGGAACCTCGATCCCGGGCAGCACCATCCATCCTTGTTGCAACAGGACGAGCGATGCTTCAGTGCGGCTGCTGACCCCCAATTTCTCGTAAATGTTGCGCAGATGCACCTTCACCGTATGCGGGCTGATGACGAGTTCTTCGGCGATCTCGTTATTGCTGACGCCAGTGGCGAGTAGTTTCGCCACGTCCATCTCGCGCTCGCTAAGCGGATTTTCAGGCAGACGCGCTGCGACCGCCGCCGATTGAGACTCACCCGGCGCGGATGCCGCTAACGGTTGATCGATTTTTTCCTGAACAGTTTTGTCACTCACGGGTTCATTATTCCACAAAAGCGGTGTGGCTTCAAACAAAACGACGCCGGCAGGCGAGAGGAGACCTATGTACCGACGACGATGCCGCCGTCTACGCGCAGGACGATGCCGTTGATAAACGAGGCTTCGTCGCTGGCCAGCCAGAGATAGGCGTTGGCCACGTCAAGGACGGTGCCGGCGCGACGTAGAGGCGTTCTGCCGACCATGCCGTCGTAAATGGGCTGCGGCATCTGCGCCGTCATTTCGGTTTCAATGAAACCGGGGGCCACGGCGTTGACGCGGATCCCCTTGGGGCCGAGTTCGCGCGCCCAGACCTTGGTCATGCCGATCACGGCAGACTTGGTGGCGACATAGTTCGTCTGACCAAAGTTGCCGTCGATGCCGACGACGCTGCTGGCATTGAGGATCACGCCGCTGCCCTGTTCGATCATCTGCATGGCGGCGGCCTGGCCACAGTTGTAGACACCCTTGAGGTTAACACTGACCACCAGATCAAACTGATCCTCGGTCATTTTTCGTAGCTGAGCGTCGCGCAGCAGGCCGGCATTGTTGACGAGTATATCGAGCCGCCCGAATTGGGCCACGGTCCGCGCGATGAGATCTTGCACGCTGCCCCGATCCGCCACATCCACGGGCAAGAAAATGGCCGATCCAGCCTCCGCGCGCAGACGTGAGGCCGTGGCCTCCCCCTCCTCGGCGTTGACATCACAGAGGACAACCTGGGCGCCTTCCTCGGCAAAGCGACGCGCCGTTTCTGCTCCGATCCCGCGTGCGGCGCCGGTAACAATGGCAACTTTGTCTTGTAAACGGTTTGTCATGGGAGCATCTCTTTCTGCGAGAAGGAGCCACGGTGACCCCTTATGCCATAAGTTCGACCGCGAGCGCCACGGCTTCGCCGCCGCCTAGACAGAGGGTGGCGATGCCGCTGTGCAGGTTGCGCTGGCGCAGGGCGTAGATCAGCGTGACGAGGACCCGCGCGCCCGACGCCCCCAGTGGATGGCCCAGGGCGATGGCCCCACCGTTGACGTTGACGCGGTTTCCGTCCAGCCTCAATTCGCGCAGATCGGCGACAGTTTGGGCGGCAAAGGCCTCGTTGATCTCGACTAAATCGAAATCCGTGACGGTGCGATCGAGTCTCTCCACCAGTTTGCGCACAGCATGGATGGGTGCGCCAAAGATGGCTACGGGATCGACGGCGGCCTGGGCATAACCGGTAATCCGCGCCAACGGCGTCAATCCGTGGGCACGTGCGAAGGCACCGCTACACACGATGAGTGCGGCGGCCCCGTCACTAATCGGTGACGAATTCCCCGCGGTGACGGTTCCATCGGCGTCGAAGACTGGTTTGAGCGCGGCCAGCGCCTGGGCCGAGGTGTCGGCGCGGGGGATTTCGTCGGCGATAAACGGCACAGTTTGGCGACGATGCACCACGCCAACAGGCGTGAGCTCGGCGGCAAACTGGCCGCTTTGTTGCGCGGCCAGCGCGCGCCGGTGACTTTGCAGCGCCCAGGCATCTTGAGCCTCACGGCTGACGCCGTAGCGGCGACCGATCCACTCGGCGCTGTTGCCCATGTGATGATCCTCGAACGGGCACCACAGCCCATCATGGATCATGGCGTCGATCAGTGTCTGATTGTTGATGCGATAGCCGAAGCGGGCGCCCGGCAGCAAATAGGGAGCCAGGTTCATATTTTCCATGCCGCCGGCGACAAAGAGGTTGCCGTCGCCGGCGCGGATGGCCTGGGCCGCCAGCATCACCGTCTTCAGCCCGCTGCCGCAGACCTTGTTGACCGTTGTGGCGCCGACCGAAGCCGGAATCCCCGCAGCGATGGCAGCCTGTCGCGCCGGAGCCTGCCCTACACCGGCCTGGAGGACGTTGCCCATCAACACCTCGTCCACTGCCGCAGGATCGATACCGGCCCGATCCACGGCGGCGCGAATCGCCGCCGCACCCAGTTCCGGAGCGGGGATCGCTTGCAGCGTGCCCTGGAATTTGCCGATGGGGGTTCGCGCGGCGCCGACAATCACCACATCGTTGTCAATTGTCATCGTTTCACCTCCAGCGGGCGAGCGCACGTTCGGCGCGGTCAAAATAGATGGACAGTTGTTGTTGCTTCACCTCACGCCAGCCCTGCACAGGTTCGACAAGCCGATTATCAAGTCCTTGGCCGGTTTCATGTAAGTAACGGGCAATGCGCAGCGTCCACCAGACCAGCATGAGCGGTAGGTAGGTTTCGATGCGATTGCGACAGCCAACGTCATCGACGTGGACGACGTACTTGTCCACGAACCAGTGCCAGCGGTCGTCGGGGACGTCCAGATGGGCGATGCGATGGTTGAATCGGCGACCTTGGGGTCTGTCATGCGAAGAGCGCTTTGGTCAGTGTGCCCCATTCGTCGAGCGAGAGGGTTTCGGCGCGGCGCTGTGGATCGATCCCAGCAGCCTCAAGGGCGGCGCGGGTGTGCTCTTTGGGCTGGGCAAGTCCACTGCTCAGGCTGTTGAGCAACTGCTTGCGCTTCTGTCCGAAACCGGCGCGCGCTACATCGAAAAAGCGCATAGGGTCCACATCGGCCACGGCGGGTTGCGGGCGCACGTCGAGGCGCAGCACCGCGCTGTCCACTTTGGGGCGCGGGTGGAACGCACCCGCCGGCACCTTGTTCACGATCTTAGGCACGGCGTAAAACTGGATCCCCACCGCCAGCAAGGACATATCGCCGGGCGCAGCGACGATGCGCTGTGCCACCTCGCGCTGCACCATCACGACGGCCAGCACCGGCGGCTGCGGCGCTTCCAACAGATGACGCAGCACCGCGCTGGTGATGTAGTAGGGCAGGTTGGCAACAACCTTATAGCCCGTCGTCGGTCGGCCGTCGTCTTCTCTCAACAACGTCGCCACATCCACCGTCAAAATGTCGGCGTGGACAAAGTGCACGTTGGGCTGGTCAACGAAGCGCTCGCGCAGGATGGGGATGAGGCGGTCGTCGAGTTCCACGGCAACGACGCGGCCGGCCTGTTGGGCCAGATGGCGGGTGAGCACACCTAATCCTGGGCCAACCTCGAGGACGGTGTCGGCGGGCATGAGGTCGGCGGCAGCGGCAATGCGCGCCAGGTGCGTCTCGTCCACCAGGAAGTTTTGCCCCAGCGATTTCTTGGGATCGAGATCATACTGGCGGATGAGATCGAAGACGGAGGGGGTGTCATGGCGCGCTTTCGTTGCGATGAGATTCGATCAACGCTGCCAGCACAACAGATGTATCGAAGAGTATTCTCATCGTGGCTCAGGTTCAAAAGGATGGAGGGGAGCTTCGCGCTCTTCTTGCATGAATGCTTCCCAGATCAAATCCTTGTGGTATCTCTCCCCTGTAAACGAGAATTCCATCTTTTTCGATAAGGCCGGCGGCAAATTCTACAGGTTCTTCTTCTACAGATTTCAATGCTCTCTCTACTATACGCAGAGAGAGTTTTTCATCTTCCCAGTTTTCTACGACTAAAACTGTCCCTGCAGGTAGCTTGCTATGAAGATCCTCGAGGGGTCGTGCATTATTTACTTCTTCTATCTGCAACTCAATGAGTTCGCCCATACTACTCATCTTCTACCTCCATTGGCTATCCGTCAGACAGCCACTTTGCTCAAGGTTCACCATAAACGTTGTTCCTTATTTTACCACAACGAAACGAGGTGTAGCCGTGGATATCTCCTGAAGGCAACACCGAATCATTGACTGTGAAACGGCAACGAAGTATCTGCCCTCACTGCAACCGGCAGCCTTGCGGTTTAACCTGCTGCCCGTCGTACAGGTAGAGGCAGGCAAGCGGCGGCACGTTCAACCAGAAGCTGCTACCCGGCTCTACCAGAGGCGTTGCCTCGTCTACAGTCAACTCGGTTAATGCTGTGCCATCGTTTGTTTGCGCGCAGATCGTACAGGTGTCCGTCCGAAAGAGGACACGGATGGCATCGGCGCGGATACCTGCTTCCGTCGCCAGTTGGGCGGACGCCTGCGCCAGTGAGTCGGTATTGGTCAACTGTGCCGAAAACGTGCGCGGATCGAGCGCGGCCAGCGTGGGGTTGGGGGTAGGTGGGGCGGGCGCTGTGACCGGAAGAGGATCGGCGGTCAGCCCCTGACCGTTACACGCGCCCAGGAGCAGCACGAAGCCAAACAATCCCATCCACAGCCACATGACGCGCCCGCCCACTCTGTCTATCATGCCCAGAAGGCCCGCACAGGCTCTTCTTTGATGAGTACGTTCTGCAAGAAGCTCACTGCCTTCTCGAAGCCTTCGGTCTTGGACATCAGCCCGTCCTCATGCTCGATAGAAAGGACGCCGTTGTAGCCCACCAGGCGCAGATTGCTCACCATGTCGCGCCAGACATCCTCGCCGTGCCCATACCCCACCGTGCGGAAGACCCAACTCCGTTCGGCAAAGTTGCGGTAGGATTTGTTGTCCAGCACACCGTTGACCGGTGTGTTGATCGGATCGATCACTGAACAACACGGCAAAGACACCGAGTTTCATGACGAACTCCTTCTCTTACAGTTGGGCGTAAATACCACGGCGAAAATTTGGCACTCTCTGCCTCTGGTCGGAAACGTGGACAAATTCCCGCCGGGATTTACTAGGCTGTTACCGCCGGCACTGTCACCGGACCGCCCGTCTCAAACGACTTGACGGTGTTGAAGACAATCGCCAACGATTTGATGTTGTCCTGGCAGGGGGTAGCCGGGGCTTTGCCCGCGGTCACCGCTTCGTAGAATTCGTGGAGCAAGTAGGGCTGGGCGACGCGTTCGGCGGCGACTGGCGCCACCGCTTCCGGCGTTTCGCCGGTACGATAAACGGTGACCTGATCATCGCGCAGGGCGATCACGCCGCGTTCACACTCAAAGCGCCACTGGCCATTCCACGGCGTATCCATGCCCTGTGAGCACCACGAACCGTTGTAAGAGACGGTAACATCCCCTTCAAAGCGCAGCAGCACCGAGGCTGAGGCGTCGCCGCCATACCAACTCCAGGGCGGATTCCAACTGCGCCCGTAGATCCAAATCGGATCGAGGGCGAGGAAGTAGCGCATCATGTCGAAATGGTGGATCGACATATCGATGATCAGCGGATAAGGCATCTCCTCGCGGAAGCCGCCAAAGTGGGGGCCGCGGAAGAACTCCACGGTCACGGCGCCGATCCGTCCCAGATCTGCGCTTGCCAGCGTTTGCTTCAGGGTGAGCGCAGGCACGCTGTAGCGGTAGTTCTGCGTCACCATATGGAGGACGCCGGTGCGGTCGGCGGCGTCCACAATATCCTGCGCCGCCTGGAGTGTGTCCGCCAAGGGTTTCTCCGAAAGGACCGGCACTCCTGCTTCCAACGCCATAATCGACACGTCCCGGTGGAACTGGGGCGGGGTGACGTTGATAATGCCGTCGACTGGTACCGCATTCAACGCGTCCGCCAGCGACGGGAAGATGATTGCCGGGTCGAGGCCATATTTTTCGGCCTGTTCGCCGGCGATGCGCTGGTTGATTTCGACAAAACCGGAATACTCGACCTCGGGCGAAGCCTGGACAGCGCGTAGCCAGGCATTGCCCATGCCACCCATCCCAACTTGAACGACTTTCATTGTGAGGACCTTACTTGTCTGTGTTTTGAAAGATAGTCAAACAACTTGTCGGTACATTTAAGAGAGCAGGTAAATTCAGGAGATCAGGCGTGAATGTAGGAGATCGGGCGACGGCGAAATCAGCCCTTGACGCCAGAAACAACGATACCTTGCACAAAATAGCGTTGTGCTAAGAAGAATATCACGATAGTCGGCAGCACTGCCAGCAGGGAGGCGGCCATCAACATGCCGGGGGAATTACCCCACAAAAACAAAATCCCCGGCAGCTTGATCGGTGTGATCATCGAGCGCCGGGGAATCTATGCTTGCCATAGCGTGGAATCTGTTAGTCGTCGTCGCCGAGACGCAAGACAGACATAAAGGCTTCTTGTGGAATTTCGACCGAACCGACCATCTTCATACGCTTTTTGCCCTCTTTCTGCTTTTCGAGCAACTTGCGCTTGCGGGTGATGTCGCCCCCGTAACACTTGGCGAGCACGTCCTTGCGCATGGCCTGCACATTGGCGCGGCTGATGATCTTGGTGCCCACGGCAGCCTGGATGGGTACGACAAACATCTGGCGCGGGATGATTTCCTTCATCTTGCTGACCAGTTTCTGGCCCTTGGTCTGGGCATCATCACGGTGGATGATGACACTGAGTGCGTCTACAGGGTAGGCGTTGACCAGAACATCGAGTTTCACCATGTCAGAAGGGCGGTATTGATCGATGGTATAGTCCATGCTGGCATAGCCGCGTGTGCGCGCCTTGAGTTCGTTGTAGAAGTCGACAATGATCTCGGAAAGCGGCATGTAGTAGGAAAGCTCTACGCGCTTGGTGTCGAGCCATGTCTGATTCTTGACCTCGCCGCGGCGACGGGTCACCAGTTCCATCACCGGCCCGATATACTCGGCAGGAGTGAAAATGTGCAGATCGCACCAGGGTTCCTCGATGTGTTCGATCAAGGTTGGGTCGGGCAGATCCGCCGGGCTGTCGATGGTGATCATCTCGCCGCTGGTTTTGAGCACGCGATACGCCACCGATGGCGCCGTGAAGATGATGTCGAGATCATACTCACGCTCCAACCGCTCCTGTACAATCTCCATGTGGAAGAGCCCCAGGAAGCCAAGGCGAAAGCCAAAGCCCAGCGCCTGACTGGTTTCTGGTTCATAGGAGAGCGCAGCATCGTTGAGTTGCAGCTTTTCCAGCGCGTCACGCAGATCGGGATAGTCATCGGCGTCCGATGGATAAAGACCGGCGAAGACCATAGGCTTCATCGGTTCGTAGCCGGGCAGTGCCTTATCCGCGGGTCGGGCAGCCAGGGTGAGGGTGTCGCCTACGTCCAGATCCTGCACGCTCTTCAGACCGGTAGCGACATAGCCCACTTCACCCGCCGAGAGGTGACCTGTCTTGATCAGCGATGGCGAGAGGACGCCCACTTCGATGGGTTCCATCTTGATCTTGCTGGACATGGCGAAAAGTTCCGCCGTGCCGTTGATCTGCCCGTTGATGACGCGCACGTAGGCGATCACACCCTTGTACGGATCGTAGTGGCAGTCAAAAACGAGTGCCTGCAGCGGTGCATCAATGCTGCCTTTCGGGGCAGGCACATGCAGTACCACCTGCTCTAGCACCTTTTCAATGTTGAGGCCGCTCTTCGCACTGATCGAGGGGATATCTTCGGCGGCGACGCCGAGAAGGCTTTCGATCTCCTCGGCCACTTCATCCGGCCGCGCCGCGGGCAGATCGATCTTGTTGAGCACGGGGATGATGGTCAGATCCAACTCCATCGCCGCAAAGAGATGCGCCATGGTCTGCGCCTGAATCCCCTGCGAGGCATCCACCACCAGCACGGCACCTTCACACGCCTGCAAGGCTCGCTTGACCTCATAGGTAAAGTCCACATGGCCGGGAGTGTCGATCAGATTGATTTCGTACTCCTGGCCGTCCTGTTTGTAGATCATGCGCACGGCGCTGGCCTTGATCGTGACCCCTTTTTCACGCTCCAGGTCCATCGAGTCGAGAAGTTGTTCCTTCATCTCGCGCTCGGTGATCGTGCCTGTCAACTGGAGCAGGCGATCGGCCAACGTACTCTTGCCGTGGTCAATATGGGCGATGATACAAAAATTGCGGATGTGATCTAGGTTCATAAAAATTCAGTCTTTACCTTTTTCCCAACTTTTTAGCAAAGTAATCAATTGTCGGCGCCAGGCCGGCATCGAGAGTGACCGCAGGCTCCCAGCCGAGGATCGTGCGTGCGCGCGTAATGTCGGGCTGGCGCTGCTGCGGATCGTCTTTGGGCAGGGGTTTATGGATGATGCCTGCCTTATTCCCTATAATAGCATTGATGCGTTCGGCGAACTGTAAGATCGTTAGTTCGGCCGGGTTGCCAATATTAACCGGATCCACTTCGTTGCTCATGAGCAGACGGTAAATGCCGTCCACCAGGTCGGTGACGTAGCAGAACGAGCGCGTCTGGTTCCCCTCGCCATAAACGGTGAGCGGTTCGCCATGCAACGCCTGTTTGATGAAGTTCGGTACGACACGACCGTCGTTCAGCCGCATACGCGGCCCATAGGTGTTGAAGATGCGCACAATGCGTGTGTCCACCCCGTGCGCCCGATGATAGGCCATGGTCATGGCTTCAGAGAACCGTTTGGCTTCATCGTAAACCCCGCGCGGGCCGATCGGGTTGACGTTACCCCAATAACTCTCTTGCTGAGGGTGCACAAGCGGATCGCCGTAGATCTCACTGGTGCTGGCCAGAAGGATGCGCGCGCCCTTCGCCAGTGCCAATCCCAGCGCGTTGTGCGTCCCCAGGCTGCCGACCTTCAAGGTTTGGATGGGCAGTTCCAGATAGTCGACAGGGCTGGCCGGGCTGGCAAAATGTAAAATTGCATCCAGCGGCCCTTGCAAATAGATATAGTTGGTCACATCATGGCGGACAAAGCGGAAGTGCTCATGGTCGGCAAGATGCGCGATGTTGTCCGTGCTGCCTGTGATCAGGTTGTCCATGGCGATCACGGAGTGCCCCTCGCGCAAGAGCCGCTCGCATAGATGGCTCCCCAAAAAACCGGCCCCGCCGGTGACCAAAACTCGCATGGAACGGTCCTTTCGTCTATCATTGAGGAAGAATTGTGATTTCGCCGTCAATCCACCCAGCTTTGGCCAGAACCGCATGTACCCATTTTTACCGCTTGGCCCCTTGTCGATCCCTACTGCGCCACTCTTCGCTATCCTCGCCGGGTGGCTTGGCATCAGCATGATGGCCCGCGCCGGCGCAAAGCAGGGGATGAACCCTGATCAGGTTTCAAATGCCGGATTTATCGCGCTGGCGTCGGGTATCATTGTAGCCCGACTGTGGCACGTGGTCCAGTTTTGGGCTATCTATCTGGAAGAACCACTGTTGGCGATCAGCTTGCGCCCGGGCGGCATGGCGCTGACACCGGGAATAGTGGCAGCCCTGGTGGGTGGCTATGCCTATCTGCTCTACGCCAAACTGGATCCGCTGAAGGTGCTGGCAGCGCTAGGCTTGGGGCTGATGGTGGGTGACGCCCTCTGGCAGATCGGCGCCTTCTTGACAGGCGAGGTGGTTGGGCTGGCCAGTTCGGTGCCGTGGGCGCTGCCCTATTTCGACGAACTACTGCACCCGGTGGCCCTGTACCGGGCCGCAGGCACATTGGCCGTCGCTGCGGCAATCTTCTTTGGGGCCGACTTTCGACATCCAGGACGAGTGTTTCTACTCAGTCTGCTTGGCTACAGCGTCGTGCGGCTGTTGACAGACGCCTTTGTGGCCGATGCCGCTCAACTTGGAACGTACCGTGTCACCCAGATCGTGGCGTTCGCCCTCGCATTGGGGGCAGCATTCCTGCTTAGCCGCACTCCCCCACGCCGTTCTCCTCTTGAATAACCAGCAGAATGCCACTTTCGATGGTGATGCTCGCCGGGATTTGAGCGATCACATTGCTGATGCCACGCGTCGTGCCCAAAGACAACGTGGCATCGGTTAGCGGGTACTCTAGACCGCTGTAGGTGACGCCCGTCACTTGTTGGCTGAGCGGCACCACACTGACCAGGCTCCCTACCGGCGTGGCAAGCGAGAAGGACTCGCCGTCTCGCATGACTTGCAAGGTCTGACGCCCGTCGGCGAGAACGATAGGCACCGGCCAGTCGCGCCGCGCCGAAATGAGCAGATTGGCCAACGTCTGATCCAGCCGTCCGCCCAGGGCACCCATGAGGAGAATTTCGGAAACGCCCTCACGCACGGCGCGATCCACGGCCAATTCCAGATCGGTCTTGTCCTTGCGCACCGGGTAACGCTCGGCCACTACGCCCTGGGCTTCGAGATCGGCCAACATGTCGGCGGGGATGCTGTCCATGTCGCCAACGATGACATCGGGCAGCAGATCCAGCGCCAGACAATGACGGGTGCCGCCGTCGGCGCCGATCAGGAAATCATTTGGGCGAAGGCGCGCTTGCAGCCAGGCGTAGTCCTGCACAGTTCCATTGACAAAAATCACAGCACGACGGTGATCGGCCAAGTTCTGCGGTCCATTCTATCTAGTGCATTGCGGATGAAACACCACGGCGGAAATCGGGCATCTGTACCACCGTATCGGCCTATTTCCGCCGGGATTTACGAGCGAGGCGGGTTTTACAGGAAGGCCTGGGTGGCAAAGATGGTGAGCATCAAGATGGCGACCCCCAGTTCCACGAGCATGGCCAGCAGGTAGCCGCCAATGTAGGCACGGACGGCGCGGGTGGCTGCGGCGCGATCGCCTTTTTGCTGGTACTCCATATACCAGAGCGCCGTCACCGCACCGAGCAGAGCGCCGATCACCGTGCCGATGACGGGGATGACGCTGAGCACAACCGCGCCGGCCAACCCGCCGAGAATGGCGACGCCAATTGAACGCCAGCCTGTTCCAGAACGGCGGCTGCTCAAGGCGGTCAGCGCCAGATCACTGCCCCAGGCGATGATGGTGAGCACGCCGAGCAGTAGCAGCGTGGGCCAGCCTATCCGTACAAAACCATCTCCCCAGGCCCACAGGAAGGCGCCTATCCAAATAAAGACTGGTCCCGGCAGCACGGGCACAACTGCGCCCACCAGCCCCAGGAAGATGAAGACATACCCAATTGCAGCGAGAACGGGGAAGATCTCTTGCATGGCAAATTCCCTTTCATTCAAGAACAGTACCAATTCAGGACGGAAAGTCCACGCCGGCTCTGCCGTCTTCAACGTGGACCGGCAGAAGCGTGCCTTGAGCGAAGATCGGTTCCAACTCAATGTCCAACTGTTCGTAGAGTGGCGGCGGCACGCTGATGTCCGCCAGATAGAGTTGACCGACGGCCCTCTGCGCTTCAGGTTGAAGCAGTCCATGTTTGGGCAGGGCCAGGGTCATGGTAGCCGTAGCGACAACGTGCGGCGTGTAGAGTCGCCCGCTGGCCGTGTCCAAACCGCTGGGCGCGTCCAGGCTGAGGATGGGCGCCATGCTGCTGTTGGCCAACTGGATCAGGGTGGCCGCTACGCCATGCGGATCGCCCTGTAGCCCATAGCCGATGATGGCGTCGATTACCAGATCTGCGGGCGGCAATTCCCATCCATCTTCCGCCCAGGCAATCGGCAGCCCCATCGCCTCCAGGATGCGCAACTGATGGGCAGGGATGTCGTCGAATGTGTCGGAGCGGTGCGTGAGCAGCACCTGCACCCAGGCTCCCCAATTGAGCAGATGACGCGCCGCCACCAATCCACCGCCGCCGTTGTTACCCCGCCCGGCCAGGACGACGATGGGGCGATCCGCCACGTCGCCGTCGAGCATGTTTTTGGCGAGTAAGGCCAGGGCGCGCCCGGCGTTCTCCATCATCTGGATCAGTTCGATATGATATTCCTCGACCATGAGGCGATCTACCTCGATCATCTGTTCAGTGGTCAGGATAGGGAGAGTGTACATACCACTTTGCTTTCTAGAAAGAATCGAACCATTGTCCATCTGTGATTGGGTAGCATTGTAACATAGGGCAGGCCGAAGAGAAGGGCAAAGATCCGATTCGCCCCGCATTTACGCCACAAAATCCAACGGTGTTATACTCAAACGGCCTCCTGTGGGGGGCGCAGGTTGAGCCCGAGATCGGTCCTCTGCCGGCGCGTCCCAAGTTTTTCGGTTCTGATCTTCAGGGCAGCTACCCAGAACGGACCGGCACGGAGGCCGGTCCCTACACGTAGGGATGGACCTCCGTGTCCATCCGTCGTGGCTTCCCGGTAGATGAGGTCGGATGAGGGCTAAGGCGCAGCGCCTGTACCAAACGAATTTAGCGGCCTCGTCGGCGATGCCGTCGAGATGCTGAAAATCGCCACAGAGAACACAAAGAGCACAAAGACGCCATATCTCCGCCGTGGTACTTACGCCGCAATGGTCTATTGAGTGAGCATGATTGAACTGCGTATCTTTCTCGCCCTGGCGGCGATGCTGCTGATCCCCGGCTGGTTCGCCCTTGCCCTTACCGGCCTTTGGAGAGAGTGGCCAGGATTGCAGGGCTGGCTCCTGGCGATTGGGATCAGTGTCTCCTTCTACCCGGTCTTTTTTTACACTGCCCGGTTTTTGCTACCCTGGCTCACCCTGGGCCCGTACAAAATGAGCGCGCTGCTGATCCTGATGCTCATCTTCACGCTGTGGCTTCTGCGCCGGGAAAAGGCCACTTTGCGCAGGCTCGATCTGTTCGAGTGGATAGCGTTGGCGATCTTTGCGATCACGCTCATCACCCGCTTTTGGATCATCCGCGATCAACCGTATCCGGCCTGGAGCGATTCGGTTCATCATGCCCTGTTGACCCAGTTGACGGCGGTGCAGGGACAGTTGCCCCAAACGCTGGAACCCTACTTTCCTATTCCATTGGATCAGTATCACCTGGGTTTGTACGCTTTGAGCGCCACCCTGGAGTGGATCGCGCAGGTGCCTGCTCACACTGCTCTGCTGTGGACGGCACAGATGCTCAATGCCCTCTGCGGCATCGGGGTGTACCTGGTGTTGGATCGCAAGGTGGGGCGGGTGGGGGCGATTGCGGGGGCCGTCACGGCCAGTCTCCTGCTCAGCCAGCCTGCATTCTACGTCAATTGGGGAAGGTTCACCCAGTTATCCAGCCAGGTAGTCCTGTTGATCGGCTGGCTGCTCGTCTGGGAAGCGTTGTCGATGTGGGCAGAAGAGCGGCGGCAGCCGTGGCGCAAGGTGCTGGGGTATACGCTATTGGCGGCGGTGAGCACAGCATCGGTCTTTCTACTCCATTTTCGGGTTGCCGCTTTCTATCTACCGCTGATTGCGTTGACGGTGCTCTGGGTAGTCTGGAGAGCGCGCCGAGATCGAAGCAGAATGACCCGAGCGATCGGGGGGGTCCTCGCCGTCGGCGCACTCTCGCTGCTGCTGGTGATGCCCGTCCTGGTGGATGCGATGCAGGTCTATGTCACGATGAGGTCTACGCCGGCAGTTGTTGGCGGCGCAGAGACGGTGCGCGGTGGCACATCGAATTACTTCCACTTTGATCCGGCGACATTCCCCTATTTGATCGGTGCAGATGCATGGTTCCTGTGGTTGGCGGTTGCGGCAGCCATCGCAGGGATTGTCCGCCACAGCAAGATCGCGCTGATTAGTCTGTTTTGGCTGGCCTGTCTCTTTGGGCTGGGCTATACCTATTTGCTGGGCATCCCCCTGCTCAACCTGACCAATTTGGGCGCGGTGCTGATCATGCTTTACTTGCCGATTGGTCTTGTCATCGGTGTGGTTGCCGAAGAGATCGTCCGTATCACCCAAAATCGTCGAGGCGTGGCCTACGGGCTAAGCGTCTGCTTTCTCATCGCCGGGTTGGCGGCGGCCCCGGCCCGTGCCACAAGCGTCGAGCCCTACCGCTACTTTGTCACCCCGGCCGACGTGGCGGCAATGGAGTGGATCAATACACATACCGAGCCAGACGCACTGTTTGCCATCAACACCTACTTCTGGCTATCAGAGGCGCCACACGGCACGGATGCAGGGTATTGGATTCCTTACTTTACCGGACGAAGAACGACTGCGGCTGTGATGATATTTTCATCGTTGGCCGATAGAAGCTATCGCAATCAGAAGTCACTCGCCCTCTCGGAACAAGCTGAGCAGCTAGAAAGCGATCCTTCGTCTGTGGCACAACTGGCTGAACTGGGCGTGGACTATATTTTCATCGGTCAAAGAGGCGACTTTGCATCGTCGGGTCTCCGCTTTGACGAGTTGCAAGGGCAAAGTGGTCTGGAGGAAGTCTACAACAGTGAGGGGACCAGCATCTTTCGATTAAGCAACGCTCCTTCAACAGGGAGTGAGTAGGCCGTGTTGATAGTTCACAGGGCTCCTCTGTCAATTCATTGCACTTTCGTACGGGCGCTGCTTGCCGCGCCCTGTGCCGAGTGGGCGTGGCAAGCAGCGCCCGTGCCCATCATTTCATGCTTGACGCAACCCTAAAAGGAGCGGTAGTGATTCCAATCTCTTGTGTCTTCTCCCACTTTACGCAGGACACAGTAGTTTCGTTCGTAGAGATCTAGCTGTCTGTGTGTGAACGGCAACAACCAACCGTGAACATCGGTTGGACTTTGCAAAGCGTTTTTGGCAATACGGGTAAACTTGCGCCAGGGCGGTACAACTTTGTCGTGGAATACTGGTTCAATCTGATAGTTTGGATAATTTCTCAAGACAAAGCTCAATAGTTTGCGCACAGAGGGCATCCACAAGTCATGTAACATGAGCAGTCCACCCGGCGCTACCAGTCGATTGGCGAACCAAAAATCAATCAGTACATAGTCAAATAGATGAGCGCCGTCGATTAAGATAAAGTCGAACTGCTCCTGTTGTTGCACCAACTCTGGCAGAACCTCGTGCGAAGAAAGTTCAAAGAAACGAACCAATTTACGCATATTCATCCGCTCTAAATTGAGCAGTCCGACAGACTTCCAAAGCGAACTTTGCAGGGGATCAAAGGCGGTGTGGCACTCTTGATCTGTGGCGCGCCCATTGTCAAGATGTGCTTGACAGATGAAAAGGGTTGATAATCCAAAGGCAAGTCCGATTTCCAGCGTCCGTTTTGCATTTGTTTGTCGCACCAGATCATAAATCGCCTTACCTTCACTACGCAGGATGGAGGCAGGAAAAGCAGAAATGGCTTGTCCCTCGGCGTCGTGAACGATCTTCTGCGAATAAATCGACTCTATCAACGTGTTCATCTACATTCCTTTGAGATTTCCAACGGTATTGGGCCTTAGGCAAGGCAACATGCCTGACATTATCTCGTTATTTGCGGCCTGCACCAAAACGAGAGATCGTTCTCCTATGAAATTAACCCTGATTGGCCCTGTACACCCATACCGTGGCGGAATAGCCCAATATTCCACGTTTCTGTACAGGGCACTTGCCCAGAAACACGATGTGAACTTTGTCTCCTTTGCCTGGCAATACCCGCGCTGGCTTTTCCCAGGGAGGAGTGATCGAGATGCCAGTAAAACGGTTCTAAGGGTTGAAGCTGATTACTTACTGACCCCGCTAGAACCGTGGAATTGGTGGCAAACGGCACAGACTATTCAAGCGGAACGCCCCGATGCCGTCATCTGCTCATGGTGGCACCCCGATCGGGCGCCGGCCTTTGGTGCGCTTGCCCGATTCCTCAACCGGGCACAAATCCCTTTTTATTACGTGTGTCACAACGTGTTACCTCATGAAAATCAACCGTGGGATAGTGCATTGGTGAAGTTTGCCTTACATCCTGCTAGAGCCTGCATCGTGCATTCCCGTGCGGACGAAGAGCAATTGCGCGCACTCTTGCCCAAGATGACGATTCGGCGAGGGTTCCTACCTGTTTACAATGATCCTTCTTTCGGTGAAGAGCTGATGCGAGAAGATCTTCACGGCGATCTGAATCTTCCACGAGATCAGGGAATCCTCCTCTTCTTTGGGCTCGTGCGCCCATACAAAGGGTTAGCAGTCTTGATCGACGCCCTCTGTCACGTAACGCATCCGGTGCACTTATTGATCGTGGGTGAATTCTGGGAACCGATCGAGAAGTATCAATCACAGATCCAGAAATTAGCTCTGGCAAATCGAGTGACCATTGTCAATGAATACGTTCCGAATGAGGCGGTTGCCTCTTACCTGGCGACGGCGGATGTGCTCATCGCGCCGTATTTGAGTGCCAGCCAGAGCGCTGTGATTCAGTTAGCCTTAGGCCATGAACTCCCCGTGATTGCCAGCGCAGTGGGCGGAATTCCCGATGCCATTCAGGAAGGCAAAACAGGCTTACTGGTGCCGCCCGGCGATCCAGTAGCTTTGGCAGCAGCGATCGACGATTTCTTTTCCTCCCGGCGAGCCGAAACGCTTCGACAAGGCGCAGTTGCCCATCGCCGGCAATATAGCTGGGAAAATCTAGGCAAGTTGATTGAAATGATGGCAAACGGCGAGGAAGACGAATAGTGCAAATTCTCTTCATCGGACAACAGAGCCTGAGTAGCCCGAGTGGTTTAGGGCGCCACTGGCCCCTGGCCAAGGAATTGGCTGCATCAGGCCATCGTGTGCGCATCATCACATTGCATCATGATTGGGCGCGACTGGAGACGCCCGTCTTCACACAAGAGAAAGTAGAAGTGGTTTACGTTGGGCAGATGCAGGTTCTTAAACGCAACGGACAGAAATCCTACTATCCCGCAGCAGAGTTACTAAAAGTCACCCTACAGTCCGTCTTCGCCATGTACAGAGCCATCGTGCAAGCGCAGCGCCAAGGATTCCACATTGTTCACCTTATGAAGCCGCAACCGGTGAATGGGCTGGCCTGGCTATCGGCTAGGCGACATCTGCGCAGGACGCAGTTTTTCGTTGACTGTGATGATTATGAATTGGGATTTGTTGCCCAGCGCGGTTTCTTCATTCGCACCGCCGTTGATCGGTTTGAAAGGCACATGCCTCTGGGGGCGGAAGGTGTGACGGTCAACACGGCACACACCAGACGGCGGCTACTGGCACAAGGAGTAGCAGAGCGAAAGATCCACTACGTGCCTAATGGCATTGAACGTAGCCGCTTCCTACAACGGAACGAGCAGCTAGAATCTGAACTGCGCCAACAATACCGCTTTCGCACCGGATCGCTGGTCGTTTACGTGGGGGCGCTTAGTATCGACTCGCACGCAGTGGATCTTCTCATCCATGCGTTTGGTGTTGCCAGGCAGCAGATGCCGGATCTCCACTTGCTCCTGGTGGGAGATGGACCAGATCGACAAAAGCTTGAACAACTGATAGCATCTATGGCGCTCAAAGAGGCCATCACATTCACCGGGCAGGTCGATCCGGCAGAGGTACCCAGCTATCTGCGTATTGCAGATGTCTCGGTGGAGGCGACACGGACGACACCTGTGGCCGAAGGGCGGTTTCCGTTGAAAATTCTGGAAAGCCTGGCAGCGGGAGTACCTATCGTTTGTGGCGCAGTTGGGGATCGGGTGCCAACTTTGCGGCCGGACGATCAAGAAGAGGCCGGCCTTTTGGTTGAACCAGACGACCCACAGGCATTGGCGCAGGGCATCTGTAGGGTGCTGAGTTCTCCCGAGCTGGCAGATAAATTACGGCGTAACGGGTTACGTCGCGCAGAGGACTTTTACTGGGATCGTTTGGCGCCTGCCGTCATGCAAGTATACAACCCGCCCTGACGTGGAATCACTGTACCTACGCTCTGTCAAAACTACTCACTAGAGGGCCAGTCTTTCATTCATGGACTCGATTTCTGTCTCCATCATTGTGCCCACGTATGAATCGCCGGGGCTATTGTCAACGCTGCAAGGGTTGCAGAACCAGACGGCACCCTCACATACCATGGAAATTCTTGTGGTGGGCCAACAAACAGGCGACTGGATCACTCACTTTCCAAATGTTCGCTATGTGCATGTCACGGATCGCCCTACAGCGGCGCGCAACCGTAACCAGGGCGCCGCTTGTGCCCGGGGAAAGTGGCTCTGCTTTACCGACTCAGACTGCGTCCCCGAGCCCGACTGGGTTCAGCAGTTGATTGATGCAATCGCAGCCTATGATGCACAGGCCTTTTATGGTCATGTAACCATTCCGGCTGATACAACCTATGGGGGGCGTTGTGATCCACTTGCTGGTTTTCGATCCGTGCATTGGCCGCTATCCTCACGTTGTCAAACGCGCAGCAACCCTCAACTTCTGTATTGAGCGTGATCTCTTTTTTGAAATGGGCGGCTTCGACGAGGCATTTCCGTTTGCAGCCGGTGAAGATCTCGATTTTAACTATCGATTACAACAAGCCGGCCATTCAATCTATTTCATACCCGCAGCCTGTGTGGAGCACCGTCACAGTCGACAGACACTGACGAGTGCCTGGGGGCATATTCAGCGCTATGGAGAGGCCAATGCTCAGTTTCGGCTTTTGCGAGGGATGGATCGGCGCTGGCGGTTAACGCATCGTCTGGCGCGTCTACCCGGAATTGGTGAACTATTCGCGGTCCTACGTACGCTGGGGCGTACTGGTTTGAGGGCAGCAAGATATCTCTTTGGTTCGCCACAAAGCCTGGTAGCAATTCCTGGAATTGGGATTCTGGATCTGGCGCATGCGCTGGGTATCGTACGCTATCTGCGCCGCACTTGAAGGTGAATATGGGTGAGAAAATAGGCGTCGTGATCCTGAACTGGAACGGATGGGACATGACGCTCTCCACGATCAAGAGCCTGCGACAGACGAACAACCTCGACGCAAACTGGCCTATATGCGTGGTGGATAACGGTTCGACAGATGACTCTGTCCCCCATCTGCGGCTCGAACAAGGCATAGACCTGATTGAGCTATCTGAAAATCACGGGTTTGCCGCCGGCAACAATGTGGGCATTCGTCGTGCATTGGCGGCCGGCTGCACTATCATACTGCTGCTCAACAACGACGTGATCCTCGATCCGGACTTTCTGGAGCCTTCGTTAAAGCGCCTGGCCCAGAACCCCAAGGCACTTGTCGTAAGCCCCAAAATCCATTTTGCCGAGCCGCCGGAACGGATCTGGTATGCAGGCGGCAATTTCCGATATCCTCGACTGATCGGCGAAAATGGTTGGGCTGGATCAAGAAGACAGAGGCCAATTTGATAGCCCAAGGATTGTAGATTTCGTTACCGGCTGTTGTATGCTAGTGGCAGCAGAAGCCTTTGAAAAGATAGGTGTGCTCGACGAAGACTTCTTTTTTTATCAAGAGGATGTGGATTTTTGCTACAGAGTGACCAAAGCGGGGTATCAGGTCTGGTACGAACCTCAATCGCTTGTCTGGCATGCCGTCTCTTCCTCCACAGCCAATAATTCAGCCTGGCGTACTTTTCTGTATGCACAGAGTCGTGTTGTCTTCTTTGGTAAGCACATCAAAGGGCTGGATTGGATTCCGGTAATCGGGCTGGAAGTCATTCGACTATGCCGAACGGTACTGACGCATCTACTCAATAGAAGACCTGCGGAAGCGTGGTCGTATATGAGCGGGATCATGAATGGGATTAAGATTGTCTACACCAATCGAAAGACCAGGCGCGCTGTTTAAGCATAAGAATTGTACTTCTCCAACTTTGCAGCCTGGTACAAGCCAGTTCCGCGTCGCGATGTGCCTCTCCTTTATCTCCACTCGGCAAGATAGCAAACAGCCATTGTTAAGCAGCCTAGAGTAGTAAGTAGCTGAGACGAACTCTATGAATCCATTGGCGACACTGATAGATCAAGTACGCAATAAGTTGACCGTCAAAAGAAGTATTGCACTTCTGATCTCGGTCACTGTTTTTGGGTATCTTCTATATCGTGCGTACCAGGGGATAGGGCAGTTTCAGACAATGGCTTTGTCCCTTGATCCCAGGTTCCTGCTCTTGTCGGCCCTCATGTATATCCCTGGGGTACTCCTCGCAGCCAAAATTTGGAGCGACATCCTAAAGACTCTGCATGGGAAATCCGACTATCGCTTTGATGTGCAGGTCTTTGGCATATCCATATTGGCACGCAAAGTACCAGGATTTATTTGGGAGGCACTAAGCCGTTTTGCGTTGTATGAGCGTAGGCAGGTACCATACAGTGTGCTCATCGTGGCGATTGTCGCCGAACTCACTCTGCGATCGCTGGCCGGCGGCATTGCTTTTGCCTCGGCAGGTCTTCTTGAACGGAATGGTATGCCCTGGTATCAGGAGTACATTCCTCTTTCTGAATTCATGATCCGATACCTTGTGCCACTGACACTCTTAGGTGGAATCATCATCCTCTTGGGATTACAGTCCCGGTTTCAGCGTTGGTTTCTGAATTTTCTGACCTCGCGTCAAAGAGGCCAGATGGCGCCTGGTTCTAACCTGCTACAGGTTATGACTTTTCGTAAAACCCTGTGGTGGGTGTCCGGGTATGTCGGTGTTCTGATCCTTTCCGGCTTCCATTTGTTGTTCTTTCTACAATCGTTTGAAAATACACCCTCTGTTTCTTATTGGACGGTCTTTGGTGGATTCGGCCTTGCAGTTGCCTTAGGACCACTCTCGATGTGGCTGCCAGGAGATATTGGCGTTCGAGACGGCATACTCTACCTGGCGCTACGTCCATTTCTGACCGATCCGATCGCCGCCGTCCTGGTCCTGGCAATACGACTGTGGAACACTCTTGTAGAAATGGTATTTGGCGGCATTTGTGTCCTGTTTTTTGGTCGAACCGCCCTTCGTTGGATGTTAACTCCAGTCAAAACTGATGATCCTGGCCTGTCCAGGGACAAGACAGCTCAAACATTCGGATGGATCCTTATGATTCAAATCAGGCATACACAAGAGACTCGACCTGTTTATAACCAGATTTATCGAGGCGATGCCATCAACCAGATGGATTCTTTCTTCATTTGGATCTTGCGTTTACTGCAGGCCAAAAGTGGCGCAAGATTGCTAGATGTTTCTACCGGTAGAGGGCAAATGGTGCATCTGGCACGCCAGCGCGGAATCGACGCCATCGGCATCGATTTTTCAACCACAGCCTGCCAGATCACTGCGGGCAAAGCGCCGGGTCGAATTCTCTGCGGCGATGGACAACGACTGCCCATTGCAGCGGAGTCTTTTGATTTCGTCACCAATCTCGGTAGCCTTGAGCATTTTGAACAGATGGAACAAGGGGTCCGCGAAATGGCGCGTGTCTTGAAGTCTACAGGACTCGCCTGTCTCACTGTGCCCAACACATTCGGTCTTTTGTGGAATGTCAATATTGCCTGGCAAACCGGCGATGTTGACGATGATGGTCAACCACTGCAGCGATACGGAACGCGCAGACAGTGGCAGCAGATTCTAGAAGACAATGGGCTGCGTGTGGTTCACGTATGTGGCTACGAGCATGAACATGCATTTCCTCGTACGAAACGCGATCTCAAATCTTACTGGTTGCGCCCCAAGAGAACGCTGATCATGTTGGGCGCTCAGTTTATCCCGGTCAATGCAGTCGGGCAGTTCGTCTTTATTTGTGAAAAACAGCGTGATACATAATCGACTTTTGACATGACCCATCAGATCTTTGTACAAAGGACATCTCTTCCATGCGCTCAAGGCTGTACTTCATTGTAGCTCTAGCTTTGGTGGTCGTTGTTTTGGTCGGACTTCTGGTAACAAACTATTTTCGAGATGATGAGCCGCTAATAACCAGCACACCGACAACAGGCGAAGTCGAGAGTCCGCGCACGGCAAACGAACTCTCTACCCCAGTTTCGCCGCTTTCACCCCTGTCCAGCCCAATGCCCACACCCAGCGACGTATCGGGCCTGCTTGATACTGCCGATCAGCAGTACGAAAGCGGAAACTATCAAGAGGCGTTTGACCTCTATAGCCAGGCGATCGAGATAGGACAGGGCAGTAGCCTGTGGCGGGCCTATACGGGGAGAGGAAACGTATACTCGGCCTGGCGGCGGCATCCAGAAGCGTTGGAGGAGTACAATACATCGCTGAACTATGCACAAACTCCTGTGACGCTTATAAGCCGCTGTAGTGTACATCGGTTGCTGCATAACTATGACCAGGCGATTGCGGACTGCAATGAAGCAGTTAGCCTCGATCCGACTAATGCAGAAGCGCCCCTCGCTCTCGCCAGTATCTTCCTTGACCGAGGAGAGTTAGAAGAGGCAAGAGCGAAAGCAGAACAGGCACAGAATCTCGATCCGACTCTGGCAGAAGTGCCTTACCTGCTTTCCCTGATTGATCTGGCTGAAGGGAACGGTCAGAAGTCCGTTGAAAATCTGACCAAAGCGATTGAGTTAATGCCGGACTCAGCATTCTTCTACTGGGAGCGCGGGTTCCTTTACCTGGGATTGGGAGAGGTCGAGAAAGCAAGAGCAGATATGGAAATGGTGCTAGAGGTCGGGGATCCGCTAAATGACGGCGATACGATGCTCAAAGCCGGTACCCAATTGCAGTTTCTCGAGGGTGCAACCGATCCCGAAGAGTAACCCGTTGGTGGTATTAGTCCGTCGCGTACACCTATGAAGAGGGATTACCCCGATTGGAGTATGGACAGGTAGCATTTGTTTGGCTATCTTGAGTGCATGCATTCGCATTGTCGTTAATCGTCTGTGATTTGTAAAGGAGAGTCAACTAATGTCCCGAAAGAAGTTTCTCACTGTTGGAGTTCTGGTACTATGCATAGCATTGCTGGCCGTACCCGGCCTGGCAGGTATTCAGGGCAGTGGTGTTAGTGGTATCCAGATTCAGAATCTGTCTTCTGCTGATAGTGCAAAAGTTACGGTAGCGCTTTATCCCCAATCAGGTGGGGCCGCTACTACGCTGGCAGAACGCACGATTGCCAAAGAATCATCCACCAACTACTACATGCCTAGCTTGAGCGTAGGTGATGGCGCCTATTCAATGGTTGCCAGCGCCGACAAACCGGTGGCGGCTATTGCCCGTACAGACTGGGCAGCGTCGGGTGGTGCGGCTATTTACAGTAGCGTCGCTCCCGGCAAATCTGTTCTGATCCCGCTGATCCTGCAGAGCTTTGCCGGGCAGACCAGCCAGTTCTCTATCCAGAATGCCAGCGGTAGCGCGGCAAGTGATATCAACATCAAGGTGATTGCCCGTGGTACCGGCGCCGTGGCAAAAGAACTGACCAATGTGTCGTTGGCCGCCAATGCCTCCAAGAGCTACAACCTTGGCGATACCGGAACCTTCGGTACCCTGCCCAACACCGCTACTGATTTGAATGCAACTGGCTTTGTCGGCGTCATCCTGATCACGTCGAGTGTTGATCTGGTTGCTCAGTCCTTCATTGACATCGCCGGTACACCGGCCGTCGGTGGCTTCAGTGGTATCCCCAGCACTTCCGCCAGCACCACGCTTTTCTGCCCGTTGGCCCGTGCTAACTACTACGGCGATACTGGTATTCAGATTGTGAACAACAACAACGAAGCCGCTACCGTCACGATCACATTCCGCACGGATCCTGTAAGCCCCAGCAAGGGTGGGCCGTTTGTCCAGACCATCACCGTCGCGGCAAATTCTTCGAATATCGCCTTCCAAGGTCCTACTGGTAACTCTCGCCAGGCGCCCACCAATTTGCCCGGTGGCACGCAGACAGGCGCCAATACGGCCCTTACCAATGATGGCTGGTTTGGCAACGCCACTCTCTCGTCTACCGTTCCTGTCGTGGCCGTGGTCAACGATACTGAGTTTGGCGCCGGATTCTCGACCAAGGGTCAAGGTACCTACAACTGTGTCGGCGCCTCTGAAGTAGGCAAGAAGCACTTCCTGCCGTTGGTACGTAACCGTCATCTGGCCGCCGAAAAGCTGACCACTGGTGTGCAGGTCATGAACGTCACCGGTACTGCCGGCAGCGTTAGCCTGAACCTCACCAACTGGGATGGCACCGATGCGCCAGATCCCGCTGCCCAGAATGCGGCTGCCAATGGCGGCGTTAACTTCTACGGTGGCAGTTGGACCGGTTTGCCCACTGTACCGGCTAACCTGGGTGGTTCCGGTTGGTTTGGCTCTGGTGTTATCACCTGCGAGCAAGATTGTGTCGTCCTGGTTGACGATGGCAACTTCCCAGGCGCCACCAAGCTGGTCGATCGCGCCAACTACATCGGTATTACTCAGTAACCTGTTAGTTAAGTCCTAAAAGAGGGCCAGCAAATTGCTGGCCCTCTTTTGATTTACAGAAAGGCTTCCTATGCAGATCCTACTTTGCATCTGTTGATCACCGCCGCCACCTCTCCCCTGGTGCAGTCGCTGGCCGGTATTCTCGCCGCCGAACATGCCGTCCGGCTTACGGATCGTGTGCCGGTGCAGAGTCCCCATGAATTTGCCATCAGCCATTTAGGGCACGACGCCTCGACCAATCTCCTCGTGCGCGGGATGGACGCCATTGTCCACAGCGCGTCCGCACCGCTTGAGATGGACGCGCCCGATCAGATCGATTGGATGACCCGCGGCACCTACAATCTGCTGCACGCCGCCGCAGAGGAAGGGGTCAAACGTGTGGTCTACCTGAGCAGCCTCGATTTGATGACGCCCTATGATGAAAACTTTGGCGTGGACGAGCGCTGGCGTCCGCTTCCACAGCCGCAGCCACCCACGCTGACGACCTATCTGGGCGAGTCGGTCTGCCGCGAGTTTGCGCGTGAGCACAAGTTGACCGTGACGGTGCTGCGTCTGGCCCAAGTGACGGAAGTGGATCGGCCCGCGCCATCGTCGCTCTGGGTGGATGTGCGCGATGTGGCGCAGGCCGTCAACGCGGCCCTGAGCGCAGATGTCGATCGATGGTCGATCTATCACATCGCGTCGACAGCGGCCGGTCCGCGTTTCACCATCGCCAAAGCGCAGACCGAGCTTGGGTTTGCGCCACACTTCAACGGGTAAGGAGAACAGCATGAATGTTCTGATTTTGGGCGGCGGCGGCATGCTCGGCCCTTATGTGGCCCGCGCACTGGCCCCCCATCACAATTTACGTATCACCGACATCAAGCGGCCGCAAGAGGATCTGCCCGGTGAGTTCGTGGCGGTGGACGCCGGCGCACTCTCTCAGGTGGTGGATGCGGCCGAGGGCATGGACGCCATCATCAACCTCTCCGTGCTGCGCCATGACCGCCAACTGGCCTTCGACGTGAATACAGTGGGCTGCTACAACATGATGCAGGCGGCCGTGATCCACAAGATCAAACGCGTGATCAACACGGGGCCGCATTTCACCTTTGCGGGGCGCACCTATGAGCGCTTTGATTACGAGCTTGGCCCTGATATCCCCCCCCAACCGGGGACAAATCTCTACGCCATTACAAAGTCCCTCGGCCAGGAAATCTGCAAGATCTACACAGAACATCATGACATCTACGTGCAGATGTACCTCTTCTACAACTTCCGTGAACCCGATAATCTGCGCAAAGGCGAGCGCTACGCGCCCTTCCTGATTTCGTGGGAGAACGCGGCGGAGGTTTTCAATCTGGGGTTGACCGTCGACCTGCAGACGCTGCCATCACGCTGTGAAGTCTTCAACGTCTTTACGGACATGCCCCACGGACGCTTCCGCAACGACAAAGTGAAGCGCATTCTGGGCTTTGAGCCGCGCGAGGATGTCGGCGACGTGTGGAAGATCTGACCCATCCCAATCATATCCATGCTTGTATCTCGTCCTTGTGCACAGATATCTAGTACCCGGCGCAAAGATCCTTTACTCTAGTCACGAACCTTCGATGTGCACAGTCAGCCGACCGGTTGACGGTGACTCAGAGAGAAAGGAACCGAATTTATGACACGCCATACAGGACGCGACCTGCAATCAAGCACAAGCAATCTGCAATCAGAGAGCATTCTTACGCAGGTGCACGAAGGCATGGATGTTTATACAAGCGACGATAAGCACATTGGCGAAGTAGAACGAGTCTACTTTGGCTCAGTCAGCGAACAGGAAGCGGAAACCGGCACAGGCGCCGTGACAGAGGCCGACCCCAGAATGCAGCAACGTTCCTGGGTGGAAGAACTGGCCGACGTTTTCAGGACAGACGATATCCCACAAGAGATGCGCGAGCGACTTCAGCGTCTAGGCTTTATTCGCATCGACAGCGACGGCCTCTTCGCCAAGGATCGCTACGCCATGCCCGAACAGATCGCAGCCGTGCGCAATGATCGTGTGATCCTCCGCTCGGACCGTGACACCCTGTTCAAGGGATAAACGTAAAGTAAGCACCCTACTACACAGCACACACTACACAAACGACAGCGACCGGCCCTGACCGAGCACAACTATCACAAAACCGTTGACCATTCACCGGTCCTATGAAAAACCTGCTTACCCACTTAGTGGTCCGGGTCGGTCGCTGTAACAAAACCATCCCAAACTATCAACTATCAACTTAGATTCCATTTCCTCCGGCCAATTATCATCCGGGGAGTGACCGGGCGTAGCGACTTTTATCAACCTACTTTTGCTCGTTCACGACTGAGACCAAAATTCTGGTTACTCCCCGGGTGTGACAATCTACGGTCGCCATTCCAAGATCGAGACCATTTGTGCCGGGATCGCCTCCACCCCTTCTCGCTCACCTTGCCCTACAAATTGCACAAACAGATGTAGCTCGCCCGCCGACTCCCAGAGTTCGCTGTCGTAGGTTGGCTCCCAGTGGCCAACAGAGGTTTCGCTAAGATCCTCGATCTGCCAGGCGGCATGGCCCAGATCGGTACAACTGGCCACAGACACCCTGCTCCCCCGCTCTTCATCGCGGAAGAGTAGATAGGCGCGCGTGGATGCTTCATCTACTGCAGCCACGATCTGCGGGCGGCTGATGGGAATGCGCCGCGTGCCCACACCACCCAACGTGAACGACATCTTGCGCCGGGAGACCTGCGCCACCTGCCACGCCTCCCCCGTGTGGTAGACGAGGTGATACTGAGGCGTATCCGTGCCCGGCGGGCGCCAATAGCTGGCGATGTAGGGTCGCCCCAGCCCATCAGCACACATAGAGGTCTGGTTGATCAGTTCGTGTTCTTGGGGGATGGGGCAGGCAACTTCGGCGCTATGCACGGTAATGGGCAAGTCGTAGGGTTCGCCGGTGGACTTGCACCAGGTCTGTCCGCCGTCGTGAGAGCAGGCGTAACAGAGATCGTGATTGGTGGCTACATCCGGCGTTTCGCGCCATACCCACGAGAGGTGGATCGTCTCGCTGCGGTCAATCGCGATCTGCCAATAGGCGTTGCGTTCGCCCTCGCCGTCGATGAAGCCATTCTGGATCTGCGTCCATTGTTGTGTGCGCAGATCGTAGCGATTGAGCATCAAGTTGCCGTTGCCCGACATGCCATCCCGGTAGAAGAAGAGCAGATCGCCGCCTGCCAGCCGATAGAACTGCGGATAGGTGACCTTGTCTTCGATCAGCCCGGTCATGGACATGGGTTCGGTCAGATCCAGCGATCCAGGTGCGACGGAGCGCACGTAATGCAGCGGGTCGTTGTGATGGTCCCAGGCCAGATGCAGATAGCCGTCACCATCGATCATGAGGCTGATGCAGTTGTGCGCATCGGTCACCTTGCCCACGAGCGATGTCTGGCGGATCTCCCAATCGCTGCTGCCCAGCCGTCGTCGCGCCAGGACTACATGACCAGCGGCCTCATAGAAGGCCACGTACTGCACCCCTTCATGTGTGACCAGTGAATTGCGCCGGAAGATCGTCGTATTGTTGGAATTCCCTGCCCAGCCCTCGGCTACGGGGATCAACCGCACGGTGCTATTTGCCATGCGTTAGTCCTCCAGTCCACGGCGGACGAAAGCACACAGCCAGTTGACCAATGCTTCGATGTCGGCCATGTGCCCCATTTCAAAGGGGGTGTGGGTATAGCGGGTGGGGAAAGCGACCAGCGCTGCCGGGATATCGGCTTTCATAAGAGCGGCGCCGTCGCTGCCGAACGACCCAAAGACAGCATGTTGAATCTCGATCTCGGCGTCGGCGGCTACCCGCTCCAGGCGAGCGGTAAGCGTGTGATCATAATGCACGAGCGCATCCTTGTGCACGAGAATCGGCCCGCCGCCCAGGTGCAGCGGCATCGCCTGATCCCCCACGGTGGGGATATCCCCTGCCAGGCCGACTTCGATGGCGATCCCGGCGTCGAACTCCTCATGCGCCGCCAGCGCCGAGGCCCCGATCAAGCCGATCTCCTCCTGGATGCTGCAGGCAAGGGTGAGCTGACAGCCCAATTCCTCCACCGGAACGCGGCGCAGAACCTCGGTGGCGACCACGAGCGGCACACGATCGTCCAACGCCTTGCCGGTGACGTGTACACCAAATCGCTCGGTCGTCGTATCCCAGATGATGCGTGTGCCCGGTGTCACGCCCTGCGCCAACAGTTCGCTGCGCGAGAGGCCCGTATCCACCCAGAAATCGTTCCAGGTGAGGGCCTTCATTTCGGGCAGCGCCAAGGAGGCCACATGACCGGTGGCCGACGCAATCACGCCCCGGATCTCACCGCTGCGCGCCAGGACGCGTACGCGCTGACCAATTGTGAAGGCATTGCGGAAGCTGGTACTTTGTGTCCATGCCTGCCCGTTCGCCAGCCAGAGGAAGCCGTTGGGATGGATGGCGCGCACCAGGTAGCAGAGCTCGTCCGCATGGGCCACCAACAGAATCTTGGGGCCACGGCTGCCCACCCGCGCCAGGACATTGCCCACGCGCGTGCGGCTGGTCTCTGCTCCTGCCTCCTGCCACAGGGCCTCCACCACGTCGAGCACCGGCCCTTCCTGCCCCACCGGGCCGCTCATCTCGGTCAACTGTTTGATCAAATCGAACATGTCCTCGTTTCCCCCCTCAGGATGTGTGGATGTGCTAAGTTGTCTCCTTTGCTGCATCGATTGTAACACGGTGTGAAGATGGGATGATGAAGATGATGGGATAACGGGGACCCGATCGCAGTCACCTGGTTTCATCATCTCATCATCTTGTGCCGGACCGTTGATACGCGCGCGCAAGACGCTCCGCTAACAGAGACGCCTCTTCCAGATCGGGAAGGGGATCTGCGGCACGCTCCTCTACACCTGCAAGAGAGTTCGCCTGAAGCATGTCAAGCAGACGAGCTTCTGCCCATTGTCTGGTTTCGTATTCGCCGGCAGGATGTTCGTGCGCCAGTCGCAGCAATAGAACGGCCTGTTCACTGTTGCCCGCCCGCGCCAGCAGATCGGCTACGCCACTCAGAGCGTCGATCGCCACCCGGTCAATGCCCTCCTCCCTGGCGATCTGCAATGCCTGGGCGAAGGATTGGCCGGCTTTGTCTGTTTGGTTCAAAGCCAGGTATGAGCGGCCCTGTTGGGCTAAGACAAGCGCGGTAGCGTAGCGGAAGTCAATCTGGCGGGCAATGGTGAGCGCCTCTTCCAGCAGCATTAGGGCTCCCTCATAGTCGCGCTGGCTGTGGCGCAGGCGGCTGAGGTGATGCAGACTGGTGGCGATGCGTTGTTGAAAGCCCACCTGCCGCCCCGTGGCCACGGCGTCGAGCAGCAGACGTTCCGCGTCTGGTTCATCTTGCAGGCGGGCGAGCACAGCGGGCGCAAGACAAATGGCCAGTGTCACCTCCCATTCCCTGCCCACCGGCGCGAAGTAAGCATTGGCCCTGGCGAAAGCCTGCCTTGCCTGCTCAAAGTTGCCTGTGGCTGTATACAGGTCGCCCAAATTCCGCTGGGCATAACCGGCTAGATTCCTTTCGTCATGCTCGACAAAGAAGTGCAAAGCCCGCTGTATCAGCGTCTCCGCTCGCCGGTATTGGCCTCGCATCATCAGTGTCGTACCCAGAAACAGCGTACTTTGCATGGAGCCGACTGGGTCGTGGGTTTCCAAAAGGCCGGCCGACTCCGCCAGCCGCTGCTCGGCCAGGTGCAGTCGGCCCCAACCCATCGCTGTCGTTCCCCAGTTTCGCAAGGTCGTGCCAACACCCAGCGCGCTATCAATTTCTCGAAAGAGAGCCAGAGCCTCCTCAAGTAGGATTTCACCCTCGCCATTGTCACCGTGACTGGCGTACTGGCCGCTCAACGATACGAGGGCCTGGGCCAAGGCGAGAGGATCGGGTGGAGATGCCCGGCGCAGCAGGGCCACGCTCTCTTCGAGCAGTGCGCGACCTGCCTCTACGTTGGCATGGTCGGTGCATTGCGCTTGACACAGGAGCAGAGAGCCGAGGAATCCAACAATCTCGCCTTCAGCGCTCCCTTCCTGAGTGCGAAAATGCACTATGGCATCGGCAAAAGTCCGGTAGCCGGTGTTGTGGTCGCCGCGCTGCCGAAAATAATTGACCAACCACTTCATCATCTTGGCCACCAGCGCCGCCGCTTTCTGCTCAACAGCCCATCGCCAGGCGGCCAGCACATTGGTAGATTCGGCTTTAAGTTCAGCAGCAACTTTCGCGTCTCCTGGTTCCAGCTCCCATCCGGCACGCGCAACCAGTTCGGCATAGAAGGCCGCGTGCCTGGCTTGCGTCTCTCGCCTATTTTGCGGCTGTAGTACAAATTGTTCACCGACGAACTGGTACAAAAGACCATGCATGTCATACCGCCCTGACGCTTGCCGCCGGATGAGGGATCGATTCACCAGGGTCATGAGCAGCCAAGGGGTAGCCCCTGCCACCTCCGCGGCGGCGCTACGGTCAAACCCGCCATGGAAGACCGAAAGCCGTCCCAGGATAGTCTGCTCCTCTGGCGAGAGCAGCGCCCACGAGCGATTAAAGAGCGCGCGCAAGCTGCGGTGGCGAGTGGGTAGATTGCGCAGTGATGTTGTGAGGAAGTCGAGATCCCGCGACAGTTCGGCTGCAATCTCGGCGCAGGAGAGGGTGCCCACCCAACTGGCGGCAAGCTCAATACCCAACGGCATCCCTTCTACCAACCTGCATATCGAAGCAATGTGAGGCCATTCCGCCTCTGGATCAAAGTCTGGCCGGCTCTTGTACGCGCAGCGTGCAAAGAATTCAATGGCCGCGTAGGCGCCGCCGGCGTCTGGGTGCTCTTCCGGCGGATAGGCGAGACCCTCAAGAGGATAGATCCACTCTTCTACCAGATTTAACCGTTCCTGCGAAGTGACAAGAATTGTGAGGTTCGGCGCCTTCTGCAGGAGGGCCGAGAGAAGCTCTGCCGAATCAACCGCCCGGTCTGCGTCGCCCGCCATCAGGTGCTCGAAATTATCCAGAACCAGGAGTAGCTGCTTTGTGCGCAACAACATATGCAGGCGCTGATCGACATCGGCTGCACCTGCATCCGGCACATCCAACTGTGTGGCAATCGCAGTGAGGATCGCCCTCGGCGTTTCCACATCGGTCAAGGGCACAAAGGAGACACCGTCAGCAAAGCGCGGCGCCGCCTGGGTGGCCACCGATATACTGAGGCGTGTTTTCCCCATGCCTCCTGCGCCTGTGATGGTCAGCAGACGGCAATTCACCTGCCCTAGCCGATCCAGCACGTCCGCCATCTCCGCTTCCCGACCCACAAACGGCGTCGTCTGGACAGGCAAATGGTGGTGTAGAGCAGCCGCATCTGGCGCCAGAGGGGTTGGCGGCAGCGCGTCCTCACCAAAGAGGTGCCGGCGCTCGTCTGCACTCAGCAGCCCCTGCCGGCCTGCCTGCAGCCAGGCGTCGGCCTCTGCCGGCGTGGCGATGGCCCCCAGCCGGGCCAGACCTTCGATCAGGTCCAGGTGCTGGACGCGCCGGGTGGGGCAGCGCCAGCCGTTCTCCCAGCGGCTAAGCTGTGAGGTGGAAAGAATGAGATTTTCTCCCGACGCCAGTTCAAGGTGAGAGAGCGCATCGGCCAAATCGGTTTGAGAAGCGTAGCCCGCCCGCAAGCGGTATTCTTTCAACTGTTCGCCCCACTGCTTCCAGTCGGTTGCCCTATCTGGCATTACTTCCTCCGGTTTGACACAACTGGCAAAAAAGTTGCCGGCGCCGTCAGTGACTTGCCATCCCCGCCCCGCTACACTGAAGTCAATCGAAGTTGATGGCAATTTCAGCCCAGCACCCGCATTACAAGTGTGAGGGAATGCCATCCGATTGTACCAGAGGAGCGTACCAAGAAGAAGCGACCTTTCAAAATTCTTCAGGAGGCCAGCATGTTCCATACACAGAGCAGTCCAGCACAAAGCCCGATCACTGTTCAGCAACCCCAGCCAAAGGAGAAGATCGTGAACCACAGATCAATTGCCGTTGTTATCACCAGTCTCTTCGCTGTTGTACTCTTCAGTGCCTGCGCCGGCCAGCGCATTGTAGTGGATCTTTCAACGGTCTACGCCGCCAGCGCGGAGATCGCCGACCTGCCGGAACTGGCCGATCGCGATGCCCTGGCAGTATATACCACGCTCTCGCCTGGTTTTGCCCCTGCGGATCGTGTGGAGGCTGTACAGCCTGATTTCCTGGCCGACCGGCAGGCCCTGGCTGAATACCAGGCCACACTGCCCCACCTTGTTTTTGTGAATCCAGCGCCCATGCAGCAGGTGATACCGTTGATGCTCAATGACCGTCAGGATGTGGCCGAATACCAGTTCTTCATCAGCCACAGCTATGGCCAGTAGTACGATAAAGCCCTTCTTTCCCTTAAGGGACGGGTTGGACTGTCCAACTTGATCCACCTTATTCTGGGCTTTTCGTAGTCTTGACATTGGAGAGTACCGTACCCCACCGTGTAGGGTCCGGCCTCCGTGCCGGTCCGTTCTAGAATTACGGACGATCACGGATGGACACGGAGGTCCATCCCTACGGTAGGGGCCGGCCTCTGTGCCGGTCCGTTCTGGAATTACGGACGATCACGGATGGACACGGAGGTCCATCCCTACGGTAGGGGCCGACCTCCGTGCCGGTCCGTTCAGATCGGACGATCACGGATGGACACGGAGGTCCATCCCTACGGGTAGGGGCCGGCCTCTGTGCCGGCCCATTCTGGGGTTGCCGGGCAGACGGATGGCAGGGGCAGGCAGATGGTTTGGGTTGGGTTATGCCTGTTGTATACTGTGGTTGACACCGAATTGCAGCCTGAGCTCTTATCCAATCAGCTTTCACCATTCCCAAACCACCATGACAACACTCCTGCTGACCAATGCCACATCTCTCGTCACCATGGACGCCGACCGCCGTGAAATCGCGGATGGAGCGATCTTCGTACGCGACAATCAGATCGAATGGGTCGGCGCCAGTGCGGATCTGCCGCCCTCGCTGGCCGATGCGGCGCAGACGACCCTCGACGCCCGGGGCAAAATCGTGTTGCCCGGTTTCGTCAACACGCACCATCACTTTTACCAAACGCTGACCCGCGTCATCCCTGCCGCCCAGGACGCCGTGCTCTTCGACTGGCTGAAGACGCTCTACCCGATCTGGGCCGAGCTGACACCCGACGATGTGCGGGTGAGCACACAATTGGCGCTGACCGAACTGCTGCTCAGCGGTTGCACCACCAGCAGCGATCACCACTATCTGTGGCCCAACGGCTCACGGCTGGACGATCAATTTGCGGCGGCAGACGAGATCGGGGTGCGCTTTCACGGGGCACGCGGCTCCATGAGTCTGGGCGAAAGCCAGGGCGGCCTGCCCCCCGACCGCGTCACCGAAGATGAAGAGTCGATTCTGCGCGATTGCCGTCGCGTGGTCGAGCGCTTCCACGACGCCGGGCGCTTCGCCATGCAGCGTGTCGTGATCGCGCCGTGCAGCCCGTTCAGCGTGACGCCCGAGCTGATGCGCCAAAGCGCGGCACTGGCCCGATCCTTTGGGGCAGAGATGAACGTGCACCTGCACACCCACCTGGCCGAAACCCTGGACGAAGAAGAATTTTGCCTCGTGCAGTTTGGACACCGGCCCGGCGCCTACGCCGAAGCGCTGGATTGGACAGGCGACGACGTCTGGCACGCGCACTGTGTCCACATCAACGCCGAGGAGATCGGCCATTTTGCGTCTACGCATACCGGTGTGGCCCACTGCCCCACCAGCAACATGCGCCTGGCCAGCGGCATCGCGCCCGTGCGCGCCCTGCGCGATGCCGGCGCCCCCGTGGGCCTGGGCGTGGACGGTAGTGCGTCCAACGACGGCAGCCATCTGCTGGCCGAAGTGCGCCAGTCTATGCTGCTGCAGCGCGTGGGGGGTCCGCGTGGGGGGAATCCGCACGCCATGAGCGCACGCGAAGCCCTGGAAATCGCCACGTTGGGCGGCGCCGCCGTCCTCGGCCGCGATGACATCGGCGCGCTCGCCCCTGGCATGGCGGCGGACATCATCGCCTTCGACCTCAACCACATCACCTACGCCGGCGGGGCCGTGCATGACCCGGTGGCGGCCCTCGTCTTCTGCCAGCCCACCACCGTGGATCTGTCCATTGTCAACGGCCGCGTCCTCGTCGAGGGCGGGCAGTTGCGCCATGTTGATCTGCCCTTGCTTGTCGAACAACACAACCGCGCCGCTGTGAATCTAGTCAAGCGTGCGGGGCGGATGTAGTGATGCCCAATCAGACCGTGATCCTTTCTCACGAACATGCGGACTTTGACGCGCTGGCCTCGCTGCTGGGGGCGTCGTTGATCTTTCCGGCGGCGATCCCTGTGCTGCCGCGCTCGATCAACCGCAATGGACGGGCCTTTCTGGCGCTCTATCAGAACCAATTGCCCTTCGTCTCGCCACAGGAGATGCAACGCACAGAGGTCGATCTGGCCATCCTGGTGGACACGCGCAGCTTCAATTCGGTGAAGGGCATGGGCAAGCAGACGCGCTTCCTCGTTATCGATCATCACAGCGTGGATGACCCGATGCCCGACGGCTGGCGCTGCTGGGATGAGGCGCTTGGCCCGATGAACGTGGGCGCAAACACGACCCTGCTCGTGGAAAAACTCGTGCAGCAGCACCAGGATCTGCGTCCGCTGCATGCCACGCTGCTGGCCCTGGGCATCTACGAGGACACAGGCAGCCTGCTCTACAAATCGACCACGCAGCGCGATCTGCGCGCGGCGGCCTGGCTGCTGGAACAGGGCGCCAACCTCGAAGTGCTCAACCACTTCATGCACTATCCGCTGAGCGATGCCCAGTTGGCTCTTTCGCAGAAGCTGGTGGATCAGAGCGAACATATGGAGATTGCGGGCCAGTCGATTGTGATCGCCACGGCTCGCGCCCACGATTTCAAGGACGAGTTGAGCGCGCTGGCGCACAAACTACGCGAACTCTACGACCCCGATGGCATCTTCCTGGTCGTCGACCTGGGGGATCGCATTCAGGTGGTGGGGCGGAGCACCACCGACGCCGTGGACGTGGGCAAGGTGGCCGAAGCCCTGGGCGGCGGCGGGCACAACCGCGCCGCCGCCGCCATGCTGCGCGACGGCGATCTGGATGCCGTGCGCTTGCAGGTGATCAGCCTGGCGCGCACGCATACGCGTCCGCCCATCACTGTGCGCCAGATCATGAGCCGGGGGCGCCCCCAATTGGTGGCAGCCGATATGCCTGTGGCCGAAGCCGCCCAATTGATGCGCCGCTACGGGCACGAAGGCTTCCCGGTTATCGAGGAACGCGAAGGACACGAGCACCTCGTGGGCATCCTCACCCGTCGCGAAGCGGATCGCGCCATCGATCACAAACTGGGCGATCGCCCCGTCCACAAACTGATGAGCGCCGGGGATATTACGATCAGCCCCAATGCACCCATCGACGAACTCCATCGCCTGATGATCGACAGCGGATGGGGCCAGATCCCGGTGGTGGACGAGACGAATAAGATCATCGGCATCGTCACTCGCACCGATCTGATCAAACTGTGGGCCGACGAAGGACCGGTCACCGATCAGATCGCCGATGTGACGCGCCAACTGGCCGAAGCGCTCTCACCCATCCAGCACAAGTTGCTGCGTATGGCCGGCGAAACCGCGGCGGGCATGGGCTACTCGGTCTATGTAGTGGGCGGTTTTGCCCGCGATCTGCTGCTCGATCAGGTGGGGGATCGCAACGGAGTCCTCGATATGGACATTGTGGTGGAGGGTGACGCCATCGAGCTGATCGAGCAGATGCAGTTGCACTGCGGGGGCGCGTCGTGACCCATCAGCGCTTCGGCACCGCCAAATGGATCCTCGACGATCCGAACCGACCGGTCAGATGCTCCGATCTGGGCAACGCCCCCGATCTGCCCGCTCACCTTGATTTTGTGACGGCGCGCACCGAGTTTTATACCGAGCCAACAGTGCTGCCGACGGTGGCGCAGGGCAGCATCAAACTCGATCTGCATCGCCGTGATTTTACGATCAACACGCTGGCCATCGTGCTCACACCGGATCGGTGGGGCGATCTGCTTGACTTCTACGGTGGCGTCTCGGATCTGCACCGCAAGTTGATCCGTGTGCTGCACAGCCTCAGCTTCGTGGACGATCCGACGCGCATTTTGCGGGCGGTGCGCTACGAGCAGCGCTTCGATTTCAGCATCGAACCGCGCACGCTGGAACTGCTCCACGACGCCGTGGAATTGGTGGATCGCGTCAGCCCGGCGCGCATCCGTCACGAGTTGGAAAGGATGTTGCACGAGGAGACGCCGGAAAAGGCGTTGCGCCGCCTGGATGAACTCGGTGTGCTGGCGGCGATTCACCCGCAGCTCCACGCCGACGAGCGGCTGGAAGCGCAGTTTGCCGAACTGCGCAGGCGACGGCGCAGCAGCGACGATCCACTGGTGGCGGAGGCGTGCGACCTGGAGAGCGGCGAACCGTTGCCACGTCTTTACTGGGGGCTGCTGGTTTATCCAGATCCTGCCGGCCAGTGAAGCGCCCGACGAGGAGATTCTCGACGAGTCGGCGGCGGCCGACGCCGGTGACCGTGACGCCGATATCGCACTGATCCAGCGGCTGATGCTGCGCGGCGAAACCCAGCGGATCATGCGCAAGCTGCGCGATTTGAAAGCGCATCTCACCGAATTGGAAGATGCCTCGCAGCCGGTCAGCCGCATTGCCGCCATCCTGGATCGGGCGACACCGGCCGCGCTGCTGCTGCTTTCCATCGTCGAGGACGACCCGCTCCTTAACGAACGGCTGCGCCTCTACACCACCACGTGGCGGCATATCCACCCCAGCCTGGCCGGCAACGATCTGCGTAAAATGGGCATCAAACCGGGACCAATCTATGGCCACATCCTCCGTCACCTGCGCGCAGGTCTGCTCGACGGTGAACTCGAGCCGGGTGAGGCAGAGTGGAAGATCGCAGCGCAGATGGGCGGCGTCACAGGTAACCAATAAAGCTGCACACTACCATCATTCTGTATCATTCATCACCGCCAACCACTACTCATCACCACAAACCACTACAGGAGTATTCAATGCACTATCGACAACTGGGCAATTCCGGTCTGCGCGTCTCGGTCATCGGGCTGGGGACGAATCAGTTCGGCGGCAAGGTTGATCAGGCGGGTGTCAACGAAATCGTGGACGGCAGCATCGATCTGGGCATCAATCTGATCGATACCGCCGATGTCTACGCCGGGACGCGCTCGGAAGAGACGCTGGGGCACGCGCTCAAAGGCAAATGGGACAAGGTCGTTCTCGCCACTAAGGTCTACAACAAGACAGGCGAAGGCCCTAACGACTATGGATCGTCGCGCTATCACATTATCAACGGTGTCGAGGCCAGCCTGCGCCGGCTGCAAAGCGATCACATCGATCTGTACCAGATGCATCGCTGGGACACCACGACCCCCATCGAGGAGACGCTGCGCGCGCTCGACGATCTGGTGAGCAGTGGCAAGGTTCGCTACATTGGGGCGTCGAATTACATGGCATGGCAGATTGCGCGGGCCAATCTACTGGCCGACCTCAAGGGATGGACGCCATTCATCTCGATTCAGCCGCACTATCACATGTTTGAGCGCGATCTGGAGCGGGAGATGATCCCCTTCTGCGATGCGCACAACGTGGGGATTCTACCTTACTTCCCATTGGCCGGTGGCTTTTTGACGGGCAAGTACAAGCGTGGGGAAGCGGCCCCGGCGGGATCACGCGGCGAGAGCAGCCCATATGTGCAGAAGTATATGACGGATGAAAACTACACCATCGTGGAAACGCTTACAGCTTGGGCCGAGGCCCGCGGACACACGATGGCCGAACTCGCCCACGCCTGGCTGCTTGGCCAACCCCAGATCAGCTCCGTCATTTCGGGCGCGACCAAACTGTCCCAAGTGCAGAGCAACGCCAAAGCCGGAGACTGGTCACTTTCTGCGCAGGAATACGCCGAGGTGACGGGCGTGCTGGACGGAAAGGCCTAGTCCATCTACTGCTCACGAATTGAGGGCACCCTTGACGCCCTCGATCAAGAACCGGTGACTCCACACCCGCAACGAACCCTCGCGTTCAATGCGGGTGTGAAGATCCCGGAGCCGGTCGCGGTAGGCGTCAACGGTGAAGTCGGGGATCTGCCAGGAGGCGACTTTCAGGTAGAAGACCAGCGCGCCAATGTCGTGGATGGTAGTTTCCAGGCGCGCATCCTGACGACGGATGATCTGCATACCGGCGCCTTCGAGTTGATGGGCCGCCATGTCGAGCGACCAGGCCGCGTAGACAGGGTCGGGCGAACCAAGCCAGCGATTAAGCTCGATAGTGTCCTGCCCCCCCACCTGTTGTGTGAGGAAACGCCCTCCCGGCTTGAGAATACGCACGACTTCGGCGGCATCGAACGATTCGTGCCGGTTGATGACCAGGTCGAAGGTGGCATCCCCAAAGGGAAGATCGCGGTCGGACTTGATCTGCACGACGCGCACGCCGAGCGGTTGCAGCCGCTGCGTCGCCACCGCCACGTTGGGTTCGTAGGCCTCGGTCGCCGCCGTATAGGCCGGCAGCCCCGGCAGCGAGGCCAGAAACTCGCCGCCGCCGGTACCCATATCCAGCATAGAGCCGATGCCCTGCATGGCCTCGATCACCAGATCCCGATAGGACCAGGGCGTCGGCGACTCATCCCAACGGCCATCGAGATAGGCAAAGTCCCAGCCGGAGAACGCCTGCTCCAGCGCGTCATGAACGAGTGTATCGAACGTGTCCATAGGCACTCTCTCTTCATCTACCATGCGGCAACCCCCTCACCACCCATTACCCGATCAGCTTGTAATAAAGGACCGTCGAATGAAGCGTCCCATCCGCGCTGCGGGCGAACTGTGGGATGACACCTGCCTTGAGATAGCCCAGGCCCTGGTAGAGAAGCTCAGACGGCTCACCCTGTCGAGTGTCGAGGACAAGCGTGGTGCGCTTGATCCGCCGCGCTTCGTCCTCCAGTGCGTTCATCAGCGCGCGTGCGATGCCGCGGCGGCGGGCCGAGGTGTGGACCAACAACTTGGCGACTTCGGCGCGGTGGCTGCCGTTGAGTTTTGAACTGGGATGCAGTTGCACCGTGCCGAGCAGCCGACCATCCTCGCAGGCGCCCCACAAGAGGACGTCTCCACGGCCCACATCGGCCAGGAGGCCGCGCCAGTACGCCTCGGCGGTATAAGGGGCGAGCGGGGGCAAGAAGCCCACCGAAGCGCCATCGTCCACCGTGTTGCATAGAACGTCAACCAGATCGGGCAGCAGCATCTGCGCCTGTAGCGGATCGAGTAAGGAAATGGTGTAGCTCATCGGGTTTATGTGCTCGCTGAAGGCTCGGCTAACCAGGCCACCGATTGACGGATCCACTGCCGATAGACCGGCAGCGCCCAGACGCGCTGGCTGTGACCGGGCGCAATGAAGGCGACACGTCCATCCCCGGCGCTTTTCGTCCACGACATGGGATGGGCGATGCCCCGATCCACGGCCATGGTATGGATCTGCACTGTTTCATCGTACGTCATATAGTAGAACTCATCGTGGACGCTGAACGCACCGAGCCCCTCGGTGCTGGGGTGTTGGCGTGAGAGGGGCAACACCGTGAAATCGAACTGCGGCGGGTGCATGAGGAAGCGCCCACCCAGCAAGCGGCGTAGATTGGCGTTGTCCTCGCGCATGGCGGCCGAGGCGTGCAGGGCCAGCAGCTTCCCGCCGGCTTCGACCCAACGACAGAGCGCCGCCACCTGGTCAGGGCGCATGTCCTCGGCGATGCGGCCATGCTGGTTCGACCCACCCAAACAGGTGTAGAGCACAACCAGATCGACCTGATCCTCGGCCAGGGTCAACAGGAGATCAGCGTCGTAGGTCGGCGTGATGCTTGCTTCCTCCTCGCCGAAGTAGGCGCGGTAGGCAGCAGCAAAGCCATCAAAATCGTGCCAGTTTCCGCCCAGAAACAGACGTGTCTTTAGCGGTTTCATGACCCAACCTCACGGTAGAAATCGGCCATCTGTTTGCGGAAATCTTCTTCGGCGCGGTAGTTGGGCGTGTCGAGGATCTCGCGCACCGCCTCGGGGCTACGACGGGTTACCGGCCAGTTCTGCTCGCTTGCGATGCGCGGCAACCAGCGCGCCGCCCGCACAGCGGCTCTCCGCAGATCGTTCAGATCGATCTTATCCAATGTGTCATAGTGGGTGTGGCCGTAGCCGCGACCGCTGGGCGCGCGATCGGCCTTTTCGATGCCGCCCGTGGGCACGCCCGCCATCAAGAAGGGGAAGTGATCCGAATGGGCGCTGACCGATTGGGCAATGCCATACGTATCGGCCATCTCATCTCGCCAACCGGCAAAGAGATCGGCCAACTCCGGCCACTCGTTGAGGACGATATCCTGGCGACCGGCGCCCATGCCGGCAGCATCCATGTTCAAGTAGAAGCGCATGTGATCGAGTTCGTCGGCATGGTCCACGGCATATTGGCGCGATCCCAGCAAGCCAATTTCTTCGACGCCCCAGAAGACAAAGCGGACAGTGCGCGGCAGATCAGAGGCGTGGAGGGCCAGCACACGCGCCGCTTCCAACAGGGCCACCACACCCGAAGCCGGATCGCCTGCGCCCTGGGTAATGTCGTGGCCGTCATAGTGACAGCCCACCATCACAATCTCGTCGGGGTGCTGCACACCGGGCAGTTCGCCCACCACATTCCACGATGTGGCCGGTTGGTTCTGGTCGGTGGTGACGATACGTACTTTGACCTGACCGTGCCGCTTGATTAAGCGCTGCAAGAACATGCCGTCCTCATAGGCGACCGAAATACCCGGGATTGCGCCGGCTCCGCCGCGATGACCGATGCCGCCGGTAGCCGGTCCATAACCGGGGTAGTGGTTGACAAAGATGAAGGCTTTGGCGCCGGCCAGCAAGCTGCGCCCGTACTTTTCGGATCGGTGAATGCGGCGTGAGGAGCCGTATGGGGCAACTTCGCTGGTGGCCATGACCACAGCACCCTCGATCTCATCGGCGCGTGGGGCAAAGTGATCGGGATGGCCCTCGTCCATATCGACCAGGGTTGCTTCGACAGTCGCCGACGGCGAATGGGGGAGGCTGATGCAGGGGATCGTCTTTTGGATGGGTGAGACGATCTCCAGCGAAGCGGCGCCACGGGTCCAGGCAGTATAGCTGACCTCTTCGCTGTGCACGTTTTGCAGACCGTAGCCACGCATCTTCTCTTGCAAAAAGGCGACGGCCTCGCGCTCACCGGCCGTACCGCCGAAGCGCGAGCCGAAATCATCGCAGAGGATAGTGAGGTTGTCCATTGTCTCGGTGGTGGTGTAAATATCGCCGATGATCTGGCGATCAAGGGCAAGCAAAGGATTGGCAGTCATGATCGCTCCTGTAGTGTGACGGAGAGTTAAAAAGAAAGGGTACACCCAAAGTATACCATCCGCGCAGGAAATACCGAGGCGACAGACAGCGTGTCTGTCGCCTCGGGGCGAACGGCTAGACTATCACCCTCCTTCGCTCAAACCGCCAAAGGAGGAGGCTGCCATCCACCGAACTCGGTTTCGAGGAGTTGCGCCAGGGCCAGGACAATGTCCTCGCGCCAGGGATGAGAGACGATCTGTACTGCCAACGGCAGACCATCGCCGGTGACGCCGGTGCGGACAACCGCGGCCGGATAGCCGCTCAAGCTAAAGGGAACGGTGTAGTCAAAGCGGGCAGAATCGCGGTTCGCGTACGGTGGCGCCGGATGATGATCGGCAGGGCAGAGAATGGCGTCGTAGCGGAGCATGTATTGCAGTAGATCGGTGCGGTATTGATCCCAGGCTGCGTGGAGTTCGACCACATCCTGACCGCGTGTGGCGGCCATGTTGCGCCATCCCCGATCGAGATCGCGTCCGCCGCCGACGAGGTCAAGGGGAAGATTTTCCACCATTTGGATGCCCGCTCGCGCCAGGGCCTGGGCCGATGATCCCACGGCATCGGCGACAACATCGATCACCAGTGAAGCCGGATCGTAGGGAAAGTAGCCCACGGTCAGATCCTTGATCGCGAGCGATTCCGGATCGTAGATGGGCATGGGCACCACCCCGGCGTCGGCGTAGTCTGGGCCGTCGATGATGCGCAGCAGCAAGAGCAGATCCTCGACACGGCGCGCCATTGGCCCGATTTGCGTGCGCAGATCGGTGAATCCGCCGGGCTGATTGTACGCCCCTGTGTTGGGCACCCGGCCCAATGTTGGTTTGAGAGCGGTAATGCCGCAATACGCCGCAGGGACACGGATGCCGCCGCCGGTATCACTGCCCAGGCCGATCGGGGATCCACCGGCAGCGATCAGGGACGCCTCGCCCCCACTGCTGCCGCCAGGCGTGTGGGTCAGGTCGTACGGGTTGACGGTGCGTCCACTGACGGCATTCTCGGTATCGGTGCCGCTGCCGTTGGGCGGGCAATTGGTCTTGCCCAGCAAAATAGCGCCGGCGCGGCGCATCCGCTCAACCACGGTTGCATCGCGGGTTGGCGCACGCTGGTGACGGATCTGTCGCCCCACCGGGCTGACCAATCCGGTGGTGTCGAATGTGTCTTTAACGGTGAAGGGGACGCCGTGCAGCGGTCCTCGCAGTTCGCCATTGGCGAGATCGATGTCGGCCTGGCGCGCCTGTTCCAGCGCATCGGCGGCAAGGATGGTCAGGGCATTGAGGTGCGGGTTGACGAGTTCGATGCGCTCCAAATAAGCGCCGACCACCGCTTCAGAAGAAGCCGCGCCTTCGCGGATCTGCTTTGCCAGTTGGGTTGCCGAAGCGGAGAGGTACTCGTTCATGGTTATCTTCGCAATCTACTCTACCAAGTGAATTCACATTGAAAACCGAAGTTTCGCCAGCGCCGGTTGAGTCCGACCGCACGGTCGGCGCCCGAAGCCTGCGGAGGGCTAATCGCAGCGCCTGTGCCAAACGAACCAGCGGGTTCGACGGCGATCCGGCGTTGACCCGCTCACTGGTTTCGATACTGCTCGCAGAGTCGCCTACTCAACCGACGTTCGCTAGTCGCGGCGCCAGTAGCCGCAAAACTCTCGGTTTCAAAGTGATACCACTATAGCCAACGGACATGTCCACCATAATCGACGATCTGGGCCAACTGCGCCCGATGCGTCAGATAGTCCGCCTCGCTATTGTACCAGATGATCACCCAGGTTGTGGACCATCCTTTGCGCGCCATCGCCCCGTGACGATGGTTGCCGTCGCGCACGCTGAGCAACCCGCTGCGATACTCGGCGATGAGCGGCGGTACGGCGAGCGGATCGCGGAGCGATGCGGCCAGCCGCCCGGTGCGTTCGTCCCAGTTTTGGGGGAGCACTTGATACTCCATCTCCGCTTCAGGGCCAAGCGCGCGCACCAATGCAGAAAGCGCCAGCTCGATGGGGCCGATCCACCAGCGCCGCTGCAACTTCAACCCATCCGACAGGCCAGGATTGGCCCACTCCCCGGCGAGCAAGTAGGCGTGGATCCACGCTTCCAGCCGATTCTGTTTTGCAAAGGCGAGCGCAGTGGGCACATCGAAGCGAACAACTTCTGACTCCGGCATAAAGCTACCTCGCCTGGTTGACCAGGAGACGATCAAAGCTGCCCGGCAAGGAAAGCGATCCGCGCTGCGCCACGGTCACGTCCACACGAAATGAGCCGGCAGCAACGGGTGAAGCCATCTGCTGAATCGCGCACTCGGCAAGCCCCCCAGCAGCGGCCAACGCCTCGGCCCGCGCCAGATCCAGGCCTTCCAAAAGGGCGACACAAGGCTGAAACTCGGCGAGGCGCACGGTGGGCACGCCGGGGTGGGCGTCGCGCTGGTTGCGGTGAAAGCCTTCGATGCGCAGATCACGGACGCGGGTGCGCAGATCAAGGAGCGGTTTGGTGTTCTCGCCGGTGGACTTGTAGACGTCGAAATCGCGCAGCGTGACCCGTTCCACGAAACCAACGCCGTCGGCGACAGCCGGATCGTCGGGATCGAAGAGAGGCACGCGACATTCGCGGCAGGCGTCCATATTGACGGCGGCCACACGGCAGCCGCCGCGCACGTTTTCGATCCAGATGTCTTCGATGGGCGAGTCCACGCTGAGGATGCGCACAAAGGTGTGGCAATCGTCGGCGACCAGGTTATGCACCCGAATCCGGCGGATGGGCCCGCATAGTTTGCCCAAATTCTGGGCGCGGAAGTTGGCATCATCGGCGTTGAGGGCGACCACGTCGTCGTTGGGCGTGCCCGCCCCAAAACCACTGAGATCGTGGATATAACCATCCTCGCAGAAGCCGCCCAGGTGAACGCCGTCCTGGTTGGGGCGCAGGTGGGGCGCTTCGAAGCGTACGTGGCCCACCTCAAACTGATTGACCTGGCCGAGGCGGATAAAGTAGCTCTCGGGGTCGCGTACGGTCAGTGAGCGCAGCGAGAGCCCGCGCACGTTTGTAAAGTTGATGAGGACGCCGCTGTAGCTGTCGGGCCGGTCGGGTCCACGCGGATTGGCCGGGTTGTTGCCGTCCCAGATGCCACCTTCGACGTGAATATCAGCGTCGCCCTGCGCATGATGGCGATTCGAGAGCAGATGGCTGGTGTTGTCCACGCCGGCGCCGTCGGCCAGGAAGAGCCGCGCCTGAGGGTGGACGCACAGCCGCGTGTGCGATGAGATACGCAGCGTACGCCCGATTTTGTAGACGCCATAGGGGATGGTGACCAGGCTTGCCCCTGCATCCAAAGCGGATTGGATGGCGGTGCTGTCATCGTCGGCGCCGTTGCCGGTAGCCCCGTACTCGGTGACACTGATGCCGTACGTGGGAAAGTTCGATTTCATCCTTCTTCATCCGTTCTTTAGACTGATCCAAGATTTAAGTGATCCACGAAGGCACACAAAGTCTCACTAAGAAAGGCTCCCTTCGTGTCACTTCGTGTTGCTTCGTGGATCATTATTTTTCTGGAATGGCTTTAGACATGGACAAGCCCACCCGGCGCCCGCTTCTGCGAGCCGAAGAGATGCCGATAGCCGATCCAGGCGATGGCGACGTAGGCCAGAGTTTTGGGGATCATCAACATGCCGATCATGGGGATCTCTTGCACCCAAAAGATGACGGGCATGTAAAAGGCATACGATACCAGGATCATGAGGCCGATGGCCTGAAAGGTGCGATCCTTAGCGGCGAGGCTATCGCGCAGGAAGAGGTAGGCGACGCCCAGCCCTGCGATCATAAGCGGCAGGTTGCGGTAGAAAGACCACGGCTGTGGCGGTACAGAGCTGTTCCACTGGTTCTGGGGGAAGGCCATGATCAGCAAGCGCACCACAGCCGCGGCCAACAGGCAGATGCCGAACCAGCCGAGGGGTCGACCAAAACGCTGCTGCCAGATGAAGAGCATGAAGCTATAGAAGAAGGTGACGGTGACGGCGGTGGACAGCGCGCCTAGCCCAACCCAGCCCAATTCTAACCCACCCAGGCTGAAGGTGGCGTCAAGATCACCCACGGCATAGGCTACGATGCGAAAGCCAACGTGGCCTGTGTCCCCCAAAGCGAGGAGGGCAAAGGCGGCGATGAAGAGACGCGCCCACTGTTGCGACGGCTCAATCTGATCGCGGCGCTGCCACATGGCGATCACCAATCCCCAGACGACGAGGAGATAGACAATGTTGAAGCTGATCTCTACCCACATGCGCAATTGCTCTGACATGATGCTCATTCCTTTCGCCGTTGATGCTGCGGCGATGCAGCGGGTGGACGAGCGGTCAGCAAGGCAACAACCTGTTGGCCGCCAATGCTTGGCTATACAAGAATTACTCTATCACAGATTCTTGGAAAGCGGCGATCAGCGAAGATTGGCACAAGGCGCAGGTAGGGGTAGCGGGGTTTTCTGAAGCGACAACGGGGATAAGATCAACGAAAAAGAACGGGCGACGATGTGGATCGTCGCCCGTTGGTCTTTACGCCATGTCACGGTTGCTGCGCCCAAGCGTCATGCGCAGGGCAACCCAGAACACGTACAGTTGGGATGAAAGCCAGCCACGAAGACCTCGGAAAAAGAGCGCACTCAACAGCAAGAAGTTGATCAAGATACTCATGCCAAGTGTGGGTAACACAAGGTCTAACATCTGCGGGGTTAACAACTCTGCATAGTTCATGATGCCTCCTGAAAGCCTAGATTGTTTAGCAGGCGCCGCAGAAAGTTAGCCGGTTGGCGGGTCGTTTCCGTCAACGAAACCCAGCCGCCAAACGGGTTTGGCACCCAACGCCCGCATCCTTGTAATAATAGTATTATAGTACTATGTGCGGGACATTCATGGGCTAAGGGTAACAATCAGCTTACAAAGCATCTACAAAATACTGCTGTCTCGGCGCACCCCACTCAGCTTTCCCGGCAGCCGTGGCGCCGATCATTTGGGCTGAGACAGACGAGCGGCGATGACCTCGTCATCGGCCCAGCGCCGGGGTTGGATCAGAGCGCGTTTGCGCAGTTGGGCCGGTATCCCGGCCAACCCGGCGATCTGCCCACGCAGACGCTGTTGGGCGGCTCGGCCACGGATGTTGCGCAGGGCGTCGATTGCGATCTCTACCTGTGCCCGCAGGATTTGGGGCAGATGGCGCAGGATCAGCCGTGTGGGCATGTTCTTGATCAGCATCCAGATCGTGTTTCGGCCCACGTAATAGCTGGATAGTTCGTCGCCGCCGCTGCTGCTCATTTTGTGATACACGCGCGCCTGCGGGGCGAAGACGGCGCGCCAGCCGCTGAGTTGGGCGCGAAAGGCAAAATCGACGTCCTCCAGGTACATCCAGAAAGACTCATCGAAGCCACCCAGGGCCTGCCACACCTGGCGCCGAATGGCGACTGCGCCGCCGCATCCGCCGAAGATGTTGAGATCGGCGTCATACTGCCCCCCATCTTCTTCCCACACGCCGCGATTGAAGGGAATGCCGTCTGTGCCCATCATGTCGCCGGCGGTATGGAGGCGTGTATGGTCGTCAAAGAGCAGCAGTTTGCTGGCAATCATGGCGGCGTCGGGGTTGGCGCACACGGCTCTGGCCATTTCGGCCAGCCAGGTCGTGGTCGGTTCGGTGTCATTGTTAAGCAGGATCAACACGCGTCCGCGGGCGGCATCGGCGGCAGCGTTGACACTGGCCACAAAGCCGAGATTGTGGCGATTGATCAGCAGCCGCAGGTTCAGTCGATGGGCATATTCAGCTTCGACAAAGGCCACAGAATCATCGTTGCTGGCATCGTCCACAAAGATCACCTCAAAATCGGCGAAGGACTGCGCGGCGAGCGCCTCGAAGAGCGTGGGCAGATGATGGCGTCCATTGTAGTTGGGCACGATGAGGCTAAAAAAGGGCGGGCGCACCCGTTTGAGTTCGGGGAAACTGCGTGTAGGGCGGGGTGTAAAGGTCTCGGTGGCCGCGGCGAAGCTTTCCAGATTGAGGGCGATGTTGTGGCGCATCACCACACGGTTGTCCGAGCGCAAGGCGCCGTAGGTTTCGTCCTCGGTGACGGCGTTGGAGCGGCTGGCATTTTCTGGCAGTTCGGCCCGCTTGGGCTTCTTGTGGCGCGGATCGGGCTGATTGCCGTTTTGGGGCGTCTCTTCACTCATGCAGAACCTCGATTGCACTGATTGAATCCAAATAACTGTCCAAGATCGGTCGAGACGAATCTAAATTTTCGTCAGGCTGGTTTCGGCGCGTAGATAGTCGACAAAGGCATCGCGCCAGTCACGCAATGTGATCCCCAGGGCGGCGCCGGCCTGGTTGACGAGGACCGCATGGCTGGGCGGCAGCGCAGGTCGTGGCCATTCGTGGGCTGCAATCGGCGTCACGGGGACGTCGGCCCGGCCGCTGAGATCGAGCAGATGGACGGCCCATTCAAAGCGGCTGCAATGCCCTTGATCGGTGAGATGATAGATACCGTACCGTTTCGTCTCGATCAACTGGATGATGGCCGCAGCCAGATCGGGTGCGTAGGTTGGGTTGCCGAACTCATCGGCCACGACGCGCAGGGCACCGTTGCGGTCGGCAGCACGCACAATCTTGGCAGGAAAGTTGTTGCCACCAGGCCCATAGACCCACGCCGTGCGCACCACGTAGAGATGTGCCCAAACCTGGCGTGCGGCGCGCTCACCGGCGGCCTTACTGCGCGCGTAGACGCTGCCCGGGTCAACCAGATCATACTCCCGATAGAAGCGCCCCGCATCCCCTGCAAAGACTTCATTGGTGCTTACATGCACCAACTCCGCACCGCAACGGGCGCAGCCATCGGCCAGATAAGAAGGCCCCAGGGCGTTGGCGGCGTAGGCTGCATCGGGGTCAGACTCGGCGCCGTCGACGTTCGTCCAGGCAGCGGCATTGATCACCACATCGGGAGCGAGATCGGCCACGGCATCGGCGATCCGCGGATCGGCGACGTCATGCGCAGGACGAGTCCATAGCGTCAGTTGATCCATCCCGGCGCAGGCGCGACTCAACGCCTGACCCAGTTGTCCTGAGGCCCCCACAATCAAGGCATGCATAGCCGGATCCCCTGTCCTTTGCTTTTCATTCTGGAACCAAACTATCAGACAGTGATCTCACTGCCTGATAGAACACAAAAGCCGATTGTATCACAGCCAAAAACAATTCCGAAACCAGACGGTTCAGCCGGGAACGGGAATTGTGCCGATCGCCTTATCAACACGATCTATCTGGTTCATGATCAGACCGGGCAGTGCATGGCGGAAGGGGAAGAGTTCAACGTAGCCAACGTGACCACCTGACGGATGGATCTGCACATCCAAATAGGGACTCTGAGCGAATTCGTAGAAATCCTCCACCGAGATAATGGGATCATTGGTAGAGGTGATGATGGTGGTTGGAATGGCCAGATGTTGAATGTCCTGGTTGGTCACGGCATAGGCGTCGAAATACTCGGTGGCGTTGTGATACGGTCCATAGCGGCGAACCAGCCACTCGGTCATCTCGCGCATCCCATGCAGGCGGGTCAACGGCGCTAGATCGGGATAGAGATCGGGGAAGAGTTCCGCCTTGCGCTGCAGAGACGCGAGCCAGCGTTTGCGGAAGTAATGACGGTAGAGAGGGCTGCGGTCGAGGACATCGGCGGTGTGATTGGGATCGACAACCGGATTCACCGCAATCACACGACGCAGATTGGGGTAGCGATCCATGTCCCAACGGAGGCCGAGACGCAGAGCAAAACTGCCGCCCAACGAAGCGCCGATCACGTAAAATGGATCATCCCCGGCCCAGGCCGCGATCTGCTCGGCAGCCACTTGCACTTCTTCGATGAGCGTCGAGTAGAAGATCCCTTTGTTCAGATGATGCGTGTTGCCGTGATCGCGAAAGTTCAAACGCACCACATCGTATCCGGCCTTGATCAAACGACTGCCGGTGAGCAAATTGTAGTGCGAATGGCTGCATCCTTCCCAACCATGAAACATTAAAACCAGGCCACGGCGGGGGCCGTCGCTGCGCTGAGCCGTGTAATAGGCCAGCAGCCGCACCGACCGTTCCGGGTCCATTCCGGTGTAATCGGGGCCGGCGTCGAGCAAGATGGGCTGTTCACCGACCGTAACCGGCTGTTCAGCTTTGCTTGCGCGCATAGAAAGCAAGGTTTGGATATCTCCATGGCGCACAAGTCGGTGCGGCAAGAAGAGAGGCGGCATGGCATCGGCGAGGACAGTCTCGGTTGTGGATACATGTCGCGCTTGACTCGACAGCGTGGGGGATTTGATCTGATTCATAGATAGCTCCGAAAATTACTTCAATCGACACATCTTACAGTACATCGTTTACATCACATCTTACAGTACGAGTTCACTTCGACAGGACGCTCTTCAGACCCCACAGTACCACCTGATTGCCTGCAGTTCAAGGGAATCAAGGCAAGATATATCGTGACTGTGCCCGATTGGACCGGGCCAACTGTGTACCGTGATTTGGTATTTCGCCAGGAGTGTAGACCTTGTCTGCGGTCCGCTGCCGAGGATAGAAAGCAGCCTTTGGCGGCAGGCAATACCCTTGTGCTTTGCACAGCCTCTATCTTTAAGATACAATTTCTCAAACAATTCAGAGGCTTTCCATAAGTCAGCACCCCATCTCCCCCCTATTGTGCACTTCGTGGAAGGATCCCCAGTCAACATTCGGCACGCGCCGTCCTCGGTTACGCATTCACTTTGTTCCGCCGCAACCGGAGACGTTTTGTTTGAATTTGGAATTTCAAGAGGAACATAACCAGATGCAGAATTTTAGCGTACATCTTCAGAACAAGGGCCTATCTCCTGATCAACCCGGAGCGACAGATGCACCGGCTGCTACCAATGGCGTCCACCCTGCACCTGCGACCCCTGACCTAACCCGGACAGATGGTTTCAGTTGGAAAATCGAAGAAGTGTGGGAACGCATAGAGAACGCCAAACAGGAGGATCTGTACTACTATTTTCAGCCCGTCGAAGAGGTGGATGGGCCGTGGGTGGTCACAGAGGGTCAACGCAAGTTGATGTTCGCTACCTACAGTTACCTGGGGCTGCTCAACCACCCGCGGATCGCAGCCGCAGCCAAAGCCGCCACCGATAAATATGGCACGGGCACTCATGGGGTACGCATCCTGGGCGGCACGCTCGATCTACACGTCGAAATGGAACAGACCATCGCTGAGTTTGTCGGCCGCGAAGATTCCATCGTCTTTGCCACAGGCTATGTGACCAATCTGGCTACGATCAGCGCGCTGGTGGGCCGTGGCGACTGGGTGATCTCAGACAAATGGAACCATGCCAGCATCGTGGATGGCTGTCTGCTGGCGCGTGGTCAGTTTGTCCGCTACCGACACAATGACATGGATGATCTGGAAAAACGCTTGAGCGAAGCCCCAGCCGATGTGGGCAAGTTGGTGGTGGCCGATGCTGTCTTCAGTATGGATGGCGATATCCTCAATTTACCGGCAGCAGTGGATCTTTGCCGCCGCTACAATGCACGTTTGATGGTGGACGAAGCACACAGCCTCGGTGTGCTTGGCGTTAATGGACACGGCATCGAAGAGTATTACAATATGCCGGGCAGCATTGACGTCAAGATGGGCACCCTGAGCAAGACGATTCCCGGTGTGGGTGGCTACATTGCAGGCGACAAAAAACTGATCAACTTCTTACGCCACTCGGCGCGCGGATTCGTCTTCAGCGCGGCGGTAGCGCCTCCTGTGGCGGCGGCGATCATCGAAGCCTTCCATGTGCTGAAAGATGAAGCGGTAGAACGCAACCAGTTGCTCAGCCGCAATGTGCGCCACTTCATCGACGGGTTGCAGGCCGCCGGCTTCGACACCGGCGTAACCGTGACGCCCATCGTGCCGATTATGGTGGGCAGTGAGGAGCGCGCCCTGGCGATGACACAGTATTGCCAGCATCACGGCGTCTTTGTGCTGCCGGTGCTGCCGCCCGCCGTGCCCGAAGGCAGCGCACGTCTGCGCGCCAATGTTACGGCGGCGCATACCCCGGCCGATATCGATTTTGCCATCAATGTTTTCGCAGAGGCAGGGCGCTCGGTTGGCGTGATCTAGTCAGAGATAAGGAATCCGAATGAAACGTGCCGTCTCAATTAGCCTGGGCAGTGATCGACGAAACCACACCAGCGAAACCGTGCTCTGCGGCGAGGAGATTCGCCTGGAACGGATCGGCGCTAATGGGGATCGAGAGGCGATGCGCCGCCTTTTCCTCGATCTAGACGGAAAGGTCGACGCCTTCGGCTTTGGCGGCGCAGACCTGGGCATCGAGGTCAATGCCGACTACTATCCACTTCACTCGGTACACTCGATCGTTGAGGGCATCAAGACACCGGTGGTGGATGGCGGTGGGCTGCGCACCCTTGTCGAGCGGCGGATGGCGCAGCGGATGCAACCGCTGCTCCCACCGATCCAGCCCAAGCGGGCGCTATTTTGTGTAGGGGTGGGGCGTTACGCCATGGCGCGCAGTTTCATCGACGCCGGCTACGAGGTGATGTTCGGCGATCTGGCGTTTGGGCTTGGGGTGCCGATCTTTATTCACAAACTGAGTACGTTGCACATCCTGGCGCGTGTGATGCTGCCGGTTATGGGGCGGGTGCCGTTCGAATGGATCTACCCGACCGGTGAGGAACAGGACAAGATCGTGCCCAAGTATGGCAAGGCGTACGATTGGGCATCGGTCATCTGTGATGACTTCCACTACATCAAGCGCAATCTGCCCAGGCGAATGGACGGCAAAATCGTCGTCACGAACACGACCACGCGTGAAGACATAGAGATGCTTCGCGTGCGCGGCGTCTCGCACCTTGTCACCGTGACACCGCGCCTGGACGGGCGCAGTTTCGGCACCAACGTCCTCGAAGCCGCGCTGACCGCGATTGCCGGCAAAGGACGTCCACTGACACAGCGCGAACTGACCGACCTGATCGGCCCGGACGATCTACAACCCACCGTGCTGCCCCTGGATCACGCATAGCCCTTCTTGAAGGAACAGACTCTGTGTCTCGCTTTTCTGCCATTCTTCATACACGCTGCCCTCACTGCCTGCAAGGACCGATCTTTGCCGGGCTATGGCGGATGCACGAACACTGCCCCGTTTGTGGCACCAAGTATGAACGCGAGACAGGCTACTTTATGAATTCGGTCTTCATCGGCTACGTCATGGCCTTTTTGGTCCTGGTGCCGATGTTGCTGATCCTCTACTTCAACGGCGCATCGGCGCTCTCGTTCACCATCGCCGTCAGCATTGCCCTTGCCATCCTATCGCCAATCCTCTTTCGCTATGCACGGGTGATCTGGATGCACGTGGATGAGCTGATGGATCCGCGCAGAGAGTAACAGATCTTGCAGCGGATCTGCCGCCCAGGCTGAGACACACCCTTACTCGGTCAAGTTCAGCGACGGCGGATCGTTCAATCCCCGTATCAGATCCGCAGTCGACAGGATGACGGCCACCCCGCGTTCGCCCGATCCAATCGAGATTTCATTCTGGTCGAAGATGCGCTCATCCAGCACAACCGGGATCGATGTCGGCATCCCAAACGGAGCGACCGCCCCGATCTCGTAGCCGGTGACGCGGCGCACTTCATCGCGCTCGGCCATCGTCACACGCGAGCGGCCCAAATAACGGCGCAAGGCCTTCCACGAAATCTGGTCGGGGCCGGCGGCCAGCACCATGGTATACTCGCCTTCGCCTAGCCGAAAGAGCAGGCTGCGCACCACTTGATCGGGTGACTGTCCGCGGGCGGCGGCGGCTTCTTGCAAAGAGTGAACCGGCTCGGTGTGGCGAAAAAGACGATGCGCGATCCCCAGTTGGGTCAACGCGATGGAAACGGGAGGAAGAGGATTTGAATTCATGAGACTTTCAGCTTCGATTAGAATTATCCATGTTGCCAAAACGCGGCGAGTGTTTTAACTTGAACCATACATCTTTCAAGCGGCGTCATTCCTTGACGCAACACGCAACTCGGAGACAATCATGAACGTCCACCTACAATACGGCAAAGATGGGGTCGACGTCGAGATCCCCGGCGACAATGTCACGGTATTGCGTCCCCAGTTTGTGCCCGGCCTGCCCGATGAAGAAGCAGCATTTCGTAAGGCCGTGCGCCATCCGATTGCTGCAGCGCCCCTGGCGGAGTTGATCGATGCGGGCGACCGCGTAGCGATTGTCATCGCCGACGGCACCCGCGCCCTGCCTTCGGATCGGCTGCTGCCCTGGATCTTTGATGAGATCGGGCATGTCCCCGCGCAACAGATTACGGTGATCGTGGGGACAGGTACGCATCGTCCTAATACCGTCGAAGAACTGCGCGCCATCGTCGGTGAGAGCGTGCTGAGCCGGGTGCGCGTGATCAACCACAATGCCTACGACGACGAAAGCATGATCGAAGTGCGCCCAGCCGATGGTCACAAACCGCCGTTGAAGTTCAACCGCGCCTACGTGGAAGCGGACAAACGAATCCTGGTTGGTTTCATCGAACCGCACTTCATGGCCGGCTTTTCGGGTGGGTATAAGGCGATCTTCCCCGGGGTAGCGAACCTGGCAGCGATCATGCACTACCACCGCGCCGAGGCGATTGGTCACCCACACAGCACCTGGGGCGTCCTCGAAGACAACATCACACAGGCACAGATCCGCGACCGCGGATCGGCTTTGCCCGTCACCTTCCTCGTCAACGTGACGCTTAACCACCAACGCCAGATCACCGGCTTCTACTGTGGAGATGTGATCGAAGCGCACGAAGTGGGCTGTCGCGTGGTCAAAGAGACGGCTATGGTAGCCTGTCCGCAGCGTTACCCGGTGGTGATCACGACGAACAGCGGCTATCCGCTCGATCAGAATCTCTATCAAACAGTGAAGGGCATGTGCGCTGCCACCGAAATCGTGGAAGATGGCGGGCTGTTGATCGTGGCAGCGCGCTGCAACGACGGCTTCCCCGAACACGGCAACTTCGCCAAACTCCTCTATCAACACGATTCTGCACAGGCCATGCTCGACACGGTGTACGCGCCCGGTTTTCATATGCTGGATCAGTGGCAAGTGCAGAAATTCGCACAGGTGCTGCTTAAGGCGAAGGTGGCTCTGTATAGCGAACTGAGCGCGGAGCAGGTGACGCAGGCCCACATCGAACCGATCAACGACCTCAACGCCTACATCCGCCGCACCGTCGAGCGCCTTGGCCCCGATGTGCCCATCGCTGTTCTCCCCGAAGGGCCGATGACGATCCCGTATGTGCGCGAAATGGTCAGCGCCTGACGTTCGCCCCAGAATTGAATACTCTGTAAGCAGAACTTTGTTAAGGTTTATTGTGTGTGGGCCTCCGGCCCACACACAATAAATGCCCGGGTGTAATTCAAGTTGGGGGCAAGTCGTAGGGGTTTGGGTGGGGCGGCAGGTAGTTTCGCCGGCAGGACACGTCGGTTCCCCGCCCCACCCAAACCCGTACCTCTATTGGGGGTCAAGTTCGCCCCGAATCTGAAGTACACAATAAATGCCCGCCAACACTGTTCACAAAGTACTAATCCAGCAGTCTATTGGTGCATTTGAGCGGTGGGTGAAAGCGGGTGTGTCCCATATTATTAGGTGGGTCCATGTCTACCGGGAAGCCACGACGGATGGACACGGAGGTCCATCCCTACGTGTAGGGACCGGCCTCCGTGCCGGTCCGTTCTGCGTAGCTGCCCTGAAGATCAGAACTGATAAACTTGGGACGCACCCCTGGTGATACCCCTCATTCTTCCCTCTGCGGATCAAGTAGCCAGGCCACCAGGGCGTCGATCTCGGCGCCACTCATTTCGTCGGCATAGCCCAGGGGCATGAGATCGGCTTCATACCCTTCGACCTCATGCGCCCGTGGATCGATGATCGATTGGTGGACGTAGTCGACGGCATCCTGGCCGGGGACGCGCCCGCCGGCGACTTCGGGCAGGTGTTCGAGGCTGGGTGCGATGAGGTTATTGAGCGCTACTTCGTCTATGGGATCCTTGAGGTAGTGACAGTCCACGCAGCCCATCGTCAGATAAAGTTCCTGCGGCGCACGCACCGGCTCTGCAGGGTCGGCCGCAGGCGCAGAGGATTCAGCCGCGGGCGCGGAGGCAAGATCATTCTGGTTCCCCAACCAGGAAAGCACACGGATGCGCCACATAAATACTTCGCGCGAGGCTTCCAGCGGTTCTGCGCCGCGTGACATATTGCGCGAGAGTTGCAGCCCTTGCCCCAACAATTCCCCTTGCAGCCCGGCTCGCTGGGCGCTGATGATGGCGGCGGAAAGATAGTTGCCCGCCAGATAGGCGCGCTCCTGCACTTCGACGGTAGACATGGTTTCGTTGACAAACCAGAGCAGCAGGTTGGCCACCTGGGTGGCATAGCGAACCTCGAAGGTTGCCTGCACCGTTGGCCCATACTGTGCCCCCACAGCCAGGGCAATCTGCTGGACCAGGGCTTCGGCCTCGTCGTATGGCTCCACGGTGGAAAGCGACTGGGCGTCAACGTCGAGCCCCAATTCGTCCGCGCTGTTGACGAGCAGCACCATCACCTCTTGCAGTACAGGATCATCGACAGGTGTATTGGTCAGGCGCATGGATCGCCACTGGCCCACCCAGTAACTCAGCGTGTCGAGCCGATCTTCGAGTTCGGCGGACGGTGGCGCAGGCGTGGGCGTCGGCTCTTCGGGCTGCGGCGTCGCCGTCGGTTCGACCACGGTGGGTGCCGACGTTGCGGTAGCGGCGGGCGTTGGCCGGGGTTCACCGGCGGCAGGAATGTACGGTCCTAGCGCGGCGGAGCCGGCACAGCCGGCGATCAGGCCGACAGACAGGGCGATGAGTTGGATTCGGATGAGTAGGCTGTGCATAGGTCCTGTGGCCGTGGCTAGACGCGGAACAAGTGGCCCCTAGTATTCCACAAAACACGCAGATCTGGCGAAACGCAAGGGCATTGTGTGTACCTCGATCATCCTTTCGTTGTAGATGGGAATCGGCATTTCTCTGATGACGACGCAGCCGACTCACACTATACTGTGGCTACCAGCAGCGACAGAGACAGTCTAGATGATACGTCAGGTACGGTCATTTGGCATGGCGGGTGTGTTCGCAAAGACGGCATACTGGCTAAAGCGTCTCTGCCCTAAGCTGTACAACAACAAACTTTCAGCTTCCGCATCGGCGCCCCCAGCCCGTGGAAGAGCGAGACGGGGATCACATGTTGCACTTAAATCACAACCACTACGAGATGTCCAGGCAGCGCTACCAGGATTTTCTGCGTGAGAGCGAACAGGATCGCAAGTCCTTCCACCTCGGCAGCCACTCCAGGCGCTTTGCCGCCCTGATGATCAACCTCGGCGCGATGATGGTCTCCCTCGGACGCCGCATGCAGATCCCTGCTGAACAGGCAAGACACAACTTCGAGCAACCCCGCTCCAGTGTCGCCCGCTAGGCGAGGGAAATGACAAGATGATCATTCAAACCAAAAACAAAAAATGAGCCTCAGTCTAAACCGACTGGGGCTCATTTTTTTGTGGTATTCCGTGGTTGAGTCTCCTCCGTCTGCGTGATAAGATCCACCCATCTTCATTCTCCTTCCCATCCACTTGAGGTGACTCATGCTTTTGTTGACCGGCGCAAACCACTTCCTGGCGCGTGCTCTGCTTGCCTCCTTGCCTGAGGACCAACCGATCCGAGCCGTGGACACTGCCTTTGACGCGCCCCTACCCACTGCCGACACCCATACCGGCGATCTGCGCGATCAGGCGTTTGTGGATGCCATGGTCGACGGTGTGGACACGCTGATCCACCTGGCGCCCATCACCGTGAGCCTGGGTAACGAGACCGACACGCTCGATCACGCTACCCGCGGCACCTATCAACTGATCAAAGCTGCGGGCGAAGGCGGCGCCCGCGTGATCTTGGGCAGTTCGCTCGATCTCTTCGCCTCGCTCTGGGATCGCTACCGTGTGGATGAAACGTGGCGCCCGCAGCCATCCACCGAGTTGCCGGTGTTGTGCGCCTATCTGGCCGAAGTCGTTACCCGCGAAGTGGTGCGTGTGACGCGCACGCCGGCCATTTGCCTGCGCTTCGGCACACTGGTGGACAGCATCAGCGCGGCGCAACAGGCAGACGATCCGCGCCGGCTGCACGTGGATGACGCCATCGCCGCCATCCACAGCGCCCTGGCTGCCGATGTGACGGGCTGGCGTATCTTCCACATCTCGGCGGGGGAAAATGCGGCCGTGCCCCTGGCTCGCGCCGCCGACGAGCCCCTGAATTTCACACCTCAGCACACGTTCGGCAGCCAATCCACGCCGCCGTCTCCTGCCAAACCGTCCCCGATCCCGGCGCGGCCGATCCGCAACGTGGTGGTCTTCGGCGCCGGTGGTCCTTTGGGCAGCCAGTTGGCAGAAGATCTGACGCAGCACTACACCGTCCGCCTGACCGACGTCGCTTCGGCTGAGGAATTGGGGAAGCGCCCGCCGCAGTCGCCCGGTGCGCCGCTGCCCAAGCCACCGGCCTCGCCGCACACCTGGGAGATTGTGGACGTGCGCGACCCGGATCAGGTAATGGCCGCCTGCGCGGGGATGGATGCCATCATCAACGTCAGCGTCGTGCGGCATGACCCCGCCGACGCCTTCCGCGTCAACACGCTGGGTGCGTACAACGTCATGCGCGCGGCCGTCGCCCACGGCATTCACCGCGTTGTGCACACCGGCCCTTTCATGCTGGGTGAACGCGGCGCGGGCGGCTATGACTGGGACGACTACGTGGTGGACGACGTGCCGCCGCGCCCCGGCACCGGCTGGGTCTATATCCCCAGCAAGCTACTCGGCCAGGAGATCTGCCGTCTCTTCGCCGATCAATTCGGCCTGAGCGTGCCGACCCTGACCTTCTGCGCCTTTCGCAATCCCGATGTCCCCAGCCGCTACATTCACCCGCTGAGCGTCTCGTGGCAAGACGCAGCCCGTGCCCTGCGTTGTGCGGTCGCCGCGCCCGAAATGCCGTCGCCCTACGAAACCATGCACATCGGCGCAGAGCTGCCCCACGGTGTTTTCCCGATTGATAAGGCCAAGCGGCTGCTAGGATGGCGACCGCAGCATACATTCGAGGATCTGTACCGGAGATGACACCCCAAGTTGCGATTGGCATCTTGTGCCCTTCGCACTTTGCCTTCTCTACCCACACTGCTTACAGCAAACCGCTATCTGCTATCGGAGGCTCGCATGCACCCCATCCCACCATCACCCCACTTTCAGCCGATTTCGTTGACCGGTCACTACACGCACAAGCGCACCGACCTGCCGGACACATTCGCCGACCCCGATGCGTTCGGCTATGGAGCGCAGTCGTTGATCGGTATGCCTTTTGACTTAGGGCAGCCCGACGCCGCCAATGTGTTGCTGTTGGACCAGAATGACGTCGTCCTCGATCTAGGATCAGTCCACGCCGGCTATCTGATCTTTCTGCACGCGGTTGAGGACCGCATCACCAATTACGCCGACGACCTGGCCGATTTCGCGGTGGACGGTAATCTCGTCGGCGACGCTGTGGCCGACTACGTGCTCGAATTTGAGGACGGTGAAAGCGTGGTCACACCGATCCGGCGGCGCTTCGCCATCCAGCAGAGCCACATCGGTTGGGGCGCCAGCCCGTTCGAGGCCATCCCGGCCACGGCGCACGAGATTGTTAACAGCGTCAGCGAAGAGATCCAACTGGGGCGCATGCCGTCTACGCTCTACGGACGCGGCGAGACACGCCACGAATCCACACGCAACCGCAGCCGGGGACAACTCTGGCTCTACGCCCTGCCCAACCCGCACCCGGATCGCCCCATTTGTCGCCTGCGCCTGGTGGCTGGGAGCGAACGCGTCGCCGTCTACGGACTCAGCAGCACCACCCTCCAGGACCATCCCCTGCGTGCCGGGGTCCGCCGCAAACTACGCCTTGCCCTGCCCGGCGGCGTCGCCCTCAACCGACTTGGCGAAGTGGACGACATCGCCATCGATCTGGGCTATGTCATCTCGGCCCGCACCGCGCTGGATTACGATCACGAACGCTGGCTCAATGCCGATCCCAACGTTCAGCCAACGCCGGCGGAAAACGCCGTCATCATCGAGTATTCTGCTCACCCGGCGGCGCGCCTCTATGTGGGTGAGGGCGAGCAGCGCCACTTCTATGAACTCTCTAAACTAAACGGAGAAGGTATCGCCGAGATTGCGCCGGCCCACCGTCCTGTACGGCTGCGCATCGTGGAAAAAGGATCGGGGCAGCCTGTCTCGGTACGTCTGCATCTGCACGGCGCGGCGGGGGAATACCTTTCTCCGCGCAACCGCCATCGCCGCGTCAACGGCTACTGGTTCGAGGACAACTACGGTGAGTTCGTCAACCGCCTCAACCAGTACAGCTACGTCGACGGTGACGTGGATGTCGATCTGCCGCTGGGGCCGGTCTACGTCGAAATCAGCCGCGGCTACGAGGTCAAGCCGCTGCGCACCGTCGTCGAGGTGACAGCCGACACCGATGAGCTCGTGTTTGAACTAGAGCGGGTGCTCCACTGGCGCGAGGCAGGGTGGGTCACGGCGGACACGCACGTCCACTTCCTGTCGCCGCAGACCGCACTGCTGGAAGGAGAGGCCGAAGGCGTCAATGTGGTCAACTTGCTGGCAAGCCAGTGGGGTGAAATGTTCAGCAACGCCACCGACTTCGACGGCAAAACCACCATCGGCGCCAAAGAATTCGGCGGCGATGGTGAATTCCTGGTGCGGGTGGGCACCGAGAACCGGATGCAGGTGCTCGGCCACATTTCCTTACTCGGCTACAGCGGGCGCATGATCAACCCGCTTTGCACCGGCGGCCCTTCCGAATCGGCCATCGGCGATCCACAAGAATTGGTGATGGCCGAATGGGCGCAGCGCTGCATCGATCAGGGCGGATTGGTGGTGATGCCACACGGCCCCAACCCACAGGGTGAGCGCGCTGCGGATATCGTGCTCGGGCTGGTGCACGCCATCGAAATGATGACCTTCAATCCTTACAACGCCCAGATCAGTCCCTATGGCATCGCCGATTGGTATCGTTTCCTTAACCTGGGTTACCACGTCCCCGTCTGCGGCGGATCGGATAAAATGGCGGCCTCTTCGTTGCTGGGTGGGGTACGCACCTACACCCATCTAGGTGAACGAGAGTTCACATACGAAAACTGGATGACCGCCACCAAAGCAGGCAACACCTTCGTCACCGTCGGTCCGCTGGTCGAGATCGGTGTGGACGGTCACCGGCCGGGCAGCACGCTGCACCTGCCCGCTTCCGGCGGCACCGTGGAAGTGACCTGGAAGGTGGACTCTGTATCGATGCCCGTCGACGCCGTTGAAATCGTTGTGGGGGGGTTGGCGGTGGAGAGCACTCAGGTTGCGCATCTGCTATCTGCCTCAGGCAGCGCTCGCCTGCGCGTGGACGGCTCCACCTGGATCGCGCTGCGTGTGCGCGGCAGCTACAACGATAACCCTGACGACATCGCCGCCCATACCAGCGCCGTGCAGGTGATCGTGGGGGACGCGCCCATCTACTCGCCGACCGATGCCGCCGCCGTCCTGGACCAGATCGAAGGCTCCATCGCCTATCTGGATGTCCTCGCTCCGCACACAAACGCTGCCCGCCTGCGTCAGATGCGCTCGATCCTGGAGGGGGCCTACAACCGGCTGCATCAGCGTATGCATCGCAATGGCGTCTTTCACGATCACAGCGCGCCCCAAAACCACCACACGTAGACAAATTACCGTCTTTCGTCGCAGATTCTGTCGACATTCGGTTGACAGACAAGGCAACTATATGATGCGATACTACACAACGGACCATCTCATCATGGTCCGTTGTGTAGTTCCGATCTTCATATGCAGAGTGAGGATGCTATGCTGACCCAACTATCCATGACGGCCAAAGCGGTTATTTTCTACTTACTAACTCTGGCGCTCGGCTTTGTAGTCATCTTTCTACCCAACCCCAGCACGACACTGTACATGTTCACCCCAGCGGTGGCGGTGCTGCTCATGCTCCTGCTTGTCACGCGAGATGGCTATCACCGGCGTGGATGGGCGATTCTGGGGCTGCATCGGGCGGGCTGGCGCTCATGGGGAGTCGCCGTCGCTGTGCCGCTGTTGGTGATGAGTGTGGCCTATGCCATCGTTTGGGCAATCGGCTGGGGAACGCTCACTGTCCCCGAGCAGTGGATGGGTTTCGAGATGCCGGCCTGGCTGATGCCCCTGCTGGCGCTATTCCTGATCGTCACCAATTCGGTCACCGTCTCGCTGGGCGAGGAATTGGGCTGGCGCGGCTACCTGCTGCCAAATCTTACATCGTTCGGCGCATGGCAGGCAGCGCTGCTCAGCGGCTTGCTGTGGGGGATCTGGCACCTCCCCTTTATGTTGCTAACGGATCAGTATCACGCCGATCAGAACATGTGGATCACCGTGCCGCTTTTTCTCTTGGCAACGACCACGGCCGGCCTCTTCTTTGCCTATCTGCGCTTGCGCACCGACAGCGTGTGGCCGGCGTCGATTGCCCATTCGGCGCACAATACATTTTGGGCGCTGGGGGCGGCCTTTACCGCGGGTGGATCGACGCTATCTGAATACCTGGCCGGTGATGCGGGGATTCTGCTCAGCATAGGATATGCCGTCGTCGGGTTCTTTCTTCTCTCTCGTCTTTCAAAAACCATTCACACATGACATTCGATTGGCTCTATGCTATGATTGCCACTGCATAGAAATCCACACATCAACGGATTGGGGAGAAGCTCGCGTGCCGTCGTCAAACCCTTCAGCCGACACGTCCACTTTTGAGCCGGCGGACCGTGTAAAAACGTTCGGGACCACTGTCTTCAGCGAATTTACAACGCTGGCCATCGAGAAAAATGCGGTGAACCTGGGCCAGGGATTCCCTGATTTCCCCGCGCCCGATTTCATTATCGAAGCGGCGCAACAGGCGCTGGGTCGGCACGTCAATCAATACAGCCGGGGCGCCGGTCATCTGCGCTTGGTCAAGGCCATTGCCGATGTCTACAGTCCACTCTTTGGGCGATCGCTCGATCCGCTGAATGAAATCGTGGTGACCGTCGGCGCGACCGAAGGCATCTTCGCCACGATTCAGGCGCTGGTTAACCCCGGCGACGAAGTAATCCTGATCGAACCGTTCTATGATAGCTATCCGGCGTCGGTGATTATGGCGGGCGGCACACCGGTCTACGTGCCGCTGCGACCGCTGCCAGGGTCGCACGATTCGGCGGGCTGGCAGTTGGATATGGCCGAGTTAGAGGCTGCCGTCACCCCCAAAACCAAATTGCTGATCATCAACACACCGCTCAACCCGGTGGGTAAAGTCTACAGTCGTGAGGAATTGCGCGCCGTGGCCGATCTTGTGATCCGCCACGATCTGCTGCTGCTCAGCGACGAAGTCTACGAATGGATGGTCTACGGGGCGGCGCGGCATACACGCATCGCCACCCTACCCGGCATGTGGGAACGCACCATCACCCTGGGCAGCGCCGGTAAGACCTTTTCGGTGACAGGCTGGAAGATCGGCTGGGCGATCGCGCCGCGTCCGCTGGCGCATGCTGTGCTCATGGCGCACCAGTGGATCCCTTACTGCGTGGCTACGCCGCTGCAAGAAGCGGTGGGCATTGCCTTTGAGCAGGCGGGGCCACGCGGCTATTTTGATGAGTTGCGCACTATGTACCAGGCCAAGCGCGACACGCTGCTCTCCGCGCTGATCAACGCCGGTCTGCCGCCGGTGACACCGGACGGATCGTATTTCATTCTTGTGGATACGGCCCACCTGCCCACACCTGCCAGGGCCACGAGCGATCCACGCGATTACGACGTCTGTCGCTGGTTGACCAGTGAAGTCGGCGTGGCTGCCATTCCCCCTTCTGCTTTCTATAGCCCAGAGCATAAGCACCTTGCCCAGGATCTGGCGCGATTCTGCTTCTGCAAAACAGACGCCGTCCTTGACGAAGCGTCGAGACGGTTGCAAAAGAACCTGTAATTCGCATCGGCAAATCTGTTTTTCCCATCGCTTCGCGGCACGAAAGGACCTGCGTCAAGATGAATCTGCAAGCTGTCCAGGGCAATATTGTTGAACTCGAAGTCGATTGTCTTGTTGTCAACCTGTTTGAGGGGGTGACTGAACCCAGCGGCGCCACCGGCGTGGTGGATAAAGCCCTCAACGGCGCCATTCGTCGACTGATCGCCGGCCGAGACTTCACAGGAGAAGCAGGCAAGACGGCGCTCATTTACACCAACGGCCAAATTCCGGCGGGGCGCGTGCTGATTGTCGGTTTGGGGAAAAGCGAAAAGTTCGACGTGCACGGCGTGCGTTCTGCATCTGCTACCGCCGCGCGTGAACTGCAAAAGCTAAAGGGCGTCACAAGCTTCGCGACCATTGTCCACGGTGCAGGGATCGGCGGCATTGACGTTTCGGCTGCGGCCCAAGCGCTGGCCGAAGGCACGCTGCTGGCCACGTATCGTGTCCACAAATACCGCCGCAAGCGCGACGAGATCATGCTCAACGATGCCCTGATCGTCGAGTTTGATGAAGCAAAAATGGCGGCGCTCGAAGCCGGCCTGGTCCGCGGTGAGATCATTGCCCGCGCCGTGGCCAAAGCGCGCGACCTGGTGAGCGACCCTCCCAATGTGCTAACGCCCGGTGAACTCGCCGCTCGTACCCGGCGCATGGCCGAGGATGTCGGTTTGCAGTACGTGGCCCTCAGCGAAGACGAAATGCGACAGAACGGGATGAACCTGTTGTTGGCGGTCAGTGCGGCCAGTCAACATGAAGCGCAATTGGTGATACTGGAACACACCCCCGAAGGCCACGAAAGCGAACAGCCGGTAATCTTGGTAGGCAAGGGCGTCACCTTCGACACTGGCGGTATCAGTATCAAACCGGCCGACGAGATGTGGCGTATGAAGAACGACATGGGCGGCGCGGCCACGGTGATCGCAGCGATGGAAGCAATCGGTCGCCTGAATTTGCCGCGGCGCGTGATTGGCGTGGCGGCCTGTGTCGAGAACATGCCCGGGGGCAATGCCTTCCGCCCCGGCGACATCATCAGCGGCATGAAGGGCAAGACAGCGGAGATCATCAGTACCGACGCCGAAGGACGCATGATCCTCGCCGATGCGCTGGCCTACGTCAGCCGCTTCAATCCGTCGGCGGTGGTTGATCTGGCGACGTTGACCGGCGCTATCGGTATTGCTCTGGGCAAACAAGCAGCCGGCTGCTTCGCCAACAACGAGGCGCTTCAGGATTCCTTGCTCTCTGCCTCACGGCGCAGTGGCGAACGCATCTGGCCCATGCCCATGTGGGACGAGTACAAAGACGCCATCCGCAGCGATATGGCCGAGGTCAAAAACAGCGGTGGTCGCACCGGCGGTGTCAGCACTAGCGCCAAGTTCCTCGAACATTTCACTGAGGGGTATCCGTGGGCGCACCTGGATATCGCCAACGTGGTGTGGAGCGACACCAGCAAACCAGATACACCCAAAGGCGCCACCGGCTTTGGTGTCCGCCTGTTGATCGAACTGATTCGCGCGATGTGAGATATCATTTCGCTTGTTACGTTTCGTTTATCGCTTTTCGCTTATCTGCCTCAAGGGGATTGCCCATGCTGAAACGGGATTTTCATTCAATTGTCGTTATGAGTAGCCGACGGCTGCATTGGCTGAAGGCATGCAGCGCGCTGGCGCTGGTCCTCTTGATCATGATGCAAACTGCGGCCGGTGCGGCTGCCGCCGAGATGACGCACCCGTTGGCGCAGGATTTGGAGCTCGAGATCTGGCCGGTGTTGCTGCCACTCCTCTTTGCCGCCGCATCCGTAGAACGCACCATCGAACTTGGCTGGAACTACATCGAATGGTTCTTGATCCGCTTCCTGCGCTGGCAACCAAGCACGCTCAAGACCGCCAGTTACGTGCAATTCAAGAGTGGAACCAGCTTGCTGGCAGGGTTTGGCATCGGTATCCTGGTTGCCAATTATAGCGGCATGCGGTTGCTCGAATACCTGAGACCCTTTGCGCCCACGCTGCTCGGCACTATCCCTGATACCTGGGACATCATTCTAAGCGGCATTATCATCGCCGCGGGCACCAAACCGGCCCACGACATCCTGGGGCTGATCACTCACCTCAAGAATCTCACAGCAGGTACGGCAATCCGACAGCGTGAGCAGGCCGGCGCGGCCCTGGCTGAGGGCGTCCTCAAACTGCATCAGGCCGACGCCGCCTACAATCTGGACATCCCAGGCATTGGCGGCAGTGGGCTAGCCGCACGCAGCCGCGGAGAAAACGGCGACGGCTCCCTCGAACAAGAGAACCGGATGCGCCGCTACGCCAACATCATCCACGACAACCTTTACCTGGGATCGTAGGCACGATCGTCTCATTCGTTCCGCCGGCGATTTGACAACATCCTGGCTGCCGACTAAACTTTGCCGAGCACCTAGGTATATCCGTCAATTACAGCGCGCAGCACTACGTCCGCTCTAAGCAGGCCCACTTTGCCGGGCTGCTGTGAACTTACGGATAGATTCTCATTTGAAACCTGACTTCTGGAAACTTTGACCCATGTCCGGCTACCTTTCAGTCACATCCAACCTATGCTTGTGTTGTTGCTCTTGTCTATTGCGGAGACGGTGGACCCTGTCTTCGGTGCAAGAGCCTGCTTGCTAGCCGAGACGAACCAAGAACCACCGTACTTCGCAGCCGTGCGAATCCGGTGGTGAGCATGACGATCAGCGCTCAGCCTCCCTGAGCGCTTTTTTTTTGCAAGTGCGCCGCCGGAATGTCCGGCGGCGCACTTATTTTTGTCCACCAAATTCCGAGAAAGCTACGATGACAGAAACAGCCAACCGATCCCTTATTCCAGCCGGCCTGATCGTAACGCCAGATTGGGTAGCGGCTAACCTCGAACACGTCGATCTGCGTCTGCTCGACGTGCGCAGCGCTGAAAGTTACGCCGAAGGACACATCCCCGGCGCCGTGCGCGTGGAACTGGCCGAACTGAGCGGCGAGGTCAACGGCGTGGCGGGGATGCTGCTCCCAGCGGCGACATATGCCCGGCAGATGAGCCGCCTGGGGGTAGACGGCAGCAAAACCGTCGTCGTTTACGATGACAATTGGGGCATGCCGGCCGCGCGTGTGCTGTGGGGATTGCGCCGCTATGGACACGCCAACGTTGCCCTCCTCACGGGCGGCTGGGATCGCTGGCAAGAAGAGGGACGCCCGGTCAGTAACGTGGCGCTAACACCGGCGCAGACCCAATTTGAAATCAACCCAGACGATGACCAGATCGCGCATCGCCCCTGGATTCTGGCGCAGTTGAGCCGCCCCGATCTGGCCATCATTGATACACGTAGCCCTGGTGAATTCAACCAGGGTCACCTGCCCAACGCCGTCAATTGGGATTGGATGAACGGCGTTCCGAGCGAAGGCTGGGACGCACTGCGCCAGGACGAAACCCTGTGCGCCGAACTGGCGGCGCTGGGTATCACCCCCGACAAGGAAGTGGTGACCTATTGCCGGTCGGGGGCGCGGGCTTCGCACACCTATGTGCTGCTGCGCGAACTGGGCTATACGCGCGTGCGTAACTACGACGGTTCATGGCTGGAATGGTCACAGTTTGTCGGCCAGGCTGAATCCACACCCCAAACAGGAGATGATCAATGAGCACACAGTTGACGCCATCCTCGCGGCCGTCGCCGCTGCGCGGGCTCTTGATTGCGCTGGGCTACTCGGAGACGACACAGATCCCAAGCCGGATTTGGATCGGGCTGTTGGCGACAGTCGCGGCCATCGTCTTGCTGTGGACGGCCAACATCATCGACGGCGAAATGGGGCTTTTCTGGACGTTTGGGCTGGCCTTCGGCGTTGTGTTGCAGCGCAGCCGGTTTTGTTTTGCCAGCGCCTTCCGCGACATCTTTTTGCTGGGGCACGGCCGCAGCATGAAAGCGGTGCTGGCCGGGCTGACGGTCGCCACCCTTGGCTTCGCCGTGGTGATGAGCCGCCAGATTCCCAATACCAGCCTGGGCATCCTGCCGCCCGATGCCAATGTGCTCCCGCTCGGGCTACACACTGTGGTCGGCGGCCTGCTCTTTGGGGTGGGCATGGTGGTGGCAGGCGGTTGCGTATCGGGCAGCATCTACCGCATGGGTGAAGGCTACATCGCTTCGTGGGTCGCCTTCGGCGGCATCGCCGCCGGTCTGCTGGTGGCAGGGTATACATGGAACTGGTGGTGGAATTTCCAGATCGCCGACGGGCCTCGACTCTGGCTGCCGACCTATCTGGGCCACGGTGGCGCGGTGGCGGTGACGCTGCTCGGGCTACTGATTGTCTACCTCCTCGTGCTCTGGTGGGAAAGCCGCAGCGGCATGACGATTCCCGACATGCCCTTCCACGGCAGCGACGAGGAAAGTTTTGCCGCCAAGATCAACAACGTGCTGGGCCGCGTCTTTGTCCACGGCTGGCCGATTGCGATTGGCGGCGCCCTCTTGGGCGGGCTGAACGTTATGCTCTTCACCGCTGCCCACCCCTGGGGCTTTACGGGCGAAGTCTCGCGTTGGGTGCTGGGTGCGGTCGACGCACTGGGGATCGGCCCGGGCGAGCTTCAGGGAGCCAGTGATCTGCCCGGCTGTGCGCTGGACACAGGCGGCGGCGTCCTCAACCACATGCTTTTCCTCGTGTGGGGCATGGTCATGGGATCGTTCATCGCCGCCACCTTTGCCGGTGAATTCAAGATCCGCCTGCCCCGGCAGCGCACCCGGTATATTCAAGCGCTGGGCGGTGGTGTGGTGATGGGGTACGGCGCAGGGCTGGCCATGGGCTGCACCATCGGTGCCTTCTTCTCGGCGATTCCATCGTTGGCGGTCAACGGCTGGGTCTTTGCCGTTTTCCTTGCCATCGGCGCCTGGATTGGCACCTGGATCATTCAACGGATCGATTGAGAAGAGGATACGGCGACGCCAACCAGGTGTTCCATCATGCCGATCAAGCGTGTCATTTCAACTTCAGTTTTGAACCAGCAAAGCCTGTGAACAGAAATCCGAAAGGAAAGTCCATCTATGTCTGACCAATTTTCTGAACTCGATGTCCGCGGTGAAATCTGTCCATACCCAATGATGAAGACAGTCCAGGCGCTCAAAAAGCTCAAGCCCGACGCGCCCGGGCTCGAAGTAATCACCGATCATGCCCCTGCCCTGGAAACTATCCCCACCCAGGCCGCTCGCCTGGGGTTTGCAACCGAGATCACAGAGACAGGCAATCCAGAATGGCGTCTTCGCTTGACGCGCAACAAGTAACAAAGTAAGTCTATCGCAATTCATCTCATCTTAACCATCTCATTTTAACCATGGAGGGAACCATGCAGCGCAAACAGTTAACTTACCTGATACTCCTGCTGTCCAGCCTGATCCTCGGCGCCTGCGCCATCCCCACGGCCACCGCGCCGACGGGCGACAGCGCAAGTCAGGTGATTGAGGAATACGCTAAGCCCGATATCCTCGTCGATACCGAGTGGATCAAAGAGAACGCCGACGATCCCACGGTGCGCCTGATCGATGTCAGCGGCAACGCAGAGACCTATGCCGCCGGTCATCTGCCTGGGGCAATCTACGCCGGGCTGGGCGAATTCACCAATCCTGATGATCCGGTGCGCGGGCAGATCATGACGCAGGATGCACTGACCGCCCTGTTCAGCCGCCTGGGCATATCCAACGGCGACACCGTGGTTTTTTACGATGACAACGCCAATCTACTGGCGACGCGTGCCTATTGGGCGGTGAAGTATTACCAACATGAGGATGTACGTGTTTACAACGGTGGTAGCAAAAAATGGGTGGCGGATGGCGAAACGCTGGTCACAGACGCTGTGGAGCCGGCGCCCAGCCAATATGTAGCCGGGGAGGCCGATCCGGCGATCCGCACGACGTGGGAATACGTGGTGGCGCAGACCGAGAATCCGGACACGCTCTTCTGCGATACGCGTGGACCTGAAGAATTCACCGGCACGGATGTGCGTGCGGACCGCGGTGGACACATCCCCGGTGCGATCAATGTCGAGTGGCGCAATGCTGTCAACGAGGATGGCACCTTCCGATCTGCCGCCGATCTTTCTTCGTTATACCAGAAGGCCGGTTTCGTGCCCGACAAACAGATCATCACCTATTGCCAGACCGGCGTCCGCGGCGCGCACACCTGGTTTGTCCTGCGCGAGTTGCTAGGGTATTCCGACGTCCGCAATTACGACGGTTCATGGGAAGAGTACGGCAACAATGCAGCCAGCGTGATTGAGTAGAGAAGAGATGAGGGCGATCAACTGATCAAAAAAGGGACGCACCGGGTGGTGACGTCCCTTTTCTTTTCAGTTGATCGCCCTGTGTTTCAGGCGGGCTGCTCAACGGTGCGTTGAGATCGTTTCCAGAGCAAGGCCACGATTCCGACGAGGACGGGCAGCGTGGCTATCACCGACCAGATGCGCAGCGGATCTGCCGTCAAGGAATGCCAGAGAGTGCGGCGAGCCACCAGTTCAGGATGGGCCGCCAGCAACCGCGTCTTTAGATCCAACCGAAACTTGGGATCGAGAGGAACAGCATCGACGAGACTATCCACCACCGAAAGATCGACGTCGCCTGCCCAAAAAGGGAACCTACTCGTGCGATTCATGAATGTCCTCAACCTCTTCTTGGCGATCCTGATCAAGTGATTGCAGATCCTTGCGCAAGGCCGCCAAAGTACGAAAATATAGCGATTTGATGGCGCCTTCACTCTTGCCCAGCAGCGCGCCAATCTCTAAATTGGAAAAGTGATTGCCAAACTTGTAGAGCAACAGATCACGGCGGTCCTCGGGCAAACGCTCAATCGCGGCCCAGAGTACTTCCTGATCTTCCAACTCGTCGACCACTACTTCAGGCTCCATGCGCTTGCGCCCGGGCAAACGCAGATCATCAAAGGAAAGGAAGCGGCGGCGGCTCTGATCACGATGCCAGTTGGCAACAAGATTGTGGGCGATGCGGTAGAGCCAGGCCGAAAAGGGCAATCCGCGATCCTCGTATGTGTGCAACTTGGAAAGCGCTCGGAAGAAGGTGCGCGCCGTCAGATCTTCTGCATCCTGTTGGTTGTTGACTCGATGAAATATATAAGCGTAGATGCGATCCACATAGCGTTCGTAAAGCAACCCAAATGCCTTTGGATCGTTCTTCGCCTCAGAGACCAGAAGCGACTCGGGTTGCTCGACGTCGTTTCCTAATGCCGACGGTGAAGATGTCTCCGACGGGCTTGAAGATGCCCCCGACGGTGTCCCTACCGAGTCGCCCGTGTCGGCACGAGCGTCGTCTTCTGCTTTCGATGACAGTAGGCGAGGATCAGCGGACATCTGTCACTCCTCGCTTGCCGGATAAGTAGGTCATCATTTATAACACCCTGAGTTGAAATTGGTTGCGTTCTACAAAAAAACAACATGGCAACCGAAGGCTATACTACGCATATTATAGAATCCAGGCGTTGTTCGAGCAAACCGTTGGCGAGGCTGAGGCTGTTTGTTCACAAGGATAAAATTGTGCTATAGTAGCCTCAATTTATCCACGGTTTGACGCCCAACATGAAGTCACAGTACGCAGACATAGCCGAACTGTTTCAGCATCTGCCCTTATTTTGACTTTCTCGTCAGTGCAAGATCATCAGCGCTATCACAGAAGTAGTTGCCATAGAAGCAGGAGGAAGCTGTGCGGGTAAGCTGCTTTCAGGAAAATTTAGCCAAAGGATTGTCCATTGTCGGGCGAGCGGTTGCCTCACGCAGTACGCTGCCTGTCTTGGGTAATATCCTGCTAGAAGCCAAAGACAACCAACTACGCCTTTCGGCCACCGATCTTGAGATTGGCATCAACTGTTGGATTGGCGCCCGGGTCGAAGATGAGGGGGCGATCACTGTACCGGCACGTCTGCTGACCGAGTTTGTCAACAGTTTGCCGGCTGAACGGATCGACATGGAACTGTCGGTACGCACGCAGACGCTCCACTTGACCTGCGCCCGCATCGACGCCAATATCAAAGGCATCGACGCTGCTGAATTCCCCATCGTGCCCACCGTGGACAATGGCAGCGGGCCGGAAGAGACCGCCGAAGTGCTAGAAGGCAACACCATCGCCCTCGAAACCGCCGGTCTGCGTAAGATGATCGATCAGGTGGTCTTTGCCGCTGCCACCGATGAAAGTCGCCCCACATTGACCGGCGTCGAAGTCTCTTTCAAGCAAGATCGGCTGGTGATGGCGGCCACCGACGGCTACCGGCTCAGTGTGCGCAGCGTGGGCCTCGAACACGGTCTCGATGACGATCTGACGGTGATCATTCCGGCGCGCAGTTTGGGCGAGTTGGCGCGTGTGATTGGCGACGCCGACGAGGAACATCCTGTGCAAGTGACGGTAACCCAGGCGCGCAACCAGATCCTCTTCCGCGTGTGGGGCAAGGGCAACGAGGCGCGCGGCGCCTTCTTGCAGGTCGATGTCGTGAGCTCGCTGATCGACGCCCGCTTCCCCGACTACCGCGCCATCATTCCTAAGAGTTATACGACGCGAACCGTTGTGACGACCGATGCGCTGCTCAAAGCGGTGCGCGTGGCGCAACTCTTTGCACGCGACAACTCCAACATCATCCGCGTGGCCGTGATCCCAAGCAACGGGGACGGCAAGGGCTCCATTCGGCTCACGGCGACGAGCACCGAAATGGGCGACAACGTCAACGAAGTGGATGCGATGGTGGATGGCGGCGATCTGGAGATTGCCTTCAACGCCCGTTATCTGATCGATGTCCTCAGCCAGATCAGCGAGCCACAAGTCGTGCTCGAAACCACGCAACCCAACCGTCCTGGCGCGATTCGACCCGTAGGTGTCGGCAACGAGGAATTTCTGCACGTCGTCATGCCCATGCACCCGCCGCGTTAAGCTTTCTGCTTGCACTGGAGTACTCTGATGGCCGAAGAGACCATTTTCAGCAAGATCGTTCGCAAAGAGATTCCCGCCGAGATAGTCTATCAGGACGAGCGGGTGACGGCTTTTCGCGACATCTCGCCACAAGCACCCACGCACATTCTCATCATCCCCAACAAGCGCATCCCCACGGTCAACGACGCCAGCGAAGAGGACGAAACGACGTTGGGGCGTCTCTTCACCGTGGCGGCCAGGTTGGCCGAGCAGGAAGGCATCGCCGATGATGGTTACCGGTTGATCGTCAACTGTAACCGTCACGGTGGGCAAGAAGTCTTCCACCTGCACATGCACCTCCTGGGCGGGCGTCCCCTTGGCCCCATGCTCGCCCGTTGAGATTGGCCCTGTCTGCTACCCCACGTGGGTGTGGATCAACCGTCGTTCGGTCTGCCGCAACATGGACATCACCGCCAGCACGACCACAAAGACGGCGGCCTGCGTCAGCACAATGGTCGCACCTGAAGCGACGTCGACATAGAAGCTTAGATACATGCCAGAGAAGCCGGTCAGTGCACCAATGCCGGTTGACAACAAGATCATACGGTTAAAGCTATCGGTGAGCAACCGCGCCGTGATGGCCGGGGTCACCAGGGCAGCGGCAATCAGCGTTACCCCTAAAATCTGCATCGATGCGATCAATACGCCGGCCAGGACCAGCGCGAAGAGAGTATCGATCCACTCGGTGGGCACGCCGTAGACCTGTGCTACCTCGGCATCGAAGGTAGTAAAGAGCAACTGCTTGTAGAGGAAAAAGATGATCAGCGACGCGGCCAGAACCACGAGGCCAACCACCCACAGATCCTCTTTGGTGACGCCCAGGATATTACCGAACAGGGCAGCATCAAAGGATCGCGTGAAGTTGCGGTAACGGCTGATCAACGCCACCCCAATCGCAAAGCTGGCCGTGGTGATCACACCGATGGCGGCGTCGGCGCTGATGCGGGTGCGCCGCACTGTCTGGTTGATCAACACCGCCGCCAGGAAGCCCCACAACCCTGCGCCCAGATAGAAATTCCACTGGATAACGAACGAGACCACAGCACCGCCAAAGATGGCGTGTGACAGGCCGTGGCCGATATAGCTCATCCCGCGCAGGACAATGTAGACGCCGATCATGCCGCACAACGCCCCCGCCATCACCGCCGCCAGGGTGCCGTTGCGAAAAAACTCAAACTGAAATGGTTCCAGCAGAAAATCCATCATTGCCTTCTTTTGTTTGAACACGCTGAGCGGCTGTCTCGGAGGAAGGTGGCGCATCTTCAGGATGCAGCACCGGCGTATCGTGGCCCAACACCGGATCGGGCAGAATGTCGTGATAGGTATGCGAGTGCGGGCGCTGTTGCACCAGCAGCAGCCCATCCTGGCGAATGACCATCATATCGCCCTGGTACGTCTCATTGAGGACAGGCACGGTGAAGACCTGTTCAGGCCGCCCCTCGGCAATGACTCGCTTGTTAAGGCAGACTACCCACGGCAGATGCGCGGCCACAGCATTGAGATCGTGGGACGTCATCAGGATGGTCAAACCGTGCTGGTTGAGATGGACCAACAGATGCAGGATCGTCTCTGCCGTGCGCAGGTCAAGACCGGTGGTCGGTTCATCGAGTACCAACAGATCAGGTTTGGCGATCAGTGCCCGTGCCAAAAAGACCCGCTGCTGCTGTCCGCCCGAAAGATCGCGAATGTGGCGTTGGGCCAGATCCGCAATATCCAACTGCTCCAGGATCTCGGCCAATTGTGCTTTTTCGGCGCGACTCGGCCACGGCCACCAATGTGAGCGGCGCACGCAGCCCATCAGAACCACCTGTGACACCGTCACGGGGAAGTTCCAGATCGACGCTGCCGGTCTGCGGTACATAGGCCACCTGCGGCGAGGATCGGCCGTTAAGCGCCTGGCCGTTGATGCGAATTTCGCCATGTTGCGGCTGCAACGTGCCGAGCAACAGCTTGAGCATACTGGTCTTGCCTGCGCCGCTGGGCCCCACCAATGCGGTGAACTGCCCCGGATGCAGATGCAAACGCACGTCCTTCAGCACTGGTTGGCTACCGTAGCCGAAGGTGACGTCTTTCACCTCTACAAGTGGCTGCATTTGATCTCCTTTCTAGTTCTGATGCTACGGCGCTACGTTCGATGTATCGAAGTCTTCGATGAGACTGGCATCACCACCCAGCGCATTGGCCATGGTGATCACGTTTTCGACCATCATGCCAATGTAGGAATGGTTGTTGTCCCCGGGGTCGCCCGGTAGATCGTCATCGCTCAAAGTATCGATGAAGATAGCGCCGGCTTCACTGGCGATCTGATCCAGGATCGGTGAGGGGAAGACCTCGGAGCCAAAGATGGCGGGGATCTTCTGCTCGCGAAGCTGAGTAATCAGATCGACGACCTCACGCGCAGACGGTTCGGCAAAGTCTGATGGCTGAATAGCGCCGATCACCGTCATCCCGTAGCGCGGGGCGAAGTAGGCGAACGAATCGTGATAGGTGAGTAGCCGCCGATTTTCTGCGGGGATCGTGTTCAACGTCTCCTGAATGGCGGCATCCAACGCCATAATACGATCCTCGAAGGCGGCGTAATTGGCGGCGAAGACGTCGGCATTTGCCGGATCGACTTCACTCAGGGCATCTCTGGTCAGCTCGGCATAGCGCAGCGCATAGATCGGGTTCATCCACAAATGAGGATTGGGGCTGCCCGCCTCACGCGGAAACGAGAAATCGAATACGTACTCATCCGGTGTCACCGTCTGCTCGCCCAGGAAGATGATCTCCACGTCGGCGCGTTTGTTGGCTTCGGCCAGCCGGATAGTCGGTTCCTCCAAATTGAGCCCATTGACGATGATCAGATCGGCAGTGGCGACGATACGAGCATCTGACGGCGTCGGCTCGAAGGTGTGCGAGTTGGTGCCCTCGGGCACGATGCCGGTGACTTCGATGAGATCGCCGCCGATATTGGCGACGATGTTGGTAATCGGTGCAACCGTGGTCGCCACTTGCAGCCGGCCGGCCTGCTCAGCTTCTGGCGACACCGTCACTTCGTCTGCCAGGTTCTCGCTTGTCGGTGCCGCGCATGCCGCCAGCAGCAGTGTAAAGGCGGCAAAAATCAACACAGTAAACTTGTGAAACATCTAGTTGGCTCTCCTAAAGGCTGTTTTATCTTGTGCGGGCAGGGGACGTCTATCCCTGCCAAATACCATTATTCATTTCATTCAGCATCACGCTCGCCAGTTCAACCGGCTTCTGCACGTGAATGTCGTGATCGGTGTCCTCAAACCAGTGGACGGCGGCGCGGGTCAGTGTTTGTTGGGCGGCCGCTACCTGCACGCGCTTGTGCTCGTTCCATTCGGGGCTACTACTGTTGGTAGCCGGGCAGATCAGCACGGGCGCGCGCACCTGTGGGTAGAGCGAGCGCGGCCGCTGTTCCCACAAAGAGCGCAAGATCTGCATGTGACGTTCCAGCGAAAGCCAGGGGCGAATGGTCCCGTCGGACAGGTGCTCGAAATTGGACAGTGTGGCGTCGATGCCTTCGTCGCTCCAATCGGCATGGTATGCGCGCAAGCGTTGGCGTATCGCATCGAGCGGCGTCCCCACCAGATTGGGCGGACGCAGATCAACCGAGACCCGTTCCCACGAGTTTTCGGGGCGCGCCTGTAGATCGAGGAATCCACCGTCGACGAAGCCGATGCCAGATGCCCGATCAGGGTAGGCTGCGCCAAAGGCGAGGACGACATTGCCGCCCCAGGACTGGCCGACTACGATGGGTGAGTCCACTGCCAACGCGTCCAGGAGACGCGCCAGATCGGCCGTCACCGTGGCAAAGTCGTAGCCCGAAGCAGGCTTGTCGCTGCGGCCATGGCCGCGCTGATCCACGGCATAGACGGCATGCCCGGCCTTTGCCAGCACACGCGCCACCCCATCCCAGGTACGCGCATTACTCGCCAGCCCATGGAGCAGCACAAACGGCGTGCCGTCACCCGGCCATTGACGGACGTTCAATGCCAATTCGTGCCTGACAGCGACACGGTGTTCCACGGGAAGCACAGAATCTACACTCATCACCGGTGTCATCCTTTGGATCTTTGATCCATCATCGTTCGGCGGTCAAAACGGCCAACGCAGGTCCGTCGGCGGTGTCGAGCACCTGCCAACCCAATTCGTTGATCTCCCGGCGCAAGTCGTCCGCGGCGGGCCAATCGCGGCGGCGGCGGGCATCCTCGCGCTGGGCCACCAGATCCATCACCTGGGCAGACGCGCTCTCGACGTCGGGCTTCAGATCGGTGGCGGCGCCAGCCTCCTGGGCCGCCTGCCACACCGGCGCGGGGATGTCCTGGTGATCGGTAGGCAAACGCCACTCTCCCAACATCGAGGCCGCAAACGTTTGCCCAGACGCAAAGGACCGTTCCTCGCCGTCACGGATCACGAATACACAGCCCGGACCCACCACTTCGCAGAGACCGCTCTGAGGCCGAATCACCAACCCGGTGTTCTCCTCAATGCCCAGAACAGTGACGGGTTCAGGCAACATGGCGATCAACTGTTCATAGCGAGGCAGGCCCATATAGCAGTGGCTCGTGTCGAGATCCACACCGCCATCGTTGTTGTTCCAGTGCGGCACAATTACCAGATTCAGGCCAAACGCAGCGAAGAAATCGAGGCCGGGCTTCCAATGCAGATCTTCGCCCACCTTGTAGATCTCGTAAACCGGAATCGTATACTTGCTGGCGGCCAACGTCGACGCGCTGGAAAAACAGAGCGCCGCACCCAGACGGTGCCGGGCGCGCATGGCGTGCCAGGTATAGCTGTCGCGCAACTGCCGCACCGCATAGGACGGGCTGCCCGGTCCGATAAAGAGATAATTGGCGTCAAAGATCGGTGCGGCGATGGTCGGATCGTCAGGGCTGAACGCCGTGTCGCGTTTGCGCGCCGCGATCTGAGTGATGACAGGCCGGAAATTCTGTAAACGGTGCGAAAGATAGTCGCCGATCTTGGCGGCAACGCCTTCGGCGTTCAGTTCAAAGCCGGCAGGTGTTTCCACGACAGCGACTTGAACAGATCCTGAAAGTTCTTGCATCACACGGCGGTGAATCCGTTGCGCGCCGGGTGATGTCTCCCCAGAACCAAAAAGCGCGATTGGGCCAAACATCGATGATCTCCTTCCCCACTGAGCGGATCGCGCTGCCCGATTCCGCACGGAGATGACTGACGGAACGTACCGATTCGGGTGCGGCGGCCTCTACTCTTGGTGCACGAATCGCACGGAATCGGTACAACTGACGCAGGATAGGTCATTCGGAAGAGAACGACACATGGGTTACTCAAAAAACTGTCGACCTTTTGCGAAAGAAAATGCTACGACTTTTATAGTGAGATTACTGTATGAATAGCTCTTTTTCGCGCCGTCGATTATTGGCTTCGATGCGATACCTCATTGACTTCCACGGCGTCCATCGGTACGATGGCTATGTACCATACAGGAAGTACTGACGCGTCCACTTTCGACGATCCCCTTGATGGACCAGGGTGCCGATCTATCAACCACCCAAACGAGAAAAATCGTAATGCTCGAGATCTACTTGCTGGGTCAGATGCGCTTGAGGGTGTCAGGCAAGCCCCATCTGCTGGCCGGCTTGCCCAAAACCAGGCTACTGCTCGCTTACTTACTGCTAAACCGCAGTGCGTCGTTGACGCGCGAACAGGTTGCTTTTCACCTGTGGCCGGACGTTTCTGAACAGGAAGCCCGCGCCAATTTGCGCCGTCACCTCTACGATCTACAGCAGGTGTTACCAACCGCCCCAGAAGAGACGCCCTGGCTGGTGCGCACGCAGAAGACAATTCACTGGAACCTGCGCGCTCCCTACTGGTTGGACATCGCCGTCTTTGAGGAGTTACAGGGCAGCCCCGAACGACTGGCCGAGGCGGTCGGTCTCTATCAGGGAGAACTGCTGATCCACGAGGATGAGGAATGGTTGACCTACGAACGAGGCCGGCTGCGCGCGCTCTTTTTGCGCAAACTCCAGGAATTGATCCACGCCTACCGTGAACGCGGTGAGTATACCAAAGCGCTGACCTTCGTCGAGCAGGTACTGGCAGACGATGCACTCGATGAGGAGATGGTGCGCACGTGCATGTGGCTACGCCATGCCGTGGGTGACCGAACCGGCGCGCTGATGCTCTATCACCACTTTCGCCAACAGCTCAGCCAGGAACTCGATCTGCTCCCCATGCCCGAAACCGAGGCGTTGGCGGCGCAGATCACACAACAGCCGGCGGCGAACGACCCTGGCACCGAGACCCAACCGGCGATCCCCGGCCCCAAACTACCGTTGTCCGCCCATCCTGCCCGATTGCCGGTTATGGAGAAATCGACACCGCTGCCTTCAGCGCCCACCGATCTCCCGGCCCCCATGCGCCGGCTGCTGGGGCGAGACGATGAGCTACAAGCGCTGCTGGCTCTCTTCGTGGGCATCGAACAGCCGGCGCGGTTGGTGACGTTGACGGGACCGGCCGGCGTCGGTAAGACACGACTGGCGCTGGAAGCGGCACGCGCCATCCACGAACAGGCAAGTGACCGTTTCAGCGACGGGGTCTTTTTCGTCGGGCTTGCCTCGCTCAACGAAGCGGATCTGCTGCTGACGTCTCTGGCCGATACGTGCAATATCAGCCTGCCCCCAGACACCCCGCCCTTAGAAAGCCTGATCGAAACACTCCGCTACAAACGGATGCTGCTGGTCTTCGACAATTTCGAACACCTGTTGCCCGCCGCAGATACCGTGGATGCCCTGCTGACAGCGATCCCGGGGTTACATTTGCTGGTGACCAGTCAGGCCTCGCTCAATCTCTACGGAGAAATCGCGATCCGCATCGATCCTTTGGCGTTGCCCCTGGCCTCCGGGACAGCCACGGACGCTGCGCAGCGCGGCCCGGCTGTCGCCCTGTTCTGCGAGGTGGCACACGCCGTCAACATGCAATTCAGACTAACCTCTGCCAATCAGGAAACGGTGCTGGGCATCTGCCGGCAGTTGGACGGGATGCCTCTGGCCATCGAGTTGGCCGCAGCCTGGATTAAAGTGCTGCCGCCGGCGCGCATTCTTGCCCAGTTGTCTGATCGGCTCAACTTTCTCACGACCAAGCTACGCAACATTCCCGACCGTCACCGCTCACTGCGCGCCGCCATCGAGTGGAGCTACAACCTGCTCGACGAACAGGAGCAGCAGCTCTTCACCCGACTGGCTCTCTTTGTCGACAGTTTCACCGCAACCGATGTCTGCGCCGTGCTCTATGGGCGAGATGATGGCGAGACCGATTACAGTGTGCTTGCTTACCTGGCTTCACTTGTAGAAAAAAACATCATCTACTCGACCGACGGAAGCGCGCAGCGGTTCCCCGAGGACGAAACCCGCTTCGCCATGCTGTCTACACTGCGCGAGTACGCCTGGGAGCGATTGCAGGAAGAGCCAACGCTGTCCACGCTACAGGACCGCTACGTCGTCTACTTTGCAGACGCCGTCTCTCGCCGCACGGCGCCCTGGCGTGAATCGCGCCAACAACCGGAACTAGCGCCCATCCTGGCCCAAGAAAACAACCTGCGCGCGGCCCTGGCCCTGGCCGGTATACAGGATTCCTCGGAGAAGCGGCTGGAGGCAGGGGCGCGGCTGGTCATCGGCATGAGCCCGGTCTGGGAAGCGACGGCGCGTTTCCGTGAAGCCATCGAATCGATTCAACCGCTGCTGGCGCGACGTGCGGCACTGTCACCCGAAACACGGGTGCAGATCCTGAATGAGGCAGGGCGCTTCTTGCGTTTTGGAGAGAGCGGTAAAGAGGCGCTTTTCAAACTACACGAAGAAGCAATGCGCGAGGCATACCAGTTGGAGGACGTGCACCTGTTGCTTGACACGGTAGATGTCTACGCTATCAGCGCCAACGAGAACGGAGAAGTGGGACGTGCTGCAAAATTGTGGGGGCAGGCCATCGAACTTGCCCGCAGCGGCGCGTCACTGCTGCGGTTGGGCCATTTGCTTAACAACGCGGCCACCAGCTACACGATGATGGGCCAATACGAACAGGCGACCGCACTCTTGGAAGAATCACTTAAAATTGCACGCAGCGCTTCGGGGCAAGACCGTGTCTTCAGCGCCTTGATCAACCTCTCCAATGCGGCCCGCCTCGCCGCGGACCTGCCGCGGGATCGGGCGTATCTTGGCGAAGCCGTGGCGCTGGCCGAAACCCTGGACAACCGCACCCTAAGCATCGTCTTCCTCAGCGCCGCCGCAGAATCTGCACTCTATCAGGCCGATTACCCAACGAGCGCCCTTCTGCACAGCGCACTACAATCCATTTGCCAACAGGTCAACATGACGTGGCCGGCACGCTATCAACAGGAATTCACCGGTTATATGACCAAGACCCAATCACATCTGGACGAAGTCATCTTCCAGCGGCTGACTCAGCTAGGTGCGCGTCTTACGCTCGACCAGGCCATCGAACGGGTGGCGATTTGGCTGACGGAGCGAACCCCGCAAGGCTAAGGCGAATCCAAGATTCAAATGATCCACGAAGGTACACAAAGGCTCACTAAGAAAGGCTTCCTTCGTGTCGCTTCGTGTGGCTTTGTGGATCATTATTTTCCTGGAATGGCCTAGATTACTGATTCGCTTCTATGTACTCATTCATCGCTTGCAGATCTGCATCGAGGGTAGCACAAGGATCGCCGGTGCGTTCAGGGACTTCAACGGTGCTGGTGCCGGCCAGGACGTCGGCGATGGCCTGACTGCGCTGATTCTCAAACTGCACACATTGGAGCAGGCGTTGCTGGGTCTCGCCTAGATCCGCAGGCGGTGTCACAGCCGTGAGCGACTGACTGATGGCGGCGCTCTCCGTCGCAATCGAATTATAGATCGGCTGCAAGCGTGGCCCTACAGTTTCTTGCGCAATCCAATCCATGGCCTGATCGTTCTTGCCCGCAGCCTGGGCGTTCAAATAGAGCAACAGAAAGTTCCCATACGTGAGGGTAGAGAGCGCGCCGGACTCCATCTTTTCTTCGAGGGCAACCGCGCGTTCCGCCAGAGGGCCGTCTTTCCATGCCTCCGTTTGCGCCACCACCGGCGCCACATCGCGCGCGTAGCTCTGCTCTGCGCTGAGATCTGCATTCTCGGCAACCGCAGCGGGGTCAGCAGCGTCCTGCACGGCAGGCCCCACATTTGAGAGCAGTCCCCGACCAAAGATCAGCACAACCACAGCAACCAGCAAAACCAGCGCAATCACAACGATATTTCGTTGAAACATGAGGACGCACTCCTGTCGTGCAAACGAGACACCGGGCTCCCGGCGTTTGTGGTGAATCGAACAATCGACCCAAAACATACCCGATCCCCTGTAAAATCGCAAAATCGCCGAGCCAGGTTAGATGCCGCCGATCCCGCCGGTTCGGTGTATCATAGAGGCAATTTATGTGTGGAACGAGTGGATCGCCGATCCTTCTTCTTGCCCTTGCGCGCCAGGTCGCTCTGTCCCGCCCAATCAACATTTCGGAGGACTTATGCTTTCTCGATCTCTTCTGCCGCTGCTGTTTGTGCTCTTTGTGCTGGTTGGCTGTGCAATGCCGACGCCCCCGCTCGCTGCGCCCCAGGGATCGACGGAATCGACGACCCTGCGCGTGGCCGTGCTCCCCATCACCGATGTGATCCCGCTCTACGTCGCTCAACAAGAGGGCGAATTCGCCCGGCGCGGCATCGACGTTCAATTGGTGCCTGTGAGCAGCGGACCTGAGCGCGACACACTGCTGCAGGCAGGGCAGGCCGACTGTGCGCTCAATGAGGTGCTGGGCACGGTACTCTTCAACGCCGGCGAGGGCGAGGGGTTGCGTGTGGTTACCACGGCGCTGCGTGCCTTCCCTGAGGCGGCGCATTTCTATCTTCTCGCTTCCCCGCAGAGTGGCGTGACTGGCCCCGCCGACCTGAGCGGAGGCACAATCGCCATCTCATCCAACACCATCATCGAATATTGGACAGATCGCCTGCTGGCCCAAGAGGGCGTCGACCCTGCCTCAGTGGAGTTGACCAACGTGCCGCAGATCCCGGTGCGCTTGGAATTGCTGATGAGCGGACAGGTCGACGCCGCCGTCCTGCCCGACCCGTTGGGCTCGCTGGCGATCTTGCAGGGTGCGACGCCGATCCTCGATGACCGTATCGCCCCTGAGCTGGGGTTGAGCGTCATTAGTTGCCGGCTCAGTGTGGTTGAAAATCAACCCGACGCCGTGCAGGCCCTCGTCGCCGCCTGGGATGCAGCCGTGTCCGCTATCAATGCCGATCCGCAACAGTTTGGCAACGTGCTCACCGAAAACACGCGTGTGCCCGAACCGCTCCAAGACCGCTACACGTTGCCTCCTTTCCCCGAAACAGAAATCCCCAGCACCGAGGATATCGCCGACGTCCTCGCCTGGGCGATAGAGAAAGGACTGATCGAGGAGACGCAGACGTATGAAACGGTGGTAACCGACGTTCGATGAGCCTGGTACTACGTGGGTAAAGGAGCCGCCGTGTCTTCGCCGCTAGTTTCTGTGGACAATTTAACCTTCCGCTATGGGGAGGGGCAGCCGCCGATCTTCGACGGCTTTTCGTGGCAGGTGACATGCGGCGAAACGTGGGCGGTGTTGGGCACATCCGGCTGCGGCAAGAGTACGCTGCTCTATTTGCTGGCGGGGCTGCGTCAGCCCAATGCCGGGGAGATCACGATCAACGGGCTACCCTTAACACGTCCCCGCGCCACCACGGGGTTGATCTTGCAGCACCACGGGCTGCTGCCCTGGGCCACCGTCTGGGAAAACGCCGCGCTGGGCGCGCGTTTGGGGCACTTCTACAGGCGGAAACGCAAGAAAGCGGGCGAGGCGCATCCCTATCCACCACCGCTGCCCCTGAGCGACGCTGACCGCTGGCTCGAACGATTGGGGATCGCGCATCTGCGCAACCAATATCCATCGCAGTTGAGCGGCGGACAGCAACAGCGGGTCGCCATTGCGCGCACGTTGGTTTTGCAACCGCACCTGCTGCTTATGGATGAACCCTTCAGCGCGCTGGACACGGTGACACGCGCCGATCTGCAACGGCTCATCCTTTCGCTGCAACAGGAATTGAGCATTACAACGGTCATTGTCACCCATAACATCGAAGAGGCCGCCCTTCTGGGGAGGCGCATCCTGGTGCTGCAGCGCCCGCCCAATCGTTCGCCAAATATTGTAGACAACCCCGGTGTGGGGACGATGGATCACCGGCACAGCCAGGGCTATCGCACGGTTGTGGCCCATCTTGAAAAACAGCTCGAAGACGAGGCCGCCGATGGCGCGTGAGATCCGTTTCCGGCAGATCGTGGTGGGGCTGCTGCTCACGTTGATCCTGTGGCAGTTGGCAGCGTGGGCGTTGAACCGCTCGATCCTGCCCCCGCCAGGGCGCGTGCTGATCGTCTTCGCCACAGAATTGGTCAGCGGCGATTTGGGGCGTCACTTTTTGGTCAGCACAGGACGCGTGGTGGTGAGCATCCTGCTTTCGTTGGTCTTGGCGGTGCCGGCGGGGCTGGCGCTGGGCCAGAGCAGGACGCTCAATCGACTCTTGGCGCCGTTGGTCTACATTGCCTATCCCATGCCCAAAGTCGTGTTGATGCCCATCTTTCTGCTGTTGCTGGGCATCGGCAATTTGAGCAAGATTGCGCTGATCACCGTGATTTTGTTCTTTCAGATCCTGGTGGTGGTACGCGACGAGGCGCTGGCCATCCGCCCTGAGCTGATCACGAGTCTGCGTTCGCTGGGCGCAGGGCGGATGGCGCTGCTGCGCTTCATCTACGTGCCGGCTGTGCTGCCCGCCATGCTCACGGCGCTGCGCCTCAGCGTGGGGACGGCGGTGGCCGTCCTCTTTTTAGCGGAAAGTTTCGCCACCACCAGTGGGCTGGGCTACTTCATCATGGTGGAAAGCTGGAGCCGCGTGGCCTACGTGCAGATGTATGCCGGTGTCGTCGCCATGAGCCTGCTGGGGTTGATCCTCTATTACGCCACCGACTGGCTGGAAAGACGGCTGGCGCCCTGGCTTTTCCTTGGAGAGTGAAGCATGACGGAGAGTGAAGCATGACAAGCAATCAGGCGATTCAATGGTTTTCGGAACTCGATGCGTCTGCGATCTCTGTCGCCGGCGGCAAAGGGGCCAACCTTGGCGAACTGGCCCAAACGGATCTGCCCGTGCCGCCTGGATTTGTGATTGCCACACAGGCCTACCATGCCTTCGTGGCTCACAACCAGATACAGGATCAGATCCAGACTGTGGCGAGGAAGGTGCAGACAACCGATGATCCTGTGCAACTGAGGGCGGCCTCGGCGCAAATTCGAGAGCTGTTTCTGCAAGGTGTGATCCCGAATGACCTGGCGACGACGATCACAGCGTCCTATGCGCGCCTGATCCAGGACAACAGCCCAGCCGTGGCCGTGCGTTCTTCTGCCACCGCCGAAGACCTGCCCGGCGCCAGTTTCGCCGGCCAACAGGAGACGTTCCTGAACGTGCGTGGATGGGAAGCGCTGCTCGAAGCAGTCAAAGCCTGTTGGGCAGGCCTGTGGACAGAGCGCGCCCTCTCCTATCGCAAGCGGCAAGGGATCAGGCCTGAAACTGTGGCAATGGCCGTCGTGGTGCAACTGATGGCGCCTGCGGAGGTGTCAGGCGTCCTCTTCACAGCCAATCCCGGCAGCGGCGCACGCGATGAAATCATCATCAACGCCAGTTACGGGCTCGGTGAAGCCATCGTCTCCGGCGCAGTCACCCCCGACAGCTACGTCCTGGATCGTGAGACGATGACGATCAAAGAGACCCAAGTGGGCAGCAAAGAATTGATGATCGTCCCCGCCGAGGTTGGGGCGGCGGTTCAAACGCGGCCGGTGGCGGATGTGCTGCGCAACCGATCTGCCCTCACCCCTGATCTACCGGCCAAACTGGCAGCCCTGGGCCGGCGCGTCGAAGAACACTTCGGCGGCGTTCCACAAGACATTGAGTGGTGCGCGGCCAACGGGCAGATCTGGCTGCTCCAGGCCCGGCCCATCACCAACCTGCCGCCTGCGCCGCTCAAAGACGTGCGCTGGGATCCACCGCGGCCCAATTCCATCTGGATGCGCCGCCAGGTGGTGGAGCACATGCCCGAACCGCTGTCGCCCCTCTTTGCCGAACTGTATCTGGAAGAGGGACTGGGCCAATCGTTCGATCAGATGGCCGTTTTCATGGGCGAGCTTGCCGACACGGAACTCGACGTGTGGGACTTCGTCGAGCCGCCCTTTGCCACCGCCATCAACGGCTATGCCTACAGCATCGGCAGTTTTCAACTCCGCCGCGAGTTGATTCCGAAATTCCTGGGTTTTTATGTCCAAGTGCTGCCCAAGATGATCAAGCACATGGTGCCATACTGGCGCGACAACGCCTTGCCCGCCTATCTATCCGGCATCGAAGAGTGGAAGCGCGTCGATCTCAACGCCGCATCCGACGAAGAACTGCTGCAAGGTATGCGCGCCCTGACCGTGGCCGACGCCGTCTACTGGTTTGCGGCGGCCGTGCCGCTGGGGCTGGCGCGTGTCACCGATGCCCTCCTCGATAGCTTCTTGAAATTGATCGTTGCCCGTCGTTTCGGGGCCGATCAGCCGCGGCCAACCAGCGGATCTTACCTGCGCGGCTTTCCATCGAAGACGGTGGAAGCCCAGGTACAAACTGAGGAGATCGCCCGCCAGATTCGCGCTTCCGACGAACTGCGCCAGGGCGTCAGCGCTGCGCCCGCGCATCAACTCCTCGACGTGTTGGCCGGATCTCCCGACGGTCTGCCGGTGCTGGAGGCGATTCACGATTACCTGGATCGCTACGGACACCAGATCTACAACCTCGACTTTGTGGCGCCGACCCAGGTGGACGAACCGCTGCCCGTCCTGTTGAGCATTAAGGGCGCGCTGGCCCACCCCGAACAGGATGCTCGCGCCCATCAAGCCAGGCTCGCCGCGCAGCGAGAGGCGCTGATCCAACGCACGGATCGGGTGCTGGATCCGCTTTCGCGCCGGTTGTTTCGGCTTTCCTTGCGCTGGGCGCAGCAGTTCTCGCCCTATCGCGAAGAAGCGCTCTTTTACGTGGGGGCCGCCTGGCCGACGTTGCGGCGCATGGCACTGGAGTTGGGCCGGCGCCTTTGTGATGCCGGCTCCCTCAAAGTCGCCGAACACGTTTTCTATTTGCAGACGGCAGAGTTGAGAGAGGCCGGCGTCGCCCGCCTGGACGGCATCGCCCGCCACGATCTCGCCGAACTGGCTCAGCGACGACACGAACTGCGCGAGGCGCGCAAACGGCTAAACCCGCCGCTCTCGGTTCCGCCCAACGCCCAACTCAAGTTCGGCCCCTTTCGCCTGAAGCTGTTTGAACCGCCATCGCCGCCAACCGGCGATGGCCCAACGCTCACCGGTTTCGCGGTCAGCCCTGGTCAGGTCACTGCCGCCGCCAGCGTCATTCGTACGCCCGACGATTTTGCCGAGATGGTTCCCGGCACGATCCTCGTCTGCCCAACCACCACGCCCGCATGGACACCCCTCTTCTCCCAGGCAGCGGGGCTGGTCACCGACATCGGCGGCGCGCTTGCACACGGTTCGATTGTCGCGCGCGAATACGGCATCCCCGCCGTGATGGGGACCGGCGTCGCTACGCAGCGTATCCAAAGCGGCCGGCGCATTCAGATCGACGGTGACCGCGGTACCGTGACGTTGTTGGGGGAAGAGGATGAGATCAGGCAGGTAGAGGAACAGGCCGCCATTGCGAAGCAGTCCATGCCGCCGGCGCGCACAATATTCCTGATGGCTGCGCTCGCCGGTCTGGTCATTTGGTTGATTACAGGGTGGAAACGACGCCCGAGGAATGGACGATGGCCACAGAGAACACATAGATAGAGGCTTTGCGTTCTGCTTTGTGTTCTCTGCGCTCTTTGTGGCAAATCCTGCCAGGTTTGGCCGACCCGCTTTCCGAAGCCCCCTCAATCGGCGTTCCTCGCCGCGGCGTCACTAGTGATGCGGCGGCGAGGAACGCCGATAGCGTGACTAGATGGGTAGGGGCGCTGCTTGCTGCGCCCGCAGTAGTGCCGGGCGCAGCAAGCAGCGCCCCTACGGAATTGCCATCACTTGACCGTTGGCATGACACTAGCCACAAAACCGCCACTTTCTACGTGAACTTGCTTTAGTGCAATGCGAACTGACCCATTAGATCGGCAATCTCCTCGGCGCCGTTCATACTGCTCTGTTTGCGTCGCGGTTGGGCCAGCAGTTCGGGGATACGCTCGATCCAGCCGCCATTGCTGAAGCTCTCTTCCGCAATGGAGAGGCCGCTCATCTGCGACTCAACAAACGAGGCCAACACCGCCGATTCCCAAAAGCGGCGGCGGGGAATGTACCCGTAAGGGATGCCCGCATGGTAGACCTCGGCCAGCGTGCTGTAGCCGATCTTGCCCACCACGGCATCGCTGGCGGCCACCAGATCAGGGTGGAAGAGACCCGATTGCTGCGGCAGAAAATGGACATTGCTGCCCGCTTGTTCACGTGGCTCCGCGCTGGTAAAGACAAAATGGACAGACGGCAGCTCACCCAACGCGTCCAATCCGTTGTGCGTCCAGATCCATGCCGCCCATTGTCACCAACACCGTCGCCGCGCCTTCGGGGATGTTCAGCCGCTGCCGAATCTGGGCGGGCGGTGTGCGCGGGGAGCGCGCCACCGGCGCCACCGTATGCGCCGCCACATGGGGACGACAGACCGGTTCCGTCTGAAAGTGGATGTCGGCGGCGTTAAAGTAGGCAGCCATTTGGTCGCTGTACAGTTGGAGGCGTGGGTCCAGATCCACATAGCCCTGGTAGATCCAATCCCACGTAAAGTTTTCCACCATCACGGCGGGGATGCCCGCGGCCTGCGCCACGGCGATCCCCATGGGTGCGATATCACAGAAAACCCACTCACAGCCGGCTTCTCTCACCGTACGCGCCAGCCCCTGGATCAGTTCGACAGGGAAAGGCAAGGTTGACGCCAATTTCTCGACCGTCACCGCCACGTCCACAGCAAGGGCGTCGCGCTGCACCAGCCCTACATCTGTCGTCACGGCGTGATAGGTGAAGGGGCCGTCCAACGATTCCTCGAAGAGCCAGCAGGGCACCCGCGTAAAGATGTGACAGTGCAGATCCGGCTGTCGTCGCTGCAACGCCGCCATCACCGCAGCGGCGCGGGTGGCGTGCCCAAACCCATGGGGAGTGATGAAATAGGCGATAGACTTCATCGAGTTGCCCTCAGTTTGACGAAGACGCCGCGCCGACGAAGCACCTCAACACGCCAGCCCCGGCTTTCTAAAACAGAGAGTGTCGGTCGATCCAGATGGCAGTTGAAAGCCATGCGCCGCCAATAAGGTGTCACCGCGCCGGCGAGTTGCGCCAGGATCGGCGTCTTGGGTCGCACATGTTCCACCATCCACAGCACACCGTCGCGTCGCAGCACTCGCTCGATCTCAGCCAATGCCTGTTCCTGGTCGGTCACAGAACAGAAGACCAACGAGCTTACCACCACGTCGAATGCACTGTCGGGGTAGGGTAGCGCTTCGGCGGGCGCTACCCGCACATGGATCGGAATCTTGTGGTCCACGGCGGCGGCGACTTCCTCGGCGCAGCGTGCCCTATCGGCATCCGGCTCAATGGCGTGGATCACCTGAGCGTGGCGATAGTAGCGCAGGTTCTCGCCCTCACCCACACCGATCTCCAGCACTGTGCCGGTGAGATCGCCTACTAGCCGGCCTCGCCAACCAGAAAGAGGGTTCATCATTCTTCTCTCACTTCAATGAGCGTCATGTGGGGGGGTGCGCCGAAGCGCAGAGGGATGCCCTCGCCCAGGCCGCGGGTAACGTAGATGTGCGTCCTGCCACGGCGGAAGTAGCCCGAGGCTTCGCGCCGCGACAGGTGATCCGATTGGGTGTGAGCAGGCCCCAACAATGGCAGAACGATCTGTCCGCCGTGGGTGTGCCCGGCGAGCAGCAGATCGGCGCGCAGCGAGGCCGGTGATTCGAGAATGTCGGGATTGTGCGAAAGCAGGATCAGCGGCAGATCCTCGGGGACGTGACGCAAGGCAGCCGCCAGATTGGGGCGTCCTTCCATCAGATCGTCGATGCCGGCCAGATACAGGTCCACGCCCTCGACGCCGCTCTCTCCGTTCAGGTGAATCGCTCGATTATGTAGCCACTGAATGCCCTGTCGTTCAAGTTCATAGTGTAAGCGCGCTACATCGTTCCGCCCGGTGCGTTCGCCTTCCACGCGGTTGAAGAAGAGATAGAGGCCAAACCGCAGATAGCGTTCCACTCGATCACGGCGAGAGAGCGCCTTCGACAGCGGGCGTGCCTTTCGATGGCGCGATTCTCGCGCCAGAAAATTGCGCCAGGTGTAGGGGAGCGCCTTGCGCATGTTGTACGTGGCATAGTCATGGTTGCCCAGGACAGCATACGAGCCGATGCGCGGACGGGGTAAGGCGTCGTAAATTGAGAGCACATTCTTCAATCCGCCGTCGTACTGCAAGAAGTCCCCAGTGTTGATGAGCAGGTCGTATTCGATCCCCGCCGTGAGTTGGCGCACACGATTGATTTTGTCGCGCTCACGTTCTTCTTTGCCCTGAAAGTGGAAATCGGAAAGGTGCAGTATTTTCAGCCCGTCGGCGGGCAGGTGTCCGCGCGCCTGCGGAATGCGTACGGTGATCCGATCCAGGCGAATGTCGAACGGCTCGCGCCAAAAGGCGTAACCGGCCAACGCCATACTCAAACCGGCCCCTAGCCCGGTCACGATCCCGGCGCCGAGCATCAACTGCTGCTGTTTCGAGCCGTTGAACCCGATTGATTTCTGTTGAATTCCTGATCTTTGTTGAATTGATGTGGTGTTGCGAATGAGACATACCTATTCCTCTACGCTGAATCCTGTCCACGTGAGCGACGATACCAGTACATCGTCCACGGTAGGAGCAACCCTGATGGTACTCCACCGCAGAATGATCCACCAAAAGCGATGGCCCGGTTCTACCGTTCAGGTTGCTGTTACGGTTCGGTTATGCAAGAAATACACTCAGCCCGTGGCGTATTGGCGTCTGAAGATTTAGGCTAAAACTGGGCGATTTCCCGGGCCGGTTGCTTGATCGTTCGCCGGATTCGCCGGTACAACAGCGACGCTTCCGTTGAACAAGGTTCACTGATCAAGGAAAGATCGTATTTTCAGCGCTGAAGGTTCCGCCCCTATGTGACGATTAAAGAACAGAGGGTGCTCGCGTTTCTACACGTTTTTGGGGCGGGCTACCACTGACGAGCCTATACCATCTAAGGTTACACCGATGAACAGTGAGCCGTGGACACAATGCAGAAAATGGATCTCGCCGCCGGTTCGCGCCATCCTCTTGGGGATGGTAGGGTTTGCATTGCTGATCTCGATAGCCGCCTGTCAGCGTCAGGATCCGCATCCACCCGGCCGTAACATCTTCTACGAAGTGCAAATGGTGGCGGTTACCAACGATAGACCTATGCCGATACCCGAAACTGTCTCTGCGGCGGACATCAATGTCAGCGTCGCCGACGACACGCTGTTGTCGCCGGAATTGGAAGCATCCTGGTCGATCAACTGGAACTGTATGTCGGAGCGTTGTGAGTTTGAGGAGTGTGTTGGATCGGCCAAAAGCCATGTCCGCAACACCATCGACACGCGCTGGCTAGAGATCGACCGCCGCGTCGACTGGAATGCAGACTGCGGTAAACCGGTGAGTTGGTTGACCCAGGTTGATCGGTACACCGGACAAGAACGTTACCCCGGCCAGGACGTGCTCTTCCAGTTTTGGGCAGGGGCCCGGGCCCACACACCGGAGCAGCAGATCACCCTTCCCGATGGTCGCCAGGTTTACGCCTGGTGTACGGGGCCCACGCAGGCCGAGGTCGTGGAATCGGACGGGTGGATGAGCCTGTATGACGGCGAAGTCTGTTACGACGTGCGGACAGGGATGCTGATCTTCATGTCTTACATCAAACGGTGGGTCTTTACAGGCTTCTTCGATGGCAAGTCCTATGAACGGGCCTATTTCGGGGATTCTGAGACCTACCAACAGTTATTGGAAACCACCAACGCCCAACTGAGTTTCGTCGAGGACGGCAGATGATGAGGATTCACGCGGAGTGGATGCGTACCTACCTGAGAATCACCAAGATCATCTTGCTCACCGCCCTTTTGGGGCAGGCGGCGTTTGCGTTAGCCGCCAGCAGTCGTCCGTTACTGCCGTCAGGGATCTATCCCATCCTGCCCGTAGCCAACAATCCGGCGGCTGCCCCCCCCGTGGCTGAATTAGTGCCCGACACCACGCTCTACAACCAACTGGTATCAGAGCAGCAAACAGGGGACGAAGGCCGTATGGCCGGTGGCGCCATGACGCAAGGCGAATCAAACTCAGGACCAGGGGTGTCGACGCACGCAGACGGTCGATCCAGTGGGGCAACACTTTTTCGGACGCCCACCGCGTGCCTCACTTTTGATGATATCGGCAAGTGGAACGGCAACATCTGGTATGCAGCGTACGGAAACTGGGGCACCTTTTCGGTGGATGATGGCGGTTTCTACAGGCCCGAGCATGTACGATTCGACATGGAACGCGCAACCGGCCCTGGCGATCGATCAGGTTCAGAGTTTTCGTTCAAGATCGCGGGGAACCAACCCTACGCCGCCGGGCTGGTCAGCCCTGTGATCGATGTCCCTCCCGGCTCATTGGTGACGGTATGGGTCAAATACTTGATGTTCAACCATGATGGGTTGCGCGTGGGCAGCCAGGTGGTTAACGACTGGGTTTCGGTGGGGTTGAAACCCGACGCCCACCGCGACGACGCCACTTACGTCAATGGCTATGTGCGCGGGGAATGGAGCGAGATCGTCAACAGTGTCGTCGTCAGGCGAGAGTGGGCAGGTGTTGGTCCTTTTACAGGCCGAAAGCCCGGCAGCGTTCAACTCCAATATCTACTTCGATGATATCGAGATCGACATTGATGGACAGCCTTTGGCGGCGTGCGAGTAATATTCCAGAAACAGACAACTGATCGGTAGAGAGATCGAATGTGCAGGACCGATTCGGGTGAGACGAACTTGAAAAGACGATGGCAAACTCTTTTTGTCATCGTATTGTTGATCCTGGTGTCGAGGGACTGGATCTTCGATGGCATTGATGTGCGGGCGGCAGCGCGGCGAGAAGAGACGCAGCCCATGCTAAACATCGGGCGAGGCAACGGCGCTGCCTTCACCCTTTCGCTTTCGGCAGACGGCAGCATGATCGCCTTTACCTCTTCGGCCACTGATTTGGTGCCGGAAGATACCAATAACGCCGCCGATATCTTTATTTACAACCGTCTCTTGCAGCAGATCAACCGCGGTTCACTGCCCGATGAGGGAGCCGAGGCGAATGGACCATCGTACCTACCCAGTCTTTCGGGGGATGGTCGCTTTGTCGCCTTTGAATCGGATGCAACCAATCTGGTTCTGGGCGACAGTAACAACCGCCGCGACGTTTTCGTCCGCGATCTGGTCTCTGGGCGCAGCGAACGGATCTCGGTCAGTTCGGCTGAAACCCAGGCAAACGGCGATTCCTTTGCACCGTCGATATCGGGCGATGGACGTTACGTGGTTTTTGAATCGGATGCAACCAACTTAGTCGGCGGTGACACCAACGATAGCCGCGATGTCTTCATCCATGACCGGCACACCCAAGAGACGCGGTTGCTGTCCGTCGCTGGCGACGGCACACAGGCCAATCGCGACTCGTATCTGCCGGTCATCAGTGCAGACGGGCGCTGGGTTGTTTACGAATCGTTGGCAACCAACCTGGTACCACAAGACACGAACAACGTCACGGATGTCTTTTTGCACAATTTGCAGACCGGCACGCTTCGACGCATTTCCGTCGGTCATGGCGGCGAGAGCAATGGGCCCTCGACGTTAGCCTCTATTTCTGCCAAGGGCGATTTTGTCGTCTTCCGTTCGTTTGCCAACAACCTTGTACTCAACGATCTCAACCAGACCTGGGATCTCTTCCTTTACGCCACGGCTACCCAGATGCTGGAACAGATTTCTGTAGCGTCGGACGGGACGGCGGGCAATCCTCATTTCGCCGATCCAGATATAGAAACTGTGCGTGCTTCGATCTCGGCCGATGGTCATGCCGTCGTCTTCCAATCCGATGCCACCAATCTCGTTGAAAATGATACCAATGGCGCAACGGACATATTTCTGCGCGACCGTGAAGCGCGCAGGACGACACGCCTTTCTGTGGCCGATGATGGAACACAGGCCACCGCCGACGTTTACCACCCTGTGTTGTCCGCAGACGGGCGCTTCGTCGCCTTTGTGACCACCGCTGAGTTGATCGACACGCAAAGGGACAGCGCGGCGGTTACGTATCCGTCGGTCTACTTAAAAGATCGCCAGATTCTGCTGCCTACAGCAACACCAACGCCGACAGCGACACAGACAGCGACAGCGACACAGACCCCCACCCAGACTCAGACAGCGACGGCCACACCGACACCAACCACGACGTCAGTTGGCACGGGAACGGCGACGCCGACAGCAACACCGGATCCTGGCCCCACGGCAACGGTTACCGGCAACGCCCCCTTTGGCATCTACAAACTGATGCTCCCGTATATCTACTCAGAGCGTCCGCTGAAACAACCGCGACTGGACGCCATCGACAGCCACTACGCCAATCAGTACACCGTTCAATGGGAATCATCGACGCTGGGCGGTGAGGCACACTTCATTCTGCAGGAATCCGCCGGCGCAGACTTCAGCACGGCAAGGGTTGTCTACACCGGCACACTGCCCTTCTGGCAGGCACGCGACAAATCAATTGGCAGCTATTTCTACCGTGTCAAAGCGGTGGACGGCAACGAAGAGACAGCATGGAGTGAGAGCCGCGACGTGACTGTCTATCCGCTCTTCGTCGGGTTGCACCTGCTCTGGCAGGGCGTCGGTGTCATCGAAGACGATCAACGCTACGAGGTAGGCTACGTCTGGCAAGAGGATTTTGTTACATCGGGCAACAACACAGTGCAGAGTCAGGCAGAACAACGGTATGACCCCGATCCACTCGAATGGAGTGAGGAAAGCTGGCAGTCAACCTACGATGTAACAGACGGCACGTTCCTATCGTCCACATTGCCGCCGGACACGATGTTGAAGTGGGGCCATCCGTGGATCTTGCCCTACCCGCTGCTGCTCAGCAACGATAGCGCCGTGCAGATCGACGGGCAGGTCTTTCTGGTAAGTGGACCCCACGCGACGACGACCGCCTTCGGAATACCCGTGACCTACTGGCGCATGACAAACCGCGATCGGTTCCTTTTCTGGGACGATAACAAGGGCCAGCGGCAGTATGTCCACCCTGGCGATGTTGAATTGTGGTACGACAACACCATTTCACGCCTGCTCTTGCGCCAGGACATTGTGCGCCGTATCTACAATCATGAGACTGATACCGGCGGCACCTATCGATATACGATGAACCTGGTAGAAACCAACGCCTTTCCCGATCCGTAAAGTGGTGCCACTTTGAAATCGAGGGTTTTGCGGCCGGCGAAGGTGCATCACTATAGGATCCAACTATGCGCAAGTATACTCTCTACACCGGCTTTGTCCTCCCCCGACAGCAGCGGAGCGGTCTTCTCGCTGCCATCCTGGGCGGTGGGCTTTGTCTGCTCTTGTTTACGCTCTTGAATGTCGGATCCTTGCAGGCGGCGCAGAGTCCAGCGCCTCAAATCTCCAGTATCCTCGATCAAGAGATCAACGAAGACGACATCATGGGTCCGATCACGTTTACGCTGTCGGACGGCAACGATGCGGCAGCAAGCCTGATCGTCTCCTATCTCTTGACCAACACCACACTCGTCCCAGTGGGCCACGTTGCTATCACCCAGATGGGCGACGGCAGCATACGTTCGATCCAGATTACGCCTGCCGACGAACAATCGGGAGAAGCACTCATCGTCCTGATGGTGAGGGACCCATCCGGCAATACCGGTCAAACCGCCTTCACCCTCAAAGTCAACCCCGTAGATGACACCCCGACTATCGCCGCAGTTGCCGATCAAGAGGTACAGGCAGGGAAGACATCTGGTCTGATCAGCGTGACGCTTAACGATGTCGATACACCTTTGACCGCCTTGTCCTTAGGTGCTGTCGCCGCTGATGAGACGTTGATTCCACCCACAAGCCTGATCTTGGGTGGTAGCGGTGGCTCTCGCACCCTGGAGATTCGCCCGCCTGCCGATCTCGTAGGATCGACAGTGGTGACGCTCACGGCCGGTGATGCGACAACCTCAGCCTTTCTTGTCTTCACTGTAGATGTGGTTCCCGCCAATCAACCACCCGTGATCTCGGCGATCGAAGCGCAGGAGATCGACGAAGATGGTTCGCTGACGGTGGAGTTCACGGTTGCGGATGTAGAGACACCTGAAGTCCTGAGTCCGTTGGCCTTCTCAGACAATCAATCATTGGTGCCCAACGAAAACATGGTGGTCACCGGCAGCGGCTTCACGCGTACGCTACACTTGACGCCTAAAGCCGATCGCACAGGCGAAAGCGACATCACGCTTTCGATCACCGATGGCGAATATCCCGTTGTCAGCACCTTCCATCTGACCGTGATCGCTCAAAACGATCCGCCTACGATTGCCGACATCCCCAAACAGTCGATGAACGAGGATACTGTTCTGGCTGTGCCCTTTACAGTGGGCGATGTTGATACCCCATTGGATCAGTTGACGGTGACGGCCACGATTCTCGACCCCACCATAGATGCCACCCTGACGCTAGTGCGCATTGGCGCTAACGGGGTAATCACCGTCACCCCGGCCGCCAACCAGTCTGGATCGCTGGTGGTTCTGCTCACCGTTACCGATGGTGACTCTGTTCCAGTGTTCGATACTTTTTTTGTCGAGGTGAGAGCGGTCAACGATCTGCCCACAGTCGTCTCCTTTGATCCTATCATCACACTGGAGGACAGAGCCTCTGACCCGCAAACCTTTGTGGTACAAGACCTGGATTCCCCTATCAATACGATAGTCGTAACGGCTACATCAGCGGATACGAATATTGTTCTCAGTGAAAACATCACACTGACCCAAAATGAGTTGCAGCCGGCACAATGGTCTATCACCATTATGCCCAACGCAAATGCTTTCGGCAGCGTCAATATCACGCTACATATCACAGACGAAGATGGCGGTGTCGGCACCTACCAATTCCGCTTTACCGTAGAACCGCTCAACGATCGGCCCGTGATCTCCGACATTCCTGATATCACAACGGCTGAAGACACCACGGCCACAGCCGACTTCGTCGCCAATGATATTGAAACACCGTCTGTGCAACTCCTCTACAAGGTGTCGTCCTCGAACCCATCGCTGTTGGCGCCGTCCAATGCCCAGGTTAGCAACACGAGCAACGGACAGCGATTGACCTTAAAGCCGACAGCCAATATGTTTGGCACTGCGGTGATCACCGTCACCGTTGAGGATAATCTCAAATCATCCGCCAGTGACTCGTTCCTCTTTACAGTGACTCCGGTAAACGACGCACCGCTCCTTTCGGCGCTACCCGATATCAGCACAGCCGAAAGCATGACAGCTACCCTCACATTCACCGTCAATGATCCAGATAACGATCTGTCGGGGCTAGGCTTTGGCTTTGCCTCGTCCAATACATTGCTCATGCCGTCGGCCAATATCGAGGTGATCGGTGCAGAAACGACGCGCCAACTCATCCTTACCCCTAAGCCAGGTCTTTACGGCAAAGTTGCCGTCACCATGACCGTGAGTGACGGTTCTGACAGCGTCATGGACAGCTTCCTGCTCACGGTCAATGCGCTGCCGACGATCTCGTCGATTTCCGAGCAGACTGCCGCCGAAGATGAACCGGTCTCTGTGCCGTTTACCATCGACGACCGCGACACGGCAGTGACTCAACTGCAACTCAGCGCCGACACATCTAATACCGGCCTTGTACCCAGGGCAAACCTGCTATTTGAGGGAATCGGAAATCAGCGCTCACTGCGGATCACCCCGGCGCCCGATCTGTGGGGAAGTTGCACCATCACCATCACAGTAAACGACGGCACGTACAAATCGAGTACTGCTTTTCACTTCACGGTCACCCCGGTGGACGACCCGCCTTCGATCGACGGTGTCAGCGATCAGATCATCGATCAAGATGGTCAACTGGCCCTTCTCTTCAAAGTGCGCGACGTGGACACCGCTGCAGATCAGATCACCGTAACGCCAGATTCGAGTAATCGCACGTTGGTGCCGGTGGGCAACATTCAGATTGCAGGCGCCAGTACAGATCGTACCGTAACCGTTCATCCGGCGCCGGGGCGATCAGGCGTGGCCAGAATCACTCTGACGGCCAATGACGGCACCAGCCGCAGCAGTACCGATTTTGAACTTAGGGTGAACGGTCCACCCGGATTCGGCGCCATCGGGAGCGTCACGATGATGGAAGACAGCATCAAAGTCGTGAATATCACGGTCGGCGATCCCGATACTCCGGCAGCGGATCTACAAGTGACATCACTGGTTTCAGATACACGCTTGATCCCCGCCGACGGAGTGGAGATTGCGAATCTAGGCGCGTCACGCATCCTCACCATAACACCGGGACCGGACGCGGTGGGCACGACGGCGATCACCCTGACGGTAACCGATGGACGCCTCTCCGTCCGTCGTGTCGTGCCGGTCACCATCACCCCTGTCAACGATGCACCCACTGTTAGCCCGATCGGCGATCAAATTATTGACGAAGAGACCGTCGCCGGGCCGATTCCCTTTAGCGTGGACGATATCGATACGGATCCGCAAGCCTTCACCGTCTACGGCAGTTCATCGGACACAAAATTGGTGCCGCATACCAATATCACTTTTGACGGCACCGGCAAGGCGCGCAGCGTCACGGTGGCGCCCCTACCCAATGTGAGCGGACAGGTTGTGATCAGTGTCACGGTGAGTGACGGCAACCTGCTCGCAACCTCGGCCTTTTCGGTCACAGTGCGTTCGGTGAACGATCCGCCAACCATCAGCCCGATTGGGCCACGCGAGAGTCAAGAAGACGAAGTCATTTCGATCACGCTGAATATCAACGATCTCGATACCCCCATTGACGAGTTGACACTTTCGGGCCGCTCTGTCAACCCCGGCCTGGTGTCGGATAGTTCACTGATCTTCAGCGGCAGCGGCAAACAGCGGACGCTTACGATTACACCCGAAGCCGATCAGTCTGGGCCGGTCTCGTTGTCGGTCCTGGTGAGCGACGGCAGTTTGACGGCGCAGACCAGCTTCACGCTGACGATCCTTAACGTCAACGATGGTCCCCTCATCGATCCGATCGAGGATCAGGCAGTCGACGAAGACACGCGGCTAGTTCTGCCACTGAAACTGCATGACATCGATACCCCGCCCGATCTACTGTCGTTGACCGTCACTTCTTCAGATGGACGTCTGGTGCCGGCTTCCTCAATCCGTTTGGAAGGGCAAGGGCCAGAACGAACGCTTACCATCACACCTGTGCGCAACGGCAACGGGATGACGCGCATTGATCTGACGCTCGACGACGGCGAGTTGACCGATACGCAATCTTTCTTGTTGAAAGTCTTCCCGATCAATGATCCACCCGATGCCGTCGACGATGTCTACACCATCATCACCCTGCCTGCCGCAAGCTTTGGCGTGGTCGCCAACGATTTCGACGTGGATCGTGATCCCCTCAAGGTGATTGGCGTCTCCACCGCGCTCTTTGGCGCGGTGACGATCAATCGGGATAATACGATCCTGTACACGATGCCGCCCAAGTTCGTCGGCCAGGACGTCTTCTCGTACACCGTCAGTGACGGTCAAGGCGAAGAAGACGCCGCCACCGTGACCGTGAATGTTGTGGAACCACCTGGGCCGAACACGCCCGAGATCTACGAAGTGGAACCGCCGGCCGGGCTCAATGACCGTTCCCAGGACATCACGATTGGCGGTATCAACCTGGAGCCGGGCGCAACCGTTCAACTTGGGCCCTATCCACTCTCGAACATTCGCGTCAACGGTGCGCAGACAAGTGTGGTGGCATCGGTGCCGGCCTTCCTGCCCCCCGCTCGCTACGATGTGATTGTCACCAACGGAGACGGACGCGCTGCGGTGCGCACCAGTGCCTATAGCGTCGAAACCGACAAGATCTCGCTCATCTCCGTACGCCCCAACCGCGGACAGGTCGATCTGCCGGTGCAGATCAACGTCTACGGGCTGAACTTTGATGCCAAGGCGGTCGCCTACATCGACGACAAGCCACTGGCTACCAGTTTCATCAGCCCCAAACACCTGCAAGCCGTCGTGCTACCCGACAGCGTGGCGCCCGGTCGCCATGCAGTCACCGTGATCAACGATGACGGCCAAAAATTCACTGTGGCCGATGCCTACACCGTCTACACCGCCGATAGTGATGATCTCTTCGCCTATGAGTACGAAATGTGGACGCTGCCGGCCACGTTGCATACAGGGCAATCGGTTCAATTGGGGCTGCACGTTCGCCGTCAGGTCGGCTCTACTGTTCTCTCCGACGTAGAGGTTGACTTCTACATCAATGTTCCTTACAACGAAGATACCTACGTGGGCCGGGCATTCGTTCCTCTGTTGCTGCCGGCCGATGATGTCAACAGCGAAACCGTAACCTGGACGCCCCCCTCGGCGGGAAGCTACACGATCTATGCCGTCATCGACCCGCGCCGGCGCGTCCCCGAAATCCATGAAGACAACAATCTGATTCGCCGCACGGTGACGGTCCTGCCCACGAAAGTCGACATGCAGGGTCCGGCTATCGACAGGTTGAGCATCAACAACGGCGCGGCGACGACACAGTCAACAGCCATTTCGATCACGGTCAGCGCTAACGATGCGGACAACCCCATCCGCGCCATCTATCTGGTGGAATATGAATACATTGGCGGCGCCGATCAATGGGTTCCCGTGCAGTGGTCCGACTGGCTCACCTATACCGACACGCCCACCCGCTTTGCGTGGACGCTGTTGTCCTCGCCGGGGATCAAGTACATTCAGGCCTGGGCGGCGGACGAACGCGGCAACGCCATGAGCACGCCCGCGTTGGCTGCCATCAACTACGTGCCCATCGACGAAGATTGGGTCGATGGCGGCGAAGTGCGTCTCTATCGCTATAGTATGCAGACCGGCGACAGGCTGTCGGCATTCCTCTTCCCCACGGAGGGCGATCCCGATCTCTACGTTTGGCCTCCCGATTACGAACTGCGCGATCCGTGGATCACCAATTTGAGCAAAGGAGTGGACGAGATCGGCTTTGTCGCCCCGCGCGACGGTCCCTACCAGTTGGAGATCTCGGGCTACACTGGATCTCGCTACCGGACGTCAGTCGAACTGCGCACGTTCGATCCTCGCGCAGTCGAGGGTGCCGGCAGTAGGGGCAACATTGATCCGGCGAAACAGAAGCGTGGGCAGCCGTACATTCCCGTCTTCGATATGCCTGCGCTGGAATATCGCCTCTCTTCGGCGCTGCCGGCGCGCGAAATCGGGCTCCCCCCTATGGTCAAGCCGATCTATCTGCCTTTCGTGACCCGGTATCCGGCTTCAGTTCTGTCCTTGGCGGATGCTGAGTCATCGCTGGGAACAGTCGGCCCCACAGTCGACGCATCTCGTCACTTGCTCTTTTTGCCGTGGACAAACCGATAAGGCTGTAGAATCCTTGTCATCCTAACGCTTTCGTACTCGTTGATAGCCTGATGTATAATCGAAGTTGAAGTTTCGGCGCTGCCTTTTGCGAAAGATGAATTCAGGAGACCCGTGTGCTCGATTTTTTCAATCGTTTGATTGCCTCCCTGCTGTGGATTCTACTGTTGGCGATCTTCGGCATCATTGCTCTGATGCCGTTGCAGGCATTTGAGGCTGTGCAGGCGGCGCTTACTCAGATCGAAGGGCAACTGACGCTCTGGCAGAGAGCCAGCAATACCAACTTTGTGATCGGTCAGATCGCAGTGGCGGTAAGTTCCGTCCTGCTCTTTGGCTCATTGGTGCTGCTGGAACTGTGGCCGCGCCGGCGGCGGGGTGTGCGTATCCACACCCGAGAAGGTGGATCCGCCGAGTTGGATACGTCGAGTGTCGCCCGTCGCCTGGCCTGGCATCTCGATCAACTGGCCGAAGTCATCACTGTTCTGCCCGATGTAAAGGCACGCGGCAGCGCCGTGGATGTGCGCCTGGAAATTGAAACTGCCCCGGATGTAGATGTGCCCATGAAGACCGATGAAGTTGTCGAAGTGGCACGCGACATTATCGAACAAGACATGGGGCTACGCCTCGGCAAATTGGATGTACGTATTCGTCATGCCCCCTTCGAAGAAGAATGGGCGGCTTGAGATCAACGGTGACACGATCAGGCAATGATTCATTTAAATTTTACAGGGTTCACGGCAAGCAAAGACAGTCCGCCTACTCACCAGGATGCCTACACGGTCGATGATCGGGCGATGATGCGCTCTCTCGCAGCCGAGCTGGCCAAACCTCTGCCCGGACGCGCCGCACAAGGACGAATGGCGCCGCAGCCCCGAGCGGGTTGGGAACCAGACTTTCAGCCTCTGACTACACCGCGCCAAGGCGGTGTATTGGTGCTCTTTTACCCCTATCGCGGTGAAATTCATCTGCCGTTGATCTTGCGCCCTACCTACAACGGTGTCCACAGTGGACAGGTTGGCTTTCCTGGCGGCGGACGCGAAGCAGTCGATGCCGATATCACGGAGACTGCGCTGCGCGAGTCATATGAAGAGATTGGGGTCGAGCCACAGGCGGTGCAGATCTTAGGGCAACTGAGCGAAATCTACATCCGCCCCAGCAACTACGAAGTAACGCCCACGGTGGGGTGGGTATCGCAACGCCCCGACTTTCAGACCGATCCACATGAGGTCGCACGCCTGCTAGAGATCCGACTGGCCGACCTGCAGGACCCCTGCAACTGCCACGAGGAAGAATGGCAACTGCGCGACCGGCGTGCACAGGTCCCCTTCTTTCAGGTATCCGACCAGATTATCTGGGGCGCCACCGCCATGATACTCAGCGAACTGCTCATGGTTATCGAGCGTTGCTAAACGCCCCGATTTGTCGAACCAACCGCCCGATGGTAGGATCCGTCACCATGAAGCGTGACCGATTTTCACTTTCCCACTACCATTTTGCGCTTGCCTCTTTAAGCGTAAGACGCCCGATCTTTCGTCGATTGGGCTGGCGTCTGTTCTTTACGTTTCTCCTCTTCGCCCTCGTCGTGTTGCTCAGCGTGCGCTGGGGATACTCGGCAGGCGCAACTGTTCGTCAACAAAGCAGCGGTGATCCGCTGCTGTTGGCCTTTTACTATACCTGGTTCGACGAAAACACCTGGAGCGCAGACAAGGTTCCCGACTTCCCGGCAGAAACCTATGTCAGCCGAGATCGCGGCGCAATGGGTCGTCACATCGAACAGGCACAGCGGGCCGGCATTGATGCGTTGATGGTCGCCTGGTATGGGCCTGGCGGGGGAGCGAACCAGACTGAGCCGAATCTGGCTGCGATGCTGGATGAAGCCAACGCCCGCGGTTTCAAAGTTGGCATTTTGTTCGAAACGAACTCTCCCTTTTTCAGCGGCACAGGGGATGTCGTCGAAGGGCTGCGCCATGCCTTGAACGTCCACGCCGCCCAGCCCGCCTACCTGCGTGTGGACGGCAAACCCGTGATCTTCTTTTGGCGAACGCAGCAGTACAGCGTGGATACGTGGCGCAGCATTCGTGATCAGGTCGATCCTGGCCGCAACGCCATCTGGATTGCCGATGGGGTCGACACGTCCTATCTCTCTGTCTTCGATGGGCACCATCTCTACAGCAATACATGGAACCCGCCCAGCGATCTTAACACCACCAATCAGAAGTTTGCACGGCTGGTCAATCAGGCACGGCAGAATTTCGGCGTCTACAAATATTGGGTGGCGACGGTGATGCCGGGGTACAACGATACCCGCACCGGCCGTGGCAATGCTTTTGCCCGCGACCGCGAAGGCGGTGCTTACTACACTCGATCCTGGCAAGCTGCCATTGCCAGCGTCCCCGATTGGATCATCATCACCAGTTTCAACGAGTGGCCTGAGGGCAGTTATATCGAGCCAAGCACGGCCTACGGGGATCTCTATTTGAACTTGACCGGGCAGTGGAGCCAACAGTTTAAGGCAGGAGGTGGAGCGCCGGCGCCGTCACAACCCATTGCAGTCAATCCGCAGCCAACCGCCCTGCCCGAACCGGATGTGCCGACTGCCTATGTGATAACCCCCCTGCTCAATCTGCGCCAGGGGCCAGGCACTGAGTTTGCCATCCTGACGGGGATGCCACAAAGTGCGGCGGTGCCGATCACCGGCAAGAACAGCGCCGCGCCTGACTGGTGGCAGGTGGATTTCGGCGGTCAGTTGGGTTGGGCAGCGGCTGAGTTCTTGCGGGCGGCAGGCCCGCTCGACCAGGTGCCCGCGGTGGGGATAGCCGGCTTAGAGGCGCCGGTTGCGCCGGTGGAAGTTCCCGCTGTCGGTAAAACGTCCGCCCAATCCACATTGATCTATGATCTGCTATTAGGCGACAAACGCAATCTGATCGATGATGAACATCGCAACGCCTTGATCCAAAAGTGGATACCATCGGAAACTGCTGAATGACAGTGGAGAGGAGCTACGATCCATGACGAAAAATCGGATCACCGGCGTTCGAGTACAACAACCATCATCGTTGCCTCCTGGCAACAATGTGCTGGACAAAGACATTGCCTACATTCTGATCGACGCCGAAACCTTGCGTCAGCGAGTGGCTGAACTGGCGCACTACATCGATGAGCAGTACGCCGGCCAGGATCTGCTCCTGATTGCCGTGCTCAAAGGGAGCGTCGTCTTCATGGCCGATCTGATGCGCGCGATCAACATTCCGCATGAGATAGACTTTATGGCGACCAGCAGCTACGGCACAGAGGTGCAGACCAGCGGTGTCGTACGCATCCTCAAGGATCTGAACAAACCCATCGAAGGACGCCACGTCGTCCTCGTCGAAGACATCATCGACAGCGGACACACCCTGGCCTACCTGACACGCATCCTGGCGGCCCGCAACCCGGCCAGCCTGGGTATCGTCACCCTGCTGGACAAGCCAGAACGGCGAGAAGTCGAAACGACGGTGGACTGGACAGGATTCTCCATCCCCAATGAATTTGTGATCGGCTACGGTCTCGACTTCAATGAAAAATACCGCAATCTTCCCTATATTGGTGTGTTGAAACCCCATGTCTATACTCGTATCGACGACGAACTTACAGAGAGTGCATAGACCTGACGGACATCTGTATCAAAGCCGACGTCTCATCCTCGCCGGGCTGTGGGTGGCCTGCCTGGTCTTCCTCTTGTTCGCTGCATCTAATGGCGTTTCCGCTCAGGCGGAAACGACTTATGTGGTGGCATCAGGTGATACCCTCGGCGAAATCGCCACGCGTTTCGGGGTCAGCGTGGAAGCGCTGGCGGCGGCCAATGCCATCGCCGACATCAACCAGATCAGCATCGGGCAGACGCTTGTCATTCCTGGAGCGGTACAGACCCTGCCCACAGTGATCAGCCGGCCCGGCGAGATGCTCGCCGACGTGGCGGCACGCGCGGGGCTCTCGGTGGATCAATTGGCGGCCATCAACGAGTTAGATCCATCGACGCCGCTCTTCCCAGGGCAGCCAATCGTGTTGCCGCCCTCAGGGATGGTGACACCTTTCCACTTTGGCGCCGTGACCGCTTTTGACTATCCCGTTCAGCTTGTGCAGGGCAAGACCGGCTGGTTGCAGATCGCCAGCAGTCGCCCGGTCTCGATTGCGTTGACCTGGAACGGACTGCCGCTGGCGTTGAATGTCGAAACCGAATCTGACGGCCGTATGACCTACACAGCGCACATCCCTGTGCCTGCGCTCCTCGGCCCAGGATCGTTTCCGCTGGAGTTGGCCTATACGGCACGCAGCGGTGTCACTGTCCGCCGTACCGTCGCCATCAATGTGGTTGGGGGCAACTATACCAGCCAGGAGATCGACCTGCCGCCAGACCGTGGGGCGCTGCTGGCCTCGGATCTTGTCGAAGCCGAATTGATCACAGTCACCACGGCGTGGGGCGCAACCGAGACGCCGATCCAGTGGCGGGCGCCATTCGTACGCCCCATTGGGACGGAATACGCCACGACCAGCGCCTACGGGATCCGCCGCAGCTATGACGGCGGCCCATACAACACCTATCACGCCGGGCAGGACTTTGGCGCACCGGTCGGGGTCACCGTCACCGTGCCTGCCGACGGTATTGTCTCGTGGGCAGGACCGTTGATTGTGCGTGGAAATGCCGTTATCATCGACCACGGGGTGGGTGTCTTTACCGGTTACTGGCACTTGAGCGAGATCTTTGTTGAGGCGGGGCAGGCAGTCTCGGCAGGGGATGCACTGGGATTGGTGGGCAACACCGGCCTGAGCACCGGCGCCCATCTGCACTGGGAACTACGAATTTACGGCATCGCCGTCGATCCGCTCCAATTTTTGGATGAAGCGCTCTTTCCAGAGCCCCCATCCACTGATGGTGGATAAGGATTTCGGATCATAACGGTTCAGCCCCAGATTTGAGTCGCACCTGAAGAGGCACGGCTAGTGTACATCAAAAAAGCCGCCCCGTGGGGCGGCTTTTTTAGACAAATCAATCAGCCTACTCTTCTTGTCCTTCTTCGTCCTCATCACGACGGCCGATGAGTTCGGGTTCGGCTTCCACAACTTCTTCTTCAACTTCCTCTTCTTCAGCAGCCACGCGGGTAAGTACGAGACTGAAGACAGTTTCTTCCGGCGGGGCTAGATAAACCACACCAGGAATGGACGGCAGATCGGCAACCGTAATCGGAGGAGCATCCAGCGTGTTCAGCCCGCTGACATCCACCTCAATATGGGCAGGAATATCAGACGGCAGCGCTTCGATCTCAATATGATCGAGTGCCTGAACGACCACTGCTTCAGCGCCGAGGCTACCAATTCGACCCACCGACACGATCTGCACCTGCACTTGCTGTTTCTCGGTCATGTTGACGAGGTAAAAATCTGCATGCAGCAGGTGGTGACGCACCGGATCGCGCTGAACAGCTCGAATCAGGACATTGCGTACGCCTGTGCCTTCAATGTCGACCTCAACGAGCTGTGAAGAACCACCGGCATGGAGTAGCCGATCAAAGGCATACGCCTCGACCTGGATGTTCTCCGGTTCTTGATTTTGTCCATAAACAACAACAGGGACTAAGCCCTTGTTGCGCAACTGACGCACCTGTCGCCCAACAATTTCACGAGGTTGGGCTTGTAACTGTAAATCTGCCATTTGGCATGCTCCTTCAACGACTTTCGGAACTCACGGTTGGATTATTTCGATATTTAACGGGCTTCTCTGATCAGGCGCGCGGCTTACGCAGAAGTCGAATGGCCTGCTGTAACAAGGTGAGGGTCAGGCCAAGTCCGGCTCCTAAAGCCAGTGCACCCGAAGGCGTCAGCACCGCTTTAACGTTTCCTTCCACACGGCCTGCCAGCAACAGGCCAATCGTGGCTTCACTAACTTTGACATCCGACGCCACTACCACCGAAGAAGTGGTTTTTTGTAGGTCTGCGCTGCGACACGAGACAGAACCTACTGCACAATCGCGCATTTCCAATGAATCGGCCCGCACCAGGAAAGCTGCCGAATCATCGGCATCCAGGGCATTGGCATTGATCACACGAGCTGCCGATTTCGACATCGAGATCCTTCCCCCACGGACTTCGCCTACTGAGGCATTGTGGATATCCACATTTCTGGCGTTGTAGGAGGTGCTCAAGTCATCAGCCAGGTCATCCAAGGGATTGTTGTTTTGCTCGTGAGGTTGTTCGGCCATGGATAATCTCCAGTCCAATTAAGCCAATTATTGGCACTATTCCGGTGCAAAACGCGACGCCAATTATACCTGACTCCGGCCCAGAGCACCAATTCTAGAGACTGTTGGCTATGACGCGCCTATGGAATTGCCAACCCCCCAGGCCGGTGATACGATCCTGACCATGGTCACGACCCCTTTTCAGACAAGCAGGCGCATGATGTGGTTGCCGGCACTTCTGCTGGGATTGGCGGCATTGGGGTGGTGGGCTTACCGCACGCAGGTTGTCGCCACCGACCCGGCGCCGCCAAGTTCCCTTTCCTCGCTGATCCCCGGCTCCATCGCTCGCATGGACAGCCCACTCTTTGTCTACACTCCCGGTTGGCAGATTTCTGCCACAGGCGCCGACCCAGGCGAACCTGCCGACCCGTGGAACGAGCCATCAGGGCGAATCAGCTTCACGTATAGTGGGCGGAACCTTGCACTGCAACTTGCCGTAGGCAACTATTGGGGGTTTCTCTACGTCACGGTGGATGGCGTGGCGGCCAATCAGTTGCCCGTCATCGACAACAACCGCAACCACCAAGGGCAGGTTGCCGGCTACAAACCGCTGCTCGCGCCGGAAGCACAGCGTGCGAATGGGCCTACACCGCGCTGGTATAGTGTCCATTCTGCCGGGGATAACGGACCGCATCGCGTAGAGATCGAAGTCTGGCGCAGTTGGGGGCAAACCCCGCTGCGCGCCGTGGCGGTGGACGCGTTCCCCACGCTGAAGCCGCCACTATGGCCCGCATGGGCCTTTGCCGTGCTTGCCCTCACAGTGTTGGCGCTTAACCTGCTCCCGCCGCTGACCCATGCGCTTGGGCGAACTGCTCAACACGTCCCCGGCCTTCCGTGGCGTCTACCCAACAGGCTGTTGGTGCCGCTGACTGGATTGGCCATCCTGGCGATTGGGGGCGGTGTGGCGTTTGACTCGTGGATCGCCACCGACGTGGGACTGGCACTACTGGCGCTGGTGGGTCTACACCGACCACTGCTGTGGGGTGGAGCGCTGCTTTGGGGTCTCCCCTTCTATCTGTACCCGCTGCCGATCCTGCCCGGCCGGGCACTCAATCTGGTGGAAATCGGCATCTGGGGCGGGTTGGTGCTGCTGGCAGGGCACCAACTTCTGTGCAAAACCGAGACCGTGGATCAGACACAGCGTCGCTCTCGGCCGACGATGAGCGTGCTCTTAACCATGCCTGCTTTCTGGCTGGCCTCGTTGATCCTGCTGGCCTTGATTGCGGCCCTGGCAGCAGATCAACAGGCGGTTGCTCTGCGCGAATGGCGCACGCTCTTTCTGGCAGGGGGCGGTTTTGCCCTGCTGCTGGCCTGGATCCGGAGAGGGGAGCGTGCACAGCGTCCGCTGCGCCTGCTGTTCATGTTCTGGCTGCTCGGCGGATTGACCATTGCCCTGGTAGGGATCTGGCAATATGCAGCCGGGCAGATGGTGATCGAGGCGGAGGGTGTCGACCGTGTACGCGCCTTTTACGGATCGCCCAATAACCTTGCCCTGTATCTGGAACGAACCGCAGCGGTGGCGTTGGCGCTGGCTCTATTTGAAAAGGTAGACAGAAGGCGTACGCTGGTGTGGTGGCTGTTGACGATTCCGCAGCTTGCGGCATTGTTGCTGACGTTCAGCAAAGGAGCGCTGCTGTTGGCCTTACCCGCTACGCTAATCGTGCTGGGGATGGGCGGCTATTTCCTGTTGCGCCATCGCCAGGATCCATTGCGTCCCCTGTGGGGATTGGTGGCGGTCGCCGGGGGCATGGGTTTGGGGCTGCTGCCCTTTCTGGGTGCGGAACGATTTCGTTCTCTGGCGGATTTTAGCGCCGGCACCACGGCAGGGCTGCGGCTGAATTTGTGGCGCAGCAGCCTACGCATGGCGCTCGATCATCCCTGGCTGGGCGTGGGCCCCGACAACTTTCTCTACGCCTACCGCAGTGGATACATCCTGCCTGCTGCCTGGCAAGATCCGGATCTCAATCATCCCCATAATCTGATTTTGGATTGGTGGACCCGGCTGGGGCTGGGCGGCCTGCTATTGGGCGCAGGATGGCTATTGAATGGCGCCCGCCGGCTCTGGCGCGGCCTGCTGGAAGGCGATTTGGCAGCGCTGCGCCTCGGTTGCCTTGCGGCCATCGCCGGCGCGCTGGCACACGGGGCCATTGACGCTTCTTACGCCCTCCCCGATCTGATGATCGTATGGATCCTGCTATTGGGTGCGGGGCGCTATCACTCCGCCGAGATGTGATCGAGCAACAGGCTCACACGCTAGACCGGCCGGCCATGGTGCCATGCGGTAGCAAAACTACTCCTGATATTAGGGGACGGTCCCATGGTTATGCTTCGCTGATCTCTCGCAGCAAGAGACCGGCGGCCTCGGTAGCGGCCACATTGGCGCCTGCACCTTTAAGCGCCTGTTGAAGATGCGCAGTTTTCTGTCGCAGCGTCATACCGGGCATGTAATGCAGTACATGATAGGCCCCCTGGCGCAGCCATACACTACTGGGTCTGTCGATCAGCGCACGCAGCAAAGGCTCTAAGGCCAGGCGGCCCGTGTGGGCAAGTTCTGCGGCAGCGGCCCAGCGTACCCCAAAGGATTCATCTTCCAATGCGCGCACAAGATAGCTCAGGTTTTCGGACGTGGGCGTTGAGACCAGGTAATGAATGGCTTGCTCGCGATCGAACACAGCACGGTGTTCGTCCTTGAGGATCTGGATGGCCTCTTGGTTTGATCGGATTTCCATACAATGCCTCCTTATTTGACATGTCTGAGCCCCATTGTAACGATTCTCCCCAAGGGCTCTGTATGTTACGCCTCTGCTCTCATTTTCGCGCCGTTATCCAATGCATGCAATGGACAAAAGACGAGTGCCCCGTAGGCCTCGCTCACGCGTCCCCCAGTCACGTTCGAGTCACGTCCTTTGCCTATCCTTGCTCCAGACACCAAGCACAAAGGCATACGCTTATGGGGAACAAGGAGGCACTTCTTTGCAACGCCATCGACTTTTCACACTTTCACTGATGACGCTGGTCTGCGCCGCGGGGATTAGCCTGCTGGTGCTGCTGGCGACCACGCACCCCGCGACGGCACAGTCCTGCGCAGTGCCGGGCGGCTTTTCAACGCTCCAACTGGCTGTAGACAACACCGGCTGCGCCGAGGTCACGCTGGCGGCGGGCACGTACACCGAAAACGTGACCATCGACCGCAGCGTCACCATTCGTGGCGCCGGGGAAGGAGAGACACTGATCGACGGCGGCGATGCCGGTCGCGTCATCACGATCGCGGCGGGCGTCACCGTTGTTATGGAGGACCTCGCCATCGCCAACGGCTTCATTACCGCGCCGGCTCTGGACGCGGCGGCGCTGGGCGGCGGCATCTACAACGAAGGGGATCTGACACTGCGCCGGGTCACCGTGCGCGACAACGTGGCCCAGGGCGGCAACGGCGGTGTCGGCGCAAGTGGCGGCCAGGGAGGGAGCGGCAGCCAGGGTAGCAAAGGGAGCGCCGCCGATTGCGGTATCAGCGGCTGTGACACTGCGGGGAGCGGCGGCACCGGTGGCACCGGCGGCATCGGAGGGGTTGGGGCAATCGGCCATACTGGCGGCGAATCCTACGGTGCAGGCATCTTCAACACCGGCACCTTATCATTAGAAAGCGCCTCTGTGCGCAACAACCTGACGGTCGGTGGCACCGGTGGCAGTGGCGGCACCGGTGGTACCGGCGGAACCGGCGGCAAAGGTGGCACGGGTGGCGATCGCGATTACTCGTGGTGCAACGTGGCCCACGGTGGTAACGGCGGATGGGGTGGCAGAGGCGGCGTAGGCGGTTCCGGTGGTACTGGCGGAACCGGCGGTGCTGCGTATGGTGCAGGGATCTACAACGCGGGCACCCTATCTATCGCCAGCAGCGTATTGGCCGAAAATGTCAATACTGCTGGTCAGGGTGGTGCGTTCGGTGAGGGAGGCCAAGCCGGCGCCGGCGGTGCCGGCGGCGCCAAAGGTCCAAATGCGCTCACAAGTTTGACTGGCTGCATCAGCGTAAAAACGTATGGTTCAAAACCGTCGAATGGCAGCGGCGGATCATCCGGCAGCAGCGGACAAGACGGTGGCAGCGGCGTGGAAGGCATCGCCTGGGGCGGCGCACTCTACAACACCGGCATTGTCACACTGACCGGCAGCACTGTCTACAGCAATAGCGCATCCTTCGGCGGCGGCATCATGAACGAGGAGGCCGGCCGCGTCACCGTGGACGAAGGCACTATCTTCGAGCAGAACCGTGCCAGCGGCGGGGCAGGCGCAGTGGGTAGCCTCAAGGGTGCGGGGGGTGGTGGCGGCGGCGGCGCAGGCATGGGCGGCGCAATCTACAATGGACCAGATGCCTATCTCTCGATCACAGCCAGCACCATTCGCCACAATGAAGTCGTCGGCGGCGCAGGCGGGCGCGGTTACAGCAACGGCGGCGAATTCGTCGGTCTTGGCGGTATCGGCGGCGGCGCAGCAGGCGGCGCGGGTGGCAATCCCGGCAGCAACGGCAGTGGCGGCGGTCTGTTCAGCGGCGGCGGTGGCGGTGGTGGCAATCAGACCACGCCGGGGAACGGCGGCGCCGGCGGCTATGGCGGCGGCGGCGGCGCAACCGGCGGCAGAACTGGCGGCGGATCAGCCGGTTCAGGTGGCGCAGGCGGCTTCGGCGGCGGCACAGGCAGCGTGGGCGACAGCAGCGGCGCTGGTGGCGGCGGCGGCGGTGCCGGTTTCGGTGGCGGCATCGCCAACCGCGGCGAACTCATCCTCTACAATACCACCGTCTTCAGCAATACCGCGGATGGTGGCATCGGCGGCATCAGCGCCTTTGGCAATCGCCGCGGCGGCAGTGGGCTGGGCATAGGCGGCGGCATCTATACAGAAAAGTCCACCGTCATCGTCAACACCACCATCAGCGACAACGACGCCGACCAGGGCGGGGGCGTCTTCCAGTCCAACGGCGCGGCGGTCATCCGCAACAGCACCCTGGCCGGCAACCGCGGCAGCGCCGTGCAGAACTACGCCGGCAGCATCACAAGCGGCCACACCATCTTCGCCGATAGCGTGGACAGTGCCGACTGTGTGGGCACGATCACTAGCGAAGGATACAGCCTGAGCAGCGACGATAGCTGCGGCTTCTCGGCGGCCAACAATTCGTTGGCAAATGCCAACGCCGCCTTGGGCCCGCTGCAAGATAACGGCGGCCCTACCCTCACACGGCGGCCCCTCAATGGCAGCGACGCCATCGACGCCAGCCCCGTCGCCTGCACAGGGACGGATCAACGCGGCGTGGCGCGCACCCAATCGCTGCTCCCTGCGCAGGGTCTGATCAAAGACGCTCAAGGCGACTACCTTTCCTTCATCACGCCGCCAGGGGTCTGCGATATCGGCGCCGTAGAAGTGACCCGTGCAGAGATGGCCGGTTACGAATCGGTGTGGGCGAAGCTCTTCGCCTGGAATCAGACTCTCTTTGAGGTGGGGCACACCTTCCGCACTGAGGATCTTACACGTCCAGCCGAGGGTAAGATCACCACGCTCGACGACATCACCAAGGATTACCAGTCGTACAGCGACGGGCGTCTCTTCTTCCGCTTCTGCGACAACCCTGACAGCATGCTAAGCGGCGAAAGCTGTGATCGGTGGACGAACAGCGGCAACGGCGTCAACCTCGACCAGCAGCCCTCGTGGGATGTACACAATGTGCTGGCGCAGGCGCGCACGAATTACGCCACCATGTTGGCGGGCAGCAACCTCAACGTGACGGTCCCCCTGGGTGGGCAACAGGTCAGCGGACCGCTACACACCGTCGCCATCTCGGGCACGTTGGAGACGGTGCGCGAACTGGCAGCCATCCCCATGATCTACGGCAGCGAGTTCATGGTGGATGCCCTGCGCTACAATGTGGTACAGCCCGGCCAGACGGCAACCGCCATCCTTAACAGCGAGATTGCACAGCTTGAGAAGGCACATCAACAGTTCGGGTTCGCTGCAGCCGTCTTACAGTCCACACTGGGTGGACCGGCAGGGGACTTCCTGCAGGCCAAGGATCTGGAAACGCTGGCCATCGCTGCCGAACGGCAATCGTCGGCTCTACTCGAAATCGCCGAGCGGCAACGCCTGCTCGCCGAGGATGCCGCCGCCCAAGACGCGATCCTGGCGTCTCTGGCCGATGCCTACGGAGCGCTCTATGTGCAGGCCACGGCCTTTGCCGACGCCGTCAAGGGCTTCGACAATCCGTCTACCCAGACGGACGAGGCGCGGCAAATCTTCCTTGACTATGGCGGCGCCGAGCTGGTTTCGAACCTTGGGCGCATTCTGCAGATGGCCGAGTCGATCCGCACTGAGGCCAACCCGTTAGGCTACGACGCTGGTTACGTGCCGCTGGCCAGCTACGAGGATCTGCGTGATCGCATGCTCACGACGGCAGGCGGCGGCATCCTCGTCGACCTGGATGCCAAGGAGCAGGCAGCGTCGCAAGCCCAGCGCGACTTCGATCAGAACGGCCAGGTGTTGCAAGATCCCACGGGCGAGCTTTATCAACTGCGACAGAGCTATACCGATGAACTGGCCACACTCTGCGGCAATGCCAATGCACCCACCTTCCAACCCTGTAACAGCGGCAAAATGGCCATTAACTATCAGGATTTGGAGGCGGGCAATGAAGCCGTGGCCCTGGCCTGGCAGCGCGCTGCGGCCATTCCCAAGCTCATCGCCATCGAGGAGAACCGATCGGCCAAGGTGATCATGGAGATCCAGGGCGCGGCTATCGAGATCAACGCGCTGCAACTGTCGATTGCCAAGTTGGAAGGCTACCAGAAGATCACGACCGTCGCGGAAACCGACAAGATCTACGACGATCCCAATAACGATCCCGATAACCCCATGGGCGGCGCGTATCGGCTCGACTTTGCCAAAGACGGCGTATCCTGTCTGCTCTCGGGGGCAACGGCGGGCGCGCTGGGCGACGGCTGTCAGGGCAACCTTGAGAACGGTTTCGACGCCGTCGGCCAACTGCTCGGTATCGACACCGAGGACTACAAACTCGAAACCGTAACCGAAACGTGGAATCCGCAGGCCGAGCAGATCGCCAAACTCGAAGGCATGCAAGAAGTGCGCCGGGCCGAGCGCGACGCGCGCATCGAGGGCGTCAACAGTGCGGCGGAAGTGCAACGTCTGCTGCTGCAACAGTCTGATCTGCTCATCGAGTACGAGATCGCAGTGTCGAAGCTCAACCGGGCCATCGCCGAGCGCAACCTGCTCATCGACCGTTACCGCTCATTGCTCAGCCGGCGTCAGCGCGCCGAGAGCGACTATGTCGAGTTCATCAACAACCCGGCCTACCGCATCATCCGCGAGGACACAGGCCGCGAGGCGGATCTGGCACTGAATCGGGCCAAGCACTACGCCTACCTCACGGCACGGGCGTTGGATTACAAACTGTTGGGCGCGCTCGATCCCAGCAATGGCTATCAGGCGCTGATCCCGTATGGCGATCTATATCGGGCACGCACGGCGCAGCACATTCGCGCCTTCATGCAGAAGTTGGATGACATCAACATCACGCTGCCCAGTCCGTTGCGCAGCCCCAAGAATCTATCTTACGCCCAGGACGTGCTAGGGCTGACCAGCCAGCGCTTGAACGGGTTATTACCCTACACAGTAGATCCCAATGAAGCCAACTGGCCCACGGATCTGGCCGCTTGCACGGGCGTGATCAACAACGTGTCCACGCTGCGGCTGTGCAAGGTTCAGCAGAACCTGCGCGGTATGATCACCACCGATTCCATGCTCACCGCAGATAGCACCGGGCAGACGCGGATCTTCTTGCTCAACTTCTCCACCGCCATCGAGCAAATCGATCCGTCGCGCATCCTGTGGAATCAGCGAATTGCGCCGGTGAGCAGCAGCGATGCCGGCTGCGGCAGCGGCTGTCAGGGGCTGGGAATCAACATCCTGACCGGGCAAACGAACTATCCGGGCAGCAGCGTGCAGGTGCGGTTGACCCACAGTGGGGTCAGCAATTACCGCCGCCAAATCGGGCCGAGCCGCGCCGATGTGGAGATCGTGCAGTACAATCCTGGGCCCACGGCGGTGATTGGGCAGAGCATCCCCCAGGGCTTCCCACAGGACGGTACGACGACGGCGGTGCTCAACGCTAGTCTCAACGGCACAGGCGGCTTCCCCATCGACTTCCTCAGCGGGTTGAGCGGCGCAGCCACCGACTGGCGGCTGGAGATCAACCTATCGGCTGGGGCGGAGCGCGATCTGCAAATCGAGCAGATCAGCGACATCGTCATTCAGATGGATACGTTGGCCTACCCTGTGCAGGGGACGGCGCGCGAAGTGGCGGAAGCCTGGTCAAACAGCCGCATCGCCCTCTTCAACGGCGAAATTGACGAAGCCGAAGCGCAGCGCCGGCTGGCTCCGGTGCAGGCTGAGTTGGAGACCATCGCCGCTGAGCACAAAGCAGCCACATCCGCAACGGTGGGCAAACGAGCGGAGGCGGGCAGCGATGCGCGATCCGTGCGCGAAGAAGGGACGGTGGATGGTCCAATCGGAGGGCTGTACGAAGGAAACTTCGCGCTGCGCACGCCGGCCAATTTAGGCGGCATCGATCTGAGCTTCATCATCACACCGACCGGCAGCGGGCTGACTGGGTCACTTTGCGACACCTGCACGCCCATTGTGGTGCAGCCTGTGGAGATGAGCGGTGGCTTCGTGGAAACAGGCACAGCGACGAACACCTTCACGCTGGCATCGACGCCCTTCACGCAGATCGCCAATGGCAAGCTGATCACGCGCACGATTCGCCTCAGCGGCGACGTGATCGAGGCAGGCGATGTGCTGCAAGGCGACTATCAGGAAGAGATTGTGGGCCTGATCGCAACGCCAATCCTGGCCCAAGGACGCTTTATCGCCACACGTCGCACAAACCAGGAGATTTCCGTCGACGCGCCGGGCAACGCCTCGCCGCAGGTAAATAACGATACAACCAGCACCCCTGCCGGGCAGTCGGTTGTGATCAGCGTGCTGGACAACGACAGCGATCCCGACGGCCAGGTGCTGACCATCACCGGCGTGAGCAACCCTGCACACGGTACCGCCAAGATCGAAGGAAATCAGATCCGCTACACGCCCAACGCCGGTTTCAATGGGCAGGATAGCTTCATCTACACCGTCTCTGACGGCAACGGCGGCATCCGCAGCGCCAGCGTTACCATTACGGTTGGCTCTGGCATCAGCAATGGTGCAGCGACCATCTATCTGCCCAGCGTGAATTATCAAACGGCCTCCTCGCGGGCGGAGAACGCACCGGCGCCAGAGCCTGAAGTGCAACCGATGCTGTATCTGCCGCACGTGAACGCCGGGGAGTAAGATAAGCCCAGGCGGAGAGCCGGCTGTAGAACAAGACCTCGTGGACAAGATTTGTCCACGAGGTCTTGCTTAATCTTATAATGTTGGTTGTTTGGCTAGCCCAACTACACTTGATTACTGTCTATTCTCAACCGCTGTTTGCGCTTCCTGATCCATTCGGGTAGAGTATCCTTCATGGTTGCACGTGCACAGGTCAGGAGCAACGTTATGCAATGCCGTGTCGGTTGTGGTGCTTGCTGTATCGCCCTCTCTATCTCGTCCCCCATCCCAGAAATGCCCAACGGCAAACCTTCTGGTGTACGCTGCGTTCAATTGACCGACGACAACCGCTGCCGGCTCTTTGGCCAGCCACAACGACCCGAAGTCTGCGTGCGGCTGCGTCCTCTGCCCGAGATGTGCGGCGATAGCGCCGAATATGCCATGCATTACCTGATTGAATTGGAAGCACTGACCGTACCGCACCGCTGATCTCACCCCCAAATGACATATCTTTTTTTTGAAGAACCTATCTTTTCCATCTAAAATATGGCATAGTTCTTTTGTTTAGAATACGAGTTTGCTGCACATCCCAATTTGGAGCGGAATTCACTATCCTTCCATCGCTGCCACCGTTCCTCGCCATCATCACCCCCCCAGGCGGAGTTGAACATGAGAGTACACCTTCAAACGCTGCGTTTTCTGATTTGCGGCATCATGCTACCTTTGCTAGTTGCAGGCTGTGGAGATGATACGTCTGACATCTTTGCGCCGGCCGCAACCGACACCCCCATCGTTGCGGCGGCGGTGGCTCTCGATCCAACCCCAACATCCGTTGACACCATGGGCAACACGCCCACCGATGTGCCCACCATTGCCCCAACTACCACACCGATCCCCAAGCCAGAGATAGTGCTGCCCGCACCGCTTTACTTCCTCAGCGATGGGCAGATCCAACGGCTGGAAACCGACGGCGTCACGCTCACCCAATTGACGCAAGAAGCCGAACCGATCACCGACTTCGACGTCTCGCCCATCGACGCTCGCCTGGTCTACGTGACCGGTAACTCGTTGATCGAGGCCAACCCGCAGTACGGTACGCGCATCGTCAAAGTGAGCGGCGAAACTGTCGATGCCGACAACCCGGCAGATAACGTAACCAAACGCATAGATAACCCGCGCTTCTCGCCCGACGGCACCCAGATCGCCTTCGCCCTCGACGGCGTAAATCTGATCCCCGCCGGCGAGGACGTGACCAGTACGTTGATCCTGGCCAGCGATCCTTATCCCGATCTCAACAATCCGCCGCGCTCGGATGTCCGCTTTTTCTCGCCCGACGGATGGTCGCCCGATGGTCGGCTGCTGCTGGTAGAATTCAGCTATTGGCCCGAAGCCGGCGGACTCGCGATTCTCAACCCTGTCAGTGGCGAACTAACCGAGCTGACCTCCGAAGATCCGAACACACCCACCTGCTGCGATTGGGCATGGAGCCGCAACAGCGATCAGGCGTTTGTCGCCAGCAATCTATTGGCCTACGGCACCCCCGGTCTTGCGCAAGTAGATGTGACGACCGGTGCGGCGACTCTGATCCTGGCCGGGTTGCCGGCGGGTGAGGTTTCAGCGGATAGCCCCTTGCGCCTATTCCTCCGACCGCACGAGACCAGTGACGGCGATCTATTCACCTTCGTCAGCGAACAGCAGACGATGCAAGCGTCCGTTGAGTATGTAATGGCGCAAGTTGAGAATGGGGCGCTGTCTCCGCTACGCCCGGATGCATTCAACACCTACGGCGATCTGCTGTGGGCACGCGACGGCAGCGGTGCCGCCGTCGTCGATGTCACCCAGCCACCGGGGCCGCTGGGCTTTGCCGGCCCGATCCGCTGGTTGGCGACAGATGGCAGCCCCGCTGTAGAGCTGCCTGCCTTTGGCGAAGAGTTGCGGTGGGGACCGTCGGCCACCACCACCCCTGTTAGCAGCAATGATGCCGCTGCCTCTAGCAGCGGAGAGACCAACGCCGATCCTGGATCAGCGACATTTACAGCCCAGGTGTTGCTCAACGTGCGCAGCGGACCCAGCACGGCATTCCCCATTGTGGGCGATCTAGTGGCCGACGAGGCAACCCACATCACCGGCATCTCGCCTGACGGCGACTGGTGGCAGATTGTCTATCCGCCCGACAGCGAGACACGCGCCTGGGTGATCGGCGATCCACAGTTCGGCGACGCGCAGAATGCAGATGATGTGGCGGTGGTCACGCCGCCGCCGCTGCCGCGTCCGGTCGGGCGCATCTTCTATTCAGCGCCCAATGCCGAGGGCGTTCAATCGATCCTGGCGCAGAGTCTGGCTCCCGGGGCGTCGCCCGTGTTGATCCTGCCCGAGGCGGCACAGCCCTCTGTTTATCGCAATGGAGATCGGGTAGCTTTGCGCAGCATCCGTAGCGATCTGCTTGGCATCGGCATCTATGATCTGACCACGATCCAGTTAACCGGCGTCACCAGCCATCTCGAAGACAGTATCCCCAATTGGAACCCCGGCGGTGACCGCATTGTCTTCGCCAGCACTCGCCATGGGGATCGGCGTTGGCGCATCTACACTGCGCCCGCCGACGGTAGCGAGACCGCGCAAGAGCTAACTTTCGGTCTGGACCCAGATTGGCACCCTTCTGCCGACCTGATTGTCTTCAAAGGCTGCGATGAACGAGGCGAATCCTGTGGGCTATGGACGATGAACAGTAGCGGCGGCGAGCAGCGACTCCTTACCGAGAACAAGACCGACTCTCGGCCGGTATGGTCGGCCGATGGGCGCACCATCGTCTTTATGAGCGAGTCGCGCCACGGCAACTGGGAAGTTTATAGTTTGAGCGCCACCAATGGAGCCATCACCCGTCTCACCAGCGACCCGGCCCTGGATGGGCTCCCCGTGGTCAGCCCCGACGGCAGCCGCGTAGCCTTTGTCAGCAACCGCGAGGGATCTTGGGGAATCTGGGTGGTGTCTATCAATGGCGGCGTGACCCAGCGCGTGGTAAACATCGGCCCCGATCTGCCGAATTGGTTGGAACAGGGGATTGATTGGGCGGAGTGAGGTGGGGAGAGGTGGGGAGAGATAGGGTGAAGGGGTGAAGGGGTGATAACAAGATGACGGGATGATGGGATGACGGGATGAGCGATGATGGATCTGTACGCTCATCATCCTCATCATCCCATCATCCTCATCATCCTCATCATCTTCCTCATCCCATCATCCTCATCATCTTCCTCATCCTCTTTTTCTGGCCAACGCCCACAGCGCCACAAGGATCAACAGTGTGGCGAGCGAGACGGCAGCGCTGACCGTGCGGATCGGGGTCGATCCCATGCGCAGATCGATACGATGTCGCCCGGCAGGGACATCGAGTTCGACAAGCCCGTAGGGCGGCGAGACGCGATGAGCCACGGCGACGCCGTCAACGCGTGCCTGCCAGCCAGGATGCTCGTAAACGCGCACCTGGATCGTGGCCGGCCCCGACAGATCCACTTCGCCACCGAAGCTGTGCCCGCGGCTGTAGTGGCTGAGGATCGTGCCTTCCCCGCTCAAGATGGCGAGCCGTTCCAACTTGTCATTGCTGAAATCGGGTTCCTGGTACTGAGGCGTCATCGGTGAGGTGTCAAAGGTCTCATCCACGAGGCGTGTATAACCGTACATATCGGGGTGTTGCGCCTCGAACTCAAAGACGGCGCGCCCGTCCTCGCGCCAGGCTTCGATGGGCTGCACCGCCGCCGGCTGCGCATAATTGACCGTCGCCAGGATCACGAGCACGCCCATCACCAGGGCGCCGCCCACCGCTTCATCCTCGCTGTCGACCAATTGCAGCAGATGATGTACCACCAGCCCGCCCACAGCGCTGATCGTCAATGCGCTCAACCCCAGCAACCGCCACGGAAACTGAATCACCGAGAGCTGCGGCACAGCCTGCCACAACGGCGCGGCGGCGGGCGTCATCACGGCGAGGATGGCCGCGGTCGCTGCCAGCAAGAAGCCGATCAGGAGCCGAGTCTCCTCGTTTTCTTTGTGGTGACGAAACAAGAGTGCGAGTCCTATCAGGGCCAGCAGCAGCGGCATCAACCCCACCTGAAAGCCCATACCGTCGTTGGCCCCGGTTGGATCGTCCGAATAGCCGAATCCCCAGAACGGGCTAAAAAACTGCCCCCAATAGACAAAGTGACGCTGGACACTGTAGGTGTCTTCGACAAAGGTTTCCTGGTTGAGCAGCGGGCCCTCGGCCAGGAGCGGCACGATGAAGATCGCTGCCAGCAGCAGGCCGGCGATGCCTGCGGCAGCCGCCAATCCCATCCGCGGTAGCCAGGGCGAACGCTTCGCCGCCCGCTGCACGTGCCACAGCCGAAAGAGGACGAAGAGCGCCAGCAGCGGCGTAAAGGTGATCAGTGCAACGACGTGAGTCAACAGCAACAACCCCAATGTTACTGCTGCCAACAAGAGCCGTCCTTGCCAGCCGCGGCGCAGCCCGCCCACGATCAACCGCTCAAAAGCGAAAAATACCCATGGAAACCAGGCCAGCAGCATGCTCTCTGCCAATGCGGCGCGTACATACATATCGAGCAAGCGATAGGGGATGAAGACATAGAGCAGCCCGGCCACGAGCGCGGCAAGTTGTGATGGGCGAATTGTGAATGGCGAATGGTACACATCGCGCGGCTCATGCTGCTTCTCTAGCCAAGAGCGCACCAATGCATACATTCCCCACGCCGCCGCCAGCGTAGTAACGATCCACGTCAGCTTGACAGCGTTGGTGATCCCTGCGCCGAGGAGGATGAAAATCTCGGCAACGTAGAAGGCGAAGGGGGCCTGGATCACGAAAGTAGGATAGCCATATCCTTGCGAATGATGCATGGCCCAGCGCGGCCACAGCGCTCCGTCGCGAATGGCCTCATCGAACATACTGACGAAGAAGACACTGTGCCGCCCGTCATGGGCACTGTAGAAATAGCCGTCCCCCCAAAGTGGCGTCAACGCAAAAAGCGTCAACGCCAGCAAGAGGATCAAATAGGGATCGAGACGGCGAAACAATCGGCGAAGAAAGCTCATGGTTGAGGTTCGATGTATCGCACGGGTTATCCTAAAACCGCGTCAGGCAGATCGGCTTCTGCGACCACCCCAAGATTCGATCCAGCGTGTTCACTTTGTCTGATTTATCGACGCTTGCCAACCCATTGCGCAGCAACCAGGGTAGTGTGACGGCGCCCACAATCAGCGAGGAGAACTCGCGCACGTGCAGCCGCAAAGTCACGTCGTAGGCGCCGTCGGCGACAACCTGGGCGCGACCGTCGGCGACGTGAAGCACGGTATCGCCGCCGTTCTCGGGCAGGAAGTCATCCTCTACTGAGAGGCGCAGGCGCAGGCTCTCTCCGCCGAAATCATGCTCGCTCAAGGCGGTGAAGAGGCCAGGCACATCCACCACACGCGGCATCAGCCCCAGCCCCTGGGCGCTGCTCTCGTGGTAGAGATTGACCAAGTTGCCGCTGCCGTTGCGCGGATCGTCGAGCAACATCTGGAAATACTCATCCTGCGTATTGACCACGACGCGCTCGACCTGGTCGGCGAGCAGACGCAGGAAGCCCAATAATGAGCGCATGGCGGCGGAATCAGTATAGACCAGTTCCACCACGAGCAGATCATTAGCCAGGACACTGCCCGTCACAGGCAAGAAGCGATAGATCATGTAGCCGTGGACGACGCCGCCCACGCTGTGGATCAGAATACGCTGGTTCTCGGCCTCAAAGAAGCGATCGAAGTCGGCGGCGCGGCGACGGATCATGCCGTTGGTGACGGCGGCATAGCGGTCGTAGCAATCGAATATGGCCGTCTGATCCGCCTTATTGGCAAACCGCACACAGTCGGTCTCAGCCGGCGGCAATGTCGCCGGGCGGATACGAAACTGGTTCTGCTTCACACCATAGCCATAGCCCATCTTGCGGTAAAAGTCCGGGCGGAAAGGGTAGAGCCAGGTTAGCGGCTGCCCATGGGCACGGCTGTGGCGAACGAAGTTCTGGATCAGTTGATAGGCCACGCGCCGTTTGCGGTGCAACAGGCTCACAGCCACGCCACCAATTCCCCCTACAGTCACAGGATGATCGCGGACGGTCATCGAAAAATCGTAGTGCTGATACATCCCCAGCAAAACATCATCCTCGAACAGCCCCCAAAAGTGGACGTGTTCCTGGGCAAAGTTTTTCTGGTAGCCTTCGGTCAACTGCTCCGGGGTCATTTGAACGCCAGGATACGCATCGGCGCCCAGGCGACCGGCCATTGGTAGCTCAGATTCGGTGAGAAGACGGATCACGCGCCAACCCTTTCTAGGAATCGCACATCGTTGCTGAAGAAGTAGCGGATGTCATCGACACCAAGCTTGAGCATGGCAGATCGTTCCACACCCATGCCGAAGGCGTAACCGCTGTAGACTGCAGGATCGTATCCACCGTTGTGCAGAACAACAGGGTTGACCATCCCCGCGCCCATGATTTCGAGCCAGCCCGTGTACTTGCAGACGCGGCAGCCCTTGCCACCACAGAGGACGCAATCTACGTCCACTTCGACACTGGGTTCGGTGAAGGGGAAGTAGCTCTTGCGGAAGCGCAATCTGCGCCCTTCGCCGAACATCTGATTGGCGAAGGCCACCACCGTCCCCTTGAGATCGCTGAAGGTAATATTGGGGCCAACGACCAGCCCTTCAACCTGGTGGAACATCATCTCTGCGCGCGCTGTGACATCCTCATAGCGGAAGCACTTACCGGGCAGGATCACGCGGATCGGCTCGGGGCAATACTCGCGCATGGCGTGGATCTGGCCGGGGCTGGTGTGCGTGCGCAACAGCACACCCGGCGTGGTGGTATAGAACGTATCCCACATATCGCGGGATGGGTGACCTTCGGGTATGTTAAGCAACTCGAAGTTGTACTGATCCGTCTCGACTTCGGGCGCATCGTAGACCTGGAAGCCCATCTGGGTAAAGATGGCGTTGATGTCACGTAGGGCTGCATTGCTGGGGTGGATCTTGCCCACGTTCTGCGGGCGGCCGGGCAAAGTCACGTCCACGCCTTCGGCGGAGAGCGCAGCTTCCATCTCCTCGTTGGCGATGATTGCCTGGCGCGCTTCGAGTGCCGCCGTCAACGCGGTTTTGACTTCATTGGCGGCTTTGCCGACCAGAGGTCGTTCCTCTGCCGGCATCTGGCCGATTCCTTGCAGCGCATTGGTCAACGCGCCTTTGCGACCCAGGTAATCGCGAAACCAGGCTTCGGTCTCGGCACTGGTGTGCAAATCTGTTAGCGCGGCTTCCGCCTCAGACTGAAGTGATTTGAGTTTGTCGACTAGTTCGCTCACTGTTTGATCTCCTCATAGTACCTGTACCCGGCAGGGATAAGCAACATATAGCTGCTTCCACAAAAAAAGCACCCACATCCATCAGGACGAGGTGCTTGCTCGCGGTGCCACCTGATTTCTCGTGCCGATCTGCGATCCGCACGAGCGCTCAAATCCCGGTAACGGGGGCGGGCCGGAGCTGCCTACACTTCTCGTTCAACAGCCCAACTCAGGAGTGAATTCGATGGTGCGATACCCAAGCGCCTTTTCAGCCAACGGGGCGCTCTCTCTGACGGTCTGCCGCCATCCACGTTCTCCGTCACAGTCATTTTCAGTTCCCTATCCTATGCCAAAGGAGCGATGATGTCAATGAAACAGGATGACGGAAATTCAGTCCGTGGAGACAGGCAGGTCCGCCACCGGCACACTGACTTCGACCAGTGTTGCAAAGATCCAGCCCGCTCCTTGTGGGGTCTGGATGCGCAACCAGTCGGAGGACTCGTTGCGCCCTAAAGCGGGTGCCTGGGCATTTAGCGTCAACGCACCGACTAAAGAGAAATCTGTGCCTGGCCCGGCGCGTACATTTGCTCCGTCCACAATGACGGTAACCTGAGGACCATCGGCGACGACCTCTGCTCTCTGCCAGAGCAGTCGGTGCAATGGTGGGCGAAGGCGCAGCTAGATCGCTCGTTCCCGACGCGCCTGGTGTCGGCGTGGATACGGCCCGTGTTGGGATCGGGGTTACCGGCCGTTGAGCCTCTGCGATCAAGGTTGCGACGATGGCAGGGCTGTATGATTCCGAAACAGTTACGAGCTCCTGTGGATCACCAAAAATACGCACGGCGCCTGTGCCCACCCATCCAGAACGTCCATCCGCCAAATAGACCGCATACCACGCCCCATCACCAGAACGACCGGTGACCGTTAAGGTTATGCCTGCGGGCAGACTTTGAATGAGCCCGCCGCCGGGGGTAGCGAAGAACCCTGCACCGTCACCGCTAACGATGGCCAACGAGGTCGGTTGGGTCAACGGATCGTCGCCCAATGCACGACGGACAAGGCTCTCCACCGCAACAGACGTCTGCGTCGGGGCCGTGGTGGGCGATGACGTTGGCAGGGCGGTGGGTTCACTTTGCTCTGCAATCCGCGTGGCCAACAATGCCTGCACAGAATCGCTGCTTGTGGCGTCGGTGGTCGCCGTGGGGGGAGCGGCAGGCGTTGGTACAGCAAAGACGGGCGATGGCTGAGCTATCGGGTCGCCAGGCGGTAAGGGCGTAGCCGTCGCACGTCCCGGCCGGCCGCCGGCACACGAGGTCATGATCAACATGAGCATGGTCAATGCGAGCAAAGCAGGCCACTTCTGATATTTCGACTGTTCCTTCACCATCGAACATCTGCCTCTGCCGGGGACATGATTCGTACGCGGTTACTTCCTTAGAACGCTTACTCGTAGCGCAAGGCATCGATTGGATTGAGCCGGCTGGCACGGTATGCCGGGTAGATGCCGAAGAACAGACCCACCGCCATTGAAAAAAGAATGGAAATCAGGATGGCGTCTACACCGACAACGGCACTGAAACTATCGATCAACGAGCTAATGGCCGTCGCCCCTGATGTGCCCAACGCAATTCCGATCAGGCCGCCCAAAAGCGCCAGCGTGATGGCTTCGATGAGGAACTGCCCCAAAATGTCTTTGCGTTTGGCGCCGACCGCCTTGCGCAGCCCGATCTCACGCGTGCGTTCGGTGACGCTGACCAACATAATATTCATAATGCCGATGCCACCCACAAGGAGACTGATGCCGGCGATTGCACCCAAGAAGAGGGTCAACGCGCCCAGGATGTCGCCAAAGATCGATATCAGATCACTCTGGTTGATGACGCTAAAGTCGTCTTCGTCAAGATAGTTGATGCCGTGACGCTCACGCAGCACTTCCGCAATCTGCTCGCTGGCAATCTCCATGCGGTCGGCGTCGCCCACCGATGCATAGATCACGTTAACCTGGTATTCACCGCTTACGGTCTTGCGGCGAAAGAGGCGATCCTGTGCTGTGGTCAGCGGGACGAAGACGCTTTCGTCCAGGTTGCCGAAGGCGCCGCCGCCGCGCTCTTCCATGACGCCGATGACTCGAAAGACAAGGTTGTTGACGCGGATCGTCTGATCGATCGGGTACTCGTTGGGGTCAAACAAATTCCTATACGTATCCAAACCGATGACGGCAACGCGTCCCCGTTCTTGTATGTCACTACTGGCAACAAAGTCACCCAGGATGGGCCGCCACGAGCGCACGTCCTGATAGCTGGGCGTCACCCCACTGACCGAGGCTCGGAAACTCTTTTTGCCGCGCGAGACGACCGTGCTGCCGGTGACTTCAGGCGCCACAGCGATCACGTCGGGGGCCTGAAATGGGTTAGCAAGGGCTTCCGCATCACTCAAGGTGAGGACGCCCGCACTATTGCCACGGGCGGTGGGTGGGCCTTCGTTGAGTTGGCCTGGGACGATGAAAAGCAGGTTGGTGCCGGCACTGGCAAACTGATCGGTGACGTACTTTTCCACGCCGCGGCCGACCGACATCAAGGTAATCACCGCGCCGACCCCGATGATGATGCCCAGCATCGTCAAAATACTACGTAGTTTGTTGGCGGCCAACGCCCGCATCGCAATCCGGATCGATTCGATAATATTCATCGTGCTACCTTTTTACACACTACTTTATTGCGGCGTCAATACCATGCCGGACATATGGTGTGTCCCATAGTATTGGGTGGGTCCATGTCTAGCGGGAAGCCACGACGGATGGACACGGAGGTCCATCCCTACGGGTAGGGACCGGCCTCCGTGCCGGTCCGTTCTGCGTAGCTGCCCTGAAGTTCAGAACCGAAAAACTTGGGACGCACCCCCGGACATAGGGCATATATCAGAAAAGTCGGAGACTCGTGATAGACCCGCTTGGCTCGTTTGGTACAGGCGCTGCGCCATGCCCTCCGCAGGCTCCGGGCTACTCAACCGGCGCTGGCCTCTGTCCCACTCGTACGGCATGTCGATATATTCCCGCCGGGATTCACGATGCAGGGTCTGGCACGTCCGCCCGCAATCGTGCAGGCTACATTTTGTCTCAACCAAAGGCGACACCGGTCGTCAATTCCAATTCAGGGACAAACTCAGCTTTGGATTCCACCCAATTCTCATTGGAGTCACGTCGTTCGTCGCGCTCGATTTGCCCGTCGCGAATGTGGATCACACGCTGGCAATACTCCGCCGTCTCTGGATCGTGGGTAACGAAGATGATGGTCATGCCACGCTCCCTGTTCAACGTCTGGAAGAGCCGCATGATCTCGTCGCTGGTTTTGGTGTCCAGATTACCTGTGGGCTCGTCGGCCAAAATCAGTTTCGGGCGGTTGATCAGCGCCCGCGCAATCGCCACGCGTTGTTGCTGCCCACCGGAAAGTTCATTCGGTTTGTGATCGAGGCGATTGCCCAGGCCGACCAGTTCCAATGATTCAACGGCACGCTGATGGCGTTCTCGCCCACTGATGCCGGCGTAGACCAAAGGCAATTCAACGTTTGCCAGCGCAGAGGTACGGGCCAACAGGTTGAAACTTTGAAAAACAAACCCGATCTTCTGGCTGCGGATCACAGCCAGGTGATCATCATCCAACTGACTGATGTCTATGCCGTCAAACCGATAGATGCCTGCCGAAGGCACGTCGAGGCAGCCGATGATGTTCATCAACGTCGACTTGCCGCTACCGCTCGGCCCCATGATCGATACCATTTCGCCGGGCATGATGTCTACGTTGGTGCCACGCAGCGCCCTGACCTCAACATCGCCCATTTGATAAATCTTCGTTAAGCCGCGCGCCTGAATGACGGGCACAGGACCTTGTTCGTCCTTGCCGTTTCCGTTACGCTGAGAACCATTATTCGAAAAGAGCTTCTTGAACATAGCCTCGGTGCCTATTAGTTACCGAAGAGAGCGCCACGCAGGCGGTCTTCAGTCGTAGAGCGAATCAGAGCCACTTCATCGCTGTCGGCTAAACCAGCAACTACCTGGCTAAACCGATCGTTGCGCAATCCAAGCTGGATTTCTTGCAAGACCGGGGCCTCCCCCACCATCTTTTGAACAAACGCCTGCCCCGTTTCCCGATCTAGTTGAATGTAGCGATTGGGCACGAGGATAACATTATCCACTTCGGCCGTGGTGATAATTGCCGTCGCACTCATGCCAGACTTCAGCGGTGCATCATTTTGATTGGGGACAATCTCGACCTCATAGGCCACCACACCACCTACATCGCTCGCCGTAGGTGACACACGAACAACGTCGCCGGTAATATCAGCATCGGGCAGGGCATCCAGGCTCAACCGCACGGTCTGGCCCACCTGCACCTGGCGCACATCTAGCTCATCCACGAGCACCGTCATGTGGAAGCTGTTGAGATCGGTCAGGATGACGGCCGGCAAGCTGCCACTGTAAAGTTCGCCCTGGCGAATGTTGACAGCACTGACAACACCAGAAAAGGGTGCAAAAATCCGCGCGTTGTTGATGCTGCGTTCGGCCTGAATCTTGCTCAATTCGGATTGCCGCACTTGTGCCCGGGCAATCTCAAGATCCTCTTGCGATGGGCCTTCGATCAGCGTGTCCAGGCTGTTCTGAGCGGTCAACAGATTGCTGCGCGCCTGGCGCAGGCTCAATTCTGCCTGCGCGATCTGGCTCAGCGCCGAGGCAGTTTGGGCTTCGGTTGGTGGTTTCTGCGTCACGGCTAACTGAGCCATTGCCACCTCATACGAGATCGTAGCCTGCTCTAGTTGAGAGGCCTGGGGCAGCGCACCGACGTTGGGGAGGTCGCGCACCTGATCATAAGCCTGCTGCGCCTGGCGCACATTGACCTCGGCTTGCCGCACCTGTGATTCCTGTACCGCAAGCTCCTCTGGCGTAGCCCCGGCCAAGAGCTGCCGATAGTTCGCCTGTGCGCTGGCAAGTGCGGCCTCTGAACTGGCGACACTGGCCTGTGCAACTGTCACCGCGGCTTGCGCTGCCGCCAAGTCGTTCCCCGAAGGTGGCGTTTCAAGCTTTTTGAGCTGCGCTTCGCTAATTTGCAGCGAAACATTGGCCTGCTCCAACGCCAATTCGAGATCGCTTGTGTCAATCTGGCCCAAGAGCTGTCCGGCCTCCACCGCCTGGCCGATCGTCACGAGGACCTGTGAAACCCGACCTGACGAACGAAACGACAACGATACCTGAGATTCAGGCTCAATGCTGCCGGTGGCGCTAACCGTACTGTTAATCGATCCTCGTTCAACCGGCGCGATTTCGTAAGTAGGGCCCTCAGAGGCGGCTGCTTGCATTTCGGCAAACTGTTGATAGCCAAACCAACTGCCTACGGCGAGGATGGCTAACACAATAAGAGTTGTAATCAGGCGTCGCATGGTTTTATCCTACTGGAATTCAAGTGCGTGTTTAGCATACTATATCAGTCTCAAGCTTGTTCAATTTGAACAGCTTATATCAAAGCGCTGTCCAATTATGTAAGCTGAAGCCTTTATGATACCAAGCCTTTGGTAGACAAAAACGGCATTACTGTCCACTTTTAGACACTTTGTCTAAAAAGAGTATAATAAGCGTGATCAAGGCTGTCAATATTGAACGGATGCCGATTCCCCCTATGCATAGGGTGCACAGGTAAGTTCTGCCCGTAGGCAGCCATCTAGCCGGGTAACGATTCAGGCGAGTGCATCCCGTTCAAGCTGGGGGAAGAGTCGGGCCTGCAAGTCGCCTATCTTGTTTGAAACCGAGGAAACTGTGACGAGTACAGATCGAAGAACGATTCGCACCCGTACCCTGTTGCGTGATGCGCTTGTATCCTGGATGTTGGAAAAAGAGTATGACACGATTAGCGTTCAGGACATTACGGATCGGGCTAATCTAGGGCGTGCGACCTTCTATCTTCACTATAAAGAAAAAGACGCGCTGCTGATCTCTACGCTCGACACCCTGCACGAAGAACTTGTGCAACGCATTCAACGTCAGGTGCAAGCGACAGGTCTTGAGGAGCCGCCACCCATTCAACTTGTTTTTGAACATGCCGCCGAAAACAAGGATCTCTATAAAGTCGTGCTCAGCGGCGCAGGGAAGATGTCGTTACTGAGTCGGACGCGTGACACGATTGTGGCGCTGCTAATGGAATTTATCACAGCAGGAGGGCAGATGCCGCAGATTCCGGTCGAGGTTACCGCCGTCTATCTCGCGGGTGCGCAAATGCACTTGATCGGTTGGTGGCTAGAGAACGATCTGCCCTATTCAGTCGAGGAGATGGTGCGCATGTACCAGTTGCTTACAGCCTACGGTGTCATGCCAATGCTAGGGCTTCATGACCTATCCGGGGCTGTGGAAGATGCTATGTGAGAGGATAGGCCGAACGTTCTGAAGTTAGCAGGCCAGAACAAGGGATTCTACAGGGGTGCCGGCATCGACTGAACGCAGAATCACCAAGCCGTTCCAGCGTCGCCTCCAATAGCCGATGGAATTCTTCCACGCTGGTGACCTTCACCAATCCCTGATGCAGATCACGGATATCATTGTAGCCCTTGAGGTATTTGGCAATGTGTTTGCGCACAAGGATCAAGGCCAGATCTTCCCCATAAAAGGAAAGCATGCGCTCAAAGTGACGTGTGATAAAGAGCGCTTTCTCATCGAATCCTACGTCGTAGCGGTCGCGACGTTGGAAGATCCACGGATGACCGATGGCGCCCCTGCCAATCATGACGGCGTTGCATCCAGTCCGGGCGAGCAAACGATCCGCGTCCGCCACCGTCTGCACATCGCCGTTGCCGATCACCGGGACGTCCACAGCGTCGACAATCTCGGCGATGGCATCCCAATCAGCCTCACCGCTGTACCCCTGTTCTTTGGTCCGCCCATGGACGGCAATCAACGCCGCACCATTTTCAACCATTTCCTGTGCTACATGCAGGTAGTTACGGCTTGCGTCATCCCACCCCAGACGGATCTTTCCAGTAACGGGCACAGACAATGCCCTGGTCAAGGAGAGGAAGATACGCCCGATCTTCTTGGGGTCGCGCAGCAGCGCGGCGCCCGCCCCTTTACCACTGATCTTTCTGACCGAGCACCCCATGTTGATATCGATGATTGAGGGCTTGAGCGGCTCAACCCGTTGGGCGGCCTCAACGAGTTGTTCCACACTATTGCCAAAGATCTGAAAGACCATTGGCCGTTCGTGGGGCATATAGGCCAATATGCGATCTGTGCGTTCGTTGCTGCCCTGATTGATCGCTTCTGAAGAGACGAATTCGGTATAACTCATGCCGGAACCATACTCAAAACAGAGTGAACGGTAGGGAAGGTCGCTGAATCCTGCCATCGGGGCCAGGATCAGACGACGATAGACAGGCACACCGCGTACAAAGAACGCGGGTTTGGTCTCAGCTTCAGGGTTTGAGGTAAGGCTCTGAATCATGTGAGAAAACGTCTTCCTGAACTTGATCTTTATGTCAACTGCATGGCGGCGACACGTGTACCCAAACGGCGGGCAAAGAAATTGCCGGCCCGCCACTTTCGACGGAGCGGTGCCGGCATTTCAGTTTCCGTCACTTCGCGAAAGCCAAAGCGAAGATAATAGTCAACGTTGCGCTCTCCGCAGAGCAGGTAGATCGGTTTTGCCGCCGGCTCTGTTAAGTGACGGATCAGCGCACCGCCAACGCCCAGACCGCGCATAGAAGGCTCCACGACAAGGCTGCCAAACTCTTGGACACCTTCCCCCAGATCCTTCACCTGGGCAAAGCCCAGAATCTCGCCGTGCACCCCTTCGGCGACTACGAAACGACGCCAATCGAGCTTGGATGGATCGAGTCCTTCGCGCAGGATGCGATAGATGATCGGCCAACGATCGGCACGAGTCGCCGCTCGAATCGCAAACGAAGTGCCCTGGGCGGACGACGGCTCAGGCGTTGCCGGCATCTACGGTGATTCCACTGAGATTTTCCAGTGCCTTGACCAGGGCGTGGTTGCCTTCTGCGCCCAGCCCCTTTTCTTGCAGCGTGCGGTACATGTTGAAGATCATGCTCGACAGCATGACGGGTACACCCAGTGCATCCGCCTCGCGCATCACCAGGCGAACGTCCTTTTGCTGGAGATCGATTGTAAAGCCAGGACGCCAATCGCGGGCGATGATCTGCGGTCCACGATTACTCAGCATCCAACTGCCCGCTGCCCCACCTGTCACGGCATCTAAGCACTTTTGCAGGTCGACGCCACCGGCCTGGGCAAAGACGAGCGCCTCGCACATGGCGAGACAGTTCCCCACTACCAGGATCTGATTTACCAATTTCACAGTCTGACCTGCGCCCTGTGCGCCCACATGGGTGATGATCTTGCCCATCGCCTGAAAGACGGGCATGGCGCGTTCCACATCGGCGGCATCACCGCCGATCATAATGCTCAACGTGCCCTTGGCGGCGCCTTCACTGCCGCCGCTAATGGGCGCATCGAGCATCTTAACGCCCTGAGCGTTGAGCTTTGTGGCGATTTCGATCGTGGCTTGTGGGCTGATGGTGCTACAGTCAATCAGCAGGGCACCGCTTTTGGCGCCGTGAATTACACCATCCTCGGCCAAAATGACTTTTTCGACGTCGGGGGTGTCACTGACACAGGTGATGATAATATCGCTGTTCGCTGCAACATCGGCAGGGCTGGTGCCGGCCGTAGCGCCGGCTTCGACCAATGCATCCATGCGACTGGCGGTACGATTCCAGACGCGCACGGCGAAGCCGGCTTTGAGCAGATTGTTGGCCATGCCGCGGCCCATGATGCCTAGTCCGATGAAGCCAATTTGTTCGCTCATCTCGTCAGTCCTCTCTGTGTAGACGGTTTTGATCCAATCCTGAAGTGTATCCTACCACAAATACAAATGCATGAAGAAGACCCAGGGTGGGCGCGTTCTCCATGCACTGTGTATGGATGCTGAGTTAGCGAGCGATGCAAAGAGCCTCTTTGAGGGCATTGAGGAACAAGGTCACATTTTCTGGGCGGCTGTTAAAGCCCATAAGCCCAACCCGCCAGACCGATTGATTCTCAGGCATGCCAGGCGATGCAATGTCAATATTGTAGTAGGTGAGAAGGTGATCCATCACTGCCTTCCGGTTGACGTGATCCGGAACTCTTATGCTTGTAAGACTCGCAAGTCGATGTTCCACGGCAACAGGACATTCTAAATCCAGATCAGAAAGACCGAACCAAAGCAGCTCGGCATTGTTGCGATGCCGTTGCCAGCACTCAACGATCCCCTCCTCAGCTATCATACGTAAAGACTCACGCAAGGCGTAGAGCAAATTTACGGGGAGCGAGTCACACATCGCGCTGTCACTGTGATTCCACATTTGGGCAAGTTGCTCAATATGCAGGCAGTAGGTGAGAAGTGGCAGGCTTTCCCGGCGACGCTGCATTTTTTCAACGGCGCGTTGACCAACAGTCAACAAGCCCAGGCCAGGAACAGCACTCAGACACCTATCGGTACTACTGAAACAAACATCAATTTTCCACGCATCCACATAGATAGGCACAGCAGCCAGGCTTCCCACTGAATCAACCAACAGCAATGTGTCATGCCGGCGACACAGATCACCCACGCCATCGAGCGGCTGGCGTACTCCTGTAGACAGTTCTCCGTGGACTAAGGCAAGCATAGCAGGCTTGTACTGCTCTACCGCTCTTTGCAGTTCATCAAGAGGAACAACACTGCCTTCTGTGCCAGCCACGCAATGAACAGTGACATTGTAACGTTCGGCCACTTTACAAATGCGCTCGCTCAGTTGACCAGACTCCCCTACCAAAAGCGTATCACCGGGGCGCAAGATACTGGCAATTGCAGCTTCTAGCGCGGCCGTATCGCCACCGCTTATAGGAAAGGTGAACGCATTATCGGTCTGCCATACATAACGCAGCAATTCCTGAATTTCATGCATCAGGTTTAGAAAAACAGGTTCTTGTTGTCCGATAAGCTGTGTGCTCAGTGCTTGCAGCACTCGTGAATGGATGTTAGAAGGCCCTGTCCCCAACAGGGTTCGTAGGGGCACATCGAGTTGGTGGGTCTGCTTGCGATGATCATTCGAAATCGAAGGTAGACGGTTCCGCATCAAACCACTCATTTCTGTCGGCAGCGTTCAAGCTGAATTTACCCAAACTTGCCACGATTCAGGTGCAACGTTATGGCGTGGAGAGCCACAGGCATTCGACTGTGATTGGATCAGTGCGTCGCGCCTGAAGTTGAACAGCTACCCACATTGGTAACGGCAACAGAATCGTGAGTGAATAATCATAAACTTACTTGATTGATACTCCAAACTAATGTGACCAAAAGCAATCACGCACTTTTTTTCGGTAGCTTTATCATCTGCTGCACTTACCCTACCTGATAGGAAAATCGTAGCATCAAAACTGACATGGCTCGTACACAAAAAAGACAGGCGAGCACGTAAACGTGCTCGCCTGTCTTTTTTGTGTATGCTACCGCCGAAACTATGTTCGCGCTCTAGATTCTGCTCTATTGCTGAAGCATAGCCTCAATGGCTTCGGTTGTTTCGGTGTTTTCCGTCTCAACTTCACGATGAGCAACCGCTTCGAAGACGTACTCACCCTTCTTTTTGGGATCGTCTACATTGGGCTTAAAGTCCACCTGCACAGTATCTCCCGGTACAAACCGATTGGCCAGCAGAGCCTCGCTCAGTGGATCCTGAATTTCGTTTTGAATCACACGGCGCAATGGACGTGCCCCATAATCTGGATCGTACCCGGTATCTGCAATCGCAAGTCGAGCACCCTCGGTCAACACCAGTTCCATTTCCTGTTCAGCCAGTTGCAAGCGTAGTGTACGCATTTCAAGCTCAACAATCTGGGTGATCTCTTCCTTGCTCAAGCTGCGGAAGACCATGATGCCGTCGAGACGGTTGATAAACTCGGGGCGGAAGGTCTTCTTGAGCGCATCCATCACCCGGTTCTTCATCTGTTGGTACTCATTCTCTTGCTGCGTCTGCTCATCATTTGTGATAGCAAACCCGATCCCCTTCGACCCTTGAATCAGTTTCGCACCGATGTTGCTGGTCATGATGATCAGGGCGTTGCGGAAATCAACTCGGCGTCCCTTTGCATCAGATAGGTGTCCATCTTCCATAATCTGAAGCAGCATGTTAAAGGCCTCAGGATGCGCCTTCTCAATCTCATCTAGCAGAATGACACAGTATGGACGACGGCGCACGGCTTCGGTCAACTGGCCGCCCTCCTCGTAGCCAACATAACCGGGAGGCGCACCTACCAGACGGCTGACGTTGTGCCGTTCCATGAACTCACTCATATCGAGCTTGATCAACGCTTCCTGGCTGCCAAAGAGGAACTCGGCCAGAGCTTTGGTCAGTTCCGTCTTGCCCACACCGGTTGGCCCAAGGAACATAAAGCTGCCGATGGGGCGGCGGGGATCTTTCAACCCGGCACGAGCACGGCGCACCGCTTTACTGATGGCCTTGATCGGCTCTTCCTGACCCACAATCCGCTTGTGCAGATCGCGTTCCATTTCGAGTAGACGGGCACGTTCCTCACCGGCCATGCGTTTGACGGGAATGCCCGTCCACATGGCGACGACTTCGGCGATGTCATCCGCCGTTACCTGTGGACGATTGGCGACCTGTTGCCATCCTTCGCGCAGTTTTTCGAGTTTCGATTGTAGCTCTACTTCTCGGTAGCGCAGATCGATTGCGTCGTCAAAGCGCTGAGTTTCAAGCGCTTCTTCCTTCTCCTTCTGCAACTTTTTAAGGTTAATGAAGGTTTCGCGCAAGCTGGCGGCATGCGGTGTTTTGTACATGCGTACGCGGCTACCCGCCTCATCGATCAGATCGATGGCCTTGTCGGGCATAAAGCGGTCGGGCACATAGCGTGCCGCAAGATGTGCGGCTGCTTCAATCGCTTCTTCGGTGATCACCAGTTTGTGATGTTCTTCGTAGCGAGCCTTGACCCCACGCAGAATCTCAATCGTCTCTTCGATCCCGGGTTCTTCAACCAGGATCGGCTGGAACCGGCGTTCGAGAGCGGCATCGCTTTCGATATACTTCCGATACTCGTCCAGCGTTGTGGCGCCAATCACCTGAAGTTCACCCCGGCTCAGAGCCGGTTTCAAGATATTGGCAGCATCGACACTACTGCCGGCAGCACCTGCACCCACCAGCATATGAACTTCGTCGATGAACAAGATAGCGCCACTGCTGACGATCTCGTCTATCACTTTCTTTAGGCGTTCTTCAAACTGGCCGCGGTACATTGTGCCGGCGACCAAACTGCCTACGTCCAGCATCAAGATACGTTTGTTGAGCAACGGTTCAGGCACATTGCCTTCGATGACACGTTGGGCAAGGCCTTCGATAATAGCTGTTTTCCCTACCCCAGGTTCACCGATCAGAGCAGGATTGTTCTTGGTTCGGCGGCTCAAGATCTGAATCACACGTTCGATCTCAGTTTGGCGGCCGATCACAGGGTCTAAACGCCCCTCTTCTGCGGCAGCGGTCAAATCAAGCCCAAGTTGATCAACCAAAGGCGTTTTGGACTCTTTTTTCTGCTTGTCCTTGGTTTGTGCCTGGCTTTGCAGAATGTTACGCGCCGTTTGGGTGCGTACACGATCCAAATTGATGCCTAGCCCACGCAGGACGTTAACGGCAATGCCTTCTCCTTCGCGGACCAAACCAAGCAGCAGGTGCTCGGTGCCGATGTAGTGATGCCCCATCATACGGGCTTCTTCAACGGCTAGTTCGATCACGCGCTTGGTACGCGGTGCCAACGTAGGCTTACCAAAGGGGGTGCGTTCCCCGCGCCCGACTGTACGCTCGACGGCGCGCACAACCTGGCCGGGTTCAACCCCGAGTTCCTTCAGTACTTTTACCGCTACACTATTCTCTTCACGCACAAGTCCTAACAGAAGATGCTCTGTCCCAATATAGTTATGGTTCAAGCGCAATGCTTCTTCTTGGGCCAAAGTCAGAACCCGGCGCGCACGTTTGGTAAAACGGTCAAGTTTGTCAGACATGGAGTTCTATACCTCAAAGGTGACTAGCGTCTCTTCCACCTATCGTGTGGATAAAGGAATTCTATCACAGTGATGCAGATGTTCCCGTAATGGGAGTTCCGCTTTGCCGGGGGGATTAGTATACACGGCTTGTTGCCGCTGGAAGAAACTGTACTCGGCACATAAGACACAACGTCATTGTAACGATGCGCAATTGACTTTGTCAATAAGCCAACGTTGTCCCCAAGCTGGCGAGATGCTTACACTTCATACAGTGTGGCTTGAACTTTGAACGATAAGGACGGCAATTTTGTTCCTGAGTAGGTTGTGTTGACGTTGCACAAAGCGGCTACGGCCAATTCGGTGCCGGGCGACAACACGCCTGGATACTGCCCATGCCGGGCGTACAGCAACGAGGCACAGTCTGATTGACTGTGCCTCGCTAAGTACAATTAGGTTAAACAAGAGGGGCGGTTAGGCTAACTCACTCACAACTTCAGGAAGAGCGACATCCTCTTCATCCGTAGTCGTCACTTCATCTGTATCCGTAGCGGTCACTTCGTCAACCGAAACCGGCGCCCAATCGAATTCGACGTTCTCTTCAGGAGGAAGCACTTGTTTGAGGCTTAAGCCCATTCGGCGCTTGTCGACATCAATACGAATGATGCGAAGATCATACTGCTCACCCTCAGAGACAACTTCCTTAGGATGATTGATGCGACGATCGGCCAACTCACTGATGTGAATTAACCCCTCAATGGCATCGCCATCCAGACGGGCAAAGGCGCCAAAATTGACCAGCTTGGTAATCGTACAGGCGACAACCTGACCGACCTCGTACTTGTCGGTGACGGTGTCCCACGGTTCCGGCTGCAAACGGCGCAGGCTGAGGCCAATACGCTTGCGGTCCTGATCGACACTAATGACCATAACCTTGACCTTCTGGCCGATCTTCACGACTTCATTCGGATGATTGACCCGTCCCCAGCTAAGCTCGCTCAAGTGGATGAGGCCATCGGCTCCGCCCAGGTTAACAAAGGCGCCAAAGTCGGCCAGGCTGCTCACCACACCTTCAATCACAGAGCTTTCGCCCAACTCTTGCAGAAGTTTCTCTTTCTGCTCTTTGCGCCACTCGCGCATCGCAACACGCTCAGAAAGAATCAGACGGTTACGACGGCGATCCAGATCGATCACCTTGACACGCAGCTCAGTTTCCAGCAGTTGATTCCACCGTGCATCTTCATCATCAATTTCGGCGAGTTGTAAGCTCTGGCTCTCGCTGCTCAGTTGGCTTGCCGGCACGAAACCACGGACACGGCCAATCCGCACAATCACACCGCCGCGGTTGCAACCACTCACAACCCCTATGAACATATCCTGACTATTCAGCAGTTCCTCGGCCTGTTTCCAGTCTTCCTCGGCCTTCGCGCGTGCAATGCTCAACATGACATTGCCCTCTTTATCCTCGCGCAGGATATAGACAGGCACTTCGTCACCGACACTCAATTCGGCGATCTCTTCTCCGAGACGATCCAACTCGCGCCCAGAAACAATCCCCTCAGATTTGAAGCCGATATCAACAAGCAATTCATTACTGCGCTTGTCTACAATAATGCCTTGTCGGATTTCGCCGGTCTGGGGTTCACTGTACGCTTCTTCAAATTCATCAAGAAGCCGGGCCATTGGGTGATCTTCTTTGTTTGCAGGTGCTTCATCAAAGGCAAACATATAACTTCTGGTTAAGGGATTGTTGAGTAGTTCCTGCTGGCTGTTCATAAGTTCGAAACTTTCTCCGATACAAAATAGAATCCACGAAAGTATTGCCTTGCCATTTGGATCTGCAAACAACGCGGCAATGTGCACACACGGTATGATCTTAAGAACCGTTGTCTATCGCCCAACCGACTGTCTTTCAGTCGGCAAGTGCAACGGCTTCGATTTCTATGAGAGCCCCTAAGGGCAATGCTGCGACCTGAACTGTACTACGTGCAGGCGGCTCAACATCAAACATTTCGGCGTAAATCCGGTTGACAGTAGAGAAATCTGCCATATCAGTCAGGAAGATAGTCGTCTTCACGATTCGTTTCACACTCGAACCAGATGCAGACAACACAGCGTCCAGGTTTGCGAGAACCTGTCGTGCTTGCTCTTCGATTCCAATACGGAGTTGCCCAGTAAGAGGATTAATGCCAATTTGACCAGAGGTAAACACAAAGCTGCCACTCTTTATCGCCTGAGAATAGGGCCCAACAGCGGCAGGTGCCTTTTCAGTATGCGTAACTTGACGATCCACAGCGTTTTCTCTTTACAACTCACGCAAGGTCAGACACATTTTGTCTGCCCTGGGCTAATCACGATTGTTAACGGGGTGAGGAGGAGATGCAGGAAAATTTGCAAAATCGCAAGCATTCAGCACCAACTCATTGTAGTTCACCTTACGCCAAATGTCAAACTTGGAAGCCTGTTTTTCTTAAAAACTAGAGGAGCCTTTGTTCTGGCAAGGCACCGGCTTCAGCGTCAGGTGCGAATGCAAGAAGTTCTCCTGATCAGGTCCCTTCAGGATGCCTTGATCTGCTGCATGGCCTGCTCTAGATCGGCGATGATATCCTCTACCGCCTCAATGCCCACTGAGAGCCGAACCAGTCCATCACCGATGCCAATCTCAGCACGTTGCTGCGCCGTCAGGGCTCGATGCGAAGCATGCGCAGGGTAAAGAACTAACGAGTAGACATCCCCTAAACTGGTTGCCGGCTGAATCATACGCAATGCATCAAAAAAGCCGAAGACTTCAGTACGCCCTGCATGAGCCAGATCAAAGGCCACAACAGCCCCTGCATCTGATCGGCAGAACTGATGTTGTGCGAGTTCATGCTGCGGATGGGTAGCCAATCCCGGGTAGTACACTGAAGTCACGCCAGGTTGTTGTTCGAGCCAGACAGCCACACGCAGAGCGTTGGCAAACTGACGTTCCACGCGCAGAGGCAGCGTTTTGAGACCGCGCAGCAACAGCCACGCCTCCTGTGGTCCGAGAGTGCTGCCGGTCTTCTTATGCAGATCCCACAGGGCCGAGCGGAAACGTTCATGCGCTACCACCACGCCACCCATCACATCGCCATGACCACCGACAAACTTTGTAGTGCTGTGGATGACGAAATCTGCCCCGTCCGCCAGCGGACGATACAATATCGGCGTGGCAAAGGTATTGTCTACCAGCAAGAGTGCTCCGTAGCGGTGACACAAGTCGGCAACAGCCTTAACATCGGTCACCTTGAGCAACGGATTCGAAATTGCTTCGATCAGTAAAAACTTCGGTCTTTCCGTCGCCAATAACTGCTCGACGGCGGCGAGATCGGTCGTATCTACAAAAAGACCACGCGCCCCTAGAGTCGGCCAGAGCGAACTGATCAACGAATACGTGGCGCCATAACAATCCTGAGCAGCAGCGATAGTTGCGCCTGCTGCGGCGCCGGCAGCCATCATCGCCAGTTGGATGGCCGCCATACCACTCCCAGTGGCAAAGGCAGCATAGTCATGGGCTTGATCGGGCATGTCGTGGCACTCAAGCTCTACCATCGCCTCTTCAAAGGCGGCTACCGTAGGATTCCCGTAGCGATGGTAAACAAAGCGCCCAGATTCACCGCCTAGTGCAGCATCTAGATCCTGGCTATCTTGATAGACGTAGCTGACACTGGCGTGGATCGAACCGGCCACTGCGATGGCATCCGATGTCGACGTACCTTCTCGATACCGGCGCTGCTCACCGCCATGCACTGCCTTAGTATGTAGGGAAGACGGTTGAAAAGACACAGCATCTACTTTCGAACGATAAAAGAAGTTTGTAAAACGCTTTAGTTCCTCTTACTGAACCAAAACGCTCGCCAGCATCATCAAGGACACACGAAGGATTCGTCAACTTTACGAGTAGACGGTTGGCAGACTGCGGCGCATGATTTCATAATTCTCAAGGGCACGCCCTGCCCCCAGCGCGACACAGGCCAACGAGTTTTCGGCGACATAGGCCGGTACGCCTGTTTCACGCGTAAAAAGTTGAGAGATGTAGCGCAACTGTGCACCACCCCCCGTGATCACCATGCCGCGGTCGATAATGTCCGACGCCAGCTCCGGTGGGGCCTTCTCTAGCGTTGCGCGCACCGTGCTCACGATAGCCTGCAAGGGTTCGGTCATGGCTTCGGTGACTTCGCTACTTGTAATTTCGATGGTCTTGGGTAGCCCGTTGACCTGATCGCGGCCGCGTACTTCCATGCGGCGTTCTTCTTCAAGCGGCAAAGCAGACCCAATCGCGATCTTAATCTCTTCTGCAGTCTGTTCACCGACGAGGAGATTATACTTTTTGCGAATGTAGTTGATGATGGATTCATCCAGACGATTGCCACCGACGCGCACACTACTCCAAACCACGATGTCATACATAGAAACGATGGCGGCCTCTGTGGTACCACCCCCCATATCGACAACCATATTGCCCGTAGGCGTGCCAATCGGCAGCCCTGCACCATAGGCGGCTGCTAATGGTTCTGGGATCAAATACGCTGCGCCCGCGCCTGCTTGCATCGCCGCATCATGAACGGCACGCTCTTCTACGCTGGTGACACCACGCGGCGTACTGATCATGACTTTGGGTTTGAAGAGGGGATTGAAACGCCCTGCCACCACGCGGATAAAGTAGCGCAGCATCGCTTCAGTGACGACGAAATCCGCAATAACACCATCGCGCATCGGGCGCGCAACTTCGATGCTTTCCGGCGTGCGGCCAAGCATATCGTACGCCTCGTGACCAACGGCCACCATTTTGTTGTCGCGCAAGCGAATGGCCACAACGGACGGTTCGTGGAGGACAATGCCACGTCCTCGTACATGTACGAGAACGTTAACTGTGCCCAGATCAATCCCGATGTGCTTCTCTAGCATAAAGAATTCGTTCCGATTTGCAACACAAAGAAATGCGCGCCTATGAACAGCGCGTCCTCAATTATACCCACAACAGAGCAGCCACAACAAATATTCAGTAGAAAAAATCAGTTCAAAAGAAAAAAGGGTAAGCCGGGCTCTGGTAGACCCCGGCTTACCTTTGTTTTACCCAGGAAATTTTGCACGAAGCGAAGCTACTGTAGCACCCAGGCCGCTGCAGATCACGCTTCGCTGCTACCCGCCGTGCCGCCGGCTGCAGTCCGCTGGCGCCGTCGACGTGCAGCCACTTTCAAGCGAACACGACTGCGTTGCAGAGCCATTTCCACAGGGCGTCGTTCTTCAGGGGGTCGGTTGCGTATTGAATCCTCTGCCCGTTGCAAAGAAGCTTGAGCTCGCTCAATGTCGATTTCGTCTGCACGTTCGGCCGACCGCGCCAGGACGATCACCTTATTGGGGCGCACTTCGACAACACCACCGCTAACGGCGATATAGTCTTCGCCACCCCCAGGCAGATGCAGCACGATCTCGCCGATATCCAGGATGGTCAACAACGGGGCATGATTGCGCAATACACCCATTTGACCGTCCGCCCCCGGCAAGGTAATCATATCCACCTCTCCGGCAAAGAGTTGGCGGCGGGGCGTGACAATTTCAACTTCAATCGGCATAGGTTACCTCGACAATTCTGGTCTCTATCAAGAAGTCAACAGACCAAGCGTCACGCTGAGACTGCAATCATCTGATAGCAGATTAGCTCTTATTCAGATCGTAGCCGTTCGGCCTTCTCCAGTGCATCATCAATGGTGCCGACCATGTAGAATGCTTGTTCAGGCATATCGTCACACTCGCCATCCAAGATCATCTGGAAGCCGCGCACCGTCTCTTCGATCTTCACGAAGACGCCGGGTGTACCCGTGAACTGCTCGGCCACGAACATCGGCTGCGTGAGGAAGCGCTGAATTTTGCGGGCTCGGCTCACAATCAGCTTGTCATCTTCACTCAATTCCTCGACACCCAGAATAGCAATAATATCCTGCAAGTCTCGGTAGCGCTGAAGTGCCTGCTGCACACGGCGGGCGATGGCGTAGTGATCTTCGCCGACGATGTTGGGATCGAGAATGCGGCTGGTGGAACCCAGGGGATCCACGGCCGGGAAGAGCGCCTGGTCGGCCAAAGAACGTTCCAGTGTAATCGTGGCGTCCAGGTGGGCGAAGGTTGTCGCCGGAGCCGGATCGGTGTAGTCATCGGCGGGCACGTAAACGGCCTGCATCGAGGTGATCGAACCTGTCTTCGTCGAACTGATGCGTTCCTGCAGGTCACCCATGTCGGTGCCAAGCGTCGGCGCATACCCTACAGCGCTGGGCAAGCGCCCCAGCAGAGCAGACACTTCGGAACCGGCCTGTACGAAGCGGAAGATGTTGTCGATGAAGAGCAGCACGTCGCGGCCCTCGTCCCGAAAGTACTCGGCCATTGTGACACCGGTTAGGCCGACACGCAGACGGGCGCCAGGCGGTTCATTCATCTGACCGAAGACCATGACGGTTGACTTCAGCACACCGGACTCTTGCATTTCGTGCCAAAGATCGTTTCCTTCACGCGTCCGTTCACCTACACCGGCGAAGACTGAGTAGCCACTGTGAAACTCGGCTACGTTGTGAATCAACTCCTGGATAACCACCGTCTTGCCTACACCGGCGCCACCAAAGATCCCCGTCTTACCGCCCTTGGTGAAAGGAGCCACCAGATCAATGACCTTCACACCGGTTACAAAGACCTCGGCCTGTGTGCTGCGTTCGGCAAAGGATGGGGGCTCGCGGTGAATTGGATAGTACTCTTCACTGACAACTTCACCGGCATTATCGATCGGGCGCCCCGTCACATCAAAGATACGCCCCAGGGTAGCCTCACCGACCGGCACCGTAATCGGCGACCCTTCAGTCCAGGCCTCCATACCACGGCGCATCCCATCTGTGCTGCTCATGGCAACGGCACGAACTGCACCTCCACCAAGATGTTGCTGTACTTCACAAGTCAATACCGTGCCGTCAGGCATATCCACATAGACGGCATGGTAGATTTCGGGCATGTTCTCACCGGTGAAGACAAAGTCTACCACCGGACCGATGACGCTGCTGACAGAGCCAACAACACGTCCATTGCTGCCGTTTTCAGCCATAGTACACTCCTCTAACGTAGATCACGTTCCCCGTGACAATTCCATGTGAGACTAGTCGAGTGCAACACTGCCGCCGATGATATCCATCAACTCGCGGGTGATGCCTTCCTGGCGGGCCTTATTGTAAGTCAGTGTCAGGTCGTCCACCAGTTCATTGGCGGCTTCGGTAGCATTGCGCATGGCGACCATGCGGGCCGAATGTTCACTGGCCAGGGACTCGTAGATCGCCTGAAGTACCTGCACCTCGGTAAAGCCATAGAGCACCTGACTTAGTACAGTGTAAGGATCCGGCTCGAAAATATATTCGGGCGCCATGCTCACCGACGGTTCCGCCGGTTCAATGGGGAGCAGCCGGTGAGTGACTGGTTGTTGGACCAGCGTGTTTACAAAGTCCGTGTAGATGGTGTAGACCTCATCGAAGTAGCCGGTGGTAAAGTCATCCACCAATACACGCGTAATGGGTGCGATATCGTTGCTAGTCGGTGCATCGGGCAGTGCAATAAACTCTGCGCGAATGACAGGATCATAGCGCAACAGCCAATCGCGGCCCTTTTTCCCTGCAACCACAACCTCAACTTCTGCGCCCTCTGCCCGCTTTTGCTTCATAAAGCGCGCCAACTGCCGCAGCACGTTGGCATTAAAACCGCCGGCCAGACCACGATCTGCCGTCACCAGCAGAACGCCCACGCGGCGGATCACCGGTCTGGATCGAATGAGCGCATTCAGTTGATCTTCTTCAACTGTGGGCAGGCGGGCAATATAAGAAAGCACCTCTTGCGCTTTTTGGGCGTAAGGGCGTGTTGCCAAAACCTGATTTTGAGCACGACGCATGCGCGAAGCTGCCACAGCTTCCATCGCTTTCGTTACCTGAGCGATGTTTTTAACGGAGCGAATACGTCGCCGAATTTCTCGTGTACTTGCCAAGAGAACCTCCCCTTGATGAGCGGGCGATGCAGCAACAAGGTGACAAAGACAACCTAACGAGCCTCGTCAGCCTGTCGCCTCACCACCTCGTCAGGAAGCACTCCACGTGCGATTAAAGTCTTCTAGAGCCAGACGCAGCGAATCGATCAAGTCATCGGTGATCTGCTTGTTACGCATAATCGACTGACCGATCTCAGGATGATTGGCATCCATATACGTGTGCATCTCACGTTCCCAGTTCTTCACTTGATCGACGGGAACAGACTCAAGATAGCCATTGGTCACCGCGAAGAGGCTCATGACCTGTTTGTCGAGCGCCATTGGTTGGTATTGCGGCTGCTTGAGGATCTCTTGAATACGCTGACCACGGTTCAACTGACGCTGGGTCGAAGCATCCAAATCGCTGCCGAACTGAGCGAAGGCCGCCAATTCGCGGAACTGGCTGAACTCAAGTTTGAGACGGCCTGCGACACGTTTCATCGCCTTCGTCTGTGCCGAGCTACCTACACGGCTCACCGAAAGACCCACATTCAACGCGGGGCGAATGCCGGCGTAAAAAAGATCGCTCTCGAGGAAGATCTGACCATCGGTGATGGAGATCACGTTGGTCGGAATGTAGGCAGAAACATCACCGGCCTGAGTTTCAATGATGGGCAACGCAGTCAAACTGCCACCACCGTGCTCAGGGCTCATACGAGCCGCTCGCTCTAACAAACGGCTGTGCAGATAAAAGACGTCGCCGGGGTAGGCTTCACGGCCTGGCGGGCGGCGCAGCAGCAGCGAAACCTGACGGTAGGCCTGTGCATGTTTGGAAAGATCATCGTACACGATCAACGCATCGCGACCGCTTTCCATGATCTCTTCGCCCATCGAGCAACCTGCGTAAGGAGCAATATACTGTAACGCAGCGGGATCCGACGCCGAAGCGGTGACCACGATCGTGTGCTCCATGGCGCCATGGCGTTCGAGAATACCCACTACCTGCGCCACCGTCGATTGCTTTTGACCAACAGCGACATAGATACAGGTCAGCCCTTTGCCCTTTTGATTGATAATGGTATCAATCGCAATCGCTGTTTTACCGGTCTGGCGGTCACCAATGATCAACTCACGCTGACCACGACCGATGGGAATCAAGGCATCGATGGCCGTGATCCCTGTTTCGACCGGTGTGTTCACCGATTGGCGGGTAATAACACCCGGGGCAATCCGCTCAATATTGCGGAACTTGTCCGTTTCAATCGGTCCCTTGCCGTCAATGGGTTGCCCCAAAGCGTTCACCACACGGCCAATCAGTGCATCACCGACAGGCACAGAAGCGATGCGTCCGGTGCTGCGCACCAGATCACCTTCCTCGATGCTGGTAAACTCACCCATAATGATGACACCGACCGAGTCGGTATTCAGGTTGAGACACATGCCCAGTGTGCCGCTCTTTGTGAATTCCACCAACTCACTGGACATAGCCCCGCGCAGACCGTCGACAATGGCAATACCATCACCGATTTCCATCACTTCGCCCACATCTACACGGCGCGGCGCCGACTGAAAATTGAGAATCTGCTTCTTGAGTAAATCTGTAAAATCTTTCGTTACGTCTTCACGAATAGCCATAGGCTTTGTTCTCCTTGAGGTCTCCCCTGTGCCGGCTCAACGGTGTCTGGACATTCACAAGGGTCGTCCAGCTTCGTCAGCAGCAGAAAGACAAGCGCATGCGCACAACAGATAGAACAGAGAACCCGAGCGATGGAGAGTAAGGTGTTTCACCCACACCTCCCCGGCTCAGGGTTCCAGGGAAAAGACACACAGCACCGAAGAGTCGGCGAAGTCTGCGCAGAGATACCTGTGCGCCGGTTGGTTGACTTACCGCACGCTGGCGGTGACAATCTCGCGCATAGCCGCAAGGCGACTGGCGACGGTATTGTCGATCAACGTGTCTCCAACCCGCACGCGCAGCCCCCCCAACAATGAAGGATCGACCCGGAAGCTGAAGATCAGCCCTTCACCGTGTTCGGCAGTCAGCCGGCGGCGAAGGTCGGCCTGTTCTTGCTCGCTCAGTTCCATAGCGCTAACGATCTCTGCCTTTTGGGGCTCGCCTTGACCCGTGATGCCGGCATTCAGTTCACTTAAAACAGCCGGTATCAGGTCCAAATCGCCTTCCTGCACGAGCAACTTGAGGAAGTTTTGAACTTCAGGTGGCGTCCCTTTAGGCATAACACTCTGGAGCGCCTTCATCTTTGCATCCACGTCTTGCGTTGCGCTTTCCAGCGTTAAACGCACGTCGGATTTTTGAGCGAGCGTATCAGAAACCTGGTTCAGTGCAGTTTGCCACTGATCCAGAACAGCCTCCAGGATAGCTTGTGCATACCGGTTGGCTTTGCTGATCTCACTCATCGGGCGCTCCCACTCTGCTGAGCCAGGAATTCAGCCACAAAACGTTCTTGTTCGGCACGGTTCTTCAACTCGCGGCCCAAGATCTGCTCTGTAGCCGTGATTGCCAGATCCGCAATGTCACGGCGGGCCTCAGTGAGAATGGCATCGACCTGTGCTTCTGCTTCGACCTGTGCACGACGACGAATGTCGGCGGCTTCCTGTTCGGCGCGCGTGCGCACGTCCTGTGCAATTCGCTCCGCATCGCGTGTCGCCTGTGCGCGTACTTCCTGTGCTTCTCGACGAGCTTCATCCACAATCGCATTGCGCTGTCGCTCTGCTTCAGCCGCCGCAGTCGACGAGCGCTCTGTCTCACGAATGCCCTGGGCAATGCGTTCCTTACGCTGATCCAGCATCTTCAGCACAGGCTCGTAGAGAAAAAGCCGCAATATGCCCATGATGATGAGGAAGTTCACGATCTGCGCCAGGAGGATGGGAAACTCAATACCAAGTTGACCCAGTACAACGTCCAAAATAGACCTCCTATACCTTCCTGTTGGCCCAATTCTGCCGCCATGATGACGACCATTGGGACGATGCCGTTGCGACTAGACGAACTTGATCAGCAGGGCGATAACCAGGGCGTAAATCGCAACAGCCTCGGCGAACGCAATGGCGAGAATCATATTCGTCTGAACGGTACCGGCTGCCTCGGGATTGCGACCCATGGCTTCCACTGCCTTTGCGCCAATCAAACCGACGCCGATGCCAGGGCCAATCGCCCCAAGACCAATCGCCAGCGCTGCGCCCAACTGTCTCATTGCATCCAGTTCCATCGTGGTAACTCCTTTGAAAGTGAATCGATTGAATTGAATCGTACGATTGATGTCAGAAGACAACTGATTAAAGTCAAACGACAAGTGATATCAAACAACCTGCAAATATACTTTACGTTGCGTGCTGCCTGCTGTGTACCTCAGCGAGACACGCAGCAGGCAGCACACAACACCCTACTTATTTAGTGGTGATCCCCAATATCGTGATCGCCGTGACTAATCACCGCTGTAGAGAAGAACACGACGGCCAGCATCATGAAAACCAGGGCCTGGATAAAGCCCACAAACAACTCCAGCCCGTAGAAGGCAACCGGCACCAGGAACGCGACCAGGAAGGTCATCACACCCAGCAGCACTTCACCTGCGAAGATATTGCCAAAGAGACGAAAGGCAAAGCTGATGATTTTGGCAAGTTCGCTAAAAAGCTCCAAAATGCCAGAGAAGGCAAAGATACCACGCATGAAACCTTTACCGGTATTAAAGTTGAAAAACTTGCTGAAGTAGCGGGCGCCCAACGCTTGCACACCCCAGAACTGCACCATGAACATGGTGATCAGAGCAATGGCAAAGGTAACATTGAGATCGGCGCTTGGGGCGCGAAAGAGAGGAACAAACTTGCCATGTTCACTTTCGGCGGCTTCCGCCACGGCAAGTCCTTCGGCGGCCAGCGACTCGTCTGCCGAAGCAAGACTCAGGTTGAACTGGAGCGAATGCTCTGCACCAACTTCAACCTCGTGGAAAACACCAATGCTGCCCACGCCGGGCAACAGACCCGAGTAGTTACTAAGCAGAACAAAGAGGAAGATCGTCGCCACCCACGGGAAGAATTTACGTGCATTCTTGCCGGCGACGCTCTCGGTCAAATTGTACAGAGACTCAATGACAAACTCGACGAAGTTGACAAACCCACCAGGAGTTTCCTTCAATCGGGCACGCACAATCAGCGCCACCACAATCAACAAGATATCGACGAGGAAGGTAGTCAACAACGCATTGGTAAACCACGGGAGACCCTCTTCAAAGATCGGCTCGGCGGCAATCGATACGTGAGGATTGGGCATATCCAGAATAAAGCTGGCAATCAGCAACAGGACAACACCAATAGTCACGTTTCTTCGTGTTGGTTGCTCGAAGTAGCGCTGAATGCTGTCCCAAATACGTTCGAGGAAGGGCTGAATTCGTTCCACTGTTTTGCATCCTCCTGGTTGAGCGGTTCACTTACGCTCCGATGGGTAAACGGACGATTCCGACAGTTCGTTCAAATCGTATTTTACAAAAAGTGCTGCGGACTATCTGCGACATCATCGCACGATTCCGCGTCTTCTGAAGGCGCCACTAGTTGTACAACGCGTTCCATTTCAGTCAATGCAGTTTTGCAGACAAAGAAAACGGCTAGAGGAATGGATACAAATCCGGCGAAGAGGATGAGAGAGAAGTCAAGATCGATCAAGAGTTCAGCCAAAAAACCAATCGCCAGCGGGATCAATATTGCCGTGCTATAGACGATGGTCAGGCGTCGAAGATCGATGCGGACAGATGACACGAACTCTCTCCTATGCTCCGATTTGCGCCACAAGGCCAAACAACCACAGCACGCCCAAGGGGAAACAAATGCAACCCACGTTGAATGATGCGCGTTTGGCAGTGAAAATACTACGTTAGCAACAGTCTTCCGATTTCTGGTCGCCATTATAGCTTGGCGGTTTTCATTGCGCAAATTTTCACAGTGTTTGTGAACCATTTGTCACAAATCAACTGGCGACACCCAAAAATCTCGGCCGTTTTGCCAACATACCCAGGCCTCGCACCGGCCGGCCAGGGTGCACAGAAGTAGATCAGGCTACCCCCGACGTGAAGCGCGACGCGCCTCGCGCTCGGCACGTCGATCCTGGGCCTGGCCGCTCTCACCGCTCTGGCTTTGGGCCAATTGGCGCATGGCGGTGAGATAACGCATGGCCGATTCATCGTTGCCATTGAGGACATCGGCAGCATAAATGGCACTGCGGATCTCTTTTTCAATAGGATTGGTGATAGCACAAGTCATGCCTGCGGCAATCGCCATTGCCACGAAGGTGGCACTGAGCAGTTCTCGGTTAGGCATCCCAAAGCTAATGTTGCTGGCGCCGCAGACGGTGTTACAGCCAAGTTCTTCACGAATCATACGCACCAGGGTGAAGAGATCGCGCCCGGCACTGTTCACCGCGCCCACCGGCATCGCCAGCGGGTCGATTAAAATGTCCTCCGGCTTGATGCCGTAAGTGGCGGCCCGATCCACAATCCGTTTGGCGACGGCGAAGCGTACTTTTGGATCATAGCTGATGCCTGTTTCGTCATTGCTAATGGCAATCACAGGAACGTTGTATTCTGCCACAAGCGGCAAAACAGACTCCAGTCGATCTTCCTCACCGGTGACGCTGTTGACAATGGGCCGGCCTTTGGCCGCTTTCAAGCCGGCAATCAAGGCCGGCACCACACTGCTATCAATACATAACGGGACATCAGTGATAGCCTGGACCTCTTCGACGGCGCGCACCATCAGTTCCGGCTCAATCTTCTGCGGTTCGGCGCTGGGCACGCCTGCGTTGATATCAAGGATATGAGCGCCGGCCGCGACTTGCGCCAATGCATCTTTCACGACACGCGAAAAGTCGCCGGCTTGCATCTCTGCCGCCAGTTTCTTGCGCCCCGTAGGGTTGATGCGTTCACCGATGATCACAAATGGCTGATTCGGGCCAATGACGACAGTCTGTGTCGGGGATTGGACAACAGTATCCACGGAATTTACTCCCTTGTTTGGGAATCACTGCCGGCGTCGTACTCCTCGGGACGAACAACAACGCTGGCCCACCGGCATCGATTTTGCATCTGGTAAATGGGGTAAGAGGAATGAATATCTTGTGCAGAGTTTGCCCAACATTCTCGCACAGGACGATCATCCTTGCAAAAAGACTGTAGCTTGGATTGGTGGCTGAAAGACGCTTAGTGCTGTAGCCAGAAGCATCAATATGAGCAGCAGGCCGATCAGGACACGGTGTTGTACCAGGATTTCGCTTAAAGAGGGCGCCGGCAGGCTAGAGTGCCCAAGATCTTCCGTTGTGGATGCCTCACCAAAGAGAAGAGCGCGAAACGCTTGCACGCTGCGAGGCCGTTCATCAGGATGTGTAGCCAGCGCGTGGAAGATGGCACGTTCGGTGCGTGCAGAGACGCCGGGGTTGAGCTGACGAAGGGGTTCCAGCGATCCCGGCCGCAAAAAACGCTCTTTGGCATCCTGAGGCGGAATCCCTGCCAACAGATGATAGAGGGTCGCCCCCGCGCTGTAAATGTCGCTGCGCACGTCGGTATGTCCGCTGTCGCCGCCATACTGTTCCAAAGGTGTATAGGCGGCTGTACCGCGCCCTTGTACCACCGTGACCGTCCGGCTATCATCGGGCTGCATGACCTTGACCAGCCCAAAGTCAACCAGCTTAACCCTTCCCTGCGGCGTTACCTTGATGTTGCCGGGTTTAATGTCTCGATGCAACACCGGCGGTTCCTGTGCATGGAGATAGGCCAATGCATCGAGCAGTTGATCTGCCCAGGACAACACCTGCGACTCGGATAACTTTTTGTCCTGGCGTTTGGCCTCACCAAGTACCTCGTGCAAGTCGCGCCCGGCCACAAAATCCATCACCAGATACTCACGGCCACCCTCCGAAAAATAGTCCGACACCTTCGGCAAATTGGGATGATCCAAACGGGCAAGGGTGCTGGCCTCTTGGTAGAATTGCTCGACGGTCTGCGCTAAATCTGTATCAGATCCAGATCCGCCATTCAATAGGTCGGGCAGGATCTCCTTGATCGCACAGATACGACCCTCTAGGCGCGTATCGTTGGCGCGATAAACTGCACCCATACCGCCCTGGCCAACCAATTGCACCACTTCATAACGCTCGCGTAGGATCGTTCCATTTTCTAACAGGTACATCACACACCATCTACCTTTTGTTTATCCTGAAATTTCTGGTTTATCCTGGAATTACAGTGCGCAGCCATACGTCCCGTCTACCCGGCCCTGTCTCGCCGGTCACTGTAAAAGGCAGGGCAGAAACCAGATTGCGCAGCGAACCTTGCGCAGAAATCTGCGGAAAACTGAGCACACTCATGAGAAAACACGGCTATTTGTGCAAAAGTCAGCTTTATCCAGTATAATAGCGACGTGCAAGCCATCGAGCAGAGTGGGGGCGTGCCCTAATTTCTAATTGCTACTTCAAAATGAAAAATTAGTGCACATCGATTGATACACAGATTATTCTGCGTTGACTCATTATAACCGTTGGCTGTTACCGGCTCGAAATTTGGACCTCACCGTCCGTGCACTCCCCCGACTCATCAGGCGTCTCTCACCAATGTGACATTTCGCCGTGCAATGCTCTGTCCGTGCGCTTGAAACGTTCATTAGGAATGAGATTATGGATCAACTACAAGCAGAAACACATTCATCCGAAAAAACAGATGCTCTGGAGACAATCGGCAACCACAGCGGCCCGGTGCCTCACGTGCGCGAAAGCGCCATGCTGATTCTACGCCAGGGCAACGAAGTGGGCCGACGCTGGATCCTCAGCCGTACTGCCCCGCTTAATATTGGACGTCACGAAGACTGTGACGTGACCCTGCCGGATCGGCAGGTGAGCCGCAACCATGCCCGCATTTTCTGGCAAGACGACGGCTACTTCATTGAAGACTTGGGCAGTAAAAATGGTACCCACGTCAATGGACAGGATCTCGCCACCCCTGTACGCCTGGAAGACGGCGATGAACTCCAGGTGGCGCTGCGCTTCAAACTGGCGTTTGTTGATGCAGGCGCCACTGCACCGCTGACACTGGACGACGACACCCAAATGGGTCTGCGTCTGGACAAAGAGACTCGCCAGGTATGGGTCAACGGGATGATGATCGATCCACCGTTGAGCCTGCATCAGTATCGGCTGCTCAACGCACTTTGGGAGGCGGGCGGCGGCGTCGTTACCCGCGAACAGATCGTAGATACAGTCTGGCCGGAAGCCAGTGGCGAAGGGGTCAGCGAGCAGGCCATCGATGCGCTGGTGCGTCGGCTGCGTGAGCGGATTGCCGAAATCGACCTGGAGTACCGCTATATTGTTACAGTGCGAGGCCACGGCTTCCGCCTTGAAAACCGCTAGATCAGGCGCGAGGACGTTGCCTTGTCAAAGTCATTCCCATCGATTGTGCCATCTTTTCTGCCCAAACAGGATGCCGCTGCACCTTTTGGCCTCTACATTCACATTCCCTTCTGCGAAAAGAAGTGTCCTTACTGCGACTTCAACACCTACGCAAAGTTGGATACTTACTTTGACGCCTACGTAGATGCGCTCTGCCTTGAACTGCGCCAGTGGGGCGAACGCCTGAACCACCGGCGCGTGGACACAGTCTTCCTCGGTGGTGGTACGCCCACAGTGCTCGACGCCCGCGCGCTGACACAGATCTTCGAGACGGTGCGCACGACGTTCAGTCTTACGCCAGATTGCGAAATTACCAGTGAAGCCAACCCGGGCACCGTCGATCAGCGCAAGTTTGCCGTCTTACATGATCTGGGGGTAAATCGCTTGAGCATGGGGGTGCAGAGCTTTCAGCCCCAAGAACTGGAATTTTTGGGCCGTATCCACAGCGTAGAGGATGTCTACCGCGCATTCGATATGGCGCGGCAGGTGGGGTTCAACAATATCAACCTTGATTTCATCTTCGGCCTGCCCCACCAATCACCCGCTGCCTGGTCTGACACATTGGAGCGAGTCACCGCGCTGGCCCCCGATCACCTCAGCCTGTACAGCCTGATCGTCGAACCCAACACCCCACTCTTTCACTGGGTTGAAGCAGGAGAAGTCGCCGCCCCTGATGACGATCACGCCGGGATGCTCTATGAGATGGCCCTGGCGCACATGGCCGAGTCCGGCTATGTCCACTATGAAGTCTCGAACTGGGCCAAAACCGGCGCCTCGGCCACAGAGGATCAGGCGAGTGTTGCCATGACGGAGCCGACCGTCCCGGCGTTGGCCTGTCGGCACAACCTGATCTACTGGCGTAATCAGGCATTCCTTGGCGTAGGGCCAGGAGCACATAGCTACCTGCATGCGGGCTGGCTGGATGATGGGCTGCAGGAAGGCGTTGGCCTCCGCTGGAGCAATCGCAAGCCGGTGCCCGGGTACATCAAACGCATCAATGCCGCTGAATCGGTTCAAGAATTCCAGGAATCCATCGACGTTGCCACATCCATGGGCGAAACCATGATGCTGGGGTTGCGTCTGGTGCAAGAAGGCGTCGAGCGCGCCCCGTTCCTCGCCCGCTACGGGGTCGATGTGGTGGATGTCTATCCGGCGCAAGTGGACCGCTTTGTGACGATGAACATGATGACGGTGGATGCGCAACGGCTGCGTCTGACGCCGCGTGGCCTGATGGTAGGCAACCAGATTTTTGCTGCATTCCTACCCTGAACGAGGTTGGCAGGATAAGGTTTTTTGAATCAACAGTGAAGCCACGATGAGGACACACTATGACACGGGCACTCTACCCTGGCACCTTTGATCCCATTCACAATGGACATCTAGATATCGCCTGCCGCGCAGCCGCCATCTTTGACGAGGTGATTGTGGGCGTCTACCATTCACCCCCCAAAAAGCTGCTCTTTTCCACGGATGAACGTGTCCTCTTGGCGCGCACGGCGGTTGAGCATCTGAGCAACGTCTCAGTTGTCTCGTTTGTTGGCTTGACGGTAGAATGTGCACGCGATGTGAATGCAAACGTCATTGTGCGTGGCTTGCGCAACGTGGCCGATTATCAGTTTGAATCGCAAATCGGTCTTGCCAACCGGCATCTTGCCCCAGATGTAGAGCTTTGTTGTCTGATTTGCGGCACTGAGTATACTTACCTGAGTTCAACAATCGTTAAAGAAGTTGCCAGCCTGCACGGGGATATTGCAGAATGGGTAGTCCCAACCGTGGCATCCGCACTTTCGGAACGCTTCGCCGACACTCGCCCTGCATCACCTGATGGTCAATCTTCAGTTAGCGGGATATCAAAGACACGCGGAAAGCTCTCGTATCACGGGTAAATGACAGCGCTGCTATCGGTTTTCACTGAGTCACAAAGGATGATCTATGGAAATCTTGCAATTGGTCGATCAACTGGAACAAGTCCTAAACCGGGGATGGCGCGTGCCATTCACCTCGTCATTGGTGATCAATGAAGAGGAGTGCCTGCGTCTCATCGATCAAATGCGCATCAGCGTGCCCAGCGCCATCAAAGAGAGCGAGCGCATGATCGCAGAGCGCGATCGCATCATGGCCGACGCCCGCTCACGCGCCGAAGCGATGCTGGATCAGGCTGAAGATGAAGCGATAAAGATGGTGAGCCAGCACTTCGTCGCCCAAGAAGCACAGCGCGAAGCGGAACGTACGATCGGCATCGGTCGCGAAGAAGCCACGCGCCTGGTCCAAGAGGCGGAGGATTACGCCCTCAACGTCCTGCGCGATTTGGTAAGCAAAATGAGCACATCGATCCGACAGGCCGAAAATGGCATTCAGGCCATCGAAGACAGTCGGTCTCAGGCTGATGGTGCGCCTGCCAATGCCTTAGCCCACACAGAGGATGAGGATCCGATCCCTGCGCCTCAGCCGGTAACGCCCCCTCCCCCTCCGGCCAAAGCGGCTTCATCCAAACAAGCAAAATCGAAGAAGGCTGACACGAAGCCCAGTGAACCTGCAGCCGGTGACAGCTCGACCGAGCAGCGACAAACTAGCCGACGACAAATCGGGCGTGTAGCCGTGACGGTTTGAGGCTGTGCTGAATCAAATTTTGAAGCGCTCTTCCCTGCATCCACCTTCGCCACGACGCAAGAACCGATTTTATGGCTGGCCTCTATGGCTCGGCCTGCTTGTGTTGGCTGGGATAGCCCTCACCTGGGGGCTTACGCGTCTTTTCTCCAACGAAGTTCCCCTTGGCCCGCAGCAGCAAGTCCGCACCATCAATTCGAAAATGGGCGTACACACTCGTCTGACCGACGAGGCCGAACCGTGGAAGATCAAGCGCACGCTGGAAATGGTGCGCGAAATGGGCGCGCCCTGGATCGTGGAGTACTTTCCATGGGCCTACTATGAACCACAGCCCGGCCAATTTTCGTGGGGGCACCCCGATCTGGTGATCGATCACGCTAACCGGCAAGGGCTAACCGTGATTGCACGGCTGGGCTTCGCCCCCGACTGGGCGCGACCGGCCGACAGCACGCCACTTCTGCTGCCCGAAGAAAACTACGAGGCGTTTGGCCACTACGCCGCCGCCTTCGTCAAACGCTACGCCGGCAAAGTCGGCTATGTCATCATTTGGAACGAGCCGAATCTGACATTGGAATGGGGCTATCGGCCCGTAGACCCGGAAAGCTACGTCAAGATGCTGCAGGTCGTCTACCCCATGATCAAAGCGGCCAACCCCGATGTACAGGTGCTGGCCGGCGCTCTCGCCCCGACCCTGGCCCCACCGGGCAGTGAATGGGGCATGAACGATCTCATCTATCTTCAACGCATGTATGACGCCGGCGCTGCCGATTTCTTCGACGTTCTCTCCGTACATGCCTACGGCTGGTATTCCGATCCCGATGAACCGGCCGATCCGGATGTGATCAACTTTCGCCGCACGCAACTCTTACACGAGATTATGCAGCGCAATGGGGACGGCGATAAGCAGCTCATGATCACCGAGGGCGGCTGGAACGATCACCCGCGTTGGACGCGTGCCGTGCGCCCCGGACAGCGGATCCGCAACACGATCCGAGCCTACGAAATCGCCCGTACCGAGTGGCCCTGGCTCGAAAGTATCTCTTTTTGGGCCTTCCGCTACCCGTGGGATGCCAAAACTTACCAGGATTACTACACCTTCGTGGATACCGAGTTTGAGCCGAAACCGATCTACGAGGAGGTTCGCGACTATGCGCGGGGCAGAGGTGTGCCCGAATGATCCGCACCCCTCTGTTCTCCATTCGGCGCCGCACCGGCCTGTTGGTTACACTGCCGCTGGCGGCGCTGATCGTTGTCGTCAGCGTGTTGTGGCAGCGCGACGTGATCTTCCCCAGCGTGGATCGCACCTGGCTGGCGATCCAGGAACGGGGGATCTGGCGAGTAGGTCTTGATCCTAGCTTTCCTCCCTTTGAATTGCTAAATGAAGCGGGTGCGCCGGTCGGGTTCGATGTAGATCTGGCCCACGCACTCGCCGCCAGGCTAGATGTCGAGTTGGAGATCGTTACGATTGGCTTCGACGGTCTTACCGACGCAGTGCAGGTAGGGCGGATCGACAGCGTAATCAGCGCGCTCCCGCTTCGACCCGCGGCTGACCCAGGACGTCCGCTATACCACGCCCTACTTTGAAGCCGGAACGCGGCTGGTCGTGCCAACAGATTCTTCGATTCGCACGATCGAGGATCTGGCGGGCCGGCGTGTGGCCGTGGAGTGGGGCAGCATGGGCGACGCCGACGTGCGCCAGATCCAGCGTCAGGATGCGTCAGTACAGCGGGTTCCTTTCCCCACGCCCGACGAAGCGCTCGCCGCGCTGCTCGCCGGTGACAGCGACGCGCTCGTGATCGATGGTGTCACCCTGCGCCTGGCCCAGGGGCGGGGTGCAGCCGTCGAGGCTGTCGGCGCGCCGCTGGAAGGCGATCCATACGTCATTGCACTGCCGCTCCATGCCCGTCAACTGCAGAGCGCACTGGAAGAAGCAATGACGGCGCTGCGCCAGGATGGAACCCTGGCGCAGCTCGAAGATCGATGGTTCTCTGCGACGCAGAGCGATGAGTAGATTGAGACCGGACAGACTCGACCCACTCACGCCCCAAGTTGATGCAGAGTGCGCGTTGACCTCAGCGGACCAGGTTTGGAACGGATTCAGCAGGTTCAGGATCCATCCATCACGCGCCAGGTGGTACGAGGACTGTTGCCGCGCACACGGCGCCGGTGGCCTTATAGGTGCCTCCAATCTAGGATCACTTTCTTGTGCACTCGGCGGCTCCCTCTCCGCATCTTTTACCTTACCTTTACCCATAAGGTGGGCATGAAGAGCGGATTCGTTTTGACCCTTGGTACAGGCACGAGGGGGATGAGGGCAACGTCTCGCCCATTGTCGCAGATCTCTGTCCCATCCCCTTCATGCCCCGACAACCGGCCCAATATCACGAAGGAGTATCCCAGCCGTAGAACCTAGATCGGCCGCTGTTTGCCAGGCCTGTGCCGACTGCGACTTGTGGGTAAAGATTAGGCCTGCGGTGGAAGGCTGGGGAGGGGTCAAACTCTCGGTTCCAAAGTGATATCCCCTTAGGCCGGTGGGGGCTGCACCGGTCTCCCCGTATAGCGCGCGCGTGGACGGATCAGCCCGTCGGTTTCATACTGCTCCAGGGCATGACCGATCCAGCCGACGGCGCGACCCAGGGCAAAGAGGGCCAGCGATGCGCCATCCGGCAGGGCAAGCAGACGGCTAAGCGCAGCCAGGGCAAAGTCGATGCTGGGGAATTGAGCGGTCAGATCAAAAGCGGCCGCACTGACCGCGCGCGCCAGATGTAGATCCGGATGATCGGGGTAAGCCTCTTCGAGCAAGGAAAGCAACAATTTGGCGCGAGGATCGCCGTCAGGATAGAGCCTCAACCCAAAACCAGGGATCGCCCCTCCGCGGCGCAAGTATTCACCCAACACTTGTGCGCTGCGATCCGCCGTAGCGACCTCACGCAGCAGTGCTTCCACGCGTTCGGTGTAGCCGCCGTGCCGGATGCCTTGTAATGCGGACAATCCTGCAATCACTGCGGCGTACGGGCTGGATCCCGCCGAAGCGACACAGCGCGCCGTAAACGCCGAAACATTCAATTCATGATCCGCACAGACGACCATAGCCGCGTCCAAAAGGTGACGCGCCTTCGGCTGATCCGGCGCCCACCGCTGTTGCAGCGACAGCGCAATCGGCGATCCATCGAGTGCGGACGAAGTTGCACCGCAGGCCAGCAGACGTAGAATGCGCACACCGCTACGCATCACCGCTTGCGGGCGCAGATCGAAAGCCGCCGGATCTTCGCCGGTGGCAACGATCAGCGTACCCTGCATCCGTTCCACGGCACGCAGATCGGCCACACGCAACTGCACCCCTTGCAGCCGATCCGAAAGTGTAAACGGGTCGCTGAACAGATCGGCGCCCAAATCGTCGGCCCAGAATAACCCGGCCACGGCTTCCAACGACTGAGAACGCGCCAACCCCACAGCATCGTAGCCCCGATAGTAGAAATGTCCGTCGGTGATCAGCGTCAACGCCGACTCCAGGATCGGCGTACCCCAATCCAGCGCCTGCTGTACGGCCATGGTCGGATCGACACGCTGCGCCTTGCGCGCCAGCAAGCGATCCACATCTTCGGCACTGTAGCGGCGGGCACGACTGTCCTCTCCCGCTTCCTCAGAGCGGATCAACCCACGACTGACATAGGCGTAAAGCGTGGCTCGACTGATCCCCAATGCGTCCGCTGCTTCCTGCGCGGTGTAATAGCGTCTGGCCATACTTCCCCCAAAATAGATTGATCTTAAAATCAATATTGACAATATAAATGCGCTTCGTCATAATGGCAAAAAGAAGATCGGCAAGCAATCGAATGAAAGGATCATACCTCTTGACGACTATCTCCCCTGGCCTAGAAGGCGTTGTCGCGGCCAGCACGCGGCTGAGCAGTGTGGACGGGCTGGCCGGCGAATTGATCATTGCCGGGTTTGCCCTGCAAGAACTGGCCGAAAACGCCTGCGCCGAAGAGACAATCTATTTGCTCTGGCATGACCATCTACCCAGTGCCGACGAGTTGACCGCTTTCCGCACTCGCCTGGCGGCGCTGCGCCCATTGCCGGCGGTGACCATCGATCTACTGCGCAGCGCTGCACTCGCCCAGGCCCCTGCTATGGATGCACTGCGTATGGCGGCAGGCACGTTGAGCCTCGATCTGCCGGCGCCGGACGATCCGTGGGCCGAGGCGTTGGCACTAACCGCACGCTTCCCGGTGATCGTGGCGGCCTATTGGCGGCTGCAGCACGGAGACGAGCCCATCACACCCGACCCGACATTGGGTCATGCGGCCAACTTCCTCTACATGCTCAGCGGCGCAGGCACCGACCGAGGCGCAGGTCCGCGGGCTGGAGACCTATCTCAACACCGTCTCAGATCATGGCTTCAACGCCTCCACCTTTGCGGCGCGTGTGATCATCGCCACCGGCACCGACCTGACATCGGCTATCGTCGGCGCCGTGGGCGCCTTGAAGGGTCCGCTGCATGGCGGCGCACCCGGCCCGGCGTTGCAGATGGTCTTTGAGATCGGGCAGGCCGAACGCGCCGAGGAAGTCATCCGCGCCAAACTTGAGCGCGGTGAACGGCTGATGGGGTTCGGCCATCGCGTTTACAAAGTGCGCGATCCACGGGCGGAGGTGCTTTCGTCGGCAGCCGCGCGCCTGGTGGAGGCCAGTGGGGACAGCCGACTCTACGATCTGGCGCGAGCGGTCGAGTCCACGGCGGTGCGGCTGCTTGAAGAGTACAAACCGGGACGCAACCTCAAAACCAATGTCGAATTCTACACCGCGTTACTGCTCCACAGCCTGGGGATGGAGACCGATCTGTTCACGCCGACCTTTGCGGTTGGCCGCCTGGGCGGTTGGATCGCGCACTGCTTTGAGCAGCGTGAAGCCAACCGCATCATTCGCCCGCAGTCGGTCTATCACGGAGCAAGAGATCGACGCTGGGAAACGAGTGGCTCCAAATCCGTGTCCAACGCTCCATAGCAAGGAGGGGGTATGCAAACGTTCGAGTATGCTGAGTTACAGGATCAGCGGCGGCATAGTTGCAGATCATATCTGGAGTTTTTGCGTCATCCATCCATGAGCATGGGGATTTACGAACTGCCCGCAGAGCATGCTGATCCGCAGCAGCCTCACAGCGAGGATGAGATCTACTATGTCGTCAGGGGCCGTGCCCAGATTCACGTTGACGGCGAGGATCGCGCCATCGGTCCTGGTTCAATCGTCTTCGTCGCCGCCGGGGTCGAACACCGTTTCCACAGCATCGAAGAGGATCTCAGCGTGTTGGTTGTCTTCGCGCCGGCAGAGACGGGCTAAACAGAACCCGGAGTAACCCAATTCAATCCACATCAACGCGAGCGACATCATCCAAATCATCTCATCATCTGACTAACGTCAAGCAATCCATGGAAAGGTGATCTCTCATGACCCAATTCGCTTTCTTCAACGGCAGATTCGTCCCCATCAGCCAGGCCCATGTCAGTGTGATGACGCATGGGCTGAACTACGGCACCGGCTGTTTCGGTGGGCTACGCGGCTACTGGAATGAACAGCAGCAACAGCTTTATGTCTTCCGCATTCTGGATCACTACAGGCGCTTCTTGCACAGCGCCAAACTTTTGATGATGGATCTGGGGTATAGCGCCGAAGAACTGGCGGAGATCACCGTCGATCTGCTCAGTCGCGAAGCGTGGACCGAGGACTGCTACGTTCGCCCCCTCGCCTACAAGGCTACCGAAGGGATCGGCGTCAAACTCCACGGTCTGGACGATGGGCTGACAATCTTCAGCGTGCCAATGGGCAACTATCTGCCCATCGAGCATGGCATTCGCCTGGGCACGAGTAGCTGGCGGCGGGTCGACGATACAGCCATCCCGGCGCGGGGCAAGATCAGCGGCAGCTATGCCAACAGCGCGCTGATCAAGAGCGAAGCCCAGCTCAACGGATACGATGATGCCCTCGTCCTCAACCAGGATGGACATGTATCCGAAGCCAGCGCCGCCAATTTTATGATGGTGCGTCATGGCAAGCTGATCACCACTTCGGTCTCTGACAACGTGTTGGAAGGCATCACGCGCAGCACCATCCTGCAACTGGCGCGGGAACGGCTCGGCCTACCGATTGAGGAACGCGCCGTCGACCGCTCCGAAGTCTATGCTGCCGACGAAGTATTGCTATGTGGCACCGGCGTGCAGATTTCACCCGTGATCTCCGTCGATCACCGCACGATCGGCGACGGTGTCGTCGGCCCCATCGTACGCCAGTTGCAGCAGCTTTTCTTCAACGTCGTCCGCGGCGAAGACCCGGCCTATGCGGCCTGGTTGACGCCGATTCGGCAGATGGTCACTGAGTGATCGGCCGGGGAATGATTCAAGGCGGTTTGCCCTCTAAATGCTATAATCAGGTGTAACTGTTTCGCCCCTTGTTCTCCTGGCAAGTGCGTCGCACCTGGTTAGTCACTCGCCAACAGCAAAAAGAGGAAACCGCTATGCAGATCAATGTTGCGGTGGTGCCAGTGGCCGGGCTTGGCTCTCGGCTGCTGCCTGCCACCAAGTCGCAACCCAAAGAGATGTTGCCGGTGGGTCGCAAACCGGTGGTGCAGTATGTCGTCGAAGAACTGTCGCGCGTGGGCATGGAGCAGATGCTCTTCATCACCGGGCAGGGCAAGACCTCGATTGAAAACCATTTTGACCTGAACCACGAACTGATCGAGAGTCTGCGCGAGAGCGGCAAAGAGGATCTACTGGCCGAACTCGCCTTCGAACGGACCCCCGTTCGCTACTTCTTCACACGTCAGCGTCAGTTGCTCGGTTTGGGGCATGCTGTTCTGTGCGCGCGCCCATTCGTGGGCGCGCGTCCTTTTGTGGTGGCGTTGGGCGATTCGATCATAGGCATGAATGCACAGAGTGATGTGGTGCGGCGCATGGCCGATGTTTTTGTCGAGAAGGGGGCCGATGCCGTAGTCGCCTTCGAAGAAGTGCCTATGAGCGATGTTCACCGCTACGGCGTTGCCCAGCCCAAGGATCGGGGCGAGATCTTCGAACTGGCCGATGTGGTCGAAAAACCCAGTCGCGAGGATGCGCCCAGCAACCTGGCGATTGCCGCTCGCTATGTCTTCTCCCCTGTTATCTTTGATGCACTGGAAAATCTACCCCCCGGCTCGGGTGGCGAGATCCAACTGACCGATGCCATCCGCAAAGTGATCCGCGACGGCGGCAAGGTCTTCGGCATGTGTCTGCGCGAGAACGAGAAACGCTACGACATCGGCAACTTCGAGTCATACTTCCGCGCCTTCGTTGAATTTGCCCTGGCTGACGAAAAGTTCGGGCCGGAACTGCGCCAGTACCTGGAGGATCTGCTACATGGAAATCATCCGTAAGCGCGCCTATGCCCGCGCCGGGCTACTCGGCAACCCGTCCGACGGGTACAACGGCAAGACGATTTCGATCATTGTACGCAACTTCTGGGCCGAGGTCGTGATCTACGAATGGGATTCGCTAGAAATCGTGCTGGCGCAGAATGACCGCGCCCGCTTCCGATCGATCCAGGATCTGGCCAAGGATGTGCACCTGCACGGCTACTATGGGGGCATCCGCCTGATCAAAGCGACGATCAAACGCTTCGTCGATTACTGTGAGGAACAAGGGATCTCCCTACATGACCGCAACTTCTCGGTGCGATATAGTTCGACCGTGCCCCAACAGGTCGGCATGGCCGGATCGAGTGCGATCATCGTAGCGACGATGCGTGGGCTGATGGAGTTTTACGATGTTCCCATTCCATTGGAAGTGCAGCCGTCCTTTGTGCTTTCGGTCGAGACGGAGGAACTTGGCATCGCCGCCGGGCTGCAGGATCGGGTGATCCAATGTTACGAGGGGCTGGTTTACATGGATTTCGACAAGACGTGCGAGCGCACGATCCATGGATTGCGCTGTTACACCTATGAACCACTGGCCATCGACTGGCAGCCGGCCTTCTACCTTGCCTACCATGCAGCGCTCAGCGAGCCGACCGAACGCTTCCACAACGATATCCGCGGCCGCTATCACCGGGGAGACGCCCAGATCGTGCAGGCAATGCAGACCTTTGCCGGGCTGGCAGCGCAAGGACGGCAGTCGATCATCGACCGCGACACGGAGCAGTTAAATCGGCTGATCGACGCCAATTTCGACCTTCGCCGCACGATCTATCAGTTACCCGAATGGCAGGTGGAAATGATCGAGACGGCGCGCTCCTGTGGAGCCAGCGCAAAGTTCGCCGGGTCCGGTGGGGCCATCGTCGGTCTTTACCCCAATGAGGCCGCACTCACCGCGCTGCGCGAACGGCTGACGGCGCTCGGTTCGAAGGTGATCGTCCCCCAAATAGCGGAAGAAGAAATCGTGGAATGATGGAGTGGATGGTACTGTTCAGCTTCCGGTGCGGCGCAGTCGCCAGAATCGGGTTGAGCACCATCCTTGCTCTCGAAAGGAGACTTATGACCACCAAGGAGACACAACTGGCCACCATCGCAGCGGAGATTGAAGAGCTCACCGACTCGCCGCTGTACGAATTTCGAACGAAGAACAACTATCACGTCGTCTTTGGCAGCGGCAATGCGGATGCCGATATCGTCTTGATCGGCGAAGCGCCGGGTGAACGTGAAGCCGAGAAAGGATTGCCCTTCGTGGGTGCATCTGGGCGTGTGCTCGATGAATTTCTGGGCGAGGTAGGGCTAAGCCGCGCCGAAATCTACATCACCAATGTCGTCAAGGATCGTCCTCCAGACAACCGCGACCCCAGCAAAGAGGAAATCGCCCTCTACTCGCCCTTCCTCTTACGGCAACTCGAAGTGATCCGCCCCAAGGTGATCGCCACGTTGGGGCGCTTCGCCATGGATTTCATCTTTGCCACGTTCGCAATGGACGCCCAGGGCAGCAAGATCAGCAAGGTCCACGGACAGCGCTTCACGGCGCAAACTTCGTTCGGCGAGGTCTCCATCTTGCCGCTATATCACCCGGCGGTGGCGCTATACAACCAGAGTCAGAAAGAAACCCTGCGCCAGGATTTTCAGGTGCTCAAACAATTTGCAAAGTAGGTAAAGAACGATGACCGCAGCGTACAAACCACAGCGTATCCTGGTGACAGCGGCCGCCTCGGGGATCGGCCGCGCCCTGGTGGAGGCTTTCCTGCTTCGGGGGGATCGGCTCTACATCTGCGATGTCAGCGCCGACGCTCTGGACGCCTTTACTGAGGTGCACCCAGACGTGGGTGCGATTCAGGCCGACGTCTCTAGCCCTGAGCAGGTGGATCGGCTCTTCGATGCTGCCACTGCGCACCTGGGTGGTCTCGACGTGCTGATCGCCAATGCCGGTATCGCCGGACCTACGGCGCCGGTGGAAGAGATCGATATCGCGGCCTGGCAGCGTACCGTAGACGTCAATCTCAACGGCGCATTTTACTGCGTTCGCCGGGCCGTCCCCCTGATCAAAGAGGCGGGCGGCGGTTCGATTGTGATCCTCTCATCGGCGGCGGGTCTGTTCGGCTATCCACTGCGTGCGCCGTACGCTGCGTCCAAGTGGGCGCTGATCGGCCTCACCAAGACCCTGGCCATGGAACTGGGCAGCGCCGGGATCCGCGTCAACGCTATCTGCCCGGGGCCGGTGAGTGGTCCGCGCATCGACGGGGTGATCGGCGACAAAGCCGCCGCCCGCGGCATTTCGTTCGAAGAGATGAGCGACATCTACCTCAACACCATGTCCATGCACAGCTTCATCGAGCGCGAGGACATCGCCAACATGGCGATCTTCCTCACCTCGGCAGCAGGATCCAGGATTTCAGGGCAGGCTTTGGCCGTGGATGGAAATACGGAGACGTTGAGGACGTAGTACATTTTGGCGGGAATATGGCGTCGGTACCGCTGGTCGAGCGTGTCGGCCTATTTCCGCCGGGGTTTACGGGCCGGCTATCCTCTATCCCAATGCAACTTCCTCAACCGCAACCACCGCTTCTTCGGCAACGATCGCGTCATCCAGTTGTCCATCGCGCAGGCGAAGGATTTGATCGACGTACTCATCGACCAGGTTGTCGTGGGTAACCATCAGCATAGTGACGTTCTGTTCGCGCACAATGGTCTGGAAGAGAGTGAGGATTTCGCGGGCAGTGTTGCTGTCCAGTTCGCCGGTAGGCTCGTCGGCGAGGATGACTTTGGGATCGTTGGCCAGTGAGCGAGCAATGGCCACACGTTGCTGCTGCCCACCGGAAAGCTCGAAAGGACGGTGATCCATGCGGTCACCCAACCCCACGAGTTCGAGACAGGCGCGTGTCCGTTTGTCGCGTTCCTTGCGGTTGACGCCACCCATGCGCAGGATCAACTCCACGTTTTCAAAGGCCGAGAGACTGGGCAACAGGCCGAACGATTGAAAGATAAAACCGACCTGTTGGCGCCGCCATTTGGTCAGCTTGCCTTCGCTCCAGCCGCTGATCGACTCTCCGAAAATGCGAATGTCGCCGCGTGTCGGCTGATCCAACCCGCCAAGGCAGTTGAGCAGCGTGGTCTTTCCACTGCCCGAACGCCCTTTGAGGGCGATAAAACGCCCTTGTTCCACGCGCAAATTGACCCCACGCAGCGCGGCCACCTCTTGTTGACCAACCGAGTAGATACGCCAGAGATCCGTCGTCTCAATCGCAATCAGCCGCGATGTGGAGGGTAATTGTCCGTTCATGGATAGTCCTATTTCCTACGCAGACGCTGCCAGATGCCGCGTTTGCTTTGTCGGGTGTGGTCGGCTTCTTGCTGCTGTTTGCGGCTGACAAGTTCAGGCGCATCACGATCTTGGGGCGCAGGGCGAATAAGGATGCCGTCTTCGGTAATGTCGAGAATGGCGCGCCCGCGGATTTGGAACTGTTCGAGAAACTCCTTGGGCACCTGTAGCCGTCCGGCCCGATCCAGCACTACCAGTTCTTCGAAGACATCGTGATGACCGTTCGCCTCGTCACCGTTGGCGGCGATCTGGGCAATCTGTTCGGGGGTACGCGCCTGGCGTCGGGTTTCGCTGGACATCATACCGTCGCGGATAGCAACCACGCGGTCCACATGACGGGCGATGCCGGGATCATGGCTGACCAGGATCATGGTCAGTTCCAGTTCGGTGTTGAGGAAGCGCAGCGTATCATAGATCACCTGCGCCGTGGCCGAATCCACCTCACCGGTCGGTTCGTCGGCAAGCAAGAGGCTGGGATTATTGGCCAATGAGACGGCAATCGAGACGCGCTGTTGTTCGCCGCCCGATAACTCGCCAACGGTGTGGAACATGCGGTCGCCCAACCCCACCATCTTGAGCAATTCCTGGGCACGCGTGCGCTTTTCTTTGCTAGACACGCCGGCCAGGGTCATTGGCAGTTCTACGTTTTCCACCGCGTTGAGGTAGGGCACAAGGTTGCGCGCGCTCTGCTGCCAGACGAAGCCAACCTGTTCACGGCGATACCGTGTCAGCTCCCCCTCAGACATCTTGAGCAGATCATGGTCTCCCACGCGCACACGGCCTGCCGTGGGGCGATCCAGCCCGCCCAGGATGTTCATCAGCGTCGACTTACCGCTACCGCTGGCGCCGACAATCCCCATCAACTCACCCGATTGCACCGAGAAGTTGAGACCCTGCAAGGCCACCACTTCCAGCTCGGCCACTCGATAGATCTTGACCAGACCGTCACAGTAGATAAATGGTTCTGTCATGGTTACACCGTCTCGCCCAGTTTGATGGCCTGGAAGATCTTCATGCGCATAAGCAGGCTGACCAGAACCGCCAATGCTGCCACAAAGAGCAGACCAAAGAGCACGTAAATTCGGAAGATGGCAGGCCAGACGATACCCACGACAAACGGCGGCGTCAGGTCGATAGCCCGTGTCCCCACCTGGAGGTAAGGAATAAACAGATCGCTCATCCACACACCGAGCAAAGTACCGATCCCGATGCCGACTAAGACGAGGAAAGCAAGTTCCCAGGCCAGTAGCCCTGCCATCTGCACTGTGGACAGCCCGATCGCACGCAGTGTGCCCAGTTCGATGAAGCGCCGCCGGAACGAAAAGAGCGTGTAGAGTAGAAAACCCAGCACGGTGAGGATGGCGGCCGCCAAAAAGCCAACCGACAACACGCCGAAGAGACCCTGCCGCTCGGGCTGCTGTTGCGCCTTTTCGATGGCTTCAAGCGACGAACGCCAATCTACCACCTGGATGTCATAGGCCCGTAGATCGCGCGCCATCTGTGCGAAATCAGTAGTCCGTGTCTTCACCAATACATCGTAGGGGAACTCGCCACCCAACTGCTCAAAGATGAAGTCAAGGTTGCCCACCAATAGGGGCCCCTCTTCAGGGTACCAGGTGGGGAAGAGTGAAAAGTCACCCACCACTTTCATCGCGAACTGGCTGCGCAAGCCATAGCGGCGGACCTGTACCTGAATGGTGTCGCCCACCACAATCGCATTCTCGCGCATCAGCGAACGAGGCAACAGGACAGCATCGTTAGAGAGCGCCAGCGAGTTCATCAAGGAGCCGAGCGTGGCGGAAGCGAAATCGCGTCTCCAGAATGCCACCTTCGGGAAGTCCAGACGGTCGACACCCAAAAACGTCACGTCCTGCCAGCTACCCTGTACTTGAATATTACCCTCGAAGTCGGCGAAGCGAGCGGCGGATTCCACAGCGGGCACGTTGAGATGCTCGCTGACCGGCACAAATGTCCAACTGATCTGGGCCTGCTCACCGCCGCCGCCGGCGTCCTGACCGGGCGAAGTGGTGGCCTCGGGCGGTGCGGAACCGAGTTCGATCAAACGAGCATCTCCACCGACCTGATAGTAGGTGCGGTCGCGCAAGTGATCGTCCAACGTCTGCGCCAGCGAGGTGGTGAAGGCGACCAGGCTCAAGGTCAGCACCAACAGCAGCAGCGGCGCCGTGTAAAGACCGCGGTTACGCGCCAGGTAGCGACTGGCCATCAGTAGGCCGACACTGTTGGTACGTGCCGAGATCCAGGCGAGCGCCGTCATAAAGCCGGGGAGCAGCCGCAACGTGACCAGCGCCAGCGCAAAGATCCCCAGCGCGGGGACAAGAAAGAGCAAGGGATTCTCGAAGATCGAAGCACTGCTAGAGACAAGCCCACCGATTGCGATACTCCCCTGTTGGCGCAGCAGGTAAAGTCCATACCCGGCGGGGATCAGGAGCAGCACATCCACCCACATGCGTTGCCACCAGGGCGGACGCAGCGTACGCGCCTGTTCCTGTTTGTAGGTGACAATCGTGAAGCGTGAGGCGCCGATGGTGGGCAACACCTGAGCCAACAGTGTGACACCCAACGCCAGCAACCCTGCATTGAAGGCGGTTTCGTTGAAAGTGAGACGAAGATCGATGTCGCCTGTGAAGTTGAGAAAGCTGCGCGTGGCGCCAATCACCAGCGCAATAAAGTAACTGACCGGTACGGCAACCGCCATAGCGAGCAGACCCAACATCAGTGATTCTAGCGCCGAGATGCCGGTGATCTGCCCCATCGATGCCCCACGACTGCGCAGGACGGCGACTTCGTTGCGTTGGCGGCTAACGGCCAGCCCCACCACCAACCCGATGAAGGCGATGAGCAAGCCTAAAATCGGCACGCTAAAGGCATAGAGCAGTGTCGTCAACAGCGCCGACGACCGCTGATAATCACGCAAACCATCCACAGGCGAGACGCTAAGCTGGGTGTTGGTGAGCAAATTCCCTGCCCGCTGTTCCACCTGGCTAATCCGTCGCAACAGGCCGCCCACATCAGATGTAGTCACATCGGAACCGTCCATGACCAGATACCAGAGGGCCAGGTAGGTTTCATCGACCATCGCCGGCGCCACCCGTCTCATGTAACTTTCTTCGGGCACCACCAGTACGTCCACCAGGGCGGTTTCATTGTAGAACCAATAATCGCTGCTCGGATCCTTGGCCTGCCAAATGCCCGAAATGCGAATCGGAATTTGCAGAGAACTGCGCCCGGTTTCGGTGCGCGTACTCTGAAAGACGACGTAGGTCTCGCCGACCTGCAAACCGAGTTCATCGGCCATGCGCGCGCTGAACATGACCTCCATCGGCTGTGATTCATCGGTCGACACCGCCGGGAAGGTGCCCTCGAGCAGATTGATCTGGGATTCCAGGTCTGAAATAAAGCCGATGTTGACCCATTCCAGCGGATCGGTCACATCGGCATAGGCAACGTCCTCTCGCGGAAAGAGGCGAAGATTGTCCGTCTTGACATAGCGGACGATACGCGTGTTGGGTATCCCCAGTTCATCCCCTGCCGGACCGGAGAGATAGGCGTCAACCTGGCTGATCTCTTCAATATCCAGCGCACCGTGGAAGGCACCGATGTAGCGGAACATGAAGACGAAGGGTGGCCGTTTGACGAAGTCGCTGCTGTTGGCAGTGGCAAGCTGCTGCTCAAGAATGCGATAGTAGACGGCGTCGGCGTAGAGCGGAATGCTGATGACCAGCGCAATCGCGGCCACCAGCCCCGTAACAGTAGCTAACGCCAACCAACGCTGCGCCAATAGACGCTTGGCGGCAACGACAACAATAGCCCAGGTCCGTAACAGTGCACGCATAAGTTACTGCCCAACCACAACCTGGCCCAGTTCCAGACCTTCCTGGATCTCGACCTGGTCAGGTGTTTGGATACCGGTTTTGACATCGACACGCCGCTGCACATCACCGTCCTGAATGACGACGAAGCGGCGACCATCGAAGATGCGGATGGCCGAAGGCGGCAACCAGAGGACGTCGGTCTTCCGTTCGAGTTCGACTTCGACCTGCATCAGGTCGCCGAGTTCGTAGTCGGCCTCTTCAGGGGATTGGGCAATCGAGATGCGTGTGGACTTATCGAGATCCGAAACGTTGGCACCACCGCCGGTGCCATATGGATACGGCAGGCGACGGACCTCGCCGTTAAGCATCTGCCCGGGCCGGCCAACCATCTTAATCACTACCGGCATTCCTTCCACCAGGTCTTGCATCTGGGTAGAGGTCAAATCGCTGCTGATTTCCAACGCTTCGGGGTTCGCCACCACCACCACCGGTACGAAGGGCTCCACAGGTCGCCCCACCGTTAGCGAAAGGGTGAGAATCTGCCCGTCGATGGGGGAGCGAATCTGTGCATCCTCGATGCTGGTGTTTAGCTTGTCCAACGCCAATTGCGCGCGCTCGACATCGTTCTGCAAGAGTGGATCGACGCCACGGTCGAGCCGTTCCAGCGCCAATTTCGCCAGTTCCACTTGCTTCTCCTGAATAGCAATCGCCGTGGCATCATCGGGGCTGGAATTCTGTAACTGCGTCAGGCGCAGTTCGGCGATCTCCACCCCGACCTGGGCAGACCGTTTGTTGAATTCCAGATCGGCTTCAGCCTCGGCCAGACGCGACTCGGCGCGTTCCAGGTTCAACTGAGCAGAGACAACCTCGCGTTCGATGTCGTCAATTTCCAGGTCGGCAATCACGTCGCCGGCGCTGACCATCTCGTTGCGGCCGACATAGATCTGACGGACACGCCCACCGCTACGGAAGAAGAGTTCGTGCACTTCGACAGGCGAAACACGACCAGAGAACGAAGTCTGGCGCAAGATCTCCCCTGACTTCACTTCGTAGGTAGGCTTCAACGGAATAATGGCGGTTGGGATAGGGGTTGGCGTTGCTTCGTCTGCCTGACCCGCGAAGGGGTTTTCCAACGTCGTACTGCCGGTCGGCAGAAGCGCACAGCCTGAGAGCATGAGCGACAAGAGCAGAGTAGCTGCAAGGCGAAAAGGGAAACGGATCATGGGCGGTCTCTATTGATTCTAGTGGGATAGATTGAGCAGGGACAGAAGACAAACAGCGATGGTTTTGCTATCTTACCAGATGTTCCAGAATATCCCTAAACTGGTACAGAAGGATGTCTTTTGTACTTTCATGTCTACGCACGAGGCCGGCACGAAAGCAGCCGAAGCTGCAGAGTCAAACCACATTTCGTACCCAGGCGCGGTGAATACGCCAATCGTCAGCGGCCGGATCCCAGCGCACTTCATAGGTTTCTTGATTCACCGTCTTGATCAGAAAACAGCGGACACTCTTGCCGTCGACACGTTCTTCCCATTGGCGGCCCACATCCCCCACATAGCGAGTTTGATCGCGCCAGATGAACGAGGTCGGCACGATTTTGCCACTGGGCAGCGTACGCACCAGGACGCGGATCGGTTCGTCTACCACAAGTTCAACAGTCATGCTACAGCTCCTCGAGACAGGCAGGCATCACAGCTAAATTCAACACAGCGTCCCCCTTAGGACGTGGGAAGTATACCAGCAACGTCGGCTGTGAGGCGAATAAAAGAAACAGGCATCACCCTGGCAGTGGTGCCGGCCAGGACGGATCGAGGAAGCGTTGAAATTCGAGCTGATAGCCGTTGGGATCAAGGGCGAAGAGATGGTAGATATTGTACTCCGGATAAAAGGTGGGCGGCTTGGTGATCTCGACGGCCTGAGCCTGCAAATGCGCGTGCCAGCCATCCACATCATCGGTGACAAAGGTAAAGATGATCCCCTGTGGTGACTGTGCAGCATTCTCACGCTGACAGAAGCCGAGGAAGGCGTTGGGCGCGGCGGCGTAAACCCGGCAGCCACCCTGATCCAACACCAGGGGCAGCGCCAGGATTTCTTGATAGAATCGATCTGTGCGGGCCAGGTCACGTGTGTAAAGAAAAGTGACAGCCTGGGTAATGGATGGGGGCATAGGGCTGCTCGATTTCTAGGCTTCGCTTGAAGTCACCGGACCGTCAAAGGCCACGATCACCTTGATTCGTGTGCCAAGGTTGGGCGCAGAATCAATGTACAGTTGGCCGCCAAAGAGCTTCAGACGTTCGGCCACGCTAAACAATCCAAACGTGTCTTGATCAGATCGCAGTTCATTGTGGTTTGTAGAATCAAAATGGTACTGTGCAGGATCAAAGCCCTTACCATCATCTTCGATCGAAACTTCCAAATGATCCTGCTCCTGCGTGACTTTAACACGGGCGTGCTGTACACCGGCATGCTTGACGACATTGAACAACAACTCGCGGATAATCTGCACGAGCAACATACGCATGTCTTCACCATACACCTGGATATTTTTTTCGATCTGAAGTTCGACATGCAGTCCATACTTTTCTTCGAAATGGCGCGAAAGCCAACCCAAGGATGCACTTAATCCATCTCCACGCAGGACGGGTGGATTCAGTTCAACCGCCAAGGTACGCGTTGCTTGAATCGAATTTTTGATCATTGCCCGCACCTCTTGCACAGAATTGTAGAAGAGCTGCGGATCATCCTTCAAGCGTTCGAGGAGATGGGCCTTAATATCCAGGGCGAAGAGCAACTGCTGTAGATCCTCGTGGAGAACCTCAGACACACGACGCCGTTCACGTTGCTCGGCCAATGTAAGTGCTTTGGACAGCGACTGCACCTGCCGTACCCGCTCGTCAATCTGCGCTTCAAGTGTTTCGTTTAGTTGCTTTAGCTGTCCTTCACTTTGGGAAAGCGCTTCCTCGATTCGGTGACGATCTTCTAGCTCAGCACGCAGTTGGGAGTTGGTAAACATCAGGGCCGCCGTGCGCTGCACAACACGCGTCTCCAGTTCGAGGTTGAGCTGCTGCAGGGCCTCTTGGTTCATCACACGTTCTGTCACATCATGCGCCGACTGCACAGCGCCAATCTGCCGGCCCTGGGCATCGACTACCTTGCGAAAGGAGACTTCGTAGTAGGTGACGGCATCATCCGGGCCGACGAAATCGCGTTCAATGGTAAACTCCTCGCCGGCCAGCGCTCTTTGCCAGTGAGAACTGGCTTCGATGAGGGCATACGGGTGCCCGGACAGCAGATCGAGGAAGTGAGCGCCAACTTGAATCTCTTGCTGGTAAGCGTGGGAAAATGCCTGGCGGAAGCGGGCATTGAAAGCGAGCACATGGTATTGGGTGTCGAGGATCAGGATGAGATCACTGCTGTGGTCAAAGACGGCATACAGCATACTGTGCAGGTCGGCTTGTGCCTGTTCAGCCTTGCGCATCTGCGTGATGTCGCGGCCTTCAGGGATAATCTTGACCACACGTCCCCATTGATCCAGCACCGGTTTGAGCGAGAAGTCGAGAATCGCCGTACTTTCGCCCTCCCCGCGCACTTCCACTTCGTAACGGACAAACTGACCTTGCGCCGCCCGTGCCACAGCCTCTTTGAGTTGTGTCTGGACTTCTGGCGAAATCGTCCACCAGTGGCACGCCCAAAAGGGCTTGCCGACTACATCGGCGCGCGTCAACCCGCCAAACGCGAGTGCAGCCTGATTGGCTTCGATCAATGTGCCATCGGGTTCTAGCAGGCCAATAAATTGGAATGTGGCATCAAAAACAAAGTGAAAAAGAGAGTCGCCAACTGTCATTTGTGGCGAACTGGCCATAACCGCCTCCGAACCCATACATTCAGCATACCTTGCACCACCTTCTGCCAATGCCCTTACTTGTCCGTATTGATTTCCTCTGTTTGCGCATAGGCGGGAACGGTTGTCGTATGCTGTGCCCCAAATTCAGTTTGCGTCATCATCCAAGAGGGTTTCCAGGCCAGGGCAACCAGCGAAACATCCACATCGGTGCGCCGCGGCTTGATCATCTCTTCGGTTAGATCGTCCACTATATCAGTCCACTGCTTCTTGATCGCTTCGACTGCCTGGGCCAGTTCAGCCTCGATCTCTTTAATCTCTGCCTGAATCTCTTTGATCTCTTGTTGAGTACGTTCGATGTCAACCCTTGCTTTCACCGACATGCGCCGCTTGCTGGCGGCTGTGCTGACCACTCGACTGCTGCGGCGGCCCATGAACAGGTTGAAGACAGTTTCACCGATGCTCAGGATCTCTTGCTGTTTGCGCGAATCGTACTCAGCTTCGTCTGCGGCCAGATCCAACTCGAACTTGCTCAGCCGATCACGCAATCTGTCGATCTGCCTGGCGTACTTCTCTTCCAACTTGTCGATTTCTGCATCGCGACGCTGCCGTGCCTCATCCTGCAAACGGATCAAGAATGTACGCTCCGGCTCGTCCGGTCGCTGGAAGAGCTTCAGTTCAGAATGGACCCTGATCGTCATTTTGCTGTTGTAATAAAGCCAATCCGCCAAATCGTTGGACAGGCCGCGCAGTTCCCGATCAGAATTGGCGCTTTCCGGAACATCCGCAAAGAGGACCTCCCCCGCTTCACGTGCACGCGGCGCGGATTGGGACAGATCGCGCAGGCGGATCGGTAGGATTTCGGCATCTTCCCAACTGCGGTTGCCGACGCTGTTTGGCACATCGGCCAGCCGGATCTCCTCTTGTCTGGCGTCGATATCGCGACCTCGATCCACATAGCGGACGGTCGCCGCACCGAGGATGGCCGGTTGGTAGACCAGCCGCACCTGCACCAGATCTACCGTTCGTCCACTGCGGGCAGCCAGTCGGCGCACAGCTTCGTCCTGGTGGATGGCCACGGGCAAGTAAACCTGGGCCAGATTGGCCGCCAACATCGGCGGCAACGCCGAAAATCCAGGCGGCAGCGCAGGTTCGGGCAGCGCCGCCGGCGTGCCTGGCGTCACCGGCGGCATAGGCTCGGTTGGCACTGCCGGTGCTTGCCGCGTAACCGCCGGAGGAACCGGCAACGGCACAAACGAGGGTGTAGGCGCAGGCGCCGTTGAAGCAGAAACAGGCGCGGCAGCGCGGCGGCCTTCGTGCAACTGCCGCACTTGCGGGCGTGTCAACGGCCCGCGCAAATAGCTCATCGCCCAACGCGTTTGGAAGACGACAGGCCGATCTTCGTGGACATTGTTGAGCAGGAAGACACGGCTGCCCAGTTGATTGATCAGCGCGTCGTAGTCCACGTCGGTGGTGCGCCCGGCGTCGGCGATCGCTCCTTTCAGCCCGGCCAGCACCCGTTCCTTATCGCGTTCGGCCTGCAACTTGCCGATGAACCAGGTGCCGGCGTTGGTCAGCCCTTTGTAGTCGATGTCCACCGGGTTCTGCGTTACCAGCACAGCGCCCAGACCGAAGGCGCGCGCCTGTTTCAACAGCGTCAACAGTGGCCGTTTGGACGGTGGTTCCGCGACCGGCGGGAAGAAGCCGAAGACCTCATCAAAGTAGAGCAAAGCACGTAAACTGGTGGTGCCTGTCTGCTGACGCATCCACGTCACCACAGCTTCGAGCAGCAGGGTGACGAAGAACATGCGCTCGCTGTCGCTAAGATGTGCCAGGTAAAAAATGGCGTGGCGCGGCTTGCCTTCGGGCGTGTAATACAGACGATCCACATCAAGCGGTTCACCGGTGAGCCAGGTCTGGAAGCTGGGTGCTGCCATCAAGTTGTTAAAGGACATCGCCAGCCCAAAGCGATCCTTTTCAGGAAAGAAGGTATCGACATCGAAGACACCCAACTTGCGTACCGGCGGATTCTGGATCGCCATGATCAACTGTGCCAGATCCAGATCCTGCTGCTGTCGCCAGAAATGCTCGAAGATATTCGAGAGCAGAATCGCCTCGCGGCTGCGCACTGGATCGGCGTCGACGCCCACCAATCCCAGCAGCGCAGCCGTCGTGCCCGCAATCCGCTCGCGGATCGACTCGGCGTTGCCGTCAAAGTCAAGGCGAGGTGCAGCCAGACTCCCCAGTATATTCACCGGCACGCCGGCATCGGATCCAGGCGTGTAAATTGTATACTCGATGGTCTGCTGGAGCATACGCATGCGCTCCGGCCCTTGCCCCCAATCGGCCAGACCATCACGCCATGTCTGCGCGATCTGCCCGGCGTAACTTTCCACGGTTTGCCCTTTGCGGCGAGCGTCGTCCACATTGACCCAAGGTAAAAAGTCCTCTGGGCGCATGTCTGGGAACTGGAGCAGCAGGTTGGTCAGATCGCCCTTGGGATCGATGATCAAGGCCGGGATGCGATCCAGTGCGGCTTCTTCCAAAAGACCGACGCACAAACCCGTCTTGCCGCTGCCCGTCATCCCGACGCAGACAGCGTGGGTCGTGAGATCGCGGGCGTCATAAACCACAGGCGCTTCAAGCCGTTCCCCTTTGGCGAGATCGTAGAATGCCCCCAAATAGAAGGCGCCCAACTGTTCCGGTGGTGCTTGCATAGCGGTGCTCCCGGTAATGATACGCGGTAATAGATGCGGTACGCGGTGGTCAGTTGTCCGTCGTCAATTTATCCCACAAGAACGCCCATACATCCGCCGTTTCTTCGATGACCTTTGCCGTGGGTTTGCCCGCGCCGTGGCCGGCTTTGGTTTCTATGCGAATCAGGATCGGCTCTTCGCCCGCCTGGGCAGCTTGCAGGGCAGCGGCAAACTTGAAGCTGTGCGCCGGGTAGACACGGTCATCGTGGTCACCGGTGACGATGAGTGTCGCCGGGTAAGACGTTTCTGGGTTGGTGTTGTGATAAGGCGAATAGGCCAGCAGGGCGCGGAATTCGTCTTCATTGTCCGGAGAGCCGTAGTCGCTGGTCCACGCCCAGCCAATCGTGAATTTGTGGAAGCGCAACATGTCGAGCACGCCTACCGCAGGCACCGCCGCCGTGTACAGATCGGGGCGTTGGGTCAGACATGCGCCCACGAGCAGCCCACCGTTGCTGCCGCCCCCAATCGCCAGATTGGAACCGTCCGCATAGCCGTTGGCCATCAACCACTCCGAGGCGGCGATGAAATCATCAAAGACATTCTGTTTGTTCAACACTTTGCCGGCATCGTGCCAGGCTTTGCCATACTCACCGCCGCCGCGCAGATTGGGCTGTGCAATCACGCCGCCCATCTCTAGCCAGACCAGCCACGAAACCCGGAATTGGGGCGTCAACGAGATAGTGAAGCCACCGTAACCGTACTGATAGATGGGGGTAGCGGGGCCGGGTCTCACATCTTTGCGGCGGACTAAAAACATCGGCACCTGTGTGCCATCTTTGCTGGGATAGAAAACTTGCTCGGTAACATACTCTTCAGGGTCGAAGGGCAGCGCCGGCTGGCGGAAGATCGAACACTCGCCGGTCTCCACATTATAGCGATAGATGGTGCCCGGTCTGGTAAAGCTAGTAAACGAAAAGAACGTTTCGGGGTCATCGCTGCGACCGCCGAAACCGGCCACCGTCCCGATGCCCGGCAGATCCAGTTCGCGCACAAACTCACCATTCGTCTTGTAGATATGCACCAGACTTTGGGCATGGTTCAAATAGACGGTGATCAGCTTGCCGCCCACGTAAGAGACCCCTTCCAGGGCGTCATCACCTTCGGAGATCACCTCGCGCCATTGATCACGCGCCGGCTGACGCACGTCGATGGCGATGACACGCCCATTGGGCGCATCCAGATCCGTCTGGATATAGAAGATGGGGCCATCATTGCCGATGAACGTATAATCCGCCTCGAAACCGGTGAGCAATTCCACCACCGGCCCTCCATCCTCCAGATCTTGATAGAAGAGATTGGCCAGGCGGTGGGTGCCTTTCCATACGCTGATGACCAGATAGCGACCATCTTCGCTGACGCTGCCGTTGAAACCCCACTCTTTGTGATCGGGCCGGGCGTAGACGACTTCATCCTCAGCCTGACCGCTGCCCAGGGAGTGATAGTAGAGTTTCTGATTGTAGTTGGCGCTCTTGTAGGTTTCCCCGGCTTCGGGTTGATCGTAGCGGCTATAAAAGAAACCGGCGCCGTCTTTGGTCCACGACGCCCCCGAAAACTTGATCCACTGCAAGTGATCGGTAAGATCTTCGCCATTTTCTACAGAACGCACGCGCCACTCCATCCAATCAGAACCAGAAGCAGAAAGGCCGTAGGCCAGGTAGCGGCCATCGTCGCTGACTGCGTAGCCCATCAGCGCCACCGTACCGTCCTCTGAAAGAGTGTTGGGGTCGAGCAGAAGTTTCGGTTCATCGTCGAGCGCTTCCAACCAATAGAGTACGCTCTGATTCTGCAAGCCTGCATTGTGCATATAGAAATAGCGTCCGCCCCGTTTGAAAGGGACGCCGAACTTCTCATAGTTCCACAACTCAGTCATGCGCTGCCGGATCTCTTTGCGACGCGGCAACTGATCCAGCACCGAGAAGGTCAACGCGTTCTGTTCCTCGATCCATAAACGGAGTTCGGGGGAATCGGGTTCCTCCATCCACCGGTAAGGATCGGCCACGGCTACGTTATGCAACGTCTCCACGAGATCTTCACGGCGGGTAGTGGGGTAGCTTAAGATCGACACGGTAGTTTGTCCTTTGCAGAGACGGAGGGAGGTAGGATCAGGCAATTATCGGACGTTCGTTCAGCGCGCCGTCCATCCCAGATCGATGTTCAAGGCAGCACCGGTGATAGCGGAGGCGGCGCCCGAGCAGAGATAGGTAACGAGGCCGGCAACTTCGGCGGGTTCGATCAGCCGCTTGATGGCGGCCGGTTCGAGCATGATAGTTTCCACGACGGCTTCGGCACTGATCCCGCGCGCGGCGGCCTGGGCGTCGATCTGGCTTTCCACAAGCGGCGTGCGCACATAGGCCGGGCAGATGGCGTTGACGGTAATGCCGTGAGGTCCACCTTCGAGCGCCGTGGTGCGGGTAAGGCCGATCAGCCCATGCTTGGCCGAAATGTAGGCGGCTTTGAAGGGAGAGGCTACCTGTCCGTGGATCGAGGCCATGTTGATCACCCGCCCCCAGTGCTGGGCTTGCAGGTGCGGCCACACATATTTTGTGAGCAGGAAGGGTGCAGTCAGCATCACGGCAAGCATCGCTTCCCACTTATCCTCGGGGAAAGACTCGATGGGTGCAATGTGCTGGAACCCTGCATTGTTGACGAGGATGTCGACGCGGCCAAAACGGGTAATGGTTTCGTCCACCACGCGGCGGCACTCGCTGCGTTGGGCCAGATCGGCGGGAATGAAATGACCGTCGAGTGCAACGGCGAATTCTGGACCATCCTGCGCATTGATGTCGACCAGTGCAACGGCGTAGCCGGCGTCGGCCAGTGCCCGCGCCACAGCGTGTCCGATCCCACTCGCTGCACCCGTTACGATGGCTGTGCGTCGTTCTTCCACGAATCTGTCTCCCGATCTGTGCCGTCTTTGACCCAGGGATGGCAACCTCGCCATTTTACCATCGAATCCACGCCAGCAAAATCAGGCGCCGTGCCCGACAGGAGTTCCAAATTTGGCTTGACCAGAGGGGCTAGCGTCGGTTGAGTCCGACCGCAGCGGTCGCGACCGCTGCGGTCGGCGCCCGGAGCTTGCGGAGGGCTAAGGCGCAGCGCCTGTGCCAAACGAACCAGCGGGTTCGACGGCGATCCAGGGTTGACCCGCTTCGCTGGTTTCGATATGGCTCGCAGACCCGCTTTCTGAAGCGCTCCTACTCAACCGGCGCTAGTCCCCCTGGTCAAGCCAAATTTAGAATTGCTGGTGCCCGAGGCGCATCCCGACCGAAATACCCCATCACCAAAATGCCGTTAGGGCATATCCTAATCTGCTGTCACAACTCGCTATTTCACCAAAATATGCTGACGTTTTCTTCAGTTTTACGGAGGTTGGCGGCGAAAGTGGGATATTCCCCACATGGACAAGCCTCCCTCAGCCTGTTAAACTAGATGATCTGAGCTGTTTGGTTCATTATTTTCTATAGCGGTTTAGTAAACACCTGTAGCGGTTCACAGTTAGGGTGAGGGTTGAGCATGCGGCACGGTCGCCGGGGAACTCAGCATCCTCAGAACAGTTTTGCAATCCTCGTGTATAACCCCATTCCGACTGTAAACGGCTGACGGCTAACTGCTCTCCAGGAGGCAAAAGTGACAGGACGACTCGACGTATACTGGCGGTTACTGGGATATCTGCGGCCTTACGCAAAGCAGGTAACACTGGGCTATCTTGGCGGCTTCTTTGCCATGTCGCTCAACCTGTTCGTGCCACAGATTATCAAAAACGCCATCGACAACGGACTGACCAATCGGCAGGCGTCGGCGCTCTACTACGCCGGTGGCTTGATTCTGGGGATCGCCGTGATCCGCGGGGTTGCAGGGTTCGCACAGCGCTACTATGGTGAGTGGATGTCGCACCGGGTAGCCTTCGATCTGCGCAATGATCTCTTCAAGAGTGTGCAGCGCTTGCCCTTCGCCTTCCACGACAAGGCGCAGACGGGCGATTTGATGAGCCGCGCCACCAGTGACATCACCGAATCGGAGCGTTTTGTGGGCATCGGGCTGGAAAGCCTGGTTTCCACCTTGATCTTGTTGTTTGGTGTGATCGTCGCCATGCTGCTCGAAAGCGTGGATCTGGCGCTCTATACGCTGCCGTCGTTGGGTCTGCTGGTGATTGCGACTGTCCGCTTCGGTGGCACAGTGCGCCCCATGTTCAAGAGAATTCAGGAACAGATGGGCGCGCTTTCGACAACCATGCAGGAAAGCATGACCGGTATTCGCCTGGTCAAATCGTTTGCGCGTGAACCTCACGAACTGAAAAAGTTCGATGAACAGAATGAACTCTGGTTCGACCGTCGCTTCTCGGTGATCAAAGTGTGGGCCAGCAATTGGCCGCTTTTTAGCATCCTGCTGGGTAGCGCCATCTTTTTACTGCTCTGGTTTGGCGGCCCCAGGGCGCTGGCGGGTGAGATCACCGTGGGTTCGCTCTTTGCACTGATCTCCTATGTCCTCATGCTCAATGGACCGGTGCAGCGGCTGGGCTTTCTGGTCAATATGGCTGCCACAGCGGGATCAAGCGCGGAACGTGTCTTCGAGATCATCGACACACCCGTCGAAGTCGAAGACAGCGCCGACGCCGTGGAACTGGACGCGGTGCAAGGCGAGGTTGTCTTTGAGAACGTGAGTTTCCGCTACGGTGAACGCGGCGCGTTGATCCTCGACGGCATCAACTTTCGCGCCAAACCAGGGCAGACCATCGCACTGATCGGCCCCACTGGTTCCGGCAAATCTACGGTGACAAACCTGATCCCGCGCTTCTACGATCCCAGCGCAGGGCGCATCTGCATCGACGGGCATGACATCCGCCACGTGACGATCGATAGTCTGCGTCGCCAGATCGGCATCGTCTTGCAGGATCCGTTCCTCTTTGGGCTGACCATTTCCGAAAACATCGCCTACGGCCATCCCGATGCTACGCCCGAGGATATTATCGACGCCGCTAAGGCCGCGCGCGCGCATAAGTTCATCCTCGACTTTCCTAACGGCTACGAAACCGCGGTGGGCGAACGCGGGGTCACCCTCAGCGGTGGGCAGAAGCAGCGCGTGGCGATTGCCCGCGCCTTACTGTACGATCCACGTATCCTGATTCTCGACGATTCCACCAGTTCTGTGGATACCGAGACCGAGCACTTGATCCAGGAGGCGTTGAAGGTCCTGATGCAAGGACGCACCACCTTCATCATCGCCCAGAGACTGCTTACGTTGAAGAATGCCGACCAGATCCTGGTGCTCGATAGCGGGCGGATTGTGCAGCGCGGCACCCACGACGAGCTGCTGACCGAGGAAGGTCTTTACCGCACGATCTATGATCTGCAGTTGAAGGACCAGGAAGATTTCGCCGACACCGTTGCCAAACTCGATGGCGATCAGCCCACACAGCCCGCACCTCGCCCCGCTACGGTGCCGAGTCGATGAATCAGCACACAGGGAGAAATGGCATGAACACCCAAAACGGAAATAACGGGCGCAACGCCGTTAAAGAGATACCTGCAGAAGAGATATCCGAGAAAAAGATGCCGGTGGCGCGCGACCGCTTCGGCCGCGACCGCTCGGCGCACCGTCCTTGGGAAGCGGACGCGAGTCTGAGCGAAGAGGCCAGAGATCGGATGCGCCGCGAGGCGAAGATCGCCACGCTGCTCGGCGATGAAGAGGACGACGCCCTGGGCAAAGCCTATGACAGTGGGCTGGTACGCCGTCTGCTGGCCTTTATTTCGCCCTACAAAGTAAAGATGAGCCTCGCCATCGCCATGATGGTGGTATCGTCGTTGCTCAGCGTCGCCGGGCCGAGCATCATCGGGCGCGCTATCGACGCCGGCATCAGAGTGCAAGATTTCGGTCAGCTACGTTTTTGGACATACATCTTCCTGGCCACGATGTTGGGCGAGTTTATCACCAACCGGGCGCGCATTTCGTTGATGGCCTACGTGGGCACACGCATCGTAGCCGACGTGCGCAGCACGCTTTTCCGTCATCTACACACGCTTTCGCTCAACTTCTTCAATGGCTACAGTGTGGGGCGTTTGATGAGCCGCCTGATCAGCGATGTGGGCGTGCTGCAAGATTTCGTCACCTGGTCAATTACCGGGCTGGCGCGGGCGATTTTCGTGTTGGTGGGTATCATCATCGCTATGCTGGTGTTAAACTGGCAACTGGCGCTGGTCACCTTTGCCGTGCTGCCGCTGATGGTGCTCCTCACCAACTTTTGGCGCAAGCGGGTGCGGCAGGCGTATCGTTCTACACGACAGCGGTTGGCGCTGATCAACGGCTTCCTCAACGAGTCGATTACCGGCATCCGCGTCACCAAGAGCTTTGTGCGCGAACGGGCCAACTACCGCCACTTTAACGATCTGAATAGCTCCTACTTTGATGCCAACATCAACGCGACGCGGCTGGCCGCTATCTTCTTTCCCGGCGTGGACTTTATGGGATCGCTGGCGACGGCGCTGGTGGTGGGCGTGGGCGGCTGGCTCGTCTTTAGCGATGCACTGACAGCAGGGACACTGGTGGCATTCGTCCTCTACGTGGATCGCTTCTTCGAGCCGATCCGTGATCTGGCGCAACGCTACAACACCTTCCAGGCAACGATGGCGGCGTCTGAACGCATTTTCTATCTGCTCGACACCCAGAGCGATCTGCCCGACCACGCCGACGCCTACGCCCTACCTGCCATCGAAGGCCGCGTCGAGCTAGACAATGTCCACTTCAGCTATAAGGATGACGAGCCGGTGCTGCGCGGGGTGAGCATCGCCGCCGAGCCGGGACAGCGCATCGCGCTGGTGGGCGAGACCGGTGCGGGCAAGAGCACTGTGATCCGACTGCTGGCGCGCTTCTTCGACGTTACCGAAGGGGCCGTGCTCATCGACGGTCACGATATCCGCGCTGTGACACAGCAGAGTCTGCGTTCCCAGCTTGGCATCGTGCTGCAAGACACGTTCCTCTTCGGCGGCACGATCCGCGACAACATCGGCTACGGCAAACTGGACGCCACTGATGAAGAGATCTACGCCGCGGCGCGCGCAGTGGGCGCACACGAGTTTATTATGAAACTGCCCGACGGCTACGACACCGAAGTAGGCGAGAACGGCGTCAACATGAGTGTCGGCCAGCGTCAGATCTTGTCCTTTGCGCGGGCAATTCTCTCGGATCCACGCATCCTGATCCTCGACGAAGCCACCAGTTCGGTGGATACCACCACCGAAAAGCAGATTCAGCAGGCTCTGGATCGGCTGATGGAAGGGCGCACCAGCTTTGTCATCGCGCACCGGCTCAACACCATCGTCAACTCAGATCAGATCGTCGTCCTCGATCAGGGGCGCGTCGTCGAACTGGGCAGCCACCAAGAACTACTCCGTCAACGCGGGCGCTACTATAACCTGTACACAATGCAGTGGGCGGCGGAAGAAGGTAAGGTTGCGGCGTGAGAGGAGAGAAGAGGTGGGGATTGGTGATTGGAGAGAAATATCGTCGTAAAAGATGATGGGATGATGAGGATGATGATCGTCGACGATCATCATCCCATCATCCTCATCATCCCGTCATCATCCCATCATCTCCATCATCTCCGTCATCATCCCTCATCATCCCATCCCCTCTTTCAAATTTACCGGCTTTACCGGCGCGTCCTGGGCCAGCAGCGCAAGCGTGGCTTCGAGGACGCGTCTTTGTTGTGCCGTATCATGCGGCGCGCCGAGCGTGGCGCCACGGTCGAGGCGGGTGAAGGTGGCGCGCGGTGGCGCCGTGACCCGGGTACGGCCTGCGTTCCAACTGGTGAGGGTGGTGGCAATGCCTTCCATTTCCAGCGCACGCGCGATCAGTCCCACGGACTGAGAGCAGATCGGTCAGGAAGGCACCAGCAGCGCGCCGTCCACTTTCTCGGCTTTGGCCACGGCGAGGATGGCTGGGATGGTCTCATCCAACACCCGCGTGATCACGGGTTGATAGCCCATAAAACTGACCACTGACGGCGCCAACTCACCGATGACGCCACCTTCCATCAGATCGTGCAGGTGGGCCAGCGGCAGCAGCACCTGCTGATCTTCGTCTACGGCGGTGTGGTCGTAATGTTCGTGGGCGAAGGCAATGGCGCTGGGGTCGGTCTCCACCGCCAGGGTGCGGATGGTGTAGTCGCCTAGCAGATCAGGGGCGTCGAACGGTTGCTGACCGTCACGCAAATAGCCGCCCGCCGAGGAGATCAGCAGCAGCCGGCTGTGGCTCAGATCGATCCCCTTGCCTGCGGGCGCTTCCTTGTTGTCGGGCCGGTTGTAGAGTTCCCACTTCGTCTCACCGGTGGCGTGGAAGTGGGCCAGCCAGCCGGCGTTAAACGTCGCCTCCCAAGTGGCGCGATCTTCAAGAATTTCCACAGACAGTCCTTTCGCTTACTTTCTATCCGTAAATTACAGTGCGCAGCAGCACGTCTGCTCTACATGAGCCAACTTCGCCGGGCTGCTGTGAATTTACGGATCGACTCTTATGGATTCGGCACTGCGAGGAATCATACCGGTTTTGGGGCAGAGAGGCGAATTGGGTCGAAGGCAAATGGGACTGGGGAGCAGACCTATCTTTGCGCAGACTGAGCAGCGCGCGCACGGCGCAGCAACAGCTCACGTTCTCGTTCATTCTGGGTGAGAGCGGCGGCGCGCTGGAACTCGGCTGTTGCTTCTTCAAAACGTCCCAATTTGGCCAGCAGGTCGCCACGCACACCGGGCAACAGGTGATAGCTGGCCAGCGAAGGGTCGGTGTTCAGCAACTCGACCAATTCCAGCCCCACGGCAGGACCATATGCCATGGCCAGGGCCACCGCCCGGTTCAGCTCAACAATGGGAGATGGCGTCACCTGCGCCAATGCGTCGTAGAGCGCGGCAATCTCTTCCCAGTCAGTCTCTTCGGCAGTGCGCGCTCGAGCATGACAGGCCGCAATCGCTGCCTGCAATGTATAGGCGCCCAGCGCACCCCCCAGCCTTTGGGCGCGCGCCAACGCAGCCAGCCCACGATTGATCAGCAGGTAATTCCACCGGGAGCGATTTTGATCGAGCAACAGGATCGGTTCCCCGCCCGGCCCCACGCGCGCGCCTAAACGTGACGCCTGGATTTCCATGAGCGCCACCAGACCATGCACTTCCGCTTCCTTCGGTCTCAACTCGGCCAGCACCCGCCCCAGCCGTAACGCTTCCTCACACAACATAGGGCGAACCCAGCTATCCCCGGCGCTGGCTGTGTATCCTTCGTTGAAGATGAGATAAATCACTTCGAGTACAGAGGAAAGCCGCGCCAGCCGTTCGTTGGCCGGCGGCACCTCAAAAGGAATCTGAGCGGCAGAGAGCGTCCGTTTGGCGCGTGTGATGCGCTGAGAAATCGTTGCGGCCGGCACGAGAAAGGCATGGGCGATCTCCTCGACGGTCAGACCACCCAGCAGCCGCAGCGTCAGTGCCACCCGCGCTTCGGTGGAGAGGACGGGGTGACAGGCGATGAAGATGAGACGCAGCAGATCGTCCTCAACATCATCGCTTGTCACTCGTTCGAAATCGGCTGTCCCACTCTCCGCTTCGGCTGCCACCTGACGCCCCAGTTCTTCATATTTCCGTTCCGACATCCGATCGCGTCGGATCCGATCGATGGCCCGGCGCTTGGCAACGGTCATGAGCCAGGCGCCGGGCTTGTTGGGGACGCCCTCGACAGGCCACTGTTCCAACGCCGCCACCAGTGCATCGTGCGCCAGATCTTCGGCCAGGCCCACGTCGTTGACCAGCCGGCTGAGCGATGCGATCAGTTTTGCTTCTTCGATGCGCCAGATTGCATCGATGGTGCGTTGCACAGTAGGGAGTGTCATAGGATGAACTACGCCTGGCTGTTACCGGCCTGCTTACGCATGCGTTCTTCCTGTGCGCGCAGTTCTGGCGTTAATGCTTCACCGAAATCGTCGTCCTCGAAGACCGGGCGCAACTCCAATTGTCCCTCTTGAAATGGACTGCGCTTGGCCCATTCAACGGCTTCGTCCATCGACTTGACCTGCCAGATCCAGAAACCGGCGACCACTTCTTTGGCTTCGGCGAAGGGTCCATCTACAATCTTGCGTTCCTTGCCGTTGTAGTAGACGCGCACGCCTCGGGAAGAGGGATGTAGCCCTTCGCCCGCAAGCATAATGCCCGCCTTGACCAGTTCTTCATTGAATGCGCCCATTTCGGTCAATTCTTCAGTGCTGGGCATCGTGCCTGCTTCGCTGGCTTCGCTGGCTTTGACAAAGACCATGACTCGCATCAGGTAATCTCCTTTTCGTTAGGGGGTTCTGTGATTCTCCGAAATACCTCTCGCTGGGTCAGAATCCGCTTGATATCATCGCGAAATCCGTCCTCTACTTATACGTCGAATGAGGTGGATCGAAAAACGACATCATTTTACAAAAACAAATGTACCTGTTCAAGTGCGTTGCGTCAGAAGCGAATCCTACCAGACAAATTTCTGCCTGCGGCTTACTGCTACGCCAGGAGCCGCCATACTCCCGCCAGCGTAATCGTGACCACAAACCCCAAGACCAACGGCATCAGCGCCGCCACGGCCGTCCACTTGGCGCTGCCGGTCTCTTTGTACGTGGTGTAAATCGTGGTGCTGCACGGATTGTGGATTAAGCTGAAGAGCATCAGGTTGACGGCGGTGAGGAGCGTCCACCCACCGGCGGCGAGGATCTCTCCGGTGCTGGTCGTCGAACTGCTAAACATGACGCCGGCCCCGGCGCCCACACCGGTGATGCCCGCCGTGAGGACGGTGAGCATGAGCACGGTGGGGATCACAATTTCGTTGGCCGGGATGGCGATGACATAGGCCAGCAGGATCACGCCGTTCAGCCCCATGACCCAGGCCAGCGGCTGGAGGAAGTTGATGATGTACTCGGCCAGCGTCGGGTCGCCGATGTGAATATTGGCCACCAACCAGATCACCGCGCCTGCCGGCGCCGCAAAGACAATTGCCCGCCAGAGCACGTACATGGTGCGGTCGATGAGCGAGGTGTAGATCGTCTGCCAGACGCGCGGCGGACGATACGGCGGTAGCTCCAGGCTGAACGAGGACACTTCCCCACGCAGGACAGTGCGCGACAGCCCCCACGAAATCGCAAAGGTGAGGAAGACCCCCAACAGCGCAATGCTCACCACGGCCAGCGCCGAGACAAGCCCCGCCCACTGCACAGGCGCCAGTGCACCCACGAAGATCGACGCGATCAGGATCTGGGTGGGCCAGCGTCCATTGCAGAGGGCAAAGTTGTTGGTGATGATGGCGATCAACCGTTCGCGCGGGCTGTCAATGATGCGCGTTGCCACCACACCGGCAGCGTTACAGCCAAAGCCCATCATCATACTCATCGATTGTTTGCCGTGCGCCCCTGCTTTGTGAAAGATGTTGTCAAGGTTAAAAGCGACGCGCGGCAGGTAGCCCAAGTCTTCTAAGAGCGTGAAGAGTGGAAAGAAAATGGCCATGGGGGGCAGCATCACACTGACCACCCAGGCTGTCGCCAGATAGATACCATCGAGCAGCAGCCCATCGATCCACCAGGGCACGCCGATTGACGCCGACACCGTCTTGAGCCACGGATGCACGGTGTCCAACAAAAGCATGGAAAGCCAGCTCGAAGGCACATTTGCACCCGAAATTGTGAGCCAGAACATCAGCGTGAAGAGCGCTACCATAATCGGGAAACCCCACAACCGACTGGTAACCAAGCGGTCAATGGTACGATCCAGATCGAACTGCGCCTTGCGCTCGGGGCGGACGACGGCGCGGTCGGCGATACGCGCCGCTTCGCCATAAACAGCTTCTACCCACTGTTCGTGGATGTCTACACCCAGATCACGGCGCGCTTTGGTCGCCGTATCCAGGATCGACTCGATGGAGACGGTTTCGGCGTTACCCACGCCGTTCGTACCAGGTATCTTGCCAACGGATATACTCATCGAACGGCCCCCAATTGAAGTGTCATATCCATATCGTGCGCAATTTCTTCAGTATCACCGTGACGCAGGCTACCCAGATCGCCATTGCGCACGGCCTGGATGATGCTATCGTCCCCATCGAGCAGACGTAGCGCCACCCAGCGAACATTGGGCAGGCCGGGGAAGCGCGCTTCGAGCTGCGCTACCAGTTGATTGAGCGGCTCGCGCAGCGCCGGTGGTTCGTTGTGTAGCCGGAAAGGACGGCTCACCGTCTGCCCGGTAGCGACTTCATGCACGGCCTGCAACAGTTCGGGCAACCCTTCGCCCTGGCGCGCGGCGGTGGGAACCACCGGCGCACCCAGATCCCGCGCAAGCCGGCGCACGTCGATCTCAATATGTTTGCGTCGTGCTTCGTCGATCAAATTCAGACAGATGACGGCGCGATCGGTAATCTCCAACACCTGAAGGACCAGGTTGAGGTTACGCTCGAGCCGCGTGGCGTCGACCACCACCAGCGTCACGTCGGGGCGGCCAAAGAGGATGAAATCGCGCGCCACTTCTTCGTCGAGGCTGGTGGCGAGGAGCGAATAGGTGCCGGGCAGGTCCACGATTTTAAAACGCTGTTCGGCGTAGACAAAACCACCTTCGGCGCGGGCCACCGTCTTGCCGGGCCAGTTGCCGGTGTGCTGGCGCAGACCGGTGAGGGCGTTGAACACAGTGCTCTTGCCCGTGTTAGGGTTGCCCGCCAACGCCACCACAAAGTCCCAATCGGCCATATCCACGCCCAGCTTTTGCAGCATAGCAGCGTTGTGAACGGCGCAGCTATCGCAGCCTTCATGGCCGCCGGGGACGGGATCGATCCGGATCTTGCCTTTGGGTTCCCTGGTTTGCGGCGTCAGTTCAATTTCAGTGGACATCATATTCTCCTTAAGCAGCCTGCATTTGGGCGACTTTTTCGATTTGAATCATACGGGCCTGTTCACGGCGCAGGGCGATGAGCGTGTCGCGCACGCGGTAGGCCGTGGGATCACCCAATGGACTGTGCATTTCGACTTCGATGGCGGCGCCGGGCAGGATGCCCAGATCCATGAGGCGACGACGTTCCTGTCCATGACAGGCGCGAGAGAGGGCGACCACGCGCGCCTCTTCGTTAGGGCGCAATTGATCGAGCGAGAGCACCGGCAGATCCGCCACAACCGGTTCAGTAGCCAGCGATTCAACCGTCAAATTGGCGGCCAACATGGGCGCAAGTCGATGCTCTGCACCGTCTGCCAAAAAGCGGATACGCCGATCATCCCGGTCAAGAACGGTCAAGGTGAGGCCGGGATGCAGACCGTCGGCCACCAGTTGGGCGTAAACCACGGTTGGCTCATCCTCAATATGGACAATGCGATAGGATTGGCCGGGCTGCGCCAGCGCCAGCGGTTCTCCGCGCTGCGCCGTGTGATCCCCTGACGTAGCGCCGGGAATCGGGTCGCCGTGGGGATCATAGACAGGATTGCCCAGGCGTGCGGCAAGATCATCCAGATCTTCTGCGGAGAGATGATGTTCCTGGCGTTCGGCGTGAAGGTGCCACTCGGTCTCTTCGTAGCCGGTTTCCTGGGCCAGATGGGTTTCCCACAAACGATGGGCGCGCACCACATGGAAGGCTGTCTCTGTGCCACGCGGGGTCAACGTAATGGCAGCCTGGCTAAAGCGGATCAATCCGTCCGATTCAAGCACGTGCATCAGGTCCACAGCCCGATTGCGCCGCACTTTGAGCACCCCGGCCAGTGATTCCACCGTCACAGGGATGCGCCGCTGTTGAAAATCGAGGATGTGTTTGAGCGCGTCTTCGAGCATAACGTGTTGTGCGCGTCGTCGCAATCGGTACAACCGCCACCACATGCCATGCTGCGGCCATAGCACGAATGCCATCAGTGCCATCACAGCGACGACTGCCCAGAGCCCAAATTGATTCATACCAGCACTCCTTTACAGAGAGTCCACCCGAAGTCAATCTAGAGATTATATAGGTTGAAAAGACTTATAGAAAATGCCTAAAACGTTTTTTAGTTATTACTAAAATTTACGCATAAAAAAAGGCCAATCCAACATTCTCTCTCTCGTGTGGACACGCTATAGTCGCTTGGGGAGAGGATGTCTAGGCTTCTTTCACCAACAGGGTTTCTGCCATTTCAAATGCCAGGGCACGCTGTGTGCCGCCCACTTCGATCAACAGCGGGCCGTTAAACGGTGCGCGCTCCAAAACGGTCACTTCGGTGCCGGGGTAAAGGCCAAGCGTGCCCAGGTAGTAGAGGCGCTCCTGATCTTGCAGTAGCACACGCAGGATCACATAGGGACGATTGACGCGCGCGGTGCTTAAGGCGGCGCCCTCTGACAGTTCCACCTCGCCCTCTTTGCTGGGAATGGGATCGCCGTGTGGGTCCACCGTAGGGTGGCCGAGGGCGTCGGCGATGGCGTCTTCAAGGGCATCGCTGAGCACGTGTTCCAGTTTCTCAGCCTCTTCGTGTACCCGATCCCATGACATGCCCAAGGCCTGGTGTAAGAACAACTCAAGCAAACGATGGTGGCGCAGTACTTCGAGCGCGACCTGCCGTCCAAGCTTGGTCAGGCGTACGCCACGGTAAGGCTCGTGCTCTACCAACTCGAATTGGGCCAACTTCTTGACCATATTAGTCGCCGAAGCAGGTGCAATCGCCATGTACTCTGCCAGGGCCGAATTGCTCACAGAGCCATCTTTCATCTCGATCAGATAGATAGCCTTGAGATAGTCTTCGTGGGCAGCCGAGATAGGGTTTGAGATGGCCTCTTGATAAGTGTTAGTCATACCTAAACTATACAGCGGAGATCTAGACCTGTCAAGTATAAATTGAGCCACTCCTAAAAATAACACTTGACAGCACCTAAATTCTACGCTAGACTCCTGTTACCGACAAGATTTAGCCAAAGAAAACTTTTGTGTTTTTGCCAGAAATCAGATTTAGATGCAAGGGCTAACTCTTTGTCGATACCCAATGAACTCCGTCCACAAATTTCGCAGATTCGCTTGTGCGTTTGCCCGGCTCCTTTTGCTCTGCGACCTGTGGATCAAGAACATGTTAAGGAGAACCGATCCGTGTTCCTTCGATCTTTGAATGTAATTCTACTCTGTTTGATCCTTTCAATAGCCGTTACCGGCTGTGGGCAGGACGACCCCACGCCTGCCAACGGCGAAGTCTCTGCCGCCGAGAACATCGCCGCTCCCAATGACGCCGATGACAGATTGCGCATTGTCGCCACCACTACTCAGGGCGCCGACATCACTCAGATCCTGACTGCCGGCGTAGAGAAGGTTCAGATCACGGCGTTGATGGGAGCAGGCGTCGATCCCCACCTTTATCAACCCACCGAGTCGGACATCGCCGCCATGAACGCGGCCGACATGGTCGTCTACAGCGGTCTTCACCTGGAAGGACAGTTTGACACGGTCTTCGAAGCGTTGAGCGAGCAGGGGGTGAGCATCTATGCGCTAAGCAAGCCGGTAAAGGCGGGCGGTTTCGCCATCGGCGGCTTCACCCTTTCCGCAGAATTGGTCGATGTGGATGATCCCCATTTTTGGTTTGACCCGCGCAATTGGGAACTATCGGTGCAGGGATTGGCCGACATACTGGCGCAGGTCGATCCGGAGAACGCCCAGACCTATCAGACCAATGCGACAGCCTACATTGAAGAACTGGAGGTCCTTTTTGAGTGGGCGAACACGGGGATGCGCACGGTTGCCGAAGGACAGCGCTATTTGGTGACATCGCACGACGCCTTTCAATACTTCGGTTCGGCCTTTGGTTGGCGCATGACCGCCATTCAGGGCCTCAGCACCAAAGACGAAGCCGGTGTGGGCGACATTCAGGGCGTGGTGGACTTTGTCATCGAAAACCAGATCCCAGTCGTCTTTGTGGAAAGCAGCATTCCGCCCGACACAATCGAAGCGGTGATCGAAGCGGCGGCCTCGCAGGGTGGCGACGTGCGCCTCGGTGTGCGCGAAATGTACTCCGACGCCATGGGCAAACCCGGCACATTCGGCGGCACCTATATCGGCATGATCGCCGAGAACGTCTACACCGTCCTCCAATCCTACCAATGCGCCGGCGCCGACGTGGAGATTCCTGAATGGCCGGCTGCATTGAGCCTCTCGCCGCCGGCCCAGATCGTTGACGTGGCCTGTGGAGAATAACAAGGTGACTCGATCTATGAAAGGCCAACCAATGACCTCAAGCAATGGAACTTCTGACACGCAACCTGCGCCCGCCCTGGTCATCGACGATCTGACGGTGGCCTATAACAGCAAACCGGCCATCTGGGACGTGGATCTGGCGGTGCCCGAAGGGGTGCTGATGGCCGTCGTCGGCCCCAACGGCGCAGGCAAGAGTACGCTGATCAAGGCGGCCCTTAACCTTATCCACCGGTCCGCAGGGACGGTGAGCTTCTACGGCAAACCCTTTGAACAGGCGCGACACCTGGTGGGCTATGTCCCTCAGCGCGGCAGTGTGGATTGGGATTTCCCTACGTCGGTAGTGGATGTAGTGACGATGGGGCTGTACGGCAAGCTGGGCTGGTTCCGTCGTCCTGGGCGACAGGAGCAGGAAGCCGCCCTCTACGCCCTGGAACAAGTGGGCATGCAGGATTACGCTCAGCGCCAGATCAGCCAGCTTTCGGGCGGACAGCAGCAGCGAACTTTCCTGGCCCGCGCCCTGGTGCAGGATGCGCAGATCTACTTTATGGACGAACCCTTCGCCGCCGTGGATGCGGTCACCGAGCGGGCGATTGTGTCGATCCTGCGCGAGTTGCGCCAGCGCGACAAGACGGTCATCGTCGTCCACCACGATTTACAGACGGTAGAAGACTACTTCGACTGGGTGACGTTGCTCAACGTCGAGATCATTGCCAGTGGCCCAACGGCCAAGATCTTCACGGCGGACAACTTGCGCCGCACCTACGGCGGACGGGTGGCCTATCTGCAGGAAAATCCGGCAGTGGCCGCCGCGCCCACAGGAGATGACTGAGATGGAACGCTTATCCGCAGAAGATCGGCGCGTCTGGATCTTGATCGGCGCGATCGCGCTGGCCAGCGTCCTCTTTGTCCCCGTGAGCCAGGTGCTGCTGGGGGTGACCTACACATACACGCTGCGCGTGGTGGCGCTGGGTGGCGCGCTGCTGGGGATCGTCAGCGGCGTGCTGGGCAGTTTCGCCGTGTTGCGCCGGCAGAGTTTGATGGGCGACGCGCTCTCACATGCGGCACTGCCGGGGGTAGCCATCGCCTTTCTGCTCGTGGGGCGCGAACTGAGCTTCCTCCTCATCGGCGCCGGGATCGCCAGTTGGCTCGGTGTCCACTTCATCCGCATGATCACCGGCACCACGCGCATCAAACAAGACACGGCCATGGGCATCGTGCTGGCGGCCTGGTTCGCCGCCGGGATTGCGCTGCTGGCCTACATCCAGAGTCGCGCCGATGCCAGCCAGGCCGGTCTCGATTCATTCATCTTTGGGCAGGCCGCCGCCATTGTCCAAAAGGACATTGTCCTGATCTCGGTGGTGGGAACGGCCTCCTTGCTTGTGCTGGCACTCTTTTGGAAGGAGTTCAAGCTCATTACCTTCGACCCAGAATTTGCCCACGCCAACGGCTTCCGCACGACGATCCTCAACATGATGCTATCGACGCTGATCGTGGTGGCCATTGTGCTGGGGTTGCAGTTGGCCGGGGTGATTTTGATGGTGGGCATGTTGATCGCACCGGGCATCGCCGCCCGCCAGTGGACGAACAAACTCGATCAGATGGTCATCCTGGCCGCTGTTTTCGGCGCATTTGCCGGCGGCACCGGCGCTATCCTGAGCGCAGTGCAGGCCAACCTGCCTACCGGCCCCATGATCATTGTGGTGGCGTTCGGGCTGGTGCTGCTCTCCATTCTCCTTGCGCCAGGGCGCGGCCTGATCTGGTCGATTCTGCGCAGTCGGCGCGACAGTCGACGTTTCGCGGCCACCAATGTACTGCGCGATCTCTATCACTATGCCATCGATCACGGATCGGCGACGCAGCCCGTGCCCACCGCCTTTTTACTAGGTGTCAACGGGACCAACGCGCGCAGGGGATTGGCGCGGCTGCAACAACGCGATCTGGTTCAGCCGGCAGAGGGTGATACCTGGCGGCTAACCGCCCCTGGGATCACAGCAGCAGAAGAAGATGCCGCCAACCGCCAACTATGGGACACCTACCGTCAATACAGTGAGGAGCTTCGTCTGCCTCAACTCGCCGAAAATCGTCAGGCCGATATCCATCAGTTGCTGCCAGGCGAAGCGATTGAAAAGTTGCAGCGCAAGTTGCAGGAGGCAAGCCTCTAATGTTCCAGATTGAACAGTTTCTGATTCAACTTCTTTTGACCTTCTTCCCGCGCCAAGAACTCAATCTGTTCTTGCGCGATCCGCAGCACGTGGCGATTATCATCGGCACGCTGATTGCCATCTCCGGCGCGCTGCTGGGGACCTTTCTTCTCTTGCGCGGCATGTCGTTGACCAGCGACGCCATCAGCCATACGGTGTTGCTGGGTATCGTGGTCGCCTTCATCGTGATGACGACGTTGCTGGGGCTGGAGCCGGATCTCTCGTCACCCTGGCTGATCATGGGGGCGGCAGCGGCGGGTGTGGCAACGGTGGTGCTCACCGAAGCGCTCTACCGCTCCGGCCTTGTCAAACAGGATGCGGCCCTAGGCCTGGCCTTCCCGTTGCTCTTCGCCGTTGCCGTGATCCTGGTGTCGCGCTTTGTCGAAGATATTCATCTCGACGAGGATGCCGTGATGGTTGGCGAAATCGGTGTGGCCTGGGCCAACACCAATAGCCATTGCCTGGGTAACTGTGAGACAGTGGTGATCGATGAAGACGATGCTCGCGCAGAGGTGGCGCGGCAGTGCGTCAACTGCCGCGACCTGGGGATCAGCCCTCGCGACGAGGGGGCCGAGTTCCGCGAAACCTGCATCAACTGCGGCGTCTACTCACCAGGACAGGCCTGGCAGGCGGGCCTGACCGAGAGCGAGCCGATCCTGGTCTTCTGGCCCAAGTCGATCACCGTGACGGCGCTGATGGCGCTGCTTACCCTTGTCTTCGTGGTGCTCTTCTACAAAGAGTTGAAGATCTCCACCTTTGACGCCGCGCTGGCGCAAGCATTGGGTTTTCGGCCGGGCCTGCTCAACTATGGGTTGATGGTGATGGTGAGCCTGGTGGCGGTGGGTGCGTTCGACGCCGTGGGATCGATCCTCGTGATCGCATTTTTCATCATTCCGCCGGCGGCGGCCTATCTGCTCACGGATCGATTGCCGGTGATGCTGGCGATCAGTGCCTTGATCGGCGCAGCCGGCGCCTTCTTCGGCTACGATCTGGCGCGTGGATCGCTCTTCGGCCTGCTCCAAATCGGCGACGGCATCGCCTGGCTCAACCGCATCTTCGGCCTGGGCTGGGATGAACGCTGGGATTCATCGATTTCGGCGTCGATGGTGCTGATGATCTTTCTCTTCTTTGTGCTTTCGTGGATCTTCTCGCCCAAGTACGGGCTAGTCTCTACCCTGCTGCGGCGCAACCGACAACAACGTCGTTTCAGCGAACAAGTAGTGTTGGGCCATATCTACAATCACCGCGGCAGCGCCGTCGAAGTGCAAGAACTAAAGGTAGCCACCTTACACGAGCATTTCCGCTGGTCCGCCGCCGAGATGCGCCGCGTGCTGGCGGGGCTGCGCTCTGCCCGTCTTGTGCAGATCCAGGGCGATGTGGTGCAACTGACCGAGCGCGGCGAAGGACGGATCCATGAGTTCCGACAGCGGAATCTGGTTAACGAGACGGCAGGAAAGTAGGAACGGGGGGGAGCAAAGGGGACGCGAGAATGAAACCTCTCAAACTTTCGTCTGACGACAACCCCAACTTGCCCTTGCTATACTGGAATCCAGCGCAACTTGTGCGCTCGTCCTTGCGTATTGGGAGTGTACTCTCAATATCGGAGAACGAATTTGGGATCATTCAAGCAAATAATCAGGGAGGCAACACATGGTTTTCTATACGCCCAAAAATAAAAAGTGGAGTGAGCTGTCCACATCGGCTAAGGCAGGCGTCATCCTCGTGGGTTTGATCCAGGTATCGTTGATGGTGGCGGCACTGGTCGACATTCGCAAACGCCCCGCCGAGCAGATCAACGGCAGCAAGAAACTGTGGACGGCGCTGGCCTTTGTCAACTGGATCGGACCGATTGTGTACTTTGTCAAGGGGCGCAAGAAACCGGCCGAGTTGGGTTTAGAGGTTCGAGAGTAGAGATCGGGCGACAGGTCTGCCCACCTCATTAACAGAACGGGGACGGTCTCGCGAGACCGTCCCCGTTTTTGTTGATCATTCGATCAACCAACCAAAATCTGCTCTGCATCTTCTTTGCTGAGGAAGTTCATCACCAATGGCTGAGACAGATCAGGCTGCGATTGCTGCCAGGTGACGTAGTACCCTTCCACCGCCGTCAGAACATCCACGTAACGGCTGCAACCGGTGCCGGACGGCGACACAAACGAGGGAAAGAGCGGCGACAACCGTTCTTCGCTGCTGAGATCAGCCGGATCGAGGACGGCGACGCCGCCAATTTCCTCACAGGAATAGCCGCGCGGGCGACGTACCGCCTTGCCGTGTTCTTCATACTGGCGCAACGACTCGCCGCCGTCGTAAAAGGCCAGCACACGCGGGCCATCCTGGGCAAACTCACCCAGGCGCGGCACATCGAGCAGGGCAGTGATGCGGCTCATGGCCACATCCCACGTGAAGCCGCGGGCGAAGAAATCGTAGACCGGCGGCTCGAACTGCTCGCTGCCGGCCGGGCGCACACAGTAAGCCGAGTTGGAACTGCTCCAGTTAAAGGGGTGCGTGCAGAAAACGAGGACCAGATCGCCGTTGGCGCGTGGGTAGATGACTGGATCCTTGACGTGTAAGAAGCGTGGATCGTCGCAGCGCAGCAACGGCGTGGCCTGGGCATAACGCAACTCTGCCACAGTCGGCGCTTTGAGCACATCGATAGTCCACACGCCTGTGCCGGGTTTCTGGAACTCGCTCAACTCGGGCGGATAGGGCACGTCGGCCTTCTCGCTGGAGACATAGAGTTCCACGCCATCCTCGCCGATGTGCAGCGCCGATCCTTCGATAGAAAGCACCTCGCCGCCGGCATAGCTCAGATCAGCCTTCGAGAAGGCAAGCAACTTATCGAAACGCCGCCCTCGGTCCTGCGAAACGTAGATCGCCAGTTCCAGGCCACGTTCGCCGGCGCCGAGACCGGTGCGCGAATCGCCTGCGTTGCGATAGCGTCCGGTTAAGTAGAATGTGCCATCCAGGGCTTCCGCCAGATTGCCTCCACCAAACCAGAAACCGCCGGCCGCCTGCTGTGGCGGCACCGTTACGCGTGCCGCTTCTTGATCCAGCAATGCGGCGCAAAAGCGATTCAACCGATCTCGTTGAGTCACAGTGAGCATAAGTCCTCCTAATATACGACAGAACAATTGTGCGATTTTGGAACGTGTACACGTTCCAAAATCGCACAATCCCTAGTTCTCTACTTCCCCTGCTGCTGCTTCCACTCTTCATACTCTGCCCGCGCGTCCTCGCGCAGAGGATAGTACTTGCGCAGATCGCCACCCTGAGATAATCGCAGCCGCGAGAATTCTTCCCACTCAGCGTGCTCGCCGGCCGTTTTCACCAGTTCAGGGGCCAGCGCCGCAGGGACGCAGACCACGCCGTCGTCGTCGGCGACGATGATGTCGCCGGGCATTACCAGCACGCCGCCGCAGGCAATCGGCACGTTGACGGCGAAGGGCATCAGGTTCGTCTGCGTGTGGAAGTTGGGCGTCGTGCCCTTGAGCCAGAGGCCCAGGCCCAGATCCTTAGCCTTGGGGAAATCGCGGATGCAGCCGTCGATGACCACACCGTTGCCGCCCTTGCCTTTGAAGTAGGTGAGCATCATCTCGCCGAAGATGCCGCTGCTCAGATCACCGCGAGCATCGACCACGACAAAGTCGCCCGGCTGTGTATGATAGAGCACATGGCGGTGCAGTTGGGTTTCAGGATCTTTGTATTCACCCTGGCCGTACATATCCTCGCGCTTGGGCATGAATTGCAGCGTCAGTGCCGGGCCGACGTAGGTCGCACCGGGGGTACGCGGCACAGGGCCGATCAAATGCGCATTGCGAATCCCCAGTTTGGAAAGCTCACCGGCGGCCGTCGCACTGCCAATTTCGACCAGAGCGTCAGTGATCTCTTTGGGCGGACGCACGATGTCCTGCGTTTGAATGGGAGCAGCCATCTTTCTTCCTCTCTACTGTGTGAAATCGGGGTAGGCGCGCGCGACCAGGATCAGGTGGCGCGATACCATCATTGTATCGCGTCTTGGAGATTTGGAACAGGAGAGGCGATGATGAGATGATAGTGAGAACGATCGTCCCATCATCCCACAGGAGATGCCATGACCCGCCTCTACATCACCCCCCCATCGTATGCCATTCAGAACCCCGCCGAACGCGCCAAAACGTTAAAAAAAGCGCAGACCTGGGCCGATGCGCTGGGCTGGGATGTGACCGTTTCACCTCTCCTCGAACGCTACCACCAGTCCGGCGTCTGGCTCCCCGCCGAGGAGCGCGCCGCCGATCTCGCAAAGGCGCTGGCGTATGACATCGTTTGGGCCTTCCGTGGCGGCTACAGTGCGGTGCAGTTGGTGCCGCATTTGCTCGAGATGCAAACGCAGAACCATCCACTGCTCATTGGCTACAGTGACATCACGGTGTTGCACGCCTGCTGGCAGGTTCAGGGTTGGGGACCGACGTGCTACGGCACATTGGCCGAAGGATTGACGGCGACGCGCCAGGGCGAAAGCCTGGCCGCCTTCTTGCGTGGAGACCCATTCACCATCTCAGACAGGACGGAAGCCGCCGTCCGTATCGTGCGTCCCGGCGCAGTGGAAGCCCCCATCTTCGCCGCCTGTCTCGTGGTTTTGGCCGGTCTCTGCGGCACCCCAGCCTTCCCCGATTTACGCGGACAGATCCTCGCCATCGAAGATGTGGACGAACGCCCCTACGCCGTCGATTTTGCACTGACACAGATGTACCTCGCCGGGAAACTCGACGGCATCGTGGGGCTCATGGCCGGTTCCTTCCACCACAACCCACCCTACGAGTATGGAGGCCCCACGGTCGACGAGATCCTGACCAGGTGGAGCGAGGTTCTGAACGTGCCCACCATCGTCCGCGTCCCCTTCGGCCACATGGACGATCCGCTGGTGGTTGCGACGGGGAAGGCTGTTGAGTTTGAGGCAGATCGGGCAGGGAAATGGGCGGTGCGATGGCGAGGAAGGGAGTAGGCGATCGGGGATGGCGTTGGACAAACCATAAAAAATCGGGGCTCTTCAAACAAAACCGGTGATTGGACAGGAATCATCCCCGTCCAATCACCCCATCTCTTCTGCTACGCCATAACCGCCTTCGCCCGCTTCACCTCGCGGTCGCGCGTATTCTTGTCGAGGATGCGCTTACGAATGCGCAGGCTCTGCGGCGTCACTTCGAGCAACTCGTCGTCGGCGAGGTATTCGATGCACTCGTCGAGACTCATATCGCGCGGCGGGGACAACTGATCTTCCACCCCGTAGTAGACGGTGTGTACCGCGGTGAGCGTCTTGGTTTTGCAGACGTTGACTTCCAGATCACCGATGCGCTGGTGTTCGCCAACCACCATCCCGGCATAGACATCCACACCAGACCCGATAAAGAGGATACCACGCGGTTCGGCGTTTTTCAGCCCATAGGTGCTAGAGACGCCCGTATCCCAGGCGATAAGCGATCCACGCGAGCGGGTGGCGATCTGCCCGGCCAACGGCCCATAGCCGTGGAAGATTGTACTCATGATGCCGCGTCCTTTGGTCGCCGTGAGGAACTGGTACCGGAATCCCAGCAGGCCGCGTGTGGGCACGATGTATTGCATCTCCACCGCATCGTTGTTGGCTTCACCCATGCGCAGCATCTCGCCGCGGCGCACACCCAGCATCTCGATCACCGTACCCACGGCATCCGGCGGCACCTCGATGTGCACCTCTTCGTAAGGTTCCAACTGGGTGCCGTCTTCCTCAGTGTGCAGGATCACCTCGGGCCGAGACACATGGAATTCGTACCCTTCGCGGCGCATCGTTTCGATCAGGATCGCCAGATGCAGCTCGCCGCGCCCGGCCACCAGGAAGGTGTCGGCGCTGTCAGTGTCGTTGACGCGCAACGCCACGTTGTGCTTTATTTCCTCGAAGAGACGAGCGCGCAGCCGCGTGGACGTGCGCCACTTTCCTTCGCGGCCGGCGAAGGGTGACGAGTTGACACCAAAGGTCATGCGGACAGTGGGCTCTTCTACTTTGATCACGGGTAGCGCCACCGGGTTTTCCGGAGAAGCCAGGGTTTCACCAATCGAGATCACATCCAGCCCGGCCACGGCTACGATCTCGCCCGCTTCGGCGGATTCCACTTCCACACGATCCAGCCCATCGTGGACAAAGAGGTAGCGGACAGTTTCAGAGATCATTTCGTTGGTCGGTGTAATGCGCACGATGGGCTGCCGCGCCTTGACGCGCCCGGCAAAGACACGTCCAAGCGCAGTCAGACCGCGATAGGGATCGTAGTCCAGGCTGGTGATCAAGATCTGCAAAGGTGCTTCGGGATCCACCATAGGGCAGGGAATCTCGCGCAAAATCACATTAAAGAGCGGCTGCAGGTCCGGTTCCATTTCGGGTGTCAAACCGGCCTGACCGGTCGTCGCCACCGTGTACACCACGGGGAAGGCAGCCTGTTCGTCGGTGGCGCCCAGTTCGATGAAAAGATCGAAGGTTTCGTTGAGCACGCGGTCGGTATCGGCATCTTTGCGATCCACTTTGTTGATGACGACAACGGCGCGGTGCCCCAATGCCAGAGCCTTACGCAGGACAAAGCGTGTCTGCGGCATCGGCCCTTCGGCTGCGTCCACCAGCAGCAAGACGCCGTCCACCATATTGAGGACGCGTTCCACCTCGCCGCCGAAATCGGCGTGGCCGGGCGTGTCCACAATGTTGATTTTCACTTCTTGATCTGTCTCTGAATCATGGATATGGATCGCCGTATTCTTGGCCAAGATCGTGATCCCGCGCTCTCGCTCGAGATCGTTTGAATCCATCACCCGTTCTGCCACCTGCTGATTCGTGCGAAAGACATGTGCCTGCCGCAGTAACCCGTCCACAAGTGTCGTTTTGCCATGATCGACATGAGCGATAATGGCGACATTACGTAAATCCGTTCGTTCCTTGAGCATATTATTTCCCATAAAAAAACGGCCCGGGGCCGCGGAAGACACAAGTTATCTACACCATCATACCGCGGAGCAGGGCCGATTGCGAAAAAGAGAGAGGGCAGATAGAGAGTAGCCACGCCAGAAAAGAGGTTAGGGGGCACAGAATGGGGGTCAGAGATCATCGTCCCCAATCTCTGGCCCCCATCCGCCCGCCCATCACCTTTCCACCATGGGCAAAAAGAGCTGCTCGATACTCTGCCCCACGATGGTTGGTCCATACTCCAACGTCTCACCGTCGAGTTCGATCTCTTGCAGCCAGTATTCGTAGACCTGCCCGGCAGTGGCGCCGATATCGAGGACTTCGTAGATCGATCCCGGGCCGGCAGCCAGTATCAGCGCCGGGTTGACACGGATTCGCTCGGCACTGCCCAAGCGATTGCGCAGAACGTAGAATCCCCACGAGTTGATCTCTGCCGTCGTCTTCCACCGGATCAGCACCCCGTCCTGCGTCGGGATCACGCTGAAGAACTCCAACGCGATCGCGGTCGGATTGAGCGGATGGGTGAGCTCATTCGATTGGCCCGATGTCGTCTCTTCACTGCTATAGGTGGCATCCATGCTGATCACCTGGACCGTGGCATCTTCATCAACGCGCACGATCATCAGTGTCTCAAAAGATTCGTTGACCCCTAGCCTGTCGAACGACCATTCATAGACCAGCCCGTTGACCACTCGCGCCGCCGTTTTCAACCCGGGGACGTCGGCAAACTGGAGGAGATGCGTGCCTTCAGGAACTTCTGTCACCAGGAGCACATGGTGGAGCGGAATTCCACCCCGGTTTTTCAAGTGCAAATAATAGGTGATGACATCGCCGGGCCGGATCTCTGTCTGCGGAGCGGGCAGCGAGTCGAGTTCGAAACCCAGACGGGCAATGCCAATCTGCACCGGCACCTGAACATTGATCCCGAAGGCAACATCGCCGTTTTCGTCAAAGACAGTGCCCAGCACCGCCACGTTCGAGACGTTGGGCACATCCCCTACCACGCGGAAGCTGACCGTGAAGCGCAACGCCTCACCCGGCTCGATATCACCCACGTCGGCCCAGCGAATCCGCTCGCTCTCTGACACCGTAGGCGGAATCTGCGCCGAAGAAAAGGCGAGGTGGTCGCCGTCAAAGATGTCATCTATCGGGATCGTCACCAGCCGGGTGTCGCCCGTATTCGTCACCACCAACGTGAAGGTAACCAGATCGCCGGGCAGCACCACGGCAGGCGTCGAAGTGTCAATCTCTGCCTGCAGGGCGACGCTAGGCGACGTCACCCGGATCGGGGCTGAGGCATCGGCGGCGGGCGCCGTTTCGCCGTTTTCGCCTTCGGCGGCGTTGACGGTCGCCGTGTTCTCTGTCACACCGTCGATCGACGTCGCACTGCTGCCCACGGCTTCAAAGAGAGTCGTTAAGTTGAACGAGTCGCCCGGCGCCAGCGAAATCATACCGGGCAGCAGGTTGTCCCAGCGCAAAGTACCCAGCCCATCTACGTTGCTGGGTGCAATCGAGGCGCGGACAAACGTTAGTTTGGTCGCATCATAGGTGTCGATCAGCGGCATGTCTACAATTTGCATGGCGCCGTTATTGGCGATGTCGATGGTAAAGGAGACACGCTCGCCCACCGTGACAATGCCATCGGCGGCAGCGCCGCTTTCCACCACTTTCTTCTCGATACGCAAGGATGGCAGCGACACGAAGGGGATGACGTCGACCGCGGCCAGCGCGATGTTGTTGCGCGGATGCGGATCGATCTGATCCGCCATCACCGTCACCAGATTGTTAACGACGGTATCAGCGTAACTCGTCTCGACCAGGAGGACAGCCGTCACCGTGATATTGGCGCCGACAGGCAGCGTCCCCAGCAAGCAGATGCCACTCAAGGCGCAAGTGGCAGCGGCGAAGGCAGGGTTGTCCGCATGGATTGCTACCAGCCGCGTCGCCGCCGGCATGACCTCGATCAGCTTGACATCGGACGCGTCCACAGGACCGGTGTTGCTCACGATCATGGTGTAGGTGATCCGTTCACCGGCGTTCACGCTACGCGTAGAGGCTCTCTTGCTGACACTCAGGTTGGCGCTGGGCCCGAACCCAAGTTGTACCGTGGTAATTTCGTTGTCGCTGTTGTTCTCGATCACAGGATCGTGGGCGCCGGTGCTGACAGTCGCGTTGTTCATCAACAGCGTACCGTTGGGCATATCCCCCGCGATAACGGCCAACAAGAAGCGCACCGAGCTGCCGACACCCAGATTCCCCAGGTTACAGATCAGCGTGCCCTCACTGAAGGGACAGATCGGACTGATCGACGAAAAAGTGACGTTGGCATCCAATACATCGGTGATCACAACGCTACGCGCCATCGACGGACCATGATTGACGACAGAGATATCGTAGACAAAGCCGCCGGTCGGCTGCACCGGATCGCTCAGATCGAGCACGGACACGGCCACGTCGGCCTGGCTGTCTACCACCGTTGTCACGCTATCGCTGTTGTCGGCGCTGTTCTCCTCCGCCGTGATGCTGAAGATCGCCGCCGTGTTGGTGAGCACGGTCCCGGCGCCGAGGCTTGGGCTGACCAGGGCGCGTACAGTCATCGTGGCGCTTTCGGATACGCCGAGGTCACCCAACTGACAGACCACGCCACCGCACAGCGTCTGGCCCTCACCACTGCGCAGAATCGTCGCTTCGAGTAGGGTCAGGCCGCTCGGCAGGGCATCCCGAATATCGACGCCGTGTGCCGCGGACGGTCCGCGGTTGGTGACGATGATGGTGTAGGTGATCTCGCTCCCCGCTACGACGCTGCTGACATCGGTGAACTTGTTCAAGACCAGATCGGTGACGGCGATGACGCTGGAATCAGCCTCATCGCGGTTGTTGGTCGGGTTGGGGTCAGGCGTGGTTGCGCCAACGGTTGCTACGTTCTCCAAACTGCTGCCGGGTAGGACGTCGGCGCCGACCATCGCCGTCACGGTGAGGATGGCGCGGCTCCGCACAGCCAGCATGCCCAGATCACAGGGCAGGGCACTGCATCCGCCCTGGCTCGATGTCACCGTCGTCGCGTCCAACTGAGTGGGCAGCAAATCGTCAATCACGACACCCTGCGCGTCGGATGGGCCGAGGTTCACTACGTCGATGGTGTAGGTGATCCGCTCCCCGGCGCCCACGGTGGCCGTCGCGTTCTTCGTCAGCGCTAGATCGGCAGATGTGCTGACGCTGGTGCTTTCGATGTCGCACAGTGGTTCCGTCACGGCGACGCCGCCGATCTCGATCACACAGGCCCGGTTGACCGGTGTCTCCACGGCTGCGGCTGCGTCGGGATCGGCGACAACCGTGGCGTAGAGCTCCACCGATTCACCAGGGCGCAAGGAGCGGATGATACAGACTGTGTCTGACGCGTTGGGGATGTTGGGGCAGTCGATACGCTGATTGCCCGGTTCCAAATCGCCGATCAACGAAAAGCCGGGCAGCAGTGTGTCGGATACGACGACATCGTAGGCCGTCGACGGTCCTGTCTCGTTCCAGACGGTGATAATGTACTGCACCGGCGCGCCCCCGGCCACGAGCACGTTGCCCAAATCATCCTTGCGGATATGCACATCGGTGACGGTGGCGATGGGGGCGGTCAGCGCAGCGCAGGTCGAGGCGGCGTTGTCTGCCGTCACACAAGACTGCTGGCGTACTTCGCTGCTCGGGGTGCCCGGATCGATCCAGACTCGCGCCAGCACGGCGACACTTTCCTGCGCGGCCAACTGCTCAATGAAACAGGAACCGCCGTCGTTGCACTGTCCAAGCGGTTGACCGAGGATGCTCATGCCCACCACCTGCGCGGCCTGCGGATCGATGGGGCTGCGCCCGCCGGCATTGTCGATCACGGCGAGGTCGAAGGCCGGGGCATCCCCCGTATTGGTGATCACAATTTGGAAGATCGCCTCTTGCCCGGCGATGACCGGCCCCATCGCCTGTGTGGTGATGCTCAATTGGGTGGTGAAGTCGATCTGCGTCGACCAGACGGCCTGCGCCACGTCATTTGTCACGTCATCCAGCACGGCTGTCGCCACGTTGAAGAGCGGGCCTGCCGCGTAGAGCGCAGGGTCTGGAATCTGTGCGCCGGGGGCAGTGGTCACACCGAAGGTGACAGTGCAGCTATCTCCCGCCGCCAGCGGCGATGCGTTGGTGAAAACAACGATGCCGGTGCCGGTCTGCGCCGCCGTAGAGAGTCCACACGCACCGCCGTCCACACTGGCGTTGGCGTCAAAGAAAAGGTTGCCGGGCAAGGTGTCGGTAAGCGTGAGGCTGCCCGTCACAATCGGCGACGGCCCCACGTTCTGCACGGTGATGGTATAGCCAAACCCGGCGGCCGCGTCGGCATAGGTAACCACTGCCGGGCCGCTTTTGACTACGTCCAGGTCGCCGTGGCAGACAAACTGAGTCGTCACCTGGTTGCTCAGGTTGCTCTGGGCGCCGTCGATGTCGTCGATCCACTGCACTTCTGCGATGTTGGTGAAACGGTCGGCGGGCGCTGTGCAGAAGTTCGCCGCCGTGGATGGTTCAAAGCCCACCGGCACGATGATCTGAAGCGTTTCGCCCGCGGGCAGCGCACGGCTCAACCGGCAGCGAAGCTGGTTGCTGCCGGTTGCCGGCCCGTTCACCCCGCAGTCCAGGCCGATGACGGTTTCGCCGTACGAGGCCGCCGTGATACGCACGTTGCTCACCACCATGCCCAGCGGCAGCGTGTCGCTGATCACCACGCCCGGCGCCGCATCCGAGGGGCCGGCGTTGCGAAGTTCAAGCACGTAGTGACCGTTGTCGGCGATGTTGCCGATCCCCGACGCGCTGACCACAAAGGGATCGTAGAGTTCGCGCTTGATCATGCGCAGTTCCACATCACTGAAGATCAGGTCACGGAAGGTTGCTTCGCCGTCGGCAAGGCAGATTGATTCAGCGTTGTCGGCTTCGACGCAGCCATCCAGTCCCAGATAGTTAGGAGCGTCCAACGCCTGATCGCTGTCGATTTCCACCGACGCGATCAGCGTCACCGTCTGCCCGGGGGCGAGCGTGCCCAGGTTGCAAAAACCCTGATCGGTGCAAAGAGCGCCGAAGGGTGTGCTCTGCGCACGAAAGTCGACGATGCGCGCACCAAACTGGGGGAAGAAGAGGTTTGCGGTCAGTTCCACATCATAAGCGCTGACGTTGCCCACATTTTCCACGGCCAACAGGAAGTCAACGGTGCGACCCGCCACCAGATTCTGGGGCAGGAAGTCGGGCGTAAGCGAGAGGTCGAGCGACGTGGCACAATCCACCGTCGTCATGGCAAGCGATTGATCGCTGTCCCCGCGCACGGTGCGAACCTCTGCCTGGTTCAAGAGGATGCCCACCGGGCAAGCGGCCGGTGTCACCGTGTATTCAAGTGTCGCCGAACAGCTCTCCCCCACCGCCAGGGTGCCGGCGTTCGTCCACGGCGGCCCGCCTGCAAACCCGCATGATCCACTCTGGGCGGCGATGCCTACAAACGAAAGCCCCACCGGCGCCGAATCGGAGAGCGTCACCTGGCCGGCAAGCAGTGACGATGGCCCGGTGTTGGTCGCCGTGATCACGTAGCGAACGGTATCGCCCACGGCCGCGCGCAGAGGGCCGCTCTTCTCGACGTCGATGGCACTCTGGCAGAGGATGCCGGTTTCGACGGTGACGGGCTGCGCCGTGAGATTGCCGCGGCTGTCGAGCCAACTGGCAGCAGCCTGATTCGTCACCGTTGTGCCACACTGCAGCAGATCCTGCACGTCGGCGCTGACATAGATCTGCACGCTCTCCCCCGCCGGGATCTCGCCCAGATCGCAGACAAGAACGGCTGCGCCGGAGACCGGTCCGCCGGCATCGTCGGTGCAGGCGTCCGCCGTCGGACTCGGCGACCACGAAGCATTGACGAGTAGCGCCTGCGCCGCCACGCCTACGGGCAGGGTGTCGGTCACGCGCACGGATGCAGCGATGGACGGTCCGCTGTTCTCCACGGTGAGGACGTAGGCCAGATCGGTGACGTCGCGCAGATCATTGACAATCACGGGGTCGAGCAGGTCTGCTTTGCGCACGCTGACCTGCGCCTGTGTCGTCACCGTCACACCGGCGTCGGCGCGGTTGTCGGTCAACGTGGTTTCTGCCGAATCGCTCGTCACCAGGGCCGTGTTGATGAGGGCCGTGCCCAGGCTGAGCACGGCATCAGCCTGAGCGGTCAGCGTCACAGTGGCAGACTGCCCCACAGCGAGATCGCCGACGGCACAGACAGCGCCCGCACACGGCGCCGGCCCGTTCCCCACATTGATAACGGCGTCTAGCAGCACCAAATCGGCCGGGAGTGCATCTTCAACCACGACGCTCTGTGCAACCGACGGTCCGGCGTTGGTCACCACGATGACGAAATCGACGGTCTCCCCGGCGTTGACGGTGGATGTCGCCGCAGTCTTACTCAGCGATAGATCGGCCAAACTCGTGAGGCTGGTATCGGCGGCGGCGCTATTGTTGACGACAACCGGATCTGGCGTGCTGCTCGTCACCGTCGCCACATTTTCCAGACTGCGACCCGGCTCACCGCCAGGATCGGTTCCAATCGTAAAGCTGTAGATCCGGTTCGAGCCTGCACGAAGCGCACCCACATCACAGGTGAGGGTACCGGCATTGTCGTCGATGCAGCCGCCGCCGTCGATCACGGTGACGCCCGCCGGCAGCCTGTCCACAATTTGGACGTCCTGCGCATCGGATGGGCCGCTGTTTTCGATGGTAAGGGTGTAGACGATGGCTTCGCCTGCGTTAACCGTGGCCGTGGCGTTCAGGCCGAGCAGCAGATCGGCCTGTCCTTGTACCGAGAAAGTGAGACAATCGTCGCCGCCGTCCGCCGTGCTGCCGCTAACGTCGCAGGCGTTGTTGCTCAGATCCGTATCGGGGTTGAGCGTGGATGCCTGAAGATAATGGACGATCACGCCGGTCGGCTGATCAGCATCGATGGTCAAATCTACTTCGGCGATGGGCAGCGGCTCCCCATCCCCCAGCAGTGGCCCGGTGAACGAACAGAGCAGTAGGCTTCCACCAAACGAACAGGACCAGCCCGCCGCAGGGTAGATCTGGGTGACCGTTGCCCCTTTCAGCCCAATCAAGGTGTCGTGGACAAGTATGCCGTAGGCTGCATGGACACGGTCAAGGTTCTCGATCTCAACAATGAAACGATAGCCTTCCCCGGCGTTGACTAAATTGGGGCCAAGCTCGGCGCCTGTGATAGGGCTACTGCCGGTGTCGATCACCGTGCCGAGGACGCTGACGTCGATAGGCTCCACGCCGCCGACACCGGGGATTTGGGCGACGAGTTCATACGCGCCGGCATCACACGCCAGGAGCGTGTCGGCGTTGCCATCCTGTGGACGCAGTTCGCCGCGCTGATCGGCGACAATGCCGCCGCCGCAGTCGGCATCGCCATCGGGGATGATGTCCAGAGCCGGGCTATCCGCCTGCAACGGATGAACCTGGGTCGGCCCCCCGGCGTTGACGAGCGCGCCAAGCAGAGGATCCGTGTCAGCCCGATCGGTGGGCAAGCTGAAGCCGCAACTGTTCTTGTCTTCAACGTTGTAGCCAAAGCTAGTGATGAGGCCTGGGGTGTTCGTGCCACAACTCTCTGCAGGATTCAGCTTGACGGAAGAAACGATGATCGAGGCGGTAACGGTTACATTGCCTTTCCAAACGGCCAGATTGGCGCCAAGTGTGGCCTGGGGCGAAAAGTTGTTGGCCAGAGTAGAGTAGGCGAGGGACAATTGGGGCGAGCCACCTCCCCCTTCGTTGCTGATGCCGCCGCCCCCGCGCTTCCCAGACCCATTCTGCACTTCGTTGCCGCTGATGGTGGTGTTGATGATCTCGGCCTGCCCGCTGTTCGCCAGACCGGCACCGCGCTCTTTGCTTATGTTCCCCGTAATCAGAGTGGAGCGCACGGCGAGCACACCGTTGCCCTCATTGTAGAGGCCGCCGCCGGCTTCCTCCGCAGTGTTATTAGCAATCAAACTGTCGAGGATTGTGAGCGTTCCTCTACTGTAAGTGCCCCCACCTCTTACTGTAGCCTGGTTATTTACAATGGCGACGTGTTTGAGTGTGATCACCGCATCAATTCTATCCACCCTGATACCGCCGCCATTGCCGCTGACCTGCCCACCGCTTATCGTTAGGTTTTGCAGCAAGACGGCGCCACTGGTATCAATATCAAAGACACGACTGTGATCGGTCAGGCCGAGCAAACGGGCATCGATAATTGTGGAACCAGCATCGACACCCGTGATCGTAAGCGGCTCGGTGCCGGTGATGTGAAGATCATACGTATCGCCAACACCTTCGGTGCGAGTCAAAGAGTAAGTGCCCACATCCAGGATGATCGTATCGGCGCCGTTACCGGTCGCACATTCGCTGTAAACATCCGAATCAGTCGAAGCGTTGTAGATAGCCTCGCGCAGAGAGCAGCCGTTGCTACTCGTGCTATCCAGTTCATCAAAAACGGTATCAACGACGATCTCCGCTGCCGATAGGGGGTGCGCGCTCAAGAGGGAAACCGTAAAGGCAATAACAAATGCACTTGCGACTGCAACGAACAGGCGGCGCTTACACTGTTGCAAGTAGATGGGGTGCATTGCAGATCTCCTGCCCTGTGTAGGCTAATCTATCTTGGTTTGGGAAAATGTCCTCGCTACGGGACATTGTCGAACGACTCCGATGCGACATACTGCCACCGTTGTGTTCTGGCGGCACCTACGCTTGGCGCGGTCGTGGCATTAGCATGGCTGCCCATCGGCCGAGAACGGGTGCGTCCCATATTATTGGGTGGTCCATGTCTACCGGGAAGCCACGACGGATGGACACGGAGGTCCATCCCTACGGTAGGGACCGGCCTCCGTGCCGGTCCTTTCTGCGGGCTGCCCAGAAGACCAGAACCGAAAAACTTGGGACACACCCCCGAGAACGGATCCATATAGGCTTAAGTATATATTACAGTATAATTACAAGTCTTGCCTGGGACTATTTATTCGTGTTGAAATGATATACACTTTGAGATGTGGACTGAAGTAAAAAATGCCAGTCTTTCAGGGACGACGCACCGGCCAGGCGAACTTCAGGCCTTCGCAGATGATTTGGCCGGCGCGTAGCACCAGAATTCCCGCAACTGAGAGCCGCTCTTACACCGTCTTTAGAGGGAACAAACACAATATCACTATGCTGACGTCAAAACACAAAACCCTTTTGTTTGTCTTGCTCTGGCTGTGCAGTTTGCTGGCCCAGCCCCAATCCGCATCCGCGCAAGAGACACCACCCTCTGCAGCGCTGCCCGCCGTGACAACCGATGACACAGGCATCAGCGTAACGTGGACCAATTCGCCGCTGCTGCGTACAACGGCGGCGGCATGGCAGGCGTGGCCTTCTGTTTCGATTCAGGGCGTCGATATACCCGCCCAATTGATCACGGTGCAGTTGACTGCGGCGCAGCCTGTGGACATCCAACTTGACACCCTTCAATCTCGGCCCTGGGTTGGCAGTACACTGCCCTACAAAGCGACTGAGTTGCCTGTGCAGCAACTGCCCACAGGCGAGGAATACCCGCCCCTGGTCGCCGCTTCGGCCACGCTCGAACTGCCGGACACGCCGGTTGTTCTGTTGCGCCAAGGGATCATGCGCGGGCAACGGTTTGGTGTGATCGCGGTGATGCCCGTCTACACCGTGGACGGCGACGTGCGCGAGGTAACCGATCTACGCTTCTCGGTGAAAGACGCAAGGCCCATCGCAGAGAATTTCGCCGCTCCTGTCGACACGCCATGGACTCTCAGCGAGAATGTCAGCGGTCCATCTGCGATTTCGCAGAAAGCGGCCCTGAAAATACTGGTGGAAAAGAGCGGATTGCAGGAAATCCCCCTCGACAGTGTGATCGCTACCGGTCTCGCCAAGGTCGATGACTTGGCTCGGCTGCAACTCTATCTCAAAGATGAGCCAGTTGCGCTAGAGATCGACAGCAGCGCCGGGATGCTGCGCTTTTATGCGTCAACGGTAGGGGATCTTTGGAACCCGGGTACAATGTATTGGCTGACACTCACCGATGCGGCCGGCCTGCGTATGACTCAACGTGCTGCAACGACGACAGCGGGCGACCAACTCCCTACCTACACGTCAGCGTGGGAAGTAGGCACGTCCTATACACCGACGATCTATATCTCACAAATTCCCGGCCCTGACGGTGATCATTGGTTTGGCAACGATCTGCGTACCGGCCCTGGTCTACCCACAGCAGTTATCACGCTGACCGCACCCGTGGGTCTGCCACCTTTGTCCGCAAGCGCCATCATGACACTCACCGGCCATGCCTATCTTGCCGGCAGCCATACACTGGATGTTTCCACCCGCGGCGCCGGAGGCAACGCGACGCTAAATGCCACGTGGAGTGCCGGCAATGCCAATTGGGCCGTCCCGCTAACCGTTGCCGGGGATACGCATACACTGGTGGCGTCATTGCGCAACGATGGAACGGCCAACGGCATCCGCATCGATAGGCTGGAATGGCGGCGGCCCGTGACGCTAAACTTCCAAAGCCAGGGCGGCCTCTTTGACAGCGGTGACACGGCCGGCCGCTACCGGTTGAGCAACCTCCCCTCTGGTTTCGCCGTCTATGATGTGACCGATCCAGGCGAGCCGATTCGGCTTAACACGTCTAGCCTTGAGAACAACGGAGATCTGTTGCTCGATAGCGAGGCGGGGCAGCAGTACGTCGTCGCGCCGGCCAGCAACATGCGCCACCAACCTGCCCTGGTCAGTTACCAACCCACCAACTGGAACAGCGCACTGAACGCACAGGCGCTCTATATCAGCCACCATGAGTTTCTGAGCGCACTGGCGCCACTCGTGCTACAGCGTAAGGCCCAGGGCTACAGTGTTGCCGTCGTCGATGTACAGTGGATCTACGATGCGTGGAGCGGTGGTCAGGTTTCACCGCAGGCAATCCGCGCCTTCTTGCGCTACCTTGCCAGCTATGGCAGTGGGGCCCTCAGTGCCGTCACGCTTGTGGGCGACGGCACCTATGATCCATTGAATTACACTCAACGCAACAACGTCAATTACATTCCACCCTATCTGGCGAATGTCGATTTTTGGCTAGGTGAAACAGCCTGTGAACCCTGCTTTGCCCAGCTTAACGGCGATAATCCACTCGACGATTCTCTAGTCGATCTCCAGATTGCGCGTCTTCCCGTCAAAAGCGCGGCCGAGTTAGAAGCCTATCTCGCCAAGTTACTTCCGTATGAGAACGACATCGCAGCGGCCCAAAAACGGACATCCATCCTCTATGTGACGGACAACTTCCGCAACCCAGATGGTACGCTCGACGGAGCGGGTGACTTTACAGCCGTCGCAAACGATAGCATTGCTCTGCACCCGTCCAGCATGTCCATCAACCGCATCTACTACGATCCGGTTACGGCAACACCGGCAGAACCGTGGCGAATTGCCGATGCCGTCTCTGCCTACCAGGCGACCCTGGACGAATGGCAACGAGGGCCGGGATTCGTCAACTACATCGGCCATGCCCACCAGTGGCAGTGGGCGGTGACAGATTACAATGTATCACCGCCGTACCTGATGGGCCTCTACGATCCCGACCTGCTGACCAACAAAGACAATCCTTCGATCGTTCTGGGGCTTACCTGCCTGACCGGCGCATTCCATACCCCAGCCTATTCGGGAACCACCATCGACGAGCGCATGTTGTTGAATCCGAACGGTGGTGCTGTGGCAGTCTGGGGATCGACAGGATTCGGCGTAGGCTACGGTCATGAGTCGTTGCAGCGCGGCTTTTACACACGCTTCTGGGAATCTTCGACTGAGCAAACGGTTGGGTCACTGGTCAACGGCGGCTACTTCGAACTCTTCAGCCACGGCATTTGCTGCCAGGAATCGCTGCGCACCTTCTCTCTGCTCGGTGATGCGCTGACCGTTCCCATGGTGGCAGTGGGCTGGAGTCGCCATCAGCTCTATTTGCCGAAAGTCACTCAGAACTAGAAAAGCAGTACGTAGAGAAGCGCCTCGCCAATCGGCTCTCATTGAGCATCGGATGCTCAATGAGAGCCGATCCTTCATTCCGTTCTCTCCGCCGCGAAAATTCCCCGTTCTGCTCTGCCAAACATCCAGTCGAGAGTCAGGCGCGTCACCATCAGCCCGAGACCCATGCCGTGCCCGTTAAAGCCAACGCAGAAGTTCACAGCGGGCAGATCAGGCAGGGCGCCAATCAGAGGCAGACCGTCTGCTGTGAAGCCCATGATGCCCGCCCAACGATACGCGATGGCGGCGTCGGCCAGTTCTGGGAAATAGCGCAGTGTATACTCACGCAGATCCTGTTGAACGGCATCGGTGGGGGTTTCCTCGAACGTGTGGTTCTCGGTGGCGAAGTGGCGATGGCGAGCGCCGCCGATAAGCCAGCGACCCATCGTTGGATGATTGGCTTCGGCGATCTGACGGAAGTACCAGTAGCCGAAATGGCTGTAGCCGGCCTCGTGGAAGATCATCGGCGTCGGCTCGCTCACCTGAATCTGTCCACGGTAGGCGTAGACTTTGTCTGCAAAGTAGGGGTGCAAGAGCAAAGAATAGGCGTTGGTATTGAGCAACACGCGCGGTGCCACCACCCGCACCCGCTCGCCGATCACCTCGATACGGCCATCCTTCCGTTCCACAAAGCCGGTCACCGGCGATCCGCTGATGACGGTAGCATTGGCGGCTCGACTCAGCGCCCGTACAAACCGCGCCGGGTGGATCACGGCGTCGTTGGGGCGATAGATCCCGGCGAGGAAGCCCCGTCCTAGCGGATCGCCGTCTGTATACTCGTGGGGAAAGCCGTCCTGGCTGAGGAGCGTATGGGCTTCGGCCAATTGCGCGGCTTCTGCCTCCTCGTCTGCCAGCAGCCAACTGCCGCAACGAACAGTCGCAACGCCCAGTTGATCGGCCAACGACAGCGTCTGCTCACGGTTTTCGATAGAAAGCTGCCAAAGATCGCGGGCCGCAGCGCGCCCGTAGAGATGAACCGCTTCGGCGTAGTTGTCGGCAATGCCGCTTAACACCATGCCGGCGTTGCGTCCGCTGGCGCCTAGTGCCGGCTCGCGCGCCTCGATCACCACCACGTCCATGCCCTGCTGAGCGGCAAAGTAGGCGGCCGCACTGCCGGTGACACCGCCCCCCACCACGCACAGATCCGCCTCGATCAGCGTCGCGGCCGACGCGGGCAAGGTTGCGCTGGGTAGATCGGCTGTCTCTTGCCAATAAGAAATGGAGCGAGTGTGACGAATATCGAGAGGCGAGGCTGCCATAGGATCGGTCCTTGTGCAGAATGAGTGGGGGTCACGTTGCTTGTAAACAATCATATACTGAGCGCGCCCAAACTGGAAGATGCCAAATCACGCTTCCTTCATTCCGGGCCATGGGCACGCAGATAGCCGCTCAGTGCACGCATGGGCGGCAACACCTCGCCGGTATGATCGAAGAGATTGCCGGTGGGGTAGAGATCCATCCATGTGCTAAACCAGACCCAGCGCTGCACCAGGCGGTCGTCATCGGCAGGGTAGCCCAGGTTGGGATCGCGTAACCGGTCAAACAGATCGAAGGAACCGATCATGAACTGGATCACCCGGAACGGCTCGAAGCCATAGACGGCGGGCATCAGAATGCCATACTCGGTGACGTAGAGCGGTTTTTCACGTTGATCATGGTCGACCATCCAACGGCGCATCAAGCGCACCTGATTCTCCACAAGCACAAGCTTGTCGTGATCGTCCATCGTCCAGCCTACGCCCCGGCTAACGTCGTCGAATCCTGGCGGAATGCCCACACCCCAATCATCTGCCGCTTCGGGCAGGATGAAAGCGTGCATGTTCCAGACATCCACCGGCATTTCGCTGCCAAACTGCACCTGATAGCTGGCCCAGATGCGATCTAGATAGGCTAGACGCAGCGGTGTCACCTGGCTGATGCCCCCAATCGCGACCTGCGCCGTCGGGTCCGCGCCTTTGATCGCCTGGTAGGCAAAGTGATAGTAGCAAGCATACTCTTCAGGAGAAGCATCATCTTGCCAGCGGACGTCGGGCTCGTTGCCGATCAGCCACACCTGACCGGGGCGACGGATGGCAAGTTGAGTGATTTCATCGGGCGACGGTCGCAGGACGTTGTCCTTCATGCGCACCATCGGGGCATGTTCCATGCCGAGCAAGTCGGCGTCCTCGGCGCCAGGATCGGCACGCCAGTTAAGATACCAGCCCGGTCGCGGATCGGGCCAACGATAGAAATAGGGATCGCCCATGGGGATGCCCACCCCCATACGCCAGCGCAACGTGTTGGCATCGGCAAGCGCAAGTTGATCGGCGCCGGTGAGGCGGCGAGTCTCAGCCGGTTCGAGTGCGAACATCTGCTCCCCGGCCATCGGCGTAGGGACAAGGGTTTCGGCTGCATTAGAGTTTTGGATGGCGCAGTCTGCCACCGAGCGGGGCGCGCCGCCCTGTGCAGCCGGGCGCGGCCCTGCCTGTTGCTGGCTCACGACGATGAGGAGCACAAAGAGTGTCGTCACCAGGGCAGCAACCAAAAGCGCAAAATGCGAATAGGATAGACGCGTCATAAGTACCTGCTACGGTTGGTTCAAGGCCAATGGGAGATCGGGCGAGATCAGGGTTTCGGATCTTGGAGAATTTTGGATAACCGCTCTAGATTCCACTCCAGGTGATTGAGTGCAACTTTGACTGAGTTGCTATCGACGTCAGCCTCGGGGGAAAGTGGCGGCGCCACGGGCGGGGTGAAAATTGCGCTGGGATTGTAGCCGCTTTCGTGGATTGCTTGCAACTCGGCTTCGACACGACCGGCGGTTAGTTGAATCTCATGTCGCGCCAATATGTCTCTAAAATAATCGTAACGCTCCACCAATCCGCTGGTCACCGATTCGAAACCGTGCTGCGCTACACGTTGACGGCTGCCGTAATCCATCAGATCATACCCAAACATCTTCTGATCGTCGGGCTGCGGCTCGATCAGAATGAAATCGACATCGGGGTGGTGGCGGCGCAAACTCTTCATGTGGTAGCGCAACCCCGAGTGCATGAGGATGCGTATTACCTGATTCACAATCGTGCGCAACCCTTCGTCGCCAATGTGTTCATCTTTGGCGTAGAGGCGTTGGGCGTCGAGAGGCACCAGTGGATTGATGCAGACGACGAGATCGGCGCCCGCTTCCACGGCCAGATCGAGGCTGGCCGTGCCGCGCATGCTGCCGTCTACATATTCTCGGCCAAAGATGCGCACCGGTTTGTAGATCACAGGAATTGCGCTGCTGGCGGCAACCGCTTTGCTGATGGGAACGATGCCCTTGCCCCCTTTGCCAAAGACAGCGCGCTCGCCCGAATCCAGGTCAGTGGCGATGATGTAAAGCTCACGCACCAGGTGATCGAATCGATTGATCCGCCCCAGCCGCTGCAAGAGTTCTTCGACGTAGTGTTCCAAGGCCAAAGCGCTGTAGAATCCCGTGGGCAGCAGATCGGCAAACTCCCAAAGCAGACTCACCGCTGAGCGATCGCCGAAACCCTTGACGATGTGACGTCCGCTGCGCAGCAACGTACGCGGCAGCCGGCCCAACCGCTGGACAAATTCGATGAGGTTGCTTTGAAAGATCTCGTCGGCGCGGATGCCGCGAATTTCGGGGTGGGTGTTGTCGATGGACTGCATCATTTCGTCGGGCGTGAGGCCGTTGGCAAGCATGGCTGCGACCAGGCTACCGGCGCTGGTGCCGACGTAGATGTCGAAATCATTGACGGTGTGATCCACGAGCATCTCGTCGACTGCCCGCAGTGCCCCAATCTCATACACAGCGCCTGTGATGCCACCGCCGGCCAAAACCAGCGCTGTTTTACCCTGCCCCTGAATTCTGCCCTGAAAATCTATCATCGGGTTTCACATCCATCGGGCATGGCGCCACGATCGCGGTGACTTACCGTCACTTGGGCGTACCGTCATCCTCGCCGGCAACGGTAGAATCGGCACTCATGCGATCTGTCACTGGATCGGCCATCGTCGATTGTTCGGTCAATGCATCTAACTGCGCGTTGAGCGCGGCCAACTTCATGCGCAGCTCCTCGACGTCGCGACTGGTGGGAATGTTGAGCCGGTTGAGGAGGGCAGCGACGTTTTCATCGACGCTGGAAAGGTTGCTGCCCGCTTGCAGGGCCTTGGTCACAGTACGGGCCTGGTCTTTTGAAAGCGCCCCTGATGCCACCAGCCGATTGAGCCGGTCTTCGAGCATCGCCGCGCCCATGGGCAAAGATCCCTGTACAAGACGCAGCACCGACTCTACGGTTTCGCCACCGCTGCGGATCAAACTCGTCATGAGCGAACTGGGCAAGAAGCCGGATTTGCGCTTCTCCTGATCCAGGATCACCTGACTGAGCGTCAGTGAGGTCAGGTCTTCGCCGCTCTCATGGTCGATCACCTGCACGTCTTTGCCGGCGCGAATCATCTCTGCGATCTGTTCCAGCGTGACGTACTGTTTGGCTTCGGTGTCGTAGAGCTTGCGATCGGGGTAGCGTTTGATCAGCGACATAAGGGTCTGCGCTTCCTGAGCAAAGAGATAGGCTCGATACGGGTGAATTCAGCCGATCATAGCATAGGACAACGCGCTGCGTCAAAGGAAATGCATCGGTCAAAGGAATTGCATCAAAGGGGAGGTAGTTCACCAACTTACTGGATGATTGACGAAACCCGTCGATGGCAGCGCGCCCGCAAGAGGATGCCGCGCTGTTCTATGCATTTCCCCTTAATATCACACAACCGATAGCCCATTTGGACCAACCGGAAACTGGTCAGGTGGCGCGTACCGACATTGGGAGTTTCCGTGAAAATAAATCGACAAAACCCATGATATGCGGCGTCGCATACAGGATTCATCCTTTTGCGACACCGCACTCAATTGTATTGATTCACCACCATCCAACGCAGATTCCACCATCCAACGCAGATTCATAGAGGAGATTTTTGTGGCTGCCAGAACGCTGACGCAGTATGCCGCCCCCCGAGAAACCTTTCTTCACCGTCTTTCCTTGCGCAACCTGCGTCACTCGATAAAGGGTAGGCTGCTGGTTACATTCTTGTTGCTGTCGTTGATTCCGTTGGCGATTTCGTCTGTGTTTGCCTACCTGCAGAACATGCAAGCGCTGGACGATGCCTCACACGAGCTACAAGAGCAGATCCTTGTGCAGACCAAGGACGGCACCGAGCTGTTTCACTACAATCTCATCAGCAGCATGCAGATAGCGGCGCAGACAGAGATGGTGCAGTCGCAGGATCCGGCGCGCATCCTGGCCTACCTGCAGAGCATGACGGAAACCTACGATTTCTACGAAGTGCTCTTCGTTACCGATTTACAGGGGAAGACGTTGGTGGTGACCGACGGCGGCAGCTACGACGTCTCCGACCGGCCCTACATACAGCAGGCGCTACGCGGAGAGGCCGTGATCTCCGATCCCTTGATCTCCAGGACCAGCGGCAACGTGGTGGTGGCGGTGGCCGTCCCCGTGCGCTCGGCAGGCGGCATCGTCGGCACAGTGGGCGCTACGGTCAATACAACATCGCTCGGCGAGAAGATGAAGGATGCCTGGGTGGGCGAGACCGGCGAAGCCTACCTGGTCAATGCCGAGGGCTACATGTTCACGCCCTCTCGTTTTACTGAAAACCTGCGCCAGGCAGGGTTGATCCAAGATCGGGCCGAACTCGAGATGCGCGTCGATTCGGAGGGGGTGCGCGCCGCCCTGGCCGGTGAAACCGGCAGCGGCGAATACCTGGACTACCGCGGTGTGAGCGTGAACGTCGCCTACGCGCCCATTGAGGTGGGCGGGCACCGCTGGGCGCTCATGGTAGAGATGGACGCATCCGAAGCCATTGCCCCGGCGGTCTTGGTGCGCAACCGCCTGCTGCTGGGGGGGCTGTTGGTGGCCATCATTGGTATCCTCCTTTCCCTGTGGCAGGTGAACACCATTACCCGCCCGCTGATCGCCATGAACACGGTTGCCCGCCGTCTGGCCGTGGGCGACATTGAGCAAGAGGTGGACCACGAGGGCGAGGACGAAGTGGGGCAGATGGCGGAAAACTTCCGCCACATCATCACCTACCAGCGCCAGATGGCTCAGTCCGCGACGCGCATTGCCGAAGGTGATCTGAGCGTGCAGATCGTCGCAAAATCCGCCCAGGATATGTTGGGCAACGCCTTTGTTACGATGATCGAGCGCCTGCGCCTCTTGATCCGCAATACCCAAGAGACGGCCGAGGACGTGGCGCAGTCCAGCCAGCAGCTCAACGATGCCGCCAACCAGTCGGGCGTGGCCACGCAGCAGATCGCACAGACCATCGGCCATGTCGCCCAGGGTACGGCGCAGCAGGCCGATGGTGTGGGCCGCGCCCGCGAGATTGTGGGCGAGCAGAGTCGAGCCATCGAAGGCATCGCCGAGGGCGCTCAGCAGCAGGCGCTGGTGGTGGAGGCTGCGCAGCGTCTGTTGCGTGAGGAGCTGGCGCGGGCCATCCAGCAGGTGGACGAGACCGCCATCCACAGCAAGAATGCCTCCGACGAGGCCGGTGCCGTGGCCGAAAACGGTGTCTCGCTGGTGCGCAGGACCATTGAGGGCATGCAGTCGATTGCCCGCGGCACGCAGCAGGTGGCGGCGCGGGTGACGGAGATGGGCCAGCGCTCGCAGGAGATCGGGGCCATTGTGCAGAGCATCGACGAGATCGCCGAGCGCACCAATCTGCTGGCCCTTAACGCCGCCATCGAAGCGGCGCGCGCGGGCGAGCATGGCCGCGGCTTTGCCGTGGTGGCCGACGAGGTGCGCAAGCTGGCCGAACAGTCGGCGCGCTCGGCCGGGGAAATCACTGCCTTGATCCAGGCTGTGCAGCAGACCGCACAGCAGGCGGCCACAGCCATGGAACAGAGCAGCCGTGATGTGGAACAGGGGGTAGCACTGGCAGGAGACGCCGAGCAGGGGTTGAGCCAGATCCAGGGCGTTGTCGGCAATGTCAGCGAGCAGATGGCGCTGTTGACCCAGGCCGTGCAGCAGATGGGCAGCGGCCGCGATTCTTTGCTGACCACCATGCAACAAGTCGCGGTCGTGGTCGAAGCCAACACGGCATCTACGGAAGAACTGGCTGCCAGCAGCGAGATCGTTATGCAGAACATTGAGGAGGTGGCGGCCTTCTCGGAAGAGAACAGCGCCGCCGCAGAGGAGGTCAGCGCCGGGGCCGAGGAAGTGAGCGCCCAGGTAGAGCAGACCGCGGCGGCTGCCGCCGATCTGGCGCAGGCCGCGCGTCGTCTACAGGAGGTCGTACGGCAGTTCCGCCTCGATCAGGCCGGCCAGGCGCAGCCGGGTGGCTCCAAGGTGACTGCACATGCGCCCAAGCCGGTGCCCGCCATTGGCTCCGGCGGACGCATCGAGTGGGATGACTCGATGGCTACGGGAGATGCCAAGGTGGACGAGCAGCATCGCGAGTTGATCCGCCAGATCGGCGTGCTGATGGAGCGTATGACCATGGGCAAGGGCCGAGAGCATCTGGGCGCGTTGATGGACGATCTCGAAGCCTACACACGCAGCCACTTCGGCTGGGAAGAAGAGTGCATGGCCAAGCATCGCTGTCCTGTGGCGGGCAAGAACAAGGCGGCCCATGCCAAGTTTGTGCAGAATGTGGGCGAAATGCGCCGTCGCCTGGACCGGGAAGGCCCCAGCGCCGAACTGGTGCTGATGATGCAGAAAAGCCTGGGCGAGTGGCTGGTCAACCACATCCGCAAGGTCGATACCAACCTGCGACCGTGCATGCAGGCAGCCCAAGAGAAAGCACGCGCAACCAAAGAACGGGTCTAAGAAGCCATTGCTGCCGGTGCGCTGTAGAAGGATGATGGCAGCGCACCGGCACGTTCACCACCACCCAAAGCGACAATATACGAGATCAACCCTGCGTTTGAAAACTGAAGGCAAACTCGCCATCCTGAGCACCTGCTTCGACACTACGGAGCAGATCGTGGCACACGCCGCTGTGCGGATCCTGGCTCAACATGGCCGAATCCATCCAGCGCATCCTGGTCCATCGCGCTCTGGCCTGCCAACACCCGCACTCCCACCATGAGATCACTGCCTGGTTAGAAGCGGTTGCAAAACACTGGAATGCACAGCCCACTCCCTTTGTCTGGGGCGGCAAGCGCTCTGCTCGTCGCCAACGCAGCCGCCAACGACGGTTCGCCCTCGGAGGTGCCGATGCTTGTACACGCCGTCCGATTGCTCGCCGTCCCTCCCTCCCACAGAAATACCTACACTCGTATCAAGTGACCCACTAGGCCGACGTCGGGCAACTCACCCGCCGTCGGCCAGGCTCGCCCCTACCTTGAGTAACACCCCGAGAAATGGGTGCGTCCCAAGTTTTTCGGTTCTGATCTTCAGGGCAGCTACGCAGAACGGACCGGCACGGAGGCCGGTCCCTACACGTAGGGATGGACCTCCGTGTCCATCCGTCGTGGCTTCCCGCTAGACATGGACCCACCCAATACTATGGGACACACCCCGAGAAATCCCCCAGGTTGCCCTGAAACCCGAAATCGCGTACCATATCTACAGCAGAAAACCCCACTCCACCGTACGAACCATGATCGGAAAGTAAACCAATGGCGAAATCTGAACCGAATTACAACGAGATTCAACTGCCTCCTTCCGCCGTCTCACTTCCCATCGACGGTGGCGTTGTGCAACGCCCCGACCCGAAACTGTACAGGCAGCTAGAAGAGGTGAGCAGCGCCACCGCCAGCGCCATGATGCACCGACTCGGCGTACGCCAGACCTTCATCGAAGGGCCGCTGCCGCGCAAACCCGGGCGCAAAGTGGTCGGCCCCGCAGTAACCCTATCCTTCATGCCCCAACGCGAGGACGTCTATTCAGGCAAGGCACAGGAAGGCGCCGAGAAACGCAGCGCGCTGTGGGCCGTCTTCGACACGGTGGAGCCGGGCGATGTCCTCTGTATTCAAGCGTTCGGCAACCGCTATACCGGCTGCCTGGGCGAGATGCTCGCCACCTACTTCCGTGGACGCGGCGGCAGCGGCATTGTGGTGGACGGCTGCGTGCGCGATTGGCCGCAGATCCAGAATATCGACATAGGTTTGTGGACGGTGGGCTTCACGCCCAATTACGCCTCGCAGGCGCAGCTTGCACCCTGGGCTTACAATGTGCCGGTGACGCTCAACAATGTCCTCGTGCTGCCCGGCGACGTCATCATTGCCGACGACGACGGCGCGGTTGTCGTTCCCCAGCAGATGATCCCGCTCGTCCTCGAACACACGCTGGCCCACGAAGAGTGGGAAGTCTTCAGCCGCATCAAACTGGCCGAAGGCGGCGCCCTGAACAAGTATTATCCGCTCAATGATGAAGGCTGGGCGGAGTATGAAGAGTGGAAGAAGAATCAGTAACAGCATCCGATGCACTCACAAAGGAGATTCTGAGCATGTTTCTCACTCGACACCAAACCTATTCTGGTCCTCGTTGGGCGCTGGATGGGAAGTTTTTGCCCGCTGGGGTGAATTTGGGAACGTTGCTGTCTGTGCCCAAGGCGCAGTTGGCAGGGTTGTTGCAGTCGCTGCCCGGCGCCGAGGATGCCGGCGGTGATCTGCTGCCGCCCATGGAAGCCGGCCAGGAAGTGTGGGCCTGTGGCGTCACCTATCTTAAAAGCCGCGACGCCCGCAAAGAGGAATCGGCATCGGCGGCAGATGCCTACGACAAGGTCTACGATGCCGAACGGCCCGAGATCTTCTTCAAGTCGCTGGGTTGGCGAGCCGTGGGCCACAACGCCGCCATCCGCATTCGCAAAGACTCCCACTGGAATGTGCCCGAACCGGAGATGACATTGGTGGTGAACGCCTTTGGCGAGATCGTGGGGTACACCGTGGGCAACGACGTCTCCTCGCGCGACATTGAGGGCGAGAATCCGCTCTACCTGCCACAGGCCAAGAGCTACGCCGGTTCCTGCGCGGTGGGGCCGGGGATCGAACTGACCGACGCCGACGCGCTGCGCGATCTGCCGATCCATCTCGTCATCGAGCGCGATGGACAGACGATCTTCGACGACACTGCCGCCACCAGTCAGATGAAACGCACGCCAGAGGAACTGGTCTCGTATCTCTTCCGCGAACTCACCTTCCCGCAGGGCGCACTGTTGATGACCGGCACCTGTCTTGTCCCCGGCGGCGATTTCACGCTGACCGAAGGCGATCTGGTGCGCATTTCGGTGGGCGGACGCACATTGGAGAATTGGGTGGAATAACCCCGAACCATGCAAAACGAGCATTCAGATAGTGGAAAGGATCAATTTTCATGCAAGCATTTAAGAACCTGATCGGCGGCGAGTGGGTCGATTCGTCGAGCGGCGAGACCTTCGAGAACCGCAATCCGGCCAATCACGACGAGGTGCTGGGGACTTTCCCCATGTCAACCGAAGCAGATGTGCAGCGGGCAATTGAAGCCGCCAACGATGCCAAACGGGGCTGGGCCGATATGCCGGCGCCCTCGCGTGGCGCGATCCTGGACAAGGCGAGTCGCATCATCGAAGATCGCATGGACGAGTTTGCCGAAGCCCTCACGCGTGAGGAAGGCAAGACCTTTACCGAGGCCAAGGGGGAAGTGACCCGCGCCCGTGACATCTTCCGCTATTACGGGGGTGAAGGGTGGCGTGCCGGCGGACAGACGATCCCGAGCAACACGGCAGGCGAACTGCTCTACACGCGGCGCGAGCCGTTGGGCGTGGTGGCCCTGGTGACGCCGTGGAACTTCCCCGTGGCGATCCCGGCGTGGAAGATGGCCCCGGCGCTGATCTATGGCAACACCGTCGTCTTCAAGCCGGCGTCACTGTCACCGCACATCGGTCTGCTGCTGGTGGAAGCGCTGGTGCAGGCCGGCATCCCCAAGGGCGTGGTCAACTACGTCACCGGGTCGGGGCGTTCGGTGGGGGACACGCTGGTGGGCAGCAAAGACATCGACGGCGTCAGCTTTACCGGCTCCACCTTTGTGGGGCGCAAGATCTACGAACAGGCGATGAAGAACCTGACCCGTGTGCAGTTGGAAATGGGCGGCAAGAACCCGATTGTCGTCCTCGACGATGCGGACATCGACACAGCGGTCAAGCTGTCGGTGGCGGGCGGTTTCGGCGTCACCGGGCAGGCCTGCACGGCCAGCAGCCGCGTCATCGTGGAAGAGGCAGTCGCCGAGAAATTTGCGGCGGCGTTGAGCGAAGCGGCGCGCAACCTCAAAGTCGGCTTCGGCCTGGAATCGGGCGTGCAGATGGGCCCGGCCGTGGATCAGAGCCAGCTCGAAACCGATATGGAATATATCGAAATCGGCCAAAAAGAAGGCGCCACCCTGCTGGCCGGCGGTGGACGCGCAGGCAGCGCCGGATTCTTCGTGCAGCCCACCGTCTTTGACAATGTGGACGTCAACATGCGCATCGCCCAGGAAGAAATCTTCGGCCCGGTGATCAGCATCATCCGCGCCCGCAACCTCGACGACGCCATCGACAAGGCCAACGCCATCGAGTTCGGCCTTTCCGCCGGCGTGGTCACCAACGATCTCAAGCGCGCCTTCGAATTTGCCAACCGCATCGACGCCGGCGTGGTCAAGGTCAACGAACCGACCACCGGTCTCGCCCTGCAAGCACCCTTTGGCGGGTTCAAACACTCCAGCGCCAACACCTTTAAGGAACAAGGCCAGGCGGCGATTGAGTTCTACACGCGCACGAAGACGATCTATATGGGGCATGGGTAGAATCAGAAGATGATGAGATGATGAGATGATGGGGTGAACGGGTGAACGGGTGAACGGGTGAACGGTTTTGCATCATCCCATCATCTCGCCATCTCGCCATCCCATCATCTCGCCATCCCATCATCTCGCATCCCATCATCTCGCCATCCCATCATCTCGTCATCTCACCATCTCGCCATCTCATCATCCACTCTGCAGAGAAAGCGATTCCCTCTTATGAAAATCACATCGATCAAAACCGCGGCCACCCGCGGACATGGTATGCATCTGTGGGTCCGCGTGGAAACCGACGCCGGCGTCACCGGCATCGGTGAGTGCGTGCACGGCGGCAAGCAGGCGATTGCCATCATTGGGTATCTTGCGCCCAAGCTGATCGGGCGCGATCCGTTCGCCATCGACGCCCTGTTTGAGGATCTGCGCCGCTCGCACGTCTTTGACGGCGGCTTCGCCGGCGCCCTGATCACGGCGCTCACCGGCATTGAGATCGCGCTGTGGGATCTCAAAGGCAAGGCGCTGGGTGTGCCGGTCTACGAACTGCTGGGCGGCAAATTCCGCGACAAGATCCGCGTCTACGCCGACTGCCAGGTTTCACCGGGTATGTCGTTTGACGAGATCAAGCAGGTAGTCGACGACGTGGTGCAGAAGGGCTTCACGGCGCTCAAGATCGATCTCGATCTGGGCGCATACGGCCAGTTCAGCACTGAAGTTGCCCACATCCAGAAAGATAGGTTCAACTATACGGCCGGCCAGTACGAACACGAGCGTATGGTCGAACTCGTGGACATGGTCACCAGCGCTGCGGGCAAGGGCATCGACGTGGCCGCCGACGTGCACACGCGCCTCGACGTGCCCAGCGCCATCCGCCTGGCCAGGGATCTGGAACAGTATCATCTGCTCTGGCTCGAAGAACCCGTCCCTGCCGAGAACATCAAAGCACTGCGTGAGGTCAAAGCCCACACCAGCACGCCGATCTGCTCCGGCGAGAACCTCTACCTGCGCCACGGCTTTCGGGAACTGCTCGAACAGCAGGCAGTAGACATCATCATGCCCGACATCCCCAAGTGCGGCGGCCTTTCAGAATGTCGCAAGATCGCCAACATGGCCGAGCTTTACTACATTCCGTTTGCGCCGCACAATGTCTCCTCACCGATTGGCACGCTGGCCTCGGCCCACGTCTGTGCCACCGTCCCCAACTTCCTGGTGCTGGAGTTCCACTGGCTGCACCGCGACTACTGGACGACCATCATTCAGGAAAAGACCGACATCATCAAAGACGGCTACATCCACCTGAGCGACCGCCCCGGCATCGGCGTGGAACTCGATGAAGCCGTCGGCCAACAATATCAGTTTGAGGGTACGACCTGGTTTGAATAATGCGTAGGCACGGTGTGTCTACCCGTTGAGACGTTGAACCCGCGATTGGAGAGCTTCGGGTCGCCTACGCCTGTTGTGCACCAGATAGAATGCGGAATCCGTCACCCGGGAGGCGATGTTCATGAACCCAGAGGAGACGCTCGCTTGAGCGTCTCCTCTGGTACTCCCTATCGTTTCGATGTCCCGCGTGTCCCTACTTCACGACGCCATGCCCCATCATAATGTCCTGATTGGCGTTCAAACGGTTTTCATTTCGGGGCGTCAGCTTTCTTCACTGAGCTTCCTATCCATACAGGGTTGTCAAACTCACATGCTTCCGGCAATTGTTGCTGCAGAACGTCTATTACTGTAGGCAAGGAATTGGAATCCGCTACACCACCCCCACTAATGATGTCATCACCGATCTGCAAAACATCGCCGCTGGCATCGCTCACAATCTGAACTGTATCATCCGCAACTTCCAAATGATAGCCGGGGGGCCATAAAATAAGGTCGTTTACCAGATACAGGCAACCATCCCTCAGTACTAACTCTCCTGCATAACGTGCCTCTGCTTGATTTGCATAAGACACTTGTGGAAAGTAGATAGGCTGGCCGTCACTCGTCGTTACGTTGACAGACACCGTCGGTGGCCACACATTTTCTACCTGCGCCGTCTCCACGGGTGAAGCTACAGGAATATTCATGAACGGTGAAGAGGCACAGCCGCCCAGTAAAATGGCTAATCCAAACAGTAAGAGTGTGAGTATACGCACAGAGATCTCGCTTCGTCACTTCGGTTGTGGTGAGAATACAAGGGTCTCCCCACGTTCAGTGGATAGAATCAGGATATCGCCCTCAAGTTCGTAGTACTCCACATGCGTTAGGATCTCGAAATACTGCTGTTCAAGGTCGTTGTAGCTCTCAGGCAAACATCCTTGTGCCGACTGCACGAGGGCATCACTAACACTGAGTCTGCTGCCGTTTAGCTCATAGGGGACGGTATATCCCGCTGCCTTCCGGTCGGATTTACATAATCATGGTGAGTGAGGGCAAGAGCGAAACTTACTTCTCCACTGGGGAGTACCTCGCGAGATAGGCTGACGATATGGTAATAGGAAGCCAACATATCTGGTGCAACCGGTGCATCAACCAAATGCGCGTGCAGACGCACGACACCTTGCTCCTCAGTGACGCTGGTAATGCAGAATTGCCAGGCACCGTGCCCCTTTGTGCCTGAAAACGCTGCCACAACCACAGAGGTGTCGAAGTCCACTTCTTGAAGAGCCTCGGCCGTTTCCTCCTGAATGTAGGGTTCGATAACAGCGGCATCATCGAGACTGGTGAGAAGCAGAAGTGTGGGTATAGTCTCCGGCCATAACTGTGCAGATTGGACCGAAGGTTCGTAAGGAATTGTTTCAAAGGGCGGGTTGTCCGAGCTTTCTTCCTGTTGGGCCAGTTCCTCACAGGTAGGGGGCGGCGGTGGGTTAACGGGCGTCAGTGAACTCAACAGGGCCGGATCACAGCCTGTCAGCAGCAGGGCAAGCACGAGCAACCACAAGGGCGATGAGCGCATAGACGACTCCTTTGGTGAAAAAGTGGATGGACAAACCCATCAGGGGATCACCGTCACGCAGACGCGCGTAGGTTCAAGCATGGCATACCCGAACACAAGTTGTCTTCAACGAACGGGACCATCCAACGGCAAGGCAAACGGAATTTGGAGAAAAGCACAGTGCTGCGACTAGACAGAACAAAGACACAGCATCGACAGCGGAGTTCTGGAAATGGGGCGGTGTGAGGAGGCTGCGGTGAGATTTCCAGGGTCTCTTGGTTACCAAGGTTACGCTTCTGTTCGGTCTGGTTCAACTGGTCAGGTGACCAGGGGTTACCTATCAGATTCGAGGCGAACCTGCTGGGGATTTCACGAAGGACGTGGAGACAAGAGAGCAGACACGGCCGCGCTGCGGCGAGCCATCCCCGGCGCACGGCTTGCCCCTGACTAAGATATAATCGTTGTAGCCTGCAAGCCTTCGGCAGTTGACGACCGATATTTGCAAACATCTGCGACCCCCAAGACAAGGAATCATCCACGCCGCTAAGAACCAGCCCAACGTTCTCCTTTTCCTTACCGACGACCATGCCGCCTGGGCGGCGCGCTGTTATGGGAACAGTGAACTCGAGACGCCCAACCTGGATCGCCTGGCGGCCGAAGGGAGCCGTTTTGCCAACGCCTTCACGCCCTGCCCGGTCTGTTCGCCCGCTCGCGCCTGCTTACTCACCGGCCGCACACCCTCGCAGGTGGGCATCCATGACTGGCTGCAAGAGGCGATCCCCGAAATCGCCGACCACGACTGGCTGGCCGATGAAATCACCCTGCCCGAACTGCTGAGCGCAGCCGGCTATCACTGTGGCCTCTCGGGCAAATGGCACCTCGGGCAATCGCAGCGCACCCCCCGCGGTTTCGCCTGGAACTTCGGCCTGCCCGGCTGGCAAGGTCGACACAACGATCCCTACACCTACCACCTCAACGGCCAACCGCTGCCGCTCACAGGCAACAAGTCCACGCTGATCACGGACTACGCACTACGCTTCCTTGAAGACGCGCCCGCCGGCAAGCCCTTCTTCCTCAACGTCGGCTACATCGCCACCCACTCACCCTATGCAGACGAACACCACGACCCCGCGCTCGTGGCTCGCTACGCCGACGCCAGCTTCGCCGACATCCCACCCTATCGCCCGCATCCGTGGCACAGAAACGAAGGTATGATGGGCGGATCCAATGCCTCTGCCGAAGACATTCGCAGCCGCTACCGGGGCTACTACGCGGCCGTCAGCGAAATTGACCGAGAGATCGGGCGCATCCTCGCTTTTCTCGAAAGCAGCGGCCAACTCGACAACACCCTCGTCATCTACACCTCGGATCATGGCTGCGCATTGGGGCATCAGGGCTTCTGGGGCAAAGGCAACAGCACCCGTCCGCTCAACATGCACGAAGTCTCGCTGCGCGTGCCGCTGCTCCTGCGCCGGCCCGGGCAGATCCCCGCCGGGCAGGTCGTCGAGCATTGCGTCGACCATTACGACACCTTCCAGGCCATTTGCGCGTGGACAGGGGTCGATCTTTCGCCACACGGCGAGCGCGCTTACCCCGGCCACAGCCTGGCCACGCTTGCCCAAACAGGGACGGATCCCTCGTGGAACGATACCCGTTATGGGGAGTACGGCGATCTGCGCATGATCCGCACCCCCGCCTACAAGTTCGTCAAGCGTTACCCGCATGGGCCGTATGATCTCTTTGATCTGCAACAGGATCCAGCGGAGACGATGAACCGCGCCGGTTGGCCCGAGTACGCCGATATCCAGGACGATCTCACCCAGCGTCTCGAAAGCTGGTACGCTGCACACCAGGACCCCAAAAACAGTGGCTTGCGTGTCAAACAACTGCGCCGCCACAACGAGAACGCCGAAGCCTGGCGCGACGGCAAGCGCGAACGACGTGGCTTGCAGGTTTATTGAGGCCATTCCGGGAAAAATGATCCACGAAGCCACACGAAGCGACACGAAGGGAGGCTTTCTTAGTGAACCTTCGTGTGGCTTCGTGGATCATTCAAATCTTGGAATCACCTAAGGGGATGGTTACTGGGTGATCATTTCCAGCCCGGCGTCAACTGCTTTCGAGCACCTGTTTCAACTTCGGGTCGAGTGCGTCGCGTAGACCATCGCCGAGGAAGTTGAACCCCATCACCGTGAACATGATGGCAACGCCGGGGAAGATTCCGATCCACGGGGCCTGCTGAATGAAGGAGCGCCCCTCGCTCAACATCCGCCCCCAGGAGGGATCGGGCGGCTGCGTACCCAGGCCAATAAAGCTGAGCGCCGCTTCTGAAAGGATGGCGAAGGCCAGGCTCAGGGTCGTTTCCACGATAATGGGCGCTGCAATGTTGGGCAGAATATGGCGAAGTACGATGCGCCGATCTGTGCTGCCGATGGAACGCGCCGCCTGCACGTAGACCTCCTCGCGCACCGACAGCACACTGCCGCGTGTAATGCGCGCAAAGATCGGGGTGTAAACGACGCCAATCGCGATCATGGCGTTGGTCACCCCCGGTCCCAGGGCGGCGACAATGGCAATCGCCAGCAAAATTGCCGGGAACGAAAAGAGAATGTCCATGGCGCGCATGATCGCCTCGTCCACCCAGCCACCGTAATAGCCGCTGATCAGGCCCAGGCTTGTACCCACCAGCAACGAGATCCCCACTGCGACCAGCCCCACATAGAGCGAGATGCGCGCCCCCACCAACACCCGGCTAAAAACGTCGCGGCCAAAGTCATCGGTGCCGAAAGGATGCGCCAAACTGGGCGGCTGAATACGTGCGCCCATGTCGATATCATTGGGCGCGTACGGCGCCAACGTTGGGCCGAGAAAGGCCAAACCGATCAAGATCAGAATGATCATCGCTCCAACCAGGGCCAGCCGATTGTCGGTGACCCGCCGCAGCAGGCGAGTGCGCTCCGATTGGGGAGCGGGCAAGACATTTGGATCGGCCGTAGCAGTAGAAGTCATGGTCTTTTCACAGGGTGAGATTGGGCGGTTGCCATATTGGGCGAATGTCGCCTTCATTGCGTAGCTCACGCTATCAGCGTGAGGAGGTACTCTACGAATCCACGTACAGGCGATGCGATTTCGCCCTCGATGTTCCGCACGCTGGTAGCGTGCGGCTACGGGGTCGGGCTAAGCGTAGCTCACGCTACCAGCGTGAGGAGGTACTCTACGAATCCACGTACAGGCGATGCGATTTCGCCCTCTACGTTCCGCACGCTGGTAGCGTGCGGCTACGGGGTCGGGCTAAGCGTAGCTCACGCTACCAGCGTGAGGAGGTACTCTACGAATCCGCGTACAGGCGATGCGATTTCGCCCTCGATGTTCCGCACGCGGTAGCGTGCGGCTACGGGTCGGGCTAAGCGTAGCTCACGCTACAGCGTGAGGGGTACTCTACGAATCCACGTACAGGCGATGCGATTTCGCCCTCATGTTCCGCACGCTGGTAGCGTGCGGCTACGGGGTCGGGCTAAGCGTAGCTCACGCTACCAGCGTGAGGAGGTACTCTACGAATCCACGTACAGGCGATACGATTTCGCCCTCGATGTTCCGCACGCTGGTAGCGTGCGGCTACGGGGTCGGGCTAAGCGTAGCTCACGCTATCAGCGTGAGGAGGTACTCTACGAATCCACGTACAGGCGATACGATTTCGCCCTCGATGTTCCGCACGCTGGTAGCGTGCGGCTACGGGGTCGGGCTAAGCGTAGCTCACGCTACCAGCGTGAGGAGGTACTCTACGAATCCACGTACAGGCGACACGATTTCGCCCTCGATGTTCCGCACGCTGGTAGCGTGCGGCTACGGGGTCGGGCTAAGCGTAGCTCACGCTACCAGCGTGAGGAGGTACTCTACGAATCCACGTACAGGCGATGCGATTTCGCCCTCGATGTTCCGCACGCTGGTAGCGTGCGGCTACGGGGTCGGGCTCAGTACTTGATCCGCGGATCGAGGTAGGCGTAGAGAATATCGACGATCAGGTTGATCAACGCAAAGGACAGGGCGACGAAGAGCACGGCGCCCTGCACCATGGGGTAGTCACGGCGCTGCACGGCGTCCAATGCCAGGCGGCCGAGACCGGGCCAGGCGAAGATCACTTCCACGATAACGACGCCGCCCAATAACCCCGCCAACTGAAGCCCAACCACGGTGACGACAGGGATCAGCGCATTCTGCAAGACGTGGCGCAGCACCACACGCCGCTCATGCAGCCCTTTGGCGCGGGCGGTACGTACATAATCCTGGTGCAGCGCTTCGAGCATGGCCGAGCGCACGAAACGGGTCAACACCGATCCACTGACGATACCCACGGTGATCGCGGGCAAAATCAAATGGCTGAGCCAGCCCATCGGGTCCTCGCTGAAGGCGACGTAGCCTGACGGTGGTAGCCAGCGCAACGTCAGCGAGAAGAGCAGGATCAGCATGATCCCCATCCAAAAATCGGGGATGGAGACGCCGACCTGGCTGAAGAGGGTAGCGAAGTAGGCCACACCACTGCGCGGACGCAGCGCCGCCACGATCCCGGCGGGCAGGGCGATGAGCAACGCAAGCAAGAGCGCCGCGCCCGCCAGCGTCAACGTACGCGGCAACCGTTGCAGCACCGCCTCGGTGACGCCCTGCCCGGTGATGAAGCTTTCTCCCAGGTCCCCGCGCATGAGATCCCACAGCCAGCTCCCATATTGCACCAGGAAGGGGCGATCCAGGCCCATGGCGCGGCGCACTTCGATCACCTTCTCCTCGGTGGCGTTAAGCCCCAGCATAATGCGCGCCGGGTCGCCTGGCACCAGATGGATGATCAGGAACGAAATAAAGGTTACGCCCAGCGCAACCAGGATCGTGGTTAGCAAGCGGCGGACAATGAATCGGGTCATGGGAATGGTAAGGGTGATGGTTGGGTGATGATAGGGTGGAGATAGTGCGTGGTCCACCGACGATCGATGGACCACGCACGACACACTGTTCTTTACTCCTTCCACGCCGTCTTGAAGCGAACGGCCGAATCTGGCCGCGCCTGCACGCCGTGAACATTGGGCTGCCAGGCATTGACGGTGGCCGGAATGTAGAGGTAGACGTAGGGGCTCTCGTCGATCACGATCTGCTGCACCTGATCATAGATGCCCTTGCGCACCTCGGGGTCGGCTTCGCTGCGCCCCTGTTCAAGCAAGGCGTCCAGCTCGGGGTTGCTGTAGCCGGTGAAATTGAAGATCTCGCCGGTGTGGTGCTGGGCGTAGAAGTAGTCATCGGGATCGATGTTGCCGATCCAACCGCCGATGTAGATATCGAAGTTGCCGGCGGCCTCTTCTTCGAGCCAGGTGCCCCATTCCAGCGTGCGGATCGACGCCGTGATGCCCACATCTGCCAGTTGCGCCTGCACTACCTGCGCCGCGCGCACGGTCTCTTCGTATTCAGAGGAGGGCATTAACTCCAACTCGAAGCCGTCGGCGTAACCGGCCTCTGCCAGTAGTTCGCGCGCTCGATCAGGGTTGTATGCGTAGGGTTCGTAGCCACTGTACCAGACACTGTTTTCGGGGATAGGGTTGTCGCTGGGCAGGGCTGTGTCCCAACGGGCGGCGGCAGCTACATCGGCTTTGTTGATGGCGTAGTTGAGCGCCTGCCGCACCAATGGATCATCCAACGGTTCACGGTCCAGGTTCAGGCCCAGATACCAGTAATCGCCGCCGGTAACCAGATCCACTACCACCTCGCCGGCGGAGGCGATGGCGTTCACCTGCTGCGGTGGCAGGCTGTCGGTCCAGTCCACTTCGCCGGTCTGCAAGTTGGTCAGCTTCACCGTTTCATCGGGGATGGGGCGGAAGACAACTTCGTCCAGGTAGGGCAATGGGGTGCCGTCAGCGTCAGTCTCCCAATAGTCCTCATTGCGGGCCAGGACAACTCGATCTCCCGGAACGTATTCGATGAAGCGGAAGGGGCCGGTGCCCACCGGCGTGCGATCCAATCCTTCTACGCCCTGGGGGACAATCGCCATGCCTTTGTAGCCGCCTAGTTTGGCGAGCAGGCCAGGATAGGGCGCATCCAGGTTGATGGCGACGGTGTAGTCATCCACGACGTCGATGCTTTCCACGCCGGCGAGACGCCACGACGCGCCCGAACCCACCTCGGGATCGAGGATGCGTTCGTAGGAGTACTTCACATCGTCTGCCGTGAATTCGCTGCCATCGTGGAAGGTAACATCCTGGCGCAGGTTGAAGGTCCAGGTCAGGCCGTCGTCAGAGACGTCCCAGCTTTCAGCCAGGGAGGGAACAATGTTGAGGTTCTCGTCCACGGTCACCAGCGTATTGAAGACGTTCTCCAATACCTCGAAGCTAGAATAGGCGCTGGTCAGGTGTGGGTCAAACCCCTGGGGATCGGCGCTGATGGCGGCGATTAAGGTGCCGCCCATTTGGGGTTCCATCGGCGCTGCGGAATCACTGGTTGACGCATCTTCTGGGACGGCTGCGGGTGCGCCGGGCAATGCCTGGGTACAGGCCGCCAACACCAGCAGCAACGAAAGAAGAAGTACTCGGGTCAAAAGCCATCGTCTCATTGGGTCTGCCTTTCTTCGGTGAGTCTCCGCAGTCAGCGCAACTGCCCGACGACAGGACGAACCGTCGGCCAACACGCGAATCTGCGGATTTCCTAGGGATTGGGTAAGACGCCGCTTACACGACTGGTACACAGTGACGTAAAGATCACGACGTAAACCTGACCGGCCGATCTTTGGATTATATGATGGACACGTTTACGCCGGGAGTTGCCAGGTGATCGATCACTCCCCATCCTACCGCGCAAAGAGGAGAAGGGCAATCAGGGGAGTCCCTGCCTCTGGAGAGAGAGTATGCATGCGTTGAAGCGTAGACGTATCCACGTTATGATGGAGTCAAGAGATTGGAGCGTCACCGATCACAACCACCCAATCTCGACTCTCTCAACCGCCACTCCCACAAAGGACACCCACACTATGCCCCTACCCCAAGACTACACCGAACGCGTCTACGCCGGCGTGTTGGGCAAGATCATTGGCGTCTACCTCGGTCGCCCCTTTGAGGGGTGGACCTACGAACGCATCAGCGCCGAACTGGGCGAGATCTGGTACTACGTCCACGAACGTTTCGGCGTGCCCCTTATCGTCACGGATGACGATATTTCGGGCACGTTCACCTTTCTGCGCGCCCTGCCCGATTACGGCAATCGCCGCGATCTCACGCCGGCGCAGATCGGCCAGAGCTGGCTCAACTACCTGATCGAAAAGCGCACGATCCTGTGGTGGGGCGGCATGGGCAATTCCACCGAGCACACCGCCTTCATGCGTCTGAAACAGGGGATCGCGGCGCCGCGCAGCGGTTCCATGGCCCTGAATGGCAAGACAGTCGCCGAACAGATCGGCGCCCAGATCTTCATCGACGGCTGGGCGATGGTCGCACCCGGAGACCCTGAGCTGGCCGCCGATCTGGCCGGCCGCGCCGCCAGCGTCAGCCATGACGGCGAAGCCATCTATGGCGCGCAGATCGTAGCGGCCATGGAAGCGCAGGCCTTTGTCGAACCAAACCTCGACAAACTGCTCGACACCGGCCTTGCCCTCATCCCCGCCGATTCGGTGATCTACCGCATGATCGGGGAGATCCGCGAGTGGCATGCGGCGTCGCCCGACGACTGGCGCAGCACGCGCGCCCAGATCGCCGCCAAATACGGCTACGACAAGTTCCCCGGCAACTGCCACATGGTGCCCAACCACGCCCTGATCATCCACGCCCTGCTCCACGGCGACGACAATTTCCAGAAGTCGCTCATGATCGTCAACACCTCGGGCTGGGACACCGACTGCAACTCGGGCAACGTCGGCTGTCTGCTCGGCATCAAAAATGGCCTGGCCGGGTTGGAAAGTGGACCCGATTTTCGAGGACCGGTGGCGGATCGGATGTATCTGCCCACAGCGGAGGGCGGGCGCGCCATCACCGACGCCGTCAGCGAGACGATCCATGTCGTCAATGTTGGGCGCGCCTTGCAGGGCGAAACGCCGCTTGCACCCAAGGATGGCGCCATCTTCCACTTCGAGTTGCCCGGCTCAGTGCAGGGCTTTCTCGTCGAAGAGACCCCCAGCAGCGCGGGCACGGCGCAGGTCGAAAATGTTGCCGGTCACAGCGCCAACGGCGAGCGCAGCCTGGCCATCCACTACCGCAGTGTCGCCCCAGGCCGCAGCGCCCGCATCAGCACGCCCACCTTCATCCCATCCAAAGAAGTGGCCGAAACCTTCGAACGTCGCGGCTACGGGTTGATGGCCTCACCCCGCCTCTTCGCAGGGCAGACGGTGACGGCGCGCATCGTCGCCGCTGCAGACAATCGGCAGCCCGTCTCCTGCGGCCTCTACATCCGCGTCTTTGAAGGCGAAGGCGACGATCTCCATCTCGTGCCCGGCCCGCAGACGACGCTCCACCCCGGCCAAGAGCATACCTTTAGCTGGACGATCCCCGGCGGCGGGTCCAATCCCATCGCCCAGGTCGGTGTGGAAATCAGCCACGACGCGCACGCCGACGGCACACTCTATCTCGATTCCCTCACCTGGCAGGGGATGGCTGCTGTCCATCTGACTCGCCCCGAAGCCGGCGGATCAATGTGGCGGCGGGCCTGGGTCAACGGCGTCGACATCTATGAGAGCCGTCCCAGCGAGCCGTTCCGGCTGATGCAGAACGAAGGCCGTGGTCTGCTCATCCAGGGCACACGCCGTTGGACCGACTATCGAGCCGCGGCCACGATCACGCTGCATCTGGCCAAAGCAGCGGGGCTGGCCGTGCGCGTGCAGGGGATGCGCCGCTACTATGCGCTGCTCCTCTGTGACGATGGCATGGTGAGGCTGGTCAAAGCGCTGGACGGTGATCAGATCCTGGCCGAAGCAGCGTTTGCGTGGCAGCCGGACGCCGTCCACACGTTCTCGCTAGAAGTGGAAGGGCAGCGAATCCAGGCCGCTATCGACGGAACGATCCTCTTTGACATCACCGATGAAGAGCGCCCATTGGATGGCGGCGGTGTTGCCTTCGTCATCGAAGAAGGGCGCATCGCCAGCGATGGTGTGAAGATTAACGTGTAAATCGTCAACGGAAGTTACGAATTTCGTGTCCTACCTTCCGGCGCGAAAAGGGACGGGTTTGGGCCCGTCCCTTTTCGCGCAAGAGGAGGAAGGAAGAGGTTCTTAAAGCGGGAAGAACAAGGGTAAGAGAAGCACGGACAGCCCCATCATGAGAAGGAGAAGGGGCAGCCCGATTTTGAAAAAGTCAGAGAACCGGTAACCGCCTGCAGCCAGGACAATCGTGTTGACCGGGGTGGCAATCGGCGTGAGGAAGGCACTCGATGCCGCCATCGCCACCGCCATCAGGAAGGCGTGGGGGGCCACCCCCAACGTTACGGCAGCCTGGAACGCAATGGGCGCCATCAACACCGATGTCGCCGTGTTAGAGAGGAACTGTGTGGCCAGCGCTGTCGTAGCAAAAAGACCGGCCAGCACCGCCAACGGCCCGTAGAAGCCTAGATTTTCGGTCAGCAAGTTCGCCATCACCTGCACACCGCCGGTTTTCTGCAGCGCCGTAGACATGGGCAACATCGCCGCAATCAAGACAACGCTCTCGAAACTGATGGTGCGATAGAGTAATTCGGCGCGCAGACAGCCGGTGACGACCATCGCCACCGCCGCCAACAGGACGGCCGTCACCGTGGGCAGAATGTCGAAGGTGATCAGCAGCAACATGCCCAGCATAATCGCCACGGCAAGCGGGGCCAGCTCGGTAGCCTGTCCGGCTTCGGCTATCTCTTTGGGCAGGCCCACCACCACCACATTGCGCCGCTCCTGCTGAAGCTGCTCGATCCGTTCCCAACAGCCTTCCACCAACAGGGAATCGCCAAAGCGCAGCCTGGTTTTGGCCGGATCTTCATTGAGCGGTTTGCCCATGCGTCGAATCCCCAACGCAGTCAGGCCGTAGACCGTGCGGAAGTGGAGTTCCTGTAGGGTGTGGCCAATCATCTGGGAATCAGGCGAAAACATGATTTCAGCCATCCCCAGCTCTTTGCAGCGTAAAAGATGAGCGTCTGAATCAGTGCACAGGCCCAGGTTCAGCTCACGCGCCATCTGCAGGACATTGTCCTGTCGTCCTTGCACGTGGAGCAGATCATCGACCTGGAGGACGGTGTGGGCATCCACCGGCCGCGAGACCATGGGCACATGCCGCTCGATGGAGGCACCCTGCGCCGTTTCAATCGCCTCTTCGACCGGCGCCACCGCCACAGCACTCATCGTCAGGCCAGTCTCAGCGAGCCGCCGGCGTGGGAACATTGCGGTGTCCATTGGTTTGCCCATGCCCTACGGGATCGGCGAGACCGGCACCGTGTCCGTTCCGCGGAGGACGACTACTGCTGCCAAAGCGCGTCGGCGCCTCTGTTGCCACTTCCAACACATTCACCTGGTAGACGGCGCCAATCCCAGAATCGGCCAACGTCTTGCCCACCAGGGGCGACGGACGGCGCACCCGCAGCGTAAACAATTGTTCGGGCAGCCGGTAGATGCGGGCCAATTCCTCTAGCGTGGGCGCATTGGCCTGCGCCTTATGATCGCCGTCCAAACTCTCGCGATCCGGGAGCAGATGGCGACCGAAGAGGGCGATGAAAGCGATACCCACCACCAACGCAATGGCGGCGAAGGGTGTAAAGGTAAAGAACCCGAAAGGCTCCAGACCGTTTGCCACCAACTCGTTGCTCACCGCCAGGTTGGGCGGGGTGCCCAACAGGGTTAACATACCGCCAAAGAGTGCGCCGAACGAGAGGGGAATCAACAGTTTTGAGGGACTAATCTTGGCGTTCCAGGCGATGCTGACCACCACAGGCACCAGCACCGCCGTAGCGCCGGTGGAACTCATGAACGCCGACAGCAGCGAGACCACCAGCATCATGACCAACGTGAGCGTCACATAGTTGGTCCCCGCCATCTTGGCAAGCCAGCGCCCTACCGCAGCAGCCACGCCGGTGCGAAAGAGGCCGCCGCCTACCACAAACAGGCCGGCAATCGTCAACACCAATTGGTCAGAAAAACCGGCCAGCGCTTCACCGGGGGTGAGGATGCCGGTCAGCAAAAGGGCCAGCAGCGACATCAAAGCGACCACATCGAGCCGAATCCGATCCAGCACAAAGAGAAAGATAGTTACTGCAAGAATCGCAAAGACAAGCCAGGTTTGAAAGGTCATAGGTTACTCTGCATCAAAAAAGGGAGCACGACTGTTTGTTAATAATTTCACAACCAACGAGATTGTAATTCATTTCACAAACAAGAAACACCGGTCAGTCGACCAGTGTTTCTGTTCCCTAAATTGCTACAGAAGAATTCTGATATGTGTTGTGTGGGTGGGCCTGCGGCCCACCCACACAACACACTATTTACAGGGTGCTTAGGTCTACCACGTGTGCGCCTGCGCTTGGCACACAGATGTAGACTTCGGGCCAGATGTTCGTCTCTTTGGCATAGCGCTCGAAGATGGCGTCGCGCACGGCGGCCTCGCTGCCTTGCGCCACCAGTGCCACTGCGCACCCACCGAAGCCGGCGCCGGTAAGTCGGGCGCCGTAACAGCCTTCGGCGCTTTGCATGGCGCTGACCATGGCATCGAGTGCGTCGCTGCTGACGGTATAGTCGTCGCGCAGGCTGGCGTGGCTGGCGCTCATTAACCGCCCCACTTCGGTCAGATCGTCGTGGCTGAGGGCCTCCACCGTGGCGTGGACCCGTTCATTTTCGCTGACGACGTGACGGCAGCGCCGGTAGATAATGGGTGGCAGCAGATCTTTGTGGGCTTCCAACTGCTCGCTGCTGACGTCGCGCAAGGCCGTGATCCCCGGCAGCACGTCCTGCAGGATGCGCACGCCTTCTTCGCATTGGGCGCGGCGTTCATTGTAGGCGCTGTTGGCCAGGGAGCGACTGGCTTTGGTGTTGCCGATCACCAGCGCGGCGCCTGTGGGGAAGGGGACCAATTCGTAGCCCAGCGAACGGCAGTCGATGAGCAGGGCGTGTCCTTCGGCGCCCAATGTGCTGATGAACTGGTCCATGATGCCGCAGTTGACGCCGACAAACTCGTTTTCAGCGCGCTGAGCGGCTTTGGCGATCTGCTCGCCGGGCAGTGCGTCCAACTGATCGGCGGCGGCCATCAACGCCTTGGCACACGAAATTTCCAGCCCAGCAGACGAGCTGAGGCCGCTGCCGCGCGGCACGTTACCGCTGATAATCCCTTCGATTCCGGTCAAGGAAAGGCCGCGTTCCATCAACGACCAGGCCACGCCTTGCACATAGTTGGCCCAGAATTGGTCGTCGTTGAACTGAAGGTTGTCGAGATCAAATTCGGCCCAGGCATCAAATTCGACGGCGTAAAGACGCACGTGCCGATCCTGGCGTCGGTTGAAGAGAACGCGCACATCGCGATCCAGGGCGACGGGCAGGACGAAGCCGTCGTTGTAATCGGTGTGTTCGCCAATCAAGTTGACGCGGCCGGGCGCCACAGCCATCATCGACGGCTGAGTGTGAAAACGGACGACAAATTCGTCCACAAGGTTCTGTGTGCGGTCTTGAGAGGGTGTGATCATCTTTGATCCTTCAGGGTGCAGTGGACGCCTTCCCACGCGTGGGATCGGGCGAGAGAGGCGTATGGGTAAGCAATCATCCAATTGTGAGAAGTTTAACAGATGGGGCCAGTGAGGGCAATCCGGCCGGGAATGGTCTGGTTTACTCCACAACGTTCAGGGCGGCGTAGAGGTTCAAATCGCCTTCCTTGCCATCAGCGCGAAAGGTGTCGTGGATCTGCCAACCGCTGTCGATGGCCAGGCGCGCCAACTCCTCGGCATCGACTTGATGGACGTAGCGCAGAGCGTGTACGCCCTGCCGCCAGGGCAGAAGCGCATCCCCCGGCTCTACGTCGCCGGCAGATAGCCCGATCGTCGTCCAATCGATCTGTTTGGCCACAAAGCGATCACTGCTGAGGAACTGCCAAAACGAGAGGATGGCCCATTGGCGGCTCAATCGGCGGAAATCACGCAGCAGGCGCAGGCGCATGGCGTACCCGGGCAGATGTTGCACCGTGGCCAGGCAGAGGACCACGTCGAAGCGTTCGTCATGCAGCGCGGCGGCCCATGCAGGCGATGCCAGATCGGCCTGCACAAAGCGGGCGTCAATGGCGTCCAAGCGGGTGACAGCCTGTTCGGCCATCGTCAAAAGGCGCGCGTCGTTGTCCACACCTACGTAGGTACAATGGATCTCTTGCTCGGCCAGCAGGCGCGCCAGACGCCCATTGCCACACCCTACGTCGAGGACAGAGATGGGATTTTGTTTCGTACCCGACTGAAAATACGGTACAATAGCCAGGTGCCCAGGCGTCCAGCCCTGTCGCGTGGCGTCGAAATGATCGGCGACCGACTCGTAAAAGGTTCGATTGAGCGCCAGGAGACGATCTACAGTGGCAGGTTGCATGGCAATTCGTGTTTTGCAGGGAATGGATTGATTCAATGAAACGCGTATTAACGCAAGACGAAATTCCAGCCGACGTCAAAGAAAAAGGCCAACGCTGGCAACAAAAAAAGACTTTCGATGCGGCGACCCATGCCGTGGAACTGCACACCATCTTTCGCGAAGTGTTGCAGGTGCCCGACGCAGAGTGGGATTCGCGGCGCACGTTACGTGCCATTCTATCCCGCTATCCGAAAGAGGGCAAAGGTTTCTTCGCCAAATCGGATCTAGTGGCGGGCTACCGTCATCTTGTCGAGGAAGGCGATCTAGAGCCGGATCCCACGATCATGGATCGCATCCGCATGAAGCCCATGCGTACCGCCTCGGGCGTTGCCCCGGTAACGGTGTTGACCGCTCCCGCCGGCTGCCCGGGCAAGTGCATCTTCTGCCCCGATGACTGGCGCATGCCCAAAAGCTATATCTACGACGAGCCGGGCTGCCAGCGTGCCGAGCGCGACGGCTTCGATCCCTTTTTGCAGACATACGGGCGCATCGACGCCTTCGAGAATATCGGCCATGACGCCAAGAAGGTGGAACTGCTGATCCTCGGTGGCACGTGGAGCGCCTACAGCCAGGACTACCGCGAGTGGTTCGTCCGTCGCTGTTTCGACGCCATGAATGCCTATGGGAATCCCGACTATCAGCCGGCGGCGACGTTGGAGGAGGCGCAAGCGTACAATGTGCGGGCGCGGCACCGCAATGTGGGGCTGGTCATCGAAACGCGGCCCGACTGGATCACGCCCGAAGAGATTCGTCATCTGCGCAAATTGGGTGTCACCAAAGTGCAGATCGGCGTGCAGAGCCTGGACGACGAGATCCTGGCGTTGAATCAACGCGGGCATGGCGTAGCCGGGGTGCGCGAAGCGCTGGGGTTGCTGCGCAGCGCCGGGTTCAAACTGCATCTGCATTGGATGCCGAATCTGTACGGGGCTACCCCCGAAAAGGATCGCGCCGACTTTGCACGTTTCTTCTCGGACCCGGCCATCTGTCCCGATGAGTTGAAGATCTATCCCTGTTCGCTGATCGCAGGCACTGAACTCTACAATCGTTACCTGTCCGGTAGCTATCGACCCTACACAGAGGCGGAGTTGGTTTCGCTGCTGGCCGAGATCAAACCGTCGATTCCTCCCTACACACGCGTCAACCGGCTCTTCCGCGACATCCCGGCGCATCACATTCAAGCCGGCGTCAAAGTGAGCAACTTGCGCGAGGTCGTGCATGAGGAACTGCGCCGCCGCGGGCAGCAGTGCGGGTGTATCCGCTGTCACGAAGTGCGCCGTCGCGAAGTGCACGAGGAAGAGTTATCCTTGCGCGATCACGTCTATGAGACGGATCTGACGGTGGAGCACTTTTTGCACTATGTGGTACCAGATGCTGCCGGTTATTTGATAGCAGGGTTTTTGCGGCTAAGTTTGCCCAAGTTTGAGGAGGCGGGCAGTCGATCCTTTTTGGAGGAGATCCGCGGCAATGCCATGATCCGCGAAGTGCATGTCTACGGACCGGCCCTCGCTGTGGGCCAGGACGAACCCGGCGCCACGCAACACGTCGGCCTGGGCACACGGCTGATCGAGGCGGCGCGGCGGATCAGCCATGAAGCCGGTTTCCGGCGGATCAGCGTGATTGCGGCGACGGGCACACAGGAATACTATGCGCACCGCGGCTTTGACAACGGCGAACTCTACATGACGGGCGACTGCGTCCTCCGCGATCCGTAACCCGAAGCAGATCATCGAAAAGCCACCCATTTACCAATCAAAAGACCTGCCCGGTTGGGCAGGTCTCTTTTTTGTTTGTGGAAGCGTAGCCGTTGAGCTTCAGGTGCGTGGAAACAAAACGGCTAGCGACTCGCCATTGCCGGCCCCGGCATATGAACGGTCATATCAAAATCGGCGGATGTGATCATGGGCAACAGTTGATTGATCATCGCCAGCATCTCGTTCATGTTCATCCCAGGGGCCATCATATCCAGCAGGCCGGTCTGCTCGGCCAGGTTGAGCAAATGCACCAGTTCGCCATCGCCCCAGGTCAGGGTGGGCAGCGTGTTGCCGTTGATGCTCAGCCGAATGCCGCTCATATCAGTACTGAGGCTGATCTGCGACACACCCGCCGCTGAAATTCGGTTGACCCATACCGGGTTCATCTGCAAGGCGTAGAAAGGAATGCCCGTCAATGCCGACCATTCAGTCTCGGTCAGGTTGCCCACAGTCCAACTGCCGTCCATTGCATAAAAGACGGGCAAATTGATGCGCGGCGGTGTGCCCACCCGGGCCAGAAAATTCTGTTGCGCCTGGTGAGCGATGGCGGCGGCGCTGCCGCTGCCATTGACATAAAGCGGAATCCTGGCGACACCCTCCGCCACAGGGAAGTTGACCACGATCCCCAACCCCAGTTTGTTGACCATAGGCAGCATGATGTCGAGCATCGGCACCGCCATCCCCAGCGAACTGAGCACATCCGCGCTAACCTGGAGTGAATCGCCTTCATAAGCAAGCGAAGGAATGCGTTCACCGTTGACGAGGATGTACAGACCATCTTTGGTGTTGGTGATCTGGAGGTGCTGAATATTGCCGCTCACCAGGAACTCGACCCAGGACTGCGGAACCGACAGCGCAGAAAGATCCAGGCCGACCAAACTCCCCAGTTGCGCAAGCGGGACATTGCCCAGCGAAGCGGCGCCTGTTTGCGAAATGTTAATGGAAATCGCAGGCAGATCGACCACCAGGGGGGCATTGGGATCGACGCTGATGTCGGTGCCGAGATTGGCGCTAGGCGCACACCCGGCAAGAGTCAACAGGGCAACGAGCAACACGACTGCCCAAAATGAAGGTCGGGGTTTGTACATGGGAATCCTCCTAAAGCATTCTCTGCAAGAGCACTTGTCAACATGAGGGGGGAATCGTGCAGCACCGCCATGCCAGCGTACCATTCACGTTATCCAAAATAACGTCGAAGACTACCAGTATTGTGCATCATTTCTCAAAATCTGCAAACGCGGGGGGGCGAGGGCATCGGCTTTTGCACCGTTTTGCGCGTACGCGCACGGCGCGCCCCTGGAGTATGCCGATTGAGAAAAATGGTGGCCAAAGCCATCTTTTCGCGGTTACCCTACGATTGTCCTACGATACTAAAAACAGGCACAGGACGTGATTGTCCTGTGCCTGGGGTGACTGGGCATAGGCGTTAAGTTAAGGCTCTATGCTTCACGCCCCCCGCGTCCTCGTGTGCAGGCAAGAGAATTGACCACAAAGAACACAAAGAACGCAAAGAAGAAGAGGGAAACGTCCTTATCTATGTGTTCTTTGTGTTCTCTGTGGCTCTTCCCTTCTGGACGTGACGCCAGGAGGGAAGACCCCAGCACTTGCTCGAACGGAGCTTATCTTAACACCTATGGGTGACTGGGTGTAATGCAAGTTGGGGGGCAAGTCGTAGGGGTTTGGGTGGGGCGGCAGGTAGTTTCGCCGGTAGGAGGCGCACAGAGCGACGTCGGTTCCCCGCCCCACCCAAACCCGTACCTCTGTTGGGGGGCAAGTTCGCCCCGAATCTGAATTAGACCCGGGTGACTTCGCTCGCGTAATTTTGGCGATGAACCTGCCCATACTGAGATACACCGGCGTCACTACCCTCTCCTCAATTGGCGTCCATCTCGACCAGTTCACCGGTGACGGTGAAGATGATGCGCTCACAGATATTGGTGACGCGGTCGGCGGCGCGCTCCAAATTGTGCGCTGCCCACAGGATATAGTTGGCGCGGTCCATCAACTGAGGACGATCCATCAACAGCTCGATCAGATCGCGCTGCACTTTATTGTAAAGCTCGTCGACTTCGTCGTCTTCAGACGGCAGGTGACGCGCCACTTCGAGATCCTGTTCGATGAAGGCATCGAGCGAACGGCGCAACATATCGAGCACCTTGTCGCACATCTTGGGGATGTCGACCAGAGGTTTGACAAAGGGTTCGTGGCCGAGGAGCAGGGTGATCTTGCCGATACCTTTGGCGTAATCGCCGATGCGTTCGAGTTCCGTCACAATTTCGAGGACGGCGGCCAGCAAACGCAGATCGCCTGCCATTGGCTGCTGCGTGGCGATCACGGTCAACACCCGCAATTCGATGGTGTATCGTTTATCGTTGATCAAGCGGTCGTTGTCGATCAGGCGCTGTCCACCCTCCAAATCCTGACGTTTCAACACATCAATCGAGTCTCTCAGGGCCTGAATGACCATGCTGCCCATCATCAAGACTTCATCCTGCAACTTATTCAATTCCAGTTCGAAGAGTGTCCGCATCGTGAGCTCCTTGCCGCCCGCCGGTAGAGCCTGGGGCTGAGATAGTGCCATGCCACTGGCCTCAAGATTATCCAAATCGCCCCGTGATGTAGTCTTCGGTGCGCTTATCCGCGGGCCTGGTGAAGAGACGTTCGGTTGGGCCGAACTCCACCAGATGCCCGGCGCGGTGTTCGTCGACCATGAAGAACGCCGTGAAATCCGAGACACGCGCCGCCTGTTGCATATTGTGTGTGACAACGATGATCGTGTATTCCTTGGCCAATTCCTGCATCAAGTCTTCGATCTTGAGCGTGGCGATGGGGTCGAGGGCCGAAGCCGGCTCGTCCATCAGGATGATTTCGGGTTTGACGGCAATGGCACGGGCAATACATAGCCGCTGCTGCTGTCCGCCTGATAGCCCCAACGCGCTCTGCTGCAACTTGTCTTTGACCTCATCCCACAAGGCCGCCCCGCGCAGCGACTGCTCGACAAGCGCATCCATGTCTCCCTTGAAGCCGTTGATGCGGGCACCCCAGGCCACATTCTCGTAGATCGACTTGGGGAAGGGGTTGGGTTTCTGAAAGACCATACCGATGCGACGGCGTACTTCCACCGGATCTACATGGGGGGCGTAGATATTCTGCGACTGAAAGTGAACCTCTCCTTCAACACGGGCGCCTGCGATCAGGTCGTTCATGCGGTTGAAGGCGCGCAACACCGTGCTCTTGCCGCAGCCGGATGGACCGATCATGGCGGTGATGCGTCGTTTGGCAATGTTCAAATTCACGTCTCGCACGGCGAGGAAGGCGCCGTAGAATACATTGAGATCCTGGGTGGAGATAGCGACTTCACCCGGCGTCGCCTCTTGCGGCGTGTCAAAAGAATAGCCGCGGGTCGGTTTGGCTAACGAAATGGTCATAGATGCAAGCTCCTCGCTAGGTGCTCTGTAAAGTATGTAGTTGTTTTGTCGGCTGGGCCTTCGGCCCAGCCGACAAAACAACCTTCCACTTACTTCACTTACAGTGTACTAAGTTTAGTATTGGTTACAGACTCTGACGCTGAAAACGGTTGCGTAGAATCACGGCGGACGCGTTGAGCGTCAACAGCAAAATCAGCAGCACCACAATCGCCGCTGCCGCCAGGTTGCGGAATTCTGCCTGCGGGCGCGAGGTCCACTGATAGATCTGGATAGGCAGCGTCGTGAACTTCGAGAACGGCCCGCTTGGATCGGCCGTGATAAAAGTCGACGCCCCGATCACAACCAGCGGCGCCGTCTCGCCGATGGCACGCGAAACGGACAAAATCGCCCCGGTCAGGATACCAGGCAGGGCATTGGGCAGCACATGGCTCCAGATCACCTGCCACTGGGTGGCGCCCAATCCATAGCCTGCCTGCCGCAACGAGGTTGGAACGGCGCGGATGGCCTCTTGGGCGTTGATGATCAGCAGCGGCAGGATCAAGATCGCCAACGTCAACCCGGCGGACAGGATCGTGCGTCCATTGGCCGTCGTGGCATCGGAAAGGCCCAGCGCCGTGCCACTGGTGATGGGTTCCAGCGCACGTACAAAGATAGCCAGCCCCAACATACCGTAAATAATGGAAGGCACCCCGGCCAGATTGTTGATGTTGGTCTGGATCAGACGGTTGATCCAGAGATCGCGGCGGGCGTACTCTTCCAGATAAATCGCCGCGCCGACCCCAATGGGGAAGGCGAAGAGAATCGTGATGGAGATCGTCCATAACGAGCCAAAGATGGCGGTGCGTACGCCGGCGGCAATCGGATCACTCGACTGCGTTGAGGACACGAAGTCGGGGGTCAGCCAACTGCGAAAGGTGAGCCTATCGTTCGGGTATTTTTCGGCTACGGTCGCTTCAATGGCGCCACGGCGGAAGATAGAATCTACCAACGGCCAGGTCTCTTCAATGGTTGGCTCAACCACCCAGGTTTGCACGAGATCGTAGACGTCCGCACGGCTGCGTTCTGCCACCGGCGTTTCCGACTCGAACCGACGCATCAAGCCGCGGGACACATTGGCGCGCAGCACCTCGAGTAACTGCTCTTGGGTCTGATCTTCCAGAGAGACGCCGTCGATAGCCAGGGTAGCCGGATCGATGGTGTTGACGACCACGGCCAGGCCAAACGATTGGTTAATCACCGTATACAACAGCGCGGTCAAGGCGATAATGCCGATGACGGTTGAAACTTGAAAGATCGTCGCCCAGATCGTGCCGCGGCGCTGACGGGCCTGGGTCAGGCGGCGATACTCCTCTCCACTGGGGAGGGTGCCGGCCGAAGGGACGGAGATCTGTTCGGTCTGTACACTCATTCGTACACCTCGCGGAATCGGCGCACAATCTGCTGGCTAAGCACGTTGAGGCCCAGCGTAAACAAGAAGAGCAGAAGGCCGATGGCAAAGAGACTGTTGTAGTCAATGGAATCGTAACTCAGGTCACCGCCGCTGATGCGCACAATGTGCCCCGTCATGGTCTCGGCGGCAGAGAAGGGATTCAGCGTGAAATTAGGGCCGGCGCCGGCCGCAATCGCCACGATCATGGTTTCGCCAATGGCACGCGAGATCGCCACAATGCAGGCCGCTGTGATGCCGGACAGCGCCGCGGGGAGCACGATGCGCGTGGCCGTCTCTAGTTTGGTGGCGCCCAGCCCGTAGGCCGCCTGACGCAGCGAATCGGGCACCGCGCTGAGGGCATCCTCACTCATCGAACTGATCAGCGGGATGATCAAGATCCCGATCACGATACCGGCGGAGGCGGTGTTGTATATATCCACCACGTCGCGGCCAAAGATCAGGCGCAAGAGTGGCGTCATAAAAGTGAGTGCGAAGTAGCCGTAGACCACTGTCGGCACGCCTGCCAACACTTCCAAAATCGGCTTGAGAATGGCGCGGGCACGCGCCGAGGCGTACTCGCTCAGATAGATTGCCACGCCCAGGCCTATCGGGAGTGCCACCACCATGGCGATGGAGCTGACCATCAGCGTTGCCGTCACCAAAGGCCAGATACCAAACTGTCCGATGGCCGGCTGCCAGTGAATTCCTGAGAAGAATTCGATGAGTGACACCTCGCCGCTGGTAAAAAAGAGCAGCGACTCTCGACCCAGCACGTAGACAATGCCAATCGTGGTTAGAATGGAGATCGCCCCACACAGAAAAAGGAACCCTTGAATAAGCGATTCCCCCAGGCGAGGCTGGCGTGTGAGATCCGGTTTTGGCCCGCCAGGTGTAACGTCAGCGACGGTGCGAGTCGATTCGCGTCCCATGGGTCTTCCTGTTGTTTCGGCAGAGACGGCTGAAACCAGCCGGTTCATGTTTTGTGCCACGGTCTTTCCTCGTCCATGCTATCACATCCGGCGCGTCGCGTGGGATTTTGCGCAAGTGCAGTACACGTTATGCTCACAGACTGTCGCCAAAGATGCCTGTCGAAAAATCAACAAAACGACAGGGGAGGGGGGAAAGTTTCCCCCTCCCCTGTCGAAGCGCAAGACTACCGCCGGCGACAGAGGGAAGCAGGTTCAGGTTGCCCTACTGGGCGGCCGTCCATGCATCGCGAGCGGCATTGAGTGCGGCCTCGCTGGCAGGGAAGTAACCGACCCGCTCGATCTCTTCGTTGACGTAGGTCAGGTAGAAGTTGATGAAACCGGCAACCTGCGGCTTCTCGCTCATAACCGTCGCATCCGAATAGATGAAGAGCGGGCGAGCCAGCGGGTATTCGCCGCCTTCGACTGCGTCGAAGGTGGGTTCCACACCTTCAATCGAGAGGATCTTGAGCGCTTCGGCATTTTCCTCGTAGTAGGCGTAGCCGAAGTAACCGATGGCGTAAGGGCTGCCTTCGACGCCCTGCACCAACACATTGTCATCTTCACTCAGTTGCAGGTTCTCAGCGCTCAACAGAGGGGCTTCCTCTTCGCCCATGACAACCTCGACAAAGTAGTCGAAGGTGCCGCTGTCGGTGCCGGGGCTGAAACGCTGGATCGGCTGGTTGGGCCATTCGGCGCGCACATCAGACCAGGTGGTGGCCGTCGAGAAGATCTGGGCCAGCTCCTCCAGGGTCACGTTGTCGACGAAGTCGTTCTCGGCGCTGACGACGACGGCCAGGGCATCGGTGCCGACGCGGAATTCGATGGGTGTGCGGCCGATGGCGGCACAAGATTCGATCTCGCTGTCCTTGATCGGGCGGCTGGCATTGGAAATATCGCTTTCACCGGCGACGCAGAAGCGCTCGAAACCGGCGCCGCTGCCAATGCTATCGATGGTGATATTGCCGCTATAGCCTTCGTCCTGGAAACGTTCGGCCATCGCTTCGGTCAAGGGATAGACGGTGGAGCTACCGGCGACGATAATATCCCCGCTCAGTTCCAGCGGATTGACTTCGGGCAGCTCGCCTTCAGCGGCGGGCATGGCTTCGGCAGGCATGGCTTCGGTTGCCGCTGCGGCAGGCGCAGTCGTAGCTTCAGCTTCAGTGGCAGCCGGCGCTGTAGTCGGTGAGGTGCAGGCAGAGAGCACCAACGCAAACAGGGCGACAACCATAAACAACAAACGACGCATAGAGTTCCTCCAAGAATTCAGTCATGTCAGAGTATAAGGATGGACTTCGTCACAAAGCCTGGTACAGAGATGGAACAATCGATCTCCCAAACAGCACAGTACCTTGCGCCCTTCAGCATAAGCGCCGATGGTTAACGATTGTTACAGATTGCGCAAGCAAATTGTTAACGATTGGTTAAATCTTGGGTTGTACTGTTAACGAGAGGAAGGCAAAAGGAGAAGGTGCTGCCGTGGCCTTCGACGCTTTCGGCCCAGATATCGCCCTGGTGCGCCTGCACGACATGTTTGGCAATGGCGAGACCCAGACCGGTGCCGCCTGCCGAGCGGGCGCGGTCGACTTTGTAGAAGCGTTCGAAGATACGCGGCAGATCATCGCTGGAGATGCCTTCGCCGGTGTCGATCACCGAAACGATGGCGGCGTTGGGGAAGCGATCCGGCTGCATGGACGAGCGGACAGCGATCGATCCGCCTGCCGGGGTGTGCTTGATGGCGTTGTGAACCAGATTGGTGATCACCTGCTGCACACGTTCGCTGTCGGCCATGACCGGGGGCAACCCACCTTTGAGATCGACAATCAACTCAATCCCGGCGCGTTCGGCCTGTGGTTGCAGCCGTTCCACCGGGTGCAAGATGATCTCGCTGAGCGGCGTCGGGCGCAGGCGCAGCGGCACGCGTCCCGATTCAATGCGCGAGAGTTCGAGAAGTTCTTGCACCATCTGGGCCAGGGCGTCGACCTCGGTTTCGATACGGTCAAGGAAACGTTGGGCAGCGGGGGGATCATCCATGGCGCCATCGCGCAGGGTCTCTACCAGGGCGCGCAGCGATGCGAGCGGTGTACGCAGCTCGTGAGAGATGTTGCTGATGAAGTCTCGACGCACGGTTTCGAGGCGGCGGAGCTGCGTCAGATCCTGGAGGATGATGTTGTAACCGCGTTGGCTGCCGTCGCCAAACGGTGTGGAGACGATGCGGATCACGCGGCGATCCACTTCGAGGATGGCTTCTTCAGACAGCGCGCTGTTTTGGGAACGACGCCAGATCTCGACGAGACGATGGTCGCGGGCGACCTGGGGAAACGAGAAGTTCGAAACCCGTTTACTGCTGACATGCAGAAGACGTGCCGCCGCCGGGTTGATCATCTGCACAGTGCCATCTGCATCGAGGATGAGGACGCCGTCGGCCATGTTATCGAGGACGATGGAAAGCCGCTGCTGTTCGTGTTCCAGAAAGCCCATCTGCCGCTGCAAACGTTCGGCCATGCGGTTGAAGGCCCGAATCAACTGGCCGACTTCGTCCTGCCGCGAGGGGATAAGCTGTTCGCCCCAATGCCCTTGTGACATTTGCGTGGCAACCTGGGTAAGGTGGCGCACGGGCCGGGCGATGCGTTCGGCGATGAAGAGAGAAAGCAGAATGGTGAGCAGCGTTGCAATCAAGCCGCCGACGATGACGACATTGCGCATGGGGGCGACACCGTGATCGACAGTAGAGATAGGCAGCGAGAGCCGCAAAACACCCAACGGCTCGCTTGCGCCCTCCTCAAGCGGCGTAATGGGCACAGCCACGTAGACCATAGCCAGGCCGATACTCCGACTGAATCGCGTGCTTTCGCCTATCCCGTCACGCAGGGCCGCCACAACTTCGGGCCGCCGGCCATGATTCTCCATGCTGGCGACGTCATCCGCCGAGTCGGCAAGGACAACCCCATCGACCCCAATCACCGTGATGCGCGTATCCAGCAGATCGGCCCACTCGGCCACCATCGCCGCCAGATCCATTTCGCCCGGCTGCCACGCCCCTGCCGCCAATCCACCGCGCAGGACGCGATGGCTGGCCAGCAGATTGGCATCGGCCAGCAGCCCTTGGCGCAGGTTGGCCAATGCCACAGCCTGCACCTGGCGCGTCAAGTAGAGGGTCAGCCCCACCATGATCACGATGATCAGGGCGGTGTAGGTTAGCGCAATCCGCCAGCGCAGCGACTGGAATTTGAACATGATCTCATGGTTTCAAGGGAACAAATTGCAAAAGGAAGGCTACCCTTCAAAACGATAACCGCTGCCGCGTACGGTGACAATGCGTTTGGGGTCAGAGGCATCTACCTCCACCTTCTCGCGCAGCCACCGAATATGGACGTCCACGGTGCGGCTGCCGCCACTGTAATCCCATCCCCAAACGCGTTCTAGAATCAGATCGCGGCCCAGCACAATGCGTCGGTTTTGAGCAAAGAAAACGAGGAGTTCGTACTCCTTGGGCTTGAGGTGAAGCACCTCATCGTTGAGGGTTACTTCACGCCGGTCAGGATCGATGATCAGGGTATCAAAGATCAAGGGCCGACCGAGGCTGGCCACCCGGGCCGGTGCCATTTCTGCGCCGACGCTGAGTTCCTCACGGATCAGACGCACACGGCGCAAGTGCGCCTTGACGCGCGCCATCAGTTCGCGCATGCTAAAGGGTTTGGTCAAGTAATCGTCGGCGCCGACCTCTAGCCCGACGATCTTATCGATCTCATCATCGCGTGCCGTCAGGATCAGGATGGGCACGTTCATCTCCTGGCGCAGAACACGGCAGATCTCGAAACCATCCAATCCCGGTAGCATCACATCCAACAGGATCAGATCCGGGTTCTGTTGGCGTGCCATATCCAGCGCAGTAATGCCGTCGCGGGCAATCACCACCTTGTACCCCTGGCGTGAGAGCGCATAGTCCAACGTATCCACCAAAGCGGGTTCATCTTCAACGACTAGAATCTTGTCCACAAAAACATCCTTTGTGCAACGGTGCAACGGAGGCTGCAGGCATGACGCGGGCTTGTGCGCATTCTAACATGAACGGCGGATGGAATTGGAAACGGACAAGCATTAGACTATACGGACAAGCATTAGACTATGTTGACGGCATTATATATACTGCCCCGTATCTGCTCTCATCTTCCGAGGATTGGGACAAATTCCAGCGAGACACTTTTGAGGGATACAGCCATGCTCATGAAAAACCGAGTACTCAGCTACGTGGCCGGGGCATTTCTGGTGATTGGCCTGATCGTTGCCATGCCTGCGGTGGCATTGGCCGACGAGATTCACATCGTGCAGCCGGGTGAAACGTTGAGTGAGATCGCCAAAGAGCATGGAACCAGTGTCGAGATCTTACGCGGCCTGAACAGTCTGAACAACGTCGACTTTGTGTGGGCGGGTCAGCGCCTGGTTCTGCCTGACAGCGCCGATGTCACTGAGAACCCGTCGGACAGTAGCATCGACCTGGTCGACACGACCACGTATCGGGTCGAACCCGGCGATACACTCTTCTCGATTGCGGCGCGTCACCGGACCAGTCTGGCCTGGTTGGCTGCGCAGAATCGCATCAATGTAGGGCAACGGTTGATGGTAGGGCGTGAATTGATCGTGCCTGCGCTTGCCACCGGGTTAATCGACGGCGAGACTCGGGTGCATGTGGTACAGGCCGGGGAAAGTATCGGCAGCATTGCCAATCAATACGACACGACGCCGGGCGCCATCATCCAGGCCAACCAACTGCTCGATCCCAACCGCATCAAGCCGGGAGATCGGCTTAACGTGGTGCCGCCGCGGCTCTACGAGCGGATGGGGATGAACAGCAGCGTCGACGAAAACGGATTTTTGATCTACAGCGAGTACCCCACGACCACCGACAAGTGGATCGCCGTGGATCTGAGCGAACAGCGCGTCACAGCCTACGAGGGGACGACCCCCACGCGCGCCTTTGTCGTCTCGACAGGGTTGCCCAATACGCCCACGGTGACCGGTTCCTTCCGCATCTGGGCCAAGACGCCGCTACAGGATATGTACGGCGGCAACCGCGCCACCGGCGATTACTATTATCTGCGCAACGTGCCCTGGGTGCAGTACTTCTACCAGGACTACTCCTTCCACGGCACCACCTGGCACGCCAACTTTGGGCGACCGGCCAGCCGCGGCTGCATCAATATGAGCCCTGAAGACGCGCGTTGGTTGTTCGAGTGGGCCAGCCCTACCTTTACAGAGCAGGGCTGGTTTATCAGCGACGACGAAAATCCAGGCACGATCGTGATCGTGCATCAGTAGGCCAGCGTGGGGAGGCACAGCGTGGGGTCAATGGCCGCCTGCGTCCCAGTCAACGGCTGGTGGCGCTCTGGAAGATCTCGATGGCGTCTTCAACCAGACCGGCGCCCAGGTTGAGCCAATCGATCTCGTCGGTGAGCACAGGGAGTTGGAAGTTCTCGGCGGCGGGGCGCCAGTTCTGGTCTGCGTACCACCAGCCGAAGAGGGCCATGGCCAGCACCAGAATCAGAAAGAGCCGAAACAGATGGCGTCCGCTGCGATAGAAATGGGGCATGATCGATTCTCAGTCTTCAGAGATAGACACAAACCAAAATTAAACACAGACCAACCGGTCGAATCACCCTACCAGACAGCGCCCCCAATTTGCAAAATCCACGCAGTGTGGTAGACTGTGATCGACAAGTGAGGGTGAGTAGCTCAGCTGGTTAGAGCGCACGGTTCACATCCGTGAGGTCGTAGGTTCGAGTCCTATCTCGCCCACCAATGTTATTGCAGGGAAGTACCGGAGACCGCACGGCTAGTCCTTTTGGGCAAGCCGTGCGGTCTCCGGCGTTTCAGGGGCAAATTTATGATTGATGGGAAACGCAGGGAAATGGGCAGGTTAGTCCACAAGGCTTCGTGTTCGTTCGGAGAGCAAGCTGACCACCGGCTCACGTCCTTTGAGGTACTCAATCACCCAGTCGGTGTCAACCAGATATTTCATAAGGAAACCGGCGGGCGCCCCGGCTGGTTACGGTGAGTGTAAACCTGATCAATCAGCGCATCGACATCTACATCATGCCAGCACCCGGCAGCCGAACGAAATGCTCGGTAGTCGGCTTCGTTCTTGCCTGGAAACTCAGACGGCGCCAGGGCGCGTAGTATTGCCAACTCGCCGCCCTCGGTCTCAACGACGACGACGGCGTCTTCGGTAACGACTCGATGCAAGACACTGGCCAGGTTATTGGCCAGTTCCTCATAGGCAATACGGCTCAATTCGGTACTCCATTCCAACAGCTCCATTTCAGCAGCGTGCCATGGCTGATAAGCCGATTATAGCACAAAGGGTAAGCAATTCCCGCGGTGGTCCGAATCGCCCGAATCCTACAACGATCGGAAGCGGTTGCTCGCCCCTTTTTCAGTGCAATGAAGTAACTTACCCTACGGTCTTCCCCACGTCCCTCTCGACCTGCGCCGGTGCAACGAGTGGGGCTGGCTGATCCCGATGAGCGTGTCAAGTGCCCCACACTACGGCTGCCTTCACCACAGAGAACACAAAGAACACAGAGATCGATGCTTTGCGTTCTGCTTTGTGTTCTCTGCGTTCTTTGTGGCTGTCCTTACCCTACTGACATCGCCAAGCTGACGCACGACCGGGTGGTGCCAAAGCCCAGGAATGACAAGTCGCAGTGGATGGGGAGTGGGTTTGGTGTAAAGTGTGAAATAGAAAGATCTGTTTCACGCTTTACACCAAACCCCAGCATACGCGTTACCACCCAGGGCGGTCTGCCGGTGGCGGCTGTCTTGCGTCTTTCCCCGGTGAGCAGCCGGCCCTTCTGCGCCCATGACTCCGAGCGGCGCCGGGCCCTCTGCTCTTGTCAATGAGGTCCCCGCAACGGACGCCGGCTAGGCCGCCACTACGTCGATCCCCTCCAATATCTGGGTGAGTTCAAGTGTCTGCAAACGCTCTGCGGTGGGAACACCCGCCTCCGTCCAGCCCATCAGGCCGTACCAGTGATTGCGCGCGTGCAGGAAGGCCTCCTCGGTGATCTCGACGCCGGCCAGCGGCCCTTCGACAAAGGCCTTCATCACGCGGCGGGGCAGGCGGTCGTCCTCAACCGAGAAGCCTTCGCGCAGGTTGAAGAGGCGGCTCAACGTCTGCGCTCGCTCGCCCACGGTCAGCAGTTCCTGGGGGGTGAACTCATGACCGGTGACGCCGGCCAGCACCTCGGCCAGATGGCTGGGGTAGTAGGGCAGAAAGTGACAGATAACCGCACTGTCCAACATGTGTTTGCGGTTCACTTCGTGGTAGAAGAGATCCATCTTTTCGTCGCCCAGATAGTTGAAGGGCATGGGCGCAAAGCGCTTGATCTCGGCCACCCGTTCCAGGCCGTCGCCGGGCTGGGCGAAGCCGGTGTCGTGCATGTTCATCATGTGGTCCGCCCCCACCGGCGCCACGGCATAGCCTATGCCCAGGGCGTGTTTGGCGCGAGGCTCGTGCATGGGCAGCTCCTGGCCCTTCACCTCTACTAAAGAGTCGGCAGCGTCGCCGCCGATCCAGGCCGCCAGCCGCTTGGATCCCTGACCCATCTGCGCCCCGAAGCCTTCACCGCGGGCGATCATCTCCACCGCTTGCAGCATGTCGGCGGCGCTGCCAAAACGGGGCAGGAAGCCGCCGGTCTGTTCGGCGGTCAGCAACCCCCGCCCCACACACTCCATGACAAAGGCAATGGTCATGCCCAGGCTGATAGAGTCCATCGCCCAGCGCGCCGTGTGCTCGTTGGCCTTGGCAATGGCGATGAAATCGTCCACACCGCAGGCGCTGCCCAGGGCCGCGATCGATTCGTACTCCGGACCGCCATACTCTTTGGAAATTTTGAGCTTATGTAGAAAATCGGAGCGCAAATAGGGGTTCTCTGGATATTCCTGATCCTCGTATTCCACCACCTGCTTGCAACTGATGGGGCAGGCCTGGCAGGTATCGCGCCCGATCAGGATCGTCTCTTGCATCAACTGTCCGCTGATGCTCTTGTGTTCGGCGAAGAAGGGATCCTGGAAGTTGTGGGTGGGCAGTGCGCTGGCCGGGGCCAGGGAATTGACATTGCCCGGCGTGCCAATCGCCACGAAACTGGCGGCTTTTGTCTTGTAGTTGTCGGCCAGCCATTTGGAGACGCCGGTGACCCGTTTGCGCTCGCTGACCGGGATGTTGAGGTTGCCGCGCACGGCTACGGCGCGCAAATTCTTGCTGCCCATGACGGCGCCCAGCCCGCCGCGCCCGGCGGCCCGGTTGATGTCGTTGACGATGTTGGCGAAGAGCACGCCGTTCTCGCCGGCGATGCCACACTGGGAAACGCGGATGCGCTTGTCGTCCAGTTCCCCCTGGATGGCCCACTCTACATCGGCGGTATCCTTGCCCCACAGATGCTCGGCGCTGCGAATTTCGACGGCGCCGTCTTTGATCCAGAGGTAGACGGGCTTCTCCGCCTTGCCGTGGACGATGAGGGCATCGTAGCCGCTGCGCTTGAACTCGTGACCCCACCAGCCGCCGGATTCGGCGCTGGCAATGGCGCCGGTGAGCGGGCTCTTGGCCCCTACCCCGTGGCGACCCGCACCGGGGAGATTGGATCCTTGCAGGATGCCCGGCGCGAAGATCAACAGATTCTCGGCGCCCAGCGGATCGATACCGACCGGCAGATCACGCAAAAGGAGATACGCCACCAGCCCACGTCCGCCGAGCAGTTTCAGGTAGATCTCGTCCGCCGGCTCCTCGATCCAGTGACGTCCCTCAGTTAAATCCACATGTAACAACTTGCCCCACACGCCACCAACTGCCATGAGAACTCCTTCGTTTTGAGTAAGAGATTGTAAAATCGGTTATGACCCGCCGCAGATGGCGGGGATGAGTTCCAGGGTGTCTCCGTCCTGCAACGGGGTGTGCCAATGCACCATCTGTCCATTGACCAGCATGAGCAGGGAACCGACATTGGGCAGGGCCAGCCGTTCGATAGCCTGGCCTACAGTAGAGACATCCTGTAGGGTAGCGTCCGAGGGGAGATGTTGTTTGAGCAGGCCCGCGCCTTTAATTGTGATTGACATAGTTTTCCGTGAGTATACCATTGACGGCAATTTTAGTAGATGCCAGAAACCGGACTATAACTGTCTATCCGCAAATTACAGTGTGCAGCACTACGTCTGCAATCTAGACAGGCCAACTTCGCCGGAGTGCTGTGAATTTACGGAATGAGATTCCAAGCAGATGGCTATGACGCGAAGTCCCTGACAATGGCTGAAACAGATGCGATTATAGCACAGGTGGAAAATGACGGATAATAAGAATCCGCATGATGTCGCGAATAGTTGCTGATTCATAAAGACAGCATGCCGCGTCCAATACCATAGATCAAAAGGCAGTTGTAAATTCCGCCAGATAGCCTTACACTTCCATATAAATAATCAAGAGAGAGGTCTAAAATGAGTCTCCCCATTGAACTGCTATCCCAAATACCTACCGGCATTGCCGGCCTGGATCACTTGCTGAACGGCGGTCTGCCCCGACAGCGCCTGTACCTCGTCCAGGGAGAATCTGGCGCCGGCAAGACGACCCTGGCCCTCCAGTTCGCACGCGCCGGCGCCCAGGCCGGTGAATCCGTACTTTACATCACGCTCTCTGAAACTGAGCAGGAGATTCTGGCGGTAGCGGCTTCTCACGGCTGGGACATGACCGGGGTGACCATTCACGAGTTGGTCGCCATTCACGATGCCCAAGATCTGTCGGAGGACCAATCCATCTTTCCCAGCTCGCAGGTGGAGTTACGTGAAGTGACGGAAGAGGTACTGGACATAGTCGATCGCATCCGCCCCGATCGCATCGTTTTCGACTCGATCAATGAACTTCGTTTACTGTCAGATACGCCGCTGCGTTATCGCCGTCAGATTTTGGCTATTCGGCAGGTCATGGTGTCGGGCGGGGCGACCGTGCTGTTGCTGGACCGAGAACGCACCGCCAGCGGAGATACGACGCTTGACAGTCTCGTCCACGGCATCATTGCATTGGAGATGTTTGCGCTCGACTATGGCGATATACGGCGACGATTGCGCATCGCAAAGCTGCGCGGGATGCCCTTTCACGAAGGTTACCATGATTATCGTATCGAGACGGGTGGGCTGGTTGTCTATCCTCGACTGCACGGCATTAAGTCTATTGTGCACACGCAGCCGGCGATCTTGCAGACTGGGGCGCCGGCGCTGGATGCGTTACTTGGCGGGGGCCTGGAGGTGGGCACGTCATGTCTGCTTACCGGGCAGACTGGTACAGGCAAGACAACCACGGCGCTGCTTTTTGTCAATCAGGTTGCTCAACGAGGGGGACGGGCCTCCATTTTTCTTTTCGAAGAACGGCTAGATACGCTCTTCGCCCGAGCGGCAGGGCTTGGGATGGATTTGAAGCCACATGTTGAGGCTGGACGAATCCGCCTCTGTCAGATCAACGTCGGCGAGATCTCGCCCGGTGAATTTGCTCAACGTGTGTGTAGCGAGGTGGAAGAATACGGGGCAGAAGTGGTGTTGATCGACAGCCTCAGTGGTTATCTCAATGCGATGCCCCAGGAACGCCTGTTGCTGCTCCAACTACATGAACTACTGAACTACCTGAGCCAGTTCCCGGTACTTACCTTGTTGACCCTGACCCAACACGGCATGGTGATCGGCAGTACGGGGGACATCGACATGAGTTACCTGGCCGACACCGTGTTGCTCTTGCGCCACTTCGAAGCCGAAGGTATCATCCGTCAGGCCATCTCCGTGGTCAAAAAACGCTACGGACACCACGAACGAAGCATTCGCGAATTGAGTCTGACCGAAGACGGTGTGCGTGTAGGCGACCCGCTCACGAGCTTTGAGGGTATCCTGACCGGTCATCCTACGTTTGTCGGGCAGAACCAGGAATTACTGAGACACCGAGGGACCAATTCCGCTCATGATCACACCGGATGACGAACGTGTGCTCGTTCTGGCGCCGCTGGGCCGGGATGGCATACTCGTCTGCAAACTCTTGACCGAAGCCGGCATCGGCTGCACAGCCTGTGCAGATATAGAGACGCTGGCAGCCGAATTAGGCCGTGGCGTCGGTGTGATCCTGCTGACTTCCGAAGCGCTCTCGCCACCGGTAACACGTTTGTTGTCGCAAACTATCGCCGGCCAGCCAACCTGGTCAGAGCTGCCCATTGTGCTCATGCTCGTTGCGGGGCAGCCTCTGTCCGAGGCAGAGATCCGCCACTCGCTGGGGATGACGACGAATCTTACGCTGCTGGCGCGCCCCGTCCCCACTGCGACCCTCGTAACCCTCTGCCAGTCTCTGCTGCAAGCGCGACGCCGCCAATATCAGGTGCGCGACTTACTGGTGCACCTGAGCGAGGTCAACGACTCGCTAGAGAGACGGGTACGCAAGCGAACGCAGCAGGTACGCACATTGGCCGCTCAGCTCTCACTGGCCGAACACGCTGAGCGCAAGCGTATTGCCCAGATTCTCCACGATCACGTTCAGCAGATGCTGTATGGCGTACAGTTTCGTCTTCATCTGATCGGCCAGGGCCTCGCTGCGAACATTCATGATTTCGACGATACCCCCCTGGCCGAAACCAGACAGTTAGCGGAAGACGCCGTGCAAGCGGTGCGCACCCTCGCCGTGGAGCTGAGCCCACCGATCTTGGAAAATGAGGGGCTATCGGAAACACTCTCCTGGCTCGCCAACCACGTTCAGGAACAGTACGGGCTGACGGTAAGCCTGAACACAGAAGGTGACTTGAGCGTCGTCGATCAACATCTAAGCATCGTCATCTATCAGATGGTGCGCGAATTGCTGTTCAACGTGGTCAAACATGCCAGGGTGGACGCCGCAGAGGTCACGTTGCAGCAGAAACAGGGTCAACTGTTTGTGACCGTGGCAGATCAGGGCGTGGGCTACGAAGTGACCGTCGAGGCTGTCCGCAGCAAAACAGGCTTCGGCCTCGCCAACATGCAGGAACGGATATCGCTCTTTAATGGGCAGATGACCGTCCACTCTGGACCCGATCAGGGCACATGCGTCAGCCTGACACTTCCGCTCAAACTAGAGAGCGGCGAGGCATCCCCGGCAGAAGATTGACAGCGACGGGCCGGCTGATTTGCCCAGCCTCCGCTGCGTCTTGCTCATCCCATTCCGAATGGGGTATACCCCAAAACAATTCCCCCCAGCAGCCCCCATGCGCTGCCCAGGATCATGCCGGCCAGCACGTCGCGCGGGTAGTGAACGCCCACGTACAGGCGCGTCAGCCCGACCAGCAGTGCCGTGGCGTAGAGCAGAGAAAGCGCCCACATGCTCACCTGGAAATAGTTGGATAACAGTGTCGCCACGAAAAAAACCTGGCTGGTGTGTCCGCTCGGAAAGGAACGTCCGCTTTCGCGGTGACCGACCACGCGCGCCTCTGTCAAGCGCAGAAAGGGACGTCTGCGGCGTACCAGCGCTTTGATCAATTCGACCATCATCCACAACGTCAACGTCCCCAGGGCGAGTGCGTACGCCAGCAGACGGTCACCGACAAGGAAGAAGATCAAAGCAAGGGCTATCGTGGTCAGGCTGTTGCCAATCTGGGTAAAGCCCCACATCAGCCTATCCATCCAAAGAGGACGGTATCCACGCAGGTTAAAGAACAAAAACGCCCAGGCATCGAGACGTTGTCCGGCGGACCACAACAGCGAAAGCGCAAGCAGGCCGAAACCCAACGTCATGCCCACCAGGAGACGATGAGATTGTAGGCTGCGCACAAAGAAGACACGCACCGGGGCAGGCAACCAGATCACGAATACTATCAGGCCAATGACCAGGAGCACCACCCAGACAAGTGGACGATTGAATCGCATCAAATTGGTCAGGTGTTCCCATAGACTGCGATCGCGAGTCTCGGGCACGCTCATTTTGTCCGAGGGCTTCATGCGTCTATCCCTCTGAATTTTCATCTGGGTTGGACGGCACCTCTGGCGTTGGTTCGCCAACCATGACTGCCAGACGGTGTGGTTGAACTTTGATCTGCACCTTCCCTTCGCCTAAGGCATTCCCATCCGCCATGACTTGCATATCCGGCTGCGTGTCTATCTCGATCTGACGGACACGGTAGCGCAGGATACGCGGATCTTCGGGCTTGTCTGCGCCGACGCCGGTCAAGGCATAGCCGATCAGATCCAACTTGGTCAGATCGGCAAAGAAGAGAACATCCAACAAGCCGTCATCAAATGCGACGGCGGATCCCATTTGATAATTGCGGCCGGTGTATGGCATGTTAGAGATCAGTACCATATGCCCCAGCGCCCGCACATCCTGCTCGTCGTCCAGCACCAGGTGTATCTCGGCCGGTGGGGAAGTAACCAACGTCGTCAGGAAATCGCCGATGCGGGTCAGATCACCGTGCTGAACATCGTCGATAGAGGGGAAGAGCGCCGAGCCTAACCCCACCGAGCAAACTTCCAGGAAGAGTGTCGCCCGTTCTTCACCCTCTGTGGCAGAGGCGTCTGTGGCAGAGGCGTCTATGGCAGAGGCCTCTGCGGCAGGCCCATGTACGATGGCCAACCCCATATCGACCAGGATGCGCCGCCCCGTGCGTAGGAGGCCGATGGCTTGAGGCAGTTCAGGGGGCAGGCCCAGGCTGAGCGCAATGTTGTTTCGTGTACCCGTGGAGACAATCCCCAGCGTGGCGTCGGTATCGGCCAGTATTGCCGCCACATTGGCAATGGTGCCGTCTCCACCACAAACCACGAACATTTCGATCCCTCGTGAGAGGGCATCCTCAATGGCCGCGGTGAGATCACAGTCTTCTTCCACAATGAAGACTTCCGGGATGATCTCCCAGGCTTGCATCTCACGAAGTACGTCCAGGATTTCCACCGGCCTTTCTCTGGTGGCCCCAGCGCTGGGATTAAAGATCAGTTTGGCAGTCAGGGTGTGCAGATTCGGTTGAGTACGCTCCGATAGAACCAAGTTATTCCCCCTCTAGAAGTGCAGCGGCGATCATAAGTAAGACAGACTCGTCAGGAGTAGATCCGCCCATAAAATCGGGTCGAGCGCATCGTACAAGAAGTCTCTACCCTGGGAGTTTTCCCTAATCATATTGAATCGCCCTGCAAGTATCAATAGATAAGTGGACAAAAAAGAACCATCAAAAGGCACAAGTTCTCTTGGAAATTGCGCCATAGTTGGCTAGACTATGGATCAACAACCAATTCATCAGCCACAAGCGGGTACAAACAAATGATCGAAAGCAGAGCCGTCTCAAGCCAGCTTAGTGGAACCGTTCACCGCCCCGCACAGTTGAACCACGATGCCCGGCAGCGCATGTTCGAACTGCTCAACGGGTTCTTTGAGAATGTGGCACGCGGTCCGTTTGAACAGGATCTAAACGAAAAGGAATGGGTCTTCGTCTTCACCGACGCCGCGGGGACGATTCAGGGCTTCTCTACGCTGATGCGCCTCGACGTGATCGTGGGCGATCGGCCGGTCGTTGCCGTCTACTCGGGCGACACCATCATCCACCCCGACTTCTGGCACGAGTTGGAACTCCCACGGATCTGGGGCGCGCATGTCTTTGAACTGGCCGACAACGTGCACGCCACACAACCCGAGGCGAAGGTCTACTGGTTTTTGATCAGCTCCGGCTACAAAACCTACCGCTTTTTGCCGGTCTTTTTTGAAAAGTTCTACCCCAGCTACCGCGAGCCTACCCCGGCGCATGAACAGCGCGTCCTTGATGCGCTGGCGGCCGCCAAATTTGGCGAACAGTACGATGCTGTCGCCGGGATCATTCGCTTGCCTGAGTCGGCGCCCCTGCGCGCCGGCGTCGCCGACGTGGACGAACGCCGTCTCAAGAATCGGGACATTGCCTACTTCATCGAACGCAACCCGGGGCACGCCAACGGCGATCAACTGGCCTGTCTTGTGGAAATTGACCGCGCCAACATCACCTCCGCCGGGCGCAGAATGCTAGGATGAAGCTCTCGCTTCTCGCCAACGCCCTCTGGATTGCCCTCTCCACGCCGGCGGCCTTGCGCTGGCGCAGTGCCACGCGCGAGGTGGCCGCCACACAGCGAGCCGTCCTCGCCCGTATCCTACGCGCCAATGCCGCCACGGCCTACACCCGGCACGCTGCCCCGTCCCCGCCCACCACTGTCGAGCAGTTCCAACAAACCTTCCCTCTCACCACATATGACGACCTCGCCCCGTGGATCGAACGCATCGCCGCCGGCGAAGACAACGTGCTCACGGCGCAGTCGGTGCAACTGTTGGAACCGACCAGTGGCTCCACTGCAGCCGCCAAGCTGATCCCGTACACGGCAACGCTCAAGGCAGAATTTCAGCGAGGTATCGCGCCGTGGGTGGTACACAGCTTCCTACATGACCCGGCCCTCTTCGGCGGACAGGCATACTGGTCGGTGACGCCGGTGACGGCGCGCAATCGACGGTCTGCCGGGCATGTGCCGATTGGCTTCGAAGAAGAGGGTGAATACTTTGGCGGCATCGAAAGCCGGCTGATCAACGCCGTGATGGCCGTTCCGTCCGCCGTCAAACTCATCGCGGATATGGCAAGCTTCCGCTACGTCAGCTTACTCTTTTTACTGCGTAGCCGAAATCTGGCCCTGATCTCGGTGTGGAATCCGACCTTCTTCACGCTGCTGCTTGAACCGCTGGCACAGAGGTGGGGAGAGATTGCAGCCGATATCGCCGCAGGGACGCTGACGACGCCGGCGCCGCTCGACGCCGATCTGCACCGGCTGCTCTCGGCGTACAATCGCCCCAACCCACAACGAGCGGACGAGATTGAACGCATCATGGGCGAGAAGACGCCGGCGGCGCAACAGCATCGCTATCTGTGGCCGCGACTGCGGCTGATCAGTTGTTGGGCCGACGCCAACGCCGCCCGCTACGCTGAGCAACTGCACGCGCTGCTTCCGCAAGCGCGGCTGCAACCCAAAGGGCTCCTTGCTACCGAGGGCTTCGTCTCTTTTCCGTTGGATGGACGGCCGGGTGCGGCGCTTTCGCTGCAGTCTCATTTCTTCGAATTTATACCCGTACACGACGACACGGCAGACGACGACGCAGCGGACTGTACAGCCGCAACAGTGCTTGCCCACGAACTGGAAATCGGTGGACGCTATGCCGTGGTCATCACCACCGGCGGCGGGCTCTACCGCTATCAACTGGGTGACGTGATCGAGGTGACAGGTTTCTTCAACCAATGCCCGCTGATCCGGCTGGTTGGGCGCGGCGGCGCGGTTTCGGACTGGTTCGGCGAGAAGCTACATGAAGGCCATGTGCGCCATGCCCTCAATGCCGCCCTGTCCGCGCGTGGATTGACGCCATCCTTCGCCATGCTGGCCTGTGACGACACACCGGCGCGCCCGGCCTACGTCCTCTATGTACAAGATGCCGCCGCCGACAATGCCGCCCTGCTCGATCTGGCTGCAGACCTGGAACACGCCCTGTGCGAGAACATCCACTACGCCTATTGTCGTCAGTTAGGGCAACTGGAGAGCCTGCGCGTCTTCCGCATAGGCGGCGGCGCGCTCGACACCTTCATCCGCGCCTGCACGGATCGTGGTCAGCGCGCCGGGGACGTCAAACCAGTAGTGCTGCATCGGCTAGGCGGTTGGTCGCAGGTCTTCGACGGCGCTTTTCTAGTGATGCGGCGGCGAGGAACGCCGAAAGCGTGATTTGATCGGTAGGGGCGCTGCTTGCTGCGCCCACAGTGTCCCGGGCGCAGCAAGCAGCGCCCCTACGGAATTGCCATCACTTGACCTTGACACGACACTAGCGACATCTTCCTGATTGGTCAGCTTCTGGTGTGAAGCGCCGGCCAAATCAGCGGCGAATGGCTGAACTCCTCTCGGCCGGGGCCATTCGCCTGTACGGTACGATTTCAAATAAAAAGCCCGTCGGTGATCAGTGACCGACGGGGCTTTTTTGATTCGGTTGACTGCCAAACTATGTCTGGAAACTCAACGGCGCTGCACTTTTCTCACTAGAACGGCAAGGTTAAGAGTTGGGTAGAGGCATTGTTTACCCAGTTGATCACCGTGATCGGATAGATGCCAATCCAGAGTGTTGCCAGCGTGCAGATGAGCAGGCTGACCTGCACACCTACGGGGACGTCGAGAATTGCAGCACCCCCGGGAAGGACAGCCATGTCTTCGTCAGCCGTGGTGAAGAACATGGCCCGCACAATGTTGAGGTAGTAAAAGGCGGCGACGCCGGCGTTGATCATCCCCACGGCGGCCAGCCAGAAGTACTGATGCTGGATCGCTGCGCCAAAGACGTAGAACTTGCCCAGAAAGCCGCCCGTCAACGGGATGCCGGTGAGGCTGAGCAGGAAGATCACAAACATCACGGCCAACCAGGGCGCACGGCGAATCAATCCGTTGAAGGCATCAATGTGCGTGCTGCCCACAGTCTCTTCCAGGGCCATCACTACCAGGAAGGCGCCAATATTGGTAAAGAGGTAAGCGAAGAGGTAGATAAGTACCCCGTTGATGCCGTTCATGCCACTGGTCGAATCCGCGGCCACCGCCACCAGCCCCATCAACACGTACCCGGCCTGGGCAACTGAGCTATAGGCCAGCATACGCTTGACGTTGCTCTGACGGAGCGCGGCCAGGTTCCCCATTGTCATGGTGATGATGCTAAAGCCGGCCAGGATCGGAACCCAGTTCACCTCGAACGGGGCCAGCCCCACGACGAAGACACGCACCAACACGGCAAAGGCGGCGGCCTTTGATGCTGTGGACAGATAGGTTGCAACCGGTGTCGGTGCGCCCTCATAGGTGTCCGGCGCCCACTGATAGAACGGGGCCAGGCTGGCCTTGAAGCCCAAGCCGGCCAGGGTAAGAATTGTGGCCGGGATGGCGATGGTGGACAACCCGGTCAGCTCTCCGGCAGCGGACAGATGCGCGGCAAAGAAAAGCGCAATCTCTCGCAGATAGAGCGAACCGGTCGCCCCATACAGGAGGCTGATACCGTAGAGCATGACTGCGGAAGCAATCGACCCGTAAAGGAAGTACTTCAGGCCGGCTTCGTTGCTGCCCTTCTCATCGCGCAGGAAACCCGCCAGCATGTAACTGGTAATCGACAGGAATTCGATGCTGATGTAGATCAACACCAGATTGTTGGCGCTGGCGGCTACGCTCATGGCCAGGCTTACCATCAGGTAAAAGGTCCAAAATTCACCCTGGTTACGACTGCGGCGATGCATGTAGCGCCCGCCGGCGATGGCGACCAGGATCATACCGGCAAAGATAGTCAGTTTGATGAAGCGAGCGAAGGCATCGACATCCATCATGCCAAATGCAACCTGGGGCTGTACGTCCATCTGCAGGAGCACAGCCAGGAGCGCCGCTGAAAGCGTTAGCACCGAAAGCGCCATATAGCTCAAGCCGGATTTGCCGTCATTTTTGAAGGCAACGTCCAGGCAAAAGACAAGCAGCGCACCCACCATCAGGATCATTTCCGGTGCGAGTAGTCCAATGTCGTACAAGGTGACCTCCTCGATCTAGGTTTCGTTGACGGTACCAGTGCGGCCTCCTGGCGTGTTGGTGCTCAACTTCGAGTTGACCAACGCCGAATTGGCCAGAGGAGCCCTGTGAAATGTCAACACAGCCCAGGAAGCAAGCGCTGCGCCGTTAAGGCAGGTTCAGGTTCGAGACAAAGTTGACCAGGTCCACAGCCGATGTGTTGAAGTAGAGCAACAACGCCGTGGGGTAGACGCCGATGATGAACATGCCAATCACCAGCGGCCACAGAGTCACCTTTTCGAACGTCGCCACGTCAGTGGGGCCGTCGGCATGCTGGCCGTCTACGGTTGTCCAATGCGTGTGGCGTTCGGCATCGTAGTCTCCTAAGAAGACGTTCTGAATGATGCGGTAAAGGATGTAGACCGCAGTGATCACGATGCCGATGGTGCCAAAGGCTGCCCAATAGGGGACCAGCGCAAATGCACCGCGGAAGGTGAAGAACTCGGCCCAGAACCCGGCCAGACCCGGCAGCCCCAAACTGGCGAAGGCAGCCACCATCATCAGCGCATAGAAGTACGGTGTCTTGGCGGCCAGCCCACCGAATGCAGCCAACTCGCGTGTATGGGCTCGTTCGTAAATTACGCCCACCAGGAAGAAGAGCGCCCCGGTGATGATGCCGTGGTTGAACATTTGCAGCGCCGCACCGTTGATAGCCATGGCTGCACTATCGAGGACATTGGCGGGGCTAACGCCAAAGTTACTGGCGGCGGCGGCGACGGCTTCGGGCGTCATCACGGTAGCAGCGGCGCCGATGCCTAACACAACATAGCCCATGTGACTGACCGAGCTATAGGCGATCAAGCGCTTGAGGTCGGTCTGGGCCACGCAGACAAAGGCACCGTAGACAATCGCAATCGCACCAAGTGCCACCAGCCACGGTCCCCAGTAAACGGCTGCATTGGGGAATGTGGGCAGCATCATGCGCAGCAGACCATAGGCGCCCAGTTTGAGCAGCACACCGGCCAGGATCACGCTACCGGCGGTGGGGGCTTCTGTGTGGGCATCGGGCAACCAGGTGTGGAAGGGGAAGCTGGGCACCTTGAAGGCGAAGCCCAGGAAGAGCCCCCAGAAAGCCAGGCTGGCCAGGGTCAGATCATTGGCGAAGGGCTGGGCGGCCGCCGCTTCGAGGATGTTGAAGGTCCCCGTTGCAAAGTAGATGCCCAAGATGGCCAACAACATGGCAACTGATCCCACCAGGGTGTAGATGAAGAACTTAATGGACGCATAGTTGCGGTTTGCGCCCCCCCAGATCCCGATGAGGAAATACATCGGCACCAGGCTGATCTCCCAGAAGACGTAGAAGAGCACGTAGTCGAGCGAAACGAACACACCCAGCATGCTCATCTGCAACAGATGGAAGAGGAAGAAGTATTCCTTGACGCGTTTGTTAATGACGCCGGCGCTGTAGTAAAAGCACAGCGTCGAAAGCAGCGTGGTCAAAAAGATCAGTGGCACGCTTAGCCCATCAACGCCCAGGTGGAAACTGGCATTGAGCGGCGGGATCCAGTCGGCCAGGGTAACGAACTGCATGCCGCCCTCGGTGTAATTGTAGGCGAAGAGCAGGTAAATGCTCAGCCCCAACGGCAGCAAACTGGCGATTGTCGAACCGGTCTTGATGGTTCGGTCGGAATTGCCGAAGGCAAGCACCAAGAGTGCTGATACCAACGGCCAGAACAGAATGACGGTCAAGATCCAACCGTTAACTTGAGAATCCATGAATTCTTCTCCTCAGCAACAGAACAGTGATGGAAAATCCCCTGTTTTATACCAGCAACAACTTTAGACTAACGTCAACAGCGCAGGCAGCACATTCAAGAAGAGCCAGACAGCCGCCGTCAACAAACCAAAGAGCAGATAAGTCTGCACACGTCCGTCCTGCAAGAGACGGGTCACATTGCCCGCCTGATCAGAGAGCCAAACGACACCGTTGATCAGGCCATCGACAACGTAGCGGTCAAACATGGCCAGAATTGTGGCCAGGCCAATGGCAAGACGCCCAATCCAATTGACGATCCAGTCGATCACCCACTCACGGTCAAACAAGGCGAGGAACTTCGCCAAGCCCAGCGTGAAAGCCGCTACGGAATCGCGGTAGAACTCATCCACCCAGTATTTCTTGTGCCACATCGTCCAAATGGGGCCGAAGAGTTTGGCCAGTGGATCGACCTGTCCTTCTTTCAACCCCTGCCCGTAGATCACATAGCCCAATCCCAGCCCGCCCAGGGCTACCACCAGCGAGGTGAGCAACGGAATCCAACTAAAGGTGAGAACGTGGGCGTGCAGATGCATGGTCTCCAAATACGGTTCGAGGAAATGCTCGATCCAGTTGGGCACGATGCCACCGATCAACGGGAACTTTTCGGGGATGCCCACCCAGCCACCAATCACGGCGAATATGCTGATCAGCACCAGCGGTATGGTCATGCTGGGCACACTCTCGGGTGCGTGACGAGCGCCGTCGGAACGGGCCTGCCCCAGGAATGTGAGCCCAATCTGGCGCATGGTATAAAACGCAGTCAGGAAGGCAGAGAGGGCCAGCGTCCAGAAAATCCAGAAGTGTGTATCACCCCAGGCTACGGCCAGAATCTCATCCTTCGACCAGAAGCCGGCCGTGATCAACGGGAAGCCAGAGAGTGCCATGCCACCGATAATGAAGGTCCAGGCTGTGCGCGGCATTCTTCCGAGCAGACCGCCCATGTTGCGCATGTCTTGCGGATCTTCGAGATCGAGAAGGCCATCCTGACGGTCGACATGACGACGAGGAGCGTGGGCGTCGGCGTGTTCCTCTTCGGGCGCCTGATGGTGTGCCGCATGGGCGTCGTGGTGCCCATGGGCGTGGGCCTCATGGAAGCCGTGTTCCACACCGTGAATCACACTGCCTGATCCCAAGAAGAGCAACGCCTTGAAGAATGCATGGGTCAGCAGATGGAAGATAGCGGCGACATAGGCGCCCATGCCGATAGCAGCCACCATATACCCAAGTTGGCTGATCGTGGAATAGGCGAGGACACGCTTGATATCCCATTGGGCCAGGGCAATGGTGGCCGCAAAGAGCGCGGTGAACGCCCCGATGAACCCAACGAACCCGAGCGCAGCGGGGGCGACTTCGCCGGCATACTCGTAGATGGGGAACATGCGCACGAGCAGGTAAACGCCGGCAGAAACCATGGTCGCCGCATGAATCAGAGCACTAACCGGGGTAGGGCCTTCCATGGCGTCGGGCAACCAGACGTGCAAGGGGAACTGGGCGCTCTTGCCCACCGTGCCGAAGAAGATCAACACGGCGATGAGTGCAATCCACGGCACAGACCCAAAGACAGGAATCGACACGCTCGTGCTCGCCAAATGTTCCAGGTTCCCGGCAGTGAAGAGTTCACTGAAGCGCAGCGTGCTCGGCTCACTCTGTATGTAGAGCAGCATCATACCAACCAGCATGATGGCATCGCCGATGCGGGTGGTGATGAAGGCCTTGAAGGCCGCTTTCTTGGCAGATTCCTTCTCGAACCAGAAGCCGATGAGCAGGTAGCTACACAACCCCATGATCTCCCAGAAGACGAAGAACATGAGCAGGCTGTTCGAGATCACCAGGCCCAACATCCCCGTGGCAAAGAGGCTGATGTAGGCAAAGAAGCGGCTGTAGCGCGGGTCCTTGTGCTGTGCATACGCTTTCGGGAAGTCTTCGCTGCGCAGATGCCCTGGGAACGTCATATAGCCGCTGGAATAGATGAAGATCATCAGCAGCAAGAAGGGCACCATGAACAACATCAGCGCGTTGGACGGATCCACAGCATAGCCGATCACGAGATTGGTTGCCCCTGTCGGGATGCTGTAGAGCGCCTCGTCAATGGGGTGTTCGCCAAAGTGTTCAGTAAAGAATGAGGCAAAGGCGATCCCCCATCCCAAAATGAAACTAATCGAGACGGCTCCGATGGCGACCAGTGAACTACCCCGTTTATTGCCATTCAAAAAGAGGATAATGGTCAAGAAAGCCAGGAACGGGGGGATGGGGATTACCCATGCTAGATTAAACATACCTTCCATGAATCAACCTCGTTGTCTTGATTGGACATCCATCCGAAAGCCGGCTGCAAATGCGTACGATCAGACTAGGGTCGGCGCGGGCGCTACCACTGCCCGCAGGCATTACTGCATGCCCAAAAGGATCTTTGATGATGGTCAGATCTACAACGACCAGTTCGACTTTGCTGTCTTCAAACCATCGACCTGATGTATGTTGCAGGAAGATACGGGCCGCTTACGAGCGCAGGCTGCCGATCAAATTGGCCGTGCCATACCCGGCCAGAAGACCTAAAACAGCCAGACCAAAGAGCAGCAAGTCGTTGCCAACCTGCGAAAACGTACCGACACCGATGAAGAGCACAGCGCCAATCAACGCAAAAAGCAAGCGATTTCGCTGTTCGGTTTTGCGACGCTTGGCAACCGACAGAAGCGTAGATGCATCTTCATAATCAGGTGCATGCTCCACGATTTCCTGCAAAGCATGGATGGCGCCGGTATAGTTGCCGATCTGCATCTTTTCGTGGGCCATCTGGTAGAGAAACGCACACTGCTCTTCCAGGGAACCAGTCAACAACTGTTTTGGCATGTGTCTTTCAAAGAAATAACTCAGTCAGAACCTTGACCGCCAATTCTAATCAACTGGCCTGAGTTCCGACGGCCTATTGCCCTGTTACCCGGCCAAAGAATCGAGTTCTTCCACGTTAATCGTCTTGCGGGCTCGATACACAGAGATGATCAACGCCAGACCAACGGCCGCTTCGGCAGCCGCCAACGCAATGATGAAGACAGCAAAGACCTGACCGGTGAGATCGGCGAAGGTGTCGCTGTAGCGCCAGAACGCTACCAGGTTGATGTTGGCGGCATTGAGCATCAATTCCACCCCCATCAAGACGGCAATGGCATTACGCCGTGCCAGCGCCCCATACAGACCACAGGAAAAGAGAAATGCTGCAACGATGAGATACCCAGTCAGTGGAACCACAAATGTCCTCCCTCGGCGTTTGACTTAGCGATCGCGGGCCAGCATAACTGCGCCGACCAACGCCAACAACAAGAGCAGCCCCAACACTTCGAAAGCTACTACATACGTCGTCACAAACTGGACGCCTAACGCCGCAATCAGCCCTTCGGTCGACACAAACAGACCATCGGCAGTGAGGAACTGGCCCACAACAGTGACGACACCCTCCTCTGCAAAGAGCTGGCGCGCTTCTGCGGGCCAGGGTGTGCTCTGCAAGAAACCCAGCAATGCCAGGAAGAAGAGCACGGTAAACAGCGCAGATTTCCCCCATTGGCGGTTCATAGGGGAGGTACGGCCGTACATCATGCTGCGTGTGAGCATAATGGCAAAGGTGATCAGCGTGGCGATAGCGCCTACATAGACCAGCACCTGGCTGATGGCGATGAATTCGGCTTCCAACAAGACGTAGAGCCCCGCCACCCCAAAGAGCGTAGCGACAAGCGCCAACGCATTGTGAAACAGATTGGGGCTGGCCACCACCAGGAAACCGGAGACCATGGTAAAGAGTGCAACCGCTGCAAACAGCAGTTGGCTGACGGTTGGGAGCTGGATTTCTGGCATAATGAAGTCAATCCTCGTTGAGTGAAAGACGGAATCAGTTCTAGTTCGAGCCGAGAGTGCGACTCCGCTCGAACTACACCTATCCCTAACCGCTTACTCGGCAGGTTGCATGGTTCCAATCAGAGATCGTGGTTGGAACGAGCGCTTGGTCGCAAGGCCCGTGCTGCGGAAATACGTGTTCAGCGTATTGACCACAAAGGCAAACAAACCGATATTGGCAGCAAAGATCAACACATACTGAACAACGACGGGCACCGGCAACTTCAGAACGATAGCCTGCACAACGATCAGGCCAATCATCGAGGGCACCAGCACCTTCCACGCGAAGTACATCATCTGATCAATGCGCACACGGGGGAACGTACCACGGACCCACTGCTGTAAAAGGTAGATGAAGTAGGCCTTGATGAAGAAGTAGACAAGCCCGAGAATGGGCAGTTGATCCACGAAGGGGCCCTGCCACCCCCCCAGGAAGAGCGCCGTGATCAGGGCACACCAGATCCAGGCATTGACGAACTGCGCCAGGAAGAACATGGCGAATTTCATGCCGGAATACTCAATATGAAAACCGGCGATCAGTTCAGATTCGGCTTCGAGGAGATCGAAGGGGGTCAACTCTGCTTCGGCAAGTGTACTAATAAAGAAGACAAGCATCGCGCCCGGCATTAAAAAGCCCAGCCAGCCCAGCCCAATATTAAAGCCGAAGATCTCTAGAGACTGAAAATCAACAATACCGACCAGACGCATGGTGCCGGTGAGCAAGACAACTGTCAGCACGGCCAACACCATCGGGATTTCGTAACTGAGCAACTGCGCCACCACACGAAAACCGGCCAACAGCGCGTACTTGTTGTTGCTCCCCCAGCCGGCCATCAGCGCCGCCATTACGGCAACCGATCCCAACGCCACAATATAGAGGATACCTACGTTCAGATCGGCGCCAATCAATCCTGGCCCGAATGGAATGACAGCCCAGAGCATGATCATACCGAAGACGGCCAACACCGGCGCCAGATTGTAGGCAACGGCATCGGCCTGGCTGGGCATAATGTCTTCTTTGGACATCAGCTTCAGCGCATCGGCCGGGGTCTGCATCAGCCCGAATGGACCGGTACGATTCGGGCCGATCCGATCTTGAATACGGCTGATCACCTTGCGTGTGATCCAGATCAAGATCAAGGCAGAGTTTAGTGAGACAAACACCAATACAAAGCCGCCGATAGCGAACGCCAGGATAGCGGCCAATAGCTCAGGCACACCCAGCCCTATCAACCAACCAATAAATGCGTCACTCCAGAGTTCTCGCATTCAACAACCTCCATCCAATTCAAAAGTGGGGATGTATAGCCCGCTCATCCTACTGCCACTCCAGAGCGCCCTTACGCCAATCATAAAGAAGGCCGATCACCAAAAGTAGTATAAAGAAGATCGTTGCGATAACCCCAAAAAGAGTCAGGGTGTTGTAGGCCAGTGCAATCGGGAAGAGAAAGATCGCTTCGACATCGAAGACCACGAAGACGAGCCCGATCAAATAATACTGTGCGCGAAACTGCACCCAGGTATCACCAATGGTTTCGACACCGCTTTCATAAACGGCGTTCTTAATGGGATCAGGGCGGCGTGGGCCTAGAAAATGACCAATCGTAATCGCCGCGACCGGTACAATCACTGCCAGCGCACTTAGGACAAGAATAAACGCGTACTGGGAGAGCATAGAACCGCTCCTTCTGCGAAGATATGAGAATGAGCAATGCGATTGTGTGGAAAAGTACAAAGCGTCGGCATTATAGCATAGCGCAAATTTAAAAGAAAAGTTTCCGGGGCAAAAAAGTTACTATCTTCTGCAATGCGCTACCCATAAATCCCCCACAAACCCCTGATGAACCAGGGGTGACGGCACAAACGATTGTCTACCCTACAACAAAGCTCTAAATTTCACAAAACTTGAGGTTACCTTTGACAACCAATCTGCTTCATGCTAGAATCACGGTCGCTCGTGGCAAAATGCACGAATACGATTTTGTGTCGTGTTGCCCCTGGCTGCTAACTCACCTGTACATATTGGTTTCCCGCACCTCGTCCACCGTTCCAGACTGAATTCGATAGAACTATTAGGAGTGTTTCATGGCATCCGACTACATTCCACTCCTCGTTTTGCTTGTGCTGGCCAGTGTGTTTGCCGGCATTGCGATTGCGGTCCCATCCATTATCGGCCCCAAAGTTCCGAACAAACAGAAATTGGAAACCTACGAATCAGGGATTATCCCCTTCGGAGATACCCGACGCCGGTTCCCGGTCAAGTATTATCTCGTGGCCATGATCTTCTTGATCTTCGATATCGAGGTAATCTTCCTGTATCCTTGGGCCGCAGTGCTGCGCGATCTGCGTGTTTTCGCCCTGGTCGCCATGGCTCCGTTCATGCTCATCTTGATCGTCGGCTTCATCTACGAATGGCGAAAAGGTGCGCTCAACTGGTAAGCAGAAAGTAATACGGTTTGGATAGGCCGGCGCATTTGCACTCGATTGCTCGTCAGCGTAAATTGGGGTGTAATTCAAGTTGGGGCAAGTCGTAGGGGTTTGGGTGGGGCGGCAGGTAGTTTCGCCGGTAGGAGGCGCACAGAGCGACGTCGGTTCCCCGCCCCACCCAAACCCGTACCGCTGTTGGGGGCTATAGTAAGTGCGCTAATAAGTAGCTGTATACAACTGAACGACAAGACTGCGGATCGGCGATGCGCCATAGAAATCGGTACAGCCGATCTGATTTCTGTTCAGAGATCGCGTGTCTCTGTTTAGCAAACAACTCGTGAAGATCTGTGAAGTCGCTAAGCGATGAGGTAAACAATGGGTTTAGAACAACAAGTGCCTGAAGGAATCTTAACCACATCGTTGGATAAGCTTGTCAATTGGGGGCGGCAGAACAGCACATGGCCGCTTCTTTTTGGTTTGGCATGCTGCGCCATCGAGATGATCGCCGTCGGCACCGCTCGTCATGATATCGCCCGCTACGGGTCAGAACTTTTCCGCGCCAGTCCACGGCAGGCCGACTTGATGATCGTCTCTGGCCGCGTGAGCAACAAGATGGCGCCGGTCATCAAGCGTATTTACGATCAAATGTCTGCACCGAAATGGGTCATCGCCATGGGGATCTGCGCCAGCGCCGGTGGCCCGTTTAACAATTACGCCATTATTCAAGGTGTGGACAAAATCATCCCTGTGGATGTTTATGTGCCTGGCTGCCCTCCTCGCCCCGAATCTTTGCTCTTCGCACTCGACAAACTGCGCGAGAAACAGGGTAAAGAAAGCATCCGCGATGCGGTCATCAAACCCCACCGGGAACGGGTTCCTAGTCTGGACACCATCAAACCGTTGGGGTAAGCAGTCGATCCTATGCCAACCGAGCATCTGCTGTCACAGCATTTGCCACCACATTGCACTGCATTACGTTGCACTGTTCGGAGAACACAATGTCACCGCTGAATACTTCTCCTTTGCACCGAGCTCACGAAACGCTGCCTAGCCTTAATCGAATTGACATTCCAGCCGTTGCTCCTCTGCCCACGGGCGAGACCGATGATACCCGCCAGATTGTCGAGCATTTTGGCGAAGATGTGATGGCAGCGGGTTTGCACAACGGCACACAGGTGGTCTATGTGCAGCCGTCCCGGTTGGTAGACCTGGCCAGGTTCATCAATTCGGAATCGCAGTTGGCCTATGAATCGCTGATCGACGTCTCGGCTATAGACCGCGCCAAGTTGCCCATCGGCGAAGGCGAGACCCGCTTTCAAGGTGTTTATCAGTTTCGATCCTACAGTCGTAAGAAACTGTTGACCGTTGTCGCTCCTGCGACCGGCGGAGACAGCCCTCACCTGCCCAGCCTCACTGGTCTCTTCCAAGGCGCGATCTGGCCTGAGCGGGAATCTTATGACCTGATGGGTGTCGTCTATGATGGACACCCGGATCTGCGCCGCATCCTGATGCCCAAGCACTGGCCCTACCATCCATTGCAAAAACAGGTGCCGCAGGGTGGAGAAGAGGTTCCCTTTACGCCAACCTGGGATGATCCTGAATTCGAGACATTTGGCACCCAGATCTTCCCCGCCAACAGTATTCAACCGGATCTGCCCCCCGGCATGAACCGCGACAACATGATCATCAACATGGGCCCGCATCACCCCAGCACGCACGGTGTGTTGCGCCTCGTCGTCGAACTGGACGGTGAGCAGGTCGTGCGCGTGGATCCGGATCTGGGCTATTTGCACAGCGGTTTCGAGAAAACTGCCGAATTCAAACGCTACAAAGATTTTATCTACTATACCGACCGCATGGACTATCTCTCTGCCATGAACAACAACCTTGCCTTTGCGCTGCCGGTTGAGCAGATGCTGGGGATTGAGGTTCCCGAACGTGGTCAGGTAATCCGCGTGATCATGGCGGAGTTGCAGCGTATCGCGGCCCATCTGTTCTGGCTCTCTACACACGTTCTTGACGTTTCGGGCACGGGCATGAGCCTGCTCATGTACGCCACCCGTGAACGCGAGCGCATTCTCGATCTATTCGAGATGGCCTGTGGCGCACGTCTGACCGTCAGCTATCTGCGCATCGGCGGCGTCTGGCAGGATCTGCCGCCCCGCTTCATCGAGGAGTTGAAGGACTTCATCAAGGTGATGCCGGGCAAACTGGATGAGTACGGCGCCATGCTCACCGATGCACCGCTCTGGCGAGAACGGTTGGAGGGGATTGGGTACATCAGCCGCCAGGATGCCTTGAACATGGGGCTGACCGGCCCTATGTTGCGCGGCAGCGGCGTCGATTGGGATCTGCGTCGCGACATGCCCTACTCGGCTTATCCCATGTTTGATTTTGAGGTGGCCACCAGTGACCGCGGCGACTCTTACGGGCGCTATCTGCTGCGCATGGAAGAAATGCGTCAGAGCTTGCGTATCCTCACACAGGCGGTTGCCAATCTGCCCGGCGGTCCCTTTAAGACGGAGAATCGCAAGGTGACGCCCCCGCCCCGTGCCGAATTGGACGTGAGCATGGAGTCGTTGATCCATCACTTTAAGCTGATGACGGAAGGTTTCCATGTGCCGCCCGGTTTTATCTACGGTGGGGTAGAGTCGAACAAGGGGGAGTTGGCCTGCTTTGTCTATAGCGACGGATCGGCCAAACCCTACCGCGTGCATATTCACGGGCCAAGTTTCAACAATCTCTACGCCATTGACCACATGTGCCGCGGTGGCATGCTTTCTGATGTGGTGACCAATATCGGCTCCATCGATATTGTGCTGGGCGAAGTAGATCGCTAGGTATTTGATTTTTACTCGTGAGGTAGGAGACATCATGACCATGATTGATACCACCGTAGCGCCGCTCACCCCGGCGATGCGTGAGGAGATTGCCGAGATCATTGCCAGGTACCCTGTGGGACGGCAGCGTTCGGCCATTCTGCCCGCGCTCTATGTGATCCAGCGCGTCTACGGCTATTGTGCGGTTCAGGCTCAGAACGAGTTGGCCGAGATCCTCGACATTACGCCGGCAGAAGTCGGTGGTGTGGTTGGCTTCTATAATATGTTCCACGAAGAACCCAAGGGAGCGTACCACGTTGAAGTCTGCACCAACGTCCCTTGTATGCTGCGCGGCGCCGGACAGTGCATGCACCACCTCGAAGAGAAGCTGGGCATTCATCACGGCGAGAAGACAATCGACGGCAAGTATGCCCTTGATCACATGGAGTGCCTTGGATCATGCGGCAGCGCGCCCATGGTCTCGGTGACCGAGCAGACCACCGGTAAAATCCGCTACTTTGAGGAACTGGATTCTGCCGAAGATGTGGACAAGCTGCTGACTGTGATTGAAAGCGGCCAAGCATTTGACACGCTGGAACGCTGGACGCCTGACGGTGATCCTCAGGGAACCGGCAAAGCCGCCGGTCCTTACCGCTTTGGCGGGATGGAACCACGCTACTTGATGGCGCGCATTGGCGAGACGGACAGCCACCTGCTAAAGACGTACGAGGCTGACGGCGGCTACCAGACGGCGCGGCGTGTGCTAACCGAAATGACGCCTGCCGAAGTAGTCACCCAGGTCAAAGACAGTGGCATCCGCGGTCGCGGCGGCGCCGGCTTTCCCACCGGCGTCAAGTGGGGCTTCATCCCCCAGGGGATCTTCCCGCGCTATTTAGTGGTAAACGCCGATGAGTCAGAGCCCGGAACCTTCAAAGATCGCATCATCATGGAATACGATCCCCATCAGTTGATCGAAGGGATCATCATGAGTGCGTTCGCCATTGAAGCGGAACGCGCCTACATCTATATTCGTGGTGAGTACTACTTTGCCTACACCCGTCTGATCGGTGCGATCCGCGAAGCCGAGGAAAAGGGCTATCTGGGCGAAAACATCTTTGGTTCAGGCAAGAACCTGAGCCTTGTGGTTCACCGTGGCGCCGGCGCCTACGAATGCGGCGAAGAGACGGCGCAGCTTTCCAGCCTGGAAGGCTATCGCGGACAGCCTCGCCTCAAACCACCGTTCCCGGCGGTGGAAGGTCTTTACGCCAAGCCCACGATTGTCAATAATGTTGAATCGATTTCCAACGTGCCGCATGTCATGCGCCACGGCGTGGAATGGTACCGTCAGTTCGGCACCGAGAAAAGCCCGGGCATGCGTATCTTCTGCCTGAGCGGCAATGTCAAGACCCCTGGCGTCTACGAGCTTCCGCACAGCACACCACTACGCGAACTGATCTACACCTACGGCGGCGGCCCGGTGGACGATAACGTGGCGATCAAAGCCGTGGTGCCCGGCGGCCTTTCCATGAAGCTACTCACCGCCGATCAGCTAGACACACCACTCGATTACGAAGCGGTGCAAGAAGCCGGTTCATTGCTGGGGTCGGCAGGCGTTATTGTGATCGACGAGAGCAATTCGATGGTTTCCATCGCACGGCGCACGCTCAGCTTCTACCGTGAAGAGAGCTGTGGCAAGTGCACACCCTGCCGCGAAGGCACGGCCTGGCTCGAAAAGATTTTGCTTCGCATCGAAGCAGGCGGCGGCCGCACCAAGGATCTGGCGCTGCTCGAATACATCGCCCGTAATATCGCCGGCAAGAGCTTCTGCCCCTTCGGTGAAGCGGCAGTGTGGGGAATGCAAAGCAATCTGGCCAAGTTCGGCGGTGAATTCAATACGCATATTGCCGCCACCAACCCAAGCGAACTCGGACCCGAGATCCCGATCCGTCCGGTTTATCGACCCGATGTACATCAGAACAGTGGCCTGCACGAAAGCGTCTTCCCGCAGACCGGAAAGATCGTCCTCCACGACAAAATTGTGTCGGATGGCGAGCGAACTCTCGGTGACGACTAAGGATTGTAGAGACAAGATCGTCGACCTGTCTTTAACTGCTTTACCTCTTCCCAACTTGTGCCCGCATTTGATCACGTAGGAATGAGCATTCATGGCCGATAATGTAACCCTGAAGATCAACGACCGCGAGGTATCCGTGCCGGCAGGGACGCTGGTAGTGGACGCGGCCGCTAAGGTCAACGTCGAAATTCCAATCTTCTGCTCGCATCCCAAGTTAGATCCGGTGGGGTGCTGTCGCATGTGCATGGTCGAAGTGGAAGGTCCACGCGGCAGCCGACTGATGACCGCCTGTACACTGCCAGTGGCCGAAGGGATGTCAATCCGCACCGACACCGAGCAGGTGAAGTCGGTGCAGGAAGCCAACCTGGGCTTCATTCTGCTCAACCACCCGCTCGACTGTCCCATCTGTGACAAGGGTGGCGAGTGTCCGTTGCAGGATCAAACGATGCGCTTTGGGCCGGGAATCAGCCAGTTGGTAGAACCCAAACGGCTGAAGAAGAAGCACTATTTGATCTCCGACACCATTGTCCTCGATCAGGAGCGCTGCGTGCTTTGCTGGCGCTGTATCCGCTACCTGGAGGAGTGGGAAGACAAGCCGCAGCTCGGCCTCTTCCATCGTGGATCAGAGACCATCATTGATATCCAGGATGGGCAGCCGGTCGATGCCAAAACCAGCGGCAACATCATCGACATCTGCCCCGTGGGCGCCTTGACCAATCGTGTCGCCCGCTTTGCTTACCGCCCCTGGCAGGTGGAACGTACCCCCAGCATTTGCACTCAATGTTCGGTGGGCTGCAACCTGCGCATGGATACCCGCACACACGAGTTGCGCCGCGTCATCGCCCGTGAGAACATGGGCGTCAACGATATGTGGCTGTGCGACAAAGGACGCTTCGCCTACGACTGGGTCAACGACGAACAGCGGCTGACCATGCCTCGGGTGCGCAAGAACGGCAAGCTCGAACCCGTCCAATGGAGCGAGGCGCTGATCTACATTGCCGAACGACTGAAGGCCATCAAGGCAGAACATGGCGCCGATGCCATCGGTGGCATTGGCAGTGCCAAGCTATCCAATGAGGCCAATTACCTGCTTCAGCGCTTTATGCGCCAGGTGGTGGGCACCAATAACATTGATCACCGCAACGGCGGCGACGTGGCAGCCATCCCCACCGGGATGCCGGCCCTGGCCGATGTGATGAAACCGCAGTATGGCCCCAATCCCAAAGTAGATACGATCTTCCTGTTTGGCATTGACCCCAGCGAAGAGTTGCCGATCCTCGACGTACACCTGAAACGAGCGGTGCGACGTGGCGGCGCCAGGCTAATCATTGCCCATCCTCGCCGGGTGGAGCTGACCCGCTATCAGGGTCCGTACTTAAGCTACAAACCTGGCACCGAAGTGACTCTGCTCAACGGACTGGTCAAGGCGGCGCTAGAGTCCGGCGTGGAATTAAAGAGCAACACCAACGCCGGCACGGACAAACTTAGCGAGTGGACCGCCGGCGCCGACGACGCCACGCTGCGCGACTTCTGTGGTGTCGATGCAGAGGCAGTCAAGGCTGCGGCCAAGTTGTTAGCCGAAAGCGAAAGTGCGCTGATCATCTATGGACCGATGGCAGCACAGGGCGATGAAGGCCGTGAGGTGTTGGAAGGGCTGGTCAACCTTGCCGCCCTGACCGGTCACGCCGAACGGCTGGCTTTCGTCGGTCTGGACGCCAATAGCCAGGGGTGCCGCGATATGGGTCTCTTGCCCGATCGCCTGCCCGGTCACGCTGCGCTCGATGATGATTCTGCTCAACGGCGCCTGCGTGCCCTATGGGGCAGTTCCGTACCGACAACACCGGGCAAGAGCTACACGCAGATGCTGGATGCGGCAGGGGACTCGATCAAAGCGCTATACGTTATGGGCGCCAACCCGGCCGGCGAGCGCCCCGAATGGGCCGCTAATCTAGAGAAGCTCGACCTACTCGTTGTTCAAGAAATTTTCAACACCGAAACCGCAGCCAAAGCGGATGTGGTGCTACCGGCGCTCAGTTGGGCCGAACAGGATGGCACTTTCACCAACCTCGAACGCCGTGTGCAGCGAGCGGTGAAGGCAGTGGAGACCACGAACACGCGTGCCGCCCCCGACTGGATGATTCTCGATCATCTGGTCAACCGCATGGGATCGGATCGGCCATTCGCCGATCAACGCGGCATCACCAAAGAGATCACACGCGCCGTCCCCATGTACGCCGGTCTCACCTGGGATGCGCTGGGCGATCAGGGGCTTCAGTGGGATGCCGCACAGGTCCGCCCACGCCCCGTCTACCGACAGGCGCGACAATCAAAGCTGGCGGACGTTCCGGACTATCCGCTGTCATTGGTGAGCGGCACTGTCCTTTACGATGGCGGTACGTTGTTCTACATCAACGAGGCGCTGCGCAACATGGCCTTCGATGCGGTGGTGGTGCTGCACCCGTCTGACGCCGCGGCACTGTCGATGGCGGATGGGACAGCAGTTTCAGTGCACAGTCCTCACGGAGCATTGAATCTCGCCGTCAAGATCAGCACACAGGTGCAACCAGGCACAGCCTGGATTCCAGAAAGCTTGCCGGGAGCACCGGTAGGCACACTGCTCAACGGCAGCGCTGTCCAACGAGTACGCATTGAGAAAAGGGATTAAATATGGACTGGCTTAATCTCCTGGTTTTTCCGTTGATTCGTGCCTTGATTTTGATCGTCGTGCTGTTGACCGGGTTCGCCTACCTGACCTGGTTTGAGCGCAAATTACTGGCACGTTTTCAGGTGCGCTATGGTCCCAATCGAGCAGGCACCTTTGGTCTGTTACAACCCATTGCAGATGCGGTCAAGGCCATCTTCAAGGAAGAGATCATTCCAACCCATGTAGATAAGCCAGTCTACTTGATTGCGCCTGCGCTGGCTTTGATTCCGGCGTTGGTTGTATGGGCGGTGATCCCGGTGGCGCGCAACATTCCCGTCATTGCAGATGTGCCCATCGGTTTCTTGTGGATTCTGGCTATCGCCGGTGTAGAAAGCTACGGCATCGTCCTGGCCGGCTGGAGCAGCAACAACAATTATTCATTGTTGGGCGCGCTTCGTTCCTCGGCGCAGATGATCTCCTATGAGTTGCCGCTGGGGCTCTTCCTGGTCAGTATTCTGATGCTGGCCGGCTCGTTCAGTTTGGTCGAGTTGGTGGAACAGGCGCGGCCCTGGTGGGTCTGGCTGTGGCTGTGGATTGCGTTCCCGTTCTTCTTCATCTGCATCCTGGCCGAGAACAACCGCAGCCCGTTTGACCTGCCTGAAACAGAGAATGAACTGGTTGCCGGTTTCCAAACGGAGTACGGTGGCATTAAGTTTGCCGTCTTCTTTATCGCCGAATACGTCAATATGATCACGCTCAGTGCGATTATGGCGACACTCTTCTTCGGCGGTTGGCGTGGTCCGTTTGCCGAACAGTTTGTCTGGCTAGGCCCCATCTATCTGGGGATCAAGATCATTGCGTTGCTCTTCCTCTACGTTTGGGTGCGCGCGTCGATTGGTCGTCCTCGCTATGATCAACTGATGAGCTTTTGCTGGAAGGTCCTGTTGCCGCTGAGTCTGGCCTACATGCTGGTGACGTCGATATTGGTTGTCTTTTTGAAGTGATCAAGGATGGCATTTCGATGCAAAAACATCGAAGCCACTTGACTGACTGACGAGGGGAAGATATGGCACTGAGAGACTACATCAAGGGTGCAGTAGACATCGGGAAAGCGATGGGGGTCACGATCAAGTCGCTGGGCCAAAAGCCGGTGACGGTCGAGTATCCCGATGAGCCCATTCCGATCTATCCGCGCTTTCGCGGCAAACACTTTCTGCGCCGTTACGACAACGGCTTGGAACGTTGTATCGCCTGCCAGTTGTGCGAAGCAGCCTGCCCCACCGGTGCGATCTACGTAGAGGCCGAAGAAAACGATCCCGCTAACCCCATTTCACCTGGGGAGCGACACGCCAAGGCCTACGAGATCAACCTGTTGCGTTGCATATTCTGCGGCGACTGTGAATACGCCTGTCCGACGGAAGCGATTGTGTTGGGTCATGAGTTTGCTCTCGCCAGCTACAGTCGCAAAGATTTTGTCCTGACCAAGGACGTGTTGCTCAATCCGAGTCAACCTAACGTCATCATTCGACCGGAGTAAGTGCGATGACTCTGTCGCTTCTCTTCTTCTTAGTGGTAGGCGCGGTCTGTCTGGCAGCGGCTGTGGGTGTTGTCCTGAGCCGAGAACCAGTACACAGTGCGCTCTTTCTGTTGACAAACTTCGCCACGCTGGCAGTCCTTTACGTCACACTAGAGGCGCAGTTCCTGGCCGCCGCTCAGGTGATCGTCTATGCCGGCGGTATCGTCATTCTGATCCTCTTTGTGATCATGCTGATCGGCGGATCGACCAACGACTTCACGGCAAAACACCGTGTATGGAGCCGATACGCCGCCGTCATCCTGGGCGTCATCCTGTTAGGGAGCCTTGGCTACACAGTGTTACAGCGTGTAGAGCCGGTTTCTCTGCCGGCCATCGCGGCAATGGAGGGTGGAACGCCTGTCCTGATTGGGCTGACGCTCTTTAGTGAGTATGTACTGCCCTTTGAGCTGGTTGCCATCTTGCTTTTGGTGGCGCTCCTGGGGGCATTGGTCCTGGGCCGTCAGCCCGAGGAAGATGATGCCACGCGTGTACAGGGCGCAAGAAGCCAACCGGTCTCTCAAAACGGCGGCCGCTTAAGTGTGGAACCTGTATCTGCCGAACCGCTGCATGAAACTGCCACCACTAAGAAGGAGTTGCAGTCCTCATGATTCCTACCAGCTACTATCTGATTTTAGGCGCATTCATCTTTACGATTGGCGGCGTCGGTGTGCTTGTCCGCCGCAATGCGTTGATCGTCTTCATGTGCGTCGAGATGATGCTCAACAGTGTCAACCTGACCTTGATTGCGCTGAGCCGCCAGTGGGGAAACCTCAACGGGCAGATCTTTGTCTTCATGATCATGGCCGTCGCCGCCGCCGAAGTCGCTGTGGGTCTGGCCCTGTTGATCAACAACACGCGCCATCGCCGTAGCATCAACATTGATGAGATCGATCTACTGAAGTGGTAGGTAGTGATTCGGAATGACGTTCGAGGACTAGTGATACGTCAAGCGTGATTTGATCGGTAGGGGCGCTGCTTGCTGCGCCCGGCATACTGTGGGCGCAGCAAGCAGCGCCCCTACGGAATTGCCATCACTTGACCGTTGACGTGACACTAGGGCAGAGGGTTCTCGCTGCGCCCTGACCACCGATCTCTGATTCCAATCACTACTGCCTCCATCTGGGAGTTTGGCCTTATGTATAACTTAGCCTGGCTTATTTTCCTTTTCCCAGCGCTCGGTTTGTTGATCAACATGTTGATCGGCGACCGTCTGAGCAAGAATGCGATTGGCTGGATCGCATCCGGCGCCGTTGTGGCGTCGTTTGGTGTAGCGGTGGCGCTCTTCTTTGCCCTCCTTGGGCTGGATGAGCATGAGCGCGCCGTCGTGGCCCCGCTCTGGGAATGGATCACCATCGGCGGCTTTAGCGTGGGTGCATCCATGCTCATCGACACACTGAGCGTCACCATGGCTCTGGTGGTGACAGGTGTGGGCGCGTTGATCCACATCTATGCTATCGGTTACATGCACGATGATCTTCGCTTCCAGCGCTTCTTCGTCTACTTGAACTTCTTCGTGTTCGCCATGCTCATTTTGATCCTCAGCGACAACTTCCTGGGGATGTTCGTGGGCTGGGAAGGCGTGGGCCTGGCCTCGTATCTTCTCATCGGCTTCTACTTCGACCGTGAGGATGAAACCTACGGCGCCTACGCCGACGCAGGCAAGAAGGCCTTCCTGGTCAACCGTGTGGGTGACTTTGGCATGATGCTGGCGATTATGGCCATCTGGACTTCGCTGGGTACGCTGCAATTCCAAGAAGTACTTGCCAACGTTGATCAGATCGCGCAGGGCACCCTGGTTTTTATCGGCCTGCTGCTACTCCTGGCGGCAACCGGCAAGAGCGCTCAGTTGCCGCTCTTTGTGTGGCTGCCCGATGCCATGGCCGGCCCGACCCCGGTGTCGGCGTTGATCCATGCGGCGACGATGGTCACCGCCGGCATCTACATGATCGCCCGCACCAGCGTCATTTGGGAAGCGGCTCCTCTGGCATCGAATACCGTCGCCTGGGTGGGGGCACTCACCGCTCTGCTTGGGGCCACGATTGCCGTGGTTCAGGTTGATCTCAAGAAGATATTGGCCTATTCCACGATTTCGCAACTTGGCTTCATGATGCTGGGTGTCGGCGTCGGCGCTTACGCGTTTGGCATCTTCCACCTCGTGACACACGCCTTCTTCAAGGCTCTGCTCTTCCTGGCTGCCGGGAATGTGATGCACGGATTGCCCGGCGGTGTGCTCGATATCCGCAAAATGGGCAACCTGCGCGCCAAAATGACGACCACCCATCGTCTCTTCTTCATCGGGGCGCTGGCGCTCGCCGGCTTCCCATTGACGTCGGGTTTCTTCTCAAAAGACGGCATCCTCCTCAACACCTTTGAGCATAGCCTGATCCTCTATGCAATCGGCATCTTTACGGCGCTACTGACGGCGTTTTACAGCTTCCGGGCCGTCTTCGTGGCCTTCTGGGGTAAGCAACGTGACCGTCACCTGTGGGATCACGCACATGAAAGCCCCTCTGTCATGACGACGCCGTTGTGGGTCTTGGCGGTTCTGGCCCTGGTCGCCGGTGTGATCAACCTCCCGGTGCTGCTCACCCTGGAACACTGGTTGGAACCGGCGATTGGGGGGCAGCGCTACCACCCGGATATGGGGTTAGAGATCGCACTGTTCTTTGTCAGCTCCGCGGTCTCTCTGGTAGGGATTGGCCTGGCCTACTTCCGCTATGTGGCGGGTGCAAGGTGGGCGATCAGCATCACCAATATCTTCAAGCCGCTGGAAGGCGCTGCCCAGCACAAGTGGTATATCGACGACTTCTACAGTACGTGGATCGTGCAACCGCTGCGCCGGATAGCACTCTGGTTCGCCAGTGTCGTGGACAAACGCACCATTGACGGCGCCGTCAACCGCTTTGGCACCGCCCACCTTATCGCCGGAAACGCCCTGCGCCGTGTCCACAACGGGCTGGTACCGACGTATGCACTGAGCCTCTTCTTCGGCGCAGTTGTGGTTGTGCTCTACTTTGTGATGGCGATCTAGCAAGTGACCGAAATCCATCGAGGACCTTTGACGCAATGAACTATTTACTTTCTCTCATCACCTTTCTGCCGCTCATCGGCGCGGTGATCCTGCTCTTCTTGCCGGGCGACGACACGAAAAAGATGGCAGCGCTGGCTACATCGGTCATCACTTTTCTGGTCAGCTTGCTGCTGCTGACCGGTTGGCAAGACGGCGCCGGGATGCAGTTCGTCGAAGAGTTCGCCTGGATGCCGGATTTTAACATCCACTATCGCATGGGCGTCGACGGGATCAGCCTCTGGTTGGTGTTGCTGACTACCTTCCTCATGATCATCGCCGTCGTCTTCTCAAACCAGCACGTCAAAGAGAATGTGGGCGGCTATATGGCGCTCATGTTGTTAATGGAGACGGCCACCATCGGCGTCTTTTTGGCGTTGGATCTGGTGCTCTTCTACGTCTTCTGGGAGTTCAGCCTGATTCCGATGTATTTCCTCATCGGCAAGTGGGGTGGCCAGAACCGCGTCTACGCAGCGCTCAAGTTCTTCCTCTACACGTTGGCCGGTTCCACGCTGATGCTTGTGGCAATCCTGGCCATCTACTTTCAGACAGGAAGCTTCAACGTTGTGGAGTTGCCCGCATTGGCGGCCTCGCTGCCTGCCTGGCTGCAACAAGCGGCCTTCCTGGCATTTGCGCTGGCGTTTGCCATCAAGGTACCGCTCTTCCCCTTCCATACCTGGTTGCCCGATGCCCATGTGCAAGCGCCTACAGCCGGTTCCATTCTGCTGGCCGGCGTTCTGCTGAAGTTGGGCACTTATGGCTTCGTGCGCTTCGCACTCCCCATCTTCCCGGTTGCCGCAGCGGACTACGCCGGCATGATCTCCATCCTGGCGGTGATCGGCATCCTCTACGGAGCACTGGTTGCCCTGGTGCAACGAGACATTAAGTCGCTGGTCGCTTATAGCTCTGTGGCCCATATGGGATTTGTGGTGCTGGGTATTTTCTCGCTCAATCAACAGGGCGTGAGCGGCGCTGTTCTGCAAATGGTCAACCATGGGTTAAGCACAGGCGCCCTCTTCTTGATGGTGGGGATGCTCTACGAGCGTCGGCACACACGCGATCTGGCCGATTTTGGCGGTCTGTGGAAGAGCGTGCCGGTCTTCTCGTTCTTCTTCCTGGTGGTTGCCATGAGCAGCGCCGGGCTGCCCGGCCTCAACGGCTTTGTCGGCGAGTTCACCATCCTGCTGGGGACGTTTGCCAGCACGCCGATACTGGCTGTGTTTGGGACGGTTGGGATTATCCTGGCGGCGTGGTATCTGCTCGTTGCCTTCCGCCGCATGGCCCAAGGCCCCATCACCAATCCGGCCAACGAGAAAGGTGTCCTTTCCGATTTGAAGTGGAGCGAAATCAGCCTATTGGTTCCCATGGTACTGCTCTTCTTCTTGCTTGGCCTTTTCCCCAACTTACTCTTGAGTAAGATCAACCCATCGGTGGCCGCCATCGACGTGATCTATGATGCCACACCCGCCGTCGTGCTAGAGGTAGAACACTAATGGATCTTTCGATTTTGACTGAAAACTGGACTGTTCTTCTGCCCGAAGTTATCCTCAGCGTCACCGTTTTAATTGTGATGATGGTAGATATCTGGCCTGGTCGCAGCACGAGCAACAGCGGCGTTCTTTCTAGCCTGTCGCTGGTGGGGATCCTGTTGGCCATGGCCGCCACTGTGTACGTGTGGACACAGCCGGCGGCGATCTATCTGGCCGGTGTCACCGCGGATAATTTCACCTTTGGCGTACGCATCGTCATTTTGCTGGCCGCCGCCTTTGGTGTCCTGCTCAGCAACCACTATATCGAGCGCATCAGCAAGAACATCGGCGAGTATTACTCGCTGATTCTGCTGGCAACGGTGGGGATGATGCTGATGGGTAGCGCCATCGACCTGATTGTGATCTTCCTGGCGCTGGAGATCTTCTCGCTGGCCATCTACGTGCTCAGCGGCTACTATCGCGACAGTGCCCGCAGCAGCGAAGCCGGTATGAAATACTTCTTGCTCGGTGCCTTTTCCAGCAGTTTCTTTGTCTATGGCATGGCGCTGATCTACGGTGCGGGTGGCACCACCAATCTGCGTCTACTCGCCGAAACGCTGAACTCTCCCCTGGCCAATCAACTGCTGCTGTTGCCGGGGATGGCACTCTTGATCGTGGGCTTTGGCTTCAAGGTGAGCCTGGTCCCCTTCCATATGTGGACACCAGACGTCTACCAGGGCGCACCCACGCCCGTTACTGCCTTTATGAGTGTCGGCACCAAAACCGCCGCCTTCGCCGCCTTTATCCGTGTGCTCACCGAAGCGCTCTTTGCACAGCAGGAGACATGGGGATGGATGTTGGCGGCACTGGCCGTCGTCACGATGACGGTGGGTAATCTGGCAGCGTTACGCCAATTGAGCGTCAAGCGGATGTTGGCCTATTCTAGTGTCGCTCATGCCGGCTATCTGCTGGTCGCCCTTGTGCCCGGCACGGCGCAAGGAGCGGGGGCCGCCCTCTTCTACGTCTTCGCCTACGCCTTTATGAACATCGGCGCCTTTGCCGTACTCATCGCATTAGAAAAGGCCGGTGAAGGCGATGTCGAACAGGAACGTTTCAACGGCATCGGCAGCCGCCTGCCCTGGTTAGCGCTGGCAATGTCGATCTTCATGTTCAGTCTGGCAGGTATCCCCCCATTGGTAGGCTTCTTCAGCAAGTTCTTTGTCTTCAAAGCTGCCGTCGATACAGGGTGGGCGTGGCTGGCCGTCGTGGGCATGGTGAACAGCGCCATCAGCGCCTACTACTATCTGCGCGTGGTGGTTGCCATGTACTTCAATGAGGGCGAAGCCGTGGAACGTCAGCGCTGGGCGGGCATCAACGTCAGTGTGGCGATTGCCGCCGTGGGCACGGTCATCGTAGGCCTTTACCCATCGTTCTGGACGACCCTTTTGATGAACCTGGGGCGCTAGTGATGCGGCGGCGAGGAACGCCGAAAACGTGATTTGATCGGAGGGCGCTGCTGCGCCCGGCACATGTGGGCGCAGCAAGCAGCGCCCCTACGGAATTGCCATCACTTGACCCTTGGCACGACGCTGGCCCTTTTGTCACCTGACCATTGAGCGGAACAAGTACGCCATAAAAAGAGCCGTGACGCCTGGGCGTCACGGCTCTTTCGTTCTATCAGTTCATGAACAAGGCTGATTCGGAATCTATGAAACACTCACCTGGCTCAACCCTTATTCGTTACTTGTTTGGTTCTCAGCGACGGGCAACGCTTGCGACCGATCCGCCAGAACAACGATGGGAACCGGTCCACGCATTCCCCAGCGCATGGCGGTTGTGTAATCCACGTCGACGGCCCAGTTGCGGCTCACCAGCCCGGGGACATCATGCCTCGCCGCCTGATCGATCACCCAAAATGGACCTTCCGCCGGATACCCCGGCCGTTGTAACCAGACCCGGCGATCCATATCCCCTTCGCGCAGGAGTGCGACACGCCCGATGCACTCATCGCATTCCGTAACATCCCCCCAAGCGAGCTGGTTTTTCAACACCGCATCCATGATGCCTGGATTGTAGTACATGGCAACCCCCCGCAACGGTAACGGAGTGGGTTGATAGTAATCAGGCTGAAGATCAAGGTAGGAAGAAACCAGCCTTTGATTTGCCTCAGGAACGGCGTTCAGCGCCTGAACCGTATCAGTGTCGGGTGTTGTAGATGTCTCCTCTGCGTGAGCCGCAGTAACCATACAACCTAAGAGAAACGTGCCAAGTGTGGCGATTTGTAAAAGCTTCTTCATATAACTTCCTCACGATGGCCGAATAGACGGCATTAACATGAGGATGGAACGGTTAGACAACTGCAACGTGGAAGACAGGACGTCGTACCGCACACATCCCCACGCAGACGATAATATAAAAACCATCGATCTCCACCGCACAGGAGGCACTACTCCCTATGCCGACGAAAATCGATGGGTAGTTTTACATGAAATCCATTTTGCGATGGCGCATGACGACACTCTGCGCCAGCCCAATCGCAAACATCATTGAAACCAGACTGCTGCCTCCGTAGCTAATGAACGGCAACGTCATGCCTGTTACCGGGACGATGCTGAGATTCATGCCGACGTTGATGAAGGTCTGGAAGAAGATCAGCGCCGCAATGCCGACGGTGAGTAATCGCCCAAACTGATCCTGGGCCAGATCAGCAATCCGCATCAAGCGCCAGATCACAAAGAAGAGCAGGGCAAGGATGAGAACAGTGCCCGTGAAACCCAATTCCTCGGAGATGACACTGAATATAAAGTCAGTGTGACGCACACGCAAAAAGAGGAGTTGATTCTGGCTGCCGTGGGCCCAGCCCATCCCCAGCCAACTGCCGTTACCGACACTGATCAACGCCTGTTCCACGTTATAGGATGCCGCCGGGTTTGAATCCGGGTTGAGGAAGACCTGGATGCGTTCGAGCATGTAGCCTTGCAACGTCAACCACAGAAAGGGCAAGGCCGCCATACCCATGCCGCCAAGCGCAGCCAGATGCCATAGCCGAACCCCACTGACCACGATCATGATGCCACCGATGAAGGCAAAGGTGATGGTCATCCCCAGATCCGGTTGTAAGTAGACCAACGCCAGAGGGAGAGCCAGAAAGACCAGCGCAGCAATCAAGTAGGAGATTTTACGCAACTGCTCTTGGAAACGACTAAGGTACCACGCAAAGAAGACAATCAGCAGAAACTTACCCGCCTCGGTCGGCTGAACCAGAATTCCACCAACACTGAGCCAGCGCTGAGAACCACCCTGCACTGTGCCAAAAAGGTAAACGAGCAGCAGGGATCCCATCAAGCCGAGGAAGGCCGGCTGCGCCAGCAACTCCAGATGACGATAGTCGAAGGCGGCAACGAACAACAACGCAACCAGCCCCACACCCAGAAAGCGCGCTTGGCGCAACCAGTAATCATTGAGATCCAGGGTGTTCTTGGTTGCACTGTAGATCATAGCGAGGCTGATGCCGCACAGTAAGAGCACTGCCAAAAACAGCCACTTATCAAAATGTCGCCAGAGTGAACGATCTGCAAACATAGATTTGTGATACGGGGTAGAGGCGACCTGCAGAGGGTAGCCCTAGAATAAGCGTCGGAACCAGCGGCGAATGCTATTCCACCAATGCCTCTCGTCGAGGCGCATCAACGGCACATTGTATCCCAAGATGCGCTGAGCAATGTTGTGGTACGCCGTGCTAATGTATATATTGCGCTCCAGAGAAATCGGACGTCCCCGGTTCGTAGAGACGATTATGCTATCATCATCAGGCACGATCCCCAAAAGATCGATGCTCAGAATATCCAGAATGTCCTGGCGGCTGAGCATATCGCCGTGGCGGACCAGCCGTGGATTATAGCGATTGATGACCAGACGGGGCGCTATCTGCATGTCGCGCTCCATAATGTAAATCACCTTGTCGGCGTCGCGCAGTGCGCTGATCTCGGGCGTCGTCACAATGATCACTTCATCGGCGGGAGCCATGGCGTTTTGAAACCCCAGTTCTATCCCTGCCGGGGAATCAATCAGAACGTAGTCAGCCAGTTGACGCAGTTGATCGGCGATACTCAGCATCTGATGGGGCAACACGGCACTCTTATCTCGTGTCTGTGAGGCAGGCAAGAGGCTAAGGTGTTCAACGCGCTTGTCGTGGATCAGCGCTTGCTCCATCGTACAGCGGTCTTCTAGAACATCGATGAGATTGTAGACGACGCGGCTTTCCAGGCCCATGATGATATCCAGGTTACGCAGACCGATGTCACCGTCCACGACGATGACTCGTTGACCTGCCATGGCCAGCGCCGTACCCAGATTGGCCGTGGTCGTGGTTTTGCCAACACCACCTTTGCCCGATGTAATTGTGATAACAACGCCGGCCACCGGCTGCTCCTCTGGTGCGGATGGTTGAAACTCAGTATCAGTAAGTTAAGAAAACGACTACCCAGCCTCTATTGTTCACAGTGTCACCTGCCTCGACATGCGTGCGTCCCACTGATCAACAACGACCTGACCACCAACAATACGGGCGATCTCGGGCCTGTCAGTCGTCTGTCGGTTCCAGAACCAGCGCCCGGGATCGTTGGCGTTGCCGCGTGGTGACATAGCGATGAATCCGCCGATACGCACCTGGATCGGCTCAAAGTCCAGTGCACCGATGACGGCATTTTCGTCACCCATTGCGCCTGCATGAACAACACCGCGCAATCGGCCCCAAATGTAGACATCACTTCCACTCACCACCTGCGCTCCAGGATTCACATCACCCAGGATGATGACAGAACCGGCATGACGAAAGATCTGGCCGGAGCGCAACGTGCCCCGGTAGAGATAAGGCGGCGCCGAAATCCGCTGCACCAAGTCCGCCTGCTCGATCACAGTGGAGTGAACGGCGGGTGCAATCTCGTCAAGGGTGGCGCCTTCCTTAACCGGCGGCTGAGCGAGCCGGCTTTCACCCTGTACGGCGTCAGCGATGGCATCCACAATAGTGGATGGCATCTCAAAATCGGTCACTGCCTGTAGAGGGTTTTGTTTTCGTCCACTGAGTAGGACTTCCCAGTTCGCAGCCCCACCGATTGTGCTATCGCCCGGCTGTTTCTCTGGCGTGCCGACCTCTTGCCAGGTGACGGCGACGCCCATGTCTTGTGCCAATTGATGAACGCCAGAATGGGCGGTACGCAACATGCGTAGATGGATTTCCTGATCCGTCAACACGTTGAGCAACTGCTGCAAATCACGAGCACCTACGGCGTGTTCGCCCAGTTCTACTGTCACCCGCTCTCCGCGAAAAAAGCCGTGCGCCTGGCTCAAATGAGCAGCAAGCATTGCGAGTATCTGAGACCACGGCACGTCCTCTTCAGTCAGTTGGATCGCCACACCATCCCCGCGCCCCAGGATGCGCACAGCAGGCATTCCCCCAGCAGAGAGCGTGCTATCTACAGGCTTATCATTTGTGGCGGACTCACCATCCGCAGGCACTTGCACTGCAGATGGATCACTCGTCTCTGTGGCAGTGTCGGGTTCCTCGCCGCCGTCGGCAGCTTCTGTTTGTTCCTCGCCGCCATCGGCAGTTTCTGTTTGTTCTTCACCGCCATCAGCAGTTTCTGTTTGTTCTTCACTGCCGTCGGCAATTTCTGTTTCTTCTTCACTGCCATCGGCAGCTTCTATGTGTTCTTCACCGCCGTCGGCAGCTTCTGTTTGTTCTTCAACAGGTTTTATGTGTTCTTCGTTCACAAGGCACTTCGCTGGATCGTGGCATTAGTCAAATGCACAGTGGTGTAAAACCGTCACTTGCGCCTATTATAAATCATCCAGAGTGTTTTACCGATATTCAAATCACCTACGGCTCTGGCAAGGACACCTGGAGATTATGTTGCTGTGATTATACGTTGAAGTCAAGGATCGCGAAAGCAGCCTAGGCCCATGTGTCATTCAGATTCCGGTTCGAGGCTCTGATTCTTCGGATGATCGCAATTGTGCCTAGATCTATATCTTTGGCCATGGTCGCATCCATTCACTTGCTTCTGACTTCGTGATATCATGGTTGTTCGCTGTCTTGATGTTACACGATGCGCTGCCTAAACATCACTAGAGCGACATTGCGAGAAGGAAGGCAGCCGCCTTATCCTCGATCCTAGATTCTGTGGCTTCAGCCTCAACCTAACCCACCTATGAGCTCTACATCCATGAAAAGCGCCCTGATAAACGAACGACACCTGTTTTTCAAAACCTTTGCTGTGTTGGCAGCACTTCTATGTGCTTATTTGATCTATCGAGTTCTTGATACCATCGTAGTTCTCTTCGTCGCCGTCATCCTGGCTTCCACCATCCGCCCGATTGTAGAGCGTATGGTTAAGTTCAACGTTCCGCGTAGCCTTGTGATCATTATCCTTTACCTGCTGGGTATTGGGGGATTCATCCTCTTCGCCAGTCTGGTCATCCCAACGATGTTTAACCTCGTGATGCGCTTTAGTAGCGGCGATTTTATTGTGGAACAGGTACGTGAACTGGTGCGAGAACTGGTGGTCTTTGTATGGCAACGATTCCGGGTCCTGGTGCCCGTAGGTCAGCTCCCCGAACAGGCCCAGGAGTTTGTCTCTCAGTTTGAAGACATTGCCTACGAGCAAGCCTGGCCTGTGGCTCGAATGGCAACCGCCTTCTTGGGGCAGTTCATCCTGGTGTTGGTCATGTGCTTTTACTGGCTGACCTCGCGCGAAGAAATGCTCGAGTTTGTACTGCGCATGAGTGCCAGTGACCGTAGAAAAGCTATCATCACGATTTGGACCGATGTCGAAGTCACCCTTGGCTCCTATGTACGTGGACAGGTGACATTGAGTGTCATCATTGGGCTTGCTTCATTTGTGGGTCTGCTGATCCTGCGTGTTCCCAATGCGTTGGCGCTGGCAGTGATAGCAGGCTTCTTCGAGTTCATTCCGTATATTGGTCCCATTCTTGGCGCCGTGCCTGCGATCCTGGTAGGGCTGACCATTTCGCCGGTGATCGCGCTTCTGGTGGCGGGGTGGTATCTACTCGTGCAGCAGGCTGAAGCAAGCTTCCTAGTTCCCCGCATCATGCAGGCGAGTGTCGGCATCAGCCCGTTGTTGGTGATCATCGCCATCGTCGCCGGTGGTAGCCTAAACGGGATAGTCGGCGCGATTCTGGCTATCCCCATCGTGGGTGCGTTGCAGGTAGTCGCCCGTCACCTCTGGATTGAACCAACGATCGATTCGCAAGAAGCGGTCCAGGAGATCGAATCCACGGTGATGTCCGAAAAAGAGGCGACGGCGTGAGAGCAGCGGCACGACACCCTCGGAACTGGACTCTGCTATAATACTGTGTAGGGGCAGCGCAACCGTTACTCCTGCGGTTACGGCTTCCTTTGTTGCAGTGACAAATGGAATGGGCAGAGAGATTTCCGGAAAGACATTTAGAAAGATGCCATGAGCACTCATCACAAAACACCTCGCTACAGCACCGGCGAAGAGATCGCCAATAGCATCACGCATGGCGTAGGCCTTATCCTCTCCATCGCGGGGCTTGCTATCCTCACCGCGTTCGCTGCCGTGTATGGTTCTGTCTGGCATATCGTCAGTTCAAGCATTTACGGCGCCACGCAGATTCTTCTTTACACGACATCAACGCTCTATCACTGCATTCCACTGCCGCGCGCCAAAGCCGTCCTCAGGATCTTCGATCACTCGGCGATTTTCTTGCTGATTGCAGGTACGTACACCCCCTTCGCGCTGGTCAGTTTGCGCGGGCCGTGGGGATGGTCACTCCTGGCGGTGGTGTGGGGATTAGCGATTGCAGGCATCGCGCTGCAAGGAGTCTTGATTCGCCAGAAAGCATTGATCACGTCGATTCCCTACGTGGGTATGGGCTGGGTAGCCATGATTGGGATCAAACCATTACTGGTATCTGTCGCCCCAGGAGGGCTCGTCCTCTTGTTCGCCGGTGGGTTAGCCTACTCCGCCGGGATCATTTTTTATGTCTGGCGCCGAATCCCATATCACCATGCCATCTGGCACCTGTTCGTCCTGGCCGGCAGCGCCTTCCACTTCTTCGCCATCCTCCTCTACGTGATTCCGGTCGCAGTTTAGTAATGCGTGATTTGATGGCAGAATCACAAGCGGGGTAGGCCATAAGCATGCAGCTTATGGCCTACCCCGCTTGATATGGACTTGATAGAAGATACCGGGGCCTTGCGTCCGGCGTCAACCGCCGGCGACGGTCTCGACAGGCTCGCCTTGCTCAGACGGCTCGGGCGTTGCCGGCTCTTCCGGTGGACCGTTGAAGTAGAAATCCAGGATCTGCTGTGCCACCGGCATGGCGATCGTCGATCCTTCGCCGCCATCGTAGAGGAAGACCACTACGGCGATCTCGGGATCTTCATAGGGCGCATAGGTAACGTACCAGGCGTGGAAGGGTAGATTCCCCTGGCTATCGCGATCAAGGCAGTCTTCGATTTCGGGGTCCCAGGCACAAAACTCGGCAGTACCGGTCTTGCCCGCCACCGTCACACCATCCACCTTACCGGCTCGCGCTGTACCAAAGGGCGCATTCACCACCGACCACATGCCCTGCTGCACGTAGGAGAGTAGATCCTTGCTGATGGGTAATTCGCGCACGGTGGTCACTTCGTAATCTTCTTGCAGCCCACCTTCGCTGTCCACCATCTGATAGACCAATCGCGGCTCGACGATGTAGCCGCCGTTCGCAACCGCAGCCGTTTCCACCAACACCTGCAGCGGCGTCCCCAGAATGTACCCCTGACCGATGGAGGCGTTGTAGCTATCGCCTGTGGTCCAGGATTCAGCCAGATTGATGCGCTTCCATTGATCGTCGGGCACGATGGCGGTCACCTCGCCCGGTAGATCGATGCCCGTTGTCTCTCCGTAGCCAAAGAGGCCGGCCCACTTGGCCAGGCGCTCGCTGTTCAACCCCTGCAAGGCGTTAGGATAACCACCGCCTACCCAGTAAAAGAAGATATCGTTAGAGAGCGCCAGCGCATCCACAACCGTCATCGCCCCATGCACGATGCCCAGCTTGTGATTCCAACTGACGAACTTCTGTGCCTGGCTCAGATCATTGGGGAAGTAGCGATTGGGCAGGTAGAGCGGACCGTTGTCCACGATGCGCGTATCTGGTTTGATCACATCTTCGGCAAGCGCGCCAGTGGCCGTCACCATTTTGAATGTCGACCCCGGCGGGTAAAGACCGCCGATGGCATAGTTGATCAGTGGATTGCGATTGGGATCGGCGCGAGCCAGTTCTTCCAGGGCCAAATAGTCGGCACCCAAGCCCTCGGAGAAGATGTTATTGTCAAAACTGGGCAGACTGACCAGGCCCAGGATCGATCCCGTTTTGGGGTTCATGGCAATGGCGACGCCGTGGGGCGATCCACGCTCGTCGAGTTTCTGCTGAAGCAGTTCCTGCATCCGCTCCTGCAGCTTGATGTCGATGCTAAGGTAGAGATTCAAGCCTGGCACAGGTTCTAGCAGTTGCCCCACCGTGCGGTTCTTACGACCAAGGATATCCACCTCAATCACTTCGCGCCCGAGGACCCCGCGCAATTTGTCTTGATAGGTGTACTCCAACCCATTCAACCCCACCCGTTCATTGGGATCGTTATAGCCACGATTCTCGTAATTCTCAATGGCCTGCGCCGGAATCGGCCCCATGAAGCCAAGTACATGGCTGGCGACATCCCCATAGGGGTACTCACGCACCGGCTCCTGCAAGACCTGTACGCCGGGCAGTTGGAAGCTCTCCTCAGCAATGCGGAAGGCCAATTCCTGATCCACGAGATCGAGGATGGGGATCGGCGCAAACGAGCTGCCCTGTGTACCAAGTTCAATCGTACGCATCATCAAGGCCGTCAGGCCGGGTAAGGGCAACGGTTGCGACAGATCAGGGATGATCGTCGGCACATTGTTAACCGTCTCTGTGGTTGTGCCGTCATCGTTCTCGGTAACTTCGACAACCGGCAGCCGCACTACCCGGAACTGCAGATCGACGCCGGCATCCTGCACGGTACGCGCGAAGTCGGCGCGGCCCAGGCGCAGAAACATCACCTCGGCGATGCTCAGCGCAACTTCTGGGTTGGTATCTGCTTCCAGCGCGCGCAACAGCCGCTCGACGGCAATCAGTTCCTCGTCGATGTCGGTGGTAACGTCGTCATCGGGCAGATCGGCGGGCGTGATGGCAATGATGAAACTGGGGCGGTTGCGCGCCAGGATCTCCCCGTTGCGATCGTAGATCACGCCGCGCGGGGGTTGTACTTCCAGTGAGCGAAAGCGGTTGATATCGGCCCGTTCCCGGAAGTCCGGCCCCTGCATGATCTGCAACTGGTACAACCGCCCCACGAGAACCAAGAAGGCAATGACCAGCCCAAACTTAATCAGGCGAATGGCGGCATGGCCGCTTTTTTGTTCTGACTGATGAAGCATAGACTAACCCAACGGATCGAGTTCCCGCCGATCCAACCAGCGATAAAGAAATGGCGAGAGTATAAACATCAAAACACTGTTATAAAGTGTAGCAGGCAAGACCAGCTTAATGACCATATCCACCAGTTCCAAACGTCGACCGACCAGCAGCAGAATACCCAGGTAGGCGAACGAATAGACAAGGCTCCCCACCACCACAACGCTGAACAACGTCAACGGGTTGCGTCGAAAAAGACGGTTGTGTCCTATCCCGACCACCAGGGCCGCCGCCATCAAGGCCAGACTCGATCCACCCATTGGGCCACCGCTCAAGACATCCATCCACAGCCCACCCACAAAGGCCCACACCATCCCCGAATGGCTGCCGTTGAAGAGTGTCCACGCCAGAACGACCAACAACATCAGATCGGGGCGCACCTGAAAGATCTCAAGCCGTGGCCCAACAACGGTCTGTACAATAGCCAGGAGCCCCAAAAGAGGAACCATCAAAATATAGCCGATTTGCATGGTTATGGGAGGGACGTTGGCTGCGTTTCAAGCGCATTGACATCGTCGTCGGCGCTGCCGTTGGCCGAGTTGCCGGTTGGCAGCGTCAGGTCATTGGCCGGGGGGAGCAGATCAAACTCGGGCAATACTTCGAGAGGATCGAAATTGGTGATCACCATGACCAGTTCCAGCCGGCCAAAGTCCACCGTTGGACGAATCACAGCTTCTTGGAAGACTTCGAAGTCGCGTTGCCTCACCTCGATCACCTGACCAATGGGGATACCCTTGGGGAAGTTGCCGCCCATGCCCGACGTCAGCACAATTTCGCCCACAGAAAGTTCAGCCCCTTGTGAGATGAAACCCATCACCGGTTCTGCACCGGGTCGCCCCGTGATCACACCCGTGAGCCGGCTGCTCTGCAAAATTGCATTGACCGTGCTGTCAGAGTCGGTCATCAGCAAGACTTTGGACGTAGATTCGTTGACCTCGCTAATGCGCCCCACAAGCCCCTGATCGTTGACCACCGGCATTCCCACCGCGATGCCGTGGCTGCGTCCCAAGTCGAGCATGATGTAGCTAAGGAAGTTGTTGCTGTCAAAGCCGATGGGCCGGGCGATGATCTGCCCACTGCGGTATTCGATGCCGGGGCGGGTCTCGGCAAAGGCGAGGAGTTCGCGCAAACGCTGATTTTCACGTTCTACTTCCTGCAAGCGCAAGTTTTCCACCAACAAGCTATCGCTGATCTGTTCCAACTCGGCCACGCGTTGTTGCAGCCCGCGGAAATTGGCGATCGTGCTGATAGCGTCACTGATCCGATCCGTCACGCTGGTCAGCGTCAACTGTCCGGGCGTGGTCACCGTGACCACGGCGCCTTCAACGCCCTCAAGCCGGCCTGTTTGCTGTAGTGCTAACAGCAGCAGGGCGGCCAGAACCAGGATAGTCAAGCGGACTAAGAAGTCCGCCAGGGTTAAAGATCTGCGTTCGGTATCGCGCATAGGCTAATCAAAGGATTCATCGGCGGAAACATCCGCAGGTGACAAGATGACCGGAGTGGCGCGAGCAGGTGCAGCCTGCCATCTCCCGCTTTACCCTCTCACCGGATCGTGCTCTTCCGCTGCATCGTAGTCAACGTTTCTCGATAGTACTCAGGCTTCTCCAGGATCATGCCTGTACCCAACACCACCGAGGTCAACGGATTGTCGGCCACATAGACGTGCATACGGGTCTCGTCTTGTAGACGCTGCGCCAGCCCTTGCAGGAGCGCGCCACCGCCGGCCAGGACAATGCCATGTTCCATCAAATCGGCCACCAACTCGGGCGGCGTCTCGTCCAACGTATCTTTCACAGCGTCGACAATTACATCCACCGAGCCGGACAGCGCCTCGCGGATCTCTACCGAACTCACTTCGATGGCCTCGGGCAATCCCGAAATCAGATTGCGCCCACGGATGATCATGGTGCGTTCCTGCTCCAGCGGATAGGCCGAGCCGATCTCGATCTTCGAGCGTTCGGCCATGCGTTCGCCGATGAGCAGATTGTACTTCTGCCGGGCATAGTTGACGATATCTTCGTTCATCTCGTCGCCGGCCACGCGAATCGACCGCGAAACCACGATGCCGCCTAACGAAATCACCGCCACTTCGGTCGTACCACCGCCGATGTCCACGATCATCGAGCCGATGGACTCAGTCACAGGCAGACCGGCGCCAATCGCCGCCGCCATCGGTTCCTCAACCAGACCGGCCTCACGCGCGCCGGCGCTGATCGCCGCATCGCGTACGGCTCGCTTTTCCACTTCGGTCACGCCCGAGGGGATGCCAATCACCACACGCGGACGCGCCGTCCCAAACGCACGGTTACCGTGGACCTTTCCGATGAAATGATGGATCATGCGCTCCGTCACTTCAAAGTCTGAGATCACACCGTCCTGTAACGGACGGACAGCCACGATGTGTGCGGGGGTGCGGCCTACCATTTCCTTTGCTTCTCGCCCAATCGCCTTCACCTGGATACGCCGCTTCGACGATTTATCAATGGCAACGACCGACGGCTCATCGATCACAATCCCACGCCCTTTGACATGGACAAGTGTGTTCGCCGTGCCGAGATCGATGCCGATATCGAGCGAGAAAAGCCCCAATAACCGATCTAATGGGTTTGCCACCCCCTGGATTCTCCTTCCGTGGTAGATCATCAAGATCGACCAACTACCGGTAAAGCGACAACGCCGATAAACCTGCCAGAGATCGCCGCGCCTTGCCGGACTTTTCACGCAATCTACATAAAGAAAAATCAGCGGCACCCGCTGAACAGTCGTGGGCATTATACCATACGGAGAAAGGACACAAAAAGCAGCCGGTTCGTGCTTTGTGGTATAATTTGCGGCGTGAACACGACCATTGTCCGCCCATTGCCTCCCTCAACCGACGATCCGCTTTGCCTTGCGATAGAGTACTTTCAGGCTGAATTCCAGCCCTTTGCAGCGCACAGCGCCGTGGTCGTCGGCGTCAGTGGCGGCGCGGACAGCGTCTGCCTGCTCCACTTACTGGTGCGCTATGCCCCGCTCTGGCAGATTCGCATTCAAGTCGCCCACCTCGATCATGCGTTGCGCCCCGATTCGGCCGAGGACGCCGCCTTCGTGGCCCGCCTGGCCGCGGCCTGGGATCTGTCGCTACACCAACGTCGCCTGCCGCCCGCTGCGTTGACCGACAACATCGAAGCCGCGGCCCGCAACGCCCGCTACACGTTCCTCGCCGAGATTGCCGATCAAGTCGGCGCGGCGCTGATCGCGGTGGCGCACAACGCCGATGATCAGGCCGAGACGCTGCTGCTGCATTTGTTGCGCGGCAGCGGACTCGATGGGCTGGCGGCGATGCGTCCCATGCAGCCACTGCCCGGGAATCACTCTACACCTGCCGCTGTGCCACTGGCGCGTCCATTGTTGGGTGTTCGACGCACGCAGATCCTACGCTATCTGCACGAACACGATCTGCCCTGGCGCGAAGATTCGTCCAACGCAGACCTGACGTTCACGCGCAACTGGCTGCGTCATAGCCTGTTGCCGCACATGACCGAACGATTTCCATCGGTTCAAGATGCGCTGACGCGGACTGCCACCATTCTGGCCGACGAGGCGGATCGGGCCGAAGCGACCAATCGCGCCGTCTACGCTGCGCTCTTGCACCCGCAGCAGGACGGCGGCGCACAGGTGCCCCGCCTGATCCTGGATCGCCGCGGCTACCTCGGCCAAAACGCAGCCACCCAGCGTGGGATCGTGCGCTGTCTCTGGGCCGATCTCGGCGCACCGCCCGAAGCCTTGACCTTCGATCTCGTCGAGGCCGTGCGCCGTTTGGTTGCCACAGACAAGGCCAACGCCGGTCCTTTTTCGCTGGCAGCCAGTTTCGTATTGACGCTGACCGAGGATTGGCTTGTGCTGCATCGCAGTGATCGGTTGCCCATCTCACCCGATCATCCCTTTCTGGGCACATCTCTGGGCGAATCTCTGGGCACAGCATGGGTAGAACAACTGCTCCCCATACCGGGGACGCTCGACGTGGGCAATTGGCGATTGACGGCGCGACGCCTTACCCACGCCGGCGGAGATCTTTCCTGGCAGAAGAACAACGATGCCTGGATAGCCTATTTCGATGCCGAACAGATCGACACTGTGCTCTTGTCCACCCCGCGGCCAGGAGATCGTTTTGCGCCGCTGGGTCTGCATGGGCGCCACAAAAACGTGGGCGATCTCTTGACCGACCACAAGATCCCGCCCTTCCTGCGTAGCGGTTGGCCACTGATCCGCCGGCAGACCGACGACACCATCCTGTGGGTGTGCGGCGTGCAGCCGGGCCACATCGCCCGCGTTACCGAGCAGACACAGTCGATTGTGCGGCTGTGCTGGGAAGCGAGAGCAGCCTCATGAGTGTTAAACCGCTGGCGCGTTGGGCCATCGTGCAGCAGTGGACCATGCGCTACACTGACCGCAGCGCCGAAATCGTGACCGGCATTTTCAATACGCCCGCCGGCACGGTGCCCTTTCGCTATGCGCGCACGCCACGCACCATCTTTCTGCCCGACCGTGTCGTCCATCTCGACGACCACGGCTGGGAGATCGACGCATCCGGCCATACCACCTTTTCATCCAAACGCAGTGATTTCAAGAAAGACTCAACCGATGACAAAGCCTGACGGCATCATTTTGAAACCAGAGCGCGAAAAGCCCTTTCAACAGGGACACCCGTGGATCTTCAGCGGCGCCATTCAGCAGATCCCCGACGTGGACGACGGCGAGATCGTCGACGTCTACACCCACGACGGACGCTGGCTGGCGAGCGGCTATCTCAACCGACGCAGCCAGATCCAGGTGCGCCTGCTTTCGTGGACACGCGGCGAGCGCATCGACGAAGCGTTCTGGCAGCAACGGCTGTCGACGGCCGTCCATCATCGCGACGCCATCTTCGAGGCGGGGCAGACAGACGCCGTGCGCCTGGTCAACGCCGAGAATGACTTTTTGCCCGGGCTGGTGGTGGATCGCTTCGGGGATTTTCTGGTTTTGCAGTCGGGTACGCTGGGCGTGGATCGCCACAAACGGATGCTGGCCGACATGCTGCTTTCGATCACCGGTTGTCGTGGTGTCGTGGAACGCAGCGATCTGACCCTGCGCCGCGAAGAAGGACTGGGCGAAGCCATCGGCCTGCTTAGCGGTGAGATGCCGCCGCACTCACTGACGGTACACGAGTTGGGGCTGCGCTTCCAGGTCGATCTGTTCCGCGGGCAGAAGACCGGCTTCTATCTCGATCAGCGCACCAATCGAGCGCGGGTTGCCGGCTATAGCCGTGGGGCGCGCATGCTCAACGCCTTTTCCTATTCCGGTGCGTTTGGCGTCCACGCGCTGGCCGCAGGCGCAGATCAGGTCGTCAATCTCGATAGCAGCATCGAAGCGCTACAACTGGGTGAAGAGAATCTGCGTCTCAACGGCTTTGATCCAGACGAGCAGGAAAGCATTGCCGGCGATGTGTTCGAGGTACTGCGCGATTGGTGGGAAGTTGAAGACGAACGGTTCGACGTCATCGTCCTCGATCCGCCCAAGTTCGCCAACAACAAACGCCAGGTCGACGCCGCGCTGCGCGGTTACAAAGACATTAACCTGCTGGCACTGCGGCTGCTCAACCCTGGCGGTATCCTGGCCACCTTCAGTTGCAGTGGATTGGTCGAGGCCGATCTCTTTCAGAAGGTCGTCTTCGGTGCGGCGGTCGATGCCGGTCGCCAGGTGCAGATCCTGGAATGGTTGCGCCAGGCGCCCGATCACCCGGTCGCCATCACTTTCCCCGAAGGCGCCTACCTCAAAGGACTCATCTGTCGTGTGGGGGCGTAGGTGAGACTGATCGAATATTTGCGATCCCTGCTTCGGCGCCTGGCCGGGTGGGGACGCACCCTCTTTCCCTTTGCCGCGCCTGCCTATCCTGTTGAGAATCAATCAGACACCGAAGAGACCATCGTCACCATGCCAGAACGTCCCGACGCCACCCCCAAAACCAAGGCGCTCCCCGCTGCCGATGAAGCGCCCGATACGCGAGAAGTCACGCTGCGCCTGGATCGGCACAGCGCCGAACCTACACCTGATCCGGTGAGCGCAGCCGACGCAGCAGCCGAGACCGCAACCGACGAAGACGATCTCGAAGGCGCGGCAGAGCACCCTGCAGAGCAGCCCATTGACGATCTCGCCTGGGACGATCCGGCGTTGACGCCGCTGGTCTCGTTGCTAGAGAGTCTACTCTTCGTGGCCGAGGAGGCGGTGACGCCCGACAAACTAGCCAAGGCTTTGGATCGCACTATCGGTGAAGTCGAAGCGGGATTGGTGGTTCTGGCGCAGCGCTGCGAGCACGAAAACCGAGGGGTACGCGTGCAACGGCGCAGCGGGCGGGTGCAACTGGTAACCGATCCCGCCGCGGCCCAGGCGGTAGAGACTTTCCTCAACCTGGATCTGTCCACGCAGTTGAGTGGACCTGCGCTAGAAGCGTTGGCCGTAGTCGCTTACCAGCAGCCGGTCACCCGCGCCCAGATCGAAGCCGTACGCGGCGTCGACTGCTCGGGGGTATTGCGCAAATTGCAGCAACAGGGGTTGATCGAAGAGGTTGGCCGCCTCGAAACCATAGGTCGCCCTATCCTCTACGGCGTGACCGATCTCTTCCTACAGCACTTCGGCCTCACCAGCATGAGCGAACTCCCCCACCTGCCCGAACTCGACGCCGACTCGCTGGCAGCGGCGGTTGAACTGGTCGAAGAAGGGGGTATGTAGTCCGCTATCTCAGCGCCAGCGGTCCAATCAACACCACGTCATCCTCACTGTCTGGGATATCCAGCCGCGTGCCGTCGTCTGGGTTGTAGAAACCCACGGCGAGGTATGTTGCGCCCGCCGGCAGATCGCCGGGCACGGTGAATTGGAGTTCATCGATCACCACTTCTCCGGCGCGCCACTCATCCGTGGGACAAGCGCCGCCGCCCGGAGGACGATCCGCACCGGCTAGATTTCGCCATGCCCCGTTCACATCCTGCTGCAGCAACTGTACGAAGGCAGTGTACCCTCGCGACGGTGTGGCGGACACATTCCAAAAGAACCGCACGTACAACGTTTGCCCGGGGATCAACGATTCCTGGCTCAGCCAATAGCCGCGCAGTTCGATGCCGTCGCCCACGACGACCGGTTGCGGCGTCATTTCGGCGAAGTCCACGTTGCCGCCCGCGGGTTGTTCGATGCGCTCGGCCCAGAGGTCGCCGTTCGTCCCAATCACAGCCGGGACGCGACGACTGTCGGGCAAATAGCTTTGCAGCAAGGACAGCCCCACGCGGGGTCAACGCGGGCAGCACGTAATAGTGCGCCGGCTGCGTGGTGTCAACGCGCAGACAGAGATTGCCGTCGAAGCGGCGAGGATACCGTGCGGGATCGAGGTCGGACAGCAGATATTCAACGCTGGGATTTTCTGCCACGCCCGGCCCCGCATAGATCACCGGGATGCTGTCGGTCTTGCGGATCTGCTGCGCAATGGCGGTGTAACCCGTATCCCACGCCGCAAAGGAATCGGGGTGATTGGCCCAATCTACAAAGTAGACGCGCACGGTCAGCATGGTGGATGCGATCAGCAGCAGCCATCCCGCCGCCGTCCCCCAGCTCCGCGCCGCGGGGAACCGCTGTGTCAGCAGCGTCGCCGTCCGCTCCAGCCCCAGAGCAATCAACAACGCTACAAACGGAAACGCACCAAACGAACGGCCAAAATTGGGCGCTTCCTCGCTGAGCAGCGTGGGCAACAGCATGACCCCCAACCCGGCCAGCAGGAAGATCTGCGCCGGTCGCCACGACCGCGGTCGCCAGACCCGCCACAGCGCCAGACCCAGCCCGATCAGAAATGGCAGCAGCGTCAGCGCGTCCAGCAGCGGCCGATTGGGGTAGTTGAGCCGAAAGTTGAAGTCTCCACGCACGAAGGCCATCCCCAGCACCGCCTGCACGTTCGCCCACAACGCCGGCCATCCTTGCGCCAGCACGCCCACCTGTCCTGTGCGCATGTTAAAGTGTTGTGGAAACTGTAGAAAATGGAAAAGCAACGGCGCCGCCGTCACCAGGGCTGCGATCGCGGCCAGGCCAAGCCCCCATCGGCGCGACCAGAGTTCGCCCCGATGCCGCAACAGCAGCACCACCGCCAACGGGATCAAGACCAACGGCAGCAGACGCACCGCCAAATAGGTGTAAAATGACAGCCCGGCCAGCACCCCGGCCAAGAGCCACGGGAGCAGTGGGGGGGCAGCGTCGAGCGGGGAACGCCGGTTGTCCACCGTCTGCAATCCACGCCACACCGCGGCAAAGGCCAACACCTCGAGCAACCCGAACAGGCTGATACGCTGCCCCAGGCGCGAGATGGTCTGCGGCCAGAGCAGCGAGAGCGAAGCCATGCCGGCCCAGAGGGCAAAGCGGCGGCGGTTTTCCACCCCTAGCCACGACGAAATCTCCCAGGCCAGCCAGATCAAGGCCGGCGTGATCAGTGCGCCCGCAGTGGCCGACACCACGCGCACAGATAAGATCGTCGGTCCCCAAATCGATTGCGCGGCGTGGACGAGGTAGACGAAGAGCGGTTCGCGCCCATTGATGGCGGTGTAGAAAAGGGGCCAACGCCAAAACGACAACCCGTTCAGCGCATAGGCGTCGAGTCCTTCGTAGGCTTCATCGAAGAAGAGACCCGGAGGGACGCTGTCGAGCCGATAGAGACGGATGCAAAGCGCGCTCAGCGTGAGTGCGCCAACGGCCACCCAAAACAAAACGCTGCTGCGCCTGGATCTACTCGGTGTGCGGTGCATAGTATCTTCTACGGCGAAGCATCCAGTGGCCCGATCAGAATGCTGTCTGCGGCAGCATCGGGGACATGGAGCCGTTGGCCATCCTGCGGATTGTAGAAACCAAGTTCGAGATAATACTGACCGGTACCGTCGGCCAATGACTCGGGCACGACAAACTGTAATTCATCGACCACGACTTCCCCGGCCAGCCACTCACCTGTCGGGCAACTCCCCTCGCCAGGAGGGCGATCCTGCCCGGCAAGTTGGGTGACCGTATTCCCATCGATCAGGAGGAGATGGGCGAAGGCGGTATAGGCGTGGCCAGGCCGATCACTGACATGCCAGAAGAGGCGAACATAGAAGCGCTCCCCCGGCGTCAGCGTCTGCGCCGAAAGCCAGTATCCCTGCAAGGCGATGCCGTCAGCCATTTCCACAGTGTACTCGATCTGTTCGGGGAATTGCACAGCGCCACCCGGCGCTTGATCGACCCGTTTCGCCCACACGTTGCCGGCCGAATCGGCAACGACATCTGATTCAATGCTATCGGGCAGATAGCTCTGCACCAAACCTTTGCCGCGGAACCAGTCATCGAAGACGAAGTAATAGGAGGCAGGCACATCGGTGGCCACGCGAATGCACACACGCCCGTCAAAGCCTTGCACCTCTTCGTCGCGGCCCTCTAGCAACAGGTAGCGTGTAGTAGGATGATCCAGCCCTTGTGGGCTGATGTAGACGCGTGCATCCGGCGGCAGATCGGCAATCTGATCACCGAGGCGCGTATACCCCTCGTCCCACAGGTGAAAGAGTTCGGGCAAGCCGGCCCATTCTACAAAGTAGACGCGCCAGGTCAAGATCGTTGCCGCCAGCAGCAGCATGTAGCCAAGGTCGGTTATCGACGCCGATAGGCGATCGCCCAATCGACCGGCCTGCACCGTGAGCCAATCCAGACCCAGACCAATGCAGACGACAAAGAAGGGCAAGGCACCGATGGCACGGCCAAAGTTGGGCGTATCCAGGCTGAGCAGTGTGGGCAGCAGCATGATACCGGCGAGGCTGAGCAGTGAAAAGTAGGCCGGGCGGCGCAGATTCCACAGCACCCGCCCAACGCCGAACAGGAACGGGATGACGGTGAATATATCCAGCACCGGGCGCAGTGGGACGTTCATGCGCAGGTTGAAGTCTCCGCGCACAAAGGCCATCCCCAGCACTCCTGCGATCTGCGTCCAGGCGTCGACGGCGGCTTCCTCGCTAAAGACGCTCACCTGACCGCTGCGCATGAGGAAGTCCTCGGGGTGACCCCAAAAGTAGCGTAAGATCGGTGCTGCCGTGATCAAGGCCACGCCGACGGCCAATAGCATGCCGCGCCCGTTGCGCTGCCAGGCCATCCGATGGTGCCCGAGCAGCAGCGGCACAAAGAGCAGAAAGACGCCAGGCAGCAGCCGCGCCGGCAGATAGGTGTAAACACTCAGCCCCGTCAGAAAGCCCAGCAGGATCCACCAGGGGAGGGATTGGCGATGAAGGATTGAGGATCGGAGATCAGGCGCCGGCGCCGTGGGCTTGTCCTCTGCGACCGGCTCCCCTTGCCACGCTCGCCAAAACGCGGCCAGGATCAACACCTCCAGCAGCAGAAAGAGGCCGCCGCGCACGAAGATGCGGGCGTGCATCTGCGCCCAAAGCAGGGTGAGCGAGGCCGCACCCGTCCACAGCGCAAAGTGAATACGACGGTGGACGAGTAGCCATGGCGCCATTTCCCAGGCCAGCCAGATCAGAGCAGGCGTTAGTGCCACACTGACCAGCGCCGGCACGATACGCACCGCCAGATGCGTCGGGCCCAGGATCGACTGAGCAATGGACGCAAGATAAATGTGGAGCGGCTCGCGGCCAAAGTTGCTGGTAAAAAAGAGCGGCCAACGCCAGAATGGAATCTGTGTCAGGCTGTAGGCGTCGAGCGAGTTGTAGGTCTCGTCTAAATGGAGACCGAACGGGATCTGGTCGAGCCGATACAGGCGCAGGAGTGCGGCCAACGCCGTGAAGAGCAGCGTCCCGATCAGCAGAGATCGACGCGATTGAAGGATGGAACGATCTGTGGCAGTCAGTTGCGATGGGTGAGCAGTCAGTTGCGATGGGTGAGCACTCATGCCATTCATTGCCTTCAGGTCATGGAGGGTTGATTGTCAATGGTCCGATCAAGAGCCGGTCTTCGGCGTTGTTGGGGATATCAAGACGACGGCCATCCTCGGGCGTGTAAAAGCCGATTTCGAGATAATAGTTTTCGTTGGCCGGCAGCGAATCGGGCACAACGAACTGCAACTCGTCCACCACCACTTCGCCGGGCAGCCAATCCGATGTCGGACACGTTCCTTCGCCGGGAGGTCGATCCTGACCTGCGATCTGGGTAGCGATGCCATTGGCATCGATTTGAATCAGGTGCGAAAAGGCAGTATAAGCGTGATCCGGCTGCGCCGTCACCTGCCAAAAGAGGCGCGTGTAAAGGCGATCACCGGCGTTGATCGTTTGATCCGGGTAGAGGAAGTAGCCGAGCAGCGCGATACCGTCGCCCAATTCGGCGCGCTGTTCGATCATCTCGGGGAAGATCACGGCCCCATCCTCGGGCTGGCGCACGATGTCCGCCCAGGCCGCGCCGTTGCTGTCCCAGATGGCGGGGCTTGCCTCGGCCTCCGGATAATAGGAATCGACGAGTGCCTTGCCACGGCTGTCCTCGTTATCGAGGAAGTAGTAGCGCGCCGCCCTGTCGGTGGCCACGCGCAGGCAGATGCGCCCATCGAAGCCTTCGGGCATGGGCGTGTCGGGGAACTGTTCGAGCAGATAGCCCAACGTCGGGTGATCCTGACCGCGTGGGCTGACGTAGATACGCAGGCCACGGTCATTTTCCACGATTTGCTCGGCAAGGCGAGTGAAACCTACATCCCAGGCCGCGTAGAGATCGGGCGACTGCGCCCAGGTGACGAAATAAGCACGCCACGTCACGAGGATCGACGCTGCGATCACGAGCGAGCCCAGGGCGATGGCGATAAATCTGGCCGACGGCAACAGCCGGGTCACCAGTTGCACGACGCCTTCCACACCCAGAGTGATGAGGATCACGACAAAGGGCAGCGCGCCAATCGCGCGTTGATAGTTAGGAGCGAACTCGCTGAGCAACGTGGGCAGCAGCATCACCGCCAACCCCGCCAGGAGCCAGAGATGAGCCAGCCGCCAGAAGCGTCTGAGCGCCAGCGCCAATCCGACGGCGAAGAAGGGAGCCAGCAATAGATCGAGCGCCGGGCGAAAGGGCAGATTTGCGCGTGGATTGTGGTCGCCCGTCCAGCCGAACATGCCCACAACGGGTTCAATGTTGGCAAAGATGCCGCCGCCGTCGCGGCCAACGACGCTGACCTGCCCAATCCGGGTGGTAAACGAAACCGGGTTCTGCACAAAGTAGATGCCCAGCGGCAGAGCCACGATCAGCGCCACCAGCGCGCCCACGCCAATTCCGCGCAAGTTCGCCATCACGCGTTCGCGGTCGGTCCACAGCGCTATCACCGCCATCGGCAAGAGGATCAAGGGCAGTAGCCGCGCCGGCAGGTACGTGTAAAACGACAGCCCTGCAAAAAGGCCGGCAAGGAGCCAGGGGATGGGTGACCGGCCGACCGGGTGACCGGGTAACTCAGTAACTCGGGGAGTGGTCGTGTGCTTGTCGCCAGGGGTGTCGTCCGTCGTCGGTCGTCTGTCGCCGGTCGTCCCCAGGCTTTCCACAAGCCGGCCCACAACAGCGTTTCGAGAAGAACGAACAGCGAAAGTCGAATGCCGTAGCGGCTGAAGATCTGGCTCCATAGCAGGGCAAGGACAACCGAACCGCTCCACAAGGCGAAGGTACGACGGTTGCGCACGCCGAGATGGGGCGCAACTTCCCAGGCCAGCCAGGTTAGCGCCGGGGTCAGCAGGGCGCCGCACAAGGCAGGCACAAAACGGATCGTCCAGATCGATTGGCCGAAGAAGGCATGGCTGATGCCGGTCAGCCAGATCAGTAGGGGTTCGCGTCCGTGGTTGCCGGTAAAGAAGAGGGGCCACTGCCAGAGCGGAGTATCGAGAAGATGGTAGGCGTCGAGGCCATTAAAGGCTTCATCGTAGAAGAGACCGGGCGGCACATCTGCCAGTTGCCAGAAGCGCATGACAAAGGCAAAGATCGTCAGCGCCGCGAGTAGCAGCCAGCCCAAGCGGCCCAGCGTAGAGGATCTGGTCGAGGTAGAATGCGTGCCGGAGGGGTTCTGCAAACGGCGAACCTTGTCTAGTATCGTGTCATCTGTCAAGTGATTGCAATCTTGTAGGGGCGCTGCTTGCCGCGCCCACAGTGTGCCGGGCGCAGCAAGCAGCGCCCCTACCCATCAATCACACTTGACGCATCGCTAGTACAAATCGGCGTAATTCCGGCGGGAATATGCCGACACTCTCTACCGTTGGTAGAGACACCATATCCCCGCCGGGATTTACTATTCCTGAAGCAAGAATCCAGAGCAGTTCATGACAGGCGGCGAACCTTGCTCGGTCCGCCGCCGCTTAGCCTCGATGCTCAACCAACCACCACATTAACCAGCTTGCCGGGGACAACGATCACCTTGCGCACCTGTTTGCCGTCCATCCACTTTTGCACGCCTTCCGTTGCCAGGGCCAGCTTCTCCAGGGTGGCGGCGTCGGTATCCGGGGAGACGGTGACTTTGTCGCGCACCTTGCCGTTGATCTGCACCACCACGGTGACTTCGTCCTCACGGGCCTTTTCAGGATCGCCGTCGGGCCACGCCGCCACGTGGATAAAGCCTTCGTTGCCGATGCGGTGCCACAGTTCCTCGCTGATATGTGGGAACAACGGCGCCATCATCAACAGCAGCGCACGGATCGACTCATGCCACAACGGCGTACCGACCACAGCGGATTCCTTGGCCTTCATCAGCGCGTTGTTGAATTCCATCAGGGCGGCGATGGCGGTATTGAAGCGGAAATTTTCGACGTCGTCGGTCACTTTCAGCAACGTCTGATGCAACTTGCGCTCCAGATCGCGCAGTTCCTCCGCGCCGGGATCGGCGGCTACCTGCTCGGGTTTCGGCTCCTCGGTCACGATCGTCCACACACGGTACAAGAAGCGGCTCACACCCTCGATAGCACTTGGATCCCAGGGGCCGCCCTGATCCCAGGGGCCGATGAACATCAGGTAACCGCGCACCGTATCGGCGCCATACCGCCCCACGTAGTCATCAGGGTTAACCACGTTGCCGCGGCTCTTGGACATCTTCTCACCGTCCGGACCCAGGATCATGCCCTGGTTGAACAGACGCAGCATGGGCTCGTCAAAGTCCACAACACCCATGTCGCGCAGCGCTTTGGTGAAGAAGCGCGTGTACAGCAGGTGCATAGTGGCATGTTCGATTCCGCCCGTGTACTGGTCCACGGGCAGCCAGTAGGCTCCCGCTTCCGGATCCCAGGGCATATCGTCAGCACTCAGGGCCTCGCCTGCTTTGTAGTAAGGCGTCACATAGGCGTACTGATACCAGCTCGAATCCATGAAGGTGTCCATGGTGTCGGTCTCGCGCTCGGCGTCTCCGCCACACTTGGGGCACTTCACATAGCGGAACCCCTCGTGATACTTCAGCGGACTCTCGCCCGTGGGTTTGAATTCGGCATCGTCGGGCAGCACGACGGGCAAGTCGGCGTAGGGGACCGGCACGATACCGCACTGCCGGCAGAAGATCATGGGGATCGGCGTGCCCCACATACGCTGACGGCTGATCAACCAGTCGCGCAGACGGTAGTTGACGGCGCCGACACCCTTGCCCTGCTCTTCGACCCAGGCGATGGCCGCTTTGACGCTCTGGCCTTCGCCCTTACCCGCTTCGATCCCGTTCAGCGGACCGGAGTTGATCATGACGCCCTCTTCGGGCCAGGCTTCATTCAGATCCGCCGCCGACTGGATCGAACCGTCGTCAGGCTTCACCACCAGGCGAATGGGCAGATCATACTTCTTGGCGAACTCGAAGTCGCGCTGATCGTGTGCAGGCACAGCCATAATTGCACCGGTGCCGTACCCCATCATCACATAGTCGGCAATCCAAATTGGGATGCGCTCGCCGTTGACGGGGTTAATGGCATGACCGCCGGTGAAGACGCCGGTCTTCTCTTTGTCTTTAGCGCCGCGGGTGATCTCATCCAGGCGGGCGGCCTGTTCCTGATAGGCGGCCACCTGGTCACGCTGCCCGGCGCTCGTCACCGTCTCGACCAGCGAGTGTTCGGGGGCCAGCACCATAAAGGTGGCGCCCCACAGCGTGTCGGGCCGCGTGGTGAAGACTTTGATCGTCGGCGCGCGGCCGTCGTCTGTCGTCACATCGGCCACCGTAAATTCCACCTCGGCGCCTTCGCTGCGACCAATCCAGTTGCGCTGCATGGTCTTGACCCGCTCAGGCCACTCGATCTCATCCAGCTTATCGATCAGTTCGTCGGCGTAGTTGGTGATGCGGAACTTCCACTGATCCAGATCCTTCTTGATCACCTGCGTGCCGCAGCGCTCGCAACGGCGATCCTCGCCCCACACCTGTTCACGGGCCAGCGTGGTGTTGCAGTTAGGGCAAAAATCCACCGGTGCAAACTCACGGTAGGCCAGCCCGTTGTCGTACATCTTCAGAAAGAACCATTGGTTCCATTTGTAGAATTCGGGGTCGCAGGTGACGGCTTCGTGTTCCCAGGACCACATGGCGCCCATTTGACGCAGTTGTTCGCGCATCCGCTCAATGTTTTTGTACGTCCAGATCTTTGGGTGGATGTTGTTCTTGATCGCGGCGTTCTCGGCGGGCAGACCGAAGGCATCGAAGCCCATCGGGAAGAAGACATTGTAACCACGCATGCGCCGATAACGAGCGCCGGCGTCGCTGGGCGTCATGGCATACCAGTGACCGGTGTGCAGATCACCAGACGGATAGGGCAGCATCGTCAGCGCGTACCACTTCGTCTTGTTGGGATCTTCCACGGCGCGGTCCAGACCGGCCTCATTCCAGGCGGCCTGCCACTTTGCCTCAATCTCTTGCGGAACGTATTTGTCGCTCATTGTATTGAGTCTCCGATCGGGAGTTTATCTTCAATGGTGTTGAACAAACAGCTACAATTGAAAAACGCAAAGTCGCAAGGGGAGCGCCTTGGTGATGACGCATCCTGTCCTTACGCTTTACGTTTTTGAGGCCCGCCAAGATCCAGTGGAGTCGCTACACCACGGATGCGGGCTATCTAAGCGCGATCATACCGCCAACGGCACTGCCGAAGGCGACAAAATGATTGGGAGAAGGTGTCCAGCGCGCTTTTTGTCTCATAGTGGGTACAGTATAGCACAAACAGCGAGGAAATGTGCGAATTTTGCGGCTGTCGATTGGGGGAGTTTGTCGATTTTCGATGGGATTGGAGCCATGTCCACTTTGTACTATTCTGGGGGTAGATTTAAATGCAGAACAGTTCACAATGTTGCGTCGCCATGAGAACAGGAGAATGCACGAAATGTTGAAAGAATTCCGCGATTTTATCATGCGAGGAAACGTCCTCGATCTGGCCGTTGCGGTGATTATCGGTGCAGCATTTAGCCGTATCGTCAATTCGTTGGTCGACGACATCATTATGCCGCCGGTTGGGTTGCTACTCGGCGCAGTCGACTTCTCAAACCTGTTCATCGATCTGTCGGGGAAAGGCTATACGAATCTGGCGGCGGCAGAAGAGGCCGGCGCCGCCGTGTTGCGCTACGGCGCATTCCTGAACGCCATACTCAGTTTTTTGATCGTCGCCATTGCCGTGTTTTTGCTCGTCAAGCTCGCCAACTCGTTGCAGCGCAAAAAGAAAGAGGAACCGGCGCCGTCGGCTGCCGTATCCGCCGAAGAAACCTTACTGACAGAGATCCGTGATCTATTGAAGGAGCAGGCCAAGTAGAGAAGGGCAAACGCAGGCGATTCGAACCGTCAATCAGCGTGGGCGGCAGATCACTTGCCGCCCACACTGGTTTTATGTTTTCAGCATTTCGAAAATCAACCCCGCCTGACGCAGACGAGAGAGGAGTCTGTCTCCCATTGCCACGGACGTGGTGAGCACGCCGCTCCGTTCGGGCAGGTGCGCCCGATCCAGCGCCAGGCAGAGGGCAGACTCGCTCACCATCTTTGAGGTCTCGTCATAGCCGGGATCGCCGCCGTGCACATGACCGATCACTTGACGGCCGTCGGCGCGGGCGACGATCTTGACATCGAAGAAGCTGCGCGCGCGGCGCTCTGCCGATGGACCTGATCCCTGCGGTTGCAGTTTCAGAAGCAGATCGCGAGTCGGCTTGAGCTGCGCCAACGCGGCCAGCGCGCCCACACCGATCCCCATGCCGATCATCATTGGCAGCGGACCCACAGTCAGGTAGTGTGCATAACGAAACTCTTGCCCATAGGCGGGCAGCGCCCGCGCCGAACGCAGAATCACCTGCGGGTCGATGGTGGGGAAAGGTGCAACCCAGCCCTTCACCACCTCTGCATAGTGAATCTTACGCGGTGCGCTGAGCACGATGCGGTCTCCGTTGGACGCCGGAGCGGATCGACGCCGGCGCGCCGACCGCCGTGAGAGCATCTCGATGGCCGAATGCCATGTGCCACCCGAAAAACGCGCATCCGACGAAACGTACCCTTGCGCAGTCACTGCCGCATCATCGGGCAAGTGTTGCACCGTCATGTAGACGCCCAGGTCGTGGGGAATGCTATCGAATCCACAGCAGTTGACGATCCGCACGCCCCGATCCTGGGCCGGGCCATCGTATCGGTCAAGCAGCAGGTTCACGAACTCCGGCTCGCCGGTGATATCCACATAGTCGCTGCCTGCCTCAATACAGGCCCTGACCAGCGGCTCTCCATAGCGAATATAGGGGCCGACGGTAGTCAGCACCACCCGCGCCTGCGCGGCCATGGTAACCAGCGAAGTCTCGTCCTCGCTGTCAGCCTGAATCAGACCGATGTCGTCGCCCACGCCCAATTCAGCATGGATGCCACGCAGCTTCTCCACATTGCGCCCGGCCAGCGCCCAGCGGAAAGACTCCCCCTGCTTGCGGGCAAGATACTCCGCCACGAGCCGGCCCGTAAAACCAGTGGCGCCGTAGAGGATGACGTCATACGTTCGTTGACTACTCATCGAGCTTGATGGGTGTGAGCCAGCCCCACTTGTCGGGGGCGTTGTCTTCCACGATGCCGAAGAAGACATCCTGCACCGCTTTGGTCACCGGGCCACGCTTGCCGTCGCCCACGGGCATGCGATCCACGGAGCGCACGGGGGTGATCTCCGCCGCTGTGCCGGTGAAGAAGATCTCGTCGGCCAGATAGAGCATGTCGCGCGTCATCGCCATCTCCTTGACTTCGTAGCCGAGATCGAGCGCGATCTTGATGGCGCTGTCACGCGTGATGCCGCCCAAAATCGAAGACGCCAACGGCGGCGTGTAGATGACGCCCTTGTGGATAATGAAGATATTCTCGCCGCTGCCCTCGCTGACATAGCCGTTGATGTCGATGGCGATGCCTTCGGTGAAGCCGTTATCATGGGCTTCCATGGCGATATTCTGGCTGCTGACATATTGGCCGCCGATCTTGGCCATGGGGCTGAGCATGTTCGACGCCATGCGCCGCCAGGTGCTGACCTGCACATCGACGCCATTTTCGATGGCTTCGTTGCCCAGGTAACGGCCCCACGGCACCGAGGCCAGGATGGCATCCACCGGGCACTTGCGCCCGTCCACACCCAACGACTCGTAGCCGCGGAAGACCAGTGGGCGGATGTAGGCGCTGCGCAGTTTGTTGGCCTTCACCACGTCAATGGCCACCTGCATCCACTCGTCCGCCGTCAGTGGGGAGGGGATGCGCGCCACTTTGCAGCTAAAGAGGAGCCGTTCAAAGTGTTCACGGCCGCGGAAGATGGCCGGCCCTTCGGCTGTTTCGTAGGCGCGGATCCCTTCGAAGACGCTGCTGCCATAATGCAGCGCGTGGGTGAAAACGTGGACTTTGGCCTCGGCCCAGGGGATGATCTTGCCGTTCATCCAAATATAATCAGCCTGCATCGGCATCGCACAACTCCTTCGTTGGTGGAGAAATTGGTAGGTAATTTGTGTCTTGAAAGTTGGAGCATTATAGCGCCGAACCGGGAGATTGGCTAGAAATTCCACCCAAACTTGTGCCCCTGAATAGAGTAGATGCCCTTGGTCGTAACCATGCCGCCCACTATACTTGGGTCGGTAAAGTAGAGTATCTGCAAGGAGAAAACAATGAGGGAGCTTCATATCGGGCTGGCAGTCATCGGCGGTTTGGTCTTGGTGCTTGGCATTTTCTCGAGTTGGATCAAGGATCGCTCATTCCTTTCCGCGCCGCTGCTGGCGTTGCTTCTGGGCATCGTACTGGGACCGTTCGCCTTGGGTGTAATCGATCCCATGCAGTGGGCCGGCTGGGAAGAAATCGTGGAAGAAACTGCTCGCCTGACCCTCTCGATTGGACTGATGGCGGTTGCGCTCCGTCTACCGCAAGGATACTTCCGCGATCATTGGCGCCCGATCACTGTTATGCTCAGTATCGTCATAGCGCTCATGTGGCTGGCAAGCAGCCTGGTGGCGTTCCTCTTGCTCGATCAACCCATACTCTCTGCCTTGCTGATCGGTGCCATCATCACCCCCACCGATCCGGTAGTGGCTTCATCGATCATCACATCAAAGTTGGCCAAACACGCTGTGCCGGATCGAGTGCGTCACCTCATGTCAGCCGAGTCGGGCGCAAACGATGGTCTTGCCTATCTCTTCGTCTTCTTGCCCCTCCTGCTCCTGGAGCGAACAGCGCAACAGGCATGGAGTCAATGGCTTACGTCCATTCTGCTAATCGACGTTTTCGGCGCCCTGGCAATTGGCGGTATAACGGGCTATGTGGTTGGTCGCCTGCTTAAGTGGGCAGAAGCAGAATGGACACTCGAACGAACGGGCTTCCTTTCGATCACGATTGCGTTGTCAATGCTCACAATTGGGGTGTCGCGTCTATTCGGGCGTAGATGGAATCCTGGCCGTCTTTATCTCAGGCGTGGCCTTTGCTCATCAGGTGAACGGCGCCGAGCGTGCCAAAGAGGAGAATATCCAGGAAACGGTAAATCAGTTCTTTTCACTACCAATCTTTGTCTTGATAGGCCTGATTCTGCCATTTGATCAGTGGATCAACCTGGGGTGGCGTGGGGTGGTGTTGGCGATCGCCGTGCTGGCATTGCGGCGAATACCGGTGATACTGCTAGTGCGGCGCTGGATCTCTCCGCTCAAGAATCGAACGGACGGTCTCTTTCTCGGTTGGTTTGGTCCTATCGGCGTATCCGCGCTATTTTATGCCATGCTTGTCTTCCATCGCAGCGGGAGCGAGATAATCTGGACGGTGAGCAGCCTCATCATCTGTGCATCGGTGGTTGTCCACGGGGTTTCAGCCACACCGCTCACAAAGCGGTACGGCAAGTAGCGGGGCGCCGGCCTATGATGCACTACCATTCACAATGCTCAGTACTTGATGGACTGTGAGTAGCAGAATGTTCAAACACAGAATGGTATATTTCGATCATCACAAGCCGAAATAGGTGCTTACTTCTTCAAACAAATCGTCCACGCTGCGTACGCCATCCACTCGAATGGTTTTATACCGATGACTCGCCGCCTGCCGCAAGACTTCTTGCCCAAACAGGTGATCCCGTTGCATCCAATGGTCAAACGCCTGACGCGGATCGCGACATTGGTTCAATATAGCGTCGATCCAGGGACGTTGCCCGTAGTGAAAGCGCTGGAATGGCTCCGTTGGGATCAGATAGACCACCCGTTGCCTGTCCACCGGGTATCGACTGATTAACTCCGGCAGCAGTGCCGCCCCTTCGAGGATCGGCGGTACGGTGGGGTCAAACGCCTGCAGATCTTCCAGGATCATCTCGAAGCGCTCGCCGTAGAAGGCGAACTCCTCGGCGACTTGAACGGCAACGGGGCGCGACCAGATCTCATCCCAACTCATCGTAGCGTAGCCGTGCATCACGGGGTGGCGATCCGGGCTGCTGCGTTCCATATGCGCGCTTTCGTGATCGTCCACTTTGTAGTAGGGCAGATCAAACTGGGCGGATACCCGTTGCGCCAACGTGCTTTTTCCGCTGCACGGGGAACCGCCCACAATGTAGGCTCGGGATAGGATTTGATGCAGATGGGTTTCAATCGACCGCATTGTTAAATTGACGAGCCTCCGTTATACGGTCTTGCGTCTGCTACGTCAGGATAGTAAACACACCAATATTTTATCCACGGCGGTATGACGGTGACGAGGTGATCCCACGAGCCGGGCTCGGCGTCGAAGTCGTACTCGCCGAGCCCGAACTTTTTCGTTTTGAGCAAAACGAATTTCTGCCTGGCAACCCGTCCACGTACTCATCCCAGGCAACACGGGTCACATTCTACGCATAGGTGTCGACCAACGAACTCACCGTCAACGCGGCCTCGAATTCATCTTTGCTCATCGGCTGCGCCGGGGAGACGATGATCTGCTTTTCAACGCCAGGACGCAGGTGGACGAAGCTGTCGCTGTAGGTGGCTTCGTGGTCACCCAGTTGCAGCCAGACCCACAGCGCGGGTTTGTCGGTATGCAGGGTGACGGCGTAGCGATCGTCGGCCAGTGCGCTGATGCTCGTTGCGATGTGCGGCGTGCTCAGTTCCAGGTGCTTGGGCCGCGCAAAATGGATCAGGTTCTCAGACACGATCTCGCCGTCTACCTCCAGTTCGAGCCAGAAGAGCAGGCGGCGCACGCCGTGTTCGGCCAGGGCGGCCTGGATGTCCACCGTAGCCACCGGTGTGTTTTGGCGCGCGGGGATCTCCGTCTGTACTGCACCCTGATCGAGGACCGTGCCTTCGACGTCGGTGAGCTGCCAGCGCACTTCGCCGCTAAGGTCGTCCATGCGATCGCTGGTGACAAAGAGGTCAACACGGCCCTTGTCCACATCTTCAACGGCGGAGACCAGTACCGGCTCGAAGAAGTGGCGAGCCATGTAGTGCAGCGCCTTCCACCGCCCTAAAGAGTCGATTGACGACCAACTGGCGACCGGCCAGCAGTCGTTGATCTGCCAGTAGAGGGTGCCCATTCCCTGTGGCATGCTGCGCCGCCAATGCTCCACGGCATACTTGATCGCCATCCCCTGCAAAATCTGGCTCAGCCACAGTGTGCGATCAAAAGAGGTGGGCAAGCGGAACCAATCGAGCATGTAGTGGATGATGGTGCTGTTGCCGATACCGCTGCGCTGATGATGCTCCATCACATGGCTGGTGACGTTGCGGTCGCCCGCTTCGGTGAAGCTGCGCACGGTGCGCGGCTCGGGGAAGGATTGAAAGCCGAACTCACTGTTGAAGCGGTGCTCACAGGTGCGATAGAACTCGAAGGGCTGGCGCCCATGCCAGACATTCCAGATATGGGCATCGCCGGAGCGTGGATCGTTGGCGTTGGATCGATCCCCCACCGGCGTGTGCGGGCTGGATGGCCAGTAGTCGGTTTCAGGGTCGAGATTGTTCACGATTTTGGGCAGCAGCTCATCATAAAGGCGGCTGTAGTCGGTCCAGCTCATGGTGCGGTCGGTCCACTCTTCACCGACGAGGCCCTGTTCCAGTTCGTTATTGCCGCACCAGAGGGCGATGCTGGCGTGGTGACGCAGGCGGCGCACGTTGTCTTCAAATTCCTGGGCTACGTTGGCCAGGTAGTCGTCATCAAAGGTGGGATAGGTGGCGCAGCCGAACATGAAATCCTGCCAGAGACAGATGCCCAGTTCGTCGGCCAGATCGTAGAAGAGATCGGGTTCGTAGATACCGCCACCCCAGACGCGCAGCATGTTCATGTTGGCGGCCACGGCGTCGTTGAGCAGACGGGCGTAGTCGGCGCGGGTAAGGCGATCCAGGAATGTGTCGGCCGGGATCCAATTGGCGCCCTTGGCGAAGAAGCGCACGCCGTTGACGGCGAAACAGAAGCTCTCACCCCACTGATCCGGCTCGCGTATGATGTGCAGGGTACGCAGCCCAATCCGTTTTTCGTCGGTGTCGAGAGATTCACCGGATTCGTCGAGCAGCTCCACGCCCACGGTGTAGAGCGGCTGTGCCCCCATGCCGTTGGGCCACCACAACTGCGGATCAGGGATCGTCATCGTCAGTTCGGCGTTGTCTGTGGTGAATTGTTCAGTGGATTGGGCCACAATCTGACCGTCCAGCGTCACCGTGACGCCTACGGTGCGTTCATCCGCGGTGACAGAGTCGACGACAACGCGCACCGTCAGGTCCACGGCGCCATCGCCGTGATCCTGCAGAATGTGCACATCGGCCAGCCGCGCGTTGCTGAAGGCGACTACTTCGATGTCGCGCCAGATCCCGCTGGTCACGCACATGGGGCCCCAATCCCAGCCGAAGTTGCACTGTTCCTTGCGCAGGTAGTTACCGCCAGGAAGTTTGTGTTCGTTAACACCCCAGGCGGGCAGATTGCGTTCGGCCAAGCGGTTGGTGACGTAGGGCATTGGTGCATCGAAGGTGACTTCGATTTCGTTCTCACCCCCATGCAGGATCGACTTCACATCGAACTCCCAGGTACGGAACATATTGTCGGTGCGTCCAACGTCCACACCGTTGACGCGCACGCAGGCCAGGGTGTCGAGTCCTTCACAGCGCAGCAAAACCTGGTCTTCGGCGAGCAGCGCCGGATCGACATCGAAGCGCCGCCGGTAGATCCAGTCAGTTTCGCCGATCCACATGAGTTTGAGTTCGTTGTCCCGGTAGTAGGGATCGGGGATCAGCTCGGCGGCCAGCAGCGCCGTATGCACACAGCCGGGCACGGAGGCAGGGATGGGGCTCTCCTTGCCCGCTTGAGAAAGGTGCCACTGACCGTTGAGAGAAAGGATACGCATGGACACAACTCCCTTTACGTGAAAAGATGATCTATCAACGATTGATGGGATGACGGGATGACGAGATTATGGGGTGACACTTGCCTGGCTGACGAAGGATGATGGGATAATGAGGATGATGATTCTCAATGAGATCCATCATCCTCATCATCTCGTCATCTCATCCCCTTCACCCCTTCACCCCTTCATCTCATCATCCCCTTCCCCATACGCCTCTATCGGCAAACACGCACACACCAGATGACGGTCGCCGTAGACATTGTCGACGCGGGCGACATAGGGCCAGAACTTGTTCTCTTTGACCCACGGCGCAGGAAAGGCAGCTTGCTCACGGCTGTACGGATGCGGCCACGCCTCGGCGGTGACGACGGCGGCGGTGTGCGGCGCGTTGTGCAGCGGGCTCTCGGCGGCGCTGAGTTCGCCGCGTTCGATGGCCCGGATCTCTTGGCGAATCGCGATCATGGCATCGCAGAAGCGATCCAGTTCATCCTTCGATTCGCTTTCGGTCGGCTCGATCATGAGCGTGCCCGCCACCGGGAAGGACATGGTGGGGGCGTGGAAGCCGAAGTCCATCAACCGCTTGGCGATGTCTTCTACTTCGACGCCGAATTCCTTAAAGTCGCGAGCGTCGATAATGCACTCATGGGCCACGCGACCATTCTGTCCTTTATAGAGGACGGGGAAGTGCGGGTCGAGGCGGACGGCGATGTAGTTGGCGTTGAGAATCGCCGTCTTCGTCGCCGCCGTAAGCCCGCTGCCGCCCATCATGGCAATGTAGACGTAAGAGATGGGCAAGATGCTGGCACTGCCCCACGGTGCCGCGGAGACCAGACCAATTGCCTCTTCGCCACCGACCCTGTCCACGACCGGATGGCCGGGGAGGAAAGGAGCCAGATGCGCCGCCACGCCGATGGGTCCCATGCCGGGACCGCCGCCGCCGTGGGGGATGCAGAAGGTTTTGTGCAGGTTGAGATGACAGACGTCGCCGCCGAAATCGCCGGGGCGACACAGACCCACCAGCGCGTTCATGTTGGCCCCGTCCATGTAGACCTGCCCGCCGTTGGCATGGATGATCTCGCAGATCTGGCTGATGCCTGCCTCGAAGACGCCGTGCGTTGACGGGTAGGTGACCATCAGCGCCGCCAGTCGATCCTTGTGTTCCTCGGCCTTGGCGCGCAGGTCGGCGATGTCGATATTGCCGTGATCGTCACAGCGAACGACGACGACGTCCATCCCCGCCATGACGGCGCTGGCCGGGTTGGTGCCGTGCGCTGAGGACGGAATCAGGCAGATCGTGCGGTGATCGTCCCCACGGCTGTGGTGATAGGCGCGGATCACAAGCAGGCCGGTGTACTCGCCCTGTGAGCCGGCGTTGGGCTGGAGCGAAACGGCGGCGAAGCCGGTCACCTCTTTGAGGGCGTCTTCGAGCCGGTGGAAGAGTTCACGGTAGCCTGCCGCCTGGTCTGCCGGCACAAAGGGGTGCAGGTGGTTGAATTCGGGCCAGGTGATAGGGATCATCTCGGTGGTGGCATTAAGCTTCATCGTGCACGATCCCAGTGGGATCATAGAATGGGCCAGCGACAGATCGCGGCTCTGCAACTTAGTAATGTAACGCAGCATCTCGGTCTCAGAGTGATAGGTATTGAAGACCGGATGGGTAAGGAAGTCGCTTGTGCGCGCCGCATTGCCGTAATCCAGATCGACGGTTTCAGCGATGGCCGCCAGATCGACGTCGCCCACGCCGAAAATATCGAGCAGGGTACGCAGGTCGGCGACGGTGGTAGCTTCGTCCAGTGAAATACCCACGCTACCGTCGGCGTAGGCGCGCAGGTTGACCTTGCGCGCTTCGGCTGCTGCGAGCAGTGACGCCTGGCTGGCGGTGTCGCCCGCAATCTTGAGCGTATCGAAGATCGGCCCTTCGTTGACTACATGGCCCAGTGCCGCCAACTCACGGCGCAGGATGGCAGTGAGCAGTTGCACACGGCGGGCGATGCGAGTCAGCCCTTGCGGGCCGTGGTAGACGGCGTACATCGACGCCATCACCGCCAGCAGCACCTGTGCTGTGCAAATGTTACTGGTCGCTTTTTCGCGGCGGATGTGCTGTTCGCGGGTTTGCAGCGAAAGGCGCATGGCAGGGTTGCCCTGTGCATCCTTTGAGACGCCGACCAGCCGGCCGGGCATGATGCGCTTGTGTTCGTCTTTGGTCGCCATAAAAGCTGCGTGCGGTCCGCCATAGCCCAGCGGCACACCGAAGCGCTGTGCGCTGCCGATGGCCACGTCCGCGCCCCATTCACCAGGGGGCGTGAGCAGGGTCAACGCCAGCAAATCGGTGGCAACGACGATCAGTGCATCCACGGCATGGGCCTGAGCGCAAAATTCGGCATAATCGTGGATCGTCCCCTCGCTGTCGGGGTATTGGATCAGCACGCCGAAGATGGAGTGGTCGATGGTGGCGCTACGGTGATCGCCCACCAACACGTCTATCCCCAGAGGCTCGGCGCGCGTACGCACCAGATCAATGGTCTGTGGGTGGCAGCTTTCCGAGACGAAAAAGGTATTGGCGCTTGACGATCGCTTCTGCGCGCGCTTGCACAGCGTCATCGCTTCGGCGGCGGCGGTGCCTTCGTCGAGCAACGAGGCGTTAGCGATATCGAGGCCGGTGAGATCGGCCACCATGGTCTGAAAATTCAGGAGCGCTTCGAGGCGCCCCTGGGCGATTTCGGCCTGGTAGGGGGTGTATTGCGTGTACCAACCGGGATTTTCGGTAATGTTGCGCAGGATGACGGGCGGCGTCAGCGTGTCATAGTAGCCCATGCCGATGAAGGATCGATAGACGCGGTTGCGGCCGGCGATGTGGCGCATCTCGGCCAGCACGTCCGACTCGCCGCGTGGACCAGGCAGCGCCAGAGAGCCTTTCATTCGGATGCGGCTGGGCACGGCTTCATCGATCAGCGCGTCCAGCGACGGCAGATCGAGGACGCGCAACATGGCGTCCACTTCGTCGGGGTTCGGCCCGAGATGACGATCTACAAACTGATCGGTGGGATTGAGCAAGGCCACCTGGCTACGATTCGGCTCCTGGTAATGACCGTTGGTATGAATCTGCTGTCTGACTGTTTGGGACACACTGCCCATCTGGATCTCCTTCTCTGCAATCGGTTAACGGTTCGGATTAGAGCGGCGCCGGAAAAACAATCTATGGGTGAAACGCAACAAAAAACGGACACTCTGAATGAATGCCCGTTGTCCCTGTCATCTACCTGAGAGATTGATCCACAGCCGACCGTTCTGCTGTGAACTTGCCCCGTCGGTGTCCTCAACGCTCTGTGCGTAGAGTCCTTTCCAGAGTAGCCGCAGCACGACGATCCGTTTGCCTGAGAGTGTCACCTGCGGAGTCGTGGCGCCTCGCAAGCTTGCACCTTCGGCGCTCCTGTTACTGAGAGTCTCTCTCGCCGCGTGTTGGCTCTTCTATTCGGTTGTGCTTCAAATTATAGACGATAGTAGAGGCACAGACAAAGAAGTGCAAAGCGGCAAATTCAGTTTACAGGTGGTGTTACCCTGCTTCCCCGCTGACCGTACAACGGCGACACACCGGTCAGGGGAAGATCGGGCATTCATCCATGATTCGCCCAGCGTGCCCCGCCTGAGGCTGAACCATCGTAGATGCCTGATGCCCTGGGGAGAGCCAGATAAAAGGTGCTACCGCACCCTTGTCCGCCGCTCTCGACCCAGAGCCGCCCTTCGTGTGCATCGGCGATCTTGCGGCAGACGGCCAGACCCATGCCCATGCCGCCAAATACGCGAGTCAACGAGCCATTGCCCTGGTGAAACTCGTCGAAAATCATTTCCTTTTCCTGAGACAAAACACCGATTCCACGATCTGTGACTGCAAACACCACTTCTTGTGGCGTTACCGTCATTTGGATCGAAACTTGGCTATCTTCGTAGCTAAACTTGATGGCATTGTCGAGCAGATTGCCCAGCGCCTGAAGCACCATACTGCCATCTACCATCAGTTCAACCTCAGTGACAGAGGGAGGAACCCACTCCAACCGTATGCGCCGTTTTAGGGCATTCGGTTGCGCCTGAGAGATGGCCGTCTCGGCTAACGAGACAAGGTCACAGGGTGCACGGTGGACCTGCTCTACCGTCAAAGATTGCACCAACAGTAATTGTTCGATCATGCCCTTCAAGTACTGAGTCCGCTCCTGCAGGACATCGATCGCTTCCTTCTGATCTACCGTCAACGGCCCCAGCACATTGTCCTTGAGCAAATGGACATATCCATGGATTAGGGCGAGTGGCGTGCGCAACTCATGAGACACATTCTGCAACATTTCTTGCTTGGCGCGTAACGCTCCCTGCAGCGCCCTGTTGCTCTGGCGCAAACTTTCTTCTGTCGCCTTTAACTGTGTAATGTCGTTGATGATGACCGCGCTGGTACGGGATCTCATTCGACTACGCGCGTCAACAGGCTTAATCTTTACCTGTACATAGCGCTGTAAATACGAATCTGCAATCTCCAATTCATTCGTCGACAAATGAGTGAGGGCATGAATGATGAAGCGCAGGAGCATGCAGTCAGAATCAGCACAGCCAGGATGAAGCAGCGTATGCAGGTTGCGTTCTTTCACCTCAGTCACCAGACCCAATTGCCATCGCTCAACCGCTCGATTTGCGCGCAGAATCCCGGCCTGGCGATCAACGAGACAGACGATCTGAGGTAGTGCATCCATGGTGGCTTCCCACTCTTGCTTTGCCTGCTCGACTTTGGCGAAGGTCTCTTGTAAGATCTGCGCCGAGACAGGAGCTTTATCCGCAGTTGAATTTTTACCGTTTGCGGAAACGAGTTTGTAGGTCACAACGTACCTCGCGATCGCTAGTGAGCGATTGTTTGTCTACGTGTCCATCCTGAAGCTACACAGAGCAGCGGTTCGTCCGCTCTATATGGGTCTATCTCGCCGGGCTGCTCTAGATTTCAAGGTAGGAACGAAGACGAAAGAGTGGTGCCTGTGATGTAAATCTCAGTATAGCTCTGGTCAACCTAGCCCTCTCATACCCACAAGAGTATGCCACCATCTCTCAAAGCTCAAACGCAAAAATACGTAAAGATACCGAAAACTGCCTAGAAATGTCTGTTCCATTTTGCAAAAGTGATAACAAAACCGGCTTCATAGGGGAAGCCGGTTTTGGGGTGCACTGTTTTTTCTGACATAAACAACTTTGGTTTCGACTGCTCCCATTCATCGGCAAGATACCTAGTACATTTTGGCGTAAATACCACGGCGGAAATTCGGCATCTCAACCTCTGGTAGAAACTGTCGGTGAATTTCCGCCGGGATTTACTAGGAGCCTGGAGCAGTCATTTTCTGCATGACACGTCGATTTGCATCATATCGAATGTTCAGTTTAGGTGCAGGTCGATGATTGCTCCGCAACAGACCGGAATCTTTGCGCCAACCACGACTAGAGCGGTGTTTAATCCCAAAGGCACGCAGCACCTGGCGGATTGTCTCTACGCTAATCTGATTTACAATTTTATTCTGAATCAGATATTTGCGTAGCCGTTGCAGCGACCACTGCGAAAAGTTCATTCCCAACTGTCTGGGATCGGCAGCGGCTACATCCACAATGGCCTCACGCTGTTCGCTTGAGAAGACCGGTGGTCGACCTGGTGATTTGCCACTGCGCAGTCCGTCAATTCCTTCTTCGTTAAACCGATGAATCCACTTACGTACATTGATTGGATGTAAATCTACTTCGCGGCTTACTTCTTGTACCCGGTGTCCTTGTGCCGACAAGAGCACAATCAACAGACGCTGTTCGGGGACGTCAGACTCAGACTTCTGTGTGAGCCATTCGAGTTCTTCCCACTCATCATTTGTCAATTCACGTACAAATAACGCCATTTCATTTCTCCATGCGCGCCCATGACCGGTAGCGCCGTGCGTGACTCAGCAAAGACTATTCATAGGCCGTAATCCATTGAGTTGAGAATAAAGGGTGTTACGGTCTTAACCAGAATTCCGTGCTGCTGACTGCAGTGTAACAGTCACGTAATAAATTCCCTATAGTACTTTGGCGCAAGGTTTTTGTAGGGTGTTGCAGGAAATGAATAGGGCTTTGGAACCAATCTATACTGCTGTGCGGAGACAAGATTGAAGTGGTAGAGAGGGGACTACACAACCCAAAAACCGATCCCTTTGGGATCGGCTCCAGATCGAATCAGAGAAAAAAAGGAGGGGAGGCAAACGGCCTTCCAGTCATGTAGAAGGCAAAGCGGAGCGGCGCAATATCGCCTTACAGCGCGCAATCAACACTTCTGCAGGAATACGAACTGTCCAGATCTCATCAGCACCTGCGGTAAGGGCAGCAACCAATTGGTCTGTTGAGTACCCGGTTGTTAATATCACAAGCGGAACGCGACACTCTATGCGAATACGAGTCAAAACCGTGTCTATGGTACCGTCCAGACACTCAAAAGCATCCAGCAAAATCAGGTCGGCGCCGGCTATCTGCGAAGACGTGACATCGAACACATCGGCGATTTTCAGGCCAATCCCTTGCGCCTTCAGTGTATTTTGCAACGCAAGAGCATGCTTATCCACCTGATTGCGACCACGCAACCAGAGTATCGAGGCAGTTGACAAAGGATCGGACCAGATGGCGCCTTGCTGCGATTGCAATGGGGTGAAGCGTAGGTTCGCCATTAGTCTATCCTAAACACGTGAGCAGGTGTGATGACATTTGTAGTAGTTCCGATCTCGAATGCCGGATGCGTTCAAGTTGCGGACCAAGTATAAACCGCTTCAAAGCCGCATTTCAAGCCTCTACGCTTACCCTTAGCTGACAATCAACAAGGATTTGATCGGCCACTCTAGCCACCAATGCCATAGCCATGGATCGAGTCCCAACTCACCTGAATCTGTTGCTATCTTCAGATAGAGCTAGAGCTGGAAGGTTCGATTGTTATGGGGAACAACGCGCTGCGCATAATTCGTTACATAAAGAAGGAGTTTGTCATGCAGTTTCTTCCAATCCGGACTCTGCAACAAGTTTTGAACACGATCCAGACTACTGACTTCTCCTATAGTTAACATTTGCGGCCCGTCACCATAGATGGTATACCAAACTTCAGCGGGTTCAATGCCTAGCTGCATTAGCCCAGGGGCAAACTCGCGCATGACAAATTCAAAGTAAGGCTGTTCACGTCCCACTTTGATGTCCCACTTCATCAACAACCTGACCATGGAAGTGAATACCCCTCCTCGGTGGGCGCATTTCTCATTATTTCAAGTGGCGTTTAATATAGTTTTGATACAATGGCTATAGCACCACTGCACCGATCTATGTATTGACCCATTCAACGGTCGATATCAACTTAACCTGGACCAGCGCATCCATTATACAGCGCTGATAGTATAACAGTGCCACGATACCAAAAGCCCATTAGATTTGCAACTCCCTGGCTAATTCACCTGTGTCTAGGCTTCTTGCTCCTTTGTGCCGGGCTCATGTTTTCTGCATCCCTTGCCCAGGCGACCGTTCAGGCACATAGGGTTGAACGGTCGCGCTGGGTTCCATCGCCACAAGCAACCTCTACAGATCCGGCCCAGCTTTATCTACTGCCGTTGACCGATACGGTTGTACGTCTGCTGACGCATACCGTCAACGTTACGGTCAGCATGGACGAAGAGCAGCCTCTGCTTACGATCGCAGCCAACTACCGGTTGGACAACCCCAGCGCAGACAGCGTGACTGTTCCCTTTCAGGTGATAGCACAACCCGCGCCTACCACCCATCCGCTGCCACAAAATGTGGCGCTCGCCGTTGACGGGCAGCCACTGGCACTGGAATCCGCCGATAACAGCTTCCCCCAGTCCGGGCAAGTGAGCATTGGCCCCAATAGTCGACGCCAGCTTACCCTGAGCTATCAACTACGCCTTGTCTCCGCCGATCTTTCTACTTTCCGGTATACGCCACGTCTGCTCGATGCGTGGGCAGGAAGGCCTGAGAGTTGGCGGGTTACTGTGGAACTGCCCGGAGAAAGCTCGGGTCTGATCCCCGTGGAAAGCTGGTTGGCGAACGCCCCAGAGGGGTGGACATACAATGGAAAACAGCTCCAGTGGTTACAAGAAGGCGACTTCCCGCAACAACCCTTCACCCTGCAATGGGTCGCACCTTCTCTCTGGCGCACACTGACCGAGACGCGCCAACTGCTCAAAATACAACCCACCGTCGGGCGCTTCTTGACCCTGGGCGATCTGTACAATCGACTCTATCGCTCTCCTCAAATCAGCGATGGTGACCGTCAGCGCTTCTACGCCCAGACGCTGGCGGCCTATGCAGACGGCATTACCTACGGCGAACAGCTTGGCCTACCGTCTGTCGAGTTGACGCCTTTGCACCGAGCGCTGGCGGCGCTTTACCGCAGCCGAAGCATCCGCAGCGGTGGACAGATCGAGATACCGTACGTTGATCTGATGGTGCAAGAGGCTCAAATTGCGCTGGCCGGATTACCCCCTGAGGACACCCGCCGATTGGAACTATCCAATTGGCTGACGGAGGGGCTAGAGATACAACTTCGTCAGGCACAGCAGCAGACCGATTGGCAGCAAGCAGCACTGATCCTGGAGCGGATGACGACACTGTCCCCATCGTTGATCGACCCCGCCTGGATCGCCACAGAACGACAAATGATCGAGCTGCAGCAGGCCATGACACTTCTCGATCAAGACAATCAGGACGCAGCCATTGCGCTGGCCGGGTCAACTGTGCTTGATGAAAGCCTGCTGCCACCGCCCGAGAATCGCGCGGTGTTCGCCAGTTGGCAAGTGACGGTAACGCTACGACCGACAGGCACCGCCCTGGAGCTTGTCGCCTTCCCACTCCCCGGTCGCGAGGAGACGAGACGCCAGGTGACCGATCAACTGGTGCAAGCATGGCAAAGGGTCAACGCCCCCGGCGTTGATACCATCAGCTTACCCGATGGACGATTCGTTATTCACCTGCCTGCTGCGGCCCTGGCGCAACAACGCCTTGCCCTCTCCCAATCTACGCCGCCGCTAGTCGATTGGGCGCTCTTGCGTACATTGCTGGCTTCAATGGATCCAACCGTGGCCGAGAAGCACCAATGGCTCTGGCAACGAATCAGCATCACACAGAACATCGATCTACGCGCGGTGACTGACCAGTGGCGCGGCGTTGCCGCGTTGCTAGAACGCCGGGCCGCCGATGTTCAACTCAACGCCACGGCGGCGCAGTCTCAATCGGTTGAAGATGCCCAGGCCGAAATCCGCGAACAAATGCGCCAGATCTACCTGGAACGTGAAGCGCAGATCTGGCACAACGTTGTGCGCAGCAGTACCGTCCGCGTTGAGACGGAAACATCTTCAAACGACGACACCCCCGATCGCGTTTGGATAGTTCAACTGACCGATCCCCCGCAAAGCCTGACCTTTCAGACAGAAGTGCTCAGCCCCACCCGTCTGGTCTTCGCCGTGATCAGTGTGCTCATCCTCATCCTGGCACTGGCGGGGCTGCTTTGGCTGCTGCTTTAACTGGTTTTTCATTGCAGCGGCAACGTGCGGTACACTATATTTATCTGTGCCGCCGATTTATCTGTGCCGCCGGCAATCAAAACTCACATAGCGATTGCTCTCGATCAACCAAACCTAATTCATGTCTATCAATGCCAACCAACGCGGCTTGAGCAGCTCCACTGCCATACCGCCGCTGCATACCAATTCATACCCTGCCTCTGCCACACCACCCGCTGCAGAAGAACCGAACTTTAGCCTGGCCCATTTTCAAGAGGGCCGCACAGGGATCATCCTCTTGTTGGGGATGCTCTATCTGCTGCTGGCTTTTTCTCTGGACGCGGCGGGCTGGGTGGAAAACATGGGCATCCTGGTGCCCGTCGTCTTCGGCGCCTTGACGATGGGCGTGCTCATGTCATTTAGCCGCTTCGACGGCTTTTTCATGCTCTCGCACAGCCTGTCTACCGGCCTGGCCTGGGTCTTTTTCTGGATGACGCGCCTGGTGGGCAATGAGCCACGCGTGATCGTCTTTGTTGAACATGGCGTGCCCGATCTCCAGGCACGCGCCTACTTTCTACTCGAACGCTGGCTGGAATGGGTTGAAGTCGCGATCGGCGGCACAGCCAGCAACGACAATTATGTCTTCATCCTTGAGATTAGCTTCTTGCTGTGGTGGTTAGCCTACCTCGGCGTGTGGACGGTTCTGCGCCACGGCTATGTCTGGCGCGGCGTCATGCTGGCCGGTATCGCCATTCTTGTCAACACCTACTACGCGCCCGAACCGGTGACAGGCCTGCTCGTTACCTTCTGCATTGTGGCGTTGCTGCTGCTGGCATGGACCAACCTGATCTCGCACCGCCAGCGCTGGCGCGTCGAACGCATCCGCTTTAACCAGGACATCGCCTTCGACTTCATGCGCAATGGCGTCTACTATGCCATCGTCGTGATCTCGCTGGCCTTTATTGCCCCCAATTTAGGGCGCAACCCTCAACTGTATCAGTGGATGGCGCCGATCAACCAGCGTTGGGAAAGTGCCACCGAAGAGTGGAATCGGCTCTATCAAGGGATCAACCGCCAGACGATTCCGGTGCAGACGGCGTTTGGTCGATCCTTGACATTAGGCGGCGAACGCAATGTGACAGAGCGACCCGTCATGCAGATCAGTTCGGTGGATGGCCGATACTGGCGCGCCGTGGCCTTTGATACGTTCACCGGGCGGCAATGGCTCAATACCTCAACCACCGAGGTAGAGTACGATGCCGAGGTATCGATCCCCGTGATCGACTGGGCAGCGCGCAGTGTCGTTACACAGACCGTCACCGTCCTTTCTCCTAACGGCAGCATTTTGTTTGGCGCCCCCGATGTTCTGCGTGCGTCGGTGCCTGTAGGCGGGATCGTGACACCTATCTTCGCTGCGCCGGACGCCGAAGAGATGGCGCCGGACGAAGCGGAAATCACCTGGATTCGTTCGCGTACCCCCCTCAATGAAGGGGATAGCTACACCGTCGCCAGCAACTACACGGCAGTGACAATCCGTGAACTTGAAGAAGCCGGTACGGAATACCCTCAGCAGATCAGCGAACGCTACCTGCAACTGCCCGAAACCTTCTCGCCGCGGGTGGAGGCGCTGGCACGTGAGGTGACGCAAGGGCAAGAAACGCCCTACGCAGTCGCCAAGGCGATCGAACGATTCCTGCGTAGCAACTACGAGTACAACGATGCCATCGCTGCACCCAGCGAAGAACAGGACCCGGTAGAGTACTTCCTCTTCGATGTTCGTCAGGGGTACTGCGATTACTATGCCACGTCGATGGTCGTCATGCTGCGCAGTTTAGGCATCCCGGCGCGCACGGCCAGCGGATACGCCGAGGGCACCTATGACAACGAAACCGGCACCTTTATCATTACCGAACGCGACGCCCATACCTGGGTTGAGGTCTACTTCCCGCAGTACGGCTGGATCGAGTTTGAACCGACTGCCGGCGAAAGCACCCTTACCCGGCCAACAGGCACCGATCAAAGTGCCGAAGATAGAGCCCGCGAAATTGCCGATAGTCTATCATCCGGTGAACAGCCGCAATTTGACGATCCAATGATGGATGAAAATCTGGATCAGTTCCAGGACTTCGATCCAAGTCTGCTCGAAGGAGCCCAAGCCTCTGCGCGACGGAACTGGATTTGGCTCAGTGTGGGCTTAACCATCCTGGCATTGGTGGGGGGATGGTGGCTGTTGCGCCGGCGTCTCTATCAGGGGCCGGATAGCTTCGAAGCCGAGCCGCCAAACCTATTCTACGAGCGCATGCAGAACTGGGGGCAACGACTGGGAATCGTTTCACCCACAGCCCAAACTCCCTACGAACGAGGGCGTGTTCTAGTGAAGCAGATACCCCCAGGCGAGCCCTACATCGATCGCATCACGGACATCTATGTACATCATCGCTTTGCGCCGCGACGGCCAACCGGTAGAAGCGAGGTGGACAGCGAGCTTGCCCAAAACTGGCAATTGTTGCGGCCAATTCTGTGGCGATCCTGGTTCCGCCGGCAGCTACAGCGCTTCGCCAGGAAGTAGCGAACCGAAAAACAACGAAAAACGAGGAGCAACGCAGACATTTGCGTTGCTCCTCGTTTTTTTAAGAATTTCATGGGGAATTCAACCAGGACACCCAATGGCAGGCTGTTACCCGACCGTCGGCTCGAGCAGAATCACCTGTGTCTCTTCGGGCAAATTGGTCTTGCTAAGCTTCAACATCGGTTCCGGCTCCGGTTCCGTGATCCCCAACTCCTTGAGGAACTTATCCACCGGCTCCAATGACTCTGCCAGCGTGCTGCCCAGGCCGGGATGCCGATAGTGCATCGGCACCACAATCTTCGGCTCCAACAGGCTGATCACCTCGGTGATACGGGCAGCATCCAGCGTATTGAGTCCACTCACCGGCACCAGCAACACGTCGATCTCTCCCAGATCTTCGACCTGACGCTGCTGAGGAATCTGCCCGATGTCGCCCAAGTGGCCGACGGTAAAGCCGTCGAAATCGAAAAAGTAGGCCACATTGCGTTCCGGCAGTTGACTGCCGATCGCCTTGTGATACATAGCCAGCCCGGTGATCACAACATTTTTGACTTCGTACTCACCCGGGCCGTTGAGCACCTTGGGATCACCGCTGATGCCTTCGGCATTGTTGTGGCCAGGACGATCATGACTGATCGTCACAATATCGCCTTTGACGCGGGGTAGTGTCAGCCCCGTGGTCTTTTTATCGTACGGATCGCAGATAACGGTTACACCGCCCTCGCGCAGGCGAAAACAGGAAAATCCAAACCAGGTAATCTCCACGAAAGAATCCTTTCGTCGTTGAGGCACTCCTGAAACCCGCTTGGTCAGGATGAACTCTTTGCTGTCTTTTGATATTTATCCAAAAACGCAACTGGTCAGGTGCGACGCACGGGACAGGAAGACTCCCGGCAATCGAACCCGGTTCGGCCCGGTGCATCACACCTGAAGCTGAACAGATGTTCCGATTTTGTGTTTGTACTATACCGTAGATCGAGCCGCCCAACAAGATTTTGACACCTCTGGTTGAGAGTGCCTCAATGTCATGGCCTATGCTATGATACCCATCGACTAAGTTTCTATCCGTAAATTACAGTGCGCAGCACTACGTCCGCTCTAGACAGGCCAACTTCGCCGGGCTGCTGTGAATTTACGGATAGATTCTAAGCTATACCATTCGTAACGATTCAGTCAGCCTTTCACAAGAGCCAATCAGGAGTCAATCATGCAAAAAACCGAGTTGCAACGGGTGATCTCAGCACGTTTTTACCAATCGTTGGCCGAAAGCGGCGTTGAAATTAGTGCCATTCCACAAAGTCAACTGCAGGCGATTGTCAATGCCCTGGCCGATGGCATGGTCGAGGCCATGGATGTTCTGGATGAGGATGCCGAGGTCCCCACCTCGGCGGCGGTGGCGAACCCTGAAGGCGAAGAAACACTGCTGTGGAGCGGCAAACCATATCTTTCCATCGGCATACGCTACGAGCTGACCACGCAGCGGCTGCGGGTCACCCGCGGTTTGTTGGGCCGCAACCTTGACGAAGTGGAACTGGTTCGCATTCGCGACACATCGGTGTCACAACACATGGGCGAGCGCGCCCTCAACGTGGGCGACATTGAGATCCTCAGCAACGATCCAAGCCGGCCAACCTTTACCTTGCATAATGTCAAGCAAGCCAACGAAGTGCGCGAGTTGATCCGTAAAGCCGTGATGGAAGAGCGTGCCCGCCGTGGCTTTGCCTACCGCGAGGAGATGTAACCGGTGTCCTCTCTCAACGTGACAGATGCGCTACCGGTCGATCCGGCAGCGGTGATCGCCCTGGCGCGTGAAGCCGGCCACATGATCGTGTCGATGCAAGCGCATGGCCTGAGCGAAATCACCACCAAATCGACTGACATCGACCTCGTGACAGAGGCCGATGTCGCCAGCGAGCGTTTTCTTTCCGAAGGATTGGCTGCCCTGGCGCCCCAGATCGGATTCTGGGGTGAAGAGAGCAACCAGGCGCCCGACTCCGAATACTTCTGGATCGTCGATCCTATCGACGGCACGGTCAATTACGCCTCTGGCGTGCCGAACTACTCGATCAGCATCGCGCTCAACCACAGAGACGAAACACTGTTCGGCCTGGTGCTCAAACTGCCTAGCGCCGATCTCTACTGGTCGGTGCGTGGGCAGGGCGCCTTCCACGTTCACCCAGACGGACGCGAGGATCGGCTGCAAGTCAACCGGGTCGATCGGCTCGATCAAGCGACCCTTACCACCGGCTTCCCCTATCACCGCGCCCAACACGCCGACAACAACAGCGCCGAGTTCGTGCGGATGCTCCCGTTAAGCCGCAGCATTCGCTGTCTTGGATCCGCCGCAGTGGATCTGGCCCTGGTAGCGTCTGGGGCAACCAGCGCGCATTGGGAAGCCTGGCTCAACCCCTGGGATATCGCGGCCGGGAAATTGCTCATCGAAGAGGCAGGCGGTATCGTCACTACCTACGGCAACCAGCCCTATCAACTGAACAGCCGCAGTTGCATTGCCAGCAACGGGCAGTTGTCACTTCACCACGCCATCGCAGAGACCGTGCAGGCGGCACGCGCCACCCTGGCCGAAAGGCTGTTTGATGAATAAAAAATGCCCGCATGGATTGACTGATCCATGCGGGCATTTTCAACTCTTGCACCTATGCTAACCCACAAGGTGGTCCATATCTTCGACCTAACTCCCGTTATGGAAATAGACCAGGTCGCGCTTCTGTTCGATCAACGCCGTCAACTCCTGTTCGATGCGCGAGAGATCGAGGATGAAGAGATCGTCGCTGACAAGACCGTCCGCCTCCCACTTGAGGATCGTGTTCAGCGCATATTCTTGCATCCAGAGGCAGGTGTCCGGCGTCAATTGGGCCGCCAACCAGGCCATGTTCTGCCCCGACTCTAGCCAGCGAACAGCACCGCCGGCTTCGAGAAAGGGCACGGCCGGGGTCAACAAAGAGAAACGCGTAAAGGCTTGCCGCTCCAGCCCCAGGCCAAGTTCCAGCGAAAGACTGGTTAGCTCGACGTGGAGTTGCGCCAGGTAGACTTGTAGATGCTGCAGACTCAGGCCGAGTCCACTTTCGGCGTCTACATCTTCGAACGCGGGCGACAACAGATCCACGGGCGGTTGTACGCCCACAAAGCGACCAACCTGTACTTGCTGCACGGCGCTCGCCTGCGCCAATGTAAATCCTAACCGCAGCAGCCCGGCAAAACGCACATTGTCCTCTTCGGCCAGGGCACTCTGTGCCATCTCAAAAACTTCACGCACCAGAGGCGACTGTATCATCAACGCTTCGCTGATCTGGCGCAGCGTGATGTCGAAAGCCGTTTGCAAAAGATGATCCAAAAAGGTACGCGTCGCCGCCATCATCTCCGCCAGAAATTCACTCGACGGCACCTTGACGTTGTGCTGGGCCTCATTGCGCGCCAGATGCAAACTGCGCATCTCATTCTTTAACGGCAGCCGTTGTGGATCGGGAAATTCCTGGCAGACAGCCACCACCTGATCCCATAGACGGAAGAAACCGGCCCGCTCCACCTGAAATTCCTGAGTGCGCATCTTCAAAGGATCGCCAAAGTAGAGACTGGGCGGTCCGTCAAAACGCTGCGGCACGGGGAACGATAGGATCACACCCTCCAGCAGCATCTCCACCGCGTGATCGAGACTGGTGATGCAGATGATCTTGTCGATTGTGGCCGCAGATCGTCCGTGTTCGATGGCGTGATTGTAAAGCTGTTTGACCAGGGCAAGCCGATTGAGCAATGTCGGGTCGCTGACGTTCATTGTCATTTCTCCGCGCAAGTGAATGAGTGTGATTCTGTAGCCAGGATACTGTCTACTCGTGCGCAGAGCTAGCGCGGTTTGGTGGATATCTTGTCGTCACCGCGTCGGTCAAGTGTAACGTTCACGTAATCATTCTGAATACACCTGCACTACGCAATCGGCATGACACATTCCCTCACAAACGGTACAATGAATGTCATCAACTTTCCACCACCCCAAAAAGGGAAAACCCATGACGCTCAAGATTGGACTGATTGGCTGCGGCGGCATTATGCGACGTCATGTCGAAGGCTGGGCCTCGGTGGTAGATCGTGCCGAGATCGTGGCAGTGGCCGATATCTCTGATGAGAACATTCGAGAACGCGTGAAGCAGATCGGTCACGAAGTCACCGTCTATCATGACTATCGCGACTTGCTGGCCGATCCAGACGTAGACGCCGTGGATCTGGCGTTGCCCCATCACCTGCACTGCGAATCGATTGTGGCCGCGGCACAGGCGGGCAAACATTTGATGACCGAAAAACCGCTCTGTCTCTCGCTGGCCGAAGCGGAGAAGATCCGCCGCGCGACAGAAGATAGCGGCGTTGTGATGATGGCCGCACACAATCAACTCTTCTTCCCAGCCGTATTGCAGGCAAAGCAGATGATCTTGCAGGGTGATCTGGGCAAGATCTACGCCATCCACTCCTACGATTGTGCCGCTCGACGCAGCCCGCTCGCCCCCGACAAGAAAACATGGGGCATCGAAGATGCCGTCTTGACAGGCTGGCGTCTCGACCCCGAAAAAATGGGCGGCGGCGAGCTGATCGACACCGGCTATCACCCCACCTATCGACTGCTCTTCCTGGCCGGCCAAACACCCACCGAGGTGGCCGCCATGCTGGGCACCTATCGCCTCAACATGGATCGCGAGGACACAGGCTACGTTCTGGCCAAATTTGCCGACGGCGCCATCGGCCAGATTATGACGAGTTGGGCGATCCGTTCGCCGGGGGCAGAACGCACACTCTTCCATATCATGGCCGAGCACGGTCAACTGTGGGGAGAGATAGACCGGCTCTATTTCAAGCCCCTCCAATTTAGTCAACCGGCCACCATCGACTACCCTGGATGGACGTCGGCGATCCCCACCTTTGGCGCCGAGATTCGCCACTTTGTCGACGCCATCGAGGGCGGCTTTCAACCCTTCCACTCGGTGGCAGAAGCCACCGATACGCTGCGTGTGATCATGGCGGCTTATCGTTCCGTGGAAACCGGGCAAATCACACCGTTGGATAGCCTTTAGCAACTCCCGGCGTAAATCCATCCACAATGGATTCCAGCGGTTGCACAGCCAGATGGACGCCGCGATACTTTTGAAAGAGACACCGATGTGTGGCACTGGCGATAGAAATCTAACGTACCTATGACAATGTATGACGCCGAGCGTCGCTCGCAAGTGTGGATCGCCCTCGTGATCGGCGTGCCGATCCTGCTGATAGCGGCATGGACCTTCGCTGTGACGAATGGCTGGGGGTTGCTCAATCGCTGCCCGCCCGACTGTGCCGACGAGACCCTGACCAATGTGGATTGGCGAGGACGAGATCTCGTGGGCGCCAATCTACAGGCGGCGAACCTGGTTGGCGCCACGCTGGCCGACGCCGATCTCTCTGAGAGCGACCTCTACTTTGCCAATCTGCAAAACGCCGATTTGACCAATGCCAACCTCACCCACGCAAGCCTACGCGCCGCCTACCTGCAATCGGCGAACCTGCAAGGATCGATTCTGCGCAACGCCGATTTGAGCGGCGCACGCCTGCAGAACACCCGTCTGGTGGATGCCGATTTGCGCGGCGCGTTCCTGACGACGGCCACGCTAGCGCAGGCAGATCTGCGCGGCGCCCAGATCGACGACTCGACCCAGATGACGGATCGCTGGCGGCTGATCTGGACACTGGTCAATCAGAACGGCCGTGGGCAGGATCTGAGCGGAGCCGATCTGCGCGAGGCAGACTTGCACAACGTGGATCTGAGCGGAGCCGATCTCACCGCTGCCAATTTCGCCGATGCCGATCTGCGCGGGGCAAATCTGAGCAATGCCATGCTGTCCGGCAGCGTGCTCTCTGCCGCCATCCTCGACGAAACCACTCAGATCGACGACAAGTGGCGGTTGGTCTGGCAGATCGTCAATCAGGTGCAGACCGGCAGGCAACTGCCTGCCGCCGATCTGTCCGGCGCTTTCCTGCGCGAGGCCGTCTTGCAGCGCGCCGATTTAACCGGCGCCGATCTCTCCGACGCCGTGTTAATCGACGCCGATCTGCGCAGTACGCAGCTTACCGGTGCCGATCTGCACGGCGCCGACCTGGCCGGTTCGTCTTTGCGTGGTGCCAACCTCACCAATGCCAACTTCAACGGCGCCAACCTGCAAGGCGCAGATCTCTCGCTGGCCGACCTGCAGGGCGTGATCTGGGACGGCTCTACCAGCGTAGCGATCAAATGGCGCACCGTGCGTCAATTGGCTACGGAAGGCGGCGTCGATGCGAATCTCGCCGGTCGTAACCTCAGTTACGCCAACCTCGCCGGCGCCGATCTGCGCCGTGCGGATCTGTCCAACACCGATCTACAGGGCGTCGATCTCAGCGCTGCGGACTTGCGAGGCGCCAACCTGACCAATGCTAAACTGAATGATGCCACCCTCACCGGCACCGATCTGCGCGACGCCATCCTCACCGGCGTCAACTGGGATCGGGCGAAGGTTGACGATCTACTGTTGTCCGAAGGAGAGGAGATTGGTGATTAGGTGACCGGGATCGCAGAGAGCCCGCTGCCATCTTTGCACTCAGTCTCCGGCCGGCCAATCACCCACACACCCAATCACTCAGGAGAAAAACCGCAATGCTGACCCAGGATCAAGTCGATTTTTACCGCGAGAATGGCTACCTGCTCGTGCAGGGCATGTTCTCAAGCGAAGAAGCAGCGCACTTCCGAGAAGAAGCGCATGCGCTGATTGCCCGCTTGCAGCAACTTGGCGAAGTCGAAGCGACATGGGAGAGCGCCAAAGAGGTGTCTATGACCAAGACGTCGCTGCTCCACTGCCACAATGTCCAGTTTCATTCGGCCAGCTTTACGCGCCTGCTCGTCGACGACCGCTTAACTTCGGCGGCAGCGCAGATCATCGATTCGCCCAACGTGCAGCTTCATCACAACAAGCTCTTCATCAAACCGCCCGAAAAGGGATCACCCTTCCCCATGCACCAGGACGAACCCTTCTTCCCCCACGACAATCACAGCATGATCGCGGCCGTCGTCCACTTCGACGATGCACCGCTAGAGAAGGGCTGCATCCGCGTGATTCCCGGCACCCACAAGCTAGGCCCGATCCCGCATGTGCGTGAGGGTGGCTGGCATCTACCCTTTGACGAGTATCCGCTAGAAGCGTCCGTGGCCTGCCCGGCTAAGGCGGGCGACGTCCTCTTCTTCAGCTATCTCACCGTGCATGGATCGGGCGTCAACACCAGCAGCGAAGCACGCACCACCCTGCTTATGCAACTGCGCGACCCCGCCGATCCGCCGTCGCAGTTGGTCCACCTCTCGCGAGGACAAGGCATGATGTTGCGCGGCTTCGACCCCACCACCGACACGGCCGGCAAAGTCCACGCCGAGAAACCGGCCAACGCCATGCCCATGGGCGGTGCCATGACGATGGGTGGAGGCATGTAAAAGAGGTATTGCGTGTTACCTGTTGTGGGGGTAGGATCAAAGAGTCGAACCCAACATCTCTATCGGCACAACAGGTAACACGCGTGCATCGATCAGGTGCGTTGCACCTGAAACGGAACAGGTAGACACGCATTTCGAAATACCATCCCTTACCCCATCGGAAAGGACCATCCCCGTGCTCCACAAGACCCGTTGGACTGTACGCAAGATCGAACAGCGTCTTGCTTTGGTCGAGTCACTGGTCTATCGTCGACGACAACCCCTTCCTAACTTCCGCTATACGGAACTGGCCGGCCCTATGGACAAGCCGCTTGTCGGCGCAGACACAGGCGGCTGGCAGGAACTACGCCCGAATGAATATTGGGGACAGCGCTACACCGACTTTATGATGAAGACCGACTTCGCCGTCCCCGCCGATTGGGACGCCGATGCACCGGTGGCGCTTTACCTACCGATAGGCGAAGCGGGCGACTTCAGCCACCCCGAAGCGCTGGCCTATGTGGACGGCGAAGCCTATGCCGCTTGTGACCGCAACCATCAAGAAATCATGCTGCCCCAACGCTGGCGCGATGGACAATCACATCGTCTTGACCTTCACGGCTGGACGGGTTTGCTCGGCTTCCGACACGGCCAGGCGGACCCGCGACTCTTCATGCATCCCTGTGCGGTGGTTCAGATCGACCAACCCACGCGTGATTTCATCGCCACAGCCCGTGTCGCCCAGGGCATCGCCCAGTATCTCGACGACGACGAAAAGGCCAAGGGTCAACTGCTCAACGCGCTGGATGATGCCTTCAAATTGGTCGATCTGCGCGAACCCTTCGGCGACGCGTTCTACGAGAGCATTCCTGCGGCGCACGCAGCCCTCAAAGAAGGCATCGACAAGGCCGGCCCGCCTATGGACGTCTCCATCGTCGCCAGCGGCCACGCCCACATCGACGTCGCCTGGTTGTGGACACTGGGCCAGACCCGCCGTAAGGCCGGGCGCACCTTTCACACCGTCCTGCGCCTGATGGAACAGTTCCCCGATTATCACTTTACCCAGAGCCAGCCCCAACTCTATGACTACATCCAGATGGATTATCCCGGCCTGCTCGACGCCATCAAAGCGCGCATGCAAGAAGGGCGCTGGGAAGTCATCGGCGGCATGTGGGTAGAGGCCGACTGCAACCTCAGCGGCCCCGAATCGCTGGCGCGCCAGTTCCTACTGGGGCGCACTTTCTTCCGCGAACACTTCGGCGCGCAGGGAGAATCCCCTGTACTCTGGCTGCCCGACGTCTTCGGCTACGCCTGGAACCTGCCCCAACTGATCAAAGAAGCGGGCATGGAATACTTCTTCACCATCAAAATCGGCTGGAGCCAATACAACCGCCTGCCCTACGACAGCTTCTGGTGGCAAGGCCTCGACGGCACCAAGGTGCTCACCCACTTCAGCACGGCGCCCGACTTCGGCGCCTACGCCAGCACATACAACGCCAACGTCACGCCCCGCCAGGTCCTGGGTACATGGACCAATTTCCAACAGAAAGAGTTGCAGGATCAACTGCTCATTGCCTACGGCTACGGCGACGGCGGCGGCGGCCCCACCCGTGAAATGCTCGAAAACATCCGCGAGATGGGATCGTTCCCTGCTACGCCGCAAGTGATGCAAGGATCGGTAGGCGATTTCTACCGCCGCCTCGAGGCCGAATCGGGCGATCAGTTGCCCACCTGGAACGGTGAACTCTATCTCGAACTGCACCGGGGCACCTACACCACACAGAGCCGCAACAAACGCGCCAACCGCAAGAGCGAATTCCTGCTTCACGACGCCGAATTCGTTGCCACCCTGGCCGCCCTGGTCGACCCCACCTACGCGTACCCGGCCCAGAGCCTGCGTAAAGCCTGGGAAGTCGTCTGCCTCAACCAGTTCCACGATATCATCCCCGGCAGCAGCATCGGTCCGGTCTACACCGAATCACTGGCGCAGTACGAAGAGCTGCAGCGCATGGCGGCGGCGGATCGCGACAACGCCCTCGCCGTCATCGCGGCGCAAACGGGCGGCGACCTGCTCCTTATCAACCCCACCAGTTTCGAGCGCGCCGATCTGGCATTGTGGAAAGGTGAAATTGGCGCAGACGAGCAATTGGTGGCGCCGGGCGACGTCGTCGTGTCAGCGCAACCCACCACAGACGGCGTGCTCATCGATGCCGGGGCGTTGCTGCCGTACAGTGTCACCCCACTCACGAAAGCGAAGCGAAGCGGCGCTGTCCCGTCCTCTACCCTGACCGTCGGCGAAAATCTGCTCGAAAACAGCTTCCTGCGTGTCGAGATCAACCGCGCCGGCGACATTATGCGCATCCTCGACAAAGTCAACCAGCGTGAAATCCTGCCTGAAGGGGCAGTTGCCGCTGAATTCCAGGCCTTCGAAGATCGCCCCATGAACTGGGACGCCTGGGACGTCGACATCTTCTTCGACGACAAAATGTGGTCTGCCGAACCGGCTCACTCGATCCGCGTCGCCGAGTCCGGTCCGCTGCGGGCTACACTGGAGATCAAACGGCGCGTTCTCAACAGCGAGTACACACAGCGCATTTCGCTCAGCCACAACAGCCCACGCCTCGACTTCGACACCCACATCGACTGGCGCGAGCGCCATATCCTGCTCAAAGTCGCCTTCCCGGTGGACGTGCTGACGCCCACAGCCACCTACGAAATCCAGTGGGGCAACACCGAACGCCCTACCCACCGCAACACCAGTTGGGATTGGGCCCGCTTCGAGACAGCGGCCCAAAAATGGGTAGATCTCAGCGAAGGTGACTACGGCGTCAGCCTGCTCAACGACTGCAAATACGGCCACGACATCAAAGACAACGTCATGCGCATCAGCCTGCTGCGTGCGCCCACCTCGCCCGACCCTGAAGCCGACCAGGGCGAGCACCGCTTCGCCTACAGCCTGTTCCCCCACAGTGGCCGTTGGGACGAAGGCACGATCCGCGAGGCCTACGCCATCAATGATCCGCTGCTGGTCTACACAGCGCCCGGCCAGTCATCGACCCCATCATCCCAGCAGCGCCTCATCGCAGCGTCGTTTCTCTCTGTGGACGCGCCCAACGTCGTCATCGAAACCGTCAAACAGGCCGATGACGGCGACGGTGTCATCGTGCGTCTCTACGAAACCCAACGCCGCCGTGGCAATGTCACGCTGTCCGCAGGCTTTGATCTGTCCGGCGCTGAGCTGGTCAACCTCCTCGAAGAGAAGAAAGATGATCTCAACGTCAACGGCAACCAGGTGACGTTTGCGATTCGTCCGTATCAGATTGTGACGTTGCGGCTCAAGAAGTAATCAGAAATGGGTAAGGTCTTGTCGATGGAACAGATTCCTGAGGGGATATCATTCCGTGTAGCAAGGCCTTACTCATTCCACCGCTCCGGAGGCACCCCATGTCCACCCTTTCCTCACGTGACCGTGTTTTGCGGGCGATTCGCCGTCAGCCCACCGATTGTGTAGCGGCGATGCCCTACATGTACGACATCGCCGCCCACACCGCGGCCATTCCTGTGCTCGAGTTCTGCACCGACCCCGAGAAGATGGTACGCGCCCAGTTGACGCTCCACGAGCAGGTGGGGCAGGATGTCATCGCCATCGGCGCAGACAACTATTACATCGCCGAGGGCTTCGGCGGCGTCACCACGCGCAACCAGGATGAGATCCCGGCGCTGATCGGACCACCCCTGGAAAGCATGGATGGCATCTTCGATATCGAAGTTCCCGATCCGCAGCGCGATGGACGGATGCCGGTGATGATCGAAGCGCTCAAATTGGCGCGCAAGGCCGTGGGCAACGATGTCGCCCTACGTTCCCCCGGCACAGGACCCTTCGCGCTGGCCTCCTATTTCATCGGCTCACAGCAGTGGCTGCTCGAAATCGCCATGATCGAGCACAAGATGGAAGGCGCCAACGAAGCCGCCGTCCTCCACGCACTGGAACTGGCGACGGAAGCGCTGATCCGTTTCGGCAAAGCCTGCCACGACGCCGGCGCCGACATCCTCCACTGCGGCGATTCGCTGGCCTCGTGCAATGTGATTTCCCCGCGCACCTACGAACGTTTTTCGTGGCCCTATTCACAACGCGTCTTCGAAGCCTGGCACGCGCACGGCGCGCAGAATACGTTGCTCCACATCTGTGGGGATAGCACGCGCGTCCTCGAACTCTACGCCGACACCGGCGCCGATATGGTGGAAATCGACAACGCCGTCAGCATGGCCACGGCCAAGCAGCGCATCGGCGACCGCACCGCCATCGTCGGCAACGTCCATACCGTGGTCGAGTTGCTCGAAGGCACGCCCGCTATGGTGCGCGCCTCGGCGCAGCGCTGTATCGACGAAGCCGGCTCCGGCGGCGGCTTCCTGCTCGGTTCCGGCTGCATCGTTCCTCGCTATGCGCCGCTGGACAATGTCAGGGCGATGGTTGAAGTCGCGCACAGCCAACCATATCCAGACTAAATGTCTATCCGTTTATAAGGTAGAGGTTTACCATCGCACACTGGATCATATCAGGTTGAAACCGCTACTATCGTGTCAACGGTCAAGTGATGGCAATACCGTAGGGGCGCTGCTTGCTGCGCCCGGCACACTGTGGGCGCAGCAAGCAACGCCCCTACCGATCAAATCACGCTTTCGGCGTTCCTCGCTGCCGCATCACTACGTTATTTACGGATAGATTCTAAGGCGAAGCCGCATCATCCCACCATCGCATCATCTTCTTGAAAGGATCTACTATGCCGCGCATTTCAACCTCCTCCTGGAGCCTTCACCGCGCCCTGGGACGCCCGCCGCTCTTCGGTCCGGGCGAGTCGCCGTCTGGACCATCCAGCGAGGCCGCGATCACGCTGTTGGAGTTGCCGGCACGGCTTGCCCAGATCGGTATCGGCACGCTGGAGATTGTCCACTTTCACTTGCCCAGCACCGATGAAGGCTACCTGAGCCAGTTGCGCGCCGCCATCGAGGAAGCGGGCGTGGAGTTGTTCAGCCTCCTCATCGATGCCGGAGACATCACCCACCCCGATCCGGTGCAGCGTGACGCCGCCTTGCAGTGGATCCGCTCTTGGATCGACGTGGCGGCGCGGCTGGGCGCGCCCAACGTGCGTGTGGTGGCGGGGTACACACCCGTTGAACGCGACGGGCGCAACCTCAAGTTTCACCCGGTGATCCAACTCAGCGCCACCTATCTGCGCCAGTTGGCCGACTATGCCCAGTCCGTGGGCGTGCGCGTGATCACCGAGAATTTCCGAGAAACCGGCAGCCGCGCCGATCAACTGATCGCCATCCTTACACTGTGCGAAGACAAAGTCGGCCTCTGCGCCGATTTCGGCAACGCCAAAGGTGCCGACAAGTATGATGAGCTGAGCGCACTCTTTGCCTACGCCGATTCAGCCCACGTCAAAGCCGAGTACGCTGCGGGTCAAGTAGATCGGCGAGAGCTTGGCCGTACCCTCGGCATGCTCTTGTCGACTGACTTCGATGGCCCTATGTCATTGATCTTCGATTCGCCGTTGCAACCGGGCGAAACCGAGTGGGACAATCTGGTGATCCTGCGCGAATGGGTGGAGCAAAGCGTCAACGAAGCATGAAACATGAGGAATGGAGCGGAGACAAGAGAGAGTGCGTAGTTCGTGACGCCGATGGCGCCGGCGAACTACGCACTGAGAAGTTTCAACCAGCGCACGGCTGGTTATGCGGATCGCAGCCCTCAGACAGGGCCGGAGCAGCTTGGCGCAGAATTCGCAGCGCTGCTACTGCCACCGATGGTGTGCATGGTCGAGGCAAATGTGCTGAAATGCTTGTCGATGCGCTGGCTGTGACAATGAGGGCAGGTGCTTTCGGCTACCGCCGCGGCGCTACGCACGAACAACTCGAACTCATGGCCGCAATCGCTGCACACGTACTCATAAATGGGCATGGCTTCCTCCATAAACAGGGATGGATCAGATGTCACTTTTCAGAGTTGACCACAGAGTTTACACGATGCCGATGGGCAATCAGATCCTGAAAAACCGGTGAGTCAGCTCTTCTTTCCGTTGTACTATAGATTTTATAGTGTACGTCCACCAAATGCAAAATTACAAAGGAACCAATTCCATGCAACCGACATTTAACGGCCTGGGGATGCACCTGGGCAACCTGTCGCGGCTTTCCAACGCCCAGACCCGTTCGATCAGCGCCGAAAACTTTACCGGCGAAAAGGGCAAGGGGGCGATGGCAACCGACGGCACCGGCGCCGACGCCGCCCGTGAACTGGGCCAGGGATGGAAGGTTTCGCCTTCGATCCACGTAGCGGGCCATGAAACCGTCACCCTGGCCGAGATTGAGGGGCCGGGGGCTATCCAGCACATCTGGCTCACGGTGCACCCGCAGCACTGGCGGCGGCTGGTGCTGCGAGTCTATTGGGATCACGAAGAGACGCCCTCGGTCGAGACGCCGATCGGCGATTTCTTCTGCAACGGCTGGGGTGAACGTTGCAACATCACATCGCTGCCGGTAGCCGTCAACCCGGCAGGCGGATTCAACTGCTATTGGGAAATGCCTTTCCGCCGGCACGCCCGCATCACTTTAGAGAATCTGGCCGCCGACGAAGTGCGCGGCTTTTACTATCAGATCACCTATACGCTTACTGACGTCCCCGAGGATCGAGCATACTTCCACGCGCAGTGGCGGCGCAGCAATCCGCTGCCCTACCAGACCGAACACGTGCTGATGGATGGGGTGCAGGGGCAGGGGCACTATGTGGGCACTTACCTGGCCTGGGGCGTCAACAGCAACGGCTGGTGGGGTGAGGGCGAGATCAAATTCTTTATGGACGGCGACGAGTGGCCTACCATCTGTGGCACCGGCACCGAGGACTATTTCGGCGGAGCGTGGAACTTCGAGTTTCCACGCGGCGAATACGGCGTCTTCTCGTCGCCCTACTCTGGGTTGCCCCAAGTGATCAAGCCTGACGGCCTCTACCGCAGCCAGCAACGGTTCGGGCTGTACCGCTGGCACATCACCGATCCCATCCGCTTTCAGAGTGACCTGCGTGTGACGATCCAGGCCTTGGGCTGGCGCTCACAACTGGAAGGCAAATCGCGCTATCTACCGCTCAAGGATGACATTGCCTCCACGGTCTTCTGGTATCAGTCTGAACCGCATGCTCCCTTCCCTGCCCTACCCGGCCTAAACGATCTGGAGGTGGTTTGATGGATAAACATGTGCAGTTGCGCCAAGAGATCCACCAGATCTATGCGCGGGAACATGAGCAACTGGGCGAGCGTGGGGCGCTGCGCCTGCTCGATGAGGCGCGACGCTGGGATCTCTCGCCGGCGCTCAAGGCAGGCGGTGTTGCCGTCTTCCCCCATGCCGGCGTCCACGAGTGCGGAGAACAGATTGCCGCCGTGGTCAATGCCTGTCTCGACAGCGGCGCCGAGCGTGTCATCGTGATCAGCGTACTCCATGCCTTTAGCGAAGAAATGGAGAACAGCCGCATCCGCGTGAGCCGGGGTGGAGATCCGGCAGCAGAGCCGCAGTGGGGCATCCAGGGGCCGGGCCTCGACGGCCCTGACACATGGCAGCACGATCACGCGTTAACCAGTTGGCGCTATTTGTGGCAGGCGGAGACCAAACGCCGCGGCATTCGTGGGCCAGAGGTGATCGAGCGTTACCCCTGGCTGGTGGGCGGTGATCCGGCGCGGCTGCCCGGCATTGAAGCACTGTCGCGCCTGTGTGAAGGCGCGGTCGTTGTCTCAACCGAAGATCCGTTCCACCACGGATTGGGCTATGGGGATTCGGCGGTCATCGCCCGTCACCCGCACCAGGGCGGGCTGGAAATGGCGCGGCGCAGTATCGAAAACGGCATCGGCACGCTCGAAAAGGGCGACTACTGGGGCTGGAACCAGCACTGTGTGGTGGGCAAAAGCGACGCTCGCGACGCCGGCGCCGTCTACAGCTATCTACGCGGCCCGATGACAGGCAAGATCATCGATCTCACATCCAGTGATGCCACCGAGATCTACAAACAGCCTGCGCCCACCTGGGTTGGGGCCGCGTTGATTGAGTGGACACCCGTCGCAGAGTGAAGGCCACCACTTCCATCTGCGCACCATCGACTGCAGAGTTCAGATGCGCAGAGAATTTGAAAATCCAAATCGGTTGACAGGTTTTGGGTGCCTATGCTATCCTATGCGGGTTATAGAGAAAGCATTCGAGTGGCGCTTGGTTGACCAGGAAAGCGGCACTGTTCACGGTAAGGGTGATGAAAAAAGTCGTCATACAGGCAACTGGACGGAAGAGCACCCTTTCTCGACAGTGCAATCAACATAAATGGCAACGAGGCACGGGAGTTGGTTTCCGTGTCTCGTTTGTGTTTTTGACGGACAATCATAGCGATAGATCGCGAATGCGCTCATGCCGAAGTTCGTTCACGTATCCTATCGCTCAAGACCGTGAGTACTAACAATGACTAAATACATATTCGTAACAGGTGGTGTTGTATCGGGCTTGGGGAAGGGCGTCACAGTTGCCTCAATCGGGAGGATCTTGAAGGCGCGCGGTCTTCGAGTGGCCGCCATGAAGTTGGATCCCTATCTGAACGTCGATCCAGGCACCATGTCCCCTTATCAGCATGGTGAAGTCTTCGTGACCGAAGACGGCGCCGAAACGGATCTCGATCTTGGGCACTACGAACGCTTCATTGACGAGAATCTCACCCGGTTGAGCAACGTCACAAGCGGCCAGATCTACAATGACGTTATCTCTAAAGAGCGCCGCGGCGACTATTTGGGTGGCACCATTCAGGTGATTCCGCACGTGACCAATGAAATCAAACGGCGGATTGGCCAGATGGCGCGGACAAGCAACGCCGATGTCGTGTTGGTGGAAATTGGCGGCACCGTGGGTGATATCGAAGGGCTGCCCTTTTTAGAGGCAATCCGACAGATGCGCAAGGATGTTGGCCGTGCCAACACCCGGTATATTCACCTGACGTGGCTGCCCTACCTGGCGGCCAGTAAGGAACTGAAGACGAAACCAACGCAACACAGTGTGCGCGAGTTGCGAGGCATCGGCATCCAGCCCGATGTCATCATTGTCCGTTCGGATCACCCCGTGGAGGCAGACGTTCAGGCCAAGATCGCGCTCTTCTGTGATGTCGAGCCCGAGGCCGTGATCCCAATGGTTACGGTGGACAGCATTTACAAAGTGCCCCTAAGCCTGGAAAGCGATGGGTTGGGGCGACTGTTGGTGGAAGGTTTTGAGCTACCTACCCACCAGTCGGCTGAAGTTGGGCTAAACGATTGGCGCACCTTCGTCGTCAAATCTGCACAGCCCAAACCCCGTCTGCACATCGGCGTGGTGGGCAAGTATGTTGAGCTAGAGGATGCCTACCTGAGCGTCAAAGAAGCGTTGGTCCATGCGGCGCTTGCCGCCGGCTGGGGAGTTGACGTAGAGTGGATCAGCTCTGAGGCACTAGAAAAAGGTCGTGAACTGGAGCGGTTACAGAACCTCGACGGCATCGTGGTGCCGGGCGGTTTCGGTTACCGTGGCATCGAAGGCAAGATTATCGCGGCACGGCATGCACGCACGCAAAAGGTGCCTTACCTAGGTCTTTGCCTGGGCATGCAGGTGTTGTGCATCGAGTTTGCCAGGCATGTGGTGGGCAACGATGAACCAAACAGCACTGAATTCGATCTGAGCACTGAATATCCTGTGATTGACTTGATGCCCGATCAGCGTGACATTGCGGATATGGGCGGCACCATGCGGCTGGGCATCTATCCTTGTGCATTAAAGCCCGGCACCCATGCCGAAGCAGCTTACGAAGCCTGTGACATATCGGGCCTGGTCGACGAACGCCACCGTCATCGGTTTGAGTTTAACAATGCGTATCGTGAGATAATGCAGAATGACGGCCTGGTGATCAGTGGGCAGTCTCCCGATGGACGCCTGGTAGAGATTGTAGAACTGGCAGATCACCCATTCATGTTGGGCAGCCAATTCCATCCAGAGTTCAAGAGTCGTCCCAATCGCCCACATCCGCTCTTTTTGGCCTTTATCCAGGCGGCTGTAGCAGAACATGCCCGGACCCATGCGCAGGATGGTAGTTGGTCGGCCGTTGAAGGTGCATCCACAGAAGCGCTCGCAAACTCTGCAGCAAATAACGGTTAGCCGTAAGCTGCCTGCTTACACAGGCAGACGCGCCGTCATCGGCGCCTCATCCGCGCACAGGATTTGGGCAGTGGTACTTTTGTCATAGGGATTAGAGAACTATCCAAAAATTGGTACTAATCCCCCTTTGTCGAACCAATACTTTCATGTGTATGATGGATCCGTGAAGTCTATGTGGCAACACATGGCTGGAACAGAGGAGAATTACAAGATGTCAGGTCATTCTAAGTGGTCAACAATTAAACGCAAAAAGGGAGCAAATGACGCTGCCCGCGGTAAAGTCTTCACCAAGTTAGCACGCGAAATTCAGGTGGCAGCCCGGGAAGGCGGCCATGATCCCGATAGCAATATGCGTTTGCGCCTGATTGTGGACAAGGCGCGAGCCGAAAACATGCCTAAGGACAACATCGAGCGTGCCATCCGTCGCGGTGCCGGGCTGGACAAGGATTCCGCCGAGATCGAAGAAATTGCCTACGAAGGCTACGGTCCAAATGGCGTTGCCATGCTGGTCGACTGCCTGACAGACAATCGCAATCGCACAATATCGGAAGTGCGGCGCTGCTTCACTCGTGCCAATGGGAGCCTGGGCGAACCGAACTCAGTGGCATGGCAATTCACAGAACGTGGTTATGTGGCCTTTAGCAGACAAGATGACAACGGCGCCCCAACCGATATTGATCCCGAAGAGATCTTTATGGCAGCGCTCGAAGCTGGGGCAGAAGACGTTGTGGTCAGCGATGAGGTGGTCGAAGTCTACACCGAACGGACGAACCTGGCCCAGGTGACGCAGGCGCTGGAAGCCGCAGGCTTTCAGCCTGATGAGTCGGAGTTGTTCATGCAGCCCAATGTTTCGATTGAACTGGACGCTGAAGCGGGCATTGCCGTATTGAGCCTGGTAGAAGCGCTCGAAGATCTCGACGACGTGACCAAGGTCTACCACAACCTGGAGATCACCGACGAAATGGTTGCGCAATTGGCGTAGACGGATGCCGGCCAACAGTGGGGATTCGATGAATCAAGTGCAGGATCACACACAGAGCGAGGGACGCATCGTTCTCGGTATCGATCCGGGAACCGCTTCCACAGGCTACGGCGTTGTTGTTAAAACAGATACAGGCGATTTTGAGCTGCTTGCTTGCGGTGTGATCAGCACCTCTCCCCAACAACCGATGCCACAACGGTTGCTAGAGATTTTTCAGGATATTCGTAATCTGATACAAGAGTTCGGCCCCCATGAAGTCGCCGTTGAACAACTGTTCTTTGGGCGGAATGTGACAACGGCCATCTCAGTCGGTCAAGCGCGAGGTGCAGCATTGCTGGCTGCGGCAATCGAGGGGCTTTCGGTTGCCGAATATACACCGGCTTCGATCAAACAAGCATTGACTGGCTATGGCAGTGCAGATAAGCAACAAATGCAGTCGATGGTACAACAACTGCTCGGCTTGACAGAAATCCCCCGCCCCGATGACGCGGCGGACGGGGTTGCAATTGCACTCTGTCATCTACAAACGGTCCGGTATGAAGCCCTGTAAAGTGAGAAAATGAGATGGCCAACCACAGATTGTCTTTGTCAGTCGATACAGTGAAGTCTAGTCATTCTGGACAGCAAAAGGTGTTACCGAGTATGAGCAATCAAGCGATTGATCTGCATAGCAGAAAGCGCAAACAGCCAACCATCCTGGTGGTTGAAGATGAAGCCTTTCTGCGCAGCCTACTCCAGGTTACTCTGGAAAAAGAAGGCTTTGGTGTCTTGACTGCAGCAGACGGTCTCCAGGCGATGCATACTTTTGCCGCTCATTCCGTTGATCTCATTTTATTGGATGTTCTAATGCCCAAGATGTCTGGATTTGAAGTTTGTGCCGAAATTCGCAAACGCTCCGACGTGCCGATTGTGATGTTGACTGCCCTCAACAGCCCCGATGACACAGTACAAGGGTTTGAAACAGGAGCAGATGACTTCATCAGCAAACCGTTCACCTTTAAAGAAGTCAACGCCCGGTTACAGGCGATTCTGCGCCGCATGGCATGGACTCGTGAACAATCGTCCTTTGCGATCATTACACACGGTGACATCACCCTGAACGATGATGAACATACGGTTACGGCGCACGGCAAGTCGATCCACTTGACGCCGATTGAATATCAACTCCTCCATTATTTGATGAGCAACCCGAACCGTCCCATTTCAAAAGAGGTGTTGTTCAAAGAGGTGTGGGGCTACGACTTCACCGGCGGTACCAATCTGGTTGAAGTCGCCATGCGCCGCCTCCGTGAGAAGATAGAAGAAGATCCCTCGGCGCCGCAGTATCTTGTTACAGTGCGAGGCGCCGGCTACAAGTTCGCTGTCCCTGAGCTAAAACGGTCCGGCGCGCTCTCCGCCCATTAAGGATTGTCCATGATTCGCATGGTGAGCGGTACAGTTGTCGCCACAGGCAAAAACTACATCGTCGTACAGATCGGCGGCGGCGGGACCGGCCTCGGGTTACGCGTCTACACCCCCGAACCGACGCTGGCGCGCTATCGTGCGGGTGCGACAGTCTCGTTGCACACATACTTGCAAGTACGCGAAACCGAACTCAGCCTCTATGGTTTTGAAAACGAGGAAGAGTTAGGCATCTTCGAACTGCTTCTCGGCGTCAGCGGGATTGGCCCAAAGGTTGCCCTGTCTACATTAAGTGCGTTAACACCCGATGCACTGCGGCTTGCCGTCGCCAACAAAGAGCCTGCCATCGTGGCCCGTGTTCCCGGCATTGGCAAACGCACGGCCGAGAAGATCGTGCTTGAGTTGCAGGGCAAACTGGGCTACACAGAGGGCAGTTTCAGCCAGTTCGCCGGCAACATGGACACAGACGGCGAAGTCATCGAGGCCCTGACTTCGCTCGGCTACAGTGTTGTGGAAGCACAACGCGCCGTACAAAAAATCCCGGTCGATGTGATCAGCATCGAAGATCGACTGCGCGTCGCCCTCAGTCAATTTAGCGACTAGATCAGCCCATACTGCCGTCCTCCCCCCTTTGGCTTTGACACCGCTGCCTCGACTCCCCTATAATCTCAACACAAAACTATTCAATGATTCAAGGGCTAATGAGGGCAAAATATGGCGGACGTTCAACAACTTCGCAAAGGTAATATCTATCAAGAAGATGGACAGCTCTGGCGCGTGCTGGAGTATCAACACATCAAAGTGGCGCGCGGTGGCGCGACGATCCGTCTCAAGATTCGCAATTTACGCAGCGGCTCGACTGTCGAAAAAACCTACAACAACGGCGCGCGCGTCGATGATGTTCGGCTCGAATCTCGTGATGTCCAATACCAGTATTTCGATGGCGATCTCTACCACTTCATGGATACGGATACCTACGAACAGATCGCGCTGTCTCCGGCCGCGCTCGAAGGAATCACCGACTTCCTCAAAGACAACACGGTGGTTGAGCTAGAAAGCTACGAAGATGAACCCATCAACGTAAGTTTGCCCACAACAGTCGATCTGGAGGTGGTGTGGGCCGAGATGGCCGTGGCGGGTGATACAGCCAACAATCCCACCAAAGAGATTGAACTGGAAACGGGATATCGGATGCAGGTGCCGATGTTTGTGCAGCAAGGGGACATCATTCGTGTCGATACGCGTAGTGGCGAGTACGTTACCCGCGTGCAGCAGTAGCCGGCCGCCTGTAAAGACAGACATAAACTGGAGGGTAGCACTGCGGCATCTCAGACACGCAGTGCTACCCTCCGCTGATGAAATCAAAAACGGGCGGGATCAATCGCCCAAAGATTTTGATTTCTTCCACTCAATTGTCTATAATGAACCTACTATGCCGTTGTAGCTCAGTTGGTAGAGCAGCTCACTCGTAATGAGCAGGTCGTCGGTTCAAGTCCGACCAACGGCTTCTGAAGTCCCTCCACAGCAGAGGGACTTTTTGTTTGAACGGTGCGTGCTTACCTATGCATGTTCAGGGTGAACACCGGCCATCAACAGCCCCAATTCCTCTGCGTTTGTCTTCTCACGCTCAACAATGTCCATGACGCGGCCTTCGTAAAGCACGGCAATGCGATCCGAGAGGGCGAGCACCTCATCCAGATCCTCCGAAATCAGCAGGGTAGCCGTCCCTTGTGCACGCTGATCGAGCAGACGTTGATGGATGTACTCCATGGCGCCGATGTCGACGCCACGCGTTGGCTGTGCAGCCACCAACACCTTCGGATCGCGAAAGAGTTCGCGTGCCAGGATCAGCTTCTGGATGTTCCCACCAGACAGGCTTTTGGTGGGTGTGTCAATGTCGGGCGTTTTGACACGAAAGCTGCGTACCATCTCCCAACTATGGGCGGCAATCTGCTTAAAATCGAGGAAGGTACTTCGGCTGAACGGCGGCCGCGTGTGATCCTGCAAGATCAGGTTCTCGGCCACCGAAAACTCGCGGATCACGCCGTCATGCATGCGCTCTTCGGGGATATAGGCCAGGCCGGCCGCCGTACGCGTGGCGGGAAGCCAGCCGGTAATCGACTGATTGTCCATTTCTACACTGCCGGCGCTGGTGAGGCGCAGACCGGCAATGACCTCGGCCAGTTCACGCTGGCCATTGCCGCTGACACCGGCCACACCCAGGATCTCCCCAGAACGCACCTCTAGCGAAACATTGCTCAACGCTTCTTTTCCGGTGACACCACTGGCAGAAACACCATTGAGGCGCAGCCGCACCTGTCCCAGAGAAAGCGGCATCCGTTTACGATCCAACAAGACATCGCGCCCCACCATCATGCGGGCAAGTTGAGCGCGCGTGATCCCCTGATTGGCAACGGTGCCGATTCCTTTCCCCTCGCGTAATACGGTGATACGGTCGCTGATCTTGATCACTTCGTGCAGTTTGTGCGAAATGAAGATGAGGCTGTGACCGTCGGCCTTCATCTGTTCCAGGGTGACAAAGAGATCGTCTACCTCTTGCGGGGTGAGGACGGCAGTCGGTTCATCGAGAATCAGCAATGCCGCGCCCCGGTAAAGCGCCTTGATGATCTCGACGCGCTGGCGTTCGCCCACGGCCAATGTCCAGACCGGGGCTTTCGGATCGACGTGCAGGCCGTACGTTTTGCTCAAATCACGAATACGCGCTTCCACACGATCCAGATCGAGCAACGGCCCACGGCTGGACATCATCCCCAACGCCACATTCTCAGTAACGGTTAATTCGTCCACCAACATAAAGTGTTGATGGATCATGCCGATACCCACCTCGATGGCATCGGTGGGCGAGTGGATCGCCACCGCCTGTCCACTCAGCAGAATCTGGCCTTCATCCTGATGATAGAGGCCATAGAGGATCTTCATCAACGTCGATTTGCCGGCGCCGTTCTCGCCCAACAGCGCGTGGACTTCGCCGGATCGCACGTCGAAGTCCACCTGATCACAGGCCAATACGCCTGGGAAGCGCTTGACGATACCGCTCATCTCCAGGTGATCGATACAGGGCCGGCCCGTGGGCAACAGTCTAGCCGTCGAGGTGGGATTCGTCATGTCGTACACTCACTGATCATAGAAACCGGCTTCATGCCGTCCAAAAACCGGCGTGGACAGCGGACGCTTCTTCCTCAAGGGCAGGGCCTTCCACATCGATCTGCCGATCACAGCGGGCAAAGACTTCGCGGCAGGGCAGGTGCATCGTCTCGTTTTCAGGGTGAGCGCCGGTCAATGTGTAAAGTCCGTCCTCACTCAGTGCAAAGACGACCCGCCCAATGCCAGACCAGTGGATCGCTGCCGCGCACATGGCGCACGGCTCGGTGCTGGTATAGAGCGTGCCGGCCCGCAAAGTGGCTTTGTCGAACTGGCGTGCGGATGCGCGCGCCAGGTTCGTCTCGGCATGACCGAGACAATCGTTCTCTGTGTTAACGGTATTCTCCGCCTCGAGCAAGAGCGTCCCATCGCCGTCGACGAGCAGCGCGCCGAAAGGATGGTTGCCGTTGCGGCGGGCGCGAGCAGCCAGTTCGATGGCATGGCGAAGGTAGTCAAGATCTTGTTCAGTCAACAAAGTAAGACCCCACAGTGGTATGTCGTTTCTCTATTCTGAAACCGAAATCGAACCGTCGATGATGCCCTGAATCGTCTCGTCGGCCAGTTGCCTGACCTCGTCGGGGATGCTGACGCCGTCATGGTAGAGGATCTTCAGGCCGCCATTTTCCAGGGTCAGCACGTAGGCTGTGCCGCCTAACTCGCCGTTCTGAATCTTGCCGATCATGTCGGTGAGCGTCGGCACCCAATCGTAAAGCTGAGTGGCGACGACAACCTCAGGCGCCAGCGGGCTCTGATCAGACTGCGTACCGAACCAGAGGACACCCGCTTCCTTGGCCACGCCCACGGAACCCACCACCTGCTGTGCGGAGCCAGTCAGCACGTCGGCGCCACCGGCGATCAGCGTATTGGCCGATTCTGCGGCCAGCGCCGTATCGCCAAAGGAACCGGTGTAAATGACGCTCGTCGTCGCATCAGGGTTGGTCGCCGCTACGCCGGCCTGGAAACCGTCGATGTAGAGCTTCGCATCACCGGCTTCCACCGGACCAATCACACCGATGTTGCCCGCCTCAGACAGGCTGGCAGCCATCACACCGTTTACGTAGCCGCCTTCCTGGGCGTTGGCTTCATAGGCAAAGACGTTGGAAAGCCCGCGATCGGCGCCGGTATCCACCGCTGTTCCCCAGGCGAAACTGGTCTCGGGGAAGTCTTTAGCGACCTCAAACATAGATTCGCCATACTGAGTGCCGTGCGCAATGACTAGATCGAAGCCTTCATCCGCATAGTCGCGGATGGCGGCAGCGGCGTCGGTCACGTTGAACATGTTTTCCGAGACGGAGTACTGAAGCGCACTCTCCCCGCCCATCTCAGCCTGAACATCGCCGATGCCGTCGATGATAGCCTGGCTCCAGGCCAGGTCGGTAGCCGTGCTGGGCATGACAATGGCGACGCGGAAAGGCTCAGCGGCGGCGGCCGGTTCGGCAGCGCTGCCGCCGTCTGCGGCCGGGGCAGCCGGCGCAACAGGCGCGGCGCAGGCGGCAAATACCAGGAGCAAAAGAGACAAAATCGCCACAAGATAGGTTGTTTTTCGGTACATCGATCGTTTCTCCGTCTGATGAAATTGGATACACACTATTTAGGTTTCGTTGACATTTACAGTGCGGCCTCCTGGCGTGCTGTCGCTCGACGCTGACTTGAACGGAGGAGACCTGTGAACTGTCAACGCAGCCTAGCGTGGGGGGGTCACGCTGCCGTCAATAATCGATTGAATGGTTGCATCGGCTGCCTGGCGAACCTCTTCGGGCAGGTCAAATCCAGGGTTGAAGATCATGTTCAGCCCACCATTTTCCAGGGTTAGCTTGAAGACCTTGCCGCCCAGATCGCCGGCCTCGTGCATGGCAATCATCTCTTTGATGGTGTCAGGCCACTCGTACGCCTGTGAAGCCACCACGACTTCCGGCCCCAACGCACTCTGATCGGAATCGTTGCTTAACCAGGGGATGCCCTGTTCCTTGGCTACGCCAATCGAGCCGACCACTTGTTGTGCCGAACCGGTCAGGACATCTGCGCCGCCCGCGATCAGGGTGTTGGCTGCTTCGGCGGCCAGGGCTGTATCACCAAACGAGCCGGTGAAAATCACATTGACCGTGGCATCCGGGTTGGTGTCGGCAACCCCGGCTTTGAAGCCGTTGATGTAGAGGACAGCATCACCCGCTTCCACCGGACCAACGACACCGATGATGTTGGACTCGGTAAGCATCGCCGCGATGGCGCCGTTCACATAAGCGCCCTCCTGGGCGTTGGCCTCGTAAGCGAAGACATTGGAAAGCCCGCGGTCGGCGCCGATGTTGTTTGACGTACCCCAGGCAAAGCTCGTCTCGGGGAAGTCGGCAGCGACTTCAAACATGGGCTCCCCATACTGGGCGCCGTGAGCGATGACCAGATCGAAGCCTTCATCCGCATAGTCGCGAATGGCGGCGGCGGCATCGGTCACATTGAACATGTTTTCCGAGACAGCGATCTCTAAAGCCGATTCTCCACCCATCTCTTCTTGAACCTGAACAATGCCATCGTACATTGCCTGGCTCCAGGCCATATCGGTCATCGTGCTGGGCATGATCAGCGCAATGCGGAACGGATCACTGCTTTCGGCCGTACTGCCGCCGTTGTCGGCAGCAGGAGCAGGCGCCGGGACAACACAGGCAGAGAGCATAAACAGAGCCATCAAGAGCCCGACTATCATCCATCGTCGATTCATAGAATCCTCCCAGATCCATTTTGTTGAGGGACACCAATTGATCATTACAATGATTCAGCGCAGCAACTATTCACCACGTTCGTAGGGTTTGGTCAGGGCAGCGGGTTGTCGCATCTGGCGTGCGCTCAACGCCAGCACAACAATGGTGAGGAGATAGGGCAACATCACGGCCAGGTCAGATGAGATGGGCAGACTGAGCATTTGCGCCCACAATTGCAGGGCGTTGACCGTGGCAAAGAGCAGCGCGCCGGCCATCACCCCATACGGACGCCAGCCGCCAAAGTAGACCAGGGCCACGGCAATAAAGCCAAGACCGTTGGTCATGTTTTCTTGGAAGATGTTGAGCAGGCCGATACTCAGCGAAGCACCGGCCAAACCGGCCATGGCAGATCCAATGATGGTGGTGGCGTAGCGCACCCCGTTGACGCTAACCCCCAAGGAATCAGCCGCTTCAGGATTCTGACCCACCGCCCGGATCTTGAGACCGAACGACGTCTTTTGCAAGACGAACCAGGCGACCGGCACCAACAGATATGCGCCGTACACGAGGAGATTGTGCTGAAAGAAGATACGGCCAATCACAGGTACTTCGCTAAGGAAAGGGACGTGAAAGGCCGAAAAGCCCGAGACCCCTTCCACCGTGCCGATGGTGACCCGGAAGAGCAAGCTGCTCAGCCCTAAACCGAAAAGGTAAAGACCAATGCCACTGATCCCCTGTTCCGCTTGCATCGTAATGCTGATTACCGCCATCAACAGCCCCATCAGGGCGCCGGCGCCGATAGCCGCCACCAGCCCAAGCCAGACATTGCCGGTGTTGAAGACGACATAAAAAGCCGAAAACGCGCCCATCAACATGATGCCGTCCACGCCCAGATTGAGCACCCCAGACCGTTGGCCGAGCATCTCGCCCAAGGCTGCATAGAGGTAGGGCGTGGCAAGCCGCACACCGCTGTGCAAGATCCCCACGATCACCGTCAGCGAAAAGAACTCATTCATTGACAGTCACCTTCTGTTGCGTCGGCTCGAGGACAACCTCGTCGCCCGCCCCGCTGGCAGAATCAACCACCCTTCGTCGTCCACGGCGGCGCACAAAGATGTCACTGGCCACGACGAAGAGCACCACCAATCCTTGTAAGGCAACCACCAGAGAGGCGGGCACCTGAATGGTGCGCTGCATCTTGTCTGCGCCAACCAGGAGCGCCCCAAAGAAAAAGGAGGCGGGAATCGTGCCCAGCGGGTGAAGTTTGCCAAAAAGGGCGGCTACGATACCACTGAACCCATAACCGCCGGATAACCCCTCGATCATGCGATGATGGACGCCCGTCACCTCGACGGCGCCGGCGAGCCCGGCGAATGCACCGCTCAGGATCATAGAAAGGGCAAGGTACGAACGCACCGGAATCCCGGCGTAGCGCGAGGCCGCCATGTTTAGCCCTACGGCGCGAATACGATAGCCAATCGTCGTGCGCCAGAGCAACAAATAGACCAGCACGGCCAGGATCACGGCATAGATGATGCCGGTGTGCAGCAATGTCCTGGGCACCAATCGCACCAGCCAGACCTGTTCGGGCAAGGCTGCGCTCTGAGGAATGTTGGTGCCTGCTGCCACCTGCGCCGGATCGAGCAGCAGAGCGGGGTCGCGTAGCAGAAAGTTCATCAGTTGCAGGGCGATGACATTGAGCATCACGGTGCTCAGGATCTCATTCACGCCCAGGCGCGCTTTGAGCACGCCGGCGATGCCACCCCAAAACCCACCGGCCAGCGCACCGGCCAATAACGTCAGCGGCAACAGGATCCACTTCGGCTGTTCGGGCATGCTCAACGAAAGCGCCGTTGCCGCCAGCGCGCCGACGATGATCTGTCCTTCGCCGCCAATGTTGATGACCCCACCGCGGAAGGCGATACAGATCCCCAGCCCAACCAGCAGCAACGGGATGGCCTTGGTCAGCGTCTGCGTGATCCCGCTCACTCGACCCAAGGCGCCACTGATCAGCGAACCATAGGCAGTGAAGGGATTGACACCGAGCATTAACAACAGAAGTGCGCCCACGACCAATGCGGCCAGGACGGCCGCTACGGGCAGAAGAGCATCTATCAATCGATCAAAGCTTGCGTTTTTTCTGAGTCGGGAAGACATGGGCACCCAAATACCGTGATGAATTTCGATAGAAACTCGATGCGCGGGGGGAACCGCATCCGAGAAACCGTGGGGATCAGATTACCAATCTATCCCGCAAAGTATATCACATGCGGGGGAGAGAGTAGTAGTGCAACGTGGACAGAATTTCACCGCCAATCTTGGGCAAGAAGATGATCTGTGCTCATTGAAGTCAAGGCCGGCTGTTGGCCTGCTCCGCACGTCCCGTTGCCTGGCAAATCCGTGTAACTTGAAGGCACAAACGTCACCCATGATTTCTACAAAATCGCATTTGTCGGTAACGGAACCGCACCCCCACGCCCCATAGGCGTTAAGTTAAGGCATTAGCTCCACGCCCCCGCATCCTCGTGTGCAGGCAAGAGAATTGGCCACAAAGAACACAAAGAACGCAAAGATAAGGACGATGTCATCTTCTATCTATGTGTTCTTTGTGTTCTCTGTGGCTCTTCCCTTCTGGACTTGACGCCAGGAGCGAAGACCCCGGCACTTGCTCGAACGGAACTTATCTTAACGCCTATGCCCCACGCCCCTGCATCGCAATCATGGGCACGTGAGGACAGTCCGACGCCGTGCGGTTGACTGGATGATGGCGTGATTCTGTTCGCCGAACTTGAGCGAGTCATCCAGTATCCCAAGCTTCGCAACCTCTACCAGTACACTGACAAGCAGGTCGAAGACTTCCTGGAAGGGATCAGGCGTGTGGCAATTTGGGTAGAGGGAACCGAACGACTGGCGGTCGTAAAAAACGATGGTTCGGATAATCGATTTGTTGAACTGGCCGTTGCCGGCAGTGCACGGTTTATCGTCACAGGTGACAAAAGACACCTTCTCAAAATTCGCCGATACCGGTCGATTGAAATTGTTTCTCCGACTGAGTTCTTAGCTCTCCTCAGAACCGATTGAATCGTCGGGCCAATCCAGGGGTGCGTCCCATACTATTGGGTGGGTCCATGTCTACCGGGAAGTCACGACGGATGGACACGGAGGTCCATCCCTACGGTAGGGACCGGCCTCCGTGCCGGTCCGTTCTGCCGGGAAGATCAGAACCGAAAAACTTGGGACACACCCAATCCACGGGTGGGATTTGCACAGACCAGCCCATCTATGATACAAATGAAGGTAAGTAAATTCTGCTTTGCCCCCGTAGCTCAGTGGATAGAGCACTGGCCTCCGGAGCCAGGGGCACAGGTTCAAGTCCTGTCGGGGGTACACAAAAACGTCTGCCGCTAGTACGGCAGGCGTTTTTTCTTTGTCCGCCTTTTTGTACTTCTGAAACGCGCTCTGGAAGGATGCCTACTTGCCTAGAATAGTTCGGAGGCGTACAATTCGGCGCGTGACAAATTCTGTTGGTCCAAACAAGGCATAAATATGCATCCATCGACCTTTCAATCTGATCCACGTGAAATATTCCAACAAGCTATTGCGGAACTGGGCATTCAAGAAGTTCACGGCGTCGAGATGTTGCGCCTGATCAAAATGGCAGCCAATGCCTACGATACGATTCTGGCCGATCGGATGCGGGATGAGGAGATTTCTGCACCGCGCTGGCGCATGTTATTGCGACTGTGGATGGAAGAGCGCGGCGGCTGCGAGTCGCTATCGCCCACCCAGTTGAGCCATGCGCAACGGTTGAGCAAAAACACAATCAGCGCACACCTGCGTTCGCTAGAAGAACAAGGGTTCATCGAACGCAAATTGGATGCAGAGGATCTACGTCAATTCCGCATTCGGCTCACCGATAGCGGGCGCGATCTCATTCGTCGCTCGACACCCGGTCACATGTCCTTTTTGAACGAGTTGACCGCCAATCTCAGCGCCACCGAAATCGCTACATTGCAGCAACTGCTACACAAACTACACCGTTCTCTGCTGCAGCATTCACACCTGGACTGTACTGTAGAGGAAGAACCGTAGTGATGCGTCAAGCGTGATTTGATGCGTAGGGGCGCCGCTTGCTGCGCCCACAGTGCTGCCGGGCGCAGCAAGCAGCGCCCCTACGGAATTGCCATCACTAGACCGTTGACACGACACTAGTTCCTGTTTCGCCGAGCCGTACAGATCGTAAAAGCAAATTTCTGCGGAGAATGCTTCCTCAGTTCATCTATATGATTGATCCAAAATTCCTGTCGTTCATGCAAACTAACCAGTGATTCACGCAGAAGATCAGTGATTCATCCAGAATATCAAGAGAGCAGAGGAGGAAACCGTGTTCAGAGGAAGACAGACACGGCGTGAAACCGGCGGCGCCGCTCGTCCGGGTATGAAAGATTTGGGGCGGGCCATGCGTTACCTGGGCCGCTACCGACGCACCACTTTGTTGGCGTACATTTCGCTCTTCATCAGCATCGGCGCGCAATTGGTTGTGCCGCAACTAGTACAAGATGTGATCGACGCCGTGACGCAGGGGTTGATTGCCCAGCAGGCCCGCCAACTGCCCGCCGAAGTGCAGGCGATGATGGCGGCAAAATTGGGGCTGACCGCAGAGCGGTTAACTGCGCTGGCCGCAAACCCAGAGGCGCCGATCTACTGGGCGCTTGGGTTCATTCTGCTCTTTTCCATAGCGCGCGGCTTCTTCGCCTTCGCCCAAACGTTTATGGGGCAGAAAGTCAGCCAGGATCTGGCCTTTGAATTTCGCAACGAGCTCTTCGCCAAGATACAGCGGCTTTCGTTCAGCTATCACGACCGCAACCGCACCGGCCAGTTGATGATCCGCGCCACCGATGACGTGGAAAAGGTTCGTATCTTCATTGGGCAGGGTCTGCTCATGGCGGTGCAGGCGGTTGTGCTGTTGACCGGCTCGTTGATCGTGCTGGCCTGGACCAACGTGGCCTTGACGCTGGCGATCTTGCCGGTTCTGCCCATCGCCCTGGTCATGTTTATGATCTTCGGATCGGTGGCCCAGCCGCTCTTCATTCGGGTGCAGCGCAAACTATCGTCGCTCAACGACATCCTGCAAGAGAATCTTGCCGGCGTTAAGGTAGTCAAGTCGTTTGTGCGCGAACGCCAGGAGTTCAAACGCTTCGACAAATCTGCCGAGGAGTTGATGGACGAACAGATCCGCGTGGCGCGCATCTTCAGCTTCCTCTTCCCCGTCATTTTTTTGATCGCCAATCTGGGGCAGGCCGCCGTCCTTTATTTTGGCGGTCGCCAGATTATCGGTGGCACGCTGACCCTGGGCGAATGGCAAAAATTTAGCCTCTACCTGATCTACGTCTTCTTTCCCATCGGGCAGTTGGGCTTCATCATCAGTCAGATGAGCCAGGCTTCGGCCAGCGCCAGCCGCATCTTCGAGATCATTGACGCCAAGAACGACGTCACCGATAAGCCCAATGCCACACAACTCCCGGCGGTGCAAGGCAGCGTGCGTTTCGAGGATGTTACCTTCCGTTACTTCAGCAGCACGGAGCCGGTGCTCAAACGGGTCAACCTTGAAGCACGCCCCGGCGAGACGGTGGCGCTGCTCGGGTCGACTGGCAGCGGCAAGACCACGATCATCAACTTGATCCCTCGCTTCTACGATGTCAGCGAAGGACGGGTGACCATCGACGGACACGATGTGCGCGATGTGACGTTGGAAAGCCTGCGCCGCCAGATCGGCATTGTGCTGCAAGAAACCAACCTCTTTACAGGCACTATCCACGACAACATTGCCTTTGGCCGCCCCGATGCATCGGACGAAGAGGTGATCGCCGCCGCTCGAGCCGCCGCCGCCCACGACTTCATCTTGAGCTTCCCCGACGGCTATCAGACGCCGGTAGGCGAACGTGGCGCTACGCTCTCGGGCGGGCAGAAACAACGTCTTGCCATTGCCCGCGCCCTGTTGACCGATCCGCGCATCCTGATCCTCGATGATTCTACCAGTTCGGTGGACATCACCACCGAAGGGCTGATTCAAAAAGCGTTGGATCATCTGATGGAAGGGCGCACCAGCTTTGTCATCGCGCAACGCATCAGCACGGTCCTCAACGCCGATCAGATCCTGGTGCTGGACAAGGGTGAACTTGTGGCTCAGGGTACCCATACGGAACTAATGGAAACCAGCCCAATCTACGCCGAAATCTACCGCAGCCAGTTGGTAGAAGACGCCGAAGTCGAAGACGAGCCGGTGACGGTCTAAATATCTAGGAGCAACGTTATGTTTGGTCACGGTGATCGTGCATTTCAACAAGAATCGCGCAAAGCCACCAGTGTGGGGGCAACGCTGCGACGATTTGTTACTTTTTTCAAACCCTATTGGTGGGTGCTGACGCTGGTCACCATTTTGATGGTTGTCAACACCTACACCCAGGTAATCAGCCCAGAGTTGATTGGTCAGGCCGTAGACTGTTATCTGGCCCCGGCGGTGGTGAACGAAGCGGCCCAGTCGGCTGCACCAGCGCTCCCCGGCGCGGCCAATGCCATCGCCAACGCAGATACGGGCAGTCAGAGCAATTGCTGGTTTGACGACGTCCCCGCCGGCGCCGATAACGATTTCATGTTGAGTGGGCTGTTGCGTCTTGTCCTGCTCATTACGGGGCTGTATGTGGTAGGCGCAATCACCGGCGGCCTGATGTTCTTTGGCATGTCATGGGCCGGGCAGCATGTGCTGCGTGCGATCCGTGTGCGCATTTTCACGCATTTGCAGAAACTCTCGCTGGGCTTCTATAGTCGCCGCGAAACCGGCGACCTGATGAGCCGCATTACAAACGATACGGACACCATTCAACAGGTGTTGACCTTCGCTCTGGTGCAGGTGGTCAGTGGCGCTCTGCTCATCGTGTGGATTGGCTACAACATGCTCGTGCTTAACTGGGCGTATGGGCTGCTCAGCCTGAGTATTGTGCCGGTGATGGCCTATACCACTCTCTGGTTTAGTGGACGGGCACGCCGCGCCTTCCGTGAGACTCGCCAGAGTATCGGTGATGTCAACGCCGAACTCGAAGAGAGCATTTCGGGTGTACGTGAGGCGCAAGCGTTCAGCCGTGAAGAGGCGAACATCGAGAACTTCCGCACCAGCAACGCCGTCAATCGCGACGCCAATGTGCGCGCCGTGGCCTATACTTCGGCTTTGGCTCCGGCCCTGGAAGCACTTGGTTTCGTCGCCATCGCCATCGTCGTCGGCGTGGGCGGTGTGCTGATGTTGCGGGGAGTAAGCCTGGCCGGATCGGTGGTCTCGTTGGGTCTGATCATCACCTTCCTCGGCTACGTGCAGCGTTTCAACCAGCCGATTGCGCAGATCGCCGTCCTGTGGACGAACCTGCAGAGTGCGATTGCCGGCGCCGAACGCATCTTTGAGTTGATCGATGAAGTGCCCGAAGTCCAGGAAAAGGTCAACGCCAAAGAGATGAAGGCCATCTCAGGTGACGTCGTCTTCGAGGATGTGTGGGCCGAGTACAACCCTGGCGAACCGGTGCTGCGCGGCATTAACCTGACGGCCAAACCCGGCCAGACCGTGGCGATTGTGGGGCCGACGGGCGCAGGCAAGACAACGATCATCAACCTGCTGCCTCGCTTCTGGGACGTAAGCAAGGGCACTGTGCGGATCGACGGCCAGGATGTGCGTGATGTCACCGTGGACAGCCTGCGCCGCCAGATCGGCATCGTGTTGCAGGATACCTTCCTCTTTAGCACGACGGTGATGGAAAACATCCGCTTCAGCCGCCCAGACGCCAGCGATGCAGAGGTGATCGCCGCCGCGCAACTCGCTCAGGCACACGACTTCATCGAACGCTTGCCTGAAGGCTATAACACAATCCTCGGTGAGCGGGGTAGCGGTCTCAGCCAGGGGCAGCGCCAGCTTCTGTCGATTGCGCGGGCAGCGTTGGCCGATCCACGCGTGCTGATCCTTGACGAAGCCACCAGCAGCGTGGATACGCGTACCGAGCGCAAGATCCAGACCGCGCTGGATGAACTGATGGCGGGGCGCACCAGTTTCGTCATTGCACATCGGTTGAGTACGATCCGCAATGCGGATCAGGTTCTGGTTTTGAAGGCAGGCGAGATCATTGAGCGCGGCACCCATGAGGAACTGCTGGCCCAACAAGGCTTCTACTACGATCTCTACATGAGCCAGTTCCGCGCCACCGAAACGACCAGAGCAACAGCGAAAACCGAGACGACAAATGGTCATGTGTCCGTGGAGCAAATGAAGCAGTAGCCGGGCGCCCAAAGATGGAAGACTGACGACAAATGGCGGACGACTTGGAAATTTCAAGCCGTCCGCCATCGCGTTCAAGGTCTCATCCTGGATCACTCGACAGGTTCAGGAGCTATCTGAGGTGAAGCCGCCAAATAGTGCCTTCAGCCAAGGAATCCAGAATCATCCTCCTTCTGTCACCTGGATAATCTCATCCGCCATTTCCCCATGCGCCTCGCGGTGGACGGCAATCGCGGCTTCTTTGTTAGGCGCCTCGATCAGACAGAAGGCCCGGCCTGTACTGACATCATACCAATACTTCAGATACTTCACCCCGTACTTCTCTTGTACTTCCAGGTCCTTTTGGTGTGCGGCTTCGATGCCTTCAGCGGTCATCCCCACCATATCATTATGAATGTCTAAAAAGAGCGGCATACGATTCTCCTTCCCTAGTCGTGATTGTTACGGCAGCCCCATATCCTCTTCGTCGATCAGTTTGCGCCCGCCCCATTCGACGTGGCTGCTACTGCCGCCAAAGCCAATCGTGCTGTTCCCTCCTACAATGCGTTCACCGATCCCCAATGCTTTGCTCCAATATTCACCCGATTTGGCGTAGTTCTCTTGCAGAGCCTCTATATAGCCCAGTTGCCAGTAGGCCATCTGTAGCGAATATTCGAAATCAATGGCACTGGCGGCTTTGACGCCGCGTTCGATGTACGTCCTTGCTCGATCAAATTGGCGCTTTGTGATCGCCAGCAGGGCCAGAACCTCAATGCAGAGGACGCTTACCGACCAGTTATCGCCGCTTTCCTCAAAAAAGGCCAGCGCTTCATGTCCCAGATGTTCGGCTGTTGCGTAGTCATGCTCCTCGATAGCGTGTACGGTGAGGAGTTGTTTTGCTTTGGCGATGCCCCAGGGATCGCCAATGGTGTTGGCGATCTCGTAACAGTCGGCGGCGGCCCGTGAGGCAACGTTACCCTTATTGGTACGGATCGCAGCAATGAAGAGACTGATGCAAGGAATAAGCATCTCCTCGGGGCGCTGAAATTTGGAAAGAATGGATACGCCTTCCTGAGCCAGGGCAAAGCCCTGGCGGGCGCCGTCGCCGCCGGCGAGGCTGTAGAGTCCCTGTGCCGCCAGCAGCCATCCCAATCCGGCTCTGGCTTCATCGCCGGCCTGGCCGCGCATAGCCGTAATGCCCTCTTTGAAGAGATCGATGCCACTGGGATACCAGCCGCGAATATCGTGGATCACCCAGAAACTGTGGAAGAATTTCTTCAGGGCCGCTACATTCCCGGCCCTGATCCAGTAATGCCAGGCAGCGCGGGTATTTTCGATGTCGGCCTCGATTTCGAGCAGGACTTCTTTCTGGCGGTGGCCCTTCATATGCGGCCAGCGTTCCGCCATAAAGTCAGAAAAATAGACGGCGTGGGCCTCACAGATTTGCGGCGATTCACCTGAGGCCGCCAGCTTCTCCTGGGCATAGTGGTTCAGCAGTTCGTGGATCTGGTAGCGCCCGGTTTTCCGATCGTATTGCAGCAACGACTTGTTGACAAGTGCCTGCAGTGTGCGTAAATCCACGCCGGTGACCGCATGGGCCGCGGCCCTTGTAAACCCACCGCGAAAGGTCGACAGGCGACGAAAGGCCACCTGTTGATCTGGATTCAGCATGTTCCACGAGCGGTCAATTGCCGCCCGCATGCTATTGTGGCCAGATGGCATCCCCCGAAACTCCGATTCCAGAATATCGAGGCTCTGTTCGATCTCCTGAGCGATTTCCAGCGGCGAGATGACGTCGACCCAGGTAGCCGCCAGTTCAATACCCAGCGGCAAGCCTTCCACCAGCCTGCAGATGCGGGCGCACTGCCGTACGGTCTCTTCATCCAGAACCAGATGGGGAGCCACCGCTTTCGCCCGTTGCACAAAAAGTTCAAGCGCCTCAGAGCGCAGGGCTCGATCCAGTGTGCTCTGATCGGGCAGCGTAAGGCCGCCGAGCCAATAAGTGGCTTCACCGTAGAGTTTGAGCCGTTCGCGTGAAGTGACGAGCACCTTGATGCCCGGCGTTGCCCTGAGAATGTCGGTCACCAGTCCGGCACTCTCGAGCACGTGTTCGAAGTTGTCGAGCACCAGGAGCAGACGTTTGCCCTGAAAGTAGCTCAACAGTTGCTGGAGGGGACGATCTCCTGAATGAAATTGGAACTGCAACCGTTCGGCCACAGTCCCCAATACTTTATCCGCGGTTAGGGAAGCCAGTGGCACAAAGAAGACGCCATCCGGAAAGTGTAGCAACATCTCCGACGCCAACTGCAGCGCCACCCGTGTTTTACCACAGCCGGCCGGCCCGATGATCGACAGCAGTCGCGCCTCCGCCAGTAAACGCTTGGCCTCGACGATCTCGCGTTGCCGGCCAACAAACGATGTCACCTGCGCCGGCAGATTGTTGCGGGGCAAGTCACTTTCCTGGGGAGGCGTGGCCGGGGATTCCTCTTCGGCCGCTACCTGTAGATCGGCCGCTCGCGCCGCCTGGGTGCGGTTGTCCACGCCCAGTTTCTCGTAGATACGTTTGTTGTACCACTTGATGGTTTCCAGGGCGAGAGATAGATCGTTTGCGATCTCACGGTTTGACATCCCTCTGGCGAGCCGTCGAAGGATTTCTGCCTCTCGTTCTGTCAACGGTTCATCTGACGCGACGGCTTGGAAGTTAGCTACTCTGCCATCCTTCATTGGTTGTACTCCTCAAGGAGACAAATCCTCGAACGTCGCAAAAACTACGGTTCCTACTCAGGTTTCGGGGTATGCCTATCATAGTGGACCAGCCACCTGGCGTCAAACGCGTCCTTACCCCCCCACTTCCCCCCGGTTACCCCTCCATAGGGTGGTGACATCCCCCCGGCGCCACTGGTAATCTGAATCCGGTGGCGTACGGAGAAGCGCCGCTCTGGCCAACCACATTCATTATTCCAGAGGAGAACCCTATGACTACAGTTGCGGAAAATCCTACGACCGTTCTGGCCGCCAATCTGCGCGGCGAACTGCTGCTGCCGAACGATGTCCGCTACGAGAACGCCCGCCAGGTCTACAATGCGATGATCCAGCGTCACCCGGCGCTGATCGCCCGCTGTGTTGATGTGGCCGATGTGATCACGGCGGTGAATTACGCCCGTGAACAGGGAATCCCCCTATCGGTGCGCAGCGGCGGCCACAATGCGGCCGGCTTGGGCGTGTGTGACGACGGTCTGGTCATCGACCTATCACCGATGAAGGGCATCCATGTAGATCAAGAGGAGCGCACCGTGCGCGTCGAAGGCGGATGTACCTGGGGTGATGTCGATCATGCCACCCATGCCTATGGCATGGCAACGCCCAGCGGCATTATTTCGACGACCGGTGTCGGCGGCCTGACCTTGGGCGGCGGATTGGGACACCTTACGCGCAAGTATGGATTGACGATCGACAATCTTTTGTCTGCGGATCTGGTGCTGGCCGATGGCAGTGCTGTCACCGCCAATGAGGAGCAGCATGCTGACCTCTTCTGGGCAATTCGAGGCGGGGGCGGCAACTTCGGTGTGGTGACCTCGTTTCTCTTCCGGCTCAATCCCGTTAACACCGTGATCGGTGGCCCCACGTTGTGGCCGCTCGAGCAAGCGGCTGACGTCATGCGTTTCTATAGAGACTTTATGAAAAATGCCCCGAATGACCTAAACGGTTTCTTTGCCTTTCTCACTGTACCGCCGGGCCCACCCTTCCCAGAAGAGCTGCACCTGCAGAAGATGTGCGGTGTGGTCTGGTGTTATACAGGCGCGCCCGAACAGGCCGACGCGCTGTTTGCACCGGTCCGTGAATTTGGTCCGCCGGCACTCTACGGCATTCACGAAATGCCCTACCCCGCTCTGCAAACGGCCTTCGATGGCCTCTATCCCGCCGGGTTGCAGTGGTACTGGCGGGCAGACTTTGTCAAGGAGCTCAGCGACGAGGCGATTGCCCTGCACGTACAACATGGCTCGCAGTTGCCGACGATGCATTCAACGATGCATCTTTATCCCATCGACGGGGCAGCCAATGAAGTGGGGCCAACGGAAACGGCCTTTAGCTACCGAGATGCCAAATGGTCGATGGTCATCGTCGGCGTCGATCCCGACCCGGCCAATGCCGATTCTATTAAGTCGTGGGCTGTCAATTATTGGGACGCCCTCCATCCCTACTCGGCCGGTGGCGCCTACGTCAACTTTATGATGGAGGAGGGGCAAGATCGCATTCAGGCGACCTATCGCGACAACTATGATCGGCTGGTAGAGATCAAACGCAAGTATGATCCCAACAATCTGTTCCGGATCAACCAGAACATCAAGCCCTGACCAGGGGGAATGGTGGCAAGCGTTCAGATCACCGATTGGGTGAGAAACAATCGTATTCTATAGCATGTCAGGCGAGGATGGGCTGCCTTTCTGCTTGAGGAACGCGGCGTACAGGAGTTGATCCCTGTGCGCCGTGTTTGTTTTGTGGCTTCGCCTGCGGAGAATGATCCCGATCGGGATCGGACTGTAAGCGGAACTGTTGGGCCAGATTCTGAAGATCGAGCGCCAGTTGATCCAGTCCTTGCGCCGAGGAGCCGGTCTGTGTGACCTGATGGTTGACCTCGTCTGTGCTGGCGGCGACCTGAGTGGCGGCAGCACTGTTCTCTTCGGAGATGGCGGCGAGTTCTTCCACCATCTGCAAAATTTCGCGGCTGTTGACGGTGAGGCGTCTGGTCGCAGCGCCGTTGTCTTCGGTTACTTTGGCAACCTGTACCATCATCTGCTGCAACTGCTGACTGCTCACTTCCATCTGCCCCATCGCCAGATCCAGCACGCGGATCGAAGCACTGACCTGCGCCACGGCCTGCTGAATTTCGGTAAAGCCGGATTGCGTAGACGCGGCGAGGTCGAGCCCACGGGCGACTTCCTGACGATTTTTGTCCATGGCGCTGATGGTCTGGGTGGTAGACTGCTGCATCGACTGGATCAACCCCACGATCTCGGCGGTGGATCGGGTCGACCGTTCGGCCAGTTTGCGCACCTCGTCGGCGACGACGGCGAACCCTTTGCCATGTTCGCCGGCACGGGCAGCTTCGATGGCCGCGTTGAGCGCCAGCAGATTGGTCCGCTCGGAGAGTTCGTCGATGGTCGCAACGATCACGCCGATCTGGTGGTTGCGCTCTTCCATCTCGGCCATACGGGCGTTGACCAATTCCACGGCGCGGGCAATGGCTTGCATACCACTGATGGTCTCTTCCACCGTCTGAATGCCCGATTTCGCCGCCACATCTGTCTTCTGCACAGCATGTTCGCTCTCGACAACCGCTTTGCGCACATCATCGATCGATCGACGCTGTTCATTGCTCATCTGCTCTGAATCGGTGACCGTGTGCGTTAGATGCTGAGCGCTGGACGCGATGCCGTCCAGTTCCTGATCGTGATCGGTGAGTGAATGACGCGCCGACTCGATGGTGTAGGCCTGTTGGGCCGCTCCCTGCGCCACCTGAGAAATGGTCTGGCTGATCTGAGTGGTCGCTTCGCCGGCTTCATAGACATTATGCGATAACTGCATCGAAGCCTGGGCGACGGCGAGAGAAGTGTTCTGCAGCCGTTCAACGAACCCTCGCAAATTCGTCACCAATTGTACAAAGGTGACGCCCAAAACATCCTCTTCGCTGCGCGGCTTGACGGTATTGGCAAGATCGCCCTCGGCAATCCGAGCAGCAACCGCCGTCATCGACTGTTGATATTCAATCACCTGCGCCAGCGAACGCGTGAGATCGCCGATTTCATCACGCTGGGTGGCATCACAGTGGAGATCCACATTGCCCGTCGCCATCTGTTGGCTGGTCTCTGCCAGTTTGCGTACGGGTTGCACAATCTGCCAGTAGATCACAAGAATCACCGTCACGGTGATAACCGTTCCTAGCGTGGCAGCAATCCCCAACGTGATCGGCGAAATCCCGAATCGCTCAAGCAGGAAGACATCGGCGCCACCTGTGATCAAAAGCAAACTGTTCCAAAACATCAACTTGATCAAAATGCTTTCGCCAAAGTACCAGCGCAATGCCACCAGGAGCGACCCCAGGATAATCACCGTGATCCCGCCCAATAGCATGGCATCAAACAGAATCTGAAACATGTACCCTCCGATTGGCGCTTAGTGCGCTGAAGCACTTCTTGCTCCAGTCCGCCGGCTCGATGCAACAAGCGCATGACATACTATCTCTATCGGAAGGGGAAAGCGTCGACAATATAGGCAAAAAGTTCGATTTCTCGGTCTATTCCTCACTCTGCGCGCAGTTGCAGCCAGACCATGGGCAGCAACATGCCGATGAAGACGACAGGGATCACGCCCCACGGATAAAGCGTCAGTTGTAGCCAGGTACTGCCCGGCACCAATCCCAAGCCGTAGAGAATGTAGGCGAGCCAGCCAATCAACAGCGCCCACAGCAGGCGGTAGACCAGCATGGCACGTGGCATCACCCGCACCAACACCACCAGCAGCAGCCCTAACATCACCAGTTGGGTGATCCCCGCCAGCGATAGGGTCAGCAGATCGACGCGGGCATTCGGTCGGACAACCGTCGAAGGAGCCGGATTCAAGGTGCCGTCACCGCTGATCTTACCGCCTTCGGCCGCAGCCGCAACTTCATTCGATGCGATCACAGCCGGGGTGGGTTCGAGGGTCGGCTCAGGCGTTGGTGTGGGCATCACAAATTCAATCGACGCCGATTGATCGTCGCCCTGTGTGCTCACCAGGATCACCGTGCTGGTGTCGGCCTCTACACTGCTGGCAGAAATGCGCAGAGTTCCGCTGCGTTCCAGCGGGGTGGCCATGCGCGCTTTGCCGTTGTGCGTCGACATCGGATCGATGGGCAGCGCCAGTTCCGCCCCTTCATAGATCAGGCGGAAATTGACCTGGGTGCCATCGGGTACAGGGTTGCCGTTGCGGTCGACGATAATCCCCGTCTCCACCACGATCACATCGCCGATAGCCAGATCGGCTTCGATATTGGCGGGCGGCGTTTCGGTGCTTGGGGTGTTGGTGGTCGGGTTGACGGCGACCACCTCGTTGAGCAGATGCAGTTCAATCGTTTGATCGGGATCAGGCTCGAGTCGCTCGATCAGGTTGCTGTACCGGGTGCCCGGTACGCTCACCGGCGGCGAACCGGTGGCCTGTGTCGAGCGAAAAATGGTGCGCACCGCCGCTTCGAGGAAGGGCTGCGTCTTGCTATAGATGCCCAGATAGGCCGTCAGCTTGCTGATTTCGGTGGAGTCGAGGAAGTACGGAGCGTTGAGCGACAGCACGACGATACGTTTGCCGAGCAGCCGATCGCTGCGCAAACGCAGAAACTGCTTCACGGCGTCGCTGCTCTGCTCGCGGGCGACATCTACATCCAACATGGCGAAGATGATCCAGTCCGCCTGGTTGATGGCATCCTCTACCTGTTGCACGGTGGAGGTTGGCGCGGTGTTATTGAGAACGGCGTTCAGGCGCTCAAAGGTGATGCTCTGTAGTTGCGCCGGTTGTAGTTGACCGGTCGCATCCGGCCCATACAGGCTCAATAGCGCTTGCTCCACTGCGTCGGGGGCCATCGACGATAGAATCGGGCAGGAGGTGCACTCCTGATAGGTGCGGCTGTCCGTAAAGATCAAGATCTTTTCTTCGGACTGAGGAGCGGCGGGCAGCGGATCGGCCAATCCACGCGGATCAGGGTAGAGGATGGTCACAGACTCGCGCGCCACCTGCCCCACGACGCTGTGCGCTTCCTCGCGGGCAGCGCCGGTGAGGACGCGCAACGAGCGACTGTTGGTCAACACCCGCTGCAGTGGAATATCGATGGCGCCCAATACAAGGTCTTGCTCCGCAACGCCGGCGTCTGGACTGTTTTCGGTTGTCTCTGTACCAGTCACAACGGCATCCGTCACAACGGCATCAGTGACGGCGACCGTCGGCTCGGTGAGATCGATCGAGTCGGGTGTGGCCGATTGAGGGAGGGCTGATTCGGCGACGGCCGGCTCAGTTGCAGAGGGGGTTGCTGTGCCAGGATCGACGGTAACCGCAGCCGTAGGCTCCTCGCCGGCGGTGGCGTTCCCGCCGGGTGCAGCGTTGTACAATCGTATCTTGAGGCGCAAAATGTGCTGCAATGAATGGTCGACGCGTGCGGCAAAATCAGGATCGCTTGTGTAGCGTTCTCGGAAGAAAAGGATGGTTTCGCGGATATTGTCGCGCGTTTCACTCCAATTGCCGCTGAGCGAAAAATTGGCAAGGTAGAGCAGATCGTTGCCGGCCAGGAAGGCCTCCAGGGCGATGCGTTTGCGCGGAAAATCCTGCAACGTTGGGTCATAGTAGCGCCGGATCGAAGGAACGCCCAAGGCATCGCTCATCACCACGCCACCTTCATCGCGCCAGGTGGTAAACTCTTCTAGCGCCAGGATCGCCTCTAGTTCCTTAGCCAGACTGATAGGCGGTGTCCGCTCGCGGCTACCCTGAAAGCTGCTATAGCGAACGTGGCCCGACATCAGCCCATCGGTCGACGAAGGATCGCCGTCGTAGCGCAGCAGTGACGAAGCGCGTTGGGTGACGCTGGCAAAGGGCAGCAGTTCAATATGGCGCAGTTCTTGTAAGCTTTTTTGGATCGTCGCAACTTCCTCATCAGGACGGCGGTCACTGCCACCCTGGCCGGGAAAGTGCCCTGCAATCGTCGCCACGCGACCGGTTCCTCCGGCATGGACACCGCGTACGTAGGCCTGCCCCATCTTGCCTACCCAGAATGAATCACCGCCAAAGGTATAGATCCCCAGGCCGCCCACCGGCTCCGGCCGCGGCTGTTCGAGAACATCCAGAGAGGGGCCTAACAGCATGTTTACACCGACTGCGGCCAATTCTCGCCCCACAATGGCACCTACGGACTCAGCCAGATTCGTGTTCCAGGTGGCGCCGATGGCCATTTGCGGCGGCACCATCGTGAACCCCGAACGCATCGTCGAACCAGGGTAGGCATCTCCACCCTGCTCAACACCGATCAAAAGGGGCAGGCGCGGTGTCGTCTGCTGTAGCGGGTTCAGGCTGCCGGTGTTGGAACGAGTCAACAGAACTTCGGGTGGGTCGAGTGCCTGTTCGGCAGGCAGCAGAATATCGTAGGCCAGCGCCTGCAACTGGTTGGTCAGCACACCAATCTGGCGCGGCGCGTTGGGATCGTCGTTGCTGAAATTGCCATTCTGAGGATTGAGCACAACGCCGCCGATATGATACTCGCGAATCAACTCGGCGATGTCGCTGTTCGAGGTCACCTCGCTGCCCTGGAAATCAATGACGAACAGTTGGCCAACGCGCTCGGCGACGCTCATCTGTGCGATCATCTCGTCGATCTGCCGATCAAGGATCGTATCGGGGCCGGGCGTCGGCGTCGGTGATGGCGTCGGCGTGGCGGTCAATGCGCTGGCGGCTTGTGCCGTTGCCGTCGCCTTGGCCCAAATCGTAGCGGTGATCGATACCGTATTGGGCAACGCCGGCGGCGTGATCGTAGCACTGACTGTGTCGGTGACGGTATCAACGCCAACAGGGGCGACGCCGACCGTAGCCGTCGGTGAAGCGCCGGCAAACGTTGGCGTAGCCGATGCCGTCTCCGTGGCTGTGGACACTACAGTGGCCGTGGACAATGACGCCAGGGTGGGGATTAATGTAGATGTTGCTGCAGCCGTCGGTTCGGCAGCCGGATCCTGGACGGGCGTCGGCGTGGTTGTGGCCGAAGGTGTCGTGGAAACGGTAAGCGTCAACGCAGGTTCAGGCGACGGCTCCTGAGCAAAAGCGGGCCGATACACCCGTCCCACCCCGCCCAGGTTGATAGCGATGGAAAGGCACCAAACAAGTACAAAAGAGCGTGAAACCCAACGTCGGTGCGCCGGACAAGCGGCGCACAGAGCGGCGCGGGAATTGCGGTAGAGAAGCGTTCATGAGACCCTATTGGTAACGGTGCAAAGCGCAGAGGAACGAAGTAAACGTGAGACCATAAGCACAAACTGACAGGCTATCACTCAGGCTGCATTGTACTTGCGGCAGGCAATGCACGTCAATTGTCGCCGGTCTTTCCCGGCGCGCCACACCTATGGTTGGATTGGCCCGAATGTAGCAATGTTTGGACAAAATGACCAAAAACAAGTATACTAACCAGAGCGCAAAGAACTTATGTTCGTATTCACGACGGCTGTTTTCGAGGCCCTCCAGGCTGAATGTGAACGGGTAAATCCCGGTGTAAATCTATCCATGATAGGGTCCAGAGGACGCACAATCAGATTTACGCCGTAGTATTTACGTCATTGTGTATCAGGAGATGAGCGCATGCCCCCATTTAAGGTAGTCAGCGATTTCCAACCCATGGGCGATCAGCCTCAGGCCATCGAGAAATTGGCACAAGGGCTTGACGCCGGTCTTCATCATCAGGTGCTGCTTGGGGTCACTGGTTCGGGTAAGACCTACACCATGGCCAAAGTGATCGAACAAGTCCAGCGTCCGGCGTTGATCATCGCGCACAACAAGACGTTGGCCGCGCAACTTTACAGTGAAATGCGTGAGTTTTTGCCAGAGAATGCGGTTGAGTACTTCGTGTCATACTACGATTACTACCAGCCCGAAGCGTATATTCCGCGCAGCGACACGTACATCGAGAAGGATGCGCAGATCAACGACGAGATCGATCGTCTGCGCCTGGCCGCCACCAGTTCGCTCTTTAGCCGCCGCGATGTGGTCATCGTCGCTTCTGTCTCGTGCATTTACGGTTTGGGCAGCCCGCAAGATTACGGACAAAACGTGCTTCCCCTCAAAGTGGGCGACATGGTGCGTCGCAATCAGGTGCTTCGCCATCTCGTGGATATCTACTACGAACGCAACGACAATACGCTGCAGCGCTCGAAGTTCCGTGTGCGTGGGGATGTGCTCGAAGTACAGCCTGCCTACAGCGACTTTGCCTATCGCATCAGCTTTTGGGGCGACGAGATCGAGCGGATCACCGAGATCGACACGCTCACCGGCGAGATCCTGGCCGATCACGATAAGGTGGAGATCTACCCGGCCAAACATTTCATCACTCCCCAGGATAAACTGACAGAGGCCATCGAAGATATTGAAGCGGAGATGGAAGCCCAGGTGGCCGATTTCGAGCGTCAGGGCAAGTTGCTTGAAGCGCAGCGCATTGGTCAGCGCACCCGTTACGATCTGGAGATGTTACGCGAGATCGGCTACTGCAACGGCGTGGAAAACTACAGCCGCCATCTGGCCCGGCGCCCGGGCGGCAGCCGACCGTGGACGTTGCTCGACTACTTCCCGACGGACTGGGTGGTCATCATCGACGAGAGCCATATGACGATTCCCCAGGTGCGTGGCATGTACGCCGGGGATCGCTCACGTAAAGAGGTGCTGGTCGGCCACGGGTTCCGCCTGCCCAGCGCGCTCGACAACCGTCCACTGACCTTCGACGAGTTCGAAACCACTGTGCGCCAGGCCGTTTATGTCAGCGCTACGCCGGGGCCGTATGAGATGGAACACGCCGATCAGGTAGTCGAACAGATCATTCGCCCAACCGGCCTGATCGACCCGCTGGTGGAGGTCCGCCCCAGCAAGGGGCAGATCGACGATCTGCTGCGCGAGGTACAGATGCGCGTCGCCAAAGGTCAGCGGGCGCTTGTGACGACGCTGACCAAACGCATGTCCGAAGATCTGAGCGAGTATCTGGCGGAACTGGGTGTGAAGGTGCAGTACCTGCACAGCGAAATCGAAACGCTCGAACGAGTAGAGATTCTGCGCGATCTGCGGCTAGGTGTGTTCGACGTCGTCGTGGGGATCAATCTTTTGCGCGAGGGGCTCGACTTGCCCGAAGTGACACTGGTTGCTATCCTCGATGCAGACAAAGAGGGATTCCTGCGCAGCGGTTCGGCGCTGGTGCAGACCATTGGCCGTGCCGCCCGTCATCTAGAGGGCAAGGCGATCCTCTACGCAGATAAGATGACCGATGCGATGAAGTACGCCATCGACGAAACCAATCGACGCCGGGCAATCCAGGAAGCGTACAACGTTGAACACGGCATCGAACCGCGTAGCATTGTCAAGAGCATCCGCGATCTCACGGACCGTGTACGTGTCCTGGCGGAGGAGAAGGGTGAGTACGTCAGCGAGAACGGGGATAAAGCACCGGCGTTGGATCCGATCATGTTACCGCGCGACGAACTGGCCAAGCTGATCAAGAGCATTGAGAAAGAGATGAAGGAAGCAGCCAAGGATCTGGAGTTCGAGCGTGCGGCTCAACTGCGCGACCAACTGATCGAGTTGCGCCAGTTGGAAGTCGAGCGAATCGGCATTCGCTAGTACATTTCGGCGTAAGTACCACTGGTAGGGCGTGTCGGCATATGTCTGCCGGGATTTGCCAGGTTACTTGCGCCCGCTGTCAAGCGCCGCTGGAAGGGTGAAGTAGAAGGTCGATCCTCGACCGCGAGCGGTGTAGACCCAGAGTTCACCGCCATGTTTTTCGACGAGCGCCTTGGCCAGGGGTAGACCCAACCCCATGCCGCCTTGCAGCCGGTTGAGGTGATTGTCTATCTGGGCAAAGCGCTCGAAGATCGATTCGAGTTGCAACTGATCGATGCCCGGACCAGTATCGGTGATGGCGACCTGAATGAAGGGGCCTTTGACAGTCGAATCTGCGCCACGCACCGCGCCTCCACGGGCATCATCGAGACAGTGATCTTGCCGCCTTCGGGTGTAAATTTGATGGCATTGCTAAACAGATTGTGCAGAATACGGGTGACTTCCAGCGTATCGCACAGCACGTACAGAGGTCTGCTGGTTGGCACAAACGATACGATCAGCCCTTTGGTTTGAAGCCACTGGAGATGTTCTGCGATGACGCTTTCAACAATCACAACCAGATCCTGCTCCTCCAACATTAGCTGAGTACGTCCGGTTTCCAGGTTGTACATCGAGGTAATGTTGGTAATAAGGCTGGTCAAGCGACCGGTGGCCTTTTCAAGCTGATCCAGACTTTCGGCGGCGTCAGGGTTGGTGTCCAGTGATTCTTTCAAATTCCCACGGAGCACCACTTGATAACCGCTGACCAGATTCAACGGTGTGCGCAATTCGTGGCTGACAAGCGCAATGAACTGGGATTTACGCTGTTCAAGGCGATTGAGTTCGATAAGGGTGGCCTGTTTGTCGGCCATGAGACGTGCATTCTGGATGGCAACAGCCGCCTGACTGGCAAAGAGCGACAGGAGCGTAACGTCGTCGCTGTCAAACTCGTCATCGTAGCGTTGATTGACGACTTCCAGCGCCCCGATCACCTCGTCTTGCGCGATCAAGGGGACGGCAATGAGCGAGCGAGTCTTGACGCTAAGATTGTCACTAACGCCCGAATAGAAACGCGAGTTGCGCAACACATTGTTGTTGACCATCGGCTGCCGGTTGGTCACCACAAGCCCGGCGCCACTGCCCTGGATGGGCACTGTCCATCGCCGCAGCGTTTCACGCTCAGTATCCGAAAGGCCATAGGCGGCGGCAAAGCGCAGGTTGTCCTGGTCGGGCTGCAGCAGCAGGATCGAACTTGCCTGTGATGTGGTAATATCGGCAGCGGCGCGGGCGATCTTGTCGAGCAGAACAGAGAGGTCGAGTTCGGCGCTTAAATCCTGAGCCAGTTCGGTCAGCGCCGCGTGGGCAGCCAGCATGTGTTGATTCTTGAGCAGCGAATCCAACAGCAAGGCAAGATCGGTCATATTTTGCACGTCAATGGCATCAAAAGGCTGCTTGACCGGTCGATAGAGATCGAGCACCGCCATGACCTTATGATGACGGCGTAGCGGCACAATCAGGTGCGTGTTGCCGGGCAAGAGCGCCACCTCACGCCGCTTGCTTACCGTTTCGATCAGTTCCATTGGAGCGCTTTCCATCGAAACTGATGGTTGATCCGTTCGTTTGCCGTCAAAGCGGAAGGCCTCGCGATAATGAGGCGTCTCTCCAATCAATGTGGATGCCGGATCCGCACCCGAGCGCAGATGAAGATAGCAGACCGCCGCATCCGTCAGGGTGACGGCCATGCAACCGGCCTCACGCAGAAGCAGCATCTTACGCGTGTAGCGCCCCGAATGGACGGCGAGGCGAAGCAAAGCCTGTTGCGCAGTGATTTGACGCTTCAAGACCTTATTTTGCGCTTTATGACGATCGGCAAAGGAAAGCACAGAGGGCAATCCCATCTAGTAAGGGCAGCGAGCCATCCGCAACGGTACAACCTGGAAGGGCCGGAAGCCACAAGGCAACGATTCTATGCTTGAAAGACTGACTTATACACCAGAAAACAAAGTAAGAGCCGTGAGAATTGTACAATGACTTTACCAACTGAAACCATAGGCAATGTACGTGAAGTTGACATCACGGACGAGATGCAGCATGCCTATTTAGACTACGCCATGAGCGTGATCGTCAGCCGAGCGTTGCCCGACGTACGCGATGGACTCAAGCCTGTGCATCGCCGCATCCTCTATGCCATGTCGGACATGGGGCTGACAAACGATAAGGCCTACAAAAAGAGCGCACGCATCGTCGGTGAAGTGCTGGGTAAGTATCACCCACACGGAGACTCGGCTGTCTACGATTCCATGGTGCGTATGGCGCAGGACTTTAGCCTGCGCTATCCACTGGTGGATGGACAGGGAAACTTTGGCTCTGTTGACGGCGACAATGCGGCGGCGATGCGCTATACCGAAGCGCGCCTGGCCAAGATCAGCGCCCTGATGCTGGCGGATCTGGACAAAGACACCGTCGAGTGGGACGACAATTTTGACAACACACTCAAGGAACCGGCGATCCTGCCGGCGACGCTGCCCAATCTGTTGATCAATGGCGCCAGCGGCATCGCCGTGGGGATGTCGACCAACGTCCCCCCCCACAACCTGGGCGAAATCGTCGACGCGCTGATCTACATGCTCGATCGCTACGAGACAATCGACGAAGTGAGCGTCGAAGATCTGCTCCGGTTCGTTAAAGGACCGGATTTCCCCACTGGCGGGATTGTCTTCCGCTATCGAGAAGATCGGCGCGGCCAAGAGACAACCGACGTCATCACACAGGGGTATGCCACCGGCCGCGCCCGCCTGATTGTGCAGGCCAAAGCGCACTTCGAAGAGATGAGTCGCGGCCGCACCCGCATCATCGTGACCGAACTCCCCTACCAGACCAACAAGACGAATCTGCTCGAACGCATTGCATCGCTGGTGCGCGACGGCAAGATTGAAGGCATCACCGATTTGCGCGATGAGTCGGATCGCGCCGGGATGCGCATTGTCATCGAGCTCAACCGCAACTTCGACGCCAAAACGGTGCTTGCCGATCTCTTCAAGTACACGCCGATGCAGCAGACGTTCGGCATGTCCATGCTGGCGCTTGTCGACGGTGAACCGCGCACGCTTGGCCTCAAACGCGTGTTGCAACTCTTCATCGAGCATCGTCAAGAGGTCATTCGTCGTCGTTCAGAGTATGATCTGGCCCGCGCGCGCGAACGTGCCCATATTGTCGAAGGGCTCCTCCGCGCGCTCGACATCCTCGACGAGGTGATCGATACGATCCGGCGCAGTCAACGGGTGGATACGGCGCGCACCAACCTTATGCGCAATTTCGGCTTCACCGAAGTCCAGGCACAGGCGATCCTGGACATGCCACTCAAGAGGCTTGCTGCGCTGGAACGCAAACGGCTGCAAGATGAGTACGATGAGTTGCAGAATCGCATCGCCTATCTCGAAGATCTGTTGAAAAACCCCACCAAAGTATTGGATGTGATCCGCGAGGAACTAACGACGCTGCGCCAGGAGTACGCCGATCCACGACGCACCCAGATTGTCGATCGCACCAAAGGGACACTGACCAGCACCGACCTGCTGCCCGATCAGAAGGTGTGGATCTCGTTGGGGGCCGGTGGTGAAATTCGCCGGCAGGCGTTTAGTGATGTTACCAAGACGAGTCTGCGCCAGTGTGGGCGCGACAGCGCAGTGGCGCTCCTCACCGCCAACACACAGGATTTGCTCTACGTTTTCGACAAACGGGGTGGCTGCCAACGTCTGGCCATCCACGAGTTGCCACAAGACGAGGGCAAGCACATCGCCGAACTCACTACCTATACGCGGCGCGATCGAATCATCGCTGCCGTCGCGCTGCCGCGCATTACATCGGAGACAGCCGCCGGCTATCTCTTCCTGGCGACGCGGAACGGCAACGTCAAGCGCGTCTCTTTGGCCGATTTTGTAGCTGCCGGCGCCACGCTACCCAACGTTATCCGCGTGGATGAGAAGGATGAATTGGGCTGGGTCTTCGCCACGCCGGGCGACCAGGAAGTGATGCTGGTGGCGGCACGCGGCCGATCCATCCGCTTTAGCGAAGAAGACGTGCGCAGCATGGGGCTGGCGGCGGGCGGCATTGCCGGCATGAAGTTGCAGAAGGGCGAAAAGATTGTCTTTGCGGGGATGGTCGATCCAGAGGGCGAGTTGGTTACCGTTGGCGCCAACGGGTATGCCAAGCGGACGGTGCTCACCGAGTACAGTTCGCAGGGACGCAATGGCAGCGGTATCATTGCGCACAAGCTCGACAAACGCACCGGCGAACTGGTCGACGGACTGATCGTGAACAGCGATCGCCGTGATCTGGTTGTCTTTGTGACTGACAAAGGCGTGGCCAAACCGATGGATTTGAGTGAAATCCCGGCGTCGGGGCGCAGCACGTTGGGGCAGAAAACCGTTCCAGTGGCGACGGGCGATCAACTGCTTGCGATCAAGGCGGCGCAGGGCGTACCCGGTTTTGTCGGCGATGAAACGCTGACGCCGCCGGCAGCGCGCGGCAACGGCAAAGCGCCCAAGAGCGAGGAACGATCCTCCGCATCGGCAGCGCGCACGGCCCGGGCAAGCGTAAAAACAGCGGCTACCTCATCAGAAAAGGGAGCATCGAACGGCAAGGCAGAGAAGCCGTCAAATGTAGCAAAGACAGATACTGCACAGAAAGCGGACACTGCAGCGAAAGCCGGCGCCGTTGATAAAGCGACTGCACCGACCAAAAGGACATCCTCGCCGCGGGTGACAAAGAAAGCGAAACCGTCAAGCGAAGAGGTGGCAAAGCCCGCCACTGCCCCGAGCAGAAGTCGGACGCGTCGCAACAAAGACAGCGACAGCGAGGCAACGACCGCCAAAGAACAGCCCAGGGCAGAGGCGCCTTCACCAGAGCCTGCCGCACCGGCGGCAGCGGCACCAAAACCAGCGCGCAGCAAAGGCACAACCAGTCACAGTGAGCCTCAAAACGACGAAGCCGAATCGCCCGTCCAGCCCTCGTTGCTGCCCGCCACTCCAGATGAGGATGGCGGCGGTGCGCCAAGCAGCCGATCTGGAAAGACCACCCCTGCTCGGAAAGGCAATGCGAAAAGCAAAATGGCTCGGGTCAGCAGTGTCACACGCAGTCAAAGGAAAAAGAAGTAACAGCACCAATTGGCAGGTGTGATCAAAGTCAAAAAAAGTCCCCGCTATAGACACTTGAGGTCTATAGCGGGGACTTTTTTGAACGGGTTATGAGATGAGACAGAGTGCTTACTGTTTCTGTAAAGCAGGTAGGTAAAGCCTATTTGAAGGCGCCGTAGGAGCAGGAACGGTCAGTCCATGGGGGCCACTGCCGGAAGGAGGTGTAGCGTGGCAGACTCCACAGGTGGCAAGAGGACCGGGCTTTCCCTGGAGTTCGACAAATTTGATGGCATCGTTGGGCTGAGTGCTGGGGGCGACAGCGTGTGGGCTGTCGTGGCAACCGGCACAGAAGATATCGCCATGATCCTGCGATAAGCGGTAGAGCGCCTGGTTCTGAGCGTAGTCGCTGCCGTGACAGGCGGCATTGTCGCAGCGCGGTTCTTTGAGCCATGGGTCTGGATTCTGCGAAACCTGGCGCATCGCTCCGTGACAGTCCACGCAGCCCATCCCCTGCTCGGACATTGTGTCGCGCAGACATTTCGTTTGTGGCCCAGGATGGCACTGGTAGCAGCCGTCGGTGGTGGGGGCAATGCCGACTTCGCTTTCGCTGTGTTTGTTGTGCATAGCGCGTGACAGGCTGGGGATATCACTGACGCCAGGAGCACCCAACGCGTTGGAACTATGACATTCGGCGCAGAGCACCGGGGTGCGATCCACCAATTTGCCGCTGTGGCCCTGGGGGTACTCGTCTGCGTTCTCTTTGTCGTGCAAGGTAAGGATGTTAAGCTCGACGCTGCCGGTGGCAATGTCCTCAACGCCGCCATCGAAGTGGCAGGTGTCACAGTGCATTTCAGTGGAAACAGGCGCCACCACAGTGCTTTCGGTAAGCTTTTCCCCGGTGGCGGTGTCCCACACTTCCACCAATGCCAATTGGTAGGGGTAGGCAGGCGTGTTGTTTGGATTGGCGGCGTAGTCGCTGTCGCGAAATTCCGTGAGCGGGATGCCTTCGGCCACAAAATGATCGTCCCTGAGATCCATTTCTCCGGCCAAGCCTTTGCCGGTCAGACCGACGTTGGGCGCCAGATCCACGCCGAAGAGCTGCTGGTCATAGTCCCAAAAATTGGATTTGCCTACCGAAAAGGTGTTGTCAGGGAAGTGATAAGTGACAGTGATCCCAGTCGTGACCAACGTCGGTGGATCGCCGGCGCGAATGATCTGAGCGTAGAGGGTGTTGTAGGGAGGTAGCACAGCCAGGTACTCAAAGTCACGATTGTAGCAGTGCATCCCGAGGTCATTCCAGGCCAGGACGACAATGTCGCCCGCTGCCGCTTGTACCAGTTGATTGCGCGCCTGCTCCATCTGGTCGGCAGGAATGTCGAGCGCCAGGACGGGTTCTGGGCTGCCTGGTACTGGCAGCATAAGCCCGACACTGATCAGGATGAGGCCGACGACAACGGCCAGAAACAAGAAGAGCCAGGGACGGCGGGAGGTGGATCTGGATTGCACAACAGGAGTCATGGTGCCTCCGTACGAGGTGGTTGAGGACATGGAGTAAATGGTTACGGCCTATAGCCTAATTGGAAGTCGGATCCGTTATACGGGGGTAGGTACGAGGCATAGCGCCTACTGTTCTTATTGTGTGCCACGCTGACGTTTGGTCGGTGGTGAGTGTTTGGCTATGTTTTTCCTTTCATCTACAAGCATACTCGGCCCGTTGCAAAGTACGTTACAGGCTCTCGTGATGCGGCGGCGAGGAGCGCTGAAAGCGTAATTTGATCGGTAGGGGCGCTGGACTACCCGGCAAGAGAGCGAGCGTCGGTTGAGTAGGAGCGCTTCAGAAAGCGGGTCTGCGAGCCGTATCGAAACCAGTGAAGCGGGTCAGCACTGGATCGCCGTCGAACCCGCTGGGTTTCGATAAGCCCTCCGCAAGCTCCGGGCACTCAACCGGCGCTAGTCAAACTCTCGGTTTCAAAGTTGCTTCACCCTAGTTGTGAGACAAACCGCCTATGCAGCAGACCACATGACGGCCCGGGTACGGTGCAATACGGGTTCAAGTCCGTTATCTACTTCGGCCAAAAGACCTTTGGACAGCAGTTGGTTGACTGCATTTGCCGGAAGGCCGGCACTCTCCAGGTCGCTATAGGATGGGCGGCTGGCGTAGCCGGCAATGTAAGAAGCGACATAGATCAGCACATCCCAGTCGTCGGCGTTTAACTGATTCATCTAGTCCCTCACTGTATTTGCACCAAAAGGTTCAGGCTCGGGTCGATTCATGCTCTCATTTCTCTAGCTACAGTACGATCGACGTCCATATAAAATACATCGATCTCACCGCAAATTGTCGTGTTTGGTGAAGATGTAGCCGGAACGTGGCGCGATCGTTTGGACTGCGTACAGGAAACGTATGGTGCATACGTCATGGGGGGACAACAAGAAAAAGTGCGTACCAGAAATTGGTACGCACTGTAACCCACCAGAAACGATTCAACCGGGCGGCCACGCTCACTATAGGTTCATGGAGCAGATCAACAGAAAGCCTTCGGCCTAACGCCCACCCAGCAGTTGCCCCAGATCCACGTTCAAACCACCACTTTGGCCGCTGCCACCCACCTGGGGCATGTATTGGGCGATCTTCTGTGCCAGTCGATCCATCGGCATCGTCTGCAAGTAGACACGCCCTGGCCCGCGCAGCGTCGCCAGGAAGAGGCCCTCGCCGCCAAGCAATATGTTCTTGAAACCGCGCATGATTTCCACGTCGAAATCGACGGACGGGTCGAACATAGCCACATGCCCCGTATCGACGCGCAGGACTTCGCCGGCGGCCAGATTCTTCTCGACGATTTCACCGTCAAAGTTGACGAAGGCCTGCCCTGGGCCGGTGACGCGCTGGAGGATGAAGCCTTCGCCGCCGAAGAGACCGGCGCCCAGCCGTTTGCGGAAGTGCATGTCCAGATCCACCGACTTGTCGGCGCACAGGAACGAGTCTTTTTGGACGATCATCGATTGTCCTTCAGGCAGGTTTAGCTCCAAGATCTTGCCGGGGAACTCGCCTGAAAATGCCACTTCACCGTTGCCGCTGTTGACGTAGTAATCAACCACGAAGATCGATTCACCGGAGAGCGCGCGCTTAAACATCTTACCGATGCCGCCGCCGGTGTTGGTGTCCATTTCGATCTGCTGTGTCATCCAGCTCATGCCGCCGGACGACGAGTAGATCCGATCTCCGGGGTTGAGCGTAATCGTGAGGACGGGTAGCAGCGATCCCTCGATTCGATACTGCAAGGCCATCTTCAACCTCCTTGGTTGCAATGAATGAATCTCTGTCAATATGAACGTTCGAAGACGAATGAGTGAATGTAGCTGAGCGGCTCAACACAAATTGCCTGCCAACAACCTTGTTGCCAACAGTACGCTTTGTGCAAACAAAAGTTTCAATCAACCTTTATGTGTACAGTATCTGTACGATAAACAAAAACTGCTTGACATGCAACAGACGATATTGTACCCTGGATTCGCAATAGACATTTATTGACAAATACAACTTCTTCCCAAGTTACTTGAACTACATACTCCTATCTCCTCTGATCCCGGCGTATCGTTCGGCTATCTGAGGCGATATTTGTGCCTCCTCATTTCTACTGGCCGACAGTGAAGATCGCCGTCCCAGTTCGTGGCTATTGCTGTGATCTACAACACAAACCAGGTGTGCGATCACAGCCAGCACAACATCTTTTGATCCCTGCATACTGCTAACAGCGCACCGCTTCGATCCATCCTATCGGTCTACCTGTACCTGATCCAGCAAATCGCGGCGGAACTTTGCCGACATGCTCTAGCAGTGGTACAGACGCCATACTTCCGCCGTGATATTTGCGCCGCAATGGCCTAGTCAGGATATTGTGTTCGCTTTGCACCTCGCCGGGTGCAAATCCTCTTTTGTGTTGGAAGGAGCCCAGCCATGCCTCAAACTTTGACGTTCCCTGGTGTCTATGTCGAGGAGATCCCCAGCGGTGTGCGTACCATCACCGGGGTCAGCACCTCCGACACAGCTTTCGTCGACTTCTTCGCGCGTGGACCGGTCAACGATCCTGTGCGCATTACCAGTTTCGCCGATTTCCAGCGGCGCTTCGGTGGGCTGGATCGGCGCAGCGCCGCCAGCTATGCGCTGCAACAGTACTATCTCAACGGTGGACAGATTGCCTACGTCGTGCGTGTCACATCCGGACCGGCGGCGGCGGCGCGCGCCAGCCTGGTCAACGGCGCCACGGACATTTTGCGCATCGATGCCGCCAATCCCGGCCTGTGGGGGCAAACTGTACGCGTCACCGTTGCCGTCAGTGGCTCGCTCTTCAGCCTTACCGTCGAAGAAGTCAAGGGCGGAACGGTGGCCGGCAACCTGCTCACCGGCGGCGAAGTTGTGGCGACCGAGACCTACTTCAACCTGTCGATGGACACAACCAGCCCGCGCTATGCTGTGGATCTGATCAACGCCGAATCCCAGTTGGTCAACCTTTCCCGGCTCAGCCCGACCAACAACACAACAGCGCCGGGCGCGATTGCCAATCGACGGCTTGAGGGCGCAGCCACCGACGACGGACACATCCCCGGCAGCACCGATTGGAACAACAACGCGGCCGCCACGCTGGCCCCGGCGGGCACCAAGAACGGTATCTTTGCGCTGGATAAGATCTTGCCCTTCGTCTTCAACCTGCTCTGCATCCCCGCCGCCGCCGATCTACCCGCTACCGACAATGGCCCGATGCGTGCCGTCTATAGCAGCGCCATCAGCTACTGCCGCAGCAAACGCGCCTTTTTGATCGTCGACATCCCATCTTCGGTGAATACGACTTCGGAGATGGACAGTTGGCTGGGCGGCACGCCTTCACTCGTAGACGACCACGCCGCCGTCTACTTCCCCCGGCTCGTGATCTCTGATCCGCTCAACAATTCGCGCCCGACCAACGTAGCGGCCAGCGGGACAATGGCCGGCGTTTATGCTCGCACCGACGCGTCGCGCGGGATTTGGAAGGCCCCCGCCGGCACCGACGCCGCCCTGCGCAACGCCAGTGTCGCCGTCACCCTCACCGATCTGGAGAATGGCGGGCTGAACCAGCAGGGGATCAACGTTCTGCGCAACTTTCCCATTTACGGCAATGTGGCCTGGGGAGCGCGTACGCTCAACGGATCCAATGCCGCGGCCAGTGAGTACAAGTACATCCCTGTGCGGCGGACTGCCCTCTACATCGGCGAAAGTCTCTACCAGGGGCTGAAATGGGTCGTCTTTGAACCCAACGATGACCGTCTGTGGGCGCAGATCCGGCTCAACGTCGGCTCGTTTATGAACAACCTTTTCCGTCAGGGCGCATTCCAGGGCAGCAACGCCCGCCAGGCCTACTTTGTCAAGTGCGACAGCGAAACCACCACCCAAAACGATATCAACCTGGGCGTCGTCAACATCATCGTCGGCTTCGCTGCGCTCAAACCAGCCGAGTTCGTCGTCATCCAGATCCAACAAATGGCCGGACAGCTAGAGGTCTAGTTGTATTGACAAGTGACGTTGGCGGGTCCGGAGAGCGAAGGTGCGACGCACCCGTCCACCAATCGTCTCTAGGCCGGCGTGAACTGACGGGTGCGTCGCACCTTCGGCGCCATCTAACCTGATGTGTCAATACAGTCAGTGATTAGAGATGGGTCCTGAAAGGAGCAATCCGTGGCACAGTTCGAAGTCAACACACAGCGCTTTGATCCATACAAGAATTTCAAGTTTCGCATCAAATGGGACAACCGCTACGTCGCCGGCGTGAGCAAGGTGAGTGTACTCAAACGCACCACAGAAGTCGTGGAATTCCGCGAGGGCGGCGATCTGAGCTATATGCGCAAATCGCCGGGGCAGACCAAATTTGAGCCTATTACCCTGGAACGGGGCGTCACCCACGATCGCGAATTCGAGATCTGGGCAGGCAAAGTCTGGTCCTATGGCGCACAACCCAGCGGAGGCGGCGAACTCTCGCTCAAAGACTTCCGCAGAGACATCACCATCGAGCTGTACAACGAGGCCGGACAACTGGCCCTGGCCTACAAAGTCTACCGATGCTGGGTCTCTGAATACAGCGCCCTGCCCGAACTCGACGCCAGCGCCAATGCCGTTGCCATCCAGACCCTCGTTCTGCAAAACGAAGGATGGGAGCGCGACGCCGAGGTGTCCGAGCCGTCGGAACCGGCCCTGGTCTAGTCGCCGATGCACGCGCCCAATGACGCCGATCTACTAAGCGCCTGGGAACGAGGACGCAGCCAATCGCCCGTCCTGCGCAGCCTGCTCCTGCTGGCTACCGCCGCCGCCGAGGAGACGTCGACGCTCGCCGCCTGGCCCCTGGGCAAACGCGACAGCCGGCTGCTCGACCTGCGCTCCATCATTTTCGGCCGGCGGCTAACCAGCGTCACCAACTGTCCGCAGTGCGACAGCCGTCTGGAACTTGACTTCAGCGTCGACGAGATCCGCGCTCCCTTTGCCGAGGGCGCCGAAGACGACTTCACCGTCGACAGCGAACAGGGCGTCGTCTATCGCCTGCGCCTGCGTCCACTCAGCAGTGATGACCTGCTCGCCGTAGCGGCCGATCCGCAGCCCAGGGCACTGCTGGCCCGCTGTACCCTGGCTGCCCACGGCGACGATACGCCCCAGGATGTCGCCGCCCTGCCCGACGACGTCGCATCCGCCGTGGAAGCGCGGCTGGCCGAACTCGATCCGCAGGCCGATGTGCGGTTGGCGCTCCGCTGTGCCGATTGCGCACACGCCTGGACGACCACCTTCGACATCGGCGCCTTTCTGTGGCAAGAGATCGACGCCTGGGCACAACGCCTGCTGCGCGAGATCCATATCCTGGCCTCTGCCTACGGCTGGCGCGAACCCGACATTCTGGCCCTTTCTGAAACACGCCGCCGGGCCTATCTTGAACTGGTGACAGGATGAGCACCTTTTTCGCCGAACTCTTACAACGCAATTTGCAGCCAACCCTGGATGTGCGCCCGCGCTTGCCGGCCCGCTTCGAGTTGCCGGGCGAAGCGCTGCCCGGTATGGAGGCGGAAGAAGCGCCACCCGTTGCCGCCCCACTGCGCCGGCAAGCACCGATGGCTGCGCCCAGCATGCCGACGGCATCGCCAATCCATCCCAAGATGGAAGGCGTCGAGCCATCGTCAACACTTGCACCGCGCCCGCATCCGCCCATCCTGCCGCAGCCATCAGCCGAGCAGATCGCCATCACCAACATTTTCGAGACGCATACCCATCTGCCAACGCCTGATTTGAGAAAGGATGAGATTGTGGGGCCGGAGGGTTCACCGCCGCGCCCGCAAGTCATCTCGCCCAGGATCTCATCGTCGCCGATCACGCCTGTACCGGCTGCGCCTCCCCCGCCCGCAGCGGAGCAACGCGCACCCGAGCCGCGCCCGATCTTCGTCGAAACACGATCCTCGGCGATCTTGCCCCGGCCCACGCTCGAGGATGCGCCCCACCACGCCCCAGAGCTTCTCAGGCCCGAGATCAACGTACGCGTCCACATTGGCCGCATCGAAGTGCGTGTGCCGTCGCCCCCGCCGCGCGCCGCGCCGCCACAACGTTCTGCACCCGCACCGTTGCGCCCCGCCCACTCGCTGGACGATATTCTGCGCCGCAAGGGGAGGTAGCCATGAGCGGAACCCTGGCCATCGCCGCCGTCAGCGCGGTGATCAAGTATATGCTTATCAACTCGCTGGGCGACTACAATGTCGACACCGCCGTCGCCAACGTCGGCGTCAGCGCTATTGCGCCCGACAAAGTGGCAGGCGATGCCAGCGCCATCAACATCTTCCTGCTGCGCGCCGACGTCAACCCGGGCTGGGCGCACAACGCGCTGCCCTCGCGCAACAGCCAGGGCGCAGCCATCTCGCGGCCCGATTTGCCGCTCGATCTTTATTACCTGATCAGCGCCCATGCCGACAGCGACTTCGTGGCCGAGATACTGCTAGGCTATGCCATGCAGATCTTCCATGAACGGCCGGTGCTGCCGCGCCAGCTAATCCGCGATGCGCTGGTCTCGGCGACCCTGGTCACAGCGGACACGCCCGCATCCATGCTGGCGGCCATCGCCGCCGCCAACCTGGCCGAACAGGTCGAGCAGATCAAGTTCACATTCGAGCAGCCCACCTGGGAATCAATGTCGCAGGTCTGGTCCACATTGCAGACGCAATACCGGCCCAGCGCTGTTTACAAAGCATCGGTCGTCCTCATCGAAAGCACCACCCAGGCTCAGTCCGCGCTGCCGGTACGCAGTTACAACGTTTACCCGCTTCCCTTCCGACAGCCGGTGATCGATGACGTTATCGCCGCCGACGGACCGGGTACGCCTATCCTCTCAAGCAAGGATGTGCGTATCCGCGGCCAACGGCTGCGCGGCGACGACACCCGCGTGCGTGTCGCCGGCATCGAGCTCAGCGGCAACGACCTTACCCTCAGCGACCGCGAGATCAGCTTCAGCCTACCCGCTGCGGCACGCGCCGGCCTCGGCGGCGCGCAGGTGGCCCATTATCTTGCATTGGGCACACCGCCCACGGCCCATCGCGGCATAGAATCCAACCTGGCAGCCTTCATCTTGCAGCCGCAGATCACCCAAAACGGCGGCGGCTATGAGATCGACATCATCCCCGCCGCAGGGGATGTACCGCGGCTGCTGCGGGTTCAGCTTGCGCCGCCGGTCGATCCCGAACAACGCGTTCAACTACTACTCAATGAACTCGGCTCGCCCGGCAACCGTGCGGCGCGGGCGTACAACATCGACGCCCTCTCGCGCACAGCCGGATCGCCCGCCAGCGCACAGATCGACTTTCCCATCCCCGATGTGCTTGACGGCGATTATCTCGTGCGTGTGCGCGTGGATGGGGCCGAGTCGCCGCTCGACTACACTGCACCCACCGGCTACACCGACCCAAGGATCACGCTGCCATGAACTGGCAACAGGCAAACCGCGACTATCTGATGGCCGCCCTGGCCCGTGTCAAAGGGCGTATGCAGCAGGCAAACGGTCGTCAATCAGTGGATCTGGCTGCGCTCGATGCGGCTGTCAGCGCCGCAGAAGCGCGCCTGCCCTCCCCGGCGGCGTTGCAGCAGATCTGCCGCACCTTTGCGCTGTCAGATTTCGAGCGCGATCTATTGCTCCTCTGCGCCGCCGTTGATCTGGACGGCGACTTTGTCGACCTCTTTGCTGCGCTGCAAGGAAGCGCCGAACGCGCGGTGCCCACCTTTGGGCTGGCGTTGGCCGTCCTTGACGGCGCCCACTGGACGGCCATTCTGCCTGATGCGCCGCTGCGTCGCTGGCACTTCATCAACCTGGCGGCGCAGGAGAGCGTCACCCGCGCCGCGCTGCACATCGACGAACGTGTGCTGCACCATCTGGCCGGCACCACCTATCTCGACGAACGGCTGGCCGGGCTGTTGCATCCCATCGAAGCGAACGCGGATCTGGCTCCCTCGCAGCAGCGACTGGTCGATCAGATCGGCAACATCCTTGCCCGCGAGGAGCGCGCCGTTCCCATCGTCGCCCTCGCCGGTGGCGATGCGCGCACCACGGCTGCCGTGGCGGCTCAGGTTTGCGCCGGATTGGGGTTATCGCTCTACCTCCTCCGCCACGAGGATCTGCCCGTCGCAGTGGCGGATCGACATCTGTTCGCCCGCCTGTGGGAACGCGAAGCACTCCTGCGCGGCAGCAGTTTGCTGATCGATCTGGACGAATCCAGCGCTGTAAACACAGTGCAATCGCTGGTCGACGACATGGCCTGGCCGGTCTTCATCGCCGGCCGGATGCCCGTCGTGCTCAATACGCACCGGCCGCTGCTCCGCTTTAGCGTGGAGAAACCGGCCGCCGAAGAGCAGGCCGTACTGTGGGAGCGCAGCACTGGCGGGGCGAGGCGTTTCGCTCAACGGATTCGTGCCCCGATTGGTGGCCCAGTTCAACCTACCCGGCGGCATGATCGACGCCGCATGCAGCGAGGCATTGGCTCAGCCCGCCACCGATCACGATGCCATTGAACAGCATTTGTGGGCCGCCTGCTGCACGCAGGCCCGCCCCCGCCTGGACGATGTGGCACAGCGCGTGCTCTCCTCTGCAGGCTGGGCTGATCTGGTGCTGCCTGCGGCCCCGTTGGAAACGCTGCGCGAGATTGCGGCCCACGTTCGTCAGCGGCACACCGTCTACGAGCGCTGGGGGTTCGCCCAACGCAGCCCGCGTGGACTGGGCACGAGTGTCGTCTTTGCCGGGAGCAGTGGCACCGGCAAGACGCTGGCCGCAGAAATCCTGGCCAACGAACTGCGCCTCGATCTCTATCGCATCGATCTCAGCGCCGTAGTCAGCAAGTACATCGGCGAAACCGAGAAGAATCTGCGTCGGGTCTTCGATGCGGCCGAGTACGGCGGCGCGATCCTGCTATTCGATGAGGCGGACGCGCTCTTTGGCAAGCGCAGCGAAGTGAAAGACAGCCACGATCGCTACGCCAACATTGAGGTGAGCTTCCTTTTGCAGCAGATGGAAGCCTACCGGGGATTGGCGATCCTGACCACGAATATGCTCAGCGCCTTCGACAATGCCTTCTTGCGCCGCATCCGTTTTGTGGTGCAGTTCCCCACACCGTCGGTGGTGGAACGCGCCGAGATCTGGGCGCGCATCTTCCCCGAGGCCACGCCCACCGATGGGCTGGATGTGCGCAAGCTGGCGCGGCTCAACGTGACGGGCGGCAATATCCGCAACATCGCACTCAATGCCGCCTTCCTGGCGGCCGACGCCGAGGAGCCTGTGCGCATGTCTCATCTATTGCGCGCCGCCAGCGTGGAATACGCCAAACTCGAAAGGCCTCTCACCGAGGCCGAGACGCGGGATTGGCAGAACTCAGGGTAACGTGTGTGCCGGGCGCAGCAAGCAGCGCCCCTACGGAATCGCCATCACTTGACCGTTGACATGACAGTAGGACTTCAAGGGCAAACTGCTATGCATTTTGATATCTCTATCGACACGCTTGAATTGAACTCGTTTTCGCCCGTGGATGTGGAACGGTTGGGCGCGGCGCTGGAAACGGAACTGACCCGGTTGATCGCGCAGCGCGGCTTATCTGCGGCCCAATCCAACGGCGAGATAGCCATCGATCCTGTGCGGATCAGCGCCCATGCCGGCGCCGACGCCATAGGCGTCCAGATTGCACAGGCGATTTATCAGGGATCGGTAATTGGTGATTGACGATTTTCGATAATCGGTGGACAGCGTCAGGTGCCCATCGCTAATTTTAGGGAACAACCATGGCTCTTCGTCTCCGCACACGGATCAAACCCAAAGCCGACAAACCCGCCCGCCAGGACGCCGGCGGGCCGGTCTCGGCGCGGGCGCGGTGGACGGCGTCACCCCGGCCGGGGATGGCCGGGGTGCACGTCCACTTTGGTCACGTTGCCTTGACAGAAGGAGAAGTTCGGGCAAGGGCAGAAGGAGGCAAAGAGGGAGAGGATGGCAGTAGGAAGACCGATTCCACAGATTTACATGGATTGCAGAGCGAACCGGATACGGGAACTCGGAAGGATCTGGCTGAACCCTTAGCGCCTTTGCCGCCCGGCGACTTCGCGTTAAGCAGTCTCTCTTTACTGAAGCTGGCGATTTCTTCGCCGTCCCAAGAGTTACCCCAGCGCAGCAAGCTTGAAGACGCCTTTCGTCTTCCGCTCGGCGATGTGAGTGTCCATCGCGGCCCCGCCGCACAGACGGCGCTCGACCAATTGGACACACCCGCCGCCGTCTTCGAGGGCAAGATTTTGCTGGGCGACGCCGATCCATCGCTGCATGTGCTGGCACATGAGGTCGTGCATGTGCTGCAAGCGCGCCGTGCAGTGGCGGATTCTGCGACGGATGCCGAGGCCGAAGCGCAGACGATCTCTCAGCGTGTGGATCTGCGCGCCGATGCGGGGGGTGACCTGGAGACGCGTTCGCCACTCATCCCCAGCGCAGGTGTGATCATGACGGAGGTTGCGGCCTTTTCCGATCCCCCAGCGCGTGATGAAGATCCCACGACGACGACAGATCGAGCGCCCAATCCCGATTCATCCTCGTCGTCAGGCAGCACACAAGACACCGCCGACCCAAGCGAGTCGCCTGCCGCGACAGCCGCCGAACCGACGACCGACGCAGGAGCGCCTGTGGAAGAGGGCTCGCCACTGGAAGCGCCCAACCCACCGCCGCCGGGCGTGGACAGCGAAGCCGTGGCCGCACGTGCCGAGGAACTGGCCCAGGCCCAGGCTGCACTCGAGGCCGCCGATAGCACCGACGGCGTGATGGACGCCTACGTCAACGCGCCGCCCACGCTCAAAGCGCAGATGGCCGGTTCGCTGGGCAGCCGCATCAACGGCGTCATGGCAAGCGAGGCGCAGACGATGCAGGAAGAGACGCCCAACATCGAGGCCAATCTTTCGCACGATGCCCCGCCCGAAGGGGAAGCGCTCACCGTTACCTCGCCCGACGCCGTCGTCAACGTCGAGCCACAATCGCCGGGTCCTGCGCCTGAGATCGATCTGCCGCCTACGCCGGAACCGGGTCGTTTCACGGCCAACAACGGCGTCGTCGATGCCGCCATCCGTGGTGAACCGGACCAGACGGATCGCGCCCGCCAGGTGGAAGGCGCGCTCGAAGATGTGCGCACCACCGATCCCGGCATCCCCACGCAGCCTGCCGAGCTACCCACGGTGCCGCTAGAAGGCGAGACCGATCCGCAGCGTTTGCAGAACCAATTGGCGGAAGGCAAAGATCAGGGGCGATCGGCGCTTTCCGACGCGCAGGCCGCCGTCATCGCCGGGCCGGGGCCGGAACGTGTACAGCCCATTTCCGTCCACGAGAGTCACCCGGTGGACAACCTGATCACGCCCACGGTTGACGCTCCGCCCGCGCCCGAAGGGGCCGACGCCTATGTCGGCATGAACCTGCCGCCCGAGGTGCAAACCTCATTTGATCAGAACAACGCCGCCGAAATGCAGGCCAGCCTGGGCGAGGCGCAGACGCAGATCACCCAGGCCACAGACGCTCGCGATGAGCAGCACCAGAGCGCAGTGGACGATGCCCAATCGCAAAATCAGACGCTGCTCGAACAGGCCGACGAAGATCAGCGCAACCGCGTGGGCGAGGCGCGCACACAGATCCAGAACGAGCGCCAGCGCACCATCGACGATCAGGCTGCGGCGGTGCGTGGTGTGGAAGATCAGGCCGGGGAGCGCCGCCGCCAGGATCGATCTGACATCGACACACGCGTCGAACGCGACGAAGGCGCAGTGCAGAACCGCTACGACCGCGCCGACCGTGAAGCGCAAAGCGAGATCGAATCGGGTGAGAGCCGCGCCGAGGATCGACAGCGTCAGGCCGAACGCGACGCCGAAAACCAAAGCTGGTGGGATCGAGCGGTCAATTTTATCCGCGACGCCTTCAACGCATTGGTCAGTGCCATCGGCGCCATCTTTGACGCTGTGCGCGCCGCAGTCAACGTAATCCTGGACGCAGCGCGAGACTTCGCCATCGGGCTGATCAACGCCGTCAGCAGCTTCATTCAATCGGCCATCGCCGCCTTTGGCGACTTCCTCACCGGCCTGGTGCAAGGACTGCTAGGCGATCTCTTCCCTGAGTTGGCGGCGCGGTTGACCCAGGCCATCAACGACGCCGTCAGCGCGGCGCAGCAAGCAGTGGAAGGAGTAGCCGAGGGGCTGCGCCAGGGCGTTAACGCCCTGGTGGAAGGACTGCGCGCCGCCATCAATGCGGTGCTCGATGCCTTCCAGGCTGCCATCAACGGTGCGCTGGCGATCCTCGAAGCGGCCATCACCGGCGACTGGGGAGCGCTGGCGCGCCGCGTATTAGAAGCCGTCCTTTCGCTGCTGGGGATCGATCCGCAGGCATTTTACGCCTTCATCGGTCAGGTGACCGAGACCTTCTCGCTGATCATCGACAACCCCGGCGGCTTTCTCGGCAATGTCCTCGGCGCGGTGACCGGAGGCATCCAGGCTTTTGCCGATCATTTCTTGCAGCATTTGCAGGCAGGCATCATCGGCTGGCTCACCGGCGCGCTGGGTGGCGCCGGGATCACGCTGCCCGAACGCTTCGACTTGATGGGCGTGCTCAGCCTGGTGCAGCAGATCCTGGGGCTGACGTGGGAAAACGTGCGCGAGCGCGCCGTGCGTCTGGTGGGTGAACGCGCCGTGCAGGTGCTGGAGTTTATCGGCAGCTACATACAAACCCTGATCACCGGCGGCTGGTCGGCGCTGTGGGAGCGCATCCAGAGCGATCTGGCGACGCTGCGTGACATGGTCTTCGAGCAGATTCGCAACTTTTTGGTGGAACGGGTGGTGCTGGCCGCCATCCAGTGGCTGGCTTCTTTCAACCCTATCGGCGGCATCGTCAAGATCGTGATGACCGTCTACAACTTCTTCATGTTCCTGCGTGATCAGTTACAGCGTCTTTTCGCCCTGGCTCAGACCGTCATCGGCGCGCTGAGCGATATTGTACGTGGCAATTTAGCGCCGGCCATGCAGGCGGTGGAAGGCGTCCTCGCCGGGTTGCTGCCGGTGGTCATCGATCTGTTGGCGCGCATTCTGGGTCTGGGGAATGTGGGCGGCCGTGTGCGCGAGATCATGCAAAACATCCAGCAGACGCTGTGGGGGGCGATCGATCGTCTGCTGGATCGGGCGCTGGCGAGCTTCCGTGGCGGCGGAGGAGCCGGCGCAGGGGCGCAAGGGACCGACGCCGGCGCGGGCCAGCCTGCCGCAGCCGGCGCGGCGGCTGCCATCACCGAAATCGGCGAACGCGTAGATGTACCGGCTCACGCAGGCGGTCATTCGCTCTACATCGTGCGCAGCGGACGCAACGCTGTGCCCATGGTGGCGAGCACGCCCATGGGCGTTCCTGACCGGATTGCCGGCTGGCGACAGGATGTTGCCGATCGACAGCGCGGTGACGCGGTCATTCCGGCTGCCAGCCGCGCCAACCCCGTGCTCGACCGCGCCGAGCGCCAGTACAACGAGTTGGACGGCATCGCAGATCGTCGGCTGACCGAGCTGATCGACAGCGAAAACACGCGCGTCGCCGGCGAAGTTGCGGCTCGTTCGACACCGCCGGGGCCGGCCGCCGGGGCCACACCCGCCGCCCGCTCGTCGGACATTGTCGGCAAAGAGCAGGCGCTGGCGACCACACTGGCCCAGCTTTTCGATCTCTTTGGCGACACCTCTGCTACTGGGCTTGAGCGCCAATTCGAGGGGAACATCGCCATGTCGCACCGGCTGATCCAGCCGGGGTTGCGCGAGGCGGTACAGGCGCTGCAAGGGACTAACCCCACGGGCATTACCACGTGGGCAAACGTGCAGGAGGCATTTCGCACCCAGAATTTGCCCGGCACCGCGGGGCATTTTCACACGCTGATCCAGGAGCCCTTCAACCAGGCCAGTGTGACAGCGTTGCGGCCATTTACCGAGTATGTCCACGACACAATTCTGGTGGAACAACTCAACGCGGCGCGCGCAGCCGACGCCGAGTTGGGTGCAATCGATCTGGGCAACATCGGCAGGTGGATCGAAAGCCAAAAGAGCTTTATGAATCGCCAGCAAAACGGCTTCAACCGTTCGCCCGGTGCGCTGCGCACTCTGATCTACGAAAATAGCGCCGAAGCACGCGTCAAACAGATCGTACGCGAAGAATTGGCGAGTCGCGCCGGTGATGCCACCACGAGCCCGTTTCAGGTGGCGCTCACCGCTCCGCATGTGGTGCAGTTAGTGCGTGCCGAAAATCCCACCGATCCCAGTTGGATGGCCGTCTTTGCTGCCGGTGGACGGCGCGTGGAGGCGCAGGTGGCGCATGGCCGGCTCAATGTGAACGATCCGATCCGCCTCGAAGATGCGCTGGGACCGGCAGGTATCCAGCAAGCAACAACTTTGCTGACAGAGGCATTCTTCAGTTCACTTCAGCGCAGCACGCCGTTGATGACGATTTTCAACCCCAGCGACGCCGAGTTACGCTCACTGTCTCGCTGGGCTGCCGACCGCATTGTGCAAAATGTGCGCAGCCGCGAAATTTTCTATGTGCGCCCAACCGACATCCCGCGCAATATTCCGCAGAACGTACCTTATGTCAAAGTGAATCCGGCGCCCCAGGATGCGCGCAGCATCGCCTCCACCCGCTATAGCAACATCGTTGCTGCCGCTGTGGAAAATCTCGATCTGCCAGATCGAGAGATCCATCATTTCTTCCCACTCTATGCCGGCGGCGGTAACGAGGAACTCAACCTGGCAATTGTCTACGGCGGAGCGAACGACGGCACAACGCCACATGGCCGCCTACATGCGTTCTTCGACACGGGCGTGAACATCACCCGCTACCTGGGCGATCCGGCAACGTTAGGCGCAGTAACCCTCTCTGTCGCCAGCCTTGAACGCACCTTGGGGGACCGCCCCGAGCAGTTGAATGTGCTCATCGGTACACTGCTGGCGACGGGTGAGATCCGCTGGCGCGATACTGGCGTGCGCCTTGTGCCGTCAAGCAGCGCAGGAGGTTCGCCATGAGTTGGCGTTCACTATCCTATCGCGCTCACCCGGCAGCCTCTGCCTCGCAGGCGATCTACGCAGAGACTCTGTGGATTTTTCGCACGTCGCACAGCCTGGCAGGCTGGGCCGAGGAAGCAGCCGAGCCGGCATGGCAGACAGAGATCCCCGACGATCTCTCGTTAGGTCCACGCGATGTAGTCTGTTCGACGTCGGATGCTGTGCCGGAAATCGTCGTGGCGTGCGCCGATCCAGATGGACGCGGTTGCACGGTTCTGGCTTTGGCTGCCCGCACCGGTCTACCCTGCTGGCAGCGCTCCTTACGACTGAAGCCGTCGAGCGGTGGTTTGCAGGCGCACGGCGATCTGCTCTACTTGCACGGGTACGACGAGTCGCAGCGGCGCTATGTATGGATGCGCATGGATGCCGGTGACGGCAGCACCGTGTTCGAACAGCCGTCGACGCAACTGCGATCGGCCGCCATCACAGGCGGGGGGCTCTGGCTGGCCGGCTGGGATGGCGTCTACGCCCTTGGGCACGACGGCAGAATTTTGGTCGAAATGCCGATGGAATGGCCCACGCTGTCCAGCCGCGCGGACAATGTCTACGTCCACGCAGTGGATGATACGAAGACGCCTATCGTGACCTGGTGGGGCAAGAGAGCGGATGCTCCACAAGCGCAGATTGCCCTCACAGGATTGCCGGTCAACGATCTGCCCGACGTCATGCTTTGTCCAACACAGACCGCCGGGCAAGTGGTCATCGCACCTTTCATCGTCGGTGCGGGTGTGTGGATGGTGGATCTGACGGCACAGCGGGCGATCTGGCAGCAGATGGACGACGGCGTCACCCAGATCTGGCGAATCCTTGTCGCAGACAAGAGTGTGGTCGTTGTCGTCCGCTCAGACCGCGCCGATCGCCTCTATGCCTTCGATCCCGATAGCGGCGCTGCCCAAGGGGAGATCGCCACTCAAGTCACCGTCATACAGAACATCTACGCTCAGGAGGATCGCCTCCTGGTCAGCGGACTCGACGAATTCGAGATTTTCAGGAGAGGAGAGTAGGGGCTAGAGATCGGCCATTTGGGATCGTTCACTGAAATCTGATGCTTTGCCACGATCGTAATCGCTGATCTCCAATTCCTAATCGCCGGTCTCCCATCACAGGATAAACATGATGCCCACCTTCAGCCCGCCCAAACTGCTCAAAGGCGCGATTGTCAGCCTGGATCCGCCCAACCCGACGCCGCGCGTGGTGATCTTTCAATACAATCCGAACACGTTGACCCGATCACTGACGGCGCAGTTTCAAGAGAACGAAGGCAAGACCGGCGATCCGCCGCGCTTTAAGGGCGCGCCCGAGGAGACGATCAAGCTCGATGTGGAGATCGACGCTGCCGACCAGTTGGAGAAGGGCAATGCCACGGTGGGCGATGTGGGCATCCTGCCGCAACTGGCCGCGCTGGAGATCCTGCTTTATCCACGCAGCGAGACGATCAAGAGCAACAACAATCTGCTCAAGAGTGGCACGCTTGAGGTCGTGCCGCCCAGCGCGCCGTTGACGCTCTTTATCTGGGGGCAGCGGCGCATTCTGCCCGTGCAAATCAACGAGTTCAGTGTCACCGAAGATGCGCACAACCCCAACCTCAGCCCGATCCGCGCCAAGGTTTCACTGGGGTTACGTGTGCTCACCTACTCGGATGTGGGCGCAAGCAACCCGGCGTGGGGACTCTTCCTCTCGCACCAGATCATCAAGGAAACGCTGGCTACATCCGGCACAACGGGCAGTTTGAACGCAGTGGTGGGCAGCGACATTAAATTGATATAGGGTCGAATTGATATAGGAGAGAATTATGTTCGATTACACCAGCCGCTATTACAACATCCCCACGTCAACGGTGCAGACATCCACCGGGCGCGAGATTGTCTATGTCGGGCGGCGTTTTCTGCCCCGCGGGGAGGCCATGCCGCTCCTTGCCGAGGTGACGGTGAACCAGAACGAGCGACTCGATCTGGTGGCGCACCGCACGTTGGGTGATCCGCTCCAGTTCTGGCGCATCGCCGACGCCAACAATGCCATGAATCCCTTTGACCTGGTCGACCCAGATGGACAGCGGCTGCGCGTCCCGGTACCGATGCCGTAACAGCGGAAGGGGTGAAGGGGTGAAGGGGAAGTAGTTTTGGGTTCGGGATGACGAGGATGACGGGATGACGGGGTTCTTCCATCATCCTCATCATCCTCATCATCATCATCATCATCCCCTTCACCCGCTCACCCCTTCTCCCCTTCTTCTCCCGTTCATTGACTCTTACAAGGATCGCTCTCATGTCTCTACTCGGTCTCAACCTGAATTTACTCATCGGCCCGACGGTGCCGCTGCCGGTGCCGCCGCCGCTCATGCAGAATCTGGAAAGCATCGAAGTGACCCACAGCGATGAGGGACGCTCGGGCTTTCAGATCGTCTTCAAGGGGACGCGCAGCCGCGGCTCGTTTATGGACTATCCGCTCTTCCTCAACCCACAGTTCCGCGTGGGGAATCGGGCGATTATCTCCGTCACCTTTGGTCCGCTGCCCACGGTGCTCATGGACGGCATCATCACCAACCAGCAGATGACCCCCGCCCAGGGATCGGAGCCGGCCGTCCTCACCCTCACCGGCGAAGATATCAGCTTCAAGATGGATCAAGAGGAGAAGTCCGCCGAGCACCCGGCACAGAGCGACAACATCATCGCCATCAAGATCATCGCCAACTATCTGGTCTACGGCATGATCCCGCTGGTGATCCCACCGCTGGCGCTCGACGTGCCCCTGCCCGTGGATCGCGTCCCCGTGCAGCAGGCCACCGATCTCGCCTTTCTCACCGAGTTGGCGACGCGCCATGCCTACGTCTTCTACGTGACGCCCGGCCCGGTGATAGGCACCAACACCGCCTATTGGGGTCCGCCGATCCGGGTGGGCGTACCGCAGAAAGCGTTGAATGTGGACCTGGGGCCCGAGACCAACGTCACCACCATCAACTTTCAGAACGATGCATCGCAGGCGACCACCACGCAGGGCACGGTACAGGATCGCACGTCAAACCAGCAACTGCCTGTGCTCAGTTTTCTTTCCACACGACCGCCGTTGGCGCTTAGCAATCCATTGCTCAACAAGGCCGTTTCGCGCGTGGAACGCTTCCGCGCTCAGTCGGGGCAAACGGTGGCGCAGGCCATGGCCCAGGCGCAGGCCGTCACCGATGCGTCGACCAATGTGGTCAAGGCGGAGGGTGAGTTGAACACCGCCGCCTATGGTGCGCCCCTGCGTGCGCGTGGGCTGGTGGGGCTGCGCGGCGTCGGCCTCAGCTACGACGGTCTTTACTATGTGCAAAAAGTCACCCACACCATCCGGGCGGGGGACTACAAACAGAAGTTCAGCCTGACCCGTGAAGGGTTAGGCTCAACCATTGCGGCGGTGATCCCGTGACCCAACGACAGCTTTTCTTTGGCAAATATCGCGGTAAGGTGGAAAACAACATCGATCCCTTCCAACAGGGACGCGTGCAGGTAAGCTGCCCCGCCGTCCTGGGGGATGGCAGCCTGAGTTGGGCCATGCCCTGCGCCCCCTTTGCCGGGAACGGCGTCGGCTTTTTCGCCATCCCGCCCACCGGGGCCAACGTCTGGGTGGAATTTGAGGGCGGCGATCCCGACTATCCGATCTGGGCCGGCGGTTTTTGGGGGCCGGGTGAAGCGCCGGCCTCACCGGCGCTGGCCGAAATGAAGGTGTTCAAAACCTCCACGGCCACGATCACACTCAACGATCTACCCGGCGCAGGCGGTATCACGATTGAAACGACCACCGGCATGAAGATCAGCCTCACCGCGCTGGGGCTGGAAATCACCAACGGCCAGGGCGCGTCGATCAAACTCAGCGGCCCACAGGTCTCGGTCAACGACGGCGCCTTGGAGGTAATCTGATGGCCGGTTTTCTGGTCAACACCACGGCATCGCTCATCTGTCCCCATGCCGGCTCGGTGAGTATCGTTTCCGGCAACACTCGCGTTCGGGCGGGCGGCGCGTTCGTGGCAACCGTGGCCGACACCTTCACCGTCTCTGGCTGCCCGTTTCAGATCCCCGTCGGCCCAGGAACCAAGCCGCAACCCTGTGTCACCTTGCGCTGGATCGCCCCTGCCGTGCGTGTGCGCGTAGGCGGCCAGCCCGTGATCTTGCAGACAAGCAGCGCCATTGCCTTGAGCGTAGAACAGATTCCGCAGGGACCGCCCACCGTGGTGGCGACCCAGACCCGAGTGCGAGGCACATGATGAACATCGACTTTCCCTATCACATCGACGCCCGTGGACGCAGCGCCGAGACCGGCCGCGATGATCACGTACGCGACCTGATCGAACAGGTCCTCTTTACGTCGCCGGGCGAGCGGGTCAACCGGCCCGATTTTGGCAGCGGACTGCTACAACTCGTCTTCGCGCCCAACAGCCCGGAGCTGGCCACCGCCACGCAATTCCTGGTGCAGGGCGCGCTACAACAATGGCTCAGCGACGACATCACCGTGGAATCGGTCGCGGTTGAAAGCGAAGACTCGACCCTACGCGTCGCCGTGCAATACATCGTTCTGCGCACCCAGGAACGCCGCGTCGACCTGTTTGAACGGAGTGTGCCGGCATGATGACCTTCTTTTGCTGTGAAGAGCGCCGCCGCAATGCCGTGCGCGATCACGCCACCCTCAATGGCATCGACTTTTTGGAGGTGGACGACGATCCCACCGAACCGGCGGCAGATCGACAGCGCACGCTGACCGTCCACTTCGTCAAGCCGATTGCTGCGGGGTCGTTAACCGCAGCCAACATACGCATCGAAGGCGGCGAGCGCGTCACCTCCTTCAAGATCCTCAATTTCACCGTCGCGGATGCCGTGCTTACCGTTGAACTGGATCGGGCGGGGGACTTTGCGCCCTACGTCTTCAGGCTGGTGGCGTCGCCGTCTTCATCGGCGCCGCCCGCAGGCTACGACGCCCTGCTTTCGGTGATCGAGTTTTCGTTCAAGGTTAACTGCCCCAGCGATTACGACTGCGCCGTGGCCGAGGAGTGCCCTCCCGAGCCGCGACTGGAACCCGATCTCAACTATCTGGCGCGTGACTTCAACAGCTTCCGCGGGCTGATGCTCGATCACCTGGCAACGCTCATCCCCGACTGGAAGGAAGACAGCTACGCCGACCTGCTCCACGCGCTCATCGATCTGAAAGCCTACGTCGCCGATTATCAGAGCTATCAGCAGGACGCCGTGGCCACCGAGGCCTATCTCGACACGGCTCGCCGCCGCGTCTCGGTGCGCCGCCACGCTCGTCTTGTAGACTACCCCATGCACGATGGTTGCAACGCCCGCACCTGGATCCACGTGGGCGTCGACGATGATCTCTTGCCCGATCAGCCGATCCCGCTCGCCGCGCAGACGCAATTGATGACACGCGTAGCCGGTCTGTCACCGCGGCTCACCGATGATTCGCCGGACTACGCCAACGCCATCAACGCGCAGCCGGTGATCTTCGAAACCATGCAGGATGCCACACTCTACCAGGAGCAAAACGAGATCTGCTTCTACACCTGGGGCGACGGCAATTGCTGTCTGCCGCGGGGCGCCGTACAGGCCACACTGCAAGGACGGCTGGAGACGCTACGCGAGGGCGATGTGCTCATCTTCGAAGAGGTACGCGGCCCCGAGACCGGCCAGGCCGCCGACGCCGACGCCCTGCACCGCTGCGCCGTCCGCCTCATCGAAATCGACTTTACCCAGGATCTGATCCCCGAACCGGCGCAGGACGTGACGCTGATCCGCTGGCGAAGCGAGGATGCGCTCCCCTTTGCGCTGACGATTTCGGCGGATGTGCCGTCCGATCCCGAACTGGTGAGTGACTGTGGCGCAGCGATCAGCGTGGCGCGCGGCAACGTCGTGTTGGCCGATCATGGGCGCACATTGCCCGAGGAAGATCTGGGCCAGGTGCCGCCGGTGCGCTTCTTCTATGCCCGGCCATCGGAGCACTGCGAGGATGTGGCCGCCGACGCAGTTCCCCCTCGCTACCGGCCGCGGCTGGCCAATGGTCCACTGACCCAGGCCGCGCCCTACGGTCCACTCTTTGGCGTTGATTTCGATGCCGATCTCAAAAACGCGTTGGATGGTGGTCTATTGCCGCGGCGGCTCGATATTGGGATTCGGGCCCGGCGCACCGTGGTAGGGGGCCTTAGCGTGATCACGCGGGCCGCCGATGCCTGGGCCGTACGCGGGGAGACGGTCAACTTCGTCATCCGCCACGAAGGGGACAAACTCAACGTCTACGATCCGCCGGCAGCCACATCGACACTGGTCGAGCGACGCGCAGACGGCCATCCCCTCGATTACGCTGACCAATCTGAACAACGGGCAGCCGCCCACCTGGTTGCCGCGACGCGATTTGCTCAACAGCGACGCCAACAGTCGCGAGTTTGTGGCCGAACTCGAAGGTGACGGCATCGCCTGGTTGCGCTTCGGCGACGATCATTTCGGCAAGCGCCCCAACCAGGGAACACCCTTCTGGGCGGTCTACCGAGTGGGCAACGGCAAGGCAGGCAACGTCGGCGCAGACTCGATCTTTCACGTCGTCACCGCGCAGGAGGCGATCCGCACAGTACGCAATCCGCTGCCCGCGACGGGCGGCGTCGATCCCGAATCCATCGAATCGGTGCGGCGGGCCGCGCCCTATGCCTACCGACGCCAGGAACGCGCGGTCACCGCCGCCGACTATGCCGAAGTGGCGGCGCGACACCCAGACGTGCAGCGCGCCGCCGCCACCTTCCGCTGGACGGGGAGCTGGACCACAGTCTTTCTGACCGTGGATCGCACAGGCGGTCGCCCCGTGGACGCCGCCTTCGAGCAGAATCTGCGCGGCCATATGGAACGCTTGCGTATGGCCGGCTATGACCTCGAAGTGGATGCGCCGATCTACGTGCCGCTGGAGATCGAAATGGAAGTCTGCGTGCGCCGCGACTACTTCCGCAGCCAGGTGCGGGCGGCGCTATTGCGGGTCTTCGGCAGTGGATCGCTCCCCGATGGGCGGCTGGGCGTCTTCCACCCCGACAACTTCACCTTCGGGCAGACGGTCTATCTCAGCCACCTTTACATGGCGGCGGAGACGATTGCCGGTGTGGATTGGGTGAAGGTGACTACCTTCCAGCGCCAGGACAACCCGGCATCCAGCGGATTGGAGGCGGGTAAGCTCGATATGGGCCGACTGGAGATCGCACGTCTGGACAATGACCCCAATTTCGCCAAACATGGCGTGTTGCGGCTGACGATGAAGGGAGGCAAGTGATGAGCAAGCGCCACGATCCTTCGCTGCGCGATCTCAACGAGTGCGGCTGCGGCGAGGGCACCTCCGCCGAGACGCCGCTGCGCGTGGACAACCCACCCGGCCTCAACCAGATCGACTATCGCATCGGCACCTACAGCCGCTTTGTCGAGTCGATGCAGGCGCGTCTGGGCGGCGGGGATCACCCTGCGCTGTCTGCGCTGCGCACCCGTGCCCAGGATGATCCCACGATCGCCTTGCTCCACGCCTGTGCCGCCGTGGACGACGTACTCACCTTTTACCAGGAGCGTATTGCCCACGAAGCCTATCTGCGCACGGCCACGGAACGGCTGTCGTTGGTGCAGTTGGCGCGGCTGTTGGGCTACAAACCCAAGCCCGGTGTGGCAGCCAACGTCCATCTCAGCTTCACAGTAGAGACGACGCCCGGTTCGCCGGAGAGTGCGCCTGTGCCCGCGGCGACGCGGGTGCAGAGCATCCCCGGGCCGGATGAACTGCCGCAGACCTTCGAGACGAGCAACGAGATCGAAGCCCGCGCCGTGTGGAACGCCATCAAGCCGCGCACCTCTTACCCGCAGATTGTCAGCGTGGACATGGATGAAGTGGTAGTCGCCGGCATTGAAGTAGGGCTGAAGGCCGGCGACCGCATCCTGCTCGTCGACCCGGCGGATACGACCAACCGGAAAGTGAAACGTGTGACACGCATCACACCCGATCAGGCAACGCAGACGACGCGCATCCACCTGGGCGGGGTGGCGTCGACGCCGGTTCTCAGTTTTGTGGCGATTACGTCGCCCTTTGTCTTTGGCATCACCCAGCAGCCGCTCAACAACAGCGCAATCAGTGGGGTCTTCGCCAACAACGTCTTCAACCAGAGCGATATTCACGCATACACGCTGATCCAGAACTGGTCGCCGTTCAAGTTGGCCAAGTCGGTGAACACGCCCAAGCCTCCGCCGCCCCCACCACCAGGACCAGAGGCAGCAGGCGTCTTTGCCATGCGCCGCCGGGCGTCGGTCTTCGGCCACAACGCGCCCAGTTGGGCCAATCTACCTCAGGTGGTGCAGGATGAGGATCATCTGATTCCGGGCCGCTTGATACCTAACGCCGATCTTTCCAAGGCCCAGTACCCTGACAACTGGGATAATCTCACGGTGCAGGCATCTACCCCCGGCGACCGCGCAGTCGATCTCGACAATGTCTACTCGGGGATGATCCCCGGCAGTTGGCTCGTACTGGAAGGCAACGGCATCGTCGCATCCTATGAGATCGAGGCCAACGAGGAACTCTCGCGCAGCGACTATACGCTCTCTGCCAAGGTGACCCGGTTGACGCTGACCGGCAACGAACAGTTTGGCACGTTGACTATGCGACGCACCGCGGTCTTTGGTGAAAGCGACAAGCTGACGCTGGCGCGGCTGTCCATCACCGAGGATCTCAGCGGCGATGAGGTAATCCTCGACGGCTTCTATCCGGGGCTGACAGCAGGCCGGCCGGTGATCCTCAGCGGCGAGCGCACCGATCTGAGCGGCGTCGTGGAAAGTGAAGTTGCCACGATCAAAGAGGTGCTGGTTGACGGCGCACTGGAGGCGGATCGCCTCTTTACTCGCCTGATCTTTGTGGCGGACCTGGCCAATAGCTATATCCTCAAAACGGTGAAGATCAACGCCAACACGGTGCCGGCGACCCACGGCGAGAGCAAAGCAGAAGTGCTGGGTAGCGGAAGCGCCCGCGAGGCCTTCCCCACTTTTACACTCAAACAGCCGCCGCTCACCTACACCAGCGCGCAGACTCCCTCGGGCGTGGCATCGAGCCTGGAAGTACGCGTCGACGGCGTACGCTGGGACGAGGTTCCTTTCCTCTACGGCCACAGCGATGAGGAGCGCGTCTATGCCGTTAAGCACGAAGAGGATGGTACGCCGCGTGTCCAGTTCAACGGCCGGCTGCCCAGCGGGCAGGAGAATGTGACGGCGCGCTACCGTAAGGGGATCGGTGCATCTGGTCTCGTCCACGCCGACCAGGTGACGCTGCTCTCGGTGCGCCCGTTGGGCGTGCGCGGGGTGACCAATCCGCTGCCCTCGTCGGGCGCCGCCGATCCAGAGTCGCGCGACGCGCTGCGCCGCAACCTGCCGCTGGCCGTCCTCACGATGGAACGGCTCGTCTCGCTGCGCGACTACGAGGACTTCGCCCGCGCCTTCGCCGGTTTCGAGAAGGCCCACGCCACCGTCACCGTCGACGGCGAACAGCAGGGGATCTTTGTCACCGTGGCGGGCGAAAATGGCGCCGAAGTGCCGGAAAGCAGCACCACGTTCACCAATCTGGTCGACGCTATGCACGAATTCAGCGACCCCAATCTGCCTTTCAGCGTCAAACCGTTCACGCCGATCTTCTTTCAGATCGAGGCCGACATCATCGTCAACGACGCCTATCTGGACGAAGACGTGCTGGCCGCGGTGGAGGCGGCCTTGCGCAGCGCCTTCTCGTTCGACGTTCAGGAATTCGGGCAATCGGTGGCGCGCAGCGATGTCATCGCCGTGATTCAGAGCGTAGACGGCGTGGACGCCGTCGATCTCAACTATCTCTTTTTGACCACCGACACCACCAAAACGCCGGCCGAACGGCTGATCGCCCCCGTCCCCGCCCGCGGGGTCAGCCGCAATGACGCCCAACCGGCGGGCCTGCTGCTGCTCGATCCTCGCCCGATTGTGATTGGAGTGCTGCCATGACCCAGATCGACGCTCAAACACTCTACGCCCTGCTGCCCGCCATCTACCGCCTGCGCGACCACGAGGAAGGTGGTCCGCTACGTGACCTGATCGACGTCATCGCCGAACAAACTGCCATCGTGCAAGAGGGTATCGAGCAGGCCTACGACGATCAGTTCATCGAAACCGGCGCCGAGTGGGTCGTCCCCTATATCGGCGATCTCATCGGCACGCGCACCCTCTACGCCGAAGCGGGGACGGGGCTCAGCGCGCGGGCAGTGGTGGCGAACACCCTGGCCTATCGACGGCGCAAAGGCACCGTCGCCGTGCTCGAACAACTGGCGCGCGACGTCACCAACTATCCGGCCGTGGCCGTGGAGTTCTTCCAGCGATTGGCGACAACGCAATACATGAACCATCCCCGCCCCGAAAACGTAGGCACTGTCGATCTACGCCGCCCCGACCTGCTCGAACGCATAGACACGGCGTTTGACAAGTCCGCCCATACGCTGGAAGTGCGGCGTATCCCACGCGGACGCTATAACATCCCCAACGTGGGTCTCTTCCTTTTCCGGTTGGCGGCCTTCCCATTGGTGCAAGCCACCGCCAGGCGGCTCGACGATCGCCGCTTTCTCTTCAACCCACTCGGCATCGATGCGCCGCTCTTCAATCAGCCCGAAACGGAGACGCTGCTCACCGATTTTGCCGGTCCGCTCAACGTGCCCATGCCCATCTCGCGGCTGGCGATGAAGCTGGACAAGGGCGCGTTTTACGGCGCCGACGCTTCGCTCCTCGTCACGATTGGCGGTGTGGCCGTTCCCGCCGGGGACGTCGTTGTCTGCAATCTCTCCGATCTCGGTGACGGCAGCGGGGATTGGGCGCATCGTCCGGCCGACAAAGTGGGCATCGATCCGGTGCTGGGCCGGCTGGCGCTGCCCACGGACGATGCTGAGCCTGCGGCGGATGAGGTGCAGGTCACCTTCCGCTACGGGTTCAGCGACGCCATTGGGGGTGGATCGTACGAACGGGCGGATGAATTGGAAGCCGCCGCCACCCTCCACCTCCCCGCCGCAGGGACAGTGCAAGACGCGCTCGACGCCGTCGCCGCCGGGGGCGTCATTGAATTCGACGACAGCCACACCTATGCCCTGGCCGCAGGTGCGCCCAATCTCGCCATAGACGCCGACGCGCAGGTCGAGATCCGGGCCGCCAACGGGCAACGTCCGCTCATCGTGCTGAGCGAAACCACTCTCGAAGATGCCTCCACTACCCGGGATTTTGCCATCGACGCCGGCGCCGGCGCCCATATCGTTCTCAGTGGATTGGTGATTGCGGGCGGCGCCGTTCGTGTCAGCGGTTCCCCGGCCTCGTTGACGCTGATTGACTGCACGCTCGTCCCCGGGCTGGGGCGGACGCGCGCCAACGATCCCACCGATCCCGGCACGCCCTCGCTGATCGTGGATGCAGCCAACGTCGCCGTCACGCTGCGCCGCTGCATCGTCGGTCCACTGCGTGTAGAGAATGGTTCGTCCGTTCGGGTGGACCAAAGCATCGTCGACGCCACCAACGCGACTGAGATCGCCTATGCCGACCTGCCCCGCGCCGCCGATCCGCCGGGGACGATTCGTCCTGGCGGCGGGCTGACTGTGGAGAAGAGCACAGTGATCGGGCGCGTCTCCACACAGATCATCGAACTGGCTTCCAATACGATCTTCGTGGCGGATGCCCCCACCGGTGAGTTGGCGGTTCGTTCCGAGCAGACGCAACAGGGCTGCGTACGCTTTTCGTACCTGCCGATCAACAGCCGTACCCCGCGGCGCTATCGTTGCCACTCCAGTTCGGAAGTGCGTGTACAGTTCACGTCCTTGATCTATGGGGAGCCGAGTTACGCCCAACTGCGCGACACCTGCCCGGTTGAGATCCGTAGAGGAGCCGACGACGAATCTGAAATGGGCGTCTTTCACGATCTATACCAGCCGCAACGCGAAACCAATCTGCGCATCCAACTCGACGAGTACCTGCGCTTTGGCTTGCGCGCAGGAATTTTCTATGGGAGTTGAGAGGGAAGAGACAGGATGATGAGAAATGCCGTTACATCATCGCATCATCCCACAACCTGCGGTGCATTCCCTAGCCTATGAAACCAGGAGGTCCCTATGAAGGCCGATTTCAGCCGTGTGACGTTTGACGAGACCAATCATTACAGCGGTGTGTTGTACCAACAGGGGCGGGTGCTGACCGACGCCGATTTCAACGAGGCGCAGGAGATCGGCAAGCACCGCAACGAGACGACGACGGCGCACGTGATCGGCCCGGCGGGGACGCCCAAGTTCGACGCCATCAATGGGCAGACGCTGCCCAACGGCGGCTTTGCGCTCGACGTCAACGGGGATGGAGAACTCACGATCGGGCCCGGCCACTATTACGTGGACGGCATCCTGTGTGTGAACGAGGCGGAAGCACCTTACGACCTCCAGCCCTATTTGCCCGAACCGCCCGCCATCCTGGAAAGCCTGGAAGAGGCGGGCGCGGTGGTAGGCCTTGTCTACCTCGATGTGTTCGAGCGCGAGCGCACAGCGTTGGACGATCCTGATCTGCGCGAGGGGGTGCTGGGCGGGCCGGACACGACGGCGCGATCCGAGGTGGTATGGCAGGTGAAGGTGCTGCCGCTGTCGTCGGTTGCGCTTAGCGACGCCGCCGTCAGTGGCCTCTCTGCGCAGGCGGATACGGTGCGCACGTTGCGCCAGAATCTGGCCGATGCTGCGACCGAAGATGAACGCCAATCGATCCGTCGTAATCTGCGCGCTGCGCTGCGTACCCTGGCTGCGGATGCCGCCGCCGCCGGGATCGACTGCGAACTCTCGCCCCAAGAGTGGACCGACCTATCGGCGCCGCGATCCCCGCAAATGGCCGTGGATACGCCGCCGGTCTCGCCTGACGACGGCCCGTGCGATGCGCCCCCCGACGCCGACTTCCTGGGGCCGGAGAATCAGCTTTATCGCGTCGAGGTCCATACCACCGGGGCGGGAGGCAGCCGCAGCAGCAGCCGGTTCAAATGGTCGCGCGAAAATGGATCGGTGGTCGCCAAGATCGAACGCGTGGGCGCATCCACCGGCGGCGTGGTCAGTGGCAACGTCCTCGGCGTGCATAGCACCGGGCGCGACAGCTATCTGGGCTTCCACAACGGCGACTGGGTGGAATACATCGACGACCTGTTGGAGATGAATACCGGCGCGGGTACGCTGCGTCAGATCGTGGCCGACCCCGAAAACAACGAGATCACGTTGAGCAGCAACGTGGCGGTGCGTTTCGATCACAACCCTAAGTTGCGCCGCTGGGATCAGGGCGCGCAGACGTCCACGCGTAACGGCGGCACCGGCACCGTTGCCAACAATGCCGACGGCGTACCCATGAACACGGCGGACGATTCCTGGCTGCTGCTGGAGTACAACGTCTGGGTGCAGTTCGCGGACGAAGTCTACCAGCCTGGCGATTATTGGATCATGGCGGCGCGGGCGGCGACGGGCACCGTCGACTTTGCGGCGGGATTCCAGCCCGCGCACGGCGTAGAGCACCATTACGCCAAACTCGGCTATGTGCTGATCAACGCGGCGGGGGCATTGCAGGTGGCGTTAGATTGCCGTCCACTCTTCCCGCCGTTGACCGATCTGCGCGCCGAGGATGTCACCTTTGACAACAGCCTCTGTCAGATGCCCGACACCGTCACCGTGCAGGATGCCATCGAGCAGCTATGTCAACGCAGCGGCGGCGGTGGTTGCTGCACCTGTATCGGCGAGGGCGGCGAGTTTCAACGGCTGGACGAAGCGATCAATGAATTGCTCGGGCGTGGTGAACAGGCGCTCTGCCTCTGTCTGCTGCCCGGCATCCACGAGATGGAAGCGATGGGCGATCTGATCGAGAGATTGAATCTACTCAACCGGGCGGACCGCCTCGACATCACGATCCATGGTTGTGGAGAGGCCAGCCGCATCCGCCTGGGGCCGCCCACTATCTTCAACGGGCTGCGCAGCATCACGCTGCGCGATCTGGCGATCGACTTCGCCGCAGAGGTCAACGACGAAGCCGGGCTGATCTTCCGTCAGTGTGCGGCGGTGACTATCGAGCATTGTCATGGTTGGGGCAATGCCATCGAAGGGCCGCTCGTGCTGATCGACCGCTGTGGGCGAGTCCTCATGGCCGACTGCACATGGGAAGCGATTGGCCCCAGCACCTTCCGCCCGATCCGCGAGTTCCTGGTGCAGTTTCGAGAAGAGGTGTTTGCCGCATTCTTGCAAGAAGATGTGCCGCCGCCGAGTCTGCGTCGCACTGCGCTCAAAGTTGCAGCGCAATTGCGTGAGGACATCAACTCGCGCCGGATGTTGGTGACTGCGCTGCGGCGGCTGACGGCGGCAAACAACATGCGCCGGATCATGAACACCAAAGAGCGCAACGCCTATCTCAACCTCAGCGATGCCATGTCCGACCAGGCGCTGGAAGCGCTGGAAATCGAGGGGCTGGCCGATCTGCTCATCGACGTACGCCGCTGGATCATCATCGCCCGCCCTGGGGTGGCGCTGGCCGTGGATACGCCCACCGTTGCCTGGGACCGGGAGATGCGCCGCGCCCGTGCCGTTAAACAAGCGAAGAACGAAACACACATTCGCAGCAATCAGATCGACGGTGTGCTGCTCTTTTACGGGACGCAGCCCTTCGACTTCCCCACCGATTCGGATGATCTGGGCACACTGAGCGGACAGATGCGATCATCGATCAAGAATGCGCCGCCGTTGACGCGCGCCGGGGGCACGCTCCACGTGGCGGACAACCGGCTGGCCAACTTTACCGTCTCGGCGCGCTTCATGGAAGAGATGCGTATGTTTGCCGAAACCGCCTCGCAGACGGATCAGGCGCAGATGCTCTTTCGTGAGGTGCGGGTGCAGGGCAATGTGATTGAAGTGGCACGCAACATGCTGGTCGGGGGGCGCATATCTGTGGTGGACAACTTCTTCACCGAGCCGCTCTTTGCAGAGGGCGACAACTTCTCGCAAGAGCGCCTGGCCGTCTTCGTGGCCGAATCGGGTCTGCTCGTGGGCAACCAGGGCGAAGGCACGCAAGAAGTGGGGCTGAGCATGGTCATGCTCTCTACCAGCCGTCAGGAGATGGGCAACCTGGGCATCGATATCTTATAGATGAAGGAAACACAGCAGCATGATAGCTGCATACAACGAGGCATAAATTCAAACTGTGTGTAAGGGGGCGGCTGAAACAGCCGCCCCCTTACACACAATTCTCTACTCGCCACTCTCCACGCGCCCAAGCGCTTCCAGCACATACGGATAGATCGTTTCGACCACCACTTCGTACCCCGCCGCCGTGGGGTGGACGAAGTCGGGTTGGTTGAGTTCGGGGTTGCCACCCACGCCTTCGAGCAGAAATGGCACGAGGATAACGTCGTGTTGCGCCGCCACGTCGGGGTAGATGGCGCGAAAAGCGGACGTGTAGGCCTCGCCCATGTTCTGCACCATTTCCATCCCTGCCAGCACAACCACAGCGCCCGATTCCTGCAAACGCTGCACCAGTGCATCTATGTTTTCTGCGGTGATAGCAGGATCAATGCCGCGCAGGCCATCGTTGCCCCCCGTGGCCAGGATCACGACGTCGGGGTCGAGGCTGAGCACCCAGTCTACGCGCGATCGGGCGCCGCTGCTCGTCTCGCCGCTGATACCGGCGTTGATCACATCCACATTGTAGCCTTCGGCCTGAAGTTTGCGCGCCAACTGGGCAGGATAAGCCTGGTCGGGATCGACGCCCAGGCCTTCGGTGAGGCTATCGCCCATCGCGACCAGGCGGATCGGCGCATCCGTGGGCGAGGGGATGGGCGTGGCGGCGGGTGGCGCGGACGAACCCGCGTCGCAGGCGGACAGGCTGAAGAGGAGAAACAAGAAATTCAAGAGGAGATAGGTACGTTTCATATCATTCTTCTTCCGCCTGTTCGCGCAGAAAGTGGATCGGCCGCGCGCGCAGGATCGAGATCGATGCTGCCATGCCTACGGCGGTGACGAGCAACATGGTGATGACGATCATAGTGGCGCTGGCTGCCCAGAATGGACGATAATCCAGTTCGAAGAGGCGCGTGTTGATCAGCCAACTGCCAATCTGCGCCATACCCAACCCTAGCAGCGCGCTGACCAACCCCAGCAGCAGATTCTCTAGTGTGAAGACGCGCAGCACAAATTCGCCCTTGGCCCCCAGCACTTTGTAATAGGCGGCTTCCTGGATGCGGGCGAAGCGGGTGGCGAAGACGGCGCTGACGACGATCAGCAGACCGGCCACAATACTAAAAACCGTGAAGAAGCGGATCACGTTGGTGATGCGCCGTGCCAGCCCAGAAAAGGTGGCGATGGTCGCCGTTACGTCGATGACGCTGACGTTGGGGAACTGCGCCACGATGCGATTTTGTAGTGCGGGTACATCCGCAACGGGAACGCGCAGCGCAGTGAAGATGCTCTGCGGCGCACCGCCCAACACATCACTGGGGAAGACGAAGCTGAAGAAGGGTTCGATCCCTTCTGCCGTACGCGTGCGCACGCTGGTGACGGTGGCCTCCAGCGGCACACCCTGGATGCGAAAAGTGACCACGTCGCCCATGCTCACACCCGACCAATCCATGACCTCGTCGAGCACAGAGACCTGGGGGCCGGTGAAATTGGGATCGAAGAGCGCATCGCCCACGACGAGTCCTTCGCTGTCGATCAATTGATCGCGATAGGTCAGATTGAACTGGTAGTCGCGCCGCTGGCTTCCTTGCATGGCATCGGGCGAAGCCGGATCGGGGCTGCTACTCTGCTGCCCGCCCCGGCGGCGTGGCTCGCCGTTGATGGCGTCGAGTGTGCCGCTCACGACCGGGTAGAAGGTGACCTCTTCACCCAGCGCAGCGCGGAAATCGGCCACCTGATCGGGCTGGATGTCGAGGAAGAAGACGTTGGGTGCATCCTCCGGATAGCTGGCCACGAAATTGGCGTCCAGTGTCTGTTCCACAAGGAAGAGACAGAAGAGCACAGCCAGGCTGGCAGACAGGGTGATGATGATGGCGCGTGTCGGGTTGCGCGGGCGGAAGAGTCCGCGCAGCGCCTGACGCATGGGCAGCGAGCGTAAACGGACACGGCGCAGCAGACGCAGGGTGCCTTCGGTGAGGGCGGCGGAGATGAGCAGCAGACCGAACACTGTGGCCACGAAGTAGAGCATTGTCTCGAAGTCATCGAGCAGCCAGTAGACCATCCCGGCGAAGGCGAGCAAGATGAGAACGGCGGCACTGATGTAGGGCAAGGGTCGATCCAGCCGAATCGCTTCTTTGCGGAAGATGAAGTGTGGACGCAGATCGCCGAGTTGGTAGAGCGGGATGAAGGTAAAGGCAGCCAGCACAAAGAGGCCCAGCAGCACGCCTTCAGCGACATTGCGCGGCGAGATCGAAAGGTCCACATCTGGCGGCAGAAGACCACCCAATAGCGCCGGCAGTGCCAATTGGAGCAGAAACCCCAGGATCAGCCCCATCCCAATGCCCAACAGACCCAGCGCGCCGACGATGGTGTAGAAGTGCAGAGCGACGAAGCGGCGGGTAGCACCCAGGGTTTTGATGGTGGCGATGGTCGTGTAGCGCTCGCGCAGGAAAGCGGTGAGCGCACTCTGAATACCGATGCCCGAGAGCAGCAGGGTGAAGATGGCAACGAGGCTGAGGAAGAAGATCAGATTGTCGAAAAAGCTCCGTACACCGGAAGGAGCCGTGCGGTAGGTCTGGATACTTTCCTGGCCCACGTCGCGCGCTTCGGCCAGTTGGCGCACGATGGCGTCGAGCCGGCTTTCGTCGTCCACGCGCAAAAGGGTGGTGTAGCTGACACGGCTGCCCGGCTTGACTAGATCAAGTGATTCCAGATCGGCGGCGGCCACAAAGATGCGCGGACCTAACTCAAAAAAGTCGAGCGGCCGATCCGGCTCCACGAGGACGACATCGGCGATGGGCAGGCTGGCCTCGCCAATGTCGAGTGAGTCGCCCACAGACAGACCCAGCCGATCGAGCAGCGCCTGCTCCACGATGACGCTGCCACCGTTAAGCACCTCTGCGAACGGACGGCCCGATGCCAGCACGACTTCCCCGTAGAAGGGATAACCCGGTTCCACGGCCTTGACGTTGGAGAGCAGCGTGGCCTCGCCGCCAGGCAGGCGGACCACGGTGTAGAATTCCCAGACACGGGCGCTCTGCACCACTCCTTGCGCGGTGAGTTGGTTGATGCGTGCCGCCAGCGAATCGGAAAGGCCAAAGTTCGATTCGACGATAATATCGGCAGCCTGGAGTTCCTTGGCGTCGCTAAGCAAGGAACGGTTGATGCTGTCGCCAAAACTGCGCAGCGCCACCAACGACAGCATGGAAAGCGTCACACAGAGCACAAAAATGGCAGATTGTTTTTTCGTCGCCGTCAACTGGCGGCGGATGAAGCGAAGGTTGATCATAGGGTGATTTTTTGCCGCGTGTCTTCAATAAGCCGCCCATCGTGCAGCGTCAACACCCGCTCGGCCATCTGTGCGATTTCGTCGCTGTGGGTAACCATGACCAGTGTCATGTGGCGTTCGCGGTGCAGATCGAGAAGCAGATCGAGGATGGCGTCGCCGTTCTTCGAGTCGAGATTGCCGGTGGGCTCATCGGCAAAGAGGATCTGCGGATCGTTGATCAAGGCGCGACAGATGGCGACGCGCTGTTTTTCGCCGCCTGAAAGTTGATGCGGATAGTTGGCGGCGCGCCCGCTTAACCCCACACGCTTGAGCAGGGCCTGGGCCCGCTCCTCGGCGTGGCGGTCGCCCTTCAACTCGGCCGGGAACATGATGTTCTCTTGCGCTTGCAGCGACGGCACAAGGTGAAAGGACTGGAAGACAAAGCCGATGGTTTCGTTGCGCAGCGGCGCCAGTTGATCTTCGTTGAGATCGGTGATGTCGTTGCCGTCGACCGAAACGCGGCCCGATGTGGGGTTGTCGAGACCCGAAAGCAGGCTGAGCAGCGTCGATTTACCGCTGCCGCTGCTGCCCTTGATCACGACAAACTCTCCGGGTTCGATGGCAAAAGAAACATCGTCGAGCACGGTGATGGCTCGATCCTCGATATGGTACGTTTTGGTGAGATTCTGTGCTTCGAGTATGGGCATAGGAAGAGAAAGAATGATGAATTATGAATGGCGTAACCGTCCAATCCATTCAAGATAGTACACCAGCTTCCGGCCCGGCGCCGTACGCTTTCTCCACTTGCCGGTTGTGCGCTAAAATGGCGGGATGAAAACACTCATTCTTTCGGACATTCATGCGAATATTGTGGCGTTGGAGGCGATCTGGGCGCAGGAAGCGGACGCCGATCTGATCCTGTGTACAGGCGACCTGGTGGATTACGGTCTTTTCCCCAAAGAGGTTTTGGATTGGGTGCGGGCGCATGCAGTGATCTGCACAAAGGGCAACCATGATGGCTGGACTGTGCTCAATTATCGGCGAGGCAAGACGCTTGCCGTCGTGCCCGAATCGGAACGGGCGTGGGTTCACTACACAGTGGAGCGACTCGACGAGGACGATATTCGCTTTCTAGGGGATCTGCCCGTCGCCGTTGCGGTTGAGATCGATGGGCAGCCCTATGGGTTGACCCATCTCTACCGCGATTACGAGGAAATTGTGAGCCTGCACGCCTTTACCCAGTTCGCGGCAGAAACTTTTGGCGATGAACCGTTAACCCGGCTGATCTTCGGCCACACACACCGCCAGTCGATCCGCTACTTGAGCAACGAGTCGCTGTGGATCAACCCCGGCAGCGTCTCCTATCGCCGCAAAGACGATCCCGATCAGACAGCACACTATGCCACCATCACTGACGGCGTCCTCGCCTTACACCGACTCGAGTATGACCTGACTCCGCTGCGACAGGCGTTGCAAAACGTTCATCTGAGCGAACCAGAGATGCGTGTGGCCCGGCATTTCTTCAGAAACAGCAAATAACCGGCGTATAGCCGGCGTGGACCTGGGCCGTATTTGCCTGCTACCAGGTACAGTACCCACCGTCGATCACCATATCGTGCCCGGTCATAAAATCAGAAGCGGCCGCGGCCAGGTAGACGACTGCACCTTGCAGGTCGGTGACTTCGGCCATGCGCCCCATAGGCGTCATCTGCATCCAGACAGGCTGCATGGATTGGCCGATGGGCGTCGCCAAAAGATCGTCCACAAGTTGGGTGCGTGTGTAGCCAGGGCTAATGCTGTTGACACGCACGCCGCGTTTGGCCCACTCCGCGGCCAAACTGCGTGTGAGGTGGATGACGCCGGCCTTGGCGGTGTTGTAGGCAGACTGATTCTGCGGCGTGTTACAGATGTGCCCCGACATCGAGGCGGTGTTGATGATCTTGCCGTACCCTGCCTCGAGCATCACCCGTCCTTCGGCCTGGGCGCAGAGGAAGACCGCGTTGAGGTCGATATCGAGCACACGCAGCCAATCGGCATACTCAAGTGCTTCGCTATCGGCCCACAGACCGATCCCAGCGTTGTTGACACCGATGGTCAGCGCGCCCCAATGATCGACAATGGTGCGCACCATCGCCTGCACTTGTTCCGGTTTGGTGACATCGGTCTGAATGGGCAGGGCGGCGATCTGCTTCTGGCTCAATTCATGGGCGATTTCTTCGGCCAGATCGAGACGAATGTCGACGACGGCGACTTTGGCGCCCGCTTCGCCGAGGGCATGGGCATAGGCGCGGCCGATCCCCTGTCCGGCGCCGGTTACCAGTGCCACACGCTGATCGAGACGGAAACGATCCAGGATCGGTGGTGCCGTTAGGACGGGATCAGCCATGAGGTTCCTCCATGGGGATGGGTGTGCGCTGATTGGGATGTTTGACTGCCATACTTGCATTATCAAGTTAGTCAGCCTATTTGTCACGCCGGCCGCGTCCCCTGCGATGACGGGTGCGGATTCGTCTCTCGTCGCTGCAGGCCGACTGCAGGGCGTCGGCTGAGCCCGTTGTAGGGACCGGCCTCCGTGCCGGTCCGTTTCCCAAAAAGAGCAGTAGTCCGTCAGGCACGGTTGGTATATAATCGAGCAGCGCAAAAATTGTCATACCATTGGGAAAGGACCTTGACATGACTGAGTCGAACGACACTTTTGTCGGTTTGCCCGATGGGCGCCGGCTGATGGCAGGTGAAGATATCTTCGGTGAACAACGAGGGTTAGGGGTGAGCACAATTGCTTTCAAAGTTGTGCCGCAAAACAGCCAGGGCACGCTCATTATAGAAAATGTCTTTCACGCCAGGGGCGGTCCGGCCCGGCATCTCCATCACGATCAGGATGAGTGGTTCTGTGCGCTTGAGGGTGAGTTCGTTGTCGAGATCGGCGACGAACGCTTTCAACTGCAGACAGGGGATTCACTGCTGGCGCCACGCAAGATCCCCCACGTGTGGGCGTATGTAGGCGATGGCCGGGGCCGCATGTTGATTGCGTTTCTGCCCGCCGGCCGTATGGAAGCGTTCTTTCGCCAGGTAACGCAAGCCAATGCCATGCCCCCCCAGGACCCTGAACTGTGGCGCGCCCACGGCATGGAACTGGTAGGGCCGCCGTTAGCCGTGACATAGACTGGCCTCTGCAGCGCCGGCAACGATGAAGGATACAATCTTGAGAGACAATGTAATCAAACTTCCTTCATCCTGTCCGGCATCTGTCACATGATAAGGAATGTGTGGGGTACCCTTGCCGTTTTTTTTGATGGAAGATTCGGGTGTCCGATATACTGCTGTCTCTATGCGGCAAATCGGTTGACCCTGAACCGCGATTATCCGTCTAATCTTTATAACCGTACCCCTAGCGTATTGAAAACAGTCCAACCACAGAAGGAGATACACTCATGGCTTTTGAACTTCCTCCCCTACCGTATGCCAAAGATGCGCTTGATAAGTCCATCGATGCGCAGACAATGGAAATTCACCACGACAAACATCACGCTGCCTATACCAATAACCTGAACAATGCCCTCAAAGGCACCGACTGGGAAAACAAGTCGATCGAGGAGATTCTGCGCAACATCGACTCGCTGCCAGAGAATCTGCGCACGGCCGTGCGCAACAACGGCGGCGGTTATGCCAACCACAATCTCTTCTGGAAGATTATGAGCCCGAACGGTGGCGGCTCTCCCAGCGGCGCGCTGGCCGATGCCATCAATAGCAAATTCGGCAGCTTCGATGCCTTCAAAGAGAAATTGGCGGCGACGGCTGCCGGTCAATTTGGCAGTGGATGGGGCTGGTTGGTCGTCAAGGGCGACGGCAGCATCGACGTCTACGGCACCCCCAATCAGGACAGCCCGTACATGAAGGGCGACACCCCGATCCTGGGCATCGATGTTTGGGAACATGCCTACTACCTGCGCTACCAGAACCGCCGCCCCGACTACATTAAGGAATGGTGGAACGTGGTCGACTGGAACAAGGTTGCCGAGAACTACAAGGCCGCCAAGTAAGCAGCACACGTTGTACTATGAACAAAAAACGAGCCGGTGGCATATATGCCACCGGCTCGTTTTTTGTTTTTGCACGTAGTAACTTTACTGCCGCTGCCGGGGATCGAGCGCATCGCGCAGGCCATCTCCCATGAAGTTGATGCTGAGAATCGTCAGCGAAATGAAGAAACCCGGCCAGATCACGACCCAGGGGGTAAAGGTGAGGAAGTCTTTGCCATCATAGAGCAGCCGGCCCCAGGTAGGCACATCGGGCGGGAAGCCGAGGCCGAGGAAGGACAACGCCGACTCTGTAAGAATGGCGCTGGCGACACTCAACGTGGCCGAAACGATGATCGGGCTGAGCACGTTGGGCAACACATGTTTCAACAGGATCGCGTTCTGGCGTGCGCCGATGTTGACCGCCGCTTCGATGAACTCTTTTTCCTTGATGGAAAGCACCGAACCACGCACAACACGCGCCGTGGGCATCCACCCCAAAATACCAATCACGGTGACGATCAACATAAAGATCCCCACTTCAGGGCCAAAAACACCGCGCAACGCATCCCTGAAAAGCAGAATGATCACCAACAACAGGGGCAGTTGCGGCAAGGCCAACATCATATCCGTGAAGCGCATCAACGGGTTATCCAGCGCCGGGAAGAAGCCCGACAGTGCGCCGATAAACGTTCCAAAGGCAATCGCCAGCACCATCGCCACCACACCGACCGCCAACGAGATCCGTCCTCCGTAGAGATTGCGCGCCAGCATGTCTCGCCCTAGATCATCAGTGCCCAGTAGATGATCGGCACTGGGGCCAAGACTGGAGTCGACGATGTTGATTCGCTCGGGATCGGTTTGATACACGATGGGGCCGACGATGATGCCGATCACAAGCAGGCTAAGCACCAACAGACCCATCATCGCCAACTTGTTGCGGCGAAATTGCACCCAGGCATCTCCCCAAAGCGTGCGGTGTTTACGTTCGATGGCCTGCGCCATCTGGATACTATTGGGGGCAGTCGGGGACTGTACACTCATAACACGTTCCTCTGTCGAATGGAATGCACGAGATTACTTGTACTGAATGCGCGGATCGAGAACACCATAGAGCACATCCGCCACCAGATTAAAGGCGACGATCAGCACCGCGAAGATGAAGGTGGTCGTCATCACCACCGGAATGTCAAAGCTCTGGATGGCAAGGATCAACAATGCGCCCAGCCCATTGACCCGGAAGATCTGCTCGGTGATAATGGCCCCGGCGAAGATGTTGGGAATGCCCAACGCCACCAACGTCACCACCGGAATTAAGCTATTGCGCAGTACATGGCGAACGACGACGTAGCGATCGCGGAAGCCCTTGGATCGCGCCGTACGCACATAGTCCTGCTTCAGGTTGTCGAGCATAGAGGAGCGAGTATAGCGGCTCAACGCTGCCGTCTGGAAGAAGGTAAGCACGGCAACAGGCATCACCATCTGCTTGACCTCAACCAGGAAACTGGCCCAATCGGTGACATGATGTGTCGTACTATAGACCGAAGGGAACCATTTCAGGTTCACGCTAAAGATAACAATGGCCAGCAGCCCCGTAAAGAAGGTGGGCACCGAGTAGCCAATTACCGAAAAGACCGTGCTCACCTGGTCAAAGAGTGAATTTTGTTTGACCGCCCCCACCACCCCCAGCGGTATCGCCAATAGAATGGAGAGTACATAGGCAAAGCCCACGACCTTAAGCGTCTGGGGGGTGCGCTCGGCGATCAACTCGACCACCGGTTTGCCCCGGCTTGTCCACGAAGTCAAGCGCAGCCGATCTTCTGAATTCCCGATCTCGATCCCTGTGGTCTGCTCGATAAGATTAAGTGGTTCATTGATGAAAAATTGCTGTAACCAACGTACATAGCGCACGGCAAAGGGATCGTCGAGGCCCAGGGATTCACGGATCTTTTGTCGCGTTTCAGGAGCAATCGTCAGCGGCAGGCTGCCGGTTGGATCGCCAGGGGCCAGATCGAGGATGGCGAAAATGACAAAACTAATCGCCAACAGGGTGGGAATCGCGGTCAAAATGCGGCGGAAAATGAATGTGCTCATGTCTGACTCCAGGTAGAAAGTGGTCTGCGACTCAAGAGCCGCAGACCACTTACATGCTACAAAGCAATTTACAATCGACGGTTAGCTGTCGATGCGATACCAGTCCTCAATGTTCCATTCCTCAGTGTCCCAGCCGTTCATCTGCACGCCGCCCAACGAATTGTGGTGGGCAGAGACGGAACCACGGTAGACCTGCGGAAGCACGACGTATTCCTGTACGAGCATGTCGTTTAGAGACTTGGCCAGTTCCTGTCGTGTTTCCGGTTCAACAGCAGCGGTGTACTCGCGGAAGAGGGCGTCGTACTCTTCGCTGCACCAGCGGTTGACGTTCTCACCCAGCCAGTTGTTGGCGCGGCGGGTGATGTTTTCACCGTCGTTGCACAGCCAGCCGGCCAGGTACTGCTGCGGCTCGATGCTGTCGTTGCCGTTGGTGTACATCTCCACGTCCGAGTAGAACTTGCCCAGCGTGTCGGGGCTGGAAGGATCGCCGCCGAAGTAAACGCCGGCGTCAACATTGCGTAGTTCAGTAGCAATACCGATCTCTTCCCACCATTGCTTGACCAAAGCCTGGTGCTTCTGGCGCACGCCGTTGGTCGAGGTGACGAAGAGGACGCTCAATTCCACGCCGTCCTTTTCACGGATGCCGTCGCCGTTGCTGTCTACCCAGCCGGCCTCTTCGAGGAGGGCCTTGGCGCCTTCGATATCCTGCACGAGGCAGCCGTCGTTGGCGGTGGAAGCAAAGGCAGGCGGGCCGGCAAGGATGTTGCAGGTGGCCTGACCGGCGGCGCCGTAAAGCTGTTCGGCAATGATATTGCGGTCAATGGCCATCGACATGGCCTGGCGTACAGCCTTGTCACTCAAGAAGGGGTGCGGGTTCGGATCCTCAGGTGTCCACTCCGAGCGCATGTCGCCCAGAGCCGGATCGGGGTTGGTGAAGTTGATCAAGATACGTTCGACATTGCCACCAAAGGCGCTGACAACCGTACCCTCACCGGCGGCTTCCATCGCAGATAGAATCTGCGGCTCAACCTGCAGGTTCCAGCCGTAGTCAGCTTCTCCGGTTTCCAACACAGCGCGAGCAGCAGCAGCAGCGTCGCCGCCACCCTTCATAACGACCTGAGCAAAGTGGGGCTTGTTCTCTTCGCGGTAGTTCTCATTGACGGCGAAGGTGACTACGTCGTTGGCACGGAATTCGTCGACCACATAGGGGCCGGTGCCAATCGGGAAGGAATTCTCCTCGGAACACTGCTGCGCAGCAGCACCGACACAATCGGCAAACTGCGCCTTCTGAATGACCGGAGCCAGGTAGCTGCCGAACGGACCGTAGGGGAAGGGGGTCGGGGCAGAGAAGGTAACCTTGACGGTCAAATCATCGAGGGCCTCGACGTTCTCGACACCCTCGTAGTTACCGGTGGAGCTACAGCCGGTCTCGGGGGTGGTGCAGTATTCCCAGGTGAAGACGGCGTCTTCGGCGGTGAATGGTGTGCCATCCGACCAGAGCACGCCTTCCTTCAACTTCCAGGTGATGCTCATCAGATCCTCAGAGATGCCGCCGTTTGCCAGCGTGGGGATCTCTGCAGCCAAGACGGGCACAAGTTCACCATCGGGGTTATAGTTGAAGAATGGTTCCAAGACGAGCGAACCCGCATGGTAATCCTTCGTGCCACTCGAGAGGTACGGGTTGATGATGGAGACGGCCTGCCAATAGAGCAGGTTCACAGTTCCATCAGTGCCGCGGCCAGGCTCTGTACTGGTGGCCTCTTCAGAAGCGGCCGTCGTGGCGGCAGGGGCAGCAGCCCCGGTGTCGCCTTCAGACGCAGGGGCCGGGCAGGCCGCCAGGACCAGCGTCAACCCCATCAACAGGATGATGAGGCGGAGCGAACTGGGAATCTTGAATAAACGCATACGGTTCTCCTTTGGTAGTCGGGAATAGAAAACAAAAACGACCGCAAACACACGATAGAAGAATCGACGATCTGACGATTAAAAACGGCAGATCGCGGATCACGAATCAGGCCACTATCGAATCCGAAACCAATCAGCGGACTCTAGACAGCGGTACGATTGGACATCCACGTTGATGAAAATACGAAACGGTGTTGCTCGGAAACTTATATTTTCTGATATTGCGTCAGATGTGGTTCAGCAGCATGCTTGCTGCGAGGATATCGGCCCTACCCGGGCGGATCTCATGATACGTTACACGACTACCGGCCTTACAGGGGAATCGTTTTGCCGGTTTTATGTTGAAGGTTTTATGTTGAAGGAGGACCTTCCTGGATTATGGATGGGAATATTACAACCGATTGAGTACACTGTCAAACGCCTGTACAGAAGAACAATAATTAGCGAGATACATCAACGAAATCTAGACATTAGGTGTGCGTTGCCGCTCTGCAAAACGATTGAGGCTATTGATGACCTTGTCGGGGATGTGGCGCGTATGCTTCTGCAAATACTCTAGCACGCGTTGCGGCGTAATGTTTTCCTCGCCGGCGCGGGTGAGACTGCGTTGGTTGATCTGGTAGACAAACTGTGGATAACTGCTCTGCCATTGGGCGAAACGCTCAACCCGAAAACGATCGGTGAGGGGTGTGCCCAATGGCAACTTGATCTGAAACTCGTCGTTCACGGTAATGGGGCGGCGGATCGGTTCATTGGGCTGTTCTGCATCCAGGCCTAGCCACCGCGCCCCCCACGGGCTGAGCGAAATCAACAGATCGTCGCCGGCGGACGGTTCGGCCAGATCCACGGCGGCCAGCCAGTAAAGCGGCCCGCTAAAGAGAAAGTGCAACAGTGCGCCTTCTACCTCTTCCCAATGATCGAAACCTTTCAGGAACTCCTGCGTATTGGTACTGCGGATGTACCAACTGTCATAGTCACCCGTGGGGCGCTGAAAATCGGGAGAATGTTCCTTGATCGCAGCCATCACGTCGGACTGGCTGTACCAGGCGCCCGGCTGTAACTGACGCAAGAGATCGAGCACAGCCAGACGCGTTTGGTGCGGATCGTTTGTCCAGTTGCCGGTTTCGGCGCACTGCAACGACGGGACGCGACAGAGATCATTCCATTCGGGCGAGTCTCGCCACGCTTCCCACAACACCTGCCGTTGCTCGGCGCGTGTCTGTTCCAGGAAAGCATAGACCCGATTCCCGGTGAGTTTGACCTGATCGCCCACCAATCGCAGCCAGCCCAAACGGTTAGCCAGGTGCAGCAGCAGCGAAAGGCGCACGCTTTCTAATGCCTGCTCTTCATCGCTGCCGGCCGTGGCCGGTGACGAGAGGGATGTGTGCTGCATGCGTTCGCTGATACGGGCAACGTCTTCGAGGTTGGGGATGCCTTTTTCGGTCAAGCGCAGCACATCCGTATGCAGGAAGCCCAACAGCGTGCCAACGTCCTCGATCAGCGCATCTTCCGTCAGCAACATACGCGAGGTGGGCGGTGGCGGCACAGGGATCACAGGGAGCGCGCCTTCGCCTTCATGACCGGTTGGGCTTGGCAACCAGGGGGCGACATCGCTGGGAATGTAAACAATGGTGTGTGCATTTTGCCCGGCGCCCTTAAAGCCTCGGCCAATAAATCCGTAGTAGTAGAGCAGTTCGGCAACGCTTTCAGGTTGATGCCAGGGCATTTCTCGCTCTAACTTGGCCGGCCCCATCTGCCGAATGGCGCCAAACTCGCGGCTGAACTGCGCCTCAACCATTTCGCCGCCTTCGCCGAGCAACCGAGCCAGCGCATCCTGCGCTTGCAGGTGAAACTCGATCAGTTCCTGATACGCCATCAGAATCGATGTCGGATCGGTGATCTGAGCGGCCAACAGATCGACAGCATCGCGGCGCGTCTCTGCCGCATCCAAAAATGCGCCGCGCAGTTCCGCTATCACCTGGAGCAGTATATCTGGATAATCGACGAACATCTGCGTTGTAGTCGGCATGGCGGCTGTTCTCGAGACTAGTTTGCGTGTTGTCAGCGAAGCCATTCTTCGCTATACTGAGTGTGTTTCTATGAGAGGAGAAAGCAATGACAAACAATCAAGGTAAACTTGGCAACTGGCGTTTCTCAGACATTTTACGGGATTTGGCAGTAACTTGGCAACTGATACAAGATCCACGGGTTGCGTTTCTACTCAAACTGGCCCTGATCTCTTTTGCGCTTTTCTATTTGATATCCCCCATCGACCTGTTGATCGGGCCGTTTGATGACACGGCGGTTCTGATCTTTGCCGCCAAGATCTTCGTCAACCTCGCCCCGCGCGAGGCCGTGGAGCGCGCTTTGTTGCGCCTGGGACATCGTCGACCGCCACCCTCCGATCAGCCAGATCGTGAAGTCTGGGACATCTGGGACGACGACTCCAACAATACCATCTCGGGCCAATGGCGCGTCGTAGACGATAAGTAAGTGCACCCAACCGTCGTTCGTGTTTGTTCCCACTCGCCCAGCCAAGATGACCTGTCTATGAACGAGCCATCCTTCGATCACCGCATTTCGACCCAACGCCCTGATCAAACCAGCCAGACCTTTTCTGAGGTCACCGAACTACTGGATGTGGCACCAGGGACGTTACGTCGCTGGATTCAGCGATTTTCTGATTTCCTAAAGAATACAGAGTCGGATGCGGATAGCCGTTTCAGCGCATCCGACGTGGAGACGTTGAGCATCATCCGCGGTCTCTTATCTGAGGGTAGCACATACGAACAAATCACGCACCGCCTGAATGTCCTCCACGCGCCGGTGGAGCCGGCACCATACGAAAGCACGCCGCAAGCAGTGGTGCCTTTTTCGGCGCCACAGTTCCCCCAGGCCATGGGCGACTTGATCTACACCATGTCCGACACGCAGCAGGCGATCCTGAACAGCCAGGGCGCACTGCGCGATCTGATGGGGGTCGTTGTTCAAGACAATTTCAACCTGAAGGAAGAAAACCGCAAACTGCGCGAGCGTGTGCTGGAAGTCGAACGTGTTCTGGCTGAGTATCAGCGGCGCGAAGAGACACGCAAAGAACGACTCGAAAGCCGGCTGCGCGCCCTCGAAGGCACACTGGGCGCGCTCCAACAGCAGGTAGCGCATTGGGTGCATCTTCAACGCGAACGGCGTCGCGGCTGGTTTTGGTAGCGCAGGATAGATTCTTCAACAAAAAGAGCGCCGGTCCGCGGACCGGCGCTCTTTTTCTTTAAGCCTAATTTGGATGGAACAGACGATCGTTCATGGTGTCGGTTCTGGCCAGCGGCTTGCGTCGTCTGCGCAGCAGCGCCAGGAACGGAAGCACCAGCACAATCACGACGATCACCGGCAAGAAGATCGCCAGCGTGGATGTGAGCGCCGATCCCAACAACTCTGCCGAAGAGACGGCAAAGTTGCCCAGGCCGCCCGTCACCGCGGTGGAGGTGCCGCGCAGAAAGACGGTGCTGCCCTGCACCATGGCTGCCACCCCGCCGCCTGCAATCGCGGCCAGGCTCCAGCGCATCAACGGCGAGACGTCACCCACCACAGATGCGGTAATCACGGCGCCGGCCACAACCGCCACCGGTGTGGCAATGGCATCTAGCAGGTTGTCGACCCAGGGGATGTAATAGGCAACAACTTCGATCAACGTGGCGACGCTGAAGGCGATCAGTGCCGGGTACGTTCCGATCCAGTCGAAGCCGGGGGCCAGGTGCAGATGCCCACTCAGTGCGGCCAAACTGATGACGGTGAACGGCACAAAGACACGAAAACCCACGGCTGCGGCCAACCCAAGGCCAATGGCGAGACTCAGGACAAATTCCATGCCTACCTCCAGTTGCTCCAGGAGATCACGATCCGAATTACTCTCTATACGCAGGCAGGCGGCCAAAGTTGCACTACTCGATCAGTGAAACCGCTGCCTTGCTGCTGCGGAAAGTCTCAGCCAGAAGCGGTTCGCCCACCAGATCGTACTCCATCGCTCCGTTGATGTGAACCTCCATCATGCTGCCGATGGGCACACCACTGACTCCAGGCACCAGCACCAATCCGTCCACTTCAGGGGCGTCGCGATAGCTGCGTCCTAACAGCAGCGGATCGCCTGTCTCGGCGATTTCGCCCTCCCCTTCCACCAGGATCTCCAACATCTTGCCGACCTGTGCCTGATTCTTGCGCAGGCTGATAGGCTGCTGTGCCTCCATCAAGCGGGCGTAGCGTTCCTGCTTAACCTCATCATCCACCGGGTCGGGCTGGGTGTAAGAGGGTGTCGTCGGTTCAGGGCTAAAGGTGAAAGCGCCGACCTTGTCGAATTCTATGGCGTTGACAAAATCGAGCAGCCCCTGGAATTCCTCCTCCGTTTCGCCAGGATAGCCGACGATGAAGGTCGTGCGTAGGGCGATGTTGGGCATGGCGCCGCGCAGTTTCTCAATGTGATCATAGACCATCTCTAGCCGCGAAGGGCGGCGCATACGGCGCAGCGTGCGAGGATCGCCGTGCTGCAAGGGCATGTCCAGATAGGGAACGATCTTTTCTTCACGTGCCATCACCTCGATCAACTCGTCGCTGACGTGGCCAGGGTAGGCGTACATCAGGCGCAGCCAGCGCAGATCAGGGCCGGTGCGGTTGCAGATGGCGCTGAGCAGACGAGGCAAGCTGTTGGGATCGCCAAAATCGCGGCCGTAGTCGGTTGTGTCCTGCGCCACGATGACAAGTTCGCGGGCGCCGGCGTGGACCAATCCCTGGGCCTCGTCGACAATCGCCTCCAGCGGACGGCTGCGCAGTTTGCCCTTAAAGCTGGGAATGGTGCAGAACGCGCAGGGAGCGTTGCAACCGTCGGAGATCTTCACGTAGGCGCTGCCTCCTGTCACCGGCGGACGTGGCACTGCGCCTGCATAGTCGCTACTGGGATCGCCCAACAGGGCGTATTGCTGTAACGAACGCTTCCTGCCATTGCGCCCCCCGCGGATCTGTTCGACGAGATCGACCACGTCCATCCAACGGCGGGTGCCCAGCAGGCCATCCACTTTGGGGACACGCGCCAACACTTCGTCGCCGTTGCGCTGTGCCAGACAGCCGGCCGCGATCAACAGTTGATTGCGCCGCTTATGTCGCGATAGATCCTGTAAAACGCCGATCGATTCCTCTTTGGCCGCTTCGAGGAAGCCGCAGGTGTTGACGATCAAAATGTCGGCGTTGCCCGGATCTTCGGTGACGGCCATCGAGGCGTCGCGCAGGATCATCTCGATGCCGTCGCTGTCTACTTTATTCTTTGGGCAACCCAGGGTGATCAAATGATATTTCAATGCAGATACTCTCCATGAAAGCGTAACGAATGCGGCAACGGTTGCAGTCTATGACCGTCGTCTTTCCTCGCTACGGTAAATTCTGCTCAGTCTCTTCAACGGCCCACAGTGACAGGGCGTGCATCATATCGGTGTAGCGTCTCGCCGCCATCCGCCGCGCCGGGTCGGTGTTCATGCTGGCGACAGTACGCGAAAGCGTACGTTCAGCGAACTCTTGAAAGTCGGCCCGGCGCTCGGGCAAGGACTTGCCGTTGGCATAGGGCGCACTCATACTAAAGGCAAGGGCCTGGACGCCCAGTTTCGAGAGCTTGTCGGCATCCCACAAAATGGCGGCCTCGATGGGCCTGAGCGGCGGCGCGCCTTCAGGGCGGGTGACCCCTTCATGTTGGCGAATGGCGGCCACCACCGCATCAATCTTTGCCAACGGAAAGTCGCTTTCCGCCAGCAGATTGGCACCCTCCACAGCGCCGGCCGCGGCATGATCGGGCTTCATCTTGCAAATGTCGTGCAGCCAGGCAGCCGCCTCCACCACTTCGCGATCTGCATCTACTAACTGGTCTGTCAGGTGTAGCGCCAACTCCACCACTGTTTGCACATGATCCCAGCGATAGTTGAATGGGATCAGCGAAGGATCCTCGACGCGCCACTTATACATCGCCTCACGCTCGGCTCTGCTCTGCGCCAGGCTGCGAGCCCTCTTCTTCCAACTTGCCATGAATTCTCTCACGTCTCCAATGATGCTCTCACGTATCCAATGAGGGTGAATCAATCTCTAAAAAGCGATACGGGTAGACATTGACAATCTCAGTTTCGTGGTACCGCGTACGCGTCGTCTCGTCATTGCGATAGAGGTGAATGTGCCCATGCAACAGGTAGCGCGGTTTGAAATAGCGCATAAACGTCAGAAATGATTGGAAGCCTGTGTGCGCCCGATCCGGCTGATCATGGATGCCGTAGGGCGGTGAGTGGGCCACCAGAATGTCGAGAAACCGGCCATAGCGCAACCGATTATACATCAACTTTGGCACAAGTTTTGCGATATTGCCCCACATTTGCCCATCGGTGTATTGAAATTTGGGGGCACTGTTGTACCGCATCGATCCTTCGAGGCCGGCAAGCAGCAGTCCTTGTTCGCGGTAGACCTGGCTATGCAGATTGGCAGCACCATGCGGCGACGAGACCGTTGTATTGTTTGACCAATATTCGATTTCTTTGCCATGGTTGCCGAAAACAAAGTAGCAGGGGCGATTCAACATGCTGATCACAAAATCGAGGTAGTAGTGAGGAAGATCGCCACAACTTAAGATCAGATCAACGTCACCTACATGATCGCAGATGGCCCCCGAGTAGAGAATGGGTACTACTTTGTCGCTAACGGCAAGGATTCGCATAACTATCCATTCTAGCATTGTGCGAGATCGAGGGTCAAACCCCGGGGAAGGCCCTTCGCATGGAATCATACCCGACCTGACGTTCGCATGCCAGAAAAACAATTAGGTGATTGGCGCGACCGGCCCAATCACCTAACCTTTGGATTCTACCCTGACTATAACGTTTGAGTTGTTTTTTGTCGCAGATCAAATACGCCGGCGATTCCCTAGCCCGAAGATCACGGTTGCGATGAAAATGGCAGTCGCCGACAGTGCAAAGACGGCGGATCCACCAAAACCGTCCCACAAGTAGCCGCAGACGAGGGCGCCCACCCCCCAGCCGATCCCACCCTGAATGGCGCCGACCAACCCCTGCGATGTGGCGGTGAGACCAGGAGGTGCAGATTCCGATGCATACCCAACCACAGCCACCCAGAAGATCCCGTAGCTGATGCCGTTAAGCGGCAGCACGAGCAGAAATTGTAGGGGCGTCGCCGCCAATGCCATGCCCGCAAAAGTGAAGATGAAGCCCACGAACCCCACCAGGATCAACCGTCCATAGCGGTAGCGAGCAAACCAACGTGCCCCCATGTACATAACAGGAATTTCGAGAACCACATTCATAGACCAGGCCAGGCCAATCTGAGCCTGACTACCGCCCAGCGCGCCCAGTTGAAGACTGAGGAAGTTGACATACCCCGACAGCCCTATGCCTGCAAACAGGATCGCCACCAGAAAGCTGGCGTAACCGGGTTGCCCGATCATCTGACGCAGCCCGGCCACCAGATTCACGCGGCCGTTGCTGCGTTCAATAGGCAACGTAAGCGCCAACAGCGTACAACCGATGCCGATGAAGCCGGCATGCAGCCAGAAGATCAGCCGCAGATCATTGCCCGCGATCAGTAGACCAAACACATACGTCGCCAGCGCGAAGCCGATGCTGCCCCACATGCGCTGACGCCCATAGCTGCCGCCGGTGCGTCGCATCATGTCCATCACTGAGGCATCGACCAGGATCGGGACCGGCGTCCGTACGAAGAAGAGCATCAGCACCAACGCCATCAACACCCAAAATCCCTGAGCAGCAGTCAGCAGCATCGTCACCACACCGGTCAGGATCGTGCACAGAACCAGCACCGGGCGGTGGATCTGCCAGCGATCGGCCAGACCTCCCCAAAACGGACTTGAGACCAACGTAATCAGAGGCGCCATACTACTGATCCACCCGATCTGTGCGCCGCTGAGCCCTTGTGATTGGAGGTAGATGTTAAAGAACGAAACCAGCGGCCCTAATGAAGCAAAGAAGACAAAATAGAAAAATTTGGCGGCTAAGATCCCTGAAATGGGGGAACTAATCCGCGGACGTGTTTTCAGCGGTAGTGCAACCGCTGCGGGGGAAAGTCGCTGCATGAAACCCTCTTGGCCATGAATCTTTTTTGATCGGTACTCTCGCAAAAACGCCGAAAGGACCCGTGAGATCGCCTGATCTCGTCGGGTCCTTTTCGCATTTTCTAAACCGGTACAATACTGGAAAATCGCCCCCCATGCAAACCAATAGATGGCTGATATTCAGTCCCCGTCACTTTCGCCTGCGCAATAAGACGCTCGCCGGTTTGCAGGAATTCCAAACTTGAAGATACAAACGGCAACCCAGGGTTAGCGACCGCCGATTGAGTGCGCAGCGTATCGAAATCAAGGGAGCGGTCCGCTTCAGAAAGCGGGTCTACGAGATCTCGTGATGGACCCGCTTGGCTTCGATACGCCCTCCGCAGGCTCCGGGCGCCGTCCGCTGCGGTCGGACTCACCCGGTGCTGGCGTTGCGACGATCACTGTCCCGGTTTGAAGCTGCATATTCATGGTTGGGGGCAAGTCGGCTAGGGATTACTGGGTGGATCCATGTCCATCCGGTTTCACCGACAGAACGGACCGGCACGGAGGCCCGTCCCTACCGTAGGGATCGACCTCCGTGCCATCCGTCGTGGCTTCCCGAAGTTCGCCACCGAAATCTGGGACACACCCCCCGGTGTGTGGCCGACGCTGTCAAACTGAGAAGGTGTTGTATAATGAAGGGCAACGTTTCATTTGCAGAAGATGAAGACTCGAAAAAGGAAGCTGTCATGAAGCTGGATCAAATTGCCGCCCGGGTTGATCGCATTACCCAAGAGTTTGAGACGATCAACGATCTGCGCGATGACACGTTACAACGTAGCCGCGCGCTGGTTCGTTCCTGTGCACAGGGTATTCGCGCTATCCACCGCCATGAATTTGAGGAAGCCGAAGCCATGCTCACCCAGGCCCGGCGTGATGCGCTGGCAATGGTTGAACCGTTGGCAGACTATCCCTACCTCTACCACGCCGGCTACACGCAGGATGCACTCAAAGAACTGGTCGAGTCTCATCTGGTCTATGCCTTCGTGGCCGATACCGACCTACCCACACCGGATCAGCTCTACGTCACGGGCGCCACTTACCTCAACGGGTTGAGCGAAGCTGCTACCGAAATGCGGCGCTTTGTCCTCGACCTGATGCGGCGCAACCAGGTCCAGGAAGCGGAACCGTATTTGACAGTGATGGATGAAATCTATACTGTGTTGAGCACGGTAGACTTTCCAGATGCCGTGACCGGGGGTCTACGTCGCCAGACTGACGTCCTGCGCAGCGTGTTGGAGCGAACCCGCGGCGATCTCACCATGGGCATGCGCCAGGAGCAGCTTCAGGCTGCCTTGCAAAAGTTTGAAGAGATACAAGTTCAACCGCAAAAGTAACTGGAGTCAGGCACCTGTGCCCAAAGATCGATCCCTCGTCCGTGCCAGCGACATTGGCGCCTGGGTATTTTGTAACCGGGCCTGGTGGTTGGCGAACGTCAAGAAAGTTACTCCCCAAAACACAGAACAATTGGATGCAGGCACGCGCGCCCACCGCAAGCATGGGCAAAGCCTAAGACGTTCGGCCCAATTGCAACGGCTCGGCTTCTTTTTGTTGGCCGTCGCCATGCTGCTGTTCGGTCTCACCCTGCTCATCAACTTGGCAGGTGCCTGGTGATGCGGCGGCGAGGAACGCCGAAAGCGTGATTTGATCGGTAGGGGCGCTGCTTGCTGCGCCCACAGTGTGCCGGGCAGCGCAGCCACGCCAAACTCTGCAACCGACAGAATACAAAGAACCATGAGTTTGATACTCCAGGATGAACTGACAAGAGAACGCGTAGATCCTGAAGCGAGGGAGCCATTGGTGCAGGCCGCTGCCCATGCCCTCCGCTCTGCCGATCAATCTAATATTTCTGTGGCCGATCGACAGGTGCGCCAGCCGGATACCTGGCTGCTGCGCCGCTGTCTGTTGGCGCTGGCCGAACATGGCAGCGCGGATGCCACATTGGCCCTGGTGGAACTCATCCGAGACCGCGAACCGCTGGCCGCCTATCGTATACTGCCCATGCTGGCGCGGCGCGCCGCCGATGATGTTGAAATCGCCATCTTCATTGCGAATCGGTTGCAGGCGTTGCGTTTCTTGCTGCACCGACCGGCCGACGGAGATCGCGCCAGTTGGGGCGAACAACTGCTGCACATAGCCTGTGCCGCCGCCCTGGTAGACGACGACCCCCTGGCCTTTTCGTGTTTGGAACGTCTGGACCAAGTGCCCGACATCTGGATCACACTGTTCAGCCAACAAGATCGGCGCGAGCTGTTGGCCGAGACCGTATCACGTCTGGGGCTACACCCGCTGACAAACGCACTGATCCGGCAGGCGATTCGACAGCATGGCGACGCCGGCGCGCACTTTTTGCAGCAAGTTGCCACCGGCGCCGTCCACTGGATCGAGAAGAAACACCGACCCCAGCGCAGCCGCCGTCTTTTGCAGCGCTGTTTGGAAACCGTGCAGGTGACCACCTTGACTTCGCTGCTGAGCCGGCGCTACGCGTCCACGGTCTTTGCCCTGGGCGGCGACGTACGCGCGATCCTCGAACAGGTGCTGACCATCGCCAACATTCAGGATGCCCGGCGCGAGAGCGGTATTTCGTTTCGCGAGTCAGATCACAAAGTGTTGCGGCAGGTGCGTCGTCCACGCGCCAATATAGACATTGACTTCCAGTTTTATACACTCAAAGAGGCCGTAGACCGACTCGATCCGACGCAGTTGTCTGCCCCAGATCGAGCTGTGCTCGCCGATCGACTGGCAACGCTGGGCGCGGGCAGCGACGGCTGGACGGCCGCCTCGGCCGCGGCTGCACTACTCAGGCTGAACGAGTACGATCACGCCATCGCCGTCGTGGATCGGATCGATCCCCACGATCCGACACGCAGTGAGGCATACAACGTCCTTGTCGCGGGGCTGCTAGACGCAGGCAAGCGCGACGAGGCGCACGCCCAAACGCAGAAAGCCCTACGGTGGGCCCAGGCGCTGCCCGAAGTACACCCCGAGCGGCTCGTGATTTGGGGGACGGCGGACGCGTATCTTGCGCACGGGCAGGCGCAGGCCGCACTGGCGATCCTCCGTCAACGACGCCCGCCGACATGGGGCGCCCGCCTTCGTCGTCTTTTTGGCAATGCGCCTGTTAGCGAAGAACATCTTCGCGAAGAGGCGCTGCGCATGCACGCCGCCTTGCTCAGCAGCCAGGGAGGGCACAACCGGGCTGTAGCCATCCTGGCGACGATTCGGCAACAAGCGCCGCAAGCGCTCGACGGCAAAGCGTTAGCTCTTTTCTACACGGATCATGTGTTGGCGCCACTCCTCGCCACCGGATCACACGAGTTGGCATGGTCCTTTTTACATGAATTGCGCACCGTGCTGGGGCAGATCCTCAGCCGCGAGCAGCCTGCACGTGTGGAAGCAGTGGCTCGTCTGCTTGTGGCCGAACTGAACACGATCCACGCAGAAGACAACGTCGTTGAAAACAACGTCGCTCTCTTGAGCGATGACGAAAAAAGCAAACCCGGCGTGGCAGCCAATGGACGCGCCGGTCTTGTCTCTCGACAGACAATGGAATCGGCCCATAGCGCCAGTCAGGCCCTTCTGCGCTATCTATGGGAAGGCAGCGCGCAACAGGGGATCTGGCCCACCGTCTACAGTATCGGCGGATCCTTGCCGCTGCTGATCCACCTGGCCGGATCCAACGCAGTGGTGGAGATTGCACGCCTGACCGTTAAGGAAGGCGATTCCTGGCGGCGGCGGCAGGTACTTTCTGAAAAGCCAGACGAAGCGGAAGAGGAGATCGTTTGAAAGGTTCTGTTGACATTTACAGTGCGGTCTCGTGGCCGATAAGTTCGACAATGATCTGAGCCAATGCACGAATGTCCAGCGGTTTGGGGAGCCAGGTTTTCAGACCCAAGTCTCCAAATTCATTCATGTCCTTCTCGTCGAGATGGCCTGTCATGAAGACGACCGGGATATGAGGGTATTTCTCTGAGATGTGGGCCAAAAGATCTGCACCGCCCATGCGCGGCATGATGACATCGCTGAGCACCATCGCTACCGTGTCGTGCGTATCGGCCAGGATCGCCATTGCTTCCAAACCATTGGCCGCCTTCAGGACACTGTAGTTCCAGTTTGTCAGTAATTCCTCTAAGCCCTGGCGCAAAACCTCATCGTCTTCGACCAGCAAAATACGTTGGCTCGCGCCTTGCGGCAAGTCGGCCGGCTCGTCCAGACCTGTGTCAAGATCATTCACTTGCAGCCAGGTTGGGAAGTAGAGTTCGAAGGTCGAACCAACGCCCTCCTCGCTCAACACCTTGATGTGGCCATCGTGTTGCTTGACGATGCCATAGACCTGTGCCAGCCCTAGACCCGTGCCACGTCCACGTTCTTTGGTTGTAAAAAACGGTTCAAAAATGTGTTCCATAACATTGGTGCTGATGCCGGTTCCCGTGTCTGCCACGGTAAGTCTCGTCCATTGCCCTGGAGGCATACCGACCACGGGCAAGAGAGCGTCTTCGCCAAGCGTCTCGTGCGAGAGTTCCATACACAATTTGCCGCCGTGCGGCATGGCATCGCGTGCATTGACGGCCAAATTGGTGACGACCTGCTGGATACGCGTGGGGTCGGCGTTGAGGATGTACTCTTCGTTGCCATAGTCCAACCTCACCTCGATATGCTCGGGCAGCGTACGCTCGAGCAGTTTGACCTGCTCTTTGAGCAGTGGCAGCAGATTGAGGGGTTGCCGTTCCATGTTGCTGCGCCGGCTGAAATCGAGGATCTGCTGGATCAGATCGCTTGCGTGTCGGGCCTGCTGGTGAATAATTGCCGCTCGCTCGCGAAGACGTTCGGGTAGTTCAGCCGAGCGACTCAGCATCTGTGCGTAGATAACGATGACCCCCAGGATGTTGTTGAAATCATGGGCAATGCCTGCCGCCAGATGACCGACCGCGGCCAGCCGTTCCTGGCGGGCGTGTTCTTCATCGATACGCCGGCGTTCGGTGATATCCTCTTTGACCGCTACGTAGTGCGTTACATCCCCTACAGAATCTTTAACGCCGCCGATGGAGACCTGTTCCCAGTACAGGCTGCCATCCTTCTTGCGGTTGCACATTTCGCCGCGCCAAACCTGGCCAGAGGTGATGGTCGCCCACATTTCCTCATAAAACGCTTTGGAGTGGAAGCCAGAATTCAGAATCCGCGGATTCTGACCCAGAGCTTCTTCCAGGGTGTAGCCTGTCACTTGACAAAATTTGGGGTTGACGTACTCGATATTGCCCAGTACATCGGTGATGACAACAGAAACAGGACTCTGATCGATGGCCTGGTTCAATTGCCGCAGAGACTCTTCGGCCTGGTTACGTTCGGTGATATCTACGTACGAGGCAATTGCCAGATCTCCGTCGTCGATATCCAGCATCGATGCGCTGATTAAGACGTCGCGTACATCACCTGTTTTGGTCACAAACTGCGCCGGGTACTCACGCAAGTACCTGTTTTGAAGCAGTGTCTCGGTAGCCTGTTGCCGTTGCTCGTGATCCGGCCATATATCGAGTCCGGCCCTGGTACCGATCAGTTCACTCCACGAATAGCCCATCACTTCCAGGTAACGCTGGTTGGCGTCTACTGTCTCTGCAGCCTTAACCCTGAACATCTCCATCGCAATGGGATGGTATCGGTATGCCTTTTCAAAACGTTCTTGAGCCTTTTGCAGATCATCTTCGGCGCGCTTACGGTCGGTAATATCCTCGTGAACCAACACGACATTGGTCAGGGTTCCACTTGAGTCTTTGATGGGGTAGTAATGGGAACGAAGCCAGCGTTTCTGGATATTGTCGACCATGATATCAAACTCTTTTAAGGCAATCGCTGCACTAGACTCGTAAGGTGGAATCAGCACCGGCTCACCCGCAAACGCCTTGCGAATATAACCGTCGATGCCCAATTCGGCGTTACGTTTCGACTTGAGTGCATTGTACTTGCCATCGGCCAAAGCTGCGGTCGCGGGTAGAGACCACAGCTTGACGAGGGCCGAGTTTCCTTCAATCAGGGTGCCGTCGGACGCAAAGATCGCCATAGGCAGGGGTGATTGCTGCATGAGGGCGCGGAAACGCTGTTCACTTTCAACCAGCGCACCTTCGATCTCTTTGCGCTCGGTGATGTCAAGATGCGTTCCTGCGGCACGGATAGGCTTCCCCTCATCATCCCAGGCCATGACCTTGCCCCGATCCAGAACCCAACGCCAGCTTCCGTCTTTGGCCAGCATGCGGTGCTCAGTTTCGTAATTCGGAATCTGCCCGGCGAGATGTTGATTCAGGAGATCCATGTTTGCGGGAAGATCTTCTGGGTGAGTCAATTCCATCCAGCTATCTACATGAGGTTTTATCTCGGCCAGAGAATACCCCAGCATTTCGGCCCAACGTTCATTGAACGTAACCTCTCCGGTCTGGATGTTCCAGTCCCAGTAGCCTAAATTGGCGCCCTTCAGCACCAGTTGAAGTCGCTCTTCGTGTTCTTGAAGTGCTAACTCGGCGCGTTTATATTCGGTGATATCCTCTGCGTGGACCATAACGATGTCGTCGGGAACGTAGACATACCAGGTGTTGACCAGTTGTCGCCCCTCAATCGACCGAAGCTGATACCACATTTCGCGCTCAATGCTCGTCTTCTCTTGGAAGCACTTCTCAAAGTCGGCCAGGATCTGCGGAACGTCGCGGTATAGTTCACCTGCTCTGCTGCCTATTAGCCTGGCAGCTTCGCCATGGGTGGCCTTCATCGCGCTGTCATTACAGTCGACGAGAACGAAGTCATCCTCGACACGTTGCCAGGTGTAAGTGGGGATTGGCACTGCGTCGAAGAGTGCCCGGAAGCGTGTGGCGGCGGCGAGCAGATTCTGTTCGGCGTGCTTCTGATCGGTGATATCGGCCAGGATGCTGAGATGAAAGTTTTCGGCGATCCTCACAGCGTGATACTGCGCCACACGAACCTCACCATTCGGGCGCAGGAATTCGAACTCGCCGACTTCCTTGCCTGCCGTCACATATTGTTGAAAGCGCTCCGCTGCATCGGCTGCGGTCGACGTTCGCAAATCGCCAGACGTGCGTAGATCGCCAGAGGTGCGCAAATCGCCAACATTCATCCCAATCAGTTGTTCGACGGGATGCCCAAACATATCTGCGGCAGCCTTGTTCACAGAGATGTAATTGCCGGCATCGTCGGCCACCATGATGGCATTGAGGCTGTTGTCGAAAATGGCCTGGAGGAATGTCTCCTTTTCGTGCAGCGCCTCTTTGTTCTTTTTAATACTGGTGATGTCGATATTGACGCCAATCAGTTCAACCAGCTTGTGTTGCTCATCGTAAACCGGGGCAGCGGAAGCATTGAGATGGCGGACTTCGCCGTCGGGGCGAATCACGCGAAATTCCACATCAAAGACGCGCTTGCCGTGATAAGCTTCAGCCAGCCGGCTATTGGCATAGTCCACATCGTCGGGGTGCACCTGAGCGCGCCAGCCATCTAGATTCGTCTGAAATTCCAGGCGACTGATGCCATAAATCTCCAGCAAGTGATCATTCCATTCCAGGTGTCCGCTCTCGATGGTCAATCGCCAGATGCCCAGATGGGCCGTATTGATGGCGAGGCGCAGTTGATCCAACGTGTTTTGCAGCGCCAGCTCTGTCTTCTTCAGGGACGTGACATTCTGAGATATCACCATGCCCCCGATGATCGTCCGCTGGTCATCCCATACTGGTGAAGTAGTTACCTGAAAGAATTCATTGCCGAACGGAACCACTGTCCGCGTTGTTTCTCCCCCTAAAGCCGCACGCAATGCAGGCTCATCCCGCTGATAAATTTCTTGCGGGAAGATGTCTCGAAGCCGTTTCCCCGACAGGTCGGCGGGCGTCATGCCAATATCGGCCAGACCCTTGCCGTTGACAACGGTAAAACGCAGATCCTGATCGTAGAGCGCAATATGGCCGTTGGGGAAGTGTTCGGTAATGGCCCGATAACGCGCCTCAACGATTCTTCGTTCTCGTTCAGCCTGCCTACGCTCTGTGACCGTCTGCACAGTCGCCAACACGATGTCGCTATTACCCAGTTGAAGCGTAGATAGACTCAGCTCAACAGGCACAGTGTGCCCGTCGCTGTGCCGCACCAGAATTTCTCTGACTGATTCACCGCCCCCAAAGAAGGAGCGTACGCTCTCCTGCATAGGAGCAACCGTGACAAACAGATCATCGGCAGCCAGGGTGCGCAGATCTTCGCGTGTATAGCCGGTCAATTCTGCAGCGGCCTGATTGGCATCCTCAAAACCGCCCAACAGATTCATGGCGAACAACGCGCATGCGGACGATCTCTTTCTACTCGAAGAATCATGATTCAGGTTTTGTCCTGCTGTGTTGGCATCCTGTAAGCTCATTGCCACCCTACCCCTGTCTAAACTGCTCTCAAAAAAATCACTCTCTACGCTATGCGTATTGGTTCACTACTATCGCTTAGTGGCAGCACCACACGGAAAAGGCTGCCTGACCCCACCTGGCTCTCGACCTCGATGCGCCCCCCGTGGCTCTTGATGATCGCCTGTGCCATGGACAACCCCAACCCCAGCCCTGGCGTGGTGTGAGCGGTGTCGTAGCGGTAGAAGCGTTTGAAAAGATGAGGCAGTGCATCGGCTGGGATGCCCGGCCCACTATCTTGAACCTCAATCATCAGGCCATCGGCGTGGCGACCGCTGCACACGCTGATGTCATCCTCCTGCCGGTGTGAAGCGGAGAGCATTGCCCACTATCTCTGCCAGGGCAGTCTGTATCTGATGTGAACTGCCCATGATGTGCGGCAGATCTGGCAAGAACGCTCGACTCAGCTTCGGTGCATGCGCCGGACTCTGGTGTTCAAGATCATCGATAACCTCACTGAGCAGCCTATTCAGATCGAGTGTTTCCATGTCACTGATGCCCTCAGTATCGAGCATCGTACTTTCCGTCAGCATTTCCGATGAGCCGTGTAATGCCGGTGAGCTGCTGTTTGATTTCGGTTATTTTCTGCGTGCGTTCTGCGGCATTGGTCAACTTCTCGATCAAGTAGAGGTTGGCTTCAATGAGAAACAAGGGTGTCCGAAACTCGTGCGATGCCTCCCGCACAAAGGATGTCAACACCGACCGTCGCTCTCGTTCCAGGGCCAACTCAAAGGCATTTTCGATAGCCTGCTTCCTGCCACTGATGTCCCATAGGAAACTGAGCGCTCCATGCTGATTATGAAAAACAAATGGAACGTCAAAGGCTTCCACATCGGTCGTCGTGCCCTCCAATCTCACGATTTTCATCTCCGTGGCGTCAACCGCTTGTTGGTCTTCATTTACCTTTCGGATGCGTTCGCGCACCATCTCGTGAAAATCTGGATGAAAGCGGTCAATCACAACCTCATCCAACACTTGCTCGCCTGTATCGGCGCCAAGCAGTTGCAGACAGGCTCGATCGGCATACGCAAACCGACCTTCGATCTGGATAAAGATGGCGATGGGCGCTTCTTCGACCAGCCGGTGAAAGTTGTTTTCGCTTGTGCGCAGCGCTTCCTCTGCCCGTTTGCGTTCCGTGATGTCCCGGCTGACACCCAATACTGAGCGTTGTCCTTTGTCGTTTCTTGTATAGAGCGTCGACACTTCTGTCCAAACCGTTGAGCCATCTTTGCGGCTCTGCTCCACCTCGTCGATGTAGGCGTGCGGCTCGTCATCGCTGTTCAACATCAACTGAGTGCGTTCTTTGACTTTTGCCAGAGTCTCTTCGTATGAGCCGGAAGGCACCGTCTGTTCGAGCGATTGTGCGAGGACTTCTTTGACAGTGTATCCGCGCAATCGCTCGACCGAAGGGCTTACATACTCCCACTCTCCTGATTCAAGGTTCAGAATCCACAACACGTCGGAAATGTTGTCGGCCAATAGTCGGTAGCGTTGTTCGCTCTCTCTTCGCAGTTCTTCTGAACGTCCGCGCTGTAGACGGCCGCGCAGCAACAAGCCCAGCATGACGGTACCCAGCGGATAGAGAACCAGAACCGGAAGGCTGATATCAGACAGCACCTTGAGGGCCGTTTCCCAGGGCAACAGGAACATCAACAAGAGCATCACCACATGGGATAGGACACCAAACAGGTAGAACTCGCGTACCGAGATGTCGACCAGTGACCGTTGCCGATAGTGTCGCCAGGCGAGGCCCAGCAACCCGGTAGCCAGGATGACCGTCACGCCCGCCAATGTCGCTGCTCCCCCTTGAGAGAGGCGAAAGGCAGCGGTCATGCCCATGGCGATGACCGTGGGCAGAGTGCCAAAGAACAGGCCGGTCATGCCCAGAAGGATAGAGCGGGCATCAAAGACAATGCCAGACGCAAACGTCCAGGGTGACAACATAACAAAGATACCGACTGTGCCCAGAGTAAGACCGGTGAGTACCTGTTGCACCCGTTCAGGGAGGTGGAGCGGGCGCAATGTTGCCATATCGAAAATCAGGGCGATGGCCAACAGCAGTGAGACGTTGTGAATCAAATCGATGAAGGGAGTGTTTATCATTGGTGAGCCCTGACCGATACGGACCGCTTTCGAACTGAATAGAAATTCAAGGGTAATGCCCCGAGAATCTGATTATAGCTTACCAGCGCCAGGGGGGGCTATGTGCAATCTGCTGATTGGTTCGAAACCCAAGTCGACACTGATGTTGGCAACGATCCCTGGCGATGACAGGAACACTCACCCAAGTGCCTGTACCACGCAGCAAGGCAACTTTTTCTGTTTCCCCGACCATCTTGGCGCTTTGGTGGAGCTATCGTATAATCCAATTTTACAGTTCACCTCTCCCCTGGAGGAGCAGTTCATGTTGATAAAGACGTCACCGTTGAAGTCGGCGGTGTGGCTATGGCATCGGGTGCGTTCTCTATACTGGATTGTCTTTGTGCTGACGTTGCTCACGCCCTACGGACTGGCGGCACAGAACACGACTACACCTAGCCCCAACGCCGTCATCGCGCTGGCCGTCGCACCCGACAATCCCAGCGTCGTGCTTGCCGGCACACTCAATTCACCCTCCCCATCGGCCATCTATCGCAGCACCGATGGTGGGCAGACATGGGCCGGCACCAATGCGCCGCTGCCGCCCAGTGCCAGTATTGCTGCGATCCTCTTTGACCCACAGAATCCTAACTTTGTGCTGGCTGCCGACGGCGGCTTTGGCGCACTCTTCGTCAGCGAGGACGGTGGGCTGAACTGGAGCCTTCAACCCTCTCTCTCCACCGTGTTGAGCCCGAACAGTGCAGTGGGCCGCCTCTTTGCCCGCGTTGAAAATGGACAGACTGTCTTCTACGCCGGCACACGCTTCGACGGTGTCTTGCGCAGTGCGGATCAAGGGCGCACCTGGGAACGACTTTCAACTGGGCTAGACGGCGACGCCTTGCGCGTGCGCGCCTTTGCCGAGAAGGATGGCATCCTCTACGCGGGGACACATCGCGGCCTCTTCCGTCTGCCGCCCGCTGCGACCGTGTGGGAACAGGTCGGGGGAATCTCGGCAACTGCGGTCGTACGCGGACTCGACGTCTTCGAGGATCGAATCTATGCAGCCACCTTTGCCAGCGGCCTGTATAGCAGTGCGGATGGAGAGATCTGGGACCGCGATGGCAGCCTGCCAGGCAGCCTACAGCTTTTTGATATCTCACCCGCAGGGTATCGTCTGGTGCTCGCTACCAATCAGGGGATCTGGGAACGCTATGATGGCGTGTGGAGCCAGGCCACCGTCAACGACGCTGTGTACAACGGCGAAGTCTACAAACTGACCCCGTCGGTCAATACCCCCGGTGTTATCTACGCCGGCACGGCCGATGCCTGGGTGCTGCGTAGCATCGACGGCGGACGCACCTTTGATTCAGTGGAGGAAATGGATCGACTGATCCCGGCGCTGGTGCCGCCGCCACCCACGCCCACACCGACACCGTCGGACACGCCGACGCCGTCCCCGACACCGACGGACACCCCGATACCAACCGACACGCCGACACCGACCGAGACGCCGACGCCGACAGAGACGCCCACCCCCACGGAGACGCCGACAGAAACGCCGCCGCCCACCGATACCCCAACCCCGACGGAGACGCCGACAGAAACGCCGCCGCCCACCGACACGCCCACACCGGATCCGTTTGCGCCGACGGCGACGCCCACCGACACGCCCACGCCCACGGAGACGCCGACGCCAACCGAGACGCCGACAGAGACGCCAACGCCCACCGATACCCCAACCCCGACGGAGACGCCGACACCGGCTCCGCCGACAGCGACACCCACCCCAACCTATACGCCCACGCCCACATCCCTGGAGCAGGCACGCGAAAACGCCACCCGTCTGCCTCCGATTTGGGTCGGTGCGGGCGTCATCTTCTTCGCTGTCGTCCTGATTGCAGGACTTGCGCTGGTACGTGGATCAGGGGATATCTAGTCGTATGCACCTTTCTCAACTTCTGCAACAGATTGGCCTGAACTATGCCGACAAGGCAGAAGATCCAATTGTGACTCAGGCCGTGGCCGACAACCGCAAGGTCACAGCGCAATCGATCTTCGTTGCCGTACAAGGTCTGCGCGTGGATGGCCATCGGTTTATCCCGGCGGCGGTTGAAGCGGGAGCGGTGGCGGTGGTTGGCACACACACCGTCGACGACCTAAGCCGGCTTCAGATCCCAATACCGGCCGATGTGCCCTATGTTCAAGTAGCCGATGGGCGTGAAGTATTGGCGCGCTTGAACGCAGCCTTGCACAACTTTCCCAGCCGGGCCATGACGGTGATCGGCGTCACCGGCACCGACGGCAAGACGACGACCTGCACGCTGATCGAGTCGATCTTGATGGCGGCGCAAAAGAGCCAAACCGGCAGTGTTGGCGTCATCACGACGATTGGCGCCCGCATTAGCGGCGGCGCCGGCGGCGAAGAACAGGATACCGGTTTCCACGTCACCACACCCGAAGCGCCCGACGTGCAGCGCTACCTCTCGCAAATGCGTGAGGCCAATTGCCGCTATGCCATTCTTGAAAGCACCAGCTTTGGCCTCGAACAAAAACGCGTTAGCGCCGTCGACTACGACGTAGCCGCGATCACAAACATCACCCACGAACACCTCGATATTCACGGCACCTTCGAAGCGTATCAGGCTGCCAAAGCGCTACTCTTCCGCGCGCTCTATCGATCCGAGCCCAAGCCGGGGGTACCGCGTTTGGCCGTCCTCAACGCCGATGACGATGGCAGCTACGCCATGCTCCAATCTGTGCTGGCCGAAGAATCGGCGGCGTCACCGGCGGCCGGGGTACGCGTCCTCAGCTACAGCACGCGGCAGCGCCCTGTTGACCTGTACGCGGACAAGATTGCCTATGAACCCGACGCCACCCGGTTCAATGTACACTGGGAGGGTGCTCTCTTCCCGGTCGAGACACGCCTGATCGGCGAGTTCAACGTCGCCAACATCCTCTGTGCCGCCGCCGTGACGCTTGGCCTCGGCCTCACGGCGGATGCCGTGCAAGAAGGGGTCGCCGCGCTACCCGGGGTGTTGGGGCGTATGCAGCGCATGAATAACGGACAAGACTTTCTGGCCATCGTCGACTTTGCGCACTCTCCAGTGAGCCTTGAACGTGCGCTGCATACCTTGCGCCCACTGGTCGGCCCCGACGGAAGGCTGATTGCTATCTTCGGCAGCGCCGGCCTACGCGATCGAGGGAAACGACGCCTGATGGGTCAGGTAAGCGGAAGGCTCGCCGACTACACCATCATCACGGCTGAAGACCCGCGCACCGAGGATCTCAACGGTATCAACGCCGAAATCGCCGCCGGCGTCGCAGAACACGCTTCGCACGATGCCTACACCGTTATCCCCGACCGCAGCGAGGCCATTCGCCACGGCATTGCGATGGCGCGCCCTGGCGACGTTGTGGCCTCCTTTGGCAAAGGACACGAACGCAGCATGTGCTTTGGCGAAATCGAGTACCCGTGGAGCGACCAGGAAGCCATGCTCGATGCGCTGGCCCAACGAGATCAGCGCATATAAACAGTAGACGAACCCAATTCTCCGGTGCGCCAAATTTGTTTGTATCACCAGAGGAAATGGTGTATCATATGCATGTCCTACTCGACGCACCAGTTGTGTAGAATCCCCTAAACGAGTTGAACTTCACATTTATGTTCGCCACCCATGGTCGGGACTTTGCCGACACAGATTAGGTTCTGTTGACATGTACAGTGCGGTCTCCTGGCTGCTCGTCGTCAATCACCGATGCGACCGGAGGAGACCTGTGAAATGTCAACACAGCCGTAAAATTCGGAAACCACGTTCCATCATTGCGAAATCGGGAAACGCTGTAAGGCTTCATTGCCCCCGTGCGCTTTCCGTGATATAACATAGCGCAAGGTGAACGGCTTTGGGCGGTTCTCCTATGAGGAAGATCGCCTGAGCATTTATCTCCATTTTATATTCGACGATCCAACGCGCAAAGGAGACTGCACGTGCAGGCAAAACAGGGTATTCTCCGCACTGTAGTGGTTGTGTTGATCACCAGTCTTGTACTGACTGCTTGTAGTGGCAGCGGTGGGCAAGGCTCCACCTGGTTCAACCTTCCCTCAATACCCGTCAGCGTCGACGCCAATGGCAACGCCTCTGCGCTCGGCTTCAACCTCGGGTACATTGGACTCCAACCCTCGCTCATCGCTCAACTGCAAGCCGCCAACGTTCAGGAACTGTTGGTTCGCATTGGTCACAATGGGATCTTCCTCTATGGGAATGGTGAAGCACTGCCCTATGTTTCCTGGGACGACCAGTCGGTAGAGACGCTGCAGGCCGTCTTGCGCAGCGGTGCGCTTGACAGCTATGGCATTCCCGGTGACACAGCCGCCACGGCACTGCCGTGGGCGCGGCGGATCGGGCTAGGTGTTCGCCTGCAACTGCCGCTGGCTTCCGGCGCGACCGCACTCAACGTTCCACGCTGGCATGGGGAAACGCCGGTGGTTACCGGCGGCGATGTGGCCACCACCATCGGGCCGATAGCCATCAATGGCCTGGCCTTTGATCAAGCAGGCAATGCCAGCATCGCCGGTACGCCGCTTTCGGATCTGGGCGTTGCCTTCGCGCTGCCCGCCAATGTGCTCCAGATTTTGCAGTCGATTGACGCCGAACAGGTGAGCATCAACACGACGCCCACCGGTATCCAGTTGGCGCTCAACGGACAGCCGCTGCCCAGCATTGCCTACAACGGCGAAAGCCTGAACCGCGCGCTAGGATTGGCGCAGCCGTTCGTAGCGGGCACGCCCATGGAAAACACCCTCGCCGATCTAGGCCCGCAACTGCAAGGCGCCGATATCGAAATGGCGGTCTCTTTCACGGGCGAACCTGTAGGCGGAATCCAACTTTCCTCAGTGCCGCTGCAATTGCAGGCCGATGGTAGCCTGAGCGCATACGGCGTGCCCGTGACCAATCTGGGCGCCGACCTGGTTGGCAATTTACAGAGTGCCGGTGTTGAACAGCTTTTCGTCAACGTGCGCCAGGACAACCTGATCCTCGCCGTCAACGGCGAAGCCCTACCCGTGATCACATGGGGGCCTGAGACCCTGGCGATGCTCGGCGATCTGGCCCCGGTTTTGGGTCTGCCCGCTGATACGATTGGCGGCATCCTGCCCCTGGTGCAAGGGCTGCTCGCAGAAAGCCCACTTGGCCTGACCATCGCTGTGGCTCCGGCCGAGACGGCTGAGCCTGTCGAAGTCGACGCCTCAGTACCAGATATCACCAGCCTGCCCGAACCCGATATTCAAATCGGCGCCGTCCTCAACAACGGTCAACTGCAATCGGTAGCCGGGCTGCCCGTATCCACGCTGAGTGGGTTGGGGATTGCGGTTCCTGATCTGCCCGCCAACATTGTGGATATTCTCAATGGCCTCGGCGTCAACCAATTACAGATCGTCAGCAGCAGCAACGTGCTTGTGATCCGCGGTGACGACTCCACGCTGTTGGCGTTGACCTATACCGAAGAATCGCTTGGCCGCCTGCTGTCGCTCGTAGGCGCCCTGACCGGTGACACTGGCCTGGTTGACACTGTGAACCAGTATCTGCCGTTGCTCACGGCCCAAAATCTCAATATTGTCGTCGGCCTCAAGGGTGGTGAAGCACCGGCCACTCGCTTGAGCAACGTTCCGATTGCCGTCCAGCAAGACGGCAGCATTCTGGTCTACGGCGCCGATTTGGGGCTGGGATCGCTACTGCCTGCCGATCTCATCGCCACCATCCGATCTGCCGACCTGCAACAGGTGAATCTTGAGGTTCAGGACAACAATCTCTACCTGGCTGCCAACGGCGAAGCACTGCCTGTCATCACGTGGAACACCGATGCGCTCGATACGGTGGCACAGATTGTCTCGGCACTGGTCAACGTGTCGCCTGATCTGCTCGGCACTGCGCTGGAACTCTTGCAGACCACCGATATCGGTTTACAGGTAGCCCTGCCGCCCACTTCGGGCGCCGCCGCAGTCAATGTCCCCGCCGATTTCGACGTGACCCAGGTTGAGTTGCAATCGCCGGATCTGGGTGACTTCTCGCAGCCGGTTGTCCAACTGGTGTTGAACTATGAAAACGGCCGTCTCGTTGAAGCCGGCGGTATCCCTGCCGAAGTGCTCTCTTCGCTGGGCCTGCCATCACTGGATCTGCCGGCGAACATCAACACCGTGCTTACCGGGCAGTTCGATCAGGTGCGTCTGGTGGGTTCGCCCAATATGATGGAGATCATGGGCGGCGATACAACCCTCCTGACGTTGAACTATGACACGGCAACTCTAGAAAATACGCTCGACATCGCACAACCATTCTTGCCCCAACAGATCACCAGTTTCTTGCAGGATGAAGGTGTAGGTACTTTGCTTGGGCAAAATATTCTGCCACTGCTCACCGGCGCCAACGTCAACGTAACGGCCAACCTGCAGTAAGCCACTCGTCGGCGCAGATAGCCTATCCCGAAGCCACCTCTCCGACGAGAGGTGGCTTCTTTTTTCGCCAACACTCATCTCCAGGAGATAACCCCGATGTCCTTTAACCCTGCGATTCTACGCCCCAACCCACGCCGGCAGGAGATGGTCTCTGTGCTCGAGGCGGCCCTAGACGCCGTGGACCCCTTTCTCGCCGTACAGAAGGCGCTGCGTCGCCAGGGGCAGGAACTCTACGTGGGCGCACGCCGCTACGATCTGGATCAGGTTCGCCGTGTCCTTGTGCTTGGGGCGGGCAAAGCGGGCGCGCCCATGGCCCAGGGCGTGGAAGCCGTGCTGGGCGACCTGATCGCCGACGGCATCGTCGTCGTAAAGACTGATCACAGCGCGCCCACCGAGACCGTGCGGCTCCTCGAAGCCAGCCATCCTGTGCCGGATACAGCAGGCGTTGAGGCCGGTCAGGCCATCCTCGCCCTGGCCCACGAGGCCGGCGAAAACGATCTGGTCATCGCGCTGCTGTCCGGCGGGGGATCGGCGTTGCTCGTCTCCCCTGCCCAGGGGCTGACGCTGGCCGACAAGCAAGGACTGAGCAAGGCGCTGCTGGCCAGCGGCGCATCCATCAACGAAATCAACGTCCTACGCAAACATTGCAGTGCGGTAAAGGGCGGACAGTTGGCGCGCGCGGTGGCCCCGGCCACCTTGATCACACTTGTGCTGAGCGATGTCATCGGCAGCCCGCTCGATGTCATCGCCAGCGGACCCACCGTCCCCGATAGCAGCAGTTGGCAAGACGCCTGGGCCCTCGTCGAAAAGTATGATCTGGCGAATCAACTTCCCACAGCGGTGACGGCTCGCCTGCGTGCCGGTCTCAACGGTGAGATCGAAGACACGCCAAAGCCGGGTGATCCGCTCTTTGCACAGGCGCAGACCCTGGTCATCGCCGACAATGGCCTGGCGGCGCAGGCTGCGCTCGCCCGAGCCGCCGAACTCGGATTCAACACGCTCCTGCTTTCCACGTTTGTAGAAGGCGAAGCCGCCGATGTGGCCAAAGTGTTGGCTGCACTGGGCAAAGAAGTTCGTCAAAGCGGACGCCCCATCCCCGCGCCGGCCTGTATCGTCCTCGGCGGTGAGACGACGGTGACACTGGGAACAAATCCTGGGCAAGGTGGCCGCAATCAGGAGCTGGCCCTGTCGGCAGCGCTGGCGTTGCGCGAGATCGACGGGATCACCGTGGTGTCGCTGGCGACAGATGGCACCGACGGCCCCACCGACAGCGCCGGCGGCATGGCGGACGGACAGACCCTGGCCCGCGGTGTGCAGGCCGGGCTTTTCGCCCTGGACCATCTACGCCGTCACGACGCTTATCCATTCCTGGCCGCAACCGACGATCTGCTGATCACAGGTCCAACGCGTACGAACGTGAATGATTTGATGTTTGTGTTCGTGCAGCCGTGACAATCAGCGACGGATGGTTCACGGTTGGCGATCCTTGTTACTGTCCTGGGGAGAGGTGTCGTTTACGATCGTCAACACATCACCCAATGTCATCCAACACTCACACCAGAAGGAGTGATCATGCCGAAGTTGACTGTCGAAGGCTTTGACACTGTAGAAGTACCCATGGGCAAGCGCCTTGTGCTGGCCCTGGAAGAAGAAGGCGGCGTGGATCAGTTACACGCCTGTGGCGGCAACTGCAAGTGCACCACCTGCCGCGTTGAATTTGTTGAAGGTGAACCAGAGCGCATGACCCAGGCAGAGAAGGACAAACTGGCCGAACGTGGCCTGAGCGGTGTCCGGCTTTCCTGCCAGATTTATGTGGACACGGATATGACGGTGCGCGCCATCAGCCGACTCGAAGGCAGCGGCCGCGCGGATGCCGGCCCCATGCCCGAACCGAAAATCCACCCAACACCCGAGTGGGTGGCGAAGTAAGCAGTGTTTGTATGCATGTAACTGAAGCGTCATGTATGCAATCGACGCACTCAAAAAGAGCGGAACCAGGATCTGGTTCCGCTCTTTTTGATTGGTATCCGGTGCGTGCTAGCGCATGACGCTGGGCAGGAAGAGGCGGCTCTCGTCGACGGTCAGATCCACACTGTCTGAAGCGTAGGGAGATTCGGTGGACGTAGCGACGGCCTTGACGCGATACTCGAAGACGCCTGCGAAGAGTTCGCTGTCGTCGGCGAAGTTGGTGGCATCGGCCGCCAGGGTGGCAATCGGCGCGTACTGAGCGACGCCGGGGAGACTGCGCTCTACGACATAACCGCTCTCGCCGTCGGCGTTGTCCTGCCAGGTCAACTGAACCTGACCGTTGCCAAGGCGAGCGGAGAAGTTCGTCGGCGCAGCCAGCGCTAACGTCCGGGTAGTCCCTTGCGCAGGCCCTGCCGGCGCTGAGATACCCGCCTGATTGCCTGCACTCAGCTTGTAGAAATAGGCTACCCCCGCATTCAGGCCGCCGTCGCGCCAGGATCGCTCGTCCGCTCCGCTCCGGCCGATCTCGACGTAGGTTCCGTCGGACGTGTCACTACGCAGGATGTGGAATCCGTTGAGCGCATCAACATCACCCTCGTAATCCCAGTTGATGCGCAAGCTGTCGCTCCCCGCCGCCTGTACGGAGAGGATCATCGGCATCGCAGGCACGGCGGGCAAGGGCTGCACCGGCTCCGACGCAGCATACTCAGACGACGCAAGTTGTACATCGGCGAGTTCGGAGACCGACGCCGCGGTAGCCGCGCCCTCATCGCCCAACGCCAACACCCGTACAAAGTAGGGCAGATCGGGATTCAACCCGCTGAGGATGGCGCTTTCGATATTGGCCGACACCTGGACAGTCTCGCTACAGTCTCCGTTGAGGGTGCAGGCATCGATGCGGAAGCCGTTCTCTCCCGCGCTGTTGTCGCGCCAGGAGACCGCCAGTTGGCCGATACCTGCATCCACGAGCACGCCGCTGGGCACGGTCAGCCAGGCGTCGGGGCGCACGGCGACCAGGACATTATCTGCGCGAGTGACATAGAGCATGCGACCTGTGCCGATGACGGGCTGGCTGCGCCCATCCAGCGCGCCGCCCAGATCTAGCCGCCAGTTCTGGGCGCCGGTGGCCGGATCGAGGGCGTAGAGATAGTGACCGGCGCTGACAAAGATCTGATTGCCATCCACCGTGGGCGTCGCCGCAACCGGATCGCCCAGATTGCTGCGCCAGAATTCGCTGCCGCTTGGGGTGAGGGCAACGAGATCACCGGCATCGTTGCCCACGTACACGGTGTTGTCGAAACCGAGGGCAGGCTTATGTGCAATGGCAGCGCCGGTGTTGAAGGTCCAGCCGCCGACCAGCGGACTGGTGGAGCCCGTATAGACGTACCCGTTGCTGCCGCCGATGACGTAGCTCCCCAGACCGTTGATCAGCGGCGGCGTCAGCGATGCAGCGGGGATGGTGCGCTGGGTAAGGCTGTCGTTGCCCCAGCGGTCCACCGCATAGCGCACGATCGTGTTGGCCGTCGTCCACAAAACAGCGCCGTCGGGTGCATAGGCCGGGGTGCCGGTAACGGCAACGTCGCTGAGCATCTGCGTGTGGCGGCCGACGACACGTTGCATCCCCTGATCGGTGGGGATGTCGATCACGCCGTCGGGGCCGAGACGGGGGGCGCCGGTAGCCGCGGCGTCGAGGCTGATCACGTCGCGGAGTTGCAGATCCGGGCCGAGGACGTGCAGGTAGCGCGCTTCGGCAAAGTAGATACCGTCTGTTCCGATGGCGGCAGATGTGTTGAATTCAGGCAAAGGCGGCACGCTGCCGTGGGTGTTGGAGATGACGACGCTGCCGTCGGGGGCGACGAGGGCCGATTGCGGGAAGCGACCGACGACAACGTTGCCATCGCCGGCTACGGCAGGCGGCGACGAAACGTTGGGCAATGTCCAGGCCACACGCCCCACAGCCGGGCCGGCATAGGGTGTGGCGCTGCTACCCCACCAATCGCGTCCATCCTGAGGCCAGGGAGCGAACGTGGCGGCGCCGTTGCCCCAATAGGACATGGCAGGATCGCCGAAGAGTGTCATCGTCTTGGTACGAATGTCGTCGAGGCTGTCCGTGGCAAGAACACGGAACGATTTCCACGCGGCGTCACCTAACAGCCGCCCCTGTAACAGTTCGCGGTTGAACTCAGCCTGAGCGTGATCCACACCGGTAACGGGGACGACGGCCAGTGAACCGAGCCAGGCAGCAGCCTTGCCCAGCGACATCATATCGCCGCCCACCGCGCGCGGGCCATACGTGGTGGTCACCGAACCATCAGCGTTTTCGATCTTGCTCCACGAGACGCCGCCGGTGCCGCAGGCGTTGGCATAGATCACCGGCGGCAGACCGGCAGGGGCAGGCACATCGCGATCGACATAGCTGTACCAACCGCCCAGATCCCAACAGGCCTCATCCGAGCAGTCGGCGGGATTGCCCGGCTGCTCGATCTGTCGGTTGTCGTTCCAATCATTGGCCCAGGCTTGCCCCCAGATGCCGTCGCTGTTGCCGTGTCCGGCCAGGTTGAGCAACCCAAAACGCCGATTCTGCCAGACATCGTCCATGGCGGTATGGCTGAGGGCAATGTCGGCGCTACGCGCAGATGGGCTGAGATCAGGATCGCTATGCGGATTGGCAGTCTCATACAGCGTGATCGTATCGGTGAGATAACTGCTCAGCACCGGCTGCAATTGACCGGCGAGCGCTTCCGCAGTGTCGAGGCCGAAGGGACGGTTGCCATCCCAGTCGTAGTAGAGTGCGCCGTCGGATCCGTCGGCGTTGCCGGCGATATAGCGACCGTTGCTGCCATCGTCATCGGTGATCCAGGATCGACCATCCCATCCCCACATACCGCCGCCGAGCACAGCCGCCCGTTTGTCGGGAGATCCGCTGCGCTCAAAGGTCACGGCGCCGGCGAGCGCGGCCCGGACCTCGGCGGGGGTGCTCACACCGAGACGGCCGATGGCGATCTCGGCGGTCCAGTTGTCGTCGTTGCCGGGGCCGCCGTAGGGGCCTTCCAGATCGTTGCGGTCGGGTGGGCAATCGGCGTTGTGACGCCAATAGCAGTTAAGATCCTCGCCGAAGAAGTCGTTGCCGTTCTTGTCCCAATCCGAATCAAGGTCGGCGTAGTACCAGTCGGTGGGCCAGGCGGGCGAGAAACTGGGCGAGGCAGGATCAGGCAGATCCTCCGAATTCCACGCCACATCGCGCACGGGGATCACATCGGCGCGGCCTACCAGGAGCGCATAGATCGGCGCCGGTGAATACGTCTGCCAGCGATCCTTGAGCCAGTTGCGGATCTTCTCCGCCAGGTCGCGGCCCGCCACGTTGCTGTCAATGACACTGGTGCTGATGATTTCAACCTGATACCCCTGCGCCCGTTTCTGTTCCACCAGCGGCCACAGATCACTGCTGCGCACATCGCCAGCATGGACGATAAGATAGTGGCGATCGAAGGCGCGTGCCACCGGGCGAGCATCAGTATCCACGAAGGTAACAGGATCATAGGTGCGGTTGACGCTGGCAGCAGCGAAGCGCAGAACATTGGCGTTGATCACCGTGCCGTCATCGCCGCCATCCGCCGAAACGGAGTACATCCCGCGGGGATCTTCTTCTTGAAGAATGAACAACCCGCTGCCGAAGCCCTGATAGCTAACGCTGAACGAGCCATCCGCAGCGGTGACGGCGCTGCCGGCCAACGATGTCCCTGTGGGCGAGGAGACAAAGAGATGGATGACGGCATCTTTGACGCCTGCGTTGTCACGTTGGCGGCGGACGTGTCCGCTGAAGGTGGCGGTGGGCGCACCGGTGGCGCTCCAGTTGGTGAAGATCATGGGCGCCCAGCGCTCCGGCCGGTTCCAACTGCCGCCCACAGGCCAGTGGAAGGCGTCGGAGATGTCATTGTAACGATAATGGCCGAAGTCGACGCCAAGCGTCTCCCCAACCCAGGTGCTGATGTCGAGCAGCGAAGCGCTGAACCGATACTCGGCGCTCCAGTTGAACTCGGTGCTGCTCACAGCGGCATCCCACGAGCCGGGAGGTGGCGAGAAGAGATCGTAGCCGATGCCATTGTTCCCTTCCAGCGCCGTGAGCGTCCCGTCGAAATCGACCTGGAAGCGGTAGTCGCCGGGTTGGGCTTTGGCATCACGGCTGAAGTCGCGATCAAGGTTGATGGCAGCATGGGTGTCGATGCGACTGCCGCGGGGAAGCCCCTGCATGCAGATGTAAAGGTTGTTGTTGTCGAACTGGGCAAAGACGATGGGCAGTGGTCCGATTTCATGATCGATGGTCACGCGCTCGGCGTTGCCATATTCGCCCACGGTGCAGACGCCATCTATGTTCATGGCGGCGATGGTGTTGCGGCGCACAATCATCTGGCGGGGCAACACGCCGTTGCTGCGATACTCCAGCCCACCGTGCACAGTGGAGGCAAAACCGCCGCCGGCAGCCACAGCGCTGCCGTTGAGCCGCCAGGCGCCGACCAGGCCGGCACGAAAATCGACTTCACTGTACATATCGGCCCGGATGTCGGCCTGCGTGCGCGCCACGTTCCACAGACGCACCTCGTCGAGCAGCCCTTTGAAATGATAATCGGCAAAGGATGCGCCTAAGTCGGCGCCGATACCCAGGGGAAGACCGTTCGCCGTCAGCGCGCCGGTGGCGGGGACCGTACGATCCGGTGCGCCGTCAATATAGAAGCGAACGTTGGCGCCGTCATAGGTCACGGCGATGTGGACCCAGCGCCGCTCGGGCACGCCGGCGGTGCTGTCTATCAAGGTGCCGGATCCGGCGCGATAGAAACGGATTTTGCCGTCGCAGAGGCCGAGCCAGTAACTCGACTGAAAATCCTTGCCCAATACCGTCTCACAGCGTGTGTCATCTTCGCGCCAGACCCAGGCTTCGATGGTGATCGCCTCAGTAGGATTCAGCGCAGGTGTATTGGCCACTTCAACATAGGCATCCGTACCGTTGAAATAGGCTGAACGGTGGGTTGGCCCGTCCGATGTCATGGCCGTGGGTTCGTCCTGGTGTACGGGGGCCGCTCTTTGTGCCGCCTCTAGACTATGTAGCGGTAATCCGGAGAGGAGCAGAGTAGCGAGCAAAATGAGACGCCAAAAGACGCTCACTATAGGGTGTTTGAGCCGTTTGGTGGTGATCATGGGAGTCCTCCCTGCGAAAGCCGTGCGGTGATCCACAGAGTACACGCATTCGTGCGAATGCAGTTTCCGGGTACCCTGCGCTATTTATACGGTAGGCGAATCGGGTGAAAGAAGATGTCTACAAAATAAGCGACGCGCCGACATCACTCTGTGTGGAACAACACAGTAGGGTAGTGGGGGTTTGCACAACCGGTGGGAGTCAAGAGTAGAGACCACGACAAAAGTGACAGCACTATAGAGATTCAGAGGATACTGAGAAGAAGTAGGGGATCAGATCGTCACTGCGATCTTGATCCCCAATCCAGTCTCGCTAAAAGGGCAGGTGAATGCTGAACTGCAACATGCTGGCAGGCACGGTAAAAAAGAGATGGTCGATCCCCATAAACAGGAAGAGCAACGCCAAATAGAGCAGGCTATACTTGTAGAGTCGCCAAACGTTGGCGTTGGTTGGGTTTCCCCAGATCTGAATTGCCTGCCAGAGAAAGATCCCGTTGAGGACAATCGATGACAGCAGGTAGATCGGCCCTAACAGGCGCAGGAAGACAGGCACCGTGCTGACGATCAAGAGCAGCACGCTGTAGAGGATGATCTGACGGTAGGTTTCCAGGTCGCCGGCGACGACGGGCAACATGGGCACGCCTGCCGCCCGGTACTCCTTCTTACGCATGAGCGCCAGCGCCCAAAAATGGGGTGGTGTCCAATAGAAGATGATGGCAAACAGGAAGATCGGCAGCAGGGAGATCTCATTCGCCACGGCAGCCCACCCCACCAGCGGCGGAATCGCCCCGGCCGCTCCACCAATCACGATGTTCTGCGTGCTCGTGCGCTTAAGCAGATAGGTGTAAAAGATCACGTAATAGAGAATACCGCTAAACGCCAACAGCGCGGTCAGGAGATTGACTGTCAGCCAGAGCTGGGCAAAACTGAGCAGGCTAAGCGCGGCGCCGAACAAAAGCACCTGGTTCGGGCTCATCCGCCCCCCGGGCAAGGGCCGCAGACGCGTGCGCGCCATGACGTGATCAATGTCCCGATCCAGATATTGATTGAGCGCATTCGCCCCCCCGGCGGCCAAAAAGCCGCCCAACATCGTCCATGCGATGAGGGCAAGGCTTGGCGGCGTTGAGCCGGCCAGGTACATGGGTACAAGCGTGGTCAACAGGAGGAGGGCAATGATCTTCGGTTTGGTGAGTGCCACCAAATCGCGCATAGGAAAGCGGAGACCGGCGCCGGTAGTGGTAGTTTTCTCGCCATTTGATGCGGTGGTGCTTTTGTATAACGAACTATTGAGCTGCATAGTTTATCCAGTAGCAATTGGCAGTGAATGTCAGGTGAGGGCGGAGGTAAGCTTGATTCGTCACGAATTCTGCGTCTCCATGCCCGTCATCTGCTGTCATTGTAACACAGGGTAGATAGATGATGATTACAGTGCCACGCGATCTTTGGTATGTACTTCGGTATGTACGTCGTCGATCTCAACCAGTTCGCCGGGCCGGTGGCGTTCCTTTTCCTGTCGGCGAATGACGCCGATGTAGACAATGCCGGCGATCAAGGCGAAGGCATACCATTGAATCGCATAGCTCAGGTGGCTGCCCTCATCCAGTGCGGTATCAGGTTCAACGCGCACCGGCAGCGTGCTAGAGAGCCGCCCCGGCTCAGGGGCCAGATCGAGATAGACAGGCATGAGCGGATGCGCGATCTGGGTCTGAATCGCCTCGATATCCAGGCGAAACCACGCTTCTTGCGGCAGCGTATCTACGGCCGTCGTGCTGCCATTGGGCATTTTCTGCGACTTCTGCAAGTAGCCGGAGAGCGTCGCTTCAGGCGATTCATCGAATTGTCCCCAGCGGTCGGAGCTTCCTTCTTGATAGGGCACCCAGCCCCGGTTGACCAGGATCATCTGATCCGTGCCATCGATCTGGAAGGGCGTCACCAGATAGACGCCAGGCTGCCCCAGATAACTTTGGTTCTTAATAGCAACTTGACCGCTGAAATCGTAGCGGCCTTGCACGGTGGCCTTCCGATTGACCAGTTCGGCCGGCTCATCGGGCAGCGGACCGCCGTCCACGACGATAGGTGCGCTGTTTAGCTTGAGGAGCAGTTGGGCGTTGTAGGCGCGGCGTTGCTCTAGCCGCTGCAACTGCCAGTTGCCCAACCCGGCCATGAAGACCATGGCGGCGATTACAAGCAGCGTTTTCCACCACCAGCGCCGCCCGATCATGGCTTTGAGAATCGCCAAAGTGCTTTTCATGATGCCACCTCCACAGCTCGTGGCTGTACACGAAAGTGGAAAAAGACCGCGCCGGCGATTAGCAGCAACGCTGCGATGCCACCCGCAATCGGCATCCAATTGCCGCGTGCCGGCACAATCTGTGTCACGTAAGAGGCTTCGGCCGGGCCGTCGGGGCCAACCACATCGAAATCTACACGCCACTCCCCCGGGGTTGCCACCTCAAAATCAGCCTCGTAGTAGATTTTGTTGACGGCATCGAGATGGGTAGCCTTTTTCGTCAGGGTCTCTCCCGTTTCTGCGTTGACCAGGGAGACGGTTACATCCGCATCGAGAACGGGCTGGCCGGCAAAGCCGCTGGCATCCCCTGGCAGAGATTCGGTCAACGCCAGCGCCACATGATACGAACCAACCTGGGGCGGCTCGGGATCAGACCAGACGAAAATGCGGTAAGGCCCAATGTCAACATTAGTCAGTTGCGGTGCGCCTGTGCCCCCGTGTGCATAGATAGCAGCAGTCGCTGTCCAGAAAAACGCAACCGCGAGCAGCAGAGAATTCAACGTTCGATTCATCATAGTTACACTCGACTTGAGCGGAGTCGTTCGGCATAGCGGCCTTCGGCCTGGCGCCGATGCTCACGATCCACCGATGTGACCATGGCGTCGCGGTTGGTCATCTTGCCTTCGACTCTGCTGGTTCGGTTCATCTGAATACCGAACAGTAAGATGGCGGCAACAATGTACATCATGCTTCCAGGGATCCACATGATCAACCCTGCCCATACCTGGTCATCCATCACGCTGATACCAAAGATGCGTGGAATCTGGGTGTAATGGGTGTAGATGGGGCTGGTGGCAAAGGTGATGGCAACACCGGCCAGCATATTGGGCGGGATCAATGAGATGGCGTAGGCAGCCCGAACCAGGGGTGGCAGCCGCTTGCCGATTTGAGGACCGGCGCCGATGATGCGCCACCAGAAGAGCAGGGCAACGCTGAAGAAGGTGATATGTTCCACGTCATGGACAAAGTCAACGCCCAACGCCAGACTATAGAGAGTCGGATCATGCCAGCCCAGGTAGACAGTGATAAAGATGATCCACGAGATGCCGGGATTCAAGACCTGGGCAAGGGTGCGGTACAAAGGGTGGTTCGGTTGAAACCAACTTCCAATACGCACGCGCCACACCCTGGGCAACGCCCACAGAAAGGTGGGGAATGGATCGGCCAGCATCAGCAGCGGCGCCGCCACCATCATCAGCAGCAGGTGCTGTATCATATGCATGAGGAAGAGCTGACTGCTGAGCACGTCTATGGGCGACATCAAGGCAATCGCCAAGATCAGCAGGCCGGATAAATACGATGCCAGCCGCCAGCCGTTGGCAAAGCGCGCACGTCCTCGACGGCGCAGGTTGCGCCAGCCGAGGATGTGCAGACTACCGAGCAGAACCAGTGAAATCGTCACCCCAACCCGGAGATCCCAGGAAAGAAGGAGAGCTTTTGTAATTGGATCCATATGATCTGTTTACAGAACAACCGGCAGGTTCGCCAACTTGCTGCGACCCGCCGGTAACGTCATCAGTATCGAGAAAGGGTGGGCTCTGCTACAAGCGTGTAACAGCCCATCCAGTGAGCGCCTGACTTACTGCGCTCGATCAGTGTATGGCGTGACCAATCAGGTAGAGCGCCGGGTAGAAGAAGATCCAGACCAGATCGACGTAGTGCCAGTAAATAGCGCATGCCTCAACGCCCCAGTGCTTCTCGGCAGAGAAGTCACCGCGCATCCCCAACCACCACACGTTCATGATGAGGAAGATGCCCGACACCACATGCAGGGCGTGCATTCCTGTCATCCCGAAGACCACAGCGCCAAAGACACCGCTCGACGGTTTGAGATGTCCTTCGTAGAGAGCGGGGAAGAGACCCCACTCGAAGACCATCACGCCCACCAGGAACACAGTGCCCAAAAAGGCGGTGATCAGCAGGCTAACCAGGAAATTGCCCCGGTCGTTGTTGGCAATCGCAACTTCAGCCCTATTCATAAAGTAACTGCTTACCAGCAAAACAACGGTAACCAACAACCCAATGAACTGATCCAACTCGGGGCGCACAATCTGCCCTTCATGTCGCCAAAGGTAGAAGCGTGCAGCCAGCAAGCCACCAAACAGGAAGGCCTCCGACGCAAAGAAGAGCCACATCCCCATCCGGTTGTTTCGGGTCTGTTCACGGTAAAGCGTCATCGCATTCGCAACAACAGCAGCCATTTAGTGTTCCTCCTCCGGTGACCACACGCTTGTAATGTGCATAAAGTAATTCAAGACCAGTGCGGCCTTAAAAATCGCCAACAAGAACAGAATGATCGCAGAAGGAAAATGTAACGCTGCATAGTACTCGATCACAGTCAGCACCATCAGCACAAGGGCAACAACATAGCCCTGCACATAGACCGGTTTGCGTCGTTTACTTTGAGTTTTTTGAGACATCGGATGCTCCAGATCCTACTAAGAAGGTGGAAGTGCCATCACTCGGGAAGCAATGAGTCGCGAGAGCGATTCTCTGCCGGTTACACAATAGCGTCAATACCACGGCGTAACACGAGTTAATCATCCCCCGTGGCAGAGACCATGCTCACATACGATGTGCCGGCCAGACCATAGTCATAGGGTTCACCCACCACGGCCAGCGGACGAGCGAAGCTGTGCTCAGGAATCGGCGACGGAATCTGCCATTCCGGCGAGCGAGATCGCCACGGATTGGCGCCGGCCAACACACCCACTTCTGCGCTTTGGAAGAAGTTCCAAAGCATGAGCAACAGGCCGAATCCAATCGCCAGGCCGGCCAGAGAAATCGCAATATGCCAGGCCGTGATCTGCCCTGCACCCAACAGCGGATCGTAGTCCGCGATGCGGCGGCGCATGCCCATGACACCGACGCCCATCTGGCCCAGCGTTTGCACCCAAAAGGCGGGCGTCATGATCCAGAAGTGGATCTTCCCTAACGTCTCGTTATACATACGCCCGGTGACTTTGGGGAACCAGTAGTAAAGCGCAGCAAAGAAGGGAAAGACAAAACCGCCGAACATGGTGGCATGGAAATGGCCCACCACGAAGTAAGAATCGTGCAGCGGCATGTCGGTTGGCACCGTCCCCAGGATCGGGCCGCTTAGACCACCAATCAGGAAGACTGAAATCGCACCGAGCACAAAGAGCATCGGCGTTTGGAAGCGCAGATTGCCACCCCAAATCGTGCCCAGCCAACTGAAGAACTTGACGCCTGTGGGCACCGCCACCAACAACGTGCTATACATGAACGGGATGCGCAAGATGTCGTTGTATCCCGACACAAACATGTGATGCCCCCAAACCAGGAAGCCGACAATCGCAATCGCCACACTGGAAAGGGCGATCCACTTGTAACCGAAGAGCGGCTTGCGTGAGAAGACGGGCAGCAGTTCGCTGATAATGCCCAGCCCCGGCAGCACAAAGATGTAGACCGCCGGGTGACTATAGAACCAGAAGAGATGCTGGAAGAGAATCGGATCCCCACCGCCAACCATTGGGTCCATACTCAGGCCGGGGTCAAAGAACCCCATGCCCAACGCCCGCTGCATGGACACCATCAAGAACGAGAGACCGATCAACTGGGTAGCCGTCAACTGAATCAGGCTCGTCGCGAAGACTGCCCAACAGAAGATCGGCATCCGGAAGAGGCTCATGCCTTTAGGCCGCATGCGCAGGATCGTCACCAGTAAGTTCAACGAACCGACAACGGATGAAAGACCAATCGCAAAGACACCCAAGAAGAAAAGCTGATACCCAACCGGTCCGCGTGCGCTCAACGGCGGATAGCCCGTCCAGCCCGAGTCCCAGCCGCCGACGAAAAGGCTGAAAATGAGCAGGAGGCTGCCGGGAACGTTGAACCAGAAACCCAGCGCGTTCAGGCGAGGGAAGGCCATGTCCTCGGCGCCAAGCATCAAGGGGACCAGATAGTTCGCCATGCCGCCGATGCCCAGCAGGATGGCGAAGATCATGATCATCCCGTGCATGCCGATCAGGTTGTTATAGAGATCCAACCCCAGGAACTGCATGCCGGACTGGGCCAGTTCGGTGCGGAAGATCAACGCCGCCGTCCCACCCACCATGAGCAGGAAAATACCCCAGACGGTGTACTGCACGCCGATCACTTTGTGGTTATAGTCGACACCGAAGTAACGTGTCCACGCCGGTTTGCCGGCAGGCGGACCATGATGCAACGGTGTCTCGATACCGCGTGTCCACTTCAGCCAGTCGTTCAGCGCGCCCACAGCCAGCAATGATCCCACGATGCCGAAGACGGCGCCTACTACCCAGGCCGGTTCTGCGGACCACGCCTCTAGCCCCATCAAGACACGGATCAGCATGACAAACAGCATACCGGTGATGGTGCCGAAAATCTGCCCCACTATCGCCCGTGTCAGACCGATTGAAAATAGCGACATAGAAGTTTCTCCCTATGCGACAAAATAAGAACGTTTCGCCAAAACAAAATTAGACAACATGATTCCCTAACGCGAGGCCGTCTGCTGCGTCAGCCAGGCGGTAAAATCCTCTTGAGGCACCACGCGCACCGGCGCCACCATACCCGTGTGATTCAGCCCGCACAGTTCCGAGCAGATCACAGTGTATTCGCCTGCTTCCACCGGGGTGAAACGCAACATTCTAGGCTGCTGGCCCGGCACTATGTCCTGCTTAACCCGAAACTCGGGTACCCAGAAGTTATGCAACACATCGCGTGAAGTCATTTCCAAACGAATCGGTTGATCCACAGGCAAGACAAGCTCCTGTGTGACCAGACCGGTCTCGGGATACTCAAAATTCCATCCCCATTGAAACCCTTCCACGTTGACCACATACTCGTCAGCCGCCGGACGGGTGATCTCCGCCAGAATACGCGTCGCCTCCACACTAAAGAAGACCACGAAGACGAGGGGAATCAACGTCCACGCAATTTCCAGGCGCACGTTGCCGTGGAAATGCTGGCCCTCCTGGTCTTCGGCCTCACCTTTGCGATGGCGGAAGGCAAAGATGGCATAGACCATAAAGACCACCACCAAAGAAAAGAGGAAGGCGATCAACCAGATATGGTAGCTAAAGAGACGATCGATTGAAAACGCCTGTGCACTGGCCTGAAGCGGCAGCCTTAGCACCGAATCCAGAACCCAGTGGACGAGAAAAGTACTGACGACGACGAGAACTCCCGCAATCACAAAGTGTCGCTGATTGTTTTGCATACAGCTCCCTCAATTTGGAAGAAACGATACCACAACAAAAAAAGAAACAACCGACAAAAGAAGTTGACATGAAGAATAAATAACGAAGAGATCTGACATATCGTCGAGGGTGCAGGATGACGCGCCCGGATGACGCCGATACGAAGCACTACCCACTCAGAGCCCAGTAGCTGACGACAAAAAGCGCCAGTGAGGCAACCAGGGGCGTCACCGTCCACAACAGTTCCCAGCGGCGTTTGACCAGAATCTCGCCCCCGTCACGGACGGGTATGGCGTCATCCGTCGAACTGCGTTCTTCGTGGCGGCTAATTCGTTGTGGGAACTTGAAGACAGAGGCCACGAGAACAACCTGAATCAACACGAACAACACAGCGCAGGCTACAATAGCCCCACGCAAAACCGCATCCATGCCGTCTCCCGGTATCGTACGCCAGGGGACAACGCCTTGTGGCAGATAGCTCCCAACGAGCCACACCACAAATGTACCCAACAGTAGCAGGGGAATCAGTCTACGTTTCATTTGCAGGTTTTCAACCATTGGCTTGTGACAACACGATTTTACCCCGAAATTGATGTTGTACAAATCGGGTGAGCAGTGTGCACGCACTGTTCGATTGTTCTGTTTTGCACAGATGAACTAGATAAGAGCACAGCCACAACCCTGTCCATATGGACAGGGTTGTGGCAAATTTTACAAGATCGCTTAGGGGTATGTCAAAACAGAGGAAGCAAAGGGAGCACTTAAGCCCACATACGTCTACTCTTTCCCAAGCACGGTAGGCAAGTAAAGTTCAATGTTCTCTGATGGGATGGATGGGATCGGGACGGAGCCTCCTGTAATCAGAGGGAGGAAGAGCGGCCGCAGCGCCTCGCCCGACACGATCAACTGGGTTGCCCCCCACGCTTCCAACTGCACATCCGCGTAAGAGGTAGCCCTGATGTCGACACGCCGGCTGCTCCCCACGCTTGCAGACAAGGGCACGGTTACGGTGATGAAGGTGCGTGAGGCCGTGCTCCCCGGCACCGGCACCAACGGTGGCAGCGCAGAAACCGCCCACTGCGGTGTGAGCGCTGCCGCCCGCGCCGCCGTAGACAGTTGATAGGCATCCGCCACCGGTCCTACGTTCGTCACCAGCACCGGCACCAGGATCTGTTGCCCAGGTCGAACCAACAGCGTAGGCGGCGTCAACAGTAGCATCCTGTAGAGAATTTGACTGGCCCCTAACAAGGGCGTGGAGCCGGCCAGATCGCCCAGGACAATGCCCGCATCCAGGATCAGCCCCTCGTTATCAACGAAGAGTTGGATCGCACCCGACACCAAGATCACGGCGCCGTTGCTGCGCAGATCGATCTGTCCCCCGTCCCCGACGGCGAGGATGAGAACGCCATTGGCATTCAACGCACCCGCCGCCAACCCCGACAATTGGAGCAGCAGCCCGTCCCCGCCGAAGATTGCCACGTCATGACCTGTCACCTGCGTTCCCACCCCGATCAACAGGATCACCGGTGGTTCGGCTGCCGCATTGCCGTCGCCGCCGCCCAACAGGACGTCGCCATCTTGACCGTCAGCGCCGCCGGCCGCCCCTGCACTCCCCTCGCCGCCGCGAACCTGACCATCCTTGATCTCGATGGTTGGCGACGCCATCAACGTCACATCGCCTCCGTCACCGCCGTTCTGTTTTTCCGTTGTTGCCGGATTGGTGGATCCGCCGTTGCCACCGACCACCAGGCCGTTTCCATCGCTGCCATCGCCGCGATTCTTTACCGCACCGGGGCCGCCCGCACTGCCGATCAGGGTGACATCGCCGCCAGGGCCGGCTGCGCCGCTGCCCACGGCCAGAACGTTACCACCGTTGCCTGCCCGCATCAGACCGGCGTTGTCCACAACCAGCGCAACCACCTGGATCGGTCCGCCTGCGCCCGCAGTGCCTGTGCTGCCGGTGAGGTTACCACCATGGCCGCCCAGAACCTTAGCACCGGGCGCCACGCTCACGCTGCCCCCCGCTGGTGTCGCCGGTACTGCCGAGACACCCACGTCCAGGCGTACTGCGCCGCCATCACCGCCTGCACCTGCGCCGTCACCCCCGTTCCCGGCCTGTATGATACCCACCACAACCACATTGCCGCCGCCGTCGGCTGTGGGGGGCACCACGGCGCCGGGGCCGCTCACCGCAACGGTACCGCCTGCGCCGCCTGCACCGGTGCGTCCTGCTCCACCGTCGCCACCCCTGATTTCGCCGGCGTTCAGCATCTCGCCCAATGGCGAGGTGATGGATAGATCCACAACGCCGCCGCTGCCACCGTCTGTGCCTGCAGCGCCGTTTCCGGCACGAATCACGCCGCGGTTGTTGAGCAGATCGGCCCGGATTGCCATGCTCCCACCATCACCGCCACGATCCTGTGCACTCTCGGCGCCATGGCCCGCCAGGATTTTGCCCTCGTTGAAGATAGTCCTGGCACTGAGTGCGACGCTACGCCCTGCAGCGCCTGTGCCGTCTGCCCCAGTGGATGCACGGATCTCACCGAAATTCTGGATCTCCTCGGCGGCGACGATGTTCACATCGGCGGCGACCGGCCCCAGGATCACACCGTTGTTCTGCAATCCGCGGATCGATAGCGGGCCGCTCAACTGCACCGTGCGCCCATCCAGTACACCGACGATATCGGTGGCATTGGGCAACCGCGCCGGCTCCCATGTATCGGGATCGTCCCACGATCCGCTATTCACGGCCACGATAGTCGGCCCCAACGGGGCCAGGATCGCCGTCGTCGTGAAGACAGACTCATCCACAAAACCCGCATCGATCGTCAGGGCCAACGTACTGGTTAAGAGACCGAGGTAGCTGTTGGCCGGCAGCGCAATGGCCTGCACAAAGGCCTGCCCTGGATCGATCCCCTGGCTTGTCATGACCGGTTCACCAATAAAGTTCGGGACAAGCGTCGACGTGAGCGCGGTTTGCAACCGCACATCGCCGGTGTTGGTGATGTGCGCCGTGATCGTGAAGGGTTGGCCCATCAACGGCGGATCGGGCGTCACCGTTTGCGCCAGCGCATAACCGGGCTGACCGATGGTTGAGGTGTCATTCTCTACGACCGCAATCGCACCATCGGACGACGTCAGTTCAAGGCGAACCACCATCTCTGCCTTGGGTGACACCGTGGTTGGCGTGATCGTCAACGTCTCGCGCCACCGCTCACCTGGGTTAAGGCCGAACGTCCGCGTCAGGACACCGCCGGGCGTGGCCTGTACCGGCAGCGTCACCGTAACCAGCAGCGACAATAACTGGTTGCCGGTGTTGTCAGCCGTCAATTCATAGCTCACCGGTCGGCGCAGGATCACCGTTTCGGGCCGGCGCACGATCGTCGTCACCAGACCGAAGTTGGGTGGCGTGACCGCGACCACGTTGTCAACCCGATCGCTGATGCCTTCCAGCGTGGAGACCTCCATCGAGTAGCCGATCTCGCCCACCATCTGAGCGGGGATCTGTAGGGCCACGCTTTCTGCCCATGTCTGCCCCACCGGGATCGACGCCGTCCACACCTGCACGCTGTTCCCCGCCAAACCGGCGGGTAGGGTCGCCGTCACTTGCACCGTAAGCACCACATTCCCGGTGTTCGCCACCTGGAATGTGATGAACCCCGGTCGCCCCGCCACCAGCGGATCGGGCGACGCCAGCGTAGAAAGGGACATCTCGGGGTGATAATACTCGTCGGCGCCGATATCGGACGCGCGATCGGTGGGCCGCGGCTGGCCTTCCCAGTCGTGGTCCACGGCCGAGGCGAGGGCGGCTTCACGCGCCGGGCTGCCGCTGCTCAATCGATAATCGTTGGCATCCATCTCCACGAAGAGCGGATCTGAGGTCAAACGCAATGCCCCCTCACTAAAGCCGGTGGGATTGGTAGGTGCCGTGCCGGCGTCGGTCTCGTTGTTAAACCAAAGCGTGCCATTGACCGAGACGCTACCGCCATCCAACACAAAGACGCCCAATTCGTGGTAGGCGATGATGTTGTTAAGCAACGTGGCGACGCTCTGCGCCCCACCCGTGGCCAGAACGCTGATGGCGCTGCCGTCGCCGCCGCTGTTGTAGAGCAACGTGTTGTGCGTCATCTGCGGTGACGCCGAAAGGACGTAGACACCGCTGCCGCTGCTGATGACCGTGTTGCTCACGATGATGTTGTTGGTAATTTGCGGCGCACTCGCCTCCACATAGATGCCGCCCCCGTTCAGCGCACTGTTCTCAAACAGATAGTTACCGTCGAAAGTAGCATCGCTGTGTGCGATCATGATGCCACCGGCAGATTGCGCCTTGTTCCCGGTGAAGTTGTTGCGCACGACCTGGGCCGGGCTGTAGTCGAGATAGAGAGCGCCCGCCGACCCGGCTGTATTGCCCGTAAAGCGGTTGTCCATCACAGTGGCAGCGCTGGCGTCGGCGAAGATGGCGCCCCCCGCGCTGCCCGCACTGTTCTCTTTAAACGTGTTGGCGTGGATCTGCGCCGTGCTGCCGCTCAAGAAGAAGGCGCCGCCATCCTTGCTGGCGCCATTGCGCTCAAAGAAATTGTCCTCAAAGGACGCGCTGCTCTTACTCAAAAAGAAGGCTGCGCCTGCCACCGCGCTGTTGTTCGTCAGCGTATTGGTAATGAACTGAGCATCGCTACGCAAGAGGAAGCCGCCGCCGCCGTAGATCACACTACCACCGTCTCGAATCACGGTATTGCTAAAGACGGGTGAGGCGTCAACGATGTAGAGATTGCCGCCTGCGTCCTGCCCGTCAGGACCACCGCCCTGTCCGCTGCCGTTGCCACCCTGGATTGTGAGGCTTTCGAGCAGGGGTTGCACGCCACCGTTGATGTAGATCGAACGCGCCGTGCTAATGGGCTGGATCGCCGTCACTTGCGTCATGGGGTACGAGGCAGTCCAGTTGTCCGGATCATAGCCGCCACGCAGATGTACATTTTTGTCCAGATAGAGCACCTGACGGACGCCGTTGCGTTCGATCACCTCGCGGCAGATACCGGCAACTTTGATCAGATCACCGGCCTGGGCGTCGTCTACGGCGGGTTGCAGGCCGGTGTAGGTGCGGCTGGGGTCGCGCTCGATCTGCGCCACACACGGCACCGGGAATTCGTCCGCGCCGATATCGGGCACGCCCGCCTGCGGGATGGCATCGCTGTCAACGTCCTTCGAAACGGTGGTTTCGCCCCCCTCGTTGATGGCGGGCGAGTCTTTGAGCAAATGGTAGCCATCTGGTGCAAAGAGCGGATCGTCCTCAATGTTGGTCTCGTCTGTCGCCACCGCCACAGGGCCGTTCCACCGTGTGGCCACATTGTGCCAGAGCGTCACCGACAACGTCGTCGAATTTTTCTCGGTGAGCGAAAGCGCCACAGGCTGATCGGCAACGATGGTGTTCAGGAAGCTCACCCGGCTTGGTACTGGCCCGAAGGTGTCGATGAAGACGGCCTGGCCGCCCTGGTTGCGGGCGATAGTCGTCTGCAACAGTTGCGGAGACGATCCTTGCACGTAGAAGGCGCCGCCGCGCCCGCTGCTCACATTGTCTACAAAGGCATTGGCCGTCATGACGGCGTCGCTGCCGTTGGCCAGGAAGATCCCGGCGCCGTCGACGGCACGGTTGCCGCGCACAAGGAAGCGCTCGAAAACGATGTCACTCTTGTCGGCGTAGAGCGCGCCGCCGTTGCCCACGGCGCGGTTGTCCACGAGCCGGTTGCCGCCCACGCCGATGCTGCTGTCGTTCAGATAGAACGCGCCGCCGTTGCCGCCGGCCTGGTTACCCTGGGCATCGACGCCCTGGATCAACGCGCCGCCGGAACGCAGAATGTAGAGCGCGCCGCCATCGAGCGTAGCCGTATTGGTGTAGAAAGTGCTATCCAAGATGATCGAATCGCTCTCATCCAGATAGAACGCGCCGCCCAGTGACGAGGCCTGATTGCGTTCCGCATAGACTTCGCCAAAGGCGAGTTTGCTCAGCTTGGAGAAGAGGGCGCCGCCATTGCGTCCGCTATTGGCGTTGATCGTTGCGATGTCCAGGCTGGCGTTGCTCAGACGCAAGTAGAGACCGCCGCCGTCTTCGCTTGCCGTATTCGAGAGGACGGTTGTGTTGGCCAATTGGGCAGCACTAAAGTTGAAGAGGTAGAAACCGCCGCCGTTGCGCCCGCGATTGCCCGTGACACGGTTGTTGGTCATGATGGTGGCGCTGGCATCGAGATGAAAACCGCCGCCGTCGAGCACGGCCACGTTGTCATCCACATGATTGCCGTCGATGATTGCCTCACTGGCGGCGAAGAGATGCAGGCCACCGCCGGTGCGAGCGTTGTTCTGCAGCACCTGATTTTCTTTAAAGTTGACCTTGGTGTTTTCAAGATAGGCGCCGCCGCCCCGTCCTGTGCCGTCGCTCTGGCCATCGGCGCTGTTGAAGGTGACGATATTTTCTTGCACCACCCCGGCGGACCCGTCGATGTAAAAGCCGCCGCCGTCCACCGAGGCCTGATTGAGCGTCACCGTGTTGCTGACGACCGCGGGCTCGCCTGTCGCCAGGAAGAAGCCGCCGCCGCGCGGAGCGTTGTTGGCTTGTACACGGTTGCGCTGAACTGCGAGGGCGCTGTCGAGCAAATAGAACGCACCGCCATCTTTGTCGGCGCTGTTCCCTTCGATCTCGTTGTCGATGATCTGGCTCTTGCTCCCGTTGGCGAAGAGCGCACCCCCTTGGCTCGCCTGGTTGTTCGTCACCGTATTGTACTGGAAGGTGATCTCGCTGTCCGTACCTACGTAGAAGCCGCCACCCTGGGTCGCCGTGTTGTCGTGGATCTGGCTCTGAACCATAACGGCTTTGCTGCTCACGAAATAGGCGCCGCCGCCCTCGGTGGCCTTGTTCCCGAACAGTTCGACGTTGCTCAGCACCGCCGTGGACGAAATCACATACAGCCCACCGCCCACCTCGGCGGCGCCGCCGGTGATGTGCAGATCGTAGATCTGCATCCCCTTGTCGGTTTCGATGGTGAGGCCGCGTCCTGCACCCTGGGCGTTGATCACGGTTTTATACGTCTGGGGGTAGGGTCGTTCCCAATCGCACTCCATCACGCCGCTCTGCGCTGTGGTAGTCTCGCAGTAGCCGCCCTGGATCGTCACATCCTTGCGCACGATCGCCACCGTGCTGTGTCCGTCGCGGTTGATGATGGTGGAATAGGTGCGCCCGTCGCTATAGCCGGCCACCTTGATCAGATCGCCATCCTCGGCGCTGTCGATGGCCGTTTGCAGCGTACAGGGCTGCTTCCAGTCCAGGCAGAGGTGATCGCCGGCGGCGTCGGTGCCGCCCACCGTAGCGTAGCGCGTGCGGCGGAACGTGTATTCGTCGGCGCCGATGTCGGGCTTCAACCCCTGTTTGCGATCTCCACTGTCGATGTCCTGGCTCAGCCCGGACGCTTTGGCGTTCTGAAAGGCAAGCGAAATCCGTTTGAGGTGATAGTCACCGTTGTTGGGATCCTGAAAGCCAGGGTTCTCGCCCGAAAAGTCGTTAGACTGTGACTTTTCGCTAAAGGCGCCGGAACTGTTGAAACTGGGCGATGGTCCCCAGAAGGTGAAATCGGCCGCGGCTTCCGGCGGGTAAAAAGTCGGGTAGATGATGGGGATGGGAATAAAGAAACCGAAACCGGGCACGATGACGACGATCAGATGGGGGATGATCTCCTCACCGATATCAATGCCGCCGCCACCGTTCTCCCAGATCAAGTTGTTGGCCAGTTCAAGATTGGTTTGACTGTACCCGTAAACGCCTTTGCCGCTGTTGCGGGCAATGGTGTTGTGATAAAGCTTGGCCGGCGGCGGCGTCGCCAGGGGCAGGATCAGCTCGGGGCTGAAAGGAGGCGGCATCAACGGCGGCAAGAGTAGGAAGAACTTGAAGATCGAGCGATTCTGGCGCATGTAGACGCCATTGCCGGCGTTGTCGACGATCATGTTGCCGCTGACTTCGGCAGCCTGGAAGAGCCACATGTGGATGCCAACACCCACATGTCCGCTGCCGGCGCCGGCGCTGTTCTTGCCGATGTAGTTGTTGAGGATACGAATGTCGCTGGCCTCGGCGTAGATACCGCCGCCGCCGCCACGCTCCTCGACCAGAGCCAAATCGAAGATGAAGGGGATAAACTCCATCTCGCCTGCGCCGGTATGGTTTTCGACAATACGATTGAACTGGAGTGTAGCCGGGCTCTTGTAGGCGTAGATGCCGCCGCCACTCGCCCCAGATGAATTGTTCTGAATCAGTGTGTTCTGCACCTGGCCGCGGCTGCCCGTCATGTAGACGCCGCCGCCATACCCACTCACCGAATGGCCGAGGATCTGGCTTTTGGCGATCTGAGCGTCGCTGGCTTTGAGATAGAAGCCGCCGCCATCCGTAGCGCCGGTGTTGTTGCGCACGATCACATTCTCGAACGTCCCGCTGCCGCCATTGATGTAGACGCCCGCACCGCCCACACTGGCGCTGTTGTTTTCGATGATACTGTCCACGAAGAGGGGTTTGCTGCCCACATCTACGTAGACGCCGCCACCCTGGGTACCGGCGCTGTTGTTGAGGATGATCACATTGCTAAAGATAGGGCTGGCATTGACGATCTGGACGCCGCCGCCGCGCGCCCCGCTGCCGCCGGTGATCGTCAGATCATAGACTTTCGGCTCGATACCCTCGTTGAGCACACGGACAACTGTGCCACTGGTCGCACGCAGGGTCGACGGGTAGAGATCGGGATCATGGGCACGGAAGTCCGTGCTCCACCCCCCCTGGATCATCATGTTCTTGTTGTTGATCAACGACACACTGCCCAGGCAGGTGCCGCTCACCAGGATCTTGTCGCTGTCAAGCAAAACACGGTTGACGGCGTCCTGTACAGAAGGCAAGAAACTGGTGCCCCGCTCCTCGGTGACCAACTTCACCCCGCAAGCACCGGTGTAGACGGGCGTTCCATCGCGGCTCTGTGCCACATCGCCCATCACCAACGCCTGCAAGAAGGTAGTCGTCGCCACGGATTGATCGCTGTCGTTGGGATCCAGCCCGGGAAAACTGACCGAAGCCTTGCTGATCATTTCCTTGATCTCGCCGGGCACCGCTTCCACCGTCGCGCGGGCGCGGATCGAAATCACTGCTTGTTCGGCGATGCCAAACGTGCCCAGATTGCAGGTTAGTGCGCCCAGGTTGCAACTACCGCGACTGCTGCCGATCGCAAGCGCCTGCTGTTCGGGCGGCAGCGTATTCTGAAAGCTGACGCTGGGCACAGAGGACTTGCTGTTATTAAAGACCGTAATCACATAAGTGGTCTCAATATCTTTGGATAGGTTCAAATTGGTGGCCGAATGGAAGAGGTTGAGACCGAGGGTATAGTTGCGTTCATACGCGCCCACATCCACGGGTTGCAACCGCTGTTCATCCATCAGATCGCGCAGTGCAAAGTCACCGGCCTCGGCGCTCACGTCCACGCCACGATTGTAGCCTGCGGACGAACGCTGGATGCGGTAATCGCCGCCGGCGGCGTCGACGAACGCCGGATCACCAAAAATGGGCGACGGCGATTCGATCAGTTCCTCGCTCCAATCCCGTTCACTGTTGTTCCACCAAACGTTGGATACCGCCACGGCCTCGGCGCCGTTGCTGCCGCCTACGCCTACCTCGTGGTTGGCAAAAATGTTGTTGATCATCACCGATCCATCGCTCTTGGCCGCATAGTAGACGGCCACATTGTGCCCGTTGCCGGTTAGATTCTGGTGGATGTTGTCGGCGATGGTGTTGTTGATCAGCGATAACTTGGTGCCGCTAATAAAGATGGCGCTGCCCAGCCCTGTGGACACACCGATGGAGTTGCGCACCATCAGGTTGTTGACCAGCGTCAGCTTACCGCCGTCCATGGCGATGGCGCCACCGGACCGCGACGCCTCGTTCTCACGAAAGGTGGAATTGGCGATCAGCCCCTCGGCCCCCTTAAGGAAAAGGCCGCCGCCATTGTCGGCGATGATCACATCTTCGCTGATGATACAGGTTGGGTCACTCGGCGTAGCACACTTGATCACCGGCGGATCGACCATGGTGATCACCTTGGTTTCGGTCAAAATGCCGTTGATGCGCACATACTGCAAGAAGGGGATCTTGTTGCCCGCCACCAGATTGTAGGTAAACGAAAGCTCCTTGGTGCCCGACACGTAGACACCAACGCCGATGCCCGCCTGCGCCTGCGTTGCCTGCGTGCGCATATAGGTTGTCTCGTTGTTTTGGATGGTGTTGCCGGTGACGGTCATGCTGCCGCCGTCCAGATAGAGGCCGCCGCCGCGGTCGCCGATGTTGGCTTCCAGGGTGCTGTCGATCACCGTGTGCGTGCCGCCAAGCAGAAAGAGACCGCCGCCGTCGACATCGGCGCCGTTGCCGTTGAAGGTGTTGCCGTCGAAACGGATCTCTCCACCCAGCGCGTAGGCGCCGCCGCCGTTGCTGCCCTGGTTGCCCGCAAAGCTGGTGTTGCCCACACTGCCGCTAACCTGTGTCAGATAAAGGCCGCCGCCCGGACCGCGGAACGACCGGTTGCTACTAAACGTGCCATTGGTGAGGGTGATGGCGCCGCCCTCGACAAAGATCGCACCACCCGCCACGTCGGCCTGGTTGCCGGTAAAGGCGGGCGAGGTCAGCGAAAGGGCCACGTTGCGGCCGTAAATGGCGCCGCCACTCTTGGTGACGACGTCGCCGGTGATGACGGCAGAGGCGGCCGGCGCTGCCCGTCCGCTTGGGGCTGCGCTGGAAACCTCCAGTGCAGCGCCGGGCAAGTGACCGACGTCCGTGGGCATGGGCTGTTGGAAGAGCGCCATGATCTCGCCGATCCCCATGCCGGGGGCGCCGCTGATCATGTCGGGCGTCACCTCCACACGCCCGTCGTGGATGAGTCCACGCTCGGCGAGTTCTTCGGGCGAAAGCCACTGAGGCGCGAACGCAGCAGCGACCTCCTCGGCGATGGCCTCATCGGCGGCGCGCCCGCGTGCCGTGATGGTCACCGCGGCCAGGTTGCCGCTAAAGGTCACGCTGCTGTCGAAAGACAGGCTGGGGCCTTCCCAGTAGATTGCGCCGCCGCTGCCTTGGCTAAGGGTGCGGTTCTGCTCGAACCGACCGCCGCCACCGGTCAACGCGCTGCCCAGCCCAAAGAGGGCGCCGCCGCTGCCCTTGGCCTGGTTCGAAAGCCAGTCGCTGTTGACCAGTGTGCCCGTGCTGGTCAGCACATGGGCTGCGCCGCCGTCACCGTCGCTTATGTTTTGCGAAAAGGTGCTGCCGCTCACCTCAAACGTGCCTGCAGAGAGGCTGAACGCGCCGCCGCTGCCACCGGCAACGTTTGTCGTCCACGTGCTGTTGTCGATGATGAGCGTCGCCGCAGAAAGGGCCAACGCGCCGCCATCCTCGCCGGCGGTGTTGTCCACAATCTGGCTGTCGCGCACGGTGATCTGTCCCCCGTCGGCGCGCAACAGGCCGCCGCGACGGGCACTATTCCCCTCTGCACTGGCACCGTCAAAGAGGAGAGTGCTATTACTTTCAGCGAAGATCGTTCCGTCGCCGGTGGTGCTGTTCTGGGCGAAAACACTGTTGTTGGTGAGGTTGAACGTACTCGCTTGCAAATAGACGACGCCGCCGTTGCCCTGCCCACTCTGGCCCGTGACCGTGCTGGCACTGAGCGAAATCTGGGCGTTGTTGGCGAAAAAGGCACTGCCTCGCCCGCTGGGGGCGGTGTTGAGGGTAATGAGCGAGCTGCCGTTGACATACAGTTGACCGCCGCTGAGCGCGGCCGCGCCGCCGTCGCTGCCCGCCCGATTCCCCGTTACAGAAACACCGTTGAGTGTGGCTGTGCCTGCCGCAACATAGATCGCACCGCCGGTCTGCGCCGCCGCGTTGTTGCGGATCGGCGCACCGTTGATCGTCACCGTGCCATTGGCCAGGGCGATGGCCCCACCGTTGCCACCGGCGTTGTTCATTTCGAGCAGGGTGGCGGCGTCCATCTGCACGGCGCTCCCTGCCGCCGGGCCGGAAACGTACAGCGCGCCGCCGTCCAGCGTGGACTGGTTGGTGGTCACCGTGACGCCGTTCAATGTGACCGAGCCGCCGGCCACGGCCAGGGCGCCGCCGTAGGTCGCCGTGTGATTGTTCAGGACGACATTGTTCAGAGTCAGCGCCGCGTTCGTGACCAGGATGGCGCCGCCGCTGCCGTCTCCGCCACCCAATGCGCCGTTGCCGCCGGTCATCGAGAGATCGCGTACCGTTACCGTCGCGCCGGCGGCAATCACCAATCCGCGGCCCGCATTGAGGAGGCTGAAGACAACCGGATTGTTGATCGGGTTGGGCGCTCCGTCGAAATTAAGCGGATCATAACCACCGGCAACGGTCACCGAAATGGGGATGCGCGCCATCTGGTTGCCGCCGCTGCGGTTAACCACGCCGCTATAGACGCCACCGGCAATCCGGATCGTGTCCCCTGCGCCCGATTGGTCCACAGTATATTGGAGCGTGCGACAGGCGTTGAAGCGGGTAGAACATGCTCCGCTGTCGGTGCCGGTGGTGGAAATGTAACGCGTGACACCCAAGACGGTCTGGGCTGCGGGGCGCGCGGGCGCGGTGGCCTGCGCATCCTCGCCGGTGAGGCTCAACACCCAGATCAACAGCGTCGCCAATAGCACCGCGCCGAACAGCGGCGTCAGACGCACGAACCAGGTACGTTGCACAGTCCGTGTGCGCGCGTTGCCCGTCATAGCAGGAGAATGCAGCATAAATGCCTCATTTATTTTTTTGATCGAAAACTGACTGTACGCGGGGAGAACAACCGGTAACCCTTGCGATCAGGCTACACAAAAGCTGTATTCAGGATGTCTTCTCGCGCATTAGTTGACGGCATGAGAGGATATAGTTGTTGATACTTTTGCTTCTAGGGGCCAGTGTACTTGATCGACAGGCGCACTTCAAGAGGAAAGATGGCTAAGATCAAGTGTTCTGAGAACAGTTGCGAGAGGGGGAAGGCCGAACCACGCGCTTGAAAACCATGTGGACGCGGCGAACCGACTTGAGCCACACTTCTGACTCAACGGATGGCACACCCCACCCGACGATTAGGGGAAGCGACGGCGCGCCTGTTCCAACTCGATGGCTTTGGCGGTGAAACGATAGAGCTTGGCCGGGCGGTGATCCCCTTCGCGCTTGTTGCCCGTCTCTTCCAGCACGTCGGCCGAGAGAATCTTGCGGCGGAAGTTGCGCTTATCCAACGGCTCATTGAGGACGGTCTCGTAGACCGATTGGAGTTCAGAGAGGGTGAATTCACGCGGGAGCAACAGGAAACCCAGCGCCGTCCACTCCAGCTTCCAGCGCAGCCGTTGCAGCGCATAGTCGAGGATGCGATCATGGTCGAAGGCCAGTTCAGGCAGATTGTACATATTCCACCAGCGGGCGTCGTGCGCGTCGTCGCCGCCCCGCACGTGGAGCTGTGCCGCCTCGTCTGCACTGAGCAGGACGAAGTAGGCCACGGTGATCACCCGTCCCCGCGGATCACGGTCAGGCGCACCGAAGGTGTACAGTTGCTCCAGATAGACGTCACGCACACCGGTCTCTTCTTCCAATTCACGGCGGGCGGCTTCTTCCAGCGATTCGTCCATATTGATAAAGCCGCCGGGCAGCGCCCACTGATCCTTGAACGGCTCCCCGCCGCGCTCAATCAAGAGGACCTGAAGCTGGTTGTCAAAAAAGGCGTAGACCACCATATCCACCGTCACCGATGGTCGGGGATATTCATAGGTGTAGCCGGTAGGGCCATTCTGTTCGTTTACTGCATTGGTCATTGTCTTCTCACAATTCAAACGAGACGCCATTTCAAGTGTGTAGTATAGACACAAACCCAGGCACAAGCAAGGAGGCAGGTTTGCATTTTTCACTGGAGATCGGTACTCTGTAGCCAGAGTTGAACATCTGTTTTATTCCTAATCCCTTTTGGTGAACAAACTATGGACCAAACCACGCTTATCCGCACGATTGCCAGGGATCTCGATTTGCAGGTGCGCCAGGTGGCCGGCGCCGTGGAACTGCTCGACGAAGGCAACACGATCCCCTTCATTGCCCGCTACCGCAAAGAACGCACCGGCGTGCTCGATGAAGAACAACTGCGCGCCGTGGCCGAACGGCTTACCTATCTGCGCACCCTTGACGAACGCAAGCAAACGGCGCTCGCCTCGATTGAGGAGCAGGGTAAACTCACGGCAGAACTGCGCCAGGCCATCGAGTCCGCCGAAACGCTGCAAGCCGTCGAAGATCTCTACCTGCCCTATAAGCCCAAACGGCGCACCCGCGCCACCGTCGCCCGCGAATTGGGGCTAGAGCCGCTGGCGCAGATCCTGTTGGCGCAACGCGTGGACCAGAACCCCGATGCCGCAGCGCAGTCATTCCTGACCGCAGACGTGGCCGATGTCGCCGCCGCACTGGCGGGCGCAAGGGACATTGTCGCCGAGCAGGTAGCCGAAACCGCGACTGTGCGCCAATACGCGCGCGAGCAGTATTATCAAAAAGGCGATCTCAGCGCTGAAGTCAAAGAAGATCCCGAACGCAAGTATGAGACGTACTACCAGTTCAACACGCCGATCAACAAGCTCCAGCCACATCAGGTGTTGGCGCTCAACCGCGGCGAACATGATAAGGCGCTCAGGGTCTCCTTCGCCGACCCCAAAGCGTCTATCGTGCAACTGGCAGAGCGGCTGCTAGAGATCAACCCGCGTTCGCCCTTCGCCGCCCACCTGAAGGCAGCGGTGGATGACGGCTACGAACGGCTGCTCAAGCCCGCCGTGGAGCGCGAGGTGCGCCGCGCCCTCACCGATTCCGCCGACGATCACGCCATCGACGCTTTCCAAAAAAATCTGCGTTCTCTGCTGCTGCAGCCGCCACTCAAAAACCGCACGGTGATGGGCGTGGATCCGGCCTACCGCACCGGCTGTAAGATCGCCGTCTGCGATGCCACCGGCAAAGTGCTCGACACCGTGGCCGTCTACCCACACCAACCCCAGAATCAGCGCCAGGAAGCACTTAAAGTGATGGAAGCGTTGATCAAAAAGCACAACGTGGGTGCGATCGCGATCGGTAACGGCACCGCCAGCCGCGAAACCGAGCAACTGGTGGCCGATCTGCTGCGCGGCATCAAGGGCGACGTGGCCTACGTGATGGTCAACGAAGCGGGGGCCAGCGTCTACTCGGCCTCGCCCCTGGCGCGCAAGGAATTGCCCGATCTCGACGTTTCTATTCGCGGCGCAGTCTCGATTGCGCGGCGCCTGCAAGATCCCCTGGCCGAGCTGGTGAAAATCGATCCCAAGAGTATTGGCGTGGGCCTCTACCAGCACGATGTGGATCAGAAGAAGCTGGCCGAAGCGCTCGACGCCGTGATCGAGTCGGTGGTCAACAATGTGGGCGTCAACGTCAACACGGCCTCGCCTGCGCTCTTGCAACAGGTGGCGGGGCTGACCAACCGCACCGCCGAGAACATCGTGGCGCACCGCGACCAGAACGGTCCATTTCGAGCGCGCAAAGAGATCCTCAAAGTCAGTGGGGTGGGGCCAAAGGCATTCGAGCAGGCCGCCGGCTTTTTGCGCATCCCCGACGGCGACAATCCGCTGGACAACACCGGCATCCACCCCGAAAGCTACGCCGTGGTGGAACGGCTGGTTGCGCCCTTTAACGAGCTGAGCAATCTCCCCGTGGAGCGCCTGCGCAAGGACGTGCCCAGGCTGGCGCAGCAGTTGGCGGTGGGTGAACCCACCCTGCAGGACATCCTCGACGCGCTGGCCCGACCCGGCCGCGACCCGCGCGAAGACCTTGACGCGCCGATCCTGCGCACAGACGTCCTCAGTATGGACGATCTGAAAGAGGGCATGCTGCTCAAGGGGACGGTGCGCAACGTCGTCGCCTTTGGTGCTTTCGTCGACATTGGCGTGAAACAGGATGGGCTCGTGCATGTGTCGGCGATGGCAGATCGTTTCGTCCGCGACCCGCACGAAGTAGTCAGCGTGGGCGATGTAGTCGACGTTCGCGTGGTGAGTATCGACAAAGAGCGCGGGCGCATCGCCCTGAGCATGAAGAAGGAAGAGGCGACGAAGTGGGCAGCGAGAGAGTAGCGAATCGAGACTGTGGAGAGTGGGGTGAAGACGTGATCGCCTAATTGGGGAGACGTCTAGTTTTCAGATGACGAGATGATGAGATGATGGTCGTCAAGTTTCATCATCCCGTTATCCCACCATCTCATCATCTCCCATCATCTCCATCATCTTCTCTTTAAGGAGCCAGCATGGCAAGACGTGAAAAGGGCAGGCTAACGCCGGCGCAGAAGATGTGGAACCAGCGGCACGCGTCCTATTTGGGGGCGTTTAACTTCGCCGCCGAGGATCTGCAAGCCAACAACAGCGGTGCGCTGTCGCCCAAACAACGCGCGGACAGGATGACGTTGCTGACATTTCAGTTGCTCTTGGGCGTGCCGCTTTACAGCTTCCTGGCGCTGGCGATCCTGCACAACGGCTTCCGCCTGCCCGTGGACGACTGGATCGCCGGTTTGGTTGGCCTTGCCGGCACACCCTTCGCCTTCACGGTTACCTGGTTGATCCTGGCCGTTGGCGCGCTGGCGATCTCTGCCGCCTGGTGGCTGCCCCGTCTGCAAGATTACCGCGCCGGTCGCGTCCAAAGCGTGGACGGACGCCCTGCCGATGCCCGTCCTTCCCGCTGGAATCCACTCCAGATCTTCCTCTATTTGCCGCTGCGCGGCCGTCAGCGCAACCATCGTATCGTCCAATTTCGCGTGGATGACGTGCCGCTGCACCTCACTGAAGCCCAGTTTGAGCTGATCGACTCCGCAAAGAAGGCGCACACCTTCTACTATTTGCCCCGCTCGAAACAGGTCGTGGCGGCGGTGCCGCGGCTCTGACGACGGACCACACAGGTAACGCCCAGTTGTTCAGCCATCACTCGTCAAACAGCCCCGCCAACTGTGTCCCCGCTGTGGGGACGGGCCAGGCCAGGGCCAGGTATTCGGTGGACAAGGTGGATTTGGCGCTCTCTTCCGGGATGCGGCGGAAGGGATGGTTTTCGCCGACCTGCGTACGGTGACAGAGGAGCGCTTGCCACTTGACATCGATCGTGTCGGAAACGTCCATACGCACATGCACCTCGTCTTCGGGCCATTGCAGATTGTCGAGGAAGTCGCCGAAACCGTCCTCGGCGCCGATATCTGCGTCGGCTATGGCCTGGTTCATCTTCGCCAATTGCGAACGCAGAATGACCGTGTAAAAGAGGCGATCCGCTTGCCAGGGCGCGCCCAAATCAGAGAACTGCGCGCCATCGGCGGCGGCGTGGAAAGCGGCCACGGTGTGGTGATGGATGGCAATGTGATCAGGATGTCCATAACCGCCGAAGGGCTCGAAGGTGAGGACGACCTGCGGCTGCACGCGGCGGATGATCTCTACCAGCCGGGGGACAACCTCTGTCTCCGTGGCATTGACAAAGGCGTCGGGCCGCTGATTGGAGGGAGTGCCCGCCATCCCTGAATCGCGATAGTCGAGGAAGATCAACTCGTCGGCGCCGATCGTGTTGGCGGCGCAGCGCATCTCATCCTCGCGCACCGTAGCCAGATTCTCAGGCGTCGCCAGGCTGGGATCGGAGATCTCACCCTCCTCACCGCGGGTGGCGCACACCAACACCACGTGCGCGCCGTCTTGTGCATAATGGGCCAACATACCGGCCACGCCAAAGGCTTCGTCGTCAGGGTGGGCAAAACAGGCCAGGATTGTACGGGTCATTCGGATCTCCAGGGTAATAGTTGATGGTCGGTCTCTACTCAGCAGGACATCGCCCTGGCTGAATACGTGCTCTTACCTCACTATACCTCGCCATCTCACTCAACCCACGTAACATACGATACCTTGTGCCTATGCCTTATACTCCACGCTTGAGATCGTGTTGCCCTCGATCTGGTAAATGGCGTAGGGGTGGGGCGCTTCGCAGAAGCCCCGCACTGTGCTGAAGGTAGCCCCCTCCACGGCGAAGAGGGGCACACCGATATGATAGTGCCCACTCAGGACCAGTCGCACACGCCCGCTCTGTACGATCTGATCGCGCAACGCTTCAGCGCCTCGATACGTGTGCGGGTAATCGTCGTTGCGCTCGGGCCAGACGACATAGTGCTGCACGTGGATCTGTGGCGGAGAGGCGGCATCGGCCAACGCCTCCTCGAAACGACGCCGTGAATCGCCCAGCCGCCGCGGCTGATGATCCTCGCCTTCGTCGTCGTTGAAACAGATCACGCGGTGCCCCGCCACCTCGATCGTGGTGGGCAGGTGGCCAAAGACACGCTGCATCAACGCCGGGTGATCGTGGTTGCCGCGCACGAGCACCACGGGCATGGGCAGGCGGGCCAGAATCTGCCCGATCAACCGCAGATCCGCTTCGCCCTGGGCCATTGTCGTTGGATCTTCAAAGGCATCGAAAGGGTAGTCGAGCAGGTCGCCACTGAGCACGAAGAGATCAACACCCTCCTCTATGATCTGTGCGACCGCTTTCGCAAACAGTTCGGGCATCTGACGACTGAGCCGGTTGGCAATCTCCGATGTCCCCGGCAAATGATGACGCAAGTGAAGATCGGAAACGTGGGCGATTTTCATGCGAAGGTTCTCCTGTAAGTGTGGTGCGCAATTTGCGTTTAGCGTACAAAACACCCCAACTCAATTTCAGGCGTCCAAACACCGGTCACCACGGCGGGGGTGAGGGTGGCTTGATCATAGACGACCAGGCGTAGATGATAGGCGCCGGGCCCGAGATCGGCAGGAAGATCTATGTGCAGCAGACTCTCGCCTTCGTCGCCACTTTGCCAGGACGCTGTGCCACTGTAATCAAACCCCAGGATCGGCGCTTCGGACTGATCAATCAAGCTGTTATCGGCCCGATGCAGCCGCACCGAGATTCGATAATCAGCCGGTGGCGGTTGTTCGGCGCGCCAACGCAGCGCCACCCACAGATCGTTGCTCGACGACAGGCCGACACACGGCTCGCCCGAAAGACGAACACCCCCGGCCCCGCTCACGTCTGCCGCCGTCAGGTAGAGACCGTTGTCATAAAGTATGTCTAGCCTGGCGTCCTCGGCGTAGAGCGTCCACGCCTCAGCGGTGGACACCTGATCGTACCGATGCAGACGATAGCCCTCGAACTCGCTTGTGCCCTGGTATTGGCCATACTTGTCGAGCAGGAAGCGCAGCCGCCCGGTGGCGTCGGCATAGGGATCGGCGGTCCACTCGACCACTTCGACCTCGATTTCACCCAGGCGGGCCGCATCGGCGCTCAGGGCAGCGGAAAGTTGCGCGGAGAACGATTCGTCCATTGTGCGCCAAATGTGAACCGGCGTCTCCCCCTGATAGAGAAACTCGAAATTGTACTGGGCATATCCAGGCGGATGACGATTGTCGAAGGCGGCCACATAGACCACATTCTGGCGCGCATCGGCCTCGATCTGTGTTTTCAGTTGCAGCCACTTGTGGACATCGAAATTTTCCAGGACTGGACCCGCCGTTGCCCACGTCTCGAAATAGAGATGAGCGTTGCGTTCGGCGTTCCAGCCCAGCGCCCCCGCCATCACCACGATCAGCGCAGCGATGGTGGTGGCGCGCCGGGCAGGGAACCGTTGCCCCACCAACCACAGCAGCGCAGCGCCCAGGTCCACGGCGCCGACGCCGACCACCAGAAAAACAGCCGGCATCATCCCGGTCATGCGCAGCGTGTTGGGGGCGGCATCCAGCGCCAGCGTGGCGGGTAGCAAAAAGACGATCAGCCAGATCAGCAGAAGTTGGCGCGCCGGATGCCGCCATCCCCAGGCACAGGTAGCCACACCCACCCAAAACAGGATCGCTTCGATGCCGGACAACAGCGGACGCCCCGGCAAGTTGTGGCGCCAATTCGGATCGCCGGAGACGCCGAAAACGGCCAGATGATCGACGAGGTTCTGCGCCAGGGCGCGCCAGGGCGCGGGTTGAGCAAAGATCCACAGATCGCCACTGCGTGACGAGAAGTCAGCCGGATTGAGAACAAAGTGGATCAGCAGCGGCAGTGCCACGACCAGGGAGACGGCCATGTAGAGGCACAGATGGGGCAGACGATCCAGGATCTGCTGGCGACTGGGGCGCCGGCTGAGGTAGAGGGTCACAGCCCAAATCAGCCAGAACACGGGCAGCAGACGCGCCGGAATATAGGTGTAGATCGCCAGCCCCGAAGCGATTCCGGCCAGTGTCATCCAGGCCCAAGAGCGCCGTTGCCAGCCCACCCAAACGCCCAGCACAGCCAATGGCAGCAGGAGCAGCAACAGATTGGATCGAAACGCGATCCGCCCCAGGATCACCTGCCCCAGTGAAATCGCCATCCACAGCGCCGCAACCGCACCCACCGCCACGCCGCGCCAGGCGCGTGTGGGCTGAGCGAAAAGCACCTGCCCCAACGCAAAGACGACGAGGACGGCCGCAACGCCCGCCAGAGCGCCGGGCAGCCGCACGGCCCACGCCGTCTGCCCCAACCACGAGACGAAGGGCGCGATCAGCAGAATCAGCAATCCTTCGCGGCCATGGTTAGCGGGGAAAAACGGCGCGATTTGCCCATCCAGCACGCGCAGCGCATCCAAACCGTTAGCGCCCTCGTCGAGGAAGAGACCGGCCGGGATCTCGCCTAACCGATAAAGACGAAAGAAGCCCGCCGTCGCCAAAAGAACCAGCCCGATACCGGCGATGACCCAGGCAGGCGGCCTGCGTGCCACCGTCATGGTGCGCCCTCGGGCAACAGCGCGGGCGCAAGGATGATGCGATCCTCGGGTGTAGGCTCTCCGTTGGCGAGCAAGTGCAGACGTTGATTGGTCTGTGTATCGTAGGCGCCCACCTGCAGCATATACGGCCTCTCAGATTGGGGTTGATCCACGCGCACAGTATATTCATCGCGCAGATACTCGCCCACCTGCCAGGTGGACGTAGGGCAGGTCGTATGGCACGGCTGGTTATCCCAGCCGCTGACAAAGTTCCCCTCGGCGTCCAGTGCCTGGGCGAAGACAGTGTAGTCGGCGCCGGGGTGGGCACGGGCATGCCAGTAGAGAACCAGATGCAGGATCCACTGCCCTGCTCGCCGCTCCTGTTGCAGATCATAGCCCACCAGCGACAGACCGTTTTCGAGATCGACCTGCATCGTGGTTTGCATGGGGAACGGCTCAAAACGCGGCGGCAAGTAGATGCGCAACGGCCCCCCATGCGGATCGAAATCCTCCACCGTGGCGGCCCAGCGATACTGCCCATGCAGCGCCCCAAGCAAACGATCCCGTTCGCCGTAGAGCATCTCCAGATCGAAGGCCGTCATGGCCACGGCATCGACGCCGGCGCCTAAATCTGTGAGGAGACGCTCGTTGTTGATGACGTTGTAGCGCTGTGCTTGCGCTGTGCTCCACGTTGGCCGGTACGAAAAGATCGACATTTCATACCCGGGCGGCATCTCCATATCAGCAGCCAGGGCCAGATGTGTGTTGAAGGTAAGGATCTCAGCATGATCCGGCAGGATTCGCTGCAAGAACGAAACCGCTTCTGCAACCGGGGCAAGCTGATTGCGCAGTGGACGCGGCGCCAGGTCATCGCGCACGAATGCGGCTGTCTGGAAAGCCAGATTCAGGGCGAGAACAATCGCCGTCGCTGCCAAACGCCATCCCTGCCGTCGCTGCGGCCTGCTGTCCACGAGCAGCGAGGCGACCACAATGGCGAGAAGCGGCGCCTGCAGCGTGTTGTAATAGCTATCGCTTGTGCGTGGAATCAGATGCGCGGCAAATAGCCCCGCCGCCATCACCGCCAGTGTAACCTGAGGCGCAAAGGCTGCGAACGCGCCTCGCCATGATCCAGTGCGACGGCGTGCGGCGTGGAGTGTCAGCGCCAGTCCGCCGTAAACCACCACCAGGATCGGTGCAAAGTCGACCATGGTGCGCCACGCCATGCGCACAGCATGGCCGAAGCGCCAGTCCAGGCGCAGGATGCGATCGGTGTGAAAGCGCAAGATGTCGTAGACAAAGGCGTCGGCGTCCGCCCACAGAAACGGCAGCAGCACCACGCCAAAAGTGACGAGCGATGCCCCGACAATCCACAAAAGGGCGCGCAGGCGGCGCCGGCTGCTGAGCAAGAGATAGAGCAGAAAGGGAACAAACGCAGCAGCCACCGACAGTCGCACGCAGACGGCCAGTGAGGCCAAAACGGTTGCCACCACCACACGTCTATCCTCCTGCTGCAGGCGCACGGCAGCGTAGAAAGCCGCGGCCAGCAGCAGCGTCGTCAGGGCATAGGTGGCGGTGTAACTGAATAACCCGGCCACAAACGGAGAGACCGAAAGCAGGGCCAACACGAGCACACCTGCCCACGGGCCGCGCAGCCGCCAGGCCGTGGCGGCACACAATCCCCAGCCCGCCAGCGCCAGGACCACGGTGAAGAGTCGTCCGGCCAGCAGACCGTCCCCCAAAATCTGTTGGGCGGCGCCGTAAATGTATGGCAAGAGCGGGGTCTGGGTATAGGCAAAGTCAGCGTAAAGGAGTTTGCCGCTGTAGACCAGCTTGCCGGCCCACAGATACCAGCCCTCGTCGAGGTTGATCCGCCGCACGAAGATCAGCACCGCCAACTGTGCGGCTAACAGCACAGCGAGCATGGCGGCGACGCGGCGGGCGCCACGATCCGCCTCGATTTGCCCAGAATCGGGGACGAACGGAAAAGGATCGGGCGCTTGCACACCCGATCCTTGACGTTGATCTATAGAATTTGCTACGGGCAATACAGGGTGTTGGCTGGCCATCTACTGCCGTGCAGGATCATAGGGACAGAATTGCCCGTCCTTGCGGTTGAAGTAATCGCACAGGACAATGTAGGCAGCGCGGAAGTTGAGCTGATCCACAGGGCTGGGCTCCATGATCGCCCACCAGTACTGTTCCTCATCCTGCGGATTGCCGTCGGCGAGCCAATCCAGATTGGGCATGGTCAACAGGCTCATCAGACCGATCCACGGCTGCCAGTTGGCTTCGGCGTATTGATAGGCACGTTTCAGATAGTCGGCCTGCACCATCTGATCGATGCCGGCATCTGCCCCATGCCACTTATACGACGGGTTCACCGAATCGAATGTCCAACCGAATTCGAGGATGACGACCTTCTTGTCGCTGTCCCCGTAGCGCTCCATAATGGCGCGGATGTCCTCGACATGGCGGAAGGCGAAGAAGCGGTAGCCACCGTACTGTTGGTTGCTGACCGCCTCAGCCGGATCGAGTTCGGGCGGGGCTGCAAAACCGGCGCCATGCACCCCCAACATATCGAAGTACCCATCGCTGTTGCCGCCCATGGCCTGATACATCTGATCGTAGAAGGTGTCATCGGGCATGGCAACGGCGCTATCGTCGCCGGTGGGCGCCATCCCTGCGCTGATCACAATCGCATTGGGGTGGACGGCTTTGATGGCTCGATACGCCTGCCCCAGGAACTGAGCATACTCGGCAGGGTTCGGACGATTACCGCCCCACTCTCGGGCCAGATTCGGCTCGTTCCAGATCTGGAAGGCCTGGATACAGCCCACTGCCTGCGGTGTGCAGTTATAGCGCTGCGCCAATGCCCCCACATAATCGGCAAAGTTAGCCGTGTTCCCCGGCGGGGTGCCGGCCCAAAAGTCCGCCTTGTCCGGATCGCTGGAAACGCGCGCCAGCAGTTTCAGCCCATCTTTGTTGACTTCCTTAACCACTCGGTCGGCAACGGTCCAATCAAACTCGCCTTTGCCGGCGCCTTCGATGGTTTCCCAGGCAAAGGCCTGTTTGACCCAGTTGAAGCCGGCATCCTTCATGAGCATGAGATCGCGATCGCTCACTTCTGTACGCCACCACAGGAAGGCCTGGGCGCCAAAATCTGGGCTGGTCATGCTGGCGGGCAGATAACCAACCGTGGATGGTTGTTCGGCGGCAGGCGCCCGAGCAGCAGGCGTATCTGCGGCATTGGCCGCCGTCCCCTCCAACGTGAGGAACTCGGCGGCAGTCCAGCCCACAGCAGCGCCGTTTTCAGCCAGTTGCACCCAGGCCTGGTCGTCGGAGACGGCGACGACGGCGAACTGTTGTCCCTGGGTGATGGACCGCACGACATCGAAGTCCGTGCCGGGGCCGCTGCGTACGTTCAACTCAGTCGCATTGACCGTAGCGCGCATGGCGTCCGCCCGGGGGGCGGCATCCGTCTGCGCGGCGGCATCCGTCTGGGGGGCGGCAGCGGCGGCGGTCGGTTGCTGCACAGGGACAGGGGTATTGGTCGCAGCCGGCTGGGCGGCCTGGCTAGCGGGCGTCTTTGTGGGCGTGGGTGTCGGCTCGTTCCGGCTGCCTCCGCAGCCAACCAGGAGCCAGATCGCCGTCATCAGTGTTGCTACTCGAATCAATCGATTAAATCGCATCTACAAATCCTTCGGTTAAGAGGTTGAGCCGCTTAAAAGGGCGTTGTCGTTGCACTGTTACACAACGGCGTAAATCTGACTGTGCCACCTCTGGACCCTGTCGCGGATAGATTTACGCCGGGATTCCCTATCTTCTCTCTCACTTCGCCATGTCGCGCAGTGCATAGAAGGTGGGCAGCGGCGTCCAATCATTGTTGACGATGCCCCACTGTGCCTTTTCGCTGCCATTGGCGACGACACGGAAGTTCAGATTCCACAGGAAGGCAGGGCCCACCCAGCCCCAGTTCTTCATCATTTGATAGGCTTCCACCGTCCAGCGCGCTTGTTCGTCGAAGCTGTTGTCGTTGGCATAGGCATAGCGTGGATCGAAGGCGCCGCCCGCCGCCCAGCCAAACTCGGTGGGCCAGATGCGCAGATGCGAGGCGCCGTAGATCACAGCCAGGTTGCGATATCCTTCCATGGTGCTGCGAAAGCTCCAAGAGTGGTGCGGGTTGTCACAGGCACCGTTGAAGCTGTTGCCACTCTGCTGAATGGCGGCGCAGGCTGCATCCCAGGTTACGGAAGGTGGCACATTGTATCCACTGGGGTGAGCGCCGATACCGTCGGCGTATTGGGTCAAACCGTTCTGAAACATCTGCTCAAGATAACGCAGATCATCCACGGCAAAGTTCCCGTTGTCGCCGGCGGGGGTGGGCGCGCCGCTGATCACCAACATCGAAGGACAGGCCGCTTTGATCGAAGCATAAGCCGGACGCAGCAGCGCCATATAGTCGGCGGCGTTAAGGGCTTTGTTGCCCCATTCGTAGTGCAGGTTCTGCTCATTCCATACCTCGATGGCTTTGAGCGATGTGCCGCAGTATTCGCGGGCCAGCGCGCCGACAAAGTTCGCATACGTCTGCGGATCCGCAGGGGGGCCACCTACGTTGGCATCAAATCCTGCTTCACGTGCCCAATCCGGTGCGTTGACCACACTAAAGAGCAGATTCAGACCGCGCTCGTTGGCGGCGCCCACAATTGGCCCAACATCGCCGAAGCCAATCTGCCCCTGGTTCGACTCGAAGATTCGCCATTCGATCTGCTGCTTGACCCATGTAAAGCCCATCTCTCGCGTCTTGTCCATCACGGTGCCTTGCTGCCCCGTATGGATCATATGGGACTGAATGCCATAGCCAAAACTCCCACCACCGCTGGGCAATGGTGCGTTGACCAGTGTGGACGCAGTTGGCGCCACCGCGCGTGCCTGGGCCGCCGCTTGGGGGCGGGGCGGGATTTCGCTGTCGCTCAGACGGGGCAGTTCGGCCAGCGAGCCGCGTACAGTGGTCAGACTGCGAAAAATCCAGACTGGTTCGCTTTGTCCGCTCAGTTCCACTTGCAGCCATTGGTCCGCCGCAGCCAGGGCCAGAACCCGGCTCTGCGTGCCTGCCGCGGCCGTGGTGACGACGGCATAGTCGGTGCCAGGGCCGCTGCGCACATTCATGCGGCCGGGTTGAGTCACGGCGATGACCCCGTCTGCTACAGTGGCAGCGTCTGCGGTGGTGCTACCTTCGCCGTCTTCGCTGTCACTACTGTCGATGACGACAACTGCCGCCACGCCATCCCCCGGTAGGGAGGTGCTATCGAAACGCAACAGCCATCTGGCGAGCCAAACGGTTTCATCCCGATTGGCCAGACGTGTCTGCACCCAGTCGCCGTCTTCATTCTGATCGATGATCTCGATCGGTGTCCCGGCGGCGACGGTGGTCACCACGCTAAAGGCCAATCCCGGCCCGCTGCGGACGTTCATGCTGTCGGGTACGGTATAGGCGATCTGAGACGGATCCCCTATGGTCTGTCCATCGGTCTCTTGTTGCGGTGCCTGAATCGGGGCGCTTGCCTGCGCCACGCCGGCGCCGAACCACAAACAACCGACAGCCCCCAAAAGCATTAGGATAGCCTGCACGGACAACCACTTTTTGGGATAGTGGAACAACAAATTCATAGCATTCTCCAAGAGTTAATTTTGCAGGTGGACACAGTATCCAAAACTTCGGGGGGGGAAGCGTCCAAAGATGAACAGATCACTACCATTGTACGGATTGAACGAAGAAACAAGAAATTACGCCCGATAAAAAAACAGGCCGGTGTACACCGGCCTGTTTTGCTCCAAACTAGCTATGAATGGCTTACTTAGGCATATCGCGCAAGGCGTTGTAAACCGGCAGCGGTCCCCAACCTGAATTGACGATACCCCACTGGGCCTTTTCGGTGCCGTCGGCGACGACACGGAAGTTGAGATTCCACAGAATGGCCGGCCCTGCCCAACCCCAGTTGCGCATCATCTGATAGGCCTCGACAGTCCACGCCGCCTGCTCTTCGTAGCTGTTGTCGTTGGCATAGGCATAGCGAGGATCAAACGCACCGCCGGCGGCCCAACCGAACTCGGTTGGCCAGATCAACTTGTTGCCGGCGCCGTAGTTTACGGCCAGATTGCGGTACCCCTCCATCGTGCTGCGGAAGCTCCAGGAATGGTGCGGGCTGTCGCATGCACCGTTGAAGCTGTTGCCGTTGAGCTGAATGGCCTCACAGGCGGTTTCCCAGGTAGCGCTGGGCGGCACATTGTATCCACTAGGGTGGGCGCCAATACCGTCGGCGTAGTTGTTCAACCCGGCCTGGAACATCTGCTCCAGGTACTGCATATCGTCCATGGCCAGGCCGCCATTGTTGCCGGCCGGCGTCAGCGCACCGCTGATCACCTTGATTGACGGGCAGGCCGCCTTGATCGAGGCATAGGCAGGCGCCAACAACTGGATATACTCTGCGGCATTGAGCGGTTTGTTGCCCCACTCGTAGTGCAGATTCTGTTCGTTCCAAACTTCGATCGCCTTCAGCGCAGATCCACAGTAGCGCCCGGCCACAGCGCCCACAAAATTGGCGTAGGTCTGCGGATCCTGGGGCGGACCGCCTACGCTGTTGTCGAAGCCGGGTTCACGCGCCCAGGGCGGCGCATTGACGACACTAAAGAGCAGGTTGATCCCCGAGGCGTTGGCGGCGTTGATGATGCCTTCCATCGAACCCCAGTCGATCTGACCCTGGGTTCCCTCAAAGACTCTCCACTCGATCTGTTGCTTGACCCAGTTGAAGCCCATGCCCTGAGTCATCTGCATCACCTTGCCGGCCTGGTCATTGTGGACCATGTGCGCCTGCACGCCATAGCCGAAGCTGCCGCCACCGGTCGGCGCCGGCGCCGCAACTGCCGCCGGTGCCGCTGCAACCTCCGCCGATCCGGCTTGTCTTGCTTCTGCGGCGGGTGCGGCCTGGGCAACCTGAACGGCCGGCGCTTCAGGAATGTCAGTGATCACGGCGACACTGCTCAAATCTCCGGCCGCATCCACCAGGCTGTTGATTGTCCAACCGACTTGACCATCGAGATCAAGCTGCCACCAATCGCCGGCATCGTTCTTACCGAGGACCCGGTAGACGACGCCCGGCTGCACCTGGCCTAACACCGGATACTGCGTGCCGGGCCCCTCACGCACATTGACGATTTGACCGCTGCTCAGGCGCACGAAGTCGGGCGTGGGCACCGGTGTGGGTGCAGCAGGTGTGGGAGCCGTTAGCGCCAGGGCAATGCTGTTTGCCAGACCAACGGGACGGCTATTCTCGACCAGTTGTGCTTCTACCTGTAATCCACTGGCACTGCTGGGGGCTGCGAAGGCATACCCTGGATTATCCAATGGGCGGATATCTTGAACGAGAACTGCGCCATCCTGGTTTTTGATGGTGTACGAAACAGACAGCCCGCTGGTGGGCGCCGACAGCAGCACGCCTTCTTGGAACTGACGCGCCACATCCCAAATGCCCGGGTCCACATCGCCCTTGTCCAGATCACGCAGGATCACTTGGGTGACATTGTAGTTGTCGAGCAAGCCCAGTTTGTGCGCAAAGCTGCCCGAATTCTCAAGGGTGACGGTGCGCTCAAATCCTTGATCGTCGAGATAGCTGTACGAGTAAGAGGCTGTGGCCTCGTTAAAGGTCAACTGGCTGAGGATACGTGGGTTGTTGAGCGTCACCTGAATTGGCTGGCCGGGCTCAACATTGCCCTCCGTCTGCAGTTGGCTGATCAACGGCTGCAACGCTTCCTGGTAGCCTTTTAGCAGCAAGTAATTGCCACTCCGTTCAACCGATCGGCCCGGCAGCTCTACCTGGATCTTGGTGCGATCAATCTGATTCGTGGCGTAGGCGAGCAGAGCTTCCATCTCGCCACCGGCCTGATAGGCACGTGGATCCACCGGAGCGGGAACGATAACGGTATCGGCCAGTTCGCCCAAAGCCAGCCAATCATAGCCAAAGGTGTTCCAGTCAAGCGCAGAGATCTGTTGCGGCGGTTCAACCCGCACAGCCAGACGTTTGTTGACATCGGCGGCATGCAGTCGTTTGGCCAACGTCGAAATGAAATTCGTGAAATCGGCGCGTGCCGCCGGGGTGGCATCCACACCCCGATAATCGATCACAACACCGGGGTAGCCACCACTGATCAGCAGATCGGCGACGGCGTTGATCTGATTGTCCATCAACCCAGGGTCGATCACCATATTGTTGAGCAGATCTATGCGGGGGATCTGGCCTTCGTACCAATTACGCAACACCGGGGTGACTTCGTAATTACCAGGAGGAACCGTGCGCAACTGCCCTTCGAGCGCGCCATCACCGCGCAAGTAAAGACCCCCCACGGCCATAGTGACGACGGCATTTTCCACATTCAGTGGCATTTGCTCGGCCAGGCCTAGATCGGCAGCGACGCGCGGCAGCACTGCGCTGGACTGCACGACCACAAAGTTCGTCGGCTATCTCGCCCTGCAACTGCGACTCAATCCGATCATCGGCCCGGATGACAGTGCTGGGCAGGTGGCGCCACTGCGACTCGCTCCAGGTGTAAAGATCAAGCGTCTCGTACGGTTCACTGTCGTTGGGGATGGGGATCTGCAACACCATGCCCATTGGCGCTTCGCCGCGCAGATCAATCTCATACAAAGGGCTGCGTGGTGTGAGGTTATTGGGCAGTGCATCAGCGGCTGTCCGCCATTCTTCCCCGGCTTCCCCGGCCAGGAAATTCGCACGCGGAATACTGCTCACGGCGGCGCGGAAAGGCGTCTGCACCAATTCGCCGGGGAAGGTGATTACCGTTCCATCAGGATCGGCAATCGTCGCGCCACGTTCATCGATCTCGGTAAGCGTCAGCGATCGGATCCGCTGCAATAGGCTTACCGGCGGCAAGAGCAACGCCACAGCCAGCAACGCCGGGATCAACAGCAGCGTAATCAACGATGCCGCCGAGTTCTCCAAAAAGCTGGCCAGATTGCCCCAGAAAGATGTAGGCGCATTGTAATTGAATCGTTGCATTTAGGTTCCTCCAAATTCTTGCGGCGGCAAGGACTGCTGGTGTCGGCAACACACAAAGCCCTCGTCATTGGCAAGAAAAGTTTGCAGCGTAAGCTCGCAGAGCAAGAGCGAATTTGCGGGAGTTATCATAGCATAGCCGATGGGCGAGACAAAAAACGGCTTGATGTTCCCAGTTGATTATTGATTACACGTCACATCGCTTATCTTTATCCTTCCACCGAGTGGCATGCTATACTTGGTTTCACGGATGAATATAGGAAATTTGTGTATCATTTCACTTTATAGCCGTGCTGGGGATCGCTTGTCGGACGTTTACCTGACGACTGCTCGACGATTGTCATGAAACCTGGATAACTGTTCAACGTCAGCTACGATCCGCCGGCCGCAGTGGGGCGCGAATGCAAGACGCCCTCCTGCCCAGTGCGTCGCACCTGAGTAGGTACAAACTTAGAGTCTATGTCTTACAAACTCGGTCAAGAAGGCCGGCCGCGCCCTGGCGGTTGGCTGCAAATTGTTTTTCTGCTTGGATTTCTGATCAGTCTGGTGGTCGGTGCAACCGCACTGATCGGGATTTACCTATTGGATCGACTGGCATCGACCCCCAATGCGCTGCCTGCACGACCCGAATTGATGCAACCTTCGCAGATCCCCCCACACCTTGCGCTCTTGCAACTGACCGGCGCCGACGCGAACGCGCTGGCACAGCAAGCGACCACCGCCCACGAACGCGCGCTGGCCTATGCCCTGATCCAGTATGACGATACGCTGTCGCCCAGTCAGCGTGCTATGGAGATGCTGCGTTTGGGGGGACAGTTCGTCGCCGCCAATGAGATGGCTCAGGCTATCGACGCCTATCGCACAGCCCGCACGTTGGCGATCCTGGCGCCCGAACTGGCCGCGCTGGAACGTGGCCAGATCCTGGCGCGGGCCGCAGCCGGTCTTGTGGAAAGTGGCGAAATCGAAGAAGCCGTTGAAACGGCGCAACAGGCCCAGCACGTCGCCATCCAACTGCCAGATCTGTTGCCGGCGCAGCGTGCGCAGCTTTTGCAGAATGTCGCGCCCATCCTCAAAGCGCACGGATCGCCCGAATCAGCGCGCCAGATCGATGAACTCCTGCGCAACCCGGCTATCGGCAACAGGGGTGTGGCGCTGATCAGCCAATGGTCTCAACTTCAAGAGCCCGTGCCCGTCGAAGCGCCGTTGCTCGAAGCGGTGGCCCGGCGTCAGGCTGCTGCCCAGGCGCTATTGGATCGTTTGCTCGCTACCGGCGGCCAGGACATTGAGGCAGAGAGGGCGTTGGTGCGGCAAGCGTTGCAAGAGGAAGATGATCTGCGCGCCCAACGCTATGCACGCATCACGGGAAGTGACCTGTCACTGGGCCAAAAACATACGCTCATTCAGGAGCAGCGCACCTGGCTGCTGCTCAAAGTGCGCATTGGCCTGGGCGGGTTTGGCCTGGAACTGGCGCCTGATTGGGCGGCCCAATCCGATGCGCTGCGGCTGTCGCTTACTCAGGTGACGAACAATCTGGCAACGATCCTTGAAGCCCAGATCGCGGCCGAAAGCGATCCGTTGGAAGCGGCGATGCTGCGCGTCGAGGTGCTGCAGCGACTCATCCTCTATAGTGAGTTAGGATTTTACCCGTCCTCGCCCCTGGGGGAACTGACCACACAACTGGAGAGTGCACAAAACGATCTCGAAGGGTTGGGGGCGCCACCGGCTCTGCCCATCTTCTACGATGCCAATGCGGTTGTGCCAGGATTTCGCATTGCTCGCCGCTATTAGTGTCCATTTCAGCGGTCAGAAGAAGTTGTAACTCGACTTTTGACATCAGCCAGATCACCGGCATCTTTCGAATTTTGGCGAAAAACAGTCGAAAGCAGGTGCAATTACCCAAATGGCCCGATTGACATCTCTCCTGCCCCTTGCTAGAATGTACTAAATTCGTACTAAATTTAGTCAAAGGGCGGATCATGCACCCGATTCCACGCACCATGTCGATTTCAGATCTACGAGTAAAGCAGGCTGAGTTGTTGGATAATCTGGCCACTGAGCCTGTTCTGTTGACCCGGCAGGGGAAAGCTGCAGCCGTTCTGGTAGCGCCTGAGCAATGGAACAACTTGCTAGCCAGGCTAGAACTGCTTGAAGACAGCATCACAGCGTTACAGGCGAAGCTGGAACTTTTAGCCGGGGAAGACGACACACTTTCCTGGGACAGCGTGAAGGCCGACATGTTTGATGGCCTACCAGCTTGAAGTTAAACGATCTGCTGCCAAAGAGATGCGGGGGCTACCCAAGTATATCCTGCACAGGGCTATCGCGGCCATTGACAATCTGGCCGAAGACCCGCTGCCGCACGGCTGTACAAAGCTGCTAGGGCACGATTTGCTGTATCGCATTCGAGTTGGGGACTGGCGCATCGTGTACGAAGTGGACGAGGAAGAAGAGATCGTCACCGTCCTGGCTGTGAAGCACAGGCGAGAGGTGTACAGAGATTTATAGTGATCGCCGATGGGAAGCTTACTTGCCGGCGTTCGCCTGAGCGCATGGACACGCCATGATCGATCTGGATGATCTTACTCAGCCTGGTTTCAGCGACCGCAAAGCATGGTGGCCACGGGCGCTCGATCCAGTAGCAAGTTGGCAAGAGGCCGTCGACGCCGGGAGGCGGGATGCGCGGCCCCTGTCGCCGCCGGAAGCAGATCTGATCTGGTTGGCACTGCCTCCATCGCTGCGTGGCGTGGGGATGGCGGCCACCTCGCTCCTGGCAGAGAAGCAACCCACGGTGCAGGCCTGGCAACCGGCCCTGATCCACCTGCCCGACCGCAGCATCCTCCTCGATCCGTTCAACACGGTTGATCGACTCGAGGTCGCACTTCCGCCTCTCATAAAGCCTACATCGGCCCCAGCCCGTGATGCCCACCCGGTCGCTATCCTCGGCTATTTGATGGCGCTGCTTGACGATCTATCGGGCGGCCCCGATGTGCTCGATCGCAACGCTCCCCACGCGCAAAGTGACAGGATCGCCAGTTGCGCCCCGGCTGTCCCAGCGACACACAACCCGGCCAAGCAGCTTGCCCACCGGCTCTATGATCGCCTGCCCACCTTCTGGGCCGACGGTTGGCTGGCCGGTGTTGCCTACGACTGGTGGCAACGCTATATTCTCTACAGCGAAGCCGCCGCCACCTGGGCAAGAACCGACGAGATCAATCAGATCCACGTAGCGGTGCGCTTTCCTCGCTATTGGTCACAGGCAGGCATCTACGTCCATCTGGCGCCGCATGGGGATCTGCCGCCTCAGTTGGCGGATCTACACAACCTGTGGCAGCAGCGACGCATCCACCATACAGTGATCACGGCGGCGGCAGCCTCAGAGCGCGCCACCCAGTTGAGCGCGATCTTCGAGCTTTTGTGCCTGGGAGAATGGGTCGCGCTCTACGCGGCCGCGCTCTTGGGCGTCGATCCGTCCGATCGGGTTGCGTTGGACTTCCTGGGCGTTTAGAGACTCGTTGACAGAAGCTGAGCTACAACACTTCGGCGTAGGGTAGCGGTCCGAAATCTGTTGCCGAAATGGTATTAAAATTGGGTTGACAGCAAGATGGTTCTTCATTATACTTGAGCACAAGTTCCTCACCCGGCCGGCACAGAACACGAAACAGCCTGTTCGCATACCTTTCAAACTCCGAGACGTTGTTACCAGTACATTCATTGGTGAGGATATTCAGAGTCGCCGCTGTCTGAAGTTAAAGAAGGAATCCTTCGTGACCGTGTGCAAGACGCTAATTTTAAGTGAAATTGATAGTTTGTAACCCCAGGTGCGTTCGCGTGCCTGGGGTTTTTTGCTTTGTTGACCTCTCCAAATGACCGGTAAAGACAACAGCAAAATGTGTTACAGTGACCTCAACCTGGTTGTTTGCGTAACATCTTTCCTTTGGTTCCACCTTATTTAGTGAAAGGACAGAAACACAATGGACGCAATTGCAAGCCGCCTCATCAAAGCTCGTCAGTACGCCGCCGAACGCGATCAGAGAATTCACGTACACAGCTTTGAAGTCGAGATTCAGGGCGAGAATGCCAATCATCTCGTCACCTACGAACGAGGCGAATGGGGTTGCGACTGCGAGGAGTTCCTTCGCCGTGGGTTGTGTGCCCATGTGATGGCGATGGAAGAAATTCTTGGTGATGCAGTAGAACCGGCACTTCTGCCCCAATCGAGCTGAGCAAATCAGCCAACGGGTTCGCCGGAGTGGAAAAGGTCTGCGAAAAATTGTATAGGAATGAACTGCCGGGCACAGGGTGCCCGGCAGTTTTGTGTGCGATCTTAGCCGATAATCTGGGCGATGTGTGCTTCCATTTGGGCGGCCTGGGCAGAAGAGAGGGCGCCGATCTCCAACCGGCAGTGGAACGTTTCGCCCGCACCCAGGGTTAGCCCATTGCCCTTAGCCTTTTCAGCGCTGTAGCCTTCAGGCTCGCTGGTGCCCGTCTCCACCAGGGCAATGGCGTCTTGATCCGGCGTGCGGCTGATCCAGCGAGTGGCTTTGGGCAGTTGATCGAGCCGGTGACGGATATAGTCGGCACTGCCGTCCGGATGGACCTGCATGGAGTGTGCCCAGCCATCGGCGTCGGCCAGGTAGTCGATGAAGAAAACGACTTCGGGGTCGAACGGCAGATCGGGCGACAGTATCTCGTGGCGTGACGGCTCCTTGCCCAATCCCTCGATAAACGCTCGGTAGCCCGGCCCCGGTTTAATGTGCGAAGGAATTGAGGAGCGCACGCGCACATGCTGCGCCGTGCGTTTGGCGCTATAGACGAGCCGCCCATGATCGACCGGCCGGAAGTTAACATGCGCCAGATAGAAGACTTCCATTGGCGTGTGTTTGTGATTGGTCACATTGAAGTCAACCGTGAAGATCGTACGCCCGGCGTAGAGCTTAACCAACGGCTGCGCCGTGTAATTGTCACCAAAGGCGACGGTGTATTGGTAGGCGCCACCGATGCCGATATAAGCGCCCTCTTCATCTTCACCGGTGACAAGGTAGGCGGACGCGTAGGGAGCGTTGGGTAACTCACCGTGAATAGGATGCGTATCCCCTGGGCCAGGACCCCCCACGGCGGTGACGCCGCAGTGTTGTAAAAAGCCGCCGAAGGTGTGCAGAAAGTCACGCGTGGGGTAGGGCTGAGCAAACATCGACTTCATGGTCAGGTTGCGCCCCTGAAACGCAACCGACCAGATCTGCTGCCCCTGAAAAGGAAGCACAACGATCTCACCCTGGTCACTGCATAGCCGCACCGCCGCTACGCCGCTGGCAAAGGTGAATCCACTGGCCGAGAGCACGCCGGTCGCCGCCAAAGGCCGTTCGTCTACGGCGAACTGAGCAGGAGTAATGGGTATATGGGTTTGCATGGGCATGACCTTACCTTTAGTACTATCTAATAACGATCTTTAATCAACATTATCCTGATACGCATCGTTGAGCGCGAAGGCTTCAGGCGTCCTTTCCAAGGGAAAGCGGTGGCTGATCATCCCCGTGAGATCAACGAGGCCACGCTCGGCCAGGTGAATGGCGCGAGGATAAACGTGCTTCATGCGTCGCGCCATGCGGATCGTGAGCCCCTTGCGCCGGGCTGTGCTGTGTTTGATGTGAAACTGATCGTTGCCGGGGATGCCCACGATGACAAGCCGCCCACCCAGCCGGGCCATGTCCGCCGTCTGCTGGATCGACTCATTCGACCAGGCCGCTTCGATGGCGACATCCACACCGCGATCCTGGGTGGCGCGGCGCACGGCGGCCACGGCGTCTTCATCGCGAAAGTTGATAGGCAGCGCGCCATACGATTCGGCCAACGCCAGCCGCCAGGGGAACTGATCGACCACGAAGATCGGGTCCGCACCAGAGAGCTTGACCAACTGAAGGATCGACAGCCCGATCGGCCCTGCGCCGAGGATGGCCACACTGTCGGCCACCTGAATCTTGGCCAGGTCGGTGGCGTGGAGGGCCACCCCCAACGGTTCGAGGAGTGCGGCCTCGGCGTCGTCGATCTCGTCCGGCACGGCAAAACAAGTGTGCGCAGGCACATGCATCCACTGCCGGAAGCTGCCGTCGTCGGGGAAGAGGCCGCAGAAGTGAAGCCGCCAGCAGAGGTTGGGGTGTCCTTTTTCACACATTTCACAGCGCCCGCAGGGCTGAGCCGGGTCCACTGCCACCCGCATACCCACGGACAGCGGGGCAAAATCGCCGCCCAGCGACTCACCAGGGCCAATGGCTTCGATCACACCGCCAAACTCGTGGCCCAGCACCAACGGCGCTTCGACCTGGGTATCGCCAATCCGGCCATCCTGGTAGCTGTGCAGATCGCTGCCGCAGATGCCGGTGGCGGTCACGCGCAACAAGACTTCATTCGGCCCGGGCGGGCCAGGGTGGGGAACCTGATCAATGCGCATGTCTTTGGGTCCGTAGAGACGGGCCGCAGTCATGAGAGAATTGTCCATCGAGTCCTCGTTTCAACGATTGATTTACTACCCTTTACTGACGGCGCCGGCCGGCTGAACAATCGGAACCTGGGCTTCTTCGCTGCTGCGACCGGGCAGCAGCAGGGCAAAGCCTGCCGTGATCAGCGGCACAAGACAAAGCATCAACATAGCCGCATAGAGCCCCATGTTGACCGGTTCCGCCAACCAGCCGGTAAAGCTGACGCCGAGAGCGCCCATGGCGAAGACAAAGCCAAGGGCGACGCCTGTGCCTACGCCGGCGTTCTTGGGGAAGAGCCCCTGCGCCATGACCAGCATGGGGGGCCAGGCCGCGCCCGAGGCAAAGCCCACCAGCGGCGCAATATAGAAGGAGCGGAAGTCGCCCAATTGAAACATGATCGCCGTCAACGGTGCAGAAATCAGCATCGAGACGATCATCACACGCACACCGCCGAAGCGATCTGCCAACATGCCGCCGGTGATCGAGCCAAAGGCTAACACAAAGAGCATCACCGAAGAGAGCAGGCTGGCCTGTTCGCGGCTGAACTGGGCGATGTTGACAAAGTACTGGGGCAAAAAGGCCGAGAACGATTCCTGAGACCAGGCCCGCAACGACATGGTGAGGATCAGAGCCACAATCGCCAGCAGCGAAAAGGCCGGGTTCAGCTCGATCTTCCAACTGGCTTTGCGTTCGGCTGCCGGTGTGCTGCGCTGAGCTTGACCGGTTAAGAAGTACAACATGGGGACGGTCAACAGCGAGACCAATGACAACAACGCCGTCCCCCGCACCCCCACCCACTCCATGATCAGCGCGGCCAGAATGGGGCCTACGGCATAGCCCATGTTGCCGCCGAGCATAAACATGGCCACACCCGCCGTCTTCTTTTGTGGGCCGGCCGCCACGTTGGCGCCCGATGCCCCTTGTGGATGAAAGGCAGCAGACCCAAACCCGGCCAGCGCCGCCACAAAAACAACATTGCCAAAGCTAGGCAGAAAGCCAATAAACGCCACCAGGATCGACATCCACAGCACACCGCCCACGGCGAACCAACGTCCCCCGTAGAGATCGCTGTAATAACCGAAGATTGGCTGCGTCAGCGAAGACGACATCTTGAAGATAGCCAACATCAGGCCGATCTGCGCCAGATCGAGCACCAACGTCTCCTTCAGGTAGAGACCCACCACAACCGGCATCGCGCCGGCCAGCATGTCCACGCTGAAATGGCCCAGAGTCAGACTCCACAGCGTGACATTTTTCCACAACGGTTTCATAGTGGTTTCCTCGAAAAAGTAGGCGGTGTTGACATTTCCCAGGGCTCCCCTGGTCAATACAGTGTTGAGCAACAACACAGCAGGAGCCCGCACTGTAAATGTCAACGAAACCTAGGCAGATGGAATGAAGATCAAGCATCTATTCTATCACGAGGAGGGGGGAAGAACGCCAACCGGATTTGCTGAGAAAGGGTGATTCGGCCCGATCAAACGCCTGACGAAACGCTTACCAAACACCCTGCCCGCTATAACATGATTACAGCATCTTCCCTACTTGAAAGGAAACTCTTTGATGACTTCATCCTTCCCCCATCTTCGCCCAAAACTTTCGCTTGTGCTGCTGGCATTGCTCGGCGTGCTGGTTGCGACGTCCTTTACCCCGGTGCAGGCCGCACCGCACAGGACGACGATCATTTCGTCGGGCTACATCACACAGAACACCGAGTGGACCGTCGCCAACAGCCCCTATGAAATCGCCAACGATCTCACGATTGAGCCGGGGATCACGTTGACGATCCAGCCGGGCGTAGAGGTGCGTTTTCGGACGAACACACGCTTGATCGTCAACGGCACCCTCAACGCCGTGGGCAGCGCCGACGCCCAGATCACCTTTACGGGGGTCACCAAAACGCCGGGATCGTGGAAGGACATCACCGTGCAGAACGTGGGCGAGAATACAGGCAGCGCCACCCTGCACCATGTGGTGATCGAGTACGGCGGCGAGCCGATCAACAGCCCTGGGCTGTTGCATGTACGCGCCGCCGCACTGGATCTGCGCAACAGCACGCTGCGCCACAGCGGACGCGCCGGCCTGATCTTCAGCGGCAGCGAGCGCGCCGTCACCGTGCAGGATAGCGAATTCAACAACAACGCCACAGATGCAGTCCACTTTGTGCTGGGCCTCGACGTCGATCCGGTGCTGCACAACCTCAAGGCCAGCGGCAACGGTGCCGACGCCGTCGTCCTCTTCTTTGTCGGCCTGGGCGGAGAGAGCAGCCATGTCCTCGAGCAGATGGGCCTGCCCTATCTCGTCTCCGGCGATCTGAATCTATACAGCGGCAGTAAATTGACCATTGAACCGGGCGTGGAATTGCGCTTCCAGCCCTTCAACGGGTCCACCGCCGAAGCCTTCAACGTCTACGGCGAACTCCAGGCACAGGGGACGGCAGAGGCCAAGATCCGCTTTACGGGGACAGACCCCACCCCAGGATCATGGAAAGGCATCTACGTTGCGCTGGACGAGGGCAAGACCGCGCTCTTCGACCATGTGATCGTCGAGTACGGCGGCATCCCCAACCCAGATGGCGGCAATCTGGCCGTTAGCAGCGGTGTAGTAACGGTGACGAACAGCCTGCTGCAAAGTGGCGGCTCACACGGGTTCCTGGCATACGGCGCAGCCAGGCTCAACCTTGCCAACGTCGAATCCAAAGGCAACGCGGGCAGCGCTTTCGAGTTGCAGGGCGTCGAAGCGGACGCCACGCTGCACAATCTCACTGCCGGCGGCAACGCAGCCAATGCCGTCACCATCAGCGGCTTCATCAGAAACCAACACACCTGGGAGCAGAGCGGCCTGCCCTATGAAGTTGATGAATCGGTCACGGTCGAAACGGACGGCACGCTGACCGTCGAACCCGGCATAGCGGTGCGCTTCCGCCAGGATAGCTCGCTGAACGTCTACGGATCGCTGCTGGCGGTGGGCACGGCGGATGCGCCCATCAGCTTCAGCGGCACCACCGAAACGCCGGGCTGGTGGCGCGGGATTTCGATTGGTTCCCAGTCCACCACCACGCTGCAACATTGTGAGGTGGGCTATGGCGGTGGTCAGGGCGCAGCGATGCTCAGCCTGAGCAGCAACATCATTCTGCTCAGCGATTGCCGCATTCACCACAGCGGCGGAGATGCCATCCGGGCCGACTTCGCCAGCCCCACGATCACCAACAGTCGCTTCGAGGCCAATGCCTTCGGCGTCCGCAATGAGTATCCCGACCAAACCATCGTCGATGCCCGCCACAATTGGTGGGGCCACGCCGGCGGTCCTCGCCATGCCGACAACCCCAATGGGCAGGGCGACGAGGTGAGCGATGGCGTGCTCTACGATCCGTGGCTGACGCAGCCGGGCGGCGCGCCCAGCAGCGGGTTAAGTGTTTCTGTGCTGGGGCCCAAGGTGTTCGCCCCAGGCAGCATGCAGACCTATGCCATCTTCTATATGAACGATACGCCTCAGCCGGTGCAGAACGCCATCCTGGTGGTGTCGCTGCCCAACCACGCCGACTATGAAAACAACAGCGGCGGCGGCATCCTCTACCCGGCGCAGAACCAGATCTTTTGGAAGCTGGGGACACTGGCCGCAGGCGCCCGCGGCATGGTCTCGGTGCAGGTCATCTACGACTGGGCCATGCCCGACGGCATCAAAGATACGGTGCTCGCTCACCTGGGTGGGACGGACGCCGGGCCGGTCGGCTTCGATTTCACACCCTACCTGACCTATGCGCCCACCACGATCACGGCGGAGACGGAGCTCTCTCAGGCCCAGGTCGACGCCGAACGCCAGAGTTATCCGGAGCTGGAAGCGCTCTTTCAACAGGCCATCGCCGAAGGATCGGTCTTCAGCGTGGCCGGCCGGCTGAGCCTGAGCAACGGTAAAGAGACCACGCGCTACATTCTGCTGCGCTTTCAGCCGCAATTTGTGGCCACCGTGATCTGGCGACAGGAGAGCAAAGCCTTCGCCATGGTCATCGATCCCGGCGGCCTCACCGTGCGGCGTGTAGGCGGCGCCGTCCGCTATGATCTTCAGTTGGGGGCATGGCAGCCCGCCGAGCAGAACGCCGTAGGCGCGGCGGCCGTTTCGTCCGTCTGGAGTGAATGCATGGAAAAGTGCATCATCGAAAAGATCCCCTCGCGTATCGCCAAGAAGTTCGTGCCTGGGGTCAGCGCCGTCGGCAAAGTGGTCAGTTGCGCCACTGCCGCCGAAGGCGATGTGCTGGCCATCGCCAAATGTGGCAACACCGTGGCCAAAGAGGTGATCAAAAAGGATATCCCCGGCCTGAGCGATGGCATCGACCTGGGTCTTTGCAACAGCGACTGCCAGGATTGCAACGGCGACTGCACCAATGCCAAATGTCACTGCTGCACCGAGGATCGGTATCTATGCGGCGGAGGCGGCTTCCCCTACTGGGGCGTTGACACCGTCGAAAAGTATGAGTGCGACACCGAAACGGGCCGCTTCAAACGCTTCTTCGGCGTGTTGCTGAGCAAGGTAGAAAAAGTCTGCGCGCTGTGCGAAAAGTGTATGCTCAACGGCAACAGCGCCATCTGCATCAGCAAGGACTCGATGCAGCGCGCCCTGCTGCTCAACCCGGTGCTGCCGGCCAGCCTGGACATCGCCGCCGCCAATCCCGACGGCGAGTGCGACGAATGCCGCGTGGCCAAGGATCCCAACGCCAAGTATGGCCCTGAAGGCGATCTGACGCCAGGGCAGGTTGTCAGCTATACCATCACCTATGAAAATGTGGGCGAGGGCGAAGCCTACGGCGTCTACGTCAAGGACACGCTGAGCGAGCACTTCGACGAGAGCAGCTTGACGCTCTACGGCGACGCCACTTATGTGGCCGCCAGCCGCACCATCTTCTGGACAGTAGGCGATCTGGCCCCCAGCGGCGAACCAGGGGCCACGGGCGCGGTCACCTTCACGGTGCGCCTCAAGAATGGGCTGTCCAGCGGCACGGTGATCACCAACGGCGCCACCGTCTACTTCCCCAGCGTGCCCGAAGTGACGCCGACCAACGTCGTCGTCAACACGATCCAGCCATTGGTGGCGCAGGCGCAGACACTCACGACGCGCAGCGGTGAGGCAATCGCCGTCAAACTGGCAGGCGTGGACGCCGCCGGGCTGCCCTTGACCTACGCCGTGGCCGAGGAGCCGCTCTACGGTTCGCTGAGCGGAACGGCGCCCGATCTGGTCTATACGCCGGCAGCAGGTTTCGTGGGCCAGGATCGGCTGCGGTTCACCGTCAACAACGGCACGATGACCAGCCGCCCCGGTCTGATCAACATCGACGTGCAGCCGTCTGCCAACGACAAGAGCGCGCCCACGGTGCAATGGACATCTCCGGTCGACAATGCCAGGGTAGAGGCGATGCCCGAGGCCCGCTTCGTCGGCCCGAGTGGCCCCGTCTATGCGCCGATCCTGCTGGTGCAGTTCTCAGAAGCGATGGATGCGACGACGCTGACCGCGGCCACGTTGCAGGTGAGAGACGCCGCCAACCGCGTCCTCTCCACATCGGTTACCTACGATGCCACCCTGTATCAAGCCGCCATCCTCTTGCTGGAGCCGCTGCAAGCGGACGTCGACTATACAGCCGGTGTGAGCACGGCGGCCAAAGACGCCAACGGCAATCCCATCTCGGCGGCCTTCAGTTGGCGCTTCCACACGCAGGCATCCAGCGTGCCCGCCGGTGCGCTCTTTATGCCGATGGTGCAACGGTGATTCACCCGTAGGGGTTGTTTGTTCTATCAAACGGGATGACGGGATGACGGGATGATGAGGCTCGACGAGATTCATCATCCCGTCATCCCGTCATCCAGCGCACCCGCATGGTGGCCTATCCCCATCTGCTGCAGATCAACACCGGGTTTACCGGTGATGCCTCATTGCTGCTGTCCAACAACCATGCCACGGGGGGAACCTGTTTTGGTGACTCCGGGGGGCCGAACTTCATCGGCGATTCAAATGTGGTGGGTATTGAAGGCTGCTTTCTCGTTCGGTCTACCTCTCTTTATCCCCCTCCCCCAGATCCGCGGCGATCAGGCGGAACTGCTCAAGCACCGCCTCCAGATCGTCCACGATCTCTTCGGCGATGACATCGGGATCGGGCAGGTTGGCGGAATCTTCGAGGCTGTCATCGCGCAGCCAGAAGATGTCCAGGTTGGCTTTGTCGCGGCCGGTGAGTTCGTCGATGCTGTAGGAACGCCAGCGCCCTTCGGGGTTCGCTTCGGACCAGGTGGGTTGGCGGCGCACCAGGGGCTCGCCCGGCCGGTAGCAGGCGATGAAGTCATCGAGCGCGCTGCGGGTCAGCGGATTCTGTTTGAGGGTGAAGTGTTGGTTGGTGCGCAGATCATAGAACCAGGTGCGCTGGGTCCACGCTTCGGCGCGACCGGGCATGGCTTCGAAGAAGAGCACGTTGGCCTTGACGCCCTGGGCGTAGAAGATGCCGGTGGGCAGGCGTAGCACAGTATGCAAATTCGTCTGCTTCAACAGCGTCTGGCGCACAGTTTCACCGGCGCCGCCTTCAAAGAGGACGTTGTCGGGCACAACGACGGCGGCGCGGCCGCCATTGGTCTTGAGCAGGGTGACGACGTGCTGTACGAAGTTAAGCTGTTTGTTGCTGGTGGAAGTCCAGAAGTCGTCGCGCACAATGGATTGGGCTTCGCGTTTGGCCTCGCCCTGTTCGTTGATGTAGGTGACGCTGCTCTTTTTGCCGAATGGCGGGTTGGTGAGGACGAGATCATAGGCCTCGTCGGGTTTGTTGGCCAGGGCGTCGTCAACGTGGATGGGGCTTTCGTCGCGGTCGTGGGCCACGCCATGCAGATAGAGGTTCATCACACACAGACGGGCAGTGTCGTCCACAATCTCCCAGCCGTGCAAGGCGTCGTGATCCAGGTGATCCCATTGCTTCTGGTCTAGCGTGTAATGATTGGACACGTACACGTGCGCCGCCAGTAGGAAGCCACCGGTGCCCGCCGCCGGATCGCAGATGGTGTCGCCGGGGTGCGGCTGCATCACGTCGACGATAGCCTGGATCAGCGGGCGCGGGGTGAAGTATTGGCCTGCGCCTGATTTGGTGTCCTGGGCGTTCTTTTCCAGCAGACCTTCGTAGATCTCGGCCTTGACGTCGACGTCGAGGCCCATCCAGGTTTCACCGTCGATGAGGAAGATCAGACGGCGCAGCTTGGCGGGATCGTTGATGCGGCTCTGCGCCTTGCGGAAGATGACGCCGATCAGCCCTTTCTCGCGGCCCAACTCGGCCAGCAGCTTGCGGTAATGCTGATCCAGTTCATCGCCTTCCAGCGTCTTCAAACTGCCCCAGCTATAGGCTGCGGGGATGCGCGTCGCCAGCCCCACCTTCGCCCGCTCATCGTCCATCTTGAGGAAGAGCAGATAGGTGAGTTGTTCCAGATAATCGCCATAAGAGACACCGTCGTCGCGCAGGACGTTGCAGTAGTTCCAGATGCGTTGCACGATGGCGGAGGAGTTGTTGATGGTCATGGGTTTCCTTACCACTGGTTGAATGAGTTGGGTGGGGCGTCTGGATGCAACTGATCCTTCTGCCAGCGGACTGGATTGGTGCGGATGTATTCCTGGACGTTGGCCAATTCCCGTTCGCTGCGCACGATGCGGTCATAGAAATTACGTTGCCAGAGAGACGGCCCCGGCATCTCATTGGCATTGTTTGCCTTCTTGGTAACAGCCCCTTTGTACGCGGTGACCAGCATCGAGATGGAACCGGCAACTGGATTGCCGTATTCCCTGGCGGTGCTGCCTTCAGTGATTTCCGCCTGAATCCAGATCAGGGCGTGGACGTGGTTGGGCATAATCACGAAGGGATCTACCTTGATGTGGGTATGGCGGTTGGGCAGATCCAGCCACGCCCGATGGGCAATACGCCCCAGTGGGTTGAGTTCCATGCGCTCGTCCACGATGCAGCCAAAGACGGGGATCCCCTTGTGGGCGCAGATTGTGATGAAGTATGCGCCGGGCTGCGTGTAACTGTGATTCGCATGTCGCAGAGTATTTCGTCGCTGGTTCATGGTTCGTTTTCCACGTAGGGGTTTGCGTTGGGCGGGAGCGAGATCTCGTCAGAAGGCGAATTGGCGTCCGCCCAACGCAAACCCCTACACGAGTTGACCGGCAAAGGCGCGTTTGAGGATGGATTGGCGCAGCCGCTCGGCGCGTTTGAGACTGGCCGCGATGATGTGCTCATGCTGGTCAATGAGCGAGAGGCGGCGTTCCACTTCCTCGACGATGCGTTGCTGTTCGGCGAGAGGGGGCAGTGGAATACACGATATGCGAATGTCGCTGATGTTGAGGTGCGGTGACGCTGTACCAGTGATGAGATGACGATACTGCTGTCGGAAAGTCAAGGAGTTAAGCACTGCTTCAAAGTACTTTGAGTCGATATTTTCGTCCAACCGAAATATCATCATTCGTTGCCCTAGGCAAAACTTGAGGTTCTCCCGCACTGTCACTGCTATACCCAGTAAGGCACCTTCACGACTGAACAAAACGTCGCCTGTCTCCGGCACCATCCTTCGATTTCGATCATGAAAGGTTTGTTCGTCTACAAACCGAACTTTTTCCACGACAATCCGACCTGGCTTGATGCAATTGGTATCCACGCACATGAAGCCTTTGTCCTGAAACTTCGGCGTACTGTGGAGACAGTCCACTATACGGTTACTTACCTGCTCCACTGTTGCCCAGGACCACCCATCCGGCAGGTCCGGCAGCGAGGACACATCCGGCGCGGCGGGTTCGCGGTACTTGTCTTTCCACTTTTTGTCTTTGGGCTGCTGGGGTTTGTTGTCGGCCTCCCATTGGCGCCGCCGCTCGGCCAGGACGCGCCCCAGCAGGGCCGCCCCGTCCTCGTAGGGGCGCCCCTCGGCCTGCGCCAACGCCGCTTCTGTCGGCACCAACCGTCCCTCGCAGGCCGCCTTGAGCACAGATTGCCGGTAGCGCCGCAGGTTCGTGCGCAGCCGTTTCAGCCCCGCCACCGCTGCATCCAGCCGCGTGAACTGGACTTCGATGGCGTCCACAATGCGTTTTTGTTCGGCGAGGGGCGCGAGGGGGATTGGATATCGACGTCAAAAAGTGTGACGGTACCCGCAGATTGACTGGCTGTTCCAGATGAAATTTGCTGTTGCATCACGCGAAACTGATACCGCCGAATGAAGAAGAAGATCCACTCAGGCGACACACTTTCATTAGGTGTAAAGTACCGTGCGAATTGTATTGTTCACAAAGTACCAGAAAGCCATTTTCCAGTTGCAACAGTGCGATGCGCAGCTTTACCGTTCTCAAGTGCTAGGTGTGATCTTGGCGAACAGACACATTCGTCCTTCGACGAAGTTGCAGTCGTGATCCACGGATTCACTTCGCGAGACGTACGGATTTCTGGTCGCAGTATTGGTTGCCCGTTTCTGCATCAATGGCAGCCATTGGCAGAATAGGTGACAGGTAGCTCATCCCGAGGTCAGCGAATGTTTATTTTGTGGATCTCGAACGTTTATCATGTAGCAACCTCTGACCAAGTGTTGTCCATACCCAACTGTTAGGGAGCATGTGATCTTCGATGATGATTGAAACTTTTCTCGATTGTAACGGCTATCGTCATCCTGCGTGAAATCCTCTCAAAGTCACGGTTGGTGCGATTTTCGATCGGGTCTGTCCCATGCCGGTAGGGGTTTGCGTAGGGCGGGAAGGACATTTCGCCAATGAAACGATATTGGTTCCCCGCCCTACGCAAACCCCTACGCGTCGACATCTTTGTCCGTCACACGTATCCCAACGCGTCGACATCGTCGTCCGTCGCACGTATCCCAACGTGTCGACATCATCGTCCGTCACACGTATCCCAACGCGTCGACATCATCGTCCGTCGCACGTACCCCATCCGCGTCGACATCATCGTCCGTCACACGTACCCGATCCGGGTAACATTGATTCCCCGCCGGACGCAAACCCCTACGTGTTCAGTACCTCGTTCAGTTCGTTCAACAATTCGGCGAAGTCACCGCCGAGATCGCGCTGGGCGGCGAAGATGCCGCCGCGCTGGCGAAAGGGGCCGCTGTTGAGTTGAGCAGGCGTCACCTGCAGATCGACGCCGATTTGCTGGGCGATCTGGTCCAGCCACCAACGCTGCCGTTCGCTGAAAGTGCGCCCGTTGGCAGCCTGGGCGGCCAGCCATTCGGCATAGCGCCGCGCCACCAATGCCGGGTAGGGCTCCAGCGGGGCGCCGTCGTCGATGGCATGACGCACCAGCGAGACAATGTCGGTGAGGACACGCGGGGCGTTGACCCCGCGCACGCGGTCTTTTTCTACCTGGGCATAGGCCCGCCACAGCTTCTCCGTCGTCCAACTGTGGGGCGGCTGTTTGAGCCAGTCGGCCAGTTCCTGGATGGCGGCGTAGGTCAGTTGGCGCTGCCCATAAGGGCGGCTGTAGAGGATACCCAGCGCCGTGATCTCGTCCCGATGCGCTGCCAGCACCTCTTGAAAACGGCTCACCTGCTCCTGGGCCAGCCGGGTGGCCTCCTCGTTATAACCGGCCGCCACCAGCGTGTCAATGTTGACCTCATCATAGGTGATGAGGTTGCGCCGGTGAATGGTGAGGACGAGGTTGCGCAGGCCTTCGTTGGTGCGCCAGGGGTGCAGTGCCTGCTTGAGCAGCGTCTGCGCCGCGGTCTGGATCTCTTCCTCAGTAGGGGGTCGCCGGTCGATGCCTGCGGCCGTCAATTGGGCCTGGGCCGCCGCCACCTGCTCATCATAATCCAGCGCGTTCACCAGTTGGTGGGTCAGCCGGCGCAGGGGCGCACCGCCGGCTTCGGCGATCTGCTCCTCTTCCTCGTCGCTGAGCCGCCGCCCCAGCCGGGCCAGCCGCGCCGCCAGCGATGAGACCGTCTCTTCGTCCTGTTTGCCCCAGGTAACGGCCTCGATCAGCTTCTCAAAGGGAACGGTGCGATCCCGCTCCAGAGATCGGCTGGTGTCCATCAATTCCTGTTTGGTGACGCCCACAGCATCGACAATGATGAACCGATCCTTGACCGTGGCATCCGCCGTCACGCGTTGGAGTTTGTCGGCCGAGATAATGCGTGTACCGCGCCCGTGCATCTGCTCGAAATAGTTCAACGATTTGACCATACGTAGGAAGATCAGCACCTCAATCGCCTGTACATCGGTGCCGGTGGCGATCATGTCCACGGTAACGGCGATGCGCGGGTGGTAGGTGGTGCGAAACTCCTGCAGAATGTCCATCGGCTTTTTGCCGCTGGTGCGATAGGTGATCTTCTGGCAGAAGTCGTTGCCCTGATCGAAGACTATGCGGGCGATGCGCACGACCTCTTCGGCGTGGTTGTCGTCTTTGGCAAAGATCAGCGTCTTGGGCACGTGCTCACCACTGCGACCCGGGAAGAGTTCGGTAAAAAGCTTGTCGCGGAAGGTGGTCAAGACCAGCCGGATCTGGCTTTCGTTGATCACGTCCCGCCCCAACTGCTCGCCTCGATAGCCGAAGGTCTCATCCAATTGACGCCGTTCGCGCTTCACGCGTCTGCCGATCGCGCCGCGTCACCGACTCGCCGTCGGCAATTTCGGCGCCCGCCTGCGTCACCTGCGTCTTGATCTCGAAGACATCGCCGTTGACGTTGATGCCGTCGGCCACAGCATCCAGATGGGTATACTCCATCACCATGTTTTCGTGAAAGTAGGCGATGGTGCGGTTGGCGGGCGTGGCGGTCAGCCCAATCAGGAAGGCGTCAAAGTATTCGAGCACCTGCCGCCAGACGTTGTAGATGGAGCGATGGCACTCGTCGATAACGATGAAATCGAAACTGTCGATCGGGATGTCCGGCTGATAGCGCACCACCTTTTCGGCTTGGGGCAGTTCGCCGCCTTCGTCGGCCTCGTAGAGCGAACCACCGCGCTCGTCCTCCTCGTAGGGTTCATCACAGAGCATGGAGTAGACGCGCTGGATCGTGCCAATGCAGACCTTGCTCACCTCGTCGATATAGCCGGATTGCAGAAGCTGTACATTGTAATCGTCGGTAAATTTGCGCCCGATCCCAGGCAGTTCAAACTGGCGGAACTCGTTTAGCGCCTGATCGCCCAGGTTGGTGCGGTCTACGAGAAAGAGCACGCGTTTGGCTTTGGCGTGGCGGATCAGCCGGTAGATAAAGTTCACCGCCGTAAAAGTCTTGCCGCTGCCTGTGGCCATCTGGATCAGTGCGCGTGGCCGGTTCTGCGCGTGCGAACGTTCCAGATTGAGGATGGCCTTCCTCTGCGGCTCCCACAGCCCTTCCACGTCCAGGGGTGGCATTTGTTGCAGACGAGCGCGCACGCTGTCCGCTTCCTGGGCCCAGGCGGCCAGGGTTTCGGGCCGATGGAAGGCGTAGACGAGGCGGCTGCGCGGGAGAGGATCGAGGCTGTTGGTGAAGAAGGTCTCGACGCCGGTACTCTCGTAGCGGAAGGGCAGCGGCTCATCCTCACGCCAGACCAGCATATGCGCCTGTGCCCCCACGGTATAGCGCGCCGACTGCTCTTCCACACCGCTCAGCGTGGCGCCTACGGCTTTGGCCTCCACGACGCCCAGCACCTTCTGATCCACCACCAGCAGATAGTCGGCGTAGCCTGTGCGCAAATGCGCCTCGCGGATCGCCACGCCGCGCTGAGAGAAAAGATCCATAGCGGTGCGGTCCTGCACCACCCAGCCGGCGGCGGCGAGGAGTTGGTCGATTTGTTGGCGTGCTTGTTCTTCTGGGCTCATGGCGCAGCTTCGATCAATCGTGGGTTCGTGATTCTTGATTGGTGAGGGGCTGGCTGCGAAGAGTACGGCAGAAGCGCCGTGCGTGATGGGATGGCCCCGGTCAGTGTTTGGTTAGTGTAGCATAGGCAGAATAAAAGGCAAGGAGCCAAGCAAAAGCGACGCATCCAAAATCTGTTGTTCAAATGGCAGAACATTGAGCGAGATGTAGGGGTTTGGGTGGGGCGGGGAACCGACGTCTGCTACCGGCGAAACTACCCGCCGCCCCACCCAAACCCGTACGACAAGCAATCAATCTCGGTCAGGAGAATGATTTGTAGAGTCAGGAAGAAACGGCGATGCATTGACCACCCACGGTTCAATCATCACCGGCTTCCTGAATGAGTTGTTCGGCGGTTACCTGAAACGGAGAAACACCAAAACGCGCCAGCGCAGCAAGAAACTCAGCCCGAGAAACGCCGGCGATGTCCGCCGCCCTGGCCGGGAGATCTGCTCCGTTTCGTACCACTTGACGACAGCCGCCAATCGCATTTTGCGCAGAAACTGTTCCGGTTCCTGCCGCAACCCCGCAAACGGATCTCTGGGAAGTTCAAGCGTCAGGTGTATTGTGTCCATAGCGCAGGGCTTGCTCAACGTCTTCCGGCTCCACGGAAACCCAATTGACGTAGGGGCACGGGGTGCGGCACCCCATGCCCCTACACGAAACGCTACGGTCGATGCTGCCACCCACTGGGCGCCACGGTGGTAAATGGCCACCTGGGGAAGGCGGCGGCTTTGCGTGAGACAAAAAGACAGTGATGGGTTAAAATTTGTTCTAATCGCCTACTGGTCGATTAGAGTTTTTGGGTGAAAATTTTAACCAAGCGGCAACCAATTAAAGACTATAGGGTTTTACTTTATCTATGACAGCGCAAACCACGCACTTTCGCTACGATGAAGATGTAGACATCCTGTATATTTCATTCAGTCCTGGCGAAAAGGCCACAGCGGCTGTCGAGTTGAACGAAAACATTGTCTTGCGTTTTAACCGCAGCGAACGCCGCGCCATCGGTCTTACGCTGATGGATTATTCGATACTGGTCCAGCCATCGGAGTTGGGGCATCGCCATTTTGTGCTCAATGGGCTGACGGCACTGGATGCCGACTGGCAGGAAATCGTGATCGAGATCCTCAACCATCCTCCGGTGAACCAGTTCCTTACCTTGTCGACTCTCATGTCTACAGGCATGGAAACCCTGCCGATCGTCTCCGTTGAAAACCCACTCGCTTCTGCCCTTCTGTAACAACTTTAGCCTTACGTTGAGGGTTAGTGACTATACAGGTGCGACGCACTGGCCAGGAGAACGGCCTGTACACGTCATCGTTTTGGCCAGTGCGTCGCACCTATAGCTGTTAGTTACGAGGGCTACGCTGTAATCACCGTAACGCCGCCCATCTCTCTGGCGGCGATGTTTTTGTGCGGCCGCGTCATCAAGCGGTCGAGATCGTCTTGGTTGTAGAGTTCAACACCGCTTGCCAAGCTCTGCCGGCTCAGCAGGGGTCGGTGATCGTCCGCTCACGCCTGAGAGCAGGTCACCACCAAAGAACGTACACGCTCCGCCAACATCCCCGCATCAAACCAATGCATCAAGGCGCAGGCCGCGCCGCTTACTCTTCGATGATCAGCAGTGCTTTGCGCAACCAACGAGCGCGTTGGACAGATTCTTCGTCGGTCTGCGCAGATAGATGCGTCAACTCTGCGGTCAACTCTGCCCACTTCTCATAGGTCAAGATCCGACCGGGACCGTGATCGCCCGGTACGCCGAGCCGGCGCGCTGCGATACGCTTCGTACTGGGCGTCTGGCTGCTTTGTGTCCTGGTTGAGCGGTGGCCGAGATCTGTCTGACATGGGGTCCTGGCTTGTGGGAGAGATGGGGCTGTTGCCCTATGATACCCGAATTTGGATGGAGCGACAACGATGCGAGATCCGTAGGGTGTGTCTTCAGATTAATGGGCGGGTCTATGTCCCCCAGGGAAGCACGAGGATGGGTGCGGGCGGTGCATCCGTACGTGTCGGGACCGGCACTCCGTGCCGGTCCGTACTGCGTAGCTGCCCTCAAGATTAGAACCGTAATACTTGGGATACACCCAGATCCGTACCATGAAGACTACCCTCGATCCCAAGGGGATGGTAGAGAACGCGCGCATCCTCAGGACTCGGCGATCTCGCGCAGGTTGTCACGGATCATCAACAGCACCAGCGCAGCCATCACCAGCACCAGGGTCTGCCACCAGAACTCGATAAAGAGGATGATCGATGTGACCATGGCCAGGAAGATAGAGAGCCGCAATAGATAGTTCAAGATGCGCCGCTGTGTCACCGCTTCGACGGCCCCGAAGGCGATCGCCGCGATCACCACCCACAGCGGCCATTCCGACGGACGCACCACCACCAGCGCCGTGAGCACGACAAACAACAACCCGCCGCTGAGCGCCGCCCAGTAGCGGATAATGGGCCACGCTGTGGTCGTGGGGATCGGCGGTTCGGGCAGATGGGCGCGGCGGATGTGGCTGCGTGGATCTCCGAAGTCGCCTTGTTTGAGGCGTTGCAATCGGGCTTGACCGGCATCCTGGCTTTCACCCAGATCGGTCAGGCGTTGGCTCAGGGCGTGCAGCGCAGCTTCGGCTTCGCGCATCGTCACCAGCCGCCGCGCCAGCAGGTTGCTCAGGTAGGGCGACGTACTCAGGCTGTCCACTTCGAGTTGCAGGTCGCGTACATAATGGCGCTGCGCCACCAGTTGTGTTTCCAACTGTTGCGCTTCCTCTTGCTGACGCGCCAACAACGATGCCAGCGCGTCCACCATGCGCCTGGGCGGCAACACCTTGTCCAGCCCGGCCCAGGCCAGCGGATCGCGCCAGGACAGGCGGATCGTACCGTCGCGGTTGTACTTTGGCCCCGAGGGCGCACGCTCGCCGCCCATCGGGTCCTGTGTGTCCAACCCCCACAGGCCGCGATACTCATCCACCCAGGGGTCGTCGTCGGAGATGAGGCGGGGCGTCCAGGCGTCGCCGCCCTGGCCGATGTGTCGTCCGTCGCCGCGGGCATAGTCCACGAAGGGAACGCTGAAAAGCGCCATCAGACTGGCTTCCAGCCCGAGCGAGCGGCTCTGGCGCAAGACACCCGTCCAGAACTGATCGAGACCGCGGGTGAGCCGGTGTGCGCCTTCGAGGAAGGCCGGTTCGACGCGCATGAGGTATTCGCCCCGGGCGAAGTAGCTGGCATGAGAACCGGCCCCGGCGAAGATGACAGGATGGGTTTCGCCCACCTTCTTCACTTCGGGGTCATCCCAACGGCGGCGCAGATCGTCGCCGCCAAAGTCGTGTGAAGCATAGGCCACCCAGAGCGGCGTCGCCTCACCCTCCGTCTCTTCGCGGCCTTCACCGTCGGAAAGGTAGACGAAGACCTGCTCCCAATCCGATTCGTGGTCGTTGACGCCGTAGAAGCTGGAACGCCAGTCGTTCATGGCGTAGAAGTAGATGTAGTGCAGAATCGTATAGCCTGCCTCGTGCAGGACGCGGCCGTAGTAGACAGGCCCACCCCTGAATCGACGATACTGGATTTCGGCCTGCGCCGCCGTGCCGCCAGGGACACGCCCGCGCAGGATCAGCGATGCATCGAAGAGACCATCGAGAATGCGGCTGGTGAGGCCCACTCGTTCCAGCCGGTTGGGGTTGCGCAGGTGGGGCCGATCCTTACGCTTGCGCCAGCGTTGGTAGGCAATTGGATCGAGCGGTTCGGCCACGAATTGCAGGTAGAGACGTCCATCGCGAACACGATTCCCGTAGCGGCCCAGCGTTTGCACGCTGAGTTCTCTGGGTACAGCCAGCCGTGTGGGTTCGTTACTGGCAATCCGCCACAGAGAACAGTCCGCCAGGTAGTCATCCACGGCGCAGGGGAAAAACATTTCGCCTTCGGTGTAGCAGACGACAGGTTCGTACTGTCGTAGCAGGTCAAGATCGTTCGCCGACATCTATTGATTCTTCTCCTCTCCAGACGGGCGCAGGAAGAGTTGTTGGACTTCACTCTGATTCAGGTAGAAGACCATCAGGACGTTTAGAAACATCATGATGTAGTTGGGTTGTCCCCAGAAATAGGCGCGCAGCCCATTGGCCAAACTGTAGGCGAAGAGCAGCATCATCCAATACCAGACCCAACTGCGGCGCGTCCACACGCCGATGACGACGCGAAGCGTCCACAGAATTTGGACGAGCGACACGACGATCTCCACTTTCGAGATGTCAACGGTGTCGATCCACTCCGGGTAGGGGTTCACGAAGATCAGCAGCACCAATGCTGCTTGCACGATCATCTGTACAATCATTAAGCCCACAATCGCCTTCAACCCGAAAGGGAGATCGCGGGGAGGCACCGGCGGATTGGATTGTATCTGCTTCACGACACTGCCTTTCTACGTCACTGCGGAAGACAACGGCATTGTCCTATGCCCTGGGTTATACCACAAAAGCCGGCAGAAAATCCATGTACTCCTTGATGGGGCGCACCTGGGCATCGGTGTGTCGATACCGTGCGAGAAGGGGCAACAAAGCGAAACTCGGTTCATCCGCCCGATCCTCGGCTTATTCTGATCTGGCAGCGACGATCAAACGGCTCATCAAACGCTTACCAAACGCACTATCAATTAAGCTGGCTCCAAGAAAGATTGATCCGAGCGTGGGATCGGCAAGCGAACGGGCCGGCATCCGACCATACCAGTCGGCTGTTTCTCCCCAATCTCGCGCCCCCAGTCAGCGCCCGAATTCAGCAACTGACAACCTCCCTCAGGTGTCGCACAAAGGAAAAACAAAATGCAACGAACATTGCGCAAAGTCCTGTCGATTCTGCTCTGTCTTTCCTATTTGCTCAACCTGTTACCGCCGCCACTGGCCTCAGCTCAACCACTACGCCAGGATCAGCCAGGGGAGACGACTGCCCGGCTCTTTCTGCCTGTCGTTCAGGGAGGGTCAGGAACCGCCACCGGCGTAGGGACACCGAACACCAACTCGCGCGCACTCTGTTCTCTATACCCCATCGCGCTGCCTGCTGCTCTTGTGGCTGAGACCAGCCCCGGCTCGACGATTGGCAACCTGTCCATTGGGGTAGGACCGGGCAACTTTGGCTGGCTCTCCTGGGATGGCAGCAACAGCGTCTCTTCGTTGGTCGCCAGCCTGACACCGCCGGGGAACAGCCAGAACTACATCAATCCCACCAACGCCGGCGACCGTATTCTCAGCATCGGTGACCCGGTCCGCGGCCGCCCTGGGGTTGCCAATTCGAGTTCGCTGCGCACCGCGCTGGGCAAACTCCGCGAGGACGATTTCCTCGTGCCTTTGTGGAATCAAACCAGCGGCCAGGGGAACGGGCTGACCTATCAGGTCGCCGGTTTTGCGCGTGTGGAACTGGAAAGCTTCAATTTGTCCGGTAACGACCGGATCAGCGTACGCTTCCTCGGTTATGCGGCCTGTGATGGCAGCGATATCACGCCAACGCCGACCAAGACACCCACCAAAACGCCGACGCGTCAGGTGACAGCGACCATGACGGCCACGGCGACCAAAACGCCTACCAGAACACCAACATCCTCAGCGACGGCCACAAGCACACCAACCTCCACTGGAACGGCCACACTGCCGGTGCGGCCTGTTTTGGAATGTGTGGTGATGAATGGATCTCAAAGCTATACGGCCTACTTTGGTTATCTCAATGAAAACGCCTTTTCGGTCACCATTCCTATCGGCAGCCAGAATCGCTTCACCCCGGCCCCTGAGAATCGCGGCCAACCGACCGTCTTCGCGCCGGGGCGCACACCTTTCTATCCCAATGCCGCCTTCAGCGTGAACTTTGACGGCAGCAACCTGGTCTGGACGCTCCAAGGGCGTACCTCCACGGCATCAGCCAATTCGACCCGCTGTGCCCAGCAGACCACACCGACACCAACCGCCACCGCGACGGCAACGGAAACACCGACCGCCACGGCAACGGCTACCTCCACAGCAGAAGAGCCGACGGCCACGCCGACCAATACACCAACAGAGACGCCGGTCGCTACGGCCACAGAAACACCGACACCAACCGCCACCGCGACGGCGACGGAAACACCGACAGCCACGGCAACGGCTACCTCCACAGCAGAAGAGCCGACGGCCACGCCGACCGATACACCAACAGAGACGCCGGTCGCTACGGCCACAGAAACACCGACACCAACCGCCACCGCGACGGCGACGGAAACCCCGACCGCCACGGCAACGGCTACCTCCACAGCGGAAGAGCCGACGGCCACGCCGACCGATACACCAACAGAGACGCCGGTCGCTACGGCCACAGAAACACCGACACCAACCGCCACCGCGACGGCGACGGAAACGCCGACAGCGACAGCAACCGCGACGGAAACCAATACGCCGACGGCCACGCCGACTAACACGGCCACGGTTCAGCCCAATCGCGCGCCGGTTGCCAACAACGATGCCTACGCCACCCAACAGGACACGACACTGACGATCGGCGCGGCGACAGGTCTCTTGGCCAACGACAGCGACCCCGATCTCGATCCGATCCAGGCTGTTCTCGTGGCGACGCCCACCAATGGCACGTTGACCCTCAGCCCCAATGGCGCGTTTACCTACCAGCCTGCGCCAGGTTTCAGCGGCCTGGATAGCTTCACCTATCGCGCCGGCGACGGCCAGTTGACCTCCAACATTGCCACCGTCGGCCTGATTGTGCGGACGGCAAATGCTGAACCCGAAACGCCTTCGGGCAGGGGCGTCATCGCCGGGGAAGTCTATAATGCGGGCAATGGCCTGCCCCTGCCCGGCGCTACCGTGGAATTCCTCAGCCTGGACGGGCAGACGCTCGACCCGATTGTGACTGCCAACAGCAATGCCGGCGGACGATTCCGCCTGGTCAGCGATCCTGGCGTGGTGCGGCTGCGCGTCTCGTTGACCGGTTACACCGCCGTCGAACGCACGGTGACCGTCGTCGGTGGGCAGATCGTCAGCCCAATTGACGTGCGCCTGACCGCCCTCGCCGTAGGGACGAACCTGCCCTCGCTGCTCGGCGGCGCCGTGACCTCGCCGGGCGACCAGGCCACCCTTACCATCCCGGCGTTTGGCCTCATCGATGATACCACCGTCAGCCTCACCGACGTCAGCGGACAGGGGACGGCGGCGATCCTGCCCATTGGCTGGTCGCCTGTAGCCGTCGTCGAGATCGGCCCGGCAAACATTGCCTTTGACCCGGCGGCGACGCTGGCGATCTCGCTCACCGCGCCGCTGCCCGCCAACGCCACTGTCATCGTCGCCCAATTGACCAATGGCGTGTGGATCTCCACCGGCAATGCCGTGATCGGCGGTGACGGCGCATCGATCTCCACCGACGTGACCCAGAGCGGCCAGGTGGTCTTCCTGCTGCCTGACGCCGTCAATGGACCGGCGTTGCCTGCCGCCGGGGAGCCGGTGACCAGCGCGCAGCCCATCGATCCGCCCACAGCCATCACCGCGGCAATTCTGCCATCGGCGCAGGTACTCTTTGCCCGCACCGAAACCAGCACCGAAGCCGCCGTCCAGGTAACCGCGCCGACGCCGCTGCAAAGCGGTCTGGCCGTGCGCATGAATCTGACGGAAGCCTATGATTTCCTGGCAGATACTCATCTTTACCCGCCGCCTACGGCCCAGGACCTGATCCTCTATGCCTACCCGGCCGATAGCGGCGCCCGTACCCTGCGCGCGGACTTCCCGGTGTCGGCCTCGCGGACCTTCGATCCCTATGCCCTGGAACTGGGCCTGATCAGCCTGGCCGCCCAATGGCCCGTCGAGAACAACAGCTATGGCATCGTCTTCACGTCCAACGGCGGCACGGTGACGGCCAACGGTGGTGCATCGGTGACGATCCCCGCCGGCGCGCTCAACACCGACATCCCCGTGAGCTTGACGGCGCTGGGCCCGAGTGAAATCAACATGGCGCTGCCCACAACACTCGTCCCGCTGGGCATGGTCTCGCTCGATCTGCAAGGCGCGACGTTGAATGCACCGGTCGCGCTCTCGATCCCCGCGCCGGTGGACGTCAGCACCACGGATCAGATCCTGGTGGCCGAACTGGTCGAAGCCAATGGGATCAGCCAGCTTGCCCTCGTGGCTCTGGCCGCTTTGCAGGATGGCTATCTCGTCGCCCAAACCGATCCGCTGGGCGACGGCTCACTGACGCTGCCCGGTGTGCGCAACGGCGGGCGCTATCTCTTTGTGCGCTCCACCGTGGATCTGGGCTATGTCAGCGGCCAGGCCCGCGATACGGGTAACCAGGTGCTGGCCAGCGCCCTGCTCTCGAGCGACAACTTCCCGGTGATCGCCCTCAGCGGTGCAGACGGCGGCTATGTCCTCGCTGCGCCCGTTGGCGCAGTGACCGTGCGCGCCGTCGATCCCAACACCCAAGACGAATTGAGCCAATCCGGCGCACTGGCGGCGAAGAACGAGGTGATCACCATTGATCTCTCGTTGACGCCCACGCCGCCGCGCATTGTCGCCGCCAGCCCCATCAGCGGCGCGCTGAGTGTGCCGCTTACCAGCACCGTCAGCGTCATCTTCTCCGAGCCGGTGAACGCCGCCAATATTGGCAACGGCGTCATGAGCCTGGTTACCCGCAGCGGCGCCGTCAATGGAAGTGTGACGCTTTCGCCCAATGGCCGCGTGTTGCGCTTCTGGCCCGCCGCGCCGCTGACCTCCGAGACGGTCTACACGCTGACCGTCGCTAATACCATCGTGGACCTGACCGGCAATCCGCTGGCGCACAGCTATGTCAGCGCCTTCACTACTGTGGATCGCACGCCGCCGCAGCTTTCCGGCGTGATCGCCGCCACCATCCCCAACGCCCAGGGCCTTTCCGAAGTCACCGGCAGCCAGGGGACGGTGGACCCGACCTGGCTGGTGCAGGTCTTTAACAAGACGCGCAACGCCACCACCAACGTCACACCCGATCCGGCACTGGGTAGCTTCAGCGCCCTGGTTCCGGCGAGCGTAGCCGACAAGTTGGAAATCGTCCTGCGCGATGACGCAGGCAACATCACCCGCATCCCGGTGCCGCCCTTCCAGGGTGAGGACGGCAGCGTCGTCATCGGCGTCGAAGGCGGTACCGTGACCGGCGCCGGCGGCGTCTTCGCCCAGATCGATCCCGGTTCGCTGCCCGATGGCAGCATCGTCAAGGTGGCAGCCGTCACCGATGCCGCCGACCTGCCGCTGCCGCTGCCCGTGAGCGACAATGTCACCGATACGGTGACGATCACCGACAGCACCTTCTTCATGGGCTTCGTCGGCGGCGTGAAACTAGATCTTAATGGGGCAACGCCGCAGAAATACATCGACATCGCCTTCCCGGCCCCGGCTGGGGCAACGGCGGATGATCAGATCCTGGTGGCGCAGGCGATCACACTGCCCAACGGCACGCAGGCGTGGACACTCGTCGACCGCGCCTCGTTCGACCCTGCCACCAACACCTATCGCACCGCCTCGCCGCCCTTCCCCGGCGCGCTGGCCACCGCCAGTTACGCCTTCCTCAAGCCGACAGAGTTGCTCTTCCCCGGCGCGAACGGCGAATTGGACACGATGCCGCTACGCCCGACCAGCGATGACGTCATCCAGACCCGCATGGTCAACGGCCAGGAAGCGAGCGTCATCGCCCCCGGCACAGATGGTATCTTGCAGACGCGGCCGCTGCCCGGCACCGATGACGAAGTGGTGACCGACTGTGTCAGCTATGTCTCCATGAGCTACAGTCTGGGGCTGGACATCTTCATGATCGCGGCGGGCAACCCGTTTGCCTACCCGTCCACCGGCTACAGCAAGGTGACGATCGTGGGCTTCTGCAACCAGCCGTTGAACATCCAGGTGATCGACGCCAATACCAACCAGGTCGCCTTCACAGTGACCGAAGTTGCGCCGTCGCTACGCAACACGATCCTGACGCCGCCGACCTTCATCACCGACGACACAACGCCGCCCAGGGTGGTCGGCACACTGCTGCCCACCCAACTCTACGACGATCAACAGGAAGTGCTGATCCGCTTCTCGGAGCCTATCGACATTCCTTCGGCCAAGGCCAACATCAAGGTCAAGGATAGCGCGGGCAACCCGGTCGGCGGCGCTGTAGACGTACTCTACGAGAACGAGGTGGCGCTCTTCCGCCCGAACGTGGCCTTCCGCCTGGGCGAAAAATATACTGTCGAGGTCACCGGTACGCGCGACTTCGCCTCGAATCTGGTCGAGATCGAGAGTGAGATCACCTTCAAACGGGCCGAACCACGCTCGCTGGGCGGGCTGGTCAATACGCCGCTGGGCGAAATGCTCAAACGCTGTATCTCACCGGAGAACTGCACCCAGGGCGGTCAAGGGATCGCCGCCTTCGGCAACATCCTCTTTGTCGCCAACGGCATCCAGCGCACCGATGAGACATATGCCACACCGAGCAACCCAACCCGGCTGCTGGTGGTGGACATGAACAACCCCGCTGCTCCCAAGGTGATCGGCTGGAATCAGACCTACATGCAATCCCCGCGTGGGGTGGCGATCCTGCCCGACATCTCGTTCTCGTACAAGACCGCCGCCGGGCAGGATAAACGCTTTGCCGGGGATCTGCTGCTTGTGGTGGGCGGGACGCTGCACTACTTCGACTCCAAGCTGGAGGTCTACGACGTCACCGCTTGTCTCAATCGGCAGGATGGTATCCCCGGCGGCGAGTTCGAGAACTGTATGCAGGATGAACTCTTCCTGCCGCCCTATGCCGCTGCCGACGCAGTCGGTCCGCTGGTGGCGATGAAGTTTCTGGCGACGGCGATTGGCGATCTACCGCGCGTCGGCGTGCCGCCAGATCCCGGTCTGGCCCGCCAGGTGGTGGCGATCCACAACCGGCTGACAGCCACGGCGAACGGCCAACTGGTGCGCGAGGATCAGGCGATTGCCTACGTCAACGTCGTGCCACTGGGTCTGGTGGCGGTGGATGTGGTCGCCGCGGTCAGAACCTATATGAAGAATTACGAGGTGACCAATCCTGAGCCTGACCGCTGGGCGATCGACGGCCTTTTCCGCGGCAGCTTCACGGGGATCGGGCTGGTCAAGAACATCCTGGCGGCGGCTGAGGAACCGAACAGCGCCAACCCGCGGCTGCGCATCCTCAACGCCAACATGGTCAGCCTGCAAGAGATCTTCCTGCCGCGCGCCTTCCGCGTGGCCGTGGGCAACAGCTTGATCTTCGATGTGGATCAGGACGGCAATGTAGGCCACGCCGAGGACATAGACGACGATAACGGCGACAACCGCGCCGACGCTTCGGATCGTTCCAGCATCGACGAGACCTTTGATCTGGCGGTAGTGGCAGGCGGCGGCCAACGCGCACTCTACGTCATCGACCTCAGCCATCAGACGGCGCTGGACCACAACGCGCCGCTGACGGCGTCCGACGTGCAGTCCGTGGATCAGCGAGCCGTCTCGATCATCCCATTGCCGGCCTCGGCCTTCAACGTCTGTGTGGACTCGCGCGGCAAGCTGGCCTATGTCGATATGCCTGGCCGCGGCCTCGGCGTGGTCGATCTCAGCCATCTCCTCGGCGTCATCCGCGGGGAACTCAACGGTCGCGCCCTGATCGACAGCAACAACGACGGCCAGGACGACCGCCTGCTCTACGTCTACCAGCCGGAAGGCTACTTCCTGCAATCGGGCACCGACCCGACCCAATACCTCAACGGGCTGGACTGTGAGGCGATGAATTGGGAGATCGACGATCCGGCGCAGCTCTACGGCACACCGCTGCCCGGCACCGTCTATCTCAACTGGGATCGCACCGGACCCGAGACACTGGGTCTCTTCAGCCTGGCCGTAACCGAACCGATCTTCATCAACGACGATGTGGACGTGGTCAACGATGTGACCTGCGAACCCAAGCCCGAAGAACGCCAGATCCAGTTCAGCCTGAGCCACCCGGCCACCGTCACCGTCAAGATCGACGATGTGATCATCAAGCTCGACGGCGTGGATTTGCGCACCGGCCTGGAACACAATTACAGCGGCGAAACCGAGGTCAAGGAGATCCCCTATGCATCGGGTGTCTTCACGCTGCCCATCCCGCTGAAGACAATGGACCGTTTCGGCGAGTACGAACTGGCTGTGGAAGCGGTCTACATGAAGGCCGACCCCACTGTCGTCGGCTCGGTGGATGTCTCGAAGACCGTCACCGGCACGATCATCTATGATCTGCTCAACCCGGCTACGCTGCCCATCGGCCACACCATGGTCGAAGGCGTCGATCTCTTCGACGGTCACCTGACCCACGCTACCCAGGATCTACGCATCCCCGGCCGCGGGCTTTCGATAGAGTTGAACCGCTCGTACAGCAGCGCAGGCACCGACAGCGGCGGCGTCTTCGGCGCAGGCTGGAACCATAACCTGTCTGTGCGCTTGATCCGCGACAACTGCAACCGGCTCGTCGTCATCGGCGGCGAAGGCACGGGCAACAGCTTCTCGAACCCTGCGCCCGATGCGGCCAAGTCGATACTCTATTCGTCCTCGCGCTTCCAGGTGGCGAACGATGCCCGCTTCTACACGCCGCAGATCGGCTACCATTCGACATTGATCGAAGATCCCGACGACGTTGATCCCGAAAAGAACCCGTCCACGTTCGACTTCTTCACCAAGAGCATGGTGCGCTATCACTTTGAACTGGAGCGCGACCTGCCCGGTGAGGTCTACACGTTGCGCTTCATGGAGGATCCCAACGGCAACCGGCTGACCTTCGACTACAAGGATGGCGACAGCGACGCATCCACGCTGGACACGGTGACCGACGAGGCGGGCCGCAAGCTCAAGCTCACCTATAAGGAGATCTATCATCGCCAGCGCATCGTCAAGGCCGAGGCCATCCTGGTTGAGGGCAGCATTGACGCCGCCGAATTGAACATCGAGATCGAGTACAGCTACGACGAGTTCGGCAATCTGATCTCTGTGACGCGCAAGTCGCCCTATGCCGGTTTCGGCTACAACGACGAGCGCAGCGAAGCGTACAAATACTCGACCGAAAACCTGACCAACCCGAACGAGGACGCGCCGGATCGCCACAACTTGATCAAGTACACCGACCCGGCGGGCCACGTCACCGAGTATGTCTACTATGGCGAGAACGACGCCATCCCCGGGTGGACGGATCAGCCCAGCCGCGATCAGGAGTTCATCGTCGAAAAGTACGAATACATCAAGGAGATCCGCAAGCCCGAAAACGTGGTCGTCGCCTTCAGCTACGACCTTTCTACCGGCAAACGCTGGGTCGAGGATCCGCGCGAAGAGATCGGGGCGACGATCTACACGCTGGACGGCTACGGAGCGGCGACCCGCATCGAGGAACCCATCGACGGCAGCCAATTCAAGGTAACGCAGACCGTCTGGTGTACCGTGGATACCTCCGCGCCGGAGTGCAACGGCCAGAAGTCGGCGCAGCCGGTGAAGATGATCGACGCGTTGGGCCGTACGCATATTTACCAGTATGACGCTCAGGGCAGTCGCATCGAAGAGCGCATTGACTTCAGCACGATCAGCGATGGCAGCCTGCGCCCGGTCCTCGACGCCCAGGGCCAACAGGTGAACGAGATCGTCACTCGATCCACCTTCGATCCGCTCTTCAGCCACATCACAAGCCAGACCGACGCCGAGGGCAATACCACCTGGTACTGTTTCGACAGCCCCTCGGCGCCGCCGTCCGGTTCGCCCTGCCAGCCAACCAGCGGCAAGACGGGCAACCTGCTCGCCATGATCGATGCCGAAGGCAACACCATCCAATACGGGTATGACAGTGAGGGCCGGTTGACCAGCACCACCGATCCGCGCGGATTTGTCACCAGCTACACGGCCTACGACATCTACGACAATGTGACCGAATACACCGATGCCGTGGGTAACACCTTTAGCAACCGCTATGACGCCCGCGGTCGCCTGCTCGAACGCCGGGACAGCTTCGGCCATCACGCCACCTATGCCTACGACGGCCTGGATCGGCGCATCCGTGAGTCTCATCTCGACGATCTAGGCGATGGCGGTACGCCGCAGGCGACGATCTACCGCTACACGGCTAACGGCCAGCTCGCCAAGATCGTCACCGGTGTAGTCAACGAAGGTGAAGCGCTGCGTGGCCAGGGCCAGACCACCGAGTACGAGTACGATGATCTGGATCGGCTGGTGCAGGTCACCGACCGCGCTGTGCGCGACGCCGACGGCAACACTGTAGATCTAGTCACCACCTACGCCTACGACAGGATCAACAACCTGACCCAGGAGATCACTGCCCGCGGCATCACCCAGACCCACACCTATGACGGGCTGAACCAACGGCTGGCCACCACTGTGCAAGGACCGGACGTGGCGACATCGCGACAGATGGCGAGCAACAGCTATGATGCGCTGGGCAACCTGCGCAGCAGCACCGATCTGCGCGGCAACACGACGACCTTCCTCTACGATGGTCTCTACCGCTTGGTCGAGCGCCAACTGCCCTTCAGCCATGAGTTCGACGATGTGCCCTTCACACAGGCAAAGGTGATCTACACCTACGATCTGGCGGGGAACAAGTTGAGCGAGACTGATGCCAACGGCAACGTTACTCGCTACAGCTATGACAACGTCTATCGGCTGAAGACGCAGACCAACGCCGCCGGTCAGATTTCGTCCTTTGTGTATGATAATTCGGGCAACCGTACCCAGAGCAAGAACGAGACCTCCGGCCTCAGCGTGGACACGACCTACGACGGCATCAACCGCCCGTTGGTTAGGACGGAAACGGTGCCCGGCGGTGGGGAAAATGGCGGTACGGCGAGCTACGTCACCACTTATCAGTACATCGACAGCGACAACACAGTGGTCGTCACCAACCCGGTGGGCAGTAAGACCCGCACCGATCACGACGGGCTGGATCGCATCTACCGCACCGTGATCGACGATGGCGAGCTCAACCTGATCACTGCCTATACCTTTGACGCCAGCGGCAACATCGTCACCATCCGCGACGCTCAGAACGGCGACGTCGACGTGACCTACGAGTACGACGGCCTCAACCGCAAGATCCGGGCGACCTATGTGGCGGCCTCTGGCCTGGAAGGGCCGGTGACCGAGCGCTTCTACTACGACGCCGACGGCAACCTGATCCGCCGGATCAATGGCCGCGGTATCGAGTTCCGCTGGACTTTCGATGCCTTCAATCGCGAACGCACGGCGATCGTGGTCGAGTCGCTCACCAATGGCGGCGCGCCGCTGGTCATCTCTGAGAATGTCTACGTCGACACTCAGGACGCCCGCGGCTACTACTCGATCATCACCTACGACGCCAACCGCAACGCCACGACCACCTACTTCGACGGCCTGGGCCGCCCGGTCGAGGTCGACGATCCCGAGAGCGATGGGCTGCTCATCGCCGAGTATGACGGCGTCAACAAGCGCGCCGAGATCGACAAACTGGGCAATCGCTTTGCCTATACCTATGACAACCTGAACCGGCTGGTCAAAACCGAGGAATTCGACGCCCAGGGCGACCCGCAGGGGACGATCTCCATGCAGTATCTGGACGTCGAACGGCAGACCATCAGCACCGACCGCCGCGGCATCGAGACCATCACCCAACAGGACGCCCTGGGCCGGGTGATCGAGATCCGCCGCCGCGGCCTCGACATGGCCGCCCACTACGGCGCTTCCGAGGTCCGGCTGGAGCGCTACGAGTACGATGGCGTCGGCAACGTGATCCTCTACACCGACGCCAACGGCAACCGCGCCCGTTCGGTCTATGATGGCGCCAATCGCAAGACGCGCCATGTGGAAGGCTTCGAGACGGCCATCGAGGCGACGACAACGTGGAGCTATGACAACGTGGGCAACATCCTCACAGTCAAGGATGGGCGCACACACGGCGGCGCCTACGACGTCCTCTACGCCTATGACGCTCGCTACCGTCAGATCAGCTCCACCGACGCCGAGGGCAACGTCACCCGCTTTGCCTACGACGCCGACGATAACCTGATCCAGATGACCGAGCCGTTAGGCGCCAGGTACGCCACCAAGTATGTCTACGACGAACTGGGCGAACTACTCGCCGTGGACGAGACCCTGCGCAGCGTGGACGGCGTCACCGCCAACATGACCCGCTACTTCTACGACGGCAACCGCAACAAGATCGCCCAACAGGACGCCAACGGTGGTTTGACGACCTTCAAGTACGACGCGCTCAACCGCCAGACCGACGTCTATCAGCACACGGCGTCGGGCAACCTCAACGCCACCACGGCCCGCGGCAGCGATCCCAAGGGAAGCGCCTTCTACGGTGCAGCAGGCGGCGACGAACTCACAGCACTGCACTGGCAGTACGGCTACGACGGCAACGACAACCTCACCTTTACCGAGGATCCGGCAGGTCAGCAAGTCGTCACCACCTACGATCATCTGGGCCGGATGCAGATCAAGAGCTACAACAGCCCGGCGCAGGCCAATCTGGACTTCCAGATGGTCTCGGTGGCCTACACCTACGATGCCAACGGCAACATCCTGACCACCACCGAGCGCAAGACGTTGAACAGCGCCACGGTGAGCGAACGCACGACCTTCGCCTATGATCCGCTGGATCGGGTGCAGACGATGACGCGGCTCGATCATGATGGCCTCGGCAAGACTATCGAGTACAACTACGACCGCCTGGGCAACCGCACCGAGATCAAGGATGCCGATGGGGTCGCCACCACCTATACCTATGATGAGCGCAACCGGCTGGAGACCGTCACCACCGAAGCGGGCGTCACCACCTATAGTTGGTGGCCCGACAGCCTGCTACGCGCGGTGACCTACCCGAACGCCACGATACAGGATCGCGGCATGGCCGACGCCTACGACCGCGCCGACCGCATCCGCAAGATCGAGAACAAGCGCACCGGTCCTGCTGCCGCGGCCTACTCCAGCTATGCCTATACCTACGACGCCAACGGCAATCGCCTCTCGCAGGTGGAATTCCAGGCGGCGCTGAGCGGCAGCCAGACAATGACCGTCACCTATGGCTATGACTACCGCAATCAGTTGCGCCAGGTGGATTACGGCAACGGCCGCGCGATGGTCTACACCTATGACAACGTGGGCAACCGGCTGACTGAAATCGGCGTGGATGCACTCAACGGCCAGACGGTCAACCGCACCTATCGCTACCAACAGGTGGCCGGGCTGGAGAATGTCACCTATGACGGCGTCAACGCCCTGACCCAGATTGTGGACAACGTAACCCCAACCCAGACTGTGACCTATGAGTACGACGCCAATCTCAACCAGACGGCTCGGGTGCAGAATGGCGCCCGCACGACCTACGTCTACGACATCCGCGACCGTATGGTGGCCGCCGTCGTCGCTGGGACAACAACCCGCTTCGACTACAACGATGATGGGCTGCGCATCAAGAAGATCGGCGGCGGCAACGAGACCCGCTATCTCTACGACGACACCGCCGTGTTGATGGAGTACAACGCCGCCGGGCAGACGGGCCACAAGTACAACTATGGCTACAACCTGCTCTCGCTCACCGCGGTGGACGGTGCGACCCGCGACAACCAGTTCTATCTGCTCGATGCGTTGGGCAGCACCGCCAACCTGGCCGACGCCGCCGGCGATCTCGTACAGAGCTACCGCTACGACGCCTGGGGACGTATTCTGGCGCAGGTGGGCAGCAGTAGCAACGCCCGCCAATACACCGGTCACTATCGCGACGTCGAGACCGGGCTGGATTACTTCGGCGCTCGCTACTATGACAGCGAGATTGGCCGCTTCCTGGCGCAGGATGCCTATCTGGGGCAGGCGAATACGCCGCCCAGCCTGCATCGCTATCTCTACGCCTACGCCAATCCGCTGCGCTACGTGGATCTCGCCGGCTTCTCGTCTGAGGAAGTCAACAACGGCTTCGTCACCGAGGCCAGCGAAAGCGGCAACGTGGTGACCATAAGCCGGGGCGGCTGGTCCTCGACGACGGCGACCGGGCCGATTGCGGCGGGTGGCCTGGCCAAGTGGATCAACGGCGAAAGCAAGAGCACTGCCGGTGAAATGCCCATGCCCGAGTACAACGGGCCTCTGGGGTGGACGGCCGGCGACATTGCTCGCCGCGTGGAACGCTGGCACGAACGCCGGATGCAGGAACTCGATGCCTGGGTTGAGGAAGATCCCAGCGACTTGAAATCCTTCTGGGCTGCACTCTCATCGGTGCCGTCGAATCTGCTGGCCGGGCTGGTCGATCCGCTCAAGCTGGGTGAAGGCGCGGCCGAAGGCAGCGTGGGCGGTGTTGTCACCGATGCCCTGCGCGCCATAGACATCGTCACCACCGTCACGGGTGCCTTCGGCGTGCTCAAGTCTATGCGTGAACCGGCGATCAAGTCGATCAAGAAGGCAGGGCGCTTCTTCTTCCCGCAGTCGCTGGCGAACGAAGCCGAAGAACAGGCCATTAAGGAAGTGTTGGGCAACCGCTTCGAGATGGGCATTCGCGCCGTCGATCCCTTCACCGGGGCAGGCTCACGGCGGGCAGCTCGCCAGGGGATCACACCCAAGCCGCTGGTCCTCAAGGCCAAGTCCGACATCTATGGCATTGCCACCGCCGAAGAGTTTATCCCTGGTCTGGGCAAGGTGAAGGGCGTCTACCGCAGCGACAACGACATCGCCTGGATCTTCGACAAGAAGCGCAACCGCTTCCTCACCGACACCGAGGTGATGGATGAGATCGTCAAGCCGCTGAATCGCAGATTGGGACCAGAGAACAAGTTCATGCACGGATCGCACTTTACGGCCTACTCTGGCGTCGATCCCAGCGCGCCGACCCTGTACCAGAACTTCGCACCGAAGCACACCTGGCGCGCATGGAACGGCCAACATCCGAGCGGTCCACTCAACTGGGAACAGTACGGCAAACTGCCCGGCAACCCCGGCCCCGTGGCTGTTTACAGTGGACGCGGTCTCAGCGAAGTGATGAGCCTGCGCAAGGTTAAGGCCTTTGCCCTGGAGAAGGGCCTGCCCTGGCATCCCGCCTGGGACAAATCCCAGGCCATCTGGCAAGAGACCCTGCGCGAAACGCTCAAGACCGGCGCTCGCAGCGGCGCGCTGCGCATGATGTATCAGGATTAGTCAGCGTAGGGGGTAGTGCGTAGTCCGCAAACCACGGACTACGCACTACGACCCTCAAAATTCGTTTCGCTTCAAACGCCTATTAAACGCCTGGCAAACGCCGCGGATCGTAGACTGGGAGAAGAGAAGGCACAGGGCAAACGCAGCATGTGCTAAGTCACCTAATCGATAATCTCTAATCCCTTCTCCCTAACCGGTCTCTTACGCACCCCATAGGACTGCCGAACGATGACAACTCAAACGCGAACGCTCTACACCAAGACAGTGACCTTCGTTCTGCTGCTCTGCATTCTGTGGACGACGCTGGCCGGGGCTCTTTCTGCCCAGGCCCAGGAGCCACAGCCGCCTGTGGCCGAGGGCGAAGTCCGCTTTGTCGGGTTGACCATCAGCCCCAGCCCGGCGACGCTGGTGGTGCCGAAGAACACCGGCACTATTGTCACGCCCCTCCTTGTGCGCTCGGATGGCATCACCGGCACGCTGCCCGCGCTGCCCGCGGAAAGCGTCTTCCTTGCCGAGTTGCGCGGACCGGCCTTCGGCACACCGATCCCTGTGAGCGCACCGCTCAACGGATCGTTCACCATTCCGCCGCTGGCTCTGGCCGGCAACTACACGCTGGAAAACATTCGCCTCATGCACGACGGCGATGTGTTGATCCAGGCTGACCCGGCAATTGTGCCCATCGAGGTGATCGAACGGGTGCTCGAGACGCAGGTGACTGTGCGCCCTCTCACTGCCGAGGAGATCAACGCGAAGGGCATCTACATCGATCAGAACAACTTCCAGGTGGTCAACTTCACCGTTGCCTTCGGCCTGGAAAATGAGACCATCGACATTGAGTTCCCCGTGTTGATGCCGCGCCGCGATACCTTGGGTGTGCCAGGCGTTCCGCTTTCGCCCATGCCGAGCGTCTCGATTGGCATGGAACCGCCGCGCGCGCCGCTGCCCCAGTTGGAGACGGCGTTGAAGACGCCCAACATCGAACTCACCGGCTTTGGCCTCAGCGTTCCCGAGGATCAGGAACCGGCCAAGTTTAACCTGCCGCCCATCCCCGGCGTGGTCATCATCCCCGGCAACATTGGCTACCTCAACCAATTCTTCAGCGTCATGGTGAAGGTCTCTAATGCCGCGCCGGGCTATGCCGACCTCGTGGTCAAGGATCTCACCGCCGAGATCATCCTGCCGAACGGCGTGGACAACGTGCAGGGCACCAGCGATGATCCGTTGCGCATGGCCCGGCTAGGAACCCCGCCGGTGGATCAGGCCAAGATCCAGCCGGTGGTGCGCGCCGGCGCAGACGGTCAACTGGGCACCGCCGATGACATCATCGAGCTGGCCCCGCAGACCAACGGCGATGCCGAATTCCTGGTGGAAGGTGTGCGCGAAGGTGTGCACAAACTCAATTTCAAGATCAAAGGAACACTGTACGGCCTGCCCAGCGGTCCCCTGCCCCTGGAAGGCGTCGCCGTCGGCATGGTAGAAGTGCGCAACCCGCGCTTCGCCCTCACCATCCTCCACCCCGAGGTGGTGACCGCGGGCGAGCAGTACGATTTCATGGTAACCGTTTCCAACATTTCCGAGACACCGGCCAACTTTGTCTCGTTGAGCCTGCTGCCGCGCAGCATCAGCGGCGCCATCCTGGAATCGTCCTCGACGGTGCAGATCAACACCATCGAGCCGGGCGATTCAGCCACCGCCACCTTCAAACTGCGTTCGGAAAAGACCGGCGCCGTCACCTCCAATTCGATTGCGGCGGACGGCATCCCCGGCAAGTTTGAGTTTTACACGGCCGTGGGCGAATTGGGCATCCCCATGTCGCCCAACGTGCTCTCGCTGCCCAAGGAAGCCAGGCATCTGCCCGCCGATCTCTACCAGGTGGGCATTGGGCTATTGGGGCAGGCGTACGCCGTGGCGACCGCACCCTTTCCACCCAAAGGATTGCTGCCGATGGGGCGCACCATCGTCTACGAGCGCGCCACCGATCTATCGGCGGCGGGCCAGCGTGTGGAAATGGAAGAAGCTCTCTCCTCGGCGGCGCGTGACATTGCCCTGGATTTCCTGGGCAACAACTTCACCCGCATCGACGCTCAGTACGCCGCGCAAGGCTTTGCCCGCATCAAACAGGTCAAGGACGACTACCGCGGCTTCGATGAACTCTTGCGCAAGTCGCGGCGCGGTGCGGAATTTATGCGCCTTTTGGGCGACATCTTCGGAGACGCTGTCGAAACGGACGGCTTGCTGGAATTTCAAAAGGATTTCGCCGAAGCCGCTGCCTCACGGCCTGGCCATCTCTCGGTGGTCGTCGGCAACGACAACGGTCCTGCGCCGGTTGTCCTTTCGGTGACCGATGCCTTTGGCAAGCGGCTGGGGATGACATCGGCGATGACCCAGACGCTGCGCGAGATCCCCTATGGCAACTTCTACAATTTGATCGACGCCAACCCGCAGCACAGCCAGATGGCGCTGGTGGGTGTGCCGCAGAACGGCCAATATGTGATCGACGTACTCGGCACAGCGGACGGCGTCTTCGATCTCGGCGTCGTCCTACCTGACGGCGGCGGACTGCGGCGCGTGACGTTTGAGAATGTCGGCATCAGCGCGGGCGGCAAAGTGACGCTGGTGGTCAACCTTGGCGGCAACAACAGCTTCCAACTCAGCGTGGACAACAACGGCGACGGCGAACCCGATGCGCCGGTGGCGGCGACGCTCAACGAAGCCGTCGTTGACCGTGGGCCGCAGGTGATCAGCGCCACGTCGATCTTCATCCCCAACCCGCGCCAGCATTTCAGCAAATATGGCGTTGTTATGGCCGTCCTCTTCAGCGAAGAGGTGGACATCAACTCGGTACAGCACAACCTGGAAAGCAACCAGATCACCAAGTACGCCGTGGGCGATAACCAGGTCCTCGGCGTCTATCTGCAACCGCGAGGGCGGGTTGCTACCCTGTCGCTGCGCGATGGCATCGGTCCCTTTGTCCCGCGCTCGATCACAGTCAAGGAGATTGCCGATATCAAGGGCAACACGATGGCGCCCAGCAGCGCCACCGTGCCCATCCGCACTCAAAAGATGACGGCGGAAGGGTTGAAGCCGATTGTGTTGGGCGACGCAGGTCAGGTCAGCGGCACGATCCGCCGCGCCGATGGTACGCCGGTGGCCAATGCGCGGCTCTACATGTCCCAGGTCGAGTACGATCTGCTGGATGAACCCTATTGGGTCACTGTCTCGGCGAAGGAGGCCAACGCTGATGGAGCCTACGCCTTCGATTTTGTGCGCGTGCAGGGGACGCGCTGGGCTTTCTACGATCCCGAAAGCGGGGAGCGCGGCGAGATCGGCGCACAGCCCAGCTTCAACGGCCAGAATCTGCAATTGGATCTGATCCTGCGCGGGCGGGGCACGTTGACGGGCCGGGTGCTTTCGGCCAGTGGCCAGCCGTTGGCCGGCGCCTTTGTACGCGCCAGGCCGCTCGGCGGTTACGGGCTGGGCGAAGAATACTCTTATACCGCCCGCAGCAACGCCGATGGGATCTATGTCCTCAGCGGCGTGCCGGTGGGCAGCCTTGCCATCAACGCCGTGCATACCGAAAGCCGTGCACAGACTCAGGCCAGCGGCGCGTTGGAGCAACCCGGCGCCACCGTCGTCCTCGATCTGACGCTGCTCTCGGTGGATGCGCCGCAGAACTTCGGCCATTTGGAAGGGCAGGTCTTTCGATCCGACGGGGTGACCCCAGCCGCCAATGTGCCGGTTTACACCTCGGTGGGTGGGGTGACCACTACCGATGCGTCGGGCAGTTACCGCATTGAAAATCTGCCCGTATCCAGTGCGATGGTGACGGCGATTGATCAGGAGCGGCTGGAAGAGGCGCGGGTAACCACAACGCTGGTGCCCAGCGCGACCGTTACCGCCAACTTGATCCTCTACGGTGGCACCGGCAGCGTACGCGGCGTCGTCCTTGACAGCGATGGCAACCCACTGCCCAATATCAGCATTTACGGTGGCTATGTTGTCGTCAAGACCGACGCCAACGGTGAATTTCTGCTTGAGAATATGCCGGTGGGGACACGGCAGATCAGCGCAGTCACCCCAGATAACACGGCAATGGAAAGCAAGAGCGTACGCATCACCCGCGCCGGTGAGGAAGTGACGCTACAAATCGTCTTCCCTGTGCGGGGCACGTTGACCGGCCGCGTCTTCGGCGCCGACGGTGTCACACCGGTACCAAATCTAAAGATCTTTGCCCTAGGCCCCAAGAACGACGTTGGGTTTACCGACAGCCAGGGCAAGTACCGCTTTGAGGGGATGCCTAAGGGCGAATACAAGATCAGCGCCTTCTACCCCGATTGGTCGGACGGCAATCTGGCCACGACCAAAATCGTCTTCAAGGATGAGACGCGCGTGGTCAACGTCGTCTTCCGCGGCGTTGGTACTGTCCAGGGGATCATCTTTGACGATGACGGCGTCACCCCGTTGGGCGCACGCGTGGCGATCAGTGAATACAAACCTAAGATCGGCCAGTTGATCCCTAAAGAGAATCCCGAGTGTCTGGCCGACATTGATCTGGGTGCAGGCCAAAAGATCGACTTCCCCGACTGTGAAAATGTTGTGGTGGATTGGAGCTTTATCCTGCGCAGCCGCTATGTCAACAGCAATATTTCTAGCGGGCGCTTCACCTATGCCAACGTTTTCACCGGCGATTTCATGGTCGAATCGGCCAACCCGTTCAGCCCGCAGGTGGTTTCGACCAAAAATGTGGTGCCCACGCCCGACGCCACCACGGCGGTGACGCTCTCGCTGCAATCCACCGGTGAGATCACCGGCGCTGTCACCCTGCCCGATGGTTCACCCGTCATCAGCCAGACGATCATCGTGCGCGCCAAAGTCGGCACGGTAAAAGATGAGATCCCCGTCGTCACCGACAGCCAGGGCCGTTTCCGCTTTCCGCTGCTGCCGGCAGGCGGTTTCACCCTCACCGCGGCAGAGGATGGCGGCGAAGGTCGCGTGGGCCGCAGCAGCGGTTCGGTAGCGCCGGGGCAGATCGTACAGGCGCCGATCCAATTGTTGCGCACCGGCTCAGTCAGCGTGACGGTGGTCGGGGCGAATGGCCCGGTCAACGGCGCCAATGTAACGTTGACCGAAGGCGCGTTCACGGGTCGACGCATGACCAAAACCACCAACGCGGTGGGCGTTGTCACCTTCAGCGGCGCGGACTCGATCAACGAAGGGCAGTTTGGCGTCTACGCCGTGGACCCGAATACCGGCGTCAAGGGCTTTGCCAGCGGCACACTGCGCAGCATCATTGAAGATCCGACGGGCGCGGTCAGCGTCACGGTGACACTGGTGGACAATGCGGCCTCGGTGCAGGGGCGCTTCCTGCGCACCGGGGCGACTACCGCCATCCCCAACGCACAGATCATCCTGCACTCAGGCGGCAAGACGGCCTACGCCACCACCGACGCCAGCGGCTTCTACCGCTTTGACGGCGTCCTCGTTGGCCCCTTCACCTTGGAAGCCTTCGACCCGGTGACGGCCCGTCGCGGCCGCGCCACCGGCACGGTGACTGTCAATGATACCAACAACACCCTCACCGTCGACATGGTGCAGTTGGCGTTGGGAACGGTCACCGGCACGGTGCGCCGCTCGAACGACAACACGCCGGTTGCCAACGCTCAGGTTGTCCTCCTGATTCAGGGGGCCTTCCCGGCGACTCTCTACGGTACGACCAATGCCAGCGGTGCCTTCAACTTCAACGCTGTCCCCGCCGGTCCCTTCTCGGTCAGCGCCACGGAACTTTTCACCAGCTTGCGCGGTATCGCCTCCGGCACTCTCAGCCAGGAAGGCGAAACGGTGACGGCCAACGTCGTCCTCCAGATCCAGCCGGTGGGTTCCGTCACCGGGGTAATCAGCAACAGCCTCGGCGGCCCGGCGGCGGACGCTCAAGTGCGGCTCTTCATCCTGCCCGAACGGGGCCAGAGTATCACCACCGTGGACAGCCGCGGCGTCTACACCTTCACCGATGTGCCACTGGGCAATGTCCGCATTCAGGCCACGAGCCAATTGAGCGGGGACCTGGCCGAAGCCACCGGCACAGTCTCCTTCGCCGGGGACGTGGAACAGCTTAACATCCAATTCATCGGCACCGCCACCGTCGAAGGCATTGTGCAGACGAACGAAGGCGGCAGCATCACCGGCACCGAGGTCACGGTTGTGCGCCAGACGGCGACGGTGCCCTACTACAATCAGACGGTCAACACCGACAGCCAGGGCCACTTCCGCTTTGAGCGAGTGCCGCTGGGCACGCTCGACATCACAGCCAATCAGCGCTTCCGCCAGTTGGGCGGCAGCGCGGTGATCACCGTCAGCGTGCCCAATGCCACGAGCAACGTCACCGTGACGTTGGAACCGGCGGGCACGATCAGCGGGCAGGTCTTGCGCGAGGATGGCACGACCGCTGCCCCCAAGATGGCCGTGGAATTGAAGTCGAACGATGGCAAGGTTCAACGCTTTGGCCCGACCGCCGACGACGGCAGTTTCAGTTTCAGCGATCTGCGGCTAGATACCTATCAGATCCACATCAGCGATCCGCTGGGCGCGGGTTTTGTCGACGCCACCGGCGTCCTCACCGGCCAGGGGCAACTCCTCGAGCTCGGCGCGCTGCGCCTGGACGAAGCGCCGCCCGCCGTGGTCGCCATTACGCCGACCAACGGGCTGACGTTCGTCCCCGTGACGCAGACGATCCTCGTCCAATTCTCCGAACCGGTGCAGATTGGCACGATCAACGCCACGAACCTGGTCGTCAGCACCGCCGCGGGGAACGTCACCGGCGCCTGGACACTCGACGCCGCCGGGACGACGGCGAGCTTCACGCCGACGGTTCCGTATAAAGATTTCACCCAGATCAGCGTACGCGTGCGCACCGGCGTCAAGGATCGGGTGGGGCGCACACTGACCGGCGAAAGCGTCTCGTCCTTTACGACGACGGACGCCACGCCGCCGAGCTACATCACCCGCAGCCCCGCCCCCAACGCGCTGGGGGTGCCGGTCAACAGCATCATCCGTGTGCAGTGGTCCGAGGTCATCGATCCGGCCCTCTTCACCACGAGCGCCATCTCGCTGACACGCGACGGCGTGCCGGTGATCCCCGCGCGGCCGGTGGAATTCCTCCAGAACAACACGGTGGCAGTCTTCACCCCGCGCGATCCGCTGGTGAGCGACGCCATCTATCAGGTGACGATCCAAGCGGCGACGGATCGCTTTGGCAACCGCCAGGCCGCGGCCGCAGTCTACACCTTCCGCACCCAGGATCTCATTTCGCCGGTGCTGCGGGCGCTGCAAACCCAGACGACCACGGTGAAGTCGGGCACGACGGCGACGATCCTGCCCGATCTCGAAAGCGTTGACGATATCGCCCAGGTCGAGTTCTTTGTGGACGACCAATCGCGCGCCATTGCCACAGTGGCGCCCTTCAGCTTTACCCTACCCGTCAATGTGACCCAATCGGTGACAACGACGGTGACGGCGCAGGCCACCGACTTCTCCGGCAATCAGAGCACGCGGCAGAGCCTCGTCTTTGACCTGCTGCCCGATCTGGCCCCGGCGGTGACGATCCTGTACCCGCAGACAGGCGGCCTCGTCCAGAGCGGCAGCATTGTCACCCTGACGGCGCGCTACGAGGACGATTTCGCTCTCAACCGGGTGCTCTTCCAGGCACGCGGGGTCGTCGGCACCAGCATCAGCGAGGCTGTCCCTGCCAACACCCAGGTCTTCACCCGCACCTTCCAGGTGACGGTGCCCACGAACGCCGCGCCCGGCAGCACGTTGACGCTAGAAACCAGCGCCGTGGACAACGCCAACCAGCCCAGCGCCATCCGATCGGTTGCCTTTACCGTGGCCGATGCGGTTGCGCCGAGTGTGAGCTTCCAATCGCCGGCCAATAACGCCACCGTGGACGCCAGTGCGACGGTCAGCGTGACCGTCCAGGCCAGCGACAGCGGCAAGGTGGCGTGGATCAGCCTGACAGCAGCGGGCGCAGCAACCTTCAGCGAAACCCGCACCCTCTTGCCCACGGCGACATCGTCCACGGTGACCTTCGCCGTGCCGGTCTCGGCTTCGGCCATGCCCACCGAAACGATCACGCTGGTGGCCCAGGCCCAGGATGAGACAGGCAACCGCTCACAGCCGATCACCCGCACGCTGCGCATCCGCGACACAGTGACGCCAGTCGTCACCTTGACCCCGGCGGTCAGCCAGGTCATCGCGGGGACGAGCTTTACGGCGACGGTAGCGGCGAGCGACAATATCCAGATTGTTAAACTGGGTCTGACGGCCGGCGGCGCTGTGAGCCAAACCCTGAATTACAACGTGCCGGAGACGACTTCCACGGCGACGACGACCTTTAGTATCAACGTGCCCTTCACGGTGACGGCGGGTAGCGTGATCACCCTCACCGGCAGCGGTACGGATGCGGCGAACAACGTCGCTTCCAGCCAGGCAGCCACGGTGACAGTCATCACGGACGACGCGCCGACGGCGACCATCACCGCCCCGGCGGAAGGCGCAGTCGTGGGCACCGACACACCGATCACCGTCAGCGTGGACGTGACCGACAATGTGGGCGTGGCGCAGGTCCGCCTGACCACGAGCGGCGCGCTGACCACGAGCCAGGTGTTCACGGTGACCCCGCCAGTAACTTCGCGCACGGTGACCTTCACCGTCCAGATCCCCGGCACGGCGGATCTGGGCAGCAGCCTGGTGATGACGGCCACAGCCATCGACACGCAAGGCCAGAGCACGGAGAGCAGCCCGCGCACCGTCCTTGTCAGTGAGGATAAGACGCGGCCCACGGCAACCATCATCGAACCGACGGCGGGCAGTCTCGTCAACCCCGGTGCGCCGCTGACCGTCACCGTGGACGCTGCCGACAATGTGGCCGTTGGCGCTATCACCATCAACATCAGCGGCGCGGTGACCGTCAGCCAGATCTTCACGCTGACGCCACAGGTGAACGCTTCGGCCAGCCTGCCCATCACCGTCCCGGTGACGGCGAACGGCAACGACACCCTCCTGATCAGCGCCATGGCCGATGACGCCGCCGGCAACCGCTCGACAGTCGTCACCCGTACGGTGGCGGTGCGCGACCTGATCGCGCCGGTAGTCACGCTGACGATACCCGGTGTGGCGGACGAAGTGATCGGCGGCAAGAGCTACACAGCAACGCTCTCGGCCACCGACGAGGTGGGCCTAAGCGGTCTGCGCCTGACCTTCACGGGGGTGATCTCGGACGAGCAGAGCATCACGATCTACCCGACGCAGCCGCGGGTGACCCAGAACTTCTTCTTAACGGTGCCGATGACGGCGACCGATGGCAGCACCATCAGCCTGATTGCCACGGCCACCGACGCGGCCAACAACCTGGGCGCGGCGCAGCCCGTCACCTTGACCGTGGTGGCGGATACCTCGCCGACCGTGGGGATCGACGCGCCGGTGACGGTCAACAGCGGTGCGCCGCTGACCGTCACCGTCAACGCCGAGGACGATCTGGGCGTGAACCGGGTCACCTTCGAGAGCAGCGGCACGGTGATCACCTCGACGGTGATCAGTGTGACACCGTCCTCGCCGGTCTACAGCCAGACCTTCGTGCTGAATGTCCCGACGACGGCGGCGCCCACCAGCAGCATCGTGCTGCGGGCGACGGCGACGGATACCCGCGGCCAGATACGTACGGCCACGCCCGTCACCGTGACCGTGGTTGATGGCACGCCGCCGACGACAACCTTCATCAACTATGGCGACGGCAACACTGTCAATCCCGGCACGCAGCCGATCTTCTCGGTGCGCGGCACGGATAACGGCGCAATCAACCGGGTAGATCTGGCCTTGAGCGGCGCGTATACGCTGGCGGTCAGCCGGATCATCTCCCCGGCGCAGTCGACGGTCAACGCCGACTTCCCGATCTCGCTGCCGATCACGATGACGGCCAATACGCCGCTGACCTTGACGGCGATCTCGACCGATGCGGCGGGCAATGTCTCGCAGCCGCGCATCATCACCCTGAACGTGAACGATGTCATCGATCCGCAGGTCACAGCCAGCGTGGCGGTGACCCAGGCCATTGCCGGACGCAGCTTCAGTGTGACTGTGGACGCCATTGACAACGTGGGCGTGTCGTCGCTCTTCCTGCGGGTCACCGGCGGAGTGACGGTCAGCCTCAGCGCGGGGATCAGCCCGGCGCAGAGCCCGGTCAGCCGGACCTTCACGGTGGATGTCCCGGCGAGTGTGGCGGCAGGCAGTCTCTTGACGATTACGAGTGAAGCACGCGATGTACGGGTCAATCAGGGCTTCAGCGCACCGTTCACCTTAACGGTGGTTGCGCCCACGGCTCAACTCCGCGGCACGGTGCGCTACAACGCCCAACCGGTGGCGGATGCAGATATCTTCATCACCGCGCCAAATGGCATGTTCACGACGACGACCAACTCGTTGGGCGAATACAGCCTGGACGGGTTGGCCGACGGCAAGATCATTGTGGAAGCGCGTCACCTGTCCGGCGCGGGGTATGGCCGCAGCGTGGGCACGCTGGCCGGGGACGGTCTCGTGCTGGATGTGACAGTCAACCCGCAGATCATGGTGCAGAGCGCCTTCGACGATGACGCTGAAGGCTGGACCACCGTGGGTGGTACGTTGACCTGGCTTGGCGTCGGCTTCCGCTATCTCGCAATCCAGGATCAGAGCAACAATCAGTCGATCTTCTACTTCGAGGCCCCGGCCAAGTTCCGCGGGAACTTCTCGACGGCCTATGGCAAGATCCTGTCCTTTGACCTGCGGCGCAGTGGCACCGAGGTGATGGCGTCTGAAGCGGACGTGATCCTGGTGGGCGGTGGCATGACGCTCTATTACCGCACCAACCGGGTGCCGAATACGAACTTCCAAACCTACAGCGTGCCGCTGGATCTGTCGACGACAGTGTGGACGAAGGACAGCCCGACCGGCGCGATGCCGACCGAGGCTGAGTTCCAGGCGGTGCTGGCCGATCTGCAAGCGCTGCACATCCGCGGCGACTATGTCAACGGCAATGGCTACGGCTATCTCGATAACGTGGTGATCCACACACCGACGACGCAGGTCTCCGGCACGGTGAGCAACGCCGCCGGCGAAGTGGTGGAAGGCGCGATGATCACCCTGACGGCGACCAGCGGCGTCTACGTCATGCGCACGGATGAATCGGGCGGCTTCCAGATCAACGGCGTCGGTGCAGGCAGCGTGGCTGTCCTGGCGACGGCCCCGAATGGCCTGCGCCGCTCGGCCACCGGCACGCTGGCGACCAACGGTTCGCTCTCGTTCGACATCCAGATCCCCGCTGCGCCGACAGTGGCGCTCAGCAGCCCGATCAGCGGCACGACGGTCGTCGAGGGGGCCACTCTGCCCATCACGGCGACGGCCGGCAGCACGATTCCGCTGGCGCGGGTCATCTTCAGCGTGGACGGCGCGGCCGTCTTCACAGATACGGTTGCGCCATACCGGGCCGACTTCCTTGTGCCGCTCAGTGCCACGAGTCTGACCCTGGGCGCTCGTGTCGAGGATGTGGACGGCAACGCCGCCATCGCCGATGCCGTCGTGGTCGGCGTGCTTGGCGACGATAAGACCACGGTGATTGGCCGAGTGCTGGACGGTCTCAGCGACAATGCACCGGTGGAAGGCGCGGAGATCACCGTGGGCAGCTTCATCACCAGCAGCGCCGGCGACGGCACCTTCTCCATCGCCGACGTGCCGACGGCGCAGGGCAACCTGACCATCTTCGCCCGCAAGACGATTGACGGCAAGCCAATGCAGGCGGTGATCAACGTCGCCCCAGCGGCGGGCGGTACTACCAACGTGGGCGATCTGATCCTGATGGTAACCAAGGCCTGGGACGGCGGCGGCGGCAACAACAACTGGTTGACGCCGGCCAACTGGAACGACGATGTGCTGCCGACGACCACCGACGATGTCTACATTCCGATGACGGCCACAGTAACCCTGCCCAGTGGCGGCTCGGTGACGATCAACAGCTTGCGCAGCGATGGCAGCCTGACGATCAACGGTGGTACGCTTTCACTGGCGGCGGCATCGTCTATGCAGACGTTGACGGTGAGCAGCGGTACGCTCACCGGCGCAGGCCAGGTGACGGTCAACAGCCTCTTCACCTGGAGCAGCGGCACGATCAGCGGAGCAAGCGCGTTGATCATCAACAGCAACGCCTCGTTGGAAGGGACGTCCACTCGCACGCTGAGTGAGCGTATACTGGACAATCGCGGCACGCTAACCTGGAAGGATGGGGATATCTACGGTCAGAACGGCGCACGGATCGTCAACCAGGCCGGCGCCACCTTCGATATGCAGTCAACCAGAAACTTCTACTGGCAGTCGAATTTCGGCGTCCGCCCGATCTTCGAGAACTACGGTACGCTGATTAAATCGGCAGGGACCTCAGCGACGAGCACGATCTACAGCACCTTCGTCAACACGGGCACGATCCAGGTGATGACCGGCACGCTGGAGGTCACCGGTGGTGGGTCCACACAGGGAACGCTGAATGTCGACGGCAACGCCATCTTCAAGATCAGCAACGGCCATGCACTAACCGATGTGGTAGCAAGTGGCGCGGGGACCGTCCAATTCGCAGGCAGCACGGTGACGGTGGCCGGAACCTATAGCGGCACGGCAGGGACGCAGTTGACCCAGGGCACCCTGCAACTCGACAGTGCCACCGTCACGTTGGATCGGTACACGCAGACGGGCGGCGGCGTCGCCGGCACAGGCACAATGACGGTCAACGGCCTCTTCACCTGGAGCGCCGGTAGCCTGAGCGGGGCCGGATCGATCATCGCCAATGGCGGGTTGAATATCAACAGCGTCAACTCAGTCACACTGAACGGCCGTGTCCTTGAGAACCGCGGGGCAGCCGTGTGGTCGAGTGCCGAGATCCAGATTCAGAATGCGGCAAAGATCGTCAACGCGGTTGGGGCGACCTTCGACATCCAAACCCATCACAATATGTACTGGCAAACGGGCTATGGCGTGCTGGGTAGCTTCGAGAACAACGGTACGCTGAGCAAGTCGGCGGGCACAACCGATGCGACGATGCTATATATCAGCCTGATCAACAACGGCGTCGTCGACGTGCAGGTGGGCAATCTGGATCTCTATGGCCCAGGCACAAGCAGCGGTAGCTTCACAGCGGCCCCAGGCGCGACGCTACGCTTCCACGCCGACCATGCCCTGCTCAACACGGCAACGGTGAGCGCCACAGGCACAGTCCAGGTCACCGGCGGCACGGTGAACGTCGACGGCACGTACAACGTCAGTGGCGTCACCCAGGTTACGGGCGGGGTGCTGATCCTCAACCCGGCGGCTAATGTGCAGAACATGGGCAGCCTGATCTCGATCGACGGCAGCGGCACCTTGAACCTGACCAACCAATCGTTGTCGACGCCGGTTATCACCCTGGCGAGCAACGGCACGCTGACCGGCACGGGCGTCCTCACGGTGACCGATGTCCTCACGTGGACAGGCGGTATCATGAGCGGTGCAGGCCAGACAGTGACGACCAATCGGCTGGTGATCGACAACAACTTGCACCAGTTAAACGAACGCACGCTTGAAAATCGCGGCGCTGCTATCTGGCGAGATGGTCAGTTCAACGGTTACAACGCGGCGACGATCATCAATGCCATCGGCGCAACCTTCGATATCCAAACGCATCAGAATCTCTACTGGCAGGCGGGCTATGGCAACCGACCGAGCTTCGAGAACCGCGGTACGGTGCTCAAGTCTGCAGGGACGGCGGATGCGACGGTCTTCTACCATAGTTTCGTCAACACGGGGACATTGAGTGTCACCGCGGGTATCCTTGAATTGAATGGCGGCGGCTCGACCAGCGGTGTCATCAGTATCGGGGCAGGCGCGACGGTGAAGCATTCCAGCGATCACAGCTTCAACAATGTGACGGTCTCTGGCAGCGGTACATTGGAAAACAACAGTGGCATCTTGACGGTCAGCGGCAATTTCAGCGCCACAGCGCCGATGCTGATGAGCAACGGTACGATCCAGATCAACCCGGTTACGTCCTTTGCCGCCACGAATCTGACCATTAGCAATGGACGGCTGGCGATCAACAGCGATGCGGTGATCAACGGCCTCTTCACGTGGACGGGCGGCACGATCAGCGGCGCCGGCCGGGTGATCGTCAACGGGTCCATGTTGATGGATGGCAGCACAAAACAGATGGAAGGGATCACGCTGGAAAATCGCAACAGCGCCGTCTGGAAGGTTGGCACCCTCAACGCTTACCAGGGATCCACGCTGTTGAATGCGGCAGGCGCGGTCTTTGATGTGCAGGGCAACCCGCAGATCTACTGGGCGACCAACACCGGGACCCAGTCGATCTTCGAGAACCGGGGCACGTTGATCAAATCGGCGGGGACAGGCGGCTTCTCGGTCAACAGCAGCTTCATCAACCTGGGCAGCACGGTGATCGCCACCGGTACGGTGACGTTGAACGGCAGCGGCACGAACAGCGGCTCGATCAATGTCGGGCAGGGCAGTGTGCTGGAGATCAACAGCAACTATGTCTTTGGCCCAGGAACCGCCTACAGCGGCGCAGGGATGCTGACGTTGAGTTCCAACACCTTCAGTGTTGCCACGGGGACGCCCATCACCTTGACCACGCTCAACCTGACCGGCGGCACACTCACCGGCAGCGACGATATCATCGTCGACGGCAACCTGACGTGGACCAACAGTGTGGTGAGCGGCACAGGCAAGTTGCGCACCAACGGTGTCACCACGATGCTGAACAACACCACCCGCAGCCTCTTCACCCGCCTGTGGGAGAACGCCGGGACGGTGATCTGGTCGGCGGGTGCGGTCAACTTCCAGACCGGCGCCAGCTTCAGCAACCTGGCAGGCGGCACGGTGGATCTGCGCAGCGACAACACGTCGTTGACCTTCACCGGCACACGGCCTACACTGACCAACGCAGGCACCATCGTCAAGTCCGCCGGGACGGCAACAACAGCCATCAATCACTATCTGGTCAACGAGGGTGTGGTGCGCGTGGACACGGGGACGTTGAGTCTGAGCGGCGGCGGCGAAGGAAGTGGGCAATTCCTGGCGCTGCCGGGGGCCAAGTTCGACTTCAGCGGTCAGACCTTCAGCCTGCCCAGTGGTTCGGCGCTGCGCGGCGAGAGCGTCCGCTTCAGCAGCGGCACGGTCGTCATCAGCGGTACATATGAGATCACCGGCACGACGGAAGTGGCGGGCGGCACGGTCGTCATCAGCAGCACGACTGACCTGCAAGCGCTGGGCAGCACGTTGACGGCCAGCAGTGGCACGATTACTCTGAGCAGCGGCAAGCCCATCACCTTGACCACGCTCAACCTGACCGGCGGCACACTCACCGGCAGCGACGATGTCATCGTCGACGGCAACCTGACGTGGACCAACAGTGTGGTGAGCGGCACAGGCAAGTTGCGCACCAACGGTGTCACCACGATGCTGAACAACACCACCCGCAGCCTCTTCACCCGCTTGTGGGAGAACGCCGGGACGGTGATCTGGTCGGCGGGTGCGGTCAACTTCCAGACCGGCGCCAGCTTCAGCAACCTGGCAGGCGGCACGGTGGATCTGCGCAGCGACAACACGTCGTTGACCTTCACCGGCACACGGCCTACACTGACCAACGCAGGCACCATCGTCAAGTCCGCCGGGACGGCAACGACAGCCATCAATCAAAACGTCGTCAACAACGGCGTGGTGCGCGTGGATTCGGGCATCCTATCGGTAAACAGTGATTACACGCAGACGGCGGCAGGCAGAACGATCCTGAGCATTGCCGGGCCAACAGCGGGGACAGAACTGCGCCAGCTTAATGTCAGCGGGGCCGCCGCTCTGAACGGCACGCTGGAGATCAACCGCAGCGCCGGATATCTGCCTACCGTTGGTACATCCCTGGCGGTGATGAGCTTCAACAGTCGCAGCGGGGAATTCACAAGCCTGGAGGGGAGTGCCATCGACGAGACTCGCCAATTCCAAATTCGTTACGACGATGCAGCCAAGCGTGTCGTGCTCGACGTCGTCGCCATCACCGGACCAGGGGCCATGGCCGCCACTACACAGCCCTTGACCGAGACAGACTCGCCCCTGTCGGTAGAAAGCGAGGAGAGTGCCTCGATACCGACGCAGCTCTACCTGCCTTTGGTCAGCACGAATGGAACGGCGAGCGCTGAACTGCCGTCATCCATACCAGAGTCGCCTGACGAGGAGATGGCTCCGGTTCAGGCGACAGAGCCGGAAATGATGCCGTCGCTCTATCTCCCGATAATCATCCGTTAATGGGCTTCACAAGAAAGCCGCTGGGGTTGTCCCTGGCGGCTTTCTTGTTATATCACAAACAAGACCTCAAACAGGATTAACAGGACTTTTCATCAAGCTAGTGGGTCACTTGTCACGCTCATAGGGATTCCTGTACGGGCGCTCCCTCGTGGGTACCCGGCTGGACACGGTGGTCCAGCCCTACAGTGGTCGGTGCAAGGCACTGCCCCTACGTGTTCACTGAATACCGATATTCGTGTCAAGTGACCCACTAGGTTATCATGAGATAGGAGAGGAATCGATAACGGACGTTATCTTGAGACAAATCCGTGCCGGTTATGCCAGTCGCGACATTCGGTCACATATCCAACAGGGCAGACAAGTATCATAACGGGACATGTACGTGTTTCAAAAGGGAGGGAAATGTGACAGTTGAAAGTGTGTTACAAAAGCTCTCACCTAACACACCGTCTTGTTGACACTCACCAACCTACGTCGAGGAGGAGACTGAGCTGTACATGGTGTCTTCTAGAGTTTAGGGGTGCCCTAATCCATAACGGCAACACGATTGCGCGCCGCCATTCACAGTGGAGTTGCACGACTGTCATCCCTGGCAGCTTCTTGATGAAGCCAGGTAAGTAGCGCTTCTGCTTCTTGTAAATCTTTGGTGTCAAATCCTTCGCTAAACCAGGCATACGTCGGCTTCAGGAGGGCGTATGCACGTGCCTTTTGTCCTTGCTGCACCCAGAGGCGACTCAAGCTGACCACCGCACGTAGTTCTGGTAGCTTCGCAGCGTGTTGGCGCGCAATCGAAATTGCGCGTTGGAACGCGTGTGCTGCCGCGTGTACACCGTCGCCCTCCGTAATCGTTCCTTTCGTCTGCATCAATCTAAGTTCTCCTCGGAGACGAAATAGCTCAGATTGCCACTGGTCCCAGTGCCGGAGCGTGGTTTTATCTTCCTCAGCGAGTGCGGCATCAAGGAGGGCAAGTCCTTTTTCCGGCGTGCCAGCCTTGCCGTAAGCATTGGCGAGTTGGGCAAAGCAGTGCAAGGCTGCCTCCGTACCCACGGCGGCACGGTTCTGAGCTAGCCCATGTAGCATCTCTTCAATCCCACGCGGCAGGTTCGCCAAGTTCTACCCATGCCCAGCCGCGAAAGATGGTACACAGTTCTAGCCAATTGGCAAAACCGTGCATTTCGGCCAGGGGATGCGCTTCTCCGAGCAGGGCCAAGGCCGTGTTACCTTCGCGCCGGAGCAAATAAATCTCGGCACCAAGGGTCAGCACCATTGTCAAACTGTAGGTATGGGATAGTTCGCGTGCCAGGGCAATGCCGGCTTGAATGCGCTGCCGTGCCTGCGACGGGTAGCCGAGATACCACAAGGCATAGGCATCAAAAATGTGACAACAGACGCCGGGATCGTGGCCGCCATATTGAAAGGTCAAAGGATGATGTTCTTCCGCTTTATACAGCGTTATGCCTTGTTCTGCGTGTACGTGGGCCGCAGCGAAATCGCCGGCATAGAACGAATTTGTCCATAAGGCATGATGGGCTTCGAGGTAGATTGTCGTGTCTTGGGTTTGTTCGGCCAATGCCAGCAGTTGTTGCGCCATCTCATGGGCCGTGGTGTTGTTCGCACGCGTGCGGTGGAAGATCCACAGATTGAACAGCGTGACGGCGCGCAGCAAAGTATCCTGCGTCCGCGCCGAGAGTGTCAGCGCACGCAGGTAAACTTCCTCGACTTCAGCGGCGGCAAGCCCTTTGGTCGTAATCAAGGACGTGCCGAGGGTAACCAACATCTCAAGCTCCATCTGGTCACGCGTGGTCGATGGTGGCACACGGTACAGGAGCGTAAGCCCTGTTTGGAGATATTGGATGCTGGCCTCATGGGCAGTTAAGCGCATCGCGCGCCGACCGGTATGCAAAAGATAAAAGGCAGCTTTGTCCGGAATATCGGCCACCTGAAAGTGATGGGCCAACTGCTCGGTGAATGGCGCGACATCGCCGCCACATAAAGCCTCTAGCTTGAACCCCACCCTCTCGTGGAGATAGGTGCGCTCCACTTCGCCCAAAGCCCGATAAAGATAGGTTTGAAAGAGAGCATGGCGAAAACGGAACTGCGAAAAACGCTGATTGCCGATGCGCTGTATGCTCTGTTCGACCACCAAATGCTGGTTTCTCCCCAAGTCAGCCGTGAGATCGCGTAAGATCTGGTGTTCGTCCAGATCGAGCACCTGAGCCAGCACTTCAGCAATAAAGGTCTCACCTTGGACGCTGGCCACCTCAAGCAACTCACGCTGACGCACAGGCAGCCGCGCGAGCAACTCGCCAATCAGCCCCTCAATCCGTTCCGGCACGCGCTGCCAATTAACCTGCCTTTCGATCCAGTAATCTGCGGCGTCCTTGACAATTTCACCGCGCGCCTGCATCCCACGTAGCATCTCGACCGTAAAGAAGGCATGCCCCCGCGTGTGCTGCACCAAGCGTGCGCGAAAGGCCGCATCTAGGCGATCGGGTTCACTGTCCAAATAGGCATCCACAAATGATTCACCCACACTCTGGTTGAGATCCACTGAATTTGCACCGTATAGGCGCTGCATTTCATGGACGACAGGCACAAGGGGATGGGGGCCATCCTGCCGGTGAAAGGCAAGATCGGTGGTACGGTACGTGCCGGTGATGAGTATGCGCTGACCGTGCAAGTGTCGCCCTAAATGGAACAGCAGGCTGACCGAGGCCGCATCAGCCCAGTGCAAATCATCGATGATGAGGAGCAATGGCTGGCGTTGTGAGAGTAGGTGGAGCAGTGTTGTGTACTGTTCAAACAGATGACGTTGCTCGTTGATAGGTGGCGCCACAGCGCGTGCGATCGCCGTGAGGTATGCCTGCATTTGGTCTGCCGAGATGACATCGTGCTCCTGCAGAGACCTTATCTGCTGCCGCAGCGCCGCCGTGGCCACAAAGCTTTCCAGTAGGTCGCGGCATGGATCGACAAGGAGTTGGGTGCTGTAGGGCGCCAGTCGCCACAGCCGCATTTGTTGTCTGTGCTGAACGCTTCCTGCGGCCCATTGCGTTGTCGTGTCCGCCAGGAGCCCATTGAGCATTTCGCGGAAGGGCATGTAAGGAGTACCGTAGCCACCATACGCACTACAACTGCTTTCTAACACCACCAATTCCGGGTGCGCGGCCAGCGCCTCGTGCGCAAGGGCGCGTACAAGCGAGCTTTTGCCACTGCCGGCGGTGCCGTGAACAAAAGTTACCCGCCCCTGTCCAGCCACGGTCTCGTCCAGATAGCGCTGCAACTGCGCCAACTCTGCCTCACGGCCGACAAAAATCTCCTGCGTCGCATCCAAAGCTAGGTGGGCTGGATCACCTGCGGACGTAGCGAGTCTGAGACTATCGCTTACAGGTCTTGTGTCATAACGGGGGCCGCTAGATGTGCGGCTATGGTCGCGGTCATGGGTAGAAAATTGTGAAGTAGGGAACAATGTTTGTACTTCGACTTGGGTTAGTTTGTACCCCAGCCTGGCGCTTAATGTATGTGCTTCATCCGGCTCCAGCGCTTCGGCGAAAATCTCCAGGAGGCGCAGAAACATCTGCCGCCCTGGCTTCCAGGTCCGGCCTTGCCCCTGGTAAGCCCGCTCCCAACGGGAGATGAGATCGGTGCTGACCGGCAACTGCCGAGCCAACTCCTCTTGGGTGAAGCCCCACTGTTCGCGGAATTGGCGCAGTCTATTGCCAAAAAGCTCTAGATCCTCGGACATTGCAAATACCTCCGTCCTAGTTCCGTTCTGGTTCTGTTCGGATGCCGTCCGCATCGCATGGCCTCAATCTCTGCTATGCTGGTTCCAGTGCCGAGTGGAGCGTGCCGTAACGACTACAGTTTAGAGCTTCGCCCCAAGATGTCAACCTTCCCACCAGAGCTTCAGATAGATGCCGAAAGGAGCAAACGCATGCACATGCAAATTGTGAACATTGGTCCAGAGGAGACTCACCATGACACAGGTACTAGAGCTATTCGGCGCCTCGGTCACTGTGCCGAACATTGAAAAGACAAGCCAGTTTTACCAACAGGTCTATCCGCACGACGAGATCAAGCGCGGTGTCTTTGCCGGCATCAATTTCATTGCTCTCATACGCGGCGACGAAGTTGGCGTCTACATCTTCGAGCAAGGCGAAGGGAATCCACTTGCAGATAGCTTTCCCACATTCCGGGTTGAGTCGGTTGCTGCCTATACACAGGCGATTCAAGACATGGGCGGGAGCGTTCTCCTGCCTACGAACCAGTGTCCGTGCACGGCAGCCCCCTTTGCCATCTGTGTCGACGAAGACGGCAACCAGTTTATGGTCAAAGAAGCCAGAATGCAGTAGGCAGGGCGACGCGCCCCCTTCACCTTCTCCGCAAGCCTTGTTCACAGTGCCCTTCATCTAGTTGCCGGCACGTTCGCTGTTCATCAACACCATTCGTATCACAGAAAGAGAGGAGTCTCATGCGACGACTATTCACCATCACCCTTTTTGCATTGGCTTTGGGTATGTTCCTGTTCACCAACGGTGGGCCCAACCCGCTGGCGGGACAGGTCTTGGCAAGCGAGAAGCATTGTAAGGCTGAAGGGAGCTGGATTGGAATCAACACAGGTCCTGCTAACGCCGACATTCCTAAGCTCATCTTCCAGGAGACCTTTACGCGAGCGGACCTATCAGGTCAGAATTTGGTCGCGGTGATGAGATGGGCGAACCCTGATCCAACCTTCTTCGGATTCAACACGGATGTTGATGTCCTTACCGATCTGACTGGAATCGCCACGAGAACGAGCAAGAATAGCTACGACATCAAATTGATGGCGTATGGAGTTGAGACACAGCCGGAGGCTCGCGGCGAAATCCGTTACATTGTGACGGTTGAAGGGGTGATGGAGATCTCAGACAACTGTAACACAAAGGTGATCGAGTCCGCCACAGTCAGGCTGTATGACAAAGAAACGGCGGATCAGGATGAGGATGGCTTTCCAGACGAGGACGCAGAGCCTGGAAGGGTTTCCGGTCCGCTTCAGCTTAGTGACGCCAAGCGCATCCACTGACGCGTGATGGAAAGGGCAGGTGACGCTACTTAAGTTGCGCAGTTTAGTAGGTCCAGCGGGCGCAAACAAGTCGGGTAAGGGGGTGGCGGTTGGAAACACAGGTAAAGCTGTGCGCTGGCCGCCTACCCTACTAAACAACCCCCTGACAGTGGTGGTGAGTGCGCTTCCCGCGAACTGGCGCCAGGTACGCCAGTGGTCTGTTTGTAGATACTTCCTGTATGAGGCATCTAGGCAAGGGAAACCGGCACATCGTCGGTTTCCTTTGTATGTTAGTTGTC
>CAVWAL010000006.1:0-116832 GCA_963752935.1 uncultured bacterium
TTCCTGTAAGAAAAGGGCTTTAAGTACTTCCCGTGCTTCTATAGGTGCGCCGATAGGCAGATTGCGCACGGCACTCCGAAAGGCTGGATAGAGTTCAGGTGAGATATTCTGGTTGAAGTAATCCACCAGGGCTGCCGGGTAGACCCAGTTCGGCTGCCCATCGACAGTCGTTGTCTCTTTCATTTTCTGGTGCAGGTGATCCATCACAAAGCCCAGACGGTACGGGGATCGCTCATCCCCGATGCGTCCTGGAATTTGAGATTGCAGAGAAGCGCAGTCGTTAACGGGTGTAGGGGGAAGGTCCCCATGGTAATCTGGTTTTCAAATTCAGTGGGGGCCCACATTAGTGTGTTGGTGTAATGCTCCTTAAATGCTTCATAGGCGATATGCCCTGCTCGGCTCAAGGCCCCGTCAATGCCTCTGTCCGCCTTGAACTCCTCCCAGGCAATAGGTCGCTGGCGCAGATAGGCATTGAGCACGTTCTCCAGCAAGGTGTAAAGGGCCATCTTTTTCGGGGATGCGAGTGAGTTGATGCTTCAGGGTGTCTCTGCCGTGGGTAGAAAGAGACGTGTTGTCGGCCACGGTCATAGGATCATGCTGGGCAAAGGCCAGAAAGGATAGCTTGGTGGGCCGATTGCTGACGCCATTGAGCAGATCTTGCAGTTCGCCCACGGCTGTTCCTTGGGCGTAGCGTTGAACGTACAAACTAAACTCATCAAAGAGGATCAACACGCCAGCTAACGGTTTGCCCTCACCACACAGGTTATCCGCCACCCACTCGAGACTTTCCGCCAGGCTCAGTTGTGCACCGAGATCGGGGGCCATGCCTTTGGCTGCAGTCAAGGCCTCAATACATCAATCCCGCACGTCCATACGCTTTTCAACCTGCTCAATCAGGCTGGGCAAATCGAGTCGATGCTCCGCTAAAGTACAGATTGGCGCGGACAATTTCATCTTCCGACAGTTTGCGCAGAATCTCTGCCGTATAGGTGTGCCACATGGGCGGATTGACATCAGCCGTCTCGGGATGTTCCAGTAAAGCCTTCTCAAGCTCCGGTAAAAACTGCTCACGGACACTTCGTGGGAGGTCTCCTCGCAGGCGCAGCACCAGGAATTCCCACGAGGCTTTAAAGTCGTAAAATGGTTTCCACTTGGCCTCGTCGTTCAGGGTATGCTCTAGCTTTTGAAGTACGATCTGGGCTTCGTCTGAATCAAAGGGTTTGCTGAAGTAATTTGCCAACGCCAGGGCCAAATGGCTCTTGCCGTGGCCGTAGTTGGCGATGGCGACGAAGCGGTTTTCGGCCCGATTGTTGTTGTAGGCCTCCAGTAGTTGATTGAGCAGATCAACCGACGAAACCTGTCTGGCATCGCTGACCCGTGTGTTGCCGGGAGCGGCGACAGTAAAGATGAAACTGCGCAAGAGCGCCAGATTTTCTTGAGGATCGTCGAAAAGATCGAGTTGGACGTCGTTGCGAAAACGAGCCTGATCATCGACTGCAATAAGTGCGCGCATCGGCTGCATGAAGTACCCCCAAACGATAAGTGTTAAGGCATAGACGCAAAGCGTCCATCTCGTTCGCCACCAGCTAAATTTGCGTGAGAACTCCTGTGACGAGATCCATGCCCTGGGCTTACTGTCGGCGGTGCTCAGTTTGGCAGTGATCATGTGCATCGCTTCAAATAGTGTGACTACGCTTAGCGGGCCCACAGCCCGACTAAAGCCGGTTGAGAGTCCACTGGTTTCAGTGGGCACGGACGGTGCGCCTGTGCCCACCGAAACGCGCCCCCACGACCTGGCATGTTGGCAGGATGATTTGCAAAATGAATAGAAAAGACACCAAAAACAGAGGAAAGCACACCTAACGATGTAGCGTCTGTGGCGAGGGGATAGCCACATAAGCTACAGAATAGGATCCTTGTGCTCTTTGTGCTCCACGTGGGAGTTCCCGTAGCTATAGCGGGTCGTCTGCAGCCGTCGGATCGCTTTCCTACACGGCCCTGCGCAACCGGCTTGCTCTCTTACGGGTTTGTCTAGCGCCGCGGCCGACCGGAAAGCGCCGGGCGTCAATGGTGCATCGCTTGAGATGTCACGACTCTAGCAGAAAATTTAGCTGAGCTTCGGGGGTAATTATGTATAGCAACCATAGAACATAATCCACGGTCCGGATCACCGCTATAGACGGTCTGACAGGACCTAACGCCTTACGTTTGTCTTAGTGAGCACGCAGCCATTCTGCACCATGAGCAGGTCCCGATACTTGATGACGGTTATCCTGGTGAGGTCCAGCACTTCGCATAGATCGACGACGGTGATAGCGCTGTGCGCTTAGTTATCGCGATGCTCCTTTGTGACATGGAGCTTGCCTTAGCCTTATAGCGGAATCTCGTGCAGCCTGCTCATTCCGCTTTCTAAACGGGGACCTATCTTGCAGTGAACAGTGCTTTTGGATAGAATGAAGCAAACTATGCTTGCCCCCGGTTTCCTGCCCACACTGTCTACTTGAAGACTTTGAAAGATTGCAATGTCTACATCCCCTACCCTGCCAGGTGCATCGCACTTACCAATTCAGCATCTTGCCGGTAGCTTTGGGGATGTAACCAATTCCTACAAATACTATTGGCTGCTTGCCATCCTAGATCATATCAGAAACGATGCAACATCTGTTGTTTCTTTCAAGCAACTGGTAGCGTGCATGGTCTCGAATGCATGGTATCCGAGCAGTTACTTCCGTCTTTCTTTTGGGAAACAGGATCGTCTTAACGACATCGTGGCAAAAGTACGAACGGAAGAAGGTCTTTTGGTAAATTCAGCCCCCCAGGATATTATTGATTCCGTTTTAGGGCACTGGGAAAGCCGAACATCGCTCTATGCGAAGGACATTCGTAGCCTTGCGACCTATGTGCCTTACCGATTCTTGCGCCCCTTCTTTAGTGCAGAGCTTCGGGGCACGGTTGATTGGCAAGTAAACGAAAAAATCAGGAAGAACTCGGTAGAAAGCTTTTCCTCTTCCCACTCTCCCTGTATCTACCGTATTGTTGAAGACAACGGCGCACTGGCGATTGAGATCCACCCTTTGTGGATAGACTATCTTCAAACCAATATGAGCATTGTAAGTAGTCACTGCTTTTGGCATCTGACAAACTACCTACAAAGGAATAATCCGAACGTCCCCAACATCGTCGGTAAACTATTTGAACCCAGACAACGAGATTTGAGAGTGGCAAGGCGTTTTTGGGGAGTTGCTCTCACAAAGATCAAGGACTGCCGATGTATCTACTCTGGCAGCCCTATCGAGGGCACAAATATTTCTTTAGATCATTTTCTGCCCTGGAGTTTCGTTGCCCATGATCTTATCTGGAACATCGTTCCAACCAGCCAACACGTAAATTCAAGTAAGGGTGATTGCCTTCCAGATCCCTCTATTTACTTTTCCTCTTTTGCTCGCCTCCAATTTGACGCAGTCCAGGCCGTCGCATCTGAAAACAAACAGAAGCTATTGGAGGATCATGCGTTGCTACTTGCGCAACCATCGGTACACGAAATTATCAGCATGCCATTTGCGAGCTTTAGTAAGAAATTGGAAGATTCGATTTTTCCGCAGATTCAGATTGCCCGGAATATGGGTTTTGTTTCGGATTGGAGTTATCAATCATGATCTTTCAGTCAGATCAAAACCCAAATAGCTACCTAACAGTCAAAGATCGAAAGTGGCCGTCTTTTCCGCTCAAGAATCTGCTTTCTCAAAATGCCATTCGCGGCAGGGTCCTGGATTTTGGGTGTGGTCTGGGAGAGGATGTCCGATTTCTGCAATCAAAAGACTATGATGTCGTTGGTTTTAATCCATATTACGCCCCTGACTATCCAACTGGACGTTTTGACACCATCCTGTGCAACTATGTCTTGAACGTACTGCTTCCAGAAGAACAAGTAGCGGTCCTAATGGCTGTTGCCGAATTACTGTATCCACAGGGCAGGGCCTTCTATGCAGTTCGGCGAGATATCAAACGTTCTGGTTTCAGGTTGCATACACTACACGATCAAGAAGTTTATCAATGTAATGTTGTCCTGCCCTTCAGGAGTCTTCTAAAAACAGAACACTGTGAAATCTACGAATACCAGCACTTCACCCAGCTACAAACGAATGAGAAAGCTGAGTGCCCTTTTTGTGCACCGACAAAAGATAGAGTGCTTCTCTCTGAATCTGCTACAGTCTACTCGATGTTCGACCAGTATCCTGTTTCTCGTGGGCACACGTTAGTTATTCCCAAACTCCACACGCCGAATTACTTCGATTTACCGGATAGGGCAAAAACTGCCTGTTGGTTAATGGTCGATCGGGTCAGGAGGTTGCTTGAGGCAGAGTATCAGGCAGATGGATTCAACATCGGGATAAACGTGGGTAGTGCCGCAGGACAGACTGTTCCACACGTTCACATCCACGTTATCCCGCGTTACAAAGGTGATACGGAGAATCCGAAAGGCGGCGTCCGCAACGTAATCCCCGGGCAGGGGAACTATCTTCTGTCGCCAGGCAAACGCTAGCTGGCGAGGCTCGCTTTTGCCATGTCGATATACTGCAAAAGAAGCGCGTTGTGCCTGTGAGGTGGCTATGTCGCCTGGCTACAAGTGGCTGGGGAGGCAGATACTCCTGAATCGCCTGGGCAACGCTAAACCCATCTAGATGATGACGCCTGGCATCCTGCAAACGCTCTTCGATATCAACATCACTTCCCTGCCAGATCACATAGGACTGGTTGAAGCGGCGAAAAACGATAGTCGACTGCCGTTCTAGAGCCTCAAGTCGCTGGGCGATCTGATCTCTCCCCACATCTTCACCGCCTACAGCAAAGTGAAGACTCTTGGCTGATGCTTGAAATGGACCGATCTCGGCCAACCAGTTCAGCAATCCGATGGTCTTTAGTAGTCGGATGTCCAAAGGAAGCAGGTTGGGTGTGCTTTCTATGCGCTCCAGTGCTTCTGTCAACGGGCGCGCCCGCAAGGTAGAGTAGAGTCTTCCCTGATAGTTAGCCGTCAGATAGTCAAATAGATCGGCCAGAAGTACTTGGCGCACAACATCTGTACTCTGTAGAAAGGATTGAAACCCTTTTGGTTCAGAGGATGTCAGGTAGGCAAATATGGAACGCTCGTTTTGCGCCAGCTTCTGAAAAAGATAAGGGATGGCAATAAAAGTTGTGGGATGGAAGATAGCTGCTTTCTGGCAAAGCTGCCGGAACTCATCTTCTTGAAGGAGCGCAGGTGTCCACTCCTCCTCAACGGCTTGATCAATGGTTGTGGTCTGCCATGCGGTGGGTAATGCTTTCTGATCAGAATAGTGTAAGGCGTTTGCTAACAGACTCATCTGTTGGGTTGGTGGCTCTTGAAACGCAATGTCCTCAAAGCGCCCCTGAATCTTGGCCCACTCCCGCTGGGTCAGACTGTCTGATATGCCAGCATATCTCTCAAAAGACTGGTGAAGCATGCCGACAAAGAGAAAGGGCGTATCGCCACTGCGGTTTGCGATCTCTGCTAACTCTTGTAGGAGATAGATATCGGATTTTTCTGGATGAGCAGCAGTATATTCTAGGGGCTTGCCCATCTCATCCAAAACAAGAACAATTCCGGTGTACCCCAAGTCTTCTTCTGAGAAGATTCCGAGCAACTCTTGAACAATTTCACCCAAACGATGGCTAGGTGTTCCCATATCCCATGCTGACAATTCGTCTAGCAGGGGTTGTACAGCAGGTTTGCTTGAGAGAGAGGCCAGCGCATCTTGCAGGCCCTGCCGGATACATTCTTGGATGGGTGCTCGATAGCCAGTAATCGGTATCGGCAACAGTCCCTGATGGGTACTCAACTTGGCTAAATAGGCCGCATCTTTCCATAGCTCTGTATCAACCGCTTCAAGCTTCCGCCGGGCATTTGTATGAGCAGGCGAGGTCGAAGAGAGCAGGCTCATCGAGAAGAGTCCAAAGTACGATTTGCCCGAACCATACGGCCCAGTCAACGTCCATGCCCGCTGGGGAGAGGCCAACTGTACCTGGTTGATTACACGGCGTAGGGTACGTCTAGCTTGAACAGTTAGTATGTACGATTTGGAAACGTTGGTCGTCAAAAAGTCTTTAACGACGTTAACAGAACGGGTGCTACTCTGTTCGACCGAGACGACTTCGGCTAACGAAGGCATTTGTTTTTGGTTATCCATAGTATGCTTCTAACAGGGAGTGAGCCATCTGGTCATAAGTACCATCAGCCTCTGTTTCGATGTAAATCTGACGTAACCCGGCTGTCTCCTGCATGCGGATCTTTCCCTCAGTCAGGTCACCAAGGGCAGCCACATGCTCTACAACACTATTCTCATCCAACCGGAAGAACTGTCCTGGGCTACCAGGGTTATAGATGCATTCGTCCAGCGCTACAGTACGTCTATGCTGGGCAGTTTCAGCGAAAAAGCGGAGCAGCCCATACCCAAAAATCTCCGATGCCAAGCTCGGCTTTGGTCCGATATTGAACCGATACACATTGTCTTCAGGTATAGCCCGAATCAGATCTAGTTCAGTAAGAGGACAATCAAGACTGTCTTCAGAGAAGCGCTTGGCACTTGTCGTCTTTGTATACGTACGCAGAAAGCAATCGATCTCTCGTTCGATCATTTTTGATGTAGTTACAGCACCAAACCGCTCGAATTGGCGCTCCATAAACGCATGTAAGCTCTTTTTTGTGAACTCAGCCTCATAGAAATGCCCAAAGGCTATATGCCAGACTAACGATCTCGCAAGATTTGCAGAAAGCTGCCAGTGTAAAAGCCACAATGTTCCCGTATCTTCCGAGTAAGGGTCCCATCCACCTTGGCTCATGAGCATTTGGCCGAGAGGTGTAGGCTCTACAAGTGTTTTTCGCCCCTTTCCTTCACCTTCCTGTGTTATGTTTGTAGCTAAACACCAGTGGCGAATCGAACGGACCATGTTCTTGCCGACACCCAAAACTACGAGCGCATCATTTTTTGAGAATACCGTCGGATCGTCTAGGGCTACATCAATTCCCTTTTTTAGCCAACCATCTCGAAATGCAAATTTCTCATGTCCACCAAACGTTGACTTTGTTGGCGGAGAGGACATGTTAAGCACGGTCATAACGAAATACTCTCTATCCTGTGTGCGAACCTCAAGTAAGATGTAGATGGAACCAGAAACAGTGCGCCGTGAGTGGGGAAGCAGCGGGGCATTAGTCTACCTTTTAACGTCTCGCCAAATAGATATGTCCAAAAATCACTGCATCTGCCAACGCTGGCCTACAGTATAGCGTGTATGGCTTTTGTCTAACAAGTGTGGGCTTGCCGGCAGGGTACAGCAAAACAGTGCAGCACTGTTGAGGCGGCTGCATCACCAGTCAACTGCGCAGGCTGTGAGGAAGGAGTGATGAAGGCAGTTGAGGCAAGTATCTGATAATCGTCTTTGTGGCGTGGCGGCAGATACTGCTTCTGTCCACGCCAACGCTTAGTATAAGTCACGAATCTGCACAGGGCAATTACCGATTAGCGTAGCCAATGCGTACATAAGCATCTTCGACTCTGGTAGGCGCACGTGCCTAACTATCACTATACTCGTCGCACAAATTGATTCTTCCACCTTTCACCGTGTACTCTGATCTCTGAAACCAATTTAACTCTGGTATGGAGTGCGCAGCAGCAGTAGAAGTATAGTCAAGACTGCATCATAAATGATGAGGTTTCAGGAAACGGTCCAGATACTGGCAGAACTTCACAACCTTGGCCTCACCCAAGAGAGGCAATGGTTACAGATGACGCGTGACGATCCTCGCCATCTTGAGCTGCGGGTACATAACGGAGAATTGGACATTGGCCTATACCTCACTTCGCCCGACAACGTTCTTTGGGATTCACAGAGTGCAGTTCTTGACATCCAAGACTAGGACTGGCGTGTTTTGGAAGTGTCCTGCGCAACAGGAAATCAGCCAAACGCGTTTGCTCGCAGCTTCAAATGAGGATAAAATAGGGTAGTGAAGTAATCCCTCAGTGAACGAGGGATTCGGGTATTTCTCAACGGGGGAAAACAAAAGCGACACCACAACATGTTGGCATCGCTTCGTTTGGACCGCTATATATTGTGATGGTGGCGACGGGTAGACTTGAACTACCGACCTAGGGATTATGAAGCCCTCGCTCTAACCGCCTGAGCTACGTCGCCATACAGGGGAAGATTATAGCCCATTCCTCCTCCGAAATCAAATTTCGGAGCGAGGAAATGGGCTATGATCTTTCCCTGTATGGCGACGTAGCTCAGGCGGTTGGAGGGCTTGGTGGGCCAGGTCGGTAGTTCGAGTCTACCGTCGCACATCACAATATATAAGCAGTCAAACGAAGCGATGCAACATGTTGTGGTGTCACTTTGTTTCCCGTTGAGAAATACCAAATCCCTCGTTCACTGATACTCACTACCTATTTTATCCTCATTTGAAGCTGCGAGCAAACGCGTTTGGCTGATTTCCTGTTAGGCGAGGATACTTCCAAAACACGCCGATCCTAGTTTTGGATGTAAGAACTGCACTCGGTGAAGGAAAGAAAACGATTGTCGGGCGAAGTGAGATAGAGACCAAGGTCCAATTCTCCGTTATGTACCCGCAGCTAAGATAGCGGAGGAGTGAGTCACGGGTTACCTGCAACCGTTGCCTCTCTTGGGTGAGATCAAGGTTGTGAAGTTCTGCCAGTATCTGGACTGTTTCCTGAAACCTCATCATTTATGATGCAGTCTTGACTATATCTACGCGCATGCGCACTCCATACCAGAGTTGAATTGGTTTCAGAGATCAAAATACACGGTGAAAGGTCGGAAGAATCAATTTGTGCGACGAGACTATAGTGATAGTTAGGCACGTGCGCCTACCAAGTCGAAGAGATCTTATGTACGCATGGCTACGCTTAATCGGTAATTGCCCTGATTCAGTAACTTATACTAACGTAGCCAATGCGTACATAAGCATCTTCGACTCTGGTAGGCGCACGTGCCTAACTATCACTATACTCGTCGCACAAATTGATTCTTCCACCTTTCACCGTGTATATCTGATCTCTGAAACCAATTTAACTCTGGTATGGAGTGCGCAGCAGCAGTAGAAGTATAGTCAAGACTGCATCATAAATGATGAGGTTTCAGGAAACGGTCCAGATACTGGCAGAACTTCACAACCTTGGCCTCACCCAAGAGAGGCAATGGTTACAGATGACGCGTGACGATCCTCGCCATCTTGAGCTGCGGGTACATAACGGAGAATTGGACATTGGCCTATACCTCACTTCGCCCGACAACGTTCTTTGGGATTCACAGAGTGCAGTTCTTGACATCCAAGACTAGGATTGGCGTGTTTTGGAAGTGTCCTGCGCAACAGGAAATCAGCCAAACGCGTTTGCTCGCAGCTTCAAATGAGGATAAGATAGGGTAGTGAAGTAATCCCTCAGTGAACGAGGGATTCGGGTATTTTTCAACGGGGGAAAACAAAAGCGACACCACAACATGTTGGCATCGCTTCGTTTGGACCGCTATATATTGTGATGGTGGCGACGGGTAGACTTGAACTACCGACCTAGGGATTATGAAGCCCTCGCTCTAACCGCCTGAGCTACGTCGCCATACAGGGGAAGATTATAGCCCATTCCTCCTCCGAAATCAAATTTCGGCAGCGAGAAATGGGCTTTAGGTTATGCCGTCAGTCTTCGCTGCGCACACGCATGGAGGCGATTAGATCGCGCACCTTGGTGAGGACATCCACGACCGATCCGAAGAGGGCGAGGCCAATACCGATCTTGATCATCAGGTTGATCAGGTCGAGCAGGTTGTTCCAATCGGCGAGTTGGGCCACGGAGGCACTCTGCGTGGCGATCCAGTTTGCATCGAGCGCCATCAGCGGTCCACCGCGCAGAAGGTCGATGGCGATCTGAATGCCGAACAGGGCCAGCGCCAATTCCGCGATCAGGATGCCGGGCACACGGTAGCGGTAGTAGAGCATCACCGACGCCAGCATCACAGCCAGCCCCAGATAGGTGTTGATCATGGGCAGGTAGCTCTGAAACGCTTCTGAGAAGACCGGGATGAAGACGTTGGCCGGAAACGTTTCGTGCAGAATCGAGGTCCAGACTTCGGGCACATTAAAGAGGGAAAGCATGATCAGGCTGCCGATCAGTTCGACGAGCGGTTCACCCATCGAAATCGGTTTGGCGCTAAAGGCCGACACGGGTTGATTTTGATCGATGTCCGAACGTGACATGCGCAACATAAACAGATCTCCTTGAGATAGCACTCAGTCTTGGTGGATGCACCGGCGGGAAGCGCAGCGCTGCCAGGTGATGGTGCAAAGTGGTCAAACCAGCAGATCGAACCAGATGACGGCGACGATCACGGCGAAGACAAGCAGCGGTGTACACGCCCACAGCGTTGGATCGAGCTCACGGGGCGCACTGCGATGCTGCTGTTCGACAGCCGCCCCTGTGCCTGCCCCAATCCCCAACCCCAGGAAGATCCCGATCAGTATATTGCTAGATGCCAGGCCAAAGGCGATGCCTAAGCTGAGGCCGATCCCAGTGCAAATCACAATGCGCAACAGGGTCGTCCAGGCCTGTGGCTTGTTGGTGAGAATCGGTTTCATGGTTGTCATCCTGCAACTCCTCAACGTGTCCATTCGAGGCACGGGTGCGACGACGACTCGAATGGTGATCCACTCTTTGTCTCTTTCCTGAAATTCCCTGTGCCGCGAAATCTGCCGGAGAAGCGATAGGACTCACAAGCGAATTCCAGGAAGCAGGTATAGGGTAAGTGTACGATAGAATTGTTGCATAGACAGCCGAGGTTTGTTGTGAGGTAGATCCATCAAATGACAGAGCCAGACGGGTGGCGGATGGGGAGTTGCAGAGTCGTAGGCGCGCCAGTGCCCCGTCCATGCACGGAACGGGGCAGCGTGGCGGAACTATAGAGGTCACCTATGAAAGGGGTGTGGGCGTCATCATCTCCATCATGCAAGCATTCGCTAGTAAATCCCGGCGGAAATTTGTACACGTTTCCGACCAGAGGTAGGAATGCCAAATTTCCGCCGTGGTATTTACGCCCAACTGTACTAATTCACCGACATCAGCACCTTTTGCAAGATCATCGGTTCGGGCATGGCGCCTTCAACGTGGGTATCCTCGTTGATGACGGTGCGCGGAACGCCCATCACCGAGTACTTGTTGGATAGATGCGGGAACTCGATGGCTTCGACCATGTCGGCGCGTACATACGCACTTTCCATGGCCATTTGATGGGCCACGTGGACCGCCTTGGGGCAGTACGGGCAGGTTGGTGTGATGAACACCTGCATGTGGACCGGCTTGTCGAGTTTGGCCAGGGCGGCCTTGGTATCGGCGGAAAGACCCGAATCGCCGTTGCCGACCATCTGGATGTCCTCGATCAGTGTGCTGAACTCGTAACCGGACGGGATGCCATAGAAACGGATGCCGTAATCGGTGGGCTCGTCTCCTGCGGGCAGCAGGGCAATGGCCGGGATCTTGTCGATGCCATACGTCTTGGCCATGTCACCTTCCGGCTCGAAAATGACGATTTCGGTCGAGATCTTATCGGACAGAGCAGCGACTTCCTCGACGATCTGCCGGGTTTCACTGCAATATTCACATTCGTTTTCCTGTGTGAACATCATCAGTTTGACGCCGTTGGGCAGAGAGCCAAAGGTTTCGCGCAGGTAGTTTTGATCTTTTTCTGAAAGCAGAGCCATGATATTTCCTCCAAATGAACAGTGAGTACGTTTGCGTTCGTGGCTCCACTTTACACCCCGCCGGGTTGGCGAACAAGGCCCAATCGCTTATCATATCCATTAGCGAAACTTATGAATTAATGGAACGTCTGGGAAAGGCACGTCGCCCCCAAGGAACCCCAATGCTAAACCTGCACAAGCTAAATGTGTTTGCGACCATTGCCGATACGGGTAGCTTTACGGCGGCGGCGGATCAGTTGTACTTGACGCAGTCCGCCGTGAGTCAGCATATCCGCGATCTGGAGGCGCAATTGGGCACGGAGTTGTTCGTGCGCGGGCGCAGCGGCGCCACCTTGACCGATGCCGGCGAAACGCTGCTCGACTATGCGCGTCGCCTCCTCTGGCTGATGGCCGAAGCCGAGAGCGCGGTGACCGACGTCGCCCATCTCAGCGACGCTCAGCTTCACCTGGGCGCAACTTCGACGGCGGCCGTCTACCTGCTGCCCCAATGGGTGCGTCGCTTCCGCCAGGACTATCCATCCTTGCGCGTTGCCTTGCAGACGGAACCCGCCGATGCCATCGTGCAGGCCCTGCTCGCCGATCAGATTGATTTGGGCTTTGTGGAAGGCGCCTGGGGAGAGACGCCGCGACTGCATCACCTGCCGCTGCAAGATTCGGAATTGAAGATCGTCGTCGGCGCCGATCACCCATGGCACAGCCGCGATGAACTGTCTGTGAGCGAACTGGACAAGCAGCTCTTCATCACCTACTCGCCGCGCAACCCCACGCGCACCTGGACAGATGATCTTTTCAGCCGCTACGACGTCTTGCCGCTGATCGTGGCCGAATTCGACGATCCCGAAGCCATCAAACGCGCCATCATAGAAGGGATGGAAGCCTCGATCCTGCCCTGTTGCGCTGTGCGCCGTGAGGCCGATGAAGGGCGTATCCACCTGCTCTCGATCAAAGAACAGCCGTTGCGCCGTTCCATCGAGCTGCTGTGGCGGGCCGACCGACCGCTCAAGGCTACGGCGCGGGCGTTCCTGTCCTCGTTGAACGAGCAGTATCCATCCTTATTGGAAGAAGTGCGGACGATCTGTGAAAAGTAGAGAGGTTTGGCGCAACCCGCCGCTAGGCCAGCCCCTCGAACTGCTCTGCACGCAGAGGACAATCCACGATGACGCGGGTGCCGGCGCCGGGCGTCGAGGCGATCTGCATCCGCCCGCCGATCAATTCCAGGCGTTGGCGTACATGCCAGAGGCCGTGGCTGCGCGTGGCATCGTTCATGGCACTGTCGACGCTAAATCCTTCACCCTGATCGCGCACTTCGACCCGTATCCTCTCGTCGCTCTGAAGCAGGCTGACAGCAACTTCAGAGACGCCGGCATGCTTGACGACGTTGAAGAGCAACTCGCGTACCGCCTGCAATAGCAGTACGCGCAGATCGAGGTCGGGTAGGTAGATCTCGTCGCCGGCCAGGACGTGCACGATCAACCCATGCTGCTGCTGCATCTGTGTCGCCAGCCAGCGGATGACCTCGTTCACAGAGGCAGCGTCCAGAACAGGTGGGCTCAGATCCAGGCTAAGCTGTCTTGTCAGGTGGATCGATGTCTTCAACGTCTCATTGATGCTTTCGATCTGGGGGAGGGTATCATCGAGGCCATTGGCTTCCAGGACATTGCGAATCGCCCGAAGCTGAAACTGTGCGCCAAAGATGTGCTGTTGCAGATCATCATGTAAGATCTGGGCGATACGACGGCGTTCTTCCTGTTCGGCGATGGTGAGCTGGGCGGCCAGGGCCCGCACCTGGGCTGTGCGCTCGGCCACATGCTCTTCCAGCATTTCATTGAGATGCCGGAGCGCGTTTTCGGCGCGCCTGCGCTCGGTGATGTCGGCCACAACGCCGACGAGACGCAAGGGAAGGCCCTCTTCGTTTAAAGTAAAATTCCCGGCAATGCTGATCCAACGCTCTGCCCCATCGGATTTCCGATGAATGCGGCAGGTCGTTTGCAGCGTGCCACCCGGTTTCACCCCTTCGAGAAACGCTTGCTGGAAGGCGACCACGTCTTCGGGATGCAAGTACGATTCAAAAAACACGCGTTCGTTGAAAACGCCATCTTCATGAGAATGGCCGAAAATCTCGTACATTCGCTCGTTTTCCCAAACGGCATAGTCGTTGGGCGTATTCCACTCAAAGACGCCAAGACCGGCGGCGTTGGTAGCGATGCGCTGGCGTTCCTGTGAGGCGCGCAATTTCTCTTCGGCCAGCTTGCGCTCGGTGATATCGATCCCCGTGGACTGAACTTCAAGGGCGCGCCCATTCTCGTCGAAGGCAAGCCCGCGATTGGTCCACAGCATCCAACGGCTACCATGAGCAGTTTCAAAGCGATTTTCGATCCGGATTTCTGGCGTCTGAGCAGTCAACTGATCAAGCTGTCGACGCACTTCCGCACGATCAGTTTCATCAATAAATTCCCAGAAATTCATGCGGGCCAACGCCTCTGGTGTGGCTCCCCGGGCGCGGGCATAGGCCGCATTGACAAAAAGAATGGTGCCATCGGGACGGAACCGGCATATCATTTCCGCCTGGCTCTCGACGATGGCGCGATAGTGATCTTCACTGTTGGCGACAAAAGAAGATTCGTCAGACGTGGACGTGTCCAGGCGATCGCACATATCAGTATTCGGTATCTTTCCCAGTAGACGCCGCAGCGACTGTGCGCCAGAAGCTTTTGCGCGAGGTCGGCACCGGCTGGCAAGACGGCACTATTCGTAATATGATCGCAAGTATACGCGCCAGTATCAGGCAACGCAAATGGAAGAGAGCTTTCATTTCATGAATCGTGCGCGGCTTCCTGGTGAATTCGCCTGCCCTCATGACCACAGAGAACGCAAAGAACACAGAGACAGATGCTTTGCGTTCTGCTCTGTGTTCTTTGCGTTCTTTGTGGCCGATTCTGCTCTCTCCAATGACGGGGAGTGCACTTTTCTTGGCTTCAACCGCTGTTCAGATTAGGGCACGGTGACTTTCACGATCTGGCCTGCGCCCGGCGGGAAACCAAAGCCATAGTTAGAGACATACAACACACCATCAGGTCCAAAGGTCATGGCAGTGGGGAAGGCGAGGCCCGTAGCGATCTCTTCCTGCTCTCCAGAGTCCAGGTTGATACGGACGATTTTGCCTGAGCCTGGAACCGGCAGTTGGCCGCTGACGGTAGTGGTCTCCAGGACGTAGAATCGTCCCTGGTCGTCGAACGCCACCCCTGTCGCCGCGGTGAGACCCGGCGTGATGTGCTCGACCTGCCCTTCGGGTGTGATCTCCATAATTTGGGCGGCTTGAGCAGGCACCGGAAAGATGCTCAGGTTGCCCACGAAGAAGTTGTCTTGGTAGACCACTGAGGTCGGCACGCTATGGCCTGCCAAAGCGGAAATATCGACCACACGCGTGATGGTGCCGTCCGGCGTGACCTTCTCCAGCGACCCATGATTCGGCTCAACCACGTACAGGTTCCCCGCCATCTCGATCATACTGTAGGGGGTGCCATCCGGCTCGAAGTCGTCCATGTTCATGGTTTCCGTCGGGTTGGATTGGTAGAAGGCGCTCAGGTCGGCGATGGACGTCACACTGCCGTCAGGGTTCACCTGGATGATCCCGTTGACTGTGTCCGGCAAGCCGTGCGAGCAGCCGGCCCCGTTGATCAGCGCGTAGAGTTGATCGCCGATGAAGGCGACGTCCGCCACCCCACTGGCCAGGTTGCCCATGTCGGCGCTTGTCTGGCTGGAGGGCAGGTTCTCGGCCACGGTGCTGCGCTTGCCATCCTGGTCGATCTTGGAGATACGCGCCGTCATCGCCCCGGTATAGGGACCCACCGGCGGCAGCACCTGTTCGCAATCGGCTTCCGTCGTGCCGGTCTCGCCCCCCTGGCCGCCTTCGGCCACATAGAGGGCGCCGTCCGGGCCAAACTTGAGCCCCCGCGGGTTGTCGAGCCCCTCGGCAAAGACAGAGACGTTGCTCGACGGCACGATCTCGGGCGGCGCTTGCTGAGCGGCGGGCACTGCGGTGGGGGCCGGCGTCGCCGTCGGGGCCACGGTCGGCGGCACCGCTGGAACCGGAATCGCACAGCCGGCCAACAGCATCAAAGGCAAAATCGTGCGAACACATCGTTGGAAAAACACTCGCATCCTCATCCTCTTCTCCTCTTCTTGTAGATCTATTTTTGTTGGGTAAACGGCTGCTCTGAGCTTCTGTGTGTTTCGGCGGGAGGTGGTGAATTTGAATGGTCCTATCCTATTCGGGCGCCGTGAACTCACCGTGAACCAAATGTGAACCGGACACGGCAATCCACGTTGTTCTGGTCCGTCGCCTGGTGTATGATGGACGTACCGCATGGCGGGCGTAACCGAATAAGGGGTTCTTGTATGGCACATCTTTCCATTGGCGCATTCGGACCGGTGCGAGTCACCCTGGATGGACAGGCGATCACGGACCGGGCCTACGATAAGGTGTGGGCGCTGCTGATCTATCTGGCCCACTCGGCAGAGCGCCCCCACCAGCGGGAGACGTTGGCCGGGTTGCTTTGGCCCGACCAGCCGGAGGCGATGGCGCGCACCAACCTGCGCCAGGCCCTTACCCGGCTGCGTCAGGCGATCGGCGACTCCGGCGCGACCCCGCCTTTTCTGTCCATCGGCCGCACCAGGCTCCAGTTCAACCCGGCCAGCGATTCTGAGATGGATAGCACGGCGTTCGCGGCACTGCTCGATGGCTGCGCCACCCACGCCCCTCACCCGGCTGAGACCTGCTCTGCCTGCGCCGACCGACGCACACGCGCCCTCACCCTCTATCGAGGCGAGTTCCTGGAAACCTTCTCTGTGGGCGATAGCGACCTCTTCGAGGCGTGGACGACCGTTGAGCGCGGGCGGTTGCACCGACATGCGTTGGCCGCCCTGTCCGATTTGGTCGCCTATCACGAGCAGCGTGGAGACTACGAGCAGGCGCTGCGCTTCGGCGAACGCCACTTGGAACTGGAGCCGTGGAGCGAGGAAGCCTACCGGCAAACTATGCGCCTACTGGCGCGCAGTGGTCGACGCAGTGAAGCCCTGCTCCGTTATCAACGCTGCCGCGCCATTCTGGATTCTGAGTTAGGGGTAGCGCCCTCAGACGAGACGGCGGCCCTGGTTGAACAGATCCAGGCGGATGCGTTCGCTACACCGGCAACGGCGAAATACCCGGCCCCACTACGCGCAGATCGCCCCGATACTCTGCCGCTGGACCCAATCCCCTTCATCGGTCGCGACCAAGAACTGGCGACGCTGGCCAAACTGCTTGCCGATCGGCAGTGCCGTCTCCTCACCCTGCTCGGGCCGGGCGGCGTCGGCAAGACCCGCCTTGCCCTGCAGGCGGCCCGTGAAGCGCACACGGTCTTTGCCGATGGCGCCACCTTTGTGGCCTTGGCGCCCCTCTCCGCTGCAGCCACCATCGTGTCCACGGTGGCGGCTGCCCTCGGGTTTACGCCGGATGACCACGCTGCGCAGCAAGCGCAGTTGCTGGCCTACCTGCGCCGCAGAGAAATCCTACTGATTCTGGATAATATTGAGCATCTGTTGGTCCCCCGTAACCAACGCCAGGACGGGGAAGAAGCGACCTGCGCATCTGAGTTGGTGGTCGAAATACTGCGGCAGGCGCCGGGGGTGACCCTGCTGGTGACCTCACGCGAGCGATTGAACGTGCGCGGGGAGTGGGTGTACGACGTGAACGGGCTGGAGGTGCCCAGCGCAGATGAGATTCTCCACACTGTTAAGCCGGAAACTGGAGAGGCAGGCGATACGCTGTTCGAGGCATACAGCGCTGTGACCCTCTTTCTGCAGACCGCTCAACGCCTGCAGATGGATTTCACGCCGACGGCAGCAGAGAAGGCTGCCATTGTGCGCATCTGCCAACTGGTGCAGGGTATGCCGCTGGCACTCGAACTGGCGGCGGCCTGGGTGCGCACCCTTTCTTGCCGCGAGATTGCCCACGAGATTGAACAGGGTCTTGGCTTTCTCGAAACCTCGCTGCGCGACGTGCCTCAGCGCCACCGTTCGTTGCAGGCTGTGTTCGACCATTCGTGGAAACGACTCAACGGCGACGAACAACAGGTCTTTGCCCGCTGCTCGGTCTTTCACGGCGGTTTCACACGCGAGGCGGCGACGCAGGTAGCAGGCGGCTCGCTGCCAATATTGGCGGCCCTGGTCGACAAGTCCTTGTTAAAGCGAGATCTGAATGGTCGCTATGGGATGCATGAACTGGCCCGGCAGTATGCAGCGCAGCGATCGGCAGAATTGCAGCAGGTTGCCCAAACCCGCGACCGTCACCTCACCTTCTTCATGCAGTTTGCCGAGGAAGCTGAACCCAAGTTACACAGCGGACGGCAAGTGGCGCAATGGCACGAGCGAACGGAATTTGAGCACGACAATCTACGCGCTGCCCTCGACTGGTCTTTGACCGGCGGTGCGGTGGAGCCAGGGCTGCGCATGGTAGGGGCATTGTGGGAGTTTTGGATGAACCGGGGCTATGCCCACGAAGGGCAAACGCAGGCGGAGCGTTTGCTGGCGCAACCGGAGGCGACTGCCCCCACCTCCCTGCGGGCCAAAGCGCTGTATACCGCCGGCGTCTGCGCTATGTATCAAGGTCGTCTGCTGACTGCACGATCCTGGCTGGCCGAGAGCATTGCCGCCAGTCGAGCGTTAGGCCCAGGTGCTAAATCCGTGCTGGTGTTTGGGCTGATGGCCCAGGGCTATACGCAATTCCAGTTACAGGACTTTGAGGCTGTGGAGGCGCTGAGCCGGGAAAGCCTCGCCCTGAGCTATGAATTGCAGGATGCTTTTGTCAGAGGCCACGCGTTGAATCAGCTTGCCTTTCTCAATCGGGCTCGAGGCGACGGCAGAAGCGCCCAACAGCAATTTCTCAAGAGTTTCGAATCCTTTCAGGCCGATGGCGACAGTGTCATGCGTGGGTCTCCACTGATGAGAGTGGGCGAGATGCTCTGCGTACAAGGCAACTATGCGGCGGCACGTGTATACCTTTCCCGAAGTCTAGCCATCTTTGAAGATCTGGGTGATCCTGTTAGGAGCAGCCGCGCGCTCTTGCACCTGGGTACCCTGGCAATGGCGCAAGGTCATAACCCAGAGGCGGAGCAACACTTGACGCGGGCGCTGACACTTAACCGCAAAACAGGCCGTCTGCGCAATCAGCTTGACATTCTGGAAGCGATGGCGAGACTGGCGCAACAGAAAGGTGACCCTGCGCAAGCGCGGGCGTTGTACCAGGAAAATCTCAACGTGTCTCTGGAGTCGGGCCAGCCGGCGCAGATTGCACGCGCACTTGAATCGTGCGCGTGCCTGGCAGCAGGGGAGGCGCAGGCGGAAAGGGCGGCGCGGCTGTTTGCCGCGGCGGAGGCGCGCATGTCCTCCATAGAGCCTCCTGCCGTCTCGGTAGATGCCGTGCTGGGTTTTGCCCTGCATCGCGAGCGTGACCATTGGGCTGGAGATCGCCCACAGTCAACTGGGCGATGCGGCCTTTGCCACGGCCTGGGCTACAGGCGCGGCGATGACATTGGACGAAGCGGTGGCTTTGGCAAGAGCATAACCGAACGCCGCCGGCGGTGGACTTGCCAGGCGGCAGCATCCCGTCCCCGTCCTGCCCAGCCGGCAGGTGTACACAATCCGGGGGATCGCTCTCTACCTTTGCAGATACGCCGAGACTCACTACCGGTGGTACTGACGCCGTCTGTCCGCCGGGATTTGGCGGCCTCATAGCAGAAGTCTGGAATTGGCCCAGTCCTGGCACCTGCGCTACAATGGAGCCACTGCATCCCACCGACCCGCAACCCGAGAAATGATCCCACTATGAACGACCTGACACACGTTTGGATCGAAGTTCCCCTAATGTCTGACGCATTGGACAAGTTGCCCGGTGTCATCGCGCTCTATCCGGCGCCGACGCGCGCCCTCGCCAATGCCGAACCGGCGCAAGCGATCCTCGCCTCATCGGGAATCCGCTACGACGCGGCCCTCTTCGAGCAATTGCCCGATCTGCGCATCGTCACCCGCACCGGCATCGGCATCGACAATGTCAATCTAGAGGATGCCACCGCACACGGTATCGTCGTCTGCAACACACCAGACGGCCCCACCGAGTCCACGGCGGAACACGCGGTGGCCATGTTGTTGTCTCTGGCCAAGCGCATCAAACAGGGCGACGCCAATATGGCCGATGGCTACTTTGGCCCACGCAGCCTGCTTGTTGGCACCGAAGTGCAGGGGAAAACGCTGGGCCTGATCGGTCTCGGGCGCATCGGTCGCCGCGTGGCGCATATCTGTGGTGTAGGGCTGGGCATGAACGTCATCGGCAGCGATCCGTTCCTTTCCGTCGAGCAAGCGGCGGCCCTGGGCGTCACCTTGCGATCGCAGCCCGAAGTGATCGCCGAGTCCGACTTCCTCAGCCTGCACGCCCCCGCCATCCCCGAGACCTATCGCATGATCAACGCCGAGAGCATCGCCGGCATGAAAGATGGCGCTTACCTGATCAACGTGGCACGTGGTCCCCTGGTGGATGCGGATGCGCTGATTGCAGCCGTAGAACATGGTAAACTGGCCGGGGCAGCGCTTGATGTCTTTGACCCCGAACCGCTGGCCGAGGATTCACCGCTGCGCAACCAGCCCAACATCCTGGTGACACCGCATACGGCGTCGCTGACCAGCGAAGGACGCACCCGCATTGAACACATGGCGGTGGATCGTCTCACCGAATTCTTCTCAGGCCAACGCCCCAGAGATATCTGCAACCCGGAGGTTTGGGAGAAGCGGCGTTTGACCAGCGCCGGGTGAGGTGCCTGATCCTGCGCAGGCTACCCTTTACCCATAAGTCTCCAACTGGGAAGGCAGGGGCAGAAAGCGCTCTAGGCTCGGTGTGGGCAGGCCCTCACCCCCCTGCCCATAGGCGTTAAGATAAGCTCCGTTCGAGCAACTGCTGGGCTCTTCCCTCCTGGCGTCACGTCCAGAAGGGAAGAGCCACAGAGAACACAAAGAACACATAGATAAGGACGTTGCCATCTTCATCTTTGCGTTCTTTGTGTTCTTTGTGCGCCAATTCTCTTGCCTGCACACGAGGACGCGGGGGGCGTGAAGCATAGAGCCTTATCTTAACGCCTATGGGGGCGGGGGTGAGGGCCTTCCGATGCCGTCCACACGAATTCGCTGCTCATGCCCATCCCCAACTGTGGGTAAAGGTTAGGCCTGACCAGCGCCGGGTGAGGTGCCCGGCGCTTGCGGAGGGCTAAGGCGCTGCGCCTGTGCCAAACGAGCCAAGCGGGTTCGATGGCGATCCTGTGTTGAGCCCACCGGTTGAAACCGGTGGGTACTCACCAGACGTTCGCTTTCTTGGCGTGGTGGCATGGCAGTTCCGTACTTGACCAGTGATGCGTCAAGCGTGACTTGATAGGCAAGGGCGCAGCAAGTAGCGCCCCTACCAGTGTACGACCTCAAAGTTATTTCTCGACAAGCCATCATTCATCACTCTTCAATCTTCTCCGGAGGATCTGCATGACCCTTTCGACCCTCTCGCACCTGGAATGTGGCAAGTGTGGCGCAACCTACGACGCCAACCAGTTGATGAACCTTTGCCCTGCCTGCGGCAAACCGCTGCTGGCCCGCTATGATCTGGCGAAGGCGGCGCAAACGCTGACCCCATCGGCGCTGAAGGCACGCCCGGCGACTCTGTGGCGCTACGAAGAAGTGCTCCCCATTCAACGCGATGAGGCACGCTTGATGCTGGGCGAAGGATGGACGCCGCTGATCTGTGCCGGCAGCCTGGGCAACGAAATCGGCTGCCCAAACACGTTGATCAAAGATGAATCACTCAACCCCACCGGCAGTTTCAAAGCGCGTGGGCTGGCCATGGCCGTCAGCCGGGCCTATGAACTGGGCGCCAGGGAACTTGCCATCCCCAGCGCCGGCAACGCGGCGGGCGCCATGAGCGCGTATGCGGCGGCCGCCGGTCTCAAGGCCCATGTCTATATGCCGGCAGACGTGCCCATGACCTTCCGCGTGGAGTGCGCGCAGTTGGGCGCTACTGTCACGCTGGTAGATGGGCTGATCACCGACTGTGGTGTCAAAGTGCGCGAAGGTGCGCAGGCGCACGGCTGGTTCGATGTCAGCACGCTGAAAGAGCCGTACCGCATCGAAGGCAAGAAGACCATGGGCTACGAGCTGGCCGAGCAACTGGGCTGGACGTTGCCCGATGTGATCATCTACCCTACCGGCGGCGGTACCGGCCTGGTGGGGATGTGGAAAGCCTTTGACGAGATGGAGCAGATGGGCCTGATCGGCAGCGCTCGTCCGCGCATGGTGACGGTACAGAGCAGCGGCTGCGCCCCCATGGTGCGCGCTTTCGAGCAGGGCACGGAGTTCGCCGAGCCGTGGCAGGGCGCCAAGACGGTGGCCGATGGTCTGCGTGTTCCGGCGGCGGTGGGCGATTTCCTGATTCTGCGGGCGCTACGTGAGAGTGAAGGCATTGCCGTCACCGTCAGCGATGAGGAGATGCTGCGCTACGCCCAGGTGATGGGCCGGCATACCGGCATCTTCCCTGCGCCTGAGGGCGCGGCCACACTGGCGGCGCAGATCCACCTGATCGAACAGGGCTGGATCCAGGCAGACGAGACGGTCGTCCTCTTTAACACGGGCACAGGCTTGAAGTACGCGCATTTATGGGCCTAACGCTCTTCTCTTTTTGACACAAAAACCAACCTTTGTAGAATTGTGGTTGGCACTTGCCGCACGGTCGCCCACTTTGCCGTGGAACGTCGTCTTATCCTTCAACCCAGGTTTCTTTGACAGGTTCAGTGCGGTCTCCCGGCGTGTTGTCGCTCCACGCTGAATTGACCAGAGGAGCCCTGTGAAATGTCAACACAGTCTCGAATCAATCATCCTTTTTGTAACCACGATTCCCACCAAGAAGATTGGTAGGTGTTCACTTGAAACGCAATGGTAGACCCAGAGCCCGGATTGCCGGGCCAGATCAAACACACAAGCACTTCAAAGCGGGCATCGATGCCATCGCCAATCTCCTGGCGCCCACGTTAGGGCCAGTGGGCGGCACAGTGGTCAATGACCGCGACGGATCACGTATGCCCGAACTCCTCGACGATTCCGCCACCGTTGTCCGCCGTATCCTCAGTCTGGGCGATCCTCGCCTGGATGTGGGCGCGATGCTCATGCGCAACCTGGTGTGGAAGGTGACCGGTCGCGTCGGCGACGGCGGCGCCACGACGGCGCTGCTGACCCAATCGATTTTCAGTGAAGCGCTGCGCATGACGACAGCCGGTGTCAGCCCGGTGTGGATCGCCAATGGAGTGCGCGCAGCCATCGCCGCTGTGATCGAGAATCTACACGCGCAATCCCGCCCCGTCTCCAATGAAGACGAGTTGACCGCAGTGGCTTACACCATCGTCAAGGAACGTCCGCTGGCGGCGATTATCGGCGAGATGAGCTACCTGCTCGGCGCCGACGCCCGCATCAACGTGGACAAGTTTGTGGCGCCCTATCTGGAACGTGTCTACTTCCCCGGCGCCAATTACGAGGCGCAGATCGCCAGCTACCTTCTGTACACAGACGCTGCCCGCAAAATGGCGATCCACACAGACTGCGCGGTGGCGATCTCAGAAGCACCGCTCACCAAGGCCGATGACATTGTGCCCTTGATGCAGGCAGCCGCGGCCAGGGGCAAGAAATCACTGGTGATCATCGCCCATTCGTTCAAGGATACGGCGCTGCATACACTGGTCGCCAATCAACAGTCCGAAAAGAAGACGATTTCGCTGGTAGGCGTCACGCTGAAAGCCGTGGGAGACGAGCGGCGCACGGCGCTGGATGATCTGGCGCTGTTGACGGGGGCGACTGTGCTGGGGCGAGGCTTCACCCCTTCGGCGCAACGTGCCAAAGCAGAGCATGTGGGCTCGGCGCTGCGCGCGGAAGTGGATGCCAAGATGTTTCAGATCTTGCCCGAGCAGATCCAAACAGTGGCGGTGCAGGAACGCATGGCCGAACTACGCGCCCAACTGGAACCGCTGCCCCAATCGGATGAGGATCGCCCCAAGTTGATCAAACGACTGGCGGCGCTCTCCGGCGGAATGGGCACGTTGAAGGTGGGCGCGTCGACGAAGACCGAGCGCAGCGTGCGCGCCGATAACGCCGAGCGCGCCATCAAGGTGTTGTCCGCAGCCCAGAAAAGCGGCGTTGTCCCCGGTGGCGGCGCCGCGCTGATCCACGCCGTGCAGGCCCTGCCCTCGTTCCAACTGAGCGATGAAGAGATGATGGGTGTCGAGGTTGTCAAACGCGCACTCATGGCACCCTTGCGCCAAATCGCCCAAAACACAGGCAACCATGGGCCCTCTGCCGTGGTCGAGCGGGTGCGCGACGCCGGTTCTCCCATGGCCTATGACGCCCTGACCGATCAGATGGTGGATGCCTACAGTGCAGGTGTACTCGATGTGACCGATGTACTGGCTGCTGTGCTGGAAACTGCATCGAGCGGCGCACTGATGGCATTAAGCACCGACACGATTGTCTATCACCGCAAACCCAAAGAAAGTCTGGAGCCGTAACATGGCCATCATCTTATCGATAAGCGACGCCAATGATGTGCAATGGGCGGCAGGCCCGCACGGTCTGTTTCGCGTTGGCAACGAGATGCTTATGCCTGTGCTACAGCCAATGGAGCGGCTGGCCTGCACGCTGGCCCTCTCCCAACGCATCCTGGTGGGCGGTAGTCCTCACGGTGTAGCCTACACGGCCGATCAGGGCCAGAACTGGCAGGCGGCGTGGATGAGCGGGTGTCAGTCTGCTGTGCTGGTGCTGGCCGCTGATCCCAATGTGGCCAATTCGGGGGTGGTACTGGCCGGCACCGAAGGGGAGGGCGTCTTGCGCACGACCGACCGCGGCGGTTACTGGGCGCCGTGCAACTATGGCCTGCGCAATTACATGATCCTGTCGCTGGCGTGGGCGCCGCCTGCGCCGGCGAGCCGCTGGCCGCGGCGTGAGGTCGTCTTTGCGGCAACCGAGGAAGGGCTGTACCGTTCGCCCAGTGGCGGCCGCGGTTGGCGACGCGCCGAATGCCCTGAACTCGTCTACCAGATCCTGGCGGTGTCCCCTGCGTTTAACGACGACGGCGTGGTCATGGCGGGCAGCGAAACCGACGGTCTATGGCGCTCCAGCGACGGCGGACACGTCTTTACACGTGTAGACTCTGCACCCGAACAGATCAACGCGCTGTGCAGTTGGGACAATCACTGGCTGCTCAGCTCGTCCGACCAACTGTGGCACTCGCCCGATGGGGTAGAGTGGCAGCCGGTCCCCGGCAGCGATCCTATGCTGGTGCTACGCCCAGGTGGCAACGTGGTCCTGGCGGGGAATGAGGAGGGGTTGGTGGCGCTGGATCAGACATCCCTGACCGAACAGGTCCGCTATGCGGTACCTGAGGCCGTGTAGGGGGCCTTATCTAGCGTTTGCCTCCTTACCCTACGGTTACATAACGCAATCTGACGTTCCGATGACAAATAGGGTACGACATAGGGATTCCCCCACAAAACATGTAGGGATTTCGCTTACGCTGATTGACTTTTTCTTTACCGTATGTTAATGTTACGTTGTCGTGGCAGCCGTTTTTTATCATGTTTCTTCCAACGAATGGTCTTCGCCCAACGTTCGATGAATTTGCTTTGAGCGGTCTGCCGTTGTTTTCCCGATGTAACAAGGAGTCTATCATCATGGAATCGCGTGAACGTGGGAATGTGAAGTGGTTCAATAATGTGAAGGGGTATGGATTTATTGAGCGTGAACAAGGCGGAGATGTGTTTGTTCATTACTCAGCCATCACGGCGAATGGCTACCGTTCGTTGAACGAAGGACAGGCGGTTGAGTTCACAGTTGTGGAGAGCCCCAAAGGCCCTCAAGCGCAGGATGTAGCAGTTATTGCCACCTAAGTCATTCCATATGGTTTAATTTGCAGCTAAAAGCGGCGCCGGTATCGGCGCCGCCTTTTTATTTGATCTGTTTGCTACCCTTGTCTGCTCGATCACACAGCCGCACCGGCTGTCGCCGCCTTTTCCCGTTGTTTCAGCCCGTACAATTCGCCGGCGGTGCCGGCCATAATGCGCGCACGCAGGTGGGCGGGGAATTGACGCACGGCGAAGTCAGGCGCGTCGCCATCCCAATGGGGGAAGTCGCTGGAAAACATGACCATGTGCGCCGCATCGAACATGTCAAGCATGGCGTGGAGATGCCTGGGATTTTCGGGTTCCTCAATCGGCTGTGTGGTCAACAGGATGTGCTCTTGGGCGATTTCGCTGGGCAGCCGATCCACCCAGGGCGCCATCAGGCGCAAACCCTTCCAATTCTTGTCCAGCCGCCACAGGATGGGCGGCACCCAGGAGATCCCCCCTTCTACGAGGATGAACTTGAGCGTGGGGAACTTTTTGAAGACGCCCTCGGTGATCAGACTGGTAAGGTGGGCAATGTAGCTGGCGACCAGTCCTGTGTGCCATTCCAGGTAACTGGTGGGGAACCCGACAGCCGTGGGCGGACCCGACAGCCCCACCCCTTCTGCGCCTGGGTGGATCGCCACCGGCAAGTTGTGTTCGGCTGCGGCCTGATAGATGGGGTGGAAGAAGCGCTGCCCGTAAGGGATGCGCGAGGCGCTGGGCATTTGCACCTGCACCACCCCCGGATGGTCGCCGTAGCGGTGGATCTCGCGCACAGCCAGCTCTGGGTCGTTGGGGTAGACGGCCAGCGCATAGCGATAGCGATCATCGGCAGGCAGCCAATCCTCGATCATGACGTCGTTGGTGGCCGAGATGACTGCGGCTGCGTAGTCTGCTTCGGGCGAAAGCCCCAGGTGCAGCGTGCCGCCGGTGATCAGGATGGCGTAGTCGATGCCGTAGACGTCGAGGAAATGACGCGCCAACAGGCGTGGATCGCCTTCGATGCGCTCCCCGTCTTCGGTCACTGCATCCGGACGGTTAACGCCGTTGGGGTTCCACCACCCCAGGCTTGTGGCCGACCGGTTGCCGCCGGCGTAGCGTGTCCGCCACGGTTCAGGCAGATAGTCCATGATCCGCTGCGGGCTGGCGTTGGGATGAATATCGGTGTCGATAATGAATTGTTCTTTTGGCATGAGAAAGCGCTCCGTGAGTGTTGGCGAAGGAGTGAGCATTCATCTCCCCGCGATGCCCGACATTTGAATCCCGCTCACAAAATAGCGTTGGGCAAAGAAGAAGAGGACGAGCAGCGGCAGGATCATGGCTGTGCTGGCCGCCATCATCAAATTCCAACTGGTGGCGTAGAGGTCTTTGAAGCCGAGAAGGCCAATCGCCATCGTCCACTTGCTGGGGCTCTGCAGATAGATCAGCGGCTCGAAGAAATCGTTCCAATGATTGATGAACGAGAAGACGGCTACCGTGGCAATGATCGGTTTGGAGAGTGGCAACAGGATACTCCAATAGATGCGATAGTTGCCTGCGCCGTCCATGCGGGCGGCCTCATCTAGCTCGTAGGGAATGGTCATAAAGAATTGGCGGAAGAGGAAGATAAAGAAAGCGCTCCCTCCCAGCCAATAGGGCACGATCAGCGGCAGCAGCGTATTGATCCAGCCCAACCAGCGGAAGACAATGAAGGTAGGGATCAGCTTGACGATGCTGGGCAACATTATCGTCGAGAGGACGAGTAAGAAGAGAGCGTTTCGATAGGGGAAGCGCAGGCGGGCAAAGGCAAACGCCGCCATGGACGAGGTCAACAGCGTGCCCAGCGTCGCAAACACAACGATCTGGAAGGTGTTCCAAAAGTAGTGGTCAAACGGCACCGCTTGAAACGCCTGTGGATAGTTCGCCCATACCACCGGTTGAGGGATCCAGCGCGGCGGCATGAGGAAGGTCTGCGGCCCAGTTTTGAGCGAAGTGGAGATCAGCCAGATCAGCGGCAGCCCCAGCACCAGCGCAAAGAATCCCAGGATCACATACCAGATCCCATCGTGTACGCCATGTCGAATACGCTTCTGCGACCGGCGGTTAACCAGTGCCGGCGGCACAAACGGGCTTGATGATTTCTTGCTGCTCAGTTGCATATCAATCTCCTGATCACCAATTGCGGCCTCTTACTTCTCACTGTCGCAGGTCTCCTTCGTAAAAGACCCAGCGATCCGAGAGACGAAACTGGATCACCGTGAAGACGAGGACGATCAAAAAGAGGATCCAGGCCATGGCCGAGGCATAGCCCATGCGGAAGTTCTCGAACGCCATGCGGTACAGATAGAGCAAATAGAAGAGCGTGGCGTAGTTTGGGCCGCCTTCGGTCATGATGTATGCCTGCGTGAAGATCTGGAAGGCACCGATGAGCGCTATGATCAGATTAAAGAAGAGTGCCGGGGTCAGCAACGGCAGGGTCACATGCCAGAATCGCTGCCACCAGTTGGCGCCGTCGATGTCGGCCGCCTCGTACAGCGACGGAGGGATGCCTTTGAGACCGGCCAACAGAATGATCATCTGCCCTCCGATGCTCCACAGGCTCATCAAGATGAAGGCGGGCTTGGCCAGTTGGGGATCTTGCAGCCAATACAACCCCTCGAACCCGATCCAGCGCAGAAACCCATTCGCCAGCCCCCACTCGGGGTGGAAGATCCAGACCCACAGGATCGAGTTGGCCACGACCGGTGTCAGCGATGGGACGTAGAAGGCAGTGCGGAAGAAGCGAATACCACGCAGGTTCTGGTTCATGGCCAACGCCGCCAGCAACGCCATAAAAAGATGCAACGGCACACCCAAGAAAACGTAGTAGCTCGTATTCCAGAGCGACAGCCAGAAACGATCATCGCTGAGGAGTTTGCCGTACTGTTCCAGCCCAACCCAACGACTGGGCGTCACGATCTCCCAGCGCGTGAACGAAATGTAAAGAGATGCCAACATGGGCCCTGCTGTAAAGGCGACAAACCCCAATACCCAGGGCAGCAGAAAGATAAAAGCATCGCGCCGTTCCGACCAGAGTAGGCTGCGGCGACTCTGCTGCCATCGTTGCGCAATGGAGCGGATACTCATGGCTAAGCCTTTCAGGCGGTGATTAGGATCTAGCAACACAGAACGTTTCAGCACTTGCCGGCGACGCCGTCAGTGAGCGAGCACGGTCGAGTAGGAGCACTTCAAGAATTACCACAGAGAACACAAGGAACACATAGATAGGTACGCCTCCCTCTTCTTCTTTGTGTTCTATGCGTTCTCTGTGGCGAATTCTCCTGCATCTCGACCGAATCGCCGTCAGACCCACTGGGCTTCGTTTAGGACAGGCGCTGCGCCTTAGTCCTCCGCAAGATCAGGCACCTCATCCGGCGCTGGTCAGTGTGGTGTCTGATTATTCACCGGGCACGAAGACAATCAGTTCTTCCACGCGGCTGGCGATGGCATCCAACGCTGCCTGTGGATCGGCCTGTTCCACCCCGTAGATCGAGTTGAGCGCGTTCTGCACCTCGCGGTGGACGCCAATCCAGTCACCGGACACCGGCTCGGGGCGACCATAGCTAAAGGCGTCGAGCATGATCTGCGAGCTGGGCGGCAGAATGTCGGCGCTATCCACCAGGAAGCTATCGGCTACGACTTTGAGTGACGGCACGGCCAGGCCGGTGGCGTCGACCCAATGGCGAAAGGCTTCTTCGCTACCCAGGTAGGCCATCCACTGCCATGCGGTGTCGGGATTTGTGGTGCCACTGTAAATGCTGTGGCCCGCCGAGGCGACGCGGGTGGTGGCGATGTCATCTGGGCCAACGGGCAAGTGAGCGATATCCCACTCAAACTCGGCAGCCAGGATGCCAGAGAAGACCGAGAACTGCGGGAACATGCCGATTTTACCTGTGGTAAAGAGATCGGCCGTGGTGAAACCGCCTGCTTCCGTTGTACTGGCCGACAGGTGGACGCCCAGGTCATGGTGCCAGGAGGCGATCTCCCGGATCTGCGAAAGGTTCGGCTCCTGGTTCATGGTGAACTGGGTACGATCTTCGCTGATCAGATCGCCGCCCTTTTGCCACATCTTGATCCAGGTGTTGCGGTTGAGGTGCCAGTCGGCGGTGCCGTAGATCTTGTCGGCGCCCTCGCCCTCGGTGATGGCGACGGCGGCGTTGGCAAAGTCATCCCACGTCCAGGTATCGGTGGGCAGAGGCAGGCTGTGCTGATCGAAGAGTTCCTTGTTGTAGATCATGACCGTGCTCGTCGTCTCGCGCGGGAAGCCGATCTGAACACCGTTGATCTGAAAGTCTTTCCAGGCGGCCAGTAGCCAGGCGTCTTCGCCAAGCGAAGCGTCGCTTTCCAGGTAAGGCCCCAGATCCATCTGCAACGATCGTTTGGCCTGGCCGGCGTTGGTGTAGCTGTGTGCCCAGTAAACGTCCGGGGCGTCGCCGGCTGCGATCAGCGTCAGCAACTTGGTTTGCACCTCGATGGCGCCGCCCGGTTCCCACAGCGGCTCGATGGTGATGCTGGGGTTGGCCGTCTGGAAGTTGGCGATCAGCGGCTCGTAGCGGTCGAACGAGACCTGATTGCCGCCCTGGGTGAGGAAGGAAAGGGTGGTGGCAGCAGGGGCAGCGGCTTCGCCCCCACCGGCCTGCGGTGCTGTTGTCGGCACGGCGCAGGCGGCCAGCGCCACAGCGCCGATGCCCATTGCCGTGCTGCGTAAGAATGCGCGGCGGCTCAACTGGTTGGAATTGGAATGGCTCATGGTTGACTTCTCTCCTGTGTGGACTCGATGGTGGTGGACGATTACGACCGCATGCAGACAAAAGGTAACAGTTCTAGCGCAGAGGCGGTAGAACATGGTTGAGAGTCAAATGATGCCCGGTGTTATCAGGGGAAACGTCGGCTATGAGCGGCACCGTGGTTACGTTACAGTACCAGTCAATGAACGTGTGCGGATTCTATCATACGGCAGGAAAGCATGTCAACGAAGCAGAATTGGCGGTAGTGTTACCCGTTTCGGTGGAAATTCGCTATTGCGGGAGCCCTAACCTTTACCCACGAGTCCCCAGTCGGCACAGGCCTGGCAAACAGCGGCCGATCTGGGTTGTACTGCCGGGATACTTCTTCGTGATATTGGGCCGGTTGTCGGGGCATGAGGGGGATGGGACGGAGATCTGCGACGATCGGCGAGATGTCGCCCCCATCCCCCTCGTGCCCGTACCAATATAGACGTTAGGCTACGCGCCTCTCAAGCACGTGCCGGGGGCCTATCGCCGCAGCGAGACGGGGTCTCCCCTCCTGACGTCATGTCCATACAGAAATAGCCACAGAGAGCACAAAGAACACATAGATAAGGACGTTTCCCTCTTCTTCTTTGCGTTCTTTGCGTTCTTTGCGTTCTTTGTGTTCTTTGTGGCCAATTCTCTTGCCGGTGCATTTGACATGATCCTGGACATCCGGTGTAGGGATGGGCCTCCGTGCCCATCCGTCCGTGGCGGACGGGCGCAGCAAGCGGCGCCCCTACGGGTAAAGCCAGATGTCGTGATAGGCGCCCCATGAACGCCTTCATGGCCACAGAGAACACAAAGAGCACAGAGATAAATGCCTTGCGTTCTGCTTTGTGTTCTTTGTGTTCTTTGTGGCCAATTCTCTTGCCTGCCGCACAGCGGACGAATTGTCGGATGTGGGTAAGCAAGATGTGACTGTGTGGAGAGTTGTGGCGGTTACCGCTCCACAATCACGGCGTAGTGCCCCTCAATGTGCGGGAAGCGCTGGTTGACATCATGCGCTACCGAGACGCCGAAACCAGGCGCAGCGGGCAACTGCAAATAGCCATCCACAATCGCAGGCGGATCGGCCAGGATACCCCACTGCAACGGCCCCTGAATCATACAGACTTCCAAAATGTCCGAATTGGGCAGGGCGGCGATGGTATGGGCGTGGGCCATGCCCATCAGTCCGTTGTGCCAGCTATGCGGGTACAGTTTGCAGCCGTAGTGATCGGCCATCTCGGCGATACGGAGCAATTCGGTGATGCCACAGACGCCGGCGTCGGGCTGGACTACATCGTAGGCTTTTTTCTCAAAATACGGACGAAACTCTTCGAGTGTGGTGAAGCTTTCGCCGCCGGTGATGGGCATGTCCACGGCGGCACACAGACGGGCGTAGCCGTCGATGTTGTCGCGTGGCATGGGTTCCTCGAACCAGGCAAAGCCCAGCCGATCCAACTCTTTGGCAATGGGCATAGACTGTTCCTCAGTGAGGCGGCAGTTGCCGTCGAGGGCCAGATCCATGCGTCCGTCCACGGCCTGGGCCAGTTCGCGCACCAATCCCAGGAAGCGGTCAACGGTGACGCCGTCCCACCCCCACTCGGTGCCGATGCGGAACTTCATGGCAGTGTAGCCGGCATCGACATAGCCCAACGCCTCATCGATCAACTGCTCCGGACGTTTGCGCCAGTCGTAGCGGCAACCGCTGGAGGCATAGACGCGCACCCTGTCGACGGCGCCGGGCGAAATAAGGTCACTGACGCGTTTGCCCGCGATCTTGCCGCGCAGATCCCAGAGTGCACAGTCGATACCGCCCACGGCGGCATCATGGGCACGATCTTTGGCGTTGGGGTGAGGAGCGATGGCCGGATCGGTGGGGTCGGCGCCGATCAGCGTGGGGGCCAGCCAATCCACCCATTCGCGGATGCGCAGCGGCCAGCCATAGGCCGAGGCCTCGCCGATGCCGCTGATGCCCTCATCGGTGTGGATGATGACGATAGCGCAGTCGGCCTTGACCGTGCGATAGCGCGCCGTGATCCATTGGCGTTCGGGTTCATGCATGCGCGATAGGCAGAGTGTTTCGAGTGATGTGATTTTCATCTCAGGACTTCCTTTGGTGAGAGTGAGTAGGCAATCAAAAACCGGCCGCACCTGCATCGGTACAATCGGCCATTTAGCGTTGCACCTGAACCGCATATCCTCCCTCAATATAGGGGAAGCGCTCGCTCAAATCCTCGGCCAGATCGACGCCGAAGCCGGGGCGGTCGGGTAGTTCGAGATAACCGTCGACGATAGGCTTCTGCTGCAAGATCTCCCACTGCAACGGTCCCTGAATCATGCATAGTTCCAGGACACGAGGATTGGGCAACGCCGCCACGAAATGGCCGTTTTCCACACACATCAGCCCGTTGTGCCAGCTATGCGGGCAGCAGTCGATGCCGTTGCGGTAGGCCATTTCGGCGATGCGCATCCCTTCGCTGATGCCGCACCAGCCCATGTCGGGCTGCACGATGCCGTAGGCGTGGCGTTCGATGTAGGGGCGGAACTGCTCTAGAGTGGTGAACTGTTCGCCGCCGGTGATGGGCATGTCTACGGCGGCGTTGAGGCGCACATAGCCGTCGATATCGGCCTGCGGGATCGGCTCTTCGAACCAGATGAAGCCCAGTCGATCCAGCTCTTTGGCGATGGCGAGCGCCTGCTCCTCGCTGAGGCGCTGGTTGCCGTCGAGCATCAATTCCAATCGTCCGTTCACCTCTTGCGCCAGCTCACGCACCAGCCCCAGGAAGCGGTCAACGTTGACACCGTCCCAGCCCCAGTGGCTGCCGATGCGAAATTTTAGGGCGCTGTAGCCATCCTCGATGTAGCCCAAGGCCTCGTCGATCAACTGGTGCGGATCATCGCGCCAATCGTAGCGGCAGCCGCTGGATGCATAGAGGCGCACCTTCTCGATGGGCTTATCCGTGAGCAATTCGCTGACTCGTTTGCCTTCGATCTTGCCGCGCAGATCCCACCAGGCGCAGTCGATCCCGGCCACGGCGCAGTCAAAGGCCCACGATTTGTAGTTAGGATGGGGCACAATCGAGGCATCGCCTGGGTCCTTGCCCACCAGCGTGGGTGTGATCCAGTCGATCCACTCCTTCATCAGCGTCGGGTTGCCGTAGGCGCAGGCCTCGCCGATGCCGCTGATCCCCTCGTCGGTGTGAAGAACCACGATCACACAGTCGGCCTTCACCGAACGATAGTGACCGGTGAACCACTGCTCATGCGGCTGATGCATACGAGATAGACAGAGCGTCTCAACGTTTGTGATTTTCATGGGTGCGTTTGGGAAGCTAGAGATTGGTGTACGTACGATGTGACGGGCGTTTATGTGCTGGCGCTGACGTCGAGAGCCTCGCGCAGGCCATCGGCCATGCCCTGAAAAGCGAGGATGGTGAGCGAGATCATCGACGCCGGAAAGATGAACATGTGTGGCCAGTAGGCCAGATACTTGAATGCTTCGCCCAACATGCGTCCCCAACTGGGATCGGGGGGGCGAATGCCCATGCCGATGAAGCTGAGCCCGGCTTCGGCGAGGACGGCGGTGGGAATGCCGGCGGCGAAGCCCCATAAAATCAGTGGCGCAGCCTGGGGCAAAATATGGCGCATGAGGATGCGGCCGGTAGGGATGCCCATGGCGCGCTGCCGCTTCGATGTAGTCTCGCTCACGAATAGAGAAGGTGAGCCCGCGCACAATGCGCGCCGATCCCACCCAACTGGTGATGGTGAGGGCGATGATCAGATTACGCAAACTGGGCGACAGGACCATGACCATAAAGAGCACAATCAAGTACCAGGGCAGCGCAGAAAACATGTCGATCAACCGCGTAATCAACCAATCCACGAGTCCGCCACGGTAGGCGCCGGCGATGCCCAGCGGCACACCGACCAGCACACCGACGAGATCGGTCACCACACCTACCAGTAGCATCGGGCGCGTGGCGTACAGGATACGGGTAAGCAGATCCCGACCAAGCTGATCCGTGCCCATCCAGTGTTGGGCAGAGGGGGCCGCCAATGCCAGATCAGGTTGAATAGCGTCGTATTCCCAGGGCGTGAGGAAGGGGGCAAAAATGGCCACAACTACCACCATCAGTGCCCAAGTCAACCCGAAGAGGGCCAGTTTGTTACGCCTATAGCGCTTCCAGGCGTTACCCCAGAAACTCGATCGTTTTAACACCTGCGAAGATTCTACACTGGATGCAGCGAGGGATGCGCTCGTCATTTGTTCTCTCCTGACACCCGCACGCGTGGATCGATCACACCGTAGAGCACGTCGGTGAGGAAGTAGGTGAACATGATCAGCACTGCCCAGAACATGGTGATACCCAACACCATTGGGTAATCGCGGTTGGTGCTTGACAAGACGAAGTATTTGCCCAGGCCCGGCAGCCCGAAGACCTGCTCGATGAAGATCGAGCCTGTCATCATGCCGGGGAAGAGTGGCAAAAACGATGTGATCATGGGGATCAGGGCGTTGCGTAGGACGTGCTTGATCATGATCGCCGGGCGATTAAGACCCTTGGCTTGAGCGGTGCGCACATAGTCAGAACTCATCGCCTCGAGGGTGCATTGACGTGTCCACCGCGCCACGCCTCCAATCGCGGGGATGCCGAAGGCCAGCACCGGCAAGACCAAATTACGCGGCCCGCCCCAGCCACCTGATGGAAACCAACGAAGTTGCACGGCAAAGAGATAGACAAAGATAAAGCCCATCACAAATCCGGGAATGGTGCCGATCAGCACGGCGAAAATGGTGATGGCATTGTCTACCCAGCTATTGGCGCGGGCTGCCGCCAGAATACCTAACCCCGTGCCCACGGAGACGGCCAGCAACGCTGCCAATCCACCCACGGTGGCGCTGAACGGCAACAGGCGCAGAATGATCTGGGTTACAGTCTGTTCAGGCGCAGAGAACGGCGTGCCGAAATCCAACATAGCAGCATTGCGCAACCAGACCAGATACTGCTGCCAGACAGGTTTATCCAGACCATACTTGGCCTTAAAGACTTCAATTTGCTGATCAGAGAGCGGAATTTCTGCGCCCTGCATCCACGGTCCTCCCGGCACGGCAGCGCGAGAGTGTAAATGTGAAAATTGAGAGCAGTAGCAGCGTAAAGAGAATGCCTACAAAACGTCTAATAATGTATTGGGCCATGGGGTCTCCGGGGCAGATGAAAGATGAGTAACACCTACGAAATGGGTAGTGCGGCGCCCGATTGACATCGGGCGCCGCAGTCTACCATTCCACGTACTCATTTCACTCGACGGCAGATCGACTAGATCTCTTGGCGGCAACTGCCATCGGTCCAGTAAACGCCCTCGCGTGCGTTAACGGTACCGGTGTTGCCAAACAGGAAGGTAAAGCCGTTACTGTTCGGGGTGGTGCCTTCGCCGCTCAGGTTACATGGCCACAGGTCGGTGGTATACGGGTGGTGCAAGAAGAACCAGGCCGTCCCTTCCACCAACATCTGTTCGGCCTGGCGCAGCAGTTCGAAGCGGCGCTCGGGATCGTCCATAATGGCGTTGGCCGAGTTGTAGAACTCGTCCCACGCCGGGTCGTTGTGGGGGTGACGACCGGTGGAACGCCAAACGTTCATGAAGGTGGCCGGGTCGAAGTAGTCCATGTTGTAGTTGACATAGTACAGGGGCGCACCGTCTTTCAAGTTGCTGGTGAACGACTGGAAGTCGGAAGGCCGCAACTCGATGGTAATATTTAGGTTCTCTTTCCAGCGCGCCTGCATGGCTTCGCACAAAGCGAGTTGCTGGTCGTTAGGTGCGCGGATCCACAGTTCGTAGACGGGGAAGCCCTCGCCGTCGGGGTATCCGGCTTCGGCCAGCAGTTGGCGCGCCGCTTCGGGATCGTAGAGATTGGGATCAAGGACGCGCAGTGCTTCATCCTGGTTGTTGACGAAGCCGGTGGGGATCAGTCCCCAGCCAGTATACGAAAAGCCGCGGTAGATCTCGCTGACCAGGTTGTCTTTGTCGATGGCCTTGCACAGCGCCAGCCGTACTTTGGGATCGTCGAGCCCTTCGAACGTGCCCGTTGTATTGAAGCCGATATAATCGGTGCCGGTGGCAATCAGCGGGTGCATTTCGGAACTAAGTACCGGGTTGTTCTCCACCAGAGCGATCTCGGCGCTGGTTGTGTTTGCGCCGATGGAGAAGCGTTTGATATCGCCTGCGATATAGGCAGGCAGGCCGGTCGGCAGGTTTTCCTCGCGGATCTCAGTAAAATACGGACGGCGCACGCCTTTGTAGCTCTCGTTGATTTCCCAGCGGTGAGCCACATCGCGATCGAAGCGGGTGAGGGTGTACGGGCCGGACGAGACATATCGTTCGGGATCGAGTGCCCAGTTCTCACCGGCATCTTCCCAGATTCCATTCTTGGCCACTTCAAACCAGCCGAAGAGGGCGGGCAAATAGGGCACAGGCGCTTCAGTGTAGACACGCAAGGTGTAATCGTCGACGGCTTCCATGCCCAGTTCTTCGGGGGGCAGTTCGCCGGACAGCACCTTCTGCGCGTTCTTGATGTCAAAGTAGTACCAGCCGAAGTCGTAGCCGTTGCTCAATGAGTAGCGCATGGTGTAGACCCAGATCCTGCGCCGTGAGCGGGGTGCCATCGCTGAATTGCAGCCCCTCACGCAACTTGAAGTCCCAATAGGAGCCGTCATCAGAGGGTGTCCAACTTTCTGCGCCGACGCCGATAACGTTGAAGTCTTTGTCCAGCGTGGTCAACGTTTCCATGCCGCCGCAGTGCTCGAAAGCGCGGTTGTAAAGCGATTCCATAATGTGGCCGTAGCCGCCACCAGTCTGGCCGATGCCTTCTGTCCACACCTGCTCGCTGAGCGGCAGGGCATCACTGGGGAACTCTACGCCCAACGCATTGATCACGGGGCCGGTTGACGCAGCCGGGGCAGGAGCCGCAGGTGCTGTTGGTTGGCAGGCGGCCAACAGGGTCTGAGCACCGGCCGCAGCCGCCAGGAATGTTGCTCCCTTGAGCAGTTGACGACGTGAAATCTTGCTTTGCATAGGGTTTCTCCTTAGTTCATGGGGCGGATCGAGATACATCTTCCTGGTTCAGAATTCTCATTGTTCGATGGCGAAACGGGTTCAATGGGTATCGCTCCAGTCACCCTCCTTAATACGCACAAAATCAAGGGTGTTGTACGACGGCTGAATCACATAGCGACGTTTTGATATCCAGTGTGATCTGCGTTGCAGGCGGCAGCTCGACGCGCAACTGAGCATCGTCAACCTCAACACTGTGTTGATGTGGTTTCAGGGCGTCCGCGGCATAGGACTTGTGCGAGCCGGGGAAGTCGCTCGTGCGTACGTCATGGGTGATGGCGTCGAAGCGGTGTTCACCAAATGCGCCACCTTGAACGATGAGCGTGTGGCTCTCGAACGGGCTCAGGTTGATCAACGTCAGCACGGTGCGCTCTGCTTCGATCTTGGTCACGAGCGCGGCCACATCTTTGGGCAGGCCGGGACGCCGACGATCGGCGTCAAAATAACGGACCCGGCAGTGCAACAGCCCGCCATTGTAGATGATCTGCGGCCCGCCCAGGGTCAATTGCACCAGCGCTTCGGTGATTACCGGGTTGTGCTCTTGCCAGTGGTGAATATTGACCGTGGTCAGGTCGGCTTCGTCCGCCGCGATGAGGGCCAGGCGACGACAGACTTGCTCATACGTCGCCGCCAGGATCTGCTCTGGATAGTCGGGGTTGTCGCCGCAAAGGAAGCGCAGCCAGGGCTGTTCGTGCCCCGTCTCCTCTTTGTTGCGGAAGCTGAGAACCTCGCGCCAGTCGTAAGGTTCGCTTTGGCGCAGGAGTTCGATGCGTTCCCAATCGGCTTCGTCCTGCGTCACATTCCAGATCGCGGTGGGGTAGACAGGCGAAAGCGGCTGCCAATCAAACCAGCCCTCGTCGCCAAAGCGATAGGGCACAAGGAAGACCCTGTCGCTGTCGCCCAGTTGGCGCAGCCAGTGATGGCGCAGACTCATGTCCAGTTGACGGGGATCGCGATGCTCGCCCATCTGCCAGATCCGCTCCATCTGCTTGCGCGGCAGATCGAGGTAGGTCTCGTCACCGGTGAGCAGAAAGGCATTGGTCCCCGCCACGATGGCGGCCATTTCAATATTGTAGAAGCCGTGTGGCCAGGTCCACCCATAGAGACCGCCGTACCACTTGCCGTTCATGGTCTCGCCCACCTGCCCCGACAGGCCCACGTTGTCAGGCAGGAGATCGTCGTTGGCGCGGGCGCGTTCAAGCCAGGCGCCCACGTACTCGGCGATCCACTGCCGGTACTTTTCTTCGCCCGTGAGCAGATAGGCGTTGGCCACCAGACTGGTGACAATCAGATTGCCCGCCACGTCGCCCTGCCCCATGCGCTCGTGCATCACCTGCCCCATCCGCCGCGCCAGGGCCGGGTCCTTGAGGTCGTCGTAATGACTGATGCCGGGGACATCGGTGAAGGGCAGCCCGTAGACGCGCATGCTTGCGCCCCACCCATAGGACGGCTCCTCGGCCTCGCTGAACCCCCAGCGCGGTCCACGGCTGCCGTTGTGCGGGGCACGAATAATCTTATGCTGGGGATCGTAGTTGGGGGCCTCAGGGTCTTCACCTATATAGAAACCGGCGAAGCGCCTGGCGCGTTCGATATTGACAGGGTTGGTTGGGTCGGCGAGACAGAGGAAGTAAAAATAGATGTAGCTCTCGCCCTGGTGGAATTGGTCATAGCCGATCTCGTACTCTTTATCGACGAGACCAAAGCCGGCGCCCTGCCGTGTAATGGCGTCCCACTCGATTTGTGCGATCGTGAGCAGATGATCTCCGCCGCCGAGGATATATTGCAGCGGCCAGTTGAAGAAGCTTTCGTAGAGATCGTCGAGGCCATCACGCGAGTTCACCCATTGGTCGGCCCAGATCAACGAGCCGTCGGGGTGCGTGTACTTCTCCAGATAGGGGTAGACCGACCGATCGATCAGGTCAATCAGCGCTCGTTCCATCACCGCCCACGACGGCGGTGCGCCGATCGGGGTGGTGGCTGTGATGTTTATCATAGTGGTGTCCATAGAGAGGAAGAGAGTAAGCGCTCTGTAAACGGAGTAGATGGAGGATCGTTTTGTGTGGGTTGACCTCCGGCCAACCCACACAAAACAACCACAACATTGTTTACTGAGTACTTACCGATTCGCGGCCCAGGCATCGACCTGGCTCTGAATTTCGGTGATTACCGTCTGCATGCCGGCGGCATTGAGCCGTTCGATGGCATCCGGGGCGGCTTCATCGTAGGCGACCCAGCCGTTCTGAATGGGCAGCACATACTCATCCCAAACCGCCTTGGTCTGCGCCAGTTCGGTCTTGATCGGTTCGGTGTTTACCGAGAAGCCCAGAACGGTGGCCGGGAAGGCGGTGTCGTTCATTTCTTTGGTCTTCTCCCAGGCGCCCACCTGACGAGCGTCGCGGTAGTAGGCGTTGAACTGATTGCCAAACATCCAGTCGGCGTTGGGGTTGTAGGGGCTGGTCGCCCCGGTGATGCCCTCGGGGAAGCCCATCACTTTGTTTTCTTCGTCGACCCAGACCCAATGCTTGCCTTCAATGCCGCGCGCCAGGGTGTTGTAGACTTCGACATCGGTGTTGAAGAGTTCGAGCACTTCGACGGCCTTTTCAGGGTTCTTGGAGGTGGCGCAAACGCCGTTCAGGGTGGCGGTCACGGCGCCGGTGTCAAGGACCAGCGGATCGGTGAGGTTCTTGCTGACGAATTCCCAACCGTATTTGTTCTGGTTCTCGATATCGTTGCCGGGCTTCTCAACGTGGTAGTTCATGGCGAACTGACCGGCGCGGAACATGGCGTCAGCCTGATCAGCGGGCGGACCTTCGAGCGCGAAGAAGCCTTCGTCGACCCAGCGTTTGGTCAGATCGGCGGCTTCTTTGAACTCAGGCGTCTCGAGCAGACTGAGGACGGTACGGGTCTCGTCGGCGGCGCGCACCGTGACGCCGGTGGGGCCAAGCTCGGCCATGCCGTAGTAACCGGCGCGGAACATGCCCGTGGAGGTTTCGTTGCTATAAATCGGGTTGATGCCCTCACCATCGCGCACGGCCACCAGGAACGGTTCCATGTCTTCCCACTTCTCGACGTTGTCGAGGCTGAAATTGTACTTCTCCAACAGATCCTTGCGCACATTGACGCCCCAGGGCTTGGGGAAAATCTGCTGGTTGATCACACCGTAAATGTGATCGCCGACGCGGGCGGCTTCCCAGGTGGTTTCGGGCATGCTGGCCCACAGACCGGGTGCGTGGACGGGCAGCAAATCGTCCAACGGATAGAGCACGCCGTTGGCGACGTTGGTGATATAGCTGTTGGTCCAGGGTGCGGTAAAGATGATATCGCATTCCTCACCCGAGGCCAGGGCCAACTGCATCTTGTCATTGTAGACACCGGGATCGATGGGTTCCAGGACCAACTTGACGCCGATGCGCGGGGTGATGATCTCGTTGAGTGCGTCCTGTACCAGTTGCAGATCTTCCTGCGGGGCACGCGGGAACTGGTAGCGAATCGTGACAACGCCGCTGTCCGCACCGGCGTCCGAACTGCCCGCTGCATCCTGGGCAGGGGCCGGTGCAGCCGCCGGGCTACAGGCCGATATGAGCAGTGACAGGATCAACAGCAAGGCAAACGTGATCTGACTTGATCGTTTCTGCATGTGGGGTCTCCTCTGATCTATGGGAAGGTGAAAGAGATTGCTGTACAAAGTCGTTCTGTTTGGCTCTGATTCCTCCTTCGCAATATGGGTTGCGTGCTCTGTGGATTGGGTGCGGATTTCGGGTTTGGGGGAGCCAACCATCTCAAGCCGCGCACCACGATCACCCTTTCAAACTGCCGATCGTAATGCCTCGGATGAAGTATTGTTGCAGCAACAGAAAGGCAAAGAGGGCCGGGCCAAAGGCCAGCACCGCCATGGCCATACGAGCCGAACTGGTGGGGATCGGTTCGCCCATTGTCTGCGGGTTGGAGGACAAGAAGTTGATGTTGCGCATGAGTACTTGCAGCAGATACTGGAGCGGGTAGAGATTTGGATCGTTGACAAAGAGCAGCGCCATGAACCAGTCGTTCCAGTAACGCAGGATGTAGAAGAGGCCAATCGTTGCCAATACCGGCTTGGATAGCGGCAACACAATTTGAAAGAAGATACGCCATTCTCCGGCGCCGTCGATCCGCGCGGCTTCCATCAACTCGGGGGGCAGTTGCGCAAAGGAGGTGCGCAGGATCAGCACATACCAGGCCGTCGCCAGGTAGGGGACGATCAGGGCCAGAATGTTGTCCTTCCAGCCCAGATATTGGGTCACCAAAATGTAGAACGGAACCATGCCCCCACTGAAGAGCAGGGTGAAGAAGACGTAGAACGACAGAACTCCGCGCAGACGAAAGTCCTTACGCGCCAGCGGATAGGCCATCAACGAGCAGACGATCAACCCCAGCACTGTGCCCACTGTCGTTACAAAAATCGTGACGCCATACGCTCGCAAGATCTGCTGCGGGTTTTGCAGAATATATTTGTAGGCGAAGGTTGTGAAGTCGATGGGCAGTAACTGATACCCTTGCACTGCCAGCGCCTTCTCTTCGGAAAGCGAAACCGAAATCACCAGCAGCATCGGCACCAGACAGGCCACCCCGATCGTAATCAAGATCAGGTGGATCACCATCTTACCGGCCAGCTCGCGCACTCTGTAAATGTTCCAACCCCGGCGCCGCGGCGTTAATGTAGTGGTTGCCATGACAATCTCCAGTCCCTGTTCACCGATCTAAAAGAGTGAATAATCTGCGTTATAGCGCCGCACTGCCCAATTGGCGCCGATCACCAGCAAGAAGCCGACAATCGATTGGTAAAAACCGGCGGCGGCGGCCATGCTGATGTCGCCTAACTCAACCAAGGATCGGTAAACAAAGGTGTCGATCACATCGGTTGTGCTGTAGAGCATTGGCGTGTCGCGGGGCAAGAAGTAGAAAAGGCCAAAATCAGCATTAAAGATCTTCCCGATCGCCAGCAGCGTCAGGATGATGATCAACGGCAACAGCATCGGCAAGGTAATGAAGCGGATCTGCTGCCACTTGCTGGCGCCGTCGATCTTGGCCGCCTCGTATAGTTCGGGCGAAATGCCCAGGATCCCGGCCAGGTAGATGATGCTGCCGAAACCAAGCCCATTCCACAGATGCGCCCCGGTCAGGATCGCCGGCCAATATTGCGGCTCTCGGTACCACGTAATCGGATCAAGACCCAGCCCCACGATCCATTGATTGAGCAGGCCGTTGCCGGCGTTGAGCAACCCAAAGAAGAAGTAACTGGCTACCACCCAAGAGATAAAATAGGGGAAGAAGAGCAGCGTCTGGTAGTACTTGACCATGCGGCTACGAAAGACTTCGTTGAGCAAGATGGCGACCAACAACGACGCCGACGTATTCACCGTGATAAAAATCAGGTTCATGCCGATCGTGTTACGCGTGATACGCCAGGCGGCATTAGTGCCAAAGAGGAAGCGAAAATTCTCAAAGCCCACCCATTCGCTGCCGAAGATGCCCAAATTGAAGCGGTAGTCCTTAAAGGCGATGATGATGCCGAACATGGGCAAGTAGGCAAAGACAAAGAGCAAAATCACACCCGGCAGGGCCATCAACAGTAAGTTGAGATTGGTGTTCAGATCGCGGGCATTGAACATGCGTTGCCAACGCGTTTTGGGGAGCGGCTTGCTGCGTGGCGCCGGCCCGGCAGCGACGGCTGGGCTTACCGCCGAAGAGGCGGACAGTCTGGATTCTTTAGCCATGATTCACTAACCCTGTGTGTTATGGAGTACCTGCCCGCCTTGAATACAAAGTTAACGGGCGCGTTGCAAAAGCGCGGGATTCGGAGATCGACACACGATGGAACAGGTGCAGATGAAACACGATAGGAACACGACAAATGTAAGTGGATAGCGCCTGGCTGCCCCGTGGGGTAAGGGGTAGGCTGTGTCACTGGCGACTATTACAGTTGGGCGTAAATACCATGGCGGAAATTTGGCATTCCTACCTCTGGTTGGAAACGTGGACAAATTTCCGCCGGGATTTACTATGTTGACTGCTTGAGCGGTCGGCGAGTCTGTTCTGACGCTATGTTAAGTTCAGTGTGAATTTCTTTGTGCTTGCAAACGATGAACTCGCTGCGGGCATCCAGGGCAGACATGGAATCCTTTTGAACGGTGAACCTGGTCATGCTAGAATGCGGTGAGGTTTTTGCATTATAGCCATAGCGCACTTCTTCCACAAGGACGCACAGCGGACATGAATAGGACATGATCACCTTCGACGCCTTTGTAGAAGAACTCCAGGTCGCACTGGTTCGGCTCTACGATCCCGGATTCCGGCCTTCATCGGCGTTTGTCGAAGTCCTCTTCGGCGATGGGGTCGCCGATTCTCAGGCGTGGGCGCAGGGTTTGCTGGCGGCAATTGCCCGTATGGAACCATCGCCGGTTGTCCCCGCCGCCGCCCGCGCGCGTCGCCTCTTTCAAGTGCTGAACCTGCGCTATGTGCAGAGACTGACCCAGGAAGAGACGGCAGAACGGCTGCACATTACTTCGCGGCACGTGCGGCGTGAACAAAATGACGCAGTCACTGGGTTGGGGCAGATCCTGTGGCAACGACGCACCCCCGGTCTCGACAGCGGAGAGCAGGCCATCTTCGTTACCGCTTCGGCGCAGGCAGATGATGATTGGTCTGCCCAGTTGCACCAGGAATTGACGGCATTGCAGCGTCATGTGCCGGAAGGAACTGCCGACGTGGGCGAAGTCTTGAGCCGTATCGTCGATCTGCTGACGCCTGTCTTTGCCTCTAGTGGGGTGACGCTACGCTTGAACACACCTGATAGAAACGCCATGGCTGCTGCGCACCCATCTGGTTTGCGACAACTATTGGTGCGTTGTCTTACCGAGTGGGTGCGCCATTTAGAGGGTGGAGAGATTGAAGGATCGGTGAGGAGTACAACTGCCGAAGTGCTGATTCTGCTCACAGGCAGCCGTGCATCTATCGATCATCTGCGCCAGGATGGGTTGGTGCAGGCCCTGCTACAGGCATACAACAGTGAGATTGGCTTCGGGTTGGATGCCGGCCGCACGACCTTGACCATTACACTGCCGGCGGCGCCGCCTGTCCGTGTGCTGGTGGTCGACGACAACGAGGATCTGCTCCACTTTTATCGACGGTATCTGCAAGATACTCGGTTTCAGATCACGGCCTTGACCGGCGGCGCCGCGCTCATTGAAACCATGGAATCGCTCCACCCCGACGTGATCATCCTCGACGTGATGCTGCCCATCACCGACGGCTGGGAACTGTTGACGGAACTGCGCCAACACTGGTTGGGGCGCACGATCCCCGTCATCGTCTGCTCCGTGATCCAGGAAGAAGAACTGGCACTGGCCCTTGGCGCCTCCGCCTACTTATCCAAACCCGTACGGCGCAGCAGTTTGATCAACGCGCTCAACGCGGTGCTGCTCGGCGCTGTTCCTGATACGGCTACTCCTCAGCCCCCTGAGCCGCCACCGGATGCAGCAGCGCCGGAATAAGTTCCACGCAGCGCAGCAGTGCCCGAAACGGCAGCGGCTCGCCCCTGCCTACGCTGATAGCTTGCGTGGAAAGTGGCTCGTTGTGAGGATCTTGCGCCGAGAGAAAGTAGGTGGGGATGGCGCGCAACGCCTCGTCCCCCATCTTGATCTCCAACACCTGCCAGCCATCCATATCCGGCAACATGATATCCAGCAGCACGAGATCGGGCGCAGCCATGCGCATCTGCCGAATCGCTTCTGCGCCGTCGTCCGCCGTCATCACGCGCAGGTGGGGACGGTTTGCCCTCAACATGCGGCTGAAGAGGCGACGGGCATCGGCGTCATCGTCCACCACGAGGACGGTCTGCGGGGCCGGTTCGAGACGGGCCAGAACATTGTTCAGCTCGGCGTGGGTGATCGGCTTGAGCAACTGACCCGCTGCGCCCGCGGTTAAGGCCTGGCTTAGCTTGGGCGAGAGGCAGCAGCCGATGACGGGCAACGCCGGATCGATCTGCTGGGCCTGTGCCATGCGATCCTGCAACAAGCGCGCCGAGGCAGCGTTAACCACCATCATCTGTGCCGGCATACGCGCCAGATCGACGGCTGCTTCTTCCAGTGAACAGACCCGATCGTAGATCACCTGATCGTGGAAGCGCCCAAAGGCCTGTTGCAGTTCGTCGGTGTCATCCACAATCAGCACACGTGGCTTGTCCAGTTCGCCGGGCAAGTTGGCCGGCTCGCTGCGCTCGTGCCAGCGCCAATCCTCTACCAGCCAGCGCTCTGCCCCCGCCATGGCGCTGCCTATCGGCTGCAGAAGCGGCAGTCGAAAGCAGAATGCGCTGCCCTCACCCAGCGTGCTTTCCAGCCACATTTCGCCTTTGTGCATCTGGATGAATTGGCGGCTAATACTTAACCCCAGGCCGCTGCCGCTTTCGTTGCGGCGTGCGCCAAAAGTGCCCCGGTAGAACGGCTCGAAGATATGCGCTGCATCTTCGGTTGAGATGCCCGGCCCGGTGTCGCGCACGCAGACGGTCACATCAAAGTCATCGTAGCGCACTTCGACGCCGATGCTACCGCCTTCGGTGTGGCGGGCGGCGTTGCTCAACAAGTTGACGAGCACCTGGCGCACGCGTGTGCCGTCGCAGTAGATCTCGGGCAGCTCAGACGGCAGGTCCAGGCGCATGGAGATTGCTTTTTTGTCCAACAACGGCTGCACCACCGCCATCGACTTGTGCACCACATCGGTCAGATCCACGCGATCACGGTGCAGGGCGAGACGTTCCGCTTCAATCTGGCTGAGATCAAGCACGTCGTTGACCATGCTGAGCAAGTGTTGAGAGTTGCGCCGTACAATTTCCAGGTCTTCGAGCAGCGCGGCGGGCAGTTGCGAACCGTAGACATAGGGCGTTTCGATCAACAGATCCGAGAGGCCGATGATCATGTTGAGCGGGGTGCGGAATTCGTGGCTGACGTTGGCAACGAAAGAAGCCTTGGATTTGCGCGCCTCTTCGGCGGCAAGCTGGGCCGCGGCCAGCCGCCGGTTCATTAAGGCGAGTTGGCGATTGGCCTGCGCCAGATCATCCAGCGTCTGATAGAGGTGGGCGCGGTTGGCGCGCACCTCATCCAACGAATGCTGTGCCTGCTGGTAGTGTTCCCAGGACCAACTGACGAGATCGCGCACCGATCGGAAAGCGCCCCAATAGACGAGGAAGATTCCCCACATGGCGGCAACGCTCAGCCCAACCTCCGCGCCGGATACCAACCCCTGACGCTGCAAGAACACAGCCCCCACCGTCGCCGCCAATGCCGGCACGATCCCGGCGCCGGGGCGCAACATCACCAGGCCAAGGGCCACCGGGATCACGAGCAGAACCAATCCACCCGGCGCGCCCAGCAGCAGGCGCACAATGAGCACGACGCCAATCAGGCTTGCAGAAAGGAACCAGGCGCCTGCCTCGCGCTGCCAACGGCTCAACAGCCATCCGGTAGCGGCGGCGGCGAAAATCAGCAGAGCAATGGGCATGCTCTGCTCGATCTGAGCGGGTGTGCCGCCTGTGATCCCAATCAGTGCGCCCACCGCAGCCAACCCCACGACGACCCATTCGAGCGGAATGCGCACATCGGGCACAAAATCAGCGCCCGGCGCAGGTAGCGTTTGCTTCATAGATCCCCCAGACGCCAATCACTCACCCCTGGCCTCGCGCGCCATATGGTAGACAATGTCCGCCGCCGAGAGGACGGCGATAGGGTGCGGGCCGTCGGTTTCGGGGCGGACGACCACAACACGGTGAATGTGGCGTTCGATCAGCAGGGTCATCACGGTGTCCAGGGTATCTGCGGGGGTGACGGTGACAACATCGGTCGACATGACGTCGCCTGCCGTTTGGCTGCTCCAATCGTCGTGCAGGCAGCGCGCCCGCATCAGATCCACGCGGGTGAGGATGCCGAGCAAAACGCCGGTCTGGTTTACAACGACCAATGAACTGATGTCCCTGTCCACCATCCTGTGTGTCGCTTCGCTCAGGGTCGTTTCGGGGGTACAGGTGTAGACGCCGTAGCGTTTGGCTTTGAGTACACTGAGATTTTTCATCTTCCTCTCCACGGGTTGGTGAAGCGACAGTCAGTCGCCATCATTAAACAATGGCGCCGGAACGGGTACCCGAAATCTCTGGCGAACAACGGAGATCTATCTTCGGGCGTGGAACCGTAGGTGCAACGGCTGGAGCGGGCAGGTCGATCCGCGGAAGGCGACGCCGATCTGCGCATCTGAGCAGGAGACAACGCTGTATCGCTGCGCAGCCATGGCAAAGGCCAGGGTCATTTCCATGAGGGCGAAGTTATTGCCGAGGCAGACCCGCGGCCCACTGATAAAAGGGATATAGGCCGATTTCGGACGCTGGGCCGCGATCTCGGGCAGAAATCGGTCTGGGTCAAAACGTTCCGGATCGGGCCAGATGTCGGGCAGCCGGTGTGTCAGGTAGGGCACCAGCATCACGATACCGCCGCCGGGGACATGGTAGCCGCCGATGCTATCATCCTCGACGATCTGGCGACCGAGCAGAGCGGTGGGTGGATAGAGGCGCAACGTTTCGTCTACGACGCGGCGGGTGTAGGGCAGGGCGAAGAGATCGTCGACAGTGGGCCGTCGATTCCCCAGGACGGTGTCCACCTCTGCCATCAGCGCCTCCATCACCTGGGGGTGACGCGAGAGCAGATACCAGCCCCAGGTCAGGCTGCGCGCCGTTGTCTCAAAGCCGGCGAGAAAGAGGGTCACCACTTCGTCGCGCAACTGTTTGTGGCTCATGGCGGCGCCGGTCTCTTCATCGCGAGCGTGCAAGAGGATGGAGAGCAGCGTATTGCTCTCCTCTTGTTGGCGGCCCTGGGCAATCTGGCGTTCAACAAAGTCGTCGATAATCTTCAAACTGTGTGCGAAACGGCGATGCTTGGGCAGCGGCCACTTCATCGGCAAGGCAACGGCGCTCATCGTCCGCTCGGTGACAAAGGCGAAGGCGTCGTGGAAGGCTTCGCTCACCTCACGCGATTCTTCGCCCAGGTCCACGCCAAAAATGGCCTTGCTGATGATGCTCATGGTCAGGCGCGTCATCTCGGCGTCCATGTGCAGACTCTCGCCCTGCACAGCGGGCGTCCACCGATCGAGCATACGCTCGGTGGTAGCCACCATCATATCGAAGAACTGCACAATCGACTTTGGCGTGAATGATGGCTGCATCAATCGGCGCTGCTGCCACCACAGGTCACCGTCACTGGTGACCAGTCCCTGGCCCACCAGCAGGCGAAACCCGGTATATCCGCTGCCTTTGATGTAGTTGGCGGCGTTCTTCACCAGGACATGGTGTACATTCGCCGGCTCGACCACCACGTGGATGTGCAGTGCGCCCAGCTTGACGTGGGCCACGTCGCCATACTCAGTCCAGAGGTCGATGAAGTGAAAGAGCATATTCTTGTCGTTGCCGAAACGAAGCACGTTGCCAATCAGGGGCAGGGGATCGGGGCCGGGCGCTTGTTGCGGTGGAGCGGCGTTCACAGTAGACATGGCCATAGATCGACTCGATTTTAGGATTGGCGACGGTTACAAGACTAGCTCCCATCATATCAACTCAGAAGATGAATGCAAAAAAGCCGATCCGATTCTTCCGATTTGAGACACACTGTGGTATACTTGTTCAGTTGGGTAGCGGCTGGCTTTCGTATCGCAAAGTCACCGGGACCTAACGGGTCGCCCGACCAAGTGGGTCGGGTTTTTTTGTTGCCACAGAGGGCTCCACTTGCGGACAGGGCCGGCTGTGAATGCAACCGGAGGTAGGATCGTCATCGATCCTATCGTCTTTTTCAACCGCAAGTAGGAGACAAATGAGCAATCAGTTTTCGCAGTTGAACCTGCACCCCCTATTGGTGCAGGCCGTAGCCGATCTTGGCTACACGGAACCGACCCCCATTCAAACCGCTGTGATCCCAACGCTGCTAGAAGGCGTGGATGTCATTGGTCAGGCGCAGACCGGCACCGGCAAGACGGCCGCTTTTGCGCTCCCCATGCTGCAGCGGCTTGATCCCAACCTGGGCGGCGTGCAGGGATTGGTGATGGCCCCCACACGCGAGCTGGCTATGCAGGTGTCGCAGGCCATATTCGACATGGGTCGCCACCTGGGTGTGCGTGTGCTGGCCGTCTATGGTGGACAGCCCTACGCCCGCCAGATCAGCCGCATCCGCAAGGGTGTCGATGTGATCGTGGGCACCCCAGGTCGCATGCTCGATCTGATCAACCAGAAGTCACTCGATCTGAGCACCGTCCATACCGTCGTGCTTGACGAAGCGGACGAGATGTTGAGCATGGGTTTCGTCGAGGACATTGAAGCGATCCTCAAGGAGACGCCATCCACGCGGCAGACGGCGCTCTTCTCGGCCACACTGCCCACCGAAATTCGTCGTCTGGCGGATCGCTATCTGCGCAATCCACAGTCGATCGCCGTTGAACGCAAGCAGATGACGGTGGACGCCCTTGAGCAGCGCTACTATCTTGTCTACAATCAGGACAAGCTGTCGGCGCTTACCCGCCTCTTCGAGGTCGAGCCGGTGACACGGGCGCTGATCTTTGCGCGTACCCGCGCCGGCACCGGTGAATTGGCCAACGAATTGACCACGCGCGGCTATCCCGCCGAAGTGCTCAACGGCGATCTGAGCCAGGAAGCCCGCGAAGCAGTGCTGGCACGCTTCCGCCAAAATCAGGTCAAGGTTCTGGTCGCAACCGACGTCGCCGCCCGCGGACTGGACGTCGACGACGTCTCTCATGTCTTCAATTACGATCTACCGCAGGACGTGGAAGTCTACGTCCACCGGGTGGGGCGCACCGGGCGCGCCGGCAAGAGCGGCGTCGCCATTTCGCTGGTCACGCCGCAGGACCAATGGATGTTGCGCCGTATCGAAGGGTTCAGCAAACAGAGTGTGACCAAAGCCGTTCTCCCCACGGTGGACGAGATCGAACGCCATCGCGAGGGTGAGCTGGTGAGCAAGGTCACCCTCCAGTTGGATCGTGGTCACTATCAGCGCGAGCAGCAGATGATCGAGGATCTGGTAGCGGCCGGGCACGATCCATTGGAAGTGGCGGCGGCCTGTCTAAAGCTGGCGCGTGGCGAAGGCGGGCAGCGCCCGATTGCGCATATCAGTGAAGTGCAAGAGTCGCGCAGCAAACCGGCGCACCGCAAAGAAAGCGCGCCGCGGCGCAGCGGCAGCGGCAATGGCAGAGGCAGCGGCAGCGGCGACAAGCGCTGGGCCACCGATGCCCGCGAAAAGGGCATGGTGCGGCTGGCGCTCAACGCCGGCAAGACGCATGGTATCCGCCCCGGCGACATCGTGGGCACGCTGGCCTTCCACGCCAACATTCCCGGTCACGTCATCGGCGCCATCAACATCCGGCAGGAACACAGCCTGGTGGATGTGCCCGAACAGTTCGTCGACAAGGTGCTGGCGAAAGAGGGCAGCTACCGTATCCGCAAACAGCCGATCTCGGTGGAGCGGGCGTAGGGTTTGGCCTAGAAGATCAAAAAAGGACGGCGGCGAGAAGATTTCTCGCCGCCGTCCTTTTTCATGCCCGTCCATCTCGTTACAACCGCTATTCGATCACGAGCCGCTGAATTGTGCCGGTGTAGTCGACGATGTAGAGCTCGCCCTCTTCGTCCACGCCAAAGGATGACGTCGTGGTCCCCGTCTCGAGCACACGCTCAACCTGCGGCTCGCCGTCGGCGTCGGTCCACAGTGCCCAGAGGTAGCCGGTGCAGTAGTCGGCGAAGAAGTAGACGCCGTCCAGGGCGGGGAACTCCTTACCCCGGTAGACATAGCCACCGGTGACCGAACAGCCGTTGCCGGCGTGCGAGTACTCGTGGATGGGTGCATAGTAGTCGCTCTGATCACAGTTGTTTGACGCAAAACAGTGTAGCCCTTCCACCACAGGCCAGCCGAAGTTCAGCCCGCCTTCCTCGACTGTGGCCGCGGGGATGAAGTTGATCTCTTCATACTGGTTCTGCCCGACGTCGGCAATCCAGAAGTCGCCGGTTTCGGCGTCAAAGCTGTAGCGCCAGGGGTTGCGCAGACCGATCGCCCAGATTTCATCGAGCACATCGTTAGCGCCACCATTGCCATCGCCCACAAAGGGGTTGTCTGCGGGGACAGTGTAGGCGACGTCTGGATCGCTGACGTCAATGCGCAGCATGGAGCCAAGCAGTGTCTGCCCGTTCTGGCCGTTGCCGAACTGATCATTGGCGGCGCCGCCGTCGCCGAGACCGATCCAGAGCATGTCATCGGGGCCGAAGGTCAACATGCCGGCGTTGTGATTGCGTGCAGGCTGCGCCACCGATAGCACCTGCGACTCGCTGTCCGGATCGGCCTGATCGGGGTCATCCGTGACCTGGAAGCGAGAGACGACCGTGTTGCCGCTACGATTGGTGTAGTTGACGTAGAAATAGCCACTGTCGGCGTAATCAGGGGCAAAGGCCATGCCCAATAGCCCCTGCTCGTTACCGCTGGAACCGACCCGATCCGTGATATCCAGGAAGAGTGTTGGGTTGCTGCTGCTGTCGGCGGCCACATAAATACGGCCCGGCTTCTCGATCACGAAAAGACGTCCACTGCCGTCGCCGGCGTGGGTAAGGAAAACGGGCAACTCCAGCCCGGTGAAGACCGTCTCCAGCGCCAGATTGACTGCGGCGGGATCGAAAACAGGTTGGGCGATATCGCCGATCACCGCCACATCGTCGGCGTTAGCGGCGTTGACCAAGCCGGCGTAGACCCAGCCGTCCTGGCCGTTGAAGTCGATGCGCCACCAGCGCCCGCGCTCATCCTGACCGGTGATGGCGTACTGTTGATTGGGGCGCACGGTGCCGATCTGGCCGAAGTCGCTGCCCGGCCCACTGCGCACACGCATGGCGAAGCGAATGGTGACGGTGGGTGCATCTTCGGCGATGGGGGTAGGCGTTGCGGATTGGCGTGCTGTCGTGGCCGTAGGCGCGGACGTCATAGCCATCATCAAGGCGGCGCTGACGGCAAGCACAAAGATGAGCAGCAGGCCAACGGCCCAGCGTCGAATATGGGTTAAGTTCACAGGGGATGCTCCTTTCAAAGACAACAGTTTCACTTGTTGTGGACATCATATGATCGCATGGCAGGGCAGCGTTGTAATTCGCCCACCATTCCGGCCCCTCCTGCGCCACCCTCTCCGCATCTTTTGCCTAACCTTTGCCCACAAGTTGCCAAGAGGGGCCAATTGGGCAGGATTCCGCTTAAGTTAACGCCTATGCTGCCCGGCCCGTTGTCGCAGATGGTACCTGCGTCATCCACGATTGGTGACAGTGAGAATGAATGGCTGTCTCGCTCCGCCTCTCCCACCCGCGTTTACGCAGCGGGTGAGCGACGTCTCGCCGTCCAGGTTGGTTGCCGATGAATGCCACAGCAGCCGTCTACGTGGGCCAGCACCCCCGGCCCCCATAGGCGTTAAGATAAGCTCCGTTCGAGCAAGTGCCGGGGTCTTCCCTCCTGGCGTCACGTCCAGAAGGGAATAGCCACAAGAGAACACAAAGAACACATAGATAAGGACGTTGCCATCTTCTTCTTTGCGTTCTTTGTGTTCTTTGTGGCCAATTCTCTTGCCTGCACACGAGGATGCGGGGGGCGTGGAGCATAGAGCCTTAACTTAACGCCTATGGGCAGGGGGGTGAGGGCCTTCTTGTGCCGTCCTGGCCTCCCCCTGCCAAATCGATCTACTCCTATACTACCACCCTTTTCTATCACCATACCAGGCAGGGAGAGCGATGGGGAGGGGTCTCTGAAATACCCGCTTTCACTGCTGCGCCCCTTCACTCGTTCAACGCCCGCCATACCCGCTCGGGCGTAAACGGAATCTGGCGGATGCGTGCGCCGGTGGCGTCGAAGATGGCGCTGGCGATGGCGGGGGCCATGCCATCCATGGGAATTTCGGCCACGGCTTTGGCCCCATAGGGACCGGTCGGCTCGTACGTCTGCACGAGGATCACGCCGATCTCGGGGACTTCGTCGGCGGCATAGATGCGGTAATCGCCGAACCTCGTCGTCTGCAATTGGCCCAACTCGTCGTAGACCATCTCCTCGCTGAGGGCGTAGCCCAAGGCCTGGATCATGCCACCTTCCACCTGCCCGCTGGCGGTGATCGGGTTGATGGCAATGCCGCAATCCACAGCCATCACGATCTTCTTGGCGGTGACCTGGCCGGTTTCGGTATCCACCTCGACTTCGGCGTATTGGGCGGCGAAGGGTGGCGGGCTGACGTAGCTCATGTGACTGGCCGTCGCCATGATCTGGTGTTGTTCGGCCTGATGCGTACTGTGCAGCGCCACCGTCGCCAGCGAAACCGAGCGCCCATCGGCGGCATGAACCTCTCCACCCCCCAGCCACAGCCGTTCGGGATCGGCGTCGGGCAACAGGTGTTTGGCCGTGTGCTCGAAGATCTGCTGCGCCACCTGCTCCGCCGCTTTCATGACGGCGCCACCCGAAATGTAGGTGGTGCTACTGGCATAGGCGCCGGTGTCGAAGGGGGTGAAGTCGGTGTCGCTGCTGTAGATGACAACCTCATCGAGCGACACGCCCAACGTCTCCGCTGCGATCTGCGCCAGGACAGTGTCTGATCCGGTACCGAGATCGGTGGCGCCCACGAGCAAATTGAACGATCCGTCATCGTTGAGTTTGATGCTGGCCGCGCCCATGTCCAGCCCGGCGATGCCGGTGCCATGCATGCAAACGGCCATGCCGATCCCGCGGCGGATGTGCGGTCGGGCCGGATCGACCTTCCAATCGGGATCGAAGCGGCGATCCCAGCCAATCGCGGCCGCGCCTTCGTCCACACACTCGGCCAGGCCGCTGGTCAGCACACGCTGGGCGAAGCCTTCGCGCCCTTCGCCCATTGCCTCGGCCATGGGGAGTTCCTGGCCCACTTTGATCCAGTTGAGCCGTTTGAACTCGACGGGGTCGAGCCCACGCGCCAGAGCCAGTTCTTCCATATGTTGTTCCAGGGCAAAGAGAGCCTGGGGGGCACCGTAGCCGCGAAAGGCGCCGGGGACGGGTTTGTTGGTGTAGACCACGTCGCAGTCGAAGCGGGCGGCGGGCAGCCAATAGGTGCTCAATGCTCGAAAACCGGTGACCATCTGTACGGTGAGACCGTGGGTGCCGTAGGCGCCGGCATCGGCGATGACCTTCACATCCATGCCCAGCAGCTTGCCGTCGGCGTCGATACCGCTGCGAATACGCAAAATCTGTGGGTGGCGGGTGCGCGCCGAGGTGAATTCCTGGGCGCGGGTGTATTCAAACTTCACCGGGCGACCGCTGGCGATGGTGAGATGAGCACACAGATCCTCAATGAGCATCTCTTGTTTGCCGCCGAAGCCGCCGCCGATGCGCGGTTTCACTACGCGAATACGGCGCACCGGCAGCCCGATCAGCGGGGCCACCATCCGCCGCACATGGAAGGGTACCTGCGTGCTGGTCCGGATGACGAGGCGGTCGTCCTCGTCCCAGTAACTGACGACGATGTGCGGCTCGATGCTGGCCTGCTGCACCTGATGAACCCTGTATTCGCTCTCAAAGACGAAGTCGGCCTCGGAGAGCGCGGCGTCGACGTCATGGTGATCGACATGCAATTTGACGGCGACATTGCGGGCGGCATCGTGGATGTCGACGGCGTCGGCTTCGTCATGGATCACCGGCGCGCCCTCGGCCATTGCCACGAGTGGATCGAAGACCGCAGGCAGAATCTCATAGTCAACTTCGATCAGCTCCAGCGCCTGTTGGACCAATTCGGGCGTCTCGGCGGCGACCACCGCCACCCGGTCACCCACATGACGCACCTTGTTGTCGAGGCTGACCTGATCATAGGGCGGCGGATTGGGGTAGCTCTGTCCACCGCTGGCGTAGACAACACGTTCCACGTCCTCGTGGGTGAGAACAACGTGCACGCCGGGCAGCGCCACGGCCCTGGACTTGTCGATGCTGCGGATGCGGGCGTGGGCATGGGGGCTGGTGAGCAGCCCGCCGTAGAGCATCCCCGGCATTTCCACATCGTCGGCAAAGACACCGCGCCCCTTGACCAGTTTGACGGCGTCAACCTTGGGTTCGGGCTTGTTGACCACCTGCGTCCTGGGCGACGCCACCGTCACGGGGACGGTGCGGGTGCGGGTCTGCGTATCCGCACCGTCATCAGGACCGGAGCGATCGGTGGGTCCGCTGTCGGGCAGCGAGGACGGCCACTCGCCCACATCGGCCACATCGCGTATCTCCACCGGCAGCGGATCGAGGGTCTCGCCGCGGCGCAGCGCGGCCGTGCGCAGGATGGCCTGCACCGGTTTCACGTATCCCGTACAGCGGCAGAGGACACCGGCAATCGCCTCGCGCACCTCTGCTTCAGTAGGGTCCGGGTTCTCGCTCAGTAACTTCTGTGCCGCCAACAACTGCGCCGGCGTACAGTATCCGCATTGAATGGCGCCGCACTGGACGAACTGTTCCTGCAGGGCGGTGACTGGCGATTGGGGATTGGGGATTGGGCCGGAAGGCGCTGTGCCCCCGGTCACCAGCCCCAAATCACCCATGACCAATCCTTCGGCCGTGATGATGGAGGCCGCATCGGCCTGCGCCGCCAGCATCATCCCGGCGTTGAGGAGACGGTAGCTGGTGGGCTGCTCGGGCGTAAAGGTAAGGAGGACGGCGTCGGAGCCGGACTCGCCGGTCTCGTCGCCGTGTTTGACGCTGTAGTAGCGCAGACGGCGCAAAGCCGTGCGCAGAAGTTCCCCGGCGTGAATGTTCAGGGTGTGCTCAGTGCCGTTAACGGTGAGTGTGATCTGCATGGCTCAATTCCGTGTGTTTACAAATGGATTTGGCGGCATAGACAAAGGTAGGAGACGAAACCATCTTAGGCTCCTTTTGCCTCAGACAGAGCCCGTCGCCGCACAACCGTCGCCATTTCACGCCGGTACTCGGCGCTGCCTTTGAAATCGGAGATCGGGTTCAACGCCTCCCCATCCAGGATCGGTCTATCCGCCACGCCACACAGGACCACGCGCTCGACGCCCTCTGCAGCCACGGCCACCGCCGCCACAATCGGACGATCCATAGGCGTGCGTGCGATGCGGGCGTGTCCACCGGAAAGGGGAACGATGGGAATGCGGATTTCGTTGAGCAGCTCCACACCCGCGCCACGAGACCAGAGGCCCTCAACCCCCAGAGCGAGAAGGGCAGCGTAGAGTTCGCTGTCCGCTTCGGCGGCGACAATGACACCACCCACGGTGGCGCAATTGCGCAGGTTGATCGGTCCTTCGTAACGGGCCACACGGCGCAGGATGCCGCCGGCCAGGCTACCGGCGACGGGGTGGGCGATGAGATCGCTGATGGTGGTCATAGCGCCGATGACCAACGTATCATCTTCGTTGTGAATGTAGGAGAGGTCCAGCCCGCTGAGGTCCACCACGCCGTCCACATCGCAGCGACTGCGCGTTTCCAGCTCGCCGATGAGGCGTGTTCCACCGGCCAGCGGCACAAGGCGGGTTTCGCTGCGACTCAGCAGGAGCAGCGCTTCGGGGATGGTGCGAGGTCTATGATATTCGTTAAGCAAGGCCATGGTCGGCTCCTGATGCTCGGTTGTCGATTACCGTTGATTTTTCCATTCGGACAACAACTCCGCCTCGCGCAGGCGGGTGATCCCGGCGCGCCATTGATAATCGGCGGGGCGGGTAGCGGCCCAATCCAACGTGTCGCGCACGACGGCGTCGAGCGGGCGGAAGGTGAGCCCGTCGGCCACGGCTTTGTCGATGTTGAAGTGGGCGAAGCCGGCCATATCGGGATCATCGGTGACCCAAAGCGGCATTTCTTGCCAGGGCTGCACACCCTTGGCGCGCAGGAAGGCTTCGTCTACCCAGTGAATTCGGGCGTCGCTGTCGCCGATCTGGTGGCTCGTCTCCAGGATGGCGCCCATCGTAAGCGCCGGGCCGGTGGCATTGTAGACGCCGGTCTTGCCTGATTCGGCCATGAGGACGATCCACGCTGCCAGGTCGCGCACGTCAATGATCTCGGTAGGGTAGTCGGGCCGTGATGGCGCCAGCACGTCGCCACCTTCGGCCACACGGACAGGCCAATAGGTAAAGCGATCCGTGGGGTCGTGTGGGCCGACGATAAGACCGGGGCGCACGTTGAAGACGCGGCCGGGCATAGCGGCTTCGGCGGCTTCTTCGCACAGTGCTTTGAGCGGGCCATAGGTTTCACCCGTCACCTGCTCGACGGTGGGATCTTCCAGCGTGCCCACAGGCGCGCTTTCGTCAATGCCAGGCCGGCTGAAATCGGCATAGACCGACAGCGAAGAGACGAAGGTGTAGTGATCGACGGCGCCGGCCAGCAGTTCGGCGCTCTGGCGCACGGCGCGGGGGATGTAGCCACTGGTGTCGATGACGGCATCCCAACGGCGACCCTGCAAGGCGGCGAGATCGTTGTCGCGGTCGCCGCGCAATTTCTCCACATCGGGGAAGAGATCAGGGTTGTGCCGGCCACGGTTGAAGAGGGTGATTTCGTGTCCACGCGCCAGGGCCGCTTCCACAAGGTGCCGCCCTAAGAAGACCGTGCCGCCCAGGATGAGTAGTTTCATGATCCTAGCTCCTTGCGTCTACTTGCGGCGGCTGCGGGGCAAGATCCATCTCTTGCAGCGCACCGACCAGCGCAAAGTTTGCCGACACGATAATGGCCGCCGGCAGCAAGAGGAAGATGGGCAGCACCGTCACGATGCTCACCACCAACAACACGATCTGGAAGATCAGCATCAAGAACGTATAGAGCGGATAGCGAATCGCGATCAGCACGCCGTTGCGCAGGATCATCTTGATGCTGGGGTCGTCCTGTTGCCAGAAAAGCGGGAAAAAGTATTGGCTCGACATCATCAACAACACCAGTATCCAGATGAAGACGATGCCGAGAATATTCATCCAGGCGGCGGCACTGTTGAGGTAGAAGATAATGTTGATCAGTACTCCGGCGTAGAGCAGGATCGTGAGCGCATAGAGAAACCAACTGCGGCCGATATATTGGCGGGCGCTTTCGAAGAAAAAGCTACTGTCGACGCGCTTGTAGTTGGCGACCCGGTTGGCCGCCCTGTTTAACCCCAGTGTTACCGGCGCCGCCGTGACGATTAAAAAAGTACCCAACCACCAAAGTGCGCTGAGCCAGACCCACAGAAACAGTTCATCATAGAGCGCTTTGAGCGATCGCCCCATCACCAAAAATGCTTTCATTTTACCCCGCCAATTGTGTGAGAGTCCATCGATGTTTCCGCACTTTGTACCGCCACGCCCAATCGCACAAAGAGCAGCGGCGCCAACCCGGCCACAGCCACCCCGGTGAGTGTGTAGCGGACAAAGCGCAGGGCGTTTACGAGCCAAACCGGGCCGTCGATCAGCCCAAAGAGAATGCGTAACCCTAACCAGAAGAGAAGGGTAACGCCAATGCCTATCAAATAACGTAGGATGCGCGTGAGCAGTGTTCCCTCTACGGCAAAGCGCAGGTTGTCCATTTCGTAAAGGATGCCAACCGTCGCACCCAAGAAGAGTGCTGCCAGCGAAATGGACTTCTCAGCCGGGTAGCCCAGCGGATCGCCCGGCTGAATAAACGGCAGCAGCACGAGACAGCACCAGCGCGCCGCCCAGCAGAATTCGCCGATCCGTACGAGGAAAGCGATGGGCGAGCTGCGCCTCGATCCAAAGATAGAGCAGCAGGGTCAGCACGCCGCCAGACAGGCCGGCCAGTGTGTCCAGTGGATAATGGACGCCCAGGTAGATGCGGCTGAACGCCGTAGACAGGATGATAACGGCAACGCCGATCCAGACCCAGACGTTGTCTGCGGTAGGTGCGCCAAGCTGCATATCCCCACAACGAGACTGAATTCATGGCGTGTCCGCTGGGCAGGCCAAAGCCCTCTTCTTGGACAATGCGCAGTGCGTCCGGCGGGCGCGGCAGCCGAAACGTATTTTTCAGGATCTCGTTGAGCACGCTTGAAAAGACCAACAGGTAGAGCAAGCGGCGCCCCAGACGCTTATCGACACACCAGTAGATCGCCGGCAACACGAGCAAGAAAAACTCCTCGTTGCCCAGGAAGGTCATCAACAGAAAGTAGAAATCGAAGATGGGCGTGCGCAGGCGCTGCACCGATTCGATTAGTCCAACGCCACCCGTTACCCATTCGTAGAGACCTGTTTCCACTCGCGCTCCCCCCGGTGCGATTGTTTGGGCCATTATAGCATCTCACGCGGTGAACAATAAAGGTTCAGGGCAGGGTTCCGCGGTGAAGATGAAACACGCACCCCGCCGTGGGCCATACTCTTGCTATTTTCTCGCCTCAACCGCTATAATTGACGGGGTTTCTGCCCTGCATTCAGCCGAAGCGAGCAGCCTCTCTACCCTTTACGTTCAGTTCATTTTGTACAGACAGGACATTGAGCCATGACCGATCAACCCCGAAAGATCCTTGTCGGCGTCGCCTGGCCCTACGTCAACGGCGAAAAACACATTGGCCAGATTGCGGGGGCGTATCTTCCCCCCGACATCTTTGCGCGCTTCCAGCGCATGATGGGCAACGACGTGTTGATGGTCAGCGGCTCGGACACGCACGGCACACCGATCACGTTGCAGGCAGAGAAAGAAGGCATCTCGCCCGCCGAAGTGATTGAAAAATACCACCGTCTTTTCGTGGACGGCTGTCTGGCCATGGGGCTAACGTTTGATCTCTACAGCCATACCGATACCCAGAACCACTGGGAGGTGACGCAGAAGATGTTCCTGCGCCACCTGGAAAACGGCTACATCTATCAGGATACACAGAAGCAGTGGTACGATCCGCAGGCGAAGCGTTTCCTTGCCGACCGCTACGTAGAGGGCACATGCCCCTTCTGCGGCTACACCGACGCCCGCGGCGACCAGTGCGACAACTGCGGACGCCTATACGACGCCCTGGAGTTGAAGGATCCACGATCGAAGATCACGGGCAGCACGGAATTGGAAGTGCGCGAGACCGAGCATTTCTTCCTCGACCTGGGCAAGCTCAACGATCCGCTGCTGAAATGGGTGGAGACGGGCAAGGAACACTGGCGGCCCAACGTCCTCAACTTCACCAAGGGCCAACTTGGGCTGAACGAACTGCGCGGGCGCCCGATCACGCGCGACATCGATTGGGGTGTGACGATCCCGCTGCCCGGGTTCGAGGGCAAACGCATCTACGTCTGGTATGATGCCGTCATCGGCTACCTCAGCGCGGCCGTGGAATGGGGACTGCTCAACAACTCCAGCGCCTGGCGGGAATGGTGGGACGCCGATGTCAACCCCGATTCCCTGATCTACAACTTCATCGGCAAGGACAACATCCCCTTCCATACCGTGATCTGGCCGGGGATACTGATGGCCTACAACGACGGCGAAGATGGCGAGAAGTTCAACCTGCCCTACGACGTGCCCGCCAACGAATATCTGAATTTCCGCGGGATGCAGTTCAGCACCAGCCGCGGCAATGTGATCGGCTGGAACACCGTGCTGCGCGAATTCCAGGCCGATGCCTGGCGCTATGTGCTCACAGCGGTGGCGCCTGAAAATGCCGACACGGACTTCACCTGGGCCGACTTTGTGGAACGGGTCAACAGCGAACTGGTAGCGAACTGGGGCAACCTGGCCAATCGCATGCTCGGCTTTGCCTACAAGCGCTTCGACGGCATCGTACCCACACCCGGCGAGTTCGATCAGGCGGATCGCGCGCTGCTCGATGACATTCGCAGCGGGTTCGACAGCGTTGCAGCCCTCTACAGCGCCGTCAAACTCAAAGCAGCACTGCAAGAGATCCGCCGACTCAGTCAGCGCGTCAATCAGTATCTCAACGACAAAGCACCCTGGCAGAGCATTAAGACCGATCCGGCGGCGGCGGCCACCAGTGTCTATGTGGCGTTGCAGGCCATCGACTGGCTCAAGGTGATGTGGGCGCCGATCCTGCCGCACAGCAGCGAGGCCTTGCACCGCTACCTGGGCTACACGCAGCCGATCTTTGGCCGCCAGTATACTGAAGAAGTCACAGACGCCCGCGGCACGCATCTGGTGCTGCGCTACGATCACAACGGCGCCAGCGTTGCCTGGGGAGCAGGAACCCTCCCGCCCGGGCAGACGTTACAAGAACCACAACCGCTCTTCACCAAGCTCGATCCGGCGGAAGTGCTGGGCGAATCGACGGAGACGGCGTAGTGATGCGTCAAGCATGATTTGATGGGTAGGGGCGCAGCAAGCAGCGCCCCTACCCATCACTTGACCGTTGACGCAACACTAACGGTTGTCAGCAGATAGACAAAACCATGCAGACACGCTTACCTCAAGCCGGCAGCACTGCTTTCGTCGAGTCGACGCGAGATCACGCCGCATCAGCTACACGAAGTGCCAGCCGCCTTGCGCTGCCCGTGATTCTGCTTGTCTACGTCGCCCTCGCTGCCACCTTCGCCTGGACGACGCCGGCCTGGCAAAATCCCGATGAACCGGCCCACTACAATTACATCGCCCACATTGCCCAGGGCAAGGGCTTGCCCTATCTCCAAGTGGGCGACTATGACCAGGCCTACCTGGAGCAACTTACCCGCCAGAAGTTCCCGCCGCACCTGTCGATTGAATCCGTGCGCTATGAATCGCATCAGCCGCCGCTCTACTACATGATGGCCGCGCCCGTCTTCGCACTGACAGGCGGCAGCTTATTGGCGCTACGCCTGTTCAATGTGCTGATTGGCCTTGCCGTCGTGGCCTTGATCTTCTTCAGCGTGCGCACCATCCTCCCCGCGCGCCCAGGATCGCGCTCAGCGCCACCGCCTTCGTCGCCTTCCTGCCCATGAACGTGGCGATCATGGCCTCGGTGAACAACGATCCGTTGGCTGCCTTGATTATCGCCGCGACCCTGTATGTCCTGTTGCGCTGGATAGGGAGAGAGGTCTCAGGCCAAAAAAGCGAAAGCCCAGAACATGGGGGTCGTAGCTTGCCCCTCGCCCGTCGCCTATCGCAATTCCCTATTCGCAACGCAACCCTCCTTTTCCTCGGTCTGCTCGTCGGACTCGGCTTTTTGACCAAGGCCACAACCTACATTCTGCTGCCGGTGGTAGTGGTGACCGTCTTTTTCGTCTCCTGGTGGCGCGCAGGATGGCGACGTGCGCTGATTCACGTGGCCGCGGTGTCGGTGTGGGCGTTGTTGCTGGGGCTGCCCTTCTGGTTGCGCAACATCTATCTGTACGGCGGCTTCGATTTCTTGGGACTGGCGTGGCACGATCAGGTGGTAGCCGGTCAACCGACGAGATTGGATTGGATCGCAGCAAACGGCTGGCCCGCCTATTGGGAGCGGGCCTGGCGATTCACGTTTGACAGTTTCTGGGGCGTCTTTGGCTGGATGGGCGTTTTCATGGACGGCCGGATCTATTCAATCCTGTTGCTGTTTAGCGGGTTGATCGCGCTGGCACTGTTGATACTGCTAATCCAGGTGCGGCAGTGGTTGCCGTCGCTCAGCCATGCGCAACGTGGTCAACTCGCAGCCTTGTTCCTGTTGCTGGCCGCGGTCGCCGCTTCCTACATCTGGTATAACCTGGGCTTCGTGCAACACCAGGGGCGCTACCTCTTCCCCGCGCTGCTGCCGATCGGCCTGCTCGTGGCCATCGGCTGGCGCGCCCTGCTGCGTCCGCTCAACAGTCTGATCGGCGCCATTTTCCTGTTGTTGGCGGCGCTCGTCCTGGCAGGGTTGAGCATTGGCGGCGGCAGCGTGGATCGCTGGATGCTGCTCTTTATGGCAGGCGGCGTGGCGATCCTGCTCATCTATGCCACGCTCGTGCTGCGTTTCAACTGGTGGGGCAGGCCACCCGTCTGGATCGAAGCGCTCCCCTTCGTGCTGTTAGTGCTACTAGACATCGCTATTCCTTTCCTGTATATTGGTCCGCAATTGGGATAGATGCGATCGATATAGAAGCGATCGATAAATTCGCAGCAGCCCGGGGGAGACCGGCCCACGGTAACGGGATGGGCTGCTGTGTACTGATGTGTCGGGATAGACACTTTAAGCGAACAGAGGCTTGAGTTCTTCATGCAGACTACTTACACGCCGGCAAGTTATCGTCCGACCAGCAGGCGCCGTACTTCTCTCGATTTTCTGATCATCTGGGTGGCGGTAGTGATGTTGAGTGCCGTTGCGGTCTTTGCCGGGTGGCAATTCTGGCACATGGATCGCGTGTACAGCGGCGTGCGTGTCGCCGGTGTCCCTGTGGGTGGTATGACACGCGCCCAGGCCATTGTCCGCATTAACGGTGAGTTGACCCCTTACCCGGTACCGCCGATAAGCCTGCACAGTGGGGATCGCCAGTGGCTGCTAAGTAGCCAACAGATCGCACCGCAAGCCGATCTGATGGGCGCCATCAACCAGGCCTACTTGATCGGGCGCCAGGGCGCGTTCCTCGAACGGATGACCTCCCAGATCGGCGCCTTCGTGGGGCGCTACAATGTTAATCCACAACTGCAGTTCAACGAAGGCGCAGTGCGCCAGCAGATCAGCCAGATTGCCACGGAACTGCGCCGTCCTGGTCGCGCTCGCGTGGAGATCGGCACCTTCTCGCTGCCGTCGCAGCCCGGCCTCGATGTGGACATCAGCGCCACGGCCGCCCTGGTGATGAATGCGCTGCAGCGCCACGAAGTCGCCGCCATCCCCGTGCAGACGTTTACGGTGCAAGCACCAGATGCCGCCAACGCGACGGCGACCACACAGGCCGCACCAACTCGACAGCCGATTACACTGCGCGATAGCCAAAGCGGGCTACTCTTCGCGCTGGACGCCGCCGACCTGGGGATGATTCTGCCCGGCGGCGACGCCACGCGGCTCAACGAAGCTGCGCTACGCGGTATCGTGGAAACGTGGGCCGCCGAAATCAATATCCCCGCCCAGGATGCACGGCTGCGCTTTAACAGCGCCACCGGCCAGCTTGATGTAATTCAACCGAGCGTGACTGGGCGAGTGCTCGACGTGGACGCCACGGTCAGCGCCCTCAAGCAGGCGTTGATCGACGACACGACCCAGATCGCGCTGCCGATCAGCGCCGTCGTCCCCGACGTGGATGCAGCCAATCTTGGCGCACTTGGCATCCGCGAACTGGTCGCCTCGGGGACAACCTATTTCAAAGGCAGCAGCGTGGCCCGCATCCGCAACATTGAAGTGGCGGCAGAAAAGTTCGTCGGCATGGTGATTCCGCCCAACGAGGTTTTCAGTTTCAACCAGATTGTGCAGGACGTCAGCGCGGCCAATGGCTTCGAGGATTCCGCCATCATCTGGGGTGACCAGACCATGGTGGGCGTGGGCGGCGGCGTCTGCCAGGTCAGCACGACGGTCTTCCGCGCCGCGCTCAACGGCGGATTCCCCATTGTGGAACGCTACAACCACGGTTATGTGGTGAGCTGGTATGGTGAGCCAGGGATGGATGCAACCATTTACACCCCCGACGTCGACTTGCGCTTCCGCAACGACACCGACGCCCATCTGCTTGTCCAGCCCAATGTGGACAGCAACAACGGTGTGATCACCTTTGATTTCTACGGCACCAAACCCAATCGCCAGGTGACCATCAGTGCCCCGGTGATCAGCGATGTCAAAGAGCCGGGAGATCCCGTCTATCGCATCGACGAGAGTTTGGCCGCCGGTCAGCGCCGCCAGGTCGAATACGCGCAGCGTGGCATGACCGTCACCGTGGAGCGGACGGTGACCGAGAATGACGAGACTCGCGTCGACAAGCTCGTGTCGCAATATCAGCCGTGGAACGCCGTCTTCCTCGTTCCTCCGGGCACAGAGATCCCGGCCACAGCGACGCCACCGGCCGAGACTGCGACCACGCCCTGATTTCAGAGTCTGTTTGAAAAGAGCCGTTCGCTGGTTTCGGTACGCTGTCATGGCGGGTAGACGAGCGCCGGTTGAGCAGCGCAGCGAGTCGAAACCAAGCGGGTTGGTCGCTCCAAAGCCGCTACTCAACCGACGCTCACTCTCAATTCCCTCTTTTCAAACAGGTTCTCACAGGTTCCGATCTCCTTCCCCATTTTGCTCATCACCTCGATTGTGATAAAGTGGCCGCGTATATCTAAAACGCTTTAGAACACCGCTTTTCACGATTGAGGAATCCATGCATACCAGCCATTCGGAGTCGCTTGCTTCCCCGCTTTCCAGCCGCGTTGTCCGCCGGTCGCCCATCTTTTACGGATGGATCATTGCCCTCGCTGCCACCGTCGGCATGATCATGACCAGCCCAGGCCAAACCTATGCCGTTTCTATCTTCATTGAGCACTTCATCACTGATCTGGGCATCAGCCGATCGCTGGTCAGTACGCTCTATACCGCCGGGACATTGGTGGGCAGTTTTGCGCTGCCCCTGATTGGCCGCCAGATCGATGCGCGTGGACCACGCCGGATGGTGGTGCTGATCTCGCTTGGATTCGGCGTCGCCTGCATCTACATGGGCTTTGTCGGCAGTGCCATCATGTTGGGAATCGGTTTCGTAGCCATTCGCATGTTGGGTCAGGGCGCGCTGGGATTGGTGAGCCAATACACCATCAATCAATGGTGGGTTCGCCGGCGCGGCATGGTGATGGGGCTTTCGGGGCTGGGCATGTCGTTGCTGGGGCTGGGCTTCTTTCCTTCGTTGATTCAACAGATGATCGACAACTATGGCTGGCGTACTGCCTACCCTGTGCTGGGTATTAGCGTACTCCTGATCATGCTGCCGTTAGGCTACTTCTTCTACCGCAACCAGCCCGAAGCCTACGGACTCAAACCGGATGGCGGCGCCCGGCTCAACAAGGTCACCGGCGCCGTGGAGGAGACGCCCGCCGAAGAAGAGTGGACGCTGGACGAAGTGATCCATACGCCGGCATTCTGGATCATCGCCGCCGGGCTGGCCTCTATGTCTATGCTATCGACCGGCCTCTTCTTCCACGCCGTCAGCATCTTCGACGACAACGGGCTCTCGGCGGCAGTAGCGGCCTCGGCGTTTGTGCCGGTGGCGTTGACCACGGCTCTGGTCAACCTGGTGGGCGGCTTTCTGGTGGATCGCATCTCGCCGCGCTATCTGCTGGCGTCGGCATTGGTCTGCCAGGCCGTAGTGCTGGTGATGGCGCACTCGCTAGGAAGCGTCAGCATGGCGCTGTTCTATGGCGTCGTCCTGGGCACGACGTCGGGGCTTCAGCGTACGGTAAGCAGCGTGATCTGGGCCAACTACTTTGGGCGCCGCTACCTGGGCACAATCACCGGGGCCACCACCACGATTATGATCGCCGGATCGGCGTTTGGTCCTATGCCGTTTGGCATCGCCCGCGACCTACTGGGCAGTTACAATACGGTGCTCAACATCACTGCGTTCATCCCGCTTGGCCTGGCCGTGGTGGCACTCTTCCTGCGTAGACCACAGAAATAGCCGGGATCCTTCGCATCAACAGGACGAACATGACGGACGTTGTGCGAACGCTCAACGTCTTCTGAACAATCGTCTATTCCCAGATACACAACCGTCCAAAGTGTGATACCTTTGTCTCGCTGAGGCAGCCGCAGCAGGGTTGGCGGCTGCCTCAGCTCGTGTCGTTTCATCGGTCAACTGCAATATCGTAGGGGCGCCGCTTGCTGCGCCCGCCCACAGGAATACCGACAAACCAAACAGAAAGCCCACGCAGTGGTACAGACGCTATATTTCCGCCGTGATATTGACCAATGATAATGGTCAAGTGTTTGGGGAACCTCAAGCCAGGTGCAGATAAGCACAGACTCAACCGGGGGAGCAAATGAAAGATCTCATCAACGACGCGACCACATCCGCTGGCGGCGACGAAGCGGCCAGGGACGAGGTCATCGGTTGTGCCGAGATGATCGAAGGAACGGCGCAGCGAGCGAGAAAGGCACACATGGACAGACGCCGGCTGCTGGGGGCGGGGCTACTGGGGACTGCGTCCATGGCGGCGGGGGCATTTTCCGCCGCCATAGGCGAAGCCGCCCCACCCGCACAGGGAACGCCGGCCCTCCCCGCGATGCGCTCGCCGCACTCCGCGCCGCGGTCAATCAGCAGTGGCGTTGTGCCTGACCGCCCTAGCCTGGCGGTTATTGCACTCAACCGCATGGGATTCGGGCCCAGGCCAGGGGATATTGAAGCGTTCAACGCCCTGGGCAACAGCGACGATGAACGGCTCCAGGTCTATGTCGAGCAGCAACTCGATCCGCAAAGTATCGACGACAGCGCACTCGACGCAGCGCTGGCGACCTACTCATTTGAAACGCTCAACAAGTCACTGGCGCAACAGTGGACCGATCACCTCAAGCAGCAGGGTGTGGAATGGTGGTATCGCCGGTTGCCGGCCTGGGAGACGGAACGCGCCACCTTTCTGCGTGCGCTTTACTCCAGGCGGCAGTTGAGCGAAGTGTTGGCCGATTTCTGGCATAATCACTTCAACGCCTACGCCTGGGATAGCTGGCAGCAGAGCACCTGGGTCCACTATGATCGCGATGTAATCCGCGGCAATATGCTGGGCAACTTCCGCAAGATGCTGGGCGATGTGGCCAAAAGCCCGGCCATGCTCTTCTACCTGGACAACCAATCCAATGAGGGTGGTAATCCCAACGAGAATTGGGCGCGCGAGTTGTTCGAGCTGCACACACTGGGATCGGAAAACTATTTAGGCGTGCTCGCCACCACGAACGCCGACGGCGTCTATGCCCACCCCGCCCCCAAGGACGCTGCCGGTTGGCCCCTGGCCTATGTAGACGATGATGTGTACGGCGCAACTACCAGCTTCACAGGCTGGCGCACCGACACCGACAGCGGGCAATTTGCCTTTGATGCCGCGCGCCACTTCCCCTACCAAAAGATCGTGCTGGGGCGCACCATCCCCTCGCAACAGGGCATTCAGGATGGCGAGACCGTGCTCAACATCCTGGCCAATCACCGGGGAACGGCAACCTTCATCTGCCGCAAACTTTGCCGGCGGCTGATCGGCGACAATCCGCCCGAAAGCGTTGTGCAGGCAGCAGCCGACGTTTTCTATGCCGAGCGCGAGGCCGAGGATCAGCTCACGCAAGTGGTGCGCACGATCTTGCTCTCGCAGGCGCTGCGCACGACCTGGGGCGACAAGATCAAGCGCCCATTCGAGTTCGCCTGTTCTGCCCTGCGTGCCACACAATGCCTCTTCGACGCCGACAGCGATGCGTTCTTTTGGTGGTATGGCGGCATGGGGCAGAGTCTCTTTGGCTGGCATGCGCCCGACGGCTACCCAGACGTCAAGGAAGCATGGAGCAGCACGATGCCAATCCTGCAACGCTGGCGCTTCGTCAACACGCTGCTGGGTTGGACCATTGGCGGCGACGGCGCCAATAAAGAGGATGCGCGCATCGGCTTCGACGGAATCATGCCTGCCGATCGGGCCACGCCGGCGGAGGTGGTGGACTTTTGGAGCGAACGGCTTGTGGGCTATCGTCTGCCCGATCACGAGCGCGCCCAGATCGTAGAGTTCATGGCCTTTGGCCGCGGCGCCGACAGCGACCTGCCCGCCGATCAGATCGAGGAACGGCTGCGCCCTATGGTGGGGTTGATCCTGATGTCACCCTCGTTTCAGTGGCGATAGAGAGTACACAAGGAGAAGATAACATGGCCAAAAGAGGCGTTTCACGACGAGGATTTGTGGCAGGCTGTTCGGCAGCGATTGCAGCGTTGGCCGGCGGCAGGCTAACCCAGGTGGCTTTCGGCAATGCCGAGGACGAGCCCAATCAGGATATTCTGCTGGTGGTTTTTTTGAGGGGCGGAATGGACGGGCTGAGTGTGGTCGCGCCCATTGCCGGCGCCGATCGGGGCCACTACGAGGCGTCGCGGCAGGCTCTATCGCTGCCCCTCAGTGGCGACAATGCAGCGCTTCCGCTCAGCGATTTCTTTGGGCTGCATCCGGCCGCCGCACCTCTACACGAACTGTATCAGGCGGGGAAGGCAGCGATCATCCACGCGGCAGGGTTGACCAGCGACACACGCAGCCACTTTGATGCCATGCAGTACATGGAGTTGGGCACGCCCGATCAGAAGAGCAGTACATCGGGTTGGTTAACCCGCCATTTGTTGACGGCGGGCAATCTGCCGCCAGAGATCATCGCGCCTGCGGTGGCGGTGGGCAGTTCTGCGCCGGCATCGCTTTTGGGCAGCCGTGAGGCGATTGGCATGACTTCGCCCACAGACTTCAACTTCAACGGACACTGGTTCTACAGCAACTGGCAGCGCATGGCCCTGCGCAAGATGTACACCGGCAACACCTGGCTGCACCAATCCGGTATCCAGACCCTGGATGCTGTGGACGTGATCGAGTATGCCAGCCCCCAGAATTACACGCCGGGCAACGGCGCAGACTATCCTGGCGGCAGTTTCGGCCAGAGTCTGCAAACCGTGGCGCAGATGATCAAAATGCAACTGGGGATGCGTCTCGCCACCATCGATCTGGGCGGCTGGGATACGCACGAATATCAGGGCGATCACGGCACCGGCTACTTTTCGGGGCGCGTCAACGAGCTGACCCGCGGTCTCCATGCCCTGATGGCCGACATGAGCGACGTCAACGGCACGGATCATTCGCAAAGGCTGACGATTGTGGTGATGAGCGAGTTTGGCCGTACCTTCAAAGAGAACGCCAGTCGTGGCACCGATCATGGCCATGGCAACGTGATGTTTGTAGTGGGTGGAGCGGTTAACGGAGGACAGGTTTACGGACAGTGGCCGGGGCTGGACACCGATCAACTCTATGATCGCCGCGATCTCGCCATCACTACCGATTATCGACAGGTACTCAGTGAAATCCTGATTCGACGCTTAGGCAACCCCAACCTGGGCACGATCTTCCCCGGTTACAGCAACTACAGTCCGCTGGGCATCTTACAAGGAACGGACATCGCACCCATTTACGAAACGTCCACGCCGACAGCCACACCGATTGCCAGCCCCACCAGCACAGCCAACCACGCCGGCGGTAGCAACCGCCTCTACTTGCCGTACACAACTCGATAAACAAGGTGACAGGGAAAAGCACAAAGAACGGGTGGGCGAATTCCACCCGTTCTTTGTGCAGGACGCCGCCCCTACAGCCCCTGACCCAGATGGGCAACACCTGGTCTTTCCCTTCGTCCACCGTCAAAGGCGCGGCCCATTCTGATTGAGCATGGAATTTAACCGGCGGCAGTAGTCCACCTGACTGAACCACCGCCGCCGTGCCTGTACACTGCTCAAGCCACGCAGCAGATTGCTGCCGTCTACGACCTGGCGTCATCGAACAGATCACTACATACGGAGAAACCAGTATGAACGCAACGCACCCCCAGCCCAAAACCACGCCCCCATCCTCCGTGGACGACAGGCCAACGTGGCACTGGTACCATGGCGTGCTGTTTTACGTCATCGTGCAGGTACTCTCCTTCGGTCTGTCCAAGCTGACGGAACGGTTGCTGGGCAGAGGCAAGGCCAAACTTACCGAGTCACTGACCGGGAATGCCGATAGTTTCAACTACAGCAACAGTCTCAAACAGCCCATCTTCGCCCCGCCCGATTGGCTTTTTGTGCCGGTGTGGCTGGTCAACAATGCAATCGCCATCTGGAGTCTGCTGTACGTGGCCAACCAGCCCAGAAATCTGCCGGGACGTGGCGCTTTTCTGTGGTTGCAGGGTGCGATCTGGTCATTGTACACGGCCTTCATTACGCTCTTCTTTGGCCTGCGTTCGCCCATCAACGGCACCTTGAACACGATCCTGGCGCTGATCTTTACGGTTGCCAGCATGGTGGTAGCCGTCACGCGTCTGCGCGACCGGAAGGCAATCCTCTCGCAGATCCTCTTGATACCGTGGCTTGTCTTTGCCTCGTTTGCCGGCGCGTTGGTGGCCTTATGGAACAAGGACGAATTCTATGGAACCGATGCGCTGGTGCAGCCGGATGCCAGGTGGGTCAAACCCAAACCGAACGAGCAACAAGGCTAACCTGGTGCCGTATTGGGGGTTGAACTCCGCTACCGTCAGGAAAACGGAGGTGCCAAGCGCACGAACGCCGGCCCGCAAAGTTTGGCGGGCCGGCGTTCTTCATTCGTTCGAGTATCTTGAGTGAAGCAATTTTGAAACCGAGAGTTTGACTAGCGCCGGTTGAGTGCCCGGAGCTTGCGGAGGACATGGCGCAGCGCCTGTACCAAACGAACCCAGCGGGTTCGACGGCGATCCAGTGTTGACCCGCTTCGCTGGTTTCGATACGGCTCGCAGACTCGCCTACTCAACCGACGCTCGCTCTCTTGCTGGGTAGTCCAACGCTGCGGCTTCGACGGTCACAAAACTCTCGGTTTCAAAGTGATACCACTCTAAGCCCACACCACCGTGCGCAAGCAGCTAAAGCAGCGATGGCCGATGTTCCTGGCACCCATCTTAGTGCCGGAGTTCGTTCATGGCCGCAGGCAGGTAGGGCAGTAGATCCCCGGCCAGGACGCCGGCGAGGCCGATCTCGTCTTCGCAGAATTCACCTGCCCGGCCGTGGATCCAGGCGCCAAGACAGGCGGCGTCAAAGGGATCGAGCCCCTGGGCGAGGAAGCCCGTCACCGCCCCGGCCAGGACGTCGCCTGTGCCGGCCGTGGCCAGGGCAGGGGTCGCCACGGGCAGCACCGCCAGTCGGCCGTCCGGGTGGGCAATGACGGTGTAAGGCCCCTTGAGCAGGATCACAGCCTTCCAGGCGGCGGCCTTTTCACGCGCCAGATCCCAGGCGCGCCCGGTGACGTCGCTGACGCTGTCAAGGCCACACAGCCTCGCCATCTCGGCGGGGTGCGGCGTGAGGACGACCTTTTCGGGCAGCAGTTCTGGCCAATTGTCCAGTTTGGCCAGATTGTTCAGTCCATCGGCATCGATCACGATTGGCGGCAACGCCGGTATCTCGTCGGAGGTAACCGCTCGATTGCTGCGTCTCATCATGCCAAATGGCGTCGCCGTGGCCTCGCTCTCGCCAACACTTTCTGTCTCACCGTCGGTCTCGCCCTTGACGGTCATCCGCTGAAACGAGCCGCCCAAGACCGAACGCGTCGTGCGGTTCTCTCCCGACAACAGGTGACGAATGAACGTGCGCGTCGTCTCCTCCTGCCCCAGACCGGGGCCGAGGAGCAATGCGTCGTAGCCGCCCAACTTTTGATGGACGAGATTGACGGCTCCTTCGCTGACGACGCCCATTTCGTGCGGCAGCAGAATCCACGTCGGCTCCGAAAGCGCCGTCGCCACAGGTACCCACACCGGATGCGGCACGGCGCCGGTGACGAGACCGGCGCCGCTGCGCGCCATCGAGGCCAGGGTGAGGTAGGCAGCGCCGGTAAAGTTGACGCTGCCCACAATGGCCATGGCTTTGCCGAACGATCCTTTGTGGCTGTTGCGGCTGCGCTCGGGTAACAGATGCGCCACGTAATGGGGATCGAGGGCGAAGGTGGTTACGTTCTCGGCCAGCGCCGGATCGATCTCGATGTCGGCCACGATCAGTTGGCCGAGGATGTCCGCCCCGGGAAAGAGAAAGTGTCCGCGTTTGGCGAAGGCAAAGGTAACCGTAATATCGGCGGCCAGCGTGTGCGGGTCCACCTCACCGCTGTCGCCGTTGAGGCCCGACGGTGTGTCCACGGCCACAATCGTGAAGGGTTCTTCCTCGGCGCGCCGCTCCTCTTGCACAAGAGCGATCCGCCCCAACAGGTCGGCCAGTTCGCCTTCGATGGGCCGGTTGGCGCCGGTGCCCAGCAGAGCATCCACCACGACATCGGCCTCGTAGAGCCACTCCTCCAGCAGCACAAGGTCGGGGTCCTCGTCGATGCGGCCGCTTTCCACACCCATTGCCATCAGCTTGGCAAAGTGATCTTCGTAGTCATGCTCCGAGTCGGTGCGGCGATTCCACAAATAGACGCGCACGTTATAGCCGCCCTCACTGAGATAGCGCGCGCAGACAAGACCGTCTCCACCGTTGTTGCCCGGCCCGGCCAGGACGAGCACCTGCGTCTCATCGGCAAAGGGGAATTCCCCGGCAATGGCGTCGGACACGGCCTGCCCGGCATTTTCCATCATCTCGGCATAGGATACGCCGGCAGCGTCACTTTCCTGCTCCATCTTGCGCATCTCTTCAACCGAGACGATCTTCAGATGGGCAGGGATCGCGTAGGACGCGCCGGCGTGTTTTGTGTTCGTTTCAGACATATCACTCTCCTCATTCAAATCCATAGGCGAAACATCATCCTAGTATCCCAGTGTAGACGGAAGAGCGAAGGCAACGCAAGCCGGGCAGGCAAAGAATCACACGCCAATCACGCTGGTTCGAAGCGCCAGCGTGTGGCATCCACGGTGAAATCAGTCCATGCGAAGGCGCGCTCGATGTGCAGTTCCCACACCGGCGTGCCGTGGCGCATGTTGTACTTGGCTTCGTAGGCGTCGTCGATACGGGTCAGCAATGCTTCGTCGGTATTCTCGGTCGTGTGCACGGTCATCCACCCTTCGAGGATCACGACCGAATCGCCGCTTTCCAGGTGGACGGTCGCGCGTGGATTGGCCATCAGATTGCGCTGCCAGCGCGTCTGCTCGCCGCCGCCGCAGAAGAAGGTGTCATCCACCCAAACACCCCACACCGGCCGCGCATGCGGAATGCCACCCGGCGTCACCGTGTTGATCCAATAGTTGCGCGGTGGGGTCATCTTCTCGACGACGTGACGCCACGGCAGCAGCCGCTCCGTATCTTCAGGCAGGCCATAGCCGGGAATATGGGGGCGACTGACGATCTGTTCGTGAATGCTCATGATAGTTTCCTTTGAATAGGAGGAGATCTTCTCTCTCGCTGCGCATCTGCTACACTATATCGCACAATTCCTGTCAACAAGTGTCATATTTTCGGGAGAGGATGATGCGATCTTCAAGGTTACTGTTGATTTTGCTGCATCTACAGGCGCATGGACGTACAACTGCCGCCGACCTGGCGCAACGATTGGAGGTATCGGAGCGAACGATCTATCGCGATATGGATGCGCTGAGCGCAGCGGGGGTGCCGGTGGTGGCAGACCGCGGCGTGGGCGGCGGCTGGTATCTGCTCGACGATTATCGAACGAATCTCACCGGGCTGAACGAGGACGAGATCCGCACGCTCTTTTTGGCCAATGCCACTCATGTGTTGGACGATCTGGGTCTGCAACAGGCGGCGGAAGTGGCGTTGGTCAAGTTGTTAGCCTCACTGCCCGACAGACACCGGCGCAACGCTGAGTACGTGCGCGACCGAATCCACGTGGAAGGCACACGCCGCCCCTCAACACCAGAGGATCTGACGTGGCTCTCTACGCTGCAAGAAGCAATTTGGGACGAACACAAGATCAAGATCCGCTATCAACGCGGTGACGGCGTGGAAATTGAACGCGTCGTTGATCCGCTGGGGTTGGTGGCTAAGGGGGCGATCTGGTATCTAGTGGCGGCGCATGGCGACGAGTTTCGCACCTATCGAGTCTCGCGCATTAGCGACGTACAGATTCAGTTGGAACAATGTCAGCGTCCGCAAGGCTTCGATTTGGCCGAACACTGGGAAACATCCACAGCTCAATTCCTGGCAAGCCTACCCCAATACCGGGTTACCCTGCGCGTAGATGCATCCCGGGTTCAATGGCTCTCTACGCTCTGGCGCTATGCACGCATCGAATCGACCGAAGCACCCGACGCCGCCGATCGTCAGATTATCCACGTCCTCGTGGAGACCGAAGAGGAAGCGCTGGCCTACGTCCTCGGCTGCGGTCCACGTGCAGAGGTATTGTCGCCGTCGGACCTGATTGAACGTCTCAAAACAACCGTTCAAGCGTGGCAACACTTACAGAATTGATTGCCCCAGCAATGAAGCCATCAGTGCCACGCATAGATCGGCGGTGTGGTTGCGGTCATCGAGGATGGGGTTGATCTCGACGATGTCCACGCTGCCGACGCGTCCGTCGTCGGCGAGCATTTCCATAATCAGGTGCGCCTCGCGATAGGAAAGGCCACCCGGCACAGGCGTGCCGACGCCGGGCGCAATCGCCGGATCGAGCGAGTCGGCATCGAACGAGACGTGCAGCCGGTCCAACCCACGGGCGCTGAAGTGATCGAGAACCTGACGCATAATGGCGGCCATCCCCTGTTCGTCGATCTCGCGCATGCTAAAGACACGCACCTGCCGATGGCCGAGCAACGTGCGTTCGTCGGCGTCGAGTGAGCGCAGCCCCAGGATAACCACATCCTCGGCGGCGAGGCGATTGTGATTGAGATAAGGCGCCAGCGCCAGCGGTTCCTGGCCGAGCAGTGTGCCCAGCGGCATCCCGTGTAGGTTAAGACTGGGTGAGGTTGTGGGTGTGTTGAAATCGGCGTGGGCGTCGATCCAGAGCAGGCCCACACGCCCCACGGCACAGACGCCCGCCACACTGCCCGCGGCCAGCGAATGATCGCCGCCCAAGGTCAGGGGCATGGCGCCGTCTTTGAGCGCAGCCCGGCAGCACTCGGCCAATGTTCGATTGACGCGCGCAACCGCCGCCAGATGGCGAAGCCCGTTTGGATCGGGGGACCGTTCGTCTTCTTCGGGTACGGGTACATCCAGGTTGCCCAGATCGGTCACCTCGTATCCCAGTCGTTCCAGCCGTCGCTCCAGTTCTGCGTAGCGCAAAGCAAACGGCCCCATGTCGACGCCGCGGCGTCCTTGCCCCATATCCATGGGCACGCCGATGATCTGAATCTTCTGATTGGTCATACGGGGTTTGCTACCTGCCTCTCGTGCTGGTGGATAGGAAAGGCTGCCTGATTTTAGCCATGAACTGATTGTGGACATGCGGCGACGCGCAACGCCCAGGCCGAAAGACCCGGGCGTTGCGCTCGCTTTGACCTCAAATGTGATAGGTCAATGCTTCCTCGCTGGGCGCTTCGTGAACGCCCGCCATTTGTGACAGATCCTCGCCGCCGTTCCTGGCTTCACCGGCGAGTTCCACATGCACCAGCGCCAGTTCCTGTTCCATACTTTCTACACGATCAGCCAGTCGCAGGATCCGTTCCATGGTGGCGTCGGGCAGCAGGTTGTGTTGCAGATCCACGTCACTCGGGCCGGAAACCGGCTCGCCCTGATGCGAGACGATCCGCCCGGGCACACCGACGACGACGGCATCACAGGGCACATCCTTCACCACCACAGAGTTGGCGCCGATACGCGAGCGCGCCCCGATCCGAATGGGGCCAAGGACCTGCGCGCCCGCCCCAATCACTACATGATCCTCGACGGTGGGGTGGCGTTTTTCTTTGCGCCAACTGACACCGCCCAGGGTCACGTTGTGATAAAGGGTCACATCTTCGCCGATTTCGGCTGTCTCACCGATCACGGTGCCCATGCCGTGATCGATGAACAGCCCCGCCCCAATCTGCGCGCCGGGATGGATCTCGATGCCCGTCAAGAAGCGGCCCACATGCGAGATGCCACGGCCCAAGAAATAGAGCTTGCGTACCCAAAACCAATGGCCCAGGCGATACATCCAGACTGAGTGCAGCCCTGGATAGAAGAAGAGAATCTCAAGCCAACTGCGCGCCGCCGGGTCGCGCGCAAAGATCGCATTGACATCTCGACGTAGCCGTCCGAACATAACGCGTCCTCATTTCGACAACTTGATAGATCAGTCTCTGCTGAATGCCGGGCTACCCGCGCAGATCCTCGTAGAGGATTGTGCTCAAGTATCGTTCTCCATTGGAGGGCACGATGACGACGATCAGCTTGCCTGCGTTTTCCGGGCGCTTTGCCACCTGCACGGCCGCGTGAATGGCGGCCCCGGATGAGATCCCGGCCAGGATGCCTTCTTCACGGCCCACCCGGCGCGCCATCTCGACGGCTTCCTCGTTCGTGACCTGGAAGACTTCATCGATCAGATCCACGTCGAGGACCTTGGGCACGAAGCCCGCCCCGATGCCCTGGATCTTGTGTGGGCCCGGCGCTCCCCCCGAGAGGATCGGTGATGCAGCCGGTTCGATGGCAATCGCCTTAAAGCCGGGTTTGCGAGACTTGAGCACATCGGCGATGCCGGTGATGGTGCCGCCGGTGCCCACACCCGCGATCAAAATGTCAACCTCGCCATCGGTATCGCGCCAGATCTCTTCTGCCGTGGTGCGGCGGTGCACTTCGGGGTTGGCCGGGTTCTCGAACTGCTGAGGAATGAAATAACGCGAATCCTGGGCGGCCAATTCTTCGGCCTTCTGGATGGCGCCGTTCATGCCCGCTGAGCCGGGGGTGAGGATCAAATCCGCCCCATACGCGCGCAAAAGGATACGTCGTTCCATGCTCATCGTGTCGGGCATGATCAGCGTACAGCGATAGCCTTTTGCGGCGCAGACAAAGGCCAACGCAATGCCGGTGTTGCCGCTGGTGGGCTCCAGGATGATCGTATCTGGACCGATCTTGCCGGCCTTTTCGGCAGCCTCGATCATGTTGACGCCAATCCGATCCTTGACACTAGACGCCGGATTGAAGAATTCCAACTTGGCGACAACGGTCGCAACTGCGCCCTCTGTCACACGGTTGAGCCGCACCAGTGGGGTGTTGCCCATCAACTCGACAATATTCTCTGCTACTTTCATCTTCTTCCGTCCCTCTCTTAAGGTGGCGACTTCGGCCACGTTATCACCGCGATAACGCTCCCGTCTATAGTGAGTGAACACCCCTTATCCGTCAAGTTGGGCTGATTCCTTTATAATGGAAAACAATGGGTGCGTCCCAAGTTTTTCGGTTCTGATCTTCAGGGCAGCTACCCAGAACGGACCGGCACGGAGGCCGGTCCCTACACGTAGGGATGGACCTCCGTGTCCATCCGTCGTGGCTGCCCTGAAGATATGGACCCACCCAATAATATGGGACACACCCGAAAACAATCAGCATCTTGTCAACACCTTGTATATAGACTAAACTGGATCACCCCAATCATCAATGAGTTAAAACGAGACAGTATACGCTGCACGCTTCTGCAACTTGATCAGCTACTGATCATGCCTAGAAAAGGGGAGGGGACGCTATGATTCACCCGACGTCGGCATGGAACAATGCCAAACGGATCAGAGCAGTCGCGGCCGGCAAAGCCAGAGATGGGCGTGTTGGGTGGCGTCCAGGCCCGCAAAGTCTCGGCCGATTAAGAGGGGTGGCGTTCCTGTGTACGCTCCTTTTCTTGTCCTGGGGATCGGTGGGTGAGGCCGCATTTGACATCGTCGAAGCGGGCGAGCCGGTCATCGTCACCGAAGCGCCCGCGGCCGACTTTCGGGCGGCCTGGCAGTTAGCCGAGACGGTGAAGATCATCGGTGACAGCAGCGCCGGGCTCGGACGTGCGGACTCGATCTATCTGTTCGATGACGGCAAGACGCGATCAAAGGACTTGCAGCCAAACTGGCAGAAGTTCCGCACGATGGTGATTTCGCTCCCCGTGCCACCCTCGACCAACGAAGGTCTCTTCCTACCCGTGGTGACCAACCGGTTAGCCAACTCATCGGTCGTGCAGAGCAGTGCTGTGTGGAAATATCTGGACGATGGCGGCGCCGGGTTGGATCCGTCCTGGCGAAGCCCGGGGTTCGATGACGGGGCGTGGAAGTCGGGCAGCGCACCACTTGGTTACGGCGATCCCAGTGCGGTAAAGACTGAGATTGGCTACGGCGGCGACGCCCAGAACAAGCACATCACGACCTACTTCCGGCGTGCATTCACGCTGCTCAACCCTGCCGACTATCGCACCTTTATGCTAGAGGTCATGCGCGATGACGGCGTCGTGATCTACCTCAACGGGGTTGAAGTCTACCGCAACAACATGCCCTACGGCGAGATCAGCCCGAGCACGTTGTCATTGACGGCAGTGGGCGGTGCAGATGAATCTGCCTACCATCAAGTGATGCTCGACGCATCCCTCTTCAGCTCAGGACAGAATATATTGGCTGTGGAAATCCACCAGCGCAGTGCCGATAGTTCCGATCTACGCTTTGATCTGTCGCTGCAGCCGGCCGCATTGGTGACGCTTGTGCCGGCGGGCGCAAAGTGGCGCTATCTCGACACCGGCACTGATCCGGGCACCAGTTGGCGTCAGCCACAATTCGATGATAGTGGCTGGGCACAGGGCAATGCGCAGCTTGGGTATGGGGATTCTGATGAGACAACCGAGGTCGGCTTCGGCGGCGATGCTCAGAAAAAGCACATCACCACCTACTTCCGCCATCGCTTCACCATCGGCAACCCTGCACTCTATGAACAGATCGAAGTGACACTCTTACGCGATGATGGCGCTGTGGTCTATCTCAACGGCAGCGAAATCCTGCGCGGCAACATGCCGGCAGGCGCCATCGATCCGTCGACGCCTGCCCAAAGCGCGATTGGCGGCATCGATGAAACCATCTTCCAGCGCCAAACGGTGAGTGCATCCCTGCTACATACAGGAGAGAATGTACTGGCTGTTGAGGTCCATCAGAACAACGGGGCGAGTTCGGACCTCAGCTTTGACCTCTCAATGCGCAGCCTGCCCCCGTCAAATGCCGACGCAGTACGTTTTGCCGTCATCGGTGACTTCGGGACTCAAGATCAGAACGAACTGGCCGTCGCCAAGCTGATCGCAAGTTGGGCGCCGCAGTTCGTGATCACCCTGGGCGACAACCGCTATGCCCTCACCACCTACGATGGCGTGATTGGCCAATACTTCTGCGCATTCCTCAAGGGTGTAGGGAGTGGTGCTCATTGTGCAGGCGACAACGGGGGCATCAATGGCTTCTTCCCGGCCACCGGCAACCATGACTATTCAGACGGTGGTAAGATTGCGGAATATCTGGCCTACTTCACTTCCTTGCCGGGGATCGGTGTCACGAATCCGAATCCAACCGGCAACCGTCTCTACTACGACTTTGTGCACGGGCCGGTGCACTTCTTCGTGGTAGACAGCCAGAGTGCGATTGGCGACCCGGCCAATCTCGCCCTGCAAAAGGATTGGCTGCAGAAAGGTCTCGCCGCCGCCACATCGCCCTGGCAGATCGTCTATTTCCACCATCCACCATTCTCTTCGGGGCAGCATCTGGACAATCCGAAAATGCAGTGGCCCTACGCCGAATGGGGAGCGGATCTGGTGCTGGCGGGCCACGATCACAACTATGAGCGGATTGTCCGGGAGGGCATCCCTCACATCGTCAACGGGTCAGGTGGCGCCGGGTTGCGTCCGATGCGTACCATCGTGGCCGGCAGCGAAGCGATCAACTTCACCGAACACGGCGCCATGTGGATCAGCGCGGACGCGTGTTCGCTCTGGGCTCAGTTTGTGGATACAGCAGGCAGAGTAGTCGATCAATTCGCGTTGACTCAACCAACCTGCAACTAAGCGACGAACCGGACAGGGGCGTCTTTGGGCATAGGCGTTGAGGCGATCTCCGTTCGAGCACGTGCCGGGGACTTATCGCCGCAGCGAGAAGGGGTCTTCTCTCCAGGCGTCACGTCCACACGGGGAATAGCCACAGAGAACACAAAGAACACATAGATAGGGACGTTTCCCCCTTCTTCTATGCGTTCCTTGTGTTCTTTGTGGCAAATTCTTTTGCCCGCACACGACGATGCAGGGGTCGTGCGGCACTTGCGTGAGCCTTTATCTTGACGCCTATGCGTCTTGGGGTGGGCAGGGACTCTGCTTGCCGAACTTGTACGAATTACATCGGCCCTGTGAGTCGTGCAGGGGTGTACGAGGCAAAACCTGGAATCGGTGCGCCAATAACTGGGCAACAAATTGAATCACTTTCGGGGTAGAGATGGCATTGCTAACTGGCCTGCTGTAGATTAGAATTTCCTTGCCCGGTCTTACCAACACCAATCTCAATAGTTATCGGCTTCGTGCCAAGGAATGGTCACCACAATGCGCATATCTGCTCGCCTGTTTTGGCGTCCGCTCAACCTTCTGCTTATGCTGGCATTGCTGGTTGCGGCTGCACCGCCGCTCGTCGCCGCACCCCAGGTAAGCATCAAGATCAGTCATGCTCTGGGCGAAAATCAGCGGGTGCTCGATTTCCGCGTCAGCCCCGACGGCGCACGCATCGTCTATCGCGTGGCGCGCACGCTGCCACCCGATCAGGACAACCCGCCGCCCCCACCTGCGGATCTCTTCAGCGTCCCTGCAATCGGTGGCCTGGCCGTGCAACTGAACCCAACCGCCACGCAAGAAGCCGAGAGCATCACCAGCTATCAGTTCAGCCCTGATGGCAGCGAAGTCATCTACATGCGCACAGCTTCGGATGAGACGCTAGGCAATACCTTCGAACTCTTGCGCGTACCCATAGCCGGTGGGGTGGCGCCGACGTCTGTAAGCGGCCCCATTGCCATAGGTCCGCGTGATCCGCGCGACTTTACTGTGAGCGTCGAGCCGGCGACGGTTCAGTTTCCGCTGGGTGACGGCTCAGTGCGCACCATCAACACCACCATCCGCCACAGTGACGTACCCGAACGCATCAGCAGTATTACCGACGGCACCAGCAACACCTTTTTCTTTGGCGAACAGGTCAACAACCTGCTCCAATTCCCCTATGAAGGCGCGGCACGCCGCCTCAACCCAGTCCTTATCAATGGCGGCACCGTCTACGACTTCTCCATTACGCCCGACGGCACACGGACGATCTATCGCGCCGATCAGAATCTGGACGGCACCATCGAGCTTTTCAGCGTGCCGGCCGACGGCTCAGACACAGGCTTCCGCATCAGTGGACCGTTGGTTGCGGGCGGCGACGTGTTGGACTTCCAGGTGAACCCGGCCTCGACACGCGCCGTCTATCGCGCCGATCAGACCACCAACGGCGTCACCGAGCTCTACAGCGCGCCCACCAACGGAGGCATCGTCGCCAAACTCAATGGATCGTTGACTGCAGGCGGCGAGGTGAAGGACTTTACGTTCAGCCCCGATGGCAGTCTGGTGCTTTACCTGGCCGACCAGTTTGTCGACGGACAATTCGGCCTCTTTGCCGCACCAAGCGCAGGCGGCTTCAACGTCTCGATCATGAGCAGCGGTGTAAGCGGGCAGAGCGTGCGCGCCTACCAAATCAGCCCAGGTGGCGACTCTGTTTATATCGTCGAATCAACCCTGAACGGGCTTGGCATCTTCCGTCGTCCGCTTGGCCTGAATGTGAGCCTGGTGGAGCAACTTATCGTGCCGCCCGTCGCCAACGTTGGCGTTCCTGATCTTAAGTTCGGCCCAGGTGGTCTGCGCCTGGTCTTTCTGGCCGACGCACTGAGCGACGGCATTTTTGAACTGGCCAGCGTCGACCTCAGCACAGTGATTGGGGGTGATTTTCGACAAGGCGATATCTTTGTAAACCCACAGATCAACGGAACGCTGACGAGTGGTGGCAACATCCGCGCGTTTAAGATCAGTCCGAGCAGCCAGCGGGGCAGCCAGCGCGTGGTCTACGCCGCGGATCAGAACGTCGCCGGCAGAGTCGAACTATTCAGTGTGCCCATCCAAGGCGGCACAGTTGAGCAGGTTAACGGTCCGCTGGTAGCGGGCGGTAATGTGCGCAGCGGCGAGTTCGATTTCCAGTTCAGCCCAGACGGGAGCGTCGTCTACTATCTGGCCGATCAAGAGCGCGCCGGGGTGACCGAACTCTTCGCCGCCGTCGACGCACCGACCCTCGCCTTCACGCAGAATGGCTATGTGGTGACCGAAGATAACCTGCCGGCAACACAACTGGCCGTGCAGCGCACTGGCACGCTCGCCCTGCCGTCCAGTGTGCGCGTGCAACTAACGGGCGATACGGCGACGGGCGGAGCCAGCCTGGGAAATGTGGGGGTAGATTTTGTAAACAATGTGCGCGAGGTACTCTTTGCCAGCGGCGAGATCTCCAAGACTTTCAATGTGCCCATCAAAACCGATGGTGTGGCTGAACCGGCCGAGACCTTCTTCATGCAGCTCTTCGAGCCGGTGACGGGCACTATCAGCTTTCCGAACATTGCGCAGGTGACGATCCTGGACAGCGCCGGCGCGCCGCTTTTGGAAGATCGTACCTATGTCCTGCCCGAAAACAGCGCCAATGGCACAAGCCTGACGCCGCAACGCTCGCTCGATGCCACAGAGACAATCACCTATACGATTCTCTCGGGCAATACCGGCAATGCTTTTCGCATCGACGCCGCGGGCGCGCTCATCGTCAACGATAGCGCTGCGCTCGACTTTGAGAGCAGCGCGTTTCCCTTCCAGCGTCCAGAATTCGTATTGCAGGTGGAGGGGCGCAACGACAACGGTTCGGTCGATACAGCTACCTGGCGCGTGACCCTGACCAATGTAGAGGAACCGCCCGTCTTCACAGCGCAGGGGCGCAGCATTGCCGAGAACAGCCCGAATGGACGGCTGGTAGGGACACCTTTAACAGCCACCGATCCCGATATTGGACCAATCACCTTCACCACGTCGTCCAGCGTCTTTGCCATCTCGACGGGCGGACAGCTTTCCGTTAAGAACAGTGGTGCGCTGGATTTCGAGACTACAAAAGCCTTTGACTTTAGCGTAACCGCCACTGATCGCAGCGGCCAGAGCAGCGCTGCCACAGTGCGCGTGACCGTGCTGGACGTCGTCGAAAGCGATCCCACTGCGCCTGTCATCGGCTCCATCAGCCCTGGCGCGGCCATCGTCGGCGGCAGCAGTTTCAAGCTCTTCGTCAGCGGTAAGAATTTCACGTCAAACTCGTCAGTACATTGGAACGGCAGCAACCGCACCACCATTTTGTCCAACGGCAAGCTCATTGCCTACATCCCATCCAGCGACATCAAATCCAGCAAGCTCGTTGCGGTGACAGTCCGCAACAACACCACCGGGAAGATATCCAATAGCGCCACGTTTATCGTGAAGTTTGCACTGGTGGGCATCGCCGCCCTTACCATCGAGCCGGCGGGTAGTCAAAGTGGGGTGGGGCAGACCACGGTCTTCAATCTAGATTGGACCCACACCAGCGAACCGTGGCGTGCGATGAACGAGATGGACATGCGCCTGATCGACGATGAACGCATCCCCCTTTGGGTGCGCTATCAGGAGACGCGCGACGAGAACGGCAACGACATCAGCACCGTCATTCTGCTCAACGCCGACGGTACCCCTGCAGGCAGTGGGCGCTTTGGCGAGGCGAAGGTGCTAGAGAACGAGACCGTGCGCATTGACCTCTCGCAGGCCAGCTTCCAGGGGTCCGGCGAAAGTGGATCGAACATTCGTGTGCGTGTCCCCGCCGTCTTTAAGCCAGCGGCAGCGCAGAGTGAGCCCTACGTGATCGAAATGTACGGGGTGGACGATTTGGGCGGGGAACAGGGACCAAACCAGATGGGTGAGTGGACGATCACGAATTCACAGATCTATCTACCGGCTTTGCAGCGGTAGGGCGTCAGGTTGCGCCGACACCCTGAGGTCCAATATCTGTGTCCTCAGCGGCTTTCTGGCTAACCTTTGGCCACAAGTCGCCAGTCGGCACAGGCCTGGCAAACAGCGGCCGATCTGGGTTCTACGGCTGGGATACTTCTTTGTGATATTGAGCAGGTTGTCGGGGCATGAGGGGGATGGGACGGAGATCCGCGACGATGGGCAAAACGTCGGCCCCCATCCCCCTCGTGCCCGTACCAAGGGTCAAAACGAATCCGCTCTTCATACCCACCTTATGGGTAAAGACAAGGGCTTTCTGGGGGGAGAGCTTGAGGGGGCTAGACACCTTGTAAGTCGCGCTGTTTCCTCTGGGCGCAGAACGCGGTACTATAGAACGGCGAGCAACAGAGACCCCAGAGAGACAATCGGCGGCCATGACCACATCCATTCTCCAGACCAAACTCTACGTGCCACCACCGCGTGCCGACATCATCTCGCGCCGGCGCCTGCTGCACCGCCTGGACGAGGGGCTGCGGCTACAGCGCCCTCTGACGTTGGTGACGGCGCCGGCCGGATCTGGCAAGACCACGCTGATGAGCGATTGGATCGCGTCCAGCGATCGCCGAGCAGCCTGGCTATCGCTGGACGCCGCCGACAACGATCCCACGCGCTTTTTGACCTACATCGTCGCCGCCTTGCAGACGCTCGACGCCGATTTCGCGTTGGACCTGATGGCGTTGCTGGATGCAGCGCAACCGCCTGCCGCCGACGGCTTTATGCCCGCCCTGATCAACGAGATGGTGGCGCGGCTGCCCGCGTTCACGCTGGTACTGGATGACTACCACCTGATCGAAAATCGCTCGGTGCACGACGCTGTCACCTTCCTGCTCGAGCATGCGCCGCCCAATATGCACCTGGTTCTGATGACGCGTGTCGAGCCGCCGCTGCCCCTGGCCCGGCTGCGCGTCCGTGATCGCATGACCGAAGTGCGTGCCGCCGATCTGCGCTTCAGCGCCGAAGAGGCGACCCTCTTCCTCAACGAGCGCATGGGCCTGGATCTGACAGCGGACGATGTGGCAGCGCTGGAAACGCGCACAGAGGGTTGGATCGCCGGATTGCAGTTGGCGGCGCTCTCCTTGCGGGGAGAAACCGACGCCGCCAGCTTCATTGATTCCTTCGCAGGCAGCGACCGCTATGTGCTCGACTACCTGGTAGAGGAGGTGCTGGCGCGCCAGCCCGACGATGTGCAGCAATTTCTACTGCGTACATCCATTTTGGAACGGCTGAGCGGCGCGCTTTGCGATGCCGTCACCGGCCGCGCCGATGGGCAAAGCATTTTGGACCGATTGGAGGCTGCCAATCTCTTCATCATTCCTCTGGACAACCGGCGTAGCTGGTACCGCTATCACCAACTCTTTGCCGACTTGCTCCGCTTTCGCTTGCAGGCAGAACAGCCGAGCAAGGTCAACGACCTTCACCTGCGCGCCAGTAGCTGGTACGACGCGCACGGTTTCGTGGCCGAATCCATTCAGCATGCACTGGCCGCGCAGGCGTGGGAACGGGCCGCTGATCTGATAGAGCAGTCGGTTCTGCGGTTGGGCAAGCGCGAGGGGAGCATCCTCTTTCTTTTGGACCTGTGCGAGCAGTTGCCCGAGACTGTTCTGGCTCGACGTCCTCTCGTCTCGCTCTACTACGCCTGGCTGCTGGCGGACACGGCGCAAGTCGCAGCGGCAGAGAGCCGTTTGCAGCAGCTCGAAACGAATGGGGGCGAGACCATCGAGCGATTTGCAGGCACGGCAGCAGCCATCCGTGCACAGATGGCGGTCTCGCAGGGACGGGCGGCAGAGGCCGTAGCCTACGCCCACCAGGCGCTGGCACAGATCCCCGCGCTCGAAGAGAGTTTTTGGCGAGATCTGGCCGCGCTCAGTCTCGTCTCAGGCGCCTATCTTCTGCTGGGCGATCTGGCCCAGGCCGAAGATGCGCTGGATCAGCTCCCTCCGTTTGGTCAACGCCCTACGGCGGTCCTACTGCTTGCGCACGGGTTGGCCGGTTTGATCCTGCTGGCGCGTGGCAAGTACCACGGTGCAGCCGAACGCCTGGGTCGGACGCTGCAATACGCCATCCTGGACAAGAAAAGCGGCCGCCTGCACCCTATGGCAGGTCTGGCGCAGATCGGTCTGGGGCAGATCTATCTGGCCTGGAACCGGGTAGAGGAAGCGGCGCCGTTGATTGAATCCGGGCTGCGCCTGGCCACACAAACACAGAACGTCATTACTCTGGTCCAGGGATACCACATGCTGCTGGAGCTGCGTCGGGCACAGGAGGACGAAGACGGCCTCAATGAGGCGCTGGATCGCGTGCGGGCGCTGGAGCAGGAACTGCGCACAGCCGGGGTCTGGCTGGCGGACGCCGTCACCGCTTACCGCGAACGGATTGAAGCCACGTTGGGTGGGGAAATGGACCTACACGTCTGGATCGCCCGCTACCGCAACCGGCGCCCGGCTCTGTTCGACGACAAGTACGACACCGTGCCGTATGGCATGCTGTTGCAGGAGATCACCTTTGCCCGCCTGCTACTGGCTGCTGGAAACGAAAGCACTAATCGCCGCCTGCTCGAAGAAGCATGCTCGTTGCTGCCGCGCCTGGTTTTGGCAGCAGAGGCCCAGGATCTACACGACGTACAGATTCGGGCCTGGCTCTACGCTGCGCTGGTGCACCAGGCGCTGGGCCAGGACGACGAGGCAGTGACGGCATTGGACAGGGCCGTTGCCCTGGCTGCGCCTGCCGGCATCGTGCGTCACTTCTTGGACGAAGGCGAGCCGGTGCATCGCTTGCTGCGGGCACTCGTCCGCCGCCCCCATGCACCGGCCTATGCCGCCATTCTGCTGGCTGCCTTTGGCGAACCCGCTGCCCCCGAACCGTCTGCGACACCCGGCGGCCTGTTCGACGCGCAGCCGGTCAACCGGCAACTGCAGGAGCCACTTACCGACCGCGAACTGGACGTGCTCCACCTGATGGCGGAGGGCCGCACCAACAAGGAGATCGCGGAGCAACTGATCGTCACCGAGGGCACAGTCAAATCTCACGCCAAGCGTATCTACGGCAAGCTCTCGGTGGGCAACCGCACCGAAGCCGCGGCGCGGGCGCGGGAACTGGGGCTGGTGTAATGGGCGTCTGATACGATGGAAACCCAACAGTCGACCGAGATGGAGACCCACAAGCCGGTCGCATCTCCTCTCCTCCTCTCCCCAATGGGGGATATCCCACCCTGCCGCGGATCTTCCCCCCATCGAGGGATGACGCAGGTCCGGAATCTGGCTACACTGAGGTCGTGAACGGTGACAGCGGCAAACACAGACCTACGGAGGGAAACAGCCATGTTCCACGCAGACAAAGCGTTCCAGATCCAGCGAATGCAGTACGAAGAGGCAGCGACCAGGGCCGCAAAGCAGCACACAGCGGACGAGCGTCCGAAGAGCATCGGCGAGAGCCTCTTGCACAAAGCACGGACTCTAATGGGATTGCAGGGTTTCTCGGCCCGCATTCAGTAACACGGCACGAGCAAAGTTGACCCACGACCTCCCCCTTTAGGTGGATGCAGGAAGTAGGCTTCGTCGCCTAGACTAATGCCACGGATCAATACCACCCATCTGAGTCAGTCAGGAGACAGACTTCGTGAAAGAGATTCTCAAGAACCGTTCGCTCTTGATTTTGGGCCTGGCCGAGTCCATCAGCAACGTCGGCAACTGGATCACCATCATGGCGATCTACGCCATCATCGTCTTTCAGGGCGAGGGCGACGTGCTGGCCAGCAGCGGCATCATGCTGGCCGGGCTGGGTCCGATGCTGGTCTTCAGCCCGGTGGCAGGCTGGCTCAGCGACCGCTTCGACCGCAAGTGGCTGATGGTCGTCAGCCAGATCCTGGCCGCCCTGCCCGTGGTGGCGATTATGACCATCGGCCACGGGCTTCTGATCTATGTGCTGCTGGCGCTGCAGTCGATCTTTACGACGGTGATGCTGCCCGCCCGTCAGGCAGTGATCCCCATGCTGGTTCGGCGCGAGGACCTCTCCCGCGCCAACGCCCTGTTGCAGCAGATCAACAGCTTCGTCAAGATAGGCGGGCCGATCCTGGGCGGCGCCATTGTCGGCGCGTTGGGTGCACAGACGGCCATGATCGTCGACGTGGTCTCCTTTGGCGTGGCGGCGGGCGTGCTGCTCCTACTGCCGTCCCTGTCGCCGCAAAGCGAACCCGTCAGCACAGAACCGGCGCAGGCAGATGCGCCTACGCCTGCACTGGGCGGGACCTGGTGGACGGTGCTGCGCAGCTCCCCGCGTTTGCGGTTGCTCTTTCTCTCCATCTTTCTGGCGATTGTGATCATCATGGGCTTCGACGTGCTCGGCTCGATCTATGTGCGCGACGTGCTGCTCTCTGACGAGTCTCTCTTCGGGCTACTGATCGGGCTGGTGGGGTTTGGCTCGCTGCTCTCTGCCGGTTGGCTCATGCTGCGCCGCCGGCAGCGCGATCCGTGGCACGACCTGACGTGGGGGCTCGCCCTGCTCGGCGCCATTCCGCTGATCATGGCTGTGGGCTACTGGATCAACGATGCACAGATCGCCACCATACTGGTTGGCGCCGCTTTGCTCTTCGGCGGCCTGGGCAACGGTTTGATTTCCGTGCAGGTGGGGACCCTGCTGCAACTGCTCTCGCCGCCTGCCCTGCTGGGCCGAATGGGCGGCATCTTCCAGAGCACCATCGCCGCCGGGCAGTTGATCGCCATCCTGACCACGCCGCTCTTCGTGCCTGCCTTGCTCTCTATGGGGCACTATTTTGCGCTGTCCACCGCTGCCCTCGTGCTGCTCGTATTGGGGCTGATCACCACCCTACGCCGTAGCCCGGCCCCCAGCCCTGACGACGAGTTGACCACGCAGCCGGTGGCGTAGGAGAACCGAGTTCTACGATCGGCGGACCGTGCAACGCCGGACCCCCGGCAAGAGAGCGAACGTCGAAGGAATGCAGCTTGAATCAGGAAAGATCCCAACCAGACCAGGTAGATGTCCTCATTGTAGGTGCTGGCTTATCCGGCCTGACAGCAGCGTCTACCCTGCACCAACAAAGGCCGGATCTCACTGTGCGCGTTCTCGACGCGCGCGATCGCGTTGGCGGGCGCATTCTTACCGTCAGCGCATCGACTGGGTACGGCTTTGATTTGGGGCCGACCTGGGTTTGGCCAGGTCACCGGCATGTTCTGGCTCTGGTCGAGACATTGGGGATTCACCTGTTCCCACAACATGAGACCGGCGATGCGGTCTTCGACCGGGGTCTTGATGCCTCTCCCCAACGGTTTTCTCCACCATCGGCTGTCATGGAAAGCTGGCGGTTGGCAGGAGGCGTCGGCACATTGACGGAGCGGCTACTGGCAGAACTGCCGGTCAGTCAGATTCACCTTAACTGTATCGTCCATGAAGTAGCCGAGCAGCCGCACGGGCTGCTGGTCTCGGCTCATACAGCGGATGAACCACAAGCGTACCTGGCGCGGCGGGTGATCCTCACACTGCCCCCACGCCTGATCGCCGACACGGTTGTCTTTGCACCGACATTGCCCGATGGCGTCATGATGGCGCTGCGTGAGACGCAGACGTGGATGGGGCAGGCCATGAAGGCGCTGCTTGTGTACGACCGTCCCTTCTGGCGCAATAAAGGACTCTCCGGCCTCGGCGTCAGCTATGCAGGGCCGGTGGCACAGTTCCACGACGCCAGTCCTCCCGATGAGAGTTCCGGCGCGCTCTTCGGCTGGCTGGGCAATCATAGCCACGGTCGCACTCTTTCACCAGCAGAAAGGCGACGGGCCGTTATCGACCAGGCCTTGCGCATGTACGGGGGGGAAGCGGCGGCTGTGCGCCATTACGCCGACCACAACTGGGCCGAGGATCGATTCACGACCTTCTCGACCGGTGAACTGAAAGAAGAACAAGAGCATCCCCGCTACGGACATCCACTCTTACAGCAGCCGCAGATGCAGGGACGCCTGCACTGGGCGGGCACAGAGACATCGCCCATCAACGGCGGCTACCTGGACGGCGCCGTCTACAGCGGTCAACGTGCCGCGCACCGTGTGTTGCAGTCGTTGTGATCTAAGAGCACCGGCACCTTCATTTGTTACAGGTCAGCAGCCGGCGACCAACTGGCAGGTACGAAACACGTCGCAGCTAGGCGCCCGGTGGCTTGATCCGGGGCAGGGCATGCAAAGCGAAAGCGACGGCTGCGCCAAACTCTGTCACTCGCCCGAGCAGCGGCACCAAGTCCGGTAGTCCCAAAGGGGGCGCCATGCCGACCATCCAGACACCCACGTTCAGCAGATAGAATGCCAGCCAGGCAGGGCGCGTATCGCCTCGGGCGGTGTAGAAACGGGGCAGAATCCAGAAGGCAACGCCGAAGGCCAGTTGTACCGTCCAGCCAACCAGAAGAAACTCCATGTGTGCCGGCAACAGACGCCAGATCAGGGGGTGCAAGGGCAGGCCCTTGTTCCAGAGCATGGCGGCGCCGAGCGTAAAGCCAACCGCCAGGTAAAGCAGGGCGGCGCGAATATAGAGAACGCTGAGTCTGGGCATGGCTACCGCTCCTTGATACGCGGCCAGGTATTGATCACAAACGCCATACCTGCCAGCCATTGCAGAACGGCTGAGATCACGAGTCCCCAACGCCAGACGTCGGCCGGGCTGACTGTCTGTGCCGGTTCGGCGATGACACGCAACAACAGTCCGCTATTGAGAAGGACAAACGTCACCCAGGCCAGCCAGTCGTGCCCGCGCGGCTTGTCCTTTGTGTACTTTGGGAACATCCAATAGGCGATGCCGATGATGAGTTGTGTCACCCAGCCGACCATAAAGAGGTGAAAGTAAACCGGTGTCAAACCGCTGACGAAGCGGGGCAGGGGGAGCAGTGGCCGCGCCATGACCAGCAGTCCGGCCAGGAAGGCTGCGACCAGGAACACCAGGGCAGACTTGAGAAAGATTCGGGTAATCACAGGCATGGGAACTATGCTTTCCGTCTTCGTGAAACATCACACGCTATGTTTGGCAGTATAGACAAGGCAAGCAGATATTACTGCGACGAAAGTCTCTTGGTTTTTCGAGTTGGACAGTGTGGCTCTCCTCTGCTCTTACGGGGTGAGAGACAAACACAAGTTCTCACAACTCGTCTCCATCAGCATGACGTCGAGGGCAAGATCTACCCAATTCATCAACGGCGCCTGGGGTTTCCATCGGTTTTCCCAGCGTATAGGCTGCCCAGCCAATCGCATGCGTAGAGATGGGCGTGGTTAACAACAGAAAGATTCCGATCAACAGACAGCGTGCCATGATCGCCAGGTCTGCGCTGAACACGGCGACCAGCAGAAAGGGAAAGAGACCAACCACGGCCGTCTTGCTGGCCACCCTGCCAGCTGCGCCGACGGCTTTCTACCCAAGACAGCGCCCAGGGGTGATTTGCGGCACGGCGTGAAGGCGTTGGAGATACTGCGCGATGTGGCCCAAGGCTAGACCAACCGCGAATGTTTCATGGATGGATACAAGAGGAGCGGCGTGGAACGACGCCGCTCCTCTTGATGTATTATACCTCTGCTTGTATACGGTTCTTGGTTCCAAGTCCATTATTGCTACCTTGCTGGTCCTGGCCTGGAAGACGGCGGGCTGTTGGGGCCTCGATCGCTGGGTCCTGCCCGCCCTGGGCACGCCCTGGCGACCGGGATTGGTCTTTTCTGAAGAAAGAGAGAGAGAAAGGGAAGGCTGTCTAGCGTTGGTCTTCAAGCCACATGGCTACAGAGTGCGGCTGGACAGAAGGTGTATCATGAAAATAGCAGACGGAAGGTATAGACAAAGGAGTGTCCGATATGATGGGTGGTTGGATGTACGGCATGGGCTGGGGGTGGTTTATTCTGATCCTCTTGCTGATCGTGGTTGTGGTGGGTGTGATGATAGCATCGCGCGGCGGGTGGTCTTCGCGGTCGAGCAGAGGCACGCCCTCCCCACGCCTTGACTCGAGACAGGCGGAGGAGATCCTCAAAGAGCGCTACGCCCGGGGCGAGATCACGCGCGAGGAGTATGAGCAGATGCGCCACGATCTAGAGGTCTAGCGTCAGGCGAGTTGCAAGAGAGGTGCGAATCTGATGAACAGTCGACGTAACTATACAGGTGCGACGCAACAGTAGAATCAAGAAGAGGATAACGGCATCCATGGACGAGGTAGAGAAATTAACAGGGAAAATTGCGCTGGTAACAGGCGCTTCTAGGGGTTTGGGTAAAGCGGTTGCGCTGGAACTTGCGCAGGCCGGTGCCTATGTCATCGTTACGGGTCGCAGTACGAGGGGTCATAGTACCCAGAGCGAGCTGCCTGCCACGACGATCGATGACACGGTGGATGCAGTCCACGAAGCGGGAGGGAAGGCCGAGTCCGTCCAGTGTGATCATACCGATGATGTAGCGGTGAAAGCGCTTGTCGACTATATTGCAGAACAACACGGCAGGCTGGATATCCTGGTGAACAACGCCTGGGGCGGGCATGATCCCCATGACGAGTCGAAGTCCGGGGAGGAAGTCTGGGAAGAGCCGTTGGACCAGTTCAAACATATGCTTTTGGCAGGACCGTACTCGGATTATGTGACCAGCTTGTTGGTGCTCAAACACCTGATGGGTCCCGGGTGCACTTCAGATTTGGGGCGAAAGGGCCGGGGACTTCACGAAGGACGAGGCGACATGAGAGAAGACGCCGGCTTGCTGTGGCGAAAAGTCCCCGGCCCTTGACCTGCCCCCTACTTGAATGACACCCCGCTGAGCCGCATGGTCACGAGACACAGTATCTATTCTGCCGGCGCCAGAGCGCCTGTTACAGAATCTTCTATGTGGACAATCGCGGGCACGAGAAGGGCACTGCTACCCACGATTGCAACGGCAATGCCGGTTAGTATCCACCAGAAGCGTCCAGGACGCCTGTAAAGAAGACGACGATCACGGCGAAGGGAAACGCCGTTGCTGGGCTCAGCCATACGATAAGGATGGCGAGATCGTCCAGGGTCAGGGCCAGCATCTGGGTTACCACTCTGCGCCGAAAGCCACCCCACACGCCCAGGATGACGCCACCCAGCACTGTGCCCAGACCCACCGCGGACTGCCGCCATCCCCATTTCCACCACACTGCCTACAAAGTGCGTCAACACGAACGCATCGGCTGGATTCTCTAAGTGACTCCCTACTCCTTAGAGATGGTGACTAAGATCCGCTAGCGCCTGTTCCAGATGTGCAACAGCCTGGATTTCTCGGTCCCTGGCTGCCCGAATTTGCTTCGCAAACGTCCGGCGTGTCTGCGCATCCGCCAGTCCTCGCTGGGCTTCGGGCCCCATCGAGTGTCCCCAGAGCCACACCTGTGAGGCAAACTCGGCTGTTTCCTCGTAGTACGCAGCCGCTCTGTTCAGTGGCTCGGCTACTTCGGGCACAGCTTTCGCCATCTGGCGCAGATAACGCGCCGCCGAGTGACGTTCCTCCAACATGACCACCTGGTCGCTGTGGACCATCACGCGTGTCTCCAACACCTTTGGATGGCCAGGCGGATAGTCGGCGTCCACTTCCAGGGCATCAGCCCATGCATCGTACGCAGCCAGCCCGCCCACGTGCTCCGGCAAGCCTGGACGCCTGGCAGTCCGTTCCAGATCGACGGCCCACTGGAGTGAAGCTGTGAGCGTTGCGCGGTCAGAAGAGCGAGTAGACTGCTTGTGGTCGAGTACGATCAACCCCTTGCCCGCATTCTTGTCCATGGTCTCGAACCAGTCGCTTTTCTCGTAGTAGCTGCTCCGCTGTTCCTGGAAGTAACTCCACCCGTAGAGGACCTCGCCATCGCAGTCGTAGCCGGCGACAATGCCTGCCTCAGGCGGACCGATGATACCGAACGAGATCACGGGCCTGCCGCGCCCGATGCTCTCCTGGATGGTCCCGATCATGGCCTCTTTATCAGCGGAATCTTGCGCAAGGCATATCCAGCGCCTGGAATACACGACGGAACGGCTCGTCACCCAAATAGGATAGATCGATGTTGCCGCCGTCGTCCCGATTCCAGAGCCGGCGGAATGCTGCGCCGGTCACGCCCATCAAGTAGTCGTAATCACACGCATCGCCGAGGTAGGCCAGGCAGGCGTATAGACAGCCTGGAAATGGAGAGAGGTGGACGTCGTAGCCCACGCGTGGTACATCTGCCAGAATCATGCGAGTCTGCAATGAGGTTGCTGTCATTTGTTCGTTCTCCTTTGTGTGATGAGCCCTTCTTATTTCTGCATCCCCCTACTACCCTTGCAAAAGTGATGAATGCTTCGCTTCAGCATGGTGAGTAACGGCAACCCATGTTCTCGAATGCAGCTCTTGCCGTATTACCAATCTACGCCAATCGTACGGTCAGCGGTAGGGACAGATGACCTCCACTTAGTAGGATAAAAGACAGTGACAGACAGCCTATGAATCAGGGACATCTAACCCTTCTGATGGTTCAGAGCAGTGTCACACAATAGCAAGAGGTCTGTTTAGACGAAGCTCGAATCCTCTAACTCGGCAGCAAACGGCAGCAACATCATGCACACACTGCCGGAGCGCCGGCCTCAAGACGGCTCTAGAGAGGGGATGAATACATCTGAATCTGACCTCAATACAGCGCAGGAGATTCCAATGAACACTGCCCCGTTGCGCCCACAGTCCGCCATGACACCATCGCGTCCGGTGGTTTTGTTTTTCACCCTTGCCGGCACTATGCTGGTCGTTCTACCCGACACGCTCTCTGCCCACCTCTCGAGGGTGGACGAACTACTGCTGCGCATGGTCATCCCGGTTGCCTTCCTGCTCGCACTGGCTCTCATTTACTGGGGGCGCGTGGGACGCAGGGGTGGACCATTGGTGGCTACATACTTTATAGCCTCCACTGCATTATTGATCGACTGGTACTTCAGCAACTGGCTGGTCGGCCTGCTGGCCATTCCCCTGCAATCCCCTGCGGGCTATGCCGTGGACAAGGTTGAGGGCGCCCTACTGATCACCATCATCGTTGTCCTGCTCACTCGAGGCTTCGGGGGGAATCTGGCTTCACTCTATATGAAACGGGGCAAGCTGAAGCGCTGGCTTACAATCGGCACGGTGAGCTTTGCCTTCTTCCTGTTGACTGCCCCTCTGGCGGCCAAGAATCTGTTTTACGCTGGGACGTTGACGTGGGCCACGGTGGCGAACTGGGCGCCATGGATACTGCTCTTTGTGCTGGCAAACATGCTGGGCGAGGAGCTTATCTTTCGTGGGCTACTTTTGCCCCGGATAGCGCGAACGATCGGTGACACTTCGGCTGTTCTCGTGGTCACCGCGGCCTTCACTCTGTGGCACATTGGAGGGGCGACCTACACAGCGACGCTCCCCCTTTACCTGGAGATCGTGTTCGCGCTCGGCCTGGCCTGGGCCTATGTCGTCCGTAGCACAGAAGCCTCTGGGGTGCGTGCTCTTGCATACCGGCACAGACAGCCCCCTCGTGATCGGTCTCATCTCACTGCTTTGAACCAAGACTTCGCCACGGGCCAGGGCTGCGACAGAAAGACGCAACTCTCGCCCCTGGAGACAATCGAGGTGAGGCGGATGAGGGCAGTCGGTGATCTGCTGCTGTGGGTGGAGCCTCAGAACACCTTTCTCAGCTTCTGCCACCAACTCTCCTTTTCAGCCATTTCCTCTTCTACAGGAACTTCGCCTCTACGATACCACTTGCCACTCCTGGCATCCTGGACGTAGTCGCGGTTCATAGCATCCCAGGCGATTTGGTGAGCGAGTGATTCACGCGTGAGGCCGTGATGTCCGCCGCCAGGTTGCATCTCCCAGGCGGCGTTGTAAGCCTCCAGATAGATCTTCTGCATCTCGTCCGGCAATGTCTCACGGATAGTGGATGGCAATTTGCTCTTGTCTGCGTAATACATAGCGAACCTCCTTGCTCATGGATCGATCTGAACGTAAAGCGTATAATCGGCACTCCAGTCCCCAAAGTTGACAACCTGAATTCGGTAATCCTGAGTCAGGGGGAGTGTCATATCCCAGCCAGGACTACCGACTTCGCCTCGCTTGTAGATCTGTCCATCGCTGACGCCTTGCAGGCTGAAGTTGACCAGGCTTCCGGCAGACATCAGGGTGACGTGCATCTGCTGGCCGGCCAGGGCGCGCAGCAGGTAGGACTTGCTCTGCTGCGCCGCCAACGTCCCCATTCGGGTCGCCGAGATGGCGCCGGGCGCAAATTGAATACGCTCTGTGGTGGTGGGTGTGGGCAGCGCATCGATCTGCACATAGAAGGTGTAGGCAACCGGTGTGGATGAGGTGGTGGCCACCTGCACCAGATAGTCCTGGGTCATGGGCAGTGTGCCGCTCCAACTGCGGCTTTCGTTCTCCAGCCGTTTGAACGGAATGCCGTCGCTCAACCCCTGCAGCGAGAAGTTGACGCTGCCATCCGTCGAGTTGACCTGGGCGTAGAGCATTTGCCCCGCCAGCGCGCGCAGCACGTACTCTTTGCGGACGGGGAACTGCACCGTACCCTGGCGCGTGGCCGAGGTGGCGCCTGCGGCAAACTGGATGCGCTCAGCTCCGCTGGGGATGACGCCCCCCGCCGGAATGGTCAGCCACTGCCCCGCATAGATACGGGTGGTGGCAAGTCCATTGGCCGCCATGATTGCCTGCACCGTGGTGCCAAAGCGCTGGGCGATTCTACTCAACGTGTCTCCCCGCACCACCTGATAGCGGATGGGCTGTGGCGTGGTGTCGCCTGGGATCACCAGTCGCTGACCCACATAGATGCGGGTTCCGGTGAGTGCGTTGGCGGTCATAATCGCCTGCACAGTAGTATCGTAGCGACGAGCAATGGCCGACAGCGTATCCCCCGCACGAACAATGTAGATCGTCTGCTGCAGGGCAGGTCCGGTCTCCACCGCGGCGGAAACAGGAACGGCGGACGCGGGGACGGCGAGAACAGCCAGCAGAAGCGCCACCCCCAGGATTGTCGTCAGCTTCATGATTGAAACGGTGCGCATAGATTCTCCTTTCAAGTAGCCAGCGTAGGCCGGTGTAGATCGACTCGATAGAGCCAATTGACTAAGAAGAGCAACCCGATCGTAAAGGGCAGCCCGGACATGAGCAGGTAGACTGAGAAGGGGAACTGGCCCCAAGCCGTGACGAGGTATATCACGCTCCAACCCACCAGGAAGAGCGTTCCCAGCCATTCCCAACGCCAGGCGGCGAGAATACCGATGAGCAGGATGCCCACGGGCAGAAGATGCATGGCAAGGGCCAGCACTGTCTCCCAGAAACCGTAGCCCGCCCCGAAGACATCCAGCGCAAACATGCTCACGAACGCAGCGAAGAGCAGCGCCACCACCCGGGGAGACCAGAAAAGCAGTCGCCGGGTCCACTGCCGCATCCTACCGGCTTGCATCTCTTCTTCGACCGCTTCGACGACAAGTCCCAGAGCCATAAAGGTGATGCCGGCGCCCGCAAAACTGGTCAGGATGCCGGCTAGAGGCGTGTCAAAGCGAGGCACTTCACGGAACAAGATCCACAGGCAGAGTGCGCACAGAACCACAAGCGCAACCCAGGGTACTGCCAACAGCAAGATCCGTCTTGTCTTCATAGAGCACCTCCGTGCTCGGCTTCATCAAGGACAAGCACGCATTCCACTTTTCGACCCAAACGATATTGGTGACACACTCCTAGCATAAGAAAAACCATGAAGCTACGCAAGGGACAGGTGTCCCATCAGGTTTGAGACAAATGGCTTGATCTCTTGAAGCGAAGCTTGGTTGAGAATCGTAGTTTGACCCCCTCTAACTCCCCCCGCACAAGCCCTTATCATTACCCATGACGTGGGTATGAAGAGCGGATTCGTATTGACCCTATTGGTACGGGCACGAGGGGGATGGGGGCGACATCTCGCCCATAGTCGCAGATCTCCGTCCCATTCCCCTCATGCCCCGACAACCGGCCCGATATCACGACGAAGTATCCCAGCCGTAGAACCCAGATCGGTCGCTGTTTGCCAAGCCTGTGTCTACTGGGGACTTGTGGGTAAAGGTTAGAGTTTTTTCACGGTGGAGGGCGTGGGGAGGGGTCCCAAACTTCGGTCTTCAAAGCAAATTCACTGTAGACAGAGGGAGAGGGCCTCGTCGCTTTCGAGCGTGGGCGCCGGGGGTGCGTCCCAAGTTTTTCGGTTCTGATCGTCAGGGCAGCTACCCAGAACGGACCGGCACGGAGGCCGGTCCCTACACGTAGGGATGGACCTCCGTGTCCATCCGTCGTGGCTTCCCGCTGAAGACATGGACCCACCCAATACTATGGGACACACCCGGGCCCCGGCGGCTCACGGAGGCGGGTGAAGGTGTAGTACAATTGAATGGGCTGGTGCTTGATGACCCCGAATGTAAGGAAGCGAGGATCATCGCCCACTCGGTTTCGGGCGTCCTCGCCGTGGACAATCGGCTACATACTGAGAAGGAAGAAAAAGTGGCCTAGCAAGCAGGAGATACCTGTGTCTACCATCGATCTCACAGAGGACGCACGCGCAGTTCCCCCAAGCAATGGAGAGATCGCGACTGTGCTGGATGCAGTGGCCGAACTGCTCGAAGCGCAAGGGGCAAACCCGTTTCGAGTGCAGGCTTACCATGCCGCCGCCCAAACCCTGCGTACACTGGCGCGGCCGGCGCACGAGATACTGCACGACGAAGGTGAAGAAGGGCTGCGCCAACTGCCTACGATTGGGCGTTCGCTGGCTCATTCGATTGCCCAACTGGCCGACACAGGGGAATTGCCACTGTTGAATCGTCTGCGCGGCGCTGCCACGCCGGAGCGGATCTTCGCCACGGTGGCGGGGATCGGCCCGGAACTGGCGGACCGCATTCACGAGTACCTCGGCATTGAATCTTTGATCGAACTCGAATCCGCCGCCTACAGTGGACGGCTGGCGAGTGTTCCCGGCTTTGGGCCGAAGCAGGGTAAGCGCATCGTGCGCGGGCGCGAAGCCGAGTGTCAGAGCTTCTATCAGCAGCAAGCAAAATGACAACGCCAAACCGATCGGGAGGTGCTCTTTTGAGATTAGACAAAAACAATCCCCGGCAACGATATGAGGATTTCTGGGATTGGCTACGCCTGCATCCGGCCTGGATTGTGGGGCTCGTGTTCGGCTATCTCTATTTTCTTGTGACAACTGAGGAGTGCTAACGCGACGTCCTTAGGTTCGCCCACACCTACGCCTCTTCTTCAAGCTGGCGCACCAACAACACCGGACACGATGCATGGTGCGCTACCCGATCGGCGACACTACCCAGGGCCCAGCGCGCCACGCCGCCGCGCCCATGCGTCGACATGACGACGAGATCGACCTTCTCGTTCGCCGCAGCCTCGATGATCTCCCTGGCCGGTGCGTCGCGTCCTTGCAGCGTGTCGACGCGATAGCCTTGATGCCGTAGATCGTCGGCTTTGGTCGCCAGGTAGGCCTCGACCTCCTTGTGGATCTGCACTTCGGCGTCCACGGCCCAGTAGCCGGCTCCGGGTTCGCCCATACCCAGGACGATCGACGGGAAGTCTTCCGAGCGAATCAGGATGATCTGACCGTCGTACTGCCTGGCCAGGCTCAGCGCTATCGGCAACGCCTTTTCCGACAGGGCGGATCCATCCAGCGGCACCAGAATCGTCTTGAAAGTAACCATCTTTCACTCCGTTCGCTGAAGAATGAAACTCCGGTATCAAACCCTCAACATCAGTCTACTGCGCTCAGCATCCTGTCGCCAGGGACGACCGCCTCAACTGTCGCGGACAAATGTCCTGTCATGTTTGGAATCTATCGGACGCTTTCAACCCTCTATGTCCATAGGAGAATTCAATGTCCCGAAAGTTTGCCTGGCCGATGGGTCTGATCATGGTCGTGAATCTGCTGCTGGTGGACGGCGCCGGCTGAACGCGAAGCAGCCGACGCCATGTTCGCAGCGCGGGAAGAGGCCCACCCCAACATCGAGGTGCTAACCTTTACCCCCAAGTCCGCAGTCAGCACAGGCTTGGCAAACCGGTTGTCGGGGCATGAGGGGGATGGGACAGAGATCTGCCACGATGGTGTTGGGGCGTTACTTTGTAGGCGGCATTCTGCGGGGGCGTTGAAGGGACAGCGGCCTGATCAGTCGGGCAGATGGGCTTCGATGTGATGACGCACGGCGTAAGCTGCGGCCTCTGCCCGCGAGGCCAGATTCAACTTATCGAGGATGGAACTGACGTAGTTGCGCACGGTGCGCTCGCTCAAGAAGATCTCGGTCGGCGATCTCCTTGTTGGTCTTGCCGTCGGTGATCAGAGCCAGAATGCGCAATTCTTGATCGGTAAGCGTGGCGAAGGCGACGTCTTCAGATCGGCGTGCCGACTCGCGCAGTTTATAGAATACCTTCTGCGTCACCGCCGGATCGAGAATCGGATTCACCGCGGCCCACCGCTTCGAGCACGTGGATCAGTTCGCCACTGCCAATGTGCTTGAGCACATAGGCAGACGCCCCGGCGGCGATGGCGTCGAAGAGGAGTTCGTCTTCGGGGTAAGAGGTGAGCATCACCACTTTGGTTTCCGGCCTTTGGGCTAAGATGTCACGGGTGGCATCGGTGCCGCTCTTGCCGCCGAGCCGGATGTCCATGATCACAATGTCGGGGTGGTAGCGGTGAACTTTCACCACGGCATCTGCGGCATCTGCAGCCTCAGCCACCACCTCGAAGGCAGGATAACGAGAAAGCAGCGTGCGTAACCCGATCCGTACCAATTCGTGATCATCTACCAGCATAACACGTAGCGTCATGTCGCTTGATCCTCACCGGGCGCCGCCCTATAATTGGGGTACACTGGTGCCGCGGGCAAGTCCGGAGTGTCTCCCATGTCAGCAGCTTACGTTCAGTATATCAGATTTTTCTGCGGGTCGGCGCCTCTACCTCTTCGGCTTCATCGTTGCCGGCCTGCTCTGGATGCTGCTTAGCCTTGCTGCACATTGCCCTGGAACCTCACTCCACGACTGCGCTGCATATGCTGATTGATTTGTCTGGCGATTCAGGTTAGCGCCTGGCTGTTGTCGACAGGGTTAGTGCGCTCTATACAACGCCACGAGGAAGAAATCGAAGACCACATTGCCCGGCTGGATGCGCTGCAAGCGGCGGCATTGTCTATAAGCAGTGAGACGGAACTGAACGCCGTTCTACAGAAAGTCGTCGATTTGAGCCGAGCACTGCTCAAAGCCAATTACGGAGCATTGAGTGTGCTGAGTGACACCGACGACGGCAGGGTCCAGGAGTTTGTAACCTCTGGCATCACGCCGGCGCAGCGCACGAAGATGGCGCTTTCCCCGTGCACCCGGGTTTGCTGGGGCTCACGCTGAAAAATAAGCAGGCGCTGCGTGTGGCCGATCTGGGGCAAGACGGGCGGACGGCCGGTTTCCCAGCCCATCATCCGGCAATGCGTTCACTGCTAGCGGTGCCGGTGACCTCTAAGGGCCGCGCAATGGGTACACTCTTCCTCACCGACAAGACCGTTGTCGGCCACGATGGAAAGCCGTGCATCATTCCTTTTTCGGAAGAAGATGCGGAGATTCTGCTCAAATTCGCAACCCAGAGTGCGATTGCTATCGAAAACGATTGTCTCTATAGCCAGAGCGAGAAAGCTGGCAGTTTTGCAGGAACGCGAGCGCTTTGGCCGCGAACTGCACGACGGTGTCATTCAGTCGATCTATGCCGTGGGTCTCATGCTCGAAGATAGCCGGCAGCGCATCGACGGTGAACCACAACTCGTCTACGCGCGCCTGAGCCAGATCATGACCAACTTGAACAACGTGATCATGGATATCCGCAGCTACATCCTCGATCTGAATCCCTTTGCAGAGCGCCCGGCAAGACATCAGCGCTCAAGTTGGCAGATCTTATCAGATATGATGTTTGGGGAGAGCGAACTCAAGCCACGCCTCGACACTAGATCCGCTCGATCCTGGGCTGTTGTCGTCTGCACAGGTCGATGGAGATACTGCGTATTGCTCAGGAAGCACTGCTAAATGCTCAACGCCACGCTCTGGCAAGCGAAATCGTTGTGCACCTGCATCTGGTTGACGGCCTGATCCATCTGCAGATCGAGGACAATGGCGTCGGCTTCATGCCCGATGCAGTTGTCCTTTCGGGTGGGCTGCATAACATGCAGGAACGCGCCAGACTGCTCGAAGGCCGACTGAGCATCCGCAGTGTCGAAGGCCAGGGTACATTTGTTCATCTGTACTTTGCTCCTTGAGCATTCTCCTACTTCCACGTATCTAGCATGGTCGATTGTCCACAGATCACAGGACATTCGCCCCTACGATTTGACTTGCCAGCGCGTGATGTAATCATGGCAGATGCATCTATCGCTGCTATGAGAAGAAAAGACCATGGGCGTCCCTGCCATCCATACCCACCTATTGACCCGGCTCTTTGGTCGAGCAACGCGCCGTGGATCGGTTAACCGTGACAGTCGCCCCCGGCGCTATCCTCGGCATTGTTGGCCCGGCCAACGCCGGCAAGACGACCCTGTTGAGCATCCTGGGCGGCAGGCTGCTGCCTTCGAGCGGCTCGGCTCACGTTCTCGGTTACGATGTGTGGACGCAAAGCGAAGAGATCCGTTCCTGCGCTCTCTTTGTTGGTGCTCCACAAGAGTTGGACAATCCAGGCCGTTGTGAGGAGCTACTAACGACTCTTCAGGCATCAATCCAACACACACCGCTCGTCCTCTTGGACGAACCTGCGGCTGGGGCGAGCTACCTGAGCAAGCACTTGACTGTCTACCATCGTCTCGAAGCCATTGTGCGTGCCGCCGGCGCCACCCTCGTCCTGACCGGAGTGAATGTGGACACGCTGGAATCTAGCTGTGATAGCATCGGTGTGCTTTGCCGTGGTGTGTTACTCGCCGCGGTGCCTGCCGCCGAAATCCACACTCGTTGCGCTACCCGTGTAGAGATTCGTGGCCGCGGGTTCACAGATGACGTCGTCGCTCTCCTGCGCCGGCGTGCACACGTTTGGGTCGCCACCGCCGGCAGTGACTACTTGTGCCTCTACCTCCTGAAAGATTTGCGCCACCACACCAACAGTCTCTCTGACAGCGCACCGCTGGTTACCCTGTTGGTGGAATCAGGCGCCGAGGTGGAGGAAGTCAATCGTCAACTTATCACTTTGGCCGACTTGAGCACTTCTGCGGCCACAACCGATCTGACACCATGAACGGGCCGAGGATCTCTATTCAGGATAAGTAACGCCCAGGCCTTACGGCCCGGGCGTATTGGATTGGAGAGCAGCCAGGCTATTCGGCTCAACCCGGCTCCACTCAGCGCCGATGCCGGTGAGCAGCGTCGATCGCAGTCTTCAGGTTATCCCACGGCGTATCGCTGGGGATGGTACAGTCGGCGCCCAGGATGAAGCGTTCTGGCGCCTCGGCGAGAACATTCTCTACGGCCGTGCGGATTTCTGCCGGGCCACCCGTGGCGATCACACCCTTGCGCTCCAAACCGCCCATATAGGGCCGGTCAAACAGCTCTGCCACCTCGGTGGGCCGCAGTTTGCGGTCGCCTAGCGTCAGGCTGCAATTCACGACATGCCCCGGGTAATCCAAAAAGGGCGTCAGGTCGTTGTAGCCGGCCACGTAATCGCAAATGTGGAGGATGTTGAAGGTGCACCCCTTGATTTCATCCCACACGGCCAGATCGGTGGGCTTGATGTAATCCTGGAAAAAACTCCCATCGCCAAAGCGGGACGTCTCACCGCCCTGAGTCGAGGCGTAGAAGCCGTCTACCCCGGCACGCATGCACCCCCGCACCAGGGTCAGTTCGTTTTCAGTCATGGTCGCCAGCCCCTGCCTGACGGCATCCGGGTTCTCGCGCAGGTGCCGGTCCAGATCCGCATCGCCCGCCAACTGCATCGCCAGCATAAAGGGCGAGTAGAGCGTCATCACGACCAGGGCCTCATCGTGCATCGCCTTCACCAGCCCTTCGACTACACGCAACGTCGGCTCGAAGAACGACTCCGGCAACAGCGGCATCTTTGCCCAGTCGTCGGCCTTGCTGATGGATGGCGCAGCCGGCATGTGCTGTTCAAACTGGATCTTCACAAAGTCCATGCCCGTGGCGCGGAAGTATTCCAGGTGTTTGTCCACTGCGGCCTGCCCCGCGTGGTAAACGCTGTCAAAGTGCATGAAGAAAGCCGCCGGCGTGTAATCCAGTGACGCTCGACCGTGAATCAGATCAAGAAGTGCCTCGCGCTTGTTCATAGTTCTCCTTCCTTGCTTCGTGTTTGTCCTCGCATCATAGAATGAGTCTATCACGTTTCAGGTGGGCTGTGAACACAACTCTCAGCCGGGGTTTACGTTTACGATGTCGTCGTGCAGTGGTAGCCGGGCGTACTAAAAAACACCTGCCGGATCGCTCGGGCAGGTGTTCGGTCATCTCTCTCGGTTGTTCAGGCGCTAATGGTTGACCACGAGACGGTAGCCTTTGTCTTGTAGAAAGACCAATTCGCCTACGGCAGCAGGAATGAGCATGGCCTCAGGTACCAGGTGATTCTGAATGTCTTCTAGAATTTCATCAACCGTCATGTTGTCGGTGTTGTACTTGCTGTTGGCCGCCAAACTGGCGTGCCCATGGACGGTCTGGTGTCAGGTCAGGAACAACACCCCTCGCCGGTGTAGACCCTCGATGCTGGTGTCGGCGTAGTAGGGGTCATCCCTCTCCTCGGGGATCTCCTCCAGGTCATCGGCGCTGATGCTGCTCTTGGCCCAGATGTTGCGCTCGGCCGGTTTTTTCGTCTCCGGATCGATCACATTGAGCAATTCGCCAAACTGGTACTTTTCCCAAATCTCATCGTCATAGGTGGCTGCATTGGCCGAGGCATAGGCTTGAACGACCACCTGAATCTGCTCGGCGGGTATGCCATAGCTGAATTGAAAGCCGTTGAGCCCATTGCGCACGTTGCCGAAGAGGATGCTGTTCTGGATATTCGGCCACTCGAACACCATCCGGACGGCGGTGTCGCGGCGATTGACGATCTCTTCGTATTCGTCGTAGCGGTACAGTGGATCGTCGGGTTTCAGATCATGGGCAGAGATCTCGCCCGTGTTCCGTCCGAATGCGGCTGCAACGGCTGCGAATGCACCTGTTACCTTAAACAGGGTCCGGCGGTTGAGCCCTTTTGAATTCATCTGCTGCATCGTCATACTCCTTTTGCTCTAGAACGTGCTCCGGATGAGGCGCGGGTAGTTCTGCCAGGCAGAAGTAAGCACATGCGGCGGCCAAGTCCTGTCTGCGTTGAGAAGAAATGCAAACACAGACACGCTACGGACTTTCCGTTTCGCTTCAGGATGAATCGAATCCATGCGATTGAGAGAGATTGACCTTGATGGACCCACCCATTATCGCATGATTGCAGCGATTGTCAACCACAATTTGAAAGCGGGTCAGGCGACAATCGAATCGGGGAGGGCCTTACTTTACGAAACCATTCCGGCGAATCTGATATAGGCCTGTGTACCCCTGGCTGTTGCTGTGGCAGGCAAAGTGCCAGTCTGATGCTTGGCAGGTGACGTGCTTTCCGCTAAGATGTGGGCAGTGCCGGTTGATATCTGGAGGCTTCCGAATTCAGATTGGATTTAACGAAAGAGGGGACGGTCATGGATGCGCTGAGGATCTTGTGGGATGTGATGCTGGCATTTTGGCCGGTTACTTTGCTGGTGCTGGTCGTGTTGCTGGTCCGCCTGGGGGTCTACCTCTACAAGACCGCTCGCCTTTCCCGATCCGGCATTGCCGACCTCGACAAGCTCAACGGCGAGGACTTTGAGCGATACTTGGAAATTCTCTTCAAGAAGCTGGGCTATCAGGTGCAGCGTACACCCTACCAGGGGGACTACGGTGCGGATCTTGTCCTGCGCCGGGGCCATGAAGAAATCGCGGTGCAGGCCAAACGCTACAAGCGCACGGTGGGTGTCAAGGCTGTGCAAGAGGCTGTGACCGCCAAGGACTATTACGGGTGCAACAAAGCGATGGTTGTTACCAATAGTACCTTCAGCCGTCAGGCCAGGACGCTGGCGAAGGCCAACCGGGTGGAACTCTGGGATCGCGATGAGCTGGTGGGGCGTCTGCTTGCCCTCAAGAAGGAGCCGACACCCGCGCCCACATTGCCGGTTACGCCGTCGCCCACGCTGACGTCAGGCCTCTCCTCTGGTTCCAGCCACGAATCGCCTCCGGCGCGCGCCGAAACAGCCGCCGCTACCTGCGCGCACTGTGGCAAACCCGTCTCGGACAAAGAACGTGATTACTGCCTTGCGAAGCAGGCAACGTTTGGCGGGCGTATTTACTGTTATCCACATCAGAAAGAGATGAGAAGGTCGCTGAACCTCGGGTAGCACAGATTCGCGGTAGGTGACGCAACAAGATCAACGGGCAAGCACCTTTTGCAGTTTGTCGCGCAGGGTTACGCCGTCAAACGGTTTGACGATATAGCCCACTGCTCCATGCGAGATGGCCTTGCCCACGTCCTCCATGGTGCTCATGGCCGTGCACATCAGCACAGGGAGCTTCGGGTATTGTTGGTGTACGCTGTGCAACACTTCGAACCCGCCGATCCCCGGCATTGAGATATCCAGAAGCATTGCACTGATCTGCATGAGTTTGCCGCTAGACTCGTACTGCGCCAATATTTCCAGTGCTTCCTGTCCACCGCCGGCTTCGATCACTTCATACTCACGTGCCAGTGAAAACTGGATCAACTGACGCATTACTTTCTGGTCATCTACAGCAAGTATCTTGTGTTTCACCCTGGGTCCGATCAGATATGGAATTGACCACTCGTTTGCATTTTGCGCTTAGACTAAGATTATTCACAAGATATCGCGCTACAATATGGTACTACCTACCCACCTTGCCTGCTGATTGATGCAGATGGGTCGTTCTCTGTAGAGTGAAGTCACTGTAGATCGCCCAGATCACTTAACAAGATAGCCATTGGATGAGTCGACTCGAACTCTTGCAGGAAGAGAAGCAGGAAGACCGTGAGTGGCACGCCGATGATGGCCCCGCCAATTCCCCAGAGCCAGCCCCAAAAGATCACGGCCAGGAGCACGACCACCGCCGACAGCTTTAGCGCTCGGCCCTGCAGTTTGGGATCGACAAAGTTGCCGAGCACGATCTGGATGACCGCCAGCCCCCCAAAGATCAGCAGCCCTGTCTGTACGTCGCTAAAGGCAAAGGCGAAGAGCACCGGTGGCACGACCGCTGCGATCGATCCAATCGTGGGAAAGAAGTTGAGCACGAACGCAGTCAGGCCCCAGATAACGGCAAAATCAATCCCAATCACAAGACACCAGATCCAGGTGAGCACACCGGTCAAGACGCTGGTCAGCGACTGCACCAGTACGTAGCGGACGAACTTCGGCGAGGCTTGCCGGAAGGCTTGCAGGATCTTCTGGCTGTTGCCATCGTCGAACATGCGTCTGATCTTGGGGCCGAACTGATCGCTCTCCAACAACATCAGGACAAGCAGCGTCAAGACGAGCACGGTCAGACTGAGGGGCACAGCAGCCGTCTGCAGCCCTTGAAGCACGCCGCTGAGCTGCTGTCCGGCCTGGGAGCCGCCCTGGGTGGGCAGGATAGAAGAAAGTGAGACCCCTGGCACCCGGCTCAGCATCTGCTGGGTTTGGTCCAGGTAGTCCGGGAGTCTGGGCGCCAGGGTGGACGCGCTGTAGGAGAGCGCCACGATTACAAACGCCAGAAAGAGCAGTGCAATGAGCAGAATCGCAACGGCGCTCAACCCTTTGGGCATCATCCGGTTCAGGCGGCCGTAGAGGGGATAGAAGAAGATCACCAGAACCATTGAGAAGGCCACAGGCAGGCTGAACGGCCTGGTTGCTTTGAGCGCGGCGAAGACCAGAATCACGGTTACGATGGCGAGGAGAACGTGCAGGACTTTGTCTTTGGTTAGCATAGCATCGGTTTCTTATTGCTCATGAGCGACTTGCCGCTCTTCAGTGGATCTTCCTTCCAGACCACCCTACCACGGGTACCTGGCCGAATCCACCAATCCCGACACAGAGTAGGGCTACAGAAATAGATATGGTGCGCCCTTACCCACGCAGGCAACCGGCGCCATGGACCCCTCCCCAGCCCTCCACCGCAAGCGGGGAAGGAGCCGTTGGCGGGTCCACGATGTGATGCCAGATTGGGGCACCCATAACCGACTTTCTGTAAATATGTACCTTTCTTTAACTCATCGGACGCATTTTTTTACAGAAAACCCATTGACACTAGAATATTTGTTCTATACAATCAATGGAAATCTATCAATAACCCGCCATCGTAGGGGTTTGGATCTACTCGTCCGGTTTGTCGAGATCTGGCTCGCCGGCTCATTCACGCCGGCTTCATCCCCACTGGAACCAGCCGACCACCTCTTCGGCAATCAGCGCCGAGGGCGTCATAGCTTCAAGTGGCAGGAAGTGCCGGGTGTCGCCGGCACTTCTAAATTTGGCTTGACCCGAGGGGCTAGCGCCGGTTGAGTAGCCGAGTCGGCGAGCCGTATGGAAACCAAGGCGGGTTTAAAGACGAGATCGATCTATTACACTTTTTGCCCATTGTTCACCCTCTTCACTGCTTTTCCCCGAATCCCGCTTCCTGCTCCCCATACAGTTTTACAGTTTTATAAATATGTATCTTGACAATTTTACATACAACCGATATACTTCTGTATAGAAGCAGGATGCGGCGCCGGCCAGGAAGATCTCATGCAGTCGAGGATGGGTTGGTCGGGGCGTCGGCCCTGTCCCCTCCCCCGCTACCACAGGAAAGGAATTCGAGATGATCAACTCCGCAGTAAACGTTTGGGCGCGCACGATCGATGAGGCCGAGGGTCTGATCGTGCAGTTGAACGCAGGCGCCGAACGACTGGCCGAGGCTATTTCCTATGAGCAGACGCTCTACTGGTTCTTAAAAACGGCGCAGGAGGAATTGCAGACAGCAGAAAGCAAGACGATCCACGAGGCGATGCTTCAGGCGCAGAACAAGCTGGGTCCGCTCAACGGCATTGCCACGACGAGCAAGGCCTATGACCACGCCGTGAAGACGCTGTTGGGGCAGCGACACCAGGACGGTCTGAGCCACCTGTACGATGAGGTGCAGCGCCTGAAGATGGAGTACTGCAATGCACGGATCGATCGTGCGCAGGCCGAGACGCATTTTGCCGCGATGCAGCGGGCGGCCGATCTAAAGGCGATGATCCTGCGGGTGGCGAGTGTGTAGCAGAGACGTGACGCCGTAGTTTGGGGCGAGTTTGAGGAGAGTGGCGATGACCGGTAGACCCTCCATCCTGGCACAGTTGGTTGCGGATCTCAAACCGCTTAGCGCCGAACAATCTGACATCTACCGTAAGGGCTTTGCGCTGGGCGAGCAGTATGGGCGCAAGGTGACGGTGGATGGGTTGCGCCGGTTGGCGGCACAAAGCGCACGGCAGGCGACGGCGAATCAAGATCGGGCACGGAACATCTGATGGAAAACGACTTCTTGCAGTGGCTGGTGGCGCAGGGCGGCGTGGGAGGGCTGGCCGCCTTTGCCCTGTGGATGCTGAATCGAGTCTGGACGGACGCGCTGCGCCGCGAGCAGCAACGCAGCGCAGAACAACGTGAAGACAAGAACCGGCTGGCGTCGGTGTTGGAGGAGAACACGAAGGCCCTCGTCCGCCTCGAATCACTGATCGAGCATAAGCTCAAGGACACAAACAACCATGAATGATCTGATGCGCTCCTTCCTCTACGCCATGGCCGGCGCCGTGTTGGCCTGGTTGAAACAACTCGACGAGACGGACGCCGTGCTTGGCTGGCTAGAGGCCGAGATCGAGAAGCTAAAGTAAAGGAACTCTGGTGACAAGACGAGGCTCGCCCAGCAAGAAGCAGAACAGCTTGCCGTCGGCAAGGGCGCCACGGCAGACAACTCTTCCCGACCTGGCGCCGCGCTCGCCTGCGCCCACCGATGAGCCGCTCTCTTTTCGTCAGTTCATCGGCCTGGTCAATCCCAGGCTCCAGTTCTACCGGCACATTGAGATCCTGATCGAGGTGTTGCAGCGGGTAGCCGACGGCAAACTACCGCGGCTGATGATCTTTATGCCACCCCGACACGGCAAGAGCGAGGTGGCCAGCCGCCTTTTTTGCGCCTACTACGTCTACCGCCACCCTGAGCGCTTTGTAGGGCTGACCAGCTATGCCGCCGCACTGGCCTACACGTTGAGCCGCAACGCCAGAAGTAACTATCTGGCCACGGGCGCAACGCTCAACGTGGAGGGTGTGGAGCAGTGGGAGACCGGGCAGGGTGGCGGACTGTGGGCGGCGGGTGTGGGTGGGCCAATCACCGGCAAGGGCGGCCACCTTCTGCTCGTGGATGACCCGCTTAAGAACGCCGAGGAGGCGGCCAGCGAGGTGATCCGCGAGAAACAGAAGGATTGGTATCGCTCGACATTTTACACACGCGCCGAGCCCGACGCCGCCATTGTGATCATCCAGACCCGCTGGCACGAGGACGACCTCAGCGGGTGGCTGCTGGCCGAAGAAGAGGCGGACGGACCGGCGGACGGACCGGCGGACGGACCGGGCGAGGCGGGCGAACCGGAACGCTGGCACATTGTCAACCTGCCGGCCATCGCCGAAACAGAACCCGCAGATTTCCCGGCCAGTTGCACGGTGGAGGCAGACGAACGCCAGCCGGGGCAGCCACTCTGCCCAGAGCGTTACCCGCTCAAGCGGTTGCGCGTGATTGCCCGGCGCACCGGCTCTTACTTCTGGAACGCGCTCTTTCAGCAGCGACCCGGCCCCAGGGATGGCTCATTCTTCAAGCGTGCCTGGTTCAGCATAGTGCAGGCGCTGCCCGCAGGCTGTCGCTTTGTGCGCTACTGGGACAAGGCGGGCAGCGCAGACACCGGGGCCTACACCGCCGGCGTGCTGATGGCGATGGCGCCCGACGGCCGCAGCTACGTGGTCGACGTGGTGCGCGGGCAGTGGAGCGCCGCCGACCGCGAGCGCATCATCGTGCAGACGGCCTCGCTGGACAGTTCGACCTACGGCACGGTGTCGATCTGGGTGGAGCAGGAGCCGGGCAGCGGCGGCAAAGAGAGCGCCGAAAACACCATCAAACGCCTGGTAGGCTACGCAGTGCGGGCAGAACGGGTGACAGGAGACAAGATGACCAGGGCGCTGCCCTTAGCGGCGCAGGCGGAAGTGGGCAACGTTTTTTTGATGGCGGGCGGCTGGAACAACGCCTACCTCAACGAGCTGGTCGCCTTCCCCAACGGCACCTATAAGGACCAGGCCGACGCCAGCAGCGGCGCGTTTAACAAGCTGGCCAGGCCGAGTACCATCCAGGTAGTTCCGCATTCCACCAGCCTATATGGCAGTCGAAACAAGGGGCAAAGCCGTGACAGTAGACGATAGGGCGGACGGACCGAACACAGAGGGGGAACGCGTTTCGGAGCTAATCGGGCGCTACACGGTGGGTGAGGCAAGGGCCAACGTCTACAAGTCGCGGGCCTATGCCAAAAACATCGACCAGACGATCCCCGACTACGAGTTCTACGACAAGCTGCGCCGCGGCAAGGCCAAAGGCTACAGTCTTGGCGGACTGTTCTGCAAACGCATCGAACAGATATTCACCAGTTGGGTGTTGGGCCGGGGTGTCGAGATTACGCTCCAGAAGGAAGGCAACGACGAGATCAACGTCCGCCGCCGCTACACCGACAGCCTTCTCGGCGACTTCCTCAACGATGCTCACGCCGACCTGATGCAGCTCTACCGGGATGCTGTAGGCCTGGGTGACCAGTACGCCATCGTCAACAGCGATGGCAGTCTGAGCATCCCCAGCCCCGACGCTGTGACGGTGGAACATGACCGCATCGACTACCGCAGCATTATCAGTTTGACGGTGGAGATGCGAACGGGCGAACTGGCGCTCTTCGACGAATACCGCGCCGATGGTCGAACCCTGACCATCAAAGAGGGAGCCGACGGGAGGTCGGGCAGCGTGGTCAGCGTGCAAGAGTTCCCCAACCTGATCGGGCGGCTGCCGGTGGTGCATCTGGCCAACGGGCGCAGCGCCAACGAGACCAACGGCCACAGCATCCACGAGACGCTGCGGCCACTCTACGACCAGTACGACGATCTGATCTACAAACAGTTGGACGGCGCCAAGCTGCTGGGCAATCCTCTGCTCGCCTTCACGGGCATGGAGGACATCAACGCCGTCATCAACGCCAACGAGCCGGCCGAGGCCGACACCTACACCGACAAAGACGGCAACACCGCCACGCGCACACAGCTCAACATCGACTCAAGCGCCGTGCTCCTGGTGGGCAAGGGCGGCGTGCCAGTTTTGTATCCCCACCCATCGGCTTTACGGCAGACAGCACGCAGGCGCTCAAGAGTCTCTTCTACCTGCTGCTCGATCACACCGGCATCCCCGAGTTCATCTGGGGCAACGAACTATCGAGCGCCAGGGCATCGGCTGAAACGCAGATGACGCAATGGGTGCGCGACATCGAAGCGCGGCAGAAAGCCGCGGAGGGCTGGCTGCTCGATCTGTGCGAGATCTGGCTGGCTACCATGGCCCTGACCGATGGCGGCATTGTGCAAGGCTCGTTACAGTCTCCTGGCCGCCGCTGATCGAAGAGGACGAGGCGATCCGATTGAAGTACCTGGAATTCGCCAAACGCAACGACCTGCTCACCGACGTGACCACGTTCAAGTTGCTGCACCTGGTGGACAACGCCGAGGACGAAATCGAGGCGGCAGCCAGGAACGCAGCGGAACACTAGCGACGTCGGGGCGGACGGACCGGCGCGACGAGACCGGCGCACAGAGCGGCGCACCTGAATAATCAGCGATTTTCAAACGGGAGGGCACCCATGCCTGGCACCACCATGATCCGTGAGTACGCCGTTGGGCAGTTCCGCGGGGATTATCCCGACGTACAAATAGCAGCCGGGGTTTCACTGGACGAACTGAGGGAACTGGACGCAGACCCGATGTTCGTCACCCTGCCGGTCATCCCAGAGATAGGCGCTATCTCTAAGAATGGCCTGCTGTACGACGAGGCGCTCGCCGACAGCTTAGTGCGGCAGATCAACGACAAACGACCCGGCGGCACCTTTGGGCATTTGAAGGACGAGGATCGCTCGACGGCCTACCCTATCCCTGACGGGCAGTGGGTGGGTGCGCAGCGAGAAGGCAAGACGGTCTGGGGCAAGGCGTATATTCCGCCCGGCGCGGCGCGGGATCACATTCGCCGGCTCAAGGCCATTGGGGGCAGCATTGCCACCAGCATCTACGGCAAAGGGGCATACGAGAAAGTGCGGGACGGCGTGCAGCGGTTGAAAGACTTCACGCTGGAATCGCTCGACTTCGCACCACCTGAGCGCGCGGCGCTGGGCTATGCGGCGGCCCCCTTCGTTACACGCGAATTCACTACAGAGGAGGCCGACATGAAGTCGGGAAACGAAATGGGCGAACCCATTGTGGCGGAAATCGCGGACAGACCGGTAACCGCCAAAGATGTGCCCGCACCGGTCCGAGAGCAGATCATCGCCGACTGGCAAGCGTGGGCAGCGAGACAGAGAGCGCGTATCGCCGAACTGGAAAGCCAGGTCAGCGACCGCGACACCGTGATCGAAACCCTCAAGGGCGAGATTGCGGCCGTGCGTGCGCGTGAGTTCGACACGAGACTGGAAGGCAAGGTGGCCGAGTTGGTCAACTGGAACGCCCGCAACGAGGCGGCCAAGGCCAAGGTGGAAGCGTTCCGGCGTATGGTCAAGGAGCAGATCCTGGCCCGCGTGGGCAGCGAACGCAGCGCCGAAAGTGTGGCCGAAGTGGCCGACGCCGTATGGGCCGACCTCAAGCCGCTGGCCGAAACCGTGCGCGACGCCTTGGCCGGTCCGGCTGCGGTGGTGCCCGGCAAGGTGCGCGACAGCCGCAGCATCGACGACACCCCGGAAGCGCGCCAGGCGGCGCGTGCCCGCATGGGTCTATAAGGAGAAATAAGCTATGGCAGACATCGCCTTGACATCCGCCAACATTCGACCCCTCACCGGCGCCGTGCTGCGCCGCTATGTGGCTGGGGCGGCGCTCACCGTGGGCTATGCGGTCTACATCGCCGCCGACGGCGACGTGGAGCACGCAGACGCCAACGCAGACGGCCTGGAACAGGTGATCGGCATCGTCGTCGCCGGCTACGACGGCGAGACGACCATCGCCGCCGGTGATCCCGTGACCGTGTGCGTCTTCGGACCTGTGTCGGGCTTCAGCGGCATGACCCCGGCAGACACTATCTGGCTCAGCGACACCGTGGGCCTTGTCGCAGACGCCGCCGCCACCTTCGACCGCATCGTCGGGTACGCCGAAAGCGCAAGCGTGCTCTTCGTCAACCCCGTGCGTAGCGTCGCAGCTTCGGAATAAGGAGAATTAAGCAATGGCTGAGATCGTTGGACCGCAAACAATTCTGGCGAAGGCGCTGCCCACCGGCTGGGATGGCACCCGGCTGGCCGAGTGGGCGCTGCGCGACGGCATCACCTACGGGCAGTATATCAATCAGGTGGCCCTGGCCCTGACCGACTTTAATCAGGAGATGGTCAATCAGTGGGGCTGGCTGTTCTACCCCACCGAAGAGATCGCCATGGAGTATGAGCAGGGCGGCAGCGTCACGGCGGCGCCTGACATCACCGATCTCGACAACGTCGACAGCGTGGGCGGCAGCACCATCGGGCATATGCTCGACTTGCGTGTCTACGGTGGGGCTATCGGCGGCAGCAAACGCTACTTCCGCGATGCACGCAGCGCCAGGCTCAACAGCGCCATCACGCATCAGGTGCGCCGTCTCAAGTGGCGTTTTGAGCAGAAGCTGCTCACGCGGTGGTTCACCAACACCGAAAACGCCATCGGCACGAGCGGGTACGATGTGCCCTTCGTGCGCGGCGCCGGCGGCAATGTGGACTATGCGCCGCCTGCCTATGACGGCGAAGCGTTCACCACGGCGCACGACCACTACCTGGGCATCGACGACGACACGTTGAGCCTGGCCGACAGCCTCAACCTGATGGCCGAGACCTTGCAGGAACACGGCCACGAACCACCCTACACCGCCATGGTCAGCCGCGCGGATGTTGCCGCCTACTACGCCCTCACCGGCTTCGTGGAACTGGTGGATACCGTGGTGAGCATGGTCGACCGCGGCGGCGTTACCAGCGGCAATGAGTTCTTCGCCCGTGGACAGCGCATGTACGGCATGGTCGGCTACTACCAGAGCAACTTCGGGCTGATCGAGCTGCGTGCGTCCAGCCGGGTGCCGACCACCTTCGCCGCTCTGTGCAAGTCCTACGGCAGCCTGGATAGCCGCAATCCGTTGGCGGTGCGGGTGCACCCTGACGTGGGCTTCGGTGCGTATGTGGCGCCTGAAACCACGGCGGACCACGATTACCCCATCAAGAAGCTTAACATCGAGATGGAATTCGGCGTGGGCGTAGGCATGGACCGCACCAACGGTGTGGCGTCAAGTTGGTCAGCGGCGGCAGTTGGGGTAACCCCACCATCGCTTAAGGAGCACGGCCATGCGGTTGAACTGGGTGAACTATG
>CAVWAL010000007.1:0-114794 GCA_963752935.1 uncultured bacterium
TCATCCGTATCATCTGCCCTGTACGCGAAGATTCGAGCAGCGCCAGGGCGACTGCGACGCCGGTGCGACCGTCCGCACCGCTTACGGGGGGTGTGGTCTGCTGGCGAATGGCGTTGTTGTAGGCGGTCAACTGATCGATGTAGGCCTGCATGCGTGGTTGGCGGAAAGCGGTGTCGGCGTATTCGGTGTTAACGGGGGGCTGCTCTGCCACCGTCCGCCAGGACCCGTCATTGGCCAGTTGCAACTTGTCGTAGGCGTCCATGTCGAGCATCCCGGTTTCGCCCATGATATAGGCGCGGAAGACCTGACCGGGGAAGGCCGGCGGCGGGCAGGCGCTGGTAGCCCACAACGACATCACCGCTCCGTTGTCAAAGGTAAGCAACCCCATCGTCGTGTTTTCGGGTTCGTGCGGCTCTCGAAAGGTGCGCGAATGGCCGAAGACGCTCACCACTTCGGCGCCCAGCATCCATCGGCACAGATCAATCGAGTGGACACCGCCGGCAAGGATGTGTCCTACGCTGGCAGGGTTTGCCCACCATCCCCAGTCGCCGCCGAAGCCTGGATCGGTGAAAAGCATAAATGCCTGGTTGAACTGAATCGTAAGGACTTGACCAATCTGCCCGGCCTGGATGGCGTCATGGGCGGCGCGAGGCACGTTGCGGTAACGCTGCTGATAGCCTACGGAGAGTGCCAGCCCACGGCGATCGCACGCCTCCAAAATACGGTCGGCGTCTGCCACCGTCGTCGTCATCGGCTTCTCGATAAAAAGGTGCTTGTCATGGGCAGCAGCCAACAGCGCCTGCTCCGCATGAACGAACTGCGGCGTGGCGATGATCACCGCGTCCACATCCTGGCGGGCGATCAACTCCTCGGCGGAATCGCACAACGCCACCCCGTAGTCCTCGGCCAGTTTGCCGGCTCGCGAGCCCAGGGCCAGCGCCGTCAACTCTGCCCCCTCGATATGACGCAGCGCCTCTGCATGGGTGCGTCCCATAAATCCTGAACCGAGAATGCCGTAGCGGATCGGTTGCATGTGTAAATGTCTCCTGTGGGTGAGTGAGAGCCGGAGATAACGATTGACAAGCGACGCCGTATCCAGAACGTTGTTGCACCGTGGGGAAACAACGCCGCGATGGAAAGTGATCCAGATCTGCAACCTATCTCAGGGCGGTGCTCCAACGGTCATCTGTCGTCCGTCGTCTGTCCCCCGATATCCTAGCCGCTGAGACACCGTCGCCGCGGTTTCGACGATGGCAGCGGCAACGGTGGGCAGATCGGTTTCGTCCATGCGGCTGGCGGGAGCCGACAGACTGAGCGCATAAAGCACCTGCCCGCTGTGATCGAAGATCGGCGCGCCGATGCAGAGGGTGCCTTCTTCGTTTTCGCCGTTGTCCAGCGCATAGCCGCGTTGACGGCTATTGAGCAGTTCCGTATAGAGCATGCCGGGCGAGACCTGGGTCTGCGGCGTGCGCGGCTCAAAGCGTTCGGGGATGTGCAACGGCCACCGTTCTCGCGGCGTAAAGGCCAGGATCGCCTTGCCCAACGCCGTGGAATAGACGGGATCGCGGCTGCCCAAGCGCGCCTGCATGCGCAGTGAATGACGACTTTCCGCCATGTCGATGTAGACAATCTCTGTACCGTCTAGCATGCCCAGGTTGACCGTCTCGTTGAATTGATCGCGCAGGCTTTGCAGGTACGGCCAGGCCACATCGCGCACCCGAAGCTGTTCGCCGGCTAACTGCCCCAATTCGAAGAGGCGCAGACCAAGCCGGTAGGTATCGGTGGCGCTATCGTGACTGACGAACCCGTCTTCGCATAAGGTTTGTAGATACCGAAAGACGGTTGTCTTCGGTATGCGCACCTTATAACAGACTTCGGTCAGCGTCTGCGGCCTGTGGTCTTCTCCCAGGCAAAGCAAGACCTGCAAGGCTTTGTGTACCGGCTTCACAATGTATGTATCCGACATAATGCTCTCGATCTAGTGCAAGGCGTTTCGTAGGACGAAACACAAACCCCTTGACACGAAACACAATTGCATAGTATAGTTTCTCCAATCCAGTGTCAAGACCCAATTGACAAACCGGCGCAAGATTCACCTTCGCATAAGGACGGATCGCTCCCCGTACCGGTTCACGTCTCAAAGCCACGGCAAAGGCCAATTCTCCTTTGTCGTTTATCTGCCGCCTTCGACTTTCGCGATGGCAGCCGCCTGGTCATCGTTTCGCTTCTTCCAGCCAACCGATCAGTGATCTGTGAAGTCTTACCAACCCTGGTAATTCGGCCCGTTCACTTACGCTTCCCTGTCGCATCGTCCACACTTTAATCCAACATGAGGGAGGAATGGCATGTCTATTCGCAGAAAGCATCTATCCGTTTTGTGGTGGCTGGCCGCGGCCCTGCTGGCAGTGACATTGGCAGCTTGTGCCCCAGCAGCCGTACCTGCTGCCGAAGAATCGGCGGTCGAGACCGCAACAGAGGAAACTAGCGGCGAAGAAGCCGCTGCGCCTGCCGGTGATTGGTATACCCCCGAACTACTTGATGCATCGTGGATCAATGTCTGTACTGACGTAGCCCCTAAACAGGGAGGCACCGTCACCCTGGCGCAGACAGACATCGCCATGCAAGGTCAGAACTGGATCGTGCGCGCCAGCACCAATGACGAGTTCGTCTTCAGCCAACTGACCGACCTTGACATGACCGGCCAAAACATCATCCCCGATGTGGCCGAAAGCTGGGACATTTCGGACGATGGTTTGACCTTCACCTACCACCTTCGTGATGACGTCCTCTGGCATGACGGCGAACCGTTGACCGCCGCCGATGTGAAGTGGACCATCGAGATGCTCTATCATCCTGATACAGGTGCCGGTGTGCGCACGGTGTTACCGCTCTTCACGATTGCCGGCGCCGACGAGTTCGCCGCCGGTGAGGCGGACGAGATCAGCGGTGTGCAGGTGCTAGATGACACCACAGTAGAGATCACGCTTAAAGAGCCACGTGCCGATTTCTTCTATGGCATGGGTGGCATGAATCTTTTTCCGCAGCACGTCTTCGAGGGTGTGCCGTTCTCTGAGATTCAGTCCTCACCCTACGCGCTGGCCGAAGTCGTCGGGTCTGGCCCCTTCATGTTGACGGAGTATGAGCCAGATCAGTATTACATCCTTGAAGCGTTTGAGGACTACTACAAGGGTCGGCCCTATCTAGATCGCCTGATCTTCCGGATTGGCCTGGATTCTGTGGCTTCCTGGTTGCCCGGACTTGAGGCGGGTGAAATTCAGGTGGGTAACACGGTCAACGGCCCCGATCGTAACCGTGTGGAAGAAGATGAGAATCTGACTGTAGTCGGCGCGCCGCTGCCCGGTGCGATGGCCGTCTGGCCCAACCACGACAACTTCCCCGACAAGCGAGTGCTGCAAGCGCTGCTCTATGCGGTCGATCGCGAAGCCATCGTTAAAGGCATCTACGGCGAAGGACAGGCGCTGGTCTACGACTATACGGCCATCGATCCCATCGCGGCGTGGATTGACCCCAATGTGCCCCAATACCCCTACGATCCAGAAATGGCGAAGCAACTGCTTGCCGACGCCGGGTGGGATCCAGATCGGGAGCTGCAATTCGTCACCTACTATCAGTCTGAGTTGGATCGCCGTGTGGTTGCAGCGATGCAGCAATTCTGGAACGACGTCGGCGTAAAGGTCAACGTCGAGCATATGGACGGCCCAACCTTCGTTACCCGCTTCTATGAAGAGCACGACTTCGATCTGGGCTATGGTTGCTGTGGTGTGGCGTCGCCCTTTGAATATCCCCGCTACACTTGCAGCAATATGTTCCCCGCCGGTTACAACGGTTCGCGCTACTGCAACGCTCAAGTGGACGAACTGGTGACGCAGTCGATGGTTGAGCCCGACCCAGAAGCACGCAAGCAGATGTGGTATGAGCTTAGTATGATCACCAACGACGAGATCCTGCATATGACCATGTTCCAACAGGATCGCCGTTACGCCATTAACAAGAACGTGTGTAACTACCAGTTCCGTCAGTGGACCAACATCATCTGGCCCGAGACAAACCCGGAAACGTGGTATTTGGCAGACTAACAGAGAAACCGGCAGAGATCGGACGTTCGGTAGGGGCGCCCCTGGCTGCGCCAGGAGGATTCAGCAAGCAGAACCCGTACCGAGGGCTTGCGACTTCTGTCTGTTTTATCCCGAAACAACTGACGTCGGACGAGCGATCACGAGCACCAGCGTCGCTCGTCCGACGCCAGGCTGACCTCAGCATGTTCTCTTGCGTAGACAGGCCCAACCTTTCCTATGAGATCGCCATGAACCGCTACATTCTGCGACGCATCCTGCAAGCAGTACCGGTGTTGATCGGCATTACCATCATTACCTTTGTTTTCACCGAACTGGCCCCAGGGGACGCCGTCTCTTCTATGATCCTGGCGCAACAGGACTCAATCAGCGATGTCGATGTTGAGGGTTTGCGCGCCAAGTATGGTCTTGATCAGCCTGCACCGGTGCGTTATCTGCAATGGATGAGCGGCCTCTTGCAGGGGAACATGGGCGTACGCATCCGCAGCCGTGTCCCCGTCACCGAGGAAATCGGACGGCGGCTGCCTGCCACGCTGCAATTGATGTTTTCTGCCCTGGGGATTGCGGTGGCGTTGGGCATTCCGCTGGGCATCCTCTCGGCGCTCAAGCAGTATTCGCGGCTGGATTACTTCCTCACTGGGTTTGTCTTCGTGGGCATATCCGTGCCGGGATTTTTCGCAGCCCTGGCCGCGATCTACCTGTTCGGGGTCAAGCTCGATATCTTCCCTACCAGCGGCTACTCGACAATTGGCGCGCATTTCGGCTTTTGGGAGGGACTCTGGGATCGATTGCGCTATCTCACCCTGCCTGCACTGGTATTGGGGCTGGAGAGCATGGCCAGCATCATGCGCTACACACGATCGAGCATGCTAGAGGTGATTCGCCTGGAATACATGGTCACCGCCAAGAGCAAAGGACTGGGACAGACCGCCCTGCTGTTGCGCCATGCGCTGCGCAACGCGCTGCTGCCGGTGATCACCGTGATTGGGCTACGCCTGCCCACGCTTTTCGGCGGCGCATTGATCATCGAGACGATCTTTAACTGGCCGGGGATGGGTATCCTCTACCTCGACGGTGTCACCACCCGCGACTACCCGCTGATTATGGGGATGGTGCTGATCTCGGCAGTGTTGATCGTCATCAGCAATCTGATCACCGATCTCACTTACGCCATCGCCGATCCGCGCATTCGCTATGACTAAGTGTCTAGCCGTAAATTACAGTGCGCAGCACTACGTCCGCTCTAAACAGGCTAACTTCGCCGGGCCGCTGTGAACTTACGGATAAATTCTAAACCATCTCAACTGATTTCGGAGCAGATGCTGTGACGATTCAACAAGAAGCCGGCGCACAGTCGCAGGGCGCGTTGCCGCTTGTGGCGGAGACGAAAACGCACAGCCAATCGCTGGCACGACGCGCCTTCCGGCGCTTTTTGAAACACCGGCTGGCTGTGATCAGCAGTGTTTTCATGATCATCGTCGTGTTGCTTGTTTTTCCGTTGGCGTCGGTGGTAGCGCCGATCCCGCCGCATAAGATTATTTTGACTGAAGTGGGCCAGCCGCCTAGCCTTGCACACTGGCTCGGCACCGACCTTACAGGACGTGACGTGTGGAGCCGCGTGATCTACGGTGGACGCGTCTCCGTGGCCGTAGGGCTGGTGGCCGTCACGATCTACATGACCATCGGCACCCTGTTGGGTAGTATCGCCGGTTACTTTGGCGGACGTACCGACACCCTCATCATGCGCGTAACAGACACGGTGATGGCTTTCCCGGTGCTGGTGATCCTGATCAGCATCGTGGCCATCGTCGGGCCGGGGCTGATCAACGCCATGCTTGCCATCGGCCTCATCGGCTGGACAGGTGTGGCCCGCCTCGTGCGCGGGCAGGTGCTCTCGATCCGCGAGACGGATTTCATCACCGCTGCCCATGCCATCGGCGTGCCTGCCCCACAGATTATCCTGCGTCACATCTTGCCTAACGTGGTAGCGCCGATTACGGTGGCGGCCAGTTTCGGCATCGCCGGTGCGATCCTCACCGAGGCAGGGTTGAGCTTCTTGGGGTTGGGGGTGCAGGTGCCCACGCCAAGTTGGGGCAACATGCTCAATGAAGCGCAGTCCATCGCCATTCTCGAAGATTATTTGTGGCTGTGGATCCCGCCTGGCCTGATGATCAGCCTCTGTGTGTTGGCGATCAATTTTATCGGCGACGGCCTGCGCGACGCCCTCGATCCACGCATGACATTGGACTAACCTACCTCCCGCACAAGGATCTATCGCATGACGCAAGCAACCTACACCGCAGTCATTGTTGGGTTGACCGGTATTGGTGCACGCCGGCCCGATGAGCCGGATCTGCCGCTCTACGGCGCGATGCCCCGCTCCCATGCCGCGGCCTATCACCGTCACCCGCAGACCGATCTGATTGCCGTTTGTGACATTCGCCAGGACGCGCTCGACAGCTTCAAAGCGGACTGGAGCGACGTCTGGCCCGATCTTCGCTACTACACCGACTATCGCCAGATGCTGGCCGACGTGCGCCCAGATCTGGTCAGCGTGGTGACGCCCGACCACCTGCACGCGGAGATCACCGTCGACGCCGCCGCCGGCGGCGCACGCGCCATTCTTTGCGAAAAGCCCATCGCGGTTACGCTCGAAGACGCCGACCGCATGATCGCCGCCTGTCAAGCCCGCAACGTTCTGCTCTCCATCGAACACACCCGCCGCTGGGGACCGGCCTTCCACGCCGCCCGCGAGTTGATCCGCAGCGGTAGGATCGGAGCGCTGCGCAGCATCGTCACCAGCATGTACAGCCGCCGCTCCATGCTCTTCCGCAATGGCACCCATATGGTCGATCTCACCAATTTCTTTGCCGAATCGGAGCCAGGTTGGGTCTTCGCGCACCTGGAAGAAGGCTTCGATCACTTCACCGAATACAAAGGCGACGGTGGACACGATCCGGCCACTGACCCTGCGGTGACGGCCTACATCCACTATGCCAACGGCGTGCGCGCCTTCTACAACAGCATCAAAGTGGACATGCCCGGATCACAGTTTGAGCTGATCTGCGACGATGGCCGCATCGAAGTGTCGGATCGGGGCGCGACGCTGATCCGTGGGCTTTCGCACTACGAGTGGGCGCGCAGCGAGATTGTCCCCGGCGATTATATGTTCGCCTACCAGTCAGGCGCAGTGGCAGAACTGATCCACGTGCTGGAGCATGGCGGCGAACTGGTTTCCAGCGGCGAGGAAGCGCGCAAGACCGTGGAGATCATGCTGGCGATGTTGCGATCACATCAACTGGGCAACGTGCGCGTGGATTTGCCGCTGCCTGTCACATCCACCGTGCAAGCCGGAGGCCAACGATGACCCAACTGAGCGCTGCCCTGTTGGGCATTGAACATCCACATTCGCTGGCGCACCTGCGCACACTGCAAGCACTGCCCGAAATCCAGCGGATCTATCTGTGGGACGAGAACGGCGACGCCCTCACCCGCGTGCAACAGACGCAAGGGGACAAGATCGCGGGCGCATCTACCAACCTTGACGAGATCCTGGCCCACGACGATATTTTCTTCGTCGTCGCTGCTCTGCGTAACGACCTGGGTCCTGCCATCTGCCTGAAGACGCTCGACGCCGGCAAGCACATCATGGCCGAGAAGCCGATTGGGCGCAGCGCGGCTGACGTGCAAAAGGTGGTCGACGCCGCCAACAGTGCCGGGTTGAAACTGGGCGTCTGCTATCAGAATCGGCGCAACCCAGTCGTTCGTCAGATGCGCGCCGTGATGCAAGAGGGCCTTCTGGGCGAGTTGATGACAGTAGAAATGCGGATGTTGACCACAGGTGTACGCTTCCGCAACCCGCAACACTGGCTCTTCGACAACGCCAAAGCGGGCGGCGGTATGCTCTCGTGGCTGGGCTGTCATTACCTCGACATTATGCGCTTCGTTACCGGCGACGAGATTGTCTCAGTATCCGCCGAGGTTGCCACCCGCAGCGGCGAGGAGATCGACGTCGAAGACGTGGCGACGCTCAGCCTGCGTTTTTCCTCCGGTGCGATTGGATCGCTCCACGTCGGCTATACGCTGGCGTTGAGTGGCGGCGGCTACCACAACAAACAGGGCTACGACACCTACGCCGGGTTCAACGGTCGCAGTGGACGCATGTACTGGCGCTCTACCGGTGCACCCACATCGCTCTTCGTGGAAACGACCCACGCCGATTGGCGCGACGCCCCCACCCGCGAGATCGACTACACATTGGGTGAGTCTCCCGCCTACGGCGGCGCCGCCGGTGAGGAATTTATCCGCGACTTCATCCGCTCCGCCCAAGGGGCGGGTCCACTGCCCGCCGGCGGCGAGGATGCGCTGCAAGTAGCGCGCCTGGTTGAGGCAGCCTATGCGTCGAGCCGAGAGGGACGGCGGATGGAGATTGAGCACCCATGACCACCAGCGGCCATCGCCTCATCCTCACCCCCGCTGGGGAGGTGAAAATCGAAGAGTTTGCCGTCGCTGACCCGCGTCCGGATCAGGTGCGCGTGCGTATCCACACCACGCAAGTGAGCGCGGGGAGTGAGATCAACGGCGTGCGCCGTCGGCGACAGGCGTCGGTTGAAGAGCGGAGGGCGTTCTCACCGACAGGCATGGGCTACACCGCCATCGGCGTCGTCGACGCGATCGGGCGCGAGATCGAGGGCTTTGCCGAAGGGGAGCGCGTCCTGTGCAGTGGGAACCATGCCAGCCACTGGCTGGTGACACCCAGCGCCGCCCAAAACGAAGCCGCCATTCCTCAGGAGTATCGCATCGAGAAATTACCCGATGATCTGGCCGATGAAGTCTCGGCATTCTGCATCCTCGGGGACATCGCATTGCATGGTGTGCGTCGGGCGCAGATCCAGATCGGTGAATCTGTCGCCATCCACGGGCTAGGGGTGATCGGCCAGATCACTGTGCAGCTCTGTCGGCTCTCCGGCGCGTACCCGCTAATCGGCGTCGATCTCGTAGATGAACGCATGGCGTTGGCGCAACAGATGGGCGCGTCCCACACGGTGAACGCGGCGCAAGAGGAGGTGGTGGCAGCTATCCGATCTTTGACGCAGCGGCCCTGGCGCTGGCGTGGTGCGCTGCCCGGTCTCGACCAGGGCGCAGGCGCAGAAGTGCAGATCCACACCACGTCGTTCATCGGCAATTACCCGATTCTGCTCAAAGCCGCCGCCGACCGCGGACGCATCGTCCTCGTGGGGGCGACCAATGGCAGCGTTGCCATCGAATCGAACGAGCTTTTCCGCCGTGAGTTGCAGGTGACGGGATCGTACCAAACCGGCATGATCGATCCGCATCCATACTGGCCGTGGACGCGTGCCCGCAACCAGCACGTCATCCTCGATCTCATCCGCCGCGGGGATCTGACGGTCGATCCGCTGATCAGTCACGTCGTCCCCTTCACCGAAGCGCCTGCGCTCTACGATCAGATGGCGCAGGGCGGCCAGGGCTGGATGAGCGTCTTTTTCAAATGGGCTTAGACACACACGAAAGAAGAAAGCTGTCATGAAACTTGCTTATTTTCACACCGACGGTTCAAGCCGTGTAGGCGTCGTCGTCGAAGACCGAGTCTACGATCTGGCCGTTTGTGCCCAGTCTGTAGGGATCGACGTGCCCGACAGTGTGCTTGGCATCCTTGCAGGCGGCGCAGAAACCCTCTCTGCGGTGCAGCGGGTGATCGATGGCTCAGACCAGGCGCTTCCCCTCTCGACAGTCACGTTGGATGCGCCGTTGCAGCCCCACGCCGGCAAGCTCTTTTGCCTGGCGGGCAACTACGCCTCGCACATCATGGAAGGTGGCGGCCATTTTGCGGGCAAAGAAAAGATGACACCCCACTTCTTCATCAAACCGTGGACAACCGTCATCGCCACCAAACAGGCCATCCGCATCCCCGCCGTCTCCACCTTCACTGACTGGGAACTGGAACTGGCGGTGGTCATCGGCAAAGAAGGCCGCGATATTTCGGTAGAAGAGGCCGCCGACTATATCGCCGGTTACACCATCTTCAACGACATTTCGGCGCGTGAAGTGGCCTACCGCGCCGATCGCGAACTGCAATCCGGCGATAGTTTCTTCGACTGGCTGGTGGGCAAGTGGCCCGACACCTTCGGCCCCATGGGCCCCTGGATCACCACTGTGGACGCCGTGCCTCACCCCGACCGCCTGGGCATGAAGCTCTGGCTCAACGACGAGTTGCAACAGGACGCCAATACCGGGCAGATGATCTTCTCGCCCGCCGAAGTCATCGCCTATATTTCGCAGTTTGTCACCCTGCAAGCGGGCGACGTGATCAGCACCGGCACACCGGCCGGCGTCGGCCACTCTAAGAAGCTGCAACTGCGCCCTGGCGACCACATCCGCGGCGAAATCGAAAGCCTGGGCCTGCTCGAAAACAGCGTGGAGGCGCGCTCAGGATGTTTTCGCTCGCCTGCACCACCTGTGCGTGGACGGGAGCCGACGCCGACATCGCCCAATGTCCGTCTTGCGGCGGGACGCTGGACGTGGTCTACGAGTCACCGGGAGTGGACGTTGATCCATCGTTGCCCGGCATCTTTCGCTACGCCAACAGATTGCCGCTACACGATCCATCCTCGGCGTTCAGTTTGGGCGAAGGCAACACGCCGTTGGTGCAGTCACAGCGGCTTGGCCGCGAGGTAGGGCTTTCCTTCCTGGCTTTCAAGGTGGAAGGCAGCAACCCAACCGGCTCGTACAAGGATCGCATCGCCGCCGTGGGTGTCGCCCGGCTGCGCGAACTGGGCAAGAGGGCGTGGGCTGCAACTTCATCGGGAAACGCCGGTGCGGCGATTGCCGCCTACGGCGCGCAGGCCGGTCTCGACGGCTATCTTTTCACGCTCGAAAAGGCCTCCCGCGCCAAGATCGCGCAGATCCTGGCGTATGGGCCGCACGTCAACGCCGTGGAACGGCTGGGCCACGATCCCGAGGTAGAAAAGCTAACCTGGGCCAACATCCGCCGTCTTTGCACCGCCCGCAACTGGACAATGTTGGTAACGGCGCGGGCCTTCAGCCCGCACGCCATGGAGGGCGTCAAGACCATCGCCTTTGAGGTGTGCGAACAGATGAAGGGAACTGCGCCCGATGTGGTCTACGTGCCGGTGGGCGGCGGGGGCTTGCTCAGTGCTTCGTGGAAAGGATTCGTCGAAGCCCACGCAGCGGGCATGATCCCGTGCTTGCCGAGAATGGTGGCCGTGCAGGCCTGCGGCTGTGACGCCATCACGCAGGCGTGGCAGGCAGATCGTCCTGTGTCCCCGATTAACGGCTGCACCAGCGCCATTTCGGGCATTCAACTCACCGCCCCGCCTGATGGCGATCTGGTTTTACAGGCACTGCGAGAATCCAACGGCTGGTGTGTCTCGATCCCCGACGCCGAGACCTACCAGGCGCAGGCCGATCTGGCCACCAGAGAAGGGCTCTTCGTCGAGCCGGCCGCCGCCATCACCCTGGCAGCCATCCGCCGCGATATCGCTGCCGGTCGGCTCCACGGCGAAGAACGTGTCGCCTGTTGGCTCACCGGCACCGGCTTCAAAGACGCCAACGCGCTGCAGAATCTGGTGGCGGATCGGGTGGTGAAGATGGTGAAGGCGGAGGAAATCGTGGAGATTGAAGTTTAGGGATCGGGCAGAGGGTGTACGTTCATGCGTCTACAAAACAAGGTCGTCATCGTTACCGGCGGCGGCACGGGGATTGGCTTAGGGATTGTTCGTTGCTGCGCGCGGGAGGGGGCGGCGGTGGTGCTGGCCCAGCGTCGCGTCGAGTTGGCCGAGCAGGAAGCAGCGTCCCTGCGCGCGGACGGCCGGCGCGCGCTGGCGGTGCGCTGCGACGTGAGCAGCCGCCAGGACGTGCACGCATTGGTCGCCCGCACAGTAGCCGAATTTGGACGGCTCGACGCCATGGTCAACAACGCAGCCTTGACCGGCGCGTCGGTAGAAGCACGCGCCTTCTTAGATGAGAGCGACGAACATTGGGGGCGCATCATCGACATCAACCTCAATGGCGCCTTTATCTGTACCCAGGAAGCGGCCCGCCAGATGGTGGCGCAGGGGGGCGGCGGCAGCATCATCAACATCTCGTCGGTGGCGCAGTATGCCGCGCAGGAACACGCCGCACCCTACTGCGCCAGCAAGGCCGGTCTCGATGGGTTGACCAAAGCCGCCGCTATCGAACTGGCTGCCTACAACATCCGCGTCAACGGCGTCGCCCCTGGTGACATCTACACCGAAGCCAGCGCCGACGTGGTGGAAAAAGCCGCCGACCACGGCGCAACAGGCAAGTTCTTCCGCTTTACGCCGCTCAACCGCCGTGGACGGCCCGAGGAAATCGGTAACGTCGTCGCCTTCCTTGCCGGCGACGAAAGTACCTTCGTCACCGGCGCGACCTGGTTGGTGGACGGCGGATTTTTGAGTTACTAAGTCTCTGACGCTGAAATCCACAATGGACCGATGCTCCTTTCCACCAAACGCTGAAAGCTGAGGAAGACAACTATGTACCGCGCCGCTGTGATTGGCCTGGGCCGTATGGGCAGTACCTACGACGACGAAGTCTCTCGCGGCGGACCCGTGTTTTTGCCCTACGCGCATGGGCCAAGCTACGCCGCCCATGCGCAGGTGACGCTGGCAGCAGGGGCCGATCCCTACGACGAACAGCGCGTTATTTTCGGCGAGCGCTGGGGCATCGCCGCCGACCACCTCTACGCCGACTATGCCGACATGCTCGCCCACGAGTCCCTGGACATGGTGAGCATCTGCACCTCTGCCCGCCACCGCGCCAGGATCATTCAGGATTGCGCCCGCGCCGGGGTCAAGGCGATCTGGGCCGAGAAGCCGCTGGCGCTCACCCTGGCCGAAGCCGATGCCATCCTGCGTACCTGCCGCCAAACGGGGACGGCCCTCGCCGTCAACTGCGCCCGCCGTTGGAATCCCTTCTTTCAAGAGACGAAGCGGTTGATCGACGCCGGCGAGTTGGGCCGCATTCTGCAGGTGACGGGCTATGGACAGGCCGGGCTTTCGCACAACGGCAGCCACCTCATCGACATCGTCCGCTACCTGGCGGGGGGTGACGTCACCTGGGTCTTCGGTGAAATGGAGTCGGACGCAGCGGCTGCCGGTGAAGCGGACCTGATGGGCAACGGCTATCTCGTTTTCGACAACGGTGTGCGCGGCTACGTGCGCTGCTTCCCCTGCGGGCCGGCCAACTGGGAAATCGACGTCATCGGCGAGCAAGGACGGGTGCGCGCCGTCGCCAATTGCTACGCGATGGAGTTCACCCAATTGATCGAAGACCCCCAAAGTGGACGACCTATCCCCGCCCAATTGCCCTTCCCGTTGCCGCCCACGATTCGGGGGACGGGCCTGTCGGCGGTCGACGACCTGATCCGTGCCATTGAGGATGGCACGCCGCCCACCTGCTCTGGCGACGACGGCGCGGCCGCCCTCGAAATCGCCGTGGCCCTGCGCCAATCTCACCGGGACGGTGGCGTCAAAATCACCCTGCCCTTACCCGACCGCAGCCTGGGGATTGTCTCGGCAGAGCTGGCGCATGATAGTGTTCCGGCGCGTGTACGCAGGATGAAGGGGTGAAGGGGCGAGAGGGTGATGAAGGGTGAGCACAGATCGTGCTTAGAAAGGAACTTCTATGTATCGCGTCGCCAAGCCCGAAGGCATTGGCAACATCATCCTCGAAAACGTGCCCATGCCCGATGTGGGGGTGCGCGATGTGCTGGTACGCAACCAGGTCAGCCTGATCAGCCGCGGATCGGAGATCCTGCGCCGCTACATGCACAGCGAGGCCATCGACCCGGCGATCATGGGCTATTCGGTGGCGGGTGTGGTCGAAGACGTGGGCGCGCAGGCGGCGTCCCGCTTCAAACCAGGGGATCGGGTGATCTCGGTCGCGCCGCACGCCCAGTTCGTGGTACAAGACATCGATGCCATGGATGGCACCCGAGTCTGGCCGCTGCCGTCGTCGATCCCCTTTGAGTTGGGCGCGTTTCTGCCGCTTACCTGCGGCGCAGTCTCGTGGGCGCACATTGTCGGCATCCGGCCGGGAGACACGGTGGTGGTGCTGGGGCAAGGACTGGTGGGCAATCTGGTGATGCAGGCGGCGCGCCAATACCTACTCGAACGCTTGATCACCGTGGACGTGATCGACGTACGCTGTGCCCTCTCTGCCCAATTGGGTGCGGACACCGTCATCAACGCCGCCGAGGATGATCCTGTAGCCGCGGTGATGGCGCTGACCAACGGCAAAGGTGCAGACGTAGTCATCGACTGTGTGGGCGGTCGCGCCGGGAAGACCTCCTTTGGGCAGGCGCTGGACATGAGCGCCCGCGGCGCCACCATTCACCTGATTGGCCTCTACCACGGTGAACCGCTGCCGCTGGATGCAGGCAAAATCCAGGGGAAGAAGTTGATCGGCGGCTACTACACAGATCTGTCACGTGCGGTGATGCAGGCGCGGGCGATTGAACTGGTAGAACAAGGACGCATCCGGCTTGCGCCGTTGATCAGCCATCGGTTCCCCTTTGCCGAGGCCAAAGAAGCCTACGATCTACTCTATGAACGCATGGCAGAAGCAATGGGCGTGCTTCTGGTCTGGGAAGAGTGAGCCAAAGTCCCCGGTACTTCGGGTGCCGTTACGAGGATGAAACCGATGCCTGATTCCACACAACGTCTGCGCAGCGCGATTGTCGGCACAGGACGCATCGCCGGCACCTATGACGACGAAGTTGTTAACCGTCTGCCCGCATCCTCCTACCGGGGCGAAGACCGCCACGCCGGGATGTACACGCTCCTGCCTGTCAACCATGCCGAGTCGTACCGCACGACGCCCGGTTTCGATCTGGTGGCGGCGGCCAACCGCAGCGCCGAAAGGCTGAACGCCTTTGGCGAACGATGGGGCGTGCGTGCGCGCTACACCGACTTTGGTGAAATGCTGCGCCAGGAACAGCCCGACGTCGTTTCCGTCTGCACCCAGTCGCCGGAAAAGGCAGAAGTGACGGTTGCCGCCGCCGAAGCCGGGGTCAAGGCCATCATCGTCGAAAAGGCGATGGCCACGAGCATGGCCGAGGCCGACACCATGATCGAAGCCTGCCGGCGCAATGGCGTCCTCCTGGTGGTCAACCATCCCTATCGCTTCAGCCCGATGGTGCGCGAGAGCAAGCGCCTGATCGAGGACGGCGCCATCGGTCCGCTCACCAGCATGACCGTCCACTCGCTGGGGGGTATGTTGCATGTGGGCACCCACAGCTTCGACATGCTGCACTACTGGGCAGGCGACGCCGTGAGCGTCTACGCCCAGATGCCCGACTATGTCCCCGGCAAAGACCAGCCGGCGCGGGGCTGGGTGGAATTCGCCGGCGGCGTCACGGCGTTTTTTGATCACACCCACGGTGAGCAGCCGCAGTTGGAAGCGCGCGGCAAAGAGGGCTATCTCACCGTATCCACGCTGGTGGGCGACGGTCTGCTTTGCCGTTTTGTGCCCATGTATGAACGGGGCGCCGTACGCAAGTATCCCAACCGGCTCAAAACGGACGCCATCGACGGCGGTCCGCATGACATGAGCCTTACGCAGCGGCTGCTGGCCGAGGTCCGGGCTACACTGACCACCGGCGCGCCCTTCGTTTCCACCGGACACGACGGCGCAGCCGCCCTCGAACTGGGCATTGCCTGTCACCTGTCTCATCTCGGCGGCGGGCCGGTGACGCTCCCGGTGCAGGATCGTCATTTTCGCGTGGTGAACAGGTAGCGCACAGAGCAGGTAGGCACGCGTGAGCGCACAGAGTAGGTAGCGCACAGAGCGGGTAACGCACAGAGATTGGGGAGAGGCTGTTGCTGTTGAACCCGAAATCTTACTCTTCGCACGCTCTAGTGATGCGGCGGCGAGGAACGCCGAAAGCGTGATTTCGAGCGGGAGGGGCGCTGCTTGCTGCGCCCGGCACACTGTGGGCGCAGCAAGCAGCGCCCCTACGAAATGGCCATCACTTGACCGTTGACACGATACTAGTTTCCCGCAAAAGGAGGTGATGCAAGCAAAAGCAATCCGTCGCCGCTATATCAATGGATACCATCGATTCTTCAGGAGAGAGAACATGAATGCAAGTCGCCGTAGTCGAAGTCTGTTTCGTCTGTTTACGTTGATCATGGTGCTGAGTCTGGTGCTGAGTGCATGTGCGCCCGCCGTGCCCGCGCCTGCCGCAGAGGAGCCCGCCGCCGTACCGACAGAAGCCGCCGCTGCGGAAGCGCCCGCCGCTGCGGCGGAAGGATCACTGCTGCGCTTCGGTCACAGCCAGCGGCCCAACGATTTCAACCCACTGGCCGTGATTCAGGGCATCCAGACCTATGTGCAAAAGTGGACCTTTAACAAGCTGATCACGCTGGATCGCAATGGTGAATTGATCCCCGATCTGGCCGAAAGCTACACCGTGTCGGACGATGGCACCGTCTTCACCTTCAAACTGCGCGAGGACGTCACCTGGCATGATGGTGAACCCTTCAACGCCGAAGACGTGGTCTTTACCTTCAACTACCTGCTCAATCCTGCTGCCGGGGCGCGCAAGCTGTCCAACTTCCAGGTGATCCAGGGCGCGGCCGAGTATGGGGAAGATACGTCCACACCTGTATCTGGTGTGCAGGCGACCGGCGATTACGAAGTGCAGTTCACCTTGAATGCGCCCAACGCCGTCTTCCTGGTGGACCTGGCGGATCAGTCGATCATGGCCGAGCATGTGGTTGGCCAGATCCCGCCCGCCGACTTCCTCACCAGCGAATTTGTCACCAAACGGCCCTACCCCGGCACGGGCGCCTACGTCTTTGACCGCTATGAGACCGACCAGTTCATCGACTTGAGCGCCAACCCCGACTTCTTCCGCGGCGCGCCCAAGATCGCCCGTATCCGCATCGAGTCGATTCCAGACAACAACACGCGCATTATCGCACTGGAAAACGGCGAAGTAGACCTGATCATGGACATCCCCGGCGAGGAGTTGGAACGGCTGAGCGGCGTGGAAGGCATCCAGATCATCACGCACGAGACCCCAACCGTGTCGGGTACATTTGTTGATTCGGATCAGAGCAAAGAAGAGCCGATCAAGGTCGCCATGCGTCAGCCCCAATTCCGCCAGGCGCTACTCCACGCTATGGACTTTGACGCCCTGATCAACGACGTCCTCGAAGGTACTGTCTCGCGCCAGGCCTGCATGTTCATCCAGGATTGGGCCTGCGATCCCGAGCTTGTGGACTACGCCTATGACCCTGATAAGGCCCGGGAACTGCTGGCCGAAATCGATTGGGATCCCACCTGGGAGGTCGACTGGATGGTGCTGGCCCAGCAGTTGGAACCGATCCACGCGGTCTTGCAGCAGATGTACGCCGACGTGGGCATCAATATGGTGCCGCGCCCGGTAGACGGACCCACCTTCGTGGAGAACTTCTATGCCAACGGCACCTTCGATGTGACCTTTGTCGGCTTCGGCGCCGGGACCGATCCCAACGTGCCGGCCAACAACTTCCTTGTCTGTGGGCAGATTTACCCCAACGGCTTCAATGGCACCCGCTACTGCAACGACCGTGTCACCGAGTTGGTGAAGGCGGGCCGTGAGGTGATCAGCGTCGAAGAACGCGCCCCCATCTACCAGGAGATCTCGGTCATCAACAACGAAGAACTGCCCTTGATCCCACTCTGGCGCGGTCAAATCATTGCGGCCGCCGCCGATAACGTCAACCTCCAATACAACCACTACTATTGGGACGATGTCAACGAGTGGACGATTGATGAGTAGCGAGTAAGTCGAGCGGAGTGGGGATCGGGTAGAGTGTGTCGCCGCGTTTGGGGTATGTCGGTTTGGATTCAAGATGATGAGATGATGAGATGATGGGGTACTCAATCATCCCATCATCCCATCATCTTGAACTCGCAACAACATACCCAAAACGCCAGAACACACTCTACCCGTTCTCCCCTCCCTTATCCTCAATTCAGGAGCATGCCGTGGGGAAATATATACTACGCCGGCTGTTGATCAACATTCCGGTGCTGTTGGGAATTACGTTCATCACCTTCATTGCCTACAACCTGGCCCCCGGCGATCCCATCGACGCCATGGTGGATCCCAGTGTCGCCATGGAACCAGGAGAGTTGGAGGCAAAGCGCAAAGCGCTGGGGTTGGATCAGCCAGTGTTGGTGCGCTATGGGATCTGGCTCACGCAGGCGGTACAGGGCAACCTGGGCTATTCCTATCGCAGCGGCGAACCGGTGATCGAGCGCGTGGCGCAACGACTGCCCGCCACCCTGCAATTAACCGTCACGGCGCTGCTGATCGCGATTGGCATTGGCATTCCGCTGGGGGTGTTGTCCGCACTGTATCAGTATTCCAAGCTGGATTACGTGCTGACCTTTACGGCCTTCACCGGCATTTCGACGCCCAATTTCTGGCTGGCGCTGGGCGCAATCTACATCTTTGCCCTGCAGTTCAAACTGCTGCCTTCGCATGGATTGGGCGATCCTGACGCGCCCAACTTTGTGCTCGAACGGTTGCACCATCTGATCCTCCCGGCGATTGTGTTGGGGATGGATCGCATCGCCGGTTTCCTGCGCTACACCCGATCCAGTATGCTGGAGGTGCTCAGCCAGGATTACATGGTCACGGCCAGGGCCAAAGGTTTGCGCCCCGCCGCAATTGTCGTTCGACACGGCTTTCGCAACGCGCTGATCACGGTGATCACTGTGGTGGGGCTTAGTCTGCCGTCGTTGGTGGGTGGATCGGTGATTGTGGAACACATCTTCGCCTGGCCCGGTATGGGCCAGATGGCCATCGCTGCCATCAATCAACGCGACTACCCCATCCTCATGGGTGTGGCGTTGGTAGCGTCTTTGATGGTGCTCTTTAGCAACCTGATCGCTGATATCGCCTATGCCGTGGTCGATCCGCGGATTCGATATACTTAGTTTTCAACGAAGAGGACCATGACCAACAACGCTTCTAGTCTGACCATCTCTCACGGGGCGGACGTCGTGGAAAAGCGGCGCGGCTTTCTGCAATCGCGCTTCTGGCGGCGCTTTTCACGACACCAACTCGCCGTGGCAGGTAGCCTATTGCTCCTGCTGCTTGTCTTTTGCGCGCTCGCCGCGCCATTGGTTTCACCCTACGAACCCCATCGCATTGACGTCAAGGCGATCAAAGAAGCGCCGAACGCCGAACACTGGCTGGGCACCGACGGCGCAGGGCGCGATGTCCTCAGTCGCCTGATCTTTGGCACGCGCATCTCGCTTTCCGTTGGCCTCGTCGCCGCCGGGATCGCCATCGCCATCGGCACCTTGTTGGGTCTATTCAGCGGGTTCTATGGGGGACAGATCGATTTCTGGATCATGCGCTTCACCGATGTCGTGATGACCATCCCTACGCTGATCATCATTATTACGGTGGTGGCTGCTGTCGGACCGAGCATCCTCAATGTGATGGTCGTGATTGGGGTCTTCGGGTGGACGGGCACTTGCCGAGTCGTGCGCGGGGAGACGTTGAGTCTGCGTCAGCGCGACTTTGTGCTGGCGGCACAGTGTCTGGGCGTTCCTACAAACCGCATCGTACTGCGTCACATTTTGCCCAACGTGGTGGCGCCCATTATCGTCGCGGGGACATTCTTCGTGGCCGGGGCCATCCTCACCGAAGCGGCCCTCAGCTTCCTCGGCATCGGCGTACAGATTCCCACTGCCACCTGGGGCAACATGCTCACAGACGCCCAATCCTTGACCGTCCTTGAGCGCATGCCCTGGCTGTGGCTGCCGCCCGGCATCATGATCATGCTCACCGTGCTCAGCATCAACTTCATCGGCGACGCGCTGCGCGATGCGTTGGATCCACGTTTGACTCGAAAGTAATGGACCTCATATTTCGCCCGACTGTCCACCAAGGAGATTCCTATGTCCATCCCCGCACTCATTGAATCTTCCGACCAAATCGGCGCAGTGGCGACTCTGCCCGACGGTCGCATTCTAACGGTTTACGGCGACTACTGGGATCGCAGTGCGCTGAGTCAGCCATTGGCGGCGCAGCCTGTCCATGCGCGTACATCGCCGGACAATGGACAGTCGTGGAGCGCGCCCTTTACGTTGGCGACTTTCCCGGCAGGGATGGGCGCGGTCAGTTCGATCACACCGTTGGCGGCACAGGATGGGACGATCCACCTCTTCGGTCTACGCTTCTACAGTCTGGGCCGGATGGAGGGCGGCGAGTGGAAGAGCAAACTGGTGCATATGCGCTCTGGCGACGGCGGACAGACGTGGAGCGAGCAGCAGTTCGTTGATTTTGGCGCCGCCTATTCGGGGGCAATCAACAGCACCCTACAACTGCGCAGTGGACGTCTGCTTGTGCCGCTTTCCTACCTCGACACCGAAAGCGAGTCGGGCATGTTTGTGTGTACGCTGGTCTACTCTGACGACGGCGGGCAGACCTGGGCCAGGGCCAACGATTGCCGCGTGGGCACGGGAGGCAAATTCCTCGAATCGGGTGCGATTGAACCGGTCCTGGTGGAACTGAACAGCGGCCTGGTGTGGATGATCATCCGCACCACCACGGGCTACTTCTGGGAGAGCTTCTCGCACGACGGCGCGGTGTGGACGCCACCACGGCAGACCCGCATCGTCAGTTCCAACGCGCCCGCCGGCGTGCTGCGTCTGCACGACGGGCGCATCGTGCTCTTTTGGAACAATCTCTACGGTGAACCATTCCGCGACGGTATCAGCTACGCGCGCCAGATCCTGTCGGCGGCCATCTCCGCCAACGATGGCCAGACCTGGAGCGTCCCCAAAACCATAGCCCACCGTGCCGAGGACGAGCCCTTCCGCGCCCAGACATCTTATCCCTTCCTATGTCAAGCACCCGATGGGCAGATTGTGCTCATGTACCACCGCGTCTACGCCCGCGAAGGGCGTGATTGGATGCACCCGATCCGTGAGATCGTGCGCGTCGATCCCGATTGGTTGAGCAGCACACAAAGCTAATCCACAAAGCGATAGGAATAGGGGAAGGACTTTCCATGAACAACGGCCATCTTGTCTATATCAACGGCGAATTCTTCGCCCCCGAAGACGCCAAGATCTCGATCTTCGACGCTGCCGTGATGCTGGGTGACACGGTCACCGAGTCGACACGCACATTTGCCCACAAGCCGTTTAAGCTAGAGCAGCACATCGACCGTCTCTACAAATCGCTCAAAGTGACGCGTATCGATGCCGGGCTGTCCCCCGCCGAAATGACCGACGCAACCTTGCGTGTGCTGGAGACCAACCTGCCGCGCATGGCGGCGCACGAAGACTGCTGGATCGTCCACAACATCTCACGTGGACGCTCGATCGCCGGGGCCGATCCCACCAAACAGCAGTCGGCGGCGACGGTGATCATCCACACCCAACCCATGATCCTGGTCGATTGGGCGCGCTTTTACGTGGACGGCTGCCACGCCGTCACCCCATTTAGCCGCGCTATGCCAGGGCAGGCCCTAGACGCCCGCATCAAGAACCGCAGCCGGATGGCCTACACACTGGCCGAAATCGAAGTAAAGCTGGTCGATCCCCAGGCTCAGGGCATTCTGCTCGATATGGACGGCAATGTGGCCGAGAACAAGGGTGGCAACTTCTTTATCTTTGCGGATGGTCTGCTCAAGACGCCGCCCACGCGCAATGCCCTGGCCGGTGTTAGTCGCGAAACCGTACTTGAACTGGCTGCCGAAATCGGCATCCCCACCCAGGTGATCGACTTTCAACTCTATGACATCTACACCGCCGACGAAGCTTTCTTCACCAGCACGCCCTACTGCATCATGCCTGCTACCCGCATCAACGGCCTGCCCGTCGGCAACGGAGAGGTAGGACCTGTTAGCAAACGGCTGTTGGCGGCCTGGAGCACCCGCGTCGGCGTCGATATCGTGGCGCAGGCGATGGAGCAGGTGACGCACACGGCATGATCTTTTTGGCAACACGACATTGGGAGAAGAGCTGAATACCCATCATTTTCTCAACAGGACGTAACTGATGCACGCTGACGATTTTGATCCAACCCGACTCCCGCGTGGAGAGAAGCGCGCCCGCCGCGTGGCCGTGGCCGGGCGCGCTGACGGCGGATCGTGGCGACTGCCCCTGCTCACGGTCACCGGCGATCGCCCCGGCCCCACACTGGTGGTGACGGCAGCTATCCACGGCGACGAGTACGAAGGCGTCGAGGCGATCCCGCTGGTCTATGCACGGGTATCGCCCGCCGATCTGAGTGGCCGGTTGCTGATGGTCCCCGTGTGCAATGTGCCGGCCTACGAAGCGGCGCAGCGCAGCAGCCCGATTGACGGGTTGAACCTGGCGCGCGTCTTCCCCGGCGACGCCCATGGATCGATCACCCAGCGTAGCGCCGAGTGGATCACACGCAATCTGCTGGCCCACGCCGATCTCTTCATCGATCTGCATAGCGGCGGCGTGGCGGCGGAAATTCCCACGCTGGTCGGCTACATCCATGACGACGGGGAACTGGGGCAACGTTCTCTGGCCGCGGCGCGAGCCTTCGGCGCCCCAATCTTGTGGGGTCATCCCTTGCCCGTGCCACCAGGACGGTCCATCTCCGCCGCAACGGATTTGGGCGTGCCGTCGCTCTACACCGAAGCGCCCGGCGGTGGCTTCGCGCGTACCGATGATGTTTGCTGCTTCGTCGACGGCGTGCTCAATGTGATGGCACACCTGGGCATGATCGAAGGCGCGCCGGGGCCGCGCCCGCTCACGCACCACCTGATCGGCGACGGCAACCTCGACACGATCCACAGCGCGCCGGAAGCCGGTTACTTTCGCGCCGCCGTCAACCTGCTCGACGAAGTGGAAGCGGGTGCACGGCTGGGGCTGATCAGCGACTTCTTCGGCGAACCTGTGGCCGAGATCCGAGCCGAGCGCGCCGGCGTCGTCATCATGTTGCGCCGCCTCCATCGTGTCCATGTCGGCGATGGTCTCGTCCACATCACCAGCCGATGTTGACCGTTCACAGGGGTTCCTGCGGCCCATTCGGCGTTGGTCAACCCAGCGTCGAGCAACAACAGGCCGGCAGACCGCACGGGACATGTCAACAGAAGCTACCCGCTATGAAGAAAGAGGTACTGCATGAGGCTTGCCCTCGTCTCGCGTCCACCCGATGAATCGTTCATGCGCCTGGCCCGGCAGATCGGCGTCAGCGACATTGTGGGCATTTTGCCCGGCCATACCATGTTCCCCGAGCGCGTACAAGGGCCGGTGTGGGACTATCTGGCGCTATTGCGTCTGCGCCAACAGGTCGAAGACGCCGGTCTCACGCTCTCGGTGATCGAAACCATCCCCGTGTCGGATCGCATCACACTGGGGCTGCCGGGCCGCGACGAGGACCTGGGCCGCTTCTGCGAGTCCGTCGCCAACATGGGGCGGGCGGGGATCCCCATCCTCTGCTACAACTTCATGGCCGTCTTCAACTGGCTGCGCACATCCACCACCACGCGTACCCGCGGCGGCGCGCTGACCAGCCGTTACGATCACAGCCTGCTCGCCGATGCACCGCTTACTTACGCCGGCGAAGTGAACGAGGATCGGGTTTGGGAGAACTTTGCGTACTTCCTGGAAAAGGTGGTGCCGGTGGCCGAGCAGAATGGCGTGAAGCTGGCGCTGCACCCTGATGATCCGCCGATTTCGCCGGTGTTGGGCGTGGCCCGCATCATGCGCAGCCTCGAAGCGTTTGACCGCGCCTTTGCGCTTGTCCCCAGCCCGGCCAACGGCATGACCTTTTGCCAGGGCAACTTCGCGGCGATGGGTGTGGATGTGGTCGATGCCATCCACCACTTCGGCAGACAGGGCAAGATCTTCTACGTCCACTTTCGCGATGTGCGGGGCAGCGTGCCCGTCTTTGAGGAAACCTTTCACGACGACGGCAAGACGGACATGGCAGCGGCCATGCGCGCCTACCGCGACATCGGTTTCGACGGCCCGATGCGTCCTGACCACACGCCCACCCTGGAAGGCGAATCGAACGCCGATCCCGGGTATATGGTGATGGGGCGGCTCTATGCCGTGGGGTACATGCGCGGGCTGATCGACGCCATCCACAGCGAGAAAGGCGGTGCGCCATGATCGTTCATCCCCTGCGTTCTGCCCTAAGCGGACCCATTGCGTCGGTCCACACGCCCTTCCACAAAGACGGCGAAATCGACTTCCCGTCGCTGCGACGCATGGTGGATTTTGCCATCGAGGGCAAGGCGGCGGCGCTGATGCTCACCTTTGGCAACAGCCTCTACTCGCTGCTCAGCGACAGCGAAGTGATGGACGTCACCCGCGTGGTGGTGGAGCAGGCGGCGCGGCGCATCCCCGTTATCGCCGCCGACCGGGCGTGGGCCACGGCGCAGACCGTGGGATTCGCCCGATCTTGCCGTGAACTGGGCGCGGACGTGCTCATGGTCCTCCCACCCGACTGGGCCGGTTCCTGCACCGTCGACACCCTGGTTGACCACTACGCCGCCGTTGCCGTCGAGATGCCGGTGATGGTGGTCACCAATCTTTTCGCCCAATCCCAGGCGCGTGGACTGGCGACGATTGCGCGTCTACGCCACGAAACACCCGGCGTCATCGCCGTCAAAGATGACGTCTGTGGGGTCTTTGGGCGCAAATTGGCGTCACTGGTAGGGTCGTCATGGGCGATGCTAGCGGGCGGGCAGAAGCAGAATCATCTAGACGCCTGGCCCTACGGCTGCACAGGGTATCTGTCCACCTTTTCGGCTTTCGCGCCGCAGGTTGCCCAGCGTTACTGGCAGGCCATCCTCCGTCAGGACAGCGCCACCGCCGTCGCCGTGATCCGCGAATTCGACATGCCCTTCTTCGATCAGATCATCCCGCTCCCGGGCAGCTTCGACGCCGGCATTCACGCCACGCTCGAAATCTTCGGCCTTGCCCAGCGCTGGCGGCGCAAGCCGTATCATTCTTTAGGCGATGAAGATGTAGAAAAGTTGCGGGCGTTTTTCAAAGAGAAGGGGATTGGTGGTTAAACCAGATCGTGTCGACGATCTCAAATCGCCTGGTCCCTAATCATCCACCTTATCACCGGTCACCCAATACGAGACAACCATGCCAACCCACTCATTAGCTTTACACGGAATCATTCCCCCTATGTGTACGCCGTTGACCGAGGACGGCGAAATCGATGCGCCGTCGGTACGGCGACTGGTCGATCATTTGATCGACGGCGGCGTGCACGGCATTTTTGTGCTGGGCTCTAGCGGTGAGTTCGCCCTGCTGACGGACCGTCAGAAGAAGTTGTTGTTGCACGAGACCGTCTCCGCCGCCCAAGGACGCGTCCCCATCCTGGCTGGGATTCTCGACACATCGACGAACCGCTGCATCGACAACGCCCGCACCGCGCAGGACGCCGGCGTCGACGCCCTGGTGCTGGCCTGTGTCTACTACCACCGCAACAGTCAGGCCGAGATCATGGATCACTTCCGCGCCGTGCGCGCCGCTGTGGATCTGCCGTTGATTGCCTACGACGTGCCCGCCACAGTCAACGTCAAACTCGATCTGAAGACGCTTAAGAAACTGCATGAAGAAGGGGTGATCGACGGCGTCAAAGACAGCAGCGGCGCAGTGGAACAGTTCCGCCACCTCATCCTCAGCATGCGGGGGACAGATTTCCGCGTCTTCACCGGCTCCGAGTTGATCGTCGATTCCTGTTTGCAGATGGGTGCGCACGGCAGTGTGCCTGGGCTGGGTAACATTTTCCCTGCCGAGTATGTTCAGATTTACAATTGGGCGATGTCCGGCGAGTGGGACAAGGCGGCGCAGTTGCAAGAACGGCTGCTGGTCTGCTTCTGGGATTTGATAAGCCAGGGCGATCCAGGCTATTCATTTTCGGCGTCGGCATTGGGCGGCTTCAAGACCGGGCTCAAAGTGAAAGGCATCCTGGCGTCGACGCAGTTGGGTGCGCCGTTGCACAGCTTTTCCCCCGCCGAAGAGGAGCGGGTGGCCGAGGTGATGCGGCGGCACGGGTTTCTGTAACCACCATCAGGTGCGAGTCAGTTGATGGTGAACAGCCACAAAATTGGTTCACAAGAAAGAGGAGTCCCCATGCAGTGGAAACGTTCACAGGCGCTCTTTGAGCAGTCGAAAAAGAGCATGGCAGGCGGCGTAAGCAGCAATGTCCGCCTGCAAGCTCAGCCCTTCCCGCTCTTCTTCGAAAAAGCCGAAGGAGCGATGATCTACGACGTTGACGGCAACGGCTATATCGATTACGTCCTTGGGCAGGGGCCGATGTTACTGGGTCATTCCCACCCCGCAGTGCTCGACGCCGTCAACGCCGCCATGCGGCAAGGGCAACTCTACGCCGGGCAGCATCCCTTAGAGATCGAAGTGGCCGAAGCCATGGTGCGGCTCGTCCCCTGTGCCGAGTTGTGCCGCTTCGGGTTGAGCGGCTCCGAGATGGTGCAGGCGGCCATGCGGCTGGCTCGGGCCGTCACCGGCCGCACGAAGATCCTACGCTTTGAAGGACATTACCACGGCTGGTTTGACAACGTCCTCATCAGCCTTGCCCCGCCTGTAGACGAGTCGACACCACGAACACCGGCCCGCCCACATCTGATGACGGCCGGCCAGGTCGGCAGCGTACAGGACGAATTCATCGTGCTTCCGTGGAATGATCTGGCTGCGGTGGAAGCGCTTTTCGCGGCGCAGGGCCACGAAATCGCCGCCATCATGACCGAAGGCATGATGTGCAACACCGGCGGCATTCCCCCGCAGCCGGGCTACTTGCAGGGCTTGCGCCGCCTGTGTGATGAAGCGGGCACGCTGCTCTTTATGGACGAGGTGATCACCGGCTTCCGCCTGGGGTTACACGGCGCGCAAGGACGCTTCGACGTTGTCCCCGATCTGGCCACCTTTGCCAAGGCCATGGCCGGTGGATTCGCCAACGCTGCGCTGGTAGGCAAGGCCGAGTACATGGAACGCTTCGCCAAAGACGTGAACCACTCTGGCACATTCAACAGCAACATCATTTCAATGGCGGCCTCGGCGGCGGCGCTAAAAGAGTTGGAGCGAGACAACGGGGCGATCTACGACCGTTTGGATGAGACCGGCGCCGATCTGATGGGCGGCATCCAGGAGATCGTGGGGCGACTGGGGTTGCCGATCCTGGTGCAGGGGGTACCGACGGCGTTTCATATGTCCTTTACTGAATTGAGCGCCATCCGCGACTACCGCGACTACGCCCTCCACTGCGACAAAAAGCGGTACGACCAATTTACGTTTGAAATGCTCAAACGTGGCGTGCGTCTGATTGGCCGCGGCATCTGGTACATTTCCGCCGCACACACCTCAGAGCAAATCGCCCACACACTGACGGCAGTGGAAGATTCCTTGCGGGCGGTGAGCTAAGATCGTCGTGTTTCAGCATCATGGTTCGGTGCCGATTGGGGCAGAGGAACTCCTGGGATGAAGATCCAAAAAGTACGTCTTCGCTTTGCCGCCGTGTTTCTTGTGTTTGCACTGTTGTGGACCCCGAACACGCAGTTGGCGGCAGCGCCGGTTCGAGTGGAGAGCGAAGAGATGCAGATCTTTTTGCCCTTCATCACCATGCCGTCGATTGCGGTCGACCGGTCGACACCGTCTCATTCTCGAATGCAACCCCTCGGTTTTACACCGTTACGGGGGAGACGGCCAATGCCATCCGCAATTCTTTGGATCAGAACCGCCCTGGCAGCTATGACGCCCACACGGCCTGGCAGTTCCAGTGGAACGGTTGCGGCCAAGATTTCCAGGTTAACTACACCATCTCGATTGATTTCCCCGAATGGGCGCCGCCAATCCACCCCAATGGAGATCTCATAGGCAACTGGAACCGTTACATCCACGCCCTGGCCTTGCATGAACAGGGACACGTCGATCGGGTGGTGGATTCCATCCCCTACTTCATCGAAACCATGCAGAATGTCGCGTGCGACCAGGTCAACCCCACGGGGCAGCAGTTACTAGACGAGATCAACCAGATCAACGCCGACTACGACGACGAAACCAACCACGGCGAAACACAGGGCGCGGTCTTCCCGTAGAACGCAAAGGGCGTCCCGAGTTGGGACGCCCTTTGTTCAGCCATGCTATCCGCCGGACCCTTACACGCCCAAATACGCATCCACCACCTGAGGATCATTCAACAGAGTTTTGGCGTCGCCGGTCAGGCGAATCTCCCCCGTTTCGAGAACATAGCCGCGGTGCGCAATGTGCAGCGCAGCCTGCGCATTCTGCTCCACAAGCAGGATGGTCGTCCCCTGTTGGTTGATCTCCTGGATGATCTCGAAGATCTGCTCGACGAGGATCGGGGCAAGGCCCATTGATGGTTCGTCGAGCAACAAAATGCGCGGACGGCTCATCAGTGCGCGCCCCATTGCCAACATCTGCTGCTCACCGCCCGAAAGCGTGCCACCCGGCTGCCGCAATCGTTCACGCAGGCGCGGGAAAAGCTCGAGCGCGCGCTCGTAGTCGGCTTTGGTTTCAGCCGTATCCGTGCGATTGAACGCGCCCATTTCCAGGTTTTCTTTGACACTCAAACGAGCGAAGATCTTGCGTCCTTCGGGCGATCGGGACAGCCCTAGTTGCGTCACTTTGTGCGCGGGCAGAAAATCGAGCCGCTCCCCTTCCAGGAAGATCTCTCCCTCGCGCGGCTTGAGGATGCCACTGATCGTGTTGAGTGTTGTCGTTTTCCCGGCGCCGTTGGAGCCGATCAAGGTAACGATCTCACCTTTTTCCACTGTCAGTGAGACGCCCTTGAGCGCATGGATACGACCGTAATAGGTGTGAACGTTGTTAAGTGTCAGCATAGTAAATCCAGATCGAACAGATAAAGGATGAGTGAGCTGCCGCCACGGTGAGATCCCAAAAACAACTAGTAAATCCCGGCGGAAATTCACCGACAGTTTCTACCAGAGGTTGAGATGCCGAATTTCCGCCGTGGTATTTACGCCAAAATGTACTACGCGCCGCGGTCGACCATATCGCCGCCGGTGTTGACAAAGACGCCCGGCCCCAGATACGCCTCGATCACCCGCGGGTCCGAGCGGACTTCCACGGGCTGACCTTCGGCGATCTTTTTGCCGTAATCGAGCACTGTCACCTGCTCCGAGATGTTCATGACGACCTTCATGTCATGCTCGATCAGAAAGACGGTGATGCCCATTTCGTCGCGCAAACGGTGCACCAGTTCCATCATGCGATCCGTTTCGCGTGGATTCATCCCCGCCGCCGGTTCATCGAGCAAGAGGAGTTTGGGGCGGCTGCCCAAAGCGCGGGCAATCTCCAACAGACGTTGATCACCGTAGGGGAGGCTGGTGGAAACGGCATCGCCCTTGCCTGCCAGCCCCACGAAGGCGAGCATTTCGCGAGCGTATTCCTCGGCGCGACGCTCTTCGATCTGCTGACTGCGCGTGCGGAAGATCGCTCCCCACATCGATTGACGCATGCGCACATGCTGGCCGACCAACACGTTTTCCAGGGCCGTCATGCCCGAAAACAGACGAATGTTCTGGTAAGTGCGCGCGATCCCCAATTCGGTAATCTGGTCGGGTCGCAGCCCCACTATCGAACGTCCCTCAAAGAGGATCTCCCCTTCTTCAGGCGTGTAAAGACCGGTCAGGCAGTTGAAAAAAGTCGTTTTCCCCGCCCCGTTCGGACCGATCAGGCTGGCGATCATTTTGAGGTCGATCTCCAGGTCTACGTGATCGACGGCGACGAGGCCGCCGAAGACTTTGGTGACGCCGGCCGCAGTCAGTAATCCCATCAGGCGCGACCTCCTTCTGTTTGCTGTTTGCCGGTAACGCCATCGGGGTTGATTGAGAGATCGCTGCCCGATTCGTCAATGCTGTCCGGCACGGCGGGTTCGTCGACGGCCGCCATCTCGCGCTGTCTGCGCGCCGAGGGCAGGATCCCCTCAGGGCGCACGATCATCATGATCACCAGGAGCGCCGCAAAGGCCACGATGCGGTACTCGTCCACGCCACGCAGGAACTCGGGCAATCCTTTGAGCGCCAATGCGCCTAACACGATGCCGGGGATGCTGCCCATCCCGCCCACGATGATCAACGAGAGGGCGTCAATTGAAACGAAGAGCGAGAAATTCTCGGGGAAGATGTTGACCTGTCGTGCCGCGTACAGTTGCCCGGCCAGGCCGGCAAAGGTGGCGCCGGTGGCAAAGGCCAGCAGTTTGGTACGGACGAGATGAATTCCCGTCGCCTGCGCCACGTCTTCGTCCTCGCGCAGGGCGATCCAGGCGCGGCCCAGACGCGAATCGTTCAGCCGATAGGCCACAAAGGCGACCAACGCAGATCCGAGAATCGCCAGATAGAAGATACCGGCGGGGCTGCCCAGGCTGTAGCCGGCCAACGTAGGCGCTGAGATATTGAGCAACCCGCGCGGGCCATTGGTCAGATCCGAAAGGTTGAGCATGAAGAGGCGGATGATCTCGCCGAAGCCCAGTGTCACGATGGCCAAATAGTCACCGCGCAACCGCAACACCGGGATGCCCAGGAGCACGCCGCCCAGCGCCGCCGTGATCATGGCCAGCGGAATCGCCATCCAATACCCCAAGAGAGGGCTGTCGGGGGAGAGGCCAAAACGCAGCAATAGCTCGTTGATGATGGGCGAAGAAAACGGCGCCGACACAAAGGCGTAGACGTAAGCGCCAATGGCGAAAAAGGCAACGTATCCCAGATCCAACAAACCGGCGTACCCGACGACGACGTTGAGGCCGAGGCCCATCATCACAAAGATGAAGACGATACCCATCACCGAATTTTGAAAGCGATCCAGTGTGAGCGGGAGCAGCAGCATCAGAATCGTCAGCCCCACAGCGATGATGATCTGCTCACGTCCACGCCGGGCACTACGCAACGAAAAGAGACAACTGCCGATGGCGATCATGGCGACCAACAGGCGTACGGTGCCCTGAGAAGAGCCAAAGAAACGCATGCTGCTCATACCCATCAAGTGTACCAAAAGGAAGAACACAAATGGCAAGAGGATCACGATCCAACGGCCACCGGGTATTTGAATGTGACTAAGCGAGCGAACTCCATTGCCACGCAAAATTAGAACCAAACTCGCCGCCGCGACTCCCGCCGCAATCCACAGTGCCAGCGGAATCAGGTAAGCCGAGACAGGCACCAACCCATTGACCACGGTGCCTGCGCTCACATTGAGCAGGGCCGCCATGTTCAACGGTACGATTTTGTCGAAGACTGGCTGTATCTTGATGCCATTGCCCAACAGTGTCGTAAAGAAGACGACGACGGCCAGCGAGGCCAGCGCAGTGGTGATCCCGGCGGCGAGACCCATACTGATGACTTCCAGTGCGCTTCGATCCTTGCTGGGCCTGCGCAGCAGCAAGTAGAGCACAAAGGCAATGGCGACGGCCAGACTCGGTGAGGCCGCTTCACCGATCCGTTCCGGCAACCCCACCAAGATCACATACGCCATCACCGCAAACGCAATGAGGCCCGATTTGAATCCTTCTTGTATCACTGGGAGTTGCATGGCTACGCCTTCTTCTTGCTCAACACTTCGCCGAAAATACCCGATGGGCGGAAGATGAGGATCAACACCAGCACGGTAAAGGCAATAATATCTTTATACTCGGTCGGGATACCCAGCGCGCTAGGACCAAGGGACTCGATGAGTCCTAAGATGAGGGCGCCGAACATGGCGCCGGGGATATTGCCGATGCCACCCAAGACGGCCGCTGTAAATGCCTTGAGGCCAGGGATGAAGCCGCTGTTAAACTTGACCACGGTGTTGTGGAAGCCCAACATGACACCCGCTGCGCCGGCCAACGCCGACCCAAGAATGAAGGTCGCCACGATGACGGCATCCACGTTTACCCCCATCAGCGCGGCGGTATCGCGATCCTCGGCGACGGCGCGCATGGCACGCCCCAACTTCGTGCGCTTGATGATCAGGTAAAGCGTCAACATCAGGATAATCGAGGTAAAAAAGATGATCATGCCCGTGTATGGGATAAAAATGCCTTCGAAGCGAAGGCCGCCGGCAATCAGATCTGGTTTTTGATAGCTGTGCGGACTGACGCCGAAGATCAGTAGAACCGAGTATTGCAGGAAGAGCGAAGCACCGATGGCGCTGATCAGCGGCACCAGGCGCGGGGCTCGCCGCAGTGGACGATAGGCCACGCGCTCCAATGTGATGCCGGTAAGCGTCGAACCCAACATCCCCATCAGCAACACGAACAAGAGCGCTATCACAACCACGAGCGTAGGGCCGCTCATCCAGCCTTGTGAGAGCGCAACCTGCAACGCAAAAAAGCCGGTGACGCCGCCGATCATCATGACTTCGCCGTGGGCGAAGTTGATCATGAAGAGAATGCCGTAAACCAGCGTGTACCCAAGCGCAACCAGCGCGTAGACACCGCCCAGCACCAGACCGTTGATGCCCTGTGTGATCCAGAATGACGCTGGATACCCTTCGGCGATCCCTACGGTAATGATGCGCCAGATGACCAGGGCCAGGATCACGAGGCCAAACGCCCAGGTCAGATATTTCGAGTACGATTGTTTGGTGGTACGTACGCCGCGCAGTGAACCGGTTGAAGCAGTGCCAGCCATTAGCTCTCTCGCATCTCAATCATTCGCTAAAAATCCACAAAGAAGATTTGAAAAAAAGGTGGGGCGAGAGACTCACTCTGCCCCACCTTTGGGTACTACTGACGGACGATCAGGTTACTCGAGACCGTAACCGGAAACCTGCACCCATGCGCCATCCTGAACCTGGAAGATCTGGATACCACCTGCACCACATTCACCAATGTCATTGCAGGTGAGGGTGCCGGTCAGGCCTTGCATATTTTCGGTTTTGCGGATTTCCTGGATCAATTGCTCGCGGTCGATGACCAGGTTGCCATCACTGTCTACAGTGCCCGCGCGCTTGATAGCGTCGGCAATCACCATCACGGAGTCGTACGACTGACCGTGGAACGGGCCAAGCTCGCTCGGCTCGACACCGAACTTGTCCACATACTTCTGCACGAAAGCATCCATTGCATCGGGGTTGGTCGCACCGGCGACGAAGGAAGCATAGGTGCCCTCAGCGGCAGCACCCGCGGTGTCGAGGTACTGCTGCGTGTACGTGCCGTCATCACTCATCAAGAGCGTTTCTTCAAGGCCAGGGGTCTCTGCCATCTGCTGCGCAATCAGGCCCGCCTCAGTGGAGTAGCCACCGAAGAAGATCAACTGCGGTGCGTTGGCGCCGATCTTGGCCAAAGCGGCGCGGAAGTCGGTGTCGCCGACCTGCATGCCTTCGAAGTCAGTCACGGTGCCGCCCTGTTCCTCGAACGCAGATTGGACGACTTCGGCCAGACCCTTACCGTAGTCTGAGTTGTCGTGCATGACGGCCATGGTGTCGAGGCCCAACGTTTCGCGGGCATAGGTAGCGTCGACCAGACCCTGCAAGGCATCGCTGAGGGCGACACGGTTACAGACATCACAGTCGGCTGAAGTCACATCGGGGTTGGTGGCGCTGGGCGACACAAACGGGATGCGTGCTTCGCTAAGAATCGGGATGAGGCCGAAGGTTTCGCCTGAGCAGGTGCCACCGCTGACCGCGACGATGGTCTCGTCGGCGGCGAACTTGTTGGCGACGACAGTTCCCTGATCACCGGAGCAAGCGCCGTCTTCAACGACGAGTTCAAACATGAAGCCTTCGTAGCCACCGTCTTCATTGAGATCATCGACGGCGATCTCAGCAGACTGACGGATGTCGAGGCCAGGATCCGGGATAGGACCGGTTAAGGCGACGGAATTGCCAATGCGGATCGTCTCACCCGGTGCGATCACGACTGCGCCTTCGGTGGACGCGGCGGGGGCGGCCGGTGCATCGGCGGCGGGCGCTGTACCACTGTCGGCGGGAGCCGCCGGAGCAGGACAGGCTGCCAAGACCAACGCGGCAACCACCAGCAACGCGAACATGATCAATCGCTTTTGCATGTGCTTCTCCTTTAATATCACTAGAATGTTGAGTTTGGGACGACAAAAACAATTTGCCGAAACGCCTGCACAGTGACAACTTGCACGTAGGAAACAAATTATTCAGGGGCCCTTTTGAGAGGCATTTCGGCAAAACGTTTTAGTAAAAGGAAGACAATCGACTGTAGCGGGAGAACTACACTTTAGCATTCCCGATTATAGAGAACGGAGCAGAGATTGTCAAAGAAATTGGATGGACGGATAGAGGATGGGCGAGTGGAATTTATCAGCCTGGAATCTTCATCTTGTTCAGAGTTTGCCTCCCGAAAGGTAGTACCAATAGTGTGAAAGCAGTTAAGTTGACTTGAGTAGCACCGGGAATCAGGAAACTGCACAATTGACGTTCGTGGTAACTTACGGCAGGCTTCTGCAGATGCTAGAAATTCTATGAGAATGCTCGACGGCTATGATATACTATGGCCCTGTTTGCCAAACGCCGTCCACTAGAGAAGTGGTGCGACTGTCGTTTGGCGCAATTTATGTTCCAGAGAGATCACGTCGTTTATGAGTTTATTGGTTGCCAGCCGATTGGCAAAAAGTTACGGCGCAAACGACATTTTTACAAACGTCGATCTGCGTGTCGAGGGCGAAGATCGTATCGGGTTGGTCGGTCCTAATGGAACCGGCAAAAGCAGCCTGCTCAAGGTTCTCGCCGGTGTGGAACCGAACAATGGCGGCACGATCCAGGTGGCCCGCAGCACGCGCATTGGCTATTTGCCCCAGGATCCACCCCCAGCGGGAACCCAAACCCTGTTTGAGGATCTACACGCCGTCTTCACCGATCTGTTGGCGCAAGGCAACGAGTTGCGCCTGATGGAAGAACGCATGACCAGCAGTGAGGTCAGCGATGCCGAGCTGGAACGGCTGCTGGTAGAGTACGGCCATCAACAGGAACAGTTTGAGCGTGCCGGTGGTTACACCATCGAGCAACGTATTAAAATGGTGCTTTCGGGTCTGGGTTTCGATGAGTCGCTCTGGCATGAACCACTGGCGCATCTCAGCGGCGGGCAGCGCACACGTGCCCTTCTGGGCCGTCTGCTGCTGGAAGAACCCGATCTGCTGCTGCTCGATGAACCGACGAATCACCTGGATGTGCGTTCTGTGGAATGGCTCGAAGGGCAGATCCTGGCCTGGAAGGGTGCGCTGATCGTTGTCTCGCATGATCGCTACTTCCTCGATACCGTCGCCACCCGGATCTGGGATCTGGCTCATCATCGCTTAGAGGCATACCGCGGCAACTACAGTCACTATCGCACACAGCGAGCCGAACGACTGGCCTATTGGCAGACCGAGTATGAAAAGCAGCAGCGGATGGTGCGCGAGACCGAAGAGTTCATACGCCGCAACAAGGCCGGGCAGCGCAGCAAAGAGGCACAAGGACGCGAGACACGGCTCAAGCGCTTTCTCGCCGATGAGGCGTTGCCGCCGCCGCCCAGTGAGGAACGCATCCGTCTGCCCCTGCGTACTGAGACCCGCAGCGGGGATCTTGTTTTGCGTATGCGCAACCTCGTGGTTGGGTACCAACAGGACGGGGATGAAACTCCGATTCTGACCATGCCCGACCTGGAGATCCGCCGTGGACAGGTGGTGGCGTTGATTGGGCCGAATGGGGCGGGCAAGACCACACTGGTCCGCACGTTGCTGGGCGAACTCGAAGCGCTTCGTGGCGCCTTCAACCTCGGTGTGGGCGTGGACATTGGTTACCTGGCGCAGCGTCACGTCGGCGTGGGGTTTGGGCTGATGAACGCCGAGCAGACTGTTCTCGATGCACTGTTGGACATTCGCAATTTGCCCCTCGAACGGGCGCGCACCTACCTGGGGCAGTTCCTGTTTCGCGGCGACGACGTCTTTAAACAGATCGACAGCCTTTCGGGCGGGCAACGTAGCCGCATTGCATTGGCCCGGCTTACTTTGCAGGGTGCGAACTTTGTGCTGCTCGACGAACCGACCAATCACCTTGATCTTGACAGCCAGGAGATCTTGCAGGATGCTCTGAGCCAGTATACCGGCACGATTCTGTTGGTGACGCACGATCGGGCGTTGGTCAGCGCGTTGGCCACACAGTTGTGGATCGTGGAGCCGGGTGCAGTGGGCGAGCCGAGCAGCCTCTCTGTGTTCAACGGATCATGGCAGCAGTGGGTGGCCGAACGCAGTGGACAAGTCAAAGAGACAGTTTCTGCCATCGAAGATGATACACTTAGCGAGGGTCAACGCGCCCGCGAACGTCACCGCGACGAACGACGCAAACGCCAGGAAAACACACGTCAGGCAGAAGAACTGGCCGAGCTAGAGAAAGTGATTGAACGGATGGAAGCAAAGCTAGCCGAAATTGAGGCATCTATGGCGCTGGCTAGCCAGAAGCAAGATCTCGATAGTGTAAACCGTATGCACAACGAACATCAGGCGCTCACCCAACGGCTGGAACAAAAATTAGATTCGTGGACACATCTGGCCGAAACACAACACACCCTTGTTATCATGTAAGGTAGAGCAAACTTTATGTCCGACAAATCTCTGGTTATCGGCTTGACAGGCAATATTGCAACCGGCAAAAGCACCGTTCTGAAATATCTTTCAGAGAAGTGTGCGGCGATCATCGATGCCGACAAACTGGCCCATCGCGTCATGGAACCGGGCGGCGCAGCCTTTGACGCCGTTGTGCGTGTCTTCGGCAAGGCCATCCTGGCCGAAAACGGAACCATCGACCGCAAAAAACTTGGCCAGATCGTCTTTTCCAATCCCATTGAACTGGGCAAGCTCGAAAAGTTAGTCCACCCCAAAGTGTTTGAATTGGGTCGTCAAGAGATCGAAAAGGCAGAATCGCCGCTGGTAGTTTTGGAAGCGATCAAACTGCTCGAAGCTGGGTTGATGGTTACACTATGCGATGAGGTTTGGGTGGTAACATCGTCCTTTGCCAATCAGTTGAAACGGCTGCTTGATTTTCGGGACATGAACGAAGATCAGGCCAAGCAGATCATCAGCATCCAACCGCCGCAAGCAGCCAAAGTCAACCAGGCGGACCGCGTTATCGACAACAACGGCACACTGGACGATCTGTACGGACAGCTTGATGCCATCTGGCAAGATTTGATCGCACGCTACCCGGCGCGCATGAAGGCGTTAACCACAGAAGGCAGCTAGTCAATCCCGGCGGAAACATGTCGACACCCTCTACAGCGGTACAGACACCCGATTTCCGCCGTCGTATTTAGGCCGCAAGGTATCAGGAAGCAGTTTATGCAAGCGCTCAAAAAATTCTGGAACGAACACCCGGTCCTCTCGAACTGGTTTGTGCTTGCTGTCGGTTTTGTAGTGATTTTAAGTATCAGCGCGCGCCACGTGGGATTTACCCCCAGCCAATGGACGGCGCTGATCGGTGCGACGATCCTGCTGGCAGGTTTGTGCGCGTGGATTTTGGATTGGGAATGACAGGTGAAAGAAAACTATGAGTAAACGTGATTACTATGAAGTATTAGGCGTCGAGCGTGATGCGGATCAGCCAACACTGAAGCGAGCCTTTCGCAAGTTGGCGCAACAGCATCACCCCGACATCAATCGATCACCCGAAGCCGAAGCTACATTTAAGGAGATCAACGAGGCCTATCAGGTCTTGAACGATCCCCAGAAACGGGCTGCCTACGATCGCTTTGGCCATGCCGCTACCGCTCCTGGCGGTGGATTCAACGATTTCAATGCGGCCGGTTTCGGCGATTTGGGCAGCATCTTCGAGGAATTCTTCAGCGGGTTTGCGGGCACAACGCAGCGCGGCCGACGCAATGGACCTCGACGCGGCGCCGATCTACGCGTCGATATCAAGCTCACCTTCGAGGAAGCTGCCTTCGGCGTCGACCGCGAGATAGAGGTGCCGCGCATGGAAGCCTGTGATCGCTGCAACGGCAGCGGCGCCGAACCGGGCACATCGCCCGAGGCTTGCCCCACCTGCAACGGCAGCGGCGAGATCCATCGACGCCAGCAGAGCCCGCTCTTTGGCACGATTGTCACGGCGTCCCCGTGCCCGGCCTGTGGCGGCAGCGGCGAGATGATCAAGACCCCGTGCAGCAAATGTCATGGGCACAAGCAAGTGCAGGTGACGCGCAAAATTAAGGTCAATGTGCCCGCCGGTGTTGACGAAGGCACACGCATTCGGCTGGCGGGCGAGGGTGAAACCGGCATGTTGGGTGGGCCCGCGGGCAACCTGTACGTCGTCATCTCGATCGAACCCCACCCCATCTTCGTCCGCAACGAGTTCGATATTCATATGGAACTGCCGATCAATTTTGCGCAGGCTGCCCTGGGCGATACAATCGAGATCCCCACGCTGCAAAATGGTCGCGAATCGCTCGAAGTGCCACCGGGAACGCAGACGAGCAAAACCTTCCGCCTGCGCGGCCTGGGCATTCCACGGCTACAACGCAGCGGACGCGGCGATCTCATCGTCACCGTACATGTGATTACACCGACTGACCTCACCGACGAGCAGAGAGAACTCTTCCGCAAGCTGGCCGGTTCGTTAGGCAAGGAACTCAATGAACCCAAAAAGGGGTTCTTTGAACGGTTATGGGGCGACGACTGATGGAACACGATGCGAACGACGACCATGCAAACGACGCACACGATGATATCAACATCATCGGTGGAGACGTCATTGGCGGCGACGACGTTCTCCTCGAAATCAATGCCGAACTGAGCGACCGTTGCCGAAATCTGCTGCAAATTGTGGTGCAAGAGTTTGTCGACACAGCACAGCCGGTGGGCAGCAAGAGCATTGCCGATAATTATCAACTGGGCGTCAGTTCCGCCACGATCCGCAATGACCTGGCTACGCTGGAAAAGGCCGGCCTGCTCACCCATCCACACACCAGCGCCGGGCGAGTGCCGACTGATGCCGGCTACCGTTTCTTTGTACGCCACCTGCTTTCCAACACAGAGTTACCGCCTTCAGAACAACGGATGATCCGTCATCAGTTTCACCAGGCGCGCCAGGAAGTCGATCAGTGGCTGCGCCTGAGCACGGCGGTTCTGGCGCGGGCGTCGCAGGCAGCCGCTCTGGCCACATTGCCTCGCGCCACCGAAAGTCGATTCAAGCATCTGGAGTTATTGGCGATCCGCGATTCGGTCGTGCTGCTCGTTCTGGTGCTGCAAGGCGGTGGCGTTAAACAACAGATCATCACACTCGATTCCCCGCTGGAACAGCCAGAGTTGAGCCGCATCAGCAACGAACTCAACGAACATTTTGGCAATGCCAGTGTTAGCGGCATTGAGACAGAGTCGACCAAACTTTCGACACTTTCGCATGACATCGCCATGCTCGTGCTCGATCTGATGAAACGTGTAGACGATCATCTGAGCGAGCGGATCTATCGCGATGGGTTGGCCCAAATGCTGGAAGCGCCAGAGTTCGCCGAAGGTGAAAATATGCGGCGCATCGTGCAAGTCTTTGAACAGCGCGCCCTGCTTGAAGAGATCCTCGCCGAATTGGTCTCCGTCAGCCACGTCCATGTCTTGATTGCCGGTGAAGGACGCTACGTTGAACTGCAAGATGTGGCACTCGTCCTCAGCCGCTATGGCGTCGCCAATGAAGCAACAGGTATGTTAGGTGTGATTGGCCCCACACGAATGCCCTATGCCCGTACGATTGGGGTGGTGCGCTACGTCTCAAGTTTGATGAGCGATCTCATGCATCAGATTTACGGGAAATAGGGATATTCGCCTGAAATCGGGTAAAATAACCAAGTAACTTGCGAAATTCGAAGTGTCTTTTGGTCATTTGGGCCGGCAAAACTGGACACGGACAGAAAGACGATAGAACGCAAGTAGAGCCGAATCAAGTATCACAAAGCAAAGAATTGAACAATAGAGCCACTACCATGAACGATAAAGAATCAGTTGAAAAAGAACCGATGGATGAGTTGGCTGCCCAAGAGACAGAAAACGCTCCAGAGACAGAACAGGGGGAGCAGCAGCCGGTGAACGTCATCGAAGAAGCGGAGGCGGCGAACTCGGAGACAGCCGATACAGAGGTTGTGATCGAAACGCCGATTGAAGTGATCGCCCGACTCGAAGCGGATCTGGCCGAAGTACGCGCCAAGGCGGATTCGTATATGGATCAGATGCAGCGCGCTGCGGCTGAGTTTCAGAACGCCCGTCGGCGCCAGGAACGTCAGGTGCAAGAGAGCATCGATCGTGCCACCGAAAGTCTGGTGCGCCGTCTGCTACCCGTGCTGGATGACTTTGAACTGGCCTTGAACAACGTTCCGCAGACGCTAACGAGCGAAGAAACGGCGTGGGTTGATGGCTTTCAGCGCATCCAGCAGAAGCTGACGGCACTACTGGCCGATGAAGGGATCACGCAGATCATGCCTGACGGCGAGTTCGATCCCAATCGGCATGAGGCGATCACACACGAGCCGAGTGACAGCGTCGAGAGCGGACATATTATCGCGACGCTGCGTAACGGTTACGTTTACAAAGATCGGGTCCTGCGTCCGGCGCTGGTACGCGTCGCTCAATAGCGAATTGGCCTGTTGAATTCCCCAGTGACAAGGATCCAATGATGAGGAAGGTGCTGTTGCCACGTCGGCCCTATCCGCGCCGACGCCTTCACAGCATCCCATTAGCAAAGCAGGCACCCATGGCCGCTATGCATGTCCTAACTGACCGCGCCGCCGAGCAGCCGATTCAACAGGGCGTCCGTCCCTTTGATATCGGGCGCGACTTGCGCCCGGTGGCGCGTTTGATTGCCATTGCCTTCGCCGATGAACTCGATGAAAGCGGCGAAGCAGCGCTGCGCGAACTGCGTATTCTTGGCCACATGAGCGGGCTGATCCGCTTGCTCACGCGGAGTACGGGCGAGCTGCAAGATGTGTTTAACGGCTTCGTCTGGATAGAAGAAGGTCAACTGATCGGCAACGTCACCGTTCAGCGTGCTTCTAACAGCAGCGGACGCTGGCAGATTGCCAACGTTGCCGTCTTGCCCCAATATCGAGGACGCGGCATCAGCCGTTCGCTTATGGAAACGGCCCTTGCCTATGTGCAAGAGATGGGTGGCAGTTGGGCCGTGCTGCAAGTGCGCGCCAACAATAGCGTGGCGCGCGGTCTTTACGAACGCATGGGATTTGAAGAGATGGGTGGCTCTACCGAGATGGTTGCCTCCCGTCCACCCAAAGATGTACCAGAGCCCCCAGATGCAGCATTGCAGCCGTTTTCTGGCGCAGATAGCCAGATGCTGTATGAATTGGCTACCAGCCAGCAGACGGCGGAATCCCAATGGTGGCGAGCGGTGCGCAAGATGGACTTTGACGTGTCCCTTGAACAGCGTCTGGGCGAGTGGTTCAGTGACGTCATTGGTCGCGAGCAGGTCTATCGCCGTGCGGTACGTGAATACAAAGGACGCTTTGAGGCCGCTGTTCGTTTGAAGGCGCGACGTTGGCACGGTGTTCACGAAATTGACCTGTGGTCGCGCCCCGACAGTACAAACGCCCATCAGCGACTTCTGATCCAGTGGGCATTGGCGCGGCTAGAAGGCTACCCGGTGTGGCCCGTCAGGGTTAGCCTGAGCACCAATCAGACAGAAGCCAAAGCCGCCCTTCTTGAATACGGGTTTGAGGAACGTCACACCTTGTTGACGATGCGACGCCGCATTCGATAGACTGAGAGAACAATTATGAAACAACTGATCCTGCGCTTGATTATCAACGCTGCCGCCATTTACATCACCGTGCTGATTGTGCCGGGAATCGGCTTTGGCGGTGAAGGCATCGAAGTGGGTGCGCTCCTCATAGTGGCGCTTGTCTTTGGGGTGGTTAACGCTGTGATCAAGCCGATTGTGGCCTTCTTTACCTGCCCGGTCTACGTGTTGACGCTGGGTCTGTTTACCTTCATCGTAAACGCCTTGATGCTTTTGCTAACCGAGCAAGTTGCAGGCGCGATTGGCGCCGGTGGGTTTCGCGTCGATGGCTTCGGCGCCGCCTTGATCGGCGGCATTGTCATCTCGATAGTGAGCACGCTCTTGAGCCTCTTTGTATCATCTGACGACGACGATTAAGCCGTGCAAGCCAAGTTTCTTCACTTCTCCGACTGTCATCTCGGCTATCAGCAGTATGGCAGCAAACAGCGCTTTGACGATTTTAGCCGCGCCTTTGTGAGCATCATCAACACGGCCATCGAACAGAAGGTCGATTTTATGGTGCTGGCGGGCGACCTCTTTCAAAAGCGATCGATCGACGCCCTCACGCTCAACAGCGCGATGCACGGCCTCGAAAAACTGGCACGTGCCCGCATCCCTTGCATTGCGGTGGAAGGCAACCATGAGCTTGCCTACTACAATGAGGCCATCGGCTGGCTGCGCTTTCTCGCCGAACGCGAACTCCTGATTCTGCTGCACCCTTCGTTTGAAAAGGGCAAGCCAATCCTGCGCCCTTACGAACGACGGCAGGGCGCTTATATCGATCCCAAACCCGGTCTGCGTGTCTACGGGCTTCGGTATTCTGGCAGCAGTACAGCGGCCGCCATGGCGGGTATGGCGGCGGCGTTGGACGAGTATCCTAGCGACGGCGTCGACTACACCGTCATGATCGCCCATACCGGCGTAGAAGGCGTGCTCCCCGGCCATTCCGGTGGGTTGAGCCATGCCCAACTGGCCCCACTTCGTACACACGTCGACTATCTGGCTTTGGGACACGTGCATAAGCCGTTTACCTTTGACCAGTGGATCTACAACGCGGGCAGCCCCGAAACCTGTTCAATGGAAGAAGTTTCGTGGCGCGATCGCGGCTACTATCTGGTAGAGGTCGATACAGATCGAGCCCGCGAGAACGGCGATCCAGCACACGTGGCAACATTGCACCCCAACCCGCGCCGTGCTTTTCATCGTCTGTCCATCCAGGTGGATCATGTTAGCTCTCCGGTGGACCTTTACAATCACTGCCACGACTACGTCACACGCCGCGCCGCAGACCTTGGCTTCACCGCACAATCGAATCCGGCGCAAAGTCCCGTCGTTGAACTGCGCTTGTCGGGCACCTTGCCCTTCGACCGCAGCGGACTCAACCTCGATCAGATCAAACAATTGGTCGAAGAGGCCTTCCGGCCCCTGGTTTGCCACGTTAAAAACGCCACGCAGTCAGCCGATTTCGCAGTCAACGCCGACGATCAACTCGACCGGCGCCGCCTGGAACATCAGATCGTCGAGGAACTCCTCAGCCGCGATACTCGCTTCCGCGCCCAGAGCGCCATGTGGACTGAACTGGCGCTGAACTTAAAAGATCTGGCCCTTACCGGCGCCGATCCAGAGACGATTCTAGAAGAGTTGTCGGCGCAGATGCAGCGTGCAGAAGCTGATTCCACGCACACCGGAGAGTAGCCCGTGCAGATAGTCTCGCTACGCCTGGAAAATTTCAAAAGTTACGATGATGTCATCATCGAGTTCACGGCGGGCACAAACGCCATTGTAGGGCACAACGGCGCGGGCAAGAGCAGCGTGCTAGAAGCCATCGGCTTTGTGCTCTTCGACCATACACCACCCGGCTACACTCAGGCGGATTTTGTGCGCGAAGGATCCCGTAGCGCCACGGTGACGGTCGCCTTCCTCAGCGGTCTCGATGAACGGGAATACCACGCCATTCGTCGCTGCGGATCGAGCAACGTTTATCAGATCTTCGATCCGGATTTAGATCTCAAAGTCTGCGAAGGCAAGGCCGATGCCATCCAGTTTTTACGCCAACATTTGGGCGTCGAAGCGGATACCCACCTCGCCGATCTTTTTGCCAACGCCGTAGGGGTGCCTCAGGGGTTACTGACCAGCGCCTTTCTTGAATCTCCCGCTAGAAGAAAACCGATTTTCGATCCACTGCTGCGCGTGGAGGAGTATAAGCGCGCCTACGATCTGCTCAACGGACCGCTGCGCAGCCTGAATCAACGCCAGACCCAACTCGATGTCGAAGTCAGTGGGCTGGAAGCGCGACTGGAACGTCTGCCTGTTTTAGAGGAAAGCGTAACGATGTTGCGCAACGCTATTAAGAAAGGCGAGAAAGAGCGGAGCGAACTCGACGCCCAAGTGACAGCTTTGCAGCAACAGCGCCAGATCCTTGAGTCGCGGCGGACACAGATCGCCGATTTGGCGGCGACCGTCCGTCAGGCCGGCCAGCAAGTACAGCACTGGACACAACAGACGCAGGCGGCACAGGAACGGCTGGATGAGGTCGTGCAGGCGCAGACGCGCGTAGAGGCCAGCCGCAGCGGACACGAAGCCTATGTGGCAGCGCTGGAAACGCAGCGCGCGCTCGAAACAAAGGTGCGCCAACGGCAGAATTTGCGCGATCAAAGCGCGGCGCATGACAAGCAGCTATCGCTTGCCAAAGCGGAACAAACCCAAAGACAAAATGCGCTGGCCGAAATCGCAGAAGCAGAACAGATCATGGCGGCCCTCACCGATGCCGTTGCCGAAGAGGATCGTCTTTCGGCGGCGTTACGCCAGGCCGAACAACGCAGCGCCCAGTTGCTCGATCTGCAAAAGCAGTTGAAGCGTCGTCAAAAAACCGTCGCCGATGCCGAGACAAGGCTGAACGAGCTGCAAAAACAACTGGCGCAGACGGACACCGTGCAGCAGAGGTTAAGCGCCCAGCGCGTTCAAATCGAGGCGACGTCTGCGTCCCTGATCGCGGCGCGCCACGAACAGACACGGAGTCAGACCGAGGCCGATCGGCTGAAAGCACAGATAGTTTCACTAGAAGAGGGTGACGGTGTCCTCTGTCCGGTTTGTGAGCAACCACTCGATGAAGTCCATCGCCAGGATCTGTTGGCGCGCAACCACGATCAGCTAGAAATACTACGCGAAGCTTGGCGCCATGCCCAAAAGCAGGTCAAGCAGCTAGAGGACGAACACAAACAGATCCAGACGCAGATACAGGCGGATGAGGAAAAGCTGCGACGCCTCCCGCGTGCCGAAGAAGGCGAACACGCCCTTACCCTCTATGAAGAGGCGCGTGCCGATCTCACACAGATCGAGACAGAGATTTCACAGTTGGATGATTCCCCTGCGCAGGTCGAGTTACTTCAGCAGCAGCTCGCCGGGCTGGATCACCCTCGTCGCCGACAGGAAGTTGCCGCCCAAAAAGCAGCAGCCCGCGGCCAGGTAGAGAGTGCATTGCAGCGGATCGGCAGCGAAATCGAAAAGTCCATGACGGCACTGGCCGATCTACACCGGCAGATCGCCGCGTTCGCGGATTTGGACGCCAGTATCGAGACGGTCAACGCACAGATCGCAGAAAACCGATCGGCCGATGATACCTTCCGCCGCTACGAACAATTGGCGTCGGGTCTCGACAAACGGCAACAGGACGTACAACAGGCGGCGTTGGGGCTATCTGAAGCAGAACAAATGCTGGTGAAACATCAAGCTGCCTACGAGGAGATCAGCGGTCAGTTTGATGAGCAGGTATATCGGCAATTGATCGGCGAAGACGAGCAGTTGCGCCAACGGATGGGGGCCGTCAGCGGTCAACTCACGGAACAGCGCCGTCGCCTCGCGGCCGAAGACGCCGAAATAGAGCAGTTGCGGCAGCGACAAGTCGAACTCGACAAGGCGAAGGCCGAACACGCTCGCCTGCAAGAGCAACACGATCTACTCAACTTCCTGCGTGGGATCTTGCGTGAGGCGGGCCCGTATGTGACGGCAGCGCTGGTCAAGCAGATCAGCTTTGAAGCCGCCCAAATCTTCGGGGAAATCATGCAAGATTTCACCCGCCACCTGCGCTGGGACGAGGACTATGGCATCAAATTAGAAGTTGACGGCTACGAACGGCAGTTTGCACAGCTTTCGGGGGGCGAGCAGATGAGTGCGGCGCTGTCTGTGCGTCTGGCCCTGCTGCGCGAGATGAGCAACATCAACGTTGCCTTCTTCGATGAACCCACCACCAACCTCGACGAAACACGCCGCGAGTCGCTGGCGCAGCAGATCCTTTCGATCAAAGGATTTCGCCAACTGTTCATCATCAGCCACGATGACACCTTCGAGCAGGCCACCGAAAACCTGGTACGTGTTCAAAAAGTCGACGGCGTCAGCGTCGTGGGTGGTTGACGCACCGAGTCCTCGCTTCACCTGCGCTCACGTAGCGTGTTTATGCCTCATATACATTTCCCGAATAAAAGCCACGACATTTGGGTGATACAGTCGAATAGGCTCTTTTCTCTATACTGACATTGGTGTGTTTGTCTCTTCGCTTGCCATACCTATGGACGAGTGACGTTGACATTATGGCAAACGCGCTATCAGAGACTGGGCAGATCCTCTTGCTATCTGCTCTTCCCAAGTTTAGAGAGGAGTTCTTTCGCATGCCGCAGCTACCCTTGAGGTTGATCCGTAGGCTGTTAATCGTTAGCGCAGTCTGGATCATCTGTCTTCTGCCTGTGCCGGTCACCTTTGCACAGGAGCCCGCCCCTCCCCCGCCGGCGCCAACTATTTTGGGGCCAGAAAACGGTGGCGCCACCACCGGGATCACAGATCCCCCCAACGGTATCCCCACTTTGCGCTGGCAGTCACAGGACGTTGTAGATCGATACCAGGTCCAAATCAGTAATGCAGCCGGGTTCGCCGATCTGCTGGTTGATCAAAAAACCTATGCCACCTCGTACACGCCGCTCACGTCACTGCCCGATGGCATCTACTACTGGCGGGTACGTGCAGAGAAAGATGCGATCTGGGGTGAATTTTCGTCCATCTGGTCTTTTTCAAAGAATTGGAGCGCAAACGGTACACTGGTGCCACAACTGCTGACACCCGAGGAAAGCGCGCAGAGGACAGGCTTCGGGGCTGAGGAGTTTTCCTGGTCGCCAGTGCCTGGGGCAGCTACTTACCGCATTGAGATTGCTACCGACATCTCTTTCAACCAAGTCGCTTATTCTGCCGAAACGATCAAACCGCAGCATACACCCACCAAGCGCTTGAGCAACAACCTCTACTACTGGCGCGTCATTCCTGTGGATAATCAAGGGAATCGAGGTGAATTCAGTGCTGTACGCACTTTCACCTTTAACTGGAATGTGGCGCCCCAATTGCTTACCCCGGCCCATAATGTCGATCTGGCCTTCTTGCCACGCTTTTCGTGGACAGCTATCGAATCGGCTGAATTTTACCGAATCGAAATCAGCACTCAACCAGACTTTGGATCAGCGTCGAGTTATGTAACACCCAACACCGACTTCACCCTGGAAGAGCCATTATCAAATGATCAGGACTATTACTGGCGCGTGAAAGCCATTGACGAAGAAGGCCACAACTCTCCGTGGAGCGAAAGTTTTCTTTTTCGTGTGCGCTGGCACTTTATTCCCCAACTGTTGTCACCCGTAGACGGCTCCATTCGGCTACCCTACCCCTTTTTCACATGGACTCCAGTTCCTGGCGTCGAGCGTTATCAGCTTCAAATCGACGAGAGCGAGGGGTTTGCTAAGCCGATTGCCGACGTTTATACCTACAACGCCACAGCCTATGCCTTTGCCAACTGGGGAAGCAATGTCTATATCGATCAATTCTATTTCTGGCGTGTACGTGGCGTCGATACTAAGGGGAACACAACGCCGTGGAGCAGTGTCTTTTCGTTCCAGATCTCCTTCGAGACGACCCCCAATTTGATCTATCCACCTCCTTACTATGAACCCGATACAGCCAATTTGGCCGTTCATGGGGATCGCACGATCCAGTTTCCACTCTTCATGTGGGATACAGCGCACATCTTTCAACAAGCACTGACGGGGCCAGGTTATACCGATCTAGTGCCGGACTTCTATCAGTTAACCGTCAGCGCTGACCCTAGCTTCTTGAACTATGATTGGCAGGTCACGACAACAGGGCTGGCCGCAGCGCCTACGACAGACAACCCCTTCGTAGTGGAAAAGGCGCAACTTTACTATTGGCAGGTGCGCGCCTTCCGCCAGGATCCTGAAACTGCGCCCCCCGTCCAGATCGGATCGGTAGCCACCGGGCAGACGCGCATCGATCCGTTCTTGCCCATCTCTCGAACCTCCGAAGTCACACTGCTTTACCCGCAGGTAGCTTTTGAAGCCGTAGACATACCACCAGTTCTCGGCTGGCAGCCGGTACAGGATGCGGTCTATTACAGAGTGGAGATCAGTGACAACGTCAACTTCGAGTCGCCAATTGAGTCTGTCGATGCGATGTACACCAACTATGTGCCTGGACAGGTGAACCCGACGAAACTTGCCTATGGCACCTATTGGTGGCGTGTACGTGCTTTGACTGCGGACAAAACCACGCTGACTGACTGGAGCGAGGTGCGCTACTTTCACATTTCGCAAGATCTCCTGATCGGAAACATGAACGATCTAGTCTTCTCCAACACGCTCTTCATCTCAACCGATGCTTACTCACCCACTCTCTCTTGGGTGGCAGCGAGCAACGAAGACCGAGACGATCAGTACGATTTGGGTGACTTGCACGTTGCACTAGATCGCACTTACAACAGCAGCCTGAACTGGGTGATAGCATTTAGCAGCAGCCCCATCACTGAGACTATACGATATGGCATCCTTGTCGACTCCGATCACGTCTTCCAGTCCGGTGCAACCCAGGATCCATGGGGTCATCCATTTTCCATCGATCCCATGCTTCAGCCAGAGTATTACATCTCCGTTGAACGCAGCAGCTCGGGTGTGAGCGCGGATCGCGTCCTGTTCTTCCAATGGCAAGGAAGTTCATGGACGCCGGTCCGGACGTTGCAAGATATCGGTGGAGACATCTGGTTCACCGACACAGATCAAGTCGTGCAATTGCTGGTGCCGTACACGATGTTAGGTGCGGGCTCAGCCACCTTCTCGGGTAGCATTGCGCTCTTTGTCTATTCTACAGATGGGCAAGCGCAAACCGGCTACCAGGACGCCATCCCCGGCCAAGATCTGATAGAGCCGATTCGAAACTTTGCCTTTGTCACCGATATTGTTATGCCGCTCTATCCCTTTGATACGCCGCTGTCAAACCCATACGTCCACTATGATGCGCCAGCGTTACGTTGGCGCATGCCCTTTCACAAGTCGATCGATGGCTATCAAGTGGAGGTAGCGCGCGATCCGGCTTTTACAGATGTAGTAGAAACCTGGGATGCCAGCGAAACACAGAAATCTCCATACTTCGCGTTAGTGCCAACTACCTTTCAATCTGAAACGGCGTTACAGGATAATGAAAGTTACTATTGGCGGGTTCGTATGCGTCATGAACAGTACAACAACAAAGGCGCGTTTGACTTTGGTCCCTGGTCACCCGCTATGCGCTTCAAGCTTGACAGTCGTCAGGTCACCAATTTGCACCTATCAACCGGCGACATCGTCCGCGAGAACAATGTCATCGAACTAACGCCCAGTTTCAACTGGGATCGGATCGAAGGCGCGGCAGGATACAAGATTGAAGTTGACAACGACGTCAACTTCAGCAGCCCGATTGTCTCCAAGCTGCCCAACGGCACGAGTTACATTCCCACGGTGATCTTACAGGATGGCACATATTACTGGCGCGTAGCAATGCGCCGCTCTAGCAAGGTCGTGGGGCGTTGGAGCGCGACGATGCTTTTCACGAAGACGTCGAGCTTTCCGACACCGATCAGCCCCATTGCAGATGTCGTGATTCATTCACAGCCTACATTTGAGTGGACAGCTATTCTCACACCCACAAATCAACCATTCCTGGCCGCGCCGCGTTATCGAGTCCAATTGGACCGTGACCCCAATTTCAGCAAGCTCCGCAGTTTCACAACCGAGACCAACGCCTATACGGTTGTCAAAGGAGAGAGCATCGCCGACGGCACCTGGTACTGGCGGGTCGCCATTATCGACGCCGATGGGAAGATCGGCACCTTCAGCCCGGTTCAGCAGTTTTACAAAGAGTACCTGCCGCCGTCGCTGATCCGCCCAGTGCAGGGTGATAGCTTTGTGAATGTGCCCAGCTTCCAGTGGACGGAACAACCGGGCGCAGCCTATTATCAACTTCAGGTGGATGATGATCCGCAGTTTGCATCGCCCAATATCACGAAATCGGTTGACACTACCAACTACACCCCAGTCGAGAAACTGAGCGACAAAGAGTACTACTGGCGTGTGCGTGTCTACGATAAGGATCGAAATTCGGGGCCGTTTGAGGTAGGACGAGTGACGATCTGGCGAAGGAGCAAATAACATTTACCTGCCTACTGTCATCAGGTAAACGCCGATTGGCCTTGCACACGTTCGACAACAGAAATCAGCAGATCCGCCGCTTTGGGCACACCGCCCAGGGCGGCGAATTCTTCTTTGAGGGCACGGGCATTGCGACGGGCAGGTGAATCGTGAGGCAGGAGTTCTTTGAGATGTTGTACGAGGTTAGAGATGGTGACATTCTTGGGCTGAATCCGGTAGCCGACACCACTGCGGGCGACGCCTTCGGCCTGGCGAGATTGATCGGCAGCATGTGGCACGACAATTTGCGGCACGGCATGCGTAACAAGCGCATGGGTCGTACCGGCCCCGCCATGATGGATCGCCGCCGCCGCGTAAGGCAGCACTTCGCCAAATTCCACACGGGCCGTGACAATTGTGCCGGCAGGGAGTTTGGTTTGAAGTTCCTCGACCATCGAGGTTGTCAATTGATCCCCAATGGCGAGGACGGGCAACCCGCCCACCTGCTGCGCCGCGTGGGATGCCGCAATGAAGAAGTTTACATCCTGGCTAAATGAGGTGCCCAGGGTAATAAAAATCCACGGCTGATCCATGGGCAGTTGGTTGATCCAGGGGCTTTTCCACGGCTGCGGCGCCGGGGCGATGCCGCCAACCATCTCGTTTTGGGGCAAGAGGGGGAGGCCACTAAACCAGCGTGGGCTCCAAAAGGTGATGTGCAAGTGAGGAGAGAGCAAGGCAGGGGGTCCTTGCGTTTCCCAGTTCCTCCCTGAAACCGCAAAGTCGGCCAACAACGCATCGACCCGCCGGCTCGCCTCTCTGGCCACTTCCTGTGCGGCATCTGTGGATAGGTGAGTGCGCACCGCCGGCCAGCCAATCACGGCGAAAGGGACGTCAAGTACTTCGGCGGCGACGCCTGCTCCGGCCATGAACATCTCGGCCCCGATCAGATCGGGGCGAAATTCCCTGCCCAAGTCGATCAGATCCTGTATGGCGGTATGCACGCGTTCACTTTCGAGCCACTGATCGAGCGAGCGTTCCATGCGCAGGCGGCGAAACATCTCAGGGGACTCGACCTCGCTCATGCGCAAGGGCGACGGCGGCGGCCAACGCCATCCCGTTTCAGGCAGCACATGCACAGGCACCCCTTGCGCCTCTACTATCGGCTGCATTTCCTTTCCTGTCGCCCAAAGAACGTCATGTCCCCGTTGGACCAGCGTGACAGCGGTAGGCAAATAACCACCCCAGTCGAGGTGGCCGGGCAGTTGAGCCGACACAAAAAGGAAACGCATGATCGAGTCTCCTGTCCTCTGGGATTGAGCAATCACGACTCGAATGGACCATACAATTATAACGGTTCAGGTGAATAATGCCATGTGACGCCAAACAGGGGCGCACGGTCAGATTGCTTAGTTACAACCCGTTGTTATGCGATAGAGGCCACCGTTCCCCGTGCCAATCCAGATGGCGCCGTCAGGGGCTGTCGTTACGGCCTGGATGGGCCACCCTAACAAGATTCGCTCGCTGACGAGTAGTCCGTTGGCGTTACTCAGCCTGTAAAGCCCTGGGTTACGGCCATACTGAGCATAGAAGATCGTACCATATGCCCAGGTAATGCCAGTGGGCGCCGACGTGTTGAGCAAGGGTAACACCGGGGATGTCCACCAATCTTTTGATTCACCGCTAAGCGCAAGCGGGAAGCCGTAAAACGGGGTTGAGTCTTCACCGCCGCCGGCCAACACAGCAGGATCGAAGAGGTTAACTTCATCTCCGGCGAAGTACTCTGCGCCCACATTGGTGGCGCCGTTGTCGGTCACCCAGATGCGTCCGTAGGGATCGGCAGCCACACCATAGGGGTTGCGGAATCCGCGTGCCGCGGTCTGGAAGACGCCAATATTCCGCTCGGTCAGGAGTCGATCCAGCGGCGCACGCACCAGCCGTGCACCAAAGCCGTTGCCACCGGCGGCGATATTGACCGCCTGTGTCTCCGCGGGGACATCACCGTCGCCCGGATTGATAATCCCGTCGGAGAAGCCGTCACGCACGCCGCCTGCCGACACATACAGCCATCCATTGACGACGGCAATGCCATTGTTGGCGTGGAAGAGCCGTCCGTTGACGGCGAACCCTGCAGCCAACGGTTCGTAGGTACCACCGTCTACAATACGGCCCACCTCACCGGCACGATTCAGATAGACGGCGCCATTGGCGTAGGTCATCCCTGTCACACGACCCGATTCTTCAAGGATCGGCGAATAGAATTCGTCGTTGCTGGCCGTGTTATAGACAACAATCGAGCGGCTTGGGTGAAAGGCATCAAAGAGAATATTCGGATCGGCCTCGCCCGTCGAGGGCGCATCCAACCCAATGAAGAGGCGTCCATCCGGAGCAAAGGCAAGACTCGTGATCCCATGATTGTTTTCGAGCTTTTGAGCCAGCCGTTGCTCTACACAGAAACCGCCGCGTGCAATCATCCAGGGATCGGAATCGGAAGGAGCACCCAGCGCAAGCGGAGCAGATTGAATTCGTGTCTGACCAATGCCGGCAGCAGCAAGCGGTGCAGCACCGGGAGCCACACCGGGAGCAACTGCACCATCCTCGGCCACTGGCTCAGCCGAAGATGAGGCTGCGACGTCAACCGGTGCATCCTCTGCCGGTGCAGCCTCTGCCGGTGTTACATCTTTCGGTGTTACATCGGATTGCAGCGACGCCGTCTGCGAGTCTGGTCGAGCCGAAGGACGCAACTGCGCCAATTGGGTCGATGTGGGCGCCGCCGCGCAACTGGCGATTCGGACCTGTGTCGCAGGAAGAAAGTTCGTCGCAGCCTCATCGCCGCGCACACAGGTATTGGCAACCGGGTTGTAGTCCACGTCGTTGATCTGCACCCAAAGATCCGCGGTAACGGGTGCCGGCGGACGGGTCTCAGGGGCGCCACTCAGAATCCAGGCGTAGATCAAGCGCTTCTGTTCCGGTGACAGTTCGCCAATCAGCGGCATCCGGCCCGTGCTGACCATTTCCCAAAGCTTCGATGTATTTGGATCGCCTGGTGTTACAACCGGTCCGTTCAAACTGCCTTTTAACAGAGTGTCATATTCAGTAACAACCAGCCCCATGGTCTGTGCCGCCGGACCATGACAGGCCGAACATGTGCGCTCGAAGAGTGGTTGGATGTCTTCGACATAGCCAACGGGATCAGCCAGAATGGCGCCCAGGTCAGGATGCCGTCGATCCAGCGAGGCCAACGGCACACTCTCGTCGGCCTGGTAAATCGCTTCGATGCGCACTAGTGACCCGGAAAGCGCACGCCCCACCTGACAACTTGCTGCGTCAGGTTCGGTGACAACCTCTGTATTCCCCTGTATCAAGGCGTACACAGGTTGTCCATCCGCCAGACATGAGATGGCGCCGGAGATATCGTTGATGGCGCGCGGCTCACCCAACCCGGTGCCAACACCGGCCGGTTTCAATGGGGGCAATGGCCCTAATGGTTCGGCCTCAGTAACAGGAGCGGACGGCTGCGCCAGACCGAGCGGTGACTGTGTAGCACACCCGGCGAGGGCAAGAAGAACGACGAACCCCAAGAGTGCCTTGGCAACGGGGATCTGCACAAATGAGAAAGGTTTGATCATAGTTACACTTTAGGTAAACACAAGCGTTATCTTCTCTACGCACCGAGAAGCCACGCATAAGCGCGCAAATGACAGTTTGCTGTCCAAGGATTTTCTAAAGTACATTTACTCTCTAAGAACGAACTCTACGCAGCCGTTCAGCTCTTGATCTATGCGTCCGACGCCAAAAGGATCTGGCGCGCCTGAACAAGATCGCGCCGAATCTGAGCGACCAGGGCGTCCAATCCATCAAAACGCTGTTCGCCCCGAAGCCGGGCCACAAACTGGATAGTCAACGTTTCCCCGTACAGATCGCCGCTTTCATTCGGCGGTGGGAAGTCGAAGAGATGCGTTTCCACTTGCCGGGTTGTACCGTCGACGGTGGGTCGTACACCTATATTGGTTGCGCTGGCGAATCGCTCAGAGTGCTCAGGCTGACCTAACCAGGTCCATGTAGCGTAGACGCCATCGGCGGGTAGGATACGATCAGAGGGCACCAGAAGATTAGCCGTAGGAACCCCAATCGTGCGGCCGCGGCGGTCTCCGCTGACGACGATACCCGATACGGCGTAAGGGCGCCCCAACAGACGCTGCGCCTGGGCAACATCTCCACCCACGAGGTATCCGCGTATCGTCAGGCTGCGCACTTCTTCCTGTGAGGCAAGCACAGGCGATAACACGATCACCCGGTACCCCAGCTCTTTGCCCAATTCGGTCAGCACATCGATACTTCCGGAACGGTTGCGCCCTAAGGCAAAATCCGGCCCAACCACCAGGCAAACAAGGCCTAGATGAGCAACCAGCATCTCCATGAATTCACGCGCAGACAATTCGGCTGTTTCCCGATCAAACGGGTGGACAATGCCCACATCCACACCAAGTTCCGCCGCCAGATCAAGACGTTGTTGAGCGCTGGTCAGGAGTTGTAGCGGCGTGTCAGGGCGGAAGAGCGCCATTGGGTGTGGATCAAAGGTCATAATAGCTGTGCAGGCGGAGGCATGGCTATCTGCCGCAGCTTCGATCTGCATTCGCTGAATCAGCGCTTGATGCCCTCGATGTAGCCCATCAAAGTTACCGATGGTCAAGAAAGTAGGGCCGGGTAGATTGGCGTCTTGAACACTGCGAAAAATCTGCATGGGCCTGGGTAAGTGGTATGGCAAAGACTGCCTGCGGCGACGGGTCGTTTAGGTCTCGGCGAAATGGACTGCATCCAGGTGAGGGGCAAGCCATTTTTCGGCTTTACAGAGCAGCGCGTCTCCCTCGGGAGCCATCTGCAAAACGCGTAAAACACCTAACAGTTGATCATGGCTATCCACCGCTTGCACCAGGTCTCCGGCCATCGCCGGCGGAGCAGCCAACCAGACTTTCTGACCGTGCCCAATGCGCTCGGCATCCGGCATCGTCAGCGAGATAGAGGGCAGATCCAGAGCAGCGCCCGGAGGATACAGTAAGGCGTTCAGTTCGCCCTGGTGGGCAGCAGATTCAATCGCATCCAGTGTATGTGCGCTCTCCACACGAAAGTTGCCGACGGCTTCGCGGCGCAGGTAGCTCAGGTGCGCACAGGTTCCAAGCGCCCGGCCCAAATCATAGGCCAGGCTGCGTACATACGTTCCCGCCGAACAGTGGAGACGCACCAGGAGGCGATCGGGAAGAAGCATTTCGATCAGTTCGAGCCGGTGGATAGTCACCGGGCGCGCCGTAACCTCAACCTCTTCACCGCGTCGAGCCTTGTGGTGGAGGCTTTCCCCATCCTGTTTGAGCGCCGAATAGATAGGCGGTTTTTGTTGAATCTCACCCAGAAACCCTGCTAATGCCTGCTCGACATCTGTCCGATCCAGGGTCGGGACAGGCTGTTGCGCCACGACTGCCCCCATGGCGTCGTAGGTATCGGTTTCACTGCCCAGATGGATTTCGGCTAGATAGACTTTGTCGTGCCCCTGATAGTATTCGACAAGACGAGTGGCGATCCCCAGGCAAAGCACGAGGACGCCACTTGCCATGGGATCGAGTGTCCCTGTGTGCCCGATACGGCGCTGACCACTCAGGCGGCGTACGCGTTGCACAATATCATGACTGGTTGGCAGTCGAGGCGTCGCATCGGGGTCCGCTGAGAAAGGCAGCCCCGGCTTGTCGACGATCAAGAGGCCGTGCATAGTTGAACGATCAGCCACGAGTTTGCTGCTCCGAGGCCTCATTCAATGCGAGTTGGGCACTTCGGGCCCCCTGCAAAGCAGCCACCACACGCTGCGGTACATCACTCAACGTACCGGGGACCGTACAACCGGCAGCGGGAGGATGTCCACCCCCACCGAGCGAATAGGCAACCTTGCTCACATCGAACCCTTGTTTGGCGCGGAAACTGCATTCGATCGCCGGCCTGCCTTCGTCATCGATCCGTTCGGTGAAAGTTGCGCTGATGTCGGCGCCAATCACAGTGACGAGATAATTGGCCAGCCCGTCGCTGTCCTGGTCGTTAACCCCTGTGGCCTTCCGCTGTGCGAGGCTGATCGTTGTCCAGATGATGCCGTCTTCAAATTGGACTTGCCGCAGAACCTCTCCCCACAGTTTCAGCATACCAAAGGATGTACGGCGCAGTGTCCAGTCCATAATTTGGGGCAGGTTGGCGCCGCCCTCCATCAAACGCATGGCAGCCTGCATCACCGCCGCCGATGTGTTGCTGGTGCGAAAACCCAGCGTATCCGTCACGATGCCGGTGAGCAGAGACTGGGCGAGGTTGCCGGTTAACGGGGTCTGGAGCGCATCCGCCAGGTAGACCAACATCTGACAGGTTGCTGCACATTTTGGCTCTACCCAGTTGATGAGGCCGAATCGGGTATTGGTTACATGATGATCGATGACGATCATAGGGATGTGGGCATGCTTGTCGGTGCGAAAGACGGAGCCCATGCGGTCGGGGCTGGAAGCATCGAGGCAGACAATCAGATCGTAGTCAGCCTGCACCTGATCGGCGCCCACAATGTCGGCATACCCTGCCAGGAATGAGAATTCCTCGCCCGGCGCATCCTGCAGTGCAAGGACAGGATCTTTGTTGATCGAACGCAACAGCCAGCCCATACCCAGCAGGCTGCCCACTGCATCGCCGTCAGGGGCGACGTGGCTGACACATAGGATACGTTCAGCCCCTAACAAGGTCGCCAGGAGCGCTTCGTCAATGTGAGGCGGAGGATTGCCGGCCACAGCCATTGGACCTACTCCTCGCCGTCTTGAGGGATTTCAACCGGGTTTGTCGATGTCGAGCTTGCGGCTGCATCCTCGTCACCTTCGGCCCGTTCAGAACGAATTCGTTGAAGCAATTCGTCAACGCGGGCCGCCCGTTCCGGCGTGTCGTCATAGTGGAAGGAGAGTTCCGGCACGACGCGCAGGGTCAGCCGTTGGGCCAATTGCCGACGGATGAAGGGTGTGGCACGGTCAAGACGGCGTAACATGAGCCGCCGCGGAATCTCGTCTTCATCATGATAGACGTAGATCTTGGCGTTGCGAAGATCACGGCTCACAACCACGTTGGTTACCGTCAACAAAGCTAGATTAGGATCTTCCAGTTCATTCCCGATCAGGATGGAAAGTTCCTGGTAGAGGAGTTCTTGCACACGTTGCTGTCGAATCGTAGTCATAGTGTTATTCTATCGCGTTCGGGAATCATAGAAAAATTCCCGCCTGGTGGTTATCTTGGAAAAAGACAATGGGTGGGCCTCTGCCCACCCACGGACTCACTTCTATCCTGAAGTTCATAACAGTCCGGCGAGCCTACAGCCCGTACCGAAGCTGTTAGCGCACCTGGCGCTTTTCGAAGACCTCAATGATGTCGCCTTCTTGCATATTTTCATTGACACCGGCCAGATTGATGCCACACTCAAAACCGGTGCGTACTTCGCCAACATCTTCAGTGAACCGTTTAAGTGTGCTGATCGTGCTGGTGGCTTCAACATTGCCGTTGCGGATCAGGCGTGCTCCGGCATTACGCTTGATGATCCCCTCAAGGACCATACAGCCGGCAATCAGTCCACCACGGCGGACACGGAAGAGCTGACGAACTTCGGCGCGGCCGATTGTGGCCTCTTCGTAGACCGGCTCAAGCATACCGGTTAGGGCGGCTTCGATGTCTTCGAGCATATGGTAGATGACCCGATAGTTTCGGATCTCGACGCCTGAGTTTTCTGCACGCATCGCGGCAGATTTATCGATGTCTACATTGAAGCCGATGATGATGGCATCGCTGGCTTCCGCCAACATGACGTCGGATTCTGAGATGTCACCAATGGCCGACTGCAAGATCTTCAAGTTGACTTCTTTTTGAGCGGCGGCGATCTGCGCCAGGCTGTGCATCACCGGCTCCAGTGTGCCCTGCACATCAGCACGCACAATGAGGTTCAGCGTCTTGACTTCGCTTTCCTCAATACGAGCGTAGAAGTCTTCCAGTGTCATCTGAGGGCGGAAGGACGGCATACGATTGGCCTCTTCGTCAATCGCCTGTCGTTCTTCAGCGACGCGGCGTGCGTCCTTGTCTTTGGACATGACCTCAAAGGTGTCGCCGGCAGAAGGAACATCCTGGAGGCCGAGTACGACTACGGGTGTGCTTGGCTCCGCCTTCTTGATCTGTTTGCCCTCGGCATCGAACATGGCCTTAATGCGGCCCCACGTTTTGCCGGCCACAATCACATCGCCCCGGTTTAGCGTTCCATTTTGAACAAGCAGAGTCGAGGTGACGCCGCGATGTTTGTCCAATTCGGCTTCAATCACGGTGCCCACGCATTTCCCTTTAGGATTGGCGCGCAGTTGCTCGATTTCGGCGACGACCAGCAAGTTTTCCAGCAGATCATCAATGCCACGATTGGTCAGGGCGCTGACCGGAGCCATGATTGTGTCTCCGCCCCATTCTTCGGGCTGCAAACCTTCTTTGGCCAATTCTTCCATCACGCGCCCCAGGTTGGCATTGGCTTTGTCAACCTTGTTAATGGCTACCACAATCGTAACACCGGCGGCCTTGGCGTGGTTAATGGCCTCTTTGGTCTGTGGCATGACGCCATCGTCGGCAGCGACAACCAGGATGACAACGTCTGTCACTTGAGCGCCGCGGGCGCGCATTGACGTAAAGGCCTCGTGACCGGGCGTATCGAGGAAGGTAATCTTGCGTCCATTGACTTCAACCTGATAAGCGCCCGTATGTTGGGTAATGCCACCGGCTTCAGTTGCCACCACATTGGTCTTACGGATGCGATCGAGCAGAGTCGTCTTGCCGTGATCGACGTGCCCCAATACAGCCACGACCGGCGGACGCTCAACCAGGTTGCCTTCCTGCTCATGCTCGATAATATCGTCAACAAAGACCTGCGACTTGCTGCGTGTCTCAACTTTGGCCGCTTGCTCGGGCGCCGCCTCAACTTCTTCTGTGACAGGCCACAGTACGTTGACGCCCAATTCCTCACCGACAATGGCGGCTGTGTCATGATCCAGGGCCTGATCGATTGGGGCCATGATACCAAACTGCATCAGCACCTTGATCAGATCGATGGGGCTACGTTGCATGCGTTCGGCTAGTTTGCGAACAGTAATGTGGTCTTCCACAATAATTTCATGCGGTTGCTGCGAGCCATTCCCACCATTTTTGTTACGCGCGGGTTGTGCTTTTACATCTTTACTTTTTGTCGTCATATTGACTCCCCTTCACCTTTCTCTACATACGGAATCGGACATCAACTGCCCACAGGGTCGATGCCGACCCGAATCACGGCACCCGAAATGTTCTTCGATGTGCTTTTTGCAGGTATTGTCTCTATGGTTGCTAGAACGATGGTTGTTAGAACGATACCTGTTACGAGTGTCAAGACAATGGCCACTCGATGGCTCAGATGACACAATCCGCCCTTTTGTGCATCAAGGCACAATCAAACCGGATACTACGCGTCAACAAGCTCAACGCACGGAATTCACCGAACGACTGAACAGTTCCACAAAACGTTCTAAACTGGAAAGGTCCACAGCAGATGTCTGTGAGGCAAATGGGAGACAATGCACCCTGGAGAAGATCAACAGGAGATAGAAGGGGAGAGGTAGAAATACGAGTTGGCTCCATTCAACTGACGATTACGCGGCCTACTCGTCCACGAACACATCAGAAACAACGAGTCAAATACTCATTTCAAGTCTCCCTCACCAACATCACAGACTGTCGATTGCATTCTCTTAGGGCGCTGTGCCTGACACACTTCCACACAGCGCAGTGGCCCTTAACCACTGGTTTCACCCAAACGATTTGGGATGACATTCATGGCAGATATCCTCTGCACGATTACCAACGACTTTACCATCGTTGCACTTTTGCGAAGTTCCTAGACTTCTAACAGACTGACAAGACAAGCGATTCGCTGCAATTTTGTACAGGAAATTCAATTGCTACACCTGTCACAAACCGGCAGAACACAACCGCTCACGTTAAAGTCACATTATTATAGCGTATATCGCTAAAAAAAGCCAGCGCGCCGGCGCTTGTTTGCGCGCCAACTATCTCGGCTCTTCAGCAACATCTGCCAACGGCTCGACATCGGGCAGCGTATTGGCGTAGTCACTGAGGGCCTGTAGATCCTCGGGGCTGATGGTCGTACGCAGCGAGCGCTGCAAAAGACGATGGCTGAGAGCCTGTTGCCAACAAACACGAACAGGATGGAGGTACGATCCTCGGCCCGAGATTTTGCCCGTTGTATCTACTTTCACCCCCGCCTCGCTGCGTACCACTCGGATCAGTTCACGTTTACCTGCGCCCTGACGGCAAGCGATACACATACGCTGCGGCACATGTTTTTGAGGTTGTGGCTGTTTTTTCACCATGCCGCTCCCACTCGTCGCAAAGATGACGTCATCTGAACCGGCAGTCCAAGTAACGCACTAAAAGGAGACTACGAGGGGTACTTGCCCGTAGTCTCCTTCGCTCGATTCGCTTTACTGCTGTAACGATTCAGGCTCAAACGAGGCGCCCTGGAATTCAGTCGTCAACTTCCAGGGTGCGCCATCCGGCCGTCACGTCTAGCGGAAGCTGAAATCATCACCCTCTTCGGCGTCTCCGAAGCCGCGACGAGCTCCACGTTTTGGCTTGGCCTTCTTCTTTTCGGCGGGTTTGCGTACGGCACCGGCAGCCGGTTTAGCAGCACGGCGTGATTTACCACGTTTACCGTCCCACTCATCGAACTCGGCTTCCTCTTCGTCCTCATCCACACCCACCAACAGTTCTTCGGGCACTTCGATATCATCGAGCGGACCGAAATCGACTTGTTTACCACGGCGCTGCGCCATCCGTTGGCGCAACATATCGGCAGTAATAATCTCCGGCAACTCTTCGCCCTCCACAACTTCCATGTCTTCTGTGGTAGTTTCTTGCCCTTTATCATCCAAAACCTCATGAGAAACGGGCTCATCCATCTGAGCAGCCGACTTCTCCATCGGTGTTGGTTCATCCTGCGCCGGTTCGATGGGTTCATCTACAAACGCATCTTCTTCGTTAAACTCATCGAAGGCGGGTGTTGTGCGGCCTTCGCCAGTACTGATGGCCGCCGCAGCACGCTCAAATGCATCCAATGCGGCACACGATTCATCTCGATCGCGCAGGACATCATCGATGTCAGTATGAGACTCAGGCCATGAGGCTCGTTCTTCACTGACATCTTCCAACTCGCGTTCAGCATCCAGCCGTTGAATGGCCTCTGCTGCCTGACGAAGACGCTCTTCACCGATGCCTTCGGTTTCGTCGCTCTGCAGGATGCGCTCAGCCATAGACAGAAGATCCTTGCCGCCGGTCGTCTGACGCTGTGTTTGGTGAACAGCAAGCAGATCCAATCCTTCTTCGCGGGCTTCTGTTTCGCTCTTGATATCAATACGCCAACCGGTCAGTTTGGCGGCGAGGCGAGCATTTTGACCTTCCTTGCCAATCGCAAGGCTCAATTGGCGATCCGGCACAACCACGACAGCCGTCTTGACCGGGGATTCCTCGTCGAGCAGCACGCTCTGCACCTTTGCGGGGCTAAGCGCATTGGCAATATAGGTGCGCAGATCGGTGCTCCACTCGACGACGTCAATCTTCTCACCGGCCAATTCATTGACTATATTTTGAATACGCAGGCCGCGCATCCCTACACAACTGCCCACCGGATCGACACCTGGAACAGTAGACGTAACGGAGACCTTGCTGCGTGCACCGGGCTCACGCGAGATCGATTTGATCTCGACCGTGCCGTCACGCACTTCAGGGATTTCTTGCTCCATGAGACGGCGCAACAGGTTGCGATGGGTACGGCTCAGCTTAATGACAGGACCGCGGTTGCTCTTATGCACATCCACCACGTAGAGACGCACATAGTCACCACGGCGCAGCGATTCGCTTGGGATCTGCTCTTCACGAGGCAAAAGGCTCTCATGCTTTTCCCCAAGCAGAACCGTCACCGTGCCGCTGGTGGTATCAATGCTACGCACCTGGGCATTAATGATCTCGCCCACTTTATGGACGAAATTTTCGTAAACAGTGTCGCGCTCTGCCTCACGAATACGTTGCAAAATCACTTGCTTCGCAGTCTGGGCAGCGATGCGTCCAAAATCTTTGGGCACACTTTCAACACTAATAACGTCACCAATAGTAGCATCTGGTTTGACGGACTTTGCATCTTCCAGACAGATTTCTGTGTTCTGGCTAATGACTTCGTCAACAACTTCGCGTTCGGCAAAGACCTTCATCTCGCCACTGATGCGGTCAATTTCTGCCGTGACATTGGCTACAGAACCATAATTTCGCTTATAAGCTGAGATGAGAGCCGCTTCAATCGCGTTGAAGATAACTTCTCGTTCCAGCCCCTTATCGGTGGCGACTTGGTTTATGCCGGCGATGAGTGCTTTACTCATATTTTCGGACAACTCCTCAAACTACAAAACTACGGTTGTGAAAGCAAGTGACACACGGACAGAAAAAGGTCCATACAACAACAAAAGTGGGGAATCCCCACTTCCGTTCAAGCAATATCGAAAATGCCACACTCAAAACTAAGGGTAGTATATCATACTGGCTGAGCAAAAATCAAGTATACAGGTCATAAAAAAGTGATGCCGAAATCCCAGAGGTTGTTCAACGAATACGCACATGATAGCGCTCGACGATACGCTGACCTGTGGAGCTTAGCACAAAATCGATAAATTGTTGCGGCCAGCCTCGATCTGAGGTACGGCGCAGGATAAAGAGAGGGCGACTCAAATGATATGTCTGTGTGGCAAGCGCTGCCGCATCCGGCAAATTTCCTTCAACGGGCACAACACGAACCTGATCAAGGAAGCCGGGATCCGCTACCGATGCGGCGGCAATCTCTCGGGTGTATGCCTGGGAAACGTAGCCAATCGTGTTTGGGTGAGTAGCCACATAGCCGACAACGTCTCTACTGGTGGGCATCACGACTGCGGTAAGGGCGACTCCTTCTCCATCCATCACACGTTCTTCAAAAAGCATACGCGTACCGCTGCCATCCTCACGACTGACGAGCACAACCTCTCCGGGCTTGCCACCCACATCCTGCCAATCAAGCGTACGCCCGCTGTAGAGATTACGCAGTTGCAGCAAGGTCAACGTCTCGATGAGATTGCTGCTGTGCACAATGATGGCGATTCCGTCCCACGCAATGGGGACACGCAAGAGATTGGCGGGCAACTCTTCGTCTTCGCTGAGCAAAGCACTGGCAGCCAATGCCACTTGCCCATTCGAAACCCACTTTTCCCCCAGAGTGCTACCGCCCCCGCGCAGACTAAAGATCACATTAGGATGCCGGTTGCTGAACTCGGTGGTCAGTTCGACAAGCAGCGGCATCATTTCGGTGGATCCGGCGATGCTCAGGTTCACGGGTTCCAGGGCGACGGCGCCCGTTTGTCCACAGGCAGCGAGCAGCAGTGAGATGATCAGCAACGGCCCCATCCAGAGGCATCTTGCCCAGAGAGATACAACGCCGTATTTCATACCCGTCTTATCCACCACGCACCAGGCTTAACAACAACACGAAAATGGCCATGCCGGCACAGTAGATGGCAAACGCGTAGAGCGTTCTGCGACGTAAGTAAGCCAGCAAAAAGCGAATAGCCAGGAAACCCGAAACCGCGCTGGCAACAAAACCAACCATCAGAAACGGCAATTTTGCCAGCACCAGCGCTGCATCTGCCGAAAGCGCATCGCTTAGTTGCAGCAGCCCTGCACCCAGGAAGGCAGGCGTGCCCAAAAGGAAACTAAAACGGGCAGCGGCGGCGCGATTCATGCCGCGAGACAGACCGGCGGCGATGGTGCTGCCGCTGCGGCTGATACCGGGCGCTAAGGCAATGGCCTGCGCCAGCCCAATTACGATCACATCGATCCACGAGAGGGTTTCGGCCTGCTTATCCTGACGAGATCGCGCTGCCAATAGTTCACTGCCGGCCAGGAAAGCGGCAGTCACCAACAGAAAGCCGGCGGCCGCTCTCGGAGAAGCAAAAAGCGACTCGATGAAATCCTTGAACAGCAAGCCGGTCACTGCGGCGGGGATGGACGCAACCACAATGAACCAGCCCAAGCGCGCGTTGGGATCGGCCAGCGAACGGCGTACGATGCTCTGCAACGATGCTTTGATGATCTCAACGAAATCCCGCCAAAAGACGGCAAAGATGGCCAACAAGGTTCCCCAGTGCAAAACCGTGTCGAAGAGCAGGCCGCTGTGCTCCCACCCCAAGAGCCAGGGCACAATGACCAGATGCCCACTGCTGCTTACAGGAATAAACTCAGTCGTTCCCTGAACGATCCCCAATACAAGTGCTTCGAGAAATTCAAACACTACCGGTCCTTTTGGCGGGAGCATGCGCCCGCCGGCTGTTCTCTGCGCAAACCTGACGCAAAGGAGGTTGTTAACCAGGTTGGTTGCGCAACTTTTCTTCACGCAGGCGCCGTTGTTGGTGACGAACGGTCTGATCAGATAAGGTGTAGTTTTCTAGAAAAGCTGCCCGAAAATCATCAAATGTCCCCTCTGCAATGGCGAGGCGGATCTGTGCCATGAGCTGCATCATGAAATGAACGTTGTGAATGGTAGCCAGGCGCAGCCCTGTGATCTCTTTCGCTTTGAACAGATGGCGCAGGTACGCGCGGCTAAAGGTGCGACAGGTGTAACACGTACACCCTTCCTGGATAGGACGCACGTCTTCAGCGTGTTCGGCTTTGCGCAAGTTCAGCCGTCCCTGTGGGGTCAATACGGCACCATTGCGGGCGATGCGGGTGGGCAGCACGCAGTCAAAGAAATCGATCCCACGCCCGACGGCTTCGACAATATCTTCAGGAGCACCGACTCCCATCAGGTAGCGCGGTTTATCGTCAGGCAAATATGGACAAGTCACATCCAATGTCTGATACATCTGCTCTTTGGTTTCACCAACCGCCAACCCACCCACGGCATAACCAGGAAAGTCCAACTGGCCCAAAAATTCAGCGCTTTGCCGACGTAGTTCGGGGAAGATTCCGCCCTGCACAATGCCGAAGAGGGCCTGATCTGTGCGTTGGTGCGCGTTTTTGCAGCGTTCGGCCCAGCGATGTGTTCGTTGCAGTGCCGCTTCGTTGTAGGCTTGATCCAATGGATCGGGGCACTCATCGAGCACCATGGCAATGTCCGCGCCCAACGCCTGTTCAATTTCCATGACCCGTTCCGGCGTAAAGCGGTGAATGCTGCCATCAATATGGCTGCGGAACGTGACACCATCATCGTCTAGCCGGCGGCGGTGCGCCAGGCTAAAGACTTGATATCCGCCCGAATCGGTCAACATAGGGCCGTCCCAGCGCATGAAGCCGTGCAGACCGCCCAGGCGTTGCACAAGTTCGTGCCCGGGCCGCAAATAGAGGTGATAGGTATTGGCGAGGACAAGCGTTGCCCCTACTTCGGCCAGATCACGCGGTTCCAACGTCTTCACATTGGCGAGTGTACCGACTGGCGCAAAGGCAGGCATGGCAATCGGGCCATGTGGCGTGTGGAAAGTACTCAACCGAGTATTGCCATCACGCTGATGTAATTCAAACGAAAAAGGAGCAGAAGTTGTCATTCAGGAGTCCGTGGCAAAATAGGCACAAAACAGAAATACGCTATCGCATTGCCCCGGCACTGTCAAAGTTGGGGATTGGAAATTCGAGGAATAGGCTTGCCAAACAGCTTCTTAGCGTGCATCGTTGATAGGGATACGTCCCTGGATAAGAGTACCTCGCGACAAGTTCGGGCTGGGTGAAAAGATGTTCAACTGCCCGTTGAGCATTTCGGCGCGTTCATACATGTTTAACAGACCAAAACTGCCTCGATTATCATAACTGCGCCGGATATTGTTCACGTCGAACCCTTTGCCATCATCGTCACACTCAAACCAGAGAAATTGCTCATCCACGTAGACGCGCAGCCAGATATTCTGCGCTGCTGCATGTTTACGAATGTTGTTGATCGATTCCTGTAAAATCGTGAAGATGTTATTGGCGACTTTATCTTTGAGTTTGAAGGGCAATTCTTCTGCTTCCAAATGTACCTGGCTGGTGAGGGTTTTGCTTAACTGCTCATGATAAGATTGTAACGCCGGGATCAAGCCTCGGCTTTCGAGAATGATTGGGCGTAACTCAAAGAGCAGAGTTCTCACTTCACGGTTCGCCTGCCGCCCCAAATCTTCGAGCAGATCCAGCTCGGAGCGGACAGTCTCGAAACGCTCCCGATCCAATAGTCTGCGTGCAACATCCACATTCATGATAATCAGACTCAGGATCTGTGCGGGGCCATCGTGTAGATCGCGCGCCAGTTGATGGCGCACTTCCTCTTGGGCTTTGATGATTCGTTCTTGTTCGTTGCGCAGATTCTGGTAAAGGCGAGCATTTTCCAGAGCAACCGCGGCCTGGCTCCCCACTTTTTCCAGCCAATTCTTGTCTTCTTCGCTGAAATCTTCTTCGCCGTCTTTGTTGAGCACCTCGAGCACGCCCACCAATCGTCCTTGCACGGTCAACGGGACACACAGAATGTTCCGCGTCTTAAAACCGGTGGCATCGTCCACTTGCGAGGAAAAGCGTGGATCGTTTTCAACGTTATTGACAATGATCGAGCGCCGGTTCATTGAGACCCAGCCCGCTACCCCCTGATGCTGAGGAATACGCATTTCGCTTAACATCCCGCCGGCGGCACCGGTGGGCATGTAGAATATTAACTCACGGTTGCGTTCGTCAACCACAAAAAGCGTGGCGGCCTGGGCCTGGAGCGTCATTGCGCTCATTTCAGTGGTGTCACGCAGGACGGTTTCCAATTCCAGCGTGCTGTTGAGCGACTGGCTCACCTGAGCAATCAAACTCATCTGCTCTAAACGCTGACGGGTGATGGTCAGTTGGCGGGCGCGCAACCCGCTGTCCAACATGAGGTGAATAAATTGCAAGAGTCGATTGTAGTCTTGATCGTCAGGCAGATCGTCAGGGAGGAAGACGAGGCTGATCCCGCCCAACAAGATCCCGTCCAGACGCAGACGCATATGAATAATCGGCTGATCTTCATCACGTCGGCCCAATCCCAATTCAACATCATCGGAAGCGGTCGCGAAAAACTCTTCACTGGAATAACTCCGCAACGCCATTTCCCAACGCTGAACACGAGCGAGCCAGGTCGCATCAAACATGCCTAGGCGCACGGAGACATCGGGAATGACTGTATGAATGCGGAAGAGCCAAAGGCTCAAGGCCTTGACCGAAGTGTGTTCATAGATAAGTTCTGCACAGCGTTCCCAATACAGCCGGGAATCGCTGTTTCTAAGAAGCTGCTGCAGTTCAATCAGAGAAGCCAAAAGTGTTGGGGGCATCAATTCAGAAGTGGATTCAAGGCGGTCATTCTTGCCAAAGTTAGGATAAATCAGGTCGACAGAATCTCGAAACATGCCCATAACACCGTCCTGTATCTGCTTTCGGGGAACGATTGTGCGGGCGGAGCCAAATGCAACCGGAGAACCAGTGACCGACAAAGCATCCGATAGCAGCCCCGGCACGCGGTAACCATTAACGATCCGCATTATACTATAATCTACCCAAACCCCGTAGAACCCCAGTAAAAGTACTCATCCTCCTTGCCTGAATAAACAAAAAGTGGCCCTCAGTTGTTAGTTGAGGGCCACTTTTGTATGTCAGTTGGCTCGAATAGTAACGTTCGATGATGATGGAGCGTGGATCAGGCAGCCTCGTCGAATGCCTCGCCCATCTCATCAGCATCGCCGCTGATCACGGTTTCGCCTTCGTCTACGAAGTTGACCGGCAAGCTGGCGGTTGCACGCAACTTCAGTTCGATCTGCTTGGCGACGTCGGGGTTCTCCTGAAGGTAGATCTTGGCGTTTTCACGTCCCTGACCGATCATTTCTTCGTTGAATCGGTAGTAAGCACCACGCTTGTCAATTACATCGTGCTCAACACCCAGATCGATCAGATCACCTTCAGTGCTGATACCTTCATTGTACATAATGTCGAATTCAGCGACTTTGAAGGGAGGTGCGACTTTGTTCTTGCGCACCGTCACACGGGTACGATTGCCGATGACATCATTCCCCTGCTTGATCGACTGAATACGGCGAATGTCGAGACGCACGCTGGCATAAAATTTGAGCGCCATGCCACCGGATGTTGTTTCAGGATTGCCAAACATAACGCCGATCTTTTGGCGCAGTTGATTGGTGAAAATCATGCATGTGTTACTCGTCTTGACTGCGCCAACCAGCTTTCGTAAGGCCTGGCTCATGAGACGGGCCTGTAAACCTACATGGCTATCACCCATTTCGCCTTCAATTTCGGCACGAGGAACCAGCGCAGCTACACTATCAACTACGACTACATCCATGGCACCGGATCGAACCAAGGCCTCGGTGATCTCTAACGCCTGCTCGCCCGTATCCGGCTGGCTAACGTAGAGGTTGTCAATATCAACGCCAATCTTGCGTGCGTAGCTTGGATCTAGCGCATGTTCTACATCCACGAAGCCGCAGACGCCACCATTCCGCTGCGCTTCGGCAATAATATGAAGACAAACGGTGGTTTTACCAGAGCTCTCAGGGCCGTAAACTTCGATGATACGTCCACGAGGAACCCCACCAACGCCAAGGGCGATGTCCAGGCTCAAACTGCCGGTGGGAATCGATTCAATGTCGAGCTTGTTTGCGTCTCCCAATTTCATGATGATCCCGTCACCAAATCGCCGGGTCAAACTACTTAACGTCGTTTCGAGAGCTTTTTCTTTACCGCTAGTCGTAGGGGTAGTCTTTGACGAAGCACTAGAATTAGTCGAGCGGGCCATCAGCTTCCTCCATCTTGGATAGGCAACCTCACGTTACTTCACATCAAACAAAGATTAGCTCATTATAGAACATTCGTTCCCATAGGTCAATTCACAATTTGCCCAAATCAGGGCAATCATTGACATACAATAGCACAAGCGCACCTATCGATCCACTCGCCTGACAACTTCATAGAGTGTCATCTTGATGAGCGTCATCCTCTTCCCGTATCGACACATTTAGCGATACACTTTTCGCTGACAGAGCAAAATGTGGCGCCGAATAGGGGTATACTTTGATCAAAACCGTCGACATTTTTTGGTTTGTTCGCGGCACCTGCTATAATCCGGTCTTATACGAGAGCCTCGATGTTGCCACGTTTACCAAAGAAACGGCACTCTTTCGATAGCCGGGGTAGTCGACCAGTCACCGGCCCGATTGCTCCACATACTAACCTGACCCTGTCAGTGTAAGTCAATAACGAGTGAGTGAATCTGTTCCACCCGGTTGTGTCCCCACCGGAACCCATTTTCCTCTGGTCCAGTAGATAGGGATAGGCATGAACCGACGGAAGTTAAACCGAGCCTGGGAGACGTTGCGATCTTTGCCGATGCCTGCAATTGCCACCGATCGGCTGGTTGATCTCCATAATGATCTTACCCATTATGACATGACCATCGCAGAAGAGATGCGCGAATATTTGCGCGGCCAGCCTGTCAATCCATATAAACTGCAATTGGATATGGAAATTGAAGAGGCATTGCGTGCGTTCAAACCGGAAAGCGCGGCCGAAGTGGAATGTCGACGCGAAATGCTGCGCTACAAACGCCGTATTGATGATGTTGTACGCGAATTGGTACGCGTCATCCAGAAAGAGGCCACTCGATAGCGGCTATCCCCTGATAGCCGCATCGGTCTTTGGTCTCTCACCCAACCCCATCTGGTTTCGTTCATCTACCGAGTTGTTCAATCGAATAAGGGCAGGTCGCGCCGCACCAGATCCGAAAGGGTCTCGCGGCGTTGAATCAAACGCGCCTTGCCCTCGTTTAGCCAGAGCACGGCCGGGCGCAGCGCGCCGTTGTAGTTGCTCCCCATCATAAGATGGTAGGCCCCACTGGCAGGGACGGCGATCAACTCGCCAGGCTCGACAAGGGGCATGGGCAAGTCATTGATCAGCACATCCCCACTTTCGCAGTACGGACCGGCCAACCACGCCCCCTGTGTCAAGGGACGCATGGGTTCCCTGACCGGTAACGCCGAATAGCGTGCGCCATACAAGGCAGGCCGAATGTTGTCGGCCATGCCACCATCCAGCAGAAGCCAGCGCCGATGCGGTGTTTGTTTGACTGCACCCAGCCGGTAAATCGCTACGCCTGCCTTTGCCACCAGGCTGCGACCGGGTTCCAGGTGTAGCACAGGCAAGGGGAGATCGCGTGCCTCGCACCCGTCTTCCACCTGTTGTGAGACAAAACGCACGTACTCGTCAATGCCGGCATGAGGCAGGTCGTCCTCATGATAGGGGATACCCCATCCGCCGCCAGGGCAAAGGTAAGTGGGCGTCCAGCCGCTCTGGCGACGCAGTTCGACCATGAGATCGAGCACGCGGTCCACGGCAGGCCCCACCGGATCGGGATCGTGGAAGTGCGATCCCTGGTGAAAGTGGAGCCCCTGCAGAGGCAGATCGTTCTGTTGACAACTCGCCACGGCTTCCAAAGTCTCGGCATAGCTCATGCCGAACTTGCTGTCATTCTGGCCGGTTTGGCGATAGCTGTGCGTGTCCACCGCCACACCTGGGCGCACACGCAGCCACAAGGCGGGGAACGACTCATGCGGTTGTTGATGCAGGGCGATGAGTCGATGAACTTCGGTCAGGTTATCCACAACGATGACACCGGCGTGTAGCACCGCCGCCGACAGATCCGCCGCCGACTTGTTGACGCCATGCACAAGGATCTGTCCGCGTGGCACGCCTGCGGCGACGGCGATGGAGATTTCTCCTGCGCCCGTGCAGTCGATCCAGAGGCCCCGGGCCGCAGCCCACTGCGCCACCGCGATACACAAAAAAGCCTTCCCTGCATAGGTGATTCCGCTCTCGTGCGGATATGCCTGTCGCAAAGAATGACGATATTCGTCGACGGCGGCGTCCATGGTCGCCTGATCATAGACGTAGAGCGGCGTCCCATAGTCATCGGCCAGTGAGACGAGGTTGCATCCGCCAATATGCAACTGCTCGCCGCACGCGCTATCGGATTCGATCGTGGTCGTAGCGGGGAAGAGAGAAAGACGTTGTCGGTTCACAGAGTATGGCTCCTGACATCGGTTCGGAAATCTAGGCTAGAGGACAACCATCAGAATCCCCGCGAGCGTGACCAAAGCGCCAACGATGCTGTTCCATGTGGGGATTTCGTTCAAGAGCAGCACGCCAAGGATGATGCCACCGGTAACCTCTTGGGTGGCGATGATATTGACATAGGTCGCGTTGACTCGTCGTAGGGCAGCATTATAGAGGGTGTGCCCAATAGCCAGTGGGAAGACGCCTAACACCAGCACGCTGAGCACAGCGGGCAAGACGTAACCGTTGGGTGAAAAATTGATAGCGGTTACAGGGATCAACCAGAGGGTGGCTGCCACATAGACAGAACCGGCGTAGGCCATGAGCGGATAGCGATGGCGCTGGCTGCGCCCGGCAACACTGTAAATGCCGAAGCAGATGGCGCTGCCCACCGCCAGCAGATCACCGATGATCATCCGCCCGCTGATGACAGGCTCGAAACCGGCCAGAACGGCGACACCCCCGACAGCCACGAGGATACCGAACCATTGGCGGGTATTCAGACTTTCCTTGAGCACCAGCCACGAGAAGAGCGCGACAAAAATCGGCGCCGTATAGATCAACGCCAGGCTGTGCGCGATGGACGTGTACGACAACGAAGCAATGTACAGGGCGAAGTGCAGCGCCGCCACCAATCCGAAGAAGGCAAAGCGAGGCCATTCGGACGGTGTGGGTAGACGCTCTTTGCGCACCAGAGCCAACCCCATCACGATCACACCGGCGACCAGCAGTCGCCCCGCCGTGATTTCATAGGAGGTAAGCGACGCCGCGGCCCAACGGATCAACACCGGGCTGGTGCTGAACAGGATGACAGCCAATGAAACCAATAGCAATCCACGGCGTTCTTCGGCGGTCACAGATAGTCATTTACCGGGTGGAGGGGAAACAAGAGACCAAGGGTTGACGCCCAACCAAAAGAAGGATAACGAGCAAAACATCGGCGCATCACTGCGCCTTGCTTTACTCGTTACCCACTTCTCACGGCAGAGTTCGGCCAGTCCTAGAAACCAGGGGCCAGGGCAGCAGCGATCAAGCTGACCACCATGCTGATGACAATCAGAAAACTCAGGACGTAGAAGATCTTTTCGTTGCGGCTTAGTCGACGACGGCTGTTACGGTTATTCCGACTCATAAATGAACTCCTTCCAAGAAAAAAGGGCGCGTTAGATCCATTTTACCACAGCCATCCTGCAACGCCGGAAGCAAGATACCCTTCGAAATGCAGATCAAAAAGTGTTAATCGTCGGCGTGGGGGGTCAGGCGCAGCGGACCCAACAGGAGTCGATCTGCACCTTCAGCTCCCTCGGTGTCAAGGAGGCGCAGTCGGGCAAAGCTGGGCCAGGGGTAAAGCCCGACTTCCAGTTGGTAGTCACCGGACGGTGCATCGGGGCTGACGACAAAGGTATGCACATCGACAATAATGTCGTCTGCCTGTTCATGCCACACGGACGATGCTATCTGCGGCGCACCGTCATGGCCGCCGTGCATGGTAAACCCACCGTCGAGGATGTGGACAAAGGGCGTGTAATCCTGGCTGACGGGCGTGCGAGCCCGCCAGAAGAGTGTAACAGTCAACTCGTCACCGGGCGCAAGCCGCCTTTCGCTTAACCGATAGCCGACCAGGGTGACGCCGTCGGCGAAGTCCACGTTAACCGGATTGGGCACACCGGGATACGACGAGAGTGGGGTTTGCAGATCCACGCTGCCGAAGACGAAGGCGTCGCCATCCTCGTGCAGAGGCAAGCGCTCTCCGCTGCTGTGGTCATAGAGTCCTACGGCCCACTGCGCATGAGTGGGCGTATACGCAGTCGGTGGAATCTCGACGACATAGCGATCCTCGATGATCTGCCCCGGCTGCCAGCGACTCGTCGGCGCCCTGCCGCCCAGGGGCATGGTATCGCGCTGAGCTACGGTGAAACCGTCTGCATCGACCAAATGCACAAAGACCGAGTAGTCTTTGGGCAGTGGCGCAAGGGCTTGCCATGTCACCCGCACCGTCGCCTCGTCACCAGGACGCAGTTGGGCGGGCGACGCATCCACGGCGAGGATCGCCACTTGCGCTACGCCGGCGCCAAACGTAGACAGCGCCTGCATTGGCGCCGCGTTCTGCAGGTGCGGCGCCGCATAGGTGGGGCGGATCACGACGAATGGCGTCACTACGCTGAGTACGGTCAATGCGGCCACGATCCCCCAGCCGATGGACGCGCCGAGGCGATGCCCAAAACCACGGCAGGCCAGCACGAAGATCAACCCCAACGTCGACGCCGCCGGGAAGAAGTAGCGGCCTTGCGCGGCAGGGGCGATTTCCATGAAACGCAGCCAGGAGTAGATGAGCAGGGCAAGCCAGAGCAAGAGAAGTCCCCCGTCTGGTATGGTGCGACGCAAAGTCCACGGCGGAACGATGGCGTCTCTACCACTGGTAGACAGTGCCGACATCGTTCCGCCGGGATTTACCGGTCTCCCCCACATGGCAAAGCGAGGACCATTGCGCCGTGGCGGCGTCGATCCTTCTACCCGACCCACGGTCGCCGCTTCGTCGGCGGGCAGGGAGAGGGATGAATAGATTCGACGCACCACCCACGCCGCTAATCCCAGACCTATCCCGCCGCTAAGCAGGCCAAACCCGGTATAGATCCATTCGGGATAGGCCACGTTCATCCACCCGAAGAGGCCCCAGAACGAACGGTAGAGGCCGTCCAACTCGCCGACGATCGTGGACTAGATCGGCAGGGATGACACGCAGCAAGATGTTCGCTTCCCATACGTTCCACGCCAGCGGATCACCGTACAACTGCCAGTTGCGCCAATACCACCATCCGGCGATGAGCAACACCGGTCCCCCAATCCACAGGATGGCCTCGCCGATCACCCGCCAGGATCGCGCTCGCCACGCTATGCCTAGCACGGTCAAACCGGTCAACCCGACCAGGGCCAACGCGCTCAATTTGGCGAGCAGTGCCAAACCGAGAAAGAGACCGAGGAGGGCGAACTGTGAACGGCGAGGGGCAAGGGATGAAAGGCGACCTGCAAATTGGTCTCTGCTCACGGCAACCAGTCGCCACAGGACCAGCGTTGCCGCCGCGTTAATGGCGTTGTCGTTGCTGGCGGCGGCGCTAATGAAAACAAACTGGGGAATGAAGGCGACGAAGGCAGCGCCAAGCAATGCTGCGGCAGGATCCAGCATCAGTTCGAGCGTACGGTAGACGGCGTACACGGTCACCGCGCCGAGGAAGACGGAGAAGAAACGGGCGATGTGTAGCGCCAGGATCGATCCCGACCAGGGCCACTCTTCGGCGTCGGGGTAGTGGATCAGGTAATTGTGGTTGCCCTCGGCGTCGGGCTGGCCGATGGCACGGTGCGGATTGGCGCGCGCAAAGACGGCCGGGAAGTCGGACTGATCGATCCACGCGGTCAGGGCGGCCGCCGCCAGATAGTAGCCCGGCGCCTGCACCCCCTGTTGTCTCCACAACGCCTGCGTGTTCGGCTCCGACACCGGCAGGCCCTGCCCTGAGGCGACGTGCTGCACAAAGGCAAAATGCCAGATCTCATCTGGCGTCTCGAAGGGCGGCACGAGGACGGAGTAGGTGGTGGCGAGGAGGATGAAGAGCCCCAACAGGCCGATGACTCCGTTGCGGGCAATGAGCAAGTGATCCGCAAGGGCAGAACGTGCCGCTGGCAAGGTGGGCGACGTCTGCGGCTGCGCGGCGCGCCCCGAAACTGCCCCACTTAGCGTGCGGGGGGCGCCAGGCGTTCTCTCACTCATTTGATCCGCCGCGGCTTCCACAGGAATAAATAGTAAAGCCAGCTACGCACATAACTCGACCAGACGTCGCTGACGCGGAAGTTGGATTCGCCGTTAGCGCGCACATACTCGTGGGTGGCGACTTCGGCCAGCCGGTAGCCGCTGCGTACCGTTTTGATCACCATCTCTTGCTCAATAGTGGTGATCTGTTCCTGAAGATCGAGGGCTATGGCAATGTCGCGGCGGATGGCTCGGAAACCATTCTGGCAGTCGGTCAGGCGTACATTCTGCGTGTAATTAACGCTCAACGTAATGAGCTGGCTGCCGAAAAGACGCACGAACTGGTGCAACGTGGCGTGGAGTTCATCGCTGCCGCCCAGCATGCGCGATCCCGAAACGTGATCGGCAACCCCGTTCACGATCGGCTCCACCAGGGCCGGGATATCACACGGATCGTGCGATCCGTCGGCGTCAACGAAGACAAGGATGTTGCCGCTGGCCTGGGCGATCCCCGTGCGGATGGCGTCTCCTTTGCCGCGATTGTTGTCGAGAATCACCCTGGCGCCAAACGCGGCGGCGATGTCGCGGGTGTCATCGGTGCTATGACCGTCGATCACCAGCAGTTCATCGGCAAAGGGTGCTGCCACCTCCAGCACAGGACGCAGATTGGCGGCTTCATTGCGTGTGGGCACGATGATCGAAATGCGATAGAGCGTGCCATCCGGTCCACGACGGTTGATTTCGGTGGGACGTTTGGGGCCTTTGTACCAGGCGGGCAGCGACAAATTCAAACGATTTCCTCGGAAGCGATGGGTGATCAGAATCAAAAATGGTAGTGTCTACTTTAACGATATTCAGGTTGAGATCCAAATTGGGTGTTGCGTGGTACGTGTGGTAAAATCGCCCTCACAATCAAATAGCAGCTATGCGCTTATCCAGAGAGGTGGAGGGAACGGCCCTATGAAGCCTCGGCAACCGGCAACGGACAAGAACTCTTGTATCGTTGTGCCAGGTGCTAATTCCGTCGGTGTGATACACCGAAAGATGAGACGCGAAGGCGAACCATTCAGCCAACGTGCAACCTCTTCCTGTATCCGCCGGAAGAGGTTTTTTGTTGTTACGGCAGCAGCCGTATCTCTCTGGATTCAGCTTGTCGACCTGGCTCTACGCCCTGACTTCTACCTTGAGGAGAGATCACATGCAAAGTTCATCCCAGAATGGTGTCGCCGCCAATGCTGTCCACCCCAATGGGCACAAACCGAAGAACCTTTCACCGCTCACCGATGCCGTCCATGCGGGGGAAGAACGTTACCGCTCACACCACAGCGTGACGGTGCCGATCGTGCAGACATCTACCTATACGTTCGATGATACCGCTGCACTAATCGACTATGTCGAAGAGCACATGTTCTGGGATGTCCCCGAGCGCGAGGAGTATGGCCGTTATGGCAACCCCACGGTGCGCGCCGCCGAAGCCAAGATCGCTGCGCTAGACAAGGCCGAAGACGCCGTGATGGTCAGCAGCGGCATGGCGGCCATCACCAATACACTGCTGATCATGCTCTCCACCGGCGATCATTTCATCATCACCGAAGACTGCTACCGGCGGACACGCGCCTTCTGTCGTACCTTCCTCACACGCTTCAACATTGAATGTACTACCGTCCGCCCCGGTGATTACGATGCCATCGAGGCGGCCATTCAGCCCAATACCAGGTTAATCTTTTCGGAATCGCCCACCAATCCCTTCATGCGCTGCCTCGACTATGCCCGCCTCGCCGACATCGCCCACCGTCACTCGATCAAGACAGCGGTCGACACCACCTTCGGCACGCCCATGAATGTACGCCCGATCGAATACGGCATCGATCTGGTGATCCACAGTGTCACCAAATACCTGGCCGGTCACAACGATCTGCTGGCAGGGTGCGTGGTGGGCAATTACAGCATCACCACGGCGCTGCGCCAGGCGCAGGGTGTGATGGGCGCGGTCGTCGATCCGCACTGCGGCTATTTGATTCTGCGCGGGCTCAAGACGTTGGGTCTGCGTATGCGCCAGCACAATGCCAGCGGCATGGCCGTCTCCCGTTTCCTTGAGGATCACCCCAAAGTGCGCCGTGTCTGGTACCCCGGCCTGCAAAGTCACCCTGATCACGAAATTGCCGCCCGCACGATGCAGGGCTTCGGCGGCGTCATCAGCTTTGAGGTCGAAGGCGATGGCCCGGCGGCCAGCCGCTTCATAGACGCCTGCCGCATCCCGCGAATTGGGCCGAGCCTGGGCGGCGTAGAAAGTCTGATCGAGCAGCCGTCGATCATCTCTTACTACGACACCGAGCCTGCAGTACGCCAGGCACTTGGCATCAGCGACGAACTCGTGCGGCTCAGCCTCGGCATCGAAGAAACCGACGATCTGATCGCCGATCTAACGCAGGCATTAGAGAAAGTCTAGAGCCGGATGATGGGATGACGCGATGATGGGCCTGGTTTGTGCCATCATCGCGTCATCCCATCATCTGCTCTGTCTGAGGCAGCCATCGCCACGCCCAAATCTCTCCGCGTACTCTCCCCAAACTGGAAGCCCGTCCACTGCGAACGATCCCTACCCGCGCGTAGAGTACCTTCAGACTCCGTGACATTTTTCACAGAAGGCGATTGCGACGAGATGAAGAACAACCTGAACTGGATCGATACGGTCAGATCGTGTTGCGCGTTGGCTGTGACATGGCCGCTGCGAACTCTGTGGCCGTACGCGCTGCTTGCCCTGTCCATGGTCCTGATCACCGCCTGTACCAGGGCCACGCCACCGCTCGCCAGCGCCAATGTGATTGAAGCCTTGAGCGGCGGCAGCGACGAAGACTATGCTCGAGCCTATGAACCGGTTCCCTTCACCTTCCCCCACGATCATGGGCCACACCCTGAGTACGCCACCGAATGGTGGTACTACACGGGTAACCTGAGCGACGCCGCCGGGGATCTGTACGGATACCAGTTGACCTTTTTCCGCAGCGCGCTCTCGCCCCATATGCCAGAACGAGCGTCGGATCTGGCCACGAATCAAGTCTACATGGCCCATTTCGCCATCACCAGCGGTCCGGCCAACGAGCATCGCAGCTTTGATCGCTTCAGCCGTGGCGCCGGTGGATTGGCGGGCGCCACCGGGGATCCAGCGTATAGCGTCTGGCTTGAAGACTGGCGCGTCGATCAGATCGGTCCGCAGCAGGTTCATCTCGTCGCCACGGCGGATGGGCCTGAGGGTCCGCTTACTTTGGATCTAGTGTTGACCGAGACCCGCGATCCGCTGCTGCACGGTGATCGCGGCCTCAGCCAAAAGGGACCAGAGCCGGGCAATGCCAGCTACTATTACAGCCTTGTGGGCATGCAGACCCGCGGCGTCATCACATTTGACGGCGAAAGCAGTGAGGTGACCGGGCTCAGTTGGATGGATCACGAGTTCGGCACCAGCGCGCTGAGCGGCGACGCCCTGGGCTGGGACTGGTTCAGTGTCACCCTGGACAACGGCGTGGTGATCATGTTCGCCCAGATCCGCACACTCAGCGGCCAAAGCCAGGACATCTTCGAGGGCACGCTTGCCTATCCCGATGGGCGGCAGTTCGTGATCAATCAGGACGATTTCGAGCTGACGGCGCTCGATCAATGGACAAGCCCCGACACCGGCATCGTCTATCCGTCGGGCTGGCAGGTGAGCTTCCCCGAGTATGACATCGAACTCACAATCCAACCGTTGATCGAGGATCAGGAAATGGATGTCGCCTTCACCTACTACGAAGGATCGACACTCATCCAGGGCAGCGTCAATGGCGAAACAGTGCGCGGACGTGGCTATGTCGAACTCACAGGGTACGGCGATGGCGGCGGCAAATTCCAGAGATGATTCGCTTCTCCCCCTGATCTACGGTAGAATAATGGCGCACATACACACCCATACCCCACTTTCATCCGCACGCACCGGAGAGGATTGAGATGGCGCATCATAGCTATACCCAACCGTCGACCAAACAGATCGAGGACGCCTACGACCTGGCCAAGGAACGCTACGCTGCTCTGGGCGTGGACACTGACAACGCCGTCAACGTCCTGACCTCGATCCCCATCAGCCTGCACTGCTGGCAGGGCGACGATGTGGGCGGCTTCGAGGACCCCGGGCGCGGCCTCAGCGGCGGGATCATGGCCACAGGGAATTACCCGGGCAAGGCGCGCTCTATCGCTGAACTGCGTTCCGATCTGGATCGAACCTACAGCCTCATTCCCGGCGACCATCGCCTCAACCTCCACGCCACTTATCTGGACACAGATCAGAAGGTGCCGCGCAACGAAATCCTGCCTGAGCACTTCGCCGGGTGGGTCGAGTGGGCCAAGGCCGGCAACCACGGCATCGACTTCAACCCAACACTCTTTTCCCATCCACTGGCCGATGATGGTTTCACACTGGCTTCCTCCGACGAGGGCATCCGCCAGTTTTGGATCGAACATTGCATCGCCTGTCGCGACATCGGCGCCTACTTCGGCAAAGAGTTGGGCACACCCTGCATCACCAACATTTGGATTCCCGACGGCTATAAAGACACACCGGTGGACCGATCCAGACCGCGGCAGTTGCTCAAGGATGCGCTGGATACCATCTTCGAGAAGCCGATCGACCCGCAGTACAACCGCGACGCCGTGGAAAGCAAACTCTTCGGCCTGGGCGCCGAAAGTTACACCGTCGGTTCACATGAATTTTACCTGGGCTACGCCGTGGCCAATCAGAAGGTCCTGTGCCTGGACGCCGGTCACTTCCACCCCACCGAGACAATTTCAGACAAGATTTCGGCAGTACTTACCTTCATCGACGAGATGCTGTTGCATGTCAGCCGCGGCGTACGCTGGGACAGCGATCACGTTGTGACGCTGAGCGACGATCTGCGCGCCATCACCGAGGAGATCGTGCGCGGCGGCTACCTGGGTCGAGTTCACATTGGGCTCGACTTCTTCGACGCCAGCATCAACCGCATCGCGGCGTGGAGCATCGGCACGCGCAACGCCTTGCGTGGACTGCTGCTGGCTTTGCTCGAACCCCACGATCACCTGCGCGAGTTGGAGCGCAACGGGGACTTCACGGCTCGTCTGGCTCTGCTCGAAGAACTCAAAAGCCTCCCTTTCGGTGCAGTGTGGGATTACCACTGTCAGCGCCAGGAAGTTCCCGTGGGCATCGCCTATCTCAATGAGATTCGGGGCTACGAAGAGAAAGTGCTGTCCAAACGGAGCTAGTTGGGTAAGGAACTTCACTATGACCTCACGTACTGTGCTGGCCGTTGATCTTGGCGCCGAATCTGGACGCGTGATGGCCGTCCACTTTGATGGGCGGTCGTTGCGTTTGGAGGAGTTGCAGCGCTTTTGGAATGGACCGATCAACGTGCGCGGCACGCTGCATTGGGACTTTTTGCATCTGTGGCGGTCGATCCAGAGCGGCATCGAACAGGGCAAGGCGCTCAAACCCGCCGGTCTCGGCGTGGACACATGGGGGGTGGACTTTGCGCTGCTCGACAAGCAGGGAAATCTGCTGGGCAATCCTGTCCACTACAGAGACAGTCGCACCGACGGCATGATGGATTGGGTCTTCGAGCGGATACCGCGCGCCCAGGTCTTCGCGCAGACCGGCATCCAGTTTATCCAGCTAAACACACTCTACCAGATTGCCGGCCTGGCCCGCAATCGATCACCGCAACTGGCCGCAGCCGCAACCTTCCTCACAGCGCCGGACCTGCTCAACTATTGGCTCACCGGTGAAAAAGTGTGTGAGTTTACCAACGCCACGACCACCCAGTTCCTGAATCCGGTCAGCCGCGTCTGGGCCGTGGATCTGCTCGCTGCGCTAGGGGTCCCCACGCACATCTTCCCACCCATCGTGCCGCCGGGGACGCGGCTGGGCGAGTACAATGGGATCCCTGTGATTGCACCTGCCACCCATGATACCGGCAGCGCCGTGGCCGGCGTGCCCACCTCCACAGATCGCTTCGCCTACATCAGCAGCGGCACGTGGAGCCTGGTGGGCCTGGAAGTGCGCGACGCCGTCATGAACGAGGCTGCGCTTGCCGCCAATGTGACCAACGAGGGTGGCGTCGACAACACCTATCGACTGCTCAAAAATGTGATGGGGCTGTGGATCGTGCAACAGTGTCGCGCCACCTGGCAGGCGCAAGGACATACATACAGTTATCCTGAATTGGTGGCGCTGGCAGACGCCGCACCGAGGCTGCGCTCGTTTATCGACCCCGACGACGGCCGCTTCCTGGCTCCGGGGGATCATCCAACCCATGTGCAGTCGTACTGTCGCGAGACGGGCCAACCTGTCCCCGAAAGCCACGCTGAGGTTGTACGCTGTGTCTTTGAGAGTCTGGCGTTACGCTACCGAGAGGTGCTAGAGTCGTTGTTGGCGCTATCGGGGAAAGAGGCCGACGCCATCCACATTGTAGGCGGCGGCTCGCAGAACGATCTGCTCAACCAAATCACAGCCGATGCCGCAGGGATTCCTGTGCTGGCAGGCCCGGTGGAGGCCACCGTGATCGGCAACGCCCTGGTGCAACTCATCGCTCTGGGCGACCTCGCCGATCTGGCCCAAGGACGTCAACTCGTCGCCGGCATGGGCGGTCTTCGCCGCTATGAGCCCAAAGGCACTGTTGCGTGGGATGAAGCCTACGTGCGCTATCAGGATGTAGTCCACAGAGAGTGATCCTCTACGGACCACACAAAACCCATTAGGCTCATCTATACAGAATTCATCATGAGTGCGCCATGCCCCCCAAAATCACTCAACTCTATGATCGACTCGAACTCTTTAGCGAGGGCGATCCGCCGCGGCACACGTTGTTTGTGCTGGGCCGCCTGCTAGGAACGCCCGATCAACTGCTGTTGATCGATCCACCCGCGGATGTGGCGGAACGGTTTTCGATGGCAGAGAATACGGCGGTTATCTTCACCGGGCCGGGCGCGCCGGAGACCGGGCTGCCACAGATGCAGCGCATGGCAGGTGGGGTAGCGCATGTTCGCATCGGGCAACACCTGCTCGACATCTACAACCGCACCGTGGACACGATCGTTTATTTGCCTGCGGTGGGCGTCTTGTGTGGGGGACGATTCGGCAGCGATCTGGTGCTGCCTATGCTTGTGCCGGGTTCTGACGGCAGCGAAGAACTGGAGACGCTACGCCTGCTGGCCCAATTGGTCAAGGCGCACCCGCCGCGCCTCTTCATTCCGCATACCGGTTCGCCCGGCAGCGACCGCGTCGAGATCATGGGGCGCCTGGCCAACGATGTTGCTTACCTCCACGGGCTGCGCCGCGTGATCCCCGCCGCCGTCCGCCGCAACGAAGACCGGATCAAGATCCAGCAACTTGCGGCCACACTCCTGCCCGACAATCGGCGCACGCCGCTCTGTCAGGAAATCCACGCCAGGAATGTAGTGACGGTCGAGGAAACAGTGAACGCTGAGGAATAGCTGCGGCCCGCCTACCCTCTTGCACCTTGCCTTACCCACTAAACAGGCTGCTCTGCTCCGGTCGCTCGGGGTAGGTGACGCCCATGTGAGCATAGGCGGCGCGGGTGGCGGTGCGTCCACGCGGGGTGCGGTCAAGAAAACCAAGTTGAAGCAGGTAGGGTTCCACCACGTCCATGATCGTGTCAGACTCTTCGCTGATGCTGGCCGCCATCGTCTCCAACCCGACCGGTCCGCCACCAAATTTGTTGATAATTGAATCGAGCACGCGACGATCAAGATCATCGAGACCCAGGTGATCGATTTCGTGAAGCGCCAGTGCTTCAGCGGCGACAGCCTTGTTGATGTAGCCATCGGCGCGGACCTGGGCAAAGTCGCGCACGCGGCGCAACAGGCGCAGTGCGACACGTGGCGTCCCGCGGGAACGGCGGGCAATCTCTTCGGCGCCATCATCGTCGATGGGCATCTCCAGTTTCTCAGCAGCACGAACAATGATCTCTTTCAGCGCGCCCTTGCTGTAGAAATCAAAACGCTCTACGACGCCGAAGCGCGCGCGCAGTGGAGAGGTCACCATGGCCAGCCGCGTGGTGGCGCCGATAATTGTGAAACGAGGCAGCGTAAGGCGAATGCTCCGTGCGCTCGGTCCGCTGCCCACGGTTAGATCAAGGACAAAATCTTCCATTGCCGGGTAGAGAATCTCCTCAACGGCGCGGCCTAACCGATGGATCTCATCGATGAAAAGAATATCGCCCTTGCGCAGATTGGTCAGGATGGCAGCCAGATCCCCCGCCTTCTCAATCGCCGGGCCGGACGTGGGCTTCATGTTCCCCTGCATCTCGTTGGCGAGAATGTGGCTCAGTGTCGTCTTGCCCAGCCCAGGCGGCCCGTAAAGCAGCACATGATCGAGCGATTCCCCACGCGCGCGAGCAGCCTCAACCAAAATACGCATCTTGTCGCGCAAGCGCTCCTGACCGATCATCTCGTCCAGACTTTGGGGGCGCAAGGCATAGTCGAGCCGGCCATCGTCAGGCTGTTTATCAGGAGAAACAGGGCGCTCGGGCAGGGGCCTTGGTTTGCGTCCGTCAATGCTGCGCTCATCGGCCATTATCAAATCCGATCGAAAATGAATGGGGATCAGGCAACCTTCCTGGTCACCTGGCTGTAGGTCCGAACTAGTGTGCTATGTTATTATACAGCACCGAGGATAGGTCCGAAAATTCTCGTGATGATTCGGGTGTGTCCCAAATTATTGGGTGGGTCCATGTCTACCGGGAAGCCACGACGGATGGACACGGAGGTCCATCCCTACGTGTAGGGACCGGCCTCTGTGCCGGTCCGTTCTGGGTAGCTGCCCTGAAGTTCAGAACCGAAAAACTTGGGACGCACCCGTGATGATTCGGGTACGTCAACCTGGGTGGGGATGGTAGCCGTGCGTTATTGTGAGCAGTATCACTGTACAGCAGGTGGGTAGACTACATAATCAGCATCCGGTAGTCGATGCCGGCTAGTGCACCGGTGTAATTGAAAATCCGTTTTGACGTAAATGCAAAAAGCTGATATAAATTTCCCCACCTTCAAACAACTGCTTACGTTTTGGCAGCAGGTAGCTGTCAAAACGTAAGTAGAACTGTAAAGCAAGACGCGCGGCGATACGCAAACGGCAGGAGTTCCTTGAGCAAAAACGTGCGTTAAGAAGAGATAGATGACAGCCTTTTAGCTGTAAAGCGACCTTATATAACTTGCAGGGAGGGTTATTTCAATGCCGAAAAAGGCAGCAGAGAAGCAGATACCTCAGCACGAACGTGGGCTTTTGGAAGAACTGAAGCAACTACAAAACGAACTGACACATCTGAACGAGAACATGCAGCAAGAAGTCGATATCGAGCCCGACGAAGGCGATCCCGTTTTCTTCGAGCGCGAAAAGTCGGCGGCGCTGATGGCTGTGCTTGAGCGACGGGTGCAGGATATTACCCATGCATTGCGTGCACTTGAAAAAGGACAGTATGGGATCTGCGAACGCTGCGGTAAAGCCATTGAACCGGAGCGGCTCGAAGTCAAGCCCGATGCCACGATGTGCCTCAATTGCCAGCGCGAGGTCGAGGCGGTCAATCGACGTAACCGCCAGCGACGACCGGCGGATCGCTGGTAGCATCCTACCATCAGCCACACCCACTTTGAGCAGGACCCATTATGCCGCAAAATCTGTACCCATCTACACATCCGTTGGTGCTGCACAAGCTAACCCAGTTGCGCGACCACACCACGGACTTCCGGCGTTTCCGCTCGATTGTAGATGAACTGGCGATGATCCTGGCCTACGAGGCGACACAGAACCTTCCCTTGCAGACGGTCTCGGTACAGACACCGCTCACCACAACGCAAGGCTCCAAGATGGATGCACAGATTGGGTTGGTGCCCATTCTGCGCGCCGGTCTGGGAATGGTGGATGGGATGTTGAATCTGTTGCCCAAGGCCGAAGTCTGGCACCTGGGCTTTTATCGCGACGAAGAAACATTGCAGCCGGTGATCTATTACAACAAAATGCCGGCGGATCTTTCCAGCCACTATTGCTTCGTCCTCGATCCGATGCTGGCGACGGGCGGTTCTGCCATCGCCGCCGTGGATATACTCAAAGAGCGCGGCGTCTCCCGGATCAAGTTTGTGGGTTTGTTGGCCGCGCCCGAAGGGATCGCTGCCCTTCACCGCAAACACCCGGATGTGATCGTTCACATTGCCGCGGTGGACGAACGGCTGACCACCGAAGCCGACGCACCCGCCGGCTTCCCACCCGGCTTCATCTGGCCTGGTCTGGGCGACGCCGGGGATCGTCAGTTTGGCACAGTGCGGTAAGAAATTAAAACGCAGGAGGCTTTCGCCTCCTGCGTTTTTTGATCGGTAGGGAAGATCCTCACTCCTCCAGCGGCTGGGGATCAACTATCGCCCCCATGAAGAGGATAGCGCCGGTTTCGCCGTCCTCAATGGTGAAGAAGAAGGGACGGTTGACGATGAACGAAGGCGGCTCTGACGACGGCACTGCAGCCCCAGACACCGCCGCCGCCACGGTACCCTCTTCGTTTACTTTGACTATCGCTGCGTGGATCACCTGGCTGATCCGGCCATCCGTGCTTGAAGAAACGCCGGTATACCCCGCTGTTGGCAATCCCAGTCGCTCCAGTGTCTCTAACATTGTATCGTTTGTGTATTCTGCGCCGAAACGGGGTAACCCCACTGAAAGCCGCTGGGGTTGAAGTTCATTTACCCATTGTTGCCAGCTTTCCATATCGAGATCAGTTAGCAAGGCATTGAGAGACGTTCCCTCATCGGGCAGGAGCACCACCATCTGTACGCGACCTTCTTCGCCGTAGGGCAGCGCCGCCAGGGCAAAGTTCTCCCCACGCTGGTAAGGGAAGGATGCACCCTGATGCATCAAGGGGAAGCTTTTCTGTGTACCATCTGCCAGCGTGAAGGGTTCCTCGCTCGTGCGTTGCGGATCAAACTGCTCTTGCCAGTCACCTTTGAAGTAGATAGCGTTGAGGAGCCAGAGAGCGGTAGCGGGGTCGGTCTGCTCAAGGAGTTTCGTGATTTCGCCTTTGGTCTGTTCATCCACCCAGCCGTTGATCACGTTTACGGCTTCGGGATCGGCAAAGTCCAACTCGGCAACTTCGGCGTCGTAGCCCTGATCCATGCGCTCGGCAAAGTCCTCGAACAGGCCGGCGCCGAGGAGACTATTCAGCCAGATCGAGTTGGCGATCAGCAATTCGATTTCCTCCGCGCCGCGCAGGTTGCCTTGGAGCACACGATTGGCCTCGTTGAGATCGTCCACCGCGGTCGAAGGCAAATGCAACGCAGCGGCGGCTTCATCTCGAATTTCCTCGGACGCGCCATTGTAGACCATCTGCAGGGCCAGCGCCAGGCTCAACGGCGAAAAGAAGAGATTTTCCTCTGGTCTTTCCGCATACAACTCAGCCAGCAGATCGAAGCCAAAGAGGTTATTGGCCTGTGCCAATTGTGCGGCTGTCTCTGTCAGTGGAATGGGCGTAGGCTTGGTGCGAACACGGGTCGGCTGCGCTGTAGGTGTGCCGGTCGGTTGTGGTGAGGTAGTTTCGTCTGTCGGAAGCAAATCGTAGTCGGTGCAACCTACGATCAACAGAACAACAAGGCACAATATCGTCCAACGCGGCACGCGAAGCATGGGGACCTCCTGAGGTGGATTGGATGATTCGACAGCCGGCGGGGAACCGGCCCATAGGCTTAAGGTAAGCAAGTGCCGGGGACTTCACGGAGGATGATGCCGGAGGTGAAGACCCTGTCTGGCTGCCCGGAAAGCGCGCGACCACCGACCAAAATCACGAATCAGCGTACGGGCACGAGGGGGATGGGGGCTACGTCTGGCCAATGTCGGAGATCTCCGTCCCATCCCCCTCATGCCCCGACGACCGCCCTCCCCTGGGACGAACATACTGGCGGATTTGTTCCTGGGCCGAGGGTGACTGAACAATTAGCTGATCAGGCAATTCCCAAAGGTAACTTCTGGAATCGCCTCATCGCCAAATCTTCACTCGCCGATCTCCTGCTCCGCGCGGGCCACATCCAGCCGCGGGCTCAAATGCGCCTGTCCATCGGCGTGGTAGCTGCTGCGCACAAGCGGGCCGCTTTCCACCCACTTGAAGCCGCGCTGCAGTCCTTCTTCTTTGAGGAGTTCAAACTGATCGGGGGTGTAGTAGGCCACGATGGGCAGATGAAAGCGACTGGGTTGCAGGTATTGCCCAATGGTCATGATGTCGACATCATTGGCGCGCAGATCGTCCATCACGCGCAGGATCTCGTCCCAGCTTTCGCCCAGGCCGAGCATGATGCCCGACTTGGTCAAGGCCAGGGCATCCATCTGTTTGGCGCGTTGCAGCAATTCCATCGAGCGCATGTACTTGGCCTGTGGGCGCACCGTTTTGTAGAGACGCGGCACGGTCTCGGTGTTGTGGTTCAGGATCTCGGGCCGGGCGTCCATCACAGTTTGCAGCGCCGCCCAATCGCCCCTAAAATCGGGGATCAGCACTTCCACCGTGCAGCCGGGCTGCAATTTGCGGATCCAGTAGAGGCTCTCGGCGAAGACCCAGGCGCCGCCGTCCTTTTGCTCATCGCGGTTTACGCTGGTGAGCACGGCATGTTTCAGGTTCATCGAGTAGACACTCTCGCCCACCTTGCGCGGCTCTTCAGGATCGAGCGCGCCAGGGCGACCGGTGTTGATTTTGCAGAAGCCACAACTGCGCGTGCAGGTATCCCCCATCAACAGGAAGGTAGCAGTGCCGCGCCCCCAGCACTCACCGATGTTGGGGCACATGGCCTCTTCGCACACGGTATGCAGTTGCTTGCCGCGAAATAGCCCCTTCAGCTCTCGATATTTGGCGCTGTCGGGCGACTTGACGCGCAGCCACTCAGGGCGGCGTCCCCGCGTGAGGCCGCTTTCGCCGTCGGCGGGCGGCGCCACCGGGATCGGCTCCAATCGGATGGTGCCGAATTCGTTGCGTTCCATGCTATCGTTTTGTGATGATCCTGTACGTTCGGTCATCTGTATACAGTCCTTTGAATGATCAAAGAGAGTCAACGTTGACGCTGCTATCTGCCTGAATCAGAATCGTGGCCGTTGCCATCGCCAGGTAAAGCCAGAACAGCACCGTCATGTGCGGATAGGTCAAGTTGAACCAATAGTGATCGGCCAGCCCACTGACGAGGACGCCCAACACTGTGCCGCCAAAACCGAGGATAATTGCCTCACGTTCTACAGCAATTCCTTGCCGCCATGCCCGCAACAACATGACAAAGAAGCCCACCATCGTCGCCAGAAAAATAAGAACGCCAATGATGCCCATGTTCTGCGCTATGATCAGATAGAGCATGCTCACGCCCAGGTAGAGATCAATATCGGGCACACCGGTGAACCCCACACCGAAGAGCGGATACCGGCCAATCAAGATCAGGGCGTCTTTGTACTCGCCGAAACGCATCTGGGTAGCCAGATCCTCACCGGCGAGGCCGGCCATCAGGCGGGCGACATAGTCCTGGGTTTGGGGCAACAGGAAGAGCAGCAGCCCGCCCACCACAGCCAATGGGATCAGCTTGCGATACTTGAGCAAGGCGGGCAACGCAAAGGCGGCGGCCAGCCCAAACAAGGCAGTGCGGCTGTACGTCCAATAGAGAGCGAGGATCGTGGTGGCGAGCATACCCAGCGTGATCCAGCGCGGGAAGAGCGGTCGGCGGGCAAAGAGTTGTGGCGCCAAGGCGCCCCCCGCCAAAATCATCATGCCACCCAGGACGTTGGGATCCACCGCAGTGCCGATGGCGCGCATGGTGCCCGCGGTGTCATCTTCGATGTAGCGCAGGGCGCCGTATCCGCCGGGGTAGTCAAAGCGGGCCAGCCGATCCAACACCCAGACCGTCCATGCGTCTGGGATGACGTAGAAGGCGACAGCGACGAGGGCACACGCCCAGCCGGCGAGCAGCACCCAGCGCGCCACCCATTCCAATTCGGGCTGTGTCCGCACGGTGTTGATAATCACGAAGAAGAGCAGGATGCCCAGCACGATCTCGGCGAAACGACGCACGAGGAAACTCGTCGCCGGGCTATGTGTGAGCCCATAGGCGAAGCTGAAGATCGCCATGAGCACGAAGAGACCGATCAACAGACCGAGGGGCGAAGGAATGAAAGATCGCTCGCGCCCGGTAACGAGTTTGAGCACCCACACGAAAAAGAGCGCGCCCAGCGCCACATCCAGCAACGACGGTTTCAAACCGATGTCGATGGGTAGCGTGGCAAAGGGCAGCACGAAGACGACCCCCAACAGCGCCACAAACCCCCAATGCGTGTCGAGCAGGATCATAACACCGCCGGCAATGGCAATCGCCAGCGCCAACGCCAACACCGGTCCGGCGATGCCGACCAGCAGCGCAATCGTCAGCGCGCCCGCGATCAACAGAGCGCCAATCACGGCGCGACGCACCCACGGTTGAGGCGACAACGCTAAGTTCTGAAAACTACGGATAGTTTGCATAATGAGTCTATTTAGAAGATAACGCACAGGCGCCGCGGACAGCAGTTAACCCGATTACACACTGATCAGCAGGGCGAACGCCAACCCTTGCCTATTTGCGTTCAAATTCGTCCTCGAGCAAAACAATAGCCTCGCGGCCATCTCTGGTCAGGATCCGTGGAGCGCCGTTTTGTGTAGGATCGTACAGGCCAAAGACAAGCCGATACGCAGCGGCGGCAAGGTCGCCGGGTAGCAGTATACCATAGCTCGACACGCGATCGTCGGTTGCCGGGATCGCCAATGGCCGGTCTGTTTGCGCCACAATCTGGCCGGACGGATCGAGCAGATGAACAAAGATTTTCTCGCTGCCGGTCAAGCGATTCGTCTGCCCTGCCCAGCGCAGGTGGACTGTCAACAGCCCCCCATCGAGAATCTGGTCCGGTGTGACGGCAGCGGAGCGAAGGGTCAGTCCGTTGACGAAATCAACCTGAAGTGGCGTCATCTCACGGGGAGGACGGGTGTAAATCTGCACCGGCCACACGCCGATCTGCGTCTGCACGGCGAGGGCATAGGCACTCGATAGCGCAGCGGGGGCGATGGCGCTGCCGTCCCACCAGGCCGCGGGCTGCACAGGCAGGATCACACGTTGCACGCCGCCCCGCACAAGTTCATCGACCACGGTGGCTGCGCCCACGGCATCGTTGGGCTGCGGCGGCAGGACGATGTGATCCACCACCCCATTGTAGTAGTACCAGATCGTGGGATCGGGAAAGTTCTGCGCCAGCCGTACGCTCTCTTGGGGCAGCCCCGCCGAAAAACGCTCGAAGGCGGCGGCAAGTTCCCGCCAGCCGCGGGTTTTGCTATACGCCGGGTCGGTGTAATGATTGCCCAGCGAAACGATCACCCCCGCAGCAAGGACCAATCCCAGCAGCGCACCGGCGATGCGGCCTCTGCCCCGCAGTGCGCCAATCCCGGCGGCGACGAGCAGGTAGAAGGCAGGCGACGCCGCGATCAAGTAGCGTTCATCGAAAATAGGGCGAGATTGGGCACTGACCCACGTGGTCAGCACCGGGACGAGCCAGAGAAGCAGCAACAGGGCAACGGCACGCCGTTGGTTGGCGCCGCGCCGCCACAGGATCCAGAGGCCAAGCGCGGCCAGGATCGCTGCCGTCCCCCCCAAAAACAGCCGCCACGGATCAGGCAGACTCTCGCCCACGGTGAAAGCGCCCAGTGTGCGCTGTGCCATCGCGAGGAAAGTGGGTGAATCGCCGTTGCCGCTGTACCCTGTGAGCGTCTGCTGAGCGGTGAGAAACCAGGGCAGGGCGAAGAAACCGAGCACAAGCTGGTATTGGATCCACTGCACCACGGGGATGCCCATGCGCCGTGTGAGCAAGGCGCGCCCGAGGACGAAGAGGTTCTGCGCAGCGACGATGAAGAGGGCGAAGTAGTGGGTATGCAACGCCATCCACGTAACCAGAAGGTAGGCCAGCCAGAGGCGGCGACGTCCTCGCTGCAGCGATTCAAGCATGAGCCAGGAGGAGGCCAAGGTGAGGCAGAGGCTCATGCTGTACATACGGGCGTCCTGGCTGTGCCAGATGGCGTAGGGGCTGGCCGCCATGAGCGCCGCGCCGATGATGGCGATGGATCTGACCCATCTCCAGGCGTAAAGCCAGCCGGTAGAGAAGGGCAACGGCCAGTACGCTAAAGAGAACACCCAGATAGCGCAGGGCAAATTCGCTGTGCCCCACCCAGCCCAACCAGACATGCTGCACATAGTATGACGCCACCGGATGCGGTTCGCCCAGGGCGAGCGTGGCCTGCACCATATCGTCGAAGGGGCGCAGGCTGAAAAAGTAGCCGAACGCTTCATCCCCACGCAGTTCTTGGAAGTCGAGGCGGAAGACGCGCAGCAGGTACGCGGCAAGCAAGACGATTGAGAGGAGGAGATGATGGGATGATGAGATAATGATGTCTAGTTTCGCCATCATCATCCCGTTATCTCGTTTGCGCGTCATCGTCCCCTCCGCCAGTACAGCACGCCCAACACGATCACGGCGCTGATCACGCTGATGCTGAGGCCGAGACGCACGCTATCGGGGCGGTAGATGAGATCGAAAGTGGTTGGACCGGGCGGCAGGATGACGCCGAGAAAGGTAAGGTTGGCGCGCAGTGGCGCATCCCCGAGGATGCAGTCGGCGGCGGCGCAAGTGACATTTTCGATGCGCCAGCCGGGCAGCCAGACTTCGCCGATCACGAGGAAGCCCCCGTGCGCGGCAGAGACATCCACGTGCAGACGGTCGGGTGCGCGGCGCTGCAATTGGATCTCGGCCACGCCAGGCGGGCCCAGCGGGATTTCGCTGCCGGCCGGGAAATCAGTCTCGTCCGGCGGGACGATTGCGGCGGCGCGCAGATCGAAGGTGCTGTCGGCGAGGAGGGCGACAGCTTCGTCATCTTCAGCCACGCGGATCTGCGAGACAACCCACGCCCGCGGAAACGGATCGGGCAGCCGGTGCAAGAAAGTTGTATCCGTTTCCTGCGGGAATTCGGCAAGCAGTTCGCTGGGGCCAAACAACTCGCGCCGCCAGGTGAGCACATGCTCAACGCCGGTCAACTGCCATAGGCGATCAAGCGGGAAGTTGTCGAAAAGGCGGGCATAGCGGGCGCTGCGCAACGGGCTGCTTCCCCACACATCCTCAATACCAGGCCTGATACCGTAATCTTCATAGATACGGAATTCGTTGTAAACGCGACCGGGCAGGCCGAGGTTTGCCTGATTATGCTCATCCACCGCCGCTCGCAATGCCATCACCTCCGGCGCCAGGGCAACCTTGCGCTGCGGGCCGGAGGGAGCCAGATTGGTGTCGACATTGGCCCAAAGCAGGTTGGCGAAAGCCAGCGCCACCAAAAACGCCGTGCGCCGGCGTGACCAGCCCGGTATCCATATCAGCGCGGCCAACCCCACCACAAAGAGCAACGAAATCCCGCCGATCTGGACGAAAGTGGCGTTGTCTACTGCGGTCTGTCCGCTGCGTTGCAGGACCAGAAAGACGATCGCCCCCGCCAGCACCGGCATGGCCAATGCGCCGCTGCCCACGCCGCCACGCACGCGCGCAGAAAGTCCTGGCAGCGCCGCTGCGCCCATCCCGGCCAGCACACTCAACCCGAAGACAACGAGAAACGCCGCCCGTTCCTGCCCGCGGAAGAGATCCCACCCCGGCGCCAGACGGTAGAAGATCGGGTAAAGGAAGGCGTTGCCCCCGAAGGAAAGCAGCAGCGCGACCATTGTGAGCAGCGCCAGGATCAAAAGGTACCCGGGCGAGTGCGTGATTGGGTGCCTGGGTAGGCAATTACGCTCTGTCAGATGCAAAAACGCCGTCATGGCCAAAACCAGCCCAATCACCCCAACATAGAGCGGCGAAAACTGCGTCAACAGCCCTGGGAAAATCATCTGCCATGTGTCGCGCACAGGGAAACCACCACTGACGAAGGCATAGTCCACGGCGGCGCGGATGCTGTATTGGGCGAACTCCCAACTCGGCAACCATTGAATGGCAGACAAGGCAAAAGGCAAAGTGCAAAAGGCCAAAACGCCTGCGATCCGAGCCTTCCACCCGCCGCTCGCGCCAGGCGCCGCAGATCCGTGGCCCCGTTGTGTTAAGAACAGCACCCCAATCCAGGCAGCGACGGCGTAACTAACATGCAAGAACGTCTGCGGGTGACCGGCCAATAGACAGGTGGCATACGCCAGGATCGCGCCGACCCACCAGCGCCAGCGACGCGGATCGGCGAAGGCGCGGCTCAGCAGCCACAGGATCAGCGGCAGCCAGATCGCCGTGCGCAGGATCGCCAATTGCAGGGGAGGATAGCCGGTGAGGTAACCCGAAAACGCAAAGAGCACACCGGCGACGAGTCCGCCGCGGCGGTTGCCGCTGAGATCTCGTACAAACAAAAACATAAAGAAACCGGCCAACGCCACATGGATCACCGCTTCGAACTGTAAGAAGTAGAGCCGCATCGCCGGATCGGTGAAGGGCAATGTCAGCAACAGCAACAGATCGCCCAATGGGTAAAAGACCGCCGCCTGCACGTCGGCGAGAAAAGGATGTCCACTATACGTAAATGGATTCCACAGCGGCAGCCAGCGCCCTGCCAACCACTCTTGTTGTTGAAAGAGGCTAAAAGGCAGGAAATGCTGGGTAAAATCGCCGTCGGGGAAGGTACGCAGCCCCAGCAACAGGGGCAGATAAAAGAGCGCGGCCAGCCCCAGAAAGAGGAACAGTGCACTCACGGTTGAATTGACTCTTGGCAGCCTGCTGCTCATGGGATCTCCACAATGCCGAGTTTGACGAAGTCACCCCCGCCCTGGGTACGTAGCCGCGGCGCGTCTTCGCGCGTTGGATCATAGATCCCCGCGATCAGTTGATATTGGCCCGATGCCGCATCCGCCGGCAGTGCCAGCCCCGCCCGTTCCAGCAAATCGACGGCAACGGGCAACTCCGCAAACGACGCATAGCCGTCGAGCGGTGCCGTATCGAGCAGGGCCGCAGGCACGCCATCTGGCCCAAGCAACTGCACAAACCAGTGCAGTGGAGCGATAGCGTTGTCCACGCGGAAATGGATCGCTACGGGCAGCGTCGAGCCTGCGCCGGCAACAGGGGGCAGGCGCACGCCCGTTAGTTCCACGCGGTTGGCCTCGTCAGACAAAGCAACGTCGAGCGGCAGTAGATCCGCGCCGGCCAGTGCATGATCCGTCGCGTAGCGCACCAACCGAAAATCGTCGAACCAACGGTCATCGGCCTTAAAAGCATGATCGGCCAGCCAGCGTTCCACCGTGTTTGCCGGATCAAAGGGTGCCAACCCTGCGCTGACATACCAGATCTGTGGGTGCTGGGCCAGCGCCGCCGTCAGTACCGCCGCGGTCTCAGGGTGATCCATGCTATCGGTGGCGTAGCCGAAAATCGGAAGCCCTCGATTAAACCAGTTCATGGGGATTTGATAGTGGTAGGGTGCAATGGTCAGCACTGCATCGTCGTCGCCTGCGACCAGCCCCACCTCGGCCAAAATCGCCCGGTAGCCTGGCGCCGCGTAGATCGGGTGCCGTCCTGCTGCGCTGAGCCAGACGGCGAGGAAGGCGGCGGTAATGGCCAGAACGCCGACCTTTCCCCAATCTCCCGCCCCTGACCTCCAAATGCCAATCACCACTGTCAGCGCCAGCGCGCCCGCCATCACCACACTCCACTGCACCGTGCCGTCTGGCCAGAGCCAGACAAGGTCGCTGTTGGCGATGAAGTTGTCGGCCATCAGCCGCCACTGCCCGATGACGGGGCTATGGATGAGATCGGCGAGCCCCTGGGCAGGGGGGCCGAAGCGCAGCGGATCCGTCCAATCCGTGGGGAATATCTCGCGCAGCCTGATCTCGTAGTTCACATAGTTCACCACCACCGACGAAAGCTGGACCAGAAAACTAAGGGCAATCAGTAAAGCATACAGCATAGGAAGAGCGAGCTGCTTCCAGGCGCCGATTCTTGATTCTTTACTCATCACTCTTTCCAGAACCGGAGCAAGCAGCAGAATCCACAGCGGCGTCAAAGGGACCAGAAACCGCGGACCCCACGCAAAGCCGCCCCACCACATCCACCAAAGGCTGTACATCGTCACGAGGACGAGCGACAGCGCCGCGATCAAGAGGCCTTCGGCGCGGTGGCGGCGCACAAAAGCCGGAAACGCCAGCACGCTCAGCACCAGAACCGGGGTGTGCCAGAAGACACCGCGGTACGGGCTGCCCATCAGTCCCCAGAATCCCTGCAAAAAGGGCGTCGTAAAACCTTCGCCACTGTCGAAGTGATAGCCGGTGTCGAAGGGATCTCCGAAGCGGGCGGCGTTGTAGAGAAGGAGAAGTAGGCCCATGATCAGAAGCGGCAAAGCGAAGGCGGTGATGCGTACTACAGCATGCGTCATCGTGCGGGGGACGGTAGGACGATGAGCGGCGAGGGGTGAATCGGTTCGAAGCAGCGCCCACAGCAGATAAATCCCAAACACAGCGATGAGCAGCACGTGCGCCGTGACTGTGGCGATAACGACGGCCGCTCCGAGACCGGCGACGAGGCCGAATTGCCAGTTGCGAGAAGCAGGGAACATGTCATCCTCTGCGTTGGCCGCTAACCGAGATTTGCCGGCTGCCGGCCGCAGCATTGCGTAAAAGCAGAGCAATATCCCCAACGCGCTGAGCGGCTCGCCAAAGAGATGATTGGCGTACGGCCAGGCGATGGTACCCAGGCCAAAGATCAGGGCCAGGACAGAGCCGGTGCGCTCGCCGTAACCAAGTCGCTCCGCCGTCGACCATAACAGGACGGCTGTTGCTGCGGTGAGTAAGCCGTTCCACAGCAGCGCGCCTTGCAGCAATCCCCAGGGCAGACCGAGCGCGACCCACAGGCGCATCAGCAGGGTCCAGGGCACAGCGAAGAAAGCCGGAGCCGGCCCCTTTTTGCTGTAGACTTCGCCGTCGGGGCCAAACGCCCCCAGCACTTCGCCGGGGCTGTTCACCCACTGGCTCCAGGCGATGACGTTGGTATCCACCTCGCCGCGCTGCGCCACAGACTCGGTCACAGCGAAGAGGCTCACCTCGTCGATGATGTGAAAAGTGCCTGAATTGGTCAACGTGTAGACGGTGAGGAGAAGGCAGAAGAGGATCAATTTTCGGTGGAACCGTTTGTTTTGCGTCATAGGGATAGTGCGTAGTGCCGAGCGCGCCGCGTGTGACTGGATGAGAGCATCTTTGCACTACGAACAACGCACCATACGTCGTGCAAATTCCTGTCCAATCCTCGTATGTGTGTCACCGATTCGGGGCGCACGCCGCGCCTGGTGTAGAATGGACGGGAACATCATAACTTGCCCATTGTACTCTGCTACGGTTGGAATCCAAAAAGGAGTGAACTTATGATACAGGAGAGCCCTGTCTTGGATCTGAGTGAAAAGGGACGCGGCGGCATTTCGCTCGATCGGCGGCTCTACATGCAGTTTCAGGCATTTGGGGATTGTCTGGATACGCAGGCGGTCTTCGATGCCCTCTCGGACGCCGGGATCGATGCGGCTGTCTACGCCGATGCAAACGATCCACGCGGGATTGGCTTGCTCACGATGAGTGACGATCCTGATTTCTTTGTCACCGATCTGCGCAACGTGCTCACCCAGTCTCCCTTCGTCGCGCTGACGCCCAAACCCGACTATACGATGTTCGGACGCACCTACACGATTGGCTACGAATCGGATCTGGAACACACGCTGATTGGCCGTCCTCGCCAGCGGGCGCTTGATCCTAACTGGCCGTGGGTAATCTGGTATCCGCTGCGCCGTGTCAAAGCATTCGAGTTGCTCACCAAAGAGGAAAAAGGACGGATCTTGGGCGAGCACGGCAACATCGGCCAGGAGTTCGGTAAGGCGGATCTTGCCACCGACATCCGCCTGGCTTGCTATGGCATGGACAAGAACGATAACGACTTCGTTGTCGCCGTTCTCGCACACCAGCTCCACGCCGCCTCCGCCGTCGTCGAACGGATGCGCTCCACGCAGCAGACGACGAAATGGCTGGAAAGCCTGGGGCCGTTCTTCGTAGGACGCGTGATCTGGCAGAGCCCGATGTAAGTGAAGAGCTTGAGCGAAGGTGTATCTAGCAGCAGCAGATGCACTGGCGTGGGGACCGGAGAGTAGCGCTTACGTAGAGAGCCTACTCTCCAATCTCCACGCTGCCGATCTCCACTTCTACCCCCCCCGCATCCAAAACCTCTAGCGCTTCGAGCGTTTCGGCATCGTAGACCAAAATCATGAGCGAATATTGGCCCGGCGGCAAGTCTGTCGGCAAGTTGATCGCGTAAACGTTGAGCGGACGATCCGAATCCGCCCACTCCACAGGGGCCAGGTGGCGATCGTTGAGAATACGCCGGTCATCCTGGGCGAGGCGAGCACCGGCGGCATCGTAGAGCGCCACGCGTGCCTTGAGTGGACGGGCGACAACTTCCGCTCCCGCTTGCCAGCGGATCACGACGGGCAACTGTTCCCCAGGCCCGGCCCCAGGCGGCAGATCGATCTCAACCATCTGCGGCCCGTTGCGCCAGCGGTGGACCAGCGGGACCATCTCATCGGCCAACACGAAGTTTGAGGGCGGCGTCAGATCCCACCATTGCACCCAATAGCCCTGAAAGTTCTGCTCCCCGCCGCGTCGACCAACCTTGTCGAGCAAAAAGGAGACCGATCCGCGCGGATCGGTGTCGCTCTCAAACCACTGCACCCAGAAGACACGCTGCGCCTGCCCCGCCCATTCGGTCAGCTTCTGATCGATGGTGTTGATGTCTACGAAAAGATAGTGAGCAGGAGCATTTTCCACGCCGGTCGGTTCCTGCTCCGGATCTATGGCGAAACGGTCATAGTAAAAGCCGAAGGGATACTTCTGATCCACCAAAATCACATCACCAGGACCGGTCTGCATGCGCAGCCATGCAGCCAGCCCGGCGGTGTCCTCACGGAAGAAACGAGGATCGTTGAGATCCGCCTGCGCCGCCGGGGTCAGCCCAACGAGCAGCAGTGCAATTCCGGCGAAGGGCAGCCATCGCCAGAAGCGTCCGAGGGCGGAAAGGCTAATGCCCATCAACGCGTAAAGCGCGGGTGTCACAAAACTGCTGTAGCGGATGTTGAACGCCCCGCGATCCATGACGGCGATGTAATAAAAAGCCAGTCCGCCTACCAGCCAGAAAAGCAAAAAAAGGAATTGTGTAGGGAGCGGGGCGCGGGGAGAATCAGCCCCATCTCTTGATCGTTTGGTGACCAACTGCCAACTGCCAACGGCTAAGCCCACCGACACGACCGCCAATACTGCCCACAGCCACCACCTACCCAAGCCGACTGCATCCCAGGCATAGCCGCCCAGAAAGCCGGTCCAATTTTCGCTGAGGTATTGAGGTACGGTGGGTACTGTCAGATTTGGGTTCGCGTAGGTTGGGATCTGGCGGAGTGCAATCGGCGCCAGCGGCAGCACGAGGACAGTCATGGCCAACCCCGACACGATCACTGTGCCCAGACGACGCCGGCGATCCGCCATCAGCAGGGCGATAGCTCCCCAACACAGATACCATGCCACCAGAATGAAGACGGCATTGTAGTGTGTCGACAGGGCCAGGGCCGAAAGCAGAACGAAGGTTGAGGCTTTGAAGGTCACCATTCGAGGTGGCGGGTTGCCCGCTGCAGACAACGACGTTTCTGCAGTCCCTGACCGCCAATCCCTGATTACCCGCTGCCACGCCAGCGCAGCAGCAGTCAACAGCGCGAAACTCAACGTGTACATGCGCGCTTCCTGGCTTTCGGCCAGCCAGAGCGGGGAGAGGAGCGCCACGATCAGCGCCGACACCCCGGCGCGTGGACCGGCGATGCGACGGGTCAAGGCGTAAACGAGGACAACGCCGACGATCCCCGCGGCCACGCTCAGATAACGGGCCACGAAGGCTACGAGGACAGGGTCCATGCCCATTTCGATGCCCATGATCCGGCCCCAACCGTGCAGCAGCCAGAAGTAGAGTGGCGGTTGAATGTCGAGTTCGGGAGCAATAGCAATTTGAGAGAAGGGACGCAACGCGACTTCAATGTTGCGCGCTTCGTCCCACCAGATGTTTTGACGCGTCAACGCCGTCAGACGAAGGGCATAGCCCCCCAGGGTGAGGATCAACAGTGAAAGACGTAGCCAAAAGGACGACGATAACCGACGCAACCGAGTACGCATCAGCGGTTCTCGCTATCCTCAGCCCCGTTCAGTACATCGCTTCCGTGAGGCGGTGTGGACATATTGAGTTGAAACTGATCCAGCACGATGTCTTCGCCGAGCAAGAGCAGCACGTCTCCAGGCGTGAGTGGTCGATTCACCGAGGGGTTAAGGGCAAGGTGATGATGGACATGATCATCGAAGGTGTGCTCCTCCATCAGCCCCATAACATTGAGCCTATAGGGAGCGCGGATTTGGAGATCGGCCACGGTTCTCCCTGTCCACAATATTCCGCTACTTTTCCAGGTTGTAGATAAGCTGCTGAATCACCCAACAGCCGTTTTCTTTTGTCAACAACCACTGATCGCCCATCGGCGAATCTTCATTGCCGATACGCGTTGTCCCCTGAACGACAGCCTGATTGCCCTGCATGGTTACCAACTGCGTGGCAGGTTCGAAGGAGTCCGGTGCACTGGGAAAGACCCAGTAGAGGTAGCGATGGCGGATCGCATCCTGACCCGACCAGACCTGGTCATCGTTAGGATCTGTAGGCGTGTTGTGGGCATCAACGATCTCGGCATCAGCAGCCCACAACGCCATCAAAGGCTCAATGTTCCGTTGGACCATCAGCGATCCTTCGGATTGTACAACGAGCCTCACCTGTGACTCCGCATCCAAACCGTCCACCGGCAGACCACACGAACCGGGCTGTACTACTGCGACCGGTGTACTTTGCCCGGCGCTTGCATCTGTATTGACGTGACAGCCGCCCAATACTGCCCCTACCACCCATATACCCCAAAAACAGAGGGTGGACCCGACGCGACACATTAGGAATTTGCCTCAGACGTAGTTTGAAGCAACAGTTGACCCAAGAAATCCGTCATCTGAGCGATGGTAACCTCTCGGTCGCCAACTGTGCCGGCGGTCAGTTTTACCAGAACAATCCCTTCACCGGGCTGTCGCTCAGCATTTGGAAAGAGATAGAAGTAGAAAACTCGATGCCCTACATCTCCCTTATTGGCGTCGAGCCACATGCCTGTTACCTCACCCCCGTTGGGCAACGACAACTGCTGCGACGACAGCCCTACCTGCCAGCCATCGGCTATGTAACAGATATCCGGCGGGTGAAAAGGACGCGAACTGCGCCCGCCGACGAGGCTGAGCCACATGTAGTCACCTTGGCTATTGCGATAGAGCCGTTGGATGTACTGCTCTGGATCCAGCAGCATGAAGACTTCCACGTTTGTCTGTGGTACGTCTTCACCTACCCACTCTCCCAGTTGAAGCGGCAGTTCAGAGAGTGAATGACCCAGATCCAGGCGTTCTGCCGCCAGAACCTGGGTCTCGCGCGGCGTGCGCTGCCAAAAATCTACATCCATCACATACGTTTGCGCCTGTGTTTCTTCTCCTATATTCAACAACTGAAGACCATAGGCTGCGAAGATTCCACACAGCAGAATTACGCCGGCAAAAATCGTTTGTAGTCTAGTTGGTGACATTGTAGCCATCTAGTTAGTGGATAAAGTATAAGCATCATCACGAGGAAGAAGAGTGGCCCTGAAACATCGTGGTAGAATACAAAGCTAGCGTCGGCTCCCCAATACCTCGCTACGAAGAGGAGATTCGCCACACGCAAGAGATTGCCCAACACCGCCAACGGGAAAGTCATCAGCACGAGTGTGCCCCGCCCCCACCACGATCCCTTCACCAGGTAGGCCAACAACACGGTCAACGAGAAGAGAGAGATCAGAGAGTTCATGCCGCTACATTGTGCCCCTACCACCAGTTCCGCATTCGGTAGGAGAATTGCATTGCCGACCACGGTCAACTCTAAACCAAACAACCGTGCCAACCTCGCCGCATAGTTCCCAGTCCACAGGGCCATCGGCAAGGTCGCCGCTTCGACAAGCGGCAGTGGAACGGTCAACCCCAGCAAACAGAAGGGGAGAGCCAAACGGCGGACCATCGCTCCCCCCCAAAGCGACCAGACCAGGCCGGCGAGTACACCCACAAGCGCGATGGCGGCCACATAGTAAGCGCGCTGGCTCAAAGCGAGGCTGTAGACAAGAATAGCCAACGCCAGAACCACAATACCTCTGCTCTGTCCCTTGCCAGGTTGGGGTTGCTGCTGCCATAGTTGCCACCCTACCAGATAAAGGGCAACCGGCGCTAAAAGTAGGCCGTGGCTGTAGTAGGAGTTATTGAGCCACTCCCCCCACAACCACGGCCATACGGGCCCACCCAGCAAAAGGTAGAGCAATACGCCGAGCAAGCTGTTCAGACGCGTGGACTTCATTACTCTTTGTCGGTACGCTTCCGTCGCAAGGCCGCACCGGCCAGAGCGGCCAATCCACTGCCAACCAGGATGATAGTAGCAGGCTCAGGGATCGGAACGGGCGGAGGCGGAGGCGGAATGACGGGAGTTGCCGTTGCGGTAGCCGTGGCCGTTGCTGCGCCTGTAGCCACTTCTGTCGCCGTAGCCGTGGCCGTGGCTGCGCCTGTAGCCACTTCTGTCGCCGTAGCCGTGACCGTTGCTGTAGCCGTTGCTACGGACGTGGACGTCTCCGTTGCCGTTGGTGAAGGCTGCTCCGTTGCCGTCTCGGTGATCGCAATAGGCACATCATCCTGCGCGGCAGCAAGTTGTACACCAAAAAGCGATACCAACAGGCAAAACAAGATGATACTACTCCCCGCTACAACACCTTTTCGATTTTGCAGATCCCTCATGTGCTGTCAACCCTTTTCATATTGTCGTTGCGACTGAGAATATCCAGATCGTACAACTGGTAAGAGCAGAAAAAAAATCTTTCCTTCTCTGTCGAATGTATTCTGCATGCTAACACCCCAAAATCACAAATTTACTTACGGCAATGACAAACCAAGTAACAGTAACTTGCCATCAATACGGAGGTACACATGGAAGAGCAGGGTGCATCCCAAGTTTTTCGGTTCTGATCTTGAGGACAGCTACGCAGAACGGACCGGCACGGAGGCCGGTCCCTACAAGTAGGGATGGACCTCCGAGTCCATCCGTCGTGGCTTCCCGCTAGACATGGACCCACCCGATCTCTGGGACACACCCGGAAGAGCAAAGTCAATTGCTGCGGCTACCTCTTCAAGCTATAATAAGATTCTACACTTATACAAGTCGACCCGGAAAGCCTCTATCTCGCTAAGGATGCCTGGACAGCGTTAATCTTAGATGCAGACGCATTTTTTGACAAGAGGCACAGGATCGGCCCCAATCTGATGAAACCGGAAGGGACCCATGGACGATTTGTTTACGACTTTGCCGATTGTGATTATTGCCATCTTTATACTTCTGTGGTTTTTGCGCTCCTCATTGCGCATTGTGAGGGAGTATGAACGCGGGGTCATCTTCCGCTTGGGTCGAATTTCGGGCGCGAAAGGGCCAGGTTTGTTCTGGATTATCCCGATTGTGGATGAAATGCACCTGGTCGACCTGCGTGTGGTGACGTTGGATGTGCCCTCACAAGAAGCCATTACGAAGGACAACGTAACGGTTAAGGTCAATGCAGTCTGCTATTTCCGTGTCTTTAACCCGATCGACGCCGTTGTCAACATCACAAACTATCTTCTGGCCACCCAACAGATCGCGCAGACGACACTCCGATCGGTACTGGGGCAGAGTGAGCTGGACGAATTGCTCTCGGAGCGCGATCAGATCAATCTACAACTTCAGCAGATCATCGACGAGCAGACCGAGCCGTGGGGGATCAAAGTCAGTGTCGTCGAAATCAAGGATGTTGAATTGCCACAGACCATGCAGCGGGCCATGGCGCGGCAAGCAGAAGCGGAACGCGAAAAACGAGCGAAGATCATTCATGCCGAAGGCGAACTTCAGGCATCACGTCAGTTAGCGGCCGCTGCCCAGGTCATGTCGGCAGAGCAGGGAGCCATTCAGTTGCGCTATTTACAGACGCTCACGGAGATTAGCGCAGAACACAATAGCACGATTATTTTCCCGTTGCCCATCGAAATGTTAAGCGCCTTCATGGGGAATCAAACCAACGGACGAGTCTCCGTAACAGATGTTAAACTGCATGAGTAATGTCATTTGCCATCTTTGGTTTAGGGTTCAGTGACGATCTATCTATCTTATGTGCTCTCCTGGTGAAGGCACGATTTGCAGCAGTTCATGCACAAGTTCATCCAAAATGGTTACCAATTCGATGATAAACAATCGGAATCATCCAGTTGATCTGACTGTTGACCGTCAGGCGGCTGTGCTAACAATTGAATGGGCCGATGGGCATATCAGCCATTACCGGTTGCCCTGGTTGCGCAAGGTCTGCCCGTGTGCGACCTGCCTGGAGGAACGCGAAGAGGCGATAAACGATCCGCTGCGTTTGATGAGCGGCCCGTTGCCCAGTGCGCAGGTACAAAGCGCCGAGTTGGTAGGCAACTATGCGATCCGATTTACGTGGGCAGACGGACATGCCAATGGCATTTACGGATTTAGCAGTTTGCGCGCATCCTGTCCGTGTGTGGAATGTAACGAGACGGAGCCGGAGTCCTTATTGGTGGGCACACGCTAGATAGTCTTCTGACGTGATGAGGCCGGCGTGATGAGAAACGAAAGGATCTACTACGAATGGGTGGCTCTCTTAAAATAGCCCGTATTTGGGGAATCGAACTTCAAATTCACTGGAGTTTTCTGCTGATCCTGGTCTATGGCGCGTTTATCTATAGCGCGGCGACCAGTGATCCTCTTGTGGGTGCCCTCTATGGGATTGTGGTAATTCTCCTTCTTTTTCTGTGCGTCAGCCTCCACGAGTTTGGCCATGCGCTGACTGCCAAGTATTTTAACGTCAACGTTCCCTACATCACCTTGCTGCCGATTGGCGGTGTGGCGCAGTTAGAACGAATGCCAAGACGTCCGTGGCACGAATTCTTGATCGCGATTGCAGGACCGGCAGTGAACTTTGTTCTGGCGCTGGTGCTCTTGCCGGTGGCAATCTTCCTGGTTGGCATGTCGATGCGCAGCGGCGAGCTGAATACCGTTTGGCAAATCTTCGGCTGGAGTCTACAGCGGATGCAACAACCTGGGTGGGGCAATTTGATACTCTACCTGACCATGACCAATCTGCTATTGGGCGTCTTCAACCTGTTGCCCGCCTTCCCCATGGACGGTGGCCGCGTCCTGCGCGCCCTGTTGGCACTGACGATGCCCTATGTAAGGGCGACACGAATTGCCGTCCTGGTTGGCCGTGCCATGGCGATTCTCTTCGCTTTTCTCGGAATCGCCCAGTTCAACATCTTCTTGCTGCTGATTGCCTTTTTCGTCTATGTCGGTGGACGTGGCGAACTCGAAGCGGTCGAAAGTCGCTACGTGCTCAAAGATATCTACGCGCGGCAGGCACTTAACCAGGGGGCACGCTCACTGTACACGAGCGAGCGCCAGGACAAAGCCGTCGAACTGATCATGAGCACCTATCAGGCCGACTTCCCTGTGTTTGATCTGTCTAACAATTTTGTAGGTGTCGTCACGCGAGCCAGGGTGGTGGCGTCTCTGCGAAGCGGATCAAGTGAGAAACGAATCGGCGAAATTATGATTCCAGCACGTGAAGTTCCTATCGTTTCGGCTGAGAGCAACCTGGCCGACATCTGGGACCGTATGATGGAGGAACGTAGCCAGGTGGTTGCCGTCAAAGAAGCCGGGCAGTTCCTCGGACTAATCACACTGGCCGACATCAGCGAGGTGATCCAGGTGATGGGGGCAGCGAAGGAAGGCAACGGCAGCACCGGCGGCAGCACTGCCCAGGGTGGCCAATCGGACGCTGCGGCGCAGTCGGATGCCGAGGTCAAAGACTCGCAGACCCAAGAGACCCAAGAACAGAAGCCCGGTTAATCTCATGTCCTGGTTTGAAACAGACACAGGCCGCATCTACTATGAAGTCCACGGGCGCGAGGATGACTCTGCGCCGACGCTGACGCTGTTGCATAACTTTATGAGCAGTGGTCGCTCGGCGTGGGGCCCTATGTTGGATGATTTCGGCAAAGACTACCGGGTTTTGTTGCCCGATTCTCCGGGGCATGGACGATCGACAGGCTATCCATCCGCCTTTGATCATAGAGAGATGGCGCGGCAATTGGCTGCGCTGATGGTGGCCGAAGGAGCGGACAGCGGCCACGTGTCCGGCGTCAGCAGTGGTGGTATGATTGCGCAACACCTTGTGCACATGGAATTGATAGAACCGGCAACACTCACACTGGTCAGCACCACCTATAGCAATGATACCCAAACCACAGGAGTTGAACGGCAACTCAAGCCAGAGAATTTCAAGGCGGGTTCGCGTTGGTTGGAAGCCACAGCACGGCTGCACGATCCATATCACTATGATGGCTACTTCGACGAGGTCCTGCTGCCCAGTTTTCGGGCGCTAACGCCGCAACAGACCATCGCACTGACGCTGGACGATCTGACACAGTGGTCGATGCCGGTCTGTCTGATTCATGGCAGCGCCGACGAATTCTTCCCGACCCAGATTGTGGAGGAGATGGTGCAAGCGATCCCCAATGCGGAACAACATATCGTTGCCGATCAGCCTCATGCGCTGATCTTCCGTCGTCCGTGGGCGGTTGCCGAAATTATGCTCGATTTCCTTTCTCGCTATCCTGTCACACCAGAAAGCAAGCGGCCATGAGGTCAAAAACCACGCGTCCGGTCAAGATCGCCCCATCCATCCTCACCGTTGACTTTGGCCACCTGGCCGATGCCATTGCCGCGGCCGAAGCGGGCGGCGCCGATTTTATCCATCTCGACATCATGGACGGAAACTTTGTCCCCAATATCTCGTTTGGCCCGGTGCTCGTCTCGACCGTTCGCAGACTTACCGATCTGCCGCTCGACGTCCACTTGATGATTCAGGATCCAGACCGCTACCTGGCCGATTTTGCCGAAGCGGGCGCGGATATTCTGACGGTTCATGTGGAAGCCAGCGTCCACCTTCACCGCACAGTTCAACGTACTATCGAATTGGGCTGTAAAGCCGGTGTTGCCCTCAACCCCGCCACGCCGGTCGAGAGCGTTCGCGAGATTGCCCCCTTCGTCGACATGGTTTTGGTCATGACCGTGAACCCAGGGTTCGGCGGCCAACGCTTCATCGAAACAAGCACAAGCAAGATTCAACGGATGCGCGCCCTGCTTGACGAATACAACCCTACCTGTGATCTAGAAGTTGACGGCGGGATTGGCGCCCACAATATTGGGGACGTCGTACAGCGGGGAGCCAACGTCATCGTTGCCGGCAGTGCCGTTTTTAACAGCAGTGCTGACGTTGGGCAGAATCTGGCCGATCTGCGCGAGGGGTATGCCAGGGTCACACGTGGCAGCAAGACGAGGACGTAACGGTGGGGTCAGGTCAACCAGAAGGCAATCTGGTAGACAAAGGGCATGACAAAGAGCAGGCTGTCGAGTCGATCTAACATTCCGCCGTGACCCGGCATCAGGATACCGCTGTCTTTGGCGCCGACCTGCCGTTTGAGCATGCTGATCGCCAGATCACCAAACAGTGCGAGGACGCCGCCACCCAGCCCAATCGCGGCCCCCACAGCAGGATGGGCGGCAATCGGCGTCGAATCGACAAAGATGGCGCCAACTGCCGCTGCAAAAACCCAACCACCGATGGTCCCTTCCCAACTCTTTTTAGGGCTGAGACGGGGCCATATTTTATGTCTGCCGATGCTGATGCCGATGAAGTAGGCAAAGGTGTCGTTGGCCCAAGTGATCAGCAACGCCAGCAACGTCCACCACAAACCGTTGGGCAACAGTCGTAGCGCCAATGCTTGGCCTAGCATGACACCGATGTAGATAGCACCGGCGGCAGTGATCGTCCAATTGGTGAGGGGTTGTTGCGTCTGATAGAGGGCACGGATCAGCGTGAGGATGAAACCGGCTGTCAACAAAGCCAGGAGCGGAACAGGAAAGACCGTCCAGTGTGAAAGGACGATCAGAAGCAACCAGACAAGCCCGACCGGGCGGTCGGGCCGATAGCCGCCAACCCGCATCAATCCATAGAACTCTATGCCGCCCAGGGTCGAAACCAGCACAATCAGACCAACCCACCAGGCCTCACCTAGCCAAAGTGCAGCCAGGACAAGCGGAATGACAATCAACGAGACGATAATGCGCTGTTTCACTGCGACACGCTCGACTCTCGAGTGAATCGGCTCAGCACAAACGGCTGGACGGTTGGGATGAGATTACTTGACAGGAGTCACGCCGGTGTCGGTTCTGCGTCGAGGACACGCCCAAAGCGGCGCTCGCGCTCATTATACTCTACAAGCGCCTTGTACAATTCATTGCGATCAAAATCAGGCCAATAGGTGGGCGTAGCGTAATACTCTGAATAGGCCGCCTGCCAGATCAAAAAGTTGCTTAGCCGATACTCGCCCCCAGTGCGGATGATCAGATCAGGATCAGGCAGATCGCCGGTGTAGAGGTAGCGGCTAAACGCCTCTTCGCTGAGGTCGTCGGGGGAAACGCCATCCGCCATAATTTGACGAACAGCATCGAGAATTTCGCTGCGTCCGCCATAGTTGAAGGCTACATTGAGAACGATGCGATCATTGTTTTTGGTAACATCCAACGCATAAAGGATCTGCTTCTGCAACTCTTTGTTAATACCGGCCAGGCGCCCACTATGACGGATTTGTACACCCTGTTGATGTAACTCGTTCAGGCGTTGGCGAATGGTTAACCCCAGCAGGCGCATCAATCCGCTGACCTCTTCTTCGGGGCGGTTCCAGTTTTCAGTAGAAAAGGCATAGATGGTGAGCACCTTGATGCCAAACTCCACGCAGCCTTCAAGCACAGGACGAATATTGTTCACCCCTGCCTGATGACCGGCATGACGAATCAAGCCCCGTGATTTGGCCCACCGTCCATTGCCATCCATGATGATACCCACGTGATAGGGAACCGACCGCAGTGGTGGATACGCTGATTGCGTTGTACTATTCACGTGCATTACGCTCCTTAAATTTAACCGCCCAAGGCTATGCTTGGCCACACATGAAAGGGAACTGGACAATCCGAACCTGTCATGGTTCATGACAGGCCGACGGCATGGCGGCAAACGTCAAATCCAGTATAAAAGGGAGGGGTGAGATCGCCCCACCCCTCCTTCATCAGCCACAGTAATGGGCTAATCGATTGTCGATGGAAGAGATTGCAAAGGACTGGTGATCCTCAATCCCGGAATGAATACAAGACACCGAACTTCTGTGTAACACGATCAAACGTTAACCAGGAACCCCCTTAGATCGTCATGATCTCGGAGTCTTTGTCCTTGATAATTTCGTCGATCCGTTTGATGTATGCATCCGTTTTCTCTTGGACAAGTTCCTGCCCTTGATGAAGATCATCCTCAGAAATCATACTTTCCTTTTCAAACGAGCGCAAATCATTAATGGCATCCCGGCGGATGTTCCGCACACCCACCCTGGCCTCTTCGGCACGCCTCGACACCATTTTCACGAGATCACGACGACGTTCCTCTGTGAGCGACGGGAAATTGAGCCGTATCTGCTTGCCATCGTTGTTTGGCGTTAAGCCCAGGTCCGAAACGGCGATGGCACGTTCGATAGCGGTAATGTCCTTGGCGCTATAGGGGCGGATCAGCAACTGTTGCGCCTCGGGCACCGAAATCGCCGCAAGTTGTTGTAGGGGTGTAGGCATTCCGTAGTAATCAATCGTAAGTTCTTCGACCAAAGCCGGGGAAGCACGCCCGGTACGAATCTTCATAAGATCGTGGCGTAGTGAGTCAATGGTCTTGGACATCCGATCATCCGTATCACTTAGGACCTCTTTGATCATACGAAAGCTCCTTGCTGTGCAAATGACGATCAGTCACAGCAAATTCAGAGCCGTGAATGAACGTCGTCATAAAAATGGTATGGTATGGTGCAAGAGTGGCGTTAGGCTGTGTGGACATTTCACAGCTTTCCTTCAGTCAATTCGGCGCCACGCCAAGAGACCGCGCTGGGAATGTCAACAAAGCCTGAACGAGCGCTGCAGATGACCAATGACTGAGTGGAGAACATCGCCAAACCAGATGGGGCGCTCAATTCTCAGGTACCATTGTAGCAAATTTCACCGCCAATGAAAAGAAACCCGGAATCGCAGCGATTCCGGGTACGTGGGCAGCCAACCTACTGAACTGTACGCGATTGGCCAATGCAAACGGCACTACAAAGTTCCGTAGCCCGAAAACACTGTGCCCACAGGTTCACCCTTTACGACTTTGGGCAGAACACCGGCATTCCACAGATTAACCACATAGATGGGCAGATCGTTGTCCATACACATAGCAATAGCCGTGCTATCCATGACGCCCACACGCATGTTCAGGGCATCAATGTAGCTGAGGCGTTCAAAGCGGCGTGCGTCGGCGTTGGTCTTTGGATCTTTGTCATACACGGCATCAACTTTCGTGGCCTTGATCAGCACCTCGGCGTCGATCTCCATTGCCCGAAGCGAAGCGGCGGTATCTGTGGTGAAGTAAGGGTTGCCGGTACCGGCGCCAAAGATCACGATCCGCCCCTTCTCCAGATGGCGAACGGCACGGCGCTGAATATAAGGCTCGGCCACTGCCCGGACTTCTATACCCGTCATGACACGGGTTGGGCGACCGGCACGCTCTAGTGCATCCTGAAGGGCCAACGCGTTCATGACCGTCGCCAACATCCCCATATGGTCGGCAGTAACACGCTCCATGCCATGATCCAAGCCGTCTTGCTTACCGCGCCAGAGATTACCGGCACCGATGACGAGCGCAACCTGAACCCCTAGATCGGTGATTTCGACGACTTTTTGGGCAACTTCTTCTGCACGGCGTGGATTGATGCCAAATCCATCTTCGCCGGCCAATGCTTCACCACCGAGTTTCAGCAGCACGCGTCGAAACTTTAGAAGATCACTCATCGGGCTTGATCCTTTGTATATAAAAAGTGTCTACAAAATATCCGTGTAGTTCAACACAAGCCAGTCCTGTAGATAGATCAGTGCCCAGCCTTGGTGGGGCTGGGCACTTTCTCTAGAACTTAGCCGCCGATTTCAAGCCTGGCAAAACGACGGACCTGAATATTCTCGCCTAGTGAGGCAACGGCCTCGACCAGCAGCGACTGGATCGTCTTGTCCGGATCCTTAATGAAGTTCTGCTCGAGAAGACAGACCTCGCTGTACCATTTGTCCAGCTTGCCTTCGATGATGCGATCCCAAACATTCTCGGGTTTGCCGCTGTCGGCAAGTTGAGCCCGATAGATCTCTTTCTCTTTCTCGACTACCTCTGCGGCAACGTCATTGCGGCTAACATATTCAGGGCGAGCCGCCACTACCTGCATGGCCAGATCGCGAGCCAGATCCTGAAACTTGTCGGTGCGAGCGACGAAATCGGTTTCGCAGTTGACTTCCACCATGCCGGCCATCTTGCTGCCAGGGTGCACGTAGGTGCCAATGAGACCTTCATTGGCGGCGCGGTCGGCCTTTTTGGCGGCAGCCGAAAGACCCTTTTCGCGCAGGAACTCAACAGCCTTGTCAAAATCCCCGTCGGCCTGGTCCAGTGCTTTCTTGCAGTCGAGTATCCCTGCGCTGGTCGCCTCACGCAGTTCCTTCACCATTGATGCCGTAATCTCAGCCATCTTATACTCCTGGGTTTCGTTCAGTAACTTTGTCGTTGTCACACTTTCGCCCACTTGGCCGGACAGCCGGGGGGCTGAAGGCCAGTGGGCGAATCAATTCACAGTCTTGCACGCAATGTTGCGAGAAACGTATCGGATTGGACAGACACAGACGAGCCTTACTCTTGCGCTTCTACTACCTCGTCGGTCTCGTCGGCGTCGTTCACACCACTCACGGCAACATCTTCAACATTTTCGCCACCGTCAACTTCATACTCGACAGCACGATCTTGCACCTGAAGTTTTGCCAGGGTGCTCGGCCCAAGGAACTGCTCCATCTCGGCCAGATCCGCCGCCGAGACGCGACCGGTATCCATGCGTTCCGCCTCGCGCACCTCACGGTAGCGACGGCCCTCTTCGACGGCATTGGCGACGATCTGGGTGATCAGCTTCACCGAGCGAATCGCATCATCGTTGCCAGGGATCACATAGTCGATGGGATCGGGATCACAATTCGTGTCCACCACCGCCATAACCGGGATGCCCAACTTGTTGGCTTCATCCACAGTCAAATCTTCGCGGCGAGTGTCGATGACAAAGATCAGATCAGGACGGTCGGTCATGGTTTTGATACCACCGATACGTCGATTCAGCTTTTCAATCTCACGGTCGAGTTCCAGTTGTTCCTTTTTCGGCAGGCCACGGAACTCACCGCCAGAAACACGACGTTCCAGTTTGTTTAAGTAATCAATACGCTGCTTGATGGTGACCCAGTTGGTCAGTGTGCCACCCAACCAGCGGTTGGTGATATGGGGCATGCCACAGCGTTCGGCCTCTTGCCGCAAGGTGCCCTGCGCCTGGCGCTTGGTCCCCACAAAGAGGACAGTACCGCCATCTGCAACCATATCGCGCACCATTTCGTAATAGTCGTTGATGCGAATCATGGTCTGGTGCAGATCAATGATGTGAATGCCGCTACGCTCTGTGAAGATGTACGGACGCATCTTCGGATTCCAACGGCGAGTCCGATGCCCGAAATGGACACCCGCCTCTAACAACTGCCTCATGCTTACTGCTGCCACGGTAACCTCCTAGGGGTTCATCACCCGCTCTGTTCTCCCCAAGAATGCACTACGTTGCCAATAAACGTAGCACCCCATTCTATGGTCCCAGAGCGTGCTGGATAGTTGAATCGGTATCCACGCGATACCGACTAGAAATCATACCATATTTCCACCCTGCCATCAAAAATTTGTGACGTCGGCAGCAGATAAGCTCCGACCCCGTGGAGTGGCGATGTGCGACGACGCCGAGAGGGTGCAAGAGTCTATGCCTTGTCTACACCTGTGCTACAATTTCGCCTATGCATCTGATCATCCAGATTCCTTGCTTTAACGAAGCGGATACACTGCCACTCGTGCTGGCCGAGCTGCCGCACCAGATCCCCGGTATCACGCGGCTTGAGATCCTGGTCATCGATGATGGCAGCGACGACGGCACCAGCGAGGTTGCCGCGCAACTGGGAGTCCATCACATTGTCCGCCATCAGCGCAACCAGGGGCTGGCCGTTGCATTTCAGACTGGGCTGGACTATGCGCTTCAGATCGGGGCCGATGTCATCGTCAACACAGATGGCGACAACCAGTATCCCGGCGATCAGATCGCCGCGCTGGTACAGCCGATCTTGACGGCCAACGCCGACATCGTCATCGGCGATCGGCAGACCCATTCGATTGGCCATTTTTCGCCGGTCAAGCGGATGTTGCAACAATGGGGAAGCTGGGTAGTGCGGATGGCGTCGGGAACCAATGTGCCCGATGCGGCCAGTGGATTCCGGGCCTTTTCGCGCGAGGCAGCCCTGCGCTTAATCGTATTGACTCGCTACACCTACACGCTCGAGACGATCATTCAGGCGGGGAAGAAGGGATTGATAGTCACCCACGTCCCGATTCACGTCAACGATCCACTGCGTCAATCGCGATTGGTGCGGAGCACGTGGACTTACGTCAAACGCTCGGCCGCGACGATCCTGCGGCTCTACGCTTTCTACGAACCGTTGCGCACCTTCTCTTTTTTGGCGATTCCGTTCACGTTACTTGGATTGGGGCTACTGGGGCGTTTTTTCTTCTTCTACCTGGCCCGGCTCTTTACAGGCGGCCCGGCCGACCGCTTTGTGCAGTCGGTCACGATTGGCAGTGCATTCCTCATCGTCGGTTTTTTGATCTTCCTATTCGGCGTTCTGGCCGACATTGGGTCTACACAGCGTTCGCTGCTCGAAGAGCTGCTTTATCGGCAGCGAAAGCAAGAGCTAGAGCAAAAATCAAAGAAAAAAGAGTAAAGAGTGGGCGAAGAGGTTCGTCGCCGGTAGCCCTCTAACTGCCCACAAACTCTTTACCCTTCACCCTATTTCACTCCCCCGCAACGCCAAGCTCTTCGGCAATCTCCTGCATCGCAACCAGCACACGTTCCACATGTTCGTCAAAGGGTTCACCCAATTCCTCAATAAACATCATGTTTTCCTGGCGATCAATGGCAGCGGTGAATGCTTTGTCCTTCCACTTCTTCTTGACCGAACTAACCTTGACCTCACGTAAATCTCTGGACGGGCGCACGTAGGCACAGGCCATGATCAGCCCTGTCATTTCGTCGCAGGCGAGCAAGGCTTTGTCCAGTTGGCTCTGGCGCTGCACGCCGAGGAAGGTAGCATGTGCCTCTACAGCGTGGATCAGATCCGCAGGGTAGTTGCGCTCTCGGAAGAAACGCAACTCGGTCCGTGGATGCCCGTTCTCGGTGTCGTCCATATCAGGATGACGTTCATAGTCCAGATCGTGGAGTAACCCGGTGATGCCCCATAGCTCTTCATCTTCGCCATAATGACGTGCGTAGCTGCGCAAGGCCGCTTCCACGGCTAACATATGACGACGCAGGCTCTCCGATTGCACCCACTCACAGAGCAGGATATAGGCGTCTTGTCGGCTCGGTAAAGACATTTCGTTCTCTTTCTAGCGAATTGATTGGCAAAGAATCATCCTTCCGACTCTACCACTGGATCGACTGGCTGTAAATTCGCATCGAGTGGAACAGCCGCCTGACGCTGACGACGCCAGCCATAGCGCCAGGCCAAACCAAGGCCAACTGTGATCAAAACAAGATCGCGCAAACGCATCAATAAGCTCAACCCAATCGCAGCCGCCGGATCATGGCCCAGCAGGATCAGCGTGAAGACTTGCCCTGCCTCCAACGTACCCAGTCCTCCCGGCATCGGCAGCAAGAAGGCTATCCGCGCGGCGACCAGCAGAGCAATGACTTCGACAAAGGTCAGATCCATCTGTAAGATTTCGGTCGCGAGCCAGTACTCGGCAATAAGCACTACCCAGTTGAAGAGTGAAACGGCGAGGGCCAGCGCCGCCACACGCGGGCGGTTGCGCAGCAGATCGCGGATGGTATCTTCTGCACCCTGAATAGCCGGTGTAATCAGATGTTGTACCCGGAAGCGCCAGCGCGTCGGCAGCAGTCGCGTTCCCCACCCCAACACCGTCAATA
>CAVWAL010000008.1:0-970000 GCA_963752935.1 uncultured bacterium
AGAATGCATCGCGGCCCGGAAAGCGAAAGCACGAGAAGCCATAGGCGACAATCGCCGATGAGAGAGTGCCGCCAATCAATGCCCAGAAGGTGACGTTGAAGGTATTGAGCAACCACCGGCCAAAGGGGACAACCGTCCACACTTCGCGGTAGTTGGCAACAAATTGCGACGATTCCGGCCAGAAGGTGGGTGGGTAGCGGTAAAGTTCGGTGATAGTCTTGCCCGAACTGACCACAGTCCAGAAGAACGGCATCATCGACGCCACGGCCCGATGATTGAGCGACCAGATAGAGCAAGCTAGTCTTGCTGAACCGCATCATGGTGTAGGTGGGTTTGTGTCGCCGGGCAGGTGAAGTTGAGAGGACTTTGGTAGCCATTGTCGGCGCTCCGCAGCGTAGAAGACCCAGCGTCCGGACAGTCGGAACTGGAGGAAGGTAAGCAAGAAGAGCAAGATGAAGAATATCCACGACAGCGCGGATGCGTACCCCATGTCAAAGCTGGTGAAGGCGTTCTGGTAGATGTGGAGGGAAATGAACCAGGTCGCACGCGCTGGACCACCTGCCGTAGAGACAAAGGCAATGTCAAAGGTGCGCAGGGCAAAGATGATGCCCAGCACCATGTTGAAGAAAACGGTGGGCGTGATCATGGGCAGGGTGGCGTGCCAGAACTTGGCCCACGTCCCGGCGCCGTCAATCTCGGCGGCTTCCAACATTTCCACCGGCACATCCTGCAAACCGGCCAGGAAGATGATCATCCGCGATCCGCCGACACTTGCCCACAACCCCATGATGGCCAGCGACGGGATCGCCCATGACGTGCTGGAAAGCCAGCCCGGCCCCTGATGTCAATCAAGCCGAGCAAATAGTTGATGAGACCCACATCGGGGTTGACATCCACCGCCAGAGGAGGGCTGCGGCCACAATCGGCGTCAGGGTGGGCAAGAAGTAGAGAGTGCGCCAGACCGTGGTCCTACCAGCTTCTGGTTGAGGAGAATCGCTACAAACAGCGAGAGGACCATGGCAATGGGTACGCTTAACAGAGCGAAGTAAAAGGTGCGCAGGATGGACGGAATAAACAGGGGATCGTTGGTGAACATATAGATGAAGTTGTCGATACCGATGAACTGCGGAGGGCGGAGTACGTTGTATTTGGTGAAGCTCAAGTAGAAGGAAGCGGCCAACGGGCCGAGGATAAAGACCAGGAAGCCGACAATCCAGGGCAGAGTGTACAAAACTCCTTCGATGGCTTCGCGCCAGCAGGCCGACGACATCCTTTGCCTGCCGGGCAGCGCCGCCGTAAGTTGGGGTGTTGCAGTTTTGGTTGTCATTGGGCGTATTCGCTCTCTGCTAAAGCAATGGGGTTAGGGATTAGAGACCGCTGATCAGAGACCAGGAATCATGCTCCTAATCTCCAATCACTGGTCTCTTATCTCAGTCTCTAGCGGTGCTAAGGCGGGTTTTTATCAAGGTACAGCCTGGCACAGTTCCTGAATCTGATCGGCCGCGGCTTCGGGCTGCAATTCGCCCAATTCCATGGCATCACAGGCCTGTGCAAATGCCTGGTCGAATTCCAGGCCGCGATAAGTTCGCGACCAGATAGTCTGCTTCGATGCTTTCCATCACGGGGCGCAATTTGGCATATGTGGGGATCGTGTCGTAAAGCCGTTCATCGGACCAGACATCGGCACGTGCAATCGGGCCTTTTTGCCCTTGGAGAAGACCCTGAATTTTCATCTCTCTGCCGCAGAACCAGGCCAGCGACTTGAAGGCGGCATCGGGGACTGTGCTCTTGGTTGTCAGACCGAAGACGTGTTCGTTGAGCATACTGCGGCGAGCATCGCCCTTATTGACGGTCGGCGTCAGGAAGAAGTCGATCTCAAAATCTGTATAGGTGGCGGGGTAAATCTGAAACGCGGAACGGCCAGATATCGACGGCGAGGACTTTCTGTCCGCCGAAGAGTTCCGGAGCGTTGATGGCGCCCGCAGCGGGGGAGGGGGATACATTCCAGGTATTCATCAGGTCGTAGCTGTAGGTAAGCGCCTGTACGAATTCATCCCTCGTGTCGAGGAAGGCGACCTTGGTGCCTTCTTCGTTTACCGCTTCCACGCCGAACTGACGGTAGAAGGGCATATACCGAATGCATCAGATCCACGGTCGCGCGAGAGTAGCCGAAGACGTCATCGGTGGTGCCCTGCTGTGCCCATTCGGCCAACTCTGCAAAGGTCATGTCATCAGTGGGTTCGGGCAGCCCCATCTCTTGGACCTTGGTTTTGTTGTAAGCGATGATGGGGACAATCGGCTCCGAGATGAAGGACATCCAATAGGTCTTGCCGCCAAAACTGTTGACTTCAACGGCGCCGGGGAAGAAGTTGTCTTCGAGCACGTAGCCGGCCGAGTCGGCATAGGTGCGCATATTCTGCACGATGCCGTAGCTTTCGCCCCAGGCAATGTGGCTACGATGCCGCGGCGGGAATGCATACGAGATCCCCCAATGTGCCGGAGGCGGTGAAGGAGAGGATCTTCGGAACATATTGAGCCGTCCAGCCGGGGATGGTCTCCAGCGTCAGCTCGATGTCGGGATTGTTCGACACGAAGCCGTCAATGTCCTGATCGAGGCCCATCTGGATCCAGGCCGACACATCCTGCTTTTCAACCATGTGGGCGTGCACAACGGCCTTTTCCACGGCCGGTGCAGCGGAACCGCCGCCAGAGGAAGCCGGTTCTGACGGGGTGCTTGCGGCAGGTGCACAGGCGGCCAGGGCAGCGCCAAATGCAACAGAGCTACTCATAGCCAGAAACTGGCGACGGGATAGCTTCGATGTACTCATCTGCATTCTCCTTGTAAATGATGATCCGAAAATGGGGTAAACAGTGCCAGCATATGCCGGGTAAGGATGGAACTATTGAATATCTTATACGTAAGCTGTTGTCTTTGGTGCGCCTCCTTGTGACAGAAGCAAAGAGTCTGTGCACGGGGTGCCGTTAAGAACGGAAGAAGGTAGATAACTGCCGGGAAATGCATGCTGTGTATGCCTGCAGACCTGCGAAGCTGCACATCACACATGGATAGTTGTGGACCCAACCCGACTGACCGTATCTGAACGAGGCGCAGATACGGAACCACGTTCGATCAGTTCGGCAAAATCACGGTGCGTAGGGTGGCGCTCATTGGGTTGTCGAGTCGATCTAGCAGTATATCGACGGCACTTCGTCCCATTCGCTGTTTGTCCACACGCATAGTGGTGAGCGCGGGGCGCACGTGTTCAGCCAGGTTTATGTCGTCATAGCCGATCACCGAATAATCTTCGGAAAGTGTTTGCCCAGTTTATGCAGAAGTTGCATGGCATGAATCGCCACAAGATCGTTGAAGCCGACAATCGCTGTTAGCTGTGGCGACTCTGCCAGAATCGCCACCAACACCGGCTCAATATATTCGGGACGGGGAAGGCTGTCGGCAAAGTAGGCAGGCAATCCTGCCTCGCTTAGGGCACTTTGATACCCCCTTCTACGCCCCATGAGACTTGGATAGCTGTTGGGATTGGTCCCGACCAGGGCAATGTGTCGATGGCCTCGCTCGATGAGGTGCATGGTGGCCTTATAGGTGCCCGCTTGATTGTCCGAAAGGACGGCATCATGTTCATCGTCGATGTGGGCGTAACTATCGACAAGGACGAGCGGCACAGCCATGTGCCTCAGCACGCCATAAATCGCCTCGTCCAGCCACAGCCCGGTGATGAGCAGCCCGTCCGCCGTGTTGTCTGCCAACATTCTCGGCATGTTTACAGGGATGTTCTCTTCGTTGACTTCAAGGTGTGCGTAAAGCAAGTTTACATGTCGCTTGCGGCAGACCGTTTCCATACCCGATAAAAGCGGCCCATAGAACTGGCTGGTCATGTCGTCGTGACTTTTGGCAAGTACGCCAACTGTATTGACCCGGGGAGGCGGCATACCGTCGATACTTTTGATTGTGTAACCCAAGGCCAATGCGCCTTGAATCACCCGTTGGCGTGTCTCCTGGCTGACACCCGGCTTGTTGCGCAGCGTTAACGAGACGGTCGATGGCGACACACCGACCCGCTGTGCAATGTCTGTAAGAGTCGTCTTTGTATCAGATGGCATACCACGGCCAATCGAGCCTGAACTACAAACAGAATAGCAACGGCGGCTGGCGAGTGAACTGTATGGAATTGTGAAGAGACTTATTTGGTCAACAACTAACTATTTACGGGGGTAGAGAAGATGTAATCAGATTAGCATAGAAAAATATGGCTGTCAATAGAATTAGTAAAATATTTAGTAAAATTTCGAATAGCATATTGGGTGCTCCTCGACTGCTTTCCGGATCTGAGCGGAACCATTTGTGCTCGCAAACCGTTGGCAGGAGGAGTGCCAATAGTGCTTCCTCAGTTATACGCCATACCATGTTCACCATTCTGAAGCACCAAAGGAGAAAACCCCCAATGAATCAAAACAGAACCGATCGCAACAAGTGGTATCTTCCGGCAATGATCAGTTTGCCTGTGCTGCTCTGCGCCGGACTGCTCTTTGCATGGCAGACGATCTCACCGATGTCGGCTCTGGCGCAGGCGGAATCCGGCATTACCTCACCGGCGCCGGACAGCACTGTCAGTGGAACGGTAACGATCCAGGGTACGGCAACGACGGAGTCGTTCCAACGCTATGAGCTTTACTACAAGCCAAGCGACGGCGGGGAGGCGGCCTACGTCTACTTCGACGGCGACGACCAAGCGGTGATCGAAGGTCAACTCGGCGCTCTGGATGCGACGGAGCTTGAGCCCGGAAGCTATGATCTGCGTCTGCGCGTTGTGCGCGCTGACGGCAACTATCAAGAATATCTTTCGACCGTGCAGGTCGTCGCTCCTCAGGAGCAACCGGTGGTTCCGATCACCGTCACCGCCACATTGACGGCGACAGAACCGACCACGGACGCCGAGACGGTTGAACCGACGGTCGTGCCAGTGGAAACGGTAACGCCTACAGTGAGCGCCGAAACTGAGCAGCCGACGGATCTGCCCACAGATGTTGCTCAGGTCCTGGCCGAGCGCAACATCAACGTGCGCAGTGGGCCAGGCACCAATTATCCGATCATTAGTGCGCTGCAAACGGGTCAGAGCGCGCCGGTGATTGGTCAAAACGAGGCGGGTGACTGGTGGCAAATTGAGATCTTCGGCGCCGACGGTTGGGTGCTGGCGAGTCTGGTAACCGCCCAAAATACCGGCGATGTGCCGGTGGTGGCTACACCTGCCCCACCGCTCACGCCGATCGCAACTGCCACGCCCGTACCGACCTCTACCCCCATCGTGACCCCGATCGTGACCCAAACCGAACAGGTCACCGTCACTCAGACCACCACACAAGAAGTCGTTTCGGCCCAAGTCGTGACGATTACCGGCAATGATGCGGATCCCGATGCGCTACGCGCCTTCTTGCGCACGCTGCTGGCCGGCTTCGGCCCCAGCAATACGACCGTGACAGCCACCATCGGGACCTTGCCCGCAGATCTGCCGATTGAGTTGACCGTGCCTGCCACTGCCACCGTGATCGGCGGTGTAGTGCGCTCCGGCGACTTTGGCGGCAGCCAGCTCTTCCTGACATCGCAGGGGGCGGCTGATGATCTGGTGGCGGTGCTGCGCCAACAATTCGTGAGCGCCGGGTTCACCGTTCCATCACAGCAGGCGGTGGGTGGATCGGGTCAAGTCTTCCTTTCCAGCGATCCGTTTGCTTTGCCGCTGGTGCTCTGTAGCCCCGACGCCGAGACGATTGTGAATGTGGGCACGGCTCAGGTGTCCGGTGACAGCGAAATCGTGAGTTTGAGCACGAATGCCGGCAACCGCTTCGGCGGCCCTTGTGGCGAGGACGCCAATGGCGCGGGCGCAGTCGTCGACGTGCTGCCCAGTCTGGCGCCGCCGCCGCAGGCTCAGGTGCGCGGCAGTGGTAGCAGCAGCAGCAGTGGTTCCGACGGCTTCAGCATCTCGGCCGAAGCTGAGATCGAGACAGATCTGACGGCCCCGGCACTCTCCGCTCCTTATGAGGCGCAACTGGAGGATGCAGGCTGGACGCGTCTGGATGAGAGCAGTACGGACGATCTGGCCTGGAGCGCCTGGTCGTTCAGTGACGACGAGGGCAACGAGTGGAGCGCCGTCTTCTACCTCGTACGCCAGGGCGGCGAAGTAGATACTTACCTGGCGACCCTGCGCGCCATGACGGAGCAGTAGAGGCCATCGAACCCCTGCACGTAAGAAACTTGTAACCAGTTTGAGACCTCCCTGTAACCTGTAGCGAATAGGGTAAAGAGGCAAGACCTGATTCTCTTACCCTATTCACTACAGGAGGTAGCTACATGGTACGCAAGATTTCGTTTCTGTTGGCAGCTTTGCTATTGGCGGCGCTGGTGATTGCCCCCGTTCCTGCTCTGGCCAACCCGGGTCAGCCGAGCTTTAGCGAGCGAGTATATGGGGATGGCGTGGCCTGGGGCACCAAGGGGACGACGTCATTGCCGGCCCCTAATGCCCACAATGTGCAGTCGTTTGACAAACTCTTTGTGATTACCAATGGCGTTGACGGACAACTTCCCGTCGCTGAGGCTGCTCCTGGGAATGTGAACTATAACGGTGGGCGTTGGTTCACCCATACCGTCACGTGGAAATCGAATCCTGTCCTACTGACTTCGTATGCCCAGATCATGGACTACTTGGAGTCGGAGCAACTCGTGATTGCAGAAGGCGCTCCTGGCGGCCCTGGCAGTCCTCCGGATTTCTTTCAGTGCCCCCTGCTGCCCGTAAAGTAGGGCCGGCGCCTGACTCGACTCAGCGACACAGAGAAGTCCGATCCCATTCAGGGTCGGGCTTCTCTGCATCACGCGCCGATCCCCAATCACTGTCGGGGTATAGTTCACAATAGTCGGAGCACGGACGCCGCCAACGCTAGCGTCGGTTGAGCTTGTCGAAACCAGCGGGTCTACGGTCAGGTCTCCGACGAAAGTGAACTATACCCTCACTGTCGTCCCACGGCGCGGACAAAAGCCTCGGCCTCGGCGACCGATTGAAACGGTTCCTCTACTGTAACCCAGACGCCATGTGGATCGAGCGCGTCGAGGACGGTGATGGCGTCGGCTGGATCGCGGGCGATCAATTGCAGCGATTTGCCCGCTGCCTGGATGCGCCGGTAGACATCGATCCAGTGCGCGGCCGGTCCTGCGCCTGCACCGTAGACCCACTGCACGGCATCGAGTTGGGGCAGGTCGAGCAGCAGATCCAGATGTCGCAGCGCCTTGGGTCCGTCCAGGTGAAAGATGCTGCGTTGCAACGGCGCCATTTCGGTGAGGATGTCGGGCAACATCATCTCGGCGGCCATCTCCCCAGACACCATGATCCAGAAATCGCAGCTCGGAACGTAGGCCGGCCCTTCGTGGTAGGTGGGCAACCACGTGGTCGAGCCGAAGCCGGCCGCTTTCACCCTCTCATATTGGCGTTGGAACATGGCCAAAAACGCCTGGGAGACGTGGCGTCCGGCTTGACGCACCAGGTCGGGGCAGTCGATGAGATCGAGGCAGAGTTGCTGCGGATCGCGCAGCGCGGCCAGAATATCGTAGTTGCCGTGTAGATCGGTCATACCGACCACGTAGCGACCGTCACAGCGTTCAATCGCCAGATCCATCATCTGTTCCATCGTGCGCCAGTAGATATTGTCGAAATCGGGCTGCATGGCGAGGATCTGATGCCAGCCGTCGCAATCGTGCACCACCGGGTGCGACCAACTGGTGCGCTCGGTGAAGGTGAGTTCGCAGCCGAAGGGGACTGCGCTGATCTCCGGCCCGATGTTGGGCCAGAAGACGGGGAAACTGTCGCCCACGTAATCGGTGCGTTCCATGCGGGCGATGGCCGACTCCACGACGAACTCAACATCCAACCAGCGCGTTCGCTCGTCCTCGTGCTGTGAGTGCGGACCTGCATACGATCGCTGCGGCCTCACCGATACCGTAACCGGCGGGCGATCTACGATTTCCCCATGCCACCACGCCTCGAACCGCTCCACGGTCTGTGCAAAATCTGGTTTCCAAGCCAACGCCGTCGTCATCGACTCTGCTCCTTAAGTGTGTTTGAAGTCTATTGCCATGATCAGATCGTATGTTTTGGGCTACCAGACGTCAAAAAGCGGGACATGCTTACCATCGCCATTCGACCATACAGTTCATGTTGTGAATGTTCCTTTAGTTTCCGGTAAATGGAGGGTCAAGCAGTGCGTTTTCGGCGAACATGAGCGCTGATGCCCTTGGGTAAATGGTGAGTGACAGAGTTCTTTTCTCTAAGTAGGGGGTCAACGGCGGTGAAGTTTGGGAAATCAGCCTGTTGCAGAACCCTGCGCAGCCGACCTGGTGTGCGTTTTGGCGAGCGATCCCAGAAGCCTGTTGGGAAGGGCGGCAAGGTGGCTGCCAGGTAAGACAACATGGTGCCGACGAAGAGAGCAAGTTCAGGCAGGCGAAAACAGCTTTCTTTGGCGAAGACAAAAGAACGATGAAGGCCGATCATCTGCTTTGCGGATAGCGGCGGCTGTTCGACAGGCCAACGGTCGCGATAGATAAGGTAGGCGGTGTCTGCGGCACAACTCAGGTTGGTGGCCAGCAGTAAGGGCGTTTTGTAGGCCGGGTCGGTGTACGCATAGATGGCAAAGGTTTTGTTCGTTGGCTCAACCTTTGTACCGACCGTGACCAACTGATCCCAGATGGCAACCTGAATGGTGCGACCTTCATACACAAAGTGCGTTTCCTGGTCGGGCGTGGTGGCTGCAATCTGCCGCTCTTTCCAGCGACGGGACAGTGGGCGCACCCGGTCACCGTACTCAGATCGCCGCCCCCTGCCTTTGTATGTCGGCAGTTGACTACGACGAGCGGTGGCATTGTTGGCCAATCGCACAACATATCGGTCAACGTCGGTTGCCTGCAGTTCACTGATCTCGAATTCGGCATCAACCACAATCACTTCGTCGGCTTGGGCCGCCGCCTTCGCCGCCGTGAGCAGTTCGAGGCGAAAGTCGGCTTTGCGCACATCCGGTTGACAACGAACCAGACGCCGTAGCAATGGAATCCGTTGGTTCTCAACTTCACCAGACAGTGTCATCACACCCAGCACAACCGCCGGCAGTGCTCTCTGGGCCAGACTATGGAAGTGTTTGCCCTGCCAGCCTTGCAGTTTGGGCCGCCAGAATCCGGTGATGTCCACGCCCAGTACGCTGTAACCGCCGTAGCGTCTTGGCCGCCACTGATTTTGGCTCGCGACATAGACCGCCCACATGGCCAGCATCTCGTTCACTTCCCAGCATCCTTGACGCAGTGCCGCCCAACTTCGTCGCACTGCTTTTCTCGACAGCCCATTCAGGTGCAGCGCCATCACCACTGCTCCTCGACTGCGCAGAAATGAGCCATTCATCATGATCCACATCATATGCGCCAATCCTAGATTCGGTTCCCACGGGTACGATTTGCAGCACAAAGGCGATCGCGTGTACAGTTCTTTCGACGGCGGTTAGCATAGTCCACTCTCCGGTTCTAGTCGACCTTATTGTGGACTCCTAACCGCCGTTTGTCATTTTTCGCCTTTCGCTGTCGTACTTTTACCGGAAACTAAAGAGTCTAGTTTTCTAGTTTTCTACTGAAGATTGGCGAACCGTACGATAAACGGTATAATATAACTGTAGAAGCTGTTTGACCTGTTGAATAAGTGTGTTCTGCTCCTGCCCAACATCGCCCTCCTCATCATCCTCCGGCAGGTGGAAGTGCCAATGGCACGGTTTGTGGGTGCACAATCCGGGTCCCCTGCTCAGCGCCACTGCAAAGCAATTTAGCCGATGATGGGACACCTCTATGAATCCTACTATCCTGGTTGTCGAAGACGATCTGTATTTGCGCAACCTAATGAACCTCTCTTTTATGGGTTCAGGGTACAACGTTTGCCTGGCCGGCAATGGCCGCGAGGCGCTTGAGAAGCTAAACATATACTCAGTCGATCTGGTCCTGCTGGATGTGCTGATGCCCGATATGGATGGGTATACGGTCTGCGTCGAGATCCGCAAGCGCTCGAACGTGCCGGTTATCCTGGTGACGGGCTTGAACCAAAGCGATGACGTTGTGCGCGGGTTGAAATTAGGGGCAGATGATTTTGTCAAGAAGCCCTTCTTATTTCGTGAACTGCTGGCGCGGGTGGAGGCCGTCCTGCGTCGTCGGCTGCCGGCCGACAGAGAGCGAGCCGAGGCCAATCCCTCGCCTATCTTCCTGGACCCTGATAGTCAAGCCTACGAAGTGAGGGTCCACGACAGGCTGGTCAGTCTCACAAAGACGGAATATGAGTTGTTGAAGGCTCTGGTGGATCAGACTGGTCGTGCGGTCAGCAAAACGGATCTGCTGCAGAAGGTGTGGGGCTATGGGCAGGATGGCGACCCTAATATTGTCGAGGTCGGTATCCTGCGCCTGCGCCGGAAGATCGAGCAAAATCCGTCATCGCCTGTCTATCTACGCACGGTGAGAGGGGTAGGTTACCGATTTTCAGTTCCTAGCGAGGAGACACCGCGCGAAGAAGGCAACGATATGTCTGGCGGAACGACGGAGGGTAGCGCTTCGGGGCGTTCTTTGCGGCCAGGGAGGAGCGCAACGACCGCCAGATGCGGTCGCGAACCGGCACGAGGCGGGCACCTTGGGGGTGCAGGTAGCCGTGGGTAATGAGGCGGGCAACGACAGCAGGATCGTCAACCGCCTGAACTACCGCCTCCGTCGAGGGATAGCAGTGGTTCACTGATAGAAAGCTGAAGATGTAGAACAAAACATCCACATCCTGGGCATTGAAGCTATATTCACGATGAACGTCCATGGCAGGTATGCCTTACTCAGCGGTGACAGGATGTTAACCCACACAGTGTAGCAGAAAAGGGCATCGTTGCACCTGTCAGATTGTCCTCGTTCGCTTACAAAACGAGTTGGATCTCTTTTACGCAGTTTTAACCATCTATTTATGCGATTGCCCGGTGGCTACTTGTATACTGTTTTGGTACAGAATATGGTGTAGACCGTATGCTTTAGGTTGGATTCCAGTGCCGCTCCTTTGGAACTTCGCTCAATGCAGTCTCACTCGCTGCACTTCGTGTTTGTTGTCCAGGCGCCAACATCGTTCTTCCATCACTCCACCACGTCCATATACTGTTGAATTGTTATTTAGTCCTCGATCAACTTGCAGTAACGTCCTTAAGGTGCTCTCAACCTGAAAGCACTGACTTTTCATGGCCTGGCTCAAGTGGAATCCAGGCCAAAGACGAGCACCAAGCTGTAACAGGTCGCAAATCATGCGTTCAACAACGGCCTGACAAAGGTGATTTTTACGCTGCTCCTGCCCAACATCGCTCTCCTCATCATTCACAGGCAGGTGGAAGTGCCAATGGCACAGTTTGTGGGCGCACTGTCTGTGTCCGCTTTACCCAACAATGCAATTTAGCCGATGAGGGAACACCCCTATGAATCCTACTATCCTGGTTGTCGAAGACGATCTAGATCTGCGCAACTTGCTTAACCTCTCTTTAGTACGTTCAGGGTACAACGTCTGTCTGGCCGGCACCGGCCGCGAGGCGCTAGAGAAGCTGAACGCGTATTCGGTCGATCTGGTGCTGCTGGATGTGTTGATGCCCGATATGGATGGGTTTACGGTCTGTGTCGAGATCCGCAAGCGCTCGAATGTGCCGGTTATCATGGTGACGGGCCTGAACCAAAGCGATGACGTTGTGCGCGGGTTGAAATTAGGGGCAGATGATTTTGTAAAGAAGCCCTTTTTCTTTCGTGAACTGTTGGCGCGGGTGGAGGCCGTCCTGCGTCGCATTTCCGCTGCCAGCCGGGAGCAGACCCAGGCCGATCACTCGCCTATCGTCCTGGACCCCGATCATGCGAGCCGTGAGGTCAGGGTCCACGACAAGCCGGTAACCCTTACAAAGACGGAATATGAGTTGTTGAAGTGTCTGGTGGATCGGACTGGTCGGGTGGTCAGCAAGACAGACCTGCTCCAGGATGTATGGGGCTATGGCGAGGATGGAGATCTGAATATTGTCGAGGTCGGTATCCTGCGTCTGCGTCAGAAAATCGAGCAGAATCCGTCATCGCCTGTCTATCTACGCACGGTGAGAGGGATAGGCTACCAATTTTTAGTTCCTAGCGAGGAGGCATCGCGCAAACAAAGCAACAATATGTCTGGGGGAACTACGAAGGGTACCGCCTAGGGCTGCTCGTGGGCGCAATGGGGATCGCAGCGCCTGCCAGATGCGCTCGTAATCCGGTACGAGTAGGGCGCCCTGGGGACGGAGGTAGCCGTGGGCAATGAGGCAGGCAACGACAGCAGGATCGTCAACCGCCTGAACTACCGTCTCCGTCGTGGGATAGCAGTGGTTCACTGATTGGTACGTGAAGATGTAGAACAAGACATCCAGGTCCTGGGCATTGAAGCGGTATTCATGATGATTGTCCATGGCAGGTATGCCTTACTCAACGGTGACACGATATTGGCCCACACAGTGTACCAGAAAAGAGTGTCCTTGCGCCTGTCAAATTATCCTCATTCGCTTACAAAAGGGCGGTCACCAGATCAATTCCATCTGGCTGCAGTTTATTTCGTGTAGTCATAGAAATGCATACTACAGACTCTTCTCCATAGAGTAAAGAACCCACGCTCCTTATTATGATGTCCGACCGACCAACCTTGAGCGAGTGCCGGCGCCGTTAATGGGCCAACCATGCGTGCTAGGAATGCTGCCGGCACCGACAATGTCGGTCCTTTGGGGCTTTCAAAGCGGATACTGAGTCGGGAGAAGCAGTAGGGGAGAGGGAGCGAAAACCGAGATTCTTCGATAGAAGCAAACGGCGATTGCAGCATAGTCAGCATAGGTCAGGGCGACTTTGCACGAACTGGCGAAAAGGAATAGGGTCCTTCTGCGTTGCGCAAGTTGAGTTGCCGGTATGAAGGGAAACGCCAGAGCGCGATCTGATAACCTGGGCGAGCCCGGCGGGTAGCAACGTGAACCGCGAAGGGGGTGTGTAGGCAGGGGCGCCAACTTCGCGTCTTTACTATGTATAATGTAAATTATACCAAGAAAACAACAAAGAGGCGAGGGGCCGGGTGTGCGCCATATCCGTCGCTTTACGGCAGGCGCCGGCACACCTTTTGCGTCACGTTGACAGTCTCGGCTGCCTGATCTATTCTATCGCGCATCCCACCACCATCAAATCCACACACGGAGGCAGCGCTGAATCACCATGAAGATTCTGATACACTATCCGTTTGCCGAGGACGAAGTCGAGCAGTTCCGCCAGTTGGCGACAACTCTAGGCGACCACGAAGTGCTACACGCAACAAACGAGGAGGACGCCCTTCGCCTGGCCACAGATGTCGAGGTGTTGATGGGTTACTTCTTGCCCACCGTCTGCGCCGCCGCACCCAACTTGCGCTGGATCCAATCATTCAGTGCAGGCATGGATAAGTTCCTCTTCCCCGAGATTATTGAGCGCGATGAGGTTGCGGTCAGCAATGTGGCCGGCCTGTATGCGATTCAGGGCGCCGAGCATGCCTGGGCGCTGCTGTTGGCGCTGGCGCGCAGCCTTCCAGCGGCGATCCGCTCCCAAGAGCAACACCGCTGGCATGCCGGCCCTGTCTTTTCGATAACGGGCGCCACGCTGGGCGTGATTGGCATGGGCGGCTTCGGGTTGGAGATGGTGAAACGGGCACAAGGATACGACATGAACATCCTGGCGCTGGACCCGATCCGCACGGAAGCTCCGGCCGGCGTGACCCAACTCAAGCCCCCCACCCGTGAGAACTTGCACGAACTACTACGCGAATCAGATGCGGTGATGGTTGCCTGTCCGCGCACACCAGAGACCTATCACCTGATCAGCACTGACGAGTTTGCGGCGATGAAGCCCAGTGCGTATCTAATCAACGTCACCCGCGGTGGGATTGTGGACGAGGCCGCCCTGCTCGTTGCGCTCCAGAACGGCGAAATTGCCGGGGCTGCCTTGGATGTCGTCGAAAATGAACCACTATCCGAAACGAGCCCCCTATGGGATGCACCCAATCTGATCCTCACCCCGCACCGGGCCGGCGCATCCCAGCATCGCCATCGCGATATCGTCAACTTCTTTCTGCAAAATCTGCGCCGCTACCTCAGCGGGGAACGCGTGTTGAATATCGTGGACAAGCGGCGCGGCTTCTAGGTTGACCGGATGACTGGGTCGGCGATCAAGGCCCTTCGTTGGCGATACCGATCTCTGACCCAGCCACCCGTCAGCTAACCACGCACGTTTCAGTACCCAATGCCTTTCAAGTATTCCACCATGCGCCGACTACGTTTTGCCTCGCTGATCGGGTCTTCGGCGCCGGGGATCGGCTCGCCGGGGCAGGCAGTGACCCAGCGGTCAAAGTTAATCTCTTCCAACGTACGCCGGACAGCGGGGAAATCAACATTGGCTGCCTGACCAACGTCACACCATACCGGCAGATAGTAGCCGTCATCGCGCCGTGACGTCGAGGAGTAGTCTTGCAGATGGACATAGTTGAGCTGGTCGCGGAAGTCGCGCAGCGAGGCGCACGGTTCGTACCCCCACAATTGGGCGTGCGAGACGTCGATGCAGAGCTTCGCGTGTTGTAAGTACCCCATGTACGTGCGCCAATCCTCAATTGAGTCCACAAGCAAATTGGTGTGGATGTGAAAACTCAATTCAAGGCCAAACTGAGCTGCGTACTCCGCCCAGGCGTCGGCGCCTTCGGCGGCAGCCTTCAGATCGTCGTCGCTGACGGCGCGGTCGGCAGGTTTGGCTGCGTTCATAAACATGAAGCAGTCGGCGCCTGCCTCGGCCGCGAACTCCATACGCCGCTTGTTACGCTCCACGTGCGCCCAGTCCCGTTGATCGGGTGAGCCGGCGGCGGTGAGTACAACGAGTGGCATGTCCGCGTTGGCGCATACCTGGCGCAGTCGAGAAGGCGTACCCATCCAATCGAGCGATAGACGTCCCTCCCAGCCATCCCAACCGGCTTCTTTGAGCGCGGTGAGGGCTGCCTCCAAATCCGGATCTCGCCAACGTAATGTGCTATAGCCAAGTCGAAACACAGTTTTTCCTCCTCATGGGTACAAGTCGGTTGATGGTGTGGGTTGCGGGTGAGGAATGTCGTGGCCTGTTTGAAGAACGCATCAATGCGCAGCGACAACGACAGCTTAATTTATACTGTATTTGATGATAACGGACAAGGCGCACGAATTGGCACCCAACCGCACCCAGGAGACACGCCGATGCACAGCGTGACAGCCGCCAACGTGGCTATGCTCCCCGCTACGCCGGGAAGTTACCTGCTCCTGTTTCATATCAAGAGACCCCTCGTAGCGGAGGTGGGCCGGCTGGGGGTGTTGACCCTGGTCCCCGGCTCGTGGATCTATGCCGGTAGCGCCTGGGGATCGGGCGGTCTGCGCGCCCGGTTGACCCGTCACTTCCGATCGTGCAAACGCCCACACTGGCACATCGACGCCCTTAGCCGGCAACTGTCCCCTGTCGCGGCGCTGGCAGAATTCCAATCCGGGCAGGCGCTTCGCCTGATGCGGCTGGAATGTGTGTGGACACAAGCGCTGCTTGCCCACCCCCTATTCAGCGCCCCGCTGTCCGGTTTCGGCAGCAGTGACTGCCGCTCCGGTTGCCCTGCGCATCTGATCCATAGTTGCGAATTTCTGGATCTTGCCGAGATAGAAATGAAGCTGGGCGTTTAGGCGATTGCAACGGCATGTATTTGGCGCCGGTCTCCTTTTCGAGTAGTCTATTGTTGCCGCGTCACTTCGGCGCCTGAACAGCCATCCATTTCAGCAAATGAAAGTGAACACCCCCCATGATCCTCTACTTGATCCGGCATGCCCAATCCGCGAACAATCTACTGGCCGAACGGATCCGCGCCACCGGCGAACTCGAAGAACTCTCCTACGATGACTATCGGTTGTACCGCGTGGCCGACCCTTCGTTGACAGAAGTCGGCTTTAGACAGGCCGAGATTCTGGCAAACTATCTGCAATCGGCGCGCCCCAAACATCGAGCAGGCTTCGATGATCCGGGAGATCTTAGAGCCTGGTGAATTCGAGGGGAACCCCTTCGCCATCAATCGCATCTACTGTAGCCCCATGTTGCGCGCTTTACAGACGGCGCGCCCCATTGGTGAGAAATTGAACCTGCGTCCGACCGTCTGGCTCGATGTCCATGAACACGGCGGCATCTTCGACAACAGCGATGAAAGCGGTCTCGCCGTGGGCAAGCCTGGCATGAATCGGATGGAAATTGCGCAGAGTTTTCCCGATACCGTTATCACCGACGATATCACCGAGCGGGGATGGTGGTTTGCCGACGAAGAAGATTATCCGGCCTGCCAGGCCCGGGCGCTGCGCGTGGCGCAGGAACTCTTGCGCATGGCCGGCTCCGAGGACAACGATCGCGTGGCAATTGTATCGCATGGCACCTTCCTCGACAGCCTGATCAAAGCGCTCACCGGGCGTATCCCCGGCAATGAATTTTACTATGGTCACTACAACACGAGCATCACCCGTATGGACTTTACAAAATCGCGACTCACCGGTGCAGCGCATGTGGTGATCCGCTACCTTAATCGCGTGGATCATCTATCGCAGGATCTGATCACATAGAACGCCCCGTTATCCCATGACCCGAAACTATCCCTGAGGAGTATGCAATGGACTTTGATCAACCCGCATTGATCGCCAGCGATCTGGAAGGCGTTCTGGTGCCGGAAATCTGGATCGCCGTCGCCGAGAAGACGGGGATCGAACAGTTACGCTTGACCACCCGCGAGGTGTCGGATTACGACGCGCTGATGCAGATGCGCATTGGTGTCCTTCGCGAGAACAACCTGCGCATGGCCGACATTGAGGCAGTTATCGCCACGCTTACCCCCCTGCCCGGCGCTCCCGACTTTGTGTCGTGGATTCGTCGGCAGGCACAGTTCATCATCATATCGGACACATTCTATGAGTTTGCGGCGCCCTTGATGGCTCAAATGGATCTACCCACCATCTTCTGCCACTCGTTACGTATCGACGCCGACGGCTTCATCTCAGGCTACCGCATGCGGCTGGACACGCCCAAACGGCGCACGATCATGGCCATGATCGACATCGGTTTTCGCACTCTGGCCATGGGCGATTCCTACAACGATATCGCTATGCTCGAAAAGGCCGACGTGGGCCTGCTCTTCGCCCCGCCGGACAACGTCGTGGCCGACCATCCAAGTTTCCCTATTGCCCGCACCTACGACGAAGCACGCAACTTTATCAGTCACAACTTTCTCGATCGATCTTCGTGACGCACCTTTGAAACAGAGATATTTGGAAAACACCGGCCCACCGCATCTTCACTTCGGTAAGGGCCGGTGTTGTTTGGCGTAAATTGTGGCGCTCCTCTCTTGAAAAACAACTTTCAGGTGTGTTACCGTATACCGGCTGCATCCTTCCCCAATTCGGCACCGGAAAGAGAGATGTACCTGATTTGACTACGAATGCAGATGGGAAAATCGATAGCACCAGCCCGCCTTCGGCGTGGACCAGGTTTCTGATCACCAGTGGCTATATTTTGGCGGTCTCGTATCCGCTGTTGGCACTTTCCACCGGCGTACGCGCGCTCTATCAACTTTTTCTCAAAGAAGGCGTCACCAATCAACTGGCGCCGGCAATGAGCGGCGTGGCTGCGCTTTGTTATTTGACCGCAACCGTGGGCTTCGCCTATCGCAAACGCTGGGCATGGCGGCTGTCGGTTGGCGTCCTCGCCTTTGAGACGGCGATGACTCTGATCGTCGGTACACTCAGTTTTATCATCCCGGACGTGATCGGTGACACAGCCTGGCGTCACTTTGGCGCCGACTATGGCTACTTTCCCTTATTTCAGCCGCTGCTGGGGCTAGCCTGGCTTTTCTGGCCGCAAACTCTACGCACGTATGGCATCATGAAAGGCGACAGAGAATCCCCCGATCCTGGTGTGGCGGAGTCGAATCGTGTCGCGCAATAGGGTGCTTCCTGACCGGCTCAAGCAGCCGGATCCCGTAGATGATCGTGGGCTGGAGCGGACCGATGTGGGGTTTCAGCGGCCCGCACCCGTCTCGTCCGTCTGGTGGAAGCGCTGGATCGGGGTCGATCGTCACCGTCATCGCTCGCGCTCACTTACGTTGATCGCCACGATCATCGGGCTGGCCATGCTCTTGCCATTGGCCTACCTGATCTTTCGCGCCAGTACGGTCGGCCTCGAACCGGCCTTGGAACTATTGCTCCGACCGCGTACGGTGCAGATCATCTTGAACAGCGTTTGGTTGACCCTTTCGGTCACAGCGGCCTCGTTCATGCTTGCCCTGCCGCTGGCCTGGTTGACGGTGCGCACCGATCTACCAGGCCGCCGCGTGTGGACTATCCTGTCGGCGATGCCGTTGGTGATCCCCAGCTATGTTGGCGGCTTTGCGCTCATCGCCACCCTGGGGCCGAAGGGAATGCTTCAAGAGCTGCTTGCGCCTTTGGGCGTGGAGCGGCTGCCCTCAATCTATGGATTTCCCGGCGCACTCTACGCATTGACGCTTTTCACCTATCCGTATCTTTTCTTGAGTATCCGCGCCGGTTTGCACAACCTGGATCCGGCCATCGAAGAGGCGGCGCGATCGCTGGGCTACAATAGTTGGCAGACCTTCTTGCGGGTCACTCTGCCCGATCTACGCCCAGCGATCACGGCAGGCGCTCTGCTGGTGGCGCTCTACACGTTGAGCGATTTCGGAGCGGTCTCGCTACTTCGTTTCAATAGCTTTACGCGGGCAATCTATGTCCAATACCTCAGCAGCTTTGACCGTAGCCTTGCCTCGCTGTTGGCATTGATCCTCGTCTTGTTGACGGTGCTACTTCTGATCGCCGAACGTCGATCACACGGGCGCGTTCGCTACTATAGAAGCAGCGCTGGCGTGTCGCGGCGAGGAAGTACCGCGAAGTTAGGCCGCTATCGCTGGATCGCCCTTTTCTTCTGCGCAGCCGTAGTTGGCTCAGCCCTGGTTGCGCCCACCGCTGTCGTCGTTTATTGGCTGGTACGCGGCTTGATTGCCGGTGAGTCTCTGTTGCCAGTATGGACGGCGGTGATCAACAGTGTCCAGGCCGGTGTACTGGCGGCGGTGGCAGCCGTCGTGCTGGCGCTACCGGTTGCTTTTTACTACGTGCGGCACGCCGGTCGCTTCAGCAATCTGGTCTACCAAAGTGCCTATCTGGGATATGGGTTACCCGGGATTGTGATCGCGCTGAGCCTGGTTTTTTTTGGGGCAAACTATGCCTCTGCCCTCTATCAGACGCTGACCATGTTGATCTTTGCTTACGTCGTCCGCTTTATGCCGCAGGCGCTTGGTAACTTGCAGACAAGCCTCGTACAGATCAATCCGCGGCTCGAAGAGGCGGGGCGCAGCCTGGGGCTGGGCCGGCGCGCCGTTTTCTTCCGCGTCACCCTGCCGCTGTTGCGTCCAGGCGTGCAGGCCGGCGCGGCCCTGGTCTTTTTGACGACGATCAAGGAGCTGCCTGCAACGCTGCTGCTTGGCCCAACCGGGTTCACGACGTTAGCGACACAGATCTGGTCGGCAACCTCTGAGGCCTTTTTCGCCCGCGCTGCTGCGCCCGCGCTCCTGCTGTTGATTGTCTCGGCGATGAGCATTCTGTTAATTTTGAGCCAGGAAGAGTAATGAAAAACAGCATGACCGAAAGCCCAGGGGGGATGTCCTTACAGGGCGTGACGAAATATTTCGGTGAAGTCGGCGCAGCCAACGGCGTCAATCTGGATGTGCGCCAGGGCCAGTTGGTGGCATTGCTTGGCCCAAGTGGCTGTGGCAAAACGACTACGTTGCGCCTGATTGCAGGGTTCGAGAGCGTGGACGGCGGGACTATCGAAATCGCCGGACAACGTGTGGCGGCCCCCGATCTGCACGTTCCGCCCGAAAGACGCCGCGTGGGCATGGTCTTTCAAGAATATGCCCTCTTCCCCCACCTGAACGTCATGGAGAATGTTCGTTTTGGGCTGCGCACCAAGGATGCGGCTGACCGCGAGATGCGGATCGGAGACGTCCTCGATCTGGTGGGATTGATTGGCCTGGAGAAGCGCATGCCATACGAATTGAGCGGCGGACAGCAGCAACGGGTGGCGCTGGCGCGGGCGTTAGCCCCCGAGCCGGCTTTGATTCTCCTCGATGAACCGTTCAGTAATCTCGATGCCGGGTTGCGCGTGCGTGTGCGCGCCGAGGTGCAGGCGATTCTGCGTCAGGCCGGCGCCACTGCGGTCTTCGTCACCCACGACCAAGAAGAAGCACTGAGCCTGGTCGATCAGGTGGCGGTGATGCTGAATGGCAAAGTGCAGCAATTTGCTACGCCACAGGAACTCTACTGGCAGCCCGCCAACCGCAAGGTAGCCGAATTCATCGGTGATGCCAACTTTGTCCCCGGTCAGGGCACCGGTCGGCAGATCGAGTGTGAGTTCGGTACCCTCGAAGCGCAGTTCCCTGTGCAAGGAGCGGTGGACGTGCTGATCCGCCCCGAAAGTATTGCTATTAGCCCAGCGCCGCCCTCGGGAAACGCCCATCGGGTACGCAACCAACTCTTCTTTGGCCACGATCAGTTGGTCACTGTGCAGATGGCAAACGGACGTTTGCTCAACGTTCGTCTGGGGCCGACATACCAGTTTGCAGTGGGGCAACCGGTATCCGTAGAGGTGCGCGGGCTGGTGATGGCCTATCCTCGGCAGAATTAACCAAAATACGCCTACCTGTAGACTGCTCTACAGACGGGCACGGCGATTTGCACTAATCTGACGGCAAAACAGTCCGTCACTCGTTGAAAAGAGACTAATATGACATTCGATTCGGTGGTTGCAGACGAACAGTCAAACGAGCAGGCCGCAGTTCGCTCTTCTGTTTCTGCGCTCATGGTAATCTTCGGCGCTTCTGGCGATCTGGCCAAGCGAAAGTTGCTGCCTGCGCTTTACAGCCTTTTTCACAAGGGGTTCCTGCCTAAAGGATTTACCGTGTTGGGCTACGCGCGATCAGACTACGATGACGAATCGTTCCGCGCCCGCGCTCGCGAAGGAATCGAGACCTATGGGGATGTTGAAGTAACCGACAAAGAGTGGCAAGAGTTTTCGCAGGGACTCTTCTATCTGGCGGGCGGCTACGACGATCTCGAAGATTTCAAGCGGTTGAGCCAGCGGATCGCTGAGATCGATGAAGCGCGTAACACAGACAACAACCGCCTCTTTTACCTGGCAACCCCACCGGCTGTCTATGAATCGGTTGCCACCCAATTGGGCAACGTGAATCTGGTTAGCCCCGTCCACGATCATTCTTGGACGCGACTAGTCGTAGAAAAGCCGTTCGGTCACGATCTGGACAGCGCCCACAGACTCAACGAACACCTGCTCGGTATCTTCGACGAGGAACAGATCTATCGCATCGATCACTACCTGGGCAAAGAGACGGTGCAGAATATTCTCTTTTTCCGCTTCGCCAACGGGATTTTTGAGCCGATTTGGAATCGCAACTATGTGGACAATGTCCAGATCACGGTCGCCGAAACCATCGGCGTCGAGGAGCGCGGCGGTTACTATGACAAGTCTGGCGCGCTGCGCGACATGGCCCAAAACCACATGATGCAATTGGTTTCGCTGGTGGCTATGGAGCCGCCGGTCGCCTTCGATGCCAAAGCCGTGCGCGATCAGAAGGTAAATCTACTGCGCAGCATCCGTCCACTCAATCCAGAAGAAGTGCCAGAGTACACGGTGCGCGCTCAATACCGTGCATCAAACGGCCGCGACGGTGAACTCGTCAATTACTGGGACGAAGACGGCGTCGACGCAAGTTCAACCACAGAAACCTACGTGGCCTGGAAACTTGAAATCGACAACTGGCGCTGGAACGGTGTTCCCTTCTACTTACGAACGGGCAAGGCCATGGGGCAAAAGGTATCGGAGATTATGATCACTTTCCGCCGCGTGCCCCATCTCGTCTTTCAAGCGGTGGATGGTCCAGACCATGTCAACCGCAATATCCTCTCGATCCGCATCCAACCGGACGAAGGCATTAACCTAAAGATCAATGCGAAACAGCCGGGACCGGCGGTGAGGATGCAATCAGTGAACATGGAATTTAACTATGACGCCAGCTTTGGCGGTGATCCACCCGATGCCTACCAGCGCCTGATCCTTGACGTCATTTTGGGGGATAGCACACTGTTCACACGCCGTGACGAAGTGGAGATCGCCTGGGATCGCGTAACCAGAGTGCAGGAAGGCTGGCGCTTGCAGGAAGCGCAGGAAATCGAAGAGAATGGGCGTCCGCTACGGCTGCCCACGTATGCTGTGGGTACATGGGGGCCAAAAGAAGCGGACAGCCTTCTCGAACAGGATGGGCAGGCGTGGCGACAGCCTGAGGGCCGTAAGTAACTGCCCGCCGATGCAGCTTTAGAGAAATCAGGGAAACGATGCCTACCGAGCCTCTGCAGGCCCAGCAGCCCGAATCCGCCGGAGCCAATCGCTCTCGACGTCTGGAAGTCGTGCCCAGTGAAGCCGACCTGGTGCGAATCGCCACCGAGCTGGTGAATGCGGCCGCGCTCATTTCAATTTCAAAGCGCAACGCATTTCGCATCGCCCTTGCCGGGGGCTCTACGCCGCGTCCGCTTTATGAACACCTGGCGGTGGATCGGGACATTGATTGGCGCAAGTGGCACCTCTTTTGGGGAGACGAACGCGCCACCCTGCCGACATCACCGGACAGCAATTACGCCATGGTGCGCGCAAGCCTGCTCGATCACCTTGAAACACCACCCGGGCTGATCGTCCGTATCCCCGCTGAACTGGAACCGGAAGAAGCCGCGCTGCGCTACGAACGCAGCGTGCGCGAACTGGTGCCTTCATTCGTGACGGAACAAACTACCTTTGTGCCCCGCTTCGACATGATCGTGTTGGGCATGGGGGAAGATGGACATACCGCCAGCCTCTTCCCGCACACGCCGGCACTGGACGAAACGGAACGCCTTGTCGTCGCCAATCCAGTCCCTCAACTTGACACAACACGCATTACCTTCACCTACCCCCTGCTCAACGCGGCCCGGCGTATCCTTGTGCTCGTCAGTGGAGAAAAGAAGGCTGCCACCCTACGCGATGTTATCAGCGGCGCCTACGATCCGGCGCGTTTGCCGATCCAGGCGTTGGCCCCAGTGGACGGACAGATCTTCTGGCTGGTGGATCAAGCTGCGTTTTCTCTGATTGAAGCAGAGATGCGTTGACTGGACCTATTCTCAACTTGTCGAGTAAAATGAAGACATATTGCACCGCCTTTTATTGCAACCGGTTGCATCGCGTCTCACAACTTTCCAACATCACAGTATCCCCGGTTCCTTCCCGTAACTGGCGTCGTACTGAACTGAAACTTAAGGAGTAGCTGCATGAAATCTCTGGGCAAAATTTCCGTCTTCCCCAAACTGCCTGAGTCGATTGCCCGATTGCAAGATTTGGCGAATAACCTGTGGTGGATCTGGAATCCCGAGGCTCAAGAGCTGTTTTCTTCGCTTGATCCCCTGCTTTGGAAGGCAGTCAACCAGAATCCGGTCAAGTTCCTACGCAGCGCCAAGCAACACCAACTCAATGACGCTTCCGTCAGTGACGGCTATCTCACCCTCTACCGTCGTGTTCTGGCCCGCTTCGACGCCTACATGGACCCGTCGGCGGAGACCTGGTTCGACAGTCAGCACGGGGACAAACGCAGTCTCACCATCGCCTATTTCAGCGCAGAGTTTGGCCTGCACGAAGCGCTGCCTATTTACAGTGGTGGCCTTGGCATACTAAGTGGTGATCACTGCAAAGAGGCCAGCGATCTTGGGTTGCCCTTCGTCGGTGTTGGGTTTCTCTATCCTCAGGGATACTTTACGCAGCGCATCTCAGATGCAGGCGAGCAGGAAGCGATCTACGAGAAGATCGATTTCTCTGAAGTGCCGGCCCAGCCTGCCCTCGATGCCCACGGCAGCCCATTGATGATCCACGTAGATCTGCCGGGGCGCACCGTCTACGCCAAAATCTGGCGGATCCAGGTGGGGCGCATTCCCCTTTATTTGATGGATACCGACGTCGATCGCAACGCCCCCCAGGATCGCGAGCTCAGCGCACGACTCTATGGTGGTGATCACGAAATGCGCATCAGCCAGGAGTTTGTCCTGGGGATTGGGGGAGTGCGTGCTCTGCGCGCCCTGGGCTATGCCCCCACCGTCTGGCATATGAACGAAGGACATAGCGCTTTCCTCAATCTGGAGCGTGCCCGCGAGATGGTGCAACAGCAGGGCCTTACCTTCGATGAGGCGGTCGAAGCCGTGCGCGCAGGCAGCGTGTTCACGACCCATACCCCCGTGGCGGCGGGACACGATGCCTTCAACTTTGAACTTGTCGAGAAGTTCTTCTGGCAGTATTGGGGCCAGTTGGGTATTGACCGCCAACGCTTCCTCGACCTGGCCAGCCACGATCAAGAGTGGGGTACCCAGTTCAGCATGACAGTGCTCGCCTTTCACCTGAGCGCGTATCACAACGGCGTCAGTGAACTCCACGGTCACGTGTCGCGCCGAATGTGGACGGAACTCTGGCCAGGTACACCGGTGGAACAGGTGCCAATTGGGCACATCACCAACGGCGTGCATACCGGCACCTGGCTTGTGCCTGAACTGCGTGCGCTCTATAGCCGCTATTTGGAGTCCGATTGGCTCGAACATGTAGACGATCCGAAGACCTGGCAGAAGCTCGATGCCATTCCCGACCAGGAACTATGGGCTGTCCACCTTGAGCGCAAACGCAAGATGATCGATTTCGTGCGCGATCGAGTGCAGCAGCAGTATCTTCGTCATGGAGAAGGGCCGCGACGGATTGCAGCCGCTGCCCAGATACTCGATCCCAACGCCTTAACGCTGGGTTTTGCCCGTCGCTTTGCGACTTACAAGCGCGCTACGTTGATCTTCCGCGATCTCGAGCGGCTCAAAAAGATTCTCAACGATCCCAAACGTCCCGTGCAAATCGTCTTTTCGGGCAAGGCCCATCCACGCGACGAACCTGGCAAGGCGCTGATCCGCCGCATATACGAGATTAGCCAGGATCCCGATTTCATCGGCAAGATAGTGTTTGTCGAAAATTACGACATGAACGTCGCTCGGCATCTGATCTCGGGCGTCGACATCTGGCTCAATAACCCGCGGCGACCGTACGAAGCCAGTGGCACCAGTGGGCAGAAGGCGGCGTTGAGCGGGGCGCCCAACTTCAGCGTCCTTGATGGTTGGTGGCGCGAGGCCTATGACGGCAACAATGGCTGGGCAATTGGCGAAGAGCGCGAATACAAAGATCAGGAAACCCAGGACGAAGCCGACGCATTGAGCCTATATTCCACGCTCGAGGACGAAATCGTCCCGCTTTACTATGATACCGGCGCAGATGGGGTCTCGAATGGTTGGGTGGCGAAGATGAAAGCCTCCATTGAGACGTGTGCCCCGGCCTTCAGCATGAGGCGGATGGTCAAAGACTACACAGAGATCTACTATGTTCCGGCCATGCAGAGTGGGCAACTTTATCTGTCAGACGGGCATGCTGTGGCGCGCCAAATGGCAGAGTGGAAACGCCGCATCCGCCAGCATTGGTCGAGCGTCAATGTGCAGATCAAGAAGTCGGTCCCTGTGCAGGCGACAGTCGGCGAACCGGTGGAACTCATCGCCCAGGTCTGGCCGGGCACATTGAACGAAGGGGATATCACCGCCGAGATCGTAGTGGGCCATCAAAATGACCACAGCATTGTCGAAGATCCCAAAACTATCCCCATGCAAAAGGGAACACATGTGGACGATGGAGTGGAATATGTCGGGGCTGTCACGGCGGAAGATAGCGGACAACTTACCGTAGGTGTCCGTGTGCGTCCCGCTCGCAAGGAGATGATCAACCCCTACGAGATGGGGTTGAATCGCTGGGCGTAAACCTCGCTGGTCGAGAAATGTGGAAAGAGCTTTGGGGCCATTTGACCTCAAAGCTCTTTTTTGTCCAAATCTTCATCGCTATACGCACACCTACAGGCAAAAAACTGTACAAATTATTGACATTAGATAAACGACATGCTATAGTAGCCATTATCTAATGAACGTAGTTCCGCTGGTAAAGAGGGTAAGACTATGGCATCGAGCAAGGGTCAAGATCAATCATCACCGAAATCGGGCGAATCCATCGAGCCACAGGCCCCCTCGGACCGTCCAACATACAATCTGCGCGCGGTCGTACAACGGACTGGGCTCAAACCCGATACATTGCGCGCCTGGGAGAGACGGTACGGACTGCCCGTCCCAAACCGCACAGAGGGTGGGCATCGTGTCTATTCGGAAGCAGATGTTCAATGCCTGCTATGGTTGATTGCACGCCAAGAGGAAGGCATGAACATTTCTCAAGCGGCGAAGCTATGGCAAACGCTTGAAGAAGAAGGACAGATCCTCAGCGTCAATGAGAGCCCCATGACGCAATCCAGGCAGGTGGAGCAATCTGGATATGAATCGACCCGTGGCGGTGTTATTGAAGATCTACGCCACCACTGGATCGAGGCATGCTCTACCTTTAACGAACGAGAAGCCGAAATTGTGATGGCGCAAGCGTTTGCGCTGTACCCAGCCGAAACCGTCTGCGTGGAACTTCTGCAGAAGGGGCTCCATCAGATCGGGATGGAGTGGTATCGTGGACAGTACACGACGCAGCAAGAGCACTTTGCCTCGGCACTGGCTATGCGTCGGCTGGAAACACTGCTCGCCGCTACCCCGGATCCGACCCAACATGGCCGCGTCATCGTGGCCTGTCCGGCGCACGAAAATCATACGTTCAGCCCCCTTCTACTGACGGTTCTGTTGCGCCGCCGTGGCTGGGACGTAGTTTATCTGGGGGCCAATCTGCCACAAGAAGAGTTGATCGAAACCGTTCGTGCGACTCATCCCGACATGGTGGTGTTGGTTGCGCAGCAGTTGTCGACGGCGGCGTCTCTGCTCGAGATGGCGCGTCTTCTGTCCACGCATCGCGTGCGGGTGGCTTATGGTGGGCAGATTTTCAACATGATTCCTGATCTGCGCGAGCATATCCCGGCCTACTTCTTGGGCACTGAGCTGGCTGCCGCCCCCATGCAGGTCGAACGCATTTTGATGCGACCGCCCCTGTTGCCGACGGCGCAGCCGATTTCCCACGAGTATGAACTGGCGCTGGCGGAGTTTCTTGAAAAGCAGGCCCAGATTGATGCTTACGTATGGCAGGTGATGAGTGCGCAAGGAATGCCACACAGCCACTTGAGCGCAGCGAAACATAACTTTGGACGCGATCTGACGGCAGCCTTGACGCTGGGCAACCTAGACTATATGGGGAATGATCTGAACTGGATCGCCGGGCTGCTTTCATATCGGCAGATCTCGCCTGAAGCACTGGTGCTATACATCACGGTCTATGCCGAGGCCGCTCGGCGCTCCTTGACCGAGCCCGGTCGTCTCATTGTGGACTGGCTGATGCACCTTTTGAACAAGCACGGTTACAGTGGAACTGAAAACCATGAGGCGACTACACAGGGCGAGGGCGGTCACAACGGACCTTCTCGCAATTGAGCATACCGTCGGACAGATGGCCCACTATCGCCTTGCTGCGGGCAAGAGATTTGGTAATGTCAGCAGCACAACCAAAATTGAATTGGCACGTTATTATTGGAGACCCTCAGGTCATGGCAACGCTGAAGGTCTCCATTTTTCTAGTGGCATACTCACCCCAGGAGAAATCAGATGCATGTGATCGTAACCGGCGGAACCGGGCTGATCGGAACAGCGCTCGTCAAAAGTTTGCTTAGCGATGGGCATACAGTAACGGTACTCAGCCGTTCTCCGCACCGAAAGCAGAAACCGGAATTGAACGGCGCCAATCTGGTGGAGTGGGATGCGCGCACGGCGCAAGGTTGGGGATCGTTGGCGGACGGCGCCGATGCCATCGTCAACCTGGCCGGCGCCGGTATAGCCGATGGTCGCTGGTCCGCTGAACGTAAACGGCTGATTATTGACAGCCGCGTCCACGCCGGCCAGGCTGTGATGGAGGCGATCCGCGGAGCAGCCGTGAAACCTAAAGTGCTGATCCAATCTTCGGCTGTGGGCTATTATGGCCCGAGTGGCGATCAGAAGCTAGATGAAAGCAATTCACCCGGCGGAGACTTCCTGGCCCACGTCTGCTTTGAGTGGGAGGCATCTACGGCGGGCGCGGTAGATCTGGGCGTGCGTCGTCCTGTAATACGCACCGGCGTTGTGCTCTCCACACAGGGGGGTGCTCTGCCCAAGCTGCTGCTTCCCTTCCGTTTGTACGCTGGCGGGCCGCTGGGCAATGGCAAACAGTACTTCCCGTGGATTCACCTGGATGATGAGGTGAGAGCCATTCGCTTTTTGCTTGAGTCGCCCCACGCCAATGGCGCGTACAATCTGGCGGCTCCCAATCCACCGACAAATGCCGAATTCAGCAAACAGTTAGGCAAGGCGATGAATCGTCCGTCGTTGCTGCCGGTGCCGGGGATTGCATTGAAGATGCTTTTCGGTGAGATGTCCACCGTCCTTCTCGATGGTCAACGAGCAGTACCAAAGCGGCTTGAGGAAGCGAGCTTTGACTTTCTCTACACAGAGGTTGCCCCAGCGGTACGCGATTTGCTACAGACAAAGAAGTGAGCCATGGTCTATACACATAGTTTTCGGGTCCACGCACCACTGTCCGCCGTGGTCAAGTTCCACCAACAATCGGCCAGCATGGGAGCGATCACACCGCCACCCATCATTGTGCGCGTTCACGAAGCGCCGGCGCTCCTCAGCGAAGGTGACCGAATGGACTTCACCATGTGGCTTGGGCCGATGCCAATCCGCTGGCTGGCGCAAATCGAAGGCGTGACGGCCAACAGCTTCGTGGACCGCCAGGTGCGCGGCCCCTTCCGGCGGTGGGAACACGAACATCGTTTTGTCCGCATCGACGCGCAGACCACAGAAGTGCAAGATGAAGTCACGGTGCAACTGCATGAAAGCAGTCGCTGGTGGCAGATTGTGGGGTTCGGCATGTGGATTGGGCTGCCGCTCCTCTTCGCGTATCGTGGCTGGCGGACACGTCGTTTGTTGGAGCAGGCAACATGACCGCTCACCGTACGGCGATCTGGTGGGTCAGGCGTGATCTGCGCCTGACCGATAACCAGGCGCTCGCCGCCGCCCTGGCATACGGGGACAACGTGGTGCCGGTCTTCGTGCTCGATCCCAGATTGCTCAACTCCTCGTTCAGCGGCGAAAAACGGCTGGCTTTTCTCTATGCCGGGCTGCACAGATTGGATGAAGATCTGCGCAGCCGCGGCAGTCGCCTGATTCTGCTCAGGGGGCGGCCCGAAGAAACCCTTTCCAGGCTGGTGCAATCCACCGGCGCAGGGGCAATTTTTGCCGAACAGGATTATTCCCCTTTTGCACGGCGACGAGACGACGCAGTCCGAGAGCGGCTACCGTTGCTCCACCTGACCCAGGGAGTGTCTGCGCTGCCCATCGGACAGGTGCGAAAAGCCGACGGCGATCCCTATGTGGTCTATTCACCGTACAAGCGCCAATGGCTCGCCCAGCGCCTGCCTGAAATGGAGGATATCCTCGCTGCAGCGGCGCAGATCCAGACTGTCTGTGAGATCAAAGGGGATGACATTCCGCATGAACCTGCGTTGCCCGATCAAGTGCCCTTCCCGCCCGGAGAAGACGAGGCGTTGGCGCGGTTAAAACGCTTTGTCACGGGTGAGGATGCGCCGATCTACGCCTATGCCGAGCAACGCGATCTACCCGCTATCGAGGGAACCAGTCAATTGTCGCCTTACTTGCGCTTCGGTATGCTTTCGGCGCGCCAAGCCCTCAGCGCAGCCCGCTACGCCGTCCAGAATGCAGCCAATTCTTCACAGCGCAAAGCGGCGGAAACGTGGATATCAGAACTGATCTGGCGCGATTTCTATATAAGTGTGCTCCACTATTTCCCTCATGTCCGGGAGACCAGTTTCCGGCCTGAGTACGACGCCATTGCCTGGCGCAACGACGAAGACGAGTTCGACGCCTGGCGTCAAGGACGCACAGGATATCCGTTCGTCGATGCGGCCATGCGTCAACTGCGTATCAGTGGGTGGATGCACAACCGGGCGCGCATGGTCGTGGCCTCCTTCCTGGTCAAGGATCTGCTCATCGATTGGCGTTGGGGCGAACGCTGGTTTATGCAGCAGTTGGTCGACGGCGATCCGGCGGCCAACAATGGCGGCTGGCAGTGGGCTGCCGGCACAGGAACCGACGCCGCCCCCTATTTTCGCATCTTCAACCCGGTGACCCAGAGCGAAAAGTTTGATGCAGACGGTAACTACATCCGCCGCTGGGTATCTGAACTCAGGCACGTGCCCACCCAGTTCATCCACACACCATGGAAGATGTCTGCCGCCGATCAGGAGCAGGCCCAGTGCCGAATAGGCAAAGAATATCCTGCACCAATTGTCGATCACAGAGAAGTGCGCCAACGCGCGTTGGCTGCGTACGGCGTCATAAAGGGTTCGTGAAGCATAGAGTCGGGTCACGTTGCTGTACTGCGCTCTGGCTCGGCTGAAAGGAGTTTCTCATGAAAGTTGGAATCGTCGGAACTGGTCTCGTAGGAGCGACCGCCGCCTTCACACTGGCGGTGCGCGGTGTTGCCAGCCAAATCGTGTTGGTCGATAAAAATGTAGCACGCGCCGAAGCCGAAGCGGACGACATCTTGCACGCCGTCCCATTTGTTCAACCCACCCGTGTTTGGGCGGGCGACTATGCGGACTTAAACGGTGCGCGTGTCGTCATCGTGGCAGCGGGCGTAGGTCAACGTCCTGGCGAGAGCCGGCTGGAACTACTCAACCGCAACGCCGCCGTCTTCCGTTCTGTTATCCCGTCCATCCTGGAATATGCGCCGGAGACGATCCTGCTGATTGCCACCAATCCGGTGGATGTGATGACCCATCTGGCCGCTCACTTTGCAGCGGAACGCGGCGTGCCTGCGCAGCGAGTGATCGGTTCGGGCACCACACTGGATACAGCCCGCTTCCGCGCCCTGCTTGGCCGCCAACTCGGCGTCGATTCCGGTCATGTTCACGCCTATGTAGTGGGCGAACACGGGGATTCAGAGGTGCTGACCTGGTCTCAGGTCCGCGTCGGCAATCTGACGCTAGAGGAATTTTGCTCGATGGAGCACGTCGCCCTGAATGCTGAACAGCGTCAACAGATCGAGGAACGAGTCCGCCGCGCTGCATACAAGATCATCGAGGGCAAAGGCGCCACCTACTACGGCATTGCCGGCGCGTTATCAGCCATTACCGGGGCGATTCTGCGCGATCAGCGGACATTGCTCACCGTCTGCCACCGCAATGCCAACGTTCAGGGCGTCAAGGATGTGACCCTTGCCCTGCCTCATCTGGTTGGCGGCGACGGTGTGATCACCACTTTCCCGCTGCCGCTCTCTGCCGAAGAAGCATCGGCGCTTAAGCAGAGCGCACAGGTTATCCGATCGGCCATCGATCAGCTCAGTCTGTAATCTGTCGATTGAGTGCGCAGCGTTAGGGCGCAACGCCTGTACCAAACGAAATCAAGGGAGCGAGCCGACCGCAACGGTCGGGCGACCGCCGCGGTCGGGCTGCTTCAGAAAGCGGGTCCACGAGATCTCGTCGTTGAACCCGCTTTGGTTTCGATATGCCTCGCAGACTCGGCTACTCAACCGGCGCTAGTCCCTCTGGTCAAGCCAAAGTTAGCATTGCTGTGTCGGCTACGCACTTCTTGACAGCGATCAAAATATGCCTTATACTACACTCCGTACCCCCCCCCAGGGGGGTGGGGAAAGGGCAATGTGAGGCCAGAATCGGAGGACCGGGATGGACCAAAAGACCAAACAAGATGTGACGCGGCGGCTGGCCAGTGCAGCAGGGCATGTCAAAGGCATTGAACGGATGATCGAAGAAGATGCCTACTGCATCGACATCATCAAGCAGGTGCAAGCCGTGCAGGCGGCATTGGGCAAGGTCAGTACTTTGATTCTGGACAATCACTTGCACACTTGCGTCACCTCGGCTGTGCGCGGCGATGATCCTGTCGAGCGCGAGGCCGTGTTGCACGAGATCACTAGCGTCTTCGAAATGTCGGGGAAGCTGTGAGAAACGAGAACATTCGCATTTCACACCGGAGGATTGTATGACTACCAAGACGTTCGTTGTTCCCAACATTAGCTGCGGTCATTGTACCCATACGATTGAAAACGAAGTGAGTGAGTTGGCTGGGGTAAAAGAAGTGCAGGCAGACGAGGCCACCAAAGAGGTCACCGTCACCTGGGATACCCCCGCCACCTGGAGCGAGATTGAGTCTCTGCTCAAGGAAATCAATTATCCGCCACAGGGGTAGAAGCAGCGGGTCGAGATGACGAGATTTCAGGGATAAGGCGATTGATCCAAGTCATTCAATCGCCTTATCCCTGACGCTCTAGTCTCCCTTTTGAGGGAGTGAAAAGTATGTCAGAAACGAAACAGCTCACCGTCCCGGTCATCGGCATGACGTGTGCCAACTGCGTGGCGTCGGTTGAGCGTAACAGCAAAAAAGTCAGTGGTGTCGCGAGTTCAGCGGTCAATTTCGCCAGCGAAAAGCTCACCTTCGACTACGATCCCAGTATCGTCAAGCCCCAAGAGGTGTTGACCGAGGTGATCGATCGGGTTGAGCGCGCCGGTTATCGGGTTCCGACCACGGAAGTCGAATTACCCCTGCTGGGGATGACGTGTGCGAATTGTGCCGCTACCATCGAGCGGCGTCTTAATAAGCTCGAAGGCGTGATCAAAGCCGAGGTCAACTACGCCGGTGAAAGCGCCAAAGTGCGTACCGTCGCCGGGATGCTCGATCGGTCCGACCTGGTGGCCGCGGTGCGCAAGGCCGGTTATGATGTTGTTGAAGCCGCTGAAGGTGAAGATGTGGAAGATGCCGAAGCCGCAGCCCGCTCGGCAGAAATTCGCCATCAGATGCAGCGTTTCTTTGTGGGTTTGGCGTTTTCGGTGCCGCTCTTGTTGCTGAGTATGGGGCGTGATCTCAATCTACTGGGTGACTGGGCCGATGCGCTGTGGATGAGCTGGCTGTTTCTGGTGTTGGCTACACCTGTGCAGTTCGGGGTGGGCAAAGACTACTACGTCGGTGCATATAAGGCGCTGCGTAATGGCAGCGCCAATATGGACGTACTCGTCGCCATGGGCACGTCTGTCGCCTTTGTCTACAGTGTGGCGGTTCTCATTTCGACGACAATGGGCAACGATGCGCTAGGGCATCATGTTTACTTTGAGACAGCCGCCGTCATCATTACCCTCATTGTTTTGGGCAAGCTGCTCGAAGCGCGCGCCAAAGGGCAGACCAGCGCTGCGATCAAGAAACTCATGGGGCTACGCGCCAAGACAGCGCGCCTGATCCGAAATGGCGCCGAAGTGGATGTCCCCATTGAAGAGGTCGTTGCCGGCGATCTGTTGCTTGTGCGCCCGGGCGAGAAGATCCCCGTAGATGGCGCGGTGGTGGATGGTCGTTCCAGTATCGATGAGAGCATGATCACCGGCGAAAGCCTGCCTGTGGGCAAAGAGCCTGGCGACGAGGTCATTGGCGCCACGATCAACAAACAAGGGTTGTTGACGATCAAGGCGACCAAAGTAGGTAAAGAGAGCGCGTTGGCCCAGATCATCAAATTGGTGGAACGGGCGCAGGGCAGTAAGGCCCCGATCCAGCGAGTCGTGGATCAGGTATCTGCCTACTTTGTACCGGCGGTGATCGCGCTTGCCGTGCTCACCTTTGTGGTCTGGATGGTCGCTGGGGCGGACTTCGTACCTGCACTGCTGCGCCTGATCGCGGTGCTCGTGATTGCCTGCCCCTGTGCGATGGGGCTGGCCACACCAACGTCGATCATGGTGGGCATGGGCAAGGGCGCCGAACAGGGCATCCTCTTCCGCAACAGCACGGCGCTGGAACAGGCGCAGAAGCTCACAGCGGTTGTGTTGGACAAGACTGGCACGATCACGAAGGGGACGCCCGAAGTCACCGATGTGATCGTGAGGGAGGCTGCGCGCCAGGCGGTGCCTGTTTCTGGGCTGGACGCGGCGCCGGTGCTGACGTTGGATCGCTCCGATGCAGACGAATTCTTACGCCTGGCGGCATCGGCGGAACGCGGTTCAGAGCATCCACTGGGTGAATCGATTGTGCGGGCCGCACAAGAGCGTGGGCTCTCCTTGAGCACGCCCCAAACGTTTGAGAGCATCGCCGGCCATGGTATTGCCGCCGAAGTGGACGGCCGACAGATCCTTCTGGGCAACCTGCGTCTGATGGAACAGCGCGCGATGTCGCTCAACGATCTGCTGCCCAAGGCCGTGGCCTTGCAAGATCAGGCGAAGACGGTGATGTGGCTTGCCGTAGACGGTGAGGCCAGCGCGCTGATCGCCGTGGCAGATACGATCAAAGAGAGTTCCAAAGAGGCAGTAGCGGCGCTGCATCGCCTCGGGCTGACAGTCGCCATGGTCACAGGCGATAACCAGGCTACTGCTGACGCAATTGCTGCGCAGGTCGGCATTGACCGTGTCTTTGCCGAAGTGTTGCCCGGCGACAAAGCCGACTATGTGAAGCAACTTCAGCAAGAAGGTCTGCGGGTGGCGATGGTGGGTGACGGCATCAATGACGCTCCTGCATTGGCGCAAGCCGACGTGGGCATGGCGATTGGCACCGGCACCGATGTAGCGATGGAAACGGCCGATGTCACCCTTATGCGCGGGGATCTGCGCAGCGTGGCACAGGCCATTCAGCTTTCTAAGGCAACCATGCGCAACATCAAGCAGAATCTGGCCTGGGCCTTTGGCTACAATGTGGCGCTCATTCCGATTGCGGCAGGTGTGCTGGCTCCCTTTGCCTGGGCGCCGGACTGGTTGCGCCAGCTCCATCCGATCCTGGCGGCGGGGGCGATGGCTTTCAGCAGTATCAGCGTTGTCACCAACAGTCTGCGACTGCGGGGCTTGAAGTTGCAGAAATAGTCTGGACGGAGTACGCTTCTCTATACCTTTGGACGGTAAGGTGGGCGTGATATTGTGCAAAGGACCCGGTGGATCGAGATCCGCCGGGTCCTTTATTGATCGGTCGCACCTATTAAGTTATGGTATGCGTGGATAGTTTTACCCTTGGCGAAACATTTCTTAGAGAATTGCGTATAGAGTGGCAAGCATGGATGTGACACGTTTCATTCAGTTTGAAGCCGGACAACTCGGCCCCTGGGCTTATCTAGTGCTTTTCCTGCTGGTGTTGATCGAAGGGCCGATTGTAACCTTGCTGGGCGCTGCCGCGGCCAGCACGAATGTTATGGTGTGGCAATGGGTCTTCGCTACGGCTGCTGTGGCCAACCTGACGGCCGATGTACTCTGGTATCTTCTCGGCTATGCTGGGCGAATCGATCTGATCTATCGCGCCGGGCGTTGGGTGGGTGTTGGGCAGCATCAGTTGGAACATGTAGAAGTGCAACTCCGCCGCAATGCTACCAGGGTATTGGTGATTGCCAAATTGACCGCCGGGTTTGTCATTCCTTCACTGATCGGCGCAGGGCTGTTAAAGATTCCCTGGCGGCGATGGTTCTTTCCTGTCGTTGCTGCCGAAATGCTGTGGACCGGAACACTCGTCTTCTTGGGCTTCCACGCCGTCAACTGGTTGCAACAGATCGAGCAAGGATTGCAGATCGTTGCTGTTGCAGGCAGCGTCGCATTCATCCTCCTTACAGTCTACTGGGTTCGCAAGAAAATAGTAGACTGACCGCCATCTTCCGCCCTTCCAAAAGAATCGATTTTTCCATGAGAATACTCATCGCGACCAACACGTATGCGCCTGCCGCCAACGGGCAGGCTACTTTCACCCATAATCTGGCCAATCGTCTGACACAACAAGGTCACCGGGTAGCGGTTGTCTTTCCCTCTCAAACCTGTGTAGAAAACGAAAGCCTTGAAGGGGGTGTACTAGCCTTCGGCGTCAAGTCAGTTCCACTGGACTTTTGGCATCCTGACGCGTTTACTACGCTGTGGATCGATCCGGCTATTGAGCGCCTGTTCCAGCGTTTTCGCCCTCAAGTCGTACACATTCACGATCACTATCCGCTGGCATGGGGTGTCGTCCAGATTGCACGACACCGGCGCCTGCCCATGGTAGGTACCAATCATTTTATCCCCGATAATGTAACCCATTACCTCCCCTATGCGAATCGATTACAGCCGATGTTCGACTGGATCTTATGGCATTGGCTCTTACAGGTATACAATGCCCTCAACTGTGTCACTGTGCAGTCGAAAACGGCGGCGCAGGCACTGCGCAGCGCCGGATTGCATGTGCCACTGATTCCTGTATCCTGTGGCATTGAAACGGGGCGCTTTCACCTCGATACAAGCGTTGATCAATCGGCCTGTCGCCGTCGCTTCGGGCTGGATCCCAACAAGGTGACCTTTCTATTTGTGGGACGTCTGGATGCGGAGAAGCGTATAGACGTCCTGATTCGTGCGCTGGCGCACATGGATCGCCCTGACACCGCCATTGCCATTGCCGGCCGTGGTACAGAGCTGGCCAATTTACAGGCGCTCACCCGTCACCTTAACTTGGAGAAACAGGTTCACTTCCTGGGCTACGTGACGGATGACGATCTGCCGCAGTTGCTCAACAGTGTCGATCTCTTCGCCATGCCCAGCGACGCTGAATTGCTCAGCATTGCGACGCTTGAAGCAATGGCGTGTGGACGGCCCGTGTTGGCGGCGCGTGCGCGGGCTCTCCCCGAGTTGGTCGAGGAAGGTGTCAACGGTCGCCTGTTTCGTCCTCGTGATGTGGCCGACGCCGCCCGCGCCATGACGGCGCTTGTCGACGACATGGCAGGGTGGTCGCAGATGGGCGCCATCAGCGTGGTCCGGTCCACAAGCCATGCATGGTCGACCGTGCTCAAGAGGTACGAATGGATATATCAGTCCCTGCTCAACTACCGTATGCCCTTTGCCAAGGAAATCGAGCCACTTCCGGCCCACTTTTAGCACACTCTGGCCATGGATAAATCGCGTCGCCAGAAGGACATTTTGTTTTTACTGACAGCGATATTGATGGCTCTGTTGGGGAGCTTTGGAGTGCGCCAAAGCCCAGATGCCTATGTCGCGCTGCCCTGGGCTCTGTTGGGCACAGGTGCAGCGTTCGGCGGCGTTACGCTTCGCAACATGACGCTCTGGCTCCCCGATGCATCACCGGCCGCAGTGGCTTTGTATGCAGGCCCTTCACGACCGCGCTGGATTGTGGCCTGGGTCAGCTTTGCAATGGCGCTCGTGCTTACGGGCTGGGGAGCCCGCTCGCTCTATCTTGATTCAGCGGGTTGGCGCCCTGTGCTTTGGGCGTGGTTAGCCGCATTGCTGCTTATGCTCATCGGCGCCTTCTCGCTGCGAATCGTGGGTGAGGCCTCCTCCGATTTTGCGCCGCACCTGCAACGCACTAGGGAGGGATTCTCAGGGTTTGAACTGCCCAAGGCCTGGGAAATCGGCCTGTTCGTGGCCATCCTGAGCCTCGGCATCTTCCTACGCCTGTACCGCCTCGACGAGATCCCGGCCGCCATTTACGTGGACGAAACCAACGCCTCACTCGATGCGCTCCACATCCTCGAAGGGCGCGAGACCTCACCTTTTGGCACCGGCTGGTACGAAACCCCCAACGGCTACATCTATTACATGGCCGCGCTCTACAAACTCTTCGGTGTAAGCTATTGGACGTTGAAAGCAGCTTCGCTGATCCCGGCGCTGTTGACAATCCCTCTGACCTTCTGGCTGGGGCGAATGCTCTTTGGTCCGCTGGCAGGATTGGTAGCCATGTTCATGTTGAGCATCAGCCGCTGGCATATGACGCTCAGCCGTTGGGGATGGAATGAGTTGATGCCGCCGCTCTTTCAGATCGTGGGGATCGCGTTTCTCATCCGCGGACTGCGAGAGCGGCGCGCCCTGGATTTTGTCGTCGGCGGCTTGATCAGCGGGCTAACGCTCTACACCTATCTAAGCAGCCGGCTCGTGTTGTTGACGCTCTTGGTTTTCACGCTCTATCGGCTGGTCAGTGATCCAGAAGGGCCGCGCAGGGCATTTCAACGCCATGCGACAGGGCTAGTCCTGTTTGGCGCAGCGGCATTGGTGGCAATGACACCGTTGGCGGTCACGTACTTTACCAATCCTTTTCTCTTTTTCAACCGCAGCGCGGAGATCAGCATTTTTCGTGACGTGCAAGACGAGGGATCGTGGTGGCCGCTGCAAGAAAACATCCGTCGCCACATCGGCATGTTCCATCGGGAAGGCGATCCTGTAGGCCGTCAGAACCTGCCTGGAGAACCGCAGACAGACCCCATGACGGGAGCGCTGATGGCTGTGGGCTTTGCCTATGCCGCACTGACCCTACGCGACCGGCGGTGCGGTCTGCTTTGGCTTTGGTTTGGCGTCGCCATGGCCGGCGGCTTTCTCAGTGAGTTGCGCGTCCAACTGCCCAACGCGCCCGACTATATCCTGGCGCCGAATGGGTACCGCACGTTGACGGCAGTGACCGCTATCGCCCTGACCGTCAGCGCTGTGGTGGACATGCTGATGCGTGGATTTGTAGCTGTGGAATTCGCCAGATCAGAGCAGTCCAGTCGACCACGCGGCATGGGGGGCGCGCTTGTCGTGCTCATCCTGGCCTTTGCCGCCGTGTGGGAAGTGTCTACGTTTTTCGTCCGTCAGGCCGCCTCACCCAGCGTGCAACTCAGCTTCAACCAGATGGAAACACAGGTCAGCTATCAGGTGCTCGACGCCCTGGAGGCAGGAGCAGCGGTCTACTTATCACCCAATTTTTACAACTTCTCACCCCTTCGTTTTCTGGTCTACGGTGCAGTACACGACGACGCGGCGGAAAGTCCGCTGACGTCGCCACCGTATCAACTGCTTCGTCCCGAGGTGGATCTACCCATTCCGGCCAATGAAACAGGAGCACTTATCCTGTTGGGTACGGAGTACGGCCTGGTCACTGATGGTGTTACGGCGATCTACCCCAATGCGAAAGTTAGCCTGGTAAGCGGACCGGGCGCGGCGCCACTCTTTCTGCGGATCTGGGTTCCACCTCAAGATCTCCTGGCACAGCAAGGACTCAGGTTGAGCATACTGCACGTCGACGGCAGTAGGGAAGAGCGGCGCGTGAACGATTTTGCATGGCCAAAGGATGATGAGACGGTGCGCGGCGTCACGTGGCAAGGCAGCCTACGCCTAACCGAAAATGGTGTATACGATTTCTCGCTCGAAAACGGGGAACTCCATGTCGACAATACTGCCTGGTCCGGCCCGCGCTTCCTCGACCGCGGGCGGCACGACTTCCGCCTGACTGTGGATACGCCGAATGTAGACGTAGATCCCGTTTTGCAATGGAAGACTCCCTCAGGAGTGGCCGGCCCCCTTCCGCAAGGCGTTCTGTTTGCTACAGCCACAGAACGACGTGGGCTGACAGGCTACTACTATGCGAATGATTCCTGGCAGGGTGACGTACTTTTCCAGCGCGTAACCCCGTTCTTGTTGATGTCATGGCCGCTAAATGAACCGGTGGCCCATCCATTCAGCGCGACCTTTCGTGGATCATTGCGCATCTCTACCCCTGGGTTGTACAATTTCCGTCTGAACGCTGATGACGGTGTGCGCTTTCTTTTGGCAGGGCAGACCCTCGGCGAGTCACTTACGCCGGATCGCCCCAATCGGATTCAGGCAACACTCGAACTGACTCCAGACATCTACCCCATCCGCATCGACTATTTTCAGCGGTATGGCGGCAGTGCCCTGGAGTTCTACTGGCAGCCACCCGGAGAGCCCGAAGCGCCGGTCCCGCCCACCGTTTTGATTCCTGATGGTGTAGATACCCGCTGAGTTTCTGCACAGCATAGAGAGACCAATAATGTGTAGATCGGAAAGTGAATGAGCTTATTCCTTTTCTTGTTGGCCGTGACAGCCGCCATGTACGGCGTGATGGCTAACAATGGTGTGGCCCTCTTTGTGGCACTACTCAGCATGGCCGCCGGTACGCAACGCTTCACCAGCCGTGCGGGGGCAGGCGACGTGCGTTTTCTGCGTGATGTTGGCGGGCGCCTTTTGGGCCGGCCCGGTCTTTTCATCTTCTGGCTAAGCCTGCTAGGGGCGCTGGCAGCAGCGATCATGGCACGCACGCGGGACCCCGATCCGCTGGTCATGGCGATTTGGCTGGCCGCCATGCTGGGCGCCATCGTCGCCGGCTGGCTCCATGATCGGCACAGCAACCTGTGGCAGCGGGTACGCGGCGCCGTCCATTGGCAACGGCTGGATTGGTTGATCGTCTTGGTTCTCTTTGTGGTGGCGCTGCTCCTTCGAGTCTATATGCTTTCGCCCTTCCTGCCCGCCATGCACGGCGATGAGGGTGAGATGGGCCTATTGGCTAGACTAGCGCTCTACGGACCTGGCAACGGGTTGGGCGACCGTCCGCTTGCCTACTTCCGCACAGGTTTTTTAGATCATCCCACGCTGTTTCACTATATTCAGGCCGGGGCGCTGGCGCTCTTCGGCGATAACATCGTTTCGTTGAAATTGCTTTCGGCATTCTTTGGTGCTCTGTGCGCGCCGACAATATACGCCATCGGTCGTTTCGGGTGGGGACGGGCTGCCGGGTTGGCAGGTGGCTGGTTGTTGGCCGTATCGCATCTACACATCCACTACAGCCGGATCGCGCTGAACAACATCGAAACTGTATGGCTTGTCTCGCTGCTTGTTCTATTGGCTGTGATGGCCTGGGCATTGGGAGAGATTCCCAGGCAAGAGCGTGTCGCTGCGCATGCTGCGGATTCAACGGACGCACCCGTTTTGGAGGTCGACATTGCCAACGATCTGCAGCCGATCCCCCCTCAGGACGAAGGCCGGTTGACGATCTTCATTTTGTTGGGATTGGTGGTTGGTCTGAGCCAATATTTCTACTACGGTTCACGTTTGCTTGCTCTCCTGGCCATTCCGTATATGCTACTTCTTTGGCGAACGCGCCGCGCTACAATTGAACAGGTGATCCTGGCCGGTATGAGTTCGCTGTTGGCTTTCCTGCCGTTGATGGTCTTCTATTTCGACAACCTGGCACCCTTTATTAACCGAATGCGCGGGGTGAGCGTTTTCAACCCCGAAGGATTGATGCATACCCTCGGCGGCGATGCCGCCTGGCCCAATGACATCCCCGTGTTGCTTTTGGAGCAGATAGAACGCAATCTACGCTTCTTTATGCAAAATGGAGACAGGTCGGCGTTTTATGTTACCGACATTCCGGCCTTTGACCTGATCACCGTCGCCCTGTTCTGGCTGGGACTCGGTGTACTGCTGACCCAGTGGCGACGTTTTCCGGCACAGTCCGTCTTGCTTTGGTTTGTCTTGGGCGTCTTCTTCGGCGGCGTGATGACCAATGATGCCCCCAACGGCCCTCGCTTGATCGTCGCCGTTCCGGCTGTGTTTTTGGCCGCAGGCGCAGGCGTGCAAATCTTCTACGATCTACTCCGCTATATTTGGGCCGGTGGACGGGTGCAGATGGGGCTGGCGGCGGGCGCTCTCCTGGCCGCGCTGACCTTGCAGATGAACTATGAAGACTATTTCGTTCATTTTCGGCGTATGCAGATCTATACAGGCGTTACCGACATTGGCTTTCTGATCAAAAATGAGAGCGACAGTCATGATGTCTATCTGATGGGATCGCCCAATCTCTTCGTCGAGTATGGCACCATCCGTTTCCTTGCCAACGGCGCACCTAGCCGCAATCTTTATACGGCGGACGAGTTCCCTTCCTGGTACGATACGACCCGCGCCGCCGATAAGGAGGCACTGATCATCGCGCTGCCCTTCCGCTACAACGATCTGCTATCGATTCAGCAGCAGTTCCCCGGCAACGATATTCAACAACACTACGACAACATGGACAGGCTCACATTTTACACCTATGTCGTGCAGTAGTGTTCAATAAGCCCACCACCTGAGGAGCAATGATCAATTATGGTCAACCTATCTGTCTGCATTGAGATGTTCTGGCCGCAGCAGCCCTTTGAGGATCGTATCCGCCGCACGGCGAAGTTGGGCTTTACCGCCTACGAATTTTGGGGATGGAAGAATAAGGACCTTGCCGCCGTCCGCGCCGCGCAGGAGGAAAGCGGGATAGCCCTGGCAGCCGTGGCCCTGGAGCCCGGGTTTGCCGTCGTCAACCCCCGCAACGAAGCTGAAATCGTGCAGGGTGTCGCCGATACAGCCAGGGTGATCGAGCCGCTAAACTGTACAAAGATCATTGTGACGACGGGCAATGTCATCGCAGGGGAAAGCGATGAGATCACCCGGCGCCGGGTGGTACGCAAACTGCGCAAGATGGCTGCGGTCGCCGAAGACAACGGTGTTATCCTCTGTATAGAGCCGCTCAATCCATTCGTCGATCACAAAGGCTATTGGCTCACCACCATGGCCCAGGCCGGCGACATCATCGAAGAAGTCGATTCCCCGTCGCTCACCATTCTCTATGATCTCTATCACCAGCAGATCACCGAAGGCAATCTGATCGCCAATCTAGAGCAGTATGCACATCAAATCGGGCACATCCACACCGCAGGTGTCCCCGGCCGGCACGAACTGATCGGCGGCGAAAATGACTACGGTGTTCTCTTCCGGGCCATCGACGCCGTGGGTTATCGCGGCTACGTCGGGCTCGAATTCCGACCGACGATCGGGGAAGAGGCCGCGCTGTCCCAATCGCTGACGTTAGCCTCAAAGTAACGGGAAGAGTCAAACAACCGAAGATCTATACAAAGAAACCGGACCCAGTGCTAGATCCGGTTTCTTTGTATAGATCTTCTTCCCCAGCTTCATCTGGAGGATACCTTCCCGAAGCGCGACCGGTATCGGACATACAATGAGCGCTATTCACTCTGCGACGAGAAGCAGAACCACTTGACTCTACCTTCATAGCGATGGGAGAAATCCATGATCTCCGACCTACCCTCACGCCGTCTCACCCGTTCATGCTCTACGGTCTGCTCAGGGATCAGGATGTTCCTCGGCCTGGGCTGCCTCGTCTTTGTGCTCAGCGGCTGCGTTTCCGCCATCCCTATCCTGAGCCGAGCGGCACGAGTGCCGGTTTCTGCTCCTGCCGTCACCTCGGCGGAAAAGAGCACTCCGTTCAGTCGTGAAGAATTGAGCAGCAATCGATTGCTGATCCTTGGCGGCGACGGCAATCTGTCCACGGTGGACCCGGATGGCAGCAATCGTTTCAACCTGACTACAGATGCGAGTGCGGGCCGTCTCTACAATCAGCCTACCTGGTCGACAGACGGCAGCCGCATCGCCTATACGGAGGTCGATGCTCGCGGTCGATCCAGCCTTGTCACCGTGAAGGCGGACGGCAGCGATCGCCTATCTGTTGCGGTGCCATTTGCCCCGTTCTTCTACTTTTGGAATCCGGCGGGCGAGCAACTGGCCTATCTGAGCAATTGGGTCGAAAGGCAGCGGCCGACCATCGCCCTCCGTGTCGCCAGTTTCGATACACCGGAGCCCACTGTCACCACGCTCTCGCTGGGGCAGCCGCTCTACTTCTCGTGGTCACCGGATGGACGACAATTGATTACCCATGCCGGCAATCGAGAGACGGCCCTCGTCGATCTATCAGGACAGCGGACGATCCTGGCGCAGCAGTCCGCCAACTTTGCAACCCCACAATGGCTGCGCAACGGACAGCTACTCTACACTGTCACAGAGGGCGGTACGCAGCAGATAGTTCTGGCGGATGAGGCAGGCGAATTTACACAACAGATTGGGTTTAGGGGCCTCGCCAGCTTCTTTGTCAGCAACGACAATCGGCGGCTGGCCTTTGTGGACACGCCGCAAGCCATCGGAACCAACGCGTTTGGACCCCTCTATTTGCTGGAATTGGAGGATCAGATCTACCGGCAGTTGAGTGAGGATCCGGTGATCTACTTCGCCTGGAGCCCCGATGGGCAAGCGCTGCACTACCTGACGGTGGAACCTGCACGCGGGCGGATCTGGTTGCGGTCGCACGTGTGGACAGATGAGGGTACGACGCGGCTGGCGCGTTTTCGCCCAAGCGCCGTCTTCTTTGAGCAATACCTGCGTTTCGCCGATCAGTATGTGCAGAGCCAGAGCTATTGGGCTCCCGATAGCAGGGCGATTGTGTACGTCGGCACAGGCGAAAGCGGAGAATCCGGGGTATGGGTCCAGGAGACCGATGGGGAAAGCGAGCCGGTGCGTATCAGTTCAGGCGTTTATGCAACGTGGTCACCACAGTAACGCTTGAATGAAAACGGGGCAGTGGCGTTCGCCACTGCCCCGTTTTTACTCTGCGGCGGTAACCACAGAGCACTCTTGATTCTTCTGTTCATTCGCCAACTGCGGGGAATACCAGGACCCGGTTGTTATTAGCATCCGCCACCAGGATTTCGCCGCTGTTGGGATCAACGGTAACGCCATTGGGCTTGGCGAACTGGTTGAGTTCAATGCCATACTGACCGAACCCGGCGCTGAGCTGCCCGCTGCTGTCAAAGACAAAGATCTGCGCATACTGTGGATCTGTGGCGTATACGGTGCCATTGGGGCCGACCGCTATGTATGCTTTGTCGTAGATATCCTCGCTTTGCCACGAGGGCACCGGCCACTCGGCCAAAGGAACCAGTTCGGGCGACAGAACCTGGATGCGTTGATTCCATATGTCAGACACATAGACGGTTCCCGTTCCCGGGTCCACCGTGACATCAACCGGTTCCTCGAATCGCCCCAGCACAACCCCACCGCCGCCAACCTCGGCCACATACTCGCCGTTGGGCGTGAATCGGATGATGCGCTTGTTCCCAGTGTCGGCGACCAGCACGTCGCCATTGGGCGCTACGGCCAGTCCGCGTGGACCAAATAGCCAATACGGGATCACGGTTTTCATCGTTGATGATGTTGAAGATTCCCCACTTGCGCAGAAAGTTGCCTTCGTTGTCGAAGACCTGAATACGCCCATTCCATGTGTCCGCCACAAAAATCGTCCCATCGGGCGCAACCGCGATTCCCCAGGGCTCACGGAACTGTCCGTCTCCCAACTTAAGCGGCCCGGCGGCATCTGGGTCTACGCAGCCAGGTTGCCCGGCATCGTTTAACAGGCAACTGCTGCCAAACGTCAGCCGCATCGTTCCCGCGCTATCGAGGACAAGGACCCGATTGTTGCCCGAGTCAAGGATATAGCGATTGCCCTGGCCATCCACCGCCACATCGCGCGGTTGGCTTATGGCCAGATTGTTGTAGATACCGCCAAATACAGAGGTCGCCGTGAGATCCAGTTCTGGATAGTCAAATGCCGCCGCTGCTTCACTTGCCGTGGGGATCACGTTGAGATCCCAGACGGTCTGCGCCAGATCTTTTCGAATGTAGAGGCGAAATTCATGACGATGCGGCCAGGAGAGCACGTCGCGGTCTGGATGGTTGCGATAGAACCAGATCTGCCACAGCCGTTCACGCCGCACCGGATCGGTCAACGCACCCCAGACCTGTTCCAGGGTCAAGTTCTTGTAGCTTTCTTCGGGCCACCAGATCATGCGATAGTTGCGATAGACGTAATCTCGGGCCAGATATGGATCAACCTTTTCATAGTCGTCACTGGCAGCGATCACGATTGGCGCACTCATGGTATCCTGGTTCGGATTGGTGCCAAAGAAAACGCTGTTTGGGTAGAACTTCATGTACCAGCTCATGGGCCAGGCTGCATCGTTGCCGTAGGCAATACGGATTTCGCGGTCACCCACAGTGCGCTGGCTCAACTCTTCGATCTCGGCCAGGGCGCGCTTTACGTCGGGCCCTGCATGGGCATAGACCAGATACTCTGTTGCCATATTGTAGTTAACATAGGTAAGCCTGTAGCTGACTCGAAGCGTTAACACAAAGAGGACGAGCGCAACCCCCAGCCCCATCATGCGCAGCGCGTTGGGCCAGCCGCTACGATTGATCCAGGTCCACGCCAGGTAGAGTAGACCGCCGGTCATCACCATAGCCAGGACGAATCGGATCGTGTCGTCCACCGCGCTCAAGTCGCGCCCACCGAACGGATTAGCGCCAAACAGTGTGGCTAGGGCAAAGATCAACGCCGGGATCAGACCGACCAGCCAGACGCTCTGATCTTTGGTCGCTTGGCGCCAATCAGTCTGACTGATCGATCGCCCTAACCACCAGCCACCTAGCAGTGCCATTGGCTGGGTTATGTGCGTCAGCAACCAGGGCATCTTTTCACCGGCAAACGAGTATGCCGCCCACGCCCCCACCGACCACCACAGCAGAAAGACAACGAGGATCGTGCGAACCATTGCCGGCGAGATGAACTCAGGATGCGGCTCGGCGTTGACGACGGATGCGGGCAGGTCCGTCTTGGGCGTTGTCTGCCAATCGGACTTGCCCAATCCGATTGACAATGCCGCCGCGCCGCCTACAGACAGGATCAGGGGCAGGAATTCGTAGAGCGTGGTCAAGATGCCGTAGTAATACCAGGGTTGGCTACCCCGTTGCACTTCCTGTTGTGCCAGCCAATAGCCCAGGCTGCCCACGATGCCCGTCGCCAATCCATTGATCGGGTTTGTGAAGAAAGTAGTGAAGAAAATAACGACAATCGCCCAAAAGGTGAGCATGAGCCCACCCCACGTTGTAAAGGTGAGGCGCTGGCGCGTGTCGCCGGCCCGAGCGATGGTGTACCAGTAGTAAGCCACGCCAATCGCCAGGCTCGTCGCCAGGATCACCATCACGGCAAATTCGATGAGCATCGGCGCGTTGGCGGTAAAACTCGCCCAGTTGACCGTCTCCCACCCCAATAGCTTCTCGCCCACCAGGTAGCCGAAGGGTGAAGTAAACGGTAGAATCAACGTCAGCATCAGTACGGCGAGGTCGGCGAAGACGCTACGATTGAGCGCTTCGTGGTTGTGCCACCAGCGCCATACTGCTACGGCGGCAATAAACGCGCCGAAGATCGCGCCGCTCATAAACTGATTTTCTTTGCTGATAATGCCAAGCGCCATCCCAAGCACCAACACGTAAAGCCAGCGGACCTTACGTTCCTCGGCATAGCGGAACATGCCGTAAATCCAGATCATGGCCGATAGGGCGATGTAAATGTCGTTGCGGATGTAGCGGCTGTGAAAGAGAATACTGGGGCTGATCGCAAAGAGGATGCCAATCACCAACGCACCGGTGCGGCCAAGCCAGCGGCGGTATGCCCACGCCATTGCCACCATCCCCATGCCGGCCAAGGCCGGCATGATACGAGTGGTGGCATCCGTAACGCCGAAGAGCGCATAGATCAACGCGTTGGCGTGGAAGAGAAACGGACCGTGCATCATGGGGTTATGGACGTATGTGCCGCTCTTGTAGAGTTCATACGAGTAGACGGCGTGCAAGCTCTCGTCGTGGCCCATGGCACGCGCGCCAAGATCGTAAAACCGACTCACGGCAGCCAGGACGAGCAGCACGACCCAGGCCACCGTCTCCCAATTGACGCGTACCAGTGCCGCCACGGATCGATCCAACCAGGTCGTTTCAGCAGTTGGGGCAAGATCATCTCGAATCATACATCAGTCCTCTTGTACCCATAGCACCACCGACTGTGTCGACGGTAGTTGCCTAAGTTCACGAAAAAACGCCCAACGCAGTCGAGTCTGCCACGTATCCAACTGCGTGGGCAACCACTCTCTAGTCAGTGGATAGTCACTGCCGACGGCCGCAACCGGCAGCGTGAGTGTTGTGTCGCTTGCCGCGATAATCAGTGTGTTTTGGTCAAACTGCTCGCTATTGACGGCATCGACGAAATGCAAATCGCGCACAAAGCGCAAGTACCACCCCACCAGGGGTTGTAGCGACGGTTCTACCTGCACGACAAAGACGTCCGCTTCACCAGGATCACCGACGCGGATTGCACTGAGATCGGCGACATCGCTAGACAGCAAGCGGACAGTAGGCGCCGGTGCCTCGGCGAAAAGTTCATTGCCCCGCAGTAGATCGCTGCGCAACGCCAACGACCACGCGCTGCTGATGGTTGCCAGCAAGATCGTCATTGTCGTTAACAGAAGGGTCACCTGCACCGTCGTGATCAAACCGGACCACCAGACAAAAAAGGCCACCAACAGGGGCAGGATCAGATAAAAGAGCAGCATACGGCCGTCAACAATCTGCGCGCTCAAGTAACCCGCGCTCAGGAAAAACGATGTAATCAGCAAAACACCCAATGCAACTGCGATCAGTGAGCCGTCTTGCCAATCGACTTCACGTAAACAAAAACGTAAGATGCGATCCGTGATCCAGGCGGCGCAGATGAGCAGCGGCAGTGCAGGTACCAGCAACGAGACCGGGTTGCGCCCTGGTAGCAAGAGAAGTGCGAAGCCATAGACGGTCCAGGCGGCGAGGACACCGGCCAATCGACGATCTCCTTCGTGCCGCCGCATGGACCACAGCATCACAGCCAGACCGGCCAGCCCCAGGATGGTGAGAAAGGGCTCGTCCACCAGCAAACGCACAAAAGGCCACCCCAACGGATAGCCGGCATCAGTGGTCAAATAGGATAGTGCGACGGTCAGGCTACTGCTGAGAGCGCCCCATCCCTGCCAGTAAGCCAGCCACCCTGTGCAGACGGCAAGCAGTGTCCCTGCAAAAAAGAGCGACAGCCTGGTGCGCTCACGCAGATCATCCGGCAGCACAGGACGAAAGACAATCGCGGTCAGCAGCAACGGAGGCAGCAACAACCAGGACAGTGGACCACTGGTCAGGAAGAGCGCGGCTACCACGGCAGTCAAGCGCAAGGAAACAGGCGATAGACGATCGCGGTGAAGCAGAGCGCTCCACATCAATAGAGCCGTCGCAAACGATAGGATCGCGCCATCGCCCAGCCGGCTGAAGGTGAGCAGCCAGGGATCGAAAGCCAGCAACGCGGCCAGGATCAAGGCGGAGCGGCGTCCTAGTTGGCGACGCAGTCCCCACGGGATCAGGACGACGAGCGCCCCCACCAGGGCCGGGAAAAGGCGCGCCCACGCGTCACTGCCCCCGTCCGTCATCCAGAAAAAGAAGCGCTGTGCGGTGTACAGTAGCGGACTGTGCGCCGTGAGCAGTGCGTCACTTTGCCGATTCATGGCATCGAGCCAGGCAGGCCATGCTTGTGATGCTTCCAGCACAGAGAGTGGCTGCGCTCTACCCAGATGTAACAGACGAGCGATCAACGCCGTCAACAAAATGAGGCCATAAAGAGCCTGTTCGACAGAGAAGCCAGACTTGGCAACAGGGGTGGCTCGAATAGGCTCAACTTCAACGATGGTTTCGATTCGTGTCGTTACGACCTGCTCATCCGGTCGAACAGTGACTGACTCGCTCACAAACGCTCCATTATCCCCTTCGTCGATAAATCCGCACATTGCCCTGTTCGAACACAAGATCAGTCACTTCTAGCAGACGGGTTTCATCTGCACGCGTCATTTTGTACTGTTCCTGTTCCGCCGGTCCTACAACGATATAAGCAATATCGTTATCTTGCAGAGCACGCTGAATCACCATGGGCGAGCCTGTGCGGTAAATTGTCTCTAGCAGTTCAGGGCGACCCGCGGCCATGTTGCCAAAGGCAGGCCCGCGCCATTGCCTTTCGTGTCCATCCCAGCCGAGGAGCGTCGCCCGACCACTGGCGGCGTTGATACGGTTGTCCGCCGCCTGGTAACTGCGGCCATGTCCCTGTAGGACGATATCAGTGGGATCGGTGTTCCGCTCGATCCACTCGATAGCGGCGATCTCATCGGATCCCACATAAGCCAGGCCGTCTAGTGTCGGCGTTGGAGACCCGAAGCCGCGCACCTTGGCATACGCCCCCGCAACAGGATAGATCAACCCTGCCAGGATCAGCAAAAGCGCCACGCCGCTAAGTGCAGCAGGCACAAATAGACGTGATTCTGGCTTTCTCCACTGCTGGGCCACACGGACAATTGCGTAGCTGCTGCTGACGCCCAGCAAGAGCCAGCCTTGATAATAGAATTTAAATACCGTGTTCATCCGTGTGCCAAAGTTATCGCGCAGAAAGACGAATTCTGGAGCGTAGATCAGCAGTACCCCTAACGCTGCCATGCATAGCGCAAACGTTGTGCGTACATCTCCCATCTGCTCAGGATCTTGCCAACGTTGCCAAATCAGTGATAGCAGCAGTGAGGCCAACGTCCCCGCCAGCAAGAAGGCAAACGGGCGTGCCATCCACCGTCCCAGCACGGCGTCCGTGTATCCGCCGAGTTCGGGGGGCAACACCATGCGTTGAAGTTCGGCCATGCCGGCGGCACTGTTGAGCGCCACGACGAAGGTACCCGCCAGAAACAGGATCGGCAAGCCGAGGACAAGGACCATGCTGATCATAATCGTCCTGGGGCGGGGTGGCTGTTCGCGCCAGGCCAGCCCGATCAAGGCGGCGACGCCCAACAAGAAATGTCCCCAGATCAACAGGAATTGAGGGAGACGCGTGGGGTTGAAGAAGTTCGGCACCACGCCTCCAGCCTGGCTCTGCGCCGTGAGGAAGTAGGGTAAGTAGATCACCAATACTCCTATCAGGATCATGACGGCGATCAGCGCTGCACCCCACACAGCAGTAGATATCCCGTGCCGCCGAAGTACAAACAGTACCGAAAGCGCCAGCAAGGCCCAGTAGGGCGGGAAGTCCCACGTGTTGAGCGGGACCAGCGCACCGACGGCAACTATGACGATCAACAGGCCCAAGCCCCGCGCAGGGATTGCAGCCAGCAAGTGCGTCCACGCCGTGGAGAGCTGCGTCTGCCATTCATCGGCATGGGGCATAGCATGAACGTCGCTATCGCTTCGCGATAAGACGAGGTTGAGCGCCATGCCAACTACCAGCAATACGAATGGCATGGCGAGGACGTGCGGATGGTTGTCGCCCAATACATAGCTGAAACTAGGAAACTCGGCGATGACTTCGATGTGATTGCCGAAAAGATCGGTGTCGCCTATCACGCGGCTGCTGCGCCACCACCAACTCCAACCGGCGTCGATAAACCATTGGTTTGTGACCTGTGCGTTTTCTGGAAAGTTGAACACACCGGCCCACTGCGCCACAGCACTGACATTAACCCCCTGGGCGTAGAGCCATTCCATGATCACATGCAGGTTTCCCGTCAGCCCCACCGCAATAACGGTGAGCAGTCCACCCCATGCGGCGGAGATCCGTGCCGGGGCTTTCCCTGCGATCAGATTGAAGCCCACGCCGAAACTGCCCACCATGAGCAGGCCAAACCAGCAGGCCTGGCCCAGGTTGTAGGCGATTTCAGGCGGCTGGCCGGCCAGCCGCGCTACCGTCATCAGCAGCCAATAGCCCAGGTAGTAGTAACTGATGGCGTATCCGGCCAGCCACGGGTCCCGCGGCGGAAAGGTAGGGCTGCTCCAGATGCCCGACATAAACATGAGATCCATGGGTTGTTCGGTGTGGTTGATCGCCGGATCATGGGCGCGCACCCAGGTCCACGCCACGAAGGAGAAGAGGAAGATCGCCTCGATCAGCACTACCGTACGCCAATCAGGCAGCCGGCAGCGCCAGGTGGAAAGAAGCGGACGCGCTGCTGCCACGCTAACCACAGCAACGGTGAGCAGCGCTAACCACGCGCCCCCCAATTCGTTGCGCAGGATGCCATAACTCGTCCCCCACCAGAGGACTACGCCCACCAACAGTACGCCCAAGGCTTTGGCGAAACTGTACCCGCGATCCGCCAGCGCGGGAAAAGGCGCAGCGCGAGCGGCAACGCAATCAGCGAGAGCAATTGAACGACAAGATACCAGGCCAGAAAGTCGACAAAAATAGATTGCATGTGCCTAAACGCGAGCTATCGCGAGAGTTGATGGTAGAGAGTTGGAGGCAACAAACTTATCAGCGCCACTTGTCATGGAAATGGCATGTCTTTAAGCGCCCGGTTCCGAATCAGCGGCATCTGAGCCGTACAGTGATCGAAGACCATGTGCACGGCTGCGTGATGATCCGCATGTAGACCATCGGGCAACGCATCCAATCTAAAATACTGAGCGTCGAGGATCTCCAAATTATCCAGCAGCAGATTCCCGCCCACGATACGTCCCCATAGGATGAATTCGAGGGTCAGGCTCGACGTCTCCTGGATCACGGTGCCTTCCACCACAACGCTGAGACCCGTCTCCTCGCGTACTTCTCGGATCCAGGCTTGATCGACCGATTCACCGCGCTTAACCCAGCCACCTGGGAAACCCCACGGATTTTCGGGATGGAAACGGTGCTTGAGCAGGAGCACTTCGTCGCGCTCGTTGATGAGGATGCCACTGACCCCGACCACGACTTTGGGGTTGAGCACCCATTGCAGCCACCATCGAAACGACTCAGGCAGTATCCGCCACACCAACGCCAGAAAACGGTGAGCAATCTTCACTCAGGCCCCCGGCATTGGATAGTACAAATCGTCCGGCGCGTGCAGCAATCGGTCGGGGACAGCATAGAGTATAGCCCGGTCGTTGCGATAGATCGGTGTCAGCCACCCCTGTTCGGCGAGCCGCGCCAGCTTGTCCACGGCCTGGGGATGCAAAAATTGTTCCAACTGGCCGACGTATATCAAGTCGATCTCCAATTCATCGATCAACTGCTGGGTGCGTCCCACATCAGGCGTCGACCAAAATTCGCTAAAGAGCGCACTGCGCTGACCCACAATTTCGCCGTAACGCTGTTCGCCGGCATGTTTGCCGTTAAGACCGCTGAGGCCGGTCATGCTGGCGATACGGCTGCCGCCGGCGCGGTAGTAGTCTATTTCGCTCGATTCGGCGATCACGAGATTGCCGCGCACGTGGTCGAGGATCCACTGGATCGCCTGCCAGTCATAGCCAAACTCGATGGCGTTGCTGCCGTCGGGCCAGGAATAGACACCCTCTTTCATGAACGCCAGTCCGTCCAGTGTGCCCAACTCAGGTCGCCAACCTGGGAAACGCTGATCGAGCCGCGCCGGTGTCCCAACAATAGGGTAGGCCAGACTCGCCAGCATCAACAGCACGAAGCCTGTGAGCCATACGCCGCGCCAGATGGGTGAAAACACGGCGTTGCGTGTGGCGTGTTGTGTGGCTTGCGTCTGCTCCGGCTCCGGTGGTTTGTCGTCTATCGTTTGTCCGTCGTCGCCGGAAAAGACGTGCGCTGCACCCACGGCTGCGGCGATTCCCCACAGCACCCAGACCTGAATGAAAAACTTAAAAAGTGTATTCATCCGATACCAGTCGCCACCCTGCAAGAAGTCGCGCAGGTAGACGATCTGGGTGCCGGCCAGCAGCGCAAAGCCCGTGACGACAAGCAGTGCCACGAAAAGAGAACCGGCGTCAGCCGCCCATCCGCGCCGCCAAATTAAGAGGAAGGAGAGACCCAGGAAAGGCAGACAGAGTGCGAGGATCGTCCATCCTTGCCATGCAGCCAGCAAGGCGACCGCGACCAACATGGGCACCACCATACGCCCCAGCAGATAAAGGATCTTGGGCCGCCGCACGATGCGGAAATGCAAGTGAAAGAGGCGCGGCAGGCGATCGATGTAACGCCATGTCATTGATCCCCAGCGCTCGAGACCGGTGGGCGGCGCGTCTCCGCGTCGTGCCGGACGTGTGACAGCGTAGAAGATCCACCCGAGAATCACGAAGACGAAGAACCCCCAGATCAGCAGCCACTGTCCCAGGTCATCAGGACCGCGCACAAGCCCTACACCGCTTGCGCCCACATTCTGGTAAGTGCTGAAGAAGGGCCAGAAGAGCAAGTACGCCCCCGCTATGTAGAGGAGGGCAAAGACGACCAACATAGGCCAATCCACGCGGCCACGGCCGCGGAATGTGGTCACCGCCAGCGCCAATACACCCAGTCCAAAATAGGTGGGCAACTCCCACAGGTTAATGGCGGCCAATGTGCCCAACAACAGGCTGAAGGCACCTAGCAGCAAGACGTCATAGCGCCAATGCGCTCGCCAATCGGACTCCATAACGAAGCAGCACGGTCAACACCAGCGCCAAAAAGAGTACCGAAAAGGGAATGCCGATCATGTGCGGGTGCAGGTCGGCGAAGGTGAAGCTCCAATAAGGGAATTCGTTGATTGTGGCAGGCAGGACACGACTGGGTGCCCAAAAATCATAGCCCGGCAGCCCCACGTCAGTAGTGAGGACGATCCACAGTCCGTTCACAGCATGGACCAATCCACTGACACCTGGAATTGCGCTCTCGAAACCGAGTGTGCTCACAGAGCCCAGCCGACGCACGATCTGTGCGAAGGCGTCCAGGTTGCCGAGGATAGCGACAAAAAGCGGAGCGAGCAGGGCGACGCCGATCCCGCTCTGCCAGGGAATCACCTCTGCTGTGGCAGTATCGCCGGGGGCATGAGATGCTTGCCACGGCTCCAGGCGATGACGAACGGATGGGGCATCCTGGTGCGGACCGGCCAACCGAATATCAAGCACGTCGACGCCGCTGCGCGACGATTCTACTACAGCAGCGGTGGTCGCCTGCGTCTGTAGGCGGTTGATGCGAGGAGCGCGTCCCCAGCTTCGATAGTCCGAGAAGTCCCATCCGGCGGTTGGCCCATCGAGAGCCGCGCGGCCACCATCACCACCATCACCGTTTGTCTCTGCGGAATGCCAGGTAAAGCGCCGGCGCATCGCCATCCGCTGTGTGGGGATGACCGCGGAATAGGCGACTGCGAAGGCATTGACTATGGTCAGCGCAAAGAGCGTGGGGATCGCCAGATTGAAGGCGACCTCGGCATAGATGCCGGTCAGTTTGATCAGATAGGCAACTAGATAGATGCCGAAGTAGTAATAGTTGATAAAACCGCCGGCGAAATGCGGGTCCACAGGCGGGAAGGTGGGGCTGCGCAGGATGCCGTTGAGAAAGGCAAATTCCATGAACTTTTCGCCGCCGTACCAGGGTTGCCAGATGTCGGGATTGTAGAGGCGAATGAGGACGAACACGAGGTAGGCGACGGCGAAGATCGCCTCTCCCACCAGCAGAAGCGGCCCCGACTGGCGCAGGAAGGCGATCATCTCGCGCCAGTTCCACACCAACGCCACCAAGCCAAGGACGCCGACCAATGCCGCCGCCAGCCAGGCATTGATCACGGTGTTGTGGGCAACGCCGAGCCCCGCCAGGATCCAGAGGATCCAACCGGCGAGCAGCCAACCCAAAGCGCGGCTCAGCAAGTATCCCCGGTCGCGCAGCGGACGAAAAAGGACAAACGCAATCGGCCATGCCAGCCAGCCCAAGATCGCAACCACCAGCCACCACCAGACCACAGCCAGCAACGAATTGTTGCTGGCCTGTGCATTCCACCTGTAGTCGTCGACCACGGGCAGTTCGTTAAGCGGAGTATCGAGCGAGAGATTGCTCAGATCCTCGGGTGGGGTGATCGGTGTGGATACAGGCCGTTCCTCTCCTCGCAGCAGTGCGATGATGCCGTTGAGCAGTCCTGCGCTCGCGCGGCTCGGATCACTGCCCAACCCTAACGCGGTCAGCAACGGATCGATGGGCGAGTCCTTGCCGCGGTAGTAGGGAATGGCGGATTGCCAGGTGCCGTCGAGCAGTTGTGCAAACTCGGCGTCGCTCAGATTGCGCACTTTACGGAAGATGGTCACCCTTGGGTGGTCGTAGAGACTCCAGCTCTCATCCGCTCCTTGATCGGGAAATTTGAAACCGAACAGTTTGGGCGGGGTCGTCGCTTCGAAAACAATTTCAAAGCCCAGTTTCTCACTGAACATGAGATCGTAATAGCGGGTCGTCATAGGGTAACGTTCGGGCAGTTCGTCTACGCTATCGTAAATGCGTTTGGACGAGTAGGCGACGTAGTCGGCTTCGCTCAATTTCTGGCGCAAAACTTCATACTTCTGCGCCGTATCTTCTTCGTATGGCCCCCAGTCGATCCGGCGGATCTGGTTATTGGCTGCGTTGACCTCTGGTTCGTCGGGCAGCCCCCAGGGCATGCAATCATCCCACTGCTCACAAAGGACAGTTGAGCCGGCAGGTACGTTTTCAGCCATCCACCGCGCCGACTCCTCCCAGGGATGCGGCGTGCCATAAACCCCATTTGCGTAGGCAACCGACCAGAAGAGACCACCCACCACGCCGACCGCCGCAAGCAGAAGAGAGATGGAGCGAGCGAGGCTGCTTGGCAGCGCAAGACGTGGCGATCCCTCACGCCGTTGCTGCCAGAGCGCCCAACACAGGCCGGCCGCGAAAAGGAGAACAAAAGGCAACACAGGACTCATGTAACGGTTGAACTTGGCCAGGAACGCGCCGGTGAGGCCAAAGTAGGGGACAAGCCACGCCCAGGCCAGCACCTCACCAGGGCGAGCGATTACGGCGATTAGTCGCGTTAGCGACCAGAATGTGCCTAAGGCAGCAACGATGCCTAAAGGCCACCAGAGTCCCCATTCGATCTGCTGTTGCAGGAAGTAGATGTAGGGAACCGTATTGCGATACTGTCGCGTAAAGGGGAAGTCGGCCACACCGCGTACCATTGCCCCTTGTTCCACAAGGGTAAAGCGAATGAAGTTTTCCCAGTCGAGGATAGCGTAGGGGCTGGTGACGGCAAAAGTTACCAGCGCAACAAGCAATGCAGCCAGTCCACCGACGATGACGCGCAGAGCGCTGCGTCCCTCGCCGCTAGCACGCTCTTGCCAGATGACGATTCCAGCCGCCACAACCGGCACCGCCAGGATTGGCAGTGCGCTAAACTTCGATGAAATCGCCAGCCCGGCGCCGATCCCGGTGAGGATGGCGGCGCGCCAGGATCGTTCCTGCACCATCCACACACCGCCGAGCACGGCAAAGACCGTAAAGGTTGTGCTGGCGGGGTCCATCGCGAAAAAGTGGCTGAGTTGAATCGCCTGTGCTGCGAAGGCGTAAAAGGTCGCCGCCAGCAACCCTGCCCACGGACCGTAAATTCGCCTGCCTAACAAAAAAAGAAAAAAGATCGTCAACGTGTCCAGAAGAGCGATGATGAGACGACCCGGCACTGCTACTCCACCGCAGCCTTCGGTAGACCGCTCCATCATGGTCACGATGCGGTCGGGGAAGGGCAGTGCGTCAGCGACCGGCGCCAATCGGTGCAGCACTTCGCCGAACATAACGCCAAGATAAAGTGGAAAGTGTCCATACGTGTAGCTAAATTCACGCTGATCGATCGGATTCCACAGTGGATTGAGCGGGCTCTGCCGGGGATCACGAAACTCGTCCCAACTGTCGGGCCACTCGATCCAACTACCCGGCCAACAGGTAGTGCTTCGTTCGTCAGGGTGTGGATTCATCCCTGCATCCCAGCGGACGTTCCAGGTGCGCAGCGTCAGCCCAGTCAACAGCACCAGGCCAAGAAGGGTATAGATCCAAATCGACGTCCGAGCGTTAGTTTGTGTCATAGGGTGGGCGTGAAAGATGCTTGTTGAATATGTTACAGACGTTTCTTAGTGTCGCGCAGGCAAAGGTCCATACCCGCACCACACAACATTTCTACCGCTCTACAGGCCAATTGGGCAGCACCCACGTGATTTCCCAGGAGGGTGGTGGGGGCCATAGCAAATAGACATCCACCCAGCGATTCCATAGCACCAGATTGTCGTTGTCGTAACCAAGATCGATGCGCCTGGCGCGGATAGCAGAACCGGTGTCCAGTGCATCACCCACGCCGTAGCCAGGCACATACACCTGCGACCGCAGCGGAATGATTGACGGGTCCACGGCCACGATACCAAAACGCATTGGATCGCCTGTGCGAGTCCGTCCGTAGTACGATGCCGTGGTGGGCACGCCCGCGGTGGCGGCGCTGTAGCTCGATGCGCTCATGCGGATTTTGCGCCAATAGGTGATAGATTGTCCATCGGCTGTTGTGGCGGTTTTTGGCTCAACCCGTTGCCCGTAGGCGATCCGACGCAACGCCGGTTCCTGGGCAATCCACTTGTCTTCGAGCTTGCGATCAACTTCTTTGCCGTCTTCAAAGGTGACACGGTAGCGCCGCCGCGTAATGCCTTCAGCACCCGGAGCAACCATCTGTTGCGTGTCGATAAGTAGATTGGGATCTCCTTCGTAAACCGTCTCGAAGGGGACAATATCCTCTTTGATTTCGATATCCTGGCGTACGCGCACAATGGAAATCTCAATGTTGTCGTAGAGTTCATCCTTCAGCGACGGGTTCACCCGGTCGAGACCAGTTACACCGACGCCCATTTCAGTAAGGGTATCACCCACTGTCTTGCCACGTGTACGGGTCTTGATCAGGCGACCGTCCACCTGCAAAGTGACAGGGGTACTGCGCTCAATGAAGACGCGCAGCCCCGTACTGACCGGGCTGCCCAATGAGGGCTGAACTTTGTCACCCAAGTAGAGGGTGATCTCGGCTTCGCGCAGGGCCTCGCCCACCGATTGTGCCGTGGTGCTGATGACGAAAGGAACGTTGCCATCATCCACCGTAATGGGGATAGCACGGTAGACCCGTATGCGCAACGGATCAACGGCCAGTTGCTCCCAAGAATGGCCTCGATCGTAGGTAGCACGCAGCATCGCTCGGGTACGATCGGGTAGCGGATCATCCAACCCTAAGGGCACGCCGTTGATCGTGACCTGATCGTAGTTGCTCACACCGATCTCGGCATCTGCCAACAACGAACGTGGCGTAGCTGCCCAACTGTACACCTGCAAATCCAGGCCGTCCGCCACGATACGGGCGGGCCAGGCGCGTTCAACCTGTACCATTAGCCGCCGGGTGAGTGGCGTCGAAAGTGGATGCGAGACGCGATCGGCGGCGTGTAACTGCAACCCTAAATCCGAAAGCAAGGGTCCCAACGTGCGCCGATGGGTGTTCACAGTCTCCGTGACACCATCCACGTTGATGGCGACAGGCACAGAGGTGACGGTCCAAAGCGTCCAGGCAAGTAGGGCTACAGCGAGATAGGCCGTAGTTTCCCGGAATCGCCCCAGCGCCCCCCAGTAAACTCGGATCTTTCCGAGCCGATCGAATGGTGCAGTGATCGTAGACATGCCCGCTATTGTACCTGTAGATGCAGACAACTCCAAAAGGAGCCGATTGGAGGGGGTGCGCTTTGGCGTAGCATTGCCGCCCGTGATAGCATCGGTCCGATGAGGAGTGTTTCTATGCCTGTCCTGCAACAGAGAGAAGAGAATATCCAGCGGGGGTTGCTTTGGCTGGGATTGATGCTCGGTTTTGCCGTGCGTCTGTTTCAGCTTGGCCGGGAATCGCTGTGGTACGACGAAGCGGTGAGCGTCTACCTTGCACAACAGTCGATCCCTGAGTTGATCGCGCACACTGCGCGTGATATTCATCCACCGGGCTACTATCTTATCCTACATGTTTGGCAGCAGCTTTCGCATCCATCGTTGGCTCACGGTCTGGAATTTCTGTTTGCCTGGCCAAGCCTGTTCGCAGGCATGCTCCTCTTGCCACTGCTTTACAGCATTGGACGCCGATGGTTCAGTCCATGGGTTGCGGTAAGCGCCGTCTGGATCGCGGCGCTGCATCCCTTTCAGGTCTGGTATAGTCAGGAAGTGCGCATGTACACCGTCGCCGCTGCGCTGGGTCTGCTCTGTCTCTGGTCACTGCTCAAATGGCAAGAGGATGGATCGCAGCGGCGTTACCTGGTGGTTTATGCGGTAGCGGCGGCAGCGTCACTATACACGCTCTACTACAGCGCTTTCTTGCTGATTGCGCTCAACCTGATCGTGCTCACAGGAATTTTGAAGCGTCAACTGTCGCCCCGACAGGTGCTCCAATGGGGAATTGCCCAATTAAGCGTGATAGCGCTCTGGTCGCCCTGGCTGCCCATCTTCTGGCGACAAGTGACAACGCCGCCGGTGCCACCGTGGCGCGGAGATCCGAATCTGATCGCGGCCTTGAATGAGAGCTTCGCTGCGATCCTTGTGGGACAGTCACCGCCCACGCAGAGTTGGGTTTGGGGTGCCGCTGGGTTCGTTCTTGTTCTCGCCGGTTTTGGCTACACGAATAGCAACAGAAAAGCAAGCAGGATTTTGATTGTCTATATTTTCGTACCGTTGATGCTGATCTTGCTCCTAAGCCTCACGGTGACACCGCTTTACCATGTGCGCTATTTCTTTACCTACGCCGCTGCTGCCCCCCTTCTGCTGGCAGCGGCAATCCACGCCGTAGGACGTAACCGCCCGGCCCGGCTCTCAGCGCTGGCAGTGTTGCTGACCATAAGTGGTTGGAGCTTGATCGAGTTCCACAAGAACCCTGACTACCGCGCCGATGATCACCGCAGCGCTGTGGCGATGTTGGCCACCCAATGGCGGCCCGGCGATGCCATCCTTGCTAACGCTGGATGGGTGTACCCTGTGATCGAGGTATACTGGCCTTCGGAGCCAAGTGATGCAGTTAAAGCTGTTCCGCCTCCATTGCAGGGCCGCACCCGCTTGACTGACTATGCGAATAGGCATGCAGACAACCGGGAGGCGGGACCGATCCTGGTCACGACGGGTAGCGTGGACGGGTCCGCTACGCTGGGGTGGGGGCAACCGCAAAGTGACTTCTATGCGATGGCTGCAGATCCGGCGGTTGCGGCCCTTGATCAGTTGGCCGTCGACCATCCTCGCATCTGGCACTACCGGCTCTACGACACGGTGAGCGATCCCACCGGTTTGCTGCGAGCCACGCTGGACGGCCTGGGGACGTTGACCGTGGATCAGCCCTTCCCCGGTCGCGATTTCGTGCGGCTGCAGCGCTACGACATCCCCACGACGGAGGGTAAATTCTGCCCTGACCGTGGGGTAACGGCCCGCTACGACGACGTTCTGCTTCTCGTGGGCAGCGAAAGCTCCGTCAGAGCGCGGCCAGGTGAAATGCTCTACGCAACGCTGTGCTGGGAGGCGTTGGAGGCGGTCAGCACCTATCCTGGCGGTTTGCGCGCCAGCCTGCGTCTCTATGATGAGAACGATCAGATGGTGGCGCAGATCGACGACGGTCCCGTGCGGGCAACGAGTACGTGGCAGCCCGGTGAACGTGGCCGACTGGCGCTGGGCCTGCCGATCCCCGCATCGGTAACGCCGGGACGCTTCTCACTCGATCTGATTGTCTATGACGGATCCAATGGTGAACCGCTGCTGCCCGGCGGAGATCATGTAGCGAGCGGACAACGTCTACGGCTTGCAACCGTAGACGTTGATCCGACAACAACACGACCCTGAACGCATGAAGGAGCAACGCTATGCAGATCGGCGCAATGAACGATCCACAGCGCAATGTCTTTGAGGAAATCCGCTGGTTCGCTGTCAACGGGTTCGACTTTATCGACCTGACCATTGAGGCACCGGCGACGCCGACGGAATCGACGCCGTGGCAGGACGTAGCGCGCACAGTTCAGGAGAGCGGGCTGGGTGTGATCTGCCACACCGCACCGTATCTGCCCATCGAGAACCCGTCCCCGCTTGTGCGACAGGCAGCGCTGGATGAGTTGCGCCGCTCCGTCGATGTGGCGAAGCTTGTGGGGGCATCCCTGTGCACGATGCACTTTATGGGCTGGCCGCACTACCTGACCGACCAGGAGGGTTACGAGTTCTACCGGCAGATGCTAGAAATCCTCGTGCGGCATGCTGAGGACCGTGGCGTAAGCGTGGCGATGGAAAATGGTCTCAACAACAAACACCAGCACAAGTATTTTCGTGAGATCTTCCAGCGTGTGCCCGGCCTCAAACTACTCTATGACATCGGACACGGCAATCTGGCCACCGCCAAGAGCATGCTACGTGAATACCTGTTTTCACTCAACGACCGGCTGGCGCATATCCATCTGAGCGATAACAACGGCGTCGAAGACCTGCACCTTCCGCTTGGTGCGCCCATCTACGGCGGGCTGAATTTAGCACAGAACATGCAGACACTGCACAGCTTCGGCTACGACGGCACGATTACGTTGGAAGTATTTGGGGATCGGCGGTTGCTGCTGTACAGCGTAGAGCGGCTTCGTGAGGCATGGGCAGAAACGGCCCAATAGGCAAAGGTCTGCCCTCTACCCCCTACACTGGTCCCGTGGAGCGGAAGTAACGCTGGAAGTCGGCGAAACGTTCTTCGCCCATGAGGTCGCGAGCCAGGATTCCGTACAACTTAGGCAGGAAGGCGTCCTGCAGATTGGCGCGGTAGCCGGCAAGCGCAAAGTCGAGGTTCGAGCGCACATGGCCCCACTCCTCACGTAGCGCCCAGCCCAGGGCCGCAACAACCAGCATAGTCGGCTCCGGTTCAGCACCAGGACGGTTGAGAAGGCGCAGCGCCAGTTCAAGGCCGGCGCGCTTCTCGTCCCCCAAATAGTAATGGGCCAGGATCCAGTCGGTGGCGGACCGCACCCATACTTTGTCGATCGCCAATTCAGTGACCGATTGCCACTCCACCCTGGAGCCGACCTTGTCGCCTGCATAGTATCCGCTGAGTCCGCGCCAGAAGCGCTGAGACGCTTCGGATTCCTCGCGGTTGAGCGCGCGGTTGGCCAGGGCATGTTGCCCACCAAAGATCAAGGGACGGTAGAGCATGTGCCAATTGTCGGCATAGGCGTCGCTCTTCGCAGCAGCGCGTCGGAAATGCTCGAAGGCTTCTTCCCAGTTTTCCTGAGCCAGCGCAACCAATGAGCGCAAATACCAGATCAGCCCATGGTGTAACGACAAAGGTTCTTCTTCCTCAACCTCCGCCACCTGGACAGTGGCTTCGAGATCGTCAATCACGGCATCGGCTTCTGCCAGTTGCCCACTGTCCATGTAGATATCGAAGAGTTGCCAACGGGCCGGGATGCTCAGCGGCCATTGGTTTAGGTGGGCAAAGATCAGATCAAGCGCGGCTTCTGGCCGGCTGTCCCAACTGAGTAGCCTGGCGCGGTCAAGCGACCAATCGGAGAGTGCATCGTCTTCGAGGAGCTGTTCCAGGCGATCAGATCCCACGGACTGCGCCTCGTTGAACCGTCCGCGTCCGGCCAGATAGGACTGCAGCCCGAAGAGGGCTTCTTCCAAAAGGGCCTGAAGTCGTCCGCTACCCGACTGGCGCCGCTCCATCGGAAATGCGGAGAGTTTGTCGATCAGGCGCCAATAAAGGGCCACAGCGCCGTCATCATTACGTTTCGCAAGATCTTGCGCTTCGAGCAGCGACGCCTCCCAAGATCCTTTTAGTGGGCGCTGCGTACCTTTGGAAGTGGAAGTAGAAGACAAGGGTCACGACTTTCTGTTGCAGATAAGCAATCGAACCGAACTACGCCGGCTCTCGATTTGCTACTCGCTCCATCACGAGGACGAGGGCAAAGGCCAGCACAGCCAGCCCAATCGCGAAAAGAATCTCGATGTTGACAGCGCCGTTGGCTGTGAGAGCGGGCAAAACATTGCGCTCTACCGTTGGGATCAGCGCACCGTGGCGGTCCACGATATAATCGAGCACCTCTTTCCAAGGCCAGATTTTGCGCAGGCTCCCAATCATGAGACCGATAAGAATGGCGACAGTTACATCGTGGTAGCGTTTGAAGAGCCAGCCCAGAATCTGGGCAAAGCTGATCAGACCGATCACTGCGCCGATGCCCACCAGCCCAATCGTGATGAAGTCGCGTGCATTGACTGCGCCCAGCACATACTGATACTTTCCCAACAAAACAAGAATAAAGGCCCCGGAAATGCCCGGTAAGATCATGGCGCAGATCGCCAATGCCCCACTGAGGATCAGAAACCACCAGGTGTTGGGCGTCTGCACGGGCACAGCGCCGACGAGAAAATAGGCACCGACTGCGCCCACGAATGCGGCGCCGAACAGCGACGGCGTCCATCGCTTGACCCGACCACTGACGGTCACCACCGATGCCAGGACCAGACCGAAAAAGAAGCTCCACAACAAGACGGGCTGATTGGTCAGCATCCATTCCAGACCACGCGCCAGGCTGAGAATCGCCAACAGAATGCCCAACCCCACGGCCACGAGGAAACCGGCATTCACGGCGCGCAGGGCTTCGGGGACGCGTAGGGCCAGCAATGCCCGCCAGAACGGTGGTCGCGCCGCAGCGCGGATGCTCATGATCAACTCTTCGTAGATGCCCAGGATGAAAGCCATCGTACCGCCTGAAACACCGGGCACGACGTCAGCAGATCCCATCGCGAATCCACGCGCCGTCAGGCCGACATACTCTTTCAACGTGCGCCGACGTCCTAACTCCACCACAGCAGGCCGTTCAGTGTCAGCGTCGGTTTCAGCGTTCAAAGCCACACCCGAAGCATTCTTGTTCTTTCCAACAATTCGTTCCATGGATAGTTCGCTTTACCTTGTTGAACCTGCCAGATCACAGAGGTTGGGGCAGGCACCGGTCGTTCAGTATACCGGTGTGAAGATTGAAGCGCAAAGATCGGCCTTTCGTTGCGGATCAGAGGGGAATCGAGTACAATGCCTTGCCCATAGACATCTCCTGTCAAATATCCACGCACACCGACTGACTATCGCTACGCGAAAGGGAAATCTGCCGTGTACGCTGCTACTCGCACTACCCAGTTTCGTGAATCCCAAATCCGCGACATGACGCGGCTTGCCATGGCCCACAATGCCATCAACCTGAGCCAGGGCTTCCCCGATTTCGATCCACCGCAGGCGATTGTCGAGGCCGCCGTTGATGCGATTCGCGGCCATGACAATCAATACACCGTCACCTGGGGTTACCCGGCACTACGCAATGCGTTGGCGCAGCGCTACACCCAAACATTGGGTTGGGATGTCGATCCGAATGTGCATGTGACGGTTGTCTGCGGCGTCACGGAGGGCATCACGGCCACGATGCTGGCACTGCTTAACCCCGGCGATGAGATCATCATCCTGGAACCGGCGCACGAGAACTTTCGCCCGGCAGCGGTGCTGGCAGGTGCGGTGCCGGTTGCGGTGCCGCTCGAAGCGCCAGGTTATCGCCTCGATCCTGAGCGGCTGGCGGCGGCGGTGACGCCACACACCCGCGCCTTGCTCCTAAACACGCCGCACAACCCCACGGGCCGTGTCTTCGATGACGAAGAGATTGCAGCGGTGATCGACGTAGTGACCCGCCATGATCTGATCCTGATTACAGATGAGATTTACGACCGCATCCTCTACGATGGACGCCAACACGTTTCGCCCGGCAGACTCGATCCGCTGCGCGAGCGAACGGTGACGGTGGGTGGACTGAGCAAGTCGTTCGCGATTACCGGTTGGCGACTCGGCTACGTCATCGCACCGGCCGCCCTGTCGGCGGCGATCCGGCCCATCCACGACTACATGACGATCTGTGCCCCCACCCCACTCCAGGCAGCCGCAGCCGCAGCCATGAATCTGCCCGAAAGCTACTATACACAGGTGGCACAAGAGTATGCTCAACGCCGCGACGTCATGATGGGCGTGCTCGAAGAGGCAGGCTTTATCGCCACACCACCTGAAGGCGCGTATTACGTTCTTTCTGACTACACGAAGATCGATGCAGCGCAAGCAACCTGGGATTGTGAGCGATTCGCCCGCTGGCTCACCACTGACATCGGCGTCGCCGCCGTAGGCGGCACCAATTTCTACTCGCTGCCCGGCTACGGAGAAGGGATCGTGCGCTTCGCCTTCCCTAAACGGCTAGAGACACTGCGCGCCGCAGGGGAACGGCTGAAGCAGATCGGGAAAAAGTAGCTCCAGACGGGATCAAAAATGCCCGCCAGGAATATTCTGGCGGGCATTTTTGATCCCGTCTGGTTTATTCGAAGGTTGCGTCCGCTCGTTCGAGAAATTCGGCCGAGAGTTCCAGACCCTGGTCGGCGGCGGATGTGGTGTTGATGGCCAGGCTGCCTTTGCGTTGACGCTCAATGGGGGTGGCGGCGATATCCAAACTCCCATTCAGGATGCCCACGGCCAGAGCGCCTGTGTCCAGACCGTCCTGGTAGTAATCCAGACCCAGGGCCACTGCAGCGCCCCGCTGCGCGCTGGACGGATCGTTGGCAAAGAGCGGGATGTCGTTGTCGTTGGCGACTTTGATCAGTGCCTCCAGGCCAGAGACGACGGTGCTGTCTGTGCTGACAAAGAAGGCTTCGACTCCGCGCGAGATCAGTGCTTCGGCCGCCGTCTGTACTTCGCTGCTGTTGCTCACCGTGGCAATCTCCAAGGTTAGCCCCAAGGATTCCGCCGTGGGCACAGCCAGTTCGGTGTTGACGACGGAATTGGCCTCCGCCGGATTGTAGATGTAGCCCACGGTGGTCACTTCGGGCAGAACTTCGGTAACCAGGGTCAGTGCATCTTCCACGGGGGCAAGGGCCTGGATCCCGATAATCCACGAAGGGTGATCGTCGGGGGCATTGGCAATACCGGCAGCATAGGGGCTGGTGATGGCATTGAAGACAATGGGCGGTCCTTCCAGGTCCTTGGTGGCGTTGAAGGCGGCCTGCAAGGCAGGTGTACTCGTGGCGACGATCAGATCGACTTCGTCGTCGACATACTTTTGGGCGATGGTGCTGAGGGTGGCGATGTCACCTTCAGCATTGGCGAATTGCAGGATGACAGTCTCGCCGTCTACAAAGCCGGCGGCAGCCAGGGCATCCACCACGCCCTGTTGCTCGGCATCCAGGGCCGGGTGGCTGACCAGTTTCATCAGCCCGACGACGGGCAGATCGGCCGGTTCTTCGGCGGCGGCATCGGTGGCCACAGTTTCAGTCGATCCGCTTTCGGCTGGGGCCGCCGGTGCAGCCGGCATCGGTGCCACACAGGCAGTCAAAAGCACAACCAGGATCGAGAGGAGAATGAAACGCATTCGGTTTTGCATGGTGCCAGAACTCCTTTAGGCGGGTGAACAAAGATTGATGATCAGAAACTTGGAGATTGGAGATTGGAGTGGCCTGACGCTGTTTTCATCTCTACGTCAGAAGCAATTCATCATCAACGAGCCCAGCGTGACGCACGGATGAGAATTTGTCAATCAGATCCTGCACGGACAGGTTGCTCTTTTCCTCGGCGGTCAAATCGAGCACGATCTGGCCGGCATCCATCATAAGCGTGCGATCACCGTAGGCAAGAGCTTGCTGCATATTGTGGGTGATCATGAGCGTGGTCAACTCTTGTTGCTCGATGATGTCCGCCGTCAGCGCCAGGATCTTGGCGGCGGTGGCTGGATCGAGCGCCGCGGTATGTTCATCGAGCAACAACAGCTTCGGCTGCGCCAGGACAGCCATCAACAGGGTAAGCGCCTGACGCTGTCCGCCGCTGAGCAGCGCCACCCGGCTCTCCAGGCGGGTTTCGAGGCCAAGACCCAAAGGCTCCAGCCACCCGGCAAACGAGCGCATGCGCTGGGGCGTGACGCCGGTGCGTAGCCGCAGTCGTTGACTGCGCAGCACAGCCAATGTCAAGTTCTGGGCAATCGTCATTGAAGCCGCTGTGCCCAGCAACGGGTTCTGGAAAACGCGGCCAACCATGTGAGCGCGCTTGTGTTCGGGCCAGGCGCTGACATCCTGCCCACCGATGAGGATGCGGCCTCGCGTAGGGGGAAAGACGCCGGCCACCGTGTTGAAGAGCGTACTCTTGCCCGCGCCGTTGCTGCCGATGACGGTGACAAACTGCCGCGCGGGCAGTTCCAGGTCGATCCCGCGCAGGGCGTGGATCTCGTTGACTTCACCCTGATGGAACGTTTGATGCAGGCCGGTTACGCTGAGCATAGCGGATCAACCTTCCTGGCGGCGACTGCGCCAACGCTGCTGAAGATGGGGCACCGCCAGTGCGATCAGTACGAGCAACGCCGTAGCCAACTTGACATCCTGGGCGTCGATGCTGAATTTATCTCCACTGGGAAGGGGCACGCTAATGGTCAAGGCGGCGGCAATCGCCACACGGTAGACGACCATGCCCAGCAGCACGGCAAAGGTGGCCATCGCCGTGATCCGTGGACGCACCAGCGTCTCTCCCAGGATCACGGCAGCCAGCCCGGCGATGATCAGGCCCAGCCCCATATTGACATCAGCAAAGCCCTGATACTGCGCCATCAAGGCACCGGACAGCCCGACCAGGCCATTGCTCAAAGCCAACCCCAGAATAATCAACTGATCGGTGTTGAACCCCAACGCCCGCACCATTTGCGGATTGTCTCCGGTGGCGCGCAAGGCCAGCCCCAATTCGGTGTGCAAGAACCAATCAAGGGCCAACTTGACAAGGCCGATGAGGATCAGAAAGACGATGATTGCCAGGATGTTGTTGGAGAGGCGGCTCAGTTGCTGTCCGCCCCAACTGAACAAGAGATCGCTAAATGGCTTGGCGAAGGGCGTGAAGATCGAATCGGTGTTGAGCAGCGGAATATTGGAACGACCCATGACGCGCAGATTGATACTCAACAGGCCCGTAGTCACCAGAATCGACGCCAGCAGGCTATGGATGCGCAGCCGCGTGGCGATCAACGCCGTGGCAACGCCTGCGAGCGCTCCGGCAGCAAAGGCAAGGGGCAGCACCCAATATGCATTGACGCCACCGCTAATCAAAGTGGCAGCCACAGCCGCACCCAACGGGAAACTTCCGTCCACCGTCAGATCAGGAAAGTTGAGAATGCGAAAGGTCAGGTAGACGCCGAGCGCCACCGATGCAAATCCCAGGCCGGTAGCCACCGCACCGAGCCACACATTGTATGAGATTCCGCGCAGATCGGGTCCGAATATCAGGAGAAGAAGCACAAAACCGGCGCTGGATAGTAGCCGGCGGAGCCATATTTTTGGCGGGCGCGCCATCGCCGCCGGTGCAGAACTGCGAGTCGTCCGTTCCATAAATGGCCTATCTTGACAGATGCGCGAATCGCAAAGAAGCCCAAAAGTCGCATTTGATTTGAATCGAGAGGAGGGGGAACACCTATGTGGTTATTATCCGAAAGAAAGAGCGAGATTGCAAACACGCCCAAGCGAGTTCATACCCAGACGCAAAGAGGCCCCCACCGTGGATCATGGTGGGGGCCTCTTTGGGCTAACTTCAGTTGCTGATTGTAGCTAGCTTATTTGGTGAATGGAAGCGGCATTAGTCACCAAGTTCGCCAAGTTCGCCTTCGCGTGTCAACGGCGTGAGTCCCTGGTCCTGCGTCAACGTCTGAAGTTGTGCTTCATCGCCAACGAAACGATAGACAGGATAGCCGTTGACCGTCAACTGTTGGAAGCCATTCTGATCGCGGACACCGAATAGAGACTGATCGAGGTCCGAGCTAATCGAGATATTTTCATCAATACCAATCGGCTCGAAGTTTCCGTCTTCGATCATGGCCTGATTTACATCACTCTGGGCGAAGATAGGACGATCGTTGGATGCATCCGCGAGAACCTCGTTGCCCTGTGCGTCCGTTACCACGAAGATCAAGAAGCCGGAGACGGCACCCTGGTCTTGTTCACTGCCTTGCACACGCACGGGTGAAGTCGTAGTGCCCAGATCTGCGCTTTCAGTCATGACGTCGCTGCCGACCACTGTCGCATCATAACGTCGGTCATGACATCGGTTTGAGTGACCACTTCGGTAACCACGGCCTCGGTAATAACCTCGGTTTGCGTAATGACATCAGTGTCGGTGATCAATTGTGTAGCCACCTCTGTGGCAACAACTTCAGCCTCTGCATCGGCTTCTACTGTCACTTCAGCATCCACACTACTTCAGCGTTTTCAGTCTTCGGCAACATTGTTCATCGACAACTGTGGCGCCCGGCACAGCGACAGCCGGTTCGTCCACCACGACGCCGTCATCGGGGCCGTTATTACACGCGCTCAAGACCAGGGCAAGTGCCATGATCAATGAGATCAAAAGCAGGCGGTGACTACGTACGTTTGCTTTGTACATTCTGCATCTCCTTCATTTGTTGCTGGTGACCGGGTCAGGTCAATTGATAAAACGGTTTGTAACCGTCCAAGGTAATTGGCACAGATCTGTGTCGGTTCACCTCTCTTGAGATCTGAGTGACCAGTGCCCATCACATGGACTTGAACTGTTACTGCGAATCAACGGTCATGCATTCCTAAAAGTGTTCGCGCTCCCTATTTTAGGAAGAACGGCGGCGCTTTGCCATGTACCTAAGCATTGTCCAGGGATACAAAAAGGGGTAGGGAGTGAGAAAATCGTGCGGTCAAAGGTCAGATCTCGGGTCGATCAGGGGTAGATCAGCGGTAATGGGGCGAAGAAGTCACAGTCAGGATACAGAAGAAGAAGAAGGGAAACCTGGGTGTGGCAACAATAACCACCCACACCCAGGATCCACGGCTGCGTGAGAGTCAACCGCCCAATCGTTGAATGAAGATCGTGGCTAACCCAAGGAAGAGCGTAAAGCCCAGAATGTCGGTAGTGGCCGTGACGAACATACTCGATCCCAGGGCCGGATCCTGGCCAAAGCGGCTGAGCGTCATGGGAACGAGCACACCAACCAAAGAGGCGATAAAGAGATTGCCGAGCATGGCCAGCCCGATCACCAGGCTCAGGAATGGGTTGCCCAGCCATATCAGCGAAATGACAGCAACCATGGTCCCTAACAGCAGACCATGCAACACACCCACCCTGATCTCATGGCGCAGGACACGGAACGCATCACGCACGGTGATTTCGCCTAATCCCAACGAACGCACGACAATGGTCATGGATCGGTTTCCGGCATTGCCACCTTGCGCAGCCACAATCGGCATCAACGCGGCCAGGATGGCGACCTGGCCGATTGTCCCTGCGAAGAGGGCGACGACCGCCGACGACATGAAGGCGGTGACCATGTTGATGCTGAGCCAGGGCAGCCGATTGCGAATCGACTGCGGCACAGGGCTGAAAACGTCCGAATCTTCCCCCACCTGGGCCAGGCGATAAATATCCTCGGTCGCCTCCTCTTCGATGATGTCGACGACATCATCCACTGTGACGATGCCAAGCAGACGATTGTTGTCGTCCACCACGGGCAGCGCCAGCAAATTGTAGCGAGCCAGCAGGCGAGCCACTTCCTCTTGATCGGTTTCCGCGGCCACACTCATCACCTCTTCATCCATGATCTCGCCCAATGTTTGATGGGGTTCGGCCAGCACAAGTGCGCGCAGACTCACCACCCCAACCAGTCGTTGGTAGCGATCCAGCACGTAGAGATAGTAGAGATCGTGCTCATCGGCATAGAACTCTCGCAGAAAGTCCATCGCCTGTTGCACAGTCATAAAGCGGCGCAACATATGGCGGGCGCTGTTCATGATGCCGCCGGCTGTGTCTTCAGGATAGGCAAGCAGTGGCACCACTTCGTCCGACTCTTCCATCTCGCCGATGAGGACGGCTGCTTCGTCGTCACTCAGTTCGCCGAGGAGGTCGGCAGCCATATCCGGTTCCATCTCGTCGAGGACGTCGGCCAGTTCGGCAACGGAGAGATCTTTGACCATCTCAACCATCGCTTCCTGATCCATCTCTTCGAGAACGTCGGCGACTTCATCCCATGCCAGCAGTTGCAACATGCGGGCGCGGTTGTCGGGTTCCAATTGATAGAGGAGTTCGGCGCTGTCGGCCGGATGGAGATCGCGCAACATTTGTGCCGCCTCCTCGTCATCGCCATGATCAAGCAAATCCTGGATCTGCTCGATGAGCGCGTCCATTGTCATAGTCTCATTCATACCACACTCTCCTTAATGGAATGATGATTTGAAGTTGGGACGATGGCGAAGGCATCTTCGGGCGAAGAGGCGTTGGGGGCAAGTGCGGGGCAGGGTAACAAAAAAACCGACCTTCAGAAGGTCGGCGAGGATACGATCAAACAAAATCAGATCCGGCGGGCATGGCCGCGCCGGGGAAGAGGTTTAGGAAAGACCTTCCCTGAACACGGACGCCACGTGCCGAATCGACCCTGCCCGGCGGTAAGCCTTGACGCTCGCCGACCGCTCTGGAATGGATCCACCGTCACCGTTCAGTATTCGATCGGTCGAATTGCGGTTCTCCTGCTCGGCGCAACCATTCTGTTGCCGATACGTCGGCAACGGGACGGCGTCTTGATCCGAGGAGGAGTAAGTACTGTCCGCTTCGGGCTGTTGATCAGCCGAATAAGATGAATGTACGTCCACTGTTCTATCTTTGTGTGATTTGGATAACTCGCCCACCGGCTTAACACCAAACCTGGCTCGATCTCTCGATGGGCGAAACAACAAGTTCGCAGGCGCTTTGATACGCCTCAAACAATAAGTATACGACGTTTGTCCAGCTTTGACAAAAACGATTCGCCCTATGGGTTTACGGGTTCTATTTGCCTCAAGCGGCATAGACACCCTCACTTACCGTTGCAGGATCGGGTAGCGGACTGGCTTCGGCATAGTCGATGGCGTCCTCGACTTCCATGGCGGCTCGGGCACGGATCTCATCCAGTTCCACGCCGTCGGTGACACCGCTTTCCAACAGGCGCGCCTCGAAGAGCGCGATGGGATCGCGCGGTTCCCACTCTGCCAGCAGTTCATCGGGGACATATTCAGCGCCGTCGTGAATGGCATGCCCCAGCATCCGCATGGTCTTGGCCTCGATCAGCGTCGGCCCGCCGCCGCTACGCGCCCGATCCACGGCGGCCTTGATCACGGAATAGACCGCTTCCACATCATTCCCGTCGACGATCACCCCAGGAATGCCGTAGCCGGCAGCGCGATCTGCAAAGTTCTCAATGTGGATCTGCTGCGAAACGGGCGTGGAATATGCGTATTGGTTATTCTCAACAACGATGACAATGGGTGTCTGATAGACTGCCGCCAGGTTGAGCGATTCGTGCCATACACCGGCGCTACTCGATCCATCACCGGTGAAGGTGAGGGCCACGCGCGGCTCTTTGCGCAATTTGAAGCTCAGGGCCACGCCCACCGTCACCGGCAGCGAGAGGGGCAGGTGGCTGATGAACCCGATGATGCCCAGGCTCATATCGCCCAAACCATGCAGATTGGCGTCGCGCCCGGCCGAAACACTCGTCGAGCGACCGAGCAGGCTGGCAAAGATGCGCCGTGGTGTCAGCCCACGTACCAGGTAACAGCCCAGATCCCGGTGCATGGGGGCGACGATGTCATCGGGGGCGAGCGCGAAGCCTGCGGCCACGCTGATCGCCTCATGTCCACGCTGGCTGTAGGTACCACCGACGCCCTTGCCCTGCTTCCAATAAGCCAACATGCGCTCGTCGAAGGTGCGGGTCAGGATCATCCAATAGAAGAGTTCCAGACGTTGCGCATCGGTCAATGTAATCGCTTCCGCTGCGCCAGGATCGGCAGGTGTCATCATTGTCAGGTCTCCCATCTGGAATCGTTCGAAGCCCATCGGTTAGCGTGCGACTCGTTCCCACTGCATCAGCGCCAGGATACGTTCCACGATCTGATCGGGTGTGTGGCCGGTTGTGTCGAGGACATGCGCATCGTCGGCAATACGCAGCGGTGCGACAGCGCGTGTGGTGTCGATCTCATCGCGACGGCGCATGTCGCCGAGCACTTGCTCGTAGTCGACTTGCTTGCCGCGGCGCATCAGTTCCTCATAGCGACGACGGGCGCGCTCCTCGGCGGGGGCATCAAGGTACACTTTGAGCGGTGCATCGGGCAAGACCACGGTGCCGATATCGCGGCCAACCATCACCAACCCTTCGGCTTCCGCTTCGCCGGCTTCAAAGCGTCGGCTGATACGCCGCTGATGTTTTGTCAGCGCAGCCCGCACCCGTGCGATTGCCGATACTTTCGAGACATTGCGATCCACTTCCGTAGAGCGGATAGACCACGTAACATCTTCCCCGTTCACGAGAACCGTGCTCTGCCGCTCATCGTTTATTCCCACAGCGGGCGGACGAATGTCGATCTTCAGTGCTTCGGCGAGTTCAGCGACCTGGTCGTAATTGCTCAGATCTATGCCGCGTTGCAGTGCAGCCCAGGTGACGGCGCGGTACATGGCGCCAGTATCGAAGTAGAGATAGCCTGTGCGCTGGGCAAGGGAAAAGCCGACGGTACTCTTGCCGGATGCGGCAGGTCCGTCGATAGCGACAATGCGAATTGGGCGCAGTAAACCACGGCTATTGGTGTCGGCCACAGTCTCTCCTGTTTGAATGTATGGGTCGAGGCGTTTGGACAAACCATCCTATGCCAGATCAGGCATCGTCGGCTAGTTTACCATAGTCGAAACGGAATCGACCCCCATTTGGGCAACGAAAGCGGCCACACCGGCGATGAGAGCATCCAGATAGTCCGGCGTGCTCGCCTTCCCCATATGGCCGATGCGGGCGATTTGACCGGTCAGTGGGCCACCGCCGGTAGCGACGAGAATATTATGTTCGGCCAATAAGTAATCGCGAAGCGACTCAATATCATCCATTTCGGGTCGCTTGAAGACAGTGGTGATCGTAGGCGAAGCGATTTGTTCGGCGGCCAGGGGCACAAAGCCCAGTTCGGCCAACTGGCGGCGGACGCGCTGTTGGGCTTCGGTATAGCGATCCCAGTGGCCTTGCAACCCCTCCACCGTGAGGATACGGGTCAGGCTGGCGTGCAAGCCTGCAATCAGCAGGGTCGGCGGCGTCGACGGGAAGGGGAAAGCACGACGGGCGCGGCTCTGTCTCCACGTCAGCAGGTTGTAGTACCAGCCACGGCCGGCACTCTCTTGTTTGGATTCGACGAGATCCCAGGCACGTTCGTTGATGCTAAGAATACCCAACCCTGGGGCCATTTCCAGCGCTTTGTTCGATGATGTTGCCAAGAGATCAACATCCCATTCATCGACGGGCAACGAGTAGCCGCCCATCCCCGAAACGGCATCGGTGAAGATGGGGACGCCGTGAGCGTGGGCAATCTGCGCCAGGGATCGCAACGGGTTGCAGACGCCGGTGCCCGTCTCGTTGGCGACGACGGCGACACCTGCGGCGTCTGGGCAACGCCGGAATGCGTCCTCAACGGCAGCCGGCTCGATTGCCTTGCCCCATTCGCCTTCCACCGAAACAATGGTGCAGCGATAGGCAGTAAGGATCTGCACCAGGCGTTCGGCGAACATACCGTTTCGCACGACGATCACGCTCTCCCCGGCCCGAAAGAGGCTGGCAAGTCCTGTCTCAATAGCACCGGAACCAGGAGCCGTCATCACGACGATATCGTTTTCGGTCTGCATGACCTGACCGAGCATGGAAACAGTCTCGTGATAGAGGGTCACCCAATGCGGATCAGACATGTGCGGAACTGCGGCACCCAGGGCAGCGCGTGTTTCATCGAAGACGTCGACCGGCCCCGGCGTAAACAGTTTAGGCGGACTGTACATGTGAACTCCTTTGCAGTTTGCGAAGACTAGGCTCCAATTAGCTACCCGGTGCTGAACATCCTTTGGCTACGACCATACCAGAAAGCAACCACCATAAGCACCAGCGAGAAGGCCAGTCCTACAGCGGCCACGGCGGCGATCCCACCGAGGGCGAAAGCGCCGCCGGTGCCCAAACTGCTGATCCCGGCGGCGAGGGCAATCAGCGTTTCACTGAACCCCTGGACGCGCCCGCGTTCGTGGCTCTCCAATGCGTCGGCCAGCAGCGAAGAAGCGGCGATGAAGGCAAAATTCCAGCCCAGGCCCAGTAAGAAGAGCGCGGTCGCCAGCATAGTAAACGAGGGCGAGATAGGTGTCATCAGGCTGGCGATGACGAGGACCAGAGCGCCCACGAGGATCATGGGGATGCGCCCCAGGCGGTCGATCAGCCAGCCGGTCAACCCAGACAGCCCGTACATGCCCAGGGTGTGTGCGGAAATCACCCAGGCGATGGCGCTGTTGGTGTGCTCATTATGGCGCATGTGCAATGGCGTGATCACCATCAGCAAACTCATGACCAGTTGGCCGATCACCATCGCCACCAAGGACAGCAAAACCATGTCCCGGCGTAGGATCGGCAACAGCGCCTTGAAACCGCGTTTGCCGTCATCGATCACTGGGGCGCGCACAGGAACAGACTGCTCGTCGATCCGCGCCGCAATCTCCTTGGGATCGGGGCGAAGGAAGATGATCAGCAGCCCCATTGCCACCAAGAGGAGCAGGGTGCCGACGGCGTAGGGACCGGCATCGGGGTTCAATCCCAAAGCTTCCATCATGTGGCTGGCCGGCCCGACCAGCAATGGCCCCCCAATGGCGCCGACAGTGCCGGCAAAGACGACGATGCCGATGGCGCGGGCGCGATTGGTCGGTTCATAGACGTCGGCCACCGCGTACCGGGTCTGTTCACTGGCGGCGCGGCCCATGCCAAGCAGGACAGATCCCAGGCAGAGGGCGAGGAACGAACTATACTGCACAGACGCGGTGCTCACCAGAAGGCCAAGCACACCGATCAGAAAACCCACCGAGAGACCCGCACGTCGGCCTGTTCTGTCCATAAGCCAGCCAAGCGGATAAGCCGCCGCCGCACGTCCCAGCATCAGTACCGTAGCCGGGATGCCGGCAAGTGCTTCACTACCGGTTATGGCAGCAGCAACGATCGGGGTAAGGGTGAAGGCAGCAATCGTTGCCGCGCCAAACAGACTCTGGGCAATGAAAAGCGTCGCAGTGATGCGACGCTGCACGGACTGTGAAACTACCAAAGTGGACATAGACATTGCTCGCTAAGTTAGGTGTGACAGAACATTCATGTTGTAGGCTGGAACATGCCCCACAACGAATCTAGTGGAAGATGCAGCGCCTGGCGGGGTTGAAGCGCTCAAGAGAGTGCCGAGAGAGTCTATTGTAGCGACATCGTAGAGAGACGGCAACTTTGCCTAAAGGTCGCGCTCCCTCCTGGCTTTTCGCTTGAGCAAAGCCGTGCTACACTCGAAAACAGCATAGTAAATCCCGGCGGAAATTCACCGACAGTTTCTACCAGAGGTTGAGATGCCGAATTTCCGCCGTGGTATTTACGCCAAAATGTAATAGTTACCAAACACGTCGTTCATGCAGAAGGAAGGAACCGGTGTCGTCAAATCGTCCAAACATTCTGTTTATCTCGACGGATCAGCAGCATTACACGGCGTTAGGCACCACGAATCCGAAGATCAAAACGCCTGCGCTTGACCGCTTAGCTCGAGAAGGGACACGCTTTGATCGGGCCTACTGCCCCAATCCGACCTGTTCGCCAACCCGCGCCTCGCTGATCACAGGGATGTATCCTTCGCAGCATGGCTGCTGGGCGATCTGGCGTCAAACTGGCCGAGGATGTGCCCACGGTTGGCGAGATCTTTCAGGCAAATGGCTACGATTCGATCCTGATTGGCAAGGCGCATTTCCAGCCGTTGGCCACGGCGCCGGGCAGCGAGTCGATTGAGCGGCAGCCGATCCTGCGCGATCTAGATTTCTGGCGCAAATTCAAAGGACCGTGGTACGGCTTCAACCATGTAGAAACGGCGCGCATGCACGGCAACGAATCACACGCGGGGCAGCACTACGCGCTGTGGATGGAAGAAAAGGGGTTGACCAACTGGCAAGAGTACTTCCAGGAATGGCCGCGCAACCCCGACGACAAGTACGCCGGGCCTTACTACCAACGTGACGCGCTCACCTGGGATCTCCCCGAAGAGTTCCACCATACGCGCTGGATCGGTGAGCGCACCATCGCCAATATCAAGAGCTGCCAGGAGCGTGACAAACCGTTCTTCTTGTGGGCCAGTTTCTTTGATCCGCATCCGCCTTATGTCGTCCCCGAACCGTGGGCAAGCCTGTATGATCCGGCGGAGATGGAACCGGGACGTTACGTCGAGGGTGAGTTCGACGACATGCCACCTCAGTTTGCCCGAACACGTCAGGCCGAACCCGACTTTTCTGATTACGCTGAACCGGGCGGGCACGGGCTGCACGGCTTCCATTCGCATCTGCACAACGAAGATGAGATCCGGCGCAGCATGGCGTCGTATTACGGCATGGTAAGCTTCATCGATCAGGAGATCGGACGCATCCTCGACTATCTGGACGAAGCCGGGCTTGTCGAGGATACACTGGTGGTCTTCACCACCGATCACGGCCATTTCCTCGGCCAACATGGGCTGATCGCCAAGGGCGCCTTCCACTACGAGGATCTGTTACGCGTGCCCATGATCGTGCGCCAGCCGGGGACAATCCCCGCGGGCAAAGTTTCGACTGCGATCCAGAGCCTGGTTGATTATCCGCAAACGTGGCTGGCCGCCGCCGGCATTGATGCACCGGGACAAATGCAGGGCGTCGATCAACTTTCCGTCTGGCGCGGCGATGAGGTCGCCAGCCGCGATCATGCGCTGGTTGAGAACCGCCACAACCCGACCTCAGTCCACTTGCGGACACTGGTCACCCAGCGCTACAAGATCACGGTCTACCGCAACGCCGGCTACGGCGAACTCTTTGATTTGGAGAACGATCCTGAGGAAAGACACAATCTGTGGTCCGATCCCGACTACGCACAAACAAAGGCCGACCTGTTGTTGAAGTTTGTTCAGGCCGAGATCCAACGCGAGTCCACGCGGATGCCGCGTATCGCCGGGGCGTGAGTTGGGAATTCGAGACCAAAAGCTGGCTTCGCCGTATCGCCATTGCATCACTCACAAAGGATTTGCCATGTCCGACGGGCCGGAAACACGGTTTCATCTCCATCCATCGTTTTTCAGTGACAAAGAACGCACGTTGGTCGAGGCGCAAGCGCTCTCGGCGTCAATCTTCCGCTTCGAGAGTGGAGTGGCGGCGCTGCGGCTGGCCAATGGTGCAGGCGAACTGCTGACTTTGCCGTTTCAAGGCCAGCAGATCTGGTCGGCCCAGTTCGGCGGTCGCGAACTGACTATGAAGTCAATGTTCGATCAGCCCTACCCCACACAGGAATACTTGCACACATACGGCGGTTTTCTGATCCATTGTGGGGCAACCCGTATGGGTGTGCCTGGCCCAGAGGACGATCATCCGCTACACGGAGAATTGCCCAACGCGCCCTATCAGCAGGCGTGGATCGTCCTGGGCGAAGATGAGGGCGGCGCCTACATAGGTTTGGGCGGGCGCTATCGCTACACAGTGGCGTTTGCCCACAATTACGAGGCCCAACCGACGATCAAGCTCTATGCCGGGTCCACGCTCTGCCACGTCAGCATGCAGATCCACAATCTGAAACAGACGCCGATGGAGCTGATGTACCTGGCCCACGCCAACTTTCGCCCGGTCAACAATGGACGCCTGCTCTACAGCGCCCAAACGGACCCTAACCACGTGCGCGTACGGCGCAGCATTCCAACCCATGTCAAGCCCGGCCCCGGCTATAAAGAATTCATCGATGAGTTGGGGGAACACCCTGAGCGGCACCATTTGCTGTCGCCTGATCGGGTCTTCGATCCAGAGATCGTCTTCGGCATCGACTACAACGCCGACGGGGACGGATGGGCGCACACGTTGCAGATCCACCCCGACGGCAGGGCAGACTACGTGCGCCACCGTCCCGATCAACTCGACGTGGGTGTGCGTTGGATCAGCCGGACACCCGACCAGGATGCATTGGGGTTGATTCTACCCGCCACTGCCGAACCAGAAGGGTACACCGCCGAAAAGGCAAAGGGCCACATCAAACAGATCCCGGCGCAGGGGGTTTGGCGCTGTGACTACGTTCTCGGCGCCGTGGACGAAGAGAAGGCCAACCAGATTGCCGCTCAGATCGAAAGATTGGTTGTGTGATATGACAAATACCTTCAACTTCAACGATCCGGTGCAACGCGAGCGGGTGCGGCTGGCACTTGAAGCGTTTCTGGCGGCGGAGGATGAGGATGAGATGGCGGAGGTCATCGCCGACTATCCGTTTGTGGCCGAGACGCAGTTTGAACGCGGCGTTGAGCAATTGATCGATCATGCGTCGCAGGCCGGCGATCCGGATGCACTCTTTCGGCTACGCGCACAGTTGGAGCTACGATACTCTGTGCTCGCCATGGATGTTGAAGACGAGGACGAGCAGGCGTTACATGCCTTCCTCTTTGCAGCGGATGAAGCGGCCGCAACGGCCATCTTTGAACAGTATGCCCAGGTGTTGCACACCCCTGCTATGGAGAAGGCGTTGTACGCATTGGAGGCCGCCGATCCGGAAAGCGATCTGCATCTCGAAGAAAGGAGGGCACTCTGGAGGCGGCTGAGTCGGAGCCACTGATCCCGGGTTCTGTAAACGCGTTCGAAGCCAATGTGAATATTTGCACAAGAAGTTCCACGTCATTTTGCACGCTATGTTATACTATTGCGAGTAGCCCATGCCTGTGCAATGGGCATTTGTAAGAGTAGGTACACGGCGGTTCACCCAAATGGCAACGGTAGACATATGGCAAGTTTCTACCATCGGTTAAGCGGAAAGTTCATTCTGGCGCTCCTCTTTTTCCTGCTCATTTTAGGCACGGCCACTGCGGCCGTGATCACGGCAGGCTTTCGCCAAACCCAATCCACGGCGACGGAACGCAGTGTCCAGGCACTCCAGGATCAAGGACGCGAGACGCTGCTCCAGGTCACTCGCCGCGAAGCGCAGATCAGTGCGATGCAACTCAACCAGGCGCTGAGTTTGGGCCGCGCGGCTGCCGATTTCCTCGCCTCCGCCTACAACGATCCACACCTCGACAACGTACGGCTCGGTATGCTGGCGCATACTGACGACGGCGGCATCTACGACCCAAACCCGGATCGACGCACGGACGTGTGGATTGATCCCAGTGTGCCCCTGACACCCGAAATAGAAGAAAGCCTGCGTCGTACGCTGGTGCTAGATGAACTCTTGCCCGCACTCATAGGCCGGTCCACCGATGTAATTGCCATCTATTTCATGGCACCCTCGGGCGCTACTCGCTACTACCCCGTTGTGGATGTTGCCAATATCATCGATCACAGCCTGGTCATCGCCGAACGTGATTTCTTTCGCCTTGCTGCACCCGAACAAAATCCGAATCGCGAATCCGTATGGACCAACCCCTATATGGATTACATCGGAAAAGGCCCGATTGTCACAGTGGCAACGCCAGTCTATGTGGATGAAGCCTTCATCGGCGTCGTCAGCGTGGATGTGTCGTTGACACAGTTAATCGAGAGGCTCAATCGGTTGACGCCTACGCCGGGTAGCTACACGCTGCTTATCGACAAGGCCGGGAAGTTGGTGGCTGCACCTCCGGCCGCACTGGATGATCTACTGAGCGAGTCCATGGTGCGGATGATCGCCCAGTTGAACGGCGATAGTGATACAGAACATGTGATTGAGTACACCATGGGTTTGCAGTTGGGTCAGGTGCCCAACCAGGCTTTTCAGCAGGCATTGGCCGACATGCGCAGCGGCGCCAATGGGTTGTCACAGTTCGATCTGAAGGATCGGAAAGTCTTTCTGGCCTATGCGCCGCTTCCAAACGTGGGTTGGAGTTTGGCGGTCATCGCTCCCATTGCCGACCTTACCGCCGAGTCGCTGGCGGTGGCAAAGACAATTCGTACCGAAGCCAACACCACAGTTCGCTGGACGTTATGGATTATCACCATCCTATTTGGAATGGCGCTGGCGGCGACGGCCTTCTTCACACGTCGGTTTCTCACCACACCCATTGAAGGGCTGGTGGTAGCGACCCGCAAAGTTGCGGCCGGGGATCGCTCTGTCTCGCTGCCGGTGCGCGCCCAGGATGAATTAGGCCAGTTGGCCGAATCGTTCAACCGTATGGCAGATCAGATCGTGCAGGCGCAAGAAACGCTAGAAGCCCGGGTAGCCGGACGCACTCGCGAGCTGTCTGCTCTCTACGCCGTGACGGCAGTTGCCAGTCGCTCGCTCGACCACGAGACTGTACTCAGCAGTTCGTTGCAACAGGTTCTCGCTGTGATGAACTGTGCGCACGGCATGATCCACTTGTGGGATGACGAAACGGAGACGCTCAAGTTAGCTGTCCACCAGCGGATGCCTGACTCTGTCTTGGAAGACATGCAGACTATTCCATGTGGCGAAGGGCTGGTCGGTTGGGTGGTCGAACACGGCGAGTCACTGGTGCTGACAGATATTACGTCGGATTCACGGATTCGTCTGTCCAGTATCATAGAAAAGGCCAACGGGCGTGGCTATGCCGGCGTGCCCATGCACGTCAAGAACCGCACCATCGGCGTCCTTAGCGTGATCGGGGCACAAGAACGTCACTTTAACGACGAAGAGGTGAGACTACTGAATTCAATCGCCGACCAGGTGGGGGTCGCCGTTGAAAATGCACGGCTCTACGAACAGGCCGAACGCTTGGCCATCATGGAAGAGCGGCAGCGGTTGGCGCGAGAATTACACGACTCAGTCACTCAATCGCTCTACAGCGTCAATTTGATGTCTGAAACGGCGCGGCGCACGGCGGAAAGCGGCGACCTTGACCGCACGCGCTATCTGATCGATCGCGTTGGAGAGATGGCGCGCCAAGCACTCAAAGAGATGCGCCTGCTTGTCTATGAACTGCGCCCGGCCGCCCTGGCGCAAGAGGGATTGGCCGGGGCCTTGCAGCAGCGACTCGATACAGTTGAAGCACGCGCCGGTGTCAAGACGCAACTTCGCATCGATGGCGATCCGCTGCGGATCCCGCCCCAGGTCGAAGCCCACCTCTATCGCATTGCCCAAGAAGCGTTAAACAACGCGCTCAAGCACGCCCAGGCATCATCGATGCTCGTGTATATTGAGGTAAAGAGCAATGATGTCGAGCTAACCGTAGAAGACAACGGCAGTGGCTTCGATCAGGTCGATGTGCGTGATCAAGGCGGTATTGGGCTAAAGAGCATGCAAGAGCGCGCCCAACAACTGGCCGGTTCCTTCCATTTACAGACCCGCCCCGGCCAGGGCACCACCATCTGTGTTTGTTTGCCGTTAGGCGGCAAACAAACACCCCAACGGGTCAAGTTGCCGATTGAGATCAGTGGTCATGACAATGCTCTCGAAGAGAAGCTCATTCAAAAGGAAGCAAGATGACCGATACGATCCGTGTACTGATTGCCGATGACCATGCGGTGGTGCGTGAGGGACTACGCTCACTGATCTCGTCTGAGCCAGGAATGGTGGTGGTAGACGAAGCGTGCGACGGCGTTGAAGCGGTCCTCAAGACCCGCTCGCTACGCCCGGACGTCATCCTGCTCGATCTGCTGATGCCGCGCAAAGGTGGCATTGAAGCGATTGAGGAGATCAAAAATGAGAATCCTCAGGCCCATATCCTTGTGCTGACCAGCTTTGCAGAGGACGACAAGGTCTTCCCGGCAATCCGAAAAGGCGCGCAAGGCTATCTGCTCAAAGATTCCTCGCCCGAGGAACTGTTGCAGGCCATTCGCCATGTCTACCGCGGTGAGACATCGCTGCACCCCACGATTGCACGCAAGCTGATTCAGGAGATCAACCAGCCGTCGGATCTGCCGCCATCGGATGATCCGCTGACAGAGCGCGAAGTTGAAGTGTTGCGTCTCGTGGCGCGTGGTCTCTCGAACCAGGAAATCGCCGACGATCTTGTCGTCAGCGAACGTACTGTCCGCACCCATGTCAGCAATATCCTCAGCAAGTTGCATCTGGCCAATCGCACCCAGGCTGCGCTCTATGCACTGAAAGAGGGGCTCTCACGCCTCGATGATCTTTAGTTTCACTGCCTGCCGATCGACCGGGACACTCAGTCATTTGTCAGAGACAAGATACGCATTTGCCTGGCCCAAATGCGCCTTCTGCCCGATGCAACTTACTACCTGTCCGCTTAGATTGGGAGTAGCACTCATTTGGGATCAGTTAGTTGGAGGTAGGATCTCAAGCGCACGATTACGCTCCCAACGCTAGGATAGGCTATGGTGCCATCACTGAAACGAATCATTGCTGTAAGCACCGTGGTTCTTTTCACTCTCGGACTTAGTGCGATTTGGATTGGTCCTGTCGATATCCACGTCGGCAGCCAGCACACCGACATCGGGCATACCCTGAGCACAGCCACAGTCTCTCACCCAAACGGACTGCTGGTGAAGAAAGCAGGTGTTGACATCCTCGTGCTCGCAAGTGGCTATAACGAGATCGATGACGCGCTCGCGCAACAGCTAAAAGAACGCCTCTCGCGACAGCTAACTGCAGAGCATATCACCCTTAGCACAACATTGGATAGACAACATCCCTCCGCGTCTCCTCTGCTGTTGATCGAGATGACCGAAAGGGAGATCACGTGGACGCCGATCCTGGCCAACGCCAAGATCTCGACGGAAGTCGTCTACGCTTCGGACGGAGATGTCTCGTGGCGCAACGAAGTTGGCATGATCATGCAACACAATGAACCCACTGTCCACGCCCGCGGACGCATCACGCTGACGGACGAGTCGAGGGGCTTGCTCTCTCAGTATGGCTATCAGAAACACTTGGGCGAAGCACTGGGCGATGAGATTTACAAAATGATCGAGTCGCCCTTCTTTGCTCCTCCTGGCTCGTAACGTGAACGGTGGATTCCCTCAGCTACCCACAATCAGCAAATTGGCGCAGAAGTCAGGTATCGTTTGCACCGTTTCCGTGCTCCAATAGATAAGAGCGGAGATTCACTGAGGAACGAGCCATGATGACAAACGCGGTACTGATCACAAGAAATGTAATCTTACAAGAACCAATCTGTCTCCTTTGGGTGTCGGGATTGATCCTGGCCTGGATACAACGCCACGAGAACGGAAAATTGGCCTTGACCGTGGGGGTATCTATGCTTCTCTTCCTGGTCAACGCGTTGGGTGGCGTCTACTTTGAGATGTGGACGCCGGTGCTTCTGCAAGACAGAACCGGACAATGGCAGGGGTGGCTGTTTGGGCTGCTAACCTTCAATCAACCAATGCAGTTGGTTTTACAGACTGTTGCATGGAGCCTCCTGCTCTTTAGTGTCTTTAACTGGCGCACCACGCATTGGCAGTAGTCGGTGAGTCAACTACGAAAGTTTTTTTCGCCTTGATCTAGAGTTGCAATTCTGCTTAACTTCGTTATAATAGGGGTCCAACGGTGCCCCACATTATTGAAATTGCACCTTACCGTTGACATCGCAGACTTATAGCGAAACAAGAAACTGTGGTCTAATGAACAAGCCTAACCTGCTGATTGTACTCGTAAGCCTTATCGCCAACCTCGTATCCGTAGTACTTACGGAACTGAGGGTAGTTACGGTTGGAAGCAAGGCACGGGTGTAAGCAGACCCAGCCCAAGGTCGATGCAGACCCTTCCCAACCGGGAAGGGTTTTTTTTATGTGCAAATGCTGTTCTTATTCGGATTCCAAAAGGAGAACGAGCTGATGTCCCAATCTACAATAACCCCGACCGACAACAGGCAAATCGAAGAACCGCGCACAATGACGGGCGCACAGATGGTGTGGGAAGCCCTGGTGCACGAAGGTGCAGACGTGATCTTTGGCCATCCCGGCGGAGCCATCCTGCCCACCTATGATGCTCTGGCGCCCTATGAAGCATCGGGCAAGATCCACCACGTGTTGGTGCGTCATGAGCAGTGCGCGGCCCACATGGCCGACGGCTACGCACGTTCCACTGGCAAAGTGGGCGTCTGTATCGCCACCAGTGGTCCTGGCGCCACGAATCTGGTGACCGGACTGGCAACCGCTCAGATGGACAGCGTGCCGATCGTGGCGATTACCGGTCAGGTGCCGACCAATCTGCTGGGCACCGACGCCTTTCAGGAATCCGATGTGGTGGGTGTGACGCAGCCCATCTGCAAACACAACTACCTGGTCACCGACGTCAGCGAACTCCCCCAAATCCTCAAAGAAGCCTTCTACATCGCCCGTGAGGGCCGCCCCGGTGTTGTTCTTGTGGATATCTGCAAAGACGTACAGAACGCCAAAGGAATCTTCCGCTACGATTTCGAAATCGATCTGCCGGGCTTCGAGCCGTGGCCGCAATACTCCTCAGAAGAATTGAACACGGCTGCCGACCTGATTAACAAGGCCGAACGTCCACTGATCATGGCCGGGCACGGGGTGCATTTGGCCGGCGTCAGCCAAGAACTGCTCCAACTGGTGGAACGCGCCGAAATCCCAGTGGTGACCACGCTGTTGGGCACCGGCAACATCCCAGAGACCCATCCGCTAAGCCTGGGCATGGGTGGCATGCATGGGGAGGCTTACGCCAACCGTGCAGTACAAGCCTGTGATGTGCTGATTGCCATGGGGATGCGCTTCGATGACCGCATCACCGGGCGATTGGATACCTTCGCCACCCAGGCGAAGATCATTCACTTTGAACTGGATGCAGCCGAGGTCGGTAAAAATGTGGTGCCGGATGTGACTATCATCGGCGATCTGGGTGAGACGCTGCCCGCACTGCTGCCCAAGATCCACGAGCGACACCACCAGGTCTGGATTCAAGAGATCAAAGAGTGGCGCAGCGATACAGATGAAACGGACATTCTCAACGTCGAAACCGATGCGCTGATCCCCCCTTACGTGATCCGCCAGTTGTGGCACGCCACCAAACATGCAGGCAAGGGCAATGCGATTGTGGTGACCGATGTGGGTCAACACCAGATGTGGGAATGCCAGTATTTTATCCACGAGTTGGCCGGTCAGTTGCTCACTAGCGGCGGTTTGGGCACAATGGGCTTTGCACTCCCGGCCGCCATCGGTGCGCAGATCGCCAACCGCGACAAATTGGTGTGGGCGGTGGCCGGCGACGGCGGCTTCCAGATGACCTTGCAAGAATTGATCGTGCTGCATCAAGAGCGCCTGCCCGTGAAGATCGCCATCATCAACAATGGCTTCTTAGGCATGGTGCGTCAATGGCAGCAGTTCTTCTATGACAAACGCTATGTCGGCACCCCCATCCTTTCACCGGATTATGTTAAATTGGCCGACGCCTACTCGATCCCGGCGCTGAAGGTGACCCATCCGTCTGAGGTTGTTCCGGCGCTGGACAAAGCCCATGCCACCGACGGCCCCTTCCTAATTGACTTCCGTGTTATGGAAGAGATCAACGTCTACCCCATGGTTGCGCCCGGCGCGGCAGTGAATGACTCGATGCGCCGTCCGAAGCCTTCTGTGGTGCAAGGGTTCAGCGGTGTTCAGCCAAGTTGGTAGAAATTCAACACTCTTTTCATTCAACCTATTCAAGAAAGAGACAGCCCCATGAAACATACTCTCGTGGCATGGATGCGGGACAAGCCCGGTGTGCTCAGTCGGGTGTCGGGTCTGCTGCGACGGCGCAATTTCAACATTGACAGCTTACAGGTGAGCCATAGCGAAGCGCCGGGCATCAGCCGGATGACCTTTGTGGTCGATGGCGACGAGCGCATGGTGGACCAGGTGGTAAAACAACTCCAAAAGGCAGTCGACGTCACCAAAGTCGAAGACTTCACAGATCGTCCTGTGGTGCTGCGCGAAATGGCACTGGTACGTGTGCATACAACATCCGAAACGCGCCAGGAGATCATGCAGTTCGCCGAAGTCTACCGCGCCCAGATCGTCGACGTGGCGTTGGAAAGCGTCGTGATTCAGATCGTCGGTTCCGAAGACAAAGTTGATTCACTCATCGATCTGCTGGAACACTTTGGCATCGAAGAGATGGTGCGTACAGGACGAGTGGCGATTAACCGCGGCAGCACGCATAAATCCGAAAAGCGGGCCAGCACAGTGTGGCGTGCCCAGGCCAAGACCAATGGCTCAGGCCGATCCGAACGCGAAAAGACCGGCGGCGTGTAAGAATTCGTGGCGAGAGATTGGGGATGAATCAAATGCCCAATCTCTTCTCGCGATCTTAAAACTCTAACCAGCAACCACAAGAAAGAGCATTCTTAACTCATGGCAACCATCTACTACGAGAAGCAAGCAGATCTGGATCGCCTTAAAGGCAAGAAAATCGCCATCATTGGCTACGGCAGTCAAGGACATGCCCACGCCCTTAATTTGAAAGACAGCGGCTGCGATGTTCGTGTGGGTCTGCATGCCGGTAGCAAGAGTCGGGCCAAGGCCGAAGCGGACGGACTGCGGGTACTCAGCGTGGCCGATGCCGCCAAAGAGGCGGACATGATCATGATCGTGATCCCTGATCCGATCCAGGCGCAGATCTATCAGGAAGAAATTGCGCCTAACTTGGAGCCGGGCAACACCTTGATGTTTGCTCATGGGTTCAACATTCGTTTTGGATTCATCGTGGCGCCCGAAAATGTCGATGTCTCTATGGTTGCCCCAAAGGCGCCCGGCCACCGTGTGCGTGAGGTCTTTACTGAAGGATCAGGCGTACCGGCGTTGGTGGCCATCCACCAGGACGCCAGCGGCGAAGCCCTGGCAAATGCCCTGGCCTACGCCAAGGGGATTGGATCAACGCGCGCCGGTGTGCTGGAAACCACCTTCGCGGAGGAGACCGAGACCGATCTGTTTGGGGAACAGGCCGTGCTCTGTGGCGGCGCCAGCGAGTTGGTCAAGGCTGGGTTCCAGACACTGGTCGAGGCCGGTTATCAGCCGGAGATCGCCTACTTCGAATGTCTACACGAGCTCAAGTTGATAGTGGACCTCATGTACCAGGGTGGTCTCAACTACATGCGCTTCAGCGTCAGCGATACTGCTGAATGGGGCGACTACAAGAGTGGACAGCGCGTGATCGGCCCCGAGTCCAAAGAAGCGATGAAGCAAATCCTCAGCGAGATCCAAAGCGGATCCTTCGCCGAAGAGTGGATGGACGAGTATCACAACGGCGGCAAAGTCTACTATAATCGCCGCGATGCCGAGCAGAACCAGCAACTCGAAGTTGTGGGTAAGCAACTGCGCCGCATGATGAGCTTTTTGAACGCTAAAGAAATTGGGTAAGAAAGTAAAGGCAGCAGACAAGTTGAAAAGGCAGAAGGGTCTTCGTTAGCCACGCCATTAGACAGCGGATAGCAACCCTGCGCAATGATACGGATGCCTTTTGCCTGCACTCTTTTGCCTTCTGCTTTCTCCTTGGAAGGGAGGTGATTGGCTTGGACGATGGCCTTAGTGAGCTTACGAGCAGCATCAATGTACATCAGCATTCTTTCGACAAACGACTCCATTTAACAGTCAATCATCTCCTGGAGACATCTCATGAACGACGGTACTACAAACGGCAACGATACACAGCCCGAAACCAATGAGGAACCTGCTGTAGATGTATCCTCCTTTGTTATCCATGACGTGCAGGAATGGGCACGGGAAATCGCCCACGGAAAGAAAGTCCTCGTGTTCGACACGACCCTGCGTGATGGAGAACAAAGCCCCGGCGCAACTCTAAACGAACAGGAAAAGCTGGAAATTGCCCGCCAACTGTCGCGCCTGGGCGTGGACATCATGGAAGCCGGCTTCCCGGCAGCGAGCCCTGGTGATCTGGCCGCCGTCAAACGCATTGCCGAGACGGTGGGGCGCACACCGCGCATCGACAAGAATGGCAATATCTCGGCGCCGCCCTTCATCGCCGGCCTCTCTCGCGCCAATAAGAAGGATATCGACAAAGCCTGGGAAGCCGTTGCACCGGCAGTGCGCCCTCGCATCCACACCTTTATTGCAACCAGCGATATTCACATGGAACACAAACTGCGCATGAGCCGCGACCAAGTGTTGGAGACTGTCGGCGATATGGTGGAGTATGCGCGCAGCCTATGTGACAACGTAGAGTTCAGCCCTGAAGACGCCGGACGCAGCGATCCGGAATTTCTGGTACGTGTGCTCGAAGTCGCAATTCGGGCCGGAGCCACCACGCTGAATATCCCCGACACTGTCGGCTACACCACGCCAGAAGAATTCGGTGGGCTGATTAAGCATCTGCGCGAGAATGTCCCTGGCGGCAAGGATGTAATCTTCAGCGTTCACTGTCACAACGATTTGGGCTTGGCTACCGCCAACACACTGACAGGCGTCGTCAACGGTGCGCGGCAGATCGAAGTCACCCTCAACGGCATCGGTGAACGCGCCGGCAACACCAGCCTCGAAGAAGCGGTAATGACGCTCTTCACACGCCAGGCAGTCTATAACCTGGAGACAGACATCAACACAACCGAGATCCACCGCAGCAGCGACATGGTTAGCCGCTACACCGGTATGGTGATCCAGCCAAACAAGGCGATTGTGGGAGCCAATGCCTTTGCGCATGAAGCAGGCATCCACCAGGATGGTATGCTGAAGAACAAGCGGACCTACGAGATCATGGACGCCAGCACCATCGGCTTGAACCAGAGCCGCCTGGTTTTGGGCAAGCATTCCGGTCGTCATGCGCTGCGCGTGCGCCTCGAAGAGATGGGCTACCGGCTGGAAAAAGAGGAACTCAACGAGGTCTTCGTGCGTTTTAAAGAACTGGCAGACAAAAAGAAGACGGTGACCGACGCCGACATCGAAGCCCTGGTGGCCGATGAACTCTACCAGCCGATGGAAACGTGGGAACTGCTGGGCTTGCAAGTACAGTGTGGCAACAATGTGATCCCCACAGCGGTGGTACGCCTGCGTAACAACAACACTGGCGAAGAGACCACCGAAGCCGGCTTTGGCGCTGGCCCGGTAGATGCGGTGTACAAGGGCATCAATCGCATCGTCAAAAGCGAAAACACGCTGGTAGAGTTTTTAGTGCAAGCCGTGACGGAAGGCATTGACGCAAATGGCGACGTTACCATCCGCGTCGAAGTACCCGAAAGCCGTGGATTCAGTCAGACTGCACAGGGCCGAGCACGTCGTCGCCTGTTCAGTGGTCGCGGTGTGGACACGGACATCATTGTCGCCAGCGCCAAAGCGTACATGCAGGCGCTCAATCGCATCATCGCAGCCACAAGTGACGGCGACAGCTCTGCCGTTGCCATGGCAGATGAAAGTGCAGCGACCCCTGCCGTATAGCGCTGCGACCAATGGCCTCTGTCTGAAACAAATCGAACGGAACTGCGTAGAGCGTAGGGTGGCGGCAGTGATGTCCGCGCCCTACGCTCTGCTATTCTCATTAGGTTTGTTGACGCATCCTGTTCAGCCTGTGCTGCGACTTGCTTCTTGACTCTACCGGTGAAACATATGTCTCAACCAAGAAAAGTGCCAATCTTAGCCCGCCTGTTGCTTGCCAATTTGGTGGCGATCTTGCTGGCAACAGCGTGGCCGGCTCACGATGGCTATGCGCAAGAAACACCCCCCGGCTACACGTTTGAAGAGTGTGAGTCCATCGAGGAAGCCGCATTGCGCGATGAACTAAACCAGATCACACAGACGATCTTCGTGAATGGGAGCGACCAGGTCGATGTCGGCGCTCTGGTCGACCGCACCTGGATCGTGCTTGATCTGGATGGCACTATCGATCGTGAAGTCGAAGCTGCCGTCCAGGCCATCTATCGCGATGAGAGCTATTGGAGCCGCTTTTGGTCAGGCTGGTCGGCAGACAAAGCGGAAGAGTTCACCACACACATTGCCAACGACGCCTTTGGTTCCGAGGGGTTCCGCACTCAAATCACGTCGTTGTCGGCACAAGTCGCCGATGCCCTTGCTGAAGAAATGACGGTGATCTCGGCGCGCTCGGCATCGTCCGCGCTGCTGTGCGTGCAGTCATTCGTAGGCGACAGTTACTCAGACACAATGGCGGCGCTCTTTGAAGCAGATATTTCACAGCAAGTGGGTGAGATCGATCTGGCAAATGTCGAGGCCAATGTGGTGCCATTGTTGCAGAGCCATACACGCTCACTGGCGGGCATCGGCGTGATCATCGGCTCGCAGATTGCAAAGCGGTTGGCGCAGAAGGTGGCGCAACGCATTGCAGGCAAGGTTGTGGGGCGTGTCCTGGGCAAGGCAGCAACTTCGATCATTCCCATTGCCGGGTGGGTGATCGGCGGTGGGCTGATTATCTGGGATCTGATTGAAGGCGGGCGCGGCGCATTGCCTCAGATCCAAAACTCGCTGCAAGAGGAGAGCGTCAAGACGACGATCCGCCGCGAGATCACCGTCACCGTTGAAGAAGAACTGCGCAGAGAGATGCCCGAAATCGCCCGTACTGTCTCCAACGATGTCTACAGTTCATGGCTGGATTTCAAACGGAAATACACGCAGGTGTTAGGCCTGGCCGACGAAAATCCCCAATTCCGCACGCTGATCGAAGATGTCACCGCCGAGGAAGTGGGCAAACTGGCCACACTGGTCGTGACCGTCGAGGAAAGCGTCGGACACGAGGGACTCCTCGCTACCATCGACGATGGGCAGTTGGCACAGCTCTTCTATTTGCCACAGTCGGCCTACGAAATCCTACGCACCACCGCCAACCCTGGCCTCGTGCTGGCCTGGGCAGATCTGGCCGGTGCCAATCTAGATCAGGTGGTTGCCACCGAATTGTATAAAGTGTCTACGCCCGAAAGCTTTACCGATGGGGCAGAAATCGAGGCGATCCTGGCACTGAACAGCAAGGACGCCGTGCTGGACGTCATGTTGCTCAGCCGCATCGAACGCGATGTCCTGCTGGCACTGCCCACAGCCAGCGTTTCGAGGCTAACTGACGTTTACGCAGCGGAAGATCTGCGTTGGCTGGCACGCTACATTGCCGAACTGGATGCCGGCGAGAGCAACATGCTCGTCCAACGCTTGATACGCGATCCTGGCCTGATGGCGAAACTCCAAAATGAACCGGTACGACAGGCCGTGCTGGCCAGCGAGAACGTGGAAGAGACGCTCGCGTTTCTATCCGGTGACAAAGCCGGCACGCAACAATCGCCCGTCGATCAGGTCGGCGAGGTTGTAGAAGATGCAGGGCGGCTCGTCAACGGCGAGGTCACGTTGCTCCTCTTTTGGCGCAAGTATGGCACGTTGCGTAACCTGCTGTTCCTGTTGGGCGCGGCCGTCCTGCTGCTGATCGGCCTTCGGTTGCTCTTTCGTCGCAGTCAGCCCGTCCAGGTGACGCTGAATCTGCCCAAGCAGGATCGGTAAAGATCGGATAAGGATTAGGGCATGCTCATTGCGCTAGATCAGTTACACGACAAAGTTGAAGTTGGTGAATTGCTGGTAGTGGTGACTGTCTACGCCGCGAATGTGGTGAAGGATGTGCGCGAAAACATCCGCAATCTCATCGGCGGACGTATGGGGCACTATGAGAGCCTGATCCAGACTGCCGTGGATCAGGCTCTGCTTGATCTAGAAAAGAAGGCGACAGAAAGAGGCTATGACGGGGTCATCGGCGTTAAAATCGTCCACCCAACCGTGGTGGAGGGCGGCGTAGAAGTTGTGGTCTACGGCAACGGATTTCGCAACCTGGCTTGATGCTAAAGGTTGCGAGCATCGATCTTGCGCAAAGAACTGGGCGGTACCCGGTGTTCTAGCCCCGGTGCGATGGTTCGCTCGGTAGCATCCCAACTAAAGGGAAGACGAGGCGGCGCGTCGTCGGGCTTAAAGAAACGGGCCAGGAGAATGATCGCCGTGGTCACGTAGGCAAGGCTTCCGATCAGCCAGATCATCCCGCCGCTCACCATCTGATCTTGCATGGATGTGAGTCCGTAAACCGCGGTTGGGCCGGCGTAGGCAAGGTAGGCCGGAGAGTCACGGAAGGCGAGCGTTACCCCCGTCACCATATTGGGCAGTTCTCCACCCAGGATGATGTAGAGGAAAGCCATCCAGCCGGGCAAAGCCGTATGAATCCGCGGACCTGTGCCGATCAGATGCCACCAAAAGAGTAAGTACGCCCCCAAGAAGATGATCAGGGTCAGATCGTAGATCCAATCGTGGGCAATCGTCCACGCCACCACTTGCGGCTCATGCCACATCAAAAAGACGGTGAGCGTGCCCAGCCAGGCAAAGACCGGCCTGGTGATCCAGCGACTCAAGCGTCCTGTCGTCGTCCGCAAGAGAATGCGTCGCGTCACCACCTTGCGCAATCCTACAGGCATTCCCCACACCACTATATGAAATGGACAGGCCAGCCAGAGCAACGGCGGCGCCACAATTCCCAACAGAATCTGCTGTATCACACGCGCCGCCAACAGTTCGCCATGTAACGCGTAGATCGGCGAGATCATGGCGATGGTGACGGCGAGCCAGCCCGCGGCGAAGGAAATGAGGCGCGTCGGCGTCGCCAATTTGGGGTACGCTCGCCGTGAACGCACCCATCCCCAGGCATAGAGCGCAGCCACCGCCAGCAAGATCGTTGTAGTCACCGGTCGCAGAGGCCAGTCAAATAGAATCGCTTCAGTCAGCGCATACATGGGTGATTCCTAAGATTGGGGCGGAGCAACCGCCACTGCTGCACAGCGTAGGCATAGGGTGCAGGCATTGTACACAACGCACCCCCCCTCTATCAAATCACCACAATCTCGTGGGATCCGCCCTAAATCAGCGCCAACAGCACGGTGAGCGTTAACAGGCTGCTCAGCGTGGAGAAGAGGACAGTGGTGGTGACGAAGTCGGGCAGCAGTTTGTGCTCGAGCGCGATAATGGTGGCAAGGACGGCGGCGGGCATGCCCGCTTGCAAGATGCCGGCGGCGCGCTCTAGGCCGGTGAGCCCAAAGGGGATGACGATTACGGCGGCCAGCACGGGGCCGCCAATTAAGCGAATTGCGCTGGCGATCACCACGTCGGCACTGAAGCGGATCTGTTTCATGGCGGCTAATTGAACGCCCAACGTCACCAACATGGTGGGGATCATAGCACCGGCCAGCAGAGACGTGCTGCGTTCCACAAAGGCGGGCAGATCAACGCCGCTCCAATTGACGAGCAGAGAGGGTACCAGCGCAATCAAGGCCGGGGTTTTGAAGACTGCCCAGGCTGCTCCTACTCCACCGCCGCGATGCCAATTGGCCGCCGCCACCGCCACCACAAAGGCCACCATCGTAATTGCCAGAAAGTAGAAGGTCGCTGCCACCAGCGCATCGGATCCCAACCGAAACTCGATGATGGGCAAGCCAAAATTGCCCACGTTCCCAAAGACGGCGATCACAACGTAAGCGCCCACCATTTCGGGCGACCGTCGCAGCAGCTTACCAACCCCAAAGCCCAGCAGCGCCACGGCCACATGCACAAGCAGAATGAAGCCGATCATGCGCAGGGCCAAGTGCGCTTCCATGCGAGCGCCACTCATAATGTTATAGACGAAGGCAGGCACCAGCACATAGTAGGCGAAGCGAGTCAGCGTGCGCCCCTCGAGGCCGAGCCGTCCGCTGACAAAGTATCCTATCATCACCAGCACGAAGACCGGCATCACATTGTTGAAAAAGATCTCAAGCAGTAGCCAGAACACATTACCTCGATTCCAAATGATTCACCTATTTACCGATCGAGACAGTATAGATCCTAGGTAAGCGAAGTGCGAATTGTGCAGGCAGAAGTGGCATTGATCACGAAGATCGTTTTGCCTAAACCAACATTTCCGCCTACAATCCAGGGACAGGAGATCGCTGACGGTACCGATGCAATCTCCGGTGTACACTTGTGGCATTCTGATTCGCCAACCTAAGATGGGATGTACCATGACCGAGAAAATTTCTGAGGAATCAATCAACGAAGAGAGCGGCTCTCTCGATTTCGTGCGCCAAATGGTCAGCGAGGACGTTCGCCAGGGCCGCTTTGGCGGGCGGGTGCAGACTCGCTTCCCCCCTGAGCCGAACGGTTACCTGCACATTGGTCACGCCAAGGCCATCTGCCTGGACTTCGATGTGGCGCGCGAATTTGGCGGAATTTGCAACTTGCGTTTCGACGATACCGATCCCGTTAAAGAGGAACAGGAATTTGTCGACGCACAACTACAAGACATCCACTGGCTGGGGTACGAACCGGCCGGCATTTTCTATGCATCGGATTATTTTGAACAACTCTACGACTGGGCTGTGGAGCTGATCAAGCAAGGGAAAGCCTACGTCGATGACCTCGACGCCGATCAGATTCGTGAACACCGCGGCACGTTGACGGAGCCGGGGCGTGAAAGTCCATTCCGAGATCGACCGGTCGAAGAGAACCTTGATCTCTTTGCCCGCATGCGCGCCGGTGAATTCCCCGACGGCGCCAAGGTGCTACGCGCCAAGATCGACATGTCCTCGGGCAATATCAATTTGCGCGACCCCGTAATGTATCGCATTCGCCACGCCCATCATCAACGCACCGGTGACGAGTGGTGCATCTACCCCATGTATGATTGGGCGCACGGTCAGAGCGATTCAGTCGAAGGCGTCACTCACTCGTTCTGCACGCTGGAATACGAGGATCACCGTCCGCTCTACGATCTGGTACTTGTATCAGCTCGAACTCGACCTGCACCCGCAGCAGATCGAGTTCGCCCGCATGGCCTTGACGTATACGCTGTTGAGCAAGCGCTATCTGCGCCGTCTCGTGGAGGAAGGCTTCGTCGACGGCTGGGATGATCCTCGCATGCCGACGTTGGCGGCCATGCGTCGCCGCGGGGTGCCCCCAAAGGCAATTCGCGATCTGTGTAACCAGATCGGCGTGTCCAAGACCAACAGCACCGTCGATATCGCTTTGTTCGAGCATTACATCCGTCAGGAGCTAAACAGCACCGCCAATCGGGTGATGGGCGTTCTCGACCCACTCAAAGTCGTGATCACGAACTATCCCGCCGGGCAGGACGAAGAAGTCGAAGCGGTCAACAACCCCGAAGACGAGCGCGCGGGCAGTCGACTGTTGCCATTCTCGGGTGAACTCTATATCGAACGCGATGACTTCATGGAGGATCCGCCCCGCAAATTCTTCCGCCTGTCGCCAGGCAGCGAAGTACGCTTGCGTTGGGGTTACTTCATCAAATGCGAAGAAGTGATCAAAGACGAAAACGGGGAAATTGTGGAACTGCGCTGCACCTACGATCCGGAAACCAAAGGCGGCTATGCGCCCGATGGCCGCAAGGTCAAGGGGACGATCCACTGGGTCTCAGCGGCCCATGCCGTTGACGCAGAGGTCCGCCTGTACGATCGGCTGTTCAATGTGGAAGATCCGACCAGCATCCCCGAGGGCGGTGATTTAACAGATAACCTCAACCCCGATTCACTTCAGGTGGTGCAGGCGAAAGTTGAACCGAGCGTCACCAACTTGCCGCCGGGTGTGGCTGTGCAGTTTGAGCGCAAAGGATACTTCTGCGTTGACAGCAGGGTATCATCGACCGACCGTCTAGTCTTTAACCAGACCATCGGTTTGCGCGATTCGTGGGCGAAGATACAGAAAAACGGGTAATTGATCAGCAGAGATCTGAGTTCAAGGACTTAGTAAATCCAAACGGGACAAGGGACGGGCCTTTGGGTCCGTCCTTTGTAAACCCATTACTTTGCACAGGCTACCTGGTTCAGAACAGCGGTCAGATCCTCGATCTTAAACGGCTTACCCAGGTAAGCGTCCATTCCCGCAGCCAGACACATCTCACGATCTCCACTTACCGCATTGGCGGTAAGGGCCACGATGGCAGGCTGGGCGCTCAAGAGTCTATTGCTGCGAATCAGGCGCGCCGCCGTCAATCCATCCATTTCGGGCATCTGCACATCCATTAAGATCACATCATAGACTTGTGCTTCCAGCCGTTTGAGCACGTCGTTTCCATTGGCGGCCACGTCGGCGCACAACCCCATCCGATTCAAAATCAACAGCATGACCTTCTGATTGGTCGGGTTGTCCTCAGCCAGGAGAATACGCAAGTTTGGATCAAGCGTAGCTTCCGCAGCAGATTCAGGCGTTGAGTGTGCGACGGGTTGTTCGTCCAGAGAGTGCATCCACACCGAGACGTGAAAGTGAGAGCCGACGCCGCTCTCGCTCTCTACCCAAATGCGCCCCCCCATCAGTTCACAAAGACGTTTGCTGATGACAAGTCCCAGCCCGCTTCCTCCATAACGCCTGGAGCGGGAAGCATCCACCTGCGAGAAAGAATGGAAGAGGCGATCCGTGCGGTCGGCGGGAATACCGATACCGGTGTCGCTGATCGCGAATTTCAGTTCGACGAGGCCCGTTTGGTCCCGTTGGCCAACGCTCGCCGAAACGTGGATGGCCCCGCGCTCGGTAAATTTGACGGCGTTGCCCACCAAATTGAGCAAAATCTGGCGCAGTCTCAGTTCATCCCCGAGCAACTGTCGAGGCAGGTCGGGCGCTAGACGCAGGTGAAATAGAAGTTGTTTCTCGGCGGCTGCCCGGCGAAAGAGGTCATGGACGCCTTTCATGCAAAGATGCAGGTCAAACGGCTGCACCTCTAATTCAAGCATGCCCGACTCTACCTTCGAGAAGTCGAGGACATCATTGACGATCGAAACCAGCGTACTGCTGCCGGAAAGGATCGTCTGCACAAAGTCCCTTTGCTCCGCGTTGAGTTCGGTGTCGAGCAAGAGACGCGTCATCCCCACCATCGCGCTAAGCGGCGTACGAATCTCGTGACTCATGTTCGCCAGGAAGTCTGATTTGGCACGGTTGGCCAATTCGGCAGCAGCCAAAGCGGTTCGAGCCTCGGCTTCCAGGCGTTTGCGCCAGGTAACATCCTGTAAGAAACCGACCGAGCCGGTGGAGTCGCCGTTTGCATCGCGCTGCTCGATCGAGTTATCGGAGATCCACCGTTCTTCTCCATCGGGTGTGATGATTCGTACGTCGGCCGTCCATGTGCTCACTTCATTGTGAACGACGCGGCGGCTGGCTTCTTCCACTGTCAACCCGGCCAGTTGTCCGCGGAAGTGGGTTTCCCGAATCGCGGCCTGCCAGATGAGAGGTGTCATAGTTTCCAGAGGGAAGCCTGTGACCTCTTCAAAGTTATCCCCCAGAAAGGAAAATACCGGTCCATCCGGGCGGTTTTCCCGGCGATAGGGAACCCCGCCTGCAGCAGAAATCGCCTGCCGGTAGATCATCTCGATCTCCTGTGCTTTGCCGCCCGCAGAAGCCATCGACGGCGGATCTTGTACCGGAACGTACCGGGTAGGTTCGTCCACGTGATCAGAAGGAGCACTAGAATCGGGCATAGGAAAGACCACCGTTTACAGTGAATGGCTGAAGCGTCCATGAGAACAAAACGTCCTCTTGACACCCCCAAGTATATCAAACAGGAGATGAGAAAGAGCATAGCATATTTGCCTACTTGCCCAGGTCGTGTCACCGGTAGCCGGATCTCCTTGGGCGCAGCCACACTAAAAATAGCTATTTGCCTATACTTTTGCACCGTGCTATACTTTCGCCCACTCCACAATCATCTGAATTTCGGTATTCCTATAGTCGGCTTTGAACGCCCCCTGTGTCGGTAAAAAAGCCGCACCAATCGTCTTTGGTGCTTGTCGCGGATCGCCTTGCAGTGTGTCGGCACTTAAGCCGGTGGTATGCTGTGCGTTTTCCCAAAACGGCGCAAACCATCCACGCGCCGGGTCCTATCGGTAAAGGAGAGAGTCCATGGCTGTTGCTTCTTCATCCCACCCCACAAAGCCAACCGTTGGCTTGTTGGCGCGCGTTGCCGGTGCTAAATCAAACTTCCAGGCGCGAGAAGCGCTATGGGGGTACATCTTCCTTTCTCCCTGGATCATCGGTCTGACCGTGTTCATCCTCGGCCCGATTGTTGCCTCGGCCTACTTCAGCCTCACAGAATATACGGTGCTGGCGCCACCACAGTGGGTTGGTGTGGCAAATTACCAAAAAGCGTTTTTTGAGGACAAGCAGTTCTGGCCGTCACTGTACCGAACGCTGATCTACTCGCTGGCAGTGGTTCCCATTGGTTTGTTTGGCTCATTGGCTCTGGCGACACTGCTCAACCAACGCATCAAAGGGACCAACGTTTTCCGCACCATCTTTTTTCTGCCCAGTCTGACACCTGCCGTTGCCCTGGCCGTCCTGTGGACGTGGCTCTTTCATCCCAGCGTCGGACCCATCAACCTGATCTTGAGTTGGGTAGGGATCGATGGTCCTGGATGGCTGGCAAGCAAGGACTGGGCGATGACAGCGCTGATCATGATCACGCTGTGGGCCGCCGTAGGTGGCAACAACATGTTGATCTTTCTCGCCGGTTTGCAGGGCGTCCCCCAGGAACTCTACGAGGCTGCCGATATGGACGGGGCCAGCGCCTGGTCGAAGTTCCGCCATGTCACCGTCCCCATGATTTCGCCTACATTGCTCTTCAATCTAATCTTGGGCGTCATCGGCGCGCTGAAAGTATTTACCTTGGCGTTTGTGGCAACTCAGGGTGGTCCTTCCTACGCAACCTGGTTCTTTGCGTTGCATATCTACCGGCAAGCCTTCGAGTACTTCCGCATGGGCTATGGCTCGGCGCTGGCCTGGGTTTTTGTGGTACTCTTGTTGGCTTTTACCTACATTCAAATGAATTGGTCCCGCCGCTGGGTCTACTATGCAGGAGAGTAAGCGACTATGACCACCCAAGGCCAGATGTTGACAAACATAGGTACTAACGCAGAAAAACAACGGCGTTCCACAGCCAACGCCAACCTGCGGCGGTCGATTTTATTGTACGTGCTCATGGTGGGTCTGGGCATTGTTTTCATGTTCCCCTTCTTCTGGACAGTCTCCAGTTCTCTCAAACAGGTGAAGGAACTGATGACATTCCCGCCGACGTGGTTGCCAGAAACAGCCCAATGGCAGAATTACACCTATGTACTGCAGAAGGTTCCGTTCATGCGGTGGACGTGGAACAGCATCTATGTCGTAGGTCTGAGCACTGCGGGAACAGTGCTCTCGGCATCGATCGTCGCCTATTCCTTTGCCCGTTTTCGCTACAGGGGGCGCGACATCGTTTTCCTCATCACCCTGGGCACAATGATGCTTCCGGCTCAAGTAACGTTGATTCCGCAGTTTGTCTTGTTCCACAAGCTGGGTTGGGTCGAGACGCTGCGCCCGTTGTGGGTTCCTCACTGGTTTGGCGGCGGAGCGTTCTTCATCTTCTTGTTTCGTCAGTTCTTTATGTCGCTGCCCCGAGAGCTGGATGAAGCGGCATTGATTGATGGAGCCAGTTATCCGCGCATTTTCTGGAACATTATCCTGCCCTTGAGCGGCCCCGTCATGGCCACGGTGGCGGTGCTTTCGTTCATCGCCGGCTGGAATGACTTCGTCAATCCGCTCATCTATGTCCACACTCCAGACAAATATACGTTGGCGGTGGGTCTCAATTACTTCCGTCAATTGCCCGACGCTGCCGGTGCCCCCACACAGCACCTGCTCATGGCGGCTTCGGTCATGGTGATCTTGCCGGTGCTGATCATCTTCTTTATGGCCCAACGCTACTTCGTCCAAGGGATTGTACTATCCGGGATCAAAGGGTAATCACCTTTGCCCTACCTGGATAGTTTGATCGTAGTGCGAAAATCCACGTCAGATCTGTGCTGCACTTCTACCACCACACAAGGAGAGGACAATCATGGCTTCAAAGATGACGCGACGCGAGGTGCTCAAATGGATGGGCATGAGCACAGCCGCAGTGGGGTTGGCGGCCTGTGCGCCGGCTCCTGCCAGTGCTCCCACCGGGGACACTAGCGCCTCCGCGCCGGACGCGGCAAAAAAAACCATGAGCATCGCTACCTATGCCATTACCTTCCACGAATGGCAGCGTCAGCTCTCGAAGGAATGGGCAGAGCAACACCCAGATGTGGAACTCGACGTTCAGGAAATCGTCTATGCCGAGATGCCCAAGCTTCAGCTCACCATGCTCGCCACTGACACACTCTGGGACGTAGTCTACAGTGGGATCAAATGGTTCCCGTTCTCGGCAGTTTCCGGAGCGTTCCTGCCCCTGGACGATCAGATCTCCGCTTCGCCCGATCTCAACATTGATGACTTCTTCCAGACCGCGGTCGACGGCTGTAAAGTGGATGGCAAAACGTATGGTTTGCCCTACGAAATGCACCCCGGCAATCCGGCACTGGTCATCTATAACAAGAACATCCTGGATGAAAAAGGGCTCGACTACCCGCAAGACGACTGGACGACGCTACAGTATGCCGAATTGGCTCAACAGGCAACCGACGCCGACAATGGTGTCTACGGCACACAATACCTCCCCGGCAACTACTACGACTTCTCGAATCTCAGCCGAGCGTACGGCACCGAACTGATCGGGGAAGAAGGCACGCAGCTCAATTTCAACGTAGCTCCCGAATGCATCGAGGCCGCGGAGTGGGTGTGGTCACTGCGCAACGAACTGAACTGTGCACCCTCGCGCGACGAAGCGCAGGGGCTCCAGTTTACAGCCGGCACACTGGCAACTTCGACGTTTGGCCTGTATGCGGTGCGCGATCTACAGCAGACGATTGCCGACAACTTTGAATACGATCTGGTCTTGCACCCGACCGGGCCGGAAGGAACCCGCGGCTACAACGCCTTCGTGTCGATGTTCTCGGCCTACTCCGGCACCAAGCACCCCGACGAGGCGTTTGATCTGATCAAGTACTTGCTGCGCTCCGAATCAGGCGTTTTCATTGTGCTCAATCCGCCCTCCTTCCCCATCCCGCGCAAGTCCGTGTGGACGGACAGCGAAGTCATGGCGGAACTGCACCCGATCTTCCAGCGGGCTTACGCCATGATGTCCGATCCTTCGATTCCGGGCCCGTTTGCCATGCCCTATAACGTGCGCTTCCAGGAATTCCAGGATACATGGGCCAACACGACGCCGGATCTCTTCTACGGCGATGTCGGCTTCGAGGAAGGTATGCAGTTCGTACAGGACGAATGTCAGGCGATCCTCGATCTGCCGCGGCCGACTTCGGCGTAAACGCAGAGACCGCGCCATTCGCGTGACGAACAGGGGAGGGCCATGCCTTCCCCTGTTTTAATTGGTGAACATCTGGAATATCCGTCAAATATGCTTGATAAAATTGAAGAAACTCGCCAATTGGTAGAGAATGTACTACACACTGTCACGGATACCGGGAATATTGGTGCATGAGATGATTTCAAGGCCAAAATCACATTTACCGGATGTTCTCAGCGTCGCAACCCCATCTCCCGCCAAAAAACCACTACCCAAGGAGAAACTCCATGTCAAAGCGTGCTTTTCTGGTCGGAATCAACCAGTTTACGCGGGCCGATTGGACGCTGCGTGGCTGCGTCAATGACAGCATGTCCATGCGCCAATTGCTGGGCGACCTCTACGGCTTCGACGCTGATGAGATCCGCCTGCTCAATGATGCCGACGCCACCGCGCAGAATATCCGCGACGGCCTGTCTTGGCTTTTCAGCGACTATACCGGCGACGGCAAGGATGTGCGCCTCTTCCACTTTGCCAGCCACGGCACACAGGTGGCAGATAGCACCAGCGAGGAAGGGGACAAGCTCGACGAAGTGATCGTTCCCCACGATCATTCATGGACCAACCCGATGAAGGATGACGTCTTGCGTGAATTCTTCGAGAAGGTGCCCGACACGGTCAGCTTTTCCTTTGTGGCCGATTGCTGCCACAGCGGCAGCATCAACAAGGTCGTCCCGCCAGACGTAGTGGACCTGAAGGAGCGCTTCATCACCCCCCCCGAAGAAATGCAAATGCGGATTGCTCGCCTGAAGTTGCAGGAAAAAGACGTTGAGGATAGCTGGCTCGCTCCGCGCCTGACGGAGGCGCGCGGGGAACGATCCTTCCGCGAATGGCTCGATGTGCGCGACCAGATCAAAGATCAGTTACTGTCCCGTTTCCGCCGCGAGAAGCACGCCAAAGTATCCAATACCAAACCCCAGATTCTGCTTGCGGCGTGCCGCGACGACGAAACCGCGGCGGATGCATTCATTGATGGCGAACATCGTGGCGCGTTTACGTGGTCGTTGGCGACGGCCCTGCGCGAGGCGAACGGAGCCATCACCTATGCCGACCTCATTAACCGGTCCGCCGAATTATTGAAAAACTACACGCAAAACCCACAGATCGACTGTCCGGAAGAACTTCGCGGGCGGCAATTCCTATCACCGTTGGTATAACTAGAAAGCGAATGAATTTTCATGACGAAGCGAGCACGTGTTGGCCTGGCGCAAGGCGAAGATCGGCGAAGCAATGTTTTCCGGGCGCTGTCACTGGTTCGCCAGGAAGTGGAAGCCAAACTGGCACCGCAAGTGATGCTCAAGCCCAACTTCCTCTCAAGCAAGAACCAACTGGCATCGAGTCACGTAGACGCTATGCGCGGGGCCATCGATTTCCTGATGACGACGCCGACTCCGCCCCACGAGATCCTGATCGCCGAAGGCGGCAATGAGGATCATTCGGGCCAGGCCTTCGAGTTACTGGGTTACCATACTTTGCAGTCCGAGTATGAGGTACCGATCCGACTGATCGATCTAAATCAGGAAACACGCTGGCAAGAGACACCTATTGTGCTGGCAGATCGTAGCCAGGCTATGGTGCGCATGCCCATGACCGTGCTCGAATGCCCATGCACGATTTCGATGGCGGTGGCCAAGACTCACGACGTCTGCGTGGTGACATTGGCGCTCAAGAACATGATTATGGGCACGATCGCCAAACCAGATCGAGTCAAGATGCACGGATACAACACTCACGCCGAACGTCTTCTGCCCGATGAGGCACAGGTGCTCAACCTCAACCTAATTCGGCTGGCGCGCTTCCTCAGCCCCACGATCGCCGTAGTAGACGGCACGCGCGGCCTGCAAGGCAACGGCCCAGGCGGCGATGACGGCGTTCCCCTGGGCATTGTGGCGGCAGGCGTCGACGTGTTCGCGGCGGACGCTGTGATGACGAAGGCGATGGGCTTCGATCCCATGGCGATGGGGCTGCTCAACTATGCCCACTCCTTGGGCCTCGGTGTGGCGGATCTTTCCCAGATCGAGGTTTTGGAGACACAGCTCGACGACGTGATCCTTCCCTTCAAGCCACACGAGACGACCGACTTGCAGTTACAATGGCGGACCGCCGACGCCCAGCAATGGTTGAACACATAAAGGAGCCCTCATGTCACCCATTCCATCAACGATGACGGCGATTGCGCAGGACGTCTACGGCGGCCCCGAGGTGATGTCGCTGCGCTCGGTGCCCACGCCTACGCCGGGGCCACGCGATCTGCTGGTGCGTGTCCACGCCACGGCGGTCAATCCGGTGGACGCCAAAATGCGCAGCGGTGGATCGCCGGGCGCCGCTGTTCCCAATCCGCCACTCATCGTCGGATGGGATGCAGCGGGTGAGGTGGTAGCCGTTGGGTCGAGCGTGCAGCGCTTTGCCGTGGGCGAAACCGTCTTTTTTGCAGGCGACGTGACCCGTCCCGGTTCCTACGCGCACTATGTCGCCGTGGACGAGCGTATCGTGGCCCACAAGCCCGAATCGGTCAGCTTCGAGGAGGCTGCTGCCGTGCCACTCACGGCGTTGACGGCCTGGGAAGGGCTGATCGAAACGCTGGGTGCGCAGCAATCGCCCAATGGGAATCCACAGACAGTGCTGATTGTGGGGGGTGCCGGCGGCGTCGGCTCCATAGCGATTCAGATTGCCAAGCAGGTATGCAATCTCCACGTGATCGCCACCGCCTCGCGCCAGGAAAGCCGCGAGGTCTGCCTGCGCCTGCGCGCCGATGCCACCATCGATCACACGCAGCCGTTTGCGCCCCAGTTGCGCGAGCGCGGCATGGATGGCGTCGATTTCATCTTCACCACGGCCCCGCTCACCAACTTTGCCGAGTTAGTCTCTGTGCTCAACCCCTTAGGCCGCATCTGTGCCATCCTGGGTGGGCCGCCGGCACAGGCTCTCGACGTCAGCGGACTCTTCCCGATTCGCGGCTCGCTCGCCTTCGAACTGATGTTCACACGGCCGAGATTAGGTGTAGAACCGGAGAAACAGGGCCAGATCCTGGGCCGCATCTCGGATCTGCTCGATCAGGGCGTCCTTGTGACGACGATGACAGAAGCGCGATCCTGGCGCGACGTACAGAACGCCCATCGGCAAATCGAGTCGGGCCATACAATGGGAAAGATCGTCCTTACAATTGATGATGGAGGCGTCGCGGCCTGAACTATTGCTACGCCGAAATGACCTGGCCCGAGTGCCGGGATGTAGCCCGTTCAGGGCGAACCAGGCCCAACATCAGGGGCTACTCCATCGCTTTATCCCCTGAATTCTTCCCCCGCGCCCGGCGCTTGGCCTCACGCAGACGCGCCAGCGAATCGGTGGAGGAAGCCTCGTCCGGCTTCTCCACATCGCCAGGCGACGCTATCGGCTGATCTTCCACCGTGGGTGTTGTGGACACGTCCGCAGCCGTCTGCCGCGACTGTCGGCGGCGAGCGCGGTCACGCGCGCGGACGAGCGTACCCAATACGGGCTCAGCCGGTTCTGCCGCCGGGTGCTCTGCATGGCGCAGCCCCAGGCGGGCGGCCAGTCGCCCCAACAGCCCAGGTTCCAGCATCACCCGGCGCAGCGCAATATCCAGCGGAAAGAGCAGGACAACGATCAGGAGTAGCACGTCCCAGATCTCTTGCACCGCACCCACGAAGGGCAGATTATCGGCGAAGGCAGCCGCCGGTTCGGCCAGTTCACTGCCACCTGTGATAGCCGCCAGCCGTCCCAGCAGCGCCCGATCAGTGCCTCCCGTCCGATACTCGGGCGAGTAAGGCGCGACGAACCCCAATGTCTGCTGACCAAGTACTATGCCATCCTCGGCCACAGCCAGGCGCACCAGGTACGCGCCTGGCTGTGGCGCGTCCACCTCCACGGCATAATGACCCGCCGCTGTCTGGCGCAGGGTTGTCTCCGTGACGGCCAGGTCGGGGCCGATGACGGTGGCCGCCACGTCGAGGAAGTTCATGGGCAGGCCCCTATCGTCCTCGGCAGCCACGGAGAGAACGGCGTTGCCGCCAGCGAAATCGGCGCGTGCTGCCATGCCTTCAACCTGCGGCAGCGGCAGCGTCCAATCCACCAACTGCGCCACGAAAGGTGCGAACCCATCCCACATCACCCATTCGGTGGCCCAACGCCCCTTGAGGTCCGAAGTCCACACAGCGGCGCGGCCCAGACCGTAGTTCCACGTCGCCAGCAACGGATCACCCTGCGGCGTGGTCAACGCTACCTGCGCCGTCTCTTTGGGCGTAGTGCCGTTGTAGCCCCACAACAGAGGCAAGTTCGGCCATCGCCACGCCCCGCAGCACGGGGCTCGACCGCGAGAGGAAAGGATAGAACGGCTCTTCCACCACATAGCGGCCTACCGCCTGCACTGTCTCCTTGAGGAAGAAATCGGGCACGCGCATGATATCGGTGGCAGGATAGTAGCGTCCACCGCCCTGTTCGGCCAGTCCCATAAGGTACAGGGCAGATCCGCCGCCCGCCGCCACCACGCTGAGCGTGATGCCTTCGCCGCGCATCTGCACGGCCAACGTCGCCAGCTCGCCCTCCTGCAGCCAGCCGTCGGTAAGGAGGATGATGTGCTTAAGGCGCGCGTCCACTTTTTGCAGGGCGTGGTAGGCGCTTTCCAGGCCTATGCGGATGTTGGTGTCACCTGCGGCCTGGATGCCGCCAATCGCGTTCTCGATCTGGGCAAAGCCGCCCACTTGATTCACGTCGACAGCCCAATGGGCGCCGCCGTCGAAAGCGACCACGCCCAGGTAGTCCTGCGGCCCCAGCGCCGACGCCGCCTGCATCACGGCTTCTTTGGCAATATCCACCTTGGGCTGGCCGATGGGACGGCGTACATAGCTCTGTTCCAGGTTGGGATCTTCACAGTGACAGGCCCCCATACTGCCAGACTTGTCGACCACCAGTGCCAGGGCAAGATTAGGCGTCTGTTCGCGGCTGCGCACGTCCATCTCTACCGGCAGCGTCTCTTCCAGCGGAGTGCGCAGGTAGCCGCCGGCGCCAAAGCCATTTTCGCCGCCGCTCATCAGCAACCCCTTGCCCAGATCACGCACGTAAACCTGCAACGTTTCCATGCTTCCGGCAGGCAGCGCCGTCGCAGCGACGTTCGCCAAAATGATGCCGTCATAGGCGGCAAGCTCGGTCAGGGACGTGGGCAGGTCGGCAGGCCCGATCATGGAGACATCCATCGACGCCGCCGAAAGCGCCTGGGCCAGGTTGGCCCCATCCTCGGCGCTGGCGACGAGCAGGAGGTGCGGCTCGCCGTGGACAACGGTAAACGCGCCGGCCTCGTTGTTCTGCAACCACGTATCGCTGTCAGGGACAACCTGGGCGCGGAAGCGGACGAAGCCGCTCTGAGCATCCTCAAAGGGGACGCGGAAGCGATTGACACCCGGCTGCAGGCGCACGCTCTGGCTGTGGATCAGCGATCCATCGGCGAAGATGCGCAAGGTGGCGTCAGTAGCTGCCGTGCTGTTTACGGCCAGCGAGAGATCGAAATTCTGCCCCTGGCGTACGTCGGCGGGCACGTCCAGGCGCTCCATCAACACTTCGCCTTCGCCTTCGGGGCCGTCGAGCGGCATGTACGAGAGTTCGATTCCGTGGATAGCGGCCAGTTCGGCCTGTTCTAGAGCGCGGCCCACATTCTCGCGCCCATCAGAGAGGAGCACGATGCGTCGCGCCCCGGCGTCTGGGAAGAGCGCTGTGGCCAGTTGCAGGGCGTCGCCGATGTTGGTACGGCTGGTCAGCGGCACGGAGGACAGGTCGGCAAAGAGGGGATCGGGCGAGGCCAGACGCTCCACCAATGCGTCCTTGCCGAAGACGACGATGGCGGCCTGATCTTGCTCCGTCATTTCATCCACGGCGGCGCGGATCAACGCTTCGCCCGCGCGCCCGCTCCGCCGCGGGCACGCTGTCCGACACATCGAGCACAAAGACCGTCGTGATCGTGTCGGAGGGCAGACGCAGTTGCACGCCGGCCAACGCCAAGATCAGCGCCGTCATGAGCAGCGAACGCAGTACGAGCACCATCCAAAAACGAAACCGGGTAGGTCGCCGATCCCCCAGCAGCGCCAACCCTACCAACGCGGGTACGAGCAGCAGCAGCCAGAGTGTGGCCGGGTAGATGAAGGTTAAGGACATCGGGTCTCCTGTTACAGGTTACTCTTTGCGGTGCGTCCTGAAGCTTGACGCTTTGGTTGCAGATCGTCCTCTACCGTAGCTGCACGCTATCAGCGTGCGGTCTTTCCCGCCGAATTCACGTTGCCGCCACGCAATCACGTCCTCGCAGGCCACATGCCGCTAGCCCGCGGCTGCGGATGAACGGTCATCTGTCTATACCCATGCAACACGCGCTACATGCGGCCCCTATTCAGAAGTCTCGTCACTGCCCCCCGCTGATACGCGATCCACTCCATCACGAGAGCGGCCAAAGCCGCGAACGCCAGAAGTCGCCACCATTCGCGGCGGGCGGCTTGAAGCAGGGGCGAGCCTTCGCCGCCATCGCCTGCGAAGGCAGTGAGGATCTGCGGCGCGATGTTCGACTCTTGGGACACGGCCAGATTGACGGCGAAACGGGCCTGAACGACGCCGTCCCAGACGATTTGGTAGAGACCAGGGGCGTCGGTCTCAGCGAATTGGACGCGACCCTGTTCGGGCAGCAGACGCACCGCTGCCCCGTCGGGGCGCACGATATTGACGGCGGTTACGTTGAGCGGCGGCGCGAAGATCAACGGTTCACCGGGGGCCAACGTCAATGGTGTCTGCGCCGAGGACGCAGACAGCCAGCTCATCAGGTTGCTGAGCAGGATAGGAAAGGCCACCTGCAGGGGCAAATCCGACCGGCGCAGGTCGAACGAAATAACGGCCACCCTGCGCTCGTCCAGCTCGCCGGCGAAGAGCAGCGGCGACGTGGGATTCATTTCGTCCACTACGAGAGGACGTGCCCAGGCAGGTGTCACAATCGACGCCGAGCGCAAGACGCTCACTTCGCCCAGGTTCACATTCGCCAACAGCGGATCGCCGCGATCCACCGCCAACGGCACCGGTTGCTCCAGTGCGCCGGTGACGCTGAATAGGTCACTGCTGCGTACTGGGCCGATAATCAGCAGGTTTCCGGCCGGCAATGTGGCCGTAACGGGCAGACTGCCGTCGATGATGGTAAGGGCATCGTCGCCAGGTCGGTAGTCGTCGAATCGGACGACAGTGAGGGCCAGCCCCGGTTGCAGCCCCAGCGCAGTTTCAAGGAAGCGATTGCCCGGCGTCACCAGCGTCACGTCTACAACGGCGTCACGCGGGGCAACGGCCCAGGCGCGGTCGTCTATGGACAAGAGGTCATCGCCGCTCAAAAAGGCGGCGACGGCGGACAACGACGGCGGCAGATCGTCCACCACGACGACACGTTCTCCCAGGGGTGGCAGGTCGAGATCAAACGCCGCCAGCGCGTCACCCTCGCTGGCGCTTTCGTCTTGCATCTGAGAAACAACCAACCTGCGCTGTGCAGGCTCTGGACTGAAATTGGAGACCTGCACAAAGGCACTCAACGACGAACCATCAGGCGAGCGTTGCAGGGTCAGCGCGCTCACGGACTGATTCAGCGTGCGCGTCCCCACGGTGATGAAGCGCACGGCAGCGCCATCAACGCGGTCTGGCAGAAACTCGGCGTTGTCTATGCCGGCGTAGTCGGAGTAGACGACGATCTCGGCGCCTGGTTGGCGCGCCGCTACGGCGGAGGCCAGTTCGAGAGCGCCCTCAAGGCGGCTGCCACCGCTGCCGGGCTGAAGCGCGTTGACGGCATCGTGCAGTTGGCGGCGGTCGCGACTGGATGCCACGGCTATGCGTACCTCGTCCCCGGCGCTGATCAGGGTGGCAGTGGCGTTGGCCGGCAGGCCGTCGATCAGCGTGTGCAGTTGCGCCCTGGCGTCGTCGAGGCGCGTGGGCGAACCGTCTGCCGCTGCCATGCTGGCGGAGGTGTCCACCACGAGGACGGCCGTCTGCCCGCCGATGCCGTCGGTCCACGTGAAGGGGCGGGCAAGGGCGAGGACGAGCAGCACGGTGGCGATCAACTGCAAAATCAAGAGCAGGTTGCGGCGCAGCCGCTGCCAGGGCGCGGTGGCCTCTACATCGCGCACCATGCGCTGCCACAGGTAGACGCTAGAGATCGTCTGCCGCGTGCGGCGCACCTTGAGCAGGTACATCGCCACGATCACAGGGATCAAGAGGGCGAGGGCAAAGGCGGCAGGCGCAAGGAAGCTCATGCCAGCACCCCACGACGGCGCAACAACGAAAAGAGCAGTTCGTCAAAGGGCAGCGAGGTGATCACCGGCACATACTGTATGGAGCGGGCGGCGCAGAACTGGCGGATCTCCGTCTGCCACGCCGCTACGCTGTCGCGATACCGCTGCAGTAGACCGAAATCCGCCGTGATTTCGATAGCTGCGTCCGTTTCGCTGTCAATCAGGTTGAGGTCGCCGCTTAGCTGGGGATCGACTTCCGCCGGGGCGAGAATGTGCAGCACCGTAACGTCGAAGCCACGCCCGGCCAGGGCACGCAGACCCGTGGCCCAGCCGTCATCCATGAGATCGGAAATGAGCAGCAGCGGACCGGTCTGGCGTGTGGCCGCGGCGTAGGCGGTGAGCGCAGAGGCGAGGTTGGCTTCGCCGTCGCCGCGCAGACCTTGCAGGAAGCGAAAGAGCGGCAGCGCTTGCGGTCGCCCGCGGCGCGGGGAAAGCTGTCCACGCGCGCCCAATGCCGTGACGGTGAGCCTGTCCAAACCGGCGAGAGCAATGTAGCCCAGCGCGCCGGCGGCGCGCACCGCATAGTCGAGCTTCTTGGGATCGCCCCAGTCCATCGAGCGGCTGGCGTCCACAAGCAGGTGGACGAGCAGATCTTCCTCTTCTACAAAGAGTTTGATAAAGAAGCGTTCCAGCCGGGCGTAGGCGTTCCAATCGATGCGGCGGAAGTCGTCGCCCGGTGTGTACGGGCGATAATCGGCGAATTCCACCGATTGGCCACGTTTGGGGCTGCGCCGTTCACCCTGAATCTGCCCCGCCATCGCCCGCCGCGACAATATCGCCAGTCGATCCAGCTTACGCAAATAGGATTCATCAAAGAGCCGCGGCGGCGGAACGGCGGATGTTTCGAGTTGGTCAGACATAGGTAGTTTCCAAGTTAAGTAGAAACCCCCTCAAACTCCCACGCAGGAACGGAGGGAGGAGTGTTAGTGGGTCGGCGGCGCTATTGGTCGTGTTGTTGGTGGCCTCAGAACCCCCACCTAACCTCCCCCGCTGGCAGGGGAGGAACTGTTGCTGCGTACAAGAAACTGGTGACCCTTCGTGGCAGACCCGCTCCACAGCTTGTAGCCGACAACAGCTCCCTCCCCGCTTGCGGTGGAGGGTGGGGGAGGGGTTCACCTCAGACACGTTCCGTCATCTCCTCCAAAATCGTCTCGATCACGCTGTCGGCGCTGACGCCTTCCGCTTGCGCCTCGAAGTTGAGGATCAAGCGATGGCGCAGGGCCGGGCGGGCGGCGTCGCGCAGATCGTCAAAGGCGGCGTTGTAGCGACCGTCCAGCAATGCGCCGATCTTGGCAGCCAGGATCATAGCCTGCATGCCGCGTGGGCTGGCCCCAAAGCGAACGTAGCGGCGCACGCTCTCGGTTGCTTGTGGCGAATTGGGGTGGCTGGCCTTGAGCAGGCGGGCGGCAAAGCCCACCACGTGATCGGCGATGGGTACGCCGCGGGCCAGCCCTTGCATCGCCAGCAGCGTGGGTCCGTCCACCACAGCGCGGGCGGACGGCTGCTCCGCCCCCGTAGTGCGCAGGGCAATTTCCACGAGTTCATCCACCGTGGGGAAGGTGACGTCGATCTTGAAGAAGAAGCGGTCCAACTGCGCTTCGGGCAGCGGGTAGGTGCCTTCCATCTCCAGCGGGTTCTGCGTGGCGAGGACGAAGAAGGGCTGCGGCAGCGGGCGTGTCGCCTTGGCCACGGTGACGCTGCGTTCCTGCATGGCTTCGAGCATGGCCGATTGCGTCTTGGGTGTGGCGCGGTTGATCTCATCGGCGAGCACGAGGTTGGCGAAGATCGGTCCCGGCTCGAACTGGAAGCGCCGCCCGTGTTCATCGTCCACGATCAGGTTGGTGCCCACGATGTCCGACGGCATCAGATCCGGCGTGAACTGGATGCGCGAGAAGGCGCAGTCCACCGCCTGTGCCAGCGTGCGCACGAGGACGGTCTTGCCCAGGCCGGGCACACCTTCGAGCAGGGCATTGCCGCCGGCCAGCAGCGTCACCAGCGTCTGCCGAACCAGGGCGCGCTGCCCCACGATCACCTGCCCCACCTGGTCCTCGATGGCGGCGGCGTGGCGGCGGAAGTCGTCGGCGGAGATCGATTGGGACATGGTAGATCCTTTATGGTTCAAGCTGCGAAAAATACGCTCGTATATACGTTTCCATTCCCTCCGGAACAGCTTCCCTCTCCAGCGCCTGGTTGGCGGCGTCGACGTAGGTGCCGAAGACGTCCTGGTAAGGGACGAGTGGTTCGGTGGCGCTGCCGGGGAGGGGTTGTTCGGTTTCACGCACCTGGGTCTCACCCTGCCCCGTCTGCTGGCCCGACACAATGAACTCGCCGTCGGTGTCGCTGCGCCGCTCCCAGGGGACGTAGACCTGCTCGGCCATCTGGTCTTCACCGCCGCCGGGTGCCTGCCCGCGCGGGGCGCCGGCCCGTCCGCTACCGGTGTTGGGCGGCAGGACGGACGCATTGGTGCCGCCGCCCCCGCCAGGATTGTTGCCCTGGTTTTGTCCTGCGTTGTTTCCAGGGCTAGTGCCCGCATTGTTGCCAGGATTCTGACCGGTCTGGTTCGACGGGCTGGACGCCGCCGCCGATTGGTTGCCGCCCGCCTGTGCCATCGTCTGTCGCCCAGATTGCAGGCTCTCCAGCGTCCGCGCCAGGACGGCCTGGGCGTCGGCGTCGGATTGGGCAGAGGCCATCGCCTCGGCCGCGGACTGCGCCGCAGACTGGGCAGCGGAGGCGTCCCCGGCCTGGGCGGCCTGGGCGAGAGAGGCCAACGCCTGGGCCAGTTCGGCGTTGCCTGCGGCCGCGGCTTCCCCGGCCAATTGCGAAAGCTCGCGGGCCAGGGCTTCCAGCGATTCAGCATCGAGCGTTTCGAGGGCTTCGGCCAGCTCTTCCAGCGCTTCGCCGGCATCGGACGATTCCGCCTGGGCATTGGCAGCGGCCAGCGCTTCAAGTTGAGCAGCGAGGGCGTCCAATGCTTCTTGTTGGGCCGGGAAATCTGCATCGAGTCGATTGCGCAGTTGCTCTTCCAGGGCGGCAAAGTCGGCCAGGGCTTCTTCTTGATCGCCGCGGTTGGCGCGCAACTCCTCAGCCAGTTCGGCCAGTTGGCGCGCCAGCTCTTCTCGATCCTCGGGCGTCAATTCAGCGGACGCTTCCACTTCTTCGCTCAGTTCTTCGACGCGTTCGGCCGCCTCCACAGCGGCGCGGGCGACGGCAGCACGCTCGGCCAGGATCTGATGCATGGGGTTGGGCAACAGCACCAGCGCCAGGACCGCTGCCGCCAGCACAGCGGCGATACGCAGGGGGCCGGGCAACAGACCCAGCGGCAAGTCGCGCTGGGCGTCCACACCGCGGGCGGCAGCCAGGGCGTCGTCCTGTTGGCGACTCAACAGATCGGGATCGAAATGGTGTGGGTGCGCTGAAGACGGATCGACGTGGGCCAACATCCACGCCGTGGAAAGGCGCTCCTTGAGCCGCAATTCCACGTCCACACGGCGCGCGATCTGGGATGGTGAAAGCGGGCGCGCCAGCGCCCACACCGCCACGACGGGCAGCCAGAGGGCAAGCGGGGCCAGCGTCCACCAGGTTGCGTTCTCTATGGGCCAGAGGCGGGCGACGATCTGCACCATCACGGCGGCAGCAATCGCCATCCACAGCGTACGCTGCGCCAGTCGCCAACCATCGCGCAGACGCAAGCGCCAGCCTAGCCGCGCCAGGATGGTGTCCAACGTTTCGTGGGCGGGTAAAGTCATTCGCCCCATGAGGCTCGCGTCTCCTTGACCTGCCAGGTATCGTCTTCCAGCGTCAGGACGTAGGCGCGGCCCGTTGCCTGTCCTTTAGAAAGGTAAGTCGATACCGAAACCAGGACGCTCTGATTGTCCACCATGCGCAGGTTGCCAAGGACGAGGGCAACGCTGTCCGCCCGTGCTTCTGGCGCCACTTCGTCCAGCCACGTCATCGAGCCACCCGACTTGCTCAGCCGTTCCGAAAGCAGCGATTGCAGCGTTTCGTTGACCTCGTGCGGTGCCATGACAGACGCATCGGCAAAGCCAACCACATCCTCGGTGGACTTGACAACGAGTAGATTGGATCCGGCGGTCAGGTCCATATCGGCGAGGAAGTGTTCCACCGCCGCATGCGTAGATCTCCACCGCTTCATCCACTGCGTAAAGTCCATCCACCAGCGTAGGCGACGTCGGCAGCGGTGAAATAACCGGACCACGCTCGACACGCTGTGCCACAGCGCGGACGGCCATGGGGGCGGGCGCACCGTTAAACGGCGCCGGCGTGGGCAACGGCGAAAAGATGCCGCCTTCGTACTGGCCCGCCGTCTGCTGGAAAGCCACGAAGGTGCCGCCCCCCACCAGGACCACCGCCAGCGTTGCCGTAACCACGCTCGACCGGCGCAGACGCCAACGGCGGATAGGCTGAATCTGCTGTGCAGCAAGGCCATAGAGCAGGAGGGTCAAGGCGGCGAAGAAGGGCAAGCTGTAGTGATAGAGCGGACGGACGACACGGGTGTCCATGCCGGTAATCCGACCCAGATCGCCGCTCAACGCCATGCCCAGGCTCATAACCACGCCGCCGCCATTGTTGGGCGCCAGCGACGGCATCATCGCCGAAAAGAGAGCGCTCAGCGGGTTGGGGATGAGCAGCCAGCGCGACGGCACTTGCTGTTGGATGGTGCCTGCAGCAATATAGGCCACCAGCGGCCCCACCACCAGCAGCAACACGAAGAGATAGCTCATCACCGTGGCGCGGGCGGTGCGTCCTAGCCAGGCGGAAAAGAAGATACCGGTGACGCCCAGCATCACCGCGACGGTCACCAGCACGATCAGGGTTTTGAACATTTCCTTAAGCGCCACGCCGCCGAAGATGAAGACGAGGCTGGCCAGCGGCACCGCCGCAAAAATCAAGAGGAAGACGTAACTGAGCGCCGCGATCAGCTTCCCCCACAGGATGCTGCCCGGGCGTAGCGGCGTGGTGAGGAGCATTTCGTAGGTCAGCTTTTCGCGTTCGCTGCTCAACGCACCCGCCGTCACCGCGGGGGTGATGAAGCAGATAATGGCCAGCAGCAGCAAGGCCAGCCCGCTAAAAAGCGTTTGCCCGATGGCGGCGCTGAGCGTTGAAGAGTAGAACATATTGGCCAGCATGATGCGGTAGAGACCATAAAGCGCGCCGCCCAGCAGCACCAGCATCCCCGTCAAGATCAAAAACGCGCGTCCCCCACGCATACGCGAGCGCAGTTCCTTAACAATGATGGGGTTGAGCCCGAAGCCTTGGTTCATGGATAGTACACCTTGTGAATGGGCGGAAGGATGGCGGGATGATGAGATGGCAGTATCACGAGACGATGGGATGACGGGTTGATGGGATGATGAGGTGACGGGATTCGCAGTAGCATCATCATCTCATCATCCCGTCATCTCGCTAGCAACGACTCCTCTCCAATCGCCAGTCATCACTCCCTACTCCCCCGCGTCAGCCGCAGAAAGACCTCTTCCAGATCACGGTTTTCTTCATGGAAGGAGACGACTTGATGGCCGCCGTTGACCAGGGCAGCGAGGACATCGGCTACGTCGGCGTCATCGCCCACGTAATCGACCTCCAGGACGCCGTCGGCGCCGCGGATTTCGCCGACACCAGGATGGGCAGCCAGCAGTTTCTGCGCCGCCGCCGCATCCGAGAGCAGCTTGATCTGCAGAATGCGTCCTTGCTGGGCACGGCGCGTGATCTCGGCCATCGGTCCACTGGCGACGAGTTTGCCGTGTTCGATGATGCCCAGGGAGTCGCACAGTTCGGCCAGCTCCGCCAGGATGTGTGAGCTGACGATGATCGTCTTGCCCATAGCGCCTAGTTCGCGCAACAGTTCGCGCATTTCCACACGCGCCCGTGGATCGAGCCCCGACGCCGGTTCGTCCAGCAGTAGAATCTGCGGATCATGAACGAGGGCATGGGCCAAACAGAGTCGCTGGCGCATGCCACGCGACAGGCTCTCCACGTAGGCGTCGCGCTTGTCGCTGAGGTCGACAAGCGAAAGCAGTTCGTCGACCACTTGCTTGCGCCGAGGCGTGGGCAATTTATGACAGCGGGCGAAGAAGTCCAGATACTCCCAGACCAGCATGTCCTCATAGACGCCGAAAAAGTCGGGCATGTAGCCGATCTCACGGCGAAAGCGATCCCAGTCCTGGCCGGCGGCCTTACCGTGGAAGTGTATCTCGCCCGAAGACGGCGCCTGTAGCCCCGCCAACATGCGCAGTGTGGTCGTCTTCCCCGCGCCGTTAGGGCCGATCAGTCCGAAGATCGCGCCGGAAGGCACGGTCAGATTGAGATCGTCCACGGCCAGGAGGCTGCCGTAGCGGCGGGTGAGGTTGGTAGTTTCAACAGCAATGGTCTGCGTCATTTTACCCCCGAAACCCCCATGCCGAGATAGATGCAGCCACCGCCGCCGCCGGTTTGGGCGCTGACGCGTAGACGGATCGTGCCGTCTTCGTTCATCAGTCTGTTCTCGACATCCACTTCATTGATTCCCCACTGCGGCGAATCCAGCGTTAACCAGCTTTCGTCGTCCCAGCCATAAAACGCGGTGTCAGGGGGATTCATCCAGCCGCCATCGCTGCGCAGTGACAGGTGAATTTCATCGAGATCGCCCTGCCGAAAGTCATTCGGCACATTGAAGTCGAAGATGGCGTCGCCACGGTTGAGGTAGATCGAGGCGTTGCCGCTTGGCCCGCAGGTACCGCCGTCTACCGGCATTTCCACGAGTTCGCCGGAAAGCAGACCGGGCGGCAGCGAAAACGGGCCGGACTCAGGCACAGGATAGTCGAAACTGGTGTAAAAGAGTGCCGTGGTCTGCCGGTTCAACGGCCGACCGGATACTTCAACTGCAGGCGGAGCCTCGTTGAACCAACCAATCAGGAAGATTTTACCGGCACTGGCCGGAGACTGCATGAGGCCGTCGAAGCCCATGCTCCCTTGCAGCAAGCTTTCAAGCACGGTGCGCTTGAGCTCCGCTTCACGGCTTGTGGGGCCGCCGTTCATATTGGGCTGGTAGAGACGCCAGGCCAGCGTCGATCCAGGCATGGCCTCGATGGTCTGCGTCATCTCCAAAGCCGCGGCAACGCTGGCTCCGGCAGCAATGTCGCCGACTCGGGTAAATTGATCCCCCCAGGCCAGGGTAACGTCGCTCAAGGGATAGCCGGTGCGGTTGGTAATATCGCTGACGATGCCCGATGCGTCGAAAGTAAAATCGGCGTCAACCGAGCCAAAATCATCCCAATGCGTCTCCTGCATAAAGCTGCGCATGGACCACTGATTGATGTTCAACCCGCGCAAGCGGCTCGGTTCGCCCTGGATGATCACCATTTCGTTGCCTGTCACCGGCGCGCCGCTGTTCCACGGATCGGTGTTGCGCACCAGCGGGCTAAGCAATCCTTCGCCGTCGACCACGATCTCATAGGATTCCTGCGCCGGTGAGAACAGACCCATATAACTGGTCACGTCCACAACCCCATCAGGGGCAGGGTGGATCAATGCGATCTTGTTGAGGATGAGATCATTGCCGCGCAGTCCATAGCCAATGCCGAAGGCCCCACCAGAAAAGATCAGGGTAAGCAGGGGTATAGTAGCCCACGCCCACTGCAGACGGCGCATTCGGCGCAGCATCAGGTAGTTGATCGGACCGACGAGCACAATGTAGATGGCCAGAAGAATGGTCAAGCTGCGTACTGACGGCAGGTCAAGTGAGGGCAACATGGAGAGCGGATACTCCATCTGTTCAGAGCGCATGCGGTCTGCCGACATGTCGGGTGGCAGGTAATCGGGGTAGGCCACGCCGGGCCCCAGCAGCTTCAGCCAGAAATCCGGGACACCTGCCCAGGCGTCAAAGGGCGAAGATGCCAGATCCAGGGCAACAAAGTCGATGCTCCCCCGGCCAAGCGTGCGTTCCACCAGCAGCGGCACTTCGTCTTCGGCAACAAGAACCTCGCCGTCCACTGTTCCGCGCGCCACGGCAAAAGGACCGGCGACGCGGATCGCTTTCCCACCGGCGTAGGACGCCAGTGCGTGCAGGGTTGCCAGGTCCACAAGCGACTGCGGACGCACGGGCAACAGCGCATCGGGCAGACCGGCGGAGGTGGTCAAGGCACCGGCGCCACCGCCGATCACCAGCCGCCCACCTTCTTCCACCCAGTCGGCGAGTACGGCAAGTCGATCCGGCGAAAGCGCGGACGTATCCACGTTGTTGAGGATGAGCAGATCAAACGAACGCAGGCCGTCGACGCGGTCGGGCAAGTCGGCGAGCGACAGATCCACGAGCGAAATGGGCCGTGGTTGGCCGGGTAGCGTCAGGCTGTTGAGCAGCGAAAGCGCGCCGCGCTCCGCTGCGACGATACCCACCAGGAAATGAATCGCCGACAGCGGTTCTACCGTCACTTCACGGGTGAGCAGAGGCGTTCCGTTGGGAGCGGCGGCCTTGACCAGGTTGACGGTCAATTCGCGCGAGAAGCTGTTGGGCGGGGCGTAGAGGGCGATCCGCTTGCGTGCGCCCCTCGGCAGTTCGGCGGGCACGGCGTAGGTAATCTGTCCATTGCGGCTGTTGATACGGACCTGCACCAGTGTGTCGAGATCGCGGCCCTGGTTTTCCAACTCGATCCAAATGGGCAACCACTCCCCGTACTTAAAGAATCCATCGAAAGCCGGCGTCACTTGCATCGAGAGCGCGCTCGATGTCTCCTGAGCCTGCACGACAGATGATCGGTTGCCGAACAGCAACGACACCAAGAGCAACGCAAGAAAATAGATTGTCGATTGACCGAATCTCACGGTTCTGGGAAAGGTCATGGTTGATGCTTTCTTGTTGCGTTTTGTCAGAACTGCATCCACAGCTTACAAGAGCTACATTGGATTTTCGTCAGTGAATCGTGGAGATAAACCCGATCATTGACGTAGACGTATAACGCCGTAACGTATAACACGGCAAAAATGTTTCTGGGGTTTGACAATCTCATTTCTTTCCGGCAGAATGGTTACGTCACTTAACCATTAAGGATCTTACACGATATTGATGGATTCATCTTCGCACGACGAACTGCTGCGCACCGCCATCGACCGTTTCTGGGATGCGTTTTCACCTATGTGGAATCGCATTCGCTCGAACGTACGCGTCATCGCCGCCGAGCGCTTCGAGATTTCGGTGGAGCAGTTTCATGTTCTACGCCATATCCGCAGGGGAGCGGCGTCGGTGAGCCAGGTAGCCGAGGAACGACAGATCAGCCGCGCCGCCGTTAGCCAGACGGTGAATGTGCTGGTGGAGAAGGGATTGGTGTTGCGCACACACGATTGCGAGGATCGACGTTTCGTCCATCTGGCCTTAAGCGAAGAAGGCAATCGCCTGCTCGACGCCATTTTTCAGGAAAACCGCGCCTGGATGCGATCAAAAATGTCCTCCATGAGCCGTGCCGAACTCGATGGCGTGATCCAGGCGATGGAAGTGTTAAAGCGAAGTTTTGAGGAGGGGTAAGAGTGAATGACGTAAAGAAACTACTGCCGTTTGTAAAGCCCTATTGGTTTGGGTCTGTGATGTCGCTCTTCCTGCTCACAGCACTTGTCTTTTTGGATCTGGCCATTCCGCGCTTGATTCAGCGCATTATCGATCAGGGCATTGCCGCCAAGGATCAGAGCGTCGTGGTTCAGACTGCACTGATCATGCTGAGCATTTCGCTGACGAGTCTAGTTTTTGCCATCGGAAACAACATTTTTTCCGTACGCGTCGGCGAGGGCACAGCCCGCGATCTACGCGAAGCAATCTTTAGTAAAATTCAAAGCTTTTCCTATGGCGATCTGGATCGGTTTAGCACAGGCAAGCTGATGGTGCGCCAGACCGCGGACGTCAGCGCCTTCCAGCGGCTGGTTCAGATCAGCCTGCGCATCGGCACCCGCGCCCCCATGCTGATGATCGGCAGCCTGATTCTCATGTTCGCCACCGATCGCCGATTGGCGCTGATCATGCTGCCGCTGCTCCTCGTAACGTCCATCGCCATCGTCTTCTTCAGCACGAAGATGGAGCCCCTCTTTTTGACGGTGCAACAACGCCTGGATCGGCTCAACACCGTGCTGCAAGAGAATATCGCCGGTGCACGGCTGGTGAAAGCCTTCGTGCGCGCCGATTACGAAGGGGAACGCTTCGAAGATGCCAACGAGGACTTTACGAGCCGCTCGGTGCGCGTCATGCAGTTCATGTCGAGCATGGGACCAGTGCTGACGATATTCGTCAACTTTGGCATCGTCACCGTGATCTGGGCAGGTGGGCTACAAGTGATCCGCGGCGACGCCACCGATGGCCAGATCGTGGCCTTCATTAACTATCTGTTCACCACGATGACGCCGTTGATCATGATGACCATGCTCTCCAACGTGTGGGCCAACGGCATCGCCTCGGCAGGCCGTATCAACGAGATCCTCGACGTGGTGCCCGAGGTGCAGCAGTTGCCCGACGCCAAACCGCTCCCTGCCGGCGCACGTGGGCGGGTCCGCTTCGAGAACGTCAATTTCCACTACAACGGCAACAGTGGCGAGACAGTGCTGCACAATCTCGATTTAGAAGTCGAACCGGGTACGACTGTGGCGATCCTGGGCGCCACCGGCGCCGGCAAGTCGACGCTGATCAACCTGATCCCCCGTTTCTACGACCCCGTGAAGGGCCGCATCACCATCGACGGCGTGGATGTGCGCACGATCCGGCAGGATTCATTGCTCCACCATGTGGGCATCGTGCCACAGGAGACGATCCTCTTCTCTGGGACGGTGGCCGAGAACATCCGTTACGGTCGCCCCGACGCCGGCGACGAGGAAATGGTCGCTGCAGCCCAGGCCGCCCAGGCCCACGATTTCATCCTGCGTCTGCCCGAAGGATACAACACCCACGTTGAAGCGCGTGGCGTCAATCTTTCTGGTGGACAGAAGCAGCGCATCGCCATCGCCCGCGCCCTGATCACCCAGCCCATGATCCTGATCCTGGACGACAGCACCAGCGCCGTCGATGTGGAAACCGAAACCAAGATTCAGGACGCGCTCGCCCTGATCATGCACGGCCGCACCAGTTTCGTGGTGGCGCAGCGCATCAGCACGGTCCTCAACGCCGACCAGATTTGGGTGCTCGACAAGGGGGACATCGTGGCACGCGGCACGCACACCGAGTTGATGGGAAGCAGCCCGATCTACCGTGAAATCTATGATTCACAATTGGGTGGCGGGCTCAACGGCGAAGCGACGGCGGTGATGGCCGAACTCGGCAAACTTAACGGCCATGTGGCCCAGGAGCAATAGGAAACGATCATGGCCGTACGTGTAATGCCACAACGTGTAAGCGATGACCGCCCGCAGATGCACCGTGGGCCGAACCAGCCCAGGTCAATCGAGAAGGCCAAGGACCCACGGCGGGCCGTGGTGCGCCTGTTGGATTACCTGCGTCCTTTCGCACCGACGCTGCTCCTGGTGCTGGGCTGCGTGCTCCTCTACACCCTTCTCGGCCTGCTGGGACCGTACCTGATTGGCGTCGCTATCGACACCTACATCGGCGGCAGTGATGCCGCCGGGCTGGCGCGGCTGGCCATGCTGATGCTGGGCGTTTATATTTCCAACAACCTGGCGCAGGCCGCGGCCGGTTGGATGATGGCCGGCGTCTCGCAGCGGGCGCTGAAGCAGATGCGCGCCGATCTCTTCGGCCACATTCAGCAGCTTTCAGTAGGCTTTTTTGACAGCAACCCTGCCGGCGGGTTAATGAGCCGGCTCACCAACGATGTTGACGCCATCAACCAGGCGGTTTCGCAAAATGTAACATCGTTGATCGCCAGCGTGCTTTCGCTGGTAGGCATTCTGGTGGCAATGTTTGTCCTCAACCCCTGGCTGGCGCTGGCGACGCTGTTGGTGGTGCCCATCATGTTCTGGTTCACCCAGTTCGTGGCGCGCTACACGCGCCGTGGCTTCCGCGATCTGCAAAAGCAGTTGGGCGCTCTTAACGGTGTCATCGAAGAGTCCGTTAGCGGCGGCAAGGTCATCAAGGCATTTGACCGCAACGAGAGCGCACTGCAGAGCTTCCGCGAGCGCAATCAGGCGGTCTACAAAGCGTCGCTCTATGCCAACTCCTATGCGCTCCTGCTCATGCCGCTCACTGCTGTGCTGGGCAACTTCTTCGTTATCGTGCTGGCCGGGCTGGGTGGCTGGCTGGCGCTGCGTGATCTGGTGACGGTGGGCACCATCGCCACTTTCATCAGCTACGGCCAGAACTTCATCAACCCGCTGCGCCAGCTTGCCAACATGTACAACGCCATCCAGGCCGCGCTGGCCGGCGCCGAGCGGGTCTTTGAGATCATGGACACGGCCCAAGAAGTGGACGAAGACGCCGCCGCCGAACCGTTCGACGTGGTCGACGGCCATGTTCGCTTTGACGACGTTCACTTCGGCTACGCGCCCGATACGCCCATCATCAAGGGCATGACGTTGGACGCCAGTGCCGGGCAGACCGTCGCCCTGGTCGGCCCCACCGGCGCCGGGAAGACGACGATCATCAACCTGCTCACCCGCTTCTACGAAATCGACAGCGGCGCCATTACCATCGATGGCCGCGACATCCGCACCATCCGCAAAGCCGATCTGCGCCGTCAACTGGGGCTGGTGCTGCAAGACACCTTCCTCTTTTCGGACACAGTAATGGAGAACATCCGCTACGGCCGTCTCGACGCCGGCGACGAGGAGTGCATCCACGCCGCCCAACTGGCCGACGCCGACCACTTCATCCGTCAACTGCCGCAGGGATACGAGACACAGCTCTCCGAGAGGGCCAGCAACTTGAGCCAGGGACAGCGCCAGCTTCTCGCCATCGCCCGCGCCATCCTGGCGGACCCGGCCATCCTGATTCTGGACGAAGCCACGAGCAGCGTGGACACCCGCACCGAAGCGCGCATCCAGCAATCACTCTTGCGCCTGATGGAAGGACGCACCAGTTTCGTCATCGCACATCGTCTGTCCACAATCCGCGACGCCGACAACGTCGTGGTTATCGACAACGGCGAAATCGTAGAACAGGGCAACCATCACCAGCTCCTCGAGCGTCGCGGTTTCTACCACCAGTTGTATGTGAGCCAGTTCAAGGGGAAGAGCATTTAGAATCTATCCGTAAGTTCTCAGCAGCCCGGCGAAGTTGGCCTGTTTAGAGCGGACGTAGTGCTACGCACTGCAATTTACGGATAGACAGTTAGTGAATCGAGCAGTTGACATCTTGCCACCCCTTACCGCCTGGGAGAAGCCGATGCCGCTAAATCAAACCTGGCCGCAAATCGATCTGCCATCCCCTGTGTGGACCGATGCCTACGAGCACGGATGGGCCGATCTGGCGCGGCGAGTGCAGAGTACGGTCGATAAGGGCCTGTCACCGGATGCATGGACTGTTTTCTGCGCCCGCTATCTCTGTCAGCAATGGCCCCTAATCGATTCGCCCTCCTTTGGCTATGCGAACAAGATGGTCTCGGTGGCGCAGGCGTACTGGCTGGAATGGACGCTGTTCGGCCATTGTGCAGATCCAACTCGCCTGGAGGCTGTCTTGGCGCACGATCTAGCCGAAGATGATCCGTTCAACGCCGATCCACTGCGGGCGATGGTGGCGCTGCAGTCCGCCACATGGATGTGCGAAGCGTTGGGTCGTCCACGCCCAGGGTGGGTCGCCAAAACCGTGCGCCAAACCAGAGGACGCTTCCACCTGCTCCCCCCGCTCGACCAGCGGCTGGCCCAACTCTGGGCCGACCCCGATGATCTCCAGGAGGCGATCCTGCGTCCTTTGCTCGATGATCTGCACATCCTGGCCGCCGATCGGCGTCGACTCCCCACGATCATCGACCGCTGTCTGCTGCTGATCCAACTTCTCCACCACGGCCAGGAACACGCACTTGCCCATGCCCTGGCCGTCACCGCCGCCGAGGGCTGCAGCCGTCGGCCTTCCATGTACCTCTACCTCCCCCCGCTCCTGCTCGACGGCGTCCTCGGCCTCATCCCCTCGGCGGCAGAGAGTTTCCTCACCTGCTACTTGCCCGATGCCTTTACACCGAGGGCTGTCACCCGCTACGCTGTCGGCAGCGCATCTGTATCACTACGCGCAAAACACGAGATCGGTGCCGGAGACCAGATCCACGTTGTCACCGATGCGCCGCTCACGCTCGAAATTGTGACTGAGCAGAGGAGCTACGTCGAGGCGTTGGCGGCAGGAGAACATCAGATTACATTGACTGTGTTGGATCGCACCGACGTCATGCCTAACTCGTGATGCAGCGCGGTCGCCTGGCAACGGCGATTCCCCCTTGCCACCGGCTTTGGGAACAAATCAGGGGTCAAGCATCAAAACTCCACCCACCGCGCCCGCGTCAACTTGACCAGATCCTGCGGCGCAACGCCCACCTGTGCGCCTCGTTCGCCGGCGCTGATATAGATGCGGTCGAAAGCAGCGGCGCTACGGTCGAGGTAGACGGCGAAGCCGCGGTTGATCAGTGCCAACGGGCTGATGCCCCCCGCCAACAGACCGGTCATTTCCTCGGCCTGCGCTCGTGTGGACATCTGCATCTTCTTGGCGCCAATCGCCTTGGCCAATTGCTTTAGATCCAGAGTCGCCGCCGCCGGAATGACAACCAGCGTCGGCTTGGCTTTGGGGTCGTTGGAGAGCGCGACCAGCGTCTTGAAGACTTGCGCCGGCGGCAGGCCGATGGCCTCCGCCACATCCACAGCAGAGTGGGTATCGGGGCTGTATTCGTAGGTATGGACGGTATAGTCGATCTTTTTGCCGTCGAGAAAGCGGGTAACGTTGTTTGTAAAACTCATCCTCATCCTCCACCGAGAAAATGCCAAAGTGACTTAGCAGGTGAACGTGGCGAAGGGTCGGCGACCGAGTCGCCGTCCACGCGAGATTTCGACAGCGAAAGGTTAGGGATCGGGCCCCTGCCTACAGTATAATTGCCGCTACACTCATTGCCTGCAAGGATGCAGTTTATCTGACGATTGCTTAGCACACAAGGGAGAATCAGTTTTGACGAATTCGTCTAGTTCCGCAGCGGCCGATTGGGTTTCGACGCAGCCGCCCATTACCCAGGCCGGTCAGTTGATCATGTTGCTCACGGCCGGGGGCAAACGCTTCCTGCTCCAGTTGCAGCCGGGGCAGCGCTTTCACTCTCACCTGGGCATGTTGACCCACGACGATCTCATCGGTCTGCCTTTGGGCACGACGGTACACAGCCAGATCGGTCATCCGCTGCTGATCCTCGAACCCTCGTTAGCCGATTTGATGACGCGTGTGCGGCGCAATACACAGATCATCTACCCCAAGGATGCAGCCCACATTGTTCAGAAGTTGAGCCTGCGCTCAGGCAGTCACGTCATCGAGGCGGGGACGGGCAGCGGCGCCTTGACCATCGCCCTGGCCTTTGCCGTGGCCCCTGCCGGCATGGTCTATACCTATGAAGTGCGCGCCGACAATGTCAATACCGCCGCTGAAAATCTGCGCCGCGCCGGTCTGCTCCCCTACGTCAAGATGCATCAGGAATCGATCCGCAACGGCATGCACCAGCACGGTGTCGACGCTGTCTTCTTGGATGTACGCATGCCCTGGCACTACCTGGAACAAGCGCGCGCGGCCTTGCGCCCCGGCGGTTTCTTCTGCAGCCTGATGCCCACCACCAATCAAGTGACTGAACTGCTCGTCGCCCTCGAACACAGCGGTTTTGCCGACATCGAAGTCGAGGAGTTGCTGCTGCGCCGCTACAAGCCTGTCCCCGACCGTCTGCGCCCGGATGACGAGATGGTCGGGCACACCGGTTTTATCGTCTCGGCACGGCCTATCGTCGATCCAGCCGATCCACAGCGCTGGCTCTCTCAAGCGCGGAAACGCTATGAAGCGCGCAAAGAAGTCGAGGCGCGCATCGCCGAGGAGGAAGAACGCCGCGCCCTGGAACGCGAACAAGGCGGCCGCAAGTATCCGCGCCTGCCCCTGCCGGGGTAACCCCCAGCACCATTCGGGCCTACAGGTGGTCGGTGCAGTAGTCAGTTGTTTTGGCGTATCAGAACCCAGACTTGCCTGGCCCTAACCATTTCATCTGCAAGCGGAAGCTCATTCACCAACTGACGAAAGGCAAACCCCACCCATGCCACTGGATCGATCCTTTGTCGAAGAGAACCGTGCTGCCACACATCGCATTGGAGCCCTCGCCCATAGTCTCACCGATGAGGAGTTGCAGCGTCCGGTCGGTGACCATTGGACAATCGCCATCACACTGGTCCACATTGCCTTCTGGGATCGGCGCTTGCTCCAACTTTTGGACGAAACCGAACGGGCGGGGACGCTCACGATCCCGCCCATTGATCTAGCGATCAACGATATCTCGTTGCCCATCTGGGCCGCCGTTCCTGCGCGTGAGGCAGCACGGCTTGCCGTCGAGGCCGCCGAAGCCGTCGACCGCCGGATTGAAGCGTATCCCCAGGCGCTGCTAGAACAGATCGATGCCAACAATGAACGTTGGCTACGTCGCGCTCGTCACCGCAACAGTCATCTGGACGAGGTCGACGCCGCACGCCGTTCCTGACTTGTATCACCTCGTCCATCTGGCCAAACCACTTAAGGAGCACTGCAATGTCCCACCCCTACCTGGCCGACGCCGAAGCGCTGACCGATGAACTGGTTGCCACCCGCCGCGATTTGCACATGCACCCCGAAATGGGGTTTACGGAAGTGCGCACAGCCGGCATCGTAGCGGATCGCCTCAACAGCCTGGGCTACGAAGTCATAGCCGGCGTGGGCAAGACCGGCGTTGTCGGTCTGCTGCAAGGTGGACAGCCCGGCGACCGCACCATCCTACTCCGTTTCGACATGGACGCACTGCCCATCGACGAAGCCAACGACGTGCCCTATCGCTCGCAGACCCCCGGCGTGATGCACGCTTGTGGCCACGACGCCCACGTCGCCATCGGGCTGGGCGTGGCCAACGTGCTCGCCAAACACCGCCACCAACTGCCGGGCACGATCAAGTTGATGTTCCAACCTGCCGAAGAAGGGCTGGGCGGCGCGCTGGCCATGATCAACGACGGCGTGCTCGACCGCATCGGTCCGCCTGCAGATCGCGCCATCGGTCTGCACGTCTCGTCGCAGCACCCCTACGGGACCGCGGCCATGCGCGTCGGCCCGATGATGGCGGCCGGTGCGCGCTTTACCATCACTGTCCACGGCAAGGGCGGCCACGGCGCACGGCCTCACGAAACGGTGGACGCCGTGGTCGTCGCCGCCCAGATCGTCAACATGTTGCAGACGATCATCGCGCGCAACCTCGACCCCGACGACATCGGCATTGTCTCGGTGGGGAGCATCCATGCGGGCAACGCCGGCAATGTCATCGCCGAAACCGCGGTGATGGAGGGCACGATCCGAAGCTTCAGCGAGGAGACCAAAGCGCTGCTGCGCCGTCGTGTGCCTGAAGTAGCCCACGGCACGGCCGCCGCCCTGGGCGCCACGGTTGATGTGGAGATCGGCGAAGGCATCGATGCTACCGTCAACGCCGAAGCGCCCACGCTGGTGATGGCCGCCGCTGCCCGCCATCTACTCGGTGCGGACAACGTCTCCATGGACTATCGCACCACCGGCGGCGAGGACTTTTCCGCCGTGCTGGCGCGGGTACCGGGCAACTTTTTCTTCCTCGGCGCCCGTAACGACGCAGCGGGCCTCAACGCCCCTCACCACAACCCCCGCTTTGACATCGATGAACGCTGCCTGCCCCAGGGCGTAGCGATCCTGTGTGATGCGGCAGAACGGATTTTGCGTGGTGAAGGATAGTGTCCAGAGCACTCTTTTTCAATATCCCCGCCACAGGCCATATCAACCCCAGCCTGGCGCTGGTGCAAGAACTACTGGCGCGCGGCGAAGAGCTGCGTTACTTCAACGCCGAGGCATTCCGCGCCAAGATCGAAGGCGCGGGGATTCCGTTTACAGCCTATCCGGTGGATGTAGACTTTTCGTCGCACGACGGCGGCAATCCGATCCTGGCGATGGCACATATAGCCGGTTATAGCGAGCGGTTGGTGCCGCTTCTGGTGGAAATAGCGCGCGCCGAGCGGCCCGACTACATCCTCTATGATTCAATGACGCCGTGGGGGCCGCAGGTGGCGGCGATCCTCGGCGTCCCTGCCATCTGCTCGTGTACGATCCTGCTCGTCCACAGCCAGAACGCCGCAGTGATTCCACGCCCCCTACTGGTGAAGCAGTTGAGCATGTCGGGCTTACACCGCTCCGCCGGTGCGCTGTGGCGCTATTGGCAGATCCACCGGCGGCTGCGGCGCCGCTACGGCATGGGGTTGCCGGCCGTCCCCAATTTCTTCGCCAACCCCGGCGATCTGACCCTGGTCTACACCTCGCGGCTCTTTCAGCCGGGCGGCGACCTGCTCGACAACAGCTTCCGGTTCGTGGGGCCGTCCATTGCGCCGCGGCCCCACGACGCCACCTTTCCCTTCGCCCATCTCGAGGGTGGACCGGTGATCTACGTCTCGCTGGGCACGCTCTTCAACAACCGGCCCGACTTCTTCCGCAACTGCATCGCGGCCTTTGGCAACTCGGCCTACCGCGTCGTCCTCTCCGTGGGTGACCGGCTGGATCTGGAGGCGCTTGGTGACGTGCCCGAAAACGTCCTGGTGCGGCGCTCTGTCCCTCAACTGGACGTGCTGGAACGCACCCATCTCTTTCTTACCCACGGCGGCATGAACAGCGTCAGCGAAAGCCTCTGGTTCGGCGTGCCCGTGATCGTCTTCCCCCAAATCGGGGACCAATTCTTCGTGGGCCACCGGGTGGCCGAGCTTGGCGCCGGGATCACGCTCTCCACCAATCAGATCGATCCAGAAGTCCTGCGTGAGCAAGTCGAACAAATCCTCGCCGACGACTCCTATCGCGCCAATGCCCGCCGCATCGGCGAAAGTCTGCGCGCCGCCGGTGGCTATGTTAAAGCGGCTGATGAGGTGGTGGGTTTTATCAAGGGGATAGGATGAAGGGGGCGCTGCCGGCACCACGCACCGGCAGCTTCCACACTGGGTGAGCCTTTGTAGTCCAAATTATGATCCAATTGAGAATTGGATCCCGGATGAAGGGATTTGCTAATGATGTCAAGAAAAGAGTTTGACCGCCAAGTCGAGAACTTGCTTCAAAAAGGGTATCCGGCCAGCGCCGGTGTGTCGGTCGAGGAATTCTTGAAGGGCCTTGCAACGCTTGAAGAGTGGGTTGAAGAGTGCACTCTACCAGAAATAGATTTAGAGAACGGATACCTCCCTTTCGTCATCGTAGTCAAAAGCGACATGATGTCTACAGAAAAAGCAATGTCCCTTGTAGAGCGCGAGGGCAAACCGGGTTTTGCAAAAATGTACCCGCGCAAACCAGGTGACTTTATGCCTATCGATGGTGTAGGGGTCCCAAGCGGCAAGGCATATCTCATCGTAGATGTTGATAGAGGCAAGGAATCGATTAACGTTTCCCCAGATGATGCCCTCAAAATGATACAGAAGAATAACCGTTCTCCCCTTACCATCGATGAAGGGGTGGCCATAATGACGCACTATCCGGAATTCCTCCAGAAGAATAACTGCTTTTCCTTACTTGCATCCCGCTATAGTGGTGATAAACGAGTTCCCGCCATATGGCTTACCCAAGAAAGAAGGGCCAGACTGGGTTGGTGCTGGGAGCGTAATCCGCATACGTGGTTAGGTTCAGCATCTTGTGGAAGCCGAGTTGGATCCTAAACCTTAAACTCCCGCTGCCCTTTCGGGTCTAGCGGGAGTTTTCATATCTCCTACCGCGACTATCCTTCGGCTTGTGTCCTCGCCGCAAGCCTGGTTGAAGTCGACGCCGGTTTGCGTCATAATGAGGCCAACGTATCGATCTCAAAGAGTTCTCGAGATTTCTAAACTTAATTGAGTTTGGATCGGGTGCATAAAGAGGAGAAATTATGGAACTGAGTGCTGTGTTAATGCCCGCCTCGGAAGGCGGATACGTCGCTCTTAACCCCGAAACAGGCACAACCACCCAAGGCGAAACCGTAGAGGAAGCCTTGTCCAATTTGCGCGAGGCCACTGAACTCTACCGGGAAGAGTTTCCAATGACCATGCGCCAACGCAAACTGTTAGGGGATGAACAAACCTGAAATCGAGGAGCAATTTTGGGCAAAGCACGTGAATTAGCTGGACTAGATTTCTGGACATTCCAGCAGATTTTAGGCAGTCGTGGCATTGCACCACACTATGATATCGCAGAGCTTCATGAAGATCTGGCCACGATTGAGCGACTAAGACAGAAATGATTGTTATCAGTGATACCTCAGTGGGAGGGTAACATGCGGGTAGTTTTGATTGGCGGAAAAGGGCACGTTGGCACCTACTTAGTTCCTCGCCTGGTGGAAGCCGGGCATACAGTGATCAACATCAGCCGCAACCAGCGCTCACCCTACCAACCCAACGGAGCCTGGACTCAGGTGCAAACGGTTGAGATCGATCGCAACCAGGCCGACCAGCAAGGCACCTTTGGGCAGCAGATCGCCGATCTTGCCCCTGATGTGGTGATCGATATGATCTGCTTCACCCTCGACTCAGCGCGGCAGATTACCGAGGCGCTCAAAGGCAAGGTGCAGCACTTCCTGCACTGCGGCACGATCTGGGTACACGGTCCCAGCGTGGTGGTGCCGACCACAGAAGAACAGCCCCGCCGGCCCTTTGGCGACTATGGCATTCAGAAGGCGGCCATCGAAGCCTACCTGCAGCGCGAGGCGAGGCAGAACGGTTTCCCCGCCACCGTGCTGCACCCGGGCCACATTGTCGGCCCAGGGTGGAACCCGCTGAACCCGGCCGGGCACTTTAAGCCGCAGGTGTTTGCCGGCCTGGCACGCGGGGAAACGCTGGTGCTGCCCAATTTTGGTCTGGAAACCGTCCACCATGTCCACGCGGATGACGTTGCACAGATCTTCATGCAGGCCATGGCCAACCGCAGTGCCGCCATCGGGGAAAGTTTTCATGCGGTCTCACCGGCAGCATTGACGTTGCGAGGCTATGCCGAATCGATGGCGGCCTGGTTCGGCCAGCCGGCCCGGCTCGAGTTTCTACCGTGGGAATCCTGGCGCAAGACGGTGAGCGAGCAAGATGCCCAGGCGACCTGGGATCACATTGCCCATAGCCCCAATTGCAGCATCGCCAAAGCCGAACGCATGCTCAAGTACCGCCCGCGCTACACGTCGCTCCAGGCCGTGCAGGAAGCCGTCACCTGGATGATCGATGACGGGGTGATACAAATTTAGGTTTCGTTCTGTCAATACCGGCCACGATTCCGCCGGATCAAGGCGTTCCGCTGTGAGGGTTTCTCCTGGCTTGTGCCCGGTACGTGCGATCAAACGCATTTGCAAACGCATTTGCAAACCCCTCTCAAACTGTCATCGTGCTATGTTGGTGCAGCAGTGCATTTACCTGCTGCAAACAAAGCCGCCAGCCTTTTGAGAGGAATGTTCAATGAAGCGTTATCCGCTGTTTCTGTTTTTGGTGTTGACATTTGGTTTTTCGTGGCCGATTATGATCGCCGACGCATTGGGATCGCGAGGCCTGCTCCCGTTTCGCATGCCGATTGTATTGTTGATCCTCATGGGGTATGGTCCGTCCTTTGCCGCACTGCTCGTCACAGGGTTCGTCGGTGGCCCATCGGCGATTCGCTCGTTGCTACGTCAATTAGCGGTTTGGCGGGTTGGTTTTCTTTGGATGGGGACAGCGGTTGTGGGCAGTGCAGTTCTTTTCGCGCTTGCCTATCAGATCTCCAATCTACTGGGTTATCCACCGCCGGCTGCCCCGGCGTTTCCGGTGTCACCCGTCATCGCGGTGCCCATCTTGTTTGTGGTTAGTCTCCTGATCAACGGCGAGGAGATGGGGTGGCGAGGGTTTTTGCTGCCCAGATTGCAGGCTCGATTCAACGCCCTGACCGCCAGCTTGATCGTGGGCACGATCTGGGCTGCCTTTCACCTTCCACTCTTTTGGACCCTGGGCTCAACGCAGGCCGGGCAACCCATGTGGGCGTTCCTACTCAGCATTCTTGCCAGTTCGGTCATAGTGACCTGGCTCTACAACAACACACACAGCCTCTTGCTGGTCGTGTTGTTTCATGCCTCAGTGAACACCTGGTCACAGATCGTCCCCGGGATCGACACGGCGCATGCGGGCATTGGCCCGACTTATTGGTTGACCACAGGGTTGCTCTGCGGTGTGGCTGCGCTGTTGATTCTTGTTTTTGGCGCGGGTAGTCTGACGCGCAAGAAGGAGATGCGGCTACAGAAGATTTCAGCGGAATCAGCGTAAACATCTGAGCCACGGTTCGCGAGTGCATGCTGTGGCCCAGCGGTACAAAGGCTGGATCATGCAAAGGCATGTCAATGTGTTTGGTTATCTCTCGAAAGGCTACACAATGCCGCCATCCAGTTCGATCACCCGACCCTGTTGCCTCCCCACTCGGTGGACCACGCCGCGCCTCACCATCGCAGACGGCGCACTCGAGGATGTTCCCCGGCTGACGGCACTCTTCAACGCGTGTAGCTACGCCGAACCGTGGGACCCCACCTTTCACGTCGTTGAAGAAGACGAACTGCACGCCTTGATTGAGCGCAGTCTCTCTAGCGCCGAAGCGGATCTCTACTTCCGGTTGCAGGCGGTCCGCGTCACCGGCCAGGACGATCCTATCGGCTACTTTCATCTCTTCCATTGGTCGGGGCGGCTACCGCAGGCGGACACGGCTTTCATCTCGATGTTCGTGATCGACCCGGCGCACCAGCGCCAGGGGTATGCACAGGAAGCGGCGACGGGGTTGGCGGAAAGCCTGGCACGGTGCGGTTATGTTGCCATTTGGCTCCACGTCTACCTTAAGAACTGGCCCGCGCTGCGTTTCTGGGTACAGCAGGGATTCACCCACGTCGTCGAGTACGAGGGCGACCCCATCCACGACGAATCCGGGCATGCCCTGCTTACCCTCGAACGGCGGCTAAATCAGAACCAGCACGACCCTCAGAAGTGTCAACGAAGCGAACTGTAGATGGAACGGATGGATGCCGGCCATACTGCAACAGAGCCGCCGGATCGCACGATCCGGCGGCTCTTGTTTCGAGTAGAGGTCAGGTTTTGCAGCACTCAGCGTCCGCTACTTTATGACCAGAGGAAAGACGCCATCTTCGACGGATCAGGCGGATCTCTCCTCTCGCTGCAGGCACTGCGCTCTGATGAGAAGACTACGCTCCCGGTGGACGATACGAGGCGGTCTTCTTCGCCGCCGCGTCGATTTCCTCTGAGGTCAGCAGCACCGTCACTTTGGCCGACGCAGTCCCCGCGGCGTTGACGATAAGGGATAAGGCTGCGGCCGTAACATTATCCGGCAAATCCGCGATAACAAATAGATCTGCATCACCGAAGGCGTAGTAGAACGCTTCCACCTTGCCGCCAACCGATTCGAACAGGGCTTCGACGGCCGTACGCCGACTGGAGCCGCCCTCTTTGAGCAATCCCTTGAGTCCTTCACCAACATAGTTGGCCTGAACAAGATACTTTGACATGGCTTCCTCTCCTTGTTGAGGTCTAGCTGACATTTGTACCGCGTCGGCACAAAGGGTAACACCCCCCTAGACTACACGGCGGGCGCTTCACGGGCGCTTCACGGTGGTATTGGTGGTTCTGATAGAGGAAGCCGCGGGCCATGCCGGCTTTGCCACGGAGCGGCGGCTGCTTTCAGAAGTCGTCCACGCCTACCGATTTGTGTATCTCCACTTTCGACCTCTACCCATCCAGATCCTGCAGCGGGCATGGTACGCTGAGAAAGAAGCGAACTCAGACTCGAAAGGAGATCCCCCACATGTTCATTTCGCAAAAGAGGTTCCACAGCCGGGCAGCGCGCTTCGGCCTTTCTACATTGGCGGTGACATTGCTGATCGCAGCCTTTGCACTGCTGATGCCGGGCCAGGCACAGGCGCAATCGCCTTGCGGCGACACGGTGATCGTCGTGCGCGGCGATACACTGCGCCAGATTGCCCGGCGCTGCGATGTTTCACTCTCTGCCCTGCTTGACGCAAATCCGCAGATCGTCAACCGCAATCTGATCTACGTGGGCCAGCAGATCAACATTCCACAGGAGGGGCAGCCACAGCCACCCGCCCAACCCGCTGTCTCGATCTCGCCCATAAGTGGGCCGACAAGCACGGTTATCCAGGTTGCAGCCACCGGTTTCCCCGCAGATAGTCAGATCGTCTTCGGCATTGGCCCACAAGGGCAGACCATCGAAACCAATCAGGTTGTGACCGGCCCAAACGGACAGGCCGAGACGAGCCTGACCGTGCCTGACAGCGTGGAAGTTGGGCAGACGCTGGAAGTAATCGCCTTCGTCACTCAGCCAGATGGTGTGATCGAAGCCACGGCGAATTTCAACGTCACCAGCGGAGAGACGCAACCGGCTGTCCCCGTGCAGATTGATCCCACCAGTGGAGCGCCGGGTACCACCATACAGGTGACGGCCGGCGGCCTGCCCGCCAATGCCGTCATGGAAATCGGCGCCGGCGAAGTCAACACCGAGTACGACATCATCGCCCAGGCGCAGACAGACGCCCAGGGCAACTTGAACCGCAGCGTGCGTATCCCCGACCTGGCCAACGCCGGCGAAGAATGGGTGATCGCAGTGACGCCTGCCGGCTCGCCCGCCGACTACCTCTCGAACCGCTTCACGGTCACCGAAGCGAACGGCGGCGGCGATCAGAATCTCTTTACACGCACCAACATCTACCTGATCGCGCTGGAAGACGAAGGACGATCGGGCATGCAGATCGGCTGTGGTGATAGCGTGGTTCCTGTGGAAGTCGACATCGAACCCACGTTGGCCGTACTCACGGCGGCCATGAACAACCTCGTCAACCTCGACCAGCGCTTCTACGGACAGTCCGGTCTCTATAACGCCCTTGCCGCATCCAACTTGAGTGTGGACAGCATCGACCTTGTCGATGGGCAGGCCAGCATCAACTTGACCGGCGACGTTTCACTGGGCGGCGTCTGTGACGTTCCGCGCTTTGAGGCGCAGCTCCGCCAGACAGCGCTCCAGTATTACACCGTTGATTCTGTGGAGATCACGATCAACGGCGAACCTCTGGCTAACGCCGTGCGCTAGCACAAAACGAGTCGGCCGTTGTCCGAAGGTAGTTCTATCTGCCCGGAAGCCGCAGGGGCTTCCGGGCAGATCACCTTTCACCCATGACGCCGCCCATGCTACACTTACGCTCTGTGTCAGATACTCACCGTCTTCACACAGCAAAATCAGGAAGCTGAGCAGCGAGGCGTCCATCCCATGTCCACGACCCAAAGCCAAGAGAGCCGATCCGCTACCTATCCAACCGAAGCCCATCGAGCCGTGGTCGAGGTGGCGACAGCCCACTTTGCCGGCTTGCCCCAGGTTGACACGATCCTGTTGGTCAACTCACTGGCACGCGGACACGGGACGCCACAAAGCGATGTAGACATGGCGATCCTGGTAAAGCCGACGGTGGACGCACCCGCGCTGCTGACAATGGAACACGCCTGGGCGAACCTGCGTGCGACGGACCCAACTATCGTGGCCTTCGAGCAGAGCAGCCGCTTCGCGCACATCCACCTCGACGTCATCACCGGTCACATCGAAATCGAAACCTGGGATGACGGCGGCGGTCCTGACTATCTGGAAGTCGGCATCGGTAATCAGTTTTTCTATGGACTGCCGCTGACCGGCGCCGGCTCTTTTTACCAGGAGTTGCAGGCGCAGTGGCTGCCTTACTACAACGAGGATCTACGCCGCGCTCGCCTGCAGATGGTGCGCGCCGCCTGCCTCTACGATCTCGATCATGTCCCCTTCTTCTGCGAACGCAGTTTGTACTTTCAAGCCTTTGACCGCCTCTACAAAGCGCACCAGGAATTCTTGCAGGCGCTTTTCATTTCACGCCGGACCTATCCGATTGCCTACAACAAGTGGATCCATGAACAGGTAGCGATTGGGCTGGGGTTGCCCCATCTGTATGAGGATCTGACGCAAGTCCTGGCGGTTGGGCGCTTGGGGGACGACGAACTGCGCGCAAGGGCCGACCTGCTGCGCACACTGGTGACCACGTGGATTGTCGACTAAAGAGCGTTAAGGCTGAGGAAACCTACTTCCTCGGCGCCGCCGTCGTCCCGCGTACCATCATACTGCCGAGGAGCACTGTGCGTGCCGGTGGAATCGGATCGTCGGAGGTGACCAGGTTATGCAGAATGGTGACGGCCATTTCGCCCATACGATATTTGGGTACGTTGTAGGTGGTAAGCGGCGGAAACGAGTAAGCGCTGGAGCGGACGTCATCGATGCCCACGATGGAAATATCGTCGGGGATGCGCAGACCGGCATCCTTGATCGCTTCCATTCCCCCGAACGCGCTCTTGTCGCTGACGGCAAAGACGGCTGTCGGTGGATCAGACAACGCCAGGAGTTGCTGCATCTGCAAGTACCCTTTGCGCGGGTGACCTGAAAGGGACGGCGGATGCAGCTCGTCGTCTATGGGCAGACCGTGTTCCACCAGTGCAACCATGTGCCCACGCAGCCGATGGCGCAGGCTGCTGTATTTGTTTGGCCCCCCCAATGCCCCGATTCTGCGATGTCCGAGTTCGATCAGATGCTCGGTCACCACGCGCCCCGCCGTAAAATTGTCCGCGGTCACGGCATGGATGGCGCATTCCATATAGTTTTCTACCAACACGACCGGTCGGCCGGCAGCAGCAATGGCAGCGATGACTTCGGCTGTGATATCGCCGTCGTTGGCGATGATCAAGGCATCTACATCGCGGCCCATCAACTCGCGGATACTGTCCAGCGGATCGACGTTCGGGCGGTAGAGGTGCAGTAAGAGATGGTGGCCCAGCCGGTACGTTGTCGCCTCGATACCGGCGACGACCTGCTGATAAAAGCCCTCATCGCTAGAAGGAATCGTGAGTGATTCCATCAACAGTCCGAAAACCTTGTTTACGCTGGCGCCGTTGCGTCGCCGCTCGGGGACGTAGCCCATTTCGTTCATCACATCGAGGACGCGGGCGCGTGTCTCTTCGCCGATCCCCGGCTTGTTGTTGACGACAAGCGAAACCGTTGAAAGCGAAACACCGGCGGCTTTGGCGACATCGCGCATGCTGGGCGCTGAAGGCGTACCGGAAGGTTGGCGTGTGGTCAAGTCTCCTCCGTGCTCCCCCAAAGGGGGCGATGCAGAGTAGTGAGTACTGGAATTGGCCCAAAGGACCAGGGGCTTTCAGATTCTAGCTGCTTGTGAATTTGGGTGTCAATCTTTTTTGTGAGTTGGTGGTGAGATAGATTCCTTTGTTTATTAAAACATTGGTTTGCATTTTAGTAAATAGGGATATTGACATCCGGTTTGTTTTAGTGTACAGTCAAAACAGTTTGTAGGCAGTCTTCCTATTCCACAAGCTTTCACAAGAACTCTAACAATGGAAAGAGGCACCGAGGTTTTTCTTCGACGCCCAACAATGCAAGTTGTCCGCCACTATCCCACAAAACACGGCAGACATCGGTTTTTTGCGATCCCATCGTAGCTGTTTTTATCTGGAAAGCGCAGTCAAGTACGTCTTTACCATTCATTTGTAAACAGCTCCATTTACCAGGCTGTTTGGCGACAGGTAGTCCCTGTGGTCCGCTTCCCCTTGCCTACTTTCTAGCTTTACCACAGCTTCATGTTCCGTTCTCGCCGGCCCACACCGGCCAATGACGTTTTTACCCAATTCAGTCAGTCTAGGAGGAACGAATGAGCGAGCATCGAATCTCAAGACGTGCATTCCTACAGCAGTTAGGACTTATGACTGCTGGAGGCGTGCTGGTGGCGTCCTGTGCGCCTGCCGGTGGACCAGGAGCCGCCGCTCCCGGTGACGGGGAAGCCGTCGGCGCCGCCATTGACACTGGCGCCGAAGTGGCGCCCGGCATTCCCCGGGCACAGACGCTAATCCTCGAGAACCCCACCGGCCGCGTGGTCGGCCCGGATGACTTCAACCGCTGGCGACCCGGCGTCCAGACCGCATCGACTGGACATCAGCAGTTGTCCCTGGACGCGCTCTGGTACATCGACCCCGACGCAGGCATCGACGGCGTATGGGACAACTCGCTGGCCGCCGAGAAACCAATCTACAACGAAGACTTTACGCAGATGACGGTCAAGCTGCGTGAAGGCATCTACTGGAGTGACGGTGTCGAGTTCACCGCCGACGACCTGATCTACACCGTACAGGTGCAGAAGGACAATCCAGGCTGGGGCTACACCGGGCAGTTCTCGCGCTATGTGGAAAGTATGGAGAAGCCCGACAATTACACGGTCGTCTTTAACCTGACCGAACCGAATTCTCGCTTCCATGCTGCCTTCACGGTACGGTGGAGCGCCTGCTTCCTCATGCCCAAGCACATCTTTGAAGCGCAAGAAGATCCGCTGGCCTACACCTTCAACCCGCCTGTCAGCCTGGGCGCCTATGTCATCAAGGACTACGACCCCAACGGCGACTGGTACATCTGGGAACGCCGCGAAGACTGGGAACGCACTACCCTGGGCCGCTTCGGCATGCCGGCGCCCAAGTACGCCATGTACATCGCCCCCGGCCCCAGCGACAAGAAGGTCATCGCCCAGACCAACGGCGACCTGGATGTGATCCATGACATGGCCCCCGAAGGCCAGATCACCCTGGCCCGCAACAACCCCACCTCCAGGAGCTGGTTCCCGTCCTTCCCGTGGGCGCACCCTGACCCCACGCTGCCTGCCGTGATTTACAACAATGAACGACCGGGCCTGGACAACCGCGACGTGCGTTGGGCGTTGACCCTGGCCATCGACATCGTGCGCGTGGCCATGGCTTCGTACCGCGGCGCCGCCACCATCTCCGCCATTCATGTGCCGCCCACCGGCATGTACCCGCAGTATTACTTCGATCCGATGCAGGACTGGCTGAACGCCTATGAACTGGATCTGGGCAACGGCGAGAGCTTCAAGCCCTATGACCCCGAAGCCGCCATCAAGATCGCCGACGCCGCCCGCGAATCGTTGGGCGAACTGGTGCCCACCGATCCCGCCGAGATCAAGAAGTACACCGGCTACGGTTGGTGGAAGCGCGACCTCGACGCCGCCGAAAAGCTCATGCTCAAGGCCGGCTGCACCCGCAATGCCGACGGTATGTGGCTGAAGCCCGACGGCGAACTGTTCACGATTGCGCTGTTGGCCGAAGGCGACACCCGGGCCGTCATGGGCCGTGGCGCCGCCATGATCGTGGAGAACTGGGTGGAATTCGGCATCGATGCCATCCACGACACACGTGACAACGCCTCCCGCGGCGCCATGGCCCTCATCGGTGACTTCGACGCCGAGTTCGGTTGGACCATCGAGACCTGGGGCGGTCACCCCGACCTCTTCTTCTTCCTGCAGTCGTGGCACTCGGATCTGTATGCGCCGAGTGGACAGAACGCTAATGGCCGCAACCGGATGCGCTGGAAAAATGCCGAGCTGGATCGCATCATCGAGTCCATCCAGAAGCTGGACTTCGACGATCCCAAGGGCATCGAATTGGGTATCGAGTTCGTGAAGCTGGCGTGTAACGAAATGCCGATCACGCCTATCATGTCGTACAACGTGTTCACCTGCTGCGACGAACGGTATTTCGAAGGCTTCCCAACGGCGGCCGATCCGTACACCAACCCGGTTCCCAACTGGGCCAACAGCCGGTACATGTTCGTGAAGATTCGCCCGACGAGCGCGTAAGTTGATCCAATATCGGATCGGTTGAATTAGGGGGAATGAGGAATGGGTACTGAGTAGATCCTGTCGACACAGCGACTGCCCCATGGGGGTTTCACTGCGCTGATACGACCTTACTCAGTACTCCTTGCTCATTCTCCTTCCCCTGGAGGATCAGAAGTGCGCAAGTTTGTCCTAAACTACCTTGTTCCTCGCATTGTTCAATACTTCTTTGTCATCTTCTTGGGCGTCACATTGACGTTCATCATCCCGCGCCTGTCCCCGGTCGATCCGGTGACGGCGCAGATCAACCGCGTGATGATGAGCGGGTCCGAGGTCAATCCCGACGCCATCATCTCCATGCGCGATGCGCTCACCGAAATGTACGGCCTGGAAGGCAGCGATCTGGAGCAGTATTTCGCCTTCTGGGGTCGTCTGCTGCGCGGGGATCTGGGCCCCTCGCTGGCGCTCTTCCCCACGCCCGTCTCCCAATTGCTGGGCCGCGCCATGGGGTGGACCTTTGGCCTGCTCATGACATCTGTTCTGATCTCGTGGGTGGTGGGCAATATCCTGGGGGCGATGGCGAGCTATTACGAGAAAAATGTGCCGATCCAGATCATTGACGTATTGAGTCAGGCGGTGCGCCCAATCCCTTACTACATTATGGCGTTGCTCCTACTCGTGATCTTCGCCTATTACATACCGATCTTCCCCTTCAGCGGCGCTTACCCACCGGGCACCCGCGTCGAGTGGAGCCTCAATTTTGCGCTGACCGTCATGTGGCACTCGATCCTGCCGCTACTGAGCCTGGTGACGATTGGCGTCGGCGGTTGGTTCATCGGCATGAAGTCGCTGACCTCCAACATTATCTCTGAAGACTACGTGGTCTACGCCGAAAATGCCGGGCTGCCTCAGAACTTGATCCTTGGCCAGTATGTAATCCGCAACGGGCTGCTGCCGCAGGTGACGGGGCTGGCGATGCAAATCGGCCTGATCTTCAGCGGCGCCCTGATCATGGAAGTTGTATTCGGCTACCCCGGCATGGGCACGCTGACTCTGCAGGCCGTGATGGCCAATGACTACTCGCTGATCATGGGCATCACGCTGCTCTCCATCTTCGGCGTGGCGACGATGGTGCTGATCCTCGATCTGATCTACCCGCTGTTCGACCCACGAGTTCGTTTCCGATAGAGGCTTGAACCATGCTCACAGTTTTTCGTGATCTGCTCAAATATGACGGCAGGTTCCGTGTTGCGTTTGTCTTCTTGATGTTGATCCTGGCGATGGCCGTGATCGCCATGGTCTCGCCCTTCGATCCCAAGAAGACCTTCGTGGTGCCGATCGACAGAGCCCCGTCCCTTGAATTCCCCTTTGGCACCACTTCACGCGGACAGGATCTCTTCTGGTGGATGGCCTATGCCGTGCGCAATTCGCTGTTGCTGGGTATTGTCTGCGCGGTGGTATCGCGTTTCATTGCCATTGCCGTTGGCTTGACGGCAGGCTACCGCGGCGGTTTCGCCGACAGGGCGTTGATGTCCTTCAACGATGGTTTCGTGGTCATGCCGGTACTGCCGGTGTTGATCCTCTTGAGCTTCCTGCTGCGTGGCAAGATGAGCCTGTGGTCGTTGGGCATCGTATTGGGGCTCTTCGGTTGGCCCTGGGATGCCCGGCTGATCCGCGCACAGGTCCTCAGCCTCAAGGAACGTTCGTTCACACGCACGGCGGTCTATTCAGGGTCCAACCCGGTGATGATCACGCTGCGCGAACACCTGCCCTTTGTCTTGCCGATTGTGTTCGCCACCACCATCAACAACATGCTGTGGGCCATCGGCATGGAAGTGACACTCAGCGTACTGGGTCTTTCGGACGTGTCGATTCCCACGATTGGCACGGCCATCTACTGGGCCAACCAGCACCAGGCGCTGGTCGCCGGGGTCTGGTGGTGGCTGGCGGCGCCGATTTTAGTGGCGGTGATGCTCTTCCTGGGGCTCTACTTGCTCTTCTCTAGCATCAACGAATTCATCGATCCGCGGACGCGTCTGCGAAGGATTGGAGCGTAACCCGTGGCCCTTTTGCGTCTCGAAGATGTACATGCTTATTACCGCACCGAAGTCTACGGCATCTCGCGCTCGGTACGCGCCGTGGATGGGGTGACGATGGAGTTACGCGAGAACGAAATTTACGGCGTCGCCGGTGAATCGAGCTGCGGCAAAACAACGCTGATCAAAGTCATTTCGGGTACGGTGAAACCGCCGTTGCGTGTCGAATCGGGGCAGATCCTCTTCAACTTCGGCGGCGCCGAAGTGGACATGCTCAAGATTGACCCCGATGACGTGCGTAAGAATGTGCGGTGGAAAGAGATTTCCTACGTGATGCAAGGCTCGATGAGCGTGCTGAACCCGGTGCGCAAGATCAGCCGCACGTTTGAAGACATCGTCCGCACCCACCAGGGTATCCCTGACAAGCGTGTCTTCCGCCTGGAGATGCGCAACCACGTCATGCGCCTTGGCCTGCCGCCGGATGTGCTGGAGCTCTACCCGCATCAGCTTTCGGGCGGTATGCGCCAACGGGTAGCGATTGCCCTGGCCACCGTCTTTCAGCCCAGCCTGATCATCGCCGACGAACCGACCACGGCGCTGGACGTGGTCGTGCAGCGCGGCGTACTGCAATTGCTCAAGGAAATCCAGACCGAGAGCGGCAACACCGTTCTCCTGGTTACCCACGATCTGGCTGTGCATGCCAACGTGGCCGACCGCGTCGGCATCATGTACGCCGGCCGCATTGTCGAAGAAGGGCCGACGGAGATCATCTTCAACGCGCCGCGCCACCCGTACACCGAGCACTTGATCCAGTCGCTGCCCGAGATCGGCGACAAATCACAAAAAGAAGGGCTGAGCGGCGCACCGCCCAATCTGGCCAATCCGCCCAGCGGCTGCCGTTTTCACGAACGCTGTCCGCTGGTCATGGACAGATGCCGCACGGAGACACCGCAGATGATCCACCTGACCGACCTGCACAGGGTCGCCTGCCATCTGGTTGAGGAGGCCGGCGTATGAGTCCAAGCGAAAAGCTCCTCGATGTTGATCACGTTACTGTCTCGTTCCGAATGGGCGGGCTGTTCGCCGGCGAGCAACTTGTCGCCGTAAACGATGTGTCTTTTGCCATCGACGCCGACAAGCCCGAAATCTATGCCATTGCCGGCGAAAGCGGCAGTGGCAAGACGACCCTGGCCAACGTGCTGCTGGGCGCACAGAACGCAACAGAAGGCAGAGTCATCTTTGAAGGCAAGGACCTGACCAGGATCAAAGGCCGCCGCAACTTCATGAACTTTATGAGCGAAGTGCAGCCCGTCTTCCAGAACCCGTTCGAGACCTTTAGTCCGCTGCGCAAAGTGGAAGAGTATCTCTTCGAGACAGCCATTCAGTTTAAGAAAGCCAAAAACCGCCGTCAGGCTGCGCCGTTGGTAGACGAAGCGCTGCAGCAGGTAGGCTTGTCTCTAGCCGAAGTGCACAACCGTTATCCCCACGAACTCTCCGGCGGACAAATTCAGCGTGTCTCCGTGGCGCGGGCGTTGATCCCCAAGCCGCGTCTGATTCTGGCCGACGAGCCGGTGTCGATGGTCGACGCGTCCTTGCGCATGGCCATCGTCAACCTCTTCCGCAAGCTGCGCGATGAACAAAAGGTGAGCGTCGTCTACATTACCCATGACCTGGCTACGGCCTACTACATCAGCGACCGCATCGCTATCATGCTGCGCGGTTTCGTGGTTGAGTCCGGCCCGGTGGAAGCTGTGCTTGATCATCCGCACCATCCGTACACACAACTGCTCAAAGAATCGGTGCCCAACCCCGCGCCCAAAAACCGCGAAGCGTGGGCCAGTCATATCGACCTGGGCAGTATGGAACACAAAGAATTCGCCCGCGTTGGCTGTAAGTTTGCCGGCCGCTGTCCCCATGTTATGGACATATGCCGTGAAGCCAATCCACCGGATACAGAGGTGGACGGGCGCACGGTGAAGTGTTATCTCTATTGAGCTCGAATCTCCTCCCCCCACCTTGAGGACGCTATGAACGAAATCACGCTGGACGTCAAAATCGCTAAATCCAAGATCGACCGCAACATTTACGGTCACTTTTCCGAACATCTGGGTCGCTGTATCTATGAGGGCTACTGGGTCGGCGAGGATTCGTCGATCCCCAATCAGCGGGGCATCCGCACCGATGTTGTGGAGGCGCTGCGTAGGATCAAGCCGCCGGTAATGCGCTGGCCGGGCGGCTGCTTTGCCGACGAGTATCATTGGATGGATGGGATTGGTCCGCGTGAGCAGCGGCCCACCATGATCAACACCCACTGGGGCGGCGTGGTGGAAAACAACCACTTCGGCACCCACGAATTCTTTGATCTTTGTGAACTGCTCGACTGTGAACCCTATGTCTGTGGCAACGTAGGCAGCGGCACCGTGCAGGAAATGTCGCAGTGGGTCGAGTATATTACCTTCGACGGCAAAAGCCCGATGACCGATCTGCGCAAGGCGAATGGACGCCAGGACCCCTGGAAGATGAAGTACTTCGGCGTTGGCAACGAGAACTGGGGCTGTGGCGGACGCATGCGCCCCGAATACTACGCCGATCTTTACCGCCGCTACGGTCTCTATGCGCGCGACTACGGCGACAACAAACTCTACCGCATAGCCTGTGGCGCCAGTGGCGATGACTACCGCTGGACCGAGGTCCTTATGGACGTGGTCGGCACCGAAGGATTCCGCCGTGGCCCGTATATGGACGGCCTGGCACTGCACTACTATACGTCGATCCGCCGTCTGCCCGATGGATCGCGCACCGGTTCAGCCACCACATTCGAGGAATCTGAGTGGGCCGAAATCGTGGCAAAGGGTCTCTTCATGGACGAACTGATCCGCAAGCACGGCACGATCATGGAGAAGTACGATCCCAAGGGCAAAGTGGCCATGGTCATCGATGAGTGGGGCACATGGTACGAGGTAGAGCCGGGCACGCATCCCCGTTTCCTTTACCAGCAGAATAGCATCCGGGACGCCATCGTCGCCGCCACGAACTTCGATATCTTTAATAAACACTGCGATCGGGTGCGTATGGCCAACATCGCACAGACGGTCAACGTGTTGCAGGCGATGATCCTGACCGACAACGAGAAAATCCTGCTCACACCCACCTATCACGTCTTCGAGATGTACGCCGTCCACCAGGACGCCACGATGGTCCCCGTGGACGTGCAAAGCGAACAGTACGCATATGGCGATTACAGCGTCCCTGCGCTTTCGGCGTCGGCTTCGGTGGATGCGGACGGCAAACTGCACATCACGATGAGTAACGCCAACCCGCACAAGGACGTGTCTGTTTCCGTGTTCGTGCGTGGTTTCGACGGCAAAACCGTCAGCGGGCGTCTTTTGGCAGGCGATGCCATGAACGCGCACAATACCTTCGAGCAGCCCAACCGTGTGCAGCCGAAGGCATTCAACGGGGCCAAACGCACCGCGGACGGTCTCGATATCACGCTGCCCAAGATGTCCGTGGTGGCGATCGAAGTGATGTAAGCCACGATCTTGGATCGCTGCTTCCGGCTACGCCGGTCGTACCTGCTGCATGACAAACTTGCTGGCAGGTATGGCCGGCATTTTTGATAGATCGATCTGTAGATCTTGGGGCGGAACCTCGTATGTCATGGCGTTGAGCAGCAGATCAACCGCACGATGCAGCACCTGAATCGTGATCCATTCGCCTGCACATCGGTGATTCTTGATATGGTCCCCGCCGCCCTGCGGAATGAAGTTGTATGCGTTGTCTTGCCAATCGCGGAACCGTTCGGGACGAAACGTTTCGGCATCCTCCCAGATTTTCGGATCGAGGTTGGTGCCGTACAGATCGAGCAGCACCCACGTCCCCTCCTCAAAGTGGTGACCTTCCCAGTCAAACGCCTCGCGTACACAGCCGCCGATGAAGGGGAAGAATGGGTAGAAGCGGCGTACTTCTTGCACGAACCAGTCCAAATACTCCTTGTTGCCTGATTGCAACTGCGGTCGACACTCTGGGTGTTCATGCAGAGCCAGCGCAGCGAAGACAATGTAGCGGGCAATGGCGACGGTCGGGCGTAGCAGGTTGAGCAATTCCACGACAGCGACTTCGACGGGCAACAAATTGTCATTAAGATCGCGGTGCCAGGCAATGACATGGATCGGGCTTTCATCCGACACCTCAAGTTGATGCAGGCGCACATCCTCGATCAACTTGTTCAGCCACTGCTCCGTACGGCCGCGCAGCGTCTGCCCCCACCAGTTTTCAGGACCGAAGCTGCCCGCATTGTCGATCATTGCGCCAAATTCGTCAGTCCTCTGCTTCACTTGCGATTCGGGTAGCGGCACACCCGCCCACTCGCAAACCGCGCGACAAAGGACTTCGCGCGCCGCGCCGTGCAGGACAATCTCTTCCTTTGATCGCCATCGAACAATCTGAGCGCGCCAGGTGCGGTCGAAAATCTCAATCAACTTCTCGATACTGGCCGGCGTCATCAACGACATAAACATCTGCTTGCGATGTCGGTGTTCCTCTGCATCCAGCACCTGCACACTGCCCTCATCCTGGAGCAGTTTCAAGGTAGTGACTGGCATCGCGCCCTGTCGTGTGAATCGGTTGACGCTATAGAACATGCGTGCCGCGGCTTCGCCCCGTGTGCAGATCGCCTTGCGCAGCATGAGGCGGGTTTCAAATATGTCGGATTGGTATCGCTCACAGCGCTTGGAGATGAATGTGTATCCATCCTGAAGTAGAGCGAGCGAACTATCCAACGCGGTGTCGCGCGGGATCTGCGACATAAATCCTCCAATCAGTTGAACTACTTAACCCGGTTTACACTCAGTCTACAAAATGACAGTTTGCAGAGCAATGGGGGAATCCCCAGCCGCTATAGTTGCTTCTCCCGAATGGCATATAATACAATCGCGCCATAGGTACATCGCGCCATCCTTGCTATGTCAATTCAAGTTCGGGGCAGGTCAAGTGCCGTTTGGTTCATCTCTGACCCTTTTCCGGAAGGTTGCTGTCCCAAATCTGAGTTGCATCCACTGTCACCATCTTGCAACATGGAGATCCAATCAATGACAGCAATCCACACTCGTGCCGACGTGTCTGAGCCGTGCTTTCCCGGCGCAGACCGAAAAGAGCATTTTGCCGGCGTCACAGCGTCTTTGCAGCCTGTGTTCGCCAAACATGCCGAACAATCTCACATCCCCGGCCTGGCTTATGGCGTGATCATAGAGGGGGAATTAACCGTTGCCGAGACGATGGGTGTGGGTAACCTGGCCACACACGCGCAGGTGACGCCCGATACCGTCTTCCGCATTGCATCCATGACCAAGAGTTTCGCTGCCGCTGCCATCCTACGTCTGCGTGACGAGGGTCATCTGCGCCTGGATGAACCGGCGGCAACCTATGTCCCCGCCCTCGCCGCATGGACTTATCCCACTGCCGACTCTCCACTTGTCACCGTGCGCCACCTGTTGAGCATGGCCGCCGGCTGGCCAGAAGACAACCCATGGGGGGATCGTCAACTCTACCGTACCGACGCCGAAATGGATGACTTCTACGCTGCAGGCGTGCCCTGGTCGAATGTCCCGGGCGTTGACTTTGAATATTCCAACTACGGATACATGGTGCTTGGGCGCATCATTACCAACATCGCCGGCATGCCCGCGATTGAGTACATCAATCGACAGTTCATACAGCCTTTGGGTATGGAAAGCACGTTCTGGCAGGCAGCCGACGTGCCGCCGGCCCGGTTGGCTCACGGCTATCGTTGGGAAGATGACCAGTGGAAAGAAGAATCGCCTTTGCCTTCGGGTGGAGACGTGGCTGCCTTTGCCGGCATCTTCACCTCGCTGCCCGATCTGGCGCGCTGGGTTGCGTTCTTTCAGTCGGCGTGGCCACCGCGCAATGAGGCCGATAACGGTCCACTGCGGCGTAGCTCGCTGCGCGAGATGCAGCAGATCTGGCGTACCCATACCCCTGAGCTGACCTTTGCCGGGCTGGGCAAACCGCCGGCGGTACTGACTGGTGGATACGGCTTTGGCCTCACCATCCATAACACCGGCCAATGGGAAAGCGTGGGCCACGGTGGGGGACTGCCCGGCTTTGGCTCGTACATGACCTGGGCGCCGTCCTACGGGATAGGGATCATTGGGTTAGCCAATGTCACGTATGCCAGGATGGGGCTGGCCTGCCGCCAGGCATTGGCGGCCCTCATCGACCAGAGTAAGGCGCGCCGGCGAAGGGTGTCGGCCTCGCTGGCGTTGACCGTGGCCCGCGAGGAGGTGATTTCTCTGCTCGCCACCTGGGACGATGAGCGCGCCGACGCGCTCGTCGCAGACAACTTTTTCCTCGATGTGGATCGGGAACATCGGCTGAAAGAAATCGACGATCTGCACAGGAAGCACGGTGCCTTGACGCCCACAGGCGACTTCAAAGTCGAAAACTGGCTGCGCGGCCAATGGCGCATGCTGGGCGAGCGCGGCTGGTGCAACGTTGCCATCACGCTGGCACCCACCATGCCGCCCCGTTTGCAGGCACTGGACATCGACTCGACGCTGCCCCCCTCTCCCGCCTTGCAGGCTGCGGCGGATGCACTGACGGCACTCACCGCCCATCCCAGGCGCCGAGAATTGCGTCGTCTTTGCGCCAAGGAGGTTGATCTCGACGCGCTTTGGGATCAGGTGCTGCTGGCCGGTATCCTGTGTGGACCGTGCAGCGTGGACGAAGTAACCGGCGGCAACGGCGAAACCTGGGCCGAATTCCGCTTCAAGGGCACCAAGGCCATCATAGCGGTGACCGTTCGAGTCAATCGACGCGGAAAAGCGACAGAAGTGGTATTTCGGCCCATCCGTTAGTCTCTTGTTCAGGGGGTGAGAGGAGCGTAATCTGTGCTTTAGGCATTTATGTTACGGTTGCTTGTTCCTTTTCTCACTAAGGAGAGAACTCATGTCTGAGCGCAGTGTCATCATTATTGGGGCCGGGGTGGCGGGCCTGGCGGCGGGCTGCTACGCCCAAATGAATGGTTACCGCAGTCAGATTTTCGAACTCCATGATCTACCCGGCGGTCTGTGCACCGCGTGGGAACGCAAGGACTACATTTTCGACGGCTGCATCCACTACCTCTTTGGATCTGGTGAAAATCAGCCCTTTCACCAGGTTTGGCGTGAGCTAGGCGCAGTGCATGGGCAGATCATGATCGATCACGACGAGTTTATGCGGGTCAGCGATAGCAGCGGTCGCACCCTGATTGTCTACGCCGATCCGGAACAGCTCGAAGCGCACATGAAGCAACTCTCGCCCGTCGATGAGGATCTGATCGAAGAATTGGCCGACGGTGTGCGTCAGTTTATGAATTTTGACATGGCCTCGCTTCAGGAAAAGCCAAAGTCGCTTATGAGCATGAACGACTGGAGCCAGTTTGGCCTGCGCATGATGCCCTTCGCCATCCCCCTGGCGCGTTGGGGCACTGTATCCGCCGCCGAGTTTGCGCAACGTTTCCGCGATCCCTTCCTGCGCCGTGCCGTCCCGCACATGTTCGCCTGGCCCGAAATTCCGCTGATGGCAGGGTTGTCGCTGCTGGCTTACATGCATCGCAAGAACGCCGCCTTTCCTGGTGGCGGCTCCCTGACCTTTGCCCGCGCCATAGAGCAACGCTATCTGGCTCTGGGTGGGCAGATCCACTACAATGCGCAGGTCGAGAAGATTTTGGTAGAAGGCGACCGCGCCGTAGGCGTGCGGCTCTACAATGACGAGGTCCACCACGCCGATGTGGTCATTTCCGCAGCGGACGGGCGCAACACCATCTTTCACATGCTGGATGGCGCCTACCAGGATCGCAAAATCGAACGCCGCTACGACGAAGGTGCGTTGCCCATTCGGCCACAACTACAGGTCTCGCTGGGCGTCAACCGCGACCTCTCCGCCGAACCGCACTGGGTAACCTACCTGCTCGATGAGCCGCTCCTGATTGCAGGGGAACTTCGCGATACCATCGGCGTCAAACACTACTGCTTCGACCCGTCATTGGCGCCCGCCGGCAAATCTAGCGTCATCGTCATGATGGCCAGCGACTATGACTACTGGCAGCGCATCTACGGGCGACGGCTATACGATACGGAGCAAGTTCAAGTCTGTGAGATCATCATCAACTTCCTCGAGACGCTCTACCCCGGTATCCGGGCGCAAGTCGAAGTCAAAGACGTCGCCACGCCCATCAGCTACGAGCGCTACACCGGCAACTGGCAAGGATCGAGTTGCGGTTGGCTCCTTACCAAAGAGACCATGATGATGATGGTCCAGGGCGTCGACAAGACCCTGCCCGGTCTGCGCAACTTTTACATGGCCGGCCAATGGGTGGAACCCGGCGGCAGCGTCCCTATTGTCGCCATGTCAGGACGCAACGCCATCCAGATGCTCTGCCATGAAGATGGACGGGCCTTTGTGGCGACGACAGCAGAGGGTTGAAGCAGGTATACAGGATTCAGCAAAATCCATCATATTGACGCAATCGTGGATGAATTTCACCGTGACTCATGAAAGGATTGAGCATGCCACGCATGACAGCCGACCAACTCGCCGGGTTTCTTTCAGTGGACCGCAACGCCGTTATCGCCACAATCGGGGGCGACGGCAGGCCGCAGCAAACCCCGGTCTGGTTCCTATACGAAAATGACACCTTCTATGTCAGCGCTCAGGAAACGACGGTGAAGGTGCACAATCTACGTCGCAACCCATCCGTGAGCCTGTGCATCGATGCGGGACGCGATGCCGCCCGTTATGTTGTGGCCGGCGGCCATGCACAGATTATCCCCGCGGGGGATCCCTTTCAGTTGGAGATGCGCCGACGCATCATCCGCAAATACCATGCGACCCAAGAAGCTGCCGACCGCTACCTTACATCCATTGAGCATACATCGTCGGCATTGATCGTTCTCAAGCCAGAGAAGATCGTGAGCGCGACGCCATGACCGCTTCTCTGTCAGCGTTGCACGTCATCCCCATTCGCTACCGGAGTGACAAACTGGCCGAGGACGACGAGCGTGGTGTGGACGCCTACGCCGAATCCGGCGTTTACCAAAGCATCGGTGCGGCGGTGAGCGTGACTGAACCGCGTTTCCCTGAAGGCCAGCGCACCGACAGCCAGTCGGCCAATCTTGGGCTGCTCAACAGCGAGATTGCCGATGCCGTGGCCGCTGCACGGCGGAAGGGAGAACCCGTCCTCATAACGGGCGGGAACTGCACCCACATCACCGGCGTCTTCGGTGGCCTACAAGATGCGCATGGACCGCAGATCCGCGCGGGGCTCATCTGGTTCGACGCCCACGGTGACTTCAACACGCCGCAGACCACGCTCACTGGTTTTTTGGGAGGCATGCCGGTCGCCGTCTGTGCAGGCCTCGCCTTCCCGGATTGGCGCGCCGGATCGCACATTGTGGCCCCCGTGGCGACCGATCGCATGGTTATGGTGGATGTACGCAATCTAGATCCTGCGGAGGCGGAGCTAATCCATGCCGTGGGTATCCCGGTAGTGCCGGTTTCGCCGGTACAGGCCGGTTCTGCCTTTCACAAAGCGGTTACGGATCTAGCCGACCGCTGCGATCTGCTCTATCTGCACATCGACGCCGACATCCTGGACGAATGGTATGTCCCCGACCACGGCACTCGCGAGCCCAACGGCCCTGACATGGAAACCGTGCAGGCCGCCATTGCTGCCGTCATGGCCACGGGCAAAGTTGCGGTCTATGCCGTTGTTTCCGTGTATGCCGGCGGCCCCGGAAGAGAGCGCAGCATCGCCACGGGGATCGAACTGATCCGCGGCGGGCTGGCGGCGTGGCAGCAAGGCGGGACGCCGACATAGGGGAAACCACCAGGTAGATTTTGAGCGCCGGGGAGCAACAGTCAGCCACTTTGGTTTTTTGTGACTTTGCATCTGGCGACCTCACCACACGCCGGGCCGCAGCCGTTCCGGGTGATGGCGCGCACGCCCGCTTCGGGCGCAGTGGGCGTGGCGGACGCCCTCCTCAATGTGGCGGCGGCGCAAGCAGGGATGCAGCTGTCCCCCGATCCGCTGACGGTCTGCCCCGGCTCAACATCCGCCTTCGCGCTCACCGTCACCAACCGCGGCGACAACATCGAGACGTTCGACATCGCCGTCGGTCTGCCCGCCGGTTGGGAACACCAGTTGCAACTCAATGGGCGCGACGTGGTCAGCGTCACGCTGCCGCCGTCAGTCCTCAACAGCGTGGATCTGACGCTACTGGTGACGCCGAACCCAGGCGCGACGGCGGGCGACTACCCTGTCTCGGTGCGAGCTGTCGAACACCAAAGCGGCATCGTGGCCGCGTCCACCATGGCGTCGGCGTCGCTGATCAACCGCGGCGTGGCGGTGCAGATCCTGGGTGGGCCGGGCAGCGTCGATCCTCACCAAGGCGGCATCTGGGAGGTGCGTGTCACCAATAGCGGGCAGGTGGCCGACAGCTTCCGCCTGGGTGTGGCCGGCCCTGTGGCGGGGGCGGCGGGCCTTTCCGCGGGCAACGTCAGCCTGGATCCGGGCGCGTCACAGACAGTGCAACTCAACGTGGGTAACATGTTTACGATTGCGCCGGGTGGCTATCCGCTCCAGGTGACGGCTGTCTCCGAAGGCAATAACGATGTTGCCGACAGCGACAGGACGACTGTCAACGTGGGCAGTTTCGAGGCCATCGAGGTGTCATGGCGCTGCCGGACGCCCCCGACGAGGAGACCGCCGCACCCAACGCATACGTCCCCGCGTTCGGCGCAGTGATGGTCACCGGAAGTTGCCGCGTGCTGCCCGGCGGTAGTTGTAGCGTGGTTTCCGGCAGTATCGCCTTTGCATCGCCCGCGTCCACCGTCACCGCATACTCGCCGGCGGCGCTGCCACGATTGGTCACCACCAGCGTGAACTCAGCCGACAATCCCTCGTCCACAGTCTGGTTCTGCTGCAACCATGACGTCAGTCAGCTTTACCGCCGAGGACAATTTCCCGATTTTCCTGCCTTTGGTAACGGCCAGCAAAACCGGCACGCAGCCGACGGCGGAGGATGCGTTCTTCTTGCCGTTTGTGACGCGTTAGGAGAATCGAGATGAGAGAGTGAGCCAAGTAACATAGAGACGCAGGTGGGAGCGGTATCATAGGTCAGTTCAATGGCGGGCTATCTTCCCACCCCCACCCGTACCGCTACACGATTTCCAATTATTTCGACAACACCACATCAAAAGGAAGACTTTGTGAAACAGCGGAACCAACTTTCTAAGATTCAGGAGCCCATTGTATTGATACGACACTTGACTGCCGCCTTTGCCGTGCTGGCGATAGTGCTTGTGGCTGGGGCGGCGTGGCAGCCGACGGCGCAAGCCGGGCCCAGCGCCACCACTATCGTCGTGGACACCAGCGCGGATCTGCTCCCAACTAGCAACACGCACACCTGCACCTACACCGAAGGCGCGTTCTTCGTCCCCGCCGCGGACGGTAAGTGTACGCTGCGGCGGGCGCTGCGCGAGGCGTCGGCGCGGCCTGATGCTGATCGGCCCATCAACATCGTCTTCAATCTACCTCCGGGTGAAGCGGTAGACGGCGCATGGACGCTGGAGATCGAGAGCACGACGCTTGAACTCAAACGCAAGAACCTGAGCATCGCGGGCGGGCAGGTGATTCTCGACGGCGATACACAGCCAGGCGGGCGTCCTCGCGCTGACGGACCGAAGATCATGATCGACACCAACGACAACAGCCTTGAAATCAGCGTCGAGAACAACGAGATCCGCAATCTGGGTTTCAAAGGCGGCGGCGTGATCTTCCTCAACGCGGGGAAGAACCTGATCGAAGACAACTGGATGGGGCTGAGCAACGATGGCCAACAGATCGAGTTTCGTACTCCCGGGCAGCCGAACCGTATGGCCGGTGGCGGCGTCTTCATCAGATCCAGCGACAACATCGTACGCAACAATGTAATCAGCGGCGCGTTTGCCAAGGCTGTAGACATCAACAGCGGCAACCAGAACAACCTGATCGAGAACAACTTCATCGGCACCCGCGCCGACGGCACCGTGCCCACACCGTTTGCGTGCACCGGCGGCGTCTTTGATCCGTCAAGCTGGTACGGCGGCTGGGGGATTGCCATCTCGGGCAGCAACAACAAGGTAATCGGCAACCGTATCGCCGGGCTGGACAACGTGCGCTCGGGCAATGACACACCGCCGCGCGCCATCGAGATCTTCGGCGCTAGCCACGAGATCCGCGACAACATCATCGGCGTAGACAGCGCAGGAAACAAGGTGGGCGTCTGCGGTCAGGGCATCAAGGTCTCTGACACCGGCACCGACGTTCTCGGCAACACCGTTGTCTCTAGCCGGCAGGATTCGGAAGATGCGGTGAAAGCGGCCATCCTCACCACTGGCAACTCCACCGGGATCACCGTGCGCGGCAACATCGTAGAAGACAGCCCTGAGCACATCTACGATTTCGGTGGCACATCGGTGCCGCAGACGCTGCGCCTTTTCAAGCCGGCGCGCATCACCGGCATTGACGGTGTCAACGTCAGCGGCACGAGTGGCGAAGACAGCGCCTGCCCCAACTGCTTCGTGGATCTCTACCTCGACGACGCCGACGATTTCGATGAAGCCTTGGAGTACCTGGGTGAAGCCACGGCCAACGCCCAAGGGAATTTCACCTTCACGCTGAATTCACCGTTGCAGCCGGGATTCGGCCTGCGTACCATGAGCACCACGCGGTCGCTCAACGTGATCCCCGGCCAGCAGTCAACGACAACCACCAAGAACTCCGTCCTCTATATGCCTCTGGGCGTTGTCACGGTGACCTTGCCCGCCACGGGCACCGTGGGCGTGAGCATGCCTATCACCCTCGCCGTTGGCCCACCCAACGTGACCCAACCGTTGACGTATACCATCGCCGCCACGGATCTCTCGCTCATCACCGGCACTTTCACCCAGGGGAATAGCACCACCGCCGCGCTCACCTGGAACGCGGCCGGGATCAAGACCCTCACCGTTACCGTGAGCAATGAACTAAGCAGCGTACAGGCCACGCGGCAGGTCACGGTGACGCAGGTTAGCACCGGCTTCCGTGTGTACATTCCCACTGTGGAGAGGTGACAAAGCGGCACTCAGTACACCTGTATTCGACAAGCGCATGAGCGTTAGTGAACCAACCCAGAGAGGGGACGGATGTCTGTGCCCTCTCTGGGTTGGTTGCTACTTTGTCGAGAAATCAGTCGTTGTGTTTAGGGCAGGGTCAGCCGCTCCTAGGCCATAGGTCAAGCACTCAGGTACATTTACCAGACCCCTGGCAACAGCCGAAAACGGACCTGACGAGCATAGTGACGATAGCCTTTAAGCTGGTCGTGCAATGTCTCGTCTTCAAGGCGGGTTCGGACCACGAGCACGATCAGCACGAGGACGGCCGGTCCAAGCGCGCACCAGGAACCGAGGAGGAAGGGTGTGGCCAGGAAAGTCAGTGCGGCGGCGGCATAGCCGGGATGGCGTACCCAACCGTACGGGCCGGTGGAGATGACGTGATGGCCGCGCTCCGTCTGGATGCGCACCACGCCAGAGAAGAATCGATTCTCCATTCAGCGCGTACGCGCCGATCACATACCCCAATACAACCAGAAGCAGCGCGATGATTTCCACCCACAGGTTATCCATCGCCGGCGACCAATCAAAGCGAACATCCAGACCTGCAATCAGAGGAATCAGTCCACCACCGAAGGCGATAGCAGGTGCCAGCAACTTATCCCACGGCGCAGTGTCCTTGTGTTCGGCGAAACGGGCACGTTCCGCCAGGATCGACGGATCCCGTTGTGCGGCCAAGGCCCGGCTCAGGATGAAACCGCCGATAGAGACAGCGGCGAAGGCCCATGCCTGCCACCAATCCCAGTGTTGGCTGATCAGCAGCGGTAACAGCGGAATCACAAGCAAAACCAGCACCAATTGCCACACTACCCGCAGGGTGAATGTACGCCTTTGCTCAACCATAATGAACTCCGCTCGCATCGTAATGGTGTGCCGCCACGCTTGTTGGAATGCAATCGCAGCGACAGCGAAGGAACCGATATCCTAATTGTGTCCTTTCCACGGGTGTTGTCAACGGGCAGATGTCGTATGGGTACTATTAATCTGTAGGCCAGGGTCCGGTCCCTGACCTTTCGCTGTGTGCCATGATTGACACTCCTTGTCAGGCTGTGTAGAATACACTGCAATCAATCCACTTTGGTCCACTCATCAGGAGGTATCTCATGCGCCGACGTCTCTCTTTTGGGGCGATTTTACTCTTGGTATCATTGCTGGCGATGGCCGGTTGTGCGCCGAGAGCAGGTACATCCCTTTCTGAATCGTTTGAATCGGATGAACTCTACGTTGATTTGCCTGCAATTGTGCTTGATTTTGATGAGACCGGACAAGCGTCGTTGGGTGGGGTTGGGATGGCGAATTTGGGCGCAGTCGCCGGAATGGATCTGTCGGCGCTTTCGCTGGATCCCAGCATCGTTAACTTCTTTACTTTGGAGAATATTCAGCACTTGCAGGTAGTGACGGGTCCTCAGGGGTTGACAATCCTGGTGAATGGACTGAAGGTTCCCTCGTTAACCTGGGATGAAGGTTCTCTGGTCGCCACGGCTGAGACAGTGCGCAGCCTGGGCATTGCGCTTCCTGTCTTGGACCGCATCCTGCCGTTGGTGCAACAATTTGGCATCGGCGTCACCTTGACCTTCCCGGTGGCAGAAGGTACCGAAGCGATTCCGCTTGGGCAGCTCGCCGAAGGTGCGTCAAGTTCGGCTCAGGATGCAGAAGCGTTCATCGCGGCGGTTGGCGGCGCTGCGCCGCGTATCAACCTGCCGGTCATCTACGATGAACAGGGCAATTTTACCGTTGGCGATCTTTCAGGCGCCGAATGGACCGATCTGACCGGTGCTCCCTTCAGCTTGTTGCAACTGACTCCTGAGCAGATCCAGGCGGTGGTCGATGCCGGGCTGACGAGTTTGGGCCTGGAAACCACACCGGCCGGCCTGGTGATCACTGCAAACGGTCAGGCGTTGCCCACTATCTCGTGGGGCGAGGGAGAGTTGCAGAATGTCTTTGACTTACCGGTCGTGCAGAATCTCCTGGCCAATGCATTGGGCATGGACGCCGCCACGGTCTCGGACACAATCAAGAATCTGCTTCCTGTAATCCAGGCCTCAGATGCCAACCTCACCATCTTCTTCCCTGGCTCGGAGATGGGCAATTGATGAAGTGAGCATCTAGTCGGGCGCTTTGCGCCTAAGAGTGCTTCCTCAATTTTTGACTTTCAGGCCGGTGTGACGCTCGTCACACCGGCCTGTTGTTTTGTTTGAATGTATCGCGATTGAGAGGAGCGGCGGCCAATCCCATTGTGGTAGTCGATGCCATCAGATGAGGGATTGCCGTGATGGGGAGCGTCTGCATCAGGACAATGATCTCGAGTTGGCGTTCCATCTCCTGCTGAATACAGACCCGTTGCAGAGCAGGATTGAAGCGCAGGTAGAATTCGATAAAGGTTGCAATGAGAGGTTCCACATGCGGCCCGCGGGTGGCGTATTCGCCTTTGGTGACACCAATGCGGCGGTGAATCCATGCCGATACATTGGTGTCGGGGTGCAACGCCTGACCGGGTACACCGCGACGAATCCAGGCCAGCTCGGCCCGCGGCGTTCCGTGAAATCGGCCCTGGATGCTCAGTTGACCGCCGGTCTGCCCGAAGAGAGCGGCCAATGCGGTCAATGGGTTGAGGATCAGCGGTGCATCATAGACAATCAGGAGCAGTTGGAAGGGGGGCATGGGCTGAACGATCTTGGCGGCGAACCCGTCCCAACGGGGTTGGGCCTCGACGCGTTCTGGCGTACTCTCGATGATCACGTCCAGCAGTTCCTGAGTATAACGCCGTGTACGCAAAGTGCCACCAATCCAGCCCAAGAGCAGCAGGACGCCACCGCCAACTAGAATCTGCCAGGACAACCGCATGGCGGCAGCGATCAATTGCTCAAGGTATGCAAAAATCACATCGAACCACTCCATCGCTTGCCCCCAATTTTGGGTCGTTGCCGTCAACGTTCGTGATCTGGAGCAGCGCCGCATAGGCACAAGAATGTCAACAGTCAGGCGCTATGCACGCGCCAGGAGTGTATGTCGATCGAACACAATATGCAACATACGGCGCCACCACACCTTCTCGTGTCTCCGTCGTCCTCTCAGAAGCGTTCCTCAACCCCAATCTTCCACCCGCCCACGCCGCCGCGTTCGCCCAGGCACAGGAATATGTGGTGCGCGATCCTGTGCATGTGAACTGGCCGGAGATCACGCAGCGGGTCTACAACCCGACGATGGATCTTCTGTGGAGTGGCAGCGAAGACGCGGCGACAGTCGGCGCCCGCATCAAAGAAGAATCCGACGCGCTTGTTCGCCCAGAGCTAACCGGCAGCGCTCAGCATGAACGCACAAGCGCCGGCAGGTAGAGACATATGATCTCTGCCTGCCGGCGCTTCTTGTTGCCGGCGAAGAGCGACGAACGGATTCTCATGCCAAACGAGGAACCCGCGGCATCCGATAGAGGATCACGCCGGCAAAGATGCAGGCGAGAATGGCGCTGACGGCCAGGGTATGGCCGATCCCCCAGGCCTCGGAGAGTGCGCCGATGACCAGATTGCCAAACGGCGTCAGACCGAAGAAGGTTAAGGTGTAGAGGCTCATCACGCGGCCGCGCATTTCGTCGATGATCTGGGTCTGCAACAAAGTGTTGATCAAAGTGAACTGCCCCATGAAGCCAAAACCCAGCAATGCCGACAGGACAAGCGCAAGCGGGTACGATGAATTCAGGGCAAAGAGCAAGAGGATCAGCGGGTAGGCAAGCGAGATGCGACTCAGCCAAAAACCGCGGCGGCCTCGATCGCCAAAGAAAGCAATCATGATGGCGGCGCTCACGGCCCCAACCCCAGACGCCATGTTGATCGCGCCGAAGGCGGTGGGCCCCTGACCGAGCACCCGGTCGACAAATGCGGGCATCACCGTGCTGTACGTAATGCCAAACAGGCTGAGGTTGAGCGACAGCAAGAGGAGCGCTGCTACCTCGTTGGTGCGTATAGCGTAGGCCAGGCCACTCCGTAACTGCTGTAACGGGGCAGCTCGCCCGCCCCGTGCGACCGGTGCCGGCAGATTCATGGCCAGCAGGCTCGCCAATACGGCAAGGAAGCTTAACCCGTTGATCAAGAAACACCAATCTGCACCTACCGCCGCCAGGATGAAGCCCCCCACCGCAGGGCCGACGACACGAGCCGTATTGAAGGTCATGGAATTGATGGCGATGGCGTTGGGCAGATCCTCGCGCCCTACCATGTCCACCACAAACGCCTGGCGCGCCGGACCATCGAAGGCATTCACGGCGCCCGAAAGCGTGGCCAACACGATTACATGCCAGATCTGCACTTGACCCGAAAAGGTCAGCGCCGCCAGGATCAGCGCCAGCAACATGGCGCAGCTTTGGGTGACCAACATGAGTTTTCGGCGCGAAACAGTATCCACCGCCACCCCAGCCCATGGCGTGATCAAGAGTGCAGGCACCGCCGCCGCGAAACCAACGATCCCAAGGATCAACTCAGACCGACTAAGTTGATAGACCAGCCATCCCTGAGCAATGATCTGCATCCAGGTGCCCATTGTGGAAAGGAGCTGACCAATCACGTATAGTTGAAAATTGCGATGGCGCAGCGCATTCAGGCTTTTGGGAAGACGAAACTGACGTGCACGGAGAGGAGTTACTTCCGGCGGCAGAATGGGCAGCCGCCGGGGCTGGATCTCCGAGTCCAAAGGATCCGACATGGGGGTTTCCTTGCTGAGTTGATGGTAGCGATTGAGTTAGTTGTTTACCGGTTCAGTAAGATAGAGATAGCGACGGTGCAGGCCATCTTCAATTGCCTGAGAGATGCCGTTGGCGTCGCCCAGGCGATTGTCGTACAGAAAGCGTGTTGCCTCGGCCTCGAACTGAGGCAGTAGGTCGGCGAGCACCTGCTTGCGCCGCTGTGCTAGCTCGTAATCCTGACGCGTCAGATCCCAGGTGTGAAACGCCAGTCGATTGGCGGTCAGGGCCTGGGCCAGTGGTGTCCGCTCGGGCGACAACGTATCGGCGGGGAACTCGTCTACGGGCACCCACGGTTCGCGGCCATGTGAATAGAAAAAGGCCATGCGGCCGCCGGGGCGCAAGGAAGCCAGCAAGGTGCGGACGGTTGCGTCGTAATCCTCGCTGAAGTAGATGCTATCGATGGAGAGGATCAGATCAAAGTGTTGGGCGGGCAGTTCGAGCCGGTTGATGTCCCCCACAAAGAAGGAGAGCCGCGCCGACTTGGCTGCTGTCCGCTGCTGGGCGAGCGCGATGGCGGCGGGGATGAAATCCGTGCCGGTGACATGCGCGCCGCTGCGGTCGGAAAGATATTCGGCGATGCGCCCGTCTCCGCATCCCAAATCGAGGAGACGATGTTGTGGGCCGAGTGCGGTTACTTCGAGCAGAAGCTCGAGTTGGCCCAGATCGGCGAACCCGTGTTGGCCTAGGTCCACGCCGAAGACGCGCTCGCAAAAGGCGCGATGGGCCTGACTGTGTTCAATGGCGGCATAGAAGGCATTGTAGAAGTCCTTCACCGGTGTTTCCTTTATGTGGGGCGGGCAGAGTGTAGGATGGTGCAAACGTCTTCAACTATCAGGCACGCTTATAGTGGTATCACTTTAACTGGTTCGCCAAACCCTGGCGTACTTCTTGCGATACTTAGGATCAGCTTCCGTTTCGATTAATGCCAACGCGCGCGTACGGATCGACTCGTCGTTCACTGTATCGTACAGGGTGCGTAGTCCTTGTGCAATATCGAAGCGAACCAGTGTTCCGTTTTTTTCAGTGCCGGCTTTCGCAAAGCGCTCGGCAAGACTGACAACCAGCATCTCCTGCTGTTGTTTGCCGGCGGCGCCCACCTTCCAAAGCGCTTGCAGACAGTGGCGCGCCGTGACAAAGCGTTCATCTTTGCTGACGGCGAGCAGCGCGCCGAAATTGTTGAGGATGCGCTTGTCGGGGTCGCTCTTGGCGAGGTTGCACAAGAGTTGGGCCGATATGGCGCGCAGGTGGTTGTCCTTGTGGCGGAGCATGAGGACGAGCTCATCCCACACCTCGTAGGCCCAATCAACAGGAACGTTTGTCGCTTCGATCAGCGCATAGTAGGCTTGATTCTGGAGCTCATTGTCGGCTGTGTGAAGATTGGTCAAGTGTGTCAGAATTGTCGTGTTCATGCCGCTTCCAGTTGTGCAAAGGCAGATGACGGTAGCCCTTGATCGAGATAACGGCGGATCACAGCCGCGCAGGCTTCCGGCGTGAGTTGCGAAGACTCGACTTCGAGATCGTAGATCCCATGCTTGTGGACCTCAGTTTGCCACAGACGCACCGGGTGAGGTACCGGTGCGCCGGGGCCGTCACTCGTCCAGCCGGTGGCGCGGCGACGTTCCATGATCACGTCGAGCGGACAGCGGACGCCCACAAAAAGCACCGGCAGCCCACGCAGCCGGCGCGCCGCATCAACCAGAATTCCACGCGGTTCGGCATAGGCATCGTGCAGCCCGACATCAACCACGACGTTAAGGCCCAGGCGACTGTGAGCGGCGATGGATTCATACATCGCCGCATATAGAAGAACCACCAATCGTTCAAGATCGGGTCGCTCACCGCCAGGGCGCAGACCGATGCCGGGCTGATAACGCGCCGGGGTCATCTGCATGAAGCGATCCACGCCCATGTTCATCCACACGCCGTCAAACGTTTCCTGGATCACGGCGGCGATACTCGATTTCCCGGAGCGTGGTGCTCCGTTGAGGATGATGATTTGACCAGGGGTCGAGGGTTGTGTCATGCCAAATCCAGTCGGTATGAGATCATGAGTCGGCAGACATATCTGCCGACAGTGAACCTTCCACACCAATATCATTGGGTGTGGGGCCCTTCATTCCCACAACATTGGCCAGTGTATCTGCATGTCCCTGCGCTTCCCCCTGCAATATGCTGAGGCTGCCGTCCGTCTCAAGCACGACAGCCCGCACATTCTGCAGTTCGTTGGCGCCCTGCGAACGCATGGCCTGCAGCACTTCAGACTCGTTAACTCGCTCAGCTTTCATGGCGCCGCGCAAAAACTCTCCTTGATGAAAGAGCAGCCTTGGTTCGGATTTGACGAGGTAGCTCACGGTCTTCGAGCGCACGGACAACCAGGTGATCATGAATTGGAGGCCCACCAACAACGCCAGCGCCAGGACGCCTTCCGCCAGCGCTACATCCTTCGAGAGGACGATGGTGGCCAACGTCGATCCCAAGGCGACGGTTACCACAAGGTCGAACGCGTTCATCTTAGTGAGCGTACGTTTGCCCGAAATTCGCAAAATGAAGACGAGTGCAACGTAGGCAGCGACGCCAATGACGAAGGTCCGGGCCAGCCCCTGCCAGTTGTCGAAAAATGGCATGTTTACTCCTTCAAATTCAAGCCGCACCACTCCAGGCAGTGAAGCCCCTGGGGGCGGCTTTCTACAAGCGCATATGCGGTATTGTCAAAGGGATGCTGCATGACAAATGCCGAATCGACATTGGTAAGCATATGCGGCAGCATGGCGTGGAAGATCCCACCATGCCCCACCAACAGGACGGTTTCGTCTGCGTGGGTACTGTCTTCTATCACTTTTTGCACGAACGGCACGAAGCGCGCTTCTATCTCGCCAAAGCTTTCACCTTCGGGCATGCGCGCATCCAATCGCTTGTGCACAAACCAATCTGCCTGTACCTGGCTATGCATTTCCCAACCGCGTGGATCGTCAGTGTCCTCGTAAATGCCCACATCCCATTCGCACAGAGCCTTGTCGACGACAACCGGCACGCCGAACGACTGTGCCAGAATCTGCGCCGTCTGCACAGCGCGCAGCAGCGGGCTGGCATAGAGTCGCGTAATCACATGACCGGAGAGACGCCCGGCCAGTACGTGCGCCTGTTCGATCCCTCGCGGCGTAAGTGGGTGCTTAGATCCGCGGTTTGAGAAGACCCGCTCGATATTGGCTTCGCTTTCCCCATGGCGGACGAAGATGAGGCGCATGGTTTTTAGCAAGTGACGTCCTTGCCTTCTTCACCGAAGACGGCCAGTCGCTCTTCGACGCTGGTCTTGGGTGCACTTTCAGGCCGATAGTGGAACTGGACGGCACGCCGGCGCGCGTCCGACCGGTTGGTCGGAGTGCCGTGGTGGATCAGGCTGCTGAAGAGCAGACAGCCGCCCGGCGGCAGCGGCACCGCCACCGCACCCTGTTTTTGAACATGGGTATCGCAGATCTGCCAGTCGCGACGTTTAAAGTGGACTACCGGGCCTTGCCGATGCGTGCCGGGGATCACGATCATGCAGCCGTTTTCGGTGGTCGCCTCATCGAGCGCAATCCAGCAGCCCACGACTTTTGCCTCCAAGGGTAGTTCAAAATAGGCGTGATCCTGGTGCCAGGGCTTTTCGCGGCCAAAGTGGGGCGGCTTGAGCAGACCCATGTCTTGAAAAAGGACCGGTGTCTCGCCCATGATGCGCTGGACCAATGCGATTAATTCAGGGTGGTGTGCCATATCGTAGAGTCGCTTGTCATGCTTGACAAACCACATGAACTTACGCACGTAGTCCTGTTTTTCTTCGGGCGCAAGTTCGGCGATATTGACCCCGGCCGCTGCCTTCTCATACATGACGCCTTTAAAATCGGCCACTTGCCCGGAAAGCAGATGGAGCAGCCCGGCCAACGCGTTATCGACTTCCTCACTTGAAAAAGCACGGTGAATAGCCAGGTAGCCCTGTGTATGGAAGCGTTCGATATCCGCTTCGGTGATGCTGGCGAAATCCGCTACGCTCTCCGCCATATCGTCGAAATGGTAGAGATCGGGTGCATACTCCTCCGACTGGCCGTCATCGAGGACGAGATCGGATGCGGTTACTTGCGTCATGGTGTGAGCTCCTGTTGGCTTTCATCCGGTAGAGTCGAGAAAGGTCTGCCATCCGCCCCGTAGACGGATACACACGCCGCCAAATCTAATTTTCGTGGAAAACTGAACCCGCGACCCAAATAGTATACAGGAAATCGCCGCAAGCACGAATGGATGATTGCACCCAAACGGTGCAGGTGTCGTCGATCTAGACGGTGCGCTGGCGAATGCTGACGCTTTCTGGCAGACTATAGGCGACGTCCGTGGTAAATGAAGACCGACAGGAATTGGCCAGATGCGACATCCCAAGAAAGGGTAACTGCTATGAAGAAGATCCTTGTCACCGGCATGAGCGGCCTCATAGGCGGCATTGTGCACAAGCAGTTGAAGGACGACTACGAACTCACTGCCCTCAACCGACGTCCTGTGGAAGGGGTGCGGACCGTGCAGGCCGACATCGCCGATAAGGCCATTCGTACTGCCTTCACAGGTCAGGACGTGGTGATCCATCTGGCGGCGATTGCCTCTGGCAGCGCGCCGTGGGGCGACATCCTGCAAGCCAATATTATGGGCACACACAACGTCTTCGAGGCGGCAAAACAGGCTGGGGTGAAACGGGTGATCTATGCCAGCAGTGGCACGGTTGTGGCCGGCTGGGAAAAGGAATTCCCCTACAGTGCATTAGTGAGCGGGAACTACGCCGCTGCGCCGGAATCCTGGCCTATGATCACACACGAATCACCGATCCGGCCGCGGGGCGACTATGGCAGCAGCAAGGCCTGGGGCGAAGCCGCAGCCCGCCAATATGTTGATAGCAGCGATCTTTCCATCCTCTGCCTGCGCATCGGCCATGTCACAGAAGAAGATCGTCCGCTCTCCGACCGAGACTATTCGGTGTGGTGCAGTCAGCGCGACATTGCACAGATGATCAGACTCTGCGTCGAAGCCGACGCCGATCTGCGCTATGACATCTCTTTTGTGGTGTCCGACAACAAGTGGAGCTATCGCGATCTCAGTCATGCGCACGATGTACTAGGGTTTGTCCCGCAAGACAGGGCCGAAGACCACCGCTGATGCCATGGTTTCAAAGTGAGCAGTGCGCGACCGAATGGCGGACACGCACTGCTCACGTCGCATTTTACACCGGCGTCTGCACACAGGCCGATTGGTGTGTGGTCAGCGCCTCGACAAGAAGATCGAGTTCGTCCTGGGTCGTGTAGATCTGGACAGAGAGCCGCGCGATCTTGAAATTGTTCCACGTAATCATGGGCATTTCGATCTGATAGTGTTCACGCATGATCTGGCCCAGCTTACCCATGTCGGTTTCATCGGGCAGGCGAATTGGGCAGAGCTGGCTAAACCAATCGAAGCTCTCGGGGCAAATCGACGTCGTGCCGAAATGGCCCTCGACGGTTCGCTTGGTCTCGAGCGCCATGGCGTGGCAACGAGCGCGTACCTGCGGCCAGTCGTGCGCCTCCATATAGTCGATGGCAGCCGGCACGGCGAGAAAGCCGGCCAAGTCGCGCGTGCCGAACTGTTCCACATAGTCGACGAGTGGCTTTTCAGACGTCTGCTCGGGCTTCCAACCGTGGCCGACGATCAAAGGTTCAATCAGATGCAGCACGTCCGGCCGCACATAGAGGAAGGCTGTGCCCTTTGGCGCACACATCCACTTGTGGCCGTTGCCGGTGTAAAAGTCAGCGCCCAACTCGTCCAGGTAGAGATCGCGTTGGCCGGGGACGTGCGCGCCGTCGATCACGCTGAGGATGCCGGCGGCACGGGCGCGTCGGCAGATTTCCTGAAGCGGAAACGTTAGCGCAGTGGGCGACGTAGTGTGGCTCAGGTAAACGACGCGAGTGCGCGGTGTCACGCCCGACCAGAACGCCTCGATGAACTCCTCATCCGAGCTTATGGGCAGATCGATAGGGTGCTGAATGTAATGCGCTCCCGCTTTGGCGCAGTTGAACTGCCAGGCGTGGTTGCAGGCACCGTATTCGTGGTTGGTAGTCAGCACTTCGTCGCCGGGTTTCAGCCAACTACGCAGCGAATGGGCCACCACGTTGACGCCCATTGTGGCGTTGGTGACAAAGGCCAACCGACTCTGATCTGTGTGCAAATAAGAGGCCAGCCGTGTGCGCGCCGTTGTCATCAATTCGGCGGCGCGCTGCATATAGCCACCCGGGTGATTTTCAAACTCCACCTGCCAACTTTGGTAGACGTCAAAGACGGGTCGTGGACAGGCGCCAAACGATCCGTTGTTCAGCAAGCGCCAGTCTCGGCGCAACAAAAAATCTTCACGTGGATTTGCATTCATAGGGTGACAGCTTTCTAAGAGGATGCGGAGTAGTTAGTAAACGGCTTCTCAACTGATCAGATCGATCTCTCGCCAGATCTCCTGGCCGGACGGCGCATCTTCCCACAAATTGAAATGGGGAAACATGACGTCGTGCCAGTGATCGGGCGTGTTGGTGGTGGACAGTTTACCGGCGCGAGGTGGTTGTTCGACGACGGCGGGGTATTCCTGGTAGAAGAAGATCAGCTCCTCATGCACAGCAATGAGGCAATATTTGTCGAAGCTGCCCGGCTTTTCCTCTTGCAGTTGATAGTGATAAAAAACGTAACTGCTGACCTTGTCCGGATTGAGGCGCGCCAAGCGGCCACCGACACGCTCGACCGGTGCCTTGCGTCGCCAATCCTCAACAGGATCAATGCCACCGCGGCCTGGCTCCTGACAGTGGAAGATATCCGTCATAGGCACAAAGATGCGCGGTCGGGCTTTCCCGGGCCAGGCCTGGAAGAGATCAAAGCGCTCGCCGAGCAGCGTTTCGGGCAAGACCACCTGATCCACGCTTTCGAAGTAGGCGATGAAATGATCACCCCACTGAAAGAGGTGGATCGTCATCACATCGCCCGAGGCATGACCAATCTGCACCTGTTGCACCTGTTGCCGGAGGTAGTTGGCCGCTGTCTTCGCCAGGCCAGATTTGGCCTGGGTGCGGTAGACAAACCGATAGAGTCTTTGCATGATGTCCTGACTGGGCTAGGAGGTGCGTGTGGATAGTCTGCCCTGCAAACTCTTGAGAGTATACCGCACCTCTCCTGCGTACAAAAACTCACTGAGCGTATTTCGCGCATCAAGATTGGGTGAAGCCTGACAAAAACGTTCACACTTTTCTGCGCGATGTGATACCCTATACCCGTGAATTGTATCCAAAACAGATGCCGTTGCCACAACGAAGGGGCGCCTCCATGCAGCCAATGGTTAAAACGCAGAATCTGCGCAAGTCATTCCGGCGGGCCGACGGATCGATGGTCGAGGTTGTCAAAGGCATCGATCTCGAAATTCAGACAGGAGAAATCTTCAGCCTTCTTGGTCCCAACGGCGCAGGGAAGACCACGACGATCTCGATGATCAGCGGGCTACTCGAACCGACGACAGGCGATGCCTGGATCGACGGGCACTCCATCACAAAGGAACCCATCGCTGCCAAGAAGTTGATGGGCTTCATTCCCCAGGAAATCGCGCTCTACCCTCAACTGAGCGCCCGTCAGAATCTCGCCTTTTTTGGCAAGATGTACGGCATGGGCGGCAAAGACTTGAATCGCCGCGTCGATGAGATCCTCGAGTTCATCGACCTGGTTGATCGGCAGAAGGATCGCATCGACACCTTTTCAGGCGGCATGAAACGCCGCGTCAACCTCGGCGTGGGGCTGCTGCATAGGCCGCAACTGGTTTACATGGACGAGCCAACGGTGGGCATCGATCCACAGAGCCGCCGCCGCATCCTGGATACCGTCAAGCAACTACGCGATGACCACAAAATGACGATCCTCTACACGACGCACCTGATGGAAGAGGCACAAGAGTTGAGTGACCGTGTGGCCATTATCGACAATGGTGAGATCATCGCCAACGGAACGCAGGAGGAGTTGACTCTGCACGTGGGCGAGGAGGATCGCCTGGAAATCCAACTGGGCACGCAGGCTGTCTCCACCGCGCTGCTGGAACAGATCCAGGAGCGTGTCCCCGGCGTGACCAGGGCGCTGTATGCGCCGCCCGAGCAGCTAAGCGAGACCAGCGATCAAGTCAAGCCGGCCGTCCTCACCGCCTTCGCCCGCAATGGACAGAGCGCGCTGCCCGCCGTCATCAATCTGCTTGACGACGCCGGTGTCGATATCCAATCGGTCGAGATCCGCGAGCCGGATCTGGAAGCAGTCTTCCTGGCGCTGACCGGCCGGGCGCTGAGAGATTAGCCATGACCAAGATCCTCACGATTACCTGGAAAGAACTCTACACCACTTTTCGCGACCGCAATCTGATCATGATCATGTTCCTGACGCCGATTGTGTTGTCCACGATCATGGGGCTGGCCTTCGGCGGGCTGGGCGGAGACAATGTATCAGCGACCTTCGGTGACATCCCCATCGTCGTTGTGAACCTGGATGAAGGCTTCAATCTGGCCGATCAGATCGGCGACAACGGTGTGACCACCGATACCGAATCACTCAACGATGTTGAGTTTGAGGTGGGCGGCGAAACCATCAACCTTGGTGAGCAACTGCAACGCAACGCCAATCTCAACGTCACCGACACCGATCTGGCCGCCGACAGCGCAACTTTCAACCTGGGTGACACCCTGGCCGGCCTCCTCCTTTCCCAAGAAGTGACCGCCACAGCATCCACCACCGAGACGGCAACACTGGCTGAAACGGGGACCGTCACCAACGGGCTGACCACCTTCAACTTCGCCGATCTACACTGTCCGCTGGTCGAGGAAGGCGATGAGGCGGCCGGCACCGGCGGCTTCACGGGGACGCTGGACGAACTCTTTGCCGCCGTAACCATGGAGGATCCCGATGCCGCCCGCGAGGCCGTAGATCGAGGCGAGTTCGTGGCGGCGGTGATCATCCCTGCCGGGTTCACGAGTGGGCTGATGCCGTCGTTCGACTTTCTGAGCGAAGACGAAGGTGAGGTCAACGTTGTGGATCAAAGCGAGGCTACCTCAGAATCCCGCGACGCTGTGGAAATTTACGCCAATGCAGGGCAATCGATCTCCGCCGGGATCGTACGCGCTGTGGTCAGTGGCATCGTCAACCAACTGGTGCGTGTCAGCGTTGCCCTTGAATCGGTGCTGGCAGCGTCTGCCGATGCGCTGCTCAGCGCGCTGAATCTCGACACACTCTCCCAGATCGATCTCAGTTCCATCGATCCCGACCTCGTCACCCAGGGCTTGCAGAACCTGGACGCCTCGATACTCGATCCGATTGCGTGCTTGCTCGTGCCCGGCGCCGGCAACATTCGGCTCAAACAGCAGCCCCTGGATCGGTTGCAAACCCGCAGCACCTACGCCTTCATTATCATCCTGATCGGTTCGGCGCAGGCCATTTTCGTGGCTATGTTCACCGGCATCTTCGGCATCAACTCCATCTATGAGGAACGAAAGAACTGGACGTTGCAACGGCTGGTGGCGTCGCCCACGCCGCGCTCCTACATCCTGGCCGGCAAACTGTTGGGGAACGTCGTCGTCGTCACATCTCAGTTAGTGATTCTCTTCGCGGCATTCACCCTCATCGCCAGTCTCGTCCAAGGGGAACCGAGTTTCATCTGGGGCACCAATATCCCGGCGTTGCTGGTGGTAATCCTGGGCATCGCGTCCTTTGTATCAGGGTTGGGCGTCCTGGTTGTGGGGTTGGCGCGCACGCCGGAGCAGGTGCAATTCGTGGGGCCGATGGTATCCGCCACACTGGGCGCGCTGGGCGGCGCCTTCGGTTTCCGCCTGCCGCAGGCGATAGCCGGCTTCTCCCCCGTCTGGTGGGGATCTGAGGCGCTGCTGCGCGTCTCGAACGGCGAGATCGGCGACCTGGGCATGCCGCTGATCGTCCTCTTCGGCACGGGGATCGTCGCCTTCAGCATAGGGACGTTCTTCTTCAAACGGCGGCTCGATCTGTAACCAACACAAAGGATCAACCATGCAAGCAACCATCAACATCGCGCTGAATGATCTGCGTGTCTTTTTCGCGGACAGGGGGAATTTGGTAGGGTTGCTTGTGCTGCCGCTGGCGTTTACGCTCGTATTGGGCTGGGCCTTCGGTGGCAGTGGCAACAGCGGACCACAACGGGTGCGAGTAGATGTCATCGATCTGGACAACACAGAGGAATCGGCCGCATTCCGCACGGAACTACGCGCCACCAACGACACGCTGGTCCTCTGCCCGATGGACAACGATGCCGACGACTACTGCCGCCTGGGCGACGCCCCACTGACGTTGGAAAGCGCTATCGAACGGGTACGCAGCGAAGAGACCCGCGCGCTGGTCGTGCTTCCCACCGGGTATGGCGACGCAGTAATGAACTCGGGAAAGGTCGACATCGAATTCTACGCGACCGGCGATCTGACCTTGCCCAACGCCGTGGAGCAAAGCGTCGACGCCGTGTTGCAAAAGGTCAACACGGCGTCACTCACCGCCGGGGCTACCGGCGCTCTACTCGATGACCTGGGTGAACAGACGGGTCTCGTCGGGCTGGTGGGTGGTTTTCGCGATTCACTGGTTCGCTCCATTTACAATGAAGCACAGACACGCGTCGAGCAACGACCGGAAGCTGTACGCTATGTGCTGACGCGAGGAGAGGCCGAGGATGAATCCATCGATCAGGGCTTCGGTCAATCGGTGCCCGGCATGGGATCAATGTATGTCATGTTCACGGTGTTGGGCGGGATCGCAGTCCTGATGCGCGAGCGCAAACAGTGGACACTTCAGCGATTGGTGGCGCTGCCCCTGTCGCGCGCGCAGATCCTGGGCGGCAAGGTGCTCACCTACTTCACTCTGGGTATGATCCAATACGGGGTCGTCTTTGGGGTGGGCCTGCTTGTCGGGCTGGACTTTGGCGACCGCCCATTGGTGCTGCTGCCTGTGATGATCGCCTTCACACTGTGTATCACCGGCCTCGCCTTCGCCATCGCCCCGCACGTGGACAACGAGTCCCAGGCCAGCGGACTGGCGATGCTGCTTTCGTTCTCGTTGGCGCCGTTAGGTGGCGCCTGGTGGCCGCTGGACATCGTACCCGATTTCATGCGCGCGATATCCTATTTATCGCCGATCTCATGGGCGATGACGGCATTCCACGACGTAATGTGGTACAACCGCGGCTTCGTGGATGTCTTGCCCGAGATTGGTGTGCTGCTCGGCGCCGCCGCATTACTCTTTGCGATTGGGGTGGGCCGGTTCCGCTACGCGTAAAGCGTTAGCAGGTACCGGGGCTTTGTGGAATACGATTTTACAAGGAGACCAGTATGAAAAGTGAATCCAGAGTGACACACTATTGGCAAGGGGAACGCGTTCGTCTGCGCCCGATGAGAGAAGATGACATGGATCTGTGGTTGGCCGAGGAGGAGTCGGACAGCGAGGCGGTGCGATTCCTTAACTATGGCATGACACTGCCCAAGACCGAGCGCGACGGACAAGAGTTTGCCCAGCGCTATGCGCACTTCAACCATATCGACGAGCGGATCATGTTTTCCATCGAGACGCTGGATAGCGAACTCATCGGCGGGATCAACATCCACTCGATGAACCGCGAAAATGGCACGTTCGAGACCGGCAGCCGTATCTACCGATCATTCCGCGGTCATGGCTACGGCTTTGAGGCCAAGATGCTCGTCCTGCGTTACGCCTTCTGTGAGTTGCGCTTTCAGAAGTACAACATACGCTGTCTGGAAAGCAACGAACCCATGATCCACCATGCCACGCGGCTGGGCTGCCAGGCCGAAGGACGCATCCGCCGTCACATCTACACCGAAGGCCGTCACTACGATGAACTCATCTTCGGGCTAACACGGGAGGAGTTTGACGAGTTGGAAAAACGCCTGAACGCGGCCTAGTACACTTGACTTCCTCCTTGTCGATGCACCCTGAGCCACACCAGGGAGTCGAAATTTGAAGGTACAAACGGCAAACCAGGGTTAGCGACCGCCGATTGAGTGCGCAGCGTTATGGCGCAACGCCTGTACCAAACGAAATCAAGGGAGCGGGTCTACGCGATCTCGTCGTGAACCCGCTTGGGTTTCGATATGCCTCGCAGACTCGGCTACTCAACCGGCGCTAGTCCCCCTCGTCAAGCCAAATTTGGAATTCGTGGAGCCGCGCATTTTGCTTGAAAGACGGCGAAACGATAGGGTATACTGGGCATGCTGCAAAGTGATCCAGTACGATATTTACCAGGCAGGCAACAGAGTCGCCGCCACTTTTACTGCTGAGAAAGGAGCTATCCCCCATGCTCTTGGTCAACAGTACCTTTCGGCGTTGCTATCAAAACGAAAGCAGCGCGTCATGACCATCGACAAGACAAAACCCGCAGTGGAGAACAGTCGACCGGAACGCCATCCAACGCCTATCCTGAGCAGTGAGAGGAGCGATTCCACCAGACATAGCTGGCTGCTCATCCAGACGCTGCACAGCATCTTGCACAGCGTATACCGCGCCTGGCAGGAGCTTGGTGCGGAAAGGCGCAAAGAATGGCTCGTGCCCCTGACCTGGGGATGGATTTTGTGTGGACTGTTCTCTCTTGTGCTGACCCAACTGGGGCGGTGGATCGCAGGCCAGGGCGGCTTCAACCAGGAGGAGATGCTGCTGCGCCGAATTCTTGAATTCGTGCCGTTGTCGTTCGCATCAGCCAGATCGTTAGGCGTCGTCGGCGACACGCTTTTTCTGTCTCTTGCAATGCTGACTGCGGTGCTGGTGTTGTTGGCGCTCGGGAAAACACTGAGGTCGTTTGCGCTCTTGGCCGCTCTGCCCATGACGACCATCATCGTCGGCATCGGCTGGCTGACCTGGGATCGGGCACGGCCCGAAATCGTCAGCAATGGCATTGCTGCTCCGCCGCTTCATTCCTTCCCCTCCGGTCACATTGTCCATTCGACGGTGTTCTATGGTCTACTAACCTACTATTGGATCAGCGCCACTCATAGCACAGCCGAACGCATCCTCGCCGTCTTGGTTTTTATCGCGGTGATTACCATTGTCGGGCTAACCCGCCTCGAGCAGGGCACACATTGGCCATCCGATATTATTGGCGGACTTCTGATTGCGTTTGCCTGGTTGTTTAGCCTGATCGTTACCCTACGGCGCGCCGAGAAATACCAACCTCAGGGCTAAGGTGCCCGCATACGACGGGGCGGTCCCAATACAACGATGACGCAGAAACCTCCGATATGGGCCATATCGGAGGTTTCTGCGTCAATTTTTTCGTGGATAGACTTATCTCGCAACTAAGGTTCTACGTGTGCTGGTTCTCTTGGTGCGAATGTCCCTGATACGAATACGCTGAAGACTGCTGATCCGTGCGACTCATGAGAAACCGCACAACCATGATCAGGGCAGAGATCAGAGAGACCGTCATCCAGGGGTGCCTGACCATAAAGTTGCGCTTTTTAGGACGGTTCATCAATTTTGACGCGATGGGAATACTGTCAGGAAGGTGGTACTGTTTGAGCAAGTCTTTCACCTCTCGTTCCGCTCGTACTCGCGAGCGCCCCACACGTTCTTCTAAAGAGCCAAGCAGGCGATCCGCTTTGCCATTGTACATCTGGGAATCGTTTTTCATAAGCCGTCCCCAGGTCTCGCGTGCAGCACCGCGCTGCTGTCGCCACTTGCCTTGTAGTATCATCTGATTCATTGATATGTACTCCTTTACGTGTTAGCGGATGTGGGCAGACCGGTGTTCAGAGCAGAGTTTGTTGTTCATGCCAGTTGTCCGCACCCTGCTGGGTATGGAGTCTGCTACTCACCCCTTAGTATAGGCTTGAGGCGACCGCTTTTCCATCGATCTAGATACACGAAGAGGAGAGAAATTAGATACAATTTTGGTTTTGGCCCCGCAGGAACGTAGAGGCAGCCTCCCGGTACAGCGGACATGGGAGCGATCACGCCGGCAATGACTAAGGTGTATCCTTTTGTGTTACCGTTTCCTGTCTCCTCACCTACTCCCCTTTGTTCAAGAATTTGGTATTCTGTAGCCCCCATGAGCTTGAACAGCCAAAGAAACCAAATGACAACTATAGAGGAGTTGGTATGAACGACTATTTATCAAGAAGCAAACTAAAGGAGTTCATCCAGACGACGGGCGATCACTGTGTTTCTCTTTACATGCCCACGCACCGCATCGGCAACGAGGCACAGCAAGATCCGATTCGATTGGGCAATTTGCTCACCCGGGCGGAAGAAGAATTGACCGAACGTGGGATGCGCCGGCCCGATGCGCAATCGCTTCTAGCGCCCGCCCAGCGCCTGATAGACGACTATACTTTCTGGCAGCATCAGAGCGATGGACTGGCGGCGCTGCTGTCTCCGACCGAGTCTCATATCCATCGGCTGCCCCTGCCCTTCGAAGAACTCCTGGTGATCGGTGAACACTTCCATGTGAAACCGATCGTGCCACTGTTCAGCAACGACGGCCGTTTCTACATCCTGGCGCTGAGCCAACAGGAAGTACGCCTGCTGGAGGGCACTCGCTATCAGGTCGATGAAGTCTCCTTACAAGATGTGCCGACATCGCTGGCCGAAGCGCTTTGGTACGATGACAAAGAGCGGCAACTTCAGCAGCATGCCGCAGCGGCCGCCAGCCAACGCGGCAGTGGAGAAGGGGTGATCTTCCACGGTCACGGCGTCGGCGATGATGATCACAAAAACGACATCCTGCGCTTCTTCCAACAAGTCGACCGAGGACTCAACGAGATCCTGGGCGATGAGTCGATCCCAATGGTGCTGGCCGGAGTGGACTATCTGCAGCCCATTTATCAGCAAGCAAGTACTTATCCACATCTAGTCACCGGCGGCATTCAAGGCAACCCCGAAATCCTGTCGACGCAAGAGTTACACGATGCGGGTTGGAGCATTGTGAGTCCGATCTTTCAGCAGGAATGCGACAAAGCCATGAATCGCTATCACACGGCGCTCGCCCACGAACTAGCTTCGCACAAGCTCCGCGAGATCGTGCCCGCCGCTCACGCGGGACGCGTCGAAATCGCGTTTACGGCGCTGGACGAACAGCGTTGGGGAACGTTCGAGCAAGCGACCTATAGCGTCAAGTTGGCAGACGAGGCAACAGCAGAAAATGAGGATCTGCTCAACGTCGTCGCTTCACAGACTCTGCTCAATGACGGTGAAGTGTACGCCCTCCACCGTGAAGACATGCCCGATCACGTGCAGGTGGCGGCACTCTTTCGCTATTAGGCCCTCTGCTTGTGCCGGTAGTTATGCCTCCTTGCTACATCAGGATACATAGAGGCAGTGCAAGTCGCACGCGACAATGAAGGTAGAGGTTCTCGTGACAACTTGTTCAAGGAGAAACCAGCATGGCTATGACACCTCCTCCACGTGATCCCTGGTATCGGCGCTATTACACGTCGTACAACCGACCGTACGGCGGCTGCGCCTTTCTCTATCTTTTTCTCGTGCTCCTGCTTATCTTGGGCCTGCTCGGTCTGGTTTGGGAGCCGCTGACATTCTGGTATTGGTGGTAGGTAATTGGAGACCCGTACATGACAACTAGAATCGCCATCAACGGCTTTGGGCGGATTGGACGACTGACCTTTCGTCACTTTATGGAGATGCACAACCCTTCTGTGGAAGTGGTCGCCCTCAACGATATCGTGCCGCTGGACAATCTGGCCTATCTGCTCCGCCGCGACTCGATTTACAACGATCCCAAGGCTACCATCAAGGCAGGTGACGGCGTCCTGCACTGGGACGATAAGGAAATCCACTTTAGCCATGAAAAGGATCCCACGCAGTTGCCGTGGGATGAACTGGGCGTGGATATCGTCGTCGAGGCCAGCGGGATCTTCACGGCGCGCGATCAAGCAGCCCAACATCTGCAGGCGGGCGCTAACTACGTGATTGTCTCGGCGCCGTCGAAGGGTGCGGATCTGACCGTATGTATGGGGGTCAACCAGGAAAAGTTCAATCCTAACGAACACAAAGTGATTTCCAACGCGTCGTGTACCACCAATTGTCTGGCTCCAGTCGCCAAAGTGCTACACGAGGAGTTCGGCATTAGGAGCGGCTTCCTCACCACGGTGCATGCCTACACCAGCTCACAAGGAATCGTGGACAGCCCCAGCAAGAAGTGGCGACGAGGTCGCGCCGCCGCGGTCTCCATCGTGCCCACCAGCACCGGAGCCGCCAGTGCCACCGCCAAGGTAATCCCTGCACTCGAAGGCAAAATCGACGGAATGGCAATGCGCGTGCCCACACCCAGCGGCTCGATCATCGACTTCACCTTTCAGAGTGAGAAGGTCGTCAGCGTTGAGGCGATTAACAAGGCCCTGCGCAGTGCTGCTAATAGCCAAAAGATGCGAGGAATCCTCGGCGTAAGTGACGACGAATTGGTCTCTGCCGATATCGTTGGCAGCACGTACTCCGCATTGGTCGATGCGCCTTCAACTATGACGCTTCAGCAACACTCCGGAAAAGTCCTGGCATGGTACGACAACGAGTGGGGATATGCCCGCCGTGTCGTGGACATCACCGCTTACGTGGCTGCAGAAGTGTCCGAGAAGCAGCCGGCCTGAGTCGACTATGCAAAATGGGCGCTCCCTTCTTCAACGGGAGCGCCCATTTTGTTTCTACACATCTGCCACACTCGGTTCACTTGTGTCACTGCCCCACGTACGGGCCAGGTTGTCACGCGGATTGAACTTATACACGGTTTCAAACGAGTTGAGGAGATCCAGATAATCTTCCAACATACGGATCATCAAGAAGCGATCTTTGACAGTGTTGTGGGCACGATGGCCCATCTGCTCGCGAAGTTGTGGATCACCCACAAGTTGGACAATGCGTTTCGCCGCCTCTTCCACCGAGGAGACGATATATCCATTGACGCCATCCTCAATCTGCCGGGGAATGCCGCCCGCATTACCCCCAATCACAGGTGTTCCCTTCCACATGGCCTCGCTGACTGTCAGTCCAAAACCCTCACGCAGAGATTTCTGCAATACCACGGCCGAACGGCTCTGCAACGCATTGACCAATGCTGTATCCTCACGCGCCAGGATCATAATCCGCTCCTCGCGTTGATCGAGTAAAGACCGGTATACCTCCTCGCCTTCAGGATCGTCGGTGGCGACGTTGCCCAAGAGGACCAGCGTGGCGTCTACCTCTTTACGGGCAAGTTTGAAGGCCTCGATTACCCCGGCAGGGTCCTTCCAGCGGTCAAAGCGGGAGATCTGCGTTACCAAAGGCAGATCCAATGGAATCTCATGATGGCGCAACCGTTCCGCAATCTCCTCGTCGCTCAGTTGCTTGTTCTTGGTAGTAAACGGATCGATTGCCGGCTGAATGAAGACCTGGGGGGTCTCCAACGCCTGGGCGTACTGCTCCAACGAAAGCACAACGGCGTCATACTGTTCGATGAACGGGCGCAGATAACGCCATATGTCTCGATTGGGCGAGGAAAGGTCAAGATGGCACTGCCAGATCCAGGGCGAGGTTTTTTCGTAGTGCTCTACCAGCGGCAAAGGCTGTGGATCGTGGACGATCACGACGTCTTGATCGAGATGGTTGCGCACCGCGTTTTCGTAGACAATATCCTCGTAGATCTGTTTTTTCAGCTCATTCAGGTTGATCTCGTCACCCTGTAAAGCATTGTGTATTTTCTTGGTGAGCGTGAAGAAGTCGGGCGCTCCCTGCATGGTACGCCATTCAGTTGAGACGCCTGCGCTATTCATCAACAAGGTCAACGAACCGAGGAGTTCGGCGACACCGCCCCCGTAATAGGTAGAGTTTATGTGTACCACGCGCCGATCGCCCAACAGCGCCGCCTTTTCCTTGACACGCTGCACTTGTTCGGCGCCTACGTATTGCTCGTAATCATTGAGCTGCACTAACTTGCCGTTTCGTTTCAATTCTCCTACTCCTTCCATAAACTATCGTGTACGTTTAGTGAACCCAGAGAACTCCGCGTTGTCTATATGCCGTCGTACACGGAGTAGACACACACCTTGATCTATCTAGACTGGATGGGCATTTCATTGCGCGGTGACTGCTATCTTGTAACAAAGGATGTATCCCAAGCTTAGTCCAGGACACATAGAGATGCAGCGTTGCCGACGCTACAGTGAAAGGAGGAATGGAGCAGTCCACTCTATGTACTGCACTACGTATGCAAAGGAAGTATGAAATGACGACCAACGCCAAGAAACCACCCATGGAATCGAGCAACGAAGCCACGCAAGAGCAGTTGAATTTAGCCAAGGAGCAGGGCAAAGCCTATCGAAATGCGCTGGAGTACATGGCCAATAAAGAGGCCGAAAGCGGTGGAATGAAAACGGTGGGCAACTACATTGTGGCCTATGCTGTGGAAGAGGCCGAAGGTATGTATCACAAGGTTGATGGTGAGCTGAAGTGGCAGGAACCCAAGGAAGAGAACGCCCACATCGAGATCACTGCCGTCGACGCTGCCGACGGTCGCTTTGTCCCCGGCCTGACAGTTCATGTTACAGTGCTCGATGAAAATAACAACTCCGTGGGGCGTCACCAACAGGACTTTCTCTGGCACCCCTGGCTTTATCACTATGGCCGTAATTGGAAGATTCCCGCCAAGGGCAACTACACGCTGAAAGTAGAGATCGATGCGCCCGACTTTGCACGCCACGATAAGAAGAATGGGCTGCGCTACACGAAAGATGTGGAAGTAGTCTTCGAAGATGTTCACATCGAGACTGGCCGGAAGCTGTCCTGATGAGCACCACCCATCTGCCCCAAGGCGTCCAGCGTCATCCAGACAAAGAGACCTATCCACACACAGCGCAGCAGGCGTCTTTCCTACGCCGCACCCTGATCGCTGTCACGATCGTCGCAGTGACGGTCGTTGTCTTGTGGTTGCTGTGGCAGGCACTGGATCTTTTCCTGCTCGTGTTTGGCGGGATACTGCTCGCGGTCTTTCTGCGCACCCTGTCGGATGGGTTGAAACGCATTACACACCTGCCCGACAAAGTGTCGCTGAGCGTCGTAATCATCCTCTTGTTGGCGTTAGTCGTCGCAACAGGATGGTTTCTTGGTCCACGCATCGGTTCACAGTTCACGCAACTGACCCAGAATCTGGGGTCGGCCACCGCAGATGTACGCCGCGCTCTCCTGCAATTTTCGTGGGGTGAACAGCTCTTGCTGTGGCTACCGCCCATAGATCAGCTAATCAACCAGGCCCAGAGCGGAATTGTGAGCGGCGGCATCTTCTCCAGCATCACCGGAATTGCTTCACGTACGGCAGAAGTGCTAAGTGCAATCGCCGTCATCTTCTTTGTAGGTCTCTTCTTTGCCTACGACCCAGGCCTATACATGCGCGGCGTGGTGCAGGTCTTCCCTCATCGCAAGCGACAACGGGCGTGGGATCTGCTGCGGGCCGAGGAGCACCTGTTGCGTTGGTGGTTGATAGGCACATTGATTGACATGACCATCACAGGTATACTGAGTGGTACGGCGCTCTGGCTACTCGGGGTGCCCATGGCATTTAGCCTGGGCCTCTTGATGGGGATCTTCGAGTTTATTCCGCTGCTCGGGCCGTTGGCGGCAACCGTTCCCGCTGTGCTGTTGGCCTTCACGGTCAGCCCGCAGACAGCGCTGTGGGTGCTGATTGCATTCGAGATTATCCAGGTTGTCGAAGGCAACCTGGTCCTGCCGATTATTCTGCGCAAAGCCGCCAAAATTCCGCCGGCGCTAACGATTACGGCACAGGTCCTCTTTGGCATCCTGGCCGGCCCGTTGGGGATTCTCTTTGCCACGCCAATCATTGCATCGATCATGATCCTGGTTCAGATGCTCTACGTGAGCGACGTCCTGGGTGACCAGATACACGTTGAAAAAACGGGCGCCGAAGAATAGGCATCCCGTTCCGTTAGCCGGGAGAATACAACGCCAAACGAAGGGTAACCGTCAATCCATGTCTAGCCATGTTGCTCACCAACCAGGCGGTGCCCCAAGCGCCTCGGTAGACGAGGAGAGCGTAAAGAAGAGTGCGCGACGCAGAACAGCATGGCTGGTCGCCGGAGACATTCTCACCCTCGTCGCCCTCGTGATCGTCGGCCTCTACCAGGATGCACCCCCACTCGTAAAGCCCACAACAGCCCCAGTCAACGAGTTTTCAGCAGAACGCGCACTGATCCACCTACCCGCCATCGCCGGTGAGATTCATCCTGTAGGCAGTGCCGAGAATGCTGCGGTACGCCAATACCTGGTTGATCAACTTACTGCAATGGGCTTGGAAACCCATGTCCAAAAAGCTGAAGCGCTGCGCCGCAGCCCTGGCCGGCCGGCCTACGAAGCAGGGACAGTCTACAACGTGGTTGGGCGATTGCCCGGCACCGTGCCTGGTGGTAAGGCCGTCGTCCTGATGGCCCACTACGATTCAGTGGTCACGGGATACGGCGCAGGCGACACAGGGATCGGCGTCGCTGCCATCCTGGAAGCCGTGCGCGCGCTCCAATCTGACGTGCCCTTGCAGAATGATCTTATCGTCCTCTTCACCGATAGCGAGGAGTACGGACTCTTGGGTGCGCAGGCTTATGTTGATGAAGATCCCTGGGCTGCACAGACTGGGGTGGTGATCAACCTTGAAGGGCAAGGACCGGCAGGTCCGGTCTATATCTTCGAGACCACGCCGCACAATGGCCTTTTGATACAGGAACTGGCAGAAGCAGTACCCTTTCCGCTTATGAGTTCGCTGAGCATGGTCATCTACCAGTTGCTGCCTCACGCCAACGATCTGGTCCACTTCCGTGCCCACGAATACGCCGGGATCACCACCGCCATCCTCAGCGAAAAGGCATTCTATCATTCCGTGCTCGATCGGCTGGAACTGGTCGATGTCGGCACAGTCCAGCATCAAGGTTCCTACGCGCTGTCGATGGCGCGGCACTTTGGCCGCATAGCGCTCCCCTTGTCTACAACAGAGGACGCAGTCTTCTTCACCGCAGCGCGAAGCAAGCTCGTCTACTATGGCGAGAATTGGGCGCTGCCCATTGCCTTGACCGCTGCATTGCTGTTCGCCGTGATCCTGTGGGCCGGGGTGGCGCGCAGACGCATGACGTGGCGCGGCGTGGCCGTCGGTCTTGGCGCGCTCTTGCTTAGTTTGATTCTGGCCAGTGCTGTGGCGTGGCTTGTGGTCAACAGATTGGGTCTATCGGCGGCCAGCTACCGGCACACCCTCTTCACCATCGGCTTCGTCGCGTTGGCGGTAAGCCTGACGTTGGTGGTCATGCTGGCGCTGCGCCCGTGGAGCCTGCTGGCCGAGCGCACCAGCGGCATTCTGTCAGGCTGGAGCGTGCTGGCGCTGATCTCAGCATTCCTCTTGCCGGAGGCCAGTTACCTCTTTGTTTGGCCATTGGTGGCCTTCTTGCCGTTTCTTGCCTATCTCGTTTTCGGACACCCTCAACACCGTCCTGGGCGCGTGCTACTTCTGGCTGCAACCTGCGCCGCGCCGCCCATACTCTTTCTGATCCCGCTTACCCACGCTATCTTTCTGGCCCTGACGGTAGAGATGCCTCTCCCTGGCGTGATGCTAACGGTGCTGATGCTGAGCCTGCTCTTGCCGCTGTTTGACTATCTGATGCAGTGGTGGCGTTGGACGTTACCTCTGCTGGGGCTGGTGCTTGCCGCAGGGATGATCGGCTGGGGTGCACGGGCGGGCTACGACGCCGCCCACCCCCAACGCTATGATCTCTCGTACAGCCGCAACGCCGACAGCGGCGAATCAGGCTACATCAGTATGGTCTTCTTCGACCACGACTGGTTCGATCAATTCTTTGCCGAATCGGGCGAGATGATCCCGGCACAGCGACACAAACTCTTCTACAGTGGTTCGTCGCGCCTCCTCTACGCACCAGGACCGGAGCTACCGTTGGCAGCGCCCTCCGCCGAATTAGTGGCCGACGAAATCGAGAGCGATCGACGCCGTCTGACCGTCCACGTTTATTCGCCGCGACAGGCTCCTTACCTCTTGCTCCAGGCCGCAAACGAGACGACGGTGCTTTCGGCCAAACTCAACGGTGAACCGTTCCCCATTGATGATACGACCACTGTCCCGGATAGCTGGGGACTGCGCTACTACGGCCTGCCTGCCGGCGGGATCGATCTCACCTTCGAGATCCCGGCGAATGAGGTGCTCTCCCTACGCATCATCGATCAGACGCCGGGTCTGCCCAAAGAACTGAACACGCCACCCCCACCCGATTCGTTTATGCCCGCCAACTATGGCATCGACCTCAATTCTACCTACGTCAGTCAAACCTACTCATTCTAGGTTTCGTCGACATGTGCAGAGCGGTCTCCTGTCGTGTTGGCGCACGATACCGAACTGACAGGAGACGCCCTGTGAGATATCAACCGTGCTTGGTTGCGAGAAGTGCGTGGACGCCCAACAGAGAGTAGTTCCACTGCCTTGCTTTGGATGAGGAGATTGACCACGAGATCGTGGCCAATCTCCTCGTCCCACTCTTTAACCTCTCTCTGCTACCGCACAACCATCGGCAAGAAGATCGACTCCGTCGGCACCAGGAGCGCATCGACTTGAATGGTCTTGCGAGCTTCGAGCGCTGGATACAGCTCGCCGTTGACTTCGCCCATTGCCTGGGCGATCACCACGACCTTGCCATTGCCATTGCCGCGGGTGTAGATAGCGGGCAGCTCTCCACCGCCATTGGTGGTGCCGGTGAAGACTTCACTACCGCCGATAGTGCCCTTGTCACCGTCGCCCGAAACGCCTAGCTGTACGGTCTGATTGGCTACCGGTTTTCCCCACACATCAAGAACCGTCGCAGTGAGCGCAACTTCACTTTCGCTTGATGGCAATGTGGCCTTGTTGACAGCCAGAACGATGCTATCGGCCAGCGGCGCATGGATGGGGATAGTGGTCGTCGCCACAAGGCTGTTGACCATCACGCTGACCACCGCCGTCCCCTCGATCATTCCCGCCGTGAAGGTGAAATCGACACGTCCCTTTTCGGTGAAGTCGGGTGTCGGCGTCACAGTGCCCAACGAGCTGCTCAGGGTCACGGTCATGCCGTCAGCCACGTTCACCATCTGATCGTCGAAGATCTGAGCATGCAGCGTTGCCGTCGCTACCCCCGTTGGCGGCAGATAGCTGGAGGTGTATTTGTTGTTGATCCGAATATAGGCCGGTTCACGTCGTCGCGTCACCGTCGCCGTGGCGCTCTCGCTGATCTGGCCGGCTTCCTTCTCGTAGAAGACGACCGTTACTTCGCCGTTGGCGCCGCTGGGCAACGCGTTGGGCGAAATCGCTGCCATCTTGACATCGAGCGTGCGCGTGATCGACGCCCCGGCGTTGAGGCAAAGTCCATTGATCAGTTCGGCGAAGGGCATATTCCAGTTGGCAGCCCACCCAGGCGGAATAAGGGCACTGCGGGAGTAACAATGCGCCACCGAATCCAGATTCTCGATCTCGAAAACGAGTTTGGTCACATCTCCGTAGTTGTCGCCGTTGCCGAGAGAGGTCACCGCCAACGGCTGAAAGTTGAAGGGCGTCGGCTCCGAACGGACAAACTCCACACCGTCGATAGTGCCCCGCATCCACAGATAGGCCACCCCGCCCGTAGGCGGTGTAAAGGGATCTGAAGCGAAGCGACCATCCCCGGCCCGGCCATCGTTGTGCTGCCCGTCATCATAGAAATGCAGGTCCGCCCCGAATTGAGCGCCGTTGGGTTGTGTAAACCAACCATCCATCACGTTGCCGGTGACAGCCTTCCCCAAAACCAAGCGGAAGGTCTGTGTTCCACCAGTGGAAAGTGCACGTCCTCCCGGTACAACAGGGTTTACGGAGGATGCGCCGATGGCGCTAAACATAAAGGTACCTGCGCCGCTCGCACCTGGGGTGACGGTCGCCTTCCAGTTGCCCAGACGTCCATTGACCTTGACCTGTATGTACTGCACCAGCCCCAGGTTGAGGCAGGTGACATTGGCCGTATCCGCACACGAGATGGCCGTGTTGGTGGGTGTGCGCACATCCAACGGGGCGAAGGTGCCGCTAAAGCCGGTGAGCAGGAAGCCCACGCTGGGCGTCAAACTGTCCACCGTCACCGTGAAGGTTTTGTTCGGCTGCGCCGGCGCGGGGACGAACTTGTAGCCCATGTTGGGCTTGGCGGCGTTGGTATCGTTGAAGCCGATCTGGACAGCGGCATTCCCCGTGGCGTTTTCAAGACCAACGGTCGCGCCGCCCGTATCGCCCACGAACGTCTTGTACTGGTAGCGGATCTCGCCGGTCTTGGCATTGAGCAGAATCTGGTAGGCCGTATCATCCAGCGAGACGACTGTCCCCTTCGTTTCAATGGCGAACCAGTCACCTTCCTGACGGCTAAAGACGTTCACTTGCAGCAAATCGGCTGCATCGGGTGATTCAGCCGCCGCCGCGGCCGGTGGATTGTTCCAGAAGAGATCCTCCCAGAAGATGTAGAGGCCGTTGTTCGGAAGCGCCGGATTGGGGATCGCCGTGTTCGTTGATTGCGCTGTTTGCGCGGATGGACCAAACGTCAGATAGCCGTAGCGCGTTACATAGCTGTTGGTCTGGTTGATCCCATAGTAGGGGAACGCCTGCGGCAGCGGCACATTCACCTGTGGGTTAGGGATGCCCTGATTGGTCCCACCGGCGGCGGTACTGGTATCGATCCACTTGTATTCCCACGAGGTCAGGTCGTCATAGATGTAGGTGGGTGTATTGCTGACATAGTCACTCCAGCGACCGGCGCCGGCGCTGTGGCTCAGTTGCGCCCGCATAATCTCGGCGGCATCATCGATCTTCGACTGATCCACAAAGAGAAACTGGCCGCCGCTGCCAATCGCAGTAAGCAGATAGGGAATGATGCCGCCCGGCTGCGAAGCGTTCGCCGCCTTGCCCAGGTAATTTTGGGCCGCGCCGCTGGTATTGACCGGGCTAACCGGCGCCGAGTTGCAGCCACCCAACAACGCAATCGATCCCTTGATATGGCGGTTGTTGAGTATACCGACGAGCAGATCAGATGAGACGCCTGTGGTAGGATCGCCGTCGGTGAAGAGCCAGGCGTTGCCCTTCGTCTTGGATCCGATACTGTTCGCCATGGCTTTTAGCGAATTTACCTGGCAATTCGGATCGGCGGCCGTATTGGTCGTCAGCGTGTCGATGGCGGGCGTTATCAGATCGGCGTAGAATTTGCTCTCGACAACGACGTTGTTATTGACGGTGGTTCCGTTGTCGAAGCTATAGAGGCTGAACTCCACCCCTTTGGGATCGACGGCGATGTCGCTCACCGTCTCTTGCATCACTGTTTTGACGGCGTTGAACTTGGCCCCTTCCATGCTCTTGCTGCGATCGGTGACCAGGACCAGATGGTTCCACCATTGATAGTCGAGTTGCCCGGCAGGATTGGCGCTGGCCGCAGCACTCGTCACCGGACCGTAGAAGATTCCCTGGCCCAGGCTCTGTTCGGCAGCCAGCAGACTCTCGCTGGATGCGGCACTCACCGCGGAGAAGGGCAGGCTGGTATCCGTCACATTCTGCACCACCGCTGCCGCCGTGTCCGCATCCGCCGGTTTTCCCAGCGCCTGCCAGGCCGCCATGTAGACCGCAGTAGTGCAATCCTCATCAAAGTAGCCATTGTCGGCAAATTCTGGATCGGTGTAGACTTCCTGGATCATGGGGTGACCGTGCGCAACCCGGTCCTGGCCATCGGCGCCGTCGTCGAGCAGATCCCAGAACATCGCAGCGATAGCCACTTCGTTCAAGACCGAGACTAGGCTGGGGCTGCCCGCTATACCCGCGTTCGGGTTGTTGACATCCCAGGTCTCCAGATCAGCCCCAAAAAACCCGTCAAGGTACCAATTCGCCACAACATCGCCGCGCCATCGGCGTACGGCGCCTTGGAAATAGTCCCCATAGCCTTCAGACCAGGCGAACTCCTCGTCGTCGAGGATCTGATTGAAACTGTGCGAGCCACCCAGGCTCTCATCACAGGCATACTTATCCTCAATGGCATGGCTGAATTCGTGCATGATCACCGAGTCATCCCACTCGTCGGGGTCGCCGCTTTCTGCACCGGCCGAGGCAATGGTAATCTCCTTGGTTGTGCCACTGTAATATGTGCCTTCGTCTGGGTAGTCGATCTCCCAGTGAACCTTGGTGGTATGATCGTAGAAGTCGTTGTCCTCATAGGCCAGACCACCACTCTCATTCCAGAAGTTCCAGGCATCCAGAACGGCATCGGCGATATTGAAAACCCCGCTTTGCACCAGGTTAAGTTTCAGGTTGCGGGTCAGGCTGCCGCCTTTGCTGCTGACGATCTCGCTATCATAGTAGTAGGTATCATCATAGTATGAGCTATCGGTGACGTAGACGACTTCGTGCGCGTCTTCGCTGCTGTCCGCAAAGACCTGTGCATGCAGACGAATGTAGATTTCCAACTGGTCGTCGCCAATCCCATCGTTGTCACAGAAAGCGAACGAATAGTCTCCGTTGATGTCGGTCTTGGTTTCGCCATTGGAGTCATCCCAGACGGCATCTTCTTCGCGTATCTCGATGTGGGCAAAACGGACGGGCACATCCGTAACGTCTGTGTAGAAGAGCTGCCCCATGCTGTTAAAAGCAGGCCGTCGATCGATGCGTGTCACCCGGCCTGAAACAGTGAAGCAGGGATCGTCGGTGGCCGCACGCGTACCGGTTGCTTCTACCGTTTCTACGTCGATGGTGGTCATGCGTGATCCCATGGGGCTCTTGATCGTGGGATCCACGGTTGAGACGGTGCCGCCGTTTCCTTTCACCGTGAAGTAGAGGCTGCGCTCTCCGGCCAGTTGTAAGGCCGATGTTGGCTGTGCAAGTGCTGTCACCCCTATGGGATAGACGCCTTCCGCAGCGAATCGCACCTGGCGCACAGAGAGCACCATCTGCTTCGCTTCGACGCCGTTGAACCGATCCACTGCCCCTCCGTCAATGAACTCGGCGCCTTCCGGTAACTGCCACTGAACCGTCAACTGGGGCGCGGCAACGAGCGACTCCACCGTTGCATTGATGGTGACGATCTCGCCAGGTTGTGGCACGCGATCATAGGACAGCGTCACGACAACGCCATTGCCCCAATCTTGCCCCCCAATGATTGTGTCATGCGCCTCTGCCGCTGGGGCATAGAGCATCCCCCCCAGCAAGGTACTCATCAGGATAATACAGCCCGCCATTTCCTCATCCAAAACATACTGTTCGGTCCCTTTCCACTGATTAGATTGACAGCAACCAGGAGGCGACTATGTTGTAGACCCCCGCAGTTACGCAGTGTAAAAGACTTGCGTCCGAAACGCGTCCGAAAGATGAAGAACTGGGATTGACACAACGACAGCCCTTACCGCAGGCGCGCAGAAACGGCCAGGGGCCGCCCTGGCGCTGTGCGCCCATCGGTAGGATCTCTGCTGTCTATTCGATCGGCCAACACAACGGGGAGACAGAAGCTGCGCGAAGTGGGCTGGTTTTCGCTTTTCTAGGCCAGAGGATTGGACAACCAACGGGCCAAGACGGCGGATAGTGTATCTGGGTTCACCGGCTTGGGGATAAAATCGTCCATGCCTGCCGCCAGGCATTCCAGACGATCGCTCTCCTGGACGTTAGCCGTCATGGCGATGATGGGGACAGCGCGATTCTGGACGCCTGATTCTGATTGGCGAATCAGGCGCGTTGCTTCATAGCCGTCCATGCCGGGCATTTGGATGTCCATCAGTACCAGGTCATAGGGGGCAGACCTCAGAGCGTCAATGGCATCCAGGCCCGATTCCACCACGTCAACCTGATAGCCGATGCGGGTGACAAGCTTCGAACCGACGAACCGGTTGACAGCGTTATCCTCTACCAGGAGAATATGCGCGGCACCATTCACAGGCTCAGTGAATGCAGGCGACGTACCGGTAGATCGGTGCGGGGGTCTCGGTTCAGAGAGATTCTGCCGTGGAGCTTCTGAACCGGCTTCAGCCACATGCAATTCCGTGGCCGGTGCGGCCGCAGCAACTGCGGTCTGCAACAGGCTATGTAGTGACTCACTTCTCAGCGGTTTGCCTATTGAGTACACCCTGTCATTTCCCTCATAGGCAGAACACTCCTGCTGGTTTGCCAGCGTGGTCAGCAACACCAGGCTAGTTCTCACCCATGCCGGCTCTTCGTCGATCTGCTCAAGCACCCGTTCCCAGGTTGGTTTAAGCATTCGCCAGTCGGAGATAACAACACGATACGGATCGGCGATACGATGGCTCTGGCGGAGCATCGGCATTAGGTCGGATACATCCGACGCTACATCATAACGGCAACGCCAGCGTCTCAAATGCGCGGCGAGCGAATCCGTCACCGCACAGTTATCATGGACGATTAAGATACGCTGCCCCCCCACAGCGGACGCCTGACACGGTTCGGCAACGACTGCGGGTACGCTCTTGACAAAACACGCCGTGAACCAAAAGGTCGTCCCGCCACCGGCGTTGCAGTAGACGTCGATCTCACCGCCCATCAGTTCCACGAGTCTTTTTGAGACGGCGAGCCCCAATCCTGTGCCGCCGAAACGTCGACTCGTCGAGGAATCGGCCTGGCTGAAGGGCTGAAACAGATTCTGACGCGTGTTCATATCCAGACCAATCCCGGTATCCTCCACAGAAAAGTGGACGGTCACCTGGTCTGCTTCTTCCTTGAGAAGTTTGGCGCGGATGACCACTTCGCCTGATTGGGTAAACTTGACGGCGTTGCCAATCAGATTGATGAGAATCTGCCGCAGTCGAGTCGGATCGCCAATCAGTGGTCGCACAACTTCGGGTTCCACAACAGCGACCAGCTCCAACCCTTTGCTTTGCGCCTGTAAGCTCAGGCTGTTGCAAGTCGTCTCTAGTAGCTCCAATGGGTCAAAGGTCAGATCTTCCAGTGTCAAGTGTTCGGCTTCGATCTTCGAAAAGTCGAGGATGTTGTTGATCAACGACAGCAGGTGTTCCCCACTGTACTGCATGATCCCCACATACTCGCGCTGAACAGCGGTCAACTCGGTCTTAAGCAGAAGGCTTGCCATGCCGAGCACGCCATTCATCGGCGTGCGAATCTCGTGGCTGACGTTGGCCAAAAAACGACTCTTTGCCACATTGGCCGCCTCGGCACGCAGCAACGCATCCTCCAACCGTTGCAGATCCTCGCGCCGGTGAAAGCCCTCACTGAGCGCTCCGGCCATTTCCGTCAAGACCTGAATGTCAACGGCGTCGAAGGCATGCGGGAGCTGGCTATTGACAGCCAATGTCCCATGCGAAAATGGCACGTCAAGCACCGAACGAATCGAGTTGCCTCCGGCGCTAAGTTCGATGTACGCTAGCTCTCGATACGGATCCTCCACGTGCAGATCAGTACGGTAGACCACAACCTGTTTCTGCCAAAAATGGATCAGATTCTGGGCGCCATGGGTGTGGTCGATGGTCCGCCACCGTCCACCAGAGTCTTCGAGATCGAAGTAGAAACTGACCTGCGGCTGATCGTGCTTGGTATCGACCACGTTAACGCTGTAGGCCCGAAAGGGAATGGCGAGCTGTGTCAACCCGCTGCGTACAGCCGCCATGACCTTGCCCATGTCGTCACTGCGCTGCATGCCCCAGATCGCCTCGCGCAGTTGTGCCATGACGAGGCGCCGCTCTTCTTCGAAGAGTTCATCTGCTACAGATCCACGAATGAGCAGCGCGCCGATTGCTTCGCCTTCCGGATTGTAAATAGCGTGCCCCGTCACCTGGATATAGACCGGGCGTTTTGTTATTCCGCCCTGGCGCCGATAGCGGATGCGTGCCTCGCCACGTTGCATCGTCTCGTCCAGGAGTTCGGACATGCGCGTCTGTTCGTCCGAGCTTCCGAAATCAAAGATGCTCTTGCCGATCCGTTCCGTAGGCGAGATATGAACACCGATCTTCGCCGCGTAGTCACAGAACGCCTGGTTCACGTCCAAAATGACACCATGCGGATCGACCAGCGTCGTCGGTTCAGGGAAAGCTTGTAGAATGGCTGAATATGTGAACATGTATCGCTAGTTTACCGTATGTCGCCTCAAAAGTAACTGCGGTGAATCACGCATACTTTAGCAAAGTGTAAACTTAACATGCAGGAATGTCGATCCGATGAGGGAGTTGAACCTGGTTAGGCTCTCTTTCATAACCGTCCAATAGTGATGCGTCAAGAGTGATTTGATCTGTAGGGGCGCTGCTTGCTGCGCCCGGCACTCTGTGGGCGCAGCAAGCAGCGCCCCTACAAAATTACCATCATGTGACCGTTGACATGACACTAGCACGTTATCTGGTATAGGAAAAGACGAACGCAGAGCTATCCGGCGCTCTGCGTTCGTCTGCCTTCTACCGTCTTTCACGGCTTAGGTTATGGCCTTACTCCGGCTGAACCACCATGGCGGCGATTTGAACGTGGCTATTGAGGCCAAAGTCGCCGGGGTTGGCGCCGTATGTCTGGCCGTCGCTGTGGTAGGCCAGGGCCAGTACGGTCACCGTTTCTTCACTGCTTTCGGCCAGGGCCGGCAGATCTAGCTTGAAATGAGCACGGCCATTCTTGTCGGCAATCAAGCTGTTCTCCGAGCCGTCGGGAGCACCACAGGCCGCATCAACGATCTCAATGTTGGGCGGGAAGGTGACTCGTGAGCACCAGAGCGTGTAGACGCCATCAGGCACAAGATTCTCGAAAGTCAGGTTGATCTTGGCGCGGTCACCGATCACGGTGTAGCTGCCCTTGCCGCTGGCCGACAACCAGTCGCCCAGCGTCATGCCCAGGGAAGCGCCCTTGGGGAAGGGACCGAACGGGGCCTCACCGGTTGCGAACAGATTGTGTTGATTCGCTTGCGTGGAGGCGTAGATAGGCGAATCCGCATACTGGTCGACCTGATCGGGCAGGATGCGTATCACCTGATCCGAACCAGGTTCCTGCTCCACGTAGACATCCTGTTCGGGCATACCCATGGCAACGTGCGGGAGCGCATTGAGTGAGAAGTGTGTCGCCTTGGGCGCTTGCGCCAACACACTGGTACAGGCGCTAAGTACAACGGCCAAAAGGGCCAAGGCAGCAAAAAGCGTAGAGTTTCGGTTCATGTTCGGGCTCCTTGTGAATGGTGAAAATGGTTTCTGACCATATGGACAGTTGCCTTGTGACACTGTCCGCTACTCGGTCTTGCTAAATACCAGTATGGCCGGGCGCCGTCATGGGAGCGTTATGCAGGGCATCATAATCCCCGTCTAGTTCGGCGTTATTTTGAAGTCGTCAGGGATAGGGGGCAGTGTGCAGTGCCACCGCATCCTGTATATAATGTGAGCTGCGACCAACGAGGCTCGACTGTCAACGCCTCCGCCGTACGCCCTGTCCGTAATCCACCCCATCCAAGAGGAGAATCTATGTCCCAGTACCGTACTGCAGTCATCGCTTGCGGCATTATTGCCCGAGTCCATGCGCGTGGCTGGTTGGGCGTCCCGAATCAGCCCACCCAGATCGCCGCCCTGGCAGATACAAACCCAGATGCACGCCGCGAGTACGGTGACTTCTTCGGCGTCGGCGAAGAACATCGCTACGCCGACTATCGCCAGATGCTCGACGCAGAGCGGCCTGACTTCGTCGACATCTGCTCCTGGCATCAACAACACGCCGAAATGGTGATCGCGGCGGCGGCGCGGCGCCCGAAGGCGATCATCTGTCAGAAACCAATGGCCGTCGATCTGGGCGAAGCCGACGATATGCTCACGGCCTGCGAGCGCAACGGCGTCAAGTTGATCATCGCCTATCAGCGTCCACACCACGCCACCTGGCTCAAGGCGCGCGATCTAATCCGCCAGGGTGTGATCGGCAAAGTCACCCAGATTCAGCTTGATGACGGCGGTAACATATTGAACACCAATTCTCACAATATCCGCCTTGCCCTCTTCCTCATGGGCGAGCCAACGGTAGAGTGGGTCATGGGCGCGGCGGAACGTACCACAGATCAGTTTGAGCGTGGCTTACCCGCCGAAGACGCCTGCATGGGGATGGCCGGCTGTGACAACGGCGCAACCATCCTGATTCAAGGCAATCTGGTACGCGGGATCGGGCAGGGTTGCCGTGTGATTGGCACCGACGGCATCATGGAACTAGACACCACGCGCCATCCCGATGACGTGATTCCCACCGATGCACCGATGTACTCGCCCGAAGGACCGTCCGCCCGCTACAACTATGAGATTGGCACGGTGCGCTATCTCAACGCGGAGACAAGTGGCTGGGTAGAGGTCGAAGCGCCATGGCATGATAGTTGGAGCCACCAGTGCCAGGAAGCCATCGATTGGGTTGAAGGTCGTATCGAGAAGCCGATCAGCGGAGCGGAACGGGCGCGCGCCGTGCAGGAAGTCATGATGGCGCTCTTCGAGTCTGCCCGCAAGCGACAGCGGATCTACTTGCCCCTAAAGACGCGTGTCAATCCGCTGAAACTGATGGTGGAACAGGGTGATCTGCCCGTGGAATGGCCCGGCGCGTACGAACGACGCGCCCGTTTGGTACGCGGCGAGGGAATGTCCTGGCATCAGAAGTAAGTCGGCGGAAGGGGTTACGGAATTGAAGAGTACCGATCAGGAGAATGGCATAGGCAATCCCCTGATCGGTACTGTTTCTGCACTCTATTCTGCGATACCTGAAAGCGTCAGCCGATCGGCCAGGTGGCAGGCGACGAAATGATGGGGGTGGATCTCTTGCAGCGCCGGTTCCGATTCACTACATAGAGGTTCGGCGTACTGGCAGCGGGTGTGGAAACGACAGCCTGATGGGGGATTGGCGGGGCTGGGCACATCGCCTTTGAGAAGAATTCGATTCGACTGGCGACCCGGCCTCGTACGCGGCACCGCCGAGAGCAAGGCCTCGGTATACGGATGCTGCGGCGTTTCGTAAAGCGCACCGGATTCCGCCAGCTCCACGATTTTGCCCAGATACATCACCGCCACGCGATCGCTGATATGTTCCACAACCGAGAGATCGTGGGCGATGAAGACGTAAGTCAGCCCGAACTCCTGTTGCAGATCCTCCATCAAGTTGATCACCTGTGCCTGAATCGACACATCCAGCGCGGAGACCGGTTCATCGGCGACAATCAGCTTCGGACGCAGCGCCAGGGCGCGGGCAATGCCGATACGCTGTCGCTGTCCGCCGCTGAAGGCGTAGGGGTAGCGGTTCATATGCTGGGCGCGCAGGCCGACCATCTCTAAGAGTTCGCGTACCTGGCCTTTGAGTTCATCGCCGCGGGCAATGCCGTGGATGACAAGCGGTTCGCTAATGATATCGAGCACCGTCATGCGCGGGTTAAGCGACGAAAAGGGATCTTGAAAGATGATCTGCATGTCGCGACGATAGAGCTTCATTTCATCCAGCGAGAGGCGGGCCAGATCGACCATCTGTCGATCGTGGCCGCGGAAGTGGATCTCACCTTCGGTGGGTTCCATTGCCCGCAGGATCAGTCGTCCTGTCGTGGTCTTGCCACAGCCCGACTCACCAACCAAACCCAGCGTCTCTCCTTCGTAGACGGCCAGATCCACCCCATCCACGGCGCGTACGTGCCCCACGACTTTCCGAAAGAAACCCTTTCGGATGGGGAAATGCTTCTTCAGATTTTTGAGTTCAAGTAAGGTCTGTTGTGTTGACAACGGTGGCCTCGAATGGATAAATGGACTGTTAATACAACGTACAGCGCACCCAATGCCCCGGCTCGATTTCGACCAGCGGCACCTCTTGATTGCAGGCGGGGCGCTTGGGCGCCGGGCAACGCGACGAAAACGCACAGCCCGGCGGGATCGAAAACGGGTCGGGCACGCTGCCGGGGATCGGCGTTAACCGTTCCTTGCTGCGGCTGCCCAACTGCGGGATCGAGCGCATCAGCCCCACGGTGTACGGGTGAAGCGGCCGGTTAAAGATCACCTCGGCGCTGCCGCTCTCGACGACCTTGCCCATGTACATCACGGCGACGTCGTTGGCCATCTCGGCGATCACCCCCAGATCGTGGGTGATGATCAGGATCGCCATACCGAAATCCTCTTGCAGCTTCTGCATCAGCTCCAGGATCTGGGCCTGGATGGTCACATCCAGCGCCGTGGTCGGTTCGTCGGCAATCAGCAGCCGTGGGCTACAGGCCAGGGACATGGCGATCATGGCGCGCTGGCGCATGCCGCCGGAGAACTGATGCGGATACTCGTCAAAGCGCTGATCGGGATTGGGGATGCCAACCTGTTGCAGCAGGTCAATCGAGCGTTCGCGCGCTTCCTTCTTGCCCACTTGCTGATGCAGAGCGATGGTCTCGGAAATCTGATCGCCCACCGTATGCACCGGTGAAAGCGAGGTCAGCGGCTCCTGGAAGATCATGGAGATCTCATTGCCACGGATACTCCGGATCAACTCGCCGTCGGAGTTCAACTGTGTCATGTCTACGAACTGGCCAGACTGGCGATGAAAAATGATCTCGCCTTCAACGATCTGACTAATGCGTCCCGGCAGCAGGCGCAAAATGGAGTGAGCGGTAACGCTCTTGCCACAGCCCGACTCACCCACCAGCCCTAATGTCTTGCCCGGTTGAATCGACAACGAGACCCCGTCCACGGCACGCACGATCCCGTCCATGGTGGTAAAGTAGGTCTTCAGGTTGTTGATTTCGAGCAACGGCGCCGTAGCCGAGCCGTCGGCCTGCCCATTGCCAGAAGTAACGACATCCAGGCTGACATCGTTTGAGCGAACAACATTGTGAGTAGAATTAGAAGTCATGGCTATCTCGTGTAGGGGTCGGCGGCATCACGTAGCCCATCGCCTAAAAAGTTGAAGGCGAGCACAGCGACGACGATGAAGAGGACCGGCGAAAAGACCCAGGGATAAATGGCGATCGATTGCAGATCTTGCACTTCTTTGAGCAGGACGCCCCAACTCGTCACCGGTGGTTGTAGACCCAGCCCGAGAAAGCTCAGCGCCGTTTCGGCCAGGATCATGGACGGCATGGCCAGCGTCGCTACCACAATAATATGGCCTAGCGAGGCCGGCACCAGATGCCTGAAAATGATGCGCCCATTGTTAGCACCCATCAACCTGGCGGCCAGCACATAGTCGGCGTTGCGCAACGAAAGCGTGAGGCCGCGCAATTGGCGCGCCAGCCACGTCCACCCGATGAGCGAAAGGATCAACGTCACGGCAAAATAGATGCGCAAAGAAGGCCACGACGCCGGAATCGCGGCTGAGAGTGCCATCCACAGTGGAATCGACGGAAACGAGCGCACCAGTTCGATGACACGCTGAATCAATTCGTCGATCCAGCCGCCGAAGAACCCCGAGGCAATGCCGAGAACTGTCCCTAAGGACAGGCTGAGGAAGACACCCACCAGTCCAATCGTCAGGGATACCTGGCTGCCGATGAGGATGCGCGTGAACATGTCGCGCCCCTGGCGGTCGGTACCCAGCAGGTTGATGGCTCCATCCTCGGTGCCGAAGAAATGAATGTTGGTCTCGATCAGGCCAAACACCTTGTACGGCTCTCCTTCCACAAAGAAGTGGACTGGATACCTGACGGTTGGGTCGGTCTCAGAGATGCGTTCGAGTGTATCCATGTTGAGGCCGGTCTTGGCCCCATAAACGTGAGGAGAAAATCGTCCTTCGTCAAAGAAGTGGATCATCTGGGGCGGCAGGTATATCCGATCGCGAAAACGGGTCGTCAAGGTGTAAGGCGCCAGGAAATTGGCAAATATCGCTACGACATAGAAAGAAAGGATGATGATACCACCTGCCAATGCAGCACGGTTGCGCACAAACTTGCGCCACATCAGGCTCCATTGCGAGAGCGCATAGCGCTTTTCATCCTCGCGCGCCTGTACAGCAGCACCGACAAGTGCATCTTCGGCGTAGCGTTCCTCTTTGAGTTTGCGATCCAACTCTCGATAGAGATCGAAAAGCTCTGCCGACTGGGCAGCGTGTGTGGGTGTAGGTGGCGTGGTCACGCTCATTCGTACACAATCCTCGGGTCGGCCCAGGCCAGGGCAATATCGGCCAACAAGTTAGAAATCATCAACAAGAAAGTCATGAAGAGCAGAAAGGTACCGGCCAGGTACATGTCCTGGGTTTGCAACGCGCGCAGGAAGAGTGGTCCTGTGGTGGGCAGCGACATCACGATCCCCACCAGCGCCGATTCGGAGATGATCTTGGGGATCTCCAGGGCCAGGACGCTGATCATCGGGTTGATGGCGAGGCGCACACCGTATTTGTTCACCACTTTGCTCTCTTTCAAGCCTTTGGCGCGTGCGGTGGTGATATACTGCTGGCCCATGACGTCAAGCATACTACTGCGCATGATACGCTGCATCTGCGCAGTGCTGGCCAGACCCAGGATGACGGCAGGGGGCCAGAAATGGTTCCACAGATCCCACAGCTTCTCTGGACTCATGGGCTGGTTGCTGAAGTCGGCAGACATCACCCCGCCTACATCTATGCGAAGAACAAGCGCACCCAAGAACATCCAGAAGAGCGCCAATAGGAAGCCAGGGAGCGACAACCCCAGGAACCCCCCAAACGATAGCAGGTTATCGCCCAGTGAGTATTGATGCGTGGACGAATAGATACCCACCGGGATGGCATAGGTGATCGTGATCAACAGCGAAAAGACACCGAGCACTACAGTATAGGCCAGGCGATCGCGCACCAGCGGCCATACGGGGCTGTTCCAGCCCAACGACCAGCCAAAGTCGCCTTCTGGCCAGCCCTGGACCCATAGCAGGTATTGTTGCCACAGAGGTTTATCCAGGCCGTAGCGCAGGCGCAACACTTCGAAGGTACGCGAATCCTGTGCACCGCCCTGCGAGGCAATTTCGGACTGCATGGTATCGAAGAAGTCGCCTGGAGGCAGTTGGATGATGAAGAAGGTAATGACAGAGACAACAAACAACAGTGGAATCATCGCCAGCAAGCGACGAAGGACGAAGGCGATCATGCAAAACGCCTTTCTGGCAATCGCACTAGACCAAGAAAAAGACGAAGGATAGATTCGTGCCGAAATGATGGACCAACCAGATGCTAACGGGATGATGGGATGACGCCTGCTCCATCATCCCATCATCCCGTTAGCTCAAGTCTCTATTCGTCGAAGTAGTATGTAGCCGGATTCTGGTTGCCGGGTGACATGGCAATCCAGGAAGCGGTGTAATCGGGGCCGGCCCAGACATTCTTCATGTTGTTCTTGACGACCAACGGCAGCGGTGCGCGGCCTGCGACGTTGATAACCCACATGTTCTCAGTGGCGTCTCGCACCAACTCCTTGCCAAGTTCGGCCTGTTTCTCCGAATCGACCGTGCGCAGGATTTCGTTAAAGATGTCCTGGCCATTCTTGATGTACTCTGGGGCTTCTTCACCCGAGATGCCACCCGTCTGGTAGTAAATGCCAAACTGTGGACCCCAGAACGATTTCTCGTTAAAGGCGAGCAGGTTGTCGGGGTTCATCAGCGGGAAGATGCTGCCTGTGGCCCAGACGTTGATCATGACTTCGTTGCCGATGGCACGCGGCCAGTACAGATCTCGGTTCATGGTCTTCAGCGTCGTGCTCAGCCCCACATCGTTCAACTGCTCGACAACCAACTCCAACGCATCCAGGTTGGCGGCGGACTCCTGGTTTTCAATGATCAGCGTCAATTCCGAACCATCTGCGAAGGTGTAGAAGCCGTCGCTGCCCATGATCAGGCCCACTTCTTCTTCCAACAATCGTTTGGACTCTTCGGGATCGTACTCACCGCGGTACATGGCCATGTCCTCCACGTACCAGGCAGTGGCGGGTCCGACCGACTCGGTGGTCGGCGTGGCCTGGCCAAGATAGGCGATGTCGTTGATCAGATCTCGGTCAATTGCCTGCGAAAGAGCATAGCGGAAGTTCACATCCTGCATCAACGCTCGGTATTTCGGATCCGCATAGCTCTGATTAGGCTGCAAGGCCACGCTCGAGGCGCCGTCGCTCGACCAAAGGCTAACGGTGAAATCGCCGGCTTCTTCGTTCTGTTTCAGCACGGGGAGTTTCTCGAGGCCCAGGCCGCGCTGCTGCATGTCAATATCACCGGCAGCGGCCATGACCGCGATGGATTCGTTGTTTTCGACCAGCGACATGTGTACCCGATCGATATAGGGCAGTTGATTGCCGGCCGGATCGACCTTCCAGTAGTACGGGTTGCGTTCAAGCACCAACTCGGTAGCGCCCGGTTCCCACTGAGCAGGTTTCCACGCCCAGATCACAGGGCGTTCGATGTTGTAGTCGAAGGCCATTTCCTCGAACAGTGCGTAGTCGGCATCAGGGTTCGTGTTGGGGTGGAACTGTTCCAGGTAATGCTTGGGCGCAAAGACGCCAAAGCGCTCAAAGGCCAGCGGCCACTGGTGTCCGTGGAAAGCCAGGCCCATGGTCTCGACAATACCGCTGGGGCCGGGGAAAATAAACTTGATGGTATAGTCATCGATCTTCTCCAGCGTCATCGGCTCGCCGTCCACAGTCCACTCGATGTGAGGCGAAGGGGTGATGTTGGTGTCAAGCTCGATATTTTCCCACCAGAAGATGATGTCGTCTACGGTCCACGGCTCGCCATCGGACCATTTGAGACCCTCACGGAAGTAGAGCGTCAACTCAGTGCCTTCGTCGTTCCATTCCCAGTCCTTGGCCAGGCCAGGCTGAATCGGATCGGCGAAATTGGGCGCCCACCGCAGCACGGGATCGTAGTTGACACGTCCCCAGGCATGGAAGTCCTTGACGCCGAGAAACGCACGGTGCCAGGTGCCACCATACTTGCCGATGGATTCATAGGGTTCGACGATCAGAGGCTCGGCAGGCAGACGTTCTTCAAGGGGCGGCAGCGTTCCGGCCGCAACCATCTCTTTGAACATGGGGGCTTCATTATAAGTGCCGGTCCACTCGGTATTGGTGTTGCCCTCGGTCGTGCTGACCGACTCAGTAGAAGGTTCCTCTGCTGGGGCGGTCGTCTCTTCTGCGGCGGGTGCTTGCACTTCTTGTGTATCAGGCGGTGCAGCTTCAGGCAATTCGGGCCGCGCGCCACAGGCAGCGATGAGCATAGATAGAATAATCCATACGACCAAGAGTGTCGCCAGCGGGTACTTCCCTCTCAGAAATCTCATGTCGCCATCTTCTCCTTGTGGACAGGAATAACAGTAGGTGATAAGGGGGAACAGTGTGCCAATATTCAGTTGTTTGACGCTATGAAAATGTGTTGGTGGAAAAGGGCAGTGTTTTGGTCGGGAATCACTATTGGGGTAAGAATTGGATTCGGGGATACAATACAATAGAAGGACACGAGTGTCAAACCGACTCGAGCGTAGAGGATTGATCTCGTGTGCATCAACACCCTGGATCCACTATCCATGCAATGAAGGAGGATTTCACAAATATGGGGCAAGATTCGCTGCAAAAAATCAAAGACCAGATCGCCCAAGGACCGTTTTCCGCGTCCTGGGACGCGTTGGAGGCGTACACCGCGCCGGACTGGTATCGAGATGCCAAGTTCGGCATTTTTATCCACTGGGGCGCTTACTGCGTGCCGGCCTTTGGCAACGAATGGTATCCGCGCAACATGTATTTGCAGGGAACCAAAGAATACGAACATCATCGCGCAACATACGGAGCACAACACGAGTTCGGCTATAAAGAGTTCATTCCCATGTTCAAAGCCGAAAAGTTCAACGCTGAGGAGTGGATTCAGTTATTCGCTGAAGCCGGGCGCGCTTCGTGGTACCTGTCGCCGAACATCACGACGGCTTTCAGATGTACGCCAGCGACCTTTCCAGATGGAACGCCGCCCGCATGGGGCCGAAGCGCGATATCGTGGGTGAACTGGCAGCGGCGGCGCGCGCAGCGGGGATGGTCTTCGGTGTCTCCACCCATCGCGCTGAACATTGGTGGTTCATGGGCGGCGGGCGCGAGTTTGAGTCCGACGTGCAAGATCCGGCCAACGCCGACTTCTACGGCCCGGCACATGGACAGCGGCCACGCGACAACTATGTCGAGAACAGCCCCGATCGGCCATTCCTCGAAGATTGGCTGCTGCGTACCTGCGAAATTGTAGACAAGTATCGGCCGCAGTTGATCTGGTTCGATTGGTGGATCATGAACATGGCCTTCAAACCCTACCTCAAACAGCTCGCCGCCTACTACTACAACGCAGGTGCGGCCTGGGGCAAGGGCGTCGCCATCAATCACAAGTACGACGCCTTCCCGGCGGGCGTAGCCGTCTTCGACATTGAGCGCGGACAGGTAAAGGATCAGCGCGGCCTCTTCTGGCAGAACGACACCTCGGTCTCGAAGAATTCTTGGGGCTATATCGACGGGCATGACTACAAAGAGGCCGTCGACATCGTGCAGGATCTGATCGACGTGGTCAGCAAGAACGGTGCGCTGCTGCTCAACATCGGTCCACGCGCCGACGGCACCATCCCCGAAGCGGAACAGTCGATGTTGCGCCAGATCGGCAAATGGCTGGCAGTCAACGGCGAAGCCATCTACGAAACCCGCCCCTGGACGCGCTACGGCGAAGGGCCGACCCAGGTTCAGGAAGGCGCTTTCACCGACACCAAGCGCGCTTCCTTCACCAGCCAGGATATTCGATTCACCTGCAAAGAGGGTGTGCTCTATGCCCACGTCCTGCGCCGGCCCGAGGATGCCAGCGTGTCGATCACCGCTTTGGGCAGCAACTCCCCCGATCACCTGTCCCGGATCATCTCCATTGACGTGCTGGGCGGCGGCGCAGCGCTCTCGTGGACGGTCAACGATGACGCCCTCAGTGTCAAAATCTCAGAGGCAAAAACGAGCGAGTATCCGCTGGTCCTGAAGATACAGTATGCGCAGCCGGGTAGATAGCCAATCTTCCATCTTCCTGCTATGCTTGCCCATTCACGGTCTACCAAAGCAGCCGATTTTGCACCCCATCCACCCGCAAAGGAATTTGTATGCGCACAAGCAAAGTCTTGCAGAAGTTCAGAAGTGGCGGTTTCGCTCGCATCTGCAGCCTGGGTCATTACCTGCCCTTTTACGTCCGCTACGCCGCCCACTTCGGCTTCGACGGCATCTGGCTCGATCTGGAACACAGGGCGATGGACCAACGCGAGGTCCAATCGCTCCTCGCCCTGTGTCGCGCCGCCGACATCGACTGCATGGTTCGCCCCCCGACATTGGAACGCACGCGTCTCTACCGCTACCTTGAAGATGGCGCCGCCGGATTCCTGGTGCCGTTGGTCTCCGAGCCGCAAATGGCGCAGGATCTGGTGCAGGCGATGAAATATCCGCCGCTGGGCAACCGCGGCATGGATGGCGCCGGGCTGGACGGTGATTACGGCATTGATGTCTGGTTTCCCGAAAGCACCTACAACGCAGACGCCAACCGCGAAACCTTCATCATCACCCAGGTCGAAACATTGCAGGCTGTGGCCAACGCCGAAGAGATCGCCTCTATCGAGGGTATCGACGGACTTTTCCTCGGCCCGGCCGACCTGAATCTACGCATTGCCAATGGACCATCCGGCCACAACATGACGATGGATAAGGCGATTGAGATCGTCTCTGCTGCGGCCCAGAAGCACAACAAAGTCTGGGGCATTACAGCAGGCTCGGTCGAAGAGATTCAACGCTATCGCGCCATGGGTGCGCAGATGGTGCCCTGGGGCGGTGACTTTGCCTTGATGAACGTGCTGAAATCGTGTAGCGCCGATCTGGATCAAGTGCCGGGATCATAGGGACGCCGGCATTCGCAGTTTTATCGCGGTGAACCATGGCTCGTCACGATCAGATGGCTGTCACCAAACTCGTGCCACAGATAGCCATTTCGCACCGCCTCGTCATAGCCGCTGCGGATCATCTGCTGTCCGGCGATGGCGTACAGCATGGCGAGGTGGCTGGCCATTGGATCATGTAGCCCGGTGATCAGGCCATCCACCACATGGCTGCCCGTCCCTGGGTGGACGTAGATGCGGGTGAACCCTTTGCCTGGCTGCACCTGTCCACCATGCCACGTCGATTCAAGCGCGCGCACCACGGTGGTACCCACGGCGATGACGCGCCGTCCTTCAGCTTTCGCCTGATTGACGGCGCGCGCCGTCCGTCTCGGCACATGGAACGGTTCAGCATAGAGCGTATGATCCTCGATGCTTTCCGATTCAATTTCCAGGCTAGAGACGCCGGTATGCAACAGTACCCCGGCAAGCTCTATGCCGCGGGCGCGCAACCCATTCACGACGCGACGCGTGAAGGGGCGCGCCGCCGACGGCATCTCGGCGCTGCCCGGCACAGCGCTGAACATCGTTTGATAGGCGGACAGCGGCTGCGCCTGAGCCAGATAGCCGTAGCGGATCGGGCTGCCGTGGAGCGCCATCGCCTTGCATAGATCGCCTTCGATGCGCATAAACCAAAGACGTTCGATGCCCGGATGAGGTGCGATCAGCCTGGCGACCAACCCGGCCACGGCAATCTGATCGCCCGCGCACAGCGGCAGCGGCCCCGGTGCAGACGGGCTCCAGCGCGGTTCCGCCAACCATATCCCATTCCCATAGGACGTCGACAGGTTGACGATGAAAGAGCCGATCTGCCCCACGGCAGGCAAGCTGGCCGCCAATGTAGCGCTGCGGTTGACCACGAGCAGATCGCCCTGCTGCAGAAAACGGGACAAATCCACAAAGCGGGCGTGATGGTGCCCATGTGGCGTACTCACCAGCAGACGCACCTCATCACGAGCCAGTCCCCGCGCTTCGGGCGGACGCTCGGCCTGTAACGTGTCGGGGCGATCGAATGTGTAATCGTGAAGGTTCATCGTTGTTCTCCTGTGGCTGCCAGATTTTTCTGCTCACCGCTCTCTCCCCAAACTGTCGCCTGCGCCTGGAACCGTTCACCGCTGATTGTTCCTGCCTCCTGCCCCAGTAACCACGCCCAAAAGGGCAAGGTAATTTCAGGCAGAGGCCGATCACCGATGTCCTCGCCGGGGAAGGCCTGCTGATGCATAACGGTGCGCATGTCGCCAGGGTCCACGCTGACGACGGAGACGCCCTGATCCGCCAGTTCGGCGGCAAGGGTCTTGGATCCCAGGTCGAGTGCAGCCTTGCTCATGCCATAGCCACCCCAACCCTCGTACCCCCCCACAGCGGCATCGCTCGAGATGTTGATCACGGTACCACGACCTTGACGCAGCAGCGGCAGCGTCGCCTGAATCAGCCCGATAGGGGCCAGGACATTGACGGCGAAGACAAGCTCTAGCGTTTCCAGCGGGTAGTCGGCTAGTTCGGGCTGCGGACTCGGCCCCAGCACAGACGCGTTGTTGATCAGCAGATCGAGTCGCCCCCAACGCTCGGCGGCCTCGACCAGGCGCCGCCGGTGCTGGGAATCGGCCACATCGCCGGCAAAGGCGACGACCTCCGCGCCGTGGCGGGTCAGCTCCGCGGCCACGGCGTTGAGCGCGTCCTCGCCGCGAGCGGTGAGGATGAGCCGGTGGCTGCCCGCCAGAAAACGGGCCAAGGTTTCGCCCAGTCCGCGGCTGGCTCCGGTAATGAGCGCAACGGGGAGAGAAGTGTTCTGACTGGAAGTATCCTGATGTAAGCGCATGAAATCAATCCTTTACCTTTCCGTTTGGATTCGAGGATGCGTGTCATTGTCTGAAGACAAGTACAGCATACAGAAAGGAGCGCTCCTGGGCATTGCACCAAGGATCAGAAGAATACTGTACGTTGGTACAGGTCAGGGGCAAGAGGATGAAGCGATGAGGAGAGGATGGCTACAGGCTGATCAGGCCGCGCTGAGCGGCGAGGGCCACGGCTTCGGTGCGGTTGTCGGCGGCGAGTTTGCCGAGAATGGCGCTGACGTGGAACTTGACGGTACGCTCGGTAACGGCGAGGCGGGCGGCAATCTCTTTGTTTTGCAGCCCTTGGGCGAGCAGGGTGAGGACCTCTTGTTCGCGCTCGGTGAGAGGATTGTCCGGATCGGCGGAAGGCGATTGCATCTGGCGCATGAGTTTCGAGACGACAACTGGCTGCAGCAGCGATCCCCCGGCATTCACAACGCGGATGGCATTGAATAGCTGATCGCGCGGCGCGCCTTTGAGCAGATACCCCTGTACACCCGCTTTAACCGCTTCGACAATACGCTCATCTGTGTCGAAGGCCGTGAAGACGATGGCGCGCACGTCGGGCGCGATGGCCTTCATGCGGCGCAACGCCTCCACACCATCCACGTCTGGCATCTCCAGATCGAGGAGGACGACGTCCGGCCGGTGAGCGTTGAACTTGTGGACAGCATCCTCTCCGCCGGTAGCCTGGGCGACGACCTCGAAGTCGGGTTGCGTCTCCAGAATGGCGACCAGCCCGTCCAGCACAACGGGGTGATCGTCGGCAATCAGAATCCGAATCTTGGCGGTCATAGAGTCTCCTTGCATCGTTACGTTTCCACGGGCACCACCACCCGCAGCGTTGTCCCTTCGTCTGGGCAGCTTTCCAGATACATCTGCCCGCGCAACAGTTTCGCCCGCTCCTGAATGCCTTTCAGCCCAAACCGGCCCGACTCCGCCATCTGATCAGGATCGAAACCGCAGCCATCATCGCGGATGGTCAGTTCTACACGATCGGGAGTGATGGTCAACTGCACGTGAATGTGAGCCGCCCGCGCATGGTGGGCGGCGTTGGTGAGCGCTTCCTGGGCGATGCGGTAAAGTCCGGCTTCAATGCGCGCAGGCAGTGGATGGAGGGCATTCACGGCCTCAAAGGCAACCTGAAACGGGCTGTTGTGTGCCTGTTCCTGGGTGAGCGCGCGTAAGGCTTCACCCAGTGTCCGCCCTTCCAATGGCGCGGCGCGCAGATCGAGCACAGATCGACGCGCTTCCTCCAGACCGCTGCGGGTGAGGATAAGCACGCGGTCGACGACGGCCTTGAGCCGATCAGTCCCGGCTCCGGCGTCGAGCAGCGCGTCCAGTGTCTCCAATTGAAGCGCAATGCCGGATAAGTTCTGCGCCAGCGTATCGTGGATCTCACGCGCCAGCCGATTGCGCTCCTCGGCAGCGCCCAATTCCACACTGCGGTCGAAAAGACGCGCCCGTTCCACGGCGATGCTGAGCAGGTCGCCCACGGTGTGCAACAGTTCCAGTTCGTAGGCCGACAACTGCCGCCAATCCTGGCTGGCGACGTTGAGGATTCCCAGCCGCTGTCCATCGCGAGCGTAGAGCGGAACGCTGGCGTGATGGCGCAGCCCGTCTGTACCGTCGACCAGCCCCTTAAGCCGGCTGCACGTAATGATGTTGACATTGGCAGCGCCGTCCATATCGCCGGCTTCAAAAGTATCCAGACAGTAACAGGCGCCAGTCATCGAAGCGGGGCGGTTGCGCAGGGCGGGCGGCAGGTTGCGCGCCGCAGCCAGATACGAATGACCGCTGCGTTCGTCAATCAGCCAGATCCAACCGGTCTCCAGACCGAAGAGTTCGGCCACCTGTGCCAGCGTTGTCTCAAGCGCAGCGTCCAAACTCACCGACCGATTCAAGGCCGCCGCAATCGCATTGAGGATCGATAGTCCGCTCAAACGTCAATCTCCCATCGCCTATTCTCAAAAACTTGTGGACCGAGCACAAACGGAGCGCGCCGTGCACGCTCGGCGGGCATAGAAAATACCCGATCCTTATTATACTACGTCGCGGCTGTGGAGGAGCGGCAAGAGACAACATGGTGTGTGTCCCATATTATTGGGTGGGTCCATGTCTAGCGGGAAGCCACGACGGATGGACACAGAGGTCCATCCCTACGTGTAGGGACCGGCCTCCGTGCCGGTCCGTTCTGGGTCGGTGGACGATCACGGATGGACACGGAGGTCCATCCCTACGGTAGGGACCGGCCTCCGTGCCGGTCCGTTCTGCGTAGCTGCCCTGAAGATCGGAACCGAAAAACGTGGGACGCAAGGTACGACAGGACACCGGCTGTCCGCCGTTCTTGCCTGGTATGCTGTAGGCATGGCATGCTTTCTTATTGAACTTCCATGCCGATAGCGATGAGTCAGCGCGATCCTTCATCCGAGCTGCGCCTGGGTTGCCTGCGACCTGGACGACATTCAGGTCGGCGTTGATTGGAAACAAAGTCTAGAAACATACAAGGCAAAGGAACCATGAACATCGATCTTTATTTTCTGTCCTTCGATTTGTTGATGCTGCTTTTGTTTGCGATTTGCGCTTTCCACGCCTGGCGGGTCGGTGGAGCGGCCCGCGTCTGGGAACTAACTGCCGGTGTGCTCTTTGGCCTGCTACTGGAATGGGCGACGATCCAACAGTTTCATGCCTACACGTACGGTCACTTTCTGTTGATGTTCGCAGACCAGGTGCCTATCGCCATCGGCATCGGCTGGGGTGTGATCATCTACAGTGCCCGGCTCTTCACGCAGGCCACTACCCTGCCACCCTGGCTGTTTCCCGTCTGCACCGGGCTGCTTGCACTTAATATTGACCTGAGCATGGACGCCATCGCAATCCGCCTCGGCTTCTGGGATTGGGGCCGCGGGCTTGAATACGGTTACTTTGGCGTCCCCTACCCTAATTTCTGGGCCTGGTTTTGGGTCGTCTTTTCGTTTACACTCGGTCTACAACTGCTGGTACGTGGAGAAGGCGTATTGGCGCGCTGGCTAGGGCCGCTGGGCGCAATTCTGTTTGGGGTAGTAGGCGTGGTCTCGACCAATTACATCATCACAGCGGTGGTGCCGCGGGGATGGACGCTGCCGGTGATCGGGCTCACGTTGCTGATAGCGCTGCTCCTGGTCGTGGCGCAGCGGCCGCAACTCCATGTCCGCCCCGAACCTGCACTGGTCGTCTGGGTGCCGCTGGGATTCCACCTGTTCTTTCTGATCAGCGGTCTGCTCATCGGTGCGCTGGTGGTGAATCCTTTGCTGCTGATCGTCAGTCTGCTCATGTCGGGGCTGGCGCTGTGGCTACATCTGCCGATCGTCAAATCCCTTGCGGCGTCGCCGCGTCCATTGTAATCCATCATCACCCCCACACAAGCGAGGCATAACCGTGAAGATCAGCGATATGAACTGGATGCAGGTGGAAGCCTATTTACAGAACGATGACAGAGCCGTGGTGCCGCTGGGGAGCACCGAACAACACGCCTATTTGAGCCTCAGCGTGGATTCGATCCTGGCCGAACGAGTGTCGGTAGAAGCGGCCGAACCGCTGGGTGTACCCGTCTTCCCGGTGGTGGCGTATGGGATCGCGCCCTACTTCCGCGCGTTCCCTGGATCGATCAGCCTGCGTCTGGAAACCTATATTGCGATTGTGCGCGATATCTTGGACAGCCTGCGGCACGCCGGTTTCCGTCGCATCGTGCTGGTGAGCGGTCATGGTGGCAACGAGCCGGCAGGCGACCTGGCGACGGAGTGGATGGCCGATTACCCGACGATGCAGGTTAAGTTCTACCAATGGTGGCGCGGCGCGCAGATGACGGCCAAATCACGCGAAATCGATCCGGTGGGTAGCCACGCCTCATGGTTCGAGAACTTTCCGTGGACGCGGCTGCCCGGTGTGGAGATGCCTGACGAACAGAAGTCTCTGCCCGATCGCACCGGCTATCCGACGCAGGTAGGGGATCGATTGCGCCGACGTCTGGGCGACGGCAACTTCGCCGGGCGCTATCAACGCAGCGATGAGGACATGTTGGCGATCTGGGCGGCTGCGGTGAACGAGACCCGCCACCTGATTGAGCACGGGTGGGACTAAGGCCATGCAGATTCTATTTCCTGAGAAGACGGTGATCGTTACCGGCGCAGCGCACGGCTTTGGGCGGGCCATTGCCCTGGCCTTTGCACAGCGCGGTGCGCAGGTATGGGCCTGCGATCTGTTGCTCGACGAGTTGGCAGAAACGCAACGCTTGGCCGCACCCGCCCAAGGCTCGATCCATATCGGAAAGGTCGACGTGACCGATCAGAGCGCCGTCGTCGCCTTCGTAAAGCAGGCGGAGCGCCAATCGGGACGCATCGACGTCCTCGTCAACAACGCCGGTGGAGTGCTGGGTCAGGTTGGGCGTCCGCTAGAGGAGGTCCCGGCGGCGGATTGGCATGCCATCTTCGCCGTCAATGTCACGGCGGCCTTCGCTTTTGCCCAAGCCGTGGCGCCGGGCATGAAAGCGGCGCGCGGCGGCCGGATCATCAACATTTCCAGTGGAGCGGGTCTGGGCGTCAGCCTCACCGGCATCCAGGCTTATGCTTCGGCCAAAGCGGCGCAGATCGGCCTCACCCGCCAGCTTGCCCACGAACTTGGGCCGTGGAACATCACCGTCAACAACATAGCACCCGGCTTCGTCCGCTCCAACCCTACCACCGAAAAGCAGTGGCAGTCTTACGGCGAGGAAGGTCAGCGGGCTCTGATTGAAAACATCGCCCTGAAGCGGCTGGGCAGCCCCGAAGACATCGCCCACGCCGTCCTCTTCTTTGCGTCGGATTACGCAGGCTGGGTCACCGGACAGGTCTTGTCGGTGGACGGCGGCAAGTAGTCGATCCATCGATGGGCGGCTTGACCGTTAGCTACCTGCACCCTATCGTTCACAAGGACACCCCAAGGAGAATTCACCATGTCGCTTGATCGCTATCGCTCTGAGGCGTACGGCTCGCTGACCGCAGAGCAGATTCGTTTCTACGATGAAGAGGGATATCTTGTCTTGCCCAACCTCTTGACAGAAGAGGACATGGCCGGCGTCAAAGCTTCCATGAGCAACCGCGTCGATGAGATCGCTCAGGATCTGTATGCCGCCGGGCTGGTTGCCGATCTATATGCGGATCGTCCTTTTGAATCTCGCCTGGCCGATCTCTTTGCCGATCTCACCGACCAGGCGTTTCTAAAGTATGGACGCAGTTGGCGCGACCGGCTGCCCGGCTATTATGATTTGATGGCCAACCCAAAGATCCTGGATGCCGTGGAATCGCTGATCGGCGGCGAAATATTCGCCAATCCTGTCTATAATACACGGCCTAAAGTGCCCAACGTGGCGGCAGGCGCGGTTCCCTGGCATCAGGATCGCTCCTATTGGCCGGACGCTAACGCCAATCCCGTCATCACTGTGTGGATTCCACTGGTTGATGCCAACTTGCAGAACGGCTGTCTGCACATCGTCCCCGGCACCCACCGCGGCGGACTCTTCAATCACCACAAAGAAGGCGTCACCGGCACGGGTTACACCGAGTTGGATCACGAATATGTGAAGACGGATCGGGCTGTGGCCGTGCCGGTTGCCGCCGGGAGTGCTATCCTCTTTAACGACCGCTGCATCCATATGTCCACACCCAACCGAAGCGACACGGTACGCTGGAGCGTCGATCTGCGCTATCAGCCCACCGATCAGGACCCGATGTCGCAGCACGGCGCCGGCTTTCTGGCGCGCAGCCGTCGTCACCCGCAGCGAGTAGCCACCCTTGCCGACTGGTTGGAAAAACGCCCTGAGCATGAAACACAAGTATAAAGAGCGGGTTCAGTATGCACATCCTCGCGATCTGTGGGATGATAGACTAAAATCACTCTTCATCTCTTGTCGAGGAATCCATTCATGTTGAAACTGCCTCAACCCCAAGCGGAATTGAAGTTTGTTGAGTTCGTAGCACTGATGGCGATGATGTCTTCGCTGGCGGCGCTCTCTACCGATGCCATGTTGCCCGCCCTGGCCACAATCGGCAGCGATTTGGGCGTCGTGCGCGAGAACTCAAACCAGTTGATCGTCTCGCTCCTCTTCCTGGGCATGGCCGGCGGACAGATCCTCTACGGACCTGTGTCGGACAGTGTAGGGCGCAAGCCGGCCATCTACGCCGGCTATCTGCTCTTCATGATCGGCTCGCTGATGTCGCTCGTATCCATGTCGTTCGGTGTGATGCTGGCGGGCCGCCTCCTACAGGGGATCGGCATCGCCGGGCCGCGCAACGTCTCCATGGCCCTCATCCGCGACAAATACGAGGGAAGGGCGATGGCGCAGGTGATGTCCTTTGTGAGCGTTGTCTTCATTTTGGTGCCCATCATCGCGCCCACGTTCGGGCAGGCGATCTTGCTGATGGCCCACTGGCGCGCCATCTTCGCCGCCTTCCTGATATTGGCGATGATCGGTGTGCTCTGGTTTGCCTTCCGTCAGCCCGAAACGCTATCCGAAAGCAAACGCCGTCCTTTCTCGCTAAAGCGAATTAGTCGGGCCATGGGCGAAGTTGTATCCAACCGCGCTGCGATTTCGTACACCGTAGTGGCGGGGTTAATCAGCGGCGGCTTTCTGGGCTATCTAAGCACAGCGCAACAGATCTTTCAGGGGCAGTATGGCCTGGGTGAACGCTTCCCGCTGATCTTCGCGACGCTGGCGCTGGCGCTGGGCTTTGCATCATTCCTCAATGGGCGGCTGGTGATGCGGCTGGGGATGCGCACATTGGCGGCATGGGCATCGAGGCTATTGGCGATCATCTCGACGCTCTTTTTGGTCCTCGCCATTACCACAGCCGGACAACCCCCTCTGTGGGCATTGATGGGCTACCTGATGGTCACTTTCCTCTGCGTCGGCATCCTCTTTGGTAATCTCAATTCGCTGGCCATGCAACCGCTCGGACACATCGCCGGAGTGGGCGCGGCAGTGGTAGGGGCGCTTTCACAACTGATCGCCGTGATCCTCAGTTCGATCATTGGCCAGAGCTACAACGGCACCGTCCTGCCCCTGGTCGCCGGCTTCGCCCTCTTCAGCGCTACCGGTGTGGTGATTATGCTGTGGGCAGAGCGAGGTGTACCGATGGTGGCGGAAGCATGACCTGCTACTCGCCAAAATCAAGAAAGGCACAACTATGACGAACTGGTGGACTACCCATCCCTGGCGACAGATTCAGACGAATCTGCGTGAGATTGACATGATCGACATCGACGCTGCCCAGGTCGTGGCGGACCTGCAGTCGTTCAAGGCGACGCTGTTGATGATCAATGCCGCAGGCATCATTGCCAGCTATCCCACCGATCTACCCTTTCACTTTCAGAGTCCCTTCCTCACGGGTGACAGCCTGCAAACAATCATCGACGCCTGCCACGCCGCCGGCATCCGTGTGGTTGCGCGCACGGACTTTTCCAAAGTGCGCCGCCCGATCTATGAGATGCACCCGGAATGGGCCTACATCAGCGTAGCCGGTCAGCCAGTAGACTATAATGGCGACATGGCAGTCTGTCTCAACGGGGACTATCAGCAGGTCTACGCGTTTCAGATCATCGACGAGTGCCTGAGCAAGCTGAATTTCGACGGCATCTTCTTCAACATGGGCGGCTATCAGGTGCGCGATTACAGCGGCGTCTACTATGGACCCTGTCAGTGCAGTCGCTGCCGACAGGGGTTCGGCGAGATGTTTGGCCTACCCCTGCCCACCGTTGAAGACATGAACGATCCGGTCTTTCGCCAGTACGTGCAGTTCAAGAATCACACGCAGCGCGCCCACCGGCTCAAGGTTGCAAACTTCATTCAGGAACGCTTCCCCCAGGTAGCGATTGCCAGCCATCGCGAGATCCGCCAGGGCTTCCACCGCCAGGAATCGAATACCGCCATCGCACGCCCACTGCCGCACTGGCAATACAGCGGATCCGACAACACCAAGTGGGTCACCAGCAGCTACCCCGACATGGTTTCCAGCAACACGACTGTCGACTTCATCGACTTCCCATATCGGCATGTGGCGATTTCTCCCCACCAGCAGAAGTTGCGGCTGATCCAGGCGCTGGCCAACGGCGGAGCGCTCGACTACTACCTGATCGGGAGACTGGACAACCACCAGGATCGCTCGGGATTTGCGCCCGTTCAGGAGATCTTCCACTACCACGCAGACCACGAGGACGACTATCGCAACCTCACATCACTGGCGCAGATCGGCGTGCTCAACGGTCCGCTTGCCAACACCAACGAGTTCCGCGGCTGGTTTCGCATCCTCACCGAGAACCACTTCCTATTCGACACGCTTATGGACGACACCGCGCTCGAACTGCCCTGGGATCGCTATCGGGCGCTGATTCTGCCCGGTTTTCAGGCGATTGGCGACGCCCTGGCGCAGCGCATCGATCAGTTTGTTGCGGATGGCGGCGTGCTGATCGCCAGTGGGGAAAGCGGGTTTCGCGACGAAAACTTCGATCCTCGCAGCGGGCCGGCGCTGGCCGCATTGGGCATTGATCGTGTGAAGCAGGTACGTGTGGATATGACCTCTTCGTACTTTCAACTCGATCACAAGCACGACTTTCCGCGCTTCGCCGCCACCGACCTGCTCTATGTGGACGGCCCCTATGTCTATGCCGACTACGCCGCGGGGACCGAAGAACGGCTCAAACTCATCCCGCCCCACAACTTCGGGCCGCCCGAACGCTGCTACTACGATCAGATCACAGAGCACCCCGGCTTCACCGTCCACGCCCACGGGAAAGGCAAGGCGATCTACCTGCCCTGGCTGCCCGGCGCTCTCTTCCACCGCCAGGGCTACCCCAACACGTCAGACTTCATCGCCGACCTACTGGAGCATGTCGCCGGTCTGATGCCGGTGGGCGGAAATTTGTCGCCTATGGTCGAAGTCACTCGATATCGCGCTGAAGCCGGCCACGAACTAGTCCACCTCGTCAATGGATCAGGTCACTTCGGCGTCAGCTTTTTTGCACCGGTCCCCATGCACGACGTCGAGGTGGTAATCCCATACGACGAGCGGCCCACGTCGGTACACTGTCTGGTGCACAACGAAGCCTGCGATCACACATGGGCAGACGGGAAACTAATCCTACGGATAAAGGAATTGGACGCGTTCGAGGCGGTACGCATCGAATAAGTCTCTGATTTCATGTCGCCGCTAACGATGTTTTTTTGTTCGCACAAGGTGTCATTTTTCGGTATACTTCTTTTGCCGCCCATCGGATCAGTTGATTCTGCATCGTCTACTGCATGTGGCTTGTACCGAATTGATGGAGGTACCGATGATTGGTATCAACGAACCTTCTGTCTCCTCTGAGGTGCACAGGGACGGGCATCTGCGGCCGTATTCCCCAAGTTGGCTGGATCGACTGACCACGACAGTGCTGGCATGGCCTGTCCCCTGGTGGTTGAGCTACCTGATCCTCTATGTGGTGGTCGCCTCTATCGCCAACTTCATAGATTGGAATACCGGCTGGAGCGAGGCGGGCTCGTTTACGCTGATACAGCCGGTCCTGCTGTGGGGTATCTTTGCACCGGCGGCGATCACCTATCTCAATGGTGCTGCGCGCGATGCACTGGCCGGCTACCGTCCAGTGTTAAGCGAATCAGAAGACGGCTACGCAGCGCTGGAATATCAGTTTACGGTGCTTCCTGCGCGTTCAATCTGGTGGTTGACACTACTAAGTGGAGCCTTTGCGATTGTGGGGCTCTATTTGTTCCGTGAGATGGTGAGTGATTACTTTCCGCTGTGGCAACTGTGGATAACCGTACTGATTGCACCTTTTGTGTTAGGCGCGCTCTATCACACCTGCCGCCAGCTCTGGCTGGTGAGCCAGATGCACAGACGCTTGCAGGGCATCAACCTCTTTCACTTGCAGCCGGTCTATGCGTTTTCGGGGCTGAGCATGCGTGTCGCTCTGATCTGGTTACTACCTGTGTTGATGTCGTACGCCAGCGTGCCCCAAGAACTGATGCTCTCCCCGTCGAAGTTGGTCGGCATGACTGTACTTGCCGCAGCGCTTATTTTCACGGCCTTCGTGGTGCCGCTGTGGGGTATTCATCGCTATCTAGTGCAGGAGAAAGGGCAATACTTGGCGTCGGTCAATGAACGGCTGCAACACAGCCTCGAATGTCTCTACAATTGCGTCGACGACCGCAATTCCCCTGCCGCCGAACAGGAAAACAAGATCATCGCCAGCCTCCTCTTGGCCCGCAACACCATCCAAGATATCCCCACCTGGCCCTGGCAACCCGGCACGATCCGCAACCTGCTGGGCGCGCTGACCATTCCGCTGGGCATCTGGTTGATGCAGCGCTTACTCGAACGGTTTCTACCGTAAAACGGAGAGAGATCGTGCGAACGTGAAGAGGACTGGAGGTTGTCGTGTCCCCCCAACTCAAACTCGCCCTGCTCGGATCGCCGCAGGTGACCATCGACGAAAACCCGATCACGGTGGGGTCGCGTAAGGCATTGGCGCTGCTCTTCTATCTAGCCGTCAGCGGCGATCAGCATGAACGCGATCATCTGGCGACGCTCTTCTGGCCCGACCAGGATCAGACCCAGGCGCGCAGCAGTTTGCGCCAGGTGCTCTGGCTCTTGAAACAGGCAGGGGTGGGGCCGTGGCTTCTCGTCGAACAGGAACGATTGGGCTGTGTGGGCGATCTCTGGTGCGATGTGACCCTCTTCCGTCGCCAGATCGAGAACGGCGATCTGGCCGCCGCGCTGGCGCTTTACCGTGACGAGTTTCTGCTGGGGTTTACGCTGCGCGATTGCCCAGACTTTGACCGTTGGCAGTTCTTGCAGGCAGATGAGCTGAACCGGCTGCTGGCGGGCGCGTTGGAGGCGCTGGCCCAGCAGTGCAGCGAGGACGGTGACTACGAATCGGCTATCCTCTATACCCGGCGTTGGCTTGCTCTGGATCCGCTATTGGAAGAAGTGCATCGCCGCCTGATGTGGTTGCACGCGCTGGCGGGTCAATGGGCGGTTGCTCTGCGCCAATACGAAGAGTGTGCTCGCCTGCTTGATGAAGAGCTTGGCGTTCCACCTGACGAGGAGACCGTCAAACTCTATAACAAGATCAAAACCAGACAGATCGAGTCTCCATCCGGCCAGCACCACCAATCACCAGTGCAGCCCGCCGCATCCCGGTCTGCGCCTTCCACACCCCTGCCTCTGCAAATTCCACACAACATTCCCGCCCAACTCACGCCGGTCATCGGTCGCGAAGACGAGATCCGCGAGATCATCGGCTTGCTGATGGAGCCGAGGGTGCGGCTGGTGACGTTGATCGGGCCTGGCGGTGTCGGCAAGACACGATCGGCCATCCAGATTGCCCAAATTCTACACGAAGGCGATCACATGGTCTCGCTGATAAATCTCCATTCGGTCGAGACACCCGATGCAATTGCCGCCGCCATGATTGATGGTCTCGACCTTGCCCATAACGAGCAGGCCGATCCGTTTGTCCAGTTGACGCGCTTTCTGGCCCCCCAGCCGATGATCCTGGTGCTGGACAACTTTGAGCGCGTAGTGGAAGGCGCAGATCTACTCAGCCGGCTGCTCCAGGCTGCGCCCGAACTTGAAGATCCTGGTGACCTCGCGATCGGTGCTAAACCTGCGCGAGGAGTGGACCTTCGTTGTCGACGGTCTGCGCCTGCCCGCGACGGAAAACAGCCCAGGCACCGGTTCATCGCCCCCGCTCCAAGAGATCTCGGCGTCTGCAGCAGTGCAACTCTTTGTCTCGTGTGCGCAACGTGTGCGCCCTCACTTCGAGCTCGCCGACGAGGCCGCCGGTGTCGTTGCCGTATGTCGTCTCGTCGAAGGACTTCCTCTGGCCATCGAGCTGGCTTCGGCCTGGGTGAAGACGTTGACGGCAGGCGAAATCGCCCAAGAGATCCGGTCCAATCTCGACTTCCTATCTACTTCTATGCGAAACGTACCGCCGCGGCACCGCAGTTTTCAGGCAGTCTTCGAATATTCCTGGCAGCTTCTCAACGCCGAGGAACGCGCCGTCTTCCAGCGGCTGTCCATCTTTCGCGGCGGATTCGACCGCGAGGCGGCCAAGGATGTGGCGCAGGCTTCTCTCGCTACGCTGACGGCGTTGGTCGACCACTCCTTGTTGCAGTGGCATACCGATGGGCACTACAAAATCCACGAATTGCTGCGCCAAAAGGCCGCCGATCAGTTGCAAGCCCAGCCCGTTGAGCTGGCGCAATTGCACGAGAAACATCGCACTTACTACTTGGGCCGCTTTCAAGAGGCTGCCACCGCGCTGCGCGGGGCAGAACAGGCACAGGCCCTGGCTTCAATCCAACGCGATCTGCCCAACCTGCTTGTCGCCTGGGAACGGGCACTGGCAGAAAGCGATCTTGAGACAGCGGAGATCGCGATGATCGTTTTCTGGCGCTACTACTGGCTGCGCAATCAAGGGCAAGAAGGGCATCGCATCCTCTCGCAGGGGTTGACGCAGTTAAGCCAATCAGAATGGCCCCACGATCATCCGCGCTATGGCAGCGTACTGATCCGCATTCACAGCATGCTGGGCTTCTTCCGCTATTTTCTAGGAGATTTCGATTCGGCGCACCATGATCTGCAATTGGCGCTCGCCATCGCACAGGATCTGCACCTTGCCATCGAAGCGGGTGAAGCGCGCCTGGGCCTCGGTGTAATCGCCCGCTGGCAGGGCGAGCACGCAGCCGCCATCCAGGACCTGGAACAGGCGTTGCGTCTCTTTCGCGAGGCCGAACATCCAGACGGTGAAGCAGACGTTCTGCACGAATACGCACAACTGCATAGCGAAAGTGGCCGCTATGCCGAAGCCAAACAGATGACGACCGAAAGTCTACGAATTAGCCGTGCCCTTGGTCGTTCGGATTTTATTGCGTGGGCGTTGGAGTCGCTGGGATGGGTGGCCTTCTGCGAAGGCGATTATGCGACGGCACGTGCCCATTACACCGAAAGTTTCAACCACTTCGCCGAGGTCGAGCACCAATTGGGGCAGTCACTGGCCCTGGGCGGCATGGGCATGGTGGCCTGGGCCGAGGGACGCTCGGGCGCAGCCGAAGCGTTTTCTCTTGTCGAGCGAAGTCTCCAGATCTGCCGCGAGATCGAACACCGTCCGCATCAGGCGACGCGGCTGGCACTGCTGGCGCAATTCTGCAACGACGCCGAAGACTACGTGGGCGCCGAGCAGTATGCGCGGGAAGGGCTGACCATCGCCGAGACCCTCAACAGCCCATCGATCCTGATCGGCAATCTCCACTGCCTGGCCGAATCGGCCTACTACCGGGGAGATTTTGACGGCAGCCGTCGGTACCTAGATAACACGTGCCGCCTGGCTTTGGACGCCGGTCTGGTTCCGCAACTCTTGATTGGCTTGTTCCACTATGCCACATCGTTACAGATCGAAAGCGAACTGGGCACACTCGCCGAGGATCGAAGCGTTGGTCAGCAGGTCGAAGCCGTGGAATTCCTGCAGCGTGTTCACGATCACCCGGCAACCTGGGCGATCTACCGCCAACGGGCCGGGCAACGGCTTGCCGAGTTGAGAGCCAAGTGGCCCACACAAGTCCACGCGCGGGCCCAGGCGCGGCTTGCCGAGCAGACATTCCAGGCAGCGGTGACCGCCCTCATGCAGGACGATCCCCACTACCTGGAAGCATAACGTCATCGGGCCGCGTTCGATGCCTGCGCTGCGCGGACAGCTTCATCCTGGGCCCGTCCGGCGGAGCGACCTATCCGCCACTTCCAAGTCGGCCATCCACTACCCGATTGCAGGCGATGACCGACACCCAACAGCAGCATGGCGATCACGGGGAGCGACACACTCGTCACGATCGCCGTCTTCAGGCCAAGCGCATCCACGGCGTAGCCCGTCACGGCGAACCCCACCACCCCACCGAGCCACTTGATCGCCTCGAAGATCGACAGGGATCGATTGATCGCGCCCGTCGGCGCCATGTCTACCACCAGGGCCGAGGAGACGGCGCGCTCGGCGCTCCCCAGGGCAACCAATACCGATACCACCGCGAAACCACTCCACGATGCTGCGATTGACAGCAGCAGAAGTGCCAGTGCACCCACGGCATAGACCAACGCCAAGAGCAGCCGGCGGTTCATCCGATCCGCCAGGTGTCCGACCAGCGGGTTGACGACAATCGCCACCACGGATCCGAGTGCGACGATCATCGAGATAGATGTGGCGCTGAAGCCTTGCACATCCATCGCCAGCGTACGTCCCAAGCCGGCGACGAAGGTGCTGACGCCAAACGTGAGCACGGCCACCAACAGGATCCAATAGGCGTACCCCAACCGCAAGGGCGGTTCAGCCTGTGCAGGCTGCGCATCGACAGCAGGGATCTCCTCGCGGGCAGGCAAAAATGCGACGGCAAGGATTTCCACCAGATAGAGCGAAGCAGCGATGGCAAAGAGCAATGGATAGCCCCAGCGATCCACGACCAGGCCCGCAGGCCCTCCGAGAACGCCGCCCAACGCCGTGGTCATCGCCAACAGGCCGAAGACCTTGCCCCGTTCATGGCCGACTGCACTTCGCCCTGCCAGGATCGAGATCAGAGAGACGATGATGCCGGCAGCTAACCACGAAAGTCCATTCCACAGAAACAGTTGCCAGATCGTGGTCACCTGTCCCATAAGATAGGTGCTGACCATGGCGAGCAGAGCCGCTGCCGTCATCAGGCTGCGCAGACGCGGCACCTTGACGGATATCCACCCGGCAAAGACGGTACCTGCGGCCAGCGACAGGAAGATGAACGAAAGGTAATTGCCCACCATGGCCGCAGAGGCGCCCAAGCCGGCGGCATAAATCGGCAGCAGCGGCATAAATGCCGACCCCACCCACCACGGGACGAGGCTGCATATGAGTAATGCGAAGAATTGACGTCTGTTCATCATCGACTCCGTTCGGGAGATAAGGGATTAGGTGCCAAAGAGCAAGATCAGGCCGACCGCCACGACGACGGTCAGCGTAACGAGAAAGGTCAGCCGGTTGATTGTGTCCAGCGTCATCATGGTGAGATCCTTCTGGTAAGCCTTGTGAATCACGTGTGTCGACATGGCTGAGCATACAGAGGCGGCGTATTTATTGCGTCTAAATCGCCGTCTAGATCCCTGTCTATTGGCGCGACCAATGAATCGAAAGTGCGTTTGACACTAGGAAAATCAACTGTTAAGATGACGGCATTCCACTATAAAATTCCCAAAACAACACCAGGAATTTGTCTTTAACCGGCAGCGAGAACGGAATGAACAGCGTCCCGAAGGGCATGTCGTCCGTGACGCCAACACAACGCTCGCAAATCCACCTCACCTTAACCAAGATGTTGACTCAGTGCGACGGAAGCGACACTCGCAAAAGGCTCGACCTGATCAGGTCGATCCGGCATGGCATCCACTTGTAGTTACTGGCCATCGCTGCTGAGCAACCCTGGTAATATTCAGTATCGACTTGTGCACAACCGGAAGACTCACTACCCAAATGACCCAAGAAGGAGGAAGTGATGCTGTGGAAACACCGTATGCGAAAGGCTGTGGCCTACCCTATCTTGCTTGTTCTCTTCGCACTGCTGGCAGCCGCCTGTGGTGGCGATGCTGCGACGGAAACCGCGCCCGACGCGGCGGCGCCGGCGACGAATGAACCGGCCGCGGCCGCACCTGCTGCCGCCCCTGCCGGGGACGACTATCAGGCGCAGCGCGAAGCCTGTACCTCGGAATCCCCCTGCTGGCCCGAGATTGTCGACACCGTCCCCGCTTCGTTCCAAGAAGCACCAATGTTGGCCGAAATGGTCGCCGCCGGCGAACTGCCCCCGGTCGAAGAACGCCTGCCGTCGGAGCCGTTGGTCATCCAACCTACGGAGATGATCGGCCAGTATGGCGGCATTCTACGCCGCGCCTTCACCGGCCCTGGCGATGCTCAAAACATCGAGCGCTGGAACAACGACTACGGCATCTTCTGGAACACGGGCGCCACCGAACTTGTGCCGCGTTACTTCAAATCCTGGGAGGGCAACGAAGACGCCACCGAGTGGACCTTCCATCTACGCGAAGGCATGAAGTGGTCCAACGGTGACGATTTCACCGCCGATGATTTCGTGTGGTGGCATGACAACATCCTTATGGATGATGTATTGGTGCCGACCAAGCCCTGGTATATGCTGTGGGGCGGTGAATTGGCCCAATTCGAAAAGATCGATGACTACACGATCAAGATGACCTTTGCGCAGGCCTTCCCCACCTGGCCCATGACGCTGGGGACCCAAACGGTGGCCGGTCACTTCCAGAGCGGAGACACCGGTGGTGGTCTGGTTGCACCCAGCCAATACCTGGAACAGTTCCACCCCACCTTCATTGGCGAGGACGAGGCCACGCGGCTGGCTGAGGAAGCCGGCTTCGAGAGTTGGAATCTCTTCTTCCTCAACCGCAACGACGCCAAGATGAACCCCGAAGTGCCGGTCCTTACACCGTGGAAACCTGTCACACGGATTGCCGACAGCGAGTTCGTGCTCGAGCGCAACCCCTACTTCTGGGCTGTGGACACAGAGGGCAACCAGCTCCCGTACTTCGACGGCATTTCGATGGAGTTAGTGGAAGAACTGGAAGTGCTCAACCTGCGCGCCATCGCCGGCAACTACACCATCCAGGGCCGCCATATCGACTTCGCCAAGCTCCCTGTGATCCGCGAGAACGAAGAATCGGGTGACTACTTCGTCAACTTCTGGGCGAGCAGCTCACGCAACCCGGCAGCCGTCTACTTCAACATGGACTATGACGGCGATCCGGCGATTGCCGAGTACACGGTTGGCAGCCGAGACTTCCGCAAAGCGCTCTCGCTGGCCATCGAACGAAGTGAAATCAACGAGACATTCTTCCTGGGCGTGGGCACCGAGGCATCACTCTGCCCGGCCGACACACCCCCATACTTCAGCAGCAACCGCTGGGACGAGGAATTTGCCGGCTTTGATCCGGATCAAGCCAACGAAATCCTCGACTCCATCGGCCTCGACCAGAAGGACGCCGAAGGCTACCGCCTGCTGCCCAATGGTGAACGCCTGGTGCTGCGCATGGACGCCGTCAGTGGCTCCTTCCTGCCTTACCCAGAAATCGCCGAACGCATCGGCCAGATGTGGAAAGACGTGGGTATTCAGTTGCAGGTGAACCCGGTGGAGCGTAGTCTCTGGATCGAGCGTACGCAGGCCAACGAACCCATGATGAGTATTTACGAAACCGGCGAGTGGAATCCAGAAACCGTCAACCGCCTGATTCCTGGCGAACGCTGGGGGTATGTGGCGACCACCTGGGGCAACGTGCCCAATCCCGATCCCGCCGATTACGATGGTCCCCAATGGTTAAAGGACCAGATCCTCAAGCACTGGGAAGCTATCCAGACGGTCGATCCTGAAGAGCGCCGTCAGACCTACATCGAAGGCATGGACATTATGTGCGACAACATCCCCTTGATTGGCATCGTGGTGGACGTCCCGGTCTACACGACGCTGATCAAGAACGACGTGCGCAACGTGCCCAAGCCAATGGAATGGGTTGTCTACGCCCAGACGCCGGGGAACGGTTACCCCGAGCAGTTCTTCCAGATTCAGGAATAGACGTGATTCGTGTTGCGTGGGTTGAGGGGATTTGTTTGTTCGCTTGAAATGGGTCTGGTTCAAGTAGTGCACGGTCATCGTCGCACTACTTGAACCAGACAACACCCAGGCCGGATGACATCATCCCCTCCCTGCGTGACACGCAACACTCAGGAGTTGCCAATGCTCGGATACCTGACCAGGCGTATTGCCTACGGCCTACTGACCATTTTCGCGGTTTCGATCTTATCCTTTCTCATTATCCAGTTGCCCCCGGGCGACTATGTCACGTCCTACATTGCGGCACTGGAAGCGCAGGGTGACCAGATTTCTGCCGATGAGGCTCAGTCGCTGCGCCAGCAGTTTGGCCTGGGCCAGCCTGCCTACGTCCAGTATGGCAAATGGATCTGGCAGATCGTCTCTAAGGGGAATTTTGGTATCTCCTTTCAGTATCGTGTGCCGGTAACAGAGATCATTGGCGAGAGGCTCCTCTTAACCATCATCCTGGCCTTCGCAACGGTGATCTTTATCTGGATCGTGGCCATCCCAATTGGGATTCTGTCGGCAGTGCGCCAGTATTCTCTACTCGATTACCTGGCAACAACCATCGGCTTTTCGGGGCTGGCGGTGCCCGACTTTCTGCTGGCGCTAGTGCTTATGTACTTTGCCTGGGACATCTTCGACTTCAGCATTGGCGGCCTCTTTTCGCCAGAGTATGTCACGGCGCCGTGGAGCGTGGGCAGGGTGTTGGATCTGCTGCAGCACATGATCATTCCGATCATCGTCCTGGGCACGTCGGGCACTGCGTCCCTGATCCGCATCACCCGCGCCAATCTGCTCGACGAACTGCGCAAGCCCTATGTGATCACGGCCCGCGCCAAAGGACTCAACGAGTGGCAGTTGATCCTCAAATACCCGGTACGGCTGGCGCTGAATCCTGTCATCAGCCTCACCGCCTACATCCTGCCCTTCCTGGTCTCAGGCAGCGTCATCGTTTCGGTAGTGCTCAGTCTGCCCACAGTTGGACCGGTCTTGCTGCGCTCGCTGCTTTCGCAAGACATGTTCCTGGCCGGCGCCATCATCCTGCTCATCGGCACGATGACCGTGATCGGCACCCTGTTGTCCGACATCCTCTTGGGCTTGATTGACCCGAGAGTGAGACTTCGATAGAAAAAGACAGATGATCAACGTCCTAATGGATCCAACCCAATGAGCCAAAAGACCGCAGTCTCGCAACAAAAACCGGTGGCCGGACAGACGAAAGAGCTTCAGATCGAAGATCGCCTCAGTGTTGCCACCCAGCGGCAGTTGATGTGGTGGCGCTTCCGGCGGCACAAGGTAGCGTTGGTGGCGCTCGCCGTTGTCATTCTTTTCTACCTGTCGGCATTGGGGGCAAGTTTCCTCGCCACCAGCGACCCGTTGGATGGACGCTCGGCCCGCGCCATTGTACCGCCACAGCCTGTCCACTTCTTGGACGAAGGAACGTTTCGTCCACATGTGTGCGCGGTGGTGGGCGCACGCGATCCATACACAATGGCGAAGACCTACAAATCTGACTGCTCGAACAAAGCAGCTATCCGTCTCTTTACCAGTGGATACGAGTACAAATTTCTAGGGCTGATCCCCACGGATCTGCACCTGATCGGTATGGCCGATCCAGAATTGCGCGCCGAGGAGTGGATCTTTCTGCTGGGCACCGACGCCCAGGGACGCGATCTCTATTCGCGTATTCTCTACGGCACACGTACGTCGCTCACCATCGGCCTCATCGGCGTCACGCTGAGCTTGACGCTCGGCATTGTCCTCGGTGGGATTTCGGGTTTCTTCGGCGGCGTGGTGGACAACATCATTCAGCGCAACATTGAAATCATCCGTTCGATCCCGACCATCCCGCTGTGGATGGGTCTGGCGGCGTCGCTGCCCGCGGACTGGTCGATCACGCAACTGTACTTCGCCATTACCTTGATCGTCTCACTCTTCGCGTGGACAGATCTGGCGCGCGTGGTGCGCGGGCGCTTCCTTGCCATGCGTGAGGAAGACTTCGTGACGGCGGCGCTTGTCTCGGGCGCCACGTGGCAGGGCATCATCTTTCGACACATGGTGCCGTCGTTTTACAGCCACATCATCGCCGCCGGCACACTGGCGATCCCGTTTATGATCATCAGCGAGACGGCGTTGAGCTTCCTGGGGCTGGGGCTGCGTCCACCTGCGATCAGTTGGGGCGTGTTGCTGCAGGCTACCCAGAATGTTCAGTCCATCGCCCTCACACCGTGGCTGATGCTGCCTGCCATCCCCGTGATCATCTCGATCCTGGCGCTCAATTTTATGGGCGACGGGCTGCGGGATGCGGCGGACCCATACAGCTCGGTCGAATGACAGGATCCGCGAAATGATAGGCCTGTTGAAGGTGACCAAGATCGTCGACAGGTGATGATGGGATGATGAGATGATGGATACTCGTCGAGACCCATCATCTCGTCATCTCATCATCCCATACACTAGCGAGCAACCAATGACCCAAACCCTCCAATCCGTTTCGTCCGCCACGACAACTATCCCTCTCCTCCAGGTGCGCGAGCTGCAGACGCACTTTTTTACACGCGAGGGGGTGGTGTTGGCGGTGGATGGAGCGACCTTTGACGTGCAGCCGGGCAAGACGCTGGGGATCGTGGGCGAAAGTGGCTGCGGCAAGAGCGTCGCAGCCAAGTCGATCCTGCAGATTGTAGACCGTCCGGGACGGGTGGTGGGCGGGGAGATCTTATATACCTATCCCACCGGCGCAGGACAGCAGATGCGTACGATCGATCTGCTCACGTTGGGCAACTACAGCGCCGAAATGCGCTCGATTCGCGGCGGCGAGATCTCCATGATCTTCCAGGAACCGATGAGTGCATTCAGTCCTGTGCATACCGTGGGCAATCAGTTGATCGAGGCAATCCGGCTGCACAGCGACATGAGCGAAACCGAGGCCGGCCAGACCGCCATCGATTGGCTGCACCACGTCGGCATTCCCAACCCCACAGAGCGCATGCAGTCCTTCCCCTATCGGCTTAGCGGTGGACAGTGTCAGCGCGCCATGATAGCGATGGCGCTCTCCACAAAGCCTCGTATGTTGATCGCCGACGAACCGACTACGGCGCTCGACGTGACAACACAGGCGCAAATTCTCAATTTGTTGCAGCAGTTACAGGCAGAACAGGGCATGGCTATGATCTTTATCACCCACGATCTGGGTGTGATCGCCGAAGTAGCCGACGAAGTCGCGGTGATGTACCTGGGCCGCATCGTGGAAAAAGCACCGGTGAAGGAACTCTTCAACAACCCGAAACATCCCTATACCCAGGCGCTGCTCACCTCGATCCCCAGCATCGATGCCCAACCGCGTGAACGGCTACCCTCGATCAGCGGCTCGATCCCTCACCCGCAAAATCGACCGGCCGGCTGTCCATTTCACCCACGCTGCCCCTCGTTTATGCCGGGCGTCTGTGATCAGAAAGAGCCGCAACTGGCCGACGTGGGCGTCAACCACACGGCAAGCTGTTTCCTCTACCCAGGATGTTAACCATGACAATTCCCGAATTGACGGCTCAAGCAGCCGCCCCGAATATTCACGCTGACGATCAGATCGTCTTGCAGGTAAACAATCTGAAGAAGTACTTTCCCATCGAACAAGGCTTTCTGCGCCGGAATCATGGCGTCGTGAAGGCAGTGGACGATATTTCATTCAGCATCCGTCAGGGCGAAACGGTAAGCCTGGTGGGCGAAAGCGGCTGCGGAAAGACGACGACGTCACGCTGCGTGGTGCGCGCCATCGATCCCACCAGCGGCGAAATTCTCTACCGCACACCCGAGGGGGCAGTCGTCGATCTGGCAACGATGACGCAGTCGCAGATCCGTCCGCTGCGCCGCGGATTGCAAATGGTCTTTCAAGATCCATTCTCCTCGCTCAACCCGCGCATGACGATCTATGAGATTATCAGCGAACCACTGCGCGTGCACGGCATCGGCACGCGCAGTGAACGCGAGGACCGTGTATCCGATCTGCTGCGCCGCGTGGGTCTGCGCGCCGAGTACATGCAGCGCTTTCCACACGCCTTCAGCGGCGGACAGCGCCAGCGCATCGGCATTGCCCGCGCCCTGGCCGCCAGCCCCCGTCTGATCGTGGCCGATGAGCCTGTCTCGGCCTTGGATGTTTCGGTGCAGGCACAGGTGATCAACCTGATGATGGATCTGCAAGACGACCTGGGGCTAACCTATCTTTTCATCGCTCACGACCTGAGCGTGGTCAACCAGATCAGCAACACGGTGCTGGTGATGTATGTCGGCCGCGTCGCCGAAGTCGGGCCGCCGCAGGCGCTCTTCAAGAATCCCAAGCACCCCTACACCGCTGCCCTGCTCGCCTCGCTCCCGAAACCGGATCCATTCGAACGGCGCGTGCGCGAGATCCCTGAAGGTGAAGTTGCCAGCCCGGCCAATCCACCGTCGGGCTGCTACTTTCATCCGCGCTGCCCCTATGCCATCGACCGCTGTGTACAGGAAACGCCGCAACTTGAGCCGATTGGTCCAGGGCGCTGGGTCAGTTGTCACCGAGCCACAGAGATCGACTTGCAGGTATGACAGTGAAATGCCGCATAGCCTGAGAGGACACGAACGCCCTGACCGCCTCGTCAGGGCGTTCATTTTTGTGACGTAGATGAGCCTGCCCAACTGCCCGGGCAAAATCCTATGACTTGAGCGTACGATAAGGCCGTAGACAATGTCGTTTCTCAGTTGTACAAGGAGGCTGGGCTATGTTAAGCAGGGTTGAAGGCAACAGCACGCTGGCGGCGACTGCGTATTGGACGGCCGCCGTACGCGCGCAGGAAAGTCAACGGCCCGATGGGCTTTTCCACGACCCGTGGGCTGGGGCACTGGCCGGTTCGCCGGGGCAGGCTTGGATTTCCGAGCGCACGCCCGCCAGCGTGCTCCCCATCGTACTGCGCACACGATTTTTCGACGACTTTCTGCAACAAATGACAGCGGATCAGGGCATCCGCCAGGTGGTTCTTTTGGCAGCGGGGCTGGATACGCGCGGCTTCCGTCTCCCCTGGCCGCAAGGGACACGACTGTTTGAACTGGAACAGGAGGACGTGCTGGCGCACAAAGAAGAGATTCTGAAGGCGGCGCAGGCTACGCCTACCTGTTGGCGCGCCGCTGTCGCCGTCGACCTGACCGATACCTGGGAAGCAGCGCTTACGGCTGCCGGCTTCGATGCCCGATCTCCGGCCGTCTGGTTGCTGGAAGGCTTTCTGTTTTACCTGTCCACGCCTGATCTGACCCGGCTGCTGGCCCGCGTGCTCGGGTTCGCAGCGCCGGGCAGCGCCATAGGGCTAGATATCATCAACAGCCTGACACTCACCTCGCCGCTGACACAGAAATGGGTACAGATGCAGGCCGATGCCGGCGCCCCATGGATCGGCTCACTAGACGATCCCGAAACCCTTCTGACCCATCATGGATGGCAGGTTAGCCTCTCTGCGCCCGGTGCCCCCGACGCCAACTACGGACGGTGGTCGCTCCCCATCATCCCTGTGCAGATGGCGCAGATGCCGCATCTCTGGTACGTGACGGGACGGAAAAAACAATCATAAATGATCAGCATACGAACGTGAAGAGGTGAGCAATGCCGGGGCCACAAACGAAGGTTTCGCTAACCGAAGAAAAAGAAACGCTGCTGGTTCCGCTTTACTCGAAAGCGATGGAGAGCCGCCAGCCCAATCCAATTTTCGTAGACCGCAAGGCGCAAGAGATCCTGGATCAGGTGGACTACGACTTCGCCAAGCTCAACACCCCGCGCAAGACGGTGGTAACGCTCTGTCTGCGCGCCGCGAAATTGGACGAATACACAAGCGCCTTTCTGGATCGTCACCCGCAGGGCGTGGTGCTACACCTGGGCTGCGGGCTGGACAGTCGCTGTTTGCGCGTGCAACGCAACCAGTCGGATTGGTATGATCTCGACATGCCCGAAGTCATCGACCTGCGCCGCCGTTTCTACACTGAGAGTGGCAACTACCACATGATCGCGTCGTCGGTCACCGACCTGGCCTGGATCGACGCCGTCAACGCTCATGAACGTCCTGTGCTGGTGGTGGCCGAAGGACTGCTCATGTATCTGCACGAGACCGACATCAAGGCGTTGATCCTCAAGTTAAAAGAGGTCTTTTCGCAGTGCGAGCTAGTCTGCGACGTCTTCAGTACGCTCACAGCGCGCAACGTGGGCAACCACCCCGGCATCAAAAAAACAGGGGCGTCCGTCCACTGGGGCATTGACGATGCCCGCTCCATCGAACAGTGGGCGGACGGCATCCGTCTGCAAGAAGAATGGACATTTGGGCAAGCGGAGGAAATTAATCAGCTTGGGGTAGGCTACCGGCTGGCGTTCAAACTGTCCAATCTCTTTGCTGTAGCCAGGAAAGCGCACCGGATCGTCCATTTTCGCTTGTCGTAGATCGAGCGTGCAGGGCGAGAAAGAGAAAAGCGATGGAGCAGACGGTGCGCAAAGCACAGCTATTGGGATCAGATATTTTCGGTTCAGCGTGAGCACAATGCCATGTCCTTACACTGGATCGACGAACTCCTGGCACTATCATACCCTCTTCTTCTCACGATCCCGTGCTTTGGTAATGCCGGATGGCATACCGCCACGTCAACAGCCCCAGCCCCAGGAAGACCACACCCATGAGCGGGGCCACCAGGCCGTAGACACGATACTCATTGCCGCGCAGGAGGAAGGCAGCCGGGTAGAAGCCGAGCATGGCGAAGGGTAGCACCCAAGTGAGCACGAAACGGATGGGCAGAGCATAGATCGTGGCGGGGAACTGCCCCAACTGGGCGCACCACGCTACCGTCGCCAGCAGCGAATGGACGTTGGTAAACCAGAAGCTGAGACAGGCCAACATCATGTATGCGCCGAACATGAGCAGCGCACCGCTGATCACCACCAGCGGCACATAGATCGCCCACCACGAGGCCACGGTTACGTCCAAACCGCGCAATGCGATCAGGATGGCTACCACACCTACCACAATCCGGCCGAATGCAGAGGGGTTGTAGCCCGACTGCGTGGCAATCTGAAAGAGCACCGACGGCGGGCGCACCAACAGCCCGTCCAAGGACCCCTGGCGAACGTACCAATGGATGCGATGCGGCACGTCGAGGAAGGAGTTCCATACGCTGCGCGTTGTGATCATCAGCCCATAGATAAAGACCACCTCGTAGAAACTCCACCCCTGAATGTCACGCACATTATTAAAAATCACGTCAATGAAGAGCAGCGTCGCCCCATCGTGGATCAACGCCGAAGTCGCCATAATCAAAAAATCAGAGCGGTATTGGCTCATCGACTTGAGCAGAAGCTGCCAACTGGTCTGGTAAAGATCCCAGTAGTAGCGCACGTCAACCTCCTTGTAAGGTGAGCTGTTGCCGCGCCCGCAGCCAAAGCAGACGGCTGAGCAGGATCATGACGATGCCCCAGACGAACTGCACGCCGATGGCCTGCCAGATGGCCGCGCCCACATAAGTGCCCACGTAGATAGAAAGCGGCGTGTAGGCGATCCCCTGAAAGGGCAGCACAAGGGCAATCGACCGCAGCCAATCCGGGAAGAACGACAGCGGGATCACCGTGCCCGCCAGGATCTCGACCACCGCCATCTTGGCGTAAGTGATCCCCCACACGCTCACCGTCCAGAATGCCAGCATTCCGATCAGGAAATCCAGCGAAAAGGAGAGCACAAACGCGCCCGCCAAACTGACCACAAAACCTGCGGCAGCCTCCAACGAAACCGGCGGCTCTATTCGAAACAGAACCAGCGCCAGCACATACGAGGGTAGCGACACAAAGGCCGTCTCCATCAGGAAAGATCCCAGCGTAGTGGAGAACTGCAGCAATTGGTAATCGGCAGGCCGCAGCAGATCGAGCGAGACATTACCGCTACGAATGTTACCGCTGATCTGCTGGAGCATGCGCCGCTGCCCAGGGCGCGCAAAGCTAAACGCCTGCCCCACCACCACATAGGTAATCAGCGCATCAAAGCTCATCTCCATCTGTGTAGAACTCTGGAAGATCGCCACCCACAGGTAGTACAGCATTACCGTGGTGAGCAGCGTACCCAGAATGGCGGTGAAGAACTCGAAGCGGTAGGCAAGTTCGCCCTTGATCGCCACCTGCACCATACCAGCATGACGCACCCATGTCTCTTGCAAGCGGATAGACAGATCAGGCAACCACGGCCGCGCCATTGGCGTAGATTTGCCGGATAATTCCTTCAAGATCGGCCTCCTCTACCGACAGATCGGTAACGGCATAGCGGTTGACCACAAAGCGGGTGACCTCCGATGCGGCCACAGCCTGCGGATCGAAACTGATAACGTAATGTCCTTCGTCGTCGCCCACTGCAAGTTTGGCCGAAGGCGACAGTTCGGCTAGCGACAGATCCAGCCCATCCACCGCTTCGGTGGGCGGCAGCGAAAAGCGTAGTCGACGTAGCCTGCCATACTGGCGCTTGAGCGCGGAGAGATTGCCGTCGTAGATGATGTGTCCTTTGTCGATGATCATCACACGGCGGCAGAGCTGTTCGATATCTGTGACATCGTGGGTAGTGAGGAGGACAGTTGTGCCCCGCTCGCTGTTGAGATGACGGATGAACTCGCGGATGCGTTCCTTGGCTACCACGTCCATGCCAATCGTGGGCTCGTCGAGGTAGAGGATCTTAGGATCATGGAGCATCGCCACCACTAGTTCGCAGCGCATGCGTTGCCCCAAGCTGAGAAGGCGCACGGGCCGCTCCATCAGTTCCCGCAGTTCGAGCAGTTCGACAAAGGTCGCCAGATTCTCGCGGTAGCGTTCCAGTGGGATGGCGTACATTTTACGCATCAGATCGAAGCTATCGCGGGCGGGGATGTCCCAGATCAGTTGGCTCCGTTGGCCGAAGATGACGCCGATCTGCTTGCTGTTGCGCACGCGCTCGCGTTGCGGTATAAAGCCATCGACTGTCACCTCACCGCCACTGGGGTAGAGGATGCCGGTGAGCATCTTGATCGTGGTCGATTTCCCTGCGCCGTTGGGGCCGATGTAGCCCACCAACTCGCCCGGCCCGATCGCAAACGATACCTCGTCTACGGCCTTAACAATCTCATAGTCCGACGAGAAAAGCGTGCGGATGCCTCCCCAGAAGCCCGGCCGGCGGCGCAACACCTTGAACGATTTCGTCAGATCCTTGGCACGGATGATGGGATCGACCATAGCAGCCGCCTGTTCAAAAGGATGATGGAGTTCGGGTACACGCAGGAAGGCAACTATCATAGCACAAAAGATCTAGCCAGAACCTTAAGATTTTGCAACTTTCCAACCGGGACTCCACGCCCCGGCACTTCGTGCCAGGTATACTCACAAATAGACTGCGGCTAGGGCGAATTGAACGGACTTGACGGATGCGATCCCCAGATGGCAAGATTGGCCCCAAACGATGAAAACACCGGCTTTGGCAAACGTAGCAGAAAAGGAAGATTCGCTTGACCAATCAACCGTCTGACGAGGTTGTGCTGTGCAGCGCAGAACATTCTTTGGAGGAATTAGAGCGCTTCGCGGCCGAACATCTGGTTGAGGAAGAGGTTGCCGAGCGCACCGCAGAACTGTTCAAGACGCTGGCCGATCCAACGCGGCTGCGCATCATGGGTCTGCTGAGCCACGCCGAACTGTGCGTAGGCGATTTGCAGTTGATTATGCAGATGAGCCAGCCCGCGATATCGCACCATCTGCGCCTGCTGCGTAACCTGCGCCTGGTCCGCTCGCGCAAGGCCGGTCGTCACGTTTACTACCGGCTTGACGACGTGCACGTGGCGGCAATCTTCCAGCAGGGATTGCAGCATACGCTTCATGATTGATCGAGAGATCGGCACTTGAATTCGATTTTGTTTTGGGTTAAAATATAAACACATGCTTATATGTTTATTATTGAGAATCCATCTCAAATAAGGATCAACTATGCAGAAGCTTCAAATCGATCTGCCTACCGTGTTACCTGAAATCGACGATAAGGACCAGTGTACCCACCTGCTTACAGACCGCATGGCCGCGGTACGCGGTGTGGAAGAAGCCCACATTGTGCGCGAAAATGGCACAGCCCTGGTCTGCCTTCACTATGACCCCAATCTTGTTTCGCTCGATCGGCTCTACCGGCTGATCGAAAGCAGCGGCGCCGCCATTACCGACCGCTACCGTCATGAGCAGTGGTCCTTTGTTGGGCTGGATGCTGCGGATAATGCCAACCGGCTGGACGAGGCGCTGAATCAACTGCCGGGCATGCTGCACGCCAGCGTCAGCTACGCCGCCGGATTGATCTTCATAGCCTACGACAGCCGGGAGCTCGACCGCGACACGATAGAGGGCGTGGTGCGCTCCTGGGGAGCGCGCCTTGTCAACCGTAATGGCGCAGAAACCAACGCCGCCGCCGCCGAAATCCCCGGCAGGTACGAGGCTGCCCCCGCGCCGGCCGAGGAGGAGCGCGAACACGCCGGCCACGACGAAGGCAGCGCCCCCCATTTTCTACCCGACTGGATTCGGGATCGGTGGACGCTGCTGCTTGTGGCGTTGGCGGGCATCTTCCTGGCGATTGGGTTTGCCGGTGAGTTCTTGCTGGGTATGCCGGCCTGGATGACGCTGCTTTTCTACACGCTGGCCTATCTGGCCGGCGGCTATGATGTGGCCACACATGCCCTACCCAGCCTCTTGCGGGGAAAGCTGGATACTGACGTCCTCATGCTGGCGGCGGCGGCCGGAGCGGCGATTCTGGGCGAATGGGCCGAGGGTGCATTCTTGCTCTTCCTGTTTGCACTGGGCCATGCCGGGGAACACTACGCGCTGGATCGAGCGCGCAACGCCGTCAACGCCCTGGGTGAGTTGATGCCGAAAACAGCACGTGTCCGTCGCGGCGAACGCATCGAAGAAGTGGCCGTGGATACGCTCCAGATCGGCGACGTGGTCGTCGTGCGGCCGGGCGATCGCCTGCCCGTAGACGGCGCAATCGAGGAGGGACGCAGCGCCGTCGACCAATCCCCGGTGACAGGCGAGAGCGTCCCCGTGGAAAAGGAACCGGGCGACGAGGTCTTCGCCGGTACGATCAACCAGGAAGCGGCCCTCGACGTACGTGTCACCAAGCTGGCCAAAGACAACACCTTGAGCCGCGTGATGCAGATGGTGCAAGAGGCGCAGGCACAGCAAAGCCCCACCCAACAGTTCACGCAACGATTCACCCGCTGGTTTGTGCCGACCGTGCTGGGGTTCACAGCGCTGGTAGCCATTGCCCCACCACTGCTGGGGTGGATGACCTGGGGCAACAGTTTCTACCGCGCCATGCTCTTGTTGGTAGCGTCGTCGCCGTGTGCGTTGGCCATCGGCACCCCGGCTGCTGTGCTGGCGGGGATCGGGCAGGCGGCCCGCAACGGCGTGTTGATCAAAGGCGGCGTACACCTCGAGAACCTGGGATCGCTCCAGGTCATGGCTTTCGATAAGACAGGCACGCTCACCGAAGGGCGCTTCCGCGTCACCGATGTGGTTGCGCTCGAGGGCGTCTCCGAAGAGGATATCTTGCGTGTGGCGGGGGCGGTGGAAGAGCAGTCGAACCATCCGCTGGCATTGGCCGTGGTACGCACAGTGCGTGAACGAAAGCTCGACCTACCCGTCGCCCAAGGACTCGAAAACGTGAGCGGGCGCGGCGTGCGCAGCAGCATCGACGGGCAGAGGGTCTCGGTCGGCGCTCGTCGTCTCTTTACCGAAGCGGACGGCGTCGATTTACCGGCGGCGCTGGATCAGGCGGTGGAACGACTCGAATCTGAGGGCAAGACGACCATGATCGTGCAGCGTGGAGATCAGTTCATGGGCGTCCTGGCGCTGGCCGATCAGCCGCGGGCCGACGTCCACGGCACACTCCAGCGTCTACTCGATCTGGGCGTGAAGCGGCTGGTGATGCTAACCGGCGACAATGAAGAGGTGGCGCGCAAGATCGGCGAAAGCGTGGGCGTCACCGACGTACGCGCCGGCCTGCTCCCTGAAGACAAGCTCGCCGCGATCCAGGGGCTGGAGGCCGAACATGGCGCCATCGCCATGATAGGCGACGGCGTCAACGACGCGCCGGCGCTGGCCACCGCCACCGTGGGCATCGCCATGGGCGGGGCAGGCACCGCCGTCGCCCTGGAAACTGCCGACGTCGCCCTCATGGCCGACGATCTGGGCAAACTGCCCTTCGCCGTCGGGTTAAGCCGGGCCAGTCGCGCCATCATCCGCCAGAATCTGGTCATTTCACTGGGGGTGATCGGTCTGCTCATCATCACATCGGTGTTCGGGTTGGTAGAGCTAAGCTGGGCTGTGATCCTGCATGAGGGCAGCACCATCGTGGTCGTGCTCAACGCGCTGCGGCTTTTGGCATACAAGGGAGGAGAATGAGACCGTCGCCCTCAAGTTGCGCCTCGATTTATCCGCAAAAGCATTGACACAGGTCGTTTCCGCGCGCATAATCAATGGGTTCAATTTCCCTGGAAGCTTTCAGTAAACCTCTTTGAAAGGAACCCATGACCACATCCCTCGCAGACGCATCCTATGTTGGCGATCTGGGCAATGGCTTGATCCGCCGATGGTCGACACAGGCAGATGACGCCGAAGTTGGCTACCTGATGGCGACGGTCTTTCGCGAAAGCGCCGAAGAGCCGCTCAGACCCAGCGAAATCGACAGCGCCCGCATCTTTATGAGCGGCAAGTTTCCCTTCATGGGGCCAGGAGACTTTGCCGTGATCGAAGATACCACACGCCGCGAACATGGCCTGGTCGCCTGTACCGCCTACTTCCGCCACGAATGGAGCTATGCCGGCATCCGCTTTGGTGTGGGGCGGCCCGAAGAGGTGGCGACCCTCCCCGAATACCGCAATCGAGGATTGGTGCGGGCGCTCTTCGAGATGGTCCACACCCGCAGTGCGGCCAACGGCGATCTGGCACAGGCCATCACCGGCATCGAGTATTTTTACCGCCAGTTCGGCTACGAATATGTGCTCGATCTCGATGGATACCGCACCACGCAGGCGTCCCAGATTCCCGACAAGAAGCCTGATGAGACAGAAGCGTACAGTCTCCGCCCGGGCACACTGGATGATGTGCCCTTGTTGGAAGCGCTCTACACACAACGGCGCCAGGAGAGCCTGGTCTGGCATGAAGCACCCACCCGCTATTGGGAGTTTCTGATCACCAGTTGGCAAGATCCTGCGCTGGCGAAGGATCCCCTGCATATTGGTCTGAAGCGTCGATTACACATGATCGTTGACGCCGACGGCACCGCCTGTGGCTACGTAACCGTTGCCTCGCGACGGTGGAGCCGCTCCTTGTACGTGGCGGAGCTTGAACTGGCAAAGCATGTCAACTGGCAAGCCGCCATGCCCAGCCTGCTGCGCGCGGTACGCGACATTGGCAAGGTGACACCGGCCGACGAGAAGACTGATCCCTTTAGCGAGATCCGCTTTGGTTTCGGTCGCTCACACCCGGCCTACGATATCCTACAGAATCTTGCCCCACGCTATGAGCCGCCCTACGCCTGGTATTTGCGTGTGCCCGATGTGACGGCCTTCATCCAACACATTGCTCCGGTGCTCGAGGAGCGGATCGAAAAGTCGCTGGTCGCCAATATAACGGGTGAACTCAAGATCGACTTTTATCGCGGAGGGTTGCGACTGCAGTTCGAGCAAGGCAGACTGACAGCGATCGAACCCTGGCGACGGCCCACCTTTGGCGACAACGCAGACGCCGGATCGCCTGTGCTCACCTTCTTGCAATTGCTCTTCGGCTACCGCAGCTTTGACGAGCTAAACGCCATCTTCCCCGACGTGTGGGCGAAGGAGAGCGCCATCCCACTGATCAAGGCGATCTTCCCCGCGCAGCATTCGGTGGTCCATCCGTTGGTGTAATGAGAATGCTTCAGTTGGAGATTGAGAGAGTATCAGAGGGGACGCTGCTTAGGCAGCGTCCCCTCTATTTTGGTTATGACTCAAGCAGATCCGCGCTCTCTTCAGGGACACGTGAGCGCTCGGCCTGGACGCGGATCTCCTGTTCGCCGCTGCGCAGGTCGCCCTCGGCGGCCGAGGAGATCGGCTCTTGAGCCACGGTTTCCACGGCTTTGGGGCGCGCAGGCGCAGCGATCGGGGCAACAATCGGCGCTTCGTCATCGGGCGGGGTAACAGAGATGATGGGTACGCCGTTGGGAAAGATCACCTCGCGCGCTTCGTCCGGCATCGAGATATTGGCCTCTTGCAGGGCGCGCTTGATCATGCGCAGCAGGGATGACTTGATCTTGATCGGCGCATACTGGCTGGCGTCGTACCAGAAGTAGACGCGCAGATTGACCGTGGCCGCGCCCAACTGGTCCACCAACACCAGCGGCTCGGGCGTCTGCATGACAGTAGGATGCTCGGTAAGTACCTGGGCGATGATCTGCTGCGCATCCAGAATGGCGCTTTCGTAGCCGATCCCAATCACAAAATCTGAGCGGCGATTGGGGTTGGCGGTGTAGTTGGTAATCGTGTTTTTAAAGATGATGGCATTCGGGATCTGCACGTGGTTGCCATCCAGCGTCATCAGGACCGTGCTGCGCGTGTTCATCTGCTGTACGATCCCGATCTGATTGGCGACTTCAATCAGGTCATCACGCCGAAACGGCTGTTGGATGCTGAGGATCAGGCTGGCCAGGAAATTTTCGGCAATGTCTCGAAAGGCGAAACCGACCACGATACCGATGAGGCCTGTGCCACCCAGCACCGTAATCGCCAGCCGGGTCAGGCCCGCCACTTGTAAGAAGAGGTAGACGCCAAGCAGAAAGACAGGAATACCAATCGCTCGCGCAGCGACCGTGGCCAGCAACGGCGATTTGAGGCGAGGGCGAAAGAAACGGCTGAAAAAGCGTGTGATGAACGAGCTCAGCCACCATGCCAACAGCAGCACCACGATGCCAAAGACGAGGACCGGAACGGCTTGAATCGAATCCCGCCAGAGCGCCCGCAGTTCGGTCCGTGCCGGCGAAAAGTCAAAAAATGAGCGCGGAATGACTTCGATGCGGTTGACCACAGCCACCACGTCTTGCGTGTTGCGCGCCAGGTTGCCGGCCCACTCGCGCTGTTCCTGGGTGTGGGCCTGACCATCCAGAAATCCAACTCCGTCGCGCACTTCGACGGTCGGGTTCACAAACCAGTCGGTGGCTTGAAGGATGCTCGTCAGGCGTTCGGCAATCTGTTCGTCTTGGGCCTGAGGTTCGACACTCACCTGTGCCGGAGCTTGCTGCTCTTCTGTGGTGTCGGGGACGTCGACTTGCGGGGTTTCATCCTGTGCCCAGACCGCTCCAGATCCAGCCATCATCAGCAAGCACAAATAGGCAAGCAACGCCGGCCACAAAGTTCGCTTCCTCAATCTCGTCTCTCCTCAGTCAGATCTATTGAAAAGTGCACGATATGTGCAAATTAATATGCCTACCACCTGTAACAGGATACATCGTAAACCAGAAAGACGCTCTGTATACTGGACACACTTGCCGCAAGGTAGGCGAGTCGTATCCAACCAGATAAAGGAGCAAGCATGAGTCTTCTATGGTGGGCAATCATTGCCCTGATCATTTCAGTCGTAGCAGGTGCGATGGGGTTCTCGGGAGTCTCTCGGGGCGCCGGAACCATTGCCAAAGTCCTCTTCGGGATCTTTCTGGTGATCGCCATCATCCTGTTCATCTTCGTCATTCTCGGCATGACGGCGATCTTCTAGATCCCTCGTAATCAGCAGGACACCCCCGATGCATAACTGCGATCTGGGGGTGTCCTGTGATTTGATCTGAATAGGATCTGCTCAGCCAAACAGCGCTCCATCTTCCGGGTTCCATGGTTCGGACCAGAAGCCGGGATAGCCGCAGACACTTTTCGGCTTGGTAAAGCGCAAGGTTTGCCAGGCCAAGGCATCGACGTAAGTGGCCACGACCTCTTCGCCGTCCTCATTGGTATAGATGCCGGTATACCACAGCTCGATGATTTTCTGTGCCAGAGTGCCGGTAGCGGATTCATCAAAAATGCCGGTAGCCTCCAATTCGTCCAGCGTATCGGGCACGCTTTCGCTGCGTAGCCCCGCCCGCACGATCAGATCATCCACCTGTCCGCCGAATTCCTCACTTGTCTGCAAGCTGCGCAGATAAACACGGCCTAACCCGGGATCAAGATCAGGGACACCGGTCAGCAGCGCAGACAGCCACAGAAACTCGGCCAGCGTGTTGTCATCGACGGTAGGTGTAGGTGTGGCGTCGGCTGATTCAGCCGGCATCGGGCTGGGCAAGATGATCTGCGGAGTGGCCTTGGATCCGAGGAAGGCCGCGCCCTCCGTCGTGCTGCGTACAGGACCGCAGGCAGCCACCAGCGTCCCGCCGACGGCAGTGGCGACCGTTCGCAAGAAGGTGCGGCGGCTGATTGGGCGTCGAGTGGGTTTCTCGTCTGTTTCGTCGATATCTGTCATTTCTCGATGATCACTCCGTTAGATTGCGATTGGATTCAAGCCCTAAGAACCCGCGTACGCGTGCGTGCCACGTGAGATCGCGCCGCAGTGTATAGAGGTAGGCGGCGATGTCTTCTGCATCGTCTTCGGTTACACCCATATTGGGCATCGCAGTTCCCGGCTCAATCGCCTGAGGATATTGGATCCACGAAATCAGATTGGCGGGTTCGTTGGTAAGCGTGCCCGCAATATACTGGCGATCGGCCCAGGCGTTGAGCGGTGGCCCCACCAGACTGTTGGCGCCGGGCACGCCAGGAATAGTATGGCAAGAGCCGCAGCCATACACTTCAATCGCAATGCGTCCAACTTCAGGATCGCCTGCATAGGCCACTTGTGAAACCTCAGAAGCGTGTGATTCTTCTACGCACCCTGCCAATACAAATAGTGCAAGCACGCCGATCCATAGGCGCGCCCAGGCAATCCGCCGATTGCATTTCCAGACGCTCTTTGCCTGTCCATTCATAGAAATACCTCCAGACTCTCAGTGCACCTCGGCTTGATCCGGCTGCACTTCTTCGACGTCATTCAGGTTCAACCGGATCGTCTCGGCTGCCCATAGAGCCAGAGCAGCAAGCGTCAGGGTCGGGTTGGCCGTGCCCGCCGTGGGGAAGACACCGCTCCCCAGCAAGAAAAGATTGGGGTGATCGTGAGAACGCTGCTCGTAATTCACCACAGAACTACGCGGGTCTTCGCCCATGCGGTAGGTTCCGATCAGGTGGCCGGCGCCCTGATGCTCCTGTGAATGCTGGATCTCGTAAGCGCCCATTTCTCTAAAGACCGCTTCGCTCACCTCACGCGCCCGCGCCATGCCCCGCTCCACAAACTCGCCCAGCCGGTAGTAGATGCGCGGACGTGGGATGCCAAACGAGTCGAGCCGATCGAAGGCGGGCACAACCCGATTTTCGGGATGGGGCAGTTGCTCGATCAGATTGGCGAAGCGCACCTGTCGGGAAACATGGGCGTTCATTTGTTCTACCAACTCGCGGCCGCGCACACCGTCGCCGATCAGTTGGCCGGCCAGGACAAGCGGCGGCGTACCGGGAAAAGACCAGCCGTCCTCGCCGATAGCCATGCGGAAAGCCGAATGCTCTGTGCGGAAATCGCCGTCACGGTAGAATTCGATGCCGGCGTTTTCGAGCGGTGACCGGTATGGATAGAGCGGCTCATGGGAAAGCGCCCAACTGAGCTGCACAGGATGATCCATCAGGTTGCGCCCTACCTGTCCGCTGCTGTTGGCTACCCCATCGGGCAGCGCATCCGTGCGCGACATCAGCAGCAGTTTCGCCGTTTCGATGGCGTTGGCCGCCAACACAAAGACGCGGCCGGTAGCGCGTTGCTCGTCGCCATTGGGCCGTTTGAAACGGACACCCGTAACCCATCCATCGCTGTTGACTTCCACAAAGGTAACCACGGCCTGATCGATGATCTGAACGCCAAGATCGAGCGCTTTCTTGACGTGGACCGTGGCGTCATATTTGGCGGCGATGGGGCAGATGGGCACACAGGTGGCATTGCCACAACAGGGCGGACGCCCACCATAGGTCTGCGAATTGCGCGCCTGCGGCGTCACGTAGACGGGCAAGCCCAGCCGTTCGGCGGCCAACGACACGCGCTTGTCCAGATAGGTGGGGGGCAACCCCGGCATGGGGAAGTCTCCGCTGCGTGGCGAACCGAGGGTCTGTTTGCCATTGCCGGCCACACCCATTTCATGTTCTGCCTCGCCATACCACGGCTCCAGATCCTCATAGCCGATCGGCCAATCGGCGGCGACACCATAGAGAGACCGGACACGAAAATCCGAAGGCATATGACGCAGACTGGTGCCGAGCCAGTGCCAGGTGGTGCCACCCACGACCCGCTCATACGTACTCTTGAAGAGCGCCGGCCCTTCCTGGACATAGTAGTCCTCAAGGGCGAGCACTGTCGGGCGCGGCGCATAGTCGGTGTCAGGATAGGGCGACTCCGGCGTCTTGGCGACGGCATTACGGTAGCGCTGCAGCGCCTCGGCCCGGTTGACCGATGGCCCGGCTTCGAGTACGAGCACCTTGACACCGGCCAGAGCCAGCCGATAAGCGGCCAGCGCCCCCGCCACACCACTCCCTACGATCACCACCTGTGCATCTAGTGGCTCTGCCACAGGCACACTCCTTTCTGCATCTGCATGTTTATTGACCGATCACGCAACCTGACGGTCTAGCTACTGGCTGTCGCTGAGTTGCCGTACCTGCTCCACCGTAACGACGGACGCCTCGTTGTCCCAGGCGTTGCGTTCGTACGAGAGGACGGCGGCGATCTCTTCGCTGCTGAGAATACCCTCAAAGGATGGCATTTCTCCCCTGCCGTTAAGGACGGTTTGGATGGCTGCACTGGGGTCCTCGGCGGTCAGCGTCTCGGATGACCGTAAGGCAGGATAAAGCTGGTTTCCGGCGCCGTTTTCCTGATGACACTCGGCACACTCAGCCGAGTAGATCTCTTCGCCGCGTGCGATTAAGGACTGTGCATCCGTTGCACCCTGGCCGTTCTGGCCTGCCTGGGGCGTACCCGGTGTCGCCGTCGGGGTTGTCGATTCAGCCCCGGCCGCCGCCCCTTCCGCGGAATCTACACCTGTACCGGTCGGCGACGGGGTCTCAGCAGGCTCCGCCGATGCCGTCGACTGATCGGCATCGGTCGCCGACCGTAGTGTCGACGGCAACAGGGGCGTCACCTGGCGTTCCGGCGTCCAGCGCAGCGGCGGATTCTCGCCGCCGGCATTGCGTCCTTGCGTGGGGACCGGTGTCTGCTCCGGGCTGTCTGCCGACGCGCCCTCGGTTGACGATTCAGAGGTTGTCGATTCGCCAATCGTGCTGGGCAGCAACGGTGTGACTTCGATCTCGGGTGTCCACGTTGGCGGCGCACCGTTTTCACCAGTAGCGGCCATCTCTCTGGATGCAGGAGAGGGTGTCGGCGTTGCGGTTGGCTCCTCAGGAACCGGTTCGGCGGCAGCGTCTTGCTCTGCTGCAGATGCCTCAGACGCTTCCGTCGTTGGCGTTGCCTCGGTCTGGGCCTGGGTCTGCTCCGTTGGTTCACTCTCCTCAGTGGATACGCCCTGTTCGGACGATGCACTCTCTTCAGCCGATACGCCCTGTTCGGATGATGCGCCCTCTTCAACCGATGCGTTCTGTTCAGCCGATCCCGACGAACTTCCTTGCCGCATCTCGCGTACCTGGGAAACCGACACGACCGACGCGTTATTGCTCCAGGCGTTGCGTTCATACGAGAGCACGGACGCGATCTGTTGATTAGAGAGCGTGTCTTCAAAGGCGGGCATCTCACCGCGCCCATGAAGGACGATCTGGATCGGTTGACTGGGGTCTCCGCCGGTCAACACATTGTTATTGTTAAGCGCCGGATAGACGCTGCTGCCCTCACCGTTCTCTCCATGACAGGAGGCGCAGTTCTCGGTGAAGACCTGTTCGCCCATGTTAATCAACTGTTGGTTGCTCATCTGCCCACTTTGCGAGGCTGATTGAGATGATGTTTGCGATGAGGTGGACTGTGCTTCACCGCCTTCTGCAGGTGTGGGGGTTGCCTGCGCCGCAGCACCCTCGCCGCCACCCGGCTCGCCTTCAGACGTTTCACTTTCAGGCGCGCCCTGCGCAGACGGTGCTTCGGTGGTTGGCGCGGCAGTTGGCGTCACAACAACCACAACCACTTCCACGCGTGCAGTGAGCGCGGTGGCCGTCGGCACAAGGACATCCAGATCAGGCGTCGCCAGGTAGCTTTCGCGGTCATCCCGACAGGCGCCAATCATGACCACGATCATCAGAAGGCTGAGGGTCAGTAGATAGCGGAGTCTAAACCTGATCCGGCTCTCGGTATGTTGTTTCATAGTGCACTCATATCCTTCTGATTATTCGCCGGCGCCGATGTGTTCCATTGGTTCGGATGGGGAATAGACCTCCTGCTCGATAGTACGCACCTGTTCCTGGCTGACAACTGAAGCGTCATTGTCCCAGGCATTGCGGATGTAAGAGGCCACAGCCGCGATCTCGCGGTCGCTCAGTGCGCCATGAAAATGGGGCATACCGGCGCGACCGGTGAAGATAACGCGTAGCACCGGGGCAGGATCCTCGGTCAGGACAAAGGCATTACCGGCCAGGGCAGGGTAGGCATCGGGGATGCCTTCGCCATCGGCCTGATGGCAGGCGGCGCAAACACGACTGAAAATCTGATTTCCGGTGGAAATTAACTCGTCATCACTCATTGGTTCGGGCGTGGGCGTCGGTGTTGCGGTGGCCCTGGCTGCTTCAGTCTCTGCGCCGCCCGCTGGTTGACCCGTTGCCCCTGGCGTCGGCGTGAGCAAGGTCGAGAGATCCTCAACAGGCGCGACCACAGAACCGAAGATGTAATCGTTGGATCGGACCGCCGCATGACAGGACATGCAACTGACGATCCCACTGCTTGCCTGGGCTTCACCATCAGGGCCATACGAGGCGAAGTACCAATCGTTGTAGCTCGGCGCATAGCCGGCACGCTTTTGCATCACCGTTACCGAAGCCAGGGTTTCGTCGGCATTATAATTCTCTGTGACCACAATAGAACCGTCCGGCATTTCGCCTGATTGCGCATCGAATCCCTGCCTGGCGACCTCGTTTAGATACGTGGTCAGCAAGGCGCCATGCGGCGCCTGACCAGGGTAGAGCTCACCCTTGCCGGGTATGGTGGACCAGCTTTCGCTGTATTGATCCTCTTGCATCTGCTGCCAGAGTTCTGCAGCATAGCTGTCATCTTCGGCCATGCTTGCGTCTTCCGGAGTGACCTCTTCAGCAGGTACAGTTTCTTCAGCAGGTGCAGTCTCCCTGGCCGTTGCCGTCTCCTCCGCCTGAGGAGACCCGTTGTCACCGCCTTCTTCAACGGGTGTTATGACGATGGTCTCTTCCGGTGCAGGAACGGTTGTAATGTTCAGTTCCACTTCCGGCGTCGGGGTTGTCTCCTCTTGCCCAACCTCTTGCTCAGGGGCAGAGGTTGCGGTCGTTTCCGCTTCTTCCTGGTCTGGGGACGGCGTCGTGGATGCAGTTCCAGATTGTTGAAGGATGATAGAGGCGCCACTGGGTTCTGTCACCAGGATCATCAGCGCCACAATCGCGGCGAGCAGCAACAGCGTCAGAGCAGATCTGCTCAAGCCTCTGCCTAAGGGGTTTTTGTTCATGGTTATGCTCCTTGCTCTGCGCGTGCCCGTTCATGCAACTTGTCCAATTGCAGCCAGGCGGCGCGGATCGTACCTTCGATCCAGCCGGTCAGGTAGCTCAAGTATTCGCCTACGAGATAGATCCGGCCATCGGGCTCCAACAGGCGGGGAAAGAATTCCTCTCGGGTTCGTTCTGTAAAAGTGGGCCAACCGCCCAACAGATAGGGCACGCGGTGCCAGGCCACCGAAAACCCGTTCTCGAACGTCTCACGGTACTGCGGATGAATCTTGCTGCCGTGTTCCAGCGCGTGTTCGATCCGCGCTTGCACCGACATGTTGCTGACAACAATGGCATCGGTGCCGAAATTATAGTAGCCCTGCAAGACGCCCTTTTTGCCCAAGAAGTCATAGGATGGATAGGCAATGCCGCCGATGGTGGGGATGTTGGTACGCGAGACGCCGCCATAAATGTTATCGTCTTCTTCCCAGAAGCGCCGGCTAAACTGAAGGCCGATCTTCCCGGTAGGTTCGTAGGGAACATTTCTGATCGCCGTGCTCATTTCCTGAGAAAAATCAGCCGGTATCGTGGACAGGATGGTCAACGGGATGGCGCTGACGCAGTAGTCACCGGTGATCTCACGCGTCTCGCCCGAAGCCCAATCGCGGCACACAATGCGTACACCGTTTTCATCCTGACGAATCTCCACCACCTCGGTCTGGTACAAAAACTTGTCCTCGCCGATGGCTTCGGCCAGGGCATAGGCGGTGCGGTCCATGCCGCCCACCGGTTGCATCATGGTCATCTGCTGGCTAAAGCCCGCAGCCGAAGCCAGGTAGTACCCCTGCGCTCGATGAATCTCGGCACTGTAGGGGATGATCTCGTCGCGGGGGAAGGGCTCCAGGCCTTCACCAGGCTGCATGCCTGCACCGGGCGGGACGGCATAGCCACGGCGATGGGAGCCGGTATAGCGAAGAGAATCACTCTCTAGCAACCCTTCGCGTACGAGATAGTCAATCAGTTGATCGACGTGTTCGCTGTCCAGCTCGTCATCAAGGGCGCCGTTATTGGCAAATTTCGCCAACAGCTCCGCCGTATAGCCGCGACTGTCCACGTTCATCTGGCGATAGCGCATACGCTGACCAGAGAGAGGGCCGTGGTCCCCTTCAACATAGACATAATTGGCTTCTTGATAATTGATAAAGGCCTCTAGGGGCACATTTAGTTCGCGACAGTAGTGCAGATACGCCTCGTGGTGATGAGGGATGCGCCAGGGACCAGGGTTGAAATAGAGCCCTTCGTCAAACTCGCAGACTTGCCGCTCTCCACCGTACTCTTCCAGCACAGCACCGCGACGGATCGTCCAATTGTGGCCGCCCGGGCGATCGCGCACTTCGATGATCTGCACATCGTAGCCACGTCTACCCAACTCGTAGGCCATGGTCATGCCGCCCATGCCGGCCCCGAGAATGACCACGCGGACGCCGTTTACTTCACCGTCGAGGGGTGGCAGATCTTGACGAGGCGGTTTGGCCAGCGCCCATGAATCGAGCGTAGCCCAGACCGCCGTGGATCCGCCAACGGCTGCCATTGAGCGCAGAAAGTTGCGCCGCGTCATTCTTTTGTGGCGCGAATTGTCGTTAGGGGGAACTTGCATTGTGTGGGTCTCCTTTCACATGACGGTTCCATGTTAGGCGTTCAGACGACCCGACAACAACCAGATGGGCATTGTGTTCGATGGGAAGTGCCGGGGAATTGTGCGACGTGTTGGGTTTGGGAGAGTATAGGTGGCAACCGTAGGGGCTTGAGACTCAAGCCCCTACGGCAATCAGTACAGCAAGGTACTATGGGCGCGGCGCCCTACGGGTTTATGCCGCTATCGTCGTAGGTGTACCCCAAGCCTTCCCAATAGCCAACGATTTGGTCATCGACCGTGTTATCGAAGACCTGATCTTGCTCAAAGGCGTCACGGTTGAGGCTGGGGGCGTTTTGCAGCGCCTGCATATCTACATTGGGTGTGAACACGTACGCATCGCCTTCTACGCTGACATCAACAGCGCTGAAAGGAAGCGCCGTCAGGTTGTCATCGAAGAGACCGCCGTAGTCAATGATCACATGGACAGCACGCCCCTGCGAGAGGTCGATGAGTAGATCGTTGATCGATCCTTGGGCATCGACATTGCCCAGGTCATAGCCGATGAGATTCGAGACGTACATAATCGTCTGCGAATCGGATGCAGCATTCCCGGGGTTGATGCTCAGATCCGTCCAGTAGTTGACGATGCTGTCGTTCCAGGTGGGATCGGCGACATTGGGCCAATTTGAGTCGAGATCTGGCAAAGACTCTAGCTGCTGTTCCTGGATATTCAGAGCCAGTTCGCCATCGCTAAGCCAGGAAAGACCGGCCAATGGAATGGGAACACGACGGTCGCCGAGATCGAGGAAGCCACCATATTCAAGCGTGGCAAAGAGGATCTGGCCGGTCTCTACGTCGATCAACAGATCATCGATTTCGCCGATGTTCTCGCCGGCCAGGTTGTTGACGTTGTAGCCAAGCAGAGCGGAGGCGCGCACCAGGAAATCATTCGCCCCGGTAATACCGATGGAGTCGGTTGTAACGGACTGATCAAGCTGCACTGCGGCCGGCTGATCCTCCTGGACGAGATCGGTCGTGGTGACACCGCCGGTGCTGGTACCGACGCCGAAGCCTCTGTCGCCCCAGTATTGGTCAACTTCACCAAAGGTAGCCGCATCGCCGACAGTCAGCGCATCGCGACTGAAACGGGGTGCGTTTTGCAACACATCGGCGTCAACGCCCGAGCGGAATGCCCACTGTTCACCGACAGCGCTAATATCGAAAGCGTCGAAAGGCACGGCGACCAACTCATCGTTGAATGCACTGGCATCATAGGCAAGCAACACATACTCGACCTTGCTTTGGCCCAGATCAATCAGCATGTCGTCCACTGTACCGGCGCCAACGCCCACATCACCAATGCCAAGGTTCACAATATCCGTGGCGCGAGCGATGGTATTGGTTGGTTCCGTGTAATCGAATCCAGGATCGACGCCGATGCCACGCCAGAAACCGCCAACTTCATCATCCCAACCAGGCGCGGACGGGTCGAGCCAGTCTGTCCCCAGGTCGGGGAAGCTGTCTAGGGTCTGCTCATCGAAATTCAGGACGAGTTGGCCGTCTGGGCCCCAGGCGAAGGCACTAAGCGGCATGGGCAACTCGGTGTCGCCGATGTCCAAAAAGCCGCCGTACTCGACGGTGGTATAGAGCACATCGCCGGTAGCCAAATCGATGATCACATCTTCGATCTCACCCGAGACCTCGCCGTCACGATTTTCAAAGTCATAGTCGGTCAGCGAAGTGGAGGTGATCAAGACGTCTCCGACATTGACAACGCCGGCTACCCCGATCTGATCATCCTGCTGCCCTTGATCGGTTACTTGTGCGGGTTCAGTCTGTCCTTGCTCCAGCGTTTCGGGCTCGACCACCACTTGTGGCTGCTCAAAACCGGTGCAGGCACTCAACACCAGGACCATGCTAAGCAGACTTACAAAAAGTCTGAGAGGGAGTTTAGGGGATTTCATTGCTGTCTCCTTTGTTTGGATACGGTTACTCACACGCAGGTAGTGCCATGCGACATAGGACACTGTTGCGGCTTCTCATGCTCACTATACTGGTAACAGGGAGGGAAAGCGTGTGCCTGGTCATTGTTCGCTGGTACAGAACTGGTCACATCTTTGTGGCTACGCTTCGGTTCAGCCTCATTCGCCAGTTCTTTCGATATCGCCAGGGCGAACGATCGAGGCATCATTGCCCCAGGCATTGCGGATGTACGAGAGCACGGCCGCCACTTCAAAATCAGTCAACGTGACGTGAAAGGCGGGCATCACACCGCGTCCATAGAGCACAGTTTGGATCAGCGGCTGCGGCGACGGTGCGGTAACGAGTCCACTGCCGTTGAGGGCAGGGAAGCGGTTCAAGTTGCCCTCCCCGTTCAGCCGATGACAGGGCGCACAGTTCACGCGGTAGAGCGCTTGCCCCGCAATGAGCAGATCGGCTGCGTCCACTTCTACGCCGTCGGCGCCTATCAGGGCAGAACGTTCAACCACGGCCACAGACGTCGCCCTGTAGATCTGATCGAGGGTAACGGGTTGCTCCAGTTTCAGGGAGGGCTGAATCACACCAGGAACAGGCGAGTACAGTTCGTTACACCCCGCCAAGAACATCGCCACGCCCAGCAGAACAATAGTGGTCCATCTCCAATCTCTAGCCATGATCAGATCCAATCGCAGAGCACAACAAAAAAGGCGGGGATCCCTGTCACCAGAATCACCAGGGTAAAGATGCCACTGACCCAGGCGCCGACGAAGGCCATAAAGGGTGGATAGCTGAGATCCGAACTCGACTCATCACTGTCGTTGGGCGAACTCCGCCAATAGCGGTAGGAGATGATAAGGCCGCTTGCGGTAATCAGTGCGGCGACAACGGTCCAGGCGATGACGGTGAACGAGATGGCCTCCAGCCCAAAGATCGTAAAGCGCATCAGATCCGCCTTACAGGCGGCCTCTGCAAAAAAGTAGCCTATCAAGAAGTAGACGGCATAGACGATTGGCCCGTTGAGCAGCCCGAACCAGAGCCGGCGGTTGCGGCGTTTGATGTCGTCTGGATTTGATGGTTCATGTGAGAATGCCTGCGTCACAGAGACTCCTTGCTAAAGAAAATAGGGAGATACATAGACCGTGCCCGCCAGGACCGCCCATAGGGCCACGGTCGCCTTCCAGTAAAGCGCACCGATGTCAATCGCGATGTGTTCGCGCGCGCTGTAGCGACCGTCCCAGGCCCATATCTGGGTGTAGAGGTTTTGCAGCAACCCGCCCACGACGATGACGGCGGCAAAGATAGAAAGCGCGTAGTACAGCGACGCATAGGCATTCATCGTGTGATCAAAAGGTGTCTGGCGCAGATCGATGACGACACAGGCCACAGCGACAGCGCCCAATAGGAAGGCAGCCAGCAGGCCGAGGCGCAGTCCGCTGTTGTCATCGCCACTGATTCGCCGATTGGACCACGTCATCATCAACGCCGCGCCCACGATGGCCACGGTGGCAATGGCGGGCAACAGCAGCTCGGGCAAGGGCAGATTCTCGTAGGGCCAGATGGGATGCTGAAGTCGAATGTAGAAATAGCTAAAGACAAAGAGTGACGTGGAGATCGAGATCAGCAGGATCATCAGCACCATCGACCAGCGTGTAATCATCGGGCTGCCGTTGGGGTGAACGGCGATGTTGTGCTTGCGTTCAAACGCCAACTCTTGCTCCGTCACTTCGATTGTATCGGGCCAATGCCAGCCGAATAGGCCGATCAACATGACGATCAGCCCTCCCGCTACCAGGATGCGCAGGGTGAAGATCTCGGCCGCAAACATGGTGATTACGCCCACCGACGTCACAAGCGGCCAGATCGATGGCCCGGACACACGGAAGATCCCGGTCGGTCGCGCGTCGAGTACGCTGGTGGTGAGCGCCGCCCGCCAGTGAATCGGCCACTTTGTCAGATCTTCGAGCATCGCCTTCACGGGCATGTTGCGCGAATGCAGCGTTTGCTGTTCCCAAAGCGGGTGGCGCGTAGTAACGATGGGCAGTTCGGCATACCCATAGTTCGGCGCCGGCAATTTTGTGCCCCACTCCAGGGTGTCTGCGCCCCAGGGATTGGACTCTACCGGCTTGCCCTTGCGCAGGCTATAGAAGAAGTTGATGATGAAGAGAAGCACGCCCAACGCCAGCAGAAACGCGCCCACCGTCGAGACCACGTTGTAAATGCCCCACCCCAACCCGGCTTCATAGGTGTAGACTCGGCGTGGCATCCCCAAGAAGCCCACGATGTGCATGGGGAAGAAGGTAATGTGAAACCCCGTGAAAAAGATCCAGAAATTCCACTGGCCCAGCCGTTCGTCGAGCATCTTGGACGTGAAGAGTGGAAACCAATAGTAGAGCGCAGCAAAGATCGGGAAGAGCACGCCGCCGATCAACACGTAATGAAAGTGCGCGACCACGAAGTAGGAATCGTGAACCTGCCGATCAAAGGGGACAACGCCCACCATGACGCCGGTCAACCCGCCGATGACGAAGGTGAAGATGAAACCCATCACAAAGAGCAGCGGCGGACGCCAGATGGGCTTGCCATACCAGATCGTAGAAAGCCAGGCGAAGATCTGGATCCCGGCGGGGATGGCGATCAGAATGCTGGCTACCGCAAAAAACGACATGGCGGCCTGGGGCAGACCCACGGTAAACATGTGATGCACCCACAGGGCAAAACTCATAACGCCCGTCAGCATCAGCGCGATGACGATGTAGTTGTACCCGACCAAGGGACGCCGTACGAAGACGGGGATGATCGTAGACACAAACCCGGTCGCCGGGATGAACTGGATGTAGACTTCTGGGTGACCAAAGATCCAGAAGAGATGTTGCCAGAGCAGCGCGCTGCCGCCTGCGTCGGGGTTAAAGAACTGCGTGCCTAGTTTGCGGTCAAGTTCGAGCAACAGGCTGGCAATCAGCAGCGTGGTAAAGGCAAACAGGATGGCACTGGCCGTGATCAAGTACGCCCAGGCCAAAATGGGCATCTTGCTCAACGCCATACCCGGCGTACGCATACGCAGGATGGCGATGATAATCTCTACCCCGGCGGCGATGGCAGCGACTTCGGCCACGCCGAGACCCAGCAGCCAAAAGTCCAGCGGCAAGCCCGGCGAATAGGTGGGTCCGCTCAGGGGGACGTAGGCGAACCAGCCGGCATCGGGCACGGCGTTGAAAATAAAGCTGGTAAAAAAGAGGATACCGCCCATCAAAAAGGTGAAAAAGCTAAACTGCCCCATGCGCGGAAAGGGCATTTCACGGTTGCCCAGCATGAAGGGCAACAGAAAGATGGCAAACCCTTCCAACATCGGCACCACGAAGAGATACATCATGGTCGAGCCGTGCATGGTAAAGAGTTCGTTGTACGTATCCGGTCCCAGGAAGGTGTTTTCGGGCGAGATCAACTGCAAACGCATGAGCAGCGCCATCAACCCGGCGAGGATGAAGAACGTAAACGCGGTGGCCATAATACGGCCCCCCAACGCGTCGTTCTGTAACGCCCGAAACCAGCCGAAAAACCCAGGGGGATCGGACCAGCGGTCAGAGAGACCGCCGTGGAGCGGTTCAGTCTTGTCGACCACGTGCAGCCCATCCTGCACGTAGATCTCGCGGGGCATCGGTTTATCGGTTGAGGTGGGTACGTTGTTGCTACGGCTCATAAAGTTTGCCGATCCCGTGTCATGGTGTGGTGCTGCGTCACTGGTACATTACGGCGTAAATACCACGGCTTTAATCTGGCGTCTGTATCAACGGCAGAACGTGTCGCCATATTTCCGCCGGGATTTACTAAGCTAACCACCCTCTATTCCAGGGTCGCCAGGTAGTCCAAAAGTGCCTGCAACTCGACGCCTGTCAACGAAGGGGCCGGCATCAAATTGCCCGGCTTGACGTGCTGCGGATCGGCCACCCAACCGGCCAGATTACCTCGATTGTTTGTGATTGCGGCGGAAGCCAACGTGCGCCGTGTGGCCAGATGGGTGAGATCCGGCCCCAGATTGCCGGTGGCGTCTGTGCCGCGGATCGTATGGCATTCGATACAGGTTGATTGCATGAAAACATCGTGTCCGTGTTGTGCCAGTGGCTCCGAAGGGACACGCGCCGGCTGACGTTGCAGCGTCAGCCAGGCTTCGAACTCATCGAGCGGTTGCGCGATGACCAGGAAGTTCATCTTGGCATGCTGCACCCCACAGAACTCGGCGCACATGCCCCGGTAGACGCCCGGCTCATCGGCCTCTAGCCAGAGTGTGTTTGTGGCGCCCGGCACCAGATCCATCTTGCCCTGCAGTTCGGGCACCCAAAAGCTGTGAATCACATTGGGCGACGAGAGCACAAAGCGCACCGGTTGCCCCGCCGGGATGTGGATCTCGTTGGCGGTGGCAAACTGCTGCGCCGGATACTGAACTTCCCACCACCAGCGTCGCCCAATCACATGCACGGTCAGTTCCTCGGGGATGGCCGGTGTGGCCAAAGCGCGCAACGTCCACACGGTTGCGGCGAACACCACCAACAGGATCACGATGGGGCCGATAATGCCCGCCACGATGATGATGCGAGCGCCGCGTCTGTTGGCGGTTGCGGCAACCGGTTTTTCGCTGCGTCGGCGAAAGGCCGCCAGCAAGAGGAAGCCGAGGACGACGACAAACACAGCCGTCGCCATCCAGAAGAGCAGCCACCACAGGTCGGCAATATAGGTGGCGGCGCGTCCTTGCGGTTCGAGCATGGACGGTGTCCCAAGATTGGAACACCCCGTGAACAAGAAGACAAAGAGCACCAAGGGCAGTGTGCGCCGACAAAAATGCACACCGGCAGCGTTCCAGAAAGATGCGGTTCGTATACTGGTCATGAATTCACTTGTGGATTCTCAATCGGGTGGCTGAGGGTGACACGTGGACAGGCCAAAACTTTTTCTGATTCTACTATGGTGGGCAGAACGTGTCTCTCTACACAATCCTTTGCAGGGGATACAGATCAGGATATAGATCGCCCTCATCGACACCGAAACCAGCCGAGACAGAAGGTAGACTGGAGTCCCGCCACAAGTCTTGATTTCCTGTCCACCTGACCAGCCCAAGCGCCCGCCATTCACACGATACCGGCGATTAGTTTATGCAGTAAGCTGCATATATAAGTTTCCGCATGAGTTAGGCACAGAGGAGAGTTGATGCAAAGTACAACCGATATGCCACAGATCCACGCCCTGATGGAGATCGAGTACGACGCGCACGCGGAGCGGTTCAAACTGCTCGCACACGGAGAACGGCTGCGTATCCTCAACGTATTGCGCCGGGATGCCGAGTGCGTTTGCCACCTGGAGACCGTGTTGCACAAGCCGCAACCCTACATTTCGCAACAGTTGCGCATTTTGCGCGAGGCGGGTGTCATCGTAGACGAGCGCGAGGGGACCAACGTCTACTATCGTCTCGTTGACGACGAGGTGCGCCAGATCCTTGACTTGACGCTGGGGCCGGCAGCGGACGCCGGTCGGATCGCACAGCCGGATCGCTGTATTTGTCCTAAGTGCAACAGCTAATCGATACAAAAGAAAGGTCGCGCCGTGTCAATTCTCTCGATACCACCGAGGGTTCATCCGCTCCTGAAGCGTCTGCGTCAGGGACCGCAATCTGAGCGCAGTGTGTGGGCGTTGGTGTTGGCCGCGTCCGCGGTTTGGGCACTGTTGTGGACACAACTTCTGCCCCTGGCCGATTGGATCACCTATTCGCTGCTGGGGTTGCAGCCGGCGACACGTTTGGGCGAAGCAACGGCCTTCTTCCTGTATGACGTGCCCAAGATCATCCTCTTGCTTACCGGCATGATCTTCGTCGTTTCCACGGTTCGCACCTTCTTCAGCGTGGAACGCACGCGGCAACTGTTGGGCGGCAAACGGCAGGGCGCCGGGAATGTGCTGGCTGCGCTGATGGGCGTGGTGACACCCTTCTGCTCTTGTTCGGCCGTGCCGCTCTTTATAGGCTTCGTGGAAAGCGGCATCCCGCTTGGCGTCACCTTTTCCTTCCTGATCGCGACGCCCATGGTTAACGAGATCGCGCTGGTCATGCTCTTTGGCCTGTTTGGCTGGCAGATCGCGGGCCTCTATATGGCGACGGGTTTGCTGGTGGCAATCGTGGCCGGCATCATCATAGGGCGCATACCCAACATCGAATCCGGCGTCGAGGAGTTCGTCTGGCAGATCTCAATGGGCCAAGCGACATCGGGCGAGACGCGGCAAAGCTGGCGCGATCGGTTTTCTCAGGCGTGGCAGAGCACCTGGGAGATCGTGGGGAAGGTCTGGCTCTTTGTCGTCATCGGTATAGCCGTGGGCGCAGGCATTCACGGCTATGTGCCAGAAGACGCCCTGGCCGGCATCTTGGGCAAGGAGGCATGGTGGAGCGTGCCGGCGGCCGTCATATTGGGCGTGCCTATGTATTCGAATGCAGCGGGCATCATTCCGGTCGTCCACGCCCTGATGGAAAAAGGCGCAGCGTTGGGCACCGTCCTCGCCTTTATGATGAGCGTCGTCGCCTTGAGTCTGCCCGAAATGATCATCCTGCGTCGTGTATTGAAAATGCGGCTCATCGCTACCTTTGTCGGCGTCGTAGCCCTGGGCATCATCTTCACCGGCTACCTATTTAATCTTGTGATCTAGCCATCGCCTTTCACATCATTCCAAGTCAGGAGCATGTTATGATTATCAAAGTCTTGGGCACCGGTTGTGCCAACTGCAAAAAGACCAAAGCCGTCATCAAACAGGTGATCGAGGAGCTTGGCATTGACGCCCAACTGGTTGAAGTTACCGACATCCCCAGCATCATGGCCTATGGTGTCATGAGCACGCCGGGCATTGTGATCGATGAAAAGGTGGTCGGTTCAGGCGGTGTCCCCGGCAAAGGCCAGGTCGAGCAGATGATCCGTCAGTCCCAATCAACCTGATAGATCCGGCGTCAGTCTGTTCAGGATCAGGCCCAGAGGTCACGCCAGTCAGATTGATGGCCCAGTGTTAACGCCACGGAGTACCCGGGTAGAACAAGGAGATTGAGTATGGCCACAGTAGCCCCATCCACGCCCGCAGCCAAAGGAGTTTCAGGCCGTCTTTCGCTGCTCGACCGGTATCTGACGCTTTGGATCTTCCTGGCCATGGGGATTGGTGTGGCACTGGGCTACTTGATCCCCGGCGTTGAAGGATTCATCAACCGCTTTCAGGTGGATACCACCAACGTCCCCATCGCGGTTGGCCTGGTGCTGATGATGTACCCTCCCTTCGCCAAGGTAAAGTACGAGGAGTTGGGTGAAGTTTTCCGAAATCGCAAAGTGCTGGGGCTGTCACTGGTGCAAAACTGGCTGGTGGGGCCGGTCCTCATGTTTGCGTTGGCGCTGATCTTCTTGCGCGGCTACCCCGAATACATGGTGGGGCTGATCCTGATTGGGCTGGCGCGCTGTATCGCCATGGTCATCGTGTGGAATGAACTGGCCAGGGGCGACACCGAGTATGCAGCCGGGCTGGTGGCCTTCAACAGTGTCTTCCAGGTTCTTTTCTACAGCGTCTATGCGTGGATCTTCATCACCGTGCTCCCCTCATGGTTTGGCCTGCAAGGCACGATCGTAGAGATCGGCATCGGTCAGATCGCCGCGAGCGTCTTCATCTATCTGGGCATCCCCATGATCGCCGGTTTTGCCACGCGCTTCTTCCTCTTGCGTGCCAAAGGGCGTGAATGGTACGCGACAACTTTCATCCCCCGCATCAGCCCATTGACGTTGATTGCACTGCTCTTCACCATCATCGTCATGTTCAGCCTAAAAGGCGAGTTGATCGTACAGATTCCGTGGGATGTGGTGCGCATTGCTATCCCACTGGTGATCTACTTTGTGCTCATGTTCCTGATCAGCTTTTTCATGGGCCGTCGGATCGGTGCGGACTATTCCAAGACCACGACATTGGCGTTTACGGCCGCCAGCAACAACTTTGAGCTGGCGATTGCGGTGGCCGTGGCCGTCTTTGGGATCGGCTCTGGCGTTGCCTTTGCAGCGGTGATCGGCCCCTTGATCGAAGTGCCGGTGATGATCGCCCTGGTCAACGTGGCGTTCATCTTCCAACGGCGCTACTTCGGCGGGCCGGTGCAAGACGCGTCTGCCACGGTGATTCAGGCGGCAGCCGAGGCTTGTCCACCCGCACAGCAAGTGAGTTCAGCCGCGAAGGCTCGACGCAAAACAGAGTAGCTATGCACACGGAAACTACAGGTTCGACTGTCCGCGTGCTACAATGACAAGAGATCCTATTGACAAACGCCTAGCCCGCCCACGACAATCGTTGAACAATGACTGGCACACTGCACATCAACCTGTTGGGCACACCCGAACTCACACTGGACGGAGCCCCCATCGTCGGTCTACGCAGTCAAAAGGCGGTCGCTCTGCTCGTTTACCTTGTCTGCAATCCCCGACCGCAGCGTCGGGAGTTTCTGGCCGATCTACTCTGGGATTCCACATCCACCGCTCAATCGCTCTCGAATCTGCGCACAGTCCTCACCCGTCTACGCCGGCATCTTCAAGACTATCTGCTTGCCACCGCTGAAACCGTTGCCATCGCACCCGGGGCGCCGATCCGCTTGGATGTGGCCGAGCTAGAGGCTCAGATGACGGCGACCGGGGGGCGCATTTCATCGCTCACTGCCCCCCAACTGGAACAATGCCTGAGCCTGTATCGCGGGGAATTTCTTGCCGGCTTCCACATAGACGACGCAGCCGGATTCGATGAATGGTCCATCCTAGAGCGTGAGCGGCTTAGCTTTTTGGTGGTGCAAGGCTATCGGCGCAGCACGGACTATGCATTGCTCCAGGCTGACTTCGTGACGGGGATCCGGATGACCCAGGGCTGGCTGCGTGTCGATCCCCTGGACGAAACAGCCCACGCTCAGATGATGCGGGTGCTGGCGGGGAGTGGTCAACTGGCTGCAGCCCTGGCCCATTATAGGCACTGCCAACAGCTATTGTTGAGCGAGTTGGATGTTGAACCGGGCGCAGAACTGCAAGCGCTTCACCAACTGATCAAACAAAAAACGCCGTCGGCTTCTTCGCCCAATCGACCGGGCCCGACTGCTGCGCATAACAATTTGCCTGCGCGGCTGACTTCATTCGTGGGGCGAACCCAGGAGTTAGCTGTTATCCACAGCCTCTTTGCTTCGCCCACCACCCGCCTGGTGACGCTGGTGGGTGAAGGCGGCGTGGGGAAGTCATCCCTGGCGTTGGCCGCAGGCAAAGAGTTGCAAAAAGCGTGGACGGATGGCGTTTGCCTGGCCTCCCTGGCTGAGGTGACCGCCGAACCCCTGCCCACACTGTTTCACCGACTGGCGAACACCGTGGCCGAGGTCATCGGGCTGACCTTTTCCACCAGTCTTGGCGCCGCCGAGACACCGGCACAGCTATTTAGCTTTCTCAGTGACAGATCCCTTCTGCTCATTCTAGACAACTTCGAGCAGTTGAGTGCCGGGGCACCCTTCCTCGCCGCTCTACTCCAGGCGGCCCCAGATTGTCGCCTACTGGTCACCTCGCGAGAGCCGTTGCTCATCGCGGCGGAATCTGTCGTGCGGCTGGCAGGTCTGCCCACACCGCCCCAGGAAGCGCCGCTGCCTCTACCTGACGACGCGTACCCTAGCATCACGCTTTTTCTGCAAAGAGCCCGGCAACGACAGCACACCTTCTCGCTGTCACCCATCGATCGAGAAGCCCTGGGTCGTCTTTGCCGGCTGCTTGCCGGCAATGCTTTGGCCCTGGAACTGGTCGCCCCGTGGATAGAGCATTTCAGCCTTCCCGAGATAGTACAGAAGCTCGAAACCGACATGCTGGATTTTGTGTACAGTCCTCAGCCCGATTTCTTGGAACGTCACCGCAGCCTGCGCCAGGTCATCCAGACATCCTGGGGTCTGCTCTCCGTCCATGCGCAACAGACGCTGGCGCAGATCTCCATCTTTCAGGGCAGCTTTCATCGTGATGCGGCGTTGGCCATCACCGACGCTACCCTGGATGTACTGGTGACGTTGGTCAACTGCTCGCTACTTCAGCAGCGAGGCCCGGGCCGCTATGAACTACACGAGATGGTGCGTCAGTTCGCGGCAGAACAGTTGGCGAGATCGGCGGACGGCGGTGCGCGGATCGCGGAACGCCACGCCCGTTACTATCTGGCCCTGACCAGTCGCGTCGATCAATCATCGACGTTCGTCGATCAGGTGACCAACGAACTTGCCAATCTGCGCCAGGGCTGGGAGTGGGCGGTGAAGAACGCGGCGATGGACGGACTGGCAGCAGCCAGTATTGGGCTGTGGAACTTCTATTTGCGCAAGGGGTTATTTCAGGAGGCAGAAGAAGCCTTTGGGCGCGCCATTTCCGCCGCCCGCGCCACGCCTTCCGACAATAAAGACCGGCGGCGAGCGCTGGCCTCCTTGCAAGTCGCGCAGGCCGTCTTTCTAAACATTCGCAGTCGCTACGCCGAGGCCATGCTGGCGGCAGAAGAGGCGATTGGCTACGCCATCCGCGAAGAGGACGAGGTGATCATCGCCCGCGGCTACCTGCAGTGGGGAACGGCTCTCTATCGCCAGGGACGCTACGCTGATGCGGTGACGCAGTTCCGCATGGCTTTGGTTGCCGCGCGGGATGCTGGCCTGATTGGGGATCAGGCCGATGTCCTACGCCACATGGGCATCTCGTGGCTCGAACAGGGCAACTTTGAGGAAGCCCGTGTTTGTTGTGAGGAAGCGTTGGTGCTCTATCAGCGCACAGGGAACCGGCTGGGCGAGGGCAACACCCTTAACGATCTGGGCTGGATCAACCAGCGACAACAGCGGTTACTCGAAGCGCGCGACTTTCTGCAGGCGGCCCATCGCACCCACAGTGCCATCGAAAATCGGCATGGAACCAACATGGCGGCGATCAACCTGGGCATTGTTCACGAAATGCTCGGCGAGTTTTCCGAAGCCTACGACACCTATCAGCAGCTCTTCCGCGATCTGGACAAACTGCCCGACCTCTATCACCATTCGCTGGTCAATTACAGCCTGGGGGTGCTGCTCTCGCGCATGGGAGACTACACCGTCGCCCATCGCCATCTCATGGCCGCCCTCGAAATTGACCGTGCCATCGGCGACCTCGGTGGTCAGGCCTGGGGCCACTGCGCGCTGGGATTGGTCTACAATCATCTGGGCGACTACAAGAAAGCGTTGGCCTATCACAAAGCAGCGCTGCGCATGGGCCGAGAGCAGAATGCTCGCACAATCGAGGGGTTGGCGCTTTTGGGGATGGGGCAGGATTACTTCAGGCTGGATTTATTCGATGAAGCCCGTGCAGCCTACGAAGAGGCCGTCATGCTGCAGAAGGCTCAGAAACAGACGGTCCGCATTGTCGAGACCCAGGGCTGCCTGGCGCATACCCTGCTCGCCCTGGGCCAGCCCGACGCTGCCTTCGCCATGGTGGAGCAGATCCTCAGTTATCTGAATACCGGCACACTCGACGGCGCACGCGAACCGGCTCAGATTTACTGGCATTGCTACATCGTCCTGTGCAGCCGAGACGATCCGCGCGCCCGAGAAGTGCTGGCGCAGGCATTTGATCTGGTGCAAAAGCAGAGTGCGCGGATCAGCGACAAACACCTGCGCCATAGCTATCTCCACGCCGAGCGAAGCAGCAAGGCCATCATCGACGAGGTATGGGCGCTGAATCTGGACCCACAGTGGGCGGAGAAACGAACCCGCGACTCTTAGCCGTTACCGGGCATAGAACCGATCCTGCCTGATGCACCGTCTACGGCCAATCTCCGCTCCGTCGCTCGAAACTGACTCCTGTACAAATGTTGATAGAAGCCACCTAGGGCCAACAGTTCCTCGTGCGAGCCGCGCTCAACGAGTTCGCCATGATTGATCACGAGGATCTGATCGGCGTCCCGGATCGTGCTCAGCCGGTGCGCGATGACAAAACTGGTGCGTCCGCTCATCAGGCGCAACATCGCCTCCTGGATGTGCTTTTCGGTGCGCGTGTCGACACTGCTGGTGGCCTCATCGAGGATCAGAATACCCGGGTCGGCCAGGATGGCACGCGCGATGGACAGTAGCTGACGCTGACCCTGGCTCAGGTTGCTGCCGCGCTCAGAGAGCGGCGTTTCATAGCCGTGTGGCAGACGATGGATGAAGCTGTCCGCATTGGCGAGTTTGGCCGCCGCGATTACCTCATCGTCGCCGGCTTCCAGCCGACCGTAACGGATGTTCTCCATCACCGTATCCGAAAAGAGAAAGGTGTCTTGCAGGACGATGCCCAGTTGACGGCGCAGATCGTCTTTGCGCAAGTGGCGAATGTCCACGCCGTCGATGCAGATACGCCCGCTGTCGATGTCGTAAAAACGCGTAAGCAGGTTAACAATCGTGGTCTTGCCCGCGCCGGTTGGCCCCACCAATGCCACAATCTGGCCGGGCTCTGCACGCAGGTTCACCTCTTTGAGGACGGGGGTTCCCTCTTCGTAAGCAAAGCTCACGTTTTCGAAGACAACCTCGCCTCGCGGCGTGGGCAAAGGAACGGCATGGTCGTCATCGATCATTTCGGGCGTCTGATCGATGATCTCAAAAACGCGTTCGGCGCCGGCAATTGCGGCCTGAATCGTGTTGTAGAGGTTGGCGATCTCGTTGAGCGGACGGCTAAACTGGCGGGTGTAATTGATAAAACTGGCGATGACGCCGACGGTCGCCATGTTTTGTAGCGCCATCCAACCACCGATGCCCACGATGATGGCTAGCCCCAGATTGCCCACAAAGTTCATGACCGGCCCCATAAAGCCCGCGTAAATCTGAGCATAGCTGGCGTGCCGGCGTAAGGTAGCATTGGCAGCATCGAAATCGGCGATGACGGCGTCCTCGCGCACATAGGTCTTGACCACACGCTGCCCCGTGACGGTCTCTTCGATCAGGCCGTTGAGCGCCCCCAATGAGGACTGCTGCCGCCGAAAGCCATCGCGCGTGTGGCTGGCGATCCAGCGGGTCAGAAAGATCATCATCGACGGCACAGTGACCAGACTGACCACGGCCAGCCGCGGGTTGATCCAGAGCATCACGGCGGCCACGCCCACCAGCGTGATCAGCCCCGACACCAACTGCGTCACACTTTCAGAGAGCACCATGTTGATGTTTTCCACGTCGTTGGTCAGGCGGCTCATCAAGTCGCCATGCGACCGCTGATCGAAGAAGCGCAAAGACAACTCCTGCATCTGGTCAAATAGATCGTTGCGGATATCGCGCACCGTGCGCTGTGCAGCGGCGGCCATCACATAGCTTTGCAAGTAGGTGAGCAGTGAAATCGAACCGTGCACGGCAAGCATGATCAGCCCAATGCGGGCCAATCCGGGTAGGTCGCCGGGGATGATATATTCGTCGATAGCAAGGCCGAGCAGGTAGGGGCCGAGCAAGTTCAACCCGGCACTGACGAGGACCATAGCCGTGGTAACGATCAATGCCATGCGCTGGCGGCGCAGGTATCCCCACAGACGCTGGACCGTACCCCGCCTATCGCGGGCCCGCTCCACTTTGCCAGGCACCCGCATCCCGCCACCGCGGCCAAACAACGGCAGCGGCGGCTGCGTGTCATTCTGCTGTTGCGACGGTTTCTTGTCAGCCATCTTGAGGGTCCATCTGTGATTCGTAGATCTCTCGGTAGATCGGGCTGGCCGCCAGCAACTGACTGTGTGTGCCTTCTGCCACAATGCGTCCATCGTCCAGGACGAGAATCTTGTCCGCGGCGAGGACGGTGCTGATGCGCTGCGCCACCACGAAATTGGTGCGGCCCTTGCGCACTTGCCCCAGCGCATCCTGGATGCGCGCCTCGGTTTCCACATCCACGGCGCTGGTGCTGTCATCGAGGATCAGCAGATCGGGGTCAACCAGCAGGGCACGGGCAATCGCAATCCGCTGTTTTTGTCCGCCCGACAGGTTGACACCGCGCTGGCCTACGATCGAATCATAGCCGTTTGCGAAGCCCATGATAAAGTCGTGGGCCTGGGCCAGTTTGGCAGCGGCCATCACCTCCTCGTCGTCGGCGTCGGGCTGACCATAGCGAATGTTGTCGCGGATCGTCCCGCTAAAGAGGACCGACTCTTGCAGCGCCATGCCGATGCGACGGCGCAACGTCCGCTCGTCGATATCGCGCACATCCACACCGTCGATCAGCACTCGCCCTGCAGAGACGTCATAGAAGCGAGGCAGTAGATGAACGAGGCTGGACTTGCCCGATCCCGTTGCCCCGAGCAGGGCAACCGTCTGCCCCGGTTCGGCGTGAAAGCTGACATTGCGCAACACCGGCATCTGCTCTTCACCGTCGTAGTCAAAACTCACATCGTCGAACTCGACGTGACCGTGGGCGACAAATTCGGTCCGCGCGCCCGGCCTGTTCTGAACGACCGGTTCGCTCTCCATGACCTCAAGGATGCGCACCGCCGATGCCTCGGCGCGCGAGATACGCATCGTCAACATGCTCACCATCATCAGCGACATCAGCGTCTGCGTCAGGTAGTTGAGGAAAGCGATGATCTGCCCCACCTGCATCCCCCCGGCGTTGACCTGCACGCCGCCGATCCACAGCGCCGCCACGGCACCGGCGTTGAGGATCAACATCATCGTCGGCATGGTCACGGCCACAGTACGCACGGCGAGGATGTTCTGATCCATCAGCGCATCATTGCTGCGGTGGAAGCGACCCATCTCGTGGCGGGCGCGTACAAAGGCTTTCACCACGCGCACACCGGCAAGGTTCTCTTGCAAGACCGTGTTGATTACGTCAAGTTTCTTTTGCACGCGGCCAAACATGGGGAAGGCTTTGTTCACGATCCAACTCAAGAAGAGCAGCACGATGGGGATGAGGACGACGAACAGTAGCGCCAGCCGTGGGCTGGTGACCGCGGCCATGATCAGGCTGCCGATCAGTAGTAGAGGCACGCGCACCATCACGCGTAGCAGCATCATCACCACTTCGGTCACCTGCGTAACGTCATTGGTCAGTCGGGTGATCAAATTGCCCGTTTCCAACGTATCCAAGTTGCCAAACGAGAGCGACTGTACCTTGCGAAAGAGAGCGCCGCGCAGATCGGCGCCGAAGGCCTGCCCCGCCAAAATGGCGAAGATCGTACAGCCCACGCCGCCCAGCAAACCGACGGTGGCCACGCCCCCCATGGTCAGGCCGGTGCGGATCACCACCTGCATGTTCGACTGTGCGATGCCTTCATCGATGATTCTTTGGATCAGGCGCGGTTGCATTAAGTCCATGGCGACTTCGAGCACCATACACAGCGGCGCCAGGGTTGCCCAGAGCCAATAGGGTTTGAGGAAGTACGCTAGTTTTCGAGTGGCGTGCATGAGTCAACCGACAAGTATGAACGTAGCGGGTGCCGCAGGGGACGACTGTCGTAGTCCCAGAAGAGGGTCAATCTTGACGCGGCGAAGATAACGTATAGAAGCCGAAACGCATCATAGTGCCAATGGGGTTGGAAGTCAATTAGGTAAACCGATTTAGAAAGCGCCGGGCGCCGATCACGCCTCCTCACCATGTATAGTTGCAACGATCTGCCGCGAACCGCCCTGGTTCCGATGCTCGCACAAATAGATGCCTTGCCATCTACCCAATGCCAATCCACCGTCGCGGATGGGGATAGTGAGCGACGCGCCAAGTAGCACCGCCTTGATGTGAGCAGGCATATCATCTGCCCCTTCGTAGGTGTGGACGTAGTAGGGCGCGCCTTCGGGAGCCAGTTGGTTGAAATGAGTCTCCATGTCGCGGCGGACGGTCGGATCGGCGTCCTCGTTGATGGCCAAACTGGCCGATGTATGTTGAATGAAGAGATGCAAGATCCCCACGCGGAAGCGTCCTAGCTCGGGGATCTGTGCAAGCACTTCGTCGGTGATCAAATGGAATCCGCGGCCGCGCGGCGCCAGACGAACCAACTCTTGTGTCCAGCTCATGGGAATCCTTCCTTAGGCCCCGTTCTTCCCCTGTGCGACTTCGCCCACGCCCAGCGCAGCCACGGCGCGCTGTAGAGGGGTGTCGACCTGCCGGCCTTCGTTCAGGCTGTGCAACGTCAACAGGATGTACTCGGTGCGATCCACACCGTATTCGCTCAGGTGATCGGAAGCATGATTCAGCACCAGCGAACTGGATGGACGCAGCCCATCCTGAGGCCACTCGCCCAGCAGCGCCTGGATGCCGTCTACACCATCCGTCAACTTACCTTGCCCCAACAGATCGGCACACTGCTCAATGCTGTCACCTAACGGACGCAGATCAACGAGCGATCCGTTGAGGCGCTTCTTCAGGTCGAGCGTGGCCTGGGCCAGTGCGGTAGCCGCATCCTCGTTGGTCTGCTGCGTGAGACGGATATAGCGCCGTTCCTGCCCGATGATGCGGGCCACGGCCAGGGCAATTTCGCTGCGCGCCATGGCGTCTTCCGTTTCGTGCAGCAAGTCGAGCAACGACGGAATCGCTTCCTCGACCTGCAGGTGCCCCAACGCCGAGGCATAGGCAACGCGCAGACTGTGATCCTCCTCGTGTTGCAGACGGTCCAACAGGCGGGGAACCACGGCGTCGTCACCGAGCATACCCAACGAGCGGACGCTGTAGGCCTGGAGCGTGCTGGACTCAGACTCGAGCCCCTCGCGCAGCGGCTTCAACGCCGTGCGATCACCCATGCGGCCAAGCGCCCACGCTGCAACCACACGCAACACCTGATCCTCACCGTTGAGGACCTCCACAATGGCGCGGCTCAGGTGAGGATGGGGCCGCATGTGGGCGATGGCGAGCAGCGCCTCGATGCGTACCCAGAAACGTGGATCCTGGAGCGCGTGGACCAATTCTTCGACGGCTAGCGGACTGTCGGCCTGGCCCAGGCGCTCGGTCATCGTCACCGCGGTCTGTTCGTCCTTGGCCATGTGCAGCCCCATCATGCCTTCCATAGCCAGAATGGCGTTGCCCTGTGTGAAATGACGAACAAACTCACCGGCGCTAACGCTGTCATCCGTGCGCACGCCGCGCAGGACAAAGAGGCCGATCACCGGCAAGACCGTGCCGATCACAAAGAGTGGCAGGTAGGGATCGAGGGGTAGGATTCCCCACTGGCCGCGCAATCCCTCGGTTGCATCCAGCAACCAGCCCGACGAGAGCTTGCCCAGACCACCGACAATGCCGATCCACGCAAAGTAGAGCGCCATGTAATCACTCTTCTTCTCTGGGGGAACCATGTTGACGTAGAGCAGACGCATGGACCCGGCGCGATATCCCAGCCGCGAAATGCCCTGAAAGAAGGCGATACCCAACGCGATGTACAAGCTCCAAACACTCTGCCGGGGCATGAAGACCCAGGCCACGGGCAGCAGGATTGTGATCACCAGACCAGACAGCATCACGGGCTTGCTACCATAGCGGTCGGCGGACCAGCCCCAAACGTAGCTTGTGAGCAGGCCACCAAGCAATGTCCCCGCCTGCAAGAGGACGACGTTGCCTGCGCTCAGCCCCACTTCTTCCTGCATGAAGAGGGGCAGGAAAGCGAACATGGGCATTACGGCCGCGGCATAAATGCCAACACCGATCAGATATCGGCGGAAATCTGGATCGGCCACGGCTTCTTTGAGATCGCGCCGGCCCTCGTCGGGCTCGGTCTCCTCCACAGAGTCGCCGCCGGGGATCAAGGTGGATGCGGCAACAGCGCTCAATCCCAGCCCGGCGCCCACGGCGATCAGCACCATGAAACCGGATAGGCCGTCCATCCACTCCAGCACGAACTTGGCGCCCAGGATGGCGATGAAGCCCATACTGGCTTTGACGGCGTCATTGATCGCCGTGTACTTGCCGCGCACCGCATCGGGCACAAATTCCTTTGACCAGGGAAATGCTGCCGTCACGCCCAGGGCCCGAAAGATGCCGAAGGTCGCAACAATGGCGGTCACAAAGATCAGCGCTGCCGATTGACCAAAGCGGTTTAGTATCCACGGCGTCAGCAGCAGCGTGGCCGCCGTAATGCTACGCGCACCGAAGAAGGTGATGTAGCTGCGCTTATAGCCAAAGCGGGCTACTCGAGGCGCAGCAAAGAGGGCCAGTGCGCCGGCAAAGGGCAAGAGCGAGAGCAAAAACCCCGTGGCGCTCTTGCCCAGCCCCAGTTCGCTGAGAAAGAGCACAAAGATCGACCCCATGAATGTCAGGCGCAAAAAGGCCATGTTGGCCGCATTGCGCGCCACACTCCACGGGAGTCGTCGCATTTTTTGAGCAGTCGTTACTTCATGTGTCATGTCTATGTCTGTCCAATCAGAGGCAATGCCTACGCATGCCTCGATTCATCTATTGGTTATTTCGCAGCAACCGTTCACCTTCTGGTCTTTGCCGGCTGAACAGTTGCGTTGCACATTCAATTCTTTATTGTGCCATAGATGGCGCGCCAAGAACACCGGAAAGGCATAGGTCCCGGTACATGCCAGCGCGTGTTAATGGATACAAGTTGGTGAGAAGATCGTAGGTGAGAGATAAGAGATGAGGGATCGGCGCTTGGCTACGATCGTAGCCAAGCGCCGATCCCTCATTATGCTGTCACTATCCGCCGGCCATGGCGCCGATGATGAGGAATGGTTCCGCTCCGCTGACCACTGCGCCGGGCAGCGACGCATCGGATGGCTCATGCGATAGATCTTCGCCGCAGGCGAAGAAGCGAATGAAGGGGCGCCGTTGTTTGGAGCTTATATCGCGGATCGTCCCCCGTAACATCGGGTATTGCTCCTCCAACTCGTCGAGCAGTGCGCCCTGCGTCACCGGTTCGGCTACTTCCAGCGTGACTTCCTTGCGCACATTGGCCAACGTGCGCAGATGGTGGGGAATAACGACGCGTATCATGGCAGAATTTGCACCTCGACCGAGAGCACAGCGGGCAGATCACGCACCACGGGCATCCAACTATCACCCGCATCCGCCGAGGCGTAGACCTGTCCACCGGTGGTACCGAAGTAGACGCCACACGAATCGAGCGAGTCGACAGTGAGCGCGCTGCGCAGCACGTTGACGTAGCAATCGCTCTGGGGCAATCCATTGGTGAGCGCTTCCCACTCGTTGCCGCCGCTGCGACTACGATAGACACGCAGCTTACCATCGGGCGGAAAGTGCTCCGAGTCACTCTTGATGGGGACGACGTAGACGGTCTCCGGCTCGTGCGCGTGGACGGCAATCGGGAACCCGAAGTCGCTGGGCAAGTTGCCGCTGACTTCGTGCCACATTTCGCCGGCGTTATCACTGCGCATGACGTCCCAATGTTTTTGCATAAAGAGCACATCTGGTTGCGCCGGGTGCATGGCAATGCTGTGCACACAGTGACCCACATCCGCCTCTTTGTCGGGCAGTTCCCACTCCGAGCGCAGGCCGCGGTTGATGGGCTGCCAGGTCTTGCCGCCGTCATCGGTACGGAAGGCGCCTGCCGCCGAAATCGCCGTGTAGATCCGGTTGGCATCATTGGGATCCTGAACAATAGTGTGCAGGCACATGCCGCCGGCGCCCGGCTGCCACAGGTTTCCTTTGGCGGCGCGCAGGCCGGGAAGTTCCTGCCAACTCTTGCCGCCATCGTTGGAGCGGAAGAGCGCAGCATCTTCGACCCCGGCGAAGACGGTCTCAGGCTCGGTCAACGACGGCTCTAGCAGCCAGACGCGCTTAAACTCCCAGGGGTGTTGCGTGCCGTCGTACCATTGGTGCGTGCCGGTTTCGCCTTCGTAGCCAAACTCGTTGCTCACCGGTTCCCACGTCTTGCCGCCGTCATCCGAGCGCTGAATGATCTGCCCGAACCAGCCAGTCGACTGCGACGCATAGAGTCGATCCGGATTGACTGACGATCCCTTCATGTGGTAGATCTCCCAACCGGCGAAGATCGGTTCGCTCACGTCCCAGTTCTGGCGCCTGGCATCCGACGTCAGGATGAATGCGCCTTTGCGCGTCCCCACCAGTAAACGTACGTTACTCATCTGTCTCTCTCCTTTTGGTGACTGTAACCGCCCGAACTACAAGAAACCTGGCTATGACTTGAGTATGCAGAGGGCCTGTCGAAGCTCGCCCAGATGATAAGCAGTGTGAACAATAGGGGCAATGGTGCCGGCCACGTGTCGTGCGCTTGGCCATTCGGGTGTGTCATCGATAAGTGCTTTGATGCGGTTGTAGCTTGCCCGCAAGGACGATTTCAGATCTTCCCATTCCTCGGGCGTCACGGCGCCGGTCTCGCGCCAGATCTTGCCCCAATCCTGGGGAGCGAAGGTTTGTGTGCGCACACTCGTTTCCAGCACCTCGAGGTAGAAGGCCACATGCTTCACTTGCGCCGCCAGGGTTGCACACCTGCCGCCCACCGGCACCGATGCCTCCTGCGCCGAAATGGTGGCCAGCGTCTCGAACATGGACGTCCCTTTGTCGAGGAAAATGCCGCTTACGTTGTCGAACGTTTCGTCGAGCAACAGATAGATCGCCTGTGTAAAGTGTTCAGCCTGGATCTGAGTCATGAGCCTTCCTTTGGGGAATGGATAGAACCATGGAAGCACACAAAAAAAAGCAGAAGAACTTCAGGTACTTCGGCGACGTTCATCCAAAGACGACCTCGCCTGGTGGCTTGAGTCTTCTGCCTATTTCACATTCCAAAACAAATACAGCACATTTGTGCTAATGATTATGCGGCAAATGTTTTGAGATGTCAAGGTATATTTTTGTGGGCTTTGCCCTCACTCATCGCTTTTTGCCCCCTCGTCGACCCCCACGGACAGGAACTCGTCATCCGTCAACGGGCGGTGCAGCGCCGCGCCCATGCGCTGGCAGCGCACAAGGATTCGTTCGATCTGCTCCGGCGTGGCCGTCATCCCATAGTCGGTCAGTTTCTGGATCACGGCGCCGCGGTCGCTCCACTTGCCGATAACCAACTGGGCAGTACGCCCCACCACCTCCGGCTCAAAGGGGAAGGCATAGGGGCGGACGCCGCCGTCGCTGAAGGCTTTGGTGCTGCTCCACTGCTCATAGCGGAAGGCGCCTTCGCCTACGATCGGTTTGAAGTAGCCGTTGGGAATCCCGCTGATCTCCTCGACCAGGCGGCAGAGTTCGGGCAGCCGATCCAGTTGGATGCCGGTATCCACACCGTAGAGGGCTTCTAGCGCCATTACCGCCGATTCCATGGACGCATTGCCGGCCCGGTACCCGATCCCGTTGACTGAGACTTGCAGCACGTCGGCGCCGCCTTCGTATCCGCCCAGTACATTCGCCACCGCCAACCCAAAATCGTTGTGACAATGGACCTCGACTTCTAGATTGGTGACGGATTTGAGATGGCCGACCAGATAGCGCATGGCGCCTGGGCGCGCCACTCCCTGGCTGTCCACAATCGTCACCGCAGACGCACCCTCCTGCTCGGCAGCCTGCGCCGCAGCGGTGATGTGCTCCAGATCGGCTCGCGTCGATTCAGGCAGAAAGAGATTGACGGTTGTGCCTGCGGCGCGGGCGGCGCGCACCGATCCAAGCATCTCGTCCATCAACTCGTTGCGGCTGCGCTTCGTCACGTGCTGCTGATAGACTTCACCAATACGATACCAGACCATAACGTGTCTCACGCCCAGGTCGAGGGCGCGCTCGACGCGTCCCGGCTGCCAGGTGACCCACAGATCCAGCGGCAAATTGCGGGCAAGCAAGGCGCGGATCACCTCGCTCCAACCCGGCACGGTCAGGAAGACTTCGGTACGGCGGATGCCGACACGCGCCAGCATTTCGGCGATGCGCACCTTATCTTCGGTGTTGAAGGCGAGATCGGCGCATTCCTCACCGTCGCGGATGGTGAGGTCGTGCAGTTTCACCGGGCGAGGCGGCACGGCTACGGCTGGATCGAAGTTGTGCTGGCTGACAGCCCATTGCGAGGTCAGCCACGGTTGCTGTTGATTGCGCTGCATGAGGGATTCCTTTCTGGGAGGTTGCAGTTGGATGGATCAGTTTTACCCAGTAGAAATTTAACGCAATGCAGCCAGGATGCAAAGGCGGAAAGATGTGCTCACGCTTGCCGTTCAACCCACACCACCGCAGCAAAGTAGGCGCCGATGCAGATCCGTTCGAGCAGGCCCGGCCACGGCAGCGACGGTGAAGACGCCATGATCGTGGTCGTCACCAGCAGGGCAGCCAGGATCAGCCCCATCCGCGCCACGGCGGGGATGCGCAGGCCAAAGGCGAATAGCAGTAACGCCAGGCCACCCGTCAGGCTAAACAGCAGCATCAATAGACTGGTCAGCACCAGACTCGTCTCGTCACCAGGGTGTGGAGCAAAGATCCCCAGCAGCGCCCATGCGCTCCCCGATGCCATCAAGAACAGCGCGCCGCTGCGGCCCAGCCGGTTAGCCGCCGCTCGCCGCATCAGCCCCACGCCCACAGCGATCAGCAGCAGCCCGGCCAGCATAAAGCCGATCCCACGCATCAGCAGCGCGGGCACGCTTCCCACCACGTCGGCCATAGCCAGTTCATAGACCGAGCGGCGCAGCGCATCCGCCGCAGGGATCGCGATGGAAAGCAAAGCGACGGTGCCGGCGACACAGAGCAGTGAAAGCAGACCGGTTTGGTTCAACAGAGTGCGGTTCATACGATTCTCCCTTTGTGAAGGTGTTGTAGAGGACGAATTGACGTGTTTGGGTTGGATTGCCGGTTCATAGTTCCGCCATCCCTGGCAACGGTGGTGCGGGTTCACACCTGCTGCGCCCATCCTATCCCTCGCTGCGGACGAAAGCGCGACGGCGTCGCGACAGAAGACTTTTGCCCTCGCCCAGGGGAACCGCGGCCAGGCGGATAACGTCTTGAACTTACACTTTGACGCGCACCGGCAAGAACTGACCGTCACTGCGCCTGATCGCTTTGGAACTCCGCTGAATGAAAACACGTACAACTTTCCTGCTCTCACTCGTCGGTGTCTGTGTTTTGAGCTTCGCACTCTACGGACACGGCTTCGCCGCGCGCTTGTGGCGACCGGCCCCGCCGCTTGAAAACCCACCACTGTCGGCACTGCCTGTCGCAGCGGCCACCAGTGCACCTTTCATCATGGAAGCCACCCCAGCGGCCACACGTGCGAACAGTTCAGGGGGATCCCTGATCGCCGCTCCAGGACGAGTCACGCCCACACCGACGCCGACGCCACGCCATCAGCCAGTCGTGGAGAGCATCGCCCTTTCGGGTTTCGCCCATGAATGGCAGACGTGGAACAACTGCGGTCCGGCCACACTCTCGATGAATTTGAGCTACTTTGGCAGCACGCTGAATCAGGCCAACGTGGCCGACATCCTGCGCCCCAATCGCGACGACAAGAACGTAAGCCCGCACGAGCTTGTTGACTATGCGCAAGACACCGGCTATCGTGCCTTTCTGGGGGTGAACGGTTCACCCGATCTGCTGCGGCTCTTTCTGAGCAACAACATTCCCGTGATTGTGGAAACATGGCACATCCCCGAACCCAATGACGGCATGGGCCACTATCGCCTGCTCACCGGCTTTGACGATGCCAACCAACGCTGGATCGCGCACGATGCCTATGATTACGCCGATCCTGTGCCGGCAGGCGATGGATACGCCGGGATCTACCTGCCTTACACCGAAACCGATGCGCTCTGGGATGTCTTCAACCGCGTCTACGTGGTGATATACACCGATGGGCAGGCGCCCCTGGTCGAAAGCATCCTGGGTCGGCGCGCCGACCCAACCGTCATGTGGCAACAGGCCGCCATCCACGCCCGCTTTGCAGTGAAGTTGCATCCAGAGAACGCCTTTTCCTGGTTCAACCTGGGCAGCGATTTGGTCGCATTGGGTCAATACGAGGAGGCAGCAGCGGCCTACGATCAGGCGCAGACAGTCGGGCTGCCCTGGCGCATGCACTGGTATCAGTTCGGCCCGTTTCAGGCGTACTATGAAACCGGCCGCTACACCGATGTCATCGCCCTGGCAGATGCCACCCTGCGCACCGTCGACGCCGTGGAAGAACTGCACTACTGGCGCGGAAAGGCCCTCCTCGCCCTGGGAGATACACCCGCTGCGCGCCAGGCATTCGAGCATGCCCTCGTCCTTAACCGCAATTACACTGCCGCAGTAGAGGCCCTCGGCGCACTGGCTCGGTAATCAAGTGCGCCTTGTCCGTCTCCGGTTCAGGATTCAGTCCCGTGCATGGGCCGCAACCATAGAGATTCAGAGCGTCGACCGCCGAGCGTCGACGCTTTTGAAATGCCTCCCATTTCTCCGCGCACATAGACGTCTGGCCTGTCCGCTGTTAGAATAGGCGCAGGGTCAACCGCAGCCCCCGGAGGAACAATGGCACACACACTGGAAATCCGACTGCTCGGCACGCCGGAAGTCCGCCTGAACGGCGAAACCGTCACAGCCTTCCGCTCTAGCAAGGCGCAGGCGCTCTTCTACTATCTGGCTACCTCGCGCCGATCACACACGCGATCGGCGTTGGCGGCGCTGCTCTGGGAAGAGTGGGACGAAAGCGGCGCGCGCGTCAACCTAAACAAGACACTGTCGAACCTGCGCAAGATTGCAGGCGATTTCCTGACCATCGAACGGCAAAGTGTGCGCTTTTGCAACGACGGCTGCCTGCTGGACGTCGCCGCCTTCGAGCATGGAACACTCCCCGGGGCCACGCTGGATGCCCTCTCCGCGTCGCTGGATCTGTATCGCGGCGACTTTTTGGAAGGCTTCCACGTCAATGACGCCCCGAATTTTGAATCGTGGCTAATGGCGGAACGCAGCCATTGGCGCGAGGCCGCCATCCTCGGCCTGCAGACACTGGCCCAACACCACACTGCCACCGGGGACCTGAGGGCCGCCATCGGCAATGTGCGCCGTATTCTGCTCATGGAACCGTGGCGCGAGGAAGCCCACCGCCAGTTGATGCGGTTGCTGGCCCGCACCGGTCAACGCAGCGCGGCGCTGGCCCAGTATGAAACCTGCAAGCAAGCGCTTGCCGACGAACTGGCGGTAGACCCCGACGGCGAAACCACCGAACTCTACTTTCAGATCCGCGCAGGCCAGATCCAGCCCGATGGCCTGCGCGCTGCATCCGCCGCGGCACAGCCTGCTCCAACCCCTGCGACACCTGCATTTTCATCCAACTTACCGGCGCAGATCACACCGTTCATCGGCCGCCAGGACGAGTTGGATCTGATCCAACGCCGCCTCGACGACCCCAACTGTCGATTGCTCACATTGGTTGGGCCGGGCGGCATCGGCAAGACGAGCCTGGCCTTGCAGGTGGGGCACAGATACGAGAAAGCCCAACCTGAACACGGGCGGTTCGCCAATGGGATCTTCCTGGTCTCCCTGGTGGCAGTCACCTCTCCATCGGCGATGGTATCGGCGTTCGCTGAAGCGACCGGTTTTCAACCGTATACCAATGTCCCCGTCAAACAGCAGATCCTTGACTTCTTGCGCCAGAAGCAGATGCTGCTCATCCTGGACAACGTGGAACACCTGCTCGATGATGTGGACTTGATCAACGAAATTCTGGCGACCGCTCCCGGCGTTGTGATCCTGGCGACGTCGCGTCGCGCCCTCAACCTGCGCGAGGAATGGTTTCACCCACTCACCGGTCTTTCCTATCCCGCCTCGAGTGCTGAAGCCGAATCTGAGACGTGCGATGCGGTCCGCCTCTTCAGTCAGGTGGCACAGCGCGCGTCGGCCGACTTTTCGTTGTCCGCCGAACGGGCCGAGGTCGTCCACATTTGCCGTCTCGTGGAAGGCATGCCGTTGGCGCTAGAACTGGCAGCGACGTGGCGGCGCGTCTTGCCCTCCGCCGATATCGCGCGTGAGATCGAACGCAGCCTCGACATTCTGACCACGCGACACCAGGGCCTGCCCGAACGGCATCGCAGTATGCGGGTGGTGCTACAGCAGTCGTGGCAGATGCTAACCCCAAGCGAACAGGAGACACTGACGCGCCTCTCGGTCTTCCGCAACGGCTTTGATCCCCACGCCGCGGAATGGGTAGCGGATGCATCGCTGCATCTGTTGGCACTGCTCGTCGAGAAGTCGCTGCTCTATGCGTCCGAAGACGGGCGCTATCAGATCCACGAGTTGCTGCGCCAATTTGCCGCCGAGAAACTGGCCGAAGACGAGGAGAACGAGCAGCGCCTGCACCTTCGCCACTGCCGCCACTATCTCGATCTGCTGCGCCGCCACTCGCAGCGCATGACAGGCAAAGATCAACGCGCCACCCTCTCCGCTATCCACGCCGAGATCGACAACATTCGCGCCGCCTGGCAGTGGGCGGTCGGCGCCCGGCAGATCGAAATCCTGGAGCAGGCGCTGGATAATCTCTACAATTTCTATCAAGTGCGCAGTCGCTATCAAGAAGGCGAGGAACTGTTCAGCACGCTGGTGACACAGTTGAGCGAATACAGCGATTCAGATCGAGCCGCCGCGCTCCGAGCGCGTGGACTGGCGCGCTGCGGCGCATTTCACCAATTCCTGGGCGACTTCGATTCCGCAGAACTCTGCCTGCACCAGGCATCGCAGATGGCGCAGACGTCAGCCGAACCGCAGGAGATCGCCTTCATCTTCAATTTGTTGGGGCAGGTTGCCATCTGGCGTGGACAGCGCGAGATCGGGCGCGATCACCTGCTGCGCAGCCTTGCCATGTGCCGCGATCTTGCAGACACCCCTGGGGTCATCAGTGCCCTGCAACAGTTGGCGAATCTGCTCTATGCCACCTTTGGCGACTACGCAGCCAGCAAACCCCTGGCCGAGGAATGCCTGGCCCTGAGCCGAAAAGTTGGCCGCGCCGACTGGATTGCCTATGCCCTCGACACGCTGGGATTCGTCACATTTGCACGGGGCGAATATGGCGACGCCCGCCGCTACTATGAAGAAGGGCTTGCTCGCTTCGAGGAGATCGGCGACGCCCATGGCATGGCGCTGACGTTGGGTGGGCTGGGCATGGTCAACTGGGCGGTGGGGGGCGCCCGGCTGCTCGACGGCATCCAGGCCTTCGAGCGCAGCCTGACGCTCTGCCGCGAAATCGGCCATCTGGGGCAGGTCTCGGGGCGGTTGGGCGGATTGGCGCGCGTCCTCAACGATCTGGGCGAGTTCGAGGATGCTCACAAGTATGGTGAAGAAGGGTTGGCGATCGCGCGATCATTGGGCAGCCCGGTCTACATCGCGCACAATCTGTACTGTCTCACCGAAACGGCCTGCGGCATGAACGATCTTGGCGCGGCCCGGCGCTATCTGTGCGATGGGCTGAGCGTGGCCGTAAATGCAGACCTGCTTTCGAATATCGCCATCTATCTCTACTACTATGCCCTGATCCTGGCCAAAGAGAGCAAGTTCACCGGCCTGGATCAAGCCACGCGCCGCCACAAAGAGGTTCAGGCGTTGGCTGCACTTGTCCTGGTAGACGAGGATGCGGCGACCTGGCACATCTTCAAGGATCGCTCTTCGTGGCTGCGCGATTGGATCGCCAGCGATCTGCCGCTCCCGGTTGTCGCCGCCGCCGAGGCACACGGTCGCGAACGGGGCCGCACCGAGATGGTCAATATGATCCTGCACGAGGTGTCATAGCCGGCGGCGCCAGTTCAATGCCACCACTGCGCCGGCGGCAACCGCTCTACGTTGACCGCAAAGCCGTCGCCAAACCAGCGCGCCATATCCGTCTTGAGCACGTACTCTTCCGATGCGGCGTGCGAGACCCCGATCAGCCCCATCGGTGTAGCGGCGGCATAGTCTATGATTTCTTGATAGCGCCTGCGCCCGTACTCAGTGTCAATATGACAATGGATCTCGCCGCTGATATAGGCGTCGGCTCCTTTGGCTTCGGCCTCCTGCATATACCCCACACGGTCGCCGCAGCCGGCCACAATCGCCACCCGCTGAAGCCGATCAGGACGATTCCCCTCAAAATCAACGTATGGAATTTCAAACTCCGCCAGCAAGCGCTCGATCAGCGAGTCGAACGAGATTGGGTCGATCTCGGCAATCAGGCCGATAGACTTGTCCTCGCGCCACAGGAAGCGGTGCAACATGCGGCTGTCCAACGCCCGCGCCATCGCCAGGTTCGTGCTGATCATGCAGTTATAGTCGAGCGGCGAGTGCATGGCGTAAAAGGATAGATCCCTGGACTTGAGCGCGTCGAGCAAATGGGCGGGGATGGGGCGGAAGCCGCGTCCCCATGATCCACGCGGATCGCCGCATTCCATGTCGAGTGGGTGGTGCGAAAAGAGCAGATCGCCGGGTGATGCCTGTGAGATGAAGCGTTCAAGCACATCCTCGCTGGGGAAGACCGCCGTGTAGATTGTTTCCACATGTGTTGCCCCACGCAGCATCAGCCCGTTGAACCTCTGCACGAAGTCAGGCTCGAACTGTGTCTGCCAGGCCACTCCACTCGCCTGGTAGACTGCGGGCAGATGGCGACAAAAGGTCGGGTCCTGGGCCAGATGTTCCAGTTCGAAGAATCTGTCTAGTGCAGATACAAGTGTACTCAGCGTCTCCACGGTTGACTCCTTTCTATCGGTGTATGTCCGTTTTCTGTCTGCGTCTACTATAGCGGCGAGCCAGGACGAGATCGCGACGAATCCATTCTGTCTTGCGCGGAAATCTGTCGTCGCGGAACCGTCGCGCCTGTGGCCGGCCCCGTCACACTTTCGTCTGTGCCGGCGGGTATGGTATGGGCGCAGGTCCAAACACACGAAGGAATGAGCGAAGGAGTACAAAGATGAGAACGTACCGGCAGGCTTTCGTGAGGGTGATCACGCTGTTGTTCTTGCTCCTGGTCCCCTTTGCAGAAACAGCCCAGGCACACGGAGAGGACAGGGTCCTCCAACTGCAGGATGTTGAGGCCGGACCTTACCGGCTGACGGCGTGGACGGCACCCGGCGTGCTGCGCACCGGCGAGATCCACGTCGAGACTGTCGTGCTCACGGACGATCAGGTGCCTACATTGGATGTGCTGGTTCAGGTGATCGTGACACCGCTCGCCGCTACAAGCCGGCCCACTGTGGCGATTGCCCGCCCGCCGCAGCAGAGCGGCGTAATTCAGGAGGCGGCCTTTCGGCTGATGCAGCCCGGTTCCTACCGCGTCGATGTACGTATCCAGGGTGCAAATGGCGAACAAGGCGTGGCCGGCTTCGCCATGGAGGTCGTGGCAGTCTCCTGGTTGACGAAGGCGTTGATCTATCTGCAATGGATCATCGCGCTGCTTGCCGGGGCCTGGCTGATCTTTGTCGCCAAGTCCACCTGGGTTGGCGAACGATCCAACCGGCCGCCACATACACCGGTAACTGGACCCATAGGTTAGGTGGAAACTTACAATGTTTGACCCAGCATTTGACACAACAAAGGAGAGGTTATGTCTATTTTAACGCAGTCAACCGTCCATCATCGTCGCTGGTTTACCAACTGGCAGGCAGCCGTCACCCGCTGGAAAGTGGATCGGGCCATCGTCCATGCAGCCGTCGAGGTTGGTCGGGCTTACCCGATCTGGAACGAGATGCTCTTCGACACGCACTTCTTGCTTGAGCGCGGGCGTCCGGTTATCGAACGCAATCTGCACACGCCCACCTCCACCGACGCCTTCGACCTGGCCCTGACCTGGGTAGAACAGTGGCCACGGATGAGCGCTGAGCGCCGCAAGGCCCATGTTCAAGCCGTCACACCTGTCGCGGCCTCGTTTCTTTGTCGGGTGAGACATAAGTTGGGCAGCACAAATGAAAGCAGTTCTGCTAATTGCTGAGAGACGGCAATCAGTCGCAACCAAAGCAGTCAATCGAACAAAAAGGAGAAATCGTAATGTCGAGTATGAACGGTAAGAACAGGCCGGGCCTCTCCTGGCTGGAGAAGATCAACGGACCACTGCACCGGCGGGTGCTATGGCTCTACATGGTGATCGTACTGGGCCACTGGGTCGAGCATCTGATGCAGGTCTATCAGATCTACGTGTGGGGTTGGCTGCCCAAAGATGCCGGCGGCGCGCTGGGGATCTGGTTCCCAGGTCTCGTGGAATCGGAGGTGCTGCACTTCACCTACAATCTCTTCCTCTGGGGAGGCATTGTGCTTCTGTATGGCGGTTTTGCCGGCAAAGCCCGGACCTGGTGGAAGGTGGCACTTGCGGCGCAAAGTTGGCACTTCTTTGAACACACATTGCTGCAAGTGCAATGGCTGACGGGGAAGTATCTCTTCGGCGCTTCACAGCAGATGGGAATCGGTCAACTTTGGTTTCCCCGCGTGGAGTTGCACTTTATGTACAACCTGATCGTCTTTGTCCCGCTGGTCGTCGCCATGATCGTCCACTTCTATCGACCGGGGAAGTCGAATGAGAACCAACACGCGGAATTCGATGCCGGCATGCTGGGGCGTGGAGCGTAGGCGGTCCAGTCATCCCGGCGCAAATCTATCCACGATGTGTGCATAGCGCGCACAGTCGGATTTACGCCGAAACCCTTTCGCCATTGTGTGTCGACAGAGTGGGTAGCGCACAGCCCAGAGTTCATTCAGGGCTGTGCGCTGCCCATTACTCATCATCATCACCATCATCTCCACTGTTGATATACCCCTTTAGCCGGGTAAAGACCTGCAACACCAGCAGGTTGAGCAAGCTCACCACTACGGCGATCTCGTAATAACCGTAGGCGATGGTGGCCCCGACAATCCCGGTGGACCACACGCTGGCGGCGGTGGCGGTGCCGTGGACGCGGTTATCCGTTTTGAGGATGGCACCGCCACCGATGAAGCCGATGCCGGTGATCAAGCCTTGTACGAGCCGGGCCTGCGCCTGATTGTCATCGGGCGCGAACCGAAGGCCCAGCAGCAGATAGCCACAACTGGCCACCGCCACAATGGGTAAAGTGCGCAACCCCAGGCTGCGACTCTGAATTTCACGTTCCCATGCCACCGGCAGCGCCAATAAGAAGGCAATCCCCAGCTTCAAAAGATACTGAAAAAACAACTGCCAGTTGAAGGTTACATTGACTACCTCGTCCACGAGAGCTTCGCTTTCAACTTGTTGAAGAAACATCCACGGATTGCGTCGGGTACGCAGGAAATGAACTGGAGGGGACGTCGAATCGACGTCCCCTCCAGCCTATTGAAGGTTTGACTGTCTGTCAATCTCAAAAGGCATAGCCAGGATGCAGAAAGGGGAGACAGGCCTGGGTAGAACTTTCGGCTAAACGGCGCAACCGCTTATTTGGCCAGCAACGGCAGATAGATCGCCGGCGACTGCGACTGCACACGGATCTCGAATGCCACGGGCGAAGATACCCGTTCGTCGGGCGGAGCCGTGCTGACGGCAACGCCGACGGTGGCGCCGTTGACGAGCAGATCGGGGCCGATCTGAGCGGTCACCTGGGCCGACGAGACGAACTGCGTCGGCTGCGGCGTTCCGTTCCAGAGGATCTGTGCGCCGGGTGCGAAGTGGCTGCCCGTCACGGTCAGCGTGAAGCCGGGTCCGCCCGCAGACGCCGAAGACGGCGACAACGCCGAAATCTGCGGTGTCTGCGCCTGCACCACGAATGTGGCAGCGTTGGAGAGGAAACCGGCCGGTTGGGGCGCACGTGTAGTGACGCTGACGAGACCGGCGCTGTCGATGCGAGCGGCGGGAACCTCGACGCTGAGATGCTCCTCATCCAGGAAGGCGGTGGCCAGCGGGTTGCCGTCCCACAGGGCCACGGTGCCGCTGACGAAGCCACTGCCCGCCACGGTCATGGCAAAAGAGGAACCCAACACCGGCGCAGAGAAGGGATCGAGGTCGCTGATCATGGGCTGAGTTCCCAATGCGGCAGCAGACCACGTGTTGGGCTCTTCCCAGGCCGACGCATAAGGCCAGGCGTAGTCGTCGTTGGCCACGGCGGCACTGTGATGGCCGACGGCGATGCCTACGGTGTGATCCCAGCCATCGAGCACGGCACGCTCGATACGCAGTTCGGCACTCCACCCGTTGGCGTCAGTCAGAATCTGCGCTTGCAGGCCACCGGGGCCGGCGTCGGAGAAAGCGTTGCTGCCGCTGCGGGTGAAGACGTCACCGTCCGCGCCCACGAAGAAGCCATAGTCCGTGGATTGGGCATCGGCATCGCCACTGTTGTCCACGTCCACGCGCAGATTGACCACGGCGCCCACATCTTGCGTATCCAGTTGCAGCCCCGTGAAACAGGCCCACAGGTGATCGGCGCTGCGCAACAAACGCACACCGGCCTGTTCGCCGCCGGCATACGGGCGCAGCGGCAGCGAAGGCGCCCCCGCGTAGGCGCTGTCTGCACAGGAGCCGTCGAGGGTGGGGGCTTGCCCCAATGGAATGCTCAAAGGCGTCACCGCAAACGAGACACTCGTCGTTGCCGTCTGACTGTTGGCGTCGGTAGCGGTGAGCGAGGCAGTGTGCGATCCAGAGGCAAGCCCCGTTGCCAGGAGATCGGCCCCTTGCCCCACGCCAATGCCATCCATACGCCAGTCAAGCGATGCGGCGGGCAGCTTGCCATCCTCAACATCGAGGGCGCTCCCCTGCAAGAGGACGGCCTCACCGGCGGCGAAAGTCTGCCCCGGCGCCGGAGTCAGGATCGTGGGATCCGGCGGGCGATCGGCGAGGGTGAAAGGCTGCGAGGTAGCGATGGCCGTATTGTAGCCATCGTTGACCAAAACTCGCACCCGCGCCGTGTTGGTTCCACTGCCGTGCAGAATACCCAGATCGTGCAGGGTGAGGGTGTTGACCGGATCGGGTGTACTGGGCAGGTTGAGCGCCAGGGTGTGCCAGCTTGCACCATCATCGTGGCTGTACTGGACGGTGAAGAGCAGTTGATCCTGGGGATCGGGATCGCCCGCCGTCCACTGAATGGTGAGCGTATCGCTGATCTGTACACCGGCGGCCGGTTGCTGCACCGAGGCCACAGGCTTGTTCACGCCCGGCGGTACGCTGTCCACCACCTCGCCATCGGCCAACAATTGCAGTTTGGCGACCTGCCCGGCAGGCGGCGCAAAGAGATCGCTAAAGAGCGCGGCGTTGCTGTCGGTGCGGTGATCGTCCATTTCCAACAAGACGAGTGTGCGGTCGAGGAGGACGTTGTCTGCGGCGTCGAGCAGACGCAGCGTGTAGGTGAACTGCGATGTTCCCTCGTGGCGGGGTGCAGCGTTCTGGCTGCTCAAGGCCAGCCGTGTCGAGGGCGGCACCGTCTGGGTTGGCAAGATCATGGCCAGGGTCAGTTCGCCGCGTTTCTCATCCATGTCCACGAGACCGGTGACGAAGACGCTGTCACCTTCGTCGGCGGCACGCGGGTTCGTCACTGGCGGCGCTGCGGGCAGCGGCAAAACTATTCGTCAGTGCGCGCCAGGTGTAGTCGCTCACCCATCGGCGACCGGCGTAGGACATAAAGTCCGCCGCCTCGCTGGGCGGGATAGGCCGCTGCGAGACAATGTCGAAGCCGTAGTAACTCTCGGCGCCCGTGTTGGCGATCTGACAGGGCGGATAGGGGTAGTTGCCGTCGACGTCGTCGGGGTTGTTGCAGTCGACGTGCTTGCGCCCATAGTTGTGGGCCAGTTCCTGGGCCATGGTGCTGCCCTCGCTCGTCGCATCCCAGGCCGACGGCATTGGATTGGGCGCATGCGCGGGCAGTTTTACCCAGGATTGCTTGCTGACGGTGCTGGCATAGCCCTGCGCGTTGCCCGTGTTCGCATCTGGGATGGACCAGCCCCATGAAATGAACAGGCGCGTTGATGTCATCGCAGACATCGGGGTTGAACGAGAGCTGCGCCCGCCCCCACAGGGATACAATGACCTTGTCGGCGTCGGGGATACCGCCCAGGCCCCAGCCATCAGTCAATTCATAGGGTCCAAAACAAGGATACGGCACCGGTCCCCACCAGCAGACCTCCAGTTCCTCCACGGGGCTGGTATCGCGGAAGATCCAGACGTCGGGCACCGGCCATCGCCGTTCAAAGTTGCTGAACATGGTGTTGACATTTGGATCATAGACCGAGGGTCGCGGGTTGTGGGTGCGCACCGGCACCGTCATCACACAGACGGGCGGCTGAGCCTGGAAGGTGAGCGTCTGACTGATCTGGTTGTTGTCGCGATCGGGATCGGTGTGATTCTGGCGCGGGTCGATCTCCACGCGGCAGTTGGTCGCCCCGGCCGCAATCCAGGCCGGCGGCAGGAGGAAGTACCAGCCATCGTTGAGGCGGGCGCGGTCGAAGGCGCCGCCGCTGGTGAGGGCGCGCAGACCGTTGGCCGCCGGCAGCGGTGAGCCCGGCAGCGGCACTTCGTTCTGACCCACCGTTCTGGTGCCAACGAGACGCGCTTCGACGTTGGTTGTGCTGGGGCCGGAAAGTTGGCGGCCATAGGCGCGCACGTAGGTTGTCTTATCGGCGATCAGGGGAGCGTTGTTGGCAAGATTTTGGATGCCCTGGGTGACCTCCATTCCGTCAACGCTGAAATCACGCAGGATGGCAGTGGCGTCGATCGGCAGGGTATAGACGCCGTTGCCGCGACGGGCGAAGAAGAGCGTATTGTTGGCAACATAGACGCGGCTGTGGAGGTTGGCCTGACCGGTGGCGATGGTGTCTGCGCCGGTGCCGGCGGCATTGTAGACCCTACGCTTGACGTCGCCGTTCTGTAAATTCTGGGTATCAAATTCCGTCCAGTAGAGAGTATTGCTCAGGAGGAGAGGCTTGCCGATGAACCAGTTGGGCGTGGCGGCATAGAGAAGCGGCGACGGACCCGGCAATTGCCCTTCCGGAGGAAGAAGGAAACAGACCGAAATGTTGTTGCAGCCTATATAGCGGATGGTGTAGTTGGTATCACTGCCGCTGGTCACTCGTTCCACCCAGTAGATGCGGTAGTTGCCCTGAAAACCGCCCAGGTATTGGTACACGAGGCCGCTGCCGCGCTGGCTGCCCGAGAAAAGCGCATACTGAGAGCGAGGGGCGCAGGGCAGGGCGTCACAGGTGGTCCGCACTTACTGAAGACCCCCGTGCTATCGGTCCAGTAGACGGTGCTGCCCACCACAATCAGATCGGCGGGCGAAGTGGCGGTGTCGGCCACGGTTTCAATGACGCCGCTGCCGTCCTTGAGCGTGCGGTAGATGCGATTGGGGAAGATGCCGATCCAGTAAAGAAAGTCACCGGCTTCCACGAAGGGGACGATTGGAAATTGGCTGTTTTCCAGAGTCTTTACGGTGACGGCTGTGAACGGTTCGCCCAGCGGCATCCGTTCAAGCTGCGCCAGGCTCTCGTTGAAGTAGTAGATCCCGTCGCCACTGCTGACCGGAAAGCGGAATGTGTTACACAGGGCACCTAATCGTCTGATCGAAGAGATCGTCCGCTGGGCGCCGCCCGACGCCGGTTTGCGTTTGAGGGCGGCGAAAGTGCTGAACTCATCGGCAAAACAATTGTTGGCCCAATAGAGCAGACCGGCGCCCACAGTCCACTCTTCTACCGTATCGGTCACCACAGGCACAGGCGTGTCCGTCACGGTGGCCTGCACAGAGAGAGTTGCTGCCGGAAGTAACAACGATGAAAACGCGATCAATAAGCTCAGAACCCATGCGTGATGCTTTGACAGTTGGTGTGACATACGGTTCCCTCCACGTGATAAGAGCAGCGCAAAAACGCGCCACAACAAGCACACCGATCCAGGTCGATGTTTCATGCGTCGCCAGGGGCGATTATAGAGTTGTTGAGACAGAGGTCGTACAGAAAACAGCGGGGGATGAAGCGATCACGACACAGCATAGCGCAGAAAGGCTTTTTTGCAAGTGCGCTACAACACAGGGATACGTATCAGATCTTTCAGCAGATCAGATGTTTGACCCTCGTCGGCGATTCCGTCGAGATGCTGAAAATCGCCACAGAGAACACAAAGAGCACAAAGAAGAAGAGGGAAGCGACCTTGTCTCTGTGTTCTCTGTGTTCTCTGTGGCGGTAAAGGCAGTAGGATTGCCACAAAGAACGCATAGAACACAAAGCAGAAGGGAAGGCATTTATCTTTGTGCTCTCTTGCCGGGTAGTCCCGCACCTTAGCTTCGCCGGGCACAAAACTCTTGTTTTCAAAGTGACACCACTATAGACGACATTGAAACAGTGTTCAAGGAGGTCGAGTCCGGGTTGAAACAGGCTGAAATTGCAGCGGTCGGCGCGGTGGATAACGGAAACCAAGCCATGCCGGCGGACGTAGACGCCCAGGTAGATCATCCAGATCTTAGCCAAACAAGCGGCCATGAGGATGCGAAAGAGGCGGTCGGGATTTATAGTGTGATCATGCGAGTAGGAAAGGGTCAGGATCCGATTGGACCCTGACCCTTTCCTACTGGCTATAGAGTTCGCAGCCTTGGCTTACGTCATACGGCGCCGGAACAGGGCAACACCGGCAAAGACGCCTGCCGCAATAATTGCCGCTAACCATGGTATGGCGCTGTTGTTCTCCTGCGCCAGGCTACCGCCGGTCACCGGCAGCATATCGGGAACTGCTGTTGTCTGCATCACGGGCGTGGCGGTAGGCATAGGTGCAGCCATTTCCGCCTGAGCAGTGGGAGTGGGGCGACATCAGAGGCGACTGTCTCTGCTCCGTCGGCCCCTTCAGGGTTGATTACAAACGATATCTGGACGTTACCTTCTGGTATGGCAATCGTTTCATCATCACCGGGAAATTCAAACTCTCCCTTAACGCCTGAATCATAGTGAAGCGTAGCCCACAGCGTTTCCTCATCGCCCAGGTCACCGGTGAGTTCGACGCTAACGTTAGGCGTTACCCCAGGCGCAATTGGTGCGTAACCGATCACCTCTCCTGGCGCCCCTTCTTGGCCACGGCGGATCGCCAGCCAGCTATCGGCTGCACTCACAACTGCCTCTACGGTAACCATGTTGTCGGTTACTTCCTGGTTAGAAACCAAGATGCCCGGCTCTAGTGCCGTAAACTGCGCCATGACGACCTCATCGTCCATCTGTGCAGGAGCATCAGGACCAGGGAATTCAAACGTACCTGCTTCGCCCATATCTAGATGCAGCATTGCCCATAGAACAGTATCTTCGTTCAAATCCTCTGTGAGGTTAACGGCAACATTATAGCGGGGGCCAGCTTCGACAAACGTATAGCCGACGATAGCGCCGGGCGCACCATCGTTGTCTAGATGCATGACGATCCAGCTATCTTCAGTCGCAAACAGCTCAGGCACTGTAACCGATATCCCATCTCTCACGCTGAAAACTTGATCACGCACCTCGATACTGGGCGTGAATTCCTGCAGCATTTCCTGTTGGGTTTGTTCATCGTCTGCAGTGACTTCTGCCTCTTCAGTAGCCATCTCCTCTTCTGCAACGGGTGTTGGTGTAGGGTCTTGGGCACCAACGACCATCACTGAAGCAAGGATGAAGGCGACTGCCATTACCATCGATAATAAACGGTGTAACTTGTACATTTTGCACTCCTAATTATGTCTACTAACTACCTGAAACGAATTAACCGAACTGAGAACATGCTGTGTGACTATGCGCACAAGGCGCCCATCCGTCGCCTGCGGTGGTGGAGTAGCCCGCAGGGTACGGAGGGCATAGTGCATGGGCCAGTGCTCGCTTTGACCGGCCCACAATCACCCGGCCGCCTCCTCACCGCTCCAGGCGCGGATCGACAAGAGCGATCAGCCCCAGCATGCCCATGTTGGTATAGAGCAACGGGGCGAGGAATGGCGCACCGCGGATGAAACGCTCGATGACGACACCGAAACCGCCTACGAGGTTCGATTCACTGTGCAACAGTGTACCCACCGGCCCCAGGACAATGAGCAACAGCATGGCGATGATGTAGGTCCAGACGTCGAGGCGTGACGGATCCGAGAGCGAGCCCATCGTCACGGCCACAACCATGCCGAAGATACCCAACGCCGGCGGAATCCACAGCCAGGGGTTGTTGTAGCCGGTGCGTGCATGATCGAGCACGCTGCTGATCAAGGCGGCCAGGATGCCCATGCCCACGATAAAGAAGTAGGCGCGGGTCTTGCTGTAGGGTAATTGGATAGCGTGGTCACCCCATAGGATCAAGCGCCCACTGTTGGCGGGCGATTCAATCCATGCGGCGCTGATGCCGAGGACGCCCGCCAGCGCAAAGGCCAGCGGTCCCAGCACCGGCGGCGCCCACACCAGCAGATCGAGGGTAAGCCGTTCCCCTGCCGGGGCGAAGGGGCGGGCCGCATAGGACAGGTGAAAGTATGCGCCAAGCAGCCCCACGCCAATGCTCAAGATCAGCGTCACCGTGGCGAGCACCGACGCCAGCGTGCGATTGCGTAGCGCAATCAGCCCGGCGATGAGCAGCGCCACGCCCGATGTGAAGCCAAAGACAATCGGGATCCACTCGCGGGGGACGATGGTGCCGCTGATGATGTGCGACAGATAGGTGTCAATGCCCAGGAAGATCTCGTTGACCGCGATCATAAGCAGCATCAACTGATCGCGCGAGAGCGGCAGCCGTCGTACACGCCGCAGCGAGTCGGGGAAAACAGAAGCCAGTTCCGCCATGATCTACTCTCCCGTCTCGGCATCAGCGGAGGGGGTTTCGACCGCGGCAGGCGTACCCGGCGGCGTCACTTCCTCTTGCGCCGGAAGGTCGACTTCGCCCACGGGCAGCACAGCATCGTCGATGTTCACATCCTCGGCGCTGATGCCGGCGGCTTCCAGACGCTCCTTCACGATCTCACGCAGTTCTACCATATCGGCAACCAGCTCGTAAGCACCGTGCCATTGGGAGTAATCCGGCCCCTGCATCCAGACGCCGAACTTGGCCGTTCTGCCCCAGTGATGCCATAGTTCAAAGTGGACGAAGTCGACGGTTTCATCGAACGGCTCTTCGGTGAGCAGACCGTTTTCTTTCAGCGGTGCGATCAGCTCATTGCTTTCCTGCACCCAGGCATTGACGTGCTCCGTCGCTTTGTCGGCGTCGGTGTAGAAGGTGGTGATAAACTCTGAGTTGTGACATTCGCGGCAGACGGCCTGCATGCGCACCATGTTGTCTTGCCAGGCAGGGCGACGCTCACTGATCGGCGCGTAAAGGAACCAGGTCAGCCGGTCGCCGGCGTCGTGCGTGGTGCCCGATGCGCCGAATCCACTAAAGTGACAGGTGGCGCATGTGGGCGCCGGGAAATCTTCAACCGAGAGGGTGCCGGGTTCGGCTTCCCAGTGCCAGCGGTCGCCACCGGTGGCATAGGCAACACCGTGGGGTGATTCCTGATAAATCTCCCACTGGGGATGATCGGGGCCGATATGGCATTGGTTGCAGGTCTCGGGTTTCCGCGCCTGTTCCAGGCTAAATTCATGGCGCAAGTGACACTTGCTGCATTGACCAATCGAACCGTCGACAGCGGGTAGACCAACGTTGTGGCAGGTTTCGCAGGCGAATTTGGTGATGGCTTCCCCTTCGATTTCATGCAGGGCATTGCGCATAAGCACGCCTTCGGGGCGGAATCCGGCTTCGGGGATATTCGCCAGCATTTGAAGCTGCTCCTCGGTCAGCGGATCGGTGCCTGCAAAGGCAACATAGGCAGGCAGAGCGTGGCGACTGGCATAGAATTGCGCCGTCTCGTTGGCGTGACAGCGTTCGCACATAGCGGTAGTCGGCTCGTTGAGGATAAAGGTGCCTTCGTGCGCCGTGGCGCCAGGGTAGACTTCGTCTACCTCGTGACAGTCCTGACAGGCCACACCGGCAGCGGCCATGGTGCTGACGCCGTACTGCTGCACGATGCCGGGCGTGGTTCGTTCATGGCACTCGACACAGTCATTGGTGCTGGTGGTGAGCACGTTGACGCGCTCGTCACGGGTAGCCACATTGTCGGCAATCGCTGAACTGCCGATCACCACGCCGACCACAGCCAGCGTAAGCACAACGATGGTCGCCGTCAAGCCAATGATGAGTACGCGTGCCGAACGCAGGGGATTCGTTTGATTGGGTTCGGGGGTCATACAAATGGTCCTTCCATGTGGAGGGGTGGATAGGAAACCTGCTATTACCTTAACAAAAGAGTGCCGGATTGGCAATCGAAATCGGCCGGACCTGAGGGGCAGGGTAAGGCGAGAGGGGAAAGATATATCTGGAATTGTATCCCTTGACCGGAGGCGACAGCAGGCGAAGCGGATCGGTTACCAGAGCGTGAGGAGGTCGGCGAAGTTGGTGTGAATCCAGGTCAGCGCCCGTAGTTCAAGCGCCAGGTTTTTCGTGCGGCCGAGCTTCATATGCCAGTGAGCGAGCAGAAGATGGTAGGCCATCATCATGTAAGGGAAGCCAAGCACTTCCTTTTGGGTGAGGGTGTGATGATCGAGATAGCCATTGAGCAGGTGGGGCAGGTAAGCCAGCCAGCGCTGGAAGCTGACATGATCGCCGATGGCCAGCTTGCCACAGTGGGCTGCGTAGTAGGCCAGATCAAACAGGCGCGGACCGACACAAAGATCCTCCCAATCGATGAAGCCGATCACGCGCGTGCCGTCGACAACCAGATTGCCCGGGTGGCAGTCGCGGTGGATCAACTGCTCGGGCAATCCACACAAAGCCGTTTCGATGGCGTTCTGACGGGCCAGGCGCAGCACACGCAACCGCGATGCTTGATCGTCGGGCAATCCATCACACAAAGCGGAAAACCAGCCGGCAACGCTGCCGGCAATATCCTCGCGCCAGGTCTTGCGGCGAACATCCTCATCAGGATAGGCGGCCAGTGTCCGATGGAGGAGAGCCAGCGCGCGTCCTGTCTCCTGGAACAACGCCGCCGAAGGCGCCGGATTGGCGCCGGCCTCAATAAACTCATACAGGATATAGGTGCGTCCGCCAACCTGGACGGCGATCTGCGCCCTTTGCGAGAGGATGGGCGCAGGCACTTTGAGACCGCAGTGGGCCACATGCGTGAGAACGTGCGCCGTGAAGGTCAGGCGCTCCAGATCGAACCCGTCTGTGACATCTTTGAGAACAAACACGGCTCCGGCCGTCGTGACCTTGAAAGTGCGATGGTCTTTGTGCATCACCTCGATTGCGGGTGCACCTGCGATGTCCCATTGGGCCAGGGCTGCACATTCACGGGCGAACATTGAACTGGCTCGACGACGCATCCACCACGTCTTCGCCTGCCTCACACACCGGGTACATGGCGGCTCCTTTGTCCTGTCTTTCGTGTCTGCCCACAAATGCGCCATTCTGCAAGGAAAAGCGGATGGTTGGCAGAGTATAAGAAAGAACGAATGGGGTGTCAAACGCTGAGAAATGGGCCCGGTGCATCTTGTTTGTGGATTTGGTTCCCGCCCCCAGCGCCCAGTTCGGATTCTGGCCACCGGATCCATCGGTTTTCGATTCAGGCGGTTCAGACCGTGCCGATACGACCAGCAAACCGCACCACTGATTTCAGCTTCAACTACACGTTTACTGCAGCAGACGCCAGCATAGGGAAGGTGACTTTCCGGGCGACAGCTTCGATTGTAAATGGACGTGACATTCTGCCCGCCGATAATGAAGCGATAAGTGACCTGACCAGGGTGAACCCATAGCCCATTCAGGAGCAGTACGCCGCGTCTCGATGTACGCGGATTGAACACGGAGATGGCGGCTGTTCTAGCCGCTGCATTTGGTCAATAAGGGCCGGCCTTTTCAAGGCCGGCCCTACAAGTTGGGTATGAACAGCGGATTCGTTTGGCCCTATTGGTACGGGCACGAGGGGGATGGGAGCGGAGATCTACACCCATTGTCGCAGATCTCCGTCCCATCCCCCTCATGCCCCGACAACCGGCCCGATTTGTGCAGGGTGAGTAAGTGGGGGGCCTAAACATAGCTTGACTTTAGCTGCCGCGAACTTGACGCCAGGCGTGATACGCCGCGTCGTGGTAGTGTTCCCAGGGCATTTGACCTTCGGCATATTCAGACTCGTAGTATTTGCGCACTTCCGGCTCTACGTCTGCCCACAGGTGGGTACGGTAGACGGGATCGATGGCCATGTCGTATCCACGTCGGTAGGCCGGTTCATAGTCATCAAAGGGGAAGCCAGAGTCGCTCAATGCCTCGGCGTGATGCGCCTGGAAGCCGGTGCGCAGGGCACTGTACTCATCGTTGTGGTGGACGCGCAACGACTCTGGATCGCGTTGCTCCTGCCACCCGTAGCGGATCGCTTCTTCAACCTCACGCCAATCACCGGTATGGTTGGCGCGCCAATGACGCTGCGCTTCCGCTTCCACTGCATTCCAGGCAATGCCAGGACTTTCTGCTGCCAACTCATAGCCAAAACGATAGGCAGGTTCATAGAATTCGAAGCCGCGCGTATCGTCCGCTTGACGTGGGCGACCTTCGCGATCGTCTGCATTAAATGCTTCGTTGTAGCGGAGTTGATAATGTCGCCGAAAGCTGGCCTCATGAAAATTGTACTTGTCGTCAATCGGGTGTCCGTCACCCTGTTCGTCATCATACTTGTAGGTTTGCACCCGATCGTCCGTCCCCATGTTTGTCTCCGTATTTAAGGACGAAGCAGGCGTGCTTCGTTGATTTTCGGGCAATTTCTGCGTTGCCATGCCAGTCTCCTTCGCTATAAGGGTTTGTCTAGTCTAATTGTCTTTTCTAAACGGATGCACGATCAGCGTGCGTCGGGCTGTTTGGCTTCAGATGAGAGAAATTACGCTGTCCTTACAGGATGAAGGATCGTGAACGGAAAATCAATATGCCCTGATTCAGCAAAGCGGCACAGAAATCGACATATTCAGAAAAACATCTGACACGCCGGGGATCCTCGCATCCGGCAACCATAGGCAGCATGGAGTGCGTTTGTGTAGGAATAATGTGTAGGAATAACGGCTGTCCGGCGCAGACTGAGAACGATTTGATTTGTATCAGAATATGTAGCGTAAGCGTATACCCCAGACTATGGCGTCTCCTCAACACTCGGTTTAGGATGCAAGGGCGACGAGGGGCGAGAGCCGCACGTAGATAGCCTCTTTCGCGAAAACTCAATCCGAGATTGTCGCTGTGTCGCAATTGAAAGCGCAGCCGTGCCCTCTCGGACAGACAACAAAGGAGAAAATATGTTACGTAAAGCACGCGACATGGAAGGCTTCAACGTTGTTGGCAAAGATGACAAAGTCGGAACGATTGACGACTTTTATTTTGACGACGAGAGTTGGACAGTTCGCTATGTGGTGGTGGATACCGGTTCCTGGTTGGTGGGCCGCAAGGTGCTGATTTCCCCGGCAGCCATTTCCGCACTTGACTGGCAGGGACGCCAGGTATTGTCACCGCTAACCCAGGAACAGATCGAAAACAGCCCGGCCATTGATCTTGACCGGCCGGTTTCACGCCAACATGAAACTGCCCTACACGATTACTATGCGTGGCCCTACTATTGGGGCGTCCCGGCCGCCAGCAGCGGCATGTCGACGATGGGACCGGTGGGTGCGGCGGCACCACTGCCACCGGCGACGTCTCCGCCGCTGACCACAGAACCGACCTCGGCAGAAACGACGCCTGAAGAGGTACAGAGGGCGAGGCGAGATGCCGGTGATCCCGACCTGCGCAGCATGAACGAGGTCCACGGCTATGGCATCCATGCTACCGATGGAGATATCGGCAAAGTCAAAGATTTCTTTGTCGACGAGTTGGAGTGGAACATCCGCTATCTCCTGGTGGACACCGGCCCTTGGATTCTGGGCAAGGAAGTGCTGATTGCGCCGGAGTGGATCCGCGACATCAGTTGGGCGGATCGAACGGCCTCCGTCGATGTGACCCGAGACCAGATCGAGAAGAGTCCCGAGTACGAACCTCAACGAGGTGTTGATCGCCGCCACGAGACAATGCTCTACGCCCACTATGGTTTCCCAGGTTACTGGGTCTAGCCCGTCAAACAAGTGAGTATGAATGCCCATAAGAATAGCTCAGCCGTGGATTGCGGCTGAGCTATTCTTATGGGTGATTTCTTTTTGGTGACGCTAGTGGTTACTTACTTACGACCGAATGTCTACGGGGACACCGGCTGCATCCAATTCCTCGTCAGTGAACTGAACCTGCGGGCCGGCCACTATTGTCCAGCCAACGATATCACTCCGCTCCAGGCCGGCTGCCTCTCCTGAGACAGCCTCTTCGGTGGGCCTGGCCACCAGATCGGCTGTATTCTGTAAGAAGACGATGTCGGGTCCTTGATCGGACTCCACCCCGACAGGGCGAATGCTAACACGCGCCCACTCGCCATCGATCTCGTCCACGCTGGCCTCGTACGCAGGCACTTCCCCTTCATTGAGCACGTTCTGCTCACCCATATAGTAGTCTTCCACCAGGTTGATGATCTGTTGTTCGGTAGAAGGGGCGATCTGACCCTCTGGCAGTTCAGCCTCTTCCGGCGCACACGCCACGATCATGCTCATCAGAATTGAGACGATCAGGAGTATGCCGACCTTTCGGCAAAGTAGGCCAGCAGCCGGACTCGATTGGTTCGTTTTCATGTAGAATTCCTTCCTCGTGCTGTGTAATCAGTCTTTGAATTGACGCGCCAGGACCGGCAGTCCCTCTGCGTAGGTGGGATGGACATGCACGGACTGCTCCAGGACCTGCCATGTGGATCCGGCTTGCATGTGGGCGATGAAGACGTGTATCAACTCACCCGCCTGAGGACCGACCAGCGTGGCGCCCACAATCTTGTCAGTGTCGGCGTCAATTACCATTCGATAAAAGCCCTCATCCCGACCGGTGAGGTGAGAACGGGTAACCCGGCTGAGCGGCATTTGGGCTGCTTTGGCGTCGATCCCGTCTTCCTTCGCTTGATCGAGCGTCATCCCTGCGCGGCCGACCTGTGGCTCAGTGAAAAAGACATAGCCCAGCACCCGATCCCGTTGGCGGCGCTCTCCGCCGTGGAGAATGGTATAGAGACGACGGTAGTCTTCCCAAGAGACGTGGGTGAAGGCCGGTTGGCCGGTGACATCGCCTATGGCATAAACGTGCGGATTGGTTGAGGCGAAGTGGGCGTCGACTTCAATGTGGCCACGCTTGTCGAGTTTGATGCCGGCGGCTTCGGCGTTGAGGGCCTCAGTGTTGGGCTTGCGCCCGGTAGCCACCAGCAGCGCGTCTACCTCTACTGTACGCCCGTTGCTCAACTGCGCCGAGATCGATCCGCCTTTGTTGTGGACGGCGCTGACTTCGCTGTTGAACAGCAAGTCGATGCCGTCCGCGGCCAGCGCCTCTGCGATGACCTGGCTGACGTCCTCTTCCTCGCGCTCAATGAGCCGCGACGATCGCTCTACAATCGTTACCCGGCTGCCCAAGCGCGCCAGGCCCTGTCCAAGTTCCACACCGACGTAGCCGCCACCGATAATCAGCGTGCGCTGCGGCAGCGAGTCTATTTCCCAGAAGTCTTCGTAGGTGTAAAAGTCGACTCGATCCAATCCCTCGATGGGCGGAACGGCAGCCGACTTGCCGGTGTCGACGACAATGGTTTCGGCCTGAATCTCGATGCCGCCTCCCTGCACAGTCTGTTCGTTCTTGAATGAAGCGGTGGCTTCGACGAGTCGAACGCCGGCGTCTTGCAGCCCTTGTTTGATATTGGTCTGTGAATTGTGAATCACAGAGCGAGCGTGCGCCATCACGGCAGGGAAATCGACACGGACCTGGGCATGAATCCCCAACTCGGTGGCATTGCGAGCACGGGCCGCCACGTGCGCCGACGCCAGAAATGCTTTCGACGGCAGACAACCATAGTTGACACAGGTGCCGCCAAACTGCGCTCGCTCAAACAGAACGACGTCGCGTCCGTCTTGGGCGTAGGCGTGTGCCAGTGGAACGCCACCCTGTCCGCTGCCAATAATAATCACATCTGCCCGCTGCATGTTATTGACCCTTCGTTTCCTTGGCTGAACAGAAAAATGTGTCCACCTCTTAGTGTAGCAAGCGTAGCATGGAGCGCCCATAGATCTCGATACATCCAAGCGATAGAAGTTACACACAAAATAGAAGTTGCACTAGACCCATCTGGTTTGGGCATTTGGGAAAGGGTGGCACAAGCATGCTATGATGGAGGCGTTGGCGCTTGCCAAGAAAAATCTACCACCCAAAGGACTGAGTGCATGTCGCGCACACTCGCCTCTGTCAGCCTGCTTGTGCATGACTATGACGAGGCAATTGAGTTTTTCACCAGAGCGCTCCGCTTCCACCTCATTGAAGATACGCCCATGACACCGGAAAAGCGATGGGTTGTGGTTGCGCCGCAGCAAGCGTCGGGCGCATCGCTGCTACTGGCGCGCGCCGCCAACGAGGAACAACGATTGCATGTGGGAAACCAGACCGGCGGTCGCGTCTTTCTGTTCCTTCACACAGACCATTTCTGGGATGACTACGCCCACATGAAGGCCCAGGGTGTGCGTTTCACAGAAGAGCCTCGCCGGGAAGAGTACGGCACCGTTGTGGTCTTCCTCGATCTATACGGCAACAAGTGGGATATGGTCATGCGTAACTCGTGAGGCAGAGGAGGAATCATAACAATGTCTCAACAAGAACAATCGCGGTTTGAGCGTCTATCCGAATTCTACAACAGTGGCCCCGTCCCGTGGGATCAGCCTGATCCGCCGCCCGAGATACTGTCCACCGTGCCGACGCTGCCCGTTGATCGCGCGCTGGATCTAGGCTGCGGGCTGGGTAGAGCCTCACTCTTCCTGGCGCGGCTGGGCTGGCAGGTAGACGCCGTGGATTTTATCCCACAGGCCATTGAGGAAGCTTCCCGGCGCGCCGAGCAAGCGGGCGTTGCCGACGGCATACACTTCCACCTGGCCCCGGTCACCGAACTCGACTTTCTGCACGGTCCGTATAGCTTTGCCGTCGATGTGGGCTGCGCTCACAGTTTCAGCCTCGATGAACTGAACAGCTACCATCGTCAGTTATTGCGGCTGCTCAGACCGGGCGCGCTCTACATGCTCTTTGCCCATATGAACGAAGTAAAGGCCGATCCCGAAGCCAAACGGTGGCTGGATGAGGCCGATCTGCGCCGAATCTTCAGCGAGGGATTCGACGTGGAACGAGTAGAGTACGGTACGACGCAGGTGGGCGATCAGGCGCCGTGGCGCTCGGCATGGTTCTGGTTTAGACGCACTGCCTAGATCAGTTCTGCCGGCAAGATCCGCTCAACAAGGGTCCTATCGAGGAGACAAGCCACATGACCAGAAGCCTCGCCGTTGTAACCTATCCTGTGCTATCTGCGGAGGACTTCACATGGCTTCAGGATATCCGCCGACAGCACGACGAGTACCGCTACCACATGATCGATCCGCACTTTACATTGGTTTTCCTGAGCAGTGGGCTAGAAGAAGCAACGTTTACCGCGCATGTGCGCAGCATTGTACAGAACGTTGGCAGATTTGAGTTCGCCATTCGCTGTGCCGTCTTGGGTGAAGACAGATTCAGCGACTCTACGCCGATCTTTCTGATCCCCGATGAAGGGACGAGCAACATCGTGAAACTCCACGATCAGCTCTACACGGGTCCACTGGCCGGCCAGCTACGCCTTGATACTCCCTATATTCCGCACATTGGGGTTGCCAACTTCACCGATTCTCGACTGGCAAAACGCGTCGTGGACAAACTCAACACAGGTTCGTTTGAAGTTCGCGGAATGGTAGAGGCGGTGGAGATCATCTGGGTGGAAGACAACACAGTCGGCACCGTTGAACGAGTCGGCCTGATCTATCGGTGAGTGCCGCAGAGGATATCATGTCGACGCCCGCTTCTGATCCGTATGCAAGACTGGTTGCGCAGATCGATGCGCAGTGGCGATTGTTGCGTCACTGGCCGTTGACCGGAGGCGTCTCGGCCAGCGTGACCGCGCTCGAGGTGGAAGGGGGCGACGGCCGGCGGCAGAAATGGGTTGTGCGCCGACACGGCGCGGCGGATCTCTCACGCAATGCGCAGATTGCGGCCCTCGAATTTCGGCTGCTGCAGCTTGTCCACGGCGCCGGGCTTGCCGTACCCGAACCGATCTACCTCGATCGGTCATGTATGCTTTTCCCTGCTCCGGTCCTGGTCACCGCCTATGTAGAAGGAGAGGCCGCCTTCACCCCCGGCGACCTGGGCAGCTATTTACGCCAACTCGCCGCGTTCCTTGCCCGGCTGCACGCGATCACTCCTGCGACGGCCGATCTCAGCTTTCTGCCGCCAGGGCACAGGGAATCGGGGCACCGCCCCGCCGATCTTGACGCATCAATGAGCGAAGGTGAGATTCGCCACGCACTGCAAACATGCGCTCCGCTGTGCAGGCACAATGATCCGGTGCTGCTCCACGGTGATTTCTGGCCCGGAAACGTGCTGTGGCGAAACGAAAAACTGGCAGCGGTGATCGACTGGGAAGATGCCGCCCTGGATGATCCGCTGGCCGATGTTGCCAACGCCCGGCTTGAGCTCTTGTGGGCTTTCGACGCGCCGGCGATGGAGCGTTTTACAGAGGAATATCGGTCGTTGACCTCAACAGACTTCACCCACCTGCCCTACTGGGATCTGTGCTCGGCCTTGCGTCCGGTGGGAAAGTTGGAGACGTGGGGCCTGGAGCCATCCGTCGAGGCGACCATGCGCATCAAACATCAGCACTTTGTGGAGCAGGCACTGTCGATGTTGTGACGCAACGTCTGCCTCACAAGGCGAATCGATCGATACAACGTAGCGCAACAAGTACCCTTCAACGCTCACGAGAGGAACCACGATGCCTTTCACGCCATCTCAGATCAAGATCCTGGCCTTTGATGTCTTCGGCACGGTGGTGGACTGGCATGGCACCATCGCGGCTGAAGTGGACGCGCTCAATCTGGGCGTGGACGGGGGCGAGTTTGCCCTCGCCTGGCGCGCCGGCTATCGTCCGGCTATGGACCGGGTCATGTCCGGCGAGTTGGGGTGGACCAAAATCGACGATCTTCACCGTCTGATCCTGGACGAATTGCTGGTCAAGTATCGCATCCAGTCGCTTAGCGAAGCCGAGATCCGTCATCTTAACCGGGTGTGGCATCGCCTCAATCCATGGCCCGATGTGGTGGAAGGACTGACACGTCTGCGCCGCCGTTACATGGTCTGTTCGCTGTCGAATGGCAACATTGGTCTGCTGGCCAACATGGCCAAACATGCGGGCTTGCCCTGGGACTGTATCCTGTCGGCGGAGATTTTCGGAAAGTACAAGCCCCACCCTGACGCCTATCTGGGCGTATGTCGGGTCTTCGACGTTGCTGCGCATGAGGTGATGTTGGTAGCGGCACACCACGAGGATCTGGCGGGGGCTCGTGCATGCGGACTCTACAGCGCTTATGTCGAGCGCCCGCTGGAGTTTGGCGGCTTGCATTCCAAAGATGTTTCTCCCCGCGCCGAAAACACGCTCCACGCCGGGGATCTTCACCAATTGGCCGATCTGCTGGGCTGCTAGTGGAGGTGGCGCAACTACCACGGCGGAAATACGGCACTCCTGCCTCTGGTCGGACACATGGACGAATTTCCGCCGGGATTTACCAGGTCGAGAGAATCTGAATTGCTACACGGCAAACTGAACTAAAACAAGCACCGGAACGCGAAGGTTCCGGTGCTTGTTTTGCCTCTTGACATTGAGCAATGCGAGGCCCATGAACTTGACTGTGCTAACTGGCAACCGTCAAAGTACGGACGGTCACGCCGGTGTTGATATAGTATGCGTTGACCCACCCGACAATCCCGTCGACGCGGATCTGGATCCAGGTGCCGCGGGCGTTCCGGTAACCGGTCAATTCGACAACCTGATTGCGGCTGATCGTCGTCAACACAGCATAGCCGACTCCCGGTCCTTGCCGCACGTTCAGATGCCGGGCATTGACCAGCGTGCCGGTGTAGGATTGGCTCGGCCGCGCCGCTGCCATCCGGCCTGGGTGTCGGCGAGGGCGTTGGGGTGGACTGTGGTGTAGCCGCAGGCGGACCCCAAGGGGTGACGTTGTCTCGAGACGGGTAGACAATGAACTCTGGTTGACCGTTGTCGGTATCGCCGACTGTGCGCAGTATCCGCCCCTGTGTCCACAGTTCCACGCGATAGGGCTGGCCGCGGTCACCGTAGAACGGTTCCACGGGCAGACCATCGACCTTGATGCGGCCGCTGGCATCGATGGGCCCTGTGCCGCCGGGATTCATATACTGCCATTCACCGTTGGGCATACGACGATAGATGCGCACCCAGGTGCCCGGTTCCGCATAGGTGATGATATTGCCAATGAGGCGGACAATGGGTTTGCGTTCCCAACCAAGCCGAACCGCGGCCTGGCCGGTCTGCTCAAAGTACTCAAGGCGTAGCGTATGCGTGCCCGCCCCCAATTGAATGCTGCCGGTACGCGTTGCATTGGTGCTCTCTCGCCAGTCGTTGATGACCAGCCCGCCATCCACAAAGAGACGGACGCCGTCATCAGCCGTCACGTTGAACTCGTACTGTCCTTCTTCAAGGTAGAGTGACTGTGTCCACCGCGCCGAAAAGTTATCGGCTGGGATCTGGGCATCGGGTGAGCCGGCGCCCCAGTTAAAATCGAGATTGGGATCGGTGCGCACGACGGCCGGCGCTCCTGACAAATCACGATTGGGGAAATACTCGGCGTACCATCCGCCCGAGGCAAGAGTCGCCGCCGGCAACATCACCGCTACAATCAGCGTCAATAACGCTATCACGAAATTTCGACGAATCTTGGGAAGACGATTCAACTTAACCTCCATCGCGCAAGTGCAAAACGTTCATCACATAACACCCATTCCTAAGACGCTTGTAAGCCCTGCACTGTTCATTCTCGGATAAAGCAACCCAACGTGCATCTACCTAAAGTCTCATTCAGATCCATCAAAAGTTTGATTATGTCGCCCCGGCCTTCGTGCGCTCCCCGGCACTGTCGCCTCTGATCTTAAATCGACCCCAGACACTTGTCTTCTTTGAACAGTGCCGCCGTTTCTGATACGATCTGCGCCGTTCGACTCAACCAATCGCGCTACCCACAGAAGCGGAGCAAACCATGTCGACGCAGGCACAAAGACAGGAATTGATCGAGCAGATTCGGCTATTGCCGGGCCAGGTAGCGGCGTTGGTCGAGGATCTACGGCCCGAACAGTTGACGGCCGTCAACCTCCGCGGCGAGTGGACGGTGGCGCAGAATGTGCATCACCTGGCCGATTCACACATGAACAGCTACATCCGCTGCAAGCTCATCGCCAGCGAAGAGCGTCCACCGCTCAAACCCTACGACCAGGATCGGTGGGCCAACTTTCCCGACGCCGCCGATGCCAATGTCTCTACCTCATTGGCGTTACTGGCCAGTCTGCACATCCGTTGGGTCATCTTCTGGGAAGCTCTGCCCGCCGACGCCTGGAACCGCACCGGCTATCACCCGGAAAGCGGCCTCGTTTCGCTGGATCAGCAGTTGGCCCTCTACGCTGCACATGGACATGCACACCTTGAGCAGATCACGCGCACGATGAACAATGAGTAACGAGAGAGGTCCTCGCCGGCGAGGACCTCTCTCGTTACTCATGTCGCTTTCTGCTGCTTGCGTTGCCCTAGCGCAGCGCATTCCTGCACATGCCGGGGAAGGTGTATCGTCCTCGACCCACGCCACACAAGGCAGCAATCACGAATAGATCACCACCTCATCCCCCTCCACCGCCACACGATAGGCCTTGACCCGCAGCCGCGCATCGAACAATGCGCGGCCGGTTTTTATGTCGAACTCCCACTGATGCCAGGGACACTTGAGGATCTCGCCCTCGCGTTGGTGCGTCAACTGGGTGACGCTCTCCGCCGTGACCAGGGGACGGATACGCCCTTGACACAGGGGTCCACCGCGGTGGGGGCAGTAGTTAAGCAATGCGTAGTAGACGCCGTCGAGATTGAAAAGGCCAATCTCACGCCCGTCCACGATGACCATGCGCCGCTCGCCCGGCCCGATTTCGGTGGTCTGGGCCACGACGCAGCGTTTTGCGTCCACAGGTAATTTCGTCGTCGCCATGATCGGATCGCCGATCACAGGTTGTAGAGTTCGTGTGCATTATCGACCATGATCCGTTGTCGCAACGACGGCTCAAAACCCTGCAAAAAGGTAGCGGGTTCATCCCAGTCCCAGTGCGGGTAGTCGCTGGCGTAGACCATCACCTCGTCGGCATGCATCCATTCAAGGAACTTGCCCAGATCGGCCCTGGTGGGCGTGTCGGGCAGGGGCTGCGATCCGAAGCGGACGTTGCCGCGCACGTACTCGCTGGGCAGCTTCTTGACCCACGGCGTATAATCGCGCAGTCCTTTCCAGTCGCCGTCCATGTGCCAGAGCAGCCCCGGCACCCAGAAGACATCGTGCTCGATGAAGAGGAAGCGGAAGGCAGGGTACTTCTCGAAGACGCCCTCGCAGATCAAGCTGACGGTGTGGGCCATGGCAATCTGTGGACGCGCCATGCGCATCTCGAGGTAGTACGATGGGTAACCGGCGGCGGTGGGCGGTGCCGCAATGCCCGCGCCCTCGCCGCCGAAGTGGACACAGACCGGCAGCCCATGCCGTTCGCACGCTTCGTAGATGGGGTGGTAAAAACGATTGCCAAAGGGCAGCCGCGCCCCGGCGGGCATCAACACCTGCACGAATTCCTTGAGCGGCGCCAGCCGTTCGATCTCGGCCACGGCCTGCTGTGGGTCTGTCGGGGCGATGTGGATCGAGGCGCGGAAGCGTTCATCTGCGCCCACCCAATGGTCCAGCGTCCAATCGTTAAAGGCGCGACAGTAAGCCGCGGCATAGTCGGCATCAGGATGGACGGCGGCGGCATATGGACCGCCGGTGAGGATGGCCACGTCGATGTCGTAGACGTTGAGGTGCTTCTCGATGCAGACCTCAGGCAGCGTAGCCGGGTTGGTTTCCTGGCCGACCCACAGGTCGTGGCGGGCGCCGCTGCCGGGCACATTGGTGTAGCCTAACCCCGGCATCATCGTACCAAAGTCTTTGATGTACTCGACGTAGTGTCGCGGCAGATAGGGAAAGAGCACCGACGGCTGATCGAATTGGTGGTGCACATCACAGTCGACGATGAGCAGGCGTTCGGCGGATGTTGCATCGGACGTCTGCGCAACGGCGACATCTGGCATGGCCATGGGAGCCTCCTTTGAATGTGAGCTGTTGAATCCTGCGACTCAAGCGTAGTGAGGATGGGATAGCGTGATTCTATCACTGGTCTCTGAAATCGTGCCACCATCTCGAAATGACTCTCTACACTTGAGCGGGGCTGTGGCAGTCGTCGTGGCGGTAAGGCGGGGATGATCTGGATCAGACCCGGGGGGCGTGTTCGGCGGCGAGGACGACACAGTTCTTGCCCTGCGCCTTGCCGGCATAAAGGGCGCGATCAGCGCCGAGGATGGTCCGCTCGAAAGTCTCGTTGGCTCGATACTGGCTGACGCCAAAACTCATAGTCACCGAGATTTGGATGCCGCCACACAGTGTGACGTGATCTTCTAACCGTCTGCGAATCCGATCGGCCACCAGCATCGAGGCAGCAGCGCCGGTATCGGGCAAGAAGATGAGGAACTCTTCACCGCCCCAGCGCGCGATCTGATCCGGCATACGGACAGAGAGGCGCAGCAGGTCGGCAACTTCGTTAAGCACCTGATCACCGCAGTTATGCCCGTACTGATCGTTGATCGATTTAAAGTCATCCACGTCGCCCAGGATCAGCGTGAACGTGTGTGAGCCTTGTTCCACGTCAGTCACGGCGCGGGTAAGCAATTCGACCATCGAGTGCCGGTTAAGTAGACCGGTCAGGGCGTCGGTGCGCGCCATCCTATCGAGCCGACGATTGGCAGAACGCAGTCGGGTCTCAACATCCTCAACAGCTTTGGTGTACATGAGGCCAAGCAACACGTTGACGATGAAGAAGATAGCCAGATTCAACTTCTCGAAGGCCGACTGTAGATCGAGCGAGACGTGTGCTGACACCTGTGTCCTCTGTGCAACCGCAAAGAGCATCGCATAAAGGGCGAACATGATCACGGCGCCGACCAACTTCGGCCACAAGCGGCGGGATGGGTGAAAGAAACCAAAGAGGGCAATCACCGAGACGTAGTAGTGAAACCCGCTCATCCAGCCTAAGATCAATGTTGCGATAACCGCATGGGCCAGCACCTCGAATGTGCAGAGCAAATAGGCGAAGTCAATATGATTCCGCCGCCCCATAAAAATGGCCACGATATAGATGCAGATGCTCCCCACATTGATGACAGCCAGATTCATGATATCGAGCGAGACCATGATCAGAGCCAGGGCCACGTGCACGGCAAGTGCAATGTACACAAAAAAGCGCACGAGGAAGACGAAACGCTGCCGAGCGGCTGAGTCCAAAACCTGCTCTGTCGGCGACGGCCCGGGCACCGCTATGGACGGAAAGTCTCGACCGAAGATCATCTTTTTCTCCCCGCAACCCCATGGACTGGTGAAGCAGTCAAAAGGTTCATATCGGGTACTCGCGTATCGGGTCATGGCTGTTACTTCGCAGCCAGTGCGGCGTAGTGTGCCGGCGCGCTGAAAAGTAGAGATTCCCTTTCACAGCATATACTGAAACTATGGCAGAAAAAATGAGAAAAAAGCCTGGTTGTTTCAGAGGCTAATTTGTGGATGGAGCTGCTTCTCGTCCACCGATGATGACGTGGCGCAGGGTGAGATCGCGGTTCAGGACAACGAGATCGGCGTCGCAACCTGGGGCAACCTGCCCCTTGTGTTCGTCGATCCCCAGCAAGCAGGCCGGGGCGAGCGTCGCCATGTGTACCGCCGTGTGCAACGGAATCCCCGCCAGTTCCACGGCGCGCTGGACGGCATCGAGCAGCGTAATGGTACTGCCGGCCAGCCAGCCACCACCGCGTCCACTGGTGGCAAATCCTTCGGGGTGCACAGTGACCTGGAGACCGCCGCTTTCATAATCTGCCGGCAGACAACCGGCGACGGTGGACGCATCAGAAACCAGGAGGACATGATCTGCGCCTTTGACGTGTACAAGAGGAGGTAGTAAAGCGGGGTGGAAATGATAGCCGTCCATGATGATCCCGCAGGCCAGGCCGGGTTCGGCGAGTAACGTGCCCACGATCCCCGGTTCCGATGCCATGAAGCCCAGCGGCCCCGGCGCGCGATGGGGCCAGTCGCTGGCATTGCCGGCATGCGTCACACAGGATAGACCGGCGCGCATCGCCGTCTGCATGCTGGCGTAGGTAGCCGCCGTATGCCCCGCAGATACGATGATGCCCTGTTGGGTCAGAAATTCAATCACCGGGACGGCGCCGGGCAGTTCAGGCGCCAGGGTCAGGATTGCGATCCGTCCACGCGCAGCGTCGATGAAACGCCTGGTTAGCTCCACTGAGGGTAGCGTGAGCGCCGCGGGATCGTGAGCACCACTCTTTTCGGGGGCGAGGAACGGTCCTTCGAGGTGAATGCCGGGCAGGCTGACGGCGGGAGTGGTGTCCATATAGTCGGCCAGGACACCCAGGCTCTCGACCAGCGTCGACTCCGGCGCCGTGACCAGGGTGGGCAGCAGGGTAGTGGTCCCCCGCGCGCGGTGATAGGTGAGGATGGACTCGAAGTGCGCCCGATGTTGGGCCTGAAAGCTCCAGTTGAGTGCGCCGTTGACCTGAATGTCGATCAGGCCGGGGATCAGAATGGCATCGCCGGCGTCGAGAATCCCGTCGCCCGTCGTGGATGTATCGTCCACGGCAATGATGCGACCGGCATCCAGCCAGACAGTCCCTGGCGAACGGAAGCCGTCAGGCGTCCAGATCTGTGCGGCGTTGATGGCGCGGAGGGGGGTGGGCATGGGTCAGTTCCTTCGATAAGTGACCGGAAAGCGGGGCCAGTAGATTGCGGCGCAAATATCACGGCGGAAATATGGCATCTGTACCACCGGTCAAGTGTGGCCCGATGTCCTCCGTGATTTACAAATTGTCTAGTTCCTGAACCTCTGCCAGCAAGCTCGCCGATCCGGTGTCGAGATACAGGTGACAATCGGCATGTCCACGCAGGGCTGAGGCCGGGCACATCGGCGTGACAGGGCCTTCCAGGGCACAGCGCACCGCCTCGGCTTTGCGCACATCGGGCACAACACAGGAGATGGTCCTGGCTGCCAAGATGGCCGGGATCGACATCGAGAGTGCCTGCGCCGGTACGGCAGCCAGATCGGGGAAGTGCCCTTCGCCGACCTGCTGGCGGCGGCAGGCTTCGTCTAGATTGACGACGAGGACTTTGGCCTCGGTCTCGAAATCCGCAGGCGGATCGTTGAAGGCAAGGTGTCCGTTTTCGCCGATGCCGATGCAGGCGACGTCGACAGGATGCTGACGCAGCAGGGCACCGTAGCGGGCGGCCTCGGCTACTGGATCGGCTGCGTTGCCGTCGAGCAGATGCACGGCCTTCACCTGCACGTGGTTAAAGAAGCGTTCACGCAGAAAGCGTCGAAAGCCGGCCGGATGCTCTGGATCCAGATCAATGTACTCGTCGAGGTGAAAGGCAGTGATGCGTGTCCAATCAATATCGGTGCGGCGACGCAAGGCCGCCAGAAAATCATACTGAGAAGCGCCGGTCGCCAGGACGAGATTGGCCTCGCCGCGCGCCTGCAGCGTCTCTTTCAGCCGCGTTGCCACCAAATCGGCGGCGGCTTCGCTGAGCGAAGGTTTGTCGTCATACAGGTTGACGTGGATCTCATCCACGGTAAATTGATGAACCACAATGGCGCTCCTTGGGTGGTTAGGCGATAGAGGATGGTAATAACGGGCAGTATAGCCCAAACTTGACAACTCACCCAACTGGCACAAAGATTAATGGTTAGTCTACACAATCATCTACAAGAAAAGAGATCATATGCCTGAATCGACTCGAATTACCTTGCATCCTGAACTCCGCATTGGTGATGTGGATCCGCGTATTTATGGATCATTCATCGAGCATTTGGGGCGCGCCGTCTACGGCGGTATCTACGAACCGGATCATCCACAGGCCGACGCAGACGGCTTCCGCCAAGATGTGTTGACGCTCATTCAGGATCTGAATGTGCCCATCGTGCGCTATCCTGGCGGCAATTTCGTCTCGGGCTATGATTGGGAAGACGGCATCGGCCCGCGCCATCAACGTCCGCGGCGGCTGGAGCTGGCCTGGCGCACCATCGAACCCGATCTCTTCGGCACCGATGACTTTGTGAGTTGGTGCCGCAAGGCCAATACGGCGCCTATGTTGGCCGTCAATTTGGGATCACGTGGCCTGGAATCGGCCCGCGATATCATCGAATACTGCAATCACCCTGGCGACACGCTCTGGAGCGACCGACGTCGCGCCAACGGCTACGCCGACCCGCACAACGTCAAAGTTTGGTGCCTGGGCAACGAAATGGATGGCCCCTGGCAAATCGGTCACAAGACGGCGGACGAGTATGGACGCCTGGCCCACGAGACGGCTAAGGTGATGAAGTGGGTCGATCCGTCAATTGAGTTGGTGGCGTGCGGCAGCTCCAACCGCAATATGCCCACCTTTGCGGCCTGGGAAGCCACGGTGCTCGATCATACCTACGAGCAGGTGGAATATCTGTCGCTACACACCTACTACGGCAACCCCACCAACAACACGCCCAACTTCCTGGCCAAGTCCATCGACATGGATCGCTTCATCAGCAGCGTGGTAGGAATCTGCGATTATGTGCAGGCCAAGAAGCGCAGCAAGAAAGTGATGCACCTCTCGTTCGACGAGTGGAATGTCTGGTATCACTCACGCGCAGCGGACAGAGCGATGGATCCGTGGCAGATTGCGCCGCCGCAGTTGGAAGATATCTACAATTTCGAAGACGCACTGCTGGTAGGTCTGATGTTGATTACGATGCTCAAACATGCGGATCGCGTCAAGATGGCATGCCAGGCGCAGCTCGTCAATGTGATCGCGCCGATCATGACGGCAAATGGTGGTCCGAGCTGGCGACAGACGATCTACCATCCCTACTATCACGCCGCCCGCTACGGACATGGTGTCGCCGTCGATCTCAATCTCAATTCGCCCACTTACCACGACGACGAATTCGATGCCGTACCCTACGTCGACGGCGTCGCCACCTGGGATGACGCAGCGGGAAACCTGACCATCTTCGCCGTGAACCGCAATTTGAGCGAGGCCCTGCCTCTAACCGGCGATGCCCGTGGATTCGCCGACTACCGCGTCGTTGAGCACATCACCCTGACTCACCCAGATCTCAAGGCTGTCAATACAAAGGACAACCCCGACAACGTCTCCCCGCGCAGCAATGGCGATGCGAAGTTGTCCGACGGCGAGCTAAATGCCACCCTGCCTGCGGCGTCGTGGAATGTAATTCGGTTGCAAAAGAAGTAGAGAGCAACCGATGAGCCGCCCATCACCGGCAGCGTCTTTGCCCTGGAATTCGGTGTTCGCTCTCCCTTTGGTTCCATCAGTCTCGAGGAAGAAATCCTGGTCACTGAAGATGGCTACGAATGGATCTCGCCGCCGCAGAGAGAGTTGATGTACATTCAGACGGAAGAACGAGCGACAACACAGGAAAGGAAAACCGCGTGACTTTGTTTGATTCGTTTCAATTGCCGGTCAGTGGCGTTACGTTGCCCAACCGGTTGGCACTGGCGCCAATGACTACCTATTCGAGCCATGAGGACGGCACGATTACTGACGAAGAGGTTGCCTATCTGCGCCGCCGGGCCGCCGGCGGCTTCGGCACGATTATCACCGCCGCCTGCTATGTGGAGCGGGTGGGCCAGGGTTTCGTCGGACAATGGGCCTGTGACGATGACCGCCACCTGACCTCGTTGCAGCGGGCGGCACAGGCGATCAAAGAGGAAGGCGCCGTGGCGCTGTTGCAGATCCACGATGCCGGGCGCATGTCCGATCCCCGAGTGATCGAATGGACGCCCCGCTCAGCTTCCAATGTGCGCGCCGAACGCCCCAATCTGCTCCAGCCGCGGCCCATGAGCCAGGACGAGATCATGGGGTCAATTGCGGCCTTTGCTGCGGCAGCGCGGCGTGCCGTGCAGGCAGGCTTTGACGGCGTGGAGATCCACGGCGCCAACACGTATCTGCTGCAGCAGTTCTTCTCGCCCCACTCCAACCGCCGCGAGGATGATTGGGGCGGCGATCTGGAACGACGGATGCGTTTCCCACTGGCGGTGGCCAATGCAGTGCGCCGCGCCGTTGGCAACGATGTCGTCGTCGGCTATCGCTTCTCGCCTGAAGAAGTCGAAGAACCGGGCATCACAACGGCCGAGACGCTCTCCCTGGTCGACTCACTATGCGAATTGGATCTCGACTATCTGCACCTGTCGCTGCGTGATTTCCGTATGGGATCCATGCGCGACGAGAGCGATACGCGCAGCCGCCTCAAGCTGGTGGCCGAACGCATCGACGGACGCGTGCCGCTTATGGGTGTGGGCAGTGTGTGGACAGGCGGCGACGCTGAAGAGGCCCTCTCGCTGGGGGCGTCGTTGGTGGCGGTCGGCCGTGCCGCCCTCACCGAGCCGGAATGGCCAAGCCGTGTGCGTGAGGGGAAGCCGATCCGCGCCTGCGTCTCGCCGGTGGACGGTGAGACGTCCGCCGGGTTGCCGCCCCCGCTTTACCAGAAGATTCTCGCCACGCCGGGCTGGGTGCCGGTCTGCTCCGGGGAGATGGAATACGTGGGGTAATTGTTTAGAATCGATTGCCGACAAGGAGGCGGAAGATCGGGCACCCGATCTTCCGCCTCCTCGCTTACTCTCAGTTCTCAGTCACCGTGAAAAGATCCCCACTACTCCGCCCCCATACATCGGGGAAGTACATGGCCTCGGCCCGCGCCGGCAGTACACGGTACTCACCGGGCAAACTGGCGCGCACGAGGAAGGTATACTCGTATGTCCCCGCCGGCAGCAAATCGGCGAAGAGGGCTACCTTCTCATCGCGGATGTCACTGTGCGATGGAATCCACGGACGCCACCAGTAGGTGTGCGCTGCAGCAGTTTCGGGTTCGGTTATCCCCAATTCAGGCGAGCCATAGAGATTGCTCTCTGTGGCCAGGCTGGCGTCGATAGGCTCTGTCCCCGCCGGGATGGGCACTTCGAGCAGCATGTAATGGATATCGCTGGGCGCCTGCAGCGTCACGGTGACGCTAATCACGTCGCCCACAGCCGCCCCGCTCACCGTCTCGCCTGCATGGTCGCCGTCTGCTGCGGTCATGCGCCGGCTTACCACCAGCCCCCGATCCTGCGCGGGGATGGCGGTTGCATCGAGGAAGTAACGAAGTTGCGCGGTGTAGTAGAGATTGCCGCTGTCGTTGTTACGGCGGAAAGCGAGGGCGTTGGCTTCGCCGCGCAGCAACTCTGATACTGCCACCCGTAGATTCACCGGCTGGTCCACGGTTTCTGGGGACACAGAGCCTTCGCCCAGTGTTGCGCCGTTGAGCGTGACCTGCCAATCGTAGTTGGCCTCCAACTCAGCGGTGGCGGCCATCCACTCGCTTAGGCCAACGATCGACCAGGCCGTCTCTTGCGTGCTGGCCCAGCGCCCATCCTGGCGGGCGAGCATGAGCCAGCGCACTACGTTGGGCAGCAGGGCATCGTCAGGGCGCAGCCGCGTCAACGCCGTCAACACAATCGCCGTTGTACGCGTGTCGCTGTTCATCGTCCACCAATCGACGCCTTCCTCTTGCCAGTGAGCACCCGTGGCGCTGAGGATTGCCTGCCCGCGGATATTATCGAGCAGCGAGGTAACCCGCGGCGACTGTGCGCCATCCTCACCGGCGAGATTGGCCAGCGCCATCGCCAGGAAGGCCTGCCCATAGATATCCAGCCGTTCGTTGACCGCGTAGAGTGTGACCACCCGCCCCGGATCTCCCTCACCCATTTCTGATAGAACGAAGTGAGTAAAGGCCATTTCGTTGAGTTCCCAATCGTTGGTGACGGCATCCGGCGCTTGCCAGCCGCCATCCAGGAAGCTCAGAGTATTGGCAATGCTGTTTGGCGAGACCGGGTAACCTGCCTCTTGTGCATGCCACAATCCCCACAGAACATAGCTTGTGATAAAGCGGTTGCTCTGCATTCCCGGCCACCAGCCCCAGCCGCCGTCGGGATTCTGCTGGTTGAGCAGCCGTTGCAGACCGATTTCGATCTGCGCGTCCAGATCTGCTTGCAGATTCGGGCGATCGATACCCAATTCCTGCACAGCCAGGACACTGAACAGGTTAGGCAAGAAGCGGCTCACAGTCTGCTCGACACATTCATAAGGATAGTGTTCGAGATAGGTAAGGCCCGAGATCAACCCTGCCGCCAGCGACGGCTCTACCTGTACCGAAAGCGTGCCGGTGTCTGTAGCGGCCTCAGGCACGAGGATCGCTTCGAGGCGGCCTTCGGCCGGAACAATACCGGCAGTGCCTACGGTTTCGGGCGTTTCATAGCGCTGCACCGGCAGCACAAGGCGCACGGCGTCGCCCAGTGCGCGCTGGTCTACGTCCGCGGGTGGCTGTAACGTGTATGTGATCACTACCTGCGTCGCAGTATCATCGACGATGAGTAGCCAGGTTTCTTCGGCCATTGCTCCGGCCGCAATGTTGACGGACTGATTGATCTGCTGCCCGGCGGCACTCTGGTGGCTGCTTTGCAGCCGGCCCCCTTCAACAGATATGGTCAGTTCGGCGTCGGGCAGATCCACGTCGCTGTTGTTTTGGAGCACAGCCCCGATGCGAGCGCGGTCGCCGCTGGTGAAGAAGCGCGGCAACATCGGCCGGATCAGTACTTCTTTGCTGGCGATGAGATCGGCGGTGGCGTCGCCTACCTGCGTCTCATCGGTAACGGCTCGCGCCACCAATTGCCACGTGGTCAGGTTGTCGGGGAGGGTCACTTCAAAGCTGACCATGCCGTCGGCATCGCTGATGGCATCGGCGCGCCAGTAAGCGACATCGGCGAAGATCTGGCGCAGTGTCAAGCCGCCACCCGGTCCACCACCGCCGCCACCCTTACCGCCTTCGCTCAATTGCTGGCTGAGGCGATCCTGGTTGATGACCAGGGTGGCGCCCATGTTCACGCCCAGCGGCTGTAGGGTATAGAATTGGTCGATGAGCGGTCGATCGGTGCCTTCAGCCAGAGAAAGAACCGCCTTATCGATCAGGGCGAGGCTCAGCTCTGCGCCAGAGACGGCGTCGCCATTGTTGTCCGCCACGCTGATGGTGTACGTGATGGTGTCGCCCGGCCGCGCTTGCGGCACCGAGGTGGAAATGTCAAGGGTCAGTTCCTTCGCTGCGCTATCTACAGGCAGTTGCACATAGCCCACGCGCATAGCCGGGAAGGGATTGGTTTCGTCAACGCCCTTGACCAGAACTACGCTCAAGTAGACATTGGGGATGTAGTCGGCGCGGATTGGAATGGAAAGCGTCTCGCTGTTGCTCTCCAACACCTGCACGGACCGCTGCAGAACGCCGCCGCGCTCGATGGTGACCAGCGCGTAGACCGGCCCTGTGAAGGGGCTGGGCACAAGGACTTGGGCGACATCGCCCGGAGCGTAGAGATCACGATCGGCCACCAGTTCGAGGCGGTCATTGTTCTCACGCGCCCAGGGGATGAAGGCATCGCCATCGGCAGCCTGCACCCAGACGAAGATACCGCTGCTGCTCGAGTTGCCGTCGGCGTCCTCTCCGCGCGCAGTCACGTAGAAGTTACCGCCGCTGTCGGGCGTCCACGTAAACTGGCCCATGCCGTCGGCGTCGCTGCTGACGCTGGTGGTGTAAACCGGCGTCTTTTCCACACTGGTCTCCCAACGGAAGACGCCGTCCGCGCCTTGCTCATAGACACTGTTCCAGCGGTAATCGTAGATGACAACATCGAGATCGGTGTCGCCGAAGCGATCCTGTTGTGGCGTCAAGGTGACGAAATCAATGGTCATGGGATCACCGGCGCGGCCCAGATATTCCACCGGGCTGAGGCCGATGTAGAGGTTGCTGTGATGGACCGGGAAGCTGGTGCGTCCGCTCACAAACTGGTTGTTGGGGCTCTGCACCGTGACATCGATGCTCCAGCGCTGGCTGAGCAGGGCATCGCCCAGATCCGCCGGCAGTTGAAGCGTAAAGATGCCGTCGGCGTTGGTGCGTCCGCTGCCTTCCTGCATCAGCCCAAGCTGCCCCGCTGCGTACGGGTTAATGCTCTCGTCGTCGAGGGCAGCGGGTTCAAAGCCGAAGCGACGACCGTGTGGCTGATCGGCCCACGAGAAAGTATAGGGGTCGGCCAGCAGTCGCCATTCCACGGGGGCATCGCCCAGAGGACCGCCGCTGAAGTACGAAGCCTGTACGGCGACGGTGATGGTGTCGCCCTGCGTATACTCGTCCTCGGCGCTTTCGACGCTAATCTCGAACTCTGGCGCGCGATACTCAGCCACCTGGAAGCCGGTGCCGCCATACAAAGACCGCTCTTTGTCGAGTTCGATGCGCGATTCCAGATAGTAATAGCCGGTACCGGCCATATCAGCCAGAGCCACTTCACCGTTGATCGTTCCGTTCTCGTTAACAGCGAAGGTGCGCTGCAAGATGGTATTGCCCATCTCATCTCGAATCGTGACGTGAACGGGCAACCCGGCAGAGGGCAGACCGTAGGTATCGTCGTCCTCGATAGTACGCACGATGCCCTTCCAATAGACTGTCTGGCCGGGGCGATAGATGGGTCGATCGGTGTACAGGACGGTACGCAGGCGTTCGATACTGTAGCTAGTCTGGACGTCGAACTGCCAGGGCGAGATGCCATCCTGCCAATCGGTGGAGGCCACGGCGAAGTGCTCATCGCCCGGCCGGCCACTGATGGCGACCAGGCCAACCCATGGCTGTTCCTCGTTAAGCGCGAGGGCGGCAGCGGCGACACCGTCCTCGTCGGTGACGGCGTCTCCCTTGTCATCAAATGACTGGAAGAACTGTACAGTCTGCCCTGGCACCGGTTCGCCCGTGAGCAGATCGGTCTGCCAGGCCAGACTTTCGCCCTGGAAGCTCTTTTTTAGTACTAGATTGTCGTTGGTGACAACGATGACGCTGCGCGCGTGGGTATCCGCATACTCATCCTCGCTGGATGGCAGTGCCACTTGCAGCAGATAGATTCCCGGCGCCAGCGGCTCGTCGTTCTCGTCCACCAGAGCGACGGGCTGGCGGAAAGTCTCATTGCGCACGCCTCCGGCGTCATACTCGAGCTGCCAGATCAGATTCTGCTCCGGATCGGGCACACTGTACCGCTGCCACACTTGCCAACTGTCCGGGCCGGCCAGGCCCAAGAATTCGGACACGGGCAGGCGGTAGAGGGCTACATCGAGCACGTTCATGTTGCGGTGCAGGATGCCCGCCGTGGTCTGCGTGTAAGCGCTGAAATGGGTGAACTGGGGCAGGCTCAACTGCACCAGCGGAGCGTAATCACCGGTGGTAAAGCTTAAGGTGTAGGGATCGCCCAGCGTGTTGCCGAATTCATCGGCGATCTCTTCACCCAGAGTGATCGAGTAGGTTGTGTCAGGCCGCATAAGCCAGCTAAGGCTGAGTTCGTTGCTCCAGGGTGAGAAGTAGCTATAGACCGTCGTGGACGTCAGTGGCGGCGAGATAGAGATATTCTCCAGCACGGTGGCGGCGCTGATCACACCGCTGAAGCGGATAAGCACGCCATTTTCAGGTGAGGCACGGGTCGCGCCATCCTGCGGGCGCGTGCTGATCACCCGCGGCAGGCCGACGGTGCTGAATTCCTGATTAAACTCACTGCGTAGAGTACCCTGACGTCCGGCGGCCAGCGCAGCCGTGGACACATGGATCTGATAACGCTGGCTGAAATCCAGCGACTGCGTGGGTGTAAAGACGAAACGTTCACCCAGTTCGCCCCAGTCAAAGACGCCGTCCACGGCCGGGCCAGCGGGTTGACCGTCCGCCAGCGGACGAAGTTGGAAGGCGGCTTCGGTGCTGGCCTGATCCATTTTCTGGCTGAAGACCACGCTGATCACGGCATCGGGGCGAACGCTATCCATGCTGGGCATAGCTTCGACGACGAGAGGTTGCGCCGTTGTAAACGAGAAGGTCGACGGATTTTCGGCCTTGCTGCCGTCCTGAGCCACCAGCGGAGCCACGCTGACGCTGTAGGTGGTGGCGCCGGCCCAGCCATCAGTGGGCTCGAAGGTGTAGACGCTGGTGTTGAGCCAACGTCCCTCGCCGTCGATGCCCGGTTCGATGGTCAACGGGTCGGGCAGATCGGCCTGTTCATCGAGGCCGGTAAGCGGCACGACCGGCTTATTGAAGACGACGACCACAGGAGTATCGGGCGCGATGTCCTCGACGCCGTCGCCGGGCTGCGTGTTGGTCACCAGCAGCGGCCATGCCCCTACGAGGCTGATCTCAAAGAGACCGTTGAGCGCGGCGCCCTCTTCGGTGCGAACCTGCTCGTCCAGGCTGAAGTGATAGCGCGTCCCCGCTTCAGGTGTCTCGGATGGGGTGAAGATCAACCGCGCGCCGTCGACAGTGACCTCGCCGGCCAACGCGGGATCCACGGTGAGGCCGTCGGCACTGAGGGGATCGAGGGTGGCATCAAAGACGAAGACGACCGGTTCGCCATCCCAACTTTCGCCGTCGGCAGGGGTCACCGAAACAATGGCGGGCGGCAGCGGATCGTCCTGTTGGCGTGCGGGTGCACGTAGTTTTTGCACCACAATGCGTTGACGCAGCAGCGGAGCGAAGGCAATACTGTTTTGCAGCACTGCACCCTGGCCATCCTTGGTGGGTGTAGCTTCGGGCGTGGGGGTGACGACCGATGCGCTGTCATCATCGGTACTCTTGGGGCGGATCTCAACCGAGAGGATCACCTCGGTGGCCGGTTCAAGCGTCGATGTCGCCGTAGCAGTAGCGGTCGGCGTGAGGGTCGCAGTGGCCGTCTGCGTCGCGGTTGGCGTGGCGTCGGCATGGGCGTTTGCGTCGGCAGCGGTGTTAGCGTGGCGGTCACCGTCGGTTCTTCATCGGATTCGAGTGTGACCACCGGCGAGATCTCCAGCGTCAACGTGACATCCACCGTGTCGGTAAGGTCCACCGTTTCGGTGAGATCGGCTGTTTCGGTGAGATCAGCCGTGTTGGTGAGATCGACCGTGTTGGTGACATTGACCGTTTCAGTAAGATCGGCCGTGTCGGTGAGATCGACCGTTTCAGTAATTTCCGACGTCCCAGTGATGATGCCGGTTTCGGTTCGGGCGTCGGCCGTTTCCGCGGTCGGCGTTGGTGTTTCGGTGGCAGTTTCGGTTGACGTCGCCGTAGCCGATGGCGTCTCCGTCGCTGTCGGCGTCTCCGATGGCGTTTCGGTGGCTGTCGGCGTCTCCGTCGGCGTCTCGGTGGCTGTTGGCGTTTCCGATGGCGTCTCGGTCGCTGTTGGCGTCTCCGTCGGCGTCTCGGTCGCTGTTGGCGTCTCCGTTGGCGTCTCGGTGGCTGTTGGCGTCTCCGTCGGCGTTTCGGTCGCTGTTGGCGTCTCCGATGGCGTTTCGGTGGCTGTTGGCGTAGGCGATGGCGTCGACGTTGGCTGCACAGCCGTCGCAGTAGGTGGTGGCGCCGGCGTTGCGCGCGCGCTCAGGGCAAAGGATGGGACCTCCATCACCAGAGGAGCGGCAGGCGTATAGGTTGGAATCACCGTTGGCGTGGTCGAAGGGGGCGCGGCGCGAAAGACGATCGTGTCGTCATCAAATGCAGCGATGGATGTCGGCGTTGGCGGGATGTTTGTCACCGCGCCTTGGCAGGCCGAAAGCATAAACAGCGTTGCCAGGAGCAACGCCAAGATCAAGGAATGACGGCGAACGACGCCGGCCATAGGTCCTCCTCATTCGGGGGGTGATGAGTCTTTTGCTGTTCTTTATTCTACCACAATTATGGCGGCCGGTGATCGAAAAGTCGGTGAGTCTGCATCGGTTTCGCCCTCTATCCAAAAGCTGTGTTCGCCGGGCGTCAATGTCCACCAGCCATCGAGTCGGTCAGCGTCTTCCGCCGCCAGGATCGTCACACCGTCGACGATAAGGCGCAGGGCCTGCCAAACGCCGCCATCTGCCACATACCCCGCCACGCGGATCCGTTGTCGATCGGCGGGCAGACCAGGGTGGATGGCATAGGCGCTGGCGCTCACCGGCGCATCCAGGATTAGGTCCGTGGGCGAGGGCGGATTGGATTGGGCGATGCCGTTGCCCACCAGGACCGAACCGCAGGCAGTGCCGGCGCAGGTTGGGGGCGGCTGTGGTAGATTCTGCGCTTCCATCCACTCGGCATACTCTGGCCCCAGGACGCGATAGATACGTTCGACGATGCGTTCGCTGGGTGTCTCATCTCCGGCGCGCAAACCTGTGGCGCTGTCCACGGCAATGCGCTGGAACTGGTCGTCGGGGCGGGTTGGCTGCGTGCCCACGATGAAACGTTCCTGACGAGTGCGTGGGCATTCGGGCGTGGGCAACAGCCCGCTCGGCGCGCAGATGAGCGTTTCCACGATCCGCGCCGGGCGGCGGAAGGCCGGCGGGTCGACGCGGTGCGCGGCCAGCATCACATCGCGCCAGATCGGGCCTGCACCGTCAATCCCCGAAATTCCCTGCATGGGCCGATTGTCGGCGTTGCCCACCCAGACGCCGACAACCCGTTCTGCGCTAAAGCCCATCGTCCAGTTGTCGCGCCAATCGGTCGTGGTGCCGGTCTTGGCCGCGGCAGGGAAAGGCAACGACAGTACCGATCCTTCGCCGAAAGCGGGGATACGCGCCACCTGATCCGAAAGAATGTCGGTGACGAGATAGGCGGCTTCCGGCGAGATCACCGGCGGCTGCGTCGATTTGTCCCGCTGCGGCGATGTCCAGACCGGCATGCCGTCTGCATCCCGAATCTCTAAAATGGACCGCGTCTCCAGCCTGTCGCCCTGTCGCGGAAAGATGGCGTAGGCTCGCGTAAGGTCGAGCAGGCTCACTTCTCCACCACCCAAAGTCAGGGCCAGACCATATTCGCCGGTGAAACTACTGATTCCGGCCTGCGTGGCCAGGCGCTGCATGGTCGGCACACCAACTTGTTGCAGCACATAGACGGCAGGGATGTTGTAGCTGTTGGCCAGGGCCTCGCGCACGCTGACCGGTCCGTGATAGCGCAGATCGTAGTTCTTGGGCACATAGGCGCCCTGTGCAAAGCGGTCGGCGGCGGAGACGGACTGCAGATCCTGGCCGCGCCCACCAGGGAATGCGGTGGGCAGATCGGGCAGGATGGTGGCCGGCGTCAAAGGGTGGCTTAGCCCGGCAGCACGGCTCCAGGTCGGATCGAGCGCCGCAGCGTAGGTGAACGGCTTGATGGCGCTGCCCGGCTGACGCTGACTGAGCGCGGCGTTGACGCTACCCTGGATCGAGGCGTCGAAGTAATCAGGGCTGCCGACCATGGACAGCACGTCACCGTTGTCGAGGTCGAGCACGACCGCGGCCGCGTTGCGCACGCGATCGGAGCGACCATCGTCGCGGCAGGCCGCATCGGATCGCGCCTGCTGCCCGGGAATATCATCGATGCTGCAGTTGAGTTGACTGAGGCGGCGACGGATGGACTCCTCGGTTCGACGCTGCAAGCTAAGGTCGAGGGTTGTGCGCACTTCGAGCCCGCCGTCGCGCAGCCGTTCCGTGCCCACCTGCGACAACAACAGATCCTGAACGTACATAACAAAGTGCGGCGCTTCAATATCGAAGAGCAGCGAACGGTAACGCAGCGGATCGCCGTAGATCAGCTCCACTTCGGCTTCGTCCAGATAGCCGGCATCGCGCATCAAGCGCAACACCGTGCGTTGGCGCAGTTTGGCCGCTTCTGGGTCGGCGAAAGGGTTGTAACCAACAGGGTATTGCACCAACCCGGCCAGCAATGCACACTCGGCGTTACTGAGTTGGGCGGCAGGTTTGGCAAAGAAGATCTCGGCCGCGGCTTCCAGCCCAAAGGCGAAATTGCCGTAGTAGGTCTGATTCAAGTAGAAGCGCAGGATCTCGGTCTTGCTATAATGCCATTCCAATTGCAGGGCCAGCCAGGCCTCGCGGATCTTGCGCGGCAGGCTGCGGTCGTAGCGCTCGGCCGGCTCCATGAGCAGATTTCGGGCCACCTGTTGGGTCAAGGTGCTGCCGCCACTGACGATCACACCGCCGGCACGCAGATTCTGCCAGGCCGCGCGCAAAATGGCGATAGGGTCCACACCAGGATGGAAAAAGAAGCGGCTGTCCTCTGTGGCGAGGGTTGCTTCAACACAGAAGTCAGGGAGAGCCTCCAGCCCGTAGCGGCTCTCGGCATCGGCCGCGGACAAGGCCAGGTTGTACTGCTTGCCTGCATTCGCATCGAGAACTTCGTAGAGCAGGCGTCCATTGCGATCCAGAATGCGGGTGGTGGGGCGCACGGCGCGCGCCTCGATCTCAGTCACCGACGGCAGATCGGCCAGCATGGTCACGTAGATAAAAATGGCAGACGCCGCAATCCCCAGCCCGACGATCAGGCCGGTCCACGCCAGGATGCGTTTGAACACTGGAGGTAGGTGGTATCGCTTCATACTTTCCAGGACGATCGAGCGCTGCCACAAGTTCCGTAGAGGCAGACTCAGATTCGGCAAAAGCGTGTGGAACGCCTCCCTCGTAGCGAAATGGTCTGGATTGGGTCTGAGGTTCCATCGTAACAGATGACAAAGCAGCCTGTATGCCGTCAACTAATTTGACGTCAAACAATTCCATGTTAAAATACGTACAGAGTTGATAGCTCAAGAAGGGGGAAACAATCTCGTGGGAACGCATTTTCATGGAAGCGCAGAAGAACGGCGGGCGCTCAGTGTTTACATCAAGTTGATGCGCGCGTCGGAATCGGTGACAGGACAGATCAATGAGCATCTGCGCGGTTACGGGCTGACCGTCAGTCAGTTTGGCGTGATGGAGGCTCTCTACCACCTGGGGCCGATGTGTCAGGGCGAACTTGCCCGCAAAATCCTGAAGAGCAGCGGCAACTTGACCACTGTTGTTGATAACCTGGTGCGCGATGATCTAGTGGAACGCTGCCGAAACGACAGCGACCGGCGCATGATCCACGTTCACCTCACCGACAAAGGACGTAGTTTGATCGAACGGATCCTGCCGCCACACGTCGCCACCGTGGTGGAAAGGTTCGCCGTCCTCACGCCGGAGGAACAGACGACGTTGGACGGTTTGCTGCGCAAGTTAGGCAAAGGCACGCTTGAGAAGAGCGCGTAATGCTGTCAACCATTGAAACCACTTCACCCACCGCGGAGAGAGTCGATGATCCTCAAACCTACAGAAATCCCTGAGCGCGAGCTTTACAAGCTGGTCACGGGGACTGTCGTGCCAAGGCCCATCGCCTGGGTCAGTTCGATGAATGGGCAGGGACAGACCAACCTGGCCCCGTTTTCGTACTTCACGGTGGTCAGCAACAGGCCGCTCACGCTGATCTTTTCGGTGAGCCACAAACCAGACGGCAGTCGCAAGGACACGTGGGTCAACGCGCTGGAGACTGGCGAATTTGTGATCAACATTGTCGACGAAGCCAACGCCCCTGCCATGAATTTGTCGGCCACAACCTTCGAGCACGGCGTCTCAGAATTCGAGGCGACCGGGCTGACCCCTCTACCGGGGATCGTCGTGCGAGCGCCGCGGGTGGCCGAAGCACCGGTTTCTTATGAATGTACGCTGGCCCAGATCGTGGAAGTGGGCAACAATGCCGTCATCTTCGGGGAAGCACATGCCATCCATGTGCGCGAGGATGTCTACGATGGTCGCTACGTGAACCTGTCCGCTTTGCGCCCGGTGGGGCGATTGGCCGGCAACAGCTATTGCCGGGTCAACGACGTTTTTGAACTGATCCGCGCCTAGACGCTGTCCCATTTGCATTGCTGCGCCGCCGTCAATTTTGAAAGGAACTATCAGTCATGCAACCACACATCACAGGGCTCCACCACATCACCATTGTCTGCGGCGATGCCCAGCGCACGGTCAATTTCTACACCGGCGTATTGGGTCTGCGCCTGGTCAAACAGACGGTCAATTTCGACGATCCGACCAGCTACCATCTTTACTTTGGCGATCGCACGGGCAGCCCGGGGACGGCCATCACCTTCTTCGAGTGGAAGCAGGCGCCCAAGGGTGCGCCTGGCCTGGGCGGCACCCATCACTTTGCGCTGCGTGTGGCCAATGCAGACGGGCTCTTGCAGTGGAAGCGACGTTTGACCGATCTGGATATCAAGGTAGACGGCCCCTACGACCGGCACTACTTCACATCGATCTACTTCAAAGACCCGGATGGCACGATCATCGAGATCGCCACGGACGGTCCCGGCTTTGCCCGCGATGAACCGGTGGAGACGCTGGGCAGCGAGCACCGAGATCCCCCGCCCCAGATGATGGTACGCAACCGCGACGAAGCCGTGATCAAGGCGACCACATGGCCCGATCCTGTGCCGGACATCACGCCGTCAATGGCGCTCTCACATGGGATGCACCACATCAGCGCCATCGGCGCCAACATCCAGCGCACCCACGCATTTTATGCCGATATCCTGGAGTTGCAGCGCGTGAAAATGACGTCGAATTTTGATGATCCGACGTCCGCACACTGGTATTGGGGCGTGGACAACGGCGCGCCGGGCACCTTGATCACCTACTTTGAGCGCCGCCCCGGTCAGGAACGACAGGTGCGTATGGGCCAGGGACAGACGCACCACTTTGCCTTTGGCGTTGCCGATGAAGCGGCGCAAATCTATTTCAGAGATAAGTTGGAACGCAGAGGTTGGTCGGTGTCGCCGATAACGGATCGCATCTACTTCAAGAGCATTTACAGCCGCGATCCCGATGGTCATATCGTGGAGATCGCCACCGCCGGTCCTGGTTTTGCCGTGGATGAAGCGGTTGAAGCACTTGGCGAAAAGCTGATGCTGCCGCCCTGGCTTGAGAGCCGGCGCCGTGAGATCGAGGCGGGGTTGACCCCGTTGCATGTGCCAACGAGCAATGCACAGGTGATGCAATGAGCACGTTCGACACCCATTACATTCCCGCTCCCCATGCAGGCAAGCCGGTAGAAACCATTGGTGCGCCCATTTCCGCCGCCGAAGCGGCCATGATCTTGATCCACGGACGAGGCAGCTCAGCGCGCGACATCCTTGGCCTAGCACATGAATTCCAGGACGAGAAAATCGTCTACCTTGCGCCACAGGCGGCAGGCAACACGTGGTACCCCCACCGCTTCGTTGCGCCTATCGAGCACAACGAGCCCAACCTCTCCTCGGCGCTGGCGTTGCTGGACAGCCTGGTCCTACAGCTTGGCGAGCAGGGAATTCCACGCCAACAGGTGGTGTTGTTGGGTTTCTCACAGGGAGCCTGCCTGGTGCAGGAGTATGCGGTACGCAACGCAGCACGCTACGGCGGTATCGTAGGCTTGAGCGGCGGGCTGATCGGCCCGCCCGGCACGCAGTGGAATTTCGGCGGCGCCCTGGACGGCACCCCCGTCTTCCTCGGATGCAGTGACGTGGATTTCCACATCCCGCTTGAACGCGTCAACGAATCCGCCGCCGTCTTCGAGCGCATGGGTGCAGCGGTCAGCAAGCGCATCTACCCAGGGATGGGCCATACGGTCAATCAAGACGAGATCGAATTCGTGCGCGGGATGCTGCATGGGATCGTGGAGAAGTCCATAGCTTCAGTCTCCGGGCTCCGATTTTCTTGCCTGCACCCGGTTCAGGCGCGCTTGGCGTTCGCTGCGGATCTGACGGCTCAGCCCCTCCGCCGGTCCACCGCGCATGACGTTGATGATCTCGGCCATGATGCAGACCGCGATCTCGGCAGGGGTGATGGCAGCGATGTCGAGACCAATCGGTGCGTAGATCCTGTCAAACTTGTGCGGATCGATCCCCTGTTCTTTCTCCAACAACTCGAAAACGGCTCGAATGCGTCGCTGGCTACCGATCATGCCGATGTAGGCCAGCGGATCGTCGATCACCTCTAGCAGCGATTCCACGTCGTATTGGTGCCCCCGGGTGACGAGGACGATGTACGTGTCGTTGTCGAAAGCGGCCTTGCCCTGGCGCAGGGTGTCCAACTCGGCGCGGAAGGGGCCGGCGATCACCTGATCCGCCGTGGGGAAGCGTGCCGAGTGGGCATACTGGGCGCGGTCGTCCAACACGGTGACTTGAAAGTCGGAGATCTTGGCAATCGCGGCCAGAGGCACGGCGATATGGCCTGCGCCCACGATGATCAGGTGAGGAGGGCGCTGCTGCACTTCCACAAAGAGTGAAACTTTTTCGTGTTGGGTGTCGTAATTCAACGTCCGGTGAGTCTTCGCTTCGATGGCTGTGCGCACGTCATCAAGAATCTGTGTTTCAAGCGGGCCAAGATCGAGCACGCCCACCGGCTCCCGATCGGCGTCCGGCCAGATGACGGCGTGATTGCCACGCGATCGCGCCAAATCGCCATCTGCCGCGGTAACGGTGACAAGCGCCACCGCTTCACGACGTTCGATCGAGTCTGTGAGCGCATCGAGGACGGCAGAATACATCGTTTGCTGTATCCGATCTAGTGTCGATCAGGATTGCATGAATAGTAGTTCCTGATACAATGGGTTAATTCAAATTTGGCGTCTTCACCACAAAAGGAATCTGTATGGATTTTCTAACTACCGAGAGTTTGATTGCCCTCTTTACCCTGGTCGCTCTGGAAATCGTCCTGGGTATCGACAATGTCATCTTCATCGCGATTCTGAGCAGCAAGCTTCCCAAAGAGCAACAAGCCAGGGCCCGCACCACGGGCATTGGGCTCGCCGTCATCACCCGTGTTTTACTCCTGCTCAGCATCGCCTGGATCATGCGATTGACCGAGCCACTGATCACAATCTTCGGCAATGGCCTCTCGGGGAGAGACCTGATTCTGTTGATCGGGGGCCTGTTCCTCATCGGCAAGAGCACATACGAAATCCATGAAAAACTAGAGGTGGAAGATCACGCAGGCGCGGCGCGAGTCGTGGCGTCTTTTGCCTCGGTGGTTTTTCAGATCATCCTCGTCGACCTCGTCTTTTCGTTGGATTCAGTGATCACAGCGGTGGGTATTTCCGGTGACTTGCTGGTGATGATCCCGGCAGTGATCGTGGCGGCGGCGGTGATGCTCTTCTTTGCCGGGCCGATCAGCGAGTTTGTAGAACGTCACCCGACCATGAAGATCCTGGCACTCGCCTTCTTGATTCTGATCGGCTTTTTGCTTGTGCTTGAAGGCTGGCTGCACGAATCTGTCGAGGAACTCCACCTCAAGAACTACGCCTACTTCGCCATGGCCTTCTCGTTTGTGGTCGAGTTGATCAACCTGCAAATCCGCAAAAAAGGTCAGCCGGTGAAGTTACACAATCGTCCACGTATGCAAGAAGCGACGAGCCCCGCCGCGGGGCCCGCTCGCAAGAAAAAGAGGTAGTCTCAGGTGCGATGCAGTGGCGAAACAAGCGTTTCGCCACTGCATCACGCCTGACGTTGGACGGCTATTCTTTATCTTCGCCCCACCGCTCCACAAAGACGTCCATCACGCCGCCGCATACGCCCAGACTCTGCATCGAGACATCTTCTGTCAGGTCCACGTGCACGGTGCGGGGGATGCCATCTTGAATTACGTCGAGGCCGATGCGGATCACATCGGCTTCGCCGCAGCCTCCGCCCACTGTCCCCACATGACGCCCCAACGGATGGATGATCATCTTGGCGCCGACTTCGCGAGGCACCGATCCTTTGGCATCGACGATCGTGGCGACGGCGACGTTATCGCCCTCGTCGATCAACTTTTGCAAGTGACGGTAAATGGTTGCAGACATGGTCTCACTTCCTTCCCAATTCGGTACGATTTACTGAACAGCTACCCCAATTCGTCATTTTTATGTCGGCACCTGCAAGCAGCCCTCTACGGGTTGGTATCCGCGTGCGACGACCGATCGGACGAGTTGTCATATGTTTCGGTCAGTTGACGATAATCCACCCAATAGTCCATATCGCGGCGGATGGCGTCGGTCTCGACGGCGACGAAGACAATCTCTTCGCCGGGCCGATTGAGCAGATCACGCAGTGTTTGTTCAGGCGTCAGCCCCAACAGATCGGGCCACATCCAGCGCGGCAGATAGATGGGATGTCCGCGTCGCATTTCGTGGCTTGGAACCACGACCTGATCCGGCGTTCGCTGCGCCTGCTCGATGATAAGGCGGATCACCGCTTCTGGAATGTGGGGTTGATCGCCAAGGGCCAGCAGCGTGCCTACGGGTGTGGGCTGCAGCGCAGACGGAGCGGTTTCCCCCATAAGCAGGGCCTGGACGCCGACCTGATACGAGCGAAGCATCTCGATCTCGGCGTAGTCGGGGTTATACAAGACATGCGCCGGCGTCCCCTTCAGGGCCTCTTCGATCTCTGCGCCGCGATGCCCCACCACGCATACGATCGGCTGCGCGCCGGCGAGGTGGAGATGCTCCACCACCGAAGCAATCACCGTCGTTTTGCCCCAGGGAAGCAATTGTTTAAATTCGCCCATGCGCCGGCTCAAACCGGCAGCGGCGATCACAGCAGCAACAGAAGGTGAAGTCATAGGTTTCATCTCTCCAGTATATCACGCGGACACTCATCACCGGCTCAGGTCAGAGTGGGGATGGACGAACTCGGTCTGCGGTTGCAGCATGCCGGTTAGGAAAGTACAATGAAGGCACCGAAGCTATTCACAATCACTAGATGGGACCTGCCCGATGACCACCCACAGCGCCGTGCGCTTAAGTGCGATCGAAGAAGCCAGGCGGCTGCTTGCCCAACAGCCGCTTTTTCTGGACACGGAAACCACCGGCCTCAACGAACGTGCAGAAATTGTTGAGATTGCCATCCTGGACTACGATGGAACGCCGCTGCTCGAGAGCCTGGTCAAACCACGCTACCCGATTCCCAGCGATGTCACACGTATCCACGGAATCACAAATGCCACGGTTTCAGATGCGCCGTCGTGGGCCGATCTGTGGCCGCAGATCAGCGCGATCCTGAAGGAACGGAACGTGGGGATCTACAACGCAGACTTCGATCTGCGTATGTTGGCGCAGTCGCACCAGAGCGCCCGCCTGGTGTGGGAGCGCGATCAGGTCACTTCCTTCTGCATCATGCAACTCTACGCCCGCTACTACGGTGAGCGCGGCTATGGAGGTTTCCGCTGGCAGAGTCTAGAGAAGGCCGGACGGCAGTGCCGGCTCAGCCTTCCCAACAGTCATCGCGCCGCCGATGACGCCCGCCTCGCTCGCGCCGTCCTCCTCCATGTGGCCGGTGAAGCCGACAGATGACCGTGTGTGAAGCGCAGCAAGTTCGGGATCGTTACGCTTCACACACGAGCTTCGATCACCTGCTCAATCCCACAATCCTTTCCAGAAATTGCCCATTCGAGACCAGAAGCCATCCTCGTGCTGCGCTTCGTCCGCCGGCTGTGCCGAAGATGATTGGGGCACAGACGATGAGGAAGGAGCGTTGGCGGCATCGCCGGTCGTCACGCGCACGGCTTCGCCTTCGATCACAATGATCATTTCCGGGGAGAGGCTGAACCACTGCGCCATCTCCGGTTCCGCCGCAGCCTCGAAGTAGTCGGCGCTGCCAAAAGCCAGTGTGCGTTCAGGCAGGCCCTCAACATAGCGCGTGTCCACCCAGAAGGGGACGGTTTCACCGGAAGCAGTTGTGGCCCATCCCTGCTGAACAAAGCTCTTGCCCGCCACGTAACGCACACCCTGTGCTTCATCCACACTCTCGGCGGATTCCAACGTCCTGCGCAGTTGGCTTTGGGCCACGGCGCTGCCCCCGGTAGCGTCTGCCGCCGCCGACTCCTGCACGGCGGCCGCAACGCCGGCTTCCGCTGCCGCCGCCATTGAGACAGGCCCGGCAGCCGGCGCTCCGCTCGGCTCGCCACGGCTCGAGGTAATCGGCGAATCCGGCTCTAGCACGAGATAGCTCGTGTACGGTGTCACGATGCCATAGGCCAGGCTCAGTTCGACGATGGCGTCGATGATCTCCTGATTGGCCCCTGATCGCCGCGCTTCAGAAAGGAGGGCGCCGATCTTGCGTGTGGCCCACAACCGCGCTACCGCCGATTCGCCACCCCGCTCGGCCAGAGAGAGATCCTCATAGACAAATTCGCGTTCCTCGCCGTTGACCTCACCACGCAGAATCACCGTCACCCGTCCACCGCCCGTGTAGCGTCCGGCCCATACCAGTTGGTCACCGGCAAATAGATCCGGCAGCGGGAAGGGGTATGTATCGTCTATGTGTGCGCCGTCCACGTTGATCGACACATTGGAAAGGACCGGCGTACTGATCGACGCATAGAAATCGCCCACAGCCTCATCGATGGCTTCCTCGGGGCGCACGTAGCTACTGCGTCCGCCGAGGACACGGCTGACCTCGTCGAGCAGATCGGTGTTGACGTCGTAACCGACGCCGAAGGTAAAGAGGCGCAGCGTGCGCACGTCAGGCGCGTTCTGCTCGGCGTTGCGCACGATCTGTGTCGGATCTTGCTCGCCCTGTGTGGGCAAGCCATCAGTCAAAAAGAGAATATAGGCCGGTCGAGCGCCGGCATCGATGGCGCCGGAGCGAGAAGAAAGCTCGATCTGGCCCAGCGCTTCGAGCAGGGCGCGGTTGATATCGGTGGAGCCGTTGGCCAGCAGATCGTCGATCCATTCCACGGCGTCGTCGCGGTGGGCGGCGTCGGCGGGTTGCAGCGCCGAGGCCCAGATGTCGGTGCCGGTGGAGAACGCGATCAGGTTGAAGCGGTCCTCGGGGTTGAGGTGGTCGACCACATAGCGAGCGGCGCGGCGCGCCTGCTCCATCTTCTCGCCCTGCATCGATCCCGAAACGTCGAGCACCAGTACCACATCGCGGGCGATCACCTCTTGTTCTGCCACATCCACGCTGGGAGCGGCCAGCAGCAGGAAGAAACCGTCCTCACCGGTGGGCCGGTACGAAAGCAGATTGACGCCGATAGCGCTCTCATCGGTGCCAAAGTAGAGGACAAAGTCATGCATCTCCGCTGCGTCGTTGCTCTCGAATCCGACGACGGCGCGGTCATCGCCCTCACGTTGAATCGAAACGTTGTGGCTGGGACTATAAACGGTGCGCAGCCCCGGCTGATCGCGCAATTCCACGCCCAACGCCATCGTCTGCGGCGCAGGATAGTGAGGGCCGCTGCCCAGGGGAACGCTGAAACGGTATAGGCCATCGTCCAGCGAGAGGATCTGGCGATAGGTCAACTCGACGGTACGCGTCGCCCCTGCCGGGATCGGAAAGACGCTGGCCTGGAAGAGCCCCTGGCCGATATATTCGAGCAGAGCCGGATCGCGCAGCGAGCGCACGATTTCTTCGTAAATGGCGCGGGCTTCGTCGGCTCGATAAAGCCTTCCTTCGAGCACCTGGCCGTCGACGGTCATTTGAAAATCGCCGATGGCGGCGTCTGCAGGCAGCGGAAAGACGAAGGTTCCTTCCAATTGCTGCCCTGTAGGATTGAAGAAACGCTGCGTCACGTGGACCGCGGCGACGTTGCCCTCGATGGTCGCCTCGACGCTGTGCATTTGCACTTCTACCCCCATGGCGACAGGCGGGCGGATCATACGATCCGGCGGCTCAAAGGGGATAGGCGTCACCGGCCGGTCAGGGATTCCTTGCGCCAGGGCGATCAAGGGGGTGATGATGAGCAACAGAAGACCCAACAGCGCAATCAGCAGTCGACGACGATGGTTAGGATGGACTGGCGGAAACATAGACTGGCTCCTTCTTGGGGTGAAACTGGAGAGAAAACACAGCCGCGGCATCCTTGGGACGAACCAGGATCGGGGAATGTTCCCAAATGGGGCAAGGCTCATTCACGTCCACGGCGGCGCCGCCTGCACTGGTCAGAGCGGCGCCGGGCAGGCTATCAACGATCCGAGCCTTGGCGCCTTCGTCTTGATCCGGTTGGCGATTCACGACAAGCAGTGCGCTGACAGGCCAATGGAGTGGACGGCATTCGGACGCGGTTGTGCTATTCTGCATAAACAGTCATCTACGCAGAAAGCCCACCGTTAGGAAGGTTACGATGAAGAGATACAGCCGCATCCATGAAGCCTTGATCCGTTGCGTTTGGCTGGCGATGCTACCACTCCTAATTGTCGCCTGCGCGCAGCCGTTTATCGATCTCAACCAGATCCCCTGGCCCCTCCTGAGACGCAACGTTGAAGTCGTTGCGGCACTGGACGAACCGTTTGTTCTGCACGTCGGCGACACCGCCCTCGTGGCCGATGGCACCGTTCGTGTACATTTCAACGCTGTCAGCGAGGACTCGCGCTGCCCATCCCAGGTCAACTGCTTTTGGATAGGCCGCGCCGTGATTGACCTCGCCGTCACAGTCGGCGACGGCGCCGCCGAGTCCGTGGAGGTGAGCACCATCCACAGCCCCGAACCTACCGATCTAGCCGAAGTGCAAGGCTACGTCGTAGAACTCGTGGACGTCTCCCCCTACCCCAAATCCCCAGATGCACCCATCCAAAGCGGCGCCTACGCCGTCACCTTCTCCATCCATCAGGACACTGCGGTTCAATAAATACCTGAAGTTCCGTTTGAGTTGCTCCTGGGCGTGGGCAACCGCTCCCCTCCCCCTTCCTTGTGTGTCTCCAATCACACCCTGTGCGCTGGATCACCAAAAAGACGCTTTTCGGACGCCGTCCAGGTCGATCCGCCTCAAAACCGGACGCGCCTCGGACGTTGGTCGCCTAGACTGAACGTCATTAGCGCCTTTCATACACAGCCGGCTGAAATCCAGCCCACAGCACACAAGGAGATCCCCCATGAACACCGAACGCCCACAACACGCCATCGTGATTGGCAGCAGCATCGCCGGTCTCACGGCGGCCCGTATGCTCACCGAGCACTTTGCCCAGGTCACCATCGTCGAACGTGATCGCCTTCCTCAAGGGCCTGACTACCGCGCCGGCGTGCCGCAGGCCCGTCACGCCCACGCCCTGCTCGTCAAAGGACAGCAACTGCTGGAAGAGATGTTCCCCGGCTTCAGCCAGGATTTGCTCGATGCCGGAGCCATCCGCGCCAATGTGGGCAACGCCCTCGAATTCAACGTCTTCGGCCAATGGCGTCGCCCGACCTATCAATCGAAGCTCGACGTGATCTCGTGCAGCCGTCCGCTGATCGAGTACACGATCTATCGCCGTCTGGCGCAGAATTCACAGGTGCGCTTCCTGCAGGAACACGAAGTGACCGGCCTCGCCGTCAGCCCGGCCAAATCTCGGGCCACCGGTGTCTTCCTGCGCAACCGGGCCGACAAGTCCGCTGAACCAATCGAGCTAGCAGCAGATCTGATCGTCGATGCCAGCGGACGCAGTTCACATGCGCCCGAATGGCTGGAAGCGCTCGGCTACCCGATGCCGCGCGAGATCACGGTCAACGCCCACCCCGGCTATGCTTCACGCATCTACCGCAAGCCGGTCAACTTTAAGGAGCCCTGGCAGGCAATCTATATGATGCCCGAAGCCCCGCATCAACGCCGCGGCGCCGTGATCCTGCCCATGGAAGACAACCGCTGGCACGTCACCCTCATCGGCATGGCGGGCGATTTCCCACCCACCGACGAAGAGGGCTTCCTCGCCTTCGCCCGCAGCCTACCCGACACGCGCATCTACGACGCCCTGCTCAGCGCCGAACCACTGACCGATCCGGTGGGCTATCGCAAGGCCGAAAACCGACTGCGCTGCTACGACAGCCTATCTCGCCATCTGGAAGGCTTCCTGCTCTGCGGAGACTCGGTCTATGCGCTCAACCCGGTCTACGGCCAGGGGATGACCGTGGCCTCGATGGGTGCCCAGGCTCTCGACCGAACGATCCGCCACCACCGCCGGCAGCACGGCGCGCAGGACCAGACCGGCCTCGCCGCCACCTTCCAAAAAGAGTTGGCTAAGGTTATCTCTGCGCCCTGGCAAATGGCCACAGGGCAAGACCGGCGCTGGCGCGGTACGGAAGGGGCCGACGAACTCGACCGCATGACGCAAGTGATTCAAGGATATATGGACATGGTACAACGGGTGATGATGCACAATCCCCGTGTCGCCGAAGCCTTCTTCCACGTCATGCACATGATGACAGGACCAGAAATCCTCTTCCGCCCCGACATTCTGGCCCAAGTGCTCATCGGCTCACTCCATCTGCCAAAACGGCAGACGAAGTCGGCGCAACCCAATCTCACTACCCCCAATCACGTTCATCAAGGACCCATCTCATGAAACGGCTCATCCATTTTCTTTTGCTTCTCGCCGTATTGATCTCTTCATTCCCGCTCAGCCAGATGGACGCGCTGGCTGCGCCCGCCGGCGAGGAAGCCGCAGTGGGCGAACATTCGCTCGTCCTGTCGGGGCTACGCCCGCCGCCGGGCGACGGTCTTGACTTCAGCGGCTACGTCGAAGTGCCGTACAGCGCCACCCTTAACTCGATGACCAAGCTCACCATCGAAGCGTGGGTCAAACGCAGCGGCGTCAACCGCAACGAGACCATCGTAGGCAACGGCTGGCAGGGTTCGTATTGGCTTGGCTTCAACAACACCGGGCGCATCCGCTTCATCACGCATGGCAGCGATCAAGTGGACAGCAACAGCACCGTTCCGGCCGGCGTCTGGACCCATGTCGCCGTCACCTATGATGGGTTGACACGTAATTTCTACATCAACGGTGTCCTCGACCGCTCGACCACGACCGGATCGGGCGCGATCACCTACGCACCGGGCGGTCAGTCGCTGGGCATCGGCTTCGATGTCAACGATAACTTCACGCCCAACTACTTCGGCGGCAACATCGACGAACTGCGTATCTGGAACACCGTGCGCCCGCCCACCAAGATCCGCGAGACCATGTTTACCAGCTTTACCGGTCCACAGCCGGTCTCGAATCTGCTCGCCTCGTGGACCTTCGAAGGCAACGCCAACGACGGTATCGGCGGCCACAACGGCACCCTGCGCGGCGCGGCCGACTTCAACAATGACGGCGCGCTGCCGCGCGACATTCGCATCACGCAGGTCAACGTCACCCCCACGCTCGACGGCGACTGCAACACCACATCCGAATACGGCAACAGCATGTGGGTGACTGTGGGCGGGGCCGACGCCTACCTGCTGCACACGGCCACGGACCTGTGGATCTGCTTCAACAATCTCGCCAATCCGGTAGTCAACGCCACGCAAAACGGCGTCTCTGTCTACCTCGACAGCGACCTCAGCCGCATCGATCCGGCACAGCCCGACGATCTGATGCTTTCGATCGGCAACACCAATACCCTTTCCGCGCAGGAAGGCGACGGCAACGGCGGCTACGTCGTCACCACCGCCGCCGACGGCAAGTGGGATGGCAAATACCGCAATTGCTGCGGCGAGTTCCCCACACGCAGCGCCGAATTTCGTATTGCCGGTGATCTGGTGGGCGGCTGGGGGCACGTTATCGGCCTGGCGCTGGCACAGCACGAAGTGGTAAGCATTGGGGGTGCGCTCCTCTGGCCCGCCCTTGCCGTTGATACGCTACCCAGCACGTGGAGCCGCGCCACCCTCAGCGCCGTGGGATCGCCGCGCACCTTCACCGGTCAGGTGGTCTACCAGCCCAAGGGCAACACCACACCGGTGATCATCGAGCCGGTTCAGCCCGCTCCGGTGGCGGTGCCCAACGTGGGCGTGCGCCTCGTTGGCTTCGACAACAACGGTGCTCAGGCCGTTGTGGACTTCAGCAAATCGGGTGTGGACGGTAGTTTCACGCTGATCGGCACCGACGATTATCCCTATCACCGCCTGGAGATGGACACGGCGACGCTGCCCAAGGGCTACCTGCCCAAGAAGGCGGCTGCGCCCGCCCCGGCCCAGGCTGTGGACGCACGGGTCCTCAACTACAGCAATGCCGCCCCCGGCGCCTATGCCAATAACGTGTTCACCCTGGGCGACGCAACGCCGTTTGTCCTCGATAGTCAGCATGGACCCTATTTGCTGATCGTGGCGCCGCAGAGCGTGATCGACGCCGGTGCGCTGGCCAACTTCACCGACTACAAGTTCCGCCAGGGCTTCACTGTGGAAGTGATCAGCATCGAAGCCGTGGACACCTCTTTCGCGGGGAAGATGCGCGCCGACAAGATCCGCGCCCTGGAAATGGCCCGCTACGACACCCTGGGCACACGCTTCGGCTATGTCATGCTCATCGGCACGCCCGACGTGATCCCCTACCCGATTATCACCGTCAACACCACCGGCAAAGACGGCAACGTCTGCACCGATCTCGAAAGCGGCGGAGCCAACTGGAAGTATAGCGACTGGTACTATGTGGATCTGACCAGCAACTTCGACAGCAACAACAACGGCTGTCTGGCCGACGGTGCCTGGACCAAAGCCTCTGACCTGGCACAAGGCTACACGCCCGACAGCGGCATTGCCTTCGTGCCCACAGTGGCGCTGGGACGTATCCCGTTCACCAATCCCCTGCTCGTGGCCCAAGTCCTCAAGAACAGCATGGGCTATGAACAACAGGCCAATCCCTTCAAGCGCGAAACTGCGCTGGCCATGTCCATGGTCGCCGTCAGCGGCTATATGTATGAAGACGGCGAAACCAAGCCCTGTTCGGGTAAGTGGGGCCAACGTTGTGTTGCCCCCGACCCAAACGCCAGCTTCGATCTGGCCTCGCTGGGCAACGCACTCAAGGCGGATTTCCTTGATGCCCGCAACTACAGCAGTGAAACCTTCTACGAGCAGGAGGCAGCCGTGGCCGGCGGCGCGCCCTGGATTCCCGACCAACTGTTGACAGAGGCCAATCTGGTCAACGCCCTCAAGATGCAGACCCGAGGCTTCGTCAACCTGGGCGGACACGGCAACTCGTCAGGCGTCTACCGCACCTTCTGGGGTGACGACGCCAACAACAATGGCCGCGCCGACCTCTCTACGAAAACCAGTGACGTCAGCGAAATGGACGGCGGCAATCTGCTCACCAACGGCGCCTTGAGCGGATCGCACATCAGCGGCGGCGTCTATGTGATGGCAGCCTGCTCTACGGCGTCACCCGGCAACACAGGCAACTTCGCCGCCACCATCCTCTCACAGGGTTATGGGGTTGCCTCCATCGGCGCGCTCAATATCGTCACCGTGGGCAGTTGGAAAGCCAAAGACGACGGCGTGATTCAGTCTACCGACTACTACATCAGCAACTACCTGCTTGACCGCAACCTGCGCGCAGGCGACGCCTTCTGGCATGCCCTGGCCGACCGCATTCAAAAACCTCGTCGCGGTTCCGGCGAACTGGCGATGGACTACTTCGGCGATCCCACGCTGAGCTACTGGGGCAACCCGGGCGGCCAGACCACACTGGCCGCCTGGCCGATGTTGCGCTTTGACGCCCGTGGACAGTCCTTCACAGCGCTGAATGGCCCGGGTGTGGTCAAGAAGTTGTGGGAATACACCGCTTCGCCTGTCAACGTGAACACCCTCTCGCCCTCGCCTGTGGTAAGCAACAACGGCGAAGTGATCGTTGCCCACGGCAGTTTTGTTGACGTGCTGCGCAACGGCGTTCTCTTCCAACGTCTGACCCTCGACGCAGCGGCCTATGGTACGCCCGCCATCGCCGCCGACGGTACCGTCTACGCCCTGGATGCTAACGGCAAGCTCTACGGCTTCATGTACCAGAAGTCCGATATCGACGGTTATCTGTTCAATTCGGTCAACCGCTACCGCCGCTGGGCCACCAACCTGGGCGCAGCGCCGTCCACGAGCCCCGTCATCGGCCCAAATGGGATGATCGCCGTGGGCGCCGGTGGCCTGAGGCTGGTGCGCGCCGACGGCTTCCTCTTCAAGAGCTACGCAGTCAGCGGAGAGATCGTGGGCGCCGTCTCTTGGGATGGTGACCAGGGCGCATACGTCACCACGACGACAGGCTACTTCGGCCGCATCGACTTCTTCTGCGCCACCAATTCGATGTGCGAATTGGGCTCCAGCGCAGCAGGGACGGCCTACAGCACGCCCGCGTTGGTGGCCTACGGCAGCGCCTTCGCCGGTCGTGCAGACGGCAAGATCGTGCGCTTCCTCACCAATAGCAGCTTCCAGGCCGACAGCGCCATCACGGCAGGCCCGGTGAGCGGGCCAGGTGGGCAGATCCTGATCGGCACGCAGAACGGCACGCTCTACAGCCTGAACCAGGATCTCACCTTGCGCTGGCAGCGCAGCATCGGCGAAGCGGTACGCAGCATTCCCGCCTTCTCGCTGGACGCGCTTTACCTCGTCAGCGGCAATCGGCTGCGCGCCTTTGATCCCTTCAGCGGCACCCCGCTGTGGACACGCGTCGTCACCAACGCCGGTTACGGTTCGGCGGCGGTGGGCTATGGCCGTGAACTCTACATACAGACCAGCAGCGGCAAGATCTACGGCTTCGGCGAAGGCTGGCAACCACCGGTACTCCAGGTGTCGGCTTCACCACTACCGCTGACCGCAGGACGCCACATGATCCGCGTCGAGTTCTCGCTGCCCATCTCGTTGACCGTCAACCCGGTGAACGCCGTCGCGGTGGACACGGTGCAGGGTTTGCTCTTGCAGCGCAGCGCCGACGGCAACGCCTGGGAGGATCTGGCCGTCCTGCCGCCTGGCACCGACGTCTTCTCCGATAGCAATGTACTTGACAACACGTCGTATGCGTACCGGGTGCAGGTGCTCGACAGCCAGGGCAATGATTCCGAATTTACCGAGACGCAGCAGCCGGTGCAGAGCTTGCCCGCCGTCCCCGCTGCGCCGGTCCTGGCCGGTGTCAACGTCAGTGGTTCGGATCAATTGGTGCTGGACTGGTCCCCTGCAGCCAACGCCGTCGTGGAAAGCTATCGCGTCGAGCATAGCGACAACCAGGCCGGTCCGTTTGCTGAGGTGACGAGCGTGGGCGCGGACGTCACCAGTTTCGTGCACAGCGGGCTGACACCCAACAGCGCCCACTTCTATCGTGTCATCGCCGTCAACGGAAACGGCGTCAGCCCAGCCTCTAACGTCTTGGGCGCAACCACCCGTCAGCAGACGCTGGCAGCGCCGCAGAACGTGACGGCGATCCTCTTGGATGGCGGCGCCATCGAGGTCAACTGGAACGGTGCAGTGGAGGGCGCGATCTCTGTCCTCGAAGTCTCTGTGCCCGGGTTGGAGGGCTACCAGCCCGTCGGCGGCACCAGTGGCAACGGTCCCTTTGTCTACAACGCCAACGAAGAAAACGCCTATGACTTCCGCGTGAAGTTTGTGCAGGGCAACAATGAATCGCCCTATGCCTACACGACGGCGAGCGTCGTCATCGCCGAAGCAGCACAGACGCTGCTCTTCCTGCCCACAGTACAGCGGTAAGAGGCATACGCTGATTGGCTGGCACCGTTGTTTCGACCCACCAGGTTCCAGTAACCTGGTGGGTCTTGGGTGTCACGGACGCATTGCGGACGCGATTTTGGACGCTTGCCGGACGCGCCTCCGGTAAGCTGGCAACAGTCAAGCACTCAAACCCAACCAAGGAGACCCTCGCGATGAATACCCAACAGATTGAACTTGTGAAGACAACCCACGCCCAGGTGGAACCGATTGCGGAAACCGCGGCCGCGCTGTTCTACCAACGCCTCTTCGAACTCGACCCGTCGCTGCGCGGTCTCTTCCATGGCGACATGAAGGAGCAAGGAAAGAAGCTGATGGCGTCGATCAAGCTCGTCGTCATGGGGCTGGAGAAGCCCGAGACGATCTTGCCGGCAGTGCGCTCCTTGGGCCAACGCCACAAGAGCTATGGCGTCCACGATACACACTACGCCACGGTGGGTGCCGCCCTACTGTGGACCCTGGGCCAGGGACTGGGTGATCTCTTCACCGCCGAGGTTGAAGCAGCCTGGACCGCCGCCTACACATTGCTCGCCACCGTCATGCAAGACGCAGCCGCTCAGGTCGCTGAACCGGAAGTAGCCTGACGTCTAGCGCAAACGTGCCCGGCGGTGTGGCCGGGCACGTTTGCGGTAACCATACAGGTTAGCGTACTTGTGTGAAAAAAGGTATCCTTCCGTTATCGTCCCAAACCCACCCCACAACGGAGGATGACTTATGTCTGTACGGTTACAGGCGTCTGAACGCTCGCATATTCCCGATTGGGCGCTGCGTCAGCGTCATTTGATCGCGGCCATGAACGAAGCAGCACCGATCTACCAGCAACGCTACACCCGCGCCGATGGCACCTTCGTCTGGCGTGAGGAATGGCCCGGCATGGACGGCTCGGACGATGGCTACGAGAGCTACCACAATTGGCCACTCTTCTACGCCCTCGGCGGCGCCGCCGACTTGCACGAGCGCAGTCGCTTCCTCTGGGACGCGGTCACACGCCAGTTCACGGGGTATGGACAGGTCTGGCGCGAGTTCGATGGCTATTATGACTGGATGCACCACGGCGAGTCGAGCATCTACTTTTACTACTTTGGCCTCGCCGATCCACAGCGCGAGCCGGACCGCACACGAGCGCTGCGCTTCGCCAGTTTCTACATGGACGACACTCTCGATCTGACCCACCCGGAACTGGCCCATGTGCGCAAGAACATCCCCGGCAACTGGGACGCCGAAAAGCGCATGATGCGCTCACCCATCACCGGCAGCCGCGGTCCTCGCTTTGTAAACACCGCCGAAGACTGGACGACCCACCGCTGGGTGCTGCGCGAGTACCCCGTCCCCTTTGACGATCTGGACATCCCCACACAGATGGAGCAGTGGCGGCGCGGCGAAACCGTGGCCAAAGCCGACTGGAACGACGACGCCGTCTTCGCCAAGATTCTGGACGCCATGAATGAGCGCATGATGCGCTGCGACGTGCCACTCAACCTCACCAGCACCAGCCTGATGACGAACGCCTTCCTCTACACAGGCGACGACCGCTACCGCCGCTGGGTGGTGGACTACCTGGAAGCGTGGGCCGACCGCATCGCCCGCAACGGCGGCCTCTGCCCCGACAATATCGGTCCGTCCGGTGAAATCGGCGAAACGATGGACGGCAAATGGTGGGGCGGGTACTACGGCTGGCGTTGGCCCCATGGCTTTATGACCATCATCGAACCCATCACCATCGCCGCCATGAACGCCGTCCTGCTCACCGGTGACATGAGCTACCTCGACATTCCCCGCGGTCAGTTGGATACCATCATCGGCATGGGCCGCGAGGAGGACGGTCGTTTTCTCGTCCCCTATCGGCACACCGACGAAGGCTGGACGGCGTGGCGACCGATGGAACCCAAGCACGCCGCGCAGATCTGGTACATGTCACAGGACCCGCGCGACAAGGCCCGCGTCGACGCCCTACCCGAAACCCGCACCGACTGGCTCAGCGTCCACCCCGGGCGCAGCAAAGGCGACGACCTCCACTTTGGCCCCTGGTACTGCTACATCGACGGGCGCAACCCCGACTATCCGCGGCGGATCTTGGAAGAGCAGTACGCCGAAGTCCTGCGCCGCATGGACGCCATGCGCGCCGACAACGGCAATCCCGAAGAGTGGGACGTGCATCACTGGCAGAACAAGAACCCCGTCCACACCGAAGGGCTGGTACAGCTTACCTGCGGTGGCCCGCAGATCATCTACCACGGCGGCCTGCTGCATGTGCGCCTGCGCTACTTTGACGCCGACACGCGGCGCCCCGGCCTGCCTGAAGACGTGGCCGCGCTCGTGCCCGCGCTGGATGCAGAAAGCACCACTGTGGAGTTGATCAACACCAATCCCAGCCACAGCCGCCGCCTGCTTGTGCAGGCCGGCGCTTTCAGCGAACACAACTTCACCTCAATCGAGGATCTTGACAGCGGCAGCGTCCACGCCGTGGATGGCAAAACCTTTGCCATCGACCTGCCCGCCGGCAAGACGATCCGGCTGAAGCTGGGGATGGACCGCTATGCGAATACGCCGAGCTACACCCAGCCCGTGTAGGAGTTGACGGTTGTCCATCGTGGAGTAGCAAGTGTCGACCGCGTCCGGCAGCACGTTTGCCCGTAGGGCGCGAAGAGAGCACCCCCAGAAGGTGCTCTCTTCGCTTTGTCTTATGGTCTGGAACCTAACTCAGACGACGCCCTGAACTGCCCATGCACGCGCGCTCAGCGCAATGGCTCCATTTGCCCCTCGCGGAAGGCGATTATACAGGCCTTTGCGGATTTGTTCCCTCGTTTCCGCGTCGATCGATGCAAGATAGGTAGGAGCAGAGCCCTGCTTACCCAGGAAAGGCGACCAAAAGTCATCATAATTCTGAAACACGGTCGGAATGTCGATCGCTCGCACCGCTACGTTTGTAAGGCCAAGGTCCTGAAATAGAGCGCGCAAGGGATCCGGCTGACACAACGGGAAACGCTCTCCTTGATCCAATTGGGCCGCTTGTGGGCTAACAGTCACGGCCACATCCCAAAAGTGCCGCATCATTTCCATGCGACCCGCATAGTCCCACACATAGGCGGCGACTTTGCCGCCCGGTCTTGTCACACGAATCATCTCCTCGGTCATGGCCACGTAGTTGGGGACGAAGTTCAGGACCAGCCCGGACACCGTCACATCACAGACACCTGAGTCCAGCGGCAGCTTGAGCGCATCACCTGTCTCAAACCGCGCACGAGGATCAGGTACCATGCGCCGCGCCTGCGCCAGGAATCCCTCTGCGCGATCGACGCCAACCACGGAACTGGGCGCACAACGTGCCAGGATTGCCTCGACGAGCGCGCCGGTGCCGCAGCCAACGTCCGCCCACACTTTTCCCTCTGTGACGGCGAGCCATGCCACAAACTCTTTCGCCACAAGGCGGCTCCATCGACCCACATAGCTTTCGTAGCGGTCGCCGACACCCCACTGCTCTTTCGGTTGCTCACCCATACGCTCCTATCCTCACTGTAGAGTCTCTGACGAACCAACATCCGTCCATCGGCGTTTATCCGCCGTCAACTTCTGCTAACTTATGGGCGCCGTCAACTCGATGTAAACCTGTTCAGCGCGGGGAACATCACTGACGGTGAGGGCAACGTGATGGACAGCGCCGGTGGAAATGTGATTGGACATCCCGATTTACCTTTCGCTAAGTATAGCGGAGAACGGACAGCAGACGGGCAAAGACCTGTGCCCTTGTCCGCAACCATAGGGGCGGTGATAACAGGACTACTGAAACGCTATGCAGTTGTTGTAACTGGGTCTGCCACGATTGTACCAGGTCGCCACTTGACATGCAATCAGTTTCTTCAGGGCGGTGCGTCCCAAGTTTTTCGTCAATGTCGGGAAGCCACCCAAAACGGACTGGCACGGAGGCCGCTCCCTACACGTAGGGATGGACCTCCGTGTCTATCCGTTGCCATCTCTGCCCAGCAGGTATAGGCCCGCCCGATAGTATGGGACACGCCGATGCCGGGTTCGAGTGGGTGCATCCCAAACAATTGGCGTGAGCCCGGCATTGTCCTCTGCCTTGGCGGGCACACCTGCCGGCTTACGCGTTGAACACGCCACGAAGCGTTGACCATATGACGTGTGGTTGGCTGCGCCGTCCGCCCCTCTACGCCAATTCACGCGCAGAGAGCACTCGCATCCACGAGTGCTCTCTGCGCGTTTTTGTTTGTCGATCTCACAGCGAGCTACGCCATGGCGGGCAAGGATATCTCCTCGTTGCGTAATCGCTGCGTGGGGACCGCCTGGCGGCTGCGGATCCACTGCGGGGCGATTTCTCGCTCATCGTCGGGGCGATCTTTGACAAAGGCGGCAATCAGCTTGCCGTCCTTGAGCCACCAGGTGCTGAAGCTGCCACCCGCTACGTCGCCACGGTGGATCACTTCGTCCGCGCCCTCAGTGTCTCCCCAGAACTCCCACGAGAGGTCGAACTCATCTGAGAAGAAGTAGGGAACTTTGACGAAGGATTCGGGTTTCCCCATCATGTTCTGGGCGGCGTGTTTGCCTTGCGTCATGGCGTTGTCCCAGTGCTCGATGTGACGGTACTTGTCGTAGAGGACGTCGTAGTAGCGCGCCACGTCGCCGGCGGCGTAGACACCGGGGATGTTCGTCTCCAGGTATTCGTCGACGACGATCCCGTTGTCGATCTCCAGCCCGCTGCCCTCGAACAGATCGGTAGCCGGGACCACACCGATGCCGGCCACGACCAGATCGGCGGGGATGCCCCGCTGCGACGTCAGCTTGACCGACTCGACGCGTTCGCTCGCCGCCGAAGCCGGTTACCTCTTCGTCGGGGACCAGTTTCACACCACGCGATCGGTAGTATTCCTCAAAATAGGCCGACATCTCCGGCGTGAAGAAGTGCTGCATGAAACGCGATTCGGGGAAAACCATAAAGGTGTTTACGCCATCCTGGGCCAGCACCGAGGTCACTTCCAGCCCGATGAAGCCACTGCCTACGACAACCGCGGCTTCCGTGTGCGCCGCCCTGGACCGGATCATTTTGGCATCGTCCAGCCAGCGCAGGTAGAAGATATTCTCCAGATCGTCGCCGGGCAGATCGAAGGTGCGTACTTTGGAACCGGTGGCGATCAGCAGTTTCTCGAAGCCGATGGAATCACCGTTGTCGGTGTGGAGTCGCTTCTCCTGTAGATCGACGCCGCTGACGCGGGTGTTGAGCAGCAGATCGATACCGTGCTCACGGTAGAAGCCTTCTTCATTGATCAGAATATCGTCGAGCGCAGCCTCGCCCTCAAGGAAATCTTTAGAGAGGGCCGGGCGCTCGTAGGGCGGCCTATCGTCGGCGGAGACGATGCAGAGTTGGCCGGGTTTGAGGCCGTCGTCCACCATCTGCTGTGCTGCATAGCCGGCCACCACGCCGCCGCCCAGAATGACATAGGGATAGGAATTCATGGGGTGCGCTCCTTTCAACGCGATAGATTTGTCCTAGTCTAGCCAGACAAGCCGAACAAATCTATAGATCGATGAACAGGAACGAGTTACAGATTCGGTAACGAACCTCAGCCGCTCGTTGGAGGCGGCGCACCAGCCGGTGGTGGCCCACCGGGGCGTTCCGCCCAGTTGGCGAAGTACCAGTCGTTGCCGCACGGGTCGTGGATGCCGGCGCCGCGCGGTTCGCCAAAGACGTCGTCGGTGGGGGGCATGATTGAGGTGGCGCCCGCGGCCAGGGCAGCGGCGTAGACGGCGTCGACGTCCTCAACGTAGAGGAAGAGCATCGCCGGCCGCGCCTCAGATGAGCCCATCATCACCATCGAGTCGCCGATGCGCACTTCCACGTGGGTGCCGCCACCGCCACCTTGCGTGCGGTAGTGCTCGCCGGCGTTAAATGCTTGCCGGACAAAGGCGATCATGCGTTCCAGATCGTCGACGAGCAGATAGGGTGTCACGGTGTGGAATCCTGGTCTCGGGGGATGGCCGAGCATGCTGGTTTTCCTTTCGTTGCCTGGGCGCGGCGGCAAGACGCTACGCCGGTTTCTGTGCTTCAATGATGTACTTTTTCGCCTCGAAGATCAGCTTTTCGCCTTCCTCAAGTCTATGCTGCAAGGCTAACAAATGGGGCAGATGCGTGTCAACTGCAAAACCCGGCACCAACCAGGGCACCGCCTTGAGGTAGTAGACAATGGCGCCGACGTCGGTAAAGGCCAGCTCACCGGACCAATCTTGCACGTTGACAATCGCCAAACCGGCGGCCTCAAGCAGCGGCAGGTAGCGTTGGGGCGTGGCCTCCGGCCATTGGGGGCCGGCATCGAAGGCAGACAGCAGATCGTGCGCCCACAGGCCATGCACCTGCTGCGTCAGGAAACAGCCGCCCCCTGCCAACATGCGGGCAACTTCTGCGGCGTCAAAGGCGGCGTGGCGGTTGAGGATGAGATCGAACTCGCCGTCGGCAAAGGGCATGGGCTTGTCGTTCCAGGCGGCATCGAGCACAGTTGCGCCCGCCGCTTCGAGCCGTGCTTTGGCCAGGCGAAAGTTGGGGGGATACGTTTCGGTGGCGACGACCTTTGCGGGCCAGAACGGCCGCATTTTGAGCAGACGTTCTCCGCCACCCGTGTCCATGTCGAGGACGGACGCCGCGGCCTTCATCAGTTGACCGGCGCGCGCGGTATATGACCATGGGGGCTGGTCTTCGAGCATCCGTCCATCTAGATAGGAAAAGTCCCAGCCGATGAAGGGTTGCTGCTCTTCACGCTTCCACACTTCTGCCAAATCGGTCATTGGTGGCTCTCCTTTGCGGTTGGGATCAGCCATACACCATCCTGCGAACGCAGCGTAAAGCGTGCCTGCAGCGTGGACGGCCTGCTGTGGCGACGCAGGTCGAAGCGCCACACCAGCGCAGCGGTGATCAACGCCATTTCGAGCCGGGCGAGGGGTTCACCGATGCATTTGCGCGGACCGTCGCCAAAGGCAAGGAACGCACCGGGCGTGATCTCATCGGATCTCCAGCGATCAGGGTCAAAGAGCATAGGATCGCGCCAGAGGTCGGCGCGGTGGTGCAGCCCGTAGATGTTGACAAGGATCGTGGTCTTGGGCGCGATGGGATAGCCGCCGATCTCGTCCGCGCCGATGGATTGGCGCGTGGTCACATAGGCGGCGGGATAACGGCGCAGCGCTTCGTTGACCGTCCCTGCCAGCAGGGGCAGGTTGGGCAGATCCTCGGGTGTGGGGGCGCGGCCGTGGAGGACTCGATCCAGTTCACGGCGCAGTCGTTCGACCAGTTCGGGATGGTTTGCCAATTCATAGAAGAGCCACGCAAGCGTAACCGACGTGGTCTCGTGGCCGGCGGTGACGATGCCGAAGAGTTCGTCCATGAGTTGCGCGGGCTGGAGGACGAAGTTGCTTTCGTCATCGCGGCCGGCCAGCAGCAGCGTGAGCAAATCGTGGGGCTGATCTTCGTCGGGCAGAGTGCGGCGCTCGTCGATTACCTCGCTCAGGGTGGATCGGATCACGCCCAATGCGCTGTGGAAGGCGCGGTTGCGCGCTGTGGGCAGGAAGTTAGGGGTGAAGCGCAGCGCCGGGTTGGTGGCTTTGTCGATGACGAAGCCCGACACCGTCTCGAAAGCATGGTACAACTGCGGGTGATCGTCCAGGATGTTGCGGCTGAGCATGGCCTGCCCGATGATCGACATGGTCACGTCCATCATCTCCTGCTCCATGTTGAGCGGCGTGTCGATCGTCCACCGGGCCAGACGCTGGCCGATGGCATCGACGATCAGAGCGCCGAAGGCCGAAATCACTTTGCGGTGGAACGCAGGCTGCATCAAACGGCGGCGTTTGAGCCAGGCATCGCCGTCGCTGGTGAAGAGATCGTCACCCGAAAGCAACACCTGGCGCGCCACATCCATGAAGTTCTGCTCTTTTTGAAAGTTGCGGCTGTTGCGCTGCAACACGTGCAGCGCGGCATCAGGGTCGGTCACCACCACCTGCGGCACATGGGCAAAGCGCGTCATCACCACCGGCCCATAAGAGGGCGCCATGTCGAGCAGCATTGGCAGCGGCTGCGTCTGGAAGTCACGGAGATCGCCGAGCAGAAAGTCACTGTTGCGGCGCCTGGGCATGGGTTGGGTAAGGGTCATCGTGGCCTCGTTTGGAGTTGGTGGATCTCACGCGCCACCGCTTCGGCCCACAGCGCATAGATGGGCGGGCCGGGGTGGAAACGATCTTCTGCCATCAGTGTCACATCCATGGGATAGTCGAGGGCGACGAAGCTGCAGCCGGGTTGCGCCGGCGCCCAGGCCGCCAGGGCCCGATTGTAGCGTTTGGCCTGGCTACCCAGATACCAGCGTAGTGGCTGCGGCAACGACGGGAAGAGGTGCACCGGCGGCAGCGCCGAGAGGAGTACCTGCCGCACGTGGAACTTGATGTGCAACAGATCAACCAGCGCGGCCTGTTCATCGATCCACGCCCGTATGGAGCGGCCGGCCGTGACGTCGTTGACGCCCAGGGAGGTAACGGCAAGATCGAAAGAGTCCGGCTCGATCTTGCGCAGGTGGCTGATCGTCCTGGCCGTGGTGGAGCCGGTGCGGGCAATGACGCGCCAGTGGATGGTGGACGACGCCGCCAGATTTGCGACGATACGCCCAGACAGCGCTTCCTCTTGCGTGGCCGCGCCGACACCGGCAGCCGCGGAGTCGCCGACCACCAACAAGCGCAGATCTGGGCCGTCCCCGGCGACACCGGCGCGTGGACCGGCCGCCTCGGGCAATTTGAGCACGGTGCGGCGCACGTGCCGTCCTTGCGCCAGCAGCAGGGGGCCTAACAGGACGGTGGCGATCTGGTGGATCATCTATTTTGCCCTCTCGATCTCTGCTTGCTTTATGCCACCTTGAACAATACAACAAATTTCGTCCCCTGCCCAGGGATGCTGCTGACTTCGATTTTGGCGCCGTTCTGTTCAACCAGGGTTTTGACAATGGAGAGCCCTAGCCCGGCGCCGCTGCTCTGCATGCGTTCGGCCGACGTGCGACGGCTGCGCGCTTTGTCGACGCGGTAGAAACGTTCGAAGATATGGGGCAGATCCTCGGCGGGGACGCCGCTGCCGGTGTCCTCGACACGGACGCACACCATGCCGTTCTCGACAGCGGCGGCCAGGGTCACGCTGCCGCCCGGATCCGTGTATTTGACGGCATTGTCGAGTAGATTGACCAGTATCGATTCGGCTTGATCGGGCCACACATGGACAGCGGGCAACGATTGGGGCAGATCGACCTTAAAGGAAAGCCCCCTTTGTTCGATGCGCAGCCCCTGGGTGGCAACCACTGATTGGAGCACCGGCAAAAGGTCAACAGCATCACCCGTGTGATTGGCAACGGTGGATGTGTCAAGCCGGGAAAGGTCGAGGAGGGTGGCCGCCAATCGACCCAGGCGATCCGCTTCGCCGTCGATTTCACGCAGGTAACGCTGCCAAAGGTCGGGGTCGTCGATGCCGCCTAGCAGCGCCTCGCTGCGCAGCTTGATGTTGGTCAGGGGGGTGCGCAGTTCGTGGCTGGCGTTGGCGACAAAAAGGCGCTGCTGAGTCATCATGTGAGCGACCTGCTGCGCCATGTGATTAAAAGCGCCGCCCAGCGCACCGATTTCGTCGCCGCTTTCGACGGACACTCGCTGGGTGAAGTCCCCGGCAGCAATGGCCAACGATGCTTCTTCCAACTCGCGCACAGGACGCACGATGCGGCGGGCGATCCAATAGCCGAGCGCGGTCGCTATCCCCAAAGCCAGCACTCCCCAGCCAAACAACTGCAGCAGCAGCGCCCAGATGCCGGCGGTGATGGTGTCGAGCGGACGCGCCAGACGCACAAACCCAAGCAGGACGTTGCCCTGCTCGATGGGTGCGGCCACAAAGAGGGTGCGCGCGCCCGTAACGGGATCGATGCGAACATCGTGCATCCCCTCGTTGTGCAGGGCCGTTTGCACTTCACGTTGATCAAACTGATTGGCGAGTGATGTCGCCACCAGTTGGCTATCCACCACGGGGTTACCCGTTGCATCCAGAATGGTGACCCGCGACCGGGTGTCGGCGGCGTAGATGCGCGCCAATTGTTGCAGCCGGTCAAGCGTCGGGGTGACAGTGCCCGGCCCGGTGGGCAGATTCACCGGTCGCTCGTCGCCCTCTCCGTGGCCGTCTTCGCGATCCTCACTGTGTTCACGATCCTCGCGCGGGTCATCCTCGTCGCTCTCCCAGCGCGCGAACTCTTCAAACTCCACATTGTAGCCACTGAGCGGATCTTCCAGCGTGTTGGCGGCGAGGAAAGCTTGCAGTTCGAGGTTGTGCTCAGCGTCGCTCAGTTGAACGGTGTAGACGATGCGGCTTACCCAAACCATCAACAGGGCCAGGACGGCAAAAAAGATCGTGCCATAGGTGAGCACGATCCGCTGTTGCAGGCTGCGTTGCCAGGGCCAACGCGCTTGTTTCAGTGTGAATGGTGGGCCAGAATCAGCGGTCACGGTGGTCGACTTCCTCGGGCGAACAGAGCCGGTAGCCGACGCCACGCACGGTCAGGATTAAGTGTGGATCACTCGGTGTCTGTTCCAACTTCTCGCGCAACCAGCGGATGTGAACATCCAGTGTACGCGGATCACCCACCCACTCCTCGCCCCAAACCGTGTCGAGGAGCTGGCCCCGTTCCACGGCCGCGCCATTGGCATCGAGCAGGGCGACCAGCAGATCGAACTCGCGTGGCGACAGGGGCACAGCCTCCTGGTTGCGTTTGACCACGTGACGATCTCGCTCGATGACGACATCGCCTAGATGCTGAATGGCGTCGTCGGCAGCGGAGGGGCTACGGCTCAATTCAGAGCGGCGCAACTGAGCATGGATGCGGGCCAGCAACTCGCGAAAGCTAAACGGCTTGACCACGTAATCGTCGGCGCCCAGTTCCAGACCCAGCACACGATCCATTTCCTCACCGCGGGCAGTCAACATCAGGATGGGAACGCTGCTCTCGCCGCGCAGCACCCGGCAGACATCGAACCCCTGCATCTTGGGCATCATCACATCGAGCAGAACCAGATCGGGATCTTCGCTGCGGGCCAGATTCAGCGCTTCGAGGCCATCATAGGCGGTAACTATCGTGTATCCTTCACGGCGGAGTTGATAGCTCAGGGCGTCGACGATCATCTCGTCGTCATCGGCCAGGAGAATTTTTCGATTCGTCATGCGTCACACGATCCTCATACGGTCCACGCGAAAATCAGGGCTTCATTGTAACCATCCGCAGCAATTTACGCCACCGGCCCGCATGAAGATGGCTACGATCGGGAACCGCGGCTGGTTACGGCACGGTAGACGGTGAGAAAGATCACGGCGGCCGCGGTGGCGGCGTACGTCGCCGCCAGCGACCACTGCACGGTGTCGGTGCCCAGCCAAACGGCGTGGAGTAGTACCAGCCAGTAGCCCACGAAGCTCAGGTAGTGAATCAGTCTCCAGGCTTTGGTGCCGATCCAGCGGCGCACGTAGACGCTGAGGATCAACAGCAACGAGAGCCACAGCCCGATCTGCCCGGCCGCCACCAGCAGCGGAGCATAGTCACCGGCAAAGGGCACCAGCACGGCAGCCAGCGGGAAATTTAGATATTGGTCGCCCATTAGAATCAAGCCGTGGAAGAAGGCAAACCCAAGCCCCACGTTGCTAAGGAATTGATGGGCATCCAGCACAACCGGCGCGGCCAGGTACCGTCTGCCCAGGTGCGATGAAAGCAACAGGCCCCAGACCACAGAGCCCCAGAGCAAAAGGTAAGCGACGACACCCGAAGCCCGGCTCAAGTACCAGAACGACTTTGTCTCGCCCTGCACGCCGACCAGACCCACTGCGATTGCCAGGCCGGCAAGGGCCAGAGCAATGCCCACAAGAGCGCCTAAAATCGAAGACCAGATCGTTTCGTGCGTGTCCAACAGTCTCTCGACTGAATCGGCGGGGGCAGAGGCGGAGGCCACGTTTCCCTTCTCTTTTTCGCGTTGCCGCTGACGGGCTCGGGCGACAAGTTCAGCCTGGGTTGCCATGATTCGTTCCTTTGTCCACGTTCGGTGATAAATTGAGAATCTATCCGCAGATTCACAGCAGCCCGGCAGAGTTGGCCTGTTTAGAGCGGACGTAGGGCTGCGTACTGTAAGTGACGGATACACACTAACTTCAGAGCCAGGTGCGATGCACTTGAACCATTTGTGTGTCGATGGGCAGGTGGCCGATGTGTTCCTGGCTATCGTCATTGCGGATGAGGATGGCGGCAAGCTTGCGCTGTCGCAGATAGGCTGCGCCGTCCACACTTCCCTGGATCAGGGCCACTTTGGCGGCGATTTCCGCTTCAACTGTGCTGGCCGCCAACACGGTCACCGTGTGTAGATCGGTGTCGGCGGGCTGGTGCGTACGCGGATCAATCAGATGATGCATCCAACGTCCGTTGCAAAGCCAGCGCCGTTTGGTGATGCTGCTGGTCGCCACTGCGCCCTGCGAAATCCGCAGCACCAACAGATCGCATGCCGGGTCGCGGGGATCCTGGACGGCGATAGGCCAGGCTTCACCCGCGATGGATGCCGTCACCCGCATATCGCCACCGGCATCTACCAGCGCCGGTCCCCACCGGCCAAGCTGTGCTGCCGCCTGGTCCACTGCCCAGCCTTTGGCAATGCCGCCCAAGTCAATGCCCACACCGGCGGGCAGGCTGACCGTTCTATCCTGCCGGTTGAGTATCACCTGCCGCCAGCCGGGGCGGTGGGGCAACGCATCCGGCGGTCTGCACTCCCTATCCAGGTGGGCGATCTCCTCAAAGGAGCGGTCATAGCCAAGATGGGTGAGATCGCTGAGGATCGTTGGATCGTAGATGCCCTGGCTGGCCTCGGCATGTTGCAGCGCCAGCGAAAGGACCGTCCACAACACCGGAGACACGGGAACCGGCCCCTTGCCGGCCCAGGCGTTCAAGGTGCTCAGGTCGGACTGCGGCAAGAATCGGCTAAGATCCCGCTCCGTGTCGGTGAAGAATTCTTCCACAGCCCACAAGGCCTGCTCGGCGTGTGAGCGGACGGACCAACTCCATGCCGCCACGTCGGTGTTCATGGCGTTGAAGCGATGTTCGTATAAGTTCGGGTCGGTCATGATTTCAGTAGCCATGATAAGATCGTGCGGCTGTATTTAGGAACGGCGTGTCCGGGTAATCGGCTGTCGAAAAACGGGCTTCTGCGGCATCGCCGGCAATTGCGTCAATTGGCTGCTACGCGTGGAGGCGGCGCTGTTCACAACCGGGGCCTGGACGGACACGATGGCAGGCGCAGACGTAGTGGCTGCCGTCGACACGCTGGAAACCACAGGCTGCTCCACGTCGGCGGCTGTATCGAGCCGCCCCAAAAGCGACCATCCAAAGAAGACACCGGCCATGCTCGTCGCCAGTATCGCACTCTTCCACCTTGATCCACTGCCGGTGGCCTTGCGTCGTGGTTTACTTCCCCGAAGCGTGGCGGCTTTCGAGGATGTGGAATTAGTCGTCGTCGTGTTCATGTTCGCGCTCTCCAAAGCTGTGTTCCGAACGCTCGTGTTCATCGTCATCATCGTCGTGGTCCCAGGATCTTGAGGTCGCCGTATCCTGGGTCTGGGCGCTCTGCAAAGTTTCGATCTGCGTGTAGGCTTCGTTAAGAGCGGCGTAGGCAGCTTCGAGTTGCGCTTGATAGGCAGCGACGTCAGCATCGGTCGGGGCAGGCAGAACTTCGGCTATCGGCTGCACCCCCTCGGTCTGCGCCTGTTGCGGTTCGGCCTGCGGCGCAGGCAGGCTCTGCAGCACAGGGGACTCGCTGCTGTCGCTTTCTGCACTCGCATCGCCCACGTTCCATCCACCTGAAAGGGCGAAGCCCCCGGCGGCCACGGTCAGGATCAGTGCGGTAAAGAACGCTGAGATCAGGATGGCTTTGCGATTGGGTTGGTGTGTCATGTCTCGTCTCCATTTCTGATGATAGATACGCAGGTCACTTGCCTTGCCTATGCACATTGTAAGAGGTTCGGTGTTGGCGTTGGTGAAGGAGAGACGATGGTTGCGTTAAGAGCAGGTTAAGGGAGAGGAGACGGGCACAACCGCACCCATGCACACCTGCCTGCATGACAATCTGAACAGATGTGGCTACAATGTAGGAGAAGCGATGATATGACATTTCGGCTTCAGCTTCTTCCACTTTCCGGCACCCACAGAGGAGACCCCATGGTTCCCAAAAACATGCTACCCGACAACATTCGCCCGGCCACAGGCGACGCTTCCTGGTTTCTGCACGATCGCTTTGGTCTGTTCATCCACTGGGGCTTGTACGCGCTGCCCGCACGTCATGAGTGGGTGAAGAACCGCGAGCGGATCACTGACGAGGATTATCAGAAGTACTTCGATCACTTCGACCCGGATCTCTATGATCCTGTGGCCTGGGCCAAGGCCGCCCGGGCCGCGGGCATGAAGTATTTTGTGATCACCACCAAACACCACGAAGGCTTCTGCCTGTGGGACAGCGCACACACTGATTACAAGGTGACCAATACCCCTTATGGTAAGGATCTGCTGGGGCCGATGGTCGATGCCTTTCGCGCCGAAGGCATGAAGATTGGCTTTTACCACTCGGTCATCGACTGGCATCACCCCGAGTTCCCGGTAGACATGCGCCATCCGATGCGGGACAACCAGGAATACCGGGAGGCGAACAAACACCGCGATGTACAGAAGTACGCAGACTATCTCCACGCCCAGGTGCGTGAACTGCTCACCCAATTCGGCAAGATCGATATGATCTTCTATGATTTCAGCTATCCCGGCCCGGATGGCAAAGGCCGCGATGATTGGCGCAGCGAAGAACTGATTGCCCTGACGCGTGAACTCCAGCCCGGCATCCTCGTCAACGACCGCCTCGATCTGATGGACAAGCCCTACGGCTGGGACTACCGCACCCCGGAGCAGGTGGTGGTGCAGGATTGGGTGAAGGTCAACGGCCAGCCTGTGCTGTGGGAGACATGCCAGACGTTCTCGGGATCGTGGGGGTATCACCGCGACGAGACGAGTTGGAAGAGCTTAGAGCAGTTGGTGCGCATGTTGATAGATTCGGTAAGCAATGGCGGCAATGTGCTGCTGAACGTCGGCCCCACCGCCCGCGGCGAATTCGACGACCGCGCCCTCGATCGCTTGCAGGGTCTCGGTGAGTGGATGCGGCGACATGCTCGTTCGATCTACAGTTGTACACAGGCCCCCAAAGAATTCCCCGTGCCCGACAACTGCCGCCTCACCTACAACCCGGCCACGCGGCGGATCTACGTTCATGTCTACGCCTGGCCCTTCCGTGAGATCCATTTACCAGGCTTTGCCGGCAAAGTCGCCTACGCCCAATTGCTGAACGATGCTTCCGAGCTGCCCATGATCGAGCGCGAGGAATGGCAGGATCGCTTCGAAGACAAGAAACAGGGCGCCCTGATCCTGCAACTGCCGGTGCATCAACCCAACGTCACGGTGCCGGTGATTGAACTGTTCCTGAAGTAAGAGGGATGGGAGTCGGGGTCGACTCTAGACGAGAATCGACCCCGACGCTCATTCTTTCGTCATCTCATCACACCGGAGACACCTTTTATGACTCAGACTGACTTCCTGCGTTTTCGCCAGATCCATCTTGACTTCCACACCAGCGAGGCCATAGCAGGCATCGGGGCGGCGTTTGACGCCGAAGCCTGGGCCGAGCAGTTAGTGTCCGCGCACGTGGACTCGATCACCTGTTTTGCGCGCTGTCACCACGGCTGGCTCTACTATGACTCCAAGAAGCATCCAGAACGACGCCACCCGCATTTGGAACGCAATCTGCTCGTGGAACAGATCAATGTGGCCCACGCCGCCAACATCCGCGTGCCCATTTACACGACGGTCATGTGGGATCATTACACGGCCGAGCAGCACCCCGAGTGGCTGCAAATGGACGAGAGCGGCCGCATTATCGGTACACCGCCCTTCGAGGCCGGTTTCTATCGCAAACTCTGTCTCAACTCGCCCTACGTCGACTTTCTCAAGGATCATGTGCGAGAGATGTTCGAGCTGCTCCCTGCCGTGGATGGTTTCTTCTTCGATATCGTGCATCCGCAAGAATGCGCCTGCTTCCGCTGCAAGGCCGACATGCGCGCCGAAGGACTCGATCCGGCCAACGCCGCCCATCGCAAACAGTTCGGCATGCACGTGATGTACAAGTTCATGCAAGAGATGAGCGCGTTCGTACGCAGCTTCGACGCCGACGCCACCATCTTCTACAACGGCGGCCACATCGGTCCCCGTCACCGCCCGGTTAAGGATACCTTCAGCCACTGGGAACTGGAATCGTTGCCCAGCGGCGGCTGGGGTTACACCCATTTCCCGCTGGCAGTGCGCTACGCACGCCCGCTGGGGATCGACTACCTGGGCATGACGGGCAAGTTCCACACCTCCTGGGGCGATTTCCATTCGTACAAAAACCCGGCGGCCTTGCAGTTTGAGTGCTTCCAGATGCTGGCCAACAACGCCAAATGCTCAATCGGCGACCAATTGCACCCATCCGGACAACTGGACGACGCCACCTACCGGCTGGTGGGTTCAGTCTACGCCGAGGTTGAGAAGAAGGAACCGTGGTGCCGCGGGGCGACGCCCGTCGTGGAGATCGGCGTCTTCACGCCGGAGGAATTCAGCGGCGAACGCCACACGCCGCAAACCATGGCCGCCGTGAAGATGTTGCAACAGGGCGGCTACCAGTTCGACATTCTCGATAGCCAGAGCGACCTCAGCGCCTACCGTGTGCTGATCCTGCCCGACCTCATCCCGACCGGGCCCGACTTTGCGGCGAAGCTGAACGATTTCCTGGCCAAGGGAGGCGGGCTGATCGCATCGTTTGAATCAGGGATGGATGCAGAGAAGCGCAGCTTTGTCCTCGACGCGCTGGGCGTGTCGATGGCCGATGACGGCAAGCGTGACGACCAGGGACGGCTCGTGCGCGGCCAAAACTATGCAAAGGGAGACTACCTCGACTATCTGCGCGTGGGTGACGTGCTGCGCAAGGGGCTGTGGCAGACCGACTATGCCATGTACATGCGCGGCCTGAACGTGACGTAGCGCAGGAGGGAACAACCATCCTGGGCGAGACGGTCTCATCGTACTTCGATCGCACGTGGGAACACTTCTGTTCGCACCGGCAGACGCCCTCCTCCGGTGAAGTGAGCGGACCGGCGGTGGTGCGCAAGGCAAACGCGATCTACTTCGCCCATCCCATCTTTGGGCAGTATCAGCAGAACGCGCCGCGCTGGTGCAAACTACTCCTCTTCAACGCTTTGGATGAACTGCTGCCCCAGCCAATTCTCCGCCATCAGGGGCCGAGCACGCTGATCGCCACGGTCAACGAGCAGACGGCGCAGAATCGCTGGGTTGTCCATCTGCTCCACTATATCCCAGAGCGCCGCGGCGAAGACTTCGACGTGATCGAGGATGTGATCCCACTCCACGATTTAACCCTATCGGTGGCCGCACCGCAGCCGGTGAGCGCCGTCCGCACCGCGCCCCAGGGTGAGGAGATCCACTTTGCCGCCATCAACGGTCGCGTCAACTTTACGCTGCCGCGCCTGGAAGGGCATCAGATGGTAGAGATCGTCTTTGGGTAGAACTATACCCAGCGCGCTCTTCTACTTACGGCGAGGACGTCCGCTTGAGGGGCGTCTTCGCTGTTTTTGTTTCTCTTGCAGTGACTCTTGGATCCCGCGCAGCTCTTTGTCGGTAAGGGCGACCGCTGCCCGGGGGGGCAGATTCGCCATGGTCAACGGGCCGATGGACCAGCGCACGAGGCGCATCAGGTTCAGGTTGACGGCGGCGACCATATGGCGAATCTGTCGCTTTTTGCCTTCGCGCAGCACGAAACGCAGCCAGACGCCACGCAGTTCGCCGCTGTCGAGGATCAGGTCACCGGGCAGGTTGTCGACAACAGTAACCTCAGCAGGCGCGGTTTTCCCGCCTTCGATTTCGACGCCGGTGCGCATGCGGTTGAGTGCTTCGTCGCCGGGCCGCTGCCCTACAAGCACATAGTACGTCTTGGGATGCTCGAAGCGAGGATGGGTGAGCCGGTGCGCCAGGGCGCCGTCATCTGTGAAGAGCATCAACCCTTCGCTGTTGTAATCCAGCCGCCCCACGGGGAAGACCCTGCCCACACCCGACGGCAGCAACTTTTCGACGGTCATGCGGTCGCGTGAATCACCACCGATGTCCGAAATGACGCCGCGCGGCTTGTGCATTTTGATGTACACATGACGCTTGGGCAGCGTAACAGGTCGCCCATCGACGCGGATCGATGCCTTTTCCGAATCCACTTTGAAGCCGAGTTCGGTGATCACCTGCCCGTCCACCTGGACACGCCCGGCGGTGATCAGTTCTTCGCTGGCGCGACGGCTGGCGACGCCTGCCGCGGCCAGCACTTTCTGTAATCGTTCTTCAGACATGATAACTCCGTTATCTTAAGACCAGCCGTTGTGTGCCGACGATGGTATCGCCCAACCGCCATTCGAGCACACCAACCTCACTGCCGCTGGTCCATGGCAATGCAGGCAAAGGGTAGAGCACCCGAAACGGGCGCAGTCGCGCAAATTCCCAGGCAGGCAGCAGCAGAGCCGGCGACGCTCCTTCGGCGGCCAGGAACCAGCGGTTGCCTGCATCGTCAAAGAGGCGATCCAGTGCAGTGGGGCGAGCGCCGATGGTCGCCGAACGCCAACCATAGTTTGTGGCGACGGCCGACTTGAGCGCACGCGCATCGGCGAAACGATCCTGGCTGCCCATCACGACAATGTAAAGTTGGTGTCCGTCGCGGTCGACGCTGAGGATCAGGCACTGCCCGGCCTCGTCGGTGGTGCCCGTCTTCACCCCGTTAACCTGTGGATCGACCCCCAGCAGTTCGTTGGTTGTTCGCAAGGCGCGTCCCCCCACTGTCACCGCAGCGCTACCGACGATCTCGCGAAAGAGCGGATTCTGCCAAAGCACGCGAGTCACTGTGATCAGGTCTTTGGCGCTGCTGACGTGACCCTCTTCGTCGAAGCCTTCGGGATTGTTAAAATTGGTGTGGGCAAGGCCCAGTTCCTGTGCGCGTAGATTCATGCGCTGTACAAAGACATGAACCTGGCCGCTATGATGGCGGGCCAGAGCCATCGCCGCTTCGTTGGCGCTGGGTACGAGCAATCCCCACAGGAGTTCTTCAACAGTATAGGTTTCACCTGCCTGCGCGCCCATGTTGGCCCCGCCAATCAGGTCTGCGCCAATCATCGTGACCTGGTCCTGTAGGTTGCTTTCTTCTAGAATCAGCAACGCGGTCATCAACTTGGTGAGACTGGCGGGCGGCAGCGGCTGATCGGCGTTACTATCGAGCAGAACCTGATCGGCGTCGACATCGTAGACAAAGACGGCCCGGCTACTGATCCCTTCGGGCAGCGAGCGCACGTCCTGCATCTGGCGCAACTGTCCCACCGACCAGCGATAGGATGGAGCGACATCGCGGTCGATCAGCGTGGGTGGGCCGAAACCACAGGTAAAGACAGTGGCCATGCCGATCAAAAGCAAGGCAGCATATTTGAAAGCTAGATGAAGGTAGCGCACGTTCACAGGCAGTCCCAAAAACGGCTGGTGGGCGTCGGTTCCGACATTCTATCTTGACGTAGATAGAGGGTCAAGGCGCGATGTCAAACAATACTTTGAGCACACCTTTTTGGTGAGCGTACTCCATCGCCGCCACCCCTTCTTCGAGCGGGTAGTGGGCATGGATCAACGGGTCAACCACGATTTTGTCGTCGGCAAGCAGGCGCAACGCCGGGGCAAAGGGACCGCATCGGCTCCCCACCAGCCTGATCTCGTCAACCACCAGGTGGCTACTATCGAAGGTCGGCAACGCCGCGGACATTGTGCTTTTCAGTGCCAGAACGCCTGCAGGGCGCACGAGACGCAGGGCTGTGGCAAATCCATCTGGAGAGCCGGTGACTTCGACCACCACATCGGCGGGGTTGGCAATCAACGCATCTAGAATGGCGGGCCGATCCACGCGTCGTGTACAGATGCCGCGTTCGCTCAGGATCTGCAGTTTGTTCGCGTGCCGCCCCAGCGCCGTCACTTCAGCCGGCGTTTGAGCGAAGACCTGTGCCACTAGCAGCCCCAGCCGTCCGTCACCGAGGATGTAAACCCGATCTGTTGCGCAAACGTGGATTTGTTCGAGTAGTTGCAGCGCCGCGGCAAGCGGCTCGGTGAAGACAGCGTGATCATCGTCCACGCTATCGGGAACGACGTGCAGGTTGGCAACGGGCAGCGTCAGAAAGTCGGCGAAGGCACCGTGACGATCTATGATGCCCAGTGAACTGCGGCGGCGACAGTGCTTGCTCAGCCCGCGCCGGCACAGATCGCATTGCCCGCAGCCTACGTTGATCTCACCGACAACGCGGCGTCCAGTCCACGTTTCATGGTCGGGAGCAGCCACGACTTCGCCGACAAACTCGTGGCCCAAGATTCCCCGATACCCGCCTTTGTATCCTGCCAACAGTTGCAGATCGGTGGCACAGATGCCGGCCCTGCGGACTTTGATCAACGCTTCACCGGGGGCAGGTATGGGCACAGGGAACCGATCCTCGAAGACCAACCCGGTGCTTGTCAGTGTCAGAGCGCGCATAGAGTGTGGTATTAACAAAGGATCCGACTCATTTCAAACAACTCGAGTGTTCGATAGATACATGGATCGAAAAAGCGGGGCCGACGGCCCCGCTTCGGTTCGATCCGCTTAACACTAGGCCAGGACGGCGCGTTCTTTTGAAGAGACAGGCCGTTTTGTCGTGGTGCCGAAGATCGAGCGTTCTTCCCAGGCCACGATCATCGGGGCGGCGATGAAGATGGAGCTATAGGTACCCGAGACGAGACCGACGAGCAAGGTTGCCATGAAGATCTGCAAAGTTGCGCCGCCAAAGAGGAAGATCGCAAAAAGCACCAGCCAGGCCGTCACTTGGGTGGCAACCGAGCGTTGAGCCGTCTCGATGACACTTCGATTGACAACCGTCGCATAGGACTCAGACTTGTAGCGGCGCAGGTTTTCGCGCACACGGTCAAAGATCACGATGGTGTCGTTGACGCTAAACCCGATTACGGTTAACGCCGCAGTCAGGAAGAGCGAATCCACTTCCCAACCCATGACCAGATTCATGATCGACAAGAACGAGATCGTCACCAAAACATCGTGCACCAACGCCAGTACAGCCGCCGTGCCATAGCGGAACGGATGGGGTACTTCGCGGAATGCGGCGGCAATGTAGATCAGAATCAGCACAGAAGCGGCAATCACCGCCAGTACGGCGGCTTGACTGACTTCGGCGCCAATCGAGGGGCCAATGCTACGATAGGAAAGCTCATTAAACGCACCGTACTGGGCTCGAATCTGATTGTCCAGTTGTTCTTTCTGATTCGTATCCAGTGTTTTCAGCTTGAACTGAACGGTGCGATCATCGTTGACCAGAAATGCCGTGGTGTCGGTGAAGCCGGCGTCGACAAAAACCGAACGCACCTCTGTGGGCAGCACCGGCTGCTCAAAGCGGATTTCCCATTGGGTGCCGCCGGTATAATCGATGCTCAACGGCAACGGTGTGCCGACGGTAGCAAAATGCCAGATCATAAACAAGATGCCGGGCAAGATAAAGAGTGTAGACAGAGCAAACCAAAGCTTGCGGCGTTCAACTATTTGCATACTTACAATCCCTTCGCTTTCAGCGTCCAGACCTCATGGGTAATTAGCTCAAAACCAGTTTGCGTAGAAACGCAAGGTCGGCGTGACTTTGAGATAGATATTAGTGGCCGATCATCATTCGGCTTTCGAGCAACTTTTGTCCTCGGGAGGAGAGGAACGAACGCATAAACGTACGTGTGACAAAGACGGCAGTAAACATCGAAAGACCCACACCGACGGCCAGTGTAATCGCAAAGCCCTTGACGATGCTGGCGCCGAAGCTGTTGCCAAACCAGTAAAGCACGGCGCAACTGATTAGCGTCGACAGGTTGCCGTCGCGAATGGCGGGCCATGCTCGGCTAAACCCAGACTCCACGGCCAGACGCAACGAGCGGCCGGCGCGCAACTCCTCTTTCAGACGCTCGAAAATCAGAATGTTGGCGTCGACCGCCATACCGATAGAAAGAAGAAAACCGGCAATACCGGGCAGTGTCAGCGTCACCGGGATGAGCTTGTAAATTGCTACGTTGAGCGTCACATACATGATCAACGCCAGATCGGCAAGCAGGCCCGGCAGGCGGTAGAGGACGAGCATAAAGAGCAGGACCATGCTCATCCCAATAATGCCGGCGCGCAGACTGCTATCCACGGAGTCCTGCCCGAGGCTGGCGCCGATGGTGCGTGTATCCACCACCTGAAGCGCAATCGGCAGCGAACCGTAGCGCATCTGGATGGCGAGGCTATCGGCCTCTTCCTGGTCGAACTGCCCGGTGATGACACCGTTATCACGAATCGCGGCATTGATCACGGGAGCGGAGAGCACGCGTCCATCCAAAACGATAACCAGCGGCAGCCCGATGTGTTGGCGAGTGTATTCGTAGAATTGATCGCTGCCGTCACCCGTCAGATCGAACTGGATTTGCCATTGGCCGTATTGGTCCTGCGTGGCAATGGCGGTGCGCAGGATGTCACCCGTCATCACCGTTTCAAAGACCTGATCGTAGGGCGTTACTTGAGGAAGTGAAGCGCCAGACTCCACGGCATCCTGGGCGGCAGTGACGGCGTCGGGATGGTTGGTGGTGTTAATCACCATACCCTGCGCCAATTGGGCGCCGGCCGGTTCAACAAATTCCAACTGACCGGTGGCGCGCAGCGTGTTGATGGCCTGCTCGGGGTTGCTGATACCCGGCAGTTCGACCACGATACGCCGCTCACCTTGCAACTGGACATTGGGTTCCGTCACACCAAGTCCATTGACGCGTTGCTCTACAATGACCTTAGCGCTACGCAGGGCCTCGGGGTCAACCTCTTGATCCAAAGGCAGATCAGCTTCGAGCAGCACCTGGGTGCCCCCCTCTAAATCGAGACCGAGCGTCAGATTCTGCAGATCTCTGGTTGCCTCGCCGGGGGCCATTCCGTTCTCGAGCCAGGCCGGGTGATCTATAGGCAGAGCCAGATAAAGTGATACCAGAAACAGAACGACGACGGCGCTTAAGGCGGCGACATTATTATTACGCATAAACAACTTCTCCCTTACCGGCAGTGAACCACCAGCATGATGACAGCGCTAAAGGACCGAACAAAATGAGGGAATGCGGGGTAGACTAACCCTGAGCAAACTCTGGCATTATAGAACAGCGCGATCGGGGTGTCAAAATTGTCCGTGTCATCTGGGCACCCAGGTGACCGTTTTGACCGGCCCCATCATCCGCGGTACGATAGCCACACAGAGCAGGGCAGACCGGCCTGGACCGGGGCGGGGAAATAGCACGGCGGAACTATGGCGTCTGTGCCGCCGCCAGGGGGTGTCGGTATCTCTCCACCGGGATTGACTATTCAGATCATTGAGCATAGGACAAAAACAACCAGTGCGCCAATGCACCGGTCACGAGGGTAGCTTTCATGGCATTGCTTAGCGAATTGGTGGTTATCGTACTTCTCTTTCTCTTCAACGGCGTATTCGCCATGGCCGAATTGGCGGTCGTCTCGGCCAGACGATCGCGGTTGCAGCAGATGGCACAGCGCGGCGACAAGGGCGCCCGGGCCGCGCTGGTTTTGTCCGAAGAACCGACTTCCTTTCTTTCGACAGTCCAGATCGGTATTACCTTGATCGGTATTCTGGCCGGCGCCATTGGCGGCGCCACATTGAGCGAGGAACTGGCCGCGCTCTTCGAGGGGATTCCGATCCTTGCGGGGAGTGCGACGGCGCTAGGCTTTGGCGTAACGGTTCTCATCACAACCTATCTGTCGCTTGTCATCGGCGAACTTGTGCCCAAACGGCTTGCCCTGAGCAATCCTGAACGCGTCTCGGCGCGGATAGCACGGCCCATGCGTTTGCTGTCGATTGTGACGCGACCGGTGGTGCGCCTGCTGACGCTCTCGACCTCCGCCATCTTGAAACTGATGCGCGTCTCCACGGATCAATCCAACGCCATCACAGAAGAGGATCTGGTGGCGATGTTGCGAGAAAGCGCAGGTACGGGAGAACTGGAAGAGCGCGAGTCTGAAATGGTGGAAAGAGCGCTGCGCCTCGATGACATTTGGCTGGCCCAGGTGATGACGCCCTACCCCGACATCATCTGGCTAGACGTACGAGACGACCGCGAAAGTCTGCGTCAGAAGTTGCACGAACACGGTCACTCGCGCTACCCCGTCATCGACGGATCCACTGACCGAACCCTGGGGATGGTACGCACTCAGGATATATTGCATCAGGTGCTGGATGTCGAACACGACGGCGGCCAGATCGATCTGGGCCTTGTGATGCATCCGCCTCAGTATATGCCAATCAGCACGACCCCAATGGATGCACTGAACTTCTTTCGCATCAACGAAATCCATGTGGTGCTCCTGATCGACGAGTACAGCAACATCAAAGGCCTGCTCACGCCCATGGATATCCTGGAAGCGATGGTCGGTGATCTCTCGTCTTCGGCCCAGGAAAGCGATCCCAATATCGTCCGGCGCGAGGATGGTTCGTGGCTTGTCGATGGAACTGTCCACATGGAAGAAATCATCGATCTGCTCTCACTGCCCGACGATCTAGACTGGGAACCAGATGGTTACCGCACGTTAGGTGGATTGGTCATGTCGCAGTTAGGGCGTGTCCCCCAGGTGGGCGATCAGTTCACATGGGAGAATCACCGGTTCGAAGTAGTAGACATGGACAAACGCCGCGTGGATCGGGTGCTTGTGCACAAGCTGAATAGCAGTGAGGTGTCATGAAATAGGTCAGGCGCTTTCAGGTTATGGTCAGAAATCAGCTTATCGTCAGAAAGATGATAGGCAGCGATCAAAAAACGGTGTCACAATGGGCCTTGTATCGGGTCGTCGGCTTTCGTTGACTGCTCAGCCAAACAGAAGACATTCTAGAATGGAGGCACTCTCATGAGCAGAGTTCGTCAAGTAGCAGGTGCGGTACTCGATGCCGCGCAGAGCGAAGAGTTTGAGCAGTTTCGTTTGAGTGTACAAGATTTTCTATCGGCTCGTGAGCAAGGCGAATCGTCCAGCACCCATATTCAACAGATGGTAGCAACACTGGGTGAAGCGTCCGAGGTGCTCAACCGCAGTTTTCCGGAAGAAACGGTAGCCGGGGAAACACCACAGTATACCAATGTGATCTCCCCGGTGGTGATCCCAAGACGCAGGCAGTCGTTGCGTCACGCGTTTTTCTTCTTCATCCTGTTGATCACAGGCGCCGTCGGCTGGGCGCTCCTGGGAATGATAGACGAAGTCGCGCATCTCAACCTGGCGACGATCTTGTTCGGTCCTCATTTTTGGATACTGCTTGGACTCTACTTGATCTTCATCCTCTGGCGCAATAGTTACGTCATGGTGCCGGACGGCTGCAAGGCGTTGATCACGCGTTTCGGTCGCCTGGAACAAGTTGCCGACGCAGGCCGAATTACGCTGCTCAACCCGTGGAAGCGGGTCAGCTACATCGTCAATACGACCAAGGAATACCCGTACAATGCGCCGATCCGCGAGGCGCCTACGGCCAGCCGCATCAACGCCTCGGTGGATCTCTTCTTGCAATTCCGCATTGAGGATCCCGCCGAGTTCATCTTCACACTGGGTGGCGCCAAGGGCTTCGAAGAGAAGTTGCAAAATGCCGTCAGCGAGGTGACACGATCGTTGATCTACGAACAAAAGGCCGAAGAGATCTACGATCTGGTTGGCGAAAACATGGCCGGCGTGCTCGACACGCTCAACCGCCAATTCTTACCGGCGGTGCGCTTTGTTAGCGCCAACATTACACACGCCGAACCATCCGACGCCGAATACCGCATGGACCTGGCCGCGGCCGAGCTGATTCGAGTGGGCAAGGAAGCCTATACCTATCAGTACGAGCTAAAGTTGCGTAAGGAACAGGACGAAGGCGAACTGAACAAGGAACTGGCCTCGTTGCGCGAAGCGCTGTCCGAGATTCGCGCCGAGATCGCCAAGTATCAGGCGCAGATCGACACCTCTCGCGAAAAGGAGACCAACCGGGCCAATGCCTACGCCCATCGACTGATGATTGAGGTCGAGAGCGAAGCGATGGCCAATGCAGCGTTGCTCCAGGCCCAGGCACTGGATGTACGCGCCGCCAGCAGTGCCTTCTACCCCGAAATTCTTGAGTATCGCTATCAGGAAAATATTCTGGAGCGACTGGAAGGCGTCATGGAGAAGCTGCCGCAGGTGGTGAGCATCGGCAACGGCGAACAGCACAACATCGATTACGTCGGCCTGGCCCGGCAGATGTTGGGCATCCGCAGCGAAGCGCTCTACACGCACGAGGATATGCAAGAAATCCGCGAGCGCGTCGACAGCATCGTCGACCGCATCCATGAACGGCAACAAGAGATCGCTCGTCTGGATGCAGCGGAACAGGATCTGGTAGCGTTGCCCAGCAACACAACACGTGGCAACATGGAAAACGAAGAAGAGGAGACAGTCTACAATGGCCGCACGTAATGATTTCTCTCGAATCAAGGAGATGGTCTCGGCCTGGGATCGCGTCCAGCAATTTCTACGCTCCGGCGACAGTGGTCAACTGGTGCCGGTGGTGATCCCCCGTGATCGACGCGGTTTCGGCTGGTTGACCACCTTTATGATCGGCGTCTACTTCCTGGGAATCGGTTTTGTGTCGGGCAACATGTGGCTGATCGTGCCGATGATCCTGGTGGGTGGTTTCATCATCCTACTGTCCCTGGTCTGGCTATGGCGACAGGCGATCATCGAAATCGAACAGGGCACCACCGGCGTTCTGACCCAGTGGGGTGAGATCAAAGGCACCCTGCCACCGGGCCGCCACTATCTCTGGTTCCCCTGGACGAAAGTGGATGCGATTGTGGACACGTCCACCGAGTTTCCGTACACGGCGCCTGTGTTGGCGAGCCCCACGCGCGAGAATGTGCCGCTCAAGTCGATTGAGTTCTTCCTCAAGTTTCGCATTGTAGACCCGATCCGCTTCGTACGGCACATCGGGGCCAGCAACTTCGATGCGGTCCTGCGCAGCGTGGTGCAGGATGCCATCCGCCGCCGCAGCCGACAGGTGCAGACGGAGCGTGCCTATGATCTACGCGGCAGTGATGTAGGCGATATGCAAGAGTATCTGACGCGGCGCATGAGTTCGTACGGCGTCGTCATCACCGGCGCCAACATCCCCGACGTCCAGTTGACCGAGCAGTATCAGCAGAACCTGGCCACTCGCGAACGCGTCGCCAAAGAGTTGGCGGCTTACGAGAAAGAGTGGGAACTGACCCGCAAGCAGCGCATCGACGGCCTGCGCATCGAAATCGAGCGCACAAAGAAAGAACGTGATGCCCGGATCGTCGAGGCTCGCTCTGCGATCAACAAAGCCCGCGAAGATGTGGCGATGATGCTGCAAGAGAAGGAACTGGATGCCGAAAAGATCCGCTGGGATATCGAGGCGAAAGGGCGAGCGGCGCTCTACTCGGCAGAAAACGAAGCGCGTTCGCTGCGCACGTTGGGCGAATCCTACCGCGACAACCGGGCCGTCCTGCAGTATGAGTTGGCGCTGCGCAAACTCAAAGTCGCCGAGAAACTAGTGCAACACGCACCGCGACCGCTGCTCATTAGCGGTGAAGGACAGGAAAGCTCGGCGCTTTCTACCTTGTTGCTCGCCCACTTCTTGCCCGAAATGACAGATGATAGGGATCGTTCGCCCACGCCATCGGCGAATGGCAGGGCAGCGTAAGTAGCAGGTGCATCAGCCTTACCGCCAGGAGCAAAGACACAGTGAAAACCTCTGTGTCTTTGCTCCTTTGCGTTGACTTGCCACCTAACCCGGATCAGCCCCATGCAGGCGTGATCTACCCGCCTTCCTCCAGAACCCACACCACAAGCACAACCACCAGCAGCACCGACACGATTAGGAGCGCGGCTGCTACGATCCACCAACCGAGCAACGTGGCCACAAGGCCCAAGAGCAGTCCAAGACCCAGTGCCCCCAGCGCCCGTGTAATTTCTCGACTGCGTCGCCGTCGAAGACCATCGCCACGCCACCACAGAAACCCACCGCCGCCCAGTGATGACATGATCAACAGCAGCAGAAACGTGCTCAACTGTCCGCCTGTCATCAGGGCGGAATCAAGGTAAAGGATGCCACAGGTGCCGGTCAGCGAGGGCAGCGGAAAGCTGCGGTTGACGTAGACGCGGGCGAAGATAAAGCGATCCCAGACCACATCACGAGACGAAATCGACCAAACCAGCCGCTGCACTGTCCCCGGTTCAACGACGATGTCCTCTGGAATATAGCGCGAACGTGAGACGAAGCCATCGCTGATGAACACGTCCATCCGTCGGCGTACGGATCGATTCGTCTGATTGGCAAAGCGCGCCGAGATCTGATCCTCACCTCGATTGGTGATGAGCAGCGGGCAGCGCAGCGTGGAGAGGCGTTCCTCCGCAGGCAGCCCGCCTTCGAAGAGCGATCCCTCGAAAGCGGCCCACGTCGAAAAAGCCAGCAGCCCACCCGCCAGTACAAGCCCGATCAGATAGAGTAACGATCCGAGCCAAAAAGTTCGAGACATTGCATTTCGCACTCTAGCACTTACCCCCTCGGTTGACAATTCAGATCATCCTGCTAGACTGACCTAACGACAAAAACCATCAAACTGTACTGTTCATATTCATACTCTCTGTGATTGTCTGCACGAAGGAGACAGCGTGACTCAACTTTCTGAAAGCGAATACGTCGAGTGGTTGGTACAGCGGTCGATGCTGACCGCTGTCCGCCGTATTCTCTCTCGCTATTCTGGACAAGGCGAGCTTTGGCAGCGCCCGTACGCGATTCCTCGCCCGCGGGATGCGACGGAACTGGCGTCGGTCTGGTTTACAGCGTACCCGCCGTCAATCATCACGCGCCCAGGAGAATCGGTGCTGGCGACGCTCAGCGATCCCGATCTGTGGCGCACGTTCGCCGAGATCGGCATTGAGGGCATGCACACCGGGCCATTAAAACAGGCCGGTGGCATCTACGGACAGGAATATACACCGACCATCGACGGCTACTTTGACCGCATCGGCCTGGAAATCGATTCGGCCTTTGGCACCACCGGCGAATACCTGACCATGCGCCAAAATGCCAGTGCCAACGGGGCCATTCTGATCGATGACATTGTGCCCGCCCATACCGGCAAAGGCGCGGACTTCCGCCTGGCCGAACGCAACTACAACGATTACCCCGGTCTCTACCATATGGTGGAAATCGCCCGCCAGGATTGGTATCTGCTGCCCGATGTACCCCCGGGGCGGGATGCCGTGAATCTGACACCGTCGATTGTCGAGTTACTCGCCGAAAAAGGATACATCGTGGGCCGCCTGCCCCGTGTCATCTTTTACGAGCCGGGCATTAAAGAGACAGATTGGAGCGTAACCGATACGGTGCGCGGCGTCGACGGCGCCGAGCGGCGCTGGGTTTATCTGCATTATTTTAAAGCTGGACAACCGACGTTGAATTGGCTGGACCCTGCCTTTGCCGCCCAACGACTGGTAATCGGCGACGCGCTCCATGCCTTGGGAACGCTCGGGGCGAGCATCCTACGTCTGGACGCCAACGGTTTCTTGGGGATCGAGCGGCGAGACGACGGCACGGTTTGGTCTGAAGGACATCCGCTCTCGGTCGTGGGCAACCAATTGCTGGCAGGGATGGTACGCAAGGCCGGGGGCTTCACCTTCCAGGAGTTGAACCTATCGGTGGATGACATTGCCAGTATGGCGAAGGGAGGCCCGGATCTATCGTATGATTTCATTACACGACCCGCCTACCAGCATGCGCTGGTAACCGGCGACACCGAGTTTCTGCGGCTGATGCACCGTATCATGTCTGACTATGAGATCGATCCGGGATCGCTGATCCATGCCCTACAAAACCACGACGAACTGACGCTCGAACTCGTCCATTTCTGGTTTTTGCACCACGATGACCGTTTCCAGTTTCAGGGACGCGAATGGGGCGGCGCCGCTTTACGCGGTCACATCCGCTCGGTCATGTACGACAGGCTGACCGGCCAGAATGCGCCGTACAATCTGCGTTTTACAGAGAACGGCATCGCATCGACTACCCTGAGCATCGCGGCGGCGGCGCTTGGGATTAGCGATTTGTCACAACTGAGCGGACAGGACCGGCAGAAGTTGCAGCAAATCCACTTACTGTTGGCGGCATACAATGCGCTTCAGCCCGGCGTCTTTGCGCTGTCGGGCTGGGATCTGGTGGGGGCCTTGCCACTTCCGGCGAAGAGCATCGAATCTCTGCTTGCAGACGGCGACACCCGTTGGATCAACCGTGGCGCCTATGATCTGATGAACGTCGACCAGCAAGCACAAGAATCCGCTAGCGGGCTGCCCAGGGCCGATGCGCTCTACGGTCCGATTTCGGAGCAGGTCCGAAATCCGCACTCGTTTGTGGGCCAGTTGCGCGCCATGCTGCGCGTGCGCCGCGACTACAAACTCTTCATGGCAGAACAACTCGAAATTCCCGATGTCAGCAGCCCAGGACTGTTGGTGATGCTGCATGAATTGCCCGAACAATTGGGGAAACAGGTGACTGTGATCAATTTTGGCGCAGATCCCATCGAAGAAACGGTCACCCTGACCCATGTTGGCCCGGGCCGCTTCCTCAACATGTTCACCAGTCAGATCGAAGGCGATCTCCAGGGCCCTGGCGCCATGCCTCTGCAGATCGAGGGCCATTCGTGGAAATCGTATTTAATCATTGGGTAGAAACCACTGGATAGCGACCGCGCACGCCGCCTTGCCTATGCTTATCTGTACCCATAGGTTGGGTATGAACAGCGGATTCGTTTTGACCCTTGGTACGGGCACGAGGGGGATGGGGGCGACGTCTTGCCCACCGTCGCAGATCTCCGTCCCATCCCCCTCATGCCCCGACAACCGGCCCAATATCACGAAGCAGTATCCCAGCCGAAGAACCCAGATCGGCCGCTGTGTGCCAGGCCTATGCCTACTGGGGACTTGTGGGTAAAGGGTAGCTTGCCTACGGCGTGCGCGGTCCGTTTTACCACGAAAACCCCACTCCACTCGGAACCTGGGCATAGCCATCAATCAGCGTGAGCGGCGATCCTTCGGGGATGAGACCGGTTTCGAGGTAGAGGGCGTTAGGCAGGCTGGCCATCACGTTGAGTTGCACCGGCCCGCCGCCATGAGAGGCATAGGGGCGGTTGAAGGCCGCGGCCAATGCGCCGATCTGGAGCAGCGCGGTAGGGCCACCGGCACGACGAAGATCAGGCTGCACAATGTCCACGGCGTCACGACGCAGGAAACGCGCAAAGTCGGCGGTGGTGTAGAGATTCTCGCCGGTGCCGATAGGAATGTCGAGCGCCGCGGTCAGCTCGGCATAGCCATCCACATCGGCGGCAGGGATCGGCTCTTCCCACCAGGCGCACCCCATGGACTCGAAAGCGCGCCCGCGGCGGACCGCTTCTGCCGCGGTGAGAGATTGGTTGGCGTCGACCATGATCTCGATGTCGTCCCCCACGGCACGGCGCACCGTCTCGACACGTCGTATATCCTCGGCGAGGGTCGGATAGCCCACCTTAATTTTGACGGCGCCGAACCCCTGATCTACGGCCTTTTGGCAGATGGCCCGCACTTCGTCATCACCATAGTTGATCCACCCTACCATGGCGTAGGCACGCACCTGACGATTGACGCCACCCCACAACTGCCAACAAGGTACCCCGTGCATCCGCCCCAGACAGTCCCATAAGGCCGTGTCCACGGCGGCGATGCCGAACATGGCCAGCCCCATCGATCCATGATACTCGGTTTCCACCAGCATTTTGTGATGCAAGCCACGCACCATCGTCACGTCCTGCCCCACGATGATCGGCTTGAGTACGTGCTCGATGAAGGCACCCAACGCCTCCGGCGCCCCCAGGGGACGGCCAAAGGTGGACTCGCCGACACCCACAATACCGGTTTCGGTGTGAATCTCCACATGGACACCGCCGACGCCGGGCAGCGCCTGCAACGCATCGCGGATCGGGTTCGGGTTGGGCATACGCTTATTGACGCGGACAATCAGATCTGTGACCTGCATGCAGCTTCTCCTATCTCTAATCCTTTGTTTCAAACGCATATTGGTAAAAATCGACAACAGGACGATAGCCGATCTTCTGATAGATGCTATTGGATGTGGGGTTGGTCATGTCAGTGTAGAGCGTGCAATAGTGGTAGCCTTCGTCCAACAGACGCCGACTGAGGTGAGCCACAATGTTGCTGGCATAGCCCTTTCCGCGCTGCGTCGGCGGCGTGTAGACCATGCTAACCGAAACCCCACGCTCGGTAGGACGCACTTTGGCCGACATGGAGACCGGCATGCCATCTTCCCAGACGTAGAGGGCTTGCCTGGCGATGGATCGTTCGACAATGCCACTGGAATCAGTCGGCGTCTCTTGCGGCAAGGCTTCCTGCTGAAACGCCAACGTCCATGCCGCCAGCAGATCCTGATCAGCGGGCACGGCCAGACGCATGGAACCGGGCGCCGGATCCGGGAGGATCACGGCGTGCAATTCATAGAGGCCCATGTGACGCATGAGGTGAGCCGTGCGGCCTGTCTCTTTAGACCAAAGCTCAGCGAACGCCTGTGAGAGCGGCGCCGGACCGTTGACGCCGGAAACCGTCCACTTTTGGGCATGGAGATCGGCCGCCATGGCAGCCAGGATGGACACCTGTGCCGGGTCCACCACATAGAGCATCAGCGGATAAGGTGGCGTCATAACACCCACGGCGCGCACCTGGTCGCCGTCGCTGAGCGTAGACAGATAGGGCTGCGGCGTTACAGGTTCGACACTCTGCCGCAGCCCCTGCGCGACTCCCAAAATCAGGCTGTTGACGATCTCATCACGCTTCGAGCGTGGATTGGGCAACTTGAAGAAAGTCGGCGGCGGTGGTATAGGTTTCCAGTCGCATGGAGGCATCCTTTGCTGTGGGATACACGAACGACATTTTCAGCGGCAGGGCGACCAACTGCTCAATTATCCCATGCGACCGGGAGCAGAGCAACCTCATTTCACTCACCACAAGGACTCAAAAACCATGAGCCAATCGATTTCGTCGCAAGATAGCCGTTTGCATTGGGCAGGTGCTATCTCACTCGACATCAACGAGGACGGCGTTATGCCCTGGCGCATCCCCTACACAGAGCGGACGCTCTACGCACTGGCCCTGGTGGAACGCGCCGCCATGCCCGCCGGGGTGCGCCTTTGCTTTCGTAGCAACACTACCTCGATTCGTGGGAAGATCAATGCCTGGCCTGAACGCTCTGCGCTCGACGTGATCTGTGACGGCACACTGGCGGCCACGCTGGAGACAGCGGATCGCACCGAGTTCTACGTGGATGGGCTGCCCGCCGCCGAAAAGGAAATCGAACTCTGGCTGCCCCAATTCGGTGAATTCCGCCTGAGCGACCTGCGCTTGGACGACGACGCCACCGTGTCCGCCGCCCAAGACGCCGCACGTCCTCGCTGGATTACCTACGGCAGTTCGATTACCCAGTGCCGCACGGCGGCTTCCCCTACACAGACATGGCCGGCGATTGTGGCGCGTCAGGCCGCATATGATCTCACCTGTCTGGGTTTTGGCGGTCAATGCCATCTAGACGCCATGATCGCTCGCCTTATGCGCGACCGCACGGCGGATCTGCTCTCCATGTGCGTGGGGATCAACATTTACGGCGGCAACACGCTAAACCTGCGCACTTTCGGCCCATCCATTATGGGCTTCGTGCGAATTGTGCGCGAAGGACACCCCGACACGCCCTTCGTGATCATGTCGCCCATCTTCTCACCGCCGCGCGAAGAGACGCTCAACGCCGTCGGGTTTACGCTTCAGGTCATGCGCAACGAGGTGGCCGCCGCCGTCGCCACCCTTCAGGCCCAGGGCGACAGAAACCTTCACTACGTAGACGGGTTGACTGTCTTCGGCCCCGATTCAGCCCACCTCCTGCCGGACGATCTCCACCCCAACGCAGAGGGCTATCGACTGATGGGGAAGAACTTTATCGAGAAGGTAACGCCTCTCTTTGAACAGGGATGAATCAAGAAAGAACGCACGGCCGCTCAAATTCCCAGGCAACAGAGGGTGAACGCGCAGCCACCATTACTCACTTTGCAGCCCTCGATAGGAGCGGATCGTAAAGGCGTGATCGACCGGCGTCCAGAAGGTGAGGACGACGCGAACATGGTCCGGCGCCGTCTCGGCGTCGCGCATCTGCCACATGCCATGGCTCACCGCGCCAGGACCAATGCGGATCACGTCGCTGCCGTAGCGCATTTCACCGTAACCGCCTTTGAGAAAGAACACCTGACCGGCGGCGGGTTTGCTGCGCGTGTCCGCCGTCTCCCAGATACCGCCAGGGCGGGAAGTCGAAGGCGATCTGAGCGGCCACGCCTTCCAGCCCATCGAGCAGGTGATAGCGCAGATCGAAGCCACCCTCCACCACGTCCACCGTCAAGTCGGCTGCGAGCGGCGGCAGTTCGCGCAGTGGACGCTCGGCGAATGTCGCGTCCCACTCGGCGGGTGACACGGGACGGCCAATCGGAAGCTCATAGCCAGGGCGGCGCGGACGGCGCAGCTCCCTTGTTATGTAGAACGCCCCGATCGCCGTCGACACTCATCTCGTCGCCGAAGAAACGACCACAGGTACTGCCGAAATAGGTGAGGCTGATCTTCAGGGCCGACAGTTCCGCCCGCCCGTGGACGAGCGAAAGCAGCCGCGTCGTCTCCTTGAAAAAGGAGGCGCTCAACCGATCCTGGCGGATGCGCCAAATGCCGTTGAGCGGAAAATGACGGTTGTATCGGGTGGGCAATGCAACGTCCACATGGGCGGGATCGCCAAAACGCAGCAGCGCGTAGACTGTCCACAACAGGTGAGCCGCGGGGGACGGGCTTTGCGCCCACAGCCGGCGCGCCGCTTGCACAAACTGTGGATTGGGATCGAGGTGATTGGCGTGAAGATAGCAGGCAGCCAGGCCAAGTGCCACCTCGCGCGTGCCATAATCCTGGCGCCGTGAGAGACCCGTCTCGGCGCTGCCGTCGGCGTGCAGCAGATAGAGATCGAAGTCGAGGCTGCGCTGGACGGCGGGCAGCGCGTCGGCGCAGATTCCCGATTCGGCAATGAAGAGCAGCGAGCGATTGTTGACCGCATCGTACACACCGACACTGCGTTCGATGAAGCATCCTTCGTCGTCGATGTCAATGCCCTCAGCCAGATAGGCATCCACGGTACGCGCCACGTCCAGATCGGCAAAGAGCGCCTTGGCCTGAACCAATGCGGAGACGATCACCCAGCGGTGGTTGGGCGTGTGGAACCCGCCGTCGAGCATGCCATTCACGGCGCGGCGGATAAAGGTTTCGAGACGGGCCAGCAGATCGCGACCAAAGCGATGGCTACGCAGGCGATCCCGCCCCAATTCAAAGATGGTGCAAAGCTGCTGAACCGTAAACCCGGTGTCGGGGCTGGAATCGTAGTTCACCGAGAGCAGATCGATGTTTCCGCTGGGGCGCTGCGCCGTGAGCAGATAGTCCGCCGCCAGTAGGGCGCGCTCCAGCAACATCTCGTGGAAGGAGAGATCAGGGCGATCCACCGCCTCGACTTCAGTGGATGGGCCGCCATCCGTGTGGATCACCAGCCAGCGATAGATGGCGGCTGTGATGAAATGACTGGTCAGTTTGTTGTCGGCGCAGCCATAGTCGGGCGAGACGATGGCCCCGTAGTCCGGGCTGCCCCAATCGAGAATCTGCCACGCCAGCAGTTCGTCAACCTGTTCAGCGAGGAAGTAGCCGGCGTTGGCGAGAGTCAAAGCAACGGGAGACGATGCAGATGATGCAGATAACATGGTTGGCTCCACCTGGAGTGTGGGCTGACTTGTAGTTTGTTTCAGTTTAGCCGGCTTGCTCGATCTCGGCCAGAACCCCGATCAGATCAACGGGCAATTTGATTGTATAGCGCGGCTGTTCAGAGCTGTCTTTGGGGATCTTGGAGCGGCGCGGCGACCAATCGAGAAAGACGCTGACAATCCCCAACTCGTTGGCGCCTTTGATATCGCGCTCCAAATTGTTGCCCACCATCACCACCTGTCCATACTGCGACTGCGGGATGCCAAGTTGCGACAATGCCGTGTGGAACATGACGGGGTGCGGCTTTTCCAATCCCAATTCCTCTGAAATCGCATATACCTCAAATAGATCCCACAGATGATGCTGGCCCAGAATGTTGCGAAACGATTGGGTATAGCCGTCTGCGACCAGGGCAAGTCGATATCCCTTTTCTACCAATGCATGCATCAGCTCGGCGGCAGAGGGGATCAACTGCGCCTCGACGACGATACCGGCAGCATTGCGGATCTCGGTGCCCTCGTCGATGAGGGTGTCGCCGCAGTCGAGGCAAACAGCAAGGATCGGTTGGGGCATGGTTAGGCTCCGGTAGATGGTTGAGAAGATGAATTCGTCCCATGGATTAAAGCACAGAGACCATACAGTGCAAAACCGAGCGTGGTTGGGAGGTGCGATTCGGCCTTGAGGTTGAAACCTGGCAGGCCAGGCTGCCGGCGGTCTGTGCTACACTGTATCCACAAACTTCGTCAACGTCGGCCACCCCACATCCACAGGATCATCTCATGCAGATCGACCACATTGGCTTTTCGTTTTCAGTATCGCCCGGCCCTGGCGCGCTAAGAAGACTAGAGGAAGGGCTCGATCATCTGCGCTCGCTGGGCTACACCCTGATCGAGATCAATCCACAACCGTTCGCCATTATCATGGACGGGCAGATCCGCCCGCGACAATTGGCGAACTTCGTGGCGGCGCTGCGCAACTTTGATCTGCATTACTCGATCCACGGCTACAATCGGCTCAATCTGGCCTACGATCCGAGGCATGAGCTTTGCAAGCAGATCATGCGCAGCCAGATAGAGATCTGCCGCGCTGTGGGCGCGCAGCGTCTGGTCTACCACAGCGGTTTGCAAGCGCTGGATGATCTCTATCGCGGCGTTCGTGACACGCCGCTTTCGCCCAAAGAGTTGCACGACGGCGCATGGCGTGAGGTCGTGGCCTTTCGCGAATTGGCCCCCATCGCCGCAGACGCCGGTGTCGTCATCGGCATGGAAAACGGCGACTCCCACCTTTGGGAACACAGGTTGATGGCGCGCTTCGGTCTACCGAGAGCCGCGCTGCTGACCCACCATGCCCGCTTGCAGATCGCGCCCATCGTGCGCCAATTGCAGGCAGTCGATCATCCGGCCGTGGGCATGACGCTGGACATCGCCCACCTGCACATCGCCGCCCACGACATGGGCTTCGACTATCTCGACGCCGTCTCCGAGGCAGCACCCTGGGTCGTCCACTTGCACGCCAATGACAACTATGGGCGTCTCGATACAGGCTTCGACAGCGAACCCGAACGGTGGCCTTATGGTGAAGCAGACATTCACCTGCCGCCAGGCTGGGGTTCGATCCCCTATGCCGACGTCTTTGCACGCCTGCCCGACTTCCACGGCAATCTGATCCTCGAAATCAAAGAAGGCTTTGCCGACTATTTAGATGAGAGCCTGGCAACGATGAAACGGTTGGTGGCGGCAGAGTAGAGACTGGGGAAAGCAAGAGGCGCCAGGAGAGCAAAATATTACAGCTTTCTTAAGCGCCCTTGATTTTCCTCCGCGTGTAGAGAGCCTTACCGAACAATCTCTTGGCGCCCTGCACAATAGCAGACGTATCATCGGGGGACGTGTACTCACGCCGCCGTTACACTTTGTTATTCATGGGCAAGCAGGGCCTTAAGGAGATGTTATGAATCCGTCCACGCCGTCCGAGGCAGCGGTCAACGCCGAAGCCAAATCGCCACCCTCCTGGTGGCAGGCTCATTGGCAAAAGGTCATCGCGGCCACGCTCTGGTTGATCCTCATCGGTGGCTATCTCTGGTATAGCAACGCCAACAATTTGGGACCGTTGGAAGCGGTGCGCCAGTTGCTCGATCTCTTTCGCAGCAGCGCCATCGGTCCGCTAATCTACATTGCCATCTACACGGCGCGCCCGCTGATCTTCTTCTCGGCAGCGGTGTTGACGCTGGCCGGTGGCTTTGTGTTTGGACCGGTGTGGGGCGTCATCTACGCCACGTTGGGCGGTAATCTGTCGGGGTCGCTGGCCTATTTCATCGGCTACTTCTTCGGCGAAGGTGTCCTCGAAGACGATGACTCCGACGGGATCTTGCAGCGTTACACACGCCGAATGCGCCGTAGCAGCTTCGAAACCGTGCTGATCATGCGCTTCCTCTTTTTGCCCTTTGACGCCGTGAGTTATCTGGCCGGCTTCCTGCGTGTGGACTGGAAATCGTTCGCCTTCGCCACCTTTCTAGGGTCGATTCCCGGCGGCGTGGCGATTGCGCTGGCCGGCGCTTCAGGCGAGTTCGACGAAGGCGGCTTGAGCCTCAACCCGTGGGTGTTGGCTGTTGCCGTGGTGCTCTTCCTGCTCAGCCTGGGATTCTCACGCTTTATGCGTCAACGTGAACAGAGACGCGAAGCAAAAGGAGAGCAATTACATGCCACCTGAATTGGAGAGAATTGACATGAACAGCATACTCAATCCCGCCGTACCCGATCCTGTGGAAAGTCAGCATGCGGACGTGCGCTTCCCCGTCACCATCGAGCCGATGGATGATGCCAACCGCCGGCTGTTGCACAAAGTACGCCCGCCCGGATGGCGCAATCCGACGCCGTCAGGCCGCTACAACCTTATCGTTATCGGCGCAGGGACGGCGGGCCTCGTCGGCGCGATTGGGGCCGCCGGTCTCGGCGCAAAGGTAGCGTTGATCGAAAAGCACATCGTGGGCGGAGATTGTTTGAACTGGGGCTGTGTGCCCTCGAAGAGCATTATCCGCCCGGCGCGTGTGATCTCAGAGATCCGCCGCGGACGAGACATGGGCGTCAATGTGGCCGAAGGGGTCGAAGTCGATTTTGGCCGCGTGATGCAGCGGATGCGTGACCTGCGCGCCGACATCGCGGACGATGATTCCGTTGGGCGCATTCAACGCGAAGGCGTTGATCTGTATTTGGGCGGAGCGCGTTTCACAGGCCCGGACACCATCGAAGTAGTCGAAGGTGGTGAGGTGCGGACTCTCCACTTTAGCAAGGCTCTGATCGCCGCCGGATCCAAAGCCACAGTGCCGCCCATTGAAGGGCTGGCCGAAGTAGGCTATTTGACCAACGAGACACTCTTCCAATTGACTGAACGACCGCGACGCTTGGCGGTTATCGGCAGTGGGCCGATTGGTGCAGAGATGGCCCATGCCTTCGTGCGTTTGGGCAGCGAAGTGACCATCGTTGAGCGCGCCGATCAGATCCTCACCCGCGAGGACAAGGACGCCGCCCGCATTGTCCAAGAGGCGATGATCCGCGACGGCGTTAAGTTGATCTTCGGAGCAAGTGCCAAACGAGTCCAAGCCAGCAGTTCGGGCAAAATCCTTTACTACGAGCAGGACGGCGAAGAAAAGGAGGTAGAAGTTGATGCGATCCTGGTAGCCGTGGGGCGCTCGCCCAATTTGAACGGCCTCAACCTGGAAGCGGCCGGCATCGACTACCACGCCAAAGGCGTCGTTGTGGACGACACACTGCGCACAACCGATCCAAATGTCTATGCATCGGGCGACATTGCGCAGAAATATCAGTTCACGCACATGGCCGACGCCACCTCGCGTATGGTCCTGCAGAATGCACTCTTCCCCGGGCCTGACAAGAAGCTCGAAAGCCTGATTGTGCCCTGGTGTACGTACACCGATCCAGAGATCGCCCACGTTGGCATGTACGAGCACGACGCGGCAGAACGGGGGATCGCTATCCAAACCTACATGCACGAGTTGTCGCACGTGGATCGCAGCCGAACTGACGGGCATACAGACGGCTTCGTCAAGATCCACGTTAAGAAGGGAAGCGACAAGATCATGGGGGCCACGATTGTAGCCAGCGAAGCGGGCGAAATGATCAACATGATCACGTTGGCGATGAATGCAGGCGTCGGGTTGGGCACCATTGCGCAGATGATCTTCCCCTATCCCGTCCAGTCGGAGGCGATAAAGAAGATCGCAGACAAGCACAACCGCACACGGCTCACATCGCCGGTTAAGGCGGTGCTGAAGGCATGGTTCCACTGGCGGCGGTAGTTGTCACAGAAAGTCTAAATGCCTGTAGTTGTCACCATGGACCTGCAGGGCAAGGGAAGCGAAGATAGAATGAGCGGATTCGTACCGATTTCAGGCGCGGCGGCGGGTTTTCACTTCTTTGCAGACTGGCGCTTTGCCTTGCGATGTAGAAGCGGAGTAGAATCACGCTCATGAACCGGATTCGCGCCATTCTCATTGCCCTTGCCGCTGCCATTATCGTCGTCGCCTGGATCGGAGTGCTTTCGATTCGAACGGGGATCGATCAGACGAGTGTTACTATCGACGGGATCCCTGCGATCTTCATGGCACCCCAGAACGTGCAAAATGCACCTGGGGTTTTGATTGGTCATGGCTTCGCCGGATCGAAAAACCTGATGCTTGGCTACGGCTATACGATGGCGCAAGCCGGTTATGTGGCGCTCTTGTGGGACTTCGCCGGGCATGGAGCCAACCCTAACCGTATGGACGATGTTCCGCTGCAGGCCGATGTGGACACCGTCTACGCGGCCTTGATCAGCCACCCGGCGGTGGATGCGTCGAGGGTGGGGATCATGGGTCACTCGCGTGGCAGCGGTGCGGCGCTGGCCGCGGCGGTACGCGATCCAGAACGATTTGGCGCGGTGGTGGCGGTTTCGCCTGTCAACGCCGAGGTAACGCCGACGCTACCACGTAATTTGATGCTGCAGGCAGGCAGTCTCGAAGCAGCCTTCGTCGCCAATGCCGAGCGTCTGCTCGCCGATGCAGGTGGCCGAAACCCGGATCTTTCTGCCGGGCTGGGCCGCGTCTTTCAGCTCATCCCCAATGCAGAACATATTTCGATCCTATTTCGACCACTGAGTCAGCAGATGGCGCTGGCCTGGTTCGATGCGGCATTTGGTCATACGGCGCGCCGTATCATTACCGATCTGCGCGTGATCTGGTATGTGCTACACATGCTGGGTTGGATGCTAATGCTGGCAGCAGTCGCTCCGCTGTGGCGCCGTGGGGATACGACCCAGGCGACGGTTCCAAGTTCCTGGCGCCCCTGGATCGGACTCATGCTGGGTCCGGCAGCCGCGATCGGGCTACTGTGGGTGGTCAACCGGGTGATACCAGTTGCGGAGATAGGTGGTGTGCTGGTGGGAGGTGCGGTGGCGCTCTGGTTGGCTGCGGCAGGCGTGGTGTGGCGGGCGACCATCGGCCACGTTTTCTTCCAAAGACCCACAAATTTGCTGCGCGATCTGGCTCTGGGGGTGATGCTCTTTGTGGTGCTCAGTCTGGCTTTCGGCGTAATGGCGCCGGCAGTCTGGCTGCCCTGGTGGTTGGCTCCGTTGCGGCTGGCGCTGTGGCCCTTGCTGGCGCTGGGTGCGTTCCCCTGGTTTTTGACCGTGGCGCTGGTGCAGGAACGACACACCGTTTGGATGCGGCTGCTCTGGTGGCTGATGAAGAGTGTCGTCGTGGTCACCGGGTTGATCCTGTTGCTATCGGTGGTGCCGGGCCTCTACATTCTGACGTTGATGGCGCCGTTGGTGCCGATCCTCTTTGGTCTGCTCGATCTCGCCAATGCCGCCGTCCGTCGTCCCGCGGCGTACGCACTGGGCAGCGCGCTCTTTTTTGGCTGGGTATTGGCTGTGGTGTTCCCGTTGGCAGGATAGATTCCTGGTTTTCAGGGATTTCGGTGGCACAAGAGCGATCTAGCCTTCAGTCTTTCTCATGAAACGGGTGTAGAATAGGTGCAGTCCTTATCCAATTACCTCTTCCACGTGACCTGATCACAATCTGATGTTCACTTTAGGAGCTGAATTTATGATCAACCCCACCTCTATCATCCCAACCGTTATCGAAAGTACAGGACGGGGTGAGCGTGCCTTTGATATCTACAGCATGTTGCTTCGAGAACGGATTGTTTTCTTAGGCATGCCCATCGACGATGACGTGGCCAACGTCGTGGTTGCGCAGCTACTCTTCCTCAATTCGGATGATTCGAGCAAGCCAATACAGTTGTTCATCCACAGCCCCGGTGGCATGGTCTATGCCGGGTTGGCTATCTATGACACGATGCAGATGATCGATGCCCCGGTGCATACGTTTGCCGTCGGCATGACGGCCAGCATGGGGACTGTCCTTCTGGCCGCGGGCGCCCCAGGCAAACGCTATGCGCTGCCCCATGCCACGATCCACATGCACCCGGCCAGTTCAGGCTCGCAAGGCTACACAGAAGACGTGCGTATTGCCTTCCGCGAGCAGGAACGTATTCAGACGCAGCTCTTCTATCTGCTGGGCAAACACGCCAATCGCAATTGGAAGGAAATCGAAAAACTCTTCGAGCGCGATCGATACATGCATGCAGAAGAAGCCCAAAAATACGGCATGATCGACGAAATTCTGGGCAATACCAGTGATCTGGTGACGTTTGAAGATGGCAAACTGAAGGTTCCCGGCGACAAGCCCCGAGACGTGATCAGTGAAGCCGGTTAAGCAGAACACAATCTGAGTTCGACGCCGCTAATGGACAGACACGATGAAACCGGGTTCCCCTACCTTTGGGGGAACCCGGTTTTTTGATCCACCGCTGTTCGTGCAGCAAGCTACGGTGAGCAAACCCCTTCATCAGCACACGCGTCATGCAGCACAACTCGCCATCTTCAGGCCGCTTGCGGTATGATTGGCCTCAGGCAGCACCCCCACATCGCTCTTCCATCACCTTCACCCACATGCGGAAAGGCAAGCGTGTCCCATGACATCCCACAGTTCGCGCTTCATCTACGAGGGCGCTCGCACCAGCCAGATCAGCTTCCCGCTAGGCGGTCTCGGCACCGGCTGCATCGGCCTCGCCGGTAATGGACGGCTCATCGATTGGGAGATCTTCAATCGGCCCAATAAGGGCAGTGTCAACGGTTTTTCGCACTTCGCCATTAAGGCCGAAATCGACGGATCAGTGGCCGATGCTCGAGTGCTGCACGGAGACCTCCAACCGCCCTATCAGGGAGAGATCCACGCACCGCGCTTCGGCTCCTTCGGCTGGGGACCCCGCCGCGAGTACCTCACCGGTCTGCCCCACTTCGCAGACACCACATTCCGCGGCGAATATCCCATCGCTACCCTCGACTTCGCCGATCAGCGCTTCCCCGGACAGGTGACGCTGACTGCCTTCAATCCGCTTATCCCGCTCGATGACATTGGCTCGGGTGTGCCCGCCGCATTCTTCGAGTACACCGTCACCAACACCGGCGACCGACCCATCGACTACACCATCGCCGGCGTCCTCGCCAATCCGTTGCCGGCCAACAACCTCAATCAAGTCGAAAAGACCGACTGGGGCTATACTCTGCATCTGGCTTGCGACAGCCTCGATCCGACGTCGACTGGCTACGGGGAGCTGGCGCTGTCCACAGCAGTCAATCATCTGCCGCACGCGCAGGTGAGCTGGCAGGAATATTGGTATCGCGGGGCCTGGTTCGATAATTTAGAAACATATTGGACAGACTTCACCACGCCCGGTGCGCTGCACAACCGCACCTACCCGCCCGATCGCGCCAAGGACAAAAACGAGGGTGTGCTGGCCGTGTGTCAACGACTTTCTCCTGGCGAGTCGGCTGCCTTCCGCTTTGTCATCGCCTGGCACTACCCCAACTGCTTCAACTATTGGAAGGGCTACCCCAACCCCAGCCTTGTCCAACGTGAGGATGTGCCCCCGGTCTGGCGCAACTTCTACGCGACGCAGTGGCTCGATGTGCGCGCAGTGGCCGACTACGCCGTCTCCGGTTGGGATCGTCTCTACACACAGACGAAACAGTTCCATGACGCCCTCTTTGATTCGGACCTGCCTGAGGCCGCGCTTGATGCCGTGTCGGCCAACATTTCGATCCTCAAGTCGCCCACCGTCCTTCGCCTCGAGGACGGCACTTTCTACGGCTGGGAAGGCTGTCACCCCAGCGAAGGCTGCTGCGAAGGCAGTTGTACCCATGTCTGGAACTACGCCCAGGCCCTGCCCTTCCTCTTCCCTGCGCTGGAACGATCCATGCGCAACGCCGACTACGGCTATAACCTGCGCGACGATGGCGGCATGCCCTTCCGCCTACAACTGCCGATTGGATCGGGCTATTGGAACTTCCGTCCCTGTGCCGATGGACAGTTCGGCGGCGTGCTAAAAACCTACCGTGATCTGGAAGATCAGCGGCGACACCGACTGGCTACGCGCAATCTGGCCGGCGGTTAAGCAGTCCATTGAATTTGCCTGGAGCCCGCGCAACTTCGACCGCTGGGATCCCGAAAAGAGCGGCGTCCTATGGGGACGGCAACATCACACCCTCGACATGGAACTGTTCAGCCCCAATTCCTGGCTGACCGGCTTCTATCTGGGCGCGCTCAAAGCCGGGGCGATCATGGCCGAAGCGCTGGGCGACGAAGCCACCGCGGCTGAGTTCCAGTCGATCTTTGAACGCGGCAAGAGCTGGGCCGACACCAATCTCTTCAACGGTGAATACTACACGCAGCATATCGACCTCGAGGATCGCTCCCTGGTCGAGCGCTTCGTCGACGATCTGCCGCTGGTGCAGGGTGACGATACCCTCAGCGCCTATTGGCACGAAGAACGCGGTGAGATCAAGTACCAGATCGGCGAAGGCAGCAGCATCGACCAGATTTTGGCTCAGTGGCACGCCGATCTCTACGGACTGGGCGAGATCTTCGATCCCGAGCAGGTGAAACAGGCCTCTGCCGCCATCTTCCGCCACAACTTCATCCCCCGCATGGGCGATGTCTACAATCCGTGCCGCATTTACTGCCTCAACGACGAGGGCGGCCTTGTCATCTGTGCCTGGCCCAATGGAGCGCGCAAACCTGCCATCCCTGCGCCTTATTCTCAGGAAACCATGAACGGCTTCGAGTATTCCGCCGCCATCCACATGATCATGAACGGTCTCGTCGACGAAGGCATGACTGCGATCACGGCTATCCGTCACCGCTACGACGGTGAACGGCGCAACCCGTGGAACGAGTTCGAGTGTGGCAACAACTACGCTCGCTCCATGGCCTCGTATGCGCTACTCAACGCCTTCAGCGGCTTTGAGTTCGATATGACGCGCGGCCACATAGGCTTCGCACCCATCCGTCCCAACGATGGCCACTTCCGCACCTTCTGGAGCCTCGACAGCGGCTGGGGCACATTCGAGATGACACCCGACACCTTCACACTGCACCAGCTCTACGGCGAGTTGACGTTGCAAAGCCTGCGCCTGCCCATCGATATGCAGGGCATAAGTGCCATCCAACTGGATCAGAACAATGTCACCTTTTCATTGGCCGCTGATCTCGTCCACTTCTCGTCGCCGGTTACCATCCGGGCAGGCGAATCACTCGTCTGCTACCGCGGCGGCGCGCAGCGGTGACACGGCAGCACGGCGTCCTGGCGCCGCTCAACCACCCGGCCTATCGACGCTTGATGCTCAGCAACATGCTTTGGTGGCAGATCCTCGCCATGTGGACAGTGGTGGCGGGTGCGCTGGTGCTCGATATCACCAACTCGGCCCTGGCCGTAACGCTGCTCAGCTTCTGGCGGCGCGCCGCTCAATTGAGCGTCGCCGGGTTCGCCGGACCTGTCGGCGATCGTATGGGGCGGCGCCACACCCTGATCCTCACCCAGGGGATCATCCTGGTGGCGCTGGTGGCGATCCTCTTTCTCTATCTGCTGGGTCAGTTAGCGGCCTGGCACATGGGCATTGCTGCCTTTCTGATTGGCGCGGCCTGGTCTGTGGATCTGCCGGCGCGCAATGCGTTGGTCCCCGACCTCGTGGGCAGGGATCTGACCGTCGACGCCATGTTGCTAGAGAGTTTCATCCAGGGGATCGTGGCCAGCGCCAGTGCCTTCCTGGCCGGGTGGCTGCTTGACGTTCTGGGACCCTGGGGATGCTTCAGCCTGCTCGTGGCGGTGAGCAGTGTCAACGTGGCGCTGCTTGCCATCCTCTCGCGTCAGGAAATTCGGCGAACGACCGCGGTCGCTGGACAATCGCTCTGGCGCGATCTGGGGCAAGGCTTCGCCTATGTCCGTCAAAATCAGCCGATCCTGGCGGTAACGTTGATTTCGGCAGTGCTCAACACATGGATCTTCCCGTCAATGAGCCTGTTGCCGGTCTTCGCTCGCGATATCCTGAGCAGCGGCGCAGTGGGATTGGGGTTGCTTAGCGCCGGGTACAGTGCGGGCACCTTCGCGGGCCTGCTCATGGCCAACCGGTTGCGGCGGTCGGTGCCCATCGGCTGGATCTTTACGGCGGGTGCGTTGATCGAGAGCATCGTCCTCGTGCTTTTCGCCTTTTCAAACATCTACGTGCTCTCGTGGATCCTGATCTTCATGGCGGGGCTGGGTCAGGCCGGCTTCCATACTATGCGCAACGCCATCCTGCTCACTACCGCCAGTGACGAAATGCGTGGGCGCGCGCTGAGCACGGTTGGCCTCACCCAGGGTGTTGGCCTTGTGGGCGAACTGCAAACCGGTCTGCTCGCCGAGCGGATCGGTGCCCCGGCCACAGTGGGGGCGCAGTCCGGCGCCGCCGCCATCCTCACGCTGATCATTGCATTGTGGTTACCTGCTATCTGGCGACCAAAGCTACAAGCACCTATGCTCACAGATGAATCCCGACTCTAGCGGCATTGCGAGAAAGTGGCGAAAATTGTATCTTTACAACCCTCCACTGCTGTGCTAAACTCAACTCGGCCTACGTGATTTTACTTAACACGCCCAAAACTAGATTTATGAAAGGAGGCGTATACATGTCAGCCCAAGTGAAAAGTTTGCTGCGAGCTGTTTCGCAGCGTGGATTTGTCATGGGAATACGCCTGCTTGAGGTGCTCTAGCCTCGCTTCTGTTGACTCCTGGGTCGCAGGTGTATTTCACGCCTGCGACCTTTTTTTATTGGTCGCAGCCCGCCGGTTTTTGGTATACACAATGAAAACCCAAAGGATCATCTGCGATCATGCCTTCAAACACTCAGTTAAACCACGATCACCTGCGCAACGACGAAGAAATCGTGGCCTTCTACGAAGAACAGTTCAACCTGCCGCGCAGCCAGGCGCACCGCGGCCGCAAACCCAGAAATCTCCAAGAGAAACGCCGGAAAGTGCAACAAGAAGTTGCCACTATGGCCGAGAACGCCGGTCTTGCTGCCGGGTTTGACATTACCTACCAGCCGACGCGTTTCGAGGCCGAATGGCTGCTCGACTCGCTGCGCCATTTCTACGAACAGGATCTGATCGTGGATGTGGCAGCCCGCGTGCAGGGCGGCAAAGAAGCCAACGTCTACCGCTGCAAAGCCCATCACAGCACCGGCGTCGAATGGTTGGCGGCCAAGGTCTATCGACCGCGCAAGTTCCGCAATCTGCGCAACGACGCCATGTACCGTGAAGGACGCCAGATCCTTACCGAGGAGAACGGCAAACCCGCCGATCCTCGCGATGACCGCATTGTGCGTGCCATCGGCAAAAAGACGGCGTTCGGTGTGCAGGTGCAGCACACCTCCTGGCTGATGTACGAATTCAAAACATTGGAAGCGCTGCACTCGGCCGGTGCAGCCGTGCCCAAGCCAATCAGCGCTGCCGAGAACGCCATCCTGATGGGCTATGTGGGCGACGGGTACCTGGCGGCGCCTACGCTCCAAGAGACAACGCTGCCTGAACATGAGGCGCGTCCGCTCTTTGAAGAGACGCTTCGCAACATCGAGTTGATGATGCAGCGCGGCGTGATCCACGGCGATCTGTCGGCGTACAACATCCTCTACTGGGAAGGCAAGATCACACTGATCGACTTCCCGCAGGTGACGCAGGCGCAGACCAATCGACAGGCAACCAAAATCCTGCACCGGGATGTGGAACGGATCTGCGACTACTTCAGCCGCTACGGCATCGAGAGCGATCCCCATGCCATCGCCGACGATCTGTGGCAACGCTATGCTGCGCCCGATCCCCGCAACCTGGCGGCGGATCTCTCTACAATTGCCCCGCCCGAAGACGAAGAATGAGCCGGGGAACGGATCCCAGACGATGCCGGTGAACTGTGCGGTGTCGTCTGGGGTCATCCTCTTTGCGGTCCTGCTCCTTTTGTGCGAGAATCGCACACAAGCGTTCCCACTCCCCTCTTTCAACGGACAGGGCTTGCGTCATGGATCTCCCGTTCAACTCGATCTATAGGCACGGTTTCCTCCGCGCCACAGTGTGCATTCCTCACGTCAAGGTGGCCGATCCGCAATTCAACCTGGAACATACGCTTGCGCTGGCCCGCCGTGCTTCTTCACAACAGGCAGCCGTAGCCCTTTTCCCCGAAATGGGCATGTCGGCGTATGCCAACGAAGATCTATTCCAGCAGGACGCGCTGCTCGATGCCACACGCATCGCCCTGCACTCCCTCGTCGAGGAGAGTCGCGATCTGGTGCCGGTGCTCTGTGTGGGTGCGCCGCTGCGCTTCGAAGGCAAGCTCTTCAACTGCGCCGTGATCATCTATCGCGGCCGCATCCTCGGCATTGCCCCCAAGACCTATCTGCCCAACTATCGAGAGTTTTACGAAAAACGACAATTCGTTTCGGCGCGTCATGCCGTACAAAGAGAAGTCCACTTTTTAGGGCAGACGGTTCCCTTCGGCAATGATCTCGTCTTCGATGCCGTGAATGTGGACGGTTTCTCGCTGCATGCCGAAATCTGCGAGGACGTGTGGACGCCACTGCCACCCAGCACCTTCGCTGCATTGGCCGGAGCCACGGTGCTGGTGAACCTATCGGCCAGCAACATTACGGTGGGCAAAGCCGACTATCGACGCGATCTGTGTGCGGCACAGTCGGGTAAGTGCATCGCCGCCTACCTCTACTCGGCGGCAGGTCCTGGCGAATCGACCACAGATCTGGCCTGGGACGGCCACGCGCTGATCTACGAGAACAATGAGCGGCTGGCCGAATCCGATCGTTTTGCTCAGCATGAACAGATCATAGCCGCCGACATCGATTTGGAACGGTTGATGCAAGATCGCATGAGGATGACAAGTTTTAACGACACCGCCATGGTTCATCAAGCGACGATACGCGCCGTCCGTCATGTTCCGTTCGAATTCCAGATCCCCGCCGGCGAAGTGCCGTTGGATCGCGAGATCGAACGCTTCCCATTTGTGCCCAGCGACCCCCGAGTGCGCGATGAACGTTGCTTTGAGGCCTACAACATTCAGGTCCACGGGCTGATGCAGCGGCTCACGGCTACCGGCATCGAGAAGCTGGTGATCGGTATATCGGGCGGATTGGATTCTACGCAGGCGCTGATCGTCGCCGCCCGCACAATGGATCGATTGGGGCTTCCGCGCACCAATATCCTGGCGTATACCATGCCCGGTTTCGCCACCAGTTCGGGTACTCGCAACAACGCCCATGCCCTGATGAAATCCCTGGGTGTGACCGCACACGAGATCGACATTCGGCCCTCTGCGCTGCAAATGATGCGTGACATCGGCCATCCCTTCGCAGATGAGGAACCGGTCTACGATATCACCTTTGAGAACGTGCAGGCCGGCGAGCGTACGTCTCATCTCTTCCGCTTGGCGAACTTCAACAACGCCTTGGTCCTCGGTACAGGGGACCTGAGCGAACTGGCGCTGGGCTGGGCAACCTACGGCGTCGGCGATCAGATGAGCCATTACAATGTAAACGCCTCGGTGCCCAAGACCTTGATCCAGCACCTGATCCGTTGGGTAATCGAGACGACACAATTCGACGACGAGACGAGCGCCACGCTGCAATCGATCCTCGACACGGAGATTTCGCCAGAACTGGTCCCGGCGGAGACGGGCGAGAGCGACACACCTGCCCAGAGTACCGAGGCCAGGATCGGCCCCTATGAACTGCAAGATTTTCATCTATACTACGTGTTGCGTTTTGGCTTTCGCCCCAGCAAAGTTGCCTTCCTCAGCCGCCACGCCTGGAGCGATCGCCTGCGCGGGCGCTGGCCCGATTTTTTGCCCGACGCCAAGCGCAATCAATATACGCTAACCACCATCAAGCGTTGGCTCGACGTTTTCCTCTTCCGCTTTTTCCAGATTAGCCAGTTCAAGCGTTCTGCTATGCCCAATGGCCCCAAGATCGGATCGGGTGGATCGCTGAGTCCGCGCGGGGATTGGCGGGCGCCCAGCGACTCGCACGCCACCGTCTGGCTCGAAGAGCTACGTCGCAACGTCCCCGATGAAGGAGAGTAGACCTATGAAACAAGCGCCGCTTTTTGGTGCCTATGGGCGCGCCGCACTCGAGTACGCCGCGCAGATGTCTCAATCCGGCGCCAATGCCTCCTGGTTCCATATGTTCGACGCCGAAGCGTTCGAGATCTGCGCCCGCCATGAACTGGCCGCGTGTGTCGAGTTCAAGACCTTTCGAGCAGATTTCGAGCAGCACCCCGAGTTGGTTCCCGTGGGTGTGGATGGGAAGCCGATCCGGTACGGGCGATCGGTTCAGGGTGTCTGTCTGTCGCAGCAAGACTTTTTGGACAAGACCGAAGCAGCGCTGATCGAGGGCGTCAAAACGTTTCAGCCAACGGGCATTTGGCTCGACTATCTCACCTACGCCGGCTGGTTCGAGGTGCCTGATCCCGATCTCCAGGAGAGCTGTTTCTGCACACGCTGTGTCGCTGATTTTTGCGAGTCCACGGGTATTGACGCAGCCACACCCGACGAGATTCTGGGTAATCACCGATTGGCATGGACCGAGCACAAGTGCCGACGTATCGCCGGCTTTGCCGCTCACTATGCACAAATCATCCACGATCACCTGCCCCAGTGCGTGATCGGCGCCTATATGTGTCCGTGGACGCCCGACGAGTTCGACGGCGCGCTGACACGCATCTTCGCTCAAGAGTACGCGCTGTTGGCGCCATCGATCGATATTTTTACGCCACTGATCTACGCACAGAAGAGTGGTCGATCTACGCAATGGGGACGGCAGTGGCTGGAAGCATCGCCCTCCTTCATCCCGGCCCGCAACCGTGTGCAACTGATCCTGGATGCGCTCGACGGGTTGCAAACCCTGGCCGCTACGGCGCAGTCAAACGTGCCTAGTTGGGGCCTCCAGGTTTTTGGCGGCGCCGCCATCTTTGCCAAACCGGAAAGCGCCCGCTTCTTTGAGCAGACGCGTCACCAAATCGAGGCGCGGCTACAGGCCGTGTAGGTCCATGGACGGTGACGTTTTCATCTGGATACTGCGCGCGCTGGTCGTATTGGTTCTGCTCATTGGCTTTGGCGTACTGCTTCTCTTTTCTGTACGGGCGACGCCGGGACGGCCCGACAAGCGTCCGTCATCCACCAGGCTACCTGCGAACGGGTCGCGTCCGGTTGCGGTGTTGCCGGGACGTATGAGCCTGGACACCCAAAACGGTACGGAAGAGAACCTGCGTATCCGATCGAAGCTCTACTACTATTCGGCCCACGTCACCGCAGTATACGACGGCGACACGGTTACCGTGGATGTAGATCTGGGTTTGGGGGTTTTTAAGCACAATCAGACGATCCGCTTTTGGAAGGTCAATACACCCGAGTTGCGCGGTCCAGATCGCAAGCGTGGTCTGGAAGTGCGAGATTTCGTGCGCGACCACGTGTTGGATCAGGACGTCTTGCTACGAACGATTCTAGACAAACGCGGCGAGGATCAGACGGGGAAGTTTGGTCGTCTACTGGGAGAGATTCTGGTAGAAGATAAGCACGGTGAGATCATCAACATCAACGAACTGTTGCTGGAGAAGGGTATGGCGACAGCGATGGATGAAGGTGGTTCCGCCGTCCCGTCGACGGGCCGCGCCATCGAGGAACCACCCAGCGAAGCCCCCTGCCCCTTCTGCGGACAACTGCGCACGATCGATCCCGACACGGCCATTATGGAGATCTGCCCAAACTGTCTCGATCCGGCGCGGCCCTGGAGAGGATGAACAAGAAGAGGAAGAAGAGAGGAAAATTAGCGGTTGAGCCCTAGAGTTCGCCAACCTTCCTCTCCCAGTCGCAGACTATTTTCGTTTACAGGATGTCTTCCACCGCGGCGCGCTCTTCAAGGAGCTCGTCACCGGTGATCTGAATACGTTCCCTGGCGAAGTCGCTTAGGTCAAGCCCCTGCACCACTTCGTATTTGCCATTTTGAACAGTAACCGGATAGCTGAAGATCACACCGGCCGGCGAACCGTAGTCGCCCGTGCTGGGGATCGCCATGCTCGTCCAATTGCCGGCTTCCGTGCCGTTGTACCAGCTCTGGACGGCGTTGATGCAGGCGTTGGCCGCGCTGGCTGCGCTGCTCTGCCCACGCGCCTCTATGACGGCGGCGCCGCGCTTCTGCACGGTGGGGATGAACTCTTCTCTGATCCAGGTATCGTTGCTGATCACTTCGGGGGCGGGTTTGCCGTTGATCTCCGCATGATAAGCGTCGGGATACTGGGTGGCGCTGTGATTGCCCCAGATGCTTACCTTCTTGACGGCGGTGACAGGCACACTTGCTTTTTGCGCCAACTGACTCACGGCCCGATTGTGATCCAGACGGGTCATGGCTGTGAAGCGCTCGTTGGGGATATCGGGGGCATTGTTCATGGCGATCATGCAGTTGGTATTGGCCGGATTCCCCACGACTACCACGCGCAGGTCATCTGCTGCGCTGGCGTTAAGCGCCTTGCCCTGGCCGATGAAGATCTGGCCATTGGCACTGAGCAGATCCTTGCGTTCCATCCCTTTGCTGCGCGGACGTGCACCCACCAGCAGCGCCCAGTTGACTCGATCAAAGGCGGTATTGGCATCATCGCTCATCACGATACCGTGCAACAACGGGAAGGCACAGTCATCCAGCTCCATGGCGACACCTTCGAGTGCCTTCATGGCCGGTGAGATTTCGAGCATATGTAGAATGACCGGCTGATTCGGACCAAACAGATCACCGTTCGCGATCCGGTAGAGAAGTGCATAGCCGATGTTACCAGCGGCGCCAGTAACGGCCACACGGATTGGAGAGGGCATTGCTAGTTTCTCCTTTGCTTCACATGAGTGATGTGTACCATAAGTGAGGAATTCAACCACTAATCTGGGGACGCCCACTGTACCTTTACAACACCGGACAATGGCCGTCACGCCTGAGCCGGGATGGCTCATCCACTCGAAAGCATACCGTCAATTCAGGGGATCGTCAATGTGTTGCAGGCCAAAGTTGCAGGAAAAGCGTGAATCGCTCCAGAATTCCAAGTACTCTGGGGGTATGATATACTGGGCTTTTGTTGTGAAACTTTTAACAGGCAACTGACGTTAACAGACTCAGCGATTCATCTACTGACGCAAAGGGTTTGCCTCGGTAGACCAACCCCTCAATCGACACATCGAAACGACTATCCTTTCACAAGGAGGAGAGATTATGTACCGGCGCACAGCCATGGGCCTTGTATCTTTTGTCTTTCTGCTATCAGCCATGCTCTTGCCTTCAGCGCACCAGGATGTGGTGCAGGCAGAAACCGACGCCACGCCCGATGACGAAATCATCTACATCGACAACGGCGGCTTCATTCGGGTCATCGATCCCAATGTACCAGGAGGATCACAGGCAATCACATGGATTAGCCCTGACGGCGGCTGGTATGATCTGGCCACCGGCGACTTTAACGCCGACGGAGACATGGAAATCGTCGCCATCGGCAACAACAGGTTCACGATTTTCGATCCGGTGGTAAAGCCGAACAGCGGCGTTGAACCCGAACCACTGAGAGATAGCGACAACTTCGTGCCGTGGAAGCGGCTCTTCGATCAGCCACTGCCCGGCGTGCCCAACGTTATTGGTGCCGGCAATCTTGATCAATTTGCAAGCGGCGACGAGCTCGTCGTTGGATATTCATCCGCCGAGGGCAATGGCATCGTCTACCGCATGACCGTGTACAAGCGCAACGACGCCACCGGCCAGTCGTGGACACAACATGCCACCGCCGGTTTTGGGGCGGCCTGGAAGGCAGTCGAGGTAGGTAACGTCAACAATGCAGGGTCGGCGGATGTGGTGCGCCTGCGCGATGAGGCGACCGCGGCAGCGCAGGCCGTCGAAGTGGACAACAACTGGGCCACCATTTTTGAGCGCAACCGCGACTTCTTTACCTATACGTCGGCGGCAATCGGACAGTTCTACCCGGGTGGTACCGGGGAAGTCGTGCTAACGCGCACCTTCCAGGGAACGGTTGAGACTGCGTCGATCCTCATGTACCAATTTGTCAACAATCAATGGACGACGGCCGGTGGTGAGTTCAATCAGTTTCCCCATCCCTATTTCGCTTTCTTTGCCGATATCAACGGCAACGGTGACGACGAACTTTTCTGGATACGTGACGTCACGGCGGGTGCTGCATCACCGCGTATGGTGATGGTCAATGCAGGCGGAGATCCGCTGCCCGTGTTTGAAGTCGGTCTGGACGCCGACAATGGCTACCGCGTGGGTGCAGGCGGGGATATTGACGCCGACGGCAAAGAGGAAGTCGTTGTCATGCGCAACAACCGCATCCTCCAATTCAATGATCCTGAAAATGGCAGCAATGCCACCACCCAACCCAGAGATGTAAACACAAACGCCCGCAGTTTGGTCCTGGCCAATCTAGACGGCGATGGGTATCTGGCGGCCAATCGCTTCACTGTTGACCGTAGTGGTTTGAGTGTGTCGCTGCGAGCAGGCACCTTTAGCACACAGGAAGAATCAATTGCATTGACGGTGACGGGGACAAACGTAACGATTCCCTTTACGCTGAGCAAAGAAGGCAATGCCCCCTGGTTCTCGGTGAATACCACATCAAATACAACGCCGGCTACCATTCGCATCAGTGGATTCAGTGCGGTTAACTTACTACCCGGTGTCTACGAAGACCGAATCGTGATTCAAGCGAACGACGGTAACGCTGTTATCAACGATCCTGTCTACATTCCGATCAAGTTGACGGTCCTGGAACAACCGTTCACGGTCTCACGCGATCGCCTGGTGTTTGCCTTCCCGATACAGGATCCGACTACTCAGCAGGAGAGTGTTGCCGTAACCAGCCAGTTTGGCGCCCTGACCTACTCGACCGCGTTAATGCCCCAACCGCCCTTTGATGCAGCCGTGGCCGCGCTAGGCGAAGTGCCCGACTTTGGCTATCTCTCAGAAGATGGCGACATCGTACTGGTCAATGCGCTCGGTGAAGAGTACAACATCGAAGTGCCGGAAGATGCGCAGGTTACCGCCTCTGCCATTGTCTGGCCGTCCGTGCCATGGGCGACGGTACAATCGACAGGCAACATCATGCCGGACACGATCATCGTGACGGCGACAGCAGCCCAAATGGCCAGCCCGCGGGAGAACGCCATCTTGCTCGTTGTGGCCGATGAACGAACAGGTGTTTACCCCAACAACATCAAAATTGTCGAGGTGACAGCCCTGCGTGATCAGTTCTTCAGCTTCATGCCAATCATAAGGCGGTAAGTACCGGCGGACCGATGACCGGCGTATACAAAAAGAGGGCCCCAGGCGTGGGGTCCTCTTTTTGTCTATACGCCGATGGTAGATCAGGTTGCGTTCTTTCGGCACAGATTGGCGAGCCGCGGAAGCGAGACCACCAGATCCTCGCGGATGATGACGTCGGCGCGATGATCGGCCAGTGTTCCGCTCCGATTCAAGATAACCAGATGCGCGCCGCGACGTTTGGCGAGCAGGGGCAGATCGGCGGCGGGCATCACTTCGAGGCTGGTGCCGACGGCCAACATGAGATCGCAATCCAGCGCAGCTTGCTGCGCTTTGACCAGATCCTCATGGTGCAGATCTTCGCCGAAGAGCACTACATTCGGCTTGAGGATGCCGCCGCAAACGGGGCAGCGCGGCGGGTCAGACGTCTCGTCGCGCATGAAGTTGTCCCAAAAGTCGGGCGTCTCCTCACGATACCCACAGGCCAGACAAGTTGCGCCTGCAGTCGATCCGTGGACGTGCAGCACGTTGCGAGATCCAGCCCGCTGATGGAGCTCGTCAATATTCTGGGTAACGATCAGATCCACCAGGCCGGCCTGTTCCAGGCTCACCAGAGCGCGGTGGGCAGCGTTGGGCGTGGCCCGCATCATCTTGCGTGCCAGCGGACGCAGCCAGGCGTAGAAGCGTTCGGGGTGTTGGCGGAAGCCCCAGATTGACGCCACTTCCATGGGGTCGCTGTGCTTCCAAATTCCTGATTCAGGTGAACGAAAGTCCGGTATCCCCGACTGTGTGCTGATGCCCGCACCGGTAAGGACGACTGTCCTCCGCGACGACAACATCAGTTCGCAGACCTGAGCGTAGATTTCTGCCGAGACTCTGGATCGAGTCTTCGGCCAGATGCTATTCAAAAGTACGTTTGGCATAGATTTCCCCCCAGCATTGATCTGGCAACCGATGACAGGGATCTTTCACCCAAATTGCTATCAAATTTGGAAGCTTCCTGATTTGTACGGCCCTTAACGGATGGTATACTGAACCCGTCTCGATGTGAGAATCTGTCACTGATCTTTGATGCTACACTCTCCTCTGCGCAGAAGGGATTGTCTCGATGCTATCCAAATATGGTCGTCCGTTCTTCAATAGTTCACTAAACGCCCTAGCACGCCCGTTGCACGAATGGGGCATCACCCCCAACGGAATCTCAATCATCGGCTTTTTGCTGACCGTTGTCGCGTCCGCCTTACTGGCAATTGGTGAATTACAGTGGGGCGGTGTTGTGTTGCTGCTGGCAGCAACGTGCGATATGCTAGACGGTTCACTGGCTCGCTACAGCAACCAGGTCAGCAAATTCGGCGCGTTTCTCGACAGCACGCTGGATCGCTACTCCGAAAGCATCACCTTGCTTGGGTTGACCTTTTTCTACGCCAGCCACATTCAGAATCAGATGCAGCTTGTCCTGATCTTCCTGGCCCTGATTGGCTCGTGGATGGTTAGCTACACCCGCGCCCGCGCCGAAGGATTACAGATCGAATGCAAAGGCGGCGTTTTGCAACGCCCGGAGCGGATCGCCATCCTCATTACCGGCCTGATTTTGGGGTGGATGGTACCGATCCTCTGGGTACTGGCCATTCTCACCAATATTACGGCGTTGCAGCGGATTTACGCCGTGTATGTGCAGACCCTGCCCGCTCATAGTGAACATGCCGCCACTGATTAGATGTCGTGGCATTACCAGTGCGGCCTCCTGGATAAACAGCGAATACGGGCTTACTTCTTAGTGTAGCGTTGAGCGGGATTGGCGTCAAGCAATTCTATTTTTCCGGCGCAGCAAGGTCAACAAGATTGAAATAGGCGGCATCTTTTTGCCAATCGTGGCCCGATAGATAGACCAGCAAAAAGTCAGTTTCATCCTCGGGCGCCTGGACACAGAAGTTGCCCGAAACTGTGGCGCCGGTGAAGATTTCCCAGTCCAGTTCATCAGGAATGACGCCGCAGCGCACCATGGTCTCAAAGGGAGCATAGACCACGCCATAGCTTCCTGTCAGGCGGAAGTCACTACTGCTGATAGAACGCGGCTCGTCGCGGTAGGCGGGAGACAGATTGGTCACTTCTAGTTGCACCAGAATCATGCGATTGCCCGCGAGTGGCGCATCATTAAATTGGTTGGTGGCGGCGACTTGCGACCAGGCATCGAAATCGGCCGAAAGAATGCGGATTTCCAGTTGGTCGGTGGTGTAAAAGGCAGTGCCGTAGGGAACCGGGCTAATTCGGCTGCCGGTGGCGTCGCGGACTGGTGCAGCCGAAACAGTGGACGTCCCGTCACCCCGAGTACCCCGGGCAGCGTCCTCTGCTCCTACAGAGATGGCAGACTGTGCAATCTCAGTGGCGCGGATATCCAAAGCGGCGGCCGTGGCGCGAAGGTCCGTAGCGCTGTAGGGCAGGGCATCGGAGCCTGTTGTGATCACAACAAATGCAATCAGCAGCACAGCAAAAGTGATAATGGCAGCAAACCTAAGGAAGCGGCGCCGGAGAAGTTGCGAGCCGCCAAACAGAGTTGGTTGGTATTTGCGCATAGTTTCAGATCAAGCAGTAACGTGAGTGGATGACGGCGCCAGACAGGTTGACTAGCATACCAGCAGCCCTCCTATCGCGCTAATTGCGGCATCTGAAGGTGCGTACTTCACATGCAGATAAATTTGACTTTGATGGTGCGCCCTGCTATGCTCTCGCCAAGCTAATATCCAGATTGAAAGTAAGTTTATGCATAACTCGCTGACCGCCGACATCAAGAAAAAGAGCAAGAAGCAGACGCCGGACTGATTTGTCTGGGATTTTGTGCTTGTTCGATTCTCGTACGCGAAGCGACCGGCCATCCAGACAGGATGGGCCGGTTTTTTGTTGCCGTCTTTGCGCAAAGAAGCTCAGAACGGTAAGCCAAAATTCACATTCCTTATCGTTACTTTAGGAGGCTATCGATGTCGCTCGATCAGTTTGCGATTATTGAATCGACATTGCGTGAAGGTGAACAGTTTGCCAATGCGTTCTTCAACAGCGATCAAAAGGTTGAAATCGCGCAGTTGCTCGATGCATTTGGTGTTGAGTATTTAGAGTTGACATCGCCCGCAGCCAGCCCCCAAAGCCGGGCGGACTGCGAACGGATCGCCGGCCTGGGCTTAAAGGCCAAGATTCTCACGCACACGCGTTGTCACATGGATGATGCCAAGCTGGCCATCGACACCGGCGTCGACGGCCTGGACGTTCTCTTTGGCACCAGCAGCTTCTTGCGCGAGTTCTCGCACGGCAAGAGCATCCCTCAGATCATTGAAAACGCCATTGAAGTCGTCGAGTACATCAAGGCCCAGGGGCTGGAAGTTCGCTTCAGCAGCGAGGACAGCTTTCGCAGCGACCTCGTGGACCTGCTTACCGTCTACCGCGCCGTAGACACGATCGGCGTTAACCGCGTTGGCATTGCCGACACCGTAGGCGTTGCCAATCCCCGGCAGGTCTACGATCTGGTCCGAACACTGCGCGGCGTCGTCCACTGTGATATTGAATTCCACGGCCACAACGACACCGGGTGTGCCATTGCCAACTCCTATTGTGCCCTGGAAGCAGGCGCAACCCACGTCGACACGTCTGTGCTCGGCATCGGAGAACGAAACGGCATCACGCCGTTAGGCGGCTTCGTGGCGCGCATGTACACTTTCAACCCAGAAATGGTCCGTCGCAAATACAACCTTCCATTACTACGCGAAGTCGAAAACTACGTGGCCAACCTCGTCAGCGTAGACGTGCCCTTCAACAACTACATCACCGGCTATACGGCATTTACGCATAAGGCCGGCATCCACGCCAAGGCCATTCTGAACAACCCCAGCACGTACGAGATCCTGGACCCGGCTGACTTCGGGCTGACTCGCTATCTGCACATTGCGCACCGCCTCACCGGCTGGAACGCCATCAAACAGCGGGCCGAACAGCTCCAATTGGTCATGACTGATGACGCCATCAAAGAAGTGACGGCGCATATCAAAGCCATGGCCGATCAGCGCTCGTTGAACCTCGACGATGTAGACGTCCTCTTGCGCGAATATCATTCGAAAGCCGTACAGAGCGACGAAGTGCTGCACATCAGCGCAGATTGAGACGAAGATGCAACGCAACGATCCTGAGCGGTGGCAGACAGTGGCCACCCGCGCCGCCTTTCACAATAAATGGCTGTCGGTAGAGATTGACGATGTTGAGCTTCCTAACGGCACTCACTATGAGTACACGCGGCTCGTCCCGGCGGCGCCTGGTGTCGGTGTCATCGGCTTTAACGCGGACGGGCTACTCCTTCTCGAACGTGAGTATCGCCACGGCGTGGGCGAGGTGATATGGCAGATCCCCGGTGGGCTGGCCGACCCCAATGAGGATCTGCGCGAGGCGGGGTTGCGCGAACTCAGCGAAGAGACCGGCTATGCGCCCGCTACGGTGAACGATGAAACCGTCCGCTATTTGGGCAGCGTCTGGGATAATCCGGCGTTTGGGCCGATGCGCAGCGACATCTTCGCCGCCTGGGGACTGGTGCCCACCGGCACGGTGCGCCGCGATCCAGAGGAGTTTGTCACCCTGCACTGGGTCTCACCCGGCTGGCTCAGAGAAGCAGTGCGCAGCGGTGAAGTCACAGATCGGGTGGTGGTTGCAGCGGCGGCGCACCTATTGCTACACGGCTGGATATAACGGAAGACGCCGCACGAACGACGACATCGTCCGGCGCAAGTCACCATTCATCGGGATACGTCTTCGACGACAGGAACAATCATGGGATCAGACACTCAGCCCGGAATCTCCGGTTTCCGGCCTCCAATCGCCAATGCCCAGTCTTTCGCGCAGAAGGCCATCGCCCGCGCCGCCGGTCTGGAGAGCGTGGAGGTAGGCCAAGTGGTCGATGTGCGGCCCGACGTGGTGCTGAGCCATGACAACACCGCCGCCATCCGCCAGATCTGGCTGGAGTTCGCTCAGGATCGGGTGACGATCCCCGAGCGGATGGCCATCACCCTCGATCATGCCGTACCGGCGCCGACGACGAAACACGCACAGAACCACGCTGAGATCCGTCGCTTCGTGGCGGAACAGGGCGTCCAACATTTCTTCGAGGTGGGGCGCGGCATCTGCCATCAAGTGCTCAGCGAGGAGGCGGTGGTGCTGCCGGGACAGTTGATCCTGGGGGCGGATTCGCACACACCTCATTTCGGATGGATGGGCGCATTCGGCGCAGGCATTGGCCGCAGCGAAGTGGCGACGCTTTGGGCCACCGGCGAACTATGGCTGCGCGTGCCCGAATCGATGCAGATTATCCTCGAAGGCTCACTGCCCCCCGGGGTCACGGCCAAAGACTTCGCGCTGCGCATCATCGGCGACCTGGGTGCAGATGGTGGCCTCTACGCCTCCGTCGAGTTCGCCGGTTCAGGGATCGCCCAACTTTCACTGGCCTCGCGCATGGTCCTCCCCAATATGATGGCGGAGTTCGGGGTCAAGACGGCGTATTTGCCACCGGACGAGAAGACGTTTGCCTATCTGGCGCAGCGATTGGCGACGAGAGAGCGGAGATCTGAGATCAGCGATTGGCGCAACAGTGATGCGTCCCTTAACGGAGCCGATGCGCCCACCGTGGTTGCTCATCTTGGCTCCCGGCTGGGTACTCATGCGCTCTACCCTGATGCAGACGCCGCCTATACATCCACGCACGTCTATCATGCGGCAGATCTGGAACCGTACATCGCCTGTCCCCATTCAGTCGACAACGTGGTACCGCTGTCGGCCGTAGCCGGGACGCGTGTGCAGCAGGCATTCCTCGGTACCTGCACCAACGGACGGCTGGAGGATCTGGCGGCAGCGGCGGCTGTGTTGCAGGGTCAACGTGTGGCAGCGGGCACGCGTCTGCTCGTGATCCCAGCATCAAGTTTGGTGCTGCAAGAAGCACTGCGCCTGGGCTACATCCAGATTTTTATCGACGCCGGCGCCGTGGTGGGCGTCCCCGGCTGCGGACCGTGCATGGGCAACCACATGGGTATCCCTGCGCCGGGAGAGGTCACCATTTCCAGCGCAAACCGCAACTTTCAGGGACGTATGGGCACACGCGACGCTGAAATTTACCTGAGCAACCCGGCGGTTGTGGCGGCGAGCGCAGTGGCGGGCGTGATTGCGGATCCAAAGAGCGTGATCCGTCATGTCTGATTCGTCTTTGTAACAAGAAGGATTCTGCCCATGCCTACCGGCAAAGCCTGGAAATACGGCGACAACGTCAATACGGATGTGATCTTCCCCGGCAAGTACACGTACACCGCCAGCGGCCGTGAGGAGATTGCGCGGCATGCGTTGGAAGATCTGGATCGTGCTTTTGTGCAAGGGGTGCGCCCTGGCGATGTGATCGTGGCAGGGCGCAACTGGGGCTGCGGCTCCAGTCGTGAGCAGGCGGCAACCTGTCTTGTGTACAATGGGGTATCGGCGGTGATTGCCGTCAGCTTCAGCCGCATCTTCTATCGCAATGCCATCAACAACGGACTGCTCGCCATCACGTGCCCGCAGGCGGCGGAGGCGATTGACAGCGGCGACACGGTGACGGTAGATCTTACCTCCCATACGATTCGGGCCGGCGCCGGCGTCTTCAGTTTCCCACCAATGAGCGACAGCGTTCGCCAGATCGTGGAGGCGGGTGGCCTGATCGAGTCAGTGAAACGCAGGCTGACCTCGTCAACATAGGCGCAAGAAGCAAAGGCATCAGGAAGCAATGGCTCTGGTAGACAGAACCACCGACAGCCTAAAACTTGATCAGATTCTGGACTATCTCCACGGCCGCGCGCGACTTCAGAGCGAAGTGATCGGCGTCTCGCCCTTTACGCTCTACCTGCACTTGAGTAGCCGCACGGTCGAGGACAGTGTGGCGCTGCCCAACACACCGTTCAGTGAGGATGTGGGGCCGATCCTGTCGCAGGTGGACGCATTCTTTGCGAACCGGCGGCGCATGCCGCGTATCCAATTTCTCGATCGGCAATGCCCTGGGCTGGAGGAGAGTTTGAGCGCGGCCGGATATGAACTCGACGAAAAGTTCCCAATGCTCGGGTGTGTTCCCGGCCAGTTGCGTATGCCGGAACGCACGCCGCCCATTTCTGTAACCGTCTTCAATGCGGACTCGCCGGACGATCTGGTCGCCGAGGGGTGGATGCTCAACACCCAAGGCTTCAACGGACACGCCTCTACGCCAACGGCAGACGATGTGGCCTTCTTTCGACGTATGTTGGGTCGGGGCTGTGCCTTTTCGGCACATGTGGAAGATGTGGGCGTGGGCGCAGGCATGTTCAACGAGCCGCTCGCCGGCGTTACCGAGATCGCGGGGATCACGACCCTGCCCCCGTTTCGTGGCTTGGGGATCGCATCGGCGCTGACGGCGACGATCACCGCATCGGCCTTCGAAGCAGGTGCGACGTTGGCCTTCCTGGTGGCGGCATCACCAGAAGCCGGACGCATCTACTTGCGGCTGGGTTACGAATTCTACTGCCACCTGGTCACCATGATCAAGCCATTGAGCGAAGAGGATCTACCGCTGTGAATCGACCACCCAGGATCGCCCTCATCCACGGCGATGGCATCGGACACGAAGTGGTGCCCGCCGCTCAACAGGTGTTGGAAGCAACCGGGCTATCGTTCGAATTCGTGACGTTGGAGGCGGGCTGGGATTGCTTCGAGCGCACTGGGAGCGCGCTGCCCACGGCAACGGTGCAGGCGCTGTATACGTGCGACGGCGCTATCTTCGGCGCTGTGAGTTCGCCCAGCCATCAAGTAGCGGGCTATAGCAGTCCCATTGTGGCCCTGCGCAAGGAATTCGATCTCTATGCCAACCTGCGCCCGATTGTGTCGGCGCCGGTGGCGGGAAGCCAAAACGATGTCGATCTGCTCATCGTGCGCGAGAACACGGAATGCCTCTACGTGAAGCGCGAACGGCTGGAAGACGACGGCAACACGGCCATTGCCGAGCGTGTCATCACACGCGCGGCCTCCAGACGTATTGCCAGGGCGGCGTTTGAAAGGGCCCGTAGCCGCAGGACGAACGGCACACGGTCGCCGTTGGTGACCATCGTCCACAAGGCGAACGTCCTTTCGGTGACAGATGGCCTCTTCCGCCAATCTGCGTTGGCCGTCGCACAGGAATTCCCCGACGTTGCCGTCGAAGAGCAATTGGTCGATTCCATGCTCTACCGGTTGATCCGCGAGCCGCAGCGCTACGATGTGGTCGTCGCCCCCAATCTGTACGGCGATCTGCTCAGCGATGCGGCCGCTGCGCTGGTAGGTGGGCTGGGATTGGCCCCCAGCGCCAATGTGGGCGATACTTTTGTGTTGGTCGAACCAGTCCACGGCAGCGCGCCGGACATTGCCGGCCAGGGAATCGCCAACCCCATCGCCACGATCCTGGCGGCGGCGCTGTTACTGCGTCACCTGGGCGAAGCGCGGGTCGCCGACGCCATCGATGCCGCGGCTTTCGCCTGCCTGGCCCATGGCCCTCACACCCCGGATTTGGGTGGCGCGTCCACGACAGCGGAGGTCAGCGAGCGGGTAATCGAGGAAGTGAGACGGAGAGTGAGCGCGTAGGATTTGCCGACACAGTCAACATGGTTTGAGAGGCATGGTTGTCTACCATTCGCCAATCTCTATGCGCCAATCCTCTACAAGCGAAGATAGCATCAAAACACACACCAATTTCTCATACGAAAGGATCAAATCATGGCTTTACAGACTGTGAGTGCAACGGCAGAATGCCCGGAATGCTTTGGCGATGTACAACTCGTTGACGTCATGCAACACGAGATCATCCAATGCCCGGAATGCGGCGCCGATCTGGAAGTCGTCAGTATCGAGCCAGTTCAGCTAGAACTGGCGCCCGAAGAAGAAGAAGATTGGGGAGAATAGGGGATTATGACAGCGAAAGTAGGCATTCTTTACAGCCGGGTGCGCGCCGAGGAAAAACTTCTCTTCGAAGCGTTCGACAAGCGGGGCGTCGATCTGGAATTGATCGACGACAGCAAGCTGATCTTCGATATTGCCAACGGAGACAAGTACGCGGCGCAGTACGACCACTTTGATGTGATTGTGGAACGCTGCATCAGCCATGGGCGCGCCTTGTACAGCCTGCGTATTCTCAACGACCGTGGTGTGCGCACGGTGAATACGGCACGCGTGGCCGACATCTGCGGCAACAAACTACAGACGACCAGCGCCCTGGCCGCAGCGGGCATCCCGTCGCCGCGCACGCTGGTAGCCTTCACGGCGGAGAGTGCGCTCGAAGCCATCGAGGAGCTGGGCTATCCTGTGGTGCTCAAGCCGGCCGTCGGTTCGTGGGGACGGTTGCTGAGCAAGATCAACGATCGGGAAGCTGCCGAAGCCGTCCTTGAACATAAGGAAGTCCTGGGCACCTACCACCACTCGATCCACTATATTCAAGAGTACATCGAAAAGCCCATGCGCGACATACGCGCCTTCGTGGTCGGCGGTGAGACGATCTGCGCCATCTACCGCTCCTCGCCGCACTGGATCACCAATACGGCGCGCGGCGGCAAGGCCGCAGTCTGTGAAGTAACGCCCGATCTCAACGACCTGTGTGTGAGAGCAGCCAATGCCTGTGGCGGCGGCGTCGTGGCCATCGACGTACTGGAAGATCCGACGCGCGGGCTGCTGATCAATGAGGTAAACTACACGATGGAATTTCGCAACAGCGTCTTGCCCACCGGTGTAGATATCCCTGGACGGATGGCCGACTTCGCCCTGCGCGTCGCCCAAGACGGCTGGGACGCCGCCAATGGTTGGGATTCGAGCCACGATCGCTCGGTGAGCCGGGTGACACTGGTGGGAGACGACTGAGAGTGGCACCCTATGACCGATAAGATTTCTGTTTCTATCCTCGGTGCGTCAGGCTATGCGGGCGGCGAACTGCTGCGCCTGCTGCTCGATCATCCGCATGTAACGGTGGCGCAAGTTACCAGCGAACGCAACGCCGGTTCATTTGTGCATTTTACGCACCCAAATCTGCGTGGACGCACAAAGCTCCAGTTCGTCAGCGCGGCAGAACTGGAACCTTGCGACGTCCTCGTGACGGGGTTGCCCCACGGCAGCGCCATGCAGCGCATCGACGAGTTCGCTGCCCTTGCGCCGCGCATCGTAGACATGAGCGCGGACTTCCGTCTGCGCGATGCCGGGGATTATGTCACCTGGTATGGCAAGCCCCACGAAAACCCGGCATGGCTCGAAAAGTTCGTTTACGGGCTGCCGGAACTGCACCGCGACCAGATCCGCGGCGCGTCCTTTGTCAGCGGGGTCGGCTGCAATGCCACCGCCACCAACCTGGCGATCTGGCCCCTCTTCGTCGAAGGATCTGGTGGATGACGGCCGCGGTGTGATCTGCGAGTTGAAGGTGGGCAGCAGCGAAGGCGGCAACAAGTCGGGCGATTCCACCCACCACCCAGAGCGTTCAGGGGTCATGCGCAGTTTCGCCCCCACCGGTCACCGCCATACTGCCGAAGTCTTACAGGCAATCCGGGGCACCGGTAGCACAGCGGACGTGCATCTCAGCGCCACTGCAGTGGACAACGTGCGCGGCGTCCTGGCGACGGCGCACCTCTTCGTCAAACCCGGTGTCAGCGAAAAGGATCTCTGGCGCGCCTACCGCCGCAGCTACAAAGACGAACCCTTCGTGCGCCTGGTTAAAGAGAAGACCGGCATTTACCGCTACCCCGAACCCAAGATCCTATCGGGCAGCAACTACGCCGACGTCGGCTTCGAACTCGATGAACGCAGCGGCCGCGTCGTCGCCCTCTGCGCCATTGACAACCTGATGAAGGGGGCCGCCGGCAGTGCGCTGCAATGTCTCAACCTGATGATGGGTTGGGAAGAGACGGCAGGGCTGAGGTTTGCCGGGCTGCACCCGATCTGATGCCCGAGTTGAACCGCGACGTGCACACATCATGAAAGAACACTCTGATCTCCAATCTGTCATCGCCGACGCCATTGCCCGCGGGGATCCCGGCGGTTGGTTCGAGGAACTGTATGTTGCTGCCGGCGGAGATGCATGCGCGTTGCCCTGGGTGCACCTGTCTCCACGCAGGGAGTTGGTGGAATGGTGTTTCGAGCGTTCGCCGGACGGCCAGGGGAAGTGCGCTCTGGTTGTCGGCTGCGGATTGGGCGACGATGCCGAGTTCCTCAGCGGGCTAAAGTACACGGTGACCGCCTTTGACGTGAGCCAAACCGCCATCGACTGGTGTCGTCAGCGCTTCCCCGATTCCTCAGTCGGCTACAGCGTGGCCGATCTTTTTGCGCCACCCGCAGCCTGGGCGCATCGTTTTGATCTCGTGCTCGAAGTCTACACGGTACAGGCGTTGCCCATCGCCATGCGTCGAAAAGCTGTGAATGCAGTGGCCAACTTCGTGGCGCCCGGCGGCTGCATGATCGCCATCGGGATTGGCGCAGCCGAGGATTCGGTGCGCAACGGCCCTCCGTGGGCGTTGACACTCAACGAGCTGCGCTTCGTCGAGGCAGCCGGGCTGCAGTCGATTCAGATCGATCGACGCAAGCATCGCCATCTCGCTCAGCGCTTCATCTACCGTGCCGAATACCGACGCCCCCTCACCGTGGAGGAAACCGATGAGTAGCATCACGCGCCTGTTGTGGCGCCCTAGCCCCAACACGGTGGAAATCCAGATCGACGCCCCGGCGGATCGCGCTTTTGTGCTGTTATCCCGCGCATTGGCGACCACCCAGGAGGTCAACGGCACAGTCGTCAGGCGCGGATTCAAGATTTGGCGCTCTCGTGGCTACGCGAAGAACAGTGGCACCTTCGCGCCGATCCTGTACGGGGTGATAAGTCCCGCCAACCACGGCAGCCGCATAGACGCCCACTTCCAACTCAACCCGGTGATGCGCCTTTTTCTGATCGTCTGGTTCGTGGGCACAGCCACCATCGCCGCCATTTTTCTATTCAACGGCCTGCAAAACGCCACCCCCGAAAGCCAGGCCATTGACGCCCTGCCCTATCTGCTGCCTGCGCTCTTGCCCCTGATCGGCTGGCTGATCCTCATCTGGCAGCAACGCAGTGGACGCGCAGATGAGGCGCGGCTGCGCGCCTGGTTGGAGGACGTAGTGAGCCGGCAGTGATAGTTCTGCTCATTGATTCTCCGTTGAAACTGACCGACGGCGGCCAGAGTTCACAAAAAGGAGTAACACTCATGATTGTCATCAAAGTCGGCGGCGGCAAGGATCTCAACATTGACGCCGTCGTGGCCGATGTGGCCGAGCTGCTGCGTGGCGGGCAGGAACTGATCCTGATCCACGGCGGGGCCGAGACGACCAACGAGGTGGCCGAAGCGCTCGGTCATCCTCCCCAGTTTGTGACCAGTGAGAGCGGCTACGTCAGCCGCCGCACCGACCGGCGCACGCTGGAGATCTTCGAGATGGTCTACTGCGGCCAACTCAATAAAATGTGGGTTGAGAAACTTCAGATCGCCGGGATCAACGCCGTCGGCCTCAGCGGACTGGACGGACGCACCTTTGAGGGCACGCGCAAGGAAATGCTGCGCATCCGCCACAATGGGCGTCGCCTGGTCCTACGCGATGATTGGACGGGCACGGTGGACCGCGTCAATACCCATCTACTGCGCTTGCTCCTCGGCGGCGGCTATCTGCCCGTGCTCACCCCACCGGGTGCCTCGGATAAGGGTGAAGCCATCAACGTTGACGGCGACCGCGCGGCGGCCATGGTAGCCGCCGCCTTCCACGCCGACGCCCTCGTGATCCTCTCCAACGTGCCCGGACTCCTGCGCGCCTACCCCGACGAATCGACTCTGATCCGCGAGATTCCCCGCGCCAAGGCCGACGATTTCATGCAGTTTGCCGAGGGTCGCATGAAGAAGAAGGTCATGGGCGCCGTCGAAGCCATCAGCGAAGGTGTGCAGACGGTCATCTTCGCTGACGGGCGGGTGGAAAGACCAGTAAGTCGCGCGTTAGCGGGCGAGGGGACGCAGATTAAATGACTCATTACTCATTCCGCAGCAACCATATCAAGAATCGCGAAATCAACGCCCCGCACCTTGAATCCGCCCTTGAATCCGGCGTGGTACCCCGCCGCGGACAGACGGTGATGGTCGCCGGCGAGGGGTGCTGGATGATTGATGCTGAGGGCAAGCGCTATCTGGATCTGACGGCGGCGCAAGGAGTGGCCATGCTTGGCTATGGGCACCCTGTTCTGAGCGCCGCGATTGCGGAACAGGCCCAGACCCTTCATGCCTGCCCAAGTTTCTTCTACAACGATGTGCGCGCCCGCTTTCTGGAAAAGCTGATCGAGGTAACGCCCGAACACATGGGGCATGCCTTCCTGGCCAACAGTGGGGCCGAGGCCAACGATGGGGCCATCAAGTTCGCCCGCCTCACCACAGGCAAGACCAAAATTATCGCCACCAAGAACGGCTTCCACGGACGCACGGTGGGCGCTGTCTCGCTGACCTGGAACCCAAAGTATCGGGAGCAGTTTGGTCCACTCTTGCCCGATGTGGAGCACGTGGCCTACGGCAATTTGGACGAACTCGACGCCGTTGTGGACGATCAGACCGCCGCCGTCTTCATGGAAGCGGTGCAGGGCGAGGGCGGCGTCAATCTGGCGACGCCCGAATATTGGGCAGGGGTGGAACAGATCTGCCGCACGCGCGGCGCGCTGCTGGTCTTCGATGAGGTGCAGACCGGTTTCCGCACCGGACGCTGGTTCGCCCACCAACATTTCGGGCTACACCCCGATATCATGACGCTGGCCAAAGGATTGGGCGGTGGCTTCCCCATGGGCGCCATTGTCTACACCGGCCAGATTCAGGAGGCGCTCTTCAGCGGCGCCCACGGCAGCACCTTCGGCGGCAATCCTCTGGCTTGTGCCGCCGGTATCGCTGCGCTGGAAACCTATCAATACGATCGCCTGATCGAACGGGCGGCGCAGATGGGCGATCTATTGCGGCACAAACTCGAAGAGAGAGTGGGCCGCCGGCGCATGGTGCGCGAGATACGCGCCCTGGGGCTGATGATCGGCATCGATCTGCGCAGCAAAGTTGCGCCTATCCTCAAAGCACTCATGGAAGAGCACAACGTCATTGCCCTGCCGGCAGGCACAACCGTCCTGCGCCTGCTGCCGCCGCTGATCATCAGCGAAGAGGAAGTTGAGTTGGCCGTCAACGCGATTGCGGCGGTCATACCCGAGTAGACACAGGGCGCGAGTGAAGATCATCGATTCGATCTTGGCACTGGCCCGGCCCCCTTCTATCGCTGCAAGTAGAATTGCGACCCTTGCACAACGGCAGATTTTGGGCGAAAATGACGCATCGCGACTATCTATGCACGATTGCATATGGTAATATAAAAGGGGGGTGAAAACCGTCATAGAAAGGGGATCGTTATGTTCAAACACATCTTGATTCCAGTTGATTTTTCGGCACAGTCACAGGATGCACTGGCAGTTGCACAGACGCTGGCCAGTATTCAGAGTGCACAAATTACTGTGTTGCATGTGATTGAGTTGATTGCTGAAACTGAGCCTGATGGTGAACTAGATTCGTTCTACGCAGATCTGGAAGCCAAGGCAAAAGAGAAGTTCAAATCGCTTTTGCAGGACCAAAGCGGCAATTCGACTTTCGTGCCAGAGGTTACTTATGGCGACCGGGTGCAAGAGATCCTCAGCTTTGCCGGCGAACATGGGGTCGATCTGATTATCATGTCTTCACGGCGAGTGGACCCGCAGAATCCAGGCGAGCGGTTGGGCACTATCAGCCAGAAGATTGGCATCCTGGCGCAGTGTCCGGTGTTGTTGGTGAAGTAAGGTGAATCTACAGAAGCGGTATACGCAGGTTGGGAAGAATCGAATTTACTACCGTGAGTACGGGACGGGGACGCCGGTGGTTTTGATCCACGGTCTTTCTGGATCGGGGCGCTGGTGGAAGCAGAACGTGGCGTTTCTGGCCCAACATCATCATGTTTACCTGATAGATCTGGTCGGCTTTGGCGCGGGTCGACGGCAGCGCTTCTATCTGCAACAGGCCGCGCCACTGTTGGCAGCCTGGATGGAGCGGGTTGGTCTATCCGCAGCCTCCGTCATCGGCCACTCAATGGGGGGCTTCATTGCGATAGACCTGGCCAGCCGTTACCCCGAAAAGGTAGAGCGCCTGGTCCTCGTGGATGCGGCGGCGCTGCCCATGGGCCGAAACCGTGTGCAGACAGCCGTTGGACTGGCACGCGCCGTATGGGTGATGCCGCGCAACTTTCTGCCCATCTTGTTCGGTGATAGCGTTCAGGCTGGGCCGCGCACTCTGTTGAGAGCAGCCCGCGAGTTATTGGGCAGCGACCTCACCGACAAGCTCTCTGCGATCCATGTGCCGACGTTGGTGGTCTGGGGCGACCAGGATTGGCTGGTGCCGCTACACGTCGGCCTTCGCCTCTATGATAGCCTGGACAACGCCGAGCTTGTCGTCCTCGACGACGCCGGTCACAACCCCATGTGGGACCAATCCACTCGCTTTAATCAGATTGTTGAAGATTTCTTGCAGCAACGTCCTATCCAGAAGCCCTTCGAGGCGTCGACGTAAATGGATCGACGCAAGTTTTTCTTGGCCACTCCAGGTTTTGTTGACATTACCAGTGCGGTCTCCTGGTCTGTCGTCGAATTATATCTCCGCTCATACCCCGCCAACCACCTTCCACTATATCGGGATAGATAGACAGAAGCGTCCATCTGCCATAGGATCACGGGTATGTTCCGAAAGCGACAGGAAGAGAACCCTGTCGACGGTAAGGAACTGACTCGTAACGCATCAATAACGTTAACTATGGAGGGACGAATGCCACGTAAACTTACGCTTTTTGCATTGTTCAGCATGATGATCCTGATCTTTGCTGCCTGCACAACGACGGCTCCGGCTGCCCCTGGCGCCCAAGCAACCGAACCTGCAGGTGTAGATACCGAGCTTCCCACCGCCGAAGCTGTGGAAGAGCCAACATCTGAAACGGGCACAATCAGCGAGACAAACGAAGTGACAACGACGGCAGATGTTGAAGTGTCGGACGCACTAACACCGGAAGCGACAGTCGCCGCCGGTGAAGAAATGACTGGCACTGAAGAAATGACCGGCACAGGAACAATGACCGGTACAGGAACAGTGACCGGCACTGAAGAAATGACCGGCACCGGAACAATGACCGGTACAGGAACTGTGACCGGCACTCAGGAAATGACCGGCACCGGAACAACGACCGGCATGGGCACGGTCAATGTCGCCAGCAGCGGAGACCTGGGCAGTTATCTCGTTGACGAACAGGGAATGACGTTGTACACCTACACCGGTAATGATCCCGAATCAGTTGATACCAACATTTGGGAGCCGGTTGAAGCTGGTGACAACGATACCGTTGGCGCCGGGTTGGATGATACCATGTTGGGCAGTGTAGATCGTACAGACGGCACGCAGCAGTTGACGTACAACGATCTGCCCGTCTACCGCTACAGCGGCGACACGGCCCCCGGTGAGGCGATGGGGCAGGGGTTGGACAGTTCCTGGTCGATCGTCAATGACCAGGGCGCGGCCGTGGAAGATTAGTTAGAACAACAGTCGCATTTTCTACAACCGCATCACTAGCTTGGAGGCAAAGCGAGAGAGTCTGAGAACTCTCTCGCTTTGCGCGTTTTAACCTTGAATCGTGGCCATGTAACATGTACCCAGGCGGGCAAGCGGTTGTACAGGTTGCGCCTCTCCGTTATAATCAGGGTACATTCAGACCCCTAAGGTCATACTCGCAAAAAGGTAAATGAATATGGTAAACACGGTTAAGCTTTGGGAGACACCCGCCGCACGCACCATTTATATGATAGCAGGTTGGCACCAGTGGGCCGATGCCGGTTCGATTTCGTCGGCGTTGCCCGGCTATCTGGTGGAACAAACCGATGCGCGCAAAATCGCCGAAATCGCGCCCGATGGCTTCTATCTCTTTCAACTGCCCGGCACGCATCATCTATTGCGACGTGAGGTGCAAATGAAAGAGGGATTTGTCATGTCGATGAGCAATCGAACCAACGAGTTTTTCTATACGGGCGACGACGAGCGCGGACTGCTCCTCTTTACGGGGGAAGAACCGCATATGAACGAGGACGCCTACGCCGATGCCTTCTATGAGGTCGTCGAAAAGCTCAATGTGCGCCGGATCATCATCCTTGGTGGTGTTTATGGTTCAATGCCCTACGACAAAGATCGCGAGATCTCCTGCAGCTACAGTCAAGAGTCCATGCATGCCGAACTCGAGGAGTACGCGTTGCGCTTCTCGAACTATCAGGGCGGCACCACGATTGGTACCTTCATGGTCAACAAGGCCAAAGAACGTAACATCAGTTGTATGTCCTTACACGGCTTTGTCCCGGCCTACGAATTTGGGCACATGGGCACGCCCGCCCAGGGCATTCGCATCGAGAACGACTACAAGGCATGGTACGACATCATGCGCCGCATCAACCATATGCTGGATCTAGGGTTGAGCCTGTCGGACTTAAGCCGCAGGAGCGATGAACTGATTGCGTCCATCGAATCAGACATCGAAGAATTAGATCGAGAACTCCCCCAGTTAAACATTCGTGAATATCTAAATGATCTCAACAAAGAGTTCACCGAACGATCGTTTATGCCCCTAGATGATATCTGGGAACGTGAGTTGGGCAATCTCTTCGACGATGAAGAATAGGCCAACAGACGCCATGATTGGTTCTGGCACGACTCACCCTTTGCTGGATCGGCGCTCGGCCGTTGAACTGCTCCAGGGGCTGGTTGCCGTCCCTTCGCTCAGCCATCAAGAATCTCAAGCCAGTGGCTGGCTTAGCCAACAGATGGAACGGCTGGGATACGATCGCTCCTTTGTGGACGCTGCCGGTAACGCGGTCGGCGAGATGGGCCCCTCCTCGGCGGCGACGACCATCGTCCTGTTAGGGCACATCGACACCGTCCCCGGTAACATTCCGGTGCGCGTCGAGGAAGGCGACAACGGGCCTGTCCTCTATGGGCGGGGCAGCGTCGACGCCAAAGGACCACTGGCTACCTTCAGCGCGGCGGTGGCCCGCATAGGATCCAGGTGGGCGCACGAACACGAAGTGCGCTTTGTGGTGGTCGGCGCGGTCGAAGAAGAGGCCGCCACCAGTGCAGGCGCTCGCTTTATCGCCGACCGCTTCGATGGTGTCAAAGAAGCGGTCCCCGCTGCTTGTATCATCGGTGAACCCAGTGGCCGGTCGCGCATCACATTGGGCTATAAAGGACGGCTGCTGGTCGAGATGGAAGCCACTCAACCGATGGCCCATACTGCCGGGCCCGAACAGGGTGTGGCCACCCTTGCCGTCGATTTTTGGAATCGCCTGGCTGCCTATGCCGACCAATTTAATCAGGACAAGTCACGCGCCTTTGATCAGTTACTCCCCAGCCTGCGCGACCTGCGTACGTGGACTGACGAGGCGATGCTCGACCATGTCTACGCCAGGGCCGGGATTCGTCTTCCCTTAAGCTTTGACGTTGACAAACTCGTCTCCCATCTGGCAGAATGGGCTAGCGTTACAACACAAGATAGGTCGACAGCTAAAGCTGATCTGCCTGCCATTCCCCCTTCACAGCAGCTATCACTGACATTCAATGGCTTGCAGCAAAAAATCACCTTGCGTCTGTTGGGCCACGAGCCGGCCTGGCGCAGTGACCGCAACAATGCGCTCGTTCGTGCCTTTTTGTCCGCCATTCGGCAACACAGTAACGACCGAGTAGCATTCGTCGTCAAAACCGGCACCAGCGACATGAACGTCGTCGGCCCAGCCTGGGGTTGTCCGATTGTGGCCTATGGCCCTGGTGATAGCAGCCTCGATCATACACCGCATGAACATATTGAATTAGAGGAGTATTGGCAAGCGGTGCTTGTCCTCGAAGCGACCTTACGTGAATTGGGTTAGGTAATCTTGAAGGATACGCTGCCATGGAGCTTAGCCATCTTCGGTTGGAAGAAGGATTCGTGTCGTCGGTGATCCTTGATGCTGTACAGGATGCGATTGTGACGGTCGACCCTGATGGCTCGATTGTTTACCTCAATGCACTGGCAATCCAACGCTACAATTTAGACCCGAACACGGTGTATGGGCAGAGCTATCGCACAGCGTGCCCTATGCTTTGGTTTGCCACACCAGAAGAAGAAGCCGCTGCCATGGCGGATCTGCGCACCCACGGCAGATGGCGCAGCCGGAGCCGCACGGTTCGCCATCAAGAGAATACCTGTCACATCGTTACCTGGGTGAGCCTACTCTATGATAAGAACCACGAAAGAGACCGGCATGATGGCCCTGATTCAAGATGTAAGCGGGCATGATGCGGCTCGACTTCGGCTGGAAGAAAACGCCCGCGTCGCACAAACCGTGAAGAACGTGCCGATTGTTCTTGCTTATACAGACACCGATCTTCGCTATACCTGGATCTACAATCCCCATGCGGACTTCAGTGCCGATGCGATGATTGGCAAGCGCGATGACGAACTCCAGGCGAATCAAGCAGGGGTCGAACTGACGGAAGCCAAACGGAAAGTCCTGTCGGAGGGGCGCATTTTGCGCCGCTCCATCACCTTTGACATGTCCGACGGACCCCATACGTACGATGTGGTTCTGGATGCACTGCGCAACGAAGACGGTGAAAAGATAGGCGTGATCACCGTGGCCGTCGACGTTTCGGACTTTGCACACGAAGAGCGCAAGCATCTCGAAACCCAGGCTTTGTTGAATTCGCTTTTTGATTCAGCGCCGATTGGCCTGGGCGTCTGGGACCGCGAGCTGCGTTTCCTGCGCCTGAACGAGACGCTTGCTGCCATGAATGGCATCAGCCCGGAGGCACATATCGGCTCCCGCGCCAGCGAACTGCTGCCTGAAATCAAAAACGTCCTCGAGATAGAATCGTTGTTCCAGAAGGTCATCGATGAGGGCCGCCCCATCATGAACGTTCATGTGATCGGCACCACGCCGGCAGATCCAGACAAGGAGCATGTCTGGAAAGAACATTTCTACCCCATCCGATTGCAGGAGGAAGTGATTGGGGTAGGCGCCGTTATCGAGGATGTGACCGAATTGCGACAGGCGCAAGAAGACGTACGTATGGCCCACGATCGGCTGGAATGTGAAGTAGCCGAGCGCACGGCCCAACTGGTTCAAGTCAACCAGCGCTTGCAGAACGCACTGGCCGATCAACAACGTACGGCGCAAGAATTGGCCGAGGTACGCCGCCGCCTTGCCCAAAGCCGCGAGGCAGAGAGGTTGCGCCTGGCCCACGAGTTGCACGACACGACCATGCAAGAATTGAATGCACTGACCTTTGATCTGGCGCAACTCAACTCAATCTTTGAAGATGATCGGTTCACAACGGCGTCGGCCGCCATCCGCGACAAAATCGGCCAGATCAACCACACCTTGCGTCGAGTCGTGGGCGACCTGCGCCCACCGATCCTGGTTGACTTCGGGTTGAAAGCCGCCGTTAGTGCTTATATTGAGCTTCTGCACACGAATTACCCGGCGCTGGAAGTCCACTTTGAAGCCGCAGAACTGCCCACGTTGACGGAAACCACGGCTATTACGCTCTATCGTATCCAGCAACAGGCGACGCGTAATGTTATTCAACATGCCGAAGCGTCGCAGGTGTGGATTCGGCTTCAGATGCAAGAGAACAATCTTCTCCTCGAAGTGGAAGACAACGGGCGCGGCTTTGCCAAACCGCAGCGATGGATCGAACTTGTGCGTCAGGGGCACCTGGGTGTCGTGAGTATGTCCGAACGGGCGGCTGAAATTGATGGCGTTCTCGAAATCGATACCGAACCTGGCCGGGGCACAATTGTGCGCCTGCGTGTTCCCATCGATCCATGGGAAGAGGGAACTGCCGCATAGGCGCACAGTTATGTTTCGACCTGTGCGCCTTTCACACGGGGTAGTCACTCACACGAAACGAAAAGAGGCCGTCGGAATGTTTATTCCAACGGCCTCTTGATGTTTCAATGCTCAGTCTTGAACACTCGAATTTCCGCAGTCAACAAAGCCTATTCAAGCGGACTAAGCCAGCGGATAGTATCGTTGCCGTCGGCGGCCCATCCTTGAATCTCTCCATCATCCGAGCGGACTTGATACCAGATGAATCCATCGGCCGACTGTGGCCCGGCGAGGACGGTAAACTCTTGCCCGCTGTTGACGCGGCTGAGAACCGGCGCGTCGGTACCCGGCGTGCTGCGTATCGACAACTGCTGATTGGCATCCATGGTCACACGCACACGATCACCGACCCGTGGCGCTCGATTGACGGCGACGACTTCATTGCCAATCTGGGGTGACAACCATTCGTCAACGCCATCTCCCTGAGCAGCCCAGCCCACAGTTCCTTCGCCATCGTCAAGCCGCCACCAGATGAAGTCATCGGCAGAGACGGGACCTTCGACCACGGCAAGGCGTTGTCCAACGCCCAGACGTGTCAGCAGCGTGCCGTTTGAACTGGGCGCGTCGCGCAGATTCAAACCGCCGGCAGCTACGACACGAGCCGGTTGCCCGACCTGTAAAGCCGTGCCCGGCAACGGTGTCGGTGTGAACGTAGGCGTCGGCTCGGGTGTGAAGGTTGCAGTCGGCTCGATGATAATCGACGACGTAGCGGTTGGCGCGGGCCCCACCACCCCATCAGCACCGGCAACAGGCTGCGTCGGCGCGGGCGTAGGCGATGGGGTCGGCCGCGGTTGAAAACTGCCGCAGGCCAGGATCGGTGCTATCCACAGCAGAGACACGACGAGCAGGGCGGCCGTGAGGCGCCGCCGGCGTGTGGGGATAGAGATAGGGTTGCTACTAGAGACAACGAGACTGCTATCGTCTCTATGCTTGGTTTCTTTTGACATGTGATACTTGTCAGCGACTCCTGATAATGGTCAATGCTAAAGGTAAACCGCCTTGATCCAGCGGATATCGTCCATCATGGAAAACTCTGTCTCGACGGCATCGGGAATCGCTTCATCGGTGCCGAGAACCATGATCGACTCGCCACGCGGCGAGCGACGCCCAACATGCATGAAGCTGATATTGACATCCGACTGGCCCAAGAGGGTGCCGACACGCCCGATAATACCCGGTCGATCGCGGTGCGAGGTGAGCAAAAGATGTCCTTCGGCCGGGAACTCTACCCATAGATCGTCGATAGCAACCAGTGTCGGCACATCGTAAAGCACCGCCCCGCGCACAGTGCGCTGTTCATCGCCACAACTGATGCGCAAGGTGAGCATGTTGTCGTAATGATCATGCTGATGGTGGTGGATCTTGCGTTCCATCACCTCCATGCTGCGACGCTCGGCCAGCAGACGGGCGTTGATCATGTTCACCCGATCTTCGACCACATTTGAAAGTATGCCCTTGATGGCGGCAGCGACGATGTAGTCAATGTTGTACTCGGCCAGGCTCCCGTGCGCCGTCACTTCCAGGCGATCGATCCCCTGCCCCTCAAGCTGACGCAAGAAACGCCCCATTCGTTCCGCCAGATCGATGTAGGGGATCAGGAAGTCGAGCGCTTTGGGCGGCAGAATGGGCGCGTTGACCGCATAGCGTGCAGGGCGCCCTTCGAGCACATCGAGCACCTGAACGGCCACATCGACGGCGACTTTTTCCTGCGCCTCCACCGTGCTTCCACCCAGATGCGGGGTTAGTACAACCTGAGACAGCCTGCGCAGAGGACTATCCGCGCCCAGTGGCTCTTCCTCGAACACGTCCAGTGCGGCCCCCGCCACGTGCCCCGACTCGATGGCCTCGGCCAGCGCATCCTCATCGATTACGCCGCCGCGCGCCACATTCAAGATGCGCACACCGCGTTTCATGCGTGCAAACTGTGTCCGATCGATCATGTGGCGCGTGCTCTCGTTTAGCGGCACGTGGAACGTGATGAAGTCGGCTTCGGCCAGCAACGCATCCAGATCCATCAAGGTCACACGGCGCTGCGCAGCGTAGTCCGCCGTGACGTAGGGATCATGGGCGACCACATGCATCCCCAGACCATTGGCACGTTCGACCACTTCTTGGGCCACGCGACCCAGCCCCACGGTGCCCAGGATCTTGCCGCGCACTTCAACACCTAGAAACTGGTTACGCTTCCATTGGCCCTGCCGCACATGGTGATCGGCCTGCGGAATGTTACGCGCCAGCGCCATCAGCATGGCCACCGTATGTTCGGCAGCCGCCACCACATTTCCTGTAGGTGCATTGACCACAATAACGCCGGCCTGGGTGGCGGCGCTGAGGTCGATGTTGTCTACACCGACGCCGGCGCGCGCCACCACGAGCAGACGTTTGCCCGCGGTCAGGACATCGGCGGTTACCTGTGTGCTGCTGCGGACAAGCAGCGCATGGTATTGGGGGATCTCAACCAGCAGTTGAGCCGGTGTCAGGTCGGTCTGGACAACGACCTCGATGCCCTCTGCGTTCTGGAGCGGCGCCAGTCCGGTATCGGAGAGCTGATCGCTGACAAGTACTTTGTATAATTCAGTCATAGAATCCTGTTTCGTTAACCTAAAATCTGCAAACTGCGATCACATGGTCTGCGGCGCTGTCACACCCATCAACGCCAGCACACGCGCCAGAGCCGTTCGTGCCGCCAAGGACAACAAGAGGCGCGCCTGGCTCAGCTCCAGGTGCTCAGGATCGACCACACGACAGTCTCGATAAAAGACAGTGAAGACCCGCGCCAGGTCCATGGCGTAATGAGTCAAGTTATGCGGCGACAGTTTGTCCACGGTGATGTCGATCTGTTCTTCCAATTCTAACATCTTGCGAATCAGATCCAACTCGGCGGGATGCACAAGCAACGACAAGAGTGCATCATCGACGGCGCCGGCGCCGGCTTCAGGTAGCAGACCCTCGTTTTGCGCCTTTTCGATGATCGAACAAATTCGGGCATGGCCGTACTGCACATAGAAAACCGGGTTCTCGTTGGTTTGCTCCACAGCCAGATTCAGGTCAAAGTCAATGCCGCTCTCAGGCCCTCGGGTGAGGAGCATAAAACGCACGGCATCGCTGCCTACTTCTTCCACCACCTCGCGTAGGGTCAAGAAATCGCCGGACCGCTTGCTCATCTTCACTTCCTGGCCATTGCGCATGAGCTTGACCATGTTGTAGAGCAAAATGACCAGCCGATCGGGGTCGAGGCCCAGAGACGCCATCACGGCGTGCATGCGCGGCACATGTCCCTGATGATCGACGGCCCAGACATTGATCACTTTATCAAATCCGCGCTTGATGAACTTGTTGTAGTGATAGGCGATATCACTGGCAAAATAGGTAGGCGCACCGGTTGAACGGATCACGACTTCGTCTTTTTCGTTCTTGGGATAGTTGCTGGCCAGAAACCAGCGGGCGCCGTCCCGGTCGATGATCTCGCCCTTGGCGTGCAGCATCTCCAAAACCTCCTCGACCTGTCCATCATCGTAGAGGCTCTGTTCGCTGAACCATTCGTCAAAGCGCACACCGATCAACGCCAGCTCATATTGAAGATCCGACAGTACAATCGCCCGCGCTTCAGGGCGCACAGCGGCCAGTGCCGCCACACGATCCAGGGCGAGAAGGCTGTCGCCTACCTTAGCGGCCAGCCGTTGGGCGTAGTCGACCATGTAGTCGCCCTTGTAGCCGCCCTCAGGAACCTCTGCATCATGGCCAAAATGCTGCAAATAGCGAGCGTAGAGCGTCTCCACAAAGAGTTGCATCTGTGTGCCGGCGTCGTTGACGTAGTATTCGCGCGCCACCGTAAATCCGGCAGCGATGAGCACGTTGGACAGCGTGTCGCCCAGTACAGCGTTGCGTGCGCCGCCAAAGTGCAGTGGACCCGTGGGGTTGGCGCTGACAAATTCGACCTGCCAGCGTTCCCCATTGCCGCGGGCGATTGAACCAAAATTCTCGCCCGCATCGACGATGGCGCGTACCTGCGCTTGCAACCAGCGCTCCGAAAGGCGCAGATTGATGAAGCCGGGCCCGGCCAATTCCACGGCACCGATGAGGCCGTTTTGGGGCATCCGATCCGCAATCGTTTGCGCTATCTGGCGCGGATTGGCTTTTGCACCGGTCTCTTTCTTCACGGCGGCAGCCACGATCATGGCGATGTTCGTGCTGAAATCACCGTGTTCGGGTCGATCGGGGCGCAGAATTTCGGGCGTGGGCATTTCCATCACAGGCAGTTCGCCGGCAGACGCCGCCGCCTGGATCGCTTCTTCCACCGTAGCTTGCACTTGATCGCGTAACATTGCTCGTCAAACCTTTTCTTGTGAGATCGTTCGGGTTCTACCTTGGAATTTGCGATCGGGATCGAATCTGCCGAGAAGCGGCTTGATCTACACCCAAAATTCCAAGATGACCCTAGATCTTTTCCATGTCATACCAGTTCGGACCCGTTTCCACGTCGACACGGAGGGCCGCCTTCATCTCGTAGGCCGACTCCATCTCGTCGCAGACCAGACGCACCACATCGGCAACTTCCGCTGCAGGTGCTTCGAGTACGAGTTCATCGTGCACCTGCAGCAAAATACGCGCCTGGAATCCTTCGCTCCTTAAGCGGTCGTAGAGCCGCACCATCGCGATCTTAATGATGTCCGCCGCCGTGCCCTGGATTGGCGCGTTGATGGCGGCCCGTTCCAGCGCCTGCCGCTGTGTGAAACGCACGTTGGCGCCTTCCAACAGTTCGGGGAAGAAACGCTTGCGCCCCAACAACGTCTCCACATAGCCCGTCTCTTTCACGGAAACAAGCGTATCCTTGATATATGCCTGCACGCGTGGATAAGTGGCAAAGTATTGATCCAAAAAGCGCTGCGCCTCGGTAGGATTCATCTCGGTGCGATTGCTCAACCCGTACGCGCTGATACCGTAAATCGTGGCAAAGTTGATCGTCTTGGCCAACGAACGCTGACTCCGATCCACGGCCTCGAGCGGCACGCCGAAGAGCCGCGACGCCGTGGCGGTGTGAATATCCAAGCCCTGGCCGAATGCGTCAAGCAACCCTGGTTCCTCGGTGACATGGGCCAGGATACGCAGTTCGACCTGGCTGTAGTCGGCGGCAACCAGCGCCCAGCCGGAGGGCGCCACGAATCCTTTGCGGATCTCGCGGCCGATCTCAGTGCGAATCGGGATATTTTGCAGGTTTGGATCGCTGCTGCTCAGCCGCCCCGTCGAGGCACCCGTCTGGTTGAAACTGGAATGGATGCGTCCCGTTTCTGGGTGGATCAGAAGCGGCAGGGCATCGACGTAGGTGCCGCGCAGCTTCTCCAACTGGCGCTGCTCAAAGATGAGGTCGATCAACGTCCGCTGATCCGTGCTCAACTCTTGCGAGGCCAGCTTTTCCAGTTCGGCAACGGCAGTGCTGAAGAAGCCGCTTTGTGTCTTCTTCATGTTGCGTGTCGGAAATCCCATTTCGCCGAAGAGCACGTCACTCAATTGCTGCGTGCTGCGCAGGTTGAACTCATGCCCCACAATCTGGAAGAGAAGTTTTTCGATTTCGGCCAGGCGATTGCCCAGATCGGTGGACATCTGCGCCATAAAGTCGCTATCCACCTTGATGCCGCACATCTCCATATCAATCAGGACAGGCACCAGCGGCAGTTCGATCTCTTCGTAGAGTTGCCACATCTGCTCGGCTTCTACCCGCGGCTTGAGCAGGTGGTAGAGCTGCAGCGTCGAGTCAACATCTGCGCCACAGTAGGCCACCACCCGTTCGATCTCCACCTGATCGATTGTGATCTGCTTGCGGCCGCTGCCGATGAGCGCCGAAATCTCGGTCATTTGCCAATCGAGTTCTCGGCCGGCCAGACTCTTGAGATCGAGGTAGTGGCTGGCCGGATCAAGCAAAAAGGCCAACGTCATCGTGTCGTGCAGCGGACCGGCAACGTCCAGTCCATGGCGGCGACAAACGATGGTGTCATACTTAATGTTATGCCCCAGCTTGGGCAGATTTGGGTCGTTAAAGATCGGTTGCAATACGGCTTTGACCTCATCCCACGGCAACTGTTCGCCCTCGCTGTGCCCAACCGGGATGTAGGCAGCTTCGCCTTTGGCCCAGCCCACGCCCAGCCCCACCAGCACCGCACGCATGGGATCCTTGGCCGTCGTCTCCACGTCGAACGAAAGGATCTCAGCGTCCTTGAGCAGGGCGGCCACTTCGTCTAATTCGGCGCGTGTTCTGATGCAGCGATAGGGATGCTCCTCGACGGTGGGCTGTGGCTCGCCGGCGTCGGCAAAGAGCGCCATTTGACCATCCTCGGTGGTCTCGGGTACATCGCCCAGGTTGAGCTCGCGCAACATGCTGCGGAATTCTAACGCTTCGAAGATGTCGCGGATGGCATCGGCGTCGTATCCGCGCAAGCGGAAAGTATCGTTGTCGAAGTCAACGTCAAGATCGGTGACGATCTCGACCAGTTTGCGATTGCGCCGCACCTGCTCTTCAGCCTCGCGAAGGCTTTCCTGTGTCTTCGGCCCACGAATTTCGTCGACGTGCTGGTAAATATTGTCGAGATTCCCGTAGCTCTGCAAGAACTTGATCGCCGTCTTGTCACCCACGCCACTAACCCCCGGAATGTTATCCGACGTGTCGCCGACCAGCGCCTTCATATCGATGAACTGGGCCGGCGTGAGGCCACCGTAGCGTTCCTGCACTTCTTCAAGACCGTAGACATCGGTGCTCGGATCGGGTCCACCCCGTGTGTAGAGGATCTTGACGCGCTCATCGACCAGTTGGAACATGTCGCGATCCCCGGTCAGGATGAGCACATCCACGCCCTGCGCCGCGGCTTTGCGCGCCAATGTGCCCAGCACATCGTCGGCTTCGTAGTTCGTCGCCGTGACAATGGGAATATTGAACGCGTTCAACACGTCTTCGATGCGGTCAATCTGGCTGCGCAGCTCATCCGGCATTTGATCGCGCGTGGCCTTATACTCAGGAAAGTCGGCATGGCGCCAGGTATCGCCCTTGTCAAAGGCCACGGCCACATATTCGGGTTGGTGTTCGCGCAGCAGGCTGAGCAGCTTGCGTGTGAAGCCGTAAACGGCAGTGGTCAACTCGCCGCTGCGCGTCATCAACGGCGTCTTAACGCCGAAGAAGGCCCGGTAGGCTTGCGAATGTCCATCGACCAGTAGAAGCGTCGGCATGAGTACTTTCCCTAGAAACAGAAATGGCAGTCAGAATTGACCGCCGCCAGAGCACCATGTGAATTTTGCAGGAGAAGAACAAAATTGGTCAGTGGGGGTTACCGACTCCTTGGCAAACTGTTCATCCAGTCGGCGGCCGATTCCCCCGATCCACTCCCCGTTCTCCCATCCTCACTCACCAGGCTTTGTTGACATTTCACAGAGCCTCCCGTCCATTTGGCGTGGAGAGACAACACACCACGAGACTACACTGTAACTGTCAACGAAACCTAGCCAACGATGGAGATCTCGCCTGCATCGATCAATTTCTGTATTTGCGAAATCTTCAAAATTGAACGCAAGGTACGCATCCGTCGTCCCGCATCTAGACGGTAAAGACCCGTTGGCAGATCCAGGATATAGTTGCTTCTGGATCGGTTCTCCAAGGTAATTATGTCTTCTTTGCTTTCGAGCCAGGTGAGGCCGTCATACTCTTTGCCAGCCATTGTAGCTACTCCTTGCCGATCGGTTCGAAGCCGACCATCATTGATCGTATGCCTCGGATATTGAGAGAGGAAGACACGCCCAAAAAGGCCGCCCGCCCATTGTACTAACGCCCGCGACTTTTGACAAAATCGGCAGCATGAAGCCTGGGTTGTTTTCCGTCGCCTTCCGCCTCTGGTATGGGTACCTGTTGCGGTCTTCGTTCGATCACCCAGGCCTGCCAGATGCCGGCGGCGACCATGTATCCAAAGCCCAACGCATAGATGAGCAGAAAGGGCACTGTCCACCACTTTTGCTCGAATATCGCCACGGCAACGGTGGCAAACGCGTACAGGCAGAGCAACAATTCACCCACAACCAGTGGATCCAGCGAGAGGACATAGGGACTGCGCTGCCAGTGGTCCTCGGCCAGGCGAACCTGGAACTTGGGCGTGCGTAGAAAAGGTGTTTCGCGGTTGCGAAATGCTTGCCAGACGGCGACGCTGTTGTTGAGGCAGAGTCCTGTTCCCAGCAGCGTGAGCACGGGCAGGTAGCACCATCGTTGCAACCAACTGTGTGGATGAAGCTGCCGTTGCGCCACGGCATAGAGCAGCGGTGGCCCCAGTGACACGAGACTTAAGTAGGTCAGGGGCCAAAATGGATCGATGCCAAGAATTAGCAGTGGCAGCGTCACCAATAAGAGCAGCAAGAGCAATGGGTGAATCAAATAGTTACCCAGGTGAAAGGAGGCTGCGACTTGCGCCGCAAAGCGCCAGTCGCTCTGCCAGACACGCCCGATAAGCTTTTTCAGCGTCTGCACGCTGCCCTTGGCCCAGCGGAATTGCTGACGTTTGAAGGCTAACAACTGTGGCGGCACCTCGGCGGGAACCTCCACACTGGCGACGTAGAGGGGCTGCCACCCGGCAAGTTGGGCGCGGTAACTCAGATCCAGATCCTCGCACAGAGTATCCGCCTGCCAGCCCCCTACGAGTCGATCCTCGATACAACTTCTCCGCCATACGCCCGCCGATCCGTTGAAACCGAACGGGTAGCCGGCGAGCTGTCGAGCAGATTGTTCCACTACAAAGTGACCATCCAGAGCCAGCGCCTGGCTGCGGGTAAGGGCCGAATAGTCGGCGTTGAGATGCCCCCAACGCGCTTGCACGAAACCGACATCGCGTCGGCCGAGAAAGAGTGCCACCGTCCGCTTTAAGAAGTTGGCCGGCGGCAGAAAATCGGCATCGAAGATGGCGACAAAATCGCCCGTGGCAACAGGCAAGGCATCGGCCAGAGCACCGGCCTTATAGCCGGTACGTACGGATCGATGCAGCACTTCGACATTGATTCCCTGCTGCCGCCACAGGCTAGCGCGCTGCGAGGCGATCGCCGTTGTCTCGTCGGTAGAATCATCCAATACCTGAATTTGAAGTCGCATCGTCGGGTAATCTAATTGAGCACAGGCGTCGATCAGACGTTCCACCACGTACTGCTCATTAAAGACAGGTAGCTGCACCGTTACGTGCGGCCAATTCGAAACAACAGCCTCCTCTTCAGCCAGAGCAGACTCAAATGCAGAGGGGCTATGCCTGGAAAGGCGGATGAAGCGGTAGGTGAGCCAGAGTGCCTGTAAGCCGTATAGGGCCAAACCCAATGCCCCAATCGCATAGATAGATTGCAAGAGAACGCTTAGAATCTGAACACTGTAAAGGTGTAAAGAGGGCGACACAGATTTTCACTCCAACTAAAACTGAAAGGAAGATATCCGTCGAAGTATAGCTGAATCACGAGGTCGATCCAAATCCAACGGCGACCTCCGCTGAGACAGAGCCCGATTGCCTGTGTGAAACCGTCCACTTGAGAAAACTACACAGTTTGCACATTGCGCCTCCTCACGAAATCCACTACGATACAGGTACACCCGGAACAGTGTAGAAAGAACACGCTGCCTAAGGCAACAGGTCAACCTTGCCTGCTACTGCCCACGATCATCGACAGTAAACTCGGAAGGACAAACCAACGCAGACGGGCCAAGGCAGCGTAAGAGCGGAAAGCAGATTCATCTTGCCTATGCTAGAATAGTTGAAATGACAGAGGCAAATGGTCCTAATCTTTGATACTGTTAACAAAGATTCTTGTCAGCATGTTTTACTGCTCAGCACAGAGCTAAGGATCAGCGGCCCAGCATTGTAGAAAGGCATCGTATGTCGGACGTCAACAACCTTCAGCATCCTGTCAATATGGCCACGCTTCGTGAGCTTGAAGAAACCGTAGCTGCTGGGATTGAAGACATTATGATCGATCTCATTGACACCTTCACGGTAGATTGTCGAGCGACATTTGAGACGCTTACCCAGGCTCTCGCCGCCGGCGACATCAAGCTCGTCGAGATTAACGCGCACGCGCTCAAGTCCAGTTCGGCCACGTTTGGGGCAGAGACGTTGGCCTCACTATTTGCGAACATGGAGGATGCAGCCCGCAAGCTGGAGCGGGGGAGAGTGACCGCTATGGTTCTCGACGTAACGCAGAGAATCGACGAGGTTGAGGAAGTCTTACTTTCCGAACGCAAACGACTTGAACGCCACCGACTGACGTAGACCGGCCGAACAAGACTGTTCGGAAGACTTGAACTCCATCATCGCTGGGAGTAAACCATGCCGCTGCCCAATAATGACCCCCATACACCGCCCGCCCAAGATGGGCTGAATCCAGTTGCCATCAGCACCTTTGCTGATGAGATCTGCGGTGGTGATCATGAGATTATCACCGAGCTCTTGGAGACGTATTTTGTCAGCACGAGAGGACTCTTGGTCGACATGGCCGTGGCGCACAAAACCTGTCGCTTTCAGGAGTTGCGCCTCGCTGCGCACAGCCTGAAATCCAGTTGTCGGATTTTTGGGGCAGAATGGCTGGCGGTCAACTGTGAAAGGTTGGAGACGCTGGCTTCACAGGTGGTCGTCGAGAGCCGAGATCCCAATCTTGAAGAAAGCCGCAAAGCCCTTGAGCTGATTACCCTGATCGAGGGACAGGCAAAGCACCTAAGCACACTGCTGCATGCCCGCTTCGACTTCTTTGTCTTTGTCGACGGTAACGAACCAGCGTAAGACGTTCGTAACGGTGCCGGTGCGGCACACCGGCCAGAAGAACGTCCTGCGTTCTCGTCAATGATCCGGCCAGGGCATCGCCCCTGAAGCTGTGTACGCATCTACGTCGCACAAAAAAGAGGACCCGGTGAACAGGTCCTCTTTTTCATACCTTCGATTGTCATACACTGCGTTCGCTGAAGCGAGCACGCTCGACCGAGAAGACTACGCTTCTTCGGCTTCCACTTCCTGCCGGTTCTGGGCAGCGATCTCGCTGGCCAGGTGGCTCGGCACCGGTTCATAGTGATCGAACTCGATGGTGTAGATACCGCGTCCCTGTGTCATTGAGCGCAAATCTGTGCCGTAGCGCAAAATCTCGGCCAGGGGCACCAACGCCCGGATAATTGTTCGATTGTTGCGTTGCTCCATCCCCTGCACACGGCCCCGACGCGTATTCAAATCGCCCATAATATCACCCATGTACTCTTCCGGCACGGTCACCTGGATACTATAGATCGGTTCGAGCAGTGATGGTCCGGCCTCTTGTACAGCCAGCTTAAACACCTCGCGTCCGGCAGTCTGGAAGGCAATATCCTTTGAATCGACGGGATGATACTTCCCATCAAAGACAATTGCCTTAACGTCAACAATGGGGAACCCGGCGATCGCGCCTGTTTCCAGAACTTGACGGATACCCTTTTCGATGGACGGGATAAAGGTAGTTGGGATAGCACCACCAAAGACTTCACTTTGGTAGGTAAAGCCTGCCCCCCGCTCTTGCGGTTCGACGCGCAGATGGACGTCGGCAAACTGGCCGGCACCCCCCGTTTGCTTTTTGTGGCGATAGTGTGCAGATCCGATGCGGCTGATCGTCTCTTGATAGGGAACCTTTGGAATTGACGTTTGAACGTGAACGCCAAACTTCGTCTCGAGGTTGTGAATAGCAACATCGATATGGGCCTCGCCCATTCCTTGAAGGACGCTCTGCCTCGTGGTGCTGATGTACTGCTGCTGTAACGTCGGATCCTCTTCGGTGAGTGCGTGCAGCGCCTGGCTCATCTTGGCGCTGTCAGCCTGCGTTGAGGGAACAACCGCCACCGTAAAGAGTGGGCGTGGGTAGTCGGGCGGTTCGACAACGATGCCGCTTTGGGGGGCGGCCAGGGTGTCCGCAGTAAGCACGTCGTCGAGCTTGGTTACAACGCCAATATCGCCCGGCGCCAGTTCATCAATGTTGGTCAACTCTTTGCCGCAAGCGGCAAACAGATTTTGCAATCGCACATCCTTGCCGGTGCGGGTATCCGTCAAGTGATCGTCTTTCTTGATGGTGCCGTTAACCGCGCGGATGTAGTTCATTCGGCCGACATACCGGTCGACGATCGTCTTAAATACGTAGCCGACAGCGGGGCCTTCCTCGCTTGAGGTGACTTCGCTCGGCTCGCCGTGAAGAGTACACGCGATTGACCCTTCATTTGGCGCCGGGACGTAGCTGGTCATGGCGCGGATCAGGCTATAAAGGCCAATATTGCCGGTGGCCGTGCCGCAAAAGACAGGGATAATCTTGCCCTGGCGCACGCCGTCATGTAAGCCGTGGCGTACTTCATCCTCGGTCAGGGGCTCGCCTTCCAGATACTTCATAATCAGGTCATCGTCTGTCTCGGCGGCGGAATCTACCAACACCTGGCGGGCCGCATTCACCTCGTCGAGAACTTCGGCCGGAATCTCGGCAACGTCGCCGTTCTTCCCCATATACGCTTTCATATCGACCAGGTTGACGACGCCTCTAAAATTTTCGGCCGAGCCAATCGGAATCTGGAACGGGATAATCCTGCCAGAAAAAGTGCTGGTCAGATCCTCAAGAACACGCTTAAAGCCGGCGTTTTCTCGATCCATTTTGTTGATAAAGACCATGCGCGGTTTCTTCGCCGTATCGAGGAGATCCCATGCCAACTCGGTGCCTACTTCAACCCCGGCTACCGAATCGACCAATACCAAACCGGCTTCTGCAACTTCAAGAGCACCAATCACCTCACCCGAAAAATCAATATATCCGGGAGTATCGATCAAATTGAGCTTGATGTCGTTGAAGATCACGGGCACGACGGAAAGATTGATCGATATGCCTCTCCGTTGCTCTTCGGCGTCCCAGTCCGAGACAGTGGTGCCATCTTCTACGCGCCCCACGCGCGACGATGCACCACTGTTAAATAACAACGCCTCGACTAGTGACGTTTTGCCAGATCCGCCGTGCCCAAGTACCGCTACGTTGCGGAGTTGTGCAGTACGAAACTTAGCCATAAAGCCTCCTTATACACTTGGGTGCGTGATGTAGTAACACGAAAGCTTTGACACGAACTACCAAACGCCAAGCACCGAACGATCCAGGATCGCTCAGAGATTGGCGAAAGAAACACCGTGGCCAGTAGCCTGACTTCTGGTGCATACTCTATAATCTCATACGCGGTGCTTTCAGAATTCGTGCAGATTCGAGGGAAATCTGCCATGAGGATCATTGCCGTAAACTGGACAGGATTGTACTGAAAAAGCGTATGCTTGTCAACGAGTCAACTGACCAGCCGTCTTGTCGTCGATTGACCAGTGACCAGTGGCTGAGCCACGGTTCCCACGCATGAGCAACAACATTTGGCCGAGAAGCCATACCAGGGAGCGAGATCACCCATAATGTTCGCGAAGTCGACAGCTTGCCTCTCGTCTAAAGGCGCGGTATCATCTTGTATGGACTCGTAATGCATCCCCAGGTTCCCACCAGCGTCGGTGTAACCCTTCAAGATGAACTGGACGACACAGATCGATTGTTCTGCCGTGCTCAAACCCTTACAAGTCGGATGCTCATTTGACAGACACCCTTGACATTCAGCAAGATAGCAATCTAGCCATCGTGCTACCCGACAGCCTACCTAGCCGTCCCACACGACTGCTGCTGATCTGTCACGCCGAAAGCCTTCAGCGTCGGTATGGCAACCTCACGCTCACCGACACCGGGCTAACTGCACTTGGCTGGGAACAATCGAACGCTCTGGCCGAATGGCTACGGACGCGCGAACAGCTAGATCACGTGATCAGCAGCCCACAGTTGCGCTGCCGCTTGACGGCGCAGCGCGTAGGCCAGGCGTTGGGGTTGTCGGTCGTGCTGGAATCACTCTTCCCTATGACACCGAGACCTGAATGGTTGATCCAACCCCCGCCCTTAAGGCCGGATACACCGGCCCAGGAAGCCGAGGCAAACGAGTACACCGCCTATCAGTCCAAGGTGATCGAAGCCTTTAACCATACATTGAGCGGGCGATGGGGAGAAACCACCGCCATTGTCGTTAACCCCAATGCGATTGTCGCCTTGTTACGACGTACATTTGAGGGAAGGCATCTTTCGCTGGCGCTCGACGATACTGGAATCTGCGAACTGCTGCTGGTGGACAAACGATGGCAGCTTGCCTACGCCAACCGACGCGAACACCTGCCCCGGCCGGTGCTGAGTAGCTCCACAGTGCGAGCCGAAAGACCGCTCGACAATGATGTGCGCGATCAGGTTGCGCTGGCGCGCCAGGTGTACAACCAGTTCGCCGCCACCATTGTGCCCGACGAGATCGGCGAACGCGCGTATACGCTTTCAGCTCAAGACAAAGAGTTTGTCCAGTTTTCCGAGATCAAAGAAGGGCAAAGGGTGCTGGAAGTAGGCAGTGGGTTTGGTCAACTGAGCATGGCCTTTGCCAAGAGCGGCGCCCTGGAAGTGGTTGGCGTCGACGTAAGCCCGGCCATGCTAGAACGAGCCGAATACCTGCGTCTGAGCAGCGGGGATAGTGAGATTCTGCGTCGCGTCAGCTATCGACTAGGGCCGGCACATGACCTTCCTTTCCCAGATCAGAGTTTCGACATCGTTGTTTGTCGTCTCTTGTTGCACCATGTTGTGAAATTAGGACGCGCGCTGCTCGAATTCAGGCGTGTCCTCAAAACGGACGGCGCTCTCTTAATCGCCGAACTCGCGGGATCAGACGACCCGGTGAAGCGTGCCACCCAGAACGCGATTGAAAGCAAACGCAACCCCAGCCATGCCACAATCCGCACCCTCGATCAATATCGCGAACAAATGAACGCCGCCGGCTTTCAGATCGAAAAAGAGAAGATCGTCAAGCGCGAACGCAGCGTGAAACAATGGCTAGATGAAGTGATGGTTGATAAACAAACCCGTCAGGCCGTGATGGAAATGCTCGAAGCCAGCATGGAAACAGACGCCGCAGAGTTGCACGTACATGAGCAGAACGACGAGATGATGTTTGAGCAACGGGTCGTTTATCTGCTGGCCCACAGACGGAGTAACGAGTAACACCGTCGAGCCTCTTCCTACTGGGGCAAAACTGCCCTGGCCTACTCGCCGCCTCATGGACTAACGGGTTATACACTAACCGGTCAGGGACTAACGGTAGAGTTCACGCACGATGATCTGTTGTTGGATCTGGGTCGTTCCTTCGTAGATCTGATAGATCTTGGCGTCGCGCATGAGCTTTTCAACCGGGTACTCGCGGCTATAGCCGTTGCCGCCGAAGACCTGCACCGCGTCAAGCGCGTTCTTCATGGCGGCCTCGGCGCAGAAGGCCTTGGCCATGGACGCCACCATCGTGTTGCGCTGTCCGCTATCGACCAGCCACGCCGACTTGTGCGCTAGATGCCGTCCTGCCTCCACACGGATCGCCATATCCGCCAGCATGAAGCCCACCCCCTGAAAACGACTGATCGGCTGGCCGAACGCCGACCGCTCCCCGGCATAGCGAACGGCCTCATCCAGGGCACGATTGGCCACGCCGATGGCCGCCGCAGCCACCGGCGGTCGGCTGCGATCAAAGACCTTCATGCCGATCATAAATCCGTCCCCTTCGCGCCCCAGCATGTTTTCCACCGGCACTTCGACGTTCTCGAAGAAGACCTGACATGCCTGCGCCGCATGTTGCCCCATCTTTTCCAGCGGCTGACTCGTGCTCACGCCCGGCCAATCCCGCTCGACGATGAAGCAGCTCATGCCCTTATGCCCCGCCGCCGGATCGGTCTTGGCGAAGACAGTAAAGTAACTGGCAACCGGCCCATCGGTGATCCAGGTTTTAGTGCCGTTGAGGATATAGCCATCGCCCTTTTTGATCGCCGTGCTCTTGATTCCCGCCACGTCTGATCCGGCATCCGGCTCGGTCATGCAGTATGCCGCCACCTTCGGCTCCTCAGTCAGCCAGGTCAGGTACTTTTCCTTTTGGGTCTCGTTCGCCGCGATCAAAATGGGCAAGATCGCCAGTTGGTTGAGCATCATCGCCGTCTGAATGCCGGAACAACCATAGGCCAATTCCTCGCCGATGATGCACTCTTCGAGCACCGAAGCGCCCATTCCGCCGTACTCTTCAGGAATATTGAGATTGACCAGGCCGACTGTGCGCGCCTTCTTAAAGATTTCCCATGGCCACTCGCCGCTATGATCGTACGCTGCCGCATTGGGTATGATCTCTTTCTGGGCAAAGTCCCGCGCCAGGTCACGCAGCATCTTGAGATCGTCACTTAATTCGTACATTCGATTTTCCTTTTTGGTGAACGAAAAAACTGTTCAGGCTTGCCGGTAACCTGATCCATTGGTCACGTAGACGTCGCAGACGCATCATTCAGTTTGGGGAAATTGGACAGGCTACCTGACATTGTAACAGAGATCATTCCGGTGTTGTTGCCGGGTTGTTGAACGGTCGATTCGTCGTTGCACCGCTCAAAGTCTATAATGACAAAATGCACTCTATCGATCCACCGGTCTCGCAAAACCGGACCACTGCACTGTGAGGAATCCTATGTTGCAGGAGTCACATCTCTACCAGGAAATTCACCAGCAACCGACCACACTGGCCAACATGTTAGGCGCCGAATCGACAAACGCTGCCTTGCTGGCACAGGCGATCCGCCAACAGGGCATAGACAATGTTGTGATTGCAGCGCGGGGCAGCAGCGACAACGCCGGCCGCTACGCTCAATACCTGATGGGTACACTGAACCGGTTGCCCGTGGCGCTGACCACACCGAGCCTCTTTTCGCTCTACGGACAGCCACCCCGCTTCGGGGCGAAAACATTGGTGGTTGGCATCAGCCAAAGCGGCAAAAGTCCGGACATCGTCAGCGTGCTGGCCGAGGCACGACGACAGGGCATCCTCACTGCGGCGTTGACCAACGTTCCCGATTCGGATCTGGGGCGACAAGCGGATCACGTTATCGAGTTGCATGCGGGCGAGGAACGTTCCATCGCCGCCACCAAGACCTATACCACACAACTGGCCGGCATCGCCCTGATCGCCGCACACCTCAACGGCGATGCACAGTATATGGCGCAACTCCTGTCCATGCCACAGCGACTGGACGAAACCTTGAAACTCAACGATCATGTTGCCGCCGTGGCCGAACGATTCTGCTATGCCCGCAATTGCGTCGTCATTGGTCGCGGATACAACTACGCAACGGCCTTTGAAATGGCCCTCAAACTCAAGGAATTGACCTATACCGTCGCCGAACCCTACAGCAGCGCAGACTTTCTTCACGGGCCGCTCGCTCTGATCGAGCATGGTTTCCCCGCCTTCGTGATTGCGCCCTCTGGTATGGTCTCTGCTGAGATGCGCAAGTTTCTCGTCCAGTTACAGGAACGCGAGGCCGAAATTGTGGCGATCAGCGACGACGCCACGATCCAAAGCGCTGCCCACCGCAACCTCGCCCTCCCACCGGGGATCGAAGAATGGCTCTCTCCGCTGGCGGCCATCCTGCCAGGACAACTCTTCGCCATGCACCTGGCGGCCACGCGCCACTACGACCCCGATCATCCACGCGGATTGCGTAAAGTGACGCAGACGAGGTAGCTCGATTTTTCGCCCACCCTTTGCCAATTTGCGTCTTGTGAACTACTATCAGGATCGATGCTCTTGGGTTTCTTCCACCCATCCACCCACACCCAGCGGAGCGCTACGATGTCCAAACCCAACGTTTTGATGATCAGCACCGATCACTGGCCGGCTGCATTATTAGGGGTGGCCGGTCACGCGGCTGTTCAGACCCCTACACTGGATCAACTGGCCCGCAATGGCGTTCGCTACACGAATACATACAGCGAATGTCCGGTCTGCATTCCTGCGCGGCGCACACTGATGACAGGTACCACGCCGCGCACCCACGGCGACCGCGTCTTCAAGGTGATGGAACCGATGCCCGCGCTGCCTACGCTGGCTCAGACTTTCCGCAACGCAGGATATCAGGCCTACGCCGTGGGCAAGTTGCATGTCTTCCCGCAGCGCGACCGCATCGGCTTTGACGATGTGATTCTGGCCGAAGAAGGACGTCCCATTCTCGGTGCGATCGATGACTATGATCTGTGGCTGACCGAACAGGGATACGCCGGGGAAAGCTACGGGCACGGCATGAGCAACAACGACTACGCCTACCGCCCCTGGCATCTGCCCGAATCCACCCATGTCACCAATTGGGCTACGCGCCAAATGTGTCGCATGATCCGTCGCCGCGATCCCACACGGCCCGGATTCTGGTTTCTCTCGTACTGTCACCCGCATCCACCGTTGGTTCCGCTGCAGAGTTATCTCGATCTCTATCGCGACTTCGAGCCGCCGGCAGCCCTCGAAGCAGAGTGGGCGAACGGTGACGGTCCACTGCCCTTTGCACTCCAGGCCATCCAGCAGAAGTGGGGCCCGTTTAGCGAGACTCAGATCCGAGCCATCCGCCGCGCCTTTTATGCGCTGTGTACCCAGATCGATCACCAACTGCGCCTCGTGATCGGCACCCTGCGCGAGGAGCAGCTTCTCGACAATACGATTATCCTCTTTACCGCCGATCACGGCGATATGCTCGGCGATTACGGACTGTGGGCCAAGCGCCTCTTTTACGATCAGTCGGCCAACGTGCCCATGATCCTGGTGGGCGCAGCAGGGGACAAACGCGTCGGCCATCATCGTGTCGATGATCGCCTGGTCGGCTGGCAGGACGTAATGCCGACCCTGCTCGATCTGGCCGGGATCCCCATCCCTGAAAGCGTCGATGGGCTGTCGATGGTAGGCGAAGAGCGCCGCGACATCCTTTACGGCGAGTGTGGCGAGGACGCCATGGCCACGCGTATGATCCACGATGGGCGATTCAAACTCATCTACTATCCAGTGGGCAACGCTGTGCAACTCTTCGATATGCAGAGCGAACAGGGCGAAAACGTAGATCTACACGGGCAGCCCGAGTTCGCCGAAATCGAAGACCAGTTGATTCAACGCTTGATCGAGAACGTCTACGGCGGCGACGAAGCCTGGGTGAAAAACGGCCAACTAACCGGGCTGCCGCACCGAGACTACCAGCCGCAACCGGACCGAGGTCTCAGTGGGCAGCGCGGCATCCACTGGCCGCCGCCGCCGCTGGACATCAGCGGCAAACCCGTGGGCGCGCCGGGATAACATTCTTGACGACGAAGTCACCAGTATCATTTTTGCCTGTCGCCTTTCAGCGTCAAGTGTAATGCACCTGCATCAGTCCAGTTACCCTTTCCTTTTACTTACCTGCTTTAGGAGAACACTTCTCATGTCTGAACGAAAACGTTATGTTTTGGTCGGCACAGGCGGGCGCGCCAAAATGTTTGTGGACGCCATCTGTGGTCCTTATGCCGAGTGGAACGAATTGACCGCCTTCTGTGACATCAGCCAGACTCGCATGGATTGGTACAACAGCAAAATCCAGGAAGAGTATGGGCTTGCACCGCTTGCCACTTATCATGCCGACGACTTCGACCGCATGATCGAAGAACAGAAGCCCGACATCGTGATTGTGACGACGATGGACGCACTACACCACAAGTACATCATCCGCGCCATGGAATTGGGCTGCGACGCCATCACCGAGAAACCCATGACCATCGATGATGAAAAAGCGCGCGCCATCTTCGACACCATCGAAGCCACAGGGCGCTCGTTACGCGTCACCTTCAACTATCGCTATGCACCACTGGCGACCAAGGCGCGCGAGTTGATCATGCAGGGCGTGATCGGCAGACCGCTGCACGTTGACTTTTCATGGGTACTGGATACAGACCACGGAGCAGACTACTTCCGCCGCTGGCATCGCGAAAAGGACAAATCGGGCGGGCTGCTCGTCCACAAAGCAACCCACCACTTCGATCTGATTAATTGGTGGATCGACTCATACCCCGAACGTGTCTTTGCCCAGGGCGACTTGCTCTTCTACGGGCGCGAGAATGCCGAAGCCCGCGGTGAAAGCTACAGCTACGATCGCTATACAGGCCAGCCCGAAGCTGAGAACGATCCCTTTGCGATGCGCCTGGATCAGACAGAAAGTCTGCGCCGGCTCTACCTGGACGCCGAAAAGGACAGCGGCTATCTGCGCGACCGCAACGTTTTCGGCGACAACATCACCGCGGAAGATACCATGAACGTTACGGCACGCTACCGCAACCGTGCGCTGCTTAGCTACTCGCTGATCGCCTACTCGCCCTGGGAAGGCTATCGCTGCGCCATCACCGGCAACAAAGGACGCATCGAAGTGGAGGTGATCGAAGCCGTGGGCCGCACCTTCGTGGCCGGCCAGGAAGAGAGCCTGGACGAAAACGAAGAAAGGCTCGAAGGCTTTGCCGGCAAGCATATCTGGGTTTTCCCCATGCACGGCAAACCGTATACGGTCGAAATCCCCGAAGGCGTGGGCGGTCACGGTGGCGGCGACCGTGTGATGCTCGAACAGCTTTTCTCGCCCAATGCACCCGAGGATCCGTTCAAGCGCGCGGCCACCCACGTCGACGGGGCAGCGTCGATCCTGATGGGTATTGCGGCCAATCATTCCATCGCCACCGGCCAGCCGGTCAATGTCGATGAACTGCTGCAACTGCCCGCCAAGACAGAGTTACACCAGCCGATGGGTCGAAGAGTTTAGGAAATCCCGGCGGAGATACGGCGTTGCGACCACCGGTAGAGACGCCGTACTTCCGCCGCGGCATTTACGCCGCACCGTCGTAGAGTATCAGTTTCCACTATCACCACCACAAGGAGAGTTCTGTGAAACGATTGGAAGGCAAGAATGTACTGGTAACAGGGGCCAGCAGCGGCATTGGGCGTGCCGTGGCACTGTCCTGTGCGCAAGAAGGGGCCAACGTGGCTCTGGTTGCCCGTCGCGCCGATCGCCTGCAAGAGGTCGCCGCCCAGATCCGTGAACTCGGCGTCGGCGCCGCAGTCTGCACAGCGGATGTCGGCGTCGAAGCGGAGTGTTTGGCAGCAGTCACGGCGGCGCAGGAAGCGCTGGGGCCGATCGACGTACTTGTCAACAACGCCGGCACCAATCTCAAGAATCGCAGCATTCAAGAGACCAGCACCGACGAATGGCGGCGCATCCTCGAGATCAACCTGACCAGCGCCTACGTCTTTACCAAAGCGCTCTTGCCCGCCATGATCGACCGCCAAGACGGTGTGATCATCAACATCGCCTCGCGTGCGGCCATGTCTCCCAGCGTCTTCGCCGGTGTCTCATACAGCGCCTCGAAGATCGGTATGGAAGCGCTCACCAAAGTCACCAACGAGGAGGCCAACGCCCACAACGTGCGTGCCTGTGTCATCCACCCTGGCGAAGTGGAAACCGAGATTCTTGTGTACCGGCCCACCCCCGTCTCAGCCGAGCGACTGGCGCGCATGATGCAGGGCGAAGACATCGCCGAAGCAGTGGTCTTCGTGGCCTCTCTCCCTGCCCGGGCCAATGTGGACTACATTTCAATCAAGCCAACACGCAGTTAAGCCCGGGAACTTTGAAAGGAGAAGACCCATGGCCCCAAAACGGTTCCTGGGCATCACGACCATGACGCCCTTCATTCAGGCTGAGGGCGTCGAGACCGTACTCGACAATGTCGTTGATCGGGCCGGGGCAAGCGCGGTGACCATCAACACGTCAGTCATCGCGCCCATGCCCGAAGGCCAGGGCGCCTATCAACCGCCTACAGACGCAGGAGCCAGCCCACGGTTATTTGACAGGCCGGTGTGGGGCAAGGGCGAATTCTGGTTCCGCAGTGGACCCGGACATCACGCGCGCAGTGAGTTCTTTACAGGGTTAAAATATCAGCCGCGCCCGTCCAACGACCTGACAGACTCTGTCGGGCCGATCATTGGACAATTCATCGACGCCGCTAAGGCGCGTGGGCTCAAAGTGTACATCCAGACCAGCGCCACGGCGCCCGGCAGTTTGCAGGATGATGACCGCCCGCGGCTGCCTAATGGCGATCTTCCGCACAACCGCATGGCCGATACCGGCAGTTTGGCCAGCCCCGATGTGCGCGCCTATAACCACGCCTGGGTGCGCAATATCTTCGCCCAATATCCTCAAATCGATGGTATTCGCCCCGATTGGCCCGAATACCCGTGCTATCAACTGGATGAAGCCTTTCAGGATTTTGGCCCACACGTCGAAACCTGGGCGCGTGGACACGGCTTCGACTTCAGCGAGATTCGGCGCCAGGTAGGCGCATTCTACGACTTCCTGCACGGCGGACTCTCAAACGCCGATCTCGCTGACTTTGCCGGGCCGGATCGGGGCAAGTTCACGATCCTGGATTGCTTCAACCGCTTCCCTGCCATAGCAGAATGGTTCCGACTGAAGGCGGCACTTTCTACGGATCTACTGCGCGACTGGCGCGACGCCATCCACGAGTATGGGGGTGCGGACAAAGAACTTTCGGCCAACGCTTTCATGCCGCCGTTCAACTACGTCACCGGGCTAGACATTGCCGCCGCCGCCCCCTACTGCGCCTCCATCTCGCCCAAACTCTATACCATGCACTGGTCGCTCATGGTGGAGTTTTGGGGACGCACGCTCCTAACACGCAACCCAGGGATCGACGAACGGCTGCTCGTTTCGGCGTTGGTCAACCTGCTCGATCTGGCCGACGGCCCAGTAGACAGCCGCCTGGATGACTATGGCTATCCGAAACCGGATGAGCCGCATCCTGTACCGTCCTCGACACAGCAGCGTAAGATCGAACAGGCGCGGCGCGCTGCCGCGGGCAAGACGCAGATCTATGCGCTCGTCCACGGCTACGGTCCACTCGAGGACTTTCGTCGTCGCTTCCAGCTTGTGGCCGACAGCCGCGCCGACGGCGTCTGGATCAACCGCTACGGCTATTTGAGCGAAGAAAAATTGGCGGCAGTCGGCGAAATTTGGGGCAATCGTTAGGTGGCCAATGGCGGTCCGCCGGGAATCGCAAACACTTTTTGCAATTTCTGATAGGTAACGCGTTTTGCCGTGAAATGGGCCGTCAGATATTCGCCAAGAAAGACTGAACCCGAGAAGGCATCATCGGCTACGCGGCCTGCGAACAAAAAGAGAACGGCGTCGCCCGGCCGACGGACTTCACTGCGCAGCTTAACCTGATCGCCCTCCACCACGCCCACGACTTCCTGATGTGAAAAGTCGCTGTGATGCGTCCCACTGATCCAGTTGCCCTCTTGCTCAAGATAGAGTTGATGGTGGCTGGTACTGGACGAGTATTCGACCGTAAGATCCCAATGGCCGCTGATATCCACGGCGGCCGGCGTCAGTTGCGCAGACAGCGGCTGACGTTCTTCGCTCAAGATGCCAAAGATGCGCTCGGCGACGACTTGCTCGTTGCCCGGCTGCATCTGACTGGGTGTGATGCGGATGCTCGACCGGCCCGCTGCGTCGCCACTGCCCACGGCAATACGCGGTTTGTTGCGTGCGAAATTCTCGGCCACTTGCTCGCCGGTGATATGCAACACGGCCGGATCCCAACTGAGGACGAGCGTCGGCGAGTGATTGGAGAGACCGGCCGGTTGCTCGATGGTCGCCTGTACGCCTGCAATTTGTAGCGCCCGCTGTGCAATATGATCCAACCGCGCCAGCCAGGTTTGCCACTCGGCGTCGTGATCCCGCCTGACCCAGGCCTCCACGGCAGCTAACATGCCCATGATCTCCTCGCGGCCGACCTTGTTGTCCCGATTCGGACCATGATGCGGCGAACTGGCCTGCCACGCCGACCTCAAGATCTTCTTGCTGCCCAGCACCAACCCTGCACCCTGCGGGCCACAGATCGCTTTGCCACCGCTGTAGACCACCACATCTGCGCCCCGCTCCAGGTGAACGCAGGGAATGGTCAAGTCCTCGGCGGCTGCATCTACGAGCACAGGGATGCCGGCGGGTTTGGCGATTTCGACAATCGTCTCCAGCGAAAGCGGCTGTCCCCCGTCCATGCCCCGGCCCGCCACCAGGTAGATCAGAGCCGTCTTGGGGTTGATGGCGCCGACCAGATCTGCCGCACTGTCCACAGTCACGATCTCAACGCCCACGTTGCGGACGGCATGATCGTAGACATTGCGCGAATGGCCGGGCACGATCACCTGGGTTTTGTCCAGGCCTGTCAGATCGGGGATGCGGATCAGCTTTTCGGGGTTGCCGCCGGTGACACAGGCCGCCGTGACATGTTTCAGCCCTGCGGCACAGCCGTCCGAAACCATGCCCCACTCTGCGCCGGTGATCTCGGCCAGCCGCCGTCCCACCCCTTCGGCCAACTCGTCGTACTGCACAAAATGGCGCGAGGCAGCCTTGTAGGCCGCCAGCGTTTCGGGGCGCTCCACCGATCCGCCGATAATGGTGAACGTACCCCGGCAGTTGATAATCGGCTCGACGCCGATGGCCCGATAGATGCTCTCATCGGTTGACGCCTCGGCGTCGTTTAAGAATTGGAGAACGGTCAGGTTTTCCAATCGGTCTATGCGTTCCACGGCTGCACTCCTTAGCTGGAAGTTCGGTTCGACTGGTACGTGCGGGGTCACTCTGTGAGGATAAAATTGTACCAAATGGACCAGTTCCAAAGAAATCAGAGCTTCGATCTGCGCATAGCGCCGTTGCGGCCCTGGGCCAGCGATGGAGTTGTCCGGTGTGGGCATTGGCTCCACCATAATCTCCGTTGTGGATATTGGCGCCGGCCTGCGGAGGTAATTACGTCCACGTCATTGGCAAACAGGATGATCGACCTTGGCAGTGTTAGGATCGGAGATGATGAGGAGGTGGCTCTCAGTGAAACAACCGTGCTCCAGGAGTTGCTCACGCTCAAAAACCTGCTCGAAGCTGGCAAGTTCAGGCCGATGATTGACCGAGTCTACTCCATTTTTCTCCACTGCACGTTGCAAGGCAGCCGAACCCGAACCGTGGGCCAATGCCGCAAAGAAACGAAAGAAGAAAAATATGAATTCAAAGATCGTGATCAGAAGCGAAACAGCAAACGATGTAGACGAAATAACCGAAGTGACCATAGCCGCCTTCGAGAGCCTGGAGATCAGCTCTCACACTGAGCAGTTCATCATCAACGCCTTACGCGCCGCCAAGGCTCTCACGATATCGCTCGTGGCGGAAGTAGATGGCCGTGTAATTGGGCATATTGCCTTTTCTCCTGTGGTCATTTCAGATAACACTCAAAACTGGTATGGCCTCGGCCCTGTTTCGGTGTTGCCGGAGTACCAACGGCAGGGCATCGGAAAGGCGCTGATCGAGGAAGGGATGTCGCGGCTAAAAGAGCTGAATGCTCAAGGTTGCTGTCTTGTCGGCCACCCAGATTACTACCGCAACTTTGGGTTTAGAAATATGCCAGAACTTGTGCTTGAGGGAGTGCCACAAGAAGTTTTCTTCGCCCTGTCTTTTGACGGGCAGACGCCGCACGGCACTGTCGCTTTCCACGATGGATTTATGGCCTGCCAATAGCAAAATACGCACTTGACATGTGACCTATAGGTCACATATAATAGTGGACATGGAAGATGAAACTGTCTTTCGAGCCCTCGCCGATTCAAGCCGTCGGCGGCTGCTTGACCTCCTCTTTGAGCGTGACGGCCGCACGCTCACCGAGTTGGAGTCGGAGCTGCCCATGACGCGCTTCGGGGTCATGAAGCATCTGCGCGTGCTCGAAGAGGCCACACTGATCACAACACACAAAGTGGGCCGCGAGAAGCTACACTACCTCAACCCGGTCCCAATTCAGCTCATCACCGACCGCTGGATCAACAAGTATTCGGCCGTGCGTGCGAGCGCGCTCGCCGACCTAAAAACAGCGCTTGAAGGAGGAAATGTCATGACCACAGAGGCAAAGCCCAGGCTCGTCAATCAAATTATCATCAATGCGCCGCAGCAGCGTGTGTGGGAAGCGATTACCACGCCGGAGTTCACCGCCCGCTACTACTACGGCTGCTCGCTGGAAACCGATCTCAACACCGGCTCATCCTTTACCTACCGCATGCCCGATGGATCGCCGATTGTCGAAGGCGAAGTCGTCTTGTCCGATCCACCGAACCGGCTGGTGCACACCTACCATTCGCTCTGGCCCCCAATGAACGAAGACGCCCCCACCAAGGTCACCTGGGAGTTGGCGCCGATGCCCGGCGGCGTCACCAGAGTCACCGTCGTCCACGAGGACTTCGAGGGCGAGACCGCCACCTACCACGGCTTGCAGAGCGGCGGCTGGGTGTGGATCCTCAGCAACATGAAGACGTTGCTGGAGACCGGCGAACCGATGCAGCAGGAGTACTAATGGCCGGCGCAGTGGCTGAACCGACAACGGACTGAACGATAGCAGGGCGCTCCGTCCACACAGGAAGGCAGAGCGGAGCGTCCTGCTGGACGCACAACTGTAGACGAATAGGGAGGATCAACCGATGGATGGCAGAACACGGCAGGTTGATGGATACGTACGCAAGAACAAACAGTGGCGGGATGAAATCGAGAGGTTGAGGACGATCGCTCTCGACTGTGGGCTGACCGAAGAAGTGAAGTGGATGAATCCTTGTTATACGCTTGAGGGCAATAACATCGTTTTGATCCACGTGTTCAAGGAATATTGTGCGCTTCTGTTCTTTAAGGGCGCGTTGCTAACCGATCCCAACGGTATTCTGGTGCAACAGACGAAGAATGTGCAGGCGGCGCGCCAGATGCGGTTTAGCAATCTACAAGAAATCGTTGAGCGGGAAACCGTTGTGAAAGCCTTTATTGACGAGGCGATTGCCGTGGAAAAGGCCGGTTTGACGGTGGATTTGAAGGAGACGACAGAATTCAGCCATGCCCGAGGAGTTTCAGCGCAAGTTGGATGAAGTTCCTGCCTTGAAGACTGCATTTGAGGCACTGACGCCGGGCCGGCAAAGGGCCTACCTTCTTCATTTCTCGCAAGCCAAACAGTCCAAAACCCGGGCCTCACGCGTCGAAAAGTATATGCCGCGAATTCTGGACGGCAAGGGAATGAATGATGAGTAGGGTCTGTTCGGCCCAGAGTGCCACACTCTTGTTGGCATCAGGTTCGAACGCATGAGGTCCTCCTGGCGAAGGCGTCGCACCTGACACTTTACGATAAGCGAAAGGAGTTTCACGTGCCTACCGGAAACAAGAAGGCGACGAAAAAGGTCGACGACGAGGCCGCCGTGCTGGAGAAGATCGCGGCGATGCCCGAGCCCTACAGCGCCATCGGCCAGCGCATCCACGCGCTCATCCTGCGCAGCGACCCGGCGCTGCGGCCAAAACTGTGGTACGGCATGCCGGGCTACGCCAAAGGTGGCCCGGTGCTCTGCTTCTTCCGTGTGGACAAGTACATGACCTTCGGCCTCACCGAAAAGGCAAACTTCGCCCTGGCGGAAGACGCGCCAGACCAGCTCATGCCGTCTGCGTGGTTCTTCACCGAGTTGGATGATGCCACCGAGGCCAGACTCTCCGCCATTGTGCGTGAAGCCGCCGGCCGTGTCGGGTAGTGGCATCGTGCGCGCGCAAATCAAGCGTTATACACAAAACACGGAATGCTCAAACCGAGTCGGTTTGAGCATTCCGTGTTTTGTGTCTATCCTGATCGACGGCCAACTCAGGCCATGGCTATGATGCCCGCCAACAGCGTCTGCGCGATGACATTGCCGCGCAGCGATTCGTTGCTGAGGTTGAAGGTGGAGACGGTGACCTGCCCCTTGCCGTAGGGGAGGACGGCGAGGAGCGAGACGGGTTTGTGGATCCAACCCAACGCCAGATTGGCCCAACTGTGCGCCTTCATTGCCCAGGCAGGCAGCCCCACAAGGATGGCATCGGGCATGATGTCGGCGTATTCCATTTCCAACAGTGGGTCGCCGGGGAGAGCGGCCAGCGGGCCTTCTTTGCGTATCCACGAGAAGGAAGTGGCCCAGTCCCCCTGCCAACCTGTCCCCGCTCGAGGGATAACGCCACCTGTAGGCAGGCGCACGTCGCCTTCGACTTTGCCGGTATCAACATCCGCCAACAAAACCACGTGCATCCCCTGCTGCACGGCGCCCTCCAAATCGGCCGTGTAGCGGCGCGCCACCACGACGGCGGCCTCTTCTGCCGTAGATGCCAGCAGATACCCGAGATCGGCCAGCGTCTGCCGCAACCCATCGTCCTCCACCACAAAGATCGACGTGGCCGGAATCGACGGTGTGACGACGGCGACTTCGGCTTCCCCCTTTGCCAGAACTGTGCCATCAGGCGCCGTCCACTCGGCGCCAATCGAGATCATCGCCGAGGCTTCTGCGGGCAGGGGAACATCCACCACGCCGCCGGGCACGGCGATTTCGCCGCTTGCGCCGCCTGCCTGCCAGCGCAGCGACCCAGACACGCCTGCGCCGTCGACATCAAAGGCCTGGATCTCGACCGGGATGGAGGCGCCGGCGCGCCCACTCCACTGCTGTGGGCGGACGACGACGACACGATCCTGGTTGAGGGCGACGAATTCATCGAGGTTGCGTTTGACGTTACGCTGCATGTCGAGCAGGCCGTTGCATTCCCAGTGCACATCGGTGAACTCGGTGATGACATAGCCGCCGATGCGTGGGTAGCGGCGCATGCTGCCGATTTCGTAGGCCAGGCTCTTGCTCATATGGCGCTGATGCTGGGCGGTGAAATTATCCAGCGTACCGAAGACGGCATCCAATCCGTAAAACTGAAAGCGGTCGCGCATGCCGTGAGGATAGACGATGCTTTCGCCCCGGTCGTAGCCGGTTTCAAACCACCAGGGATCTTCTCCTTTTTCGGCGATGTCGTCTGGGTTGGGCAGCCCCCAGTTGCCGAACTCGCTGACGAGCAGCGGCAAGTCCTGGCGACGGTTATGGCGATAGTCTTCGTACCAGGCCCAATCGGCGCGGTTGACGAACTCATGCACCCAGGCGTCCCACTCTTCGGCGTGGTCGGGGATGGCGCGGTAGTGGTGATAATCTTCCATATCGCCGCCGACGTGACCGTTGCCGCCACAGGCGGAGTTATCCACGATGAGGCGGGTGGGGTCGATCTGCCGCGCTTCTTCCACGAAATCGGCCAGCCAGCGCCGGTGTTCAGGGTCACGGCTGAGATCGGTCCCCCAATTTTCGTTGACCAGCGACCAGGCAATGATTGACGGGTGATTCCGATCGCGCGCCACCATGCCACGGAAGGTCTCTTTAATGCGGCGATCGGCAGCGGGGGTCAGGTGCACCCAGTTGGGAATCTCCGTCCAGATCAGGATGCCCAGACGGTCCGCCACTTCATAGTAGCGTGGATCTTCGATCTTGATGTGGGTGCGCAGGCAGTTGAGGCCGAGCGACTTGGCCTTGCGCACCTGGTCTTCCAGGAACTCAAGGCTGGGCGGCGTGTAGATCGTCTCGGGATAGTAGGCCTGGTCGAGGACGCCGCGCAGGTAGATAGGTTCACCGTTGAGGTAGATGCGCCCGTCTCTGGATTCGACTGTGCGGAAGCCGCAGGTGACGCTTAGTTCATCGATGGCCGTATCCTCCACACGCAGGGTGGCGGTGACGGTGTAGAGCGCCGGATCGTCAGGCGACCACAGGCGCAGGTCATGCGGGTTGTCGAGGACCATAGTGCCACTGAGTCCATTGAGAACAACCTGAGCCACGGCCATGCCGTTGGGGTCGGCCACGCTAATGGCGAGGGTAGCGGCGTCCACCGTGGCTCTGGCGTCGATGGCGATTTCACCGGTGGCGGCGTTGGGCGTGACGCGCAGCGCTTGCAGGTGGCCAGCGGGTCGCATTTCGATCCACACGCTCTGCCACAGACCACCAATAGGGCCATACCAGCTCTGCTTGCCGTGGGGCACTTCGCGGAAAGGCGCATTGGGCCAGCGTTCCGAATCGTCATCGGGATCGGATACGCGCACGACGATCTCGTTGCTGCCTGCGCGGAGGATCGACGTGACATCGAACTCAAAGGGCAGGTAGCCCCCTTCGTGCGCGCCCACCTCCTGTCCGTTCAGCCAGACGGTGGCAAAGTAGTCCACAGCGCCGAAATGGAGGATGGCGACGCCATCGGGTGTGCTGTTTACGTCAAAGGTACGGCGGTAATAGGAGACGCCGCTGTAATCGCGCAGATCATCGAACTGCGCCTGGATGGGCATGGGCACCTGACTGTCGCGCCAGTCAGTGATGTCGTCCACCGCGGACTGTGCGGTGGGGTCAATTTGAAATTGCCAAAGGCCATCGAGAGAAAGCCTGGTGCGCTTGTTCATTCTGATGCTCCGGTAGAGTTAGGTAGGATGGGTCGTATGCTCAATTGGGCCAGGAGATCGTCCACGGCCTGATCCAGATTGTCATCGTTCAAAATAACGCTGTGCGGTAGCGATACCGGCTCCCAGTACTGGGCCATATGATCGAAGGCTTCGATGCTGACAGGGTTGCCCGTAGCGGTGGCCCGTCGGTCGATGCGTCGCCGCTGCAATGCATCATCCGGCGTTCTGATCAGCACAAAACGAATGTTGGGCGCAAAAGCATCGAAAATCTGGCGACGAAAGCGGTCGGTGTAGATTGCCTGTACCACCATGAAATAAGCATATTGCTGATTATACGCGTGCATGGCGGCGAGTACACGTTTGTAGAAGCCTTCCATGCGATTTGGATCAAGCGTACAGGTTCTGACGGCATCGACTTCGGCCTGGGTGAAAAGCGAATCGGCGTCGAGAGTCGGTAGCGCAGCGCGCTCTTGTATGAGGCGGGCCACATGCGATTTCCCGGCGCCCCATTGCCCTGATAGAAAGAGGATCATAGGACGTTACTTCACTTCGTATCTTGAGCTTCGGGCCGGTGGATCACGGGGACGCCGTCCTCAAAGGTGACGCGCCCCAGGTGAAGTTGGCGCATGCCCACCGGATAGCCCACGTTGGGGACGATCCATGCGTGGTAAGCCAGCCAAAGCGCACCGTCGCCGTCGCTGAAGAAGGACGCACCGCCTGGCCCAACGTGACGACCGGCCGAAGTGAGGATCGGCGTTGACTGCGGCTTGGTGCAGGGACCGGCCGGTGTGTCACACACAGCGTAACCGACGGCGTAGTCAGGTCCTTCGTACCAGTTGGCGGAGTAGAGGAGATAGTATTTGCCGTCGTGAAAAGTCATAGTCGGGTTTTCGATGAGCGGTTCTTCCCACGGTTGATCCATCTGAATCAGCCGCTGTGCTGCGCCGGTGAGGCTGCGCCCGTCTTCGCTCAGCGTCTGGCTGTAGAGCCAGACGGGCAGGCCGCAGCAATTGCCGTCGTTCTTCCAAAGCAGGTAGAGCACACCATCGGGGGTGAGGAACGGCTCAGGATCAATGGAGCCACCCTCGTCCAACTGACAGACCAAGGGTTGCGTGTTGGGATCGACGAACGGCCCTGCCGGGTTGGTGCTTACGGCGTAGGAAATGCACTGACGGCCCGATTCTGTGAAGCGCCCCACGTAGTAGAGGATGTATTCGTCGCCGCGGCGCAGTACCGACGGCGCCCATGTCAGGAACTGGTGCGCCGCCATCCACGCGGGCAATTCAGGCAGCGCGTCTCCGTCTTCGCCCACCCGCTCCCAGTCGACCAGATCGGTGGAGCGGATGACCTGGATGTTCATGTCTCGGGCATTGGTGGCGTAGGCGTAGTAGACATCGTCCACGCGCAAGACGAAGGGATCGGGAAAGTCACGCGGGAAGACCGGGTTTTCATAGGTCAGCGATGGTGTGGACATTGGCATTGGCATAGGGCTCGGCAAAGAGGTTGGCAGAGGACTCTGCGCCACGCTGCAGGCGCTGAGGAGGATCAGCGATAGGCAGGCGACAAAGAGAACTGCTACGTTGCGGCGTAAAGACCACGGCAGAAACATGGCGTCTGTACCACTGATAGAGCGTGTGGACATCTTTCCGCCGGGATTTACTATCCAATGACGGATCATCTGCCCCCCATTCCAGTGAGCATAACACCCTGGATGATGCGACGCTGGAAGAAGGCATAGAAGATCAGCACCGGCGCGCTGGCAATCACAGCACCCGCCATAATGAGCGCGCGTTCCTGGGTGTAGGTGCCGTTGAGAACGGTCAATCCTACGGGCAGGGTGCGCATTTCCAGGCGGTTGAGCACGATCAACGGCCAAAAGAGATCGTTCCACGAGCCGAGGAAGGTGAAGATCATCAACGCGATCATGGCGGATCGGCTCAAGGGCAGCATGATCTGCCAGTAGATGCGAAAGCGCCCCGCACCATCCATAAAGGCGGCTTCCTCCAGTTCAGTAGGAATGCTGAGGAAGAACTGTCTCAGCAAAAAGACGCCGAAGACGTTGGCGGCAGCCGGCCAGATCAAGGCGTGATACGTATCCAACCAGTTGAGGTTGCGCATCAAGAGGAAGACCGGGATCAACGTGACCTGAGCGGGAACCATCAACGTAAAGAGGATGCTCATAAAGATCAGATCTCGGCCGGGAAAGCGCAGGCGGGCGAAGCCGTAGGCGGTCAGGCTGCTTACAAATAGGCTGACCACCGTTGCCGATACACTGACGATGACACTGTTTAGGAACCAACGCGGCAGCTTCAGATCCTGACGCGTAAGGACTTCTGTGTAATGGGCCAGCGTTGGGCTCTCGGGCCAGAGTTGCAACGGCCACGCAAAGACTTGCGAACTCGGCGTAACAGAAACAACAAACGTCCAATAGATAGGAAAGCCAACCACTATCACCAGGAGCGCAAGTAGCAGGTGAATTCCGATGTTAGAGAAGAGGGAGCGCGCTCTGTACCGGCCGGATGAAGTCATGTTTGGGGATCCTCTAGTAGTCAACTGTGCTTTGTCTGCCGAAAACTTGAAACTGGACCAACGTAAAGAACAGGATCACCAGCGCCAGCCCCATGGCGATGGCTGTGCCGTACCCCATGCGGAAGTAGCGCCACGCTGTCTGGTAAAGGTACATAATCACGGTGTAGGACGCGCGCCCGGGTCCACCGCCGGTCATGATATAAGGCTGGCCGAACACCTGAAAGTGGGCGATCAACTGTGTCACGGCCACGAAGAAGATCGAAGGCATCATCAAGGGCAGGGTAATATGTAGGCGCAGTCGCCATCCGCTGGCGCCGTCGATGCGCGCGGCTTCATATAGATGCTCAGGGATTGCTTGAAGCCCGGCAATATAGATCAACATGGGAAAGCCAAAACCCCACCAGACGGTCACCAGGCTTAACGAGGGGATCACCAGGTTGACGTCGGCCAACCACTTTACGGGTTGCAGCCCCATCCAGACCAGAAAGTAGTTGACGATCCCAAATTGCGTGTTAAAGAGCCACGCACCCATGACACCGGCCACGGCAACCGACAACACCACAGGCGCATAAAAGACAAACCGGTAGAAATCGCGAAAGCGGATCGGCTCGTTGACGGCAATGGCGACAAGCAGCGCAAATATCGTGTTGGCTATGGCTGTTAAGAATGCAAAATAGAGTGTATTACGCAGCGTAAGCCACCAGAGATCATCGTTGCTCAAGGATACGAAATTCTGAAAACCTATGAAGGGATGCTGTGGGGCGAGAATCTTCCATTCGTGCAGGCTCATGTAGAAACTATAGAGAATGGGACCAAGCGTGAATGTGAAGAAGAAGATCAAAAAAGGCAAAATGAAAAGGTAGTTTCCGGCGGTCCAGCGCCAGGTGCGCCAGGTGCGGGGCGGGTGCTTGGCAGATCCTGACTGAGGATGGGTGGGCGTGGAATTCATACCAGTCTCCTGTGAGGATGAGTGGCCGGCGCACTAAGATCGCCGGCCACTCACGTCCTGTTAACCGACCAATGTCACGATCAAGATGAACGCATTCGCTCTACTGGCAGCGCTCCAGGATATCCTGAATGCGGGCATTGGCGTCATTCAGACCTTCTTCCACCGACTTGACATTGTTGAAGATAGCATCGAGTTCGGGCGAGTACGCCTGATCAATGATCTCCTGCACACACTCGTGCGCTGTGTCATAGCGTCCAAACTCTTGGAAGCTCTCGCCCAACAGCTTGGCAGACGGGAACTCTTCTGCGGTCATCGCTTCGATCTCGGAGATGCGGGCCGGTGGTTGACCGGAAGTCGCCCAGACCAATCCCTGATCCGACAGATAGGAGATCAGGCGTTTGGCGGCGTCTAGCTTCTCGCCTTCCAACGAGACAGGCGTGTACATTACGTGCGAGCTGGTCCAGGCAGCGGGTTGGTCGCCCCACTGCGGCAGCGGACAGATGCCCCAATTGACTTCATTGTCATTGTTGAAGTTGAGCATCCAGCTACCTTCGGGTGTCATTGCCAATTGATCAGCGGCAAAACTCTGCCAGCCGTCGAAGCCGGCAGGCTGTGGTGCAACATGTTCCTCGTAGATGAGGTCATACCAGAATTGAGCGGCCTGCATACCCGCATCGCTGTTGATGGTGGCGTTGCCGTTACCATCCGTCCAGTCGCCGCCAAACTGCCAGAGCGTGCTCAGGAAGGTCGGCTTAAACCAGGCAACTTGCGTTCCCCACTGCACTACGTTTTCAGGATCGAAGTCGGGGCTCTCGGCGGTGTTGCCGTTGGCGTCCACGGTCAGCTTACGGGCGTAGGTGATGAACTCTTCGGCGTTGGCCGGGCAAGATTCGGGATCAAGGCCGGCGGCTTCGAAAAGATCCTTGTTATACCAGAGACCCCAGCCATGACGGTCCAGCGGCACGCCGTACTTTTCACCCTGATACTCGATAATATCGAGAATTTCGGGCGAAATGTCTTCAGTTGGGATGGGACCACCCTGTTCGGTGAAGAAGTCACCCGAGGGCATCAATACACCCTGACTGGCAAATTGTGGAATCTCAAACTCATGCAGTAAGAAGATATCAGGCGGGTTGCCGGAGACCAAAGAAGCCAACAGTTTGTCGAAGTAGATGTCCCACGGCATCATTTCAATACGCACCGAAACATCAGGATTTTGTTCGGTGAATGCCTCTACCATCTGCACCATGGTGGCGCCGTCACTGCCGGTGAGGCCGTTCCAGTAGATCAATTGAATGTCACCCGATCCGGCCTCTGCCACAATCGGCGTTGCCGTCGGCTCTATTTCGGCCTCACCAACACCACCTGGGGCCTCGGCATCCGCCGCAACTTCAGTCGGGTCAGTGTCAGGTGCACCACCAGTCGTCGCGGGCTGTGTTGGGGGTGCACCGCAGGCGGCCAGCAACAAACCTAGGATCAAAATAAGGCTAAGTGTTGCAAGTGTTCGTCTCATCGATTTGATTCCTCCATACATGTTGAAATGGGTATGAACGGTTGGATCAAGACGTGCTATATTCAGTTGCGAATACGAAATGTGTGGATAGTAGGGAAAGTGGCCAAAAGGGCCATGAATCAAAGGTAAAGTGCGACGGCGTACGGAAGCGCAGGTAAGCACATCGCCCGTCTTTACTTTTTCAATTCATGAAACAAAACGCTCAAAACAAGACCCAAGGCGAAGGGTAAGAAATCGTACGAGTTCTATACTACTCCCAAATTATCACATATAAATATACGTGTCAACCCTTTTCAGTTAACCATTAAGGGAATATTACACCTGAATTTCCGAATCAGATACGTGGATAGATACAGAAAAAGATACATATGAAGGCATATACCGAGATGCATCATTGCAACAGCGGCAAACTATATGTTTTATGTTATTATGCATTACAATGAAGGTATTCAACGGCAACACCTGTAAACCTCAATTGTTCGTTTGTTGAAACATTGGCGGCGAAGGCGCGCCTTCTGGGAGGGAAAAGTATGGCAGAGCCAGACGTAGAGAATAATGTACCCGCTCCACTTGCCAGGCAGAGCGAAGGTCGGACGCGAACGCTGCTGTTGTCGATGGATTCGGAGCAGCGTGACGCCAGTATTGCCGTCGCCAAAGCGCTGGGATCCACCCAGCGCATGCGCATCCTGGACTATCTGCAATCGCGCGTCGCCAATGTCTCTGAAATTGCCGAGGCGCTAAAAATGCCTCTATCCACGGCCAATCTTCACCTCAACCTGTTGGAAGAGTGTGGGCTAATCCGTTCAGAAATGATCTCGGCGAGTCGCGGTGTGCAAAAAGTCTGTGCCAGGCTCTATGACATGATCATGTTTCAGTTGCCGCGCAGCTTTGTCCAACACGATGAGCAGGTGAGCATCCAGATGCCCATCGGCGCATTCGTCAACTTCGAAATTTCGCCCACGTGTGGCATTGCGGCCGAAACCGGACTGATCGGCTACATCGACGACCCGATCTCGTTCTACGAACCGCTCCGCTTTCATGCGCAGTTGATCTGGTTCCGTAGCGGCTTCCTCGAGTATCACTTCCCCTACAGATCCCTGTCTGAACAGAAGCCGAAGAGCATGACGATCAGCATGGAAGTCTGTTCGGAAGCGCCGAACTACCACCACGATTGGCCGTCAGACATCTTCATGGCTGTCAACGATCACTCGATTGGCACGTGGACATCGCCCGGCGACTTCGGCGGCGAGCGCGGCAATCTCACCCCGATGTGGTGGGAGGAATGGAACAGCCAGTATGGCCTCCTCAAAACCTGGCGGGTGGATCAGAGTGGCTCGTGGATCGATGGTGTGCGTCTCTCAGACGTTACCATCGACGAACTAGGGATAGGCAAGCAGCCCTTCATTCGCCTCCGATTTGGCGTTGAAGACAACGCGCAAAACGTGGGGGGGCTTAACCTGTTTGGGCGCACCTTTGGCAACTACCCGCAGGACATCATGATGCAGCTACACTTTTGAGTCGCCCCCCTGTTGCAGGTATAGAGCGTACACAGGAGTGGGTTTCGAGACGCCAACACAACTGGCTACTCAACCGGCGACCGGCACAACCGTTGAAGTAGTAGACGTACAACAAATGTTGTGACTTGCGCGAAAAGCGCGTGTTGGGGGTTGACACAGTGACCGGACACGCGTATAGTCTCATTGGCTGTGCAATCTGCACGCCGCGTATGCATGAAACATGAACCAGGCGCCGCCACAACGGTCCACAAGCAAAGGAGGCATTCCGATGGAAATGAAGATCATGTTCGTTCACGTTGATGCCTTTGGTATCGCTTGTGAGTGTATTGCTGAACCGTGTGGAGTGGTGCGCCTTCCAGACAGCCCGCGGAGGATCGAAATCCTCTGTTGACGGCCGACTGACGACGCCATCCTGCCCCGCACGGTATACCGTGCGGGGTTTTTTGTTTTCCTGATTCGACTCAAAGCAGTGTAACAATGGGAGGTGCCTGATGGAGATAACCAATCGAGTTGTGAAGAGTAATGAGTAACGCAGACCACTTCAACATCTGACTTTACTCATTCCGCCCAGAAGACAAACATGTTCAGTAGAATAACTATCTCTCAAATTTCAGGAGAATCTCACCATGGACTTCCGAGAATGCTATCTGCGTCTGGCAACCCATCAGGCATTGCTACGGCAGACGGATCACTATCAACTGCACGAACCTTACCTTCGCCGGCAACGCCGCTCGATCTTGCGTCCGCTGTTGATCTGGGTAGGGAGGCGGCTTGAGCAGACAGGGAAAACCCTGCAAGACCGTTACAGCAATGTACCTCACATGGCCAGCTAATTTTCAAGTAGACCTGGGGTGGCGCATCTCCCCCGATGCACCACCCCACTTTTGTCAGTGAGGGCAACTTTTGAATACTCGTCTGAATCCGAAACTCGTTTTTATGCTGATGACCGCAGGGTCATCGCTCTTCTACGATCTGGTCTTCACCGTCAATATGGTGTATCAGGTCACCATCGTCGGACTGAACCCGCTCCAACTGGTGCTCGTAGGCACGACGCTGGAAGTCACGGCCATGCTCTTCGAGATCCCCACCGGGATCGTGGCCGATCTCTACAGCCGCAAACTCTCGATTGTGATCGGCTTTGTCGTGATCGGCGTGGGATTTCTCGTCGAAGGCAGCATTCCCCAATTCTGGGCGATCCTGCTGGCTCAGGTGCTGTGGGGAATCGGCTACACCTTCACCAGTGGCGCCCGCGAGGCATGGCTGGCCGACGAAATTGGCGAAACCGAGGCCAATCCGCTCTATTTGCGGGCATCGCAAGTGGCAATGCTTGCCGGCCTGCTGGGGATCGGCATCAGCACGGCGATTGGCATCGTTTCCCTGCAACTGCCGATTCAGATCGGCGGGGCATTCTTCATCGTGCTCAGTCTCTTTGTATGGATCGCCATGCCCGAAACCGGCTTCACACCCACGCCTGCCGAGGAACGCACTTCCTGGCAACAGATGGGCCATACAGCCGGCGAAGCGGTACGACTCGTACGCATCAGCCCGGCGTTGATGACCGTGATGGCGCTGTCGCTGGTCTACGGTCTCTACAGCGAAGGCATGGACCGCCTGTGGACGCCCCACCTTCTGGACAACTTCAGCCTGCCTACCTACGGTGCGCTGGAACCGATCGTCTGGTTTGGTCTGATCAGCGCGGCGGGGATGCTGCTCTCCATCGGCGCCGTGGAAATCGTGCGCCGCAGCGTGGATACAAACAGTCCCAGCGCTGGTGCCGACGGCGCTCTCGATCATTTACGGTGTTATGGCGCTGGCCACGATTGGCTTTGCACTGGCCCTGAACTTCCCGATGGCGCTGGTGGCGCTGCTGATGGTGCGCATCATGCGCAGCGGCGCCGATCCGCTTTTCACGGCATGGATCAACCAAAACGTGGAAAGCCGGGTGCGCGCGACGGTGTTCTCTGCCTACGGACAGCTCAACGCCGTCGGCCAAATGATCGGTGGACCTGCTGTCGGCGCGATCGGTACGATCTACGGCTTGCGCCCGGCGCTCACGATCGCCGGCCTCATCCTATCGCCTACGCTGTGGATCTTCCAGCGCTCGCTCAAACGGCCGAGCGCATCACAAGTGACGCCGGCCCCATCTGATCTGACTTGACCGGCCCACGTTGGGCGTTAAGCACATTGGGAGTTAGCAGTGTATCTATCTATATCCAATCTATCTAAATTCTACGGCGAACGCCAGGTACTCAAGGACGTTTCGCTGATGCTCTATGCAGGCGATCATGTAGGATTGGTGGGCGCGAACGGGGCAGGCAAGTCGACGCTGATCAAAATCCTGGTGGGTGAGGTGAGCGCGGACAGCGGCCAGATCACACGGATGAACGATCTCGAAATCGGCTACCTGCCGCAGACGCTCAACGACGCCGCCGACAAGACCATGGACGCGCTGATCCAGGAGTCGCTGGGGTCTTTGCATGCGCTGGAAGCGCGCCTGCGCGATCTCGAACGCCAGATGACTCAGGAAGGCGCCGATCTGGATGCGGTCATGTCGGCCTACGCTGAGACCACCGAGCGCTTTGAGCGGCGCGGCGGCTACGAGATCAAGCACCGGCTAGAGATCGTCCTGAGCGGGCTGGAGGTGGCCGACATCGACCGCACTCGCCGGGTGGCTACGCTCTCTGGCGGCGAGAAGACACGTGTCTGTCTCGCCGCGCTGCTGCTGCGTTCGCCCGATCTTCTCCTGCTCGATGAACCGACCAATCATCTCGACTTCGCCGCCCTGGAGTGGCTCGAAGGCTATCTAGCCGGCTACAAGGGCGGGTTGCTGGTTGTTTCCCATGACCGTCACTTCCTCAACCAGACGGTGACCTCAATCCTCGAAGTAGATGAGCACAGCGGCGAAGTGCGTCAGTACACAGGCAACTACGACGGCTACGCCGCGCTCAAAGCGTTGGAGAGGGTGAAGTGGATCGAGGACTACGCAGCGCAGCAGGAAGAGATTGTCGAGCTGCGTCGTGTGATCAAGGGCAAGGCGCGCCAGGTCGCGCACAATCGCCCGCCACGCGATGGGGACAAGTTCATCAAAAACTTCAAACGCGAACGCGTGGAAACCGCCATCGCCCGAAACGTGGCCTCGGCCGAGGAACGGTTGCGCCGCATCGAGGCGGATCCCATCCCAGAGCCGCCGGATCGGTTGATGATCAACCCCGACTTTGATCCGCGCACGCTCAACAGCGCGTCGCCGCTGACAGCCTCCAGGATCGGCAAACGCTACGGCGCCCACACGATCCTCGACGACGTGAGCTTCGCCCTCTCGGCACAGAGCCGGGTGGTGATCGTCGGGCCAAACGGCGCAGGCAAGACCACGCTGTTGCGTATCCTGGCGGGGCTGTCCACTGCGGACGAGGGCGAGGTGATCAAGGCGGGGAGCGTCGGTATCGGATATCTCGATCAGGAACAAGAGACGCTCGACAACGAGAATGCGACGCTGTTCGAATTCTACCGGCAGGGGTTGACCGGCCACTTCGAGGAACTCAAAGCGGCGCTGCTACGCTATCATCTCTTCACATGGCCGGATCTGATGAAACCGGTGAGGACGCTCAGCATTGGGCAAAAACGCAAGCTCCAAATCGCCCGGCTGATCGCCACCGGCGCCAACTTGCTCCTGCTCGACGAGCCGACCAACCACATCAGTTTTGACGTGCTCGAGGAGTTTGAGCAGGCGCTGATCGACTTTCCGGGGCCGGTGTTGGCCGTCTCGCACGATCGCCGGTTCATCCAACGCTTCGCCGATGAAGTGTGGGAAGTACGCGAGGGACGTTTGATCCGCTACCCCGGCGGCTGGGAGATCTATCGTGCGCAAAGTCCTTCGGCGCTCGATACGCAGCCGGTGGATTTGCACCTAAAGACCAATGAACTTCTTACACAAATTCACTTTACATAGGCGGCTCGAACTGGTATACTAAGGCTGTAACGTCGAGGGGATGATTGGCTTCGACGGGGCAGGACGTTATGGGATTGCAAGCCGTAGAGCGTCGGCTACGTTAAAAAGGCGCAAAACCCTATAAATGCCAAAACTACAGGCAAGACCTTCAACTTCGGCTTCGCTGGTGCTACTTCGGTAGCAGTGGCCGCCTAAGAAACAGGTCGCTTGATCCTCTGCGGAGGATCACGGTTCCGGTTAGTGCGGCCAGCAGGCTGAGCGGTAACCGTCATACACTGCGAGCTGCGGCAATAGGACGCCGATAAAGTTGCCTAAGAGAGATCGGCTAGTCGGGTAAGTCCCTACGTCACCCAGGGGACCCCGGTGAAACACAAAAGTGGTGACTAAGCTTGTAGACGTCTCACAACTAGCGTCTCGGACGCGGGTTCGACTCCCGCCATCTCCACCTCGAAGAAGACCTGGGCCGCGGCCCAGGTCTTCGTTTTCCTTATCGTCTGAATTCCCGTCTTCAACGTTGATTGACACCTACCTGAATTACCGCCATAATCTTGAACAGTTCACTTTCTTGCCGCCTTCCACCGTCTGCGCTTCGCCGCCATGCCACACTTTGACCAGCTTGAAATCGTCGATCCCAATGGCCAGATCCAGTTCGTGGATTTGGACCCGTCATTGGGTGTCCTCAACATCGGTGCCCACCCGGACAATGATTTGATTGTTGTCGGGGCGAGCATACGCCCTTTCCACGCGCTTCTGGACTTTCGAGCGCGTCCCTATCAAGTGATTCCGGTCAGCGATGAGGGCGAGAGCACTGGACCGGTCGAATTGACCCAATGGCAATCGTTCCATTTGGGCGGCTACGAGTTAATTCTGGCGCCAGTGGGCACACCAGCCTCCGGCCCTGCAGCGGCGGGGACGGCAACACCGGGCTAGCGGCGACGCCCCAGCCGGCGCCGACGACAACGCAGCGCGCCTGGCCGCCAACAACCTGCTCCCATCCGGCGAGTGCCCGCCGGATCAACGCCGTCCCAGCCGTCCACTGCGGACAGCGCCTACGCACTGACCATCAACAACAGCGGCAATCAGGCCGCCACCTTTATGGTGACAGTGCCCGATGTGGCGCCCGAATGGTTGATAGTCTCACCACCGCAGTGTCATTTGCAGCCAAACGAGCAGACACAGGTTACGATCCGGCTTCACCCTGATCTACCACCAGCTCTCTACACGGTAACATGGCTGATCACCTCGCCCCAATATACAGGCTGGCAGCAGAGCGGGCAGGTAACCTTAGGCGCGACCACTGTAATCGAACCTATCGAATGGGCCGAACTGGATCCGCGCACAGTGCAGTCCAGGCTCTTCCGCCGCAGCGGACGCTGTGTTCTAACCTTGACAAACCGCGGTGCACAGCCGGTTCAATATCATCTCTGGGCCAAGGATCTTCGGGGCGATTGTCGTGTCTACTTTGGGTTAACTCCGGAGGGGAAACAGATCACGACGCTGATCGCGGAGCCGAATGACGCCTGCACGGTGCTGCTGCCGCCTGGCGTCGGCGTGCCTCTGGAATTGACACTCATGCCGGCCCAAGGCCGCATCATTGCGCTGCAGGCAGTACGCTTTCGCTTTGTGATTCAGGGGGGGTTTAGCGCCGGGGATCTGGATCGCGCCGTCACGGGGACGTTCGAGAGCCGGCCTGTGATCAACGGAGGCATACTGATCTTGCTGTCCACACTGCTGCTTGTTCTCGGCGTAATTTTCTTTCACGCGCAGATTGGGGCGTGGTTTGATCAGTGGCGCTTTGCTCAGGGTCAAGAGTCGCTGCCAACCTATGTGATTGGTCCCACACCCGAATTGATTTACGGCTTCAGCGCCGAAGAGTTGGCGCGCTATGGGCTAAACGCGCCGGCCGGGACAGGGGGAGCAGAACAAGCGCCGCGGGTAATACCCGGCAATTACGAGGGAATCTTCAAAGAGATCGGGCGCCAGTACAACATCGACTGGCGCATCCTGGCTGCTCTCTCCTATCGAGAGAGCAAACTTGACGCGCGCGCCGTGGGCCGATCCGGCGAGTATGGGTTGATGCAGATCATGCCCAACACATGGAACGAGTGGGCGCCCCTGGTACGCGTCAGCGATCCGTGGGATGGGTATAGCAATGTGTTGGTCGGGGCCGCCTACTACTCATACATTCACGACTACTTCAGTGATCTGGGCTATAGCGATGATCGGTGGGCACTGGCCGCCTACAATTTAGGCCCGGAACGGGTCTTGCGCATCCTGGACAATGGCGCTCGCTGGCAAGACCTCCCCTTACCGCAACGCCAATATGTGGCCGACATCCTTCTTGGCATCGATGACGCGCCGGCGCAGGTAGCGAGCGTGGATGCGACCAGGGCCCCATAGGTCTCTATCCTGACATGCCATGAACTCAAATTCAATCCAGCGCCGGTAGCGTAAAGAAAAAAGTTGCTCCCTCGCCCGGCTTCGATTCCACCCAGATCCGGCCACCGTGCCGCTCGACAATCCGCTTGCAGATCGCCAGACCAATCCCGGTGCCGGGATATTCCTCGCGGGTGTGCAGCCTCTGAAACACCTGAAAAATCCGATCTGACTGCTCACTGTCTATCCCAATTCCCTCGTCATGCATCGAAAAACACCAGTGTCTGTCGATCCGTTCAACGCCCAGGTGGACACGTGGAGGAGCAGCGCCGTGAAACTTGAGGGCATTGCTGAGCAAATTCTGCATGAGTTGCTCGGCCTGCGATTCATCGACCAACACAACGGGCAGCTCATCATGCGTGATGGTGGCGTCGGTCTCCTCAATCAGCTTCGCCAGGCGAGCCGTGACCGTCTGCAGGATAGAAAGCGTGCTCACCTTGGCAGGGGCATGTCCGCGTGTGCCGATGCGCGAGTAGGCCAACAGATCGTTGATCAACTGGCGCATCCTGTTCACGCCGTCAAGGGCATAACTCAAGAAGACCTCTCCCTCGGCGGGCAGGTCGCCCCCATAGCGCCGTTGGAGCAGTTCAACATAACTACTGACTACACGCAACGGTTCCTGCAGATCGTGAGAAGCTACATAGGCGAAGCGCTCCAAATCTGCATTCGACCGTGCTAATTCTTCGGCCTGCTGCGTCAGGTCGACGGCACGAGCAGCCATTTCAGAATGCAGTCGGGCGTTTTCGATTCCCAGGGCGGCCTGGTTGCCAAAGGTCGAGATCAGGTCCACATCGATCTGGTTGAAGTCGGGTTTGGGATACTGATTGATCGCCGCCACGGCGCCGATGATGCGCCGACCAGAACGCATCGGTGCAACGGCAATGGAACAGAGACCAAATGTGCGTTTGCGCAAAATCCGCAGCAGCGGGCTTTCACGCATATCCGGCCCGATTTTGGACGAAAGAATCGTGCTCTGTGTGCGAACCGAAAGCCCGACAAGGCCCGCCCACACGTCGTGCAAGGATCCGGACTGAAAGCGGGTGATTTCGTGCCGATGCTCAAGATCGAACCAGATCTCCTGCGCCACTCGCCCCTTAGGATCGAGCATTACAACGAAGACGGCGTCAGCATTTAGGGCAGATTTGACCCCTTCACAGAGGATATCCAACACCTCTGAAAGGTGATGAGCGCCCACCAGCCGGCGGCTGAGATCGTAAAGCGTCTGTGTGTAAGAGAGTGCGCTCATACTGCGTTCATATAACATCCGGTAAATGACAGCCGAATCAGGTGCATCGGCCTCAATATCAACGTGTGTCAGCAACTCGTCCACGTCAAAAGAAGCCAGGAATTGTGAATCTGAAGGTTCATGAGTCATCGGTTCAAGGTCTCCCGATTTGCAGCCCATCCGCGAGCGGTCGGGTTGCAAATTCAAACACACCTTCTATAATAACTGCGCTATCAAACAGGTGATACCTACCACAAGGACGGATTTATGGATCTTTGGACGCTCTTTGCCATTGCCCGGACACGTACGCCAGATAAGCCGGCCATCGAATTTATTAACCCTGAACAGAACAACCCGCACCAAGACGCCGTGCAAATCACCTATGAGGAACTCTACGCCGCCGCACAGCGGTGGGCCGCTGCACTGCAGGGGATGGGCCTGCAAAAAGGTGACAGAGTCGCCTTTTACCTGGGCAACCGTGTGGAGTTTGTGATCGCCTACCTGGCGACTTTACGTGCAGGCGGTGTCATGGTGCCCATCAATCTGCGCTATCGCCGTCTGGAAATTCGGCATATTTTGAACGATGCAACGCCGCGTTTCCTGCTGACAGAAGCCTCGCAACTCTCCATCTTGAATGAACTGGCGGCGGACGATCTGGAAAGTGCACCACAGATCTTGTCAGTCGACGCCCTGGACACCTGGTTCGCCACCGACGGGGGCGACGTAGGGGGCGAGGTGACGCCACCTGTGGTCTACGGTGAGGATCTTGCGCTGATCATGTACACATCGGGCACTACGGGGCGCAGCAAAGGCGCCATGCTCAGCCATAACAATATCCTGGCCACAATGACAGGGTTGATGGCGGCCTGGGCCTGGCGCGCCGACGATGTGATCCTGTTGCCGTTGCCACTCTTTCATACGCACGGATTGGTGGTTGGGTTGCACTGCGCGCTGGCCAGCGGCGCCACGACGCGGCTTCGACCCAAGTTCGATGCAGACGAGACGATCCAGATCTTGGGATCGGGCGGCGCCACCCTCTTTTTCGGCGTACCCACTCTCTACGTACGTCTGATCGATCTGATCGAAAAGATGAACCCCCGGCCCGACTTTAGCACGATGCGCCTCTTCTGTTCGGGCAGCGCACCGCTGGCCGCCGAAACCCACATCGCCTTTGAGCAATTGACCGGTCAACGCATCCTCGAACGCTACGGCATGACCGAAACCGGCATGAATTTCAGCAATCCCTACGCCGGTCCTCGCCTGGCGGGGACTGTGGGCACGCCGCTACCGGGCGTCTTTGCCCGCATCGTCGATGAAGCTGGAAACGATCTGCCGCCCAATCACGAAGGTGAACTGCTGGTGCGTGGCAGCAACGTGTTCGACGGCTACTGGAACGATCCGGCGAAAACGGCGGAAAGCTTCAGCACCGACGCACAGGGGATCCGCTGGTTCCACACGGGCGATCTGGCCGTCCAGAATGCAGAGAGCGGCTACGTAACGCTCCTTGGGCGTCGCCACGAACTGATTATCAGCGGCGGCTTCAACATCTACCCGCGCGAGATCGAGGAACTCCTGCTCGGCTATCCCGGCATCCGCGACGCGGCTGTCATCGGCACGCCGCACGCTGAATGGGGCGAGGTGCCGATGGCCTGTCTCGTCTGCACCGGCACCATCGACGAAGCGGCGCTCATCGGCTGGTGCAAAGACCAGCTTGCCGGATTCAAAGTCCCCCGCCAATTTCGCTATGTCAGCGAACTCCCCCGCAACGCCATGGGCAAGGTGCAAAAGCACCTGTTGAAGTAATTGGGAAGGGGCGACTTGAGCCTGGGTAAGCGATCTGAACCCCCCGGTCACCGCTCCCTCCGTATCCCACGCCATTGCTCGACGGCACGCTGGGCGGCGACCAGACGTTCAGATTCGGGGGCATAGCGGGCTTCGCTGATCGCTTCGGTCAAAGATACCACCGAGCGGCTGAGGCGGCGCACCCGTTCGGGTTCGCCGCCGGCATCGACGATGTGGTCGGCGAGCCCGTGCCCGTACTCCAACTCGGTTTCCACCTCTTCATGCGGACGACCCAGGCGGCGTCCCCAACGCAAGAGCGCCCGCCACGGGTCACGGTGACGGCGCTCCACCAGCCAGCGCCAGATGAGCACTCCTATTGCCGTCACCGGCACAAGCCAGATCAACATCTGCCAATTCCAGGTCAGGGTCGGCGCTTCCGGCGTGGTAGAGGGCTGCACTGATGGAGACGTCAGCGGAGCGCGATCCGTTTCCAGGTCCACGCGGGTGAGGGCAGAGCGGCCCGCCGTTGGCTCAAAAGGCACCCAGCCCAGATCGGGGAAGTAGACTTCGGGCCACGAATGCGCCTCGGCCTCAGTGATCACCCACTCCTGCGCCTCAGGATTCCAACCACCGGGCACATAACCGGTGACGAAGCGCGTGGGCAATCCGGCCAACCGCGCCAGCACAGCAAACGCCGTGGCATAGTAGTCACAATAGCCGCGCTGAAGATCAAAGAGAAAATAATCGGCCACATCGACGACGTCGGCGGGCGGCGCGTTGACCGACAGATCATACTCGAAGCCGCGCAGATACTGTTCGATGGCCTGCGCCTGGGCATAGGGACCGCTTTGACCTTCAATCAGTTGTGCAGCTAATCTGCGCGTACGATCCGTGATCGTATCGGGCAGGGACAAATGAACTGACAGTTCCTCGGGCAGGGGCCGATCGAGGCCGAAGCCGGGCCAGGCCAGCAACATTTCCTCGTCCGCCGAGGGCGCGGCGGAAACCACGTCGTAGCGATTGACCGGTCCACCTTCTGCCCACAGCGCCACCAGATCGAGCGGGCTGCGCTGGGTGGCCTGATAGTCGATGCTCACCTCGACGGGCTCACCGGTGGCGTAGAGCAGGGTCGAATTGTCGGCCAGGCGCACCCACTGCCGCACCAACAGGCGATCGGTCCATGCGTTGTCGGTCCAGTTGCGCTGCGCCGGCAAGGATTGGCGGGTCAGGCCGACGGGATTTTCCCAGCCGGCTCCGTTGTAGTTGGAAAAAGTGGCGCGACGCATGTAAAAGCGCAACGCCGGCTCACTGTAAAAGTCGCCCAGGTCAGAGGTCAACGTGCGATTGGTGCCCACCCACATCACGGGGATCTGGGCCAGATAGGGCCCCGCACCAAGGAGGAAGCGATTGGGCAGCCCGTCGCCGATGCCCCCTCCCAACCGGCCCCGCATCGGACGATCCAGATCGGGGAAGAGACGCTTGCCCGTCTGTTCGATGGGTTTATAGACCGGGCCAAGCCGTTCATAAGCCCAGCGCATGGTCACGTCCACCCGCGGGGACGGGATGACCCAGGCCACAACCAGGATCAGCAACGTGATCCCCAGGACGACGCCGGCGCGGTCGATGATCAACGCCGTGCTGAAGTCGATGTTACGCTGCATCCACGATTGTTCGAGCGTTGCCTGATCGAGCCAAAGATGCAGCAAGATGGCGATGGCGAGCGCGGCAATCAGCAGATAACGAGCGCCGCTGCCGTAGTAAAGGATCAGCGTCAACGTCCACAGCGCCGGCAGCGCTGTCACCAGCCCACTGCGCGTGCGCAACGCCAACCACGCCGTCAGTCCGCTGATCAGCCACAGGGTGCTGACAATCAGTGTGAGGAAAACGATGTCGTCTTGAAGAGCGCCGCCGCTCTGCACGCCGACCCACCAATCGCGCAGCCGCCAGCCCCAGGACGTCCACTGGGCGAGGATATCATTGATCAGCGCCGGCCATGCTTGCGCCAACGCGATTTGCCGAATCCGCCCGATCGATGGAATCCAGCCGAGGATCACCTGGCTGGTGGTGAGGACACCGATACCGAGCCAGACGATGAAGAGCAACGGACGCCAGAACAGCACCGGTTGTCGTGAACGGTGCACCAACCACCAGGCAACGGGCAGGCCAATCAGAAGGCTCCACTCGGGCACGACACCGTAGCGAGAAATGTTTACCCAGTGTGCCTCGCGCAAGGCCGTCGTGCAGAGCAAAAGCAAAACCAGCGCGGCCCCGAAGGTCGCCCACCCCAACGGCGGGCGGAAATGGCGGACGCCCCAATCGAGGAAGGATAAGACCCAATTGCGGCGCTCAGTCTGCACAAGCGACCCGTTCATCCCACCTCCTCTTCGATTTCGCGGCTGATTACGCCACCGGTTGGCGTGGTACGCAACTCGGTGCGGCGGCGGCGGTAGGTCAGCGCAGCCCGCAGCGGCGTCCCGGCGGGCAGAAAGCGCACCGGGATCTCCTGGTGCACAAGCAGATCGGCGAGTCGCTCCTGTTGGGCGATGCTCGTCTGGGCGTCGCCATTCGTCGTCTCAGCGGCGGCAGGCGTGACGGCAAGCACGCTGCTGTCCACACCGCTGCGCCGCAGGTACAGGAGTTCGGCGATCCAGGCGGGCGCGCTATCGTCGATCTGTGGGGTGACGACGACCACAGTGTGGCCTTTGCCCAGGAAGGAGCGATTGCGATGCAGCAAGTCCGCCACGCTCAAGCTGCCGGCCTGAATCGGAGCCAGTGCCGCCAGGATGCGCCAAAGATGGCCGCGCCCCGGCTGTGGCGATAACAGGATGGTGCGATCCTCGGCCGTGGCGCTACCGTCCGGCGCATCGAGGATCTGACCCACGGTGAGCAGCCCCACCGAGCGGCGTTCGTTGCTGCTCAGAAGATCTGCGGCCAGGCTCGCGGCCAGGATCACGCTGTATTCCAGCGAACTCTGCTCACCCACGCCATGATGTACCGCGCTGTTAAGATCGAGGACGATCCACAGATCGCCGCTCGGCTCCTCTTCCAATTCGGCTACCATGAGCTGTCCACGGTGGGCGGTTGTGGGCCAATGAATGCGGCGCAGGCTATCGCCGGCCTGGTATTGACGGACGGTAGGGGAACGCAGATCACCGTACAGCGGACGGCGACGGCGATCGCGCCCGGCCGTCTGGCCGCGCGGCAGATCGATAGGGGGCAGGTGCACCACGCGTGGATAGACGAGCAGTGTTTCCTGTTGGTCGCTGTGCACATGCAGCCGAAAAAGACCAAAGGGATCGCCGCTGTGAACGCTATGTGGACCGAGCCGAAAGACGCCGCGCCGCTGACATACCGCTTCACTCTTCCAGCGCACGCTGGTCTCGGCACCGCAACTGGCGACCTGCCCTGGTGTGTAGCCGGGTAAGTATGAATCGTCCTCAAAGGCGGCCCACAGCAAAGGCAGCGGCGAGGGGTTGGCGAGGACAAACTCCTCGTGCAGCGCATCACCCACCACCAGCATGGCCCCCAGTCGGCGGCGCGTCAACGTGAGTTCACGCGCCTGCACACGTACCCAGGCCAGCCCGGCAACGTAAAAGCCCAGCAGCCCCACCATGAGCGCCATCCACAATGGGCTAGGATCGATCAATTGTAAAATCAGCAACCAGGGAAAAAGGTAGAGTGGCCACGCGACGTGGAGGACAATGCTGCGATCAGATGGCAGGTTTCGGTTAAGTAGGCGGTTGATCCACGCGCCTGGGCGGGGCAGACGAATTTGACGCGCCATTGAGTCCCTTTCCACTCAGATCAAGTGTCCACATCTCAATGCATTCTTGCCCTTTCCGCGTCGGCTATGCCACAATGCGGGCTGGGAATACGCAGGAGTTGGAGGGTGACAACTGTGGCTATTGTACCACAGCGCCCCTCTGTCCACGTCGTTTCCGGCAACCCATGGGGCAGGTTGGCAGCCGTTGAGCCACCTGCACAGGAGAGGCAATGAGCGATCAAACCGAGAGCCAATCCGAACGAGCACCGGCAATGCTGCCCGACGGTTCGTTTCGTGGCCGCGTGGTGGCATCGCTGGATGAATGGGGACGGCTGCGCGTTCTGGTGCCGCCGGGGCTCGCCGATCCACGCCACGAGATGGCGGGGCGCTATGTCCTGGCGCGCTGCGCGACGGAAAGCGGCGTCAGGCGTGGCGAGGATTGGGGCGTTTATCTACGCCGTCCGCTCTTTCTAAGCGGAAGAGTGGAATGGACAGACGAGGAAGAGTGGACTTTCTTTGTGCCACGGTGCGACGATCCTGGCTATGTCTGGTTGGCGCAGTTGACAGATGGGGCAATGCTGAACCTGCTTGGCCCCTTCGGCAACGGATTTCAGATCCATGAACAGAGCCGCAATCTGCTGCTCGTCGCCGATCTGCGCCGCCAGGAAGGTGAGCTTCCGCGCCTGATGCCGCTGATCGAACCGATGCTCAATCGCGGTGGGCGGGTCACGTTGGTGGCGCGTGCCGAACGTTCGCTGTCTGCCGCGTTGCTCGATACGCTGCCCTTTGCCCTGGAAGTCCATACCGTCTACGAAGAAGACGAATGGCGACGTGCGCTGGGCGAGACTGTGCGGTGGGCCGATCAGGTCTGTGCCGCGCTCCCGGCCGAGCGGTTTTCGGCCTTCCATCAGATCTTACGCGACCATCGCTTTCATCTGGACGACGGCTTCGGCCAGGTGCTCGTGCATGCCGATCTGCTGTGCGGCGTTGGCGCTTGCCTGGCCTGCGTGATCCCGCTGCCCCGCGGTGGGCTGACACGAGCCTGCATGCATGGGCCCGTCTTCGATCTGAAACAATTGGTGGGATGAGGGGTATGTCCACGGTTCAGCAACGCCGCTCGTGGAATCGGGCGGCAGAACGCTATCAAGCGCAACAACGGATCGGCACCTCCGCCGTCCATTACGGACCGCTGGCGCCAGATGAGGTGACGTTGCAGATTCTGGGTAACGTCGCAGACCGCCACATCCTCGAAATTGGCTGCGGTGGCGGGCAGAACTGTATTGTGCTGGCCAGGCAAGGTGCGCACACGGTGGGCGTAGATTTGAGCGATGCTCAAATCGAGTTTGCTCGGCATCTGGCTCGGCAAGAGCAAGTGACGGTGGAACTGCGTCAGGGCGATGCCGCGGATCTATCCTTCCTCGCTGAGGGCAGCCAGGACTGGATCCTCGCCGTGTACGTCTTCCCATACATTGAGGATGCGGTCGCGGTGTTGCACGAATGCGCTCGTCTCCTGCGCCCAGGTGGGCGGCTCATTCTCAGCCAGGATCATCCGATCCGTGCCTGCTATTGGGATGAAGACGCCGAGGATGAAGGCGTTCTGCCTGCTCGAAGCTACTTTGATGAGCAGCCCATGCGGTGGTCCTTCGCCGACACGGGCGCGCCGATGCGTACCTATCACCGCCCGCTGGGCACGTGGCTAAAAATGCTACACGAACAAGGTTTGCAGATCATCGCACTGCATGAGTTCAGCGCTCCAGACGATTGGGCGGACGATCCCTGGGCGGATGAGTACACAAGCGAGATCGCGATTCACCTGCCGCAGACCATGATCCTGATTGCGCAAAAACCCGTTTGAGGAGCCTGCACCCAATGAGCCTACCCCATCAGCCGTTTATGCCGATGCAGCAGCCTGCCGGTGGCCACGAACCTGCTTCGTACACCCTGCCCACAGCCTTCCCGATCCGCTCGATCCACGATGAAAACTACCGCACGAAGACCTTCGTCCTCGACGGACGGCTGGACGCCTATCCGGGTCAATTTGTCATGGCCTGGCTGCCCCGTTTCGATGAGAAGCCGTTTTCGTTGGTCGACGCCGATCCCATCACGTTGATGGTGACCGCAGTCGGCCCGTTTAGCCGTCTTTTGCACGAGAAAAAGGTGGGCGATCTCTTGTGGGTACGCGGTGCGTTCGGCCGGGGATTCCAGATAGCGCAGACGACGAAACGGCCTGCGCTGGTCGGTGGTGGCTACGGCGTCGCCCCTTTGCACTGGCTGGCGCGCACGCAAATCGGCGTCGCCGAACGCATCACCGTGATCGTGGGCGCCCGCACCGGCGTGGATCTGCTCTACACCGGGCGTTTTGCAGCCCTGATCGAGAGGGCGCGTCGATCCGGCAGCGAGGTCGAGTGGATTCCTACCACTGAAGACAGCAGCCAGGGTATACCGGGGCGTGTTGTCGACGCCTTAAATCCACTGCTGGCAGAGGCCGCGGTCGATGGCATCTTTGGATGCGGTCCTCACGGCATGTTGGCGGCGCTGGCACAACTGGGAGAGCAGTACGCCGTCCCGACGCAACTGAGTTGGGAAGCCTACATGCGTTGTGCAGTCGGCATCTGTGGGGCCTGCGAACATGCAGGGCAGTTGCTCTGTTTGGACGGCCCTGTGCTGGCTACATCTGCTGCATGAGTTGGCGCTTCAGGTAGGCAATCAGAGCGTGGAGACCACGCAGCCGCTGCGGTGAAATCGCCTCGTGCAACCCCAGCAAAAGGTGAACGTCCTCGGGGGTTTTGAGCACAGCCTCGGGCGAGGAGCCGTTGAGACCTTCGGCCACAATCGCCGCATAGCCGCGCACAGTAGGCGACTCGCGCGGCACGTCAATGTAGAACTGCACCTTGCCGTCCGTCAACTCTGTGAAGACGAAGACCGGGGTCTGGCATTCATGAACCTGTTCCATCTCATCGCGTTTGCTTTGCAATCGCTCCGGCAGATCGGGCATTTCCATCGAGAAATCGATCAGGTATTCGATACGATCACTCGGCGGCGCTGTGCGAAAGTCTTCAATGATGGCTTGCAGGGCAGGCGGGCATGCTTCGATCTTTTCCTCAACGGACATTTGGCTATCCACAACGATCCTCTTCTTGAATGGTGAAGTTGGCTGCACACCCGATTGCAGATCAGGTGGGCAGCCGATCGGTTCAACGGTGATATTCAGAATGCTTCACAACCTAAGCCGCATTGCGACCGTGGACAATGGTAGACCATGCCAACCAGAATCGTCAACGTCTAGCGAATCTCGACTAAGCGAAGATCAAAATTGAGCGCTTGACCGGCCAACGGATGATTGGCATTAAACGTCACTGTCTCTGTGCCGATCTCCTCGACCCGCACGACGAAGACGTGCTCACCTTGTTGCATCTGCACCTGCTGACCTACCTGTAGCGCAACGTCGTCGGGCAGTTGGTCGCTCGGCATCTCAAGGATCATTTCCTCGCGATAAGGGCCGTACGCCTGCTCAGCCGGGATCCGCACTTGCTTCGTCTCGCCCACTTCCATGCCGTCGATGGCGGTCTCGAAACCAGGGATAACCTGCCCCGAACCCAGGGTGAACTCAAGTGGATCGCCACCCACCGAGGTATCAAAGCGTTCCCCGTTGTCCAGCGTTCCCACATAGTGTACGCGCACGGTATTACCCGTCGCAGCCTGCTGTGTCATTTTGCTTCTCCTTCTTACCATAGAAATTCACTTACAACTGCTCAGATTCTGGTGCAATGCACCAGGATATTTACCTTTGTTTACCATAAAAAGAAAGGCGCCGGAGACTCCGACGCCCATCCTTGCCTGTCTTACTGCTTTCGCTTTAGAACGGGGAGTCCGTTCTTGCTCTCGGCGACTTCGTAGCCTTCCGGAACCGAGTCCAGTGACCCGTCTTTCACCTCTTTAGCGAAGAAGTAGAGGGTCTGGTTTCGCCCGTTTCTGAGCGTCGTCTCCTTGGAGTGGAGATAGTAAGTGTTCCCTTTTGAATTCGTGTGTGCGTATGCCATATTGTTTCCTTTCCTCCTCAAACAAACCACGTCATTGCTACAGACATTAGGTCAGGGGTAGATCCCCTGCTCACGGAACGGACAGCCATTTGCATGTTGGCAAGGGCCCAATCGTCATAATTCGACTTTGGAGCTTACGCAGACGAGCAAGCGGCTTACGTGCCTTCATTCTAGACTACCATGCAAAAAAAGAAAACTACAAATGAAGCAGTCGCCCTCTGGCGTACAAACAATCCCTTTCAGGCGAATAGTAAGCTATCCACACAGCCAACGCAGGGAAAACGTCAGGATCCTGACGCTATCCCTTCATGGCGATGCTACGGGTAGCGATGTAGCTATCGGTGAATTTGGCCAATTCGGTACCGGGCCACCTATCCTCGTAGAATCCGGTCACGACGAAGCCGGCGTCCAGTTGACCGCCGATCTGATCCGTCAAGGTGTGCCCAAACTCCAGCGCTTCTTCGGCTGCGATATAGGCATTCCGTTCGCGTTCGTCAATGCTCGACAGATCAGAATAAGGCAGTTCATGCCGCACGGTCAGAACACCTTCATCTGCCGCCTGCTGATCAAAGAGATATTGAATGGGATTGATGAAACCGGCCAAAAGTATCCCGCCCGGCTTCAACACCCGAAACGCCTCATGCCAGACGGGCCGCACATCCGGGATGAAGAGATTCGAGACGGGATGGAAGATCAGATCGAAACTGCTATCTGAAAAGAGCGACAGATCGCGCATATCGCCGTCAACGGTGATCAGCGGCAGATCGTCACGCTCCGCCACGGCGCGGTCACGCGCCAGTTGCGCCGGGGAATTGTCGATCACCACCACTTTGGCACCGTCGGCAGCCCCGGCCGCGGCCAGGATGGGCCCCTGCTGCCCGCCGCCGGAAGCCAGGCAGAGGATCTTCGCCTCTCGCAACGACGGAAACCACGCGCGCGGAACGGGTTTCGTGGGCGTCAGGACAATTGACCATTTTCCACGGCGCGCCGCCTCGATTTCCTCAGAGCTGACAGGCACTGTCCATTTGCTGCCACGTTCGACAGCAACATCCCATGCCCGCCGATTGTGACGGCGGATGTCGAAGTCATCCCAGATTTCTTGTGCCAACACTCTCTCCTTTAGTCACCAAGGCCGATGGAAAACATCTGCTCTAGATCGTGGCGCGAGTAGGAGCGGAACGCGATCAGGGTCTCGGTCTGTGTGATGTCTTCGTAGCTGCGAATGGTTTCTGTAACCAGCTCAGCCAGTTCTTCGTTGGTGCCGACGCGGATGACCGCCACCAGATCGTGTCGCCCCGCCACCGAGTAAACTTCGGAGATGCCGTCGATGCCAGCCAGTTGTTCGGCTACTTCTTTGATCCGATCGCGTTTCACATTCATCAAGATAAGTGCTGTGACCATAGTCGCCTTCCTCTGTGTCGGTTGGAGAAATCTGTCTGTCAACGGTGCGGAGGCTCCTCTCCTCCAGCCAGACTCTATCTTCTACCAAACGCTGAAAATCGACAAATCGTTTTGCCATACGCACTCATGAGCAGATAGCAGCCATCTTCTCGAACGATTGGGGAGCAGCAGTACCTGAGGAAGGGTCAACTGTGGGCGCACCTGTTCACGGTTTATGGGGGTCAGCGCGGTGAGGATTGGTTCAAGGTGCTCTACGCTCACTGGGGCAAAACAACCAGTTCATTCTATCGGTGTGGCGCGACGGTTTCAGGACAGGCTCGCACGGAGAGTAGCGGATTCTGATAACCTCTCACGACGATCTGGACTTGACCAGGGCATCGGCCAGCCGCGTAAAGACGGCGACAAGCAGGCCGATGCCCATAAAGATGTAGACCATGGTGAAGATCTTGCCAAGCGTGGTTTGGGGGCTAAAGTCTCCGTACCCGACAGTGGCCAGGGTGATGACACAAAAGTAGAGGCTGTCGAGCCATCCCCAGCCTTCGATCACACGATAAAAGATCGTGCCCAGCGCCAGAAGAGTAGCCGCAAGCGCGGCCAACACTCGAAATTCAGGATCTTGGCCGGCGAAGTGCATCGCTCGCACAAACTGGCGCAAAGTCAGAAGCAGTGCAATCACTCGAACACCAGATCCTCGCTGATAGTGTGGGGGCGGTATCAGTCACCGTTGCCGTCGGCGACCTGCATCCAGGGGGGGTTGAGCGCAGCAATCTCGTGATAGACAGGGCATGCCGCCTCATGCGCACCCGGTAGGTACCCCGTGCTCATCAGGAATTCACCCACGATCTCGCCACCGGTGAAGCGAAAAGTCTTTTTGAAGAGTTTGACCCACTCTTCCTTGCTGAGTGGGTGATGGTGATCGAGCCAGGCAGCAAACGATCCATACTCGTTGCGGATGGTGATCAGGCGGCGAGCGTTCTCGATAGCCGCGTCCACTTTGAGACGGTTGCGAATGATGCCCGCATCGCTGAGCAGACGGGCACGGTCCTGCTCGCCATAGGCGGCTACCCTGTCAATCTCGAATCCCTCGTAGGCGCGCTGAAAGTTTTCACGCTTCTTCAACACCGTCAACCAGGAAAGACCGGCCTGGTTGATCTCCAGGATCAGCCGCTCAAAGAGAACAGCATCATCGCGGACAGGGAAGCCGTACTCCTGATCATGGTAGGGTCCGTGAAATGGATCACCTGGGGCGAACTCGCAGTAGCTGCTCATACCGGTTCATCTTTCATCTGGTAGCCATAGCCACGCACCGTGGCGATGAAGCGCGGATCTTCGCTCATTTCCGGTTCGATACGCGAGCGTACACGGCTGACCATGCGGTCGATATTCGCATCGTAGACTTCGCCCTCGACTTCAGGCCACACATTGACGGCAATTTCGTCTTTGCTCACCACGCGTCCACGGTTTTGGTATAGGAACCAGAGCAGATCGAATTGCTTCACACTCAGTGGTGGATCGAGCAGCACGCCGTCCACATAGACTTGCCGCGTGGTGCGATCAACGCGTAGCGCAGGCTCGCGTACGGCGATCAGGGCAGGCGCCGTGATCGTGGCCGACGGATCTTGAAAGCGGAAGCGAGTGGACGCGAACTGCACTTCGATGCCGTCCTCTAGCCACGCCGTTGCCCTGTCACCCAGCCGCCGTCCGTTTACATAGACGCCGTTCTTGCTGCCCAAGTCATGGACCCGATACGCGTTTTGCAAATAATGGATCTCAGCATGTTGCCGGCTGGCGTAATTGTCATTCAGCACGATGTCTTGGGTGGAAGAGCGGCCGACGGTCATTAATTCTCGGCTTAATTCGTATTCTTTTCCAGTGTCCGGTCCACTGATGCAGATCAAACGTCCATACTGGCTCACTGTCTACCTCTTGCGGCTGAACGATCGTTAGGGGGATATCAAGCAGAGGGCGAGCGGTGATAGCGGCCTGAAACGACATCAACTCTGTGCGAAATCGTTTGGTCGGCCCTGCGGCCTGTGCTAGAATGGACAAACGTTCGCCCGTGCTCGTGAATTCTACAACCCACTTTGATTTTCGTTTGTCTTGTTGTGCCATCATACCAGCAAGCCGACGCACTGGCAAAGTTGATAGAAATAAAGGGAACCGGACGTTGTGTTGCAGCGTCTCACCTCCTATGGAGCGAAGTTTACCGATGGGTCCTACTTCTGAGCCCACACCACAAAACCCAGATGAGTCTACTCCCCGTCCGCAAGAAGAGGGCCAAATTCCCGCGCCCAAGATCAATGCATCGAACATCAATGAATTGACCGGCCAACGCATTGGGCGCTACCTGGTAGGTAGGCGGTTGGGCAGCGGCGGCGCAGCCACAGTCTACCAGGCCTACGATCAGGTTCGCGGACGTTCGGTGGCGCTCAAGGTGCTGATGCCCAGTGCTGACGAAATCACCCGATCTCGCTTCAGACAAGAGGCACAGACGGCGGGCACGCTGCGCCATCCGCATATCGTGGAAACTGTTCAGGTTGGCGAATCGGCGGCGGATGGCGTCGCCTATATTGCTATGGAATTGGTAGAAGGCGAGAGTCTGAGTCACTGGCTTGACCGGCGTGGACAGCTCCATCCCGAAGAGAGCTGCAACTTGCTGGAACCGGTCGCGCGTGCGCTGGCCTATGCCCACAACCTCGGCATCGTCCACCGCGATGTGAAGCCCAGCAACATCTTGTTGCGCCCTTCTCGTCCCGGCGCGCCCAACAGCGTACAGATCGAATCTGCCGAATACCCGGTGGTGCCGCTGCTCTCTGATTTTGGCATCGCCCGTGCCCTGGATACGCCTGAGTTGACACACATTGGGCGCACGATTGGTACCCCAGCCTATATGTCCCCCGAACAGTGCGAAGGTAGCCGTGAGATCGATGGACGATCTGACATTTACTCGCTGGGGGCAGTACTCTACCGCTGTCTGGTGGGGCGGGCTCCGTTTACCGGCACGATGACCCAGGTTCTTCACGCGCACGTCTACAGTCCGTTGACGGTGCCCGATGATGTGTTGGCGGTTTTGCCACCGATGGTGGTCGAAATCCTGCAGCGCACTCTGGCCAAGGATCCAAAACAGCGCTATGCCAGTGCCGCCGACCTGGCCAATTCGCTGGCATTGGCGGCGGGTCGCAACCCTGTTGTCGATGAACAGGGAGCCGAAAGCCACGAGATCACCAGCACAATGACATTGGCGTCGTTGCCTTCCATTCCGGCGCGGCAGACACCACGCACCGAAACGGTGTTGGTCCCCGCGCCGACGCGCAACCGAACGGCGACCATGACGAGTTCTCCTGTTCCGGTTCAGGCGGCACCGCCACCAGTTCCGCCGCCTACGTCGGCGCCGGCGAGACGGCCCAGTGGACGCAACCGGGCCATATTTGCCATAGCCGGTCTGCTGGCGACGGTGCTTCTCTTCTTTGTGGTGGTGTCAGCCGCCAGCCTTCTGCCGCGTCTCTTTGGGGACCCGCCTGGGCCACCCGTCAACCTGACCGATGACGGTAGCGAGCCCACCGAAGAAGCGTCGACGCCGGCAGTGATCGGCGTGATCGATCCTTCGCCCACGCCGACAGCCACGGCGACAGCCACCGACACAGCCACGCCGACACCCACCGACACGCCCGTGACTGAAACGCCGGTGGTCGTCGTTCAACCGACACGACAGCCACAGCCGACCCCAACCTCAACCGCAACGCCTACGCCTACGGCAACGGCAACAGTTACGGCGACGGCCACAGCCACGCCAACGCTGACGCCGTCCCCTGTACCGCCAACGGCCACACCTCAGCCTACAGCGACGCCAACTGAGGAACCAGAGATCATTCCACTGCCCTCTGTGGTGCCTTCGCCCACCGCCACGCCTGAACCCGACGTGGATCAGGGGCGCTGTGTCCAACAACCTGACCCGGTATTTGCCCAATATCTCGACGCCAATCCGTTGTTGGCATCACGCCTTGGCTGCGCCAATCAACCGGCCCGCGCCACAACCTTCGAAATCCAGCCCTTCCAACGCGGCTTTGTTCTCTGGGAACTTGATGGAGAACGGCGCATTTACGTCCGCTACGATACGAATGAGACGTGGGAGTGGTTCGCCAATACCTGGGAACCTGGCATGCCGGCAACCATCGATGATCCGGCGTTGCAGCCGACCGAGATCGGTCTCCTTATGCCCGAACGAGGAATCGGAAAGCTTTGGGCCGAGAATGAAGCCGTGCGCAGCGCATTGGGTTGGGCCACAGCCGAAGCAGTACGCATCGATGGGATGCAACAGACCTTCGACGGGGGCTATCTTTTCTATCGGAACGACAACGGCAGCTACATCGACTTCCTGCTGTCGTCTTTGCGTCTTTGATCCATCCGGTACACACCACATTACACACAAGGGGAGAAGAACCAGTGACTGACCTGGAAATGAATGGTCGAGCAACACCACACCGTGTGATCGACCTGCGTTCAGATACAGTGACAAAACCGACCGCCGCCATGCGGCAGGCGATGGCCGACGCCGAAGTCGGTGACGATGTCTACGGCGAAGACCCCACCGTCAACCGTCTGGAGACCATGACGGCGGAGCTCTTGGGCAAAGAAGCCGCCGTCTTTGTCTCTAGTGGCACCATGGGGAACCTCATCTCGGTTCTAAGCCACTGCGGCCGCGGCGACGAAATGATCCTGGGCGATCAGGCACACATCTTCTTGTACGAGCAGGGCGGTTCGGCGGCGCTGGGCGGTGTTCATCCACGCACCGTGCCCAATCAGCCCGATGGGACGCTGAATTTGAACGATGTGGAAGCAGCCATTCGCAGCGAAAACGAACACTTCCCCATCACCCGCCTGATTGCGGTGGAAAACACGCACAATCGTTGTGGCGGGCGCGCCCTTCCGTTGTCATTCATGGATGCGGCAGGGGAGCTGGCCCATCGTCATGGAGCCGCTCTCCACGTAGATGGGGCGCGCTTGTGGAATGCCGCAGTCGCCCTCAATGTTTCCCCCGCCCGATTGCTGCAAAATGCAGACAGTGTGAGCGTCTGCCTGAGCAAAGGGTTGGCTGCCCCAGTCGGTTCAGTTGTGGCAGGAGACAAGGAATTCATCCGGAAGGCGCGCAGGATGCGCAAGGTGGTTGGCGGCGGCATGCGTCAGGCCGGAATTGTGGCTGCTGCCGGGATTGTGGCGATCAGCGAGATGATGGAACGGCTGGCCGACGATCATGCAAACGCCAAACAGCTTGCCGAGGGTCTGGCGCGCCTGGACAGCATCTCGGTGGATCCCACACTCATCGAAACCGACATCGTCATCTTCGAACTCGATCACCCGACGTTGACCCCGGCGCAGCTTTCCGCATCGCTTAAGACGCATGGCGTGTTGCTCAACCCGATTGGAGGCAAACGTCTGCGGGCCGTGACCAACTATCACGTGTCCAGCGAAGACATCGAACACACGCTGTCTGTGTTTGAACAGACCCTGGCAACGGCACCTAGCGGAGATGTGATGGGTGTGCGCACTTATGGATAAGGTTCGGTAGTGGAGATCGTATGAGTGTATTTGACAAGTTGAAACTCGACACACTCTGGCGAATTGTCAGTCAGGTCAACGTCGACGAAATCAGCGACACCGTGACGCATCCATTCCACATGCTGGTTATTGCCCAGCAAGAGGAAGATGCGTCGACGCTGGCCGCGCTGCTGAGCGACGAGAAGGCAGCCTTCATTCACCCCTGGTTGACGGCGACGACGCCATCCGCTGTGGCTTCGGTACAGGCAAAGGAACGCAGCGATCTGGCCATTCTGCTCTCCGATCAAGTGGAGCTGACCGCGCGCATGCAAGATAGCTATCGCACATTGGCCGCAGCCCGCGTGCCGACACTGATCATTGTAGGTGGCCGCGCTGCTGACGCGCCTGACGCCGGTTTACCCCGACGAGGAGAGGAGGCGCGGCGCATCGCCGTGCCGATCCTCAACGCGGCAGCGATGCGCACAGGAGTCGCCGAGGCGATAATCGGAATGGTACCATCCGAGCTTCGTCTGGCACTGCCCCGCCGCCTCCCCCCTTTGCGCACGGCAGCTTTTCAGCACTTGATCCAGGAGACAGCACAGGCCAACGCCACCTACTCCTTCAGTACGGGGCTGGCCGAGATCATCCCCATACTGGACATTCCCCTCAACATGGGCGACCTTATCGTCCTCACCAAAAACCAACTGGTCATGGCGTACAAGATCGCCGTGATTGCAGGCAAACAGGGCACGCCACAACAACTGTTCGGCGAAATTATCGGTGTGCTTGGTGGCAGCTTTATCTTCCGACAACTTGCCCGTCAACTCGTGGGGGTTGTACCAGTGTGGGGATTGGTGCCCAAAGTCGCAGTGGCCTATGCAGGCACATGGACAATCGGGCAAGCCGTCACCGTTTGGGCAGTGGAAGGTCAGCAGATCACCCCAGACCTTCTGCGCCAATACTTCGATGAGTCACTCGCCCGTGGGCAGATTGCCGCCCAACGACTGGTCGAAGGCGTACGCGCTCGGCTTCCCGGCAAGGCAAACACAAAGATCACCGCTGCGCCGCCTGCCCCACCATCCACAGCAGAACCTTTGTGGCAACGTTTGCGTCGTCGATTACCTCCAAACCGACGCGATTGATCAGGCGGCGCCATCCCTTTCACAAGCTCAAACCGCTGACGAGGTTTGCAAAAATCACTGAACAACTCTCTGTTCGGCGCCGATATAGATAGTGAGAGGGTGGATTGTCGAATCCCTCTTGTACGGGGTGACCAGATCAAATTTGTCGCCGGATCTCCTTGGATAGGATTCCCAAGAGATACAGGAGGAAACGGTGATAGCAGCACTCGCAGCCAGCGCAGATAGCACGCAAAAGAGTTTGCAAGCCTGGGGCGCCTACTTGATACGCCTTCACAGTGAACCGGTGTCGCCAAAACAGGGTTCGCTGAAGAGTCCTGCCCCACAAACAGAGACATTGAAGGTGCCGGATGCCGTCAGCCTGAGCTATGCCACCACACTACACACAGCAACCTGTCGCTGTAGCGTATGTAGCGGGATTGGGTTAGGGACTTCAGGCTCAGGGATGACTGGAAGCGCAGCCGTAGAAGTGAATCTTTCCGGCGAGCTTAGCGAAGAAGATCTGCGCACGATCGATAAGCTCAAACAGCGCGACACAGAGGTTCGCCGTCACGAACAATCCCACATGGCGGCAGCGGGACAACATGCCATCGGCGGCCCTAGTTATACCTTCCAGGTGGGGCCAGATGGTCGTCGCTATGCCATTGGCGGCGAAGTACAGATTGACCTGTCGTCGGTACCCGGAGATCCTGAAGCGACGTTCAGGAAGGCACAACAGTTACGACAGGCGGCTTTGGCGCCGGCCGCGCCATCGTCCACAGATCGCCAGGTGGCCATGATGGCCAGTCGCATGGCACAGGCGGCACTGGCAGAGGTCGCAGAGCAACACAGCAACCCTGAGGCGAAAGAAGAGGGTCGCCCCGCCGAAAACGTGGAGACAGCCGGTGCGCATGACACCTCAACGAATAGCAACGGCGCGGTCACCACATCAGACAGCAATATGCAGATTCGAAAAACGGACAGCACCGAAGATATAGCCTACGCCACCTTAGCAGAGAGTGGGCCGCAGGCTGAAACCCCTGCGGCACTCGCATCCACTGCCCAGACGGCTTTGGACACAGAGACTGGTCTCGATGTGTACGCCTGAACCAGGCAGAGTGGTCCTGATTTCCAGGCGAATCAATTTGACATTCCATAGGTCGAATGCTATTCTAACCTGGTCAATTGAATAGTGTCTCGTCTGTGGGGGCGTGGTGTAGCGGTTAGCATATTGGCCTGTCAAGCCAAAGGTCGCGGGTTCAAATCCCGTCGCTCCCGCCTCCCGAGCAAACGCTCGGAGATGAAGTCCACAGAGTAATCGAGACCAGGGGGCGTGGTGTAGCGGTTAGCATATTGGCCTGTCAAGCCAAAGGTCGCGGGTTCAAATCCCGTCGCTCCCGCAGAGAAGAAGTGAAAGACCCGACCGCTGTAGCGGTCGGGTCTTTTGTTACCACCGACGGTTATAGAGTTCAGAGTCGAGTCGCAAAGTACCTGTAAGCTTATGTCAACAAAAGTGTCGAACCGGGCAAGAATTGTCCAAAAACCGTTCAAAATTGCCCCTTTACAAGCTGAAATTTCTGTGTTATACTCTCGCACAGAGGAGTTGAATATCACGTTGTGGTTGGAAGCCACTATCGGGGGAAGCGTGATAATCAACTCCTTTATCTATTGGTGCTTCGTTTCAACGCTGCACACCCTCTTCTCAAGCTGAAACCACACGTAAAAAGCGTCGTTTCCCCACCTGTACGATCTGCTCGCGCTGATCTGTGAGACGTACTGAAATCCCAGCATCATTGACAACCTCACCATTCAGTCGAACGCCGCCCTGTTGTATCAGTCGGCGTGCTTCGCTCTTGCTGCCCACCAGCCCGGCATCAGAAAGTAGATCAAGGATATTGGCGTCGCCCTGCAGCACAAATACGGGCGCATCGCTGGGTACTTCGCCGGCGTGCATACGGCTTGCATCCAGGGCGGCCTGATCGGCGGCCTCGTCACCGTGAAAGACGCTGACGATCTCCCATGCCAGTGCGTGCTTGGCGTCTTGTGGGCTGAGAGCGCCGGACTCAATGCCCGCCAGCATCTGATCGATCTCCGTCTGACTCCAACGCGTGACCAGTTCGGCGTAATTGCGAAATGTATGATCGGGTAGGTTGAGGACTTTGGTGAAGATGACACCGGGCAGTTCGCTGATCCCAATGATATTACCGGTAGACTTACTCATGCGCAGTTCGCCGTCTGTGCCGACCAGAATGGGGAAAGTCAGGACAGTTTGCGGCGTCATGCCGCTCGCCTCCATCAGCTTGCGTCCGGCCATCAAATTAAACAACTGATCGGTGCCACCGATCTGCACATCGGTCTGCAGGGCAACGGCGTCGTACCCCTGCATCAGAGCGTAGAAAAACTCATGCAGCCAGATCGGGTCACCCTTTTCAAACCGATTGCTAAAATTGTCACGCACGAGAAACTGCTGCACAGTGAAATTGCTTGCTAATTGAATCACATCACCAAAACTCAGTTCACCAAGCCACTTGTGGTTGTACTCCACAATGGTCTTCTCTCGATCCAGAATCCGGCGCGCCTGCTCGGTGAAGGTCTCGGCCTTGGCCATTGCATCGGTAAGCGTCTGCTGCTGGCGACTGGATTCCTTATCGCTGGGGTCGCCGATGGTGCCGGTAAAGGTGCCAATCAAGAAGACGACTTCATGCCCCAGATCCTGGAATTGACGCAACTTGCGCATGGGTACCGTATGCCCAAGGTGGAGTTCCGAAGACGTAGGATCAAACCCACAATAGACACGCAGTGGTTTGCCGGTAGCGCGACTGCGCTCGATACGTGCCCGCAGTTCCTTTTCCATGTTCTGACGAGTCTGCTCATCGCCAAAATCTACGCCACGCATCAAAATCTGCATCTGTTCGTCGACCGGTGGGAATGGTTGCATTTTGCTCTCTCCACTCGTTGAAATAGGACATTACCCTTGAATTGAACGCCGAAAAATCGACAACAAAAAACGCGTGACTGTGCGCCACACGTTCAGAGCGAAACCTACACCGGCGCTTATGCCGGCAACACCAAAAGTGCGCACACATATTGATCGGGGCGGCCGGCGCCCCAACAATACGAGTACAACTTCACCACACTGGTGTGTTGATGGTTCTCTCGAAGTCGATTCATGGCAGCTATCATAGCATGGCGACACGAAAGGATCAATTTCTCAGGGCAAAGTTTTGAAAGCCCGCCAAAGAAGTGAGCAAGATAGGTTCGGTACTTTCGTGCACTCTAATTTTGATAGCCACTGTGATAAAATTGCCGCATGTTCACCAGCAAGAATCGTCGCAACAACCCACACTCATCGCCGCCGTCCTCTGTGGCCCGTCACGCGCAGCCACAGGATACATCGCAGCTTGCCTACGACCAACTCTTCCGCGGTCCACAGGCAGCAGCCCGCATGCAGGCAGTCCGCAATCGCCTCAACAGCGCGCTCGAGGCCTGGTGGCAGAATGGACAGATGCCGTCGCGCGGGCTTTTACGCGATGGGCTGTTAGGGCTGGAAGCAAACCACGCGCTCGACGATCCGCAGCGGACGTTGCTGCTACGCGCCTCGCTCTACTATGGGCGCGGTATGCGGACGGCCTTACGCCATCAGACAGATCCAGAGCGAACGGCGTCGGTGATGCGCGATCTACTGCTCCACATAGCGCATCCGTTAAGCCCTGCTCAGATCCGGCAGCTTGCCAGTGAGGACGAGATGGATCAGGGTTGGTTCAGAGCCCTCCTTCGCCTGCTACGCGAAGAGGCCGCCACAGCGTTGGAACCGCGGCGAACCCTGGCAGCGGCGGCTCTCGCCTATCTCGAAAATACACCCGCCAATCACATCGACGGCTGGACTGCACCTGGCAGCGCCCAAGAGTCGCTATCTGAGGCAAGACCGGCATCCAGGCTCAAGCGGCGATCTTCACGGCGGCAGTTGCGGGCCCTGGCCAATGTTTTGGGAATGTTAGCGGTTCTTCTGCTGGTTGTAGCCGCCATCCTCTTTTGGCAGGATATTCGACAGACCAACGCCTTGATCGAAGACATGCGCACCATACCCGATGGCAGCTATGTGATCGGTGTGCCAAGCAGTCGCGATGAAGAACGGTTGATGGAGCTCAATGCCTTTGCGATCGACCGCACCGAAGTGACGAATCGCGCCTACCGCCGGTGCTACGATGCAGGTGCATGCAGTTGGCCGGCACGCGTCACAAGCATCAGCCGCCCCGATTACTATCTCGATCCTTCACGAGGCGATTACCCCATGATCAACGTGACCTGGGAGCAGGCCGATGCATTCTGCGCCTGGGTGGGCAAACGGCTGCCCCTGGCCCAGGAATGGGAGGTCGCTGCCGGGTCGGCGTTGACGCTGCAAGCACGCTTCCTCTTCCCGTGGGGAAATCTGTATGATCCACAACTCGCCAACAGCGTGCTTTCCCCCGCGCAGGACACGCTGCCCGTGGGCACGTTTAGCCCTGCCGGCAACAGCCCCAGCGGCGCTGTGGACATGGCCGGCAACGTAGCCGAGTGGACTTCTACACCCGCCGATGCCGGGCAGGAAGGCCGGGCCGCCTACATCATCAAGGGTGGTTCTTTCCTCGACGATCCCGAAGAATTGCTGCTCTCCAACGAAGAGCAGATGGACGCAGATGCTTACGCTCCCTGGTTGGGCTTCCGCTGCGCGCTGACACTCCCCGACGATCAATAGACATTTTCATCTGGCAAGCATTCTCATCTGGCAAGCATTCTCTTTGGATTTTGGGCGTCTTCGGCTACCTCCGCTATACTGATCGGTATGATCAATACATTCCTTGCTCACAACAATAGCCGGCGCGGCCATGAACGCCTGACTGTCGCCCTCGTCATGGCTCTGGCGCTTAGCTGGTGGTGGGTTCGCCCCATCCTGGCGTCGGAAATCTGCGAAACGAACGGCAATGTTATCCCCAAAGATGTCTGCGACTTTGATAGTTTCTATGGCAGCTCTCCTCGTCAATTCCCCAACGGCTGGACGCACTTCATCCTGGCCGGCGATCTGACATTTTCGCAGGATGTGGATACGTACTGGGGACCACCCGCTCTGCGCATGTGGAGCAATGGCGGCACCTTCAAAGCAGGCATCTATACCCAAGTCAGTGTCACACCCGGCGCCGGGTATCGTGCCAGCATCGGCTGGGGAGCCCCGAATGCCCCAGATCATTTTGGGCGACAATTGGGCATCGATCCCACGGGGGGCACCGATCCCAATGCGCCGAGCGTAATCTGGGGACCAATGCACTGGGGAGCAGGCCGTATGCTCAACTATGCGCCCGGCGAGGGACCGAACATTGACGTGCGCGCGCGCGCCGTCAGCGACCGCGTCACCGTCTTCTTCCTCGTCGATCATTCAACGAGTACGGGCGACAATGTGATCTTCGTCGACGCGATTGCCCTCTATCCCGATGAAAGCGCGCCCGCACTTGCACTTGCACCTGCACCCACAGATACCCCACCACCTGCCGACACAGCGACGCCTGTGGTAGTGGCAGAGCAGCGAGTTGCGGCGCTGCCGCCTACGGCGACATGGACGGCCCAACCGACCGCAACCGAAACGCCCACAGAGACGCCAACTTTGACCCCAACACCGACAGAGACGCCGACACCAACGGCCACGTTGACGCCGACACCGTCGCCCACCTGGACGCCCTGGCCAACGGCCACGCCTGGCCTGGTCACTGTCGCGCAAAGCGCCTCCCTCGCCGGTGGGCCGGCCGTGATGGCGCTGGCTTCCACCTTTGCTCGGGAGAATGGCCGCGACGGGCTCCTGCGCAGTGGCTTTGCGGGATTGGGTGGCGTCGTTGTCTTTGGCGCATCTCTCTGGTGGCTGCGCCGCCGCCGATAATGTCAATTCCCAGGCAATTACCCTGGACATCATCAGCATAAACAGAGGGGGCAAGGCCGTGGCCTTGCCCCCTCTGTTTCGATAGATAGCCTCTGATAGGTGAATGAGACGGTTCGGAATGAATTGATTCGCAAATCCCGGCGGATATGGGTCGACGCTCTCTACCACTGATACAGGCGCCATATTTGCGCCGTGCTATTTGCACCGCACTATACTCAGGACAACGAGCACAAACGCTACGCGCGCTGCCCGACATTCAGAGTAAGCTCCTGGCGAGCGCCGCCACGAACAATCTGCAACGAAACCTGCTTCCCGGCGCTGCCGATAAGCAGGACAGAGAGGTCATCAGGGTGACGCACCGGCTCTCCGTCGAAAGAGACCAGAATGTCGCCAACCAGCAGACCGCCTGTTTCTGCCGGGGACTCACCATCGATGGAAGTAACGAGTAAGCCGGTCTTCTGGCTCAATTCCTCGCTGTGTGCGGAGGACAGACGAACGCTCTGCACACCCACCCCCAGATAGCCCCGCTGCATGTGGCCGTGGGCAAGCAGTGTTTCCACCACCGGCTTGACCGTTGGCGCCGGCAAGGCCACACCGCTGTCTCGCAACAACGCCGAAGACGTAAGCCCGATCACAGCCCCTGCGCCACCCAATATTGCTCCACCCGAAAAGCCTGGGTACATCACGAGATCCGGCCTGATCAGATGAGAAATCTGACCACCACCGCCGGTGCGCCAGGCCCCGCCCACGGTGCTGATCACGCCAAGGGAAGCTTCGACACCTGCCCTCGGTCTGCCCACAGCCAGGACTAAGGCGCCCACGCGGATCGCGGCTTCTTCAACCCAGGTGGCGGCCGTCAGCCCGGTCGCTTCAATGCGAAGGACGGCCAGATCAGTACCAGGATCACGCCCGACCAACGTGGCGGGCACGTCGTTCCCATCGGGCAACCCAACATGGATATCCTCGTCGCGCTGAACCACATGATTGGCGGTGACAATGACGCCGTCCGCCGACCAGATGATGCCGCTCGCCGGGAAACGAGGACGGGCGGAAACCCGCACGATGCTGCTAGACGCCTGTGTTACGGCATCGGCGAAGGCTGTCGAAATGGATTGAAAATCAGTTGTCATAAGGTCTCCTTGTGAAATGACCGGGGGTGCAAACCATTAGTGGATACACGCCTACTTTAGACGCTTTTTGCCGGGCCTGCATCCCCTGTTTGCAGAGGATCGACCTACCAGATCGGGTAGTTCGGCGCCAAGCTGGTCTGATCCAGTCCCGGTCTCTCCCTGTGCTCCGGCGTCCTCATTACGCTGCCGGCCTCTGCGCCCACAGTCCCGTTCACGCCCCAGAAGGAAAGCGAAGGTGCTTGAGGCAGATCTTTGCTCCGATTGAAAGGTGACAACATCGATCCAGGTTCACAACGAAAGCAGCCCCAGCCGTGTGGCGCGCACCACCGCTTCGGTACGGCTCTGTGCGCCCAATTTGCCCATCAGCGCCTGCACGTGGAACTTCGCCGTGTTTTCGCTGATCGTGAGCGCGCGCCCGATGGCGCGGTTGGTCAGCCCTTCGGCCAGAAGCGCCAGCACCTCTTCTTCGCGCGGCGTGAGCGGTTCCGCCAGGACTGTGCCATCGCCCGCCGGCGTTTTCATCAGATCGGCGGCCAACTGCGGATCGAGGACGCGCAGATCCACGGCAGCGGCGTGGATAGCCGCGGCCAGCATCTCGACACGGGCCGCTCGCGGCAACAGCGCGTGCACGCCCATCCGCCAAACGCTGCCGGCATAGTCGCCTTCAGGGAGCAGCACCACCACCGGGATATCCAGTTCTGCCAATGCGGCCAGACGCTCTAGCGGCGTGCTGGATCGCTCGTTGCGCAGCTCAGGATCCCAGCCCAGATCCCAGAGGACGACGTCTGGCTGATAGAGATCGAGCAGTTCGACGGGGTCGACGTGGCTGTCGCTGTCCCCAACGACGCGCAGATCGACGACATCGGACAGCACGGCAGTGAGACCGGCGCGGGTGAGGCGATCATCAGAGACGATTAAGAGAGAAGGAAGATCCATAGACAGGTTCTACACCGGGCCAAGGAGAGCGTCTGTCAGTTGTCTCCAATTGAACAGAACAAGTTGTCCATCGCTCACGCTGCCTTCTCCGCCACAAAACAACCGGCGGCCTTAGGCACCCGGAAAATGCCGTCGCGGGCGAGGAGTGGTTCGATCTTGCGCTGCATGGCGGCGAGGAGTCGAGGGCGGTGGCTGTTGTCGGCGGGTGGGCTGTCGATGAGATCGACCATCATGCTGGCGTAGTAGCCAAGCACGGCCTGGACCGACGGAAAGAGGAACGCGTCGGAACGAATGGCGACCCGGGCAGCGGGGAAGACCGACTGCACCAGGGCGCGGTCATCCAGCGAGAAGCGTTGCAGCAGCGACCGATCTTGAGGCTGATAGCCCAGTTCACGCGCCGACTGTCCGTGCAGATCGCGCAGACGTTGGCTGTTGTCTGCGGCGTTGGTGGCGAGAACCAGTCGACCGCCCGGCTTCAGCACCCTATCCAGCTCACGTAGCGCCGCCATCTGATCGGCAACGTGATAGAGCATATGATTGGCCATCAACCGGTCACAGACAGAATCGGCGAGCGGCAGGTGTTCGGCGCCGGCTTGAATCGCCCATACCGGCAGGTGCGCCGACTCCGCCTGCCGCTCCACGTCACAGACCATGCCAAACGACGCATCCACCCCAATAATACGGACCCCACGATCGGCCAGTTTGGGGTGGTAGATGCCGGGACCACAACCGATGTCGGCCACCAGCTCTTGCGGCTGCGCATCCAGGATATCCAGCAACCAATCAAGGAAATCTCCCGGCGTTTCGCTGTACAGGCGGTGTGCGTCCTGCCGAATGCGCAACTTTTCGCTGTCGCCGTACTGGTAGGCGAGGTAGGTGGGATCGGTCGAGTGGTCGGTCATGGCATTCCTAGAGATCACAACACGGTGAGGGCGGCGACCAGCAAATCGGTCTGCTCGGGGCGGCCCACCGAAATGCGGATCATGTTTTCCAGGCCGGGCTTCTGGTAGTGACGGACGAGAATGCCGCGGCCCTCGAGTGCCAGTTTCAGTTGGCGCGCATCGCGCCCCACCACATCGCACAGGATGAAGTTGGCATGCGAAGGATAAGGCCGCAGGTAGGGGATCTGCGTCAGCACCGTGTAGAGTCGATCGCGCTCGGCGCGCAGACGTTCGACGACGCGCTGCATCTCGTCCACATGACGCAAGCTGGCGAGGCCGGCCACCGATGCCGCCACGTTGACATTGTACGGCTGTTTGAACTTCCACAAATGGGGCAGCAGCCAGTTGGGCAGAATGCCGTAGCCCAGACGCAGACCCGCGATCCCGGCGGCTTTGCTGAACGTGCGCAGGACGATCAAATTGTCGTGTTCCAACACCCACGATGAGCGGCTGGCAGCTTCGGCAAATTCCACATAGGCCTCGTCCAGGATCACCATCACGGGCAGCGCCAGCAGTCGCCGCAGATCCTCATCTGGCAGCCAATTCCCCGACGGGTTGTTGGGCGAGGTGAGGAAGAGCAGCTTGATCGGAGCCGAGACCGGTTGTGCGACTGTGGCCTCGATGCCATCAATATCCAGGCCGTAGTCGGGTTTACGCCAGACTTCAATGACCTCGGCCCCGCAGAGTTTGGCGTCGAAACTGTACATACCGAAGGTGGGCGGGCAGTTAATAATGGCATCGCCGGGGGCCAAAAAGAGCCGGCAGATGTAGTCGAGCAGTTCATCCGCCCCATGGCTGGGCACGATGTTGGCGGCAGGCACCCCCACAAATCCGCTGAGTGCGGCGCGTAACTCCGTCTGCTGCGGATCAGGGTAAATGTGATAGTAGGTATACTCGGCCAGCGCCTCTAGCACCGCGGGCAGCGGACCATAAGGATTCTCGTTTGCGTCCAGTTTGACGATCTGCTCGGCGGCAATGCCGAGCCGTTCACTTAACACCTCAAACGGTTGGATCGGCGTGTACTCTTCCAGACCGGCGAGATGGGGATTCAGGAGAGATGTCGGTGTTGGCATGGCCTAATCCCCAATCGCCAATCTCTTGTTGACGGCGGCGGCGTGCGCGGTCAGACCTTCGGCATGGGCAAGCGTGGCCGCGGCAGGACCGATTTTCTGCAGCGCCTTCTCGTTGAGACCAATCACGCTGACGATTTTGACGAAGTCGCCCACGTTGATGGGGCTGGCGAAACGGGCGGTGCCACCGGTGGGCATGACATGGCTGGGACCGGCCACATAGTCACCCAACACTTCGAAACTGCGTTCTCCCAGGAAGACCCCGCCGGCATTCTGCACTTGATCGAGGTGCGCCCACGGATCATCGACGAGCAGGCATAGATGTTCGGGGGCGTAGACGTTTGCCAGATCGAAGGCGTCGTCCAGGCTGTCGGTGACGACGATGCCGCACTTGTTGCCCAGCGAAAGGGTCAGGATCTCCTCGCGGTCAAGATCCTCGAGTTGGCGCGCAACCGCGGCCTGCACTTGTTCGGCCACGCTGCGATTGGGCGTGAGCATGATGGCCGACGCCAAAATATCATGTTCGGCCTGAGCCAACAGATCGGCGGCGGCGTACTCGGGATCGGCGCTCTCGTCGGCGATCACCATGGTTTCGGTGGGGCCGGGCAGCCCGTCGATGCCCACCAACCCAAAGACCTGGCGTTTGGCCAGCGTCACGAAGAGGTTGCCGGGGCCGCAGATCTTGTCGACGGCGGCAATGCTTTCGCTGCCAAAGGCGAATGCGCCAATCGCCTGTGCGCCACCCGCCACGTAGACGGCATCAACGCCCGCCACGGCCGCCGCCGCCAGGGTCACAGGATGGGGCAGTCCGCTCTCAGCTTGGGGCGGCGAGATGACGGCGATAGTCGGCACCCCGGCTACACGCGCCGGAATAGCGGTCATGAGCAACGTGCTGGGCAGAGGCGCCGTGCCCCCTGGCACGTAAATGCCAATCCGCCCGATGGGGCGCACCAGTTGGCCAAGGGTGCCTTCGCTGTCGTTGTGGATCCAACTCATGTTGGGCTGGCGGCGGTGGAAGGCTTCGATCCGCTCTGCAGAAAGACGCAGGGCAGCGATTACCGTCGGATCAACCTGGGTCAGGGCCGCCTCAATCGCGGCCTGGGGAACCTGCAAGGCGTCCACGTCCACGCCATCCAGCAGTTTCGTCCAATGGCGCAGCGCTATGTCGCCCCGCTTGCGCACGTCGGCAAGGATACGGCGCACCGCTTCATCGGGGCCAATGCGTTCACCGAATAAACGCTGATTGGCATCCAGCAGGCGATCCGGCACCTCGAAACTGTCCCAGGGCTGGCGGCGCAAAATGGTGCGCTGCGCCGTGGCTACATCGTAAATCGGCATCAACTTGGACAAGGGAATCTCCAAACGGGGTGGTGGCAGCCAAGATCAGCGAGCAGATCCACTTTCAGATCGACAGTCGCCTGATCTCTTTATCACTGACGAAGTCGTTCTGCATCCTCGATGCGGCCCAGAACGACGAGTAGATCGTTTTCTTCGACGCGGAAACTGGCGCTGGGGCTGACCACGAGATCGTCCCCGCGGCGGATGGCCATGACGTTGAGCCCATAGCGCTGGCGCAGGCTGGCTTCAGAGAGTGTATGCCCCCACAGGCTGGGCGGTGCAATAAACTCAACCACGCCCACCTCATCGCTGACTTCCAGATAGTCGACCAGGTGACCGGCGGCCATTTTGCGGCCCAGGCGGATGCCTGCCTCGTGTTCCGGCAGGATCACTTCGTCGGCGCCGACCTTGAGCAGGATCTCGCGCTGCGTGCGCGTGCGCGCCTTGGTGATGACGCGCTTCACGCCCAATTGCTGCAAGAGGACGGTGGCCAGCAGATTGCTCTCGAAATCGGTACCGATGCAGACGAGGCCGGTGTCGAAGTTTTCCACACCCACCTGGCGCAGGGCATCGACATTGGTGGCATCCAACTGCACCACATGGGGCAGGACGGTGCTCAGGTGCTGCACCCGCTCTTTCTCGGCGTCGATGGCCAGGACACTGCGTCCATGCTCCACCAGGGTGGTCGCCACCGACGTGCCAAAGCGCCCCAGACCAATCACCACGAACTCTCGATCACGCCGCTGGAACGGATCCGGCGCAGATCGTTCGGTGTGCGAGGGGCGCGCCGCTGTTTCCACAGTGGAAAGCAGCGTCGTGCGCCTGAGCAGAGTTGACAACTTGGTTCGCAGAGACGAAGGGAAGGCCATAAGGTACAAACCTCTTATTGCTGGCAGCGATGTAGTGGTTCAGATCACGCATTATAACGCAATCATGGGTTGGGGTGAAGGACTGTTTGGCGTCATCTCAATAGTTTCACAGGAAATGCTAACTGGGCTACTGCCCATCAAAGAATAGCTGTGGCAAAAAGATATCGGCCGCACCAGTTGATTCACTCGCCACATTCGGCATCGCCGGCGCTTCGTCGCCACGAACGAAAGGTAAGAAAAGCCATGTGGGCAGATCTACCGGCGGTAGCGCACTGAGCACGCCTACACCATCCACCTGAATTGTAAAGGTAGTAATGCCGATTGTACCACCGGCACCGTCGCTCACAGTAAACTGGAAGGAATCGTCGTCGCTGGTGCCTGCGGTATGGTCATAAGTGATTAAGCTATCGTCGATGTCCTGTTGCACAAAGGTGCCGCCCACCGTCAACGCGACCGCGCTCCGATAAAGCACACCGTTGACAGGCAGCGTCGTGATGGTAAGCGTACGCTGAGCGGGCGTGTTGTCGACATCTGAGATCGACAGCGAAGTGTTGGCGATAATGTTATCAAGTGTATCGGATGCTACGGCCAGGATGGCATTCACTCCGATCGTCGGCGCGTCGTTGTCAGCGGTCACATTGAGCGCAATCGCACCTGTGACCGCAACCACACCATTCTCCAATCCATCTGCTATGTTCACAGCGATAGTGGTGTTCACGTCGTTGTTCGTCGCAGGCGTGAAGGCCACTGCTGCCAGCGCCGTGTTCACTGTCGCCACACTCCCCGTCACCTCCCACACCCCGGTGCCGCTGCTGTAGGTGCTCGTGCCGTTCGTCGTCAGCACACCCGCACTCGTGTTCGCCAGCGTCAACCGCGCCGTGACGATTTCGCCTGTGTCACGTCACTGACCACGATGTCATCGAGGGCGACGGTAGCGGCCCCTTCCGTGTAGCTCTTCGTCTGACTCGTGTTCGTCGCACTCAACTGGTCGTTGACAGCGGTCACATCGATGGTCATGAGGTACGCAGCCGTACTGTAGACCGTGCCGTCACTTACCTGGAAGCTGAAAGTAGCATATGATGCCCCATTTGCGTTGGGATCGGGCTTGAACTTCAACTGTCCGCCACTGATGGCCGCCATCGGCACTACTCCATTGTTATTGACTGCTTCTCCACCGCCGACCGTATCAGAGTCATTGCTATCGACGTAGAGAGTCCCATCGCTCGCCGTCACCGTGATCTTCACGCTACTCAGGCTAGCGCCGGTGTCCACATCACTGAAGTTGAAATCGATCACAGCAAAGACCTTGTCGGTGTCTTCATCTGTGGTGACCGTGTTGTTCGCCGCGGTCGGCGCGTCGTTGACAGCGGTCACGTTGAGCGCAATCGCACCTGTGACCGCAACCACACCATTCTCCAATCCATCTGCTATGTTCACAGCGATAGTGGTGTTCACGTCGTTGTTCGTCGCAGGCGTGAAGGCCACTGCTGCCAGCGCCGTGTTCACTGTCGCCACACTCCCCGTCACCTCCCACACCCCGGTGCCGCCACTGTAGGTGCTCGTGCCGTTCGTCGTCAGCACACCCGCACTCGTGTTCGCCAGCGTCAACCGCGCCGTGACGATTTCGCCTGTGTCCACGTCACTGACCACGATGTCATCGAGGGCGACGGTAGCGGCCCCTTCCGTGTAGCTCTTCGTCTGACTCGTATTCGTCGCACTCAACTGGTCGTTGACAGCGGTCACATTGAGCGCAATCGCACCTGTGACCGCAACCGCACCATTCTCCAATCCATCTGCTATGTTCACAGCGATAGTGGTGTTCACGTCGTTGTTCGTCGCAGGCGTGAAGGCCACTGCTGCCAGCGCCGTGTTCACTGTCGCCACACTCCCCGTCACCTCCCACACCCCGGTGCCGCTGCTGTAGGTGCTCGTGCCGTTCGTCGTCAGCACACCCGCACTCGTGTTCGCCAGCGTCAACCGCGCCGTGACGATTTCGCCTGTGTCCACGTCACTGACCACGATGTCATCGAGGGCGACGGTAGCGGCCCCTTCCGTGTAGCTCTTCGTCTGACTCGTGTTCGTCGCACTCAACTGGTCGTTGACAGCGGTCACATTGAGCGCAATCGCACCTGTGACCGCAACCACACCATTCTCCAATCCATCTGCTATGTTCACAGCGATAGTGGTGTTCACGTCGTTGTTCGTCGCAGGCGTGAAGGCCACTGCTGCCAGCGCCGTGTTCACTGTCGCCAGACTCCCCGTCACCTCCCACACCCCGGTGCCGCTGCTGTAGGTGTCGTGCCGTTCGTCGTCAGCACACCCGCACTCGTGTTCGCCAGCGTCAACCGCGCCGTGACGATTTCGCCTGTGTCCACGTCACTGACCACGATGTCATCGAGGGCGACGGTAGCGGCCCCTTCCGTGTAGCTCTTCGTCTGACTCGTATTCGTCGCACTCAACTGGTCGTTTACAGCAGTCACATCGATGGTCATGAGGTACGCAGCCGTACTGTAGACCATGCCATCTCTTACCTTGAAGCCAAAAGTAGCATATGATGCCCCATTTCCATTTGAAACAGGCTTGAACTTCAACTGTCCGCCACTGATGGCTGCCACCTGCACTTCGCCATTGAGGATGACCTCTTCTCCGACATCGACCGTACCCAGGTTGGTGCTATCAACGTAGAGAACTCCAGCGCTGGGCAACGTCGTGATCTGCACGCGGCTCAAACTATCGCCAGTGTCCACATCGCTAAAGTTGAAATCAGTCACAGCAAAGACTCTGTCGGTGTCTTCATCGTAGTCACGGTCTTGTTCGCCGCCGTCGGCGCATCGTTGACAGCGGTCACCGTGATGCTGGCGGTGTCGGTCGCCAGACTGAAGGCAGTGGCTACGCCACGGCTCGCCGTCGAGACCTTCGTCCCTACGGTCCCACTGGTCTGATCCCACGCCCGATAGGTGATGCTGGCGCTCGTGCCGTTCAGCCCATCAGGCACCAGCCGTACAAGATCCTGCGACCGTAGTAACAAGCTACTGCCATCATTACTGTCCCCATGGTTTGTCCAGTTAGCACCACCATTGATCGAGTACTGCCACGTGCCCGTGCCACTTGTCAACCCGATGATGGCCATGCCTTTCAACGCACCCGTATCCACATCGCTGATGCTGCTGCCCACAATGGCCGACACCAGGTTCCCACTGTTACCCGTCTCATCTTCATTAATGCTCGGCAACGTCGGACTGACCGCCGCCAACACCGGCGCATCGTTTACAGCAGTCACATCGATGGTCATGAGGTACGCAGCCGTACTGTAGACCATGCCATCTCTTACCTTGAAGCCGAAAGTAGCATATGATGCCCCATTTCCATTTGAAACAGGCTTGAACTTCAACTGTCCGCCACTGATGGCTGCCACCTGCACTTCGCCATTGAGGATGACCTCTTCTCCGACATCGACCGTACCCAGGTTGGTGCTATCAACGTAGAGAACTCCAGCGCTGGGCAACGTCGTGATCTGCACGCGGCTCAAACGATCGCCAGTGTCCACATCGCTAAAGTTGAAATCAGTCACAGCAAAGACTCTGTCGGTGTCTTCATCCGTAGTGACGGTCTTGTTCGCCGCCGTCGGCGCATCGTTGACAGCAGTCACATCAATGGTCATGAGGTACGCAGCCGTACTGTAGACCATGCCATCTCTTACCTTGAAGCCGAAAGTAGCATATGATGCCCCATTTCCATTTGAAACAGGCTTGAACTTCAACTGTCCGCCACTGATGGCTGCCACCTGCACTTCGCCATTGAGGATGACCTCTTCTCCGACATCGACCGTACCCAGGTTGGTGCTATCAACGTAGAGAACTCCAGCGCTGGGCAACGTCGTGATCTGCACGCGGCTCAAACTATCGCCAGTGTCCACATCGCTAAAGTTGAAATCAGTCACAGCAAAGACTCTGTCGGTGTCTTCATCCGTAGTGACGGTCTTGTTCGCCGCCGTCGGCGCATCGTTGACAGCGGTCACCGTGATGCTGGCGGTGTCGGTCGCCAGACTGAAGGCAGTGGCTACGCCACGGCTCGCCGTCGAGACCTTCGTCCCTACGGTCCCACTGGTCTGATCCCACGCCCGATAGGTGATGCTGGCGCTCGTGCCGTTCAGCCCATCAGGCACCAGCCGTACAAGATCCTGCGACCGTAGTAACAAGCTACTGCCATCATTCACTGTCCCCATATTTGTCCAGTTAGCACCACCATTGATCGAGTACTGCCACGTGCCCGTGCCACTCGTCAACCCGATGATGGCCATGCCTTTCAACGCACCCGTATCCACATCGCTGATGCTGCTGCCCACAATGGCCGACACCAGGTTCCCACTGTTACCCGTCTCATCTTCATTAATGCTCGGCAACGTCGGACTGGCCGCCGCCAACACCGGCGCATCGTTGACGCCGTTCACCGTCACCGTCACGGTGGCGGTTGCGCTGCCGCCGTCTTCGTCGACAGCGTCGTAGGTGAAGTTGATCTCTGTGCTTGCACCCACGGCGAGGAATTCGAATTCGCCGGCGGGATCGTAGGTCAGGCTGAGTTTGTCGCCCGCCACCGAGACCGTGCCGCTGACCACCGCCCCGGTCGCGCCGATGGTCACCGTATCGGAAAGCACGTCGGTGTCGTTAGCCAAAACGCCGATCGGGATAGATGGCGTGTCTTCGTCGGTGGTAGCAAGGTCATCTCAAGCGACGACAGGCGCCAGGTTTTGAATCGTCACCACGTGATTGGAGACGCCGACATTGTCGCCATTATCGGTCATCGTGATCACGATCGTATAGCTGCCGTTATCAGCATAGGTATGGCTGAGGGCAAACGTGCCGGTGACACCGCGGTCGGCCGACGTTGGGTTCAGGGTCAACGTTTCCGCCGGGCTGCCGTCTCCATAGTTCACCTGCGCCGAATAGGATCGACGGGCTGTCTGTATCGGTGAAGATGCCATTGGCGGTGAAGAGGATACCTTCGGAACCGGTGAGCGGGCCCAGAATGGTACTCTGCGGTGGGCTGTTGACCGGGACGGTGTAAGCTGAGCGTGTTGTTGATCGGAATGTTGTCGGGCGTGGTGATCAGACCCGATGCCGCTACCGCCGAAGCCACCAGATCAGTGCCGGCCGGCGGCGTTGACGGTGACGGTCAGCGAGCGGGTAGCCGAAGCGTTGGCGTTGAGGCCGAGCGTCCATCTGACTGTGTTGCCAACCTTCGTACCGCCGCTCTGCGCCGAGACGAAAGTCGTCCCCGCCGGGATGGTCTGCGTGAGGATGACGTTGCTGTTGGCCGAGGGCCCCAGGTTTTCCACGGTGGCCGTATAGACCACCTGATTACCGGTGCCCGGCGTGTCGTCGCTGATGGCGATTTGGGGAATGCGCAGATCCGAACCGACCACGGTGATCACGCCCTTGGCCGTGATCGCCGGTGTTGGATCTTCCTGATCCAACGTCAGATCGGCCACTGTCAGCTCAATTGGGAAACCACCTGTGCCCGGATTCGGTTCGCCGAAGAAGCTGAGCAGGGCGATGGTGCCTACACCCAACGTGTTGATCCGCCAGGTGTTGTTGACCAGGGTGTAGGTCCCCTGAGTCGGCGCGCCACCGCGATTGGTCAACGAGATGGGCAGCGTATGCGTGAGGACAACATTGGTGGCAATATCCGGCCCCGTGTTTTCTACCACAATATTGAAGGTAGCGATCTGCCCCTCATACGGGGTCGGGTTCTGCGCTTGAATCGAAACGATTAAGTTCGCCTGCTGCACGCTGATGGTCTGGCTGGCTGTGTTGTTGCTCTGGTCACCGTCAGCCACATTGGAAGTGGCCGAGGTGACCGTGTTGGTAATAACCTTGTTGACCAGCTCCGATTGTACGGTCGTGGTCATGATTAACGTCGCCGTCTCTTGATTGGCCAGCGCCGGGATCGTCCATGCGCCGCTGACATTGTTATAGCTGCCGGCGGGCGTCGACAGACTGTCCACATAGGTGAGGCCGGCGGGCAATTTGTCCATCACGACGACATTGCTGGTATCGGTTGGCCCATTGTTGGTCACGGTGAGCGTGTAGATCAGCGTCTGTTCCACATTGGGCTGATCATCGCTCACCGCTTTGGTCACGGCCAGATCGGCGCCGTCAATGAGAATCGGGATCAGGTTGCTCAAGTTATTCTCAGGCCGCCAGTCATACTGGTCAGCCGCCAGGCCGTCGGTGCCGTCGGCGATGGTGCGACCTGCAGTGTTGGGTTGCACCGTCAACGAGAGGAAGAGCGTCTCGGTGTCGCTGTTGGTCAGCGTGCCCACCGTCCACACCAATGTGCCGGTGACGATATTGGTGTTGGGCACGGCGGCATCGTAGTAGACAAACGAACTATCGTTGTCACCGTCTCCGGCAATCAGGACAGTGGGCAACAGCACGTTGAGCAGGGTAATGGGCAGCGTCTCGGTCACCACCACATGGGTGGCAGTATCCGGCCCGTTGTTGCGAACGAGCAAGGTGTAGGCTACAGTATCGCCTTCTTTGAAGGGCCCATCGTTGACCGACTTGGTCACTTCAACGTCGGCAGCGGCAGGCACTGTCTTTGTGACGATTGTGTCGTCGTCCTCCACAGGTCCTGTGCCATTGCCGGGTGTTGAATCAGGATCGAAGAGGCTGCTTGCCAGCACTTCACCGACACTGCTGAGCGATCCTGAGGCATTGAGCGTGCGCTGCACAGTTAACGTCGTTGACGCACCGCCGGCCAGGGTGGGGATCTGCCAAAGGCCGCCGGTGACGCTGTAGGTGGCCGAACCCATCGGCGGTGACCGTGGCACCGTTCAACAGTGCAGGCACAGGATAGCTGACGATGATGTTCTCGGCGCTATCGGGGCCGTTATTGCTCAACGTGAGCACGATGACCAGATCATCGTTGACATTGGGCGTCTCGTCGCTGAACGCCTGCGTCAGACTCAAGTCCGCCGCCCTGTCTACGCTGATGGGCGCGGACGCCGAATTGTTCACCAGATCAGGGTCCGCCAATGTGCCACCGACGCCGGCCGTGTTTTCGATCACACCTGATCCGATGACGCGGGCGCTGATGCTGAGATACGCGCTCTGCCCCACACCTAGAACCCCGATCTGCCACAGCCCGCTGGTACGGTCGTAGTCAACAGAGGCGAGTGTATGCGTTACGTACTCCAACGCGAAAGGCAACACATCGGTCACGCTGACGCCGGTGGCGTCCTCTGGGCCGTTATTCGTCACGGTGATCTGATAGGTAATCTGATCCAAAACCTTAGGGGCAGCGTCGGACACTGACATCGCTACGGCCAGATCGGCGGCCGGGGCTACGCTGACGACCACCGTCGAACTGTTGTTGTCACTCTGGCTATCCGGCTGAGTAACAGACTGAATCAGCGCCGTGTTGGTGATCACCTGTCCTGATGCGACATCGCCCAACAGCGCGGAGACGGTCAACGTGGTTTGGCGGCCGGCGGCCAGCGATCCCACCGTCCACAGATCGTTGGCGAAGCTGCCCTCTGTGGTCTGGGTCAGCACCGTGCCGAGCAGGGCGGGGATCTGATCTGAAATGACGATGCTGCTGGCATTGCTCGGCCCGACGTTGCTCAAGACCACGGTGTAGGTAATCTGTTCACCCACGTCGATCTGGCCGTTGAGGTTACGGTCGGCCACGCTCGCCGATTTGCTCACGCGCAGGTCTGCGCGCTGGATCGTAGAAACGGCGGCGCTGTCTACCGTCAACGGCGCGGTAATGTCCGAATCGACGGTGGCGCGGTTGATCAATGTGCCCAGAGCGTCGGCGTTGACAGCAGCTTCTACCGAGACGGTCAACGACGTCCCGGCATTCACACTGCCCACATCACAGACGATGGTGCGGGCCGGCGCTGCGCAGGTGACATTGTTGGGCACGAAGATCTGGCCGGCAGTGGTGGAAATCGGCAACACATTGGTCAACACCACTGTGCGCGCCAGCGACGGCCCCAGGTTGGTGACAACCAGATCGAAGAGTAGACTGCTCTGGCCCGAGACGGCCTGCAACGACGACGGCTGATTGCGCAGCGTGAACTCGGCGCGGTTGATCACGTCGTCGACGCGGGTACGCCTGTCGAAGTCTGGGATCAAGTCCTCGGTATCAGAGTTGACGCCGGCGCTGACGGTCAGAACGCCGGTGAGTGCGGCATCCAGCATACCGGTCGCGGTCACTACCAGCCGCTCGGTAGGCGTGAGCACGTCTACGGCGCAGGTGACAAGCGTCGATCCGCTACACGTGCCCACGTTGACGTCCAGCGCGGTGAGTGTCACGCTGGGCTGGATGCTGAAGGTGAGGACGACGTTGCTGGCGACGGACGGCCGCCCGTTGAGCGTGCTGATCACATAGGTCACCGGCGCGCCGGCCACGACTTCGCTCAGCAGGTCAATCGGCTCGATAATCAGATCGGCCTCTTGGAAGACCTCATAGCTGGCTTCGCTGTCGTTGTTGCTCAAGTTGCGGTCGGCGGATGGTTCGGCAGCCGAATAGACCGTGGCCGTGCTGGTAATCTGTCCGCTAAAAGCCGGGTCCATGCGGCCGGGAATCAGCACATCCACACGTTCAGCGCGGCTCATCGTCCCCACGTTGACGGTAAAGGGGAGCGAAGTGTCGATGCCGGCTGTGCAGGTGTATAGGCCACAGAAGAGAGGATGCCCATCTTCGTCCGTGTCCGGGGCGAATCGGGGCGGCAGCGTCAACGAGATCTCCACCGCCTCGGCCACCGATGGCCCGAAATTGGTGATGGCGAACGAATAGGTGATCGGCGCGCCGGCACGCAGATAGGCGGGCTCAAGCGCCTGGCTTTGCGCCAGATCAAAGGTAGTGTTGATGCCATCGACGCGTTCTGCCAAATTGTTGGCGGCGTTGGTATCACGCGTAATCGACCCCACCGCAGCGCGATTGACGATCTGCACTTCGTCCAAGGCGCTGACACGCGCCACAATGGTGCGCGTCACGACTTCGCCCGGCGCCACCGCGTCCACGCTACACGAAACAACACCTGCGGCAACCGTACACTGCGCAGCACTCTCAAACGTCACCTCGGCAGGCAGTGTATCCGTGATACGCACACTGCGCGCCGCCGATGGACCCAGGTTGCTCAACACCAACGTGTAGGTGATCGGTTCATCGAAGAGAGGCGCAGTGGTCGTCGACCGCGGCTGCACCAGGACGAGATCCGCTTCGGCATCAACGAGCGTGGTAATGGTGCGGCTGTTGTTGCGCGGATCCGGATCGGTGACGTTTGAAGACAGCGTTGACACCGTTATGGATTTCGTGCCCAGAACGTCGGGGTCGATCACCACAGGGATAGTCAGCATTTTGGTTTCGCTGACGGTTAGCAACGGTAGGTTGCACTGCACTTGATTGGCCGTCTGGCTACACTCCGGAGACGCGTCACCGGCCTGGCTCAGTTTGAAGCCAGTGGGTAGGGCGGCGCTTACTACCACTTCAGCCGCGCTTGAGGTGCCAAGATTCGTCACTTGCCATTGATAGGCAAAAGGGGCGCCGGCAATCGCCGTATCGGCGTTACTGTCGACGGCAAGCGACAGGTCGGCAATCGGGCAGTTGATCACATAGATGGCGCCAGTGTCCTCGTAAGCGATGACCGTCCCATTGCGGCTGATGCTGGTATTGAGCCGTTGGCGACCGGCGGCGCTGGCCGAAAGCTGGCGTTCGCTCTCGTTCACCACATCGTACAGCATGATATCTTCCTGGCTGCCGACGATGCGCTGATACGAAATTCGATTGCCCACGCCGCCAATCACCGGGTGATTGTGGCTGCCGGTCGCCGTCACCTGGAAGAAACCACTGCCGGTCTGAGGGTTCGGGTATAAGACCACCTGCGGCAAACCGCCGGTGGTCTTGCCGCTTTCCAGTGCTTGATCCGACAGGAAGACGAGGCGGCTACCATCGAAATTGAGCGACGGATGCGCATTGGTACCGCCGGTCGTCTTCGTCACATTCACCGGAGCGATCCCACTGCCCACCGTGTAGGTATAGATCTCGGAGTTGCCGTCAACATCAGAGACAAACGCCAAAATGCGACCGTCGCCGCTCAACACAGGATCTTCGTTGATCACGCCAAGCGGCGTCGTCGTCACCTGCTTAAACGTGATCGCGGCCGGATCGGTCAGGTCGGCGATGAAGATCTCCTGATTGCCTTGTACATCGTCCGTCCCCGTCTGGCCGGCGCCGCGAGCAATATCGGATACAAAGGCAATCAAACGCCCATCGGCACTGATTGACGGAAAGAGATTCGCCCCGCGCACGGTACGTCTTATCTGTAAAATTTCCCCAGATTGGGTATCCAGCCGGAAGATCTCAAAGTTGGCGTCGAGGTTCTGCCCTGGCGCCAGATCACGATCCGAAAAGAAGGTTACGTAACGACCCACTCCATCCACCGCAGGGGCCAGGTTGAATCCACCAAGGATACTTCCTTTAGAACCGGTCAACTGCCGGAATTGAGGCGCGAATGTCGTCTGCGTCAGACTCAGGCTGGCGGAGAACACTTCGATATTGCCGTCAGGGTTGTCGGTCGCCGGTGGGTTGGCAGTAGACCAAAAGATGACGTGATCGCCGTTTTCGGTCAGCGCAGGTTCTGCACTGTACGAGTTATTTTGCACGGATAGTATGGGCACGGCGGCACCGCAGGTAAGCGATCCTTCTTGAGCGGACGCCGGCTGCACGGCGATCCCTTGCAAGAGCAACGCCAGGAGCATGGCGGGCAGCATGAGCAAAAGCCGGCAGCGTTGACCAAGGGTTAGGGCGACCAGAGTGCGTCTGTGCGTCATTCGGCGCCTCCGCTGCAAGGCTCAGTATAGTAGGCCCGGTCGCCGACCGGGCTCTCACCGCCGCTGCCAAGCGCCGTGACGAAATAGGCGACGTCGCACGCAGGCTCACGATCTCGATACCTGCGTTCATCGGCGCCCACCTGATCCCAGGCTACAAAGTCGCCGGTGTGGACACTACGGTAGATGCGATAGCTCAACACCGACTGCGGCTGTTCAGGCTCATCCCAGCGCAACGTGAGCGAACCATCCTCGGCCTGTTCGCCGTCTAGCCCGCGTACGGCCAATGGAACGGCCGGCGGCGCGCTGCGGCTGCCTTGTTGTGGCGCGTAAACCACAGGCAGAAAGATGGGCGGAATGCCTGCACCAACGCGCACGGTATGCGTGATCACTTGTCCACGTGCAATCGGGCAGGATTCGCCCAGCACGGTCAACGTCACATTGTAGGTGCCGCCGTAGCTATACCGATGGGCGACACGAAGACCGCCGGCCTGATTTCCATCGCCCAGGTTCCAAGAGGTAGACACCACGCCGCTGGCATCGATCTGCGCCACCAGGCTGACCGTTTGATTGGCAGCGGGATCGGAGGGAGTCGTTGTAATGCGAACATTGGCCGGCCACTGGCAGGTCGTCGCACGCACGCGGAAGGGCGGACTTACCGCCGAAGCGGACGCAAACGCCACCGGCCCCGTCTCATCAGATTGAACCAAGCTAACCCGGAATCGTGCGTCTTCGCTGAGGGCTTTATCGGCCTGTGCATCCCAGTTAAAGGTGAGTTCGATACCAAGCCGTGTAGGCGTGATAAGCATGGTCGGTGATATCGCTGTCGCCGAGGTCGCGGTGCGCCACGTACCGCCGCCGTCCACCGAATACTGGAACTTGAGCAGACTGAACAAGATGGGTGTGCCATTCGCATTCGAGCCGGGCGAATTGCGCAGCCCATTCGGATCATAAAGACGGAACGCCACAGGTATGACGCGCTCGATTCGGCCCCGACAAGATCTTCGGCGAAGAGAGAAGGTAGGCGCTGTCAACTGTTCCAGGGCGCGATACACTGAGGTAACGAGGATTGATCAAGCGTGGAATACCGCCGGCATACTCGTCGCCAAGGTGAGCAGGCAGGATCAACATGTTTTCGTAGAAACCATTCCGTCCTCCGCCGCCCTGGCTGACGGCCATATCCAGATCGCCGTCATTGTCCACATCGCCCAGGGCAACCCCGGTGCTGGCCTGGGCCTCAGGTGATGCCCAGATCCAAAAGAGTTTTGCCTGACGATTGATGAAGAGTTGGTCGGCTTCGCCGTCGTTGGCCACGGCCATGTCCAGATCGCCATCGTTGTCTACGTCGCCCCAGTCGAGGGCGACGCTCTTGCTGATCGTAGTTGATGTCCAGACTGGCTGCGTAGAAAGGGCAAACCCCGAAGCAGCCGGGATGTTGCCGTAGATCAGGTTGGCCTCAGCATAGTTGGCGACACTCAGATCGAGATCGCCGTCACCATCGAAGTCGACCCAGGCCAGATCACGGGTCGCATCGTTCTGCACGGCGGGTTGCCAGGCGGCCTGTTGAAAACTGACGATACTGGCGTTTTTGAGCAATTGGTTGAGGAAGACGCGATTGGGTCCGCCGTCTACGCCCACAGCGAAATCGAGGTAGAAGTCGCGGTTGACGTCGGCCCACGCCACCGATGACGCGTTAAGACGCTCGGGCGATTTCCAAAAGGGCGAGAGCGTAAGGCCGACGTTGCCTGTCCCCGCGGCGTCATTGCGATAGAGCAGTACACCGTCGCCGGCCGTTGCCACCAACAGGTCGAGATCCTGGTCGTCGTCGAAATCGCCCCAGGCCATGGCTGTGGCGCGGGCATTCAGCGGATTCGAAGTCCAATCGGCGCTGCCAATGTTGCCGGACAGGAAGATCTGAATGTTCTGAGCAGTGCCGACGGCAATGTCCAGATTGTCGTCCTTGTCGACATCGCCAATCGCCACACTGTGCGGCCCGAAGCCACTCAGGGTAGCTTCGTCCTGAAGAGCAAAGGCGCCCTGCCGGTTGAGATAGCGTTTGCTTGCCACCTGATTGACTCCGGCAGCAAAGAGCAAATCCAGGGTATCGTCGCCGTCAAGATCACCCCATACGACATCGTCGGCGGCAGAACGGGCTACATCCAGATCCGACGGAACAATGCTCAAATCCTGAGCAAAAACAGCGGCGAAGTTGGTAAAGATGACGCTGGGGCCGTCGCGATTGGTGACGGTTAGGTCGAGATCCCCATCCTGATCCACGTCGACGCCGCGCAACGCCCATACCTGTCCACTGACACCGCCGGTCGTGAGCAATGGTTGCTTTTGAAAGCCGCCCCCCACGTACGAATAGACAACAGGCGCCAGGTCACCGACGGCGAGATCGAGATGTCCATCGCCGGTAAAGTCGCCCCAATCCAGCGTGAAGGGCGTCAAAAAGCGGTCAGTGCGCAGGATCACCGGTTCGGCAAAGCCTGTGCCTTCCATATTTCGATAGATACGCGCCTGGCTCAACAATGGGTAGGCCGCTGCCAGATCGAGGTAGCCATCCCCATTGTAGTCGCCCCATGCAAAGTCATAGGGCAGAAAGGCAACAGAATTGTCGATGACAAAGGTGGCGCGACGGCTACCACTGCCATCGCTGATACCGAAATTACCGGCGCCATCGTTGCGGAAGAGTTGCACCGAATTCGGGAAGAGACCCAACGCCAGATCGAGGAAGCCGTCGTTGTCTATGTCGCCAACGCCGATGCTAGCCGTGGCGCGGCGGCTGATACAGCCGGCGGCGGTCAACCCTCCTGCGCCGTCGTTGTGGTACAGGCTCACGGGGCAGCCGGCATTGATGGCATTGGTGCTGACAATCAGGTCCAGTGTGCCGTTGCCATCGACGTCAGCCGGCGCGGCACGCACGAGCTGTGCCGTCGACGTAAAGCGCAGCGTCTCTTGCACCGTGCTGCCTGCGACATTGTAAAGATAGTTGATGCCTTCACTGCCGGCCTGATCACCGACGGCAACCAATTCCAGACGACCATCGCCGGTGAAATCACCCCAGCGCACACCAAACGTGACGCGTGTGTTGCTCCACAGGCGCCGCATGCTGCCCTGATCGTTGCGGTAGATGCTGGTGCCCACGGATGAAGCCAGAGCCAGATCCAGGTCGCCGTCGCGGTCGAAATCCCCCCAATCTAGCCCAAGGGTACCGCCGCGGTCACTTGAAAACCAGTTCGGCGCCGTGGAGATGGCGGCGCCCGCCCCTTCCACCGTTCGGACACGTACGACAGTCTGAACCTCGTTGCTATTGGCAGAAAGCAACTCACTGTTGAGTGTATAGTTGGCGAAGGCCTGATTCTTGATCAGAGCGCCATCCGACTGCCCCACAATGCGGGCGACGAAACTACGTGTCTGGGTACCCAGGGGCGCAAGCGGAAAAGTCCAACTCAGCTCACGGGTTTCGGTGACGACGATGGTGCCGCCAAGGGGTTCGGGGATCTCGCGTGTTTCAACCACATAATCGCAGTTGGCAGGCACACAGCGAATATCGCGGAGTGTGCCGCGCGGCAACACGTCGCGCACAGAGACAGCGTTCAGTTGCAGATTAGATGTATTGGTTAAGGTGATGGTGTAGACGATCTCAGCGCCGTTGAAGGCTTCGGCTGGGCCGGCTTTATGGATAGTCAGTTCATTCGTCGCCAACCCCATCTCTGTCGAACGTTGCTGGAGATCGACGATCCAGTCCGGCGAGGCCACCGGGCCGATAATGCGTCCTTGGGGGGGCAGCCCAGACGGTAGCCCGCTTTCGGGGATGATCGAAGCCCCGGCGGCGCCGGCGGATGATCCCGTAGGGACTGGGTTCGGTTCATCTTCCTGGGCTGTGGCCAGACCAAGCAGCAGGCTGCTGCCTAGAATCAGCGCCAACAGAGTCGCCAACGCGAAACGAACAATGCGCGGCGTAATGGATCGAGTGGATAGCATGAGAAGACGCATAAGTAGCCCTGGTAAATGAACATAGTGCAGAAATAGTAGGATGCAACGCGCCCACCGTACAATGCTTCGCACTCGAGACATCATGAGCTAGAAGTCGCGGTTGCGGTGATGCGTCGCATCCAAAAGCAGAAACCTGGCGAGAAAGCCACTAATTCGTCGGGCAAACATTACTGAACCAACTAGTCTCCGGACTTTCAGTTTCCAAAATCTGACCTTCGACATTGAGATACGTAGCGACGACAAAGTACGAACGTCCACACGTGGGCTGAATTGTATCCGTCCACGTAGTCTCGGTGGGGGCAACCTCTGCGACAAGCGTGGCGTTTTGGCCGTCGCCATTGGCACGGTAGATCCTGAAGGAGCGGATCAGACTGAGTGACTGTGAATCGTAGCTCCAGGAAACCTGGTTCTGTGCCTCTGTGGATAGGCCGTTCATGGCGAATGGCGCCGGTGGTCGAATTTCAAGGGCGTCAATCGTGATCACCTTGGGCTGCGACGCCACCGTCCCCCCCTCGGGGAAGTCGTTATGCGCCGTCAACTCGAAACTGCGAATTGAACCGTCGAAGCGGAAGGTAAAATCACCGCCTAGCGGCCGCGTACCGTAATCGACGGTCGAATTGTCGAGTTTCACCGCTCGGAGCTGAACACGCGTCGACAGATTGGACGACCATGTCAGCCTGACCAGCGAGCCCACCAGCACTCGATAGGTATCAGCGCCAATCAGTTGTACATCATCAGGGCTAGACGGGCTTTCTCCGCTCTCCGCGTTGAAGAAAGCCACTTCGGGTTTGGGTGTGGCAGTCGCCGTCGGCGTCAACGTGGGCGTAGGCGTAGCGGTTGTGGTAGCGGTTGCCGTTTCGGTCGGTAACGGCGTCGGAGATGGCTCAAGCACCGTAATGTCTACCTGAGCAGTGGTGCTCTGAGGGCCGTTCGCCGCCGTCAGGATGAAGAATGTCGACTTATTGGGCTGGATCGGAATTGTGCCGGTGCGCGTCAACGTGGACGGAATCTGCAGATCGGGGCTAAATATGATCACACTGGTGACGTCGCCGCCAACCGACCACGAGAGTTTGACCGGCTCGGTGCCATCGCGCACCACCTCTTTGGGCGATGCCTGAAAGAAGGTGATGGTGGGCGCTTTGGGCGTCGCCGTTGCCGTGGGTGGCGGCACCACAATCACGGTGACTTCCTCAAAGATCTGGCCACCGCCGCTAACGCCTGGGCTGGATGTGTTTGCGCGCAGAACAAAGGTCGTGGTCTGCAAGGGCGTCACCTGTCGGCTGCCTTCGGCAGGCAGATTGTCGCCGAGATTTTCAATGGAGACAGTCGCTGCGTCACGCACACGCCATTCCAGGTTCACGGTCTCACCGGCGGTGATGGCAATCGGCGCCGCGGAAAAGACCAGTACGGCCGGCGGCGGCAGAGGCGTCGGTGGCGGCGTCACCACCTGGATGGGTTTGCTCAACGCATGGGGCGTGCCTGAATTGGCCACCGATGGGTTGCTGGCGATAATTTGCACGACTAGATCCGAAGACGGCGTCATGCTGACGCTGCCCACAAACTGTTCTGTGGGCAGTGCAGTCGGGTTATTGTTGATCACGAGCAACGCCCGATCGGCCTGCTGAATTGACCAATCGAAGCGTACCGCCTCGCCAACCGTCAACGTTTCTTTGTCGGCGCTCAAGGAAATAATCGGATCAACCGGGATCACCCTGATCGTGGTGGTGTCGACGCGTTTGCCAAAGAGAGAGGGCAGCCCCAGGCGTGAAATGAAGTTCTGCGCCTCTATATTGTACGTCTCTGATTCAACCGGCAGCAGTTCGGCCGTTCCCAATGGTCGCGGCGTGGCTAAGGCAAGACCTGGTCCTTGCAGGCTGACGGCAGAAAAACGCGAAGCGCGCCAGTTTAGTACCACCGGCGTGCCGTAGTGGACCTCTGCCACTGGACTTGCCTGACTATCGGTGAGGTAGAACTGATCGACCCCTGGCGAGAAGATCACAATGACCAGGGCCAATATCAAAAAGAGAAAGAGCAAGATCAGTCCCTTCCCAATCAATGGGATGACCTTGACCTGCCCGGCAATCATGCGTGGGAACTGCTGACCACCCAGTGGCGTGGCGCGCACGTCGTACTGATAGGTGCGATTGCGAAAGCTGATCAAGGGGCGGTCATTGGGCTCGATCAGCAATGCCACTTCGCTCTGCCCGCCTGCGCCCAGGTTGAGCTCGGCCTGACGTGTAAACGTGAGACCCTGTTCCGCAAATTGAAACTCAAACCGGCAGGCGCGTTCTTCATCCTGTGCTTCAAGCTGAACCTGCACCATACTGTTGCCGCTATTGGCAACAGTGAAGTAGGTCTCACCAATAGGGCGGTTCCACTTCAGCGTCTGTCGCTTATGTGAGAGTTCGCCAATCTGGACATTGAAGTACGGCCGCACAGTCAGCGAGGCGCCCACCTGCGAATAATGGCCAGGATACTCGGGCGTGGTGACGGTGAATGAAAGATAGTAGCGGCCGGAGGTGGTGGTGGCATAGCGCGGCGGTGTTACGGTAACGGTGACAATGCCGGACTGGCCGTCGTTGAGATCCACACGCGCCGGCAATACCACCAGCCAATTCGGATCGACACCTTCGACACTCAGATCAAAGCTAGCGACGAGATCACCGGCGTTTGTAATCGTCAGTTGATAGGCAACAGTCTGATCAACGTCCACCAATTGATCGCGCTCGCCCAATCCCACCTGGATCAACTCATCTATGTGATCGAGCACAGGGGAAAGCAGACGGTGGAGGCGCTGTGGATCACCCCAGTCTCCGCTGTTGGCCGGGGCAGCCGCTACCTGACCACCGCCGTTGCCGGAAAGTGGCACAATAACGGCAGGCGGAAAGCTTACACCGGCGGCAGGAGGCGGTGTAGCGCCTACAGTCTGTCCGCCAAAAGACGACGCAGGTGCTCGTGGCGCAGATCGAGGCACGGTCGTCTCGAAGGCCGCACCGGCGGAAGAGACAGTCGGCGTGACAGAAGGGAATCCGCCGGCGTTAGCGCCGGTCTGGACTCCGGCAGCGGCCTGACTGCCGTTCCTGTTCTGCATGAGAATCAGCGTGTAGCCACCGATTTCAATGGAAGACCAGTTTTGCAGGACCCACGGCTGATCTTTGTTCAGTGCCCGCCCATCCAACGTGGTTGGTTGTTCTTCTGCCAGCACAAGTAGTTGCACCGGCTGAGCGCGGTGATCAATAACCAGGTGGAAAGGCGCAACACTCCCACCAGGCAATACGACGTCGTTTTCTGGATGACTGCCAATATTGGTCAGCCCCTGGGCGGGATTGAGATCGTAAAACTCGATCACGCCACCGGCAGAGATGATTTCAATCTGATCAAAGGTCGTCACAGACTGTGCGATCTACCTTTCGGCGATATACTCGTTTCCAATAACCGGGGCGCACGGCAAGAAAACAAACCCATGCTTTTGTCGGAATGAAAGCTCAAACCAACAAAGAAGACGAAGGGCTCCGCTTGAATAGGCGCAGGCAATGGTTTAGACGAGATCAAAGGGTAACCAGGGAATGGGCGGAATCGGCAAGGTTGGGAGTTGTATGCCAAACTCGGCCAACAGGAAGAGCAGCATGAAGAGCACGATGGCGGCGGTGATCACTATCACCAACGTGGGCATAAGCAGCCACAAAAACCACGAAATACCGCGGATCTTGGCCGCTCCGTCCGTGATCAATGGCGTGCCGGCACTCTCCGCTACCGGAAGCGACCGAATCTGAAAGGAGTGCGTCCGCGTTCGACCAACACGCTTCGGTTCGAGAAGCAGTTCCAACAGCAGTGCGTCTCCTGGGGCAATCTCCGGCGTTTCAGTCCATGCCGAATTGGGATCATGGCGGACAACACGTCGATAGACAGCGCCATTGGCATCGTAGCGCAAGTCTGTCGCTTCCAGCGAGGCGCCATGATGGCCATTGACCGAGCGGCCATTCTGCTCGCTGCCATCAGGCATAGGCTGGCTTTGTCCATTGCGGCTGGGCGAAGGAACGGGAGACGGCAACGGCTGCGTCGGAGCCAGCATTTGAGAGGGAGCAGTCATCGGCACCGCGACGGCAGGCTGCGCAGTTGCAGAGGCGGCGGCTACGGCGGCAGGGGCATGCGTTTGGGCAGCAGGCACAAGCTGTCGCCCACCTTCTATGTTGCCTTTAGCGCCTTCCAACTCCTGATTGATCCGATAGACGCCCATCGACTGTGAATAGGCTCGCCCTGCGCCCGATGAGGCTCGCGCCAGAACACCGCCGCCCCATGAAGCCGGCAACATTCTGCCTACTGCGCTGAAAATGCCCATGAACGAACGCGCAATGGTCGTGACCCATGAGGCACTCTTGCTTATTGAGAACGACGACTGCGTTGTCGCCACTTGATCGAAGCCCTTACGCGACGCCGGTTTGGGTGCAGCCTGCACCTGGAAGGCAGCGGCAGGTTGTCCCGCCACCGGCTGCACCGAGACAGGTCGTGCAGAAGACGGCGCAGCCTCGGCCCGTTGTGTGCGTTTGCCCTGTGTCTCAAGGGCAGTCGACTGCACCGATACCCAGTCGGTGATGTTACGGCCACGCAGAATCAGCCCGTTGAGCAGAATAGAAAACGTCACCTGGCCTTTGGGATCATCGGCGCGCAGTAGATAAGCGCCCTTTTGGTTTCCTTCGTTGCGTAGTTCAATCTGAAAGCGCGCCCGGCGCTGACGCCGTGCCAACGTCGCCAGGTATGCGAGCAGCAACCTGGCCAAGAGGAGAGCCAGTAAAATGCTAACCACAGCGAAGATGCGCAGCCAGACTTGCTCGGTGAAGAAGAAACGAGGCGGAGGCAAGGTCAACACCATAGGATACTCCGTCGCTTCGGCGAACCCCGTGGCATCCCGTACACGCACCGTCACCGGGAAAGTCCCCCGGCTGTAGCCACCTGTATCCAATGTAAACTGGTAGGGTGGGGTGACGACTTCGGCCACGACAATGTCGTTGAGCAGAAAGTCTACCGAAGAAACGCCGTTCACGGCGCTGACATCAGCAAGCACGGTCACACTGTCCCCCAGGAAGTAGCGTTCCGGCTGCGTACGCACGCTTACCTGGATCGGGTCCACAACGGTGACGGTGACGTACTTTTCGCCGCTGTTGCCGACGCTGTCCACAGCCCGGATGCCGAGCACATGGCTGCCAGGCGTTACCAGCCCGCTATCCCAAACATAGGCAAACGGTACACTATCAAGCAAGGCCAGTGGCTGGCCGTCGAGCAGAATTTCGATCTGCTCGATTGTGCCGGGCGCAGAAACTTGCGGAGACAGCGAGAGCAGACCGCCGACCTGTGCGCCATTGCTTAACTCAGGAACGTCGATAGCAACCGAACCAGGCTGAGTCCGAAAAAGAGCGTTGTCTCGATCGGCAGCGTCGCCCTGGCTCAGATTGATAGAAAGGGTGTGATCAGCCCCGTCGGCAAGCAGCGATGAGGCAAAGCGAAGACGGTAGCCGCGCACCCCGCTACCAAACGACAGCGTTTGCAGGCGGACTTGCGCCGCCGTCGCCGCATCAACCAGCGTCAACTCAGCGCCAATCTGACGGGCGAACGTTTCCATGAGGCCAGGAGCTTGCACTTTGGGACTGTAGGCCACGACGTAGACAGGCACGATGCCCGCAGATCCAATGGCGAGATCGGTATCGCTGATGTTTTCCACGCTGTCGGTAACAATGACAACCGCGCGCTGCCCAACAGGCAGTGATTGTGCCTGCGTTAACGCTTCGCTTGTGGCCCGGTTCAGTGCCGTAAAGCTGCCACCCGCGCTCAATTGACGAATCGCAGTGCGAACTTGATTCAGATCACCTGTGAAGGGTTGAACGAGGCGTACATCATCCGCAAAGGAGATAAGCATGGCCTGATCGCCACTCTTCAACCGATCAATCAACGCCAGCAACCCGGTCTGGATCTTGGCCAAATCGGCGGCTTCGGTGCTGATGTCCACCGCCAGAACCAAATTCATCGGTTGTGTATCGCCCGGCACTACCTCCACCGCGGATGCCGGCACACGCAGTCCATCCTCAAAGAGCTGAAAATCGGCCACAGACAGATCAGTGCCGGCCAGCGCGCCGCTCACGGTAATCGCCACATCGACCTGGGGGAAGGCGCTGTCATCGATACTGTTGATGACGATGGATGACGTCGATTGCGCAAGCAGAGAAACAGGCATCGTCGCCACAAAAAAAAGTATCATCAACGCACTAAAAACCCTCACAACCGGTCTACACGCCATATTGGTCCCTTTGCAATTACAGTGAATCATCTGCAGGCGAGGCGGCTGTCGCAAGGGGAAAACCGTGCACAGACCCGGACGTCGCGATATTTCAAACTGCAATCAATCGAAGTGAATGTTTGCGAAACGGTGCAATCTGGATCATCTGCGAGACGGCCGCGCTCTCACCTGGATAGGCAGCAGATGCAGTCGCCCGTACAGTCACTGTACGTGGACCGGCAGGAATTGTTGGATCAAGCGCATGCCGGATCCGAATGGGCACATCCTTGCGTGCCCCGGGGAAGAGGATCGGGCCAGGCCCCATCTCATACCAGGCGGAACTGATCCCTTCGACGCTTAACTTGAACTGTACACCCGGCGCAGGGCCGAGGTTCTGAACCGTGACAATGCCTTCAAGGAGGGCATCCACCGTCAGCGAGGAATCGGCCAGGCGAAAGCTCAGACTAATCGCCTGCGAAACGCCCTCGGTCACAAAGAAACGGAAGGTATGCTCACCGATCTGCACAACATCACCGTCGAATATGTCCACTGAACCGCGGGGAGGAAGCAACACTCCCTGGCCTGACAGCACAATCGCGCTCTGGCCCAGATTGACCAGGCGATAGCCACGACCGGCCTGGGTAGCGATCAGTTGTGCGTGTCGCGGCTCAATACCGGCCCCACGCCCCGCTTCAAGGACAATATCATTCCGGCTATCACTGCCTATATGAAAAATCGCTCTGTTGAGCAAATACTCTTTGCGCCAACCTTCACGATCTATTACTTCCACTCGATTTTTCGCTTGCGGATTTTCCATAGAGTTTCACTTGAGGGAGTAAGAGTATCATAAGTAGGCCGTGCCCGTGTTCAACTGCCAGGCAAGCAGATACAAACGCCGCAAAGGATGTTTACCTGAGGCGGTACGAGAGGCATACGGCACCTATGCGCTGAGGCATATATCTACCTCACGTTATACCTATAATCTCGTTTAATTGGAAGAAAGACGACAGCAACAACAGTATACATAAAACCAGAGACAACGTAAAGTGCTGGGCTGCCCTTTTGGAGCACCCGCTGTTGGCGAGTCTGTCTAGCCGCAACAGTCACAAATGCAATGGATCTTGGTCGCCTTACCCGATCAGCAGTTGCAGTTTGGCAAACCATTCAAGCTTGGCTGCCACCGAACGCTCCACGGTGGCACGCGGATCGGACTCAGATGCGGCAGCAGACGCCGATGCACCTTCCTCACCAATGCGCCACTCTCCACGCGCCAGCGGACCCACAATCACGGCTTGAACCAAGTCGTCGACCTGTTTTGTGCCATCGAGTCGCGCCAAAAGGAATCGCTCCAGAGGCGTGAGATCGATCCGGCGTAAGCTTAAGTCCGCTGCCCTGTTCTGTTTCATCGCCTGCCAGCGGGCCCATGGGCTTGCCAGCGGGCAATCGCTGACATGGGTAACAAATCGTCCGCGCTGGACATGGCAATTGATCAGCTCTGGGCTGCTGCCATAGCCGCGGATAAGGCCGGATAGCAGCACAAGACGATCCTCGCCACGCTGCACAATGTCCACCCCATCCAGAGCTTGTTGCCAGTGCGTAGCCTGCGGGTTAAGTTCGGCCAACGACGTATAGGCAGCATCCTGCAACTCGTCAAGAGAGAAACGCTGCGGCCAATGGGCGCGCAGGTAGGTCAACGCCACCACGGTCAGCGGGTGATCGGTGGCCAGACTTGCCCCATCCGCAGAAATAAACTTGACGACCTGATTCTTCGTCTTGTCATCCACGACGACTTCGGCGCTTGCCGACGAGGAGAAGTAGAACGACTCAAGCGCGGCGTGGTTGAGCGCGCTGCCCAGTTTGACATCGGCCCGGCACAGGATCGAGCGTCGGAAGGAGCGATTGCGCAGGAAATCCATATATTGCTCGGCTTCCACACTGGTACGGACCATCTCGCGCAATTTGGTTGTGGCTTCGGCAGGAATATTCGTAGACAACATGCTGCTAAAATCAGCATCGCCCACATAACTCAGTCCGTGAGCACGGGTGTGCGTCACGAACTGGTGAAAATAGACGGGATCGTTTACGTCAGACAGTTCATCATGTAGGAAGGTAGAGGCATCACGATCCAACGCCACTAGATTCCCTTGCAGGTAGGTCTGCAGCATATCACGATAGGCTGAAGGAAACGCGCTGTAGGGAATCGGTGTGTCGCGATCGGTTGCCTGGGCCAACCATTCAACGAAAGCGCGTGCCCGACTGGCTCGTTCGAGAGGATCGCTGAGATCCTGGACATGATAGAACATCATCTCACGCAGACCGCGCAACATAAACCAGCCGGGGTAGGTGTTGTAACTGATGTAGGCGACGCCTTGCGCTGTCAACGCCTGGGCGCAGAGACGGAGCAGTGCATCGCGTACGGGTGCAGCCACCCAAGAGTAAACGCCGTGGGCGATGATGTAATCGAACTGGCCCAAGCTACCATCCCAATCCAAAATATCGAGATGGTGGAGCGTCACGTTGTCCAGCCCTAACTCGGCGATGCAGCTCTGTCCGTCTTCGATCTGACGCGCCGAGTAGTCAACCCCGACAAACTGACTATTGGGAAGACTCACCGCCATGGGGATCAGGTTGTAGCCGGCAGCACAGCCAATCTCCAGGACACGACAGCTCTCCACAGGCGCAGGCGACATGCCACGCAGACGCGCCACCACGGCGAGCACGTCGGGATGGGTCTGTGCATATGCAGCTCCGTCGTAGGGCACAACATCATACTGGTTACCGAGAGCCGTCGTCACTGAGCCACCGCCGCACGCCGGCGCAGAGCATATTCGACGAGGTTTTGCCCAAACTCAAAGGCCGAGCGGATCTCTTCACGCGTCGCCGCGCCGCCGCGCCGCTCGCCTGTCAAGATACACCCATAATCGCAGGTAGAGAAGATCACCCCGTTGGCGGCCCAAAGTCCGGGCGCCCCCTGGGTTTCATAGCCGGAAGGTGCAGACGCAAAGAGATGTGGTATCGACAGAAGCGGGTGTCCGGGTCTAACCGCCTCCAGACGCACGCCGAGCGACTCAGTGATGTCTCGCAGCAAATTGTCCGATGCGGGTGTGGAGCCTCCTTCGCGACGGCAGCTTTCTAGCAGCAGCGTCCCCCCACCCTGCACAAATCGATAAAGGGCGTTGATCTCTTCTACTTCCAATTGAAAGGCCGCCTTCGCCACCAATGTGAGAATTGTGTAGCGGCTGAGATCGCCACTGAGCGTCACCTCGTCGTCGACCCACACCCGCAGCGACGGCGATTGGCTAAGAGAGTTGGCCAGATTGGTCACGCCACTGGTGTGGTGGGCAGTAGACATCCGATTGAGGGCATGAACCCCGATCAGTGCATTGTGCGTGTTAAACGTAGCCACGCGCGGGCGAAACCTCAGATCGATCTGATTTTGCCCAGAACGATTGTCCACGGCATTGGTAACAGGCTGGCTGAGATCCATGCGGTAGATACGCGCCAATTCCACCAGAGGGGAATCGGGGGCGTCGATCACGGTCTCGATGTTATAGCCGGTGTAGACATAGTAGGGGCTGTCCCCGTGCCGGCCATTCAAGGGCTGGGGACGGCTCTCGTCATAACTGATCAGGATGTGGAGCGTCCCCGCCTGATAGGTCCCCAGATCGTAGGGAGTGGGTTCGGCCACCACAAGTGTATTTCCGCTAGGATCAATGGCAACACCGGGCAGAATATAGACAGTCTGGCTGGGTGGATCACTGGCGATCACCTCCATACCGGTGACGATGCCGACACCATGATTGGCAAGGGCATGTAGACGATGGTGAAAGAGGTGATAGTCGTGCGCCTCTTGCCAGACGTCGGCAGTAACGGCCATGCCGTCAAATGCGCTGAGACGTCGGCCCGGGTAGCTGCGCAGCAGGGAATAAGCACTCATGCGTCGATCCTTTGATCCGTTGATTTAGGTTCCAAATGCCTTTTCAGATCGACTCGATCTGAAGAGTGTAACTGGTATGGGCAGGTTTTTCGGCGTCGATGATCTGCGTGATGATGCGCTGCCAGGCCGATTCTTCCTTCGCTCCGGCGGAGCCGTCCAGTTCGGCGGCGGGCAGACGCACAATCACCGTGAACGTGTGCGGGCGATTCTGCAGGCCCAGGGCACGGCTGTCTCCCAGGATACCGCTTCGCCCCACACGCAGATTTTCTGCCTTGTGTTCGATAATCTGGATTTCGCCGCCGGTGTAGATCTGCAAGTATTCTTGAAGGCCCATGCGTGTCCCGCGCTTTTCATAGAGCCGGCGCGCCGCCTTCAACAGATCGCGTCGGCGTTCTTCGGGCCAGTTCTCGTCGAGCACTAAATCGAGCCATGAAGCCAGAAAAGGCAGAAAGTCAGGCGGCGCTGTGGCAGGATCGAAATACTTCTCGGTGTGGCCGATTTGCCGGCTAATCGGTGACCAAAAGCTCTCAAACAGCATCAGCAGCCGCCCCATCAGATCGTCGCGGGTGTAGAGCGCCGGTAGATAACGCAGATAGGTGCCCTTCGACAGCACCGGGATTTCGATCCACTCGCTGTCGTCGAAACGATCTTGATGCGCCACACTGCGCGCCGTGACCACGGCCCCGGTCTCAATCGTCCAGTCATCCCGGCGCTGGACAACGTTGGTGATCACTTCGAACTCGTAGCTCGTGCCCGGTTCAGTCTGACCATCGCGGGTCCATACAACGTAGAGGCTGTCGCCCACACCGCGAATCGAAATCACTACGTCGTCGGGTCCGTTCACACGATCTGCTTCGACAAGCGTAAGCCCGGCCGGTATCGATAGCTCCAGGCTGAAGGCAGACAATGCCTCTCGTACTTCCAGCCGGCAGAACAGGTGTAGCTCCTCGCCGGGATAGCGACGGTAGGCATCGGCGGCATAGGAGAGCGCTATACGATGTGCAGGACGAACACGTCGACGACGCGAATCCTCACTGCGCCTCGAACGGCTATACGAGACGGTGACGGGTTGGAGCGGAGCGCTCGGATCAGGCAAGGTCACAGACACGATCCTTCCATCAGTTGTAGTTCAAGGTCGGGTTGATCTCGCCCGGGGGGGTGATTGGCTTAGGCATCGTGCCGTTGCCGCGTCCGCCGTTGGGATTGGCGCGCGGATCGTTCACGGTCACCTCGTGGATCAGCGAACAGATCAGCGCATCTTCGTCAAGATAGAGCACCCGGTCCACGGCTTGCAGCAAGGGCTGATTGGCGGCGCCTTCCATTTGCTCGGCAGTCGAAGACTCGCGCACCGGGAGCACCTGCCGCGACGCTACCTGAAGATCTTGCAGGTGACGTACGCCGGGCACATTCTGAATTAGGGCATGAATGTCCGAAAGATAGAGCGCACGACCAAAGGGCCAGCCGTCCCAGCCTTCAGGCATCAGCTCATTCGAAGGATCATCAGGATTGAGCAACTTCAACGGCGAGAGGAAGCTACGCAAGGCGCGGTTGATGCGCCCGCGCAGCGCTTCAGAAGGGATGTGATCTTCGCCCACGACTTGAAGGTTGACCTGCACGCCCACATACGCCGGTTCACGCACGAGCAACGTTGTCGTCAGCAGACGATACTTATCGAGAAAAGCATCGACCTGCTGTGCCAACGATGCCGTCAGGTAGAGCCCGCTGAGATCGCCGGCTTGCAGCGATTCAAAAGCCGCGGGCACAACCAGCAGATCCACTGTGCCCGGTGTGGGTGATTTCGATCCGTGGCCCGGTGTCAGGCATTTGACTCGCGCCACATTCCTGCCGGATTTGAGCGCCAGATCCTGAAAGTCTTCGGCCGTCACCGCGCGCTGTTGAGTACGCAGCTCTTGCGGCACACGGATCTTGGCCTGATCCAGCGTCTCGGCGTCGCGGCCCCCCTCGGCACGAATCAAGTTTGTGACAGAATCAATATAGGGGATAGATGAGCGCAGGGTGGTGAGCCGATTGGGGGGCAGGTTGCCGCGCAATCCACCGCCCGAGCGGTATTGGGTAAAGCGGACACGACGGTTGGCGTCGGGCACTCGTCCATACTGCTGCATTTTGCCATCGCTCTGGCGAATGCTGGGCCCCAGTTGAATTTCACCGTTGGCCGTGTTGAGGGTGTAGTGACGATCATAGCGAGATGAACGAGAGAAATCGTCGACGCGCGTCCACGGTACGAAGACGATACTGCCGTCGACTCGCTCTTCGATTTCGAGCATTTCTCCCTCTCCCGGATCAAGCAGAGGAGCGTTGAAGAGGGTAAACAGTTCGCCCGGTTCCCCGTTTGTGATGCCAAGATCCTCATTGCGCACGAGGGTTGCATGGGTAGCGGTAACCGCAGCCCCCAGGGCGTAAGCAGTGATCTTGGCCACACGCGGAGAGCGACTGTAGACGCCCTGCGACGAACGACGCTGCTCAAACCGGCAACGCAGCCAGTAGGCGCTCACCCCCTGGATTTCGTCGGAACGCGCCGAGAGGGGCAGATAGAAAACCAAGCGCCCAGAAGGATTGTTGAGCCCCCCCGTGGTATCCTGTTCCCCGCTGAACTGGCTCGGCATAACCTCGTACCATTGACCATCGCCCAGCGAGCATTCCCACACCAAGGGTGGATCGTCACGACGCACACCGGTGCCCCCCGTGGCCAGACATTCCAACGCTAGCTGTAAGATATAGCCATTAACAGGGCGGCCTTCGTCGAAGCCCAGATAAAATGTGTCTCCCTGCACCGGATCGGCGTCGCGGAAGACGCGAAAATCCTGTACGGTGAGCCGCGACAGGTAATTGCGGGCAAAGTCAACGCTGCGGCGCAATTGGGTGAGCCGGGGCGATGCAATCGTAAGACGCCGATCGGTCGAGAAAACTACCTCCGCCTCCCCCTCTAATGGACGATTCATGACCTCGACAAATTCGGGCACAATGGCGATGGTGTCATCGTCCTCGCGAATGGGGAAGGGCATCGATAGACGGACGGTGAGTTCTGTACGTGCGCTGGATGCCGGCCTCAGCGTGATTCCCAACAGCTCCATAAACTTGACGTAGTTCTTGTCGGGCACACGGTTGAGCCGATAGACCATCAACTCGGTCATCCAGGCGAAGAGTTCGATCAGCGTGATGCCAGGATCGCTCAGGTTGTAGTCGGTCCACTCCGGGCAATATTGAATGATACGGCGGCGGGCTTCATCCACCAGATCACGTTGAAAGCGCAGATCGTCCAGGTTAGGAGAGGGTAAAGACACAGTCAAGCTCCTTATGCTTACCGGGTAAGGGTAAGCCTATACAGCGGGTTCATCCATTATGTAGAACGGAAAGACGATGCTTCGTTCGTCGTGCGTACGTTTGACGCGGTAGAGGATGTTCACCAGGACGACACTGTCGTCGTAGTTGGGATCGTCGACAAGTGTGACCGAAATCACCTCGATGCGTGGCTCCCACATGGCGAGCGCGTCCTCCACATATTCGATCATCGTCGCTTCGGTGGCAGCATTGCGCGGCGCAAAGACTAGTTCCCATACTCGACAGCCAAAGTCCGGGCGCATCACCCGCTCACCCGGTGATGTTTCAAGCACGATACGGATCGATTCCTCTACCTCCGAGGCCCCCTGAGTCAACGCCAACCCGCCGTGCGAGTTGACGCGAAGTGGAAAGTGCAGCCCACTCCCCACAAACTCCCGGCTCCGCATATCCCTTTCAGCCATGCACCACTCCCTTCCTTGTCTTCACACACTTCCACATTTACCGTCTCACGGGCCGATGAGGACCGTGGGTGCACCTACTACGATTGTATCCGGCGGGCCTACGCAGGTTGCCATATCGCCCACCCGCGCTGCCGGTAGCCCACCGATCAACACGGTCGGCGCGCCGGGGCCGACGATCGGCCCACCCACATGAGGAACAATGCCGGTTACCATCGGGCAAGCGTGCATATCGGTAAGTCTGGCCGCAGGCATCCCACCGATCAACACAGTGGGGAAACCGCTCACAATCGTTCCGCCATGAGAAGTCGAATCGCCCATACGGGCTGCAGGAACCGGCATAGATGAACTCCTTTCGAAAATCGACTGACTTAGTTGATCTTAACCAATGTGCCCTGTATGACAACCATCCCCGAACTTTTCATCTCAGCCATCGCATTGGCGCTCATGGAAAGTTGTGTAGACGCCTTTACAGTTACAGTGAGCCCGTCAATCGTAAGGGGTCCAGTAACCTTTATCTCACTGGGTGCTTTGGCGCTGACCTTGAAGGCAGCCGTGGCCGTGATCGCCGTATCCATTCCGCTTTTGATATCTACCTTGCCCTTGGCATCAAGCGTGATGTTGCCTTTGGCGGTCAGCGTGATGTCCTTGTCAGCCGTGACGGTGATGCTGTTTTGTTTGGTATCAATCAGAATTGAGTTCTTGTTGGTGCTGTCGCTGATCAGGATCTTGGCTGCACCATCACTATCGTCCATCGTCATGATGTGGCCGGTTCGCGATTTCAGGATGCGCTGCGTTGTCCCCGCGGCGGCGGCCGTGGAATTCGTTTCTGGCGGCAAGTCCTTTTGATTCCACAGGGCGCCAACAATGTACGGGCGATGCGGATCACCATGTTCGAAGGCCACCAGCACTTCGTCGCCCACTTCTGGAATCCAGTAGAAACCACGGTTCTTGCCGGCCCCGGGCGCCGCCACGCGTACCCAATCGCTCTCGATCCCGCCACCGGACGAGGGCATCCACGGGTATTTGACTTTGACACGCCCTAGATCCAGCGGATCCTTTTGATTGGTGACAAGAGCAGGCACCACGCCACTAATGCGATTGTTGTAAAGCCCACTGTGGCTACGCCCATTCATGACTTGCAGCAGCGATGTCGATGTACGGCCATTGACGCTGAACTGTGTCTCCCAGCGGCCGCTGCTACGAAAAACGTGACGCACCGTCGTGACGAAGTACTTGCCGCTGTACTGGCCGACCCCCTCTGTTTCGATGTAGCGGCCCGCCTTGATCATGCCGTTGCCCATCGCGATCCCTTCGGCGCGGATGAATTCGCCGTCCACGTTCCGATGTTGGCCTACGGCAATCGCTTGGGCAGTATCGGCATCGACGACGGGCATAGTGGTTACTGTAGTTTTTGCAGCACCAAATACATCTGCAGCCTTCCCGCCGGATTTCGTCTGGGCAGCAACCGTAACAGATGCCTTTGTCGGATCTGAGCTGCTAACACCCACAATCTCCTGTTTTTTGACCTGATCCCAGCCATGAACGGCTACTTCACCGGGTTGATGGGTCGCCGCCACCCGAACTCGAAAACTGCGCAGATCCAGACCCCACTTCACTTTCACCAGGGACTCATCGAAGGAATCTGGACTCTTGAAATGGAATTTGCCGTCCTCCATATAATACTGAAACCCTAAGGCATCGGCTCGCATCGAGATCCACTCCAAGGCCGTCTGGTTATTCTGGATCAAGAACTCATGGATCACCTTTGTATCTTCGACGGTGCCTGTGGCAAGGCCCGCTTCGCCCAGGAGTTTCGAAACAACCTGCGAATCTTTCTGCTTCAGAAAGGTCTGCGTCGTCTTGCCGCGATGGAGGCGATGCATCTTGTCATACGCGCGGATGAGCAGCGACGAACTGCCATCTTCCTCGAAAACCGGTTCGATGGCGGCAATCTCTCCCTTGAAGACGCTGGTTTCAGGGCTGCTCTCCAATACAAAGACCACCACCTCGGCGCCCAGTTTGAATGTGCTGCTCTCCATGTAGGCAAAGTTCTCGTTGATGCTCATGCCGTCGTAGAGCGTGATCGTGCACATCGACGGCATGCGCATCGTATTTTCTACAACGATCTCGCGCAGATCCTGCGACCATGCATCGTCAGTGCTTCCGTTAATTTTGAATCCAAGTCGCTCAACGGTTGGACCTGCCGGCATAATGACCCCTCGATCAATCGAAAAGTAGGTTCTTGGTTATCGTCAATTCCAGGGTGTTAACCGCAAGAGCTGTCCTGGTCGAAGGGCCAATGGATCGTTCAGATTATTGGTTTCGGCAATGTGTCGCCACGCAGTCGAATCACCATACTCTTGATGGGCGATCCGATCCAGGGTTTCGCCCTCGATCACGGTGTGGAACCTGCGCGCATAGCTACGCGAAGTGGGGTTCTGGTAAGGGATCTCGGTCGGGTCTTCGGCCTGCCCGAAGGTGACACCGACCTCGGCGCGCAGCGGCTTGCCGGCGCGGTCAAAGAGGTTGTAGGTAATATCCAGTTGTTCAAGCGTCAACTGCATGGATCGATACTGCCCCCAGATGAAACGACAGTAGGGGGGTCGTTTCAAGCTGTCATCGATATCCATAAAGCCCATCAGCTTGTCCAGATCGTCCATAATGTTGGCGCGTGGAACCGTCTCGCCTTCCAAGGGGATTGTTCCATCGAAGATTACCTTGCCGATGGAGAAGGTCATGCCGTCACCGCCACCGAAATCGGTGTCAGGGGCATTCGTCTTGGGCGTACTCGTGCGCGCCCACTTGTTCTTCTTCGAAACGGTCAGATCTTGAGGGTTGTACATGAACTCGACCGACTGCCCGTTCTTCGATCCTTCGACCACTTCGATTTTTGCTTTTTGAAATTCACCGGTTGCCATTCAGCCTCCCCCCAGAGGTGCAATTGTGAATTGCGAACTACGAGGTGTATTGGTTTCTGTGTTCAGCGAGTGTGAGTGTAAGGATAACGTCTTCCACTGTCAATCGGCCTCTACTGCGACATTCGATCGCGCTCCACGCTCAGCCGATCTTTGATCAAGGGATAAATCCTCTCGGCCAATTCCCCCCAATCCGGCTCGCTCTGTTCTTCGAGTGATTTGAGAGTCGCATTCAACTGTGTATCTGTCTCTGCGCGCTGCACTCTCGCCGCAGTGACGGTGATAGTCTCGCCAGGCGCTGCGCCCGCTAAGCGTGAATGTGTGCCTGACGGAGAAGCGTTGAATCCATTTTCATCTGCCGGTTCGCCAGATCCGTTGCGTTTGACCGGCGTGAAGTAGCGTTGCGCCACCGGCATTGCCGCCCGCGCGACGCCCGACAGTGACGAAGAATCTGCACCATCGGCGTCGTCCGCTGCCCGCAAGACGCGATCGGGTGTCACTTTGCGTCGCAGCGGAGCAACCGCGCGCTGCACCTTCAACGGCTCCCGCGTCGATGGCGAGGAGTGTCGTGGTATTGATGGGTCCGATGAGGGGCGCGTCGACAATTGTATGTCCGAAGGCCTGGTTTGCGCCAGCGGAGCAAGCGCCAGTTCAACGGATGGGCGCGGCTGCGTGGATCGTTGCACCATCATGCGCCGAATCCCCGCCTCCACTTGATCTGCGCTGCGCTCTTCAGAAGCGACACTACGCTGGACGGTGGGCAGTTCCGGCAAAAAGGTGCGTGGACCCCTCAACGTGGCTAGATTCTGAGCCGTGGATTGGGCGTCAGGTTGAACTGAAGCAGGCACGCTCCGCTGCACCGGTGCGTGGCCGGCGGCCACCACATGGGTCAATTCGTGCCCCAATAGCGCCAGATTATCTGGATCCGACAGGTTTGCAGCCGTCTCACGCTGCACATACACCCGGTTGCCACGCGCGGCCGCCTCCACGCCCAACGGTTCCAGACCGGCCACCTGCATACGCACACCGCTAAAATCGCGCTGCAGGACCCGTTCGAGCAGAGTGCGCTGTACCAACGGCAACGGCATGTCGGCGCCGCGCATCGCAGAGAGCGTCTGCACGGTCTCCTGGGCACGCTGCACCTCGGCCATAGGCGCCGCCCCTTGCCTACGTTTGAAGCGCCAGCCATCCGATTGCATCTGCGTCAACACGTCTTCCCTGGGGGCGAACGCACTGGGCAGCGCCGACTCTTTGGGTAAGAGCGGCGATCCATCTCCCTGCCATAATGCCGACGTCGGCGTAAAGCGGCGACCATCCACAGTATGCTGGGCCAACTGCGCAGCGGCCAATGGGCGCGTCTGCAAGGACGGTTTGGCGGGCCGCCTACCTCCCGCCACAGAACGGCGCACCAGATTCTGCACCTGATCGGCAGCAGCTTCTTCGTCGGGCAAACTCATCTGCACCAATCGTTGGGAAAGTTGCCGCGTCAAGCTCGGCGCCGCCAACGGCAGATCGATGGCGTCATCTGCGCGCCGGCGTTGCAGTGGCGCCTGATTGCGCGCCGCCACATGCGTCAACTCATGCCCCAACAGGGCCACAGATTCAGGCCTATCGAGCCGCCCCGCTTCAGGTGAAAGATAGACGGTCTTGCCAAGCGTGGCAGCTTCCACGCCCAATGCGCCCAAGGAAGCCATCTGCACGCGCACGCCGGCGAAATCTCGTTGCAACACCCGCTCGAGCAATGTACGCGGCGCACTGGGGATCGGCTGTGTGGCTGCGGGCCGTCGCAAACGCTCCAACGAATGCTGCATCTCGTCGGCCCTGACCGGCGGCGAAGTCGGCCGTCGCTTAAAGCGCCAGCCGCCCTGCTCCATGCGCTGTAAAACCTGTTCCCCACGCGCCATCTGCGCCACCCGTGCCGTTGATGGTTTCGGCGCCGCCCCAGGCATGGAGGACCCCACTTGCCCATGATCCAACGCCGGCGAAGGTGACGGCGAGGGCGACGAACGCCATCCCAACAACCGATTTAGTGCCGGTTCAAGCGATATAAATTGTGCAGCCCTGGCCTTGGGTGGCACGATGCCCGACGTCAGGTTAGGGGACAGTATGGGTAGCCGGTCAAACGTGCGCAACAGCGTGCCATCATCAACACGCTCGCCGCCATATGGGAAGCTTGCCCTCCGCCCGCTGCTATCCGAAAAAGCTGAGCGGAGCAGCCACGCGTTCATCATCGCGCAGCAATCTAGATTGCCATAGGCCTGACACCGGTTCAACCACAGTTGCCTGCCTGCGCAGCACGGTCTCAGCGTCGAGACGACCAGCCAGCGCGCCTGGTGACAATCGTTGCCGCGGCAGGCAAAGAGCGCCCTCGCTCTTGCCCCACGCTCACCGCAGGTAGCGATGCAGCGGAGACGCCTCGGTCGGCCTTGGGGCGCGGTAGCCCCGGCATGGGCACAGACCGTTCGGCAAGTTCGAGGAGTGTTTGGGTTAACTGTCGGCTGCGGCGCAGCGGTAACGCCGCTGTTGATCGCCGTCCCCCTGCACTGGACGACTCTGTTTCGACATCGTTCAAGGCTGCGGGCACCGACGGCTGCATCGGTGCGGACAACTGTCGCAGCAACAGGGGCGGCAAGGGGTAACCATCAGATTCGTCGCTACGGTGACCTATGCCGGGCCGGCGCCGGTTGAGTAGCCCGGAGTCTGCCGAGGGCGTATCGAAGCCAGGCGGGTCCATCACGAGGTCCCGACTTTTCTGATAGGTACCCGGCGGCAACGGAGTGCTTGCGCCGGCACTGGCTGCTATTGACAACGGACCCTGCGCCAGGATCGCGCGACGGGTGCCGCCGAAATCACGTTGCAGCAACCCAAAGGCCAGCGGGCGTGTTGTGCGGCGATGACGACCACGGTGGCGTCGCGTTGGCCCGGCAAAGAAAGTGAGTGCTGATTTCGCCTCGACCGGCCACCCTCGTCTACCCTTCTGCTCAAGTCAGGCAGCTCAACCATCTGGCGACGAATCCCGCGCGCCGTCGCGCTGAGTGGCATGACAGCCCGTTGTGCAGGCCCTCGGTCAGTGGATGCAGATTCGACGGACATGGGTGCAGCCGCGGATGTCCGAGTGCGGCGGGGCGCGATGGTGGCGGCCCGACCGGCGCGCAGCGACGCGCCCACTGTCTCCGACCCAACAGGCAGCGGGCTGCTGCCCTCTGTCAGAAGCGCGGAGGCAGAGGTCGAGGGATCAAGATGGCGCAGCATGAACTGTCTGGCAAACGGTGCTTGCGGCAGCGATTCGTAGGAGGCGGCAGGCGTTCGTGAAATCAGCCCTTGTGGCGACGCAGCCGAGCCCGAGGAATCCCGCCATGGGTCCACCATGGCGATATCGTCGCCCATCCACTGTGCCGACCAGGCCGCGGAAACAGGCGGCGCCGTCCAAGCGGTGAAGGTGTTGGCCCCTGTCGTCGCCCGCGGCGCGGCTGATTTCCGGGCCACAGATTCAGGCGCATTTTCCCGATGTTCCTGGCGCCGCAGCCTCGGTAGGGGCAAACTCGAGCCGATCGACACCGGCGCAGACAGGGCATCCTGCCCAGGCGATATGGCAGCAGAAAGCAGATCATGGCGCAGGTGTTGCATCCATTGCCGGCGCGTGCGCGGACGCCGGGCGCCCGGCGTCGGGCTTTCCTTTGCGGTGCGGGTCGGCGACAACTGCACGGCGCTGCTCTGCCCGGCAAGTGGCAGACGCGAGAGTCTGGTCCGTGAATCGGCGCCGCCACTACCGTCAAGCGACATCCGCCGCAGATCGCTGAAATCACGTCCCAGGATCTGATCGACCAGGTTCGCTTCTCGGGCAGCAGTGTGCGTTTGAGCGCCCACCGTTGCCGGCGGCGAGGTGGATGCGGGCGTCGCCAATGCAGGCGCCGATGTGGGCGATGGAGATCCGGCCTGCGGCACAAGCCCAACGACGCGCTGAGCCAGGGCCGGCAACGATGCCGATGGCAGCACAGTTGAGATGCGCACGGGTTGGGCGGGTGTAGGCCGAGCGGGCAGTTGCGCCACCCGCAGCCGGGTCGCCTGCGCCGACGGTTGAGAATGTCGCGTCCGCACGGGCAACGATGCTGCGGCCGCTTCCAATCCTGGCGTCACCAATCCTGCCGCCTCGGACAGGGACGAGGTAAGCGGGCTTGCAAAAGCAGCCGCCAACCGGCGCAGGGGTAGATCGAGCGGTGTAAAAGAGGGCCGCGCCGATCCCAGGGATCGCTCGGGATCTGACTGAGACGACAAAAAGCTCATCGCCTGCTCGGGCTGTGTGCCGGCATCAGCCCCTGCCCTGCGCTCAGCCTGCACAACACCTTGAGCGCCAGACGACTCCGGCCAGAAGCCGCGCAGATTGGCGGGTGCGGCTGTAAAAGCCGCGCCCGACCAGGCGTTAGACACGGGTGACAGCGTACGCGCCGCCCTGGTTGACGTGCTCAGGGCCAGGGATGCGGAACCCATACCGCCTGGGGAAAAAGAAGATCGGGCGATCTGCTGTGCCGGGTGACGTGCCGGACGCAACGGGTGTCTGTGTAGTGCGAACATAGGACGCTGTGGCACCTGCTCGTCTCTCGGCCCCCGGGGACGATCGAACGCGGCGCGTTCGGCAACCTGAGGTGTGTCGTCACGCGCCAGCATCGCCAGTGTCCGCGACAAGATCGCCGTTCGTGGCGGCAAGTGAGCCTCTCGTGCAATGGACCGCTGCGCAACAGTCGATGCTTCCCGGCCCACGAGCCTGGGACGAGATGGTTCGGCTGTCGATCGATCTGCACGGGATGTCTCTCCACGCCACCCTGTTCTGCGCAATGACTGCGGCCGGGCCTGGGCGTCTCCCCGCAGTTCTTCGTCGCTCCACTCATCCGAAGCATTTCTTTGTGGTTCGAGCGTCGGCGCGCGGACAGGTAAAACCAGCGACAAAGGCCCCTGGGCAATGCCGGCGGCGCGGGTATGGGCAAAATCGCGTTGTACTAGCCTTTCCAGGAGGGTGGCTTGTGCACCTCGACCTTTGGGCGACGGCGGAGACGACACATCGGGCAATGATATATTGGGCAATGAACCGACAGGGGCCGAGGGCTGCACCGATCGCCGGCGTACCTGCGGGGTCGCCGGCGGGGCCACGGTCGACGGCACGGCAGCTCTATCCTGTTGGAAAGAAGCCCCCAATAGCCGCTGCACCGTATACTCCAACGGCATCCACGTCGCAGGTAGACGTCGCTGCAGTGAGGATGTAGGCAACGGACTTTCGCCCTGTAACGCAGCGCCGCCACTGTGCAGCGACGGCATCACGCCTGTGCTACCCCGATGCAGCAAGATGGCAGGTGGCGTGCCGTCGGCGTCGCCGGCTCGAAGGCCGGCGGGCGATGACGGCGAGCCATCGGTTAGCAACGATGGACGCCACAACTCCGAGGCGGCTGTGAGCGTTGAGCGCCGGATCATCGGTTCGGTGTGTTGACCGACGGTGGGCAGGCGCAATCTGATCGACGGCGCAGAGTCATCAGATCCACTCATGGCCGGCGGCCACGACGGCGCCTGGATTGATGTGACAGATGCAGAACCCTGGCGCGCGACCCTATGCGAATCCACCGGCAAGTTGGCCGTGCGCAGGGGGATCGTTGACGCCGGTGACGATTGTACCGTCAACGTCGTGCCGGGGGCACGCCGCGTCATGGGCGCCGGCGTGGCGGCGCTCCCTCGAATGGCAACGGTTGGCAGGCGATGCAGTGGACGCGATTGAAGCGCAGCAAGGTGTGGCGCAACCGCACGGCGATCACCCGGCCGGTAGCGGCGATGCGGGGATGGCGTTGTCGATACCGCCGCTTGCCGAGCCTGCCCGGCGGGTGCAAGGGTAGGGTGGCGCAGTGGGCCCGCTGCTGTGAGTGCCGGCTGCATCGACGCTTCATCCGTCTGGATCTTGCCAAAAAAGCGCTGAAGCAGGGGCTGCGAGAAGACAAAATCCTGCTGGGCTACCGGCAAGAGCGCGCCGAGTGGATTCGGCGATGGCTGCGGTCGCTCGGGCAGCAACTCGCCGAGAGTTTGTAGCGGCGAGCCGTCGAGCAGCGGTTGGTCAGAGCGCTGAAGGACAGGCACCGTGCGTGCAAGATGGGCCAGCATGCTCTGCGGACGGCTGACTAGCAAAGCACCCGACGCACTCTGGGTTAGCTGCGAGAACGCACGCGCAGCGATTGAAGGCCGGGAAGCGGCAGGCTGCCCCAATCTGCGCTGCGCCGGCATGGAACGAGGCGATCTACGCCGGACAGAGGAGCGGCGCAATGGCAGTTGGACACCGGGCAGCCGTTGCGGGGCGGGCAACGCCGATGTTTCTCGGCGCACAGGCACAAGGCGGCGACGCACCGATTCTGCCTCGATGTCAGGCAGAAAGCTATCGTCCACGGATTCAGGAAAAATCAGATCTTGAGCGAACGGTGGCGTGTCGTCGGACCACGTCGTTTCGGGAAACGGATCGGGGGGTCCCAGTGCGAAGTAGGATCTTGGGCTGGGTTCGCCATCCGATTCACTGCTCTCGTCGTCGCCGCTGGGTATCGAGAGATACTCAACTTTGCGGCCCATACGACGGCGTTGCCGCGGGGACATGGCGGCGGCTCCCGGCTGATTAGCGGCCGGGGGCAAAGCGCCGGGCGGCAGATTCGATGGCGGCGGTGCGATAGGCGGTAAACCCGGTGTCTGTGCGGCGGCCGGCGGAGCAGACTGCGGACGCGCCGGCGCGGTTGACGCTTCGGCCTCGGCTCGTTTGCGCATGGCTTCGACAAAATCAGGTTGACCAGACGATGACTGGGATCGGAATTGGCGGGCAGCCTCAACGCGCTTGGTGATCTCTTCCATCGTGATAGGACGCGACGGCTGTGCCGGTGCCGACTGAGCGGGCGATTGACTTTCGGGCGCGCCGGCAAGGGGCATGTCGAGTGATTCCTCTTGACGGTTGAGCTTGAGCAGTTCGGCTATATTGTTGGCGCCAATTTCACGCCGTTTGCTCATATCGAGTGAAAAGCGATCAAAGAGATTGGGGTCAATACTACCCACGCCGACCTGCCAGGCAACGCTGCGGTTGACGATCCGGTGGAAGCGACGCATGATCGCCAGCGTCCCATTGAAGGTGAACGAATCAGTACGGCGTTTCTGCATAAGTCGCCGAACCAGCGAGCCCTGCGTACGCGCGGAAATTTCGCCGGTCAGTGATTCGCGAACCCACGGTGAGAGCGTATGCACGAGCCGTTCCGCCGAATTGACTGCACTCAGCGCCAGCGTGGTTCGGCCCTCACCGGCGCCGCGGCTAATTTGAGGGGTATCGTCCTGAGACTGATCATCACTACCTGAGAAAAAGTCTTCTTCTGCCATGCCCATCTATTTCACTTCTTCCATACTAAAGCCGCCGTGTACAAATTCGATCGATTCCATTGAGAGCTCATCGGTTTCAACGTTGAGATCCGGCCCGGTCCACTTAGCGGGAAGCGCACGGACCACACTCCAGCGGTACATGGCTTTGCCGGACTCGTTGGCCAGTTCAATGGTCACGTTCTTGAATTCAGGTTCAACTTTGCCTGCGCTGACGTTCTTCAGCAGCCAATCCCACAAAGCCAGGTTGATGATGCCGCGTTTCAGGGTAATGTTGGTAAATTTCACCCCTTTGGGGAGTTGGTGGACGGAGTCATTGCGCCCGCCCTCAACCAGTGGCTCAAACTCACGTTCGACCGTGAGCCCATTACACTCGGTAAATTCCCCGACACCCATCCCGTCGATTGTAACCAGGAAACGCCATGAAAGTGGACGAGAGGAGATCAGTTGCGCCATGTTACCTCCAGGCAAAGCCAGATCAAGGATCAGGCATAAAGGAGAAGTGAATCAGAACCGTGCACAGTCACCCAAGCAAGAGTCCGGTCGAATGGTCGATCAGGCCGGCCAGTCATAGCTAGGGGGATGGATGCCCATGCGGTCGCGCTCAATTGAGAGTTCACGCTGAAGTTTTTCGTAGACAAGATCGGCCAGTTGCTGCAGTTGCTCGGCGCTCAGCTCTTCGATGCGCATTCCGTGCAACGGATCGTCTTCGTCATTTGCATTTCGTTCGCCGCCGTTGGTCCTGCCCATGGCACCCTCCTCGTTTGGGGCTAACCGGCGCGCCGGGTGACACTTTCGTAGACGAGGGTAATTTCATCGAAGGCGAAATCGCTGCTGCCGCTGTCCAGATCGGGGCCGGTCACCTTGGATGGCCAGGCCCGAATCAGATCCCAGCGCATGCCAACTTTGGTGTGATTGCGCTCATACAGCAGAATCGAGCAATTTTTGCGCGCCGTGGAGTAGTTGCCGTTCTCGACTTCCAGATACCAGCTCCAGAAGTAGAGATCGGTGACCAACCCACGTTTGAGCACGATAGGTTCCCATTTGCTGCGGCCGGGGAACATCTGTGTCTTGGGCTGGAAGTTGGCATCTAGATACTTATGCTCAATGGCCGTACGATCCATGCCCAGCCCACGCACCTCGGTAATCCACGCCACGACTTCGCCCTTCACCTGAAAGGCGAAAGGATAGGAAACAAGCGGATCTTTATCCCCTGCGGCTAGTGTCAGCGGTTTTTCGACTCCGGCCATGGCATTTCTCCCCTACTCTCCTGCTCATGCGCGCAACGATTCATTGAGCCTGCGATTGATATTGGCAATCTGTTTGACCCAGATCTGCCGCTCCTTATGCTCCATCGACATGACCTGATCATGCGGCCAATTGAAATGATAGGCAATATAGGCTACCTCCTCGCGCAGGCGATCGAGGGGGTAGCCGGCTACCCCCCCAGATCGGCCAGATCAATCGCAAACTGTGCGCCACAATCGGGGCAGGTAACTTGAATCGTCGTTCGTCCTTCTTCGTTGATGGTGCGGTACAACGCTTGCAGATAGGCCAGATCGGCGGCGAAGAGATTCTCTACTATCTGAGGTGTGACGGTCTCGAGCGAGCCCAGGCGTGTGATGACGCGCGCCAACAGTGTAATCACAAGGTAGGCCTGGTTCGAACGGACACGCATATCACGCAGCGGCGCGATCTCGTCCATGGCCGTGGCGAGGCGCATAGTCCCCTTTTTGTGTACGTTGCCATCGGTATCAATATAACCCATGGGTAAAGTAAACTCGAACTCAGTCTGAAAACTCATGAACGAACTCCCATACAGATGGTCAAGGGGTTATTAAAGAAAACAGTCAGATCAGTGCGTGCGCGTTAGTATATTCGACTGAAGGCGGTAGAGCAAGCATTAGTTCTAGTAGAAATGCAGGGGATCCTGTAATACTTCCGTATTGCGTACCATTTACCTATGTCAGGATTGTGCTACGTGAAAACCGTGTGGAACGTGATGGGGGTCGCATCGAGGTACGCAGCAACGTCAACAAAGGGATCTTCGTCACTGGGGAGCGAACGCAGGTAGCGGGACAACACCGCGAGGTTGCACCAAACGCCTTACCCAATCGCCGCACGCAGTAACTCAACACGACGTTGATAATGTTGCCGAATCAAAGATGGCCCGGGCATCGCCAAACCATCCGCTTCTGAGAGCAGAATACGAGCACAGTCTGCCTCACCCAATTGATGGTGACAGACGGCCATGTTGTATAGCGTCTGAGGCGCATCGCCATAGTATAGCCGTGCCTGTGCGTAATAGAACAACGCCTGCTGCATACGCCCCATTCGCTGAAAAAAGGTCCCCAGTTCAAAGGGCAAATTAACCCTGTCACCTTGATGAAAGTAGTTTCCCCAAACCAGATCGATCTCGCGGCCGACAGTCTCTTTCTCAGCGTCGCTCATACTTTCGACAGACGCGTCCAAGCGCTTGAGGCTGCGCTTGAGCGCCAGGACGTCGTGACGGGTAAAGCGGAACAAGGCGATGATCTCGTTCACGCTTAGCTCATCGGCGTGGGCGTAGAGCCAGTAGACCAATGTACTGGCATCATCTGGGCCAAAGCGGACAACAGCCTCGTCAAATGCAGACTGCGTAGCCTGTCGGCATTCAACCGGTTGCGTCATAAAGGCCGAGACACAGAGGCTGCGGTGCAAGCGCGACGGGCGCAAAACGTCTCCGCCCACGGCACGCACGAACTCACCCACAGAATGGAAGTTCACCGGCATAGAAAACGCGCCATCGTGTATGCGAAACAGCGGTTCCACATCGGATGATTTCAGTTCCTGCGCGTGGACAAAGCCTCGATCGGCACTGATCAGGAGCAGATCTGAACCGGCCAAATCAACGAGTGTGCGGCAACAGCGCAGAGCCCCAATCGGGAAGCGTACGACCTCTCCCTCCAAATGATGATACCGCTGCAAAACTTCTTCAATGATCGGGTCATCGTAACAGGCCTCTTCAAGAGGATGATACGAATACTCAAAGTTTAGTCTGGATAGGGTCGACCGTTCACGGAAATCTGGATCGCGCTGGTCGGACAAAATGGTGAGGGCGACCTCGAAGAGGTGTCCGTCTTCGATACCGAAGAGATCTTGGGGCAGGCTGTCGAATAGATAGTTGGCGATGGCGATCAGCGGTTCCGGCGCAGTCGGCGAAAGCACGCGTCCGCTGTTGAGCAGGGTCAGCGAACCGTCCGCAAGGGGATCGAAGCAGGCAAAGTCAAGCAGGCCGGCCTTGACAAAGGGCACTAAGGCGCGCTGGTTTCGCCAGCGTTCCACAGTATCGGCGGCAAAGTCGCTCATCACGTAGACAAATGGCAGATCGGGCGATGCGCTTTTCTGGCGAAGAGCTTGGTATTGAGTGAGGAAATGAAAACAGAACTCGCCCGAACCGGCGCCTAATTCGAGGATGACCAACGGCTGAGTGGGAACCCCGTTCTGATCGGCCAGATCTTGCTGGTAGGCCAGGGCGACGCGGGCGTAAGCCGCCGCGATCAGCGGGTTGGATGTGACATGAAAAGGTATCGTGCTGTCTTTCCACGCATCAAGCGCCTGAGCGCCGTAGTAATCGCGCAAGATCCGCCACAAGAGAGATGCGGACAGACGCCGCCCCGACTCGATGATGTACGGCCCATTGCTGCGATCATCACTCATGTCATCTCAGTTTCTACGCATAGGTGGAGCGCGAAGTTGGGTTACCGCCGCTGCAACTGCTTGCGCACCTGCCGCCGACGATAACCCAACCTGCATCAATCAATCTCTATCCGCTTACTGCTCGCGGTAGAAGCCTTCGTGCACGAATTCGATCTCTTCCACACCGAAGTCGCTGCCATCCGATGACAGATCCGGGCCGCTGACCTTTGACGGCCAGGCGTTTAGGAAGTGCCAGGTTCCGATCGGGTTGAAGCTACGATCGTACATAACGATGGTGCAGTTCTTGCGCGCAGCCTTCATGTCACCCTTTTCGGCCTGTGCGCGCCATTCCCAGATTTTGAGATCGCTGGTGATGCCGCGTTTGAGGCTTACATTATTGTACTTGAGGATGCCGGGCACCTTTCGTACAAAGGAGTGGCCGTTTTTGTCGACCATCTGCTTTTCCACGACATCGTGTTCAGAACCGATGCCGCTGCATTCGGTAAAGTAGCCAACCAGATCGCCGCCCAGTTCCAATGAAAAGTTAAAAACAACTAACGGATCTTCTTCCCAACCGCTACTACGTTGCGGTGTCAGTGGCGCTTCAGTAGCCATGAGCTATCCTCCCTCATTCCAATCAGGTGAAAAGTTGATGTCGAACAAACAGTTCAAGCAAAGTCATCGTGGGTAGCTTTCAACAACAGCTTCCCGATTTTCATGGTAGGGGAACAAGGCTAGTTCATCCCCTACCATCCTGGATACTCAGTTAGGCAGCTTCGAGTTCAGGCGACCACTGGCTCACCCGGAAGATCACGAACTCGGCGGGCTTCACAGGCGCAATGCCGATCTCAACGATCAAGCGGCCCAGATCACGCGATTCCGCCGGATTGGTCTCGGCGTCGCACTTGACGTAGAACGCTTCGCTGGGGGATCCACCATATAGAGCCCCGGCGGACCATTGCGTGACAAGGAAGGCGCTCACATCGCGGCGAATCATCGCCCACAAACGCGGTTCATTCGGTTCGAAGACGGCCCACTGCGTGCCACCCTCGATGGTCGTCTCGATCATGTTGAAGAGACGGCGCACCGGAATATAACGCCACAACGCGTTGCTGCTGAGCGTACGGGCACCCCAGATGCGAATGCCTCGCCCCGGGAACGAGCGAATGCAGTTGACGCCGATGGGGTTCAGGATGTCCTGTTCGCCGCGGGTCACATTGTAAGCCAGGCCGGTGACGCCCTGCACCACTTCGTTGGCCGGTGCCTTGTGGACGCCACGCGTGTTGTCGGTGCGAGCCCAAACGCCGGCCACATAGCCCGACGACGGGATCAGCTTGGGCTTGTCGGTCGCCAGATCATTGACTTCAACCCACGGGTAGTAGAGAGCGGCGTAGGCGGAATCGAACCCGGTGATATCCTGGCGCCACTGTTTGGCTTCGGTGGGGTTCAAGTTGGGCGGCGCATCCAGGATACACATGCGGTCGGACATGCGCTCGCAGTGGGCAACGATGGCAGTCTGCACTGCTTTCACCATTTTGAGATCTAGCTTCTCGCCGGGCATCGTCGTCATCAAGTCAGGCACAACAATGATGCGAGCATCATCCAGGGCTTCGAGGCCGTCGATGCCGGTGCGGTCGGCAAAGTCACCCTGAAATTCGCTGGTGGTAGGGGCTGCCAACAGATTCTGTTCGATCTGAAGCGACTGCTGCTGTTCGCTGGGCCAGAGTTCGGCCAAAGGCTTGCTGTCGTCTGGGATCAAGATTTCGATCAATTCAGACGCCTTGTTGTTGCGATAGGCCACTTTGGCTTTTTTGCCGCTGGGATCGTCTTCCAGCGCTTGCAGGCGTACTTCTTTGTTCACTTCTTTGACCTGCCAGCCACCTGTGCTGGACTGCTTCTCAACGATCACGTCGAACGGTTTCAGCTCTTCGCCGTCCTCCGCCTCAGCGTCGCCATCTTCACCCGGCAAGGCAACCACCGGCGAAGCGGCAATGCGCACCCGATAGCTCATGCCATCGAAGCCCGACTTGCGAAACTTCACCAGCAGGGGGCTTTCGCCATTGCCATTGAGCAACGCTGCTTGCGCCGGCGGAATGGTGCGCAGACTGACGACGTAGCATTTGGTGCCACCGTTCTGGAAGAACCCATAAACTGACTGGGGCAGAACGGCGCCGTCTACAAAACCGCCAAAGCTTTCGCGATACTGGCTCCAGTTGGTTACGTAGGTGGGCTTGTTGAGCAGGTTAGAAATAACCTTCTCACCATCAACAGTACGCACCTCTTCGGCCCGCTCACTAAAGCCAACAAAGACAGCGGTCGACGTGTTGGTTGCTTCCAGGGGGCGAGGACCTCGATCAATTTCCTCGACGAATACACCTGGCGATAAATATTCCGGCATGGTTCCTCCTCAGCAAAAGTGTCGTGTGGATATCAAAATGAAAACAGGTAACATGGTAAAAAGGGCTTCTTGTGGACCTTGTGACTCGTCTCCGGGCTGCGGCTGTCCTTTCCAAACAGGTGGATTGAGTGGTGGGTCAATGTTCTGACCTGATATCGTATTCTTCCGACGGCACCTGGATGGTACGGAGAACAGGTTCTCGGTCCGCAACTTCCAGACGCAGGGTGTAACTACCTGTACGAAGGTTGCCGATGACAAAGCGTCCCTCGGCGTCGATAGGAACGTCTCGCTCCAGCTCAACCAGCACCAGCCTGGCATCTTCGACCGCGGCGCCGATGTCGACAACACCGCCTACCGTCCACAATCGGTTGAGCGTCGAATCAGTTTCATCGCCGGCCTCAACGCCGCGGTGACCAGACCCGTTACCGCCGGCATGCCGTTGCCAGCGCATCGACTGGACCTGCATATCCACCACACGCAATTCACGAGTTCGCACCACCGGTACGAGGACCGGCATGTAGGGATTGAGCGTTAACGTGGCCACCAGTGTCAGTACCGGGCGGAGTTCGTTATCGAGCACGCCCCAGATCTCGGTTGGGTTGAGTGGGTGATCATATTGCGACACGGCCAGCAGAATGGCACGGCTTTGCTCACTCAACGACCCTGTCATCAGACTGGCAGGCAACGTACCGTGACGCAGCAGCCCCAGCATCGTGCGGCTAAGCAGACGGTGTTCATCATCGATCTCACTGGCCCAGGCGGTGATCATATAGTGCAGATCAACACGCGATTCGGGGCGTTGAATCAACGCCTCAGCACGCGCCGGGTCCACGCTGTGACGCTGTGTTCGACTGCGCAACGTCGTATTTTCGCGGACGTCATACAGAAAAACGTTGAGTGTTGGGCGGTTCAGACGGGCCGACCACTCTCGTTTTGGTTGCTCAAAAGCAATCTCCACCTCGTTGTTACGGATGGGAATCTCCTGAATCAACAATTTACGCAGCGCTTCATCGAATTCGTCGAACATTCTCTTCCCTGGCTCGCCAGTCTCAGACGTTGGTTGTTATCTGTCCGCTAAAAACTAAGATCCACATCGCTGATCAAGCGGCCCATTTTCTGCATTTCGCGGCGCGTGCTGTGCAGCAAATGCTCCATGCTCACCGCACCGCTGTCCGCTGCGGCCAGAAAAGCGGCCCCGGCTATAATATTGCGAATGTTTCCACCGGCCAGCTTGAAGCGGGTAGCCAGCAGAGACAGGTTAATGTCGTCTGTTTTGGGCAATTCCGCCGGAAAGAGCGTCTGCCAGATATACAGTCGTTCCTCAACATCCGGGAACGGGAAGTCGACGATAAATTGCATACGTCGGGTGAAGGCTTCGTCCATATTGGCACGCAGATTCGTAGCGAGGATGGTAATCCCATCGTACTGTTCCATGCGCTGCAACAGATAACTGATCTCCATGTTGGCGTAGCGGTCGTGTGAATCTTTCACCTCCGAACGCTTGCCGAAGATCGAATCCGCTTCGTCAAAAAATAGGACGGCACTACTGCTCTGCGCCTCATCGAAGATCTTGCCCAGATTCTTCTCGGTCTCACCGATGTACTTGCTCACAACCACCGACAGATCGATCTTATACAGATCAAGCCCGAGCTCCCCGGCGATGACTTCGGCAGACATGGTTTTGCCGGTGCCGGGCGGGCCGGCAAAGAGGACGGTGACGCCGGAACTGGTCTTCAGTTTGTTGCCGACACCCCACGCTTCCATCACGATGCCGCGGCCGCGCACGGTCTGGATCATTTCGCTGAGCATCGTCCGCTGGTCTGCGGGCAAGATGATATCGTTCCACTCATAGCGAGGCTCGATCTTACGCGCCAACCCCGCCAGGTTGGGGCTGGAATGGACTCGGGCGGCGGTGACCAGATCGCGCTGCCGGATTGCATCCCCACGCTGAATGGCGGCATCGCGGGCCGAGGCGACGGCGTCCTGGATCTGGCGGCTTTCCAGCACAAACTGGCTGGCCAGCGCTTGCGTGCTAAAATCGGGTTCAAAATCGTAATCACAGGCGTCGATATAGAAATCCCACAGGGCACAACGCTGTTTGTAGCTTGGTTTGCCAAAGTGCGCCCGCAGAATCGCATCCACACGCTCGACGCCGTAGGCATACCATTCCTTCTCGCTGCTGATAATGATTGGGGTTGAGTTGTCAAAGAGCATCTGGAAGAGATGGCTGATCGACTGCGTCTGGGCGATCAGCAGATCCCAGCGTTTTAGCAGCAGGACGGCGCCCACCAGGGTGGCATCGCGCAGGGCCAGCCGCAAAATCTCAGAAGCGGAAAGCGCAGGGCCAACGGCTACGGCAGAAAGATCCACTACCAGGAGCGGCAAACCGGCGTTAACAGCCAAAGTCCGCGCCGTGGATAGCTGCACCTGCCAGTCATCGCCGTGAAACGATGCAATGCTCTGCCCGTTGATCGAGTTGATTAGAGTCGGCCAGATCTCAGACGTCAGCAAACGATCTTCGTCGTTCAGCACAGGCGTGGATAGCCTTACCGCCGCCTCAATTCGTGGATCTGGCTGATAAGCCCCCAAAAGCCAGGCAAACACAGATTCATCCACCGTCAACTGCTGATTGGGCAGAGTGGGCTGTACGCCTAACTCTTGCACCCGATAGAGCAGTCGCTGCGCAAAGAGTTTCCCCTGCTCGAGGAAGGTGGGCATCTGCTGCAACCGTTCGAGTGGCGAATCGAGCAACAGTTCGAGTACAGTCGTCACTGAGGGCCGCCGAATCGTGATATCATCTTGCAGATAACCAAAAAGCCGCTCATACCGTTGGTCGATCATAGGCGCCAGACAGATCAAGAAGGCATTTCGCTCGAAATCTGAAAGGTCGAACGATCGGTACAAGGCAGCCAGCCTCGGCTCCCTGGTGGCCTGCGCCAGGATGGCGGTAACCGTATCTTCGCTTTGCTCGTAGCGTTCTTGAAAAATCCCACTGTCTTGTTCAGAGATCACCAGATCTGGCGGAGAGAAGAAGGCAGCCAGATCATCTTCTGTCACCATCAGTCCGCCCATGCCTGTCGGTCGAACCGCTTTTATCTGCGCTATCCGCTTCTGGAAGAATACCTCGGCGCGGGAAAGCTCTGCCAGGAGAAAAAGCAAGTTGGATTCGTGAGCCTGGACTTCAAGAGTCGGTGATCGCATGTAGTATGGAAGGTGTGTGAGTTGACAAGTGTGCATGAACATTACTACACTAGTCTTCGCAAATCCTTCGCACGCTCCCCCGACGTGCACACAAACTGTTCGCAGATCGATCATAAATCTTCGCAAATCCTTCGCTACTCGTCTGACAGCATGGTGTGAGCCATCCATCGAGCGGCGCCCACTTCCAATCGGGGGTATGATGTCTACCTACTTGAGGCAAGATCGGTTTCACATTCGCTTGCTGGGCCCCATTCAGATCGAGCGGAATGGCATTGCTATTGGTCGCCTTGAGTCGCGCAAGGCCGTTGCCCTGCTCTGCTATCTCTGCTGCCAGAACAAACCCATGACGCGCAGCCATCTGGTCGGTCTCTTCTGGAGCGACAAAGTCGAGGCCCGCGGCCGTGGTAATCTGAGCCGTGTTCTCAACAGTATCGGCAGCGAATTACCCGGGATCCTGGTGGCGGATCGGCAAACGGTGGGCATACAGCCGGAAGAGTCGTTGTGGGTAGACATCAGCAACTTCGAGATGTTGGTGCGCGCACAGAAACCTCATTTGACTGCGGCAGCGACTGAGTTGTATCGCGGTGAATTCCTTGAGGATCTGACCTTGAAGGAGTGCCCTGACTTTGATGTATGGCTCGTGTCGGAGCGAGAGCAGTGGCGACAGCGGGTGGCGCAATCGTTCCAGAGTGTTATCATCCATCACATTGAGCGCGGGGAGTACGATCTAGGTCTCCACTTTGCCAATCGGCTACTCTCTCTGCTGCCCTGGAACGAAGATGTGCATAGGCAAAAAATGTTGCTACACCACTTGCGCGGGGAACGCACGGCCGCCCTGGCCCAGTTCGAACGCTGTCGGCAGATCCTGGCCGACGAGTTGGGCGTCGAGCCAAATCGCGAAACACTCCACCTGCGCCACCAGATCGAACTGATCGAGGCGGCGCCGGGCGCCAGCGTAACTCTGCCCAGCACACATGAACCGCTGCTAGAGCGCGGCGACGCCCACACCTGGCTTGTCCGCTCGTTTGGCAGTGCTCAGCAAGGACAGGGTAAGTTAACCCTGGTTGAGGGCGAAGCCGGCGTGGGCAAGACCGCATTGCTCGATGAGGTGCTGGCCTATGCAGCAGGCCGCGGCACACGCGTCCTGCGCAGCCGCTGTTATGACTATCGTTCGGGGCTAACGTACGCAGCGTTCGTCAACGCACTGCGTCCGCTCTTTACTTCAATGGACAACATCCTCAATCAGGTGACGATTGCCGACGTCTGGTTGACGGAATTGGCTCAACTCTGGCCTGAGATCAAAAACGGCCAGCCGCCGCTCCGTCCCGACGAAGAGACGACGGCGCGGCATCGATTGTTTGAAGCGGTGGCCCAGTTGTTGGCAGCAACGACTGAACATGAGCACGGTCTCGTCCTCTTCCTCGACGATCTACACGAAGCGGATCAGCCTACGCTTGATCTCTTGCGCTATCTCTACCATCGCATGAAAGGGTACCCGCTCTGGTTTGTGGCTGCCTATCGTCGTGAAGAAACGACCCCCAATCACCCACTGTCGCTCTTTCGCAACGTCCTCATTCGTGAGGGCGAGTTGATCGCCACGCAGCTTGAACCGCTCGGTCAAGAGAGTATGATTCAAATCCTGCGGCGCTATGACGGATTGAACGCCGGACAGGTACGCCAGTTGGGGTACTATCTGTTGGAACAGAGCGAGGGAAACCCCTTTGTGTTGGACGAGGTGCGCCATGCGCTCGTTGAAGCGTCGATATTGATAGAGGAAAAAGGACACTGGCAGATGGACGAAGTCGCATTTGCCAGGCACAGTGATGTGATTTTGCCGATCCCGACGGCGGTGGCCGCCGTATTTGAAAACAGGCTGGCCCGACTCAACCCGCGGGCGCGACGCCTGCTGCAGATTGCAGCCGCGCTGGGTCGTGAGTTTCTCCATGATCAGTTGGTCGAAGCATCCGGCGAACCTGAAGAATGGGTCGAGATCTGCCTGAGCAGTTGGATGTCTCGGCGGCTGGTGCAAGAATTGAGCGTCGAGGCTCCCGGCCCGCATCGCTACCGCTTCAGCCACATCATGCTGTGGAGATCGGTCCTCACAGAACTGGCGCCGCTGCAGCGGGCGCGGCTAGATGACCGCATCGCTGAAACACGATCGGCGCCTGGCAGAACCACAGCCGACCGTCCACTTGATCCACCGCTCAAGCGGGCAGCCAGCAGCCGGATAGAAGAGTTGACGGATTAGGGTGTACCGATAGATCAGGTGACTCAGAGAGTGCTTGCTTCAGTCTCTGAATCACCTGATCACCGATCTCAGAATGGTTCGGGCTACGCCTATGCCCCAGGCTTATTCAGTAGCAAAGATCTGCAGATCGTCGTAGTAAATCGTCGTCGGCTCGGCTTCGTCGTAGTTTTCGGCGATGATGCCGATGCTGCCGCCGCTGAAATCGGCATCGGTGAAGCTGCCCACCCAGCGCTCGTTGATGTAGAGATCGTAGAGATCGCCTTCAGCGACCACAGTCAGCAGATTCCACTCATCTTCACCGGTGGCGATCCCTTCGACAACGGTCCAGTCGACCAGAGTGTCCACGGCGCCATCCACGACCTTTTCAGCGATGAAGTAGCCGTCGCCGCTGATGCGGAAGGCATAGAACGATGCATCATCCACGACCTGGAAGGTGAGCCCGTAGGCGTTGTCCCAACTGCCGGCGTAGGCCACACTCGCCTGCAAGATGAAACTGTCTTCCAGCGCAACGTCGTAGTAGTAATCATAGATCGCGCCAGACTCTGGCGCTAAGTCGTAGACATAGACCTCGTTGTCCTCATCGTAATAGCCCATGCCCCAATCCTGCGCCTCTTCGTCCTGCCAGAGACCGCTCTCGAAATCGCTAAAGTCGTCGGCAAAGAGTAGCTCGCCGGGGGCAGGAGGCGTCGTTCCTTCGGCCAGCCGTTCGATACCCGAGATCAGCACGTCGAAGCTGTAGAGTGTGTTCTCGAAGTAGGGCAACGTCTCTTCGTAGACTTCATCTTGGGCCAGCATAACCACCAGATAGGCCAGTTCGGGCGTAGGCGCCGCCACCACAATCGCACCCGAGACCGCCATGCCATCTGCTTCGGCGCTGAAGTCGAGCCACTTCGCATTGAATGCGCCCAACGAATAGTCCGCCGGCTCGTCGCCAAATTCCACCGCATCCAGGCCAAACTCGTCGCCGTCGATGCGGTTCATGGCGTCTTCGAGCACCAGGTTGCGCGCATCCTCGATCCCGGTGGGCTCTTCAAACGCCACCTGCTCAATCTGCATGTAAGCGCTTTCGTCGGCGTTGATCAGGACGGCGACGCCGGCGTCCGAATAGGCCGTCCAATCCTCAGGGTGGAGGAGGGCGAAGAGCAGATCCTCATCCACATAGGGGAGGTAGCCTTCCTCGGCGACGGCCTCGTCGTTGACCACAAAGATACTCTCGTAGGCCTCGTAGGTGTTGCCGTCGAGATCCTCGGCGATGATGCCCACGACGTAGTTGCCGCTGGGTGCGGGCGTGGTCTCGATGAAGAGCGGCTCGTCGCCGAAGGTCAACATCCCGGCGGGACGACTGTAGCTGTCGTCTTCGGTTTCAGCGGCAAGGTCGATCCCCTGCTGTAGGACGGTGACGCTGTCACCCGGCTGCGGTCGAATTTCCCACGGTGCGCCGGCGCTGTTCGAGGAGTCGCCGGTGAAACTCATCACCTGTACCAGCTCACCGTCGCGGAAGGAGAGCGTGACATAGCGGTCGGGGCTGCCGTCGGCGAAGGAGTAGATGCCGTCGACGGTGTAGGTGGGCGAGTCGCCGTAGGTGTCGGGCATGAAGAGCACGCGCACCGACGTTTCGCCATCGCTAATGGCGTAGACGGTCGGCTCCCATTCGAACGAGACCTCGAACTCGCCTTCAGGCCAGACTGGATAGACAACGTCGCCCGCTTCCGCATTGGAATCAGCGAAGATGAAGTCCATGTCTTCGTAGAGCAGCACGTCTTCGTCCGGCAAGTAGCGGCCAATGAATGTGTAGAGATAGGCCAGATTGTCGCCGCCGACTTCGGTGGAAATCGTCACCGGTTCGCCAGGATAAGCCACCTCGGCGGACAAGGTAATCGGCGCCACCCGGATCGGTTTTGCCACAGAAACAGGCGCCGCCGGCGGCGCCACCGGTTCAGCCAGAATCTGATTGTCTAGCAGGAAGCTGACGAACTCTTCGTCCCATCCCTCGTCAAGCAGCGCTTGGGCGATATCGTCGGGCGTATATCCTTCTTCGAGCAGGGCGGCTACTCCACCCAGCAGATCGTCGATTTCCTCGGGTGTTAACTCCGCATACGCCTGCCCAACTTGATAGCCCGGATCGTTCTGCGGGCGGTTAAAGCTGACTGCGGCGCCGCCGCCAGCATGAAAGGCGAGGAACTCATCCCAATTGGTTTCCTCGGCGAAGCGCCCGGCAACGGTGGTATAGCCGAAATTGTCGGCGATGCCGAACATGTCGGGTACGGGGAAGTAAATGGCGATGCCGTTCGAACCATTGCGGCCTTCGCCGTGCCGTTCGGCGACGACGGCCGTTTGCAGGGCGGAAAGCAGGTTCTCGGCCGCGGCTTGCACGGTTTCATCGTTACTCTCCTGGGCGACCAGTTCGGCAAAGTTGCCCAGATCAATATAGGGCGACGGCCAATCTTCGCCGAAGACCGATTCGTAAGAGCGGGCGTAGCTGCGTGCCGTCGCCACAGTCCGCTGATCGATGGCGGTCAGGCTGGCGACGAACTCATCCAGCGCCAGGTTGAGATCGGCGACGGCCGTCAGATCTACAGCGCTAAGGGTGACGTCGTGGAAAAGCTCCTGAGCCACAGCCTCGGGGCTGAGACCGCCGGCGAAGTTCGGATCGTAGAGACGGACGTCCCGATCGATGTAGCTTTCCACAATGGCGCTGCCCAGATCGGCGCCGTCCATTTGCGGGTTCTGGGTAAGCTGCTCAAGGAAGCCAACGTAGGCCCAGCCCAGACTTGGCTCGACTTCCTGAGAAGCTACGGAGTAGAGGGCGTGGGGCGCCAGCGCCGTGAAGACCTCAAGCTGGGCCATTAGGCAGGCATCGAAGCCGATCACGTCGAGTTGACCGATGCCGCTGTCGGCCAGAGCAGCGTCGAGGGTGCGGTCGATCTCCATCAACCAAAGGTTGTCGACGCCGAACATATCCACCATAAAAATGTTGTCGGCTCCCGCCACACCCGGATCAGGATCACCAAAGCCACCGGGCCAGCCGCTGCCGTGATCAGACAGGATCAGCATGCGTTTGCGCGCCGGGAAGTTCTCTGTGGCCCACATGATGAAATCGTAAAGCGTGTCGCCGTCGGCCATGTTGACTTCGCCCAGATCCTCAATTTCCTCAGAGCTGATCTCGTTGATGTCGTCGTCCTGGGTGATGTAGTAACGCTTCGTCGAAGTGAAATCACCCATGCCATCGAAGGCACCGTCGAAGCGGTCCACCTGTACCACAATGTGGACGTCGTCCGTGGAGCCGATAAATTCCATCTCCTGAATGTCAAACATCATATCCTCTTCGAGGACGTTATCATCGGCCACGGAATAGGCCATGATCAGCCATTCCGCCTCCTCCATCTGAGCCGGGGCAGCAGAGGGTTCGCCTGAATCTGGTGCGGCTGACGCTTGCGTAACATTCAGCACTAACAGGGCCAATAGTACGACGAGTAGCGACCAGCGGTTACTCATCAACAACGGGCGCTTCGAGGTTCTGGGCATGTGCATCTCCGTGAAGGTGGGTGACTTGTAAATTTGGATGTGTTGGTAGACCACAGGAGCAGAGAAGACCAAAGGAAACGACGGGATCACACCGGCCGTGTGACGCCAAAAAACCGCGCACTATGCATGTTTTCCACAAAATTGGGGATACCCGCAGAATTATCAGGCAAGATTGATGCGGACGCAACAAGTAGTTAGGCGTAATGACTCCGGTGCTCAACCAACCTGGTCCTCAAAGACCCAATGGAAGATCCTTCCCCGCGGGAGCGTCCTGTAGAAACAGTCAGCCCAGCCGAAGTTTCGGCTGGGCTGACTGTTTCTACAATCACTTTCTAAAACCGGTTCCCTCGATCAGGGTCGGCCGGCACCCTTCAACGTTCCGACCATCAGATCCCGGTTCAGCATAGCAATAAAGTCGAGGCTGATCTCCTTAGGACATACCGCCTCACATTCACCGATATTGGTACAACCGCCGAAGCCCTCGCTATCCATCTGAGCGACCATGTTGACGGCACGCGAGTAGCGCTCGGTCTGCCCTTGTGGCAGCAGATTGAGGTGGGCTACCTTGGCCGCCGTGAACAACATCGCCGATCCATTAGGACAGGCAGCAACGCAAGCGCCGCAAGAGATACAGGCAGCGGCATCCATAGAAAGCTCCGCCCTGTCTCTAGGCACAGGAATGGCGTTGGCATCTGGTGCACTGCCCGTGGCGATACTGATATACCCACCCGCCTGGATGATGCGATCGAAGGCCCGACGGTCGACGACCAGATCCTTGATGATCGGGAACGCCTGTGCACGCCACGGCTCGATGACAATGGTGTCACCATCCTTGAAGTGCCGCATATGCAACTGACAGACGGTGATGGCTTTTTGTGGCCCGTGTGCGATCCCGTTGATCACCAAACTGCACATGCCACAGATCCCCTCGCGGCAGTCATGATCAAAGGCAACCGGCTCTTGTCCATCATGGATCAATGATTCGTTGAGCAGATCCAACATCTCTAAAAACGAAGACTCCGTACTGACCTCATCCAACACATAGTCGACCAATTTGCCGGGTTGACTGGCGTTCTTCTGGCGCCAAACACGTAACTTCAACTTCATGTGGATACATTCCCTCCTAAACACAACCTGCGCTTGCAGGAAGGTACTAGACAATTTGAGGTTGCTTTACCCAGCGCATACAGGTTTGCCCGCCTGCACTTAGTGTCTAGCCGTAAATTACAGTGCGCCGCACTACGTCCGCTCTAAACAGGCCAACTTCGCCGGGCTGCTGTGAATTTACGGATAGATTCTTACTTGTAACTGCGTTGCGATAGGGCAACGTACTCAAAGGTCAACGGCTCTTTGTTCAAAATGGGTCGACCCTCCTCACCGCTGTATTGCCAGGCAGCGACGTAGGCAAAGTGTTCGTCATCGCGCAGTGCTTCGCCTTCGGGCGTCTGGCTTTCCTCGCGGAAGTGCCCCCCACACGATTCGGCGCGGTGCAATGCGTCGATCACAATCAGTTCGCCCAGTTCCAAGAAGTCGGCGACACGTCCTGCCATTTCCAGGCTCTGGTTGAGTTCATCCCCTTCACCCAGGACCCGCACATCCGACCAGAATTCTTCACGCAGCGCAGGAATCAACTCCAACGCCTTGCGCAATCCTTCTTCGTTGCGTGCCATGCCGCAGAACTCCCACAAGATCTTACCCAGTTCGCGATGGAAGGAATCGACCGAACGTGTCCCGTTGATGGACAACAGCCGCTTCGTGCGCTCGGCAACGTCCTCGCTCACCTGTTTGATGGTGGGATGATCGGGCGCCACCTTGTCAAACTTGTTGCTGGCAAGGTAATTGGGCAGCGTATACGGCAGGACAAAGTAGCCGTCGGCAAGCCCTTGCATCAGCGCGCTGGCGCCCAATCGGTTGGCCCCGTGATCAGAGAAGTTTGCTTCGCCAATCACGAAGAGCCCCGGGATCGTGCTCTCCAGATTGTAGTCTACCCACAAGCCACCCATTGTGTAGTGCAAGGCAGGGTAGATGCGCATGGGCACCTTATAGGGATTCTCGCCGGTAATACTCTCGTACATATCAAAGAGGTTGCCGTAGCGCTCGCGAATCACCCGTTCACCCAGGCGATTGATGGCATCGGCAAAGTCCAGGTAAACGCCGTTGCGCAGTTCTCCCACGCCGTGCCCTTTATCGACCACATCTTTGGCGTTGCGCGAGGCCACGTCACGTGGAACCAGGTTGCCGAAGCTAGGATAACGTTCTTCTAAATAGTAGAAGCGCTCATTCTCGGGGATCTGCCCGGCGGGACGTGTATCACCCACTTTGCGTGGCACCCAAATGCGACCATCATTGCGCAAGGATTCGCTCATCAGTGTCAACTTCGACTGATGTTCGCCGGTCGCCGGAATACAGGTGGGGTGAATCTGCGTAAAACACGGGTTGGCCATGTAGGCGCCACGCTTGTAGGCGCGCCAGATGGCGGTGGCATTGCAGCCCTTGGCGTTGGTCGAGAGGTAGTAGGCATTGCTGTACCCGCCCGTCGCCAGCACAACGGCATCGCCGATGTGCGTTTCAATCTCGCCGGTCACCATATTGCGGGTGACGATACCACGGGCGTGGCCGTCAATCACCACCAGATCGAGCATCTCGGTCCGCGTGAAGAGTTTCACCTGGCCGCTGGCAACCTGCCGCGACAGCGCCTGGTAGGCGCCGAGCAGCAACTGCTGACCGGTCTGTCCGCGGGCGTAGAAGGTGCGCGACACCTGTGCGCCGCCAAAAGAGCGATTATCGAGCATGCCGCCATACTCGCGGGCAAAGGGCACGCCCTGGGCCACACATTGATCGATGATGTTGTTGCTGACTTGAGCCAGACGATAGACATTCGCCTCGCGCGATCGATAATCGCCGCCCTTCACCGTGTCATAAAAGAGACGGTAGATGCTGTCGCCGTCGTTGCGGTAGTTCTTGGCGGCATTGATGCCGCCCTGTGCGGCGACGCTGTGCGCGCGGCGGGCGCTGTCTTGATAGCAAAAGTTGAGAACGTTGTACCCCTCCTCGCCCAACGATGCCGCTGCCGAAGCCCCGGCCAGGCCCGTCCCCACGATAATGACGGTATAGCGACGACGGTTTGCCGGCGCTACCAGTTTCATTTCAAAACGATATTTGTCCCAAATCTCCTGAATCGGTCCCGACGGCACCTTTGAATCCAATGTGGCTTCTGCGAAGTCAGGTGCCGTCTTCACTGCCGGTCGTGTTTCTGTAGCCATGCGAGACAACTCTCCTATACTAGCTGACAAAGCCAAAGACGACTGCCAGCGGAACTGTTGCGAACCCGATGGGGACGATCAACGCCAGCGCCAATGACAGCCAGCGCACCGGCCGATCATAGTTTCTGTTGTTGAATCCCAACGTCTGAAACATACTCCATGTCCCATGATAGAGATGAAGCCCTAACGCCACAAGCGCCAGTAGATAAACAATGACGGTGGGGATAGATTGAAAACCCGAAATCACGTTCTGATAGGGATCGCCGGGTACAAAGGCACTGTTGACGCCGGACACCCCCCACGTCAAATGCATCAAATGAAATAGAACGAACAGAAAGATCACGACACCACCATAGCGAATGGTGATCGACGCATAGTTGGCCTGCACGGTGCGCTGCATTTCGTAGCTACGCGGTCGCGCCAGGGCCGCCCGCCGATACAGCGATACTGCCGCCCACACGTGCAGCACAATTGCCAGGATCAACCCAATGCGCGCCACCCAAAGCAGATGTAGATGACCGAAGATCGGCCCCCCCATCTCGCGCAGCCCTTCAGAATAAGCAATGAAATACTCAGAGCCCTGAAAAACCTTCAGATTGCCATACATATGGAACGTAACAAACCCGATCCAAACCAGGCCGGTGACGGCCATAATCACTTTCTTACCGATGGTCGACGCGGTAAGTCCTAACAGCCCTGCTGGAAGAACTCTTTGAGCTTGCAATGGAGCCTCCTCAGATAATGATACGGAAAGTAACAGACAGCGAAACAACGGGTGTACATTCTACAGGCGTAAACTCTGGTGAACCATAGGATTTGCCAGGATCTACGCTTATATGACTGATCACGCCGGCACGTAAAGCCGACCTGACCACGGTTCCAATGTGAACGACCGCTTACGGTTGCGGATATGGTGGGCTTTACCCGTGACGACTTCGAGCCACACCCCATCGCTGGGAAAGGGCAAGGTCGTGGCCTGCGCGCCATTGCCAAAATTCAAGGCGACCACCGCATGATCACTTCCGTCCGCGCTCCATCGACGATAGCGAATCACTTTTGTAGCAGCGAAGTCATTTTCGAGGAATTCGATGTGATCGCTGCGTAGTCCATCATGCTGAAGGCGAGCATGGATCAAGCGCTGTACCGTCTCAAAATGAGCGCGAAAAGGTTCCTTCTGGAGTTTTTCCCACTTGAGCGGAAGAAAGTCAATGGTGCGCGGCAAGTCTTCGCCATACTCTTCACCCATCCACAACATCGGCACCCCCGGAGCAGTCATCAGCGCGATCAGCCCAAGCATCGCCTTGTGCAGTGCCACATCTGTCCACGAAAACGTGGCCGGTTTGACGATATGTTGACGAGCATAGAACAACACTTCGTGGATCGGACGGACTTCATCGTGGCTGCATGTGTAGTTGATGACTTGATCGGCGGCCGTGAATCCCTCATTTCGATAACCGCCAATAGCGCGGAAGACGTCACGCTGCTCCCACTGCCAACGCTGTACCAGCAGATCGTCCAGCGTATGGTGGAACGTACCGTTCCAGACCGCATCCATTTCGGTCTCGCGCACGAGTTTGGCCGCGGTTTTGTCAGGGTGCGTTCCGGCCAGGGGCCAGTATTCCGCAATCAGCAACACATCTGGCTTGGCCTGCCGCGCCGCCCAGCAGATTCCTGCAATGCCGTGAAACGGATCAAACCCAGGGTTCATCGGGTTGCGGCTGTCATAATCGACGCCACCTACCCAATCAAAACGGAACCCATCCACATGGTATTCATGTAACCAGTATTGGATCATATCCTGAAAGTAGGCCGTAGTTTCACCCACAAAGTGGTCCCAATCCACCCCGCCCCACATGTTGATCGCAGAGGGCGTATGGTGAAAGAACGGGTTCAGATCGGGCAGCCACTCACCCTTGGGGCCATACATCGGAGGATATATCTGATAGTACGGATGATCTCCCCAGACATGGTTCAAGACGACGTCCAGCACGACAGCGATGCCGCGACGGTGACAGGCGTCCACCAGTCGCTTAAAATCATCGGGGGAACCGTAGCTTCGAGCCGGTGCAAAGTAGAAGACGGGGTTATAGCCCCAACTCGATTCGCCGGGAAATTGCTGAACAGGCATCAACTCAATCGCGTTGATACCCAGATCCACCAGATAGTCTAGTCGATCTACCACATCTTGAAAAGTGCCAAGCCGGGGTTGATTCTGCTCCCAACGGCCACCGAAATCGCGCACGCCAAGTTCATAGATCACCAGATCGCGTAGCGGTGGCGTGTGCCAGGACTCAGCACCCCAAACAAACGCCCGCCGCTGAGACAGAACCTCCGGCGCGGGCAAAAACGCCCAGGGACCCGTGCTGTCCCAGCGCACCTCATAGGCATAGGGATCGCCTACCCAGGCGTGCGCCTGCTCATCCACGGCAACGTAAAATCCATAGCGAGTTGCGCCGGGATGTGGGATGGTTGTCCACCAGATCCCTTCACCCTCGGTGGTCATTATGTTGGCCCGGCTGTTCCATCCGTTAAAGTCGCCCACCAGGCTAACGAATGGTTTGAAGGGGGCGCGAAAAACAAACGTGACGGTACCTTCGCCCAACAAATCAAGATGATACCCGCCGCGTAAAGGCAAAGGTGGCCGAATACTGGAATTCAGCGAAAGCGACTGCCGATCAACGCCTTTTGCCCCGACTGTATGTTTTCCATTTACCTGGATACCGGAAGACACGCGTATCAGGAACCCTTCTAGGTTTCGTTCGAACGTTCAGCGAACAAGTGAGGAATTACCTGCTTACTCTAGCACATTCGTTCACAGGTAGACAAAAAGCGGGCGGGAGTTTGGTGGGCAGCAGATCAAAGCGGCCTGTGCGCCGGGGCCTGCTATCATCTCCACCAAAAAGGGGAGACCTGGCCCATATTGCCGGTCTCCCCGTGCAGAGTTGCTTACACTCTACATGTTTTCGATGAGCGCCTGACCAAAGGCGCTGCATTTGACTTCGTTGGCGCCTTCCATCAGGCGGGCAAAGTCATACGTCACAATCTTCTGGCTGATCGTCTTGCTGGTGGATTGCAGGATAAGATCGGCCGCCTCGTTCCACCCCATGTGACGCAGCATCATCTCCCCGCTCAGGATCACGGAGGAGGGGTTGACCTTGTCCTGGCCGGCGTATTTGGGCGCAGTGCCGTGAGTGGCCTCGAAGATCGCACGACCCGTCTCGTAGTTGATATTGGCGCCGGGTGCAATGCCAATGCCGCCCACCTGGGCCGCCAGTGCATCGCTGATATAGTCGCCGTTCAGGTTCAGCGTCGCCAGGACTTCGTATTCTGCCGGGCGGGTGAGGATCTGTTGCAGCATGGCATCGGCGATCACATCCTTGATGATGAGACCGTTGGGCAACTTGTGCCATGGGCCGCCATCCAGGGGAACGGCGCCGAATTCCTCGGCAGCCACCTCGTAGCCCCATTTCATAAAGGCGCCTTCGGTGAACTTCATGATATTGCCCTTGTGCACCAAAGTAACGCTCTTGCGGTTGTTTTCCAGTGCATAGCGGATAGCCGAACGCACCAATCGTGCCGTGCCTTCCCGGCTCACCGGTTTAATGCCGATACCCGTTGTATCCGGGAAGCGGATCTTGTCGTAACTCTTTGGGAAGGTCTCCTTGAAGAGCTTCATAAAGGTGTCGACTTCTGTGCTCCCTTCCTCAAACTCGATGCCGGCATAGATGTCTTCGGTGTTTTCGCGGAAGATCACCATGTCCACAAGTTCGGGGTGTTTCACCGGGCTGGGTACACCCTGGAAATACTGCACAGGACGAACACAGGCGTAGAGATCGAGTCGCTGACGCAGAGCGACGTTGATGCTACGAATACCACCACCAATTGGCGTGGTCAGCGGCCCCTTGATCGCCACCAGGTATTCGTCGATGGCCTCCAGCGTCTCTTCGGGCAGCCACACAGTTTCGCCATAGACTTCGTTCGCCTTGTCACCGGCGTACACTTCCATCCAGATGATTTCGCGGCTGCCGCCATAGGCTTTACGGACGGCGGCATCGAGCACCGGCCGGCTGGCGTTCCAGATGTCGACACCGGTGCCGTCTCCCTCGATGAAACAGACAATCGGATGATCGGGAACGATTAGCTCGCCATCCCGAATCGTGATTTTTTCGCCCTTGGCGGGCACTTGTATTTTTTGAAAAGCCATGTGAGGAATGCCTCCGTTGTGGTTCTTGATCCCCGAATGGGGACTATCTTTGGGGTTGTACCGTCGCTAGAACCTGCCCTAGCACCTCTATGCGAAACACCCTGTGAAAATGTCAACTAGACGTTAACACACACGGGCCTATGTTGCAGGAAGATCTGCTTCGATCTGAGCAGCCCATGCCGCATCGCCTGCATCAAAGAGTTTCCCATTGAAGCTGCGTCCCCAGGGGCCGACGATCCAGTAGATCATGCGCGCCACATCATCAGGGCTACGCAGTTGTCCTCGCTCGTAGGCCTCGTGGAAACGTTGATAGTCGAAACCGCTCTCGTCAGGATCGACGCTGCGCACATCCGCCTGCATTTCAGTGTCCACCATGCCAGGGCTGAAGGCGTTGATGCGCACGCCGCTTTCGGCAACTTCGGCCGCCAACGCCTGCGTCATCATGTTAAGACCGGCCTTGGCCGTGCAGTACGCGCTCCAACCGGGGATGACGTGAGTAGCGGCGCCGCTGGTGATGTTTAGGATGCGGCCATAGCCCTGGTCGAGCATCACAGGCAGCACATTGCGCGCCATAACATAGGGTGCGATCAGATTAACGTGAATGTTGTAAATCCACTCATCGGCATCGGCATAGGCAGCCTCTTCGATAGGCCAGATGATCCCCGCGTTGTTGACGAGAATATCCACGCGATCATATTGAGTGAGCGCAGTTTCAACGACTTCTTCAACCTGTTCCGCGTCACTAATATCGCCGGCCACAGCCAGCGCCTTGCCACCCTCACGCTGAATCTGTGCGGCCACAGCGTCGATCTCCTCGCCACTGCGCGCCGAAAGGACTACCGACGCGCCGGCGCGGGCCAACAGCGCAGCGGTCACCGCGCCAATTCCGCGGCCGCCGCCCGTGATGATTGCCACCTGGCCTTGCAGTTTTCGAGCAATGTTTGACTGTTTCATGCGCAAGATCGTAAGCGTGGGTTAGAGCAAACGGTAGGCAAAAGATCGTCTTTCCTAAAGAGTTTGTCCCCATCACCGCAAAAAGAGCGGACAAAATGCCGGTGTCATGCCAACGGTCAAGTGATGGCAATTCCCTAGGGGCGCAGCAAGCATCGCCTTTACGCCGTCATTCACGTAAGCCTTGTTTCGAGCGAAGGCCAAACCAGTGTAGCAGACAGCAAACGAAAGGTCCACTTTGGAACGTTTTGGGACACATTTTTCTGCAGACGAGCGAGGATATTGAAGCGGTCGGTCGTCAGACTTGACGGGAGGCCGGGTCGTCCATATAATCAGTTTTGATTAATTAACTTTGTCTATAGGAGATAAACGGTATGGTGACGCAGACGAACAATCGGAAGGTCTTGACGGTTCTCTTTTTGGGCGTGTTAATGGGGGCACTCGACATTGCCATTGTAGGCCCCGCTCTGCCTGCACTGCGCGACGCTTTCGGGATCGACGACCGCGCCGTCGCCTGGATCTTCACAATTTACGTCCTCTTTAACTTATTGGGGGCGCCGCTGATGTCCAAACTCAGCGATCGGTATGGACGCCGCTCAATTTACCTGATCGACATTGCTCTCTTTGCCGTGGGTTCGCTGGGCGTGGCCTTGTCCACGAGCTTTGCCATGCTGCTGGTCAGCCGGGCGATCCAGGGCATCAGCGCAGGCGGGATCTGGCCCGTGGCCAGCGCTGTCGTGGGTGACACGTTTCCGCAGGAGCAGAAGGGCAGCGCCCTGGGCCTGATCGGCGCCGTTTTTGGGTTAGCCTTTATTGTGGGGCCGATCCTCGGGGGCGTTTTACTTCTGATCAGTTGGCATTGGCTCTTCTTGATTAACCTGCCGCTGGCGCTCTTGATCTTTATCATGGGCGCACGCATCCTGCCCGCTACTCGACCGCACGTTCATCAACCTTTCGATTTCGCCGGCCTGCTGCTGCTGGCGATTTTGCTAAGCGGGTTAACCCTCGGCATCAATCAGATTGATACCACCAACCTGGCTCAATCTTTCAAGTCGGCGACTGTATGGCCTTTCTTGCTGGCTGCGCTGATCGCGCTGCCATTCTTTGCCTGGGTGGAACAAAGAGCGTCGGATCCCCTGATCCGCCCGCGGCTTTTGGGCAGCCGGCAATTGGTATTGGCCAACCTTCTTGCCATGGGGGCGGGTTTGGGCGAAGCCGCCATGGTCTTTTTGCCTGCGCTGGCCGTGGCGGCTTTTGGGATGAGCGAAAGTAGCGCCAGTTTTATGCTGCTGCCCCTGGTGTTGGCAATTTCGGTGGGTTCGCCACTGGGCGGGCGGCTGCTCAACCCACTTGGATCGCGCACGATCATCTTGGCCGGCACCATTTTTCTAGCCCTGGGCATGCTGCTACTCGGCTTGATGGGCGCCAATATGGCCGCCTTCATTGTCGCCGGCATCTTGATCGGGTTGGGCCTGTCGAGCCTGCTCGGTGCACCCATCCGCTATATCGTGCTAAACGATGCGCATGCACCGGATCGCACGGCCGCTCAGGGGTTGATCACAATCTCGGGCGGGGTTGGCCAGTTGGTGAGCGGGGCATTGGTAGGCGCCGTGGCCGCCAGCCAGGGTGGGGGCGTGGATGGCTATACCCTCTCTTACCTTTTCGTCGCCGCCGCCGGGTTGGTGTTGATCGTGCTGAGTTTCGGCCTCAAATCACGTCAGGAAGAGGCAAAACAAGCGGCAGAGTCAGCCGTCACTGCATAAAGTGATGCCGTAAAACAGGGGGAGTGTGGTACAATCCCTGTCGTTTAGGTGAGCGTTCGTGTAAATCATACGGACAATCGGATGTATCTATATCGGATGTATCTATGGAAGTAACAGATCGTCAGTTGTTGCTGCTCGGCCTCTTGCGTACCGAAGAGATGCACGGCTACCAGTTGAACCAATTCCTCGAAGAGCACCTCGACTTTTTGGCCAATCTGAAGCCGTCCACGGCCTACTATACGCTCGACAAACTATCGGCACAAGGACTGGTTGCCACGCGTTCCGAACAGGTAGGCAACCGTCCGCCGCGGCAGATCTATGAAATTACGGCAGCGGGCGAAGCAGAATACCAACGTCTACTCCGCCTCAATCTGGGCAAGTATGATCCGGGCGAGAGTGCAGACGATTTGGGCATAGCCTTCATTGCGGAACTGCCTGTCGACGAGGCCAAACACTTACTTTCGACCAAGCGCAAGGCCGTGCAAGCCCGTCAGCAGCGGTTGCAACAGGCGCAGTTGAATATGCGAAGCGACGATGCCATGCACCTCTCACTGTCGCGCATGATTCGCCAGATAGCCAATGACCTGGATTGGCTCGATGAGGTGGAGCAATGGATACGTGCACACGCGGCAAATTCGGCAGAGTAACTGTGCCAGGTGCATAGGCCGCGCCAATATCAGAATGAACAATTGTGAGTTTTCCAACCAACACAGAAAGGTAAGTTCGAGTCGATGAGTCTGTACACGATTCTCCAACAGGCACACTCTGGCTGGCGCTACATCGTTTTACTGTTACTGGTAGTCGTCATCGTCAAGTATGTGATGGGATGGCTGCAGAAGGGCCAATGGACAAAGCTGGATCGACAGCTTGGCCTCTTCACCACCATCGCCGTGGACATTCAACTCTTGCTCGGTGTGATCTTGTGGGCCATGCTGGCGTCAGATGGTCTGCTTTCCAGCATAGGACGCATTATTGCCATGGAGCATCCCACTATCATGTTGGTGGCGGTGGTTGTCATGCATATCGGATGGAGCCGCGCCCGCGGTGCGAGCGTCGACACCATCAAGTTTCGCAATGGGGCGATTACCTTTATCGTCACCGGTTTGTTGGTTGCCCTGGGCGTGGCCTTGATCACCGGCTTCATCTAAAATCGATCAGCAAGAGCCACCACCCACTTCAAGCAAAGAGTCCCGGCATTGCAAATTGCAATGCCGGGACTCTTTTGGATTGGCCTACGACATTTGACCTACGACACTTCGCCGCGCAGGCGGAGATCTGGCCCACATTTCGCGTGAACAGCTTATGTCGAAAGATGGATGTGTACTGCAGGCGAAGTTGCTAGGATTGGGACACATATGAAGCCAATAACCCCTAGCTATGAAAGCGAGCAAACAATGCGTCCCCTCTCCAGGATTGGTATCACCCTACTTCTAGTCCTTTTGGTGGCTGCAGCCTGTGTCAGCCCGTTTACGCAGACCGGTTCGGTACAAACCGTGAATGAAAGTGTGGCGCTGGAAGGCGCTGAACGAGTCGATGTCGACATTCGCCCCGGCGTACAGGACTTGACCCTGCGCGGCGGCGCCGACGGACTCTTCTCGGGCCAGTTTCGCTATAACCATGAGCAACTGGAACCACAAGTCGACTACCGCGTCAACAACGGTGTGGGCAAACTCGACGTGACCATGGCCCGCACCCAGTCGCTGCGCTGGCCCACAGGCAATGTGATCAGCGAATGGGATCTCCAGTTGAGCAACGAAGTCCCTCTGGCCCTCAACATGTCATTGGGGTTGGGTGATAGTCAGATCGACTTGAGCGATCTCACGCTGACAGAGCTCGACATTGAATCCGGCGCAGGCAGGGTGAACGTCAACGTCGGCGAACAGCAAATGGATCGGGTGCGGGTGCGGGCAGGCCTGGGCGACACAGCACTCAAATTCGCCGGTGGCAGCATCGACCGTTTCGACTTTGAAGGCGGCGCAGGCAGCGTCTCGGTGGACTTGACCGGCGATTGGACATCGGATCTGAACGCACAGATACGGGGTGGGTTGGGCAGCATCGACCTGATGATCCCCAGCGATGTGGGCGTACGCATCGAAGTAAACAAGGGTCTGGGCGACGTAGATGCCAACGGTCTGCGCGTGGATGACAATGTGTACACCAACGACCTCTACGGCAGCTCGGACGTGACCCTGGAGATCGAACTCAATCAGGGCGCAGGCGACATCAACATCCAGATCGCCAACTGATATAGACGGTTACAAACTGACTACCGAGTACACATCAAAGAGAGCCTTGCCGGTGTGGCAAGGCTCTCTTTCTGTATAATGATGAGGTTGACTGCGGCCCGCAGGATAACCCTCAAGCCCCCTGCGTTTCCACATACAGGGCATAGATCGACTGGCTGGCCGTCATGAACAGACGGTTCTTGCGTGGCCCACCGAAGCAAAGATTGGCGCAGGGTTCGGGCAAATGGATCTGACCGATGCGTGTACCATCCGGCGCATAACAGTGGACACCGTCAAAGCCCTCGCCGCCCCATCCTGCCGCCGCCCACACATTGCCGTCTACATCGCAGCGGATGCCGTCACCGCTGCCGGGTGACATATCCACAAAGACGCGACTGTTGGTGAGCCGCTCTCCATCCACTACATCAAAGACACGGATGTGAGAAGGCCCATTGGCGTCGTGCGAACGACCAGTGTCCACGATGTAGAGCAGCGACTCATCCGGCGAAAAACACAGACCGTTGGGGCGCACGAAGTCGCCGGCGACAACCGTCACTTCCCCCGTCTCACCATCAATGCGGTAGACGTTGGTGGGCAGTTCCGCCTCGGCCTTATACCCTTCGTAGTTCATCAGAATCCCGTACCCAGGATCGGTGAACCAGATGCTGCCGTCCGAGTGGACAACCACATCATTGGGCGCGTTGAGCCGCTTGCCGTCGAAGCCATCCATCACCACGCTGATCCGTCCATCGTGTTCGGTGCGTGTGACTCGGCGCGTGCCATGCTCGCACGTGATCAGGCGCCCCTGCACATCGCGGGTGTGTCCGTTGCTGTAATTCGACGGCATGCGAAAGACGCTCACCGCGCCGCTCTCCTCACACCAACGCAAGATGCGGTTGTTGGGGATATCGCTCCAGAGCAGAAAGCGACCATCGCCAAACCAGACCGGTCCTTCGGTCCAGCGTCCGCCGCTCCAGATCCGTTCCACGGCGGCGCTGCCCAGGCGAAGCTGTCCAAAACGTGCATCGAGGATTTCGACCGCCGGGTCGGGGTAGCGGATCACGTCTCGCTCCCAGTCACGATTGATGCCGGACATATGGATGTCTCCTACCTTTGTCCTCTGCTTTGTGTTCTATGCGTTCTTTGTGGCGAATCCTGCATGGAATTCAGCGGCGGGTTTACGTCGTCGTAGACTGGCCGTCGTAGCGGCCCAGGGCCACGACCACGTTCTGACCACCAAACCCGAAGGCGTTGACAATGGCATGTTTGAGATCCAAACCGTGGCGTGGTTCGTTGCCGACGACGTTGACACCCAACGCCGGATCGGGCGTGTAGTTGATGGTGGGTGGAACCGTGCCGCTGCCCAAGGCACAGATGGCGGCCACCGCCGACTGCGCCCCTGCGGCCCCCAGGGAATGACCGATCATGCTCTTGATGCTGGTGACATACGGCTGATTCTCCACGCCGTCGAAGACGCGTCCGATCGCCATCGCTTCCACTTCATCATTGAGGACAGTGCCGGTGCCGTGCGCCAGGATCAGGTCGACGTCTTGAGGCTCAAGGTGAGAATAGCGTAGGGCACGCGTGATGGCGCGGGTGGCGCCGGCGCCGCTTGGATCGGGGGCGGTGATGTGGTAGGCATCGCCGGTCAGGGCGCCGCCCAGAACCTCGGCATAGATTTTCGCCCCGCGTGCAAGCGCATGCTCCTCGGTTTCGAGGACGACGGCCGCCGCGCCCTCGCCGCTGACAAAGCCATCCCGATCCACCGAAAACGGACGACAGGCGGATTCGGGCGTATCCGTACGTTTGGAAAGCGGCCCCATTCGGCCAAAGGCCGCAAAGGTGAGCAGCGAGACGGCCGACTCGGTGCCGCCCGCGATCATCACATTTGCTTCGCCACGCTGCAACACGTGAAAGCCCTCAAGGATCGAGTAATGCCCGCTGGCACAGGCGGCTGTGCTGGTCATCACCGGGCCGCGTGCGCCTAGTTCCATCGAAACCAGGCAACTGACCGCGTTCGCCATGGCGCTCGGCACAACAAACGGCCCGACCGACTTCCAGCCTTGCTTCGCCATACTGACGGCAGCATACTCGATCTCGGTGATCCCGCCGCCGCCGGTCGCCATCATGATACCAACTTCATCGCGATTGTCTTCGGTGATGCTGAGTTTGCTATCAGCCAATGCTTGCTTGCTCGCCGCAATTGCAAATTGAGTGGAGCGGGCAGTCCTACGCACGAGTTTGCGATCCATATACGCTTGTGGGTCAAACCCTTTGACCTCACAGGCAATGTTGTAGGGCATGTCTTCGGGGTCGAACAGGGTCACAGGCCCGGCGCCAGATTTCCCCGCAACTAAATTCGACCAAAAAGACTCTGGATCGTTGCCCACAGGTGTCATTGCGCCTAGCCCTGTAATGACAATTCGCTTCATCCCGAACTCTTCTCCTGTTTGGGTTTTACCAGCGATAGATAGGGGGCTGGTTCGGCTGGTTGATGCGACATTATAGGATAGTGCAAGCAGCGCGTCAAACAGACCACGAACTGGGAGGGGTTCACTGGTTACACGAAAGCGGTGCTACTTCAGCGCAGCCTGCCCTTGCTCAAGCCAGCGGGCGCAATCCGGCGCCAGGACCCTGGTCTTGGCCTCTTCATACAGAGCCAGCTCGGCTTCACTCAGTACATCCTGCCAGCGTCCATTTGTACCCTTGTGGAAAAAGGTCGACGATCCGCCACGAAAGAGACGGTGTCCCTGGCGCTCCCGATCGCGTTCCAGCCCTCGTTGGCGCATGGCCGGCAAACGTGTATGCGCCACCACATCCTGTAGGGCAGAGTCCGACACATCTATATGGAGAAAGCGTGCGATCCGAGAAATCTCGCGCCCTGCGTCCGCCAGCATATCTCCATAATGCACAAACAAAATGTTATCAAGATGGCGATAGTCCCACCACGTCTGCGTGTGGTGCATGTTCCCCCAGAATGGATACCCTTCCTGCTCCCAATCAAACCAACCGTGCCCGATCCAATCTTGCCAAAACTGATGAATATCCTCCGGACAGCGGGGCAGAGGTGCTCCAGGTAGATCGGGATCCCCGTTCAGCAACGCGTAGAAACTGTCCTTGTAGGAAGCGTAATGATTCCACAGAGACATAAACACGTCTCTGGGATCGCGACCGATCACCAGATAGGACACCTGTGGGTAAAACGGAAGACCGTCCAGCGGTAGATGAGTTTTGAGGAAACGACGATGCGTTTGCATGGCCAACCTCTGGTGCATCTTCTCGACCGGCTCTCCCCAACTCATATCCAACCAGATGCTTGAGCGACTATCCACCTCGGGCAAGTGTGCCGGATCCACGCCTGCCTGTGTCATGGCGTGCACAACCAGTTCACGTACGATGCTCTGCGTCCACGTAGTACCGGACTTGAGAGAGGTAGAGATGATGATATCGTCCTTGCGCGCTGTATAGAGATCCCAGCGCGTGCTGTCCAGATGATGATTGCGGTACACACGCCCAGGTGAGGGCAGTTTGTGGAACATGCCGACCTCCTTGAGACTCTACTGATCCACGGTTCAGTCACTTCGGCTGTCGTTGAGACTTGATGGAATGGAGTCATCTATTTTGACGTCACCCGGTCTTCAACGCAAGGTTAAGGAATAAGGGCCGACCGTCCGTCTCGCCCGACAACCCTTTGGACGCGCCGGGTGTGTGCATAAGCGCCATTTCGTTGCCTTAGGTCCAGGGGCCGTGCTATACTTAAGGTCGACAATGTCATACTTAGCCTGCCGTTCCCGGCCGAAGCTGTCCTAACCTTATGATTGAAAACACATTAAAGAACCCTTCTCTGCTCACCACGATGCCCCTGACGGAAGAGCAGGCCATTGCCCTGCCGCCCGAGATTCGAGATCAACTGCTCGACTTTCTGGAGTTGTGGGGAAATTCCGACGAAGTCTTGAATCTGATCACACTCTACCGCGCCGCCCATGGCCCGTTGCTGAATTTCTTCGATCGAGAAGCACAGATCTATCTACAAACCCAGCAGTACGAAAACGCCATCGAAGCGATCGAACAGCGCCAGCGTCGTAGCACTACCATCGAAAGCCAATCGTTGGAAGCGCGGGCTCTGTTGGGGGCCGGGCACACGGACGCGGCACGCTCCGTGGCCGACGATATCTCCGTCGCCCATACGACGCGCCCGGTTGCGATCACGGCCGCGGCTGAGGTCTTCGCGGCCACAGGCGAATTCGAGCGGGCGCAGACTCTCCTCGAAGGCTTTTTGGCCAATCGCCCCAGCAATTTGCCGGTGACCCTGACGCTGGCAGAGTTGACCCTGGCCCAGGGAGACGAAGCCAAGGCGCGCCAGTGGATGCAACGTCTCGGCGCCGGTATCACCCCCAACACCAGTGTGCGCCAACTGCGCCAGGTGCAAAGACTCAACGCAATCCTGGGCAACGATCAAAGCGCCGAAGCGGCCGGGCTTGAACTCGAACGTCAGCGCATTCTGGCCCAGGATGCACTCAAAGCCGCCATGAAACCGATCATCGGCCTGGTGGATAGCGGCGATAGCGTGGGGAACATTTACAGCGCGCTAAGCGGGCCGGAACGTGTATCGGTCAACCGCCAGGAAGAACGCGAGGTCAAACTGGCCGCTATTCGCAATTTCGGGTTTACCAACCTGCGCCCCGGACAGACAGAGATCATCGCCTCGATTCTGCGCGGCGAGTCTGTGCTGGCGGTGATGCCCACCGGCGCCGGCAAGTCGCTCTGCTATCAACTACCAGGGCTGATCTTGCCCAAGGCCACGCTGGTCATCAGCCCCCTCATCGCCTTGATGAAGGATCAAGTCGAAGGCCTCCCGGCGGCGGCCCAGGCCAAGGCGACCTTCATCAACAGTACGTTGACCGATGCCGAAATGCAGGAACGATTGGAAGGCGTGGCCCAGGGCAAGTACAAGTTGATCTACGCCGCACCGGAACGACTGCGCCAGCGCCCTTTCTTGCGGGCGTTGCGTGATGCCGGGTTGAGCCTCTTTGTGGTGGACGAGGCCCACTGCGTCAGCCTGTGGGGACACGACTTCCGCCCAGACTATCTCTTCATTCAGGAAGCACGTCAGGAACTGGACAACCCACCGGCGCTGGCGATGACGGCGACGGCGCCGCCACGCGTGCGCGACGAAATTCTGGATAACCTGAGCAACACCGGCTTCGTCTCAGAGGGAGAACGGCAGCGTCCGCAGGTGGTGTCGCTGGATATTTTTCGTACCAATCTGCACCTATCCAGTATCAAATTCCTCAACGACGAGGAAAAGATGATCGCCTTGCTCAAGTTTGTTCAAGAGACGGACGGCAGCGGCATTATCTACGCCAATTCACGGCGGAAGTGTGAAGCGATTGCCCTGACCTTGCGCCAGGAAGGGGTCTCGGCGGAAGCGTACCATGCCGGCCTCGCCGACCGCGGCGCCGTGCAGGATCGCTTCATGGCCGACAAGACGCGTGTGGTGGTGGCGACGGTGGCTTTCGGCATGGGCATCGACAAAGCCGACATCCGCTTTATCGTCCACTTTCACCCGCCGCGCAGCCTCGCTGCCTACTATCAGGAAGCGGGCCGCGCCGGACGTGACGGCAAACCCGCGCAGTGTGTCCTTTTTTACAGCGGTAATGATTGGGCAAATTTACGCCGCTGGGCCAAGGCAGACGAGTACGATCTCGACTTCCTGGAGAAGGTCTATGCCGCCGTAGCGACGCAGTTGGGCGTCTCCTCTATGGGCGAAGAGCCGGCGGACACGGCCGGCGACGCGCCATCGGGCGCCGAAGGCACCGTCAATACGCACCGGCTGGAGCAGGTCCTCAATGCCGATGAAACCGAAGTCCGCGTCGCCGTCAGTCTGCTGGAACGCGCCGGGCTGCTGACACGCAGTTTCGATCTACCGCGTGAGGTCGAAGTGACGCTGATGGGCAAAGAGGGAGCCGTTCGCAAACAGCGCGAGCGCGATCCCGAACTGGATCGGTTGTTGCGCAAGCTGGCCCTGCGCCCCAATGGCAAGGCCACCTTCAGCACCGAAGCCATTGCATCGGGCATGGGCTGGCCTGTGCTCGAAGCCGAACAGCGCCTGCTGGCCTGGCAGTCGACCGGGATCTTGAACGTGCGCGGCAGCAAGCGCGAAATGTCGATCCACATGCCCAGCCGCCCCGCCGATCTCCGCGATCGCCTGGAGCTGCTGATCAACCAGTCGCAGGCGTTGTCACAGCGGCGCATCGACGATGTAGTCGGCTATGCGACAGCCGAGAGCTGTCGTCACGGCTTCATCAGCGCCCACTTTGGCAGCCCGCCGCGCACCCGCTGCGACGTCTGCGACAACTGCACCGGAATCCGCCCCGAGATGCCGGCCTTCGAGCGGCCCGATCACCCGCTGCCCGACGACGCCGACATCGAACCGATGATCCTGGATTGCCTGGTCAGTTCGCCCAAGCCGGTCGGCCGCGGCGGACTGGCGCGCATCCTGGTGGGGAGCTTGCGTGCCCCGGTGGCGGCCAACGAATGTCGCCATCACGGACGGCTGGCAGCGATGGGTGAAAGCGTGGTGATCGAGTTCATCGACGAATTGGTCAATCAGAAGCTGTTGCGACAGTACGAGCGCAGCGGTTATCCAGTCCTGGCGCCCACGTTGAAGGGCCGCACCGTGGCCGAGACGTGGCTCAGCGAACACCCGGCCATGGCCGATCCCACCGGCGCTACGCCCGAAGCGGTCGAAGAAGATGAAATCGAGGTAGAAGCAGAGAAGTACACGGCTTTGCAGAAGGCACTCTATAACTGGCGCCGGCGCACGGCGGACGAACATGGCGTGCCCACCTATGTGGTCATGGGCAACGATCTCATGTTCCGCATCGCCCAGAGCCACCCGCAGTCGATGGAAGAGTTGGCGCAGTTGCCGGGCATGGGCGCACAGCGGCTCGAACGCTACGGCGGCGTCATCCTCGACCTGGTCAAACTCACCCCTACCGGCGAAGAGGACGAAACGCTGCTCACCGCTCAGAGCGACGAGAAAGCACGCGCCCAGGCTGAAGGCACGACGAGTGCGAACAAGGCGCCCACGCCGGCGGCACGCGCCGTATCACCGCAAGTGGAGCGGCGTATCTACATGAAGATGCAAGAGTTGCGCCAGAAGATCGCTGTGCGCGAGCGCGACAAACCTTACCTGGTGGCGGCCAACGGTCTGCTCAAGACTATTTCACAGACGGCTCCATCCAGCGAAGAAGATTTGTACCAGATTATGGGATTCCGCAGCAGTGGGCTGAGAGAGGACGCCGAGGCCATCCTGCGCATTGTGCAAGAGGCGACGGCTACAGAGTAGCGCAGAGTTAGGCAACACACGTTGCGCCGCAGGGGATACGGCGCAGCGTATGACCCCAACCGGCGAATGTCACCATTCTCATGCGGCTGTCAGCCTCCCGTCGGTGAGATTGTCGGCAGAGTGTCATCCTTCCTGGTGCTAACGCATTTATACTTCAGGACGTAATCAGCAAGGTTGTGTTGACATTTCACAGGGAGTCTCTGGTCAATTCTGCGTCGAGCGTCGACACGCCAGGAGACCGCACAGGACATGTCAACGAAACTGAAAAGACGTGCAACCAAACCGGCACAGATTCGTAATGAAACAGGGTGAAACTGTGCTACGGGAAGAGTATCAACCGCTGTCCGTTTATATGCTGGTCCTATTCGTTCGATTGAAACCAACGTAACCAAAATTCCACAACCCATCCACTAGGAGAATGAACATGGCTTCGCTACTTGAAAAAGTATCCACCCTGATTTCCGCCAATCTGCACAGCATGATCGATCAGGCGTTGCAGAGCAACAGCCCGGCAGTGATCGACCAATACATGCGCCAGGTAGAGAACAACCTGGCCGATCTGGAAGACGCAGCCGCCACCGTCGGCGGCGAGGTCCGCTCGATTCAACGCAAAGTACACGAGTACGAGCAGAAGTCAGATGAGCAGGATCGCGCCATCGACGCCTTCCTGGTCGAGGGCAACGAAGAACTGGCCGCCGCCATGCAGAGCAGGCTGAACAGCACGCAACGACTGGTCTCTACGTATCAGGAGCAGTTGGGCCGCCAGAAGGAAGAGTTTGAGAAACTGCTGAGCGCCAAGGTCAAACTTGAAGCTCGCCTTCAGACCATGAAGCAGGAGCGCGAGGAGTTGATGGCGCTGCTCGATTTGGCCAAGAGTAAAGAGACCACGGTCAAGACGATCAAGAGCCTCGACGATCTGATGGGCACAGGCGACAGCGACATCAATCGTATCGCCCAGAGCATCTACGCCCGCCTGGACAAGGCCAGCGCCGCCAGCGAAATGCGCGCCAAAAGCCTCGACGAAGAGATGGATCGCGTGCTTGATCGCAGCTCCATCGACAATCAGTTGGGCGAACGCCGCAAGAAGTTGGGGATTAGCGAGTAACGCTTACGGCGAGCCGTTCATCGCCTGCTGTTGTGTCATCACCGAGTATCGTCATCACGGTACTCGGTGATGACCGCCCTTCTCACTGTTTCGCCTGGATCTGGATCGGGCAAGGACCGATTGCAGAACAACATGCTAGAAACCGATTCTTCCGCCGGCACGAGCAGCAAGCGATTTGTGATCATCTTTGTGCTTGCACTTGCCGGCTTACTGATCGCCTTTATCCTCATGGTGCGCTGGGCAGTCAACATCCTGCCGCAAGAAGACGAAGTGATCACCATCACCGATGCCGTCACCCTCATCGAACAGGGTGAAGTCGAACGCATTCTGATTCAGGAAGGGCAGGACGTCTTCCTGTACAGGCCCGGTGAGCCGAGACCGTTGTATACGAAACTGGCCGCGGGCGAATCGTTTACAGAGACGATGGAAAGCCTGGGCGTTCCATCGACAAACTTTCCACCGTTAAGCGTGGAAGAGTAAAGTTCTGGTCCCATCGTTTGCTCTGGGTCGTCGGCTTGGGGAGCCCTCATCTTTGAACACTTTATTTGAGACTTTTCGCGACAACTACTGCATCAGTACCGATCCGGCGCGGCTCGATTTCGACGTCATCCATGGCTATTTACGTCGAGCTTACTGGTCACCGGATGTGCCGCGCAGCGCCGTGGAACGGGCAGCCGCCAATTCGCTTGCGTATGGCCTATACGCGCCGGATGGACAGGTGGGTTATGCCCGCGTTGTCACCGATTTTACCGCGATTGCGTACCTGGCCGATGTCTTTATCTTGGAATCGCACCAGGGACGTGGGCTGGGCAAGTGGCTGGTGCAGACGATCCTGGCCCACCCGCAACTGCAATTCGTGCGCAAGTGGATGCTCTTTACCCGCGATGCCCACGGGCTGTATCAGCAGTTCGGCTTTACCCGCATTCCCGACGTCGAAAACCGGGTGCTGGAACGACGGTCTTCGCAACCGTGGCCAGACGCAAAAACACCAACGGACTAAGAATCTATCCGTAAGTTCACAGCAGCCCGGCGAAGTTGGCCTGTTTAGAGCGGACGTAGTGCTGCGCACTGTAATTTACGGTTAGCACTAAATGAACCTGCACTTTTCGCTACCGACACAAGTAACGAGTAGCAATCCGACGTAGCCTCTGGTTTATCCATCACCAACACGAGGCCATTGTCAAACTCAACGAGACTACCTATGAATCGAACGCGTTGGATCTTTGCATCGATTGTCGCCGTTGCCCTGGTCATTGTCACCGCCACGTTGATCTGGCGAAGCATGACCGGCACGGATGTAGATACCGCTCTCACTGTGGATCGACCGCAGGAAGTGACCGTACGCGTGATCACGGCGCTGCCGGTGGAACCGTGGGTGCGCGCCGCCGCCGAGGAGTTCAACGCAGCGCAGCGCACGGTCGACGGCGCTGTGGTGACGGTGGAGATCATCGCCATGGACGGCCTCACTGCGCTGGGGCGCTGGGATCGCAACGACTTCGGCGCCCTGCCGGCCGGTGTGCGCCCTGAGGATCTATCGGAGGCCGAGCGCGCCGCGCTCGACGACTTCCCCACGGCGTGGATCCCCGACAGCCGCTATCTGGTCGAGCTATCGAACGCGTCGTACAAAGAGCGCCTCGGTCGCGATGTCTTTCTGACTGACGGACAGTATCGCGCCCGCCCCATTGCTATCAGCCTCTTTACCTGGGGCATCTATGCCAGCCGGGCCCAGGTGCTGGAAGATGAGTTCGGCGACGTGAACTGGACGACGATCCACGATGCGGCCACGGCGGCCGGGGGCTGGCCGCAGTTGGGCGGTGACCCGGCCTGGGGGTACTTCAAGCTGGCCGTGCCCGATCCCAGCAAAAATGTAGGAGGGTTGGCGGCCATGATTGCGGCAGCCGGCGCCTATTACAACCGCACGGACATCGGCGTCGAGGATATTACCGATCCTGAGTTTCAGGCATGGCTGGCCGAGTTGATGAATGCGGTGACCAACATCAGCGGCGGCAGCAGCTACACCGCCGAAGACTTCGCGCTCTTCGGCTACAGTGTAGGCGATGGCGGCCAGTTGCTGGAAAGCGACCTGTTGCAGAACATGCAGGGCATCCTCACCCGATGGGAAGATCCGCTGCGGATCTACTACCCTGAATTTGTCACCTGGTTCGATTTCCCATTCACCGTCTGGGTGGGGCCAGAGACAAGTGCGCTGGAGAAGAACGCAGCCCTGGAGTTCCAACGGTTTTTGCTTGACGAAGCACAGCAGGTAGAGGCCCTGGCCTACGGTCTGCGCCCGGCCAATGCCGATGTTGCTGTCACCGCCAATGAGGATAGCCTCTTCGTCAAGTGGGCGGATCAGGGTGTGCAGCCAGTTGTGCCGCGCTCCACCGCCATGCGCTCACCCGATCGGGACGTGCTACTGGCGCTGCTGCGCTGGTACGACCTGAATGTCGCCCAGTGAAGGACGAACTATGAGCAACCCTCGTTCACGTAAGCAGCGGGCGAAGAACCAGCGAACCATTGTCATCGCTATCGGTGTGCTGCTCTTCGCCACCTGTATCTGTGGCACGGTAGCGGTAACCCTCGGCCAGCAAGTATTGAATTTCTTTGAAGGCGAGTCGCCCGATATCGCTCAGGATGCGGGCCAAAGCTGGGATCCAGACAGCGCCGAGCTGACGCTGGTCGTTTCGCCGGTGATGGCCCCAACCCTGATCGAACGCGTCGAAGCGTTCAACAATCGGGAACTGAAGACACCCGACGGCAAAACCATGAGCGTGATCGTCACGCCACTGACGCCCCAAGAGATCGTCAATCAGAGCCTGAATCAGCCGCGCTTCCAGGCGATTGTCCCCGACAGCTCGATCTGGCTCAATCAGATCGATCAACGGTGGGCGCAGATGCAGGCATCCGAAGCCGGACAGATCTCGCCGCGACGGGTGGGCGATGCCATGCGCTTCGCCATCAGCCCGATTGTGCTTGCCACCTGGGAAGATACTGCACGCGATCTGGGCTGGCCCGATCAGCCGGTGGGCTGGGGTGAGATCCAACGCAAGGCCACCGACGACGACGCCTTCAAATGGAATCACCCGAGTACACAGCACGCCGCCGGTCTATTGGCCACGCTGGCCGAGTTCTACGCCGGCGCCGGGTTGACACGCGGTCTCACCGAAGAGATCGCCACCCGTCAGGATGTCCTCGACTACGTGCGCGCCGTGGAGGCCACTGTTCGCTTTTACGGCGAAGGTGAAGAGGTCATCGTAAACCGCCTGGCCCAGGAAGGACGCGGCTTTCTCGATGCCTTTGTGGCCCAGGAACAGACCGTGATCCAATGGAATACACAGCGCAGCGGGGAACGGCTGGTTGCCATCTATCCTGCCGAGGGCACGTTGTGGACAGACCACCCATTGGCGCTGCTTGAGTTGGGCAGCGAAGATCGATTGGCTGTCACAGACAATCAGCGGCGCACCTACCAGGCGCTGGCCGAGTTTTTAACCAGCACAGAGAGTCAACGTGCCTTTCTGAACGCCGGTTACCGCCCTGCCGATCTGGATATTGCATTGGATGCGGCGGGCAGTCCCTTTGCCAACACCGATGCCGTAGACTGGCGACAACCGGCGACGACGTTACAGATACCGTCCGCCACGGTTGTGGATGTGATCCAGAATGTCTGGTGGTACACCAAGCGCCCGACTAACGTCTATCTGGTCGTTGATACCAGTGGCAGTATGGAAGGCGACAAACTCACGCTGACAAAAGCAGCACTGCAATCCTTTATCAGCCAGATTCAGGGTGACCGCGACAAAGTAGGCATTGTGGAATTTGGCTCGGGCATCAAGCGATTCGAGCCGCTGCGCAATGTGAGCCAGGACGGCCGGGCGCGCATGAGCGAGCTGGTGGATGCCATGGAAGCCGACGGCAACACGGCGCTGATCGATGCGGTGTGGCAGGCCAACGATGATCTGCAAAGGGTTGCAGATCGAGAGGCCATCAACGCCATCGTCGTCATGACGGATGGTCAGGAAAATGACAGCAACTTCAATCTGGATGAACTCAGCCGATCGCTGGAACGAAACAATACACCTGTGGTCGTCTTCACCATTGCCTTTGGCAGCGATGCCGAAGATGCCTTGATGCAAGAGATCGCCCGACTGGGTGGTGGACAATTCCGCCGAGCCGATGAGACCGATATCGAAGAGTTGTACCGGATTATTTCAACGTACTTTTAGGTAGAAACCTGATGAAGTGGTGGGCAGATTGCCCTCATCCTCTCATCATTACTTGGCACTAGGATGCGATCCATGACGACGACAACGAGCACTACGCGAAGCGAACTTCAGGAGCGTGCCAAGAATCTACTGCTGCAATACGCCTTCTTCCGCTGGGAGAACGCGGTCATCATCGCCGGTGCGCTGGTGCTGACCTTCCTCTATCCACGACCTGTGCCGCGTTGGCCGCTGTGGGGCTGGGCCTTTCTGGGGTTGATTGGCGTGGTGGTTATCGTCTATTCAAGCCTCACCGACCGCGACGCGAACTCTAAGATCCTGATCGATCTGATGCAAGAAGAGTTTAACCCACGCCAGGTGCGCGATGAGCAACTGCGCCAGGAGGTCAACCGGGGGCTGGAATATCAGCGACGCATTGAACAGGCAGTGCAAGGTCAACGGGCCGGGTTGATGCGGGACCGACTGGAAGACACCGCCGGTCAGTTGAGTGATTGGGTGAGCAATATCTTTAAACTGGCTCTGCGCCTCGATGCCTACAAACAGGATAATCTGTTACGACAGGAGCGCCAGAATGTGCCGCAGGAACTTGAACAGTTAACGGCACGCGTCAACGCCGAGCGCAACCAGGAACTGCGCGCCCAGATCGAACAAGTCCTCGAAGGCAAGCGCAAGCAGTTGGCAGCGCTCCAGGCGCTAGATGCACGAATGAAACAGGCGCAGTTGCAGATGGATCAGAGTTTGACGGCGCTGGCCACGGTCTACAGTCAAGTACGGCTGATCGACGCCCAGGATGTCGCCAGTGGCAAGGCAGAACGACTGAGCGCCGATATTCAGGAACAGGTCAAACGCCTGAACGATCTGGTTGATAGCATCAACGAAGTGTACAACTACCAGACGGAAGGTCTGGGATGAGAAGGTAATAAGAGATTGGAGAATCTCGCATTACCATCCAATGCTGATCGAGGATAATTCATGCTCAAACGTCTCATCTTCTTACTTGCGATAGTGCCGGTGCTGTTGTTGGCGGCATGCACCAACCAGGCCAGTGGACCCACGCGCGGCGATGTCGTCGTCTACGTGGCGGTACCATTGAGCGGCTTTCAGGCCAACGGCGGGCAGACTGTGCTGGGTGGTGTGCGTCTGGCCGCCGAGGAGATCAACCGTAACGGTGGCTTGCGTGGCTACCAGGTGGTGGTGCGCCCTCTGGACGATGAGTCGGACAGCGATGTGGCCGTGGCCAATGTGGATGAGATCCGCCGCGCCATGAACAGCGGCGACACGGTGATTGGGGTCATCGGTCATCTCAACAGCGGACAGACCGACGCCACCCTCGAATTGTACGCCGATCTGGACCTGACCGTGATCACACCGACGGCGTCTGAGCAGAGCCTGACCGAGCGCGGCTACAGCAATTTCTTCCGCGTCAATGCCAACGATTCAGTGCAGGCAGCGGTGGATGCACAGTTCCTCGCTGAACAAATGGACGCCACAGCCGTGGCAGTGGTTCACAACGACACGGACTATGGAAAAGGGTTGGCGGCATCGCTGGCCCAGCAGTTGGGCAACTATGGCGCCGGTGAGGCCACGCGTATCGAAGTGGCGGAAGGTCAGAGCGACTATGCCGCTGTGTTGCAGCAGTTGAGCACAGTGGACGCCGACGCCATTTTCTACGCCGGCTATGAGATCGAAGCGCCTTATCTGCGCGCTGCGCTGGTTGATGCAGGTTCTGATCTGCCCATGCTGGCCAGTGATGGCGCCTTTCTGGCAGCCACCATTGATGAGGCCAGTGGCACTGCCGAAGGAATGTATGTCAGTGCATTTGCACCCAGCCCGCAAAATGTGGCCGATGCGCGCTGGATCGAAGCATACCAGGCTGTAGAGTATCGCGATCCCGACACCTATTCAGTCAATGGGTATGTTGCCATGCAGGTATTGGCCGACGGGATCCGCCAGGCAGACTCGTTCGAAGTCGACCGCATCGCCAACGCCCTGCGCAGCAATGCGGCCTCCACACTGTTAGGAGATCTGCGCTTTGATGAAAACGGAGATCTGGTTGATCCAGAAATCTGGATATACCAGGTAGTCGACAACGAGTTCCAGCAGGTTGATCAGTAGTCGTCGCCGGCCGGGCAAAGTGCGCAGGGCAGGCCAAGTGAATAGAGGCAAAACAACCGCCAGGTCGATCTGACCCGGCGGTTGTTGATTTGAAATGGTGTGCTTTTCTTGGGCAAATCCCCCCTGCAGTTCTGGCACCCACACGCATGTAACATTGAAATGACCAATATGAGACGATTACCCCAGGTCAAACTCCTTTAATGAATCGTAAGATAAAGATACTTTGGTGCAATCGACTGATCGATGCGGAATCACCGCGCAGGAAGCCTCAGTCACGCCCGTTGCGCACGGTATCAAAAACAGTCCAATACTGTTCGTCTCTCGAGGAAAGGATTTTTGAGATGGGAAATGAGCAAAGAGCGCGGTCCCTGGCTGGCCGGGTGCAGACGAGGTGGATGCTACTGCTGATCTTCATCTTCTCAGTGACGCTTGTCTTTGCGCTGGCCGACACTGACAATGCCACTGCATTCGGACTGCGCACACTGACCACATCGTCGCCGATCTCGCCGGCGCCCACGCCCGTTGTGATCACGCTTAATGCGGTCAATCCATCGCGGGGCGCAAACTCTGTGGTCGTCTACGTTAGCCTCTACGGTCAGAATCTGCGCGATGGGGGTCAGCTCTATCTGCGCTATGCCCTCAATCAAGAAGAAAGCGGCGGCACAACCGAGCGACCGTTGATCCCGATTCATTCAGAGTATGTGAACTCGGGCAAGCTCATCGCTCGTATTCCGGCCAGGGTTGCAGGCTATCCGCTGAAGCCAGGCTATTATGACTTTGTGCTCGTTTACAGCTCGCCGAGATTGGCTTCCACCTCACAGAGCGCAGAACTGAAAAAGGCCTATCGCGTCCTCAATGCCGCCGATGTCAACGATCTCTATGCCGAGTCCTATCATTTGAGCACAATACCCAGCCAGTTGTGGACGGGTGAAGAAACACAGTTGATGTTGAAAGTCCACCGCCTGGGTGGCATCGGTGGGACGGGCCAGTTTAACGTAGACTTCTACGCAGGTAGCCTGGCCCAAGAGAACTTCATCGGGCGGGCCACGGTGCCCGGCATCAGCCCCAACGGGGCGGCGGCCAGCAGCCTGGTGGCATGGACACCTCAGTCATGGGGGAAAGTAAAAATCTTGGCGGTGATCGACCCCGAAAATGCCGTGGTCGAAAGCGACGAAGACAACAATGTGGTTATTACAGAGCGCACTGTCTCTCTGGTTCAGGGCAGTGATACCTACCCACCCACGATTCACGACCTACGGGTTAACGGCGGCGAGGCCGAAGTCGGCCAACGGACAGTATCGCTTTCTGCCATCATCGAAGATGGCGTCGATCCGAACAAGCCTGCGGCACTCGTCTCTGGTCCGAACAGCGTCTACTACGTGGAGTTGCACTGGTATAGCGGTGTAGCCAACGGCAGCGGCAGTTGGATCCCCGTGAACTGGACGCAATGGATGCCCTACAACGGCGAAGCCACGGCGTTTGTCCTGCATCCTACGTCTGGGTTACGGTTCTTGCAGGCATGGGGAGCCGACGCCGCGGGCAACATTTCGAGCCTGCCGGCAGGGCGCAGCCTGACCTATATTCCGGAAGAAGACGAAGTCGCCGCCGGTGAGATCCGTGTCTATCGAAAAGAAGTCGCGGCGGGCCAGTGCTTGAAGGTTGAGGTAACACCCTCGCAGAATGACATGGATCCCGATCTCTACGTATGGTCGCCGGCGGGATCACTGCAAGGGCTGAGCAACAACAGCGCCGGCATCAAAGACACGGTGACGATCCAGCCCACGGCGACAGGTTCCTACCAGATCGAAGTCGAAGGCTTCACCGACGCCGGCTACCACCTGACGATTCAGGTTACCGATAGTTGCGCCGGTGAGAGAAGCGGCATCGAGACACAGGAGACATCGGCCAAGATGCCTCGATCGATGCCTTCAATTCCTGTGAGTGAAGCGCCCAACCTGGATGAAGCGCCGATGCCGCAAGCTGACATCACACAGTCAATCGTCTTTTTGAGCGTGATCACCAATGGCGATCGCAGCGAATTCGCAGGCGCGGACAAGAAGATCTACTTGCCGGCGTTGACACGCTAGTGATGTGTGGGGCGTGATTTGATCGGTAGGGGCGCAGCAAGCAGCGCCCCTACCGATTTGCCGGCAAACATTCGAGAGCGCGCAATTTGTAAGGGTGGCATATGGGCGACCACCGATCAAGGGGCAAGGAATTCGATTCCTTGCCCCTTGGTGATCTTGTCAGGATGGATTACCGATTGGTTCAGCCGATCCTGATCACAAGTCCCCACGTTGAAGATAATGAACATCGCTCTGCCGGCGCAAACGCTCGGCAGCCTGCTCCGCCGTGATATCGCGCTGGGGTGTGGCCAGCATTTCGTAGCCCACCATAAACTTTTTGACTGTGGCAGAGCGCAGCAGCGGCGGGTAAAAATGGGCGTGAAGTTGCCAATGTGGATAGCGTCCACCATCGGTTGGTTGACCATGCCAGCCCATTGAGTATGGAAAGCTGGTTTCAAAGAGGTTATCGTAGCGCGTGAGCAACCGCTTGAGAATGGAAGACAAGCCATCGCGTTCTGCATCGTTCAGGTCTTGCATTTGCAGAACATGACGGCGCGGCAGCAAGAGGATCTCGAACGGCCAAAGCGCCCAATAGGGCACGACGGCGGCCCACGTCTCATTTTGGATGACCAAACGATCGGCGTCTTCCAGCTCTGCCTGCAGATAGTCGAGCAGAAGCGGCGTGCCGTGGCGTTCAAAGTAAGCACGCTGATGGTGATCTTCCTTGGCCGGTTCGGTGGGGACACGACGATTTGCCCACACCTGTCCGTGCGGGTGAGGGTTAGAACTGCCCATAACCGCTCCCCGGTTCTCGAAGAGTTGCACATAGCCAATGTCCGGTTTGTTGCCCAGTTCTTCGATCTGCTCTGCCCACACATCCACCACGCGACGGATATCGGCCTCGTCCATCTCGGCCAGGGTCAGATCATGGCGCGGGCTAAAGCAGATCACCCGACAGGTGCCTGTTTCCGCTTCGGCCTGAAAGAAGCGCGATCGGCTGACATCCATACCCGGCGTGTCGGGCAGGAGCGCGGCAAAATCGTTGGTGAAGACGTAGGTGCTTTCGTAGTCCGGATTGACGGCGCCTCCCGCGCGCTCGTTGCCCGGACACAGGTAGCACTGGGGATCATGGCGAGGACGTTCCTCTGGGGGTCTCTTTTCGACCTGCCCCTGCCAGGGACGCTTGGTGCGGTGCGGCGAAACCAGAATCCACTCACCCGTGAGCAAATTGCGCCGACGGTGAGGATGTTCGGTGGGATCGAAGGTCGATGGATCAGAAATCTCTGTCACAGCAGGTGCTCCTGTGTGGATGGTGACGGTTAGCCGATGAGCAGAGCATCCTGGGCCAGCGCCATGGCGCCGAGGACGCCGGCCTGGTTACCCAATTGGGGCGCAACGATGTAACTGTCGATGCTGTCGAGGATTGCCGGCATCTGGATATACCCGTTGAGAAGCCGTTGTACTTCGCTGCGAACCAGTGGAAAGACTGCAGGTTGAGCCATCACGCCGCCCCCCAGAATGATCCGCTGCGGGGAGAGGATTGTGATGACGTTGATCAGGCCGAGGGCAAGGTAGTGGGCCTCTAGTTTCCAGGCTTCGTGATCGATGGGCAAAGTTTCACCGCGGACACCCCAGCGCGCTTCCAGGGCAGGGCCAGCGGCCAGGCCTTCCAGACAATCACCGTGGAATGGACAGTTGCCGGGGAAAGGATCGCGTGTCAGATCGTGCGGCACGACCATGTGCCCCATTTCGGGGTGCAGCAAGCCGTGGATCAGCCTGCCGTTGACCATACCGCCACCGCCCAGGCCGGTGCCGATGGTCCAATAGACGAAGGTATCCAGACCCTTCGCTGCGCCCCAACGATTTTCCCCGAGGGCGGCGCCGTTGACATCGGTATCCAGGCCGACGGGCAGGCCATATTGGCGGGCGAAGACGCCCACGATATCAGTGTTCTGCCAGGCGAGTTTGGGGGTGGTGGTGATGTACCCAAAAGACGGCGAGCGTGGATCGGCGTCTACGGGGCCGAACGACGCAATCCCAATTGCGGCGATCTCGTGCTGAGCGCGCTGTTCATCGAAGAAGGCCAATGCCCGGCCCAATGTCTCCTCGGGCGTCGTCGTCGCGAACCGTGCCTCGGCGCGGATGTCGCCGGGGCCACTCCCCACAGCACAGACAAATTTGGTGCCGCCTGCTTCAATTCCCCCGAAAAGTGTCATGGTTCATCTTCCTGGTGAGTTTGTGGCGTAAAGTAAATTCGATCTATGTGAGTTCGCCGCGGCTTAACAGATGAGCCTGCCGCGTCGGCTCCGGCAGTTTGTAGCCGGCCCCACAGGACAGTGTCATCGCCACCGCTTCTGGCAACGTGATCCGGTGCCCCACGCTCACGTAGACCGGCTTGACATTGGTCCTGGTGCGCACCAGTTCGCCCACGATCTCGCCCCGATCCCACAAGGGCAGGTGAGCGCCGCGTTCGCCGGGCAGCTCGGCATGGGCATCGCCGATGAGGCGGCTCTTGGCTACACCCATGGCCGGCATGTCCAGCAAGACACCCAGGTGTGACGCCAACCCCAGGCGGCGCGGATGGGCGCGTCCCTGTGAATCGGTCATCAGCAAATCGGGGGTCACGCTCAACTGCTCCAGCGCCTTTAGCACTGCCGGGATCTCGCGAAAACTGAGCAACCCGGTAATGTAGGGAAACTGCACGGGTCCCCGCCAGATCGCCGTGTCCAGTCGGGCCAGATCAGGCAGGCGCAACACAACCACCGCAGCCTGCACCCAATCGTTGCGCACGCTCATGTCCACACCGGCAATCGTCAGCACAGAAGTGGAAAGCGACTGCTCTTTCACGAGAGGGGCCAGTTTGTGCTGGATGGCCACTGCTTGCTCGCGTGAGACGTCCCAGGCGTGGGGGTGATGCAGCGTCAACTGCACGTGGTTTCTCCTGTAACCGAGCGGGCGAGCGCCGTAAAACCGGCCTGAGACCATCCAGCGCGTGGACCGATACGCGCCGCCAACCATTCGTACAGTGCACGTGCCTGATCTTCGCCTCGCCAATCTCCCCAGCCCAGTGCCGTGTAGGAGGCAGGGATCGACGTCCTGGCTGTGCGGGTGCCGCCGCCACCATCGCCGCTGGCATAGGTGTCCACTATCACACGCTGGCTGTGCTCTAGCAGGGCGGCGCCGAAAGTGGCGACCGAGGAAAAGGGCAAGCAAGGGCTGACGGCAGCCTGCACTTGCAGTCCGGCCTGCATCGCCTGTGCCAACGTTTCAAAACGTTGCGCCACCGATGGGCAGCGCGGCGTGAGCCGGGCGCGTACAGCATCATCGTCGGTTTCCACTGTAAAACTGAGCCAACAGCGCTTGCCCAGCGCCTGCAACAGATCGAAATCGCGCGTCACCAACGGCGATCGCGTCTGCACGACCAGCAACCCCGGCGGCCGCTCGGCCAACGCTTCCAGACAGGCGCGGGTCAAACGCCAACGCCGTTCCGATCCTTGATAGGGATCAGTGGTCGAAGACATAAAAATGGCGGTTTGGGCCAGATCGCCACGTCGTTCGAGACGCGCCAACTCGGTCGCCAGTTTCTCGGCAATCCCAGTTCGCGGGTAGACATACTCGCCCCAGGCGCGACCGTCACGCTGGAAGTGGTGGACGCTCAGCCCTTGCACATAACAGTAGTCGCACCCAAAACGGCAGCCGATGTACGGTTGTAATGTGTGGGTAAAGCCGGTCAAAAAGCCACCGGTGCGTGTCAGGGCGCCACTGGCCGGACGTGGAGAAAGCTGAAAGTGAGCTTCGTCATGCATTTGGATAGCTCCGAAACTTCTGCACTGTACTGTGCTGCAAAGACCGGTTCAGTATACCATCGCCGAGCCATTGATGCACGGTAGGAGCAGATGCCCGGCGCCCCTGGTTTAGGCGATCACCCTGGCTTCCGGTATAATGATCGATCGATGGTAAAAACGTATCAGTTCTGCCCATTTTGCGCCACCAGCCTGGTGGAAGCCTTCCGATTCGATCAGATCCGCCCCACCTGCCCGGCCTGCGGATTTGTCCAATTTCCTGATCCCAAGGTCGCCGTGATCGCACTGGTGATACACCTGGGCAAGGTTCTGCTCGTCCAACGCGGCGTTGATCCGGGCAAAGGACGATGGGCGCTCCCCGGCGGCTATATGGACGCAGGCGAGATGCCGGGATCGGCCTTGCAACGCGAGTTGCGAGAAGAGGTGGGGCTGGGTATTGATGTCAAAGAGCTGATCCACATCTACCCCATGACCAACGGTGAGGGCCAACGCATCGGTATTGTGTTGGCGTTCAAGGCATCGCCCGCCGGGGATCGGACCGTCGTTGAAGTTGGCGATGATGTGGCCGATGCAGGATGGTTTGCTCCTGACAAAATACCCACCGAGCTGGCGTTTGAATCGACGACGACGCTGATTGAGACGTGGTTGACCCTTGAGGGTCAACATCTCGATCGCGACTAATGTACTGCTATGCAAACACCACGACGGAAATCGGGCGTCTAGAGCGTGTCCGCCTATTTCCGCCGGGATTTACTAACTATCCGGCCCTGTTCACTCTGGAGACGATTTTCATGTCCATCAGCGATCATAGGATACCCACGCAGGCGTCCACCGAATCACAAAAAGATACAGCCGAAACGAAGACCTATCTGATCACGGGCGGCGCCGGTTTTTTGGGCATCAACATGGCGCGCTATCTGCTGGCGCGAGGACACAAAGTGGTTTCGCTTGACATTGCCGAGTTCGACTACCCAGATCGGGCGAAGGTGACAGTTTGTGTCGGAGATATCCGCAACCGCAGCGATGTTGATCACGCCATGGCGGGTGTGGACATTGTGATCCACACGGCGGCTGCGCTTCCGCTCTACTCGCCCGAAGACATCTACTCCACCGACATTGACGGGCTGCGCACGGTGCTCCAATCGGCGAAAGATGCACAGGTCGAGCGCGTCGTCCATATTTCATCAACGGCGGTCTACGGCATTCCCGACCACCACCCACTACGCGAAGAAGATCGACTCGACGGCGTCGGCCCCTATGGCGAAGCAAAGGTGCAGGCCGAGAGCATTTGCGCCGACTTTCGCAGCCAGGGGCTGTGCGTGCCGATCATTCGTCCTAAATCGTTTATTGGCCCGGAACGGCTCGGCGTCTTTGCCCTCTTCTACGACTGGGCCAAGGACGGCAAAAACTTCCCCATGCTGGGCAGCGGCAACAACCGCTATCAACTGCTCGACGTGGAAGACCTGTGCGCCGCCATTTATCTGGCGGCCACGCTGGAGTGTGAGCGGGTCAACGACGTCTTTAACGTTGGCGCCGAGGAGTTCACCACGATGAAGCAAGATTATCAGGCGGTCCTCGACTATGCGGGGCACGGCAAACGGATCGTGCCGCTGCCCGCCGGCCCGGCCATCTGGACGCTGCGCCTGCTGGAAGCGCTTCACCTTTCGCCGCTGTACAAGTGGGTCTACGAGACGGCGGCCACAGATTCATTTGTGTCGATCGATAAGGCGAAACGGGTGTTGGGCTGGCAGCCTACTTACTCGAACAAAGATGCCTTGGTGCGTAACTATATCTGGTACATCGAACATCTACACGAATTTGAGAACAAGAGCGGTGTCTCGCATCGCGTGCCCTGGAGCCAGGGTATCCTCAAGTTGGCGAAGATGGTCTTTTCGTGGCCGTAGAAGAAGAAGATAGAAAACGCCCGGGGCCATTGCCCTGGGCGCTTTTTCTGGTTGCTAGATCGTCCCTCTGTCACAGTTAGCTCGCTACGCTTCATCATCCTTTTGGACGGGGATGTCCTGAGCGTCTGCCTCTTTGCCGGCATTCTCTTCGCCGCGGCGCTTTTCCATCCGATCGGCAAATTCCTGGAGTTCGACCGCCACGGCGCCTAAGCCTTTGGTCAGTCCATCGCGCACATCGTCGGTGACTTTACTGGTCCGCACTTTCTCTACCACGCGCCCGGCCTGCTCGCGCAGTTCCTGTCCTTGTTCGCTGCGGTTGAACTTCACCAGCGTCTCTTCGACATTGTCGACCAACGTGCGAAGGCCGCGGTTCAAGTCAGCTTCCAACTGCTTACGCTGTTCGCTGCCCCATGCGGCGCGCACGGCGTTGGTGAAGGCTTCGGCCAGGCGTGCGATCTCGGCGGTCAACTCTTCGGCGGCCTTGCTTTCGCTGGCGCGCTGTTCAGCGGATGGTTCGCTGTGGATATCGGCGTCAGACGCGGCATCAGTTTTGGGGCTACCTTCCAGAGTATCAATCATTTCTTCTTCAGTCTCTTCGAGTCGTTTGTCGTCCATCGTTATCTCCTTTTACCAGGCGTTCACTCAATGATTGAGGTGGATAAAATTCGCAGATGCGTGGCACCATGAAACACTACGCACCCTAACACGAAAAGTTGCATCACGGCAACGGTAACTCAATTGAATCGCCTTCAAGTTCCGATCCGGACAAGACCGGCAGACGCACCCCGTTGGCAGGAAGGTACAAGCCGGTGCGGACACCGGCGCCAGGTGGCAGATCCGCCGAATAGTGCACCTCGTGCGGATCGACGATGATCTCGCCCGTCAGCCACGTGCCCGAGGGGGCCGACACGGCACGGCGACCCGGCACGCCATCATCCTGGGCCAGAATCGTGCCATCCGCGGCGGTAAGATGGAAGAAGACCTGATGCGGTGGCAACAACGTCTGCAAGACCTCCCAGTAGAGGTTCACGCGCACAGTCGCCCCATCGACATCCATATCGTACCCGATCAGGCGTGCATGCGTGCCCACCTGCGGCGCCGGTGTCAGCGGGAATTGTGGCGTCGGCGCTTCCAGCCGGATTTCGCGGCGGGTCACGGGCAGTGCGCCCAACTGCACAGGGGCGGACCGTTGTCCGGTGGCCGGATCGATGACACCGGCCACGAGTGTATAGTCCCCCGGTGAGAGTGCTGCAGGCAGATAGAAGGAGACAGGCACGCGCACCAACGCATCCTCGGGCCAGATGCTGGTCGGGTAATCGGTCAACGGCCAACCTTCCCAACCCGCCACGCCTGCACCCTGTGCATCGAGCAGCCCCACAAACAACTGATAGGGTGGCAAATTGAGCGCTTGCTTATGCAAAAACAGACTCAATGTAAATTCGGTGCCCGCCAACGTGGGCACATTTGGATCGTAGCCTGAAAATCCGAGAAAATCAATACCGTTTCGATGGACAGGATCGACCAACGGATGCTGCATAGAAAGACGAAGCGGTGATTGCTTGCCTGGCGGCGAGAAGACCTGGACGTCGCCTAACGGCGCAAGATCCGTGGGGCCGCGCTCACTTTGCACAGGCAGTAACTGAAGGGCGTCGGCCGGACGCACACCCATGGCAACCGTGTAACGGCCCGGTGGCAAGCCAACCGGAACAAGCAACCCGACTTGATGGGCTTCGCCGCGCAGCAGCGGATCGCCATTGTCGATCTGAATGTCACGGCTCGCCCAGACCCGTTCTTGGGCATCGCGCAGCCGCAGCGCAATGACCATGGGCACCGCCTCTGGATCCTGAATTTCTAGTGCCAGCGTAATGGGCAGGATGTCGTTGGCACTGTACAGGGGCGCACCGGTGATGCCGCTGGCAGCCGTCACTTGCACCGGACCAAAGTCGATGTCTTGCCCTAGCTTCAGCGGTTCATCCCTGTCGACACGGTGCCATCCGCTCAGCCGGGTGGTCTTACTATACCAGCGGCTCTCAAACTCGATCGAGTGCGCGGCAAGATAGACCTCAATCTCCCGTTCGAGAAATGCGCCCAGGGCAAGATGGGCAGGGAACCAAAGCGTGCCCCGGCTCAACGCCTGATCCAACGCAGTCGCTACCGATGGACCCCAGCCAGGGCTAGGGCTCAACACGGGTTGCGGTCCACCGATGGCGTGACGCCCCCAGACCGGCGCATAGGCCCGCCAGTAGCCGAGTTGCCAGGGAAAGACGGCAAAAACAGTATCCTCGTCGTGGCCCTGTTCCACCGTCTGACGGATCAACGGGCGATAATCGTTTTCGGTGTAGCGCGGCGTGGTCGTAAAGGCCAGGATGCCGGCTGCCGCGCTCATCAGGATGGCCACGGCGGCGACGATCTGTACGATGGTCCGCGCTGTCGAGCGTGGGCGGAAGGTGCCCAGGTAATACGCCGACCAGAGCAGGAAATATGGCAAGACGAAGAGCAACACCCGTTCCCCGCCTTCGGGGAAAAAGGGCAGCCTCAGATTCAAAACAAACCCGACAAGAAGGGCCAATAGCAGGATCAACGCCAGAAACGAAAGCGGCGAGTGTCGATGCAGGCGCTCGCCGACCGTCTGGTTGGCGACTGGCCGGCCGGCGAGGCGGCGACGCCAGAGCGTGAAAAGCCAGGCGATGCCCAGCAGAACAGCGGCGGCGACCACGCCAATTGCTTGCAGCAACCGGATCTCGTCGTCGACCGCTACAACGTGTCCGCTTAGGAAGGCCCACAGATGCCGCCCAAGATACAACGGAAACGATAGCGATTGATCGGCGTCGGCCACGACCTTCTGGGGGATGTAGGCGAGCAAGGCGGGGAGGGTGTAGAACAGCCAGGGCAGGTAGAGCAGGGCCACGATACCATCGGCCCAGAGCAGTCGCTTCAGTCTGCCTGAGTCAGAACGGATGGCCCACAACGCCCACAGTAAGTGTGCCGCCGGCAACAGGACTGCATAATATTCGGTATACAGCAGCGCCGCCGTGGCCAGGATGTACAACAGACGGCGGCGTCTCGACACACGCAGATCCACGACCTCGTCGCCGATAAGTTGCCAGAAGAAGCCGGTGCTCAAAATCCCCAGAAGCAGCTCCAGCCCGTACATGCGCACCTCCTGGCTGTAGAAGATGTGCATGGGGCTGATGGCCAGCAACAACGCGGCCCACAGCGCCAATCCACGCCGAGCCGGGAAAAAGAGCCGTGCCATCCACCAGAATGCAAGGATGGTGAGCACACCGACCAGAATCGAGAAGGCGCGCAGCACCAGCGGAGACGCCGATCCCCACAGCAGAAGCCAGGCGTGAAGCAGTGCATAGTAGAGCGGCGGGTGAATGTCCTGCGCGGTGAGCCGCAGCATTGCGGCGATGGGTTCGGTGGCGAAGTAGACGGTGTATCCTTCATCCCACCACAGCGGCTGCCAGGTAACACGTAGCAGGCGCAATGCGGCGCCGACAGCGATCACAAGCACGAGCAGATAGAGATATAAGTGGGATGAACTGGTTCTTCGTGACATGAGAGGAAGAGGCCGCACGGCTGAACGGTGAATTGAGACGGAAGAGACTCTCTTCCGTCTCAATTCTCTGTTCACGATCTAGCGCTGTATCCAGCGCGGAAGGAAGGTACGAATATTATCCTGGACGGTGTATTCCCATGCTTCGGAGACCTGATTGCCGCCGGCATCGGCCACATAGGCCTTATAGGCTCCAGGAGGAGCGCCCATTACTTCGACTTTGGCATTGTAGAAGAATCGGCTCTCCAGGCCTGGATCGCCATCCAGAAAAGTTGACTCAAACATGGTTTCACTGCGCCCATGGGGACCTTCAACGACCATTTTGTAGCCACCCAGGGCGCCATCTGCGGTGAAGCAGTTCTGGTTACACAACATCCCAAAGAACGCCACAACCTGATTGCTATTGGGGCGAGCCTCAACAAAGTCGCCTTTGGCAATTGTAAATGTTGGCGCCGGGGGTTGAGTCGGCTCTGCAGGCGCGGGTGGCTCGGTCGGTTGAGCGGGCGCAACTGTTGCCACAGGCTGCGGCGCCGCGGTTGCCGTGGGCGGCGCGGCAGGAATGTCGGCGGCAACAGCAACGGCATCTACCGGGCCAGAGGGTTCCACCAGGAAGGCTGCCACCCAAACAGTCTGTCCGTTGACACAGCAGACCTGCCACCAATCTCCGGCCGGATTCTTGCCGGTGATGGTGAACTCGGTCCCTTGATTGGCTGAGCCGGCCAGGCCATACTGGGTACCGGGGCCGCTGCGCACATTGATCTGAGGAGAGCTGACGACGGCCCTGGCCTCTTGAGGCGCGGGCGTTGCGGTTGGCGGTTCCGGCGTGTCAGTCGGCGCTTCGGTCTGCGCTTCTGTGGCAGGCGCGGCCGGCTCTTCTACCGCAACCACCGGCGTGTCAAGCGGCGTCACCGCCGGTTGTTCCGCAGCCGGCGCCTGTTGATCCACAGGTTGGGCCGGTTCTTGGAACGGCGTTGGCGTGAACGTAGGGCGCGGCGTCCGCGTCGGCTCTACAAGAGCCTCTGATTCCTCGGGCCCGCAGCCGGCGAGGGCGAGCAGCCCAGCAAGTACAATGACAAGAAGAAGTATTCGACGGATCACGATAACAAAACCCCCATAAGTAGTAGCAAAAGTGTAGTTTACCGTACGCGCTGCCAGGCAATATAGACTTCTCGATTGCTGTTGAACGGTGCTGTCGTAAAGCTAACCTTCTCGGAAAGCTGATTGCCGGCGCCATCCTTCACCCAGACCGTCCATGTTCCGGTGCCGATGAGTTCGAGGGCTGTCGGCGTCGCCGTGGCGCTCGGATAGGATGCACGATCAGGATTGTATGGATGGTACTCGTACTTCAAATTGTACTGCTGGCGATTGCCGGCCCCAGGAGACGCCGTGAGTTCAAATGTATCCCGGCTCGGTTCTTCGCCGTATCGGCTGGGTCGGTCAAACCCTTCAAACTCTACTTCTAAGAAGTATCCTTCGGCAGGGACTTCATCGGCATTCCAATTGCCCACAAACAGCTTTACCCAGATTGACAGGAACGCATTATTGGTAGGCGTAAACTCGGGTCCACGCGCCAGTTCAAACGGGTATTGGTAAGGTGTGGCCGTTGCTGTGGCCGTCGCCGTCGCCGTCTCGGTAGGGGTGGGCGGCGGGGCCGCATTGACCAACGGCAACTGCGAAACATCGTTAAAAATAAGCACGTGCTGCGAGGCCACCCAAACATCTGCCCCATTGATACAGCAGATCTGCAACCAGGTACCCTGCGGGTTGCGCCCCACCAGTGCCACCGGAATATCCGGCCCCAACTGTGCAATCAGCGGATAATTTACGCCTGGGCCGGAACGCAACGTCACCAATCCACTTTGGATTTCGATGTAGGGCGTCGGCGTGGGCATCGGCGTCCCGGTGAAGGTAGGCGTCAGGGTCGGCGTTTCGGTGGCCGTTGGCGGCGGGAAAGTGGGCGTCTCGGTGGGCGGAATCGGTGTTGGCAGAACGACCTGCGCTTCCATCCCCGGCGGCACGACAATCACTCCCGGCGTCTGCTGTTGCGGCGGCGTGATGATGATCAAGGGGCGCAAGTCGGCCGCTGTCGGTGTGAAGGTCGGCACAGGCGTCCGCGTTGGGATCGGTGTCGACCGCTGAGCGGCCATCACCTGGCCCCGATCGGCGGCGGCACCTTCGCCCGCCGCAGCCGCTCTATCCGATGCAGAGCGTTCGGTCTGCCTGCTGTTATCACAGGCGGCAAACGCGAAGAGAAGCACACACAAAATCATCACCGGCCACCAGGCCGGGAGGTAGCGGCGCAAGCGGGCCGGACGTTTTGTAATCCAACGATGGCTTGAAGTGAGTGGTTCCACAGGCTCGTCACAGGTGCATACACACGAAAATCGAGAAATGCAGTATACCATGAAATTCGAAGCGCAACCCAAACGGGCAGCCTCCACCCTGCCTACACAAAGCGCAGAACTTCAGTGTCTCTTTCGTAGCTACAAATTTGGCAAATCCGACGCTTGCGTCTACAATGGTCAAATTGTGTACCGGATGCGAACTGGAAGGATGGACGCTTTATGACGCGCATGAAGATTTTACTTAAAGAAGATGTCATCAATTTAGGGATGGCCGGCGAAGTTCACACCGTCGCCGCAGGATTTGCCCGCAATTTCTTGATCCCGCGCGGTGAAGCGATCCCTGCAACACCGAGCGCGCTGAAACAAGCCGACTCAATCCGTGCTGCGGCTACGCGCAAGCGTGCGCAAGAACGGGCCAATGCCGAATCGCAGGCAGCCGTCATCAGCCAGCAACGGCTCTTGTTCCACGTCCGCGCAGGCGACAACAACCGTCTATACGGTTCCGTCACCAGCGCCGAAGTGGCCGAAAGACTAGAATCTCTGGTGGGATTCGACGTGGATCGTCGCCGTGTCTTGCTCGACGCCGCTATCCGCGATCTGGGTATCCATGATGTGACCATTCGCCTGATGCCCGAGGTCAACGCCACGTTCAAGGTAGCTGTGGTTCGTGAAGGCGAAACATGGGAAGACGCAGATCGTCGCCATGCCGCCAGTCAGCCTGTTGTGCAGGAAGCGGCCGAAGGCACCGAAGCCGAGACCGAAACAGCCTGATCAAGCGATCATGCCTGTAAACAAAGAGTGCGCTCCTCAGGTGAGGGGCGCTCTTTTTGTTTACAGGCTTTTGTGGACAGGCAGTGGCCGTCACCGCATGAATGCCAGTTCGACCACGGCCAAATTCTCGAAGCCCCCGCCCGTGGCGCGATAGAGGACAATCTGCACGGCATCGAACGATGAGGCGGCCGGCAGCCGGTAGGCGTCGGCCACGATCACACCGGGGGCAATCTCGCCAAACGGACGCAATCCCTGCGCAGGCCCCACGCTATCACGTTGAATCGGTGCGCCATCTGCGTCGGTCATCAATGCGCCACCCTGCATAGGACGCACGCTGATCGACCATGCAGACGGCGATGCCCCCTCTTCAATGCGCCAATAGAGTGTCAGGTCAGCCGTTGCCGGCTCGTCGTCGTCAACCGGCGCGCCGTCAGGGCCATCCTCGATTGTATAGCCGGCCAGGATGATGCCGTCGCCTATGGTTTGATTGAGCGTAACCGCGGCCGGGCCGTCCGGCTGCACCGGTCCATGGCGTAGCATGGCCCAATCGGGCGACTGCGCGTGGACCGTCACCGGCGCGCCTTGCACGAGTTCGGATCGCAGCAGCGAGACCGCAGTCCACGGCACAAAGACCTCCTGGCCCGTGGCGAGAAGAGCGTCCGCTTCGGGACTGCTCACAACGTGCAGATCGGGGCGGATTCCCCAAATATCAATCAGATAGTGAAGTCCCAGAGCGTCATTGGTTTCGGCAAACAGCGCCGAATCTGGCGGCAGAGGCTGATCCAGCAGCAGGGCAGGGCGGATCAGCGCCACATCGTCGGCGCGGTGGCGGCTGTCCGCTGCGGGCAAGGATGCGTCCAGGCGCCAGATCAACGCCATCGCCAGCAAGACCAACGGCGTCAGCGCCAATGCCGGATGCGCGCGAGCGCTACGGCGTTCGATCCACTGCGCCACGGGCAGCAGCCCCACCAGGATCAGCGGGTAGGCCGGCAAGATCACCTGAAACCAATTGCCGAAGCGATCCACCCAGCAGAGGATCAGATAGAGCACCAACGTACCGTAGATCAGAAAAACGAAACGGCCGTCCACGATCCTGTCTGTTCGAGGCGAGGATCGTGGACGCGCAAAGAGTGCGATCCCGACCAGACCCAAAACCAGGATGGGTACGCTCAATTCCTGCCAGATCAGTCGGGGGAAACCGTTGCCAAAAAAGGGTGCGCCGGGTTGCAACCCCCAGCTCAGCTCGTCCTGCCCCTGTGCAGTGAGGATGAAACGCCAAAACCAATCGTTGCCTGTCGTCCATACACCGGCACCCCACCATTCCGGGTGCGCCGTGCCCCGCAGGTAGACGTAGACATAGCTGAGCAACGGCAGCGCGGCAGCCGTCAGCGCACCCAGAATCATCCCCGGGCGACGCAACAGCGACGGTTCGCTCCACAGCACCACGATCACCAGCGGCGGCACGATCATGGCCACGGTGACCATATGCGCCAGCGAGATCCCGCACAGGAAGGCCATCAGCAAGAGCAGAGCATTCGCCCGCCGCCGGTTTGAAGGGAGTTCCTCGCGCCAGCGTAAATAGGCGTAGACAATCGCCAGCGTCTGCGCCACCGCACTGCTGTACTGTTCCGTGGTGGTAGCGTAATACCAGAAAAAGTAGGTGACGCCGAAAAAGGCACCGATCGCCCATGCCAGCGGCCAATGACCGGCGGGCCATCGCACCGATCGGCTGAGGCGTAGCAAGATCGCGTACAGAAGCCCCAGGGCCAGCAGCGCCCACAGCGTACTGTAGCTGCTCAGAATGGGGATGGGATTGGGCGTCAGGTTGCCCGTCCACGCCGACAGCGTGCGCCAGCCGTGAAACCAGAGCCAGCCCCCCATCGTGTAAAGCGGATAGCCCGGTGCATTGCTGGGTCGCGCCTGCACCTGTGCGTACTGGTGCGTGATCAGATCCCCGCCCTGCAACTCGCGCGGCAAGAGACCGGTGTCCAGCGTGGCGAAGTAGAGCAGCGCGGCCAGGATGAGCAGCGAAACGCCGGCGATGCGGCTGATGGAGATTTGGAGATTGGGTGATTCGGTCAATGGATCGCTCAGGGCAGAAGATAATGGGATGATGAAGCCGGTCTCGCGCAGTCTAGCATGCCCTGAGACTCTTGACAAAGCGCGCCGGCTCTCCTATTTTGATATCGATCACACGCATCCCACCCACCACAGGGCAATGGTATGCAATCACCGCCATCAAAGATGTCCTCGCCGATGGTGCGATCCTGGATTGGTAGAACGTTTGCAAAGCGCCGCGCCACTGGCCTATAATTCAGCCCAATCTTATGACTGCAAAATGCAAAAAGCCAGGAGACCCAGCGCTTCAATGGATACAGATATACGGAATCGGGTGACGTTGCCCGCACCTGATGGAAACGAAATCGCCAAACGCCCGTTGATCGGCGTGCCTACGGGCCGTGAACGATCCCAGCGCTTCTTTGGCCTACCTATGTACATTATGAACCAGACCTACGTGCGCGAACTCGAAAAGCGCGGCGCACTACCCGTCCTCATTCCCTTGAATATGAGCGAAGCGACGCTGGCGGGTATTCTAGGCGGGCTGGATGGCCTTTTTCTCCCCGGCGGCGAGGACATGGACCCTGCCAACTATGGCGAAGAGCGTCATGCGCAGCTCGGCCCGGTGGACAAAGAGCGTGATCGCACCGAACTCTTCCTGGTGCGCCACGCCATCGCCGCCGGGATGCCGGTTTTTGGCGTCTGCCGCGGCGTGCAGGTGATCAATGTTGCCTGCGGCGGCGCCCTCTACCAGGACATCCACAGCCAGCGGCCCGACCTCGACAAGCACGATTACTACCCGCCCAAGTTCGAGCGTTTTCAGATCACCCAGGACGTCGCCATCGAACCCGATAGCCGATTGGCGCAGGCGTTGGGCGCTACCCACCCCATCAACTCGATGCACCATCAGGGTGTCAAACGGCTGGGAGAGTGTCTGCGTGTCGTCGCCACGGCACCCGATGGCCTGCCAGAAGCGCTGGAATGCCCCAGCCTGCCCTACGTGTTGGGCGTGCAGTGGCATCCCGAAGAGCTGGCCAAGACCGATCAACACAGCGCCGATCTCTTCACCCGCTTCGTCAGCGCCGCCGCCGGCCCCTGGCGCGAGGACGTGCCCGAAGGCTGGCGCCAGCGCTTTTGGAGCACGATTGCGCATGTGGCGACGGTGGAGTCTGGGGCAGACGGCACCATCAGCAGTAGCACCGATAAAGCGACAGTCGCGCAGCTCTGATCAAGGACAATCTCATGCTGTTTCCCCCTCGGCAGCAAGCAGTCATCACCATCGGCCTTGTTATCGCTACAATCTTAGTGGCAGCCACGATTGGATTGGCAGCCACAAGAGCAGCCACCATTGGGCGCAGCCGCCCTGCCCAAGAAGCAGCGTATGGCCCACAGCTTTATCTGGTGGAAGGAACGAACCTTGGGGCGTTGGACGGCCTGACCCGCCTCAGCGAGTTAACCGGCCAGGTACCCAGGGTGGTAGCTTCTGGCGCGGCGGCAGAAGCTTCCGGATGGAACAGCGCCGACGCCCTGATCACCCTGCTCGACGGCGATACCAGCGGCCAGGTCTATTACCTGATCGAAGCGCAGAGCCAGCCCGAAGCGGCTCGCAGCCTCGCCGCCGTCCAGGGTAGGATCCTCTTCGACGGCGGCGCCGAACTGGTGCTTGGCGTCGACAGCGACAACGAACTGTCTCTGCTCGAAACACTCCCCGCCAAGGGAATTGCCATCGCCCGCATCAGCCCGCAAGGCGTCCCGGTGCGTGCGCCATCCACGCCACCCGCAGCCCTGCGCACCGTAGTCACCACCAGTCCGCTGATCACGGGCCTGCTCACACAGATTACGCCGGCCGCGCTGGAAAGCCGCATCCGCCAGTTAAGCGGCGAAGTGCCCGTCAACCTGCCCGGCCGATCGACCACGCTGGACACGCGTTATACCTTTTCCACGCGCATTGGCGACGCCGAAGAATTTCTGCTCGAGTACCACAAAGCACTGGGGCTGAACCCGTCCTATGCACAGTGGACGTACGGCAGCTACAGCGGCAAAAACGTGATTGTCGACATTCCCGGCGTCGAGAATCCTGAGAAGATCTGGGTGATCGGCGGCCACTTCGACACCAATTCAGAGATCCCGTACTCTTCGGCTCCCGGCGCGGATGACAACGGCAGCGGCACGGCATCCACGATGCTCATCGCCCAGATCCTCAAAGAATACAGCTTCCGCGACACCATCCGTTTCGTCTACTTTTCGGGTGAAGAGCAGGGGCAGTGGGGAAGCCTGGCCTATGCCAACAGCCTGCGCCAGGCCGGCGTCGACGTGCAAGGTTATATCAACCTCGACATGATTGGTTACGACGGCAACGGCGACCGTGTCGTCGAACTGCATACCGGCTCCGAAAGCACCAACCCCCGCTCCAACGCGCTGGCGCTTTCATTCATCGATGCCGCCAATCGCTACGGTCAGGGGCTCTCGTTCGAACGCAAGAGCGACAGCGCCAGCCGTTTCTCTGATCACCGCAGCTTCTGGGACAACAACTACGCCGCCTTTCTGGTGATTGAGAACTTCTTCACCGATGCCATTGGGCCTGATCGCAACCCGTACTATCACAACACCAAAGACCGCATCGGCAGCGTCGATCTCGACTACGTTACCCGTATTGCCCGCACAGCATTGGCTTCTATCAGCGAACTGGCGGGCATCGTCGATCCCAACGATCCGCCGACCGCCACAGTCACGCCGTCTGTAACAAGCACGCCCACCGATACCGGCGCGCCCACCGCTACCCCCACCACCACGGTGACGCAGACACCGACAGCCACAGCCACCGACCTGCCCGGCGGTTGTCAGGATATCGTGCAGAATGGCGGCTTCGAGGACACGTCCTCGCTGCCGTGGGCGCTTTCTGGTGCATACCCGGGCGCAATCGTAGACAGCCCTGTGCAGAGCGGCAGCCACGCCGCCAGAGCCGGTATTCCGGATACGGTCAGCAACCGCTTCGCTTACTCCACCATCTATCAGCGAGTGACGATCCCAACCTGGCCCACCAAGGTGCTGCTCACCTATTGGGAACAGCCCAATGGCGGCGGAGACGGTGTCGATGCTCGCGAAGTACTCCTGCTCAACACCTCTCTGGCTACCGTCGCCACCATCGACAGGCAGACGACGGCCGGCGATGGCGAATGGCGGCAGCGCACCTTCGACCTGACTGCGTATAAGGGGCGCTCGTTGATCCTTTACTTTAATGTCTACAACAATGGCGACGGCGGACGCCTGTGGAGCTACCTGGATGACGTGGCGTTATTGGCCTGCAACGACGAAGCCACTGCCACGCCCACAGCGTCCTCAACACCCGCAGAGACCCCAACCGCCGACGCCGATGGAGACACCAGCTTCTTGCCCTATGTTCTGAAAGAGCCTGCGCCTACACAGACACCCACCGCCACGGCAACGGAGACGCCCACATCTACGCCGACACCCACGGCCACAGCGACGGCGACGGAGACCGCCGTGGACACAGAAACACCCACAGCCACCATGACACCCACCGAGACGGCCACGTCCACGGCGACAGCTACTGCCACTTCTACATCGACCACCGCGCCCTGACCAATGTCTATGAACGTTTGGCTGCTGCCGTGATGGGCCGGGGCTGATGCCCGGTTCATCACGGCGGCAGCCAGAACCCCGTGCCGTGACGATTGCCCGGTCATTACACCTACTTGCTCCTGGTTACTCCTTTTTCTCTTCTGTGCGCTGCCTGCCCACCCCACACGGCGCACGTTTGTTCCACAGCGATCTGCTGTCCAGTTATGAGAATTCCCCAAAATCAGGTATAATTATCGTCTAGGATTCAGTGGTAAATTCCATCGAATTTCCACGCGTACAAATCGCTTGGCGGTCGATTGTGTGCGGCAACAAGTACATTTCCGTCGATGTCGTGACCGTCGAGTAAGGAGAGATTGAATGGCAGACGAAATAACAACAAACGGTGTAACCCCAACCCCAGAAAGCAACGGTTCAGGCGACGGTGTTGCCAGCACCAACGGCTTTTTTGCCAGCCACATCGAACCGGTCTCCATTGAACATGAAATGCGGGCGGCTTATCTCGACTACGCCATGAGCGTGATTGTGGCGCGTGCCCTGCCCGATGCCCGCGACGGACTCAAGCCTGTGCACCGTCGCATCCTCTATGCCATGCACGACATGGGACTGCGCGCCAATACCAGCTACAAAAAGAGCGCTCGTATCGTGGGTGAAGTGCTGGGTAAGTATCACCCGCACGGCGACTCGGCGGTCTACGATGCCATGGCGCGTATGGCCCAAGACTTTAGCCTACGCTATCCGCTGGTCGACGGTCAGGGGAACTTTGGCTCCATCGACGGTGACAGCCCGGCGGCTATGCGTTACACCGAGGCGCGCCTGGCGCGTCTGGCCGAAACCATGTTGCAGGACATCGACATGGACACGGTGGATTGGACGACGAACTTCGACGATAGCCTCGAAGAACCGTCTGTTTTGCCGGCCAAACTGCCCAACATGCTGGTCAACGGATCCAGCGGCATTGCCGTGGGCATGGCGACGAACATCCCGCCCCACAATCTTTCAGAAGTCTGCGATGCCATCGCCTACGTCATCGATCGCTGGGAAGAGCGCGACGACATCAGCCTGGAAGAGTTGATGACCATGGTGAAGGGTCCTGACTTCCCCACGGGTGGCGTCATTTTGGGCACCGAAGGCATCACCCAGGCCCTCGCTACCGGTCGTGGACGTGTATTGGTGCGCGCTCGAACCAACATCGAAGAGATGAACAATGGGCGCTTCCGCATCATCGTCACCGAGATTCCCTATCAGGTGAACAAGACGACCCTGATTGAGCGCATCGCCGAACTGGCGCGCAGCGGTCGCCTGGATCAGATCAGCGATCTGCGCGATGAGAGCGACCGCAAGGGAATGCGTATCGTGATTGAGCTTAAACGGGGTGCGTCTCCTAAAAAGGAACAGAACCGCCTCTTCAAATACACGCCGCTGCAGAGCACCTTTGGCGTAAACGCGCTGGCGTTGGTGGACAATGAACCCGTCACGTTGGGGTTGCGTCGGGCGTTACTCGTTCACATCAACCACCGCTTCGAGGTCATTACCCGGCGCACCGAGTATGAACTGGGCAAGCAGCGCGAACGAGCCCACATCCTGGAAGGGTTGCGCATTGCGCTTCAATTCCTTGATGAGGTCATCAAGACCATCCGTAACGCCGACAGCGCCGAGGATGCACGTGGCAAGTTGATGGAAAACTTTGGGCTGAGCGAAGTGCAGGCCCAGGCCATCCTCGATCTACAGTTACGTCGTCTCGCCGCCCTCGAACGGCAGCGAATCGAAGACGAGTTTCAGACGGTCATGACGCGCATCGCCTATCTCGAAGATCTGCTGCAACACCCGGAAAAGATCCGCGCACTGATCCGGGAGGATATCATCGAACTGAAGGACAAGTTCGGCGATGCCCGGCGCACGACCATTGTGCCGCATATCAGTGGCGACTTTAGCGAAGAAGACCTGATTGCCCAAGAAAACATGCTGATCAGCTTCAGCGCCGGGGCGTACATCAAACGCACCCCGGCCGAAGTCTTCCGCGCCCAGGGTCGCGGCGGGCGTGGTGTGAAGGCCATGGCCACCAAAGGGGAGGACGAAGTGATCGATCTGCGGTTTGCGCGCACACTCGACCACATCCTCTTCTTCACCAACACCGGGCGGGTCTACGGCAGCCGCGTGTATGAGTTGCCGGAAAGCAGCCGCACGTCAAAAGGCGTGCACATCGCCAACGTGCTCAGTTTGCAGGCAAATGAGTCTGTCACCGCCATGCTCACGGTGGAAGATTTCAACGATGCCAAGTACATCACATTGCTGACCCGCCAGGGACGCATTAAGCGTGTAGAGGCGTCGGCCTTTGCCGCCGTCCGCCCCAGCGGCCTCATCGCCATGGGGCTCGACGACAACGACGCGCTGGAATGGGCGCGTTTGACCAACGGCGACCAGGAATTCGTGATTGTGACACGCGGCGGCAAGGCAGTCCGCTTCCACGAGAAAATGGTACGCGCCATGGGGCGCAACGCTGCCGGGGTATGGGCCATTCGCTTGAGCGAAGGCGACGAAGTGACCAGCCTGGACATTGTGGAACCGGGCGGCGATCTGCTCGTTCTCCACGCCCGCGGCTGGGGCAAGCGCGTGCCGCTGGCAGAGTATCCTGGCAAGGGACGCTACACACAAGGCGTGTGGACCACGGATCACCGCCGTCTCGACGAAACTGGGCCGATTGTGGCGACGCGCGTCGTCCACGAGAACGATCACATCACGGTGATCACCAGTAGCGGCATCATGCTGCGAACACAGGTCAACCAGATCAGTCAGATGGGGCGCAGCACACGCGGCGTGCGCATCGTTAACCTGGGCGCCGACGATTCTGTCGCAGCCCTGGCCGTGATTGGGCAAAAAGACCTGGAACCACGCGTTGAGGAAACAGACGAAGACAATCCAATCGTGAAGCCAGATGCCGCCACCGCAGCCTCGATGGACGGTGAACTCGAACCTGAGGCAATGGATGGTGACACACTGGATGAAGATGACATGTTGGATGAAATCGTTCCCGAAGCAGCCGATTGAGCGACACACCGTCTATGAGCACGCTTAAGAGCCTCGTCCGCCAGGGTCCGGGAGCACGGTTGTCCTTTTTACCCGATCCAGACCCACAACAGATTGCCGAAACGTTGATCGCCTTCGCCAATAGCGAAGGCGGTACAATTGTGCTTGGTGTGCACGACAACGGTACCATCGGCGAAATGTTGATGGAGGAAGAGGCCGAAGGCGCCCTGCGGGCAGCGCTCTCCATCTGTCGTCCTCCTGTGTTGACCGAATGGATCGAACAGCAGACGCCGGCGGGCGCGATCGTTCTCTTGCGCGTGGAGCGGAGCAGCGAGTTGCATACGCTGGCCGACGGCCGTGCGCTGGTGCGCACCAGCGGCGAAAATCGCCCGCTGACCGGCGGTGAATTGCAGGTGCTCACCGCCAACAAGTCTATCAGCGATTTCGAAACAGATCCCGTGCCCGGTGCCAAACGCGAGGATCTGGATGATCTCGTGATCGAAGAGTATCTGGAAAAGCGCCAACAGCGCAGCCCACGTGGCAATCCACTGCCCAAAAACACGCTCTTGCAGCAGATCAACGCCATCACCGAAAACGGTACCCCTACCGTCACCGGCATGTTGCTGTTTGGCAAGGAACCACAGCTTTATCTTCCACAGAGCCGCGCCATCTTCGTCAAGTTTGCCGATACACAGCCACGTGGGCCAGAAGGCAGTTTTGGCTATGGGCGCCGCGAAGAGATCGGCGGCTCGTTGGCGCGCATCATCGAACGGGCCTGGCGGGTGATCTGGGAAGAGATGGACAAACAGGCCATCGTCAAAGGGCTGCAGCGTGAGGAGCAGGTGGAGTATCCGCCCTTTGCCGTGCGTGAAGCGCTGGTGAATGCGGTCTGCCATCGTGACTACAAGCTGCGCGGCAGCAGCATCGAGATCCGCATGTACACTGACCGCATGGAGATCATCAGCCCCGGCGGGCTGCCCGCCTACATCACGGTGGACAACATTGTCGATGAACACTATAGCCGCAATCCTCGGCTGGTCAACGGGCTTTACCAGTGGGGATACATCGAGGAACTGGGGCTGGGCATCGACCGCATGATCGAAGATATGGTGGCAGCCGGACATCCTCCGCCTGAGTTCGATGCCAAGAGCCATCGCTTCACTGTGAAATTGTATAACAAGAAAGATCCCACCAAGATCGTGCCAGAGTGGGAGCAAAACATGAATGATCGCCAGATTAAGGCTATGCAGTATGTACAGGCCAACGGCGCCATTACAAATCGAGATTATCGAGAACTTTGTCCACATGTGACGGCAGAGACGCTACGCCTGGATCTGGTCGATCTGGTGGAGCGGGGTATTCTGCTTAAATTTGGCGACAAACGGGGTACACGTTACATTCTCAAGTAACCGTTCCCCAATATCCTTTTGGGAAATTTGGGTTAATTTTGGGATATCTTGGGAAACAGTGCCGCAAATTTGGGATAATTGGGATAACTTTTGGGATATTCTGTGTACTCTTCCGTTACCCGGTTGCTTGTGACCGCTCCTATCGAGTGATATAATGCGGACTGATTTGTGCAGGAAACGAACGGGTTGAACCGCCCGACTTCTCAAGATCATCAGTCAGCACAGCTAGCAGTTTCGTGATTGGTTCCATTAGGCATAGCAGTTTCTGCGGCAGCACCCTGCCTCAAGGATAAATGCGTGTGAAAGAGCAGGATACGGAAGTGAGAAATCCGACTCCCCCCGGTTCGCAACCCCCTGATCCAGATGATATGCTGGACATTGAGGTTGGCGCCGATACGACTGAACCCACCCAATCTGAAGGAACACCCGAGCCACCGCCCAGTCTGAAGCCCGGAGTGCAACCGAGCGTACGCCCTTCTCCCATCTTCGACAAGAACGGCAAGCTTCCCCATTTGGAGCGAGCGTCTTCACCACCGGAGAATTCGGCCAGCGCGCAATCGTCTGCAACGCCGCCGCCCGAGAGGGAAGCAGTCGGCAGCAGCGAGATGTTCGCCCCAACCGAAGGCCAGGGGCAGGCACCATTTGATCAGACGACGTCGCTCACTGTGCTTGACCGTGGACCTGCCATCGAGGCAACCGATCCCTGGGCCGCCCCACTTAATTCGCAGGACTCCACTCTATCGGCAGAAGAAAGACCTGGCGAGAATTGGCTGGGCCTGCTCCTGAAAGAGACGTTGGAGACGGTGGTACTCGCCGTCGTGATCTTCCTGTTGATTCGAGTTGCCATCCAAAATTACCGCATTGAAGGTAGTTCCATGGAGCCGAACTTCCACAACGGGGAGTATCTGCTCGTCAACAAGTTGGCCTATCGACTGGGAGAGTATCAACGCGGGGATGTGATTGTCTTCAAGTATCCCAACGACACGACCAAAGACTATATCAAACGCGTGATTGGGTTGCCGGGCGATATCGTGGAGATCCGCGAGGGCATGCTCTACGTCAACGGGCAGGTGGTTACTGAACCATACGCCATCACGCCGATGAACTTTATCAACGAGCCGCCGCGTGTGGTGGAAGAGGGTACACTTTACGTCATGGGCGACAACCGCCCGGCTTCGTCCGACACCCGCGATCTGGGGCTTACTCAACCAGGAATTGGTCATCGGCCAGGCGTGGTTGGCGATCTTCCCAGTGGACACGTTCGGACTGGTCGATCATCCGGACCTGCACTTCACGCCCGGAATGGCCCAGGGTCCATGACCGCTAAAGCGGACCGACCCTCTGAATCATGACGGTTTCTGCGCCTTGCACCCTACGCCTCAACCGTCTCTTAACACCGCTGAATTTGCAGCCGATGGAGCATGTGAGCCATGTCTGAATCTACCCGTCCGCCGGTTCCCCCCCAGGCACTGGCATCAACAATCGACCATACCGCGCTCAAGCCCGAAACCAATCAGTCCGCCATCCGCAAGCTCTGCGCCGAAGCGCAAGAGTATGGTTTTGCCAGCGTCTGCGTGAACCCGACCTGGGTACCGCTCTGTGCCTCGCTGCTCAACGGCAGTGCGGTGAAGGTGTGTACTGTGATTGGCTTTCCGTTGGGTGCTACGTTGACCGGCGTCAAAGCCTTTGAGACGAGTGAAGCTATCGCAGCAGGCGCTGACGAAGTGGACATGGTGATCAATGTGGGCTGGCTCAAAGATGGCCGCGATGCCGATGTTCAACAAGACATTGTTGCCGTCGTCAACGCGGCACGCACGGCGTCCTCTTCTGTGCTGGTGAAAGTGATCATCGAGACCGCGCTGCTCAACGATGACGAAAAACGGCGTGCCTGCACGCTGGCCCAGGCTGCCGGCGCCGACTTTGTCAAGACCTCCACGGGTTTCAGCAGTGGCGGGGCGACGACTGCCGATGTGGCGTTGATGCGCCGTGTCGTCGGTGAATCGATGGGCATAAAGGCGGCAGGCGGCATTCGTACACAAGCAGATGCCCAGTCCATGATCGCAGCCGGGGCGACCCGCTTGGGTGCCAGTGCAGGCGTTCAGATTATGCGTGAGGCACAAGGCAGCGACGCACCCGCCAAAGACGCGGGAGGCTCGTACTAATGCTAGATCAGCGAGTCCGTGATTATCTGATCCTCATCGGACACACCTGGATCTGTACAAACTGTCGGCAACGGCTACTGACCGAAACCGATACGATGCTGATCGGGCACAAACTTTCTGATGATGAGCGCGAACGGATCAATGAACTCAATGAAGAATCTTACCGCACGATGATGGAGCTTTCTGATGCCACCGGCCTGACGATGGACGATCTTCGTCTGGCTATCGATCATCCGCGCTCACGACTACGTCATCTGGGCGTTTATCGTCGGCGCTAGCGAGATCTATCGTAAAACCAGCCACCACCATCGTCGTTCAACCAGAAAGAAAGCGCAATGGAAAATCTTTGGCGTCAGCTTAGCACCGGGCCCAATACGCCCGATATCGTTTATGCAATCGTAGAAATTCCTAAGGGCAGCCGCAACAAATACGAGTACCACAAAGAGCATGGCGTGCTCTTTTTGGATCGTGTCCTCTATTCGTCGCTGCATTACCCCGGTGACTACGGCCTGATCCCGCGCACCTTCTGTGAAGATGGCGATCCGCTGGATGTGCTGGTGATGGTAACGGAGCCGACCTTCCCCGGGTGTGTCATTCGCGCTCGCCCCATTGGGCTCTTCCGCATGTTGGACCGTGGCGAAGAAGACTATAAAGTTCTGGCGGTGGCCGACAACGATCCGCTGCACGGTGACTACCACGATATCAAAGACATTCCGCAACATTATCTCGACGAAGTGCGGCACTTCTTTCAGGTGTACAAAGACTTGGAAGGCAGCAGCATCGAAGTGCTGGGCTGGGAAGATGTCAACGCCGCCAAGGCGGAAATCATTCGTACCCAAAAACTCTACAAAGAGCGTTTTGGCTTTAAGGACATTTGATGAAAGAGATCGTGCCTGGCCTGTGGGATGTCGATGAAGTTGGCCCAATGGTTCATGTCTATCTTTGGGAGTGGGATGACGGCGTCAGCATCATCGACATGAGCGTCCCCGGCAACGAAGCGAAGATCCTCGACGGTCTGCGCCGGATCGGCTACCAGCCCGGCGATGTCAAACGGCTGATTGTCACGCACGCCGACGTCGATCACGTGGGGAGCCTGAAGGCGCTCAAACGTGTAACGGGCGCGCCGATTGCCTGCCACACGGTCGAAAAGGCGTTACTCGAACACCCGGAACGACGCGGCCCAAGCAAGACGCCGATAGGCATGCTGATCAGTCCGCTCTTTGCGCTGCTGCGCCTTTTGCCCAGTTTCCGCGTGGAGCCGATCACGCCCGACGAGATTTATGTTGACGGCAGCCGCCTGCCCGAAGGCTTTGTCATGATCCACACGCCTGGGCATACGCCCGGGCACGTTTCGCTGCTCCACCCTGAAAAGCGCTTCCTCATCGCCGGGGATGCACTCAACACACGCCGTGGATCATTGGCCGGGCCGCCGCCGATCTTCACGCCCGACATGCACAACGCCCATCGCAGCATCTGGAAGTTGTGGAAGAAGTACGGTGAGGACTACGATACCATCGTCTTCGGCCATGGGGAGCCGATCCGCGAAAACGCCGCGGCCACGGTCAAAGGATTGGTCGATCAACTTTTTGAGACGGAGCCTGGGCGCGGCGCATGAGTGTGGACATTCCGGCCTTTTTCGAGAAGTACGAGTGGTCGGCGCAACAGGTCGATGCCGATGTGTGGGCGGCTTCCTTTGCGACGGCTCATGAAGAAGATTTCGATCTTTACGTCGCCACCAGCACGGACTGGGTTCACTTTGCTGTAAGCCCACTGATTCCGCTGCCGCTGACGGAATGTACGGAAGAGCTGCACAACGCCATGCTGCACCTCAACCAGCAGATCCGGCTCGTCCGCTTTGGCCTGGACGAAGACGGCGACGTCAATCTACTGGCGGATCTACCCCGAGAGGGCATGAGCTACGCCACCTTTGCCACCGTCCTCGACACACTGGTCTACTATACAGAAGAGTTGGCGCACGAGTTGGCGCGTACCGCAAGCGAAGTCGGTTACCAGTCGACCAAGTTTTAGCAGGATCAGAGTCCACCACTCCCTTTCCGCGATACAGCCTGTGCATTCACCTAAAAAGACAACCCACCCAATTGGCCCGACGGCGCCTCTCCTAAAGTGGGCCGGCGGCAAAACTCAACTGCTTCGCCAGCTACAGCCCTATCTCCCGGCGCGCTACGATCGACTGATCGAACCGTTCATCGGCGGCGCCGCGGTCTACTTTCATTTACAGCCGAAGCAGGCACTGCTGGGTGATGTTAACCCCGAGTTGGTGAATTTTTACCGGGTAGTGCGCAATGATCCACAGTCGTTGATGGAGGCCATTGACGCCGTGGCCGCCCGGCACAGCCACGGCGAAGATGCAGAGGCGATCTACTATGAGATGCGTGCCCGACAGCCGGTGGATCTGCCCGCTCATCGCCTCGACGGGGACGGGCTGCCTTTGCACGATGATGACAAGATCTGGGTTGCGGCGCGCACGCTTTATCTCAACAAAACCGGCTTCAATGGCCTCTTCCGCGTCAACAGCCGCGGCGCCTTCAATGTACCGTGGGGGCGCAGAAAGCGGCTGCCCAAGCTCTATGATCGTCATGAAGTGCTCAACGCCTCGAACTTGCTACAAGGAGCAGAGATCGTCCTGGCCGATTTCGGCGTTGTGCTCGACAGTGCGAAAGCAGGCGACTTTGTCTACCTCGATCCGCCCTACTTCCCACTGAGCGCGACGGCCAACTTCACGAGCTACACCCGTCTCGACTTCCCCGTCAGCGAGCAACAACGGTTGGCCGACTGGCTGCACACATTGGATCAGCGCCGTGTCGCCTTCGTCCTCAACAATTCGGACACGCCCTTCACACGTGAACTCTACGCCGATTTCCAGATCGACGTGGCGCTGGCCAGACGCATGATCAACAGCGATGCCGGCAAGCGTGGCGCGGTCAACGAGTTGATCGTCTACAATCACCCTGCTACCTGAACCGCCACGGATCTACGGACACTCAGGTAACCGATGAACCGATCCAGTTTCGCCCCAATCCCCTTGCTGTGATAGACTCAATGGTTCAAGAATCTATCACAGCAAGGTGGTTTTATGTCTGAAATCTATTATCCCCAAGGTGAATACAGCCTCCTGGATTCGGGCAACGAGCGAAAGCTAGAGCGAATCGGCGACTTCAAGATCGACCGGCCTGCGGCCCAGGCGGTGTGGACGCAGCACCTGCCCATCAACGATTGGGTGAAGGTGGACGCAGCCTACGAACGCGGCAGCAGCGGCGGCGAATGGGAATTCAACGAGCAGATGTCGCGCAAGTTCAACATTGTCTACAGCAACATCTACTTTCAGATTAAGCTGACCGATTTCGGCCATTTGGGTCTTTTCCCCGAGCAGGCCGCCAATTGGGATTGGATGCGCAGCATCATCCGCAAACGGTTGGAGCGCACCAACAACGCCAATCTCAACGTGCTCAATCTCTTTGCCTACACCGGCGGCAGCACCCTGGCCTGCAGCCAGGCCGGCGCGCATGTCGTGCATTTGGACGCCGCCAAAGGCGTCGTAGATTGGGCGCGCGACAACGCCACCGCCAGCCATCTCGATGATCGACCTATCCGCTGGCTGGTAGACGATGCGCTCAAGTTCGTCAACCGCGAAGAACGGCGCGGCAACAAATATCAAGGGATTATCCTCGATCCGCCAAGCTTCGGCCGCGGCCCCAAGGGAGAGGTCTTCAAAATCGAAAAAGACCTGATACCCTTGCTCAAAAGCTGTCAGGCCATCTTGGCCGAGAATGCACTCTTCTTCTTGCTCAGTTGTCACACGCCGGGATTTACCCCAACCACGCTGCACAACCAGATCGCCGAAGTCGTGACCGAGCGGAAAGGCAAGCTCGAAAGCGGCGAGATGTTGATCTTCGAGGAGCAGAGCGGCCGCGCTCTCCCCAGCGGATCATACGCACGGTGGACGGCGGCGCGCTGAGCATCATGCACATCACCAGCAGTGGCAACCCGCGAATCAAGAACGTGGTACGGCTGACCAACCATCGCCGCCACCGCCAGGATCTGCGTCAGACCGTCGTCGAGGGTAGCCGCGAGGTGCGCCGCTGCCTCGACGCCGGTATTATCCCGGCCGAGATCTACATCTGCCCCGAATTGGTTGCCCCACACGATCAGGATCTGGTGGGGCGCCTGATGCCCACGGATCGCCAACCACAGGCCGCCACCGTCGCGCCCGAGGTTTTCGCCAAGATGGCCGTGCGCGGCGACAGTGGCGGGCTGCTCCTGGTGATCCCCTACACGCAAGTGGATCTGGCCTTGTTACCCGTCTCTGCCTCGGCGTTTATCGTGATTGTCGAGGGAGCCGAAAAGCCGGGCAACGTGGGGGCCGTGCTGCGTACGGCAGACGCCGCCGGCGTCGACGGCCTGATCCTGTGCAGCGGCGGCACCGATCTGCACAACCCCAATGTCATCCGCGCCAGTCTCGGCACTCGGTTTACGGTTCCTGTGGCCGAGGCGCCCACGCAGGAAGTGATCCACTGGTTGCGAGATCACCGCATCACCAGCCTTGCCGCCAGCCCTGATGCCACCCTTCGCTACACCGAGGTGGACATGACTCGATCGGTTGCCATTGTCACGGGCAGCGAAGCCGAAGGACTCAGCCCCGAATGGCTGGCCGCCGCCGACAACCAGGTGGTGATCCCCATGTTCGGCGTCGCCGACAGCCTCAACCTGGCCACATCCACGGCGTTGCTGCTCTACGAGGTCGTTCGGCAACGAGGGGCGGCATAGGTTACGGAACTTCGCCACAGTTCGACTCGTTTTGAAGATATGATGAAATCACCCCTTAGCCGTAGACGGTTTTTGCAGGTCCTGGGCGGCACAGCCCTTAGCGCAGGCGGCCTCTTTGGGTATACCCGTCTGCTGGAACCCCACTGGCTCGATGTGCAAGAGATCCCGCTCTCCGTCCCCAATCTGCCCCACCATCTTACCGGGCTGCGCATAGCGCAGATCTCAGATATACACCTCAGCGAGTACACCTCCGCCGACAAGGTACACGATGCCGTCAACCGTGTGAACGCGGCCGATCCGGCATTTGTGATGTTGACCGGTGATTTTGTGGGCAACCGCGCCAAAGACGCCGGCGGGCTTGTCGAACCGTTGCGGCAGATCAGTGCGCCGGTCTACGCTGTGCTGGGAAATCACGATCTGTGGACAGATCGAGAAGTAGTGCGGCGCTATCTGGTGGAAAGCAATGTCACACTCCTGACCAATCAAGCGCAAGAAGTGGCGGCAGACCTTTACCTGGCCGGGGTAGACGATCTGTGGAGCGGGCATCCCGATCTGAACACGGCGCTGCACGATGTCCCTGTGCAGTCAACCACACTGCTCATGGCCCATGAACCGGACTACTTTGATCATGTGCTGGCAACGCAGGCGCCAATCGCCGTCCAGTTCAGCGGTCACAGTCATGGGGGACAGGTGCGCATCCCCATGTTGGTGGGCAGCGCGGTGCGTATCCAGGCCCCTGTGCTTCCGCGCTATGGCCGCCGCTATCCCATCGGCTTGCAAGAAGTCGACGGTCGCCAGGTCTACACGAACCGAGGGCTGGGGGTATGGCCTCTGCCATATCGATTCAACTGCCGACCCGAAGTTTCACTCTTTTCGCTCACACCCAGGGTGGGTTGACTGTGTGAGGTAAACGTGGAATTTGCCCTACTGCATTTGAAGAAGGCATTGACTAGACTGTACCTATGGCAATCTGTGTAGACGAAACGAAATTGCCGACTATCCTTAAATTAGCTCATTTGTTTGACGAGGGCAGGGGCCTGTGCTAGACTTCCGATAGCATTCGGGATTTTGCCGAGGCATCTTGCCCTCGCCAAATCGCCTTGCTCTTACACTCCCGAGAGATAGATAATGAACTCCAAACGGCTTCGTAATGGTGTAATCTACGTCTTGCTCGTTGTAGCATTAGGCGCATTTCTGTATACGACCTTAAGCAATCGAACAGCCAATACCTCCGACCCGACTTCAATCGCACGCGTGGCCGAGTTGGTGCGCGCTGGGAATGTTCGCCAGATCGACGTGAAAGATGATAGGGTGGTCGTTGTCACCACAACCGGTGATGAGTTGATCTCGCGCAAAGAGATGGGTATTGGCCTCATTGAAACCCTGCAGAATCTTGGCGTCAACGAAGAACAGCTCGCACGCGTCAATGTCAACGTCGAGGCGCCCAGTGGGTGGGAGATTTACGGCGGCATCTTACTGGCGCTCCTGCCCGTTGCCTTGATCGCGGTATTCTTTATCTTTATCCTGCGCCAGGCGCAGGGGGCAGGCAATCAGGCGTTTAGCTTCGGCAAAAGCAAAGCACGCATGTTCACAGGCGACAAGCCGACTGTCACATTTGATGACGTCGCCGGCAGCGAAGAAGCCAAACAGGAACTGGAAGAAGTTGTCGAGTTTCTGAAAGAGCCCGAGAAATTTGCCTCGCTCGGGGCACGCATCCCCAAGGGTGTGCTCCTGGTCGGCCCTCCTGGCACCGGTAAAACGTTAATGGCCAAAGCCGTTTCAGGAGAAGCGGGTGTGCCATTCTTCAGCATCTCCGGTTCAGAATTTGTCGAGATGTTTGTGGGCGTGGGCGCCAGCCGTGTACGCGATCTCTTTGAACAGGCCAAGAAGAATTCGCCCTGTATCATTTTCGTGGATGAAATCGACGCAGTCGGTCGGCACCGTGGCGCCGGCTTGGGTGGCTCTCATGACGAGCGCGAACAGACGCTCAACCAGATCCTGGTTGAAATGGACGGGTTCGATACCGATGTCAATGTGATTCTGATCGCAGCCACCAACCGTCCTGATATTCTCGACCCGGCGCTACTGCGCCCCGGTCGTTTTGATCGTCGTGTGACGATGGATGCCCCCGACGTCAAGGGGCGACGGCAGATTCTTGATGTGCATATCAAGGGCAAACCGCTGGCTACCGATATTAACCTGGATGTGATTGCGAAACAGACACCGGGTTTCGTCGGCGCCGATCTGGAAAATCTGGTCAACGAGGCTGCGATTTTGGCGGCGCGGCGCAATCGTCGCTCGATCGGTATGGACGAATTCCAAGAAGCCATCGAACGTGTTATCGCCGGTCCGGAACGGCGCAGCCGCATCATTACGCCCAAAGAGAAAGAGATCGTGGCCTATCACGAAGCGGGTCATGCCGTCGTGATGCACCTGCTGCCCAACCACGATCCTGTGCACAAGGTGACCATCGTGCCGCGCGGCATGGCCGGTGGTTACACCATGCCACTGCCCGAAGAAGAGAGCAACCTCAAGACACGCGACAAATTCCGCGATGAACTGGCTGCACTGTTGGGCGGTCGCGTGGCTGAGGAACTCCGCTTTGGTGACATTACCACCGGTGCCAGCAATGATCTGGAGCGGGTCACCGATATGGGGCGCATGATGGTAACGCAGTGGGGCATGAGCGAAAAGCTAGGTCCCATTCAATACGGCGAACGTGAAGAGATGGTTTTTCTTGGGCGGGGAATTTCTGAGAGTCGCAACTACAGCGATAAGGTAGCCCAGGAGATTGACGAAGAAGTCCGCCGCCTGGTGGATGAAGCGTATCAGCGCACCCGCCAGATCTTGATTACCCATCGAGATAAGCTGGATGCAGTCTCAATGCGGCTGCTCGAAGTAGAAACACTGCATGCACCGGAGTTCGAAGCGATCATGCGCGGCGAGTCACCCTACGATTCGCCTCGGTCGGGAGGCCGTCGCCGCCCCGAGCAACCGCGTGGAACGGAAGACCGTCAGCACGGCGAAAACCGTGGTGACGAAGGGATCGATTTGGGCGGCACCCTGCCGGCGCCTGCGTAATCGGCGTCCAATCCGAATCGAATTGACTTCGACGCAATTTGAGGAAGGATAAGAAGCCTCGCCACCTCTGGCGGGGCTTTTTGATCACAGACATGAGGGAAGCTCGTGAGCGCTCTTTTCTATCGACTGAACCGACACTATTTCGCTGATGTTTCACTAAGCCGTTGGATCCAGGTCATTCTGATTATACCGGTCGGGATCCTGATCAGCGCACGAATGAACGGCTATTTGCTCCCGACCGCGCTGCTGCTCCTGCTCTTTGTGATCTTCACCGCCGCTTCCCTCAAGTGGCGAAGGCAAAACTACATCCAGTTCCAAGCGCAGAGCACCCCGCAAGTAACGCCTCGGCCACTTCGGCCGGCGGATAAGCTGCCCATCTTCGCCACAGGCTTCTTCAGCGTGGAGGGCAAACACGCCGAATTTACCTGGCTGCAAGGGTATTACCGTACATTCGCCACCCGCGAACACGCCCTGATCTGTCTGGTCCAGCCTAGCCGCTTCGCGCTTGTGGGCAAGTGGCCCGAAAAAGAGGTGGGCATGTGGTATGTCTTCTTCAAGGATGAAGATGTCGAAGACATTCAATGTGGAGAAATTCGCTATGCAGGCGAAAGTTTCCCAGGCATCGCGGTCAGGCATGGCGTATTCATTCCCAAGCGGGGCCGGTTCGACCGGGACAGAACCATTCAACGTACGGTTTACATCGCCTGCCAGGAAGAGGCCGATCTTCAACGCATCGTGGCGGATCTCCACTCCCCCAAGCAAGATGCCGCCGAGGTGCCCATTAAGCAGAACGGCGCCGGCAAGCTACCAAGCAACAGCACCGAATGGAAACGGATCGACGGCTGACTTTGCCGCATCCATCGATCTCACTTGAGGAGCGCAGACAGTGTCTCAACCGCCAACTACCGGTCAGGATCGCCCTTCATGGGACGAGTACTTTATGAACATTGCGTTCACCGTTGCAGAGCGCAGCACCTGTGATCGCGCCCACGTCGGCGCAGTGATTGTGCGTGATCGGCGCATCCTTACCACGGGATACAACGGTGCGCCGGCCGGTTTGCCCCATTGTGACGAAGTGGGCCATCTGATCATCGATGGGCATTGTGTGCGTACCCTCCACGCCGAACAGAACGCCATCATCCAGGGTGCGCTGCACGGCGTGAACATTGCAGGCTCTACCATTTATGTAACCCATCAGCCCTGTCTGAATTGTGCCAAGATGATCATCAACGCCGGCATTGTTCACGTTGTCTATGCAGGCAACTATCCAGACAGTTACAGCCGGCAATTTTTACACGATGCCGGTGTTGTATTAGAAAACTTACCCCGTCCACGCAGCGCCGATACCGTCTACCAGCCGGCACCCAGTTAACATAAAAACACATGTGAAGGATGGCTCTGCATGACACAAACACCCTCCGATCTAGCATTTCCTGATGGATTTCTGTGGGGTACAGCCAGCGCTGCCCATCAAGTGGAAGGCCACAATACCAACAATCAGTGGTGGGCGTTCGAGCAGAAACCAGGCGCGATCTGGCAGGGCGGCCGTAGCGAAAGAGCGTGCGAATGGTGGAGCAACGCCGAAGAAGACTTTGACCGCATGGCCGATCTTGGGTTGAACGCTCACCGGCTCAGCGTGGAATGGAGCCGCATCGAACCGAATCCCGGCGAATTTGACCCCGCTGCCCTGGATCGGTATCGCGCCATGCTCGATGGACTGCATCGACGCGGCATTAAGCCGATGGTCACGCTGCATCACTTTACAGAACCGCTGTGGTTGACGCGCATCGGCGGCTGGGAAAACGGCGCGGCGGTGGCTTTCTTTCGTCGCTATGTCGAGGTGACGGTGCGTGCCCTGGCCGATCTGTGTGATTGCTGGCTGACGATCAACGAACCGATGATCCTGGTTACACAAGGCTGGTTCCTGGGCCACTGGCCTCCTTCGAAATCGAACTTTCCACTGGCAATGAGCGTAATGCGCAACCTGCTCCACGCTCATGCAGAAGCCTACCATGCAATCCACGCCGTTCAGCCGCAAGCTCAGGTAGGGTACGCCAAGCATGTACGCCTCTTCGAAGCCAAACGCAAAGGGAGCGTGCTGGATCGGTATGCTGCCGGCATAAAACGCTGGCTCTTCGAACATGTTTGGGTGGCGGCCACCAAAGATGGTCTCCTACGTCCGCCAGTTGGTATGTTGCAAAAAGAAGCGCGTATTGCCAACACCTACGACTTTATTGGCCTGAACTACTACACACGCGACTACGTTCAGTTTACGCCGAATCCGCTGGCACTCTTTGGCGAACAATCCTTCCCGTCTGCGGGCGAGCTTTCCGATGCCGGGCGACAGGGAGCCTTCAGCCACTTTGATCCTGAGGGGCTGTATCAGGTCTGCCGCGAGGTCACTCGCTTCCATCCCGGTGTCCCAATTTACATCACCGAGAACGGTGTTCCCGATCGCGATGACCGGTTCCGACCGCGCTGGTTGGTTGCGCACCTTGCCCAACTTCACCGCGCCATCAAGGACGGATGCAACGTGCGCGGCTACTTTCATTGGACGCTGGTCGATAACTTCGAGTGGGCCGAAGGCTGGGGCCTGCGTTTCGGCCTCTATGCGCTCGATCCGCAGACGCAGGAGCGTACCGCTCGCCCCAGTGCACACTTGTACGCTGATATCGCCCGCAACAACGCGCTTTCTGCCCAGATGATTGCTCAGGTGGATTCAAAAGCGTAGAAGTGCTGTTTCAGATGATGCTTGACACCCATGACGCAGCGTGTTATGATTGAACTATAACGCGCTGCGTCATTTATGTTTCCACAAGCACCGGTCTATGCCGGTTTCGATGAGAAAGGAATCCACTATGGAAGTCCGCCTGAATGTACGTAACATTGATCTGCGTGATGCCCAGGAAAAAGTAGACGACAACCTACGTCAAATGCGCGACACCGGCCGTAAGGCAGTTCTGGCTTACGCAGGACTGTGGGCCATGGCCTACGATGAAGCAGTTGGTGTTTTTGAAAAGAGCAAGCAGGTCTTCGATCAGGCTGAAGATCGCGGCGAAAAGCTAGAAGCCGAAGCCAATCGCCGGACTCAAAAGATGCGTGATCAGGCACAGAATCGGCTCAAGTCCGTGGAAAGCCGGGTTGAGAAAGTGCGCAGCCGGTTCAGCAATCGGGCTGAGGACGCCGAGGAGAGCCTGGAACACGACCTTGAACGCCAGGTTGAGCGGGTGATGGAGCGACTCGGGATCCCAAGCCGCGAGCGGATCACCAGATTGAGCGCCGAGATCGAAGCGCTCAGCCAGAAAATCGATGCACAACTGGTAGCCGAACCAGAAGTTGCGGTGCTGGTGGAAGGGGAAATGCTGGTGCTCCCGATTCCGGCCTACGACACCTTAACCGCCAGGGAAGTTATCGCCATGCTGGATGGGATGACGGTCGACGAACTGACCACGCTCAAGGTATACGAAGAGCGAAATCAGGTGCGTGTTACCATCCTGCGTGAGATTGAACGTCTGCTCGAAGCCAAGATCATCGTACCGTAGCCCTGCTGCGTGCCGTGGCGCTGGTCCCGACGGCTGCGGTGCTAACTTGGGCGGCGAGGCAAGATATACCGCGATATGGTTCATTTTTGTGTACCGATGCCCATCGCCAGCCCGCCTCCAATCGAGTAGCATAGAGCGGGGTATAAAATATGGTTTTGTACCTCGGGTCATGGGGTAGCCCTCTCCGGATAGTATCCGGAGAGGGCTTCATTTTCACTAACACAAATCCGTCTGTTCAACCGACCAAGGGAGGATGACGTTATGAAGGAGTATATTCTCGGATTATTTGAAGCGCGCGAAGACGCAGAAGCCGTGGTTCAGACGCTAAATGAACGCAATCTACCCGACACTGATTTCGGCCTATTTGCACGGCACGAGGACTTTCGCGAAGGACTTGACTCCGACACCGAAAAAGGTGGAATCGCCGCCAGTGCCGGCTACGGAGCGGTAGCCGGCGGCTCGGCAGGAATCTTTGTGGGCATTGTCGCCGGTGCATCGCTCTTTCTGATCCCAGGCATCGGTCAAATCCTGGGCGCGGGCACCCTTGCCGCAGCGCTAGGCACAGCCGCAGCCAGCACAGGATTGGGTGCGGCGGGTGGCGCTTTCATGGGCGCGATTATGGGGTACGGTGCCACCGAAGACGACGCCAACTTCTATGTCGAAGGGATTAAGCGAGGCGGCGTCCTGGTTGTCGCCCACGCGTCAAGCGAACAACTACCAGGTATTGCCAAGATCTTCGACCAGCACAATGTCGTTGACATCGAGGAACGGCGCGAAGAGTGGGAGTACCAGGGCAGGGAAAACTGGAGCGACACATAGTAGTCTCGTGGCGAATTGATCAGTTGATCCAATTGATTCGGGTGCGTCCCAAGTGTTTCTGTGCTGATCGTCAGGGCAGCTACGCAGAACGGACCGGCACGGAGGCCGGTCCCTACACGTAGGGATGGACCTCCGTGTCCATCCGTCGTGGCTTCCCGGTAAACATAGCCCAATAATATGGGACACATCCAATTGATCAAAATTGCTTGACAACGGCCATACCATCGCGTATAGTGTTTCTCACAACTGAAACACAACGACGTTGAACCGGAAGAGTAGCTGTCGAAGCGGGTTCCAGAGAGTCCCCAGTCGGTGGAAAGGGGATAGCAGCGCAGACAGGGAATGGGCCGGGGAGTCGGGCGGCGAACGTAAGCAAGTAGCCGTCCCCGGAAACGCCACCGTTATCAAGGCGCGGAGGATCGGAGCAGCATGTTCCCGTCTTCGCAGAGTGAGACTGGCCAATGTCCCTGCGTTTCACGTGGGGATTTTTTATTGGACAGTCTAAGTGGGGTGGCACCGCGGGCGCTGAGATACAGCCCTCGTCCCCAAATACAGAGCAAAGGATCGCTCTGTGTTTGGGGACGAGGGCTTTTTTGTTGCAGACGAGATTTGACACCTGGAGGACAACAGCTCATGGCACCACAATACAAACCCACACTCGATGAAGTACGTTCACTGGCGGCAGAGGGGAATCTGATCCCTATCTATCGCGAGTTGCCGGCCGATCTAGAGACGCCGGTGTCGGTCTATTTGAAGCTACGCAACGGCGGCCCCAGCTTTCGATCGGAATCGGTGGAGAAGGGCGAGCAGGTGGGGCGCTACAGCTTCCTGGGCGTTCACCCGCCAATGACGGTGACGGCCCAGGCAGATCAGATCACGGTCGGTGCGGCCGGTGGATCGATCCTCGAAGAGACGACGGGTGATCCGCTGGACGTGGTCAAAGAGATCATGGCCAGTCGTAGGCCGGTGCGCTTACCCGGGCTGCCCCGCTTCATCGGCGGCGCCGTGGGTTACTTCGGCTACGATCTGGTGCGCTTCATGGAACGGTTGCCCGAAACCGCAAGCCACGATGTAAACGTGCCTGACATGGCGCTTCTCTTCACCGACAATCTGGTCGTTTTCGATCACGTGCGCCACAAGTTGCTGGTGATCGCCAACATGCGTGTCGAAGACGATCTGCGCGCCGCCTACGCCGACGCCGTGGCCCGCATCGACAACATCATCGCCGATCTGCGCCAACCGTTGACGCCGCCGCCTGCCTATGAATGCGGCAGTGGCGCCGAGTGGAGGAGCAACTTTACGCAGGCCGAGCACGAGGATAACGTACGCGCCGCCAAAGAGCACATCAAGGCTGGCGACATCTTTCAGGTCGTCCTGAGCCAGCGCCTCAGCCGTGAGACCGACGCCGATCCGTTTACGATTTACCGGGCGCTGCGCATGCTCAACCCGTCGCCCTATATGTACTTCCTCGACTTCAACGGTGTGGCCGGGGCCGCGCCCACCGGCGAACCGATCCGTGTCATCGGCTCCAGCCCCGAGATGCATGTGATGCTTGAAGATGCCCACGCCTACTTGCATCCGATCGCGGGCACGCGCTGGCGCGGCAAGTCCGAAGAAGAAGACAACGCCCTGGCGGCCGAACTGCTGGCCGACCCCAAAGAGCGGGCCGAGCACGTCATGCTGGTGGATCTGGGACGCAACGACCTGGGCCGTGTCTGCGAGTATGGCAGCGTCACCGTGCCCACGATGATGACGGTGGAACGCTACAGCCACGTCATGCACATCGTCAGCGACGTGCGCGGACGCATCCAGCCCACCCACGACGCCTTCAGCCTGCTGCGCGCCACCTTCCCCGCCGGGACAGTCAGCGGCGCGCCCAAAGTGCGGGCGATGGAGATCATCGAAGAACTGGAAGGCACCCGCCGCGGCCTCTACGCCGGCGCCGTTGGTTACATCGGCTACGACGGCACCATGGACACCTGCATCACCATCCGCACCATCGTCATGCAGGGCAAAACGTGTCACCTGCAGGCAGGTGGCGGCATCGTCGCCGACAGCGATCCCACCGCCGAGTATCACGAATCACTGAATAAGGCGAGAGCGCTCTCAGTCGCCGTCAACGAAGCGGAGAAAGGACTGTGAACGAATGGGACAGGTTAAAATCACCGAAATTTGCCTCACCGAAAGCCCGGCCCACAACTGGGGCTTTCGAGGCAAGCACGGTGACGAAGTGAAACTCAACTATCAAATTGACATTTGAAACGAAGGACTTGACACCATGACAAACAGGAAACGAATTTTGACGGGGGACCGCCCTACCGGCAAGCTGCACATCGGACACTACGTGGGCAGTCTGCGCCATCGGTTAGCGTTTCAGGAGCAGTATGAGTGCTTCTTCATTATCGCCGATCTGCACATGCTGACGACGAAACCAACCAAAGAAGACATCTACCAGATCGGCGAGAATGCGCGACAAATTGTGCTCGATCACCTGGGCATTGGCATCGACCCCCAAAAGGTGACCTTCTACCTGCAATCCGCCGTCCACGAGATCTACGAGATGCAGTTGCTACTCAGCGGCATGGTGACGGTAGAACGTCTCCAGCAGTTGCCGTCGATCAAAGACATGGCCAGCGCCGCCGGCCTGGATCAGATGCCGTACAACCTGCTGGGCTATCCAGTGCTGCAATCAGCCGACATCCTCATGCCGCGCGGCAATCTGGTGCCTGTGGGCAAGGACAACGAAGCGCACGTCGAGATTTCACGGCAGATCGCGCGCCGCTTCAACAACCTGTACGAAGAGGTCTTCCCGCTGCCCGAACCCTTTGTGGAAGGCGGCACGCTGGTGGGTACCGACGGCCAGGCCAAGATGAGCAAGAGCCTGGGCAACGCTATCCTCCTCAGCGACGATGCCAAGACGGTGCGCAAGCAGGTGATGGGCATGTACACCGATCCCAACCGCATCAGCGCCGACATCCCCGGCAACGTGGAAGGCAACCCGGTCTTCGCCTATCACGACTTCTTCAACCCCAACAAAGCCGAGGTTGAGGATCTGAAGAGCCGCTACCGCGAGGGCAAGGTGGGCGACGTCGAAGTCAAAGAAAAGCTCTACGTCGCGCTGGAGAACTTCCTGGGACCTATACGCGAGCGTCGCGCCCACTACGAAGCGCAGACGGGTTACGTCGACGAACTGCTCTACGAAGGCACCCTGCGCGCGCAAAAAGAAGGCCAAGAGACCCTCTTCGCCATGAAAAAAGCCATGGGCCTCACCGGCGTCTGGAACCGCATCCGCCGCGCAACGGAGAATCGGCAAAAGAAGTTGGCGAAGGCCGAAGCGGTAGAACAAGGGTGAATCATCCCTTTTCCCAGATCAGAATCAAACGTCGAATCCCTTTTCCCGGAGGCTACCATGATCGCCGTCATCGACAATTACGATAGTTTCACCTACAATTTGGTGCAGTTCCTGGGCGAGATTGTACACAAGACCCCGCTGCCCGGCGGCAGCGCCGCCAATGAAATCCGCGTGTGGCGCAACGACGAGATAGACGTTGAGGAATTAGCCGATCTCAAGCCCAGCCACATAGTGATCAGTCCTGGGCCGGGCACGCCCGAAAAGGACAGCGGCATCAGCAACGACGTGATCCGCATGCTGGGCGACACCACGCCGATCCTGGGCGTCTGCCTGGGCCAGCAGTGTATTGGACACGTCTTCGGCGGCGAAGTAGTGCGTGCGGCCCGCCTCATGCACGGCAAAACAAGTCCTGTGTTGCACAAGGGGACGGGGGTTTTCCACGGGCTGCCCAGTCCGTTTACCGCCACCCGCTACCACAGCCTGATCGTGCAGGAACCGCTGCCCGCCGAACTCGAGGCCACTGCCTTCACTGCTGAAGGCGAATTGATGGGGCTGAAACATCGCAGCAAACCCATCTACGGCGTGCAATTCCACCCGGAAAGCATCCTCACCGAGCACGGTAAGGAGCTGTTGCACAATTTTTTGAAGATCCACCGGAGCGCCGCTGCGGCATGAGCCAAGACACCACAGGCACCCAGGCCGTCCTCGCTTATCTGAGCGAGGGCGAAAAAAGCACCGTTGCCGGGCAGCCCATCGAAATTTTGGACCGCTGGCAGGGGCGCGACAACTTACTCTGGCGCTTTCGTACCGGCAATCAGGACGCCGTGCTCAAGCTCTTTATGGAAGCCGGACAGGTGCGCGCCGACCGCCAATTTCGCGGGCAGGATCGCTTCGCCGGTTACGGCATGGCCGCGCGCCCCCACTGGCAGGATCGCCAACCAGATCCTGTGCCGCGGCCTGTGCTCGTCTACGATCGGATCGACGGAGATCCCTTCGATGCCGCCGATGCGGCGCAGTGGGACGCAGTTGCGGATGCCGTGGCCCGCATCCACAACGAAGACCCCGGCGAACACACGCACTTCAGCCCCCACCCCGTCAACCTGGACTACTTCCAGCGGGTGTGGAACGGCAGCCGCCGGCCGCTGGAGGAATGGTTGTCGGCGCGCCGGGCATTTTTGCTACACGAATTATTCGCGCACCTGTGGCAACAGGCGGATCAGATCATGGCGGCGGCCTTGCCCGTCTTCGGTGAAACCGCGCCGACACTGGTTCATGGTGATATTACGCTGGATCATCTCTGCCTGCACCGCGCACAGATCCTGTTCTTCGATTGGGAGCTTTTCGGGTTGGGTGACCCGGCGCAGGAAGCGGCGCGCTTCCTCTTCTTCAATCAGCAGGCCATGGACGAAACCGCCCAGGAACGCTGGTTGGAACGCTACTTGATGCAGGTCGACGATCCGTCATTGCCCGCCCGTGTCGAGGTTTACCGGCGCATCCTGCCTTTCCAATCGTTGACCTTTCTGCTCAACGGCATCCAGCGCGAGATCAGCGGCAATCCGGCCCAGTTGGCCGATCTGGACGAGAGCCGGCCTTTTCTGGTGGAAACGATCGGCCGCGCGCTCGTCCACGCCGCGCAGGTGCTCCTGGGTGATAGGCCGGCGGAAAATGACTTAATTCAGGAAATCGATCAGATACTACAGCCTGAACTCAATGGATGATTCCGGCGCGCGTAGTCCGTTCACGCCATACAAAAAGGGGAGAGACGATGGCCACCACACCTATCCACGATGCCATGGAACGTATTTTCGGCGGTCACAACCTGACCGCCGACGAAGCCGACGCCACCATGAATCAGATCATGACCGGCGAAGCCACACCTTCGCAGGTAGGCGCCTTCCTGGCGGCGCTGCGGCTGAAGGGTGAAACCGTAGACGAGATCACCGGCTGCGCCCGCGCCATGAAGCGCATCGCCGTGCAGGTGCGACCACAGATCGGGGACGTGCCTCTGATCGACACCTGTGGCACCGGCGGCGACCAGACGGGCACCTTCAACATCAGCACGACCGTGGCCTTTGTGGTTGCCGGGCACGGGCTGAAGGTGGCCAAGCACGGCAACCGATCCGCCAGTAGCAAATGTGGCAGCGCCGACGTCCTCGAAGCCTTGGGCGTCAACCTCAATCTGGGGCCAGAGCAGGTGGCCGAGTGTATTGAAGAAGTAGGCATTGGCTTCCTCTTTGCGCCGCTCTACCACCCGGCCATGCGCCATGCCATTGGCCCTCGCCGCGAGTTGGCCACGCGCACAGTCTTTAACATCCTCGGCCCGTTGACCAACCCTGCCAACGCCACACACCAGGTGATCGGCGTTCCTAGCCCGGCGCTGACCGAGCCGATGGCGCAGGTGCTGGGCATGATGGGATCAAAGGCAGCGTTCGTCGTCCACGGCACCACCAACGACGGGCGCGGCGTCGACGAACTCACCAACACCGGCCCCAATCGGGTCAGCCATCTTTTGGACGGCAAGGTCACTACCTCTACGCTGCACGCCGCGGACCTGGGCTTGCCCACTGCCACCCTGGACGAGCTCATGGGCGGCGACGCTCAAGAAAACGCTGCCCTTCTGCGCGGTGTCCTCGATGGCAGCATCGGCGGAGCCAAGCGCGACGTCGTCCTCCTCAACGCCGCAGCCGCGCTCAGCACCGAATGCGGTGACTGGCAGGCCGGTCTGGCAGAGGCCGCCCACAGCATCGACAGCGGCGCAGCGCTGCAGACGTTGGAGCGGTTTGTGGAGAAGACGCGGGGAATGAAAACCGAGTAACGCCCTATATACCCGTTAACAACAAAGGTTCCTAGCATGCCTAAATACTCGAAACTGGATATCAAAAAGCACAAAGGGCAGGTCCTCGATGAGATCATGGCGTGGAAGCGCCAGGAGGTGCCGCGGCAGATGGAAGAGATGCCGCTGGCGCAGGTAAAGGCCTTCGCCCGGTTGGCGCCGCCGGCGCTGGATTTTGCGGCAGCGCTGACAGCCAACAAGGGCGCCAGCCTGATCGCCGAGGTGAAGCGCGCCAGCCCCTCGAAGGGGATGATTGCACGCGATCGGGATCCATCCTTGATCGGAGAGACCTATGCGCGCAACGGCGCCGCCGCCATTTCATGCCTCACCGATGCCCGTTTCTTCCAGGGGCAACTCTCCTACCTGACCGAACTCAAAGAAAGTCTACGCGCCAAAGGATTGAAGACGCCCGTCCTTCGCAAAGAGTTCATCTATCACGAATACCAGATCCACGAGACGCGCATGGCCGGCGGCGATGCGCTGCTGCTGATCGTAGCCGTACTTGGCGATCGCGAGTTGCGCGCGCTGCTGACGTTGACCCACGAACTGGGCATGCAGGCGCTGGTCGAAGTCCATAATGAGGAAGAAGTCGAACGCGCCCTGGCCGCCGATGCCCGCATCATCGGCGTCAACAACCGCAACCTCAGGACATTTGAAGTGGACATCGAGACCACAGCCCGCCTGCGCGCCCACATCCCCGCCGATCGGGTGCTGGTGGGCGAAAGCGGTATTCGTGATACAGCGGACGTGGCGCGCATGGCCGAAATGGGCTGCGACGCCATCCTCGTCGGCGAGAGCTTCTGCAAACTGCGCCAGCCGGAGCGCGGCGCGGCCGTGAAGACCTTTGTCAACGCGGGGAGGCGGTGAGCCGGCGTGACCCAAGCCTGTATGACAAGGCGTAAGCGTAGACGAAACCCAAGCACAGGCGTTTCTGGCCGCACAGTTTGACTCAACCGTCGCCGATGTAGAACACGTCGGCGAAGGCGCGTGGTCGCGCTGTTTCGGCTTCCGCCGCGGCAACGACGAATTGGTTGTGCGCTTTGGAAACTATCTCGATGATTTCGAGAAGGATCGACGGGCATTCGTGTATGCCACCGAGGATCTGCCTATTCCCCGCGTGCTGGCGATCGGGCGCGCCTTCGGCGGCTATTACGCCGTCTCTACGCGTGTCTACGGCAGCCCGATCGATCACTTGAACGCCGAGCACTGGCAGGCGACCATCCCCTCCACAGTGGCAATGCTCGAAGCGCTACGCCTGGCCGATGTTTCGGGAACGACGGGCTATGGGGGTTGGGGCGGCGACGGCCAGGCGACACACACCTCGTGGTCGAGCCACCTGCTGGCGGTGAACAATGACACGCCCGATCGGCGCAACTATGGCTGGCGGCAACGGCTGTCCGAGTCTAGCGACGGCGAAGACGCCTTCGTCTGGGGCTACGCGCTGTTGCAACAGATCGTAGACGATGCCACGCCGCGCCACCTCTACCACGCCGATTTGATGAACCGCAACGTCCTTGTGCAGGACGATAAGATCAGCGGCGTCTTCGATTGGGGCTGCGCCTGCTACGGCGATCATCTCTACGATCTGGCCTGGTTCGAGTTCTGGGCGCCCTGGTATCCTGAAAAAGACATCGCCGCGCTGCGTGCTGCCCTGGAACAACGCTGGCGCCAGATAGGCTATGCGCCCCCCAACAAGACGGCTCGCCTGCAAGCCTGCTACCTGCATATCGGCCTCGATCATCTTGCCTACAACGCCTGGCTGGGCAATTGGGAGACGCTTGCCGCCACCGCAGCGCAGATGCGGCGACTGGTAGCCGAGGGCGGCGCATGAGCGAAATCATCGACCTGAGCCAGGAGATCTACACCGGCATGCCCGTCTTCCCCGGGCTGCCTGAAGTGGAGATCACCACCCATGTCTCCCACGAGGATCTGGGATGGCATCACCGACAGCGAAGTCGTGTCCCCGGCGGTGAACCGGCTGCAGATGGGCGAACACACGGGCACGCATGTCGATGCCCTCAACCACATGGCACGCCAATACCGCGGACAGTCGATCGACACCATGCCGCTCGCCACTTTCTACACCGAAGGCATCTGTTTGGATCTGTCAGATAAGGGCGTGGGCGAGTTGATCGACATCGGCGATCTGGAAGAAGCATTGAGCAAAGCAGGGCAGACGATTCAAGTGGGCAACACCGTGCTGCTCTACACCGATCATTACCGCCGCTGCTTCGGCAGCGCAGACTGGCCCAACGGACCCGGGATCAGCGCGGCCGCCGCCCGCTGGTTGGGCGGTCAACGCATCGCCGCCTTTGGCGTGGAAACGCAAGCACCGGGCGTGCGGCATGTTTCGAACCGAGAAGTCCATCACATCTGCGGTGAACTGGGCTTCACCCACTACGAAAACCTGATCAATCTGCACCTGCTCATCGGGCGCGGGCGCTTCCGCTTTATCGGCCTGCCTCTACGCATCCGCGGCGGCACCGGTTCACCCGTGCGTGCTGTCGCCGTCTTCGAGGATTGACAACTATGTCGCTCATACAACGTTTGATCGTGAACCTATTGCCGAAGAGATGGTCCGATGCAATGCGCGCCGAGTCGAAAGAGTGGATGCTTACATGCGAAAGCTGCGGCACCACCCGTTCGCTGTGGGAGATGGGCGGCGTGCGCTACAAAGGCACGTCCAGAGACAAACGCACCCTGACCTGGTGTCGGCAGTGCAGTCGAATGCGATGGATGAAGGTTGAACGAAAGAGCGCCGATTGACTCAGAACCCCTTTTCCAGACCAGAAGAGAAGTGTGTTTGACTATGAGCCGGCGTCACCGAATCCTGTCCGTGCCGCAACATAAGGAGCCGGATCGTGTCCCTCTCTTCGAAATTTGGATCGACGCCCTTCAGAACGAACTGAACCTGCCCGACGCCACCCGCGCCTATATCGCACTGGGGCAGGACCGCGTACTGCTGCAAAGTTGTGATAGAATACACCTCGCAAAACGGAACCTTTATCGATAGGAGAATCGTATGCAAACAGTAACCGTCTCTCCCAAATATCAGATAGTGATTCCCAGGGCCGTGCGCGAGGAATTAGGCATTGAACCTGGGCAGAAAGTTCAAGTGATCGCCTAATTGACCTGCGGCTGCCAATGGCCGACAGCCTTATCCTCTCCACGGCACGTGCTCACAACGCCGCGCTATGGACCCAGGATCTCGACTTCGCCAATATTGACGGTGTCCACTTCATCGAGAAGAAGTAATCGGATCGGCAACTGAACCCGTCATCCCATTATCTCGTCATCTCTCTAGTCATCCCAACTCTTTCATCTCTCGCCTCCTTCTCCAGAAAGCCACTTTCTGCCATGACCGGAACCATCATCAACATCATCGCCGTGCTCATCGGCGGCTCGATTGGCGCGCTGGCGGGCAATCGGCTGCCCGCCAAAGTGCAAGAGACCGTCCTCAGTGGGCTTGGCCTGTTGACACTGACCATCGGCATCAGCATGTCGATTGGCAGCAGCAACATTCTGATCCCTATGTTTAGCGTGCTTTTGGGCGGCATCGTAGGAGAACTACTGCGCATCGACGACGGCCTCACCTGGCTGGGTCGGCAGGCCGAAGCGCGGTGGGGGCATCGTTTGGGTCAGGGCAAGGTAGAAGGGTGGAGCGTGACGCAGGCGTTTGTCACCTCTAGCCTGATCTTCTGCGTTGGCCCAATGACGATCCTGGGCAGCATTCAGGACGGGCTGCTGGGCGACTACCAACTCTTGGCCGTGAAGAGCACGCTCGATGGCTTCGCGGCCATCGCCTTCGCCGCCAGCCTGGGGCCGGGCGTCCTCCTCAGCGCGGCGACAGTGGCACTGCTGCAGGGAGGCATTGCCGGACTGGCGATGGTCCTCGGCACCGGAATCGGCGCCGTGAGCCGGGAAACGCCCTGGGTCATCGAATTGACCGCCACCGGCGGCGTGCTGATCCTGGGTATCGGGCTGAGTCTGCTCAACCTCAAGAAGATCCGCGTGGCGAACCTGTTGCCCGCCATCGTTTTTGCACCGTTGATCGTGGTGATTTTGCAGATGATTGGGGTATGATAATGAGTCGGTGTATCGTTCAATAATCTCTACTCTCATCGACAGGCCACGATCATGTCCCTTCTCGAGTCCGCCCGCGAGCGGATCTACCGCCGCAATTTCTTCCTCTTCACCACCGACGGCATTCTGTTTATGGTGGCGATGGGTATCATCGGCAGCACGACGGTGATCCCCGATTTTGTGCGCCGCCTGACTGATTCTGAGATTCTGATCGGCTTTTCAGGCAGCATGTTTGATATAGGCTGGACGCTGCCACAGTTGTTCGTAGCGCGCTATCTCTTGCGTTTCGAGCGCAAGAAGTGGTGGTTCATCGGGCCGAGCATTCCTGTGCGCTTTGTGATCCTGGCCTTCGCCGGGCTGATTGTGTGGTTTGGCAAGGATCAGCCGGGCGCCATCCTGGCGGCGTTTCTGATCTGCTATGGCATCGCCGCCATTGGCGATGGTGTGGTGGGCGTGCCCTGGGCCGACCTGAGCGGCACCAGCCTGGACGGCCGCTGGCGAGCGCGTATGTTCGGTATTCAGTCGGGCGCCACCGGTTTGATCATGTTAGTCGTGGCGCCGGTGATCGCGTTGATCCTGGCCGATCGACCCTTCCCCGAGAACTATGCGATCCTGTTCGGCATGTCTGGTGCGCTCTTTGCCGTGTCGATTCTGCCGATTCTCCTGATCCACGAGTTTCCAGGCGCGAAGAAGGTAGCTAAGATCCCATCGTTCGCCGAGTTTCTGCCTCAGTTGGGACACGTCCTGCGCAGCGATGCGCCATTCCGGTCGCTGCTGGTGACACGGCTGCTGACCAGCCTCTTTGCCATGTCGACGCCCTTTTACATCGGCTTTGCCACGGTGACGCTGGGGCTATCGAGTTCTGTGGCCGTACCGACGTTGCTCTTGATGCAGACAATCGGCAGCGTGACCGGATCGCTCGTCTACACCTGGCTGGGTGCGCGCAACAATCTGCTCTTCATCCGGCTGGCGCTGTGCGGCGCGGCAGCCTGGCCGATCAGTGCGCTGCTGGCCGGGCAGTTCGGTCCGTGGCCGCTCTATGTAGGCTACCTGATCGCGGGGATGGCCATGAGCAACCTGGGCTTCAGCTACCAGAATTGGGTAGTCACCTATGCCGACGCCGACCGTCGCCCTGTCTACGTTGGGCTGTTCAACACCATATCGGCGCTGGTCGGCATGACAGTCCCCCTCATCGGCGGCACAATTGCGCAGGAACTTGGGTATCGTCCGCTCTTTGTGATTTCGTTGGTGATGATCACCGCTGCCATCTTTGTGTCCGTACGCTTTGTGCGTACGACGCAGATGGCAGAGCCGATGGTGGCAGGGGCAGGTTAGTACCAATGTAAAAAGAGGTCCTATGCAAAGCGACGCCAAGACGACATTGTAGGGGACTTCCTTATTGAATCCGAATACACAATCTGCAATGGTAAGGGATGAAACTTGAATTTCATAGAAAGGACATCCCCCACATGCAGTTTGAAACCAGACGTACCCAATTGCTAGCAGCGTTGATCCTGGTCGGTATGCTCACCTGGCAATTTGCCGGCAGCACCCTGGCCCAGGACAACGCCCCCACGAACACAGCCACGCGCACGATTACCGTGTCAGGGCAAGGAGAGGTTGAATCCCGACCCGATACAGCCTTCGTGAGCGTGAGCGTTGTCACCGAAGCGGAGGAGGCAGCGACCGCCCTGGATCAGAATAACAGCCAGGTCCAGTCGGTGATCGACACCTTGCTCGAAAACGGCGTCGCCGACGCCGACATCAAAACACAAAGCGTGCGGCTTGACCCCGTCTTCGCACAGCCTGGTCCACAAGAATCGTCCACACCGGCAACAACACCCACCCAGCAGATCACCGGCTACCGCGCCACCAATATGCTCCAGATACGCGTGACTGATCTGGCCAACCTGGGATCGGCGATCGACACGGCGGTGGGCGCAGGCGCCAATCAGGTGCAGGGCATCCGCTTTGAAGTGAGCAACCCCAACCAGCGGATGGACGAGGCGCGCATGGCCGCCTGGCAAGACGCGCAACGCAAGGCACAACAGTTGGCCGATCTGGCCGAAGCGTCGCTCGGCCAGGTGATCGAGATCCGGTCGACGGATCAAGGAGCAGCCCCCTATGCGCAAGAATTCTTAGCCGCTGACGCCGCTGTTCCCATCCGGCCGGGTACGCAAACGCTTTCCACATCGCTGCAAGTCACCTGGCAATTAGAGGCAGCCACTCAAGGCTCTACAGGAAATGACGGTGAAACAACCATGCCCACCAGCGGAATGGCCCCCGATGAACTGATCCAGCAGGTGACTGAACAACTGGCAGGCGAAACCAATCTTGATCTCGCTTCCATCGCGGTCGTCAGCGCAGAGCGCGTCGAATGGGCCGATGCCAGCCTGGGCTGCCCACAATCCGGTCAGTTATACCCCCAGGTGATCACGCCGGGATATCGGATCGTGCTGGAAGCCGAAGGCCAACAGTATGAGTTCCATACATCGGCACTGCCCGGCCCGAACATCGTCCGCTGTGCAACGGGAAAAGAAGGTAGTAGTCGGTAACCTGTTCACAGTACGTTCCATCTTCACTCACCGGATGCACAGACAATTGCCTGTGCATCCGTTTTTATGTTTGCCGTCGATCCTCTCTGTCTTTGATGCACAGTGCGAGTGCCACACGAACTTCAAGATAAGTTATGTTAGTATTGGGTTGTAGCAAGCGAAGGAACAATGTACAGCAGCGCAGTTACACACCTATCCCGCTCAGTCACCCCACCGAAATGATATGCACCGGCTGAACGGACACATCACGGAGACCCATTGCGATGAGTACGAAAGAGAAGCAAATCCCCATGCGCGCCGTCCCCGGCTACTATTCGAGCACGGAAGGCATCCAGATCGCCATCCAAACCAACGCTGACGCCAGCGACGAAGACTTACAGTTCTTCCAGCAGCTCGGCGTAGAATGGGCGATGGTGGGCATCAGATCTGCCGAGCAGCACACGCTTGACTTCTACAAGAGCCTGGTCAAGCGATTTGGCGACTACGGCCTCAAGATTTACCGGGTGACCAATCTCGGTGTCCACAACGTGCCGGAGATCACGCTCAACCTGCCCGGCCGCGATGCCAAGGTAGAGGAATTCAAACAGTTTATCCGCAACATCGGCGCCGCCGGGATCAAGTACAACACCTACGCCCACATGGCCAATGGCATCTGGTCTTCGGCGCGCGCCGAAGGGCGCGGCGGCATGGACGCCCGTAGCCTCGACATTAAAAACGCCAAAGGCCACTGGGACGGCAAGATCTACGAAGGCGACCTGACGCACGGCCGCGTCTACACTGAAGAAGAACTCTGGGACAACTATGCGCACCTCATGCGCGAAATCGTGCCCGTCGCCGAGGAGGCCGGCGTCTTTATCGGTGTCCACCCCGACGATCCGCCCGTCTACCCGTTGGGCGGCATCCCGCGCTGCATGTTCGGCAACTTTGAAGGCTACAAAAAGGCCATGGAAATCGCCGACAGCCCCAACATCGGCGTCTGCCTCTGCATAGGCTGCTGGCTGGAAGGCGGCGTGGAGGGCATGGGCAACAGCCCGGTGGATGCGATCAAACATTTCGCCTCGAAGAATCAACTCTTCAAAGTCCACTTCCGCAACGTGACGAATCCTATGCCCGAACCGTGGGTCGAGACGCTGATCGACAACGGCTATCAGGACATGTACGAGGTAATGAAGGCGCTGCGCGAGGTGAAGTTCGACGGCTGCATCATCCCCGATCACATCCCGGCTATGTTGGGTGGCCCTCGTGTGGGCACCGCCTATTCGATCGCCTACATGCGGGCGCTGATCCAGGCGGTGAATAACGAAGCCGGCGGGCCGGCGTAGCCTTGGTCTAACACCAATCGCCTGCATCTGAGATAAGAACGTTGTACGACGATTCTGTCCAGGTGCTGGAATTCACCAGTAGAACACAGAGCGCACAACGAAGAAGAGGGAAGCGTATCCATCTTTGTGCGCTCTGTGTTCTCTGTGGTAATAACCCGGCGCCGGCGAAACTCCGGTTCTCAACAGAAATTCACTCCAGCCAAGAAGCGTGTGCTCATGTTCAACGTCTGCCAACAGTGCGGCCTCTACCGCGTGGACAAAATCATCGACCCCGCCGGTCCTGTCGCCATCTGCCCTGAATGTGGGCATCGCCATCCTTTCCTGGCGCTGCCGCTGATGATCGTGACCGGCGCCAGCGGCTCTGGCAAGTCTACCCTGTGTGCCTATCTGAGCGGTGGTACCCGCAATGCCGTCCTCCTCGATTCTGATATTCTGTGGCGTCCTGAGTTCAACAAGCCCGAAGAGAACTACCGAGACTATTTCGACATGTGGCTGCGCATGGCCAAGAACATAGGCCAGTCGGGCCGTCCAGTAGTCCTTTTTGGGGCGGGGATCGGGGTACCACATAACATTGAAGGCTGCACTGAACGGCGCTACTTGGCGGGTGTCCACTACCTGAGCCTTGTCTGTAGCGACGATGTGCTGGCCCAAAGGTTGCAGCAGCGCCCGTCCTGGCGGCAGTCGAGCCAGTTGCCGTTTATCACAGAACAGCAGCGGTTCAATCATTGGTTCCGCGAGTACAACCAAAATGCCGGGCACCCTCCCATCACCCTGGTCGACACAAGCACGGCCACCCTTGAAGAGACAGCGCAGGCCGTTGCCACCTGGATCGATGGACACGTTGCCGCCGTAGCCTAGACCGGCAGTTCTATCAGGAAGCATCTATGCGTAGCGAACCGGAAATGTTTGATCGCGCCCCTGGCAACCAAGCCGGCGGGCCGGTATTGCCTAAAGAAGCCAGGGATGGAACTGTCCCTGGCCTCTCTCTTTCTGGGCCGCTACAGCATCCGAAATACGGGAGTTTGCCCAAATTGTGGTAAGGTCTAGTGTCCATTGGCACAGTTCGTGTTCGCATGGAGCAGACTGTGCATCAAGCTAGACCCAACAGCCCTTGTGAGACCATTCACGCCGGGGCTAAACAGTTATCGGTATCAACAACCAGGATAGGAATCTGTATGTCTGTCTCTCGTCTTCAAGCCCAATGGTTTGGGAATATCCGCGGCGATCTGCTGGCGGGTATGGTAGTTGCACTGGCCCTGATCCCCGAGGCCATCGCTTTTTCGATTATTGCCGGGGTTGATCCCAAAGTCGGGCTGTACGCATCGTTTTGTATCGCCGTGGTGATCGCCTTTGTGGGGGGACGCGCAGGGATGATCTCCGCCGCTACCGGCGCCATGGCGTTGGTGATGGTTACGCTGGTGCGCGATTACGGCCTGGAATACCTGCTGGCAGCGACGATCCTCACCGGGGCTTTGCAGATCCTGGCCGGCATCTTTAAGTTGGGGAGCCTGTTACGCTTTGTGTCGCGTTCAGTGATGACCGGCTTCGTCAATGCATTGGCAATCCTGATCTTCATGGCCCAATTGTCCGAATTCGACGGTGCCAGTTGGGTCGTCTACGCTATGGTAGCGGCAGGTCTGGCCATCATCTACCTCTTCCCCTATATCACAAAAGCCGTGCCGTCGCCCTTGATCGCCATTGTCTCGCTGACTGCTTTCAGCATGATCATGGGCCTGGACATACGGACCGTAGGCGACATGGGCGAACTGCCCAGCACACTACCCCTGTTTTTGCTGCCCAACATTCCCCTCTCCCTGGAAACACTACTGATCATCTTGCCCTATTCGGCTACCCTGGCCGTGGTAGGCTTGCTGGAATCTCTGATGACGGCCGTGATCGTGGACGATCTGACCGACACCTCAAGCGCCAAAAATCAAGAGTGCACCGGGCAGGGCATCGCCAACATCGTGGCCGGTTTCTTCGGGGGCATGGCCGGCTGCGCCATGATCGGCCAATCGGTGATCAATGTGCAATCTGGCGGGCGAGGACGGCTTTCCACGCTCTTCGCCGGCTCCTTTCTGCTCTTTCTGATTCTGGTATTGGGGGATCTGGTGCAGCAGATCCCTATGGCAGCCCTGGTCGCCGTGATGATTATGGTGTCCATCGGCACATTTAGCTGGTCTTCAATCAAGAACCTTACCGTTCACCCTACGACCTCGAATCTGGTCATGCTCTCAACGGTAATCGTTGTCGTAGTCACCCACAATCTGGCGCAGGGTGTAGCCGTAGGTGTGCTGATGAGCGCGCTCTTCTTTGCGCGCAAAGTCTCGCAACTGGTGGCTGTGCGTTCAGAACTCTCGACCGATGGCAATCAGCGCATCTACAAGGTCTATGGACAGATATTCTTCGCCTCTGCCGACCAATTTATGGCCGGCTTTGATTTCAAAGAAGTCATCGAGCATGTGATCATCGACGTCAGTCAAGCGCACGTGTGGGATCTCACATCCGTGGGCGCGCTGGATAAGGTGATCCTCAAGTTCCGCCGTGAAGGAACCCACGTTGAACTGGTGGGCATGAACGAGGCCAGCACGACATTGGTGAACCAACTGGCCATCCACGACAAACCCGGCGCATTTGAACTCGCGACAAATCATTGAGGTGACTGATGAACCTTCTCGACAGCAGAGCAACACATAAAGCAATCCTGACCTTTGTAGACGGCTCAACTTACACCGACAGTGTCTGTGATCATGGGGCCTGGGCGAGCCGTCGTCTCAACGCACAGATACGCGTGCTTCACGTGCAGACACCGGGCGTCGACACGGCAAGGCCCAAAGACCTGAGCGGCGCAATTGGCTTAGGCGCCAAGAGTGCCCTCCTAGAGAAGCTGGCCCAAATGGATGAAGAGCGGGGACGGCTCGATCAGCAGAAGGGCAAGCTGATCCTGGAACACGCCAAAGCCCGCTTGATAGGCGCCGGCATCGTGGATATTGAAACAGTGCACCGGCGCGGTTCACTGACCGAGACCATTGGCGAAATGGAAGCATCCGCGCAGTTGCTCATCTTAGGCAAACGTGGAGAACACGCCGATTTTGCCAGGCTACACCTCGGCTCAAATCTGGAACGGGCCCTCCGCTCTGCACACAAGCCGGTACTGGTAGCATCGCGTGCATTCCGTGAGATCAAGCGCTTTGTCATTGCATACGATGGCGGCCCCAGTACGCTTAAAGCCGTGGACTATCTCATCAGCAGTCCTCTCTTGCAGGGGCTAGAGTGTCACCTGCTCACAGTGGGCGCGAACAATGCAGAAAACCAGCGTACCCTGGAGGCAGCGACCCTCACGCTCAGGCAAGCCGGCTTCACCGTGCATCCCCTTCTGCTCCAAGGAGACGCCGACGATGTCATCTCCGATTATGCGGCATCCAACGAAATGGATATGCTGGTTATGGGCGCATATGGCCATTCCAAAATCCGCACAATGATCATTGGTAGCACAACAAGCAACATGCTCAGATCCTGTACGATTCCCGTATTGATGTTCCGGTAAATCACCATTGCGGAGAATACTATGCGTAGCGAACAGGAAATGTTTGATCTCATCCTCGGCATCGCCCGCCAGGACGAACGCATCCGCGCCGTGATCATGAATGGGTCACGCGCCAACCCAAATGCCCCGCGTGACCCATTCCAGGATTTCGACATCGTCTACGTGGTCACTGACACCGCATCCTTCAGAGCAGAACCGGCCTGGATCGAATGTTTCGGTGAGATGATGATCATGCAGCTCCCCGATGACATGGAGGGTGAACCATCGGATCCAGGCCACCACTACGCCTATCTCATGCAATTTTCCGATGGCAACCGCATCGACCTGACGCTCTTCGCGGTCGACCGCCTCGCCCAAATGGAGCGCGACAGCCAAAGCATTCTGCTCCTCGATAAGGATGGCATCGTCGATCCGTATCCCCCGGCGAGCGACCGCGATTACCTGCCCAAGCCGCCTACCGCCAAACAGTTCGCCGACTGCTGCAACGAGTTCTGGTGGGTGAGCACCTACATTGCCAAGGGCTTGTGGCGACAAGAAATCACATACGCCCTCGACGTACGCGACACATACGTGCGCCCTCAATTGATGAAGATGCTCACCTGGCAGGTGGGCATCGGCACAGACTTTGCACACAGCCCCGGCAAGTCAGGTAAATACCTGCAACGCTTCCTCGAACGGGAAACATGGCAGGCGCTGCTGAACACCTACTCCGACGCCGACTACGACCGGGCCTGGGATGCCCAGGAAGCTATGAGCGAACTCTTTCGCGCCACCGCGCTCACCGTTGCCGGCCATTTCGGCTTCGACTACCCCCACGCCGACGATCGGCGAGTCAGCGAACATTTGCGTCATGTACGGGCGCTGCCACGTGATGCAAACACAATCTATTGAGCAAACCCGAAGCGGAACGACAGCCCGTCGTCCTCGTGGGCTTGGCAGTGCCGCCTGACACGGGTACAATGCCAATAGTGATCTGTTCGTTCTGGCGTAGAAAGGAAAGCAACGATGCCATCCCCCCGAAAAGATGAACTGGTCAGCAATTTGCCATCAGGCGTATCAGCACCGGCGCGGCGTGCCCTTGCTTCCGCCGGCTATACCGATCTCCAAGAACTGACCCAGGCGACGGAAGCCGAGCTTTTGAAGCTCCACGGAATGGGCCCCAAAGCCATTGGGTTGATCCGCAATGCGCTGGAGGCCCGCGGCCTCTCATTCAAAGAGTAACAACTCCTCCATCGGAGCACGCTCCATAGCAGAAGGAAGCATCATGTTTCAGGGTAGAAGACGTCGGTCAACAGAAGATCGCCCTACACCGGATACACCCGTCAATTGGCGCAGGCTTTGGGGCTATCTCAAACCGTACCGGGGACGGATGGCGCTGGCGATTAGCGCGCTGGCTGTTTCCAGCGCCATGGGGCTGACCTTTCCGCTCGTGATTGTGCGCTTGCTCGACTCGGTGCTAAAACAGCAGGATTTGACGCAGCTCAACTGGTTGACGCTGGCGCTGATCGGTGTCTTTTTTGTGCAAGCATCCTTCACGTTGGTACAGAGCTACACGCTCAACTTTGTAGGCGAACACATTGTCCTCGATCTGCGCGCCCAACTGTATCGACATTTGCAGAGCCTTTCGCTAGGCTTTTTCGCCAACCGCCGCATCGGTGAAATCCTCTCGCGCATCTCCAGCGATGTGACCCAGGTGCGGACGCTGCTCACCAACAACAGCACGCAACTGCTCAGCAATATTGTGTCGTTGATTGGCTCGGTGGTGATAGTCTTCTTGCTCAATCCGCGCCTGGTCATCTTTGTGCTGGTGTTGATGCTGGCCATTGTCGGCGTCGCCGTGGGCTATGGCCGCTCTCTGCAACGCATGAGCACCAAAGTGCAAGATTCTCTGGCCGATTCAACCGTGGCCGTTGAAGAAGGGCTACAGGGAATTCGCATCGTCAAGAGTTTTACCAACGAGAACCACGAGGTCAATCGCTACCAGGGCTTCTTGCAGACCACGTTGCAGGTTGCCCTGAAGTTGGCCCTCTACCGCGCCACCTTTGGCGGACTCATGGCCTTCCTCGGCTTTGGTGCGGTGGCGGCCATCCTCTGGTTTAGCGGACGCGAAGTGCTGGCCGGACGTCTTGAATTTTCCACGATCAGCGGCTTTCTCATCTATTCCATCGCGATTGCCACCAGTCTCGGGGGGCTTTCGAGTCTTTACGGACAGTTTCGTGAGGCAATAGGCGCCATCCAGCGCGTCTTTGAGATATTGGATACCCCACCTGCGGTGGCAGATGCACCCAACGCGGGGACGTTGCCCGCCGTCAAGGGTGGCATCGCTTTTGATCAGGTCTCCTTCGGTTACGAGACCGATGTCGCCGTGATCAACGATGTGTCGCTCGACATCGCGCCCGGCGAGATCGTCGCCCTGGTCGGCCCCAGCGGTGCGGGCAAGAGCACGCTATTCAACCTGATCCCCCGTTTCTATGACCCCACCCACGGGGCTATCACGATTGACGGCGTGGATATCCGTACGGTCACGCAACAGAGTCTGCGCGCCCAGATCGGCCTCGTGCCTCAGGAGACGATCCTCTTCGGCGGCACGATCCGCGACAACATTGTCTATGGTCGACTTGACGCCAGCGAAGCAGAGATCGTCAACGCCGCCAAGGCGGCTAACGCACACACCTTTATCATGGAGACGCCCAAGGGATATGACACGGTCGTGGGCGAGCGCGGGGTAAAGCTGAGCGGCGGACAGCGCCAACGCCTGGCGATTGCGCGGGCGATCCTCAAGAATCCGCGCATTCTACTCCTCGACGAAGCCACCAGCTCGCTCGACAGTGAGTCCGAAGAGCTGGTGCAAGATGCACTGGATCGCCTGATGCAGGGGCGCACCTCGGTGATCATTGCGCATCGGTTAAGCACGATCAAAATTGCCCATCGCATCATCGTAATCGACCAGGGGCGTATTGAAGAAGTTGGAGATCATGAGACGCTGATGGCGCACAACGGGCTCTATGCACACCTCTATTCGCTCCAATTCCGCACAAATGAGGTGGCTGAGGAGTTTATACCGGACCTGGGAACGACATCGGCCTCTTTACGAGGAAGCGCACAGAAAGTTTGATCCACCACGGAACCCATTCCAGCAATGCGATTTCAGATCAATCGGCAACTGATTGCTCAGGTGCGCCCGATTTTTCAGCAGCACAAGCGGCTTTTTTGGATCGTCGGCGGGGCCGGTTCGGGGAAAAGCACCATCTCCTCTGCTCTGGCAGAAAGGACGGGCATCCCCATCTATGACATGGACGCCCACATTTACGGCGATTATCACGAACGGTTCACGCCCGATCTCCACCCCGTCAACTATGCGTGGGCTGCCGCCGAAAATGGACTGGCCTGGCTGCTCAACCTGTCCTGGTCCGAGTTCGACACGTTCAACCGCGCTGCCCTGCCCGAGTACCTCGCTCTGCTCGCCGAAGATTTGCACGCATTCGGTCCGCAGGCAGGTCTCATTGTGGATGGCGGTATCTGCAACCCCGCATTGCTGGCGCAGGTCCTCGCTGCCCGGCAGATCGTTTGTCTGGCCGGGCCAGAGCGTTCTAGCGCCGAAGTGTGGGAAGGTGATACAAACCGCCTCGCCATGAAAGACTTGATCCAACAATTGCCGGCAGGCGTGGCCATGTGGCGTCGCTTCCTGGACTTTGACAAACGGATTACGCAGACGATCCTCAGGGAAAGCGGCGAAAGCGGCATTGCGATCTGCGCCAGAAGCGACGCTGAATCGGTAGAGCTTTTCGCAGAACGGGTCGCCGCTGCCTTCCATCTTCACTGATCCCGTTGTGCCGCCCTTGACTACCCGCTTGGTGAAGCGGGGCGAGAAAGGAGATCCACGGTGACTACGCCCAACGAACTCCGAATCCAACTGACGGACGACGACATTGCGGCCAACCGGCAAGGAAAACTCAGCGCCGCCCAGATCCCGTTGATTCAGTCACAACGGCTGATTGGGCTGGCGGGTTCAGCCGGGTTGGCCGCGTGCGTCATCGGGATCGGCGTTCTCCTTGTTCTCAAACTACGACTTCCCGCCTTCGCAGCGCGTGGGCAGCTCTTTCTTGCCATCCCCTTGCTCCTCTTTTGGATGTGGGTCCTCAGCGAAATGCCGAGGCGCCGGCGCCAGGCCAACCTCGATCTCGCCACCGGCGACGTTGCCGCCGTGGAAGGGATCGTTCAAACCGACATTGACTTTGGCATCGGGCTGTTTCGCACTGTTTCCCGCTCCATTCGTGTGGGCGACCTTTCTTTTCGCATCCCCCAGGCGCTGCAACAGGCATTTGAGAGTGGGCGACGTTACCGCATCTACTACACGGCGCACGGACACCAATTCCTGGGCGCGCTGCGCCTGGTCGACGAAGCATCCACGCCCGAGCCGCCCAGACTCGTGGAACCACTCACCCCACGCGAGTTAGAAGTCCTGCCCCTGCTGGTCGCGGGGCTGACCAACCGCCAGATCGCCGATCAACTCTCCCTTTCTGTAAACACGATCAAAATGTACACATCCCAACTCTACGCCAAACTGGGTGTCAGCCGCCGCGCCGAAGCCATTGCACACGCCCATGAACTAGAACTCCTCTGAAAACCACCCATTTCCCACCCATTCGTCTATAGATTCCCGGTCTCTCATGTGCCAGGCTAGAGCACGATACCGGACATGAGCCGATGGTCCGGTCTTCCCGATAGCGTTTCATCCTTTCGTAATCGGCACAGTAACAAGGAGATCGACCGTGCACAACCTCTACCTGATCCGCCGCCGCTTCGGCAAAGAGAAGGGCAACCGCATCATTCTGATCTTGGCAAGCCTGAGCCTGATCCTGTTGGGCGTGGGTGTAAGCCTGCTGGTTCTGGTGCAGTAAAGAGTCCCAGAAGACCCCTGCACCGCTGTCCTCGCGGGCCGCTGAGGACAGCGGGCCTCTGAGGACAGCGGTGCAGGGAGGGAGCTGTTGCCGCGTACATGGAGTGATCCTCGATTGGAGACACCCACAGCGCGATCAACCAAAACTGAGTCTTTCAGGGGCGCCTACCCGATCGGGTAGACCGGTCGCCGGTGACAAACCGGGGCGACTTGTTCGCCCCCTCCGTCTATCACGCCTACTCCCACCGAAACACCTTCGCCGAGATGGTTGCGCCCAGGACGAGCACGCCCGACAGCACGAGCAGTGCGGTTGTATCCCAATCGCCGCCGAACCAGAGAGTCTGGAAGAGATGTACGGCGTGGGTGAGGGGTAGCCACTCGGCGAACCGCTGTACGTCCGGCGGCATGATGGCCAGCGGCATGGCCGCACCCGACAGAAACATCATGGGGAAGTAGACGACCTGCCCGACCACCTGTGCTACGCGGCCGGTAGGGGCCAGGCTGGCAATCACATAGCCGACGGCAATAAAGGCCAGGGCAGCGAAGAGGAAGGCCGCCGTCACGACAGCCCAACTGCCACCAAAACGCAAACCGAAGGCTAGGTTGGCCACGGTTACCAGTACCGCCATGCCCGCCACGGCAATACTCAAGTAGACGGCAACGTCGGCAGCAATGTAGACCATCGGCGGCATGGGCGAGGCCTGAAAGCGGCGCAACAGCTTCTGCTCACGCGCCGTCGCCGTCGCCACGGGGATGGTCATGAAGGCGACGGTGCCGATCACCAGCGCCGCCAGCGCCGGTACCTGCACGTCGATGTAGCCGTACTGTGGGCTGAACATGGAACTACCCGGCTCGTTGCCCCAGATCAGGCCGAAGAGCAAGAGAAGCAAGACCGGGAAAAAGATATTGAAGAAGAGCGCCACCGGCTCGCGCAGAAAGAGTTTGTACTGCACGATGGTCAATTTTGCGAACGAGCGCAAGTGGTTGCCCCCAGTGGGGCGGACGAACGTCGTGGTTGATGTTGTGGACGCGGTCATGATAGAGGGTCCTTTCGGAATCGATCAACGGTTACGGTATCACTGCTTTAGTTGCGCAATTGCCGGCCGGTCAGTTGAATGAAGACATCCTCCAGATCGGGCTGCTGGGTGTGCAGCCCCTGAAAGCGCAAACCCTGCTCCGTCAGGTGGTTGACCACGGCGGCAACCAGGCCTTCGCCGGCGCCATACACCGTGATGCGGCGCCCGTCTTGCAAGGCGTTGTGCACGGGAGGCAACGCCCGCAGCGCCCGCAGATCGACGGCGGCATCGCTCTCAAAGATCACCCTGCTCTCAATATCCAATGCGTCGATCAAGGCCGCAGGTCGATCCAGGGCAATAAGGCGCCCGTGGTCGATGACGGCGAGCCGATCACAGAGCGCTTCTGCTTCGTCCATGAAGTGCGTCACCAACACCACGGTCTTGCCCTCATTGCGGATCGAACGCACCAGATCCCAGGTTGAACGCCGTGCCTGGGGATCCAGCCCTGAACTCAACTCATCCAGAAAGACGATCTCAGGATCGTTGATCAGCGCCAGGGCGATGAAGAGCCGCTGCTTCTGTCCACCGGAGAGGTTGCCAAAGGTGGTATTGCGCTTCTCGGCCAGCCCCCATTGTTCCAGCAGTGGGGCCCAGGCGATGGTGCGAGCGTAGAACGAGGAGAAAAGATCGAGCGCTTCCCAGACAGTGATGCGTTCGGCCAGCGCCGCCGACTGCAACTGAATGCCGATGCGCTGGGCCAATTGCGTGCGCTGCCGTTGTGGATCCATGCCCAGCACACGGGCCGCTCCCCGGTCTGGTTGACGCAGTCCAATCATGGTCTCCACGGCCGTAGTCTTGCCCGCGCCGTTGGGGCCCAGGATGCCGAAGATCTCACCCTGTGCGACGGTCAGAGAAAGATCGTCCACGGCGAGCGTATCCCCATAGCGCTTGTGAATGTTCTGCACATCGATAATTGGTGTCATGTCTATACGTTCTCCTTACCGGGTGAATGAAAAGAATGGTGTATACTGCTCCCACATACTTCTCCCACACAATAGTGTCCATGCGTCCCCGAGGAGTCCATTACTGCGTCCCCAATGCGTCCAAACTTCAGAAACTGGTCGACAGGCTCTTGGTTCATTGGTCCTCTCCACGCTTCTTTTTTCAGGTGGAGATAGAGGGGGGTCGGGAAACCTCTCCCCGGCGAAAACCGCTGATGACTGCCAATTCCCTGGCACGCACACCCGAATCCTGCGTTCCTTGCACACAGCCCCGCCTTGCAGTAAACTCCCTGTATGACCATCGACACAATCCTCTTCGATCTAGACGGAACACTCGTGCAGCACAGTCACGTGCTATTGCCAGACAAATTGACCGAGTGGGGCTATCCTCGCACACCCGAAGCTGTGGAAGACGCCTTCTCTACCCAAATCCGCTGGTTTTATGACTTCGCCGCCGCCATCAAAGGCACGGAGAAGGACAACGCCGAGACGTGGGATGCGATCTGGCCGCGCCTCTATACACGCGTCACCCAACAGTTGGGGATCGACGACCCTGGCGTAGTGGCACAGCATGGTCGATTTTTTCGCCGACGACCCCACGCCTCCACTCTACGACGATGCGCTCCCCCTGCTCGAAACGCTGGCCAATGGGCCGTGGCGGCTGGGTATGATCACGCAACGAGGACGTCGCGGGGCGTTGCGCTTCCTCGACGATCACAATTTGAGCGACCGTTTTAAGGTGATCATCGCCGGGGACGACGGTCACGGACGCAAGCCCGATCCCGAGCCTTTCCTGCGCGCCTTGTCGATGCTGGGCAGCAACGCCAAACACGCCATCTTCATCGGCGACCGCATTGACGACGACTGCGGCGGCGCCTGTAGCGCCGGGCTAAGCGCCTTCCTCATCGACCGGCACGGCCTGCACGCCGATGGCGAACACCAGGGCGATGTCACCTTTATCCGCCTGGAAAGCCTGCTCGACCTGCTGCACCATCTCCACGCCCACCCCAACGGAGACGCCCGATGGCCGCTCCTCAAGTAAAAATTTGCGGAATTACCAACCTCGCCGATGCTCAGGCCGCCATCCTGGCGGGCGCCGACATGCTGGGATTCAACTTCTATGCGAAGTCGGCGCGCTGTGTCGAACCCGACCTGGTCAGGGATTTGCGCCTTGAGATTAGAGAGTGGAGATCGCGTCGAGAATCGTCTGCCCATCCCCAATCTCTCAAACTCGTGGGCATCTTCGTGGACGAGTCTCCCGTTCGCGTCGCCGAGATTATCGAGATCGCTGGTCTTGACTACGCGCAATTACACGGCTCAGAACCGACGGAGATGCTGACCGGTTTGGCGCCACGCGCCTTTAAGGCGTTGCGTCCGGCGTCAGCGTCTCAGGCCGAAACCGAAGCCGCCCGTTTCGCTCCCTTCGGCACTCCCGACGGGCCGCAACTGCTCATCGACGCCTATGATCCCAATCACTATGGCGGTACCGGCAAAAAAACAGACTGGCACACCGCCGCCGCACTGGCGCAGCGCTATCCTCGCTTGCTCCTCGCCGGTGGCCTCACGCCCGAAAACGTCGCCGAAGCCGTGCGCACGGTGCACCCCTGGGGCGTAGACGTGAGCAGCGGCGTTGAACTCTCGCCAGGCCGCAAGGACCACGACGCGCTGCGCGCCTTCGTCGCCGCCGCCAAAGGAGCCTTGCCATGAAGGTCATGTCCTTTAACATCCGCTTCCCCACAGACACCGATGGCCCCAACGCCTGGCGTTTCCGCCGCGATCTGGCCATCGATCTGATCCACCATCACCGGCCCGATTCCTTTGGCGTACAAGAAGCCGTCCACAGTCAGATGGTCTATCTACGCGAGCATCTGCCCGATTACGCTGCTATCGGAGTTGGCCGCGATGATGGCGCCGAGCGAGGCGAGTATTCGGCCATTTTCTATCGCAAGCAGGCGCTGCACTGTCTCCGTTCGGACACATTCTGGCTCTCGGAAACACCCGACGTCGCCGGCACGGTGGGCTGGGATGCCCATAACATCCGCATTTGCACCTGGGGCGAATTCCGAGACGCAGAAGATCGCAGGGTTTTCCTCTTTAACACCCACCTGGATCACCGGGGCGCGCTGGCACAGATCGAAGGCGCCCGGCTGATTTTGGATCGCATGGATGCCCTCAGCGACACTCAGCCCGCTATCTTGACCGGCGACTTTAACTGTATCCCCGACTCCGCGCCCTATTTGCTCATCACCGGCGAGGATCCATCCGCCGTTGAAGAACAGAGCCTGGCCGATGCCCGTCAGCTCTCGACCGCCCCCCCCACCGGCCCTGCATGGACTTTTCACGGCTACCGTCCGCCGGGGACTTACCTGATCGATTACATCTTTGTACGCAACGTCGCCGGGGTGCGAGCCTTCCACACACTCGACGATCATCGCGGTGCACGCTATCCATCCGATCATCTGCCCGTGCTGGCGGACATTTCCCTGTGATAGAGTATGATATTGCAGTCATCGGCGCGGGGATGATTGGTGCGGCGGCGGCGCGGTATCTGGCCGAAATGGGCCATACGGTCATCGTCATCGGCCCTGCCGAACCGGCGCGTTGGCGCGATCATGGCGGCGTTTTCGCCAGCCACTACGACCAGGGACGCATTACGCGCATCATCGACGAGGATCCGATCTGGGCGCAGTTAGCAGCGCGCTCCATCGACGCCTACGCCGACTTGCAAGAGCGCAGCCGTCTACGCTTTCACGCTGCTGTAGGCGGGCTGCAATTGGTTCATACCAGCGCCGAGGGCGAAGAAACGCACCGCCGCCGTCTGCAAAACGGCAGGCGTTTTGGCGCATCCTTCACCGAAATGGACGGGGACGCGCTACGTCGAAATTTCTCCTTCCTGCGCTTCCCGGCTGAATTCAGCGGACTCTGGGAGGTAGGAGCGGCCGGCTACGTCAACCCGCGCTCGCTCGTCCAGGCACAGTTGACGGTAGCAGTGCAACAGGGAGCGGCTGTCCTCCGCGAGACGGCGCACCAGGTGACCGTGCGCGGCGACGCCCTGCATATCTCCACTGACGGCGGACACACGCTGCAGGTAGGCAAAGTGTTGGTGACGGCGGGCAGTTTCAGCAACTGCCATTCGCTGCTCGGGGGCCGAGAGCTGGCGCTGACGATTAAGAAGCGCACCATCACTCTTGCCGAAGTGGACGAAGCCGAAGTCTCGCGGCTGGCGGCCATGCCCACCCTCATCATGCCCGTGCAAGGGATCGACACCCTGTCCTCGATCTACGTGCTGCCCCCGATCCAATATCCCGACGGCAAATGGTATGTTAAACTGGGTGGCACCAATCAGCCGGAGCAACTGGGGACGGATCTGGCTGAATTCTGCGACTGGTTCCACGCCGATGGCAGCGCCGACGAAGCCGACGTGCTGCGCCGCGCCCTGCTCGATCTGATCCCCGGGCTGGCGGCGCGTTCCTTTGTGCGCAAGGCCTGCGTGCTCGCCTACACCGAGCACGGCTATCCCTACTTGGATGCCGTCGAACCGGGACGGTTGTATGTTGCAGCCGGAGGATGTGGCTCTTCGGCAAAGTCATCCAATGAGATCGGGCGGATGGCAGCACTAATGACGGCACAAGACGCGTGGACCTACGACATCGCCGCGCAGCATTTCCGGGCGGTTTATACAGAAACGGTGATGGGCTGATGCGAAAGAAGAACCTGATGTGGGGGGTAGGAGCGCTGATTGGCGCGCCGATGCTGGCGTACGGGATCGCCTCGTTGCTGGCGCGGCCGGTGTCGCCCCATCCTGTGTTCGAACGGTTGTCGGCCCGTCCACTGGTGATCGCCCATCGTGGCGGCGAAGGCTTGTGGCCGAGCAACACGCTCTATGCCTTTCGACGAGCGGCCGAGATGGGCGTGGACATGCTCGAAATGGATGTCCACACCAGCGCCGATGGCATCCTTGTCGTGCGCCATGATGATACGGTGGACAGCACAACCGACGGCACCGGCGAAATCAGGAGCAAAACACTCGCCGAACTCAAGGGGCTCGATGCCGGCTATACCTGGACAGAAGACGGGCAACACTTCCCTTATCGCAACCAGGCCATCACGATCCCCACACTGGAAGAGGTCTTTTCTGCGCTGCCTGACATGCCCATGACCATTGAGATCAAACAGACGGAGCCGTCGATCACACAGCCGCTCTGCGATCTGATCCGGCGCTACCACAAAACCACGCAGGTGATCGTCGGTTCCTTCCACAACGAGGCACTCGATGACTTTCGCCGCCTCTGCCCAGAAGTCGCCACGTCAGGCCATCAACGCGACGTGCGTACTTTCGTCTATCTGGCGATGGCAGGGCTGGCAGGCGTTTATTCTCCGCAAACCCATGCCTTACAGGTGCCTCGGCGTTACGGCAATGTGGAAATCATCTCGCCGCGCACGCTGCGCGCCGCCCATGCCCGTGGACTCAACGTGCAAGTCTGGACGGTAAACGAATCAACAGAAATGACGGATCTCATAGAGTTGGGTATAGACGGTATAATAACCGACAGACCCGATCGCTTGCTTACCTTGCTGTCGCGCCAGGCCTCTCACAACCGACGCGATGCCCCTGAATGAGTACATCACTCTTTACAGCCCGAGAGTAGGGATTATGCTGAATCTGCAGAAACTTGTCATCGATCGTTTTGTCGAAGAGCTCGAATATGCCTATCGCCAAAGCTATGGGGATCGCATGCCGTTGCTGGGCCGCACGGCCGCCTGGTGTGGGAAACTGGCCCTGGAGAATATTTCAAACTCGGATGCACTCTATCACACCGTCGACCATACCGTGATGGTGACGATGGTAGGGCAGGCCATTTTGCAGGGCAAGCACCTGTGCGAAGGCGGCGTATCGCCCCAGGATTGGCTACACTTTACAATTGCGTTGCTTTGCCATGACATTGGGTTTGTGCGCGGTGTTTGCCGTCAAGACGATAACAAAACCGTTGCCACCGGCATCCATGATGGCACAGTTGAGGTATCCCTGGGATCGACCGATGCCGCCCTGGCTCCCTATCACGTCGATCGGAGCAAACTGTTTGTCCGTGAGCGTTTTAGTCAGCCACTCTTTATCGAAATTGACATTGACGAGATCGGCGAATACATCGAGTGCACCCGCTTCCCCATTCCCGATGACCCTTTCTATCAAGCCACAGATAGCTATGCGGGGCTGGTGCGTGCAGCGGACTTCATCGGTCAACTGGGCGATCCAAACTATTTACGCAAATTGCCGGCCCTTTTCCACGAATTGGAAGAAGTAGATGCACCCGCCAAAATCGGCTATGAGGGTCTCGAAGATATGCGGCATAACTACGCCCGCTTCTACTGGGACGTGGTCAACCCCTACATTCAAGAAGCCCTGCGCTATCTGCGCGTGACCCAAGAAGGCAAACAGTGGATCGCCAACTTGCACTCGCACGTCTTCGACATAGAGCACACCTACCATGCGGCGGCAGAATAAGGTGCGCATTCATAATGAACCCTCTGCCGCCGCTCGAGTAGAGCGCAGGCATGGCGCCCTACTCACCATGCCTGCCCAGACTGAAGGTAAGACAACATGGAACTTCTAGGCGGACCACTCTTCGCCGTGGCCGGTGCAGGCGAATCGCACGGTCCGGGCGTAACAACAATTGTGTTTGGTTGCCCGCCCGGCCTCTATATCGAGCGGACGGCCATCCAAGGCTATCTGGATCGGCGACGCCCCGGCAGCAACAGACACGGCACACCGCGCCAGGAAGACGACAAAGTGCTTCTGCTCTCGGGTCTTTACGCCGAAGGGGAGCTGGATACACTGCTTTCCGGCCCCGCTATCGAGGCGCAGGTCGAGGGGAACGTCCAGTCTACAGAAAGCTATGAAGGCGGCTACACCACCGGCGAGCCGATTGCTGCGCTGGTGTTGTCAACATCCAAACGGTCTCAGCATTATGATCAATTTGCCGGAGAGCGCGGCGAGGCCCGCCCCGGTCACACGGATCTGGTCAAGTACCACAAATCACAAGGGTTCGTTGACATTCGCGGCGGCGGACGATCCAGCTATCGATCTACCATCAGCGACGTCATCGGCGGCTCCATCGCGCGTCTCTATCTGGCCCAAACATTCGGCACCGTCTTCCTCTCGTCAATTGTGCAGGTCGGTCCGCTGAAGACGGAACAGAGTTTGGCCGCCCATTTCGAGGAGATCATCCACCGTAACCAGACGTTGGCTGTGCCCGCAGACGAGATTGCCAACGTGGACGCGCTCCTGGGCGCAGCCGAGATCCAATCGTTGGATGCCGGGTTTGCATCTGAGGCCGCCGAGTTGATCAAGCGCACACGCATCGACGGCGATTCGTTGGGAGCGGCGGTGGAGGTGATCGCGGTCAATCCGCCGGCGCTGATCGGTGAACCGCTCTATCAGAGCTTGAAGGTACGCTTGATGGGTGCACTGGGCGGACTGCACGCCGTGCAGTCCTGTGAAGTCGGGCATGGCCTACGTGTGATCGAGCGGCTGGGCAGCCAGAACAACGATCCGATCCGCAACAATGGCTACCAATCCAACAGCCACGGCGGCCTGATCGGGGGCATCACCACGGGCATGCCTGTCGTCTGTCGTGTGGGCTTCAAGCCAACCTCAACCATTGTGAAGCCGCAGCAGTCCGTGCGCAAGAACCTCGAAGAGATCGATTTTGAATTGAAAAAAGGACGCCACGATCCTTGTGTCGGTGTGCGCGCAGGCGTGACATTGGAGTCGCGCATGGCCATAGAATTGATGAACGCCGTTCTGCTACACCAGTCCGCGCACGTGGACCCGGCAGCCTTCCAACTCTTCACCAACCCCAGGTAGCCCGGTGACAGAGTGCACACTTGTCCTGATGAAAGGGCACCCGGCCACCGGCAAAAGCACTCTGGCGCGCGCATTGGCGCGTCGGTTGCACTGGCCGCTCATCGACAAAGACGATGTCAAAGATTTTACGGTCGGACTGCCCAATGGCAACGGCCTGGCCTATGATATCGCCTGGTCCATAGTGAGTACGCAACTGGCCCTGGGGATCTGCTGCATTGTGGATACGCCGCTCTCCTACCCCGTCGGCTATACACAGGGCTGCCGGCTCGCTGATGCACATGGCGCACGCCTGCTCGTCATCGAGACGGTGTTGGACGAAACGGAGTGGCAACGCCGACTCGAAAAACGCCGTCCCCACGAATCTACCCACAAAATCAGTGACTGGACGGATATGCAGGCACTTCTACTCCGCTATAATGGCTGCTGGGACTATCACATCGATCCCACGCACCTGATGCAAGTGGACACGGCCCAGCCTGTGCAACGCTTGCTCGACCAAGTATGTGACCGCCTGGCTATGGCCACCTAGCCCACCAGCACTCGGAACCCATGAACAGACAATCCCCTTTTGCCGCTTGCCGCCACTTATTCTCGCCGCTGTGGACCAGGATCCTGTGGACCAGCGCTTTCTGGGTAACGGGCGCCGTTGCTGCGCTCCTGCTTAGCATGGACCCTACAGGGCTGACGTCACCCACGGTGCAGGCAGCCTCTGCTACAGACTGCGATGCCTCCCCCAGCGAGGACGCCTATCGCCCCGCCGACTGGTTCCTCTACTTTGCCGATGAGTTCAACTGCGCAGAAGTTCCTGACCATTGGTCCATACAGGGGCCTATGAGCAAAGCCGCCTATCAGCCGCCCCAGAACGGCTATGTTCAGGTGAAAAACGGCGCGCTTCAGGTGGGCGTGGTGGATGTGGACGTCTCGTTCCCCTATCTCTATCTTGTTGACGATAGCGCCACCAGTTACGACATTCCGTTCACTTCGCGGCGAATCGACTGGCTCCCAAACACCGGTGACTTTCGGCTGGCGATGCGCGTACGTTTTCAGGCCGAATTCTCGGGCGATCATCGAATTTCTATCTACGCCGACGGCCATAAACCATCCTACGCCGGGCCGTTGTTTTACATCGGCTCGGACTACAATAAATCCGTCGAAGCATGGCGCGGCCTGATCGTTGGGGCAGACCGGGGTAGACAATTCGTCGATCTAGACGACCATGGCTACCCCAATCCCTATGCTGAATGGGTTGTCATGACCGTCGATCACCGTCAGAGCCAGGATCGGTTTGAAATCGCCGTCGACGGCGTACCCATGCTGACGACGACACTGAGTAGTTTCAAGGAACAGGCTATCGCAGCCGTTCGGCCTGACGTGCTCTACCTGGGATCCCTGGCTTATCTGGAATCTGCCGTAGGCTGGATCGACATCGAACTCGACTGGCTGCGCATCTACGCGCCGCCGTCGACGGTGCAGGCCACAGAGGGCATTCTGCAGGCAACATTTGAGGCCACACCTATGCCCCAAGACGCACCGTCATCCTACACCGGTCTACTGCCCGCGGGGCCTTTCGCCAACACACCCTACTGGCACGAGGACTTCGACGGAGGCGACAGCGCCATGCCCGACTACTGGCGTCTGCTGGCGGATAACGATCCAGACAGCACCGATACCGTGGTATCCCACAGCCACGCCACCATTAGCAACAATGGCACGGCGCGGGCCGTGCCGGTGTGGGGGATCTACGACGATCTGCGCCTATATGTCGAGACCCCAACCGGCGCCGAGTCCGCCTATCTGGCCGAGCGCGCTCAGTCAAATACCGCCCATACTGCACCCTTGCTGCCTGCCACAGAAGGCGCTTCTGCTACCAAAGATCCAGCCTACGTCGACTGGCGTCCTAACCGCGGCAACATCCGCTACGCCTGGAAGGCGCGCCAGTCCGCCTCGGGCTATGGCGTTGAAGTGAGCAACGGTGGGCACGTCCCCTACTTTACCGGCGCCATGTTCTACACGTTGCTCGATACGACGCATGGCACCGGCGGCCAGTTCATCTTCCCCAGTTGTCAGGAAAAGTATTTCTGGAGGCTGCATCTCTTACCCGAATATGCAGCACTGGGCGACATGGAGACGATCGTCACCGCGGACTATATCAACGGCACGGTCTTTCTCTATGTCGATGGGCAGTTGATCGGCTGGTGGCCGGAAAGTGATTGTTCCTTGAACTGGTATCTGCGCGGCGAGAACGCCACATCGCCCGATCTGCTCTTCTTTGGCAACCCGGCCATCGAGGCGCCGGGGCGATGGAGCGAGGTCGGCGTGGATTGGTTTGCCACCTTCGCCGGGGTAGACACGCCGCCGATGATCGAAGGCTGGCTGCCATACACAGACGAGATCTTTTTTGACTGGAATGCAGTCGACGATGCGGATGAGGTTGATGTCATGACCAGAACAGTCACATTGACGTCGACCGAACCGCTGCACTGGCAAGCCCATATCCATGACCAATTCGAGTGGCTGGGGGTCACCCCGATTTCGGGCACAACGCGATTGACATCCACAGGCACCCTTGAACTGCCGCCTCTAGTCGCCTACTTGACGCTGACCGCCACCCGTCCTGTCACCTATGCGGATGATTCCACGGTGTTGATCCTCAACGCCGAGACAATAAGCGGCAGTCAAGTCGCGCCCTTTGCCGTGCCAATCACCTCCGTCTATAGCCGGCCGGCGGATACCTATCAGCAGTTTCTGCCCCATGTGATCGGCTCGACAGACGCCCGCCGACGCTAAATTGTCCCTGTTAAACTCCTGGCAGGTTTGACCTTTGTCCGATGCCGCTATAGACTTCTTCACTCACTGTCTCAGCGCGCCAACCACGTTTTGATTTGGCTTATACAGGACGAGTGACGGTTGACCATTCTTCGATCCAGACCCCACAAACAGCATCGGCGGAAGCGATGACGATTCCTATACTCCCGACGTTAAACGACGACAATGTGATCCTCACCGGTTTCATGGGCACGGGCAAGACCACGGTTGGCCGCCTATTGGCAGAACTGCTCGATCGCCCTTTTGTGGACATGGACGAGCAACTGGAGCGCCATTTCGGCAAGACGATTGCCGAGGTATTTGCGGCAGAGGGCGAAGACGTATTTCGAGTAGCCGAGGCGCAACTGTGCGCACAGTTGGCCACACAGCGGGGGCTGGTGGTGGCAACAGGCGGCGGCGCACTGGTGAACTACCAGAATCGTCAGTCGTTGGCGGCCAGCGGCCCTATCGTCTGCTTGACGGCCGGCGTCAATGCCATCCTGGAGCGGTTGGCCGCTGCCGAGGATCGCCCACTGCTGGCTAGCGAGGAAGGAGATCGCCGCCTGCGCATCGAGCAGTTGCTGCTCAGCCGGCGCAACGCCTACGCCGAAATTCCGCTGCAAGTGCCCACCGATCACGTCACGCCGAATCTGATCGTCGAGCGGGTGATCGAAGCGCTCAAGGCCCACGCCGAAGTGCCCGGCATGATGCGCATCAATGTCCCCTCGCCTGAGGGTGACTACCATATTTGCATCGGTGACGGCATTCTCAACGCCGCAGGCACACTACTGGCCAACCGCAACCTGGCGCGTGGGCCGGTCGCCATCGTCACCAACCCCACCTTGGCCGAGCTGCACGCCGAAGCCCTGGCGGCGAGTCTGCGCAGCGCGGGCTATGCACCCGTCCTCTGCGTGCTGCCGGAAGGCGAACAGCACAAAACGCTGGATTCTGTCGCTTCGCTCTACACACAGTTTATCGCCGGGGGGCTGGATCGACGCAGCGCCGTGATCAGCCTCGGCGGCGGCGTCATCGGCGACATGGCCGGCTTTGCCGCGGCCAGTTACCTGCGCGGCGTCCCCTTTGTGCAGATCCCGACCTCGCTGCTCTCGATGGTCGACGCCTCGGTGGGCGGCAAAACCGGCGTCGATCTGCCGCAGGGGAAGAACCTGGTCGGCGCCTTCAAACAGCCCGCCGTCGTCATTATAGACACGGGCGTGCTCTCCACCCTGCCCGGCGAGGAGTTCCGCGCCGGGTTAGCCGAAATCGTCAAACATGGCATCATCGGCGCGCCCGATCTCTTTCAGCAGCTAGAAAGCGTCGGGCCGACCAGTTTGTCGCAGTTGGTGCGCGATGCGGTCCAGGTGAAGGTAGACATTGTCATCGAAGACCCCTACGAACAGGGACGCCGCGCCGTCCTCAACCTGGGGCACACGTTCGGTCACGCTCTGGAGCAAGTAAGCGAGTACACGATCCGCCACGGCGAAGGCGTCGCCATTGGCATGGTGGCCGCTGCCGAAATGGCCGCCGCCCTGGGCCGCTGTGATCCTGCGCTGGTCGTCCGCATTCGTGAACTGTTGGATCGGCTGGGCCTGCCCGTCAGCGCGCCCGGATACGACGTCGCCGCCGTGCGCGCCGCCATGGGTCAAGACAAAAAACGCCAGGGCAAGACGATCCGATTCATCATCCCGCAGGCCGTCGGCGATGTCACGATCATCGACAACCCCGGCGAGGAGATTGTCGCAGCCGCAATCAAGAAGATCCTGTAACTTGAGAAGAAACGCCAGGCTGTGTTGACACTTCACAGGGCCTCTGGACAAGGCAGCGTCGAGCGACAACACGCTGGTCATGCATCAAGCGTGATTTGATCGGTAGGGGCGCTGCTTGCTGCGCCCGGCACACTGTGGGCGCAGCAAGCAGCGCCCCTACGGAATTGCCATCACTCGACCGTTGACACGATGCCAGGAGCCGCACGGGGAATGTCAGCAATCCCTAAAAACATATAAATGAGGAGAGTTCTATGGCCAAGATTGCATTGCTCCACGGCCCAAATCTGAATTTATTGGGTGTACGCGAAAAAAGCATCTACGGCACCGTGACCCTAGAGGTGATCAACCGGCGAGTAATCGACGCCGCCGATGCGGCGCATGAGGTGCGTGCCTTCCAAAGCAACTACGAAGGAGCGCTCATCGACTTTATTCACGAGGCGCGTAGCTGGGCCAACGGCATTTTGATCAACCCCGGTGCATTTACACACTATTCCTATGCGCTGCGCGACGCCATCGTCGGCGTTGCCCTGCCTACCGTAGAAGTACATCTCAGCAACATCCACAGCCGCGAAGCGTTTCGCCATCAATCGGTGCTGGCGCCCATCTGTGTCGGCCAGATCTGCGGCTTCGGCTGGCGCAGTTACACACTGGGGCTACAGGCGCTCCTCGATCATCTGGCCGACCAAACAGCATAAGACACAGAGCCAACGCAGGGTCGGCCACGGGCATCTGAATTGCCCAACAAAAAGTTCGGATTTCACGCAGACACGACGGCGTGCTATACTGTTGCCCATCTCTACATCCGTTTTTGTTCCTGAATCACCAGGTACTTCGGCAACTTGAACACTTACTTTGTGCGGACCCGATCGTGTGATGCACCATCGCATCGCCGTTCAGTCACCTATTTGATCCTCGTATGCGGATTATTAGGATTGCTATTGGCCGGCTGCCAGGATCGGGCAACGCCTCCGCCGCCAACATCCACACCCTTCAGTTCGGCGACGACACCGCTCCCCGGCGCCGCCACCACGGCCACACAGGAAACAACTGAGCCACTCCCCGCCGACGCGTCCACAGCCACGCCGGCAACCGAACGGATGGCGGCACGCTGACCCTTTGGCATAGTTGGGGTGGACGCGACGCCGAAGCTTTGTCTTTGATGTTAAGCGCCTTCCAGGCCGAGAATCCCCACGTACAGATTGATACGCTGTTTGTCGCTTACGATCAACTGCCGCAGGCCTATGTGGACGCAGTCTACGCCGAGGCAGGACCGGACTTGATCCTGGCGCCGACGTGGTGGCTAAACCAACTGGCCGACGCCGAGGCACTGGTTCCTCTCGACGATCTCATGGACGCAGAGATTTTGGCCGGGTACTGGCCTGCTGCCTTGCAGAACCTGCGCTATCAAGGACAGCTATGGGGACTGCCAACCAATTTTGACGTGGTTTCGCTTTATTACAACCGCAACTTGATCGATGAGGCAGCGTTGCCTACCACGACCGACGAGATGCTCGCTCTGGCCCAGGCCGATCCGACCCAGGGCGCAGGCTTGTACGCCAACTTTTATCACCTGTTCTGGGGAATCCCGGCCTACGGCGGCTCGCTCTTCGACGAGGACGGACGTGTGATCCTCGAACAGACCACGGGCACGGCCGAGTTTCTGTCCTGGCTGTCGACGATGGAGCAGACGCCGGGCGTTTTCGTGGAGCAGGATTACGGCGAACTGCTCGACCGCTTCAAGAAAGGCGAATTTGCCTTTTTCGTCGACGGTCCCTGGAGCCGAGACGATCTCCGCCAGAGCCTGGGTGATGCCTTGGCCGTCGCCCTGCTGCCGGCAGGCCCCGCCGGCCCGGCACGTCCCTGGTTAAGTGCCGAAGGCGTGATGATCAACCCGGCTATCCCACAGGCGCAGCAGCGATTGGCGTTACAATTGGCCATCCACCTATCGAGTGCAGAAAGCAGTACGATCCTGGCCGAGACTGCGGGCCGCATCCCGGCCTGGAGCGACACTGAACTCAACGATCCAATTTCGGCCGGTTTCATGCGTCAGGCCGAGTCCGCGATTGCACTCACCAATCGGCCCGAGATGGCCGAAGTCTGGGGCTATGCCGGCGACATGTTGCTCAAAGTGATCAACCAGGTCATGTCGCCGCAACAGGCTGTCCTCGAAACCAGTACGTTGATCAACGAAGCCAACGGCAAGTAGATTTCCGCCCTCGCTCCCCATCACCTCCTGCTCTCTGCCCTTCTTTTCTTCTTTCCACTCTGGCTGATGTACAATGTCAGGCGAGGAAGTGGCAGACTATGACACAAAACGATACCACCTATCAAATTTTCAATCTACAGACAATGTCGGGTGTCCATCCTGGCAGCCGCACTGCTGTCATGCAGCGTATTCGGCTGCTGCCGCTGACCGGCGAGGAGCGCTCCCTGCACTGGGCGCGTCTGCTTTGGTACAATGAACCGCCCAGTTGCGTCCTTTACCTGCAAAGCAACACGTCTGAGCAGTGGGAAGCGTCGCCATTGCTGCGCATTGAAAATCCGTTGGCGGGCGATTTTGGCGCCACCCTGCATGCCGCACTGACCGATGCCGGTTGGCGCGCGTTTACATGCGGAGAGTGCAGTCATTGGCAGCCCCTGACTGACCCTGCCCACGACAGGGCGGCGCTCAACGAGGACGCAATTCCCCTGGGTCGCTGCGGCTGGGGCGCCGTCTCATCCGACGCCATCACCCTACCAGAGGCGCTGCGCGAGCAGTCGATGCTGGCCCTGGGCTGCCCCGAGTGGGAAAAAGCCACCGATGTGCAAGCGGCGGCACCACAGCGCGTGGCCGAGGAAGAACTGGAACCGCCCACTGTTGCAGCGTGGCAAGCACTGAAGATTCGTCTGCGCATGGCTCGCCCTGAAACGCCACGGCCCTCTTGGGGGCAACGAATTGTTGAGCGCAGCGGTGTCGGCGCCGGCACTGAACCTTGTTTTGCCTGTCAGGGGCGGCTCGCCAATCTTGGCGCGTTCGTTGTCTCTACCGTCGAAGACGATAAGCGCACATTTAGTGTCTGGCGCTGTCGACGCTGCCATAGCTACTACCTCAACGACTGGATCGACCGCTGGGAACGACTCGACTCGTTGGAAACTGAAGAGACCTATTACCGACTGGCGCCCGTGGAAGCTGTAGAGCTACTCGCCCTGTTCGACGATGTCATCGGCGGAGAACACCCTGCCGGTCGACGCAATCGTTCTGAACAGCGAAGCTGGCTTGAACATTTTGTTGAGAACCGCATCAAACTCAGCTATCAGATACGACAAGGGCGCTAAGAAAGCTATACCGGATCATGAAGCCCGAACAGACTACGCCGATGGAAGAAGCCGAATCGAGCCACAAGACGTGGCTCGCTCTCGAAACACGCCCCCATAACGTGATCGCAGCCGTCTATGACGACTTGCCCTTCCCCTCGCTCTACCCAATGCAAGAGGTTGCCTTTGATCTGGGCATCACCGCCCACAACAGTGATGTCGAACTCAAGGGGCTGATCTTGCAGGCATACAACGGACATCAGCTACTACAGGAGCAGCGCTGGCCGGCTCACCTTATCCAGCGGCGCACCGGGCTAACAGACCTGACCATCCAGACGGGGACAGGGCTGGCCGTGCGTACACTCCACGTCATGCTGCCTGCCTTTGAGCGGTTAACACATGTCGAGGTGACCGCTGTGGGCAAAGAGTTGGGTGGCGACAACCAGAATGTGCAGAGTGTACGTCAGGTGATGGTTTCCTACCACGAGCAGCAGACCGATCTGCACTTTCCGCTTGAAGGGGCATGGTGGGCAATCCAGGCAGCGGATTGGAGTGACTTCCACAAAACCGAAGTCTACAGCCAACCCTATGCGCTCGACCTCGTCAAACTGGGCCAGGACAATCAGGTATATGGCGGCAATGGACGCTCGTTGACCGATCACTATAGTTGGGATCAGCCCGTCTATGCCACGGCAGGTGGCAAGGTGGCGCATGTCTGCTACGACATGCCCGACATGCTGCCCGGCGCCGTCCCGGATCAAGCCATCTTGCGCGGGGACATGCGCCGGATCCTGGGCAATGCCGTAGCCATCAGCCATGCCAACGGCGAGTTTAGCTACTTCGCGCACCTGCAGCAGGCCAGCATTCAGGTGAGCGTTGGCGATATGATCCGTCGTGGCACGTTGATCGGTCGTGTGGGCAACAGTGGCAACTCGCCCGGACCGCATCTTCACTTTCACGTGATGAACGGCCCCAATCTCTTTATCGACCAGGGGCTGCCTTTCAAATTCAGCCATTTTGGAGCCGGCGGTCAGTTTTTCGACGAGCCGACCACCATCCCCACACGCATGATCGTCGTCGGTCCTGACCGCTCAACGTCGGCGTAGCCAGCAAAAGGAGAATCGTTCGGTGTCGACAGACAATCACCAACATACTGAAGAAGATGATCTGGACTTTCACCAAATCGTCACAGATGAACTCTACACCGAGTTAGTCGAAAGCATCGAAGGACAGAAAGTCGTTGGCCTGGCAGTGTGGGAAGAATCACTCGCCGACGAAGAGGGCGAAGAGATCCCACCGGCAACCCGGCAGATCTTTGATCTGGACCTCTACCTGGAAAACCAGCTCTATCTCGAACTGTACGCCACTTACATTTTTGACGATCCCGAAAGTGATGCCTTGCGTGGACTGGATCGGATTGGTACAATATGTACCAAGCTGATCGAAACCGGGATCTGGCTTGAAGAAATCGCCGTTACAGAGGAAAATGAACTCGTTCTCATCCTCAGCCGCAATCACCGCCCTCACCTTTACCTCAACGTAGGCGGATGGAGCATGGAAGAGTGGGAAACGCTTCCTGACGAGGATTGATCCTATCACTCACACCCGGCCAATACGCCGTCAACCAATTCTTGACCCAAACACGACCCCGGACGGGGAGGAGATGGACAATGCTTCCTTTCTTTGCAGTTGCCACCGCCCGCTCTGACAGCAACCCATGGATGGCCTCTCTATATGCGGGGATCTTCACGGCCGTTGTCGCGCTCATCTATGTCTTTGTGACGGGAATGGCGATTGTGCCCGCTCTCGTCGGCCTGCTGATCGGCGCCGCACCCGTCCTGGCCTACCAGGTTCGGCGCGGTACGCTGGGCGCAAACTGGAAGCCGGTGATTGCCGGCGTTCTAGGCTTTATACTCTTTCTGGCCGCCTTTTTTGTACCGCCGGCGGTTGTGGGCTGGGCTACCCCGGTTCTTGGCCTGCTCTCGATGATCTTGTGGCCGATTCTGGTCGGCGCTATGACAGACGAGCAGTCAGTGGGCAAGCTCTTCGTCTTTAGCTTGCTTGGCTTCATCTTGGGCCTGCTGGTGGCTTTTCTGGTGGGCCTCTGGCTCGGGCAGGATCCCTATGCGTGGGTTGGCCTGGCCGGTGTCATGTTCTTTTCGGTCTGGGGTGGCACAGTGGGTGCGGCGATGGCATCGGCGCCGAGGTAGTCGCTGTTACTACTGGTACTCCTCAGTGCGTAGCCACACGAACCCAATATCGCAGTTAAACCAGCGGGCGTATGCGTACGCCCGCTCTTGCTTGCAAAGTCAAATATGTACCGGAACTCAGCAACACTCGAAGATGTATACAGGCTAGCGCTGCCACCAGGCACCGAGATCCTCTATGGCGCGGACGCCTTGAGCCGTCCGGTCAGTTGGGCCTGTAGTTTGCGGCCCAGCCCACCGGCCTTCCCCAAATTGACCGGCAACGAACTCGCGCTGGTCGACATGGACGACTTACGACAGTTGGATCCGCGCATGCGGCTGGATCGCGTGATCCAAAGCTTGCGGCAAGCGCGGGTGGCGGCGATGGCGGTGCTGGGTGAGGTGCCACAGAGTGCCGTCCATGCCGCAGGGGAGCAAGAGATGCCGCTCTTTGCGCTGCCCAGCGCGGAGGCATTGGTCGACGTGGAACGCGCCGTGATTCGGTTGATCGTCGATCGCGAGGGGTACATCACCGCGCTCTCGGCGGAACTCCAACGCGAGTTGACCCAACTGGAGTTGGATGGGCGCGGGATTGAAGCTATCGCCGAACGACTCTTTCAGTTCGTCCAACAACCGGTAATTTTCTTACGCGATGACGGTCAGATCAGTGCGCAGGCAGGCTTGGGGGATCTGCCCGAAGCGATGCGCGAGCGCGTCTTGTCCGGGTTGCCCAACGTGCTAACGCTACGCACCTGGGCCGCGTCGCAAAAGCAACAGAATCTAAACGAGTCGGTAGGCCTCCTCAAGTTGACCGGAGACCGCCTGCCCTATGATCAGAGCGTACTTGCCCCCATCGTCGCCGGGGATCGAGTACAGGGGTACTGTCTGGTTCTACGCACCAATGGCACAATCCACGGCGCCGAGACCAGCACCGTCGAGGGCATGTGTGTCTTGCAAGGGGCAAGCGTCGCCGCCCTCGAGTGGAGCCGCCAGAATGCCGTCGGCGTTGTGCAGGAGCAGATGCGCGCGGCCTTCCTCGATGAGCTTCTGGCCAGTGAGATCGCCGATGAACAATCGTGGATCCAACGCGGAAAGTCGCTGGGCTATGACCTGAGCGCACCGCATGCGGCCTGGATCATCGAAGCGGGGAATGTGCCGGAATGGATCACGCTGTTGCATCAGTTTATCAATGCGCAGCGCAAGCCGATCCTCATGAGCCGGCGTGGTGACGGCATGTTGCTCTTCTGGCCGACGGATAACCTCAAAAGTGCCCGTCATCTGAAGAGCGCCGCAGTCGAGCTTGCCGAAATGTTCGTGAGCCACGCAGCGAAGGCCAAGGTGATCATCGGGCTGGGGCGACCGGCCACACGACCCAGTGAGTGGTTGCGCAGTTTGCAGCAAGCCCAGGAAAGCTGGCACATGGGCCAATCGTGGAATGCTGCGCCCGTCACCTATTTCGGCGACTTAGGGCTCTACCAACTGTTGACGGCATTGGGCGGCAATGCAGAAGCAGCCCGATTTTTCCGCAAGACGGTTCGTCCCCTCATAGAACACGACGAAAACCGCAACGCCGAACTGGTCGAAACGCTAGAAGCCTTCTTTGCCTGCCACGGCAATTTGAGCCAGACGGCCACACGGCTACATATCCACCGCAACACATTGACTTATCGGCTGGAACGCATCTCTTTGATCACGCGCCTTGACCTCGACGATGCAGACGCCCGCTTTTCATTGCAACTTGCGTTGAAGTTGCGTCCGGTCTTGAAGAATCGCTTTTAAGCGCATCTTCATCATCACAAAAAAGAGCACATCGACTCACAAGTCGACGTGCTCTTTTCGATCGGCAAAGATTTGGCTACTTGACTGTTCTCACTGCGCTTGAGGATGCAACGCTTCGTTGACCTGCGTCACCAACTGATGTTGGCTGAATGGCTTGTCCAGATGATAGATCCCCGGTTGCTCCGAGAGGGCGCGCAACTCATCCGATACACTGCGATCCAATGCGGTAACGAAGACAATAGGGATGGAAGCCGTCTCCTGGTCTGAGCGCAGCCGTCGAGCGACATCGAGACCAGAAATGTCGGGCATCATCACATCCAACGTAATCAGATCAGGCTTTTCATCGGCAATCGCGTTGAGCGCCTCTGTCCCATTGTTGGCTGTACGGATCTCATAGCCCGCTCGCTTGAGCATGACACTAACCATGCGGCATAGCAACGGCTCGTCATCAACGACGAGGATACGAAGACGCGGTGTATGGCTTTCGGTATAGTTAGTTTCCACAATCACGCTGGCAGTCGTCATTTTTGTCTCTCTGGGGATTCGTTGACTCTTCAACAAGCGTCGCCCGCCGGACACTAAGGTCAAGCGAATGTCTACAACAAAACCGGCAAACCATCTACTTTTAGCGTAGCCTCCCAATACTACGATAGTATCGGCAGATAGCACAATGTGTAAATGGCCGAATTGGCACACATGAAAACCAGCCAAACGTTCCTGGCTAAGCGTTACCCCACCAGGTACAGCGCACGGCCCAACAAGTGCCGCCAGAAAACCGCCGCGCCCCCAGACCAAAGACAACGCCTGGTGATCTGGCCTCAAATCGCTTGCGGCTGATGGCTGCCCGCCGCCAATTCTTTGCCCAAAGCGCGCACCGCCTCCACACCGTCCGTCTGGTTCGAGGCGCGCACGAGGGCGGATCCCACGATGACGCCGTTGGCAATGGCCGCGACGCGGCTCGCTTGCTCGCGGTTGCTGATCCCAAAGCCGATGGCCAGGGGCAGATCCGTGTGACGGCGGACGCGTCGCACAAAATCCAGCAGATCGTCAGGCAGTTCCGACCTGGCCCCTGTGATCCCAGTAATGCTGACAAGATAGATGAAGCCCGTTGAGCGTGCGCCCACGATGCGGATCCGCTCTTCGTTGCTGGTCGGCGCCAGGAAGTAGATTGTGGCCAACCCGGCCCGGCGGCAGGCATCTTCCAATAGATCAGATTCGCCCGGCGGCAGATCGGGCACGATCAAACCGTCGATCCCGGCGGCCACGGCGTCGTCCACGAAGCGTTCTTCGCCATAGGCCAGAATCGGATTGTAGTAGGTCATGGCGCAGAAGGGCTGATCGATCCCCTGATCGCGCAACTCACGCACCATCGCCAGACAGCCGGCTACAGTCGTGCCCCGGGTAAGCGCCGTGTACGTGGCCTCTTGAATGGTCGGACCATCGGCCAGCGGATCGCTAAACGGAATGCCAATCTCGAAGAGATCGGCTCCAACCCCGGCCAGCGTCGACACCACTTCCAATGTTCGCTCTCGCGTTGGATACCCCATGGCGTGGTAAGGCATAAAGGCCGCACGCCCCTCGCTCTTGGCCTTGTCGAACACAGCGCGGATGCGCTCAACTCCTGTCATGATAGCCTCTCCAGTTCTAGAACCCCAGACTCAATAGTTACGATGATTGGTTGTCATCCATCAACTGCATGACGGTGCCCAGGTCCTTATCGCCGCGGCCGCTGAGGTTTACCAACAGGATCTGATCGCGATCCATCTGCGGTGCCAATTCCATGACGTGGCCGATGGCATGTGAACTCTCCAAGGCGGGAATGATTCCTTCGAGGCGACAGAGCAGGTTGAAGCCCTCCATCGCCTGCTGATCGGTGCAATACGTGTATTCAACCCGTTCCAGATCACGCAGCCAGGCGTGCTCCGGCCCAATGCTGGCATAGTCCAGCCCGGCGGAGATGCTGTGCGTCAGCGCAATCTGCCCATCTTCATCCTGCAAAACGTAGCTTTTGGTGCCCTGCAAGACACCCACACGCCCCATTTTGGGATCGGCAAAGCGGGCGGCATGTTCGCCACTTTCGATGCCGTGGCCTCCGGCTTCGACGCCGATCAAGCGCACGCTCTCTTCTTCAAGGAAGGAGTGGAAGATGCCGATGGCGTTGCTGCCTCCACCCACACAGGCCACAATGGCGTCGGGCAGCCGGCCGGGGCCGTCCTCGGCGTTGTGCATCTGCATAAAGGCTTCGCAACCGATGATCGACTGGAAATCGCGCACCATCGCCGGGTATGGGTGCGGCCCAAGGACGCTGCCCAGCAAGTAATGGGTTGTGCGCACATTGGTGACCCAGTCGCGAATCGCTTCGTTGATGGCATCTTTGAGCGTTTTGGATCCGCTTTCGACGCCGCGCACCTCGCTGCCCAGCAGGCGCATACGAAAGACATTGGGCTGCTGACGCGCCATGTCCACGGTGCCCATGTAGACCACGCACTCGATGCCGAGCAGAGAAGCGGCCGTCGCCGTCGCCACACCGTGCTGTCCGGCCCCGGTCTCGGCCACGATACGCGTCTTGCCCATTTTGCGCTTCATCAACAGGGCTTGCCCCAGCGCGTTGTTGATCTTGTGCGCCCCGGTGTGCGCCAGATCCTCGCGCTTAAGATAGATCTGCGCGCCGCCCAGGTGTTCGCTCAGCCGCCGGGCGTAGGTGATCGGCGTGGGTCGCCCCACAAAAGTACGCTGAAGATAGGCCAACTCGGCCATAAAATCTTTGTCGCCGCGCGCCAGCAAGTAGACTTCTTCCAACTCTTCCAGCGCGGGCATCAACGTTTCGGGCACGTACTTTCCGCCGTACGGGCCAAAACGTCCGCTTTCATCGGGCACGGCACGATAGTTTGTAGGATCGGTTTGAACAGTCATGAGGCTCCTCAATAAGAATCAATAAGCGGCTCGTGTGATTCTAGCACCTATGCCGCTTAGCGGTCGAAGATCACATTGACGGCGCGGCGCATCACATCCACCGGAGCGTCTTCACCCGTCCAGCGCGACCAGGCCAGCGCCCCCTGGTGGATCAGCATCCCCAGCCCACCGATGGGTTTGGCGCCGTCGGCGGCTGCCAGTTGCAACAGACGGGTGGCCGCCGGATTGTAGACCAGATCGTAGACGACCTGACCGGGCCGAAACTCCACATCCTCGTCCCAGGGCAGACCTTCGACGCGCGGCTCCATACCCAACGACGTACAGTTAACGATCAGATCGGCTCCCTCCGCCAGATCACCCACGGCAGCAGGGAAAGCAGCGGCAGCAAAGCGCACGTCGGGGAAGTAGGCGGACATGGCCTCTCCCAGCGCGGCCGCCCGCTCGAGCGTACGATTGAGGATGGTCACGGCGGCGCAACCGGCTTCGGCCAGCCCATAGACCACCGCTCGCGCCGACCCTCCGGCGCCGATGATGAGCACCTTTCGCCCCTCAAGATCCACAGCATGAGACTGAAGATCGGCGATGAAGCCCCCGGCATCCGTGTTGTCACCGGTCAACAGACCATCCTCGCCGACGATGATCGTGTTCACGGCGCCGATGGCTTCGGCAGACGGCGTCCACCGATCGAGGAACGGCATCACTGTCTGTTTGTGTGGAACGGTCACGTTGACGCCGCGCAAGCCCAGCGCCCGCACCCCGCGCACCGCATCCTCTATCTGATCAGGGTGGACGGGCAACGGCACATAACGCCAGTTCATACGCCGCTCGGCAAAGGCAGCATTGTGCATCGTCGGGCTGACACTGTGCCCGATCGGCCAGCCCAACAGCCCCACCAATCTTGTGCGCGCTGTAATATCGGTGGGGAGCGCAAATTGGTTTGCAGGGTGATTTTCATAGGTCATGGTAATTTTGAGCTCACTCGCTCTCTTCCCCGTTCTCTTGCACCACTGCGCCCAGCGCCCGCAACGTCGCCTCAAAACCAGGGAAGCTATCCGCAGTCACATAGGCGTCGCGGATAGTAGTGCCGCCCTTAGCGATGAGACCGGCCACGGCCAGTGCCATCGCCAGCCGATGATCATCGTGGCTGTCCACGGTGGCCCCGTAAAGCGGCGTCGGCCCGTCGACGATGAAGCCATCTTCGGTGGCCTGGATCTTTGCGCCCATTTTGCGTAGTTCCGATACAGTGGTGGCGATGCGGTCAGTCTCTTTGACACGCAATTCCTGAGCGTCGCGCACAATGGTGCGCCCTTCGGCCTGGGTGGCAGCGACAGCCAGGGTCGGCAGCTCGTCGATCATGGTGACGATGCGTTCGCCGCCGAAGGTGGCGCCGTGCAACTGCGTCGTCTCCACGACGAGATCGGCAATCGGTTCGCCCGCGGCGTCACCTTCGTTACGATAGCGGATGTTGGCGCCCATTTCGCTCAGGGCATCGACAATGCCGGTGCGCGTTGGATTAATGCCCACATCCTGGATCGTGATCTGACTGTTCGGCGTGATGGTTGCGGCCACCAGCAAGAAGGCTGCGGACGAGATGTCGCCAGGCACAGTAATATCCAGCGGCTTTAGTTCCACTTCGGGGCGCTCGCAGTGAATTGTCCGCCCCAGCACCTCAATGGGCGCGCCCATTGCTTGCAACATGCGCTCCGTGTGATCACGCGCCGGCCCCGGCTCGTTCACAATCGTCAGGCCGCCGGCAAAGAGCCCTGCCAACAGGACACAGCTCTTGACCTGGGCACTCGCCACCGGCAACGTGTACTCAATCGCACGCAGTTTGGATGGCACTATGGTCAACGGCGCAAACCGTCCGTCCTGTCGACCGTAGATCTGCGCGCCCATGCGGCGCAGTGGATCGGCAACCCGGCCCATCGGCCTGCGCCGGATCTGCTCGGTACCGTTCAGCACACTGACAAACTTCTGCCCGGCCAGCAGGCCCGTGAGCAGTCGAATCGTCGTGCCGCTGTTGCCACAGTCGAGCACATCCGCCGGTTCTTGTAGGCCGCCCATGCCCACGCCGTGGATGATCACATCGGTGGCGGATCGCTGGTCGACGGCAACGCCCAACGCCCGCATCACCTGAATGGTCGACCGGCAATCGCCGCCATCGAGAAAGCCACGAATACGGCTGCGTCCATCCGCAATCGCCGCAAACATCACAGCCCGATGACTGATTGATTTATCACCGGGGACACGACACTGCCCCTTCAACGCTCTCCCGCCGTGGATGGTAATGATATCAGCCATAGTTCAACCTTCGGTTGGGATCGGAAAATGGAAATTGGGAATTCACTTCTTACGCCAGTTGGCGCGTAGTTGTTGCGATCGAGTGAGTTTGGCCGCCAGTTCGACTTCATTGCCGGCTTCGAGCAAGCTGCGTAGTTGGTGCAGATGAGCGTCGAAGCCATCCAACTGAGCCAACACAGCCTCGCGGTTCGTGGCCAGAATGTCCATAAACATACGTGTGTCGCTGGCGGCGACGCGGCTGGTGTCGCGGAAGCCCCCAGCCGCCAGATCCCAGACCATGGCGTCGTCCTCACCGATATCGGCCACCGTGTGGACCAGCGCTGTGGCCAACAGAAAGGGCAGATGGCTGATGGCCGCCACCAGCCGATCATGGCGCTGTGCATCCAATACAAGTGGTCGTGCGCCGACTGCTTCGGCCAACTCCGTGGTCAACGCCAGCGCGGCGGGGCTGGTGCGCGGCAACGGGGATAATACCCATGGCGCACCCACATAGAGCCCTGGTTCGGCAGCCGTGAAGCCCGCTTGCTCCTTGCCCGTCATGGGATGCGCCCCCAACGGCTGAATCCCCGCGGGCAGACGATCCAGGGCGGCGCAGATCTCGCCCTTGGTGCTGCCCATGTCGATGACCACCGTCCCCGGCCAGAGCAAGCGTGCCCAGATCATCGACCATCTGCACGATGGTACGCACGGGCGTCGCCAGGATCACGATGTCCGCACCGGCGACGCCGGCATGCAGATCGGTCGTTGCCTGGTCCACAGCGTTGGCGAAAAACGCCCGCAGCGCAGTTTCGCCCCGGTGAGCCACCCCGCGCACCTCGCGACAGAGATGGCCCTGCACCAGATCCATGCACAGGCTCGCACCCATCAACCCCAGCCCAACCACAGTCACACGACACTCAGAGAGACGTTTCGGCATAGTGGATCGATTCAACAGTGTGACCACGCATTGATTATATTGTCCGCCCCACCGCCTCAGCCAGCGAACGCAGTTCCTGCATCAACTGGGTGAAGCGCTTGGGGGTCAGGCTCTGGGCGCCATCGCTCCACGCCTTGGTGGGGTCAGGATGAACCTCGATCATCAAACCGTCTGCGCCGGCCGCAATGGCGGCCTTGGCGATCGGGCTTACCAGTTCCCATTTGCCGGTGCCATGTGCCGGATCGGCGATGACGGGTAAGTGCGAAAGCTGTTTGAGGGCCGGGATGGCGTTGACGTCGAAGGTGAAGCGTGTGTACGGCTCAAAGGTGCGGATGCCGCGCTCGCACACCATGACACGCATATTGCCGCCGCTGAGGACGTACTCGGCGCTCATCAACAGCTCCTGGATCGTGGTGCTCATGCCACGTTTGACAAAGACCGGCTTCGTCGTCGTGCTGAGCGCCTTGAGCAGCGAGTAGTTCTGTGTGTTCCGAGCGCCTACCTGAAAGATATCGGTATACTCACCCACAACTTCCACTTCGTCGGGACTCATCACCTCTGTAATAATGGGCAGACCGGTTTGCTCGCGCGCTTCTGCCAGGTATTGCAGACCTTCTTCGCCCAATCCCTGGAAACTGTACGGGCTGCTGCGCGGTTTGAAGGCGCCACCGCGCAGGAAGGTGGCGCCGGCCTCTTTGACCATGTGGGCCGTTTCGAGAATCTGTTCACGGCTTTCTACGCTGCAAGGGCCGGCGAAGACGGCGATCCGTTTGCCACCGATCTCCGTCCCGTTGACGTCGATCACCGACTGGCCTTCGACAAAATCTCGGCTGGCCAGTTTAAAGGGCTGCATAATGCGCACGACATTCTCGACGCCATCCATAGCCAGGAACATATCCTGGTGGATGCGGTAGTCATCGGCGCCGATGATACCGACAATCGTCCGGGCCTCACCGCGGCTGAGATGGACCTTGTACCCCATCTCTTCCACCCGCTTGACCACAGACTCAACCTGTTCGGGCGCAGATCCCTGCTTCATGATAACGATCATGTTTGGTTCCTTATGGATGAGATCGGGCGATCAGGAGATCGGCGATTGATGATCTCGATGCGATGCTCTCACCATCTGGAGTTCGCCAGATCGGCCGATCGCCTGATCGCCGTTGATGTCGATAATACGACTAAGAATCTATCCGGAAGTTCACAGCAGCCCGGCGCAGTTGGCCTGTTTAGCGCGGACGCAGTGCTGCGCACTGGTATTGACGGATAGACACTAAAGAAGCAGCAGAAACAGCGTTACCCCGCCACCTTTACCCGGCCATTTGCGATTTCTGCTCTGTCTGCCGGCAACGTGGCGATGGATCGATCCACGGCGGCGGCGACGCGACGCAGATCGGTCATCAACTGGGCGAATCGCTCGGGTTTCAGGCTCTGATCGCCGTCGCTGAGGGCGTCGTCAGGATTTTGGTGTACTTCGATCATCAGCGCATCGGCGCCGGCGGCAATGGCGGCCTTGGCCATCGACGGGATCAATTCCCAATCGCCGGTGCCATGCGATGGATCGGCGACCACGGGCAGATGGCTGGCCCGGTGCAACACAGGGAGGGCATTGAGATCGAACGTGTTGCGCGTCGCCGTCTCGTAGGTACGAATACCACGCTCGCACAGCATGACATTGTAGTTGCCGTTGCTGAGAATGTACTCGGCGCACATGAGCAGTTCCTTGATCTCGCCACTGATGCCGCGCTTGAGCATTACCGGTCTCTGCACCTTGCCCACTGCCTGCAACAGCCCATAATTCTGCATGTTGCGGGCGCCGATCTGCAAAATGTCGGCATACTCGGCGACCATCTGCACCGTCTCGACTGTCATCACCTCGGTGATGACGGGCAGACCGGTCTGCTCGCGTGCTTCGGCCAGATATTGCAGACCTTTCTCACCCAGCCCCTGGAAGCTGTACGGGCTGGTGCGCGGCTTGAACGCCCCCCCACGCAGCACGGTGGCGCCCGCCTCCTTGACCATATGCGCCACTTCGAGGATCTGTTCGCGGCTTTCCACGCTGCACGGACCCGCCATGACGACAATGTCGTCACCGCCGATCTGGACGCCGTTGACGTCGATCACCGTGTTGTGCGGATGGCTTGTACGCCCGGCCAATTTGTACGGCTCCTGAATACGCACTGTTTTCAGCACGCCAGCCATCGCATCAAAAACGGACCGCTCGACCTGGGTCAGATCCCCCACCAACGCTACGACGGTGTGATCGGCTCCGTAGATGGGATGCGATGAAGCGCCCATGCGTCCGGCTTTGCTGATCACGCTGGCGATCTCGGCGGCTGTTGCATCTGGTTTCATGACGACAATCATGGTGTTCTCCTTTGGGTAGTAGCAGATTACAGTTTGCAAAGAGCAGCTAGCAGAAAAGGCAAAAACAAAAAGGAAAGTAACGGTTCAGGTGCGAAGGAAAATCAGATTTGTAGCAGTGCGCCCTGAGCACCCATCTCGATCTCTGGCTGGACCGCAGCGGGGAAGCTGCCCAACAATTTGACGAAGGCGGCGCGGTTCAGCAAGCCTAACAACGCCTGGCTACACGCTTCCTCTTGCCAGTGGCCCTCAAAATCGAGGTAAAAGACATATTGCCAGGGCCGGTTGCGTCGAGGACGGCTCTCGATCTTGGTCAAGTTGATCGACCGGGTGGCGAATTCCCCCAGGCAGCCGTAGAGTGCGCCTGGGCTGTGCGGCGTGGCAAAGACCAGCGACGTTTTGGCGTTTTCGCTGCGTGACGGCTCGCCCTTACCCACAATAAAGAAACGTGTGTAATTTGAGACAAAATCCTCGATGCCCTCTTGCACGATCTCCAGGCCATAAGTCTGCGCCGACAACTTACTGGCGATCACGCCGATTCCCGGTTCAGGGTTAGCAGCCAGTTCCTTGGCGCTGCCGGCCGTGTCATACCAGGGGATGGCCTTGTACCCTTTGCGGTTGAGGAATCCTTCGCACTGGGCCAACGCCTGCGGGTGACTGCGCACCTGGCGGATCTGCTCAGCTTCGCCGGGCAACGCCAACAGACAATGGCGCACCCGCAACACAATCTCGCCATGCACCTTCAGATCGTGTTCCAGTAGTAAATCGTAGGCTTTGTTGATGCTGCCGGCCAGAGAGTTTTCCACTGGCTGTACGCCAAAGGTAGCTTCATCCCGGTCCACGGCGGCGAAGATATGCTCAAACGCCTCGCAGGGCACCGTCTCCACGCCGACCCCGAAATGTTGCCGGATTGCCTCTTCTGAATAGGCGCCGGGTTCTCCTTGGAAAGCGACTCGTATCATTGCCATGTCCTCGTCCTGGTGCGTAAAAACAGAAACCACTCGTTCCAAATCTGGTAAATCCCGGCGGAAATCTGCCGATACTCTCTGCGTGGTACAGACGCCATACTTCCGTCATGGCATTTACGCCACAATCTACTAGCGTTTACTGCCTCGCCACTGCGCCATCTGTTCGTCGATCCACGCCTGCAATTCGGCAACATCGATGGAATTTACCAACGCCTTGTCGGGCCGCAAAGTCTGTGCCTCGCCCAAATAAACGTGTTGAATCTCTGCCTGCGTTTTTTCTGTATTCCAGTGCATCAACACCCGAATACAGCGGGGCAAGCTGTTGGGCACGGCCATTTCATGACCACAGATGAGCGGTACATCCAACCACCCCAACTGGCGTGCGGCCAACGCCGGATACTGAGAGACGACATCGGGGGTAGTGGTGAAGGTAACACTCGCCACGTTTTCCGAATCAATCTGGTTGACATGGATCATCAGGGCCAACAACTCGCGCGTCGCCTTCAAGATCGCATCGGGTTTGTCTTCATCGATGGTCGTTGCGCCGCGTACCCCTCGACAGACCATACACTGCTCCTTTGAACTAGGCATGAATTCTTAAGCCGTAAAAACCAATGCGCTGCGTGTATCGATGCAAGAAGCACCCCTGCTGCGGCGCTTCGCGTGTAGACCCGCCCGTGGGCAGAAGACCCCTCCCCAACCCTCCCCGCCGAAAAGATGCGGAGAGGGAGCCGTTGTCGTGTACAAGATGTGATCCTATATTGGAGACACCCATAACGCGACCGGCTCCGTGTAGGCGGCAACAGTCCTCCCCACGTCCGCTGTCCTCAGCGGCGCTGTCCTCAGCGGCTTTTACGGGGGGAGCTAGAGGGGGGTCAGTAGCCAACGAGCACGACCAGTTTCTTGTACGCTGCCACGAAAAGCCCCCGGCACTTGCTTATCTTAACGCCTATGCGGTAGCCTGCTCTCTCCGGCCTTTGCAGAACACTGCGACTGATTTGCGCCGCCATGTGCCAGATGTCGGAAGTGGACAAAAAGAAAGAGCGTGGAGGTCGTCTCCACGCTCTCGTTGCATTCACGCAAGCTGCACTACACAGCCCAACGCTCCTCAACCTGTGGAGACGATTGTGACACTGTAAAATAATAGCCAAACCAAAAGTTACCAAAAGAAAACCCGCGCCAGTCATGGCGCAGGTTCAAAGCAAGCATCACTTCATCGTGAGATGGCCCTTCAAGCAAAGAGATCGGCAGCAGACGCTCATCATTGCGAATGAGTGACTGTGTTGCCGGTTGATGATTCTTGGATTGCTTGTTAGGACGGCGCATGAAGAGACCTGTTTCGAGTTTCGATTCGGCTACCACTGGTTACACTGCAGTATCAGAGGACTGTGCTGCGCAGAATAGCACAGCCATTGGGCGATGTCAACTCCCAGACGGATCGGCGGATCGATTGCAATTCAAACGTGGACAAGTCAGACTCACCCCCAATTTGACTCACCCGCGCGCATCGGTGGGCAGCCGGACCCGGAAGGTCGATCCCAGATCCACCTGGCTTTCCACCTCGATGCTGCCACGATGTTTATTGACGATCTCAGAAACAATGGCAAGCCCCAACCCTGTGCCGCGGATATTGGATTGGCTGACGCGATTGCTGCGGTAGAAGCGATCAAACAGATGAGGCATATCCCGGCTCGAAATTCCCATGCCGGTATCTTCAACTTCCAGCCAGATCTGGTCCCTGGTATACCCCGTCGAGACTTTGATGGTCCCTGCAGACGTGTAGTTGATAGCGTTCGCGACCAAATTGGTGATGACCTGTACCAGTTGATTCGAGTCTGCCCACAGCATCGGCAGGTCCGAATCAAGTTCAATCGACAGCCCAAGACCAACAGCCTCGGCGCTAGGGAGCAGAACACCGTATACTTGCTCCACCAATTTGTTCAGGTCGACCTGTTGGAAGGCCTGCACGCCCGGGGCTAACTCCAGGCGCGAAAGATCTAGAATATCTTCGGTGAGACGCTGTAGCAGATCGACCTGTTCTTGCAGGGTGTGTAGGTAGATAGAGTGCTTTTCGGGCCGACCATGTTCCAACAAGTTCAGGTACATCTTCAGATTCTGGATCGGTGTGCGCAGCTCGTGCGAAACATCCGACACAAACTTAGACTTGAGCAGATCCAATTCCATCAGCCCCGCATTGGCCTCGGCCAGCGCCTGTGTACGTTCATCAACGCGCTGCTCCAAAGTCTCTACCACCTGGGCACGGTGGATGGCACTGGCCCCCATATCCGCGACAGCCAGGATCAAACTCACTTCGGCATCGTTAAACGGGCGAGCGCGCACAATCCACAGAGCCCCGACGCGCAATTTATTCACGATCAACGGAGTGCACACGGCGGCCAAGGGTCCATCCGGCAGATCAGGAAGATCAACCAGAGGATGACTGCGCAAATCAGCCGAGATGTAAGGTTGATCGTTCTGGAGCACGTCCCTGGATATTTTGGTGTAAACACGCTTCATGCCAGACAACGCATCGTTCATGCCGTGGCTATCAACCAGTATCAAGTCCAACGTCTCGGTATCGAACAGTGCCAACGCACTGCTATCGGCACTCAGCATGTTAAGCAGTTCAGTGAGGATCACGGATTGAATAGAGGAGCGATCCATGGCAGAACGCAGGGATGACGAGATCAGCGACAGCCGCTCCAGTTCGCTGGCTCGCCGTTGCGCTTCTCCAAACAGCCGGGCATTTTCAATCGTACTGGTTGCCTGGCGGGCGAAGGATCCCATGACCTCACGCTCTATCGAAGACCAACTGTGGGTGCAATCGTAGTAGCAGGCGACCACGGCAAGCGTCCTACCTTCGTAAATCAGAGGCCACATCGCCGTAGCAGAATACCCCTCCAACACACCGAGCCGACGGAGAGTGGCATCGCCGGACATATGCGCCACATTCCGCAACAAAACGGGTTCCTTCATCTCCAAAAGAGGCGACCACGGCTCCCGCATCACGCCGTTGAGCATCGCGTTGATCGTTTTCTGAGAGAGACCGGATGACCAGGGACAGACGGTCTCTCCTCGTGTGTTGCGCGTGAAGACAGCGCAGCGATCGGCGCCACTCAGCTCGGTTGCCCCCTCACCGATCACCTGCATCACTTCATCCAGCGTAAAGGATCGATTCAGTCGTTCGCCCAACTCTGAAAGACGGGTCGCCAGCCGGGCATGCTCCAGCCCTTGTGTGTAAAGCGTCAACCGCTGAAATACCTGCCCCAGTTGATTGGCAACATTCTGGGCCAACGCTAACTCTTCGGCATCAAAGCGGCGCGGCACATAGAATTCCAGCCCCAATAGGCCGCGCACTTTGTCACCCAACAGGATCGGCACCAATAGCATTGACTGCGTGTCGGGTTGCAGCATGAAACCAACCAAAGGTTGCACTTGTGGATCGGTCTGTGCATCGTTAATTGCCAACGGAGCCTTGTCGATCAGAATGTAGTCGATTATCGGGATGCCGACCGACGAGATCCGAGTACCCAGTACACTGGGAAGCCGATCGTCCTCCTTATAATCGGCGATAAAATCCAGTATCGTCTGATCATCGTCGAAGACAGCGACAGATCCCTGCGATGCCTCGAAAAAGCGGGCCAGGGTGGCGCACGCCTGTTGTAAAGCCGAGGGTAGATCTTGGGCCAGCGCCGTCAGTGACATCACTTTGTTAAGCAGTGTGATCTCATTCAAATGGCGGCGCGTGCGCTCCTCGTTCTCCTGCTGCAGGGCCACGTCGCCCCCACTGTCTTTGACAGAGAGCAGCGAAGCCCCTTTCGCCCGCCGTTGAGCCATATCACGAAAGGTGTAGAGCAGAGATCCCACTTCGTTGTCGATGGCCTTTACCGAAGCCAAGAGATGATGCGTTTTGCCGTCCTTGTGCACGAAGGTGCAGGGCAGGTCATGGACAACATGGACACCAGCCAGTTGTACTGGATCAACGAGGGGACCGCCCAACAGTTGGTCGATCCGCCCCATGCCGCGCACCTCCTCGACGCTGTAGCCGAAAATGCGCTGTACATTGGAGCAAACGAAGGTGAAGCACCCATCGTCGTCGGTAATCAGAATCGTCTCTGAAGCCTGATCGAGCAACAGTTCACAAATTGAGGCAACACTCTCGTTTGACATGTTCGTTCCGAATCAGCAGTTTCTTCCAACAAATCGCAAATTGCCCTGAAGTAGGGCATTCGGTCCTTCGCTAACGCAAAAGGACGAGTAATAACTGGGCCACAAGGATCTTCGTGATCGTCGCCACCGGGAAGACCAATGCATAGCCGATGTTGGGCAGATCGTTCTCGGCTTGTTCGAGCGCAAACCCAAGCACCGCCGGCTGTGTCTGCACACCCGACAACATGCCAATCAACAGTCCAAAGGGGATTTTGAGGACCTTGTAGCCGATCCACAGTGTTGTGAACGCCGTAACCAACGTCACGATCATACCGGCCAGAAAGATGAAAACGCCACCACTTTGGGCAAATGTCGTGACAAAGGTGTACCCCGAACGCACACCAATCCCGGCCAGGAGGAGGATCAACCCTATCTGGCGCAATGTCAGATTGGCGCTGTAGGGCAGTGTCCACACCACGGGGCCGGTGCGTCGCCACGCCCCCAGGATCAGCCCCACGATCAGTGGCCCCCCGGCGAAGCCTAACTTGAAGGTAACGCCCCCCGGCAGCGGGATGGGCACCAGCCCCAAGAGCAACCCCAAAGAGAGCCCCAGGCCAAAGGAGAGCAGATTGATTTCGCTCAGATCCTTGTACGAATCCCCGAAAAACTGACTGACTGCCCCCATCTGGTCGCGCGGCGCCACGACACGCACACGATCGCCTAGTTCCAATTCAGTGTTGCCGTAGGCAAGTACGTCGATGTCCCCGCGGCGGATACGGGTGACCAGTGCGCCAAACCGATCGGGCAGATCAAGATCGGCGAGTTGACGACCGACCACACGCTGATCCGACACAAAGATGCGGCGGAAGTCGTACCGGCTGCGGTCAAACTCAAGATGCACGTCGGTCAGTTCACCCAGATCGAGGATCGTCTTGTCCACAGCCTCGGGCGTGCCGATCACGCTGACCAGATCCCCGATCTGCAACTGAGTGTCGCCGGTGATCAACGTAATCTGATCACCACGGCGCAGCCGCCCAAAGACAACGCCCCAGGCCCGGCGCCGGGCAATCACTCGCAGCGGAACCGTGGTAACGTCCACATTCTGGATCAGAACCGTGCGGTTGTACAACTGCTGCTCGACGGCGTGGATATCGCGCACCCGCGCCGCATCGGTGCGATAGTCGATTTTCCACAACCGCTGCAGCACGAAGACGGCCAGGATCATGCCCAGAACACCCATTGGGTAAGCAACGGAATAGCCGATCACGGGCAGAGCCAGCAATGTTTCCCGCTGATCAGGGGCCGCCGTATTGCGAATGAGATCGAGCAGCCCGGCCAGCGCCGGCGTATTGGTCAGGCTGCCTGCGTACATGCCCGCGGCCACGGCGGCCGGCAGTTCAAGGATCGCGTAGGCAGCGCCGGTAACAAGCGCCGCTAACAAGAGCACCGCCACCACGAATAAATTATCGCGCAATCCCTTGCGCCGAAACGAGGCAAAAAAGCCTGCCCCACTGCTGACCCCAATCGTATAGACAAAGATCGTGAGGCCAAGCAAAAAGATGATCTCAGGCAGTGCCAGGTCTGGATGCAGCGCGCCCACGGCCAACCCCACAAAGAGCACGGCAGCCACGCCCAAACTACTGCCCGCCACTTTGATGCGGCCTAATGGATAGCCTATCGCCGTCACGAGAAAGAGCAACAAGAGGGGATTTTCGATCAAAATATCGATGATGCTTTGGGGGATCATAGTACCTGCCGAATCGAGTTGATTGACTATGCTAGCGCAAGACCCGCACATCGCCTTCGCGGCGCGTGAGGCGTTGAGCGTCCATTTCTTCAAGCACAGCCTGCACGTACTTTCGGCTGGTATCGAAGAGATCGCGCGCCTGCGCCAGCGAAATACTTCCCTCGCTTTCGATAAACTGGCGAACCTGCGCAAACATGGCCGATGCGTCCTCACTGCGCAAAAGCACGTTCCCTTGCAGTCTGCGCAGGATGCCTTGCTCGATCAACGCTTCGAGGAGTGCTTCATCGTCGCCGAGCAGCGTGAGGGTTTCGGCTGCAGTCGGCGGCGCGTAAGGTGACGCGACAAACCTGGCCAGCGTCTGATCCACCGCGCGACGTTGGCGTTCGCTGAAAGAGACTTGAAAATCGGCGCGCCAGAGCAGGCTTTCATCGGCGGCGATCAAGCCATCGGCTTTTGCGCGTTCGACCAGAATGTTGAAGGCACGTACAGGTAGATCCTGGCTGCGACCCTGAGTGGCTGCGAGGCGCAGACGACTGCGCACTTCACCGCGGGCCATGCCCCGTTTTAGCGGAAACATACGGTGATGTTCGGACAAAAGCGCCGTCACGTCGGCCAGCAGCTTTTCGAGCGATGTTTGGGTCAGCAGCGCCCCATCCAATGCAGTAATGGCGCCTGCGCTGTGCAGTTCGTCCAGCGCATTTTGCGCCACCTCGGCATCCAGCCCACTGCGTCCAATCAGAGCGCCGCTGCTGAGCAGTGGTTCCCGTTCCAACGTCTGCAAAAGGATCTCATCCGGTGCGCCGCGGGCCAACGTCTCGAAACGGGCCTGCACCGCCGCATCGAAGCGGCGGTAGCGTCGCCGCGGATGAGGATTGAGGACGACACCGCCGCCCAATGTGGCGCTTGGCGAAGGACGGCGCAAGATATAGCGATCCCCGGCGGCCACGAGCACAGGCTCGGCCAGACGCAGTTGCAGCCATCCTTCGGCGCCGGGTGTCAGTTCGTCAACCCCCAACACGCGCACATGCGCGGGCGTCTCGGCGGCGCCGCAGAAGAAATCGACGGCCAGATTGTGGGTCAACGGGCGAGGCGCATCCTTGAGCAGGCGAAACGAGACGTCGAGCAGACGCGTCGTGCGCAGTGTGCCCGGTTTGCAGACCACCTGTCCGCGGCGGATCTCGTCGGTGCTGATACCGCTTAAATTCATGGCGACGCGGCCGCCGGGCTGCGCCGTCTCAAGGCTCTGCTTGTGACTTTGCAGGCCGCGAATACGTCCGCTGGGGCCGTCGGGGAGAATTTCGACACTGTCGCCCACCGAAAAATGTCCGTCGCTCAGCGTGCCGGTGACGACGGTGCCAAAGCCCGAGAGCGTGAAGATGCGGTCGATGGGTAGCCGCGGACGATTCCGATCGCGGCGAGGGGGCAGGGCTATCAGCGCCTGGCTGAGTTGGCGGCGCAGATCATTGAGGCCGCTGCCTTTGTGGGCGCTGACCCGAACAATGGGCGCGTCGGCCAAACAGGTGTCCGCCGATCAGATCGCGCACATCCAGTTCCACCAGATCGAGCCAGTCGGGATCATCCACAGTGTCCACTTTTGTCAGCGCCACGACGCCGGTAGGGACCGCCAACAGATCGAGGATAGCCAGATGTTCGCGGGTCTGCGGCATCACGCCTTCGTCGGCAGCGACCACGAAAAGGGCAGCGTCAACGCTGCCCACACCGGCCAACATATTCTTGATAAAGTCGATGTGTCCGGGTACGTCAACAATACCGATCTGCTCGGAATCAAGTTCGATCCAGGCAAAGCCCAGTTCGATGGTGAGACCGCGCTTCTGTTCTTCGGCCAGCCGATCGGGATTAATGCCACTGAGCGCCTTGACCAGTGCCGATTTGCCGTGATCGACGTGCCCTGCTGTGGCAATCACACGCATCGCGTTCGATCTTTCTCAGGCCAGGTTATACTAAGCCCCGTTGTAGTTGTCGCCGGTGACAATGCCCGCCGTGCGGCGCGTATTATTTTGTGCCGTGTACAGTTCAGCGTTGCGGCGCTGCTTCTGCCATTCGTCTTCCAGGTATTGCATCATGTCGTCGCGTTCGCGCAGGGCGTCTTGCAGGCCATCCAACCAGGCCTGGGCGGCATTCAGATAGCGCGAACCATAGCTTTCATGGAGCTTCCAAAGCTGCCGCAATAGCTCTTCATGCACTTTGATATCATGCAGGACCGGTGGAAAGTGTTCGAGCACCTCGCGGTTGTACTTTTCCTGTTCTTTCCACAGATGTTCCTGGCGCAGATCCGCCTTGCGCCGCTTCTTTTCGGCATCTTCGCGAAACTCGTCCAGTTCGCGGCGCATGCGTTCTTCGGCCAGGCGTTGTAGTTCCTGAACCTGGGCCTGTTCGCGCTTAATCACCTCTTGAAAATCTTGAATCGTCTGAGCGGCGCGCCGGGCAACATCCAATTGCTGCGAGAACGACTGCACCTGTTCGTAGCTCTTGGCAACGATGCCACGCTGTTCGTCAATGGCTTCTTGCCAGCGCCCGAGGACGGCGAGGCGATCGACGACTTCGATGCGCACACGCTCCATGAAGTTCTGCTGCTCCTCGCGCAGTTGAGCGGGGATTGGCCGCCATTTTTCCACATCGACGGCAGACTTGCGCACCCCCTCTTCCACCACGGTGATGCGCCCAATGTAGGCTTCGGATCGCTTAAAGAGTTCAACCGTCTCTTGCTGCAATTGGGCAATGCGTTTGGTATCGCTGGTCCGTTGCTCGGCCAGGAAAGGGATCTGCCGGGTACGTTCTTCGATCTCTTTGGCCACAATTGATACCTGGTTGCGCACGTTGGCGATCATTTCATTGAGGCGTTCATCCTCGCCACGGCGCGATTCAATCGCCTCCTCCACGCGGCCGATGCGGGGCAACTCACGCCGCACTTCGCCGATCTCTCGGCTCAACGCCTCGCGGTCGCTCAAGCGCGACCGCTCCAACTCGCGAATGGCGTTGATGCGCAACTCCTCTTCCCGATCGACCAGGGGCAGGAATTCGTGCTTGACGTTTTGGATTTGCTGCTCTAACTGCGTAAAGCGGGTCAACTGCGACTGCGTGTTCGCCAGTCGCCCTTCTAGATCCTGAACGCGCCGGGTTTGGTCGATCAAGTCGGCGGACTGACTTTCGACCAGTTGTTGTAACCGCGCGATTTCGGCCCGATCGCGCCGGTGTTCTTCGTCAAGCCAATTGACCATTTGGGCCAGTTGCGCAATGTCCATACAGAGTTGTCCTCATGAATGACTATCCAAAAACGAAAGCCGTGGTTCAAGCGAAAGCACGAACGCCACATGCACCCAGAGACACGGTAAAGGCCAGATGCGTACGGTAGCGGAATTATACCATTCTGTCTGCACACTCCCAAACAACCCCGGCAGAATAGGGGGGAATCTCTGCCTTTCGCATTTGTTCGATCAATTTGACCCGATCTCGGCTGACTGCTACAATTCAGCGGCACTTACGAAAGCATTCCGTTACTTCATGTCTGGCTACTCCCTGTCGGTGGGCTTTTCCTCGATCACGCCGATCTTGGTATGGATACGATACTGCATGGAACTATCCAACAACTCCAATCCGGTTAAAACATATGCGTATTGGCATTGATGCCCGACTAACCTACCATCAACGGGCCGGCATTAGCCGCTATACTCGGCACTTGTTGGAAGAATTGGCAACCCTGGATCAGCTCAATGAATACCGGGTCTTTCAGCACCGCAAACACGACGAGTCCCTGGTGGATGCGCCGAACTTTAAGCGAGCGACACTTTACACCCCGGTCCACATTCGTGCAGAACAGGTGATGATGGCGCTGGAGCTGCTCTTCCATCCACTGGATCTGCTGCACAGTACCGATTTCATTCCTCCACTTTACAGCAAGATCCCGTCGGTGATTACGGTGCATGATTTAGGATTTTTGCGCTGGCCCCACTTTCTCACCGAAGACAACGCCACCTACTACAGCCAGATCGACCGCGCCGTGCGTCACGCCAAACATATCATCGTGCCCAGCCACAGCACCATGAACGATGTCGTCGGTCAGCTTGGCGTACCCAAAAGCAAGATCAGCGTGATCTACGAAGCGGCGGCGCCGCTCTATACACCCTTACCCGTGGAAGAGACCAGAGCGGCGATCACAAAAAAGTACAACATCCCCCAAAAGTTTGTCGTCTTCGTCAGCACCATCGAGCCGCGCAAGAACATCGGTGGCCTGCTGCAAGCCTTCCACTATTTGATCGACAAGTACAATGTGCGCGATACCGGGCTGGTGCTGGTGGGTAAGCGCGGCTGGCTCTATGAAGAAGTCTTCGAGACGGTCGAACGGCTCAATCTGCAAGATTCTACTTTCTTTGTAGGGCGAGTGCCCGACGAGGATCTACGTAGCCTCTATGTGGCGGCGCGCTGCCACATCCACCCCGCCTTTTACGAAGGGTTCGGCCTGCCGCCCTTGGAAGCAATGGCCTGCGGCACCCCCACCATCGTCAGCAAAACCAGCAGCCTGCCCGAAGTGGTCGGCGATGCCGCCCTCCTGGTCGATCCCAACGAGTGGGAAGAGATGGCGGTTGCCATGCACCGTCTGCTCACCGATGACGACCTGCACGAGGAAATGCGCCAAAAAGGACACCAGCGCGCCGCTATCTTCAGTTGGCGCCGCGCCGCCGCCGAGACGCTGTCTGTCTACGAACATGTGGTCAAAGGCTATCCCATTACGACGGAAGCCTTCGGCGAACGCGTTTAGTAGGATGAGATTACTCTTTCTGACCCCGCAGTTGCCCTATCCACCGCGCCAGGGAACAACCCTCCGCAACTACAATTTGATCCGCTCTTTAGCCGCATCACACGCAATCGATCTGTTCACGCTGCTGGCGCCGGGCGAAACCCTGGCCCCGAACAGCCCGCTGGTGGACCTGTGCAACCGGATCGTCACCCTCCCCCAACCGGTGCGCTCGCTGCGAACACGCGCTGTCGACACACTGCGTTCGCCCCTGCCCGACATGGCGCTGCGCCTGGCGGATCCACGCGCCCAGGCACTCGTGGCGGAGATGATTGGCAACGACCACTATACGATTGTGCAGGCCGAAGGCATCGAAATGGCCGGGTATGCCCGGCGGTCGCTGCCGAGCAACGCTTCTCCTCGCCTTGTCTTCGACGATCACAATGCCGAATATTTGCTCCAAAAGCGCGCCGCCCTCGTGGATCTACAGCATCCACGGCGATGGGCGGCAGCCCTCTACAGTCTGGTACAATGGCAGAAGCTGCAGCATTACGAGCGTGCCATCTGTCGTTCGGCCGCGGCCGTGATCGCGGTCAGCGCGCCGGACCAGGCCGCATTGCGCCGCCTGCATCCGTCGATCCAGGCGGTGGTGGTGCCCAATGGCATCGACCTCGCCGGCTTTACGCCCCGGCCAATCCCAACCACGGCGGCAAATCCGGTGATCGTCTTCACCGGCAAGATGGACTATCGGCCCAATGTCGATGCCGTCCTCTGGTTTGCCGACGAGGTTTTGCCATTGATTCAGAGCGACACGCCGACAGTGCGCTTCCAGATTGTCGGCATGAACCCACATGCGCGTCTCGATGCGCTGCGCGCCAATCCCGCCATCAGCATCACCGGCGCCGTAGACGATCCCCGTCCCTTCGTGGGCGAAGCAGCGGTCTACGTCGTGCCCATGCGTGTGGGCGGCGGCACCCGCTTCAAGGTTCTTGAGGCGATGGCCGGCGGCAAGGCGATTGTCAGCACCTCATTGGGCGTCGAGGGCATCGGCGTTGTCCACGGACAAGAACTATTGATCGCGGATCGGCCACGTGATTTCGCTGCAGAAGTGGGTCGGTTGTTGCGCGATCAGCAGGGAAAGGGGGACCTCAGCCAGAGGCTTGGCGCCGCCGCCTACCGCTTCGTTGAACAAGAGTATACCTGGCAGCACATCATTCCGCGCCTCGAAGCCGTCTATCAACAGATTGCATAAACCGCAAAGCACAGGAGGCATCATGAGTGAAAATCGTCCTTTACGGGTAGGGTTTATCGGCACCGGCTGGGCGGAGCGGGTTCAGATCCCGGCCTTCAAAATCGGCGGGCTTCACGCTCAGGCCATCGCGTCAGGGCACGTCGAGAACGCCCAACGCGCGGCTGCCCAACACGCCATCCCCGAAGTCTACGCAGACTGGCGCCAGTTGATCGCATCGGACAATGTGGACATTGTCAGTATTGCCACACCGCCCGACCTGCACGTTGAGATCGCAGTAGCGGCACTGCAAGCCGGCAAGCACGTTCTCTGCGAAAAGCCCACGGCGCTCAACAGCAGCGAAGCAGAAACCATGCTGGCGGCGGCTCAGGCCGCGCCCAATCAACTGGCAATCATTGATCATGAACTGCGGTTTACGCCGCAACGGCAGATGCTGCGCCGTCTCTTCCGCGAGAATTATGTGGGCCAAGCGCTGTGGGTGGAGCTGACGTGGCGCTATCCGTCGCGGCTCAACGCCTCACTGCCCTGGAGCTGGTGGAGTGACGCCGATCGGGGCGGCGGCGCATTGGGAGCGATTGGCAGCCATTTGTTCGATCTCGGCCGCTGGCTTTTCGGGCGAATCGAGATGCTCAGCGCCCAGTTGAAGACTGGACACGCCTATCGGCGCGACCCCGAAACGGGGAACGAGCGCCTGGTCACCAGCGATGATCACGCACACATTGGCCTGCGCTTCGCCAACGGCCTGGATGGCGTCGTCACAGCCAGTGCCATTTCGCCTGGCGCACCGGGTATGACGATCACCCTGTACGGCACCAATGGGGCACTGCGCATCGACGAAACCGATCAGATGTGGGGCATGACGCAAGAAACGCTCTCTTCGGGCCGGTGGACGGAGATTGCCTGTGGATGATCCTGTCAAAAGACACCCGGATCTGCCGGCCGGCACCAGTTTTGCGCGTGGCAGCGTCTATTTGGCCCAGGCCATTGCACAGACCCTTGGCGCCGGCGAACATTGGCTCTCGGATGCGGCCAGTTTCTACGACGGGTTGAAGGTGCAGCAAATGCTCGATGCCGCCCGGCGCAGTCACGCAGATCGATCCTGGGTTCGCCTGTAGCCTTCAGGGATACGGCAAGGGAAAAGCCACTCCAGACACATCGACGGATCTCGGCAGACTTGAGAGCTACAGCAAACCGACAGTCACCCTACGAAGTTGAGCATTCGCTTTGCCTGAGTAAGCCGGCCGAAAGCAAAAAGACAGTTCAAAACAGCATATTCATCCCAGCATCAGGAGAGAGGAGCAGACATCTGCTCCTCTCTTCGTCCTAAGCAGACTGAAAGTGAACCGTGTTGGGTCAAAGACAGGACAAAAAGCACATTTAGGCTGGTAGACAGAAAATGGCAGAATCGTGTATACTAAGTGTACATTTACGTATTTCTGCGTATTCTTTAACGCACTTACTGATCAGTTTCCCGCACAGATAGAGACTGGTTGTCTTTCAGGGTCACGATGAACGGCGGACGAGTGAGCTTTTCTCGTGCACCCTAGATAACAGTTGCATACAACTGGTTGCATTCGCCCGTAAAGCGACTGGGACCACGAATCCACTATGGTAAGAATCGGCACGGACGAGTGCAACTTGTCTGGATTTGTGGCTGTAAGCAGTACGACGGCAATTGCATAGGCCAGAAGGAGAGGTTGCCATCACATTTCCCAATATCACCTCATCGGAAGAAAGCCGTAAGCCCCGATTCAGTGCAAAAGAAGGCATCACGAGGACCATGAAGCACAAGATCCGTGTACTCTTAGCTGATGATCATCCCATCGTGCGTGCGGGTATCCGTACGTTGCTTTCTGGACAACCAAACATTGAAGTCGTGGGCGAGATAAGTGACGGGACGCAGGTCATCCCAATGGTTCAAGAGCTAACGCCCGATGTTCTGGTGTTGGACATCCAATTGCCCGGGCTAAATGGAGTCGAGATTGCGAGACAGATCAAATCGGCGCAGATCCCTGTGCAAGTATTGGCGTTAAGTGCCCACGACGATATTCAGTATATCCGCAATCTCCTAAGTGATGGCGCCGCCGGCTATCTGACCAAAGAAGAGGCCGCGGATACGATCGTCGATGCAATAGTTGGGATTTCACGTGGCGAGCACGGCTGGGTTAGCCGTCGTGTCGCGGCACAGATGAGCGTGTGGATGCTTGATCCCAATACCGTGCAACGTGAGCTGACCACTCGAGAGTTAGATGTTCTACACGAAATTGTCAATGGCCTTTCAAACCAGGAGATTGGCCGCCAATTGAGCATCAGCGAAAAGACTGTTGAAAAACACGTCAGTGCGATTCTGGCCAAACTGGAAGTTAGTTCGCGCGTCGAGGCCGCCGTCATGGCTGTGCGCGAAAAGCTCGTTTAGCTCCTCCATACCGTAGTAGGGATTCCCCCAACAGGTAAGAGTATGTCCCCCCATTGTTTTCAACCAGAGAGTGCCGTATGCTACAGCAGCATATGGCACTCTTTCGTTGAGAACATGTGATTCCCAAGTTTTTTCCCTGAACTATCGCTCTATAAGCTTCTAGTCAGGCAGACTTCGCTGGCGAAACCAAGTCTCCACTGATGTCTGCGCTCGAGTTTGGCCTTCCCAGGTACTCGCTATTTCAGGAAGGCCGGAAGGTTGAACGATTTTCAAGTACTTCCTGTGCGCTGCATTGAAGAGTCATCGAACTTCAAGATTCGTTGGGCAAAAGCGATTATGTCACCACGCCACAGAGAGGTGGAAACAGTGCGGATTCTACTAGCAGATGATCATGCCGGTGTACGATCCGGGATCCGCATGTTGCTGGAAATGGAACCTAATCTCGCAGTGGTTGCCGAGGCCGAAGATGGTCTTGAAGCATTACGCCTGGTGCAACGCTTGCGGCCCGACGTCCTTGTACTCGACATCGAGATGCCACTGATGAGTGGGCTCGAAGTGGCTCGCTTGTTACAAGAACGCAAGTCAAATGTGCGCGTGTTAGCCCTTAGCAGTCATGATTACGCCGAGTATATCTTAGAAATGCTCAGGTGCGGCGTTGCCGGTTATCTGGTGAAGGACGAGGCAGCGGAATTATTAGTTGAAGCCATCAATGACATTTGCCAAGGAGAGACAAAGTGGCTAAGTAGCCGCTTGCACCGCCAAATGGCTGAGTACGTGTAAGCCTTCCCATTCCCCCCGAGGAGGAACCATGATTCGCATAACTATTGTCCATGAAATCGATCTTGTTTGCAGCACACTGGCATCCGTGTTGCGAGAAGAACCGGATCTTGAAGTTGTTGGTTTGGCAGCCAGAGCAGAAGATGCACTGGTTACCATGCAGCACGATGAGTGCGATGTCTTACTGCTCAATGTGAGCCGCCCATGCCACAGCCTGCTACGTTTCATTCATGAAACCAGCAACAAAAAGACAAAGATGAAAGTGCTGGTCGTGGGTATTCCCAAAACAGAGGAATTTATTCTGCAGTGCTTCCAGGCGGGGGCAGCCGGGTATGTTCTGCGCGACGACTCACTCGAAACGCTCAAACAGAAGATCCGCGCTGCGTATCGTGGCGAAACCTTTGTCTCGCCGAGAATTGCCGGCGCATTGGTCTCGCGGGTTGCCCAGTTGAGCGAGTTTGCCAACAATCAAGGGCAGGATCAATGTGATCTTTCCATGCTCAGGGCCGACCTGACCCGGCGAGAACATGAAGTGCTGAGGCATATTGAGCGGGGCAGAAGCAATCAAGAGATCGCCGAGGCCCTGACCATCGAGGTAGGCACTGTGAAGAACCATGTGCATAACATCCTGAAAAAACTAAACGTGGACAATCGCAAACGGGCAGCAATGCTGGCGCGGCAAATCTTGAGTGAACACCAGAACGACGCGGTTCCTGCGGTCATGGCGCAGGCCCCCCAACTGCGCTACAGCAACTCGCTTCATCGCCACACCCTAGAGCACGCGGCGATGTAAGTGCCAAACTAACCAATTACCTCCTGACATCTGGGTTAATTCCCCCGTTACCCCAGATGTCGGTGTTACCAGCGAGGAACGGTTCTGCCGTTCCTCGCTTTTTCGTACAGTGTCATAGAGTTACCGCGCTCTACCCGAGTACCTCCACCCGGGCGCACAGAGCGAATCTTGCCAAATCCATCGACTTCCACAAGAATGAGACGATTGCAATCGACCCGTGCCGCTGTTCGCCGTCAAGTCAGCCTGCCTTAGGAGATCACCGTGACCATACTCTTTTCCGACACACTGACGCACTCTGATGTGAAACGGCACATTCCGCATCGGTTTTCGCTGCCCGAAGGCGCCAAAAGCATCAAGATCCATCTGCACTTCGATCCGGCGCAGGCAGGGGACGCACGCAACATGCTCACGTTGACTCTCTTCGACCCCCAGGGCTTCCGCGGCGCGGGTCACCGCGGCGGACAAGACCATATCGTCGAAATCGCAGCCGACAGGGCCACGCCCGGCTATCTGCCCGGCCCGTTGCCCGCGGGCGACTGGATCGTACAGATCGACACTCACCTGATCGGGCCCGACCTGCCGTGCCACTACACGATTACGGTTGACATCGAAGACGGGGCCGCCGCTGGCGACGCCCCGGCGCCGACGCCAGCGCGCTTTGACACAGTGATCAATGACGCCTCGAGTTGGTATCGAGGTGATTTGCACAGTCATACCCGCCATTCGGATGGTCACTGGGACGCAGCCGATCTTGTGGCTGCTGCCCGTCATCTGGGGTTGGATTTCATCACCCTCACCGATCACAACACGGTGAGTTCCTTGCCCGAAATTGCGTCCATGGGCGGTGACGGGCTGCTTACCCTAGGGGGCATGGAGCTGACCACATTCTGGGGGCATGCCCTCTGTCTGGGCGCCGGCGAATGGATCGATTGGCGCGTAGACAGCGAAGGAAACGCCATGGCTGCCATCGCCGAAGACACCTATGCCCGCGGTCAGATCTTCATCATCGCCCACCCCAAGAGTCTGGGTGATCCATGGTGCACCGGTTGCCGCTGGGTCTACCCCGCAATGATGCCCGGCACCGCGCGCTTTGTTGAGATCTGGAACGGTTCCTGGTACGGTAGCAGGGGCGATAAGAACAGCAATGAGCAAGGGCTTGCCCTGTGGTATGGCTGGCTTAATCAGGGGTTACATCTGGTTGCCACCGCCGGCAGCGACAGCCACAGCCTCGAACACTACCAACGTGGTCCGGGCTTTAGCATCGTTCACGCACCGCAGCTTTCTAAGGACGGTATCTTCGCCGGGATCAAAGCCGGTCATCTCTACTTGAGCAGCGGGCCTTCCCTCACCTTCACGGCGCACACCGACGACGGCGCCTCCGCCATGATGGGCGACACCGTCGCCGCCGGCAGCGGGCAGATCCACCTGCGCGCCGCCTGGAGCAACGTCCCCGCCGGCGCTGAACTGCGCCTGATCGCCAACGCCGCGCCCTACGCACGTCACCTTGTCGAGGGCCAGGGCGAACAAAGCTGGCGTTTGCCCGCCCGGCCGGCTCATTGGTATGTCCTCGAACTGCGCGCCGCCGACGGCGCCATGCTGGCCGTGACGAATCCGATTTTTGTTGAGAAATAGTGCTTGAAACCGGGCGTCTCATCCCCCTGCCCCAAGGAACTTTCACCTCTCCGGCAACGTCTACTGCTCATGGCGGCGACGAGACTTTTGTTGTAGATGGTTTGATCCTCAGCCTGATGACAGCGCCGCAGCGATAAGGTATCCTAAATAAATGCTAGACAATCTTGCGCGTGGAGGTTGTGGTAAAGACGCGCCGGTTGCTCCCCCCAGCCATCGTTTGAACGACTTGAAAGAATGTGAGGCCATTGTGAAACACTGGCAAACCCAACAGATGCATCGTTTGTACCTATTCTTGCCCCTCCTGGCTGTGCTGCTTTTTGCAGGCGGCTGTGTGTGGGGACCGGTGATAGCCGAACCTGCCACCGCCACACCCGTTCCCGATTATACGCTCCGGGTCGAACCCCTGGCCGCCGCCCCCGGGGACGTGATCACGGTACGCGGCGAAGGCTGGAGCCAGGGCACTGTGTTGATCGGCTTGAGCGATCCACAGAGCGGCGCCCCCGCCCCCACGGTCCGCCGCGCCTATGCCACGGCCACCGTGGAAGCTGACGGCGTCCTTTCCACGACGGTGACGCTGCCCACCGATGCGGCCTGGATCGACCAGCCCACGGTGTTGATCATCGCCTGGAATCCGGACGCCAACGAGGAACTGAACACCGAGCTTTGGCTGTTGCAGCGCGGCACTGTCGACAATACGGATACGCCGACTCCCGGCCCGTCTGCAACATCGTCTGCGACCGCGACGCCCACGCATACGCCCACCAAGATCCCCACCGTGACCCCGACGCCGCGGCCTGGGCAGACTGTCGCGCCCACCCCGACACGCGATCCATGGACGGCATTCGTCACATCCAATGCACTTAATCTGCGCCGCGGGCCTGGCACCGGCTATAGCGTTCTGGTCGCGCTGAGCAATGGCACACGGCTGGCCGTGCTCGGCCAGAACGATAACGGATCGTGGTTAAAGGTGCAGGTCACCAGCGGCAACGCCTATGGCGAAGTCGGTTGGCTGGCGCGCTCGTTCACAGACTATCGATTCGAAGCGCCCATCGTGGCGACGCCCACCCGGTCCGTCACCGCCACCCCAACGGCAACCGGGCTGCCAACGGCAACCTCGACGCCCGTGACGGGCTGGCGTGCCGAATACTATGCCAACCGCTCACTGGAAGGCAACCCGGCACTAACACGCACCGATTCTCAGGTCGATTTCAACTGGGGCCAGGGTTCCCCCGCCGGCAGCCTGCCCAGCAATAATTTCTCGGCACGCTGGCAGCAGACCATCTTCTTAAACGCCGGTACATACACCTTCAACGTGGTTGTGGACGATGGCGTACGTGTCTGGATCGGCAACGATCTGCTGATCGATCAGTGGCACGAGGCATCGGCCACCCAATATTCGGCGCAACGTCAGCTCAACGCCGGCAGCTACCCGATCCGCATCGAATACTTTGAAGGCATGGGTGAAGCGCTGATTCAATTCTCGTGGAGTCGCAACGCCGGCACGACACCCTGGTTTGCCGAGTACTTCTCGAACGCCTCGCTCAGCGGTTCCCCTGTCGAAGTGCGCACCGACGACTTCATTGACTTCGACTGGGGCGAAGGTTCACCTGGGGCGGGCATTCCCACCAACAACTTCTCGGCGCGCTGGGGTGGCACCTTCAGCTTTGATGAAGGAGTCTACCGCTTCCACGCGATCATGGACGACGGCATGCGTGTCACACTCGACGGCAACCTGCTGCTCGATCAATGGTACGACGGTGGGCGTCGCGAGGTGACCTTCGAAGGACGTCTCAACGCCGGAGCCCATACCTTGCGCGTGGAATACTACGAACGCACCGGCTCGGCGGTCAGCCGATTCTGGTGGGAGAAGATCGCCGGCTTTTCTGAGTGGAAAGGCGAATACTGGAATAACCCACGCCAGGATGGAAACCCTGTCCTCGTGCGCAGTGATGGCTCGATTGACTTCAACTGGGGCAACGGTTCGCCGGCAAGCGTAGTGCCTGCGAATGACTTCTCGGCGCGCTGGAGTCGTAACCTGCCCTTCGACGCCGGCGTCCATCGCTTCACCGTCCGCGTGGATGATGGGGCGCGGGTCTGGCTCGACGGTGTCGTCATCCTGGATGCGTGGGCCGATGGCGAAGAGCGCACGATCAGCGCCGAGGTGCCGGTCTCGGCAGGCAATCACGATCTACGCGTAGACTATTACGAACACAATGGTGGTGCGCTTATCAAATTCGGCATCGAGCGCATCCAGGTGACGCCGACGACGCAGCCTAGCCCGACACCCACGGCCACAGCCACGGCAACCCCTACGGTCGATCTCACACCGATCGCATTGCCGAGCATCGTGCCGTCTCCTTCGGCAACGCCGACATGGACCGCCACCTGGACGCCTTCGCCCACAAGTACGGCGACGCCTACGGCCACAAGCGGTACAACCGAAACGGCCACAGCGACGGCGACCGACAGCAACGCCGGGCAAAGTACACAGACACCTGTGCCGCTGCCCAGCACTGTCCCCACAGAGACGCCGACCGACGAACCGACGGCGACGCCGACTGACGAACCGACGGCAACAGCAACCGACGAACCGACGGCGACGCCGACCGACGAACCGACGGCAACAGCAACCGACGAGCCGACGGCAACGCCAACTGACGAGCCGACGGCAACACCGACCGACGAACCGACTGAAGTTCCGACCACGACGCCGACCGCGACGCCGACTACGCCGGTGGCTGAGCGACCGCGACCCACAGTGACATCGACGCCCGGCTCCGTGGAGACGGGGACGATTAGTGGTGACGTGTGCCGTCCCCAGATGACTACGCCCACGGCGATGGTGCTCTACTTCGATGAAGTGACCAGCGGCGAAGTCGTGACCATGAACCTACGCGCCAATCAGGACAGCTATTTGGTTGAACTGCCCGTAGGCACCTATATTGCCTATGCCTGGCTGATCGATCGGTCCGATACGGCGGGTTATACCGACGCCGTGGCCTGTGGGTTGGATGCAACCTGCACCGATCACACCCTGCTCCCATTCAACGTACAAGCGGACAGCCGCACCAACGGCGTTGATATCTGCGACTGGAATGCGGCGCCCGTCCCAGCCCCCACGACACAACGGTTGAATCGGTAGCAAACTCGGTACAGCCCCATCAGTACGCGTAACAGAAATGGCGAGGGAAGTCGCGGCTTCCCTCGCCATTTCTGTTACGCGTACCGGGTCTAACTCAAGTTGGGGGGCAGGCCGGTGCAGAGGACGTTACGCCCTCAGTCTCAACTGCACCCATTTGGTTGGGTGCGTCCCAAGTTTTTCGGTTCTGATCTTCAGGACAGCTACCCAGAACGGACCGGCACGGAGGCCGGTCCCTACCGTAGGGATGGACCTCCGTGTCCATCCGTCGTGGCTTCCCGGAAGATATGGACCCACCTAATAATATGTATGGGACACACCCCATTTGGTTCGGCGGGTTTGTTTCCGCAATCTAGACGTGATAGAGTTTCTGGCGCGCGACTGCGCATCCCGCCCGCAAATCCAATCAATCGAGGATCGAATCGATGAGCCAACAACCTTTGCTTATCACCGGAGCCGCCGGTCGTATCGGCACATTTCTCACCCAACACCTGTTGAACGAATTGGGCGATGGATACACGCTTGTCCTTGCCGATGTACGCCGGCCCAATGACACCGGCGGTTTCCCATTTCACAGTGCAGACATTGCCGATCTGGAAGCAATGCGCAGCCTTTGCCAGGGTGTCGACACCGTAATCCACCTGGCCGCGGATCCCAGCCCACATGCCGCATGGGAAAGCCTCTTGCCCAAAAACGTAACGGGCGTCTACAACGTATTTCAGGCAGCGCACGAAGCGGGCTGTCGGCGCGTCATCTTTGCCAGCAGCATCAACGCGGTCAGCGGCTACCCCGAAGAGATGCAGGTGACCACGCAGATGCCGGTCCGCCCACCCAATCTGTACGGAGCCACCAAAGCCTGGGGCGAAGCCGTCGCCCGCTACTATGCCGATCAACTGGGACTATCAGCCATCTGTCTGCGCTTCGGCGGAGTGTCCACGCGTGAACGGGTCGAGACCATGCAGGCCGACAGCCCCAGTCTCTCTATGATCCTCACCCTGAACGACTTGACGCGGCTCGTCGCTGCATCCATTCGCACCGACAGACAGTTCGGCATTTACCATGGGCTATCCAACAATCGATACAAACGGCTGGACATTAGCGACGCCCGCCGTGATCTCGGCTACGAGCCGCAAGACGATCCATTCATCATCGCCGGAGCGTGAGCACAGGGGTAGGGATCAGGCTCGCTCCTCTCTCTTTCATCAACCAAAATCAGGAGAACCTCGTGTCAACACCGATGGAAACCGTGCAGGTAGGCAAGACGGCGCTGCGTGTGCCGCGTCTCGGCGTGGGGACAGCGCCCATGGCCAACATGTATGCGCCGCTATCCGACGAACAGTCTATAGAAATGATCCAATGGGCATTGGACAACGGCATGAACTTCTTCGACACTGCACCGCTCTACGGAGCAGGTCTCGCCGAACGAAGACTGGGCATGGCCCTACACGGGCAGCCACGCGATAGTTTCGTGTTGCAAACCAAGATTGGCCGTCTCGTCGGTCAGGATCGATCGATCAACTTCGATTACAGCCGGGATGGGGTGCTGCGTAGCATCGAAGAGAGCCTGCAACGGCTACAACTGGACCGGATCGACAGCATCCTCGTCCATGATCCCGATGCACGGAACCAGGAGGTTCAGTACCGCCAGGTGCTGGATGAAACATTCCCCACGTTGGCGGATCTGCGCAGCCAGGGAGTCATCCGCTCAGTCGGCGCAGGCATGAATCAATGGCAGATGGAGTTGTCGTTCGCACAGAATTTCGACGTCGACTGCTTCTTGCTTGCCGGTCGCTACACCCTGCTCGAACAGACGTCGATCCCCTTCCTCGACTACTGTGTGGAGAATCAGATTAGCGTCTTCCTTGGGGGTGTCTACAACAGCGGAATCCTGGCCGTCGGGCCGCAACCGGGCGCCCGCTATAACTACCGTGAAGCGCCCCCCGAAATTATGGACAAAGCGCGACGAATCCAGGAGATCTGCACCCATCATGCCGTGCCGCTGCGCACGGCTGCCATGCATTTCGCGGCCGCACATCCGGCTGTCGCCTCACTGGTGCTTGGATCGGTCAGCAAAGCCGAAGCTGAGGACAACCGCCGCACCTGGGAAGCCGAAGTGCCGGCGGCGCTGTGGAGCGATCTACGTCAGGCCGGATTGATCGATGAGAAGGCGCCTCTCCCTGCTGATAAATAGTCGCGGTTAATCAAGAGCGGTCACCGGCGTAGTGCTGTGCTACCATGCCAGGGGACATTCAGTTATCTGGCGTATCATGAAATTCTCATTTCGCACTTTGTTCAGGGTAGAATAATGGCATTGGATTTCGCCTACCCCTACCCTGTACAACGGCGTTACTCGAGAGGTCGTTCGTATGCCCGGAATACTGATTCGCTTTATCAGCCGCACGTTAGCTGGACTGGGAAGACTGGTTGCGCGCATCTTGCTCAAAGTCACAATCATCGGCGAAGAGAATGTCCCGCGCAATGAACCGCTGATCGTCGTTTCTAACCATTTCAGTTGGTTCGACGGTCCGCTGTTGACCTTACTGTTACCCGTACAACCTGCGTTTCTCATCGCCACCGAGTCCACGCGTCTCTGGTATTGGCGGCTCTTCATGCGCTTCTTCACCATCATCCCGATCTGGCGTGGTCGCGTGGATCGCAAAGCGCTGCAAGCGGCCTTGAAGGTGCTGCACAGCGGCGGCGTCATCGGCGTCTTTCCTGAAGGCGGCATCGAACCGACACTGGCCGACGTACGCAATCGGGGAGAGTTGATCCAAAACGTGATCTTTGCCCGCTCGGTGCCCGAACTGGCGCACCCCCGGCCGGGCGTTGCCTTCCTGGCCGTCGAGAGCGAAGTCCGTATTTTGCCCGTAGCGCTCAACGGCACCGAAAACATCTGGGAAAACGTCTCACGCTTCCGGCGCACACCGGTCACCATCACGATCGGCGAAGCGTTTGGTCCTTACAAACTCGAAGCCGCCGTCAGTGGACGCACCAAACGCCAGCAACTCAACGGACTGGCCGACACAATCATGCGCCGTATCGCCCGTCTCTTCCCACCCGAAAAACGCGGCCCGTACCGGGATTCGGAAATGGAAATTGGATAAAGAAACTACAAGCAGCATGGCAAGCGTCTTTGCGCGCACCCGGTCGTCTGCCTCTCCCTCCCCGAAAGGATCATGTTGTGGATAAGGCCAAGCTACTGGCAGTCGCGCGCGGCGATCAAGAAGCAGACCTGCTGTTGCGTAATGCCAGACTGGTCAACGTCTTCTCAGGCGAAATCGAAGAAACCGATATCGCCATTGTTGAGGAGCGCATCGCCGGCATCGGTTTCGGTTACCACGCCGCCCACGAGATCGACCTGGCCGGCGCCTACGTTGCCCCTGGCTACATCGATGCCCATGTTCATATCGAAAGCAGTCTGTGCGTGCCTGCCCAATTTGCGGCGGCCGTCCTGCCGCGTGCCGTCACGACCGTCGTCACCGACCCACACGAAATCGCCAACGTGGCCGGGATCGCAGGCGTGCGTTTCATGGCAGAAGCCAGCCGCCACTTACCCCTGAATGTGATCATCATGGCGCCATCGTGTGTACCGGCCACCGGCATGGAGACGAATGGGGCCATCCTCGGCGCGGCAGATCTGGCCGCGCTGTTGGCCGACGGCACGGCCTACGGGCTGGCCGAAATGATGAACTTCCCCGGCACGGCCGCAGGTGCACCCGACATTCTGGCCAAGATCGCCGTCTTCCGCGGGCGACCCATCGACGGCCACGCCCCCGCCATGACGGGCAAACAGCTCAACGCCTATGCCGCCGCCGGTATCGGCAGCGAACACGAATGCACCAGCGTCGAAGAAGCCGCCGAAAAACTGGCGCGTGGCTTTACCATCCTCGTGCGCGAGGCCACCAACGCCCACAACCTGCAAACGCTGCTGCCGCTAATCACCGAAAAGAACAGCCGTCGCATCTGTTTCTGCACCGACGACCGCGTCTCAGGCGATCTGCTCGATCAGGGCAGCGTGGACTACATGGTGCGCCAGGCCATCGCCTATGGCATCGACCCGATCACGGCGATCCGCATGGCTACGCTCAACAGCGCTGAGTATTTCGGCTTTCACGAGCGCGGCGCCATTGCACCGGGCCGTGTAGCCGATCTGTTTGTCTTCGATGATTTGAATGCCCCACAGGCCCGTCAGGTCTACGCCCATGGCAAGCTGGTGGCGCAAGATGGTGGTCTGATTTCGCCCGCAATCTCGTCCACCCCGATCCCATCGGCGGTACGCGGCATCCTACATCTGGACTGGGATCGCTTCGACCTGCGCATCCCGGCGCGGGGGACGCAGATCAGAGCGATTGTCTCGCTGCCCAATCAGCTCGTCACCGACGAGCGCATTGTCGACGCGCCGATCTGCAATGGCGAAGTCGTCGCCGATCCGCAGCACGATCTGCTCAAAATGGCCGTCGTCGATCGGCATAAGGCCAGCGGTGCAATGGGACTGGGCTTTATCATGGGCATTGGCTTACAGCGCGGCGCCATCGCAGGCACCGTGGCCCACGACCATCACAACCTGGTGCTCATCGGCGCCGACGACACATCCATGCAGACGGCGGCCCACGCCATCGACGCCATGGGCGGTGGGCTTGTCGTCGCCGATGGTGCACATGTGCTGGCCGCACTGCCATTGCCCGTGGCCGGGCTGATGAGCGACCGCCCAATTGCCGAGGTGCGGTCCGGTTACGATGCCATCCTGGCCGCCGCAGCCGACCTGGGTTCCTCGCTCCACGATCCGTTTATGGCCATGAGTTTCATGGCGCTCGAAGTGATCCCCAAACTCAAGCTGACGGACCGGGGACTGGTAGACGTAGAGAAATTTTCATTTGTAGATCTGTTCGTAGACGGAGAATGATGGGAGCCGCAGCCCATCATCTGCGCATTCATCTCCAAACCATCCATTGTCGAGGTAGATCATGTTTGAAACCATCTCACCCGCTCCGCCCGATGCAATTCTAGGATTAACTGAAGCGTTTAAGAAGGATAGCAATCCCAAAAAGATCAACCTGGGTGTGGGGGTCTACAAAGACGCCCAGGGACGCACGCCGGTGTTGCCCACGGTGAAAGAGGCGGAACGCCGTCTGGATGCTGTCGAAAACACCAAGAGCTACCTGCCCATCGAAGGCTCACCGGAGTATACAGAGGCCACGCAAAAGATGGTGTTAGGCGCCGGCTCGCCGCTGATCGCCGCCGCACGCGCGGTCACCATTCAGGCGCCGGGCGGCACCGGCGCGCTACGCGTGGCATCCGATTTCGTCAAGCGCTTTTTGCCCGACGCTACGGTGTGGGTGAGCAACCCTACCTGGCCCAATCATCCCAGCGTCTTCCAATCCGCCGGCCTCAAAGTGGACAGCTACCCCTACTTCGACGCTGCCAATCACCGCGTCGACATCGACGCCATGCTGGCAAAGTTGCAGACGCTGCCCGCCGGCGACGTCGTTCTCCTTCACGGCTGCTGTCACAATCCCACCGGCGCCGATCTCTCTGTGGATCAATGGCGACAGGTGGCCGCCGTCATCCAGGAACGTGCCCTCCTGCCGCTGCTCGACTTCGCCTATCAGGGCTTCGCCGAAGGTCTCGAAGCAGACGCCGCCGGTGTACGCATCGTGGTTGAAGCGTGCCCCGAAAGCCTGATCGCCAGCTCCTACTCTAAGAACTTCGGTCTCTACAACGAACGCGTCGGCGCCCTGACGCTGATCGCCAAGAACGCCGACGCCGCCGAGGCCGCCCTCAGCCATATCAAACAGGTGATCCGGGCCAACTACTCCAACCCGCCGGCGCATGGGGCAAAGGTAGTCGAGACGATCCTCACCGATGACGCGTTGCGTCAGCAGTGGGAAGCCGAAGTCACCGACATGCGCGAACGCATCAACCGCATGCGCGATCTGTTTGTAGAAACCCTGAATGAAAAGGGCGTCGAGCGTGATTTCTCGTTCATTGCACAGCAGCGAGGCATGTTCTCGTTTAGCGGACTCACCGCCGATCACGTCAAGAAGCTGCGCGACCAGTTCGGCGTCTACGCCGTCGGGTCGGGCCGCATCAACGTCGCCGGCATGACCGAGGCCAATATGGACTACCTGTGCACGGCGATTGCAGCCGTGCTCAGAGATTAGGGATTGGGCGATTAAGCATATGAAATCACTTTCTTCTCTTGTACAAGCAGTTCCCGGCTCACCCACGGCGTTGATGATGCAGAAGGGCCGCGAATTGAAGGCAGCGGGCAAAGATATCATCAACCTGGCCGGCGGCGAACCCGATTTCGACACGCCAAAGCACATTCAGGAAGCAGGGTTTGCCGCCATCCGCAGCGGGGACACGCACTATCCGCCGTCGTTTGGGACGCCGGCCCTGCTGGAGGCGATCACGACCAAGCTGGCGCGCGAGAACAACGTCCACATGACGCCCGACCAGATCCTGGTGACACCGGGCGGCAAGTGGGCGATCTACGCCGGGCTGGCCGCGCTGCTCAACCCCGGCGACGAGGTCATGATCCTCGACCCGGCCTGGGTGAGCTATGCACCTATGGTGCAACTCAACGGCGGCCTCCCCGTGCATGTCCCCCTGCCCGCACAGGATGCTTTCCACATCAGCGAGGCGCAGTTGCGGCAGTATGTCACACAGCGCACCAAGTTGATCATGGCGTGCAGCCCCAGCAACCCTACCGGGCGTGTGATGCAGCGCGACGAGATCGACGCCATCTGCACCGTAGCCAAGGAATTCGATCTCTACGTGATCAGCGATGAGATCTACGAACACATCCTCTATGACGGACAGGTCCACTATTCACTGGCCGCCGAACCGGGGATGGCCGAGCGCACCCTGATCATCAACGGTTTTAGCAAAGCGTACGCCATGACCGGCTGGCGGCTGGGCTGGCTGGCGGCGCCGAAACCTGTGGCCAAACTGGCGCGCACCTATCAGACGCAGAGCGTCACTTCGGCGGCCAGTTTTGCCATGGCCGCCGGCGTGGCTGCCCTCAACGGCCCCCAGGATTGTGTCAAAGAGATGACCGCATCCTACGCTGTGCGGCGCAATTATCTGCTCGACGCACTGGACGAGATCCCCGGCATCGAGAGCAGCCCCATCGAAGGTGCCTTCTATCTCTTCGCCAGGTTCACCAATACCGACAAGGGTAGCCTTGAAATCTCGCAGATCTTGATAGAAGAAGCGTTGATCGCAACGACACCCGGAATCGCCTTTGGGCAGGCCGGCGAAGGATACGTTCGCTTCTCCTTTGCCGCAGGCATGACTGATCTGGAAAAGACAGTCGAGCGACTGGCGAAAGTCGTTCCGAATTTATAGGGGTTGGGGACTGCCGGACGTGCACCCCCAACCGCACTCTCCCTTTCACAACGAACGGTCAAACACCAAATGGAAATTACATGGCTTCAATATCTCCTCGCCATCGGCGCCGGGGTTCTCGCAGGGGTGATCAACACGTTGGCGGGCAGTGGATCGGCGGTGACGCTGCCCATGTTAGTCTTTTTGGGGTTGCCTGCCAATGTGGCCAATGCCACCAACCGCGTCGGCGTGCTGGTGCAGAACGTGGTCGGGATCAGCACATTCCAGCAAAGCGGCAAGATGAATCTAACCGGGGGACTTTGGTTGACTGTCCCCGCCATGATCGGTGCGGGAATCGGCGCATGGGTGGCGACGATCCTCGATAAAGAGGCAATGAACTTTGCCATCGGCGCCATGCTGCTGATCGTGCTGGTGACCATCCTCTTTGATCCGAAAAAGTGGCTGCGTGTCCAATCCGAGGTAAAGCCGGGGCGACCAAGCATCGTCACGCTCCTAATCTTCTTCGTGATCGGTATCTATGGCGGATTCATTCAGGCCGGTGTGGGGGTCTTCATCCTCACGGCGATGGTGCTGGGCACCGGCTACACGCTGATCCACGCCAACGCCATCAAACTGATGGTCGTCCTGGCGCTGACACTGGTGGCGCTGATCGTCTTTATGCTCTCGCCGCTAGAAATCAACTGGGGCATTGGCGCCGTGATGGCCGTGGGGCAAAGCATCGGCGCCTGGCTGGCAGCCAAGTTCGCCGTGAGCAATCCCAACGCCAACATTTGGGTACGTCGGCTGCTGATCGTGGTCGTGGTCTACTCGATCATCCGATTCTTCGGCATCTGGGATTGGGCCATCGCCTTATTCTAGACAACCAAAAACCCTGCCAGGTCTTTTACAACCTGGCAGGGTCTTGTTTTTACGCCTCAACGCTCGTTACGCCTCGCTGCTCTTCTCGAAGAGAGCTACATACTCGCCGTACCCCTCTTCCTCCAGCCGATCCACAGGGATGAAGCGTAGCGCAGCAGAATTCAGGCAGTAACGCTGACCAGTGGGAGCCGGTCCGTCGTCGAAGACGTGGCCCAAATGCGACTCCCCGTGCTTCGAGCGTACCTCGGTGCGCCGCATCCACAGCTTGCGATCCGTCTGGGTCGTCACATTGTCCGGTTCGAGCGGACGGGTAAAACTGGGCCATCCTGTGCCCGAATCGTACTTGTCCAAAGAGCTGAAGAGCGGCTCTCCGGTCGCCACATCCACGTAGATCCCCGGCTCTTTGTTGTCCCAATAGGCATTGCGGAAAGCCGGTTCGGTCCCTTCGTGTTGGGTGACCTTATACTGCTCCGGGGTCAGTTTCTGGCGCAACTCATCATCACTTGGCCTGGTATACTGTTTCATCGAGTCCTCCGATTTCTCATCTATTCTGCGAGATCAAAGCTGACTCGATCATAGTCGCGCCCAGTTCTTACGTCAGTATTGCCGATCCATTGTGCAGAGATTACGGATCGAGATACAATCCCCCTCCCCACCACTACCGAATCGTGACGCTCAAGCTGAAGTCGATGATCCCCTGCCCGCCGTTCAGCACCTCAACGATGTAGTCCCCACTGAGCGGGAGCTGCCCCGTCCACTGCTGGGTGCGGTACTCGCCACCGATAAGATGACGACCACTTGGATCGATGAGGGTAATGCTCGTGAATACACTCTGAGCCCACAGGTCCAAAGTCATGGTTTGCCCCGCCGCAGCCCCCAGCACGTAGCGCTTCGGCTCAATGGCCGAACTGTAACCAGAGACTGTGGCCGACACGGCACCCGGTGCGAACCGGATCCGTTCGGGCGCCGACTGTGTTGGCGCGGCCGGAATCTCGACCAGCAATTCATAGCTGACAGGAGTGCGGTTGGGCGTCATCACCTGGATCAGATAGTCTTGCGTCATAGGCAACACCATCTCGAAAACAGTCCCCGCCACCGCCAGCCGTTTATAAGGCACGCCATCACTCAGGCCAATGATCCCCAGATTGGCCGACGCATCAGAGGAGATCAGCTCCACCAACATCGTCTGTCCTTTGAGCGCACGCAGTACATATTCCTTGACGGTTGGATCCTGCACAGTGCCCGTTCGCACGGCCCTGGTGGCTCCGCTGGCAAACTGAATACGCTCTCGGCCAATCGGTTCTCCACTCTGGGCAGGGATACGCAAGCGCTGCCCCACATAGATGACCGTAGTGCGCAGTCCATTGGCGTTTTGGATGGCCGTGACGGTGGTGCCGTAGCGCTGCGCCAGCGAAGTCAGGGTATCCCCACGCACGACAACGTGGATGATCTCCTCGCCCGCCGTGATCTGAAGGCTCTGACCCGCGTAGATACGCGTAGACGACAGGTTGTTCAGCCGCATCAACTCATTGATGGTGGTGCCGAAACGCCGTGCAATCGCAGACAGTGTATCGCCACGCTGGACCGTGTAGTAGGTAGCCTGGCTCTGCTGCGCGACGGGCGCAGCTTGTGCCATCAACGGCGCCGTGACGCCGGTCAGCACGATCAAGGCCAGGGCCAACCTGATCAAATTCCTTGCCATACTCTTGTAGAGTTTGTACCATCTTGTTGCGTTCATGTCATGTCTCCCAATCAGTGCGATTCCATAGAAATGTGTGTAGCCGGTCGTGCTGCCGACGCCAAACTTAATAGGCTCATGCTCGTATAGACGAACAATGGCCAAAAGAAGTTCAGAAATCGGCCAAACTTGATCCTGAGACACAAAAAACTTCAGGATCGACACGAATGTAGTACCTCGCTGCGAGGATACTACTGGGAGGATACTGCACGGCGCGTTATATAAACGTTTGGTTTAGCGTTTGCTGGCAAAACGGGGACAAAAATCAATCTCATGCTCTATACGAGCATGAGCGTAAGTGTATGTGGAAGTGTGATCATGCGGGTGGGCAGAAATGGGCTAAGAGCAAAGCTGAGCGTAGACACGCAGACGACGATCGAGCTCGGATTGGGCTTCGTCACGGCTCCAGCCGTATCGCGTCTGCAAAATGGAAAGATGTACCTCCTGGCGGTCATCTACGCATTGCAGCCGGTGAACAGTAACCGTCTTCTGCCAAACAAAACGACGACCGGTTGTTGAAACTACACGAGTATGGGTTCCACTAAACACAACAGCCTCCTGAAAAAACCACAACCAAAGATCACATCTGCATCCTGCCAGAAGAATAGCATAAATATGGCAGTTTTTCCACTTCCTTACGAAGGGCGTCTACTGGCTTTCGAAGCCATGCAACAAACTCACCACGTTTTCCCCCAACGCGTGGATCGCATATCCACCCTCCTGCACAAAGAGTGTTGGCCGATCCAGCGCGGCGAAACGCCGTCCCATCTCTCCATAAGCGCCGGTGGTCAGCCTGAACTGGCCCAGCGGATCGCCGTTGAATGTATCGAACCCGGCAGAGACGACGAGATAGGACGGATCAAAGGCACGTACGGCCAGCAGCGCTTCATCCAGGACGGCGAGGTATTCGGTGTCGGCAACCCCCTTCCCCAGCGGGAAGTTGAGCGTCGTGCCCAGGCCGTCACCTTCACCGCGTTCATGGTCATGGCCCAGGAAGTAGGGGTATTCCCAATCCGGTGCGCCGTGGATTGAGACGAAGAACACATCGCCTCGCTCGTAAAAGATACGCTGGGTGCCGTTGCCGTGATGCACATCCACATCCACGATGGCGACACGGCGGCGGCGTCCCTGGCTGAGGAAATCGGCAGCGATGGCGGCATTGTTGAGAAAGCAGTAGCCACCCATTAGATCCTGCGAGGCGTGATGACCGGGGGGGCGACAGAGTGCGTAGGCCACCCGCGCCCCTGTTGCTACCCGATCTGCGCCGGTCAGCGCACAGTGGGCCGACGAGAGAATCGCCTCCCAACTCGTGGCGGTGATGGGTGCCGACATATCAAACGCATAGCGCCCCACCCGGGCATAGGGCGTCAGCGAAGGTTGATCCAACCCGGGGCGCGGAAAAGTGAAAGGCATAACGGCCTTGGCGGTGCCACCCACCGCCACCCATTGTTCAAAAATAGTCTGCAAGTGGTGGATGTACTCATCGCTGTGCACGGCGCGGATCGCTTCCAGTCCGAAATCGTCGGGGGCCACAATGGGGCCGATTCCTGCCGTGCGGAGCGCCGCCACAATCGCCTCTGCCCGCGCCGGCGCCTCTGTGTAGGGGACCAATCCCTGTTCCAAAAATTCATAGGGTGGATTGTGCAGGCGATGCCTGTCGCAGTAGATCGTGAGCATGGTGGGGTTGTTCCTTGGGCAACGTGCAGAGATGGTTGACGACGCAGAAGAATTGTAGAGGGCAGAAGTAGAGAAGGCAAACCTCCAGCGTTGCATTTAGTGTCTATCCGTAAGCCTTCTCCTTCTTGCGTTCGTTCGCTTTCTGCGTTACATCTGTAGTCAGATCAACGTCTTGGCAACCGTATCGCAACCGGGGATCGGTACGATGCGGACACCCATTGCACAATAAACCCTGGTGAGCCAGAGAAGACTCGGCAGGGTTTGAAGCACAAAAGGAGACCCAATGCTCACGCTCGTTGAAAAGATCCTCTTTGCTGCGGCGGTTGCGGCCGCACTCTATTTTGGCTACGTCCACTTCAACCGCGTCTATCAAGTGATCCGCCGTGGAAAAGGGGAGATGCCGAGCCGTCGTGAACTGGTCGGTCGCCTCCTTGGCGCAGGCGTCGAGTGGCTGACGCTGCGCCCGGTCTGGAAGACGCGCACCATCAGCAGCATCTTCCACGCCATGATCGCCTGGGGCTTCACCTTCTACATCCTCGTCAACTTGGGCGACGTGATCCAGGGCTACTTCCCCATCCGCTTCCCAGGGGAAGGAATCATCGGTGCGTTCTACCGCTTCCTGGCGGATTTCCTCACGGTGGCGGTGCTGATCGGCATGATCTACTTCCTACTGCGTCGCTTCGTCTTCCCCAGCCCAGAGCTTACCTATCGCGACAACATTATGCTCGTGGACAAGGTGAAACAGGGCGGCATCCGTCGCGATTCGCTGATCGTAGGGCTGTTCATCCTCTTCCATGTGGGCTTCCGCCTGCTCGGCGAGAGCTTCACCATCGCCCTGGACCGGCTGCAGACGGGCGTGGGCGATCCCGTGCAACCCTACGGCACGCTGCTCAGCCTGGCCTGGAGCGGACTCCCCGAAGCAGCGCTGCGCGTGGGACAGCACGTGGGTTGGTGGGTGGCGCTGGGGTTGATCCTGGCCTTCATCCCATACTTCCCCTATACCAAGCACTTTCACCTGATCATGGCCGGGGTGAATTTTCTCACCAAGCCCAAACGCACCTCTCTGGGCACACTGGAGCCGGAGGATTTTGAAGACGAAAGCGTCGAAAAGTTTGGCGTGCAGAGCCTCGAAGATCTGTCGTGGACTCACCTGACCGATGCCTACGCCTGCATCATGTGCAATCGCTGCCAGGACGCCTGCCCGGCCTATCTCACCGGCAAAGAACTCTCCCCGTCGGCGCTGGAGATCAACAAGCGCTACTATATCAACGGACACATGGCCGAAATCGCCAACGGCGCGCAGACGCCGCCGCTGCTGGACTTCGCCATGAGCGAGTCTGCGATGTGGGCGTGTACATCCTGTGGGGCGTGCGTGGAGATCTGCCCGGTAGGCAACGAGCCGATGTTCGACATCCTCTACATGCGGCGACATCAAGTGCTGGTTGAAAACGAATTCCCCAAAGAGTTGAAGACAGCCTTCCGCGGCATGGAGCGCAACGGCAATCCGTGGAATCAGAGCGGCGGCGACCGCATGAACTGGGCCGAGGGTCTCGACATCCCCACCGTTGAGGACAACCCAGACTTCGATCTGCTGTGGTGGGTAGGCTGTGCGCCGTCGTACGATCCACGGGCGCAGCAGACGGCGCAGGCGCTGGCCAAAGTGCTCAACCATGCCGGCGTCAACTATGCCATCCTGGGCGAGATGGAAAGCTGTACGGGTGATGCCGCCCGCCGCGCCGGCAACGAATACCTCTTTTACGAAATGGCGATGGCCAACATCGAAACCCTCAACGAAGTGAAGCCCAAGCGCATCGTCACCACCTGTCCACACTGTCTGCAAACGTTGGGCAAAGAGTACGGCCAATTCGGCGGCCACTATGATGTGATCCACCACACGCAGCTACTCTCGGAGTTGACCGCAGCCCGGAAGATCAGCGTCAGCGCCGCCGGCAACGGCGCAGCGGACACGATCACCTTCCACGATCCGTGCTACCTCGGTCGCCACAACGGCATCGTAGACGCCCCCCGGGCTGCACTGAACGGAGCAGGGCTGGCCGTGGTCGAAATGCCGCGTCATGGCACTCAATCGTTCTGTTGCGGAGCGGGCGGAGCCCAAATGTGGAAGGAAGAGGAGCACGGCGATAAAGCCGTCAACGCCGAACGCTACGATCAAGCCAAAGCCACCGGCGCCCAGACCATCGCCGTCGGTTGCCCCTTCTGTCTGACCATGCTTACCGACGCCGCCAACACGGCAGGCGACGGCGTCGTGGTCAAGGACGTGGCGGAGTTGGTGGCAGAGCGGCTACGCTAGCAGATTGCGGCGTAAATACCACGGCGGAAGTGTGGCGTCTGTACGATTGGTCGAGAGGATTGGCGCCGGGATTTACCAGTGTCGAGTCAACGGTCAAGTGCCGGCAGTTCCGTAGGCGCGCTTGCTGCGCCGCGCATGCGGGCGCAGCAAGCGGCGCCCCTACCGATCAAATCACGCTCGACGCAGCACCGGGCAGCACTTTCAGCGGAAGTTGAAGCTCACCACGATCACGAGGATAGCCCCCACCGCCATGTAGGGGGCATAGGCCATATACGATTTGCGGGTCGCTCGTCGACTGACGAGGAGAACAATGGCAGCCACCCCGGCCAAGACGATCCCAAGCACCAGCGCCGGGATCACGGCGGGGTAGCCGGTCATCAGGCCGATCACCCCCGCCAGTTTCACATCCCCGAAGCCCAGCGCCCCCCGCCCCAGGATGGCGATCAGCAGGAACGAAGCGAAACCGGCGCCGCCGCCAAGCAGCGCGCTCAAGAGCGATGGTGTCCCCGGCAGCAGGCTCAGCGCCAGCACCACCAGGGCCGCCGGCCCCAACATGACATTGAGGACGCGGCGATGTTCCAGATCAATTACCAGCACCGTGAGCAGAAAGGCCACGTAGAGCCAGGCCACGGCCAGCAGCGGGCCGGCGTCGGGCAGCAGCCCGGCGATCAGCGCGAAAGCCGCCATCATCGACACCGTGAGCCACACGGCTCGACCACGCCGCGGCAGATCGGGCGCAACCCGCCAGTAGCGCGGCAAAGACGAGAGCGACAGATCCACGCTCTGCTCTTTGCCCACGGCGGGCAAATGATCGGCGGCCCAATTGGCGAGTCCGCCTACGAGCCAGCCGGCGAAAAGGCCGAATCCATAAAACAATAAACTCATTTGAGTAGATTCACAGCTCTGATTCCTCCTGGAATCGGAAGACTTCCATCTGTGCCTCCGCATGTCGTTTCACACCCATCACAGTCTATCTCCACGACAATAGCTTTGCCCACCACATTGCCACCACTGCCATCCTTCTTATCAAGTTTCAGGCTTTGCTCCCAGGACTTAACCTTGACACAGCCAAAACTGACAACGTGATACGGCAATCCCCCAGGACAAGTCCGCCCTGCATTGCAGCCAACAGAGTCAAATAACGCAATTGACACCGAATCATTGATACGCGAGATAATGCCGTCTTTCACACCCGCCTTAACACCCGAGTCTCCTGGAATACATGCCGGTAGATTGATCAACGCACCTTCATCATTTCGGATATGACATTCCAACTCCGATGCCCCGCAACCATTTGCGACACATGAATCTTCGTACTCGGGGCTGACAACTTCTGAGAAATCAAGCCATCCTCGATCTCCCCCTACGATTACATCGTCTGTTCCATCATTATTCAAATCACAATCATAGATCGAACAATCGACAATTTTATCATCATTCCAAACTTGAAACTCAGTGCCACAACCTGCGCCGCCGTCAAGAAGATCGTTGTACTGCTCGATGTCAAAGGCAAGTGGCCAAAGACCGCACGCCCGGTTGGCAGCGCCGCAAGCAGCAACGGACTGCGCCCCCACGTTGATTTCGGGGAAGCCCAACACCCCGGCAAGAAACGTGGGTGTCGTGATCTGCGTGGTGACCGTGATCAGACCGCCGGCAACGCCAGGATGGCTCAAATCGACGTCGGCCCACGCGGCCAAGTTATTTTCTGTGGCGTAGTCTTGAGCCACTTTCTCCACGTTGCTTTGGGTTGGATCCACAAAGCACATTTGATACGCGCCGGCCAATGCGGCGGCGTCAGCCGCATTTTGCATATTGCGCCGCTGAGCATACCCATAGCTAACGTCGACAGCCAGGGCTGCAAAAGCCAACAACACGATTAAAGTGAGACTGACAAAGATCAGCGTCTGCCCCTCTTCATTCCTGAGATTTCGCAAGTCCATGCGTTTCACGGTGCCCCCGGTGTTGGTGTTTTTGGGCCGTTATCTTTCCCAAATACAATCATCGACGTGCTGGTACGTAGCGGGATGACCGGTGCGCCGATGACGCCTCCGATCAATGTTGTGTACGAGTAGGTGACAGTCACCGTGATTGTTGTGCCCCTTACCGCTGGCGTTGGCATCGGTGCTATGGAAATATCGCTCGAAGTTAAGGTGACGCCAAGATTTGAGGCCTCCTGCGTCGTGGCATCAACAATCCCTGCATAGTAATGCGGAAACTTGGATCCATAACGGGCGCCCTCGCGCGCGGCGTTCGTAATGGCAATGTACCGATTAAACGCCCCACCGAAATCAACGATGCCGCCGATCAGCAAGAGCAGCAACGGCAGGATCAGCGCCGCTTCAATTAGATTGGCCCCACGTTCACTGCATCGCTTGCACGCCATATTCCCCCACTCCCCAAGGCAGGCATTGGCTCCGTTTCTTATCGACAATCCGCCGCCGCCAGCGCTGCACTGTTCCATCTGTAGGATCACAGACGTACCAGGTTCAGTGGTGGCGGCGTCATCCTGGGCCGTCGGCGCCACCATACTGATCGTTCACGGTCACCGTCACGGTGTAGATGCCGCTGTCGGTGTAGATATGGCTGGACGTGACCCTATCCGCGTCCTGGTCCATCTGTCCGCTCGTGATAGTACTTCTATCACCCCAGTCTATACGGGCCTGGTGCACGTCGGCCAGCGTAGGATCGCTGAAATTGATCCCAGCGAGGGAAAGTGCTTCTCCCTCCGTTATGGCGGCGATGGGAAGGTGCCCTGCGGCGCCACGATTATCATCGTCGAAGGGAACGCCGACGATAATCGTGGAATACAGAACCCGTCTCCTCCCACGCTTAACGTCGTTTGTGTGCCATATGTAGCCTCTCACTCAGATCTGGCCCACTACATTTTGCCCGCTACTTTTTGCGCCGCTATTCATAGACAATCTGCCGCCACCAGCGCTGCACCGACTCGGGCACCAGCGAGCGTGATTCACGGTTGCGGCGGTCGTAGTAGCGGATGGTGAGTTCGTTGAGCCAGCCGTTCAAACCCACTTCCAGCGACGTCAACTCATCCTCCACCTGGAGCTGCACGGTGTCCACCGTACCGTCGGCGCTGTAGCGTTGCCAGGCGCCGCCTGCCCGATACACGCCGAACAGCAGCAATCCCGTGAGCGCCAGCGCGGCCGCCGCCGGCAGGGCCCGCCGCCACAACGGCTGCGGAACCGGCTGCGCCGCCCCCCGCGCCCGCGTTTGCTCGCCCAATTCAACACGCAGGGCAGGCACAACCGCAACAGCCGCCGCCGCCACCTCGGCCAGCCAGGCGCCCACTTCGAGCGATGGCCAGCCCAGGTCAGCCGCCAGCCAGCGCCACCCCCCCACCGACAGGACTGCGACGCCGAAGAGCACGCCCTGCCAGCGCAGGATGCGCCCCAGCCAGCGTCGCCAGGCATAGGGGATCGGCCAGGCCTGCGGTTGGCGTATCCCCAGCAGCAGCCCTGCCAGCAACCAGAGAACCGTCACCCCCCAGCCGATGGCTGCGCCCGTCTCCACAGGCTCCAATAGCCACAACAGAAAGCCCAGCGCAGCCCCCATCCCACCCAGGATCGCGGCCCCCAACAAGGGGCGCAGCAGCCGCCGTTGCAGCCACGAGGGCACCGGCATCACCTGAAAACGCACCGGCACCAATACCGGCTCACTGCCGGCGTTCGACTCTATCTCTAGCGCCGTCTCATAGGGCTCGCGACGGATGGCCAGCGACTCGATGTCGATACGCACGACGGCATCCACACTGTCGCCGCTGAATCGGTCGGGCGTCACGTGCAACCAGGAATGCGGGCTATGGATGCTGCCGGCCAGGTAGCCGCGCCCCTTGCCCTTGTGGATATGCAGGTGGCAACCATTCTTCTGCCCCACCAGCACGTACCCCAGATCCGCCTCTGGGGGTTTCACCAGCAGGCGTGGACGCGCTACCAACCCCGTCCCGATCAAAAAAGACTCCAACGCCATCTGACCATCGCTGCCGTGAATCTGTAGTGCATTGCGCACCAACTCTGCCAACGGCTCTACTCCCTGTTCCGCCAGCCAGCGCCCCAGCGATCCATTGCGCAGGTGAAAAACACCGTCGTCGCGCCGCCGATCAAGGATGGTTACCACCTCTTTCACACTCCGCGCTTTCTGGCCGGAACGTGTGATAAAAGGTTCGTCCAGCCGTCGCCCAAGATCGAGTGACTGCCGGGTCAGGCTGGGCACCACCACATCCGCCAGCGAGGAGTGCGCCGTCGTCCGCGGCGGGTCCGAAGCAAGCATGAGCTCCACAACGGCGGGTAGCGCCAGCCCGCGTGAACGGCGTTTGGTCTCAGGCGCAGCACCCGCATCCGCCTGGTCGCTGACCACGAGATGTTGCACCGGCAGGGTCAGTTGAGACAGTTCACGGCGCAGAAAGCCATCCAGCACGCTGCGCCGCTGGGTCAGATCGGGTGCAATGCGCCCCTTTTGCAGATGTAACGCGAAGAGCTCGCCGGGGCCGACTACGAAAATGTCAAAGTGGCAACCGTCCAGGGTAATGGTATCCAGCACCACAAAGTCGCGAGGAAGCACCGCCTGCAAATAGCTTGCCGGCGATGAAGGTGGGATGTTGCCTACGCCCTGTACTCGTTCCGACATAGCCCTTGCTCTCTCTCCTGCCGCAAGTCGACCTGCATCCTCACGGCTCTGGTAGAGGCGTGAGTGAGGTGGGGCATCACGCCAGCGTCACCTTTTCATCCACCAGGCGATCGCGCACATAATCTCCTCGCGCCACCAGGCGGAAGTGAGCGGCATCGTTCTGGTATTCCATGTCCACCGCGTTGCGGCCGGACCGGTTCTTCTCGACACTCATAACCACGTAGTTGCGCATAGAGTCGGCCTGGTTGAGGTTGTAGATCATATGCTCGCGGCTAACAATGGCGTACTTGTTGTTCAGCACCAGGCCGACATCGGCTTCGTACTGAAGCGCCGAACTGCCGCGCAGATCCGAGAGGCGCATACGCTGCGCCTTGAGGCCAATCCGATCCGCCGCCGCAATCGCGACGATGCGCAGCCCCGTCTGCATCGCCAGTTCTTTGAGCGACTGCGTCAAAAAGGTTGTGATCTCATCCTCTTCTTGCAGATCCGAGCGGCCCAGCGGGATCTTCTGCAAATAGTCCACCACCAACAGATTCTGTGATCCGAACCCGGCCAGATCCTTTGCCCACTCGGCTACCTGCCCCATCGTGGAATGATGACCGCTGGCCTTGACCAGCATCAAACGCGCCGCGTAACTGTCCAGCGTATGCAGGATCGGAGCATAGCGGGGCATCGAGCGCAATCGATTGATCACCCCCCCACCGCCTTCTTGCGCCATCTGCGACAGTTTGCGCAAGGTCAACGCATCGTCGCCATAGCCATGCTCGGCGCTCTCCAGGCAGAGCAGGCGCGCCAGCAGGTGCGTGCGATCGTGCTCATAGCAGATGTACATGGCCGAGCTCTCAGGATGGTTGAGCACCACATTGCGCGCCATCTGCAGCGAAAAGATGGTTTTGCCCACGCCAAACGCACCGCCCAGAATGACCAACTCGCCCGGCCGCAGCCCGCCGTTGAGCACATCGTCCAGCGGCGTAAAGCCGGTCGCCAGGGTGCGAAACCGATTGCCTTCCTTACTCAGAGACTGGTACTCCATCTCCTCCATCACCTGGGCCAGACTGGCGACCCCCGTCATCTCGGCTGCGCCGTCTGTCTCCGACGCGCCATCGACAGGCTGAGCCGGGCTCTCTGCGGGCAGAGCGACAGGTGGCAGCGTGCGCCCGCCGTCGTCCGTTGGCCCGGGCTGATCAACCGTGCGTCGTCGTGCCCGTTCACTTCCCCAGAAATTGCTCAGATCTGCCATATCTCCCCTTTAGTCCATCGACAAGAAACGTGACGGTAAGTACCTGTTCCGTTTCGCGGTGTGACGCACTGGCTACCTCATCCTCGGATGCCTGAACGCCTCCTGGCCGGTGCGCCGAACCAGAAGCGTTACAAGGCAAAGGGGCAAGGCAAGTCTCGTGGCGCTGTGCACAAAATGCCTACCACCGCCTCCCCTTTACCAGCCGTTGCGACCACCTGTGGTCGTAAAAAGGTGCGGCGGCAACTGCACGCCCGATGCCGCCAGCTTCTCAACAAACTTGGGACGCACGCCCGTAGCCGTAAAGTGACCCTGGATGCGCCCTTCGCTCAAGCCGGCGCGTGCAAAGACGAAGAGATCCTGCATCACAATGGTGTCGCCTTCCATGCCCTGCACCTCGGTGATTTTGACCACACGGCGAGTGCCGTCGGCCAGACGTTCCAGATGCACCACCAGATCAAAGGCCGATGCGATCTGTTCACGGATCGCGCGCAGTGGCAGTTCCATACCCGCCATCAGCACCATCGTCTCCACACGCGAGAGCGTGTCGCGCGGCCCGTTGGAGTGGATCGTGGTCAGCGAGCCATCGTGGCCCGTATTCATGGCCTGCAACATGTCCAACGCTTCGGGGCCACGACACTCACCCACCACAATCCGGTCGGGGCGCATACGCAGGCTGTTGATCACAAGCTGGCGAATGGGCACCGCGCCCACGCCTTCGATATTGGGTGGTCGCGACTCCAGCGAGATGACATGACGCTGCTGCAACTGCAGCTCGGCGGCGTCTTCGATGGTGATGATGCGCTCCTTAGGCGGAATAAAGGAGGAGAGCATGTTCAAAAAGGTCGTCTTACCGCTGGATGTACCACCCGAGACCACAATGTTGAGGGCGCCATGCACACACATTTGCAGGAACTCGACCATCTCGGTGGTCAGCGCCCCCATTTGGACCAGGTCGGCGGCGGTGAGGGCACGCCGGGCAAACTTACGGATGCTGATGCAGGGGCCGATCAGCGAGAGCGGCGGGATGATCACGTTGACGCGACTGCCGTCGGCCAGACGTGCATCGACCATCGGGCTACTTTCGTCGATGCGACGCCCCAACGGGCGCACAATCCGTTCGATCACGCGCATCACCTGGGCGTTGTCTTTGAAACGCAGATTGGTCTCTTCGAGCACGCCGTTGCGCTCCACCACAATCATGTGCGGGCCGTTGACCATGACTTCGGTCACGGTTTCATCCTGCATCAAGGTCTCGATGGGGCCCAGCCCGATAACATCGGCCACAAGGCGCTCAAACAGACCGTTGCGTTCAGTGCGCGTGATGGGCAGATCGATCGTGGACAGCGCCTCAGTGAAGAGACGCTCGAGGGTGCGGCGCACCTCCGCCACATCGTTGGCAGCCGCAGGATTCAGATCGGCCAGCAGTTGGCGCTGCACCTGATCTAAGATGTCGTCGTAAGGATCGACGCGCAGATCGGGGCGGCCGGCGCCGGCACGTGCACGCGCCGGCATCGACGATACCGGCGGCAGTGACTGCCGGGAGGGTGGATCGCGTGGCGGCTGCGATGTACCATTGACGCCGTTGGGTTCGACGGGGGGCAGCCCACGCCGGCTGCGACGATTGTTCTCAAACATAGAAAGTCCTTTTCACTTTATTTCACCCAGATGGGGTCGTATTCATCCCAGCCCACGTTGCTGATGTTGCGCTGCTCGTCACCGCCTGCACCCATCACCCAGATCTGCTTGACGCCGGTGCGGTTAGACCAGAAAACAATCTGACCGCCATCCGGCGACCAGGAGGGGTGCTTGTCCCATTCCCACGTGTTGTTGGTAAGCTTGCGCGGTTCGGCGCCATCCGCCCACGATGTCCAGATGTCGTCGCTGCGGTGCTCCTGGCTAACGAAGGCAATATGCTGTCCATCAGGCGACCAGACCGGGTTATAACTCACGCCGTAAAAGAAGGTGATCTGACGGTCGCCGCCGCCTTTCTCGGCCAACCAGATTTGGGCCGAGTTGCCGCCGTCGCGCACGAAGAGCAGGCGCTCGCCCGACCAGGCCTCGGCCTGTTGCAGCTCGTTGTACTGCCGCTCTAGATCGGCGTTGTTGCCCAGATAGGTGCGGTTCTCGCCTGAGGCATCCATGGCCCAGAAGCCCGGCTGATCTCTGTTGTCGGACTTAAAGACAATGCGCCCGCCCTGGGCCAGGATCGATGATGGCGTGGGCGTCGGCGTGGGGGGCACGGGTGTCGGCGTCGGCGGATCTGGCACCGGGCCGCCTACACCACCCACAAAGGCAACGCTGCGCGCCGGCACAACGGGGGCAGGCGTTGCCGTAGGCGATGTCTGGGCCAAACCGGATCGGGCGCGACCCGTGTCGTCTACGGGCAAGGATCGGGCCTGGCTATACAGTTGATTGGCCCTTTCCACATCGCCGTTGGCCTGATACTCGTCGGCCAGTTCGATCAGAGAATCGTAGAGTAGTTCCACGGCCAGGCCGCCCACAAAATCAGGCCGCACCTCGTAGACCTTCTCCAGGCCGTCCACCGCATCCTGCCACTCGCCGGCGGCATGGGCCTCGGCGCCGTCCAGATAGTTGCGCACCAGGTTGCGTTCGGGCAACCCCTGATCGTGACGTGGCGCCAACTGGATCAGCTTGTTCAGCAGGGCCAGCGCCGCCGGCAAACGGTCAGGGTCGGCCTCTGCCACAATGGCCTGCGCCTCCTGTAAATACAGGGCAATCAGACGCTCTTCCACCCGGCTCTTCTGATAATCAGGATTCAGCTCCTGCAACGCCTCATAGGCAGCAATCGCCTCGTTGCGCTGCACTTCGCCCATTTTATCCAGTAGATCGGCCTGCAAGTAGAGCTGCTGCTGCTCGACCAGCCGGTCGATGCGGGCCAGCCGCTGATTCACATCTTTGTATGGCTCCGGGTGGCGGCCGGCGATGTCTTGAAAGATGATGGTGGATGTGCCGTAGTCGCCCTCGTCCATCAGGGCCACGGCCTTTCTGTAGAGGTCAAGCACCTGGCTCTTGTACTCGATCGTGCTGAGCAGGCCCTTTGCCCTGACCTTGTCGGGCTCCCTGACCAGCACCTTCTCTTGCAGCAGCGTGCGCGCTTCATCAAAGCGTTCCTGCTCGGCCAGCCCCTCGGCCTGGGTCAGGGCGCCCTCGATCTGGCGGGTCTGCTGTGCTTCCGCCAGCATCGGCCGCATCACCGAATTGGTGAAGCGCACGGCCAGCAAGACAAAGATGGCCAACACAGCCAGCACAAAAAGGGGCACGAAAGCGCTCCAGCCCGGCAAGATCCAGTTCTTGGCGCGCACCCTGCTGCCGGCATCGAGATCGGCCTTGAATTGGGCCATCTCCAGGGCGCTCTGGACACGACTGTTTTCAGGATAGCGTGCTGCCAGAGACGAAAGGCTGTCCAGCGCCTGCGCCCACTTTCCATCCTGCATAGAGGTCATGGCAGCGCGATAGAGCGGATCTTCGCTGGGTGAGGGCTCAGGAGGGTAGGCAACGGTCATGATGCAAAGCTCCTCTTTGGTTAGCCGCCAATACCGCTGGTGGCGCCGGTTAGCAGCGTCATAATGCGTGGGAAAGCAGGACCCAAGACGACGACGAAGATGGAAGGAAAGATCAAGAAGACCACCACCATCACGATTTTGACCGAGGCCTGGCGTGCCGTCTCCTCGGCCATCTGGCGACGTTTGAGACGCATCTGCTCGGCCTGACTGTTAAGCACCTGCGCAATGCTGATCCCCAGTTGGTTCGACTGCACGAGCACGGCCACGAAGGCGCTGATCTCGTCGACGGCCACGCGCGCCGCCATCCGTTGCAGCGCCTCGTCGCGCCCGGTGCCCACCCGCATCTCGCTGACAACTCGGCGGAACTCCCGCGTCAGGGCGTTGTCCCACTTCTGGCTGACCCGCAGCAAGGCCGACTCGAAGGCCAACCCCGCCTCAACCCCAATCGTGAGCATGTCCAGCACGTCGGGCAGGGCGCGTAAGATCTGGTGCTGTCGCTTGCGCGCCGCCCGCCCTAACCAGAACGAGGGCAGCAGGTAGCCGATCAAGGCGGCCACCAGGGCATTGCGCAGCGCCACGGCAAAGGGCTGCGACACGGCCATCAGAAAGAAAGAGCCGCCGCCCAGCAAGAGCAGCATAAGCAGCCGCAGCCCCATAAAGTCGAGCACAGAGAGGTTGCCGGGCCGCCCCGCCTTCTGCAGTCGTTCTTCGGTCTTGGCCCAATTGCTCTTGGGCGTGTAGCGCCCCAGCACGTGGATGGTACGGCGCAACGCCACGCTCAGCGGAGGTCGGGGTGGACGCGCACGCCCTTTCTGTGCCCCTACATAGCCGGCCAGCCGATCCTGGTATTGGCCGGCAGGGCTGCGCAGTGCGGTGGCCGCCATCCACAGCAAATAGACGGCCAACCCCACCAACAGACCAAAGGTTAGCGGCGAACTAAGCGCGGCGGCCAGATCCAAAGAGTCAAATCCGTCCATCAGTCTAGACCTCGATATCGACGATACGGTTGATCAGGTAGAAGGCCAGCAAGGTCCCCAGCACAGAGACAACCGGCAGCAGCCGGATCAGACCTGGCTCGAAAAAGGGGTCAAAGTAGTCCCGGTTGCCCGTCCACAAGATGAGGGCCAGCGCAACCGGTTCCACCGCCAGAATGTAGCCGGTTAGGCGCTGTTGCGCCGTCAGCACACCCACCTCGCGGCGGATGCGGATACGCTCGCGGATCGTGGTGGCAATGTTGGCCAGGGTGTTGGCCAGGTTGCCGCCCACCTCCTGCTGCACCTTGATGGCCAGGGTCATCATCTCTAGATCGTCGCTGCCCACCCGTTCCACCATATCATCCAACGCCCGTGGCAGCGGCAGCCCCAGATCCAGCGCCTGCACCGTGCGCCCAAATTCCTCTGAGGCCGGCGGGCGCATTTGCTCCACCAGGTGCTGCATCGACTGGTGCAGGCCATAGCCTGAACGCAGGGCGCCGATCAACAGGGCCAGCACATCGGGCAGTTGTTCGGTAAAGGCACGGCGCCGTCTGTTCTGCATAAAACGCAGCCACTGGATGGGCAAGTAGGCGAAGATAGACCCTAACAGCGCGCCGGCGAAGAAGTTGACACCCACCGCCCCCACCAGGAAGCCCACCAGACCGGCCAGGATAATGATCAGCACGAACTCGGCCACGGTCAGCGGCAATGCGGCCCGGTAGAGAGACCGCGCCAGACCCGGTCCCCACCGTGAGCGGCCAACCCAGGCCGTCAGCAGGGGCAGGCGGCGCTGCGGCCGATCATAGAACTCGTCGACGTCGCGGCCTTCGGTATACTCCTTTAAGCGGTCGTCAATTGGATCGCGGCGGTCAAACAGTCGATAGATGGCGATGGCAAAGAGGAAGACCGAGAGACCAATTAGCAGGCCGAAGGAAAGGGGCGAGACCATGGCTACTGACTCCGTGTGTATTCGAGCTGCTCGCCACCGTTTGACCGCTTAAATAGCCGGCGTAGAAATCCAGCGTTGGCGACCCGACCGTCGGCGACCGGTGCAGAACGGGGCGATCGATCGGCCAGTTGGCGGGCCAGGCTGTAGAGGGCTCGCGCCACCGCGCTGCGTGGATGGCTGAGCACCAGGGGTACCCCACGGTTGATGCTGTGCGTTACCAGACCCTGATCGTCGGGCACGACATGGCGCACCTGGATCTTCAGACGATCCTCGATGGCGGCACGCGTGATCCCGCCGCGGATACTGGAGCGGTTGAGCACCACCCAGATCTTCTCGTCTGGGTAGCTGCGCTCGCGCATCTGATCGAGCATGATGCGTGTGTTGCGCAGCCCCACCATTTCGGGCAAGACGTTGAGCACAATCTGGTCGGCCGCATCTAAAAAGGTAAACATGGTCTCGTCCTGCGGCAGCCCCGTATCCACCACCGTCCAGGCGAAGCTGCGTTTAAACTGAGCCATCATCTGTTGCACCTGGGGCACAGGGATGGGGTCGACGAGATCGCCCGGCGGCGGCGCCAACAGCACACGCAGGCCGGTGCTATGGCTGGCCAGAATGCTATCCAACAGATCGCCGTCGAGTTGGGCCAGTCGCGGCAGTAGATCAAGCATGTCGGTCTCGCCGTGGATGTTAAGCGCCACATCGAGGGCGGGCGAGGCGAAGTCGGCGTCGACCAGCACAAGTGACTGTTTGGTCTGTTGGTGGAGGGCGATGGCGGTGTTGATGGCCAGGGTAGTGCGGCCGGTGCCACCTTTGGGCGCACACCAGGCCAGGATGCGCCCGCTCTGCGCTGCCGCGACGCCCCGTTTGGCCACAGGCGCCGCCGCCATCTGACCCAACACCTGGCGCAGGGTCTCACCCAGTTCGCCGGGATCGACGGGTTTGGTGACAAAAGCCCGCGCGCCCGACAGCATGGCGCCGCGGGCCAGTGACATCTCATCGCGGCCGACCAGGGCCAGCACAGCCGAGCCGGGCATCTGCGCCACCAGGCTGCGGATCAAGCGCGCCGGATCGCCTCCGCCCAGATCGTTGTCCACTAGGATCACGTGTGGCACCAGATCCCGGCTGCGCCCTTCGGTCAGCTCCGGCTGAGAGACCCAGTAGAGACGGTAATCGCCGGTGCGGCCCTCTAAAGCGTGAGCCACGGTCTCGCGGCCGGCCTCATTGCCGCCTACGAGTAATATACGAAGTGTTTCACCGGAAAGATAGCCTGCCAAGAGAACCTCCTGTGGTGCAAAAGACGACTGTCATATTGCCTTAGCGGGGGATGCTCCAGCCGTTGACAATGTACTCTTCGTCCACCGGATCCAGATCGAATTCCTGGTCGTCATCGGGGGCGCGCAGCACGAGATCGATCTTGGCGCCCATGTCCAACATCTGCTTGAGCACCAACACATCCTGGGGATCGAGCATGAGCAGCAGCGCGCGTGGATCGACGGGCGAGGTGGCGCCCTCGGGCACAGTACCGCCTATCATGGCCGAGAGCGAGACGTTTTGCAGCAGGCTGAAAGTCATCTTTTCTGCCTTGCTGCCGCCATTACCTGTAAAGTCGAACGAAAAGATCAGATCCACGCGGTCGCCCGCCTTAAGCACACCGATGTTGCTCATCAGATCCGATGGGGGGACGGCAAATAGCACCTGCCCCTCCTCCATGAGGAGAGCAGTGCGCCCGTTGCCGGTTATATGATCGGGATCGGCCAGGCGCTGCCCGAGGATCACCTCACCCGGGTAGAGATCTACCAGCGTGATCTTGCCCACGGCCTCTTCCAGCGTGCTAAGCGCGCCGTCGGGCAGCGAGTCCACCGGCAACTGGCGCAGCTCCACACTCTCCGAGGTGAGCAGGCTGCGCACGCCCACGGTTTCTATAGCCACCACGGCCTCGACCAGCGCCGCCGGTGCTAGGGTAGAGACCTGGGCCGGACCAGGCGCCGGCGTCGCCCGGCTCAGAAAGGCAAAGGCCACGACGCCCGCAATCAAGGCGACGGCCAGACCGCTGATCAACCACAGTAGACCACGCATATGTCCTTCTCACTCTCTATTCATGCTGGCGGCAGCGCGCAACACAATCGTGCCGTCACCGCCCACAATGCTGATCATAGGGCCCGAAATCAGGCTGGTTGAATAGGTGACCGTGACGCTGATCACAGAACCATCCGGCAACCCCTGCACGGTATAACCCAGGCAGGGCAGACTGGGACAGCTCGCAGGGTCGGCCTGACGGGGTAGGCCTACGGCACTGCTCTCGATCACATCTTCAACCTGGGCTGCCGTCATACCGTTGATGATCCCTGCGCGTGCGCCCTCGCGGGCGGCGTTGGCAATCGTGTTATAAGACCAAAAGAGGATGCTGAACTCAATCAGGCCGAGGATGACGATCAGAAGCAGGGGCAGGATGAGGGCGAATTCAACTAGGTCCTGTCCTTCCTCCCTTCGCAACCGTTTGGTCATCATCATACTTCTACTCTATCTGTGTCTGGTGGAGGGGAATGCGCACACAAAAACACGAAGAGGATGCTGCTTGATTGTAGTGTCATGTCAACGGTCACGTGATGGTAATTTTGTAGAGGCGCTGCTTCACTCCACAGTATGCTGCGCACAGTAGTGCTACACAGTAGATCACTCTTGACGCTCAGTAGTAAGCGATCTGAGTGACTGAGTCGAACCCTGCCGCTATCAGCGTCCTCGCTGACTGCTGTCCAGGCTCGACTACGGCATACGCAGCAGTATAACCACCAAGCCACGTGCTAATTGCATGTCCACAAACCGCTGATCTGATCGCCCAGTGCGCTCAGGCCAACGACAGCAGCCACCACAAGCAGCACAATGATCAGGGCGTACTCAATAAGGTCCTGGCCTTCTTCCCGGCGGAGCAGGGCATTCAACTCATTCTGCAGACGAAGATAGAAATGCAACATGGTTCTTCCTCCTTAAAGGAATGGGGTAAGGGAAACGGAGAAAAGAGATGGTAGTAGGTAACTGTAAAGCTCTCGAAGCGGTGGGAACAATCACGGACACGAAGCCGGCCAGAGTTGCAAAGGGACTGCCAATCCTCACAAGGCTATGGCTTCTGTTGGCTTTGGGGCGGTGTCTCTCCTCTTGGAGCTTGGCTCCATGGTGCGGGAAGACTGTCGTCTGTCTTCATCTGCTCGATGTCACTGAGTCTAGCACCTTTTCCGTCGGGGGCGATCAGCTCTTTGTTCACAATTAGCTTACAATTCACGTCTTCCCATGTCCGCATTTGCCTTTTCTCCGGCCAAACAGTCAGGTTAATCATAAATCTACCACCGCAGAGCGCGTGTTGCTTGCGACGCCGAAGTCTGGGTCGCCGGGCAACCACCTGCTTCTGAGTCTAGCAGACAGAGCGCCGGCTTGATCGGCCAAAAGCTAACAAGAAGGTTACAGTCTCTTTGCCTATTACCATACTGTCAGCTCTCTGTTAACATTTAGCCCTGTTTTCAATCACCGGCTCCGCTATAATGCAGAAAGCCATAGCTCCTTGAAAGCGCACCACGCCGGTAGAACCAAGAAGGCAGACTCAAGAATTGGTCGGTGGAAAGAGAATGTCGCATGGGCAGAGATCGCGTAATCCCCGTCGCAGTGGAAGGCCGGCCCGCAATGCCGCAGGCGCCGGCTGCGTCGCCTGGGCATCGCCTTGGCCTGCGTGCGCTCGATGCCACGGCCCTGAGCGTGATCAGCCTCTTCGTGGCGATCTGGGTCTTCCTGGGCTTCTACCGTATCCTGGCCAACGACTTTTCATGGCATCTGCGCACCGGCCAGATCATCTGGCAGAGCGGATCGATCCCAACCACAGACCTCTTTACCTACACCCGTGCCGGCGGCGCCTGGACCAACCAGGCCTGGCTCATGCAGTTGCTCTACTATGCCCTCTACAGCAGCGTGGGGCCGGCAGGCGTCATCTTCGCCCACATGGGCGCCCTTACGGCCGGTTATTACCTGGTCTGGCGGGCCTGCGCCCGGCACAGCGGGCGTGGCCCCGCCGCCCTGGCCACGCTGGCCGCCTTCCTGATCGGACTATCTCACACCCACATCCGGCCCCAGACCATCTCGTTTCTGCTCTTCGGGCTGCTGGTCTGGGTTCTGGAGAGCGCGCGCCAGGGGCAGCACAGGCGGCTGTGGCTGCTGCCTCCCCTCTTCCTGCTCTGGGCCAACGCCCACGGCGGCTTTCTTTTTGGCCTGGGGCTGCTCGCCCTCGCCGTGCTGGCCGAAGGCCTGCTCGCCTGGCGCCGGCGCACGCTACATCCGCCGCTTAAGCTGTTGTTGGCCGTCTCGCTGCTCTCGCTGCTGGCCTTGACGATCACACCCGCCGGCCCCCGCGGGCTGCTGGACTACGTGCTTGGATTCTTACAAAGCAAGGCCACCATGCAGGGCAACACCGAGTTTCAGCCGCTCAGCCTGCGCGAGGTGGACGGTTTCTTCTTCTTTGCGCTGTCATCCGCCTTCCTACTCGTCGCCTATGTACGCAAAGTACGGCCGGCGCCCCGCCATCTGCTGGTACTGGTCGTCTTTGGGCTCTTGACGCTCTACGCGCGGCGCATTGCCCCCTGGTATGGTATGGCCGCCGCACCTCTTTTCGCCGGCGTGCTGGCGGGGTGGGGCGAGGGAGGACAACGCTTGCGTAGACCGCTGACCCCCCTGCTGCGCGCGCCGCTGCTGGGTATCCTGCTGGCCCTGGCTCTGCTCCAACTGCCCTGGCTGCGCCCACAGTTCTATGGGCAGCCGGACGGACCGGCGCTCTACCTCGATGCGGCAACCACGCCAATGGCAGCAACTGCCCGAATTTGTGCTGATCGAGAGGGTGTGCGCCTTTTCAACGAGATAGGCTATGGCAGCTATCTGGTTTGGGCCTGCCCTGAATTACCCGTCTTTATGGATACGCGCTTTGAACTCTATCCGACTGAGCAATGGGAAGAGTACATGGCAATCGGAGAGGGCCGCCACGATTGGCAGTCGCTGCTGCAAAAGTACAGCGTCAACACGCTGATGCTATCCACCGAACACCAGGAAGAGCTAATCCGGGCGGCGCGGCTGGCGCCGGCGTGGGAAGTTTGGTACGAGGACGAACAGACTGTGATCTTACGCACAGAAGCAAGCGACAGTACGATTGCGCCATAGGGGTATGATGCCGGGCAGCGCAGCCTGGCTGGAGAGACGAGATGATCAACACAAACGGCAGTTTGACAAAAACAAATGGGCACACCCGCCCTCACTGGCCGGCAGAACCAATGCCGGTGCAGACGCCACCTGCCGGCCATCCCCACCGAGGATGCGACGGCGGCCCTGGCCTTTTGCCGGCAACTGGCAGCCTCAATCGCAGTACAGCCACAGATGCAGGTAATGGAGACACCGGCGGTGGCGCCACAGGTCAACGGCCGGGGGCTTCACAAATCCGCGGTTTGCCCGGTGCTTTCCGTCGTGATCCCAGTCTACAATGAAGAAGAGAATCTGCCGCTGCTCTATCGGCGTTTGACCCGGGTGTTGCTGGCCTGCGAACCCCAGTACGAGATTATTTTCGTAGACGATGGCAGCCGCGACGGTGGCCCGGCTCTGCTCGAGCAATGGGCCGGGCAAGATCCACGCCTGCGCCTGGTGGAACTGGCCCGCAACTTCGGGCACCAGACCGCCATCAGCGCCGGGCTGGCCCACACCAGCGGCCAGGCTGTGATCGTCATGGATGCCGACCTGCAGGACCCGCCCGAGGTGCTGCCCGCCTTCATCGACAAGTGGCGCCAGGGCTACGAGGTCGTCTACGCCATCCGCCGGGGGCGCAAAGAATCCTGGCCCAAACGCAAGGCCTACGATCTCTTCTACCGCTTGCTGCGTAAGATCGTGGCGATTGAGATTCCGCTGGATGCAGGCGACTTCTGCATTATGGACCGCAAAGTGGTGGATCTGCTGGTGGCCATGCCCGAGCGTAACCGCTTCGTGCGTGGCATCCGCAGTTGGGTGGGGCTAAAGCAGACCGGATTGGCCTACGAGCGTCAGGGCCGCCACGCCGGACACTCCAAGTATAGCCTGGGCAAGCTGCTGGCGTTGGCGCTGGACGGCATGATCTCCTTCTCCTTCCTGCCCCTGCGCTTCATCACCCTGCTTGGCTTCGGCGTCTCTGCCCTCTCGATTGTGCTGGCGCTCTTCTACGCCGTCAAGAAGCTAACTGTGGGGCTGAGCCCGCCCGGCTTCGCCACCCTGATCGTGGCCATTCTCTTCTTAGCCGGCATGCAGTTGATCACCATCGGCGTCATAGGCGAATATGTGGGGCGCATCTTCGAGGAGGTCAAACAACGACCTCTCTATATCGTGCGTCGTATTGTGCAAAGGGAGCAGGCGTGAGCGCGACACAGAAAACGCTGGCAGAAAACACCGTCCTTACAGAGTCGGGCCTGACGGCTCCGGCTCTGCCAACGGCCATGAACGAGAGTCTCTTACAACACAAGGCAGCGATCTTCGCCGGACTACTCCTACTCGTGGCTCTGGTGCTGAGCGCGGCCACACTGCTCACCTTCCCCAGCACGCAGCCAGACGAGGCATTCTATGCCAATATTGCCCACAACTGGATCGAAACCGGCAATCGTTGGACGACCTTTGATGCCGATTCCTTCGCCGCAGATCGAGGCAAGGGCACAACACGCTTAGGCGCTGTGCCGGCCCGCCTGGCCATTGAAATTGGTGGGCTCAATCTACGCAGTCTGCGCTTAAGCAGCTTCCTGGCCGGACTACTGGTTCTTACCGCTGTGGTTGCCCTGGCTGCCCAACTCTGGAACTGGCGGGTTGGCATGGTCGCGGCGCTTGCCCTCTCGCTCAACCAGCTCTTTGTCTACACCAGCCATCAGCACCGACCCGAGATCTGGTTGGGGCTGGCGGTGCTGTTGGCCCTCAACGCCAGTGTGCGCGGCTGGCGTAGTCGTCAGCCTCTGTGGGATGTGCTGGCCGCCGTATTGGCCGGACTGTCACTGGAGATCCACCAGCATGGCGCTATGTTTGCCCTGGCCCTGGCTGCAACCTACTTCGCCCTCTACGGAAGGCGTATCTGGCGCAGCCCCAACGCCCTGGCCTTTGCCCTCACTGCCGCAGCCGGGCTGGGTCTTTACGTGTGGCGCAACCCGTGGGTGATAGAAAGCTTGATGAGCATTGGCAGTGAGAATGCCGGCGCTGTTGGTGGTTCCCACTACGTGCCGCTGTTGGCCCTCAACCCTCTAGCATGGCCGCTTCATGGAATCCTGCGCTACGTACAATATTTCGCTGCCTATGATCAGATGTGGCTGCTGCTCTTGGTTGCGGCGCTGGCCATGGCAAGGGACCGCGACACGGGCCATCGGCTGCTGCTGACCTGGCTAATCGGGGCGGCGCTGGCCATGACGCTGCTCGTGGGGCGACTGTGGGATATCTACTTGCTGCCGATGATCTGTGTTGCGGCGCTGCTGCTAGGGCAGGCAGGGCTGCCGCTATTGGCTTACCCTTCTCGGCAGGTCCGCCGCGCCGCCGCCGCCGTCGTCATCGTGCTCCTGTTGCCGTTACTTTCGAATGGACTCCCCCCGAATCGGAGCGCTTTGGCAGTGCAGCAGGAGTTGCAGGCGGCGGTGCCCTGCCGGCGCATCCTGGCCCCGAACCAGCACTGGTTTGCCTTTACCGGCTGTGACTTTCAATCCGTTACCCTGATCAACCACTACCACCGCCAGTACGACCTTTCGCTCACAGAGGCGATGGAAACGATTCGACCTGACTACTTTATCTTGGACAGATCTGTTTACAAGAACTTAGGCGAGGAGTTTGGTCAGGGCAGCGATGCTCAAAGCTACTATGCCATGCCGGAAGCCGAGATGCGCCGTTTTCTGCAAGAGCACGGCACCCTGGAACGTATGATAAACGATATTCAGATATACAGGATCGATTGGTGATGAGAATCGGGGAACTGTTCTCTCTATGACCACACAAGAGCTACCTCTGCGCTCAATCACACCCCCGCCCGCCCAGGAACAGGTTCTGATCATCGAACCCGGGCGCAGCGAAAAGAACTACTGGCGCGATCTGTGGCGCTACCGCGAGCTCTTTCTGATCCTGGCCTGGCGCGACATCTCTGTGCGCTACAAACAGACCATCATCGGTGTGGCCTGGGCCATCCTGCGCCCGCTGTTGACGATGGTGGTCTTTACCGTAATCTTCGGTCGCATCGCCAGGCTGCCCAGCGAGGGCGACGCCCCCTACGCCTTGCTGGTCTTCGCCGCCATGCTGCCCTGGTCGCTCTTTGCCACCTCACTCAGCGAAGCCGCCAACAGCCTGATCGGCAATGAAAGGCTGATCAGCAAGGTCTACTTCCCGCGCCTGATCATCCCCACCGCCACCATCGTCACGGCCTTTGTCGACTTCTTGATCAGCTTCGTGATCCTGGTAGGGATGATGCTCTATTATCAGTACGCACCGGGGTGGAACATTCTCCTCTTGCCCGGCTTCATTGTGCTGGCTCTGCTTGCCAGCCTGGGGCCGGGGCTCTGGATCACGGCCCTAAACGTAAAGTACCGCGACTTTCGCTACGTGATCCCCTTTCTGGTGCAGTTCGGCCTCTACGTTTCGCCCGTCGGCTTTAGCAGCAGTGTCGTGCCCCCCGAATGGCGGCTGCTCTACAGCCTCAACCCCATGACCGGCGTCATCGACGGCTTTCGCTGGTGCATCCTCGGCGGCGAAAGCGCCGTCTACTGGCCCGGCTTCCTGCTTAGCCTGCTCGTCGTCCTCTTCTTCCTGTGGCTGGGTGTGACCCAGTTTCGCAGGATGGAGAAGAGTTTTGCGGATTTGATATAGCCTATGCACGACATCGTGATCCAGGCCGAAAAGCTCGGCAAAAAGTACGTGATCGGCCACCAGGCCGAAACTGAAAAGTACACCGCCCTGCGCGACGTGTTGGCGCAGAACGCCCGCGGCCTCTGGCACAAGACCCGCGATCTGGTGCAGGGTAAGCCCATCATCCAGGGCGATAGCCAGGAAGAGGTGTGGGCGCTTAAGGATGTCAGTTTCGAAATCCGGCGCGGCGAGGTGGTGGGGATCATTGGCCGCAACGGCGCCGGCAAGAGCACCCTACTCAAGATCCTGAGCCGCATCACCGAACCCAGCAGCGGTCGCGTCACCATCAAGGGCCGCGTCGCCAGCCTGCTAGAGGTGGGCACCGGCTTCCACCCCGAACTGAGCGGCCGCGAGAATGTCTACCTCAACGGCGCCATCCTGGGCATGACCCGCGCCGAGATCCGGCGCAAGTTCGACGAGATCGTGGCCTTTGCCGAGGTGGAAAGATTCCTCGACACCCCGGTCAAGCGCTACAGCAGCGGCATGTACGTGCGCCTGGCCTTCGCCGTCGCCGCCCACCTGGAGCCCGAGATCCTGGTGGTGGATGAGGTGCTGGCCGTGGGTGATGCCCAGTTCCAGAAGAAATGTTTGGGCAAAATGGGCGATGTGGCGAAGGAGGGGCGGACCGTACTATTTGTGAGCCACAACATGTTAGCCATGCAGTCACTTTGTCAGCGCGCCATTCTGCTGGTAGAGGGTCAACGGCTATTGGACGGCTATGTACACGACGTGATTGCCAGATATATGCGCGATACGGCAACCTCAGCCCACGTGAGGGAGTGGCAGACCCAGGAAACAGCGCCGGGGAATCGTGTTGCACGTATAAAGAAAATTGAAATCAGCAGCGGACGCGGTACGCTGCCAGTTGTCCAAATGAACGAATCCTTTGATATTTGCGTGGAGTATTGGTTGTTGCAGGGCGAGGCCAGAGCGGGTGTCACCTTGAGGGTGATCAACGACCAGAACATTACAGTGTTTGCCACTTCTACCGAACACGATCCTCACTCTCCAAGGAATCAGGATGCGACGTTGGGTCTCTACCGTAGCACAGTCCACATACCGGCAAACCTCATGAACAGTGGCAATTATCACATTGACTTATTGATCGTCAGTATCAAAGAAGAAAACTATATACATCCTGGAATTGCTTCGTTTGAAGTAGTACAGAGTTCAGACAACGTGAAACATTGGTACGGTAGACCTGCAGGGATTATTCATCCCATTTTCGAGTGGCAGACTGAAAAACTATGACTACCCCTTTGCCGGAATTGCTGTTTGCGATCAAAAGACGGCTACCCGCATCAGTGGAGCCGATACTCGTCAGGGCCCTAAAGCAAAAACCAAAGGTTTTTTGTATTGGCGCTAACAAGACTGGAACAACTTCACTAGAACAGGCATTGAGGGACCTTGGTTTCAAATTGGGCAACCAGGCAAGAGCGGAGTTGCTCATCCATGAGTACGCTCAGAGAGATTTCCATTCAATAATTGACTATTGCAGCGTAGCTCAAGCTTATCAAGATATTCCGTTTAGTTTGCCCTACACGTACATTGCGCTCGATAACGCGTTCCCCGGTTCGAAATTCATTCTTTCAATTAGAGACAACGAAGATCAATGGTACCAGTCATTGATTAGATTTCATGCAAAGCGGTATGGGATCGAAGGCAAACCGACCAGAGAACACTTGTTGAGTGATCCATATAGATATAGAGGATTTCTTTGGGAAGCAAACAGAATCATCTATGGGACACCAGAAAGTGATCCATATCATGAAGACACCCTTAAGGAACACTACCGCCGGCACAATCAAGATGTAATTGATTATTTCAAATTCAGAGATAACTTACTCGTGCTGAATTTGGCTGAGAGGGGAAGTTACCCAAAACTCTGCAATTTTCTTGAGAGGGAACCGGTGTACGAGGACTTCCCGTGGCTTAACAAAAGTCGTGAATAGCACACCGTGTGCCGGCGAAAGTGAAGGACGGTGCATCATGAATAAAAAGCAGCGAATTGAAGACCTGGCGATCTTTGACGGCGCCCCGGCCTTTCAGGAAAGCCTCCACGTGGGGCGCCCCAATATCGGGAATCGGGATGCCCTTCTGGCGCGCATTAATGATTTGTTGGACAGAAGGTGGCTAACGAATCACGGCCCCTATGTGCAGGAGTTCGAACAGCGGCTTGCCGACTTCATCGGCGTCAAGCATTGCATCGCCATGTGCAATGCCACGGTTGCGTTGGAGATTGCCATTCGTGCCTTAGGACTCAAGGGCGAAGTGATTGTCCCCTCCTTTACCTTCGTTGCCACCGCCCATGCATTGCAGTGGCAGGAGATCACGCCGGTCTTTTGTGATGTTGATCCGGCCACTCACAACCTTGATCCCAATCGGGTTGAAGAGATGATCACGCCGCGCACAAGCGGCATCATTGGTGTGCATCTGTGGGGCCGGCCCTGCTCGGTAGACGCGCTAACGGAGATTGCCCGGCGAAAGAATCTGAAGCTGGTCTTCGATGCTGCCCACGCCTTTGGCGCTTCGCACAAGGGCACGATGATCGGCAACTTTGGCAACGCCGAGGTGTTCAGCTTTCACGCAACCAAGTTCTTCAACACGTTTGAGGGCGGGGCAGTTGCCACGAATGATGACGACCTGGCCACCAAAATCAGGTTGATGAAGAATTTCGGCTTCGCAGGATATGATAACGTCATCTATATTGGCACCAATGGCAAGATGAATGAGGTATCCGCCGCCATGGGGCTGACCTCCCTGGAGAGCCTGGCCGAGTTCATCGACATCAACCGGCATAACTATAAGACGTACCTGCAGGGGTTGGACGGTATCCCCGGCATCTCGCTGCAACGCTACTGCGAAAGCGATCGCTGCAATTTTCAGTATATCGTTCTGGAGGTTGACGATTCTATCACCGGACTGACCAGGGATCGGCTTCAACAGATTCTGATGGCGGAAAATGTCCTGGCGCGACGGTACTTCTACCCAGGATGTCATCGAATGGAACCGTACCGCTCCCACTTCCCCCACGCCGGTTTGCTGCTGCCCGTCACAGAAGGTCTTGTGCACCGAGTACTCTCTCTACCAACAGGGACTGCGGTGAGGGCAGAGGATATCATCAAAATTTGCCACATCATTCGCTATGCGGTTCAATACAGCCGCGACATTTGCCAAAAGTTGGAGCAGTTTGCGCCGCTGCAGCCGGCGGTTGCGACCGTGCAATGAACCTGGGCGTGACCCGGTCTTCTGAGCCGCAAACGCCTCGATCGATCGCGGCTCTGTTTGTCCGGTTCCCCGCCGGCCACTGTGCGGACAACGAACGGTATGGTGTGCATCCTGTTTGCACCGGCTAGGCGCCGCCCATTTGCCAACCTGCGTCGGCTATGGCCGTATGCGGCAGCACGGCATGCACCCCGCGCACCCCGTTGACGATCTGGGTAATACGCAGATCGACGATGACGCTGGCCAGGGCCAGGGCGCGCAGTCGATCCACACCGAACAACTCGCCCATCAGCCCCACCATCGCCTCCAGGGCGAGCATCGCCGCCTCATTCAAATCTTCGTGCAGGCCCAGCGTGAGCCAGCCGGCGGGTGTATGCGCTCGTGGCGTCGTGATGCAAAGATCCTCGTGCAGGTGAAAGGTGAGATCTACCTGCTCCATCGGGCACTCGATGGCCGTCACACACACCTCGCCGTCTCCCTGGGCAGCGTGCCCATCCCCCACAGAGAAGAGAGCGCCGGCCACGGCAATGGGCAGATAGAGGGTGCTGCCTGCCACCAGCTCTTTACAATCGAGATTGCCGCCGGTGACGCGCGGCGGTACGGTCGAGTGCAGCCCTGGCGCGTCCGGCGGCATGCCCATCACCCCCATAAACGGGTGTAGCGCCACCGTTTGCCCATACTGATTGCGGCCCTGCCCAGTGGTCGCGTCCAGTGTCCACAGCAGATACGTTCCCTCCGCATCCACCCCTAAGCGGCTATGCACAGGATGGGGCCACCCCCCCACTTGCGTGAAGCCCCACCCACCTGGGCGGACGGCCTTGATCTCCACGGCCAGCGTCATGCCAGGCTCTGCCCCGCGGATCGCCACCGGCCCGCACAGTGCATGCCCAGTCTCTTGCCCCGGTGGCCGCGGCGAAAATTGGGCAGGGCGCACCTCGTGTCGCGTTGACTGGCGGGGGGCCAGGTTCCAATCCGCATCCAGGGTGCGAAAGCGTACAGTGTCACCAGGATCAATCGTCAGGATCGGGGGAATGTCACGCGAAAAGGCGCCGTGCAGCGTTTGCTGGTTCGGTTCAACGGTGTACAAGGCCATGAGGACCTCCTGACAGTGGCGTAAACGGCGTGGTCTGCTCAAGCCAATGGGTAATCACACACTACCCGGTTGATGAGACGGTTGAATCCATAGATGATACCACTCGACGATCTGGATCGACGACTGATTCACTTGCCGACAAAGTGGCCTGGTTTGGCTCGGTCGCAAGCCACCTGGAACAGCCACTCAATCAAGATCGAGGAGAATGGAAGGGAAGAGAGACAGAAAGAGTACAATGGAATTGTGTTGAACCAGAGGGTCCAACCTGACAGAGAATCTGGCAGTGGATTCTGGATGAGTTACAATGGGAATCGTGTTTTGAAATAGAAAAAAGTTGAAACACATGTAATTGGCCGCTTCTCAGTATCATCTTATCATCGGAGCGCTGCTCAGCCTCCGTGTCATGCCGGCAGGAGCAAAGATATGATTCGTCGCAGTTATCAGCGAGAGGCGGATGTTGCGCTTCTGCAGTCGTTTAATGCAATCGCCATCGCGCAGACGCAAGGCTGCGGCTATCTCCACCCCGGCGATATTCCGCATCGGCTCTTCAACGGCAACAAGCAGTTCGATCCGGCAGAGGTGCTCACAATCTGGGAGGACGACGCCGGGGTAGCGGCCTGGGTGCTGGTCGGCCCGCGCCATCAAGACTATGAGGCCCAGGTGCGGCCTGATCTGCGCGGCACGCGCTTTGAACGAGAAATTCTGGTCTACGCCGAGCAGCGCACGCTGGCGCTGATGCGGCAGCATGGCATCGACGGTGACCGACTCTACGAACTGGTCGACCAGTGTGACACGACCCGAATCGCGTTCCTCGCCGAGTTGGGATGGGTGCGCGAGGATGAGCCACCGTGGGTACTCAGCCGGACTTCGCTCACCGATCTGCCGGAACCAGTTGTCCCCCAAGGATACGTGATCCGAAGCGCCGCCGGGCCGGAGGAGGCAGCCGCCTTGGCCGAGGTCCATGCCGCCTCATTTGGTTCGACCTGGACGCCCGAGATGTACCGCAAGGTGATGCAATCTCCCGGGTACGCCGCCGAGCGTGAGTTCGTGGCGGAGGCAGCGGATGGCACGTTGGCTGCCTTCACCGTAACCTGGCATGATTTGGTGAACCGCACGGGTCTTTTCGAGCCGGTCGGTACACACCGCGACCATCGCCGTCGCGGGGTAGGTAAGGCGCTTCTTCTGACCGCCATGGGGCAGATGGCGGCGGCCGGCCTGGAGCATGCGATTGTCCTCACCGAAGGAACAAACGAGGCAGCGCTCCACCTCTACAGAGCGTGTGGATTCAAGCCGTGGCACCTTCTCGACGGCTATATCAAGACTGTTTCGCACTAACCTCCGGCTCCATTTTCTAAACACGACCTCGTTTCTACCCTATCTCTATGCGGCCCCGGTTGGGCTGGTGCCCTGCCCGACGCTGTCCATTACGATCGGGGCGGCGTTGATCCTCGGTGGCCTGGAGTCGCGGGGATGGTCGTTGGTGCTGGCCGGCATGGGGATCTTCTATGCGGTGTTTGGGGCGCTGCGCCTGGGGGTGACCATCGATTTCACCCTGCTCGTTGGCGCGCTGATCCTGGGCGCAATCGTGCTGATGTCAGATGCGGTCACGCATAGGCAAAGCCTGGCCCACTAATCTACTATACATTGTACAGATAACATTCAACGGGGATGTTCCCCATACCTTAGGGGAACATCCTAAGAAAAGGATAGCGCCTGCAAACTGTGGGCCAATCAACTGACGGCGCCTTCGGCGCGCTGCACTACGCCTGTGATCACCAGCAGTTGTGTCTGGCGCAATGTCTGCCGGTACTTATCATAGACCGGCGGTTGCAGCACCACGTCGAGCAGACCCTGCTCATCTTCCAGGCTGAGGAAGGTGACGCCTTTGGCCGTGGACGGGCGCTGGCGCACGACGATCATCCCCGCCACCTGCACTTGACGTCCGCCGCGGGCGCGTTTGACCTGCCCGGTGCTGAGGATGCCGGCTTTGTGCAGCGCCTCGCGGTAGTGGCCCATCACCTGCCCCGCCGGCGAGAGACCAAGGAGTTCGTACTCCCAGGCCCCGGCTTCCAGGGCGTCGAGGTCAGGCAGGGTGACGGCGACCGCAGGCACCTCCAGGCCCAGGTCATCGTCGTGGGGCGGAAGCTGGCCCAGCGCCCACAGCAGTTGCCGGCGTTCGCCCAGGCTGTCCAGCGTGCCGGTGCGGATGAGGTTCTCGACCAGTGAATGGGGCAGACGGGTGCGGCGCACCAAGGCGTCCAGGTCAGGGAAGGGACCCTCACGCCGCGCCGCGTCAATGCGCGCCCAGGCTGCTTCGCCCACACCGTCGACGCTGGAGATGCCCATGCGCAGCGCCCAGCGTCCCTTTTCGGCCTGTTCGAGCACGTACTTCCAATCGCTGTGGTGGATGTCAGGCGGCAGCAGGTCGACGCCGTGACGGCGGGCGTCGCCGACGATGACTTCAGGTGAATAGAAGCCCATCGGCTGCTGGTTGAGCAGGGCGCAGTAGAAGGCGGGCCCGTGGTAGCGCTTGAGATAGAGGGTCTGGTAGGCGATGAGGGCAAAGCTGGCGGCGTGGCTCTTACAGAAGCCGAAACCGGCGAACCCGGCCAACTGGGCAAAGACGGCCTCGGCGGTGACGGCATCCAATCCGCGCGCCTGCGCCTTGTGCAGAAAGAGCCGCTCCATCTCGGCCATTGCCTCAGTGGAACGGCTGCGCGACATGGCGCGGCGCAGGGCATCGGCCTCCCCTGCGCTGAAACCGGCTGCCACCACCGCCACACGGATGGCCTGCTCCTGAAAGAGCAGCACGCCCAGTGTCTCCTCTAGCACCGGCTCCAGCGAGGGATGGGTGTAGGTGACGGCTTCCTCGCCGCTACGACGGCGCAGATAGGGATGCACCGCGCCACCCTGGATCGGCCCCGGCCGTACAATCGCTACTTCCACAATAATGTCCTCAAAGCGGGTGGGCTTGAGGCGGGGCAGCATCTGCCCCTGCGCCCGGCTCTCTACCTGAAAGGCGCCCACCGTATCGGCCCGCTGCAACATGCGGTAGATCTCCGCATCATCCAGGGGCAGCGCATCCAGATCCGGCGCTGTCTGTCCCTGCTGCTCAATCCATGTCAACGCCTCGCTCACCATGCCCAACGTGCGCAGGCTCAACAGATCAATCTTGATCAGCCCGGCATCCTCGACACTGTCCTTGTCCCACTGGCAGACGATGCGCCCGGGCATGCTGGCCCGTTCCAGCGGCACTACTTCGTTGAGGGGCAGCCCCGTAATGAGCATGCCGCCGCTGTGAATGGAGAGATGGCGCGGGCAGCCGTCGAGCTGCTGCATGAGGTCGGCCAGCATGGTGATGGGTGACTGGGGATTGGGGGGTGAGGACAACGGCGTCTCTTCACCGGTCGCCGGTCGTCCGCTCTCCATCCTGCGTAGCTGCGCCGCCGCATCCACACAAGAGTGGGTGTCCAATCCCTTGGCCAGACGGTCGATAACAGGCGCCGGGAAGTCGAGGGCTTTGGCCAGGTCGCGCAGCGCGCTGCGGGCCTGGTAGGTGACGACGTTGCAGACCATGGCCGTGTGCGCCGCCCCATAGCGGGCATAGACGTATTGGATCACCTCCTCGCGGCGGTCGGCGGCAAAGTCGAGGTCGATGTCGGGCATGGTGTGGGCATCACCGGCCAGGAAGCGTTCAAAGAGCAGATTGTGACGGAGCGGATCGATGCTGGTGATGCCGAGCAGATAGGCCACGATCGAGTTGGCGGCGGAGCCACGGCCCTGGCAACGGATACCCGCTTCTCGCGCAAAACGCACAATGTCCCACACGATCAAGAAGTAGCCGGCCAGCCCGGCGCGTTCGATCACCTCCAGTTCGTGCGCCAACTGTTTGAGCACGGGGGGTGAAAGCTTTGGGTAGCGCCAGGTGAAATTGTCGTGGCAGAGCTGGTAGAGGTAGGCGAACTCGCTCAATCCATCGGTCTCGCCAAAGTGGGGCAGGCGGGCGTGGGGCTGGTCGGCAAAGTCCAGGGCAACCTGACAACGTTGGGCAATCTCCTGGGTGGCGGCCAGCGCGGCAGGATAGGCGGCAAAACGGCGGGCCATGGCCGCGGGCGTATGTAGAAAGTAGTTGCTATTGTCGGGCAGATGACCACTGCGGCGCGCTTCGCTGAGGGTCAGGTTGTGGCGTACCGCGATCAGGGCGTCGCGCAGACGGCTCTCGGGGTGGGTGGCGTAGTGGACGTTGCCGGTGGCGACGATGGGCAGATGCAGACGACGCGCCAGGTCGGCCAGTTCGCGCAGCAGGCCATCGTCTTCGGGCAGGGCATGGTGTTGAAGTTCAATCCAGAGCGCATCACGGCCAACGGTATCCACGAGACGGGTGGCGGCGGCGTAGGCCCCGTCCTCATCCCCGCCCAACAAGGAGGCGCCGAGCGCACCCCGACGGCAGCCGCTGAGCACTAGCAGCCCCTGGCGGTGTTGATACAACTGCTCCAACGTCAGCCAGGGCGCCACCTTGCCGGGCCATTCGTCGCCCTCGGTTTCACGCAAATGGGCGGCGGTAAGCAGGCGGCAGAGGTTGGCGTAGCCCCCCTGGTTTTCGGCCAGCAGCGTGAGATGGGTAAACTGATCGCCTTCCTTCACGGCGACCTCTGCCCCAAAGAGGGAATGGAGGCCGGTGCGCTGAGCCGCTACCCAGAAGCGCACCGCGCCGGCCAGGCTGTGGTGATCGGTAAGGGCCAGCGCCGTCATGCCCAGCCGTTGCGCCTCCGCCACCAGCGCTTCGGGCGACGATGCCGCGTCGAGCAGCGAGAAGTAGCTGTGGCAGTGGAGTTCAGCGTAAGCGGGCATCACGGTTCCTCAATCATACACCTTGGCCAGCCACCACTCATCCTGCAACAAATCCCGGTAGAGCACGCAGAGCAGGCCACTGTTCGTGGTGAGGGCGAAGTAGTGGCGGCAGATGCGCCCCTCTTCGCTCCACCAGTCGGTGTCCACCTGCCACTCCTGATGGATAGCGCCGACCTGATGTGGCTGTCCATGCCAGGTAAAGCGCCAGGGACGCTGCACCTCATCGGCCACGAGCCAGATGGGTTCTCCCTGCGGCCAGAGACGGCTCATCTCCGGCCCCTACAATCGTGGATAGAGGCGGGAACGACGCTCGGGCACAGGATGGTGGGCGTCTACCACCTCGCCCTGCAAAAAGATGGCGCCGTAGCGGCCGTATAGAGAGGCAAGATTTTGCATCTCTACAGCGCCCACTGCCTCGAATTCAGGAAAGAGCCGTCCCTGTGCCAGGTGCAGTTCGCCGGTTTCCAGAATGTAGAGGGTGATCGACTCTACCTCGGCGCGCCAGGTCAGCGCCTCCAACTTGTGGCGCAAGAGGGCAACCAGCCGCGCTTCCTGATCCACGGCTTCGACGGTGGCGATGTCGACGGTCTGTTTGCGCCCATCCAGGCAGTCAAGTTGCAGGCGCAGGCGACGAATGCCCGCCATCTGCGCCGTCAAGGTGTGTAACTGGGGGCGGAGGAGGGCGGCGGCGGCCTCCAGCACCGGGCCTAGCAGTCCTTCCGGTGGGGCGAAGCTGAAGCTGAGTGGCTGCGGCAGCGGCCCAACACCGTTCTGCACGGGGCGGTTGTCCCGCCCGCGCGCCCAGGCGTGTGCCAGCTTGCCCGCCTGCCCAAAGCGCTGCCAGACCGCACTTTCAGGCAACTGTGCGTACTGGCCCAGGGTGCGGATGCCCAGCCAGGCCAGCGTTTGCAGCGAACGGGGCGGCAAGGGCAGCAGGGTGACGGGCAGCGGACGCAAAAAACCGGCCTCGTCGCGCTTGTCCACCAGGCGCATGTGCCCCGGCGCCGTCTGCATAGCGGCGGCGCGTGCCGTGAACTTGCCCGAATCCCAGCCCAACGCCGGCAGCAGCGAGTCGCCCAGTTCCTGACGCAGGGCGCGCCCGATATCGCTGCAGAAGGGCTGCACTTTGCCTTTCTCTGTAGCCAGCCAGCGCAGATCCAGATAGGCCGCGCCCCAACCCAGGCTCTCCACGGGCAGGCCGCCTGCGCTCAGGCTGCCCACAAAAGCGTGCTGCTCCGCCTCCGCCTCGCGGCCATCCAGGGCGAACAGGGCTAGGTCGGGGCAGCGCATACGGGCCTGACGCGCCGTCATCCCCTCGATCACACCGCATTGCTGCGCCAGCGGCGAGACCGCGCAGAGACGCTCATCGCTCCCCAACAGCCCCAGGGGTCGCTCCATCTCTTGCGGAAAGCGGCGCAGATGCAGCCGAATGAGGAAATCTGAAATGTGACAGCAGAGTACACTCATGGTTTTACCACGTCCTGCCCGCTTGCACGGTGCCGTTAAAGTGGATGGCCACGCCGGCCGCGGCCTTGCCCTGCGCCCAGCGGCTCTTGATGAGGTGGGCCGTGGCCTGGTAGCCCACCAGTACGCCGCGCTGATAGAGCCATTCTTCGCGCTTGAGCGAGAGATGGAGTGCCGCCCAGTTGTTTACATCGAAGGCGCGCTGCAAACCGAACCAGCGCAGCCAGGGCGGCTGCGGTTCATCCAACATCATCAGCGCACAGCGCGAGGCCAACAGCAGCCGGTTGAGTGCGGCCAAATTGCCGTTGACATAGCGGGCGTCGGCGCGGGTCGCCATCAGGTGGGGCAGGCTGTCCACCAGGATGGCATCCACCTTGCCCACATGCAGCAGATCCAGGAGCAGCGCCACAGCCTGCTGTGGTGAAGTGGGGCGGGTGATGGTGAGGGCATCCAGGCGCACCCCACAGCGGGTCAGGTAGTCGGGGTCGCAACTGTGGGCCAGATCGAGGAGCACAGCCGTGGCAGAAGATTTCTGCAAGAGGATGGCCAGCGTCTTGTAGGCGACGGTCAACTTCCCCGACGTGGTGCGGCCGCTGAGCAGGGTCAGCCGCCCTTGCGGGATCCCGGCGCAGCCTGTGAGCCGATCCAGTTCAGGGAAGCCGGTAGAGAGGTGAGGTGGCAGCGTGCGCTGCCCCATTTCCCCGGCGCGGCGCACAATGTCATCGCCATAGCGACGGCGCAGGCTTGCCACGGTTTGTTCCAGTTTGCGTCGACGCGACCCGCTCATGCTACGGTCCTTCGGGGTGACGAAGAGGAGGATAGTCTATAAAGGAGAGTTTACAGAACAAATGTTCTATTGTCAAGGTGATCAATGATTTCTCCGTACAGATGTCATGCTCTTGGGGAAGATGCCTTGGAGGATCAGTAAAAACCGGACATCCACATGAGTTGAACTTTAGTACAACTCCGTTCACCGTTCGATTCAACCCCTGCGGCGGCCACAGTTGTCCCTTCTCTCGATGACACGCCCCGCATCCTGTCATATCCTCTACCCAACGTTCGTTCTTCGGCCGAGACAACTTGGAACGTTAACCGTGAACAAAGGATACCTTTAGGAGGAAACAATCATGTACGTTGTCAATCTCGATCAATTCCCCGTGACGACATTTGGCTATCAAGACGACGAAACGACGTGGATGCAGGGTGGCTTTCCCTTTTCGGTGGCCACAGGCAATCAAAGCACGGCTATGGTTTCCATTGTGATTGAGCCGGGGCGCGCGCTGGCCACCCACACCGACAGCGCCGAGGAGATCTTGTTCTTCCTCTCGGGCACAGCGGAAGTGACTGTGGGCGACGAACAAGGTACAGTCCAGGCGGGGGACATGGCGCTCGTGCCTTCCATGCAGCCGCACGCCGTCCGCAATACCGGAGACGAGACCGTACGTGCTGTCGGATTTTTCTCTAGCAATACGGTAATGAGTACGTTTGAAAAGCCCATGGTTCCCATCGGGCAGGAGCCCGCTTCACCCCTGGGCGAACGGACCATACTGATCCCGATACCCATCGCGCTTGAACAGTCGTTGTCGCCCGTGGCACATGCGGCGGATTAGGCAAAGCCAACTGCTGCAAAAGCAAAGCACGTCCACGTGCCATTGAGCAATGGCCCGTGGACGTGTTCAGAACCAGACTCAACGAAACACAGCCATAGACATTGTAACCAACATTGGAAGGGAGAATCACGATGATGCAAGCCATTACCATACCCGTTCGAGAACACCTCTACGATGCATCGCTGCGCTGGACAGGCGTCAAAGAATATGGATTCAGCCTGCACGACCTGAACAGTGGCATTGCGCCACCGCCATCCGGCGCCCGATTTGACATCGTCTTCGAAGGCAGGCTCGAAGGCGAAAAGATCAACGGTACGCTTACTGGTGTCGACTTTGGAGAGGTGCGCGCAGATGGACGGTTCGACCTCAACATTCAGGCCGAAATCACTACGGATGACGGTGAAAAGATCGCCCTGTCTGCGATTGGTACCTTCTCCGACGTCGATCCTGAAACGGGGCAGGGGCAGGTCCGTGAGAATGTTACGCTGACCACGACATCACCCGCTTACTGCTGGGTCAACCAGCTCCAAGTCTGGGTCACCGGCACCTCGAACATCCACACAGGCGAACTGAGACTGCAGGGCTACGTCGCCTGAGCATAAGTTTCTAGTAAATCCCGGCGGAAATATGCCGACACGCTCTACCAGTGGTACAGACGCCGTATTTCCGCCGTGGTATTTACGTCGCTACTAATCAGGAGGTAGAACATGCAGCATTCATGCAACCATTCCTATAAATCAAGTTTCCAACAGCCAAACGGAGGTAAACAAATGTTCCATCGATTCCATTTTTCTCTCATTGTGTGCGCACTGACTCTGATCATGGTGCTGAGTGGTTGTCAAGCGCAGGCGTCTCCCGTCAACGCCGTCGTTGCGGAAAACCCAGCATACCCCATCAGCGACGTAACCTTCATCGCCAGAGCCGATGGCTACAGCGGTCCCGACTCGATTTCAGCGGGATGGGTTCGCTTCGTTCTGAAAAACGAAGGGCCGGGCTACGACCACATCCAGTTGTTCAAATTGAACGAGAGCAAAAGCCTTGATGACCTGATGGCAGCACTGGAGAGCGATCCAGCCTGGCCAGACTGGGTGGAGATGTACGGCGGCCCTAATGCGCCCGATCCAGGTACAAGCAGCAGTGCCACGATCTATCTGACGCCGGGCGACTACGTCTTGCTCAGTTGGATCCCGGACCGTAACGGGACACCCCGCTTCATGAGCGGCATGATCGCCCCTCTCACTGTAACCGAATTCGAGGGGCAAGCGCAGGTTGAACCGGATGCGGACGTGACCCTGAATTTCGTCGATTTCAACTACGTCCTCTCCGAGCCGTTGTCCGCCGGTCCGCAGACGATTCAGGTGACCAACAAAGGCGAGCATCCGCATGAGGTCTGGGTGGCCCGGCTGGGTGAAGGCAAGACCGTCGCCGATCTCTTTGCCGCCCTGGCGCCCGACGCGCCGGCCGACGCTTGGCAGTTCAACGGGCTCGGCGGCATCACCGAGATCGAACCAGGGGCACATGCCTACTTGGATCTCGATCTGGAGCCAGGTCGCTATGCCCTACTCTGCTTCGTCTTCGACCAGGAGCAGGCAGCAGCGCACGCCGCCTTGGGCATGGTGCAAGAGTTTACTGTGGAATGACGGCACTTGAGGGCGGTGCGATTCAATCGATTACCCTTATCATCTCGATCATCGTGTGCTAGAATAGTGCCAATGAATTACTTTTCGCGATGATTTCTGATCTGTTTCCTCAGGATGCGAAAATCTACATCCTGAGGAAACAGATTGTGTTGGTTTGGCTGTATCGACCATGCGGGGGAAGGATAGCCATGGATCGAATACAACAGCGTGCACATGTAGAAGAGCAGATGTCAGCAACTCAACGCAGACATCATGGTCAACCGTCTTACCTTCCTCAGTTTCTCACTCCTTTTATTCGGAAGAACTGACGACGTCGATAAGATCAGCCGGCTGTTGGATCGGCCCGACTGTCGCCTGCTCACATTGATTGGCGTCGGTGGGATCGGCAAGACGCGTCTGGCTGCGCAGATCATGACGCAGCAAGCCGCTGCAGGATACGACGTCGCCTTCGTCGATCTACAGCCCGTACAGTCGGCTGCGTTGCTCGCCTCCTCCATTGCCGATGCTCTCCACCTCCCGCGTAAGCGGCCAGGATGAACCAACACAGCAACTGGTTCGCTTCCTGGCGGACAAAAAGCTTCTGCTGGTTCTCGACAATTTTGAGCAGCTCCTGGACGGCGTGGATCTGATCAGCGAGCTTCTGCACTCAGCGCAGGGTGTGCAAATTCTGATCACCTCGCGCGTGGTTCTGCACCTGCAGGAAGAGTGGCTCTATCCCTTGGGTGGGCTTAACTTCCCCTTCGATGAGGCCAGAGGCGAAGGGGATGCGTTCATAGATGTGAAATCCGTGAGCGCATTCGATGCCGTGCGTCTCTTTGATGCCTGTGCCCGGCGCATACGACCGGACTTCGACCTGGATACAGAGGCAGCGGGCGTGGTGCGGGTGTGCGCCCTGGTGGAGGGGATGCCGCTGGCAATTGAACTGGCCGCTGCCTGGGCAAGAACCATGTCCGCAGGGGAGATCGCCTCCGAATTGCAGCGTGATCTGGATTTCCTTTCAACTTCGCTGCGCAACGTGCCCGAGAAGCATCGCAGCATGCAGGTCGTTTTTCAACGCTCATGGCAGCTACTCAATCCAGACGAGCGCATGGCATTCAAGCAACTCGCTGTCTTCCGCGGTGGCTTCGATCGCACGGCTGCCAATCACGTGGCCGGCACCTCGTTGCCCACGCTCTCTGCACTCGTCGATAAATCTCTACTGCGCTGGGAGCCCAGCGGACGCTACCAGGTCCACGAATTGTTGCGCCAGTTCGCCGAAGAAATGCTCGCCGGGTCGAGTCAGGATCATGCCCACACCCGCCAGCGACACTGCAGTTACTATGCCAACTTTCTGTACGACCGCATCGACAAATTGACTACGCAGCAGCGGCAGGCGCTGATCGAAACCGAGGTCGAACTGGACAACATCCACCTCGCCTGGCAGTGGTGTATCGATCACGCTTGTATTGCCGACATCCACCGCGCCGCTATGCCGTTCTTTGCCTACTGCCAGGGGCAGAGCCGCTACCGTGAAGGAGCAGAAATCCTGGCCGCGGCCTTTTCTGCCCTTGCTGACGCACCACCCTCTACAGAACACGAACAGGCCCGGGCCGATCTGCTGACCGGCCGCGGCTGGTTGGAACTGCGTCTGGGCCGGTTGGAGGCAGCCAAACAAGTTTTGACGGCAGCGCGTGAGCTATATGAAGAGGGCGATCTTATCCCGGAGCCGGTGATGGGAGCGGATCCCCTGGCGGCATTGACGGTGCTGGCGGTGATCAGCGGCGGCTACGCGGAGGCCGTCTCCCTGGGGGAAGAGGCCTGGCAGGCGGCGTCCGCCCGCAATGATCAGGCCGATCTGGCTCTGGCTGGGTACGGTTTGACCAGCGCTGCCATCGCCCAGGGTAGGTATGACGAGGCGCGGTCAGCACGCAGGCCGCACGTTGGCACTAACCAAGGCCGTGGGCAACCGTTGGTTTATGGCCTACGTCTACAATCAGTTGGGCGAGATCACACAGACGTTGGTCGACCTCGATTCCGCCGAAGAGTACTACCGGGCAAGCTACGTGATCCGTGAGGATTTCGACGACCCCGAGGGAATGGCAGTGGCACTTACCCATCTGGGCGCCATTGCCCTGGCGAGGAACGACAACGAACAGGCCGAGACGCTCTACCGGCAGAGCGCAACTCTCTACAAAGGGATCGGCGATCGCGGCGGGTTGGTTTGGGCGTGGCACGGTTCAGGAATGGCGGCGCTCGCCCAGAATCAGATCAAACGGGCGCGCCAACACCTACAGCAGGCACTTGAAGTGGCCGTCGAGACGGAGATCACTCCCTTACTGCTCTCAGTGCTGGTCGGCGTTGGCACGTTTCTGGTGCAATGTGGGGAAGCGCATTGGGGCCTGGCAACATGGGCCTTTGTGCGCGATCACCCGGCAACCGACCAGAGAAGCAGGGACAAGGTTCGCCGGCTTCTTGCCTCTCGCCATCCAGGGGACATACAGGATCCTGCTAATACGCTACCGCAGACAGAGCCGTTGACGTTGGCGTCGTTGATATCTGCCCTGATCAGAGAACTGTCGATACCGCGAAACCAGATTCGTTCGCCGTCCCACTCAGCTCCTCCGCCCGTTCCCCAGCAAGAGCAGGTATTGATCGAACCGCTCAGCGAACGCGAGCAAGAGGTGTTGGCGCTGGTGGCTCAGGGCTTGAAAAATACAGAGATCGCTCAGGAACTCTACGTCACGCTTAGCACGGTCAAAGCCCACTGCAACAATATCTATCGCAAGCTGGATGTCAACAATCGCGTTCAAGCTGTCGCCCGTGCCCAAGAGCTTCGCTTGTTGTAGCTTCCTAATTGATCACCAGATCGCACTACTGCACAACCGCCAGGGCCACGACGAGATCCAGTGCTCTCCCCTCCTCACAGGCAGTGGTGAACGTCGGCTCATCGATTTCAGCGCGAGCGGCGGCAAAGCTTCGTTCGATTTCACGGCGGTCAGTGGGCCAGACTCCTGCGGCAAGCGACTCAAACGCAGCGCCTACGAAGGAGAGGACCCGAACGGCATCTTCCGTTCTTCCTTGTGCGTTTCGCACCGCCGCCAGCCCAGCCAGTGCTTCAAGCACGCCACGTTTGACCCCAAGCTGTTGTTGAAGCGTCAGAGACTCTGCAAAGAGTGCTTGCGCCTGGCTGGTCTCCCCGCGAGAGAGTGCGATCCAGGCCAGACTATGGTTCGCTCGGGCGACATCGGTAGCAGATTGCACCTGTTGGAACAGCTCCCGACTCTCCAGGTAGAACTGCTCGGCGTCGTCGGTATCATCCTGATAGCGCGCCAGCTCACCGAAATTGTTGACGGCGGAAGCGACGATCCAGCGATCCCCAACGCGCCGGCCCAAGGAGAGCGCCTGGATGGTGCGGGCGTGAGCGCTGCTGATGTCTCCTCGACTGAGGGCAATATTGCCTAGATGGAGGTGGATCATCGCCTGAAACCACTCTTGCCCGGCGGCTTCAAAGAGTGGAAGTGCTTCTTCAAAGATCTGGAGCGCCTGCTCTGCTTGCCCCTGATTGATGGCCAGGACACCGCGAGGGAAAAGAACCGTGGCCAGATCAGTGTCATCACCCACAGCGCGCACAATGCGTACGCTTTCGTCCATGAGTTGCGCCGCCGCCTGTAAGTCACTCTGCCACATGGCGATCAACCCGGCATAGTTGAGGATGTGGGCACGCAGCGTTTTCTGCCCCAGCGCTGCCGTCTGTTCAACGGCCAGCGTATACCACTGTCGTGCCTCATTGAGGTAGCTGCGCCGATACCAGAACCAGTTCACATCGAGCATGAGGCGCCACCCCATCTCCTGAAACTGAGGCGTGGCCTGGGCAAAGTCGAGGGTGGCGCGCAAATTGCCGTAGTCGTCCTCCAGACGGTCGAGCCATATACTGCTTGCTCCAGAGAAGAGCTTGGGGCCAGACTCCGCTGCCATGTTGGCGAAGAAGGCGGCGTGCCGTTGGCGCAGTGTTTCGTCTTCGCCGATTTCTATCAACTGCTCGAGTGCATGCTCTCGAATGGTGGCCAACATGCCAAACCGTGGCTGACCCGAGGTCGTTTCCTGTTGACGCAGAAGATTACTGTCGAGCAAGGCGGAAATGCCGTCGAAAACATTCAGTGTCTCGTTCAGACGACACACGGCCTCTGCTGAGTCGAGCGTGAATCCGTCCACGAAAACACCCAACCGGGCGAAGATGGTTTGCTGTTCGGGGGTGAGCAGACTGTAGGACCAATCGATGACGTTACGCATCGTTTGCTGCCGTTGCGGTAGATCTTGCGCGCCTCCCATAAGCAGGTCCAGCCGGTCGTCCAGGCGATCGAGTAGGATCTGTGGCGAGAGCAGTTTCAGTCGAGCGGCAGCCAGTTCGATCGCCAGAGGCAGCCCGTCCAGGCGACGCACGATTTGGGTAACGAAGAGCGCATTTTCCTCGGTCAGGTGGAACTGGGGACGCACGGCCTGTGCTCGTTCCACGAAGAGTTGGATAGAACTCACATCGGACACTGATTGGAACGGCGTACCCTGTTGTGACGGCACTTGCAGCGGTGCGACTGGAAATGTGTGCTCCCCGCGCAGGTTCAGAGAGGCCCGACTGGTGATCAGCGCCTTGCTGTGCGGAGCGGCTGTCAACAGTTCAGCGAGCACGCCACCCGCCGCCACCACTTGCTCGAAATTATCCAGCAGGAGAAGCAGATGTTTGTCCTGTAGATACTCTTTTACGCTCTCCAAGAGCGGATGCCCGCCCCGTTCGCGCACATCCAAGGCCTGGGCGATGGCAGAAATGACCAGATCCGGATCATCAATGGATTCAAGGTTGACCCAGCAAATGCCGTGGGCAAAGGAGCTCTCCACCTCCGCCGCCACTTCCAACGCCAGTCTCGTTTTCCCAACGCCACCAGGTCCAGTCAAGGTGATCAAGCGCACATGAGGACGATTCAGTAGGTGGCGCACGGCGGCAACTTCTGTTTCGCGCCCGATTAATTGTGTCAATGGATGGGGGATAGTGCGAAGAAGAGTCTGATCTTGCTGCGAGTGAGACGCCGCGTCGAAGGTCAGGGCGCCCTGTTCGAACCGCTCGGTGAGCAGAACAGCGAGATCGTTGGCAACGAGGTGGTGCAGTTCATCTGCAGTGGAAAAGTACCTGTACGAGACCTCATCGTTCTTGATGGCAGAGAGCAGTGCCTGCAATCCCGGTTCCCGATCCGGGGCGGGCGACTTGATGTAGATCAGCTTAGGCAACTCTGTTGCCAGACGATATTCGTCCTCCAAACCCGACACGTTCATATAGGGTGCAACCCAGGGGTAGCTCTGCCAGTAAATACCCAGGAAGATGTGGCTCTGGGCCAGGTAGGCTCGATAGAGATTCCGTGGCGGGTAGGGGCGCGCTCGCAATTCGAACATCACCGGCGTCAAGCGCAGGTCGGCGATGGCCTGACGAGCAGTGTCACGCTCTTCCTTCAACTCGCGCAGCGTTGAACTGACAAAAACTCGAAGCCGCTGATCGGGCGTGCGGATCACAGCGGCGCTGGCGCCTGGTTCACTCCCGGTGTGTACATTTGACATCAGATCCATTATCCTTTGCTAGATCGCCACTCGTAACGACATTGTATCAGAATTCGGATGCGGGTAAATCGACTATTTGTGGCAGCGGTCCTCCCCATCTTCCATGCATCCCTACAATAATGGACAAGTAGAGGCGGCCGCTACAGATTTGGGGGCGGTGTGAGTGCCGACAAGTCCCCACGACAACCGCACCTGAGGCTGACCAGTTACCAAAACCTTCACCAAAGGATCCCTCCGATGAAACTTGGTCCGGTGGACAGCACACACAGCGCCTTCGCCCGTCAACGCACGTTGGCGCTTTCCGACGTGACGCTGCAGCCCGGCTTTTGGTCGAAGTGGCAAGAGACCAACCACCAGGTGAGCTTGCGCCACGGGTTTGATCAATTGGAACGCTTTGGCAATTTCAACAACCTGAAGCTGGCCGCGGGCAACGGCGAAGGCGAGTACCGCACGCCGGTCTTCATGGATTCAGACGTCTACAAGTGGCTGGAAGCGATCGGCTACGAACTGGCCTGCAACCCCGATGCGGAATTGGTAGAGATGGCCAATCACGCCATTGCGCTGGTGGAAGCGGCGCAGGGCGAAGACGGCTATCTCAATTCATACTGGGATGTGGTGGAGCCGGATCGGCGTTGGGCCGACCTCGATCACGGCCACGAACTCTACTGCGCCGGCCATCTCTTCCAGGCGGCGGTGGCCTATCACCGCGCCACAGGCGACCGGCGGCTGCTGGATGTGTCGATCCGCTTCGCCGACTACATCGATTCGGTCTTCGGCCCCGGCAAGCGGGCGGGCACGCCAGGCCACCCCGAAATCGAGATGGCGCTGGTTGAACTCTTCCGCGAGACCGGCGAACGTCGCTACCTCAATCTGGCCGTCTATTTTGTGGACATGCGCGGGCAGGGGATTTTGCAGCACAACCGCTTCGGCGGCAGCGCCTACTATCAGGATCACGTCCCGGTGCGCGAGGCATCGACGGTGGAAGGCCACGCCGTGCGCCAGCTTTATCTGACTACCGGGCTGGCCGACATCTATATGGAGACGGGTGAAGAGGCGATCCTGGACGCGCTGATGCGCCAGTGGCACGATATGGCAAGCCGCAAACTCTTCATCACCGGCGGGCTGGGTTCGCAACACAGCGGCGAAGCCTTCGGTGAAGCCTATGAATTCCCAACAACGCTGCTATGTGAAACTTGCGCCCAATCGCCGGCATTATGTGGAACTGGCGATGTTGCTGATCACCGGCGAACGACGCTTCGCCGACCTGATCGAGCGTACGCTCTACAACGGCTTCCTCAGCGGCGTTTCGCTGGACGGACGCTGCTACTTCTACGTCAACCCGCTGATGTGCCGGGGCAGCGAGCCGCTGCTGGGCCGCAAACACATCGTGCGCCCCGAATGGCATGGCTGCGCCTGCTGCCCGCCCAATGTGATGCGCCTGCTGGCATCGCTGCAGCACTACCTGGCGACCGGCGACGACCGACGGCCTCTGGATCCATCAGTATGCGCCGCGCCACGATCCGCACCACGGCGGGCGATGCAACGGTGGCTGTGCGCATGCAGACCGACTTCCCCTGGGATGGCGCAGTCAAGCTGACGGTTGATAGAAGCCGGCGCCTGGGCGCTGCGCCTGCGTGTACCCGAATGGGCGGGTTCGTTGGCGGTGACCATCAACGGCGCCGCCGCATCCTTCGCCGACGAGAACGGCTACGTGGTCCTCCAGCGCGACTGGCAGGCAGGCGACAGGGTGGAAATGGTGCTTGCCATGCGGCCGCTTCTGGTGGAAGCCCATCCACGCGTCGACCCCACCCGCCACAGCGTCGCCATTGTGCGCGGTCCACAGGTCTACTGTCTGGAAGCTGTTGATCAGCCGGCCGGCGTCGACGTGCTCGACGTGCAGATCGACGTCAACGTGCCGCTCAGCACAGCCTGGAACGCCGATCTGCTGGGCGGGCTGCTCACGGTGCAGGCAACCGGCGTCGCCACCAGTCCGGCGAGCTGGCAAGATCAGCTCTATCGCCCGTTGGGGACGCCGGCCACCACCGCGGCCGAAGCCACACCGCTGGTGGCAATTCCGTACTATGCCTGGGCCAACCGCGGCGCCAACGCCATGCGCGTCTGGATTCCACGGGCGGGATGCAGGTGGAGCAGATGACCCCTCCCCAGCCCTCCACCGCAGAAGCAAACAGGTAGAGGGAGCCGTTGTCACGTACAAGATGTGATCTGGTGGTCATTGAGAGGCAGGCCCACAAGGCGACCGAGCATGCATCATGAGCGGGATAGCGACGGCTGGCCAAGGCCCCGGTCCTCCCCAGGTCCGTTGAGCTCCTCAGCGCCCGCTGTAACCTCAGCGGCTTTTACGGGGGGAGTTAGAGGGGGGTCAAACCCCGCTTCTCAAAGTAGCTCCACGTCAGACCGAGAATTCCGCTACAATAGCCATACCCTGTAGATGAGGCTCGTGTTAGACTTCAAGGGAAGACTCTTCATGAATTTGGTAAAAGGCAACGGAACCAGGCTGATGAGTGCTGAAATGAGGGTACGCTTGCGATCCTTACTGCTGACGCTTTGCGTGGTGCTGGGGTTGACCTCCGGTCTTTATGCCCTGGGCGGAGATCCCCCGGCCTACTTTACAGACAACATGGGCGCCACCACGACATCACCGGATGTGACCCCGATGGAGCAGGCGCTGCTCGACCAGATCAACGCGGCCACGCTGCGCATCGATGCGGCCTTCTACGACTTTAACCGCAACTCGATCCGCGATGCCCTGATCGCCGCCAAAGGGCGGGGCGTAGCCGTGCGCGTGGTCACAGACAACGAAACCCGCCACGACAACGACAGCTACATCCCCTACTATCAAGCCCTGGCGGATGCGGGCATCCCCTTGGTCGATGACAACACCAATTCGGCCATCATGCACGACAAGTACTTTGTCTTCGACAGCCAGGTCGTGTGGAGCGGCTCCACCAATATGTCGGACAATGGCTTCACCCTCAACCACAACAACAGCCTGGTCTTCACCAGCACACAGTTGGCCGCGGTCTATCTGGCCGACTTCGACCAGATGTTTGCCGGTCACTTCATGGGGGCCAAGACCCCTACCGCCCAGACCATCGACTACAACGGCATCAGTGTGGAAGTTTACATGGCCCCACAGGATGATCCGATAGCCGCCCTCCTCGAAGAGGTTGACGCCGCCGCTGCCTCCATCGACTTCGCCATCTTCTTCTTCACAGACGATGCCCTGCGCGATGCCCTGATTGCCGCCAAAAGCCGGGGCGTCACCATCCGCGGGCTGTGGGACAAGCTGGGCGCGGCCAATTCCTTCTCTGATGATGAGACCCTGTGCGCCGCAGGCATCCCCATCAAGATCGAGAACACGGCGGGCAAGATGCACAACAAGTTCATGGTCATCGACGCCGGGCGGCCCGACGCACGCGTGGTTACGGGCTCACTCAACTGGACCGGCTCAGGCAACGACAGCAACAGCGAGAACACGCTGATCATCCACGATAGTGACCTGGCCGGCCAGTATGATGCTACCTGGCAGAGCATGTGGGACAGCCTCGATCCATCCACCCAGTGTGAAACGCCGGCAGCCGATGGATACACGCTGTATCTGCCCTATGTAGTCGTAAGCATCGTAGCCCCAACGATCCCGACAGCAACAGCGACTAGCACGGCCACAGCGACCCCGACAGCGACGGCCACGGACTCATCACCACCTACGCCAACCGCGACTAGCACGGCGACCCTGACCGCCACGGCCACAGCGACGCCTACGAGCAACGCCAACTGCCACGGCCACAGCAACCCAGGTTCCTGCTGCCGGCGATGTGCGCATGACGCGCATTGTCTACGATCCGGCGGGTAGCGATGCTGACGGCGAGTTCGTCGCCCTGCACAATTTTGGCGACACTGTGCAGTTGACCGGCTGGAAACTCTTCGATCTGGCCAACACCCAATTTACCTTCCCTCCCTTTAGCCTGGCGCCGGGCGCTACGGTCAATGTCTGGGTTCGTAGCGGCACAGACACCACCGGCGACCTCTACTGGGGACGCAGCAGCGCCGTATGGAACAACGACGGCGATACGGCGACGCTGGCCGACGATGAGGGGGTGATACAGGATGTGTGCGCGTATGTCGGTGGAGGGGAGGAAGCGGTGTGCGACCCCTAGCATGGCTGCGAGCGTCTCGTCTTCTGCTGATCTCAATGCACACCGATACAGCGACCAACACCGGCGTTGGTCGCTGTATCGTTAGGTACCTCAATACAACACAACGGTTTGTTGCAAGGCGGATTCTGCCAGCGCCCTATCACCGCTGATAGTGGCTTTTTGGCGTCCTTCGGCGTAGGTGTAGCGGCCAGAGGCCAGGATGTTGAAGTCGAGCGCGTCCATTTGAATCGTGGCCGATGCTTCACCGCTGCCGACCTTCCACACACCGCCCGCTATCCCCGACAGATCAAAGATCACCGCTCGGCCACCCAACTTTCCTTTGAGGCAAGTGGCGACGTCGCGCATCACAAGCGCCACGATGCGGCCATCATGCTCACGCGTCTGCTCAAACGGGCGACTGGTGGCTCGACAGATATCCAGGCGATGCATCCACGTGTCGCGACTGTGGATCACCCACATCAGATGGCGCAAGGAGAGAGATCCCCCCGGGTACGGAATCGCAAACGGTTTGATCAGACGGAAGTGGTAGGCCCATTTCCTGGCGCCGATGGGCCCTACGGCCCGCAGTTCGGTGAGCAGTTCGGCGGGAGATTTGCCCAGACGCTGTTGGAGTTGCAGTGCGTTGAGGGCGTCCTCAGGCAGTTGTCCCTTTTTGGGGAGAGGGGTAGTGCGCAGCATGGCCCCGTACCCAACGGCGCCGGCATAGCTCCCCGCCTGATGGGCAAGGATGTCGCGCACGGTCCATTCGGTGCAGGCGGTCGGTTGTTCCCACTCTTCAGGAGTGAGTGGTTCGACCAATGCCAGGAAACGATCCAGTGCAGTAGATAGCAGAGTGTACGCCTCATCAGCAGTGACATACGGCACATGCGCCGCATCAAGCACAGTTGGGCCTGCGACAACAGCAACCATTTGATCCTCCTCGTGAAAAATTGCCAAATTACGCTTTTGACCACGCTTTGATAAGCAGAGACAACGCCGCTGGGATTAACGACCCAAAACGTCCTTGCCCTACGGAAAGGTGCGGCTGATTGGCTAAATGCAAGGCAGTCAATCCATGCATGATGCCGATCAACAGGTCGAACATCTGCACGGCATCGAGATCTGTGTCGATGCTCTGGCGCCAGAGGGCGGCGCGTTCGTAGCCCTGTTGCAGTAGCCCAAAACTGACTTGCAGACTCTCTTCTGTGGGGATAAATCCAGGCACAGGTCGCTCGAAACAGAGCTGATACAGCTCTGGATTCTGTATGGCAAAACGCATATACCCTTCAAACAGGCGACGGACCTCCTCTTGCCAGCTCGCCGCGCCGTCCATGGTCTTCTGTCGCTCTTCGGCAAGCAGCGTGAACCCTAATCGAAACAGGGCATCGTAAATGTCCATCTTGCCGTCGAAATAGTGGTAGAGCGAGGGCGCACGCATATTCAGCCGCCGGGCCAGTTCTTGCATCGAGAGGGCCGCCACGCCTTCCTCGCGCATAATGGCGCGGGCCGTATCGAGGATGGTGTCGATCAGAGCGTCTCGGTTGCGCTGCCGCCGCGGCGACAGCGTTGACGTTGCATCTTTCATAGAGTTTCCAATCGCTCTAGTCTCGGTTCAGGCTAACCTTGTTAGATTTGCCTAATACTATTAGATTTTTCTAAGTATATTAGATTTTCGTTGTTTGTCAAGCGTTTTGCCGAACGAATGTAGGGACCGGCCTCCGTGCCGGTCCGTGTCACATGGGCGGGCAAGACGGATGGATAGGGCGGTTCATCCCAACGGGTTCGGCATGAAGTTACGGACGTTCCACGCCCTTCATCTTGCGGGCAGCTCGCCAGCACCAGGTATTTGCCATCCGCCAACAGCTTTTGAATGCACCCATTCAGGACAGGGCGACAAGGTTCAGTAGTAATCGATCAAAATCGAGTGTAAACTGGATCAACTTGTATTGGACAGGTGCTATACCCGCCCCCTATACGCCAGAAATCACAGGGAACCTCCTATGAACAAAACCACAAAGCCGAACGATCCTGTCTTCAAGTTGAGCGGCAACGTTTTCTATCTAGGACTGGTTAGCTTTTTCACCGACATCTCGTCGGAGATGACTTTAACCCTGCTGCCCCTCTTTCTGACCAACGTCCTGGGGGTAGCAGTGCCAATCGTCGGATTGATCGAAGGAGGAGCGGAGGCGACGTCCAGCCTGCTCAAAATTGTCTCCGGCTGGTTCAGCGACCGCAGCGGACAACGCAAACCCTTCACCGTGTTTGGCTACGGCCTCAGCAGCCTGGTCAAGCCCCTGTTGGCGCTGGCCGGCAGTTGGCCGCCGGTATTGGCGATACGCTTCGCCGATCGGCTGGGTAAAGGGGTGCGCACGTCGCCGCGCGATGCCCTGATTGCAGAAAGCTCGCCCGAGGGCCAGCGCGGCAGGGCCTTTGGCTGGCATCGGGCAGCCGACACCAGTGGCGCCTTGTTGGGGCTAGTGCTGGCGACCCTGGTCATCTGGCTGACCCAGCGCAACGATATCTTGATGGAGCAGGAAACCTTTCAGCATATCGTACTGTGGGGGGCAATCCCCGGCTTTATTGCCGTGGCGATCTTGATCTGGAAGGTGCATGAGACCGGAAAGCCCCTGCCGGCAGCCGGGCTCGCTGCCGGTCTGCGGGGCGAAGGCAGCTTGCGCCGGCAGTTACAGGACGTGGGCAGTGGCCTGTGGAAGTTCCTGATCGTCATGGCCATCTTCACGCTCGGCAACAGCAGCGATGCCTTCCTGCTCCTGCGTATCCAGAACGTGGGATTGACAGTCCTGCAGATCAGTATGGTATTGGTGGTCTACAATCTGTTGTATGCGCTCGTCGCCCTGCCGGCCGGCATTCTCAGCGATCGCATTGGCCGCAAGAACCTCCTTCTTGCCGGCTGGGGGGTCTACGCTCTCATCTACCTGGGATTTGCCCGCGCGGGCAATGGCCCTACCGCCGTACTCCTCTACATAACATACGGCCTCTACTACGCCGCCACCGACGGCGTGAGCCGGGCATTTGTCTCCGATCTGGCGGTCGGCCGGCGCCAGGCCACTGCCTACGGCCTCTACCATGCCGTGGTCGGCCTGGTTGCCCTGCCGGCCAGCGTGCTGGCCGGTGTGCTCTGGACCCAACTCAGCCCCGCCGCTCCCTTCTACACCGGGGCGATTCTGGCAGGCGTGGCTGCCCTTCTCCTCTGGCTCTGGGTACCCGCCGAACAATAGGTCATTTTGATAGCGTGACAAACAGTTGCATCTCTGCAACTTCTGCTTGCCAGGCGGCGCGTGTCGTGCGATAATTTCAATGTCCTTGTAGTACCGAAGTACCCCTATCAATGCGTCCCCGGCCATCGCCCACAATGGCCCGCATGTTGACTGCGCCTGGCGAGTGGCGCTCTTGCCATTCTACAGCGTGCCCCCACTCTTGCTTCTGCCTGTCGCAGGCAGGAGCGTACCGCAGTGATCCTGTTTCCGATCTATTCAACTGGAGAGCATACTATGCCATCTACGCATACTCGTCCTCATCGCCACAGACAGTTTACCGTCTTCACCGTCCTCCTCCTGCTGCTGACCGGCCTGTTGAGCACAGCCCAACCGGCGCAGGCCGACACCACTGATCTGTTCATTTCTGAGTACATTGAGGGTTCGAATTTCAACAAAGCCATCGAAATCTACAACGGCACCGGCTCCAATGTTGATCTATCGAATTATACTCTGGAACTGTACAGCAATGGGGCGTCTACCGCCCAGCCGATCCGTTACCCTCAGTCGGCACCCTGGCCGACGGAGACGTGTTCGTGCTGGCACATGCGTCCGCCGATGCGGCCATTTTGGCCGAGGCCGATCTGATCAGCAGCAGCGTGATCAACTTCAACGGCGATGACGCCGTCGTTCTGCGCAAGAGCGGCGCGCGTTGTGGATGCCTTCGGACAGATCGGTTTTGATCCCGGTTCACAGTGGACGGGCGGCGGCCAAGATGACACGCTGCGTCGCGCCGAAACGGTCTGCGCCGGTGATACCAACCCCTCCGATGCCTTCGATGCTAGTGTGGAGTGGGTTGTCTTTCTCCAGGACACCTTCGATGGATTAGGCAGCCATAACGCGAATTGTGGTGGTGATTCGCCCACCCTGGTCATCAACGAGTTCTCCGCCAGCACTACCGGTACGGATGTCGAATACGTTGAGATCTACGGCATACCCAATACCGACTACTCCGCCTATACCGTCCTTGAAATTGAGGGCGATAGTGGTCTTGCTGCCGGCACTATCGATGAAGTGATCGCGCTTGGCACCACAGATGCAAGTGGTCTCTACCTGGTGAACTTACCTGCCAATGCGTTGGAAAACGGGACAATCTCACTGTTGCTTGTCAGCAACTTTACCGGCGCAATAAATGACGACCTTGACACCAACAACGATGGCTCCTTGGATATCACGCCCTGGGCCGCCATTGTCGATGGCGTGGCCGTAAACGATGGTGGTTCCGGAGACCTGACTTACGCCACGCCGTCGCTTGGCGTCGCTTACGATGGGGCATCTTTTGCTCCTGGCGGTGCATCGCGCATCCCCGATGGCATGGATACTAACAGCGCCGCCGACTGGGTACGCAACGACTTCGACCTAGCCGGTATCCCCGGTTTCACAGGCACGCCGGTATTCGGTGAGGCCATCAATACCCCTGGCGCGCCCAATGCCCGGGTATTGCCCGGTCCATCCATCAACGACGTGTCTGCTATCGAAGGCGATACTGGCACAACCTCGTTTGATTTTACGGTTAGTCTGAGCGCGCCGGCAGGCGCGGGTGGCGTCACCTTCGATATCGCCACGGCGGATGGGACCGCCACGTCACCAGACGACTTCAGCGCCCAGTCATTGACGGGCCAGTCCATTGCTGAAGGTAGCTCAAGCTACACCTTCAGCGTCCAGGTAAACGGCGACGACATCATTGAGCCGAATGAAACCTTCTTCGTCAATATCACCAACGTGATCGGGGCCGCGGCGGTGGATGGACAGGGAGAGGGCACGATCCTCAACGACGACATTCCCACGTCCTTTATCCATGATGTGCAGGGCGGTGGCGCCGCCGTCGTGGGCGAGGGCCCCTTTGCCGTAGAAGCGATCGTGGTGGGTGACTACCAGGAGCAGGGCAGCGGCCGGTTGCGCGGCTTCTTCCTGCAGGAAGAGGACGCCGACGCCGATGCGGATCCCGCCACGTCCGAGGGTATCTTTGTCTTTTGCGGCACTTGTCCGGTCCCCGTCAGCGTTGGCGACAAGGCGCGTGTGATTGGCAGCGCCGGCGAGTACTTCGGTATGAGCCAACTGACGGCAACCACCACAGCCGGCGTCAGCGTGCTCAACTCGGGCAACGCGCTGCCCACGCCGGCGACTCTCCAACTGCCGGTGCCCGGCGTGCCCACCGGCGACCTGGCCGCTGCCACGGCCGCCATCAACGCCTACTATGAACCGTTCGAGGGCATGCTGGTGACCATCCCGGCAACCCTCTCTGTGAGCGAGTACTTTGAGCTGGCCCGCTACGGTCAGGTGATTCTGAGCGCAGACGGACGCCCGCACACCTTCACCGCCGTGAACACGCCCAGCGCGGCCGGTCTCACTGACCATAAAATTGATCTGGCGCGCCGCACCATCGTCCTCGATGATACCGACAACCGCCAGAACCGCCCTGTGGATGATTCGCCGAACACACCCTATTTCTACCCCGTGCCGGGGCTGAGCACGAGCAACTACTTCCGCGGCGGCGACACGATTACCGACCTGACGGGCGTACTCCACTGGTCATTCGCGGGCCAGCCCGGCACCGATGCCTGGCGCATCCGCCCTGTAACCGAGGCATTCCCCTACGCCTTCACCCCGGTCAACACACGGCCGGCGGTGCCGACGGTTGAGGGCAGCCTGACCGTGGCCAGTTTCAACGTGCTCAACTACTTCTTGACGATTGACACGAGCAACGTCTGCGCGCCGACCCAGGACCAGGATTGTCGCGGGGCGGACAGCATACAGGAACTGGAGCACCAGCGCGCCAAACTGCTCAGCGCCCTGTCTGCGATCGACGCCGACGTCTTCGGCTTCATGGAGATGGAGAATACCCCAGACGTCGAACCGCTGGCCAATATCGTGGCCGGTCTGCCCGGATACGGCTACATCGACACCGGCGTCATCGGCACAGACGCCATTCGGGTCGGCTTCATTTACAAGACATCCACCGTCCAACCGGTCGGCGACTACGCCATCCTCGATAGCAGCGTCGATCCACGCTTTGTCGATACCCGCAACCGCCCGGCGCTGGCCCAGACCTTCGAGGAGACGGTGAGCGGCGAGCGCGTCACCGTGGTGGTCAACCATCTCAAGAGCAAGGGATCGGGCTGTGGCGCAGGCGATGATGACACCACCACAGGCCAGGGAAACTGTAACGGCACCCGCACGCTGGCTGCTCAGGCCCTGGCCGATTGGCTGGCCACCGACCCCACCGGCAGTGGGGACGCCGACGTGCTGATCATCGGTGACCTGAACTCCTACGCCAAAGAGGACCCGATTGTGGCCCTTCAGGATGCAGGCTACACCGATCTGGTAGCGGCCTTTGGTGGCCTCGACGCCTATGGGTATGTCTTCGACGGCCAACTCGGCTACCTCGACCACGCCCTGGCCAACGCCAACCTCACACCGCAGGTAGTCGACGTGGCCGAGTGGCACATCAACGCCGACGAGATTCCGCTCTTCGATTACAACGACGATGAACGGACGGCTGATGAGGCGTCATTTGAAGAAGAGTCAGATGCCCTCCCGCTCTACGAAGCCAACCCCTTCCGCACCTCTGACCACGACCCGGTGCTGGTTGGTCTCTGCCTTGCGCGGCACACCCCCGCAACTCTCGGTGACGGTGACCCCAGACGTGCTGTGGCCACCCAAACACCAGTACGTGACGGTTACGGCGAGCGCGTCAACCAGCAGCCAGGATGCCACAGTCAGTCTTGTCGGCGTCACTTCCAATGAATCGGACAACGGTCTGGGCGACGGCGACACGTCGAATGACATCGTCAGGCTCTCTGACTACAGTTTCGACCTGCGCGCCGAGCGCTCCGGCACCGGCACAGGGCGCATCTATACCATTACATACCGGGCCGTAAACGCCTGTGGGGATCGAGACCGTGGTCAGCGCCACCGTCAGCGTGCCGCTCAATCGAGGGCGCAGCGAGGATGTGTCGGGCGAGAGCGAGACGCGTGACGCCGTGTTCGAGAACGACCAGAACAACCACGTCTTCCTGCCCTCCGTCAACCGCTAGGCGATCCATGCATGGACCGGGGTCAGGCGTCTCATAAGACGCCTGACCCGGTCGCGATGCAATCGTTCGAAGCCCTACACTACCCTTCCTTCTTATCAGGGAGACGGTGGACCGCTGTTGGCCGGCAAGCCCAGGCGGATGCGTTGCGGCGGGCCATGCTGCAACGCATGCAGCGCCAACAGGGCGAGCGCGGTTGTCTCTACATTGGGATCGGCAAGGCGAGGCCGATCGGGCTGATAGTGGGTATGGAAGCCGCCATTCTCAGGATTCTGCTGATTGAGCATCGCCAGCAGAATTCGTTCGTCCGGCGTCCCCAGCAGCGCGCCGGCATATAGGCACCAGGTCAGACCGATGGTCTCGTAGACGCCATTGCGGTTGTGGTAGGCCAGATCCGGCCAGCCGTAGCCGTCGAAGGTAGTGACTTGCAGGTCATAGAGCCAGCGCGCTGCCGCCATGTTGTCTTTGTTGGTCTCGTTGACGGCAGCCATACAGGCCAGGTTGGAAAAGCCGGACCAGTCCAGAAAATAGCCGGGGCCGGCGTGCTGCACAGTCAGGATCTGATCGCTGCCTCGTTCCTCCAGCAGCGTACCTGGATCCTCAAAGTGCCTGGGCGGCCAGGCGATCACCTCTCCCCAGGCCACCTCGACAAACTGATTGCCATCGATGCCATAGGTAGAGAGCGTGGAACGCAGCGTATTGGCGAGGTCTGCCCGACCGTACAATTCAAGCGCGTAGGCAGCCAACAGCGCATCATTGGCCAGGAAGTAGCGATGCGCCCCGATGGTTGGCGATTCTTGAAGCAGTCCGTATTGAGGATTGTACTGAGCTTCCAGGAAGCGCAGCCCGGCGTCGATGGCCGGTTGCAGGGCATAGGGCAGCGGTGTAGGTGTAGGTACGGGTGTGGGCGGTGGGGAGAGAACGACGCCGGTGCAGGCAGTCAGCAGAACTAGAGAGACGATCAGGGCAAGGGTGCGCATCGTGGGAGGATCCTTGGGTATGTTGACGGTGATCTGTAGCATACCATAACTCGCCGGCAACAGTAGCTGCGGTTACCAACCGCAGGACATGGGCTTTGAGATGACATTCCCATTTCGGGTGCGCACGCTCGTTGGGCGTGGTTGTCACGCTGGTAGCGTGACCTACGGGTGATGGGAGTGGTCTCGATGGTCGTAGCTGCGGTTACCAACCGCAGGACAGGGGCTTCGAGACGACATTCCCATTTCGGGTGCGCACGCTCGTCTTTGAACCCGCTTTGGTTTCGATATGCCTCGCAGACTCGGCTACTCAACCGGCGCTAGTCCCCCTGGCTCTGGTCAAGCCCAATTGGAATTGCTGTTCTTTTCCGCGGGGGGAGCTAGAGGACGGAGATTGATTGTTTGTCGTAGGGGTTTGGGTGGGGCGGCGACCGACGTCATTTTGCCGGTAGAGATGACCCGCCGCCCCACCCAAACCCCTACGTCTCGCTCAACGTTCTGCCATTTGAATCCATGCCTACCGGAAAGCCACGACGGATGGACCTCCGTGTCCATCCCTACGGTAGGGACCGGTCTCCGTGCCGGTCCGCTCTGGGTAGCTGCCCTGAAGATCAGAACCGAAAAACTTGGGACGCACCCCGATCGGATTTCTTGATTGACCGGTTTTGCATTGGGGCGTATACTCGGTCTACCGACGGAGAGCGTACTCGGCCACCAGCAGTGCAGTGCGGCCTTTCACAGGGAGGCGGCGTTCCCCATGCCATCCGACAGCGACATTCTCCAGGCCGTTCAACAGGCGTGCGCCCAGTGCCGGCGCCCTGAACATTTTACCAACTACACCCACTGCTGCGAGTGCGCTGAGCACGACGAGACGCTGCGCCGGCGCGACCTGGATTCGCTGCGCATCGAGGACGTTGGGCATGCCGGTTGGGATCCCATTTGTTTCATCACAGTCGAGGGGTTTACCTACTACCTGCCGGCGCTCATACGGCTGGCGTTGGCCGAGCCGGTCGAGCCATACGACTGGTATGGCGTCCAGTTGCTCTTTCACCTCTGCTACGAGGGTCGCCAGAACCGCAGGCTGCTAAGCTGCACACCGGCGCAACGCCATGCCGTTCTGGCCTTTCTACACCACCTGGTGGAGACGAGAGCCGGTCTGGTAGACGCCTACGGTAGGGCCGACGACCTGTTTCAGGCGATTGAGATCTGGTCAGAGCAGGCCACATGAAAAATGACCCACCCCTTACTCAATCTATGCTCACCAGGATCAAGGAGGAACCATGAACGTCCGCGACGGTACACCGGGTTTGCGCGATCGAGAAGCGCCCTTAGAGATGCACGGCGACGAATTCCGGAAGCTTGGTCATCATCTTGTCGAGCAAATCGCAGAATTTCTCGACAAGATGGCTGAACACCCTGTGACGACCGCTGCGTCTCCGCAGGCCCTGCGCCAGTTATTGGGGACAGACAGCCTGCCCGAGCACGGTTCGCCCGCCCAGGATCTGTTGCCTGAAGCCGCAGAACTGCTCTTCGGCCACTCGCTGCTCAACGGGCATCCACGATTCTGGGGATACGTCACCTCGTCTGCTGCCCCTATCGGCGCCCTGGCCGACTTATTGGCATCCGCCGTCAACCCAAACGTCGGCGCCGCTATCCTATCGCCGATTGCAAGTGAGATTGAGGCGCAGACGGTTCGCTGGATTGCCGATCTAATTGGCTACCCCAGAAGCTGCGGCGGGCTGCTGGTCAGTGGCGGCAATATGGCGAATTTCGTGTGCTTTCTAGCCGCTCGAAAAGCCAAAGCCACATGGGATGTAAACCGTGAAGGCCTTGGTGTGGGCACCCCAGCTCTTGTCGCCTATGTCTCCAAAGAAACCCATACCTGGATAGACAAAGCAGTCGAGCTGTTCGGCCTGGGGGCAAAATCTGTGCGCTGGATTGCCACCAACGCCGATCAGCAGATGGACATGGATGCCCTTGAACAACAGATCCTGGCCGACCTGGCCGAGAACCGACTACCATTTTTGGTGGTTGGCGCAGCAGGCACCGTCAGCACAGGCGCCGTTGATCCTCTGCCCGAAATTGCGGCTCTCTGCCGCAAATACTCGCTTTGGTTCCACGTCGACGGCGCCTATGGGGCACCGGCAGCGATCGTACCCGACGCCTCGCCTCAGTTGTTGGGATTGCGTGAGGCAGACTCCATCGCGCTCGATCCGCACAAATGGCTGTACAGCCCGCTTGAAGCCGGCTGCGCCTTGGTGCGCGACCCGCGGCACATGGTCGAAACCTTCAGCCATCATCCGGCCTATTACAACTTCGATGGAACGCAGGAAGACCCCACCATCAACTACTATGAGTTTGGGTTGCAAAACTCGCGTGGTTTCCGTGCCCTGAAAGTCTGGCTCGGGTTGCGTCAGGTCGGCCGCGCCGGCTATATCCAAATGATCGGGGATGACATGGCGCTGGCGCACGCCTTATTCCAGATCATCGGCACCCACGCAGAATTGCAGGCGGTGACATACAGCCTGAGCATAACCACATTTCGCTTCGTGCCGTTGCAGATGCCCCATGATCACCCCGAAGCCGAAGCATATTTGAATAAACTGAATGAAGAGCTACTCAACCGCCTGCAAACGGGCGGCGAGGCCTTTGTTTCGAACGCCGTGGTCGATGGGAAGTACCTCTTGCGCGCCTGTATCGTCAACTTCCGCACCACATTGTCTGATGTTGAGGCGCTACCAGAGATTGTGATCCGGCTGGGAAGAACGCTCGATTCCGAAATGCGTCCCAGTTCCTTACGCTCTGGTTAGTGATGCGTCTCGCGGGATCTGATGGGTAGGGGCGCCCCACGAACGCCTTCATGGCCACAGAGAACACAAAGAGCACAGAGATCGATGCTTTGCGTTCTGCTTTGTGTTCTCTGCGTTCTTTGTGGCCAATCCCGCCGGTGCATTTGTGACGATCCTGGGTATCCGGTGTAGGGATGGGCCTCCGTGCCCATCCGTCTGTGGCAGACGGGCGCAGCAAGCAGCGCCCCTACGGGTAAAGCCTGATGCCGTGATAGGCACCCCACGAACGCCTTCATGGCCACAAAGAACACAAAGAGCACATAGATAAATGCCTTGCGTTCTGCTTTGTGTTCTATGCGTTCTTTGTGGCTAATCCCGCCGGTGCATTTGACATGATCCTGGGTATCCGGTGTAGGGATGGGCCTCCGTGCCCATCCGTCTATGGCAGACGGGCGCAGTAAGCGGCGCCCCTACGGATAGTGATAGGCGCTCCATGAACGCCTTCATGGCCACAAAGAACACAAAGAACGCAAAGAAGAAGAGGGAAACGCACCCAATCTATGTGCTCTTTGTGTTCTCTGTGGCTATTCCCGCAGGTGGTGCGGACTGGCTACGACAGGAAACGGGACAAATCCCAGTGTGCAAAACCGGCTTGAGCCAGTGTCCCATTCTAGCCGGCGGTTTCAACCGCTGGGCAATGGCAGCGTCGCAGTCCAGCCGACCGCAGCGGTCGGCCCGCTCCCCTGTGGCTGGCGATACCGCCTCCCCCCGGTCCCATTGGTGATAGATCGCCGGCACTTGCTCGAACGGAGCTGATCTTAACGCCGATGGGACTTGGGGCTGGCTACCTCTGGCATTTACCGCAGCGTGGTGGGCAGGAAGAGCAGCCAACCGCGTTCCACGGCGCCGACGTCGCAGCCGGCCCCGAACGGACGCGGGTATCCGCGCTGATCGGTGGCAGGGCAGTTTTGGGCGTAGTCGATGGCGGGGCTCCCGGCCAGCAAGAGGAAGGTACGCGTGGGGCCGCCGTTGTCGTTGATAAACGACTCCAACAAAGGGTCCGTGCTGTGGAGATCGCCTACGCTGCCAGGATTGGGCAGGCAGGAATTGTCGCTGATGATGTTGCGTCCGCCAGACGTGATCGAGGGGCCGTCACAGTTGAGGCTGGCGCTGCTGTCGTTGCTGTTGCGGCTGTTGGCAAAGATGGTATTCCTGGCCGTCGTCTGTCCGGCGGCATCCTGCCAGAGCGCGCCGCCCGTGTCCGCCCGGTTACGGTTGAAGGTGACATTGGTCAGCGTCAGGGGGGTGGCGCGTGTGTAGATAGCGCCGCCGCCGTTGGCCAGGTTGTCAAAGAAGGTGCTGTTGACCACGGTTGCCGTACCCACGTCGATGTGAATACCGCCTCCCTGATTCCCATTCACCGGATTCGATCCCTGCGCTCGATTGGAACGAATGGCGCTGCCCGAGATCTGCAGCGTGCCTTCGGCGTGATAGATGGCGCCTCCCTGGCGGGCCTGATTGTTGATCAAGGTCGAATCGGTGATAGTAACGGTACCCCCATTGTTGAAGATGGCGCCGCCCAAGCCATTGCTGTTGTTGGCGCCCAAGCTGCTGCCGTGGATTACCAGCGTCCCTACGTTGTAGATGGCGCCGCCGTTGTTGCCTTCAGCGTTGTGGCTTATGAGAAAACTGTTGTAGATAGCGGCGCCGGCGGTAGGGCTGTCGATGCGGATGGCCGCCCCGCCAAACCCCTGCCCATCGATCAGGACAAGGTTGCGCAGGATCAAATTGCCACTGCCGTTGACGATGAAAAGCTGGCGCAGATTGTCGCCACTCAAGCTGATCCGGTTATCGCCATCGATGGTGACGGCCTGATCGGTGACACTGGTGTTCACAGGGATTGTCACCATCTGTACGCCGCAGTTGAATGAGATTGTGCCCCCGGCGGCGACGGCGACGCTCAGCGCATTGACGGCGCTCTGCGATTGGCAACTGGCTGCCGTGCCGCTGCCGATCACGACGAGCGGTGCATCGGGTGCATCGGGCGCGGCTGCGACCGGCGCCGTCCACGGCAGTAGACAGAGGAACATTCCTAGCATAACGATCCATTGGCGAGACATAACAAGATCCTCCTGGTGATGTTGTCGAATTGTACCCTGTGAGACCAGCCTACCACCGCTGCATCCGCAATGCGTCCAAAATGCGTCCGAAGCCCCTGGACGCTCAGTGGCGGCAACGGTCGGGTGCGTCCCAAGTTTTTCGGTTCTGATCGTCAGGGCAGCTACCAGAACGGACCGGCACGGAGGCCGGTCCCTACCGTAGGGATGGACCTCGTGTCCATCCGTCTGGCTTCCCAGTAGACATGGACCCACCCAATACTATGGGACACACCCCAACGGTCTCGCCCACCTCAACTTGCCGCCGATCACCTGCGCTGCCATCGGCAGATTCGGCTCAAATATGTACGTACGTACGATGTTTTCTGCAATTTTTGTAAAACAGTCAACACATTTCCGTAAAAGAATCCGTTCAGACGCGCTCAAAATCCCCGGTTTCCGCTACAATAAGGGCATGAGCAAAGTACCCGCAGTAAACATCGATCGACTCAACGAGCAATTGGAGAAGAATCGCTGGGGGCCAGGTGATCTGGCTACCTACTCAGGCGTTTCTTATGACACCATCTACAAGATTCGAATTGCTACCCGGCCGCGCACCTCGGCGGAAATTCTGGGGAAGTTGGCGCAAGCGTTGGGGACGTCGGTGGATTATCTTCTGGAGCTAACCGATGACCCGACACCGGCCAGTCTGAAAGAACTCCCCGAGGAACTCAGGGAGATGTATGAGTACTTCAAACTGTTGTCGCCGTTGCGTCAGATGTTTATGGTGCAGTTGGCGCGCTTAATGAGCATCGACCAGGCGCAGAGCGATGCCTCTCAACGACAACGGTGGATGCACACGATGCTAGACGAAATCGAGCGCATGGGCGGCACGCAAGCGTTGGAAGCGGCCCTGGATGAAGTGGAAGAATAGCTCAGCGACGCCGGCGCAGCCGCCGTCTCTGCCTGACCCGTCGCCGGCCAGACAGCTTTAGCAGAAACAGATAGATCTTCCACAAATGCCCTTCCTGTTGAGACGGGGACATCTGGCTGAAGGATTGCTCGTATTGTCTTCGCCGTTTGTTTGCCATGAGGGTATTTTGTCCCCGTGATCGAAAACAGAACACATGTTCTGATAGAGCGAGTATACGGGATTGTAAGATAGATTTCAAGTAGCAAGTTCAGCCCGGTCACCTATCCCCGTCAAACTTTCAAACTGCGCCGTTTGACAGGAGTGGGAAAATGGCTATACTTACGTCTAACAGGCGGGCGTAGTTCAGTGGTAGAACGTCAGCTTCCCAAGCTGAATGTCGACGGTTCGAATCCGTTCGCCCGCTCTTTGAAGACCCGGGACGTCTAGACGACCCGGGTTTTTTGTCCCCTCGACTGACCATTGATACCCGATGTGACTGTTCAGCTTCAGGTGCGCCGTCCTAACCAGGAGGACTCTCTGCATTCGAGCCCAATTCCGGCCAGTGGTCGTGGTCGCACCCGAAAATAGTGACGATCCGATACCGTTATGAGCTTAGCCGCAATTCTTCTGCTTGTGATTCTCGTCAGCGCAACGACACTCTATGTCACGCGCTGGGTTCCGATTGAAGTAACCGCAACACTCACAATCGTGTCGCTTGTTTTCACAAACATTCTTAGCCCGGATCAAGCCTTTTCGGGCTTCTCCAACAGTGCTACGCTGACGGTAGCGGCCATGTTCGTGTTGAGCGGCGGACTGTTGCGCACCGGCGCGCTGGAACGAGTGACTCTCTATCTGGCACGTTTTTCTCAGGGCAATCCGGTCAGGCTTCTCCTGTTGCTGGCGCTGACAGTGCCGTTGGCCAGCGCTTTTGTCAACAACACGCCGGTCGTGGTGATGATGGTGCCGGTGATTCTCTCGCTGAGCCGGCAATTTCACAAGAGCCCATCGAGGTTTCTCCTACCGCTCAGCTACTTCGCCATCCTTGGCGGTACGGTGACGTTGATCGGCACCAGCACCAATATCCTGGTCGACGGTATCTACCGGCAGGCCGGTGGCGCGGGCTTTGGCTTTTTTGAATTTGCACCCCTTGGCATCCTCTACGCACTGTTTGGTACGATCTACATCGTGTTGGTCAGTCAACGTGTCTTACCGGATAGGACGGTGATCGACTTCAGCGCACGCCAACACAGCGCGGCCTACATCGCCGAATTGATTGTCGACGACGCCAGTGACATGATCGGCAAGTTAGCCGGCGATGTGGTGGATCGGGTGGGATTGGACGGACGCAAGCGCCACATGCAGTCGCTCAGCAATCGCCGCCGTCTATCCCGAACTGCGGCGGGCAGCGATGAGGGCGCCGATAACTACGTAGAACTGCTCGAAATCTTTCGCAATGAACGGATCTACCGCGGCGATGAGGCAGCCAATCTGACACTACAGACAGACGACATCCTGCTCATCGCAGGCCAGCCCAACACGATTAGCAACTTCCTCAACTCGACCAACACGCGGCTGGCCACCGTCCTGGCAGACGATCAGCGCATACCCATCGGGTCGATTGATCACAAAGTTGTGGAGGCGGTTGTTCTACCCGAATCGCCCTTCGTTGGGCGCCCTTTGGGGCGGTTGGGGCTGTATCAATCGTATGGGGTGGCAGTCATGGGTGTACAACGCCAGGGACGGCAGCGCGTACGCGGTCTGCGTGCGCTGCCGTTGCAAAACGGCGATGTGCTCTTGTTACAGGGGCTACCGCAGGGGCTCCAAAAACTACGCGAAGTAGGCCGCCTGCTCTTGGTCGAAGGCGTCGAGCAGACGATCCTGCGCTCGGCTAAGAACAAACAGGCGATCTTGATCATGCTGGGCGTGGTGTTTGCGGCCACACTGACGGATCTGCCGATTTCCATATTGGCCCTGAGCGGCGCGGTGCTGATGGTGGTAACCCGCTGCCTGCACCCCGAGGAAGCGATGCATGCCCTGGACGCGCCGACGCTCTTCTTGCTGGCAGGCACGATTCCACTGGGGCTGGCCATCGAATCGACCGGCATGGCAGCCGGCATCGTTTCCACTGTGATCGGGATCAGCGGGGGAGCTGCCCCGATCGTCTTTCTTTCGATCTTCTATCTACTGACCAGTATGCTCACAGAAGTGATCTCGAACAATGCCGTGGCCGTCTTGCTCACGCCCATTGCACTACAACTGGCCGTTACCCTCGGCATCGATCCAAAACCGCTGCTCGTCGCCATTGCGTTTGGCGCTTCGGCCAGTTTTATGACGCCAATGGGCTACCAGACAAATGCCATTGTAATGGGGCCGGGCGGCTATTCATTCAAGGATTATCTGAAGTTTGGGCTGCCGCTCAATTTAATGATGTGGATCGTTGCTACGATAGCGATTCCCATCTTCTGGCCGTTGTCTTAGTCCTCATAGGCATTCAATGAGACAGCGTATCCCTTTCTTCTGTTGCATAACCGCCGCCGTCAGCACGCATCGAAGAGGCTAGATCCTCCAGTCGAAAGGCCGAAAGACGGACCGCTGTTCGTTTGAAGCTGTCAATCTCCACATCGACCAAAGAGGGAACGATGATCAGCTCAATTTCTTCTTGGGTCAGGTATTGGCGGGCGAGGGCAAGCGCTTTCACAGCCTGATTGATAGCCGCAGGGCCAATAGCCTGGACAATAGCGCGACGGTGATCACGAATATGGCCGGCGATGGCGCCGGCGACAGCGGGTGCAGGGGACTGTGCAGCAACACGAATGATAATCATAGCTGTTCCTCTGATGAGTTTTTGGTATTGATTCGGTGATTCAAAAGAACGCCACCCAAGCATAGCAAGCGTCTGTCACAATAGCGTCACAAACCAGAGCCAGATGCAGAGTTCTCTTATGAACGACGTGCAGATGGAGAAAGCCTTATGTCTTTACACCTGAAACTGTTTGGCAATTATGAAGCCCGCCTGAATGGCGAATTGATCCGCTTTCCTACGGAGCGCGCCAGAATGCTGCTCGCCTATCTGGCCATGCACCCCTGTCAACCCCAGACCCGCAAGATCCTCTCGGACTACTTCTGGCCCGACAAAGGTGAGGACGCCGCCCGCAACAGCCTGCGCACAGAACTAAGCCGGCTGCGCCACGTGATTGGCGAGAAAGCCGACAATAACAGTATTTTGCTTGCCACGCGGCTCCATATCGAGTTCGCGCCTTCGGCAGCGGTGTCAGTCGACGTCCACCAGTTTCAGACGTTATTGGCGGCCGTACGCGCCCATCAACACCCCGGGCTCAGCCAGTGCGACCCCTGTATGGCCAACCTGCGTCAGGCGGCCTCACTCCATCGTGGGATCTTTCTGGCAGACGTGTCTGTACCCGAAAGCGAAGAGGTGGAACGCTGGTTGCAGAACACGCGTGAGACTCTGCTCAGCGAACTGCAGTGGGCACTCGATGCACTTGTGCACTATCATCAAGAACAGGGTGATCCCGACGAGGTGATCCGCCTGGCGCGCTACCAGATCGAGCTTCAGCCCTGGCACGAAACGGCCCATCAACAGTTGATGCGGGCACTCACCCTCACCGGGCAACGCACGGCTGCCTTGCGCCAGTTTGAGATGGCAGAACGCATTCTCTCTGCCGAACTGGCCGCAAAGCCCAGTGCAGAGAGCATGGCACTCTATCAACAGATTAGCGCCGACGCACTCCCCTCTGTGACGGCGCCACTTGAGAACCCTTACCAGGGGCTTCAAGCGTTCAGGACGAACAGTGCAGGCTTCTTTTTTGGCCGCGAGAGCGTCACCGATCGGCTGTTTGAAGCGGTGCATAGCCATGCCTTTGCCGCGCTGATTGGCCCATCCGGCAGTGGAAAGTCCTCGGTTGTCCATGCCGGTCTGCTGCCACGGCTGCTGCGCCGGCCCTGCGCAGCACCCGGCCTGATCTTCACCCCTCTCGACGAAGACGACCGCTTACAACCGAATTTGTTGGGCGTCACGCTCGCTCACCCGGCACAGATCTCACAAAGACCTCCGCAGCAGATCGAGTGGAGCGTCGTCAGCTTTCGCCCGTCGGAAGATCCCTTCCACGCCTTGAGCGAAGCCATCGTCCCGCTCTTGCCCAGCCGGCAGCGGGACCGACCCTGGGCCCAGATCCTGCGCCAGGATGCGCAGGGATGGCGCGACTTCATCGCCCAACTTGAGCCGCCGCACCATCCGTCAACCGATGAAGATCACCTGGACAATGGCACAGCCGCACACGAGGATGGCGTGGGCGTTCAGCAGCGCCTACTGCTGGTCATAGACCAGTTCGAGGAGCTTTTCACCCTGTGTGCAGATCCAGAGACACGCCGCCAATTCTTCGAACTACTACAAAACGCTATCGAGCAGACATCGACTACAATGTCGGTGTGTACGCTGATCGCGCTCCGGGCGGACTTTATGGCGCAGGCGCTCGTCAACAGCCAACTGACCGACGCCCTGCAGGGCGCCACGCTTGTGCTAGGGCCGATGCAGCGTACAGAGCTGCGCCGTGCCATCGAACAACCGGCGCTGCGTCAGGGTGTCGTCTTCGAGCCAGGCCTGGTCGACCGACTGCTGGATGATGTGGGGGGTGAACCGGGCAACTTGCCCCTGCTGGAGTTCGCCCTGACCCTGCTCTGGCAGGAACAACAGGATGGCTGGCTGACCCACGAGGCCTACGATGAACTTGAGCATGTGGTGGGCGCACTGACCCACTATGCCAATGGCGTCTATGCTCGTCTCGAGCCGGCCGAACAGAGCCGAGCCCAGCATATCTTTTTGCAATTGGTGCAGGCGGGGCAGGGGACAGAGGACACACGGCGCACGGCGACACGTATTGAGATCGGTGAAGCAGATTGGCGGTTGGTTCAGCGCCTGGCCGACACGCGGCTGGTGGTTACCAATCGCAACGCCAAGGGCGACGAAACCGTGGAACTCGTCCACGAGGCGCTGATCCGCGAGTGGAGCCTACTCAAGAATTGGCTGGAAGCGGATCGGGAATTTCGACTATGGCAACAACGTGTGCGCGTCTCGTTGAGCCAGTGGCAACAGACCGAGCAGGACACAGGTACGCTGTTGCGCGGTGCGCCTCTGGCCGAAGCCGAACACTGGTTGCAGATCCGCATTGACGACCTGAGCGACCCCTTGCGCGACTATATCCAGGCCAGTATTACGCACCGACAGCACAACCTCTCGTTGCAGCAGGAGCGTCAGCGCCGCGAGTTCGAACAGGTACAGGCCCTGGCCCTGGCCGAATCGCAAAGAGCAGAAACCGAAGCCAGGACAGGACGGCGCATGCGCCGCCTGGCTGTGGGGGCAGCGTTTGCGTTTCTGATTGCGTTTGTGGCCGCCGCCTACGCCTTTCAATCGCAGCAACTGGTGACCACGGAACGGAATCATGCCCAAAAAAGCGCGCAGCTCGCCCTGGCCCGGCAGTTGAGCGCTCAGGCCATACGCGGCGTGGATAAGCAGATCGATCTGGCCCTTTTGCTAGGCCTGGCCTCGACCCAGGTTGGCCTCCCACAGCCGGATGAGGCCGAACTGCTCACGGAATTGGCCGTGCCCCCAATGCTGACCACCGTTCTGCAGAAAACAGATGCGCCGGTCTTCGATCTGGTCTTTAGCCCGGATGGCAAGTCGCTCTTCTCGCGCGATGAAGGCAGCAACGTTTTCGTCTGGGATCTCACCGATACCAGGGCAGCCCCTGTGCCCTTGATTGCGGACGACAGCACCATCAGAGAATCCATGTTCAGCCTGCAAGGCGATCTGATGGCCGTCAACCGAGAGCAAAGCGTGGAGATCTGGGATCTGACCACGCGCACACCGCTAACCACCCTCACCGATCACGAAGACGATGTCGTCAGTGTGGGTTTTTCGCAAGACGGGCGCTACCTGATCACCTCTGACACCAAGACGATGCTCGTTCGAGACGCCCGCAGCGGCGAAGTCGTCAAGGCGCCCATCGCCGTTCCCTTCGATGTTGCGCCGATTAACTCACCCGACGGCGAACTATTTGGGCGCGCCCTGGTGGCGGAATTTCTGCCTGAGGTCACAGACGAGAATCTTCAGTATGTGGCGATGTGGACCCCTGAAACCGGTGATATCGTCTACGATCCAGATCACGGCCATGACAGCAACATTCACAGCTTCCACTTCAGCCCCGATCAGAGCAAACTGGCAACGGCCAGCTTTGATGGCACCGTTATTCTTTGGGATGTGAAGACCGGCTTGCAGATCGGCGATCCCTTGCGCGGACACGATGGACGGGTGCTGATCGCACGCTTTAGCCCCGACGGCAAGCTACTGGTCACCGCCGGTGTCGACGGCCAGATCATCCTCTGGGATCTGCAGGCCGAACCCACTATGGCGATGCGGCTGAACACGCACAACAATTGGATCCGCGCCGTCAGCTTCAGCCCCGACGGCAACTGGTTTGCAACCGGCGACATAGACGGCAAGATTCTGCTCTGGCATATTGCCGATCGCCGGGTGCTGAGCGGGCACACCGATCGGGTGCGCACGGTCAACGTCAGCCCGGACGGGCAGACGATGGTGTCGGCCAGTTTCGATCACCGACTGGGGGTGTGGGACGCATCCAGCGGGCAACTGCGCCAGATGCTGGCGACCGAGCATGTCAATGCCATCATCAACGCTCAGTTCAGCCCCGATGGCGAGAGCCTGGTGTCAGTTGACGCCGGCGGCACCGTCATTTTCTGGGATACGCAAAGCTGGCAGCCGCGCAAGGTTGCCGTGCGCGCCCACGAGGATGTCGTCATCGCCATTGCCTTTAGCCAGAATGGGCGACGACTGGCGACCGGTGATTTCGGAGGCACTATCCGCCTTTGGGATGTGGCCACAGGCACGCAGGTCGGCGCACCGATTGCGGCGCACAAATGGTGGGCGCTCAGCCTGGCCTTCAGCCCAGACGGGGCGACGCTTGCTTCGGGCGGCACCGACACCAACATCAAACTGTGGGATGTAGCAACGCAGACCCAGATTGGCGAAACCCTCGAAGGACACACCAACTGGATAACGGATCTGATCTTCACGCAGGACGGGACGAAACTGATCTCATCGAGTGCGGATCAGACGATCCGGGTCTGGGATGTGGCGAGTGGGCAGCCGGACGGAGAGCCCCTGATCGGACACCGCGCGCAGGTGTGGACGGTAAAGTTCTCCCCAGCCGGCACCAACCGATTCCTCGTCTCGGCCGACGAATTCGGCAAGGTAATCCGCTGGGATTGGCAGACGCGGCAGCCGCTGGGGCCACCGCTGGCCACCCACGTTAAGACAGAATCGATGGACATCAGCCCCGATGGCAACTACGTCTATCTGGGCACATTTGATACCAACGCATATCGCTGGTCGCTTTCGTGGCAACCCTGGTCCGAGACGGCCTGCACGCTGGCCAACCGATCGATGAGCGCCGAGGAATCAGAACGGTATCTGCACGAAACTGCGTTTGCCTCACCGTGTCTGCCGGCTATGGATTGATGCCCAACAAGGGGTGAGGCATCTGAGGTTGGGCAGGATAACCCAGGTCATTCGGGCATAGGCGTTAAGATAAGCTCCGTTCGAGCAGAGCAAGTGCCGGGGTCTTCTCTCCTGGCGTCACGTCCAGAAGGGAATAGCCACAGAGAACACAAAGAACACATAGATAAGGACGTTGCCCTCTTCTTCTTTGCGTTCTTTGTGTTCTTTGTGGCCAATTCTCTTGCCTGCAGACGAGGATGCGGGGGGCGTGGAGCATAGAGCCTTAACTTAACGTCTATGGGTCATTGGGGGCCGTCAAAGAGGCCCAGTTGTACGTTTTCGGGCAAGGGTGTTTTGGGCCGCGCCACGCCGGCGCGACTCTGGAGCAGGGCGGCCTCAATGTCGTCGACGAAACGCGAACGGGGATTCTGCATGGCTGTGCCGAAAAAGAGGCGGCGCCGTGCGTGGCAGAGCAGCAGCCGCCGCGCAGCGCGGGTCATACCTACATAGAAGAGACGACGCTCTTCGCCTATATCCGCTTCTGCGCTGCGCTGAGGGGGCAGATAGGGCAGCAGCCCTTCTTCGCAGCCGACAATAAAAACGGTGGGGAACTCCAGGCCTTTGGCGGCGTGGATCGTCATCAAGGTCACACGGTCCGCCCGCGGATCGTACTCGTCGCTTTCGCTGTGCAGGGCCGTGGAGACGAGGAAGTCGCCTAGCCGCTTCTTAAAGCGACCGGCGCGGCTCTGCAAGCGGCGCAGATCCTGGGCGTCTAGCGGATCGTGGCCCTGTTCCACCCAGAAACGCTCTGCCCGTTCGATAAAGTCCGTCAACGCCGGTGTGGAGGGCAAAGCCCTGTAGAAGTTGGCCACGGCCAATGCCCGATCGCGTTGGGCAGCGGAGAGACCGTCGGCATAGGGAATCTGCGCCAATCCGGCCGCCACGTCCACCTCGGCAGCCAGGATGGCCATCACAGCGCTCAGCGAGACGGCGGACGGCGGCTTGTCCGCCACGCTGAGCAGCCGCTCCCAGTGCAGCGCTGAGCGCGGGTTATGGGCGATCCAGAGCAGATCGAGAAGGGAGCGCACGGCTTTGCGGGCGTAGAAAGGTGTCTGCCCCACAGTTTGATAGGGGATGCCCGAACGGTCGAAGGCTTCTTGCAGCAGCCGGGCCTGGGCGTTGAGTCGGTAGAGCACGGCAAAGTCGGCGAAGGAACGCTCGACAGGGAGCGTGTCGTCGTCCACGCGGCCGGAGTCGATGGAAAAATAGCTGGTGCCGCCCACCATCTGCTCGATCTGATGCACCACAAACTCGGCTTCGGCCTTGTCGGAGGCAGCGAGATGTACATCGAGCGTCACCTGTTCGGAAAACTCGGCCAGTAGTTCAACTGCCTGCCGATCGGGGTTGTGGGCGATCACCTGTTGGGCGGCATCGAGGATGGCCTGTGCGCTGCGATAGTTGCGTGTCAGGTGAAGCAGGGTGGCGTCGGGGTAATCCTGGGTGAAGCGGCCAAAGAAACGGTGATCGGCTCCGCGAAAGCCGTAAATGGCCTGGTCGGGGTCGCCGATGGCGCAGAGATTTTGTCCATCGCCGGCGAGCAGGCGCAGCAGCCAGTACTGGGCCAGGTTGACGTCCTGGTACTCGTCCACCGAAATCCAGGCGAAACGTCGCCGTAACGCCGCCAGTTGATCCGGATGATCCAGGCAGCCACGTACGACATGCAGGATCAGATCGTCGAAGTCCAAACTGTGGCTCAGACGCAGAGCGTCCTCATAGCGGCGATAGATTTCGACGAAGTCAGATCCCAAATCTTCCTCAAAACGCAGATCGGCGGGCACCTCGATCCGGCTCAATTGTCCGTCGTCACCCACGTAAATCAATTGATTCTTGGCCGTGCTGATGCGCGCCAGTGCGGCCTGGGCCTGGCGCTCGCTCAGTTCGGGGCAGGCCCGACGCAGCAGACGGAAGCGATCTTCGTCGTCCAGGATGGCGAGTTGGGCGTCTCCCCACCCGGCCAGGATCTGCGCGCCCAAAGCATGAAAGGTCTTGGCGGTGATGGGCGCAGCGCCGGCGGCATCGAGCAAAGCGCCCAGGCGCTCGGCCATCTCGTCGGCGGCTTTGTTGGTGAAGGTAATCGCCAGGATCGAGGCCGGATCAACGCCGCGCTGCTGGATCAGATGGGCGATGCGCGCCGTCAGTGTGCGCGTCTTGCCTGTGCCCGGCCCGGCCACGATAAGGAGCGGGCCAGAGAGATGTTCGACGGCGGCCTGTTGTGCCGCATTGAGCGATTGGGCGCTACGCTGATGGGGCGCGGGCATGATAGGCGCAGTGCGTTGGGGCAGCAGTTCAGCCTCCTCTTCGCTTTCTGCCGGTGGCGGCCCGACTGTCTTCTCTGCTTTCTCTGCCTGCTCTTCAAACATGCCCAACTGGCCGCCCAAATCGTGATCAGGGGCGGCGCCGAAGAGACGAATGACGCCGAACTCTCCATCGTAGCCGGGATCGGCCTGGATCTCTCCCCGGCGCATGCGGCCGATCCCCTCGGCCAGCGGTGTGCCACCGGCGGCGGCGATGTCGGGCAGGGGTAGATGGCGCAGGATATCGAGTTCTGGGCCCAAACGGCTGAGCAGTTTGAAATACTCGCCCTGTACCCGCTTGCTGTTGACGCCGACGCCGTGAATCTGCGAGAGGATCTCGGGCAGCGGCACCAGGCTGACAAACGGATGGGTGCGCTGGGGCCGACCACCTTCGGGGCGGTCGGCCAGCGTCTCCACGCGGTGCATGACGCCCACGGTGACCGGTTTGCCACAGACGGCGCAGCGTCCGTCGTGGGCCTGCGTCTCTTGCGGATGCCAGCAGACGTTGCACTTTCGATGGCCGTCGTAGTGGTACTTCCCCTCTTCGGGGAAGAATTCGATGGTGCCGCCAAAAGTGGACGGATCGGCGCTTTTGAGGGCGGCGAAGAGCGCGTCGTAGCTGAGCTCGATGTCGAAGAGAGTGGCCTCGCGCGCCAGTTTCTGTGGCGAATGGGCATCAGAACTGGAGACGAGGGTGTAGCCGTCCAGGCCCGAGACGCGCCAGTTCATAGGCGGATCCGAGGAGAGGCCGGTTTCCAGGGCGAAGATGTGCGGCGTCAGATCGCCGAAGCAGGCTTCCACCGAATCGAAGCCCGACTTCGAGCCAAGCATGGAGAACCAGGGCGTCCAGATATGGGCGGGGATGAAGTAGCCGCGCTCGTCCACGTTGAGCACGATTTCGAGCAGATCGTGGCTGTCCAGTCCCAGGATAGGACGCCCATCGGAGCGGATGTTGCCGATCTTTTCCAGCGCAATCTGTGCGCGTTCCACGGCGGCGAGGTCCGGGAAGAAGATCAGGTTGTGCACCTTGCGTACGGCGTCGTGGCGTTTGTAGATATTGCTGATCTCACCGCCGAGGAGGAAGCGCACCGTCCCCCGACAGGCGGCGGGCACCTGATCGCGCAGGGGAGCGGCGACCTCATCCTTGAGGCGGAAGAGGCCATCCTCGGCGGGTTCGAGCTTGTCGCGCATCTCCTGCAACCAGCCGGGATGGGCGACGTCCCCGCTGGCGAGGATCTGCACGCCCTTGATCTGCGCCCACTTCCACAGGTGTTCGAAGGTCAGATCCTTGCTGGTCGCGCGCGAGTGGTGCGAGTGAATGTGTAGATCGGCGACGATTTTCATTTCCTGTCACCACTGCGTTCTTGTGATTGACTTAATTTCCGATGAGTGTACCATTGACGGCAAAGGGACTGATTTCTGTGATCCGTTGGCCGATCATGTGCGATTATAGCACAGGTGGAAAATGGCGGATGATACGATTGTGCATTGCCGAACGGGTGACAGAGAACCACAAACGGAGGAATTCAGGTGATCATTTGGACCGGGCTCTGTGCTGTCGCATTCGCTTTGATTCATCTATTGATTGGCAGGCTGACCTTCCTCGATGTCGTGCCGCGCAGCCGGTGGCTTTCATTTGCAGGCGGAATTGCCGTCTCCTACGTCTTTCTGCATATCCTACCCGAGTTGAGTTCACATCGAGATACCTTTGCTGAAGGTCTGGGCCTTAGTGACAGCACCGCCGAAACCTGGGTCTACCTCGTCGCCTTGTCTGGTCTTGCTCTGTTCTACGGTCTCGAGCGCGCCGCGAAGAGATCGAAACAGGCCAGCGACAGAGACCGAATCGAATCTGAGATGCTTTGGCTGCACATCATATCGTTTGGTCTCTACAATATTCTGATCGGATACCTGCTACTTCACCGCGAGGAGACAGGCGTCTGGTCGCTGCTCATCTACGCCGCCGCCATGTCGTTACACTTTGTGACCAATGATTTTGGGCTGCGGCAGGACCAAAAGGACCAGTACGATGCGTCCGGCCGGTGGGTCATCGCGGCCGCTGTCCTTGTTGGATGGGTCATCGGCGTCTTTGCATCTCTGCCCCCGATCATCATCGGGTTCCTGTTTGCCTTCCTGGCGGGGGGTGTTGTTCTCAATGTACTCAAGGAAGAACTACCCGAAGAGCGCCAGAGCAGTTTCTGGCCCTTTGCCCTGGGAGGAGCGTTGTATGCCGTGTTGCTCATCGTCATCTAGGTTTCATTGACATGTACAGCGCGGGCTCCAGGCATGTTGTCGCTTCACGCCGAATTGACCGGAGGAGCCCTGTGACAACGTCAACACAGCCCAGGTACTCATCATGAAGTCCAGCTTCTGATCTCAGTGTTGGAGGAAAGTAATGAAGATACATCACGTCCTGCTGTACAGGTTCAGGCCGGGGATTGACCGCATTGATGAGCATCTGGCCACCATCCTCGCGTTTCGCGACAACACGCCGGGGCTTCTCTCCCTGCAATGTGGCCGCAACATCGCAGAACGCTATACAGATAGATTCACCCACGGTTTCGTCATGACCTTTGCGTCGCGTAATGACCTGGACGCATACAACGGCTCCGAGGCGCATCGGCTGTTAGTAGAGGGTTTCCGCGCAGACATGGAGGACAAGCTTGTCTTCGATTTCTACTCACCGTAACGCATGTCCGACACCGGCTGCAGGATCATCGCATCCTACTGGGCCGTCTCGCCTTTGCCCACCGTGCCTTGTATGGAAAGAGAGAGCAACCGCGTTTCTTTTTCAGTTAAAGGCGCGGCATAGCTGATAAAACTGCCACATGAATCGGACGGGGTTTCGGACTCCAGTTGACCCACTTGTATAGCCGCACATATCACGGGGTTGACATTCGCGCGAGAGAGACAATTTTCCCAAGCGTAATGCCAATTTTACCCGGCAAAATACTGAAGTCGAACAACCAAATTTGCCGGTAGAATTGAAATTGCAGGTGGTGTGTAAGCAGTGCGGAAGCCTTGCCGGCCTAACTGCACTGGAGAATTGCTTACTGCGCTCTGTACAAGTCAGACAAAGCTATTCAAGGATCTGAGCTCTCCATGCGATGGCAAAGTACATGAACTTCAGATATAGATATGCACTCATCGGTACACTGTTTGGATCGTTGTTTCCCTTGGTGGCGGCAACAATCGTAGGTTCAGGAGCTCCAGGTGACTTGACGGCCAATCCACTGTTTTGGATTATCTGTACAGCGCCCCTCTTCCTCTCACTCTTCTCGTTTGAGATTGGACGCAAGCGAGACCTGGTTCAGCAACAGATAAACCAGATGCATTTGTATCAACAACAACTCCTCGTAACGCAGGCACAACTACGCACCGTCAATGAAGAGCTTGAGCAACGTGTTGCTGAACGGACGGCGGCACTGTCTGCAAGTAACCGCAGACTGCACAAAGCGATCAAAAAAGCCAAGAAGGCTGCACACGCTAAGTCTACATTTCTTTCCACCATGAGCCATGAAATTCGTACTCCGATGAACGCTGTCATCGGGATGGCGGGGCTACTCATCGATACAGATTTATCTACTGAACAAAGGGAATTCGCTACAACAATTCGTACGGCTGGAAATGCTCTGCTCGACATCATCAACGATATTCTTGATTTTTCGAAGATCGAAGCCGGTAAACTACAGTTGGAACTCCAGCCGTTCGATATCCGCAACCTGATTGAAGAAATCCTTGACTTGCTGGCGGTGAAGGCGAACGAAAAGCATCTGGAACTCGGTCTATACATGGAAGAGTCTGTACCGAATGGAATTGTGACCGATATCACTCATCTACGCCAGATACTAGTCAACCTGATAGGCAATGCAATCAAATTCACCGATGCCGGAGAGGTGATGGTGTCAGTTGCGGCCACACCGCAGATGGGCAAGCAGTACAAGTTGCACTTCCAGATCCGTGATACAGGAATTGGCATCCCCGAAAACCGACTTAATCGTCTTTTCCAATCGTTTAGCCAGGTGGATTCCTCGACAACTCGTCGATACGGAGGTACTGGTCTGGGTCTAGCCATCAGTAAACAACTGGCCGAACTCATGGGCGGGGAAATGTGGGTAGAGAGTGAGTCAAATGTTGGCTCCATTTTTCATTTTACGATCTTGGCGGAGCAAACTGAACTGCAACTTCATCCGCTGCGCAACAAGCATACTCCTTGCCTGGTGAACAAGAGAATCTTGATCGTAGATGATAATGCCAGCAATCGACAGATCCTCAAATTGCAGGCGGCAGATTGGGGGATGAAAGCGTGTACGTGTGAGACAGGTGAGGAGACTTTGGGAATCCTCAAGTCATCAAGCTTTGATGTCGCTGTGGTTGATATGCAAATGCCCGGCATGGACGGGCTAATGCTGATGCAAGAGATGCAAACCCAGCAACTGGCTGCCCATATGCCATGCATCATGCTTAGCTCTCTAGGTGACCTGGACATCAGCACGAAGGCAAAGAAGCTTGGCTATACGCTGGTGTTGACAAAGCCGATTCGACAAATTCAGCTAGGTGAGGTGCTTTGTCGGCTACTCGACAACACTGACACAACCGTACAGAATTCGAAGACCAGGAGCAGCGACTTCAGTGCTGATTTCGCGGAAAAGCACCCACTGCGCATACTGATTGCCGAGGACAATGCTATCAACCAGAAGGTGATATCGCATATTATGAAACGTTTCGGATATTCGCCCGACATCGTGGCTAACGGTCTTGAAGCCGTTACGGCATTGCAGCACATATCGTATGATCTGGTGCTGATGGATGTGCGTATGCCCGAGATGGATGGGTTCGAGGCGACATTCCGGATAAGGCGTGACTTATCCCCCGAGCTGCAACCTTTGATCGTTGCGATGACGGCTGACGCAACCACGGAAGCTCGAGAACGATGCATCGAGGCCGGTATGAACGACCACATCGGCAAGCCGGTACACATTGAGATTCTACGCACAGTACTGGAGCATGCAAGCGCACACTGTCGACCAGTATGTGTCTGATCGTAGGAACTAGTCTGAAGCGTGGAGTCGGAATCTACGCCCGCTCGGAATTGATTCCATCCCGACTAAACCGTCAGGTCAAGTAGGCCCCGCCGAAGACCAATGCGATTACTCCCTGTTGGATCCGGGTCGCCTGCCTCGTTCCCCGCGCCGCAAAACACCTGCTTTCGACGGATATTTCCGAGTCACTCGATCCGAAAACGCAGGATCTCGGCGCGTTCAGCGCCTGTCACCTCGGCGTTGCGAAAGCCGCCCTCGTCCATCACGTAGAGGACCACCCACAGCACGTACTCGCCGGGGATAGCGTCCGCCGCGATCGGGATCTCGACGTAATCGGTCACAACTTCGCCCGCATCGAAGGCACTGAAGGGATGCATGCCCAGCACCGGCGCCGGATTGTCGGCCTTCCATACTTCGCCGTTTGGACCCTCTAGGCGCAGCGACATGGCATAATCGGGCAAGGGATCATCGCCTGTACGGCGCCAGACCAGGGTGATGGGCACGACGCGACCGGCGGCGTAGGCCGGCCGGTCCAGCGGCAGCAGATAGCCCGCCAGCGCCAGTCGATTGTCGAAGCGAAGATCAAGCGGCGTCATGCCGGCGGGCAAAGTCGTTTGGGGGGCTGCGCCCAGCTCGACCAGCGCGCCCACTGCGCGTGGATGGCTCCAGGTGGCGGCGGCGTTGACGGTGCGCGCCACATAAAGTGGGCGCCCCTCGTCCGTGGCCCGGCCGGCAGAGTCGATTAGCTCGTGCAGCGGAAAGTCGATTACGCAGGCGGGGCAGACGCCGTCCACCGTCTGTGCGTACCAGAGCGGCGTCGCCTGTTCCCAATCGGCCACGATCAAGGCGTTATCCGCCACCAAAGAGAGCGCGGCGGCCATGCGATCTCCTCGGCCACCCGCTTTGAGCGTCTGCCGCCAGATGTCCAGGGTTTGCTCGTGGGCCTGCTCGGCGCGCAACAGCGACCAGCGCGCAGGTAATGAGATCAGCGGGATCAGCGCCAACCCCAATAGGGCAACGGCCGGCAATTTACCCAGTTTGGACGGACGGGGCAACTGGATCGTGCGCCCCAGAAGTTCGCCGATGAGGAGGGCAAGGCAGACATACGACGGCACAAAGTAGACATAGCGCCGCGGCAGATCATAGTTTTCGTAGACGGCGGAGAGGTAGGCCGAGACCACAAACGCCGCCACCAGGAAGAGCAACCAGGCCCGGCGTTGCGGGCGGAGCAGGAAGAAGACGAGTGCGATGCCAAGCAGGATCAACCAGGGCAGGGGGTAGCTCTCGGTCAGCCGCCCCAGGTAGAGCAGCAACCCCGCAGCGTCAGGCCCTACGCGGACCTGGCCGGCGCTGCCTTCGCTGAGCACGAAGCGCCAGAAGTGCGCCCAGTCCATCTGCATGCCGTTGCCCGGCGGCAGCGCACGGCTCGCCGCCCAGGGCACGTAGAGATAGGTAAGCAGGGGTAGGGCGAAGGCAAGCAGGCCCCACAGCCAGTTAGCGGGGCGCAGCAGCAGACGCCGGCCATGCAGCAGGATCCAGACGGCGATCAAGGGAGCGAAGAGCCACAGGCTGCGGTGGTGCGCCACGGCGAAACCGGCGGCCAACGCCAGCCACAGCCACGAAGAGCGCCCCCTGTGGCGGTGGAAGTGCAGCGCGGCCGCCAACAAGAGCGCCGTCAGCAACCCATTGAGCGCATACTTGTCGCCCAGCACGGCCTGGCTCCAGAAGACGGGCGCCACGGCCAACGCCAGCCCGGCACCGATCCCCGCCAGGTGCGAAGAGGTAGAGTGCGTCACCGTTCCTGTCACCACCGCCACCGTCCCTGCCGAGACGAGCGCGCTGAGCAGGTTGATGCGCCATGCCACCGCTCCAAACGGGAAGAGTGCCAGCCACAGCCGGTCGAGCAGAACCTGCACAGGGTATCCACTGGGGTGGGGCAACGAGAGAATGGCCGGGGCAAACTGCAGTTCGCCGGCATCACCGCCCAGGACACCGGGCGCGAGGGTGGAGACGTAGAGAGCAAGTGCGATCAAGAAGAGGATCAGGGGAGGCAGAAATGAGATGATGGGATGACGAGATGACGAGATGATGAGATGATACTGTGCGGTAGCTACGATAGTGGGTGGGGGGGGGGGGGGGAAGGAGGAGAGAGAGGGAGAGGGGGGAGGGAGAGAGGGGAGAGGGAGAGGAAGGAGGGAAGGGAGGGAAGGGGAGGAGGGGGGAGGAAGGAGGAGAGGGGGGGGGGGGAGGAGGCGCGGGAGGGGGGAAAGGGAGGGAGGGGAGCGAGGAGGGGGGGCGGAGGGGGGAGAGCGCAGGTAGAGAGAAGGGCGCAAAGGGGGAGCGCAGCGAGAGGGCGGGGAGGGGAGGAAGGGAACGGGGGAGAGGGAGGGGAGGGGGGGAGCGGGGGAGGGCGGAGGACAGAGGGGGGAAGGGGAGGAAAAGGAGAGAGAAGAACAGGCGGGGGAGACGGGGAGGCAACGCAGGCACGGAAAGGAAGGCGCGAGGCGAGAGGGGGAGAACGCGAGGGGCGCGAAAAGGAGAAGGAAAGCGGCGGGCACGGGGGGCGCGAACAGCACGAGGGAGGTGCGCAAGAGAGAACGGCAGAGCACGGAAGGGGACAAGCACAGACGAGAGCGGAGGAACGACGAGGGGGAGAAACCCGCGGGGACGGAGAGGGGCCGAACACGGCGGGCAAAAGACGAGGACACGAGGACGGCACGGAGCGGAGAATGCGCAGAGCAACAACGCACAGTGGACGGGGGACGGGCGGGCAGACAGAGGGCAGGGGGAAGAGAGCGGCCGAACGCCCAGAGGGAGAGCAACGCACGCCACGGCAGACGCGGGCGGCGAGAGCGGGACGCGCAGGCACGCCCTGCGCCGCACGCCCGAGGGCGCGGACAGTGTACACGCCGGCGCAGGACAGAGGCGGTTTCGCACGCAGGCGACTGAACCTGCACAGCGGCGGCAGACGCAGACCGGCGCCAGACGCTACCAGGGCGGGGCGGGAGGGCACCGCTCCAGGGCTCCGCGGAGATCTGCGGCAGTCTCGCTATATCGGTTGGCGAAAACTCTCTGCACTCTCTTCACCGCTGTCGCTTCATCTCACTGACTTGCTGACTGGTTTACTGCGGCAACTGATGTGTTCAGTAGACGGGCTGGCACACTGCTTTGCGGCCATGGTCCCGTCATGATTCCTTAAGGTAGTGCAGCAGTATCATGAGATGATGGGATGACGAGATGACGAGATGGTGGGATGATGAGATGACGAGATGATGGGATGATGAGATGATGTAGGGGTGCTTGCGCCTGATCTATCACGGCCACGATCCATCATCCTCATCACCCCATAATCCTCATCATCATCCCGTTCTCAATCGCCCGTTGCCAATTCAAACGAACCTTCCACCACCGGCGTTTTCGCCAGAACAAAGCGCAGACCGATCATCGCCAGCCAGGCCACGGCGTAAATGCCCATGCCCACGAGGAGCGTGCCACGTAGCCCGATGTTGAGGCTCACGACCATCGCCAGCACAGAGGCCACCACCGAGGTAGCGCCGTTGACGCCCCACATCCACGGGATCAGGGCAGGCCGGGTGCGGTCGAGGAGCGAGATGCCCAGCGGCATGGGCATCCCCATGAGCACGCCCAGTGGTGCAATCAACAGGACGGAGAAGGCGATGCGTGCGGCCAGTTCCAACCAGAGCAGACTGCGCAGGAGTGGGGTCAGCCCGAAGGCGTAGACGGCGAGCAAGAACAACAAGAGCGGAATGACCAGGGCGGCGCCGCGTTCAGGATGCCTCCCCGCCAGGCGCCCGCTCAGGTAGCTGCCCACGCCGCTAAAGAGCAGCACAGAGAAGAGGATCACAGCCAGGGCATAGATCGGGTGGCCGAGGAAGAGGCTGAAACGCTGCACCAGCGGGATCTCCACCATCAAGAAACCCAGCCCCAGCCCCACGAAGTAGAGTAGATAGAGCGCGCCGCCGGGCGTCTCCGTCAGCGACTGCCGGCGCTTCCACCACAGGGGCAGAATGATCGTGAGCAGCGCCAACGCCGTCACGATCCCCAACAGGCTGTAGAGCACGAAGACACCCTGGTTGTTCATGTTGCTGACACCCTGCTCGTAGCGCCAGTCGTCTAGATTGTTGAGACGCAAGGTGTAGAAAAAGTAGGGCTTGTCGTCGGTAGTGGGCGACACGTCGGACGGATAGTTTGTCCAGAAGTCGGCGCGATTCTGGTTATACACAAGATCGCGCAGCGGCGGCTCGGCCACACGGTTGGGGATCTGCAAGGGGTAGAGGCCCAACTCTTGCGAAAGCTGCATCAGCCGGTCGCTCTCGGCAGGGGTAAAGGGGGTGCGTTTGACCAGCAAGGTGGCGATCAGCGCTTCGGGCTTGATCACGACGGCGATGTGATCGGGTGGATTGTCGACGCCCATGCGTTCCAGGGCGGCGAGGGCGACGGCGGTCATGCGCAGCGTCTCGGTGGGGCGATCGCCGTGAAACCAGCGGCTCATGGTAAAGATGCCATCCTCGCTGAGATGGCTGACATAATCTTGAAAGGCTTCGACGGTGTAGAGGTTGCTCTCACTGAGGACGAAGGCGCCGGCGCTGGTGGCCGCCCAGGTATCAACGAGGCTGGACTGGATGATGTCCCAGGTGTCGTCGGCGCGGGCGATGAAGTTACGTCCTTCGTCGATGGTGATGTTGACGTTGGGCAGTGAGTAAAGACCTCCGCTCAGGTTGCCGAACTCTTCGACGGCCTGCACCATGAGTGGGTTGAGTTCCACGCCATCGATCTGGGCCTGGCCGGATGCCAGCGCGGCCAGCACGTCGCGTCCCCCGCCGGGGCCGATGACGAGGACGTGCGCGTTCTGGCGCAAATGGTAGGCGAGATTGGTGACGTCGTCGAGCAGGTAGCGGGCGTTGGCCGGGTCGCCGTCGAAGAGGGCGATGGGGGTGGCGGCGTCACCATCGATCAGTAGGATCACTTGTTCTGCCAGCGTGGGCCGGTTGGGGTCACCCGAAAGGCCCCAGCCTTCGATCTCCTGATTGGTGATGCGAAAGCCGACGATACGGCTGAAGCTGTTCCACTCTTCAAAGACACGCTGGCGGCCGACGGTTTCGTCGACGCCTTTGACGCGGTTGATCTGGAAGATGCCCAGACCCAGCGGTCCGTCCACGACGAGCAGCAGAGCCAACAGCCCGAGGACGACACTGCCGGCCAGACGCAGGCGCGGCGTGCGCCATCCATACAGTAGAGCCGCCACGGCCCCGATCATGGCGATCACGAGGATGCCTTCGGGGGCAGGCAGCAGGTTGAGCAGCAGCAGGGTCAGGGCACAGCCGATCCCGGCGCCGACCAGATCTGAAAAGTAGACACGGTCGACCACGGCGCTGCGGTGACGGAAGGCCAGCGAGATCGACATGCCACCCAACAGGAACGGGATGGCGGCCAGGATGTAGATCAAGGTGAGCTGGCGAAAGCTATGCCAGGAGATGCCTCCGTCAAAGGGCACGCGAATGATGATGGCGAAGAGTAACGGCAAGGTGGTGGCGAAGGCCAGCATCCATGCACTGGATTGTATTTCGAGCTTTTCAGCGGGGAAGCGTTTGGGCCAAAGGTACAGATAGATGGCGCCGGCGCTGAGGCCGAAGAGGGCCAGAGAAATCGCCATAAACGCAAAGTGATACCACATGGTCACCGAGAAGATGCGGGTGAGGATCAGTTCGAGCATGAGCGTCGCCATGGCTGTGAGGCCGATGGCGGAAAAGTAGCGAAACGAGCGCATGGTTCAGTCCTGGGCAAGGTGAGTCGGTCAACGTGCAATCCGAAACAGTATAGCCGCGGGGTATGCAGGAGCAAAAAATGGCGGCGCAAGAATCACCACAGAAAGCACAAAAGGCACAGAAAAACACTTTGCGCTCTTTGTGCCTTCTGTGGCAAATCTCTGCCTTTGCACTGGCGTCAACAATCGTTTCAGCCATCGGTGAGGCCATAGGGGTCAAGCGCAAGCGAGAACAAACCGAGGGCAGCGGGGCGAGGACAACCGGCGATTCGTGCGGGAAAGGAGTATAGAGGGGATACTGCAAGCCAACTGTTAGCTGTTGTCGTCTCTATTAACGATAGAGATCACTATAATGGAGTCTATCAACTGATTCGGTAACGCATGCATGAACGCGGAGGCTGAGAATGGCACAACGCCAATGTCCCAATTGCGGTGGGTACCGATTTCGACGCGATTGGACGCGTCGCTTTCTGCAAGCCGCCACGCTGCTGCTGACGGCAGCCATCATACTTAATCTTATGGGGGCCGAGTTCCTCATGCTCTTCCTCCTCTTCTTCCAGGTGACCGTAAATGGGGAGCGCCTGCCTCCAGATGTGGTGGCCCATTTCCTCATGCAGCTCTCTCTGGTGGGCGGCGTGTTGGCGCTTGTCCTGGCCCTACTTGCGCGCAATCGCCTGCGCTGCACCATTTGCGGGTATAAGCTGGACCACGCTCAACTGGTCGATCCTACACCCAAGACGGTATGATACCATCTTTTGAGCCGCGCTCAAGCGCTTCCGGCGACGGCATAACTCGCTTGCGGCGTCGGCTCTATGCGCTTGTTGAGCAGTGCGCTTACGCCGGGTGTCAGCAGTCGAACACAAACCAGCAGATACTGTTGCGCAAGCGCTGGTCATCGAGGACGAGCGCTCGAATCGCCGGTGGCAGTTGTTCGCGCTGCCACTGGCACTCCCGCCGACCGGCGCCTTCGACCTCGCCGATCGGCGCGGCGGCGCGCACGGCCTTGATGGCGTAGGCGGCCGCACCGAGTTCATGGGCGGCGACGTGCGCCACGGCCGCGGCCTGACCCGCAGCGTAGGCGGCGTGACGGGCCGGCCCGCTCAGGTCTCTGGCGGCGGCATTGGCGAAGCCCGCGGCGGCACGCGACTGAGACATCAAGATCTCACCACGCACCCAGGCCCGAGCCCGCTCTATCGCCTGGCGCGGCCGCTGGTCAGCCGGTCGCTCCGCCTCGAAGAAGTGCAGGACATGCTCGGCGCAGGTCGCGGCCCACAAGGCGAGGAGCTGATGATCGGCATCGGTAAGCGTCCCGCCGCGGCGGATCGTGATGAAACGGGGATCGCGCTCTTTGGGAAGGATCATGGCGGCACCGTCCTCTCTGCATCTGCCCAACGATGGGTTCGGCGACAGATGTGTCGCTATCCAGATTTTATGCGACAATAGAGATGCGTATCTCTATAACCTTCTTGTACTTGATATCTTATCCCCCGCCCGCCTATGTTTGTCAAGCGAAAGGATCCAGGGATCGTTGCCGAGTACAAGGAACTGGTCATTCTACATAGCAGACCCGCTTTGCACTCTGTAGCCGCCCAGGTCTCCTACCCTGCCCGCTGTCCTCAGCGACTCGGTGTCCTCAGCGACTGGCGCCTGGGGAGACATCAGGCGTCAAGAACCAATAGGAGGCGTGGATGTGACAAAGTTACGGGCTGAACATCTGAGTCGCTCGGTAAAGGATAAGGTGTTGGTGAAGGATGTTTCGTTTGCAGTGAACGAAGGCGACGTGGTCGCCATTGTGGGGCCTAGCGGCGCCGGCAAGTCGTCGCTGCTGCGCCTGATCAACCGCCTCGACGAACCGAACACCGGCACCGTCTACCTGGATGGCGAGGACTATCGCAGCCTGTCACCGCGCCGGCTGCGTCACCGGGTGGGCATGGTGCAACAGGCGCCTTTCCTCTTCCCCGGCACGGTGGCCGACAACCTGCGCTTTGGCCCCCGACAGCGGGGCGAGCAGATGTCGGATCAGGCCGTCGAAGGCCTACTGGCACAGGTCGATTTGAGCGGGTACGCCGACCGCACCGTGGACAATCTCTCCGGCGGCGAGGCGCAGCGCGTATCGCTGGCGCGCACGCTGGCCAACGCCCCCGAAGTGCTCTTACTCGATGAACCGACTGCCGCCCTCGACGATGCAGCCAAACATGAAGTCGAAACGCTGCTGCAACGCATCCTGGCCGAACGTCCACTGACCTGCTTGATCGTCACCCACGACACGGCGCAGGCAGAACGCATCGCCACCCATGCACTGCTGCTAGATCACGGAACACTACGCCGCTACGGCACAGTGGCAGAGGTGCTGCATGCTCACACAACTCTTTGATTCGCCCTTGTTGTTGGGGTTGGCTCAGGCGGGTGCAGCCATGGTGTTGGCCTTGCTCGTCCTGTGGGTGGCACGGCAGCAGTCGATCCACCTGGAACGTGAGACGATCGTGGCCCTGGTGCGCGGCATTGTGCAAGTGACAGCGGCGGGCTCGGTGCTGCTGATCATCTTTCAAGCACCGAACTGGACCAGTGTGTTCGTCCTTTTGCTGATGATGGCAGTGGCGGCGCGCATAGCCTCTAGCCGTGTGACAGGCGTAAACGGGTCATTCTGGGTGGCGTTGCAGGGAATCGCCTTTGGGGCGGGGTTGGTCATCGCCGTGATGACGTTGGTGGGTGTGATCGAAGCCAATAGCCGCTCGTTGATTCCGCTGGGCAGCATGTTAATCGCCAACTCAATGAACACGACCTCATTGGCCTTCGAACGCTTCCGCTCAGAGATCGATGCCCACCGCGGGCAGATCGAAGCAGCGCTTGCCTTGGGCGCCGCGCCGGCGCCGAGCGTCGCCCGGCAGGTGCAGGCGGCCGTCGCGGCCAGCCTGATTCCCCGCATCGACAACCTGCGCTCACTGGGCATTGTCTGGCTCCCCGGCCTGATGACCGGCATGATCCTGGCCGGATCGGATCCGTTGTATGCCGCCATCTACCAATTTGTGGTGATCGCCATGATCTACGCCGGATCGGGACTCACCGCCGTCGCCGCCATCCTGCTGCTGCGCAACCGCGTCTTCTCAGAAGCAGAGCAGTTAACGGTTTGAGGTTGATCCAGGTGGTTGCAGAATCCTCACCAAGACGCTCGATTTCTCTAAACCGATTCAATGGACCTTTTGCGGCGATTCCCGTATCATAGGGCCATAGTCTCAACCTCTCGACCCACGAAGGACATCTCTCATGCCCAAAGTGACCGGTGGTGCGGCCATCGTTCAATCGTTGATCAACCACGGCGTAGACACGATCTTCGCTCTGCCCGGGGTTCAGAATGACGCCCTGTTTAACGCCCTTTACGACGCCGGGGATCAGATCCGGGTGATACATACGCGCCACGAGCAGGGGGCGGCCTATATGGCGCTGGGGTACGCGCTGGCCTCGGAGCGGGTGGGCGTCTACAGCGTGGTGCCGGGGCCGGGTTTTCTGAACACGACGGCGGCGCTTTCCACAGCCTATGCCTGTAACGCCCGCGTGCTCTGCCTGACCGGCCAGATTCAGAGCGATCAGATCGGGCGCGGCTACGGCATGCTGCACGAGATCCCCGACCAACTGGGCGTGATGCGCTCGTTGACCAAGTGGGCCGAACGCATTCCTGCGCCGGTGGAGGCGCCACGCTTTGTGGCCGCCGCCTTCGACGCCCTGCATTCTGACCGTCCGCGGCCGGTGGGGCTGGAAGTTGCGCCCGACATCCTCTCGGCAGAGGATGAGGTGGATCTCTCCCCGATTCCGCTGCACCCACGTCGCCCACAGGTGAATCTGGATACCGTGGAGGAAGCGGCGGCGCTGTTGAGCCGGGCGCGCAACCCGCTGATCTTCGTGGGCGGCGGCGCGCATGGGGCATCGGCGGCGATTCAGCGACTGGCCGAACTGTTGCAGGCCCCCGTGATCGCCAGCTATAACGGACGCGGCGTGCTCGACAGCCGCCACGAGTTAAGCTTCACGCTGCCCGCCGGTCATCGACGCTGGGCGCACGCCGATCTGGTGCTGGCGATTGGCACACGCCTGGCGCGCCCGTTGCAGGGCTGGGGCATGGACGATGATCTCAAGCTGGTGCGCATTGACATCGACCCCGCCGAGATGACGCGCATTCACACGCCGGATGTGGGCATCGTGGGCGACGCCGCCGATGCTGTGCCACTGCTGGTAGACGCCTTACTCAAACATACGTCGGGGCTTCCCGCCCGCAGCGACGAGATGGCAACGTTGCGCGCCGAGATCGACGCCGAGTTTGCGCGTATTTCGCCTCAAATCGAGTACCTGCACCTCATACGCGAGGAGCTGCCCGAAGAGGGTATCTTCGTCGACGAGTTGACGCAGGTGGGCTATCTGGGCCGCGTGGCCTTTCCGGTTTATCGCTCGCGCACCTACATCACCAACGGTTATCAGGGCACGTTGGGCTGGGGGGTAGCCACGGCGCTGGGCGTCAAAGTCGCCAACCCGGGTGTGCCGGTGCTGGCCGTCAGCGGCGATGGCGGATTTCTCTTCACGGCCGCGGAACTGGCGACGGCAGTGCAGCACGGCATCGCCACGGTGACGGTAATCTTCAACGACGGCGCCTATGGCAACGTGCGCCGCATGCAGCAGGACTATTACGGCAACCGCGTGATCGCCACCCAATTGCGTAACCCCGACTTTGTGCAACTGGCGGACTCGTTCGGAGCGCAAGGAATACGCGCCACATCCTTGGCCGACCTGCGCGCCGCCATCCGCAGAGGATTCGACAGTGGCGTGCCCACGGTGATCGACGTGCCGGTGGGCGAGATGCCCAGCCCCTGGGGGTTGATCCACCCGGGCCGGGCGAGATAACCAGCGTGAGATGACACGATACCCCACAGGAGCGTTCCGATGAGCGAAATTACGATCCAAGACGACCGGTTCTTTATCGACGGTGCGCCGACGTATGCCGGTCGCACATGGCGCGGCCATCGCATTGAAGGACTGTTGCTCAACACGCGCATGGTGCAGGCGACTTTCGACGATGAGAATCCCGAGACGCACGGGCGCTGGGCCTACCCCGATACAGGCGTGTACGATGCCGAGCGCAACGTGCAGGAATTCATGGACGCGCTGCCGCTTTATCGCGATCACGGTGTGCTGGCGGTGACGGTGAACTTTCAGGGCGGCAGCCCCGAGGGCTACAGCAAGGAACAACCCTGGAATAACACGGCCTTTACAGCGCAGGGTGAGTTCAAACCGGCCTACCTCGACCGCATGCGCCGCATTCTCGACCGGTTGGAAGAGCTGGGTATGATCGCCATCCTCGGCGTCTTCTACTTTGGGCAGGATGAACGGCTGACCGACGAGGCCGCCGTGATCCACGCCCTCGACAACAGCGTGCGCTGGGTGCTGGATCAGGGGTACCGGCATGTGTTGCTCGAAGTCAACAACGAATGCAACGTAAAGAAGTACGAGCACGAAATCCTACAACCGCATCGCATCCACGAGTTGATCGAACGGGCCAAAGAGATCACAAAAGACGGGCGAAGGCTGCTGGTGGGCACAAGCTATGGCGGCGGCTTTGTGCCGCTGGAAAACGTGGTGCGCACATCCGACTTCCTGCTGCTCCACGGCAACGGCGTCTCGGATCCCGATCGCATCGCCGAAATGGTGGAGCAGACGCGGCAGGTGCCCGGCTACAGGCCCATGCCCATCCTCTTCAACGAGGACGATCACTTCCACTTCGATCAGGATTGGAACAACTTCGTCGCCGCCATCTCACGCTATGCGTCGTGGGGATACTTCGATCCTGGGGCGAATGATTACAGCGATGGGTACCAATCCCCGCCGGTGAATTGGGGGTTGAACACAGAGCGCAAACGTGATTTCTTCGCGCTGGCGCAGGAGATGGTACACGGGTAGACCAATCCACACGAAAGCGAGCTTAACATGACGACAATCGGATTCATCGGTCTGGGTGCAATGGGGATGGGCATGGCCCGTTCGCTGTTGCGTGCCGGGATGACGGTACGCGGCTACGACGTTGTGCCGGCGGCGGTGGCGGCATTTGAAGAAGCTGGCGGTATGGGGGCGTCGTCGGTGGCGGAGGCAGCCCACAACGCCGACATCCTGGTGGTGATGGTGCTCAACGCCGAACAGGTGGAAGGAGTCTTGTTTGGCGAGGGAAACGCTGTGGCTCAGTTGGCGGCGGAGGCGACGGTGATGGTCTGCTCGACGGTGCCGCCGGCCTACGCCCGCCAGACTGCGCAGCGGCTCAAAGCCCAGTCCCTGGAGATGCTCGATGCGCCGGTAAGCGGCGGCACCGTGCGGGCGGCAGAGGGTGAGCTGAGCGTGATGGCGTCGGGCAGCCCGGCGGCATTTGCACGGACAGAAGCCGTCCTGGCGGCGGTGGCGGCCAATGTCTACCGGCTGGGCGACGAATGCGGCCAGGGATCGAGCATGAAGATGATCAACCAACTGCTGGCCGGCGTGCACATCACTGTGGCCGCCGAGGCTATGGCCTTTGCCGCCAAAGCGGGCATGGATCTATCCACCGTCTACGACGTGATCTGCAACAGCGCGGGCGGCTCGTGGATGTTCCAAAATCGCGTCCCCCACATCCTGGCCGACGACTACACGCCGCACAGTGCCATTGATATCTGGATCAAGGATCTGGGCATTGTCCTCGATACGGCAAAGTCCGAAAAGTTTCCGCTGCCGCTGACCGCCGCATCCTATCAGCTCTACCTGTCCGCCTCGGCTCAGGGCTGGGGCCGCCTCGACGACGCCGGCGTTGTCAAAGTCTACGAGATGATGGCGAAGATGAAAGTGATTGAGGAGTAGATGCCTGCGCTTACACTCTCACCTTCTGTTGGCTCTTCATTAACGCCGTCGCCCACGCTCTACATCAACGAGCGCGTCAAGGAACTGTGGGCAGCCGGCCAAACAGTCTATCATCTCGGGTTTGGCGAGTCGCGCTTCCCGGTGCACGCGAAGTTGACGCAGGCGTTGGCCGACAATGCCCACCATAGCAGCTACCTGCCGGGGCCGGGCATCCCCGAATTGCGACAGGCAGCAAGCGTTTACTATGCGCAAAAGCTGGGCGTGCACCTGTCGCCGGGGCAGGTGCTGATCGGCCCTGGCAGCAAGGCGCTGCTCTATGCCCTACTCAGCGCGCTCGATGGGGACGTGATCCTGCCCACGCCGTCGTGGGTGAGCTATGCGCCACAGGCCCGGTTGTTGGGCAAGGCGGTGCTACGCATTCCCGCCGATCCGGTGGAGTTCCACCGCCTGCACATAGACGCCTTACAGCGCACGCTGGCACAATCTGCGCAGGGGCAGCACGTGCTGATCCTCAACAGCCCCAACAATCCATCGGGGCAGATGGTTTCCGCCGATCTCTTGCGCCAGTTGGCAGAAGTCTGCCGGGCCAGCAACACGTTGGTGATCAGCGACGAGCTCTATGGGCTGATCCCCCACCGGGAAGCACACCATTCCATGGCCCAGTTTTATGCGGAGGGGACGGTGGTACTGAGCGGGTTGAGCAAGCACCTTTCGCTGGGGGGTTGGCGGCTGGGCGTGGCGCTGCTTCCGCCCGGCGCCGACGGGGCGCGTTTGCTGGCGGCCGCCAACAAGATCGGCAGCGAGATCTGGTCCTGTGCGCCGGCGCCGGTGCAGTATGCAGCCCTTACCGCCTACAGCAACGACCCTGCCATCGAAGCCTATATCGCCGAGTGTACGCATCTGCACGCCGTACGCACGCATTACCTGTGGGAGGGGCTCAACGAGTTGGATATTCCCAGCGCAGAGCCGCAGGGAGGCTTCTATATCTACCCCAACTTCGACCGCTGGCGCGCTGCGCTGGCAGGGCGGGACATCACCACTTCGGACGATCTGGCCCGACATCTGCTCGACGTGTGGCAGATCGCCACCTTGCCCGGCTCTGTCTTCGGCGCTCCGCCCGAGGAATTGTCACTGCGGCTATCGGCCAGCTACGTGGATATGGAAAGCGAAGAGAAGGCGCAGCAGATCCTCGACCTCCACCGCGGCGGCGTGGACGACGACGCCCTGTTGCGCCATCATCACCCGATGATGAATCAAAGTCTGATCCAATTTCAGAACTTCTTGAAAACGCTCTAGCAGCGTCCTGCCGTCCCGCTATCCGTCTATTGACTCTGTGGCAGACAGGCGCGCCCCACACTACTTCAGCATATACATCAAGCAGGAGGAAGATCTTGCCCTTACTTGCTAAATCCTCGCCAGACGTGCGCCGTATCCAGACAATCTTCTACCTCAACGCAATGATCTGGTTGATCTTTGCGGCCACAGTCTTTCTGCGCCTGAGCACCTTACACCCTGAGGCAATGGCCAGGGTGACTTCCTCTACCCTTCTGATGTTTGGGAATGTCGTCCTTCTGTTTGTGGGGGGGGTGCTGCTGGGCAAACGCAGCCGCTGGCGCTTTTCTGTGGCGCTGATCCTGCTGATCGTCACGGCCGTCTTTGCGGTCATCAGCAGCTTCGGCCTGTTCACGATCATCGTTCTGATCACAGACGCAATTTCGCTCTGGTTTCTGATCAGGCTCGCGCGCTGGTACTGGTCACAAGACGCAGACAACCAGACCGTCCGGGAAGCCTGAAGTCACTCTCCTTTAGAGCAGACCACCTGCCACCAGGTAAAGTCCCCAGACGACGAAGACAACCCCCAACACCTGCGCGAAACGGGCACCGGCGGGCAGCACCTTCTCGGCCAGGACGATCACGGCAAGCACGGCAATCCAGACTAAGTTCATCACCCCCAGCACAAAGAGCAAGAGCATGAGTGCCCAGCAGCATCCTGTACAGAAAGCACCGTGGCGGACACCCATCTGCAGAGCACCTTTTCGCCCCGGTCGCCACTCGGTCATGAAAAAGCTGAGGGGCAGTCGGCAGTGCCCGAGGCAGGCATACTTGAGAGGGCTCCACTGGAAAATACCTGCGGCGATCAACAAGAGGCCGCCCAGGACTGGACTGGTGCTGACCATCATGGGGGAGAGCAACGCACTGCTGTGCAACCCCCACTGTAACAGCGTAGCCAACAGGCTGAACCCCGTCCATACGGCGAGATAGCCCGAGAGGAAGAGACCCGTTCGGATCAGTGGTTCGGAACCAGACGTCTGGTTCCGAACCACTTTGTCATAGGCCAGAATCATAGGCGCCGCCGAGGGCACCATCATCCCCACCATCATGATCACCCACATGAGCAGAGTCAGCCCAAAGTCCAGCCCCGACCATACTTGCATCTGCGGCATGGACAGCGCCATCCCCATCGACATGTGCTGCATCTCCCAGGCGCGATAGAAGAGATAGATCCAGGAAAGCAGGGCAAGCAGCCCCAGCCCTACGAGGATCAAGATGCGATTGCGATGAAGGAGGAACATATCAGTCGGATTTCCACTGAAATGGGGCGACATGGGCGTTGTTCTTACCGCTGGTGTCGTCCCAGTCGATGCCGAAAATGTGGACGTGGCTGCGTGTTGCTTTGGCGAGGGCCAGCCGATGATTGGCCGGGTGTACGGTGTTCTCGATGGTGACGGGTTCCTGCGGGTTGGCGATACCGGCCACAGCGTCACAGGCTTGATCGAGGACGTTGGGGATAGAGACCGACCGGCTCATGCCCTGGCGCTCATAGTGGATGGGCCGGGCTTCGACCCCGCGTACTTCGCCCACCAGCGGCCCCAGCGCGGCCATGGGGCCACCGGCTTGACCGCTGGCAATGCCGGCCAGCGCCTGCTGCTGCTCCTGCGTTGCCCGTTCATCCGTAATGACACCCACGCCCCAATTGCCTGCCCCCATGGCATCGGGGGTATGCAACAGGACGGCGAAGTTGAGGTCGTCCAGGCTAATGCCATCGTAGACGCCTTCTTCAACATGGAAGACCAGGGCCGCATCACAGTGGCCGTGGGTTGGTGTCGCTTGTAGATGGCTCGTAATACAGGGGCAAAGGTAATCACAATTGCAGGTCTCGAAATAGTCGCCGCGCACGTGCCAGGTCGCACTCATGCTGATCTCTCCTTGTAAGCTATGTGAAAGCAGAAACAAAAGCTGGGATGCGCTCATTATATACTCGATACAACCTCTGTCAACATTGCGCTTTCTGTCACAAATTCCTGCAGAAGCTCCAAATTCCGTTAATATTCAGGGTTGATTGACAGTGCCGGCTGCGCTGTGCTATCGTAGCGCCCAACCGCATTTCCACACGTGTGCGCTGTCAGCACCTCCTCAGGCACAACTCAGTAACGACCAGCGAAGGAAGCGCTATGCAGATCCGGCTTTATGCAACACTGCGCCCGATTGTGGGCAGCTCCACGGTGACATTGGATACGAAACCCGGCGACACTGTCCAATCCATGTTGGATGAACTGCTGGATCGCCATCCTGCGCTGCGCGAGAAACTCTTTCGCGGCGACGAGCTTCACCCCAGCATCCATGTTTTCCTCAACGGGCGCGATGTGCGCTACCTGGGCGGGCTGGATATCCCCATTCCCGAAGAGACCGAAATCTGCATCTTCCCCCCTGTAGGGGGTGGTGCATGACGCGGCACGAGTATCATGGGGTTCCGCTCTGGTTGATGAAAGAGTATCTGTCTGATCTGGGGGCAACCGAGGTAGAAGAGAACCTGATGGTGGGCGCAGGGTGGCAGGCGCGCCTCTCTAAAGCCGAGCCGAATCGCATCGGCTCGCTGGTCATCGGCGGCGCCGCCGCCGAATTCTCAGGCGAAGAGACGGCGTTGGCGGCAATGTTTGAAAAATTGCACTGGAAGACGCTGCGCGGCGGAGGCTGATACAGACCGACAAACAGGGTTTGCAGGTAACCGCATGCTGAGGGTATAGTCCACGGTAGTCGGAGACTTTGCTGTGGACTCGCCGACTTGGCAAGGCCCTGCGTAGCGCAAGGGACCTCATCCGAGGCTGGCCTTGCGGACACGTACGCTCGGGCAAAGGTGAAATACCCTCATGGATGACCATCAACAGCCACCAAAGCTTACAATCCGCCTCCTTGGCGCACCGGAAATTCGCCTTGCCGACAGGCAGATTACCGGTTTGCCGGCGAAGACCCAGGCGCTCCTCTTCTACCTGGCGATGACGCCCACGCCCCATCTGCGCACAGTGCTGGCCAATTTGTTGTGGGGTGGGCTGAGCGAGCACTCTGCCCGTTCCAATTTGCGCAAGGCCATCCAACAACTGCGGACTACATTGCCGGATCACTTTCGAGCTGATCGACGTGCGGCCGCCCTGCATGGTGATGACAGGATTTGGGTCGATACGAAGGCATTTGAAGAGCAGATCGCACACGCCATCCAGACAAATGATCTCCAAGCGCTGGACACTGCCACCCAACACTACGGCGACGACTTTCTAACCGGCTTTTTTGTGCATCACGCGCCTGATTTTGAAGCATGGCAGTTGGCGCAACGAGATCGCCTGCGTGAGCGACTGGTGCATTCCCTGCACATCCTCTCTCAACAGTATGCGGCGCAGCATGCGCTTGAGCGCGCCATCGCCATCACCCGTCGTTTGCTCGAACTGGAGCCGTGGCGAGAAGAGGCGCATCGCCACTTGATGAGGTTGTTGGCCACCAATGGGCAACGGGACGCGGCGTTGGTTCACTATGAGCGCTGCCGACAGGCTTTGGAAACAGAATTGGCCGTTGGTCCTGGGGCCGAGACAACGACTCTCTACGAGCAGATTCGTGCGGATCACATGCCCGGCATCGAGAGCCGGCCCCCAGCCATTTCGATCGGCCAACGACGCCATAACCTCCCCACACCCACGACACCCTTGCTTGGTCGCGCAGCAGAGATCGCCCAGATACTACAGATCTTTGAGGATCCGAGGCGACGGCTGGTTAGCCTGGTTTCGCCAGGAGGAATGGGCAAGACGCATCTAGCCATCGCCGTGGCAACACAGATGCGGCCACAGATTGCCGATGGCGTCTACTTTGTGGCTCTGGCTCCGCTTATCAAACCGGATACCATGGTTCCCACGATTGCAGCCAGTGTCGGGTATTCGTTCCGAAACGATGGTCGTTCGCCCAAAGAACAGTTGCTGGACTATCTGCGCCCAAAAGCACTTCTGCTCCTGTTGGACAATGCCGAACATCTGCTCGCCGGCGTGGCATTATTCACCGAGATCTTGCAGACGGCGCCTGAGGTTCGTCTCCTGGTCACCACGCGGGAACGGCTGCGGCTAAGCAGCGAGACGATTTTCGCGTTGGATGGCCTGGCCGTTGCCCAGGGGGCTGATGAGCAGCCGGCAGCGGCGGAACAGTTATTCATCCAAACTGCTCAGCGCGTCCGCCCGACATTCGAGCCGGCCGCCGTCGATTGGCCGGCGATCCATCAGATTTGTCGCCTGGTGGGCGGCATGCCTCTGGGCTTGATCCTGGCCGCGGCCAGGATCGAACTGCTATCGCCATTGGAGATTGTGACGGAGATTCGCCGCAGTCTCGACTTTTTGGCCGCAGATCTACGTGACATGCCGGCGCGCCATCACAGTCTGCGCGCCGTCTTTGAGAGCACCTGGCACGCACTCTCGGCAGCGGATCAGAAGATCTTTTCCAAGCTGGCCATCTTTTCTGGCGGCTTCACACGCGAAGCGGCTACCGCCGTGGCGGATGCCTCGCTGGCGAGCCTGACCGCCCTTCACCATCGAGCGCTCATCCAGTATCTGCCCAACCGGCGTTATGAAATCCATGAATTGCTGCGCCAGTTTGCGCAAGAGAAGTTGGCTGAAGACCGTGCTGACTACCTACGGTGCTCACGGCGCCCATTATTGTGCATTCTTACAGCAACGGGAGATTGACCTGAAAGGCGCCCGACCAGGCGGCAGCATTGGCAGAAATCGAGGCCGATGGGGAGAATATTCGCATGGCGTGGCGATGGGCTATCGAAAATGAACAGATCGAACAAGCCATGGCGGCGCTCGACAGCCTTGGCTTGTTCTACTTGTGGAAGAGCAGAGTCTACGAAGGCGAAGAGATGTGCCGGCTGGCTGTCGAACAGTTGGTTTCTAGCCTGCGATTCTCTACAGCACCTGCACAGCCCGATCGTATTCGTTTCGCCATCCGCGCCTTGATCTGGCTGAGCAGCTTCCGTCGTGAGTTGAGGCAGATGCGTTGGCGCATGAGGCGCTGCGACAGGCCCGAAGCTGGCTTTCGCATCCGGCCGTGGCGGAACTGGAACTGTTAGCCGAGCAAGCATACTTGCTGCAGGAGGAAGCCGAAGTCAATTTTAAGGCCGACCGCAATCGGAGCTATCGAGCTGGCGGAGCAGAGTCTGCATTTTGATGCGTAGGCTAAACGACAATTGGCGTGAAGCGCAACTTCTCGATCTTTTGTCACACTCTATAGTATCCCTCGGCCTGCAAACACAGGCAAGGCAAGTTGCAGAAGATGGACTGGCGTTGCGAAGAAAGGTGGGCGACACGCGGGGGCTTGCCAACTCCCTATATAGTCTCGCAAGGACTGCAACAATCTATGGGTAAGTTTGAGGAGGCAGAGGCGTTTACTGCGCCAGTCGATCGATCTCTTTGCAGAAGTGGGTGACGGCGATGGACAAGCAAGGGTAACCCAAGTATTGGCAGCCACTCTGGTTCACCAGGGCAAGTTCGCTCAGAGCCTGCCGATCTTTGAACAGAGTATGAACATCCATTCTGCCCTCGATCTCCCGGGTGAGCCAAATACACTTGCGGCTTCTCTTGGTTTTGCGCTGATGCACTTAGGTCAGTACCAAGAAGCGTCAAACCATCTGCGCCACGCCTTATCAGCTCCCGATATGTTTGACCAAAGCTATACCTTCAAAAATATGGGGCGCCTGGCTCTTGTCAGAGGCGATTATGTTGAGGCCGGCGAGTACCTGCACAAGGCGGAGGCTCTCTTTCGAGCGAAGGGCGATATGAATGGGCTCGGCCAGACGTTGGGTTGCCTGGGGCTGCTGGCACTGCGCCTGCACAGCTTGCCCAGGCCCGAGACTATATCTACGAGAATCTACAGATTGCGGCCACTACACAACTCATTCTGCCGAACATGACGGCGCTGGCGGCCGTTGCCTTGTTTCGTTGCACAGCGGGTGATGAAGCCGGCGCCGTTGCGCTTTACACCGTCGCCTCCCAGAATGGACATGTCGCCAACTCGCGTTGGTATCAGGATGTCGTCGGGCAGCATATCGCTGCCGTTGCCGACCGACAGCCGGCGAACGTCGTATCGACGGCACAGAAACGCGGCCGAACGCAGGATTGGCGATCTACGATTCAGACCGTACTCGCAGAGTGGGAGGCAGCATCCAACGCCACAGCGTTCGAAGGCATCTCGAGCAAGTACCCAAGGTGACCGTCGCCGGCCACAGATAGTCTGGCACACCAGGTCGGCGGCGAGCGACGGTCACCTTCTGTGGATAGTCTGCGTGCTGCCCTGTCTCAACTGGGCATGGTCGGTGCGACCTCAATGTCATTAAGTGAAGGGCTTCAACACTCGAATACTTGCGGAGGGAGCACACCCTCGTGCGGTTGTAGCTGCCCAGACCCGCACCCCGGCGTGCTCACTCCGCGCTTGACTCAATGCCATTGAGTACAATCCACCTGTTGCGACATTTAGGTTGGAATCTCTACCCGCCGTGTGATCTGACCGTTGCTCTCCCAATAGGTGATCTTGTTTGTAATGAAGGGATCATCTGCCGCCGGTTGCACGTTGCCCTCGCTATCAATCGCCCGTGCCGTGATGCTATGTTCGCCCGGCTCGGCAGCAGCCCAGTCCAGAGACCAGAAACGCCAGGAGAAGCGGCGTATGTTCTCGGTGTCCAGTGTTGCCTCCTGCCATGGGCCATCGTCGATCTGAACTTCCACTTTGGCAATGGGTCGACCCCAGGCAGCCCCTTCAATGCGATAGGCATCCTCACTGCGCACCACTCTGGCCGGCGCCGATTTGAGCAGGCTGGGCCCCACTGAGCTTTCGCTCCACACCTCCTCGCCGTCGATGGTTTCGTGGCGCAACGTTACATAGTCACGTGCCATAAACCGATTCATCAAGCGGCGGCTACGTACTTCTACTTTTTGCAGCCACTTCACATTGGCCACCCCATACCAACCCGGTGCAATCAAGCGGAGGGGAGCGCCGTGACGGGCGGGCAACGCTTCGCCATTCATCTCATAACAGAGCAGGTTATAGGGGCTGGTGGCATCTTCGATCGACATGCTGCGCGCAAAGTTCTGTGTGATGGTCTGCTCGCGCACTGTCTCCTCACCCATGTCGGCGCCGTAAAAGGCCACTTCGACCGCGTCATCTTTGATCCCCGCTTCGCGCAACAAGGGGAGCAAGGATACGCCCGCCCAGCGCGCATTGCCAAGCAGTCCAAAGTTCCAGGCAAAGCCATGGTTGCCCGCACACTCGATCGTGAAGTCCAACTCTTGACGGGGCCAACTCTGCAGATCGGCCGTTGTCAGCGTCATGGGGTTATCCACCAGGCCGGTGATCTCCAGTTGCCATCCATCCGGTGCTACCTCAGGTATGCCGTAATGGGAAACGGTGAAAAACTGATCGGGGGGTGTAATCCATGAATCAAGCTCTTCCCACTCAAGCAGATTGGTCACGCGGCCGTTCGTAGGGTTTGCCGCCGGTTGATCGAGCCAGGGCAGAACTTCCACGCCTGACTGGGCAAGCACAGCCGGTGCTGCGCCAATCTTGACAGTGTTGAGGAGTGCCCAGCCGGTCAGGGCAGCCCCCCCTTGCTTCAACAACGTTCTGCGCGACATGATTCCTGGTTTCATTGGTTTTTCTCCTGGCTGGTAGATTCTGAACGACCACAGTGTTTGGGACTCGGTATGGCATGTAGCGGAGCCATCACCACACGTTCCCCCTGTATCAACTACAGCGAAGATAGCAGAAGCTGCGTGCATGAAACGTGCAATAATCGTGCATTGCACTGTTCGCTTGCGGCGCATCCATCTGTTGTAGAGCTGACTAGCCACCTGACCAGGAATCAGCGGGTGTAACGTGTAGAGAAAAACACTCTCTTTGGGGTACAAGGGAAGGCGGACAACGCAGTAGGATCGAGTTGCAGCAGTTTCGCCGACTGCTGCCTGACACAGTTACCGACCACAGAACGACAGACAAAATAGACCCCTCGCCGCAGTTTGAAAAGCCGAGCAGTCGTCGCGCGTTGACACAGAAGAGCAGAGGTGACCGATGTATTACAGGGCAATTCGCAACGATGTTCTGAGCAGCAAAGCGATCACGCTGACGACGATGCTGTTTGTGGCGGCCGCAGCGATGCTGGTGGCGCTGGCGGCGATCCTGATCGTCAACCTTTCAGGCGCGATCGATACGCTCATGATGAGGGCGAAGACGCCGCATTTCATGCAAATGCATGTGGGCGCGCTGGATAGGGAGCGGCTCACGGCTTTTGCCGGGCAGAATCAGGCTGTTGCTACTTTCCAGGTGATTGAATTCCTCAATATAGACAACACGCAGATTGTATTCGCTGGCGGTTCGCTGGCCGGCAGCGTCCAGGATAACGGCGTCTCGGTGCAAAGCGAGCAATTCGACTATCTGCTCGACCTGGACGGCAACATCATCCAGGTATCCGATGGGGAGATCTATGTCCCCATCGCCTACATGCAGGATGGCGCCGCCAGGGTCGGCGACACGCTTACCGTAGCCGGCAAAGCGTTCACCATCGCAGGTCCTCTGCGCGACTCGCAGATGCAGCCACTGCTCTCGTCGTCCAAGCGCTTTCTGGTCAGCCCCAACGACTTTGCGGAAATCAAAGCGTTCGGCAGCGTGGAATATCTGATCGAGTTCAGATTGCAGGACCTGGCTACGCTGGGCGCGTTCGAAACCGCCTACACGGCGGCAGGCCTGGAGGCAAACGGACCAACCGTCACCTATCCGTTGTTCAGAATGCTGAACGGACTTTCCGACGGCTTGATGATTGCAGTGATTCTGCTGGTCAGCGTGCTGGTCATCGGCATCGCGTTCCTGTGCATCCGCTTCACATTACTGGCGAAAATCGAAGAGGACTATCGCGAAATCGGCGTGATGAAAGCCATCGGGCTGCGCGTTTCCGACATCAAGAAAATCTACCTGGCAAAATACACGGCGATGGCGGGGGTAGGTAGCCTGCTCGGTTTTGGGCTTTCGCTACTCTTTCGGGACGCGCTGCTCGCCAACATCATCCTATACATGGGCGAAAGCGGCAACGCCTCCCTGGGCCCGCTCCTGGGCAGTCTCGGCGTGCTGCTGGTGTTCCTGGCCATCCTGGCTTATGTGAATAGCATGCTGAACAGCTTTCGAAAGATATCCCCGGCCCAGGCCATCCGCTTTGGCATCTCGCCGCAGAAATCCAGTGGAGGCAAGCATTTCCGCCTGAGCGTGAATCGGCTGCTGGGGACAAATGTTTTTCTCGGCATAAAAGATGTTCTTGCCAGGAAAAAGATCTACGCCACTATGCTGGCCGTGCTGGTGTTGGCGGCATTCATCATCAACGTCCCGCAGAACTTGTACAACACCATTTCAGCAAAAAGCTTCATCACCTATATGGGGGTGGGCAACAGCGACCTGCGGATTGATATACAGCAGACCGACAATATCTCCGGCAAAGCGGCTGACATCGCCGCAGCCATGGCGAATGACAACGACATAGCGAGATTTGTCGTGCTTACCACCAAAACATTCAGCGCCAGGCTGGACGACGGCTCGGTGGCACGGATCAAGGTTGAACTGGGAGACCATGCCATCTTCCCCCTGACCTATGCTAAGGGCAGGGCGCCTGTGAAAGAGGATGAAATTGCCCTGTCGGTGCTGCATGCCAACGAGATGGGCAAAACGGTCGGCGACATCCTGCCAGTGCAAATCGCGGGGCAGGAGAGAAATCTAACGGTGTCCGGCATCTACTCCGACGTGACCAACGGCGGCAAGACTGCCAAAGCAGCTTTCGCCGACGATGGGGCGGACACCATGTGGAGCGTGATCAACGTGCAGCTTTCGACTCCGGCCCTGCTTGACCAAAAAATCGCAGACTATGCGGACAGGTTCGAGTTCGCCAAGGTCTCGGGCATGGACGGCTATGTCGCGCAGATCTACGGCTCGACCATCAGCGCCATCGGCAAGGCTGCCTATACCGCCGACGTCGTTGCGCTGTCGATCACAGCACTGATCACCCTACTGTTTATGAGAATGCTGGTCGCCAAGGACAGATACGCCATTGCCGTGATGAAGTCATTCGGCTTTACGAACGCGGACATCAAGGCGCAGTACGTGGCGCGCTCGGTCTTTGTCTTGCTCGTAGGGATACTGCTCGGCGCAGTTCTGGCCAACACGGTGGGCGAGGCCTTGGTGGGGGCGGGCATCGCCTCCTTTGGCGCAGCATCTTTCAAGTTTGTCATCAATCCCTTTTTTGCCTATGTGATCAGTCCGCTGTTGATGGTGGCTGTGGCGCTCTTCGCCACCATCACCGGCACGTTGGACGCAGGGCAGATCGAAATAGCAAAGAGCATTAAGGAGTAGACCATGCAGAAGATCCTTGTGGGCGAAAACATCATCAAGTGCTTTGGCGAGGGCGCAGAAAAGCGCAATGTGCTCGATGGCGTCTCGGTTGAAATTAACGCAGGGGAGTTCGTCGCAGTGATGGGTCCTTCGGGTTCGGGTAAATCAACGCTGCTGTTTGCGTTGAGCGGCATGGATGGCATTGACAGCGGAAACGTTGTTTTCGATGGCGTGGATCTGGCGCGGCTGGGCGACAACGAGCTGGCCGATATCCGCCGCAGAAAGATGGGGTTTGTGTTCCAGCATCCGACTTTGCTGCGCAACTTGAACGTTCTCGACAACATCATTCTGCCATCCATGCGGGATGGCCGGAAAAACGCCCGGCAGATCAGCGAAAAGGCCAGGGCGCTGATGGCAAGGACGGACATCGAGGACCTGGAAGCGCGTGACATTACCCAGGCATCCGGTGGCCAACTCCAGCGCGTGGGGATCTGCCGTGCACTGATGAACGATCCGAAGATCATCTTTGGCGACGAGCCGACCGGCGCCTTGAATTCAACCTCGTCCAACGAGATCATGGCGCTGCTGGCCGACATCTGCCGCAGCGGCACCACCATCCTGCTGGTCACCCACGATGTCAGAGTGGCGGCCAAAACCGGACGGGTGCTGTTCATCTTCGATGGCAAAATCGCGGGAGAGTTTGCGGCAGGCACATACGATGAAACTCGGGATGACCTCAATGCCCGCCAGGAAGGCCTCACAGCCTGGTTAGCCGAAATGAAATTCTGACCTTGGCGGCCATGCCTGATTCTTCGTGAATCTAGGCGACTGCAAGCCTGGAGCAAACGGAGGCTAAGGACTCTGTAAAAAATGTGGTTGTAGTGTTATGTGCGGGTGGGCGCGGCGCCCACCCGCACATATCTAATCCCCGATCTCTTCTTGCTTAAGCGATGATCTCCAGCTCGCGCAGTTTGCTCTCGGGCACGATGCCCTTGTCCCAACCACGCACAGTGTAGTACTCATCCAGCATCAGATCGAGTTCGCAGACATGACCTTCGGAGCCCTTCATGGTGCTGGGTTCAGAGGTGAAGCGCTTGGGCAGGTAGTCTGATCCCTCGCCGAGGCCGGCCAGGTTGTTGTAGTAGCGCTCCAGGTTATAGATGCGCTCACCACAGAGCAGCAGATTCTCGGAGGTGTAGTCGAGACCGGTGACGCCGTTGAACTGCTGGGTGTACTCGTCCATGCCGGTGGCAAAGGCCGAAAACTTGCACAGATCGAGCGAATCGGAGACGGCGTGGATGTCCTGGAAGATCTTGGTCAGTTCGCCCTTGCCCTTCCATTCCAGCGGGTCGACCTTGAGTGAGCCAAAGGGCATAACGCCCAATTCTGCCGCCGCGGTATAGGCGCGCAGGTGGCAGGCGCCGCGATTGCTGGTGGCGTAGCCGAGGCCCATGCCCTTCATGCCCCGCGGATCGTAGGCGGGGATGGCCTGCCCCTTGACCGTCATGGAAATGCTGGGATCGCCAAAGGCGACGGCGGCGCGGGCAGTGCCTTCGGCCAGTTTGTCGCCGACACCCTGACGCAGGGCAATTTTCTCAACCAGGGCCGCCATGCTGGCGTGGTCGCCCCAATCGAGTATGCCGTCGCCATTGGTGTAGCCGCGCTGGCTGGCTTCCATATAGCAGCTAAAGACGTTGCCCAATTCAATCGGATCCATGCCGTAGTCATTGCAGCGATCGATGATCCAGGCCACCGAGGCGATGTTGTTGTTGTCGCAGTTTGCCCCTAAGGACCAGGCCGGTTCGTACTCCACGCTTTCCATGCGCACCTTGTAGGGGCCTTCTGTGATCTCCACTTCCTTCTTGCAGGCGACCGGGCAGGCATGGCAGGTGGGTTCTTCGACCAGAATGTTCTCGCGCACATACTCGCCCGAGATTAGTTCGGCGTTTTCGGTGCCGAAAGCGGTAGTCTGTGAGTTACGGGTAGGCAGAGCGCCGATGCTTTCGGTGATGTTCATCAAGACGTTGGTGCCGTAGAGGCTCAAACCACCCTTGCGCGGCGCCGTGATGTTTTCCTCGGCCATGATGGCGGCCAGGGCGCGCTTGCGGGCCTCGCGGTCTGCCTCTTTATTGACGGGACGCGGCCGATTGGCGCGTTCCCCCTTGATGATGATGGCCTTCAGATTCTTGCTGCCGCCGACAGCGCCGGTGCCGTTGCGGCCGGCCGCACGGTCATCCACGTTGATCCAGCCGGAGAAGCGCACCAGGTTCTCGCCGGCCTGACCAATCGCCATACCATCACACTTTTCGCCGTGGCGCTCGCGCAGGATCGACAACGTTTCGTGGACACCCTTGCCCCACAGGTCCGAGGCATCGTGCAGGGTGACGTTGCCGTCTTCGACGTAGGCGTAGACCGGCTTGTCGGCCTTGCCTTTGAACACGAGGCCGTCGAAACCGGCCCACTTCAGCTTGGCCGCCGTCCATCCGCCCATGTGCGAATCGGCAACGGTGCCGGTCAAAGGTGATTTGGTCACCACGGCAAGACGACCACTCATGTTGACGTCGGTGCCGGTCAACGGGCCGTTCATGATACAGAGGAGATTGTCGGGTGAAAGCGGTTCAACTTCGGGGCCATTGTCAAAGACATACTTTACCCCGAGACCGCGCGCGCCAATGTATTTGCGGGCATCAGACTCGTCGATCCCCTTATACTCGATGGCGCCCGTCGACAGGTCGATCCAGGCAACGCGATTTGCAAAACCACCAATCATTTGTCTATGCTCCTTTGATAGTCAAGAAATTGGGAGACGCACGGAAGATGGAAGCGGAGAAAAACCTCGCGCACAGGTCCTTGGGGGCAGGTTGTCTTGCACGATTGACTGGACTCTATGGTACCACATGAAATGAACCTTGACAATGATCGTCCAAAAGGTTTCCAGCCTTCTCAAGAGGAGATGAACATGGGCACACACACCACAGTTCCTCAACCGCGCGCCCGGATTCGCGCATTGGGGATTGGCCTGGGCACGCTGCCTACAGGATCCAACAACGCCATCACCGATGTAGACGGTGTGCGCGTGGGCCATACCACGCTCATCCAAGGCGACGGCGCGCTTCGTCCAGGCCAGGGACCGGTGCGCACCGGTGTGACGGTGATCCTGCCCCACGCCGGGAATCTATATCAACAGAAGGTGCGCGCCGCGGTGCAGCGCATCAACGGCTTCGGCAAACCGTGCGGCTTCGAAGAAGTGCGCGAACTGGGCCTGCTCGAATCTCCCATCGCACTGACCAACACGCTCAACGTCTGGCGTGTGGCGGATGCATTGGTCGATGATGTACTGCGACAGAACCCCGACGTCGGCATCCACACCAGTACCTTTAACCCCGTGGTGGGTGAATGCAACGACGGCTACCTCAACGACATCCAGGGCCGCCATGTGCGCGCAGAACACGTGCACGCTGCGCTGGCCGCGGCACGTAACAACGGCGATCACGCAGTGGTGGAGGAAGGCTCTGTCGGCGCGGGGACGGGGACATCCTGTTTTGGGTGGAAGGGCGGCATCGGCACGTCTAGCCGGGTGATCGGGGCGGACGTGGGCGGATGGACGCTGGGCGCTCTGGTGCAGAGCAACTTCGGTCGACCCGACCAGTTGATGGTAAACGGCGATGCGGTGGGGCGCAGACTATCGCCGGCGGATCTGCCACTCGCTGCCGACCGTGAGGAAAAGGGCTCGATCATGATCGTCCTGGCCACAGACGCCCCATTGGAAAGCCGACAGTTGCAGCGGCTGTGCGGGCGTGTGGCCGCCGGTCTGGCGCGCACGGGCAGCACGATCGGCCACGGCAGCGGAGACTTTGTGATCGCCTTCAGCACGGCGACCCGTATACCGCATACTCCGCAAGAGATGACACGTCACGAAACCGTCCTCCTCGACGAAGGACGGGTGCTCAGTCGGCTGTTCGAGGCTGTGGTAGAAGCTGTGGAGGAGGCTGTGCTCAATTCCTTGTGTATGGCGACGACAATGGTGGGGCGCGATGGCCACGTGCGGTGGGCGTTGCCGGGTAATGAGATAGGTCGCTAGTCTTTCCCTTAGCGTGAGCACCGCTCTTAAGGCCGCATCACCTCCAGTGAGGCCGAGGCGGGGCGGTTTGACGCGCGCCGTATGCGGTCTTCTATGTGATCATTGTGCACCATCTGGCCAGGGTGCACCCGATTGCAGGGCGGTGGCGTATTCCTGGAGCCGTTGGTCATCGTGCCCCCGAATTTGCATCAAGAATGGGAAATCCGTTGGTGTAACCACGAGTTTCGCCAATGGCTGAACGGGCAGCAGGCTTGCCAGTTGTGGGATTTGGACTTCGTTCGAGCCAATCGGAACAGGCGGTTGCGCGATGAAAGTGTCGCGGGGTAGCAGATAAACCGTGCCTGTGCGCCAGGGTTGAAGTGGAAGCGCCGATTGGCTGATTGAGAAGAGATAGTGTGGACCGGAGGAGTTGCCAGACTCATCGACGAGGCGAATGCACGCGTTGTTCACCGACAATTCAAACCGGTCGCGGTCGACGATAGCAAAGAACATGGCCCAGATACCATCGGCAGCGGCGTAAACTGCTTTTTGACTGCCAAAGGCATTGAAATCGTTTGAATGCCGCGGCTCAAACAGGGCAATGTCGGGGTTGCCGGAACCGTGCAATGCGATGTCATGGCGTTCTGCCAGGTAGCATAAGAACTGCCATTTGGGGAAAGGTAAGTCGAACTGAATGGCTGGACAACCGCCACGGTTTACGTATGTCCGTACGAGCGCATCGAAAGCAGCTTCGACTTCACTGCCTGTGGCCGCGTAAGGGCGTGGCAGCCAGTAGTTGGGTAGCACACTTTGAGACTCATGCATAAATCACCTCACACCTGAGCGAACCGGACAAGAGATTTCTGTAGAAATGAACCGGCCCTCGGATTTTATGCTGGGTTCGCTTCAGGCATCATCTGGCAGCGGCGCGGCGGCTCGTTGACGCAGATCTTCTTCGCTGAGGATGGGGACGCCCAGTTGCTCGGCTTTGCTGAGTTTGCTGCCTGCCTTTTCGCCCGCCACCAGGAAGCTGGTGTTGCTGCTCACACTGCCGGTGACCTTGCCGCCGCCCGCTTCGATGAACTCTTTGGCCTCGTCGCGGCTCATGCTGGGCAGCGTGCCGGTGATGACGAAGGTGAGCCCGCTAAACGGCTGGGCATCGGCCGGAACCGGGGCACGTTGCGCAGCGGTGGTGCGCACACCCAGGTCGGCGAACTTCTGCACCAGGGCCCGGTTCGTCTCTAGCGAGAAGAATTCGGTGACGCTTTCGGCGATCTTGGGCCCGATGCCTTCGATGGCGCTTAACTGCTCCACATCGGCATCCATCAGGGCGAAGATGCTGTCGAAGTGGGCCATGATCTCCTCGGCCACGACGCCCCCCACAAAGCGGATGCCCAGCCCGATGAGCAGATGGGCTGCGGGCTGTGTCTTGCTGGCGGCCACCCCTTCTTTCAAGTTCTCGACGCGCTTCTCGCCGTACCCCTCCAACTCGGCGATCTCCTCCCAGGGCAGTCGATAGATGTCGGCCAGATCGCGGATGTAGCCCAATTCCACGAAGAGTTCGGCCTGCTTGATGCCGAAGCCGCGGATATCCATAGCCCCACGCGAGACAAAATACTCGACGCGACGCACAAGTTGGGCCGGGCAGGCGTTGTTGACGCAGTAAGTCGCCGACTCTCCAGGCGGACGCACCACCGGCTGCCCACACACGGGGCAGCGTTCGGGCATGGCGAAGGGTTGCTCGCTGCCATCGCGCAACTCGGGCAGTGGACGCAGCACTTTGGGGATGACGTCACCGGCGCGCTTGACCAGAACAGTATCGCCGATACGGATATCGAGATCACGGATGTAGTCCTCGTTGTGCAGGGTGGCGGCGGAGACGGTGACGCCGCCGATGGGCACAGGTTCGAGCACGGCATTGGGGTTGAGCGTCCCTGTGCGCCCCACCTTGATCGTGATATCGAGCAGTTTGGTGGTGGCTTCTTCGCCGCCCGATTTGTAGGCCACGGCCCAGCGCGGGTCTTTGCCGGTAAAGCCGAGACGACGACGCTGATCCAGCGAGTCGACCTTGATCACCATGCCATCGAGTTCAAAGGGCATGCGCCGGCGCAGATCGTGCCAATCGACCACATACTGCACCAGCGTCTCGAAGTCCTCATCGGCGAAACGCTTCACCTCTGGCGAAACCGGGAAGCCCAGCCGTCTGAGGTAATCGAGCGTCTGCCAATGCGTGCGCAACTCCTCACCGCCTTCAAGGACGAGGATCTCATACGTCCACAGTTTGAGCGGGCGGCGGGCACTGATGCCGCTGTCGAGCAGGCGCAGCGAACCGGCGGCGAAATTGCGCGGGTTGGCGTAGGTACGTTCGCCCTGCTCTTCCTGGCGCCGATTGAAAGACTCGAACTCTGCCACTTCGACGTAGGTTTCACCGCGCACGACCAGGCGGGCAGGCGACGTAAGACCGTGGGCCGGGCGGGCGGGAATGTTCAGCGGCATCTCGCGCACCGTGCGCAGATTGGGCGTGATGTCCTCGCCGACTTCGCCGTCGCCGCGGGTGGCGCCGAGCACGAACTGTCCATTCTCGTAGTGCAGCACGACCGTGAGACCATCGAACTTGGGTTCGACGACGTAGGCAAGATCGGCGCGTTCCTCCTCGGGCAGCAGACGCAACAGGCGTTCGCGCCAACTGCGCAGATCCTCTTCGCCAAAGGCGTTGGCCAGGCTCAGGATCGGCACCGGGTGTTGTACGCGGCGGAAGCGCTCAGAGACGACACCGCCCACACGCACGGTGGGGCTGTTGGCGTCTTGCAAGTCAGGGTGTTCGGCTTCTAGCGTCTGCAACTCGCGGAAGAGCGCGTCGAACTCGGCGTCGCTGATCTCCGGCTCGTCGAGGACGTAGTACCGGTATTGGTGATAGCGCACCTGCTCGCGCAAACGGTCGATGCGCTCGCGCGCGTCCTGGCTCGTCTCTGTGGTCATGCGTTTTTTCTACTCGGTTGGTGTGAGGAAATCACCGGCAGCCCATCCGGTTAGATTCTCGTCGGGATTGCCGTCCACCTGGATGCGATACCAGCGATAGCCGTCTGCTTCGACGGGATAGGCGGTGTAATCGCCGTCGGGGTTGAGCACCGTGAAAGCGTCACCGTCGGCATAGATCTCCAGTGTCACCCCCTCCAGGCTGGGTAGAGAGCGCAGTTTGATGCCCTGTCCTTGTGTATTGGCGACCACAACCGACTGACCGACCGTTAAGACGGGGATAGGGGTGGCCGTGGCCGGTGCAGGGGGCGTCGTCTCGGCGGGCTCGGCTTCCGGCAGGGCGACATTTTCGGTTTGGCCGGAAGCGGGTGTCAACGTTTGCAGATCGGCGCTTTCGTCATTGCCCCCCCGCAACGAAATCAGCCAGATCCCCAAAAGCACCACGAGCAGCAGACCACCGCCCATCAACCAGAATGGGCCTGTACGGCCCAGTCGTCGTTCACGTACTGCACCGTTTTCGGCGCCGGGTTGGTAGGCGTCCGTGTCGGTAGCCTGGCGCGAGTCGGTTGCGCCGCGGCTTTGTCGCGAAAGCATAGAGGCGCCCCCGGCAGAAGTGCCGACGGACAGGCGCTCGGAGACCTGCGGATCGGGTACATAATCGGCAGACGGGTCATCCTCGTCGAAGCCGAACACCGGCTCGTTTGGGTCGTAGGCCGCCTCGTCCTCGATCTCCTGATCTGAGGGCGCGCCGTCGAAGACAGGTTCATCGAAGGGGAGTGCATCGTTTGTGTCGTCCACGATCATATCTGCGACAGCATCGTCCGTGACTGCATCTGCGTCGTCTTCGTTGAACACTGGCTCATTCCACTCGGGTGGGTTCTCTTCTGGGTTCTCTGTTGATTTTGGTGGTCGTTTCGCTTTGGCCATGACTCCCCCTTTGAAGCGCAGTTGGTTGTTAGGACTTGAGCATCGCCAGCATCTCGTCGAGCGGGCGAGTGTTGATCACGTCTTGTGGACGTAGCCAGCCACGGCGGGCAGTGGCAATGCCATAGGGTAAGATTTCCATACCGTCGGTGGCATGGGCATCGCTGTTGATGGCAAGTTTGCAGCCCAATTCCACAGCACGCCGGGCGTGGATGCCGCTGAGATCGAGCCGGGACGGATGGGCGTTGATTTCGACAATGGTGCCGTTCTCGGCGCAAGCTTGCAGCACGGCGTCTACGTCCAGTTCTGATGATTCACGGCGCCCGATCAGCCGCCCGGTGGGGTGGCCGAGGACATCGACGTGGGGATTGCGCACCGCCTTGAGACAACGCTCGGTGATCGTCTCACGATCCTGGCGCAGAGCACTGTGGATGCTGGCCACCACTACGTCCAGCCCGGCCAGGACATCGTCGGGTAAGCCAAGCGAACCGTCGGCCAGGATCTCCACTTCGCTGCCGCGCAGCAGGCGGAAGTCGATACCTTCCTCCGCATACTTCTGATTCAGCGCCGCGATCTTCTCGGCCTGCGCATGCAGCCGCTCACCGTCCAGCCCGCCGGTGACGCCCAGACCGCTGCTATGATCGGTGACGCACCAATAGCCATAGCCACGGCTGCGCGCGGCTTCGGCCATCGCTTCCAGGGTAGCCGATCCGTCGCTCCAATCCGTGTGTCCGTGGACTTCGCCGCGAATATCGTCGACCTGGATCAGATTGGGCAACGCATGTGCACGCGCGGCCGCGATCTCACCCTGTCCTTCGCGCATTTCGGGGGAAATCCAATCCAGTCCCAGGAAGTTATAGAGCGCTTCCTCGCTGTCGAAGAAGCGTTCCACGCCGTCGGCCAGCTCAGGGTGACCTTCAGCGGCGAGGCGATACTCATTGAGGCTCCACCCCTGCCGCTGCGCCAGCTCACGCAGATCGATGTTGTGGCGCTGGCTGCCGGTAAAATAGAGCAGGGCCGCGCCCAATGTTTGCGCTCGACCACGCGCAGATCGACTTGCAGGCCGCTGGGCAGCGCAATGCTGGTCTTGGTTTCGCCGCTGCCGAGAACGTCCACGGCCTGAGGCAGTTGGCGAAAGGCCGACATCACGGCATCGGGCTGGTTGCTGACCACGAGCAGATCGAGATCGCCGATGGTCTCGCGCCAGCGGCGCAGACTGCCGGCGGCTTCGATGCGCTCTATGGCTCCCTCTGGGACACGTTCTGTGAGATCGGCAATCAGTTCTAGCGCCAGCGGACGGGCCTGCCCCAGCGGCATGCGTCCCGACTGGCGTTTGGAAAGCAGCTCGATCCCTCTGAGGATTTTCTCTTCGCTCTTGGCGCCAAAGCCCTTGAGGGTGCGGATGCGTCCTTCGCTGGCCGCTGCCTTCAACTGATCGACGCCTACGATGTCCAGTTCTTTCCAGAGCCGGGCGGCGGTCTTGGGGCCGACATCGGGCACGGCCATCATGTCCACGACGCCGAGGGGCACCTGTTCGGCCAGTTCATCGTAGTAGCCAATCGTGCCAGTTTCGAGGAGCTCGCCGATCTTCTCGGCGATGGCCTGGCCGACGTCGGGCAGATCGCGCAGTGTACCTTCGGCGTAGACGCTGTTGATGTCTCGGCTGAGGTTTTCGATGGTACGAGCCGCATTCTGATAGGCGAGGATCTTGAAGCGGTTGTCGCCCAAAATCTGTAGCAGATCACCGATGCGGCTAAAGTATTCGGCCACTTGTTGATTGTTCAGGCGTTCGGGGGGCGGCATGAGCGTTGTCTTTCTGGTTGGCGGGCGGCAGGGACACACCCACCCTATGCACCATACAGTACCAGGGTTCGAGTAGCGGAATTATAGCATGTCCGCGATCTGAGGCAAATGGGGAATGACGACAGTTCAGGGTGTGATGCATGCCCCATTCCACAGCCACAGGCTGGTCGTCCATGAATTTGGTAGGGGTAGTCTGGCCGGGGGAGCGGCAATCAGATTAAGCAATTGAAGTTTGAGAGTTGCAGCCTTCAGCCCTTCAGAATCGGTATAGGGACAATGGCCGTCTGTATCAACCATCCCCCAAGTGTTGCTGAATCTTGATCACCTGCTCTGTCACATAATCCCCGTAGCCCCACCCTAACCAGCCAGCATCCCGGCCTAGGTCCACCAGACGTTGCGCCAGGTTCGCCTGTTCGTAGAGGTCGGGATTGGCCAACAACAGGTCCCGAAAATCAGCTAACATAAGTTCCAGCCCTTCATAAAAGGGTTCATCTATATCGCCATATTCGTTGGTAAAACGCGTCCCCGCCTCCACAAAAGACAACATCAGTTCCAGTGTGCCTAGAACATCAGCGGTCTCCTGTCGATAATCGACGACAGGAGCGGGCTGCCACGAGCATATTGGGGGTTTGCGGCGTGCCCCACGCATCCGTAGCAAAGAAACTCTCGTCGATGCGCTGCCGGCTTGCCTCCAAGAGGGCTTCATTACGACGACCCGATACTGCGGACAGGGGTTGCCCACACCAGGGGCAGAAACGAAATGAAGTGCTATGGTACTCTCTGCCGTGGGTCATCCCCAAAAGCAACAGGCTTTCCAGATGCCGGATATTTTGTTTCCACTCGAAACAGGTACAGCCCATCGTATTTTCCTGAATATTCTCTTGCTTCATAAGTCATTCCTCACCACCATCGTTCGGTACGGATGTTGAGTCGCCTGATCTCCTCGTCCAATTTTTCGCGTTGCGCAGGATCGGCCAGACGACAAGCAGTGGCATAGACCTCTCCGGCCAAAGAATTCCAACTATCGCGCCGGGCCAGGGGGATCACGATGTCGACAAAAGCGTCCGTCGTGGCTGCGTGAGCAAGGGCCGTTATGTAGGCCGTCAAGTATTGCTTTTCGTCGCCAGGAATCATCCAACTACCGATTTCGTCACCAAAAACAATTTCCTCGCCTTTCTCCATCTCTTCGATCAATTCGTACAACATGCCAAAGCAAGCGACTGCGTGTTGATACGACTCTTGTGCTGTCAATTGGCAACAACCCTGAAGCAGCTCTCCCATCTTCCCAAACCATTCCCGTGTCTCTGTAGGCACCTCCGAAAAATTCTTGGAATCAATCATAAATGGTTCGTAATAGTAACCGTCCCGCGAGACAGCCACGAATTGCTCAATGTCCACCAGTAGCTTTTCGCCATCGACCGGCGTCGGCGGCGTCTGTTGAAAGTATTCACCAAAGATGGATTGGCAGTCATCGCGATCCAGGAACTCGTAGGCTCTGTGTAGCAGCGCCAGTAGCGTTTCTTTATCTTGCTCGCCTAACAAACGAAACAATCTTTCCTTGTTCATGGGTAGCCTTGCTCTATCCAAGCGCGCCGGTAACAGGCTGTCAAGAGTTCGATTTCCAACTTATATCACGCCAAGCCGGTACTCGAAAGTCTTTGCCGGTCAGTTCTGTGGTATGTGCGCATCCGACACAGAAGTGTGAAATTCATTTGGGCAAGCGGCTGTTCTACAGTATGCGGGAGGAATGGAACCGCGATGATGCTTCGCTTCAGCCCACCACACCCAGTCGATGGGCGTGAACCTGTTCCGCAGGAGACGCCGGAAAGCGTGCATAGAGCGTATGCCAGAGCAACCAACCGGCGATGCCGAAGACGGCTACGATGGCTTCCACCGTCCATAGGCGAGACAGTGTGCCTACCCCAACCAGTTGGGCAGCGGTGGCAATTGCGTCAAAGAGGCTCTTGTAGACAAAAGCCAGCCAAAACCAGCGAGTATCGTGGCGCAGGATGCTGTAGAAAACCAGCAGATCGGCGGCAATGTGCAGCAAGATCGTGAATAGGCGCTCTGAAACCGGCGTCAGGCCGAAGAGCACATTGTTGAGACTGGCCAGCGCCGCCGGGTTTTGTGCAGCAGCCTCTGGCGACGCCAGCAAGCCAAACACGGTGGTGAGCGAAACTGCGCCCAATAGCAAGGCTTCGACTACGCCAAAGCCAATCCCAAAGGCCAGGGCTTTTTCCCAGGTGACAGGCTGCCCCCATCGGCGTCTTCGCATCAGCAACCAGACGATGCCTACTTCAAAGATACCGGTGAGCGCGCCCACATAGAGACAGAAGAGCGCGTCCGCCGCAACTTGGGGCATGGCCGCCACCAGGATACGGCGCAGCGGAGGGTTCACAGGAATGGCCCAGGCGAATTTGAGCGCCACACTGCCGATCCAGGCCAGTGCGCCCCACCCCACGTAGCGCAGCGGAAGTCGACGCCAGACGGCAAAGGCAAGAAATCCGAGGGCGACGAGGATCATGCCAACGCCACCGAGAAAGGCAACAGGCTGTACGGCTGCGCCGTCGCCTGCCGCCACCACATCCATCATCAACGATCCACTACCTCGCCAACTTAACCCCATGCTACTCAGCCACTGGATAGATTGCATTTTGGCTTATTCCTCCGTCTATGATCAGACACGCGCCCGAGACCCGATGTCCTGCTTTATTGATCCTCGCGCCGGCTGCGCCTGCTGTCACTCTACGTAAAGCCAGTTACCTTTCCACCTTTTGATGTAGGAGATCGCGCGTTGAAACCGGGAGTTTTGCCGCCGGTAAAATAGCGCGCCTGGAAAGCATCTATCTCCGCGTTCTATGTGCTCTATGTGTTCTCTGTGGTCGATGAAGGCAGTAGGATTGACCGCAAAGAGCGCATAGAACACAAAGCATCTATAGTAATCTACTGTAGGAGGGGAGGGGCCGCGCCTACGATCACTGGGGCAGGATCGTCAATGGATCCACTCGGGTGCCGAAGTCGCGAATCTCGAAGTGCAGGTGGGGGCCGGTGCTGTTGCCGGTGGAGCCGACGCGGCCGATCATCTGACCTTTGCCGACGATCTGGCCTTCTTCAACGTAGATTTCACTGAGGTGGGCATAGAGGGTGATGTAGTCGATGTTGTGATCGATGATGACGAACTGACCATAGCCGACGTCGCTCCACCCGGCGCGGATGACGACGCCGCGGTCCGCTGCGGTGACGGCTGTACCCTGAAAAGCGCCGATGTCGATAGCGCTATGGCCGATGCCGAAGCCCTGCGTGATCCAGCCGTAGGTGGGCCAGGCAAACGTGCCGCTGCCGTAGGGCCAATCGGCAGGGATATCCTCTTCACCGGGCATGGGCTGTGGTGCACTTGTCACAGAGCGCTCACGATTCTGGGTCTTGCCCCAGTCGCCTTCCAGGGCCAGCCTACCCCGCGCCAGATCCGCCGTAACTGCCAAAGGAATACGCAAGTTCTGCCCCGGCCTGGGCTCACCGTTGAGTTCATTCCAGCCTTCGGCCCGGATCTGATCGAGGGTCACCCCATACAAACCGGCGATGTCGGCCAGAGATTCACCGTCCTCGACGAGGTGGCAGGTAAAGGGGGTATCGGGCACGGTCAGGGTGTCGCCTATCACCAGGGGGCGCTCCCAGTTGAAATCGGGCGCAATCAAGCAGGAGACCTGGGCCAGATCCATGCCCATTTCCAGGGCCACGGAGAGCAGCGTGTCTTCGTCGCGCACCGTGTAGCTGCGCCCGGCGGGCCAGTCGCCATGACCGTAAGCCGCCGCGTCGACGGAGAGCGGCTGGTGCACGAACGGTAGATAGATCTGGTGGGAGGCAGCAGGCGTGGGCGCGGGCTGTTGGGCGTCCACAGGCGGCGACATCTGCCCTGCGAAGACGAGGATCGTTGTGAGCAAGGCCACCAACAGCGCGGTCGTGCGCAGGATTCCGCTGCGGCGCCGGGCCGATGGCGGGCCCAATTCGATTGTGGAAACAGGGCACACTACGCGTGGATGGTGAACGTTCATCGATCCAGGACCGGGCCGTGCCGAAAGTGTGAAGACGGATGTCGATGGCGCTAGCTTAGCACAGGGAAGAGGGAAGATCAACGAACCCGCGACGTCAAAGACAACGCCGGGCACATCGACAGAGCGACCTCACAATTTGGATGACTATCGGGGTAGGAGTAGGATGAAGGGAGCAACTCACACTGCAATTCGGGGCCGCACTGAGGAGCGCCAACATGGACAAACAATTGCTCGACCCAATAGTCACGCGTTTACAGAGCCGCAAGGACGACTGGGCGCGCCTGCCGCTCAGCGAGAAGATCCATCACCTGGGCGAACTTCGCCGCCGCACCGGCAAGGTGGCGCAGCGCTGGGTGGAGGCGGCGCTCAAGGCCAAGGCTATCCCTGAAGCATCCACACTGGCGGGCGAGGAATGGTCGGGCGGACCGTGGGCCTTTTTGCACGGTATCAACCGCTATGTAGAAACGCTGGTTACGCTGGATGAAGGCGCCGATCTGCTCGAACGCTGCGGTCCTGTGCGCACACTGGCCAATGGCCAGGTGGCGGTGGAGGTCTTTCCGCTGAATATATACGAGCGCCTGCTGCTCAGTGGCATCCACGCCGAAGTGTGGATGGAGCCTGGCGTCACCGTTGAGAATTTGCCCGAACACATGGCCTCGAACATGAAGACGGCGAACCCCCAGGGCAAGGTTGCGCTGGTCCTGGGCGCGGGGAATGTGTCGAGCATCACGCCCATGGACATGCTGCATAAGCTGTTCAACGACAACGCGGTCTGCGTGGTCAAGATGAACCCGGTCAACGACTACCTCGGCCCCATCTTCGAGGAGATCTTCGCCTCGCTGATCGCCTATGGCTTCGTCGCCTTTGTCTATGGCGGCGCAGAGGTAGGGGAGTATTTGGCCCATCACAAGGGCGTCGATGAGCTGCACATGACGGGCAGCGCTCGCACCTACAACGCCATTGTCTTCGGCACAGGGGAAGAGGGGGAAGCGCGGCAGAAACGCAACGATCCCCTCCTCACCAAACGCTTCACCAGCGAACTCGGCAACGTCACACCCACGATCATCGTCCCTGGGCCGTGGACGGAAACCGATCTGCGCTTTCAAGCGGAGCACATCTTTACGCAGAAGATGCAGAACGGCGGCTTCAACTGCATTGCGGCGCAGGTGCTGGTGACACCGGGCGAGTGGGCGCAGACCGACAAGCTGCTCTACCATCTGCGCACGGTGATGCGCGGCGAAGCGACCCGCGTCGCCTATTATCCCGGCGCGCAGAAACGCCAACAGGCCGCGGTGGACGCCCACCCCGAGACGGCCGACGAACTCGATCCGCCCCACCCCGGCGTCGTGCCGCGCACGCTGATCACCGACCTCGATGCGGCCGGTGATTCTGCCCTATTCCACGACGAGGTCTTTGGCAGTGTCCTGGCGCAGACGAGCCTGCCGGGAAAGGATGCAGCAGAGTTCCTGGCCAATGCCGTGCGCTTTTGCAATGAGCGTCTGAGCGGCACCCTCGGCGTCAACTTGATCATCCACCCGCGCACATTGCGTCGCTATGCCGACAAGGTAGAGCAGGCGCTGGCGGATCTGCGCTACGGCGCTATCGGCGTCAACATTTGGGTGGGCGCAGGGTTCCTGTTGTCACAGACAGCCTGGGGCGCTTTCCCCGGTCACACGCCCCAGGCCGTGGGCAGTGGCATCGGCCAGGTGCACAACACCTTCTTCTTCGATAGACCGCAGAAGAGCATCATCTATGGGAACTTTTATCCCTTCCCACGGAATCTCAAACACGGCGAATGGCACTTTCTGCCCAAGCCACCCTGGTTTATCACACATCGGCAGAACCATGCCGTGGGCTGGCGCATGGCCGCCTTCGCCGAAAACCCCGGATGGGTGCACCTGCCCGGACTGTTCATCGATGCGCTGCGCGGGTGAGCCCGACCCGCTGCTGCCAAGACATGCCGATGTTAAAAAATATGGTATCATTTGTGTTGTTTACATCGTGTAAACGGGCAGATTTGTGTTGACCTAACCAGCAGCAACGGATGCAGTAGATGACCCCCAAACACTCTGCGGACACAGCAATCCTCAAACGCATGCAACAATCGATTCGGGTCTGGCTACGTTTGTTACGTCCGGCCCACGCCACATTGGTGCTAACGCTCATGGTGTTGATCCCCCATGCCACACGGGCCGCTGCGCCTGAAAATCATGTGGTGGTGGCGGGCATCACCGCACAGCCGGCCGTGGTCTCGGGCGTGATCGAGGTGATGGGCGTGGCGGATCATCCTTCTTTTAGCAAGTGGCAACTCGATCTCGTGCTCGCCGACAGCAGTGAGACCTTCCTGGCTTGGGGTGAGGATCCTGAGCCGGAAGAGGCGCTGCTGGCCGCGGTGGATACGACTCGCTATCCCGACGGCGAGCACATGCTGCGCCTGCGCGTGGTTCACGAAGACATGAACTATGAAGAGTACAGCCTGGCCGTAACCTTCGCCAATCATGCGCAAGAGGCAACCACGCCCGGGGCGGTGACGCCGACGCCCACGATCACAGCTACGGCGAGCAGTGAACCCAGCCCGACGGTCACGCCAAGCCCCACGGCAACAGCCACGGCCAGCGAGACCGCCACGCCTACCGACACGGCAACAGCCACCCCTACCGAAACGGCGACGCCCACAGATACGGCAACGCCCACAGAAACCAGCACCGCCACATGGACGGCAACACCCACCGAAACCAGCACCGCCACGTTGACGACAACACCCACCGAAACGGGAACGCCTGCGCCCAGCGCGACGCCACCCCCCACCGACACGCCGGGGCCACCTTCGCCCAATGGGATCTTCGTCGCCAACAGCAAATCTGTGCGCGGTATGCTGCCCATCGAAGGCATCGCCGTCCACCCCTCGTTTCGCAAATGGCAGGTGGATCTGTTGATCAACGGCGACCAAACGCGTGACACCTTTGTGGCGCTGGGCGAAGAAGAGGTGGCTGTGCGCTCGCTGCTGACCGAACTGGACACGACGCGCTATCCCAACGGTGTCCACGTGCTGCGGCTGCGTGTGGTCCACAGCAATATGAATTACGATGAGTACATCACCCAGGTGATCTTCGACAATCCACTTGCCGTCCCCGCCCCAGCGTCCCCGGTGACAGCGGATGGGAAACCGATCTACCGGGGCGGCAACGCTGACGCCATCATCTACCTGACCTTCGACGATGGGCCGAGTCCTTACACACAGGCCATCCTGGATGTGCTGACGCGCTACGACGCCAAGGCCACCTTCTTTATGCTTGGCGGCAGCGCACAAGGGCAAAGCGATCTACTGCGCCGCGTGTACGAAGCCGGGCATGGCATCGGCAACCACTCGTGGAGTCACCGAAAATTGGTGGGGCTGAGCGAAAAGACTTTCAACGGTGAAGTAGTAGAGACGGCGAATGTGCTGGGTGAGTACGGAGCAGCCTGCATGCGCCCCCCCTACGGCGCCACGGATCCCTCGACCTATGCCCATTCCACCAAACTGGGCTATGCCGTGGTGCTGTGGAGTATCGACCCCACGGATTGGAAGCGCCCCGGCGCGCAGGCGATTGCCAATCATGTGATCCGCCGCGCCTTTCCCGGCGCCATTGTCGTCCTGCACGACGGCGGCGGCGACCGCTCGCAAACGGTAGCGGCGACCGAGACGATCCTGCGCGAGTTGGGCGCCCAGGGGTATCGTTTTCAGGCGTACTGCCGTTGAGGGCAGACTGAACAGATGAGCAACTCCCCGGCACTTCTCGCATCCAGGCGTGCCTTCTCATGGATGGTTTCGTCACGTTCGGCGTGCTAGTGCCGGGGACTGTTGGAGCGCGTTCTCAACGCCAACAGTTTAATCAGCTACCGTCTTCATGCGCCTTCACTTTCGTCATCCGAGTGTTCAACGGTAAAGGATCGCGAGGAATCTGACAGAACACACGAGCGCAAGCGATTGGTTACTGCGGAGGGTAAGGGATGGCGGCTGTCTTTGTTCTGCCACCAGGTAAAGGATTGCGGCGTCTCTTGTTCAGACAGACTTTGGATAAGCATGACGCTCAAACGCTGATAGTAACGGATAAAGTCTGCCGGTTTTTCATAACCATACCGTGAGAAGAGGCCGGCATCTCGCTCTTCAACGCTTTGTTTGAGGCCAAGCATAATCTGCCCGACATCCAGCTCGTGGATCACGCTGCTCGCACCCCACACCCACAGGACATTGGGGGCGCCTGGAGAGAGTTGCTCAATCTTATCACAGACGACATCAGCCAACCGGCGGCTCTCATAGAGCCGAATTTGGTCCATTTGATCCGCCGGTATGGAGACATCGGTAGCCCCTACACTTGAATGGAACTGCTGCTCCTGCTGTGAGACGCTCAGGCGAGTGACTTCCACATGGAAGGATGTGTGCGTTCGGAAGGTTACGGCAAAGTCGGGGCTCCGTCCTTGTTGCTTGCCGGCGAGTTCATAGGTAAGTGCGAATTTCGGCTCCCGGAGGAGAAGGTACGCTGTGCGCAATTCACAGTAAAGGTTGTATGTCTCTTCTCGAGTCTGGCATGTCCTTAGTTTTTTGCGAATTTTGCTCAAGTAGGTTTGCGCAAACGCCAGGAACGGCTTCGATGTTGTCACCCAATCTGCAAAGGGTTTGCATAGCGGCGAAGGTTGGTCGCCAAAGAGAGTGTGCAGCAGTTGGCGCACTGCTGCCGGCATGGACGGTGAAGGAGTTGAAGGGAACCCTTGTGTGTTAGCCATTATGCTTCTTGCATCCCCGATCCAACCAACGTGCCCCAATGGCAGCGCAGGTCGCTCTCTCAATCCACAAAGGAGAAACGGCAGCTATACCCTGGCAGTCTAGGCCGCCTGGCAGTATCGCGAACACGCTATGAACCTGTCCATCGCCTTACGTCAGCTATCCGCAATTATAGCCAGATCTGGGATGTTTGAGAAGTCTGATTCACACAGCGGGGTTGTCCCACGCCGGCCGAGCTTTTCAACAGTAGGTTCACCAACATGAAATGCCGATTCAACATACAGCCGAAGTCACCGTTGAAAAGCCCTGGAGGGTGCGTTGGGGCGCGCTTGACTTTTCTGCGTTCGCCACGATAATTTAAGTCAGTTGTCTGACAAAGTTGAAGGTCGCTTCCCCACGGCGGCTTCAATGTCGGTTCATTTTCACTCAGTCTTTCAAGATCCACTCGTTGGCAAGGCGCGTGCTCTGCACGTGTCTGATTTCTCTATTTCCATCGCTTGCACATCCCTCAAAGGAGAGCATTATGCAACGCAAACTGTTTTGGATCATCCCCCTTTTGCTGTTGACAGCACTCATGCTGGCAGCGTGTCCTGCACCGCCGATTCCGGCGGCACCGGCGCCCGCGCCCAGTGGCGGCGAAACCGCCGGCAGCGAGGCCAGCGGCGAACTCAACGTCCTTTGCACGCCGCAGGTGCAATGGTGCGAAGGCATGAAGGCCGAGTTCGAACGCGCCAACCCCGACGTCACCGTCAACTTCGTGCGTATGTCCAGTGGGGAATCGCTCACCCGTCTGCGCAACGAAAGAGACAACCCCCAGTTTGATATCTGGTGGGGTGGCCCGGTGGATAGTTTCATCGCCGCCAAAGACGAAGGTCTATTGGAGCAGTACGAATCGCCCAATGCGGCCAACATCGTCAACAAAGATTTGATGCTCGACGCCGACAACTACTGGGCGGGCATCTATGTGGGCTCGTTGGGCTTTGTCACCAACGAAAACTGGCTGGCCGAGCATCCTGGCGTAGAGCCGCCGCATAGTTGGGCCGACCTGCTCAAGCCCGAATTCGAGGGCCAGTTGATGGTGGCGCATCCTTCTAGCTCGGGCACATCCTACACCGCGCTGTGCACTGTGTTGCAGATGCAGGGCGAAGAGGCCGGCTGGGAGTACATTCAGGACTATGCCGGCCAGGTGTTGCAGTTCACCAAGAGCGGTGCTGCCCCGGCCAAGTTCGTGAGCCAGGGCGAAGCGGCGGTAGGCATCGTCTTCAGCCATGACATCGTGGCCGAGCAGGAAAAGGGTTCGCCCGTGGTACTGACCTTCCCCGAAGAAGGCACTGGCTACGAGATTGGCGGCATGGGCATTATTGCCGGCGCCAAGAACATGGAGAACGCCAAGAAGTGGTATGACTGGGCACTGCTCCCCGAGACCCAGGAACTTGGCCCCAAGTACGAAGCCTACCAGGCCCCGACCGTGGCCGGCGCCGAAGCGTCTCGTCCGGAACTGCTCGAAGTCAACCTCATCGACTATGACTTCCAGTGGTGCGGCGAAAACAAGAAAGACATCGTTGACAAGTTTACAAATGAAATTGCCAACGCCGACGCTTTGAAGGAGTAGAGGCGGAAGATGAGGGGTGTGAAGGGGTGATCGCTTCACTTGGGAGATTTTTGGTTTTGTGATGACGAGATGATGAGATGATGGTCGTCAAGTTTCATTATCCCATCATCTCATCATCATCTCGTTATCTCATCACCCCTTCACCCCTTCATCTCCATCATCTCCATCAATCCCCTTGCCTGAGGCAACCATGACCGATTACGAACGCGGCTATGCACAGTTCGCACAGATGGTGGGTGCGGCTCGAATCGAGGGATTGCTGGCTCGCTTTCGGGCCATCTGTCCTGATTTTGAGACGGAGGTGGTGGCGGTGGTAGGGGGCAGGGTATGGGCGCGACCGGGATTAGATCTCAAGACACGCTCGCTGTGCAGCATCTGCACGTTGGCCGCGCTAGGGCGGGTCAACGCGCTGCGGCTCAACTTCCAGATGGCGATCAACAACGGCGCTACCAGCGAAGAGATCTTCGAAGCGCTCTTTCAAGTGGCCGTCTACGCCGGTTACCCCGCCATGTGGGACGCACTCACCATGCTCGAATCCGTGCTCAACGATCTCACACCGACAGACGAATAGACTGGTAGACGCCTCATGGATATTGCGCTCCCCGATCAATTTCTCACCATCTCCCTTCACTTGGTCGGTGCACTGGTAACAGGCAGTCTGATCGGCCTGGAGCGAAGCTACCACGGGCGACCGGCAGGCTTCCGCACCCATGCGTTGGTCTGTATGGCGTCGGCGCTGCTTATGTTGGTGACCGTCTACCAGGCCCAATGGATGATAGGCGTTCCGCTAGAAGTGATTCGCACGGATCCCACACGGATGGCGCAGGGCATCATGACGGGCATCGGCTTCCTGGGCGCCGGTGTGATCTACAAAGAAGGCTTCAGCGTGCGCGGCCTCACCACCGCCGGCTCGATCTGGATCACGGCGGCACTGGGGATCCTTTTCGGGATTGGCTTCTACTTTCCCGCCATCTTAACCACCTTTTTGACGCTGGGCATTCTCTCGATCTTTCGCCGGATTGAAGCACGCATGCCTTCGCAACTTTACGCCCATCACCACATTTCGTTTGACCGCAACAATGTCATGAGTGAGGATGAATTGGTGACGATGCTGCACCGCTTCAAATTCACAGTCGCCCACGTCAGTTATCGCCTGATCGAGAGTGGCGATGTCTTTGAATACCGTATGGTTATCCGCACTACAGATCCAGAGAGCGCGCCGATGTATGCCGATGCATTGCGCACGAATGAACAGGTACGCGAATTCCGCATTTCACCGACAGGCGATTAGTGTCGTAGCATCTGTCAATTGAGTGTCAATTTCGTCCATGCGCTGCTTGACACGCCCGTACCCATCAGTTCATGCTCGCCGCACTCTACTAGAGAAAGTCCCTTGCGAATGATGATGCCCTCTATCGAAACGGCACGGCTGCGCATTCGACCCTTTAGCCTGGATGATTTCGAGGCGATCCATCGGATCCTCGATGTAGAACTCGAATCGTATGACGAGGCAGCGCTGCGCCAGGCGCGGGTTAACCGTCAGCAGTGGCTGCAGTGGAGTGTGCTGAACTACACGGCACTGGCCGCGCTCTATCAACCGCCGTACGGAGATCGGGCCGTCGTGCTCAAGGCAAGCGACGAGGTCATTGGGGCCTGCGGTTACGCTCCCGTGCAGATGCCGCTGGAGCAGATCGAGTATTTCCGCACGGACAAGAGCCGGTCGCCGGCACGCAACATCAACGAGTTTGGCCTCTTCTGGGCAATTTCGCCTCGACACCAACGTCGCGGCTACGCCGCCGAAGCAGGTCAGGCTTTGATCGACTACGCCTTTGATGCGCTGAACATGAAGAGAATGGTTGCCAATACGGACTATGACAACCTGGCGTCGATTGGCGTCATGCGCAAGCTGGGTATGACGATTACACGTAATCCCGAACCGGACCCGCCGTGGATGCAGGTGATCGGCGTGTTGGAAAACCCCCGGTAAGCCGGCCAAACAAACCTGACATCTCAAACAACGAAGGCAAATAGAAGACATGGCATCCAGGCCTCAAATCGAAGTTCCCAGCCAAGGCAGGACGCGCCCTCCACGCTCGGGGCTGTGGCGACGCTGGCAAGAGATCCGCATGATCGGTCAGGATCCCATCCTGGGGCTGGGGTTGTTGCTGGTGGGCGTCTTCGTCTTCCTCTTTATTGTCTGGCCGTTGCTCAGCGTGATTGTGCAGGGCTTCATCGACCAGGACAGCGGCCAATTCGACATTCGCTACTTCCAGCAGTACCTTGATCCGTACTATCAGGGGCACAACTTTCGCGTCGTGCGCAACACGCTGACCATGGGTTTTTTCACGGCGCTGGGTGGCACGATCCTGGGCTTTGTCTTTGCCTATACCATCGTGCGCTGTGCGGTGCCCTTCCCGCGCGTGCTGCATGTGCTGACGCTGCTGCCCACGATTTCGCCGCCCTTCGCCATCGCCATCGCCTCTATCCTGCTCTTCGGCCGCGCCGGTCTTGTCACCAAACAGATCCTGGGCATCGACTTCGCCTTGGGGGTCAACGACATCTATGGCCTGGACGGCCTCGTCTTCGTGCAGATCATCACCTTTTTCTCTGTGGCCTACTTGATCATCCGCGGCATGTTAGAGCGGCTCGATCCCGCCATGGAAGAAGCCGCGCTCAATCTGGGCGCCAGCAAATTCCACATCTTCCGCACGGTGACCCTGCCCTTGCTCGTGCCGGGCATGGCCGGCTCGTTCCTGCTGCTCTTCGTGGAATCGCTGGCCGACTTGGGCAATCCGCTGCTGTTGGGCGGCAATGCTACAGTCCTTTCCACTGAGATCTATCTGGCCGTCAACGGGCAGTACGATCAGCAGAAGGGGGCAGCCCTCTCGCTGGTGCTGCTCGTCCCCACGCTGACGGTCTTTCTGCTGCAACGCTACATCGTGAGCCGTCGCTCCTACGTCGCCGTGACGGGAAAACCCAGCGGCGGCCAGTTGACGGTTAAGGAACCGTGGATCCGTTGGAGCTTTATCACGGTGACGACGTTGACGCTGATCCTGGTGCTGGCCCTCTACGTTTCGATCCTCATCGGTTCGTTCACCACGCTGTGGGGCATCAACTACACGCCCGATCTCAGCCACTACGCCATCGCGCTGACGCGCGGGCTCAACGCCATCCTCTCCACAACGTTCCTGTCGGCGGTGGCGACGCCCATCGCCGGGCTGGTGGGCATGGTCGTGGCCTATATGGTGGTGCGCAAGACCTTCTCGGGCAAGCAAAGCCTCGACTTCATCTCGAATTTAGGCGGCGCGGTGCCGGGCACAATTCTGGGTATCGGCTATATTATCGCCTTCATCAAAGCGCCCACCTTTGTGGTCGGGCTGATCTACGCCTTATTGGCGGCCTACTTGACGGGCAATGCCGCCCGATCCTGGAGGACGCGGCTGGCGATCCTGGCCGTGGGCACGGTGGCCGGTTACTACTTCAACTGGCTGCCCTACTTCCTGGGGCTAGGCGAAGACGGCTGGCGCTGGCTGCTGATCGGGGGGTTTGTTGTGCTGGCGCTGGTGGCCTGGTTCGGGGCCCGACCAGGGCGACAACGCGCCGCCGCCGGTGTCCTCTTGGCAATGGCGCTGCTGTTGGTCATCGTCAACCTGAGTCCGCACGTGCTTGCCCCCATCACCCGCTGGGGACGAACACTGCCCGGACTGGTGCTGCCGCGGCTGGTGCAGAAGACGGTTTCCGCGATTAGCGTGTTCAGCGAACCGACCATGGCGATCGCCGGTTTCACCTTCCTGGTGGCGGCGATCTATCCACTGGCGCAGGTGAGCGAACGGGTGCGCCCCTGGTTGGCCGGCGGCGTGTTGACGCTGTGCGCCGCGCTGATCTTCTTTGGGTCGCCACTGGCGCTGGTAGGGACGCCCTATATTGTGATTGCGGCCTACGCCGTGCGCAGTTTGCCGGCGTCGGTGCGTGCCGGCGTCGCCGCGCTGCAGCAGATCGACCCCGCCATCGAGGAAGCGTCGACCAATCTGGGTGCGGACGCCGGCTACACCTTCCGTCATGTGACGCTCCCCCTGATCCTGCCTGCCTTCCTGACCGGGCTGATCTTCGCCTTTGCCCGCCACATGACGAGCCTGTCGGCCATTATCTTCCTCACCACGGCGGAGTGGCCGATCCTGACCGTATGGATTCTGAGCGAAGTGGAACAGGGCGGCATGAGCACCGCCGCCGCCTACTCTGTGATCCTGATCGGTATCGTCCTCGCTGCGATTTCACTGCTCTATGCAGTGCTGGGTCGCACGTTCGCACAACGCGAAGACGTGGATCTCTCTATCGGCTAAACCCTTCACCCTCACCTTTGCAATTTGGAGCGGCCCGTGTTCTTACGACTGGAAAATCTGAGCAAACTCTTTCTCTCGCGCGAGGGTGGCACACCTGTGCGGGCAGTGGATAACGTCAATCTGACCATCGACCAAGGCGAATTTGTCACATTGCTGGGTCCATCGGGCTGCGGCAAGACGACGACGCTGCGCCTGATCGCCGGCTTCGAATTTCCCAGCGAAGGAAGCATCATCCTCGACGGGCAAGAGATCAACGAACAGCCGCCCAACCGGCGCGACATGGCGATGGTCTTTCAGAGTTATGCCATCTTCCCCCACCTCAGTGTCTTCGAGAACATTGCCTATGGCTTGCGCATCAAGAAGATCGGCGGCAGCGACCTGCGCAAACAGGTGGGCACCGCGCTCGATCTCACCGAGTTGAGCGGGCTCGAGAATCGCCAACCCAATCAACTGAGCGGTGGACAGCAGCAGCGCGTCGCCCTGGCCCGCGCCCTGGTGATGCAGCCCAAGGTTCTGCTGTTTGACGAGCCGCTGAGCAACCTCGACGCCAAACTGCGCGTCCAGATGCGCAGCGAGATCCGGCGCATCCAACAGAACCTGGGCATCACCAGCGTCTATGTCACCCATGACCAGGACGAAGCGATGGTTCTCTCCGATAAGATTGTGGTGATGAGCCGGGGGCGGATTCAACAGGTCGACACCGCGCCCAATATCTACCGGCGGCCGGCCAGCCGCTTTGTGGCCGACTTCATCGGGCGCGCCAACTTCCTACCGGTGACGGTGGAAGGACGCGACGGCGGTCGCTGGGTGGTGCGGATTGGCGATGTGACGGCCACGGCGCCCATCAGCCCCAACTTTTCACCCAAACCCGGCGATCGCGGGCTCTTGCTGGTGCGGCCCGAGTCGATCCGCCTGAGCAGCGAACGGCACAGTGACCGCCCCACGCTGGTCGGCGTGGTTGAGCGTACATCCTATCTGGGATCGCTGGCCGAATATGACATAGACGCCGGCGGGCAACGCCTGGCCGCCCTCCAATACGATCCCGGCGTCGAAGATCTGTATAGCGTGGGCGCCACCGTCTATCTGGAGTTGATCGCAGAGAATCTGTATCTATTGCCGGCAGACGACAAAGACTAGCACTGCACCATTGGCCTCAGCAAGCAGAAGCCCTACCCATCCAAGTCCGACCTTTATCTGGTACATCTATAAGAGCCGCCAGGGTGCATCCTGGCGGCTCTTTATTGGATTCACATTGCCGCTCCATCCCCGCGTCTAGGCCACACGGAGGGGAGCAAGTGCCGCAGTTCGGGTTTGAGGCGTTCCACCGTGGCTCGGCCTATTTCGCCACCGGCAGATCCATTCTCAAATTCGTTTACTGGCGATAGCCAAGCCGGCCGCGGGTCAAAATCACAATCAGCAATGCCAGCGCCACAACGCCGATGCACATGAACAGATCGGTGTTGATCACGCTGGGGGCCGCAAAAAGCGGTTGTACGAGCCCGGCGGCATTGAAGCTGGTATGTAACAGGATGGCAATGAAGACGCTGCCGCCGGTTTGGTTAAAGACCCATGTAAAGACAATTGCCAGGCCCATCACCATCAGGAAGAAAATCGGCAGGTTGACGGTGAGCAAGGTGGTCACGTCTGCACCCGGCCCGCCCCTTTGCGCATCGGTCAGGAAGTCGGGCAGATGCCAGAAGACCCACATAATGCCCAGCAGCAGGGTTCCCCACAGTGGACCATAACGCGTTTGCAGGCGGGGGAGCGCAAAACCTCGCCAGCCGGGCTCCTCTCCCAGGGGGCCACCGCCAAAGAAAATGAGCACAAAGGTGACAAGATAGGTGATGGCAAAGTTGGGTGGAAAGCCCTGGAAACTCGCCAGCGCGCCCGGCAGGAGCAGGAGCCCGGGCAGGACAAGCGCCGGAATCGCCACGAGGATGAAGAGATACCACTGCCAGCCGACGCGCCACTGGCGTAGGCTATGCCTCAGGCGTTGCACACCGGCTTTCCCCTCGGTGACCTGCGTCATGATGAAGGCCGCCACGAATGGACCGAACGACTTGATCACGAAAATGAGTGTGAAGTTGCCCTGCAAGATGCCCCACTCGGCCAGTATGTAGGGGATCACCATGATCCAGGAGAACGCATACGCAATCAGAAAGAAGAAGAGTAGGGGATGTCGCTGCATCACCTGCCGTAGCCCGGTCGAAGCCGATATGGACCCCGCTGTGTGTCTGTCGTTCATGCAAGTGAACCTTTTCGTACTTGGTGGCGTAAATACCACGGCGACAACTTGGCGTTTGTACCATTGGTAGAGCGTGCGGCCAATTTCCGCCGAGATTTACGAGTATGGGGTCGACGGCAGTGGCGGCATCTGCACCGATGCTCAAGGTCTCGCTGCGGGTGATCCCTTGTCTGGTTGTGTACAGTTTGCCTGTTAGGCAGAACAGCCACCACCACTGCAGAGAATTTTCGCGCTCTTTGCCTGCGCGCGTCATCCTCTCAATGCAGATGGTCGTCTACAGCTTTTGACGGTAAGCGTGAGCGTGTACGCGCGCAACGGCAACAAGTCCCCGCGGCCAGGCTGCTTGGTATCTGATCGGTGTGCATCGGGTCAAGCTACGCACGATGGGATCCGTTGAGGGGGTGCAGTCCCTGGAGGAGGGGTAAATAGAGCGAATCCCCAAGAATTCAGGGACAATTGTCTCTATACGCACGACGACGTCTGTGCCAGGATTGGGATGGCACCCGGCAAGGATTCAGCGTGCTTACACACTTTCAGTGCGAGGATACAGACTTATGAGAAAATCCTCACCCTTCGTCTGCCCAAGACCGAGGAGGTCAAGATAATGCGTACGGGCGCAGCAAGCAGCGCCCGTACCCAGTTGCTTCAAATTCAATGCTTTGGCAATCGCCGCAACATCACCCGCCGCGTCCGCGACTGAACGCCCAGGCTGAGGCGTTGACGTGCCATAGCCGGGACGATCATAGCTGATTAAGTGAATTCCATGCGCCACGGCGTCGCTCACCCAAAGATGGTAAAGCAGCCGCGAACCGGGTGTTCCGTGGTGAACCAGAATGGGCGTTCCATCCAGTACGCCCGCCTCGATGACGCGGAGATTGCGCCCATCTTCAGTTGTGATCGTGCAGTTCTGCGTCTCGATTATCCATCTCCTTTGGCTTGGCCGATAGACCACCCGCTCTTATCGTGCGCCTAGAAAGGTCAAGACCCGGTCCAGGAGCAGCCTGGTTGCCTCGGCATCGTAGGATGGGAGTGAACTGTCGGCAAACAGGTGTTGATCGCCGGGATACAGGAACATTTCTGCCTCCTCGGCTTCCTCGACGAGCGCACGAGCCGCGTCGATATCGCCCTCGTCGACAAAGAACGGGTCGCGGTCCATGGCATGGATCTGCAACGGCACACCCTTCGGCCACGGCGAGCCGAACTCCGCGGCCGGCAGGCAGGAATGGAAGAATAACGCCCCGCGGGCGCCGGGCCGGGTTTGCGCCAGCTTCTGCGCCGGGACCACACCTAGAGAGAATCCGGCGTAGACTACCTCAGCCGGAAGCATTTCAACTGCTTGCTCCCCCAGATCCATCACTTTGCCAAAGCCGATTTCCTTGACGAACGCCATGCCCTGCTCTATGTCATCAAATGTTCTGCCTGCGAAGAGATCAGGGGTATGAACGATATGCCCGGCGCTGCGTAGCCTGTCTGCAAAGGCGACGATGCCAGGGGTTAGCCCTTGTACATGGTGAAACAACACAACTTCTGTCATTTTCGCTTCTCCTGTCTCCTGCCAGTTCGGTCGAACACAAACATGGCGTCATGTATCTGAATGGGGACTTTGCTGGATTGCCCGTCGCTGCTGTACACTTCCCTTAGCCGGAACCGGTTCCACGTGCTGTTTTATCCTGGGGTCAAGGCTTTCCGGCAATGGTGCCTCTCCCCACTCTGTACCCGACGATGGTCGAGTACCCTAGAAGTTTTCACGAAGAAGGTACGACCCATGCCCAACCTGCTCCGGTCTGGCGCGCATCTCCTCAGGTGGTTTGCCGCTGGTCTGCTGATAATTGCCCTGGCTGGATTTGTCTACCAAACTGTTTCTGCGCAAGTAGATAAGCGAAACTATCCACCGCCTGGCCAGCAGGTGGACGTGGGTGGGTACCGCTTGCACATTCACTGTGTTGGTCAAGGCAGTCCGAGCGTCATTCTGGATGCAGCGGCGGATATGACATCGGCCGATTGGGCCTGGGTTCAGCCGGAAGTTGCCAGGTATACACGAGTATGCGCGTATGACCGGGCGGGAATGGGCTGGAGTGATTCTGGCCCAAGCCCACGCGGCGCAAGCCAGGTGAGTGCCGAGTTGCACACCCTACTGGTAAATGCCGGTGTCGACGGTCCTTACGTGCTGGTGGGGCATTCAGCGGGTGCGTTGTATGCCTTGCGCTATGCGGCAGAACACCCCGAAGATGTGGTAGGTATGGTTCTGGTTGATCCAGGCCACCCGGAGATGTCTGTACGGATTCCTGAGTTGCAGGCCCAAGACGCAAGCGACCGCCAATTGGTTGGGACAATGCAATTTCTCTCCTATCTAGGGGTTCCTCGTCTGCTTGGGATTGGTCAGGCGAATGCGCAAGGATTACCGCCCGCCCAAGTGGCGGCCACCGGCAGTTTTGTGGCTACCCCGACACACTGGTCGACGCTGTTGGCGCTAATAGACGCAACGCCCACATCCTATGCAGAAGTTCGGCAAGTTACCTCTCTGGGCGATCTGCCGCTTGCGGTTGTTAGTGCCAACACAGCCTGGTTTTCCCGCGGCGCAGCGCCTGATGCTGCGCGTCGTACCCTCAACGAGTTACACGCGGAGCTAGCCAACTTGTCGACCGATCATCGTCACTACATCGTCGATGGCGCGACGCACGCATCGCTGCTGCATCAGCAAGACGATGCCCAGTCAGTGATTTCTGCGATTGAAGAAGTGTGGACGGCAGCACAAATTCGCGGAGAGGAATAGCTGAGTCACTATCCTATTTCTTCACGATTCGATGCTTTCGTCTTCTACCGATTGCCATACCAGAGACTATAAAGCTGCAACGGGGTATGATTGGGCGACCGTTTGTTGGTGGCCTCGAGATCACAAAGAGGATGGACATAGGATTTTCGCCCCCGCTTGACATCCACCAACACCCCATACCCATCGTCAATCATGTTGATGCCCAGCACCCGAAGCCGGTCACCGTACTGGATCGGACCGCGTTCGAAAAGCGTGTCCACCACCTCCGCTTCGAATGGAAAGGTGAGGGTTTGCCCCAGATAGTCGCCCCAGCGCCCCATCACGGCCATCACGTCAGCCGGATCGACGCCGGCCAGGATGGCATTCATCTCTCGTCCTTCCTCGCCTAGATGGCTGTAGGCATAGCGAGCACTCAGCTCGGCGATGGCGGCTTCCACATCTGCAGGCGTATCTCGAGGCCGCACCACCTCCAACTCATCCGGATCTGCTCCATATTCGGACCAGTCCAGGCCTTCTTCCTCAGACGTCTCGATATACTCGCCGGGCATGGCGAGCAGCGTGATGCTGTCGAAGGCGACCATTACAGTATCCTGTTCCCGCTCGAACCGAACCACTCGCCCCTGCCAGCCGCCGATGTCCACGTCAAAGTCTTCATCTTTGGTACCGGGCTTGAAGCGCACAGAATCTCCCACTGAGAGTTTGGCCATTGGTCTTTCCCCATGAGATTGGTCGTGGATCGGTAGGGTGGCAGAGGGACGGCGCCGTCCCTCTGCCACCCCACCAGGAACGGTTATTTGTTTTCTGTCTCGGCTTCGGCTCGCTCTTCCCAGAACTGTTCGATGTTCTCATAGATTTCGTCGGGGAAGCGTAGCTCGCTGTAGACGTTACAGCCGTTGGGATCGTCTGCATTCGGACAGATAGGGAATTCCTGCTGCGCCTGCCATTCGAGAATGCGCCGGCGCTTAGGTGGATTATAGCCTCTTTCTTCGACCTGTAAAAGTAGGGCTCGCGCCTCCTTCTCGTCAAAGTCGGGCTGCGCCGCCAGGAGTTCCACGACGCTTGACTCCTCCATAAAGTAGCGGGCCACCATCGTGAAGACGAGCCGGCCATAATGACCGATGTCGGTCCCTGCTTCCAGAGCCTCGAGCAGATGCGCCATCATAGTAGAATCGCGCAGATCGGTGCTGCGACGATCTGATTGGTTTCCATTGTTCTGAGACTGACTCATACTTAACTCTCTTTCCAGTAATTACAGAACGGATGTTCGGAGAACATTGTAAACAAAGAGTCAGGCTGAGCCCAGTGGGGATCTCCCTACTGGGGGGAAACCGAGGGACAAGGCGGGAGACGGATGGACACGGAGGTCCATCCCTTCGTAGGGACCGGCCTCTGTGCCGGTCCACTCTCGGTTGACGAAGGGAGACGGATGGACACGGAGGTCCATCCCTACGCTGTCGGAGCAGCCCTGGCTGGTCGCTCAAATCTTACCCATAACTCGCAACTATATCCGATACGCAGAGGGGCTTTGCCGGATGCCCGCTACTGCTGTACACTTCCCAGAGTCGGAATTTGGGCCGTATCGCCGAAAACACCATCCTGCTAGCCCGCAAAGAGAGACGTCAAGAGAGATGATCCCATTTACCTGGAGCGCGCCCCCCAGTTGGATCGAACTCAGCGCGATAGACGCGCACACGGCGGGCGAGCCACTGCGCATCTTCAGCGGTGGGCTGCCGCCCATCCCCGGGGAGACGATCCTGGCCAAACGCGCCTATGCGCGGGATCATCTCGATCACCTGCGCACGGCTACGATGTGGGAGCCACGCGGCCACGCCGATATGTACGGTGCGATCCTCACCGAGCCGACCACGGACGATGGACACGTTGGGGTGCTCTTTTTGCACAACGAAGGCTACAGCACGATGTGCGGGCACGGCATCATCGGCCTGACCAAAGTGGGGCTGGAAACGGGCTTGCTGCGCGCCGACCAAATGGAGATGCAGGCCGACGGCTCGGCACAGGTGCGCATCGACACGCCGGCCGGTCGCGTCACCGCCTACGCCATCCGCAATGCCGACGGCGTCATCGATCACGTCACCTTTCACAACGTGCCCTCGTTTGTCTACGCCCTGGATCAGATCGTCGACGTGCCGGGGCTGGGGCCGATCCGCTACGACGTGGCCTTTGGCGGTGCCTTCTATGCCATCTGCCACGCCGAAGATCTGGGCGTGACGCTCACGCCCCAAGACTTCCGCTCGCTGATCGACGTGGGCATGCGCGTCAAACACGCCGTGATGGCGTCGCTGCCCATCCGCCACCCAGTCGAAGACGATCTCGGCTTCCTCTACGGCACCATCATCGTCGGCCCACCCCAAGACCCGGCGCACCACAGCCGCAATGTCTGCATCTTTGCCGACGGCGAGGTGGATCGATCCCCCACGGGCACCGGCGTCAGCGCGCGGGCCGCGCTCCACTTTGCCCGCGGCGAAATCAGGCTGAACCAATCCTTCACGGTGGAGAGCATCCTGGGCACGTGCTTCAGCGGCGCCGTGGTCGACCGTGTGCGTTTCGGCGAGTATGATGCCGTAATCCCCAGTGTCAGCGGCACGGCTTATCTGTGCGGCATCAACCGGCTTCTCCTCGATCCGAACGATCCGCTGGTGCATGGCTTCTTGCTGCGCTAAGAGCCCTTTTGCATCGACAGATCGGCCCTTCCTCTGAACGTCAACACGGAATGTCAACGCCGTTTAGTCATCATTGCTTCGAATCAAGATTGCCTATGTGAGTGTCGAAAAAAGTGCCTGGTTAAGGGTTTGGCACCCCATCAGCTCATCTCACAGGCTGCCAGGTCGCCGCTTTGGAGGCCGGCCATCAGCGCTTGCTGCCGTTGAGCAGACGATCCATGGGTCCATGATTCGGGGGCCACGTAGCCCTGCGACTGGCGTTGAATGTGGTCATCGCCCACGGCAGCGGCGGCGTCCAGGGCCTGGGCGATCTCCTCGTCGGTGATCTGCGTCAAGTAGCCGGTCTCCGTGGCATGGTTCATCCACAGACCGGCCAGACAGTCGGCCTGGAGTTCAATCTGCACGGCCACGCTCTGCGGTCCTGTGGCGCCCGAGCCGGCACCCTGATCGAGAACGCCGCTGAGATTCTGGATGTGATGTCCGTACTCATGAGCCAGTACATACGCTTCGGCCAGTGGGCCACCCTGGGCACCGAAACGGCTTTGTAGTTCCTCGAAGAAACTGAGGTCAAGGTAGACCATTTGGTCGCGCGGACAGTAGAACGGGCCCATCGAAGCCGAGGCATATCCGCAGGCCGCGTCGGTGGCCTCTGAGAAGAGCACGGTCTGGGCCTCAGTATACTGTGATCCCTGGCGCGCAAACTCATCATCCCAGAAAACCTGGATGCTGTTGACAAAACCCACGATGCGGCAATCCTCGCGAGTATTGGCGTCCTCTCCCGTCTGGCAGACTTCCGCCAGATCGGTAACACCCTCGGTGCGCTGCGTGGTCACCGCAGGCCCCTGGTCAACCACACCCAACAGCGCCCGCGGATCCACGCCGAGCAATAACGCAACAACAAACAGGATCACCACACCAAGGCCGCCGCCACCAAGAGCAACTGCGGTTCCCGGCCGCCGGCCACGCCTATCCTGAACTTGTGAAGGATCGAGTCGAGATCTTTTATTGAACGGCATACGGTTATGCTCCTAATTTTTAAACATGTCTGAGCGCACCAGATGGAAAGGCAACATTGCCTTGCCCATTATATGCACACCCTATAGGATTTCCAAGGCACTATTTTGTGTACAAATGCCATTGAGATTTCAGGTCCACTTGATTTTCAGGATAAAATCTTAAGCTATGAACATCGGCACGCTCAACGAAAACCCGCTGCACGCCGCCTTGAAACGCTGGTACGCGGCGCCCGGCGACCGCCTGGAAGTGCCGTTGCACGGCTATGTTATCGATCTGATCCACGACGATCTGCTTGTGGAGATCCAGACCGGCGCCTTCAGCCCCATCGCCAGAAAACTATCCACCCTGCTCGAATCGCATGCGCTACGCCTCGTCCACCCGCTGGCGCAGACCAAGTGGATCGTCAAGCTAGGCGACGACGGGACGACAGTCAGCCGCCGCAAGTCGCCCAAACGGGGGCGCCTACACGACATCTTTGCGCCGCTGACCGCCATCCCCCACCTGCTCGATCACCCGCGCTTCGAGTTGGAGGTGCTGCTGATCGAGATGGAGGAGATCCAGCGCTTCGACGGCAAGCGGGGCCGGCGGCGCAAAGGCTGGGTGGTGGATGAACGCAGGCTGCTGGCCGTCCACGAGCGCCACCGGCTGGATACGCCCCTGGCCACGGCGCAGTTGTTGCCCGACGATCTGCCCGTTCCCTTTTCGACGGCGGACTTGAGCCAACAACTGCACATGCCGCGCCGTCTGGCGCAGCAGATGGCCTACTGTCTGCGCAAAATGGGTCGCATCCAGATCGTGGACAAAGAGGGCAACGCCCTGCTCTATCAACAAACCAGCGGCGCCACGCCGAACCGCTGAGGCCCCGACTTGCGCCCCTCCTCGATCCTGCGTAAGATCGCCACGAGTAGAGTTCGCATTTATCACCGAAAGGAACCCTCGTGAATGGCGCACAGTCGCTGATCCGTACCCTGGTCAATGGCGGGGTCGATGTCTGCTTTATGAATCCCGGCACCTCTGAAATGCACTTTGTCTCTGCCCTGGACAGTGTGCCCGAGATGCGTGCCGTGTTGGGGCTGTTCGAGGGAGTGGTCACCGGTGCAGCCGACGGCTACGCCCGTATGAGTGGCCGGCCGGCCGCCACGCTGCTCCACCTCGGCCCCGGGCTGGCCAATGGCATCGCCAATCTGCACAACGCCCGGCGGGCGCAGACGCCGTTGATCAACATTGTGGGCGAACATGCCACCTATCATCTTCAATATGATGCACCCCTGACCTCGGACATTGAGGCCATCGCCCGTACCCAATCCGCCTGGGTGCGCACCTCGCGCAGTTCGACGCAGGTGGCAGGGGATGCGGCCGAGGCCATCGCCGCCGCCATGACGCCTCCCGGCCAGATCGCCACGCTGATCCTGCCCGCCGATACCGCCTGGGGGACCGCCAACGGTGCCGCGGCGGCGCCGGCCACACCGCCGGCGGTCGGCGTCGACGCCGACCGTATCGCCGAAGTCGCCGCAGTGCTGCGCAGCGGTGAACCGGCGGCATTCTTGCTTGCCGGCAAGGCGTTGTTGGCCGAAGGCAGCACCTTTGCCAGCCGCATCGGACGCGCCAGCGGCGCACGCGTGATGGGCAACCGGCTGACGGCACGCATCGAACGCGGCGCAGGTCGCCCCGAGATCGAGCGTGTGCCCTACCCTGTGGATCAGGCGGTGGCGATGTTGGCCGGACTCAAACATCTGATTCTGGTGGGGGCCGAAGCGCCGGTGGCCTTCTTCGCCTACCCCGACAAGCCCAGCCTGCTGGCGCCGCCCGATTGCCGCATCCACCGCCTGGCCGCCCCCCACGAGGACGGGGTGCGCGCCCTGGCCGAGTTGGCCGACGAGTTGGACGCGCCCGACGAGATCGACAACCGGATGCAACGGCATGCGCCGCCGCTGCCCAGCGGCGATCTCGCCGTCGAGAAGATCTGGGCGGCAGTCACGGCGCTGATGCCCGAAAACGCTATCATCTCGGACGAGGCCATCACTGCCGGGCGGGCGGCGGCGGCATGGACTGCCGGTGCGCCGCCCCACGATTGGCTGCATATCACCGGCGGCTCGATTGGGCAGGGGTTGCCCGTGGCCACCGGCGCGGCCATCGCCTGCCCAGATCGCAAGGTACTCGCCATGCAGGCCGATGGCTCCGCCATGTACACGCTGCAAGCCCTGTGGACACAGGCGCGTGAAGGGCTAAACGTGCTCACCGTGCTCTTCTCGAATCGATCCTATGCCATCCTCGAAGGCGAACTGCGCGGGGTCAAAGCGCCGGAGCCGGGCAGCAAAGCGTCCCAGATGCTATCGCTGGGCAACCCTGATCTGAACTGGGTGCAACTGGCTGGGGGCATGGGCGTCGAGGCCGGCCGCGCCACCAGCGCCGATGAATTCGTCGCTCAACTGCGCCGTGGATTGGCGGCGGATGGTCCGTACTTGATCGAGGTGATGGTGTAGAGGTCAACTTTTCTACTTCATGCCCGATCTCTTCTGGCTCGTCATGGCAGCAGGAACCATCCCCCTGATCTGGAGCGTTGTGCGTATGGCACTGGCGATCCAGTGGGTGCTGCGTGCGCATCGCACACCTCAGATCGGTGGGGCACCATCCCACCTTCGATAACAGGTTAGCGATTGATCGCGCCGTATTGCACTTTACGGTTACGCAGGGTTCATTCTCCCCGCGCCGGGTCTGTTATAATGGTCTTCTTGTGCCACGCCAGACTGCCAATGGGTTGAAGTGATGACCGATCTGATTGACGAACGAATCAGCCAAATCGCGGCATGGAGTGCTCCTGGTTTCGAGAATCTGCTTGGCGCGCTCCTGGCGCATGGACGCACCGTCTATGTGGTGGGCGGAAACGTGCGCGACTTCCTGTTGGGCGCGGACGGCGTCCTCAACGACCTCGATCTGGTGATGGAAGCGCCGGTGCTCGATGTAGCGCGCCAGGTGGCCGATCAGATCGGCTGGGCCTTTTACCCGCTTGACGGCGAACGAGATGTAGCGCGGCTGGTCAAGGTGGAGGGCAGCGACGCGGATGCGGCAGATTCCGAGGCAGACAGGCTGATCTGTGATATTGCCGCGCTGCGTGGCACGCTGCACGAGGATCTGCGTACGCGCGACTTCACCGTCAATGCGCTGGCCCTGGCGCTCACGCGGGATGCGCCGCCACAGTTGATCGACGTTGTCGACGGCGTGGCCGATCTGGGCGCACGCCGGCTGCGTCCCTTTACCGAAGCCAATTTGGAGGCGGATCCGGTACGCCTGCTGCGCGCAGTGCGCTTTGCCCACAAGTTTGGGCTGCATATCGACGATGCCCTGGCTGCCGCCATGCGCCGCCTCGCCCCTTTGTTACAGAGCGTCAGCCCGGAACGGATGCGCGACGAGGTGTGGAAGATCACGTTGCTGTCCGATCCGGCGGCGGCCCTGATGACCATGCAGCGGCTCGACCTGCTGGATGCGGTATTGCCGGAACTATCGCAGACCGCCGGTGTATCCCAGACGGCACCGCACCATTTGGACGTCTTCGGGCACACATTGCTGGCCATGAACTATGCCGCCGATCTGCGCGATTGGCTGCAAGGCAAAGCGGATCGCCTTGATCCCGCGCTGCGTGAGGTGCTGGCGCCGTGGCAGGAAGCATTGCATGATCATTTCGATGGGGTGCTGAGCAGTGGACGCCGCCGCGCCCCCTGGCTCGTCTGGCATGCGCTCTGCCATGATCTGGGCAAACCGGCGACGCGCAGCCAAGAGATCGACGAAAGCGGCCTCATGCGCGCCCGCTTCTTTGAGCACGAAGAGGTCGGTGCGGAACTGACCGCTCGGCGCTTGATGGCACTACGCTTTAGCCGCCTCGAGATCCAATTGGCGCAGAGCCGTGGTGGCTGCACACATGCGCCCACATCATCTGCACGTCAGCTTTGAGGGGCAAGAGATCAGCCGCCGCGCCGCCTATCGGTTCTTCCGCGATACGGCCTCCGGCGCCACCGGCGAACAAACCGGCCTCGACGTCATCTTGATGGCGTTGGCCGACTACCAGGCTGCCGGCGCCGGCCGTGGTCCGGGCTGGCCCGGTTATCTACAACATGCGGCGCAGTTGATGACCTTTGCCTTTCGCCCATTGCCCAACGCCGGCGCACCCTTGATCGACGGTACGCAGGTCATGCGCGCGCTAGATCTGCCACCGGGCAGAATGGTCGGGCAGATTCTGGCCCAAATTCAGGAAGCACAGGCAACCGGCGAAATCATGTCGGCCGCCGATGCACTACAGTTTGCCAAACGACAGGTTGAACTGCTGCGCAGCGCCGACAAGGCCGATTCATGAGTCAGGATATGATGGCGCAACGCTTCTGTCTGCATCTGGGTGGAGAGTGCGCAGACGGCACACGCGGTCCCGCCCAGGACTACCCAAGCTTTGAAAACGTCTGCTTCGCCGTCGAACTGATCGATGCTCGATTCGACGAGATGAACAGCCGCGACCAGTTGCTGCTGGCCGATCAGGCGACCTATTGCCTGGGCAGCGGACACCGGCTGTGTCCGCGTTTTCGGCTGCTGGCGGGCAGGGCGGGCAGTCATGCCGGTGTCAACGGTGATGCTTCGGCGGGCAGAGATAGCGAAAGCAGCGACGAGACTCTATTTGTCGACTTCACCAACCCCAGCTTATTTGACGACGCATTGGACGACGCAGACGACGAGCCGCCGCGCCCGCGCATCGGTCTGTGGATTGGGGCGGCGTCGTTCTTGCTGGTTCTAGTGCTCTGCGGTGGATCGCTGGCCATTTATACGGGCTGGCAACTGGTGGGCCGCGGGCTGCTGCCAATGGGCAATCGCCTGGCGCAGATGAGTAGCGTTCCTGAGCAGAATCAAATCTTTTTGCTGGTAACGCCAACGCCTTCGACGCCGCTCGGACCGCCCACCGTGCCCGTGTTGGCGGCACAGGTGCAACCGGCGTCTTTGCTGCCCACGCCGCAGCCCACGGTGGACTTCCCCAAAGCGGTGACGGCCACACCGGAATCGGCGCTGGTGGCCCAAATCCGCAACAACGCCAACAACGATACAGGTGAAGTCATTGTCTCCAGCCCGGGTGGGCCGATTGTGATCACCACACCGACGTCGCCGTCGCCGGCGGGTGTGGTCGAGGAAGGCGATGCGCCCGTCGGATCCGCAGTTGGCGACAGCGGTGGCGGGGCCGGTGCTCGTGACAACGCCGGGAGGTGCACCCACGCGGCGGCCGACGCCTACGTTTGCCGTACCCAGCAGCACACCGGGGCAACCCAACGTCGTGATCGTAACGGCGACGCCGACGCCTGTCTATCCCGACGCTGTGATCGAGTTTGGCGCAGCCAATCAGTGGGTCTCGCCCGGTGGCTGCACCACCCTGTTCTGGCGTGTCGAAAATGTGCGCGCTGCCTTCCTGGATAACGAAGGCGTCTTTGGGCAGGGTGAACGGCGGGTCTGCCCACAGTGGACATCGGGGAGTTATACGCTCTCGGTTCTGCTGATGGATGGCAGCCAGGACGATCGGATTGTGACCGTGGAGTTACGGCCTGACACCCCCACGCCCACACCCACACCCACGTTCACCCCTGTGCTCACGCCAACGCCTACGTGGACACCTGACGGCGGCGCAGTGGCGACTGCGCTCCCAAACCAGTTCGCGGTGCAACTGGCAGTCGACGGCGGCAACCAGCGCACTTGCGCGGCAGGCCAGCTATGCGAAGCCGTTGTGCAGGTCGGCAACCGCGGCACCCTGGCCGACGAGATCTTCGTCGATCTGGCCAAAGACAGCCCGTGGCCCGTTCAACTCTGCCGCGCAGATGGTCTGTGCGGTGAGACTTCGATTTCGATTGGCGTCGGGCCGGGGAATCAACTGCCCATCTTCGTGCGTGTCCAGATCCCGCCGGATGGGGCAGGGCAGAGTTATGCGTTTCAGGTGAGCGCGACCAGCGGCAACTCCAACCGCACCGTGCAGGCCGAACCGGTTTCGCTAACGTTAACGGCCCAGTAACACAACCCGGGCAGGGTAAATCCTGCCGGCCACAATCGGCAAAAACTCGCCTACTCAAAAGGAGGACGGATGGCCAATCTGCACGATTCACCCTTCATTTTCGGGTTACACGATCCTGGTGGTGAGCAGATCATGGCGGAGCAGGGGCGCAAGGGGTGGATCCTCTTGACCGAGACCGTCGGCAGCGATCCCAACGATCAGCGGGGCGAGGATTACCGGCTCTGGAGCAATGCGGGGTTTGGCGTGATCGTGCGGCTGAACAACGGATACAACCCCGCCGGCACTATCCCCTTTGCGCGTGAGTATGAGAATTTCGCGCGGCGTTGCGCCAATTTCGTGCGCGGCAGCCAGGGCGCTTCGATCTGGATTATCGGCAACGAGATGAATTTCCAGGTTGAGTGGCCGGGCGCATTCTCCATCCGCCGCCAGATCCCCGGGACGCGCGACCTTGACGCTGATCGTGGGGCTGATCCTGAGGAGATTTACGGTCAGTTGCGTGGCCTGGCGCAGCGATTTGGCGCGCTCCACCCCGACCTACCCCAATCACGCGACCTCGATCGTGGCGAACCGATTACGCCCGACACCTACGCCCGCTGTTACACACTGTGCCGCAACGCCATTCACGCCCTCCCCGGTCATGCCCAAGACCAGGTGTTGGTGGGCGCGGTGGCGCCCTGGAATGTGGACACGAAGTACCGCGAAAACCCGAGCGGCGATCGGGTTCAGTACCTTAGCGATTTGCTCAAGATCCTGGGGCCAGATGGCTGCGACGGCATCACGATTCACACATACACCCACGGCGTGGACCCGGATCTGATCCACGATGCCGGCAAGATGCAGAGTCCGTTCAGCCACCGGCATTACCACTTTCTCACCTACCGGGATTTTATGAACGGCATCCCGGCCAACATGCGCCACCTGCCCGTCTACCTCACAGAAATGGATCAGGACGAGCCGTGGGAAGACGCCAACCGCGGCTGGGTAAAACGCGCCTATGCCGAGATCAATTGGTGGAACAAGCAGCCTGGCCATCAGCAGATCCGGGCGGCGATCCTCTACCGTTGGCTGGCCAAAGACAAGTGGGTGATCCGGGGGCGCAACGGCGTCATCAACGATCTGCGCGAGGCAATGCGCAACGACTATCGCTGGAGTCCGCCGCTGCCGGCCGCCGGGCTGCCGACGGTTACGGTGACATCCATCGACTTCCAGCGCGGGGAGCGCATCCGCGCGGAGACGGTGATCAATCTGCGGCAAACGCCGGGCGTATCCGGCAAACCCGCCGACGATGTGGTGGCACAACTGCCGCTGAATAGCATCGCCACCCTCCTTGACGGTCCTCGCACCGTAGACGGTCTGACCTGGTGGCAGGTACGCACGACCATCGCCGGCAAAGAGGTGCCCGGCTGGCTGGCGCAGAACTCGACGGCCGGCGCGCCCCTGATCGCCAAAGCCGAATCCGCTACTCTTCCGACAAACCCCGACACCCCGACAGCCCCGACAGGGAAGTTTGCCGTCAACCAGACAGTCTTTGCCAACAGCTACGTCAATCTACGCCGCACATTCGGCTATGTTGGCAAGACCACGGATGACATCATCGTCGAGGTTCCCTACGGGGCGGCGCTGGTCGTCGTCAGCGGCCCGCGCCGTGCAGACGACTTGTCATGGTGGCAGGTGGATTTCGTCAACGCCGAGCGACAGCAACAGCGCGGCTGGACAGCGGCGGCGTCGACAGACGGTCACGAGTTGCTGGTGGCGAAGGCGCCGCCCCCCCCCGCGGCCGTACAGCCTCCGGTCTTCGATACGTACCACGTCGGCGATGCCGTCTGCAATATTTCGCTGGGAGACGTCAACGTGCGCAAGTCGCCGGGCTTCCGCGGCAAGCCCGTGGACGACGTGGTGGCGATTGTCGCCAGCCGGGCGCTGCTCAAACTGGTAGACGGTCCACGCCCCGTCGACGAGCTTTACTGGTGGCAGGTACAGTGGAACGAGATGGGGCGCACCTCCACTGGCTGGATGGCCGAAGCCTCACCCACCGGCATCCGCTTGCTGGCACCGGCGGCCTTTCGCGACGCCATCCACCTGGCGATGCCGTTCACAGGGGTGCACCCGGTCTCTCAGCTTTGGGGAGCCAACCCCGATTTCTACCGTCAGTTTCTCTATGATGGGGTGCCGTTGCGCGGTCATAATGGCATTGACTTCGCCATGCCCATCGGCACGCCGATCGTCAGCAGTGATGAAGGACGTGTGCTCACGGTGGGGGCGTCGCCCAGTGGATTCGGCAATTGGGTGATGGTGACTCACCGCTGGGGACAGTCGGTCTATGCCCATATGAACCGGGTCACCGTGCGCGAAAAACAGACTGTGCGCCGTGGCGAGGTGTTGGGCCAGTCGGGGAATTCGGGCACCAGCACCGGCCCCCATCTGCACTTCAGCATCCGCATCGCGCCCAACTTCCGTGGCGACGGCTGGGGTGGCTATTGCGATCCGCTGCCGTTTATGCAACTGGACAAGCTGATCATCCCGGCCGGTGTACGCGGAGACGAAGCCGGCGAGGCCGGCCTGCCGCCATCGGCGCCGCCGATCGAAGTGCCGGGGCGGCGCTTGCCGTAGGCTATGTTGGCATTTGACGGGGAGCCTCCGGTCAGGGCAGCGTTGAGCAACAACACGTCAGGAAGCCGCAGATGACCCCTCCCCGCGGTAAAGCTCTTATCTGTACCCATAAGGTGGGTATGAACAGCGGATTCGTTTTGCCCCGATTGGTACGGGCACGAGGGGGATGGGGGCGACGTCTCGCCCATCGTCGCAGATCTCCGTCCCATCCCCCTCATGCCCCGACAACCGGCCCAACATCACGAATTTCGGCAGATGAGAGGGATTAGCGGTTGCCCGACGCCATCTGTGTCGCCTCGGGCAGGCGGCGCAGGCGCGCCATGCTCCACAGGCCAAAGAGCGGACCCAGGGCCAGGGCGGCGAAGGCGACGGTCCACCCCCATTGGTCGGCCAGCGGCGGCACCATGCGGATGGTAAACAGGGTCAAGAGGAAGCCCATACTCGTCTGTAAGGTGAGCGCCGTCCCTACATAGCGTGGATCGCTGAGTTCGCTCACGGCTGTACTGAACTGAGCGCTATCCGCCACCACAGCAAACCCCCAGATCAACATGACGAGGGTCAACGGGCCCGGCGCATCAAACAAGAAACCGACGGTAGCGGCACAGAGGGCGGAGAGGGCCAGGCTGCCGATGGTGACGGTGGTGCGACCCCAGCGATCGGCGACCTTACCCGCCGCCACGCTGCCCAGCGCACCGATCGCCACGACGGCGAAACCGGCCAGGCGGGCGCTCGTCTCACTCCATCCGGCGGCGCGGTAGGCTACCAACAAGAAGAAGGGCGCCCACGCCCACATGGCGTAGAGTTCCCACATGTGGCCCAGGTAGCCGAAATTGGCCAGGCGCACAGCTCTTTGCGAGAAGGCGCGCCCGGCGAAGCGCCAATCGAAGGGGGCGGACTGGCCCAGGTACGGTCCTGGCTTAACAAACCATGCGCTGAGGATGACGGCGAGCAAGGCCATGCCCGACGCCGTGAGCAAGACCGGACGCCAGGGCGGGATGCCGGCCTCACCACCGAAGAGGGGAATGGCGTTGAGCAGGTGGGGCAGGGCGGAGCCTGCGGTCAGCGCGCCCACAAGCAGGCCAATGCCAAGACCACGATCGGCCTTTGTCCACGTGGCCATGAGTTTCATGCCGGGTGGGTAGACGCCGGCCAGCGCCACGCCGGTGAGGAAGCGCAGCAGCAGTGCGATGCTGATGTCGTCGACAGTCAGGGCAATGATGGCGTTGAAGATCACGCCCAGCAGCGCGCTCCAGGCGAAGAGACGCTGCGCCGGGATGCGGTCGGCCAGGTTGAGCAAGGTACTGACCAATGCCCCCACCACGAAGCCAATCTGTACGCTCATTGTCAACCAGGACTGCTGAGCGCTGGTCAGATCCCAGGCCGCGGTGAGTTGCGGCGCAACGGCTGACGCCGAAAACCACAGCCCCATCGCCAATAACTCGGCCAGGGCCAGGAGCCAGAGATTGCGCCACTTTGTGGCGGCGAGTGGAGATGTCGACGTCATTTCGCTGCACCTCTGTTTGGTAGCAACCACAGAACGGAGCGGCACGGAGGCCGCTCCCTACAAATCGGAGGCGGGTGTGCCCCCAGGTAGGGATGGACCTCCGTGTCCATCCGTCTTGCCCGTCCATCGGCCATACCCGGCAACCACAGAACGGAGCGGCACGGAGGCCGCTCCCTACAAATCGGAGGCCGGCTGCTATACGGAAGCAGCGGCAAGTGGCATAATAACAGACAATACGCCGGGCGCACACGTTCGCAGTAAAGGCGATGGTTGTGCGCATGGCAGCGAGCAGGGCACGATCTAAGTTATATTGAGAGATAGCGCATGAATTTGGAAAACGAACTACCCATCACCCGTCAGGTGAGCATCCCGCTCAGTGAAATCGAGATGACGGCGATCCGCGCCCAGGGAGCAGGCGGGCAGAACGTCAACAAGTCGTCGACGGCGATCCAACTGAGTTTCGACATAGAGGCGTCGTCGCTGCCGGATCTGTACAAAGAGAGGCTCCTGAGCCTGAGTGACCATCGCATCACAAGTGAAGGTCTGGTCATCATCAAGGCTCAGGAGCATCGTAGCCAGCAGAAGAATCGTACGTCGGCGTTAAGCCGTCTGCAACAGTTGGTGCGCAGTATCACGGTAACGCCGCCTTTGCGGCGGCCGACACGTCCATCGCGTGGGGCCCAGGAGAGACGGCTGACCAAGAAGAAACAACTGGGCGAACGCAAGCAACAGCGTAAGCGGGTCGACTGGTAAGCACAGAGGTTACCTGTGTTTAGCCTTGCCCACGTCGTCCCTGCCCACCTTGTCCACTCTGGCGGAAGCGGCGGCGGCGAGTAGCCCCTTCAGACTGGGCAGCCCCGCTGCCGGCTTTATCGTTTTGGCTGGGCTGACTGCCGCCCCCCACCTTACCACCGGAGCCAGTTGAACCGTTGCTGCGTCGGTGCCCGTTGTTTGCGCCCTTGGCGGCGCCGTTGCCGGCAGGGCTCTGATTTGAGCGGCCAGAACGGCGCTCGCTCTGTGCAGGTGCCGGTGCAGACGAACCATAGTTGAAGTCGTCGAGGCGTCGTCGCTCGATCTTCATGTTGAGGGTCCGCTCGATCTCGCGCACCATGGCCTCCTCCTCGTGGTCGAAGAAGCTGAAGGCTTCGCCCGACTGCTCGGCTCGACCTGTGCGTCCGATGCGATGGGTGTAGGCATCCACGGTATCGGGCATGTCAAAGTTGATGACGTGCGAGATCTCCTCGACATCAATGCCACGTGAGGCGATATCGGTTGCCACCAGGATGTCGAAGTGACCGGCACGAAAGCCGTCGATGGCTTCCTGCCGTCGATTCTGCGTCATGTTGCCCTGGAGGGCAGAGGCCCGATAGCCGGAACGGCTTAGGTCGTCGGCCAGGGCGCGGGCACGGCGTTTGGTACGCGTGAAGATCAGCACGCGACCGGTGGGCGTCTTCTCTAGCATCGAGAGCAAGAACTGCTTCTTCAACCCCGAGGGGACCGGATAGAGTGCGTGTGAGACAGTCTTGGCCGGTGCAATCAGACCAATCTGCACGGTGGCCGGGTTGTTGAGGATCTCCTTGGAGAGCGTACGAATGTCATCGGGCATGGTGGCCGAGAAGAAAAGGGTCTGCCGTTGGGCAGGCAGATAGCCCAGAATACGACGAACATCAGGCAAGAAGCCCATATCGCACATCCGGTCTGCCTCATCCAGCACAAGCACCTCCAGGTGCGACAGATCCACGTAGCCTTCGCCGATCAGATCGAGCAAGCGGCCAGGGCAGGCGACGACGATCTCGATGCCGCGGCGCAGGCCGGAGATCTGCGGACCTTTGCCCACCCCGCCATAGATAGTCATGCTGCGGATCTTCGTCTCTTTGCCGAAATCACGAATGGCCAGGTGGATCTGCTCGGCCAGTTCACGCGTGGGGGCAAGGATCAAGGCACGTGTGCGGCGCAACGGCCCTTTGGTCAAGTGCTGAAGAAGCGGCAAGACGAAGGCTGCGGTCTTGCCGGTGCCGGTTTGGGCCAGGCCCAACAGATCATCCCCTTTGAGGACGTGGGGAATGGCCTCCAATTGAATGGGGGTGGGGGTGGTAAACCCTACGGCTCGAATCGCGGATTCGATGCGCGCGTCAAACGAAAATTGTTCAAAACTCACTGAAAGTACTCCCTGGCAAAAAAGCCAATGCTCGGCTACACAGAGCCAAGTCGCACTCTCAGCCCAATGATGCACAAAATTAGATGCGAATACCGTTCGCGCCAGTGGCGACAAGACGCTGGTTGTGCCTTATCGACCCTGCGGCGCGTGCCACAAGAACAACATGTCCGTTAGAACGATTTATCTGATGGCCGAACTCTGATCATACCCTCCTATCCCCCAGGAATGCAAACGGTGACCGGTGTTAGATTTTTGGTTGACTTCCAAAAAGGTGAATGCTATACTGGTTCAAGTTGCGCAAACGTATGCGCAGACTCACGCATGGCAGTCATTTCTCCTCGACACCAGGCCATGTAGAGCCGCCAACACCAAACGGGTACACGGTCACCTGCCAGAGAGGCGACTGTTGAGCAAGAAACGCGTCTCGATCAAGGACATTGCCGCCATTGCCGGGGTGAGCCACCCCACGGTTAGCCGCGCGCTGCGCAGCGAAGGCCGCATCAGCGATGAGACGCGGGCGCGTATTGTGGCGATTGCCGAAGAACTGGGCTACACCCCCAATCTTGTGGCGCGTGGACTGGTGATGCAGCGCACGCGTAGCATTGGTCTGGTGGTGACGAATATCGGCGATCCCTTTCACGCCGAGATCATTAACGGTGTCGAACAGGTGGTGCAGGCCAACGAGTACAGCCTGTTTTTGGCCAGCACCACGGCCAATCCTGAACAGGAAGTGCGTATGGTGCGCAGCTTTCATGCGCGCAACGTAGACGGTATAATTATTGCCTCGGGTCAATTTGGCGAGCACCATACGCCGGTCCTCGACGAGATCGATATCCCCATCGTCTTGGTGAGCACGCACAGTTCCGGCGATCGACTGCATTCGGTGACGCACGATGACCGCAGCGGGGCCGATCAGATCATGGCGCACCTGCTTGGGCAAGGGTATCATCGCATTGTGTATTTGGGCCATAGCCACGGCGGTCGCGTGGATAACGAACGGCGTGCGGCCTGGCGAGAAGCATTGGGCGGGGCCGGTCTCACCCCAACCCTCGCTGTGGATGTGGAAGAGACCACCATCGAGGTCGGTCTCTCGCGAGTGGAGACTATCCTCAAACGCGCCAATGCGGTATGGGGAGGGCTGCCGGATGCGATCTTCTGCTACGACGATCTGCTGGCGATTGGGGTGATCAGCGGCCTGCGTCAACGCGGGTACCGTATCCCGGAGGATGTGGCCGTTGCCGGCTTCGACGGGTTGGAAGTAGCCGGCCACATCGAGCCGCCGCTGACTACACTGAGCCAGCCTCGCTACGAAATGGGCGTATACGCCACGGAGCTTCTGATCGAGTTGCTGTCCGACAGGGGCAGTTCGCGGCGCACACCCCATGAAGTCCGGATGACCGGTGAGTTGCTGATCCGCCGATCGACGCTGCGGTCCAACTCCTAACCGAGTGGAGAGAGCCATTATGTCCCCCCGATCCAATTGATTGAAGTCCGCATCAACGAAAGCCGAGAAACCTATGAACTACACTGCCGAGACCATGCTTGTCCTGCCACAATCTGACGCCGCCGACCCGGGGAGGATCCTGTCGATCACGCCCGAAAGCGCGGGCTGGGACTATATCTCCTTTGAAGCGCGCCGCCTGGAACAGGGCCAAAGCTGGTCGTTCGACACCGGCGAGAACGAGTTCGCCTTCGTCAATCTGACGGGCCGCTATTCGGTGACGAGTAACCGCGGCGCCTGGACGGGCATCGGCGGGCGCAAAAGCGTCTTCGAGGGTGCCGCTCATGCGCTCTACCTGCCCCGCCACACCCAGTTGACCGTCACGGCGGAGGAAGCGGGCGAATTCGCCGTCACCTGGGTGCCCACGGATCAGGATCACGATGCCTGGCTGATTAAGCCCGAGGACGTGCCCACCGGCGTGCGCGGCGGCGACAACGTCAGCCGCCAGATCAACGACCTGCTGCCGCCGGGGTCGCCGGTCCACCGTCTGGTGCTGGTGGAAGTCTACACGCCTAGCGGCAACTGGAGCAGCTACCCACCGCACAAGCACGATGTCCACATCGAAGATGCCGGCGGCAACCTGATCGAGGCCGACCTGGAAGAAGTCTACTTCTACCGTATTGACAAGCCCGAAGGCTACGCCTATCAGCGCGTCTACACCGACGAAAACTCGCCGCTACACCAGGCCGGCCGTCCTATCGACGCCCTCATGCGCGCCACACACAACAGCGCCGTCCTCGTGCCCGAGGGCTATCACCCGGTAGTCAGCGCGCCCGGCTACACCAGCTACTATCTCAACGTCCTCGCCGGCAGCGCCCAAAGCCTTGCCAACCAGGACGATCCTGAGTACACCTGGGTAAAGACAACCTATACGCGCACGGATGAGAGACTCCCGCTTTACTAGTGTCGACGATCAAGTGATGGCAATTCAGTAGGGGCGCTGCTTGCTGCGCCCGCAGTGCTGCCGGGCGCAGCAAGCAGCGCCCCTACCCATCAAGTCACCCTTGACGCATCACTGGCAAATCCATTCGGGGATATGCCAGCACGTTCTACCAATGGTATAGACGCCGTATTTGCGCCGCAATGGTCCAGGCGCGATGCACCACGAAAGCCATCACCCAACCGAGAGTACAACCATGACACAATCCACCGACACTTCGCGCACCTACGATTCGCTGCACATGGGGCGGTCGTCTATCGACCTCTACAGCAATGACGTGGGGGCGCCGTTTGAGCAGATCACAAGTTTTGCCGCCTATGTGGGCGGATCGCCCACCAATATCAGCGTAGGCGCACGGCGGCTGGGGCTGAAAAGCGCCATCGTCACCGGTCTGGGGCAGGACCCGGTGGGCGATTTTATCCAGGCCTTCCTGGTTAAGGAAGGTGTGGAGACGAAGTTCAGTGTGCGCAAGCCAGGCCATCGCACCAGCGCCGTCGTACTCGGCATCGAACCGCCGGACAAGTTCCCGCTGGTCTACTATCGCGACAACTGTGCGGACATTGAATTGAGCATCGACGATGTGCTGGCGGCGCCGATTGCCGACAGCAGAGTCTTCCAGTTCGCGGGCACGAACCTGTGCAAGGAACCGAGCCGCAGTGCGACCATGTTTGGCGCAGAACTGGCGCAGCAGGCAGGCACCGACGTCATCTTTGATATCGATTTTCGGCCCGATCAGTGGCACGATCCGCGAGCATTTGGTGTGGTTTGCCGCTCGGTTATGCACTTGATCGACATCGTCATCGGCACCAAGGACGAGATCAACGCCGCCATGCTCACAGACCCGGCGCAGATGTCGCTTACCCATTCGCAGATCTCCGACACCAGGGTGCAGGGCGACGTCAACGCCGCCATCCAGACGATCCTTTCGCTTGGTCCCAAGGCGGTGATCGAAAAGGTGGGCGCGCTGGGGGCGCGTGTCCACTGGGCGGACGGTCGTGTGGAGGAAGCGCCCGGCTTCCCCGTGGAGATCTACAACATCCTGGGTGCGGGCGATGCCTTCGGCGCAGGCTTCATCTACGGCTATGTCCACGGCTGGGATCTGCGCAAAGCGGCCCGGCTGGGCAACGCCTGCGGCGCCATCGTCGTCACCAAACACGGCTGCGCCAACTTTATGCCCACGTACGATGAGGTGATGTCCTTTGCGAATGAGCGCGGAGGACTGGACTGAGATTTGATCCACAGATAGAACTGGTTCTTGACCCAGAACGCAGCATGCTTGACAAAGGAACGCCCAATGACGCAGACCATTCGCCTCACCACCGCCCAGGCTGTGGTGAATTTTCTCAAACACCAATATGTCACCCGAGATGGGGTGGAGCAGCGCTTTTTCGCCGGCTGTTTTGGCATCTTTGGCCATGGCAACGTGGCGGGAATCGGGCAAGCGTTGATGCAGACGCCCGATTTTCGCTACTACCAGACGCGCAATGAGCAGGCGATGGTGCATACAGCGGCGGCCTTCGCCAAGCACAGGAACCGGCTCCAAACGCTGGCGTGCACCTCGTCCATCGGCCCTGGGGCGACGAATATGATCACGGCGGCAGCGGGAGCGACGATCAACCGCCTGCCGGTGCTGCTCTTGCCCGGCGACATCTTCGCCCGGCGCAACGTGGCCCCAGTGCTGCAACAGCTTGAATCGGAGCATAGCCAGGACATATCGGTAAACGACGCCTTTCGCCCCGTCAGCCGCTACTGGGATCGCATCAACCGGCCCGATCAGATCCTGATGTCTCTGCCCGAGGCGATGCGTGTGCTCACCAGCCCGGCAGAGACCGGCGCGGTGACGATCTGTTTCCCCCAGGACGTGCAAGCCGAGGCCTTCGACTATCCGCTGGAACTCTTTCACAAGCGGGTGTGGCGCATCCCCCGCACGCGGCCCGACGCCGACCTGTTGCAAGAGGCGGCGGCGTGGATCCGTGCGGCCAGCCGCCCGTTGATCATCGCCGGCGGCGGCGTCCTCTACAGTGAGGCGACAGAGGCCCTCGCCGCTTTTGTGGCGCAAACGGGCATCCCTGTAGGCGAGACGATGGCGGGCAAGGGCAGCCTACGCTATGACAACGCCCTCTGCATGGGCGCGATTGGGGCTACCGGCACCTCAGCGGCCAACATCCTGGCCAAAGACGCCGATCTGATCATCGGCATCGGCACCCGCTACAGCGACTTCACCACGGCCAGCAAGACGGCCTTCCAGCACCCCGACGTGCGCTTCGTCAACATCAATGTGGCCGAATTCGATGCCCACAAGCACGCCGCCCTTCCCGTCATCGGCGACGCCCGCGCCACGCTGACCGAACTATCGGCGCTGCTCGCAGGCTTCACGGCGCCTGCCGCACACACGGACCGCGCCCAGAAATTGCATGAGTCCTGGGAAGCCGAGGTAGACCGTATCTATGCGGTGCGCAATCAGCCGCTGCCCAGCCAGGGCGAGTTGATCGGCGCGGTCAACGACGAGGGCGATGCCGACGCCGTGATGGTCTGCGCCGCCGGTAGCCTGCCCGGAGATCTGCACAAGCTGTGGCGCACACGCCACCCCAAGCAGTATCACCTGGAATATGGCTATAGCTGCATGGGCTATGAGATTGCAGGTGGCCTGGGTGTGAAGATGGCCGATCCGGCGCGCGAGGTCTACGTGCTGGTGGGCGACGGCAGCTATCTGATGCTGGCCAATGAGATCATCACCTCGATCCAGGAAGGCTACAAGCTCACCATCGTCCTCATGGACAACCACGGCTACAAGAGCATCGGCGCGCTCAGCCGGTCGGTAGGAACGCAGGGCTTTGGCACCCGTTACGTCTTCCCACAGGAAGATCGACTGCCGTCTGATCGGGCGGAGGCAGTAGAGATGCTGCCCGTCGATCTGGCCATGAACGCCCGCAGCCTGGGCGCGCACGTCATCGAATGCACGGGCCGCGCCGACTTCGTCGCCGCGCTGGAAACAGCCAAAAACATCGAACGCACCACCGTGATCTACGTCCCCAACGACCGCTACGTCGGCGTCCCCGGCTACGAAAGCTGGTGGGATGTGCCTGTGGCGGAAGTCAGCGAAGTCGACAGCGTACAGGCCGCCCGCGAGGAGTGGGAGGAGATGCGGGCCAGGGAACGGTATTTTTTGTAGAGCGTAGAGATCAGGTGTTAACACTGCCTGATCTCAGGCATCCACACCAGGAGAACCCAGAATGACATCAAACGGACAACTTCTCAATTTCGTCAACGGCCAATGGACACGCTCTTCGGCGAGCGAGTCTCTGCCCATTACGAACCCGGCCACGGCGGAAGCGTTGGCGACGGTGCCGCTTTCGCCCGGGGCCGAAGTGGACGCGGCAGTGCGGGCCGGGCAGAAAGCCTTTCAGGAATGGAGCGAGACGCCTGCGGTGGATCGCATTCAACACATGTTCAGGTTGAAAATGCTGCTGGAAGAGCACATCGACGAAATTGCCCGCATTATCACCGACGAGTGCGGCAAAACCCTTGCCGAGAGCGTGGGCGAAATGCGCCGCGGCATCGAAAACGTGGAAGTGGCCTGCGGCATCCCCATCCTGATGCAAGGCTACAACAACGAGGACATCGCACGCGGCATCGACGAGCACATGTTCCGCCAGCCGCTGGGTGTGGTGGCTGCGATCACGCCCTTTAACTTCCCCGGCATGATCCCGCTCTGGTTCATGCCCTATGCACTGGCCACGGGCAACTGCTTCATCCTCAAGCCCAGCGAAAAGGTCTCGATGAGCAGCCAGAAGCTCTTTGAACTGCTCGAAGCGGCCGGCTTCCCGGCAGGCGTGGTCCAGTTGGTCAATGGCGGTAAAGAGACCGTCGACGCCCTGCTCGATCACCCCGGGGTCAGAGCGATCAGCTTCGTGGGATCGACGCCGGTGGCCAAGTACGTCTACAGCCGCGCCACGGCCAACGGCAAGCGCGCCCAATGCCAGGGCGGGGCCAAGAACCCCGTCGTGATCATGCCCGACGCCGACATGGAGACCACCACGCGCATCATGGCCGATTCGGCCTTCGGCTGCGCCGGCCAACGCTGTCTGGCGGCATCCGTGGCGATTACCGTCGGCAGCGCGCGCAACAGCTTCACCGAAATGATGGCCGACGTTGCCACCAGCCGCAAGGTGGGCTACGGCCTCAACGAAGGCGTACAGATGGGGCCGGTGATCACGCGCGAGAGCCAGCAGCGCATCTCGGGCCTGATCGAAAAGGGTGCGCAGGAAGGCGCCACGGTGCTCGTGGACGGGCGGCAGAAGCAAGTCGACGGCTACGAGAACGGCTACTGGGTCTTCCCCACCATCCTCGACGACGTCAACCCTGCCGGCGAGATCGCGCAGACCGAGATCTTTGGCCCTGTGCTCAGCCTGATGCACGCCAATGACATCGACGGCGCCATCGACCTGGTGAATAACCGCGCCTTCGGCAACATGGCCTGTATCTTTACGAGCAACGGGGCCACAGCGCGCCAGTTCCGTCACTTTGCAGACGCCGGCAACGTGGGCATCAACATCGGCGTGGCGGCGCCCATGGCCTTCTTCCCCTTTAGCGGCTGGAACGCCAGCTTCTTCGGCGATCTCCACGCCCAGTCGCGGCACGGTGTGGAATTCTACACACAGACGAAGGTGGTGGTGGAGCGCTGGCCGAGGGAGTGGAGCCGGCAGTTTTAGGCGGAAAGATGATGGGATGATGAGACTGAGATGATGAGATGATGGGATGGCGGGATGATGCATGGCGAACCCGACCATCCATCATCTCATCATCCTCATCATCCCATCATCTTCTTTGCGTCAGTCCAATCAACCGCGAGTTCACATTCAGGAGTATCTATGACCTATTCTCCCGGCATTGGTGTGATCGGGATGGGTTGGATGGGGATGGTGCACAGCCGGGCGTATCGGCAGGTGGCCGACCGTTTCTATGACAGTGGAATTCGTCCTCGTCTGGTGATCTGTGCCGACGATGTGGCGGCGCGGGCGCAGCAGGCGCAGGAAGCGTTGGGCTTCGCCGAGATCAGCACAGATTGGCGCGCCGTGGTCGACCATCCTGATGTGGACGTGGTCAACGTGGCCGCGCCCAACTTTCTGCATCTGGAGATGGTGCGCGCGGTGACGGCAGCAGGCAAGCACGTCTTTTGTGAGAAACCGGTGGGGCGCACGCCGGCCGAGACGTTGGAGATCGAGCGGTTGGCGCGCGAAGCGGGCGTGCACTCGTTTGTGGGCTTCAACTATCGTTGGGCGCCCATGGTGCAGTACGCTCTGCAACTGATCCAGGAAGGCGCGCTGGGCGAGTTGACCCACTACCGCGGCCGTTTTTTCTCGATGTACGGAAGCAACCCACACGGGCTGCTCACCTGGCGCTTCCAGGAGGAACTGGCCGGTCTGGGGGTGCTGGGCGACCTGATGTCGCACGTCACCGACATGGCGCATATGCTGGCAGGGCCGATCAAGCGCGTGGTGGCCAACCGACACACCTTTATCACGGAGCGTCCGCTGCCGTCGGCGCAGGGGTCGCACTTCGCCGTGGGCAAACCCGGCGATCCCAGCGGTCCGGTAACGAACGAAGACTACACCGGCGCCCTGGTGGAATTCGCCAACGGTGTACAGGGCACATTGGAAGCGTGTCGCGTCATCTACGGGCCAAAATGCGAGATGGCCTTTGAGGTTAACGGCACAAAGGGTGCGCTGCGCTGGAATTTCGAACGTATGAACGAGCTCGAACTTTATTTGCCCGCCGACTCGCCCCACCATGACGGCTACACGCGGCTCTATGGGGGTCCGAAATACCCCATGCACGGGCGCTTCAACCCCGGCGACGGCATCGGCATGGGCTATGAAGATCTCAAAGTCATCGAGGCCTATCACTTTTTACAGGGCATCGTCGATGGCGTGGCGCGTGAGCCAAGCTTCTCAGCGGCGCGCCAATTGGCCCAAGTGCAAGCAGCTATGCAAAAATCATGGCAGAGCGGTACGTGGGAAGCGATATAGCAAGACATCCGGGCAAGTGACTCGGTTTTACAAAACAGCCAGTCTCTCTGTCACAGCACACCGACCATCGAATCCAGTAAATCCTGGCGGAGATATGCCGGCCTCTCTACCCCTGGTACAGACGCCATATTTTCGCCGTGGTATTTACGCCGCAATCTACTAGTCAAGGGACAGAATCCGTCATGCCAATCATTAGCCCTTTTGGAACACCCGATCCCAATCTGCGCATCCGCAAAGGGACACCGGCGATCACCCGCCCCAGCAAAGAAGAGATCGCCGCCTTCCCTGATGAAGCTCAGACACTGCTCAACAGCAACTGGAAGGCACAAGAGCAACTGCTGGGCGCAGGGACCTACGATCTCGACTGGATCGAGGGCCGGCACTTCCTCCTCGCCGGCGCCACAGGACCAGGACTGGGCGGCGCCTTTGCCACGGCGCTGCTGGGCGCAGGCAAGGCGGCCAGCATCACCGTCCTTGGCCGCGACTTGAGCCGTTCGATCAACTACGAAACGGGCAAGGCGATGCAAGAGCGCGCCGACGTCGCCGGAATGGGTACACGTTTCCACTGGCTCAACGACGGCATGGCCATGGAAGGCGCGGCGCTGCAAGCACTGTTGACAGCGCTGAACGAGGCGGGGGCCGATCGTGTTGTCTATGTCAACACCGTGGCCGCCGCGCTCTCGGGCCTGCTGCCCGGCATGCCGCCCGTCTACATCCGCGATGTGGACGACGACGGTCTCTTTCAGTGGGAATTGCAGCCGCTTTCAGAGAAGGAAATCGGCATCACAAAATACGTCATGGGCGAGATGGCGGTCTCCTTCCCCGCCGTGCTCGAGGCCAACGGCGTAGGGGTAGAAGCGTCGGTCTTCGCCGATTGGCGCGGCAGTTTGGACAAGGCCAGCCGCGATCCCGAACAGCGTGAATACGGGCGCCAGGGTGCGTATTCCACCAGCCTCTATCTGCCCAAGGAATATCTACAAGAAGCCGCACGCAGCGCCTTTGGCACGGATCGCGTCGTCCTCGACATCTTCTACCCGATGATGCGCACGCGCGCCCTGCCCTTGATCCCCGGCGGCATGACCATTGCCAACCTCAACCAAAAGATCATGGAACGCGAAGGCGTGCGCCACATCGACGTACCCGAACTGGCGTTGATGGGCCTCGACTTTACCGGTCGCGCCCTTACGCAGGGCTACGACAACCCCTTCCCCCGCGCCGACGCCCATGATAGTTACCTGGATGAGTGGATGTTCGAGGTCATGGCGCGGCTGACGAACGACGAGAACAGCGAGTTCTACTATGGGAACTGGTAAGTAATGAAGAGATTGGGCGTGAACCTATGAATACGATCGGCGTTGGCAATGCCCCTTGCTCCTGGGGTACGTTAGAGTTTGAAGGAATGGAAAGTGACCGCTTCGACTATGTACAAATGCTTGATGAGTTAGTCGAAACCGGGTACACGGGCAGCGAGTTGGGCGATTGGGGCTTTATGCCCACCGACCCCGAGGCCCTGGCCGAGACATACCGCCGGCGCGGGCTGACCATGACCGGCGCCTACGTTGGCGTGAAGTTGCGCGACCCTGCCGCACATGCCGCAGGGGAAGAGAGCGCCGTACGCACGGCCAAACTGCTGGCGGCGACCGCACAACGGCTGGGGCAAACCGTGCAGCCGTTTCTGGTCCTCGCCGACGACGCCGGGACCGATCCGGTGCGCGTGAATAATGCGGGGCGCGTCACCCCCGATCTGATGCTCAGCGACAAAGAGTGGAGTCATTACGCGCAGGCGGCGGAACGGATCGCGCGCGCCGTCAAAGAAGCCAGCGGGCTGCGCACGGTCTTTCATCATCACTGCGCAGGCTATGTAGAGACGCCGGACGAGATCGCTCGCATCCTCGAATTGACCAATCCGGATGTGCTGGGGCTTGTCTTTGACACGGGCCACTATGCTTTCGGTGCAGGGGGATGTGAGACAGTCGTACCCGCGCTGGAACGCTTCGCCGACCGCATCTGGTACGTCCACTACAAAGACTTCGATCCGGCGATCGGCGCCCAATCCGCAGCCCAGGACTGGGGATACTTCGACGCCGTACGCCAGGGCGTCTTCTGCGAACTGGGCCAGGGCTGCGTCGACTTTGCCGCCGTCACCGACTGGCTGCGCGCACGCGAGTATAGCGGCTTCATCACCGTGGAACAGGATGTCCTCCCGGGCATGGGTGCGCCGAAGGAGAGCGCCGGGCGGAATCGAGCGTTTTTGCGGACCTTGGGATTGTAATCAGATCATCTCATCTTTCGTCCGTCGTCATCAGAAGGAGCCAGTATGACAGAACCACTCCACCTTGGCCTGATCGGGGCAGGACGCATTGGGCGTCTCCATGCCGAACACCTTGCATTCCGCATTCCCAATGCACGTACACTGATCGTGGCGGATGTCAACGAAGCGGCGGCGCAGGCCTGCGCCGACCAATTTCGTGTGAAATTTGCCGTGCAAGATTATCATATGATACTCAACAGCCCGGCGATTGACGCTGTGGTGATCTGCTCGGCCACCCATACCCACGCCCAAATCATTCAAGAAGCGGCGCAGGCGGGCAAGCACATCTTCTGTGAAAAGCCCATCGATCACAATCTGGCTGTAATCGATCTGGCCCTCGATGCGGTGAAAAAAGCCGGTGTCAAGCTACAGGTGGGCTTTAACCGCCGCTTCGATGCCAACTACGCCCGCGTGCGCCAGGCCATCCGGGATGGCGAAATCGGCGAGCCGCATCTGATGCACATCATCAGCCGCGACCCGGCGCCTCCGCCGATGGACTACATCCGCTCATCCGGCGGCATCTTCCTGGACATGACGATCCATGACTTCGACATGGCGCGCTTCCTGATGGGCTGCGAAGTGGACGAAATCTACACCGCCGCCGCGGTGCGAGTCGATCCTGCTATCGGGGAAGCCGGTGATCTGGATACGGCCCTGATCACGCTCAAGTTCGAGAACGGGGCGCTGGGCGTCATCGACAACAGCCGTCAGGCCGTCTATGGCTATGACCAGCGTGTAGAGGTGTTGGGCAGCAAAGGGTTGGTCTCTACCGGCAACAACTACCCGAACAGCGCCATTGTCAGTACGGCGCAGTCGATTCAGCGTGACCTTCCCCTCAATTTCTTTATGCAGCGCTACGTGGAAAGCTACGTCAGCGAGCTACAACAGTTCGTCGACGCCGTCCTTCAGGACAAGCCGGTGCCTGTCAGCGGCGAGGACGGCAAGATCCCTGTGATGATGGGCGTTGCCGCCCGTATGTCGCTGGACGAGAACCGCCCCGTCAAACTAAGCGAGGTGCGCGGGTAAGGGCCGTGTGAACGGACCCAGAAACACACCTGAACTGAACCGTACAAAAAGGCCGCGTTGAGAGATTCTCAACGCGGCCTTTTTGTACGGTTCAGCAGGAAACAGAAACTTTTACATTGACTCTGAGATCGGCTGTACCCGACGCACCACCAGAGGCTTGCTTGACTGTCGGGGAGCATGGCTTTGCTCAGCCAGAAAAGTTTCGAACAACTCCAATATATCTTCGGTTGTAAACTGCTCTTCGGGTTGCCTGCTTTGCATCGAAGCCAGCAATGCGTTGATTTTGGCGACGAGCAAAGGATCGAGGGCAATCGTTGCCATGAGACATCCTTGATGTTTGTTGGCTAGAGCGCACTGTGTCGAGCCTTGTCAATCGAGATCAAAACAGTCGCTTTGTACGTAGACAGACTTTTAAGTGATTGGCCGGCATCAACATGCGTTCCTTTGACATCGATGCGTTGACGGTCCAAATGAACAGCCTGAGTCAATTGTAACAAAAAAAGAGGGAACATGCGTAAAAATAACGTTACAAATTGAGTAATTTTACATAAATATTCAATACGTCCCCCATACAGCCCCGGCACTTTCGCCTGCACAGTGAACTGCCGCGAAGTACGCACTTTATCCACTATATATCTCGACGGCGTGTGCTAAGATCTTATGGTACTGTTCAGCTTGCGGTGCGCCGCACTAGCCACGAGCGCTTCAGGCAGCGATGGTGATTTGGCCAATACATCGAACCTGAATCGCTATGGTTTCATTGCAGTTGGGCGCGGTGCTCTCGCCATGATAGACGGGGCCAACCTTTGATGAACCACCACTCTTTCCTGCAGACGAAGATAGAACCACAAAGACGTATGGGCAAGTTGTTGCCGTTGATACTACTATCCATCTTACTGAGCATGACGTGGCACTTTGGCGTGAGTCGGCATGCCACCGCGCAACAGATACAGGCACCGCAGCAGGCGACGATCCCGACCGATATCGCACAGCCGACGAGCGCAGCGCCCTCCCCCGCATTCGGACTCGCCTTCATCAACTCCGCCGAAAACCCGAGTACACCCCAGCGCATCCAACGCGGCATCGACAGCGGCGCTCAAATGGATCGCTTTCCGGTCTATTGGGACAAAGTTGAGACGGGCTATGCCATGTTCAACTGGACGGCTCAGGATAATGTGCTGCACGCAAACGAAGCCGCGGGGCTGGAAACGCTGGTCGTCCTGTTGGGCACGCCAGGCCATTATGCGCGCAATACCTCGATTGCGCAAGCGCCAACGCTAGGCGGAAGCTTTGTGCGCGAGGCAGGCGCGTTGCAGAGTCAAGGCACTTGCGACCGTACGCAAGGACCGCCGCCGCCATCAGGGCTGTTCAACCCTATCTACGGCGACGGTAGCGACGTCCCTGGGCCGGGAAAGGTGGTCAACCCCGACAACTACTGGGCCCGCTTCGTGGATAGGGCGGTCAACCGCTACCGCCCTGGCGGGACGGCTGGGCTTCATGTACGCCATTGGGAGATCTGGAACGAGCCCGATCTTTGTCACTTTTGGTCGGGCACGGCGCAGGACTATGCGCGGCTGCTCAAAGTGGCCTACCTCGTCATCAAACAGGCCGATCCTGCCGCCACCGTGATGTGGGGAGGGCTGGCCCACTTTGCCAACGGCCAGTTCCTCTATGATCTGGTCAACGCGCTGCACAATGACCCTCTGGCAGCCGAGTACGCCGGATTCTTCGACGCCGCCGCCAGCCATCACTATTCGCTGACCTGGCAGAGTTATGTCTATACAGACAAGGTGCGCGATGCACTCGATGCAGTGGGCTGGGCAAACAAGCCGATCTGGATCACCGAGAGCGGCGTGCCCGTTTGTGACGACTACCCCGGCCCGACGTGCCCAAGCGATTGGCGCGCCACCCCTCAGGAACAGGCGGCCTACATCTGGCAAAACATTGCCTACACGCGGTTGGGCGGCGGCAGCGGTCCTATCTTCCACTTTATGCTGCATGACGACTGCGGCAACACGGTGGCGGTTGACTCACCCGATGGGTTCGGGCTGGCCAAAAATGAATCGAGCAGTTACTGCTCGCCGGCCGCGGCCGAACCACGCCCTGCCTATCGTGCATTTCAGGTAGCCACACAACTGCTGGCCGATGTGGAGTTGCTGTGGGGCGATGTGCAGCAGAATCATCAACTACGGCGCATCGCCTTCTACGACGAGGCGAGCCAGGAACGGCGGCTGATGCTGTGGTCGATTGCGACCACCGACATTGTGGCAGTCGTGCCCGCCACCGCAAAGTCGGCGCGGCTGATCGCGCTGGACGGCAGCGAAACCATCCTTGAGCCGGTGGACGGCTTCTACTCGATTGGGCTAACCGGCGCCACCAACCGCAACTGGCCCGAAAACGGCGGATACAGCGTGGGCATTTACGGGGCGCCCGTCCTCTTGATTGAAAAGGATACGGTAGCACCGACGGTTTCGCTCACCCCGTTGCCCGAAGTGGTAGCGCCATCCTTCACTGTACAATGGAAAGCCGAAGATCAGGGATCGGGCGTGGTTGCGGCGGCTCTTTGGGTAAGCATCGATGGCGGCGATTGGCAACTCTGGCAAAAGGGAATCGCCGCCGCCGGCAGTCGTAATTACGTGGGTGACGTGGGCCATCGCTACGCATTCGGCCTCTCTGCCACCGATCGAGCCGGAAATGGTCGCAACACATTGACAGTATTGGCCGAAACGATGGTAAGCGACAAAATCGCGGTGCAGGGGAGTGTCATCAACGCTCGTGGCGTGCCCGTGAACAATGTGGAAGTGGTCATCGGCGATCGTTTGGCGCAAACAGACGAGAACGGACGTTTTGCGCTGGAGGTGCCGCCCGGCACATGGGACATTTTGATCGCAGGCCAGATCGTTCACCGAGGCCGCGTCTTCCAGAGCAATGCCCAGTTGCTTCTACTGCATGCCGCAGCGCCCAATGCCGTTCAAAACGGCGACTTCGAAGAAAATCTGGCCGGGTGGCAGCCTTCGGGCAGTTCGCCGATAGCGGTACAGCAGCAGACAAACACCGGTGACCACGCCCTGCGGCTGGGGACAGGCTTTGTACCCAATCCGGGCGTGCCCGGCGAAGACGGCAGCGAAGGCGGAAACAGTACGGTTTCGCAACAGGTCGTTATCCCGCAGCGATGGCCTTACCTGGCCTTTGCCTCTCGCTTTGAGAGCCAGGAAAGCGAGAGCGGCCACGATCGTTTCGAGGCGATCCTGATCGTAGAGGGCGAATCCCCTCGTTACCTCTATGTGCAAGAAACAGCCGCCGACTGGCGCTACCGCTTCTTTGATTTAAGCGAGTTCGGCGGACGCCAGGCCCTACTCATCTTCAACGTCTACCAGTCGTCCCCGCTGCGCCCCAGCAGCGCCCTGCTCGACGTCGTGACCGTCAGCGATACGGCGCCGGCGGCCAACGCCTGGATCTATCTGCCGCAGGTGGCAAGGTAACTACTCCTCCATCCCCAGGGCGATTTCATCGTCGGCCAACTCACGCCACAGAAACCAACTTCCGCTGCGTTGCTGCTTTTTGGGCGCCCGATCATAGTAGAGATCGAACAGGCGATCATCGGCGGTGCGCACGCGGAAGTAGGCGCGCCCCACACCCCAGGATCCTTGTGTGCGCCCGCTGCGCTGGGCATAGGGAGGCCGCCCTCCCTGGGTGCGGATCTCGGGGCGCCCGTAGCGGTGCCACTCGGCCAGCACCTCGACGATCTCAAAGTCAGTTTCGTGCCAACGAAAAGAGCGGGGAGGGGGCGGTTTCTTTTCAGGTCCGGCGCCCTCAGTCAGATCGACAGAAATTTCGACACCGATGAAATCCATGATCTCCTCCACATCTGAAATCACCGCTCACGCGGACTGCAGTGTGCTCATTACAGTACGCTGCCGCCAGCCAAAATACAACACCGCCGCCAACAAGAGTAGACCCGCGGGTAAGTAGATGGGCGCGAATCCTAACTGCGCCACCAGCGGCAACGCCAACAGTGGTCCTAGCGCAGAGCCGCCGTCGGAGAGCGTTGCATAGACGCCGATGAAGTGGGGAGGCGATGGCGCACGCAGTGCCACCTGATTGGCCGCGGCGTCCAACGTCACGTTGACGCCGGTGCTCAGCACCAGGACGAGCAAAAACGCCAGCGGGGCCAGAAGGCCATCCAGGACGAGTGACGCCGTGAGCGCGATGATCAATATGCTCAACAGGATCGTTGCCACACGGATCTGGCCGAAGCGGTCGGCGACGGTGCCCATCAATGGGCCAACCGCCAGATCCGAGAGCCAACGCGTGGCGAGAACAGCGCCGGCCACCATACCCACACCCAGCCCCAGTGGATTGTCGCCCTGTAGATGTTGAGCGAGGAAAAGCGATGCCGTTGCCACCAGCACGGCGTCGAAGAACGGTTTGAGCGCGCCGACGAGCACCATCTGCCACTGCATCGGATCACGCATGGCGGCGCGCCAGCCGGCGACGAACCCCTCCCCGCTCGAAGAGTACGCCTTCGAGCGGGCCTCTGCCTGTGCCGGCCAGCGCACGGTCAAGGCGATGGGGATGGCGATCACGGTGAACATCGTAATCACCAGCACCGTGGATTGATAGCCGTAGCGATCGAAGAGGAAGCCGCCGATCAGCACACTGATGGCGCTGCCGGCGCGGATAATTCCCCAGAGCAGCCCCATCAGGCGTCCCGTATTGGCGGTGCCACCCGTCCACACGGCCTGATAGCCGCCCTGGCGCAGACTTGACCAGGCGATTCCCCACGCCAGCCGGGCCAGAACGAAGGTGACAAACCCCCAGTTCAGCCCATAGATCAAGGTCGCCAGCGTGCCCAACACCGTGGCCGCCAGGAACGGTCCACGCGGACCAAAACGGGCGAAGAGTGTACTGATCCACGTGTTCGAGAAGAGGCGCACCAGCCGGTTGGCGCTGAGCAGCAGCCCCACTTGCTGCGGCGTGATAGCCAGTGCACCCGCCGCCAGCGGCAAGATCCCATAAAGCAGCGAATCGCCCATAATCGAAAACCCGACGACAGTAGCCACCTGGATCACAAGCAACAGGGGGCGCGGTTCTGGTTTGGGCCGAGAGAGGGGCGCGTCGATGAGGGGTCTCCTTTGGTGGGCGATGAGAACTCAACCTGGGGTGCGTCGGACCTGAATGGGTACTTCCAAAATAAGCAAACGTGAAAGGTGAGATGCTAAAAACTCTCCCCTTTCACGTTTTAGAGTAGTTGCGACTGGTCAGCCGTCTATCGTGCGCCGTTCACGACTACCCACCGATCTCCTTTTTGACTGTGCGCAGGAGTGTATCTGCGCGCAGGTCGGGCAGGTTGTAGCAGATGCCGCCCATAGAATCGGCCAGGGCATGGGCAAGCCCGCGATCGAAGGCGGCGTGTTCCATGTTGATGACGATGGAACGGACTGCCTTATCCTGCGCAAAGAGATCGGCCATGCGTGTGGCCTCTTCTTGGGCAGGCATCCCCGTCATGCTGACGTTGCCGGCGCCATCGGTAAGAATGATGACCAGGGGGCGAATCTCAGGATCGCGGCGTTGGGCGGCTTCGACCAACTGCCATGCCGCGAAGAGACCGCTGCTCAGTGGGGTTTTCCCGCCCACAGGCAGATTCTGAAGCGCCTTCTCGGCCAGATCCACGCTGTTGGTGGGCGGCAGCACGACACGCGCCTTGTCGCGCTGGAAGACGACCAAACCAACTTGATCGCGGCGCTGATAGGCGTCGATGAGCAAACTAAAGATGGCGCCCTTGGTCGCCTCCATGCGTTCGCTGGCCGCCATTGACCAACTGGCATCCACCACAAAGAGGATCAGGTTTCCGGTTCGGCGCACGCGGATCTTTCGTTGCAAGATCGGTCATGCGCAGTTTGAGCGCCATGTCGCCTTCGTCAGTTTCGGCGCGCTCTCTTTGAAAGGGCGCCGCCGCGCGCAAGGTAGCATCGAAAGCGATGTCATCGGTCTTGTTGCCGGCGGGCTGCGACTTGATGTAGCGGCCACGCTTGCGATCGGTGCGACTGTAGGATCGTTTGCCTGTCTGTTCGCGCGTCACCTTGTCGAGGGGCGTGTCGATGCGTTTGGTCTCGAAAATCTCACCGACCTGGGTAGGCTTACGCCCACCTTTATCGTCGCCCGACGAGGTGCTCTGTTGTGGGGCAGCGTCTGGTTGAGCCATGCCGCCCTCGCCACTTTCGGGCGATGAACTCATTTCTGAGTCATCGCCCTCGTCACTTTTTTTTCCGCGGCCGTGCTGCTGCCTTCGGCTTCTTCGCCTGCTTCATCTTCATCAAATGCCTGTTCGGCCTCGGCGCGCGCCTGGCGCATGTTCGACGCCAATTGCTCGGGCTGCAACGCTGCCTCTTGGAAGGGCTGCTTTTTCATGCGATGCGGCAACGCCAACTCGGCGGCCATGAGGATGTCACGGTCGGTGATGTAGGTGCGTCCTTCAAAGGCGGCCTGGGCACGGGCAGTCTTGAGGATCACAATATCGGCGCGGTGACCATCGACCCTGAAGCTGGCAGTCAGGGCGGCGATGGTGTAGAGATCTTTGTCATTGTACGTCACTTCGTCGTAGAGCCGGCGCGCCGCTTGAATGCGATCGCCCATCTCATACTCGTCGTTGTTGAAGTCAGCGGCGAAGCGTTCAGAATCCTGTTCAAAGCGGGTGCGACGGCGCAAGATCTCGACACGATCCCTGGGGGCATCGATGCCGACGACGTCGACGGCGTGGGCGAAGCGATCCAACAATTGTGGACGCAAGTCGCCTTCTTCAGGATTCATGGAGCCCACAAGGACGAAGCGGGCCGGATGCTGCACGCTGATCCCTTCACGTTCCACCACATTGACGCCCATGGCTGCGCTGTCGAGGAGCAGATCGACGACATGATCGTCGAGCAGATTCACCTCATCCACATAGAGAACACCGCGATTGGCCGCGGCCAAAACACCCGGTTCAAAGTGGCGTTCGCCGCGTTGAATCGCCTTTTCGATGTCCAATGTACCGACGACACGGTCTTCTGTGGCGCTGACAGGCAGATCGACGAACGGCGTGGCCCGCATGCTGGCGGGCAATTCACCGTTTTCTCTGGCACGCTGACAGGTGCTGCATAACCCGGCAGGGCTGGTGGGCCGGCAGGCAAATGGGCAACCGTCGACTGCTTCGATGGCAGGCAGTAGCGCCGCCAATCCGCGAGCCGCCGTCGACTTGGCTGTACCTCGTTCACCGCGGATTAAGACACCACCGATCAAGGGGTGAACGGCATTTAACAACAGCGCGCGTTTCATGCGTTCTTGGCCTACGATAGCTGAAAATGGATACGTAACTCGCATTCACTGGCTTCCTTTAATCTAATGGCGAACTGCTCTACAAAGTGCAGACGAAACGACGTGCAGAATGTCAGAAGTTCGTCAGACGGGCAACAGGTATTTTGAGACAAAACGGTTAGAGTATTGACTGAGTCATTATAAACGACACCCAATGCCATGCCAAACCTTTGCCCGTTAGGGTGTAGCGGTGTATGATCGAAAACTGGATCGTACGCCGCTTGAACTTGGGTTCGGAATTTAGGTATCGCCGCGAAACTTTTCGGCATCCGCTGCGTAGTGAATCACAGCGGAACCGCAGTCACAGAAGGTACGATTCTATGGCAGACCAAGAACAACTCTGGCTAGAAGCAGCACAGGCCGGGGATCGAAAAGCATTTGGGCATTTGATAGAAGCTTACCAGCGCCCAGTTTTTAACCTGACGTATCGCATGTTGGGTGAAGCTGAAGAAGCAGCCGACGCTACGCAAGAAGCCTTCTTGCGCGCTTATACCCGGCTCTATCAGTACAACCCAGAGCACAAGTTCAGCACATGGCTCTTTTCGATAGCCAACCATCATTGCATCGATCGGCTGCGCAAACGCCGTGCCACGGTGGTGCCTATTGATGACTCGCCGCTGGTCTTTACGTTAGAAAGCGAGACGCCCCGCCCTGACGAGCAGTTGCTCGCCAAGGAACGATCCAGGGAACTTCAGGCGCTGCTCAATCAATTGGAGCCAGATTACCGGACGCCGCTGATTTTGCGCTACTGGCACGAGTACAGTTATCAGGAGATCGCCGACACCATGCAGATCAGCCTGGCCGCTGTCAAAAGCAGGCTTTTCCGTGCCCGGCAGAAGTTGGCAGAGTGCTACGAACAGTCACAAGCCACAGCCTGGCCTGCCGAAGAAAGCGCGCGAACCGGCGCCGCTCGCTCGGCAGAAGGCAGAACGCTTACGGCGTTGCAGCTTTCGACGAGTTTCAGTGTATGAAACGCACAGACGCCATATTTCCGCCATGGTGTTTGCGCCGCAATGTAACAGTAACCAGTGATCGTCCACTGTGCAGATCCGAGAAGTGAGGTCAGGATGAGTGGAATACTTTTGAACCCAACCGGAAAACAGACGGCAGCCCATCAACACGAGATGCATGAAGAGTACGGCCTGTTGATGTCGCTGGCCCTCGACAATTTGCTCGACGAACAGGAAGCGTGCGATCTGCAAAGGCATTTGGCCGCTTGTGCCCCTTGTGACAAACAGTGGCAGATCTGGCAGAACATCGATCAACAGTTCCTGATGCCACCTGAGGTGGTGCCTACTGACGATCTGGTCGCCCAGGTGAACGCCCGCATCGAGGCCACCGAACGCCGCCGCGAGTTCCGTGTCGGTGTGCTGCTGGCCTTCCTGACCGTCTTTATCTGGACGATTGGCTTTGCAGGGGTCGGAACAGTGATCGGCTTCCTGGTCTTCAACCAGATTGGGGCGCTCGGTGACGCATTTCATTCGCTCACCCACCTGTGGACAACCGTAACGGTGCTCTTCGAGTCGATCGGCCGCGCCCTCGTTGGCCTCAGCGATAACCCGTCGGCGATGGGCGTCGTACTGTGCTATGTGGCCGTAGCGGTCACAGCATTGGCAGGGTGGACACGCATCTTGCGCCGCACGATTCGTCCGCTTGACTTTGATTCGCAGTCAATGTTTTAACCTGGTATACCGTACCAAAGGAACCTCATGAAAGGCCCCTACGATGAAGCGTCTTTCCGATAACAAACTCTGGCTACTCAGCGTCGGCATTGTCTCAATGCTGACCCTTGTGATCCTGTTTGGCGGCAGCACAGATCGTGCATCAGCCGCAGAATGGGCAGACCGGGTCGCCGATCCCATGGCGCTGCCCCTGTTCGATCAAGAGATCTTCAACGAAGATTTCACTGTGGAAGCAGGCGAAGTTGTCAACGAGAGCATCACCGTCTTCCGTGGCAATGTCGACATCGCCGAGACAGGACAGATGAATGGGAATCTATCCGTCTTCAACGGCAACGTCGAGATTAACGGCACCCTGGATGGTGACGTGGCCGTCATCGGCGGCAATGTTGAGTTGGGAGACAGCGCGCGCGTCACCGGGGATGTCAGCGTCGTAGGCGGCAGCCTGAACCGCGCCGAAGGTGCCTTCATTGGCGGCAACTTTATGGGCGGGCCGCGCGGCAATTTTGAGAACTTCGATCGCCCCGAGGTCCCTGAAGTTGTCCCTGAAATTGACGTACGTCCGGATGTGCAGGTGCGCACCCCCAACGTACGCGTCGATCGCGATCGCCCGTACTTCCTAAGCTTCTTCCTGCGCCTGCTGCAATCGATTTTGTGGACACTGTTGATCACCGGCCTGGTTGTGCTGTTGTCATGGCTCTTCCCCCGCCAGATCAAGGAGATCCGCAATACCGGCCAGGAACAGCCGGCGTTAAGCTTTGCGGTGGGTCTGGTGGTTGCCCTCGGCGTTCTGCTCGTCGGCGCAGTTCTCTTTATCACCGTCTGCCTGGCCCCCTTCTCGGTGTTGCTGTGGGCGCTGCTTGCGCTGGTGACACTAGTCGGTTGGTCCGTTCTATCGGCCTGGACGGGTGAGCAGGTGCAAGAAGCGTTGGGTAGCCGTCTGAGCAAGGACGTTCACCCGTTGATCCCCGTGACGTTGGGCGCACTCCTGCTCACAGGGGTTACCTTCTTTGCCTGGAGTATTCTGCCCTGCCTGGGATGGATTGCGGCCGTTCTGCTGGGTGCAACAGGCAACGGCGCGGTGCTGGTTCATCTGGCGCGGCGTAGCAACTTCAGTGCCATCGGCGGAAGCTCAGCCAACCGCCCGGCAAGCGCTGGATCGACCGCCGGCGCCCCTTCAGGCGTCGTCGTACGCGATCCAAGCCGGCCCCAGACGGCAGCGCCGGCGGCAACAACGCCGAGCACGCCGGTTGAGCCAAGCGTTGAGCCGGGCGTGGAGCCGACTGTTGAGCCAAGCGTGGAAGAGCCATCTGTCCCGGATCAAGCGGGCGTCGAAGAGACGTCACCCCTGGTCAGCGGCGACGAGTTGGGCCTGAGTGACGAAGAGCGACGTCAACTGCGCCAGGGCGCAGGCATCGACGTTCCGGCCGACGACTTCACGCAGATCCGCGGCATTGGCCCGGCCTTCAGCCGACGCCTGCAGGAAGCGGGTGTGCTCACCTTCGAACAACTGGCGGCCATGAGCGCCGAACAGATCGGCGAGATCGTAGGCTGGCCGGCGGAACGTGTGGTGCGCGATCAACTGCGCGAGCAGGCGCTTTCATTGGCGGCGCAAAGCTAAGTTCCGTTTGGCACAGGCGTTGGGAAATCAGGCTTTCAAGGTCGCTTCACTATAGGCACCGAACTGTAGGGGCACGATGGATCGTGCCCCTACATCCTATTCGCTCCTCCATAAGGAAACCCATGCGCATCACCTCCATCGAAACATTTGTCCAGGGACAGAAACTAGGCATGGTTCGTGTGTGCAGCGAAGATGGCGCACAGGGCTGGGGGCAGATGGCGCCATCCCACGCCGACATCACGGCGCTGGTATTACACCGGCAGGTTGCGCCTATCGTCTTGGGGTGGAATGTGGAGGATTTGGACGGACTTAACGACGCCGTAATCGAAGAGACGTACAAGTTTCCCGGCACCTATATCTGCCGGGCCCTCAGTGGCATCGACACCGCCATTTGGGATCTGCACGGCAAATTGCAGGGCAAAAGTGTCTGCGAACTGCTAGGCGGTCTGCCCCGCCCCTTCCCCGTCTATGGTTCGAGCACGAGCCGCAAGATCACGCCAATCGCCGAAGCAGAGCGGATGTTACGACTGCGTGACGAGGTTGGTCTGCGCGCCTTCAAAATGAAAATCGGCCGGCGCGCCGGTCATGATGCCGACGAGTGGCCGGGGCGCAGCGAAGAACTCATCAGGACAACGCGCAGAACGCTCGGCGACGACATTCAGTTGATGGCCGATGCCAACAGTTGCTACTCAGTGTCAAAAGCCATCGAAGTTGGGAAATTGTTGGAATCGCATAACTTCGCCCACTTCGAGGAACCCTGCCCCTACTGGCAACTCGATTGGACACAGACAGTCGCCGACGCCCTCCGCATTCCTGTAGCAGGCGGCGAACAGGATTTCGATATGCAGCAATGGCAGCGCATCATCAACAACCGCGTGGTGGACATCGTACAGCCCGATCTCTGCTACGTGGGCGGCATGACGCGGGCGTTGCGTGTGGCGGCATTGGCGGCGGACGCCGGGCTTCCCGTTGTGCCCCATTCGGCCAATCACTCGTTCACCACGATCTGCGCATTGCATTTGATGGGCGCCATTGCCAATGCAGGCCCATACGTCGAGTATTCCATCGAAGATCAAACGGCATTTGCAGCGCTATACACACCACCTCTGCGCGTGGTAGATGGACACGTTCAGATCCCGGCTGAACCGGGCTGGGGTGTGACCGTCAGCCCCGACTGGATCGAGAATGCAGATCGCACCGTCTCTGCAAAAAGCTGACAGGTCTGCGCGGGAACAGTTCGATCAGTTCGTTCGTCTTGATGTCAGGACCACCGGTCACTGTTCAGATCCACGAGCAACGCACTGGCCCAATCATCGTCGATACCCGCCTCTATGCCGTCACGTCGTCCCTGAATCGTTAGAACCGCCGCTTGTTTGACCTCACCGATTTGTAAACAGAAAGGTCATGCTCGTGACCGCCATCCGACTGCTTTGTATACTGCCTCTGCTCTTCGTTTTCTCCGCCTGCAGTGAAGGGATACTCGCGATCCCTTCGCCTCTACAGACACCGGTGATTCTATCCGGTGCGGCCGATGACCCTGTATCCGCTGTGGATGCAGGCAGCGAGTCGTCACTGCCTGCATCTACCGTGGATCGTGAGAGCGCGCCCTCAGATGTCACAGTCACCGGGCCAACTTCTGTGGAAACCGTCGCCAATATTTCGGCCTATCTCTACACCGGACCAGGGCGATTTTACGAAGAAGTTGGCACGGTCTTCCCTGGCAAAGCGCTGCGCCTCATAGGTCAAGATGCCTTCGGGGACTGGTATCAGTTGGACGATGCCCGTTGGATCAACGCCCTCGCCGTGCGTGGACGGCCGACGCTGCCTGTGGCAAGCGAGATCACCGGCAGAGTTGTGGCGCAGGTGCTCGACGTGTTGGATGGTGACACCATCGCCGTCTCTTTCAATGACCGTGAATACGAAGTGCGCTATCTGCTGAGCGTGGCCCCACAAGTAGAGCAAGCCTTTGGCCGGGAAGCATACGAGTGGAATCGAGATTGGTTGACAGGCAAGACCGTACTGCTTGAAGCGGATCTGAGCGAGATTGACGCCTACGGGCGGTTACTGCGCTATGTCTATCTGAGCGAAGACGGCAGCATGGTAAACGAGGAGTTGCTACGCGCGGGGTTGGCACAAATCGCCGTCTTCCCACCGGCCGATCGTTACGTGGAACGGTTGCGCAGGGCACAGGCAGAAGCCGAAGTGGCGCGTCGAGGACTGTGGTCCGCTGAGGCCATCCCCTATCGCGAGGATCTTTCCGGCTGCACCTACACGGTGCAGCCCGGAGAGTCTCTTCAGGTGATCGCACGCCGTTTCGGACTCCTGCCGGACAGCCTGGCCGAGGCCAACGAAATCACCGATTTCAATTTTGTGCCCGCCGGTGCATCACTCACAATTCCCGGCTGTGGCGTCGAGTAGAGGCACGATAGGTAGGGGCACAATCGCATACGCTTCACGGTCATTGATGATGACCGACGTCGGTTACACGTCGCGCAGGTGTTCGCGCACGAGGAGCGCCGCGGTGGCGCCTTCTCCGGTAGCGCTGGCTACCTGTTTGGTGCTGCCACAGCGCACGTCCCCTGCGGCGAAGATGCCGGGAACGCTTGTCTCCAGCAGACCAGGATCGCGGGCCTCGAAACCCGCGGGCCGGTCGCCGTCGTGGACAAGATCGTGGCCGGTGATGATGAATCCCCAGCGGTCGAGGCGGATGGGGCTATCGGCCAGAAAGCCGGTGTTTGGGTTCAGCCCGATGAAGATGAAGGCGCCGTCGACGGCAACTTCGCCCTCTTTACCGCTCTGGCTGTTAAGTATCTTGATGCGGTTGAGCTTGGACTTGGCCCCCTCGAATCCCTGCACTTCGGTGTTCCACAGTACGTCGATCTTCGGCTCAGCCATCACGTTCTCCTGAATTACCTGACTGGCCTTGAAGTGATCCCCGCGCACGAGGACGGTCACCTTGTCGGCGAACTTGGTGAGCAAGAGGCTCTCCTCGGCCGCGCTGTTGCCCCCGCCCACCACGGCCACATGCTTTCCCCGGTAAAATGGGCCGTCACAGGTGGCACAAAAATGGACGCCGGCCCCGATATAGGTGCTTTCACCGGGCACGTTGAGCCGGCGATAACTGCTGCCGGTGGCCAGGAGCAGGGCGTTGGCGCTGTAGCTGTCGCCGGTGCCGGTGGAGACGACGTGGTAGCCCTCTCGTTCTTGCACGCTGACCACATCTTGCGCCTGCAGAAATTCGACGCCGAAGCGCGCAGCCTGTTGGCGCAGACGGCCGGCAAACTCGATGCCGGGTACGCCGTCAGGGAAGCCGGGCATGTTGTCGAGTTTTTCGGTGGCGGCGGCCTGCCCGCCCAGAGCAGCGCGCTCAATGACCAATGTATCGATGCCTTCGCGTGCTGCGTACAGAGCGGCGGTCAGCCCCGCCGGCCCGCCCCCAACGACAATGAAAGGATAGTGCATGTGCCTCGCCGTCGTCTTTAGCCCCAACTTGGCTGCCAACGCAGCGTTGGACGGCTCCACCAGAAACGAGCCATCCTCAAACAGAATAAACGGGATGATGCGCTTGCCGTCGTTTTTGTTGATCACAAACTGCTCGGCCTCTTCGTCTTCCTCAATGTCAATCCAATTGTAGGGAATCTGATGTTCGCCGAGAAACTGTTTACTGCGCCGACAGTCAGGGCACCAATAGGCGCCGTAGACAGTGATAGTAGGTTTCGACATGATCTGCCTTCCATTTTTGGGCGTGGCCGGGCCAGAGGGGTTCCCCGGTTGTCAATTGTCATGCGCTACTGTACCATATGCTGCACAGTCGATGCGTGTTCATCCTCACAAAACCATCTGCCACAGGAGGCGAGATGCCACCATTCGAGTCGCAACAACAGGCGTACGCCCGCCTGATCCTGGAAGAAGGCGTGAACTTGCAGCCCGGCCAGGCGCTGGCGATCCGCAGCGAACTGGCTCACCGGGAGTTTGTCCACATCCTGGCCAAGACGGCCTACGGCATGGGCGCACGCTGGGTCGAAGTAGACTGGATCGACCCGGCGCTCGATTTGATCCGGGCGCAGACGAGCGGGGCAGAGCATTTAGGGTACGCACCGGACTACCTTGCGCAGCGTGGCGAAGAACGGTTGACGACCCATTGGGCTACCATCAGCATTACCGGACGCGAGGACCCAAATGTCTTCGATGACGTGGATCCGTCCACCTTGCAGCAGATGCAGACGGCCCTGCGCGCCAAACTCAAGAGTTTTTACCGGGGAGTGATGGCGAATCAGATTGCCTGGTGTGTCTGCGCGGCGCCGACACCGGCCTGGGCGCAACAGGTCTTCCCCCATGCCGCGCCCGCCGAAGCCGAGGAGAAGCTGTGGGCGGCGATCCTGGCGGCGGCGCACGCCGACGGCGAGGATCCGGTGGCGGACTGGCAGGCGCACCTGAAGACGCTCGACGCGGTTTCAACCTATCTCAATGCCAACGATGTGCGAACGCTCCACTTTGTAGATGACGAACCCAATGCCGAGGGGCAGCCGCGCACCAATCTCACCATCGGCCTCAGCGACCGGCCGCTGTGGCTGACCGGCGATTCAATGTCGGGGACGGGTGTGCGCTTCTCGCCCAACATCCCCACCGAAGAGACTTTCACCACGCCCCACCGCTTGCGCACTGAGGGCTGGGTGCAGACCTCCATGCCCTTCTTCACGCTCGAACAGAAAATCGAGGATGCCTACTTTCGCTTCGAACAGGGCAAGTTGGTAGAGTTCCACGCCGCACGCGGCGAAGAGGTGCTGGCCCAATTCTTCGAGGTGGCAGGCACTCGCTATCTTGGAGAGATCGCGTTGGTGGACGTTCGTTCGCCGATCTACCGCAGCGGCATCCTCTTTTACGACACCCTCTTCGACGAGAACGCCGCTTGCCACATCGCCTTCGGCCGCGCCTATCCCGGCGGTATTGAGGGCGGCGACGAACTGAGCGACGAGGAACTGACGGCAATGGGGGCCAACGATTCGCCGCTTCATCAGGACATCATGTTCGGCACGCCCAGCATGCGCCTGTCCGGAGTGTGCGCGGATGGACGGCGCATCCCCATTATGGAGCAGGGGCGCTATGTAGATGCCATCTTCGCCGAGGGTGGGCTATGAACCCTAACCTATCGGTCCATATGATCTGTGAACCGATTGACCGGTTCCCTGACATAGCACTGCGCGAGGGCTACTCCTTGCGTCTGTATCAGCCCGGTGACGAGACGACGTGGACCGCGATCCAGCGCGCGGCGGAGCCTTATTTCGCCATCGAGGAGACCCTCTTCCGCCAGGAGTACGGCGACGATGAGGCGATGCTTGCGCAGCGCATGGCGTTTGTCACCGATGCCGACGGCGCAGCCATCGCCACGATCAGCGCCTGGGCTAAGGAGGATTGGCGCGGAGAGGGCGCATGGGGCCAGATCCACTGGGTGGCGGTACATCCTGATCATCAGCGCTGCGGAATCAGCAAGGCAATGATGACGTGGGCCATGCACCGCCTGGCTGCACACTATCCTCGCGCCATGCTGGGCACGTCGACGGGCCGCGTGTGGGCGATCAAGGTCTACCTTGATTTTGGGTTTCTCCCCGATCCCATCGAACTACTCCAGCCCGAAATCGGCGAAGCGTGGCAGAGCGTGCAAGACGAGATTGCACACGCACGTCTGGCTGCCGCTCTGCAGAGGTGACCCTGCCCAAATGGCGGGTGTATCACGCTGCCGATCATGCTAAACTGAAAGCAGCAAGCCACTGCGTCAGTGGCTGTATTTGACCTTCTCGACCAATTGAATAATACGCATCGACGGTGATGCGTGGTCAGAAACCCGCTCTCTTGTACTGCAAGTCTGCGCTGTCCACTGCAAGGATGATCGCGTAAGCATCGTCCTCGACAGCCGCCGTGCGTAACGAGGATGCGGGTTTTTGGTTGCCACCACAATCGGAGGTGTATCCGTGCAAGGAACTGTCCTGATCGACCAGGAACGATGCAAAGGCTGTGGGCTTTGCGTGCAGGCATGCCCGCAAAAGGTGTTGCACTTGGGTCAGGATCACAATGCCCGCGGCTATCGCAGCGTCGTCCTCGACAGCAGCACGCAGACATGTACGGGGTGTGGCATCTGCGCCCTTGTCTGTCCTGACGTCGCCTTCACCGTCTTCCGCCAAACACGCGAGAAGAGGGCGCAGACCGGCACACCGGCGCCTCTGTCGCCTGTGGCCGCTTGAGAAAGGAGACGGAAGATGGCACGCCAACTTTGGAAAGGCAACGAAGCGATCGCCGAAGCGGCCATTCGCGGTGGCGCGCAGGCATTCTTCGGCTACCCAATTACACCGCAGACCGAGCTGTTGGAGTACATGTCGTGGCGCATGCCCGAATTGGGGCGCGTCTTTTTGCAGGCAGAAAGCGAAATCGGCGCCATCCACATGGTCTACGGCGCAGCGAGCGCGGGCGTGCGGGCGTTTACCTCGTCCTCATCGCCGGGGATCAGCCTGATGCAGGAAGGGTTGAGCTATATCGCAGGCAGCGAAGTGCCCTGCGTCGTGGTCGATATCATGCGCGGCGGACCGGGCCTGGGCAACATTCAGCCCAGCCAGGCCGACTACTTTCAGGTCACGCGGTCCGCCGGTCATGGCGACTATCACCCTATCGTCTTGGCCCCGTCTACGGTGCAAGAAGCGGTCGATATGATGGTGGACGCCTTCGATCTGGCCTTCACCTATCGGCATATTGTGATGCTTGTGGGCGATGGCAGCCTGGGCCAGATTATGGAGCCGGTAGAAATGCCGCCGTTCAAACCGCTTGTCAGCGAACGACCCGATTGGGCATTGGGCGGCGCTGCGGATCGCGCTCCACGCGCAGTGACATCACTCTATCTGGGCGCGCAGCGGTTGGAAGCGCTCAACCAGCGGCTTCAGGCGAAGCTCGCCCTTATCGCTGAAAACGAGGCGCGCTACGAAACCGAAGCGGTGGACGATGCCGACACCCTCATCGTGGGTTTCGGCACGGTGGGGCGCATTGCCAGGTCTGTGGTACGGCAAGCCCGAAAACAAGGAATGCGTGTGGGGCTGTTTCGCCCATTGACGCTCTGGCCCTTCGCGTCGGCGGCGCTGCAACAGATCAGCCGCACTGTCGAGCGCATTCTCGTGGTGGAAATGAACGCGGGGCAGATGTTGGAAGACGTGAAACTGGCCACGCACGGAGAGATTCCCATCGACTTCCTGGGGCGCATGGGCGGCGCCATCCCGCTCCCAGATGAAATCCTGGCCGCATTGACCCGCAGCGGGTTGCCTAAGGTGGGCGATGGCGAACCCAGAGATTGGCTACGGCAGGATAACGGAGTGGTTTCTGTTCGCCAGACGTAACTGTTCGGCTTCAGGGACGGCACAGCGGCCGAATCATCATCGATGTTGCCGCCGTGGTATTTACGCTGCAAGGTACCAGACGAAGAAAGGATATGACGATGCCGACACTGTCCCCTTCGATCCCCCGGTCGGTTGACGGGATGGAAGAGGTCTACACCTTTCCCGAGGCGCTTTTGGCGGTGCAGACCCACTATTGCCCCGGCTGTAGCCATGGTACGGTTCACCGCCTGATCGCCGAGGTGATCGACGAGTTGGCGATCCGCGATCGCACGATCCTGGTGGCGCCGGTGGGCTGTGCGGTCTTTTGCTACGAGTACTTCAATCTCGATGGCTGCGAAGCCGCCCACGGACGCGCCCCGGCCATGGCCACCGGGCTGAAACGTGTGCTGCCTGATCGCATCGTCTTCACCTATCAGGGCGACGGCGATATCGCCTCTATCGGCACGAATGAGATCGTCCACGCCGCGGTCCGTGGGGAACCGATCACCGTGATCTTCGTCAACAATGCAGTCTACGGCATGACGGGTGGGCAGATGGCGCCGACCTCAATACCCGGACAGATCACGTCGTCTTCGCCTAGGGGTCGCAACCCACTAACACAGGGGAACCCGATCCACTTACCCGAAATGCTGGCGACGATGCCCGGCGTGGCCTACGCTGTACGCCGATCCATGCACTCTCCTGCCGAGATCCGTAAGACGAAGAAGGCGATCGAGCTGGCCTTCGAAACGCAGATCCAAGGGCTCGGGCTGGCCATTGTGGAAGTGCTGGGTAGTTGCCCCACCAACTGGCACATGGATCCCGTGGACGCGCTGACCTTCATCCGTGATCAGATGCTGCCTGTTTACCCGTTGGGCGATTTTCGGGTGGCCAATGAATTGAAACGATGATGAATTGAAACGATGACAGCCTGTATATAGACCGGGGAGGCGGCATGGAAACATCGATCATCATAGCCGGTTTCGGCGGACAGGGAGTGCTCCTGGCGGGCCAGTTGCTTGCCCACGCCGCCCTGGCAGCCGGCAAAGAAGTTACGTGGATCCCTTCTTACGGGCCCGAGATGCGTGGCGGCACGGCGCACTGTACCGTCATCATCAGCGATGAGTTAGTCGGCTCACCGCTGGTCAATGTGCCTGATATTGCCATCGCCATGAACCTGCCTTCGGCACAGAAGTATGCTGCGCTGATGACGGCAAACGGGCATCTGTTGGTCAACGCTTCGCTGGTCTCTCAAGAGGACGTGACGACACAGGCGCAGATCCATTGGGTACCGGCCAATCAGATTGCCGAAACATGTGGCAGCGAACGCGCGGCAACCGTGGTCATGTTGGGTGTGCTGCTCAGGATCCAGCCGATACTGTCCATCGAGGTTGTGGCCGATGCACTGGAGTCACACCTTCCTCAGCGGCACCACCATCTGCTGGCGGCGAACCTTAATGCGCTACGGGCAGGCACGGCTGTGCATGGTGCGTAGACACGAGTTGATGGCCGCAGCATGCGCAGTATGCCCTGTTCATCTGGTTGGAAACCCGGTGCGCATTTCTATTGAGATTTACTGGTCACGTGACCAGCGCACCTCCCCCCCGAACGATGGGCAGGTGCCCCTATTCACAGGATTAGACTGAAGTAAGCATTTATTCGTTTGCTCCCCTTTCGCCACAGGCCGACGATGTTCCCGCTGCGAGGAGGACTCACTTTTTGAGGAGGCACTAATGAAAATCGTTATGAACCGTGGCTTTTGTGATGCTGATCTATCTTTTTGTTCGCGATGTTCGGCTGCCTTTTTCCGCAAACCGATGGGCACCGACCGCCCCTGTATTGTTGAAATTGCCGACGAAGAGGATGATGAGACCATTGAGTTCGTACTCTTGACCGACGGACGCAAGCTTTCGTTCACGCTGACAGACGAGCTTCAGGAAGGGCTGGCGCTCGAGGGGTGGGAGTTCCTGGCGGACTTTGACCCGGCCCTGCTGCGCCGCGGTGCAGCCAAACGCTGGAAGGAACTGGCTAATCTAGATGCTGAGCACGGTTGATACCGGCGTATGGCAGAGGTTCCGGCGCTGAATTAGCGACAGATACAGAGAGCACAGACAAAGAGAGCATAAGCAATCGGTCCGCCATCAACATGGATGGCGGACCGATTTGTTGTATCAGCCGTCAGATCGATAAGTTGCTGCCCTTCAAAATAGCCAGCCCTAACTCGGCCGCGCGAAGGACCGCATGTGTACGGTTGTCGGCTTCGAGCTTGGTCATGATGTGAGAGACGTGAACGCTGGCTGTGCTAATGCGAATGCCCAATGTGTCGGCGATTTCGCTGTTTGAGCAGCCCCGGCTAAGCAGGCGCAACACCTGCAACTCGCGCGGGGTCAGTATCTTGGATAGATCATTCTCCTCATGTTCAGCCTTAAAATGTGCGAACACAGATGAGAGGTAGAGTTCGCTGCTCAGAAGTCTGCGCCCTCGCGCGATCTGGCTTAACGAGATCAGCAGATCTTTCAAATCGGTGTCTTTGCGAAAGTACCCGTCAGGGTCGGCCATGATGATCTTAGCCAATAGATCAAGCGTCTCTCGCTCTGTCCAATAGGCAATGCGCACGGCAGGCACAGAAAGCTTAATAAGCCGACTTACCGTTATGGGTTGCAGAGTGTCATCTGCAAAAATCGCGGCGTCGATCAAGATGATTTCAGGCGCCTCGGTATCACAAAGCTCAACTGCCTTCGCCACACTCTTTACTACAGCGATTAGCTCCCAATCTTTATGAGTAGAAAGATAGGATTTGATTCCAAGCTGAATAAAGTCATTCGTCTCAACCACCAATAGCCGAACGCGCGTAGAGAGCGTCGTCATCCCGTACCTCCATAGATGCAGTAACAACGGATAGGTTTGACTGCGAACGCCGTGGGGAAGATCGGACAGTGCAGGCGATTGTGCTGGCATCAATGGATGTTGTAGGGCAGCGATTACACAATCTGAATGCATTATACCTTACAAACGGCTGCATGGCGCCTACCGCTTACTTACCGAAAATGAGGTATCTTTTAATAGCATGTTGCCGGAAGACGAGCCGGTTGAGCGCATTGCCAATACCTCATGCTACAATGGAATGGTTCTTGTCCACTTACACGCATAAGGAGATGTAAATGCACCCCTTTGAAACATCCCCTGTTCCCGCTGGAGCAGTCGGTATCCACTGGTTTGGGCAGAGTTCCTACGCACTCAAAGACACGGCAGGCACGATCTTGCTCATCGACCCTTACTTCCCACGCCAACGCCCGGCCGAACGGTTCATCCACGCCCAGCCACCGCTGGATGAGGCAAGTCTGCGTACCGATTACGTGCTGCTCACCCACGATCATGGTGACCACACCTGCATTGAGTCAATCAAACGGATCCATGAGGCGTATCCGATGGCGCGCTTTGCCGGCCCGGCAGAGAGCGTGAGCCGAATGGCGGACAACGGTATTCCGGCCGATCTGTTAACGACGGTCGCCGCCGGCGAGATGGTTGCACTGGGCACCTTTCGGGTACACGCAGTTTGGGCCAAGCCGCCTCAGGGTGCGCCCGAGGATGGCATTCAGCCGCCGGATGTGGCCCATCTTGGCTACGTGATCGAAGCAGGTGATCACCGCATCTATGTTTCGGGCGATCCCATCAACACTTTCGCCGAACACGAAGAGTTGATCGCGCCTATCGCCGCCCTGCGACCGGACCTGGGGATCCTGACCACCCATCCCAGTGAGGGAGAATTCCCCTTCTTCGAGGGATCTGCGAAGATGGCACGACGCATCGGCCTTCAACACGCTGTGCCGGCTCACTATCAATGTTTCGTCAAGCGGAACTACGATCCACGCGAATGGGCATCGCATTTCTCAGGCGACGGACCACAGCCGTTGATCATTCCGTACAACGAGGCAATCTTATACAGCGGGGAATGAAGCATGTGTGAAGGGCAAAGAGCGCGCCGGTTGGCGCGCTCTTTGCCCTTCATGGATTGAGCTCTCCTCATTTTGCGAACTTGAATGGGTAGGGGCGCTGATACCCCTCTTTGCCGTACTCCACATCACTCCACAATGAGTTTCCGCTATCGACTGACTTTTCGAGGTTGGCCTCAACAATAGAGCGCATGATCTCTTGCGTCAATCGCACATCCATCTCGAAGTAACGCTCCGCCTGCGCCGGATCACGCGCTAGATTGTGCTGCTCCTGCGGGTCCTCGGCCCGGTTGAAGAAGTGGACGTCGCCGTTGGCGTACTTCACCAACTTCCAGACGCCGTCGTAGATCATCCACCCACCGCTGGTGATGCCCACGATCTCCTCGCGTTGATGCGAACCCGCCAGATCAAGTGCAGGCAGAGGGACGGAATCATAGTAGGATGGCAGATCGTGCCCGGCCATTGCCAGGATCGTAGCGGTGACATCGCCCAGTTCCACCAGATCGGAAGATGTCGATGGGTCGCTGCCGCCGGGAGGGCAGACGATCAAGGGCACGTGGATGCTTCCTTCGTAGAAGGTACCTTTGCCGATCAGATCGTGATCGCCAAGGTAATCGCCGTGATCGCTGGTGAAAATGATCCAGGTGCTCTCCAACAACCCCTTTTCGCGCAGGGCCTCGACGATCTGCCCCACTTCGTAGTCGATCTGCTGCACTTCGGCCGCATAGTGGGCGCGGATCTTGCGTTTGTGGTCGGCGCTGAATTCGGTGTAATCAACCCCGTTCCACGGCCGGCGGTTGCCGGCGATACTCTGCGCCCGCAGTCGGCCTACGTTCTCGTCCACGGCGGGGATGGGATCGGGCATGGCGGCGGGGTCGACCTTGTCCAGAAACTCCTGATTGGGGTCATAAGGACAGTGCGGCCCCGGAAAGCTGACCATGGCGGCAAAGGGTGTTTCTTCGCCGTAGGTGCGGATGAAGTGGGCCGCTTCTGTTCCCACGAAGTGATCGACAGAGAGTTCCCACGGCAAGCGGTTGACAATGGCGCCACGGTTCTCAAAGTAGCCTTCGTGTTCGTTGCCGTGGTACTTGCGTTCGCCGTGGCTGCGCAAAAAGCGATAGTAGTCGTCGCGCACATTGATCCAGCGTTTGTCTTCGGCGATGATGCGCATGCGAAAGCCCAGAGAAGAATCCCACGGGTAGAAGTGCATCTTGCCGATAGCGGCGGTGTAGTAGCCGGCCTCGGCCAGTATTTCGGGCCAGGTGTGCACGCCGCAGGCAGCCAGATCCGCACGCAGCCACTGCCCGTTGCTGGTGACACCGGTTTTGATGGGGTTCATGCCCGTGAGCAGCGACGCCCGCGCCGGAACGCAGATCGGCGAGATCGAATAGGCACGCTGATAGCGAACACCCTGGCCGGCCAACGCATCGATATTGGGCGTCTGCACGAAATCAGCGCCGTAGCAACCCAGGAAATCGGGGCGCAGTTGATCGGCGATGATGAAGACGATATTGGGTTGAGCGGTCATAGATTTCTCCATATAGCAGATAGTGTGCTCGTTCAGAATACGCTTATCAACGTTTATACTGACTCAGGGACGCATCTACCACTTCTTCACCCACCTCGAACATAGAGGTCATCCAGTGGTAGAAGTTGTCTCCTCGAGCTTTGAGCTCATTATAGAGGGTGCGGTAAAGATCACGTCGCACGTCCGCATAGGCGGGATTGTCGATCTGATTGGTCAGTTCATAAGGATCGATAACCAGATCGTAGAGTTCGTTGATATCGGGCGGGTTGACGACCAATTTATGGGTGCGGGTGCGGATCATGCGCTGCGGGTAAGGAAAGTGATGTCCGTGGAATTCGGCTATGATGTGATCGCGCCAGCCTTCGGCGGCGTCCCCGCGCAACAGAGGCACGAGACTGCGTCCGGCGTATTCCGCCGGGATCTTGGCGCCGGCAAGATCGAGGAAGGTGGCAGACAGATCGATGAGCGAGACGAAACGCTCTTCCGTCGCCCCAGTTTGCCCGCCAGGCAACTGCGCGACCAGTGGGATATGGTAAATGTCGTCGTACATGGCCGGCCCTTTATCCTGCATTTTGTGGCTGCCCACAAAGGCGCCATGATCGCTGGTGAAGAAGGTGACGGTGCTCATCGGTCAGTCCCAGCCGGTCCAGCGCAGTAAGGATGCGGCCTACCTGTTCATCGATCAAGGTGACATAGCCCCAGTAGCGGGCGATCAAGTCTTTCCATTGATCGGGGGTGAAGCTATCGAAGGTCCAATGTGCCGAGTAGTGACGCTGCACCGTGGGCTTGTGCTCAAAGGTTTCGGCCATGCTGAGGGGCAGAACAACGTGCTCGCGATCATAGAGGAAGGCGTATTCGGCAGGAATGTAGTAGGGCAGATGTGGCCCAAACCACTGGCAGGCCAGGAAGAAGGGGGCATCCCCGGCGGCATAGCGTTCGAGCGCTTCGATGGTGCGCGTGGCCAGGAAGTAAGTGAAAGTCGCCTCCACGGGTCCGTCGTAAATCCCGGCGATGGCGTTACCCGGCTGTCCATTGGGAAAGGCGCCGCGGATCTCGTCGCGTACACGGAAGGGGGGAAGCCGTGCTCGTCCAGATAGTGCAAGTAATCGGGATGCTGCACCGGCTCCCCCCAACCGGGGTAATGAATGCCATCAAACCCGAAGTCGACCGGGCCGCGGTCCATCCCGATGTGCCATTTGCCCACGGTTCCCACGTTATAGCCCGCCCCGCGCAGATGATGGGCAAACGAGATGGTATCGGCGGGGAGTTCGGTGTTATAGCCGACATTGCGCTCGAAGTTGGCCAGCAACTTGTGTTCAAAGGGCATCACGCCGGTGATCAACGAGGCGCGTGCCGGGGTACAGATGGCCGTAGGCGTGTACGCCTGGTCAAAACGGGTCCCCTGAGCGGCAAGGCGATCGATGTTTGGCGTCCGGCAGATGGGGTTCCCGTAGCAGCCCAACGTATCTACGCGTTGCTGATCGGTGATCAAAAAGAGGATATTGGATTGTGAGGCCATGAGGCTCTCCCTTATGGATGAGTGCGATTGGGCAGAGTGCGGTGCGCGGATCGAAGGCGATTTCTCACCTCATGCAACACGCAGCCGTATTCTCACTCCCAGCGCAACCACGTAATGGATCGTGGTAGAATCTCGACGTGCACTCGATCTGCCTTTCCACACGGGCAGCCAGCAGACGCTATGGGGTACGCGTCGGTCCAGTTGATTCACGCACGATTAGGCGCATGTTGACCAGGATCCTACCCTCGCCAGCGGTAGATGGTTCCTCGATCAGCCGTTGCAGCAGTTCAAACGCTTGCAGGCCCATCTGCCGGCGCGGCAGGCGCAAGGTCGTAAGCGAAGGCGTGGTGTAGTTAGAAAAGACAATATCGTCCATCCCCGTGACTGAAATCTGGTCAGGTACCGTGACGTGCCGGCTGTAAAACGCCCGCAGTAGGCTGATCGCCATCAGATCATTGGATGCCACGACCACTGTCGGGCGCTGTCGCTCGTCCATACTCAGGATCTGGGCGACAATGGCGGTGTCTACCTGTTCACCGAGACGGAAATCACTGTGCAGATAGAGCGGCTCGTCCAGCACAGGCCGGCGTAGATTCACCTCATGCCGGAAGGCTTCGGCGCGCCCTGTGGCAGAAAAGAACGTAGTCGGCCCGGCCACAAAGGCCAGACGCCGATGGCCCAACTCGATCAGGTGGTCGAGCAACGCCGCAATCCCAGCGTGATACTGAACCGCGATTTCACCGATACGCTCACCGGTCACACCCCAGTTGAGCAGCACAGCAGGCAAACTTGCCTGTTCTAGCTGGGGGAGAATCTGGAGATCCCGCTCTGTGGTGAAGATAAAGAGTCCGTCAATGCGGTGGCTGCGCAGATGCACCAGGTGAGCAGAGAGCAAACTGGGGTCGTAATTGGTATCCAGGGTGACGAGATCGTATTGCGCTGCCGTGGCCGCGGTCGCCACCGTCCGCGCCATCTCCGAAAAGTAGGGGTTGGTAATATCCGAAACAATCAGCCCCAGCATACGACTACGACCCGACTGAAGTGAGCGCGCAGTGCGGCTGGGTACATAGTTGAGATCGCGCACGGCCTGCCATACACGCTCAACCGTCTGCGGCGCGATACGCCCACTGTGATTGAGAACAAGCGATACCGTTGATTTAGAAACGTTGGCACGCCTGGCGACGTCGAGTAAGGTCGGACCGGCCATAGGTCATCTGTACAATTGGTGTGGGGACAAGTAGGTGGAACGTTCCACCCATAGTGTAAGAGGGGATCGGCTCGCTGTCAAGCATTGAAAAAACCTCGGTCTACTTCAGATTCGGGGCGAAAGGGTCGGGACCTTACCCTTGACGTACACGCCAAAGTCTAGGACGGGAGGACAGGTTGGAACTATCCACTTGGACATGGTCGCCCTGCTTTGTCGATCTTACAATTGGGATCAAGCACCTTCTCATTCACGCGTTCTCTGTCCTGGTTTCCACTGTAGAATCCGTTGTGCTCGATATAGCCCGCCATTGGCCGGCCTGGCCTCAAGTGAGTCCGATACAAGTTTCCGCGCAACACCTTTGATCCAGCTTTTTCGCAACAGCAGGTTGCTCGATCCTCAATAAAGAGAGGCCCAGCATGTACTATGATATCCCGATCGAAGAATTGACGTACAAAGCGAGGCTGGAAGCGCTGCGTACCACTAAGTTGCAGCAGACACAGGAAAAACAGCGAGTGCTTGGCGCCATGGATCACGATGATCTGGGCACTGGTCTTGCCCCCACCTGACAAACGTAAGATCGTTGAGGCGATCAGTGGATCAGGGGTCGCCATCACCGACTGTCTGATCAAAGACGTCAATATGGTGACCAATCACCCCAACGGTGGCTTCTACGGGCCCAAAGCCTGTGGAGAGAACTTCCGTCGCCTGCTGGACGCCCACCCCACTTACATCGACCCTCAGTGTTCGTTGGCCGGCGCCGTCATGGCCAACTTCACATCTTATCGACATCAAGGTTGGAACCCTGATCTCGATTACTCCTTCTTACATGCCGAGCAGGAAAAGTACCAGCTTGCCCATGGCATCGGCGGCGCCCAACATTTCTGCCCCGATCTCAGCATTGGCCTGAAGCTGGGCTGGGGAGGCATCCTCGAACAGATTCGCCGCTATCGTCCGCTGCACGGGCCCGAAGCCGAGGCTTTCTACGATGGCCTGGAATCTGTGGTCAGCGGCATTCAAGCATGGATCCGCCGGCACGCCCAAGAAGCGCGCATCATGGCCGCACAGCAGACGCATCCACAGTTGCGCGCCAACCTCGAAGAGATGGCCGTCATCAATACCTGGCTGATCACTCAGCCACCCCAAACCTTGCGCGAAGCCTGCCAATGGATGGCCTGGTATCTGATGGCCGCACGCATGTACAACGGCAGCGGCGCATTGGGGCGTTTGGATCTACTGCTCACCCCCTTCTACGCGCGCGATGTGGCAGCCGGCAAGTTGAGCGACGATGAAGCGGTTTTTCACATCGCCTGCCTGCTCCTCAAAGACACCGGGTATGCGCAGCTAGGCGGACCGGACAAGGACGGCCACGATGTGACCAACCGCGTCTCGTATCTGGTGCTCGACGCCATTGATCAGTTACAGATCCCGGCCAACATTGGGGTTTGCGTCGGCGAGTCGGTCGATCCGGGTCTGCTGCGGCGCGGCGTCGAGATGCAATTCAATCACAAGATGGGATTCCCCAAGTTTCTGGGCATTGACCGCACCATCGACGGGTTGGTCGCTAACGGTTTCGACATCGAAACCGCCAGGACACGCGCCTACGCCGGTTGTCACTGGAGTGCGATCCCGGGGCGCGAGTATACGATGAGCGACGTCGTCAAGATCAACTTCCTCACCATCTTCGATGTGGCGCTAGACGAGATGATGGCCGAACGCCATGTAGAGCCGGGCATCGAGGCACTTTGGCAGCGCTTCGACGCTCACTTGCGCCGCGCTGTTGAGGTGACGGCACAGGGCATGGCCTTTCACCTGAAGCACATGCATGAAGTCTTCCCCGAACTGGTGCTCGATCTACTGTGCTACGGACCGATCGAAAGAGGGCTGGATGCCACGAATGGCGGCGTGGAATTCTACAATCTGGGTATCGATGGCGCCGGGCTGGCCAATACGGCGGATGCCTTCGCCGCCGTCGAACAGCGGATAGATCGTGAGCATCGGCTCACCTGGCAGAAGTTGATGCACTATCTCGAAACCGATTGGGCCGGGCCGGATGGCAAGCACGCGCGGCTGATGTTGCGCTCTGTGCCCAGGTATGGGGCAGGCAACACCGATGCGGATCGCTGGGCGCAACGCATTGCGCAGCTCTTTACCGAAGTGGTGCAAAGTCAGCCGACGCTTGGTTTCAAGTTAACACCCGGTCTCTTCTCATGGGCATCCACGATTTCGATGGGGCGCAAACTCGGCGCAACGCCGGATGGACGCGGTGCAGGGGAACCCATCGCGCAGGGGGCAAATCCGACGCCTGGCTTCCGACAAGATGGGGCCACCACGGCCCTGGCCGTCGCTATCGCCAAGGTTCAGCCGGGGTTGGGCAACAGCGCGCCGATGCAACTCGAACTTGATCCAGGCCTGGCACGCCAGGATGAATCGGTTGCCAAAGTGACGAGTCTGCTGCGCACCCACTTCGATATCGGCGGCACGCAGATCAATCTCAACGTGCTCGACAAGCAGAAGGTGCTCGAAGCCCATCAAGATCCTACCAAGTATCCAGACCTTATCGTACGGGTCACCGGGTTTAGCGCCTACTTTGCCAGCCTCTCGCCCGCATTTCGGCAACTGGTGGTAGACCGCATCATCGCCGAAGGGTGACGCCATGCAGGGGTTGATTACCAATATCCAACGTTTTTCCATTCACGATGGGCCGGGTATTCGCACCACTGTCTTTATGAAAGGGTGCAACCTGCACTGTTTCTGGTGCCACAATCCCGAAGACATCCGGCCCTATCCAGAAATCCAGTTCTTCCCAGAACGCTGCATCGCCTGTGGCGTCTGCGTGGAACGCTGTGAACACAATGCCCACGCTTTGCTCAACAACGTCCACATCTATCTGCGCGAACGGTGCCACACCTGCGGCGCCTGCACAGAAACATGTTATGCCGGTGGCGTGGTAAGCGTGGGCAAACTGCTGGATGTGGAGACCGCCATGGCCGAAATCCGCCAGGATGCGGCATTCTATGCCTCGTCCGGTGGTGGTGTGACGCTGTCGGGCGGAGAACCGCTGTTACAACTTGATTTTGCAGTCGAGCTCTTGACAGCCTGTCGTGCTGAAGGAATCCATACTGCCATCGAAACGGCGGCCAATTTCCCCTGGGCACGCATAGAAGCCATCCTGCCACTGGTTGACGTGGTGATGATGGACATCAAGCACCTTGATTCTGCCCGGCACCAGCAAGCGACCGGCGTCCCCAATCAGCGCATCCTCGCCAACGCACGCCAACTGGGCAAACAGTCGCAGCCGTTGATTGTGCGCACGCCTGTGATCCCAGGCTTCAATGACAGTGTGGAGGCGATCAGCGCAATTGCGAACTTCGTCGCCACACTGCCAAACTTGCTCAGCTACGAATTGCTGCCCTACCACCCTATGGCGCAGAGCAAGTATGATAGCCTCGGCCTCGACTATAAAGCGGCCGATCTCAAGCCACCCACCAAGGCAAAGATGACGGAGTTGGCCGAGGTGGCCGCATTGGCAAAGGTGCCGGTGCGCACAGGATGAGCGGATGCCATCTTCAATTGTCACGTTAGGCCCTACAGCGGATGTAAGAACAGAGCGTACAGCTTCAGGTGAGACGGTGGTTTGTGCGGTCAGTCACACCTGAAGCCGTACAATTACGATAGAATCTAGAGTACGCAGCTTCTAAAAGTGATACTGAATGCCCCAGCTTGCCGATTCCCCTCGACTCAACTCTGCGGCGTAATACGGTTCAAAGGAGAAAGTGTTACGGTTGCCCCATATGGGCAAGTAAACCGGCGCGTAGTCGGTCTGAGCGCCCACCTCACCCAACAGTGGATGGCTCTGGGTGACGGCCAGTGCGTTGCCTTCGCGGGTGAAATCGACGGCGAGGAAACAGCCACGCGTCCAATCGTAGTCGGGGCGTTGACAGATCCAGCCGTCGTTGTCCATGAAGTAGCCGGGGTTCTCGCTGAGGGTGACGGGTATAGAAAAGCGGCAGAGCCGGCCATCCAGCGTGGGGGGGTAGAATGGGTGCGGAAACCAACGGATGGGCAGCGACGCCTCGCCCAGGCTTTCGATCTCGGTCCGTGAGTCGAGGCTGCGACCGTTCAAGGTTACATGTCGGGCGAGCCGATAGGACCAGGCGCCAAACTGCTGCTCGGTACGCATGACAATGGCGTTGGGCTGCACCTCCACTGTCCAGACCAGGAATTCGATTACTTCAGGATTGTGTCGCACGGAAAAAGGCTCGATAGGACTGCTGCGCCGAACCCGACCTACGCCGATAATGCCCACCTCACCGCCCAGCGGCGCTTCGCTGTCACCCAGGGGTGTGGCAAACATATCGGGTGCGCCCTGTCCATCAAAGACATCGGGGTAGGGTTTGGGGTACTGTGGCCCGGCCAGAAGTGGTCCACGCGTTTTGTCGTCGATCTGATAGATATAACCGCCGACACAATACCGCGATCCACAGCGCGCCAGATCCAGTTGCGGATCGAGAATAGAGACGGACAACTCGCCATTTTCGAGCAAGTACATGGTCGATTTTCTTTCATGGAGGTAAGGGTTCAAAGTAGTGGAGAGACACGATATACCAGCGCCTCTGTGGGCATTATAATCGAAATCGCACAAGCGCTCCATCTTCAGGCAAGGCAGCAAGCAGTTCTTTCTAGCGCCTAAGGGGGCGAATCATCAAATCTAGCAGGAGAAACGCGTGGAGAGACCAATTTTAGTCACCGGAGCAACCGGCAACGTAGGCAGTGAAGTGATCAAGATTCTGCGGGGCCAGGGTGTGTCCCTGCGTGCGGCCGTTACCTCAACGGCGTCGGCACAACGTTTGCCCATGGGTGTGGACTGGGAGATCTTTGATTTCACCAATCCGGCGACCTATGCCGCCACCTTTGCCAATGTCAAAGCGATCTTTTTGATGAGACCCCCCCACCTTTCTAATATTGAGAGGGACATGAAGCCGGCCATCGACGCTGCCATCGCAGCGGGCGTGGAGCGCGTCGTCTTTCTTTCGCTGCTCGGTGCAGAGAAAAATACAATTGTGCCCCACGCCAAAGTAGAAGCGCTGCTCCGCTCGGCGCCCGTGTCATCCACGCTGCTACGCGCCGGCTTTTTTATGCAGAATCTCAGCACCACCCACCTTGACGATATCCGTGATCACGACGACCTATTCGTCCCTGCGGGGCAAGGAAAGACGGCCTTTATTGATGTGCGCGACATTGCCGCAGTGGCCGCCAAAACGTTGACAGAAGCCGGCCACGAAGATCGATCCTACGCGCTGACGGGCAGTGCGGCCTACGACTATGCGCAAGTTGCGGGCATGATGAGCGAAGAATTGGGGCGACCGATCCGCTATAGCAACCCATCGTTGCCACGCTTCATGTGGCGCATGTGGCGGCGAGGACATCCTCCTGGCTATGTAGCTGTCGTTTCTGCGATCTATACCACCACGCGTTTCGGCATGGCGAAAACGATCACAGCCGATACCACTGAGTTACTCAATCGAGATCCAATTCCTCTGCGGCAGTTTATCCGCGACTACGCTCCTGTGTGGACAAGGAAATAGGGTCTGATGTGCGAGGTTTGGGTTCGGCATTGCATAGAGGCTTCTTCTGAATTCACATTGAAGCCGGGAATTGGTTGTCAAGTCCGGACGAGGGGCGTATACTTGGGAATCGTGTCGTCACCCAGAAAATCTATGCATTCGTCCAGTTGCCCACAAAGAAGATCAATTCACAGGAAAGCCTGGTTTAACCATGCCTGCATTGAAAGTTCCGCGTTTCCTTCGTCTTGAAGAGTATAAACACCTCCAAAATCTGATCAGTTGGCATCCTCCCGAAGAAGTGACACTGGTGAGTATTGCCATTGTCGTTGGGCTCGGAACAGGCCTGGGTGCGGTCGCTTTCATCTGGCTACTGACCCAGATCACAGTGTTCACGAACTGGCTACAAGCGAACCTGGGTACCGCCATCGGGTTGTTACTGGCAATGACGGTGGCAGGCGTGGTTGTGGGCTTTATGGTGGAAAAGTGGGCCGCCGAAGCGAAAGGCCATGGCGTGCCCGAAGTGATGGAAGCCGTGGCCATGCGCGGTGGACGCATCCGTCCACGCGTGGCGATTGTCAAGGTGCTGGCCTCCTCGTTGACCATCGGTACCGGCGGTTCGGCCGGACGTGAAGGTCCGATTGTGCAGGTGGGGTCGGCTTTGGGCTCTTCGATAGGGCAGATGTTCCACTTCTCAAATGAGCGAGTACGCACGTTGGTGGCATGTGGTGCGGCAGCGGGGATCGCAGCGACGTTCAATGCGCCCATCGCGGGTTCGGTTTTTGCGCTCGAAGTGATCCTGGGCACCTTTACGGTTCGGTACTTCGGCGTGGTCATTATGAGCGCCGTCTCGGCCAGCGTCGTCAGTCATGCCTTTTTAGGAGATCGCCCTGCCTTCACTGTGCCCGCCTATCCGCTGACGCACCTGGCCGAACTGCCCATCTATTTGCTGCTTGGGGTGCTGGCCGCCTTCGTGGCCGTCCTCTTCATCCGCGTGCTCTACCGAACCGAAGGCTTTTTCGACGGTTGGAAGGCGCCTCAACCACTCAAAGCCGCCATCGGTATGGCGCTGACTGCCGTCGTGGCGCTGCTGTCTCCTGAGATGCAGGTATTAGGGCCTGGGCTGCACCTGATCGGTGAGACCATTGCCGAGAACTTCGCCATCCCCTTGCAGACGATGGCACTGCTGCTGATCCTCAAAATGCTGGCGACAACCTTCACGCTGGGTTCGGGGAATTCGGGCGGTGTCTTTGCACCGAGCCTCTACATGGGCGCCGTCCTCGGCGGAATTGTGGGGAGCGTAGGGCACAGTCTCTGGCCCGCAGTAGTGGTGAACCCTGGCGCCTATGCTATCGTCGGCATGGCCGCCGTCTTCTCCGCCGCCGCGCGCGCACCGATGACGTCGATCCTGATCGTTTTTGAAATGTCGAACGATTACAAGCTGATCTTGCCATTGATGCTGGCAACGGGGCTTTCCACGTTGCTGGCCGAACACCTTTTCGCGTCCTCGATCTACACCCTCAAACTCAAGTTGAAAGGAATCACCCTGCAGGGTGGTCGCGATATCGATGTCCTACAGGGTGTGATGGTAAGCGAGGTGATGGCCCAAAACGTGAGCACGGTGCCTATGCAGATGACCTTGCCGGAGCTTTCGGATGTCTTCAGCACAACGCGCCGGCATGGGCTCTTGATCCTGAACGACGAGGGGAATCTGTGGGGTATTGTCACTGTCACCGATCTGGATCGGGCTGTGGTCGGCAAGCTGCCGCGCAGCACTACCGTAGCCGAAATCGGCATTCCTCACGACCGGTTGACGGTGGCCTACCCGGATGAGACGGCAGGTGAGGCGTTGTCGCGCATGGGTGTGCGCGGCTACGGACGGCTGCCCGTGGTGGATCGAGCAAAGCCCGACCAACTCTTGGGCATCATCCGCCGCACAGACATTATCCGCGCCTACAACATCGCGCTGGCACGCCGCGCCGAACTGCAACACCGAGCGCAGCGTGTGCAACAGCGCAATATCGACGGCACCGAATTCATCGATGTCAGCCTCGCCAACGAAGACAGCGCCGTGGGCAAGTCGATCCTTGAACTGGCCCCCCACCTGCCCAAAGACGCCATCTTCGTCTCCATTCGGCGTAATGATAAGGTGTTGATTCCCCATGGCGACACCATCCTCAGAGAGGGAGATCGCATCACCGCCTTCGTCCGCTCAGAGGACACGGAGACCTACTTGCACTATCTGAAACAGGGCGAAGAGACTGTTGTTCAGTAGAGGAAGACGGGTGTTAGCGCCTAATCCCACACCTTCTCCCAACGCCGGGTCTCAGCGGAGCGGTAGATGGCGAGGGCAGTGCGTAGCTCGCCCAGAGAATACTCAGGTGTGGCTTGCAGCGGGGACCCATCTAGCACGGCGTGGGTGAAGTCGCTGAGTTCGTAGCCGAAGGCAGCGTCTCGCCCGGCTTTTTTGTGGGTGAGGAGCACTTCGCCGTCGGGGTGCGCCTGGTTGTAACGCAGCAGACGACCGTCATTTCCCTTTTCGACGATCAGTTCACCCTCGCTGCCGGTGACACGGAATTCCGCGCCGGGGCCAATGAACGACCCGGCGCGGAATGCGTCGAAGTTGGCCACGATCCCTGACTGAAAGCGCAGTAGTGCGTGGGCCATGGATTCACCTTCCATCTCGGCCATGGGGTAGCCTATCTCTGCCACCACTTCTTCGATTTCCCCCAGCCACATGCGCAGCGGCCGGATCCAATGCGAGCCGCCGTCGATACAGATGCCGCCGCCGGTGATGGCCTTGTCGTAGCGCCATGGTCTTGCGCCCCACACATGATCGCGCGAGCCGCCAAAGAAAGAACGAACGGTGATAACGTCGCCGATTGCGCCTTCCTGAATCAGTTGTTGGACTTTCAGCGACTCGGGCCAGTATTGGGATTGTTCCGCGATCATGAAGACGGTACCCGCGGCCCTGGCCGCGGCCATGATCTCTTCGCAACCGGCCAAAGTCGTCGCCATCGGCTTTTCAAGGAGAACGTGCTTGCCTGCCGCAAATGCGAGCGTCGCCGCACGTTCATGGAGATTGTGCGGCAGCATGAGATCGACGGCGTCAAAGTCTCCTTCTTCCAGGGCGCTCTCCAGCGATGAAAACGGCTCTCCTCCCGTCTGTTCTGCCATCTGCGCCGCCCGCATCGGATCGGCGTCAACCGTGGCCGTCACCTTCAAACGCGGTGCGTGCGCCTGTATGCCGCGCCAATGGGAGCGGGCAATGTTGCCGCAACCCACCAGCGCGATCTTGAGCTTTCTATCGTCGGCCATCGCTCTATTCTCTCTATTCGGCGTAAACTTTTGCGCGTAAGTCCTGAAGATAGGCCAGGGTCTTGTCAGTTTCCACGCCAAACCGCAGAGGACCAGCATCCGAGCTGACCCAGGCGCAGGCACAAGAGACCGCTCCTGGATACTCGATGTCGCGCAGGATACGGAAGAGACGAAGATAGATATCGGTGCGCTCACCGATCCCAGGCTGGCCGCCGCCTTCGGCAATATGCACATGCGAACAAAATTCAGGCGCAAGCATGATGTCTTCGAGCGGTTGATCCAATTTGATAAAGTAGTTGAGGTCGGCCATTACCTTGACTGAGGGGCGATTGACCTCTTTGGCAAACTCGATGCCCTGAAGATAGCGCGGCCACAGAGTGGTGAGATCTGATAGCGGCTCCAACGCCACCGTCATCCCCAGGGGTTCGGCGTGGTCCGCCAGCAGGTGGCTGAACTGGATCCCCTGATCCATGGCCTGGGTGCGCGAAAATCCTTCGGGCACAGCAAAGAAGCCCCCGTAGATGCCCACTGTTTCCACACCGAGGTCGGCCAGACGACGGAACGCCCGTTTTGTCCAGAATTCCAATTGTTCCCAATCCACATCAGGGCCAACAGCTTTGAGCCCCCAAAATTGCAGGAAGTGACTGGAGACACGCGTCGGTGGCAGATCCCAGGCCACGATCTGTGCCTTCTTGGCCGCCCAGTTGGCGTCGCTTTCAAAAGGGATCAGTTGGATCGCCACCGGGACTTCGGTGATGTCCCAGCCGCTCCCGATCTCGGCAGGCGGCCGAATGTCTGGTTTGTCGCCGAAGAGGATGCAAAGTTTAAACGGGGCTGTCATGAAAATTCCTTTGTGAGTGATTTGTCGTGATCAGAGGCGCCGCCGGTTTCTAGCCCTTGACACTGCCTGCGGTAAGGCCGGCTACCATAAAGCGTTGGCCCCACATATAGAAGATGACCACAGGTATGGAGATGATCAACGACGCCGCCATGAGCATGCCCCAGGGGTAGATATCGCCGTAGATGGTGGTCGCCAACCCAACGGGCAAGGTCATCAGGCGTTCGCTGGAGATAAAGACGAAGGCGAAGAGATACTCCTTCCAGGCGGCGGTGAACGAGAAGAGCGTTACCGCCAGGAGTGCAGGCGTGGTCAGCGGCAAGGTGATGCGGATAAAGGCACCCAACCGCGTAGCGCCGTCGACCATCGCCGCATGTTCCAGCTCTTCGGGGATGGCATGGTAATAGCCCATGAGCAGCCAGGTGGCAAAAGGAATCATCGTCGTCGGGTAGGTCAGGATCAGCGCCCAGCGCGTGTTGATGACACCCAGGTCGGCCAGAATCTGGTACAGCGGGATAAACATCAACGATCCCGGCAGCAGATACGTGATCAGCAAGAGCGTCTGCATCGTCTGCGCGCCAAAGAATTTCAGACGCGCCAGCGCATAGGCGCCTAAGGCCGCCACAACCACGGCCAACACGGTGGTGGAAACCGCCACAATGGCAGAGTTGCTAAACCAGACCCAGAACGGTTGCTCGTAGAACAGTGTACTGTACTGTTCGGTCGTCCACGGTGCCGGCCAGAAGGTGCCCACTCTCTGGCTGATCTGGAGATCTCCTTTAAACGAAGTAATCACGATCCAATAGAAGGGGAAGAGCACAAACATCAACACCAGGAGCAGGCCAATGCCGCGCAAGACATCCGAAAACAGCGCCTCGCGCTTACGGCTCTTTACTCCTTTTGGCAGCAGGCCGCTAACCAGGCGGATAATCAACATGACCGGCCAGACGATGAGATTGCTCAGGCTGCTGATCACCCAACCGATGCCGTCGATCACCCGGTCTTGCCAGGTGACGACATCCATCTCTTCGCGGGCCACATCGCGCCGCATGTAACGCGAGAGCAAAAGGATAAAGCCGGCCAGGATGGGCGTGAGGCTAAAGGCGACGGCAGTGCCGGGGCCAAATTGCAGTGATCCAATCGCTTTCTGATAGGCCAGAATCGAATAGACTTTGGTGATATTGCCCGGCCCGCCATTGGTCAGCAGCCAGACCGTTTCGAAGCCATTAAATGTCCAGATGGTGGAAAGGAGTGTGGCCACGGCAATCACATAGCGCAGACTGGGCAGAGTGATGTTCAGAAACTGTTGCCAAACGTTTGCACCGTCGATCTCGGCGGCTTCGTACATCTCTTTGTCGATGCTGGCAAGACCGGCCAAAATGTTGACCGTGAAGAAGGGAATACCCGCCCATACATTGACCGCGATCACGGCGGCCATGGCGGTGGCCGGTTCGGCCAACCATGCTACCGACCGATCGATGAGCCCCAATGACTGCAAGATCGGGTTGAGGCCACCAAACATGGGATCATAGATCGATTTCCACGTCAGCGCCTGCACCACCGAAGGCACAATCCAGGGCAAGAGAATTAGGCCGGTCAACAGGTTGCGGAAACGCTTCTGACTGTGTAATAGAAGCGCGACACACATGCCCAAAATCAACTTGACTGAAATTGAACCCGCCGTGTAGTAGACGGTGGCGATCACCGATTGACGGTAGAAGGGATCGGCGTAGAGGCGTACGTAGTTGTCAAAACCGACAAAGACGTGCTCGCGCGTGGCCAGATTATGAATTGTCATGCTCGTGTAGAACGCCTTGATGAAGGGCCAGGCGATGAACAACGTCATCAACAGGACAATCGGTGCAATAAAGATGAAGGCAATCTGCCAATCCCGCCCCAAGACACGGCGTAGGGTCGGTTGAGGAAGCGCCATTTGCTTAGGCGCAGATAGGGGAGCGGGTTGTTGTGCCATTGTGCGCTGCCTTTCTACTCCTGCAGTAAGTTCAAATTGCGACGCAATCGCGAGAAGTTGTATTTCAAACCGGGGAAGCGTTGCAAGCCTTCCTCTTTCGGTTCAGTATCGAAGAGATAGGTCACCTGATCGTAGTCTTGATCGCTCAGATCATAGTCGAACGATTCCAGCGCTTCTTCCAACTGGGGCAGCGAGCTGACGCCGATGATGGGCGCAGTGACGGCCCGCGCATGACGCACCCAGGCAATCGCCAGAGTAGTGGGGGAGATCCCGCGCGCCTCGGCAAAGGCGATAAAGCGATCCACACTCTCGCCATACTGGCTGAGCCAGGTGATGATCTGGGCACTGGTCTGGCCGCGCGTGTTGTTGGGCAGTGGTTTTCCCCAGCGATACTTGCCCGTGAGTAGACCCTGCACCAACGAACGGTAGGCTGTAATGGCGATGTTTTCGGCCACCGCCTGGGGAAAGATCTCCACCTCGACGCCGCGCTCGATGATGTTATAGGCGATCTGGTTGTTGATCAGGCGCGCCCATCCATTGGCGGCGGCCACAGCGTTGTGATGCGCTAGCAGCCAGGCGGGAAAGTTACAGCAGCCGACATAGCGCGTCTTGCCCGCCTCCACCACGTCGTTCAGTGCGCCCATGATCTCCGTCGGGTTCATTCCTTCAACCGGCCAGTGGATCAAGTACAGATCCACGTAATCGGTCTGCATCCGCTGCAAGCTCTCGTCGAGGCTCGAAAGAATGCTCTCTCGATCCACCCCTTTGTTGACCTTGGTCGTGACAAAGAGCTTTTGGCGCCGTCCGCCCTGCATGATACGCCCCAAAATCTCCTCAGTCAGCCCGTCGCCGTAGCCGGCGGCGGTGTCGATGAAGTTGACACCGCGCTCGATGGCAAGGCCCAAAATGCGGTCGGCCTCGGCCTCATCACAGCGCCCGCCAAACATCATTGTCCCCAGATTCAATTCCGACAGTTGTTCGCCGGTGGATGCAAACGTTGTGTATTTCATACGCAGGCGACGCCCGCCAAGATTGGGCGTCGCACTCCTTTCTGTGCTAAGTGGGAAGTCAACGTCAGTAGGATGGAGATTGGAGATTAGAGATCAACTTGCTCGTACCCATCGCCTAACCTGGCAATCCTCACCCTACTGATCCTCATCTTACTGACATTGAGTGTTCAGGAACGACCTATAGTGAAGCAACTTTGAGAACCCGAGTCTGACTAGCGTCGGGTGAGTAGCCCGGAGTTTGCGGAGGGCGTATCGAAGCCAGCGGGTTAACGGTTCTACTCCCGTCGTAGACCCGCTTTCTGAAGCGGACCCGTTCCTTGGCTCGTTTGGTACAGGCGTTGCGCCATAACGGCTCGCAGACTCGCCTACTCACCCGGCGTCACTGGCCGCAAAGTTCTCGGTTTCAAAGTGATACCACTATAGTGGGTCACTTGCTTTGCATGTCGGTACTTTTGCGGGCGCAGCAAGCGGCGCCCCTACGGGTAAAGCCTGATATCGTGATAGGTGCCCCATGAACGCCTTCATGGCCACAGAGAACACAAAGAGCACAGAGATAAATGCTTTGTGTTCTCTGCGTTCTTTGTGGCCAATCCTGCCGGTGCATTTGAGACGCTCCCGGTTATCCGGTGTAGGGATGGGCCTCCGTGCCCATCCGTCCGTGGGTGACGGGCAGACGGGCGCAGCAAGCGGCGCCCCTACGGGTAAAGCCTGATGTTCGTGTCACAGGCCCCATTAGCGCAGTCGAAGAGCTGCGACTAGGTGAACATGCCCATTTCCTGGCCGATGGTGATGATGCGATCGTGGGCCTGGGAAACGGCGTCCGCGGGAGAAACGCCTTGGGCCACGATCTGCGCCATCATGTCCGTGAGGACGGCCTGAGCCGCGATGGCGTCGAAGAGTGGGCTGGGCGGGGCCGGCCAGGACGCTCCCACAAAGTCGCCGAGGGTCGAAGCGCCCATTCGAGCCAGATTCGGGTCGGCTTCGTAGGCAGACACCACTTCGTCCATCGAGTAGTAGGCTTCGTAGGCGGGCAAGAAGAGACCGGCTGAAATCAACGAAATGGGCAGGAAGACGCCCGGGGCGATCAAATGCTTTGCCAGATCCTTCGCCAGATCCTGATGTGTTGCGCCGCGCGGGATGTTAAACTGACCGCCGCCGCCCGCCTCTTGCTTCATGTTGAGTGGGCCAACCAGGGTTTCGATCCGCAGTGTGTCTTCGAAGATCGGGTTGCCGTCCGCCTTGGCTTTGGCGTAGACACTGGCGGCATTGCTGGTGAAGGCGATGGTGCCGGCCAGGAATGCTTCGTTGTTGCTGGAATCGTTCCAACTGGCCAGGCCCGGCGGGATCATGGGCGCATAGGTGTCACTGGTGTAGATCTCGGTCAGGAATTCAACGGCGGCCAGTGTTTCCGGTGAGTTGAACGTCACTTCGCTGGCATCCTCGTTGGTATAGTGGCCACCCCAGTTTTGGATGACGCCCTGGACAAAGCCGGTGGCGTCGCCGCCGGTGTTGTACGTCAAGCCCCAGCCGTAGACGTCGGCCGAAGGATCGCTGACCTCCAAACAGGCATCGCGCGCCGCTTCATAGGTCCCGAGGGTCACGGCATCGATTCCCTTGCTCTCAAAGATACTCTTGCGAGCCCACATGCCGCCTCCACTCATCATGTAAGGCACACCGTACCACTCGCCATCGATGAGGTTAGAAACGCGCTGGCCATAGGGTGCAGCCCCATACGTCTCGACCATTTCGTTGACGACATCGGTCACAGGCTCAACCGCGTTGTTGGCAAAGAGCAACTGCACCAGGCGTACGTGATAGACCAGGTTGGGCGGGTTGCCGGCCTGGACTTCGGCCAGCAGTTTGGGGACAAAGTCCTGGTTGGCTTCAGCGGCAACGGTCGTGGTTTCGACGTCGACGTTGTTTTCGGCGCCCCATGCCATCACCGCATCAGAGAAGAGGGTCTCCATTTCGGCGAAATACTCACGGCGGTGGGCAACCAGCAGTTTTGGCATTTCAGCCGCCGGGGCATCCGCAGCAGGCGCGGCACCGGGAGCGGCCGGAGCCACACAAGCGGAGAGGGCCGCCATCCCGGCCATGCCGCCCATCCACTTCAAGGCCTGGCGACGGGAGAGCATGAGTTGGGGCGAAGTACGTTCCTGTTTCGACATGTCTGACTCCTTGAAAAGTTTGGTTGGTGGAACACGCTAGAACACGGTCAAACACTTGGGTGCAAGTGGAGAAGGGCTGATACTGATTATGTAGAACGATTGAACGCACAACCTGGAACGATCAGCCGTCGCCCTCAAACCCTGCCCAGACAGCATTCAACCGTGCATAGGCAGCGGTGGGCAGTGGGCCTTTGTTGGCAGACGCTACTGCTTCTTCCAACTGTTCAATCGTAGAGATACCAATCACAGCGGTCGAGACACCATTCTTGCCAATCGCAAAGCGGATAGCAGCTTCAACCAGACTATCGGCATATCCTTCATCGATCAGGAAACCAAAGCGTTGGGCCAGGATCACGTCATCTGAAAAATGCTTGCTCGATGCGATCGGATCAACCTGTTGCGCCGCGTTGGCATGACGCTGGGCGGATCCGCTTAGCGCACCGCCGGCCAATGTCCGAATGGCAATGACACCTACCTGATTTTGCACGGCTTTGTCGATCAGTTGACCGTAATCCTGAAAAGGGAACCCCGGCGGGGCTGGTATGCCCGCGGTCGGGTTGAGCAGGTTAAAGCAGGACTGCACAGTGTGGAGATTGCCCTCCATCACCTGATGGAGCGCTTCGGTTTCACCAAGCCCGTTAAAACCCCAGAAACGCACCTTTCCCTGTTGCTGGAGTTTGCGAAACGTATTCATTGTCAACTCAACATCTGATGGGTTCACCCATTGTCGCTCATCATTGCGTTTTAGCGCAACTGCGTTATGCAACTGCATAAGGTCGATGCAATCGAGCCTCAGCCGTTTCAGGCTGTTGTCCACCGAGTTGATCACAGCCTGCTCGATGTTTTCCAGTTCGTCGCCCACAAGCCGGACTTTGGTGCCCACTATCACATTGTTGGTGGCAGCGCCGCCCAGTTCCTCTAGGACCAGCCCCAAATTCTCCTCAGACTTTCCATCGCCGTAAATGGCCGCCGTATCAAAGTAGGTGACGCCCAGTTCGATGGCGCGGGCGACGGCTTGCACCATTTCACGCCTCTCCCCTTTGACGAGGATGCCGCCAACCGCACCACAGCCAAAGCCGAGTGCCGAGACCTGTAGCGCTGTCTTGCCCAAACTTCGAGTTTCCATCGTCCTATGCCTCCTGGTGTAGAGCCTTCAATTTCGGCATGACTTCTTCTGTGAACAGCCGCAACCCGGTCTGGCTGGGGAAGTCGTCGAAGCGCAAGAAGAAGACTTCGACGCCAAGGTTCACATATTCCATAAGCCGGGACACGACCTGTTCGGGTGTGCCAACTACCCGCCCCCGCCGCTTATAGGGGGACTCTTCGTAAATGCGCCAGGCCTCGGCTTCCGTCTCGGCCACCGTGATCTGAATGCCGTCCCACGTCTTCACAATCTCGTTAAAGTCTCGCCCCACCGCCTCGCAGTGCGAACGCAACACGTTTAGCTTGTGGGCATAGCCTTCTGGGGTATCGCAGTAGTTCCACCAGTCGGCATGTTTGGCAATGATGCGCAGAGAGAGCTTCTCGCCGCCGCCGCCGATCATGAAAGGCGGCGCCGGATCGGGGATCGGTTCGCAGTAGGCGCCATGCACCTGATAGTACTTGCCTTCGAACGTAGTCGGACCACCCGCCCACATCCCCTTGATAATCTGAATCGACTCTTCGAGTTGGGCCAGGCGGACCGACGGCTTGGGGAAATCAAAGCCGTAGGCGTCATATTCATCCTCGCGCCAGCCTGCACCCAGGGCCATGATGAAGCGTCCCTGTGTGAGCAGTTGCAGCGTGGCAGCCATCTTGGCCACGACCACCGGGTTTCGGTAGGATTGACAGAGCACAATGGCGCCGAAATTGAGCTGCGGAAAGGTCGCCGCCAGGTAAGTGATCGTCGTCCAGGATTCGAGCGTGTCGGTGTCCTTGGGGAGTTCGTCTCGCCCGCCGTGGTCGATGGCCGCCCACGGGAAAAAATGATCATCGGTGAAGGCGCCGTCAAAGCGGCCCTGGATGTAGGCCAGGGTGTCAGAAATTTGATCGACGAAGGTCATGCGGCGGCTGCCGTCGGTGGGGTGGGCCGGCATGCGCCACATAAATTTGAGGTCAGACACAACGATTTTCTCCTTGAGAAGCTGCTATGGAAGTGCAAAGGTGGTTACGCGCCGGCCAGCATATCGCGCAGACGCGTCCCGTTCTCTTTGCTCCAGTTGAAGACGGTGGTTACGTCCGCGCCCAAACAGAAGTGCCTGACGCCCAGATTCAGATATTTTTCTGCGTCGGCCGGGGTATTGAGTTCCGCGCGTGGCGTTACGCCCATCTTGAGCGCGGTTGTGATCATGTGTTGTTGGGCCTCAACCACCTCCGCGGCGCGTGTTTCGCCGACCAGACCAATACTCATGGCGTAGTCACGCGGGCCAAACTGAACCATATCCACGCCCTTCACGCTCAAGATTGCCTCGAGATTCTCGATGGCTTCCTTCTTCTCGATCATGAGGGCGATCACAGCGTCTTCCAGCGCTTGCACAAAGGCGACAGATCCCGCTTCGCGCATGATGCTCACATCGCGGCCATGTCGCGCACCGTGCAGCCCGCCTGTCTGCGGCGTCTCGGCGCGCACAGACCTGACACAATCTTCGGCATCCGCCACCGTGCGCAGATCACTAAAGAGAATATTTTGGATGCCAGAGCTGATGGCGCGCACCGCAAGATGCTGGCGCGATTCCTGTTCCACTTTGATCATGCCGCTCATGTGATCAAAGAGATCGATGGCGCGCCCCATATTGTCCAGCGAAAAGAGACTGTAGGGAGCGTACTCGGCGACGATTTCCACGTAATCGAAGACACCCGTGTGGCCAATAATCTCGACCATGGTGGGCCACTGGGTTTGCAGGCGTGTGCCCATACTGGGTTGACCACTGCGCAGTAACTCTCGTAAGCGATTGTTTCGCATGAAAAATTGCTCCTGACAGGTGGGGTGAAAACAAAATTACTAAAAACCCAGCTCTTTGTCAACCAGATTTCTCAGCGGTCGACCGGCAAGGTAGCGGGTCAGGTTATCGCTGAAGATCTCGGTGGCGGCGGCAGTTGTGTTTGTGGATTTACCGGCAATATGGGGGGTCAGGATCAGATTGGACGCCGACCACAACGGACTGTCAGGCGGCGGCGGTTCCGGGTCCATCACATCCAGCGCGGCCCCGGCCAGTTGACCATCCTTTAACATGGAGACCAGCGCTTGCTCATCGACGACGCCCCCACGTGACACGACCACCAGGAAAGCCGAGGACTTCATAGACTGAAGCATTTCGCGGCCCAACATCCCGGTTGTCTCTGGTGTGCCCGGCACGGTGACGGCGACGGCATCTGCACGCTTAAGCAGTTCGGGCAGTTGATCCAATGTCCACAAGGCCGAGACGCTCTCAGGTCTTTCCACCGGCCGGAGGTCCACGGCGATTATCGTCATGCCGAAGGCGCGTGCACGTTCGGCAATGGCGTGGCCAATATTGCCAAGGCCAACAATGCCGAGCGTCAACCCTTGCAGACCAAGCGGCTGGTTGCCGATTGTCTCTTTCCACGTGGACCAGCGTGTCCATTCATGTCGCTGTTGGGCCTGTTGCAGCTTGGGAAACTGCCGGGCCAGACCGATAAGTAGGCCAAAGAAATGCTCGGCAATGGTGGCGGCATGGGCGCCTTTGGTGCTGGTGATCTGCACATCTCCGGCCATCAGTTCAGGGATGGCTGTCAGTTTGTTCACACCTGCCCCGTGACACTGAACCCAGCGCAACTTCTTTGCCGCCAGGTAGACATCACGCGAAAAATCGCCAAAGACGACCTCGGCGTCCGCCACTTCAACCAGGGCCTCTCTGGTTGTCAGCGCCGTGGTGAAGGCGATCTGAGGAAAACGCACAGTTAGATTCTGAAACAGCGTTGCATCCCAGGGAACGGTAACGAGAAGTTTCAAGACCACCACCCTTTCTTGTTTAGGGCCTACGCAGGCATGGGTTTCGGTGCCGCCCACACAACTGGCTACTCAACTGGCAACCTGGGGACGCCCTCCTGTTGTCATTCCTTACCTGGCGGCGTGAGGAAATGACCAGAGACGCTGCGCCGTCCCACCCAGAATCCAGGCCAACTCCTCTTGTGACAGCGAGTCCATCTCATCGCGCACATAAGAGAGGGCCTGGGCGTAGGTAGCATGGCGAAGACAGAAAGACCAATCGCTGCCCCACATAAGCCTGTCCGCACCGAACAGATCGCAGACGTACCGGATCAGATCATGCTGATCGCGCCAGGGATAGCCCGTTGCAGAGTTCGCCCAAACGTGTCCCGTTTTCAGGAAGACGCCGGGGTGTTGCGCCAATGTGGCGAGAAGTTGCCGATGGACGGGGTCATCGACAACACAGTCCCCCATGTGATCGAGCACAATCGTGAGGTCAGGCGCCGCTTCCAGGAGTTCGATCAAGGTGGGCAGCCGTGCCGGTTTGGTCAACATCAACACAGGAATCTGTAACCTGGCTGCTTCCTCAAAGAGAGGTCGCATCAAAGGCCCCTGAAACCAATCGCCGCTGGCATCCGGTTCGGGGCTCAAGCGCACACCATGGAAACCGTGCACCTCAGTCCAGTAATTCAAACGCTCTGGGGCGGATGGATCTTGGGGATCGACCCGACACACGCCCATAAACCTCTCTGGATAGCCTTTTAGCACCTGCGCCACGTAGTGATTGTCCCAGCGGTAGCCCACGTATTGCACCAACACGGCCAGATCGATCTGATGCGCATCCATCAGGCTGAGCAGTTCCTCGGGATGCGCGTCATAGTGCGGCGGATCCACCGCATCAGCGGCCCAGGGGAATGTGGGATGGTTTGTCCAGACATGGACATGCGAATCAATTGTGGGCGCCATGCCCATCAACCCTGATCCCAACCTGCCCAAGGATGTGGACGGCCTCCGTTGGTAAAGACCAGAACCACGACTATCGTCGTGACAATCCGGCGGATCTCCATCAGACAATCTCCTGCTCTCTTCATTTTTGTGGGAATGGGGTAAGAAGTGCCAGGCACACATCAGACGTCAGACGTCTGATGTGTGCGCATCACAATATCATGCCAGTTTGTCGATGTCAACAGGCTATCTTATAGACGAAACAGGTAGAGGTTGGACTCTCGGTAGGGGGCCCGCTTGCTGGCCCCGCTCTGGGCGCAGCAAGCAGCGCCCCTACGATTGTACGACCTTAAACTGTTCTCTCGGTTAAGAGGGGGCAGACAAGAAGAAGGAAGCATTTGTGCAGACGCTGTAAGAGCAAATTGAGCGACTGTCAGAGCGACTGTATGAGTGGATGGCGCAGGAGGAGCGCACCCTGACGGAGATGGAATATGTAGGCAATCTGCTTGCCTTTGACGAAGCGGCAGGACTGTTGGAGAAACTCAGCGGTCTCTCTGTGTCGAGTGCACGGATTCACCGTTCGACAGAAGGATTGGGGGAACGGGTTCAACAACAATTCGACGATTATCTAAAACTCGGCGATGGCCGGAATCACCTCGCGCCCGATCTTTTCAATCGGCGAGATCTCATGGCTGTTGGGCATGCTAAAGATGAAGTGTTGAATGCCTATCTCTGCCAGACCGCGGCACATGCCGATCATCTCCGCGGTGGACATACCACCATCACCCAGGTGGACAACACCCAATACGGTGCGCTCGATCTCGTCATAATCGCGTCCGACATCATCGCAATGACCTTTTAGCACGTCGAGCTTATGCGCCAGCGCGTCGTTGCCCATGAACGCGAAGAAATTGCAGGCATTGGCATACTGGGCAACCAGACGCAGCGTCTTCTGTTCACCGCCGCCGCCAATCAGGATCGGTGGATGCGGTTTTGACAGGGGCAATGGGTTGTTCATCGGCTCTGCCAACTGATAGTGAACGCCTGCATAGGGCTTAATCTCACCGGACCACATTTGCTTTGCGATTTGGAGCGTTTCCTCCAGCCGTTCGAATCTCTCTTTCAGCGGTGGGAACGGAAATCCCAGGCCAACCGCTTCGCGTTCGTACCAGGCAGCGCCGATGCCCAGATTCGCACGCCCACCGGACAACACATCCAAACCCGTGACAATTTTGACCAGGTGCCCAGGATGGCGATAGGTTACGCCTGTCACCATTGTGCCCAGACGCGCCCGCTTTGTCACCGCCGCAATGTAGCTGAGGCCGGTATAGCCGTCCAACATAGGCTCTTGTGGCTGTAAGCCCATCTGTTGCGCATCCATCTGGAAGAAGTGATCCATGAGCCAGATGCTCTCGAAGCCCACCTCATCGGCTGTCCTGGCGATTTCGGCCAGCTTGCTTCCGGTATTCTCGGGCGCGCCCGGCCAGTCAAAGCGTACGATTTGTAGTCCGATCTTCATTGCTCAACTGCCTTTCAGTTTTTCGATAATTCTTGTGATCCGCCGTTCCCGAGTGGCTTGTGCTTTCGCCTCCATCACCTGGCGCACATACTCTTTGCGCATCGAAGGCGCCGAGTTCTCGAACGCGTCGAGGACACCCGCCTGGGTGAGCGCCGACATCAGGTCTTGCGGCACTTCGACAGTTCGTGGCTCAAGGTCGAGTTCAACGGTCACATCGACTGCGTCGCCAGCTTCAACGCCTGCGAATTTCCTGTTTTCGGCGCTCAAGCTTATCATAGGCTTGCCACCCATTGCAGCAATTGCGCTACGATAGCTATATCCCCCAATCGTTACGCGGACCAACGGCCGTTTGCCCGAAGCGAGCTGCCCGAGAACCTCTTCGGCCACTTCTATACCGGTTGTGTTTGCACCGGTTTGTAGAATTGTGGTGTGGAATGTAATCGGCGTGCTCATTCGCAGTACCTCCCGAGCGTATTATTGTCAAAACTGAAGCCAAAATCGTGCACAATTGCAGCTTCTTCGCTACGTCTTGGTTCACAATACCCTCGTTGCAGAAAAACTGCAATGCGCTTGACGCTGTCTTCCCTCCCGCTAGGCGGGCTGCTGCGGTTGGGGGAGCAGGCCGAGTTGCGCCATCTGGTGAAAGCGATCGGGCACGCCCCAGTGTTCAACGATCTTCCCGTTCTGCAAACGCACGACATCGAACACGGTAATCGTAAAGGATTGGCCCGTGGGCGGGCGTCCCATGAAGCCTTTGCCGTCTGTGCCCCGCCCGATCATGCGCGCCCAGACTTTGTCGCCATCCGCCACCAACTCCTCAATCGTGAGGCTGAACGGCGCGAAGGTCTCGCGCAGGAAGTGGATCGAGCCCTTCATTCCCTCTAGCGTAGGGGGCAGATCGAATTGATGTTCGATGTAGTGTGGAGAAAAGCAATCGTCCAGGGCGGCCAGATTGCCCTTGTTAAAACCTTCCTCAACCACACGGCGAAAGACCATTTTGTTTTGCTCGGCAGACATGCGATTACTCCTCTTCGGTAAAATCGTGAATAACTGAAACGACGGTTTTCAAAGCCGCCAGGGGCAAACCCGCCTACTGTTTGCGGTTCACAGTATGCAGTTTGCGCAAGGACAACGAGCGCACCGGTTCGGACGCCGCAGCAGTCAGAGATGACGCCGCGATCTGATCGGCGATGTACTTCGCATCGCGCTCGACACCGTGAATCATGGTGGAGGAGAGCGCGTATTGGAAGTGCAGGCCCACGAAGTACAGTCCCGGCACATCGGGAACAACGCCACGTTCGTGTCGCAGATCGTGCTCGCCGTGTACAGGCAGATCGATCCATGAAAAACCGGGATGGAACCCTGTGCACCAGACGACGTTGGCCACGTTCAGGACGCGCTCGTCCTCCAGCACCGGCATGCCGCCCTGCACCCCTACCGTTTTGGGCACACGTTCAATGCCGGCGGCGGCTATGTCCTGCCGCTTCTGACGAATGAGCGGACCGCCTTGAGAGAGGATCTTGGGCCGCAGCTTGCGCCCCAGCGGCGTGTCTACGCTCAGCACGCGGTGGAAGAGAACACGCAGCACCAGTTGGGCCAAGATGAGCCCGGACACCGGAGCCTCGACGCGAAAGGGGAGCTGGCCTGTGTCCCTGCCCGACATCCATACGCGATGACGAGACGCCAGCTCCATGGCAATCTCCGCCCCTGAGTTACCGGCCCCGACGATGAGTACGTCGCCCTCGCCTAACTGCGCAGGATTGCGATAGTCGGCCGAGTGCACCTGCACGATGCCCGGGTCCAGCTCTGCGGCGAACGCCGGTAGGCTGGGTTTCTGGTAATTCGCCATCGCTACCACAATGTTGTCGGCTTCGAAGAGCAAGTCGCCCGCCTTCACGACGAAGCGGCTGCCTCGTTGCCAAAGCCTGTCCACGCGTACACCCAGGCGCACGGGTAGCGCGAAGTGTGCGGCATAGGACTCCAGATAATCGGCCATCTCGTCTTTGGTGGGGAACGACTGCGGTGGCGCGGGAAAGGGCATGCCAACCAAGCCGTCGTAGCGGGCCGGCGTAAACAGCCTTAACGAATCCCATCGCTTGCGCCAGGAGTCACCGATCCGTTCGTTGGCATCCAGGATCACAAAGTCGCGTCCCTGTTGCTTGAGAAAATAGCCGGTGGATAACCCTGCCTGCCCACCACCGATAATGATCGTGTCATAGCTCTGCATCTCAACACTCATCGCAAATCCTCCTGATAACTACTGCAATTGCCTTACGTGACTTCCAGGGTAAAGGGCCGACGGGGTACCGTCATGCCCCAGATGGGGTATGTGGAGGGAGTAGATGTAGGTCGAGGGCTAAGCGTGAGGAGGATGGTAGAGGGAGAATCAGTCCAGCAGATCCAGTTGTCTGGCCCGGGCTACGGCCTCGGTACGGTTACCAACGCCCAGTTTGCCGTATATATTGCCGGTGTGCTTTTTCACGGTCTGTGCAGAGATGATCAGTTTCTGGCCGATTTCACGGTTCGTCAGGCCGGCGGCGAGCAGTTCCAGCACCTCCTGCTCGCGCAGGGTCAGCGGCTCCGGTAATGTCGCAAGGTGCGGGTCAGACATCGGAACGCCATCATCATAAGCCGCCAACAGCCTGGCGATATCGTCCGGCAGCATGTCGCGAGAGCGAGCTTCTTGCAGCAGTCGGGCCATGGACAACCCCAGGTCGACAAAGAGGCGCACGTAGCCTTCGGGCTGCGCCAGACGCAGGGCGCGTGCCAGTGCAGTCATGGCCCCGGCGCTGTCACCGCGCTGCCAGTGGGCCAGCGCCTGTAGCGCCAGCGCTTCGATCAAGACGCCCAGGCGTCCTTCTGCTTCCGCTGCCTGCTGCAGCCGTCCCAATCGCGAGGAAGCCTGCTGTAGCGACGCGCCATCGCCTCTGACGATGAGCAGACGCGCCAGCGCCAACTGCACCTCCGGGCGCCGGCCTGGACTAAGCGCAGCGCCAGTTATGTCACCTGGCGCAAGTGCGTCATCCTGCAATAGCTCATCACCCCAGTGAAGCGCCGCCCGCAGCCGGTCTTCGGCAAGCCACAGCTCCAGTTGCAACCGTTGAAAGCGGCTCTGCCACTCGTCAAACGGCGCGTCGACCAACAGCGAGCGCGTCTTTTCCAGGTAAACAGCCACCGCCTCGAGATCGCGTTGGGTCAATTTCAAGCGGGCGGCGAGCAGATAGCCGGCAATCTGCGCGCGCACGTCGCCGCTCAACTCAGCGCGCTGCAGTCCGCGTGCCAAGTGCTCTTCTACTTGTTCCAACTCGTTCCACTCGTAGAGAATTTCGCCCATGCGAATGGTGGCCCAGCCGGATACCGGCAGCGGAACGCGACCCCAGCTCTGGGGTTCGCCGATTTTCTGCAATGCCTTTCGCCAATAGGCGGCCGCATCCTGCAGGCGCCCCTGCCGCAGCTCCAGATCGGCCAGCGCACCATAAGCGTGAATGGAGAGCTCCTGATACGTGGGTGCACCGGCCATCGTCAGCACCTTCCGGTAGCACTTTTCCGCCTCGGCCCAGCGCCCGTGGCGGCGGTAAGCATCTCCCAGCGCCTGATTGGTGTCGGCCCGAAAGGTAAGATCCTCTTCGTGCAGTTGCGCCAACGCCTGGTTGGCATAGCCTTCCGCCAGCGTCAGGTTGTCTTGAAAGCAGGCCATGAAGCAGCGTACGGCGGTAGCTCTCGCCAGTTGCCAGCGGGCAACGTCGGTTTCGGCCGGGCGCAGCGTCTGTTCGACTTTCTCGATACAGCGCATAGAAGCATCGAGTGCGCCTGTAAAGGCGAGGACGCCGGCCTGCGTCAGCGTGAACAAGGGGTAGGCCGCGTACCAGTCCGCGGGCAAGGCGTTGAGCCAGCGATTGAGCAGCCTGAACTCTGCATTGTGCAGTTTCACAAAAAAGTAGCGCTCGCCAATGCGAATCACGAGTTCGAGATCGCCGGCGGCCAGGGCATGGTCGAAGGCCTGTTCCGCCAGATCATGATCCAGATACCATTCAGCGGCGCGGCGATGCAGGTCGGCAAGCTCGTGCGCCAGTTGCCGCCTGGCTTCCTCCTGCAGAAACTGGGCGAAGAGGCCATGGTAGCGAAACCAGTCGCGGTTGTCATCCAGCGGCGCTAGAAAGAGGTTCTCGCGCTCCAGGAACTCCAGCATCTGCTGCCCGTCTTCTGTGACGGTAACCGCGTCACACAGCGGCCCGCTCAGCCGCTCGAGGATGCTGGTCTTGAGCAGGAAATCGCGCACCTGCGGCGGTTGCTGCGCCAACACATCCTGGGCGAGATAGTCGGCGATGAACCGATGTCTGCCACTGACCATGATTGGCGCTGCATCACTCACCCCGCGCCGCCGCAGGCTTAGGGCGGCCAGTTGCAGACCGGCAATCCATCCTTCCGACTGCCTTTGCAGGCGGACGACGTCATCGTGGCCCAGTGCCAGCGCCATGTTTTCGGTCAGGAAGGCGGCCGTCTCTTGCGCCAAAAAACTCAGATCGGCGGCGTGCAGCTCGAACAACGCCTGCCGCGCCCGATAGCGCGCCAGCGGGAGTGGTGGCTCTGCGCGACAGGCCAGCACGAAGTGCATTAACGGCGGCAGGTGGTCCAGCAAGAAAGTCAGTGCGCTGTGGATCGCCGGCTCTGTGATCAGGTGATAGTCGTCGAGCACAAAGACGGTGTGCTCCGTCGCCTCATAGGCCAGGTTGATAAAGGCCGACAGCACGGCCTCGCTATCCGGCCTCATGGCGCTGAGCAGCAAGCCCAGGGGAGTGTCCATGACGTCCGGTTGCACCGTTTGCCACGCCGCCATCAAGTAGCGGAAGAAGCGCTCGACGGCATTGTCCTCTTCATCCAGGGATAGCCAGGCAAAGCGCAGACGGTCGCCTGGCTCAGCAGCGTGGTTTTGGGCCCACTGTGCCAGCAGCGTCGTCTTGCCGTAGCCCGCCGGTGCCGCAATCAGGATCAGCCGGTGACGCGGCAACGCCCGCGCCAGGGCATCGACCAGGCGTGTGCGCGGCAAGGTGCGATGCAACAGCGGTGGAATCGTTAGTTTGGTGGCGAGAAGAGACGGCTGCACGATGAGTTCACCATGCCTATCAAGGTGTGCCAGAGGTTCGTTCGGCTGCGGTGAGAAGGGGTCCGCCGGAGGTATGGGCAGACATGGCTTGTTGGGCGGTTTTTGCATCACGGGCTCGAATCGCGGCATAGATCTTGCGGTGCAAGGCCATAGACTCCTTTGTGCCTCCGGCCTCCTTGTACGTGGTCTCCATCCAGGCCCGCAAAATATGCTGGAAGGTGCCCAGGATGTTCTCAAACAGCTCGTTGTGCGCTGCCTTTGCAATCGACAGATGGAAGGCCAGGTCGCTTTCCACATAAGCGGCCATATCGCCCTGGTTTGCTTCCAGTTCGTCTAAAAAGCGACCAATCGCCAGGATTTCCTCTTCTGTCGCTCGCTCTGCCGCCCAGCCGGCCAGTGTCACCTCAATCACACTGCGCGCCTCGATCACCTGGCGAACACTGGTCTGGTTGAGATAGAGACTCCAGGCCAGGGGTTTGGTTAGAATGGAGGTATCTCTACTGCTCACAAAGGTACCAATGCCGCGCCTGATTTCCAGGATGCCCAGCGCGCATAGGGTCTTGATCGCCTCGCGCAGCGACGACCTGCCCACTTCTAGCCGGGCCATCAGTTCGCGCTCGGAAATCAGTTGGTCGCCAGGCTGGAAACCATCATCGATAATCAGTCCAACCAGCCGTTCGACGATCTCATCTACCACTGTCATCCGGGTAATTGGATCGAGGTGCTGCACAGGGAAGCCGATCTTTTCACTCATCGCCATCTCTCTATTCCACCAAAAGCAAGGTTCTAGCCGCAGTCGACGCACGAGTGCCGTGCGATATCCTGCAAATGCTTGCCAGGTTGATGGTACAGGCTCTCATTCAGGCTGTCAATCCACAGGCGCACGGTCGATCCACTATTGACAGCCCTCCGTAAAATCTGCATAATGCCCACGCAGCGCAATAGATCGTGCATCCCCAAGTATACAGGCAGGCCAGGATCGACCACGATCCGGTGATGTTGGCATGCAGGAGACGACTGTCATGGCCGCCCGGAAGCCCACAAGCGCCACCTTCTTTGAACACCTGAAGCAGGCGTTGGAATCGTTCACTCAGCCCGATTGGCTGGGCGCCCATTCGCCGTTGGCCGCCCCTTACTTTCTAGGCGAGGCCATCCGCGAGGCTGCCCCCTCTCCACAGGGGCGTGGACAGGTTCTGTGCAGCGAAATCGAACGCGTGCTCGAAACGCTGTGGGGCGGAACGTTGCCCGCAGATGGCGAAACCCTGATGGCTGCCGTCAGCGCCGAAGAAAGCCAGGCCGGCCGCTACGACTGCCTGATCCTGGAGCTGAACTACCTCAAACAGCGCTTCCGCCCCACGCCCAGAAGCCAATCTGAAATCTACAACGACATCCTCCACATTTCGCGCCCCACCCATGATCGCCACCTGCGCGCCGCCGTCGAGCGTCTGGGTGCCCTACTCCTGCGCAGGCTGCGGCCGGCCATGCGCCCCGAACAGCCCATGCTGCCGGCACACCTGATCGGTCGCGACGCCCTGCAAGCGCAGATCCACCAGGATCTGGTCGAAGGCAAAACCGTCAGCCTCACGGGCCCGGGTGGCATGGGCAAGACCTCGCTGGCCGCCGTCCTCACCGACGCCTGGAACTCACCGGCGGTCTTCTGGTATACCTTCCGCCCTGCTTTCAATGACCAGTTGGAAAGCCTGCTTTTTGCGCTGGGCTACTTTCTGCACCGGCAAGGGGCCTCCACCCTCTGGCACCAACTGGTAGCGGACGGCGGTCGCATCAAGGACATCAATTTGGCGCTGGGGCTGACACGCAACGATCTCGCCGGCCTGGCCCAGGCGCCGCTGCTTTGTTTCGACGAACTCGACTTTTTGCGTCCACTAACGCAGGACGACGCCCGGCCCAACCACATCCAACTGCTCGAATTCATCGACAGCCTGCGCGGCCATAGCGCCATGCTGCTCATCGGTCAGCGCGCCTTTTGGGAGAGCGACGCCATTTACGCACTGGATGGCCTCAACGTGGCGCAACTGAGGGGGCTACTCACGGCCATGTCCATCCCCCATACCGAGGAGGATGCAGCGGCGCTCTATCGTTTCACCGGTGGCAACCCGCGGTTGACGGATCTATGCATTGCGCTCTTTCAGACTGGGGCAGGCGAGACGATCAACGCCGTCATCGAGCAAGTGCCCCAGTTTCACGCACTGCTGCCCCTCTGGCTGCGCCTGGAACGACGACTGCCGTCAGCCGAACGCCAGGTACTACAGGTGCTCTCTGTCTTCAACTCGGCAGCGCCTGCCGACGTCTGGCAGGATGGATCGGACGAGCAGGCCGACGCGTTGAGACAGTTGATCGGGCGACGGCTTGTGCAAGAGGATGGTCTGGGCGGTGTAACAGTGCTGCCTGCACTGCGCGAGATTATCCTGACCGAACTGCCCGCCGAGACGCAAGAGGAGCTGCATGCCCGGGCCGCTCAGATTCGCCAGGAGCGCGGCGAGTACACCGCAGCCGCCTTCCATCTCAAGCAGGCCGGTCAACTCGATGATGCCGTGCACCTCTGGTACACACATCTCGAAGACGAGATCCATCGTGGGCAGGCGGCGGCGGCGCTGGCGATCTTTGAACAGATCTCGCTGCGTCGCCTTTCCAATCCGCGCCAAAAAGAGCTGCGTCTGCTGCGCAGCCAACTCTATCAACTCACCGGCGCACCGGATCAGGTGATCGAAACGCTCGCAGGTGTGGCCTGGGAAGCCGAAGATGCGGGCCGGGTCGATGCGTCAGTGCTGTTGGGCAAAGCTTATGACCGTCAAGGGCAGGGGGATCGGGCGCTGCGCAGCTATGCCGATGGCCTTGCTGCTGCCGACAAATTGCTGGGGAACATGGTCGAATTGCACGTACAACGTGGTCTCGTCTATCTTCACGAGCGAGACATGCAAGAGGCATGGCAAGAGGTGAACCGGGCGCGCTACCTCTCAGAAAACATGGTGGGCACACTCCACGAGCAGTCCGGTCAACTGGAGGAAGCCGAACGCCACTATGAATCTGCCCTCGCCATCGCCCAGGAGATCGGCTACCTGACGGGTGTTGCGCGCAGCTTCCACAATCTGGGCAATATCGCCTCGCGCCGGCGCCGGCTCGATCTCGCCATCAATTACTACACGCAAGCGATGGCGACGCACGAGGCAATGGGCAACCGCGTGGGGCTAGAGGTGGCGCGCAGTGGCATCGTCGCTACTTATATGCAGGCGACTCGCTATCCTGAGGCGATTGACGAGGCGAGACGGGCCTTGACCTTCTTCCAGGCCATGGGGGATACCTTCTGGAGTGCGCTCAACGCTTCGAACCTGGCAGAAGCGCATGTAGAACTGGGCAACTATGCCGACGCTGAATCCTATGCTCAACTGGTGATCGCCGAGGAAGAACCGCATAGCCATCCGTATGCGCTCTTTACATTGGGTCGTGTGCGCGCCGCGCAAAAGAATCACACTGACGCCGAGTATATCCTCAACCAGGCGCGTGGCCTGGCCGAGATGAACGAGGACCGATACCTGCTCGCCTACTGCTGGGAAGAGATCGCCAAGCTGCAGCGCGCCGGCAATGATCACGATGCTGCAGACCTGTCCTTTGAGCGGGCGCAGGAACTCTTCACGGCATTAAAGATTAGCCGTTCATAAAGAGACAGCTCATTTTCTTCTATCTGAAGTCGCAAGTTAAGCGGCTGTTGGGTCGGCTCAGCAAAGACGGGCCATTGCAGAATTTGGACCGGAATATCCAGGCGATTCTGGATGCAGAACCGGCCATAAAGCGCCATAGCGAGCCGGTGATGCATAGGCGCTATTTTGTGATGCATCAACCAGCCGCCGCCCCTGCTATGATGTAAATCACTCGACGCTAGAGAGCCGAGTCACTGTCGAACAGATGCATAGACTGTACTGTACATCTCGCATCGACCGGCGCATACATCACACCATCACAGGAGAAGCAACATCATGGAGAGCATGCCAATTTCTCAAAACGATCAATTCCGACGACTGACGATGGCCTTCATCCTACTAGCCGTAGTGCTGGTTGGCGTACTCCACCCCATGCCGACTGCCGCCCAGGATGAAGAGGGCTTTGCCTATTACTGGTCGCTGACCTTCGATTTCAATAACGGCGCCAACGGCATCCTTTCTGTCGAGGTGGGGTACGACGACAACGGTGCGCTGTTGCAGCCGCCGATCCACACCCAGCAGACCACCGTTATCTGCCGCCGCACAGGCAACGCCGGCGTCTCGGGTGGGGTGCTGCAACTGAATGGCGGCTACCTGAGTTGTGACATCGATATTGAAGCGGCGCTGAACAACGCCTTCGCCGCCTGTGACGCCATGGTGTCCGGCTGTTCCATGCAGATAGCGCAAGAGGAGCCCTATGCCCACTTCCGTGCAGAGGCAACAGTCGCATCGGCCAACACCGGCGTGGCGCCCATCTTCTATCACGAGGACGCATCGTTCAGCATCAATCAGCAGGTGTCGTCGACACAGATCACGGCTTCGCTCGAACCGCATGGGGTGATCCCATCTGCACAGCAGGTTGGCCCATTCAGTGTATGGCACATGTACAGCGCCTTCTACTCGTGCGGGGTTGCCTGCAGCATGGACTATGATGTGGACGGTGCGCAGCAAGTAGTGCCGACAGCCAATGAAGATGTCCTGTTCTCCACACAGCCCACCACCATCTACATCGGTCATGACCCGGTGCTAGGCATTACGGCGCCAGTGGGCACAAAGATCGACAGCCTCTTCGTCGACCCGCCTAACTACGGCAACGACTAGTGGGTCACTTGACATGATCGTGAGTATCCGGTGTAGGGATGGGCCTCCGTGCCCATCCGTCCGTGGCGGACGGGCGCAGCAAGCAGCGCCCCTACGAAATTGCCATCACTTGACCGTTGACATGACACCAGTCACATGGATCAGGAAAATAACCATGACCTTTGCCCAATCCGCTTTTGATGTACGCTGTGAATGGGGGCTGCAAGGCGTCGAGCAATTCGCACCCAGCAGCGACGTGGTGATCATCGTGGACGTGCTTTCGTTCACCAGTTGCGTCGAGATCGCCACGGCACAGGGGGCCACCGTCTTCCCCTACCGTGGCGATGACGCTGCCGGCTTCGCCCGCTCCATGCACGCCGAACTCGCCGCCAGGTGGGGAGAGAGCGGCTATTCGCTCTCTCCCCACTCGTTGCTAAGTCTGCCCGCCGGTCTGCGACTGGTGTTGCCCTCGCCCAACGGCTCCACGTTGAGCCTCTCCAGCGCAGAGACGCCGACGCTGGCCGGTTGTCTGCGCAACGCCCGCGCCGTCGCTGCCGCCGCCGCCCGCTACGGACGGCGCATCACCGTCATCCCCGCCGGCGAACGCTGGCGCCAGGATGGGTCCTTGCGGCCGTCCTATGAGGACTGGCTGGGTGCAGGGGCGATTATCAGCCACCTGAGTGGACGCCCGTCTCCCGAGGCACGCGCAGCACGGGCGGCCTTCCTCGACGCGGGGGACGAACTCCCCGCTCTCCTCGCCCAATGTGGATCTGCCGTGGAGCACATCGAACGGGGCCTGGACGAGAACGTCGGGCTGGTCTCCGCGCTCGACGTGAGCGACTGTGTGCCCGTCCTCGTGGATGGAGCGTATCGGCGGGCCTGATGCCGTGTATCAGATCTGCTTGGTGCCATCGGGCAAGGTGGCGCCGGCCAGAGATTGAGCCTGCTCCAACTGCCCGCGCGTCACAATGGCCCCACGCAAATCGGCATCCCGCAGATCTGCACCGGTCAGATCCACACCGGTCAGATCCGAGTAGCGCAGGATAGCCCCGCGCAGGTTCGCATTGCGCAGGTCTGTGTGATGCAATACCAGATAGCTGAGGTCTGCACCCGCCAGGTCGGCCTTTCGATTGCCCAGCCACCAGCCAAAGAGACGCTGACGCAGCCGAATGTTGGTCGTGAGGAAGAAGACATAGACGCGCCTCAACAGTGTCCGCATACTCCCGCCTTTTCTAGCCGCCAACCATCACGATCATCTCGGCGCCGACACACGCGCCGTCCGCACCGGCAGTGACAAAGGCGAGCCACCTCTGCACACGTCAATCAACCGCTGCGCAACCCTTGCCATCGCGCTTGCCGGCGTGATCATCCCCTTGCTGCCTCTACCAGCCAAGTAAACCATAGCCTCTCCCGATGCTCAAGCAGTCGCCAGGCGTCTGTCAAGCCACGGCTCAAAAGTTCAAACTATGGAACGGCTCGGCCTCACTCAGCTCTTGCCCCACGCCCTCGCCCTCAGCATGATGCATATCCCCCAATCCATGAGGCATCAGACGCATCGTTCACGGTTATCCTCTCATCAGCAAATAGAAGCCTCGATAGCGCAACAACTTTACGAGATACACTGAACTTCATGGAGGAGCTAACGTGACGACAACACAGTACGACACATCATCTGGGCAGTGGCATTGGCGGCGCCACGCTGGCCAGTATCCTGGGGCGACATGGCTACAAGGTGCTGATGCTCGAGAAAGGGCAGCACCCTCGCTTCGCGATCGGGGAGGCGGCCTTCTTCCGCACCTGTCTCTGGATCTGGCTGACAGGCCAGCGCTATGATGTGCCCGAACTATTGCATCTGGTCAGCCAGAAGCCATCGCCGAAACATTTCTCCCTCGGCGGGGTTGAAACAATCTTTCGGCCAGGCCTATCACCGGGCCGGGGAAGCCTATCGCATTGAAGAGACGCACAACATCGTCACGCCGCTGGCCCACTTCTTCCGCGATACCCACTTCTTCCGCCAGGATGTCGACGAGTATCTGGTCAAAACGGCGATTCACTATGGGGTGGACTATCGCGATCGTACCAATGTTACCGGCATCGCGTTTGACGACGAGGGCGTGAGCGTGACCACGGAAGCAGGCGAATGTTTCCGTGCTCGCTATTTTGTCGACGGCGCCGGCTTCCGCTCGCCGTTGGCAGAGCAACTCGGTCTGCGCGACCAGACCCGCGCACACGCACCAACAGTCGCGCCATCTTTTGCCACTTTACGCAGGTCCAGCCCTTCGATGACACCCTCGCCGGCAAGATCCCCGGCTCCTATTCACTCTTTGAAGGCACGCTTCACCACGCCTTTGATGGCGGCTGGTTTTGGGTGATCCCCTTCAACAATACCGAATGGAGCGAAAATCCACTGTGCAGTGTGGGCGTCATGCTAGACTGCGACAAGTTCCCCCGCCCCGAAGGAATCTCTGCTGAAGAGGAGTTCTGGCAGACCGTAAACCGCTATCCTGGCATTGCCGCCCACCTGCAAGGTGCGCGGGCAGCCCGTCCCTTTGTAGGCACAGATCGCATCCAATATACGGCCAGACAGGCAGCCGGGCCACGCTATACGCTGCTGGCCCATTCCTATGGATTCGTGGATCCGCTCTACTCACGCGGCATGATGTGGACCTTTGAGAATGTTTACGCTCTGGCGCACCGCTTGATGGACGCCCTGAATGACGACGACTTCAGCATGCACCGGTTTGACTATTTGAACGGACTGGCCGAAGCCCAGCTTCAGCAAGCGGATCAGCTTGTACACAATGCCTATCGCGCCATGGCTCATTTCGATACCTGGAATGCGTGGCTGCGCGTCTTGTGGCCGGCGAACTGCTCCCCGGCCTCTATCTCTGGCGCAAGGCCCTCAAGTACATTGCTACCGGCGACGCCTCCTGGATCACCGGGCTGGATACAGCGCCCAAGCCCTGCGCCGAAACTAGCTTCTCGGCCCCCTACCAGGCCCTTGTGGACTATGCCGACGAGCTGTTCAGCCGTATGCAGCGCCAGGAGATCGACGCGGTCACGGCGGCGTCTCGGTTGTTTGCCCGCCTCGCCGAGTCGGACTTCCTGCCCCACCCCGGCTACGCCTTTGGCGATCCAAAGGCGCTGCACACCGACTTCACGTTGCCCACATCGCTGGCAAAAATCATCTTGTGGGGCAAGTTCCGTGCACCCAAGGCCATGCGCACAGAGATCTTCGATCTACCGATGGCGACGCTGCAGAAGATAGAGTTGAGGGCCGCATTCTCGATCCACTGCAGGCGCGCTGGCGGCGGATCGCACACAGCAGCGCACCACCGCACAAGGCAGGCGGCACATCCAAACATCCACCCCTGCACACTCCTCTGCGTGGATAGCGCTCCATGCCCGCCAGGATGTTACATCCTGGCGGGTCTTTGATCGGCGCCCGATCACGCTGCCGCTGCATCCCTCAGGCCTATAGCAGATGACCCCTCCCCACGCCCGCTGTCCTCAGCGGCGCTGTCCTCAGCGGCTTGTGCAGGGGGAGGTTGAGGGGCATAGGCGTTAAGATAAGGCTCTATGCTCCACGCCCCCGTATCCTCGTGTGCAGGCAAGAGAATTGGCCACAAAGAACACATAGAACGCAAAGAAGAAGATGGCAACGTCCTTATCTATGTGTTCTTTGTGTTCTCTGTGGCTATTCCCTTCTGGACGTGACGCCAGGAGGGAAGACCCCGGCACTTGCTCGAACGGAGCTTATCTTAACGCCTATGAGTTGAGGGGAGTCAAAGAACCCCTCGCCCTCAGCATGATGCATAGGCCCCCATCTGTGAGGCATCACCCACCCCAATCCACTGCTATTCTGATGGCAGAGCAGGACACGTAGCTACCAGCGCATCACACGCAAGGAGACACCTCATGAACACACAGCAGATCGAACTTGTGCAACGCACCTTTACCCTGGCCGCCCCCATGGCCACCGAGATCGCCGACCGCTTTTACAACCGCCTCTTCGAGTTGGATCCGTCGCTGCGCCCCCTCTTCCAGGGGGACATTCAGCAGCAGGGCGCCAAGTTGATGACGATGCTGGCCATGGCCGTGCGCAGCCTGGACCGCCTCGAGACGCTCCTGGTGCCGGTGCAGCGGCTGGGTGAGCGTCATGTGCAGTACGGGGTGAAGCCTCACCACTACGCCACCGTGGGCGAAGCGCTCCTGTGGACACTGGGCCAGGTCTTCGGTCCGGCCTTCACCCCCGACGTTGAGGAGGCGTGGACGGCCGCGTATCGACTGTTGGCAGGCGTGATGCAGGAGGGAGAACGAGAGATCGAGAGATGAGAGATACAGATAAACCAGGTTCGGTAACCCATTCTTCATTCATCACTTCAAGGAGATAGATCATGAATTTTGTTACGTTTGCAAAGATGGCCCTGGCCGCCGGGTTCGTAACTGCGTCGCTGTTCGGACAGCCCAGCGCTGCGCTCGCCGACGATGTAGTGGTTGATGGAAAGATCATCACCGCCGAGGACTTCGACGCAGCCGCCGACAGCAGCAGCGATGGCGATCTGGCCGCTCCCGATGCACCGGTGCAGCCGTCGGTTCAGTCCGATCCGGAGTATAAGTACGTGCCGGTACGCCGATTCTCAGCTTCGAGCGCAGATGCCGCGGACGCCGACGATCACGACATCCTCTACGACCCGGACGATGACCTGCTGCCGCCGGTCAGACCCGTGGGCGACGACACCGGTGGTGAATATCCCTGGCAGGTCTCGTTATGACGTCGATGATGGGACGATGGATCTCAACGATCATCGTCCCATCATCTCATCATTTTACCTGAGTTGACACACCAGCGTCTGCAAATTAATATGTTGCCACCCTTGAGCTCTGCAAAAATCAAGACCTCACAGCCGTGCCGCCTGTCCGAACCAGGGCTGCTGTCCAACAGTGCTTGTCAGTGCTTCGATATCAGCCCACTATGGATTCAGGCACAGCTCCCTACGCGTCGCAGCATCCTTCAGATCTGGCATTCTCGAACTTTGTAAACGCATGGAACTCTCATGTAGACCAGAAAGGGTAGGCATACCAATGACCGGAATTTCTAGATTGCGTAAGCATGTCTTGAGTTTGCTGTTTGCCATCGCTGCACTTCTGCTGATTGGATTGGGATCGTCCACGGCGATCGCCCAGGAGGTTCCCACCACCGTCGATGCTGCACCCGAGGAGGTCCTCACCGGGTTTTCGCCGGTGGGTCTCATTCGCAATCAGACCCACCTCTTCGTCGGTCGCCAGGGGTTCGGCCTGGAGAGCTGCCAGCTCGATCCATCTCAGAGCACGGTGGTCTTGGAGCGGGTCGACTTCAACGGCGGCAATTCCATTCCACTGCTCTCACGCTGTCACTTTTCGCCGCGCGGCATGGTCGCCGACGATACCTATCTCTATCTGCGCGACGGCGACAACAAGATTAAGCGACTCCCGGTCAACGGCGGCGCTTTGGTCACGTTGGTGGATGATGCAAGCGCCTGCTGCGGTCTGATCATGGATGAGACACATCTCTATTGGGCCAGACGCGAAAGCGGCAGCACCAACAATGGCATTTTCCGCGTCCTCAAGACCGGCGGCGCCGTGGAACAGGTGGTCTCCGTCGCCAACGTTGAAAACACCTATTTCATCCGCGATCTGGCTGTGGATGACACCCACGTCTTCTGGATTGAAGGCAAGACAGGCATTCAAGCCATCGACCAGCCGGGTGTGGGCGCAGTGCGCAAAGTGCCCAAGGCCGGAGGCCCCCTGCAAACGCTGGCCGACACCACAGATGGCATCGAGAACCCCACCGGCATTGCCCTTGACGATACCGATGTCTACTGGAGCGAATGGGATACTGCTCGGGCGCGGCGGGTCTCGAAGAACGGCGGCAACGTCACGAACTACAACGATCAACCCGTGAATCTGGTCGGTGGGGCCGTGGCGGTGAACAGCACCGATGTTTATTGGGTCGACAGCAACGTCGCCTACGCCGGGCGTATCCGGCGGGCGGGCAAAGGCGGCGGCGACGTTACTGACATCGCCGTCGGCCTCTTAGGGCCGGGCAAGCCCCTCTTTGCCAACAACTACGTCTACTGGCCGCAGTTTGGCGGCATCTACCGTCTGCCCCTGGGCAGCGGCGCCGTTGCCGTCGACTTCAGCATCGACGCCGTGGAGGTAACACAGACCGTTCAAGATCTGGCCAATAGCGTGCCCCTGGTCGCAGAAAAATACGCCCTGGTGCGTGTCTACCCGCGTGCCGACCTCAACACAGGGCAAATTCCCAAGGTTCAACTGCGCGGGTTCAAAGGGGGCATGGAACTGAATGGATCGCCGCTGCCCCCGTACAGTCAGAGCGTCCCCGTTTTTCAGAACGGAGCCAACCGTTTACTGCTTAACCACACCTTCAACTTCAAGTTGCCGCCGCTGTGGCGCGACGGCTCCGTTACGCTCAAGGCCGAAATTAACTACGATGACGCCATCGCCGAGTTGAACAAGGCCAACAACTCCATGACCGTTGTGGCCAACTTCAATGATAAGAAGCCGCTGTGCGTTGAAATGGTGCGCGTGAAAACCTCTCCGCAGACCGCCTCGACCGGCGATCCAGGCTTTTATGAGATTGTGGACTGGTTGAAAAACGCCTATCCTGTGCCTGCTGTGCTGATCGACGCCGGTGGCACTATCAAAGAAACCGGTGGCTCCTACGAACTGCCCGACGACACCAATAAAGTGCTGGCGCGAGTCGGCTGGTACCGGATCTGGCATACACACAACCAGTGGCAGAAGTGTGGAGCTGCTCACTTCTTCGGCATGGTCCACCCATCCGAAATGTCGGCCGGCGGCATTGGCTATCGCCCCGGTTGGTCTGCCTGGGGTGTCATGGCCACCGATTCTTTCGCCCAATCTGTGGCGGATGTGGCCCCCTGGTATGCCCCGCATGGCGGCGCGATTTTGGCGCATGAGATCGCCCACAACAAGGGTCGCAAACACGTCGATTGCGGCGATCCCGACGGCACCGACAATAGCTATCCGTACAATCCCTGTAATATGGGGAGCGGTTTCGCCGGCTCGCACATGGGCTTCGACTATTTTGACGAAACGGTCATCGGCGGCTGGGATGCCGGCGACCTAATGAGCTATGCCATGAGCACCGGCAAACCACGCTGGCCTTCGGACTACACGTATGAAGCCATTTACGATAAGATCCCCGACAGTGCGCTGGCCGCGGCATCCACCGACGCGTTGCCGGCTCAGGCCGACTACGCCACCGCAGGCAGCGTATCGCTTGCCCAGGATCTGCTGGCCGCCGACAACGTTCTGCTCGTCTCGATGCTGGTGACGCCCACCACCAACAGCGCGGTTTACGATCAACTCTATGTCGTACCCGCAGGGACCATCACCGACTCCGTCCTGATCGACACCGCTGCCACCACCCTGGTCAGCGACAACGGCGCCTACATCCTGCGTCTGTTCAACGCCGCCAACCAGCCGGTGGGTGAACTCCAATTTGATCTGCCCGATAGCGATGGCCCACCCTGGATCGACGTCGGAGGCACGTCTTTTGTGCTGGCAATGCCCTATGTCGCAGAAGCGGTGCGCGTCGCCCTCTTGCACAACAACAGCGAGATCGCCGTCCGCAGCGCCAGCCCCAACGCGCCAACGGTGAAGGTACTGGAACCCAACGGCGGCGAGTCCTACGCCGGTCCTTTCACCATCCGCTGGGAGGCCAAGGATCTCGATGGAGATCCGCTCAGCTTCCTCGTGCAGTACAGCCCTGACAACGGCGCCACCTGGCGTGTGGTTGAGACCGCCACGGTCTCCAATACCCTGGAACTCGACGATGTCAGCCATCTGCCCGGTACAGACGGCTTTAGCGGGCTGGTGCGCGTCTTCGCCAACGACGGCCTGCTCACCAGTTCGGACACCTCGGATAGGCCCTTCTCGTTGCGGGGGCAGAAACCGCAGGCCTACATCAGCAATCCATCCGAAGACGAAATCGTAGGGTGGGGAGAAACGCTTACCCTGGTCGGCGGCGCCACAGACGCCGAGGATGGGCAGGTGGCAGGCAACGGGCTGAGCTGGCTAATGGATGGCGGCGCTGCAGGCACAGGGAGCGAGGTCGAGGTCAAGGGCTTGAGTTTGGGCAAACACACCGTCAACCTCACGGCCAGGGACAGCGACAACATGACCGACAGCGCCGAGCACACTTTCATCGTCCAGAAGCAGTACTGCGACGCCAATGACAACAAACTTGATCTGGTCTTTGTCATCGACAATTCGGCGCCGATGCAGACCCATGCCGAAGCCTTCTGCAAGGCACTGCCCGGCATCATCGAGGATCTGACCGATCTGGGCCTGACCGTTCGCCACCAGGTCTTCGATGTGGCGCCGCCGCCAAGCGGGGGCGCGGCGTCGCCCTGCGCCACCGGCGCGGTAGCGACAAACTGGTCCACGCAGATCGACCACCCTGCCGATTGGGGTAAAGCAGTGGCTGCGGTTGCGGCCGGCTATCCCTGGCAGGCCGACTATACGCGGTTGATCGTTCCTGTCACCAACCAGGGACCCGAGGATGGCAACCCCACCGCCGACCCCGGCGCCGATCGCAACGCCCTCGACGCCGCCATCGACGCCACCACGGCCGCTGCGGTAGCCGTCTCCCCGCTGATGATGCCCCCGGCGGACAGCATGAACTTCTTCTTCAACTTGCAACTGGCCGAGGAAATCGCCAACGCCAGTGGCGGCGTCGTGATGCAGTGGAGTGATCCCGATCTCCATATCGCCGAATCCATCCAGGATACCCAGGCGTATCTCGGTTGCTCGCCCGAAGTCGATACGGTCAACCCCGGCATCGCCAGCGCCGCCCAGCAGGTCTGTATCCTGGGCCGGCACTTCTGGCCGGGGACCACCGTCTCGATGGGCGAACAGCGAGCGCCCTCCACCACGGTCAGCCCCGATGGCGCGCTGCTCTGTTTTGAACTTCCCGCCGATATCGAACCCGGCAAACGCTTGATTCACATCGATCGGCCCGGCGTTACCCGTCCTCAAGGCGAAGTCAGCATAGAGATCCAAACCACAGGCTCTTTGCTCGACATCTTCCTGCCCATCTTGACGAGGTAAAAACATCCTCGCAGTGCAATCTAATAGGTCTGATCTTGCGAGTCCCGTGTGGAATCCACACGGGACTCGCCGCGCGTTTGGGGGAAACAGACCATCTCTGGCGTTGCGGCAACGCAGACAGATTGATGCATGACGCCGCATGGGTGAGGCATCAGCAGGCAAGAAAACTGTCACAATCAACAGAGCAACAGACAGTTCAATCAAAGAAGCATAGAAGAGAGGAACCCCAATCATGCATCACAAGACAGCTCTTAAATTTCCCAACTGGATAGGCGTGGCCATTTTGCTGGCTGCGCTGATCCTGGCGATGGTCGCCCACTATACGCAACCTGCCCAGGCAGCGGATAACACCGCCGTCAACGGCACCACCATCATCGCCTGGGCGCGGGTGGATGGCTTTTCGCCCAGCACCGTCAACATCCAACCTGGCGACACCGTGATCTGGCGCAACAATGACAGCGTGGCGCTCACGCTGCGCAGCGGGATGCCGCCTGCCGCGCCGGTGCAGACGCTCTACCTGCCACTGGTGACGGGCGGAGACACCCTGGCCGCCGCGCACACCCAGCAAGCGGTCTCCGCCCAACAGGTGGCGGCGCCGCCGATCTTCGACACGGTTCTGAACCCGGGTGGCGAGTTCAGTGTCCAATTCACAGAAAGCGGAGCCTTCTCGTTCTTCGACGCCGACCAGCCCGGCATCACGGGCACGGTCAACGTCGCCGAGATGCCGGCAGGCACGCCCCTGGTCTGTGCGCCGTCAACGCCCGCAGACGGCGACGCGGACGGCGACCTACCCGGCGTACTGTACGCCACCTCGGCGGACCGCACGCTGTTGCGCTGGTTCTGGGACGATTGCGCCACGGCCAGCTTCCAGATCTTGCGCAGTGAAAACGGCGGACCGGAAACGCTCGTCGCCACGGTGGCGCCTCAAACCGAGGCCGGCGCCGCCGAGACGCTGCTGAATACGACCGATGCGCGCTGGCCCGACCTCTCTACACGGGCGACGGCGCTGATCCTGCAAGAGGGCGATTTCAGCCAGGACACCACAAAGACCGAAATCGTCGATCTCTTCAACTTCCTCTACAGCAATGGGTTGGCCGGCATCCACTTGACCAACCAATATTACCCGCTGGCACTGATGTTGGGTTGGGGGTACCTCGATACCGACATCCAGCCAGGCGCCAACTACACCTATATCGTGGTCGCCACCGAGGGTGGACCCGACGGCACGCCCCGCCAGATTGGCAAAGTGGAACTAGTGGCCGGGCAGCGCACCCCGCTGATTGCACCCAGCACCGTCGTCACCGGTGTGCTCGATACCATTCCGTGGGACGGTAACTGGGGACGCTTCCAGCGCAACCGCCGCTACGACGGCCAGATCTACCTGAACTGGAACCTGGAAGACCCCGCCCAGGACGATGCCGCCCTCACCATCGGCTACGACGTCTTCGAGGCGACGGCCGTCGACGAACTCAACCAGATCGTCGACGCCCAGAAGGTCGTCGATGTGAACGCAGACGACAGCGATGCCATCGTTATCCCCGGCCCTGTGGCCGCAGCCGACGGCGTGGACTATCTCTTCCGCTACGCGCCCGGCGACTACACATCGCACACCCTCTGTGTCGCCCCGCGCGACCTGCTCAACCGGCCGCTCCGCTGGCCCGAGGACGCCGCCCAGTGCAGCAACCCGATCGTCGTGGCTGCGGCGGATTATCTGCCGCCGGCGGCGCCACACGACGTGGCGGCCCTGGCCGTGGATAACAGCACACAGGTGAATTTGACCTGGGAACACGCCAATGGGCGCGACGTGGCCCGCTTCATCATCCAGCGCAGCCAGGAGATGAACTGCGAAACAGGCGACTGCTGGACTGATGTGACGACGGTGGCGAGCAACCTGCGCGCCTGGAGCGACCCGGCCGCACCCTGCGCAAACGATCCGTTCGACCCCGAAGGCTGCTGGTATCGGGTAATAGCGGCCGACGATGCGGGCAACCGCAGCGCGCCCAGCAAAGCCGTCTACGCCATCATCTACGACACGCTGCCACCCACCCATGTGGACATCTTCCCCACCACCTGTGTGGACCCGGCAGATGCCGACAACAGCCAGTGTGTCAACATCGACAGCGACGCCGTCAGCATCCGCCTGAACTGTCGCTTCAGCCCTACCGGCGAGGAGATCTACCTCACCAACATCGACGCCGCAGACTTCCTGGGCCTGGACTGGGTGGCCGTGATCAAGGGCATCTACCAGCCGCCGCTGCACCTGCGCGACGTGAGCTGCCGCCTGATCCTCGAGGACGAATACGGCAACCTCAGCGACATCGACGCTTCGCCTATCATCCTTGTCGACCTGGATTCGGACAACGCCGACCAGTTGACGCAGCCGATCATCACCCAGATCGAGAGCATCTTCGTCGGCCCCGGCGACTGGGACGCCACCATCGATTGGGAGATGGCCGCTCACCCGATGCTGGGCGAGTTCATGATCCAGCGCCAGGACGGCAACGGTTTGCAGAACTTCACCGGCATCGCCGCCGAAAAACGCAGCTTTACCGACGTCAGCGTGCAGCAGGGCCAGGTCTACACCTACGTTGTCTATGCACAGGCCACGGTCGCCGGCGTCAACAACACCCAGTCCGAGCCGCGCAGCCATCGCGTCCTCGCCGGCGAGGATCGCCCACTGGTCGAGCTAAGCTGGATGAACGCGTCGCCGTCGTGGAACGCAGGCACGGCCTCGCTGCTGGTAGACCCCGGCTCGGTCGTCGAGAATGGCCTCGTCCACTACGCCGTCTTCCGCAGCCTGCACGCCGACAGCGACTTTGTCCAGATCACGCCGATCTTGCAGGCCACCACCGCCATCGTCTACGAAGAGACGTCGGCCCAGCGCGGCTGCTACTACTACGTCGTCGTCACCTTCCGTACACGCGATGGCGAACCGACCGGCTACACCGAAGCCCGCCAACAAGGCGCCTGTAGCCAGCCCGGCACCGTCTACACACCCGGCCCCGCTGCCGATGCACCCGTCTACCCGCTAAAGAGCTGTGTGGCGGCCGTACAAGCGCTGGACCCGATGTACAACTTCCGCTTTGGCGGCGGCTTTGAGATGACGGTGGAAGGCATCAACGATTACGACACCGGCCCCGAGAGTGTCAGCGGCGGCGGTTGGTTGCTCCTGGAGACGGCAGAAGCGTCAATTCCGGTGTATACGACCTTCAGCGGGCTGACCGTGAACGCCGAAGGCTATGTGTGTAGCGGCAGTGTCGAGGTGGACCTCTCCACGCTGCCCGATGGCGGTCTCTGGCTGCAAGCGTCCGGCGGCTGGCCCTACCAGTTGCTCGGCATCACCTTGCAGCCCTGGTTCAACAGCAACAACACGGCCTCGGCCACGCTGGACATCTTCACCGGCGACGCCTTCACCGTGGGCGCAAACGTGGGCGACGCAGCCCAGCGCCTGAACATCAGCGGCGCCAGCATCACAAACAGCCTGCGTTTTAGCCGGTACGTTGCTGGTTACGCCGCCGGCAGGCTGCACACACCCGACCCTGGCCTTCCGCCTGGAGACGCTGCCCATCGAGGTCATCCCCACCGGCTTCTTGCAGATCAACGAGTCGCAGATCACAATGGCGTCGGCCTGCACCAATTACGTGGACCGGTACAACGACAACGGCAGCTTCCCGCTGATCACGTCGCCCTACACCGGGCTGAGCAACGAGCACTTCGCCAATCAGCAGGTTCTCAACACGAGGCTGACCGCCAAAACGGTAACCATCACCCCCGCCGGCGTCGACGGCTCCTTTAGCACCAGCGCCGCTGTGGACTGGAAGGCATCCTATCCCTTCGCCTTCCAGGTCAACGTGGACGGGTTGACCATCGACATCGCCGACGGCCAGATCACCGGCGGCAGCACCGGCGCAGGCACAGTCAGCGTCCTCTACCATCAGACCGCGGACAACGGCCAGCAGGGCACGGTGGGCGGCGCCTTCGCCGGCCTCACCATCGGCCCCCGCGGCGACATGACCGCCTCCCTCAACCTGGGCGGTGTCGACTGGGACGCCTTCGCCACCCCTGCCGCAGGCTGGGACTTCTACCAGGGCGCGCTGACCACGCCCGGCCTGCCCGCCGTGCACGATGGCTAGCGGCATCGCGCAGTCGATCATGTGGGCGTCACACCCCACCGAGGCCACACCGGTCGTGATCCCGGGCGGCGTGCTGCCCGGCAACATGGAACCCGGCTTCAACCGGCGCGCGGCTGAGGCTACGTTGGCCTGGGCCAACTGCGGCGACAGCGCCATTTTCGACAACGTGAGCATGGACACCTACCTGCGCCGCTCGGGCATTACCCAGCGCCATATCCCGCTCTACAGCGCAGGCGCACAGATGACCATCCACGGGTACGAGTTTCGCCCTGAGCGCTTCGACCTGCACTTCATGGACAATGCGCTGTTGGAGATCGACATCGACGGCTATGTACATCTGCCCTTCCCCAGCATGGTGGACGTGCACCTGGTCGACATCTGGCTCACGGCAAATGTCAATGACGCAGGCGCCGGCGAGGCCGCCTGTATCGGCGGTGGGCGCATCCCTGACGGTGAGCAGGATCACACGCTGGATTACTGGCAGGTGAACACCCATCTAGAAACGGCAGAATTCCGCCAGAAATTGGCCGGCGACACCGTCCTCTGGTTCCAGGGCGACATTCGCAACCTGGTCCATTTGACGCTGAACAATGGCGACGCCGTGCTGCCCGCCGATCTGGCCTTCGATCCCGACGGCAACTTCCACGACGATCCGCGCAACGGCCCCAAGTATGACCGGGCAGACTATCGCTTCCAGCGCTTCCCCTACCTGATGGAACGGCTGCGCCTGAGCGACTATGCCGGCGCCGCCAGCGAAGTGCCCGTGTGGAACGCCAATGCCACCACCATCGACGCGCCCCTTGCAGCTACGTGGACCAATAACGGCTTCGTGGGCCTGCGCGGCGTGCCGGTAGCGCCCTACTTCGGCCCGCTCTTCATCGATCAGGAAGTGGCCGACGCCGACCAGATCGTGATGGCGGCCTGGGATGAGACGGTCACCGGCTTTGCAGCGCAGCCGCGTGTCAGCAAGGAATGGGTGAAAGTCGCCCGCGTACGCATCACCTTTGACTACGATCGGCTCGTCCACGTCTACGACGCCGCCGCCGGTAGCGGTCTCTTTGTCGGCTTCAAAGACTACCGCTTCGTGCCCGACCGTTACCTGCAAATCCCGGGTATTCCGGACCCGGTGAAGGAGATCACCGAACTCAACACCGTAGAGGAGAGGTTGAAGCGGCTCCAGATGATCCAGCTCGACACCGGCACGGTGATTTCACCTACTGCCACCGGCGTCTACCTGGGCCTGAGTGCAGGCGTGGCCCCGCTACGCGCGATTGCCGAAGCGCGGTCCATCAGCGCCACAGCGGACCAGATGGGGCTGTGGGCCGACAAGCTGGACATTAACGCCACGGCCAAACCGGTCTACATCCAGCAGATCCAGATTCTGAGCAACATCGTGGGTGCCTTCACCTTCGAGGAGACCACAGCGGCGCTGGATGAACTTTCCGATGCCGGTATCACCAACCTGCTCGATGTACAGAACGTGGGCGGACGCACGCAGGGTCTGCTGGCGGAACGGGGGATTAACATTCACCGCTTGCGCGGTCTGGTGGAGGTAGAAGGCGAAGGGCTGGAAACACAGTTCAGTCGCTTCCACCTGAGCACGCAGATCGAGATCAAGGGGCGCAATCAGGACCCTGAACTACCGGTGGAGATCCCCGACAATCCGTTGCTGGAACCGGAACCACCGCTCTTCTACGCCGAACGGGTGACGCTTTCCATCGTACGCCACGGTGACACGACGCTCGTGGGTAAGGGCATCGAAAGCAGCAAGTTCGAGGACAAGCTCGACTCGTTCGACGCCACCCTGGTGGTCAACACCACCAAGCCGCAGTTCGAGGGCGGCATCACGCTCTGGGGTCTTACCTCAGGCGGCGTCAGTATGGACAACGCGTCGGCGGTGATGGGCATTGGTGCGGACATGAACTATATGGGCATCAGCTTCGACGGTGAGTTCGGCGGCGAGGGCCAGGAGATCCTCATTGCCGGCGACCTGCTGGCCGGTCATGTGGACCCGGACAGCCTCGTCCTAAAGAACAACTTTGCCGACGCTATGGATCAAATCGAGGCGGATCTGGCGCCAGAAGGCCCTCTGGGCGAGATGACCGGCTTCTACCTGCGAGCCTACGCCGGGCAGATCCCCATCATCGGCAACGGCTGTATGCTCAGCCTGCAAGGTGACGCCGAAGTCGCCTTCTGGTACTGGCAGTTGGAAGGACCGAGTGAGAACTTCGGCGGCTTCCTCAATCCTGCCGTCTATGGACGAGTCCTTTGCGCCGTAGACGTCCGAGGCGATCTCTACCTGCGCTATCAGCAGAGTGGCGGAGAGGACAGCTTCGACGGTGAAGGCTATCTGGCCGGCGGCGTGGGCAAATGCGACCCCGCATCCTGGGGCAACTGGGGAGAGCGCTGGTGGAACGATAGCGCCTGTCTGCAAGCGGGCGCCGGTCTGGTGGTCGCCTACACAGACAGCACCGGCTGGGACGTCTCTTACACTGTCGCTGCCGAACCCCTGTTTGGCGACTAACCGACTGATGTGGAGCCGATCATGATTTGAAGTGAAACCACTTTGAAAGCCTGAGTTTTCTAGCGACACCGCGGCAATGCCGCGGTGTCGCCGCAGTACGGGGTCACCCCCAAAAGAGCGAGGTCGGTTGAGTAAGCCTGCTTCAGAAGCGGGCCTGCGAGTCGTGAGGGGCAGCGCCTGTTCCAAACGAAGCACTGCAACCCCTTAGAGAATACCACAGAGATTGGTACGTTTCCCCTCTACTTCTTTGTGTTCTATGCGTTCTATGTGGCCATTTCCTACTATCGTCATCGCCACAGAGAACACAGAGGACCCAGAGATAAATGCCTTCCGTTCTGCTTTGTGTCCTTTATGGCACATTCTCTGCCCGCGGACGAGCATGCGAGGGCGTGGGGCGCGGTTTCTTGGGCGGGCAGCACGTCTCCCCAGCCGGATCATGGCAGCACGTTTGGCGTCCATGCGCAGTTCGAAGAGCGGCATGTCTGGATCGTTGGTTTCTACCCACACCACCCGCGTTCACCGGGCCGGACAGTCTCATGGAATGCCGGGTCGAAGGTGACGATGAGATCGGCGCGCCGACGGAGGGATCAGGCTGCTGCTCAGGTCGGGTCATCCTGTCGCAAAACAACGTGTTGTCCTTATTTTGAATGGGGAAGGTACTTGCAGTCACCTGCTGGGCGAGCCGGGATGTACCCGATCCCAGCGCAGCAGCGGCAAATCCACGTCAGCCTGCGCTGTGTCCGCCGGCAGCGTACGCGCCTCAGGCAGGACTGAGGCATATTCGCCATATCATGGAAGCCGTGGATCGGGCTGACAGGAATCGGCGAATGGCAGCAGGATCGGCTTCGACACGGCAACGCCGGCCGATGCGGCGGCGGACCGTGGCCGCGTTGCCGATCCAGTTCAAGCCCGATCCCGGCAGAATGACCATGACGGTGAAACCGACAAAGAGATAGCAACGCGATTGTCGAAGTGGACGGTTTTACCTCTGCCGTTCACTTTTGGGTAACCAAAGCTTATGGCAAATGTGGCGTGTCATACAGCGCCATCCTCACGGTCGTCCGACAAGCAAAATTGCCTACCGGGATCAAAGAGGGAGATAGGTTACTTCTTGAAGGCCCTGGCGGATCGAACATAGAAGGATAAAGGAGTCTTGAAAATGGCGGAAGCACTGATTGAGCAGCTACTAAACGAACGCTCCCGGTTACTGAACTTTGTCCGCTCCAAAGTAGACAACCCGGATCTGGCCGAAGACATCTTGCAAGAGAGTCTACTCAAGGCACTGCGCGCAGCGCCTGACCTGAGAGACGAGGAAAAGCTGCTCCCCTGGTTCTACCGCATTCTGAACAATGCGGTTATCGACACCTACCGTCGCCGCGCGGTCGAGTCCAAATCCATAGACAAATATGCACAGGAACAGGTATGGGTGATTGAACCAGAGGATGACGCGCTCCTCTGTGCCTGTTTTCGAGATCTACTACCCACGCTCAAGCCCGAATATGCAAGCATCATCGAGTCTTTGGACCTGAGCGAAGGTGATCCGGCGCAGTTGGCGCAAGCCCTGGGCATCACCCCTAACAACCTCAAGGTACGCCGTCATCGGGCGCGTCAGGCATTACGCAGCCGGCTGGAAGAATCCTGCCGCGTCTGCGCCCAACATGGCTGTCTGGATTGCACTTGTAAAAGAAATGAACCCCGACACTGAAGGAATTTCGTCAAGTTTCGGGAATCTTCGAATTCCACTGTAACCTAACGGAGGAACGTGCGTCTATACAGGTGAAGATACTTTTTTTCACCACTCGAAAGGGAGAATAGAGGCAACCATGAAAGATCATCCGCAACATCATCCAGAAGATACCCTCGACCAACCGGCTGCACATGATCACGATCAACACGCAGCCCATTCGGTTGCCGAGAAAACAGATACACACGTCACCGAACACAGCGGACATACGCCCGAAGCCGACGGGCACGCAGATCACCAGAGAAGCGAAGCACAGGGAGATCATGGGGGCCATGGCGGTCATGGCGGTCATGGCGTCGATCACTCAGGACACGAGCAGATGTTCCGGCGCAAGTTCTGGGTTTCGCTCGTCCTCTCCGTGCCGGTGTTGATCTACAGCGAAATGATCCAATCCTGGCTGGGCTATACCGCACCGGCATTCCCCGGCAGCACATGGATTGGCCCGATCTTCGCCGTGATTATCTTCGTCTACGGCGGATGGCCCTTTATCCAAATGGCCATCCCCGAAGTGCGCAATCGCAAGCCAGGCATGATGACGCTGATCTCGCTCGCCATCACTGTCGCCTTTGTCTACAGCGTCGCCGCCCTCTTCTTGCCCAACACGGTGGGCTTCTTCTGGGAATTAGTGACGCTGATCGACGTTATGCTGTTGGGTCACTGGCTCGAAATGCGCAGCGTACGCCAGGCATCGGGTGCGCTGGACGAACTGGCCAAGTTGATGCCCGATACCGCCGAACGCGTGAAAGAAGATGGCGAGACCGAAACCGTGCCGGTGACGGAACTGCACAATGGCGACACCGTGCTGGTGCGCCCCGGCGCCAATGTGCCGGCGGACGGCGAAGTGAGCGAAGGCTCCTCAGAAGTCAACGAAGCCATGATCACCGGCGAATCTAAGCCGGTTGGCAAAGAACCAGGCGATCGCGTCATCGCAGGGACGATCAACGGCGACGGCAGCTTACGCCTGCGTATCGATGCCACCGGCGATGAGACGGCCCTGGCCGGCATCATGCGCCTGGTAGAAGAGGCGCAGAACAGCAAATCCAACGCCCAACTCCTGGCCGATCGCGCCGCCGGCTGGCTTTTCTACATTGCGTTGGCGGCCGCCGTGCTCACAGCCCTTGCGTGGACACTGGTAGTCGGTTTTGATGTGGAAGTCATCAAACGTGTGGCTACGGTTCTTGTCATCGCCTGTCCACACGCGCTGGGCCTGGCGGTGCCGCTGGTGGTCGCGATCAGCACAGCGCTGGCGGCCAATAACGGCATCCTGGTCCGCAACCGCTCGGCGATGGAAAGCGCCCGTGATATCGACACCGTAATCTTCGATAAGACGGGCACGCTCACGGCAGGTGAGTTCAAAGTGGTCACGATGACAACAGCCGGCGGCTGGTCTGAAGAGGACGCTCTGGCCCTGGCCGCCACCATCGAAGGCGACTCGGAGCATACCATCGCGCAGGGCATCCGCCGCAGCGCCGAGGATCGCGGTCTCTCTCGGCCCACGATCAGCGGCTTCGAGGCGATCAAAGGCCGCGGCGTCAAAGCGAACTACCAGGGCAAAACTGCCTACGTGGGCGGTCCTCGTTTGCTAGAGATGTTGGAGATGACACCATCGGCGCAGATAACCGACTTCGAAGAGGACGCCGCCGCCAAAGGACAGAGCGTAGTGCTCCTCATCGTTGAAGGCGAAGCGGTGGCTGCCTTCGCCCTGGCCGATGTGATCCGAGAGGAGAGCCGGCAGGCCGTCGATAGACTCCACGAAATGGGGATCGAAGTGGCCATGCTCACCGGCGATAGCGAAGCCGTCGCCAAAGCCGTTGCCGCCGAGTTGGGGATCGACACCTACTTTGCCCAGGTGCTCCCCGAGCACAAAGACAGCAAGGTCGCCGAACTCCAGCGACAGGGCAAGAAAGTGGCGATGGTGGGTGACGGTGTCAACGATGCCCCGGCGCTCACCCGCGCCGACGTGGGCATCGCCATCGGCAGCGGTACCGATGTGGCCGTCGAGTCGGCGGGCATTGTCCTCATACGGAGCAACCCGCTCGACGTGGTCAAAGCGATCGAACTGAGTGGGGCGACGCGTCGCAAAATGGTGCAGAACCTGTGGTGGGCCGCCGGCTACAACATCGTCGCCATCCCACTGGCCGCCGGCGTTCTGGTGCCGTTGGGCATACCGGCAATCTCTCCGGCGATCGGTGCAGTCCTCATGTCGCTGAGCACTGTCATCGTTGCCGCCAATGCCCAACTACTGCGCGGCGCTAAGTTAACGGAACAGACCGTATAAATAACCGTGCACCCTAAAATTCAAAGCAGCCCCCCGGCATAAAACCATGCCGGGGGGCTGCTTTGAATTTGAAAATAGACTCTACCCTACTGTAACCGTTGGCGCACGGCCTGAACGATCGTCTCAGGTTCTGGAAAACCACCGTGTTGGATCATGGAGTGGATCAGATCGCCGTTGACAGCCACATCAAACGTACCGTCCTGCCAGGGGATAATCTCAATGCTGGCCAGGTCGTAGGTAAAGGTATGCATCAGCGTTGAGACCAGTTCCAGCGTCTGCGGTTCGTAGCCGCAGGAAGCGCAGTAGACGATCTTGACCTTGACAGGCGGAGAAGCGCTATCCAGATCCATTACGCCACCGATTCCTTCTCGTTCAAACCCTGCGACACTAAGGCTTTGATCTCACGCACGACCTCGCTATTGGCGAAGTCACGGTTCTGGGCCCGAAATTCAGTGAATGCCTGCATCAGACGCGCCCGTGCGGCGTCGGGCATCTGGGCGGGAGAGGTGCCCGGCTCCACGCCTTTCATCGCCGCATCGGTGGCATACAGATCGGCCATCATTTTGCCCTGACGTTGGCTGACGCTGGCCGGGCGCTCGATCCAATGCCCAAGGGGCTGGAAGTTTTCATCGAAGAAGGCAAAGACAGGGATCGAGCGGAACTGCCCGTCCTTCAAATAATGCTCCATCAGATCCAGATTCTGGTCACGAAGGAAAATGCGCACGTTGATCTTGCCGCTCTTATCGGCCAGGTTGGCGAGTACGGGTAGGTTAGCCACCACATCGCCGCACCAATCCTCGGCCAGCACCAGGGCATTGATAGCCTGCGGTAGTTGGGCAAAGTAGCGCACATCCTCGGAGTCAAGCGTAATCGAGGCTTCGTTTTCCTGCATACGTTCAAGGTTGCGCGTCATCTGTGCCTTGTACTCTGCGTAGCTCATGCCCTGCTCAAATTGTTCGCGGGTAACTGTCATCTAAAATAACTCCTCCATTGGCGGTAGGGATCGATAGTCGCATGCATAACCGATGCTACAGAAAGCATAGCGAATTGCTCTGTGAGATCTGTAACAATCCTCCCGCACGGCCCCTGGGGCATTTTCAACGCTCCCCATCGGCCAGGTTCCGTGAAACGAATCCAACGCCACCTTTCATTGACCCTACTGAAAAAACGTGACACAACTTTACGCAAAAATGGGGTAAAATGGCCTTGCCCGCCATTCGAACCGTACGCACCCAACCACAACACCAGGGAGGTCTCCACAATGACTACATGGAGCGAAAACACGGTCCACGCCAACGGCATCGACATCCACTACCACCGCAGCGGGGGCAACAAACCGCAGGTGGTGCTGGCACATGGTCTGACCGACAACGGCGCCTGTTGGACCCGACTGGCAAATGACCTGGCCGGCGACTACGACTGCATCATGCCCGACGCCCGCGGCCACGGCCAGAGCAGCGCCCCCCAGACAGGCTACAGCTTCGAGGAGCAGGCCGACGATCTGATCGCCTTCATCCAGGCGCTTGAGCTGGACCGCCCGGCGCTCATCGGCCATTCTTTAGGCGGCGCCGTCAGCGCCATCGTGGCGGCCAAAGCGCCCGAACTGATCCGCGGCGCCATCCTCGAAGATCCGGCCTTCATCGGCGACGAACGCAGGGAGCAGCGCAGCGATTGGCCCGACAGTCACCGTGCAGCCCTGGCCACCAGTCACGCCGATCTGGTGGCAATGGGCCAGACCAACAATCCGCGCTGGTCGGCGGACACCTTCGATCTCTGGGCGACGTCAAAACACGAAGCCAGAATGGAGGTCTTTAATGCCCTCAAAGCGCCGCCCCCCGATTTCCGCCGTAATGTCGCCGACTTCGGCGTCCCCGTGCTCATGATCACCGGCGACGAGGCGCGCGGCGTGGTTGTCTCCGCCAAGACCGCGGCAGAACTCCAGACGCTCAACCCCAGGCTGAGCGTGGTCAACGTGCCGGGGGCCGGCCATTGCATCCGCTATGAAGAACCCGAGCGTGTGGCCGAAATCGTCAAGGGCTTTTTGAGCACACTGTGAGAAAGGATCGACCATGCCCCTCCCCATGGTCCATTTGGCGATCGCCGTAAAGATCCACGCAGAGATGGACACGCCGGTTGCACCCGAATTTCTGCTGGGCAGTCTGGCCCCCGATGCGATCCATATGCGCCCCGGGTGGACACCCGCCGACAAGGTGACCACACATTTCGGTTTGCCCCACGAGTACCCGGATTGGGCGAAGATCGAGCCGTTGCTGGCGCGCGCGGCCCACGCAGCGCCGCCGCTGCCGGGGTTCATCGCCGGCTACCTTGCCCACATCCTCACCGACCAGTTTTGGATCGAGCAGATCGTGATCCCGAACCGGGAACGCATCCCTACCGGGTTGAGCCAGGCCGAACGGCACGCGCTCTACTATCGCGAGACCGATCAGGTCGATTTTAACTTCTACCATCAGGCGCCCTGGCGTGCCGATGTGTGGAGGCGGCTGGCTGCGGCACAGGCAGTGGACCTGGCCCCACTGCTCTCCGCCGAGGAGATCGACGGCTGGCGCTCGCGCACGCTGCGCTGGTTTACCGAGCTCAAGGAAGAACCCAAGATCGAACCGATCTATTACACCGACGAGGCCGTGGCCGCCTTTGTCGAGAGCGCCGCCCTGTTTGTTCGTGCCCAATTGAAACAAAGAGATGAGATAGCCTGGCAATGACAAATAAGGAGACCTGACATGCCAAGCCGCCACGAGTATGCATTGAACCTGATCGAACCGCTCCCTGCTTTACAACCTGACCGCGCAAACGACATCGTGCTCCGATCGGCACAGCCCGCCGACGCCGAGGCGATGGCCGTCTTGATGATTGAAGCCTATCGCGACACCATCGACTATGACGGCGAAACCGTGGACGATGCACGCGGTGAGATCGCGGCCTACCTGTCCGGAGAGCGCGGAGGACCTGCCATGCTCACCCCCTCCTTCCTGGCTATTGTCAATGGCGAGGTCGTGGCCGGATGTCTGGTCGCCGAATGGGAAAGTCGCCGTTGTCCGCTGATCGCCTACGTTATGACCCATGCCACCTGGAAACAACAGGGGTTGGGCCGGCGGCTGGTGTGGGAATCCGTCAATTCCCTACGCGTGGACGCGTACCCACAGGTGCGCGCCGTCATCAGCGCCGGCAATCTACCGTCGGAGCGTCTCTTTCTGGGGCTGGGCTTTCACAAAATTGAGCAAACATGATACAGTCTGCATAGCGAACGCATGTTCCCATCGAGTAAGGTAGGCGCACCATGACACAGACGCTGACCGATGCGGCGTATGCCCAACGCATCGACGCCGTGAAGAAGTACATTCGCGTGCACATCGACGAAGCGCTGGCGCGCTCCGTCCTGGCGCAGATCGCAGGGTTTTCGGTGCCCCACTTTCACCGCGTCTTCACCGAGTCGACAGGCATGAGCATCGCCGAATACGTCCGCTCTGTGCGCATGGAACGGGCCGGGCGCAAGTTGCGCATGGGCGCAGTGGACATCACCGAAGTGGCATTGGCCGCGGGCTACGACAGCCACGCTTCCTTTGCCAGGGCGTTCAAACGTCACTTCGGCCTCTGCCCCAGCGACTTTCGCCGGCTAAATTGTAGAGACGCCACCGAACGATTGATGAAAGGAAAACCAGGATGAGGATTTTACTAACCAGTGTGATGGTCGACGATCAAGCCAGGGCGCTGGCCTTCTACACCGAAAAATTGGGCTTCGTCAAGAAACAGGATATCGACATGGGCGAGGCGCGCTGGCTGACGGTCGTCTCGAGCGAAGACAACAGCGGCGTCGAACTGCTTTTGGAGCCGACCGGTCACCCGGCCTCGAAGGTCTTTCAGAAGGCGCTTTTCGACGACGGCATCCCCCTCACCGCCTTCGCCGTAGCCGATCTGCAGGCCGAGTATGAACGGCTGCTTGCGCTGGACGTTGAGTTCAGCATGGAGCCGACCAACGTGGGGCCGACGAGCGTCGCCGTCTTCAACGACACCTGTGGAAATCTGATCCAGATTTTCCAGATCTAGCGTACTCTCTTCACCCACAGGTGACGCACCACGCGCCCTCTCAGACCAACCGTCCATCAAGGAGAGACAATGTCTACACAACCGCACCAGGGCCAGATGGCGGGCACACAGTGGAGCCCCGCACAGTATCTCAAGTTTTCGGATCACCGGCTGCGCCCGGCGCTGGAACTGCTGGCACGCGTGCCGCTCAGCGATCCCAAGGAAATCTACGATCTCGGCTGCGGCCCCGGCAACATCACGCGCCTGATAGCGGATCAGTTCCCAACCGCCACGGTCACCGGCTTGGACAACTCGCCTGACATGCTCGAAAAAGCCGCCACCGAACCCAGTTCGATCGCGTGGATCGAGGGCGATCTGGAGACGTGGTCGCCACCTAAACTGGTTGACCTGATCTACTCCAACGCCACCCTGCATTGGATCCCCGACCACGCCGAACTCTTCCCGCGGCTGATTACGTCGCTAAGGCCGGGGGGCTGCCTGGCCGTGCAGATGCCGCTAAGTTGGGGGATGGAGTCGCACCGGCTGATGCGCGAGACGTTGGCCAATGGGGGGCCTGGCGGGTCGCCTTTGGGCAGCGAAGAACTGCGTACGGCGGTGGCGCGCAAGTGGGTAGAAGATGCCGAAGCCTACTACGATCTGCTCGTGGACCAGACCGCAGGTCTCGATATTTGGGAGACCGAATACGTGCAGGTGCTCGAAGGCGACGATCCGGTGTTGGAGTGGGTCAAAGGCACCGGGCTGCGCCCCATCCTCAACGGCCTGGATGACGGCGAACGCCAGATCTTCCTGGCCGAGTATGCAGAGCGGCTGCGCCAGGCCTACCCCAAGCGCCCCAACGGACGCACCCTCTACCCGTTCCGCCGCTTGTTCATCATCGCCACCGTATGATCTCTGCGTAGAAATCGTAGAGCTGATCGCCCAACCGATCCCAATCATAGTCGGCGAGCAGACGCCGGCGCGCCCGATCGGCCTGCCGGCGTTGTGCGTCGGGGTCGGCCAGCAGATCGGCCACGACGGCGGCGAAGTGTTGTGGCGACGCATCGGCGGCGACGAGACGGGCGGCCCCGTGGGCGCCATAGTTCGCCTGTTCGCCCACGGCGCTGGCCACCACCGGCACACCCTGCAACAAGGTCGTCGCCAGCCGTACACTGCACTTGGCTTGATTCAACGGCACGTCCGCCGCCGGGAAGATCGCACAATCCACCCTGGCGTAGAGAGCGGCGATCTGGTCGGCGTCCACATAGCCAAGCCACTGCACCGGCGTCCGCTCATACTCCAGGGCAGAGCGGAAGGCCTCTTCGCGCGCCGGCTGCAACGCCCGCCCCGCTACCAGCAAGCGCACATCGCCACGCAGAGCGCGCAACGAACGCCAGAACTCGCCGATCCAGGCAGGCTCCACTTCAACGAAGCGGCTAAAGTAGAGGAGCGACGGATCCCCGCTCTGCCCGGCGTTGGCGGCCCGCCCGGATGTTGTCGGGCCGACGATCCCATTCGGCAAGTAGAGGATCGGCAGATCCGGCTTCGCGGCGTGGACAGTACGCTCCAGCCAGCGGCTGGCCGCCGTCACCCCATCAGCGTGCGTGATTCCCCAACGTTCCTGCCAATCGAGGAAGCGCGCCACCGGCGGCGAATAGCCGGCAATCTTCGACCACGCCTGCTCCCAATCATCCACATCGAGCACGATCTGCGGCCCCGCACCACGCACTCGCCGCATCTGCCACAGGATCCACTGCACAATGCCGGCATGGGCGCGCGGCTTGACGATATGCACGATCTGCGGTTGCAGCGTACGCAGCCGCGCCAACAGCCGCGCCGTAATCAGCGGAAGTCCCCCGCTCAGTGGCACATTCTCCACGGCGACACCGCCATCGACCCAAGACCGGCCGGCGTCCGTCGGCGTGTCCCAGGGTGGGATCAGGAGTGTGACCTGGCAGCCGCGTGCCGCCAATCGCCGTGCCAGCGGCAGCGTACGTGCCCAGACCGTGGTCTTTTGCCCCAGGCCGAAGGGAGCGACGAAGACTACGTTCAAAGGGATCATCCAGTTTGAATCAGCGCCGGCCAACCGTCTACTTCAGACGAGAGCAGAGCCAGCACGCTCCGCTCCAGCGCATCGGGGTAATCAATGGCATAGACGTCGACCAATTGCGGGGCATACCAACGGTAGAGGACGATCAGCGCCACGGCCTGGCCGATCCAGGCGGTGCTGTCTACACTGTGGATGGGCAGCGTCTTCTCAAAGGCGTCGAGTTGAGCCGGCCCCAGGTATTGGTTGATGCGCGCCGAGGATAAGGGGCGCTGCGCTCCGTTGAGCGCCACCACCAGATCGGCGAGACACTGGCGGGCATCGCTTAACTTTTGGGCGGCGGCTATGTGCTCCTGACGGTTGATCAACGGTGGCAAATAGGAGAGGGTCATCCAAAAATAGGCCAGGCCGGCGGCAACTGCCTGCGCATCCGGCGCAATCAGCGCCGGCCAGGGGGCACTCAGATAGTCGCTCAAAGTGGCGGGGAGCGAAGATCGTGCACTGAGCAGACGCACAGGACGGTAGCGGTGCAGATGAGAATTCAGGTGCGCCAGATCCGTCCAGCGAATGTCAAAATGAACGCCGCCGCGTCTGGCGTCCTCGCTGTCGAGAATGAAGGTAAAGCCGCTGACAAGGGTGGGTGTACGCAGACGACAGTGCCACTGCTTTTGAAACACCTGATCGAACAGAGTACACAGATCCGACACCACCTGATCCAGGGGCGTTCGATCCATCTGAACATCCACCTCAACCGCTGTCTCTGGGGCCTCGATCCACTGCCCGTCGCTCACCGATCCATCGCTGAGCAGATGCAGATTCAGATTACTCCAGCGATCCGCGTCCCCGCGGGCGAACGATCCAGAAAGCCAGATGGCCTGCACCCAGGTAAGCTTCTGCGCAGCGGGCAGAAGCTGTGTCAAAAAATGATGCTGCCGTGGCATCTGCTGCACAAAAGATAGATCGACAGGTAGAAAGAGGCTCGGTGTCATCATATCCTCGATTATAGCACAAGCCCACGCAGGCAAAAGTACGGTTTCAGCAGGGGGTGTGTCCCAAATTATTGGGTGGGTCCATGTCTACCGGGAAGCCACGACGGATGGACACGGAGGTCCATCCCTACGTGTAGGGACCGGCCTCCGTGCCGGTCCGTTCTGGGTAGCTGCCCTGACGATCAGAACCGAAATACTTGGGACGCACCCTTCAGCAGGGGGCTGCGCCAGATCCCAACCTGAATTGCCCGCGTGAGCACAGTGCAGTCAGGGGGATAGATTACCGACACAATTTAGAAAGCAGTCAAGATATGAGCCAGGGGTGGGAAGTCTGGTACAATAAAGGTCATGTCATACGTTTTACGCACAGGTTGCCGGACTTCCGATCAGACGCCGACCTCTGCCTAAGGGGCGTCACCCCGACGCCCGAGACAATCGAGTTCGCCTGGGACTTCTGTGCTGTCTTCAGAGCCACGCCACATTTTGCACATCTGGTTCTCAACAACGTCGAATCTCGGGCATGACAATCGTACTGTCTATTTTGAGCTTGTGTGATCCGTTCCAGCGGCTCGATCAGTGGGCGGATCCCAGAATCTCAAAGTAGAATCTTAACCAGTGCGCGCTTGCGCACACTATCCGTATACGGACAAGGAATCGCTTCATGAAAGAACGAGACCCGTTTCGTCAGTTAATGGAATCGCTCAACGAGGAAGATTGGAAGAGCATCGAACGGGAACTGCTCGACCGCGATGGGGGGGATGGCGGCCAGGGGAACAGAGATCGGCCGCCCGGCGGCGGCGGGGGCGGTGGCTACCAGCCCCCGCAGGGTAACCTGCGCGCACTATGGTGGATCGTTATCCCCTTTCTGCTCTTGACACTGTTCAACCGCGGCCTGACGTACTACACCGATTGGCTCTGGTACGGCAGCCTCAACTTTGCCTCCGTCTTCACCACCCGCATCACCGCTTCGCTGGGCCTGCTGGTGGCCGGCGCGCTGATCTTCTGGATCTTCCTGGCGCTCAACGTGCTGCTGGTGCGTCGTCTGGAGCCACGCGGGCTGGACAACACCCCCATCAGCCAGATCGCCGATGCCATCGGTGTCCGCATTACACCGGTGATCCTACTGGCCGGGGTTGTGATTGCCTTCTTCATGGGGTCGGGGCTATCGACTACCTGGGAACAGGTGTTGCTCTACTTCAACCAGAGCAATTTCAACTTGGTTGACCCACTGTTCGGCAACGACGTCAGCTTTTACGTCTTCACGCTGCCGGTCTGGCAGATTGCGCGCAGTTGGTTGATGACCACGCTGGTGCTCACGTTGCTGGCCACGGCGTTGGTCAGCGGCATTGGGTGGCGGGGCTGGTATGCCAGCGCCGCAGTGCGCGCCCATCTAGGTGCACTGGGTGCGCTGATCCTCCTGTTGATCGCCTGGCAATACCGGCTCGACTCGTATCAACTGCTCTACAGCATGCGCGGTGCCGTCTTTGGCGCAGGCTATGCAGACGTCAATGCGCAGTTGCCCGCCTACAACATCCTGATCGTGGTCACCTTGATCGCGGCCGTGCTGCTGTTGGTCAACATCTTCTTAAGACAGACATGGCGGGCGATGTTGGCCGTGATCGTCATCTGGTTTGGCATCTCGGTTGTGGCGGGCAACATCTACCCTGGGCTGGTGCAACAGTTCCAGGTGGAGCCGAATGAGTATACGCTGGAACGCCAATACATCGAAGACAACATCGAATTTACACGGGCAGCCTATGGCCTGGGCGATGTAGAAATCGTTAACTATAGCGTCGTTCAAGAGATTACCAGCGAGGCGCTCCTACAAGATCCCGAAACCATCGCCAACATTCGCCTGTGGGATTACCGCCCCCTCTTCTTGACCTATAACCAGATCCAGGCCCTACGCCAATACTATCTCTTCAATGACATCGACGTAGATCGCTATATAATCGACGGCGACGTACGCCAGGTCATGTTGGCGGCCCGCGAACTCTTCCCCGATGGGCTCTCGGAAGAGGCGCAGACCTGGGTGAACCGCCGGCTAGTCTACACACACGGCTATGGCGTTGCCATTTCGCCCGTGGCCGAGATAACCCGCGACGGTCTGCCTCGCTTTTTGGTCAAGGACTTACCGCCCACCGGCGTCCTCGAAAATACAACACCGCAGATTTACTTCGGTGAGCGCACCGATGATTACGTCTTCGTGCGTACCGGCACCGCCGAATTCGATTACCCGGCTGAAGGCGGCAACGTCTTCACCAGTTTCTCTGCCGATACCGGCATCGAAATTGGCAACCTGCTCAAGCGCGTGGCCTTTGCGCTGCGCTTCGGCGATATCAACGTCCTACTCAACAGCGACATCACGCCCGAAAGCCGTCTGCTCTGGCAGCGCAACATCGCCGAGCGAGCACAAGAGGTTGCGCCTTTCCTGCGCTTCGATGATGATCCCTATATCGTTCTAGGCGAGGACGGCAAACTCTACTGGTTCCAGGATGCCTACACCACGAGCAATCGCTTCCCTTACAGCACGCCGCTGGAGTTGAACAATCCGCTGCTGCCACGCTGGAATCTCAACTACATCCGCAACTCAGTCAAAGTTGTCACGGATGCCTATACGGGTGAGATGACTTTCTACGTCGTCAATGATGAAGATCCCATCATCGCGGCCTACCAGCAGATCTTCCCGGATCTGTTCACGCCGGTTGAGCAACTGCCCGAATTCCTGGTGCGCCATATACGCTATCCTACCGACATCTTCTCGATCCAGGCCGAGGTCTACCGCACCTACCACATGACCGATTCGGCGGAGTTCTACAACCGCGAGGATCTGTGGGCATGGCCGACGGAGGTCTTCGACAACAACAGCGTATTGATGGAACCCTACTACGTGCTCATGGAGTTGCCCGGCCAGAACGAAGGATTGGACTTCATCCAGATCTTGCCCTTCACCCCGGCCAATCGTGAGAACATGATTTCGTGGTTGGCAGCGAAGAGTGATCCGGCCAGTTACGGCGAGAAGATTGTCTACCAATTCGGCAAAGACACCCTCTTCTTTGGACCGAAACAGGTGGAAGCGCGCATCGATCAGGATCCCATCATCTCGCAGCAGTTGAGCCTGTGGAATCAGCAGGGCAGCCAGGTGATTCGCGGCAACCTGATAGTGGTCCCCATTGGCAATGGGCTGCTCTACGTAGAGCCGCTCTACCTGCAAGCCGCCAATGGACGCATCCCTGAGCTAAGACGCGTGATCCTCGCCACCTCGGATCGAGTGGTGATGGCCGACAACATGGGGCTGGCCTTGGCGCAAATCTTCGGTGACGAGATCGCCGACGAACCGGCATTTCAAGCGCTGTTTGGCGAGGGCTCGATCGCACTGCCTGCGGATCTGCCCGGCAGCATCGAGGGTGACCTGCTGGGGGAGGCAACCTTAGAGCAATTGATCGTTGAAGCCAACGATCGATACAATCTAGCGCAGGCGGCAATCCGCGAAGGAAACTGGGCCGAATACGGCATCCAGATCGATGCCCTGCAACGCGTCTTGCAGCAGTTGAGCGACGTTACCGGCGTCCAACTCGAGCCAGAAGTGGCACCTGTTGAACCCGTCGAGCCGAGTCAACCCGAAGAAGCACCGCCCGCGGACAGCGGCGCCTAGGCGCGCCTACTCGGCCGTGAGTCGTTTTGAAGTGGATTGAATGAAAAATGAGCAATGAGTCGGCAGACTGGATCGCCCAACTCATTGCTCATTTTTCTATGCGACGCTCCGGTATCTTTGGCGCAGCAATCGCAAAGGCTCGACTTCAGCGTCTGGCCTCGTTCCGTTCCAGATTACGCCAACGTTTGGCCGCCCCACGACGAATCAGCGCCGGAGGAAAGTCAGCCAGATATTCCCAGCCTTCGAGGGCAAGGCCTTCCTGCACCTCCGGCGTCAGCTCAAACGTGAGATTGCACTGATCCGTGCAGAGAGTGACTTCCAGCCCATCCTCCCGGTGGTCGTCAATCACCTTCACGATACACGGCCGATCCGTGCCGAATGGTTTCTGAAAGAAGGCGGCAGAACAGCGGGCACAAAACGCCAGGCTGGCATCGCAGAACCCTCGGTGCATGACAATCTTCATGGGCATTCCCTTCGTCAAGAGACAAGCATGTATGAGCATAGAATCCTGAAATTGCGCCCATTCTAGCTGACAGGACAGGCAATGACATCGGTCAAGTGGACAGGACGGCTATGGGCATGATCACTGTCGTCACAGTGATCCGTGTACTCAAAACGGTATTAGACTAGACGGTAGTGCCAAACAAAGAGCCGACGAGAGCGGTTAACGCCATTGCCAAAGCACCCCAAAAGGTGACGCGAATAGTCGACTTAACAATTGGAGCCCCACCGACCCAGGCTGCCAGAACACCCAGGAGAGCCAGAAAAATTAATGACGTTCCCGATACGGTAGGAGCCAGAATAGATTCTGGAACCAGGAGTACCGTGATCAGCGGCAGAATCGCGCCAGCGGCAAAGGACGCCGCCGATGCAAATGCCGCCTGAACAGGGCGGGCACTCATCAAATCTGAGATACCCAGTTCATCACGAGCATGGGCAGCTAGAGCGTCACGGTTCATCAACTGCACAGCGACTTGTCTTGCCAGATCAGGTTCGACACCTCGCTCGACATAGATTGAGACCAATTCCTCTAATTCAAACTCGACATCGTCCTCCAACTCTTTGCGCTCCCGGGCGAGTTCAGCTTGCTCCGTGTCGGCCTGTGAACTCACCGAGACATATTCGCCGGCAGCCATCGACATCGCCCCGGCAACCAGTCCGGCGACTCCGGCAATCAATACATCACCTCGAACCGCGTTTGCGGCAGCCACACCGACGATGAGGCTGGCGGTAGACACGATCCCGTCATTTGCGCCTAAAACTGAAGCACGTAACCAGCCGATGCGTTCTGTCCGATGGCGCTCGCTATGCTTTGCAGTCATTTTCACTCCAAATCGGTTTCTCAGGATAAGTAATCATTGGTACAGGGCAGAAATTGAAACGATCCTGCTTATGTCTGCCTTGATTATAGGCTGAATGTCTGTCAATGTGTCAACGACCCCTGCCAATGATCGGTTTGGTGGGGGATCCTCTGCCCCCCGCTACCAACGCATCTTTTGCCTTCTCTGCTCTTCTCATCCATAATTAACGGTTGTGCGGTCGCCCGAATTGCGCACGCCAACCGAACTTCTTCGTGCGGAAAGAATCGATCATGAATAAAGGCTTTGTGTACGCGCTGTGCGCCTATCTAACGTGGGGGCTGCTCCCTATCTACTGGAAGTCACTACACGAATTGCCGGCACTGGAGATATTGTCGCATCGTGTGGTGTGGTCGCTGCTCTGTGTGCTGCTCGTCCTGGCGGTGCGCCAAAACTGGTCGTGGATACGGGGCATCAGCCGCAAGACGCTGCTCACTTTCGTCGCCGTTTCAATTTTGATCAGTGTTAACTGGTTGACCTACATCTGGGCCGTCAACGCCGGGTTTGTGGTGGAATCGAGCCTGGGCTACTTCATCAATCCATTGGTCAACGTGCTGTTGGGGTCGATCTTCCTGGGCGAACGCTTGCGCAAGCTGCAGTGGGCAGCGATTGGCCTGGCCGCCGCCGGTGTCATCTATTTGACCATCACCTACGGCGCCCTGCCCTGGATCTCGCTGACACTGGCCACGTCCTTTGGGCTGTATGGCCTGCTCAAAAAGACGGCAGCGCTTAACTCCATCCACGGGTTGACCCTGGAGATGGGGTTGATTTTCCCGTTCGCGCTGGGCTATCTGCTCTATCTCGCTTTCACAGGCACGGCTGCCTTCCCCGAAGTAGGGCTCGGCATCGAAAGCCTGATGATCGGCGCCGGCGTGATCACGGCGATCCCGCTGCTGGCCTTTGCCTCGGCTGCGCGCCGTCTCACGCTGACATCGCTGGGGTTGATGCAGTATATCGCGCCAACAATACAGTTCTCGTTGGGCGTTTTTCTCTATCACGAACCATTTTCCAGCGCGCAATTGGTCGGCTTCATCCTGATCTGGCTGGCTCTGGCCGCCTACACGGCGGAGAGCGTCCTGCACAATCGACAGATGGCCAATCACCGGATGCAGGTGATGGTACACTAGGTGTCTAACCGTAAACAGCACTACGTCCGCTCTAAACAGGCCAACTTCGCCGGGCTGCTGTGAATTTACGGAGAGATTCTAAACCCTTCTGGCCCCGAAAGGACGGTACCCTATGTTCACCCTGGACGGCTACCAGGTCATCAGCGTATCCGAGCGTGGAGACCTGGCCGATCTGATCGACAAGATGATCGTAGAGGTGTGGCCGCGCTATGTGACGGAGGGGTCGACACGCGGCTATTCAGACTTCGATCCCGATTGGGTTGGCGTTTTCCATCGCTGGCCGCAGTTTCAGTTCGGCCTCTTCGACGAGGACGGAGAGATGATCGCCGGCGGCAACGGTCTATCCTTCCCCTGGGACGGAGACGCCAACTCGTTGCCCGACACGGGTTGGGATTGGGTGATGCAGCAGGCCGAGCTCGCTTTCGAAGCCGGTCACAAAGCCAACACCTTCGTCGGGTTGAGCGCGTCGATACCGGCGATACACCGGGGCAAGGGGCTCAGCGCCACGATCTTGCGCGTGATGCATCGCCTGGCCCAGGAAGCCGGTCTATCCCAGTTGATCGTGCCGGTGCGCCCCAATTTCAAGACACGCTACCCCCTCATTCCCATCGACGATTACATGCGGTGGACCAACGCCGAGGGCCTGCCCTTTGATCCGTGGATGCGCGTTCATTCCCGCTTAGGGGCGCGTCTGCTCAAGAGCTGTGCACGCGCCATGACCATCGGCGGGCGCGTCGCCCAATGGGAGGAGTGGACTGGCGTGGCGCTCCCTGGCAGCGGCGACTTTACCCTGCCCGATCTGCTGGCTCCTCTGCATGTGGACCACGCCGCCGATCGCTGTGTCTATGTGGAACCAAATGTGTGGATGCAACACGAGTTGAAGTAAATCCCGGCGGAAATAGACCGACAGTCTCTACCAGCGGGACAAACGCCACATTTGCGCCGTGGTATTTACGCCGCAATGGACTAAGAATCTATCCGTAAATTCACAGCAGCCCGGCGAAGTTGGCCTGTTTAGAGCGGACGTAGGGCTGCGCACTGTAATTTACGGATAGACACTAATAGAGAAGGCAACAGATCCTATGGCTTTAAACATCGGCCTCATCGGCCTGCCCAATGTGGGCAAAAGCACCATGTTCAATGCGCTCACCAAAACGCAGAATGCGGTGGTGGCCAATTATCCATTCGCCACGATTGAGCCGAATGAAGCGGTGGTGCCTGTGCCCGATGCACGCCTGGAACAGTTGCGCGCCCTGATCGGCGTGCCCAACGCCATCCACGCCACCATCGACTTCGTGGACATCGCCGGGCTGGTGCATGGGGCGAGCAAAGGCGAAGGGCTGGGCAATCAGTTCCTAGCCCACATTCGCAATGTCAATGCCATCGTGCATGTGGTGCGCTGCTTCGACGACCCCAATGTAGTCCACGTTAGCGAGACGCCCGATGCCAGATCCGACATCGAAATCGTGGAACTGGAGCTGATCCTGGCCGATCTGCAGGTGCTGGAGCGGCGCATCGAGCGGCTGGTGCGCGAGGTGAAAGGCGATCGCAAGTTGCTGCCCGTGCAAGAAATGGCCCACGCCATCAAAGAGACGCTAGAAGCGGGCAAGTCCGTTGCGCAGTATGTGGCCGATCACAATCTGGCCCAAGACGAGACCTTCGTTGAGTTCGACAAAGAGATGCGCTTCCTCTCCAACAAGCCGATCATCTATGCCGCCAATGTAGACGAAGCCACCCTTGCCGGCGAAGACAATCCCTGCGTCGAGACGATTCGAACGCTGGCGGCGCAACGTCAGGCCGAGGTAGTGGTGATCTGCGCCAAGCTAGAGGAAGAGATGGCCGGACTTTCAGAAGAGGAACGCCAGGAGTTCCTCGCCATTTCTGGGATCACAGAGAGCGGGCTGGACCAGGTGATCCACCGCGGCTTTCACCTGCTCGATCTGATCACCTTTTTCACCATGAACGAGAACGAGGTGCGGGCGTGGACAGTGCAGGCCGGCGCCAAAGCGCCCCAGGCCGCAGGCACGATCCACACCGACTTTGAGCGCGGCTTTATCCGCGCCGAGGTGATCCCCTTCCCCATCTTCGTGGAACACGGCAGCCACGCCGCCACCAAAGCGGCGGGGGCCATGCGCCTGGAAGGCAAAGAGTACATCGTCCACGACGGGGACATCCTCTACATTCGCTTCAACGTGTGAGCCTAGTTTACTCGAAGTCGAGGTTGAGGCCGTCGAGCAGATCGCGCAGATCGTTCAAGTTCTGCCTGTCGTCATCGGGGCCCTCCATCAGAAGGCTATAGCCGAAAAAGAGCGGCGGCGCCGACATCATCAGCTTATCCACCGGCTCGAGGTGTTCGCGGGCTTCGTCCATATACTCGAAGGCCATGTCCAGCAGATCGGCGGCCGTGCGCCGGCTGCTGCTCCCCCTGTCGATCTCCTCTTCATCCAACGTACGCAACAGATCCACGAGCGCCTGTCGCATTTCCACATAACGGCGCAGCAGATGCGCATACTGCGTAACAATCCTGGTTTCTGTGCTCATGGTCTCACCCACTCCCCATCTCTTTCAATTCGCCTAAAATCTTGCGTTCATTGTATCGCATGAAGACGAGCGCCGCCACGAAACAGAGCACGAAGCCGGCCACCCCACTCAAACGGATGCCCAGATCCTGGCCGGGGTCTTTGCCCAGGGTGGTCAGCGCCGCGAAGACGAGGATGCCGAAGGTCTGGCCGAATTTTTGCATCAACGTGCGCGCCGCAAAGAACATGCCCTCCTGTTTGATGCCTGAACGCAGGGCGTCATGTTCGGCAATGTCCGCAAGGACGGCATTGGGCAGCACCCCCACAAAGGCCAACGGCACCGCATAGAGCAGGATCACAGCGTATGCCTGCGCTGCAGGTGGCAGCGGCAGCCGTCCCATAAAGAAAACAGCCAGAAAGACGACGCTCATCACCATAAACGCCATCACGATCAGGATCTTCTTGCCGGTGCGTTTGGCCAGGATGTTGACCACCGGATAGAAGACAAACGAGACCACGACCATCAGCGTCAGCAGCGTGCTCACCAGCGCTTCGCCTTGCAACAGCAGCACGGTGACGTAGAAGAGCAGCCCTGTCTGAATGATCGTGAGGCTGGTAAAGTAGGCGAAGTCGGCCACCACATAGAAGCGAAAGTGGATGTTGGCGAAGGTATGGCGTAAGGCGTCGAGCATGGGAACTTCTGAGGCGGTGCTTTCGCAGTACGTCCGCTCGTTGATCAGAAAGACGGGGATGTACATGCAGATCACGGCGACGATGGAGAGGGCGCCGATGGCGTATTGCAGCGCGGTCAGCCGATCGGGCAGGCCCAACGTGGATTGCAGCAGATTGGCCAGCACCGGCGTCTGCGCGGCCAGGATGATGCCCAGGGCATAGGTAATGCTGATCCACGTGGAGAGGTTGAGCCGCTGGTTAGCGGTGTGCCCCAGTTCGGGCAACAGTGCGAAGAAGGGTGTCACGTAGACGGTGAGAAAGACATAGAAGAGCGCCTGCATCACCAACAGCCAGCCGATGTTCCAGCCGCTCACCGTCTGCGCCGGCGGCACAAACATGAGCACGCAGAAGAGCGCCGCAGGCAGCGCGCCCCATCTCATAAAGGGAATACGCCGTCCTTGCGGGTGTGTGGAACGGTCGCTGAGGCTGGCGATGAGCGGATCGGTGATGGCGTCGAGCAGACGGCCCGAAGCAGCGATCAGCGTGACGGCATTTAACACCCCCAGAAAGACCACGGTGGTAATCAGCGTAGGCAGCCCGGCATTGCTGGGCGGCAGATAGACGAAGACCAGTTCCAGCCCGATGATGTTGACCAACGTCGACCAGCCGAGTTGGCCCACGGCATAGGCGATCTGCTTGCCAAATGGGAGCGCAGGTTTTGCGGACATAGATGACCTTTTTGAGTGGGATTGGCGAGGATAGACGGCGACTGATGGAAAGTATCATACTCTTCACCACAAAAAATCTCAATAGAATTTGAGAGCAATCTTCACAGTCTTGTAACAGTTGGCCGCTATACTATCCTTGTTTCCGACCAGAGGCAGGAGTGCCAAATTTTCACCGTGGTATTTACGCCCAACTGTACTTGAGTACGAACCAGAGAAGGAGAACGCTATGAGATGGTCAAAACTGCTGCTCACCTCAGTACTGACAATCGTTTTGGGGTTGGCGGCCTGCACAGCACCCACTACAAGCGGCGAACCGGCGGTGGCGACACCAGCCGCGATTGCCGCAACCGAGACGCCAGTGACCGCCACTGAAGTGGCATCACCTGCAGAAGCAGCGGGCGCGGCATCACGGACCGACCGAAACCCCCGCCGCCGAAACCGGAACCGAACCCATTGAGGTGACCTACTTCACGCCTGCCCAACAAGAAGGGCCCTACTACACCGTCGACAAACCCGCCGAACGCGACAATGATCTGACCTCGGTGCAGGGCGCAACGGGCACGCCCGCCGGGACGATCGTCGAGTTCGGCGGTACTGTCTACGCTGCCACTGGGATGCCCATCGAAGGGGCGGTCATCGAGATCTGGCAGACCGATGATCAGGGTATCTATCTACATCCTGGCGACCGCAATACCGCCAGCCGTGATCCCAACTTTCAATTCTACGGTGAAGCAGTGACCGACGCCACCGGTCACTATGAGTTCCGCACCATCCTGCCCGGAGAGTATGAGCCGCGCCCCCGCCACATTCACGTCAAGGTGAGGTTGGATGGCGAGGAAGTGCTCACCACCCAGTTCTACTTCGCAGACGAGACTACCCTCAGCGGCAACGAGGCCAACCTGCTCATCGACCTTAGCGACGGTGAAGACGCCAACGGCAACCCGATCCAGGTGGGTCAGCGCGACATCGTCCTCAATGTAACCCCGTGATCTAGCTTGACCTGAAGGACTATAGAAAAGAGCAAGGCCGAGGGTATACCTCGGCCTTGCTCTTTTCTATAGTCCTGACGCAACCCACAGTCAGACTGGTTAGCCCTGCAAGTGCGCCTCGGCAAACCAGAGCATCTTGTCGGCAACGGCGCCGATCTCGATGAACATGTCCGACGTTACCAGATCACCGGCCTCGTCGGCCTGGTTGGCGGCGGCGCGGACACCGTTGGCGTAGCTGGCCCAGCGTTCCACCACCAGCTTCAACATCTCTTTGCCATCGAACACGTCATCGGGGAATTCAGACAGTTGGGATGTCGCGGCGGCCATCCGCGCGGTGCCCATCGCCGTACCGCCCAGCGCCGTGGCGCGTTCGGCAATGGTGTCGGCGAACGGTTCCACGGCCAGCGCCATCTTATCGAAGAGAACGTGGAACTCCTCAAAGTGGATGCCCTTGACGTTCCAATGGGCCTGCTTGGTCTGAGTGTAGAGATCAGTCGTGTTGGCAAGCTGCTGGTTACACAGCCCCACCATTTGCTCACGAAGACCACCATCCATGTTGTTGCTGGTCTCGTGCATCTTGCCCTTCATGGACCGGGTTGCACTGCCGTCGCTCTTGCTTCTCGTTCGTGTTGCCATTGGTTCAGCTCCTTTGAAAGGGGGAGAGGAGTGAGTAGAATTGTGCCCTGTCGGTTCCTTCGAGACGAATTCTGCAGCGGTGCCCCGACAAAGGACAATCTCGACGCTCAGATCGACTCGAGGACAGGACAATTTGCACATCGGCGAGGTGTCACCGCGGTGAGAAAACACCGTGCCTAAAAAGCATAGCACATCCACCAAGCCGCAAACAGTAGGTCATCCCCCCAGGGTGTGTCCCAAATTATTGGGTGGGTCCATGTCTACCGGGAAGCCACGACGGATGGACACGGAGGTCCATCCCTACGTGTAGGGACCGGCCTCCGTGCCGGTCCGCTCTGCGTAGCTGCCCTGAAGATCAGAACCAAAAACTTGGGACGCACCCATCCCCCCAAGAGCCTGCCTCAGAAGCAGCGGAGGCTTCTTGGCCGGCCCCGCCAGGCATCGAACCACCGGCCAAAAGCGCCGGCACTCGCCACCCCTTCACCCCTTCACCCCTTCACCCCTTCACCCCTTCACCCAAAGTGTAACCCGGGTCTGCTCAAATCCGTTCCGGCACATTGGTCATCTGGCGCAAGGTGCCCAGCACGGTGGCCACGTTCCCGGCCATATAGGCAGAGAGAAGCGCTTCTGCTTCATCAGAACGCCCCATGTCCAATAGACGGCGTCCTTCAGCAGCCACGGGATAGGCGGTCTCCAGCAGTTGCGCCTGAAGTGGCGCCCACTTCTCCTGCACCAGAGGGCCGCGGGTTCCTGCCTCGGCCAGAGCCCAGGTGGTCAATTTGTGGAAGCGCCACCAGGGGCTCTCATCGTCCGGCGTTCCCCCGCCAACCGAGAGCACCGCAGGCAGTTCTCCCTCCACAAAGATTGGGAAAAAGAGACCGAGACAGGGAGCATAGAAGCTGCACCAGTAGACAGCGAGACGCGAGCCGTCGGCGCAGAGATCGGCAACGAGACTGGCGGCTGTGTTGCCCCAGGTTCCGGCGCCGCCGCTGTGCATACAAATGCTCGGCTGCTCGGCGGCCAGGAGCGTCTCGAAGGTGCGGCCCGGGCCGTGATCGCGCAGGATCTGCATCATGCGTCTGGCGTCGATCTCTCCTGTGCTGCGGGCCAGAATCGCACAGGAGCGTGCGCGACGAGTAGCGCCACTGGCGCTTGCCCCGGCCGCTGCGGCATAGGTGGCGGCGAAATCCAGGCGATCGTGGTCGTTCACCTGCCAACCTTGCGCGGCAGCATCCGCCTCTGCCCCAGAGGAGAGGCGATCCCAATCGGCGCCGACAGAATAGACGTTGCTGATCCCTATTGCGCGCTCGACCTCTTTGACGGCCCACTGCTTCCCGGCTGTTTCGATGATATAGGCCGACGTCGGATCAGCCACAATAAAGCCATTGTCATAGGTACGTACGCCCGCCTGATTGGCAAACTTGCCCTGCCCATAACGTTCCACCAGCGAGGTGATGACCGCTACCGCCTCATCGGCGCTGCCTCCGCGCTCCAGACCCAGGCGGAGCAGCTCCATGCCGATCAGCCTGGCTTCGTTTGCCTCTGGCAGCCGTGAGGGGAGCGCCTCGTTGCCAATGACCACCCCATGCTCGTTGAAACCGTGCTCATACCCCCAACACCAGTAGGGCCGCGAACCCACATGGCGGTAGGTAACCTCTGCCTGGGGCAGATCCACAAATTGGCAGTGGAGGCGTGCGCCCTCAGCGTAGGTGCGCCGCCGTTGCAGCACGAGAGGTTGGCACTCATCCACGGGCCGGTCGCTGTTCTTGGCAAAGAGCGTCTGGCCGTTCAGCGTTGAGTTTCCTAAGGCAACCATGGTGTCACAACTGAAAGGGTTCATGGCCTTCCTCGCTTTCTTTCTGGGCCTGCACAATAATCCGTCCTACCGTTTTAGCAGATCCCCGGTCTACAATCAAACTCGGTGCGGCAGATCACAGCGGCGTGTGTGCCAGTTGATATGGCGACGCCTGCCGCCCGGGTAGACTATATCCAACACAGGACACACTGGGAAGTACGCAAGGCCGGCTTTCTGGACGGCGGGGGTGATCGCAACGACGACATACCGGCTGACGTGTCCTGAACTCGATGAATGGACGTGGTCGCCCTCCAGGACCATTCAACTCCCCGGCGCACACCAGATCGCAAACGTCTAGGAGCAGAGGGTGAGTGCATGACAATCACTGACAAAGTTTCTCGTTGCTAGGTAAGCGCAAGCGTCTGGATGCGTGAGACATCCTCCTCGATCTCCTGGGCTGTATCCCACAGGTCGACAGCTCTCTGGGCATTGAGCCAGAACTCTGGCGAGTTTCCGAACAGCTTCGCCAGCCGCAGCGCCATGGAGGGGCTGACGCCTCGCTGTTCGCGCAGAAGTTCATTGATCGACTGGCGCGAAACGCCAACGGCTTTGGCTAGGCTTGTCGCCGTGAGATCGAAGTCCGGCAGAAAGTCCTCGCGCAGCATTTCACCCGGATGTGTCGGTCGACGCTTCATGCGAATTGTATTGGGAATGCTCATAGCTTTCTCTCCACCTCAATGATAGTCACAGACTTCAACGTCGTAGGCATCGCCGTCGACAAATCGAAAGCAGATTCGCCATTGATCATTGATGGCGATTGAATGCTGCCCCTTTCGATCTCCTTCCAGGGCATGTAGACGATTCCCCGGTGGCACGACTAGATCATCCAACCTCGTGGCGAGATCGATGTACTCCAGCTTGCGTGCGGCCCGTTTCGCAACGTCAGCGGGGAACCTTCTGGCTTTGCCGTTGATATAGAGATCCTGTGTCCGTCTATCGGCAAATGTCTTGATCATGACATGATTGTAATTTGTCACGTGACACATGTCAATAGACCCGACACGCCACAGGCGTGTAGTCAAGCACGTCACAGCTCCTATCATACGCCTTCTTAGTAGTCAGCGGCTCAGGTCCTCGCCTTCCTGGACGGCGGGGATGGTCGCTACGACGACATGCCGGCTGAAACGTCCTGCACTCGATGAGAGCGTATCGTTCGCAAACCACAGCAGTTGCCACCAACGTCGATCTGTCGTATCATTCATCTATTCAGATTGTGAATATACACAGAATGACTACCATTCATGACGAAATCTGAGATTGGCTTCGCCACGTTTTCGCTGGAAAATCTGGCCCTGGGCCTGTTGATGCAGGGACCACGCCACGGCTACCAACTCTATCGAGAGTACGAGTCGATCTTCCTGCCGATCTGGACGGTGGGACGCAGCAAGTTCTACGCCGCGCTGGCCGCCCTCCACGAAGAGGGCCTCCTCGCCGCCACCGCCGAACCCCAAGATGATCGCCCTACCCGAAAAATATACTCGCTCACCGCTGAGGGTCGCCGCCGATTTCTCGCATGGCTATACGAACCAGTGATGCCCATCCGCGCCGTGCGTGTGGAGTTCCTGGCCAAACTTCGTTTCTTCCCTCTACTCAATTTGCCCGACGCCTATCGCTTGATCGACGCCCAGATTGCGGTCTGCCTCGCCATGCTCGAGGAGTGGCCGGACGGGCACGCCAGCACCCACGACGACGATCCCTTCTTTGCCCTGGTCGACGACTTTCGCCGTCGCCAGATCGAGCTGATCCTGGACTGGCTGGGAGCGTGTCGCCGGCAGTTGAGCGTAGACCGTTGACGGATCTGCCGCTTTGCCCACTCTACACTCCACGAAAGGAGAGTGACAATGTTTGGTCTTTCGATTGCACGTCTACGCCGAATGCTGGTCTGCACAATCGGCCTGCTGTTGCTGGCCGGCTGTTCACCGACGCCGACCTCTACAGACGGCAATCAGCCGCTCGTCGACGATGAGGCGCCGCTGGAGTTGCTCGTCTTCGCGGCGTCTTCGCTGACCGATGCCTTCGATGAGATGGCGGCGGCCTTTGAGGCGCAGAACCCCAACGTGACGATCCTGACCAACTACGGCGGCTCGTCGGGGCTGGCCACGCAGTTGTTGGAGGGCGCGCCCGCCGATGTCTTCGCCTCGGCCAACGCCGCACAGATGCAGAATGTGGTCGATGGCGGGCGCATCAGCGCCGATCCTGTCACCTTTGCCACCAATCGACTGGTGGTGATTACGCCCGCCGACAATCCGGCCGCTATCGAGACGCCGGCCGACCTGGCACTGCCTGGAATCAAGCTGGTGCTGGCCACGCCGGGCGTGCCGGTGCGTGGCTACGCCGATCAGATGATCGCCAGACTAAGCGAGGACCCGGCCTACGGCGCAGCATTCGCCGAGGCCGTCTACGCCAATCTCGTCTCGGAAGAGGAGAATGTGCGCCAGGTGGCGGCCAAGGTGGCCCTGGGTGAGGCCGACGCCGGCGTGGTCTACACCTCGGATGTGACGCCCGACATCGCCGCCGACGTGGCTCAGATTGCCGTGCCCGATGCGCTGAATGTGGTGGCGACCTATCCGATTGCAGCGGTGGGTGATGCTATTCACCCCACCGTGGCACAGCGCTTCGTCGACTTTGTCCTGGGCGACGAGGGGCAGGCGATTCTGATGCGATGGGGGTTTGGGGCCGCCGGCGAATGAGTAATCGTCCTTCGTCGCGCCGGCGCGAATCGTTCACCATGCGCATGACCGTCGGTCTGGCGGGCACCGTGATGTTGGCCCTGCTGCTGATCCCATTGCTGGCGCTCTTCTGGCGCGGGCTGCAGGATCCTGCGCAGCCGCTGGCGTTGCTCGACAGCGCTGTGCTCAACGCGGTGCGCCTCAGCCTGCTCACCACCGCCGTGAGCATGATCCTCGTGATCCTGTTGGGGACGCCGCTGGCCTATGTCTTTGCGCGCTATCAGTTCCCCTTCAAACGGCTGCTCAACCTGATCGTCGAGTTGCCGATTGTGCTGCCGCCGGTGGTGGCGGGGCTGGCGCTGCTGATGGCCTTTGGTCGTCGCGGCCTGTTCGGCCCGGCGCTGGCGGCGCTGGGCCTTTCGCTACCCTTCACCGCCGCTGCGATTGTGATCGCCCAGCTCTTTGTGGCCTCTCCGTTTTACATTCGGGCGGCACAGGTGCGCTTCGAGGCCATCCCGCGTGAAATCGAAGAGGCCGCCAGCATGGACGGCGCTTCGGGCTGGCAGATCTTTGGGCGGATCACGCTGCCGCTAAGCAGCCGCGCCCTGCTCACAGGGCTCGTCCTCAGTTGGGCGCGGGCACTGGGCGAGTTCGGCGCCACCATCCTCTTTGCCGGCAACCTGCCCGGTCGCACGCAGACCATGCCCCTGCTCGTCTACAGCGCACTGGAACGTGACCTCGACGCCGCACTGTGGACGGGTCTGCTGTTGGTCGTGTTGGCGGTAGCTACGCTGGCGCTGGTGACATGGTTGGGCCGCCGCCTCAGCGACGACGAGGAGAGCGATCCGTTGGCAGAGCGTTTTTAAGAGCACCCTGCTCACTGTTCACGCCCCAACACCCCAGATAGGAAGGCGACGCCGGTACCAGATGCTTCTATCCGCCAACAGATCCTGGGTGCGCCCTGTGCGAGCGAGTGTGTCCCATATTATTGGGTGGGTCCATGTCTTCCGGGAAGCCAGGACGGATGGACACGGAGGTCCATCCCTACGTGTAGGGACCGGCCTCCGTGCCGGTCCGTTCTGGGTAGCTGCTCTGAAGAGCAGAACCGAAAAACGGGGGATGCGCCCGAGGAGTCGCTTTCTAGTTGACGAACACATGTGTTATAGTGCTGCATACCATTCAGGGCATGTGATGTCAGGGAAACGCGATAGCGGGATCATTCAATGAAAAACACGAAAACGTCTGCGTTTGGGGTAGGCAAGCGAGAGTCTCATGATTCCTCTGAGTTTTACGGCAGAAGTATCTATGGGAGTCTTTTCGCTGAGCCGGCCTCGAAACAGACGTTAAACAGCATTGAAGTTCCAGCCCCTGGTGCGTGGGTAGATCAGATCTACTGCCAGTCCGCCACGGCGATGACAGAGATTCCCGATAACAGCGTGGCTGTTGCCTTCACATCACCGCCCTACAACGTGGGCAAGAGTTATGATGACGATTTGAGCCTGCAAGCATACCTGGATCTGATCCGAGCGGTGGGCAAAGAGGTATACCGGGTGCTGCGGCCGGGCGGGCGGTATATTATCAACATCGCCAATCTGGGTCGCAAGCCGTACATCCCGCTGCACGCCCTTTTCTACCAGATTCACTGGGAGATCGACTTCCTCACCATGGGTGAGATCATCTGGCAGAAGGCGAAAGGGGCAGGCGGCAGTTGCGCCTGGGGCAGTTGGATGAGTGCCAAAGCACCGCGCCTGCGTGACGTTCACGAGTATCTGCTTGTCTTCTCGAAACAGGACTTCAGCCGCCCCGACCGGGGAGAATCTGACGTAGAGCGAGATGAGTTCATGGCCTCTACGCTTTCGATCTGGGAGGTTGCCCCCGAATCGGCCAAACGGGTGGGCCACCCCGCGCCCTTTCCCGTAGAACTGGCGGCCAGGGTCATCCGCCTCTATTCCTATGTAGGCGACGTGGTGCTTGATCCGTTTATGGGGTCGGGCACGACGGCGGTGGCTGCCGTGGAAAACAGAAGGCATTACATTGGCTTCGACATCTCACAAGAGTATTGTCAACTGGCCAATCAGCGTATTGCAGAGGCACAACAACAGCGCCTGCACACGCAACTGGATCTTCCCGCCAATGGATCATTGACCACCCCCACCTGATCTTTCCCAGCCCCCAATCCACCCCATTCCCCTCCGCACAGTGCCGTTGTATACTAAAGTGGTGGCACGTTGAAACCGAGAGTTTTGTGCCCGGCGAAGCTAAGGAGCGGGACTACCCGGCAAGAGAGCGAACGTGGCGCGAACTACCACAGAGAACACAGAGATAAGGTCGCTTCCCTCTTCTTCTTTGTGTTCTATGCGTTCTTTGTGGCAATCCTACTGCCTTTACCGCCACAGAGAACACAGAGAACACATAGATAAGGTCGCTTTTCTCTTCTTCTTTGTGTTCTATGCGTTCTTTGTGGCGATTTTCAGCATCTCGACGGAATCGCCGACGAGGCTGCTAAGTTCGCTAGGTACAGGCGCTGCGGTCGGACGAGCGCAAAGAAGTTCAGGAGAAGACCCTGGCGGGCTTTACGGCTTGGCGTGAGGTTATCGGGATGCCGGCGGGCGGGCGCAGCAAGCAGCGCCCCTACGCAATTACCATCCCTTGACCGTTGACACTGACACCAGGATCAACCTACCCTGCCTGACGCTTTGAAAGGAGCGACGACGATGTCTATCCATCCACTTCCGGTTGATCCTCAAGGCGAGGACCCATCTGATCTGGCCCAGCAGGCCGTGGATCTGGCCGAGCGGCTGCTGATTGCGGCCCGATCCCAACAGCACAGCGCCGAACGCGAACAGTCCGAGCGGCTGGCGCGCATGATGGACGACCCCGCGGGCAAGGAGTTGACCATTGCCATGGTCGATCAGGCCTTCCGCAGTCACCAGCCCGCGCGCGTCGCCGATCAGATTAGCCATCTGCTCGACGAGTACGGCACGCCCCGCTACATGGATTGGTGGGAACGCACGGCCTTAACCCTGGGTGGGGTGATGGGCCAATACTTGCCCGCAGTGGTGGTGCCGCCGGTCATCGCCCGTCTGCGCCAGGAGACCCGCTCGGTCATCCTCCCTGCCGAGGAAGGGGACCTGCGCCGCTATCTGCAAAAACGGCGGCAAAGCGGCACCCGCCTCAACCTCAACCAGTTGGGTGAGGCCATCCTGGGCGAGGCCGAAGCGGAACGGCGCATGAACGCCTACCTCTCGCTGCTCGCCCGCCCCGATGTGGAGTACATTTCGGTCAAGGTCTCCTCGATCTTCAGCCAGATCAACCTGGTTGCCTACCGCCAGACCGTGGAACTGGTCAAGGATCGGCTGCGCCGTCTCTACCGGCAGGCGCTGACCCACACCTATGCCCACGCCGACGGACGGCAGACGCCCAAGTTTGTCAATCTGGACATGGAGGAGTACCGCGATCTCCACCTCACCATCGACGCCTTCAAAGAGACGCTCGACGAAGAGGAGTTCATGCGGTTGCGCGCGGGGATCGTGCTGCAAGCCTACATCCCCGATTCCTTCCCCTTGCAACAGGATCTGACCGATTGGGCCATCACCCGCCGTGAACGGGGCGGCGCGCCCATCAAGATCCGCATTGTCAAAGGCGCCAACCTGGCCATGGAACGGGTGGACGCCGCCATCCACGGCTGGCCACAAGCCCCCTACACCACCAAACTCCAGGTGGACGCCAACTTCAAACGCATGGTGGCGTACGGCTGCGAGCCCGACCATGCGCCCGCCGTCCATTTGGGCATTGCCAGCCACAACCTCTTCGACATCGCCTACGGGCTGATCCTGCGAGCGCGGCACGGCGTGGAAGCCTATGTCGAGTTCGAGATGCTCGAAGGCATGGCCAATCATCAGGCCCGCGCCGTGCAGGATGAAGCGGGCGGGCTGCTGCTCTACGCACCGGTGGTCAAATCTGAGGATTTCCACAGCGCCATCGCCTATCTCGTGCGCCGCTTGGACGAAAACACCGCGCCCGAAAATTTCCTCCACGATCTCTTTGGCATGCAGCCGGGCAGCGCCGAGTGGATCGCACAGCGCGATCAATTCCTGGCCGCGTGCGAGTTGGTCGAGACGGTGCAGGCCACGCCCAACCGCACCCAGGATCGCCGCGCCGAATCCCAAGCCCAGGCGACGGACAAGGCCGCGGGCTTCTTCAATGAGCCGGACACCGATTGGTCGTTGCCGCAAAACCAGCAGTGGATCGCCGAGATCACGGCGGCGTGGCGCGACCGTGCGCCGCAGACGATCCCCTTGCAGATCGGCGGCGACTTTGTTGAGAGCGAACCTTTGGTGGATGGCGTCGATCCGTCGCGGCCGGGGCATGTGGGCTATCGACACAGCCTGGCCGACGCCGGGTTGGTGGATCGGGCGTTGTCCGCCGCTGTGGACGCGCAGCCGACCTGGGGCGCGCGTTCGATCGGCGAGCGCAAAGCCATCCTCCTCGCCGCCGCCGATGAGTTCGGCCGTCGCCGCGGCGAGATCATCGGCAGCATGATGCTCGACACCGGCAAGTCGCCCGCCGAGGCCGATCCCGAGGTCTCCGAGGGGATCGACTTCGCCCGCTACTACGCCCACGCCCTCGATCTGGGCGACGCCGTCGTCCATTTCCGCTTGCAGCCGCTGGGCGTGGTCGTGGTGACGCCGCCGTGGAACTTCCCCTTTGCCATCCCCGCCGGTGGGGTGCTGGCGGCTCTGATGGCGGGCAACGCCGTGATCCTCAAGCCCGCGCCCGAAGCGGTGCTGGTGGGTTGGCAGATCGTGCAGGCACTGTGGGCGGCGGGCGTCCCACGAGAGGTGCTCCAATTTGTGCCCGCGCCGGACAACGAGATCGGCCAACAGTTGATCGTGGATCCGCGCACCGCGGCCGTGATCCTCACCGGCAGCATTGAGACGGCGCGGCTCTTCCAGCGCTGGCGGCCCGATCTGCGCCTCTTCGCCGAAACCAGCGGCAAGGACGCCATCATCGTCACGGCGCTGGCCGACCGCGACCAGGCGATCAAGGACATTGTGCGCTCGGCTTTCGGCCACAACGGCCAAAAGTGTTCCGCCGCCAGCCTGGCCATCCTCGAAGCCGAGATCTACGACGATCCCACCTTCCGCCGCCAACTCCAGGACGCCGCCGCCAGCCTCACCGTTGGCCCGGTCTGGGATCTGTCCAGCGTGGTCACACCGCTGACGCAGCCGCCCAGCCCCAAGCTCTGTCGCGCCCTCACCTCGCTGGAGCCGGGCGAATCGTGGCTGTTGGAGCCGCGTCCCGTTCCCCTGGGCGAGGATGTGGCCGATCCCTGCGCCCAGCCGCTCTGGTCGCCGGGGATCAAACTGGGCGTGGCGCCGGGATCATTCTTCCACCAGACCGAGTGCTTTGGACCGGTCCTCGGTCTCATGCGCGCCGAGGATCTGGACGACGCCATCGACATCGCCAACGGCGTCGAGTTCGGGCTGACCGGCGGCATCCACACGCTGGATGACCGCGAGATCGAGCGCTGGATGGATCGCATTGAGGTTGGGAATGGCTACGTAAACCGCCACATCACGGGCGCGATTGTGCAGCGCCAGCCCTTTGGCGGCTGGAAGGCTTCTGTGGTGGGGGCGGGGGCCAAGGCGGGCGGTCCGAACTATGTGCTCCAATTCGGCACATGGATCGCCGTGGATCATCCCAAACAGCAGGCACGGCCGGCCCCGGCAGTGGCGACGGTCCTGGCCCGGTTGGAACGGCTGCTGGCTGAGCCGCAGATCGAAACGCTGCGTGCCGCCGCAGGCAGCTACGCCTGGGCCTGGTACGATCATTTCGGCGAAAGCCACGATCCCAGCGCAATTTTGGGTGAGAGAAACCTCTTCCGCTATCGCCCGCTGGGCGGTCTACTCGTCCGCGCCGAAGCGGACGCCGATCCGCTGGCATTGGCGCAGGCGATCCTGGCCGCAGCGACCTGCAGCGCGCCCTTGACCCTGAGCCTGGGCACGGGGATGGAGGCGTGGCTGCCACTGGTGAAAGCTCCCCACGTCGAGGGCATCGTCGAGGAAGAAAGCGGCTTGATCGCCCGGCTGCAACAAGGGAAGGCACCCTACGACCGTCTGCGCGCGGTGGCGCCGCTCTCCGAGTCCCTGCGCCGCGCCCTCAACGAGGCGGGGATCAGCGTCGCCGATGCCCCCGTCATCGCCAACGGACGGCTCGAACTGCGCTTCTACCTGCGCGAACAGGCCATCTCGCAGACCGTCCACCGCTATGGGAATGTGTTGGGCGCGTATCGCTGATTGGGAACTGGGCACTAGACCGTGAAGCGCGTATTCCCACGCGTGTGGGGGTGAACCGAGGGAACACCGTGCGGTGGATACCAGCAGCAGTGTCCCCCTAGGGGTCTGCCCTGCTGACTTCCGTCAGGGCGAGCAAGGCCAGGGCGGTGGTTTCTACGTTGGTGTCTCCTCTCGCTTCACCCTCTTCGTTGTAGTGGGTGACGAACCCGCCGGAGTCCGCCTGTTGGGCAAGCAGTGCGGCCAGGATCTGCCGGTTGACCGGGAACCCAAGCCGATGGCCTGCAATCAGGGCAAGGGCCAGTTTGTAGGTTTCGTAGTGGCCTTCGCCTTCCTTGACCGAGGCTGCGTACACCGCATCTTCAAAGCCTTTTCCATTGCGTTTGAAGTCGATGATCAGGCCGATGTAGAGGAGACGGGCCTGCAGCCGCTTCCCCTCGTTGAACAGGCCCAACGCTCGATAGGATCTCAGATCGGCATAGGTGGGCCAGTCGTCAAACTGGTTGCCGGTGGTGGGATGCTCTTCGACCCACACGTTCTTTGCAGATAGCCGGTGTGGGGTGGCGACGTAGGGCGGCCAGTCAATGATCTGGCCGTCGAGCACTTCGATCAAGCCGCTGGCCAGATCATCTTCATATTCCTCTTCATAGTCCTCGATGGCGGTATAAAGCTTGTGGGCCAGTTCGTCCTCGCCGCGGCGTCCAGCGCACGCGCCGCAAGCCAGTTGTCGTTGATGACCCAGTAGGTATCCGGCGCCGCCTCGGGCGCCTCTCGGATCAGCCCTACCTGAGGGTCGCTCTGTGTGTACTCCTCTTGGAGATAGTTGACGGCGCGCTGGATGACTGAATCCAGCTCGGGGAGAGGCTGCTGAAACGTCCCAAGCAGGAAGGTGGTGCAGAGAATAACCGCCATTCTAGTGAGGTAGGGCATTTCGGTTGCCTTTGTCGGGTGGATGGGAGTTGACCTGTCCATGATATCAGATCAGGGTCAGGTTGTGGTCGCCAAAAACAAGCGTGTTACAATATTCAGTAGCTAGATTCTGGTGCAAAACTCACGTCAGGCCGCAGAATCCGCTAAGGTCTTCTCCCTAGTCGCCTACGGTCAATCAAACAGGAGATTTACTATGTCCAAGACAGCCCTGGCCGATTCGGCCACCACCCTGGCCCCCGGCCCCCAACCTGGCATGATGGATATGGCCAAGGCCATTATGGGCCGCCGGGAAGATGTGATCGTCTCCTATTTGAAGCTGTGGCACACGTATGGCGATGTGGCCCGGGTCAAGGCGGGTCCGATGACCATCCACCAGTTTGTGCGGCCTGAACATATCCGCCATATTTTGGTGGGCAATGTGGACAATTACCCCAAGGGCGTCAGCCATGACAAGCTGCGCATCGCCCTGGGCAACGGCATCCTCACCAGCGAAGGCCCCTTCTGGGCCCGGCAGCGCAAGCTGATGCAGCCCACGTATACGCCCAAGGGTGTGGCCGTCTACGCCGATATCATGGTGGACGCCACGGAGAAGATGCTGAGCGGCTGGCAAAACCGGCCTCAGGACGCCGGTCCCCTGGCCGTCAACATCGAGATGATGCGTCTTGCCATGAGCGTCATCTCCCGTTCCATGTTCGGCATCGACATCAGTGACGACTACGCCGACGCCGGGCATGCCCTGATTGGCATTCTGGAGTATGTGTCCAGCACTTCGATGTCCTTCATCGATCCGCCCCTCTATGTACCCACGCCCAAGAATCGCCGTTTCAAGCAGGCGCTGTCCACGATTGATGATTTCCTGTACGGCATCATCGACAAGCGACTGCAGATGCCTGCGGCCGACGATCTGCTCTCGCTGCTCATTTCGGCCAAGGATGAAGACGGCCGCACGATGAACCGCAAGCAGTTGCGCGACGAGGTGCTGATCACCTTCTTTGCAGGCCACGAGACCACAGCCAACCTGCTGACCTGGAGCTGGTTCATGCTCTCTACGAATCCCTTGATCCGAGAGCGGCTGCACGCTGAGCTAGAGAGCGTGCTCAATGGGCGTCCCCCCACGCTGGAGGATGTGCCCAGGCTGACCTACACGCGCATGGTGTTGGACGAGGCACTGCGCCTCTATCCGCCCGTGGCCGTCATGGCCCGAGATCCCCTGGCCGATGACGAGATCGACGGCTATCACATCCCGGCCGGGTCGATGGTGACCATCACCCCGTACATCACCCACCGCCACCCGGAATTCTGGCACAATCCCGAGGCCTTCGACCCGGAACGCTTCACCCCGGAAGAAGTGGCCAAGCGGCCCCGCTACGCCTACTATCCCTTCGGCGCCGGTCCCCGCATCTGCCTCGGCCAGCACTTCGCCCTGCTGGAAGCGGTGCTGGCCCTGGCCACCACGGCCCAACGCTTTGAACTGCAACTGGTGCCCGGCCAGCGCATTGACACCGAGTTCGTGGGCACCATGCGCCCCAACCGCGACGTGATGATGACAGTACAGGCGAGGTAAGCAGTCACTTAGCCATTCTAACAAATTTTGCCAAAGGGCTTTCGCCAACTCGCTGTGTGCCCTGTGCCTAAGTGAAGCTGTCATTCAAGTTGGGGCACGCCCACAGCCTCCGGGAAGGGGTCAAAATCAGTTTAGGCACTCGTTTAACTCTCAGACTCCTGCCCGGACGGTCATCGCCCCAAATCTGAAATAAACCCGCGCAAGTCGGCCAAGTCAAATGGCATTGACAGCCATTGGCGTCCCTGCTATATTGTAACTGACATTTGCTTTGGGCGTACGGCAGACTTCTAATCCACCGAATCGGTCCTTGCAGGCACTGACAGATGCGTTGCGGATCGGACATCACATCCACCGCACCTCCCCATTAATCCCTACCGCGCCTGCATGCCCATCATTCTACTTGGCAGTCTTATCGTTCAGTCTACCTTCACTTTCCCGCCTCAACCCTACAATGAAGGAGCAGATTATGGATCGCTTTGAAAATCGGCAACTCTCTCGCCGAGGTTTTCTGCGCGCCTCAGGGCTTACAATGACGGGCGCGCTGTTGGCGGCCTGTACGGTGCCCCAGGGCGCAACGGCGCCGTCCGCAGGGGGCGCGCCGGCGGCGGAGCCGGTGACCATCCGCTATTGGTTGCCGCCCACCACCGAGCAGGCTTACCGCGAGGAGAAGTTCAACGAGTTCATGGAGATGCACCCAGACATTGTGATCGACATGGATGGGGCGGATCCGGCCAACTACAATGAAGCCACCCAGTTGCTCTTCCGCCAGGACGATGCGCCGGACGTCTTCTGGAAGTACAACCTGAACTTACCGCAGATGCTCGAGGCGGACATCGTGCAGCCCTACCCGCAAGTCGTGCAGGAGTATCTACGCCAGGCCTACCCGGCCGCTATGTTCCTGGAGGGGATCAATACCTGGGAGGGCGAGATCTATGGCTTCTGGCCGGTGGGCGCCAAGACCGCCACGCGCGTGCTCTACTGTAGCGATGACAAACTGGCAGAAATCGGCGCGGATCCCCCACAACATGGAGTGAACTACGCGAAATATCCAAAGCGCTGGCCGAGGCTGGCGCCGGTCAGTCTTTTGGGCTCACCCTGGGCGGTAAGTCTCCCTGGGACTACACGGCGCTGGTGGGTGCGCTGGCCATGAGCGCCGGCCCCGCCGCAAGCGCCAACGCCGAGGAACAGTGCTTTGACTGGCGCGAAGCACGGATGACCATTGCTGACGACTACTTTGTGGCTGCAATGGAGCTGTGTACGGGGATGCTAGAGGATGGCAGCATCTTCCCCGGCTTCACCACCATCAGCCACACAGAAGCGCGCGCGGGGCTGGCTAATGGCTGGGCAGGCATGTACCTGGCCGGTTGGTGGGATTCAGGCGCCTTCCAGACCCAGTTCCCCGACTTCAACTACACCATTGTGGCCCCCCCAATCTTTGACGGCGGGAAGCAAGGCTTCAACCATGGGGACACGTTTGTCGACCGCGTATACGTTTCCAAGAGCGCCGAAAATCTTGACGCGATCGCCCAGTTTCTTCTCTTCAAGTTCGGGCCCGAATATCAGATGGGGTGGGCGCGCAATGGCTGGTTCACGGCATTGCCCGAAGCAAACACAGCGGAAAACCTCAGCGACCCCAAGGTGCAGGCGCTGTTTGCCATCTCAGACGATATCCGTTCCGTGCCGAGCCCAATTGCCCGCAATGTGCTGCAGGCCAACGTGGTGGCAGAACGCAAACCCATCAATCCCAACTGGGGCGAGCTGCTTGGCGGCGTCTTCTCGGGCCAGATCGCACCTGGCGACTATGCAGACGTAGCCTCCAATTACGCTGGGCTATGGCGCGCCGAGCTAGAGCGGGCCATTGCGGAAGTCCAGGGCCGAGGCATCGAGGTCAGCCTGGACGACTGGACCTTCTCCAACTGGGATCCGGCTGACAACTACTCGGCAGCAATGTACGAGGAACTTTAGTCAATCCCAGTGTGGCCATTCGGCCTCAGGTATGACACACTGGCTGGAAACAGGTTTGAATGCAAGAAGCCCTCCTGGCCAGTGGGTGGCACCTGAATAGTTACATGCCAGCAGCAATATCGGGCACATCGTAGATGCACGGGCCTACGATGTGCCCTTGGCGAAGGAGCAGTTATGTCACAAATGCCCCTGGCCCAGCCAGTATTGGTCGAACCGACTACCGTCGTAGAGCGCAAACGCAAACCCCTCTGGCAACGGATGCGGGCGAACGTGTGGTGCTATCTGTTCATGATGCCGGCCATTGTGCTCTACGTGATGTTCACCATATGGCCGATCCTAGCCAGTTGGTACTACTCGTTCTTCGATTGGAATGGCTTGGGCATGCCGAACGAGTACGTCGGTCTGTCCAATTTCATCGAGGTGACCTCGAATCCCTACTTCTGGAATGCCTTTGGACGCACCTTCCAGTTCATGTTCGGGGTGGTGCTACTGAACCTGCCGCTGACTCTGATCATGGCCGTCGTCCTTAACAACAAGCGGTTGAAAGGGGCGGCCGTTTACCGCGTCATCTACTTCCTTCCGGTGGTGACCACCACGGCTATCGTGGGCATCGTGATGACCTACATCTTCGGCCCGTTCAACGGCGCCTTCAATACGATTCTGCTCAACATCGGGGTGCTAAACCGTCCGGTGCACTGGTTGGGCCAGGCCAACACGGCGCTGCTGACGGTCATCGTCGTTTCGGTGTGGAAGGGCTTCGGCACCAACATGCTCTACTGGCTGGCCGGACTCCAGTCCATCGGCGAGGATCTCTATGAGGCGGCCCGGGTGGATGGCGCCAATGCGATACAGACCTTCTTGCACATCACCGTTCCCTTGCTCAAGCCCATCGGTCTGGTGATTCTGCTGCTGACAGTGGTCGGCTCATTGAAGGTTTTCGATCTGGTCAAGGTGATGACCAATGGCGGGCCTTTCTTCGCCACCGAGACAGTCTCGCTCTTCATCTACCGCTACGCCTTTGGGCAGGTTTCTCGGCTTGGCTATGCCAGCGCCGCCGGCATCTTCTTCGGCGTGGCCGCCATGATCCTGTCGATTATTCAAGGTCTTTTGGTGAAGAGGACGAACGACGCACGGGGATAGGATGAACTTATGAGAGCAAGTACACAGCGGGCCACTACGCCCTGGGCCACGTTTCTGCGCCGCTTGGAGATGCCGATCACCCATCTGATCTTGATCACGGTGGGCTTAATCTGGATCTATCCGTTTCTATGGATGGCATCAGCCGCATTCAAGACGACGGCCGAGATGTTCGGCGGCGGCCTGAACCTGATTCCACAGGCACCTACGACAGAGAACTTTGTGCGAGCCTGGACGGTCGCCAACTTCCGTGTCTACTTCATCAACACCGTCATCGTCACCGTAAGCGTGGTGGCCATGACCGTCTCGTGGACGTCCATGTGTGGTTATGTGCTGGGGCGATACGACTTCCCCGGCCGCAAGTTCTTCATGGCCGCCATCGTGGCTACGCTCTTTCTGCCTACCGGGTACACCATCATCCCCGTCTTCGATCTGATGCACGCCATGGGATTGCTCAACACCCTATGGGCGGTGATATTGGGCGAAGCGGGCGGCGGTCATGTCCTCTTTATTCTGCTCTTTGCCGGCTTCTTCGCCGGGCTGCCCAAGGATCTAGAAGAGGCGGCCGTCATCGACGGGGCCGGCTTCGTGCGTATCTTCTGGGACGTGATGTTGCCCCTGGCGAAACCGGTGGTCGCCACCACTATCATTATGCAGTTCATGTGGTCATGGAATTCCTTCTTCTTGCCCCTGGTCTTCACCCTGGGCCGGCCGGACCTGCGCACATTGGGCGTGGGCATGTACGCCTTTGTAACCGAGTTCTCCACCGACTGGACAGGCATGGCCGCAGCAGCCACTATTTCACTGGTGCCTATCATCGCAGTGTTCTTGATGCTCCAGCGTTACTTCATCGAGGGTGTGGCGGGCGCAATCAAGCAGTAGCGGGGCCGGACCCGGTATCCTTTCGCCTTCTGCTGCCCTGTGTGACTCTTCGCCAAAGCATCCGGGGTATAGCCCCGTTCGACGAGGGAGCGTTGTGCCTGGCTTGCTCCCATCCAGGGCGCCGGTGGCGGATCGGCCAGGCCCAGGATGGCCGCCGATCCATGTGGATGAATGATCAATCGTAATGGGGATGGAGAGTGGTTCGCCTGCCAGGGTGAATTGCCCCATCCCCTCATATCCGCTATACTGGTCCTCACTCCGCGCTGCCCCATTGACCCGTTGAGAGAGTGCCGCCGGCATGCGCTATGCTTGCTCGTCCACCCGCTTTGCAGTTGATCCACGCTTGCGCCGCATTGCCCTGTGGCTGGCGTGGATTGTGCTTGCCCTGGCCGGATGCAGCCCGGCGCCGGTGGACGCGCCCAGGGTGCTCGACAGTCAGGTCGACTTTGCTGTCAGTGCGCTGGATGAACTGCCACCGGTAGAGAGCTATCGCGTCGGCCTGCACACAGAGGTGACAGGGCCTGGGGCGCAGATCGGGGATCTCTCGATTCGCGCCGCCCGCCTCGCCGTCGAGGAGGTCAACGCCGAGGGCGGCATTGAGGGCGTCCCCCTCGAACTGGTGGTGCGCGATGTCCGATCCGACCCCGTGGTGTCGCTGGCGCAGTACCAGGCCGCCCTGGCCGAGGATAACCTAGTGGCGCTGCTCGGTCCGTTTAAGTCGGCCTACGCCGTGTCGGTGGTAGAGGCGCACACCGCCGCCGATCTGCCCCTCTTTATCGGCGCCACCAACGCCACCCTCACCGAGAAAGCAGACGACAGCCTCTTTCGCGTGCGACCCAGCGATGCCGTGACGGCGGCGGCGCTGGTGGCTTTCGCCGTGGATGTGCTCGACAGCCACCGGCTTGCCGTGGTCCATGATACCGATGCCTTTGGCAGCGGCGGCGCACGGCTCGTGCAAGAGGAGTTGCGGCGGCGCGGCCTCACGCCCGTGCACGTGATCGGCTACGACACCGCCATCGGTAACCTCGAAGCACAGGTGGCGCCGCTCACCAAGGGCGACGACGACGTGGACAGTGTACTGATCTACGGCACCAACCCCACCGATATCGCGCGTATCCTGCGCGAACTGCGCTATTGGGATCGCGATGTACAGATCGTGACCTCGCCGGGCGGCGCCACTGTGCCCACGTTTAACATCGCCGCCGATGCCCAGGATGGGATCTTCGTGGTCACCGACGCCCTGCTCACCGACACCGGGGCCGGGCGCGCCTTCTACGATGCCTTCGTGGCGCGTTACAACATCGAACCCGATACCTACATCGCCTGGAGCTACGACGCCATCCACCTGTTGGCGGCGGCCTTGCGCCAACAACCCCAGGCCAGGGGAGACACTTTGAGCGCACAGATTCGGGCTTTCCCCTTTGACGGAGCACAAGGGCCCTATCGCTTCGACGCCCAGGGCAACAGCCTTTTCAGGGTGTCGGTGGTGCAGATGCAAGGCGGGGTGGCGCGGCCGGTGGCCCTCTACCACGACGGCCAATTGGTGCTTCTTTCTGAGAACAAGGTGGAGCCGGCGCCGCGGTCTGGGGCGACGCCGTGAAGCGGCTGTGGGTGGGGTGGCCGCACACTTTACGCAGGATACCGCTGACGTTGCAGATGGCGGCGTTGATGCTGACGGTGGCGCTGCTGGCTGTGGCGATTCTATTCTACAACCTCAGCCGCGAAGATCGGCTCGAGATCGAGCAGTTGCAGACCACCAACCTCGTCAACACGGCCCAGGACATGGCGCGCAGCCTCGATGCTCTGGTCGACAGCGACGCCGCCCGCACCGGCAATCTGGCCGCAGGGCGGCTGGTGCGCCAGTTTGTCAGCGTCAATTCGGGGCAGCGATCTGTGCTGTATGCGCCGCTGCAAGCCGATTTTATCAATTTCCTGGCGTCAGACGATTTTTATGAAGCCGTGCTGCTGCTCGACGCCGCCGGCGATGTGTTGGCTACGAGTGAAGGGGGCTACATCGGGCGCAATTTTGGGGCGTCGCCCTTCTTTGCGGCGGCGCTGGCGGGGGAGATCTACGTCTCTGATCCCGGTATTTCGCCTCAGGATCGACGCCCGGTGATCTGGCTGGCGGCGCCCGTCTTCGCCGATCCGCTTTATGTGGCCATACCCACAGCGAATCTCAGTGCAGCGCTGGGTGTGATCGTGGTGAAACTTTCGCCCGAAAAGCTGTGGCGGCGCGTAGAAGCCCTGCGCGTGGGCGCAGGCGGCTACGCCTTCGTGGTGGACGCCTACGGCATCCGCCTGGCCCATGGCCGCGACCGAAATCTGATCTACCGTGCACTGGCTCCCCTGGCCGCGGAAGAGGCGGCGGCGCTGCTGACGGGTGAACGCTTCGGCCCACTGCCGCAGATCCGCCATACCAACAGCCTGGATCTGGCCGCCTATCTGCGCCAGGAGCCGCTGCCCGATCTCTTTGTCAGCGAGCCGACGCCCGGCAGCGAGCGCGTCTACTACAGCGCGGCCCGCCTCACTCAGCGCGATTGGACGGTGGTGGCCCTGCTGCCGGCGTCGGAAGTGTTGGCCCCGGCGCGACGAGTCACCACGCGTGGGCTTGGCGCAGCAATGATGCTGGGGCTGCTGCTGGGCGTCGTCGTTCTGAGTATTACGCGGCGGTTGCTGCGTCCTGTGCCCGAGTTGGTGGCAGCGTCGCAACGCATCGCCGCCGAGGATCTGTCGACGCCGGTGCGGGTGCAGGCCGGCGGCGAATTGGGGGAATTGGCGGGCGCGTTCGAGTCGATGCGCGGCCGGTTGCAGGGGTCGCGCGCCGAGCTGGCGCGGTGGGCCGCCGAACTGGAACACCGCGTGGCCCGGCGGTCTCAGGAACTGGCCGCGCTCTCGCAGGTGGTCAACTTTGCCGGGCGCACCCAATCGCGCAGCGAGTTACTTACGATCGCCCTCGATCAGGCCCTGGGTGTGATGCAGGCCGAAATGGGCGGCATCTGGATCATTGAACCGGCGGGGACGGGGGGGATCGAGGGGAGACTGTCGGCAGCGCAGGGCTTTGATGCCTCGATGCAGCGTGAACTGGCCGTCTTTGCGGGCGGCGAGGGGCTGATCGGGCAGGTGCTGGCTACGGGGACGGCGATTGTGCTGGAAGATATTGGGACGGCGCCGCGGCTGGCGCGGGCGATTGTGCGCCAGCAAGAACTGCACGGCTTCGCAGCGGTGCCGCTGCGCATCCATGGGCGCACGCTGGGCGTGTTGGGCGTCTTTAGCCATGCGCAACAGATGTTCAGCCCCGAGGTGGTGGCGCTGGCCGAATCCATCGCCCAGCAGATCGCGCTGACACTGGACAATCTGGCTCTGGTGGCGCAGGTGCGCGATCAGGTGCAGCAGATGACCGGTTTGCAGGAGCGCGAACGCATCGCTGCCGATATCCACGACAGTGTGGCGCAGACGATCGGCTACCTGTACCTGCAGGCCGACCATTTGGCCGCCGAGGTGCCCACGCTGGAGCGGGATGAGATCCAGGTGCGGGTGGATAAACAGCTTTCGGTGCTGCACCAACTTTCGCTGGAGATCCGCCACTTTATCGACCAGCTTCAGTCTGAGCAACCCGCCCCCGTTACGCTGGATCGCGTTCTGCAGGATGAGATGACCGAACTGGCGCATGAGTTGACGGCGCAGGTGGCGCTTCACCTGGACGGCGCGGCCTCGGTGCAGCTTGTGGCCGAGACGGGGACGGAGGTGGCGCGCATTGTGGGCGAGGCAGTGCGCAATGCGCAGCGCCACGGCCACGCCCGCCGCGTGGATGTGCGCTTCCGCCGCCATGGCGCGGCGGCCCAGCTCTCGATTGCCGACGATGGCAGCGGTTTTGATCCCGCCCGGCTGCCGGACGATGGGCGTTCGCACTTTGGCCTGCGCGTGATGGCTGCCCGCGCCGCCCGCATCGGCGGCGAGCTGACGGTGAAGAGCCGGCCCGGCGAGGGGACGGAGATCGTTGTGCAGTGGACGGTTGCGGGGGAGTAGGGCCGGCAGAAGACGAGCGTCGTTCTTTTCTGTGCTTCTTGTGCCTTTTGTGGTTATTCTTTCGCCACAGAAGGCACAAGAAGCACATAGGTAGTACGCTTCCCTCTTCTTCTTTGTGTTCCTTGCGTTCTTTGTGGCGATTTCTCCTATGCGCCCCTACGGGCGGTCGGCCCGCAATTACCAGTGCCCTTAGAGAGGAGACTTACCTATGGCCATTCGCATTCTGATTGTGGACGATCACGTTCTGTTCCGCGATGGGTTGGTGAGTGTGTTGCGCAGCCAGTCTGATTTTGAGGTGGTGGGCGAGGCCGGGGATGGGCTGGAGGCGTTTGTGATGGCCCAGCAGCTACGCCCCGATATCGTCCTGATGGACATTAACATGCCCGGCGCAGACGGTCTGGCGGCGACGCAGATGATCCACCAGATGATGCCCGATGTGCAGATTGTGATGTTGACGATGCGCGAGGAGAAGGAGCGCATCTTCAGCGCTATCCGCAACGGCGCTCAGGGCTATTTGCTCAAAACGATCCGCTCGGCCGATCTGTTCGATATGATCCGGTCGGCGGCGCGGGGCGAGGCCGCGCTCACCCCCGAAATGGCGGCGCTGGTGATGAACGAATTCCGCCGTGTCACCACCCATCGCCCATCCGCTCTACCCTCGAATGCACCTCAGGGCGCCGATGCCGATGCCAACCCCGACCCCGATCCGGTGGACGTACTCACGCAGCGCGAACAGGAGATCCTCACCTTCATCAGCCAGGGCCTCGCCGATAAGGAGATCGCGCACCTCCTCGATATCAGCCTCTACACCGTCAAAGCCCACGTGCGCAGCATTTTGTCCAAGCTGCATGTGAACAACCGGCGCGAGGCGGCGCGGCTGAAAAATCGAGAGTAGACGAACTAGTTCCTCTTTCGTTCCTTTTTCTCCCCACGAACGATAGGCAGTCGCGTGGTCAGTGGGTATGCTGTCCTCAGTAGATGTGCAACTGGATAGGAGAAGGCTAGCCAGTCGCATTCCCCATTTACGACAAAAGTCAATTGGTTTTGTAGTTCTCAAAGCGCACAGTGGTGAGGAGCAGACATCTTCGGGTGTGGCTCTTCGTCGTGGACTCGACTTGCGTCGATCCGCGTCACAGCCGGGCTGTGCTTATCGCCCTCACCGGGTCCAGTTTCTACGAAGGAGAAGAGACTATGTCACTTGGTATGCAAGCGTTGCTTGCCGTACTGCCGATTGTGGCCGCTGCCGTCACCTTGATTGGCCTGCGCTGGCCGGCCAAACGGGCCATGCCCCTTGTCTACGTCATCGCTGCTGCGGTCGGATTGTTCGCCTGGCAGATGTCATTCACAACTGTCCTCGCCTCCACGATTCAAGGTCTTTTCATCACCTTCGATATTCTCTTTATTATCTTCGGCGCCATTTTGCTGCTCAACACGCTCAAACATTCAGGCGCGGTGACGGCCATCCGCAGCGGTTTCGCCGGCATCAGCTCGGATCGGCGTGTGCAGGTGGTGATTATCGCCTGGCTCTTTGGCGCTTTCATCGAAGGCGCGTCGGGCTTTGGCACACCGGCGGCCATTGCGGCGCCGCTGCTGGTGGCGCTGGGCTTCCCGGCGATGGCCGCCGTGATGATCGGGATGATGATCCAGAGCACGCCGGTTACCTTTGGCGCGGTGGGCACGCCGATCCTGGTGGGCGTGAAGGGCGGCCTGCTCAGCGCCACCCTCGAACGTGACCTTTCTATGGTGGGTATGACCTTCGCCGACTATTTGCAGATGATCACGATGCGCTCGGCCCTGCTCCACGCCGTGGCCGGTACGATGATTCCGCTGCTCATGGTGATGATGATGACCCGCTACTTCGGCAAGAACCGCTCATGGACAGAAGGACTCTCGATCTTGCCCTTCGCCCTGATGGGTGGGCTGGCTTTCACCATCCCCTACGCCCTGACCGGTGTCTTTCTGGGGCCGGAGTTCCCGTCTTTGCTGGGTGGGCTGGTGGGCATGGCCGTGATGACCTACGCTGCCCGCCGCGGTTTCCTGGTGCCCAAAGATACGTGGGACTTCGCCCCCGCCGAAGAGTGGAGCGCCGACTGGGTGGGCAAACTGGAGATCAAGATCGACGCCCTCACCGATAGCCGAAGGATTTCCACGGCGATGGCGTGGGTGCCCTATCTGCTGGTGGCGGCGTTGCTGGTCCTCTCACGGCTGCCCCAGGTTCCGTTGGGATCGATGCTCAAGAGCCTGCAATTTAGCTGGCCCAATATCCTGGGCACGTCGATCACAGGCTCCACCACGCCGCTCTACCTGCCGGGGACGATCATGATCGTGGTCGTGCTGATCACGTTCTTCCTGCACCGCATGACGCCGCGGGCGCTGGGCGCGGCCGTGAGCGATTCGAGCAAGGTTATCCTGGGGGCGGGTTTTGTGCTAATATTCACGATACCGATGGTGCGTGTTTATATCAACTCGGGTATGAACGAACTGGGGCTCTCGAGTATGCCGGTGACGATGGCCGAATGGGTGGCGGCGCATGTCGGCAATGTCTGGCCGCTCTTTGCCCCCACGATCGGGGCGCTGGGCGCCTTTATTGCCGGTAGCAACACGGTGAGCAACCTCATGTTCAGCCTCTTTCAACATGGTGTGGCCGAAAAACTGCTCCTCTCCGGCGCAATGGTGGTAGCGTTGCAGGCTGTGGGCGCGGCGGCGGGCAACATGATTGCCATCCACAACGTGGTGGCTGCCTCGGCCACCGTCGGTCTGCTCGGCCAGGAAGGCAACACCCTGCGCAAGACGATCCTGCCCACGCTCTACTACGTCACGCTGGTGGGCCTGATCGGCTTCGTGCTGCTCAACGTCTTCCACGTCAGTGATCCGTTGGCGATGATGCATGCAGTGCAGGTCGGCGTGCTCAAGTAGTTGGTCGTTGCGGCCTCTGTGGTCATGAAGGCAGTAGTGATGCGGCGGCGAGGAACGCCGAAAGCGTGATTTGATCCTACGCAATTACCATCACGTGACCGTTGACGAGACAGGTCGGTTTGCCACAGAGAACACATAGAACACAAAGCAGAAGAAACAGTATCTATTTTCTCGCGAAGGAGCACGTCCCATGTCTCTACCCACCTACATCGATGACCTGCGCGCCATCGTCGGCGCCGACAGCGTGTTGATGCAGCCCGAAGACAAACTGCTCTATGAATATGATGCATCCTTTACCACCCACGCCCCCGATGTGGTGGTGCTGCCCAGGACGACGGCGCAGGTGGCCGCCGTAGTGGCGCTGGCCGCAGCACGCGCAGTCCCCCTTGTCGCCCGCGGCGCGGGGACCGGTCTCTCGGGCGGTGCGTTGCCGCTCTCGGGCGGCATTGTGCTGGTACTGACACGACTGCGCGGCATTCGCACGATCGACGCCCGCAACCGTCGCGCCTACGTCGAGGCCGGGGTCGTCAACCAACATCTGGTTGATGCGGTTTCGCCCTACGGCCTGACCTACGCCCCCGATCCTGGCAGCGGCAAGACGAGCACCATCGGCGGCAACATTGCCACCAATGCGGGCGGGCCCCACTGCCTGGCCTATGGCGTGACCGCCAACCATGTGATGGCGCTCAACGCCGTGCTGGCCGACGGCACGCCGCTGCAAACCGGCAGCGCCCTGGCCGACAGCGTGGGCTACGATCTCAACGGTGTGATCGTCGGCTCGGAAGGCACACTAGCCGTGGTGACCGACGCCACTGTGCAATTGTTGCCAAAGGCCGAAAGCGTGCGCACGCTGATGGTCGTCTTCCCCACCATCGAAGACGGATCCGAAGCGGTGAGCGCCATCATCGGCGGCGGCGTTGTGCCCACGGCGCTGGAGATGATGGACGGTAAAGTCTGCCGCGCCGTGGAAGAAGCTGTGCACGCCGGCTACCCGGCAGACGCCGGCAGCGTGCTCCTGATCGAAGTGGAAGGCATAGACGCCGGTCTCGATGTCGTGATGCAACAGATCGCGGACGTTTGCACTGCGCACAACGCATCCACCATCCGCCATGCTACCAGCGCGGCGGAACGGGCCCGACTGTGGTTGGGTCGCAAGAGCGCATTGGGCGCCATGGGACGCATCGCCCCCAACTATTTTCTGGAAGATGGGGTGGTGCCGCGCCACAAGCTGCCTGAAATCATGACCTTTGTGGAAGGGGTGGCGCAGAAGTATGATCTGCCCATCGGCAACTTCTTCCATGCCGGGGACGGCAACATCCACCCCACGATCCTCTTTGACCGCCGCGATCTTGCTGCGCTGCGTCGCGCCCGCCTGGCTGCCGAAGAGATCCTGGAGCGCTGTATCGCACTGGGCGGCACTGTCTCGGGCGAACACGGCATTGGCATCGAAAAACAGGAGTTCCTGGCCCACCTCTACACGCAGGACGATCTCGACGCCATGTGGGATCTCAAGCTGTGCTTCGACCCCGAAGGGCGGCTCAACCCGGGCAAGGTCTTCCCGAAATCATACGCGCCCTCCCCGCCTGTGCCCAGCCGAAACGGGCACAGGGCAGCGCTCAGCAGTGATCAACTGGTGGCGCGCATCGAAGAGATCGTCGGTTCCGCCGCGGTTTCCGTTGGCCCGGAGGATCTTTCCGCGTACACGTTGAAGGGCGTCACACCCCAGGTGGCGGCATCGCCGGCATCGGTGGAAGAGGTGTCGGCGCTGATGAAGCTGGCCCACGCTCACGGCGTGGCGGTTGTGCCCTGGGGTGGGGGGACGCGCAGACAGTTGGGTAACCCACCACAGCGTTACAATCTGGCGCTGCACAGTGGACGGCTCGACGCCGTGGTGGCGCACTATCCAGCCGATCTGACGCTGGCGGTGCAGGCTGGGCGCACGCTGGCGGCGGCCAACGACCTGCTGGCCGCGCAAGGGCAGTTCTTACCCCTGGACACGCCGCTACCCGAACAGTCGACGCTGGGCGGCATCGTGGCGTCGGGTCCTTTTGGCACAGGGTTGCGGCGGCTGGCCTATGGCACCGTGCGCGATATGATCACCGGCCTGCAGTTTGTGCGCGCCGACGGGCGCATCGTGCGCCGCGGGGGCATGGTGGTGAAGAATGTGGCCGGCTATGATCTGGCCCGTCTGCAATATGGCGCCTTCGGCACACTGGGGGTGATCACCGAACTCAACCTCAAAGTGCAGCCGCTGCCCGAATCGAGCCTGCTCTTCGGCGCGGCGCTTTCCGGCTTCGATGCCGCCGCCGCTCTGCTCGACCGCCTGGCCGCCGCCCCGCTCATGCCCAGCAGTGTGCTTATTGTCGATAGTTCGACACTGGATAGTCGGGCACTGGGAGACGACGCCCCCATTTGGGTGCTCGTCCGCTTCGATGGGCGCGGCGCAGCAAACGCCCGCCAACTTGAGCGGGTGCGTTCGCTGCTCGATCCAAAGCAG
>CAVWAL010000008.1:975000-986599 GCA_963752935.1 uncultured bacterium
CCTTAATCGCTCCGGTTTGGGCTTCTCCGCTTTCGCTCGCCACTACTTACGGAATCTTTTCTTTTCCTCCGGGTACTTAGATGTTTCAGTTCCCCGGGTGCCCCGCTCGATGGCTATAGATTCACCACCGGCTATCCTGGCATTCCCCAGGATGGGTTTCCCCATTCGGATATCTACGGATCGCAGCTTTACCACAACTCCCCGTAGCTTTTCGCAGTGGTACACGTCCTTCTTCGGCCTTTGACGCCTAGGCATCCACCGTATGCCCTTAGTAGCTTAACCACTAAGAACCACTCTTTCGTCCGGTGGACAAGATGTCTCCATCCCCTTCTGCTTACTCAGTCGTTTGGCTTTTCAGCCTCAAAACCTTTCAGCCTCCAGGGTCTTCCTCATCTTGCCTACTTTTTGAAGATGCTTCTATCCTATTCAGTTTTTAATGTACCAGGTCTTTGTCTGCCAGGTTTCACCCCGCCAGTTTCGACTCTGCTCGCTCCGCTTTCCGCAGTGGGCCTGCGTGGATTCGAACCACGGACCCCTGCGTTATCAGCACAGTGCTCTAACCGACTGAGCTACAGGCCCTCGAAAGCGGTCTCCACTCCCCCAAAACTTTCTACGTCCAGCCGTCTCACTTAGAAAATGCGCCGAGATGTTCCCATCTCCTGCGCATCTCTCTTCGCGTCCGGCTCTCGCGTCTGCTTCTGGTTTGTGGCTGCAGCTAATCTCTCGATTAACCGCTGAAGAGTGGTAAGGTAGCTACTCCCAAGTCTAGACCTTGGGGTCGAGGAGCTCAGTCTTTTGGTTCCACGCTTGTCTCAAGCCGCTTTCGTCGCCTCTTGACTCTCGCTTCCCCTCAACTGTCTCTCTCGTTCTCCCTAGAAAGGAGGTGATCCAGCCGCACCTTCCGGTACGGCTACCTTGTTACGACTTCGTCCCAGTCATCAATCCCACCCTAGGCAGCTCCCTCCTTGCGGTTGGGTCACCGACTTCAGGTGTTATCAACTCCCATGACGTGACGGGCGGTGTGTACAAGGCCCGGGAACGTATTCACCGCAGTATGGCTGACCTGCGGTTACTAGCAACTCCAGCTTCATGTAGGCGGGTTGCAGCCTACAATCCGAACTACGACCAGCTTTGATGGGATTCGCTTCAGGTCGCCCTTTCGCTTCCCTTTGTACCGGCCATTGTAGCGTGTGTGTAGCCCTGGATATAAAGGCCATGCTGACTTGACGTCATCCGCACCTTCCTCCGGTTTGATACCGGCGGTCTCGCTAGACACTTGTAACTAGCGACGCGGGTTGCGCTCGTTGCGGGACTTAACCCAACATCTCACGACACGAGCTGACGACAGCCATGCAGCACCTGTGTACGCTGCCCGAAGGCTCGTTCCGGTTTCCCTTCACTACTACGTACATGTCAAACCCAGGTAAGGTTCTTCGCGTTGCATCGAATTAAACCACACGCTCCGCTGCTTGTGCGGGCCCCCGTCAATTCCTTTGAGTTTTAGCCTTGCGGCCGTACTCCCCAGGCGGTGAACTTATCGCGTTGGCTTTGGCACGGACAGGGTCTATACTGCCCACACCTAGTTCACATCGTTTACAGCGTGGACTACCGGGGTATCTAATCCCGTTCGCTACCCACGCTTTCGCACCTCAGCGTCAGATTAGTGCCAGAAGGCCGCTTTCGCCACTGGTGTTCTTCCCGATATCTACGCATTCCACCACTACACCGGGAATTCCGCCTCCCTCTCACTACCTCAAGCTTGCCAGTCTCCAACGTCCCCTCTCAGTTAAGCCGAGAGATTTCACGTCAAACTTGACATGCCGCCTGCGCGCCCTTTACGCCCAGTAATTCCGGATAACGCTTGACACCTACGTATTACCGCGGCTGCTGGCACGTAGTTAGCCGTGTCTTATTCCTAAGGTACCGTCAAGATGGGTCGCCCCACCCTTCTTCCCTCAGAAAAGAAGTTTACAATCCGAAGACCTTCATCCTTCACGCGGCGTTGCTGCATCAGGGTTCCCCCCATTGTGCAATATTCCTCACTGCTGCCCCCCGTAGGAGTCGGGACCGTGTCTCAGTTCCCGTGTGGCTGGTCTTCCTCTCAGAACAGCTATCGATCATCGCCTTGGTAGGCCTTTACCCCACCAACTAGCTAATCGACCGCAGGCCCCTCCTTAAGCACCTTAGTTTTCTTGCCCCGTACTCCCGTACAAAGCAACTCATGCGGTATTAGCTGCAGTTTCCCACAGTTATCCCCCGCTTAAGGGCAGGTTACCTACGTGTTACTCACCCGTTCGCCACTAAGAATACATCGCTGCATCCTTCGTTCGACTTGCATGTGTTAGGCACGCCGCCAGCGTTCATCCTGAGCCAGGATCAAACTCTCCGTAAAGAATTCGATACTTATAACTCATTCTCTCGCCTGCTCCACTCAACCCACAACCCTCTCAGGCCCCAGGCCAAGCTCCGCAGTCGAGTCTCTTTCAGAATCAACTTGGTTTTCTTACCTTACCACTCTTCAGTTGTTAATCTGCCGCTGCTCTCTCACACCCCAAAACACTCACCGCATCCGGGGCACAAGATGATTATCTTATCACGCTTCCATTACTCGGTCAAATTCACGTCCGCTTGTTTCGCTTCATGTTTCTGACCGCTCGCCCGCCCGTTTTTGTTCGGTGGGGCGACTGCTAATTCTACGCACGCTCTTCGCTTGTGTCAAATCCCACAGACCCTGTTTCACATCACCTTTCTACAGAAGACGCTCGCGCGCCAACTGTGAGCACGCTTGTCTGCTCAAGGTGCCCTCCTCCCTCTCACTTGTTGCGCGGTTGAACTGCCGCAACGACACTCAGTCGTTGTTTGTACAGCCTCAGGTGAGGGACCGAGTATAAGTCGCATAGGCGCTAAGTTAAGGCTCTATGCTCCACGCCCCCGCATCCTCGTGTGCAGGCAGGAGAAATGGCCACAAAGAACACAAAGAAGAAGAGGGCAACGTCCTTATCTATGTGTTCTTTGTGTTCTCTGTGGCTATTCCCTTCCGGACGTGACGCCAGGAGCGAAGACCCCGGCACTTGCTCGAACGGCGCTTATCTTAACGCCTATGGGTATAAGTCGTCTCTGGTAAAAAGGCTAGGCCTGGATTTAGACAACGTTCAGGCGATTGTCAATATCCTCGTAGGGGGTCTTCGAGCTATCCAGAGCAGTGCGCACGAGATTTTCCACGTGGTTTTTCTCCCGCGCGCTGTTCACGCTGCCGGTCAAGGCAACGACGCCATCCTGGCTGGACACACCGACGGCGGCCATGGCATTCATGACCGGGTCTTGAGCGATAGCTCGCTCGGCTTTGATCAAGATCTGCTCATCATCGTAGCTGTTTCGAAATATCTTTGAAAAAATGCCCATCAAATGCTCCTTTTCGGCGAATGGTGTCAAGAAGGGGAAACTTTTGACCATCCCGGCATCTCAAACTGCTGCCCGATAACGGCTGCGAGGTGTCGAGGTGCAGATCGGCATTGCATGAGATAAGAATACCAACGAGGATTATCCTGATTTGTAACAAGCCTTCCATTGGGATGCGCGCCGTAGACCAGGCGCTGTGGTTGCGGTGGAATCTGTAGTTTGGTAGCCAATAACGAAGGTGTTGTAGTTCTACTCATGATTCGTTGAGTCAAATTCGTCGTCCGTCTGCCCGTCGGCGCTTGCCAGGGCCTGGAAACTGTCAATCTGCTGCTGCTCACCCAAAACGCCAATTTGATCGTCTGCGCGAAACCGGTACTGTTTTTCAGGATTGGGCAGCAGCGTTCCGTTACCCATGGCAGCCACCACGGAAACTCCTGTGCGGTTGCGGATCTGCATCTCTTCGATTGTCCGCCCCACCAGTGGACTTTGAGAGGAGACCGGTATCCACCGAAGCTGCAGGGAATGGTGCGCGTGCTGGAGTTGGGCCAGCGTCTGATACTCGTCGTGTGCCCGGTAAAGTGGCGCGTACAGCTCCTGACGAACCTGATCCGTGTATTGCTGAATCTCCATCAAGGGCACATCCAGGTGCAGCAGCGCCTGGCGCGTGATCTCCAACGCGGCCTCGAACTGTGGTTGCACGACCTCAAAGACCCCCATTTGGTGTAGCACCTGCATTTGTTCGATCCCCTCTGTCCGGGCCACGATGTGCAGGTCCGGCCGGATCTGATGAACATGCTCGACGATGGATTGCGTTACGCTGATGGCGGGAACCGTGATCAGGAGAAGGCGGGCATGCGCTATCTCTGCTGCCTCGAGGACGATAGGATGGCTCGCGTCTCCGTAGATGACAGGGAACTCGTTTTCCTTTGCCTGGTCCAGGCGGTATTGGTCTAATTCAATGGCCACGAAGTGTAGATCCAACCGTTGGAGAACCCGCGCCACATGCTGGCCCACGCGACCGGCGCCGGCAATGATGACGTGATCGCGCAGCCCCTGGCGCGGGATGTTGATCGTCTGCAGTGGTTCGTGGCGGAACCGACGCCTGCGCCAGGCATAGATCGGCTCTGCAGCTTGGGCCGCAAAGGGCGTGAGCACCATGGTGAGTATGGCAATGGAGAGAACCAACGAATAGAGATCCTGATCGATCGATCCCGTGCTCACACCCACCCGCGCCAACACAAAAGAAAACTCCCCAACCTGGAAGAGACCCAAAGCCACGGCAATCGGAGCGATATTCACATACCCAAACAAGCGCGTCACTACCCCGAAAATCAGTGCCTTGCCCAAAGCAACCAGCAGAACAACCAAGACCACCAATCCGAGATTGGCCAGCACGAATGCAGGGTCGAGCAGCATACCCACAGAGGCAAAGAAGAGGAGACCAAACAGATCGCGCAGCGGTATGATATCGCTTAGCGCCTGGTGGCTGTAGTCAGATTCGCTTAGGACCATGCCGGCGACAAAGGCCCCAAGTGCAAACGAAAGCCCAACCAGATAGGTGACATAGCCAATGCCCAGCCCAATGGCCGTGATGGCGATCAGGAAGAGCTCGCGCGACTTCCAGCGCGCAATCTGAACCATGAGCAGTGGGATGACGCGAGTGCCCACGAACACCATGCCGACCAGAAAGAGCACAGCTTTAAGGGCAGCCCATCCCAGGATGGGCAGACCCGATTCCAGATTGCCCAACTGCGGCAGGATGATCATCATGGGCACCACCGCCAGGTCCTGGACAATGAGCATACCGATCATCACACGGCCGGAGAGTGTCCCCAGGCGGCCCTGGTTCATCAGAGTCTTTAGCAGCACCATGGTACTGGATAGAGAGATCAAGGCGCCGAACCAAAGCGAGCTCTGCCAGGACCAGCCTAACATCTGCCCGATACCGATGCCCAGTGCGATGCTGAGACCCATTTGAATGGGCGTGCCAATCAGGGCGATCTTACGCACGGGCTGGAGTTCTTTGAAGGAGAACTCTATGCCAAGGGCAAAGAGCAGGAGGGCAACGCCGATCTCAGCCAACAACTCAATGTCATGCACATCGCTCACGGTGACGCCGCCGGTGTAGGGGCCAACCAGCATCCCGGCTAGAATGTAGCCCAGGATCAAGGGCTGGCGCAACCGTTGTGCGATGACGCCGCCGAGTAGGGCGGCGACCAGAATAATGGCAATATCAGTGGCAATTCCCACGTTTTCTCCTCTTCAATAGTCCGGATTCGTCCGTATGTACGGGTTGCTGAACATTCTACGAAAGTCCTCATCATCTGTCACCTTAGCATTGTGTTTGGGGCACCGTTCGGCATGGCCGGAGTTTCCGGTAGCCGGCCAATGATCATCACCCATTATAGACAAAACACTTGACAAACCAGCAAAAGTGGCGCACAATGTGACCGATCAGTCATATGACTGATCGGTCACATTGTACTAGAAATTGGAGTACGGATGCCGAAACCGACGTTTTTCAATTTACCGGATGAAAAGAAGCGGACTATTCTGGATGCTGCCATCGAAGCCTTTATTGCCCATGGATACGAGGCAGCCTCAGTCTCACAGATCGTAGCCGAGGCGGGCATTGCTAAGGGGAGTTTCTATCAATACTTTGAAGACAAACTCGATCTATTCAATCATTTGCTCGACGTTGCCGGTGCGCAGAAAGCACAGTTTCTGGCTACGCCGCCACCGGCAGAGATTTCTCCCTTCGACTACCTGCGCTGGCTGTTACAAGGAAATTTGCGCTTTGAAATCGGGCATCCTCGTCTGGCACGATTGGTGTCAGATGTGATGGCAGGCGGGGGGCAGGGCAGCCGGATGATCCGTCAGCGTATGGAAGAGGCAACTTATCAGTTTTACCGAGGGCTGCTGACACAGGGGATGGAAAATGGACACATTGATCCTGAACTCGATCTGGAGGTAGCGACCTTCATCTTTGCGGCTACCTCGATGCAGTTGAGCCAATACATCATTCAACATGTGGCCGTTGAACCGGAAGAATTGCTCCACGGTGCACAGGAGAGTGCCGCCGCCGGCCAGCTTGAACGCTTTTTCAACTCGTATTTGGCCATGTTGCAACATGGCATGGGCAGCAAGAAAGGAAGCAGGTCATGACAGCCAAAACAATTTTGATTACGGGGGCAAATGCAGGGATTGGGTTGCGCGCCGCACATGGATTGGCGAAAATGGGCCACCATGTCGTACTGCTCAGTCGCAATGCGCAGCGTGGAGAGGCGGCACGCCGCCAGATTATCGCCCAAAGTGGAAACGACGCCATCGACCTTTTGATTGCAGATCTGGCCTCGCAGAAGGCGATCCGGCAGGCGGTGGATACGTTTGCACAGCGACATGATCGGCTGGACGTGCTGATCAACAACGCAGCCAATTTCGACATCACGGTGAAAAGGCCGCAAATGACTGCCGATGGTGTCGAAACCATCTTTGCCACCAACCACCTAGCCCCGTTCCTGCTCACCACACTTCTGGCCGACAGGCTCAAAGCGAGCAGACCGGCACGGGTGATCAATGTGGCGTCCAAGGGGTTGCTCACCTATCCATTCCTGACCGTTGACTTTGATAATTTGGATGGCGCCAAGAAGTTCAGCGCTCAGCATGCGTACTATCAATCCAAGCTGGCACAGATCATCTTCACCTTTGATCTGGCGGAACGGATGAAGGAAGCGGGCATCACTGTGAACTGTGTGCGTGTGCCTGCGATCAGGCTAGACGATGGACGCTATGATCAGGTGCCAGCGCTGCTGCGCGCTGTCTACAAGTTCAAAATGCAGTTCGCTATGACACCGGAGGCAATGGCGGAAACCTATATTAAGCTGGCAACATCGCCTGAGTACACCCAAATGACAGGCCAGTATGTCGACGAAAACTGTCAGGTCTTGCCACCGCCGCGCAACACACAAGACCGTGCAGTGTGGCGCAAGCTGTGGGAGACCAGCGCCGCACTCACCCACGTAAACGACCCCGTTCTCGCCTGAGTGATCACGATCTAAGGTTGGGGTGCCGGCCCGGATCAAGGTGGCCGGTACCCCAACCTGTTCCGCTGTCCCTCGAAGCAGGCCCTGCGTTCGTCGCGATCTCGTCGCGACCATAGGCTAGACTCTCCCCAGAGCACGCGTGATACAATACGGACAGGTTTTTGAGGAGGCAGCAACCAGAAATGAACGATCTATACCCAAGAATCCCCCCGCTGCCCGCACAGGCTACCTCGTTTGTGGGCAGAGCCGTGGAATTGAATGAAGTCTGCCAACGATTGCTCGATCCCAACTGCCGCCTATTGACATTGGTTGGCCCGGGCGGCATCGGCAAGTCGCGCCTTTCGTTGCAGGCTGCGGGCCAGGTGGCGGATCAGTTTAGCAATGGCGTGCAGTTCGTCCCCCTCGAACCGGCGCATTCGCCCGAACAGATGCTTGGCGCCATCAGCGACGCGCTGGGCGTTATGCTTGCAGGCACTATCCCGCCTCAGGATCAGATCGTGGCACTGCTGCGTGATCAATCCTGCCTGCTCTTGCTCGACAACATCGAACAATTGCTGCCCGAGGTCGATTTTCTCAGCATGCTGCTTCAGGAATGTCCCCAGATCAAACTCCTTGTCACCTCGCGCGAAGTGCTCAACCTGCAAGAAGAATGGATCTATCCGCTCGATGGGCTGGCGCTGCCCGCTGACGGTAACCCAACCGAGTTGGAAGAGAGCGACGCCGTCCATCTTTTTGCAGAGCGGGCGCGTCGTGTGCACGCTCAATTTTCACTCAGGGAGGAATGCCAGAGCGTTGGCCGTATCTGCCGTCTGGTGGAGGGCATGCCGTTGGCGATTGAATTGGCGGCATCCTGGCTGCGCAATATGACGTGCGACGCCATCGCCGCTGAGATCGCGGGCAACGCCGGCTTTTTGAGCACGCGACTGCGCAATGTGCCCGAACGGCACCGCAGCCTGCAAGCCGTCTTTGAGCAGACATGGCGCTTGCTCACCCCGGCCGAACAGGCTACGTTCCGCATGCTCGCCGTCTTCGAGAACGGCTTCGGCTGGGAGGCGGCACAGCAGATCGCCGACGCCTCGCTGGCGGTACTCACCGGCCTCGTGGACAAGTCGCTGGTGCGCGTCGACGCACAGGGACGCTATCACCTTCACAATCTGCTGCGCCAGTTTGGGCGCGAGCGGCTGGCATCTGAAGTCGATGGCGAAGCAGAGGCGTGCCGTCGTCATGCTGTTTACTATCTGGGTTATGTGGCGGATCGCAGTGCCGACATTGGCGGCGCGGATCAGAAGGGCGCCATCCGCCAAATTGTGGCCGAACTCGACAATGTCCGCGCCGCCTGGCGCTGGGCCGTTGCCCACGACAGCCTTGCCGAGCTACGGCAGGCCGGCGCTGTCTTGCAGACCTTTTTCGACTTTCAGAGTCGCTTCCGGGAAGAGATGGAAACCTTTGAGCACACCGTGAAGGTGCTTGATCAGCGCCCCGCCGATGATGAACGCAATCTGACGCTGGCCTTCATGTTGCCGCTGTTGGGTTGGAGCGCCATCCGATTGGGCAAGCTGGATCAGGCGCGCCAGAGTTTCCGACGCAGCGTCGACCTCTACCGTCAGCTTGACGCGCCGGTCGCCTCTTCGTGGGGATTGGATCCGCTGCCCGGCCTGGGTCTGGTGGCCACAATCCTGGGTGACTACACGCAAGCGATTGCCATCGCCCAGGAAGCCGAACAACTTTGCCTGGCGCGCAAGGATCGCGACAATCTGCAGATCGTCTATTACGTCTGGCAGAGCGCGGCACAGGCTCAGGGAGACTACGTCAGCGCGCGCCGCTATGCCGAACAGGCCTATGCGCTTACTGAAGCCGCCGGCAACCGCTGGATGATGGCCTACATCCTCAGCGAGTTGGGCAACATCGCCCGCGCCCAACAGGAAATCGCACAGGCGCGGCGCTACTACACCGCCGGGTATGAAGTGAAAAAGTCCTTTGACGATGCCGAAGGTATGGCGGCTGCGTTAATCCAACTGGCGCATACGGCGCAGGCGGAAGGAGCGCATGGCGAGGCCACAGCCCTCTTCAGCGAGAGCGAGGCGATTTACCGCAGGATCCACGATCAGGGTGGGTTAGCCAGTGCCTTACACGGACTCGGCCAGACGGCGTTGACCGAGGGCGATCTGTCCACGGCGGCTCAGCATCTGGCACAGGCGTTGCACATCGCCGCCGAAATGCACTGGACGCCCCTCATGCTCTCGATCCTGGCCACGATTGCCGAGCTGCTGCGACATGCCGGAGCGCCGCTGCACAGCGTCGAACTGTTGGCTCTGGTTGCACAGCATCCCGCCGGGGATCACGGCACCCGGCGCCAGGCCCTGGCCGGGTTGGAAGAGACTCGGGCCGGGGTTGCGGCCGATGCGTTTGAGGCGGCTGTGCGCCGTGGCGAGGCCGAGGATCTCTACACCACGGCCACATCGTTGAAGGTGCACCTTTCAACCGTTCAGTTTACGGCGCCAGAGAGTAGGCCGCCGGCAGAAACATCACCGACGGCGGCGCAACCGTTGATCGAACCACTGACGGCACGCGAGCTGGAGGTGCTTTCGCTAATGGCAGAGGGGTTGACCAACCAGGAAATCGCAGATAACTTGATCGTCGCCATCGGCACTGTCAAATCGTACACGAGCCAGATCTATGGCAAATTGGGGGTACGCAATCGGATTGAAGCGGTGGCGCGGGCAGACGAGATTCAGCTCATTTCGTAGATGGAATATCATGACCTAAGGAGGCGATTGATGGAAATTCGAGAAGCACAACGTGAGGTGCGTACTGTTTTTATTGGTGGCGCCGTGGGGCAGGCCGTTTCGGGTCTCCTTTGGCTGATTTCAGCGGCGCTGGGTACGTGGTTGGGCCAGCGCGAGGCGATCCTGATGCTGGCCGTGGGCGGCGTCGCCATCTTCCCGCTGACCCAACTAACGATCAAGCTGATGGGGCGCGACGCCTCGCTGGGCAAGGATAACCCATTTAACCAGCTTGCCATGCAGACGGCCTTCATTGTGCCGCTTTGTCTGCCGGTGATCGGCGCGGCAACGCTGTACAATGTCAACTGGTTCTACCCGGCATTCATGATCGTCGTCGGCGTACACTACATGCCCTTTATTACGCTGTACGGCATGTGGCACTATGGGGTGCTGGCGGCCTTATTCATCGGCGGCGGTGTCGCCATCGGCATGAGCTTCCCCGATGCGTTTACGTTGGGCGGCTGGTTGGCGGGCCTGGTTTTCATCCTCTTTGCGATCTTTGTCGCCGGCACGCAAGCACAGTGGTCTTCACAAGACGAACAATCTGCCCGCCGCGACAGACGTCCGCAACGGACGTAACCGCGCAGATCTGATCCCAACCCGATCCCAACCCGTAGAGCAACCTTTGGCAGAGGCGATGCCAGGGGTTGCTCTTTATATTGGGGAAAGTGATTCTGACCCAATGCGAGTTGAGGAACTTGATCTGATGAAAACGTTTCTGATTATCTGGAGTGGACAATTTACGTCGCGTATCGGCACGGCGTTGACCCGTTTTGCCCTGTTGATCTGGCTTTACCAGCAGACGCAGAGTGCGCTATCGGTGGCGCTGCTCGGCTTCTTCGCCTTTCTGCCCGCCATCCTCGTCAGCCCGTTCGCCGGCGTATGGGTGGATAGGCTCGATCGACGCAAAGTGTTGATCCTGGCCGACAGTGCCGCCGGGCTGACGACGCTTGGCCTGCTGCTTCTGCACGTCACCGGATCGTTGCAGGTCTGGCATCTCTACGTGGTGACCCTGTTGGCGGGCACGTTCGAGGCCTTCCAAAGCCCGGCCTACAGCGCAGCGGTAACGCTTCTCTTGGCCGAGGATCGGTATCGCCGGGCCAGTGGCCTGCGCTCGTTGGCCGAAAGCGCGCACAGGTGCTTTCGCCGGTGCTGGCCGGGCTGCTGCTGCTGTGGCTGGGCATCACCGGCATCATGATCATTGATCTCGTCACCTTTTTGGTGGCAATGGGTACATTGCTGTGGGTGCGCATTCCAGAACCGGTGCGGAGCTCCACACCCACCCGCTTCTGGCAGGAGATGCGCGTCGGCTTTCGCTACATATGGGATCGTCCCGGGCTGGCAGGGTTAACCTTCTTCTTTACAGGGGCCAAC
>CAVWAL010000009.1:0-770796 GCA_963752935.1 uncultured bacterium
GCCGCCGACTACGTCGCAGAACGCATCCGACAGGGTGTGGAGCGCAGTCCGTTTCACGTCACCACCAGCACCACCCCCCTGCACGCGACCGTTAGTCTGGGCGTTGCCAGCTTCCCCGGTGACGGCCAATCTGTCACCGACTTAATCCATGAAGCAGATATTGCACTGTATCAGGCGAAAATTCAGGGGCGCAACCGCGTCGTCGCAACTGCGGCCGTCCCTCATTCGGCGTCTTTGTCGGTCGACAACCCACATACAGCGCGCCAGGAACGCGAGAGAGCCAACCAGGCATCGTATCCTCTGGCCGCGGAGCGCCTGCAAGAGCCTGAGTCGCTAGAGCCGGACGTCCTCCCCGAGCCTGCAGCGGCTTTGTCGGACCCTGCAGCCGTAGGCGGTAAGCCGATGCACGGTGCAGCGCGTTCCACAGCGCAGAACAACCCGCCACGTCACCTGCTCCTTCGCCTTCTGGTAGGTACTGTGATCGCCGCCGGCTTTCTCTTCATGCTCTGCACCCTCCTGTACAATCACAATGTCCGGCCTGTGCCGCTGATCGTCTTTACTGTGCTCGCCCTGGGCGCGCAGTGGCTTCAAGTCGAGATGTACGAGAAGAGCACCGTTTCTACCTCTATGACCGTTATCGTAGCGGCCGCTGTGGTTTCCGGCCCGTTGGGTCTTCTCGTCGCCAGCACTGCCGTCGTGATCGTCCATGCGCTGCGGGCGCGTCCCCACGTCTACAAGATTCTATTCAATTGGTCGGCCCACCTGTTGGCCGGATTGGGATTCCTGGCGTTGGTCTATCTGCCCAGTCATTATCTGTCCGTCCCACTGACGGGCAACTACATTCTGTGGTGGATTGCGCTCACGTTGTGCGCCACGCTCTTTTACTACGTTGTCGAGACGTACCTGGTAGCGGCTGCGATCGGGCTTGACGGAGGGGTGCCAATTGGCTCGATCTGGCAGGGTCAGTTTCGTTGGTTGGCTCGTTACTATCTGGCGATGGGCATGATGGGTTTCTTTTTGAGCGTTGCCTACCTATACATGGACGTCGTCGGCGTCCTCGTCTTTTCATTGCCCATGATCATCATGCACCTATCTCAGAAAGAATACGTGATGCGCACGGACAAAAGCATGCGCGAATTACGCCGCATGAACTCGGAGCTTTCCCAAGCGAACAACGAGATTGTCCACGCCAAAGACGCCATTGAGCAACTCAATGAAGAACTCTTCTTGACGCTGGCCAAAATCATCGACACCCAGGATCCCTACGTCTCGGGGCATGCCACCCAGGTGGGTGAGTATGCGCGAGCGATCGCCGAGGAAATGAATCTGAGCGCGCAGAAGGTAGAACAGGCCTACCGGGCCGGGTTACTCCACGATATCGGGAAAATCGGAGTTCCGGAAAAGCTGCTGCACAAACCAACCCGGCTCACCGATGCCGAATATGAGATCGTCAAACGTCACGCGGCCATAGGGGCGGACTTCCTGGCCACCTGTCAGGACCTGCGTCACCTGTCGCCGTTCGTGCGGCACCATCATGAACACTGGGACGGTAGTGGATACCCGGATGGGTTGCAGGGGCAGGCGATTCCACTCGAAGCGCGCATTCTAGCCGTCTGCGACAGCCTGGAGGCGATGGCATCCGATCGCCCCTATCATACGGGGCAGCCGCTGGAGAACATCGTGCAGGAGCTCGAGCGGCATGCCGGCACCCAGTTTGACCCCACCGTCGTCGATGCGTTCATTCGAGTGGCTAAACGGCATCCGAAGCTCGTCATAAACTCCGCCATCGCCGTGGCCAATCATCAATCCGCGCCACAGTCCCGGTACTCAGTGGGGAAATCACTGGTGGATCAGCGCCAGCCGGATTGGGCCTATTAGTAAATCCCGGCGGAAATTCACCGACAGTTTCTACCAGAGGTTGAGATGCCGAATTTCCGCCGTGGTATTTACGCCAAAATGTACTAGAGACCCCGTTCGCCTCATGCTAGAGCGTCTCCGTCCACGGCCCCGTGTAGCTGAGGCGGCGCCGGCTAAACCTGGCCACCGTCTCTGTTCCTGAAGAAGAGCATCCCCAGCGGCGGCAGGGTCAGGGAAAGCGAGTGGTCAAAGGCGCCATAGTAGGGCACGGGCGATGCCTCTAGTTGCCCCATGTTGCCCTGCCCGCTGCCGCCGTAGAGCTTGGCATCGCTGTTGAGAATCTCTTCCCAGTAGCCCCCCTGTGGGACACCCACCCGGTAGTTGTGCCGGGGCATAGGCGTAAAGTTGCAGGCGACGAGCACTGTCTCGTCTGCGGATTTGCCCTTGCGCAGGAAGCTCACTGTGCTGCGCTCCGCATTTTCCACGTCGACCCACGAGAATCCTTCCTGGCTGAAGTCAAACTCGTGGAGTGCCGGCTGCCGGCGGTAGAGACGATTCAGATCGCCCACCCAGTTACGCAGCCGTCTATGCATCTCTGCATCCAACAAGTGCCAGTCCAGGCTGGTATCATGGTTCCACTCATTCCACTGGCCGAATTCGCCACCCATAAAGAGCAACTTCTTGCCTGGGTGAGCATACATATAGCCCAAGAGCAGGCGCAGATCGGCGAACTTCTGCCAGTCATCGCCGGGCATACGGCCCAACAGCGAGCCTTTGCCGTAGACCACTTCGTCATGGGATAACGGCAGCATGAAGTTTTCCTGGAAGGCATACCAAATGCTAAAGGTAAGCTGGTTGTGGTGATACTTGCGGTAGATCGGCTCCTTGCCCATATAGTCGAGCATATCGTGCATCCACCCCATGTTCCACTTCATCCCAAAGCCGAGACCGCCGCTATAGGTTGGCCGTGTGACCATGGGCCAGGCCGTGGATTCCTCGGCAATGGTCTGTACGCCGGGATACTGGGCATAGACCATCTCGTTGAGGCGGCGCAGAAAGTCTACCGCTTCCAGGTTTTCGCGGCCACCGTGCTGATTCGGAGTCCATTCTCCCTGGCGGCGCGCATAGTCTCGATAGAGCATTGAGGCTACGCCGTCGACGCGGATGCCGTCGATGTGATATTTGTCCAGCCAGAAGAGCGCGCTGCTGATCAAGAAATTGCGCACCTCGTTGCGTCCATAGTTGAAGATATAGCTGCGCCACTCCGGGTGAAACCCTTGCTGTGGATCGGCGTGCTCGTAGAGATGGGTGCCGTCAAAATAGACCAGCCCATGCTCATCGGCCGGGAAGTGAGAGGGCACCCAGTCCATGATCACGCCGATGCCGCGCTGGTGCAGCGTATCGATCAGAAGCATCAGATCCTGTGGGGTTCCATAGCGCGCCGTGGGCGCGAAGTAGCCCACTGTCTGATACCCCCAGGAGCCGTAAAAGGGATGCTCTGTCACCGGCATCAGCTCGACGTGGGTGAAGCCCATCTCTGTGACATAGTCACCCAACTGCTGGGCCAGTTCCCGGTAGGTGAGGGGGCGGTTGCCTTCTTCGGGGACACGCCGCCAGGAGCCAAGGTGGACTTCGTAGACGGACCAGGGCCCATCGATCGCGTTGCGCTCTGCGCGCTGCGCCATCCATTCCTCATCGTTCCAAACATAGTCCAGTTGGTGGATGATCGAGGCTGTTTTCGGCGGCTCCTCCAGTGCAAATGCGAAGGGATCGGCTTTGTCCACATGATAGTTATTCTGGTTGGACTCGATGTGGTACTTATAGAGGCTGCCTGCCGTGAGGCCGGGTATAAAGCCCTGCCAGATGCCCGAGCCGTCCTCGCGCACGTGGAGGGGGTGCGCCTCTTGATTCCAGCCGTTAAAGTCACCGATCACACTCACGCTGCGCGCGTTCGGCGCCCATACGCCAAACTGGACGCCGCCGACGCCGTCGACCTCCATCACATGCGCGCCAAGCTTCTGGTAGAGAGAAAAATGGTTGCCTTCTTTGAACAGATAGATATCGTGATCTGTGAGAAGACTGACCTCCTGGCGGACCTCCTGGTCCGTTGCTTGCATGTCTGTGTTACTCAACTTTTGCTCCTTCCAATATCTGCTGAATGCCTTTGACCGGAATGGTCAGCCAGTCAGGGCGGTTGTTCAGTTCATAGCTCAGTTCGTAAATTGCTTTCTGGAGAAGATGAATCTGGGTCAGGATCTCGAATCCTTCGTCGTCGTCAGGCACAAAGGGTTGACCGCTGACCGTCTCCTGATAGCTTTGCAGGAAGAGACCGCTGACGTAGGCGAACCAGAGATCGGCCCACGGTTCGAGGGCCGGCACATCTTCAGGCCGGATGGTGGAAGCCAAACGCAGCGGGCCATAGGCGGCATAGTGGAAGGATCGGACCATGCCGGCAACATCGCGCAGGCAGGATCGCTTGAGGCGACGTTCGCCCAGAGAGGCGGCCGGCTCCCCTTCAAAGTCGATAATGATAAAATCCTTCCCCGTGTAGAGAACCTGACCCAGGTGGTAATCGCCGTGGATGCGGATCTTCTCACTGGAGATCTTGCGCCGTGTCACCTGTTGGATACGGCCCAGGATATCCTCTTCGGCATTGATGATCTGTTGCACGCCTGCACCCACGCCTTCCGGTAGATCCTGCATCCGTCTCAGGGTTTGTAGGGTCTTGCGTGCCTGTGAACGCATGGACTGGTAGAGCGAACGCTGGTAAAGGGTGGAAAAGGGTTCGGGTTGAAAGGCCGGGTTCGCCGTGGACGAGGCCAGTGCCCTATGCATCTCACCGGTTCGCCTGCCGAGCAGCGCAGCCCTATCCAGAGAAATCACGCCGATCAGGTCGAGCATCTTGGGGGGCACATCTTCCATCCTAATGCCAAAGAGCGAAGCCGGGGGGCGTGGCGCCTTCCCAACTTCCTCGCGGCGCTCCAGAATTCGCTCAAAATAGCGCGTCACGATCTGCTGAAACAGACTCCATGCATCCCCCTGGTTGGGGACAAAGCTCTGTAGCTGGCCCAGGGCAATCGATCCAGCATGCGACGGTCGGAATTCCAGCGCGCCGGCAAACGGTGGGATATGGGCAAAGTCTGTTTCTTCGCTCAAGAATGCTTCGATCTCCAGATCGGGATTGATCCCCTCTTCCAAACGCCGGAACAGTTTGAGAAAATAGGCGTCGCCGTAGAGTATGGCAGAGTTGCTCTGCTCGGCAGCCAAGACCCGGGAAGATGCGAACGGACCGTCGGGCAAAGCCTCGGCCGATTGGGCGCTCTCTGCTGAATCTGTCGCATCGACCGACGCCTCTACCTCCAGGGCCTGCCCAGGGTAGGCCACCAGCCGGCCGGTTTTGCCCTCGATCTGAGCACCGTCGGCGATCATGGACAACAGCGCGGCGCGGAAGGGTTCGTCGTAGAGACCGTCGTAGAGGATCCCCTGCTCGCCGTTGACATGCACACGGGCAATGATGCTGCGCGGGATTTCCTCTATGAGGATTTCGCCCTTTTCCTCGCCGGCATAGGCCGCCGGCAGCAGATACAGGTCGGATGCCCCTTCGCGGTAGCTCACTTCGATAAAGAGCAGGTAGGCCGTGGCGCCATCGGAAACCACAGGCAGGGCTTCTCGGACTTCAACCCGCTGGATCGAGCGCCCCTTGCCGCCAAACCAACGGGACGAGCGCAAGTAGAGGGGGAGCACCTTGCCGGTAAAATCGCGCGAGTCGGTAAAGATCGATTCCCACGATCCGTCTACCACCAATTCGGGCAGATCGGCGTCGGTCATGTCAGCGTGCTCGCTCTCTTCTCGCTCGAGGGCGAACCAGTGATAATCGAACGGACCCAGCGTGATCGGATAGGGCGATTCCTGGATGGGCAGGAGGCGGTTCTGGCTAAAGACTTCCACCGGGGTGTAGCCGGCATAGTCGCTGAGGTTGAACTGGAACATCTGCGTGTATTTAGAGAGATTGGCAATGACCAGAATGCGTTCATCCTCGAATTCGCGCACAAAGGCCAGCACCTGCGGGTTGTCGCCGGCAATGAACTTCAGGCTGCCCCGCCCAAATGCCTTGTGACGCTTACGCATGCCAATCGCGTGTCGCATCCACCAGAGCAGTGAGGAACCATTGCGATCTTGGTTTTCGACGTTGATCACCTCGTACTGATATTGCGGATCGATGATCACGGGCAGGTAGAGCCGCTGCGGATTCACCCGCGAGAAGCCTGCGTTGCGATCAGGGCTCCACTGCATGGGCGTTCGCACGCCGTCGCGGTCGCCCAAATAGTAGTTATCGCCCATGCCGATCTCATCCCCGTAGTAGATGACGGGGGAGCCGGGCAGCGAAAAGAGCAGGGTGTTCATCAATTCGAGCTTTTTGCGGTTGTTTTCGAGAAGCGGCGCCAGGCGGCGGCGGATACCCATGTTGATGCGGGCGCGCGGGTCCTGGGTGTAGACGCGGTACATATAGTCGCGCTCTTCATCGGTGACCATCTCCAGCGTCAGTTCGTCGTGGTTGCGCAGAAACATGAGCCACTGGCATGTATCGGGGATGGCCGGCGTCTGTTCCAGAATATCGATAACGGGGAAGCGATCTTCCATGCGCAGGCCCATGAAAAGCCGCGGCATCACCGGGAAGTGAAAGGCGGAATGGCATTCGTCGCCGTCGCCGAAATAGGCAACAGCATCTTCGGGCCACTGGTTGGCCTCTGCCAACAGCATCCGGTTGGCGTAATGCTTGTCCACATGGCTGCGCAGCTTTTTGAGAAAGGCGTGTGTCTCTGGCAGATTCTCGCAGTTGGTGCCCTCGCGCTCATAGAGATAGGGGATGGCGTCCAGGCGCAGGCCGTCGACGCCCATCTCTAGCCAGAAGTCCAGCGCCTTGACGATCTCTTCCTGAACACGCGGGTTGTCGAAGTTCAGATCGGGCTGGTGAGAATAGAAGCGATGCCAGAAGTAGGCGTTGGCTTCCGCATCCCAAGACCAGTTCGACGTCTCAAAATCCTTAAAGATGATACGCGTTTCCTGGTACTTGTCCGGCGTATCGCTCCACACGTAGAAATCACGTTCGGATGAGCCGGGGGCGGCACGTCGCGCTCGCTGGAACCAGGGATGCTGGTCTGATGTATGGTTGATGACCAATTCGGTGATGATGCGCAGGCCGCGATCATGGGCTTCCTTTAGGAAGCGACGAAATTCGCGCAGCGTGCCATAGTCGGGGTGAACGTTGTAGTAGTCAGAAATATCATACCCATCATCACGTAACGGCGAGGGGTAGAAGGGCAGTAGCCAGAGCGCAGTGACGCCCAGGTTTTCCAGGTAGTCGAGTTTCTGGATCAGGCCGCGGAAGTCGCCGATACCATCGTCGTTGCCGTCGGCAAAGGCCTTCACGTGGAGCTGGTAGATCACCGCGTCCTTGTACCAGAGGGGGTCGTTGTCTAGCGTTGCTTCGTCGTGTTGCATGGATCATCTCCTGTAGTGGTTTGACTGGCGTAGGGATGGACCTCCGTGTCCATCCGCCTGCCGTGTCCATCCGTCTACCTCCGTCAACCCGGAACGGACCGGCACGGAGGCCGGTCCCTACGAGGGGATGAACTTCCGTGCCCATCCGTCTGCCGTGTTGGCCGTTGGCTGTGCCTAGAGGAAGTAGTCGAAATCTTGTTCGCGGCGCAGGCGTGGATGCAGTCGCAAGATCTGTGCCGGGATCAGTTGCGGGTTTAGCTCGATGTAGTTGTACTCTCCGTTCCACAGATACTTGTCCTGGCTGAGCAGATCGTGCGCCAGGTATGCCTGGTCTTCGGGGATGCCCAGTTCTTTTAGGGGCAGACGCACGAATCCAGATTGGGTGTGGAAGGGATCGAGATTGACCACCGTCAAGATAATGTTGGAAAAGTCCGGCGTACTCTTGGCATAGGCCAGGATATAGTCGTTGTCCGTCTCGTAGAAGTGAATGTTCCAGGTTGTCTGTAAGGCGGCGTTTTCATGCCGGATGCGGTTGATGCGCGCAATCAGGCTGCGCAGGTTGCCCGCTTGATCGAGATTCCACTGCTTGATCTCATACTTTTCGGAATTGAGATACTCGCCTTTGCCGGGAACCGGCTCGTCGACAAGCAGCTCAAAGGCAGGCCCATACATGCCATAGTTGGACGAAAGCGTGGCGGCCAGCACCAGCCGCATCATGAAGGCCGGCCTGCCCCCAAATTGTAGATTCTCGGGTAGAATGTCGGGTGTGTTGGGCCAAAAATTGGGCCGGCAGAACTCGCGCAGTTCCGTCTGCGTCAGATCGGTCAGGTATTCGATGAATTCGGTCTTGCTGTTTCGCCAGGTAAAGTAGGTGTAAGACTGGGTGAAACCGATCTTGGCCATACCGTACTTAATCCGGGGCCGCGCGAACGCCTCGGCAAGAAAAATGATGTCGGGGTGATCCTGCTTGACCTCCTCAATCAGCCATTCCCAAAAGCGAAAGGGTTTGGTATGGGGGTTATCGACGCGGAAGATACGCACACCCTTGTCGATCCAGAAGAGAACGACGCTTTTCAGTTCTTCCCACAGATTTTGCCAGTCATCACATTCAAAGTTGAAGGGCAGTACGTCTTCATATTTCTTGGGTGGATTCTCGGCGTACTGCACAGTGCCGTCCGGACGCCAGCGGAACCACTCTGGGTGTTCGGTTACGTAGGGGTGGTCCGGAGAAGCCTGAAAGGCAAGATCGATGGCGACCTCGATGCCGTGCTCGCCGGCTTTCTGGACAAAATGCTCAAAATCGGCCAGCGTGCCGAGCCTGGGGTCGACTGCCTTGTGTCCACCCTCGCCGGACCCAATGGCCCAGGGGCTGCCAGGTTCGCCCGCTTCGGCCACGGGTGCGTTGTTCTTGCCCTTGCGTTTCGTTTCACCAATGGGGTGGATAGGCGGCAGATAGATCACGTCGAAGCCCATCTGGGCAATGCCGGGTAGCAATCGCTCGCTCTCGCCAAATGTGCCGTGTTCACCGGGCGTGCTGCCAAAGGAGCGGGGGAAGAATTCGTACCAACTGCTGAAAAGGGCTCGCTTCCTTTCTACCACCACCTCTAGTTCGGTCTCGTAGGTATCGGCAAGCGCTTTGTCTGGATAACGAGCCATCAGTCTGGTCAACTCACTACCCAGGGCCAGGCCGATGGCGTCTTCGCCGCCCTCGGCATCGGCCAGGCGGCCGGCATAGGCTTGTAGGGTCGTTGCGTCCTTGCCGGAGGCGCGGCCGACCGCCGCTTGCACCAGCTCGGCCCCGATCAAGAGCTCCACGCTGAGATTCTGACCGGCATCGTACTTGAGATGGAGATCTCGTTGCCAGGTGAGGAAGTGGTCGATCCACCCCTGCACCGTGTAGGTGCAGCGGCCCAGTTCCACACCGCTGAAATGGGCGCGCCAGCGGTCGTTGCCGAGATGGCGCATCGGAATTTCGTGCCAGGTGGGGTCACTTCCGCGGCGAACCAGCAGCAGCGCCACCACCAGATCGTGACCATCGCCATAGACATCCGCCTCGACGGTAACGGGTTCACCGATAATCCGCTTGATTGGGTGCCGTCCACAGTCTATCTGTGGCCGGACGTTTTCAATCACGACCCGTTTTCTGCCCTCGACCTCCATCCTGCCTCCTTTGTTGAAATCTGGGTAATCATTCAGGTATGACGCACTGACCAGGGCTTCTGGCGGCGACGATGATTTGGCCAGGGCGTCGCCCCTAAAGCGGAACTTAGAAATCTGGACAGCGTGTCGTCAAGCCATACCCGGCCCGGGAGAAGCCCATGCCGAATTTTTACGGGGAACAGCGGGAGAATGAGCGACAACAGGGTGTGTGATGCGGTACGCGTATGGCTGAACTCTACTGTACTGTTTAGTAAACTAGCATACCCTGCTTGCGGGTGACAGTGAGATTTATCCACCAGAAGCAGGGAGAGGATACATCTTCAGATCTGTTTATGGCGCGCCGCTTGCCAGACCCTCGTGCGCGCCGCTCGGGCAGAGGCACAGTGCCAATCACGCACACTTCAACCTCCTGGCCTGTGCATCGGCGCCGGAGAGGGAAGAGACAACGGCGCGCCTGTACCTTATCTGTACCCCGATCGCCCCTCTGGATATAGAGATCGGCAGCGGCACCAGAAGGTATGCTGGTGGATACCGATCTCTTCTGATAGTCGCTGGAGGTACAGTATGTCATCTCGTTTGTACCGCCGGTCTCTGCTACCGGCGCTCTTGGCGATCCTTGTTCTGGCGTGCTTCCGCGCCCCCGGCGCTATCCTGGCCCATGCCCTTCCCCACCAGCACGACCGTCATGCAGCCTCTCCCTGGGCAGCCGCTGACAGCGACGGCATCTCCTCGAGCTGAATGTCACTGCGCCCGGCTACCTGCATCCCGATGCGGAACTGCGGTGCGTCCGGGTTGCCCTTGAAACGCGCCTGAACCTTGTCGTAACCCACCTGGCTAAAGGGGCACACGGCCAGGCAGACCCCGCACCCATAGTTTCTTGTAAAGTAGTCGCGGCAGACGGCGTGCTCGATTGTCTGCATTCCGCCGTCTCCCCGCGGTCTCGGCTCCTGGAAGATCGCTTTGGGGGGACATTTGCGAATGCACTTCGTGCACATGGCGCAAAAATCGCGCACCCACAGATGCGGATTCTCCGCGCCTGTAGCCTGTAAAGTAGGCAGGTTGGTGATGTTGGTGTAAATCGTATTGATGCGCAGCCGCGCCCCCTCACCCGGCGAAATCAACAGCCCGTGATAGCCGATAACGCCAATGCCTGCCAGTTCGGCCAAGTGTGGATAATCCGTCAGGCCACCGAGTGCCGTGCCGGGGTAGGCAGCGTAGCCACTCTTGCGCAAATAGAGCGACAACTTCTTCGCAATGATCGCCATCTCTTTATACCCATCCATCACCTCGATCTGACAATCGAAGCTGGGCGCCGTCTCGATTGGTTCCTTGTCCATCTCCACCGTAAAGACGATGGCATATTCACAGGGAATCGCCTTGCCCTGGAAGATGGCAGTGCGCGGCACCCTGACGTAGCCGATGTCTTTGGCGCCCAGGGCGCGGGCCCGTTCTTCAAACTGGGCCAGGAAGGAGGGCGTCACTTCACTCCGCGTCGGCTCAACCTGGCGATCGTACATATGGGCGCCTGCATTCATGTTGAGCATCAGAGGCACCATCCTGCGCACAGCCCGTATCTTCTGCCCGACGGACAGAGTGAGCATGGACGACTCTTGCGCCGGCACGTCCGAATTGAAGGGCGTGCGCGGCCTCGATTCCGGTGCGTGGCGAATCGACGTCTTCAGATTATCCAGGTGCGCGTCGGCGCTGTCGAGAATCGTATCCAGCGAGGGGCCGCCGCCATTCTTTTGACCACGGCTCAGAATGATCGTTTTAAACATGTCCACAAACATCAGAAGCTCCTTGGATTATTTTAAAGCAAGTGATTGCTTGCAATAATAGCATGGAGCTGGTACCCTGTCAATACTGTTCTGCAAGTTCTGGTAGAATGGGAGCAAAGGAGAGACGATGCCAAAGATAATCACCGATCAACAGATTTTGGATGCGGCGCTGGAGGTGATCGCGCGGCAGGGATATGCGGGAGCCACCACGCGAGAGATCGCCGCCGTCGCCGGGATCAACGAAGTTACCCTCTTTCGCCGCTTCGAGAACAAGCAAAAGTTGCTCACGGCGGCCGTCGAGCAAGAAGCCGAGATCTTCGCCGCGGCCAGCATCAAGTACACCGGCGACGTCCAGGCTGACCTGGAACACGTCGTCCGGTTCTACCAGGGGCTGGCGCGCAAGCGCGGCCGCGTGATCGGCATGCTGCTCTCGGAGATCCCGCGCCAGCCAGAGCTTCTCGACGTCCTGAAGACGCCGCTGGCGATCATCGCCAATATTGCCAACATGCTCCAGCGCTACCAGCAAGAAGGCGACCTGGTGGCCGAACCGCCCATGCAAGCCTTCATCGCCCTGATCGGACCCATCTTCATGGGAGGCGTGTTGGGCACGATCCAGCCGAGTGCCTTCAACGTCCCCTTCGACGCACCCGCCTACGTCCAGCGCTTCCTCAAGGGACGAAAGGCCGCCGGCGGCTGATGTGAAGCCCAATCGTTGGGTCAAGGAAATCGGACACACCAAAGAGACGTACGGGGGGTTGTGCTACAGATGCTTGGCTTCGTGGGATTGGGGCCATGAGATGAGCCATCCCGTCTGCAGTTCCCAAACGGGATGAACGATACGCGAACGAGGACGCATGTAGCCCTTACTCCAAGACGATCTGCACTTTCACCGAAGTGGGCGGCATTTCCACTGCAAAATCGAACGCCTGCACACTGTCGGCAAAGGCGAAAGTATCGGTGATCAGCGGTTTGACGTCGATCATGCCGCTGGACATCAGATCCAGCGTGCGCGGATAAACATGGGCATAGCGGAAGACATGCTCGATGCGCGCCTCTTTGATCTGCGCCTGCGACACGTCGTAGGCTACCGGCTGCATGGGGATGCCCACAAAGACACCGCAGCCGCCAGGGCAAAGGAGTTCGAAGAGTCCGGCGGCGGCCTGCGCGTTGCCGCTGCACTCGAAGACGACGTCCGCACCCCAGCCGTCTGTCATGCGGGCGATGACCTGCGCCGCGTTCTCCTGGCGCACGTTGACCGGCACAATTGGCCCTAACGTGGCGGCGAGATCGAGTTTGGGCTGCTGCACGTCGGTCATCACCACGCGGCTGCATCCACCCGCCAGCGCCGCCAGCGCTGTCACCATACCGATAGGACCGGCCCCGATCACGACCGCCAGGTCACCGGGCTTGATGCGCGCCTTGTTGGCGGCCTGCATCCCCACTGCCAGCGGCTCCACCATGGCGCCCTCGGCATCGCTGACGTTATCCGGCAGCTTAAACGTGAACGCCGCCGGATGCACCACGGTCGGTCGTAGTACTCCGTGGACAGGCGGCGTGGCCCAGAAGCGCACGGCAGGGTCGAGGTTGTAGAGGCCAAGCCGGGTGGCGCGACTGTTGGGATCGGGAATGCCCGGCTCCATGCAGACACGGTCACCCACGTGCAGGTTGGTGACCGCGCTGCCCACTTCTACGACGCGCCCGGCGGCTTCGTGGCCCAGGATCATGGGATCGTTGACGACGAAGGGGCCGATGCGTCCGTGGGTGTAGTAATGCACATCGCTGCCGCAGATGCCCACGGTGGTCAGAGCAATCTTCACATCGTGAGGACCCAGGGTCTCTTCCACCGGGATCTCGCGGATTGAAAGCTCCAGGCTCGGTTCCAGCACAAGCGCTTGCATGAGGATGGCTCCTTATTTCAATGGGATTGGGTCGAACTGTTCATCGGCAAACGGGATCTCAAAGCGAATCTGTGTGCCTTAGCCGGGTGTGCATAATTCAGGTCGGTAGCGTCTGACACTTGGCTCTCTATCCTGGTCGATTCGGGCAGCGTGTGGGGGATGTGTGGGCGCTGCCTCAAATTTTAACACAGTCAGGCAAGATTAGAACGCGAGGTGAGCGGATTCTTATGAACCCCCGCTCACCTCGCATCTCGTTCTATTTCTGTGGATCGATTTGAACCTTCAACGTCTGCCCCTGCACAAACTGCTGGAAACCATCGCCGAATTGGGCGAGAAGCAACGTATGGCCGATCAGCGGATGCACGCCCACTACTTTGCGGGAGGGCCGGCCGTTCCAGATGCAAAATACAAACGGCCGAATGTCCTAAGGATTGGACATTCGGCCGTTGACCGTTGTACTACGCTTTTTTGCGAGAACTGCACGTACCTGCGGGGGCTTAACCGCCGGTCCCGGTGATCTCTTCTGTGGGTGTCATCTCCTCACTGCCATCGATGGCGCCTGGATCATCACCGACACCTTCTCCCACCAGTTCACCCTGGGGGCCGACGTTGGCAAACTCGGCAGTAGAGTCAGATCCAGTGACAGTTGTTCCCCTATAGTGGTAGAGAGGACGCCCGGCGTAGGTGAGCTGGCTAAAGCCGTCCTCGCGATCGATGCTGCCGAGCTGTGCCATATCCAGGCCGGCGCCGACGGTATCTGCTTCACCCGCTTCCGCGCGTTCGAAGCCGACGAAGTCGGCCGGTTCTTCGGTGCCCGTGAAGGTGTAGAACGGGAAGCCTTCATTGTCGACAAGAATGGACGTGCCGTTCAGGTTTTCATCCACGTTCACCGTCGCCCCTTCAGGCTGTGCTTCTGTGGTTGCCTCTGCCGTCGCTTCTTCAGTAGCAACCGGGGTCGCCTCTAGCGCAGGCGCTTGTGTTCCGGTTGCCGGGGCACCCGTGGGCGCGGGAAGCGTCAGGGTACAGGCAGTTAAGAGCAAGGCCGGTATAAGCAACAGAAGTCTGCTTCGCATTGTCTCCTCCTTTTCAGTTCGTGCAATAAGCTGCTATTGCCGGTGTACCTGATCAAAGTCCAGGCGTAAAGATACACCCATTGAGACACAATGCGTCCCACTTATCCACAGACCGGGGACAAGGAGCGAGATACAAAATACGGTACAATACTTTAAATCGTCTCCAACAGTCCACGTTGGCGCAGGGCCGAGTCCCGCCGCACGTTTATGGCAGCGACTTGCTCGCCTCTTTTGTGTTGCCATAGACGCCCATGTTGGCGCGGCCGCCGTTGGCCGCCGGCTCGGCCATGAACGGCGATGTTGGATCGCCGCCGTCGATGGCAGGGCTGTGCTCGCTGTCTACCACCCAATCGCCGCTACCGCCATTGGCTGCCGGCTGCCAGCGACCGCTCGTGGAACGCAGGTGGTAGTCGTGTTGGCCAGGATCGGCGAAGAGGGGATCTGCCGCCAGATTGCCCGACCCCGATACCGCTTCTTGCATGAGCGAGTAGGTAACCGTCAGTTGTGAAGTGTCATCAACAAAAAAGTCATCGCCGCCATTGCCCCAGAAGATACTGTTGCGGATCGTTACCTCAGAGTAGACCTCGACGTACAGGCCATTGCCGCCCATGGTGGCACAGTCATGCCCGGCCACCGTCGTGTGGATCAGTGTCGCCTGTGAACCTGTCTCGGCGTAGCCGTCCACGTAGACGCCGACACCCCCGGTCGTTCCCCCGTCAGGGCAGACGTTAGCGTAGATCAGCTCGTGGTCCAGCACCGCCTGGGCGCCGTCGTCGATGAAGACACCGCTGCCGAGCGAGGGGGCATAGTTGCCGGTGATGATGTTGTAGGAAAGGGTGGCGCTGCTGCCTGCGCCGAAAACGATAATCCCGCCTCCCCAGCCGTACCCCAACGCACGGCCAATTTCGTTGCCAAGAATACGGTTGTGAGCAACTGTGACATGGGGAGCGGCGATGTAGAGGCCGCCACCGTGATCGCTGACACCGATGTTGCCCTCGATGGTGTTGCCCTGGATGAGCACGCTGCCCCCGTTGATGCCGATGCCGCCGCCACGACCGGATCTGTTGTTGCGGATGATGTTGTCGAGGATCGTGATATCCGCACCCCCGGCAAAGATGCCACCACCCACCGGATCGCTGGGTGGTGGTTCTGGCGAAGGGCTGGTGTCGTTGTTCTCGATCAGGTTGTGTGAGAGGGTGGGCGAGCCGCCTTCCACATAGACGCCGCCACCCAAGATCCCGTACTCGGGCACGAGGCTGCGCGTGCCGCCCGTGATCCGAAAACCGTCCACGATCGATGGGCCAGAATTGAGAAGCGTGACAACAGCATCCGTGCCGTCGCCCTCAATGTGCGGCATCCGGGTCGTCACATCGCGGTCGCCAAAATTGCCGCCGTCGCCCTTGCCATAGGTAGCCGCCGTGCCCCCCGTGTACCCGCCGTAGAGATGAACAACCTTGTCCTGGATGAGAACGGTCTCGCTGTAGGTGCCGGCGGCCACACCTATGGTTGTCTCCCCGTTTTCAGCCGCGGCGTTGATCGCTTCCTGAATCGTGTTGTACGGATATTGGACGGTGCCACTCTCGCTGCCGGTCGTGTTATCGTCGTCCACGTAAAGGTCGGCGACCGTCAATGTGGCGGTGGTCGTCGGCGTTGGTGTGGACGTAGGCGAAGTGGTCGACGAGGGCGTCGCAGAGGCTGTGGCTGTGGCCGTTGCCGTAGCTGTTGCCGTGGCTGTTGCGGAAGCCGTTGCTGTAGGCGTCGAGGTAGGCGATGAGGTGGGCAAAGGAAGGGTAGCGCCCTTTTGGGCCAGCGGCAGGTACATCTGCGATTCACCGCTTCGCGCCTGTCCGGAGGCAGGATTCACCATCAGCGACAAGCTGTCGACGGCTTCAAAATCTGAACCGTGAACCTGCCGTAACTCGCGCAACAGATCGTTGTCCCACCGTTCGTCGGGTGCGCCGGACAGGTACCAGGCAGAGCCGTTGTCGGCCAGGATCATGCCATACTTCTTGAGCGCGATCAGGATGACCTGCACCGGCGGCGAGAAACCGGCGATGTCGAAGTCAGACCTGAGGCGGAAGCGTACGCCCATGGGTGGGTATTGTTGGCCCGTGAGATCCGAGGCAAAGTGGCGCGCCGGCCAAATATACTCGCGGCGCGTCTCGGGCACGGTAAAGCGCAGGGCGTGGCGGATTTCACCGCCCGCCACCTCATCATAGCGCACCAGCCCCGGTAAGATGGGCAGGCCGGCGGCATCGGCGGAGGTCCAGCCCAGCGGGCGCAGATCGTGGGACTTCAAGTCAAAGATGGCGCCGGAGCCGGCTTGCCAACTGCCGTCGGTCTGCGGAAAGGCGTCGAACAGTTCGTACAGGATACAACTGCCCTGTGTCACCACCAGAACATGGCGATCGCCGTCGCCGTTCGGTCCGCCCTCGATGGGTGCGGCGCTGGGGATGGGGTAAGGGCCAGGGTCGCTCTCGTCGGCGTAGCCAAAACTGACGGGCTTCCCTTGCTGGGCCTCCGGCACACCTATGTAGGGAATACCGATGGGCGCACCCGAAGCGGGCGGCCACTCACCGGAGCCAAAATCAGCGTGTAGACCCGTGTCAGCGCCAATCGTCTCTATGTAGGTGGCAGAGTTGGGGTCGACCGGCAGCGTGTCTACCGGCGTGTTCCAGATATTGTCCGCAGGGAAAACATCGCAACCGGCAACCTGTGGTGGCATCTGTGCGGCTGAGTGCGGCTCGGCCTGCGCAGAGGAATCTGTGCCGGTCGTCCGCAGCCCGATGGCCCTCGGCGCCGGTTGGGCGACCGCGGCCACGCCCAACCAGGACGCCGCCAGGAGCATAGCCAGCAGGAAAACGGCGAGTAGAGCAATCCGTGAGTGGGCTGACATTGGGGTTCGTCTCTCCTTAGCGCAGGTTAGGCTGCTTACGTTTGTGGTTTATATCAAGTAGTCCAATGCGTGATGCGGACAACGATGGGCGTGGACGTCCTGGTCACCGGCGTTGTACGAGAATCCCTTAAAGAGAAATTCTTCACAAAGAGCACATCGGATTTCTGTGCATTCTGTACAATGACGACGCCTCGCCGATGCGATAGACTTTCACTAACAAATGAGGTGCGAAACTTATGTGGGGTAGGCTTCGCAGTGGAAACCTCTTTGTTCCTCTTCTTCTCTCCTTGTGTCATCCCTTGTACCTGGGCCCGTTACAGATAAATTCATCTGTAACGGGCCTACCTCTTTTTAGTCAGCCCGTATCGCCGGCTTGTCGCATGCCGCTGTACGAGACGATGTGCAGACTGTGGAACAAAGAGTTCCCGGACTTGCTGCCCGGACTGGTATACTGTTCGAATGCTACATCCACCACATCCACAACCTTGGAGAGGCAGAACGCATGTCAAACTCAACCCAGTACATTAACAGCGTGCACCGGATCGACAGCATCATCAAGCGGCAGTGCGCAGGGCTTACCCATGCCGACAGTATGCTGCAACTGCCTTTTCCAGGCAACTGCATGAACTGGAACCTGGGCCATATCCTGGTCTATCGCATGCAATATCTTGGTCTTATTGACGGCGTCAGCAAGCCCGATCCGGATGAGTTTGCCGTCTACGGCGCCGGTTCACAGCCGTTGACTGAAAGTAGCCTGGCTATTCCACTGGAGACACTGTTGGCGCGACTTGACGAGGCGTCGACCTGGATCGTCTCGGCGCTGGAAGAGTTGCCGTCGTCTCGGCTTATGGAAGTCTATGACGCTGAAAAAGGCACCACGATTGAGGATCGTTTGAGTTTCTACCTGATTTTCCACGAGTCATACCACGCCGGGCAGCTTGAGTATCTGCGTGAGCTGGCCCTGGCCAGCCAGTAGAAGGTTTACTTCTGAGGAGCTTGTGGGTCGTCGTGAACTTGCCAGAATGGCGAAGTCAGCCCCAATTCCTCAAAGATACCCTTTGCCTCTGCCGCCGTGCGACCACGGTAATTGGGCGAGAGGCGATTGTGATACCAGCGCTGCGCCAACGCCCACAAGGTAGCAAGCGAGATCACTTCGCCCTGCTCGGTTTGATGTTCCACACGCCATTGCGCCACATGTGCTTCCGACCGGAAGAAGAGGATGGTCGCTCAGGTGAAGTTCATGTTTTCGTACCAGCGGTGAAAGGGCACCAGCAAGTGCGCCACCGTCTCTTCTCTGGCTTGCCCCAAGAGCGTGCCGGCTTGCACGCCGATGTGCAACGGATCCTCGCTGCCTGCATAGCATGCTTCGATGGTGGCATCGGCGTGCAGCGCCGCCGGAATGCCGAGCGCATCCCAGGCACAGTTTGCCCAGTAAATCTTGTCGGCTATATGGACGCGGAAATCTGTGGGGACAGCGGAGAACGGATTCGCCATGCGAATTTCCATGCTGCCCGGTTCCAGAAAGAAGGCGTGCTCGGCATCGAGTGCCGTGTAGAGACGGGCCACCTGCTCTGCACTTACACCAAAGTGGGCTGCGGTCTGGTTGAGGGTGGGCGGTTGCGTCGTTTGCGCAAACCGTTGGTAGACAAACGTGCGCACTGCCCAGAAGAGAGGTTCGTCTTGATAATTCACGGCGGTGGGGGGAGGCGTATCAGTCAAGGCTCATCCAATCAGGGGCTTCAAGATAAGTTGGGGCCAGGCCAAGTGCCGGTGATTTCATGCAGGACGTAGCACTTGACCTGCCCCAATTTGAGAGTTGACCCGCCCTAGGCAACTACCTGCTCTGCCAGGACGCGAATTGCGTTGTCCACACGGCGCAGGACTTCGTCTCGGCCCAAGGCTTCCAGGCTTTCGAATAGGGGTGGCGAAACCTGTTTGCCCGAAATTGCGGCACGGAACGGCCCGAAGAAACTGCCGGCCTTGACATCCATCTCATCGGCAGCAGTGCGGAAGGCGGCCTGAATGGCATCGGCGGCAAACGGATCGAGCACGCGCATCATCTCTTTTCCCCGCTCCAGCACGGCGATGCTCTGTGCCGCATCCAGCTTCTTCCCCAACAGCAGGCCTGGATCGGTATAGACAATGGCATCGGCATCGACGAAGGCCCAATCAAGCCACTCGGCGGCTTCGTCCAGCCGTTTGATGCGCTCCTGGATCAGCGGCACAAGGATGTCGAGGCGAGCGTCGGCGCGCAAATCGGCTTCGGGCAATCCGAGATCGCGGGCGAGGAAGGGGAGCACGGCTTCCTTCAGGCCAGCAGGCGATAGTTCGCGGATGTAGATGCCGTTGATCCACTCCAGTTTGTCGTAGGGCAATACGGCGGGCGACGGATTGACCGCGTGCAGATCGAACCGCTCGATGGCATCCTCGGCGCTAAAGATCTCTTGCGAAGCATCATAGCTCCACCCCACGTTGCAAAGGAAGTTAAAGAGCGCCGAAGGCAGGTACCCTGCCTCGATGAACTCGTGAACCATCACCAGATACTCTTTGCCGGCCACCACCTTCTTGCGTTTGCTCATCTTGCCTTTACCACTCGGATCGAGGATGAGGGGCAAGTGCACCAAAGTTGGCATTTCCCAACCGAAGGCATCGAAAAGAATTTTGTGCAGCGGCGCCGAGGCAAGCCACTCTTGCCCGCGCAGGACGTGGGTGATCTCCATCAGGTGATCGTCCACGACCACAGCAAAGTGGTAGGTGGGCATCCCATCGCTTTTGATCAGCACGGCGTCCTGAAGTTGGCGATTGTCGGTGGTGATGTCGCCGCGGATCAGATCGGTGAAGGTAGTCGTTCCTTCTTCGGGCACAGCGAGCCGCACCACGGAGGGCAGCCCTTGGGCATCGAGCGCCGCGCGATCCTCTGCCGAAAGATAGCGACAGTGTCGATCGTAGCCGGGCGGTTGATTGCGCTTGCGTTGTTCCTCACGCACAGACTCCAGGCGCTCGGCAGTGCAGTAGCAGCGGTACGCGTGTCCTTGGGCGATGAAGGGTTCGACGTACGACGTATAGATGTCTTTGCGCTCGCTCTGCACATAGGGAGCGTACGGGCCGCCGACATCGGGGCCTTCGTCCCAATCCAGGCCCAGCCAGCGCAAACCGTTCATCATATTTTCAAGGCTATCGGGGTTATAGCGCTTTTGGTCGGTATCTTCGATGCGCAAGATAAACTGGCCGCCGGTGTGCCGGGCGTAGAGCCAGTCAAACAGTGCTGTGCGCAGGCTACCCAGATGCAGAAAGCCCGTAGGGCTGGGCGCAAACCGAACACGCGCCGGGCGGGAATCATGTGTCGAAGTGGTCATCGAATCACTCCTGTCAAAAGGCGAAAAAAAGGTGGTTGCCCCGAAGGCACCGGTAACGAGTAGCCTAACATACCGCGTGCACAGCGTCAATCAGAGAGCAGATCAAAACTTTGGAATTTCCTCAAGCTGTGGAAGAATCAGAAAGTCAGGCCGATCGATACACAAGGGACTTTGGGCAGGAGAAGACGGTGAGCGAAATGATTCCCAGCATTCCACCATACGGGCGCCAACTCTTCATTTGTGTCAATGGCAACTGTATCGGCAAAGACGAGGCGACGGCGCTGCTGCAACAACTGAATGCACTCCATCGCAAACATGGACGGCACCGCTTTAGCCACCCAGAGCGGATCAGCCACGTACCCTGTGGCTGCCTGGGCGTCTGCACCAGCGGACCGATCCTCATTGTCTACCCTGATGGAATCTGGTATCACAGCGTGGATGAAACCCGGTTACGCCGTATCTATCAGGAGCATTTGATCGAGGGAAATCCGGTAGAGGAATTTATCTTCCATCGCCACTTTCCGCCGGGAGAGGAACCGGCCTACGCGCCCGATCTGCGCCGCAGCGAAGAGATCGATCCACTGTTGCTGGCGGCAGAAGAGGCCGCGGCCAGCAAAGAAGAGAAACAGCATGACATCAGCGAAGAAGTACTTCCGCCTCACGTTGCCGCCGCCCGCGCCCGACGCCGAGGGCGTTAATACATCACGGCTTGGGCGTAGTAGCCCTGAGGATGTAGCGTTCGTAGGGGAGGCCGGCAATGGTGTTCACTGTATTGTCGAGGTGTGTTCCGCCGCCAGACAGCGTGCGGCTTGTGGTCAAGTACCCCACCCCTCCTGAATGGGCAATCGACCCCAAACAGATTTCCGTGTAGCGCCCCATGCGTACAGCCCGATTCCAAGACGAGTAAAAGAAGAACGGCCACCGTCCCGGGAAGAGGATCTTTCCCAATCTTTGTGGACGATCATCAGCGCCATATAGATGAAAGACATGATCCGCGGCCAGGAGGCCCACGTCACTCCCGAAGATACCGCCCAACGACACGACGAAGATCGGCGCGTCCAGTTCCTCTTTCAGATACGTGGCGGCGCCGATGGCAATTTGCCCTGCCCCACTGTAGCCGATCAAGATCACGGGCTGCCGTTTTTCGATATCGTAGCCACGCTTGACGAGCGTGTTGATCAGCACTTGCGCCAGGGCCTGATTGTAGATGGGACCGTACCGCTTGTCGATCGACATCGCCACCTGCCACATGTTGCGCACGTTGATCAAGTAACCCGCCAGCCGTTCTAGCCAATGCTTGCTCAGTTTGCGTCTTAAGGCCCAACGCCACATCCCCGCGAAGACGGGCTGGCCGGTAAGCGGCAGATTATTGACCGAGTACGGGAAAATGTTGTCGATCACCACCGTACGCGGCATAGCAGATGCCAGCCGGCGCAAGAAATTCTGCTCGCGCCGGCTCAACGGTTCTCCAGAAACGCGGCTAATACCAGACAAGAAGACAATATAGTTCTCGACAATGTCGGGTGCCGGTTTGATCACTGGCGGCACGTCCACATCATCCTGATAGATCTTGTCGCCGAACCAGCCGGCCCACCAGCCCAACGCCTCGAACGGGGCCAACGCAGCCCAGATCAGAAGCCCAAGCAAGGCAATTCCGAACAAAGATAGGAGGTTTACAAGCGGCTCAGCCATCGATCTTGTCCTCTGGCTTGCGTGGCGGGGCGTTAGGCGGACGCAGTTGCGTGACTCGCCTGCGCAACTTCTCGGGCAGACGCAGGCGCCGCAGATCGCGCAGTGTCCACTGCGTGGTGACGCCTGTCGTGCGGCGGTGTAGCCACTGTTCGAAGCGCAACAGAGGACGACCCAACGTGCGCCGCCATGTTTGTACCAACAGCCAGCCCAGCCCGCTACACGCAACTGCCTGCCAGATCGAGAGGTGTAGCCCGGTCTGTACGGCCACTACCGTTGCCAATAGACTCCACACCGCAATGATCAACGCGAAGAGTGAGCCCAAAAACGGTGTAAGGACGAAGAATCCAAGAAGTTGCGGCGCGTAGGCCAATCCTACAGCGCGAGCGACGGCGTTGTAAGAGACGTTGCGTTCGAAAAGGTAAACACCCACCAACCAGATCGTCGCCGTCCAAAACAGGTAGCCGACGATGTGGCTACTGGTTGAAAGCATAATCGCCAGCCCGAATCGCTGCGGCGAAACACGATTGATAAAGAGGACCAGGCTCTGCGCCAATGCTTCGGATAAGCCGGCCAGGATCACGACGGCCAACGCGATCAGAAGACCGTTGCCCGCGATTGTGATGCGGGCGAAGATCTCTGGATCCAGCCCCAACGCCTGTTGAATTGTTTCAAAAAAGCTCGGCATTGCCGTCAATCCAATATGGGCTTAACTCAGTGAACAACGTCGACGGCCTGTCCGCGACGCAAAAACGGATCTTTGTCCATGAAATTCAACAGAAACACGCCAAACACGGCCAGCATCAGACCAACGAGCCCGGCAAGCGCCACCACCATGAGCAGGCTTGTTTCCTCGATGGCCTCTATGGGTGGAACAGCCGGTGCCGCGAACCGCACCTCGCTGTTGGCGGCCGTGTTCGAGAGGCTCAACTCGATGTTCTTGTTGCTGAGCGTTGTGAAGGTCGTCCAGGCCAGGTCACGCTGTTGAACCAACTGTTGCTCCCTCGCAGTACGCTCTTCGTACTGTGAGCGCAGGTTCTGTAGTTCTTCTTCAAGCGTTGCCAGCGTCTGGTTGATCTCGGTGGTTGCCGCATCATAGGCTCCCAACTCGTCCAGACTTTGGAATTGCAGCAGTTGAAATGCTTCAGATTGGCCCAACAGAGAAAGAGGGCTTTCACCGGTCTCCCCTTCAGCCAGTTGCGAAAGCTCGCTCAACCTGAATAGATCTGGGTAGAGCGAACGGATCTCGTCGAAAAGCTCACTGTCCACAGCCAGATCTTGGCCGGTTTCGGCAATGCGCCCCACGTTATACAGATCCTGATAGCGGGCGGCAATGGCGTCTTTCAGTGACTGCGGTGTGCTATCGGCTGCCGCCTGCAAACCGGCACCATCTGCCGAAGTAGTTACCGCAAGCTCTTCGGGCGTGAAGGTATCAAGGAGTTGGTAGCCGTCCCCGGCAGCAAGCGACAAGGAACGTTCTTCAATTTCTGTCGTCAGCACCGCCAGGCGCTGTCCGATAGCCGAGATCAGCGCATCCAGATCTGCCTCTTGCTCATCTGCGCTGACCGGTTCTTGCAAGCCGGCGTCAAGATTGAGTTGTAAGTTGCCGGGCAAGGTAGCCGTTGACGAAAAGACCTGTGTCTTGAGCAGGGTAACGGCCAGTTGATTGCTGACGGCCGCCGCGTTTCCACCGTCTGCAACCTGGTTGCGCAGTGTCTCGGCACTACTCATAAGCGCTTCAAGCCGCTGTCTTTCTTCATAGCGCCGCCTCAACTGGGTCAGGTGATCCTGCACCTGCTCATCAAAGACCGTCACCACTGATTCAAGTTCGGCGGCAATCAAGCGATCGTAGATCTCCAGCCGGGCCTGTCGATCCTGAAAGAAAGCGTTGAGGCGCGTTTCCACTTCACTGTCAATGTAAGCCGTTACCACCTCTCGCTTGGCATCTTGCTCTTTTTCGAAGGCGAGCAACCGGTTCTGCGCCAAAGCGTTGATATACGCAGCCGCAATCTCCTGACGGGCGGCCAGCTCTTTGTCAATCAGCGATTGAAGCGCCGTCTGCTTGCCAGTTTGGATACTGGTGATCACGGCTTCTTTCTCGGCGATCAATCGTTCCACTTGTCTGGCGTTATCGCCGGCAATAAACGACTCTAGATTCTTCTGCGCCTCCTGGTAGGCGGCGCTAGACTGATCCAGATCGTTGCGCACCGAGGTCATCAACTCGGCGGGGACGCTCCCATAGAGCGTGTTGACATGTTGCACATAATGATTGGCCCAGGAATTGGCGATCAGCGCAGAATGCTCGGGTGAATCTGTTACGACGGCAATCCGGATCAGATCGCTATCGGTGCGGCTGGCGGCCGATGTGACAGGTTGCGCTTCGATCATGGTAAGCAAGAACGCAGGGTTCCGCTCTTCTTCGGTCAAACTATCTCCAAGTTCGGCGATGACGGCTTCGGCCACGGCGCTGTTATTGACGAGCCCCAGCAAAGCGGAGCGACGAGCATCACCGCGCAGTTGTTGAAGTTCTTCTTCAGACAGGGTACGGTAGCGGTCGTCAAAGGTGATGTCACTTTTAACACGGGCGATTGCAACGGTTGCAGAGGCCTCATACAGAGGCGGTGTCAGCAGATCCAGGATCAGCATGACGACGCCCGCACCAACTGCTGCCGCTATCGTCAACAGTGCAATTTCTCGCCACCATTTGATTATCACTTGAATATACTCGCGCAAATCGATTTCATCATCCATGCGCCATACTTCGGCCGGCGAAGGAGGCATAGACGGCGGCGATTCACGAAGATTATCGTTGGTCATGGTAAGTTAGGACCTTGTTACCTTTCCCATCAAGAGAAACTAATAAAAATGCTTGGTTCACGGATTGCGGTCTTCCAATCCCTGCGCTATGATGGCTGCACTGTGCCTTAACGCCTACTCAGAAAGCCATCTGGCCCGGGCACGTTTGGAGAGACCATTTTAAGGGTATCACTCCAGCCTGCACCATCCACAATTCGTCATTCTACCGTACTCTAGCTAGGCATCAAAACACTATGAACCTGAAGTCATTATCACGACGCACCATCGCCTTTCTAAGTATCGTCATGGTTCTGGGAGGGGCGGCGCTGGGCATTTGGTCTTGCAGTCAATTGGGCCAAACAGGAGCCACTGTCTCTGAGGCAGAGATCATAGACACGCAAGCGGAAACCCCAAGCGATTCTGCGAGGGCCATCGCCAACAGCGAAGTTGAAACTGAAACGTTGTCGCTTGAAACCGAACCAACGCCGGCAGCGCAGGAGAGCCTGCCCGTGGTCATCGCCGTGGATCCTGGCGTCCCGGCCCCCCTTCACCAGGTGATCAACCGGATCGCTGTCTCGAATACAGAGATCTTCACAGCGGCTACCGACGCCGTATCGGTGACTCTGCGGGTAGATACCAGCGCCAACGGCAGCGGTTCATCACAGGATGACATCCTCTACCAGGCGCTCTATGCGGCGGCGACGCGATTCGACACGCTCGACAATGATGTGTCCGCCGACTTTGTACGGGCGCTTTGGCAAGGCACTACGTCACCCGATCACGGCTACGCCACAATCGCAGTGATCAGCGATACGTTGCCCGGCCTATCGATGTTATTGGGGACGCCCGGCCCGACGGTGACAGGCTACGCGGATGTAGATGCCGTCACCGATGCGGTATGGGCGGATACCATATCGCTGGCGCTGTTGCCCTTCGATACACTCATCCCTGAGTTGGCCGTCCTGCGCGTGGACGGGCAGACGCCGGTGGAGAACGCCGCTCTCTTCGACGAAAGCGACTATCCCTTCATCGTGCCGATCTACGTACATAGCAGCCGGGCAGACGCGCCGACAGAGACGGTATTGGCAGAGATCGAGGCGCAGAGCGGCGGCACCAATCGTCGCGATGACAGGCTCACCGTCGTCGCCATGACCGGTGTGACGGCGATGGTACGCCTCACCGCACAACAGATGGATCAGTACGGTCCACTCTGGCCCGCCCAATTCATCAGCGACACACTGGCCGCCGCCGACATCACGGCCATCAGCAACGAGGTACCCTTTGTGCCGGGCTGCACCACCAACATTGCTCCCGACAACTTGACCTTTTGCAGCCCACCCGAGTATATGGAAACGCTCGAAGCCGTAGGCGTGGATATTATCGGGCTGACCGGCAATCATCAGAACGACTACGGGCGCGATGACGCCCTGACCTCGTTGCAGATCTATGAGGAAGCCGGGTTGCCGGTCTACGGCGGTGGCGTCAACAAGGAAGCGGCGTTTAAGCCGCTCTATTTGGAACACAACGGCAATCGTCTCGCCTTTGTGGGCGCCAATAGTTATGGGCCTCCCTTTGCCTGGGCCACCGACAACGGACCAGGCAGTGCAGAGTTTGATCTCAACATTATGTCGGCCACGATCCGCAATATCAAGGCACGCGATTTGGCCGAAGTGGTGTTTGCAGAATTCCAGTATCAGGAAAGCTACGACGTCTCTCCGCTCTTTGATCAGCGGCAGGACTTCCGCGCCGTCAGCCGTACCGGCGCAGATATTGTCACCGGCGTGCAGAGCCACGTGCCGCAGGCGATGGAGTTTGAAGATGGGGCCCTGATCCTGTATGGCCTGGGCAATCTCTTCTTTGATCAAATGCAGGGCACGACACGCGATGGGTTGATCATCAAACACACGATTTACGAGGGACGGCACATTAGCACACAGATCTTCACAACGGTGATCTACGATTACGGGCAGCCCCATTGGGCAACGCCCGAAGAGCGAGCGCAGATCCTGAACCGTGTCTTTGCTGCCAGTTTCTGGGAACGACCCTGAGTTAGTTTTCAGCGAAACTGTAGAGATCGGACATCAAGCCGATGTCCCGATTTTTCCTTACTGAGGCACTGTTCTATGAAGCAACGGATTTTACTCGGCAGTTTGATTGCCCTCCTTGTCCTGGTCTTCTTCGCGCAAGACGGCGCGGCACAGGACGGCACGCTGCCGGTGGCGACGCCTGATCCTGCTCATCAAGGGGATATACTGCCTGGGCAGGTGCAGCCCGATATCGTCGGCGGCGATGAAGCAGTCGCAGGATCGTATCCATGGATTGCGGCGATCATCCATAGTAGCGCGAGCAACGAAGCCGACGGTTGGTATTGCGGCGGCTCGTTGATCCGTCCAGGTTGGGTGCTGACGGCAGCACACTGCACCTATACTCGCAGCGTTCCACAACCGGCGTCGGCCATCGACGTCCTGATTGGCAGGCACCGCCTGAGCAGCACAGGCGGCGAACGCATTGACGTTGTCGAGATCATTCGGCACCCCAATTACAACAATTCCACCTATGATCACGATATAGCCCTGCTCCGCTTGAGCCGGGATAGCGTCTACACGCCGATTGATCTGGTGCCCGAGGGCGATACGGTTTTCAGCGCAGCCGGCGTTGTTTCCACGGTCATCGGATGGGGCGATACACGCGAGAACGGGGTGGGCAGCTATTCAGATACGTTGCAGGAAGTACAGGTGCCGATCGTCACAAATGCGGTGTGTAACGCGCCCAATGCCTACGACGGCGCTATCACCGCGGTGATGCTCTGTGCAGGGCTGGCCGAAGGCGGCAAAGACGCGTGTGCAGGGGATAGTGGCGGCCCGTTGATGGTGCCGGATGGCAATGGAAGTTGGTTGCAGGCAGGGATTGTTAGTTGGGGGATCAACTGTGCACTGCCCAACTACTACGGTGTCTATACGCGTGTTGGGGCGCTTGCCAACTGGGCCGCTACGCAAATCGGCAGCCCCGGCCCAACAGCGACGGCTACATCCACCGCCACATCCAGCCCCACCCCCACAGCCACACGGACCCCGACGGCGACAGCAACACGCACCGCAGCAGCCACCTCCACGTCTACGGCGACGGCCACAGCCACTGCCTTTGTGACACCTACGTTTACACCGGTGCCGGACCTCGCCACGATCAGCGCCGTACGGATCAGTAATGTGCGCGATAGCGTCTTCAGCGTTTCCTGGTTGACGGAAACAGCCTTGGGCGGCGATCTGTACGTGGCAACCAGCCCTGCCAACCTGATGAACAAGCCCGCCATTTTCAACAGCGACGGCATAGGAAACGCCCATCAAGCAACGGCGACCGGATTATCGGCTGAAACCGTTTACTACTTCTACATCCGCTCTGGCAGTGAGATCGACGACAACCACGGCAGTTACTATCGCGTGACCACAGGACGAACACTGCTGCTGCCAGAGTCGGATACCGTTCACGGACTTGTCTTGCAGCCAAACGGAAGTGCCGCCGTGGACTGTTCGGTGTTCGCCGAGATCATCAACGGAGATCCTGATGGCAGCGACGGCGCATCCGCATTGCTTTCCACACGCACCGATGGCAACGGCTATTGGACGCTCAACCTGGGCAATGCGCGTACTCAAAATCTGGACGACTACTTCCTCTACTCTGCCGGCGGCGATAAACTGGCCGTGGAAGCGCAATGCGATCCATTCCATGCCGTCAGCATCAACGTGGATACCAACAGCGATTCACCGCTGGCAACCCTCACCACAAAAACGCTCCGGCGTTCTCTGCGCTACTTGGACAATGGATGGAACCTCATTGCTTTCCCCGTCGAGCCACAGGGGCACTATTCCGCCCAACGCCTATGTGCGGAGCTAAAGCAGACCTCGGTGACCGGCTCCCCGGTGGAAATCGTGCAGTGGCACAACAACCAGTGGATGGGCTACATCTGTGGCATCAACGCCAACAACTTTGATCTACAGACCGGCGCCGCCTACTTTGTGCGGCAGGCAGGCCGAGGAGTGTTGGTGCTTAACGGGCTGCCCCTGCCATTGCTGCCAAACCCGACAGTCACATCCGGTTGGAATGGCGTGAACGGAACGGCGTGGGGAGCGCACTCTGCGGCGGAGATCTGTGCGGCTGTCCCCCAAGCGAGTGTGGGCAACGAAGTGAACCGATGGTACGCCGCCGGGTGGGATGGGCACGTCTGCGCCGCCGGGTTCAACAACTTCCCGGTGGAGACCGGCAATGGCTATTTCGTCAGGGTGCAGACTACGTCCTCGCGCGCAGAGCATAAGACGGCAGAGAGTGCCATGCCCAGGGTGATCAATGCGCAACATCTTGTTACCGATGTACGCCAGACCAATCTGAGCGATGGCAGCGCCGTCCTCTCGTGGGAGACCGACAGACCGGGTAGCAGTTGGGCCGTGATCCGTCTTAACCAACAGGTTGTATCCGTTTGGCACGACGTACGGGGCGAACAGACGGAAGATCGTCTTCATTATGTTCAGGTAGCCGATCTGATGCCCGAAACAACCTATTCGTTCACCGTCCTGTCTGAACATGGCGATGGGAGCAGCAGCACAGCAGAAGGAACGCTCACCACCTGGACTACACCGGCCGCCCTCCCGCGAGCACAATCGGCCTATGGGCGTGTCGTGACGGCCGACGGCGAAACATCGGCGGCAGGTGTACTTTTGCTGTTGACGATCAACGATAGGGACAACGAAGGATCGAGCGGGGCCACTTTGCCGCTATCGGCATTGACCGACGCCAACGGTTACTGGTACATCAACCTGGGCAACGCACGCACGCAGACAGGAGAGAGATATTCGTTCGGCGAGATCGATGAGGTCAACCTGACGGTCATCCAGGCCGGCGCAACAGAGACGACTCGTGTGGTGCGGGTAGCCGATACCTTCCCCACTGCTGTGATCGACCTGACTTCGCACGTTTTGTTTATACCACTCGTGCGGCATTAAGAATCTATCTGTAAGTTCACAGCAGCCCGCCGAAGTGGGCCTGTTGAGAGGGTATTGAATTCAAGATGTTGCCAGATCATCGGCCTGGCCCAGCGCAATTTTTACGGCGCCGGCCAGGTCGATTTCGTTTCCACCGCGCCGCAACCAGATCAGAAACTCGATGTTGCCCGCCGGTCCGGGTGCGGGGGAGACGGTGAGCCCGGCGACGATCAGCGACTGATCGTGTGCCAGATCGGCGGTCTCTTCGATAACTCGCTTGTGGACGTTGCGATCCCGCACAACCCCACCTTTACCCACTTGCTGTGGGCCGGCTTCAAATTGTGGCTTGATCAGCGCGATCACGTTGCCGTCGGCCTTCAACAGTCGTAGCGTCGGCGGCAGCACTAGCCTCAGCCCGATAAAGCTGGCATCGATGACAGCCAGGTCGGCGAGCAGACCGTCGGGCAGCTCCTTGAGGTAGCGGATATTGGTCCGCTCCAGCACGACGACACGAGGATCCTGACGCAACTTCCAGGCCAATTGACCGTAGCCCACATCAACCGCAAAGACTCGGCTTGCGCCGCGCTGAAGCAGACAGTCGGTAAAGCCGCCCGTACTGGCGCCGACATCCACAGCCGTCAACCGCGTGACATCAAACTCGAAGGCATCGAGCGCCGCCTCCAACTTCAACCCGCCCCGACTGACAAACTTTGGCTGGGCACGCACCCGGATTGTGGCGTCGATCGCCACAGGTTGGCCGGGTTTGTCGATCACCTGTTCGTTGACCAACACATCACCGGCCATGATCAAGCGTCGCCCCTGCTCGCGGCTTTCCACCAGTTCCCGCGTGACCAACAGGCGATCCAACCGATCTTTGGTTTGTTTTGCCATCGATCTTCAGTCCTTCCCAACAGTGATGCGGCTCACGCCCCAAGATTCGGCTGGTATCGTATCACTTCTGGGGTACAAGTGCGATATTGACGGATGAACCAAGGCTACAGTATGATCGACCCATTCAGCTTCCAGCAGATTGCCAGGCCGCAAAGCGGGATGCGGTGGTCTGCATACAGAAAGTTCAGGACATGGAGAATTCGACAGAGCCAATTCCTCGGCTGCGCACCACGGCAAGAGTATTGGGCACACCACAAAGCAACCTGCGTGGTCTGATCAAGACGATGCGCATCAAGCAGTGGATAAAGAATAGCTTTGTGTTGGCGCCATTGGTCTTCGACGGTAAGCTTTTTGAGTTTCTTCTGTTTGATCGAGCGTTGCTTGCCGTACTCTGCTTCTGCCTGGCATCGAGTAGCGTCTATCTGCTAAACGATCTGGTCGACATTGAAAAAGATCGCCAGCACCCGCGCAAACGGCTACGCCCCCTGGCCAGCGGACAACTCGATCCGCGGCTGGCTGCTGTCACTGCCCTCCTCTTTGCCGTCCTGAGCGTCCTAGGCATGGGGCTGATGGATGTCTGGGCAGCCGCGGTCGTGGCTCTCTATCTAGTTCAAAATCTTGCCTACAGCTTTTATCTAAAGAATCTGGTCATCATAGATGTCATGACCATTGCCGCCGGCTTTGTATTGCGTGTGGTGGCAGGTGTTCTCGTGGTGGACGTGCAGAATTTCAGCCCGTGGCTTTACGTCTGTGTCACGTTGGTGGCGCTCTTCATGGGGTTTGGCAAACGCCGTCACGAGATTGCACTGCTCGAAGGCGACGCCGCCATGCACCGTGCCAGCCTGGATCATTACACGCTGCCCTTCCTCGATCAGATTATTGGGCTGGTAACAACCAGCGCGTTGGTTTCGTACACGCTCTACAGTTTCGAGGCCGAGACCGCGCTGGTCCAGGGCGGCAAAATGCTCTTCACCGTACCCTTTGTCTTTTACGGAATTCTCCGTTACCTCTATCTCATCCACGTCAAGAAGCTTGGCGGCGCGCCGGAAGATCTAATCTTGCAAGATAAACCCTTCTTTGCCTCAATTGCGCTGTGGGTTCTCGCCCTGATCGTCGTAATCTACCTTTAACTCGACAGGACGTTAGATAACAAAAAGGGGGACGGCATAAGCCGTCCCCCTTTTTGTTATCTAACCAGGGCTAAGCCACTTCTGGCTCTTCCACGAACTGCGCCCATTGACCTTCCATGCCATCTTCAGTGACGCCGTAAAAGACGCGTACATTGCCATTCTCGCGCAGCGCCAGATCATAGCGAACCTTACCGGCCCGTTTGTCCGAACGGATCAATGCCACATTGCCCTTCCACTGCACCTTGTTTGGATCAACAGGCTGATCTTCGGACTGGGCAATCGCGTAGTTCCACAACTTGCGGGCGCCGCGACGGGTCACATTGCTGACCGAACGTCCATTGCGCAGATCGCGCACTACATAGTAATTGATGCCGCTGCGTTCCTCCGATGAAACCAATTCCACCCCCATCTGCGGTAAGTAAAATGGATCATCAGAGACGGTGCTTGCCGCCGGATTGGGAACCGATGACTTGTTCGCCTGTGGCAGATTGGTGGCAGACCGTTGACGCCGTCCTCCGTTGGCTTGCGGGGCAGCAGCACCTTTCGGTGTGATGCTTTCGTTCCCACTCACAGACTCAAGCACAAGCGCCACGATCTCATCGCGTACGGCCAGATCCGTCTCCGCATCGTTGCGTACATAGAACTTGGAACCGTCTATGCAGTAGGGTTTGTCCTCACCTTCGCTGACGCTGACACGCAACACTTTGGCGTTCTCACTTTGGACTGTCTCATACTTCAGATCCACAGGCGGAGAAAGCCGCTCTGCCAATGCCTGCTGCAACTCCTTTTGCACATCCGGCACGCTGGAAAGCCCCTTGACAGGACCCTTGCGCAGACTGACGCCCACGTAGACAACACCGCCATCGGTGTTGGCGAAGGCACAGATATCCGCCAGAATCGCCGCTTGCCGACCGCCTACTTTGTTGGCAGACTCGTGGAAACTCTGTACACCGTTGGCGCCTTCATTGCGGGCCACGGCCAGATAATCGACGGCCTTGTCCTTGGGTCGATAGGCGCGGACGCGATCAAACGACTTGCCGTTTAGCAGATCAAGAATTGCTTCAAACGATGCCTCCGGCAAGAGCAGTTCGGAGACCCGATCCCCAATGCCCAATCGTTTGGGGTTTCTCGGATCGGCAACGAGCCGATGGGCATCACTGCCCTGCAGGCAGTGCATCCGCCGCGGGTATTCCGGCTTCGATCCATTGAAGAAGCGCGCCGTCGCTCGCCGGCTCCGGTTGTCGAAGTCAGTTACTTCAAGCGCCAGCAGATTCTCGTTTTGAGTGTAGGCGATCTTGGTCTGTCCACCGAAGGGGAAGTTGCGCATGGCCACGCCGTGAGTACTATTGGCGTGAGCAGCGATGGGCAGCCCACCTGCTTTGCGGATAACTTCGTAGGCCGAAAGCACGTCGGTGCTGGCCCCGGTTTCAGTCGAGCCGACATCAAGTTTCTCCGCCGGGACATTCAGTGTCAGCAGGACATGTTCTAGCTGGCGAATGCTCGTCTCGGGCGGGAAGATCCCCAAAATATGAAAGCCAAACGTAGCTGTGAACTCAAACCCGGGCAACACCAACACTTGATTTGCCAGCCGCCGCCATTCTTCGAGGCGTTGCCTCTCTTCCTCGTGCAGACGTCCTTCGGACTCTAAGCGGCTCAACCACTCAATCTCTTGCCGTACCTTCGCCACCCCGGCCACTGTATTGTGATCCGTGATTGCGACAATATCTAACTCTTTCTCGGCCGCTTTACGCAGCCACTCCAGATACGTCACCCCTGGCTGTTCATAGTCATGGGAGGCGGGGGTGTGCAAATGCAAATCCGCCTTATACCACGTCAACTTAGACGGCGAGGAGCTTTCGCTCTGACGACCATTGGTATTCGATTTTTTTCTCCTGCTCACGAAACCATCACATCCCTTTCATCAACAGCTGGTTTCGTCTCAGGCGTTCTCAAGCCGGCTTTACCGGTGAAACAGAGATCCAGGCTTCGGTCATTGCGGTGTTGCTTCCCCTGGCAGTCTTTCGAGACCGTCAATACAAATCGGCCACAGATAACCACACAGTTCAGCTCGAGCACCCAACAAATCTACCATCCGGTAGAAAATAGACTAAAGCGCCAGTACAAGTCAAGATACCGTAAAACAACACAGTCTCTTGCATCGGCTTCACCATCGCATATACTCGCACAAAGATATCCAAATCAAAGAGACATCGCAAGCAAGTACAGTCGATTCGGTGCAAAGCGGCGTGGATCTCACCTGAAAGACATCCAGCCGACGTTTGCTCAACCCACGTATGGGTCGTCTCAACGAAAAAACACAAAATTCAAACAATATGTGTAGCCAAAAACAGATCTTAAGCTACATGAAACTATTATACACTATGTTTCACCCTACTCAAGAAGATCGTGCTTACAAAGTTTGCAAATGCAAACACTCGGCACTCAACCGCAAGTAGTCAGCGTGTGGAAACGACTAAAACGGCGGCGCAGTACCTATGGCGAAACATAGTCTATCTCGGTGACAGGCGATTGACCATCGCTGCCGGCGGCAGGCTCTTCACCGGGCTTGATGCCCTGAACGTTGTCAGCAGCAGAGGAACTACCGTCGCCGCTGCCATTCTGAAAAGGCTCGAGAGCGGCGCTAAGTACCTCATCAACCGTATCCACCAGGACGAAGTGCATTTGTTCGCGCACATTCTCCTGGATATCCTCGAGATCCGCCTCGTTCCGTTTGGGCAAGATTACAGTATCGAGCCCGGCACGCGCGGCAGCCAGGACCTTCTCCTTCAGACCACCGATGGGCAACACCTTGCCCCGCAGGGTAACCTCGCCTGTCATGCCGACGTTTGACTTGACTGAACGTCCCGTGAGCAGACTGGCGATAGCGGTGACCATGGTCACCCCCGCACTTGGACCATCCTTGGGCAGAGAGCCGGCCGGGATATGCAAGTGAATATCGACGTCTTCAAAAAACTTAGGGTCGATGGACAGATCACGGGCGCGGCTACGAACGTAACTCAGCGCAGCCTGAGCGCTTTCTTTCATCACGTCGCCTAGTTGGCCGGTGAGCACGAACCCCTTCTTGCCGGGCATTTTCGTCGCCTCAAAGAAGAGGATATCGCCTCCTGTCATAGTCCAGGATAGACCAACCGCTACACCGGGAATCTGAAGTCGATCTGCGATCTCTTCGCTCAAGAACTTGCGTTTCCCCAGGTATTGATTCAGATCTTCGACACCGATATTGAGGCCATAGCTGTCCTCATTGGCGGCGATACGCGCCGCAACTTTACGGCAGACTTTGCCGATCTGGCGTTCAAGATTACGAACACCGGCTTCGCGTGTATACCCTTGCACCATCTCACGCAATGCCACTTCGGTGAAGCTTAGTTCCCCGACGCGCAGGCCATTTTCTTTGATCTGCCGCGGCACCAGATACTCCTGTGCGATCTTTACCTTTTCATCTTCGGTGTAGCTACTAAGCTGAATGATCTCCATGCGATCGCGCATAGGGCTGGGAATCGTGTCGAGCACGTTAGCCGTTGTGATAAACATCACCTGGCTCAGATCAAACGGGACATCCAGATAATGGTCACGGAACTCCCGATTCTGTTCAGGATCAAGCACTTCCAACAACGCGCTTGTCGGATCGCCGCGAAAGTCGCGCCCCAGTTTGTCCACTTCATCGAGCATGAAGACGGGATTCTTACTCTCGATGCGGCGCAGACTCTGGATGATTCTGCCGGGCATGGCGCCAATGTAGGTGCGCCGGAAGCCGCGAATCTCGGCCTCGTCGCGGACACCGCCCAAAGCCAGTCGTACAAATTTGCGGTTGGTGGCGCGGGCAATGCTGATGCCGAGGCTCGTCTTGCCTACCCCAGGTGGGCCGACAAAACAGAGGACAACCCCTTCGCGCTCACGCCGGATCTTATCGCGCACATCCTCTTCGCTCTCCTTGGCCCGCTCTTCTTTGCGATCCGAGCGCAGCTTACGCACGGCGAGGTATTCGAGGATACGATCTTTGATCTCGTGCAGACCATAATGATCTTCGTCCAGCACACGTCGGGCATGGTTGATATCGAGGTTGTCTTCGGTGGTTTTTTGCCAGGGCAAACTGACCATGAGGTCGAGATAGGTCTTGATGACGCTATACTCAGCCGCCTGGATCGGCATCCGACGCATACGATTCAGCTCGCGTTGCGCCTCTTTTTGCGCCTCTTCAGAGAGACCGGCCGCTTCGATGCGTTCCTCTAATTCGCGAATGTCGGCGGCCTGCTCATCTTCTTCGCCCAGCTCGCGTTGGATCGCTTTCAACTGTTCACGCAAGAAGAAATCGCGCTGCATCCGTTCCATCTCGCCCTGAGCTTGAGACTGGATCTTGTGTCCCAGTTCCAGGACATCAACTTCTTTATTTAGCAGTTGTGTCAGCCGCAATAGCTTTTCTTGGACGCTATCGATCTCCAACATCTGCTGAGCATCGGCAAGTTCCAGCCGCATGCTGCTGGCGACAAGGTAAGCCAACTGACGGGCGTTCTCCACATTGGCGGCCATCACCGCCAACTCGTCAGGCATTTGCCCGTCCAACTCCACCAAACGACGGAAGAGATCCTGCACAGCCCGCGTCAACGCTTCAACTTCGAGGCTTTCTTCCACAGTTTCGGGCAAGACTTCTACCCGGGCACGCAGATAGGGCTTCTCTTGGATATACTCGCCAATACGAATGCGTTCGAGGCCCTGAACCGCCAGACGGATGGTGCCATCCGGCGCTTTCAACACGCGGTGAACCTGCGCCGCCGTGCCGATTTCGTAAATATCGGCCGGCATCGGCTCTTCCATACTCTCGTCACGGCTGGTGACGAGAGCGATAATTCGGCTCTCGGGCAAGGCATCTTCGACTAAATTGATGCTGCGCTGCTGGCCAATGGTCAAGGGCAGCCACATCATTGGATAGACAACTACTCCACGCAAAGGCAGGACAGGCAGGTCGTCTCCAATGGATGACTTCTCTGGTGCTTCTACTCCTTCGCCATTGGCCTCGCTGTAAGCATTTGACTCGTAGACGACTTCACCGTCACCGTCATCGTCGCTGTCATCATCGTACCAAAGGATATCGTCCACGTTGTCTCGATCCAGGCTCATGGATAGTTTGTCCTAACATCTGCACGCGCTTGTGCTTCAACTTCGTACTCGTCCAATCATTCGACTATCACCGGTCAGATATAGGGTGCGGCGCACATCTCACGCCAACCCTTCTATATCTGTGCCCAGGAGGTAATCCCAGCACATTGTACCACACTTGGCAAATATCAAAAGTGACACCTCATCCCGATTGTAAGGAAAACTGCCCGTCGAAAATCATGAAAAATGGTACCTAGTCCAGGTGCACCGCGCGGACAAGAAGAAGGCCCCTCACAATGCAGGGTGCGTCCCAAGCTTTTCGGTTCCGATCTTCAGGGCAGCTACCCAGAACGGACCGGCACGGAGGCCGGTCCCTACACGTAGGGATGGACCTCCGTGTCCATCCGTCATGGCTTCCCGGTAGACATGGACCCACCCAATAATATGGGACACACCTCATAATGCAGTGAGAATAGGTGCTCGATTGACGCGATGGTATAATCGCGATGAACTGTTAACCGAGATCAGCCAACCCAATCGCACGACCAAAGAAAGGGTTTCCTAATGACAAAAATAGCGGAATCAACGATCAAAGATTTCCTCACTGCGCTGGCGTCAGACAACTCCACGCCGGGTGGCGGCGGCGCCGCCGCCCTATCGGGCAGCCAGGCCGCGGCACTACTCAGCATGGTGATCAACTTTACCGTTGGTCGACCCAAGTATGCAGCCGTGGAGAGCGAGATGCAGGACTACCTGCAACACGCCGAAGGCTTACGACACGAGTTATTCGAGTTGATCAACGAAGACGCCGAAGCATTTGAGGCGGTAGCGGCCTGTTACAGTATGCCGCGCTCAACTGACGAAGAAAAGAAAGCACGCACCGACGCCCTGCAACAGGCCATGCGTTTGGCGACCGAGGTGCCGTATCGAACCGCCGAGCGCTGTCTGGTCCTATTGCAGATGGCGAAACCCGTTGCAGAAAAAGGCAATGCCGGCGTCGTCAGTGACGCGGCCACCGCCGCCCATCTGGCCTTTGGCGCCCTGCTTAGCGCGCTGGTCAATGTTCACATTAACCTTAAATACATCAAAGACGAAGCGTACACCGACGAATGGCAGGCTAAGGCCCAGAAGCTGACTGCCGATGCGCAGATGGCCTACAACGAAGCTCGAGAGGCTTGTTCCAATGCGCTGGGGGTGACAGTATGAGTGCCCACCTGCTCGACGGCAAAGCACTGTCGCAGTCGATACGCGCCGAGCTTAAACAGCGCATCGCCGAGTTGGTTAGCCGGCAGGGAACCGAACCAACCCTCGCCGTCCTGCGGGTTGGCGATGACGCTGCCGCCGCCGGTTATGCTCGTGCCATCGAAAAGACCTGTGCCGGTGTCGGCGCTCGCTTCCAGGCGAAGATCTTGCCAGAGGAAAGCGATCAGGCAGATGTCAATGCGGCCCTGGATGCGCTCAACAACGATGCCGCCGTCCACGGCATCATGATCCTGGAACCGCTGCCCACCGCCATTGACGGCAACACGTTGGTGGACCGTCTCAACCCGGCCAAGGATGTTGACGGCGTTCACCCGGTCAACTCGGGGCGGCTTTCTGCACAACGGCCCCCTTACTTCGTCCCGGCGACACCGGCCGGCGCCATCCGTCTGCTCGAAAACGCAGGCGTCGACTTCAAAGGCAAACATGCGGTTGTCATCGGGCGCAGCGATATCGTAGGCAAGCCCATGGCGCTGCTGCTTTTGCATCGCCATTGTACTGTGACCATCGCCCACAGCCGCACGCAGGATCTACCCGAAGTTGCACGCAGCGCAGATATTCTCTGTGCAGCGGTGGGTCGCCCTGAGATGGTAACCGGGGAGTGGATCAAACCCGGCGCCATCGTCGTCGACTTCGGCACCACCTATACATCCGATGGGCTGAAAGGCGATTGCCAACAAGATAGCGTCGCCGCCGTCGCCGGCATGATGACCCCTGTTCCGGGGGGGACCGGCCCCATGACCAACGTCATGCTCATGCAGAATCTACTTGAGGCCTACTGTCATCAACTCGGGCTCTAGGCCGTTGATCAGCCATCCTCGCAGCCGTACGAGTCGTTGACTGTGACCAGCCACCCTTCCTCTACCAACCCGCCATCGGAGACCGTGTATCGGTCTTCGGTTTGGCGCGTGGGTACAGCAGGCCACATCCATGCCCTCGTACTGCTCCTCTATACCGTGCTCACCGGCATCATGACGTGGCCGTTGGCGGCCAACTTGACCAGTGCCATCCCCGGCGACAGTTTCGATGGCTGGCAGAATTACTGGAATCTCTGGTGGCTCAAGATCGCCCTGGTTGAGCGTGTGCAGAACCCCTTCGTGACGGATCTATTGTACGCGCCCACGGGCGTTGGCCTCTATTTCCACACCCTCAACCCCTTCAACGGGGTTGTGACCCTGCCGATCCAGCTCAGCGGCGGGCTGATGGCGGCCTACAACAGCGTAGTCTGGATCAGTTGGGTGCTGGGTGGCTACGGCGTCTTCTTGTTGACCCTGTGGGTGCTGCGCCGGGGCGGACAGATGACAATCGCCCGCTACGGAGCCGCATTCCTTGCCGGCGTCATTTTCACCTTTTCGCCCTTCCACATGGCCCATTTGCTTGGCCACATGCAGGTAATGAGCTTGCAGTGGATGCCCTTCTACATTCTCTATCTGCTACGCGGCGTCGACCGAGTGCACCATGCATCCAGTTGGCGACGTGATGGTCTGATGGCCGGGTTGTTCCTGGCGTTGGTGGGCCTGTGCGACTGGTATTTTGTGCTCTACCTTTTCCTCTTCACAGGAGTCTTCGTAATCTGGCAGTTGGGCGGAACACTGTACACGCAGCGTCGCATCCAGTTGAGCCTGCTCTATCCGGCGCTCACGGCAGGGATCGTCTTCCTGTTGCTGCTCAGCCCGATCCTCTACCCGATGATCGTCGAAGCCCTACGTTTCGATTTTATGGAAAGGCCGGTCACGGATCTCTACATCCTGAGCGCGACGCTGGCGGATTTTGTCATTCCCAACCGTCTGCATACCCTCTTCCGCCCGGAAAGCTTCGCCTGGATCGGCAACCAGATCGCGCCGGTCAGTGAACGCACGATTTCTGTTGGCTACCTGGCCCTCGTCCTGGCTGCCATGGGCGGCATCTGGGATCGGCGGCGCACCGGCTTCTGGTGGGCAATCGCCCTTGTCTTCATTTTGATTGCACTGGGACCGGCCTTCAAACTCCAGACTATCACGTGGACGGATGTGCCCGGCGACCCGCCCTCCTTCGCCTGGACTCCCTACGACTTGCTCAATCGCACCATCCCCTTTATGCGGATCAGCCGCAGCGTGAGCCGCTTCTCGGTGATCGTGCAACTGGCCCTGGCCGTAGCAGCGGCGGCTGGGCTGACCCTGCTTCTGCGTCGCCGATCGCGACAGGCCGCCGCTGCGCTCACGTTTGCCGCGCTGCTGGTCGTATTGGCGGAGTACTGGGTGGCGCCCTATCCCATCTCACCACCGGATACACCGGCCTACTACACCCAAATCGCGGCGGACGACGCACAGGGGGCCGTGCTCAATCTGCCCATGAACTATGATCGTCCCGGTTACTTGCTCTACCAGACGATCCATCAGAAGCCGCTGAGCGTTGCCTACATCAGCCGTGATGATCCCCGCACCTATACGGAAAGAGTGCCGATCCTTCAGCACTTTCGACATCTCGGCCCAGATATCCTGGAAGTGGACGCCTCCCAAATCGGCAGCACCGTTTTGACGGATCTGGGTATCGATTGGGTGATTCTGGATCGGTACAAAATGCCCGGTGGTGTGGAGCGCGACTATACAACCGCATTGGCGGCGGCAATCTTCGCGGATAGCACGCCTGCCTATGAGGACGAACGGCTGACGGTCTATCGGACCCAGCCACCGCCAAGTCCACAGCCTTATCTCATCCTCGGCGCCACCGGTTGGGGAGCGTTGCAGCCTGACAGCGTTGGGCAGCCCTCTCGCACGATTGGCGAGGGTCCCGCCTTGTTAACGCTTCGTCATGTGCCGGCTGGGGCGGAGTTGACATTCCAGTATCGTAGCGATGCACCCATCGATCTAATCCTGCCTGCCGCAAATGGGGAGAAGCTGGCAACGTTGCCCCCTGTGCCTCTAGGCGGCAGCTTCACACTTTCCCTAGATCCCTTGCGAAACAGGCTTGGGATCGGGCCGGCCGATCACCTGAATGTCGACGTTGCGCTCTCCATGGGGCCTGCCGATATGGGTCAGATCAGGGGGATCAGGCTGTCCACACCTTAGTCAGTCCGTTTCCCAACAATAAAAAATACGATTGGCATACGATTGACATTCTCAAGGCAGACCGTATAATAAGGCACGTAGTTACTTTCGAGTGCCTCCCCGGTGGATCGGATGCGCCTCCGAAAGCTGCCAGTGCTGGGAGGTAAAGAGGATCGTTCTGATCCTTCTTCAGCCCCAGCAACATCGCTCCCATTCGCCGCATTGAGCGGCGACATCGCTCCCATACGCCGCTTTCAGAAAGGACATCCTAAATGCAAGCCAAGCGATCTATAGCCGCCATGATTTTGGTGATTACACTGATCGCACTGCTGGCTGGTTGTGGACGTCGTGAAACAGAAGCACCGCCTCCAACCGTTACAGCGATTGTGGCGACCAATACGCCAACAGTGGCGTCAACGGCCACAAACACCCCTGAACCAACAGATACGCCATCACCTGCGCCCAGCGCAGCACCTACCGAGGCAGTCGACGTAGCAGACGCCCTGACGCTCGTGTTCAACCTGCCCAGTGATGTGCTGGAGACCTTCCGCAGCCGCGGAAACTTGAACCTGGTCACTCTATTCGAAGATGGCGCCAGCGAAGAAGAGACCCTTGCTCTTGACGCCGCCTATAGCACAGCAGACAACGAATCAGGATTCAACCAATTTTTTGAACTTGAGGCGGTACGCGCCGACCTGGCCGAGCCGCAGACCCTCGCCATCTATGAAGTCGACGACGTTGTCGCTGCGCTCTTCGACGGAACCTGGCGCACGACGACGCGTAGCGACGCCATCCTTTCCATGGCGGACAATCCCTTCACGCCCCCACTCGTCCAACTGACAACAGGGATGACAGAAGCAAACGCCCAGGGCACCGTGGAGTTCAGCGGCGTCGAGGCGATTCACTATCAGTCAAATGATCCCACGCTCTTTCTCAACGTTGCCAGCCTTGATCTGGATGAGGGCCAGGAAGCAGAGGCTATCCAGCTAGATGTCTGGGTTGCCGTCGAGGGGAATTACATTCTTGGCTATGCCTTGTCGGCCACGATCAATGACGCGATTGACTTTGATGCTCAACGCAACCAGGTTCGCGTCGATCAGAAAATCGATTGGCAATTTGAAATCTACGACATCAACAGTGACATCGATATCCAGGTCCCCCCAGAAGCACCGGAACCCAGTTCCGCCAGCGTGCCCGGCTTTGCCGAAGGTGAATTCCCCTTGCCCAACGGCGCAGAGATGAAGACCGATCTGTTCGGCCAAACGGAGATCATGACTGATCTCAGCGAGACCGAAGTGATGAACTTCTATCAACAGACGTTGACTGAGCTAGGCTGGAAGATCGAAGACAGTTTTGGCCTCTACGAAGCGACGAAAGATGAACTGCGCTTTAGCATGACGGCCATGACCACGGACCAGGGGAAAACCATGGTGCGAATTCGCAACGATTGAGGGCGGCACAGACAAAGATTTACAGTCGCGAGAAGGCGTCCTGGGGGAACATCCAGGACGCCTTCTTTGTTTTTCATGTCATTTGTGGAGAGAGGTGCCTGCAACGGGCGGATGCGCAGATCCATCCCCAAACTTAATGACCTAAAATCTCTACGTTGTTGGATCGATCGTGATAGTGCAGAGCGCGCCTTGCCGAACCGTTTCAACAGCGTCTGAGCTTTGTCGCGACGCACGCGCAGTTCGGGCTTATTCGTCTGCCACTCGCCCTTGACCTGGTTAATCACCAATTGCGAATCACCCCAGATTTCAACCTTGGCCCCGCCAGGATCGGCGCCGTTCTCGGCCAGCCGTTTGTTCACCGCTTCGAGTGCAGCGATCAGCGTATCATATTCGGCTTCATTATTGGTTACATGGTTGCCGAATTGCAGGCGCACCACCTGACGCGGAAAAGCCGGCCACTCAAGCGCGTAGCTCCCGTAGCCCTGCCCAGGATTGCCCTTGCTGCCACCATCGAAAATAATCCGGATCGGCTGCTCTGGCGCCTGCCCCGGCAATGGCCGCATCGTAGAGGATGATTCTTCGGTTGTCTTTTGGGGAGCGCCCATCACTGTGCGTCCACTCACGGCAGATCGATAGCTCGCTTCAGGCTGATCCGGCGTCGGTTTGGAAAGACGAGATTCGGCAGGGTCGGCTTTCGCTGCCGGAGCAGGGAGCGTTGCCGCGCCGCCGGGCTGTTTCGGCGGCACCGCAGGCACAATCTGCAGCGCGTCCCGATCGGTGAGCAGATCCTCAAAATGGAGGAGGCCCACTAAGTGCACCTGCCGAAAGAGCCGTCGTCGCTCTTTCGGCGAAAGCCGGCGTATCTGTTCGATCAAGCGGTCGACTTGCTCCATACCTAGGCCGCCTTGCGTTCTCGGCGTTGTTTGGCCCGTGCTCGTTCCCAAAGATAGAGCAGATTGGCCTGATGGAAGTTCTGTACCAGCCCACCCAGAGGGATACGACTGCGCCCAAACTGTTCGACATCGTTCTGCAACAGATCGTGTTTGGTGGCGCCTTCTGCCATCAGACGCTCAACCAGCATCTGAATATCTTCCAGGTAGCGGATGCTCTCCTCGATACTGCTGGTCACCTCACCGCGCAAGAGAATGTCCCCGTGCCCTTGCACGATAGATTCCAGGTTAAAATCGTACAACTTACGCAGTGAACTCTTGTAGTGCTCCAAATTGCTCAACGGGCTTGCAATCAGGGGAACCGGCATCATCAAATCGCTGGCGAAGAGCACCTTTTCCTCGCGGATATGTACCACCGCCACATCCGGGCTTGGACCAGGGGCATGTATGGCGTGAACTGTCTTGTCGCCCAAACGGATCACGGCGCCCTCACTGAAAACGAGTTTGGGCAGCCGGATCTCGACCTTGAGTAGTTCAGCCGTGTGCTCTCGCGCATCTTCCAACGCTTTGCGGCCAAATCTCGCCAGCATATCCCGGCACTTCTCATGCGCGATCAGTTCCGCCTTCGGAAAGAGATACGAACCGTAGACATGGTCGGCATGGCTGATTGTGTTGATCACATAACGAACACCTTCCGGACAAATGCGGTCAGCAAACTCAATGATCTGACGTGTCTCCGACGGAAAGGGCAGAGTGTCGATCAAAATACACCCCTCCGAGGTGACCACCAATCCTGCATTCACCTCGGCGTAAAGTTCGCTGGTAAAAACCCAAGTATCATCGGCAACACGTGTACGTGTAATAGCCACGGACGCATACCCTTTCGTCTAGGAAATATTCGACTCGGCACCGAAACTCGCCAGGTTTTCGCGTGACGATTCCAAAAAATCAGCACTCGCCGCCTGTTGAGTTTCCAACATGACAGTCTAACACAGCGGAGGTAGTAGCGTCAACGGATGTGCGAAAATCAAGAAAATCATAACATGCAAAACGCCGCCCGGATTGATCCAGACGGCGTCAGTATCCTATACAAACCCCACAATGCCGTGTGAGCCAGTGGGTGCGAACCTGCTAATGCAGGTGGGTGCTAGCTGCACGCTTCAGTCTTGCCGAAACCCGTTGCCAGGCCGGCTATCACATCCACGTCGCGTCACCGTGCTCCCATAATCGAATTGTTGGCTCGCCCCGTATTCTGGTCTATCACAAACATCGCAGGGTTTGATCCCAATATATCATACGCGTATTCACTACGCAAGTACATACAAATCACGATTCTGACGGGTTTTTCACATCCTCATCGCGCACACGAATGTGCAGGTCGGCGAGCTGGCGTTCGTCGATGGTGCTGGGCGCATCGAGCATCAGATCCGTGCCGGCAGCCGTCTTGGGGAAGGCCATCACGTCGCGGATGCTGGGCGCATCGGCATAGAGCGCCACCACGCGTTCGATGCCCAAGGCGATGCCGCCGTGGGGCGGCGCACCATACTGGAATGCTTCCAAGATATGGCCAAACCGCTCCTGGATTTCGCTCTCGGCAAGGCCGATACGTTTGAAAAGCCGCGCCTGATGGTCGCTGCGATGAATACGAATGCTGCCGCCGCCGATTTCCCAGCCGTTGAGCACAATGTCATACGCCTTGGCCTTGACGGCGCCCGGATCGCTTTCCAGTTTGTCCCGATCTTCGTCCCTGGCGCTGGTGAAGGGATGATGCACCGCTTCCCAGCGTTTTTCGTCTTCGTTGTACTCGACCAAGGGAAAGTCGAGCACCCAGCAAAAGGCGAGACTGTTGGGATCGATGAGATTGGCGCGCCTCGCAATTTCCAAACGAAGATTGGCCAGACTTTGCGCCACGACGCTGGGTTTATCCGCCACCAGCAGGATCAGATCGCCCTGTTTTGCATGGCTGCGCGCCACGATGCTATCGATCTCATCCTGGCCGAGGAACTTGGTGATCTGGCTGCGCAGCGCATCGGCCGTGATGTGCCCCTCGGCATCGGGGCTACCGGTGACGCCGATCCAGGCCAGTCCTTTGGCGCCATACTGTTTGACGAACTCGGTCAGTTCGTCGATCTCACGGCGAGAGAGTTCGGCGCCGCCAGGGTAGACCACACCCCTCACCTGGCCACCACTGCCGGCCGTATTGCGGAAAACCGCAAAGCCGCTCTCGGCCACAACGTCGCTGATGTTAAAGAGTTCACACTCAAAACGGATATCAGGACGGTCGACACCGTACTTTTCCATGGCGTCGTCGTAACTGATCGCCGGGAACGGGATCTGCTTGATCTGCTTTGAACTGACCTTGTGAGACAGTTCGATCATCAACGCCTCGATCAGGCTGCGGATGTCATCCACATCGACGAAGCTCATCTCCACGTCCAACTGCGTAAATTCGGGCTGGCGATCGGCGCGCAGATCCTCATCGCGGAAGCAGCGGGCGATCTGGAAGTAGCGTTCCATGCCTGCCACCATGAGCAGTTGTTTCATCTGTTGCGGGCTCTGGGGCAGCGCGTAGAATTCTCCGGCGTGCAGGCGGCTGGGCACCACAAAGTCGCGCGCGCCCTCGGGTGTGCTCTTCAACAGGATCGGCGTCTCGATCTCTAAGAACTGGCGATCGTAGAAAAATTGGCGGATGATGCGCACAATGTCGTGGCGCAAAATCATGTTCTGCGCCAGCCGCGGCCGCCGCAAGTCCAGGTAACGATACTTGAGGCGTAGCGCTTCGTCCACATCGTCCGTCTTCGACCCACTGATGTAAAAAGGCGGCGTGCGCGATTCCGTGAGGATATTGACCTCAGTCGCCAGGACCTCGATGGCGCCGGTGGCGAGATCGGCGTTCTCGAAACCTTCGGGGCGCAAGTGGACGACACCCTTCACCTGGATCACGTATTCGCTACGCGCATTCGAGGCGGAAGCGTGCGCCTCAGGCTGCTCATCCGAGTTGATGGTTACCTGGGTGATGCCAAATCGATCGCGTAGATCCAAAAAGACTAAGCCACCATGATCGCGGCGGCGGTTCAGCCAGCCCGCCAATACCACTTCTTTCCCAACGTCCTCACTGCGTAGTTCGCCACAAGTGTGGGTCTTCAGCATATACAGTTCCTTAACGACTGGTTAGATTCATTTGCCTGTCAGAGATATCGAATCATTATAGATGTGTGGACGACACCACGCAATTTTACCCCGCAGATAGAATCCGTCGAGGAGCCTGTTGGCGGCGAAACAGACGAAAAGATTGACCTTTTGGACTGGGCCAACTACAATTTGGAGGCAAGCTGTCCGAAAGGCATACGTCCTCCCCCGGTGCGCAGGCCTATCTTCTCCATCCAATCTACTTACAACACCCAAGGAGTTTTCAATGATGACAACTCAGACGGTCCCCAGCGATTTGGATATCGCCCAAGCCGCAAAGTTGCGGCCAATAGAGGAGATCGCAGAGAAAATGGGTCTGTGCCGCGAGGACATTGAACTTCACGGCAACCATATGGCGAAGGTTCACTTGGAGGCGCTAGAGAAGCTACGCGATCGGCCCAACGCCCGCTATATCCTGGTGACGGCCATTACGCCGACACCACTAGGTGAGGGCAAGTCCACCACGACCGTTGGCCTGGGGCAAGGGATGTACCATATTGGTAAGACAGCCACCATCGCCATCCGTCAACCGTCGCAGGGGCCAACGTTTGGCATTAAAGGGGGCGCAGCCGGCGGTGGCTACAGCCAGGTTGTGCCGATGGAGCAGTTCAACCTGCACATGACCGGCGATATTCACGCCGTCACGGCCGCCAACAACCTGCTCGCCGCCATGATCGACAACCACATCTACCAGGGCAACGCACTGGACATCGATCCCTACAGCATTACCTGGCGGCGCGTGCTGGACGTCAACGACCGCGAGTTGCGTAACATTGTGCTGGGGCTGGGCAGCAAGAGCGATGGTCGCCCACGCCAGAGTGGATTCGATATCAGCGTTGCCAGTGAGGTCATGGCGATCCTGGCGTTGACAACGAGTCTGCGCGACATGCGCGAACGGTTTGGTCGTATCACCATCGGCGTCAACAGCAAACGCGAGCCGATTACGGCAGAGATGCTCAAAGCTGCCGGTGCGATGACCGTGCTGATGAAGGAAGCGATCAAGCCGAATCTCTTCCAGACCCTGGAAAACACGCCGGCGCTGGTCCATGCCGGGCCGTTCGCCAATATCGCCCACGGCAACAGTTCAATCCTGGCCGACCTGATCGGTATCAAAACGGCAGACTTTTTGATCACAGAAGCGGGCTTCGGCGCAGATATTGGCGCCGAGAAATTCTTCAACATCAAGTGCCGCTATAGCGGACTGCGTCCAGACGCCGCTGTGCTGGTGACAACGGTGCGGGCCATGAAACTCCACACCGGCAAACATCGCATCGTGCCGGGTCGTCCACTGCCCGAAGCGATGCTCAAAGAAAACCCAGACGAAGTCTACGCAGGCGCAGCCAATCTACGCAAGCAGATTGAGAATCTGCGTAAACACGGGGTCAGCCCTGTCGTCTGCGTCAACCGGTTCCACACCGACTTCGACAGCGAGGTTGAAGCGATTTTCCGCATCGCCAGGGAAGAGAAAGCCCGCTATGCAGCCTCCAATCACTGGGCCGAAGGCGGCAAGGGTGCCGTCGATCTAGCCCGTGTCGTGGTCGAAGCGGCCGAGGAGCCGACAGACTTCCGCTTCCTCTACGATGTCAATCAGCCGATCAAAGCCAAGATCGAGACGATTGCTCGCGAGATCTACGGCGCCGACGGCGTCGTCTTCGAGGATTTGGCCGAACGACAGATCCGCCAATACGAGGCGGCAGGCTTTGGCAATCTGCCCATGTGCATGGCCAAAACGCACCTGAGCCTGAGCCACGATCCCAAGTTGAAGGGAGCACCCAGCGGTTTCACCGTGCCCATCCGCGAAGTGCGTGCCAGCGTAGGGGCAGGCTTTATCTATCCGCTGCTAGGAGAAATGCGCACCATGCCGGGCCTTTCCAGCACGCCGGCAGCCGAAAACGTGGACATCGATCTGGAAACAGGACAGGTAACCGGCCTGTTCTAGTGATGCAGCGGCAAGGAACGCCGAAAGCGTGATTTGATCGGTAGGGGCGCGCTGCTTGCTAGCGCCCCGGGTGCGTCCCAAGTTTTTCGGTTCTGATCTTCCGGGCAGCCCGCAGAACGGACCGGCACGGAGGCCGGTCCCTACCGTAGGGATGGACCTCCGTGTCCATCCGTCGTGGCTTCCCGGTAGACATGGACCCACCCCAGCGCCCCTACGGAATTGCCATCACTTGACCGTTGTGACACGATAGTAGTAGCGCCGCACTGTAACAGCGATGCGCAATGCAGCCTCTTTCTTTGTAACGGAGCGAGCTTATGTCCCGCCAACCGATGTCGAGCGTAGACCGGGCCTGGTTATTGGCTGAACGCCCCACAAATCGCATGGTGATCAACGGACTGTGGATCTTCAAGCAGCCGTTTGACTATCATCGATTGATCCATACCCTGGCGGAACGAATGCTCAGTTTCCGTCGTTTCCGGCAACGTGTCGTGGATCCACCGGGCAGCATTGGCCGCGCCTATTGGGAAGACGACCCCAATTTCGATCTACGTGCCCATGTCCGGCGGATCGCGCTGCCTGCGCCGGGCAACAAAGCGATGTTACAGGAGTTGGTGGGCAGCCTGATCAGTGCACCGCTCGACCAATCAAAACCGCTGTGGGAGTTCTATCTGATCGAAGAGTACGAAGGCGGCAGCGCCCTGTTAGGACGCATCCACCACTGCATCGCCGACGGGGTGGCGTTGGTGCGCGTCATGCTTTCGCTGACCGATCCAACACCCGAGGATTCGTGGCAGACGCCCGCCCAACGTAGGGACACGCGGTGGAATCCGCTCAAACCGTTCTTGCGCACGGCCTCTGCGATGATCAACAATGCCGTCGGGTTGAGTTCGATGCTTGCGGCAGAAGGAATGGAAGCGTTCACCAATCCAGATCATCTGCGCGGACGGGCCGAGGAAGGCGCACTGCTAGCGGGCAAGACGGCCGGTGTGCTCGGCAAACTGGCGCTCATGACCAGCGATGATCGCACGGTCTTCAAAGGAAAGTTGGGCGTGACCAAAGCAGTCGCCTGGTCCGACAGCATCCAACTGGATGAAGTGAAGTTCATCAAGAATCGCACGGGGACAACCGTCAATGATGTGCTGGTGTCGGTGCTGACAGGGGCGCTGCGTCGTTACATGATCGAAAATGGCGACGACCCCACAGGCAGAGAGGTGCGGGCCATGGTGCCGGTCAACACGCGTCCGGCAGCGCAGAAGGTCGAACTGGGCAACCAGTTTGCGCTCGTCTACCTGACCCTGCCCGTCGGCATCGCCGATCCGCTGGACAGACTCTTTGCCGTTAAGCGGCGCATGGATCGCATCAAACAGACGCCAGAAGCGGAGGTCACCTATCAGATCATCTCTGGCCTGGGGCTCTTCCCTGACGAAGCGGCCGCGCTGATCAAAGAGTACTTCGCCAGCAAGGCCAGCGCCGTCCTCACCAATGTGCCCGGCCCTGCCCAGAAACTCTATTTCGCCGGTACCCCGTTGGACAAGATGATCTTCTGGGTGCCGCAGTCGGGTTCTATCGGCATGGGGCTGAGCATCTTGAGTTACGGCGGCGAAGTGACAGTCGGCGTGATGACCGATGATCATTTGGTCCCGGACCCCGAAAGCATCATCGACGCCTTCGGGGCCGAGTTTGAGGCGTTGCACCAGATCGCGCGTCTTCCCGATGAAGAGCAGCCCGATACGGAGCAGCCCGATACGGGGGGAAAACCTTCCCATGTAGCCGGCGAACCACCCGCCGACCAAGAAACGACACGCAACACCGAGGAGATCGCCGAGGCGCTTCTGGCTCAGTTCCTTCTGATGAAAGAAACACCGGTGCCGCGTAACGGCGCGGCCGCCGACCCAGAAATCAGCCGTTGTCATGCCCTCACTCGGGCCGGCGACCGCTGCAAGTTGCAAAGTCGGGCAGAATCACAGTACTGTCACTTGCACGAGAAGTTTGCTCACGCAGAGATCGGCAATCCATAACACTCTGACTGTTTATCCTGCACTGACAGCCCACAGCAGCACCTGCCATCAGCATAGGTCGTGTGGCCGGGTCGCTGTGAATCGCAGGATAGGCTCTTGGGATATTTAGACCAAATTCACTGATAGGAGTTACATGCATGACCAAAGTTACTTTTCTTGGCGCAGGCAGCACCGTCTTCGCCAAGAATCTAATGGGAGATATTCTCAGCTATCCTGAACTCGCCTCGGATGCCCATTTTGTTCTGCACGATATCGATCCCGAACGACTGCGCACCTCGGAAGTGGTCGCGCATAAAATCGCCGACGCCTTGGGCGTCTCCCCCGTCATCGAGGCCACACTCGATCGTCGTGAGGCGCTGGTCGACGCGGACTTTGCGATTTCTATGATCCAGGTGGGCGGTTACAAACCGAGCACCGTCGTTGATTTCGACATACCCAAGAAGTACGGTCTGCGCCAGACAATCGCCGATACGCTTGGCATCGGCGGCATCATGCGCGGGTTGCGTACAATCCCCGTGCTCTTGGACATGTGCCACGATATGGAGGAGCTTTGCCCGGATGTGACCTTCCTGCAGTACGTCAACCCGATGGCCATGAACTGCTGGGCCATCAGCCGCGCCAGCACGATCAACACGGTGGGCCTCTGTCACAGTGTTCAAGGAACAGCTCATCAGCTTGCCAATGACATTGGTGTCCCTTACGACGAGATTGACTACCTGTGCGGCGGCATCAACCACATGGCCTTCTATCTCAAATTCGAGAAGGACGGAGAGAGCCTCTATCCCGCCATTCGCCAGGTGATTGAAGAGGGGCGCGTCCCCGATGACAACATCGTTCGCTACAAAATCTTCGAAAAGTTTGGCTACTTCGTCACCGAGTCGAGCGAGCACTTCGCCGAATACACGCCCTGGTTCATCAAGCGCGATCGCCCCGATCTGGTGGAAGAATTCAACGTGCCGTTGGATGAGTACATCACGCGCTGCGAGCGACAGATTGCAGGCTGGCACATGCTGCGCGACAAATTCGAGGATGAGGATTTTGCATTCTTTACCGGCGACAACGGTCATGATGAGAAGCCGACCGACGGCAGCGAGAGCGATATGGAGCGGGCCATCCGCCGTTTGTTGACGGTGAAACGCAGCCTGGAGTACGGCTCGCAGATCATCCACAGTATGCAAACGGGCAAACCGCAGGTGATCTACGGCAACGTGGCCAACTTTGGGTTGATCGACAATCTGCCACAAGGCTGTTGCGTCGAAGTACCCTGTCTGGTGGATGCCAATGGCATTCAGCCGACGCGGATTGGCACATTGCCGCCGCAGCTTGCCGCGCTGATGCAGACGAACATCAATGTGCAGTCGTTGACGGTAGAAGCAGCACTGACCGGCAACCGCGACTACATCTACCACGCCGCCTTCCTCGATCCGCACACTGCCGCCGAACTCGATCTGGATCAGATCACCCATCTAGTCGATGATCTGATCGAAGCGCACGGCGACTACCTCCCGCAGTTCAATAAGAAGGTAGCGGTCTAGAGTAGGGGTTTGCGTTGGGCGGATAGCAGTTCGCCTTTTTAAGGGGATCTTCTCCCGCCCAACGCAAACCCCTACTGACCCTCACCCCCCCGTGGCATCAACAAGTTGTATACCAAACATTCGCCCGAAATTTGGCCCAGGCTGCTTTCAGCAGTACAATAGAGTGTATGCCTTTAACCATTCATGCTGCGTGGCTTCCTTTCGATTCTAAGGTCCCAGACGGGCAACTTTTCCTGTGGGCCGAACTTGAGCAGAACGATCCTTCGCCAGGATCAGGCGATAGTGAACGCGATCTCACGAGCAACGGCCATTCCAATGGGGGTGAACCGTACGTTCGTCGCGCCGAAAACGGAGGCCGCCCGGTTAAGGTTCCTTCGCACCCGGCACAGATGCCGGTGGGGCAACTGCGTCAACTGATCCGTGAGCTTTCTCTCGGCGAAGACATGGAAGGGCAACCGACCAATGCCACCGCCTGGCTGCCCAGCCAGTTAGGTCAACCGGTGGCGCGCCGAGGCACCTATCAACGTGGCGTAACAGCGCTGGCAGGGGTGGAAACCACACCGGTGCGTCTGGCGCCCTGGCAAATCACCGGCCTGGCCTTCGATTCTGTTTCAGCCCTCACGTTTCTGATCCGCCTTGGCAACAAGCAACTGATAGAAGGATCGGCGCCCACCTCGCTACTGCGTCATGCGCGGATGGGCAATGATCTGCTCTTTTGGAGCCATGCCGCCAAGTATGTGTTAGAGACGTTGGCCGGCCAACACTTTCTGCCGGGTCTGACATCCGACGCTACCGGGCGGTTCTCGGCGCTGTGGCAGCCGTCGCTTCTCGATCAAGAGTTGCGCCGACGCCTGGAAATGTTGGTCGACGCCATGCCGCCGATCTGCCGGGCGTTCAATCTACCTTCGCTCGACGCCGCGCCGCCGCCTGGTCTGCTCGTGGAACAGTTCATTGCTGCACTCGTGGATCAGGCCATCCGCCGGTGGACATCGATACCGCCCGTCGAGGCAGACGCCTCCTCACCGTTGAAGTGGATCTATCACCTGTTGGCGGAGCAGCCGCGGCTTCAATTACCGCCTCAGCCCGCCCACCAGCTCTACCAGAATTGGCTGGCGTGGATCGAGCAACTGCACGCCAGCAGCGCAGACGTCAATTTCCGCCTGGCCTTTGAGCTGGTAACACCCGAGAGTGAGGAAGCAACAGAGGGTCAAGGCGAACGTTCGTCAGCCAACCGACCTACCTGGATCCTTCGCTATTACCTTCAAGCGCGTGACAACCCCGAACTGATGGTGCCCGCCGCCCAGGTCTGGCAAGAAAAGGGTCGGTCGCTGCGCATCAACAGCCGCCGCTTTGATCAGCCACAAGAACGATTGCTGGCCGGTTTAGGGGTCGCCAGCCGCCTCTTTGTGCCTATCAAAGAAAGCCTGCGCTCGCCACGACCAGAGATGGCGATTCTTTCCACCGAAGACGCCTATCAATTTCTACGTGAAATTGGTCCGCTGCTTGAAAGCAGTGGCTTCGGCGTGATCTTGCCCTCCTGGTGGCGTTCACAGGGACGCACTCGCCTGGGTTTGCGCCTGCGCCTCTTGAGCGACGACTTGGGTCGCCAGATCCCCGAACGTCGCGGCGGCGGATCATTTGCCCCCTCGCGCAGCGGCGCTCTGACACTCAACAGCCTGATCCGCTTCCATTGGGATCTGACGCTGGGCAACGAAGGGCTCAACCACGAAGAGTTCGAGCAGCTCGTCGCCCTCCAATCACCGCTGATCAACATCCGCGGGCGTTGGGTAGAACTGGATCCGGAGCAGGTCGAGGCCGCGCATGGCTTTTTGCGCAACAACAGCGCCGAAGGACGGATCAATCTGCTCCAGGCGGTGCGCATGGCACAGGCCTACATGCGCGAAGACGGCGAGGGATTGGTCGCCGGCCCCGAACTGCTGCCCGCGCTGCAACTGGACACGGCCATCAGCGAAGTGCTGCCGCTGGACACAGTCGAAGTCGAAGGCTGGCTCGATCAGGTGCTGCTGCGTCTGCGCAACGAGGAACCTGTCGACGAGATCGAAGAGCCGGACGGTTTTGTGGGCAAGTTGCGTCCCTATCAGCGCCGCGGTGTAGGCTGGCTGGACTATCTGCGCAGGGTCGGCCTGGGCGCCTGTCTGGCCGATGACATGGGGCTCGGCAAGACAATCCAGGCGATTGCGCTGATGCTCAACCAGCGCAACCTCGCCACCGCCGTCGATGAAACGGTGCCGCCCGCCCTGTTAATCTGCCCAACCAGCGTCGTCGCCAACTGGCGGCACGAAATGGAACGCTTTGCGCCCAAGCTGCGTCCACTTCTCCATCATGGCAGCGGACGGCTCAATGGCGAGGAATTTCTGAGCACGCTGCATGATTTCGATCTCGTGATTACGAGTTACGGCACCGCCCGCCGCGATGTCGAAATGCTCGAGCAGATCGTTTGGAGCGATGTTATCCTCGACGAGGCGCAGAATATCAAAAATCCCAGCGCCAAGCAGAGCCAGGCGGTGCGTCGGATCAACGCGCTGAATCGCATCGCGCTCACCGGTACGCCGGTTGAGAACCGTTTGCTTGAATTGTGGAGCATCATGGAGTTCCTCAACCCCGGCTACCTGGGAAACCGTGAGCGCTTCCGCCAGCAATACATTTTGCCCATTGAACGGTACAACGACGAGACCGCGGCCGGCGAACTGCGCCGGCTGGTGCAACCTTTCCTGTTACGCCGATTGAAGACCGACCCGACCATCATCAACGATCTGCCCGAAAAGAACGAGATGATCGTCTACTGCCCGCTGAGCAAGGAACAGGGAACGCTTTACAACGAAGTCGTGCAGCAGACGATGGACCGCGTAGAGCAGAGTGAGGGCATCCAACGGCGCGGCCTCGTGCTCAGCCTGTTGCTCAAACTCAAACAGGTCTGTAATCACCCGGCCCACTATCTGGGTGAAAAGAAACCGCTGATTAACCGCAGCGGCAAGCTCAGCCGCCTGACCGAGATGCTCGATGAAGCACTGAGCGTGGGCGACAGAGCGCTGGTCTTCACACAGTTTGTCGAAATGGGGCACCTGCTGCAGGCGCATCTACAAGAGACCTTTGGCTGCGAAGTCCTGTTTTTGCACGGCGGCACTCCGGCCACCAAGCGCGATCAGATGGTGCGCTCCTTCCAAGAGGACGAAAACGGGGCTCCGATCTTTGTGCTCAGCCTTCGCGCCGGCGGGGTCGGGCTTAACCTGACCCGAGCCAATCAAGTCTTCCACTTTGATCGGTGGTGGAACCCGGCGGTGGAAAACCAGGCCACCGATCGCGCCTTCCGCATCGGTCAAAAGCGCAGCGTGCAGGTCTACAAGTTCGTGGTGGCGGGCACCCTTGAAGAGCGCATCCACGAACTGATAGAAACCAAACAGACGTTGGCCGAATCCATTGTGGGCAGCGGCGAAGATTGGCTGGCCGCCATGGATACCGATGAACTGCGCCGGATGCTCACTCTGCGCAAAGAAGACGTAGAAGAGGAGGCGTTTGGATGAGCAACGTCGTCTGGTCGGAACGGTGGTTGGCTCTGCTCAACCAACTTGGCTACGAACCGCACCTGCGCCGTGGACGATCCTATGCGCGGCGCGGTCTGGTGAAGGCGTTGGAAGTACAGATGGGCCGTGTGAGCGCCCACGTCGAGGATCGTGACCTGGGTATGTGCGAGATCGAGATCCTGGTCAACCGGCTCTCTGACGCCGAGTGGCAGCAGGTTCTGGACGCGCTGAGCCGACAAGCGATCTATGTGGCGCAGTTGCTGGCCGGTGACATGCCGACCAATATCGACGAACTCTTTCAACAGGCTGGGGTCAACCTGCTCCCCGGCGGCCACTATGATATTGAGATCCGCTGTAACCGGTGCCAATCTGATGGACAGCCGTGTAAACACACCGCTGCCGTGCTTTATCTGCTTGGGCAGATGCTAGACGATGATCCGTGGTTGCTCTTCCGCCTGCGCGGACGCGATCGGCAGCAGGTTTTGCAGGGGTTACGCCAGCGGCGCAGTGATAACGACGACGGTGCGGTCACGCCGTCGGCGCAGGTACCCACCCAACACGCCACCATCGGCTCGCTTGGGCAAGCCGGCAACAATGCCATGCCACTCTCTACCCAACTTGAAAGCTACTGGGGCGCATCCAAAAAACTGTCGGGTCTCCATCATCATATTGCCCCGCCGCCTATCAAGCTTGCCCTACTGCGACGTCTGGGGCATCCCCCCTTTCCCAGCGACAGCCTGGAATGCTACGATCAACTGGCGCACATCTATCAACGGGTGACCGAAGAAGCGTTGGCATTGGCGTACGCGCCGATACCAGAGGACGAGTAGGCGCTTATGTCTCACATCGTTGACTCGACCTGACACATTATCTCCACCCCCTCCTGCTCCACCGCCCGAATCTCCAACAACGCCTCAGCGATCCGTTGCCGGTGTGCTTCCGCTTGCGCCTGCGTCAACGGGAATTCCGTGTCCATGTGGCGGCGCAGCTCAGCCAGTTGATCGTCGATCTGGCGCATTTCGTCGAGGGCATCCTGGCCGGCCTGGAGGAAGCGCAGATGGCGCCGCGTCATCAACGATCGCGCCTCGCCGAGCGGCTCGATTTCGTCGGGCAATAGGGTCGGGCCGAGGGATCGCCAGCCCTCGGCCGCCCGCCGGAACGTGTGTGCGGCCTCGCGCAACGCCGGCTTGTCGAGGAGCGCGGCGGCTTCGTCCAGGAAGTCAGCGTAGCGGGAACGTTCGGCGTCGAGGGCGTCATCCTTGCCGAAGAGGAAGGCGAAGTTGTAGGCGCTGGTCAGCCCGGCGTACATCTTCGGCCCCGGCGGAAAGACCTTCTCCCAACTCAGCCGCTGCTTGGGTTTTGTGAGCAACCTGGCCCAATTCTCGTAGGCGCGCAGACCAAAATTGTCCGCGCTTCCCTTGGGCGGTTTTTCGGTGAAGAGCTTGATACAGTCCCAGATGCCGGCCTGCGCCGCAGAGATCAACTTTTCGGGATCGGGCAGATCCACGCTGAGCAGGCGATGCTTGTCTTTCTTGACGCGTCCACGCGCCGCGGCCAACTGCGCCGTGGACACGGTCAATGACACACCGGCCCGATCCGCGATCAAAACGGTATCGCTCTTGGCGTCATAGCCATAGACGACGATGGGCATCATTCCCCACATCTGTTCGTGGTCGTCCAACCCGTTGTAGGGGAGCAGCCAATGGTCGGCCCACACGATAGCCGGCACGCCGTCGGCCAGCGTGTCCACGAGCAGATCCACCGATTTGTCCGCTTTGGCCGTCTGCTGCACAGTCTGCACCACCCCCAGTCGCGCCAGCAGCGTATCAAACGGGTCAAACGTGTTGCGGGTGAGGATGTTGCACTGCGGATCGAAACCTTCATAGGCAAAGCTGAAATAACCCATCACAATGCCGCCGCTGACGCCGAGGAAAAAAGCCTCGCTGAAGGGCTGGCCGGTATGCGGCGCCTTGACGCCCCGGTACGCGTAGACATTGTGCAGGCTGCCGGTTTCCCAGTGGGAACCGGCAAAGTGGCGATAATTGGGGAGAATTGGCATAGGTTTGCTCCTTTTTTGCTTATCTTAACGCCTATGGGCAGGGGGGTGAGGGCCTGCGCAGGAAGTTAGGGGCAGTTCTGCGCCACATCCCGACACGAGGCCACTGTACACGAAAACGGGCGCCGCGTGGAAAATGAGCGACATAAGATGCAAAAATCGGGGAAGGTCAGGCGGCGACGGGTAGGGCGACGGTAAAGCGTGTTCCCGATCCGAGGGTACTGTCCACGCTGATACGACCACCGTGGGCTTCCACCAGCGACCGCGCAATCGCCAACCCCAGGCCCGATTCACCCATCATCTGCGAACGCGAAGAGTCCCCGCGGTAGAAGCGGTCGAAAATAAAAGGGAGATCATCGGGCGCAATCCCAGAACCGGTGTCGGCTACATGCAGCAGAACCTGATCCCGTTCTTGGGTTGCCGAGAGGACGATCTCTCCTCTCGGCGGAGTATGGCGGATGGCATTGCTTACCAGATTGCCCATCACCTGTGCCAGCCGTTCTGGATCCGCCGACAGCGCAGGCAGATCGGCGGCTGCCTCCAGCCGCAGATCGATGTCCTTATCCAGGGCATTGACGGCATGTGCAATCGCCGCCCGTTCCAGCACCCGGTACGGTGTCAACCTCTGCCGATTGAGCGATAGTTCGCCGGCGTCGGCCAGAGAAAGCAGGCGCAAATCTTCGATCAGCCGTTGTAAGTGCTGCGACTCACCGTGGAGAACTTGATAGATCTCGAGGGAACCGGGGATCTTGCCATCGCTGAGCGCCTCGGTGTAACCGAGGATCACGCTGAGCGGTGTACGTAGATCGTGGGCGATGTCGGCCGTCATCTGTCGGCGCTGGCGCACCGACGCCGCCAGGTCGGCGCTCATGTGGTTGAACGAGGTCGCCAGTTCCCCCAGTTCGTCGCTAGATCGCACAGGCACCTGTCGCCCGAGTGCGCCCCGGGCCAGGGCACGCGTGGCTTCGGTCAGCTCGCGCAGCGGTTGCGTCAGCGTGCGCGCCAGCAAGACGCCTACAAGCAGTGCCGTGAGCAATGCCACCGCCGACCCCAGCAGGATGGACCAGCGCATGCTGGCGAGGAAGGCCGCTTCCGCCGAATTGGGTGGAATGCCGGGGACTTCGATGCGGTTGATCAGCACCCAGCCCACGGCTACACCGTCCACTTCGATGGGGAAACCGGACCGTCTCTCTTGAGCTGGCAGGGGTTCGCCCGCGGGATAGCTGCGACTGTAAACAACAATGCGGTTGGCATCGAGCAGTGTAATCGGTGCGGGGACAAGGTCATTGGAGCGACGACCTCGAAAGGCGACGGCGCCAATGTCATCCCAACTGCCGCGGTTGCGGTAGTGCAACTCTAGCTGTTGAAGAAGATCGTCTTTGTAACGGTCATAGACAAACTGATCGAACTGGCGCGCCGTACGCTGGTTGAAAAAGAGCGCGGCCACCAGCGTCCCGATGACGGCAACCAGTAGAAAGGCCAGGGTCAGGCGAATCACCAGCGATCTGTGCACGAATTGACTCTCCTGTGCGCAAAGACAAATTGGTGGGAGCGATTTACTGAGCGTTGTTTAACCGATAGCCTACCCCGTAGACAGTTTCTACATAACGCGGATTGCGCGGATCTTGCTCGATCTTCGTGCGCAAATTGCGAATGTGGACATCGATGGTGCGTTCGTAACCTTCATACGTATCCCCCTGAATGCGTTCGAGCAGTTCGAGCCGCGAGAAGACACGCCCCGGGCTAGCCATCAGCGCAGCCAGCAGACCAAACTCCGACGGCGTCAGGTCGACAGATGTGCCGGCGGCCATCACCCATCGCGTCTCCTGATCGAGGATCAGATCACCGATCTGGATGCGACGGGCTTCGGCGGGTTCCTTGTCGACGCGGCGGAGGACGGCGCGCACACGGGCCGTCAACTCGCGCATACTGAAAGGCTTGGTCACGTAATCGTCCGCCCCCAACTCCAGGCCAAGCACCCGGTCGGTCTCTTCTACCTTGGCGGTGAGCATGATCACCGGCGTCTCGCGTTCGCGACGATGGGCATGGAGGAAGTCGTAGCCATTCATTTCCGGCATCATCAGATCAAGGATGATCAGATCCGGCTTTTCGTTGCGGGCCACGAAGAGCGCCTCGCGGCCATCGGCAGCAGTTACTACGCGAAAGCCCTCGCCGCTGAGGTAAGTTTTCACCAGCGTGCGCAACTGTTCCTTGTCATCCACCACCAGAATTGTTTTAGACATGGCAATCTCCATCCTGTGCTGCCGGTTTCTATCGTTGTCGTTATGCTACCACAAGATTGTTTAGAAATTTTGAAGACAAAACGCGAAAGCTATGAGCAATCCTCCAGAAACGGAGTTCAAGAGAAGCAGCGTGCTGCCGCGTTCAGGCCGGCCTGGAAGACAGCGGGATCCTGGCCGATTCCGATGCGCAAGTGGTGTTCGTAACCGAAAGCCGAACCGGGGGCGAGCATGACACTGTACTCAGTGGCCAGTTTGTCGGCCAGTTCGAGCGATGGGATGGGTAGATTGTAGTGGAGCAGCGCCAGCAGCCCACCGCGCGGCGGCGTCCAGGAGAGCAGGCCGTCGTGTTCGTCGATCCAGCGATTGGCAGCGGACAGGTTGGCCGCAGATGATGGCCTGGTTGCGCGCCACGATTTTGTCCTTGTGGGTAATGGCGAGGACACCCAACGCGTCGTTCAATTTGCCTGGGCTGAGCGAGACATAGTCGCGCATGGCCCAGCACCCGGCCACGATCTCTTGGGGCGCTGCCATCCACCCCAGACGCAGACCGGGCAGGCCGAAGGGTTTCGAGAGCGTCCCCACGCTGATCCCCAGCCCGCCGAGATCAAAGACCGGCGGCGCCAACGAGTCTCCGCCGGGGATGGTGAGCCAGCGGTAGGCCTCGTCGCACAGGACATAAGCGCCCACCGACTCGGCCAGGGCGTAGACTGTGCGCAGATCCTCGGGAGAGAGCATGGCGCCGGTGGGGTTGTGGGGCGTGTTGATCACAATCAGCCGGGTCTTGTCGGTGAGCAGACGTTCCAGCTCGGCCACGTCATAGCGGAAGCCGGTTTCGGGGCGGATCTCCCAGCGCGACACTGTGCAGCCGATGGCCTGCGGCACGCTGTACAATTGCTGATAGGCCGGATAGGGTGCGATGACATGATCCCCGGCGTCGAGGAGGACATTGAAAAGCAAGAAGTTCGCCTCAATCGCACCCGTCGTCACCAGGATGTTGTCGGGTTGGCAGTCGACGTAGGTTTCGGCCAGCAACGTGCGCAGCCGGTGTGTGCCCACGGCTTCACTGTAGCCGAGCGGCATTGTGAGCAGGCGATCTAGCGTTTCGGCGCGGCGATCTTCAGGTTCAAACGCCAGCAGATCGGCCATGGTCAGGGGCAAGATGCCGCTCTCTGCGATATCGTATTTCACGTGCAATTCGTGGCGCGTCAACCATCGTTCCAGAGCAAAGGGTTCGATCTTCATAACGACTCTTTCGGTTTGGAAACTTCGTGTGAGAATAGGGCGTGTCCCATATTATTGGGTGGGTCCATGTCTACCGGGAAGCCACGACGGATGGACACGGAGGTCCATCCCTACGGTAGGGACCGGCCTCCGTGCCGGTCCGTTCTGCGTAGCTGCCCTGAAGATCAGAACCGAAATACTTGGGACGCACCCAGAGAATAAAAGTCCCATGGACAAAATACAGCTTACCCTAAAATGAGGCCACTTTGAAACCCGACACGACCGGCATCGGGTGCGGACCTTCCCTCCTGCTCTCTTGCGGGTTTTACCAGCGCTTGCGCAAGCCAGATCGTCAATCAGATAGACGGATGGTAGAATGCGTCTGCCGCCTGCATTGTCTACATCCTTCACCCAGAACTTCACTGCCGTGAGCCGTTTTGAGTTGATTATTCAGCGGCAAATCCAAGCAATTCTCCACGGCTTCACCTACACTGGTGAAGCCCAAATCAACGATCCCTCTTCTTTGGCATCCAAAGCCATCGCTAAATACTGGTACCAAACACCACCATTCAAAAAGGGAGTCCTATGTTGCGCTACCGTCTACGTTTCTGGCTGCTCATCCTCGCCGTCACGGCAGGTGGACTGATCGTCGGGGGCACGCACCTCAACGCCTCCACACCGAGGATCAGTCTTATTTTGCCTGCCCCCCCACAAGCGGCGGCGGGCACAATCGACGCCCTCGTTGCCATCGACGAGGCCGCCAATCTCGGCGCCTGGGAATTCGATCTTGGCTACGATCCGGCCTTCCTCACGGTTCAGGGCATGACCATCAATCCGGCCTTTGGCGCCGAATTTGACTGCAACGCACAAAGCCAACGCTGCGCCATCGCCCTCGGCCCCATTGCCGACGAACCAGGGACGGCGCATGTGGGCGCGATCACTTACGGCAAGGCTGCCGGTCTTAGCGGCAGCGGCAATCTGGCCGTGATCCACCTGGCGCCCACCGGCCGGGCAGGGCAGACATCGCTCACAGTAAGCGGCGCCCTGGTCACCGATGTCAGCGCGCAGGCAACTACGCCCGTGGTCGCAGGCGGCAGCCTGACGTTCATCGAGTCGGGTCATCGCATCTTCCTGCCCAATGTGACGAGATAGAGGAGAATCCCATGAACCGCAACGTAACTCTATCACTCGCCCTGACCACCGGCCTGATCGCACTCTTTCTCCTCCTCTTCGCCAGGATGGATGGTCGCACCGTGCGCGCCGCCGATGACATCGTTGATCCCTGTGTCTTCGGCGACGTTGACTGCGATGGGCGCATCAACATCGTTGATCTGCAATCTATTGCCGCACTGGCGGGGACGCCGCAAGAGAGTGAACCGTACCGTCCCGATTTCGACTTCGACGAAAACGGCATCATCGACCTCGACGACATCTACATCCTGCGCCCTGTCTGGCAATTGCCGGCAGCAACGACGCCGGTCAGCGGCTCGGTGGGACTGGCCGGTGGTCCGCCACGGCTGGGCTATGCCGTCGATCCCAACGGCGATGTCTTTCTGCGCTGGCAGTTGCCGGTTAGCCCATACAGCGCCACCGTAGAAGTGCTGCGCCAACCGGCGCCGGCAGGTGCGCTGCCCAGCGGTCGCCCCGGCGTGGGCGTGATTGCCCAGGTCAATCCCATCTTCGACGATGCCACGGCGCTCCCGCTGCTGGGCAGCAATTGGGAGTACCTCAGCGGCGTCTTTTCCAGCACCATCGATGCCGACGGCGTACGCGTTCCCGTGACGCTGACCACAGTGTCCGAAATGCACCAATACATCCAGGAAGGGACCAATTCCTTCGTGGTGCAGGCCATCGCCAACCAGGACGCCGGCGCGGCCCAGGTCCTGGGCAAAGGCTATTGGGACGGCGACTTCACCAGCACCGGTGTCTACACCTATTGGATCCGCATCAACGGGCGTATCGTCGGCCCGGTGAAAATGAACACCGGCAGCCGCACCCAACTGCCGCCGCCGCAGAACGTCACGGCCTTCGAGGGGACGGTCAATGTGCCCAACAGCGGCTACGGGAAACTAACCCTTCAAAACATGAAGCGGGGCGCCCACGCCTCGATCTACTTGCGCTGGAACCCCGATCTGGGGCGCCGGCCCAGCCACCCCGAGTGGCAGTATGGGTTCAACGTCTGGCGGCAGACCTGCAACTCGCCGGCCAACTGCGGCGCATGGGAACTGCGCAACGATCTGCCCATCTTCCCCAAGGTGCCCGCCACCGAGACGCTGACCACACAGACAATCACGAACAGCGTGGGCGTCAGTGTCTCCACCGGCGCCGAGATTCACGACTTTGCCTGGTTCTGGGCCGACAGCGACCTGGACACCAACAAGATCTACTGCTACCGCGTCACTGCGCTCGATCTGCTGCAACAGGAAGGCCAGCCCTCCGCGCCCGGCAACCACTGTCTGCGCCCGCCCGACTATCTGCCCCCACAGACCGTGGAGATCGTTAGTGTGACGGTGGATCCGCCTACCGAGTTCGTGGGGCCAGAGGTGGAGATCGTCTTCGCAACACTGCCCGACGACGAGCGCAATGGCGACACCGAGATCTACCGGCTCTATCGTGCCCGCCGCGCCACCGCTGCCTGGCCTGCGGAGTGGGAACCGACCGATACACTCCGCCCCGATGGTATCCGCCCCACCTGGACGATGCGCGATGGGCAGGTCGCCGAGCACGATGAATTCTGGTATCGCATCGTGGCGGAGGACGGAAACGGCAACCAGAGCATCCCCGGCGCTCCGGTGATTGCCCGTGTGGACGACGTGGATCCGCCGTCGCCACCCGGCATCTGCATCGGCCAGCCCGGCCAGACACTCACCCGTCCTTGTTTCACTACACCCGATGACACCGCCTTCATGCGCATCTACCGACGCTTTTCGCCCACGGGCACGCCCTTGCTCATCGATCGTGTGCCCGTGGACGAGTGGCCCACATGGGAGGACGATTACGCTCCACTGCGCCAGACTCAGGTCTATTACGAGGCTGTGGCTGAAGACGAAGCCGGAAATCTTAGCGACGTCTCGTCGCAATTCGGCTGGACACTTTCCGTCAACCAGATCCAGGATATCTCCGCACCGGTGATCAGCGACACGCAGATCATCACCGGCGCCGGCGGCGAGTACAACGGCGTCATCACCTGGCAGATGGTGGGGACGCAGAATCTGAGCGGTTTCACCATCTATCGCACCGACGGCGAAGATCGCCCCGCAGCCCCAGTGCCCCTGTCAGACGTGGGTGTGGTGACGGTGCAGGGGCGTGGGGCCACGGCGGATGTGGCGAACACCTACACCTTCACCGACACCACCTCGGGCATTGGCGCCGACGAGTTGGTCTGGTACATTGTAGAAGCGAACCCGATCATCGGCTCCGCCAAAGCGTCGAACGCTTACCCGGCCCGCTATGTCAATCTCGATAATCTGAGCGAACGGCCCATGTCGTCGTTCGTAGTGCGCCGCGCCGCCTGGGCAGGCGGACGCGTAGAGATCGAACTGCCTGACCGCCCCGCCTGCTGCTACATCCTCTTTCGCAGTGGCGACGGCGTGAACGACTTCAGCCAGATTTCGCCGATTGTGGCGGGCAGCAGCTTCGTGGATTACGACGCGCCGCGCGGCAGCACCGCCTACTATCAGATCCTGCAGATCGACGGTGGCGAGGTGAACTACAACGCCCAGACTATCGAGCCTTCTTCGGCAAGCGGCGAAATCATCGCCTACACGCCTGTCTTCCAGGTGAAGATTCCCTCGGAGTATGAGGTGCCACCGTTGAACCCGGTGCAGCCCATCCCACCGCAGACGCTGCCCAACAACGCGCCCGCCTTCCTTCAGTTCGGCTCGAACTGGACGGTACAGGTGCGCGATTACAGCAGCATCACCATGCTAGGCGGCGGCACGGCCAGTGTCTACGGCGACGGCGCTGTGCAGCTTTCGGTGTCGCCAACCCAAACCCTTCCGGTGCGCGTCACCTTCGCCAATCTGATCATCGATATCACCGGCACGGTGCAGAGCATCGACCCCGGCGGCAACGCCCTGATCCACACCAACGCGCTACCCGTTATCTATCCCGATCGCTGGCGCTACTTACTGGAAAATATGCGGCTGGACGAGACCGGCGCTTTCGCCGACGTCACCCTCTTCAACGCAGATGCGGATCTGCAGCATTGGTCGATCCCGGCAGACGGACCCGGAAAGCCCATCTTCGTCAATGCCGCCGATGTCGCCATCCTCGACCCAACGCTGGTCTTCAGTCGCACGGTCACCGTCAGCCAGGACTGCGCCGGCGACCCCACGACGCTGCTCTTCCCTTTCGCAGTAGCCGACTGGCCGCTGCTGATCGTACCCACGGCCTCCTTCACGGTGACGCATCTGGGCGTGGACTTTGGCGCAACCTGCACGCTCTACCGCGACCGTTTCGTCAATGAAGACGTGTTGGGCAATCCGCTGCCCGGCGTGCTCGACTACCGCAACGACGGCTTCCTGCGCCAGAGCTACACGAGCAGCGCCGCCACCTATCGCCTTGACGGGGGACTGAATGGATCGTGGGTGCGCAACGCCGCCCACAGCTACCGCGCCGCCTTCCCCTTCCGCTTCGAGGTGTCGGCGCAGGCGTGGTCGTTTGATTTTGCCGGCGGGCGCATGGTCAACGGCAACGCCGAAACTGGATCGGTCTTCTTCCGCTACCGGGGCGGCAACGGCGGCCTGCGTGAATTCAGCGGAACCTTCGCTGAATTGGCATTGAACGCCAACGCGGCCGTCACCGGCACGCTGCAAACGACCGACACCGTGCGCTGGACCCAATATGCCCTTACCCCCACCGACTATGATCTCTACCTGCCGCCCGCCCTCAGCCCCAAACAGCCCTGGCGCGGATGGACGGTGACCGCGGGCAAATCCGCCAGCGGCATCCCTGGCGACGAGACGCACGAACCTGGCCTCAACGCCCAACATCATGAGCTGAAATGGAGCGTCTGCCCGGCCTCGACGCCCAGTGAGATCGCCTTCCCCGCCGGCAGCGGCCTACAGGATCTCTACATACGCCGCGCCGGCGTCAGCGGTGTGGCCGACTATGCGCTGCTCCCCCCCACACAGATGAGCCTTGCCGGCTACGACACCGAGCTGACCCGCTTCGGCCTCAGTTGGTTTGACAACGTGGAAATGGACAGCGCCGTGGCCGGCAGCATCTATCTGCCCTACCCCGCCGATGTCACGCTACGCTTCGACGCCTTGACGCTGATCAACGGCTGCGTGGAAAGCGGTCAACTGCTGCCCGACGAGCAGATTCTCGACTATTGGAACATGACGATCACGCCGTGGGTGGCGACGCTCAAGGAAACCGGCCCAGGATCGGCCGTCTACAAACTCTGGCTGTGGTCCTCGGCTCAGGTGAACCACCTGGCCCGCGTCGACGGTGTGGGCCAAGATCTGGAGATGGATCTGCCCTTCAACCCCGACGGCACTTTCTGCGACACCTGTGATGGCGAAATCATCCCACAGGATGCAGTCTACGAGGTGGACGAGTTCTACGTCATCCTCAAGGATCTGCGCCTCAGCAACTATCCATCTGAAACACCTCAATGGGACCCGTCCATCACCATCGAGGACGCGCCCACGCTGAGCGAAGGCTTTATCGAACTGACGGCAGGAACCTATCTGCCGCTCTTCGGCGAAGTGAGCGATCCCAACAGCGCCCGCATGATCGTGCTGGGCGATCAGGAGTACATCGGCTTCGTGGATCAGCCGCTGGCCGAGCAACCCCTCAGCGATCAACTCGACATCGATCTCTCGTTCAAACTGGTATACGCCCAGGGGCAGGGTAGCACCGACAGCCGCTGGATCAGCGCAGGCACGAGCCGCATGATCAAGGTGGGCGGCGAAACCATCGCCGAGATTCCCCAGGGGTTGGTAGTGGAGCCGAATCTGGGCCGTATTGTAACGGGCTTCCCCGCCATGAGCGCGCTCTTCCTGGCTGCCGACGAAGCGTACGCCAGTTGGCCGGGTCGCTCCGCGGCGACGGCGGGCAACGGGGCGGCACGCTTCGACGGCTGGCGCGACGAGTTGGGGATCAGTATCCCCATCCTCGATTTCGAATCGGATCTAGCAGCCTTCTTCGTGGGGCAGGGCATGACCGATTACATGGGGTTGATCAGCGACATCAACGCCGAAGTCAGCGCCAATCACGGCGGCGAGGTGGATCAATGGATCACCGGCGGCGATCTCGATCTGGTTCACTATCAATTTCCGCTCTTCGAGGATATCCTGAGTAACAGTCCGATCCAGATCAAGTGGGTGCGCGGCGACGCCGTGATCAAGCCTGTGCGCGACGACGATGGGCGTATGGTCGACGGCACGCTAACCCGGCTGGAAGCAACCACCATGCTCAAGGTCTACACCAATCCGCGCACGGCAGGGAGTGGCGACGACGCCGATCAATCGCCGCTGTTACAGAGCGATCTGACCATGATCTTCGATACACAGGGCTGGATCAGTCTGGAAGCCGAAGGGATCAAGGGCGGTCTGCTCGAAGAACAGTTAAACCTGGGCAGCCTGGATGTGGAGATGCGTCTGCTCTTTAGCGAGTCTTTGGGTTACGGCGTCGAAGGTGGCCTGACCATGCACAACCTCAAGACCGACCTGGCCGATATCAGCAAGGCGGGCGCAGTGGCAGGCTTCACGCTGGACAAGACGAGCCACGATATTCAGTTGCTCTACGTGGGCGCTTTCCTCGACATTCAACTCGACGTGGAGGTAATCGGCAAGATCAAGGTCGGCGGCTCCATGCTCTTTGGGCGACTCGACAGCAACAGCCCTGTTTTGGAGGCCGAGTACGGCGATCTCTTCGACGACATGAGCGCCAACGGCATCATCGAAGGCGCCTATATCATGGTCTACGCCAACAACATCCCCATCTTCCAGGTAGGATCTGGCTGTCTGGGCATCGAAATCAAGGGCGGCGGCGAGGTGGCTTTCTGGGTCTTCACCCAGGACGGCACCGCAAACACCGCCTGGGGGGTGCGGCTGGGTGTGAACGCCATGGGCGAAGCCTTCTGCATCGCCTCTGCCAAAGCCGACATCACCCTCACCCTCGACAACGACTTCGGCCAGGACAATCTGGACCTTACCGGGAATGCCTGGGCAGGAGCCGGCTGCGGCGACTGTGAACCCGAAGATTGGGACACCAAAGCCGACGTCTACGATGACAAATGGTGCCTGAAGTGTGTCATCGACCTGCACTTTGTCATCCCATTGGCCGAGTCGAACACCAAGTCGGACTTTACGTTCGATGCGGACTGTCCGTTTTAGCAAGAACAGACGGGGAAACAGATTGCACAGATGGCCAGAAAAACTGTGCAATCTGTCTCTACCCACCATTTTTGTTCACCCATAGAAAGGAAACCCCATGGATCTGCCGGTCAACTACGATGAAACCCAAGTGCCTGCGTATATCCTCCCCAACCCATTGCGCTTTGCCGATGGCTCCCCGGTGGAGGATGCGGCGGGATGGCGCCGTCGTCGCACCGAGATCATCGATCTCTTCGCCGATCAGGTTTACGGGCGGCTACCCGGCACAGCCCCGCACTTGCACTGGAGGGTGACCGATGACACCGCCGGCGCGCTGAACGGGCTGGCGACGCGCCGACAGGTGTCGATCTACTTCAGCGAAGGCGTCGACGGTCCGCACATGGATTTGCTGCTCTACCTGCCCGCCCAACGCCGTGGACCGGTTCCGATCTTCCTGGGGCTGAACTTTCAGGGGAATCATTCGATCCATCCCGATCCGGGCATTGCGCTCTCTTCGGCGTGGATGCGCGAGGGAGGAACGGGCGTCGTCGAGCATCGGGCAACAGAAGCGGCGCGGGGTGCGGCCTGCTCACGCTGGCCGGTGGAAACGATCCTGCGGCGCGGCTACGGCCTGGCGACGATCTACTACGGCGATCTCGATCCCGACTTCGACGACGGCTTCCAAAACGGCGTGCACCCACTCTTCTACGCCAACGGGGCAACGCGTCCGGCAGCGGGGGAGTGGGGCGCAGTCGGCGCCTGGGGCTGGGGACTCAGCCGCGCCCTCGACTACTTCGCCCATGAAGAGACCCACGGAGCGGACGTAGACGTCACGCGTGTGGCGTTGTTGGGGCACTCGCGGCTGGGCAAGGCTGCGCTATGGGCCGGCGCCCTGGACGAACGCTTTGCCCTGGTCATCTCCAACGATTCGGGGTGCGGCGGCGCCGCCATCTCGCGGCGCTGCTTCGGGGAGACGGTGGCCCACATCAACACGCGCTTCCCCCACTGGTTCTGCGCCAACTTCCGGCAATACAACGGCAACGAAGACGCCCTGCCCGTCGATCAGCACATGCTACTGGCCCTGGTCGCCCCGCGTCCGCTCTATGTGGCCAGCGCCGCCGAAGACCTGTGGGCCGATCCACGCGGGGAATTCCTGGCGCTTCACCACGCCCAACCGATTTACCGGCTGCTAGGCGCCACCGACCTACCCCTGCGCGACATGCCTGCCGTCGAAGATCCTATCCACGGTGCGGTGGGCTACCACATCCGCCACGGCAAACATGATGTCACGGCGTACGACTGGGGGCAGTACCTGGATTTTGCGGATAGGCATTTGTAGATCGCGATCCGCAACATTCCTCTGATTGACGATCCTCCTGCCCCATGCTATCCTGCCTTCAATTGAAAGGATCAACGGCAAAGATGGGGACAGGCTGCACGGTCCACCGGTGTTCAGAGAGCGATGCCACGGCTGCGAGCATCGTCACCGAACCGAGACAGTGACACCCCGGAGCCAAACCGGTGAACGCTTGCGTAAGTAGCCGGCTTCGGGTGCGCCCGTTACAGCGTTGCAGGCTGTCTGCCCCAACTGTGTGCGCAAATACCACGGCGAGTGACACATTCGCCGGGATTGGCCTCCTGACAGACTGCGTGAGGCCCCGATTTTGGGGCGAAAGGTGGTGGTACCACGTTGGCGCAAGCCTCCGTCCTCCTGTGGACGGGGGCTTTTTTTATTGCCCGCGTCCTCCTATGTGTGGACGCGGGCATTTTCTATTGGAGGACGAGATGAGCGAGCAGTTGATTCGAACGACAGAGGTGGGGCAATTTGTGGGCGAGCGGGTGCGGCTGCATGGTTGGCTGCACACAGTGCGACGCCTGGGCGGCGTGATCTTTGTGGTATTGCGCGACGGTTGGGGCACGGTGCAGGCCGTCAGCGAAAACGAGGACGATCTGGCCGCCCTCCTCGGCGCTGAGGTGGGCGCCGAGAGCGTCATCGAGTTGACGGGCGTGGTGACGGCGATGCCACAAGCCCCCGGCGGCGTAGAGATCCACGCGCCACAGGTGCAGGTAATCACGCCGGTAACCGAGAACCCGCCGGTGGTGATCAACAAACGCGAGATCAAAGCAGGGCTGGCGGCGCAGTTGGATCACGCCGTGGTGGTCAACCGCCACCCGGCGCGACGGGCGGTCTTTCGGCTGGCGGCAGCGGCTATGCGATCCTTCCGCGAGACACTCAACGAGCGCGGCTTCACCGAGATCCAGTCGCCCAAGATCGTGGCGTCGGCCACCGAGAGCGGGGCCAACGTTTTTAAGATCAACTACTTCGACCAGATCGCCTACCTGGCGCAGAGTCCACAGTTTTACAAGCAGATCATGGTGGGCGTCTTCGAGCGCGTCTACGAGGTGGGGCCGGTCTTCCGCGCCGAGCCACACGATACCGTGCGCCACGTCAACGAGTACGTGAGCATGGACGTGGAATTCGGCTTCATCGAGAACCACTTCACGGTGATGGCGATGCTGCGCGAGGTGATGGACGGTATCATGGCCGGCTTGCAGCGCTACTGCCCGGCACAGTTGGCGCTGCTGCAAGCCAACGTGCCTGCCGTGCCACAGACGATCCCGCATATCCACTTCCATGAGGCGCAAGAGTTAATCTGGCAGCAGCACGGCGTGGATGTGCGCGGCGAGCCCGACCTCTCCCCGCAGGACGAGCGTTGGCTGGGGGCATGGGCGCAAGCGGAATTCAACAGCGACTTCCTCTTTGTAGTGGGCTACCCCATGGGGAAGCGTCCATTCTACACCCACCCCAACCCAGAAAACCCGGCTTACTCGAACTCGTTCGACTTGCTCTTCCGCGGCACGGAGTTGGTGACGGGCGGACAGCGTCTGCACCGCTACGCAGACTACCTGTCGGCCCTGGCAAACGCCGGCTACCCTACCGAACCCTTCACCAGCTACCTGGAGGCCTTCCGCTACGGCATGCCGCCGCACGGCGGCTTCGCCATCGGCCTGGAACGTCTGCTCATGCAGTTGCTCGGCCTGCCGAATTTACGGCTCACTACGCTCTTCCCGCGCGACTTGACCAGGCTCACGCCTTGAGACGGCGTCCGCAGCTTTGGTGGAAATGGGCAGGTGCACGTCGACCACAGTGCCCTGCCCCGGCGTGCTCTCTATGGTGAGCGATCCACCGAGTTTGGCGATCCGTTCGTGCATGGAGTGAAGACCAAGATGACCTGGAAAGGATCGTCCGGGGTCGAAACCTATCCCGTCGTCACGGATCTGGAGGTGCACCACACGGTTGTCGCAGCCCAACTGGAGCGCCACTTGGGTTGCGGCGGCATGTTTGACCACGTTGTTGAGCGCTTCCTGGACCACGCGGTAGAGCGCCTCCTTGCGCTCGATGGGCAATGCCGGTTCGCCGCAGTCGAAGACGACGTGGGCGTTGAGGTGGTGGCGGGCGCGCATGGCGGCGATCTGTTTTTCCAGCGCCACCAGCAGGCCTTCGTTTTCTAACGATTCGGGGCGCAGTTCGAAGATCAGGGCGCGCATCTCGGCCAACCCTGCTTCGGCCAGCGAGAGGACGTAATCCAGCGGCTCGGCGACGCGGGCCGGATCGCGATCAAGTAGGGTGCGTGCCGTACGCGTTCCGAGAGCGATGCCGTAGAGCGCCTGCGACACCGAATCGTGTAGTTCACGCGCCAGGCGCTGCCGCTCTTCGAGGACGGCGGCATGTTCGAAGCGGCTGTGCAGGCGGGCGTTTTCGATGGCGACGGCGGCCTGGTTGGCAAAAGCCAGCGCCAGATCGGCCTCACGCTGACTATAAGCGCCGGGCGCGGCGGCGTCGAACGAGAGAATGCCGATTACCTCATCTTTGGTGGCGAGAGGCACGGCCATCCACGTGCCTACATAGTCGGGCGTGGCGCCGACGCGGCTGTCGACAAAGGCGCGGTAGCGGGCGGCGTCCTCGTTCTCGGCGCGTACGTCGTCGATGATTAACGGTCGTTTTTGGTAGATCACGGCGTGCGTATGGCGCGCTTCGGCCACGGGCCAGGTGGGCACGAGTTGTTCCGGCGTGGCCGGTCCGCGGTATTTGGAGAGAACGAGATCGTCACCGTCGAGGAGGAAGATGGCCACGGCGCTGTGCTCAATGATATCGACCAGGGCGTCCAACACCACGTCGAGCAAAGAATCGATATCGAAGGTGGCGGTCAACCGGTGCGAAAGTTGCAGCAGTGTAGTCAGTTCGCGAGTACGTTCTTCGACACGACGTTCCAAGATGTGGCGGTTGCGCTCCTCAACAGTGCGCAGCGCCTGTTCGGCCGCCGTGCGTTCGCTCATTTCGAGGCGCAGCGCGCTGTTTTGTGCTTCGAGCGACTTCCGCGATTCACGAAGCGCGCCGGTCATATGGTTAAAAGACAGAGCCAGACGCCCCAGTTCATCGCCTGACGTCTGAGGCAGGGTGACGTCGAGATCGCCGGCGGCGATGGCTTCGGCGCCCTGCATCAGGCTGGTCACGGGGCGGATGAGGACGCGGTTGGTGAGAAAGACTGCGGCTAGCGCCACCAGAAAGAAGAGCGCGATCAGCCCGATCAACGTGCGCAGAATACGAACGGCGTTCTTCGCCATTTGAGCAGCAACAACCTGCACCGGTGCGGTCAACTCGTCCACGGGCGCAGCCACCGCCAGCGTCCAGCCCAGTGTGGGCAGCGGCGCGTAAGACAGGCGGAACGCCCGTCCGCCGAAAGTAAAATCGGCGTCACCGATCTGTCCGCTCATCATCGACGGCAACACCGGCGCCAGATAGGGGTTGTCTACCAGCGACACGCCCAAAATGGCGTCAAGTTGCGTTTCCTCCGCGGGTTCGCTGCCGACCAGGGCCCCAATGCCGGCAGGAGATGCTGCCACCAGCGCGTTTTGACCATCCACCAGAAAAGCGAAACTGTGCGACGTGGGCTCCATGGTTGCCAGGCGATCCACCAACGCCGCCAGCGAAATGTCCATAGACATGATGCCGGCATAATCGGTGCCGAAATAGACGGGCGTGTTGACGGTAACCATGAGGCCTTGCCCGGCGTTGTCAACGTAGGGTGACGTCCACACAGTGGCACGGTCTGGATTATTCACAGGTGCGGCGGGGGCCTGCTCGGTCATGTAGTTGCGGTTGACGGGGTCGAGGCCAGGCGTACCAGAGAGGTTGTCGGCGATGCCCATGGCCGGATAGTAGCGGAAGGCCATGCTGGCTTCCTGGTAGTACATGGCCACAGCGCCGGGGAATTGATCGTAGAGTGCGGGGAAGAGGGTGTCGAGCAGGGCCGATTCGAGCAGACGACCGCGTTGGGCGGCGTCAATAGGCGTGTAGACGGGCAGCACCAGATCGGTGATGCGGTTGGGGTTGGCGTCGAAGCGCAAGTCTTGGCCGGGGTGTAGTTGCAGATCGAGCGTATCCTCGGCGCGAAGGCCGCGGGCGTGAGCGGCGGCCAGGAAGGCAGCAGCAGTGCGGGTGAGGTCAACGGCGCGACTGAATGTATCATCGCTGCGCGCAGCTTGTAGGTTCACCAGTTCTTGCAGATACGCTTTGCCTTGGGTACTCAGCGCATCGGCACTGAGCTGGACGGTGTCGATCTGCAACTGGCGCAGCCCTAAATCCACGGCAGTCGCCACGGTAACGAGTAGCAGCAGCATGAAGAACGCGGTCGCTGTCACCAGTTTCAGCGAAAGGCGATTGAAACGGTTGGGAACGTGAATCATAGTAAGCATATCCTTGCACGAGCTCCGGGCTACTCAACCGACGCTAGGGTATTGCGGCGTTAATACCACGGCCGAAATATGCGCCTGCCCCACTGGTAGAGAGTTCGGCATATTCCCGCCGGGATTTACTAACTGGTCAAACTTAGGACGTCAGAAGTGCTTCACCTGAGTCAAGAAGACGAAACCAGCCCCGAGCTCATGGCGAAGAGGACGGCCTGGGTGCGGCTGACGACGCCTAGTTTGGCCAGAATATGGCTGACGTGGGTTTTGACCGTCTTTTCGCCGATGATCAGAGCGCGAGCGATCTCTTTGTTCGAGAGTCCTTGAGCCAGGAGACGCAGCACTTCGGTCTCGCGGGTGGTGAGGGTTTCGGGGCTATCAGGGGCTGCCACTTCGCGCAGCAGGCGGGTGGCGACTTGGGGCGCAAGCTGGACCTGTCCGGCGGCGGCGGATTTAATGGCGCGGCAGAGGTCGTCAGCTTCGGTGTCTTTGAGCAGATAACCGGTAGCGCCGGCGCGCATGGCGTTGAAGACGTGGCTGTCGTCAAGGACGCTGGTGAGGGCGATGATCTCGATCTCCGGTAGTTCCTGACGCAGCACGCCGATGGCGGTGACGCCGTCCATCACAGGCATGAGCAAATCCATCAAAATCACGTCCGGGTGGAGGGCATGGGCCTTTTGCACGGCCTCGGCACCGTTGACGGCGTCGCCCACGATGTCCAGTTCCGGGTCAAGCCCCAGAAACATGCGCAGTCCCTGCCGCACGACACTGTGATCGTCGACCAGCAAAATGCGAATTGTCATTGGGAAAATTTCTCGCTTGCTATTCAATCCGGTAGACGTTTGGCTTTCTAGTATAGCATAGTCATTCGTGATTGAGGTTAGCACGTCGAGTGTCGACGCGCGAACCTCAATCCGTACAAGCGACAGTCATTTTCCACACCCAATTACTCATCCTTGATCTGCCGCAACAAATACACTCCGTACACGAGCAGCACGATATCCTGCACGACGTTGAGCGGGATGGTGGGGAAGCCAGAGAGGTGCAGAAGCAGGTCGTGGAGCATATGCAGCGCCACCAGAAACCAGATGGTCTGCGTACGCAGACGAAGGGCGGCGAAGGCAACGCCGAAGCAAAAGGCGCCTACCATCTGCGCCAGAACGATGGCCGGGTTGCGGAAGAGAAAGTTAGCCGAATGCAGGGCGGCGAAGAGAAGTGCAGAGATCAGCACAGCACGCACCGATCCCAACGGCACAAGGACGCGCAGGATCAAGCCGCGCACCCAGGCTTCTTCCATCAAGCCGGTGATGGCATAGGCCAACGTCATGTAAAGCAGGGTCTGCGTGCCCACGGATTGGAGGCCGCCGAACAATGGAAAGACAATGGCGACGACAGCAGGTAGCCAGTACAGTTGCAGGTTACGCCACTGCGCCGGTGCGTTGAAGCCGACCACCTGCCACCATCCCAACCAAGACAGGAAGGCGGCGATGAAGATGGCAATGACACACATGGCGACAAACGGAGCATCTAGCTGCGGGAAGAAATGCTGAACCGCTATGCCCGAAAAAACGGAAACGAGCAAATCAGCGGCGAAGAGGGCGAATGCCGAGCGCAACGGCGCCGTATGAAAGATGGCTTGTAGACGGCTGCCACTGGTTTGGCCTTGAAATGTGTCGATTCCTGATGGCGAGATCATAGTTGTCTCCTTTTTGAACAGTAAAGATTCTCTCTTGCGGTCGGTGTCTTCACTTTAGGGCGTTTGTACCCGCTGCGCCTCCGTCCAAGGTCGGATAACCGATGAGACCTTAGTCTGATGTGAGTGCAGGTCTTCGGCGCGATACTGGTGCCTGTTCGCTTCACACTCGGTATGACGCAGGGAGCGTGAAGCAGCCAACGACCACAAAGTATTCACAGGAGCGACGCATGGTAGAAACGCCGATTTCAATCCTTCTTGTGGACGACCAAGCCAAAGTGTTGGAAGGGTGGCGCATGAATCTGGCGTTGGAACCCGGATTGCAGGTGGTGGGTGATGCCGTGGAAAAAGCTGACGCGCTGCACAAGGCCCTTCTCTACCGTCCTCAGGTGATTCTGCTCGACATCAAACTGGCCGAACAGAATGGGCTGGATCTTCTAGCCGATCTCCACCAGCAAGTGCCTGACAGCGCGGTGATCGTCGTCACCGTCTACGACACGGCGAGGAATCGAGAGCATGCGTTGAGCGCCGGCGCTTATGCATTTCTGAGCAAGCAGATGCCTTTCGACACGCTGCTGGCAACGATCCAGCGGGCGGGGGGTAGAAAAGACGTTGAGGTTTGAGATATGAAATTCGGGATTGGAGTCGGGATCCTTTCGGGACTGTTGCCGTATTTCATGGGCTAAGCGGCAACCTTGATTCAGGCACCACACACTACCTCGATCTGCGGCTGATTCGTCATACGCGCGCAACTGTCTGCCAGAAAGGGAAGATGTCATGTTTGTAACACGTACAAAGCTGCCGGTTTCAGATCAGTTGGGGCTGGAACGCCTTGTCTTTTTCAGCGATGCGGTAATCGCAATTGCCATCACGCTGCTAGCCATCGAAATCCGGCTGCCGGCGCTGCCCGAGGGTGCACCGATTGGGCCGGCATTGTGGGCGCTGTGGCCGCGCTATCTGAGCTTCGTCATCAGTTTTGTGGTGATCGGCACCTACTGGATTGCACACCACAACATGTTCGAGTACATTGATCGCTACACGCCCACGCTGGTCTGGCTCAACCTGCTTTTTCTGATGTGTATTGCCTTCACACCCTTCCCCACGGCCGTGGTCGGTGAATACGGGACGCTGGCGAGTGCGCAGATCTTCTACGCCGGCAGCGTGGTCGTCACCGGTGTGATCAAGTTGATCCTGTGGGCGTACGCCGCGCGTGGACACCGCCTACTTGAGACAGAGACCACGGATACCCAGATCCGCGCCGTCACACTGCGCGGTGTGATCACGCCGTTGGTCTTTTTGATCTCAATCCCCTTTGCGTTTGTCCACTTCGCGGCGCCGATTGTGCTGTGGTGTGCCACCGGGATCGTCTATGCGCTGGTTCGCCTGCTCTGGCGTGAATAGGAACAATCGTCCTATTTCTCAATCGGCAGGCCCACCGCGTTCCCCCATTCCGTCCAAGAGCCGTCGTAGTTGCGAACGTTGGGGTAGCCCAGCAGGTACGTCAGGACGAACCAACTGTGGCTGGATCGCTCGCCGATGCGGCAATAGGCGACGATGTCGTTGTCGGGGCGCAGGCCCTGTTCGTCTTCATAGATGGCGCGCAGTTCGGCTGCGCTCTTGAAACTGCCGTCTTCGTTGGCCGCCCGCGCCCAGGGAACGTTGCGTGCCCCCTTGATGTGTCCACCGCGCAGTGCGCCCTCTTGTGGGTAATTGGCCATGTGCAGCAGTTCGCCCTTGTACTCGGCGGGGCTGCGCACGTCCACCAGCGGCTTGCCTTCAGCCTGATGCGCAAGGACTTCGCTGCGGAAGGCGCGGATGCGGGCGTCGTCGCGCTTCTTGGCCGTGTAAGACGCAGGGCGGACGCCGGGCACCTCTCGCGTGAGGTCGCGGCCTTCGTTCGTCCACTTTGTGCGCCCACCGTCCATAATCTTGGCGTTGCTGTGGCCGAATAGCCGGAAGACCCAGAAAGCGTAGGTGGCCCACCAATTGCTCTTGTCCCCATAGAGGACGACGGTGGTGTCATTGTCCACACCCAGGCGGCTCATTAGCGCTTCGAACGCCTCCTTGCCGATGTAGTCGCGCACGAGGGGGTCGTTGAGATCGTCCTGCCAGTCGATCTTCAGCGCGCCGGGGATGTGACCGGTGGCGTATAACAGCGGATCTTCGTTCGACTCAAGAATTCGGACGTTGGGATCGCTGCGGTGTTGGTCAACCCATTGCGTGCTGACGAGGACGTCGGGATGGGCGTATTCGTTGTGCTCAGACATAATTCTCTCCTTTGGATTGTAAAAGTAGACGGCAGATCAATGGGTCGAAAGCGGCCAGGTTTTCTGAAACCTCGCCGGTTTCTGGAGGACGATTGGTGAGAAGTGCGCAACAAACCGCACCTCGGGTCAGAACAGATCGGTCGGGCAGAGTCGACGAAAGACGCGACTTACCAAAGTACAGGCAGAGACCGATCAAAGAAGCCTATTTGGTTATCAAGACAGATGTGAACGGGTGAGATAGGAAATGCGAACAGCAGAGATTAGCGGCAACAACAGGAGGTACAACAGAAGCAGGTGGCAGAGGAGGAAGGCTGGAGGGCAGTGACAGACAACCGATTTTGCCGTGCCTGGCCGTGACGATGTTGCGTTCTTAACATGATCAACTCCTCATATTCATACCAAAACGCACTACCTGAAGTAAATACAGGCGACTACTGAAGAAATGGAAAATGTGAAAGACAACCCTGATCGCTTTGGACACCGAAACTGTTCAGCTTCAGGTGTGACGTACCGGCCGGCACATCACACCTGAAGGGGTACTTCACGTCGATACTGTCCGTCGAGAGTATAGAGATGCAGCCGCTCCCTGTCAAATCGCTCAACGTGACAACGACATCTACCGGCTCATATTTCTTCCGCACTGAATTTGTGACACTTGACCAGCACGTCCTCAACGTAAATATCGGGCGGAGGCTGGTGCTTGCAAATATCCATCACCAGGGGGCAGCGACCGGCGAAGCGGCAGCCTTGACGCAGGTACTCGTCCTCTTCGGTGTCAGAGAGGCGAATTTCGCCCACCCAACGCCGCTTGGGGTCCGCCTCGGGGATCGATTCGCGCAGCAGCACAGTGTATGGATGGCGCGGATTCATCAGGACTTCTTCCACCGTCCCCATTTCCACAATATCGCCGCGGAACATGATGGCGATGCGGTCGCACATGTAGTAGGCCGTTGCCAGATCGTGGGTGATGTAGAGGATGCTGACGCCCAGTTCGTCCTTCAGTTTTTTAAACAGGTTCACAATGGACATCCGCAAGGAGGCGTCGACCATTGACACGGGTTCGTCGGCAATCAAGAGTTTGGGGTCGGTCAACAGGGCGCGGGCAATCGATATGCGCTGCAACTGTCCGCCGGAGAATTCGCTGGGGTATTTGCCGGCGAACTCTTCGTAAGACAACCCCACCGACTTCAGTTTGCGGTCGATGAGCTCGATGGCGTCATGGCGTTTCCTGGCCAGTTTATAGTTTGCCACCGTCTCGAAGAAATAGCTGTCCACGGTGCGCAGTGGGTTAAAGGTGCCAAAGGGATCTTGAAAGATGGCCTGGATGCCTTCAGTGAACCAGACCTTTTCATTCTTGGTCTCTTTTTTACCGCTGTGAACGATGGTGCCGGAGGTAGGATGCTCGAACCCCAAGACAATGCGAGCGGTGGTCGTCTTGCCGCAGCCGCTTTCGCCGGCGAGGGCGAAGATCTCACCCTCGCCGATGTGGAACGAAATATCGTCCACCGCGGTCAGTTTTACGCGCGAGATCATGCTGCCGATGGAAAAAACTTTGGTGAGATTTTCGACTTCAAGCAGCTTTTCCATACTCTCCCTCTCCGACCAGCCAGCAGGCGACTTTGTGATTGGCATCGATTTGGGTGAAGCCCGGCATCGTCTCTTTGCAGACGTCCTTGACATACGGGCAGCGCGGGTGAAACGGGCAGCCGCTGGGCAGGTCCGCCAGTGAAGGCGGCGCGCCCGGCACGCTCTCACGCGTTGTCTTGTCTCCGAACTTGGGCAGCGAGTTGATCAGATACTGGGTGTAGGGGTGCGCCGATTCGGCGAAGATCTTCTCGGTGGGCGCTTCTTCCACGATCTTGCCGGCGTACATAATGCCGATGCGGTCGGCAACATTGGCGTGCACGCCCATATCGTGCGTCACCAGGATCACGGTGTTCTTGAGCTCGCGTTGCACGTCCTTGAGCAGTTGCACCACCCCGCGCTGCACCACCACATCTAGCGCCGTGGTCGGTTCGTCACCGATGATGATACGTGGCTTGAGCAGCGTGGCCAGTGCAATCGTCACACGTTGGCGCATCCCACCGGACAACTGATGCGGGTAGGCATCGAGGATCTTGGGGGGTAGCCCCAGTTCTATGAGATGGGCACGCGCCAGATCAAAGGTGGCCTGTTCTTGATGTGAGCTGACGTGACTCTCGATAAAATCTCGGTAGGTATCAATGATGCGCGCCACCGGGTTGAGGACGCTCATCGATCCTTGCGGCACGTAGGCGATGTATTCGAGGCGCAGGCGGCGAATTTCTTCGCGGCTGAGCGTGGACACGTCCACGTCGCGGCCCGAAATACGGTAGTAGACCTTGCCGCCCACCACACGCAACGGCGGTTCGGCAGCGGCGGCCAGCGTCTTCAACAGCGTAGACTTGCCACAGCCACTTTCGCCGGCAATGCCGTAGATTTCGTTTTCGAGGATGGTCAGATCCACTTCGTTGACGGCTTTGACGATCTTGGGCTTGCCGTAAACGTCGAGAATATAATGGGCTTGCAGGGCTTCGGTCTTGAGGATCGGTTCATTCATGGCTCAAGCTGCCCCCACCCGTTGGATGCGTGTGCGTGGATCGAGATATTCGCTGACGCTGACCGACAGCCAGTAGAGGGCGATAAAGAGCAGGATCGAAATCGTAATCGGCGTCATCAGCCACCACCAACGCCCCAACAAAATCGCCTGATAGTTGATCGCCCAGTAAAGCATCGTGCCCAGGGTGGGGATCGAAAGATCGAGCAGCCCCAGGATCGCCAGCGTGATTTCCAGTCCGATGGCCCAGGCCATGTTGTTGATCAAGGTCGAAAAAATCAACGGCATGGTGTAGGGCATGTATTCATTGAGGACAAGTTGCAGTGTGCCCGAACCCGATAGGATCGCCGTCTGTGTGAAATCGCGCTCACGCAAGCTCAGGATCTGAGAGCGGATCAGCCGCGCGTCCCAGGCCCAGCCGAAGAAGGCGAGCAGCAGCCCCAGCGTCACCATGTTCAAGTTCGTGCGGATCAACATAGCCATCATTACAATGATCAGAAAGAGCGGGATCACCAACAGGCTATCGCCCAAAAACATCAACACGCGATCAGATGTCCCCCCCTTATAGCCGGCTACCATGCCGAGCACCACGGCGATGACACGCGACACCACGCCCGCTATCACCGCGATGATCAACGAATTGCGCACGGCGAAACTCGCCATCCAGAAAATATCCTGGCCGTTGGAATCGGTGCCCAGCCAATACTCCGCCGAAGGACGCATATCACGGGGCACTGCGCCCCACACCGTCGGGTCATACGGTGAAAACAACGAGAGGATGGCAAAGATCACGAGTACGCACAACGCCCCAAAGCCCGCAGCAAAGCGGTAATCTCTCAATAAGTCGCCAAATAACTTCACCCTGTCTTTACTCCTTGTTCGCAGCTAACGCTCGGTGACACTCGCCGCCCTTTACCACTGCGGCAGAATTTGCGTGCAAAAAGCGGACGAAACTCACTGATATCGAATCCGCGGGTCGAAGAAGGGATAGAGCAGATCCACGATCAGCACGCTGGTGGTGATGGCAATGATCGAAAAGACGGTGATGCCCATAATCAGGTTATAGTCGCCGGTGATGATGGCATTATACAGAAGTGTACCCAGCCCCGGGTACGAAAAGACGATCTCGGTAATCAGCGCGCCGCTGAAGATCAACCCCAGCGACAGCCCCAACCCTGTGATCTGTGGCAACAATGCATTGCGGATCACGTAGCGCGAGACGATCTTGTTTTCGTGTACGCCGCTTAGTTTGGCGTACTGCACGAAGCTCTCGTTGTTGACATTCTGCACCACCAGCTTCATGGTCTGGAACCATACCGCCGTACCCAGGATAAAAATGGACAGCCCCGGCAAGAACGAGTGCCAGAGCACGTCCTTGATGTAGACCCAGGTGAGGCTGGGCTGCCGGCCTAGCGTGGAACCACCCGATACCGGGAACCAGCGCACCACGTATGCCAGCAAGAGCAGCAGGGCAAAGGCGAAGATGTAGTAGGGCATGGGGCGGATGATCATTGTCACAACGTCCAGCGTGCGAGACCAGCGTTTGTGGGCGAAGTAGCCGGCAAAGCCGCCGATCAGGTTGCCGAAGACCCACGACATTAAGGTGGTGGTCAGCAGCAGCGCGGATGTCCACGGTAAAGCGGTGGCAATCAACTGCGTCACCGGGGTAGGGAATTGGAAGAACGAAACACCCAAATCCCCACGGAAGAGGCGCAACCAGAAGGCGCCGTACTGCTCCACCATCGAGCCTTCGAGGCCGTACATGTGTGTCAGATCGGCGATGATCTTGTCCATCGCGCCCGGCTCCAGATACGATCCACGCGCCCGCAACTCGGAAATCGTCCGCATCACCGGATCATTGGGCAACAGCCGCGGAATGAAGAAGACGGCCGTGATCCCCAATGCGATCACCAGCAGATATTGCACAAACCGCGGAATCAGATAACGTCGAACAAACATGAGGCGGAAACTCCTGTAGAGAAAAGTCTTCGGAGAGAGAACGTTGGGACGGTGAGGAGATGATGATGGGATGATGAGATGATGGTGATATCGTTTACGACATCATCCCATCATCCCATCATCTATTCCAAACCAACCCAATCACCTATATACGAACCCGATCATCTGACTGCCGATCTACTCCGCGCCCGTCGGTTCCAGGAACGGTGTCATGTACTTGAACGGGCCCCAGTGGGTGTAGGGCTGGGTGTAGGGATTTTCTGCGCCGGGCCAGTTGGTCCAGTAGGTCTGATCCCAGGCGATGAAGCCCACGTAGCCGAAGGTGGGGATGCCGGGCATTTCGGTGACGGCGATCTTGAGGCCTTCGATGCCGACGGCCACGGTGGCGTCATAGTCGGTGGGATCGGTCTGGCGCAGCTTCTCGATCACCGCGTCCATCTCTGGGCTCGACCAGCGCGAGTTGTGACCGTTGGTGGTGTCGCCCACTTCTTTTACGTACTCGGAGTTGTAGAAGTTTAGCACGCGATAGAGGTCAGGGCCGGCGCCCCACGGCTCCTGAGCAGGCCAGTTGCCAGAGACGTCAAAGTCGCCGGTGGCGTTGAGGTTGGCCGAGGCTTCAGAGGGGTAGTGAGTGGCATCGATGCCAAACTTCTTCCACGCCTGCACCGCCGCGGCGCAGTTGCGTGCGCCAAGATCGGTGGCCACAGCAGTACCACTCAAGCAGGAAATGGTCCACGGTGTGCCATCGGGCAGGAGCCATTTGTCATTGCTGTCGCGGCTGAAACCGTTCTTGATCAGCAACTTCTCGGCTGCATCGGGCGCATACTTGTACCAACCCAGGCCAAAAGCCTTGTCCTGCGCGGCCGGATCGTCCGAGACGTCATAGCCACGGCCCTTGGCATAGTCAACAATGCGCTGCGGGGCATCGGGATCATAGGGTTTGAAGGTTTCGCCGTTGCCCAGATCCAGGGTGAATTCAGAGAGCCATTCCTCCATGGGGGCGATGAAGTCGCGGGGGTAGTTGCTCAAGGAAGGAACGTGAACAGGGCTGAGCGCGCCGGTGCCGTCCACAGCGATGCCCATGTACTCGCCGATGTCGATGGCAAGCAGCAGCGCCCAACGCACGTCGCGGTTGTCATAGGGCGCACGCGCCGTATTGAACGTGATGCCGGTCTCCGCCGGGTCGTTGTTCACCACCCACGGGAAGGTCAACTGGTAGGCGCGCGACGATTCTGACTGCGCCTGGATGGCCTTGAGCCCGTCAGACGACAGGTTCACCGCGTCAACGGCGTGGGTCAACTGCGCCAGGATCTTGGCGCCTTCGTTGGCAAAGTACTGGAAGACGATATACGTGGGTTTGGGTTCGCCGAACATCATGCCTGTGGGGCTTTTGTCCCAGTCGGCGCGCTTCTCCCAGATCGTCCAGAAGCCCGAAGCATCATAGCTGTGCAGCTTGTAGGGGCCGGTACCCACGAAAGGATTGAACTCGAAGTTCACCGGATCTTCCACCGATTCCCAGATGTGCTTGGGCATGATCCAGGTGCAGCCCCAGCGGTCGAGGAAAGTGGTGTGGAAGCGCGAGTTGGGAATGTTCAACTCGAAGGCGACGGTGTGATCGTCCACGGCAGAGACGGACTTCACGTTTTCCACGAAATAGCTATTGGCGTTGAAGCCTTCGAACTTCATCAACGTCTCAACGGTGAAGACGACATCATCGGCTGTGAAGGGTTCGCCATCCGACCACAGGACGCCTTCACGCAGCGGAATCGTCAACGCCGTGAAATCGTCGTTATAATCGGGGTCGCCCGTGGCCAGACCGGGGATGATCTCGCCGGTGGCGAAGTCAACCGACCAAAGCGGCTCGTTGGCGAGATTCTGCATCCCGCGATCGCGCCACTTCCAGCCGACCCACTCGTTGAAGTTGGTAGGCGAGCCGACACGCCCGGTGAGGATATCAGCGATCAACGTCTCGTTGCGCGGGAGATCGCCCAGCCCTGCCGAAGGCTGTTCCTCGACGGCGGCCGGTGCATCCGCCGCGGCGGGTTCCCCAGCAGCCGGTGCGGGCGCGGCTCCCCCACACGCAGCCAGTGCCAGAGTAACGAGCAGGAGCACAACCCAAAGACCCATCAACTTGCGTTTCATCGTCTTCTCCTTTTGTGTTCAAACAGATTCGAACTGCTGGAAAATGAAACCAGTTGGGCAGCAATTCAGGGGCGACGAACTGGCCAGATCGTGATCGCGAAGCAAATGCCTTGCTGGTCCGAGCGTCGCAGTTGAACAGTTACCCAGTCTGCCGGCACGACTGGCGGATCACCAGCCGGGTTGGCACTTTATTTAGCTGGCTCTCCCAGGGTTCACCCAGGATGAGCTTGAGCACGATATCAGCCGCCAGCGCGCCCATACCTTCGATGGACTGGTCGACGGTGGTGAGGGGGGGATCGACAATGGCACTTTCGACGATGTTGTCGAAGCCCACGATAGAAAGCTCGTCAGGAATGCCAATGTTGCGCACAGCGGCAGCATCGTAGACGCCCAGGGCCGATTCGTCGCTGGCCGCCATAATGGCAGTGGGGGGGACAGCCAGCGACAAGAGCTGATGCGCACATTCAGCCGCGGTGAGACGGGTATAGTCGCTCGTCATGACCAGGTCGGCGTCGAAAGGAATGCCTGCCTGCGCCAATGCATCCCGGTAGCCTTCCGCACGGCGCACGGCGCTGCGCAGATCGGGCCGGCCACCGATAAACCCAATGCGCCGGTGGCCCAGCCTTATTAAATAGGAGACGGCTTCAAGCACGCCTTGATAATTGGTCGAGATCACGGCGGGGAAATCAGTACTGGACTGCTGTGGATCGACGGCGACCACCGGGAAAGCAGTGCGGTAAATGGCAGCATAGGGTGTGACGACGATGATCCCGTCGGTAACGCTGCCGTTGAGCCGGGCCACAAGGTGCTGTTCCCAGCCCACCAGGGCGTTGCGATTGCGGTCGGCGCCGGCATAGGCGAGCAGATCGTAGCCTGCCGCCGCTACACGCTGGCTGACCCCTTTGATGACCAACGACACAAAGGGATGCCAAAGGTCGGGCACAATCAGGCCGACGACACCCGTCGTGCGGCTACGCAGGCTGCGGGCGGCCATGTTCGACGCATAGCCCAATTCCTCAATGACGCGACGGACAGTCACTGCCGTCTCGGGCGCTACATCGTCCTTATCGTTGAGGACGCGCGACACGGTGGAGACGGAAACACCCGCGGCCGACGCGACGTCACGGATGGTGACACTGGCCTTCGATTGATTCATGTTTGAGTTGCATACAATGAGGGTGGCAGTTGCGTTTCCGGTAAGGATACCGGTAACGTTATCGGGACTCATCCTAGCACGAAGCGAAGGGTATGTCAATGGGGGGAGCGAAGCTTTGGCGCCCTCAATCGTGCGGTAGAACCTCCTGGCGCAATTCCTCGCTGAACTCGGCCAGATCCTCGGCGCTGACCATGCCGTACCTGACCATCAAATGGAGGTGAAACTCCATCCGCGACCGGCTGTGTGGGTCGAGACAGTCGCGCAGAATACGCGCCTCCTCTGTCATCCGCTCCTGTGCGGCCCAGAATCGCTCGGTGGGCGTTTTGTCCTCATCGTGCAACATAGCGACGAGTTCCTTATTCTTGCGCGCCAGATAGCGTTCCCGCCATCCCGCGACATTGTCGCGATAGAGCCGCCAGTCAGACTCCAACGGTTTTCTGTACACGATCTCCTCTCTTTCTGGCTGTTGTGTGGCGTTCACAGCATGAGTCAACTGTATTTATTCGACACTTTTCTCTGTCTGTCAAGCTACACTGGGCGCCAGCATTGCCCGACATCATTTGAGTAGAAATACCCGTGATCTCCCTATCTTCCTCTGATAGATTTATTTAGATAGGCAGGTACTCCTCGTTCTCCTGCCATTGTTGCCATTGTTATTGACCGGCTACTCCTGAAGTAACGAACCTACTTTCGCGCCTGGACTTACATCTAGATCCGGTACAACACGATCTTGTGAACTGGAACCAGGAGGATTTCTGAATGCACCCTCGTTCTCTTAGGCATCTTGCGCAAGGGCAAGATCTCCTGAAGCGCGCTCTCTTATCTATTTGCACAACATCGATTGTGTTATTGATGCTTATTTTAGGCGGGGGATCTGTTACGTCTTCACTTCTTGCTCAGGGTGAAAACAACGTACAGCTTTTTCCTGCACAAGGGTTCTCCCTAGTCATCCCAAGCGGATGGTCGCATCTGGTGGGGAATCAATTTGGCCCCCACCTGCCCGCTGATACCGTTTCACTAGGAAGTACCGCAGAACCTGTCAGTGTCAGCATCGTCTCTGTGACTATAGGCGATGACTTCCCCAAAGACGTAACAGAATTTGCCAAGGCTATGCTCAGGCTATACCGCGGTCTCTTGCTTGATAGCGAACTAACTGTGTTGCCATCCCATATCCGGCAGCCGGCATCAGTTCGTCTCGTCTATCGTGAACCTGATCCAGATGCAGCCCACCCCCGGATCGTGGTGTCTGAATTTGTGCGTCATGACAACCAGGGGTACTGGTTATCCACTGAGTACACTTCGTTGCAAGGTTCGGAAACACCCTATGACGATCGTGAGCGATCACGCTTGACCAAGTTCGAACAGGTGGTCAGTTCATTCACTCTTCTTTCAGAAGACCGAGAGCTCGATACGATCCTAACTTATCAGGACTGGCGGAAATCTGTAGATTGGCTGAATCCCTCGATTCAGGATAGGTCACTGCAGAGTGCATTTGCCTGGCCCACCACCGGCTGGATTGGCTGGACTTATGATCGGTCAAGCTCTCACAATGGTGTTGATATCTGGACCACTAAGAAGTGCAACGAGAACAGTACAGAGCGCGGGAATGCCGTCTATTCGGTTGGAACAGGAGAAGTTGACTACATATACAAAATTAGCGGGGGGGCCTACGATGGGGTACGCATCAAACATGGTTTGGTCAACGGCGTTAACACCTGGACCCACTACTGGCATTTGGGAAGCCTGAACACTCAAACAGGACAACAGCAATCTTTCGTAACGGCACAAATTGGTCCTGTTGATAATCAGTCCCAAATTGGGTATCAAGGCAACTTAATGCGCAATGGCGGGAGTGGTGTTGTGACGACTTGCGTCCATGTCCATATGACTGTTGCCAATGGCAGCGCTGATTTCAATGCGATTGATCCCTCGCCCTATTTTGATGTTCGCCTGAACAAAGCCGATCCGCCTTCTGTTGACTTCTTCACTCTCTATGTGGAACATGAATCTTCTGCGACGCCTCCTCCCTCCGGCAGCGAATGGGAAGCAGCGTATTTCAATGGCCGTACCTGTTGGGATGATCATACACAGTGCAACGACGCGCAACATACAGAGAGAATCGCCCTTAGCGGCGGCACGGTCCTGTTTGACAAGAATTGGGGTCGGAATGCACCGGGCGGAAGTGTCGGGCCGGACAACTGGACAGGCTACTTCACAACCACTGTTACCTTTGCACCGGGCACGTATGTCTTCTATGCCGATCACGATGACGGCCTGCTTCTCAAAGCCGGAGAGTATGAGCAGCACGTCAAGGACCCTGATGCCCGTGGCAGCAAAATCTGCAATGGAGACGGTGGCTTCGCCCTCAGTGGGAACGTCCCCATTGAACTGTATTTGCGTGAAGACGGTGGCGATGCATTCCTTAGGCTGTGGTGGAGCACAGACACAAGTGTCTGCGTCCCGACGCCAACACCTACACTCACCTCTACACCGGCGCCAACACCGACAGGTACGCCAACATCATCAGGTACGCCAGCGACTACGCCAACTTCAACAGGTACGCCAACATCAGCGGCGACACCAACACCTCCTGCCTCCGACTGCACCGATTGGTCGGTAATTGGAACCGGCAACGCTGAGTGGCAGTGTCATGCGAACAGCGTACAGGGACATTCAGCTACAGGTGACAGTATCCTGGTCTCCCGCAACAGGTATGCCGATGTAACGATTTCTGCAGATGTGCGCACAACCAATCGCGAGGCTAGTCTGGCTGTGCGAATGCAAGATGCAGGAAACGGTTATATTGCGATCTTAACGCCCAACGGCAGCAGTCGGAACAATGGCAATGAAGGATTATGGTTGGCCAGGCGTGTCGCCGGTTCGGAGCAGTATCTTGGTTCCTATCATGGCGCAGGCTTGCCGCTGCTTGGCGAATCGGCAAATTTCACGGTCTCCGCTGTTGGATCTTTGATAGAGGTGAGACTGAATGACCAGATTGTGTTGAGTATCTACGACACGATGTTCACTTCTGGCAGTGTTGGATTGCGGATAGACGGCGATTCGGCCTTCCCCAACGATGCATCATTCACAAACATATCCATCACGCAACTAAACTCGACGCCGACACCGACATCAACGCCGGAGCCAACGGCTGCTGCCACGCCGTCACCATCAGGGTTTCCTACACCTCAAACGCAGAATATCTATTTGCCGGATATTGGCAAAAACGCGGGTTCCTGACGCCCACCCCTAACAGAGCCACTGCCAGGAGAAAGAGCGCGCCCGTGCGTGGCGACCTGGGATGGAGCAGACTCACCCCGATGCCGTATTTGCTGAACCCGGTGCCGTGCACGGGCTGCCGACGCATCAACCGCACGAAATGGGACATCTGCGTGGGGCGCCCAGGCATCTTTCGCCACTTATCGCGATTTCGGGTATGATCATCGGCGTTTGCCTGCACCGCACAACCACTGATGTGACCATCAACTGAGGAGATGAAAATGAATCGACCACCGGAAGCCTTCGTTCTGGTGCACGAAGCGCGCCTGCTCGCGTTTGCCACCGCCTGTTTTGAAAAAGTTGGTCTTAGCTCAGAGCATGCCGCCGTGATCAGCCGGCTGCTGGTCAACTCGGATCTGCGCGGGGTGCGCAGCCACGGCACACGCACAGTCAACCACTACTGCCAGGCCTTCGAGGATGGCCGTTTGAATCCACAGCCAGAGATTCGCAAAGTCCATGAAACACCGACTTCGTCTGTCTACGATGGCGACGGATCTCTGGGCTATTGGCCAATGGTCCAGGCCACGGAAGAAGCTATCGCCAAGGCCAAAGAAGTCGGGATCGGTATGGGGCTGGTGCGCGGCATCGGTCACTATGGTTCGGCGGGCCATTACACACGCATGTGCATGGAGGCCGGCTGCATCGGCTTCTCGGTGCAAGGGCACCGCAACGCAGGGCGTCACGGCTCCGACGGCGGCGGACCGAATCCGGGCAAGCACCTGGGCTACTTTGGCAATCCGCCCATCAGCTTCGCCATCCCCGCCGAGCAGGAGCCGGATCTGGTTCTCGACGCCGCCACTTGTATCCTGGCCGACTACCAGCGCGGCGATGAGTACGAGGCGCTCTTTTCCATGATCCCCGCCGCATTCTTCAAGAGCATTGGCTATGGCGCCGTGGCGGCCATGTTGGGTGGCGGGCTTACCGGCTTCACCCTCTCGGACGAAACCTGGAATCGCTGGGCAAACGGTCGTCAGGGCGGCATGGTATTGGCGATCCACATCGATTCGGTGGTGCCCGAAGCCGTCTTCCGCGCCGAGACCGACCGTCTGTCTCACGATATCCGCACCACCTACACGCCCATGCCGGGCACGGATCGATCCCTGCTGCCGGGGGCTATTGAAGAAGAACGCCTCAACCACCACCGCAGCGAAGGCATCCGCTATGGAGAGATGGAGCAGAAGGCAACACGCGCGGCGAGTGAACGTCTGGGGGTTCCGCTGCCGTGGGATGAAGAGTGATGGGGGAGAAGGGGTGAAAGGGTGAAAGGGTGAAGGGGTGGGCTGATCGTGGCCTGCTGGGCGAGACTCTTTAGGAGCGCGATGATGAGGATGATGAGATGATGGAAAACGCGCACTTTCCATCATCCTCATCATCTCATCATCCTCATCATCCCGTCATCTTCATCGTCATCCTCTCGCCTTGGGCACGCTCGCGCTCCTGGCGGCGCGTGATCGTGACCAGATGGACGAGCACGACGCCGACCAGGGGCAAGCTGCTCCAGGCGGCAAGTTCGAGCCAGAGTCGGGGCGATATGGGCAGCAAGGCGCTGCTGCCCAGGCCGAGGAGGGCGATGAGCATCAGGCTGACGCCGCCGATCCAGATCGCGTCGAGGATCTGGCGGGCGGCCGTCGACAGCACGATCCACTGCGCGCCCATCAGGCCGATCAAAACGCTGCTGAGAAGACCCAACAGCAGGTTGTGCAGGAAGAAGACGCGCAATTGGGTGCCTGCGGCCCACATCCACACGCCGGGGAAAATCAGCATCACACCGATCAAGGCGTGGATGGCGAGGGAAATCAGGCTGAATTGCACGAGCAGGGGCAGGCGATCTCGACGTTGCCAGAGCAGCCAGCCATGCCACGCCAGCATCCCGGCGGCCAGCACGTTGCCCAGCATCGCCAGCGCCGAAAGCAGCGGCGGCACCAATGCCGGCGACATCCCCAAGAAAAACGTCGGCGCCAGGCAAAGCACAAGCGGCATCACCGGCCGCCAGCCATTTCGAACGGCGCTCTCCCCCACCCACGCCCAGAGCAGTCCGAGCAGAGCCAGGCCAAACCAGCCCACGGCAAATAGATCCAAAAAGAGATGCAGCGCAGCCTGCTGCAAGAAGAAGCTGGGGTTCTCTGTCACCACCAACACCATCAAGGCCAGGACGCCTACGCAGGCCAGCATAAGCAGGCCAATCGCGCCATCCCAGAGGCGCACCGGTAGCGGACGTCTGGGCAATCGCCACGTCGTCCGCGCGTAGAGGACGATGAAGGCAGCCCACGTCACCCCGTTGAGGCCGGAGATCATGGCGCCTAGCGGCAACGAAAGATCGCCGATCTGGGTGAGGCCGTAGCCGTTTGCCCAAAACGCGGGGAAGCTCAAGAGTGAAGCCACGGCGGTGGCGATCATCTGTCCATGGATCCAGGGCGGCAAGGGACGCGCAGTCAGTGCGGGCAGCCGTTGCCAGATCAACGCCATGGTCGCCAATGTGCCCCAGCCGAAGTACATGAGGTGACTGTGGGCATGGCGTACGGCGGTATAGTTGGCGGCCCAGGTAGGGAAACCGTTGACGAGGCCAAAGCGGAGCAAGGCGCCCGTGGCCGCAGCAAGCAACAACGCGCTGAACGCGACAACGGCATAAGGCTTCATGGCGTAAGCTTTCATCGTATGAGAGTGCATCCATCAACGTCCAGTCTGGTGGGGTCACCCGGCCAGCACCGGGTGACCCCCAAACGGAAATGCAGGTTCCGCTCTAGCTTAACGCAGATGGTGGGCGCGGGCAGTGACTTTTGTCTCACGCAGCCAATTTGGAGACATGCCTCATCGAGAGTATCGTTGACGGAAACCGGAGGGTGTGTCCCATAGTATTGGTGGGTCCATATCTACCGGGAAGCCACGACGGATGGACACGGAGGTCCATCCCTACGTGTAGGGACCGGCCTCCGTGCCGGTCCTTCTGGGTAGCTGCGCTGAAGATCAGAACCGAACTACTTGGGACGCACCCGAAACCGGACGTCCTCGTGACAGGGCGTTGCACCTGGTTCGTCACAAAGGACATAGACGCCGGGAAACAAGGTAAATATAAGGTTCGCAACCAGGCTGAGGAGAAATGTATCGTGCACAGAATGGATTACTGGCAAGGAGATCGGGTACGTCTGCGCGCGGTTGAACCTGAAGACGCGCCGACCTTTCATGCGTGGAACCGTGACCTGGAAATGACACGCGGCATCGATTGGGTGTGGCCGCCAGGTTCACTGGCCGCTCAAAAACAGTGGGCCGAGACAGAGGCACAGCGCAAGATGGAAAACGATCAGCTATTTCTGGTCATTGAAGATCAGGCCGGCGAACTCGTGGGCTGTATCAACACCCATCACTGCGACCGCCGCGTCGGGAGTTTTTCATACGGGGTCGGCATCCGCAGTGAACACCGGCAACAGGGCTACGCATCGGAGGCGATCCGCCGCGTGCAGGCCTACTTTTTCTGGGAATTGCGATACCAGAAGGTCACCGTTGACGTCTACAGTTTCAATCAGCCATCGATTGCTCTGCATCAACGGCTGGGGTTCGCCCAGGAAGGCAGGCTGCGTCGTCTCCTGTTTACAGGCGGCGAACACCACGATATACTCATCTTTGGCCAAACAGTTGAAGAGTTTGAGCAAAATGCAACCCTATAGGAGAATTTCGCCATGAACCCAATCGACAACCCCCACGCCGAAACCCTGGACGCCTGGGACACCAACGCTGCCTATTGGGACGAATATATGGGCGAAGGCAACGACTTCGTGACCATGTTGCAATGGCCGGCGATTGAACGGATGCTGTCGATTCAGCCGGGCGCACGCGTGCTGGACATCGCCACCGGCAATGGGTTGATGGCGCGGCGGTTGGGGCGACTGGGGGCAGCGGTGACGGCGACAGACTTTGCGCCGCAAATGATCGAGGCCGCACGCCGTCGCACCACGGCAGAGGATGGCGACATCACCTATGCGGTGGCCGATGCAACCGATGAAGACGCCCTCCTGGCATTGGGGACGGCCGGATCGTTCGACGTAGCCCTCTGTAATATGGCTCTATTTGACATCGCAGAGATCGATCCGCTGTTTCAGGCATTAAGCCGCCTGCTCAAACCGGGCGGCATCTTCATCTACAGCATGATGCACCCCTGCTTCAACAACCCGTTTTCGGCACACATGGCCGAAATGGAGGATCGCAACGGCCAGATGGTGACGACCTACAGCATGAAGATCTGGCGGTACATGACGCCCGGCAATCGCCGTGGCCTGGCGCTGCGCGAGCAACCCAAGCCGCACGTCTACTTTCACCGTCCGCTTCAAGTGCTCTTCGCCGGCGGTTTTGCCGCAGGTTTCGCCATCGACGGTCTCGAAGAACGCGCCTTTCCGGCCTCAGACATACCCCAGCAGGGTCGACAACTGGGATGGAATGGTAATTTCAGTGAGATCCCACCGGTGTTGGTCGTACGCATGAGAAAGATCGGCGAGCAGAGATTGGGGTAGAGCCGATGGCAGATTTGCTAACGATGACAGCGGCGGGTTTGTACTGTGAGGTGGGCGACTTTTTCGTCGATCCATGGCGTCCTGTGCAGCGGGCCGTCGTAACGCATGCCCACAGCGATCACGCACATCATGGCTGTGGGCGCTATCTGGCCGCGGCAGAGGGAAAAACAGTGCTGCGCACGCGTCTGGGCGCCGGTGCACTGATCCGCACCTTGCCCTACGCGGACTCTCTCGACGTCAACGGAGTACGCATATCGTTTCATCCGGCGGGGCACATTCTGGGATCGGCGCAGGTGCGCGTGGAACACGCCGGCGAAGTCTGGGTAGTCAGTGGCGATTACAAGACAGAACCTGATCCGACCTGTACGCCCTTTGAACTGGTGCCCTGCCACACCTTCATCACCGAGGCGACTTTTGGCCTGCCCATCTACCGTTGGCCCCGTCGTGACGAGATCTTCGGGCAAATCAACGACTGGTGGCGCGCCAATCAGGCTGCCGGTCGCGCCACGATCCTGTATGGCTATGCGCTGGGGAAGGCACAACGGCTGCTGGCCGGGGTGGATCGGAGCATCGGACCTATCTTCACCCACGGCGCCGTGGAACGGCTCAACGCCGACTATCGTGCAGCGGAGATCGATCTGCCCGAAACAGCAAGTGTATTGGACGCTCCGCCCGATACACAGTGGTCGCAGGCGTTGATCGTGGCGCCGCCCTCCGCCGACGGCACGCCCTGGATGCGCCGGTTCGGCGATCTTTCCACCGGATTTGCTTCGGGTTGGATGCAGATACGCGGTCAACGCCGCCGCCGTTCACTCGACCGTGGCTTCATCCTTTCCGATCATGTGGATTGGCCGGCGCTGATGCAGACAATTCAGGCGACGGCAGCGGAACGGGTGCTGGTAACACACGGATATGTCGCCGTGGTGGTACGCTGGCTACGCGAGCAGGGGATCGATGCCTTTCCTCTCGAAACACGTTTCGCCGGCGAAGTCGATGCGGCGGCCGATGCCGACGAGAGTGCAGAAAACAATGAGTAAGGAGATTTCAGGGTTTTTTTGATCCACGAAGGCACACTAAGAGCAGAAGGGAGATTTTTCTTCTTCGTGCATCTTCGTGTGCCTTCGTGGATCATTATTTCTCTGCCTTCTCCTAATTGCCTACCACGGAGACCTATGACCATCAACATTGTTGCAGAGCGCCCAGACAGTGCAGATGCCATCCAACTGATCGAGGAACTAGAAGCGCACCTGACGCCCCTGTATCCGCAAGAAAGCCGCCACGGCTACGATGTGCAAAAGTTGATTACGCAAGGTGTCGCCTTCTTCGTGTTGCGCTGTGATGGGCAGGCCGCGGGCTGCGGCGGCGTGCAGATCTTCGGCCTGGAGTACGGCGAAATCAAGCGGATGTACATACGTCCGCGCTGGCGCGGGTTGGGATTGGCGAAGGCGCTGCTCGATCATCTGGCAGGATACACACGGCAACAAGGCGTCAACTTGCTTCGTCTGGAAACAGGCATCCATCAGACCGAAGCCATCGGCCTATACGAACGGTGGGGATTTCGACAGATAGCGCCATTTGGATCTTATGCTGAGGACCCACTCAGCGTTTATTATGAAAAGCAGCTTTTATGAAAAGCACGACGGCTGGACACGCAGGTCCATCCCTACGATGTAGGGACCGGCCTCCGTGCCGGTCCGTTTTGAGTTGCCGGGCAAGACTATACCCACGACAAAGCCCAAGTTTGGTAAAATTTGGTATTGTTGGCGTGGTGTCGTATAGTCAGTAGTATTACGATCATTTAACATAAGGTACAATCGAGGTTTTTTTGACGAACACACCCATTTCTTCCAACGAGGATCAGGCCCAGGCTGCCTTTGCAGAGATCACGCTGGCCGATCTCCCCGAATCTCTCCAGGACGCGGTTGCCCGCGCCGGCTGGCCCAGTTTGATGCCGGTCCAGCGCATCGCCATTCCCTATCTGCTCAACGGGCGTAATGTGATGGTGCAAGCGCGCACCGGCAGCGGCAAGACCGGCGCATTCCTGCTCCCGTTGCTCTCGGCTCTGGATCCATCGCGCGACCAATGCCAGGCCTTGATCCTGGTGCCGACACGTGAATTAGCACGGCAGGTCTGGCACGAAGCCGAGACGCTGTTAGGGGCAGCCGGTCTGCGCACAGTCGCCGTCTACGGCGGCACCGGTTACCAGGCCCAGATCGAGGCGCTGGAGGGAGGCGCTCATGTGGTGATCGGAACGCCGGGCCGCGTGCTCGATCATCTGCTGCGACGCACGTTTACGCTGGAGCACCTGAAAGCGCTGATCTTCGATGAGGCCGACCGCATGCTCTCCATGGGTTTCTACCCGGACATGCAAAAGGTACAGCGCTACCTGCCCAACCGTCGACTCAACACCTGTATGTTCTCGGCCACTTTCCCCGAACATATTTTGCGCACCGCTCGCCAGTTCATGCACGAGCCCGAGTTTGTCTCGCTGAGCAAGGATCACGTCCACGTAACCGAGACGCAGCACATTGTCTACGACGTGCCCGGCGTCGGCAAGGACCGTGTACTGGTCAAGCTGATCGAGTTGGAAAACCCTGCCTCGGCCATCATCTTCTGCAACACCAAGGTCAATGTTCATTATGTGGCTGTGGTGCTGCAACGCTTCGGCTATGATGCCGACGAACTGAGCGCCGATCTCTCGCAAGCGGAGCGTGAGCGGGTGCTCGATCGCGTGCGCAATGGCACCCTGCGTTTCCTGGTGGCGACGGACGTCGCCGCACGCGGGCTCGATATTCCGGCGCTCTCCCATGTCTTCCAGTATGAACCGCCCGAGGACACAGAGGCCTATATCCACCGCGCCGGGCGCACAGGGCGGGCCGGGGCCAGCGGCGTCGCCATTACCCTGGTCAACGGTATGGAAAAGTATGCACTGCGCCAGATTGCCCGCCACTTTGAGATCGAGATGGAAGAAATGCCTGTGCCCACCGATGAGGAAGTCGCCGCCGTGGTCGGCGAACGGTTGACGGCGTTGCTAGAGGCACGTCTGCGCGACCGAGACAAACTTCAGGCTGAGCGCAGCCGCCGTTTTTCGGCTCTGGCGAAGGAATTGGCCGAAAGTGACGACGAATCAGGCATCATGGCCATGCTTTTGGACGACTACTATCAGCAACTCTTGCATTCTCCGGTTGTCCCGCCTGCCGATGGCCCTTCATCTGCCAAAACAGGCCGATCAAGGTCGTCGACACGCCGATCCACTTCCCGTCGACGACGATAGGCACCGGGATCGTCCGCGGTCAGAGCTGACACTGATCCCATAGGCTCCTGTTTCCAAAAGAGATCCCGCTCGCCTGCGCGAACGGGATCTCTTTTGATACTACCTTTCATTGCAAAACAGGACCAAAGTACCCCCCTCCTTCGCAGGACAGGTCTCGATCCAACCTGAACATTTCGTAAGCTTCTGCCGATTAGAATAAAGTACGGCTTACGTTGTAAACTGTATATTCTGGAAACAAAATCTCCGGGCAAACGAAACTCTACGGGTGCATCGCACCTTAAGCTGGATAGCTACTGGCAACGAAGGCAGACTCAGACGTCTGGGAGAGATTCAGATGCAAATCTTTGAAGCAATGAATACACTCATCGTTGTTGATACCATCAGCGATACCGTTCTCCAAGCAGCGGCCGCCGGCATGGCTACCTGGCACGGGTAGGCTAGGTTTTGTTTAGCAGCATACGCCACAACGCCTGATCGTCGGGCCTAAAGGGAATGTAGAGGGTAATGCGATCGAGGACACCTTCATACTTCTCACGCAGCCGCGCCGATAATTGCTGCGGTGCACAGACGACGGCGAAAGCATCGATCATGTCATCGGTAACCAGGGCGGGCATGTCGGCCCACTGTTTACGCGAGGCCATCTGGCTCAACTCTTCGCGCACCCCACTCCATCCATGCAGATCCATTACAGCCGCATAGTCGGGCGTGCTGGCGTAGAAAGAGACCTGCTGGCGCACGGCGGCAACCGCCGCATCCATCTCAGACTGGTTGCGCCCTGTTGCCACAAAGACGGCGCTGCTCATCGACACGTCGGATCGGCTTCGGCCAACCGTGTGCGCCCCATCCTCAATCGCCGGAATCACGATCTCATTCAGGTAGCGGCGCGTGTGGAAAGGATGGGCGTGGAAGCCGTCGCTGACTTCTCCTGCTAGCCGGCACATACGCTCATTGACCCCTGCCGTGTAGATGGGGATCTGCGGGTAGTCGATGGGGCCGGGATCGAAGAAGGGCGTCATCAGCGTCAACTTGTAGAACTCTCCCCGATAGTTGAGCCGTTCCCCGTTCTGCCAACTGTGCCAGACGGCCCTCAACGCCAGAATGTAGTCGCGCAGCCGCTCGGCGGCGGGTGTCTCCCACGTCATGCCGAAGCGGCGCTCGATGTGCGCCCGCACCTGCGTCCCCAACCCCAGCAAGAATCGACCCTGGCTGAACTTTGCCAGATCCCAGGCCTGATAGGCCACGTCCATTGGGCTACGCGCAAACGCCACCAGAATCGCCGTCCCCAGTTGGATGCGCTCGGTGTGTTGCGCAGCCAACACCAACGGAAAGAGCGGATTGTGGGCAATGTCACTCGTCCACAGGGCGTCGAAGCCGAGATCCTCGGCGGCGCGCGCCGTTTCCGCGGCCTGCGTCAGATCATCGAGCCAAAGCGAGGCATCGATCTTCATCGGGTTGATCCTTTCTATGCATGTGCATCTCGCAAATACTTGTCGAACCAGCGTAGGATGTGGTTCAGCCGTGCAATCCGTCGATCCGTACGGCCGCCGCGTGAGAGACCGTGCGACTCTTCCGGGAAGCGGACCATTTCGGTATCGACACCCTTTAGTTTGAGCGCAACGAACATTTGCTCGCCCTGTTCGATGGCAACACGCAGATCCTGTTCGCTGTGAATGACCAGCGTGGGCGTGGTCACATTGCCAATGTAGGCGATAGGCGATTGTCGCCAATAATCATCCAGACTTTCCCAGGCCGGTTTGCCGCCGAACATCTGCTCAAAGATCCAGATATCGCTGGACCCGTTAAAGCTGGTCAGATTGCTCAGGCTGCGCTGGGTAACGGCGGCGCCGAATCGATCCGTGTGGCCGATGATCCAGTTGGTCATGTAGCCGCCATAGCTGCCACCGGTGACGCCGAGGTTTGATTCGTCGATGGTCGGCAGGGCAGCCACGTAATCCGTCCACGCCATCAGATCCTCATAGGCGCGTCCGCCGAAATCGTTGTAGTTGGCGTCGACAAAGGCCTGTCCGTAGCCCTGCGATCCGCGCGGGTTGGTGAAGAAAACCACGTATCCATGCGCGGCCAGCCAGTGGAATTCGAAGACGAAACTAAAGCCGTACTGCAACATCGGCCCGCCGTGAATCTCCAAAATCGCCGGGTAGCGCCCGCCTGAATCGAAGTCGGGCGGCGTCATAATCCAGCCTTGCAAGCGTGTTTGCGGCCCGTCGATCCAGATTTCTTCACAGGCGCCAAAGTTGATCTCCGAAAGCAGCGGCGCGTTCACTTCGGTCAGGCGGCGCACGGCGCTATCGGCGAGGGTGCCCAGCCAGATATCGCCGGGTTCGGTGAGTGTTGTGTGCATATAGGCAAGCCGGCGGCGCTCTGCATCAAAGGTAAAGTCACCCACGGCGCCAGGGCCATCCACTACCGTCGAGAGTTGGCCACTTTTCACATCGATCGCTTGCAGGGTCGTGCTGCCGTGACTCGAAACCTGGATGAAGATCCGTTCGCCGTCAGGCGTCCAGACCGGTCGCGTGTCGAGTCTGTAGCCGGCCACATCGCTCAAGGTGACGTTGCCCATGGCCAGGTCGTAGCGTCGCGTCAGATTCTGCGCCGGTGTGCTGCCGTCGAGGGGCACGATCCAGAGATCGCGGCCTCGCCAGAAGGTGTCCAGCCCCTCCGTGCCGGTGAAGGCGAGCCGGCGGCCATCCGCCGAAAAGGACGGGGCCGACTTGGCGCCGGCGAAAGTTTCCAGCCGGCGGGGTTCGCCGCCCGTCAGCCGGGATCACATAGAGATCGTCGGCCTGGGGATTGCGGTCGGGATCGTCGCTGCTATTGGCAACGTATACGATCTGGGTTCCGTCGGGAGACCAGGCAGGCGCGGTCTGTTCGTGCTCTTCACCGAAGGTCAACTGGGTGGCTGCACCGCTGCCGGCATCGATCAGCCAGAGGTGTGTGCGATCCTGGGGCAAGAAGCCAATGCCGTCGGATTTGTAGCGCAACCGTGTAATGTGGCGCGCCACGACGCCTAGATTCTTTTTATCTTCGTCCTGTTCTCGTTCAATTGCGTCTGCGTCCTTGCGGCTAAATTCCACCAGGATCTGCGTGCCGTCGGGCGACCATTCCATGCTGTTGATCGAGCCGTGTAGATCGGTGAGCCGGCGCGCCTCGCCCCCATTGACCGAGATCAGATAGATCTGCGCCTGTTTCTCGTCGCCCCGCGTCGATAGGAAGGCGATCTGGCTACCGTCCGGTGACCAGCGCGGCATGCTGTCGCGCCAATCGCCAAAGGTGAACTGGCGTGGTTCGCCGCCGCCGGTGGGAACAAGCCACAGGTTGGCAAACTTCTTCTCGCGCTTGCGTTCCACGCGCTGTTGCGAATAGAGCACAGCCTGCCCGTCGGGCGAGATCTGCGGATCGTTGATCTGTTTCAGCGCGTAGAGATCGTCTTCGTGAAGCGTGCGCATGATAGCTCCTTGCTATGACGTGAGAGATTAACCTTGCTGAATCATACCGGTTCTACCCAAATGGGCAAGAAACCGCCGTTGGGAATCGGGCGACCCCTACCCGTTCGATCTGGTGGCTTTGATCATTCAATCCACTGTGCGGTAGGATATTGCGGTAGGGTATCATTGACGACACAGGTACAGAGTTTATTTGTTGTACTCCCAACCGACACCCAAGATGGAGCGAAAGATGAAACGCGTGCTATTGACTGGAGCTTCCGGCCGCATCGGTTTCTCCTTTTTTGAATACGCCAGAGAGCGCTACTGGTTTCGCCTCGCCGCTCGCCGCATCGAAAAGATGGGCGACGTGGGCGAACACGAGAAATTTACGCTCGATGTGGCCGATCTCGATGCCTGTCGCGCCGCATGCGAAGGCATCGACACCGTGGTTCACCTGGCCGCCGATCCGTCACCGGCCTCTGGTTTTTACGAGTCGCTGCTCGACAACAACATCAAAGGCGCGTTCAACATCTTTCAGGCTGCGGTCGATCAGGGCGTTCGTCGCGTGGTCTATGCCAGCAGCATCCAATTGATCGAAGGCTATCCGCTCGATGTACAAGCCACGCCGGATATGCCGACGAAGGCCGTCAACATGTACGGCGCCTGCAAAGCCTTCGCCGAATCCACGGCTCACTACTACTCGGCCAAACTAGGGCTCTCTTGCCTCTGCGTGCGCGTGGGCAACTACGCCGGCAATTCCGAAAGCATGCAGGCCGACGCACGCCGCCTCAGCGCCTGGATCAGCGAACGCGACATGAACCAGCTCTTCCAACGCTGCATCGAAGTGGAGAACCTGCCTTTTGCCATTCTCCACGCCGTGTCGGACAACCGCTTCAAACGGCTCGATATCACCTCCACACGCCAATTGGTAGGCTACACGCCCGAAGACAACGCCTTCGACTTCTTCAATACCGGCATCGACAACGGCGCCCGCTGGTATACCGAAGCAGAGGGGAGGACGAAGGGCGAACAGGCATAGGCGAGGGCGGAGGCGCGTTGGCCGTCAGGATGAGGCTTGAAAACGAGATGATGGGATGATGAGATGATGAATCTCGACGAGCATCACCCCATCATCTCATCATCCCATCATCTTGACCGCCAAAGCCTCATCTTCATCATCCTCGTCATCCTCATCACCTATCTCACTATCCCATGCAAACCTTCACCGAACTCTACTCTGCCCTGGATGAGACCACCAAGACCAACGCCAAGATCGAGGCGATGGTCCACTATTTCATGCAGGCCGATGCGGCGGACGCCGCCTGGGCCATCTACTTTCTCAGCGGCAGACGCCCCAAACGCCTGATCAGCGCCACGAAGCTGCGCGAGTGGGCGCGCGAGATGGCCGAAATTCCCGACTGGCTCTTTGCCGAATGCTATGATGCAGTGGGCGACTCGGCGGAGACCATCGCGCTGCTGTTGCCCACCCCCGAAACCACGGGCACGGCGCCGCTCCACGTCTGGGTAGAGGAACGACTCTTTCCCCTCGCCGACATGGACGACGAAGCCCAACGCGCTGCGCTGCAACAGGCCTGGAGCGAACTCGATGGCCGTCAGCGCTTCGTCTGGAACAAGCTGATTACCGGAGCGCTGCGCGTCGGCGTTTCGCAACGGCTGTTGGTGCGGGCGCTCGCCCAGTTCAGCGGACACAATCCCGCCGTCATCGCCCACCGCCTGATGGGGACATGGGAACCGACGCCCGATTTCTTGACGGCGCTGCTTGCCCAAGAGAATGCAGACGCCGACATCAGTCGCCCCTATCCCTTCTTCCTCGCCTACCCCATTGAAGGATCGCCGCAAAGCCTGGGCGACATCGGCGATTGGCAGCTCGAACGCAAGTGGGACGGCATCCGTGCCCAACTGATTCACCGCCAGGGGCAGAGCTTCCTCTGGAGCCGCGGCGAGGAGTTGCTCAGCGAACGCTTCCCCGATCTCATGCAAATGGGCGATCAACTGCCCGATGGAACGGTCCTCGACGGCGAGGTACTGCCCTGGAAGGATGGCAACGTGCTCCCCTTTGCCCAACTGCAACGGCGCATCGGGCGCAAGAATTTGTCCAAACGGCTACTCGATGAGATTCCCGCCGTGTTGCTGGCCTATGATCTGCTGGAATGGCAGGGCGAGGATGTGCGCGATCGGCCGCTTTCATGGCGTCGCCAAACGCTGGCCGCGCTGGTCGATCAGATGGATCACCCGCGGCTGTTGCTCTCGGATCTGGTTGAGAGCCCATCCTGGGTCGGCGCCGAAAGCGAACGAGACCGCGCCCGTGATCTGGGGGTGGAGGGGTTGATGATCAAACGCAAAGAGTCGCCCTACCAGGTGGGCCGCCGACGCGGCGATTGGTGGAAATGGAAGGTCGATCCCTTCACAGTGGACGCGGTGCTGATCTACGCGCAACGTGGCAGCGGACGTCGCGCCGGTCTCTACACCGACTACACCTTCGCCGTCTGGGACGAAGGAGAACTCGTCCCCTTTGCCAAGGCCTACTCAGGGCTCACCGACGAAGAAATCCGCCAAGTCGATCGGTTCGTGCGTCAAAATACCAAAGAGCGTTTTGGTCCTGTGCGCTCGGTGACGCCCGAACTCGTCTTCGAACTGGCCTTCGAGAACATCCAGTCATCCACTCGCCACAAATCGGGCATCGCCGTCCGCTTTCCACGGATCCTGCGCTGGCGTCACGACAAACGCCCCGCAGATGCGGATACGTTGGCGCAGGTGAAGGCGCTGGTGGGAGAATGACGTCTGCAGCAAAAACCGGCGGCTGGATTGTCCAGCCGCCGGTTTTGATAGGTCAGTTATTGGGTTGTGGCCTATTCGCCATCCAGCGTGAGCAGGTAGGCCATGATGTTGGCGATCTGCTCGTCGCTGAGGATTTGAGCATAGATCGAAGGCATTAGATCGGGTTGGAAGCCTTCGACCACATGCTCATTGGGCTGGGTAATGCTGGTGTAAATGTAGAGCGCAGGGCTCTGCCCCGGCACGCGTGTGACGGCACGGTTGGCAACGCCGTACCAACTGGGGCCAACCTGAACCACATCCGGTTGCAGGCTGTGACAGGCTGTGCAGCCCGATGTCAACGCTGTCTCCTGGCCGATTTCGGCGTCTGCACCGTCGGGGAAGTAGGCGGCGATCTCGGCGGGCAACCCGGCATAGATGGCCTCGGCATCCATTTCAGCCAACGTCGTCGGACCGGCAGGCTCCGGCTCCCCCTGCACCACCGGTTCAGGAGCCACGGCTTCTGGCGTTTCCGACGCAGGCAGCTCCAGCGGAACGGTTTCGGTCACCACCTCGACATCAACGATGGGCGCAGTCTCGGTCATCTCGACGGCAGCAGTCACTTCGACAGTCGTCGTTACCTCAACAGACTCGGCCAACGGCACAGTATCTGTGACGGTTTGCGTATCGGTCAACACGGCTGTTTCAGTCAACACCTCAGTATCGGAAACAGGTGCTTCTTCCGCTGCCGGGGCCTCGGCTGCTGCCGGGGCCTCCGCTGCCGGAGCTTCAACAGCCGGGGCTTCAACGACGGCTACTTCTTCGGCAAGGGGCAAAGGTTCGAAGCGCGCTGCCTCCAGATCCGCCTGAAAGCCACCGATCATTGTTGTGATGATAAAATAAAGAATCACAGCGCCCAAGACGGGGCCGCCGTAGCGTAAGAGAGGATGAACATTTTGATTATTCATGAATTGGCTCCGGGTCAGGGTGAGTGAGTGGATTCTAGCTCCTATCATACTGAAAGTGCAGCATAGAAGCAAAACCGCCGGTGAATTTATTCACAGGTTTTACCGTCGCTCTGCTGTAGGGCGGCGCGATCACAAGGCTTTGGCATGATGAAAAGCAGAGTTGCACAAGAATTGATCGACGGCTGGTTTGCCCGGCGCGGCTGGTCACCCTTTCCATTCCAGTGTGAGACATGGGATGCCTACCGCGCCGGCGGCAGCGGATTGCTCCACGCGCCCACGGGGCAAGGCAAGACATACGCCGTCTGGCTCGGCCCGCTGATGGAATGGATTGACGAGCATCCCGACCCTGCCGCATGGAAGCAGATGGACGCGCCGCCTTTGCAGGTTCTCTGGCTAACGCCGCTGCGCGCCCTGGCCGCAGACACCACCGCGGCGCTGCAAGCGCCGGTCCACGCCTTAGGCTTGCCCTGGGTGGTAGAACGACGCACCGGCGACGTATCCAGCAGTGTCAAGGCGCGACAGAATCGACGACTGCCTACCGCGTCTGGTGACCACGCCCGAAAGCCTGTCGCTGCTCATCTCGCGGCCCAATGCCGATCAACTCTTTGCCGATCTAAAAGCCGTGGTGGTGGACGAATGGCACGAGCTGATGGGGAGCAAGCGAGGCACGCAGACGGAACTCTGCCTGGCCTGGTTGCGCCGCCGTCGACCTGCCCTGCGCACATGGGGACTTTCCGCCACGCTGGGCAATCTCGATGTCGCCCTCGCTGCACTGGTCGGCCATCCACCGCCGGGAGCGCCTGCGCCCAGGACACACTTGATCACCGGCCACACGCCCAAAGAGATCGTCATCGACTCGCTGATCCCGGCGCAGATTGAACGTTTCCCCTGGGCTGGGCACCTGGGTCTGAAGATGCTGCCCGAAGTCGTTACCGCTATCGAAGAAGGCGAAAGCTGCCTCGTCTTTACCAACACCCGCAGTCAGGCCGAAACCTGGTATCAAGCGCTGCTCGACGCCTGCCCCGACTGGGCGGGGCTGATCGCGCTGCACCACGGATCACTCGATTCGCAGGTGCGCGACTGGGTGGAGCAAGGGTTGCGCAAGGGCATTCTGCGTTGCGTAGTGGCCACCTCGAGCCTCGATCTGGGCGTCGACTTCAGCCCGGTGGATCGCGTCCTGCAGATCGGCAGCCCCAAGGGCGTGGCGCGCCTGCTCCAGCGCGCGGGGCGCAGTGGCCATCGTCCCGGTGCGGTGAGTCGGGTCACCTGTGTGCCGACACATGCCTTCGAGCTCATCGAGGTGGCGGCGGCGCGTACCGCAGCCGGCCAGGGCGCCATCGAAGGACGTACCCCGCCGCAGAAACCATTGGACGTGCTGGTTCAGCACCTCGTCACCCTGGCGCTGGGCAGCGGCTTTCGCTACGAGGATGCGCTGGCCGAAGTACGCAGCACCCACGCCTTCCGCCATCTCACCGATGCCGAGTGGGATTGGGCGCTGGGCTTCGTGGTCACCGGCGGCGACGCACTTACCAGCTATCCTGAGTATCAGCGGGTGGTGCCTATGGTGGAAAGTGACGCCTACGACGATGCCCATCAGGACTATGTGCAGGGGTGGGCAGGTCCTCGCTACACGGTGCCAGATCGCAAGGTGGCACAACGCCATCGGCTCAACATGGGCACCATTGTCAGCGAAGTGAGCGTGCAGGTACAGTACCTCAACGGCGGCAAGTTGGGCACGGTCGACGAATCGTTTATCAGCCGTTTACAGCCGGGTGACCGCTTCATCTTTGCCGGGCGCGCGCTGGAACTTGTGCGTCTGCACGAAATGACGGCCTTTGTGCACAAAGCCAAGAGCAGCCGTGGCGCCATCCCACGCTGGTTGGGCAGCCGCATGCCGCTTTCCACGGCGCTGGCAGCGGCGGTGCGCGCCAAGCTAGAGGCGGCGGCCAATGGCCATTTCGAGGATCGCGAACTGGCTGCCGTCCAGCCGATCCTGGCCTTACAGGCTGCGTGGTCACGCATCCCCCGGCAGGAGGAGTTGCTGATCGAGCAGATCGAAACCGATGAGGGATACCATCTCTTTTTCTATCCATTCGAGGGGCGGCTGGTTCACGAAGGCATGGCCGCGCTGCTGGCTTACCGGCTGGCGCGGCTGCGCCCCATCACCTTTAGTATGGCGGTCAACGATTATGGTTTCAACTTGCTGGCACCTGATCCGATTCCGCTGGATGAAGCGCTGGCAGGCGAAAGAACGCCGCCACTCTTTTCCACAAAGAATCTGTTCGAGGACATCCCGGCCAGCCTCAACGCCGCCGAAATGGCGCGACGTCAATTCCGCGAAATTGCCCAGATTGCCGGACTCGTGGGCAGTGGGCTGCCGGGGCGTCGCGTCAAGAGCAAGCATTTGCAGGCCTCAAGCAACCTCTTTTTCGACGTATTCAGCCGCTATGATGCCAACAATCTGCTCCTGTCTCAGGCCCACCGCGAGGTACTGGAACAACAATTGGAGCAGAGCCGGTTGGCGCAGGCGCTGGAACGCATCAACCAATCGCGCATCGTCTTGGTGACCCCGCGGCGACCGACGCCGTTGGGTTTTCCGCTGCTGGTGGATCGGATGCGCGAAGAGGTATCGTCGGAGTCGTTGGCCGACCGCGTGCGCAAGATGCAGATCGCAATGGGATTGGATGAAGCATAAGATGGATCGAATCGACATGGATCGCATCGACAAAGACGCCCACATCACGCTGGCCGGCGAGGAAGCGATTTTGCTGGCGGAACGAGCGCTCTATCTGCCCGCCAGACAGACGCTGCTGGTGGCGGATCTGCACCTCGGCAAAGCGGCCACTTTCCGGGCGGCGGCGATTCCGCTGCCCAACGGCACGACGGCGCAGACACTGCACCGCTTAAGCAGTGCGATTGTACATACCGGCGCCACCCGGCTGGTGATCCTGGGTGATCTTTTCCACGCGCACAGTGGCCTCACAACCGGCACACTGGAACAGGTGGCTTCCTGGCGCAGCGACTATGCGCAGCTAGAGATGGTGCTGGTGCGCGGCAACCACGATCAGCATGCCGGCGATCCGCCGCAAGCCTGGGGGGTCGCCTGTTATGATGCGCCGTTGATTGAGCCGCCGTTCGCATTTCAGCACGAGCCGCTGGCATCGCAGCATGGATACGTCCTCGCCGGGCACCTGCACCCGGCGGCGCTACTCAACGGACGCGGGCGCCAGTCGCTCAAACTGCCCTGTTTCCACCTGACGGACAGCGTGGGCACCTTGCCCGCGTTCGGTGAATTCACCGGCGGCGCTGTGGTGCGTCCTCGTCGCGGGGATCGGGTCTTTGTGGTAGCAGATGATCAGGTGATTGAAGTCGGTTAGGCTGCGTGTTGCGTGGGTAGAGTCTCTGGCCTGACCTTGTAGACCAGGAACCGCTCAATCGTCACGGCAATGCGCTTTCTCCACGCAACACGCAACACGTCACTCCGCAGCCTCAAAGGTGAAGTCCAACGTCAACGTAATGCCATCCTGTACACGCAAGATGTTGATGATGTTGGGAATCGGAATGTTGAACGATTCGAGGGTGGTGTTGAGGGTTGCCTGGCCAGTAAGACGCTCACCTTCGAGGGTGGCGATGACGTCCCAGGTTTCGGGATGGGTATTCTCTTTGACGGTCATGTCGCCCACGATTTGAAACTGAATAGGCACGCCTTCTTGCGGATCGGCGGGGAAGTTTTCCACGGCGGTGACGGTGAAACGAGCCAGTGGAAACTTGGCCGATTCGAGCCAACGGCTGCGAATGGCGCGGTCACGCTGGCTGCGGTCACTGCGCAGCGTGCTGACGTCGACCACGAACTCACCAAAGGAACTGGCGCCGGGATCATCATAGTTGAGGGTAAACTGGCCCTCAACTTGTGTCGTTTTGCCGACGGCCGTAACCAACGCATTGTTGTCGCTGATAAAGACTTCTTTGATGGCATAGCCGGCCGTAGTTTCTTCGGGCACAATGACAAAGGTTGTGGTACGCGTTTCATCTGCCGGTTCGCCACCTGCCGCGACGGCTGATTTTGCGGCGGTGGGCGTGGCAGTCGATGTCGGGACAGCGGTAGCGGCCGGTGTGGCGGTGGCCGCCGGGGCCGCTTCGGCAACGGGTGCAGGCTCCTCATCCCCACCGCAAGCGGTGAGGATGAGAGAGGCCAGCACAATCGAAAACAGTATGAAGCGAGACACAGAAGACGATTTCATGATAGGGTTCCTCACGCAGACTATTGCGGTGTGGCCGGCAGGTTTTCGACGGGCGGCAGGCTCTTGAGGAAGGCGGCAATCGCCAGCCGATCGTCGTCGGTGAGTTTGCTGGTGCCACGATCCACGGTACCCTTCATGGCAGCATGCGCTTCGAAGCCGTCGGAGTAAACACCGGTGGCGAGGAAGTCGGCGATCTCCTCTTCCGTCCACAGGCCGAGCCCGGTGGCTTCGTCGGGGGTCAGGTTGGGGGCGACGGTATCACGATACGGCGCACCTGCCAGGAAGAGATCGGTGTTGACACTGCCATCCTCATTGCGGGGGGTATGGCAACTGCCGCAACGCACCAGTGAAGCGAGATAAGCGCCGCGCTCTACACCTTCGGTTGGCGCAACGGCAGGCGGACGCTGTTCCGGCAGTTCGTTGGGCAGATCGACCGTCACCTCGCGCGCCGGGATCTTGTTGCTCACCGGCTCCTGGCTCATCAGGTAGGCGAAGAGATTGGCGACGTCCTCGTCGGCCATACGGCTGTAGCGCGGCATGGCCGGAGCAACGCCGCCGTATGGCGTGACACCAAAGCGGATTGCATTGCCGAACTCTTCCAATGTCCACGCACCGAGACCGGTCTCCTGGTCGGGAGTGAGGTTAATGGAGTGAACGACGCCGAACGTTCCTTCAAAGCGGTTGCCGCCGGCCAGAGCACCTGCATCACGATTGAAGTGACAACCACAACCGACGGTGGCATTGAAGACATATTCGCCGGCCAATGGATCACCGGTGATGGCAGCCGTGGCGGCTTCCTCTTCGGCGGCAGGGGTGGCGGTTGATTCCACTTCCTCTTCGGCGGCGGGGGTGGCAGTTGATTCCGCTTCCTCTTCGGCAGCGGGGGTGGTCGTCGCCGAAGCTTCTTCCGCCGCAGCAGACGCGGTGGGTTCCGTGGCCTCTTCTTCAGGGGCAGCCGTCGCTGCCGGTTCCGTCGCTGCCGCCTCTGTTGGCGCAGCCGGGGCCGGAGCCGGGGCAGCCTGGCAACCCGCCAGGGCAATCAAGGTAACAAAGAGCACAATGGCACTCCACGTGCTGAAGTTGGTGCGGTTTCCGCCGATACGGGCCACAGGGGTGGTCTGGATTCGCATGTTTCCTCCTCGTGATGGTTGACAACTCCGGGTTCTTGGTCACAACCCACAGGTTGCGCAAGGAAGTAAACGATCCGATCATGCCCTTTGGATCGGTGAACGGACGGAATCGGCCGCAGTTTGTCTGCTAATTGTCAGATAGGTGTCGGACTATCAGCTTGCACTGGCCCCGCTGACAATTTATGATCTGTGCGGCGAAGATGCTTAATAACAGCATAGGTGGTTGGTTCGGGGGCGACGGTTCGCCCCCTTTTGTATGCACTGTTCTTGTCGATGTTCATCCGTATGGCCGAAAGAGAGCGGCACCCAGAATGGATCTGATGACGTTTGTGCTGTTTGTGGTTGGATTGGTGTTGTTGGTTGTGGGGGCGGAGTTCCTGGTGCGCGGGGCTTCGCGGCTGGCGGCAGCAGCCGGCGTTTCCCCGCTGATTATTGGATTGACCGTCGTGGCCTTCGGCACCAGTTCGCCGGAGTTGGTGGTGAGCCTGCAAGCCAGCCTGGCCGCGGATCCCAGCCTGGCCTTAGGGAATGTGGTGGGCAGCAATATCTTCAATGTGCTGCTGATCTTGGGTTTGTCGGCGGCGATAACACCGCTCATCGTCTCCCAACAGTTGATCCGGTTGGATGTACCGATCATGGTGGCGGTGTCGCTGTTGACCTGGTTCTTTGCGCAGAATGGCGCCATCGACCGCTGGGAAGGCGCCCTGCTCTTCCTGTTACTGATCGGCTATATCGTCTTTTCGATCTACGTAAGCCGCCGTGAAAGCAAAGCGGTGCAGGCCGAGTATGAAAAAGCCTTTGGTGTGCCAGAAACGAAGCAGGGGAACTGGCTGCTCGATCTATTTTTTGTTGCGGCAGGATTGGGCGCGCTCGTCCTCGGTTCTCGCTGGTTGGTGAACAGTGCCACAACATTCGCCGAAGCGTTGGGCGTGAGCGAGTTGATCATCGGGCTGACTATCGTCGCCGTAGGCACATCGCTGCCCGAAGTCGCCACCTCGGTGATGGCCAGCATCAAAGGCGAACGTGATATTGCCATCGGCAACGTGGTGGGCAGCAACCTCTTCAACTTAATGGCCGTATTGGGGCTTGCTTCGGCCATATCGCCCGTTGGGATCACAGTGCCCGAAGCCGCACTGCGTTTCGACGTGATTGTGATGGTGGCCGTCGCCGTCGCCTGTCTGCCGGTCTTTTTCACCGGCAACCGGCTCTCGCGCTGGGAAGGCTTGCTCTTTCTGGGTTACTACATCGCCTATACTCTTTACCTGATCCTATCGGTGACCGGTAGCCCACAACTGGCGCTTTTCAGTCAGATCATGGGGTACGCGGTCATCCCTGCCACCGTTCTGGTTTTGCTAGGGTCGACGATTCAGTCAATTCGGACGAAGTCATATCGGGATCATACCCCTCCAGCGTCCCAGGCCAAATCGGGTTGATAGAGGCGTTCGGGGATCAGTTCCGCGAGCGCACCGGTTGGGTATAGAATCCAACCGGTGCGCTCGTATCCATCAGGCAGACGTACCACCAACCGTGCAGCAAGCGTGAAGAAGATCAAAACCGATCACAGGGTAGAGGTCAAGCTCTATGCGAACAAGATCCTTAGATCGGTGTATACTATGACTTTGTCGGGGAGAATGGATCAGGCATGAGGCTTCGCAACGAAAGGTTTATCCGATGACAATTCGAGTCCGATTTGATCAGGCGCTAAATCAACTGCGCGATGATATCTTGATGATGGGCAGCCGGGTGGAGGAAGAGTTGAACCTGGCCGTGGCGGCCTATAAGCACATGGATGTAAAACGTATTGAGCAGGTAAAGGCGGCCGACCGCATCGTCAACCAGAATCGGGCGGATATCGAGGAGCGTTGCTTTACCCTCATTTGCACACAGCAGCCGACGGCGCGCGACCTGCGCCAGATCTTCGCGGCGATGAGCATGGTGGTCGATTTGGAACGCATGGGCGACCAGGCGAAGGGCATTGCCAAAGTCATCCCCCATCTGGCCGGCCATCCCAACCGTCCACACCCACCGGAACTGGGGCCGATGGGCGAAAAGGTCAACGCCATGCTGCGCCAGGCCATGCAGGCATATGCAGCGGGTAACGCCGAACTGGCCGCCCAGGTCGGCCCACAGGACGAAGAAGTCGACCTGATGTTGGGTCAGGTGTTTACGCAGGTCATGGAGTTCATGGTCTTGGAAGCCGATGTAATCGACTCGGCCGAGGCCGGCTATAGCGTGCTGCGCGTCGGTCGCGAGTTGGAACGCTTCGGCGATTTGGCGGTCAACGTGGCGGATCGGGTGACCTATATCTTGGGCGGGGCGCCTAAAGTATGACGCACAAGGCACTCATCTAGTCTGCACATGGCTACAACAGCAAGGATCAGCCCCACAAAAAGGTCGGCCCATGAGGTGCCGACCTTTTCCTATTTCCAAACGCGTGCGCAAACGCCTGGCAAACGCCATGACCTGTATCCTTGCCACAGAAGACGATTTGTTCGGACAACCCCCAGGTTGGCAGATTGTCTCATTGTCTAGTAAATCCCGGCGGAAATTTGTCCACGTTTCCGACCAGAGGTAGGAGTGTCAAATTTCCGCCGTGGTATTTACGCCCAACTGTACTAGGAAAGGAACAACACCATGCACCAGCGACGAACACACAAACACAAACTCTTGACGTTGCTACTGATATTGGCCGCCCTGTTTCTGCTCAACGGATGCGTCCCCGCCGCGGTCTCGGTAGTTGACTCATGGTTGACCATCGACCGTGTGGACTCCAACGGACCGGCAGAACCGGTGGAAAGTGTCGTGCCGGCAGAGTCTGGCGATACGCTGACCGATTGCCCAGAGGCAAGCCCTGGGCAGCAATTGGTCCGCAATGAAGCCGCCGGGTATTGTTTTTTCATCCCCGCCGGCTACGAAGCCGCCTATCTCGAAGAAACCGGCGCTGTTATCGTGCACGCACCGGGTTCAACCCCAGGCCATCGAGAGCGACTCTTCGTCGAGACAGAGGAGGCATTGGGGCGCACACTGGCAGAGGTGACGGATCAAGTTGTGGTCAACAACACGATTCCTGGTTTGAAATTGGAGATTTCAGCCGATGCCACTGTGGGCGGCGAGGCAGCGACGGTGATCGGAAATCTGCCGGGGCAAGATCTCAACCGCCGCGTCATTGTGGTGCACAACGGGCGCGTCTATCAGATGATGTTCGTACCCGACGATCCACAAATGGGTCAGGCAAACGAAGAGATGGAAACGCTCTTTGCGGCGGTGATGGCATCCTTCACCTTCATCCCACCAACCAACCCCATGGGGTTGCCCCTACCCGGGGCGCAGGAGAGCGGCTATCCAACCGATGCGGCGTTCTCATGGCAACGGCGCATTCTGGGCGACGGTGGCACGGTGATGGAATGCCAGCGTCTGGACATTGCCGCCGACGGGGCCACCTGGGCGGGGAGTTGCGAGCAAGCCACCATACAGGCGGCCGATGCCCCCTACCAGTGGCAGGAGATCCTGAACCGTTTTGCGCCCTTCGTCTACAAAGGCGGCGAATGGGATCTCGTCTTTGCGGGGCAGGGAGATGTCTATGATCCTGCCTGGCAACAGGCATTGGGGGCGTGGGCGCAGATCAGCTATGGCGAAACCACGAGCGGACGCGTCAGCGCCGCCGCACGCACCGCACTGAATTGGCAATTGGGCGAAGTGGAGGGCGAAGCAGGACAGTGCAGACAGTTGATCGTGCTGAGCCACGGCTATGCCTACGCCAACCTCGTCCCCTGCCAGGGCGGTGACGCACAGACCGTCGCCGAAGGCTGGCTGGAAACCGCGGAGATGATTGCATTCGACAATTGGCTCTACAGTGCCGCTCCGACCTACGTAGAGGACAACTACCTGGATGGACGTGGCGAACAGGAATTGAGCAACGAGGAGATCACGGCTCTGGCCACATGGGCCGAGGAACTCTATCAACGTCTATCAGTAGAGACGTGTGAGCGCTCAGTAGTTTCTGCGCCGCGAAGTCACTTCCCTAAAGTGAATTCACATTGAAAACCGAAGTTTCGCCGGCGCCGGTTGAGGTGCCTGATCTTGCGGAGGGCGAAGGCGCAGCGCCTGTACCAAGCGAACGTAGCGGCCTCGTCGGCGATTCCGTCGAGATGCTGAAAATCGCCACAGAGAACACAAAGAGCACAAAGAAGAAGAGGGAAGCGACCTTGTCTATGTGTTCTCTGTGTTCTCTGTGGTAGTTCCCGCCACATTCGCTCTCTTGCCGGGTAGTCCCGCACCGCAGCTTCGCCGGGCACAAAACTCTTGTTTTCCAAGTGACACCACTTTAGAACCCTGCCGGGTTCGCGATAACCCGGCAGAGGGATTATTGGAGCAGCGACCGACCGTGAATTTCCAATCCCTTTGCGAGGCCTCGATTACAACGGAATCGGGTCGCCCAAAAACATCGGGGGCTGTCGCCGAATCACGTCGACGAGGGCCATGACGGTGGCGGGCACCTCGCGCATTTCAGACCAGGCGATGGAGCGCGGATGGTAATCTCGCTGATCTGCGGCCACCCCGTTGACGTCGAGGCCGAGTTGTTCGCAGGTAAAGAGGGCACGTGGTAGGTGGAAGCGCTGTGTCACCAGGATAGCATCTTCTAGACCGAAGATGGCCTGTGCGCGGTAGCAGGTATCGTATGTGCGCAGACCGGCGTAGTCGGTCTGAATATTCTCGGCGGGGACGCCCCGTCCCAGGGCATAGGCGGCCATGGCATCGGGTTCATTGTAGTAGGGCGAACTGTTGTCGCCACTCAAGAGCAACTTTTCCACTTTGCCGTCGTGATAGAGCTGCACCGCCGTCTCTACTCGATCCATCAGCATCGCGCTCAGTCGTCCACTGGGATAGACACGCGCCCCAAAGACGACGGCCACGCGCGCAGAGGGCGCATCCTCAACGGTGTAGATTTTGGGCGCGCTCCTCGCATTCACCCACTCCTGCCAGAGGAAGGGCGACGCCGCCAGCACGCCAGCACCGACAACGAGGATCAGTAGAATTTTCGTCAAACGCCTCACGGGCTGCTCCGTATCGAATCTTTGCACAACGCACATTGCCAATCCGCCAAGAGTCTACTCTAGGATCTACGTCCAAACAGTGAAGTTGGTTCCGCAGTGGAAGGGGTTTGGGGGCATAGGCGTTAAGTTAAGGCTCTATGCTCCACGCCTCCGCATCCTCGTGTGCAGGCAAGAGAATTGGCCACAAAGAACACAAAGAACGCAAAGAAGAAGAGGGAAACGTCCTTATCTATGTGTTCTTTGTGTTCTCTGTGGCTACTCCCTTCTGGACGTGACGCCAGGAAGACCCCGGCACTTGCTCGAACGGAGCTTATCTTAACGCCTATGGGTGTGTCCCAGATTATTAGGTAGGTCCATGTCTACCGGGAAGCCACGACGGATGGACACGGAGGTCCATCCCTACGTGTAGGGACCGGCCTCCGTGCCGGTCCGTTCTGCGTAGCTGCCCTCAAGATCAGAACCGAAAAACTTGGGACGCACCCTGATAGGATGAATCTTTTGACATTCACGCTCAATGGAAGCTATACTACAGTCCATTGCACGATGATCTGTATACGATTGTGCTTCGATTGGCAATTGAAATTCAAACGACAGTGCACCGGAGGAGTATCCGCCGGCAGACGTCAGAGAGAGATCCTCATAGGCTGAAAGGGATCTTCGTCAAGGCAGCGGAGAAAGTCGCCGGGAAGGTCGATAAGGTGAAGCAGAGAAGTAGCCTTGTCCGGGTACGCCCGTTAGCGCGATGAGAGAGCAGTCGACCGCCGTCAAGGCGTCTTCTGCGAAAAAAAGGTGGTACCACGAGTCGCTTCGTCCTTTTAGGATAGGCGGCTTTTTTGTTGTGTTGAACGGGCAAGCAGTCGGCTGCGCTGCCTGTGATTGATCTAAGATGATGCCGGTCAAGAAACCTGGTGAACGAGGGAAATACATGACGCAAATTCAAGAAATGCCAAAAACGTACACCCCACTAGAGTGGGAAGAAGATCTCTACGCCTGGTGGGAAAATCAAGGATTCTTTCGCCCTGAACAACAGGAAGAGAGCGGGTTGGCCGATCCCAAGAAGACTCCTTTCGTGATCTCGATGCCGCCGCCCAATGTCACCGGGGCCCTGCATTTGGGCCATGCCATCACCAGCAGCATCGAGGATCTGTTGACGCGCTACAACCGCATGAACGGAGCGCCGACTTTGTGGGTGCCGGGCACCGATCACGCCGGGATTGCCACGCAAAATGTGGTGGAACGAAAACTGGCCGAGCAGGGCGTCAGCCGCCACGACCTGGGCCGCACGCGCTTTGTGCAAGAAGTGTGGGATTGGAAAGACGAATATCACGGCCGCATCAGCGGGCAACAGCGGCGCATGGGCATCTCGTGCGATTGGAACCGCGAGCGTTTCACGTTGGACGATGGTCTGAGCGACGCCGTGCTCGAAGCCTTCATTCGTCTCTATGACGAGGGGCTCATCTACCGCGGCAACTATCTGGTGAACTGGTGTCCACGCTGCGAAAGTGCCATCAGCGACCTGGAAGTGGAACACAAAGAGGTCGAAGGCAAACTCTATACCTTCCGCTACCCGCTCAAGCAAGGTGGCAGTCTGGAAGTGAGCACAACACGCCCCGAGACGATTTTGGGCGACACGGCAGTGGCCGTTCACCCCGACGATGATCGCTACCGCCACCTGGTTGGCAAGACGGCGCTGGTGCCGATCCTGGGGCGTGAGATTCCGATCATCGCCGATGAGTACGTCGACCCCTCCTTCGGCACCGGTGCGCTCAAAGTGACGCCCGGCCACGATCCCAATGACTACGAAATCGGTCGGCGCCACAATCTGCCCTTTATCAACATCATGGCCAGGGATGCCACGCTTAACGCCGAAGCAGGGCCCTATGCCGGTATGGATCGCTTCGAGGGTCGCCGCAAACTGTGGGAGGACATGGCGGAGCAGGATCTCGTGGTGGGCGAAAAACCGCACCTGCATCAGGTAGGTCATTGCGAACGCTGCGGCACAGTGGTGGAACCGCTCTTGAGCACGCAGTGGTTCGTTAAGATGCAGCCCCTGGCCGACCCGGCCATCGAAGCCGTACGTGATGGACGCATCCGCATTGTGCCCGAACGATTCGAGCGCACCTACTACAACTGGATGGAAAATATCCACGACTGGTGCATTAGCCGTCAGCTTTGGTGGGGGCACCGCATTCCGATCTGGTACGGGCCAGACGGTCATCAGTTTGCGGCGCGCAGCGAAAGCGACGCCATGGAACAGGCCATTGCTCACTATGGCGACTGCGTGAAACTAGAACAGGATCCTGACGTGCTCGATACCTGGTTTAGCAGTGGACTATGGCCGTTTAGCACGCTGGGTTGGCCGCAACAGACAGAGGATCTGGCCAGGTTCTACCCCACTTCGGTGATGGAAACCGGCTATGACATCATCTTCTTCTGGGTGGCGCGCATGATTATGATGGGCATGAAGTTCACCGGCGAGGTGCCTTTCCACACCGTCTATCTGCACGGATTGGTGCGCGACGAAACCGGCCGCAAGATGAGCAAGAGCCTGGGCAACGTGCTCGATCCGCTCGATCTGATTGCAGAGTATGGCACCGATGCCCTACGCTTCTCGCTGCTGACCGGTGGCACACCGGGCAACGACATGAAGCTGAGCACAACGCGCATCGAGGCAAACCGCAACTTTGCCAACAAGATCTGGAACGCAGCACGCTTCGTGGTGATGAACTTGAAACCTGAAGAGCTGACCTTCACCGATGGAGATCGACACAGCACCACCTACGCCCTGCCCGATCCAGAGCAGATGGTTCTGGCAGATCGATGGATCTTAAGCCGCCTGGCTTCGCTGCGTACCAACGTCACCCGGCTGATCGACGACTTCCAGTTCGGCGAAGCCGGTCGCCAGCTCTACGACTTCCTGTGGAGCGAGTACTGTGACTGGTACATCGAAGCGACCAAGACCCGCCTCTACGGCGATGACGCCGAGGCGGCGCACGCAGCGCGGCAGGTGCTGGCCCACGTCCTGGAGCAGAGTTTGCGTCTGCTGCACCCGTACATGCCCTTTGTCACCGAGGCGATCTGGCGCCATCTGCCACACATGCCCACGCACGGCGAGTCGTTAATGACCAGCCGCTGGCCGACAGAAAGCGACTGGATCGACGCCGAAAGCGAAGAGTCCTTCGCCCGATTACAAGAGATCATCCGTGCCATTCGCAACGTGCGCAGCGAGTACAATGTGGAACCCAGCCGCCGCATCAGCGCGATCTTCAGCGCCGACGGCCACTTGTCGTTACTACGTGACAATCGCGATCTTTTGCTCAGCCAGGCGCGGCTCAGTGAGGATGTGGAAATGGCCGAAGCGTCTGCGGTGCCTGAAAAAGCTGTGGCGTTGGCGGCCGGCGGCATTAGTGTCTACCTTCCGCTGGCGGGTATGGTCGATCTGAACGCAGAACGACAACGCCTGCAGAAGGAACTGGACAACATCAATAACCAGGTTGAGCGCGCCGAAAAGCTGCTGGCGAATCAGGGCTTCATCGCCAAAGCCCCCGCCGATGTGGTTCAGCGCGAACAGGACAAGATCGTCGAACTCAAAGTTCGTCGCGAACAGATTCAGAGCAATCTCAACGAGATTGTGTAGTTCTTCTTATCAAGGAAACAGGGTGAGGTCGTAGATCGGTAGGGGCGCAGCAAGCTGCGCCCCTACCGATCTACGACCTCAAATGTGTACCTCATTTTCAAGCTCAACTTTCAATCCCCCTACTTTGTGATAATTTTGACAATCCGATCCGGCTATGCTAGGATTTCGGGACATGTTCCCCAGTCTTATCTGATTCACAGGAGAGTTCACTCCTGCCCAATCTGAATGGACAGAGTGTGCTTTTTTGCTGTCGCAAAATGACATTTACGCTCACCTGTACTACAATAGGCCCGGTAAAAGAACCGTTTGGTGGCAAGCGTTTTACCGGCAACCACTTCATGCTGTGATTATTCCTTTATTTTTACAGTTTCTTTTGCACCGTTAGCCTATTTCTTCTTTTCGTTGACCTTTTTTTGAGGTACGGGGCACTGGCAGAAAGGAGTCCACTTAGGAATGGCGAATGAACAATGGCGTGCACGAGTCCAACGCGCACAACAGATGGCCGCCGAACGGCTGGGCGTTGATGCTGCAATAATGCAACCGCCGCGCCAGCCAGATGGCGGCGGCGCTGCCGCACATAGCGCAGAGGCAGAAGCCGAACCGGTTGCGGTGGCAGAGGTCGCCCAACCCGAGACAGTCGCTGCGACAGAACCCGCAACCGCAGTTGTTGCCGAGACCCAACCGGCGGCCGCCGAAAGCGCGGCAGCACAACGCGTCGCCGCAGCAAAAGCCCGTGCGGCGAGCAAGAGTAGTGGCGCCAACGGTGCGCCGGCGGCCGCGCCCGTGGCTCCGTCAAAACCCGCCGCCCGACCGGCTCCGGCCGCCGCCCCTGCCAAAGAAGTTGTCGTCGAAACAGAAGTCGGCCAACCGGGCATCAATCGTCGGGAGTTCCTCACCTACGCCTGGGGGGCAGCATTGGGTTTGCTGACCCTGGAAATGGGTGTAGGTACCTACTTCTTCACCTATCCACGTTTTCGAGCCGGTGAGTTCGGCGGTGCATTTCCGCTGCCTATGGGCGAGATCCCTGCCGTGGAGAGCTGCGCCAAACGGCAATGCGACCGGTAAATTCTGGCTGGTCGACACAGAGGAAGGCCCACGCGCCCTCTACATGGTCTGCACACATCTGGGATGCCTCTTCAAATGGGAAGAATCGAACTTCCGCTTCGAGTGCCCCTGTCACGGCTCTAAGTTCAGCCACGATGGGTTCTACATCGAAGGGCCGGCGCCTCGATCATTGGATCAATTTGTGATCGATGTCGTCCAAAATGGTGCGGTTGTCTCTAGCACCACCGAAACTGCCGACAGTGTCGTCCCGCCACAGCTCCCTGGGGGCGAAGCGGAGCTTCTAGTCCAAACCGGGCAACGCATTATCGGCAAGCCGTCTTCCCAATCCCCGGCGCGAGCGGAAGCTTAATGTAGCGTTTTTGACACTTGCGGCAGGGTGTTCTTACCGCAGTGTGCTGGACTGTGTCATCGAGTTACAAGGTCATGACGATTAGGAGAGTAACAAGACTATGAGCGTGATGCAAGACATTCGCGAGAAGGGAGTCATCGGCGCCAGCGCTGCTGCTCTCGAAGATGTCTTCACCCGTGTCACAGCCGGTATCAGCCCCGGCGAGTTTCGTAGAATGCTGCGTGGGGAGCCGGCCGGTCGCCCGAATCCTCGCCTGAAACCACACAGTGAAGCTTTCTTGCTTCACATTAAGCCCACCTATTATCACGAGAGTGTGACGAAGTGGAATCACACCTTCCGGTTAGGGCTGCTCTCAACCTATCTGTTCTTTTTTGAGCTGATCACGGGCCTCTTGCTCATGATCTGGTATGCGCCGTCACCAGACCGCGCCTATGAAGATATGCTCCGACTGTTGAGCAATGTGCCGCTCGGTCAGTTCTTGCGCGATCTGCACCGCCTGGGCGCCGAAGGCATGGTGGCCATCGTCACGGCGCATATGGTGCGCACCTACTTAACCGGGAGCTATAAAGCGCCCCGGCAGTTCACCTGGTTTACGGGTGTCATCCTTTTGGTGCTGACGCTCTTCCTCAGTTTCTCGGGCTATTTGCTGCCCTGGGATCAGTTGGCCTTCTGGGCGGTGACCATTGGCACGTCCATGGCCGAAGCGATGCCCCCGGCGGTGGTCGGTGAAACCGTCAACTTGTTGGCGCGCGGTGCGCCCGACATTGGCGCCAACGGTCTCTTGCGCTTCTATTTGCTCCATGTGATCTTCTTGCCATTGCTGCTGATCCTCTTCTTCTTTGTGCACTATTACAAGGTTGTGCACTTTGGCATCAGTCTGCCTGCCGATGAAGAGGAAGTAGGCGAAGACACGGCAAACCGTGTCCCGGCGGATAAGCGTGTCTACTTCTTGCCCGATGTGATGGTTGACGAGCTCACCTTCTTGACGGCGTTTACGACATTGTCGATCTTCCTGGCTATCTTCTTCTTCCAGGCGCCGCTGGAAAACATCGCCAATCCGCAGTCGACACCGCTCCATACGGTGGCGCCGTGGTACTTCTATTGGCTGCAGGGGCTGCTGAAAGTAGCGGACAAGTTCATCGCCGGCGTGTTGGTGCCAGGCGTACTGCTTGTGCTGCTGATGGGGATCCCCTACCTGGACATGAACCCCAGCCGCCGTGCTCGTGACCGCCGTGTCGCCATTGTCGCCGGCATTGTCGCCGGCGTCTTGATGATCATCCTCAGTTGGATGGGCACGCCTGAGTATGCGGTAAAGGGTGCGCCGTCGGTGGAAGTCGTCCAGGAAATCATGCCCGAAGAAGGCGCCGGTCTGGTGCGCGAGATTGGCTACGCCCATCTGCCTCTCGGCACCTTCCGCACCGATATGCTCTACGACATAGAAGCGGAAGAACCTGAATTTGCCGAGTTGATGCATCAGTTCCGCGAAGGTGTGACCCACTACGAAGAGACGGATCCTGATTTCAACGCCGCTTATGCCGAGTTGATCATTACGCAGGATCAGCCAAACCTGAAGAAGTTGCACTGGAAAGTACACTGGTACGATGCGCAGGGCGTCGAAGGCTTCTTTGAACGCAAATTCTGGCTGCACGAAGATTCCCTCTATTGGGAAGAGTACGGCTGGAAAGAATCGTTCATGGACTATCTTGCTGACTTGCGATTACCTAACTAGCTAGGAGTGACGATACCGATATGCAGGGTCTATTCATTAAGTCGCCCGTTCTAAAAATCGTACTCGGCATCCTGTCTTCGTTGGCCGCCATTGCGCTGATGATGCTCCTGATCCTGACCGAGGAGACACGGATGGAGGCGCAGACCAACAGTTGGGCAGGACGTGAAGTCGAAAACGGCGCCGCCCTTTTCGCCAACAACTGTTCCAGTTGTCATGGACCGGATGGGAAGGGGTTGGCCGGCGTGGCGCCTGCCCTCAACAGCCACTACTTCTTCACGGAACGATTGAGTGATGTGGGTTGGGCCGGTTCGCTTGAAGATTATGTTCAACTGACGGTTGCGGCCGGACGGCCAAGCAAGACCAACACCCAGTGGGCGCAAGTCATGCCCACGTGGGGGAATGCCTACGGCGGTCCCCTGCGAGCCGATCAGGTGGAAGCGGTCACCTCCTATGTGCTGAACTTCGAGGGTTCCGCTCTGGAACAGACTGCAGAGGAAGATCCGTGGCAGCCATTCCGCGATGTGCGCAAAGCACCCGAAGCGCAAACCGTCGGTGAACCCGGTGTTGCCGAGGCTCCGGCCGACGCCGCAGCCAGCGAGGGTCCACGCGATCCCGAGGTACTCTTCCAGACCATGACCTGTGTCGCCTGTCACAACCTGGGAGCAGATCAGACCGCAACCAACCGTGGTCCGGTGGGGCCGAACATGGGGAACCTGGCCGAGAATGCCGCTACCCGTGTCGAGGGGCTGAGCGCGGAAGAGTATATACACCAGAGCATTGTAGAACCCAACGCACATGTTGTGGAAGGCTACATGGCAGGCATTATGCCGCAGACCTTCGCCCAACAGATGAGCGAAGAGGAAATCAACGGCCTGGTGGCCTGGTTGCTCGAACAGAGCCAGTAAGTAAACGCGTACAACAAAAAAGAGGACGGCTCGGTAGCCGTCCTCTTTTTGTTTGTACGCCTGACACACTCGACGAGAACCCTCTAACGTCGCATGCGAATCGCCCGCCGTTTGGCACGTTCTGTCTTCTCGGCCTGATAATCGCTGTACCCGCCCAGGTACTCGGTTAAGGCGCCGTTGTCCAATTCGACGATGCGATCCACCACACGATCGAGGAAGTAGCGGTCATGCGAGATGACGAGCAACGTCCCCTCAAACTCTCCCAGCACATCCTCAAGCACTTCCACAGAAGCGATATCCAGGTTGTTGGTCGGTTCGTCGAGCAGTAAGAAGTTGGCATTCAACAGCATAAGCAGTGCCATCTGCAGGCGAGACCGTTCTCCGCCCGACAGGGTACGCACCTTGCTGCGCGCCTGCTCATAGGTAAAAAGAAAACGCCCCAGGAAACTGACAGCCGTGGATTCGGTCACCGGCGCAGCATGGCGGATCGTCTCAATCAGCGTCAGATCGTAATCAAGGGTTTCGTGCTGTTGGGCGTAATAGCCCACATTGACGCTGGGGCCGATCACGATCTCGCCGCCGCTTGGCTCGTCTTCGCCGAGCAGCAAACGAAAAAGCACAGATTTGCCCGCGCCGTTGGGGCCGACCAGCCCCACCCGTTCCCCATGCCAGAGCAACAGATTCAGCCCCGCCAGCACGAGCAGCTCGTCTCCACGCTCCGTTTGGAAAACACGATCCAGATCGCGGATTTCGAGTACTTTGTTGCTACCACGCCAACCCGCCAGTTCCAACGCCATCGTCTTGCGTTCGAGGACGGGTTTGTCGATGCGTTCGATGCGTTCGATGCGCTTCTCGATTGACTTGCCGCGCTTGATCAGCTTTTCGTTGTCATAGGTGCGCCCCCAGATTAAGAGCCGTTTGGCCGCCTGTTCCAAGCGGGTGATCTCTTTCTGTTGCGCCTGGAAGAGCTGCTGCTGTCGCAAGAGCCGCGCCTGTTTCTCGAAAACATATTCCGAGTAGTTGCCGGGGTAGACGGTCATGCGGCCGTCTTCGAGTTCGGCGATTTCATCGGCCACCATATCAAGCAGATAGCGATCATGGCTGACGATGACGACGCCGCCTTTGTACTCACGGATCACCGATTCGAGCAGCGCCTTGCCGGCCATATCCAGGTGATTGTCCGGTTCGTCAAGCAGCAGCAACTTGGGCTGGACGACAAGCAGCTTGGCCAGACCTACCAGTTTACGCTGTCCGCCGCTGAGGGTCTCGATCCCAAGACCCAGATCCGTCTCACTCTGAAACCCGACACGCGCCAGCGCCGCCCGCACTCGCCCCTCATAATTGAGCCCACCCAACTCCTCGAAGCGCGCCAACAGACGCGCCTGGTTATCCAGCGCCTGCGACAATCGCTTTTCATCACCATAGACCTTAGGATCGGCCAACTCGGCCTCACACAAAGCCAGGTGCGCTTCGATCTCGGCCAGATCAGTGGAGGCGGTCAGCGCTTCTTCCCAGACGGTACGCCCCGCATTTAGCTGAGGTTCCTGGCGCAGATAGCCCACGGACAGGCCACTGCTGCGCATGATCGAGCCGCCGTCCACGCTCAGGTGGCCCGCGATCAAACGCAGCAGTGTAGACTTGCCCGCGCCGTTCGGCCCCACCGATCCCACACAGCGATCATCGTGGATCTGCCAGGAGAGATCGGTAAAGACAGGTTTGGCGATGTACGTAACGCTGATGTCATGAATGTCAATGGCGATCATGGTTGCGTCCTACTTGCTCATCACCTGGACCATTGCGTGTTTTGACCCTATTGGTACGGGCACGAGGGGATGGGGGGACGTCTCGCCCATTGTCGCAATCCGTCCCATCCCCCTCATGCCCCGACAACCGACAATATCACGCATCATCTACGGGCACGAGGGGATGGGGCGACGTCTCGCCCATTGTCGCAGATCTCCGTCCCATCCCCCTCATGCCCCGACAACCGACAATATCACGCATCATCGTACGGGCACGAGGGGGATGGGGACGACGTCTCGCCCATTGTCGCAGATCTCCGTCCCATCCCCCTCATGCCCCGACAACCGACAATATCACGCATCATCGTACGGGCACGAGGGGGATGGGGGCGACGTCTCGCCCATTGTCGCAGATCTCCGTCCCATCCCCCTCATGCCCCGACAACCGACAATATCACGCATCATCGTACGGGCACGAGGGGGATGGGGACGACGTCTCGCCCATTGTCGCAGATCTCCGTCCCATCCCCCTCATGCCCCGACAACCGACAATATCACGCATCATCGTACGGGCACGAGGGGGATGGGGACGACGTCTCGCCCATTGTCGCAGATCTCCGTCCCATCCCCCTCATGCCCCGACAACCGACAATATCACGCATCATCGTACGGGCACGAGGGGATGGGGCGACGTCTCGCCCATTGTCGCAGATCTCCGTCCCATCCCCCTCATGCCCCGACAACCGTTTCTTACGCCCTGGTCAGCCGCCGGTATGTGATCCGGTGTGGACGATCGGCGATGGCGCCCAGACGACGATGACGATCTTCTTCATATTCACTGTAATTGCCGGGGAACCACACGACTTCGCTGTTCCCCTCGAAGGCGAGGATGTGCGTGGCAATGCGGTCGAGGAACCAGCGATCATGCGAGATCACCAGCGCCGTACCTGCAAACGTTTCCAGCGCATCTTCCAGGGCACGCAGCGTGTTCACGTCCAAATCATTCGACGGCTCATCCAACAAGAGGACGTTGGCGCCGCTTTTCAGCATCTTGGCCAAATGAACTCGATTGCGTTCACCGCCCGACAGCGCGCCCACCTTCTTTTGCTGATCGGCGCCGCTGAAGGTGAAGCGCGCCACGTAAGCGCGCGAATTGACCGTCCTATCGCCCAGTTTGATCTGATCGTTGCCTTCAGAGATCTCTTCCCATACGGTTTTGTTGGCGTTGAGGCTGTCGCGGCTTTGATCAACGTAGCCCAGTTGCACGGTGTCGCCGACGCGCAAGTCGCCGCCGTCAGGGCTCTCTTGCCCCACGACCATGCGAAAAAGCGTCGTCTTGCCGGCGCCGTTGGGGCCGATGATGCCGACGATAGCGCCCGGCGGCACATCGAAGGCCAGGCTCTCGTAGAGCAGTCGATCGCCGTAGGCCTTGGCGATCCCCTCGGCGCGGATCACCAGATCACCCAGGCGTGGACCCGGTGGAATATAGATCTCTCGCTCCTCGCGGGCCCGTTCTGCGTCCTGGTTGAGCAGATCGTTATAGGCGTTGATGCGCGATTTGCGCTTTGTCGCGCGCGCTTTGGGTGACATATGCAACCACTCCAATTCGCGCGCCAATGTCTTTTGACGCTGGCTTTCCTGCCGTTCCTCCAGGGCGAGCCGTTGCTGTTTCTGTTCCAGCCAGGACGAGTAGTTGCCCTGCCAGGGGACACCGTACCCACGATCCAGTTCGAGGATCCACCCGGCCACGTTATCGAGGAAGTAGCGATCGTGGGTTACGGCGATCACAGTGCCTTCGTAGTCCTGCAAATGACGCTCCAACCACGCCACCGACTCTGCATCCAAATGGTTGGTCGGTTCGTCGAGGAGCAGGATATCGGGCTTTTGCAGGAGCAGGCGAGTCAGCGCCACGCGCCGCCGTTCACCGCCGGACAGGATGGCCACCGAAGCGTCCGCAGGAGGACAGCGCAGTGCATCCATCGCCAGTTCCAGACGACTATCCAGATCCCAGGCGTCGAGCGCGTCCAGCTTGTCCTGCACTTCGCCCTGGCGCGTCATCAATGCGTCCATTTCGTCGGGGGTGAGTTCCTCGCCAAATCGACCGTTGATCTCATCGAACTCACGCAGTGTGTCCACGATCTCTTGGACGCCCTCTTCCACAATTTCGCGCACCGTCTTGCTCTCGTCCAGTTGCGGTTCTTGGGGCAAATAGCCGCGCGTGTAGCCATCTGAAAGCAGGGTTTCGCCTTCATAAGTGTCTTCGACGCCGGCCATAATACGCAGCAGCGTCGATTTACCGGCGCCGTTTAGACCCAAGACACCGATCTTGGCGCCATAGTAGAAGCCCAGGCTGATGTCGCGCAGGACCTTGTTGTTAGGTGGGTAGGTACGGCCTACCCGGACCATTGAATAGATAACTTTTTCGCTCATACGCTCTTCACTTGTTCCTTTTTTCAAGTACGTTTTGCATCTTCTCAACCTGTAGGCCAGGCAATGTGTTGGCCGGGCAACGCGTAGGCCAGGGGGTGTAAGCCAGGGGAGGCGCTTTATGCCCACCCCTACACCGCCGAGAGCCTTCCTTCAATTGTATGCTCAGCCGTTCCGCATTGTAGCACAGACCTTCCACTTTTGCCGCCTAATCTGCTCACTGCCATTTTACTGTTTGTTCGACAATCCCCTATAAGCATACAGACGCAGCCTCACATTGTTGATTCTCTATGGTAACTGTTCAGTTTCGGCTGAACGCCATCGTTCAAGATCCAAACCCAGGAGAGATCATCTTGTTGAAGTGGATTATGCGGTTCGTTTTGGGCGCCTTGGTCGTGCTACTTGTGGCCGTGGTCATCCTCGCCGGTGTCATCATTTACGACACCAATTTCGGCGTCAGCGCAGCGGACGTCACCAACGTCACGTATACCGGGGCAGGAGAGACCACACTCCAGGGCTACCTTGTCCGCCCCGAAGGCGAAGGGCCGTTCCCTGCCGTGCTTTTGCTACATGAATGGTGGGGGCTGAACGCCGAGCTTCCCCACCTCGCAGACGCCCTCGCCGCCCAAGGATACATTGTCCTCGCCCCAGATGTCTACCGGGGGAGGGTAGCGTCCACTGTGCCCGGCGCCCTCTGGATGCGCCTCACGACGCCCAATCAGCCAATCTGGGCCGATGCCGATAGCGCGCTGGCGTATCTGCGCGGGTTGGATGGCGTTGATCCAGAGCGGGTGGCTTCGGTCGGTTTCTGTTTTGGGGGTGAACAGTCGTTGCAGTTGGGGTTGCGCGCAGCCGATGAACTGACGGCCGTGGTGCTTTTCTACGGCTCCACGGTAACGGACCCGCAGCAGTTACAGGCGCTGACGCAGGCGCAGCCCGTCTTGGGCATCTTTGGGGCGGAGGATCAACAGATTCCCGTCAGCGAAGTGGAAGCGTTCGAAGCAGCGCTAACCAACGCCGGTATTCAGAACACGGTGACAGTCTACGACGGCGTCGGCCACGCCTTCCTCACGGCGGACAACTACGACGAACCAGGTGCCCCCGGCCAGGCCTGGAATCAGTTGCTCGCCTTCCTCGATGAGAATGTTAGGTAGCAACAGTCGGTGAATCAATCGGCCCATGCTGGTGATGCGGCGGCGAGGAACGCCGAAAGCGTGATTTGATCGGTAGGGGCGCAGCAAGCAGCGCCCCTACGGAATTGCCATCACTTGACCGTTGACACGGTGCGAGGGCTAAGCGGCCAGACGGTCCACCATATCACAAATCGCCGCAGAGATGCGCTCAATCGAAAACTGGCGGCGGTGACGCAGGTATCGAAAGTAGGAAGCAGTCAACGGCGCCAGCAACAGATCGACGACAATCGGAATATCCAGATGCGCAGGCAGCTCTCCAAAACGGACGGCTGCCTGCACAAGTCCGCGCACGGTCATATGTTGCCACTCGAAAAACGGTGCGTCCCCCTCTAGCCCGCCAATCTGCCCCCCCTGCTGAACTTCACAGAGCAGGGGCACATGCTGCTCTGTGAAGGCCAACACCTCCACCAAAAAGAATTTGAGCCGTTCCCGGTACGGAGAACTCGCCTGTTGCATCTCTTGCAGCCGGGCCAGGATCATGGCCTGATGCGCGCTCAATTGATCGTGCATCAGCGCCAGGCAAAGATCGCCCTTGTTGGCGTAGCGTCGATAGAGTGTCCCTTTGCCCACCCCCGCCGCCTCGGCAATCTGCGCCATGTGGACGTTGGCAACGCCATGTTCGGCAAAGAGCGCCTGGGCCGCCGCCAGCACACGCTGCCGGTTTTCGGCGGCGTCGCGACGTTCGGCGCGCTCTTCGCCGTCCAGGATCGGATCAGGAGTCAGTGGGATCAGTGGGTCATTGGTGTTCATAGTCACCTTCTAACAAAACTTTAACGTTAAACCATCTTGACAAGTGGACTCAAGTCCGCTATGATTGTACCACACAAGCGGACCAGGGTCCACTTGAACCATTAACCAGTACCATCCTGTACAGAAACAGTTTCGCACACCGAAAGGAAACATTCCAATGGCTTGGCAGCTCGATACTTCACATTCTTCCGTGGAATTCTCAGCCCGTCACATGATGATTAGCAGCGTGCGTGGTCAGTTTAAAGAATTCAGCGGACAGGTCCACTTCGACGAACAGACCCCAAAGAATTCCTGGGTCACGGTTGAAATCACGGCCGATAGCATCGACACTCGCGATGGACAGCGCGACGGTCACCTTCGTTCGCCCGACTTCCTCAACACCGAGGAATTCCCCTTGATCACCTTCAAGAGCACCGGCGTCGAGAAGATCAACGACAGCCACGGGCGTATCCACGGAGATCTGACGATCCGCGGGGTCAGCCGCCCGGTGGTCCTCGATACCGAATTCATGGGCAAGGCGCGCAGCCCCTGGGGCACCACCAACGCCGGCTTTTCGGCCGCCACCACGATCGATCGCAAGGATTGGGGCCTGACCTGGAATGCCGCGTTGGAAACCGGCGGCGTTCTCGTCAGCGATCAGATCAAGATCGCCATCGAAGTCGAACTGATTGAGCAGCCTGAAGTGCAACCCGCGGCGGCCTAACCGGCCAGGCGAACCTGGGCAGCACCGCCAACTCTCCGCGTGCGATCTCAAGAACCTGGATTAGATGTGGGATAAGTGTGGGATAAATGTGGGATAGATGTGGGTATAAGTTGATCTGAAACCTATCCTTCGCGTTAAAAAGCGCCACACATTCAGAATGTGTGGCGCTTTGGCCCTGCGAACCGCCGATCATCTGCCAACGACTACTCAGTGGCGAGTATACCCCGCATTCGCACATATTGGGCATAATCGATAGGGGTGCGACGGCGGATATAGTCGGCCGTCTGTGGCGCCCGTTTCTGTGCATCGAGGATGCGGTCTGTCACATGCAGATGAAAGGCATCCGATCCGGCGCCGCTGCCGTAACTGACCACGAGAACCCGTTGGCCTGGCTGGGCAATATCCAGGATGGCGGTCAGCCCGACAATCGACGATCCGGCATATGTGTTGCCGATTTCGCCCACCAATAGCCCCGCCTTCCACTGCTCGGGTTTGAAGCCAAGCATAGACATGGCGCGCACCGGGAACTTGACGTTGGGCTGGTGGACCACGACATAGTCATAGTCTGCGGGTTGGGTCTGCATTTCGGCCATCATCTCCTCGGCCGCAGGAATGACGTGTCCAAAATAGCCAGGGTCGCCGCTGAAACGCTCGGCATGGCGTGGGAAGTGACTCCCAGGACGCCGCCAGAAGTCCATCGTATCGGTGACATAGCTGGCGCTGCGCTCGATGACGGCCACAGATTCATCTGCCGGGCCAATCAGGATCGCTGCGCCTCCCGCGGCTGCGGTATACTCCAGGGCGTCACCGGGGCGTCCCTGGGCGGTGTCCATGCCGATGGCGAGGGCATATTGAGCCATGCCGCTGCCCACAAACCCCATCGCCGCCTGGATCGCTTCTGTCCCCGCTTTACAGGCGAACTGCCAGTCGGCGGCCTGCGTGGCCGGCGTAGCGCCGATAGCCTCGGCCACAATCGTGCCCGTCGGCTTCACCGCATATGGATGGCTTTCGCTGCCCACCCAAACGGCGCGAATCTGGCGCGGGTCGATCTGGGCGCGGCTGAGTGCATTGCGCGCCGCCTCGATGCTCATGGTCGCCGTGTCTTCATCCAGCCCCGGCACAGACTTCTCTGAAACGGGGCCGCTCTCGTGTCCTTCGCTCCAGATGCGGCTGATCTCAGTAGCGGGCAAGCGAAAACGAGGAATGTACGCGCCATAACCTACGATGCCGACAGGATAGACGGGTTGCTTTAGCATGATGAGAAACGCTCCTCGGTAAAATTAAAGAAGAAAAGATGCAACTACTCAGGTGCCATACACCTGAAGCCGAACAATGATTCATTCTCTACGAATCCGCCCATTCTGTCAGTAATTCTTGTGCCCGTTGCAGGCGGATTGTGCCTTCCTGCACAAGCCGGGCGGCCAGGCGATCGACCTGATCGTCGCGAGCGCCGGCGCTGATGGCGATCTGTCGGGCGTGCAGCCGCATGTGTCCGCGCTGAATACCATCGGTGACCAGGGCGCGGATCGCGGCCAGATTCTGCGCCAATCCCACGGCCACGATCAACTCGCTCAAATGACGGGCGCTTTCCACACCCAGAATTTTCAGCGCAACCTGCGCCAGAGGGTGGCTGCGCGTCGCCCCCCCCACGATACCCACCGCCAAGGGCATTTCCAACCGCCCATACAGAAGCGGGCCGGATACCGTGTTGCTCAGGTGCGCCGGGAGATCGGCAGCATCCTCGATCAGGCGCCATTCGGTGAGGGCACGATACCGGCCACTGCGGGCGGCATAGGCGTGTCCCCCGGCTTCCACCGCACGCCAATCGTTTCCCGTTGCCAGCAGGACGGCGTCGATGCCGTTGAAGATGCCTTTGTTGTGGGTCACAGCGCGATAGGGATCGGCCAGGGCGAAGGCATTGGCCTCAACGATTCCCTGAGCGACAGCGTGCCCGGTCTGATCGGGTGTGGCAAACGCGCTGACGGGGATCGCCACCTCGGCCCAGGCGCGGCGTTCGTCGCTCAGGTTGCTCAGGATGCGCAGCAGCGCCCGCCCCCCGCTCAGCCGTTCAAGGCGCGGCGCAATCGTCTCCGCCGCCGTATTGACCGCGTTGGCCCCCATCGCATCGCGACAGTCGAAGTGCAAATGCACGATCAACATCGGTCCGGCCAGGGTGTCGGGCAGTGGATGCACGCTAATATGCCGAGGGCCGCCGCCCAATCGAGCAATGGTGGGGCTGGTATTGGCGGCAGACAGCAACTCATCCGTGGCGGCCAGGATAGCCGTCTCGGCGGCGACCGGGTCGCCAACGTCGAGCAGTTGAATCTGCCCGATCATAATGGGATCGGTGCTTGCGGTGAAGAAGCCGCCACCACTGCGCGCCAGCCGTGCGGCATTGCTCACGGCGGCCACCACCGACGGTTCCTCGATCACCATCGGGATCAGATAGTCGTCCCCGTTGATAAGGAAATTTGTGCCAATCCCAAGCGGTAGGATGAACCGGCCCACCACGTTCTCAATCATCTTATCGGCCTGCGCCATACCCAGCGAATCGGCCAGGATGCGTGCCTCTTCGGCGTCCAGATTGGCCCATTCGGCGAGGACGGCGACCCGTTCCATCACCGATTTTTGATAGTATCCACTCAGCCGTGAGGATGGGCGGCGTTGCTTCTCCATGAACAGTCCTTTGGGTGTGCCAACGAAAACGGCCGCTCTCTTTGTAGCAGAAAACGACCGTCAGGATCTATCTATTTTGGGCAATGAGAGACTTTGGCAGTGTCAGCGGCTGAACGCGACCAGGGCCCAGGTGACCGGCGCTTCGATCCACTGCGGTGAAATCGCGATCGCCGCCGATACAATGATGGCGAGTGCGGCGGCGAAAGCACCGATGCCATGTTCTTGGGGCAAGAGTCGCTCTTGGAGCGGGCCAAAAAGCAGGCGAACCATACGCACAACGCCGAAGACGACACCCCCCGAAGCCAACAAGATGGCGACTGCGATCCGCCAATCACTCTCCGCGACCATCTGCAAGGCAGCCCAGTGACCGGTAAACCCGGCGGTGAGCGGGAAGCCGGCCAATCCCAAACTACCGAGCAGGAAAGCAGCGCTGCTCCAGGGTAGACGAACACCCGCCCCCTGAAGGCGGGCGACGGTCTCTGTGCGCCCACCCACCTCGCGCAGTTGCGCCAGACCAATGACGGCCGTGAACGTGCTAACGGCGCGCAAGACAAAAAGGAAGATCACCAACGCCCAACTCGTGCCGCCCGAAGCCAAAGCCAACAGGATCAGCCCCCAATTGTGAAGCATGGCATAGCCCCACAACCGCCCAGGATGATTGGTACCAATCGCCGCAGCCCCCCCCCACGCCGCCGTCACCAGACCACCGACAGTCAACCAAAGGTCAAATGGGGCCAGTTCCAGGGCAAACTGAAACTGTGTCATCACGCGATAGACCAGGGAAAGCACGGCCAGTTGATAAAGGAGTGTCACCAACGCCATGCTCACGGGCGACGCACTTTCGGCGGCGTCAGGTTGTCCACCGTGCATGGGCACGGGTGCCAATAGAAGTAGCAGCCCGACCGCCAGCAACCACCCTGCCACCTGAAACGTCTCGTTGCTTTGCGGGTTCAAGGGGATCTGCTCTACATACCAGGCCACGGGCAAGAAAAACGGAAACGCAAACACGGGTCCCAACAGAGAGCGCAACGGTCCACTGGTCCGCCCAAGTTGTTCGCCCTGTAACAGAAACGCGCTGACGGCGGTTAACAGCGCCAAAAGCAGCGGGATCAACAGTACTGGCTCGATGGGCGCACCTTGCAGCAAGGCTACACTGACGTACCCCAAGACGATCAGCAACCCCACCGGCACAAAGAAATCGCCGGGGTGGACGAGGGCCGCCACCAGAAATGCACCCGACGCCAGGGCCAGGCTCAGCACAACGACAGGCAGGTTGGCGGAATGCAGGTGCAGCACAAACTCAAATTGGGTAAAGCGCCCGTCGAATTTTACGCCCAACGGAAGCAGTGGAAAGACGTAGGTTGAAGCAAGCGGGTAAGCCCAGCCGATCCACATCGCCAGCCCCCCGGTATAGAAAGCCGCCACCAACGCCGTCCACGGTTCCCAGCGGCGGAAGAGGAGGGCGATCAACGTTGCGCTCAAGAGCGCCACGACGATAAATTCGGGAAACGAAAAAACGATCATCGGCGAAAACCTATTCAATCACTGACTGCGTTTGAGCGCAGCCAGTAGCGAGGCCATCCTTTGCGTCAAAAATCGACGCAGACTGTTCAGGTCAAACGAAAGGTAGGACGCCTGTGTGGATGGGTCGGGAAAGGTAAGATCGGTAGAGGGGCGAACCAACTCGGCCAGTTGTTCATCCTCGGCGAGGGTAAGGAAGGCGCAGACCAGCACCACCATCAACAGCACAATACCGATTAGGGCGATCAAGGCCGGCAAAGGCAAGATCACCGACATCAACGACTGCAACGGAATAAACCAGAAAAGCAGCCCGATCCCGGTGAAGAGGGCGCTATCGGTCAGCGCCATCACCAGGAATGCACAGGCAACCAGCCAGATGAAGAGCCGCGCCGTTGACACATCGAGGATCGGCAACGGGATATCGGGCTGTATCGTATAGACGAGTACACCCAGCAAGAGCATGATCAACAGACGAAAGAAGGGATTCCCACTGCGCAAGGATGACTGCTGATGGGGCACCTGGAGCGGAGAGAGCGCCAAAATCAACGCGGCCAGGACGACGACCCAGAAATAGATCGCCAGCCATTGCCCTGGCACGCCGTAGCGAAAGACCAGGATCTGCCCCACGCCGTATTGAATCAACGCCAGCCCAGGCAAGAAGAGACGCCAATCCCACAGCATGATCAGGAGCAGCGCGATACCGCCGATCCCCCACAGAGATGCATTCGCAGACCAGAAAGTTGCGCCCAACATAAAGTCTATCACGCCAACAGCATCCATTTCAGCTAAACAGGAAGTACCCCAGCACCAGCAGGGTAATCAGCCACCCGACATACCCGGCGCCTTCGATCACGCCCAGACTTGTCGCCCACAGCGACGATGTATGCATCGATCCCCAGTCAAAGATTTGCGAAACCCACTCCAAACCGGCGAAGTGTGAAAACCGATCCGGCCATTTCCCAAACAAGGACCAGAAGCGCGGGCGCACGAGCGCCAACGCCATGCCCAGGATTAGCGGGACGCCCAGGGTCAGCCAGACGGGAGGATCGGCCACAGCGCTGGGCGGGTTACCCACGTTGCCCGGAATCGCGTTGGGAATACTCGCCAACGCCGCAATTGTCTCGGGGAAGATGCCCGCCACCGCCAGCGGAATCGCCAGGACAAGGCAGGCCGCCAGCAGACGCCAGATCACCGGCAACGCCAATCCCACGGCGTTCCGCTCTTGTGCGCCCCAACTGCGCAGCAGTGCAGAAACTTGCAGCGTTTGTGCTGCCAGATAAATCCCGAAGAAGGGCAGCACCAGCGAACCTGAAAACTCCCCGGTCAGCAAGCGCGAAATTGCAGACTGAGACAGGAAGCCGGGCGTGAATGGGACGCCTACCAACGCCAGCGCGCCCACGCTCACAGGGATCTGCCACCCCCATTCGCGCCACACTCGTTCTCCTACCAACCAGAGACCACCGCCCAGGGCGATGGTCGTCGTCGGCCAGATCAGCGCGGCCGGCCCACGCGATTCCGAGAGGATAGCCGTCAGCCCCGCTAACCCCACCGAGGTGACGAGGACGAAGGTTGTGTGGCCGGGCTTGGCCGTAGCCGTGTAGGCGGCGACTGCGCTGCCCAGGAAGGCCATCAACACCAGAACCACAAACTCAGGGCGCAGCAACAACGCCGAGCCACCCAGTCCCGACGACCACCCGAAGAGCCACAGCCCACACACAGCCGGCACCAGATGATCGACAAAACGGTCGGCCAGTGGCAAGCGCAACGTATTGGCGGGCAAGAGCCACACATGGAAGGGATAGGCGCCGGCACGAATGGCGCCGGCAATCAACATGAGCAAGATCGTCTCGAAGGGCAGATTGCCCCCCTGCAAGGGCTGGCCCAATCCACTTGGTCCGGCCGGCAACAGCCCCATCAGCAAGAGGAGCGCGCCCAGCAGACTCAGCCCTTGGGCATGATTAACCGTGAGCCAGTCGGGGGTAGACCCATTCTCGTGCCGGCGCGACAGCGGCGCGATGGCATTGCGCGCCAGCACCAACATGTCCATTAGCACCCACATCAAGGTGACGGTGAGCAGATTGCCGCTGCCCACAAACAGCAGCGCCGTCGCCAATACGCCCAAATGGGCGGACAGCGTCAGCGTCGCCCGCCGTCGATCGTGTTGGCTGGGGGGATCGATGTACTGTCCGCCAAACCCACTGAGCAAGATCGCGACCCCGCCCAGCACCAAGAGCAGTACGGAAACGTACCAGTTCCAGCCGTCGCCCACCCACAAGAGTTGGCTATTAACCGATAGGTAAGGTTGCCAGGGGCGACTAAAGATCGGCACCACCGGCACCATTCGTAGCCACACAATCTGCACGATGGCTATCAACCAACTGCTCAAGGCAACGGCGCTCTGCCACTGAGGGCGATGCAGCAGACGGCCGACAACCCAGACGAGGATGGCGCCGAGCGTCAGGGTCAACGGTGGCCCCAGAGGAGAAGTAACAAGTTCAAAGAGTCCACTAAACGCGTTCATAGCCTGCCATTCTAGCACAGCGCGCGGGAGAGAAAGCAATTTGAGTCAAAGCTCGGGCACACTCTCTATTGGCGGCGGCGATGGAAAAATTCGCCGGCAATGCCACCCAGCGCGCAAAAGCTACCGGCCAGGAGCGCGAACCCCCAGTTGTTGGGCACCACGAAGAAGCCGATAAAGGGAACACTAAGCAATCCGCCAATAAAGGCGTGAATCCCACTGCGTGCGCCCACGTAGAGGGTGGTCAAAACACCGGCCGCCACCGCCACAGTCAAGAGTGCGGCGATCAGCAAACTTCCCTCGACGCCCCAACTGCCCGCGGTGAGAAACACAACCGATACGAGAAAGAGATTCAAGGCCAGGGCAAAAACGATGCCGGCAAGACGCAAGGGTGGGCGCTGCGGACGATTCTCAGACATAGTAACTCCTAACTATTGGTGGCGCGATTCAATTCATGCCACGCCGGCTCTGCGTATTCCTCGCGCCGCCAGCGGTAGCCCGGCTCGTAGATCATGCCCGGTTCGCTCGCAGTCACGAGCAGGCGAAGCGCCTCGAAGATCAAGCTGCGCTGTTGCAGCGACGCACCCGCCTCGCCCAATGGATGTCCCAGCGGCCACTTGACGAAGACGGCGCGTGGTACGCCCACTGACTCGGTGAGATCTTTGGTGATGGAGATGGCAACCGTCGGGATGCCGGCAGCTTCAATCGAACGTGCGATCAGTCCCACGGACCGATTACAGAGCCCTCAGGCAGGGGTGAGAAAAGCAAAGTCCACGCCATCCGCGCGCAGCTTTGCCGCAACTTCGGGCGCCGTTTGCTTGACCAGGCGCTGTATGTGCTCCCCTTCGATATGACCCATGAAGCCGAAATGATGGGGTGCAATGCCACCCACGATGTTGCGTTTCACGAGATCGCGGAAATGATCGAGTGGGAAGATCACCTGTTTGTCGCGGTCAGCGCTCTCGTGGTTGTAATACTTGTGGGTGATGGTCAGATCGTCGAGCGCTACGCTGCCGGGAATCATACGATAAGTGGCATCGCCATCAGGATCATCCATATCGAAGGGAGGTTGACCGGGCAGATGAATGCCGCCGGTTGTTAGCAACGCGACCCGGCTGCGCGACAGCGGACGATTCAGCCGCGCAAAGGGAATACCGCCGCTTTCGCCAAGGGCAACGTTGGTCCGCCTTGCGGCGGATTTCGCCCACCACTGCGTCACTGCCGGAATCCCAAAGAACCAATTGCTGATCCTTTCGCCAAGCGTGCGTTGCTCCGCCATGTCCACATCCTTTCGTTAATTATTTATCCTGCGATTACAGTGCGCAGCAGCTTGCCCCGTCTAGGGTGTACTTAGAGGGGAGCTTGCTCCACAGAGGACGGTTTGTGGGGCGCAGGTATGCCGTAGACACTCTTTCCCCGAAACTACGTGCCCAACTGTCCTCCCCCGTCGACTGAGCCTGTTTCACCGGGCTGCTGTGAATCTCAGGATGAATGATAAGCCTACCCGAATTGACGGTTGGACTTTCATGTTTGATTCGTTATGATACCATTGTCTCTGGATTGACGGCTATTGGCGACTTCTTTTGTTGCTCTCCGTGTCTGGCCTCTGTTCGTGACCTCACAGGCGCATACCGTACGCAGGTTCCAAGTTTGAACCGTCAAGCCTGTACCGACTGAATTCACAATCGATCCGAAAAGGACGCACGCATGGCTCATGAAGGCGGTTGGTGGCGATATATCAGCCACGATCCTACCCAAAGCAGACCCCAGGTTACGCGGACCTTGTTGGGCCGCGTTTTTCACTATGCCCGCCCCTATTGGAAGTCACTCATCGTCGTGTTAACGTTGATTATGGTGACCTCTCTGCTAGAGCTGATACCGCCTGTACTCTACGGCACGGTCATCGATCTGCTCTACGGCAACATTACCGATCAGACGCTGCCACAAGACAATTACGGGGCCTGGCTGCGCCAGCTCTTGCCCGGTGAAGGCGCAGCGCAGTTGAACGTGCTGGCGGTTATCCTGGTGGCAGTGCCCATTCTGAGCGGGCTCATCGGCATTTTGCAGCGCTACATCAACTCACGCGTCGGCGAAGGCATTATCTACGATCTGCGCCAGGAACTCTACACCCACCTGCAGCGCATGTCGCTACGCTTCTTCACCCACACCAAGGCAGGCGAGATCATCTCGCGGCTCAACAATGACGTGGTCGGCGCCCAAAACGCCATCACCGGCACCATCCCCAATATCGTCACCAACGCCTTCACGCTGGTTTCGACGCTGATCATCATGATCACCTTCGAGTGGCGCTTGACGCTGCTCTCGATTATTGTGTTGCCCCTCTTCTTGCTGCCGGCGCGCCGCGTAGGGCGCATCCTGCGCGACATTCGGCGCAAGGCCATGGAGTATAACGCCGACATGAGCAGCGCCATCGGCGAGACGCTCAATGTCAATGGCGCGCTGCTGGTCAAGACCTTTGGCCGCCGCGATTTTGAGGTAGAACGCTACGGCGCCATCAACCGCAAAGTCCGTGATATCGGTGTGCGTCGTGCCCTGGTCGGCCGCTGGTTCTTTATGGGGCTGAGCATTGCCGGTGCACTGGGCACGGCGTTGGTCTATTGGGTAGGCGGTCACTTCGTCTTCGACGGCGTGATCACACCAGGCACGATTGTCACCTTTGCCGCCTATCTGTCGCGTCTATATGGACCGATCTCCTCGCTGACCAATGTGCAGGTGGAATTCGTGCAAGCGCTGGTCAGCTTTGAACGAGTCTTCGAGTATTTAGACATGCCGCTCGAGATCTCAGACAAGGTCGACGCCAAACAGCTAAAGAGCGTGCGCGGGGAGATCGACTTCACCGATGTCTCATTCAGCTACGTGGAAGAGAAAGTGACCGACGACAGCGCCGAGGCCGGTGAATCCGAGCAGACGAATTTGACAGACGAAGATGATAGCGAAAGCGATGGGCCGGCGGTGACGCGGCTTTGGGCGCTCAAACACGTCAGCTTCCACGTTGATCCTGGCGAACTGGTGGCGTTGGTTGGGCCGAGCGGCGCGGGCAAGACGACGATCACCTATCTGCTGCCGCGTCTCTACGATCCCACCGAAGGTCACATCGCCGTGGATGGCTACGATCTGCGCCAGGTGACGCTCGATTCGCTGGCGGCGCAAATCGGCATTGTCACCCAAGAGACCTACCTCTTGCACGACACGATCGCAGCCAATCTACGCTATGCCAAACAGGATGCATCTCCGCCCGAAATGGAAGCGGCCTGCCGTGCCGCCAATATCCACGAGTTTATTATGACCATGCCGGACGGCTACGAAACCCTGGTCGGCGAACGCGGCTATCGGCTGAGCGGCGGTGAGAAACAACGCCTTGCCATTGCCCGCGTCATCTTGAAGGATCCACGTATCCTGATTTTGGATGAAGCGACGGCCCACCTGGACTCGCAGAGCGAAGCGCTGATCCAGGCGGCATTGGAGCCCCTATTCAAAGGGCGCACCAGCTTTGTGATTGCGCATCGTTTGTCTACAATATTGGCGGCGGACAAGATTCTCGTGATGAACCAGGGCCAACTGGTCGAGCAGGGCACTCACCCCGAACTGTTGGCGCAACAAGGACTCTACGCTCATCTGTACGAGACTCAATTTGGTAGACACGGCCGCGATCTCGGCGAAAACGAGATCCCACAATCCGAGCAGCAACTTCACCCATAACGGAATTTGATCAGGATATGACGCAGGCACCCTCTCCCTCTTCTCTTTTTTGTACGAAGTGTGGCGCAAAGGCCTCTTCCGCAGACGCCTTCTGCGCCCGATGCGGTACGAAACTTTCCACAAGCGAGCCATCTTCACCGCAAGCGCCCAAACAGAAACCAAAGCGCACACTCAAAGAGGATCTGGCACAGATCCGCTCGGCCGGTTTCTGGGTTGCATTGTTCATTACGCTGCCCACACTTTCTTTGCCAACCCTGATCGTCAGCTTGCTCGAACCCGGCGATTTGGGCATCGACGAAGCCACTTCTATCTGGAATATCCTGGTGCTTACGGCGCCACTGACCGTCGCCATCATCGTGATGATGGTGGCGATCCACTACGATTGGTTCGACAACGGCTGGTTTTTCATGCTCTTTGGGGCCGGGCTGCTGGCCGGAACAACGCTGCTGGCCGATCTACTGAGCATTGGCGGTGTCATCGATGTAGGCGAGGTCTGGCGGGCGGTGGGGTATCAACCGTTCAGCTTTTTTGAAGGGATGCTCGTTCGCTATTACGAGATCTACGGTTTCTGGTCGTTCGCTTCGTCTTTGGTGGTAGGCGGCTTCATCGCCTGGATCTGGATCGAAAAGATCATGCCCTATCTGGCCAAACCCCAATGACCCTCAACGTGATCGGCGCTGGGTTTGGTCGCACCGGAACCGCCTCGCTGAAGCGTGCGCTGGAAATTCTGGGCCTCGGCCGCTGCTACCACATGACCGAAGTCTTCGCCCGCCCTCAACACGCGGTGACGTGGCAGCGCGCCTGCCAGGGCGAACCAGTCGATTGGCATCGCCTCTTCCAAGGCTATGGCGCCGCCGTAGACTGGCCGGCATCGGCCTTCTACCCGGCGTTGATGGATGCCTATCCCCACGCCAAAGTGATCCTGACGGTGCGCGAGCCCGAGCGCTGGTATGCCAGTGTCATGCAGACGATCTATCCTGCCGTCCACGATTTCCCCGTTGCGTGGCTACGGCACATCACCCCCGGCCTGCGCCAGGTGACAAAGATGCAGGACTGTGTGATCTGGGACGGTATCTTCCACGGGCAGGCGACGGACAAGGCCTACGCGCTGAGCGTTTACCAGCGTCACATCGAGACGGTGATGCGCGTCGGTGCCGGCAGAGCGACTGTTGATCTACGATGTGCGCCAGGGATGGGCGCCGCTGTGCACCTTCCTGGGCGTGGATCTGCCGGCACAGCCATTTCCGCGTGTCAACGACAGCGCCTCCTTCCGACGGCGTATTCGAACGGCGCAAACGGCGATGGGGGCGGCGGCAGTTGTTGTCCTATGGGCCGCGTGGTGGGTATGGCGACGACGTAGGGCGGTGATGGGGCGGAGCGGCGCCGCATAGCCGGCGGGTGGTGCATCTCACCCTGCGCGCAAAAGTGCCGCATCTGAATCCAACCATCCGCAAAGGTTGATAGCGGCCGCAAGGATTCGCTCATGTTTCGCGCATAGGCTCTTGATTGGCCTTGTGTGCGGGGCCGATGGGTTCGTACCGCGCCAGCTCTGCGTCGACCGTAGCCTGCCCATGCGTCCGGCGGATCCAGAGCCAGGTCAGCACCGTACCCAGGACAATGGCGATGATACCGATCAGCCCTGCTTCGGGACCAAAAGGACCGCCCGTCCACAGCTCGGGGCCGCCCTGATCGATCGCCACAAAAGTGGCGAACGGTGTGAGGCTGCCACTGACGGGGAAGCCGAAGACGTTGCCCTGGAAGAAGTTCCAGGTGATGTGTACGCCGATGGGAATGGCCAGATCCCCCGTGAGCACGTAGCCCACGCCCAGGAAGATCCCGGCCAGGGCGATGTTGGCCGTGCTGATCACGGTGGCATTGGGATTGGCGGCGTGGGCAAACCCAAAGAGCAGGCTGCTGAGCACCCAGGCCAGCACCACCGCGCCGCGGGCGCCGATGGCGGGGAATTTGAAGCCCTCCGATAGGTTGCGCAGCAGGTAGCCGCGGAAGAGCAGCTCCTCGCTGATGCCCACGGCGAGGAAGTGCAGAGCGGCGCTGAGGATGGCGGGCAGGAACGACCGCTCGGGGTTCGTCACGGCAAACGTCTTTTCGACGCTGATCCAGCCCGCCGCCCATTCCACGGCAAAGATGGCCGCCATGAGCAGGGCGCCCAGCAGCAGACCGAAGCCCAGGTCGATCCACCAGCGCCGGTCCAGATGCAGCCCGAAGTCGGTGAAGGGACGCCGATCCAGCCAGCGCCCGGCTGCCCACACCGCCAGCACAGAGGTCAGCAGGCTGAATAGGGCGCCCATCTGCACCCAGCCGAGCAGTTCCAGAGGAACAGCTAAGGCAAGTGTGGCCCCGACAAAGAGGACGAGCGCGCCCAGCAGACGCCAGAGTGATCGCAGGCGCCGTTCCCGGCGGTTCCAAAAGGGTTGCAGCAGAATAACGCTCAAAGGATTCACGCTATCCCTGCCCCACCTGTGCGTAGACCTCTTCGTAGGGCTGCAGCACCACCCAGCCGTCGCCCTGGAAGTGGAGCTGGATCGATTCGCCGCTGCCCCGCCCCAGGAAGGTCTTGACCGAGAGGTCGGTGCGGATCTCGGGTGAGAGCGAGCCGGACCAGGCCACAGTGGCGTTAGGATCGGTAAAGAGCGGCTGATCCGGGGTGACGCGCAGCGTGATCGGATCGTAGTGGGTGGTGATGGCGGCCATGCCCTGGCCGGAGATGCGCACGTTGAAGAGTCCACCGGCCAGCATGCCCGAAATGCGCCGCATCATGGTAATATCCCACTCCAGACCGTCCTCGAAGGCGAGCAGGTCGTTGCCGTTGACAAAGACCGTCTCGTTGCGCAGGGTCAGGATCTGCACCTTCTTGCCGCGGTCGGCCAGGTAGACCCGCCCCCGACCCTCGGCCTTCATGAGGCTGGTGCCTTCGCCCGTCATCATGCGCTTGAACATGCGCCCCATACCATGCTCCAGCATGCCCTCACGCGTGAAGTTGACGGCGCCTGTGTAGCCGATCATGGTGCCCAGCTTGGCCCAGACCAACCCGTCCAGGTTGACCTCCAGCATGTAGGGGTTCTCCAACTCGAAGAAACGGCGCGCCTCGTCGCTCTGTCCCGTCTGTTGTACAAATTCGTCTATAGTGTAGTTTGCCATTGGTCAATTCCTTTCGCGTATTTTCAGGCTACAGCCACCCAATTAAGGTATTGGGGGGTCGTCGCCTCAAACTCAATGCCGCCCTGGCTCAGGATGGCGCCGGTGACTGTCCAAATTGCACTGTGTTTGAACGTTTCGAATGCTATTTGGGGAAACAATGTTACCGTCCTTTCTGGCTCTGCTCCCATCCGGCGCCCAAGATCAGTCCAAAGGCTACGCCCACGCCGGCCGCGGTGAAGCTAAGAGCATTGCCGGTGAAAGCAAAAAGCAACACGGCAATTGCGCCGCCGATGAAAATGCCAAAAAGCATGCCCAGGGCCGTCTTGCTATAGGTTTGCTGTTGCATCATTGGTCCTTTCTGTTCACACATTCTGATTGGAGAAGCGTGTTCTTGCTTGCGATCACTTACAGGTTGGGAAAGGCAACTGGAGATCGCTCCGCTCCAACTATGCCTGTGTTCTCTACTCTACCGGTTGAGGGTTGCGTTGCCATCCGCGTTTTATGCCAATCCGCTCCCACAGTTTGACCCGATTCTTCCCTGGTCAGGTGGACAGTGCAGGGTGCAGAGTCTCTCGTTGAGAATTGGCAGCCTTTGGAGGCGGGAATGATCGACTACTCCACCGGCTCGAACTTGAGAAGCCTCGACGCCTCGCGAGGGTGCATCCCCTCACGATGAGAGATTGATCGTTTGTCGTACGGGTTTGGGTGGGGCGGCGGGTAGTTTCGCCGGTAGGAGACATTGGTTCCCCGCCCCACCCAAACCCCTACTGCCATTTGAACAACAGATCCTGAGTGCACCCCGCTCGCGATGACAGATTGACACACCGCTCCACCGACACTACACTAGACCGCAGTTGTAGCGGTTTCCTAAATCCCCAAGGTACATTGATGTCCCCAGTAGCCAGGCAGCATCCGCGTAGCACTACCATAAAGGAGAACACCCGTGGCGAAGACAATAGGCATTTTGACAGCAGGCGGAGACAGCCCTGGACTCAACGCGGCGATCCGTGGTGTGGGCAAGGCAGCGTTGGGTGCATACAACATGCACGTTGTCGGCTTCCGCGATGGTTTTCGCGGTCTACTCCAGGATCGGCACATCGCCATGACGGGTGGCGAGTTGTCCGGGATCCTGACCGTAGGGGGCACTATCCTGGGCACAAGCCGAGACAAGCCGAGCAAGATGCCGATTGGTGGAAAAAAGATGGACATGCGCGACGCGATTGTCGAAGTCTATCAGAAACACCACCTGGATGTGCTGGTTTGCCTGGGCGGCGGCGGCACCGCCAAGAATGCCTATAGCCTGATCGAAAAAGGCGTGAACGTGATTACCCTGCCCAAGACCATCGACAACGATGTAGCCATGACCGATGTCACCTTCGGTTTTGATACGGCGTTGGGGATTGCCACGGAGGCGATTGACCGTTTGCACAGCACGGCGCACAGCCACCACCGCATCATTGTCGTGGAGGTGATGGGTCATAACGCAGGCTGGCTGTCACTCGGTGCAGGCATCGCCGGCGGCGCCGACGTGATCCTGATCCCAGAGATTGCCTATGATGTAGAGCTGGTGGCCGAGGCCATCCGCCGCCGCAGCCGCCGGGGCAGCCGCTTCAGCATTGTGGCCGTGTCTGAGGGTGCTCGCTCAACCGAAGATACGCAACGTGTGGCCGAGGCGCGGGCCGCCGTCGACAAGGCCGACGGCAAGAAGGAGAGGAAAAAGGCCAAAGAGCAACTGGCCGCCGTCGAGGTGGCAACCGGCAACCACACCCTACGCCTGTCACAACAGTTGGAAGAGCTGACCGGTCTCGAAGCGCGCATCACGATTCTGGGGCACCTGCAGCGCGGCGGCACACCCTCCGCCGCGGACCGCTTGCTGGCAACGCGGCTGGGCACAGCCTGCGCATCGCTGATCAACGATGGCGTTTCCGGTGTGATGGTTGCGGCGCGAGGAGACGGCGCCGAAGCGGTTCCGCTCGATCAGGTGATCGGCAAACGCAAAACCGTGCCGCTCGATCACCCGTGGATCAAATCGGCGCGCGATATTCAAGTCTGTATGGGCGACGAAATCGACTGAATTGGTACGTGATCTACCCGCGCTCGATGGGACCACGCGCCATCTGCCAACGGGTCAGCCCGCCGCTCAGGTTGCGAGCATTGAACCCCTGTTCGGCGAGGAAGTGGGTTACGCCAAACGAGCGCATGCCAGAGGCGCAGTAGACAACAACCGGGCGCGATTTATCGCCGGTGGCGGCCTCCAACTCAGCCAGTCGCCGCGGCAGCTCATCCATGGGGATGTGCAGATCGTGGGGAATGTGCGCCATTTGACGCTCATAGGTCTCGCGGCAGTCCAGCAAAAGCAGATCCGTGCCCACGGCCAATTCGGCCATCAGGTCGGCAGCCGAAAGCTCGGCCACCTCCGGTTCGGGGTCCGGCTCAATCGGCGGCAGTGGACGCTGAATGGGGGCAGGTGTAGCTTTGGGTGCTGCGCCAAAGAATTTTTTGATAGAGTCGAACAGGGCCAAGGCTTTCTCCAGTATTGACATGGCAAGGCACGATTTTCGGCTAATAAACTGATGCGCCAGCAGGATACCACAGCGCTTTCTTGATCGGCGAAATCGTATTGCCCGATACTAGGCAACCACTCTGTTGGCTGATATACTTAGCCTCACGTTGTGCTTAAGAATTATCCTGAAATATGGATTTCACCCATACCCAAGGAGTGGTTGGTGAACACGAACTGGACACGTAATGCCTTCGTTTACCTCCTCATCATTGTGGCGGCGGCTGCGCTTTTCCTCAATGTCTATCGCCCCGGCGAGACACCGCAGTCGATCAGCGTCAGCAGTGTGGCGGAGCGGGTTCGCGAAGGACAGGTTGCTCGCATCACCGTGCGCGAAGAGGAGATCCGCGTCTTTCTGAACGACAGCGAGACGCCGTTGATCAGCCGCAAAGAGTTGGGCATCCCGCTGATCCGCACGTTGCAGGGGCTGGGTGTTACGGCCACCCAACTCAATAAGGTGGACATCGTCTACGAGCCGCCGTCGAGCAGTGGCAATTGGTTTGCCCTGATCATCAACTTGCTGCCGCTGATCTTGATCGCCGGTCTCTTCCTTTTCTTGTTCCGGCAGAGCCAATCGGGCAACAATCAGGCCATGTCATTTGGCAAGAGCAAGGCCCGTCTCTTCACTGGAGACATGCCAACGGTCACCTTCGACGATGTCGCCGGTTCAGACGAAGCCAAGCAAGAGTTGGAGGAAGTTGTCGAATTCCTCAAAGAGCCGCAGAAGTTTGTGGCCTTAGGCGCACGCATCCCCAAGGGTGTGCTCTTGGTCGGCCCTCCTGGCACCGGCAAGACGTTGATGGCTAAGGCCGTCTCGGGCGAGGCCGGTGTCCCCTTCTTCAGCATTTCGGGTTCCGAGTTTGTAGAGATGTTTGTGGGCGTGGGCGCCAGCCGTGTGCGTGACCTCTTCGAACAGGCCAAACGCAACAGCCCGTGTATTATCTTCATCGACGAGATCGATGCCGTCGGGCGTTACCGTGGCACAGGATTGGGCGGATCCCACGATGAACGAGAGCAAACGCTCAACCAGATCCTGGTAGAGATGGATGGCTTCGGCACCGATACCAACGTCATTCTGATCGCAGCCACCAACCGCCCTGATATCCTGGACCCGGCTTTGCTGCGCCCCGGTCGTTTCGACCGCCGTGTCACGATGGATCGCCCTGATCTGCAGGGTCGCCGCGAGATCCTCGAAGTGCATGTGAAGGGCAAGCCGCTTTCAAACAACGTCGATCTAAACTTGATCGCACGCCAGACGCCGGGGTTCGTCGGCGCAGACCTGGAAAATCTGGTCAATGAAGCAGCGATTTTGACGGCGCGCCGCAACAAGCGGGCCATCACCATGTCCGAAATGCAAGAGTCAATTGAGCGGATCGCCATGGGTGGGCCCGAACGACGCAGTCGCCTGGTGACGGCACACGAACGCCGCGTGGTCGCCTATCACGAGGCCGGACACGCGATTGTGGCCTATCTGGTCAAACACGCCGATCCCCTGCGCAAGGTAAGCATTGTCCCTCGTGGCAGTGCGGGCGGCGTCACGTTGACCGTCCCCGAACAGGATCGCTATCTGGTGCCTCGTTCATACTTTATCGACCGGATTGCAGTGGCATTGGGCGGTCGCGTTGCCGAGGAAGTCACCTTTGGCGACATCTCAAATGGGGCCAGTTCCGACATCCAGCAGATCACGCGCATGGCGCGGGCAATGGTCACCAAGTATGGTATGAGCGATGTAATGGGTCCGCTGCAGATCGGTCGTCAGGAAGAAAATGTCTTCCTGGGGCGTGAGATTTCCGAGCAGCGCGACTACAGCGAAGAAGTTGCCGAACAGGTGGATGATGAGGTGCGCCGCATCGTGAGCAGTGCCTACCAACGGGTGCGCCAGATGCTCTCGACCTATCGAACGCAACTGGACAACGTCGCCGAAGTGCTGCTCGAGCGCGAAACGCTGGAGGCGGACGAATTCGCCGAAATCTTTGAAGGACGACAGCACAATCCTGAACTTCCGGGGCCGATTTCACCTCAGCCGGCCTAAAGACCGTTGAAGTGTACTGAATTAAAAAAAGAGGGACAAGCGGATAACTTGTCCCTCTTTTTAATTCAGTACATTTCTTAGGATCTCAACTCCGGCTCAACAGGACCACACCCATACAGATGACACCTACGGACACCCAGCGCAGGTTGCTGACACTTTCACCCAATATCCAGGCGCCGATCAGTGTGACCAGGACGTATCCAAGGGCGAGAGCAGGGTAGGCATAGCTAAGCTCGACCCGGCTTAAAAGAATCAGCCAGAAGATGCTGCTAAATCCATAAGCGGCCACGCCACCGATGACGTAGGGGTTTAGGAAAGCTCGAAACAGACTATTCGCAATAATATCCAGTGGACCCGCAATAACGCCGATCTGGCTCATCCCCTGTTTCATCAGGAACTGGCCCATGACGTTCAATCCGACAGTTACCAACAGCAGAAGCATTTGTTTCATTGCCAACAGTTTCTCAATGTGTTTGGGAAGAAGTAGAAAAGACGATGGATGAATCCGTATCTCTGCAGGCGCTAGGTGAGCAATTGCAAAATGGCAGGGCCATAGGTTTCGGCCTTCCACGCCCCAATCGCCGGGATCTGAGAGAGATCCTCAACCGTGCGTGGTTTGTGTTCCACGATCTGCAACAAAAGATCATTGCTAAAAACGATATCGGGGTCGACGCCACGCGCAGAGGATGTCTCTGAACGCCACTGGCGCAACGATTGAAATATCTTTTGATCGTGGCGGTTGAGCAACAATTCGGGGCGAGGGGTGGGTGCGGGCAGATCAGGCAGCGGACGCTGCTTGCCTCGTTCCACAGCGCGCAGGATCTCTGCGCCATAGCGACTGACCTGGTGGCTGCCCAACCCCGAGATTCGCTCCAAATCGCTCAACGATGCAGGCGGATTCTGGGTCAACTCGATCAGCACGCGATCGTTGACCACCTTGAACGGAGGACGCTCCAGCCGCTGCGCCGTCTGTTCGCGCCAGATCCACAGCTCTTCCAGCAGGCCCAACTGCCCGCGCTCAACCTCTCGGGTGCCCTTCATGGACCAGAAGTTGCGTCCCTCCGTCGGCTCCTCGTAACGAATGCGTTCAAGGAAAGCAAAGCCTTCTTGTGCTTCACGCAGCCGATCGCGCTCACGCAGACGGTCGAGTTGACGGCTGCGCAGTGCGGGCAAAAAGTGAGTGTCGATCTGGGCGTAGGTCATCTGCTGGGGCGTCAGTGGACGGCGTCCCCAATCGGTGCGCTGCATGCTTTTATCGCTGATCACGCCAAACTCTTCTTCAAGGATGGCGGCAAGCCCGACGCCGTTTCGCCCCATGATGCGTGCGGCTAGTTGAGTATCAAAGACGTTCTTCGTCTCGAAGCCGAAATCGCGATGCAAGAGCAGAATATCGTTCTCGGCGGCATGCAGGATCACCTCGACGCTAGGATCGGCCAGGATCTCGCCCAACGGCCCCAACTCTGTCAGCCTCAGGGGATCGACCAGATAATCTATAATCGAATCAGGGCTTGACTCATCCTGTACAGAGGTATCCCTAAAGCTGGAGATCTGGATCAAGCAGACGCGCGGGGTGTAGCGATAGAGGCTATCGCTTTCCGTATCGACAGCGATCAGCGGCTGCGTTTGTAGCTGAGCCATCATCTCGCTGAACTCGTGCGCAGTCTGCACCAGCCTCGGTGCAGGGATATGAGGATTGCCGCTGGATTTGCTATTAGAAGAAATAAACTGTTTACTCACGGTGGACTCGATTAGGGAATCATTTGCAAAAGCGCCGGCGCCCTTCAAGAGAACGAACGCCATCAACGGCAGGGATCATACCGTAGCCACTAGAGCCATGTCAATCATTCAGGTCAGTGTGGGTGCGTCCCAAGTTTTTCGGTTCTGATCGTCAGGGCAGCTACGCAGAACGGACCGGCACGGAGGCCGGTCCCTACACGTAGGGATGGACCTCCGTGTCCATCCGCCGTGGCTTCCCGGTAGGCACGAACCCACCTAATAATATGGGACACACCAGGTCAGTGCGGGTGTACTTCAGATTCGGGCGAACTTGGCCCCCAACAGAGGTAGGGGTTTGGGTGGGGCGGAAAACCGACGTCGCTCTGTGCGCCTCCTACCGGCGAAACTACCTGCCGCCCCACCCAAACCCCTACGACTTGCCCCCAACTTGAATTACACCCTATCATGCGGGCGCGTCCCACGCTTGGGGCGAACGTGCCCGGGGTTTTCCGAAGACCTTTGCGGCAGACATAGCGACAGAAAGAAATCGTTGTTTCCAGTTATCATGATTAATCGCCATCTGGTATAATGGCAAAACTACTGTAAAATGGCCGCAACGCCATTCCTCTTTTGGCGTCACGCATCCTCAAATCAGGGAAATACATCTACTTTCCAGTACCAACAAGGAGGCATTCTGTGCAACAGATGCGTGGGACTGATCTGGCGTTTTATCAGCCTGATGCTGAACACATAGCCCACAATCGGCGAAGCTTTTGGTTGGCTTCATTGATGGAGTTAGGCGGGTTGTTGATCTTCGTGGCGTTCTTCAACCTGATCTCTGGCATCGGACGCAACATGGGCGAACCAGGACTGATTCTGCTTGGGTTGTTGATGAGTCTGGTTCCGGCCGTGCTCTGGCTGATGTTCTTTTATCGCCTCGACCGTCTTGAACCCGAGCCAAAGACGAAACTCTTTATGATCTTTGGGCTGAGCGCGTTGCTGACGGCAGCCATCGTCTATCCTCTGCTCGAAAGCTTTTTCGGCATCGACCGCTGGATCTACAACAGCGTGTGGACGCAACTGGTCGGCGGTATTCTGCTGGTGGGCTTCGTTCAAGAGGGTCTCGTCTATCTGGTAGTTCGCTATGGGATCTACAGCAGCCCGGAGTTCGACGAACGCGTAGACGGCGTCATCTACGCCATCGCCGCGGGGTTGGGCCTTGCCACTGTTCTCAATTTCTTCTACGTCATCGATCATGGCGGCGTCGACCTTGGCTTTGGCTCGCTGCACATTGTCGTCACGTCACTGGCCCACGCCAGCTTTGCCGGTGTGCTGGGATATTTTCTGGGGCAGGCCCGCTTTGAGCGAACCCCCAGTTACTATGTCCCGGCGGGTTTGGCCCTGGCGGCAGCTCTCAACGGGATCTTCTACTTGCTGGAAGATCGAGTGACGGACGCCGGCCTCACCAGCAACCCGTGGAACGGTCTGATCCTGGCGACGGTGTTCGCCGTGATCACGCTGGGCGCGGTCTTCTGGCTCGTCAATCGCGCCAACGAAGAGACGATCCGTGTGGCCGCCGCCGGTCGGGCGGATCTGCTGGCGGCGCAGGCATCGGCAGCACTGGCGACAGAAATGCCGGCGGCCGCGGAGACGCCCGCAACAGCGCCCATCGAACCGACGGTCACCACAACCCACGATGATTCCACCGCCGAAGATCAAGGAGCCGCTTGATGTCCGCCATGCTCAATTCAATGCTCGATTCTTTGCGCAATCCAAGCATCACCAATCAACCGCCCACACCCGAAGAACAACGGCGCAACGATCAATACACCATCGCCGTCCTTATCATCGCCATCCTGTTGGGCTGGATCGTGCGTAACGGTGCGGTCAACGCCGTCGACGAGTATTCCTTTGAGGGTGAGGTTCCGTCGGTCGTTGTCCCCGTCGGCTGGATCACGTCAGACAGCGAAGGCGAACGGCTCTTCAGCGCCGTGGATCCTGCCGGCGCCAGCACTTTCGATAGCCGCATCGAAGTCTATGCCCGTCCGCTCCGAGAGGGCGAGGATCTCAGCCTGATCAACGTGAGTTGGCCCCTGCAGCGAAGCCAGGAATTGGAGCGCTTCCGCACAATAAGCAGCGACGTCGTCTCTGGCCCGAATGGAGAAGATGCATTGCTCATCACCTATGCCTACATTGCCGACCCCACGCGTGAGAGCGGAGCGCTCGGGCTGCCGGTAGTGGTCAAAGGCCAGGATCTCATCTTCATCGCCGGCGAAGAAGGGGCGCAGGAAATGGTGGTGGTCACTACCGCCGCAGACGCCGCCGAATGGGAATCTGCCGAGGAAGCCTTCCGCACCCTCTTCGATCACCTGGACGTGCAAGAGTAGCAGCCACCCTGCCGAGAACGGTGGTGAGATCACCCTTACCGGTTCGGCTAGACCAAAATGAAAGAATATGCCATGATCCAACAATTTTTGCACAGAGTTTCCTTGCGGAAACAGGTCATCGTCCTGTGGTTGGTTGCGGTGACGCTGACGCTGGGTGGATCGCTGACCCATCAAAGTGCGTTTGCCATTGCCCGCGCAGACCTCAACCACGCCCTCCTGGCTACTGTACAGGTCGTTGTACCGGTTGCCAATGAAGACGATCTCTATAGCACAGGCAGCGGGACTGTCCTTAGCGAAGATGGACTGATCCTGACGAACTACCACGTCATGGGAGAAGTCGAAACACGCACTTTGTACAACGACACCGGCTATGCCGGGATTGCCGTCAACCCGACCAATCTGCGCGGCGCACCTGTACTGCGCTATGCGGCGGTCCTCGTCGCCGGCGACCCGGTTCTAGACCTGGCGTTGTTGCGCATTGTGGGACTATTGGAAGACACGAATGCGCCCCTGCCCAACAATCTGGGGCTGACTGTGATTGAAGTCGGCGACAGCGAGGAATTGCAGATCGGCGACGAAGTCAATGCGTTTGGCTTCCCCAGCATTGGCGGCGATACGGTCACCTTTACGTCGGGCACGATTTCGGGTTTCCTCGACGAAGATAAGGATGGCTATAGTGAATGGCTCAAGGTTGATCTCAACATCAACCACGGCAACTCGGGCGGGTTGGCGACCAACGAACAGGGACAGATGATCGGCGTGCCTACGGCCGGCGTCATGGATATGGGTATGATCGGCCTGGTGCGCGATGGCAATCTGGCGATGGACTTTGTCAAGCGCGCGCTGTTGAATCCGCAGAACAATGCGCCGCGCAGCCCCAATGCAGCCTACATCAGCAATGTGCAGTTCGCCAGAGCGATTGATTCCCGCGGACGGCCACGCAATCCTGATGTGCGCTTCGCCAGCGATACAGACACGATCTACGCCACCTTCGATTACGGCAACTTCCCGGATAGCAGCGAGTTTCAGTTCAACTGGTATCAGGACGGCTTCCGCATCTACAACGATCTCGTGGTGTGGGGCTACGGTTCAGAAGGCTCAACCTGGGTCAACCTCTACGATGAACGCGGCCTCGACGATGGTTTCTACGAAGTCGAGATCAATCTCAACGGCGAGCAGCTTTATCGTGGTGGCGTGATGATTGGCGAAGGAAGTGGCGCCCCCACCGGATCATTCGGCTCCATCACCTTTGCCGAAGGGGTCACCGACCGCGATGAACCGCTCAACCCGGGCACCATCTTTGGCAGCATCGACGAGATCTACGCCTTCTTTGATGTGAACAATGTGGAAAACGGCACCAAGTGGACGCGTCGCTGGTCTCTTGACGGCGAAGTGGTGTCGACACAAGAAAGCGTGTGGAGCGAAGGCGATGTCGACTACACCTGGATCAGTCTCTATGCAGACGATGGACTGCCCCCGGGCCGCTACCAGTTGGAACTATTGATTGAAGATGAGATTGCGCAATCGGCATCGATGGAGATCATCGAAGAGCAGACAAATCGACCGAGCAGCAGAGGCGTGATCGTCAACGGTACGGTCACATCGGCCGACAACCGCAACCGCCCCGTGAAGGGTGCATCGATCTACTTCCTGAATCCCGGCGTTGCCGTCGACGATTTCCTGGACAACGCAGAAGAGAGCGCGATCTACGCATCCGGCGTCTCGGACGGCGACGGCTACTATCAGCTTGATCGCAACCTGACCCCCGGTGAATTCTACGGGGTTGTGGCCTACAAAGAAGGCTATCGAGTGGTAGCTGTCGACGATTACCAGATCGATGTTGACGCCACCAGCCCCTGGACTATCGACGTCAGCATGGAGCGCCGGTAGGATGTGTAGGGTCTTAAGTGTCTATCCGTAAATTACAGTGCGCAGCACGACGTCCGCTCTAAACAGCCAACTTCGCCGGGCTGCTGTGAACTTACGGATAAATTCTAAGTGTAAACAGCTCATAGAACGACGCCAAGAGAGTCTCCTCAACAAACCGAGGAGGCTCTCTTCGCGTCACTGATACAAATCCACGACGTTATCCGCAAAAACCCCCTCGTCAAGTCGGCCCCAGTGGCGTACGTTGTTCTTATACCACGTCAGGTGCATCGGGCCAGTGTGCCACACCTGTACGGTTGCCTTTGTTCTTCAAATACACAGGTTAGTTGCCCAAGACCCATCGCACCGACAGGATCACGCATGGACAAGCAAACAGGGTCGCAGACACGGCATGCTCTCACCGCCGGACTGCTAATGTTCGTCACCCTTGTCTTCTTCGCCTCTTTCTCCAGCACACGCGCAGCAGAGACGCCACCAACAGCCCCAACCGTGACAGAGGCAGAGGCACGGCCACTCTTTCTCCCCATGATCTATGCGGAACGGCCCATAGCCATGCCGCCGCCGCCGCCAACGGCCACCGTCATGGTCAACGTGATCGCCCGCCAGTGGGATCGACGCCTGGATCAACGATTCGCCGTTTTACATGAGGCGACGCCGCTGCCCAATCAGGGCTATTGGCGATTGATTCGCGCCCGCTGGTACAGTGAGACGGAAGCCGGCGGACGGCATCATGTTCTGGTTGACATCCTCGACGAGGCAGGTAAGCGGAAAGTCGGTGTACCCGTTCGCATCTATTGGGCCGGGGGCGAGACCACCATCCGCACCCAGGCCAAACCCGGCGAGGAATACGCTGCCGACTTCGACATGCATTCCATCGCACCCTCCTACGGCGCGGCGCCCATCACCGACGACGCCGCCGACGATATCTGGGGCATGGGGATGGGCAGCATCGAACTACCATTTCATACAATCCACACCAGCTACGGGCTTGTCTGGCAGTGGACGATTCAGAGTGGAAAGCCCACCGAGACACCGACGACAACCGCCACACCGACCGCTACGGTAACGGCCGTTGGGACAGACACCGTCCCGGCAACGCCCACCGGCACCGCAACCAATACCGTTACGCCATCCGCCACAGCCGTTGGGACAGACACCATCCCGGCAACGCCCGTCAGCACCGCAACCGATACCGTTACGCCATCCGCCACGCCCGCTCCCCGTGATTGGGACGAACGGCTCGATCAGCGCCAGGTCCGGCTAACTGAAGCTGAGGTCGAACCCGGGCAAGGCTACTGGCGGTTGATCCGGGCTGTCTGGTACGATGAACAGGAATCGAATGGACGCCATCACATTTTCGTAGATTTGCTCGATCCAGCCGGCCAACGCATTGTGGATCGCCCCGTACGCATCTTCTGGAATGGTGGAGAGGCGGAGCTCCATACACAGGGCAAGCCGGGCGAGGCCTATGCCGCCGATTTCGGTATGAACAGCGTTGGGCCCTCCTATGGAGCAGCGCCGGCCGGCAGCGCACCGGCAGACAGCCTCTGGGGCATGGGCTTGGGCAGCATCGAAAAGCCGTTCTTTGCGATCCCGACCAGCTACGGCTTTGTCTGGCAGTGGACCATTCGCCCGCCGGCGGCAACCGCCGGGCAGGTCGGCGACGGAACGCATCAAGACAACGACAACATTGACAGGTGGTCGGGCAACCGCTAGGCTACAGAGGCCATGAATCCATCACGTCGAGATCGACCAACCTATGCCATGAAAGGTCCTCTGGCACTGCTGCTCTTGTTGACGGCCGCGCTTGGGCTGAGCTACTGGCTCACAGCGACAACAGCGCACGCCCAAGAGGAGCCGGCGGTCGAGCCGTTGATTTGCTTTGCCACCTCGAATCGACCCGGCGAAGGGATTCTGCTGGCCTGGCGCTCCACGATTTCGGAACCAGACGCCTTTTCGCTGGCGCGTGCTCAGTTTACGTCACCGCTGGGCGAGATCCGGGGGCCACTAGTGCCCGTCGAAGAGTTGCCCCAGATATCGCAGCCCGAACAGACGGAGGATCAGGATACATGGCGCTATACACAGATCGACTACAGTGTCGCAGACGGCATTAAGTACGCCTATATCATCACAGCGACCTATACGATTTCGGGAAGCACGCAAGTCGCCGTGGAGGAAGAGACATGGCAGTATGACGATGATCCTGAAAACGCCCTACAGAATGACGATATCTGCCTTTCCTCCAATACAGTCGTTTGGGCGCCCACCCCAACCCCAACGGTGACGAGCACTTTCACAGCACAGCCGGTGGATACGGCTACACCGACGCGCACGCACACCCCAACCTGGACGCCCACCCCCACACCCACATGGACACCCACCCCGACATGGACATTTACGCCCGGCCCACCCGATACACCCTATCCGTCTCCCACGCCAACATGGACCGAAACCTACACGCCCATTCCGCCGACGCCGACCATTACGCCGACTGAAACCGCTACCCCCACTTTTACGCCGGCCGTAAGCGCGCCGACACCGCTGCCAGGATCATTCATCGATCCGGCCCAACAGCAGCAGACCTTCACAACTGAGAACTCGTCGAATCTTCCCACACCAACGTGGACGCCTGAGTGGACGCCTGAGGCAACACCAACACCGGAGGGCCAGGAAGAAGGGCTCCCGGCCGGCCAGCCGCCGACCGAGGAGGCACAGAGTATGCCGGCAGTGGTTCAGCCTGGCGCCGAACCTTCCTCGACTGTGGCCGCGCCGGCAGCCGAATCATTCGAGCCGAAGGAGGTACTCTCGGCAGAGACGACGGAGATCACCCAATCGCTTGCCCTCCTCGATGCCGCAGCCATCCCACCGGTACGCTCAGAGTTCGAGCCGCGCCCGGCGCAACGTGACGGATCCGCCACCCTGCGCATTGCCCTCTACGTGGTGGGCGCGTTGGCGGGTGTGGCCGCATTCGCCTTCCTCTTGGGCGCATTGGCACTCTTCGGCGGCACCAGAAAATCCTAGACCCGCTCCACTTAGGGCTTTTCAAAGGATTGCCCTGGAGCGAGTCCAATTTTCAATTGGCAAGGAACAGAAAATCACTATAATGGAGCGCGGAAGCAAGTCTGTCCTGTGCAGCGAGATTTCCTGTCCAATTCGGTGTATCTTCAGGAGCACGCTCTATGTTGGCCGCCGGCGCCTTGCTACAAAGTCGTTACCAGATCGTCTGCTCGATTGGTCAAGGGGGGATGGGCGCCGTATACCAGGCCATCGATCAACGGTTGGGCCACACGGTTGCCGTGAAGCAGATCCTGCGTAGCGATCGCTCTTTGGGGGCTGCCTTTGAACGGGAAGCGCAGTTGTTGGCGGGGCTTCGTCACCCTTCCCTGCCCAAGGTCACTGATTATTTCGTGGAGACTGCCGGCCAATTCCTGGTGATGGACTACATCCCTGGAGAGGATCTTGCCACTCAGGGGCTGCGGCGACTGGAACCGCTGCCCGTCCAGGACGTGCTTCGTTGGGCGGATCAGTTGCTCGACGTCCTCACCTATCTGCATCGCCAGAATCCACCAATTATTCACCGGGATATCAAGCCAAGCAATTTGAAGGTCAGCGACCTGGGTGAGCTCTTTTTGCTGGATTTTGGACTGGCGGGCCACTCGCCTGCAGAGACGCGCATCGCCGGTTACACGGTGTCCTATGCATCCCCCGAGCAGATGCGTGGCGGACCCACCGACGCGCGCAGTGACTTGTATGCGTTGGGCGCCACTCTCTACGATCTGCTTTCTGCCGCCCACCCTGTTGATGCACGCAGCAGGCTTGCCACCGTCGCCGCCGGTCATCCTGACCCCTTGCAACCTCTGCACACACTTAACCCCAATGTATCTTCTGCGCTCGCCGATTTCATCTACCGGGCGTTGTCGTTGACGCCCGAAGAACGATTTAGCGATGCGACCAGCATGCGCGTGGCGCTCCATGCCGCTGGAGGAGAGACGACGGAAATCGTCTCATTGATCGATCCCGAACGTCCTGCCTCGCCTCCTAACAATTTGCCTGCACCGCTGACCTCTTTTGTGGGACGGGAAGAAGAGGTGGCCGCAGTACAACAATTCCTGCGTTCAGAGGATGTGCGCATGGTCACGGTGACAGGCCCTGGCGGAGTTGGCAAGACGCGCCTGGCCCTCTCTGTCGCCATGCGTTGTCTCGCCTATTGCCGAGATGGGGTCTTCTTCGTTGCGCTGTCGCCGATCCGCGAGGATCATCTCGTTCTCCCCACGGTGGCGCAAGTTCTGGGCTTGCGGGATGGAGCCAGCACGTCGATCCTGCAACGCTTGCAAGCCCACATCCACGAGAAGTCCATGTTGCTGGTGTTAGATAATTTCGAGCAGGTAGTATCAGCCGCTCTGCTGGTGAGTGATCTTCTGGCGGCCTGCCCCCACCTAAGAATATTGGTCACCAGTCGAGAGGTGCTTCATGTGCGCGGCGAACAGGAATTTCCTTTGCCCGCGCTGGAGGTGCCGGATCAGACACGACTGCCCCCACTCGACGAACTGATCCAAAGCGAAGCCGTCAAACTCTTTATCCAGCGCGCGCAGTCGGTGAAACCGGGCTTTGGGTTGAGCCCTACCAATGCCGCCTCTATTGTTGAGATCTGCAACCGATTGGACGCTTTACCACTGGCCATTGAGCTCGCCGCCGCCTATTGCAAATTCCTCTCTCCTCAGGAGATCCTGGCGCGGCTGGTGGATCGGTTGGGCTTTCTACGCAGCGGAACACGCGACCAGCCCGACCGTCAACGCACGTTGCAAGCCTCTATTGCCTGGAGCTACGATCTGCTAGGCGAGGACGAACAAGCGCTCTTCCGTCGCCTCTCGGTGATGAGTGGAAGTTTCTCGCTAAAGGCCGCCGAAACCGTTTGCATGCGCACCGGCATGGTAGAGATCCGCGTGATTGAAGGCATCGCCTCGCTCATTGACAAAAGCCTGCTCAAGCCGATTGAATCGACGGAGACCGAGCCACGCTTCATCATGTTGCAGACCATACGCGAGTTTGGGATCCAACGCCTTGGCGATGCGAGAGAGGAAGAGGTGGCGCGTGATGCCCATGCCGCCCACTACTATGATCTGGTTCAGGAGGCCGAACCTCATCTCTGGGATTCCACGCTGGCCGAATGGGTGGGTCGCCTGGACAGGGAACTGAACAACCTGCGTGCCGCCCTGAGCACCTATTTGAGCCGCGAGGACGGGGCAGAACAGAGTTTGCGGCTGGCTGGATCGCTGTGGCGATTCTGGGAAATCCGCGGTTACATCAGCGAAGGGCGCACCTGGCTCGATCGGGCTTTGCAACGCGCGCTCAGGCGCCATTGTCAAGTCAGTGGTTGGCGCTGCACGGTGCCGGCAACCTGGCCAACGTACAAGCCGAGTACGCCGTTTCTCAAAAGCACTACCAGGATGCAATGCATGTACTACAGAGTCTGCTGGAATCCACGCAGGATGCAGATGAACGCCGACACACGCAGCGTGGGCTCGCCCATACATTCCTCAACTTGGGGAATATTGCTTTGCTGCTAGGTGCGGGCGAAAAGGCCGCGCTTATACACAACAGGCCCTCACCCTTCATGGGAAGATTGTGCACAAAGTCGGGATCGCTCTCGCCACCAACAACATGGCGCGGGTGAAACACTGGCAGGGCGACTACGCCCAGGCAGAGGCATTGAGCAGGCATAGTCTGGATCTGTATCGAGAATTGGGCGATACGTGGGGCATCGGCTGGAATCTAGAACGATTGGGCACCCTTGCCCGTGAGCGCGGCGATTACGCGCTGGCGGCGGATTTCTATGCTGAAGCGAAGACGCTGTTTGAAAAGCTGTCCAATCAAGCCGATCTGATCTTCCTCTTCCTAGACCTGGGAGAACTGGCAAGACAGCAAGGCGAGGATGAGCAAGCCGCAATCCATTACCAGACGAGCCTCAAGATCGCCCAGGAGTTGATGAACAAGCGGGAAATCGCCAACATATTCAACCGTCTGGGTCTACTTGCCTGCCGCAGCAATCAGTTCGCTCAGGCGGAAAGCCTCAGTGAGCAAAGCCTTTGGCTGCATAGTGAAGTGAACAACTTGCTTGGAGAGAGCGAGGCGTTACAGACGCAGGGCACCATTGCCCGCGGACAGCAACAGATGATCCTGGCGGCGGCAAAGTATACCGAAAGCTTGAAGCTTCGTGTACAGTTGGGGCATCGTAGAGGAATCAGCGAGTCGCTAACCGCGCTGGCTGCCATGGCCGCGACAGATTGGGCGCTTTCCGCACGCGTAGCCCGTTTGCTGGGCGCTGCTGAAGCTCTGCGCCAGGCGATGGGTATTGTCATCGCGCTCTGCGAGCGTGCCGCCTATGAGGAGGTGTGCGAAGCCGTCCGCCTGGCTTTGGGGGAGGACGCCTTTGCCGTCTACATGGGTCAAGGCAAGACAATGGAACTGGGACAAGCCATCGACGAAGCGTTGGCGGAGGAATAGAATGCCACCCATATCACCCCTTCAGCCGGCTCGCTTGTAGGCGCTGCACGAGGACGTTCAGCCGCCGAAACTCATCGGAGGCGTACTCTACAGCTGTTCTATCTCTGTTGTGCTAGATTGTGGTGCAGCGCACCGGTGTTCTGCTGAATGCCTAGATCGGCGTTTGTTCTCGCTATCTGTTGGTAGATGCCGGCAGCGCCAATGGTATATTTCAACGTTCAGCGCTTGCGCGCACTCTACCTACTGAGCGACTGAGACATCATCGGTCTTGGCGCGTCCGGCGTTATCTTGCGCTTCGTGGACTCAGACTCAACGTTTGTGCTCACGGTTCGCTTGCGCTATGACGAACGCAGCTTGCTCTTTTTTGTAGGCGATGCTGTGCTCGATCTCACGCCAACTCGGTTTCGCCTGCTTCACCACCTCTACGAATATGCGGGCGAGCTCTGCCGCAGAGCTGCGCCGAGGCGGTGTGGGGGCGCGACTACGATCCTGGCATGGATGCTGACGTTCTCGACCGCACGCTCAGCTCTTTGCGCAGTCAACTCGCTATGTGGACGACACGTCCGATTTCATTGATACCCGTTGTGGCCTGGGCTAATCTTCAACCTGTAACCACTGCCCCACCGCTATCTAGCGATGCGTCAAGCGTGATTTGATGGGTAGGGCGCTGCTTGCTGCGCCCGGCGGACTGCGGGCGCAGCAAGCAGCGCCCCTACGGAATTGCCATCACTTGACCGTTGGCATGACACTAGTCGTCGTACTATAAAGCGCCTGCCGGCATGTGCCGGCGGGCGCTTTTTGCTGATCCTGCGATCAACCTCCTCAAATCCTCAGACAATAGAGAGGAAAAACGCCTGGATGGAGCGTGGCTTTCCAGTTACTGTGGCTCTATGGATTTTGTTCAAGTGAAAGTCGCTTATTCAGAAAGGACACGCTCATGTCAACGCAAAATCTCCCGCTCTACGTGCTTGTAGATAGCGGCCCTTCCTTTTGGGGACTCGGAGATCGCTACACCTTCCTCGTCACAGGCAAACAGTCAGATGGCGCTTACTGCATCATGGGGGCAATCGTACCGCCTGCGGGTAGGCCGCCGCCACACATCCACCGTCGCGAGCAGGAATCGTTTTACCTGCTCGATGGGACGCTCGACATACAGATGGGTGACAGTGCCGTCCAGGCCTTGACAGGCGACTTTATCCACATCCCCTGCGGCGCAAGCGCAGAATATGGATCACGTGGTCACCCGCTATCTGGATAATGCGCCCCGGTATGGGGTGGAGTTTGTGTGACACAATTTTAGAAGCCGGAATGAGGCCATGCCGTCCACATCGCTCTGCCGTCTTATCTACCTTGAATCGGTGGAACCTGACAACTACGTGCTACAGGCGGATGGCTGCACAATTGGTCGTTCGCCGATCTGCCAGATCCTGGTTAAGCACGCCATTGTTTCACGGCTCCACGCCAAGATTGAGTACAACGGATCCGGGTACTGTATCACCGACGTGGGCAGCGCCAATGGCACTTTTATCAACGGTCGCCGTATCTACCAACCCTATCAGCTTGTGGATGGTGATTTGGTTGGACTGGGTAGTTCAGTTCCCGTCCTGCGCTTTGAAACCTTAGGAGAAACAGCCATGAACCTGCGTCAGTTGCTTATTGCTTTTCTATTCTTGTTGTTGAGCCTGTTTGGCCTGAGCGGCAATATCACGCTCGGCACCCTCTCGGTGGCCGTGGCAGAGGAAATCGCTGCCACACCCGCCCTCTATCTGCCTCTCGTGGTCGGAGCAGGCAACGGATCCGCAGTGACGGTGACGCCCACGCCGACGAGTACGTCGACGCCGACGAGTACGTCGACCACGACGCCGCAGCAGAAAGCCGCCTTTTTCGCTACCATGCAGTGGAAGACAAGCCGCGCCGCGATTGTCGCCGATGCAAATGGAGGGAGCTATTTGGCCTATACCTTCTATGAAGCCGTGGCCCCCGACGTGCCCACTTCGGGCGTCTACCTTTACTGCGCTCAGGATTGTGGGAACCAGGAAAACTGGAGCGGTGTGATCATGGGCGAACTGGTGAAGGATATCCAGCTCTCATTGACCCCGCAGGGTGGACCGCGCATTCTCTACCGCACAGACACGCCCGACAACGGCGGCGCCTTCTTCTATGCGGCGTGCGATCTGCAATGCACGAATCCGGCGCAGTGGACAACCACCCAGGTCGCCGCCGATCGCGGCATGACGATAGTGGAACTGCGCCCGGATGAGCAGCCCAACCGCTACTTTGCCCTTGATCCTGAAGGTCGCCCGCGCTTTGTCTACAGCGACCGCAACACCTGGATCACACCCGATCACGTGGGCACCTTCTATGCGTACTGCGACCAGCAGTGCACACAGGCAGAGAACTGGTCGGAAATTCGCATCAACCAGGACAACGGCACCCATTCCCGCTTCGAGAAATTCCTCTACCCGTCGCTGACCTTTACAAAGGCAGGTCAACCGCGGGTGGTGGCCGACGGCACGTCGATGCAGGATGAGTTCTTTCTCTACTATCTCGCCTGTGACACAGGCTGCGACAGCCTCGATGGCTGGCAGCGTGCGCCGCTCTTTGAGCGGGGAAGTGGTCCTAACATTGCGTACGATGTGGAAGTCGATGGCGCAGGCCACCCTCGGGTTGCCTTTTACCAAGGGGCACTGCTCAATGCCCAGGGCGACCGTCTCTCCTATGCCTGGTGCAATAACGGCTGCCTGGATGGCGGTAACTGGCAGCGCATGGAACTGGGATCGGCCTCTGGTGACGGCCAAGATCCGGATCTTGAATTGGATGCAACCGGTCGACCGCACATTGCCTACGCGCTCTACAACGCCGGTGGTCTGGGCTATGCTCATTGCAGCGACCACTGCGAGCAAACCGACGCCGCCTGGCAGTTCGAGGTTGTGGAAAGACACGCCGACCTGGAAAACGCCTGGACGGTGGCCATTCCACCCCACTGTGACGGTGGCTTCTGGAGTGGGCTAACGCCGTCACTCTCGCTGACTGCCAACGGGATACCGCACATGGCCTACGATGCCACTTACCACGCCCGCTGCTTGTACGACGATGAGACTGACCAGTGGGAACCGTGGACGAACATTTCCCTGGTAAAACGCGCAGTGCGCGTGGTGTTGATGCCGGGCGCAACCGGCGACGGCACACCGATAACGGTGACGCCAACGCCGACCGGTTCGGCCACGCCGACAATGACGCCGTCACCAACACCGTCCGCCACGGCCACGCCGACAGCGACGCCGACCGATCCGCCGCCGCCCAGCCTGGGATCAGGCGTCTTTCTGGACAACCAGTGGAACACGGGCAGTCGCTCCATCGCCGTGGATGGCAACAACGGCACACATGTTGCTTATGTCTACCATGAGCCAATCTATGAACCGGATCCAAACGGCGCGGCCAATCCCACGTCGGCTGCCTATCGCTACTGCCCGGCGGATTGCGACAAGCTGGGCAACTGGCAGGGGGTATCGCTGGGCGATGCGGTCAGCGAGGTGCAGATCGGCCTGACCCCAGCCGGGCAGCCCCGCCTGCTTCTGCTGGTGCGGGCCGAAGAAGCCTGGGGACGCGCCGACCGCTACCTGTTTGCCGCCTGTGACGAGCAGTGCACAGACCAGGGGCAATGGCAGATCGAGACAATCGTGACCACGCCCGCAGAATTGAGCTGGCACTGGGACGCTGATCCTGCGGACGTATGGGATTCCCCACGCCAATATCTGGAGCGCCGCTACTTTGCGCTCGATCCGCAGGGACGTCCGCGCTTTGTCTACTATCACTACAACGAGACCGTGGATCTTGAAGGAGCGGGCGCTTACTACGCATGGTGTGACACCGCGTGTACAGATGCGGACAACTGGAATCATACCCGCATTACCAAAGTCGAAGACTGGTCGGGTGTGCGCGAGTACGAAATGATGGAGAAGCCGGCGCTAGCCTTTACACCCGACGGTCAACCGCGATTGATGGCAGCCTTCCTGCCCCTGGGCATTCTGCGCTTCCCCGGCCTCTATTACTTCACCTGTGACCAGGCGTGTGACAACGGCGAGAACTGGCATAACGTCTTGGTCGGCGCAAACGGGGATCATGGAGCGCAGTGGAACTTTGCCCTGGATGGGGATGGACAGCCCCGCGTGGCCCTGTCGAGTTACGTTTCCATGCAGGGGTATATTGTACGCTACATCTGGTGCGACACCGACTGCCTGGACATGTTCAATTGGCAAAGCACTGAACTACCCTGGGAGGGCGAGCATCCAAGCCTGGTGATCAACGCCCAAGGACAGCCGCGTATCGTCCTCGACGATACTGTCTATGACGCCACGGGGAACAACCCGGTCGATACGCTGTTTATCCTCTCGTGCAACAGCAATTGCCAATCGATGGACGCCAAGTGGCAACAAACCCTGGTGGAGAACGAACAACACCTGGCGGCGACCTGGTCAGGCAGCATCCCATCGGCGTGCGCGGACGGTAATTGGCATATCCTCTTCCCTTCGCTGATCCTCGGGCCCACCGGACATTCCTTCGTAGCATATGACACGGTCTACATTGCCGAGTGTACCTACAACGCCGAGATGGGAAGTTGGATCTTCGTCGATGGAGAATTCAGCGTACCCAAGCGAGCCGTGCGCACAGTGGACTTTGCTCAGCCTTGAGGTTTGTCACTCGCATCGGCAACCTTTCTCGCTTTCTTCATTCCTGCCGGCTTCGAGTACCAGCTCGACACACCGATCACGCCGACAGTAGTCGAAGCACCTTAACTAGCTACCCCTGTATGTGAGTCGTAGGCCAGGCTATCTGTAAAGAGGAGGAGACCATGGAACTGTCAGTAAGCATGGAAGTGATTGGGGAACGCCGAGACGAGAATTCGCTGTATTCTCCCAGTTGGATTGATCGTCTCACCGCATGGATAGATGAGCGACCTGCGCCGGCCTGGTGTTTCTACCTGCTGATGGCTCTACTGGTGGTAGGCGTCCAACTGGTGATTGCCTGGTGGGAGGGAAGCTATCGCCATGCCATGTTCGGGTTTGCTACGGTGTTTACTGGTAGCAGCGTCTGCTATCTCGCCATGATTCACTACCTGGACAAAATGGCGGTTCATGCTATGGATAAATTTCATCCGTCGTTGCAGGCATCGGAGCAACAGGCTACCGATCTTGCTTACCGATTCGGACAACATGCCGGCGCGCAGTGTACGCCTTGTGACATTGTTGAGCATTGTGTGTGCGCTGTTGATACTAACAGGGGTAGAACAAGGGGTCATCCGTGCCGATCTGAGCTTTTTTGGCACATCGATCCTTGCTCAGTTGTATTGGCGTATGGCCTTGATCGCTGATCAGATCCTGTTTTGGAACTTGATCTATCACACCGTTCACCAGTTACGGATAGTCAACCTGATCTACACAAGGCACGCCAAAATCGATCTCTTTAACCTTTCTCCCCTGTACGCGTTCTCTCGGTTGACTGCCTGTACAGCGCTAACCACGGTTTTCATCGCTTATCTCTGGCTGGCGACGTACCCGTGGCTCTCGAACGATTTCGTCGTGATCTGGAAGCTGGCTCATCGGCATCCTGACCGCGATAGCCGGTTTTATCCTACCCCTCCTGGGTATCCACTACAGGTTGGTCGAGGAAAAGGAGCGCTGGAAAGGTGAGGTTGGACAGTGGCTTAAGGTCAGCATTACGAACTTCCACCGATCCATTGCCGAACGCAACCTTGCAGAAGTTGATCCACTTCTCAAGGCCATTGAGGGTATGAATCGAGAGCACGGAATTCTGGAGCAGATTCCAACGTGGCCATGGCAACCGGGTACTGTACGTGGACTAACCACGACCATTCTTGTGCCAGTCTTTCTCTGGCTCGTCGTTCGCATGCTTGAAAGTATCGTGGTTTTTTGATAATCAGCCGTGAATGATTGAGGCCCGGCAGGATGGAACCGACGAAATCCTGGCGCGGTTGATAGGCAATAGCGGTATTGTTGTTGTGCGCAAAGATTTGGGCCCGGTAGAAGCAGATTTACAGAAGGCGGACAAAGAATTCGGCGCCGTAGGCAGTCCAATCGGTTAGGGTAGCCGAGAGACCCGCTCCTCTCCAGATCAGTCGCCAAAAGCAGAGCGCTGTGGTATCATATGCCATCGTTGTCTACGCCTGATGAATCCTGGCAGAAATCCAGAAACTTTCGGTACTGTTCACATCAGTGGTCTCAAATTTTCTACAGTGCGGCACGCAATAGGATGGACGCATGATACGCATCTTGTATCGACACACAAGCGGAACGTTGGTCCGCGACTTTCCACAGGCACAACTGGCGGCAGCCGTCCGTGAAGGGAATGCCACGCTTTGGGTCGATATGCTCAACCCGACCGAGGAAGAATTCAACGAAGTGTTGCAGAATATCTTCAACTTTCACCCATTGGCGATTGAAGATGCCGCAAACAGCCTGCTCGTGCCGAAGATCAACGATTACCGCCGATATCTCTTCCTGGTGACGCACAGCGTCTACTATGGCAGTGAACCTGTTGACCTGACAAGCAGCGAGATGGATGTCTTTCTTGGCCCCGAATTTTCTGGTGACGATCCACGAACGCGAGATGAGTTCCGTGGATGAGTTGTGGCAGGATGAGAGTTTTCACAAGAGCGAAGGCATCGCCCAAGGGCCGGCGATGCTCCTCTACGAGATCCTCGACCGGCAGGTGGATCGCTTTATGCGTCTGCTCGATCAGTTCGAAGTTGAGTTAGAGCGGCTCGGCGATGTGATCTTCCAACGCGGCGCAACATCCGACGAGGGACTGCTCGACGACATTTTGACCGCCAAAAGCAGCGCGCTGCGCCTGTCCAGAGTGCTCATTCCTCAGCGCGATCTGATGTACCGTTTGGCTAACAACGAGTACAGTGTGATTCCGGGTAGTGCACGCGTCTACTTTGCGGATATCCACGATCACATGGTGCGCATGGCCGGTCTCGTGGATGGCATGCAGGCGCTGGTCACCAGCACAGTAGACATTTACCTGGCCCTGGCCAACAATCGCATGAATGAGATCATGAAGGTGCTGACCATTATGGCCTCTATCTTCATCCCACTCACTTTTGTGTCCGGCGTCTATGGCATGAATTTTGAGTACATGCCCGAGTTACGCCAACCCTGGGCTTACCCGCTCGTCTGGGTTGTTTTCATTGTTGTTGCCGTCACGTTGCTTCGTTATTTTCGTAAGTGGAGATGGTTATGAACGCGCAGTGGTACTTCTTCACCCCGAATCGAGGGCTCACCGCCACGGGCGCGGCGCCCGGCGGCAGCCGTCCTTTTCTGCAGGTGACCGACCGCCTTGCCCAGAAAACGATCCGGCTTCATCGCAGCTTTGCGGCGTGGGGACTCTCACAACGATCCCCAGGCCTCGTCATCCCCAGGCGCATATGGCTGGGCGATGACGATACCGTGATCTTCCGCTTTGAGGGAGGCACTCGGCCCAAGTTGCAATCGGCCGTCGGCGCCCACGCCGGACTGGCGGCGTGGCTGGTGCTGCTGAACAAGTATGTCGAAACATCGGCGCTGCTTGCTCAGGCCCAAGAAGTTTGGTCCACCGAGGACCTGGCCGGTGCGCTGGCATTCGTGACACCGGCCTTCTTGCCTGGATCGCTGCTGTCTTTGCAGCCGAACAACTGGGAACGGCTGGCGCGTCAGCTTTCCGCCATCGTCGCCACAGGATCAACTGAAATGCGTACTCGCTAACCTTGAGCAGTTCATCGAATCCAGGGTGCAGGTAGGCATCAAATGAACGGATGCCCAGCCTATGTTGGACCCGTCAATCGCCCCGTACCAATCTGAGGACCATGTCGCAACGCCCAAACCCCGACCACAATCGCTATACGCTGCGCACCAGCCAATCGCGTCGACGTACGACGCGCCAGAGCCATTCGGCCGGGGGAGTGGCCTATCAGATCGCGCCGCAGGGCGCCACCGCCAACGGATCGGTGCAGATTGCCCTGATCGCCACCAATCACGGGCAGCGTTGGCAGCTTCCGAAGGGACGGTTGGAGTCGGGCGAAGCGTCGTTGCAGGCTGCCATTCGCGAAGTACACGAAGAAACGGGCCTCAATACGGTACACGAGGCCTTTCTCAAAACCATCGAGTATCGCTACATCGATACTTACAGCCGGGTCATTCCTGAACTTGTCATCAAACGCGTTGACTTCTACCTGCTACGGGTCGTGGATGGGGAACTGAACAGTCGAAGTTACGAGGTAGATGATGTCGCCTGGTATACGCCGCTTGAGGCGCTGGCCCAATTGACTTTCCCAAGTGAACAGGAATGCGTCAAACTCGCACAGGAGCACTGGAAGTGACAGTTATCATTGAAAAGGTCAACAAGAATCAGATCAAAACTGCCATCCACATGATGTTCGCAGGGATCAGCAGCGACCCGACCAGCATGGAATCGCTTAAGAGTAGTTGGTGGCAACGGTTTATGTTTCAAACCCTCGTCGGCCCGCGCATGTTCCAGAGCCAAATGGATTCGTTCGTGGCCGTCCGTGAGCCCGGATCAGCCGAACTCTTCGGCTTTTTGATCCTCCAATACAGCGGCGATCTAGCCGGCACCTTCGATTGGGCGGTAGCCCGTTCATTGATCGATGAGGAACCCACCGCCGACGAAGTCGAAACCCTGACGGCGTTGCTCCACGAGGGGCTAAACTGGCTCGAAGAAAACAAACCCTATGAGTACTTCTACTTTGGCCTGCTCTCCAACTCCTCCCCTGCGATTAAGGCAGTGCTTGAAGGCGAGGGAATGTGGCTGCCCGATTATCAACTGGTGCAGATGGTCGCCGATGGACCACTGGCCGAGAATCCGTCTCTGCCCGATGATCTCAAGATCTCGATCCAGACGGCAAAACAGTTTCAAGAGACAGCCCTGGACCTGCTGCGCATTGACTACATCCGCCCCGAAGACGAAGACGAGGCCGAGTTCAACGAAGATCTGGATGCCATTGCCGCCATGCATAAGGCGACACTGCGCAGCGCCAAACTCTTCCTCGTTCAACATGAAGACGAGGACGTGGGTTTCGTGCAGCAACATACGTGGAAAGACGAGCTTCGCCTGACCTTCGCATTGAAACCCGAACTATGGGGCAGCGCCATCGAGCGCAGTCTGATGGCAGCGCTGCCAGGCCAGCTTGCACCCAATGCGCGCCGCATACGACTGCGCTCCTTCAGCGGTGCTCACCTGGCCGCCAGTCGCCAAATCTTCGAATCGCTCGGTTTTCAATGGCAAGAAGCGCCCTGGCAACGCTGGATGGTTAGTTTGTGATCAGGGCATGTGAGTAGCGGTAAAGAGTGGGGCTTGAATTCTAAGCACAGGATGGAGGATCCCATGGGCGGCAACTTCAGCGAAGAGACTGGCCGGTTCGCCGGTGCATCACAAGTGGAGATCTTTTATCGCAAATACGTCCCGCTGACAAGCGAAGTCCGCGCCTGTGTCGTCGTCGTACACGGCCTGGGGGAGCATAGCGGGCGCTACGTCAACGTGGTCAACGCCCTGTTGGCGGAGGGGTACGCCGTCTATGCAGCCGACCACCAGGGCTTCGGCCAATCCGGCGGTCCGCGTGGACATGTTGCACGGTTCTTCGACTATCTGCCCGATGTGCAACACATGGTGCAAATGGCGCGCAACGAACGGCCCGATTGCCCGGTGCTGATCTTCGGCCATTCGATGGGTGGCCTCATTTCGCTCAGCTACGCCTTGGAATACCCTGCCGACGTCGACGCCATGATCATTTCTGCGCCGGCCTTGCTGGCCAATCCCGATCCCTGGATTGTGCGCTTGATGCGCATGATGAATATGATCAAACCAACCTTTGTCATCCGTCGGCCGGGCGATGGCTCCTCCATTTCACGTGACCCGGAAGAAGTACGCCGATTCGAGACGGACCCGCTGCATGTTCCCATCAGCAGCGCCCGTTGGGCCGTGGAAATCCTGGCCGCGCAGCAACTCGTCACCCTGCGCGCGGGCGAAATCAAACTTCCCATCCTCATGGTTCAGGGCATGGCCGATACAATGGTCGTTCCTCAGGCCACCCTCGATTTCTTCGAGCAGATCTCCTCCGCCGACAAGACGCTCTATACGTACCCGGGCTACTACCATGAATTGCACAACGATGTAGGCAAAGAAAAGCCACTCGCCGACATTGTCGAGTGGCTCAATAACAGGATGAACAAGTAGTGCGATCAAGGGGTGGTGCTCGCCGCACCACCCCTTGATTTTGTCGTCATTTTTTTAACGCGGCCGCTAACGCCTCGGCCATGTGGATCGCCGTGCGATCGCTGAAATGGCCGATCTGCTGGCGACAACTGACACCGCTGGCGACGATCAACGTGTCGGGTGAAGCCGCACGCACAGCGGGCAGCAGTCGATCCTCGCCGATAGTTCGGCTGACCTCGTAGTGATCAATCTCGTAGCCAAAGTCACCTGCCATGCCACAACAGCCGCTGGGAATCACGCTCACCGCATAGCCGGCACGTTTGAGCGCAGCAATGCTGGCATCATTGCCGACCAATGCTTTTTGGTGACAGTGCCCGTGCAGCAAGACGTTCCCCGGCGACTGTTGCCAGATATCGGCAAAGCCTCCCGCTTCGGCCTCGCGTGCGACAAACTCTTCAAACGTAAATGCATGCTGCGCCAGGATCGCCGCGCGCTCTTTGTCCGCAGCCAGCGCCAGATATTCGTCGCGCAGCGTGAGGATGCAACTGGGCTCGATCCCCACAATCGGGATGCCCTGCGCCGCATACGGTGCAAGCAGAGCCACATTGTGATCCACCCATGGCTTCGCCCGATCCGCTTGACCCCCAGTGATCAAAGGACGACCGCAGCAGGCCCGCCCTTCGGCCAGATGCACTTGATAGCCGGCAGCTTCCAACACGTCCACGGCGGCCTTGGCCGAGACCGTATAGTTGTATTCGTGCCAGGTATCGTGGAAGAGGATCACGGTTTTGCGCGCTCCCTGCCGCCCGTTCGCTCCCGCCGACGGCTGGCGATGAAACCAGTCGCTAAAGCGTTCGGACGCATAGTGCGGCAGGGTACGGTTCGGATGCACACCGATGCGGCTCTGCACCTGTTTGAACGGCGCCGATGCCAGCACTGCGTTGACCACCGGGACCAACGGCCGGCCCAGCCGATAGAGCAGATCGTTGAGCTGCGGCAACAACCCCATCAACCGGTTAAAGAGCGGCAATCCATTGTGCCGGTAATAGTGAACCGTATACTCGGCCTTGATCCTGGCCATGTCCACGGCAGACGGGCACTCACTCTTACACGCCTTGCATCCGAGGCAGAGATCGAGCACATCGTACATTTCGGGCGCGTAAAGCTGATCCTCAGGGATGCGACCGGCCAACACATTGCGCAGCGCATTGGCGCGGGCCCGCGTCGTGTCGTGTTCATCTTTGGTCGCCATATAGCTGGGGCACATCGTACCCGCCTCCAGTTTGCGGCAGACACCGGCGCCGTTGCACATCTCGATAGCCGGGGCGTATCCACCGTCGGCACTCCAGTCGAAGACAGTCTTCAGTTCGATGGTCTCGTACTCAGGGCCGTAGCGCAGGTTCTCGGTAACAGGCGGTGCGTCGACAATTTTACCGGGATTCATGCGGTTCTCGGGATCGAAAGCGGCCTTTACCGAACGCAATGCGCCATAGAGTTCGGGGCCAAACAGTTGTGGATTCAACGCGCTGCGCATGAGTCCGTCGCCGTGTTCGCCGCTCATGGTGCCGCCGTAACTCAGCGCCACATCGCAAGCATACTCGCCCATCTGCTTGAGCATGGCGACCCCCCCGGCCTGCTTGGTATTGAGCAGCGGACGCACATGCAGACATCCCGCCGAGGCGTGGGCGTAAACCGCCACCGAAGGGATCTCGCTGGCCTTGTCGCAGAAATCGAGGATCTTTTCGAGATAGCCCGTCAGGCTCTCGGCCGGAACAGAGACATCCTCAATGCCCGGGACCGGTTTGAAGTCGCCACGGCGGCTCATCAAAATGTTCAACCCGGCCTTACGCACCGACCAAACGTCGTTCTGTCGCGCAGGGTCGAGCAGGTGCACAACGGTGCCCTTCCAGCCGCGGCGCTGCAGATGATCCTCCAGCGCGGCCAACCGCTTGCGCAGTTCGTCCTCGCTTTCGCCGTAAAATTCCACGAGCAGCACTGCGGCGGGATCGCCCGCCACAAAATGGAGCTTCTTGGCCCATTCGGGCTGAGCGCGCGCCAGATCCATGAGCATCTTGTCGAGGAGTTCGGCGGCGCTCGGCTCGGTTTCCAACACATCGGGCACAGCGGCGCAGGCGTCGAGGAGCCGATCAAAATGGACAACGGCCAGGCCGGTCTTGTGTGGACGCGGCGTCAGACGCAGCGTCACGTCTGTGATGGTGGCGAGTGTGCCCTCGCTGCCCGTCATCAACTGCGCCAGATTAAACTGGCTGAGCAGCACAGGATCGGCGATGGCGGGGCGGAAACGACTGTCGAAACTGAGCCGGCGTCGTTCTTCCGGTGCTAGTAGCGGAGCCGCCAATCGATCTAGATTGTAGCCGGAGGCGCGCCGCCAATGGCGCGGCCAGCGGGTCAGAATCTGATCGGTGACACCGTGGATGATCTGTGGCACGCTGCGATAGATGGCGGCTTCCAACGAATCGCCGTGCCCGCGCGCCGCCAGCGACGCCGGATTGACGGGACCAAAACGGGCGCGTGAGCCATCCGCCAGCACGACGCCAGTCTCGATCACGTTATCGGCCATCATGCCGTAGAGAATGCTGTGGCTACCGGTGGCATTGTTCCCCACAGATCCGCCCACCGTGGCGCGATCGGCGCTGGCCGGGTCGGGGCCCAGCATCAACCCCAGTGGCGCCAGCGTACGGTTAAGCGCACCGACGGTGAGGCCCGGCTGGGTGCGGATGGTCTGCGCCTCTTCGTCCACCGCCAGCACACGATCCATGTACTTGCTCATATCAATCACAAGCGCAGCGCCGACGGCCTGACCGGCCAACGAACTTCCACCGCCGCGCGGCAAAATCGGCACACCAAAGCGCGCGGCAATCTCGGTAGCAGCCTGTACATCATCACTATGTTTCGGAATAATTACGCCCACAGGTTGAATCTGATAGAGACTGGCGTCGGTGCTGTATAACATCCGGCTGTACCCATCAAAGCGCACTTCGCCTTCGATGACTTTTTGCAGTGCTGCGACAAGATCATGGGTATCCGCCTCGGCGCCATTGGATGCGGGTCCATTGAAAGCGGAGCGATCCAAAGCAACCTTCTCAGGGGAAAAAAGAGGGTTCATATTTTGTACTTTCCTTAGATTTCGCTATAATTTTTGTAGTAGCGCACACGGACAGTTGAACGCTCTCAGACTACAATGCCGACGCAACGATTGGCGATCACAACCAATATCCCGGTGGAACTATGCCGACACCTCTACCAGTGGTGCAGACGCCATGTTTTCGCCGTCGTATTTACGCCGCAATCTACTAGGGACAAGAGGAAAACGCTATTTATGAACCATACTGCAAACAGCACGCACTCGCAAGTTGTCATGTACACCACCACCTGGTGCCCCGACTGCTGGCGAGCCAAACGGGTGATGGAGTCGTTGAAGGTCGGATTTGTTGAAGTAGACATTACCAAGGATGAAGAAGCTGTCGCCCTGGTCGAGAAGCTCAACAATGGTCACAGATCTGTACCCACGATCCTCTTCCCTGATGGCAGCGTGCTGACAGAACCATCGACGACCCAATTGACGGCCAAGCTTAACACCGTCATTAACTAAGCCAGGCCCTGCCCATAAAGGCAGTTTGAGGCACAATAACGCGTAAGGACCGTTCTGATCTCACAATCAGAACGGTCCTTACGCGTTGATCAGAGAAGCGCGGATGGTGGTGACAGGGCAGGCGCTACCGGTGCCCCTTGCCGGGTTAGCCGTCCGAATGCACTTGAGGCATAAAAACGGGCCAGTACGATGGTTTTGCAAGGTAAGGAAAGAAGTATTGCTGCGCCAGGGAAATCTGGACAGGCAATGTGAACGTAAGCGGCCTATCTGCCCGCTGAATCACGAGTGTACTCGTGAGCCTATCACCGACGGAAAGATCGGGCGACAGGCGGGCCTGAATACGGATGGGTGTGATGGCCCGGGTCGGCAGCGTGCCCTGCCAATGAAGGCTATCGGCTTGCATTTCACAGACGCCGAGGCCACACCAGAGCGAATCAGGGTGATAGACCATGCCCGGCGGCAATTGGTGGATCATATCGACCTCGGCAGCCTGTCCGCCCGAATTGTGCAGATAGATCGTGTACGTGATCAGATCGCCGGGAAAGATGATCGCCGGATCGACTTCGACGAATGACGCCGAGAATTCTGCTTGGCGCGCCTGGATGGTGGTCCAAATGTTGGTAACGCCCCCATACCCATCGTTGATCTGAGCGGTGTTGGTGACAATCGTACGATCCCGCACACTTAGGCCGAGCGTGGCGCTGAATGCCACGCGCACACTCTGTCCCGGCGCAACCGAGCCGCGCCACGAGACCTCGTTGTCGCCCCCGTCACAGGTGCCGACCGGGCAGATTAGCGAATCGGGCACGTAGGCAAGCTCGTGGGGCAGAACATTCGTCAACTCGGCTGTGGTTGCTGTCACCCGACCCGTATTGCGAATTTCAAACTGATAGCCAAAAGGCTCGCCGACCATGATTTCGGCACGGCTCGCCTGCACCGATGACGTATCAAAATGCAGCGGATTGGCCTGCACAGTGGCTGCACGCTCGATTGTGCCGTCTGGGGTTACGATCAGGGCCGTGTTGGTCAACACGCGGTTGGGGGCGACACCGGGCACAAGAGAAGCCGCATACTCGACCTGCGCCGACACCCCCTGGTCAGTTTGGCCGGGCGCCAGGAAATCAATTGCCAGGTTGTCATGAAGACGGCGTTCTCCACAGGTATACGTACTGCCCACGCCTTTCTTGGATTGCACTCCGACCACTGTGGATGAAGTGCGTATGACGGGTGTGCGCAAGATCTGAACGGCTACGTTGCCGGATTCGGACAGGATGATCTCGAATTCGATGGTGGGTACTGCGTCTACGGCATATCGCCGCGCACCATGCCACTGAACAATGGTTTTCCGATCGGGCGCGCTGCCCACTGTCTGCACGTAGATGCCGTCATCGACCACCAGATCCTGGAAGTGACCGGCGATGATGTCGCTGTTGCTACTGGGGAACGGACAGCTAGTTGATATGACGCCCGAGGAGGAGCCAAACGCAATGTATCCATTTGTGCTTACGCAGAAAGACGAGTAGCTATCTTTGTGGAAGGGAAAATCGAAACCGATGGGAATGTTACAGAGTATACTGTCGTCTCCGATCAACACAAAATCGCCGCTTTCCGATACATCTATCCAATTGACTTGAACGTTTCCGACTTCCCCTTCGCCGTCGGAATCGCCCCACAGATAAGCATCGGTTACATTCACCACGGCATTCGCCGCCTGTACAAGCACACCTGCCCACGCAATCAGCTTGCGCACCGGGTCAAAGGTCGCCGTGCCGGTGCTCGACTTCAGCGAGCCTGGAATGAGTTCCAACTGGGCAGGGAGAGCGTCGCTCAGGCTTGCCGCGCCGCCCACTGGGGTACGGCTGCGCAGATCGATGGTGTAGGTCAGGCGCTCTCCCTCAAGCAGCGTGGGCGCGCCCGCATACTTGGCACTGCGCGAAAAATCGGCCGCAAGGACGATGGCGCGCCAGGATCTATCGAACCGATCCCCGGCAGCGTCTTCAAAATGGACGGTGCCGTCGATCTGAGTATTGGGCGGCATGGCGTCACTGCCTTGCACGGTAAAGGTAACCGAGACGGGAGGCCCCGCCGGCAATGCTCCTTGCCATTCGACACGGTGCTCGGCGGCATTGTAGGTTGCGCCGGGCATATTGTCCACAAAGCCGCGGAAGGTCAGCTCGGGTGGCAGCGGCGCGATGGCCTGCGCCTGCGCCAGCGGACGGCTTCCACTTTCCAACACGATGCGCAGATCAAACGCTTGCCCGGCTTGAATGCCGGGTGTCAGCGCCGACACCGTCGAACTGCAGAAGTTGCGCTGCAACTGCAGCACTTCCGTGTTGACGCCCGCCGCACCGCCGCCGGCTACCACCAGCCAGTCTGCCCATGCCGCCACACCGGCCCCCACCCGATCGGGGTTCTGCAACTGCGAAAGCGTAGACCAGACGTCGTTCACCGGATCGTAGCGTTCCACCATGCCCTGATCCACACCACTGACATAGCCGCCCACAAGATAAAGATACTCATCGGCTGCAACCAGCTTCGCAGCGTAACGCCCGGATTTGGGTCCCCGTCCGCTACGCCAGATGTTGGTAGCGGGGTTGTAGATCAAAAGCCCCTCGCCGGGCCTGTCGGTTACCAGGAAGTAGATCTCGTCATTCCAGTTAGTGGCGGCTAAGGTTAAGAAACTAGCGTACACTGGAAGAAAGCCCATTTCGCTCCACTGATCGGTCACCGTATCGTAGATCAGGGCACCATGATACTCGAACACCGAGTCGGTCCCACCAAACAGGTAGAGCTTGTCTTGCCATACGGCGCTAACGCCATAGGCCAACGGCAGCGGTAGTTTGGCGCCTGCACGCCAGGTATCCGAAGCGATATCATAGATCCACAACCTATCAGAGGGCTGGCCGTCAAAGTTGTTTGTTCCCCCGGCGACATAGATCTGATTGCCTATCACCTCAGCCGCTGCGCTTGCCACCGCTTCGGGAAGCGACGCCAGCGCCGTCCACTTGTTGACACAAGGGTTATAGCGCTCGACAGAGGCGACGATCTCGTCCGTACCCTGGTTGAACCCACCGATCAAGTAGATGTCCGGCCTGTCAGGTAGGCTGGTAGAAGCCAACCAATGGCGCGGGTGGGGCATGGAGGCGGCAGTCCGCCACTGTGGAAACATGCGCGTGGTAAACGACTGCGTCTTTGCGGCAAGCTGCGTCTCCGGGGCAGAAATAGTCAAGGTCACGGCATCGGTTGCGCCGTTTTCTACGCTGTCGGGGATCTGCACCTTCACCTGCAGTTGGCGCCTGGCACAGCTATCCACCGACACCGCATCGACGGCAACGCCGTCTTCATCTTCGATCCGTACCGGCCATTTTTGCCCCGATAGCGACAAGGCCAATCTCAGTGGAAAGGTGCTGTTGTTCGTCACAAGCAGACTGTATGTTTGCTGTGTGCCTGCGTCACCACTTTGGGCGTTGGTCGTGCCGGCCACCTGGAAGTTGCCAATTGGCGCCGAACTGCTCAGCCACTCCACGCTGCGTGCAATCACTGCCGACATATCGGCGCTGCGCTTATCGGCAAGTGGCGCTATATTCTCGAAGCCCACCGCCAGGTAGACGGCTCGATAATCGGCATTGCAGGGGGCAACAGCCAGCGCAGCGGCCTGGTTAGAATCAGCATAATTGAGTATCGGGAAGGCGTTTCCGCTAGAGGCAACGGCATCAGGCGAGAGAGAGGCAGCACTGTTGGGCGCTTCGTACCAACTGGCATTCGTGATCTCCAACGAAAGGCCCTCTAAAAAGTCGACGCCGGAGATGGACGTTGTTTCATACCCGGCATAGTCATTCAGTCGATCGGCATGCAGATACAGGTCGTAAAAGTTGTTATCGCCATCCATGCTCCCAATATCCTGGCCAGAGATCAGCAGACGTCCACCTGCATCCAACAATGTGGTCAGCTCATCTACGGCGTGAACGGTGTCTGGATTGCTCCAAGTGCAAGTGAAGAGGAAGCCGTAGCCGCTGCATCCACTATGCGCCCAGATCACCACATCATAGCCAAGCATGGTCTGCGCCGAAGGCACGCCGTATGCCAGGGAGCCGTCTGCCACTTCCTGACGTCCCACAAAATCGGTGTACTCGATCTCCCATACATCGTAAAGATAGCCATGTTCATTCAGCGCCCACTCCAAGAAGGGATGAACAGGCCAGCCGAAGAACCATCCGGCCGAAGCATCGGCATTGACAAGCAGGATCGACGGAGCGCGAACGAGATCGGCGTTTAGCGTCGCTCCTTGCACGCCCACGGCAATCGTGCGCTCGAAAACCTTGTGTCCCCTAGCTTCGACGACCACGGTGTGCGTTCCCAGCGGCACGCTCAACGTAAAGGAGCCGTCCGCCGCGGTGATGGTTTCGATCCCTGGCGCCGTGGAAAGGTAGACGCGCGTCGTCGCTACGGGGCCGGCAGCATCCTGAATCGTGCCTGTCAGCAGGGCGGTTTGCTTTGGATCCAATTGGAAATTGGCCGTTGAGAGCGAACCCGACACCACGCGTTGGTTGGCGAATGTCGTCGTTTCATAGGCCCAGTGGCGCAGAACAATGGTGTATCGGCCTGCCGGCACCGACAGCGAGTAGAAACCCTGGCTATCGGTCGTGCCCGTAAAGACGTCGCCGGTGTCCAGGTTACTCCCCACGATCTCAACGTCGGCCTGGGGCATGGCGTCCTGTGAATCGGTGACGACGCCTGTCAACTCGCCGGAACCGAGCAGCCAGCGGACGGCGTTGTAAGCGTCGATGGTGCCGGCGCCGAAGAGGTAATCCGCCCCCGGTTGCCCCAAATCGAAGGCAGTGGCCGTCATGAAAGCCTCAATTTCGTCGACATCGAAGTCGCGAACCCCATCTACCAGATCCGCAGCCACGAGCAGCGCAACCAACCCGGCCACATGCGGCGAGGCCATCGACGTACCGGAACCGTAGTCGTATTGCCCGTTGCCCACAGAGGAAAGCACATCGACGCCCGGTGCGCTCAGGTTTGGCTTCAATTCAATGTTATCAAAGGCCGGTCCCTGAGAACTGAAGTACGCGTTGGAAGCCCAGACGTCGACGGCGCCGACGGTGATGGCTTCGGGCAAGTGGGCCGGCGTGCCGATACTACCGGGGCGCCCTGTGTTACCCGCCGCAAAGATCACCGCCGTCCCCGCCGCACGCAGCGCCTGCAGCGCAGGCTGAAAGACATCGGAGACGGGGTTGGCCGATCCCCAGGAGTTATTGATGACGTCAGGCGCTTTCGAGCAATCCGCGCTGCTGAGATCACCGGTGAGATCCGTAGGGCAAAGGAACCACTGAAATGCTTTGAGCCCACCGATGTCGTCGGCCAGGCTCAACCCAGGCATGGTGGTATAGCAGATGCCGGGGACCGCGATCCAGCGCGCACCCGGGGCCATACCGATGGAGGTATCCTCGCTGCCGCCGTCGCCGACCATTGTGCCCATGGTGTGCGTGCCGTGCGTTGAATAGTCGCAGTCGTAGGGTTCAGTCGAGGCGCTCGGTCCTAGGTTGCCATTGGCATAGAGCGCGCCGTCGGGCTCGAACCAGTTGTAGTCGTGGACAATCGTGTTGCGATCGACATAGCCGCGGTACGCGCTGAGCAGAGCCGGATGCCTGAGCCTAACACCGGTATCGAAACCACCCACCACGGCGCCGTCGCCCCTGATGCCAAGCTCGTTCCAGACTCGGTTGGCGCCACTCGCCGTTATGTTCCACGGGTAGGCGGTGGGCCCGCTATCAAGCGATGGTTCTTCGGGAGCGGTGCGCTCGTCCCACAGGCGCAGCAGCGGATAGTTGGCGACGATTTGGGCCACGTCGGCCCGTTGTGCCAACGCTGCCACCGTGGAGAGATCCCCTTCCACCGCCAGCGCGTTGACAATTGAAAAGGGCTGGTACGCGCTCACGCTGCCCCACCCCAGACGGTCATCGAGCATTGTGCGAACGGGCGCCTGCGAGCGTTGCGCCAGATCTGCCAGTTCGCCGACAAGGGCGGTGCGCCGATCCGCTGCTGAGGCGTAGACACGCCGATCCAACGCATCGAGGTCAGGCTGTTCGTGCAAGAGCACCAGGAAGCGTGTCTGCGCCCGCGCGGCAGCCGGCAGGGTGCGCCTCATCGAATCGTCCGCGTAGGCAGAGAGGTGAGCGGGACGAGTCTCTCCGCGCAGCTCCGCCAGGATGCGTGGATCGACCTTGGCCTGCACAGCGGCAGGCAGCGCGCGCCATTCCGTCCACGCCGCGGCGATTTCGCCTGACTGCGGGGTTACCGGTGGTTTGGGCGGTTCCTGGCCGGCCTCTGCCTGCGCCGGGGCGCCAATTCCGAGCAAAAGCGTCAGGAGGAGCATACACAAAATGAACCAACAGCGGCGGGCGATGGGAGGATTCATCTGAGCTTCCGATTGTGTTAGACAATTCGCAGCGATGTGGGAACAAAAGCAGCGCAGATCAGGGTACGTCAAATGGATGCGGAGCATTTGGTGAGGGCGTGATGACATCCATTGCAACAACACTGGATTCGGTCGTAGGCCCATTGTACGGCAAACAAGGGCAACTTTCAATAGCACTGTTTTTAGGGGGTGTGTCCCAAATTATTGGGTGGGTCCATGTCTACCGAGAAGCCACGACGGATGGACACGGAGGTCCATCCCTACGGTAGGGACCGGCCTCCGTGCCGGTCCGTTCTGGGTCGATGGACGATCACGGATGGACACAGAGGTCCATCCCTACGGTAGGGACCGGCCTCCGTGCCGGTCCGTTCTGGGTCGATGGACAATCAGCGGATGGACACGGAGGTCCATCCCTACGGTAGGGACCGGCCTCCGTGCCGGTCCGTTCTGGGTCGGTGGACGATCAGCGGATGGACACGGAGGTCCATCCCTACGTGTAGGGACCGGCCTCCGTGCCGGTCCGTTCTGGGTCGGTGGACGATCAGCGGATGGACACGGAGGTCCATCCCTACGTGTAGGGACCGGCCTCCGTGCCGGTCCGTTCTGCGTAGCTGCCCTGAAGATCGGAACCGAAAACCTTGGGACGCACCCCCTCGTGAATTGCGGGTAGTCACGACGCTATGGTTAAGGGTACAATGGGGCGCAGACGTTTATCCTTCCCTGACGCGTCCCATCGAACGGATACCCTCACCTTCGATGGAATGCTCACCCTATCGAGGACCTAGCATGATCGATCAGCGACTATCTCCACCCGTGGCAGCCCGCAAGCCAATTGAGTTGCGCACTCACGATGATGTGCGCACAGACCCTTACTTCTGGCTGCGCGAGCGCGCCAACCCCGAAGTGATCACCTACCTGGAGGCCGAAAATGGCTATACAGAAGCGGTGATGAGCGATACTGACGCCCTGCAGCAGGCACTCTTCGATGAAATGCGTAGCCGCATCAAAGAGAGTGATCAGTCTGCCCCTGTCCAGATTGACGACTATTTCTACTATGAACGCACCGAAACCGGCAAGCAGTACAAGATCTACTGTCGCAAGCAACGCAGCATGAACAACCCCGAAGAGATTCTGCTCGATCTCAACCAGGAGGCGACAGGTCATGACTATCTGCGTCTGGGCAATTTCAGCGTCAGCCCCGATCACCGGCGGCTGGCCTACGCTCTCGACACCGCCGGTTCTGAGGTCTACACACTGCACATCAAGGATCTGGCGACCCACGAACTACTGGCAGACGTGATCCCCAATACCTATTACGGCCTGGAATGGGCAAACGACAACCGTACGCTCTATTACCTGACGCTTGACCACGCCATGCGCCCCGACAAACTTTGGCGTCACACGCTGGGCGTTGATCCCGCGCAGGATGAGCTGCTCTTCCACGAGGAGAATGAAAGCTACGAGCTACTGCTGAGCAAGTCGAGTAGCCGGCGCTATCTCTTCATGATGTGCTACAGCCATACTGCACGCGAAGTTCACGTGCTTGACGCCGACAGGTCGGATGCGCAGCCCCGGTTGATCCAGGAGCGTACGCCCGGCATCGAGTATGAAGTGTCGCACCATGTCGACGACGAAGGCAGCGAGCGCTTTTTCATCCTCACCAACTGGGAGGCGCAGAACTTCCGCATCATGGAAGTGCCGGTCGATGCACCCGGGCGCGAAAATTGGCAAGAGATGATTGCGCACCGACCGCAAGTAAAGATTGACGGCGTCGATGTCTTCTTGGGGCATCTTGTTCTTTACGAGCGCGAGAATGGGCTGCGTAACATCCGCGTGCACAACCTGCGCACCGGCGACGGTCATCGTATCGCGTTCAACGATCCCGTCTACGCCTACGCCCGCGGCGACAACCCCACCTACAGAAGTACCTTTTTGCGCTACGTCTACACCTCGCCGGTGCAGCCACCCACCGTTTATGACTACAGCATGGATGGGCGCTATCAGATCCTGCGCAAAGAGCAAGAAGTGCCCGGCTACAAAGCGGCAAACTACGTAACCGAACGGCTGTGGGCCACTGCCCCAGATGGGGTGAAGGTACCGATTTCGCTTGTCTATCGCCACGGGGTGATGCTCGATGGCAGCACGCCAATGCTCTTGCGTGGCTATGGATCGTATGGGTCCAGCTATGATCCGAGCTTTGACAGCAACCGCGTCTCTCTGCTCGACCGCGGTTTCATCGTCGCCAATGCCCACATTCGCGGTGGTGGGGACATGGGCCGGGCCTGGTATGAAAACGGCAAGTTCCTACACAAAAAGAACACCTTCACCGATTTCATCGCCTGTGCCGAACACCTGATTGCGGAAGGCTACACCAGTGCAGACCGTCTGGCGATCAGTGGACGCAGCGCCGGCGGACTGCTGATGGGGGCGGTGACGAATCTGCGCCCCGATCTCTTTGCCGCCGTGATCGCAGGCGTCCCCTTTGTCGACGTCATCAGCACCATGCTCGATCCAACGATTCCACTCACCGTGCCCGAGTACGAAGAATGGGGCAACCCCAACGATCCTGCCTACTATGCCTACATGAAGTCATATTCACCCTACGACAACCTGGAAGCGAAGGCCTATCCCGCCATCCTCGCTACCGCCGGTTTGAATGATCCACGCGTTCAGTATTGGGAACCGGCCAAATGGGTGGCGAAATTGCGCACCCTAAAAACAGACGACAACCTGCTTTTGCTCAAGACCAATATGGGGGCGGGTCATGGTGGGGCCTCAGGCCGCTACGACTATCTGAAAGAAATCGCCTTCGAATATGCCTTCGTGCTCAAGATCCTTGGAAAGGCATCGATGACCTGATCTGTCGTGCCCCAACCTCACGCTTGGGGCACGATCACGGCCTTCAACGTCTCTTGTCGTTCGGCAGCGATCAAGGCCTCGTTGATCTGATCAAGCGGGAAGCGGTGGGTAACGAGCTTTTCCAACGGTATCTTGCGCAACAGGGTCAGCCCGCGCAGAAAGTGCTTGTTCGAGGCCGACCAGACGCCCGTGATGGTGATCTGTTTCTTGTTGATCAGGTGTGGGTTGAGGGGAACGGTACCGGCATCGCCGTAGTGGCCGGCGATCATGTACTTGCCGTTGATGCGCACCATTTCTAGACCTTCGGCTACCGCGGCAGGCACGCCGGCACATTCAAAGACGACATCGGCGCCGCGGCCGTTGGTGAGTTCGAGGCACGCGACGAATACGTTCCGCGGGAGGTACCTGCGTGATGTCGATGGTGGCGTCGGCGCCGTACTCGCGGGCCAACTCGAGCCGCGCCGCCGGCGCACCGATGACGATCACCTGCCCTGCACCGGCATCACGGGCGAGGATTGCACCCATCAGCCCAACGGCGCCGCTGCCCTGCACCACCACGGTGTCGCCGTATTCCAGCCCGCCGATTCGCTCCAGCCCATGCACCATGATGCGCAGGGCGTCGCCCAATACCACCGCCTCGGGGGCCAGGTCTGGCGGTAGAACAACCAGATCACTGCCCGGCAGGATCCAGACATACTCAGAAAAGCCGCCCACCAGATAGGGGAATTGGTCGGCAGGCACGACCCACCCGCCGTAGCCCACGCGCTTTTCGCACTTGGATTGGTCACCCAGAACGGTGCAGTTGTAGCACTGCATACAAGATTTGGGCAGCCACGTTATCAGATCGCCCACCTGCACCGGTTTACCCGTCACGTCGCGTAACGCTTCGTCGCCGCCGATGGCTTCGACACGGGCGACATTCTCGTGGCCCAATACAGCCGGGGTGCGTACAGGAACCTTGCCGTGCAGGATATGTACATCCGTGCCACAGACGCCCGCCATCACCATGCGGCCAAGCACCGCGCCGGCCGTCAATGGCGGGATCTCGACCTCTTTCAACACAAAAGGACGGGTCGCAGGCATCCCAATTTCAGACAAAACCGCCACTTGCGAAGTGCTCATTTGATTTGCTCCGATGCCGTTTATACTTCTGCCGACCGACGCGCCTCTTCCATATGCCATGCATCGGCAATTACCTGGAAGATGTCGGTTTCGGTGACGATGCCGATTAGTTGCGGGTGCGTGTTCGTGGATGCGCCGGGCGCGACCACGGGCACGCCACCGATCTTGTATTGGATCATTAACGTCACCAGTTCGCCGATCGTGGCCGTCGGCCCGATCGTCACGACCTCGCGGGTCATGATGTCGGCGACGGCCAGCCAGTCTTCCTCGGCGCCTGGTTCCAGGTTGCTAAAGATACTCTCAGCAGCTTCGGCTTCGCGTACATCGGCATCGGTGATGATCCCCACCAACAACCCATTTTCGTCTATCACCGGCAAACGACGCAGGATCTTGGCCTCCATCAATTCGGCAGCATCTGCAACTAGCGCCTCAGGGTGGATTGTGATCACGGGGGCGTGCATGATTTCGCTTACGGGAATGCGATGCATGAAGTCCTCTCTTCCCTCTCAGTGAGTGTCAATCCAGCTCGGTTACAGACCTAGGATAGACTAACGACAAAGCGCAAAATGTCGGTTTCGGTGAGGATTCCTACGACTTTGCGGCCGATCACCACAGGCAGTCCACTGATTTTATAATCCAACATGCGCTGGCAGGCGACTTTAAGTGTATCGTCGGGATCCACCGTGACAGGGTCAGGCGTCATCGCTTCGGTGACCTGGAGCTTCGTCCAAAAATAGTTGACTTCGAAGAGGCTCAAAGTGGTAATGCTCGACGGTGCGGCCTGGCGCAGGTCGCCAAGACTGACGATCCCAATCAACTGCTCTTTTTCATCCACCACGGGCAAGCGTCGACAACGGTAGTCTGTCATCATGTCTCGGGCATCGGCCAGCGAGGCGTCGGCGGTGCACGTATACGGGTTTTTCGTCATCCATTGGGCGACGCGGGCAGAAGCCAGATCGCTAGTATGTTGCATCGAATCCTCATTCAAACGGTTGTATGCGGTTGCAGCCATAGTCAAAACAGTCTACGTTGGGTGTCATCAGCCGGCAATGGAAAAGTGAGCCAGGGTTGCAGCACTGCATGCACCGTGCGCCCGAAAATGAAGGATACGCCTGTCTGTGGCATCGTTTGTGGCATCGTTTGTAGTGTCCACATAGTCGAGCCGAATTTCGAGATGATCGGCCGGTAACCAGGGCGCCAGACGATCCGCCCACTCGATCACCAGGACCAACACGCCGCCCGCTCCGTGAGCGGCGTCTTCGTCTGCAATGTCGTCGAGGAGTTCGTCGATCCCCAACGTCTCCGCCCCGGCGAGGACCGTAGGCACGTCATCGCCCAGGCGATAGGTGTCCATGTGATAAAGGCGGTTGGGTGTGTGTGGGTCCGTGTACTCGTGGATCAGGGTAAAGGTGGGGCTGGTGACGCGAGAATCGATACCCAACCCCGCAACCAATCCACGCGTCAACGTGGTTTTGCCGGCGCCTAGCGTCCCCTTGAGTGCGATGACCAGATTGCGCCGCACCTGTGCACCCAGGGCTCGGCCGATCGCCTCGGTCTCTGCTGTGCTCTCGCTTATCAGTGTCCGCTCAGAGTGGTCGTTATAGTTCCCCATCGCCTCAAATTGTAAACCGTTCCAGTGGATGTGGCAAGAGCTACCCAACGGGGTATATATCAGAAAAGAGCGCTAATAGCTTCATCTTCTCTGGCAAGCGTGTCGGACACTATTGTCCTACGACCATATGAATCTATATGCCGTGTTTGATTGGGATATGGAAAGCCGATTGTCCTTGGCAGCTTAAGGTTAGACGTTGAGCACGTGTCAATGTCCAGTGTTAACCGATACTCGTCTCTACATCTTTTGGAAAATGTAGGCATAAGGGACTTTGGTATAAGCGGGTCCTCTCATGGTTCGTAGTATTTCCTCTTTGTTCAGTGGCTTACCTGACCTGGTCAAAAAATAGGAATCAAGCTTGTCAGAAGAGAACCTGAATCGTTCTGCTCTACGATTGATAACAGAGATGAGTCGATAATTGGGGTTCAGGTACGCAAGTGGTGCGTCTCCATGACTGTTGTTGACGACCAAAATCCCATCCGATCGTAGGTATCGTGTGCAGTACTCAGAAATAAACCCGGCATAGAATGAAAATAAGACATCGAACGATTCCAGTGCCTCAGGTATTCCTTTGGAAAAATCAGCAGAGTAGAATTTAACTGAGGGCGGCTGAGCGTAATGCTTTCTTTTGGCTATGTATTGCAGAGTCGTGTCATCAGAAAAGAATTTCTGACAACGTTGATCGGTATCAACATATACCATCTCTGGGATAAAGAACGACGGGGTAATATGTGTAAAACAACCAGGATAAAGCCCACACCGGATATTAAATTCTTCAGATATGGATTGAAATAGCTCAGTTCGCTCATCGGACTTCTGAACGAAGTGATCGTTATAGAGTTTGGGTATTGGCATAAGGAAAACTATACCTCACGGACTTCGTACACCTGACGCTGCGGCGTTGTGGCATGTTCAAGATGCTGGGATTCACTCCACAGAATAGATAGAGGAAGAGGGAAGCATCATGACGGTGCGTGAAGACAGGGCTACGTTCTACGAGTGATCACCACCGCGGTTTCGCCCGGTACGGCCACACCGCCATCTGTGAAGTCGCTCCCGTCTTTCGACGAAAGCCGGATTCGATCGCCTTCCTGCCATGCCCAGGGAATAGACTGCGTTTCGCCGGATAGGTTGCAGATCAGCGCCGCCGTGCCCCGGTCGACGATGATCCATTTGGCGTCGTCGTCATAGCGGACGGCGACGGTGTCGAACGATCCACTGCCCAGCGCGGGGATCTCGCGGCGCAGGGCGATCAACGCCCGATACCAGGCCAGAATCTCAGCGTGCGGCGGTTGGGTCAGTTCAGCCCAATTCAGCTTAGAGCGTTGGAAGGTCTCCATCGACTGCGGATCGGGCACGTCGTTGGGATCCCAACCAAAGGCGGCGAATTCATTGCGTCGTCCCCGGCTGACTGCCTCGCCCAACTCTATATCTTGAAAGTTGGTGAAGTATTGAAACGGCGACGATGTCCCCCATTCCTCACCCATAAAAAGCATGGGGACAAAGGGCGCGCTCAAGACCAGTGCTGCGCCAATCTTGAGCCGATCGGTGCTGACAAGATGATTCATGCGGTCGCCCTGGGCGCGGTTGCCGATCTGATCGTGGTTTTGCAGATAGCCCAGGAAAGCATAGCCAGGCAGCGGGCCGATCGGACGCCCATGCCGGCGCTGACGGAAGACCGAGAAGCGTCCATCGTAGACATAGGCCGCTTCGAGCGCCTTCGCCACATCCCCCAACCCATGATAATCGACATAGTACCCCGACTGCTCGCCGGTGAGGGCGACATGCAGCGCGTGATGAAATTCATCGCTCCATTGGGCGTCGATGCCGTAGCCGCCCACCTGCATGGGCTGGATGATGCGCGGGTTGTTGAGATCGCTTTCGGCGATCAGCGTCAGATGGCGGCCCAGTTGGATCGCCAGCTTGTGCACGGCAGCGGCAAGTTCCTCTAGAAAGTGGATGGCCGAATCGTCGATCAGGGCGTGGACGGCGTCGAGGCGCAGGGCGTCCATGTGATAGTCGCGCAGCCACATCAGCGCGTTGTCAATGAAAAAACGGCGCACTTCGTCGCTGCCCGCCCCATCCAGATTGACGGCGTCGCCCCAGGCCGTCTTATGATGGCCGGTGAAGTAAGGACCGTAGACACCAAGGTAGTTGCCATCTGGCCCAAAGTGATTGTAGACCACATCGAGGATCACAGCGAGGCCGCGGGCATGGCAGGCGTCGACCAGCGCCTTCAGCCCGTCAGGACCGCCGTAGGCGTGGTGCGGTGCGTAGAGATCGACGCCGTCGTAGCCCCAACCGCGTGAACCGGGGAAGGCGGCCACCGGCATCAGTTCGACGTGGGTGATGCCTAAGCCGACCAGGTGATCAAGTTTTTCGATGACTGCATCGAAGGTGCCTTCGGGCGTGAACGTGCCCACATGCAGTTCATAAATCACCGCCGCCGCCAAAGGACCGGCCTGCCAACCCTGATCGGTCCAGGCGAAGGCTTCGTGGTCGACAACCCGCGATGCGCCGTGGACACCGTGCGGTTGCCACGCCGACCGCGGATCGGGGAAGGGCTGAGCGCCATCCACCACAAATGCGTAGTCGGTACGTACCCCCGCCTCATCGATATCGACACGCCACCAGCCACCATCGGTGGCCTGCATGGGGAGGCGCTGCCGTCCGTTCAATTCAACTTCCACCTGGTGGGCCTTCGGCGCCCAAACGCGAAAGATCATGTCTCTAGCTCCTCAGCCTACTCTCTATCCTTCGCCAGCAAAGCCACCGGGAATTGTGCGAAGATGTCATTGAGGGCAACACTGCCCGTGTTCGTCTCGCCGGTGAGGACGTTGCGCCACGTCCCAGGGGCGAGATCGATGGCTGCCCCCGGAAAGCTGCGTCGATCGTGCAGGGCGAAGCGCGGGGCAAGGACGATCACCTCTTCGCCGCGGGTATAGCCGATCACGCTCTCTGCGCCGGGAATACCGATCGGTCGATAGCTGCTCTCCGCGCCAAACACATGTGGACGTTGCCCGCGCAGCAGCAACGTCTGGCGGATGAGCCAGAGCTTGGGTAAGCCTTCCTCGGCGCGCGACCAGATCGTTGACGGCGAGATTTCATCCAGCACATCCAGCAGTTGGCGGCGATGGGCGTAATCAACCGGGCGCCGATTGTCGGGATCAACGAGCGACAAATCCCACAGGTCGGTGCCTTGATAGATATCGGGCACACCGGGCGAGGTGAGTTTGAGCAGAGTTTGCGCCAGTCCGTTGATCCACCCCGCCTCTTTGATCTCATCGACAAACCGGCCGAGATCGGCGGTAAACGATGCGTCTCCGAACAGGGCGGAGACGAAATCGGCCACGGCAGATTCATAGCCGGCGTTGGGCTGAATCCAACTGGTGTGCACCTTGGCCTCACGCGTGGCCTTTTCGATATAGCCCAGCGTTCGTTCTTCATTGAGCGGCCAGGCGCCAACCAGGATTTGGTATAACAAATATTCAGTGTTGCGGTCAGGGAAGCCGTCGCGCTTGTACCGTTCGTTCGCCGCCGCCCAGCGCTTGACGGACGCCGTCCACTGCGCCGGAATCAACGAAAGGACGTTGAGCCGGGCGCGCACATCCTCGCTGCGTTTGGTGTCGTGGGTAGAGGTGGCGAGCATGGTCTGCGGCCAATCTGCCTGCATGCGGGCGTTGTGCGCATGGAACTCCTCGGCGGTGACGCCAAACTCACCGGGATCGCCGCCGACTTCATTGAGTGAAATGAAACGGTTGTAGGTATAAAAGGTAGTATCTTCAACGCCCTTGGCCATCACCGGGCCGGTAAACTGTTGAAAGCGGGCCACGAATTCGCTTTCAGCCTCGCCGCCTAAGTGGAGACAGAGCAAATCGCGCATGAAATCGAACAGATCGTCGCTGAGATCGGGGCGCTGCGCCTTCGCCTCGACGATGGCTTCTTGGAGGATGGCTTGATCGACGGAGTCGATTACTCCTTCCTCGGGCCGGGCGTAGGTGCGGTAGACGGGCATATTGGCGGCAACTTGCATAATCACGGCGCGCAGCTCGGCACGGGTAAAGTCTTTGTAGCGGCGGTGTTGTCCGGCCACCGCACGGAGCAGGCTGGCGAGGTGCGCTACATCGCTGCCCAGCACGTCGCGCATGATCTGGAATTTCTTGTCGCGCACCACTTCGGCGTAGTCGGTCCTTTCGCCGGTAAAATCGGCATAGAGCCGGGTGAAGTCGTCCTCGGCGTCGGGATCGACAAAGAGGCCGTTGGCGTAGTTAAGGAAGTCGTACCCCGAGGTGCCATGGATGGGCCAGCGCGTGGGCAGTGATTCGCCGCGTTCGAGGATCTTTTCGATCACAATCCAGGCGTCGGGCGCGGCGCTATGCAACCGGTCAAAGTAGCCGCCGGGATCGCGCATGCCGTCAGGATGATCGATGCGCAGCCCATCGAGCCGTCCTTCGGCCAGCCAGCCCAGGATCAGGGCGTGGGTATCGGTGTAGACCTGTTCGTCTTCCATGCGCAGGCCTATCAGGGTATTGATGTCGAAGAAGCGACGGTAGCCAAGTTCGCCGCCGGTGACGCGCCAGAAAGCCAGCCGGTAATTTTGATCGGCCAGGAAGTCGTCCAGGAGATCGGCGTCGGCGTTGAGTGCGTTGACGGTGCGGTCGATGGCCCCGCGCACGGAAGGCTGTTCCAGGCAGAGCCGCCGCAACAGCGTGCCCAGCACGGCCTGATCGCGATAACGGCGGCGGGCGCTCTCCCGATCGGTAACCGTGGGACGCGGCAGCCAGCCGTAGCTGTCCGAGAGGAAGGCGAGCACATCAGAGCGGGCGTCCTCGGCCGCGATGGCCAGCAGCGAGGCCAGGGATCGCGGGTCCACAGGATAGCGATTGTCGTAGTAACGCACGGCGAAGTGTTCACCGTCGAAGTCGAGGCGGATTTCGCCCCGCTCCAACACCCGTCCGTACTGATCGCCGAGGACAGGCACCAGCACCTGATTCTCGTGGCGCGCCTCAGATGGATTCCACTCGACGTCGAAGTAGGAGGCGTAGCGGCTGGACGGTCCATTTTCCAGCAGATCCCACCACCAGGGGTTTTCGGCCCCGGTGATGGCCATATGGTTGGGCACGATATCGAGGACGTAGCCGAGATCGGCGGCATTCAATGCCTGGGTCAGGCGATCCAGCGCGTCGTGTCCACCCAATTCTACGTTGACCCGCGTCGGATCGACGACGTCATAACCGTGGGTGCTGCCCGGCGCGGCCTGGAGGATCGGCGATGTGTAGAGGTGGCTGATCCCCAGCCGGACGAGGTAATCGATCTGCGCGGCGGCGTCGCTGAGTGTGAACCCGGCATGAACCTGGATGCGGTAGGTGGCGCGGCGATCAGTTGGCATGACACAGGACCACAATTGAACGGCCTTCCACGGCAATAGGTTGGCCCGGCTTAAAGACTTTTACGCCGGCGTCCCTGTCGACGGTGTTGAGGATCAAGCCTGTGCTCGTATCCAGCACCTTTTCCCAGCGGTTGCTCCAATCCTTGGGCGGAAGGGTGAAGGAAATCGGTTCATGGTGCCCATTGAAGAGCACGTAGAAGGTATCATCTTTGATGCGATCCCCTTTTTGATCGGGGAAGCGCAACGCCGTCCCGTTGAGGAAGACGCCCAGCGACTTGGCAAAGCCGGCAGACCAGTCCTCGTCGGACATCTGCACACCGGCCGGCGTGAACCAACCGATGTCATGCACGGCGCTGCCGCGGATCGACATACCCTGGAACCAGCCACGCTGGCGAAAAACCGCATGATCTTTGCGGAATTGGATGAGGCGGCGGGTGAACTCCAGCAGATCTCTGTCGATACACGACCAGTCGTGCCAGGAAAGCTCATCGTCGTGGCAGTAGGTATTGTTGTTCCCGTGTTGGGTGCGACCCTGCTCGTCGCCCGCCAGGAGCATGGGTACGCCCTGCGAAAGGAGCAACGTGGTGAGAAAGTTTCGCTTCTGCTGGGCGCGCAGTTGATTCACCAGCGGATCGTCAGTTGGCCCTTCCGCACCGCAGTTCCACGAACGGTTGTGTTCTTCGCCACCGCCGGGATCGAAGTTGTCCTCGTTGTGTTTTTCGTTGTAGCTGACCAGATCGTTGAGCGTAAACCCATCATGCGCAGTGATGAAGTTGATGCTGGCTGTAGGGCGGCGCCCTTCGGATTCATAGAGATCCGAGCTACCGGTGAAGCAGTAGGCGAAGTCGGCCAGGGTGCTGTCTGCGCCGCGCCAGTAGTCGCGCACCACATCACGATAGCGTCCGTTCCACTCCGTCCACCCTGGCGGGAAGCGCCCCACCTGATAGCCACCCTCACCCAGATCCCAGGGTTCGGCGATCAACTTGACCTGAGAGATGATGGGGTCCTGATGGATGATGTCGAAGAATGCGCCCAGGCGATCCACTTCGTGCAGTTCACGCGCCAGCGCGGCGGCCAGATCAAAGCGGAAACCGTCTACATGCATCTCGGTGATCCAGTAGCGCAGGCTGTCCATGATCAGTTGGAGCACGTTAGGCTGCATCATGTTGAGCGTATTGCCCGTGCCGGTGTAATCCATGTAATAGCGCGGATCGCCCTGGACGAGGCGATAGTAGGCGGCATTGTCTATGCCACGGAAGCAGAGCGTCGGCCCCAGTTGATTGCCTTCTGCCGTGTGGTTGTAGACCACGTCGAGAATTACTTCGATCCCCGCCTGGTGGAAGGCGTAGACCATCTCTTTGAACTCACGCACCTGTTCGCCGACCAGGCCGGCGCTGGCATAGCGGGCGTCGGGTGCAAAGAAACCAATCGAGTTGTAGCCCCAGTAGTTGCGCAGCCCCATATCCACCAGATGACGGTCATCGACAAATTGGTGGATGGGCATGAGTTCCACTGCGGTAACACCCAGTTCTTGCAGGTATTGGATGACAGGGGCACAGGTGAGGGCTTTATAGGTGCCGCGCAGTTCCTCGGGGACGTCGGGGTGCTGCGCCGTAAATCCCCTGACATGCATTTCGTAGATCACGGTCTTGTGCAGCGGGGTGTTGGGTCTGCGGTCATCTTTCCAATCGAAGAAGTGATCGGCGACCACACACTTGGGTAGGAAGGGCGCGCTGTCGTGCTCGTTGAACGAGAGATCGGCATCGGGGTTGCCGATCTCGTAGCCAAACATTGAATCGTCCCAGTCAATGGTGCCGGCAATCGCCTTGGCATACGGATCGAGTAACAGTTTATTTGGGTTGAAACGATGGCCTTCATGTGGCTCGTAGGGGCCGTAGACCCGGTAGGCGTAGAGCTGCCCAGGCCCAATCCCGGGCAGGTAAGAATGCCAGATCTGGTGGGTACGCTCGGTTAAGCGAATTCGATGTGTCTCGTGGCTTGGATCATCGGCGCTGTAAAAGCAAAGTTCCACGCCGGTTGCGTTTTCAGAATACAGGGTAAAGTTGACCCCGTGCCCATCCCAGGTTGCACCGAGGGGATAGGGTTGACCGGGCCACACTTGAATGCCTTTCGACATATTTATGTTAGGTCCTCTAGCTAAATGTGAAGATGACACGAACTCTGGTCAGACTACCATGAGAACCCCTTTCCCCGAATAGATCTCGGTACATCAAACGGGGACAGCCAAAGATAGAGAATTGTGAATTGTGCAGTAGCAACTCCTGTTGGCCACAGCACAACGGTTGAACTCACGAGGGAGCGTATCGTTTCAGGAAGGCAAGGGTACGTCAATGGTTCTCATTGCGGCTTTCTGCACCGGATCGAAACCAACCCTGCGTCGGCCTCGGGTGGCTCGTCCGTATGGTAGCCGCCGAGGCGGATGTCAACAAAGCCGTGATCTTTTAACCATGCCATCACGGTCTCGGGGTCGTAATCCCTGTTTGGATCTTGGTAGGCCTGCGAGCCGACGAAGTTGCCGTCCACGTAACGGTCGTGGACCTGGAGCCGGGTCGTTATGTGCGTCTCGGGATCATAGGACGAGATCTTGCGCGAGATGAAGATGGAGCCATCGGGTGCCGTCGACCAGTTAGTGGTAACTTCCCCGTGCGTCCGTTCGCGGCCTGGGCGGACTGTGAAGAAATCAAAGAGGAATGTGCCGCCCGGTTTGAGGTGATCCCAAACGCGCCGGAACAGCTCATGCACGTCGTCGTCCTCGATCACGAGGACAAAGGTACAGTCGTCGATGAAAATGAAGCCAAACTGTTCGTCGAGCGACAGGCGTTGCATAAACTGCTGGTGAAGGATGGGGTTCAGTCCCCGTTCCGCGGCCAGGTGGCGACAACGCGCCAGCATTTCGGGGGAGATGGAGATAACGAGATAACGAGATGACGAGATGATGAGATGATGGATCTCGTCGAGAACCATCATCCCGTCATCCCATCATCTTTCGGCAGCCAGACAAACAAGCTGAGAAGATCGTTGCAACACCCATCATCCCATCATCTTTCGCCAGGCGGCCAGACAAACGACCAGAGGAGATCGTTGCGACACATGTCACCCCTTCACCCGTTCTCCCCTTCACCCGTTCTCCCTGCCAAACGGAGCCGTTGCCGTTCCCTGGTGAAATCTCAGTTGCCATCCGCCCGGCGAAAGCACCCACAGCGACGATCGCAGTGTGTGTCGGGTAAGCGTGCCCGCATCGTCTTCGTGGGCAGACTTGTAGCGGAGCAAGGCTACCCCGGGTGCAACTTCTGCCAGCGAAAACGCCTGAGACCAGATCGAAGCGTCGGCGTTTTCTTTGGGCAGTTGTGCCAGGATATCCGCCTTGCTATAGACAGTGCCCGAACGCCCCACTTCGGTGAAGGCATCATGCAAGAGCAAATTCAGTCGCTGTGGATTGCGACGGACATCGGGCCGATGCAGTTCAATCTCCAACGTACGCAGCGTCTTCAGCAAGGCATCCATGCTCTTCCCCCCCACGACGATTCAGGTGCGTCGCACCCATCGGTACCATCAACTCTGCTTTTCTTCGGCCAGGACAAAGCTATCGTCCTGCGGTTCATAGCCCAGGAGGGCGCGGGTGTCGGTGAGGTCCATGCGCTTGTAGCGATTGTTGGAGACACCGTGGAAGATACCAAACTTGAGATCATCGGGTGCGTCCACGGCAGCGGCGATCAAGCGCGCGCAGTCTTCATAGGTGAGGACAATGTCGAGCCAGTCGTTGCCAACGGTGATGATCTGGGAGTCGCGCGGCTGCACCGCCCCAAAACGAAGGCAGAGACCGGATAGGTTGTGGGCGTTGCTGTAGACGCGGGCCACGGCCTCCCCCCAACACTTGGTGGCTCCGTAGAGATTGGCCGGGTTGACCGGCATGTCGGTGTGTATCTGCAGCTCGGCCGGATAGCCCCAGACAGCGTTGATGCTGCTGGCAAAGATGACACGCCGACAGCCGGCCTGGCGGGCTGATTCGAAGACGTTGTAGAGGCCGACGACATTGCTGGGCAACAGCGACTCCCAGGGTGCATCCATACGCGGATCGGCGCCGAGATGAACGATGGTGTCCACGCCGTCGCAGAGGGCACGGACGGCGGCGAAATCGGCCAGGTCGGTCTGGGTGAAGGGCAGATCGGTATCGTCCTTGGGCGGGCTCACATCGGTAAGCACAAAGTCATAACGGTCGGCGTAGGTACGGCGAAAGAAAGTGCCAATTCTGCCGGACGCGCCGGTAAGAAGAACTGTGCGGGCCATTTCATATCTCTTTCTGATTGGTTGTGTGGTGGTTGTACTTGTCCAATGGTATGCATCATGATATAAAAGGCAAAATGATCAACCCTTCCCACAACGAGGTGCCCTATGCCTTACAGCCTGAATTCCACCGTTCGTGAATTGCTGAACGATGAAGCGGCGCGCGCGGTCGTCGAAAAGCATCTGCCCGGCGCCGCCAAACACCCGGATCTGCCCATGGCGATGCACATGAGTCTACGCGAAGTCTCCTACTATCCCGAATCGGGGCTGACCCCGGCCAAGCTGAAACAGATCGAAGAGGAGCTGAAGCAGCTTCCATGAAAATTCAACGGCTTCAACTCTTCCCCGTGGCGTCGCCGCGACAGACGGGCATTGCCAATCAGCATGTAATCGTGCGCATGGAAACGGCGGACGGCGCCGTGGGCTGGGGCGAAATGAGCGATCTCTCGCATGTGCCCATGTACCAGTTCGATCTGCCGGAATTGGAACGCATGCTCAACGAGTTGCTCAAGGGCCGCGATCCGCGCAACATGGCCAAAATCGAGGATGATCTGATCCGCTTCTTTCCCGACGAAGGGCACATGTACAGCCGCTCGGGCCTTGTGCGCCAGGGGATCGATCTGGTGTTGCATGATCTGATTGGCCGCGTGGATGGCGTCCCGGTCTACGAGATCCTGGGCGGCAAGATGCGCGACCGCATTCGCGTCTGCTACCCGATCTTCCGCATGCGGTCGGTAGACGAAGTCGAGCCGAACCTGCAACGCGTCGAGGAGAAGCTGGCCGAAGGCTTCGATCTGGTGCGCGTCTATGTGGGCGCAAACGAGGCGGCGGACATCGACTTTTTGGGCAAGTTCAGCGAGCGCTTCAAAGGCCGCGTCGAGATCAAGTCGCTCGACTTCTCCAATCTGCTGGAGTGGCGAAAGTCTAGCCGTCTGATCGAGATCTACGGTGAGCTGGCCGACTTCATGCTCGTGGAAAGTGCCGCCCCGCGTAATGATCTCGACGGCACAGCCGAATTCAGACGACGCAGCCGCTGGCCGATTTCCGAACATGTTCTGCACATCCACCACGGCTGGCAACTGCTTTCCGGCGGCTGTGTGGACATTCTCAACGTGTCGCCCTACCTGCTGGGCGGTCTGCGCGCCAGTCTACGATTGGTGGCTCTGGCAGAAGCCGCACGCGCCAGCGTCCTGATCGGCACCACTCAGGAGCTGAATCTGGGTACGGCGGCGGTGGCACACCTGGGCGCGGCCGCACGCATCCTCGACTATCCCAGCGACAATACGGGTCCGCATCTCTACCTGAAGGACGTGGTGAAGACGCCGCTGGTCTACGAAAAGAGCCACCTGCTCGTCCCCGAAGGGCCGGGGCTAGGGCTGGAAATCGACGAAGAAGCCCTGCGCGAAATGACCGACAGTGCGGCCTGGACCTTCGGCACCGACCTGGCCGGTGTCCTCGACCGTACACCCTCGAATCGCCCCTCGGCAAAGAGCGGGGATTAGCGGGGATAGGTAGGGACGCAAGATTTTGCGTCTCTACGACAACTGCAACATCCTGGCCCCATCCTCCTCGTGCCGCGAGCCGATCACACGTACGGGCATGAGGGGGATGGGAAGGACGATCCGCTTCACCGGCGACATCCTGGCCCCATCCTCCTCGTGCCGCGAGCCGATCACGCGGTACGGGCATGAGGGGGATGGGAAGGACGATCCGCTTCACTGGCGACATCTGCCCCCATCCCCCTCGTGCCGCGAGCCGATCACGCGTACGGGCATGAGGGGGATGGGAAGGACGATCCGCTTCACTGGCGACATCCGCCCCCATCCCCCTCGTGCCCCGACGACACACGACTCTCCCACACACACTACAACTGTCTCGCCCGGTCTACTTGACAAGTGGTCATGCCAATTTTGTTGATTTGCCCAACGCCACAACTTATGGTGTAATGCTGCCCGGAAGCGGACGACGCGGGTCGTCCAACGCCGCAACCCCATCTATTCCAGTGGAACCGACAACCGCATACGCAAATCCTATCGTTCCTCCCCTTAGAATCGATTTTGGCAGTCTGCATTGGGAGGGACACCTAACGCCGAAGGAGGTCCATGCTGCCCTGAATGACGCGCAGAAATTCCTTCCGTCGATCTCATCTATCTCACACACTACGGAGGCTCATCCATGGCTTACTTAACTTCGCGACGCAATTTCTTGAAGGGCACAATGTTGGTAGCAGCAGGGATGCTGACCGCCTGTGCCCCCGCGGCGGCGCCGAGCAGCGGCGAATCCGGCGCGGCCGGCACCGGCGAACAACCGGTTACCCTACGCTGGGACACATTCCGCGGCATCGGTACCGGCTGGAACGAAGAACGCATCACGACCTTCCAGGAGTTGTATCCCAACGTGACTGTTGAACTGCGTCCGCTGGCCGGATCCAGCCAGCAGGATAACTACGCCAAGATGTACGCTGCCTTTGCGGCCGACGATCTGGGCGAGGTTATCGCCTTTGATCCATCGCATTACCAGTTCGACCGGGCCATTAGCAAAGACATCATCATGTCCATCGACGAATTGGTGCAGGCAGATGGGACGGATCTGAGCGAATGGTATGACCTGTTTATGGGCCTGCAGTATTACCAGGGCAAACTGTATGGTCTGCCTAGTTGGGGTTGGGCCGGGCAGGATTCACTTGTCACCAACGCAGCCCATTTCAAAGAAGCAGGGGTCGAATTGCCGGAACCCACGGCGCATGACACCTCGATGGAGACAATCGGCGAGTGGGCGCGTAGCTTCTACCAGGAAGATCAACGCTTTGGCCTCAACTTCTCCCATTCCGAAACGGCCGTATCGGTTCTATGCCGGGCGTTCAACGGCTTCTTCATCAACGAGGATGGCACGCAGTGTCTTGTGCTTGACGATGCCGGTGCTACCGAATCACTGCGTTGGCTCTATGGATTGGCGGTCGAGGACAAGGTGATGCCTGCTCCTGGCTCCATCGAAAATTCCGAATCGGCTCAGGTGGAGGGCCGGATCACCATGAACTGGCTTGGCTCGCTGAATGTGCGTAACTTCAAGCGCAATCTTGAAGCACAGGATGTTTCCCCAGAGGTGGCCGAGCACTGGCAGATCTTGTTGCCCACGCGCGAGGACGGTGCATTCCCGTCGCAACTGCGCGGCGGCACATGGAACATTCGCCAGGGCACAGAAAACGCCACCGAGGCCTATAACTTCCTCACGCATATTGCCGGCAAGGACGGCAGCATCGGCTTCAACCTGGTGGGCGGCAACGGTGCGCTTGTGCGCCCCGATGTGGTGGAAGCGCTAATCGCAGAGGATCCGGTGCACGAATGGTTCATTCCCAATCTGGATAATGGCATCCCGGCCCGCTCCCCGGCCAATTCCCGCGGGCGTGAGTATACTGATGCCATCACGCAGTACATGCAACTGCTGATGGATCCGAACCAGACCGTCGCCTTTGAACAGGGTCTACAAGATCTATACGACGCCGTACAGCAAGTGTTGGAGATGGACCCGGCCTAATCAGCACCGGTCCTCGACCAGAACTACCACAACCGATGAGAGGTTGCTCTCATCGGTTGTGGTAATTGTGTATCGCCCTGGAGGAATACAATGGCATCAATGGTAAGCCGCCTGCGCAGCCTGCCGTCCACCTGGACCACCGGCAAACAGCGGCACGATAATTTCTATGGGTACCTCTTTTTAATGCCGTGGCTGATTGGCTTTTTTGGACTTTTCCTGGGGCCTGGTCTGGCCTCACTTTACTTAAGCCTCACCAAGTATGATGTGTTGAGTTCGCCCGAATTTCTGGGCGTAGCCAACTATGTCAAAATGTTTACCGAGGACGATCTCTTCTGGCCGTCACTGCTGCGCACGTTCTACTACGCGGGTGTCGGTGTACCGCTGGGCGTGATAGGTTCCATGTTCCTGTCGATTCTCCTCAACAACAAGCTGCGCGGCATCTCGGTCTATCGTACGCTCTTTTTTATGCCGTCGCTGGTGCCGATTGTAGCTTCGGTGGTGCTGTGGAAATGGCTGCTCAACGCCGACTTCGGGATTGTCAATCAGGTATTGGGCAACCTGGGTGTGGCGGATCCGCCTGGATGGTTTAGCGAACGCAGTTGGGCGATTCCGTCATTGATCTTCATGGGGCTGTGGCAAGGGATCGGCGGCACACGCATGATTATCTTCCTGGCCGGGCTGCAAGGCATTCCCGAAGAATTGTACGAAGCAGCCAGTATTGATGGCGCCAATGCCTGGCATCGGATGCGTCACGTCACGATTCCGATGCTGACGCCGACCATCTTCTTCAACATGATCCTGGGTATCATCGGCGGGCTACAAGTCTTTACCGCCGCCTTTGTCGCCACCGAGGGGGGGCCGGGCTTCGCTACCTGGTTCTACAGTCTGCACCTTTACAAACAGGCCTTCGACTACTGGAACATGGGCTATGCCTCTGCATTGGCCTGGTTCTTTGCAGTCATCATTGTCTCGCTTACATTCTGGCAGTTACGCCTGTCTAAGCGCTGGGTCTTTTACTACGGAGGATAACTCGACATGGCTACGACAACCGCCAGCGCACCCCAGGAGAGGATTGTTCCGACCACCTTGCGTCGGAAGTCCTCGTTGCGCAAAGTTGGGCTTCACGCTCTTCTGATCATCACCGGGATCATGTTTGCCTTCCCACTCTTTTGGACGGTCTCCAGTTCTTTGCAGACCTGGCAGGAACTGCGTTCATTTACGCCCCATCTGCTGCCCGAAGTGCCGCAATGGGGGAACTACGCCACAGTCTTCAGTACCGTGCCCTATGCGCGCTGGATGTTCAACAGCTTTCTGATCATCATGATCACCATACCCGGCACGGTGATCACCGCCTCGCTGACGGCCTACGCGTTCGCCCGTTTCGATTTCAAGGGCAAGGAACTCTGGTTTATTCTGATGCTGGGTACCATGATGATTCCGACACAGGTCACGCTGATTCCCCAGTATCTGCTCTTCTTTAAACTGAAACTGATCAACACCTATGTACCGCTGACGATTGGCGCCTGGTTGGGCGGGGGCGCCTTCATGATCTTCCTGTTACGCCAATTCGTTATGAGCATCCCGCGCGATCTGGATGAAGCGGCGATCATCGACGGGGCGTCTCCCTTCCGCGTTTTGTGGAGCATCCTCATCCCCTTGATGAAACCGGCGCTGACCACAGTGGCCATTTTGCGATTTCTCAACGATTGGAACGAGTTTTTCGCCCCCTTTATCTACTTGAGCCGTATCAATCTCTTCACCGCCGCCGTGGGGCTACGTTTCTTCCAAAACATTCCCATGGAAACGACCAATCCACGCGATCACTTGCTCATGGCCGCCGCCGCAGTCATGACGGCGCCGGTGCTGCTCCTCTTTGCGCTTGCGCAACGCTACTTCATTCAGGGTGTGGTCCTGTCGGGTCTAAAGATCTGACGCCAAGCATTTTTCGGCACAAAGACGCGAAGAGCGCAAAGGAGCTGACGGTTCCTTTGCGCTCTTCGCGTGAACTTTTATAGAGCTATCAGATGCGCTACTGATGCGCCAAGCGCGATTGGATGGGTAGGGGCGCTGCTTGCCGCGCCCGGCAGCACTGAGGGCGCAGCAAGCAGCGCCCCTACGGAGTTGTCATCACTTGACCGTTGGGTCTACAGGCACCTGGGTTTTACTGATAGGCCAACGAGCCATCCTCGCGCGTGAGGAAGGAACGATGCCAGGGGGCGAAGGCGTATTTCTCCAACGCCTCTATGTTGAGATCAATGCCCAGCCCCGGTGTTTCGGGGATCTCCAGATAGCCGTCGACGAGTTTGATCGGCTCGGTCACAATGTCGCGACGGATGCCCTCATCGTCGGGATGATATTCCAACACAATGAAATTCTGTGTACTGGCGGCGAAGTGGACGTTGACCGCATTGGCAATGGGCCCACAGGGGTTGTGCGGGGCGACACTGGCATAGTGGACTTCGGCCATGGCCGCAATCTTCTTCATCTCCCACAGGCCGCCGGTGACGCAGATGTCGGGCTGCACAATGTCCACTGCGTGGTACGAAAGCAGTTCGCGGAACTCATGGCGAGTGTAGAGCATTTCGCCGGTGGCGATGGGCACACTGACCTTCTCGCTTAGCTTGGCCATCGCCTCGTAGTTTTCTGGGCGCAGCGGCTCTTCGACAAACATGGGGTTGAAGGGGGCGACCACCTCGCAGAACTGCGCCGCCCGCCCGATCTCAAACATGCGCGCATGGGGATCGATGCCGATATCCACATTGGGGCCCACCGCTTCACGCACGGCGGCCACGCGCTTTTCCACGTCCTTGAGAACGGCGTTCCACGACATTGACTGCCAGCCGGACGGGAAGACAGACGATCCCATCTTGAGGGCGGTGTAGCCGTAGGTCTCCACCAGGCGCACAGCGATGTCGGCGGCTTCCTCGGCACTTTTGCCGCCTACGCCCTGATAAACGCGCACCTTGTTGCGCGCCTTGCCCCCCACCAGCCGGTAGACCGGCAGCCCGGCGGCCTTCCCCGCAATGTCCCACAGGGCGTGTTCGATGCCGCTGATGGCAGCGTTGAGCACCATGCCGCCGGGGAAGCGCGATCCGGCATACATGAGATGCCACAGCCCTTCAATATCACGTGGATCGCGGCCAATTAGCCAGCCCTCGAAATCATGGATCGCCTCCACCGTGGCCTTATCGGGTCCACAGGAATAGGCTTCGCCCACGCCATAGAACCCCTCGTCGGTGTGGACTTTGACAAATGGAATATTGCGGCTTCCCATATTGACGAGATATGTATCGATCTTGGTAATTTGCATGATCACTCCCGTATTGTGCGAGATCGGTTGAGGTTGCTACCCCTTGAGGCCGGTGGTGACGATGCCCTGCACAAAGAATTTCTGCGCCACAAAGAAGAGAATTAGCGGCGGCAGGGCGACGATCAGCGACGCCGCCATCAGAATCGCTTCTTTGGGTTCATCTCCTTGGGCGGGGCTGGCATGGAAGTAGCGCAGGCCGATGGAAACGGTGAATTTCTCGGTGGAATTGAGGAAAATCAAAGGCCCGATAAATTCGTTCCAATGTTCGATCATGGAAAAGATAGCCACGGTAGCCAACGCCGGTTTCGAGAGCGGCAGCATGATGTTGAAGAGAACTCGCGCCGAGGAGGCGCCGTCGAGTTTGGCCGCCTCATCGAGATCACGGGGAATGGTTAAGAAAAACTGGCGGAGCAGGAAGATGTAGAATGCGCCGCCGCCAAAGAAGAACGGCACGATCAACGGCATAAAAGTGTTGATCCAGTGGAGGTAGCGATAGAGCAAGAAGGTTGGCACAATCGTTACCTGCCAGGGCAACATCATCGTGCTCAGCACCACTAAAAACAGGAAGTCGCGCCCGGGGAAACGGAAGCGGGTAAAGCCAAAGGCCACGGCCGATGCAGACAATACCTGACCCACCATGGCCAATGCTGTGACGAAAACGGTGTTGGCGATGAAACGAGCAAAAGGCGCCAGACGGAAAACATCGGCGTAGTTCTGCCAACGGATCTCATTCGGCCAGAAAGTTGGCGGGAAGAGATAGAGTTCAGCCGTCGGCTTGAGTGAGCTGGAAACCGTCCAAAAGAAAGGCAGACAGAAGAGAATGGCCACCACAATGGTGACGAGGTAAAGCACGACACGCCAGAAAACATGGATCAGCGAAGCGCTGCCCCAGCCCGCCCCTGTGCCAGTAGCAGAACGTTTGCGAGCGACAGTTGCCACTTACTGGCCTCCTTCTGAAAACTCGTAATAGACCCATCGGTTCGACAGTTTAATCTGAATGTACGAGAGGGTTAGGATGATCGCGAACAAAACCCAGGCCAGGGCCGATGCATAGCCCATTTGGAAGTAGCTAAAGGCATTGTAGTAGAGGTGGAGCATATAGAACCAGGTGGCGTAGTTAGGTCCACCCTGGGTGGCGATGTAGGCGATGGTAAAAACGCCAAAACTGCCGATAATGCCAAGAATGACGTTGAAAAAGATCACCGGGGAGATCAGCGGCAAGGTCACGTTAAAGAACTTTTGTAGTGAGTTGGCGCCGTCGATATCAGCCGATTCATACAGTTCTTTAGGTACGCCCTGTAAACCGGCCAGGAAGATGATCATACGCCCACCACCGACGCTTGCCCACAGACCGATGAGAATCACGGCGGGGATAGCCCACGCCCGATTCGTCAACCAACCCGGGCCGTCGATGCCGATCAAACTGAGCAGGTAGTTCACCATGCCCACTTGTGGGTGCAGAATCCACGCCCAGAGGATGGCCAATGCCACGGCCGGCGTCAACGAAGGCAGATAGTAAAGTGCCCGAAAGACAGGGCGCCCTTTCAGATTCTGATTGAGGAGCATGGCGGCCAACAGAGAAAGCGTCACACCCAAGACCACCAATGCCACCGCATAGTAGAGCGTACGCCCCAACGACGGCCAGAACTGTGGATCACCGGTGAAGGCCTCAGTGTAGTTTGCCAACCCAATCCATTCGGGTGTGCCGCCAATCTTATACTTGGTAAAGCTGAGGTAGAGCGAGGCCACAATCGGCCCAAGCGAAAAGACCAGGAAACCGAAGATCCAGGGGCTAATCCAGAGATAGCCCTCGAGGGCTTCGAGGCGTTGCAAGCGCGACTTGCCGAGGAAGTTGAACATGCGACGTTGACCTTTCATGAACGGAGGCAGCGCGTTGTGGTACGTGTTACATGCTGGGTGGGTTGGGTTTGCTGTAACGAACTGAGATCGGCCGAGGTCCGGCAAAGATGGTGAAAACAGACTACAGTCTATCTTTACCGGACCTCGTCCAGGCAGCTACAGATCAACCTTGGCTCTGACAAGGCGTAACACGCGCCATCACTACGGGCGCGGCTTGTTCATAATGTCTTGAATCTGCGAGGCGACACCATCGATAAAGGCCGGGGTCGGCTCTTCGTCCCCCGCCCACAGGGGTTGCATCAACTGGTCGAAAGTGGTTTCGGCTTCCTGTTGTCGCCAGTTGGCGCAGATGCGGCTGGCCATGGCATTGTCCATGATGTCTTTGAAGACACGGCGGTAGTCGAATTCGAGCAGTTCAGGCGCGCCGTAGACATCAGGTCGGCCACCCACGGTGCCGCCGATCAGGCCAAGCTGCACACCGCTATCACGGCTGCACAGGTATTGTACCCACTGGAAGGCTTCCACCGGATGTTCTGTGGTGGAGGTGACGCTATAGGCATCGACCTCGTAGTCAGATCCGCCAACGCCACCGGGCCCAATCGCATTGGGCACCGCCATCCACTCGAACTTGTCGCCGATGGTGCTGCCCATCACAGAGACCGATGTGCCGCCCTGATACATGCCAAGGGTGCCGGCGGCCCACATCTGATTGCCCGGTGAATCACCAAAGCCAAGCATCTCCTCGGGCGTTGGCGCTACCTTGTGGGTCTGGAAGAAGTCATACTGCCACTGGGTAGCCTGATAGCCGAGATCTGAATCGAGCAGGAACTCGGTGCCGTCCTCATTGATCAATTGGCCGCCATAGGCGCGCATGAGCGTCACAAAGGCCTTCCAAGTGGTGCTGGGCAGGTAACCAAACATGGGGGTCTCGCCCTCGCGATTGGTCAATGCCTGGGCAGTGGCCAACTGGTCTTCCATCGTCCATTCAGGAGTAGGGACGTCGAGGCCGGCGGCTTCTAAGGCTGTTGTGTTGTAATAGATCACAGCCAGACCCGGATGGGCTTTGAAGGGCAGCCCCAACAAATTGCCTTCGGTGGAGATAGCGTTGATACAGCCTTCATACCACTGGCTCAGATCGACCCCTTCGGATGCGACCAGATCATCAATGGGCTGGATGACATTCTGGGCGTAGTCAAAGAAAATCTTCGACTGACCCAAAGCCGTCCACGCTACATCGCCCAAGGTGCCGCCGGCCATCATGGTCGACAGTTTGGCCGAGTATTCAGCGCCGGGGAACGACTCTTTGACGAGTTCGATGTTGGGATTCTCCTCCATGAACTTCGGCATTTGCATGTCGTAGAGTGTATCTTCTTGGGTGCCGATGCGAGCATGGAAACGAACGGTGACCTTTTCGGCGGAGGGGGCAGCCGCGCCGCCCGATGTGTCAGTGTCCGTGGTGGCTGGCGCAGCAGGCGCAGCACAGGCAGCCAGGGTCAGCCCCATGGCGCCAAAGGCGGTAGTGCGCAAAAAATCACGTCGGCTGATCGATCTTGCTTTAGTCATGCTGTTCTATCTCCTGTTGTTGAAGTGACGCGATGACGGTAAGGGATGCCAATGGGGCAGTAGGAAAGACGGTTGGTGACCGCCACGAAACACGGGTCGCTTATTCAATTAGGTTGATGGATATTCGGGAAGGGATTGTGGAAGAACGCGCCCCAGGCATCACAAAGTGAGGACCGCATGTTCTCAGGATGCAAACTACCACGGCTTGCGGATGGTGTCAACTTAGCAAGGGCTATTTTGCCAGGTGGTCAGACCAATTCCTAAGCCTGATCTCCCATACGCAGCGCTACGAAGATCCGCTGATAAAGCGCCGAAGAGAGGACGACCAGCTCCAGCACAACCATACTCCCGGCAAAGGCCAGCACGAGCGGCAGGATCTCGTTGTGGGCCACCACGGGCAAGAGTGGCGGCAAGGGCATCGGTCCATCCCCAGAGACGCGGAAAAGCGGGACGAAAAGCTCGGCGGCAAAGGAGCCGATCAGGACGCCGGCGACGGCGCCATACGCCGTCAAAGTTGCGTATTCAAGCAACACTTGCCCAACCAATGTTCTACGCGGCATCCCCACCGCACGCAGCACGGAAAACTGGAAGAGTCGTTCGTGCAGCGAGGCGTAACTGTAGGTGAGTAGCCCCAACGCCGCCATCAGCGCCGACATCAGAAAGCTCACCGAGAGCGTACCAAAGACGCCCACACGCTCCATCTGCGCCTGCTCGACGGCCAGTGTTTGGTTTACATCGCGCTGCCCGATCGTGTCGACGCCCGTCTGCTCTGGGATCGCCGTCAACACCTGCGCGCTGTCCGCATCCGCAGTCAGGTTCAACCAGATATCGTGCGGCATGGCGATGCCGAAAAACGAAAAGAGGAAGTCGAGGTTGCCGATCACGGCGACTTGATCATCGTACACCGTGGGGAAGTAGCTGTAGACACCGGCAATTGTGAAGTTTGTGTTGACGCTGACGCCCGCATCGGTGAGGACGAGGATGGGCAGCCGATCGCCGATCTGCAACACGTTGTCTTCAAGAAAGCGCTGCGACACCAGCACCGCATCCGATGACGTCGCCAGGCGGTTCATCAATGCGCCCAACGATTCCGAGCTGAAGTCAGAACGGAACCAGGCGGCACGAGGGAAGTCTGTGCGATCGATGCCCAGAAAGCGAGCACGTACACGGCTGTTGGGCAGCCGGATCTCGGCGTTGTAATCCCCCACCCTGGTGGCAGAGGCGACGCCGGGCAGCGCGGCATACTCGCTCGTCGGCGGAATCCACTCTGCGCCCACAGAGTTAGGGTTGAGTGATCGCGCTTCAGAGAAAGGCTCGAAGGCAAGGTCGGCGCCGGCCTGATAGGTAATGCGATCGACCAGCCATTGATCCAAACTGGCGGCCATGGAAAAGGTGTAGACGCCCAACGCCAATGAAACAATCACCAAAAGCAGTGGATTGATGTAGGTATGACTTTGACGCCCCAATTGACGCAGCGCCAAATGCAGCGTCAACCACGGTGAGCGGTTGGCGATCCAGTCGAGCAGACGCATCATCAACGGGAAGGGGCGCATGGCGAGCAGTGAGAGACTGACAATGAAGATCGCCGGCACGAGGATCAACAGTGGATCCTTGTAGAGATCTTCGGGGCGGTCGCGCACCAACATGCCGAGCGATCCCTGCGCGCTGAGACGATCGTAGGCGTACGCGGCGGGCAGGATCAGCAACAGATCCAGATAGTAACGATACCAGAACGGCCCCTGTTGGGGACGGCTGTGCTCGCGAGACTGTGTGGCCACGCTCTGCTTGCTGGCCAACGCTGCCGCCCACAGCCGCGCCGCCAGGACGATGCCCAACGTCAGCGCGATGAGACGCCAGTTGAAACCGTCCAATGAAACGGGCAGCGGATCACGCGGCAAAAAAGAGAGAAAACTCGACGTATAACCCATGAGTCGGGCCAAGAGGATGCCAAAGCCAACCCCCAGCGGGAGACCGAAGGCGAAGAGCATCAACGCCTCGATCAACGTGAAATTCAGCACCGTCAGCCGGCCCATACCGCGGCTGACCAGAATGGCGATCTCGCGGCGCTGCCAATAGGCAATCACAGCGGAGGTCAACACGAGGAAATAGAGTAAGAAGCCCAGCCCAGGCACGTTGAAGCCAAGCAGCAGCGTGGTCAGCGTCGTCTGGCGATCCACAAAACTTGAGAGGGGCAATGACGGCGTCGTCAGACGTGCGTCGGGCAGGAAGCGGTTGATCAGCAAGCCGGCGCGCTCAAACCCCTCGACATACTGACGTCCTTCTGAGGGGCGAGCACGTGTTTCATCCAACACAATGCGCCAGGTAACAGAGCGCACGGGCACAGCCATCAACGGTTCGACACGCGAAAGATAGTCCTGGCGGCGCACGATTAGCTTGTCGGCGAGCGCTTCGTTGGGATCAGTCATCCAGAAAGGATCATCGGCGTTGGCGGCGCGCCAGATCCCGGCGATGTGGATGGGCACCACAGTTTCGGCAAGCTGCAACGAATGCGTTTCCCCCACCTGGAACCCGGTTGTATCTGCCCAGTCCTGATAAATCCAGACGTCGAGTGCATCCGCCGAAGCGCCTTCACTGTCAAAGTTGGCGCCTTCCAAAATTGTCATGTGCGGGGCAATCTCGGCGATGTAGATCAGGTTGGTATTGCGTTGCGGAATACCGTTGACGCCTGCTGCGACCGTATTTGGATTCACCAGTTTGACAATGTCGCTGTTCAGTTGCATCGCCAATTCTTGTCGTGGCAGGCCGACGGCAGCCACAAGCGTATCGGCCGCACGCTGGCCTAACCCTTCGGCGCGTTCGAGCGTGAGCGGCACCGACGCCGAATGGATAGTAAACACACGCGCCGAAAAGGGCGGGCGCCCCGTGATGCGCGTATACTCCGCCAACTCTTGACGCATCACCACCAGATCGACCGCCTGGGCGAAGAAACCGGCGCTGGTGACCAGCCCAACCGCCAGCACGATGCCGATCAATGCCAGCAAACTCAGCCCAAACTGATGGCGCAGTCGGCGCAGCGCAAGACCCACCAATCCCAGACTGCGATTGAGTGAACCTACCAGTAGATTGCCCTTGCCTGGAATGGGTAGAGAGAATCCGGGTTGGTAAACCGGTACAGATCGTGCATCAGAAGTGACATTCGGCTGTGACGAGCGTTCTACCGACACGGTGTCTACAGACGAAATGACTCTGTTCGAATCAATGGCCACAGGATATATCTCGGAGTCTAGGATAGGTGTGCGTACAGGATTAGGAGAGATGAAACCCATTCACGCAATCAGTCACCCAATTTGGCAGGCGGACGTGATGCGCATCGACCGTCAATATACCACACAAGTCAGTGCCACCCAACCGGGCAAGGCGATCGGATTGCACTCTGAACTGATACCATTTTGACACTCTAAACGTCCTGTCATATACTCTGTATGTAGGATAGTAGGCTTGAGCAGAGAGTCGTCTCCACTCGGTTGTCCACGCTCAGTATTTGCCCCACACAACGGCGTAAATATGTTTCGTCGGCGTACTGTCCTCTCCCCTGGCATAGCCTTTTCACACAACCACATATGTATGGTCGATCCACATGCGTAGATAACGCCCGCAAGGCTGGAAAGGAAGCGACAACAGAGCCAAAGACAACGTCAGTACGAACCCTTATTGCGTGCCCCTCGACGAATTTCGTCGTAACCATCTGTACAACGTTGTATTAATCCAAGAGTCAAAGTAGACGGAGGAAATTCTGTGAACAAAATGAATCGTCGTGATTTCTTGCGCTTAAGTGGTTTGACCACGGCAGGCGTTGTGTTGGCTGCCTGTGGTGCAACCGAAACCGCAGCGCCCGCCGCCTCGGACACCGGTGCAGCAGCACCCGTCGCACCGGCGGCCGATGTTGCGGCCGGCGTCCCTGCTATTCCCCGCGAACGCACTTTAATCGTCATGTTCGGTGGCCAACCTGGCCAGTTTGTTGAAAACGGACTGGGCAACCCCTACGCCACCACTGCCACCCACCAGATTGGCAGTGCAGCCTTATGGGAACCGCTCTTCTTCTTCTCGGCCTTTGCTCCCCTGGGTGAACAAGAAATTCCCTGGTTAGCCACCGGCTACGAGTACAACGAAGATTTCACTGAAGCAACCATCAATCTGCGCGAGGGTGTTACCTGGAGTGATGGCGAAGCCTTCAACGCCGATGATGTTGTCTTCACGATCAACATGCTGCTTGAGAATGCGCCGCTGCTTACCCGCTCCCCTGCCGTAAAGGCGGCGGTGGCCTCGGTTGAAGCCGTTGATGATCTTACCGTACACTTCACCTTCAACGGTCCTCGCCCTCGCTTCGTCTTCGAGCTGTTAATGTCCAAGTTTGATACGGGCATTTACTGGGTGCCGGAACACGTCTTCAAAGATGTTGAGGATGTGGCCTCCTTCGCCTACTATGACACCGAAAAAGGCTGGCCGCTGGCCACCGGTCCTTACGAAATCGTGGCCTGGAACACTACCCAGAAATTCATCGATCGTCGCGACAGTTGGTGGGCCGTGGATACAGGTTTTGCTGAAATGCCTGCCCCAGAACGCCTGCTCTTCACCCCTCTGGCCGACGACAGCATCATGACGCAGCGCATCATCAACAACGAAGTGGATCAGACGTTGGATCTGCGGGCAACCACGATTGCAGCCACCGTGGCCCAGAATCCCGCCATCATCACCCACACTGGTCGCGAGAACCCCTACGGGTACATCGACTGGTGGCCAACCTCCATGTGGTTCAACCACGATGTTGAACCCTACAACGACAAGAACGTGCGTTGGGCCGTGAGCTACAGCATTAATCGAGAGCAAATGCTCGACGTGGCCTTGGAAGGTTCCGGCATTCTGACCGAACTGCCCTTCCCCTACTACGAATCGCTGATGCCGTATATCGAAGCAACGGCGCCGTTGTTGGAGAAGTACCCGACCAACGAGTTCAACCTCGACAAAGCAGCCGAGCACATGCAACTGGCCGGCTACGAGAAGGATGGCGATGGTTTCTGGGTGAAGGACGGCGAGCGCATTCAGGCGGACATTGGCGGCTGGACTGTCTTTGCCGACATTGGCCCCGTGATTGCCGAGCAGTTGCGCCGTGGCGGTTTCGAAGCACAGTTCAGCACGCCGGCCGATAACGGCACGCGCATTAGCGACGGCGTCGCCAAGATCTGGCTCAACGGCCACGGTGGTAGCATCGCCGATCCGTACACAACGATGGACTTCTACACCAGCAAGTACTATGCCCCCATCGGGGAACCGACTTCGCAGAGCTCTCGCTACAACAATCCTGAGTATGATGCCGTGCTTGAAGAGATGGCCAACATGATGCCGGATCCCGCTGACCCGGCGTACATGGATCTCTACCTGAAGGCGATGGAAATCTGGCTGGACGACCTGGTGGATGCACCCATTCAGCAGTGGTTGCACCGCATCCCCATGAACACCACCTACTGGACCAACTGGCCAACGGCCGAGAATCCCTATGTCAACGGCGCCGTTTGGCATCTGACCTTCCCTCTGATTCTGCACCACTTGCAGCCAACTCAGTAAGGGCGCCATAGCGGTTGTCTCGCATCTAGAGACGACGCCTATCAGGGAATGCCTGTGATGAAACGAGGGGTGGGTCATGCACCCACCCCTCAATTCTACCGGGGCATAACTCCTCCGTTGGTGAAACAAGGTTGTTTCACCAACTATGTCGGCAAGAGACGATGTCATTGATGTTTTTCCTCTTTCTTGAGAAGTGAAAACGTAGAGTAGGAGATATCCAATGAGGTATTCGTGGTCGTACATCATCAAGCGTCTAGGTCTGTTGTTCCTGATTATCTGGACTGCTGCCACGGTTAACTTCTTAATTCCTCATCTCACTCCGCGCAATCCAATGCGTGAAAAATTGATGGAACAGGCCTCTCGAAGTGGTTATATCGAGGAAGGCTTTAATGAGATGGTTGCGGCTTACGAAGAAAAGTTTGGGATGAATCAGCCGCTGTGGCGCCAATACTTGACCTATATGGGCGACATGGCGCGCTTTGATTTAGGGTATTCGATTGCCAACTACCCACGAACGGTCTGGTCGCTGATCTTAGAAGGTCTGCCCTGGACAATCGGCTTGCTACTCACAACGACACTGATTGCCTTCACGCTGGGCAGTCTGATTGGCGCGTTGATGGTTTGGCCCAAGGCCAATGCCTTTGCCCGCTACATCCTGCCTGCCTTTCTGACGTTTGGGGCCATCCCTGCCTATGTGGTAGCGCTGGCCTTGGTCTACTTTTTGGCCTTCCGTTTGAAGTGGCTGCCTACCGGTGGTGGGTATGAACTGGGCACCATCCCCAACATGAGCGTAGAGTTTGCGCTACAAGTTTTGAAACACTCGATTCTGCCGGCAATTGCCCTGATCATCACTCAAATCGGTGGTTGGGCATTGGGCATGCGCGGGATGATGGTTACCGTAGAGGGCGAGGACTATATGACCTTCGCCGAAGCCAAAGGGCTGAAGGCCGGGCGTCTATTCTTCCGCTATGGTGTGCGCAATGCCCTGCTTCCCCAGGTAACGGGTCTGGCGCTGGCCTTAAGCTACATCATTTCTGGCGCAGTTCTTGTAGAACTGGTGTTGGGTTATCCAGGGCTTGGCACAAAACTGGCTCGTGCCATTTATCAACTCGATTACTTCACGATTTATGGAATCGTGTTTTTTATCATTGTCTCGTTGGGGGTCGCCATGTTTATCATCGATCTCCTCTATCCATTTCTCGATCCGCGCATCAGTTATGAGAATAGTTAACCAATGCGACTACGAAATTCTTGCCCTCACCTGTTCCATGCGGAGATCGTAAATGATCGCTAATAATCCTGCAGAGACAGCCCCCCCCGCCGCCGTTTACCGATCCAACGAAACAGCACAGGGACGCGTCAAAGCGTTTCTGCGCTATCTGAGGCGTAACAAGCCCCTGGCAGCAGGCCTGGGCATCATGCTGTTTCTAACCTTGTTCACCATTATCGGATATGGCTTTATCGATCCGGTAACGTCTCCCTACCCTTTGGCCGGACCGGCCAGCACGGCGCCGACCCTCTCCTACTGCCCCAGGTCTGACCCGGAATGTACACAAACTGAGCCTGCCGCTTATCCCTTTGGTACGGATGGTCAAGGGCGCGATCTGTTTGCCGTGGCCGTCGTCGGCACCTGGATGACCATCCGCATCGGCCTGTTGGCCGGTGTGATCGGCCTGTTTATCGGCATCGTCCTCGGGTTTACTTCGGCGTTCTACGGCGGTTGGTACGATACCATTGTGCGGCTGGTGGTAGACGTACTGCTCACCGTGCCAGGGCTGCTTGTGCTGGTGGTCGTGGCATCAACCATCGGCGGCTTGACCGGCGGCGGCGGGATCGACCTGAACCAGATGGCACTGATTATCGCCTTATTGGCCTGGATGGGGCCCACCCGCACCATTCGTGCTCAGGTATTGAGTATGCGTGAACGCCCTTACGTGATGATGGCCCGGCTCAACGGCACATCTAGCCTGGGCATTATCTTCAAAGAGTTAATTCCAAATCTGCTGCCCTATCTGGGCGCCGGTTTGGTCGGTTCGGTGACCGGCGCTATTTTCGCCTCAATGGGCCTGGCCGCCCTGGGTCTTGGTCCGCTGCGTGAGCCGACGCTCGGCGTAACCATCTACTGGGTGATCAACCAAAATGCCTTTTTGCGCGGCCTATGGTGGTGGGCAGCCGTGCCCATCACGATTGTAGCCCTCATGTTTATCATGTTGTTCTTGATTTCTGTAGGCCTGGATGAACTGGCCAATCCTAGAGTGCGGAGGAGTCGGTGAGTAAAGAACCTGTCTTACGAGTGAAGGATCTGAACGTCCACTACTACACAGACGCCGGCATCGTCAAAGCCAATGGCGGCGTCACACTGGATCTGCGACCAGGCGAACGATTAGGATTGGTGGGCGAGTCTGGATCCGGCAAATCCACATTAGCATTGGCGATCTTGCGCATGATCAAGTCCCCAGGCTCGATTGCCGGGGGCGAAATCTGGCTCGATGATATGGAATTGACCGGCCTCAGCGAAGAGCGCATGCGCCAGATTCGCGGCAACGACATTAGCATGGTTCCGCAGGGCGCAATGAACTCACTAAACCCTGTGATGCGTATTCAGGATCAGATTATCGACTCGATGATCGATCACAATCTGGGGTTGAGCAGGTCTCAGATGGCAGAGATGGCCGTGGATGCCCTACGCTCGGTCGAACTCGACCCCAAAGTGGGCAGGATGTATCCCCACGAGTTGAGTGGTGGTATGAAGCAGCGTGCCTGCATTGCTATCAGCGTGGCCATGAACCCCAAAGTCATTATCGCCGACGAACCCACCAGTGCGCTGGATGTGATCACCCAGCGACAGGTGATGGAAACGTTGGGGCGCTTGCAGGATCAACTCGGTAGTGCCATTATCTTGATCGGCCATGATATGGGCTTAATGGCCCAGTTTGTGGATCGACTTGCGGTCATGTATGCAGGACGCCTGATGGAACTGGGCGGGGTCAAGGATATGTTTACCGATCCGCTGAATCCATACACCCAGCTTCTGATCAAAAGCATCCCCGGTCTGAGCAATCGAGGTGATTTCACCGGCATTCCGGGCATTACGCCACCGTTGGCGGCGTTACCGCCGGGCTGTGTCTTTAATGACCGCTGCCCGCACGTGATGCCTGTGTGCATGACGGAAATGCCACGCCTGCGAGAGCACAAACCTCTTCATTGGGCGGCCTGCTATCTATACGAAAATGATGTTGAGGAGAGCGTAGGAAACCATGGCGAAGTTATTAGAACTTAACAATGTAACCAAAGTCTTCAAGGGTGGTACGGTCGCCCTGGATAACATCTCCTTTTCGGTGGACTCTGACACGCCCAGTGTGATCACAGTAGCCGGTGAGAGCGGTAGCGGCAAATCGACGCTAGGGCTGGTTACGCTGGGATTTCTGGCGCCGTCGGACGGCAATGTCCTTTACAAAGGGCAAGATCTGACGAAACTCAACGGCAGCGAACGTTTCACGCTTCGCAAAGAAGTGCAGGCCATTTTCCAGGATCCGTTTGCCGTCTACAACCCCTTCTACAAAGTCGATCACCTTTTCGATGAGGCGGTCAAGAATTTCAAGCTGGCGGACAATAGAGCCCAAGCGCGTGCAATGATCGAGCAAGCGCTGGAAAGTGTAGGGCTTCGCCCCGACGAAACACTAGGACGCTTCCCCCACCAGCTCAGCGGAGGACAACGCCAACGTCTCGTGGTTGCGCGTGCGCTCTTGTTGCAACCACGATTGCTGGTGGCGGATGAGCCAGTCTCGATGGTCGATGCCTCTCTACGCTCGACGATCCTCAAGAGTCTGCGCAAGCTCAACGAAGAGTTCAAGATCACCGTCCTCTATATTACGCATGACCTGACGACGGCCTACCACATCAGCGACTACATCATCATCCTCTACCAGGGTTCAATCATGGAAGCGGGCGACGCCGATTCGGTCATTCGCGACCCCAAGCACCCGTACACGCAGTTGCTGATCGACTCTATCCCCTGGCCGGATCTACAGCGCACCTGGGGACAGCAGGAGATCATTATTCCGGACGGCACCGAGAAGATCGGCAAAGGCTGCAAATTCGCTAACCGCTGCCCGCATGTGATGCCCGTCTGCAGAGAGGCTCGACCACCGCTCTATCAGCCCGACGGACAGAATCGCGTGGCGGCCTGTTACCTATACGAAAAGAGCCCGACCCTGCCCAAAGACGATGTGGGACAGCTCTTCTCTACCGGCACGACGATCAAAACAGTCCCGATGGCGGCAGATTAGGTCGAACCCGATTCCGGCCACTGCGTCGCACCTGACGCTGAACAGTTACTCCAGATGAAGGATCGCATGGCACAGGAAGCTATCCTGTGCCATGCTCTTTTAGTTGCCAGAATGGGGCTTTTCCCGGATAATTTGCCGTACACCAGTTCATCCCGTGTCGCCGCCCACCCATCCAGCGGAGAATCTAATGTTCAAATATGCACGCGCGTTTTTGCTGTTGCTGACGCTGCTGTTCAGCGGTTGCCAATCTTTGACGGCCCCAGTTGTGTCTCTGCTGGATCGGGGCACAGAGAATGCCTTCACGCCAATCCCCGGCGCCGCCGATCTGAGTATGGATGCCACGTTAGGCATCGATCCCCAGATTCGCTACGGTGTCCTCGATAACGGGCTGACCTACTACATCAAACGCAATACCGAACCAGAGAATCGGGCCGAACTGTGGCTGGCGATCAACGCCGGCTCCGTCCTGGAAGACGAGGATCAACGCGGCCTGGCCCACTTTTTGGAACACATGCTCTTCAACGGCACGGAGCGCTTCCCCGAACAGGCGCTCATCGATTTCTTTGAGCGCGTGGGTATGACCTTTGGCCCGGATATCAATGCGTACACCTCGTTCGATGAGACGGTCTATCAGCTTCACTTTCCGACCGACGATCCAAAGATCGTGACGGCAGCCTTCCAGGTCTTGGAGGATTGGGCAGGCTACGCCACCATCGATCCCACAGAAGTCGAAGCCGAGCGAGGTGTCGTCGTTGAAGAGGAACGGCTGCGTGATCAGAACGCCAGCGGTCGGGTACGCGAGCAGATCCTGCCTGTGCTGTTGGGCGATTCCCGCTATGCGGTTCGTCTGCCGATTGGAGATCTGGAGATCATCCGCACCGCGCCCGCCGAGACCATTCGTCGCTTCTACGAAACATGGTATCGACCCGACTTGATGGCTGTCGTCGCCGTGGGCGACTTTGACGTCGACGAGTTTGAAACCTTGATCCAGGATCACTTCTCTGATCTGCCCGAACCGGAAAACCCGGCGCCCCGGCCCGAGTACAGCGTGGCGGATCACAGCGAGACCCGCTACGAAGTGGTGACCGATCCCGAATATCCTGTCTCGACTGTTGAAATCTCATACAAGCTGCCTGCCGCCGAAGGCCAAACCGTCGCCGATTACCGCCAACTGGTGGTCCAATCGCTCTTCAACTATCTCTTCAACTTCCGGCTAGACGAGTTGAGCCGCCAGGCCGATTCGCCCTTCCTGTCGGCATACTACAACCGCAGCAACCTCGTTCGCCCGGTGGACAGTGTGGAGATCGGCGCTCAGATCAACGACGAAGAGATCCTCAGTGGCCTCGACGGCATCGTGACCGAAGTAGAACGTATCCGCCGGCATGGGTTCACAGAATCTGAACTGGCACGCGCCAAGAGTGCCGTAGAGAGTTTCTACCGCCGCACCTACAACAATCGCGAAAACCAGGACAGTCAGGTCTACGCCGCCGAGTACCTGCGCAACTTCTTCACCGGCGAGCCTATCCCCGGTATTACGTTTGAACTCGCCCTGGTAGAAACGCTGCTGCCAGACATCTCTTTGCAAGAAGTAAATGACCAGGTGGAAAATCTCATAGGCGAGGGAAACCGCACCGTCCTCGTGATTGCGCCTGAAAAGGCCGACATCACCGTGCCCGGCGAAGACGAATTGGCAGCCGTGATCAATGACGTCCAAACCAAGACACTGGAGCCTTATACGGATGTCGAAGCCGCCGGCGAACTGGTGGATGAGATTCCCCAACCCGTGGAAATCGTCTTCGAACGCGAGATCGAGGCGCTGGGTATCACCGAGATTGAGTTGGCCAATGGTGTCCGTGTGCTCATGAAGCCGACCAACTTCACCCAGCAGGTGATTTTCGCAGGCGTCAGCCCCGGCGGTTCATCCCTGGTGGCGGACGAAGACGTCCTCGAAGCCGAGCTGGTGGGCAATATGATTGCCGAAAGTGGCTTGGGCGATTACGAGCGCGCCGAGATCAATCGGCTGCTCACGGGCAAAGGAGTTGGCGTAGCGCCGGGGATCAGTGAACTGACCGAGAGCATCGGCGGCTCCGCGCCACCCGATGAACTGGATCCGCTCTTCCAACTGCTCTATCTCTACTTTACCGAGCCACATCTCGATTCCGCCGCATTTGAGAGACTCCAGGATCAACTGGTGGCTTTCGTGCGCAACCGGGGGCTAACCCCCTCCGCGGCCCTGCAGGATGCACTGGTGCGCATCCTATACGGCGAGTCTTCTCGACAGGCGTTCCCCACAGTCGAGGAGATCGAAACGCTGGATGCCGATCGCGCCTTTGAAATCTACCAGGATCGCTTTGCCGATGCCGGCGACTTCACCTTCATCTTTGTCGGTGATTTCAGCGTCGACATCATGAAAGACTATGCGCAGACTTATCTCGGCAACTTGCCCACGCTGGATCGAGAGGAAAGCTGGCGCGATGTCCAACCCGATCCACCTGGCGGCGTGATCGAAGAGGCCGTTTACGCCGGCCAGGAGGCCCAGTCGATTGTCCAACTGTTCTTCGTCGGCCCCATCGACCCCACCTATGAAACCAGCCTGCGTCTGCGCGCCCTGGAGGGCATCCTCGACATCGTCATCCGCGAGGAACTGCGTGAGAAGCGCGGCGGTGTCTACGCTTCATTTGCCTCGGCTTCGCTCGAAGAAGAGCCCGATCCGCTCTACACCGCCAACATCGCCTTCAGCACCGATCCCGAACGTGTCGACGAATTGATCGATGCCGTCTTCGTCCTGCTCGACGATCTGCGCACGAACGGGCCATCAGACGATCTGATGGCCAAGACGACCGCTCAGATGTTGCGCGAGCACGAAGAAGCACTGCAAGACAACGGCTTCTGGCTCGATCTGCTCAGCGGCTATGCACTCGACCCTGAGCAAGATCCGCGGCGGATTCTCACATTCGAAGACGATGTGGCCGCCATCAGTGCCCAGGAGATCCAACAGCTCGCCGTCGACATCCTGCGCGACGACCGCTATATCGAGGTAGTCCTTTACCCCGAGGCGATGGAAGGAACTGGGGATTAAGAGATTATGCCCTAATTTGGGTTTTCAAAGTTGCTTCACTATAAGGGGAGATTCGCATGAATCAGAACGGTCATATTCCTGTCGACTCCAATGATGAGAGTCTATACGACGTCACCACCCACGCCAGCGGTCCAATCGGCGTGCTGCCACTGGATGAAGAGTTCCTGCGCGATGCGCCCAGCGGCGATATTTTCGGCCTGAGCCAGAACGCGGGGATGGGCTGGCAGCCGCGCCATTTGCGCCGTCGGGAATTCCTGATCCTGAGCACACAGGGCGGCATCCGCGGCGAGGACGGTTCACCCATCGCCCTTGGCTATCACACCGGCCACTGGGAAGTGGGCCTACTCATGAAGGCCGCAGCCGAAACCTTTAGCCAACTGGACGCCATCCCCTTCGCCGGGTTCGTCACCGACCCCTGTGATGGACGCACGCAGGGCACCACCGGCATGATGGATTCGCTGCCCTATCGCAACGACGCCGCCATTGTGCTGCGCCGCCTGATCCGCTCGCTGCCCACACGCAAAGGGGTGATGGGCATTGCCACTTGCGATAAAGGACTGCCCGCCATGATGGTAGCGCTGGCTGCGCAGCGAGATCTGCCCGTCATCCTCGTGCCCGGTGGCGTAACCCTGCCGCCCAGCGAAGGCGAAGATGCAGGAAAGGTACAGACCGTGGGCACACGCTTTGCCCATGGCGAGATCAGCATGGAGGAGGCCGCCGAATTGGGCTGCCGGGCCTGTGCCTCCCCGGGCGGAGGCTGCCAATTCCTGGGCACAGCGGCCACCAGTCAGGTTGTCGCCGAAGCACTGGGCATGACGCTGATGCATGCCGCCCTGGCCCCGTCAGGACAGCCCATCTGGTTGGATCTGGCGCATCGATCCGCCCGCGCCCTGGCCTATTTGGAAAGCCAGGGCATGACCAATGCAGACGTCCTCACAGAGGACGCGCTGCACAACGCCATGGTTGTCCACGCGGCCTTCGGCGGATCGACCAATCTGTTGCTGCATATCCCTGCCGTGGCCTTTGCTGCCGGTCTACCCCGCCCCACCGTGCAGGATTGGGAAGCCGTCAATCGCATCACGCCACGCCTGGTGGACGTGCTGCCCAACGGCCCTGTGGGGCACCCCACGGTACGCGTCTTCTTGGCCGGCGGCGTCCCCGAGGTGATGCTGCACCTGCGCCAGCTCAACCTGCTCAAACTGGACGCAATGACCGTCCACGCACAGCCGCTGGGCGATCTGCTGGAAGAATGGGAAGGCAGTGAACGGCGCAAACGGCTACGCGAACGACTCTTCCAAGAGGATGGCATCGATCCCGATGACGTCATCATGAACCCGGCCAAGGCCAAATCGCGGGGCCTGACCAGCACAGTGACCTTCCCCACCGGCAACCTGGCCCCCCAAGGATCGGTGGTCAAAAGCACAGCCATCGATCCGTCCACGCTGGATGACGACGGCGTCTATCGCAAAGTCGGCCCGGCGCGCGTCTTTACCAGCGAGCGTGAGGCCATCGCCGCCGTCAAGGGCAACCACGAACGACCGATCCAGGCCGGCGACATCATGGTGCTGATCGGGCGCGGCCCTTCCGGCTCGGGTATGGAAGAAACCTACCAGATCACCTCTGCGCTCAAGTACCTGCCTTTCGGCAAGCAAGTCGCGCTGATCACCGACGCCCGATTCAGCGGCGTCAGCACCGGCGCTTGCATCGGCCATATCGGGCCAGAAGCACTGGCCGGGGGTCCGATTGGCAACGTGCGCGAGGGCGACCTGATCCAGATCATGGTGGACACAGTCAACCTCACGGGCAGCATCGATCTCGTCGGTCATGACGGTCATCAGTACTCGCCCGAAGCGGGCGCCCAGGTATTGGCCGAGCGCAGCCCCTTCCCCGGCCTCGCCGCCGATCCTCGCCTCCCCGACGACACCCGTCTCTGGGCTGCGCTGCAGAATGCCAGCGGTGGCACCTGGGGCGGCTGTGTCTACGATGTCGACCGCATCGTCGAGTTGCTGGAGGCGGGGAAGCGGGCGTTGGCGGCAGAGCAGATAGCGATGTAAGGTTCATCGCTTTGTCTCCCATTTCCAATCCTGGCAAGAAAAGGAGGAGTACCATGACTCTTAGTTGGACCATCGCACCCATCGATATTTACAACGCCGGCGATGAGCAGTACGCAGCGCTGCACCGCTTCGCCAGCGCCATCCGCGCCGAACGGCTACCCGATGATCCGCCGACTGGATTGGAGGAGTTCGTCGGGCGCACGAAAAACATCCCCAAGGGGTTTGAGTACTCAGCACCTCGGTTGCCATGACCGAGGGTGGGGTGATTCTGGGGCGAGTCGACTCGTATGTGATGCCGGGTGATGACAATCCTCACCTGATGCAGGTGTCGCTTGCAGTCCACCCAGATTATCGGCGGCAGGGGATTGGCCGCAGGCTGCTTGGAATCGCCGTCGAAGAGGCGCAGCGCCGCAACCGTTCGCTCATCATCGACCAGACGTACAGCACCGTGCCGGCCGGGGAACACTTCGCCCGCAGGACGGGCGCACGCCGTGGTCTGGAAGCGGCGATCAATCAGCTTGTCATCGCCGAGGTGGATCGGGATCGGATCAAGGGTTGGTTAGCCAGTGCGCCGACGGCAACCTTCGAGTTGAGTTTCCTCGAAGGTCCTTACCCAGAGGAGATTGTGCCGGCGATGGTCGATCTGATCAACGTGATGCAGAATGACCAGCCTCGCGACAATCTGGAGATGGAAGACATGCACATGACGCCAGAGTTCTTGCGCGAGATGGAGAAGATGCAGTTGGCAACCGGCGGCAAGCGGTGGACGGTCATTGTGCGTGATCGGAGCAGCGGCGACTTTGCCGGATACAGCGAGATCACCTGGCATCCCAACCGTCCACAGATTGTCAACCAGCAGGGGACCGGCGTCTTTCCTCGTTTCCGCGGCCACGGGATTGGGCGCTGGCTCAAGGCTGCCATGATCGAACGCATTTTGATGGAACGGCCAGAGGTCCAATACATCCGCACGGGCAACGCCAACTCCAACGCGCCCATGCTGCGCATCAATCAAGAAATGGGCTTCCACACCTACTATTCCTTATGCGTCTGGCAGATCGAGACCGACGCGCTGCTGCGGTATTTGGCGTAGAAGGGGGAAGGGCATCGGGCAGGTTGTCCCTCTCCCCGCTTTTCTGTATAATTTCCAGAGCTTTCCCCATCGATTGCGGTTCCCTGTGGGATAATCCGTGTCCGCGCCTGGTAAAGAATCAAAGACGCACAGGATCCTTTGGCTCAACATGGTGAACTTACACGTCACCGACGTCCAATTCAGCATTGGGCGCTCATTCTCAGAAACCGAGGCAGGTTGATGCATCTTGGCTTTATGGGCATGGCCGGCATCGGCAAGAGCTACTGGGCGGCTCGCTTTGCCGAAGCCGGGTTCACCTGTTTCCACTGCGACGATATGATTGCCTCTCATCTGCGCACCGAACTGGGCGAGGACATGGTAACGGTCCACGATCTGGGCGACTGGATGGGCTTTCCCTTTCAGCCGGAGTTTGCGCAGAAAGAAGCCCGGTATCTGGATCTGGAAAGGCAGACGCTGCGCCAGATTGTCCAGATCCTGGCCGACAACAACGGCGCCGATCGTCGTTGCGTGGTCGACATGACGGGGAGCGCCGTCTACGTGGGCGAGGATCTGCTGCACGAGCTGCGCCAACACATGACCATCGTCTACTTCGGCGTATCCCAAGAAGCCCATGCCCACCTGCTGCAGGAGTACATAGCCCGCCCTCGCCCGGTGCTTTGGCAGGGAATCTACGACGGCAACGGCAACGAACCGCCTGAGATCACCCTGGCCCGCTGCTATCCGCAACTCATCGCGCACCGATCTCAACTCTACGAAGCCTGGTGCGATGTCAAGCTCGACTATGAGGTACACCGCCGGCCCGGCTTGACGGTTGAAGAGTTCCTTGAACAAGTGAAGATGAGGAGTGAGCGTTAGCGATCGGTGATCACATCGTGCGGACGCAGAAACGATCCCGATTCAAATTCTACGCTCACACCCCCAAGTCCCATTTCTACCCCCAATCACCGCAACATAGAAAGCAAACGACATGAAAATCACAGATCTGAAGTGCACGCTGATCGGGAACTACCCCATTGTGCGCATTACCACCGACGCCGGCATCGATGGCCTGGGCGCCGTTGAGTCGTACAAACCGTACATCAAGCCGCATGTCCTCTTTTACCGCGACATGATCCTGGGCGAAGATCCCACCAACGTGGAGCGCGTCATGCAGCGCATCCGGCGCATGGCCAGTTTCAAGCCGTGGGGCAGCGCCGTAAGCGCCATCGAAATGGCGCTGTGGGATATTGCGGGCAAAGCCGCCGGTGTCCCTGTCTACAAACTGCTGGGCGGAAAGGTGCGCGACAAAGTGCGCGTCTACAACGGCGCCGTCCGCTTCCCAATGGATGGGATCGAACCGCAGCACTTCGCCGAAAACGTGGCCAAGATGATGGAGGCCAAAGAGGGCTTTTCCATCGTCAAGCAGGGAATCAGCTTCCACAGTGCGATGGCGCGTGAGATGCCCGATTACTTCTACGGTGAACTGAGCGGCGGCGGACGCCACCCCAACCGCGGCCTGCTTACGACCAAAGGGCTCAAGTACACGGTCGCCTGCGTCGAGGCGATGAAAGAGGTGCTCGGCGACGAGATTGGCCTGGCCCTTGACTGCGGCCCCGGTATGATGGTGACCGATGCCGTGCGGCTGGCGCAGGCGTTGGAACCGCTCAACGTCATGTGGCTGGAAGACATGATCACCGGCGACTACACCCCCTACGTACTGGCCGATCTCTACCGCGACGTGACCATGAAGACGTCCACGCCGATCCACACCGGCGAGCAGATCTATCTGCGCCAGAACTTCGTCGAGTTGATCGAGAAGCAAGCGGTAAACATCGTTGGCCCCGATCCATGCGACGTGGGCGGCATTGCCGAACTGAAATGGATCGCCGAATACGCCGATCTGCACGGCATCATGATGGCGCCGCACGGCACCGGCGACGGGTTGATCGGGTTGGCAGCGCTGGTACAGGTCAGCGCCACATTGCCTCAGAACTACATCGCGTTTGAATATCCTGTGGCGCGGCCCGAATGGTGGTATGACATCGTCGAAGGGCTGCCCGACCCCATCGTCGTGGACAGTTTCATCGAAGTGTGGGATCGCCCAGGCATGGGCGTCTCCTTTAATGTAGAAAAAGCGAAGAAGTATCTGCCCAGTGGTGAAGGCGATTTCTTTGATTAAGGGGTAGTGTTGATGTGCTGCACACCGGTCAGGGGGAGTTCGAACATTCGAATTCCCCCTGGCCGGCGTGCGGCACCGTGACCATATACTATGACAACGACAAGCTACACCTACTACACCTCTCCCATCGGCCTGATTGAAGTCGGGGGGACAGACACAGCGCTCACATCTCTGTACTTTGTAGAAACACGACGCCAGGATGCGCCACTATCCACCGCGCTGCTCGACGAAACGCTCTGTCAACTCGACGACTACTTCGCCGGGAAGCGCCGGATCTTCGATCTTCCCCTTGAACCGGCAGGCACACCCTTTCAGCGCAGCGTGTGGGCGCAACTGCTCGCCATCAGCTATGGCAGCACCGCCTCGTACCAACAGATCGCAGAGGCATTGGGCAACCCCAAAGCGATCCGCGCCGTGGGGGCCGCCAATGGGCGCAATCCGATCTCGTTGATCATCCCCTGTCACCGCATTATCGGCAGCAACGGCAAACTGATTGGGTATGGCGGCGGACTCTGGCGCAAGCAGTGGTTATTGCAGCACGAAGGCGCCCTGCTGGTTTGATGTATCTGGCACGGCGGTATCTGACCCAGTATAGAAAGGAACCGATCCATGTCCCTTGACCGCACAGCAGACGCGCAGCGCATCGCCGAAGCCGTCCGTCAGGCTTGTGCAGAGACGCTCCTTGCTGCCTACGAAGGAGCGCGTATGGACGGGCTCTGTCACGAGGGCGCCTGGGAGATCGCGCTGAACGCCCTGCAAACAATGAAGCTGGACCCGATTTTGCAGCGCGTCAACGCTACCCGCCAAGAGTAACGACATCGGGTCCGTCAGGCGTTGCAGCAGCAGCCGTACCGCCAGTCGCCGTCATGAAACCAACCGTGCCAGATCCTTGCCCCGGAAGTTGCGACACTATCTCATGAACTTGCTCGATCACACACCCGATTTTAGCCTCGAAGACGCCGGCCAACTGGCCGCCGATCTATACGGATTGGCCGCCACGGCCACGCCGCTGCCCAGTGAGCGCGACCAAAATTTCCTGCTGCACACGCAGAGCGGGGACCGGTTCGTGCTAAAGATCGCCAATGCGCTGGAAGAGACAGCCCTGCTCGACGCCCAGCAGCAGTTACTTGATCACCTGGCGCAGCACAAGATAGACTTCTGCCAGAAGGTGCTGCCCACCCTGTCGGGCAGCAAGCTGACCACCGTTCAGCGCAGCACAGGACGCAGCCACCGCGTGCGCCTGCTTAGCTATATCCACGGTCGCCCGCTGGCGTCGCTGCGCCGACACGACGAGAGGCTGCGCCATTCGCTGGGCGCCCGCCTGGGCCAACTTGACCGCGCCCTGATGGATTTCGACCACCCGGCGCTGCATCGTACCTTCCACTGGGATCTGGCGCAGGCGCAAACCATGCTGGAAAGGCTCACGCCGCTCGTCACCGATGATGCGATGCGTGCCTTGATCTGTCGCCTCGCCGCCGACTTTGCCCAAAGGACGGCGCCGCTCCTTTCCAGCTTGCGCCGGGGAGCGATCCACAACGACGCCAATGACTACAACGTCATCGTGGGCGGCGGCGATACACTCTACAATCGCAATCAGCAGGTAACAGGGCTGATCGATTTCGGGGACATGGTGTACAGCTACACCGTGGGTGAACTGGCGATCGCCTGCGCCTACGTGGCCCTGAACAGCGACGATCCGCTGTCGGCGATTTTGCCCGTCGTGGGCGGCTATCACGCCCACAATCCGCTCGACGACACCGAGCTGGCCGTGCTCTTCGATCTGATCCGCATGCGCCTCTCTGTCAGCATCTGCATGGCCGCACAACAGCAGGCGCAGCGGCCCGACGATCCCTATCTCTCCATTAGCCAGGAACCGATCCGGCGAACGCTGCCGCGTCTGGCCAAGATCCACCCGCGCCTGGCCGAAGCCGGCCTGCGCCACGCCTGCGGGCTTGCGCCCATCCCCGCCGGCGAGCGCATCTCGGCATGGCTACGCCAACCCGGCCACCGTTTCGCCCCCGTCCTCGGCACAGACCTGCGCCAGGGCGCCATCACCGTCTTCGATCTGAGTGTGGGCAGTCCTTTGCTCGACGGTGACAGTACACACAATGCTGCCTCACAGTTGACCCCGCGCCTCGACGCCGTGCTGGATAGCGCGGGATCGAAGGTGGGCATCGGGCGCTACAATGAGCCACGCCTCATCTACACGGCTCCCATCTTTGACGGCGACGGGTCTGACGATAACGGGGGGCGTCTCGGTGAACGCCGCACGATTCACCTGGGCGTCGACCTCTTCTGCGCGGCGGAGACCCCCATCTACGCGCCGCTGGCGGGCACAGTCCACGCCTTCGCTAACAACAGAGCCGCACAGGATTACGGACCGGTAATTGTGCTGCGCCATGAGACCGACGAAGGCGATACCTTCTTCACGCTCTACGGTCACCTGAGTATCGCTTCACTCGACAGCCTGACGGTGGGGCAGCCGGTGGCAGCAGGCGATCGGATTGCCACATTAGGCAGCGCCGAGGTCAACGGCGGTTGGCCCCCCCACCTCCACTTCCAGATCATCGTCGATCTGCTCGATCTGGATACTGACTTCCCCGGCGTGGCCTTTGCCGGCCAAAGAGAGATCTGGTGTGCGCTGTCCCCCGATCCCAACCTGATCCTGGGCATCGACCAACGACTGATCCCGGCGCCGCCCGGCAAGGCGGAGACGTTAGCCACACGCCGCCATCGCCTGGGCGGCAATCTGAGCATCGGCTATCGAGAGCCTGTCAAGGTGGAACGGGGTTGGATGCAGTATCTGTACGATGAAACAGGCCGCCGGTACCTAGATGCCTACAACAACGTGCCCCACGTGGGCCACTGTCACCCCGGTGTGGTGGCGGCGGCGCGGGCACAGATGGGCGTCCTCAACACCAATACGCGCTACCTTCACGATCTGCTCAACCGCTACGCTGAGGAACTGTGCGCCACGGTACCCGATCCATTGTCGGTCTGCTACTTTGTCAACTCGGCCAGCGAGGCGAATGAATTGGCGCTGCGGCTGGTGCGCGCCTACACCCATCACAAAGAGATGATCGTGCTCGAAGGCGCCTATCATGGGCACACCACCGGCTTGATCGACATCAGCCCCTACAAACACGACGGCCCCGGCGGTCAGGGCGCGCCAGATTGGGTCTTTACCGCACCGGTGGCGGATGTCTACCGCGGCCAATACAAGGCCACCGACCCGGCGGCGGGCATGCACTATGCGCAACATGTCGCCGACCTGATCGAGCGGATCCAGACGCAGGGGCGCGGGCTGGGCGGCTACATTGCCGAAAGCTGCCCCAGTGTTGGCGGGCAGATCATCTTCCCCGACGGCTATCTGGCCTCGGTCTATGCTCACGTGCGGCAGGCCGGGGGATTGTGTATCGCCGACGAAGTGCAGACAGGCTATGGCCGCATTGGCACCCATTTCTATGCGTTCGAGGCACAGCACGTGGTGCCCGACATTGTGATCCTGGGCAAACCGATTGGCAATGGGCACCCTATCGGCGCCGTGATCACCACAGCCGAGATCGCCGCTGCCTTCGACAACGGCATGGAATTCTTCAGCACGTTTGGCGGCAATACCGTATCCTGTGCAGTAGGGTTGGCCGTATTAGACGCAGTGCGCGAGGAGGATCTGCAACGCCATGCACAGCGAGTCGGCGACCACATGTTGGCCGCATTGCGTCCCTTTGTGGATCGCTTTGCCCTGGTGGGCGATGTGCGCGGCTCTGGCCTCTTTTTGGGTGTAGAGTTGGTGCGCGACCGTACAACGCAGGAACCGGCCGGCGATGAGGCGTCGTATGTCTCCAATCGTATGCGCGATCATGGCATTTTGCTGGGCACCGACGGCCCCTTCCACAACGTGGTCAAGATCCGTCCGCCTATGCCCTTCGACGAAGGCAACGCCGATCTGCTGGTGCAAACGCTGGCCGACGTGTTAGAGGAGTTGGAAAATGACGCTCTCGCCCGTTGAACCGATCCTGATCGCGCACCGCTTTCGGCCGATCCACGGCGAGTTGATGTCGCTGCTGCGCAGCCTCTCGCCCCAGGATTGGTCTGCACCGACGGTGGCGGCGGGTTGGTCGGTGAAGGACATGGCGGCGCACCTGCTCGATACCGACATCCGGCGTCTGTCGATGGGCCGCGATAGACTGCCCCCGCTACAGCCACCCACGCCGATTGAGAATCAGCGCGATCTGGTTGAGTTCCTCGATCTGCTCAATGCGCAGTGGATCACGGCAGCGCGGCGGTTTAGTCCGCGCCTACTCATCGATTTCCACGCGCTGATTGGGCCACAACTGGCAGAGCAGATGGAAGCGCTCGATCCCTTCTCCCCCACCGGGACAGGTGTGGGCTGGGCCGGGGAAGTGCGCTCCTTTGTCTGGTTCGATACGGCCCGCGAGTATACTGAAAAATGGCTGCATCAGCAGCAGATCCGAGAGGCGGTGGATGCGCCGGGGCTGGTGACGCGCCAATGGCTGCACCCCACGCTGGATACCTTCGTGCGCGGGCTGCCTTATCTTTACCGCGGTGTAGCGGCTCCTAACGGCGCAACAGTCACGTTGATCATCGAGGGTGACGCAGGCGCCGCCTGGACGCTGATGCGCAGTGCAGAGGGTTGGCGACTCTATGCAGGATCAGATCCACGAGCCGGCGCCACCGTCCGCATGGAGCAAGACACGGCCTGGCGAATCTTCAGCAAGGGCATGGATCTATCCACCGCGCAGGAGCGCACACAGATTACGGGCAACGTCGCCTGGGGCGCACCGATCCTGACGATGGTGGCGATCATGGCCTGATCAAAGCAGGATGAAGATGGCGCCGATGGTGAACGTGGGCAGCAGGGTGATGGTACCGTCCAAACGGTGGAGGAGTAGACGAGATGTAAATCTGAACATTGGCAGTTCGATGATTTACATGTATTCTATCTTTGTTGAGAAACCCTCATTTAGAAACCCAATCCACAATTGAATGTTGGCAGCAACGTCGCAGGTTCCTCAAGGAGCCTGTTTGCCGACCCTTTTTTGGGTGAGGTGCGTCCTTGGATACCTAGCGACGCCCGTTTCGACATTGAAATTTCGACTGAAAGGCAGATATCGGTGAACCTCTCCCCCCACGTCATCGCGCGCATACGAATTTTCATGGCACTCGTTCTGACCTTGTGCCTGCTGACCCTGATCAATTCATCTACTGTCACGCCTGCCCAGGCCCAGACTCGTGATCCAGCAGCCCTGCAACCGCTGGATGTGCCCAACGAGATCTCCTCCGACATCACGACCAATACGACCTGGACCAAAGCAGGCAGCCCGTATCAAGTCACATCCCAAGTGAATGTTGCCGCCGGGGTTACCCTTACCGTGGAACCAGGCGTCCAGGTCATTTTTGCCCAAAACGCCGCTCTATCAGTCGAGGGAACATTGACGGCGGTGGGCACGGCAGCCGAGCCGATTCTGTTCACCGGATCGACGCAGGAGGCGGGCTGGTGGGGCGGCATCCGCATTGTCGGCACCGCCAATGCACCGCTGACGACCTCGGTTCTGGATCATGTCACCATCGAATATGGCGGCGGCAACGGCTATGCGACACTCTATCTGGATCACGCCACCGTGCCAGTCTCCAACGCCATCATTCGCCACAGCAGCAAGGATGGCATCTACGGCTGGTACGACAGCGTTGCCCACCTGACCGACGTGACCCTGACCCACAATGCCCGCTATCCCATCCAGTTGGTCGACGGCAGCCTCGATCCGCAACTGGTGCGGCTGACCATCAGCGACAACGGCACCGACGCCATCGCACTCGGGGCCGGCACCATGACGGGCAACCACCTCTGGGAGAACGTCCTCACACCCTACTTGATCATTGGCAGCCATATCGTTGCCCCCGACGCCACACTGATCATCGAGCCGGGCCTCCAAATGCAGTTCGCCCAAAATGCCGCGCTATCAGTCGAGGGAACATTGACGGCGGTGGGCACGGCAGCCGAGCCGATTCTGTTCACCGGATCGACGCAGGAGGCGGGCTGGTGGGGCGGCATCCGCATTGTCGGCACCGCCAATGCACCGCTGACAACCTCGGTCCTGGATCATGTCACCATCGAATATGGGGGCGGCAACGGCTATGCGACACTCTATCTGGATCACGCCACCGTGCCAGTCTCCAACGCCATCATTCGCCACAGCAGCAAGGATGGCATCTACGGCTGGTATGGCAGCGTTGCCCACCTGACCGACGTGACCCTGACCCACAATGCCCGCTATCCCATCCAGTTGGTCGACGGCAGCCTCGATCCGCAACTGGTGCGGCTGACCATCAGCGACAACGGCACCGACGCCATCGCACTCGGGGCCGGCACCATGACGGGCAACCACCTCTGGGAGAACGTCCTCACACCCTACTTGATCATCGGCAACCATATCGTTGCCCCCGGCGCCACACTGATCATCGAGCCGGGCCTCCAGATGCAGTTCGCCCAAAATGCCGCGCTATCAGTCGAGGGAACATTGACGGCGGTGGGAGACAAAGAGCATCCCATACTTTTGACCGGCTCGACCCAACAACCCGGGTGGTGGGCAGGTCTGCGCGTCGAAGGTTCAGCGTCCAACGCTTCCGCGAATGCAACCCTCGATTACGTGACGGTTGAGTATGGTGGTGGCAATGGCTACGCCAACGTCTACGTCGCCTATGGCCGCGTCATAATTTCCAACAGCATCCTACGCCACAGCAGTAAGCATGGGCTCTATAGTTGGTACGGCGGCGCCGGGTCCACAATCGAAAGCAGCCAAATCGTCGACAACGCCGATTTTGGCGTCTACAACATAGATGGATCAAAGATACTGCTTGCCGCCAACAATTGGTGGGGTTCCGCAACCGGCCCCCTCTTCAGCGCTTCTCAGGGAGCCGCCAACTGCAACCCAGGCGGTATGGGCAGCAAGGTAAGTGGCGGCGTTGCCTTCTCTCCCTGGCTCACGAGCGCCGATGCAGAACCGGGCCCCGTTCTGCCATCCGACATGCGCACGCTCTCCATCACGCCGCAACGCTGGTTTGTTCCGGCAGATGGAACGTCCAGCCTCTACGTGACCATCCACTTGACGGATGGCAGTGGCCGGCCTGTATCTGGACGCCAGGTGCAACTGAGCAGCACCCTGGGCACTGTCATCGATGGTGGGGTGACCGATGTGCAGGGCAAGACGTTCGCTATTGTGCGTTCCTCCACGGCCGGCAATGCCGAACTAGAGGCCAGATTGGATGCCGGCACCTGCGAGGCAGCCCGCAGCACCAGTGCCACAGTCACCTTCACGCAGGACAATCCGGCCGGCGACCTGATGACGGCTGTCGAAGCGCCCTACATGAACAGCAATATCGAGATTAGCCCCGAACCGATCATGCGCGGCGTGCCCACGCGCCTGCGCGCCACCCTCACCAATCCCAATGACTTCCCGATCCTGGTGGATGGCCTCTTTGGTTTTGCACAAGCCGGCATTGGGTTGGCTTTTGGCCCCGTGGGTCAGGTGACGAACCAGTTAATCCCTGCCCACGAAACGGCCATCATTGAGGTTACCTGGACGCCGTCTGTTGGCGGCCACTACTGCGTTCAGTTCGAGTACTCCTCCCGCGCGGCCGACGGCGCCGGCCGCGCCGTCACAGCAGGGTCAGGACGGTCACAGCGCAACCTGAGCGTCTATCCCGGTCCCTTCCTCGGACCCAAGCAGAAAAGTGCCATCGACAAGGCCCGCCACGCCAACGACGCCATCGGCGATGGCTCGTTTCTGGTCTCGCTCTTCTCAGATATTGCCAGCATTCCCGGCGGCCTTTTACAAGGGCTAATGGTGGGCAACATTCTCGACTTTCAATATGAGGCGGGGGGTGGCATCAACTGTGCGCTGGCGGGCGGAACCAACTGCAAAGGCTGGCAGGGCCCGCGCATGAAACTGCCCGGCGACAGCCTGGGCAACCTCAAGGAGGATCCGCCCCGTCAGGACTATAAAGAGCTTGCCGAACCAGAAACGCTGACCTACGCACCCGCAGGTGCAGCCCGGAAACGGCATTCCCGCCGCCCGCGCCACCGCCGTCAACGAACTGGTGGCGGCGTCCGCCGACCTCACCACCAACCTGATCTCGGCTGCGCTCTCGCACGATCGGTATGGCGGCGCCGCTCAGGCAAACGATCTGGCGTGGGCATCCCGCCAGGCCAGCGCCTACCTCTACTACCTCGATGCATCGGCACACTCGATGACGACGCTGGCGGACAAACTCGATGCCCTGGTGGCAGAGCTAAAGGCCGAAGGACTTACCAGTCTGCCCGTGACCGCGGACGACTATCGCGCCTACCAGGCGCGCTTGACGGCCCAGGGCTTCAACGCACAGGAACTGGAGGCGGCGCGGCTGGCAGGTTTGACCGATGAGGGCATAGCAGAAGCGCTCCAACGCCGCATCAACGCCAACCCGGAAGCGATGGCGGGAGATATGCTCGTGATTTTGTCGCAGATTGCCGACAGTTTCCGCGAGGCGGGCAGCGCCATCCTGGCGCCTCCTGCCTTCGGGTTCTCCGTCGGCGGCAGCCCCGGTCGTCTGTTGACAGAAGCGCCGGATCACAATCTGGTGCGTGTCTTCGAGACCGTAGGCGTGATGACCGTGGGGAATCCCACCGCCGCCGCAGCTACCGTCGATCTACGCCTGCGACGCATCGACCTGCCGCCCGACTGGAATGTGACCATTACGCCGCAGGCGCCGCTGTTACAACCGGGCGAGCAGATCTCGGTCACAGTGGCCATTCAACCGGGCACCACCGCGGTTCAGGGAGAAATCCCCCGTCTTGCCGTCGAAGGGTACATCGATAACCAACTGATCGGGGGCGTTGCGTTCGATGTCCTTCTACCGCTTGCCACGGTTCCTGCAGATATCTACTTGCCTGTGGTCCAACAGTAACCGGGCCGGGCATTCACAAGCAGGTAAATAAAGCTGACTGAGTTCCGCGAACGATTCCTAGGAAAATTCGGCACGTTTCCGAGTCCTGGTCATGAATGCCATCGAATTGATCCTGTCGTGAGGAAGTGAGCCGAACGAGAGTTTGAACAAAAGACAGAGAACTTGCATGATACTCGAAGGGCTGCGTTTCAGAGGCACAAGTCCGCAGAGGCAAGATAGGGTATACTGGAAGGTGACAATCTGAGAACTCGAGTTTGACTGAGAGTGGTTCACTGTCAATCAGATCACACCGAGTCTCTACTTGAACAGCCACAAGCGAGAAACCATTGGAGGTTTCAACCATGGAAAATCTACTGTCTTCTGTACGTTCGATTCTGCTCACCACGCCTGAACGTTGGATTAAGTTGACCGAGACCATCCCCAGCGAGTTGCTTTTTACCGAGGCTGCCCCAGGGGAATGGACGGCGATCCAGTGCTTACAACACCTAATCGACACAGAAAGAATCTTTCAGAGCCGCTTACAGTCCTTTTTGGCGGGCGAAGATTTTGCCAACTTTGACCCAGACGCCGAAGGCACCCAGACCGGTGAACTGCCCTCGCCGCCGGCGTTGGGCGCAACCTTTGCCAAGTTGCGCGTCCAGAGTCTGCAGGCGCTCTCGCAGATCAGCGACGCCGACCTCGATCGCGAATCGCGCCACGGCCGTCTGGGGCCGGTCACCCTGCGCATGATGATCCACGAGTGGGCGGCGCACGATCTCAGCCACACCGTCCAGGCCGAAGAAGCGATTATGCAGCCATTTATCGAGGGCTGTGGCCCATGGCAGCAGTTCTTCACGGATCACAAGAAGGGGTAAGGACTGGACAGGTGACCTGGGCAAGCAGAAAGCAAACACGCTATAATAGTTGTAGTGCGTTTTCACTGCTTAGCCAAAGGAGTTTTTCATGCATAGCTTTCCCCATCACTATCTCGTCGATGCTGCCGCCGGCCCTGAGGGCATCGTCAAGGTTACTTCGCCGGGCCTGGCCGAAATTGAATCAACGGCGCCGCCCCAATTCGACGGACCCGAAGGATATTGGTCGCCGGAGACGTTGCTGGTTTCATCCGCGTCCGACTGCCTGATCCTCACCTTCCGCGGTGTGGCCAAGGCCAACAAATACGAGTGGACGAGTATCAAGGTCGAGACCGAAGGCATCCTGGACCGCGTGGAGCGGGTGAGTTACTTCACCGAGTTCCGCATCAAGGCGACGTTGCAGGTGCCCGCCGGCAGCGACGAGGAAAAAGGACATCGTCTGCTCGAAAAAGCCAAACAAGGGTGTTTGATCACCAACTCGTTTAAGGGCGAGACGATCCTGACCACAGAAGTGCAAGTATCAGAAATGCAGACATCCTGACAGTGGCGGTTTTGCCGTCTATTTTTCCTAACGTAGTGCACTGTAAACGAAGTAAGTGGAGGGTTGTTATGTGTGGGTGGGCCTATGGCCCACCCACACATAACACACAACAACATTAGTTACAGCGTACTTTACGCATTCGCGCAATTAGGTTGAAAACTCGTAGGCAAAAGAACCTGCCTACGAGTTTTTTTCATGTACAGCGTGAGATGCGATCAAACCACAATTCCGGCTGTCTGCGAGACGTCCTCATTTGGCAGGTTTATCGTATAATTGTGTGGAACCAGTGATTCCATTGCCACGAACGGAGATCCCCCATGCTGCAAGGCGAAAAAATCATCCTGCGCGCCATGACGCGCGAGGATCTGCCCCTGCTCTGTCAATACAACAATGATGTGGAAGTTGAACTGGCCGGTGGCGGTGATCCGCCCATGCCGCAGTCGCTGGAACGGCTGCAAGCGGAGTTTGACAGCCAGGCCGGCAGCGGTGGGCGCAACGGCAGCAGTTTCGCCATCGAGGCAGACGGCAAGCTGATCGGCCAGTGTGCTCTCTTCCACTTCGACGATGTGGCTCACACTGCGGAGATCGGCATCACGATTGGCGACAAAGCCTATTGGGGCAAGGGCTATGGCAGCGATGCGGTGAGCGTGCTGCTCGACTATGCCTTTCGTCTGCGCAACCTGCACAAAGTCTATTTAACCGTCAACGGCAACAATCCACGCGCCATGCGCGCCTACCAAAAATGTGGGTTTGTGGAAGAAGCCCGCTGGCGCAATCATGTTTGGAGCAATGGCGAGTACATTGATCTGGTGGGTATGGGCATTCTACGCGAGGAGTATCGAGGATGAGCCTGGACGACATCCGCAACTTTGTGCTGCTATCCGACGGCGTCGGCACCGCCGGGCAACCCAGCGTAGAACAGATGCGTGCCGTGGCCGAGGCCGGCTACCAGACGGTGATCAACCTCGACGTGCCCGATTCGCGCTATGCGATTGCGGACGAAGCGGGCGTGGTGTCATCTTTGGGCATGCACTACCACAACATCCCAGTCGACTTTACCAAGCCCACTGTGGCCGATCTCCAACACTTTGTAGAGTGCATGGACGACAACCAGGGCAAGAAGGTTCTGGTACACTGCGCGGCCAATTACCGTGTTTCCACCTTTGTGGCACTCTATGCACAGGTACGCTGGGGATGGAACGAAGCCGATGCCGATGCACACATTCGTCGACTTTGGGAACCAAACGAGATCTGGGCGAAGTTCATCGGCGAGGCTCGTCAAGAAATGGGTTTGCGCAAGGCGACAGGTTGAATCAACATGGAAATGATCTTTCTCGGTTACTTTCCCAAGCGCACAGCCTTGCGTCCGCCCTGGATCAATGCACCGGATGTTGATGAAATCGCCAGCATGAGCGAGTGTATCTCTGCCGGTCCGCCCGGGTGGGTGAATCACTGGCTCCACAACGACCACTGGCTGTTCGATTCGCCTGAGATTGCCCGCTCGATTCTTGGCGATGAGGCAGGCGCCTTCGATATCTATGCGTTCAAGCAAGCGCCGATCCTCATCGACAAGGGTGAAGTTGTCCAGATATCCGTAGCGCCCGCCGAGAGAGCCGACAGAGTGACGCCCTTAAGCGAGCAGTTCCGTTTTCTGGGCTACGATGCTGTGAGCCGGTCGCTAGGGACCACCTTCGAGTGCTCTCCGCTTTCGTGCAACAACGCCGCCACAGAGATGAAAACCAACCGTTACTGTCTCTTTGAAACCTACGCAGAAGCGCTGAACGGTGCGATTGAATTCAGCCAGGGGACGTACGAACCTGGTCCGTATTATGTCGTCGAAGTGTATCGCCAGAGTGCGGCGTTCGTCTCCGAACCGTCCTTCCCAATAGGTGAGGCAGAATCCGATGGCCATGCAGATTGAAACAGAACGGCTGATCTTGCGCAGCTTTCGTGATGAGGATCTGGAGACCTTTCTACGCTATCGCAACGATCCACTCGTGGCAGAGTATCAGGGCTGGAGCATCCCGTACAGTCGCGAGAAGGGGTTGGCTTTTCTGGCGCAGATGGCGTCCGCCACGCCTGGCACGGCTGGGCAGTGGTATCAGATTGCGTTGGAAGTGAAGAGCACTGGGGCGATGATCGGCGATTGCGCCTTCGGCCTGTTGGACGAAGATCCGCAGCAGGCGGAGATCGGCTTTAGCTTGGCCCGCGAGTATCAACGGATGGGCTATGCAGCCGAAGCGGTGACCGCGCTACTCGGCTATCTCTTCGAAACGCTGGGGTTACACAGAGTACGCGCCATCTGTGATGAAGAGAACAGCGCCTCGGCGCGCTTGATGGAACGGGTGGGCATGCGCCAGGAGGCACATTTCATCGAGAATCTCTATTTCAAGGGTCGTTGGTCGAGCGAATATTGGTATGCAATGCTGAGACGAGAATGGCTGGCGCGCAAGCAGCGCTAGCACGCCGCCGGCACCGACGAAATGGGGTACGCGTGTTTCCTGTCTACATCAGTGAGGAGGCCCTATGCAACAACAACTACATTGGTGGCAGCGCGTTTTTCAGCGGATCGCGGCGTTTCGTCCTGTAGCGTTGACCGCGGCACGAATTTTACCCTCTATCGACCGCATCGTGCTGCGACTTAGCCACAACCGCTACACACTGACAAGTTTGCTGTTAGGGCTCCCCATCATCGCGCTGACCACGACGGGTGCGAAAAGCGGTCAACCGCGTACGGTGTTCCTGGTCGCGCTAGAGGACGGCCAACGCCTGATTTTGATCGCATCGAACTTCGGTCAGGCGCATCACCCGGCCTGGTATTACAACCTGCGCGCCGACCCCAGGGCAACGGTGCGCCTGCGCAACCAGACAGTACGCTACGATGCCCGTGAAGCCAGCGGCCGGGAACGCGAGCAGTATTGGCAAGCTGCAGTCTCTCTTTACGCCGGCTATACCGCTTACAAAGAACGGGCGTCCAACCGTCAGATTCCGGTCTTCGTCCTTGAACCTCACCGAGATCCCCAATAAAGAATCGGGACGGTTCGGCTTCGGGCACAAAAAATCGTCCTCACCGATGTGATGAGAACGATTGAAACCCCAGATTATTACGGGTTCTTTAGCGCACCGTCAGGGGCAGGTAGAGATTGTGCTTCACAACGACGGGCAGGTCGAGGCTGGTCGAAGCTTCGACATCCACCAGTTCCACCAGTTGGTAAGCGCCCGCTTCGGTAAAGACTCGGTAGCTTCCAGTTTCAAGATTTCCGAACACGAACTCACCGTCGACATCCGTGTAGGCAACCGCGACCATGGCGCTGGTGGTCACGCTGCTGGTCCGTTGCAGGTAAACAGGATAAGCGGCCAGTGTCTGCTCCTGGGGCTCGTGGATGCCGTTGCTGTTGCTATCTAGCCAGACCATGCCCCCGATTCGGCCTAAGTTGCTATTCTCAGCCGCAAATGCCGTCATCTGGTTCGCAACCAAGATCATTCCTACCAGCAGAACAGTGAGCCATGGGGTGTATGAAAAGAACTGTTTCAATGTGCGGTTCCTGTTGGGTAAGTCTTGCCGGCTGAAAAGAGAACGATAAGTGCTTTGTGACTCGACCACGGTATCATACTATAGAAAACATACATCCGCGCTTACACCTAAGTTACAGCACTTCAAGCAAATGATGCATCAATAAAATGATGCAGAGGCAGATCAGCCTGACGCTCTGCGTTGGATGCCACCGTTTACGCCACGTAAGCAGATCACCCAAGGAGAAAGCTGTGTCCAACTGTATTGTTGCGCCCCAACCAGCGGCTGTAGAAGCAGGTGCAGCCGTGCTGCAAAGCGGCGGAAATGCGATCGATGCCGCCGTGACGGCCGCGCTGGTACAAGGGGTAATCGATCCGCAGATGTGCGGATTAGGCGGCTATGCCGTCCTCAATATGCATATTCCGGGCGAACCCGGCTCAATTGGGTTGGATGCACCGGCACTCGCCGGCTCGAAGGTACGCCCCGACATGTGGGTGGATCAGATCATTGGCCCGAACCCGGATGGATGGGGCTACTTTCTCAAGGATCACGTCAACGAAGCCGGATATACAGCCATCTGCACGCCGGGCAGTGTCAAGATGTACGCCACCCTGCTTGACCGCTGGGGCACGATCGATTGGGCGACTGCGGCGGCGCCGGCCATTCAACTGGCACAAGAAGGCTTCGTCGTCAGCGATCGGTTGGCGGCCGGCTGGAAACGCCCCGCCGCCCACGCAGAAAGCTGTTCGCTGCTCGACTATATCCTGCGCAACCCCGAAGCGCGGCGCATCTATCTGCGCAAGGATGGGCACCCGTACGATCTAGGCGAGACGCTGCGTAATCCCGACTATGCGCGCACCCTGCAACACCTGACGGATCACGGAAGCGCCGACTTCTATCACGGGGATCTGGCGGCGCAGATGACGGCGGATCTAGCCGCCAACGGCAGCTTCGTCACGGCAGACGATCTGGCCGACTACCGCTTGCGCGAGGATGCATCCATCCACGGCAGCTACCGCGATATGACGCTGACCAGCGCCGCTCCTCCGCACGGCGGCGCCACCCTGATCGCCATCCTCAATATTTTGGAAGGCTACGATCTGGCAAAGCTGGGTCACAATTCGCCGGAGTACATCTATCTGGTTTCGATGGCGATGAAAGCCGCCTTTGCAGACCGCAACCCGACCATGGCCGATATGGAATTCGTCAACGTGCCACTGGAATGGATGATATCGAAGGAGCGCGCTGCCTTTTGGCGCGACAGAATTGACAGCGGAGAAGAGATCACGGCCGCCTTTGACGGTGTGGAAAAGCCGCACACCACACAGGTGACCGTGGTAGACAGTCACGGCAACTGCGTCTCGTTGACCCATTCGCTGGGCGCGTCCTCGGGGGTGATCACGCCGGGGCTGGGCTTTATGTACAACAACTCGATGATCAACTTCCATCCGCTGCCCGGGCACGTCAACTCGATCAAACCCGGCAAAGGACGCACCACGGGCATGGCTCCCACCATTGTCTCCGCCAGGGACAGCAGCGGCCAGAATCGACCACGCCTCGTGCTGGGCGCGCCGGGCGCGACACGCATCATCACCTCGGTCTTGCAGGTGATCCTCAACGTATTGGACTTCGACATGACTATCCTCGAGGCAGTCCACGCGCCGCGCTTCGACTGCCAAATCGGCCCGATCGTCTGCCAACGGCGCATCCCGTCCTCGGTGCTTGATGCCGTGCGGCGCAAACACCCGATCCAGTACATCCCCTACAGCCACGGCGGCCTGGGATTGGTCAACGCCATCGCCATCGATCCCCACAGCGGCGCCCTCAGCGGCGCCGCAGATACCGGCAGCGACGGCATGGCGCTGGTGGTGTGAAGAAGACGGCAACGGGGAACATTGACTCAGGCGCCGCCCACCTGACGCTGAATGGGTAGAGAGAGGAAACGAAATGAATCAACTCTGGTCTCAAGAAAAGTATCTACACGCATGGATCTTTGCGGCGGAGGCGCACGGCAGCCAGACAGTACCGGGGACAGAACTGCCCTACCTGCTGCACATAGGCGCGGTGGCAATGGAGGTGATGAGCGCGCTGGCCCAGGGCAGCCGCGTCGACGATCCGGATCTGGCGGTGCAGTGTGCGCTGCTCCACGACGTGGTGGAAGATACGGAGACAAGCCCCAACACGGTGGCGGAGCGATTCGGCGCTGACGTAGCGGCGGGGGTGCTGGCGCTGAGCAAGGATCCACGGCTCCCCACCAAGCAAGCGCAGATGGACGACAGCCTGCGCCGCATCCGGCAACAACCGTACGAAGTGTGGATGGTCAAACTGGCCGACCGCATTGTCAATCTGCAGCCGCCCCCACCCATGTGGACAGAAACGAAGATCGCCGCCTATCGCAGCGAGGCAGGCGTCATCCTCGAAGCGCTCGGCGCAGCCGACGCCTATTTGGCCGATCGGCTGACAGCCAAGATCGCCATCTATCCTCGCCCCGATTAACGTCGATCCAGGGCGTGCTGCTTCAACAGCTCGGCCAATGCTCGATGCGAGGGCAGGGCGACCAGGAACGCCGCTCGATGTTCAGGATCGGCGAGGCTGTCGGCTTCGTGCCGGAGGCGGGCCTGAGCGACGCGCAGCAGGTCGCGCCGCCGTGGATCACCTGGATCACCGGTGGCAGCCAGGACAGTGGCCACGTTGACGTAGACGTCGATGGGATCGTCCACGCCGTCGATGCTGCCGTTGCACAGGGGATCGAGCAGAGCCTCGGCAGCGCGCCGGGCGGCATCTCGCTGCCCCTCAGCCAGAAAAAGCCGGGCCTGCACCGCCTGGATTTCGGCGACGTGGTGAGGCTGTGCGATGTGCCGGCGCATCTCCAACGCAGCCTGCAGGATGGAATCGGCGGCCTGCCTGTCACCCATTTCGGCAAGAAGACGCCCCTGCAGGGTGACAGCCGGGGCATAGGCCAGAAGTAGATGCGCCGTATTGGGGACGACCAGCGCCGCCTCGACGTGGGCGAGCGCAGTCCCTAAGTCTGCCTGCAGTTGGGCAACGACGGCCAGGGCCACCCGTGCGCCGACTTCCCCTTGAGCATGGGTATACTTCTGCTTAATGTTCAGCACATGCTCGAAACGCTCTTGTGCACGCCGTAGATTGCCAATGCGCAGATCGATCTGTCCCCACAGCATTTCGGCATCGGCGGCGCTCATCTCATCGCCCATCGAGTCCGCCAGATCAAACGATTGTTCGATCCAAAGCCTGGCTTCGTCGAGTTGCCCCTGGCCGAGGGCGACCTGTGCCATATGATAGCTGGCCCAGGTATCCATGGACAATGTTCCCTCACGGTTGAGTGCCAACGCCTGCTGTAATGAGCGCCGCGCCTCGTCAAGTTGCCCTTGATGAAACAGGATACTGCCCAGCGCCATCAACGACCAGCCTTCGCCGCCAATGTCTCCGATCTCCTGGTAGACGCGCTGCGCGTCACGGTGGCGTTCCAATGCGTCTGCGAGTTCCCCACGCCATGACACCATGGCGCCAATATTGCTGAGGCAGTTGGCTATGCCACGCCGGTAGGCCACATCTTCAAAGATTTCGAGCGCCTGTTCAAAATAGGAGATAGCATCGTCAACACGACCGCTCAGATCGGCCACGGATCCCAGGTTGTTCAACGAAATCGCCTCGAGATGGCGATCTCCACTGCGGCGGCTCAGGCGTAACGCCTCCATATCCTGGGCATGCGCCACCTTGTAGTTGGATTGGAAATTGGCAATGGTGCCCAGGTTAAAGTGAATTTCGGCTTCCAGCCCTGCCTTGGCCGGCGCCTCTTCATCAAGTTGAGCGACCAGTGTCATGGCCTGTTCCAGATGAGCGTCGGCTTCGTCAAAACGGCCCAGGTGCAGCATCGAACGCCCCCACTGTTGCCATGCCTCGGCCTCGACCTGCAGCGCGTCCGAATCCTGCGGACGGTGCGCAGGTGCGCCAGATCGAGCGGCGTCGAGAAGATCAACGGCCTCTTGCGCGGCGGCCGCCGCCGGCTCAAACCGACCTCGGCTGTTTCGTAGCCGGCTCAGTTTGCACAGGAGCAGAGCGGTGGTGACCGGCTCGGCTGTCGTCCGAAAATGGGCGATGGCCGATTCGAAGGTGTTTTCGCCCTCTTGCATGAGGCCAACGCCGTTATAAAAACGGAAGAGGCTGTTTGCGCTACGGCGGATCAGATCGGCGCGGTCCTGTTCAATCGCCCACTGCCACGCCACGCGTAGGTTGTCGAGATCGGCATACAGCGCCGTCTGCGCGCCGAGGACGTCGTTCCCGTTCAGATCGTGCTCATAGGCGGAAAGCCTGTGCAGGAAGTAGGTGGCGAACCGCAGCATGACTTCTTCGGCCAGGTCGGGCTGCTCCGCCAGCTTCTGATTGGCGTATTGGCGCAACGTCTCGTGCAGTTGATAGCGATCCTCTTCGGCGCGGCGCAGCAGCGAGTGGGCGACGAGGCGGTCCAACCCCTCCTCTGCGAACGTAGTGGTCGCCTGCGCGGCCTTCTGATCAAAGGTAGCGCGGAAGACGGAGAGAGAGGCGAAGAGCCGTTGCTCCTGGGCAGTCAGCAGTCGCCAGGATTGATCGATGACGGCACGCAGACTGCGATGACGCTCGGGCACATCACGCATCGAAGTGCTCAGAAAGTCCAGATCGGCGGCGATGGCATCGGCGACGTCATCCACCGGTAGAGTGCGCACACGGGCGGCGGCCAGTTCAAGCGCAAGTGGCATGCCGTGCACCAAATGACAGATCCGTGTAATGGCGGGCGCCACCAGATCACTGCGCAGCGCCGCAGGGTTGGTGCGTTCCACCGATTGGGCAAACAACTGCACGGCCGCATATTCGCGTAACGGACGAGACGGTCCGCTCAGGGGTGGGATGGGCAACCCATCGATCTCGATGATCCATTCGGCACGCAGGTTGAGCGGCGCCCGCGACGTCACCAGCAACGTCAGATCCGGCGCATTTTGCAGCAAAGTTGTGATCAGATCCACTTGAGGCAACAGTTGCTCATAGTTGTCCAGCACCAAGAGAAGCGACTGCGTTCGCAGATAGCGGGCCAGCGCATCTTGTTGCGCTTCGAGCGAATAGGCGCCCAGGGGCAAGGTAAAACCGACGGCATGGGCAACGGCAGCAACCAACTGCGCGGCCGAAGAAACCGCGGCCAGCGGCACAAAGTGGATCCGGTCAATGGTGCACCCCAATTGGCGCTGGGCTGATTCCAGGGCGAGACGTGTCTTGCCCACGCCACCCGGGCCGATCAAGGTGAGCAGATGACAGTTGGGATGCATGAGCTGCTCACCGATCTGGGCCAGTTCATCCTCACGGCCGACAAATGGTGTGAACTGCGGCGGCAGCCAGGATCGTTCCACAGCGGGCGGCGAATAGGGCTGGTATCGACGCGAGGGAACGGGTGTCGCTTCCGCTTTCGTGCTGCTCCCTTGCGGGTACGTTCCACTGCGGATCGATTCATAGAGCGCAGTGGTCTCTTCATCGGGGTTTGCGCCCAGTTCAGACATCAACAATTGACAGAGTTGTGCGTACTGTGCCAACGCCTCACGGGTACGACCGTCCAGGGTCAGGGCTTGCATCACCGAGCGATGGGCCTCCTCATGCAGCGGATCGATCTCGATCTGGCGCCAGGCGTGTTGATACGCCGTCTCATACTCTCCCCGCCAAAGGGAATGACGAACCAGTACGCCCAGGGCAGCAAGCGCTTCCCGGCGTAGCCACTCGCGTTTAAGCAGTGCCCACTCATCGAACGGCAGGCTTTCGGCGTACACGCCGGCTAAGAAATCGCCCTGGTAACAGGGTACAGCGGCAGAAAGTTGCTCACAGCAGACAAGGCAGTGCGATAGGTCGTCGTGAGCGTGGGTGCGGCAGCCATCCAGGGCAGCGGTGAAGAGGGCGAAATCCAGGGTATAGCGAGAGGCGACATTGATCCCAATTTCCTGGCGGGTGATGTTCAGCAAAGGCGGATCGGCCTCAGACAGAGGCAGCGCCTTGAGCAGACGGCTGAGCGACTGACGCAGGTTCTGTCGCGCCTTTTGCATCGAGAAATCCGGCCAGAGAAGCGAGGACAGGCTGTCTCGGCTGTGCATTCGGATCGGTTCCACGGTCAGGTAGGCCAGCAAGGCCTGAATCTTGGGCGACGTGAGCACGGTCACCGGCTCGTCGTTTGCCCAGATTTGGAACGCGCCCAGAAGGTTAATCCGGAGCTGAGTCATGGTAGGCAGGCCGTTCGCTAGTTTAGACACACAGAGAGGAGAACGAGCAGAGGTCCCCATTATAGTGGAAGATAGGGTGGGAATCCAATCTAGCAACATATCATGCCCCCAACGTCGAATTGGAAAGTCACGGTAGAGTCACGCAGGAGCGATATAGTTGGTCAGGACAACATCTCGACCATGGGTACCCCTTGCCGGCAGTAGAAAAAGCGAGACATGACTCTACCAAACGCCAAGTATCGTTCATTTTTGTTACGGCTGCGCTATGTGGACAACGCGGGCGATCCTGCCTGGTGGTACACCCTGGAAAGCCCCGACGGCAGCGAACGCCACGAGTTCCGCACATTACAGGCCTTGACGAACTACCTATCGAGCCAGACACCACTCGGCGACAGCCGAAACTGCCCAGACGAGCGATCATGCCGCACATAGGGCCGCGAGCATGACCCTGCTCAATCAGCCGATTGGGGGTAGATTTGTTGAAACGGGAGCCAGAGGGGGGTCAAGCGTGATTTGTTCGGTAGGGGCGCTGCTTGCTGCGCCCACAGTGTGCCGGGCGCAGCAAGCAGCGCCCCTACGGAATTGCCATCACTTGACCGTTGACACGATACGAGAGGGGGTCACGGCACAGCGGATGCCCCGGCGAGGGGGGTGCGTCCCAAGTTTTTCGGTTCGGATCGTCAGGGCAGCTACCCAGAACGGACCGGCACGGAGGCCGGTCCCTACACGTAGGGATGGACCTCCGTGTCCATCCGTCGTGGCTTCCCGCTAGACATGGACCCCCAATACGATGGGACACACACCCGTCGCCGGAAAGTGCTTGCACCGAGTACTGGAATCGCGGTACACTGGAGCCATCGGGCACAGGATCACCCCCCGATGGCTTTACCTTGTACCGCACCCGTTCTGGCAAGGATCCCCCACCATGTCAACGAAAACGAACGAATATTGGAGTATCTGGTACCCAAAAGCCGCCAGCACAGGCATCTGGATGGGCCGCGGCCTACTCGAAGCCACAGAGCAATTGCTTGTCCACGCCGCGCCGCCGGTATTGACCGTCGAGGTCCACGATATGCAAGGACACCGTATCGGCTATGGGCAAAACCTGGAGGCGACCCAAGGGTCGCCGATCTGCCTGCTGCGCCGTGATGGGGATTCCATCACACGTCAGGATCTGTGGCCGGATGAGAGCCACATTGGTCTGCCCGTCCTGCTGCCGGGCAGCGAAGTCGGCATCCTCCAATCGTGGTGGCACGCCGAGGATCGAAAATCGTGGCGCTGGCAGGTAGAGTTCTACAACGCCGTCTAGCCTATGTCCATCTCATGAAGGCCAAAGCCTCCCTATGAACCTACTCGATCTGGTCGCGCGCCAACCGATCCCTGAGCCGTGGAGCGAAGGAGAGAAGATCCCGTGGAACGATCCTGAGTTTAGTCAACGGATGCTGCACGAGCATTTGTCACAGGCGCACGATCTGGCCAGCCGCCGCACCGATCGCATCGACCGCCATGTGGCCTGGATTCACAACACGATCCTCGATCAACAGGCAAGCCGCATCCTCGATCTCGGCTGTGGGCCCGGCCTGTACGCCACGCGCCTGGCCCGTTTAGGCCATACGGTTACAGGGATCGACTTTGCACCTTCGTCCATCGTTTATGCACGCCAACAAGCGGCGGATGCGCGGCTCGCCTGCCGATTTATCCAGTCGGATATCCGGCGGGCGGATGTTGGCACAGATGCCTTTGAGATGGCAATGCTGATTTTTGGCGAGTTCAACGTCTTTCACCCAGACGATGCACAGGCGATCTTGCGCAAGGTTCAGGCGGCGCTCACCGACGATGGACTCCTGATCCTCGAAGTGCACACACCGGACGCTGTGCGTCACACCGGCCAAAGTCCATCCTCATGGCACAGCAGCGACGCCGGCCTCTTTTCGGATCGCCCTCACCTGTTGCTCATCGAGAACTTCTGGCTGTCTGAGCGGCAAATCGCCATCGAACGGTACTTTGTGATCGACGCAGAGGACGCCAACGTAACCCGACATGCCGCAGCCATGCAGTCCTACAGCGAAGAGCAGATTCAAGTCCTCCTACAGGCCTGTGGTTTCCACGATATGGGCATCTATCCATCCCTTCATGGAGAGACGGATACAGCACAGGCCGACTTCTTTGTTGTGACGGCGCGCAAGAAAAAGTAGGGGTGGACCCCTACACCTCGGTGCCAGGGTGTAATTCAGATTTGGGGCGAACTGGACCCCCAACAGAGGTACGGGTTTGCGTGGGGCGGGGAGCCCATGTCTCCTACAGGCGAAACTGTGGACCGCCCCACGCAAACCCCTACGACTTGCCCCCAACTGGAATTACACCCTCGGTGCATCCATCCTTTTCAGCCGCGCCCGCATCGGGTACAATACTGTCTATGCATGTCTCGTTTCCACTCGATTTTCACTGATTCCACAGGAGTTGTGTCGAATGTCCCAAACACCTGACTATCAGGTACGCGCCGTCCGCTGCGATCATCGCGCTGAGGATGAAGCCGTCTACGAAGCGCTGGTCCGTGCGACTGAACCGCTACAGCGGTCCTGGGAGAAGTTGCGTAAGGCCAAGACCATCGCCATTAAGTTCAACCAGGACAAAGCACCACAGAATGTTGTGATGTACGATGACCGCAACCGGCAGCAATTGGTGAGCGACAGCGTCGCCCGCGCCGTGCTGCGCCTGTTGCGCGAGAAAACGAACGCCGAACTGGTCGCCGTCGATTGCAGTTTCTACACCATGTACAACGGCGAGACGATTGCGAAGACCACGCAGATCGCCCATCTGCTCAAAGAGTTTGACGTCCGCTATGCCGATGGCACCAAACCACCCTACGTCAAAGTGGAGACCCCCGGCGGCGGGCTAATGTTCCGCAAGTACGTCATGATGAAGGATGCCATCGAAGCCGACGAGATGGTCGACGTGGCCCTGATCAAGAACCATGCCTTCATGGGCGTCACCGGCTGTCTCAAGAATCTCTTCGGCCTGGTGCCGCCAGAATTCCACGGCGGCAAGCCGCGCACATACTATCATCACCTGGTGCGTATGCCCTATCACCTGGCCGACCTGGGCATGATCTTTAACCCGGCGCTCAACATCGTGGATGCGCTGGTGGGGCAGGCCGGGCAAGAATGGGGCAAGGGCGAGGGTCTGGGTCGGGTGGTCAACGGTCTGATGGCCGGCGATCATGTGATCTCCACCGATGCCTGTTTGATGCACATTATGGGTCACGATCCACAGGCGGATTGGCCGACGCCTCCCTTCAACCGCGACCGCAACTCGGTGAAGATGGCGGCGGATCACGGCTTCGGCACCGTCAATCTGGACGAGATCGACTTCCAATCGGAGTTGGAACCACAGCCCGACGGCACCTTCTTCTCGATCATGACCGACTCGGCGCAGACCAACTACTCGTGGCTGAAGACGATGTCCGAGCAGGCGCTCTACTATCGGGACAACCGGGCGAAATTCGTCGAACAGTACGCGGGCGAGTACATTCTGCTGCAAGATTACGAAGTCAAGTGGCATAGCCCCGAGGCGACGATCCGCGTCAGCCGCCGCGAACTCTCTGGCGACAAGCCCGACCACGCCATGTGGTATAAGTACGTCGATCCCGAAGAGGACGAGGGCGAACACTACGAAGTCTACGAACAGACTCTGTTGCGTATCCCGGCCTATGAGCCGATGCCGGCCTAAGCAGCACCCAAAACACTGAAATCAGACAGACGAGAAGCCCGGCCAATGGCCGGGCTTCTCGTCTAGATAGGATGATTTTATCGGACCGTCAAGCGGTGACGGCAGTGACTTCGTGCATGGCCGCTTCTTCGTGGCTGGACATCTCCTGGCGGAACTGCCGGGTGTAGAGATTGTAGTAGTGTCCGCGCTTCCGAATGAGTTCGGCGTGCGTACCCATCTCAGAGACGCCGCCATTCTCGATGACCAGGATGCGATCCGCCCGTTTGATCGTACTCAGGCGGTGGGCAATGATGAAGCTTGTGCGCCCTTGCATCAGCCGATCCATACCCTTCTGGATCAAGGCTTCGGTTAAGGTGTCGACCGAGCTGGTGGCCTCATCCATCACGAAGATGTCAGGGTTCGCCAGCATGGCGCGCGCCAGGCTGATCAACTGCTTCTGGCCCACAGAAAGCAGCACGCCGCCTTCTCCGACTTCGGTCTCGTAGCCTTTGTCGAGTTGCGAAATGAAGGTATCGGCGCCGGCCACCTTCGCAGCCTCTTCGATCTCCTCATCGCTGGCCTCGAGCCGGCCATAGCGCAGATTCTCACGAATCGTCCCCGAGAAGAGGTGGGGCGTCTGCAGGACCATGCCGATACGCGAGTGGATGGCATGCAGCGCCAGATCCTTGTAGTCGTAGCCGGCCACGCGAATCACACCTTTCTGCGGCTCAAAGAAGCGACAAACCAGATTGACCAGCGTCGATTTGCCTGCCCCCGTCGGCCCAACCAGGGCGATCGTCTCCCCTTCACCGATGCGCAGATTGAAGTCTTGCAGCACGGGATTGTCTTTGTCATCTTCATACCAGAAGGTGACGTTTTCGAAGGAGATCTCTCCTCGAATCGAGTCGGGATAGACCGCATCCGCCCCATCTTGAATTTCGGGCACGGCATCGATCAGCGAGAAGATGCGTTCACCCGAGGCAATGGCCTGTTGCATCTCGGCGTAGACACGCGCCATTTCCTGGATCGGCCAGAGCATAAAGGTCACGTACGAGACGAAAGCCTGGATGCCACCAATCGTCACGGTGCCCTGACTGAACTCCCAACCGCCCACCCACAGGATCGCCGCCACGGCTACGGCGCTGATCAACTGCACCGCGGGCAAGAAGAGCGCCGATAACCAGGCGGCCCGGAAGGCAGCGCTGTACATAGTCTGTGAAAGGACGCCGAACTCTTCAAGGTTCTTCTCTTCGCGACGCAGAGACTTGACGACGCGCACGCCGGTAATGTTCTCATTGTACGCGCCTGTGATCTGCGAATTCGTCTTGCGCACCTGGCGGTATTCCACCAGGATCTTCTTCTTGAATTCAGCCGCCACCACAACCAGGATCGGGATCATGACCGCTACCATCAATCCAAGTCGCCAGTTGATGTAGAGCATGAAACTGAGCGCAGCGATGACGTTGGTGATGCCCCACATGGTGTCGAGGAAGCCCCACGAAACCAGCTCACCCACCCGGGTTGAATCGCTGGTGACGCGCGACATGAGCCAGCCGAGCGGTGTGCGGTTGTAATACGAAAGCGACAGATCCTGTAACTTCTCGAACATCTTCTTACGCAGATCGTACTGCACCCGCTCGCCCAGACGGCCGGCCGCCATAATGAAACCAAAGACGAGAAAGGCCTGCACCAGGATCAGGGCGCCGTATTGGGCCACAATCGCCAACAACTGCTCCATATTGCGGGCGACAATCCCCTCATCGATGATGCGCTTGCTCAGAAAGGTCATGTACGAATCGACCACAGCCGTCAGACTGATGCTGAGCAGAAAGAAGACCATGAGCGGCCAGTGGGGCAAGCCCTGCTTCAGAATGCGCAGGATCGTCTGCCCGTTGAATTGTGTTTCGAACTCTTCTTCTTCGAAATGCTCTTCAGACATGAGAGGTCTCTCCCAGTATGATTAGGCAACGCAACCGTCAGAATGAAAACTCAGACTTTTTCAGTTACGCCGCCGTGTCCGTTTTGTTTGTGTTCTACCCTGGCGTCGGCCCTCTGTACGGCCTCGGCGATCTCCTGTTCCAACTCTGCTTCGATACGCGCCTGTAGATCATAGACCCGGCGGTAGATGCCCGGCTGGTTGAGCAGTTCGTGGTGGTTGCCCATCTGCACGATCTGCCCTCGATCCATCACCACGATCAGATCCGCTTCCATAACGCTTTGCACGCGGTGCGCAATAATGAAGGTCGTGCGATCCTTCATCAGGTTCTGCAAGGCGCCGCGGATCTCGGCGTCGGTCTCGGTATCCACCGAAGAAGTGGCATCGTCGAGGATCAGGATGCTTGGATCCTTGAGCAGCGAGCGAGCAATCGTCACCCTCTGTTTCTGACCACCCGACAGCGTCACACCGCGTTCGCCAACCATCGTTTCATAGCCCTTGGGGAAGCCCATGATCACATCATGAACGGCGGCGGCGCGGGCGGCGGTTTCGACCTGTTCGTCGCTGACATCGCGCCCCAACCCATAGGTGATGTTGTTGCGGATCGTCGTCGAGAAGAGGAACGGCTCCTGTTGCACGATGCCGATCTGCCCACGCAAGTCGGATCGGGAGTAGTCGCGCACGTCCACGCCATCGATCAGAATACGGCCTTCGGTGTAATCATAGAAGCGCGGCAGCAAGTTGACCAGCGACGTTTTACCCGATCCGGTGGCGCCCAACAAACCCACCACCATGCCTGGAGAGACGCGCAAGTTGATATCTTGCAAGACATACTCACGGTCCAGCGAGGCAAGCAACCGCGAGTTTTCCATGCCAACCGAACCGTCGTCGTCCACTTTCGCTGTCTCTTTGGCGGGACCGGCGCCGTTGGTGGCAATGGCCATGGCTTGTTGTGCGGGCGACGCCGGGGTTTCATAGGCAAAGTAGACGTGATCGAAGATCACCTCTCCCTGCAATCGGCCCGTGAAGGTGTGTGTTCCGTCATCCAGCGGCTCGCGTTCCTGGCGAATAATCTGTTGCACACGGTGTAGCGAAACGAAACCCGTCGACATCTGTGCAACCAGGCGACCCAGATTGCGGATCGGCCATATCAGTTGGACCACCAGTCCTGAGTAAACCAGGAAGTCGCCCACCGTGATCGTTCCGGCCACGGCCATGCGCGCCCCGATGTAGAAACCCGCCAACATCTGGATCCCACACAGAACATCGGTGAACGGCCAGAAGACGCCGTTGAGCATGATCAGATGGTAGCCCCGTTTCAACTTCTTGTGGTTTTCCACCTCGAAACGGTTGATCTCGAACTCCTGGCGTGCGAAGGCCTTCACCACGCGCACACCGCTCAGGTTTTCCTGCAGGCGGCTCGAGAGCGTGGCGTCCTGACTCTGATAGGCTTCATAGGCCACTTCCATCTTGCGGAAGAAGAAAATCGACATCCCAATCACCACCGGGATGATGATCACCGAGTAGAGGGCCAGGGATACGTTGAGATAGAGCAGCGCGACAAAGCTGATCAGGAAGAGCAGTCCGACGCGGCCAATGCCAATCAACTGTTCGGCAAAGAGCCGGCGCAGTGTATCCACATCTGATGTGGACCGGGAGAGCAGCTCGCCCGTCTGCATGCGATCATGATAGGTGAAGCTCAAGCGCTGGAGTTGATCATACAGATAGTTGCGCAGGCGCTGGGTGATGCCCTCGGCGGTGCGTGCAGCCAGCCGTCCACCTAAGAAGGTAAACGCACCCTGCAACAGAGCCAGCCCCACAAAGCCGGCCGCCACCCAGGGCAACAGCGAGAGCACATTTTCGCTGGGTAGAATGTCATCCACAAAGTACCCAATCAAATAGGATGTGCCGGCGCGTGCAATGGCGGCGAGGCCAACGCTGATCGTCGCCACAATGTAAATCCAGTGATACCCGCTCATCATGCGCCAGAGGCTGCGTGCTTTGCTTTCGGTGAGAGTCTCTTTCAGATCGTAATTATCCATTGTCCTTCTCGTATCTGATTTCTGCTGCGTGTTGGCTTGCTTCCGTGTGCCGTCGTCCATAGGTTTCCTCTTGGGGGATAGATGCAGCCCGGTGAGCGAATGAAAACAAAAGAGCCACGGTAAGACCCGTGACTCTTAGCGCCTTTGGAACAGCGCAGCCCAATAAAAAAGGTCACGGGCGATTGCACCGTGACCTCTTGCGTTTCTGGGAAGTAGCCAGGAGAGACGTCTCCCGGTCCCTTCTCACCTCGCGGGATCACCGGTGCACTTTGTATCAACGAAGCCGGCAGGAACAAATCCTGCACCCATACGATTGATTAAGGTCATCTTTGCACCGGTCTCCTTTGCCGAGTTGTGAAGGCTTGCATACAGTCGAAGCAAACTATAGCAGAGCGATCGAGAAAGGTCAATTCTACAAATGTTGTAGAACAAACCGAGTAGCGATCCAATGCGTCGCACGCGGAGCGTTAAAATCAGAAATCGTTTGGCGTTGCCGGTGAAATCGAGTAGGATTGTCAGAAGCACCCCAACCACCATCATCGAAAACACACTGACTGAGTTAGGGAGGATCGACATGCCGAATTTTGACGACAAGATCGTCATCGTCACCGGCGGCGCCAAGGGCATTGGCGCCGCCATCTCACGCGCCTTCGCCGGCGAGGGCGCCCACGTCCTCTGTGCGGATGTAGACACGCAGGCAGGCCGGGCATTGGCAGAGGCCGGCAGCGACTTGCCGGGTGAGATCGTCTTTCAACAGGCCGATGTCTCACAATCCGACGATTGCCGCGGCCTGGTCAACACCTGCATCGAACGCTGGCACGGGCTGGACATCGTGGTGAACAACGTGGGCATTCAGCCCGCCAACAGCTACCTGCCCGCGCACGAACTGCCCGAGGAGATGTGGGATCGCATCCTCGATGTCAACCTCAAGAGCTGCTTTCTGATGGTCAAACACAGCGTCCCGCACATGATAGAAGGCGGTGGCGGCGCCATCGTCAACATTGCCAGCGTGCAGGGGCTGCAATCGGCCAGGGGCGTTTCTGCCTATGCAGCCAGCAAGGGCGGCATCCTCAACCTGACCCGCCAGTTGGCGCTTGAATATGCCGAGCATAAGATCAGGGTCAACGCCATCAACCCCGGCACGATTGAAACCGAATTGGCCATTGCCGGCTCCGGTGGACTGGAAGCCTTGCGCGCCGGCGCCGCCAAGACCCATCCGCTGGGGCGGGCGGGCAAACCCGAGGAAGTGGCCCAGGCCGTCCTCTTCCTGGCCGGCGACGGGGCCTCGTTCATCACCGGCGAATATCTCTGCGTCGACGGCGGCGTCATGGCGAAGGGAGCGTGGGCAGAATGACTCCATCGCGGAAAAACTTTGACAGCGGCACCGTTTGGGAAGCAATGGCAGGGTACAGCCGAGCCGTACGCACCGGTTCGACGATCCACGTATCGGGCACGACGGCCACAGACGAGAACGGCAATCTCGTCGGCGGCGAGGACGCCGCGGCCCAGGCGCGCTATGCCATCCAGAAGATCGAACGCGCCATCCAGACGTTGGGCGGCGCCTTGACCGACGTCGTGCGCACGCGCGTCTATGTCAGCGACATTGCCCACTGGGAAGAGGTGGCGCGCATTCACGGCGAATTTTTCAGCAACATTCGCCCCGCCAACACCCTGGTGGAAGCGAAGTTAGTAGGCCCGCAGTATCTGGTTGAGATTGAAGCAGAGGCCGTTGTGGAAAGCAAAGGGGGATGGGGAGATTGACCTAGCTCTTCAAGATCCCCAAACGGTGGGCCAGCACCAAAATCACGAAGAGTGGCAAGCGCAGTTGTCGACGCCAGCGCCGGGGATCTTTCCACAGCCGATACAGCCATTCCAGGCCGATGTCGTGCAGCCACTGCGGGGGGCGGGCTGTGCGACCTGCGATCACATCCAGGGTGCCGCCGATCCCAATCATTACCGGGACGGCGGCCTCTTTTTGATGGCGGGCGATCCAGAGATCCTGTTTGGGGGCGCCATAGGCCACGAGCAAAATGTCGGGGCGAACGGAGTCGATGTGGGCCAGGGCATCCGCCGTCCCTTCAGGGGTTGGGTCGGCCCCGTTGACCGTGATCTCGAGTGTGGGAAACTGAGCGCGTAGCCGGGCGGCGGCTTGCTCGGCAACACCCGCGCCGGCGCCGAGCAAGAAGAGCCGCCACCCCTTCTGCGCCGCCAGCGGCGCCAGCCGGTAAACCAGTTGGCTGCCGGCCACACGCGAGACAAAGCGTTTGCCCTGCACCAGGGCGCCAAAATGCAGACCCACGCCGTCGGCCAGCACCAGATCCGCCTGCTGCAACACGTGCCGAAACGATCGGTCTCTGCGCGCCACCACCAGAAATTCGGGGTTGACCGTCGCCACCTGATGCGGCGTGCGCGAGCGGATCATCTCTTCGATGCGTGCCAGGGTCTCATCGTAGGTCAAGTTGTGGATGGCCACCCCAAGGATGGAAATCGGCGCCAATCGATCCGTCGCTGTCGTTGCCATAGCCCCTCTTCGTAGAAGCGTGCTCGCCCCGCTACTCCCCAATCTCCACTCGCTTGGCCACGGTTCCCCGGCGACGCTGAGGCACGCGCTGCTCGAACTGGCCGCTGCGGTCGGGCGACATGTCATCGTTGAAGTAGAGCGGTATCGGTGTGATGTCAACGGGCTGGCGATCCTTGCCCCGGCCCAGCGGAGGACAGGCCCAGCCGGCGTCGGGTGCATCACGGCGCTGCTCCTTAAAGTAGCCGAGGATGCCGCACGAGAAGCAATGCTCGCGGCAGTCGTCCACCACGCCGCCCTGATAGGTATGCACATACTCCTGCATCAGAAATTCCTTCTTCAGCCCGGCCGAGATGTGTTCCCAGGGCAGCGTTTCATCCAGTGGACGCGCCCGGCGGGCGTACCAATCCATGGCGAGACCACAGTCGGCGAAGGCCTGCTGCCAGGCATCGAAGCGGAAAAAATCGCCCCAGGCGTCGAGCTTTGCCCCCAATTGCCACGCCCGCTCGATCACATCCGCAAGCTTGCGGTCCCCCCGTGTGAGGAAAGCCTCGACCAGGGTTTCTTCGGGGTTGTTCCAGGTAAAGTGGATGCCCGGCCCGCGCAGTTCCTGCCGGAGGCGGGCGATCTGTTCCTTGATCACGCTTTCATCTTCCATGGGCACCCACTGGAAGGGTGTATGCGGTTTGGGGACCAGCGTACTGACGCCGATCCGCACATTGGCCTTTCCGCCCAGCACACGCCGCCCCGCCGCCAACACAGCTTTGGAGAGGTCGGCGATGGCCTGCACATCGTCCAGTGATTGCGTGGGATGGCCGATCATGAAGTACATCTTGATCGTCGTCCAGCCGCGACGGTAGACCTCTTCGGCGGTCTTGATCAGATCGTCGGAGGCGATGGGTTTGTTGATCACATCGCGCAGGCGGTCGGTGGCGGCTTCGGGGGCGAAGGTGAACCCAGAGCGACGCCGTCCCTTTTCCAGCAGGTCCATCAGATCGACGCTGAAGCTTTCGATGCGCAGACTGGGCAAGCCGACCGAGAGCTTCTTGTCCCCATGTCGCTGCATGGTGCGGCGCACCAATTCCTCGACGTAGCTGTAGTCGCTGCTGCTCAGGCTGAGGAAGCTGACCTCCTCGAAGCCGCAGTGTTCGATCATCTCATCCACGGCGCGCAGGACTTCGTCCACGGGCCGCTCGCGCACGGGGCGGAAGATCATGCCGGCCTGACAGAAGCGGCAGCCGCGCGTACAGCCGCGCATGATCTCGATCGCGGCGCGGTTGTGCACCACGTCGATATTGGGCACGATGAAGCGCGTCACCGGCTCGGGCAGCACCGTCACCACACGTTTGAGCACCTCGGCGGGCGCCTCGTCAACCAGCGGCCGCGTCTCGATCAGCGTGCCGTCGGCGGCGTAGACAGGCTCATAGAGCGCAGGGACGTAGACGCCGGGGATGCGGGCCAGGCGCACCCAGAGAGTGCGGCGTTCGGGGGACGCAGTGGGCAGGCGGTGGGCCGAGGCGTCGTCAGCGATCGGCCGGTCACCGGTTGCGCCGATCGCATCCTTCCACGCCTTGACCGCTTCGATCACCTCAAAGATCACCTCTTCGCCTTCGCCGATGACCATGGCGTCAAAGAAGGCGCTCATGGGTTCGGGGTTGTAGCAGCCGGAGCCGCCGGCAATCACCACGGGGTGATCGACGCTGCGGGCCTGGGCGCGCAAGGGGATGCCGGCCAGATCGAGCATGGTGAGCACGTTGGTATATAACTGTTCATAGGGCAGGCTGAAGGCGTACAGATCGAAATCGAAGACAGGATGGCGCGTTTCCAGCCCGTAGAGCGGAATGCCATCGCGGCGCAGGATCGCTTCGAAATCGGGCCACGGACAGTAGACGCGCTCGGCCAGCATGTCCTGGCGCTGATTGATCAAATTGTAGAGGATGGCGGTGCCCAGATTGGAGCCGCCCAGTTCATAGATATCCGGGAAGGCCAGCGCCACCCGCGCCCGGATACGCGCATCCGACCAATCTTTGCTCACCGAATTCAACTCGCCGCCGGTGTAGCGGGCCGGCTGATTCACCTTATGCAGCACGCGATCGAGCGCGCGTGAGATCTGTTTGGGGGTTTGAAGCATAACGGTTGGCTCCCTTCTCTCAATCACAGGTGCGCACATCTTAACGGAGCACACGAATTGGATCAAATCGTCCTGGCGCCAGGGAGGAGTTTCAAATTTGAAGATACAAACGGCAAACCAGGGTTAGCGACCGCCGAAACCGAGACGCTGGGCTACCCGGCAAGAGAGCGAGCGTCGGTTGAGTGGCGAGTCTGCGAGCCGTTATGGCGCAGCGCCTGTACCAAACGAAACCAGCGAAGCGGGTCAACACCGGATCGCCGTCAAACCCGCTTGGGTTTCGATATGCCTCGCAGACTCGGCTACTCAACCGGCGCTAGTCCCGCTCGTCAAGCCAAATTTGGAATTGCCGGGCGCGGCGTGTAGTGGGTAAAAGAACGGATCACTGACACTCTGGCTAACTGGCGATCCGCTGCTCTAGGATGCGCATGATCGTGGCGTCGAAGGCCCGCTTGAAGTCGGGATCGGAGGCGTAGCGTTTGTAGAGATCGAGTTCTCGTTTGCGCTCTTGACCCACGGCCTGGCCGATGAGCTTCTCCATGGCGAGACGCCGGTTTTGCTCGTCCCCGTTGTTGAGGATCTGGTCGGCATAGGCGGGATGGTTGATGATGTGCTGGGCGATGTTGATGAACTTGACCCGCTGCTCTTCAGGCGTGGCATCCCACCCGGCGAACCAGCGTTCGTTGAAGGCGCTGACGATGAGATCGAGGGGATCTTTCTGCTCGTCACCACCATGGGCGCCGCGCGGGTTGGAATTCTGGGGATCGACTTCGGTGGGCGAGTCATCCAGGCTGATGCGCTGGCTGAGTTTGACCCGTTCCAGGCCGTAGGTGGAGAGATCGACGCTCTCTAGCAGGCTGTCCAACGCTTCGCCGTTGGGATCTTTGATGGTGAGCTTGGGAATGAGGAATTTGAGGAACCAGTAGAGCATTTCCCAGGGGACATTGTTGAAGGGGAGGATGCTGGCAACCTGGGCATAGATTTTGACGAACTGTTTGGCCTTGATCTTGAAGTCGGCCTTTTCGTCTTCTTCCAGTTCAAGACCTTGGGTGAAGCGTGCGGCGCAGCGGTCGATGATGGGGCTGAGTTGATCGGCCTCGGCGTTTGAAAAGTAGAGGTCGTTAAAGGCAGCCACTTCGGGCCAGTCGTATACCCCCACAGCATCCATGGCATCTTTGAGGTCGTGGAGCACGTTGACATCGGTGGCCCGGCTGAGGGTGGTGGAGGTGTAGAAGGGATCGAAGGCTGCTTTGATCTCGCTGACGCTGTTGAAGAAATCGAGGGCAAAGATATCTTCGGTGCGTTTGCCCAGTTCGGCGGCGCTGCGGTTGAGGCGCGAAAGCGCCTGCACGGCGACGAGCCCTTGCAGGTTCTTATCCACATACATCACCGACAGTTTGGGTTGATCAAAGCCGGTGAGGAACTTGTTGGCAACCACGAGCAGCCGGTACTCTTCGCCGTCAAATTTCTCTTCGATATCCTTGCCGGGGAAGCCGTTGAGCGACTCTTCTGTATACTCGTTGCCGTCCACCAGCTTCTTGCCCGAGAAGGCGACGATGGCCTTGAAGGGCGCGTTGCGCCGCTTCAGTTCGTCTCGAATGGCGTGGAAGTAGCGGATGGCGGTGCTGATGTTGCGGGTGACGACCATGCCCTTGGCCTGCCCTTTGAGCTTTTTGGGGGCAACCACCTGCTGCATGAAATGATCGACCATGATCTCGGCCTTGACGGCGATGGTCTGCCGGTGTCCTTCGACGAAGGCCCGCAACTGCTTCTGGGCCTTGATGTTCTCGAAGAGCGGGTTTTCGAGGATGGACTTTTCGATCTCGTAGTAGCTGCGATAGGTGGTGTAGTTGGCGATGACGTCGAGGATGAAGCCCTCTTCGATGGCCTGTTTCATGGAATAGAGGTGGAAGGGAACGAACTTGCCCTCGGCGTTGCGCTGCCCAAACTTCTCTAAGGTGGCGTTCTTGGGCGTTGCGGTGAAGGCCAGGAAGGAGGCATTGCGCCCGAGCTTGCGCCCTTCCATCGCTTTGAGGATTCTGTCTTGTGTATCTACGGTCAGGCTGTCGTCATCGTCCTCATCGTCACCGCTCAGGGTGCGGGTGAGCTTGTCCGCCGCCGTGCCGCCTTGCGACGAGTGCGCTTCGTCGATGATGACGGCAAAGCGTTTGTCAGAGAGATCCTCGATGCCGTCTACAATCACAGGGAATTTCTGGATCGTGGTGGTGATGATGCGCTTACCGCTCTCCAAATGGACTTTGAGATCGTTGGATGTGTAGGCCGGGGCGATGATGTTCTTGACCTCGGAGAACTGGTCGATATTCTCTCGCAGTTGTTTGTCCAGGTTGCGACGGTCGGTGACGACGACGACCGAGTCGAAGAGTGGCCGGTCTGCGCCCTCGGCGTAGAGTTCGATGAACTGGTAGGCCGCCCAGGTGATGGAGTTGGACTTGCCCGAACCGGCCGAGTGTTGGATCAAATAGGTGTGGCCGGCGCCCTGTTCACGGGCGTGGGCCAGCAGACGGCGCACCACATCGAGTTGATGGTAGCGAGGAAAGTAGAGGCGTTTTTTCGCCAACGGATCTTTCTTTTTACCGGCCAGGATCGTGAAATGCTCCAGGATGTTGGCGAGACGTTCACGAGTGAGTACCTCTTCCCACAGGTAGGCGGTCTTGTGGCCGAAGGGATTGGGCGGGTTGCCCTTGCCGTAGTTGTATCCCTTGTTGAAGGGCAGGAAGAAGGTGTTTTTGCCGTCCAGGCGGGTGGTCATGAAGATGTCGTCGGTGTCTACGGCGAAGTGGACGACACAACGGGCAAAGTTGAGCAGCGTTTCTTTGACGTTGCGCTTTTCGTACTGTCGACAGGCGTGGTAGGTGGTCTGATGCGTCCAGGGGTTTTTGAGTTCAAAGGTGGCAATCGCCAGCCCATTGAGGAAGAGCACCATGTCGATAGAGAGCAGGGGATCGGCCTCGGCATAGTGGATCTGCCGGGTGACGGAAAAGATGTTCTGGGCGAAGTGAGTGGCAATGTCGGGATTGAGATCGTTAAAGGGCAGGCTGTAATAGAGGGTGAAGTGAGCGTCGTCGATGTCGAGACCGTTCTTGAGCAGGCGTATGATGCCCTCTCGCTTGATCTTGCGGTCGAGCCGTTCCAAGAGCAGCCGTTCCCAGTTGGGGCGCTGTTTGAGCTTGTCCAACTCGGCGGGCTGGGTGCTTTCCAGGAAGCGCCAGAACTTCTCTTTGTCGATGGCGAACTCGCGGTCAAAGTCGTGCGGATGGCCTGCTTCGTAGCCATGGCCGGAGCCAGGACCATAGATGAGCCGCTGTTCGCTGATGTCTTCTCTGGCACTGCGCTCTTCTCGGCTGGAGCCGGTGAGCGATCTTTCGATGAGGGCTTCCAGGGCTTGCTCGTCGGTCTGGCTAGGCATTGGACTAAACCCTTCGCTTACGTATCGTCGTTGATCGGGGCAGGGGGGTGTTCATTGGCCGCATACAGAACCTGGCGCAACTGGCGCAAACCAGGGCGATTGAGATTGAGCAGGGCGATGGTTGCCCGTCCGGTTGCAGAAATGCCCACCAACTCTGTGCAATTTCTATTCCAGCGGAAGTGATCTTCCCAGCCGTTTTGCCGCGGATGGTAGAGGGGGACGGTGGTTTCAGTGAGGGGGTCGATGGCCGTTGTTTCCGTCCCTTTGGCGTTGTTACAACCAAAACAGGCAAGCGCCAGATTTTCCGGTGATGCCGTACCCCCTTTGCTACGGGGCAGAATGTGCTCAACCTGAAACGGATCCGGGCTATAGCCCAACTGCGCGTAACAGTATTCACAGCAGTTGTGCGCCCGTTGATGGACAAGGCGACGTATCTCCGGTGCGATGTGTCTACTCGTCATCGCTCCGCCACAGGCCAAGCTGCTTCATCACGGCGGGCAGTGGTTTTCCCCAGAGGACGGCAAGCTGCGCCACCTTCTCGATGCGTACGGCGTTGAGCCCTTCCGCCTGCTCGGTGAGCGTTTGCAGTTCTTGCTGCTCGTCGGCCGACAGAACTTCAGCGGCTTCGAGCTTGTGAGCCAGTGTGCGCAGGCGCTGCTGTTGGTCTGGCGGCAGTTGAGCGGCGTAGACGGCACGCAGGATGCTTTCTTCGCCTGCATCCAGCGTGGCTGCCGTGCGGCGGGCTTTGACGGCCAGCACCCTATCGGTGAAGTCTACCAACTCGTCGGCGGGCATCTGATCGACAATTTGCAGCAACTCTTCGGGCGATACGGTGACTTGGATGGTTGCCATCACGCTTTCCTCCACTCGATAAAAGACGTTTGGCTATGATTATACCCCACAACCTTCGCCAACTGGAGCCATACACGTTTGCCGCTGCAATTCTAAATTTGGCTTAACCAGGGGGACTAGCGCCGGTTGAGTAGCCGAGTCTGCGAGGCATATCGAAACCCAAGCGGGTTCAAAGACGAGTTAGAATTGCTGCGTTTGCCGGGTGCGTCCCAAGTTTTTCGGTTCTGATCTTCAGGGCAGCTACCCAGAACGGACCGGCACGGAGGCCGGTCCCTACCCGTAGGGATGGACCTCCGTGTCCATCCGTCGTGGCTTCCCGCTAGACATGGACCCACCTAATCCTATGGGACACACCCACGTTTGCCGGGTGCGTCCCAAGTTTTTCGGTTCTGATCTTCAGGGCAGCTACCCAGAACGGACCGGCACGGAGGCCGGTCCCTACCGTAGGGATGGACCTCCGTGTCCATCCGTCGTGGCTTCCCGGTAGACATGGACCCACCCAATACTATGGGACACACCCACGTTTGCCGGGTGCGTCCCAAGTTTTTCGGTTCTGATCTTCAGGGCAGCTACGCAGAACGGACCGGCACGGAGGCCGGTCCCTACCCGTAGGGATGGACCTCCGTGTCCATCCGTCTTGGCTTCCCGCTAGACATGGACCCACCCAATCACTATGGGACACACCCACGTTTGCCGGGTACGTCCCAGGTTTTTCGGTTCTGATCTTCAGGGCAGCTACCCAGAACGGACCGGCACGGAGGCCGGTCCCTACCGTAGGGATGGACCTCCGTGTCCATCCGTCGTGGCTTCCCGCTAGACATGAACCCACCCAATCCTATGGGACACACCCACGTTTGCCCTTCTCCCTGGCTGGGCATGGGACTCCCTTACACTTTGATCTTCCCCGTGACGGCATCTGAAACAGTATGATCCGAAACTCATTGAGCAGGTTGAATCTCTCTTCTGATATGTTCGACTGACTGCAAGTCGTACTCTTGCATCGCAGTTGCAATCAAATTGACTATAGCCCTTTGTTCGTCCTACGGAGGAACAGGACAGGTATTGCCCCAAATCGATCTGATGTAGAGGCGCATGAATCCCGAAGAGCCTGTGCCAAGCCCCTTGGATTCTAGTCGGAAACGCTACGCTTGAGTGTTTTGAACAGGTGCAAATAATAGTTGGATTAGAATGTCGCCAGTGATCGGTCGAAAATGGCATAGTCTGGACTGATGCAATCCGATTCCCATGCGCGCTATGGCAGCCAGACCAATGGCTGCTCGCATGCGATTCACAACGAGATCGACCACTGTGCACATGTTTATAATCAACCATGGTCTGCATCTGATACTTGGCTTATCTGAACCTCATTCATGTGGCGACAAGTACCATCGTACATGGGCAACGAGACAGATTTCTTCATCCATGTTGTTAGGCGCAGGATCTCAACTAATGAAAGCGATTTGCTTCAGTCGTTTCACCTCCCAATGCACAGGAATCTGCCCGATCCACTCGACGCCGCTATCGCGCAGGGGAACGTTGGGATCGAGTCCTCGGGTGACGGCCCGATTGATCAAGATGGCTTTCTGTTCCTGGAGCAGTTCGATCAGCCGTTGCTTCTTGGCAATGGCGTCGTCAATCTCGGCGGTCTTCTCGTCGAGGAAGGCGGCGATGCGGGCTTGTTCGTCGAGAGGGGTACGGCAGAAACGATGTGACATCTGTACTCTGTAAATCTCAAGTCGACTCTGACCTATTGCCGTAGCCATTTGTCGAAGAGCTTGAACTGTACATCAATGGAATAGGGTCGAAACTATGAAGTACTTGTCAGGAATCTGCAGAGGTTGATATGACATCGATAGCTGAGCTAACATGTGCATCAGTTGCACTGACACCAGCCCTTGTACTGATGCCAATAGTAACTTGCCAACGGTTGAGCTCTTTCAGATACAACATCATGCTGTATCAAATCTTAGTCGATATATCCTCTTACTGGTATGTTGCTATTCGACCATTCATAATCTTCATAGCTTCACCCTCAATATACTCTAGGACAACAGAAAGCATTGCCTGCATTGTTCTTGTCGTGTTTCTCTTGTCATTTCGTGAAACATCACACTTGAGACGTGCAGATGTCCCAATGAGCTAGGGATCTCACCTAACCACTCACACTCACTATCTTTGTAGCTATCATATCTAGGAAACCCCAACATCAGACCGCCTCCGCAAAGCCAACCAACCGCTTGAGCAGCCCATCGGTCTCGGCTTCCAACTGCAAAATCTCGGCGGCTACCTCTTCCAGCGAGCGCAATCGGGTATGCTGGTAGAAGTATTTGTTGAAGCTGATCTCGTAGCCGATTTTGGTCTTGTCGATGGCGATCCAGGCGTCGTCCACATGGGGGCGCACTTCTCGCAAGAAGTAGGCGTGGATCTCTTCCTTGATGGGCACGTTCTCCGTATCGCGCAGATTGCTATCGGGTTCGTATTCGTAGTATTCCCCGGCGTTGCCGCTGGGCCAATAGCCATAGTCGGGCAGCGCATCTTCGGTGCAGTCCAACTGATCCAGCAGTTGGGCCAGCTTCTTGCCTTTGAGCGTGTGAACCTTCTTGATCACCCTGGCGGCGTCCTCGTCCCGCCAGGTGACGGCGCTGAGGATGCGGTTCTTGTCGCTGCTTTTCAGCTTAATGCCCAACGTCTTCAGGGCTTCATCCACCTCTGTGCTGAAAACGTTGTAGTCCATGTAGACGGTCTGCCCCAGCACCCCCATAAGTTGCCGGGCAGCGTCTACCAAGTCCTGCTGTGCCTGCCAGAGCGTGGGGCTGAGCAGGGCATTGCGGTCCTTTGTGCTGAGTTCGATCCTTCTTCCTCAAGCGTGCGCTCAATCTGCTTACGATGTTGGGCCAACTCCGTGTAGACGGCGTCACCCCACTGCTCGTAGATCCACGTCATCGGCTGTTCGAGGTTAGAGACAAAGCGAAGTGACTCGATGCGCTGCGGCGTGAACTGGGCGGCCAGCCGCTGCGGGCGTTCCACGGTGACTTTGTAGTAGCCGAAGTCGGCGTTGTCGAAGAGTTTGGCGATACCGTCATCGGCCATGTCCAGGTAGAGCCGGGTAATCTGTTCGATGTGTTCGGGCGCAAATTCGCAGTTCTTGGCCCCCAGGTTCTTGCGCAGCTTGCGGTAGAGTTCAGAGGCATCGATCAACTGCACCTTGCCCCGGCGATGGGGCGCTTTGTGGTTGGAGAGCACCCAAATGTAGGTGGTGATGCCGGTGTTGTAGAAGAGGTTGTTGGGCAGTTGGACGATGGCTTCGAGCCAGTCGTTTTCGATGATGTAGCGGCGGATGTTGCTTTCCCCGCTGCCGGCGTCACCGGTAAAGAGCGACGATCCATTGTGGACGGAGGCAATGCGAGAGCCCAGCGGGCTGTCGCTGAGGGACTTCATCTTGCTCACCATATCCATGAGGAAGAGCAGTTGCCCATCAGAAGAACGAGGGGTGGCCTGCTCGTCCTGCTCCACACCCCAGTAGTCTTTCAACTTCACGCTGAAGCGGGGATCGAGTACGTCCTTACCTTCGACGATATGGCGCTGCTCGCCCTTCCACGACTTGCCGTAGGGAGGATTGGAGAGCATGATGTCGAAACGCAGACCGGCAAAGTCATCGGTGGCCAGGGTGGAACCATTCTTGATGTGCTCCGGGTTGTTGCCCTTGATCATCATGTCCGATTTGCAGATGGCGTAGGTCTCGTCGTTGATCTCCTTGCCGTAGAGCAAAATGGAGGAGTTCGAGCGGATCTGTCCATCGAGGTCGGTGACAAAGTTCTGCGACTCGGTCAACATGCCGCCCGATCCGCAAGCGCCATCGTAGATGAGGATGACAGGCGGCAGCTTGTCCTTGATGGGCATGAACACAACGTGGGTCATCAGATCGATGACTTCACGAGGGGTAAAGTGTTCACCGGCCTCTTCATTGTTCTCTTCATTGAACTTGCGGATCAGTTCCTCGAAGACGTAGCCCATGCCCAGATTGGTCAACGGCGGCTGCCTGCGCCCATCGGGGTCCACAGCCTCACGGGGGGTGAGGTTGATGTAGGGCGAGGTGAACTTCTCCAGCACGTCGAGCAGCACATCCTTTTGGGCCATATGGCGTACTTGCGCCCGCAGCCGGAACTTGTCGATGATCTCCTTGACGCCATCGTCAAAGCCGTTGAGGTAGGCGTTGAAGTTGGCTTCGAGGATCTGGCGGTTGTTGGATGCCGTCTGCGCCAACCGGGTCAGCGTGAAGTCGGACGTATTGTAGAAGACATAGCCCGACGCTTGTTGCAGTCCCGCAGGGTCCAGATCGACGAGTCCGGCCTCTTCTCGCTGGAAGCGTACTTCTTCCATGACGGCGTCTTTGGTCTCCTCAAGCAGACAGTCGAGGCGGCGCAGCACGAACATGGGCAGGATCACATCCCGGTACTTGCCCCGCACGTAGACGTCACGCAGGCAGTCATCGGCGATGGACCAGATGAAGGAGACGAGTTTGTTGTGAACGGAGAAATCCATTGGGCAGTTTCCGAACGATTTGTTGTATTGGATGGATGTACCGATACCAGGCACGTTGGCGGTGGCGCTTGCGACGGTGTCGGTGCAAGAGGTTGTGAACGAGTATAGCACCTGGATCAACAGGTTACAAAGGATCACGAAGTACCCAGCATTTCCAAAGTCAGCCCATTGTGCATGAACGTGAATTCGCCGGGCATAACCGCACGCTGATAGCGTGCAGCTACGGCTGGCATAGACTGTACACCCTTCACCCCTTCACCCGTTCACGCCGAGTGCATCCCTGAATTTGACAGCGCGCGGGCGCTCTGCTACACTTCTCCCTTGTCTGCCGGACACAATCTAGGCCTCCTTCTCTAGTCCGCAGTCACGGGTGTGGCGCATTCGTCTAGAGGCCTAGGACACGGCCCTCTCAAGGCCGAGACACGGGTTCGAATCCCGTATGCGCTACCTTCTACACAAGCCCCGTCACCGTCTGGTGACGGGGTTTTGTATTGGCCTCAGGTGCGCCGCACCTGACCGACTCTGTGGGCAAGGTGAGCCGATGCCGTTCCTGGATGTAGCCGCGTTGACGGTGATTGGCGTGACGATTGTGGGGGTCGCCCTGGGCCGCTACCCGTTTCTGCGTATGAACCGGGCCACGATTGCGCTGGCCGGGGCGACGCTGCTGATGGCAATGGGTGCCGTCTCGTTGGACGATGCCTACTCGCTGCTCGATCTCAATACGTTGACGCTGCTCTTCGCCATGATGATCCTCAATGTCAATCTACGCCTGGCCGGCTTTTTTGAGCTGGTGGGCAGCCGCGTGGTGCGGCTGGCGCGCACGCCGCGGCAGTTGCTGGCGCTGATCATCCTGGCCGCGGGCGTGCTCTCGGCTATCTTCCTCAACGATACCATCGTCCTCATTTTCACGCCGCTGGTGTTGGAGATCTGCCGCAGCCTGCGCCTGCCGCCTGTGCCCTATCTGATCGGCCTGGCGACGGCGGCCAACATCGGATCGACGGCGACCATCACCGGCAACCCGCAGAACATGATCATCGGCATCGCATCGGGCATCCCCTTTGTGCAGTTTACGGCGGCGTTGGCGCCGGTGGCACTGGGCGGCCTGCTGATCGCGTGGGCCGTGATCGTCCTGGTCTACCGCAGAGAGCTGACCGGCGCGGGCCTGGAGCAGGCGCCCGACGTGCAGGTGACGATCCAGGTGGCGCTGCTGCGTAAGTGTGCGGCGGCGACGGCGCTGATGCTGGTTGCCTTTGTGGCCGGTGTGCAGATTCCACTGGCGGCGCTGGTGGCAGCGGGGCTACTGCTCATCACGCGCCGCTGGGAACCGGAGCGGATCTTCGCCGAGATCGACTGGTCGTTGCTGGTCTTTTTCGCGGGCCTGTTCATCGTCACAGGCACGTTGGAGACGCGTGGGATGAGCGCGCAGTTGTTCAGGCTGCTGCAGCCGCTGGCAGAGCAGGGGATCGTGGCCCTCTCGCTGGTGGCGGTGGTGCTTAGCAACCTGATCTCGAATGTGCCGGCGGTGTTGCTGTTTCGGCCCTTTGTGCCCGGCTTCGCCGCCCCGGTGCAGACGTGGCTGGGGCTGGCCATGTCCACCACACTGGCGGGCAATCTGACGTTGTTGGGATCGGTGGCCAATTTGATCGTGGCCGAGCTGGCCAGGCGGCGTGGCGTGGAGCTCTCGTTTGCCGAGTACACCAGGAGCGGCGCCCTGATCACCCTCCTCAGTCTGGCGTTGGGGATTCTCTGGTTGCGCTGAAAGATTCTTTTCTTTTCAGCCAAGATTGGCTACCATTGGCACAGAACCGGGCTACCAACCCAACCGCTTTCTGTCCATCCTCAACCGTAAAGGGACACCCCATGCTCATCATCGACGCCCATCTTGATCTTTCTATGAATGCGTTGCAGTGGAATCGCGATCTGCTGGCATCGGTTTACACCATCCGCACCCGCGAGCAGCGGATGGCGGGCAAAGGACGCGCGCAGGGCACTGTGGCCTTCCCCGAAATGCGGCGCGGACGAATTGCGCTGAGCTTTGCCACCGTGTTGTCACGATCCACAGGCACGCCGGCTCCCTACATCGACTTTGATTCCCCGGCCCAGGCCCACGGCATGGCGCGTGGACAATTGGCCTACTATCGCGCCCTGGAACGCATGGGCGTGGTGCGCGTGCTGGATCAGGCCGCCGATCTGGCCGATCATTGGCAGGCGTGGGAAGCGTGGGAAGCCGCCGGCGCCACACCCGGGCAGGAGCCGCCGCTGGGCTTCGTGATTAGCATGGAAGGGGCGGACCCGATCCAGGATCCGGCGCAGTTGGAGGAATGGGTGGCGCTTGGCCTGCGCGCCCTGGGGCTGACCCACTATGGGCCGGGTCGCTACGCCGGCGGCACCGCCACCGAGAAGGGGCTCACCGATCTGGGGCGCGCCATTTTGCCCGAAATGGCCCGTTTGGGCGTGCTCTGTGACATGACCCACTGCTCAGACCAGTCCTTTTGGGAGACGCTTGAGATCTATGATGGCCCGGTGCTGGCCAGCCATAACAACTGCCGCGCCCTGGTGCCCCACCAACGCCAGTTTAGCGATGATCAGATCCGCGCCATCGCCGAACGAGACGGCGTGATCGGCGCCGCCATGGACATCTGGATGGTGGTGCCCGGTTGGCGCTTCGAGGATCAGGGCAAGGGCGACGTCTTTCTGACCCACGTGGTCGATCACATCGATCATATCTGCAAGATCACGGGGTCCACACGACATGTGGCCATCGGCACCGATCTCGACGGCGGTTTTGGCCTCGAACAGTCTCCCGCCGATCTCGACACCATCAGCGATCTGCAAAAGATCCCCGATCTGCTCCGTCAACGCGACTACGGCGAAGAGGACATCGCCGCCATCTGTCATGGCAATTGGCTGCGGCTGTTGACAAACACGTGGGGATGAGTCATCGTCAACCAGAATCTATAACCATTCACCGGGAGGATTTTCATGCGCAAGGAAGTTTACACAGACAAGGGAGCCAAACCCGTCGGCGTCTACTCACAGGGAATCGTGGCCAGCGGGACAACCGTCTACATTTCGGGCCAGGGGCCCAACGATCCGGCCACCGGGCAGCGAGTGCAGGGCAGCTTCCGAGATGAGGCCGAGCGGGTCTTTGAGAACCTGACGATTCTGTTGGAGGCGGCCGGTACGTCCTGGGCCAACGTCACCAAAGTGGGCGTCTTTCTGGCCGATTTGAGCAACTTCGCCGAGATGAACGAAGTCTATCAGCAGTATGTCAGCAAGCCCTACCCGGCGCGTACGACGGTGGGGGCACAACTGCCCGGTATCGCGATTGAGGTGGATTGTATTGCCGTTGTGCCGGAATAAACTCTTTGTTGCCCGCAGCTCGACCAGCGCCGGGTGAGGTGCCCGCAGCTTGCGGAGGGCTAAGGTGCGGGACTGCGCGGCAAGAGAGCGAATGTGGCGGGAACTACCACATAGAACACAAAGATAAATGCCTTTCCGCTTTGTGTTCTATGCGTTCTTTGTGGCAATCCTACTGCCTTTACCGCCACAGAGAACACAAAGAACACATAGATAAGGTCGCTTCCCTCTTCTTCTTTGTGCTCTTTGTGTTCTCTGTGGCGATTTTCAGCATCTCGACGGAATCGCCGACGAGGCCGCTACGTTCGCCTGGTCCAGGCGCTGCGCCTTCGCCCTCCGCAAGATCAGACACCTCAACCGGCGCTGGCGAAACTTCGCTTTTCAATGTGAATTCAGGTTAGTTGCGAAAATACTTTACCACTTCCCCCAGTAGCCGCACCGCTTCCAGGGGATCGGGGCCAAGCGGGGGACCAAAGCTGAGATGGTCGACACCGGCGGCCACCAGCGGCTCCAGGCGCTCGATGACGTCGGCAGGGGCGCCCACGATGCCGATGCGCAGCATGCGCTCGTCGACGAGGCCGATGGCCTTTTCCTCGTCGCGCTCCACCTGCAAGGCGTGCTCAATCGGCCGGAACTCCTCGCGATCCACACCGAGACGACGATAGATCAACTCGCCCAGGGAGTGCCCATAGTAGGCCACTTTCTGGGCCAGGACGCGCTGCGCTGCCGCCCGATCCGCTGAGAGCGAGACCCAAATGCAGGCGGCAACGTCGAGCGGATCGAGATCGGCGGCGCGCCGGCTGATGCCCCGGTCGACGTGCGGCCGCACACCAAAGTAATGCTCGGGCGGAAAGAGCAGCGGCAAGACGCCGTCGGCCAACTCTGCAGAGAGCGAGAGCATCTTCGGCCCCATCGCCCCCACATAGATCGGCGTCACCCGCGGCGGCGCAAAGCGCAGGTAGGCCTCGGCTCCCCACCGCAGGAATGTACCGTCCATTTGCACATGTTCGCCACGCAGTAGCCCGCGCACCGCCAGGATCGTCTCGCGTACGGCGGCCAGTGGACGATCCTGCTCGATGCCCACCCAGTTGAGAAAGTCCCCCGCACCGGCGGCAATGCCTAGTAAGAAGCGGTTGCCGCTGATCTCGTCGAGCGTCGCCGCCAGCATGGCCATCTCGGCCGGGTGCATAGTATACGGGTTGAGGATGCCGGTCCCCACGCAAAGGCGTTCCGTGCGCAGCGCCACCTGCGTCAGAATTGGGATATCACTGCGCAGAAAGAGGTCATTGCTCACCCAGAATTGGTCAAAGCCAACCGATTCGGCGGCCTGGGCCAGCGTCACATAGAGATGTGACGGCAGATCATTGTTCAAGCGTAGGCTAAATTTCAAAATTTGCGACCCGTCCTCTTCTCATGCTATGGTTGTGCCACCGTCGATACAGCGATTCTAAAGCAGCCGGAGCCAATCACCAATCCGCCATGACTGAAATCCATTCTGAGAGTAGCCGCGCGAGTAGCAGTAATGAGAAGCAACGGGTGCGCTTTACCTACGAAAAGGGTGAAGCGATCAAATTTATCAGCCATCAGGACGAATTTCGTCTGTGGGAGCGGACGTTGCGGCGGGCCAACCTGCCCTTGCTCTACAAACAAGGGTTCAATCCGCAGCCGCATATCCAGTTCGCAGCGGCGCTTGGGCTGGGCATGACCGGTGTGGCCGAGGTAGTGGACGTTACATTTAGTGAAACGCTACCGCTGGCAGAACTGAAGGAGCGCATCGCCCAGAAGTTGCCGCCTGGCGCTACGCTACATGGGGCCGAAGAAGTGCCGATCAAGGACAAAGCGCGCCAATCGCTGACGATCGGCGCCGATTACACGATCCTCGTTTATGCCGAACCCGGCGAAATCGACGAAATGTACTTACAGCAATGTATTGTCGACTTCCTCGCCAAGAGCGAGATCACGGCGCACGCGTGAACGACACGGGCAACCCTATCAGTACAACCTGCGTCCGCTCGTCTTTGAACTGCGCTACGAAGGGTATGATGCGCAGACGGAGGAACATGCTATCTTCCTGCGCGTTCAGGTGCGCGACGGCGCCACCGGTCGTCCTGATGAAGTGGTGGATGCGCTGGGTTTCGATGATTTTGCTCGCACGCTGCGCCGAGATCGGCTATACTATGCAGATAGCGATGCGGATGTCGCCGTCTTTGCGAACTATCCTGTCGTCACGCAGGACGAAGTTTCGCCCGAAAAACCCGAAAAACAACGCCGGCGCAACAAGCACCGGCGTCAAAAGGCAAAAACCCAACAAGTGGAAAGCGGAGACGGCCACCAATCCTTTGCGGATAAGGCGGCCGATGAGTTTGTGTAGAAGGCTATGCCAGGCTCATTTTGCCTCTGCTGCCCCAGAGGCACGGGTGAGACGGCGGGCGCCTTTGCGCAGAAGCCAGATAAAGAGGCTGATGGGAATCAGCGCCAACAACACCAACGGCAGCACGTAGACCACGATCCAGATCAGGGCGCTACCCAGGAACTCCATTGTGTTGACCAGCGAACGGGTCGCCTGGCGCGCCACGACCGCCGGCCGCCATCCGGCATCCACCAGCGGTTGGTTGATCACATCGGGTACCAGTTCCAATGTGAGCGTGGAAAGCCCTACCAGATTGTCGAGCATGTTCTGACGGCCCTGTAACTGCTCGATCTGGCCACGGATTTCGGTCAGGCTGTCGTATACGGCCATGATGTCTTCGGGTGTAGAATTGGGGCGTTCTCGCACCTCATTCAACAGCGCCTGCAGCTCGGTTTCGGTGCTGCGCAGGTTGCGCAACTGGGCTTCGACATCGCTGTACTGATCGGTGACATCCTCGCGCGTGATGTTTTCGGAACGCACATCGATAGACAGGGCACGCAGTTGATCCATCACCGGGCGTAATTGTTCCGCCGGAATACGCACCGTCAACGTGCCACGCAGCAACTCGGCATCACCGTAGCTGGTCTTGTACAGATTAGCATCGGAAACGTAACCGCCCACATCATCCAGCAATGCTTCGATCTGATCGACCATGGCCGTTGTGTCGGCAATGACCAATGTCATACTGGCGCGGGCAATCACTTTGCGGGCAAGTTGGGCAGCAGGCAACAGATCTGCGCTGGCCTCGGCGTCCATGTTCGCCGCGGAGCCGCCCACTACATCCGCCTGCGAAGAGCCGGAGGGCGCTTCTGACGACATCATTTCGCTTTGCGGACTTTGACTGCCGCTACAGGCAGACCAGAGAAGTGTGCTGACCACAAAGATGATCAATAATACTAACTTTCGCTGCGTCTTCATCGTTTCCTCATAGGGGGTGGTGGGTCATCGACGGTTGGGATTTATGAAGGTAAAAGGTTCTCGCTGTTTAGACGGCAAGCGCCGAGCAGATGTTCCGTCGCTTGCCTCGAATATCAGTACAATAGGCAATAAGGCCTACGTATATTAGCGGGGCGTGCACCGTTGATAATGTAAAAAGGGGAATGATATACTCCAACCATCACTACTTTATACGGCGTGGTAACAGGATGTGGTAGTAAAGAGCTATAGCTGGTGCTACGGTCCTCCCCCTTGGATGAAGAGGGCTTAGTGGTTACGTGCGAAATTCGGTATTTTACGGACAGGCAGTCAATCGTCCATATGCGAGGCAACCATGACTAACATTTCAGAATTCCGGAATACGGATCACGAAGTCGACATGATTCGGATCATGATCGTTGAAGATCATCCACTGTTTGGACAAGGCCTGCGCCGTGTACTCGAAGGGGAGGACGATCTACGCGTCATCGCCGAAGTCGAAGACGGACTCGAAGCCGTCCATGCAGCGATCCGCGAACAACCCGATGTCGTCCTGATGGACATCAACCTGCCCGGCCAGAACGGACTTCAGGCCACACGCGAGATCAAGAACAGCGCGCACGGCAGTTCGATCGGTATTATTATTTTAACCGCCTATCACGACGATGAACAGCTTTTCCACGCACTACGCGCCGGCGCAGCCGCCTACTATCCAAAGGACGTGATGCCTAGCGAGTTGATCCCGGCCGTGCGGGCTGTGGCTGAAAACAATTACGTCATCGGCGAAGAAGTGATGAATCGACCGCAAGTCGCGCGCTGGATGATCCGTCAGTTCGAAGAGTTGGCCATTTTCGGCGAATCGCCCGACGAGATGTTTATGCCGCTGAGCCCGCGTGAGATGGAGATCTTACAATATATTACACGCGGCGCCAGCAACAAAGAAATTGCCCATGAACTCGGTATCAGCCGGCAGACGGTGAAGAATCACATGAGCAGCATCCTGCGTAAGCTGGCCGTGAACGACCGCACACAGGCTGCCGTGCTGGCGCTACGCCGCGGGTGGGTGCGCCTCGAAGATACAACGACGATGCCATAACCAATGTCTACTGGTTTCGTTGACAGGACCGGTGCGGTCTCCTGGCAGGTTGCCGCTCAAAGCCGAGCTGGCCAGAGAAGCCTTGGGAATGTCAACACAGCCTAGCTTCCCTTCACGTTCCTCCTTGTTGTCCTCCTTTGATGGGGGAGCGGGCGCACGGCACCGATGCCGTGCGCCCGCTCTTTTTTGTACTTCTGCTGTTTTTTTGCCAAAATAGGCGGATACGGAATCTGCAGGGAAGGAAGCTAACCACTATGACGCGTATGCCGCCCGATCAGGGCGGTCAAGGCTTTATTGAGTACGCCCTGATCATCATTTTGATCTCAATTGTTGTTCTTTCGATTTTACTGATCTTCGGTGACGATATTCGCACCGTCATCAACGATCTGTTGCAGCAGTGGTTCCCGCAAGGAGCCGGCTAATCGATCAATCAGATCGAGTCGCGTAACCCCTACCGATTGGCCGGTTCGGCGAGATCGACGCAGCGAGTTTCAAGGTAGAAACCGACCTGGATACCAAACCGTTGAAGCACCCGAACTGGATCCACGCGCTGTTTCAGATAGGCATAGAATACCTCTTCCCGCCTACGTGCGTCGGCTGCGGCAGCATCGGCATGCTGCTCTGCGCGGTCTGTGCCCAAACGGTGGACCCCACACCGTCCACAGTCTGCTCTCACTGTGGGCGGATGCAAGCCAGGGCGGTGGCGTTGTGTGACCTCTGTCAAAAAGAGAGCGATCCCCCCTTGATGTGGACTCGCGCCGCCGCGGTCTACGCCCATCCCCTACGGCCGGCGATTCAGGCCTTCAAGTACCGGGGACAAACGGCGTTGGCCGATCCACTGGCGCGCTATTTGGTGGCCACCTTCCAACAATCTCCTTGGACCGGACTCGCCCATCCCATCGATGCGTGTGTACCGGTGCCGCTGCACCCAAAGCGGCAGGCAGAGCGAGGATACAATCAGGCAGCGCTGTTGACCCGATCTTTTGCGGCAAGGGTTCACCTGGCGGTTGAAGAAAGTTGGCTGGTGCGCAGCCGGGAAACAGCCTCGCAGGCCACGCTATCGGCTGAGCAACGACGCCAGAATATCGCCAATGCCTTTACCGGCGATCCGGCTGTGGCGGGCAGGCATATCCTGATTATTGACGATGTCACCACCACAGGGGCAACCATCACCGCCTGTGCCACGGCGTTGCGTCAAGCCGGGGCCGCCGAGGTCTATGGGTTGGTATTGGCGACCCCGCTCCTGCAGCACAGCTAAAATCCCCATCAAATGGCGGGTTGACAACCGCTTTCCATAATCTTACAATGAGGCAAGAAGTTCTCTAAGCACATTTGTTCAAACATTGTCTGTTCACATCTTGTTGACTGTTCAAACAATGGCCCTCGTAGAGACAAAGCGCAATGACTCACTATCCCCCACCAATGTGTGCATAACCTTGTTTACACCGTTCCAAACCACCTGACAGGTAGTTGGGCAGAGATCCATTCCTTATCCAAGAAGCTACTTGCACAGGGAGGGACGGACGCTTTTTTACTTCTACACAGCGCAGTGTGATAGAAAGGAGATTCTCCTATGAAGCTGGAGGTTCATGGCCGTAACATCGAGGTCACCGACTGGATCAACGAGTATGTGGAGAAGAAAGTCAACCGACTGGAGCGCTTTCTTCCACAGGTCCGGGAGGCGCGGGCTGATCTGGTGTACAGTGATACACGGGCAGCCGCGGATCGCTACACTGCACAGTTGACCATCTGGGCTAATGGACAGATCCTGCGGGCAGAAGAATCGACGGGAGACATCTTTGCATCGATTGACGCTATCGTCGACAAAATGTCGCGACAGATCGAACGGTACAAGGGTCGTCGCTTTAAGAGCAAACGACGCTCTAGTGCAGCCAGTATGGCCGAAACAGAACTGGCGGCCACCTATCTGCCAGAAGAGGAGGAAGAAGCGGTAGGCGAAGAGGTTCAAGGAGAAATTGTACGCACCAAACGTTTCCTGGCGCAGCCTATGAGCACCGAAGAAGCCATCGATCAGATGGAACTGCTCGGACACGACTTTTTCGTTTTCTTCAGTATGGACGACAGCGCCATGAATGTGGTGTACAAGCGCCGCGATGGGAATTACGGTCTCCTTCAACCACAGTCGGACTAGTAAATCCCGGCGGAAATTCACCGACAGTTTCTACCAGAGGTTAAGATGCCGCATTTCCGCCGTGGTATTTACGCCAAAATGTACTTAGTGAGGCGTCAAGCGTGATTTGATGGCTCGGGGCGCAGCGAACAGCACCCGGACAGAACTGCCATCACTTGACCGTTGACAGCACACCGACCGATTCGCCGCAGTGACCTTGTCAATTTGTACCCGCCCGAACAACGGCCCCGGAACCTATGGTTCCGGGGCTTGCTGTTTGCATCGAGTCCCTGTGTCGCTCCGCTTGCGCGCTAGACCAATCTGATCTCGTCTGCGCGACGGGTGACACTGCCGGCATAGAGCCAGGAGACTTGCCGCAATGTCAACGCCTGATCAAATTCGGTGAGCGCCGAAACGCCGTCGGCGGGCACGACCACATGGTACCACCGTAGCCCGGCGGATGCCGCTGTATGCAACACACAGATGCTGGCCACCGTCCCCACGATGATCAGATTTTCCACGTGCCAGACGTGGGCCAGGTGATGTTCCAACCAGGTGCCGTGAAAGCCGTCATAGCGGCGCTTGGGGCAGATCAGCTCCCCCGCCTGTGGCGCCAGTTCGTCCACAATCTGCCAGCCCCAGGATCCCTCTTTGCAGTGCGGCGGCCAGATCGCGAACTCTGGATCGTTTTCGGTGTGCGTATCCTGGGTGTAGGCGACATGCATGGCACGTTCCCGTGCGGCGGCCAGGAGCGACTGAATCACCGGGATAGTCTGCACAGCGGTCGGCACCACCAGAGAGCCCCCCTCTTTCACGAAATCATTCTGCATGTCGACGATAATCAGGGCAGTGGTGGCGATGGGCAAGTCCAGGGCGGTTTTGAAGTTGATTTCAGGTACTTCCACGGTCGAGCCGGGAAGAAAAGGGACGCTCATTTCACCCTCCAAATGACGAATGTGCGGATTCGGTACGCATAGGGTAGCCCAGAGCAGTAGACAAGTCAACCACCCCTGCTTTTCACGGCCAGCCTGCAAATTGGGGATTGACAGAGACGCCCGGTCGGGCTAAGATTAGATATTAATTCATTAAATTCTGAATAAATTGAATCAAACGCGTCGAAAGGATTTTATGACCGATTCGCTGCCCTTTGAACAAGGTCCCGAAGGACAACCAATCGCACGCGCCGGGTCGGCAGGCGATCCCATCGAAGAGGCACGTCGGCCGCTTATTGATGCCCTGGCACAAGCGTTTTCGCTCTATGGGTGGCCCGAAATCATGGGGCGGTTGTATGGACAGATCTATCTGCTCGATCGCCCTGTCAGCCAGGATGCGCTGTGCGAAGCATTGAACGTGAGCAAGGCGTCGGTGAGTACAAACCTGCGCGGACTCGAAAACTTGCATCTCGTCCACCGCGTGGGCGGGCCGGGGAACGACAACGGCAGCGGACGGCCGCGCATCTACTTTGTGGCCGAACGAGATTTTATGAAAGTGGCCCAAGAGCTGCTGCGCCACAACGCACGCCGCGAAATTGAACTGATGAACCGTGGGCTAAACGAGAGTCGCGCCCAGCTTGAAGATCTGTTGGATCACCCTCGATCAGAGATTGCCGCCCAGGCAGAACGCGATCTGGCGGCGGTTGCTACCTTTGACAGCTACCGCCGTTGGGCAAATCGCATCCTCTGGCTCGTACAGAGCGGCGAACGCATGCAGAGCTTTCTCTCTGGTCTGTTGTGGACAAAGGACTCGTCATGATCCTCAAAAATCTGTTGCGCCGGGGAACACGCAGCGCCTTGACACTCTTGGGCATTGCGATTGGGGTGGCGGCAGTTGTGGCACTCAGCGCCATGGCCGAAGGGTTGTCGACCAACTACGCTACGGTGATCGGCGGCGGCAACAACGATCTGCTGATCACACAGGCCGATGCCCTGGATCCGGTGTACAGTAACCTGGACGATACCATCGGTGCGCGTTTGCAGGCTATCCCCGGTGTGGATCGGGTGGAACCCGGGATCTATACCTGGGTCTCGACTGACGATCTGCCCTTCTTTTTGGTCTTCGGGTACGAGCCGGGCAGCATGGCCGCCCAACACTATCGCATCGTCGAGGGTAACCCGGTGGTCGGCCCAGGGCAGATCGCCGTCGGCCAACGTGCCCTGGAAACGATCAAGATGGGCGTCGGCGACTCGCTGCGCATTTACGGCAAGCTCTACCGTATCGTGGGGATTTACGAAACAGGACAGGGCATGGAGGAATCAGGCGGTGTCTTCACATTGGAAGACGCTCAAGAGATCGCCCAATTGGAGCGTAAGGTCAGCCTCTACCAGGTGGGGGTGCGCCGCGGCGCCGATACTGATGAAGTGATGGATCGCATGGAGATGCTCGATCTCGATCTCTCGATCAGTCGCACCAGCGATCGAGAAAGCGATCAACAGTGGGCCGACATGTTGCGCGGTTTCGCCTGGGGCGTTTCGGCAATCGCCGTCTTGATCGGTGGGCTGGGTATGATGAACGCCATGGTGATGAGCGTGCTCGAACGGACACGCGAGATCGGCACGCTGCGCGCCGTGGGCTGGAGCCGGCGTCGTGTGTTGGGGTTGATCCTGGGTGAGTCGATGGTCCTGAGCCTGTCGGGCGGTATCGTCGGCGTTGTGCTGGGGGTGGCGATGACCGAAATGGCGGGGCGATTGCCCGGCGTGGGCGCCATGATGGAAGGCGCTTACAGTATAGGCATCTTCGTTCAGGGGATGGGCACTGCCTTTTTCCTGGGCCTGATCGGCGGGCTGTACCCGGCCTGGCGCGCGGCCAACTTGCAGCCTGTGGAAGCGTTGCGCTATGAAGGGGGCGGCGCCGAACCGACAACAGGCTGGATCAACCGCATCGGCAACCAGAGCTTTCGCAATCTGTGGCGACGCCGCAATCGCACCTTGCTGGCGGCCACCGGGATCGGGATTGGCGTCGCTACCCTTGTCATGTTGGGCGGCCTGACGGGCGGCATGATCGGCCAGTTGAACAACCTGGCCGGCAGCGGTGGCGCCGGCAACCTCACGGTGATGCAGCGAGACGTACCCGATATGACGCTGAGCAGTCTCGACGAGCGCATGGTCGGCCAGATTCAAGCCATACCACAGGTCAAAGCCGTCAGCCCGATGGTAATGGGTTTCGTGATGACGGCAGACATGCCGCTCTTCATCATTCAGGGCGTGGACCCCAACAGCACTGCCATCAGCCACTACCGATTGACAGCCGGTCGCAACGTGCGACGGCCCAACGAGATTGTGATCGGCAGCAGTGCGCAAGAGACCTACAACCTGGATCTCGACGATACATTGACGCTCTACAACACGCGCTACAAGATCGTTGGCATCTTTGAAACCGGCGTCGCCTGGGAAGAGAATGGCGGCCTGTTGGCGCTTCGCGAATCACAGCGGTTGCTCAACCGACCGCGCAGCGTCAGTTTCATTTTCGTGGACGTGGTGAGCCCGGCCGATGCGGAAGCTGTACGCGACATCATTAACCACCGGTTCGAGGGGGCACGCGCCAGCATGAGCAGCGAGTTCGCCCAAAACACCGACGATATGGACAGCTTGCAGGCCGTGGCAGGAGCGATCAGCCTGTTGGCATTGATCGTGGGTGGCATCGTCGTGATCAACACCATGGTCATGTCGATCTATGAGCGGACGCGCGAGATCGGCACCCTGCGCGCCCTGGGCTGGTCAAGCCGGCGTATCCTGGTGCAGATCGTGCAAGAGAGCATTCTGCTCTGCCTGCTCTCCGCCCTGCTGGGCACGGCGTTTGGCGTGCTACTGATGAGCGCATTGCCGCTGATCCCCGGGCTGGGGAGCATGCTGGCGCCCAAATGGAACATCAACATCTTCGTGCAAGCGATCGGATTGATGGTTGGCCTCGGCTTGATCGGTGGACTCTACCCGGCCTGGCGTGCGGGAAAACTTCGCCCTGTGGAAGCGTTACGCTATGAATAGCTCAGCACAGAAAGAGGCAGGCTAATGAAAAGAATAGTGACGGTGATCGCGGCCCTCTTGATCCTCGTGGCCGGTTGGTGGGTGTACACGGAGATGGTGGCCCCCGCTCTGGCAGAGCCGGCCACCGGCGCAGCAACGGTGCTTGAAGGCGACGCCGATCCCCAATCCGATCTGGAAAACGTGATCTGGGCGTCGGGGAAACTGGTGCCGGTGACATGGGCGAGTTTAAGCCCCGTGCAGGGCGGCATTGTGAAGAAGATCCACGTCTCCGCAGGGGACTGGGTGAAGCAGGGCGATGTCCTGCTCGAAGTACAGAACGCCATCTTAAGCAGCCAGGTTGAGATAGCCGCCGCTACCCTGGATGAAGCCAAAGCTGCCCACGAGAAGTTGCTGGCGCCCGCCGGGGCAGCGGACATGGCAGCGGCGCAGGCACAGGTGAGCGCGGCCGAAGCGAACGTGGCCCTGGCCGAAGGACGGCTGCTGGAAGCGCAAAGCGCAATTACCCTGGCACAGGCCGAGCTGACCATCGCCCAACAACAGTACAACGAACTGGCCAGCCACCCGACCCCGGCGGAAACTGCCGCGGCGCAGGCCGAGGTGGAGATTGCACAGGCCGCCGTGAATCAGGCCCAGGCCACTTACAACCTTGTACGCGGCGATCCCAACATTGGTTCGCGGCCCGAAGCGCTGGCGCTGCAACAGGCGACCGAATCTCTAAAGGCGGCGCAGGCGAAGTACACCCTCGCCACGCAGGGAGCCACCTCTCAGCAACTGGCTGTGGCAGCGGCGCAGATCGAGACGGCGCGGTCGCGCGTCAGTGTTGCCCAAAGCCAGATCCCGGCGGCGGAGGCCGGCGTGACCTCGGCGCAGGCAGGTGTTGCGAGCGCGCAGGCGGCCCTGGACAAATTGAATGAGGGCGCCACACAGAGCGAGATCGCCATGTCGCAGGCTCGGGTGAGATCGGCGCTGGCCGCATTGGTCAGCGCGCAGGTGCAGTTGGGGCAGACGCAGGTCGTGGCGCCGTTCGATGGTCAGGTTGGCTCGTTGGACATCCAGCTCGGTGAGCTGGCCGCCAGTGGACAACCGCTGATCCTCTTGGGCAACACCAACCAGATGCAAGTGGAAACCACCGATCTGCGCGAAACGGACGTGGCCCGACTCGATGCGGGTCTGCCCGTCGAAGTGACCTTCGATGCGCTGCCCAATCGCACCTTTATGGGTGAAATTCGGCGCATCGCACCGGTTAGCAACACAGACAAAGGTAGCACCAACTTTACCGTCATCGTCGACGTGCCCGATCTGGATGATCATCTGCGCTGGGGGATGACGGCGTTTACCAACATTGCAGTGAGGTGAGAAGTGGATTTGCTGATTCATACAGACAACCTGACCAAGACTTACGGCAGCGAGGAGACCCAGATCACGGCGCTGGACAGGCTAAACCTGGACGTGCACGCCGGTGAGTTCCTGGCCGTCATGGGGCCGAGTGGGTGCGGCAAGAGTACACTGCTCAACATGCTCGGCGCGCTGGATCAACCCACGAGCGGCGAAGTGTGGGTGGCGGGCGAGAATCTAGCCAAGATCAAGAACATGGATCGCTTCCGTGCGCAGACGGTCGGCTTCGTCTTTCAACTGCACAATCTGCTGCCCACCCTCACTGCGCTGGAAAACGTCGAAGTGCCAATTCAGGGGCAGGGGGTGGGTCGCAAAGAACGCAAAGACCGCGCGCTTCACCTGCTCTCACTGGTGGGGCTGGTGGATCGCAAAGATCATCTGCCCAGCCAGCTTTCGGGCGGACAGCGCCAGCGTGTCGCCATCGCACGCGCCCTGGCCAATCAGCCGGCGCTGATCCTGGCGGATGAGCCCACCGGCGCGCTGGACAGCCAGAGCGGCGAAGAGGTGCTGGGCTTGCTGGCAGAACTCAACCAGAGCCAGGCGACTACGATCGTAGTCGTCACCCATGATCGCCGCGTGGCGCAGGCCACCGGCCGCATCCTACGCATGCAGGACGGTCGCATCGTCGACGATCACCGCGTGGACGATCCAATGATCGAGGATCTGCGCATGCTGGCCTACAGTAAATTGGGGCAGGCGCTGCTGAACAATCAAGGCGCGCCGCTGTCGATCCTGAATAGGCGCCAAGAGGAGATCCTCAGAGAAATGCTGCACAACATTGAAGATGGCTCTGTTCCCGATCGGAGCGAATCGACAGACAACGGCAAAGCGACTGTGATACCGTGGCCTGCACAGACATTTCACGGCTGAGCCGTGCTGCCTATTTAAAAGTACCGCATTGTATCCAATGAAATAAGGAAAACCATGACCGCTACACGTACAACACGGCCTTCTGATCATTCACCGCAGCCGACGGCACTCCCCATCCCGCCGGGGCCAGAGAGCAACGCGATCCGCCAACTGGCGTGGGTGGCTACGGGCCACTTCATCGACGAAGGCTTCCTCGATCAACTGATGCTCTGGTTCGACGAGTATGGGGATGTGGTTCACAGCAACTTTTTAGGGCGAAACATGGTCTATCTTCGTCACCCCGAGCACGTCCACGATGTCGTCTTACGCAAAGCGGCCAACCTGCGCAAGGGGTTCGATTACACGGACCGACGCTTCGGCATGGCCAGCGTCCTGGGCAACGGTCTGCTTACCAACGATGGTGAATCGTGGAGGCGTCAGCGCAAACTGGTGCAGCCGGCCTTCCATATGCGACGCATCGCCGGGTATGCCGAGACGATGGTGAATTTCACACAACAGGCAGTCAACCACTGGCGCGACGGACAGGTGATCCAACTCGACGAGGAGATGTCGGCATTGACGATGCAGATCGTGGCCACCAGTCTCTTCAGCGAGGATGTCTCTGCGGACGTTCAGCGTGTAAATTGGGCCATGAAAGTGACGCACGATGTGCTCACATCCCCTTCGATGATTCTGCCCGCCTGGATTCCCACGCCGATTCAACGCAAACGTAAGCAGGCGACCGCGGAACTGGATCGACTGGTCTACGGCTTTATTGGCGATTGGCGAAGCCATGGCGAAGACAAAGGCGATCTTCTCTCTACCTTGATGCTGGCGACGGATGAAGAAAGTGGCGCAGGCATGAGCGATCGCCAGGTGCGCGATGAACTGGTGACCCTGCTCCTGGCAGGCCATGAAACAACGGCCAACACGCTCAATTGGGCCTTCTATCTGCTAAGCCAGCATTTGGACATAGAGGCAAAGTTACACGAGGAAGTGGATCGGGTGCTGGGCCATCGCCGCGCCACGCTGGGCGATCTGGATCAGCTTGTCTTTACCAAAGCACTCATCGAAGAAACGCTGCGCCTCTATCCGCCGGCATGGAGTTTTGCACGAGAGGCGGTTACGCCCATAGAAATTGGCGGTTATCAGATTCCAACCGGCTGGGAACTGCGCGTGGTGACCTATGCCACCCACCATGACGAACGCTGGTGGCCTGAACCGAATGGTTTCAGGCCTGAGCGCTTCCTGCACGAAGACGGCAATCGCCCCAAGTACGCGTACATTCCCTTTGGCGGAGGGCCTCGCATCTGCGTCGGCAATCAATTCGCCATGATGGAAGCACAACTGGCCCTGGCAACGATCGCCCAACAGGTTCGGCTGCGTCTACAGCCCGGCGAAAATGTGATTGCCACGCCTAAGATTACACTGGTGCCCAAAAACGGAATCAAAATGAAGGTTGAGGCCAGGCGCCCGGGTGCATAACAGAAAGTGACGTCAGTCGAGTTTGTCGTAGAGGGTGCGGCGCATAACCTGTTCAACCAGGCGGGGGGCAAGTCGCCCGGCCAGTGCGAAAAGACGGTTGCCGCCGCCGGGGATCAACGTCCACTGCCGACGTTCTACCGCCCGCAGGATCTGGCTTGCCAGTGCTGCGGGCGCCATTCTTTTGTGTTCGCGGCTGTTGTCAGGGCTATAGCGCCGGGCGTGGGCTGTGCGCGTGGGGCCCGGGAAGACCGTGAGAATGTGGATCCTCTGCGGCGCCAGGGCCACACGCAGGCTACGCGCATACGAGGCCAGGGCGTCCTTGCCGGCAGCGTAGACAGCAGCGCCCGGGTAGCCGACAAAATGAGACAGTGACGAGATAAAGACAATGCTACTGCCCGCTTCGATCCGTCGCGCGGCCAACAGACCCGCGGTGAGGATCAGCGGCGCCGTCAAGTTGATGGCCGTCACGGCGCGCTGTTGTGCCGCTGGAATCTGTTCGAAGCGCCCCACGGCACTGATCCCGGCGTTATGGATGACCAAGTCAAAGGGATCGCCGCCTGCCATCTGCACCACCAACTGCCGGACTGAGCCTGTATCGGCCAGATCGGCGTCGACAAAGCGAGCCTTGACGCCCTGTGCGGCCAGGTCGGCAGCCGTTTGGATCGAGCGCGCTTTGTCCACGTCAACCCCCAGGATGTCATAACCGGCACGGCCACAGCAGAATGCCAGTTCACGTCCGATCCCGTCGGCGGCACCGGTAATCAACGCTTGCATACCAAACTCCTCGCCAGACAAATATCCCGAATTATCCTGATGTCTTTTTACCTATTTACGCCGATATAAAAACTAGCGACTATTACACTGTATTTATGTCGACCCATGCGAGCCAGAGGCCCAACAGCAGAACTACTCAAACGCGCGGCTGCTCTGCCACAACAGGCCATGCCGTATCGCTCAATACTTGCCCAAAATAACGCTGAACAGCAACGTTAGACAGTGACGGTCAACTATGAATGATGGACCTTTGCCGATGGTACTGATCATCGATGATGAAGTGATGCAGTTGCGGTTAACGGCATCCATGCTGGCACGCAATTACCTGCCGTTCCCGATTAGTTCGGCCAAAGAAGCATTGCGTGTTCTCGACAATATGCATATGACCGGCGATTTGGGGCAGATAAAAGCGATCCTCTTGGATGTGATGATGCCGGAGATCGACGGGCTGTCGTTACTCGAAACGATCCGGCAGCGTTACCCAGTGGTTGTGCCGGTGATCGTCATCACCGCACTTAGCCTCAAAGGGACGATCTTGCGCGCGCGCAATTTGGGTGCAAACGATTATCTCATCAAGCCATTCCCTGCTCAGCAGCTCCTCGAAAAGCTCTCCAAACTCCATGAAGGCCTGTCAATCGACGTCAACTTCTGAAGCAGTGGTGGGCGCCCGGCTAACGCCCCATCCGGATCTGTAGCCGATCCAACCAGAGACCGAGCAAACGCCCGGTATTGAAAAAGAGCCGATTCGACAACCCCACCGTCACCTCGCGCTGAGAACCACGGATGGCGGAACGAATCTGCGCCGCCACCTCATCCGCGGCGGGGAAGCGTTCCCAGTTCATCCGATCCAGGTCGGCGCCTGCTTTGCGATGCATGCCTGTGCGTGTCGCGCCAACATGCACCACGAGGATTGGTACTGTTTTGCCCCATTCAATCGCCAAATTCCTGGCAAATCCATCCAGCCCAACCTTGGTCGCTGTGTAGACTGCGTAATCGGGCGTCGCCGTTGCCGTGGCCACCGAACTGATAAAGACCAGTTTGCCCTGTGCCTTGCGCAGGTAGGGCAACAGAGCCTGTGTGAGCGAAATGGGAGCGCTCAAGTTCACGGCCACCAGTTCGGCCACGTTTTCGGGGGGCTGCATGGAGGGGTGACCAATATAACCCATTCCTGCGTTGTGAATGACGACGTGCACGGCGTGGATCTGCTGACTTTGCAAAAAGTCCACGATCTGATCGGCAGCCTCAACCTGCGTCAAATCCGCAAGAACATAATTGCTTGTCGCAAAGATCGAAGGGTCGAGGTCAGAGAGTGGCCGTCGCCCTACCAGAATCAATCGCATCCCCTGCTGTTGATATTGGCGTGCTAACGACAGTCCAATCCCGTCGGTTGCGCCGGTGATCAGAATAGTCTGCGTCAATGCGGTTACTCCTGGTGGGGGACGATGCGTAATGCTTGCTCTGGAATCCGGAGAGGGCAAGCTAGTGTCATGTCAACGGTCACGTGATGGTAATTTTGTAGGGGCGCCGCTTGCTGCGCCCACAGTGTGCCGGGCGCAGCAAGCAGCGCCCCTACCGATCAAATCACGCTTTCGGCGTTCCTCGCCGCCGCAAACTAGCCCAAACATTGGCGCAACTGCTCGGGAGAGATGTTGCCGCCGCTCAAGATCAGGGCAACCTTCTTGCCGGCCAGTTGATCCTTGATCTGCAATGCAGCAGCCAGCGGCGCGGCGCCCGCAGGTTCGGCCAATGTTTTGGCTTTTTCTAAGTAGAGGCGCACAGCCTGCCGCATCGAGTCATCATCCACGAGGATAAAATCGTCGAGCCGATCCCATAGGATGCGCTGTGGCATCATAAAGGGGGCACCGGTGGCAAGCCCTTCGGCGAAGGTGCGATTTTCGGCCTGACGCGGCGCACGCGCCTGCCAGGTGAGGAATGCCGCCGGTGATGCGCTGGCCTGCACCCCAATCACACGGATGGCCGGATTGATGCTTTTGGCTACCAGACACGCGCCCGCGCCCCCGCTGCCGCCGCCAATCGGGACGAATATGACGTCGATATCGGGCTGGTCTTCGAGAATTTCCAGTGTGTGGGTGGCTACCCCCGAGATCAGATGCGGTTCATCACCCGAAGAGATCCAGCGCAGCCCTTCTTCCTGCGCCAAACGGGCGCCGTGTTGCTTGGCTGCCTCAAAATCCTCACCAAGCAGACGGACATCGGCGCCCAGGCTTTGTATAGCCTCTACTTTTACAGGATTGGCATTTTCGGGCACGACGATGACGGCGCGTGCGCCGAAAATCTGGGCTGCGTAGGCGACAGACTGCCCATGATTGCCGGTGGAGGCCGTGGCCACGCCCCGATTGCGCTGATCTTCAGGCAGTTGGGCCATAAAATTGACCCCCCCACGCACCTTGAAGGCGCCAATAGGCTGATAGTTCTCGTGTTTCACGTAGACTTGTGCGCCCAGCAACCTGTCGAGCGTGGGGTAATGGTGCAGCGGCGTGCGCGGCAGGTAGGCAGCGATCACCTGCTTTGCCTGGTAGACATCTACAAGCGAGGGAATACGGGCCTCATTCGTGGCGGAGGGAGACGTAGGCTGAGATAGCGAAGACATCGGGCTTCTCCTTGGGGTCGCCTGAGAGATTCGGAGCAATGCACCAGAGTATACTCGACGGCCGGTAAATCAGAAAGTCAAGACGAAAGAAGCGAAGCCAAACAGCAGGGCTTCTCAAGAGTAGGACTTCCCACACCAGGCGCCGTGCCAACCAGGACGAACGTGGCGAGTTTCTCGATAGAATACACTTTCCGCAGCCATAGTTTTCCGGCGTCGGTGCTTCTGTATCCGCAAACGTATACCCCCCGTGTACCTTAATAGATTGACCCTTCTCATCCAACAACATATGTTTTGGACGAGGTTTCCTCTTGAAACCAGAAAATAACTACCCAAAAACAGTAGACTCTGTCACAAACCACAAACCCGCATAACGAGGTTCCCCATGCAGAAACTGAGTTTTCCTTCCACAAGGGCCGCCTGGCAGTTCAGTCAGGATCTGCGCGCAGAAGGGTACCATCCCCGTTTTGCTGCCGTTGCTCGCCCCATCACAAAGAAGATGTTCATTGCCGCCCTGATTGGCGCCCTGATCGGCGGTGCAATTCTCTGCATCGTGGGTATCCTCGCCGAACAGGGAAAGCTGGGGCTACCACGCCTTGAGCCGCTCTTCGCCTCGCCGCCTGGCGCCGTGGCCGCACTGCTGGCAGTGATTGGCGGCAGCTTTGGCGCCGCCATCGGTGGGTTGATCGGGATGGAGGCGGCGCCCTCCATTTCCCAGGAAACCCCCGTGGTCGAGGTCGATCGCAATGGGAAAATGGTGGATCAACTGGCCCAACGCTACGGCGGCAACAGCAGCACAGAAGGCGCAGCCGTCGCCGTACGCAAAGTGCACAAAATGCAGCATAACCTCAACCTCAACCGGATTCTGGCCTGGTTGCTGGTCGTGCTGACCGCCGGCGTCATCCTGGAGGCGACCACCTACATTTGGTTCCTGTCCATCAACTACGGGCACGGCGCCGACCAGGCAAGCCGCATCGGTTACACCATGAAGAACGTGCAGCGAGTCCATGCCGACAACCCAGAGGAAGTCGGCCAGGCCATGCAGCGTATCTACGGCGGCGACCTGCTCCAGATCCCCGCCGATCCACTGACGGCGGCGGTGATGGCCCCTCTGGCCGCCTGGCAAGGACAGACCCTGGTCTACGGTGGCGGTGACGCCCAGATAGACCTGTCGCTGGTGCGCCAGTTGGCCGAAAGCAGCAACGTAGCCGTTATCGTGGCCGAGGAGGAACTGGCTTACGCCATGCCTGCGGCCTACACTGCCGCCCTGTTTCGCGTGCCTGTCGTGCCCTTCTCTCTGGTGGACGAAATCCTGCCCCCGGATGAGGAACGATTCCTCTTCGTCGCTGCACCCGCAGCGTTGATCGACGACGATTCGCTGGAAACCCTGTCCGTCTATGGCGCAGTGGAGCGCGTGGCCGACGACGACATCTACCGGCACGCTCTCCTCTGGGTGCGCAACCGCTGGGGGAACTTTGGCTGGGGCATCAACGAAAACGAACAGCACGACGGCTACTACAACTTCACGCTGACCAATCCGGCTGATCCGAACCTGGCAGCGGCGGCCCTGCCCCAGGCCTACCTGGGCAACTTTGGCCCGCTGCTCTATTCCGAAGCAGATGAATTGAGTGAACTGACCGATCAGTTCCTATGGCGCATCTCACCCGATTACTTTGCCATCCCCTCAGACGGCCCCTTCATGAACGTACGCGTCGTGGGCAGCCCTGATGACGTGAGCTACAGTGTGCAGGCCCGCGCCGATCTGGCCCTGGAGACCCACGCCTACCGAAATCAGGTGACAGGGATGAGCGGCATGGCGGCGTTAGGTTGGATGTGGTTCAGCATCGGTCTGGCCGGCTTCACGTGGGCACTGTTCGCCATGCCCAAACGGCTGCCCGACACGGGCTTCTATCCTCGCCTCTACTGGCCGCTCACCATGTTGTGGTTGGGACCGATCGGCATCCTGGCCTTCCTGGTCTGCTACCAAAACCGCCCCGTCGAGCCGGATACGCCCATGCCGCGTTTCATACGCCCGTCCTGGGCGATGGCGGTCTCGGCCACCATCATGGGTATGAGCGTGGGCATGGCCTTGATGATCGCCTCTATGTACCTCTTTCAGTTGAACGGTATGCCTCTCTTCACCGGCTTAGCCTGGACCAATTTTTTCTGGTTGGGCTCCCCGATGACGGCGCTGATGTGGTTCCTGATGGTAGTGCCCGCCATCCTGCTCTCCACCTTCTTTTTCATGGGGCCGATGATGGGCGAGATGCACGGCGTGGGCTACTGGCAAGGGGTAAAGAAAGCCTTCCCGGTCGTCTTTTGGTCGATGGTTGCCGCCTCCATCGGCATGTGGACGCTTACCTGGTGGTGGATGAACTGGAAAGGCTTGATGTCCGAAGAGGATATCTGGCTCTGGGTCACGCCACTCTGGTGGGCCTCTTTCATGGGCTTCCTGACGGCACTCATCCCCAACTACTGGATGGTATTTCGGGGCTGGAAGAACGGAGGAATGTAACACGATGATTAAACCCATTTACACCTACCTGGCAGTCCTGCTTGTCGCCCTGATCGGGGTGGTCTGGATTCGTCTTACCTGGGGCCCGCCCGGCGATCCGCTGGCGGTGAGCGCCCAGACAGGCGAACAACTGTTGGAGCTGTCCCCGACGGGCGCACGCCTTTCGGGCGAGAATTACCTGCGCACGGCCGTGTCCTACGCCCAGACAGTTTACGCCGCCGACCAGGACAACGATAGACCTGGCGCCGTGATCCTGATGCGAGACGACGACCCGGCGGTAGCCATGGCCAGCAACCGTCTCATGCACTTCCCCGTCAACGCGCCGATGCTCTACGTCACCCAACAGGGGACTGAGCTGCCCGAAGAGACGCGGCAGGAGCTAGAACGGCTGGGCCCCGAAGGCGTGATGATGGACAACAACAACCAGGTCTATCTGGTCGGGGACATCGACGCAGCGGTCAACGAAGAAGTAGAGGGGATGGGGCTACGCACCCGCCAGATCTACGCGGATAACCCCATCGACTACGCAGAGGTGCTGGATGAGTTCCTGGCCGTGCTGGACGGCAACCACGCTGACGCCGTCTTGATTGCCCACCTGGGCGCCCTGGAGTACGCCTACGGCGGCGCAACCTGGAACAGCCACATGGGGCAAGGGTGGGCCTTTGTTACGGATCAAGGTGTACCCGACGCCACCCGGCGCATTCTTTCGCGCCGCGCCCCCGGCTACAGCTACATCTACGTCTTCGCTCCGCCCAGTGTGGTTGGCGCAGACGTGATGGCCGAACTCTCACTCTACGGCCATGTGCAGCGTATCCCTGGTGAGACGCCGCAGGAGATGTCGGTGCGCTGGGCGGGCTATAAGGATATCGGTCAGCAATTCGGCTGGTGGTTCGGCAAGGCCATTCGCAACATCGGGTGGGGTTACGCCGAGCCGGGCCACAACCTGACCGTGGCCACGCCCGAAGATTGGCGCATCATCGTGCCCAGTGGCGTACTCAGCCACATGGGCAAACATGCCATGTTCATGCTTCTCAACGAGGATGGCACCATTCCCGAAGTCATGACCGGCTACCTCAATATCCTACAGCCTACCTTCACCCACCCCAGCCAGCAGCTCTTTACCTATGCCTGGTTTTTAGGGCAGGGCGTGCCGGAGAGCACGATGAACGAATTCAGCCACATGATCTCCGTGAGCGAGGTGCGCGATGCTGTGCGCTAAGACACCGTTGAAACGTGGCATTTTCGCCTTGCTGCTCGTTCCCGCCTTTGTCCTGGCCGCCTGTCAGGGATTGGAACCACCGGCGGCGCCGCGCGAACCTGCTATCGAGGAGGTGCCGGTGCCGGATGGGCTGTCGCCGCCTGCCTGATCGGCCACAGCAGTCTGGACACGGCGACGGTCTACAATGAGCCGTACCTGGGCGACCCGACACAGCGCATGGAGCGAATTGAAGTCGCAGACTCCTCAGTCAGACCTGACCGGTGGAGGAGATCTTTGCGACCTACGGCCGGATTCTTCTCCGTTGCGCCTGCTGTTTTCTGGTCTCCTGGCGTCAGGATGTGGTAAGGGTCGGATCAGGCTCGATGTGGTATCCTGTATGCGTCGATACACACTTTTCCACATTCGAGACGTTTACTTACCGGCCATGGCCCATCTCTATATTCAACTGCTCGCCTCCTTCCAACTCCATTACGCGGATCAGGTCGTCGAGGGTCTCAGCCAGTCGCGTGTCCAATCGCTGCTCGCCTACCTGTTGTTGAACCGGGATACCTTGCAGTCGCGCCAGCACCTGGCCTTTCTGCTTTGGCCCGACTCCTCCGAGACCCAGGCGCGCACGAATTTGCGCGTTCTGTTGACGCGCCTGCGCAGGAGCTGGCCCGCCGTCGAGCAGTTCATCCACATCGAACGCCACACCCTCCACTGGCAGTCGGGGAACGACGTTTCCTTCGACGTTTCCCAATTCAGGGACGCCCTGGCCGAAGCCGCCGCGGCCACGGGGGAGGCCGCCATTGCCGCCCTGCAGCAGGCGGTGGACAGGTACAGCGGCGACCTGCTCCCCGATCACTACGACGAGTGGGTGCTGGCAGAACGGGAACGCCTGCACCAGGACTACCTGGTGGCCCTGGAGCGGCTGAGCCACCTGCTGGCCGAGGCGCGTCGCTACAGTGAAGCGATTCAAGCCGGCGAGCGCTTGCTCCGGGCCGATCCCCTGCGTGAGGCGACCTACCGCCGCCTGATGGAACTCCATGCCCTGGCCGACGACCGGGCCGCAGCCTTGCATGTCTACCACGCCTGTGTAACCACGCTGGAACGAGAGTTGGGGGTAGAGCCGGCGGAAGCGACGAAGCAGATCCACGAACGGCTTCTCAATCGAACTCAGTCGGCGCCGGCGCCGGCCAGACGGCATACCGAGGCCACGCCGTTGGTAGGACGGCAGCAGATGTGGAAGCAGTTGGTGGGAACGTGGCGGCAGGTGGCCGCGGGGCCGTCGCGCCTGGCCCTGATCTGGGGAGAGGCCGGCATCGGCAAGAGCCGCCTGGCCGAGGAATTAGTCGATTTCGTCCGCCGCCAGGGCTACATCACCGTCGGAACCCGTTCCTACGCCGCCGAAGGCGCATTGGCGTACACGCCCGTGGCCGACTGGCTGCGCAGTGATCCCTTGCGTAGCGGCCTACAGGAATTGGACCCGATCTGGCAGGTCGAGATCGCCCGTCTCGTCCCCGAACTATTGACCGCTCGATCCAATCTACCTGCCCCCGGTCCATTGCAGGAAAGCTGGCAGCGCCGGCGGTTCTACGAAGCGCTGGCGCGGGCAGTGGGTGCAGCCTCCCAGCCCCTGTTGCTACACCTGGACGATCTGCAATGGACCGACGCCGAAACGCTCGAATGGCTCCACGTTGCACTACGTTTCCCAGACCTGCATCTGCTCCTCGTCGGCACCGCTCGCGTTGAGGAGGTCGGGAGCGATCACCCCCTGCATACCCTCCTCCACCCCCTGCGCCGGCACGACCAACTCGTCGAGATCGAACTGGGCCCACTCAACGAGGAGGAGACGGCAGCGCTGGCGGAACAGACCGCAGGCATGACGCTCGATTCGGACGTGCAGGCGCAGTTCTGGCACGAGAGCGAAGGCCACCCACTCTTCCTGGTGGAAAAGGTGCGGGCGAGAGGGGACCTTTTGGGCCTTGGGTCTGCCGGCTCTGGATCCCCGATCCAGCAGCCAACGTCCAATGCCCAACTCCCGGTGCTGCCCAAGATCCACGCCGTCATCACCGCCCGTCTGAGCCTCATCTCGACACCGGCGCGTGGGGTGGCGGAGCTGGCGGCCGTGGTGGGGCGGGCGTTTGGCTACACGGTGCTGCGCACTCTCCACGCCCCCGATGCCGATACAGATGAGGATGCATTGGTGCAGGCGCTGGACGAGCTATGGCAACGGCGGATTGTGCGCGAGCAGGAGGACGGCTACGACTTCAGCCACGACCTTGTGCGCGAGGTGATCTACGCCGGCATCAGCATGACGCGACGACGACTGCTCCACCGGCGCGTGGCCGAGGCGCTGACCAAGCTTCACGCCGACGCCCTGGAAACCGTGAGTGGCGAGTTGGCGGTTCACTACGAGCGCAGTGGCGACCGGGAGCAGGCCTACGCATGCTATCTGCGGGCGGGGGCGCATGCGTTGAGTTCGTACGTCCCTCGGCAGGCGCTCGTCCACTACAGGCAGGCGCTGGCCGTGGCGCAGACCCCGCTGCAACAGGCGCGGGCGCAGGCAGGGTTGGGGCGGGCCTACTTCTCATTGGATCGACTGGACCAGGCCCGGGAAGCGTTCCAGCAGGGGCTTGTCCACGCCGATGCTCAGAGCGACCTGCGCGGGGAGCTGTGCTACGCCGTTGCCGACGTGCTGATGGCGCAGTATCGGGCAGATGCGGCCGAGCCGTGGGCGCGGCAGGCGCTGGCGGCAGCCGAGGCCGCAGAAGATTGGGAGACGGTCTGCCAGGCTCTCTCGCTGCTCGGGCAGATCGAAAGCCAGAGCGGCGATCTGGCGGCGGAACCCGAGTTGATCGACCGCGCCTTGACCATTGCCCGGAACACGGGCAACCACTGGCGCGAGGGGCGTACACTGGCCGATCTGGCCTTTCTGCTGGCGCAGCAGGCCGACTTCGACGCCGCGGCCGGCGCCGCACAGCGGGCACTGGACCTGTTGGCGCATACAGACGATCGTGCAGGCATCGCCTTCGCCTGGAATATGCTGGGGCGGGCAGTCGGTGGGCGCGGTGACTACAGTCTTGCCTTCGCTGCCTTCCAGCAGAGCGAGACGATTGCTAAAGCCATCGAACATCGCACGCTGCTGGCCCAGATCCCCAACATGCGCGGCTGGCTGCACGCCGAACTCTGTGACTACAGTCGTGCCTGCGAACTCGATAGCGAAGGGATGGCGCTGGCCCGTCGATGGGGAAAGCGCACGGCGGAGATCAGTGCTCGTCTCAATCTCTGTCTGGATCGGCTGCACCTGGGGCAGGCCCGGCAAGCGTTGGTGGACTTGGAGGCAATCGAGCCGCACCTGGCCGGAAGGCAGTATGGCTACCATGCCTGGCGATGGCGGCTGCGTCTGCTGCACATGAAAGGCCTTTGCCACCTGGATCTTGGAGAGGCCGACCAGGCCCTGGCCCTGGCCGAGGAGGGGCTGACGCTGGCCCTGTCTACTGGCGCACAGAAGTACGTGGCCCTGAACCGACAACTGAACGGCCGTGCATTTGCCCAACAGAACCTATTTGCGCAGGCTTGCGACCAACTGGCGCAGGCTGTGGCGCTGGGTGACCGCATCCAGTACCAACCGCTGCGCTGGCAGGCTCGCTTCCGTCTGGCTCAGATCCACCGGCAGAGCGGCGAGCCCGAACGGGCGGCTGCGCTGGTGGCGGAGGCCGCCCAGGTCGTGCGCACCATCGCCGCGAACCTGGACGACGAGAAGCTGCGCCGGGTGTTCCTGTCCGCCGCATTGGTGTGCACCGTCCTCGCCGAGGATGCTGATAGAACCGCGCCGTGAAACGCTTCTGAAGCGCTGCCGCTGTTAGGCTGGGCTGGTGTGACCGATATTCTTTCCTTTTCCAACGGTCAAGTGATGGCAATTCCGTAGGGGCGCTGCTTGCTGCGCCCACAGTGTGCCGGGCGCAGCAAGCAGCGCCCCTACCGATCAAATCACGCTTTCGGCGTTCCTCGCCGCCGCATCACTACGTTATTTGCGGACAGTTAATAAGGTTGTCGTGAGGGATCATTCCTCCCACGCCGACCACATCATGCGTTGATCGACGTATTGTGCGGGGTGCAGGAGCTTTACGGTGCAGCAATCATCCAGTTGCAGAGGAGGAAGCATGGAAGGTGAACTACGCGAACGGTTGATGCAGGAAGTTCAGATCGGGGGGCGGGCCTACGTGCGCAACGTCACCGCGGCCGAGACGGCCGTGCTGCAGGGGCAGTTCAATGTGTCCAAGATCCTGCGTGCGGCGGGCCACGTTCAGTGGGTGCTGGCCATGAACGCGGCCCGGCTGTTGCAGCCCCAGGTAGATGGTCAGCATCTTTTCGAGACCATCCTGGACGAACTGGATCTGGCTGGGGGCGATCTATCCGTGTCGGCAGATGTGGGCGAGGAAGCGGCCGTCCGCGCCTATTTTGAGCAATCTGAGCAGGTCCGCGCCCGCCTGCGCGAGGTGTTGCAGCGCAGCCTGGCAAGCCTCGCCGCCAATCCAGACGTGTTGGAAAAGAATGTCTCGATCTTTCTATTTGCCTGTTACCACTGCGGCTATCTTGTCGAAGGGGAAAGGCCGCACCGTTGTGACCTCTGTGGCGCACCTTTCGCAGAGTTTGCGTTCTTTGGCCCCTACTACAACGACACACCGGAACACCTGGGGCGACTGTTGCCAGACGAGATCATCGCTGCCCTCGCGGCTGCGCCGGACGATCTGGCGGACGCTGTGGACGGCGTGGATGTGGCGTTGTTGCAGCGCAAGCCGACGCCGGAGGAATGGTCTGCGCTGGAGCTCATGGCGCATCTGATCGAGACCGATCGACTCTTCCTGGACCTGGCCTCCAGGATCCTGGCGGATCCGGGTGTCACCCCTATTTCATTCACCACGTTGCCTTGGAAAACCCACGAGGGTAAAGGCTATGAAAGCTGGTCTGTGCCTCAGTATATCGAGCAGTTTCGCCAGGTCCGTGCCGAGGTGCTCGCCCTGATCGACGACCTGACACCGGACCTCTGGTCTCGTTATGGCAGCAGGCCGGGGCGGATCACTTCGGTGCTTGACCTGGGGCGTTGGATCGCCAACCACGACGTGGGCCACCTGATGCAGATTCGACGCCAGGCTGGGTAGGGGCGCGCCCCTGCACGTCCAATTTCGAACAAAAGAAGCCGCCGGACTAAACACTTGGTCCGGCGGCTTCTTTTTCTTCTCCCCACCGCCTGGTTTCAAGAACAATTCGGTTGAAACGCTTTTGTAGCGCTCTCCCTGATAGGCTTAGAACCGTTCCACATGCACAGGTTTTACAGCCGAAAGGAGACAACCGTGGGCAATAGATCCCGTCCGCCGCCGACGCACCTCTTTACCCTGCGCGTCTGGCCGGAAGATCGGGGCGATGGCGTGTGCGAATGGTGGGGCCAGGTGAAGAACATCACCAGTGGTGAAGTTCGCTACTTCCGCCACTGGAGCGAACTGGTGCAGGTGCTGCCCAGTATGCTGGCCAATGCCGAACCGCCTGACCCTGAAAACCAGCCATGAACTCGCACAAGGAGGACATCTTGAAACGCAATCAACCATTCCTATTTCACATTCATGGAGGAGAAACTCTCATGATCCGTCACGCAGTTGTATTACTGATTCTGTTGGCGTTGCTGCTCACCAATGCCATCATTCCCAATGCAGAGTTTTCTGGCATTGCCTTTGCCCAGGACACGACCACTGCCGAGGAAGACGAAGCGGATGCAGACGAAGAACTGGAGCCGGCACTGGTGACCGCTACCGTGGTCGCCGACATGGTGCGACCGGGGCGCGTGCTCATGTCCGCCCGCGGCAACCACTGGATCTACGACTCGGTGCCGCCCATAGACGGCCCCAATGAGGAGGTCAATCCGCTCGACGGCATGCTGACGGCCCTGATCGCCTGCGGCATGTACATCTACGAAGCCGTGGCCACAGAGAACCACATCCCCCTCAACCACGTTTCCGCCACAGTGACCGGCGCGCTGGACGGGCGGGGGCTGGCCGGTACAGCCGACGTCAATCCTCGGGTGCGCTCCTTTGACGTCACCATGATCGTGGAAGGCCCCAGTGCCGAAGAAGCCGCCATGATGGCCGAGGCATTCAGCCGGCGCTGCCCCATCCACACCACCCTGGCCCGCTCTGCCCCCATCAGCATCACCAATGTGGTCTACGGCGTGGCTCAGGAGCCTCATATGACCGAGGCCGATCCCATTGTGAATAACGACGAGGCCGAGGGCACAGAGCTCAGTCTTAGCAGCCCCACCGCCCAGGGAACCATGGTGGCATTTGGCCGTAGCATGATGTCGGCTCGGGGCAACCACTGGATCTTCGATTCCGTGCCGCCCATTAACGGCCCCAATGAAGAGGTCAACCCGCTTGACGCTCTGGTGGGCGCCCTGCCTGCCTGCGGCATCATGATCTACGAAGCCGTGGCCCGGGAGAATGACATTCCGCTCGATGCCGTCGACGCCACGGCAGAAGCCGATCTGGATCCCCGAGGCGTAGCCGGTGCCAATGTGGACCCCCGCATTCGGGCCTTCCGGGTCACCGTGAACGTAGATGGACCGACCGCGGAAGAGGCCGCCATGATGGCCGAGCAGTTCTCCCAGCGCTGCCCCATCTACACCACCTTGGAGCGCGCCGCCCCGATTGAGGTCACCAACGTGGTGGCGGGCGAAGATACAGCGGCGATGAGTGAAGGCACAGCCGTGCTGGACGTTACGTTCACCTATGACTTCGATACCGCGGACGAGTACGTCGCCGAGGTCTCCCCCTTAGCCGAACAATTTGCCGCTGTGCCCGGTCTGGTCTGGAAGACCTGGACGCTCAATCCTGAGACGAAGCGAGCCGGCGCGGTCTATCTCTTCGAAAATGCAGAAATTCGCCAGGAGTACATGGACGGTGACTTGTTCGGCGCTGTCAAGAGCCATCCTGCACTAAGCGACTACCGAATCCGGACCTACGATGTGATGGGGGACGAGTCACTGGTGACCTTTGCCACCCTACACGCTGCCGAGGGCATGGCCGGCGCCGGCGGTGACGGCGGCATGCTGCTGGATGTCGAGTTTACCTATGACTTTGACACAGCGGACGAGTACGTCGCCGAAGTGTCACCTTTGGCCGAACAGTTTGCCGCCATCCCCGGCCTGATGTGGAAGGTGTGGACGCTGAATCCAGAGGAGAAGACAGCCGGTGCGGCCTACTACTTTGCCGATGCTGAGTCCCTGCAGACCTACATGGACAGCGAGTTATTCGGCGCAGTAAAGAGTCACCCGGCCTTGAGCGGCCATGAAATTTCCACCTTTCAGGTGATGGCAGATGAGAGCCGTATCACCCACGCGCCCATCGAGGTAACCACGAGATGATGGATAGAGACGGGGGCTAAAGCGGAGTTGTCCACACTGAACCACCCGTTGATCCGAGACGAAACCGGGACGATAGGCGTCTATCCCGAGACGGGGGGCGGTGCGAAACGCACCGCCCCCCGTCGCATTTCAGCCCGAGTGAAAAAGACAATCCACCGCTGCTCGATCCGGAAAATTGAAGACACCATTTTTTCATTTCGACTTCGCTTCTTACTGACGTGAAGCTGATTTTGGAGACTATTGAAACATGGGAAGTGCGAAGGGGGTTTGCATAGTAGCCCGAAAAGGTGTATCAAGGATTGAGGCTGCAGGCTATACTTAACTTCCCGACAAGCCGGCTGCCCACGACTGCTCCAGCATCTGGCGCTGTCCCGCCGGGAACTTGTCCAGCGTGCTAAAGAGGTGCTTCTGCAAGTGCTCTTTGATTGTAGGTACCAGGCCTTGTCTATTTCAACGCTTCACAAGACAGAATCTGTTGAAACGTCATTGCCTCCTGTGGCCGCAGTCGTGTCGGCTTACAACGAAGCAAAAACGATTAGTACTGTGCTCGACGTTTTGCAGGCCGTTCACTTTATCACCCAAATCGTGGTGGTTGACGATGGCTCAACGGACGGAACCGGCTGCGTGGTACGCAGCCATCAGGAACGTGACGAGCGCATTGTGCTGCTCTCCCACACCTGCAACCAGGGCAAGAACCGCGCCATGCTCACCGGTGCTGAATCGCTGACCGAAAATCTGGTTTTGTTTCTCGACGCCGATCTGATTGGACTACGCCCCTACCACGTACAGGCGCTCTGTGAGCCGGTGCGCCGCGGCCAATCTGATATGACGCTGGGTCTCTTCACAGGCGGACGTTACCTGACAGATCTTAGCCACCGCCTGCTTCCCTTCCAGAGCGGGCAGCGATGTCTGCGCTGGGATCTCTTCCACACCATGCCCGATCTGCAAGGCTTGTGGTGGGGTGTAGAGCAGGCGCTGAGCCTTCACGCCCTGACATATGGCTATCGCGTGCAAGCCGTCGGCTGGCCCGGTGTTACACACATTATGCGTATGGAAAAACAGGTAGGGATGCTCGGCTGGTGGTCGCACGCCCATATGTGGCTTGACATTACACGCTACTGCGCACGCTGCTGCGCACGCTACCTTCAGAAGCAGTTGCGTCGCTGAGGAGAGGCAGAAACGGCTCCAGACGTCGGCTCTGCCTATTTCACAATGAAACTCACCCGGCATACCACGATCTGCTACAGGATGCCTACGCCCGTAACGGCTCGCTGCGCCATCACGAAATTCTCCTCAAGACATACGAGCTTGCACAACCCATCATTGTCCATCTAGCCGTGTATCAACGGCCCCATAAGCATCTTCTCTCTGGTCGCCGCCTCTCCTGTGTGAAGCCCGCGGCCCTTTCGTCGCGGATTTGAAGTAGACCCAAACAGTGCACTCTGTTGCGACGTCATCGCGGCGATGTTATAATTAGTTGGTTCAAAAATAATATTCAATCGGCCCAGTTTGAACCCAGGCGAATGCAGAAGAGAGAGAAGGTGGTCCATTGAGCAATAGTAGCGACCTCTACCGATTGCAAGAGATCGATTCGACATGGGATAAGGTACGTCGGCGCCTTCGGCAGTTACAAGCTCTGTCGGGTGGTTCAGAGGAGCTGAAAACGACACGCGAGCAGGTTGTTTCCACTGAGGCCTCGCTGCACGACTGGCAGCAGACGCAAAGAGATGCCGAGTTGGAGGCAAGTTCACTGATCGAGCGCATTGAAGAAGCCGAAGCCAAGCTAATGAGCGGCGAGATGCGCAATCCCAAGGAGTTGGAATCGCTCCAATCCAGTATTGAGTCGATGCGCCGCCACAAAGGTACTATCGATGATCGAAGTGTTGAAGCTCTGATGAAAGTTGAAGAGCTTAACGGTTCGCTGGATATGCAGCAGCACAAGCTGTCTTCGATGGAAGAGGATTGGCAAACGAGACAACAAGCCATCGATGAGGAGTTACAGCAGCGAAAAAAAGAGTTCGTCTATCTCAAACGGTTGCGCGAACAGACAGTCGAAAAGCTTTCGTCCACAGAGTTGGAACAGTACGAACATCTGCGCCGGCGCAAAAATGGCATTGCCGTCGCCCAACTAGACGGCGACGTCTGCAATGCCTGCCATATGCAAGTCCCGCGCAGTGTGATCAGCGAGGCAGGCCGATCCAACAGTTCCCTGACGTTTTGTCCTGGCTGCGGGCGCATTCTGTACCGCTCCTGACGTATGCGTCATCACTACGGCCCCAAAAGGATCGGCAGGTGTAGCGCCCAATTGTGGCGCAGATCCACTGTTTCGGCCCGTTGACCATCAACGTTGTGGTGGTGAAAAAGCAGCAAACCCTGGCTCTCGTTGTGATAAAAGGCGTACCGATCCACCCAAATTGAGAGTTCGGTTCCCGGCAGGTCATGGTAGACCGGGAGATCACCCAGTGTGCCTGCGCCACTGATGATCCCCGGTCTAGCTACGTCATAGTGCAGCATGGACGTGTAGTCTATCAGACCTTCATACTCTTCAGGATCTCGGCTGTACGTACTGACCAGGTATCGAAAGTCGCTATTCTCCTCGCTTAGCCCCAACAGATTCGCATCCACTGCCATAAGCAGCACGTTGTTGTTAAAGATCGCCGTGTTCGCTTCCGCCGCTGATATCAGGTTGACAAAATAAGTGACGGTCCTCGTTTGTTCCTCAACCGATTCCAAAACCGTAACAAATTCATCGGTCATCCCTGACTCGGAAAAGTCGCCCATGTTCGTCGTGTAAAGAATGTACTCCGAAAAGCCATCTTCGTCGGTGTCAATGTGGATGCGGAAGCTAACTTCATTCAGCGTGGACCACTCGCCGTAGGTGGCGAGGCCAAAAACAATGCGACGAGAAGCGACGGGCACCGTCTTTGCCCCATCCGCCATTAGGCCGGGGTTGAGCGCAACCCCCACATAATGTAGATCCGCGTGATCGAGCGGGGGTGTACTTGCAGGTTCGTTGGGGCTACTAAATTGCAGTTCCAATGCCGAGACCAACGACATCGTTTCCGTAGGGAAGAGACTCTGTGTCACAGTGAGACCGAGCCCTTGACCGACCAACGGCAAAGATCGGACAGCGACTACATCCTCTTCATAATCTAACCAGGGTGCCCCGGCACGCATAAACGAGGCCGGCTGCGGCGCCACGTAGATCGGCAAGCGCAGGACAGGTTCGTTCATTTGCAGTTGCCCGCGCATCTGGCCTTCATTTTCGATATCCACCGCGATGTAGAGCAAGCCCCCTGCCAGCAAGGAGATCTGCATAGGGTTGAGAACCACGTCTGCGTCCAGGACGGTGGACGTTGCATTTGCCGGCGCATCGGGCAGAAGTGAATGGAGTACCGGACCGCTGCTGTACGCCGATCCGTAACGCAGATCGACGGCAGTGATCGTCGCGGGCTGCGTAGCTGTGACAGCAACGGTATAGCTCAAGATGCCGCTCGCCGCATCGAACGTAAACTGTGCCGATCCAAAGGCATCTTCGCTTTTAAGGGGATCCGTCATCGCCAGTGCAGTCTGGGCCGAGTTGATCTGAGGCCAGGCATAGATAAAGCCGCTTTCTTCTGTCAGGCGATGGCGCGGAAAGTAGTTGCGCGAGGGCACGGTCGGATCGGCGATGTTGCGCATGTCGTCGGCGTTGGCATGCAGTGCAACCGCCACATTGTCGAACCCATAGGCGGGAATTTCGAGCGACGAGCTGCCCATGATTTCAATCTCTACGCCGGGCAGGTCGACAACAGGGAAGTAACGCAACAGAAGACGCTGTGATTGGCTGCTCTTGTTGACAAGCCGCGCCGACTGCACCATCGTCATCTCCCCGGCAATCGAAGGTGCTCCGAACGAAAGGCTGACGGCACCACTGTTGTCAGCATTGTAGAAGATCAGGTCACTTCGGTGAGCAGTAGCGAGGTCAAGCCTACCTGCGCCGGCGCGAGCCACCCCGTAGCGAAGGGGTGGATAGGCCTCATTGACCAACAGATCATACCCGGCGGTGTTGATCAAAAGCGCTTTGATCTCCTCAGCATTCCACGAAGGATGGAGTTGTCTCAACAGGGCGGCAGCGCCCGCCACATGGGGCGCCGCCATGGAGGTGCCGCTGCTCGTCTGGCGTCCATTACCGGTCCGTGCGCCCGCCGAAACGATGTTGACGCCCGGCGCACTGATATCCGGTTTGAGCATGGAATCGCCGCGCCGCGGGCCTCGTGACGAAAAACTGGCGATGCCGTCGACCAGAGCATTGGATTGGCGAGGAGCGGGCAGCCCCTGTGTTGAGGAAGCGGCGACGCTGATGGATCGTGTCGCCACCCCAGGTGCGGCGGTGATGTAGAAGGTGTCACCGGTATTGCCGGCTGCGGCGACAACGACAACACCTGCCAGAGCCGCGTTGTCGATAGCCACAGCCGAGGGATCAGTGCTAGATCCCAGCCGCGATCCCAGAGATAAATTGAGCACGTCGAGTCGATCCGAAAAGTCCCCGTCCTGGTCAGGGTCCACGGCCCATTCAATGGCCTGTTCTACAATCTGCGAAGCACCGTTGCAGCCGAACACTTTGAGTGCGTAAAGCTGCGCGCGCGGCGCAACCCCTGGCCCGATCGAAAACTGGGCGAAGTCGAGATCCGATTGAAAAGGACCGGCGTAGGTACTGCCATTGGCCAGTACGCCCGAACCGGCGGCGATTCCGGCGACGTGGGTTCCGTGCCCCCAGCAATCCATCGGATCGGGATCAGGTTGCGGCGTGGCGTTGGCAGCAGAGTTGGCGTCGTAGGCGTCGCCGGCGAAATCGTAGCCACCCACGACCCTGGCACTGGGGAAAAACGAGGTGTCGCTAATGACGGTCGTCTCGTTTTCGTTGTATCCACCCCCGGGGCCGCCAAAGGTCCTGTGTAAGTAGTCGATGCCGGTATCGATGATACCGATAGAGATCGACGATCCATCCAGGCCGGCCAGTCGCAGGGCATCCCACACATCCGGCGCGCCGACGAAGGGGACGGTCTTTGTGAGTTCCACATCGTAGGTAGGCAGAGGGTGAATCGCATACACCCCTGGCAAGGCAGCGATCCGCGGCAGTTGATCGGCGGGGACGCGCACGGCTACACCGTTGAAGACACGCTGGATCCGGTAGAGGAGTTGGGCCTCGCCAAGTGGATCACTGGAAAGCAACGACTGTTGAGCGGTCTCTATACGCAGCAGTTGGGCCTGGGCGAGCTGCGTCGCCTGGGCCGCGGTCGAACGCGAGCGGCCGGCAACAAAGGTACGCACCGTCGGTTCATCCACCAATTCGATCAGGATTCCAAGCGGTTGATCACCCAATGCCGAAGTGGCAAACGAGCCCAGATCAAGCGATTCGTAGAGGGCAGGGCGTGGCTCAAGCACAGTGGCGAGTGATTGGGGTGGATTCCAATCATCGGGCGATGGGGGAGCGGCGACGGTGGTCGTCCTCACAAAAAGCAGAAGCGATAGTGCCATCAGCCAGACAGGCATACGAAGACAAAGACATCTCATGGTTGCTCCAGGGCATAAAAGGCGAGCACGATCTGTTTCAGAAACACCAAAGACCTGCCGGGTCTTGAAACCTGGCAGGTCGGCATACTCAGCAAACGATTGTGCATAGGTTGGAAGTAGAGCAGCGGAAGTGGACGGTGCTCACAGGAGTCGGTTGTTCTGTTTTTTGACACCAAAGCGCCTGCTCTCGCGCAGGGCTAACCAGGCGCTGGATTCAAAGAAGCCATAGGTGCGGCGTAGTGGATCGAAGCGTCGTTCCACGAGATCAACCAGATCGTGGACGGTGATCTGCCAGATCATCTGCTCGATCTCATCAATTCGTTGCAGCATTTCGGCCGGCGTGCCCGGAACGGGGATATCCGCATAGCTGGGCGGTTTGCGATAGCTCTTGGGAAAAGTGATTTCGTCCCTAGGCAGGCGCGGCAACATACCCAGCGCCACGGCGGCCATACCAAACGCCAGCAACTGATCGCGTACGTGCTCAACGTGCTCCAATGTAGACGCGCCTTGCCCCGCTTCCTGCGCTTGTGAGGTGAGATTTAACTCGTCGCTCAGTGCATCCCAATCCAACAGGACTCTTTCCAGCAGATAGCCGAGCTCGTCGCTGTTCACTACATCGGTGGTACGCACGCTGAGGACGAAGCCTTCACGCACCCGGCTCAGATAATCGCGCGCCTGTTGCAGGATCATCTGCTCTACCTGGGCCAGACCTTGAAGTCGATCGCTGCGGCGAATGTTGTACGCCAATCCCATGTAAATAACCTGTTTGGTTGTATCGGCAAGTTCACCAATGGCAACAAAATCATAAAACTCAACGGTGCGAGGATGCATGAGTTCAACTACCTCCCCTAACGCTCGCGTCGGCCTCAATGACCAACCGAAATTGGGGCGATTATAGCACAGGCTTTCTTCGACGTCATCTGTACTTTGTGTAGGTGTGCCAGGGTAAAGCAGAAGAAAGGCGATTGGGTTTGTGCCCTCCACCTGGAACGTGTACAATACCTCAAACTATGTTGACCCGCACCCCCTGTAAGGATCTTGTATGGACGCACCACTGGCAGAGCTAACCCGTCGCCTGACAGAAGTAAACGATCTCAATTCTGCGGCTTCCCTTTTGTACTGGGATCAATCCACCTATATGCCCCCAGGCGGGGCAGCGGCGCGTGCTCGACAGTTGGCTACGCTGAGCAGGATGGCGCATGAGAAGTTCACTGATGCTGCCGTAGGGCGTTTGCTCGACGAACTCGAACCCCAGGTAGAAGCGCTCGGGTATGAAGACGACGCCGCAACCCTGGTGCGGTTGGCACGGCGGAACTATGAGCAAGCGACCAGGATCCCCGGTGAGTTCGTGGCGACCAGCCGCAGTCACTTTGCCGAGACCTTCGAGGTGTGGGCAAAGGCGCGTCCGGCCAATGATTTTGCGGCTGTGCGACCGTTGCTGGAAAAGACACTCGATTTAAGCCGCCAGTATAGTGAATTTTTCCCAGAGAGCGACGAGCCTATCGATCCGTTGATCGAGGAATCTGATTACGGGATGAAGGCGAGTACGGTGGGGGCCTTGTTTGCGGATTTGCGCCGAGAGTTGGTGCCGCTCGTCCAGGCGATCGCGGAACAACCGCCTATCGACGACAGTTGCCTCTATGGACACTTCGCTGCGGCGACGCAACGCGCGTTCAGCGAGGAAGTCATCAGACACTTTGGCTATGATTTTGAGCGCGGACGCCAGGACGAGACGCATCACCCCTTCATGATCAAATTCTCGTTGGGCGATGTACGCATTACGACACGTACGCAAGAAGATATGATGGCCGAAGGTATCTTCAGCACCTTCCACGAAGCGGGCCATGCTCTTTATGAACAGGGCATCAACAGGCGGTACGAAGCCACACCGGTGGGTCACGGAACTTCCGCCGGGGTCCACGAAAGCCAGTCGCGGCTGTGGGAAAACCAGATTGGGCGCAGTTGCGGTTTCTGGGAACACTACTACCCGGCACTACAGCAGGCCTTTTCTAGCCAATTGGGTGGCGTACCGCTAGACACTTTTTACCGTGCCATCAATAAAGTGCAGCCATCCTTGATCCGCACCGCCGCCGATGAAGTCACCTACAATCTACACGTGATGATGCGTTTCGAGTTCGAGCGCGTCCTTTTGAACGGGGAGCTATCCATTGCGGATCTACCCGAAGCCTGGTATGAACGCATGGACAACGATCTTGGCGTCACGCCACCAAGCGATAAAGATGGCGTCATGCAAGACGTTCACTGGTTTGCAGGATTCATTGGTGGCGCATTTCAGGGGTACACTTTGGGCAACGTCATGTCCAGCCAGATCTATCAGGCGGCGTTGACCGCTCACCCTGAAATCAAGGATGAGATTCGAGTGGGCCAATTTGGCACACTGCATCACTGGTTGCGCGAAAACATTTACGTCCACGGCAGCAAGTTCACGGCAGCCGAGATCATCGAACGCGCCACGGGCAGTCCGCTTTCCATCGAATCTCACATGGCCTACTTGCGCGCCAAGTATGGCGAGATTTACAACCTTTAATCGCGAGTCCGTTTTCATTCTGACCTCACGTCGCACCTGGTAAAAACAATGCCCAGAGCAGCCAAATCGAGTCCGTTTGAAACCCATCTGGCCCTCTTTATGGACAGCCACGACCCGCGTGCCTCAGGGATGCGGGTGATCGAGCCGGCGCCCGGCACGCCAGAGGCGCGCCGCGGCAATCTCTACGTCCTGCTAGAGTTGATGGGTCAAAGCCCGACGCACAACGAGGTGCTGCGCCAGATGCAGGTGTTGGTGGAAGAGGTCTACTACAGCGCCACGGGCAGCGTCAGCGCCGTGCTGGGTGAAGCGATCCAGGCGGCGCACGAGGTGCTGCACGAGATCAACCAGCACAACCCGGGTACTGATCTGCGCGCGGGGATCATCTGTGCGGCGATAGTTAACGATTATCTGATCATGGCTTCGGCCGGCCCCTCTTTGGCCATGTTCTCAACGAATCAGCGCGTGGATCAATTCCCACCTGGGCCGCGGCATTATACGGGTCCGTTAGGCGGACGTGAAGCCCCACAAGTCTCATTTTACCGACAGCAGATACGGGACGGGGATGTACTCTTTTTGGGCGAAAGCGACTGGATCCTCTTGACGACGGTGAAGACGTTGGCCGCCGCCGTTACCACCTCCACGCCGGAAAATCGTTTCGACGTCATCGCCTACCTGCGTAAACAGATTAACAACGCCGAAATCTTGGGTCTGTTCGTCATTTTTGCCGATGAGCAGCAGCCCATAGCCAGAGTTCCTGCAGCCAAAAAGGTCAGCGGACTGCCCACAGCACTGGGCGCCACGCCCCCTATACACGACATCCCGACTGTGGACAATGTCTCGGCTGTGTGGGAAGACGGGAGTACGCGGCCCAGGCCCAAAGCGCCCGGCAGCGGTCAACGCGCTGCCGGGCAACCTCGTGTGCGCCGTTACGCTGCCGATGAAATAGAGGTGATGGAGCCGGACGAGAAACGCACGCTGCGCCGGACGCTGGGGAGCGATTACCAGGTCGGCGCGGTCATCGGCCGGCTAAGCAGATGGACACAGCGCACAAGCAGCCAAATGGCGTCCTGGTTGACGCGCATCTTACCCGATCGGGATCGAGGTGCGCAACAGCCGCCTGATTGGGTCGGCGCCCTCCCCGAAATTGAAGCCGGCGAGGGTGACGACGAGCGAGACAACGAGAAGATCCGTCAATCGTTCAGCCCGCCCGAACGGACCGGCGACGGGCGAGCGCGCCTTTTCATCCTCCTCGCTATCTTGATTCCGCTGCTCACCTTCGCGACGGTTGGCGCCGTCTATCTGCAACGCGGCGCATCCAACAACGCCGAAGGGTTGAAGCTGGTCGAACTGGCCGAATCTCAACTGCTCAAGGCACAGCAGGCACTGGGTGTGGATGACAAAAGCACGGCGCGCACAGCGTTGAATGAAGCCCAACGTTACATCGATGAGGCTATCGCGTTGATCGGCATGACGGAGCAGGTAAGCTCCCTTTCGGAACAGATTGGGGCCGAACTAAACCGCCTGCGTCAAGTGCGTTCGCTCTATTCGCTCGATTTTCCACTGCACACGTTCCCGCCCGATGCGGATCCGCACCGCGCTATCGTCTTTGATCAAGATGTCTACGTGTTGGATATTGGACGCCAGGTGGTCGAGTTCTTCCGCACCGATCCAAACCGCAGCATCGTTGAAGAAAATCACGGTGCCATCATTCGCGAAGGAGATGTGGTCGAGGGCATCACCGTCGGCCGCTTGGTGGACATTGCCTGGCAGCAGCGCATCCCCGGTTTCGCGGACAAGGCCAGCCTGCTCATTCTGGATCGGAACAACAATATCTTCCGCTACAACAATGTCGACGAGGTAACCTATATGCGCCTGGCCGGTTCGGATCAGTTGCGCGGGGTTAGCCAGATCGAAAACTACAGCGGCCGGCTCTATTTGCTCGATGAACAGCAAAATCAGATCTGGCGCTACTCTCCCGCCGGTCTTGGATACGATGAAGCGCCCACGGCCTGGTTTGATCCGCAAGTTCAAGCCGATCTGGCGGGTGTCGTTGCCACGGCCATTGATGGTGACATCTGGATGTTGACGGAAGATGGTATGGTTCTGCGCTACCGGCAAGGAGGGCAACTGCCCTTTAGCCTGGATAACAGTGCCGGTCTCAACGGTCGCATGGTGGACATGACGCTGGGTACTGAAAGCACCGACAATGTCTACCTGGCCGACGGCAGCCAGGATCGGATCCTTGTTTTCGATAAGGAAGGCAATTATGTCGAGCAGTTCCAGGCAGCCGAGAACAATGCGCTGCGTGGTCTGCGCGGTCTCTATCTGGACAATGTGACGGGCACGCTGTTCATCTTGACCCAGTCATCGCTCTACGCACACAGCTTACCAAAGTAAGTTTCTCAGGTAGACCGTTTGGATGCGTTCACGCTACGAATAGAAGGCGATGACGCCCCGATGCCGACGCTGACCGGATTCATCGCTTACTTGAAGCCTGTGTGAAACGCAGATTTTGTGTGTCAGTAAATTCTATATGCTATAATCCAGGTTATATGTCCGAACACTACTCTAGATTCCGTTTGCCTAGAAACAGGCCTCGGCCGACCCCGCCGGCGAGTGCGCGCAGACGAATCCTTGCCATTGCGCTGGGGTCATTCTATTCATTACTAGTTCTGTCGGTTGCCGTGTTTGTGGGCATGCTGCTCTACGAAACAGCGCGCAGCTATACAGTTGCACAGCATCCGTTCCCCGATCTCAACGCCATCGACGCGATTACGGTCTCCGCAGCAGACGCCCCTCACAGTGATGAAGTTCAGGCCGAAGGAGGAACGCGTAGCGAACCGGGGACCCAGACGACCTACGCAGCCTTGACCGATGACCTCCCCAAGGAACCCATCAACATCCTGTTGCTGGGTACCGACGAGCGCGCCGATGAGTACGGCCCACCCCATACCGATACCATGATGCTCGTCTCGCTGGACCTTCAGAAGAAGACAGCGGGCATGATCTCGTTGCCACGCGATCTTTGGGTGCCCATCCCCGGCTATGACATCACGACCAAGATCAATACGGCCTATATTGTAGGGGAACGGCGCAATTACCCTGGCGGCGGCCCGCAGTTGGCCAAAGATACTGTCAGCAGTTTCATTGGCCGCCCTGTTGACTACTATGTGCGTGTCAACTTCAGTGGCTTTGTACGCTTCGTCGACTTAATCGGCGGCGTCGACGTTTTGGTCGAGCAGACTATCCACGATGAACAGTACCCCACTTCTGATTACGGGGTGGAGACGTTTCACGTGGATGCAGGTCAGCATCATTTCGACGGCGAAACGTCGCTCAAGTATGTGCGCACACGCCACGGGGATAGTGACTACTATCGCGCCAATCGCCAACAGCAGGTGATCCAGGCCGTGATGGACAAGATCCTGGCAGCCGATATGATCCCAACGCTGGTGGCCAAAGCGCCCCAGTTGACGGCGACGATGCGCGACAGCTTCGGTACCGACATCCCCCTGCAAGTGGCCATTGATCTGGCCAATTACATGCGTCACAACGGGCTAGAAAACGTGCAGAGGCTTGTGCTGGACAGCCGCTACGGCTCAGAGAGCTACAGCGAAGAGGGAGCCTGGATCCTGATCCCGGACCGTAACCGTGTGCGAGAGGCGTTAACACTCCTCTTTGACCGCTCTACGACAAACGGCACCGGCAGCGTTTCGTCATCAGCGGCGGTTTCTGCGATTACGGCAGGAGCGGCGGATCCGATGCCGCAAAATCCGCCCATTGTCGCCGATGCCCGCAGTGTCCGCCTCGAAGTGCTCAACGGCACTGACTACCCAGGGGTAGCAGCTCGCATTCGTGATCAGCTACAATCCAGCGGCTGGCAGGTCATCGCCATCGGCGACGCCGACCGCAGCGATTACCGACGGACTTTGCTCATCAACTATAACATGGACGCATCCTTGATCGATCGCATCAACGATGATCTTCAGCTACCGCCCGATCTCCCTGTGCTCAATGGCCTGGTGGTTTCGGAAAGTGTCGATATGCGCATCATCGTGGGTCAAGATTTCCTTAAGGATGTACTGGACATTAATCCCCCCTGAGGCGTACCCCCTTTTTCCTATTGTCTGCCTTTTGGCTTAGCCGTAAGTTCCCATGTGAAACTGCGCGGCAAAAGACGAACATGTAAGTAGATAGTTCGGCTGCCGAAAGGAATCTATAATGGCTCACCTTGCAACGAAACCCTACTTGGCGGCATCATTAAACATCATGATTGCCGCACGTGCCCAGGAAACACCGCAGAGCGCTTTCACCAGTGACGAAATTATCGAAATTCTACTGGCGATGGCAGAGAATCACTTGTTGTACACGAGTCGCAACCGGATCGACGACCATCTCAGATGGCGCCACGAACCCCACCAGGTAAGTTAACCCGCTCTAGCTGCTTGCTCCAGATCAGTGTTGAAAACGCCTCGGTAGCACAACCGAGGCGTTTTGTATGCCGCGAACCAGAGTTTTACCAGGTGCGAATGTTTGCCGTGATTCGACGCGGACGGGTCCTGTCTTACAAATCCTTCAATTCAAGCGCAGGAGAGTAACTGATTTTCACCTCAGGTGTTATAGTATAGTAAGACCCTAACATGAAGCACTATGTTCATTACAGGCTTGATACTCGTTGCGATTTGCAGGTTGCGTCCTCCCCCAAGGCAACGTCGTTTCGGTTTCAATCTGATAACCATCCACTGTTGAGACGAATCCCGAAGGAGAATTCCATGGAAGAGGAGCAGCGCACCCGCCTGGCGGATGAGGCGGCGACAGCACCCTCAAACGAGGACGACGGAGAGGATCTGGCGGCGTTACCGGGGCCGGATTCTGCCGGTTCGCTAGATTCTGATGACGGAAAAGGTGTCTATACACTAGACGGTACACAGCTACAGCAGGCCTTTGAATCGGCACTGCATTGGCTCGAAGAACATGCAGCCATGATCAATGCGCTGAATGTCTTCCCTGTCCCTGATGGCGACACGGGGACGAACATGCTGCTCACCTTGCGTAGCGCCATCAAGCAGGCCGCCCAACAGACATCGCATGATGCGGCGGAAACGGCCCGCCAACTTGCCACAGGCGCCATCAAGGGTGCACGCGGCAACTCTGGCGTGATCCTGTCGCAGATTCTCAACGGGTTTGCGCGCGCCGGTGAAGGCAAGCCTTCCTACACAACACAGGATATGGCCGATGCACTCAAACGAGCCTCAGACAGCGCATACAACGCGGTGATGAAGCCGGTGGAAGGCACGATCTTAACCGTGATCCGCGCCATCGCCGAGGCCGCAGCAGAGGCAGCCGTTGACACGAAAGACGTGCGCATTCAGTTGAACCGCGTCACCAATGCAGCCCATCGGGCGCTGGCGCAGACGCCGGAGATGTTGCCTGTCCTCAAAGATGCCGGCGTTGTCGACAGCGGCGGCCAGGGATTGGTGACCATTTTCGAAGGAATCACGCGCTTCCTGCGTGGGGAGAAATTTGCTGCCCACTCAGAACGTGAGGTTTACCCTACAGGCCCAGCCGCCGTGACAGCCGAGCACACGGTTCAACTGGATAATCCGCCGGCGCCCCTGGCCGACGGACGCTACGGGTACGACATCCAATTTCTGATTCGGGGAGAAGGGCTGGATGTTGACGCGATCCGTGAACAGATCAACCAGATGGGCGACTGCCCCCTGGTCGTCGGCAACGCCGATCTGATCAAGGTCCATGTCCACTCGCTGACCCCTGCCCCGGCCCTGGAGTACGGCGTTTCGCTGGGCATGCTCGACGATGTTGTGATCGAGAATATGGATCTACAGTTCCAGAGTTTCGCGCAGAGCGTTGCAGCCGCCACGCCGGAAGCGCCGAAACTATCCACCGAGGCATTGACGGGGGTCGGCATTGTGGCTGTCGCCGCGGGTGACGGGTTGGCCGAACACTTCCGCGCACTGGGGGCAAGCGTCATCATTCGCGGCGGGCAGACCATGAACCCCAGCACCGAAGACTTTTTGCAGGCCATTGAATCGGTGACAGCGCAAGCAGTCATCTTGTTGCCGAACAACAAAAACGTCATCATGGCCGCGCAACAGGCCCGTGATCTATCGGATCGACCGGTCTATGTTGTGCCCAGCCGCAGCGCGCCACAGGGAATGGCGGCGCTAATGGCGTTTGACTACAGCGCGGATGGCGAAACCAACGCCGAGACCATGGGCGACGCCATGCACGAAGTCGTCACGGTGGAATGTACACGCGCCGTGCGCACCACCAATATCAACAACATCGCCATTCAAGAAGGCGACTGTATCGGCCTGCTCGACGGGCAGTTGATCACCAGAGGTGACGATGATACCGAAGTGATTCGCGCCGTGCTGGAGCGCATTGATCTAGACAGCTATGAGATCGTCTCGATCTTCTATGGCGAAACCATCGCGCTCGAGACCGCCCAAGCGCTTGCCGCCGATCTGGAAGCGCTGCACCCAGGCTTGACGTTCGAGGTCCATTCGGGTGGGCAGCCACACTACAGTTACGTCCTTGCGATTGAGTAGGCGTAAACAGGGGAGGTAGGCTCTATGAGCAAAATCATCATAATGACCGACAGCACTTGCGGGCTCTCGAAGGACATTATTGAGCGCGAGGAACTGATCGTGGTTCCGTGCCAGGTCAACGTGGACGATCAAGTCTATAAAGAGGGTGTCGATCTGACCGCAGAAGAGCTGTTTGAGCGACTTTATTCCAGCAGCAGCACCCCCACCACCTCATTGCCTGCAGGCGAGGATTATGCAGCCGCTTTCGAAGAAGTGCAGCGACGAGGCGCTGATCAAGTGTTGGGCTTGTTTGTGGGCAGTTCATTCAGCGGCACGTTCAATGGCGCCCGGCTCGCCGCAGAGAATTATCCCGTCACCACGGAACTGATCGACAGTGGCACAACGGCCATCGCCCTCGGGTTGTTGGTGCTCGAAGCGAAACGACTTGTGAAAGAAGGAATGACGCTGCAAGCTGCCGCTGCACAGTTGCGCGAGATGGCGGACCGCACCGAACTCTACGCACTCCTCGACACGTTGGAATACATCCGTCGCGGTGGACGCATCGGCCGCGTGGGGGAATTGATCGCCAATGTGTTGAACATCAAACCGGTGTTGCGAGTGGCGCGCAATTCATTGGACGTGGTGGCGCGGGCGCGCAGTCGCAAGAAGGGGCTGAACTGGTTGATGGAGACCGCTCAAGAGGCACGGCCAATCAAAGCGGCCGGGGTAATGCACATTCTTGTGCCGCAAGAGGCGGACGAGCTGGCGCGGGATCTGTCTGCGCTTGTGGTCAATCAGCCGTCGCTGATGGTGGAGCCGGTAACCGCCGCCGTCGCCGTCCACTCTGGCCCTCTGGCGATTGGCTGCGGCATCATCCGTGCGAACCGTGAGGCATAGTGGATTCACCAGGGGGTGTGTCCCATAGTATTGGGTGGGTCCATGTCTACCGGGAAGCCACGACGGATGGACACGGAGGTCCATCCCTACGTGTAGGGACCGGCCTCCGTGCCGGTCCGTCCTGCGTAGCTGCCCTGAAGTTCAGAACCGAAAAACCTGGGGCACCCTTCACCAGGTCTGCCGGTGTGTTGGCAGTCTCTGTAGATAGCCTATAACGGTTCTGCGGCATCGGTACAATACGCTACACGGTGGCTGTTTCGACAATCGCCTGACCGTTGGTCAACTCGGCCAGATCAGTTTGAAACCGATCGAGGTACGAGGTGGGGAGCAGTAGATGGAAGGTGACATCCACTGCATACTCTTCACCGAGTACCTCGACCTCGTAGTCGGGCAGCATACGCTGAAAGGCGGTGACGTTGCTGTAGTCGATCATCGCCCACAGCTCGATCCGTGGAACTTTCTCCACCAACAACAGCGACTCCAGCGCATACTGCACCCCGCCGCTGTAGGCTTTAACCAACCCTCCCTTGCCCAACAACGTGCCGCCAAAATATCGGGTGACGACGGCAACGATGTCACCCACGCCGCTATGCTGAAGAACAGTGAGCATAGGGCGACCGGCGGTGCCGTGCGGCTCGCCGTCGTCGCTCATGCCCACCTGTGCGGTGGAACCGGGCGGCCCTACCAGATAAGCCCAGCAGTTGTGGCTGGCGTCGGCGAACTCCTGGCGCATTTCGCTGAGGAAGGCGCGTGCATCTTCGACGGTCGGCGCCACATCCACAGTCGTGATGAAGCGACTGCGCAAGATCTCCTCCTCCACGCGGTGCCGCTGCTGGGGAACGGCGTAGCGTTGCTCGCTCATACCTCACTCAATCCCCGGATGCAAGGGCCACAGCCACGGGTTCGTTTTTGCTATCCTGTCGGAAACGCCACCAAAGGGTTGCCGCCGACAACGGCATTGTGAGCAGAAAAGCGCTCCAGATAGCAGCCAACCCGCCACCGACGGTCTGTATCAAAATGTAGGCGATGACCACCGCTATCCAGATGCCCAAGGTGTTGATCCGCAACGGGAAACTGGTGTTGCCCAATCCACGCAGCGCGCCTGATTGGACAAAAAGTACCGCCCAAAAGGGTTGGACCAACGCTACTATACGAAGACCGGCAGAGCCGACGGCTATGATTTCGGGATCGGTGCTGTAAAACGAGATCACCTGGGGCGCGAAGAAAAAGATCAACACACCCATGCCGCTCATCCAGATAAGCGACCAGAGGGTGGCGATACGCACTGCCTGCTCACCCTCGTAGAGACGACGTGCGCCCAGGCTCTGCCCAACCAATGCCGTGGCAGCAACACCGAATCCGATCCCCGGCAAAAAGGAGAGCGACAGCGCGTTGAAGGCGATGCGATGGGCGGCCAGGGTGGCTGTCCCCTGCCCGGCCACGATGATCGTGAGGACAAAGAAGCCCCCCATGGTCAGCATCTGTTCCAGTGCGGCGGGGATGCCGATATCGAGCACAGAGCGGGCCACGCGCAACTGGGGCAGCCACCCCACCCGCCCGCGGATGGAGACGCCGCTCCGCCCTTTCCACATGACGGCGAAGAGCAGTACAACGGCCAAGAGGCGCGAGTAAAAGGTAGCCCATGCGCTGCCGACCACCCCCATTTCGGGGAAGCCCCACACACCAAAGATCAGTGCATAGCTCAATACCACATTGACCACATTGGCCAGTGCTGTCACCTGCATTGGCGTCTTAGAATCCCCCGCACCACGCAGCGCGCCGCCGCCAATCAGCAGAAAGATCAGCACCACAACCGTCGCCATAGTGACTTGCAGGTATTCAGTGCCGAGGCGAGCCACGTCCGGTTCGAGCCCAAAGACGGCCATCACCGGTCCGGATGCAAAGTAGCCGCCTACGGCTAATGGGATCGAGAAGCAGATGCTCCAGACCAGCGACTGACGGGCAAACTGAGAGGCATCGGCAGTTTTGCCGGCACCGATCGCCTGTGCCACCAGCACCGAACTGCCCACGCTCAAAGCGCTCAGCGCCGAAATCAAGAAGAACATTACCTGTTGGGCGCTGCCCACACCGGCGATGGCAGCCACACCAAGACGGGCGACCAGCAGTGTGTCGACGATCCCCAGCATCGTCTGCAGGAAATTCTCGCTGATCACGGGCCAGGCCATGTTGAAAACACGCCGTTGTATTGACAAGGTTCGATCAGGTACGGGTAACTCGGCGGCCAGCGCTGACTGTACCGCATCTGTCGAACCGAAAGACTCGTTCGCCATAGTTGATGCCTCGGATAGTAAGATTGGATACTGCTCAAGTTGCAAGCAACTACTCTACCCCAGATCAAATTTGAGCGCAATTCAAAATCGGTTTTGAGACATAGACAGCGCGGGCGAAGTGGCTGCGCAGAGAGCCCGTTGGGAGCCTCTGTCACACACCAACAGCCGGTTGCTTGTGCTATAGTACCGGTGCTGCCCTGCGCTTTGCCAACGTGACAATTCATCCACCACCTAGAAACCGATGACCATGCCAACATCTATCACCATTGCATTTCAAACCGACAAGCCACTGACGGCCTATGGTGCGTTGGCGGCACAAGCAGAAGGATACGGCTTCGACGGTGTCACCGTCTACAACGACATGCTCTATCAGCCGGCCTGGCTGCCGTTGCTAGAAATTGCCAAAGCCACCAAACGAGTGAGGATTGGTCCTGCCGCGGTGAATCCGTTCACCTGTCACCCGGTGAATATTGCCGCCAACATCGCGCTGATCGACGAGGTTAGCCGGCAGCGTGCTTATCTGGGCATCGCCCGTGGATCCTGGCTCGATTTCGTGGGCATTCAGCCCAAACGAGCGGTGACGGCGTTGAAGGAGAGCTTCGCAGCAGTTCAACACCTGTTGTCACAATCAAAGGATGCTCTGCCCGGGGAGATCTTCCCGCTAAGTGGCGGAGATGCCTTTCGTTGGCCAATTCTGCGGCCCGATATACCTTTCCTATTGGGCACGTGGGGAGAGCAGACGCTGCGCGCCTGTTTGCCCTACATCAACGAAGTCAAAATCGGTGGCTCAGCCAATCCCGATGTGGCGCCGTGGATGCGTGGGCTGATCGAGAAACATGGGGCGGCTTCTGGTCGCGCCGCAAATGAAATCGGCATTGTCGTCGGTGCAGTCACGGTCGTCGATGAAGATGGCCGGGCGGCGCGCCGGTTGGCGGCGCGTAGAAGTGGCGCTCTATTTACCGGTGGTGGCGGAGTTGGATCCAACCGTGGAGATCGAACCAGATCGGCTGGCGAGGATCAAGAGCGCGGCGGAACGCTTCGATTACGACGCCGCCGCCGCTGCTGTATCCGATGAACTTTTGGCCAAATTTGCCCTGGCCGGCACGCCCGATGAAGTTGCGGATCAGACGCTGGCAATCCTGGGCAAGGGAGCGAACCGTGTGGAATTTGGCACGCCGCACGGGTTGACGAGCGAGAACGGAGTTCGACTGTTGGGAGAACGCGTGCTGCGCCGGGTGAAGGAAGAGATGCGTGAAGGATAAAGGGGGGCACATTCTACATGCAGCCCCCGTTATCCTTCACGCAGGATGATTCTACACCGCCGAGAAGACGCGTTGTCGCTCGGCGCGTTTGCCGCGCACGTAATCGGAGACGTGATCGTCATACTGTGCCACAAACGGCTCCAGATAGTCCGTGCCACGTACGATGCCGCGACAGTTGGCCGAACCACAGGCGCAAGCGAAGTCCTTCATGATCTCGTTGCAGAAGGTGGCATACTCCACGGTGATCTGTTCGCCGGAGCGAATCGGCCTGCGCGCCACCAGATCCAGCCCGTCTAGCCATGCATTGGGGTCACAGGAATGGTTGAGGGGCTTCCACTCGGTGGGCTCGTCGCTCCACATCACGTAGAGTTCATCCGATACGGGATAGGCATACTGTGGGAACCAACTGCGTTTGGGCTCTCCCCAGTGGGCGAAGACGTGATTCTTGCTGACCAGCACATGCGACTGTTCTTCGTAGGGCACGATGACCTCGCCCGCTGCAAGATCGCAGGCCGCGATCATGCCGTAACTGCCGGCTGCATTGAGCGACAGCGTCCAGTTGCGGCGGCGTTCTTCTTTGCGTTTGAGGGCGGCAGCAATCACGGCGCGCATAAACCCTTCGTACCCCACCGGATCGTAGAAGAGACAGAGATCGGCGCTGCCCGGATCTTCGGGCGGATAAAACATGCCACAGTTGGGGTTGATTTCGAGCATGTAGAGTTCACCGTCGGCATCCATGCGAATGTCGCAGCGACCGTAGCCGGTTCCCTTCAGCCCCACAAAGAGGCGTCTGGTGATTTCTTGCAGGCGACGGCTAATCTCGGAATCGAGTACAGGCACGCCGATCATCGCGCGGAAGTCGACCCACTTCATATCGAAATGCTTGAACGTTTCGCCTTCAGGGAAGCGGTATTCGATGGGCTGGTAGGCGAAGGGATTCATTGGGTCATCCACGTTCTCGGCTACCAGCGCCGTGAATTCGCGCCCTTCGATGAACTCTTCGATCAACGCAGTACCAAATTCATCAATCATCTTGTGCGCCTGAACGCGCAGTGCGTCGGGGGATGTGACCCGCGAATCGCGAGTCATGCCGATGCTGCTGTAGCTGCTGGCGTGTTTGACGATCATGGGGTAGCGCAAGACGGCTGCGGCCCGATCGATGTCGGCATCGGTGCGGGCGAAAACATAGGCCGGGGTTTTGATGCCCCAGTAGTGGCACACCAGTTTCATCTTCTCGCGCGATGGTTCATAGAAATTGGAGTCGGCTCCGGTAAAGGCAAGCCCTAGCCTTTCCAGGGCCTGCACGACCTCGATACCGGGGCGATCCTCATCCCAGGCGCCGTCACAGACATTGACGAAGACATCGAAATTCTGCTTCGACAGTTCGATGATCTGCTTCACCGCCGTCGCTTTGTGGATCACACAGTAGGTGATATCGGCATCTTTGGGCAGATAGGCCGCCGGATTGCCGGGCAGATCCACATCCTTGAGCGGTGAATTTGATTTGGCGTACGTATCGTACAGAATACAGAATCGCATATCAGGCCATCCCGTTTGCATAGAGCCCATTATGCGGTAACCCCAGCACACCGGGCAGGAATGGCACACTCACCACGGGTTCTGTAAGTGCGGCAGAGATCATCTCGCGGATGTGTTGATTGATAAAGAAGTGGCGCAACACATCGATGGAAAGGTACTTGGCACCTGCCACCAAACGGATACAGGAAGGGGCTCCGCAGAGGCAGACAAAGGGGCGATCCATTTCCCATTCGGTGGATGGATAGAAAAAAGTCAACGAATCGCCGATTGCGATGTCACGATTGGCGCGAATGGTGAGATCGCTGGTGTTCACGACCGTATTCGGTTGGCACGAATGATTCAGATAGGCAATAATGCCGAGTTCCTCCAGATGCAGAGATTGGCCGATTTGGATGGTTTGGTAGGTCGGCTTCGTCACAATCTGGTAGTCTTCGATCTGGCAGATCAACTCTCCTTTGGTGTAAGAAGTATCAGTGATGAGATGTACTCCACAAGCGCCAGCAGTAGTCGTGTACATCGAGTGTGTGCCTCTGTGCCATGTGCACATGTGAACAAGAAAGAAGTGCGAAAGTGCCCAATAGCAAAGCTGACTGCCGATGCAGCCAGCTTGGGAGCCAACATATGGGTTGTATTGATCATTTCATAAACAATGGTGCTTGTCAATATACCTGACCGATATATTTTGAGCGGCGAGATACCTATTCCGGTGCAACGGTTTTGCGACAGGTACCTTTAGGCGTGCCACTTGACGGGGAGGTGTAATGCGCCGCGATCTATTCGCGGGCAAACCCGATTACGCCGTAAAGGGGATCACCACCGGCTAACGGCTGCCACCTGTGTACCGTGATCCGCTCGAAGGCGTCTGTCTTGCCAAAGTAATGCTGAACCAATCGGATACGACCAAGGTCATCGAGATTCAGCCAGATATTGACAGCTTTGGCAGCAAAAACGCGATTTGACAAAGTCACCACAAAGGGAGCACCTGCTTTAAGGATGCGTGCCACTTCAGCGAATACAGCGATCGGTCTGGTAAGATATTGGACAGAAACAGCACAGGCAACGCCGTCAAATGTACTGTCAAGAAAGGGCAGCGTTGGGTGTAGATTCAGATCGTGCACAAGCCTGTCATTCAGTTGAGGATTAGCCGCCAACTCTTCGGCATTCATCCCATGACCGACGACACGAGAAAAGGGCAGATCGATTGGCAGATGACTGACCCAACTGCTCATTAGATCGAGAATCACGCCGTTGGGCGGAAAGTATGTATGGTACAGCGCGGTCACCTGCAAGATGGCATTGTCATCAATATGGGTTACGAAGCGAGGGAAGGCATAGAAATGCTCATCTTCGCTCTCATCGGCTCGCCTAAAGGCTTTAGGCGGCAAGGTGATCATAGCGTATCCTTACATGGATGGGTTTGTGTTATGCAACGCTACATGGGCCGTCCACCGGACAGATGGTCGTTTCCGACACGATCCCGGCCGGTCATGTGGATGCAACAGGGGTAGGCATCGCCCATTATGACATATTGAGAGAGGATCGCAAAGCAAACGGAACCATCTTTTTGGAGCAGGCGTCTGTAATAGTATCAACTCAGCCCCCTACGTAGAAAGGAAGTCGAACGGTGTTAAAAAGTCGATCACAAGAGCCTGCACGCCCAGGTCGCCGGATCGGGTATTGGGCAATCTTTGGCCTTCTCGCCCTGTTCATAGCGGCCTGTGGGCCGATGGCCATTCCCAGCGGAGGTGCGACGGTTACAGAACTGGTGACCCCCAACGTAGAGACCGAATCACCGGCAGCGACAGCAACCGAGTCACCCGTAGAAACATCTACCCCAGAGTCTCCCACCAGTGGCGAACCTGACACCCAGGCGCTCCGCCAAAGTCTAGAGGAAACCATCCCCATTCGTGCCGCAGGGGCGACAGACGGGTTCGATGGTGTCAACATCTTTACAGTCGACGCGCCGGACGGGTCGCCACTCTGGGTTGCACACACCTATGGAATCGGCGTCTTCCAACCTGAGTTGATCAAGCACTTTGTGGCGCTCTACGATCTGATGGACGGTGCGTGGAACGAAGTCGCCCGTATTGAACTGGACTGCCCCACCTATGTGGACGAAGCCGGTGTCAATGCCGTCGACATCAGTGAGGATGCACTCTGGTTGGCAGTCGACGGCGGCGCCGGCGCGCATAGCGGCTGTTTTGATCTGTTACACTGGGACGGAGCGACCTTCAGCACCATGGTTCAGGGGTTCAACGCCAGCCCCGGCGCAGGTGAAGTGACTGACATCGATGGCGACGGTCAGTTAGAAGTCGTGTTGAACGGCACGGAACCCTACGTCTTCTGCTATGCCTGCGGTGTTCGACTCTACGCCGCTCAGATTCTGCGCTGGGACGGTTCGCAACTAACGCCGGTCTCGCTGACCCTGTTGCCGGAAAGCGCTGATCCTACTGTGCGCGATCTCAACAACGATGCGGTCGAACTTGCCAGCGCGGATCTCTACCACCACGCGCTGCCCTTGATTGAAGAAGCACTGACACTGGCCCCCGATGATCCGATTGTCTATTGGAATGCGCAGGAAATCCGCCTCTTTGCCCAGAATCGTCTCACCTTCGCCGTCAACGGCGCTTATCCCATCCTGGGTTTTGTCTTCTACGGAGACTACGCCGCGGCGGTGAACGAAATGCGACCCTTTGGGCCGAGCGAGATTTTTGATCTCGAATCCCCCTTGATCGTCGGTACACCGGCAGAAAATTGGGTTGCGGAGTTGAGCCAATATCTGGTTTCCTTTGCAGATCAGGCAATCGACGCCCAACCTGATCTGGCTGAGGCCTACTTCTTGCGAGCATGGGGGCGATTCCTGACCGATCCGACCGATCCCGCTGTCGTGGACGACCTGGAGCAAGCCGCCAATCTTGCCCCGGACGATCTCCTGTTGCAGGAGAGTGTGGACTATGTACGCGACAACCCCCTGGCGCCCGCCGCCGCTGACTTCCCGGCACAATTGCCCGACCTTTCCGCCGGCGAACGGATCCGATTCGCCGCAGGCGCCAGCAGTGCGACCACTGAAGTCACCTTGCCAGAAGGCAGCACGGTCGGTTACATTCTTGGGATTGGCGCAGGGCAGCGACTCTTTGTAACGGTCGCCGGAGATGCCGCCTTCGCCGTCTACGACCCCAGTGGACAATTGATGGAACCGGCTACTGCCGATGAACAGGGACGCCGGGAGTACGTCATTCCCAGCGCAGGTGACTACACCGTCGTCCTACGCGGCAGGGGAGCGGTGACGCTCACCACGGAGATCCCGGCAGAGTAATACGCCCCCGGTTGCGTTCTGAAACAGCAGGTCCCTTGCCTGTATAGTGATCGACAAAGCCACGTGAAGACAGATTTTGATAGCTGCCTTCGCGTGGCTTCATATCTTGTGAAGTTACGCTTAAGACCTTTTTCCTCTGCTCGTTGCAGCAGAGACGGATCGCGGGCCTGTATCCGCTCCAAACGACATGAAGCGAGGTCGATCTTTTGCATTACCGTTAGCATCATGGCAGATTGGACGGTGGCTTGCGGGGGCATACAATAGGAGAACGCAACCGTTCAGGTGCAACAGAACAATTTTGTGAGTCTCTTGCAAGATCTTCTTCGCTGCTTCCACGTTCCCAGGAGAAATGCATGAAACGTACTGATAGGCGGCTGTCTCGTCACTTATCTGGCATCGCAATGATCTTGATGCTGCTGATGGTGATCCAACCAATACGCCACACAAACGCAGACATCCGAGCAGAGGCGACGCCACCTCTGCCGCCGGCGGATCTACCCTTCGCCGGTGCCGACGCTGTGCGTCCGTTACCATCCCAAGAGGCGATTCAGGATCTGACGACGCCAGACGCCACACCGACACCGACGCCTGAGCCACGCATCGTCGGCGGATCCACGGCCGATCCGGGTGAATGGCCCTGGCAAGCGCTCGTTTACGCGGGAGGCTACATGTGTGGCGGCTCGTTGATTGCGCCGAATTGGGTCGTAACTGCAGGGCACTGTGTGTACGGGGACAATGACCAGGTCTACGCCCCAAACCAGTTCCAGGTAGTGCTGGGAGAACATCAGCGGAATATCTCCGAAGGGACGGAACAGTCCATTACAGTGGAGCAGGTAATCCCACACCCGAGCTACGATCCCAATAAATGGGACTTTGATATTGCATTGCTCAAACTCACATCGGCAGCGACACTGAACAGCCGCGTCGCCCTTGTGTCACTGCTACACAGCCCTGCAAATGACGGGCTTGTGGATCCAGGTGATATGGCCTGGGTCACAGGCTGGGGACGCACGACGGCGGATGGTAGCACGTCCAATGTCTTGATGGAAGTCGATGTGCCGTTTGTCACAAACGCCTCGTGCGATCAGTCCTATGGCAACATTACGGCCAACATGATCTGTGCCGGCTATGCTGCAGGTGGCAAAGACTCCTGTGCAGGGGACAGCGGTGGGCCACTGGTGGTGAGCGATGGAGCAAGCTGGCGGCTGGCGGGTGTTGTCAGCTTTGGCAATAGCTGCGCGCTGCCCAACTTCCCCGGCGTGTATGCGCGCGTCTCTCGCTTTGTGACGTGGATCGAATCACACACCGGGCCTCTGGTGAACCCAACGCCTACGTCGACGTCGACGCCAACGGCTACCGCAACTGCGACGGCGACCGCAACCCCCACCAGGACCGGCACACCACCGGCCACGCACACACCCACCGCCACGGCGACTGCAACCAAGACCCCACCGACGTCTAGCGGGAATGTGCTGCGCAACAGTAACTTTGAGCTAGGCAGCAATGGTGATTGGACTGAACAAGGCAACCACCTGCACCGTGTCATTTACGCGCAAACGGAAACGACACTGCCCCTGCCCCCCTATAGTGGCGCATTTGTGGCCTGGCTGGGTGGTGTCGACAGTGAAACCATGCAACTCTCACAACAGGTGACAGTGCCCGAGCTTGGCCCTAGCCTAAGCTTCCGCTACCAGGTCCGCTCGCTGGATGCATGTGCCAACGATTGGCTCTACATTTATCTCGGTGACACGGCGATCGGCCATCTCAATCTGTGCACAGAAAATGCGACCACCGATTGGCAGAACTCGGCCACATTCGATCTCAAGGCATTCGCCGGTCAACAGCAGACACTCCGCTTCGAGGTGTTGACCGACGGTGCACGGGCAAGCAGCTTGTTTCTGGACAACATCACCCTGCAAAGCGACACGACGCAGCCCACGGCGACGCCCATCGCGTCGGAATCGCATCAGACCATCCAAAACCCCAACTTCGATAACGGACCGGATGGAGCCTGGACAGAAAGATCAAGCAATTTCGGCAATGCACCCGGCGCCTTGATCCTTGAGGCCACCAAGTACAATATACCTGTCCACAGCGGCGCCTTCGTGGTCTGGCTAGGAGGACAAGTCAACGAGGTTGGCAGCATTTCGCAGACGCTCACCCTCGACGGTCTCCCTTCTGCGCTAACCTACCGATACTGGCTATACTCAGACGATACCTGTGGACCAAGCACAGCTAAGGTCTTTCTCGGTGAGATCGAGTTAAAAACCTACCAACTTTGCAGTGATAACCGCACGAACGGCTGGGTGCAAGAGACGCTGACGGTGAGTAGCATGGGCGGGCAGAGCCGCGATCTCATCTTTCGTGTGGAGACCGACAACCTCAACAACAGCAACTTTTTCCTCGACACCACCTCACTGACAGTGACCAGCATTGTACCGACGGCGACGCCTGCAGTCACCCCCATCCCGACGCCAACGCCGACCCACACGCCCACGGCACAGCCGCTCATCCTCAAAGCGGCAGGCGGCCCGCGTGCAGTCGCGCTGGGCTGGAATCCGTCCAATAGGATCAGCATCGCCGGCTACACCGTCGAACGCGAGAGCCAGGTCGGGTTTGCGCCCATAGGGAGCGTAACGGATCCCTTCTACCTGGATGCAGACGACGACTCGGCCAATGATCTACAAAGCGGGCAAGAGTACTGCTATCGTCTCCGGGCATTGGATGGGAACGACAGCATCCTCGAAACGTCGAATACAAGCTGCGCGCTCGTGGGCAGCCTTACCCTCGACATCCCCGATCTCGTGGCGGAGGAGGGGGAACCGGTCAATGCGCCGCTTAACGTCACCAGCATCGATGGCCTGCACATGGATAGTGCCGACATCTGGCTTGAGTATAACCACACCGTCATTACACCCACAGCGGTCACCGGCCTGGCGATGAGCACAGGGTACACCTGGACATACAGCGTAGAAATGCTCGATGCGACCAGGAGCCGGATTTCGATCAGCGGCGCGCCGATTGGTCCCGGCGAACCGGCGCCGCTCCTGGGTGACGGCCCGTTGCTGCGCATAGAATTTGAGACTGTCGGCGCAAGCGGCGCGCAGACCCCTCTCGATCTGATTGGGCCATTGACGCCGGGCGGTTCGAGGATCATGGCGCAAATCAGCGATTCCCAGACAATCGACGTACCGCTGGCCTTAAACGACGGCGCCATCACAATAGGCAACAGCGGGGCCGGCTTCATCCTTGGCGATGTGAACGGGGATGGGGTGCTGACGCGACACGATGCCGTGCAAGCCCTTGTGCTGTCGACACGGCAGCGCCAGCCCAGCAGCCGGGAACTGGGCAGCGGCGACATCAACGGCAACGGCAGATTTGATGCCGGCGACAGTGGGCAGATCCTCCAGCGCATCGCCGGGGGGGCGTGGCCGGCCCAGCGCGCGCTCGCGCCCGATCAGCCACGGATGGCAGACGCAACCACGATCCTGGCGCTAGAGGATGTCAGCGGCGCGCCGGGGGCTCTGGTGAAAATGAGGCTGCGTGCTGAGTCGTTGCAACAGATGACCGGCGGCGATTTTGTAATCGTCTATGATCCTGAACGCATTGCCGGCTTCCGGTCGGCGACACCGGTTGGGTTAGCGGCCACAGGTGCAGCGGCTACCTTCTCAGACGATCAGCACGGCCGCCTCTATGTGAGCCTGGCCGGCGATCACGCGATCAGCGGAGATGGCGACCTGGTTGAACTTGCAGTAGATGTGGCCGTCAGCGGCACCGGCCCTACACCCTTGATGGTAAGCAGGGCAACCTTATACGATGGAAGCGGCCGCGATCTTGTGCGATCTGTGACCGGCAATCAGATTCAGCGACAGCATGGCTCGGTCGTCGTATCAGGCGTCACGATCTTCTTGCCACACGTTGCACGCTGATCACGAAAGCCCGCGAATCCGAACCATGCCTGCGATCGTGGCAGACTTGCTTCCACTTCGTAGATCGGTCAGAATAGAGGCTTAGATTATTCAGAATCAAACCGATTAGGAAGCACATCTTATGAATCCAGTTGAAACCGCCCGGCTGTGGATCATGCCGCTTAGCCTCAAACAGATGCAGCTCTTGCTCGATGATTATCAGTCACTCGAACAACAATTGGGTTTACCGATCACCGAACAAACCCTGGCGCGCCGACTACGCCCAGTGATCTCGCATAACATTAGCTTCGTCCGCAGTGCGCCCGAATATCATATCTGGTACACCTACTGGGTGATGATTCTCAAAGAGGAGCGCCGATTGATCGGTGGGCTGGGGTTCAAAGGACCAGCCGACGATCACGGTGAAGTGGAAATTGGCTATGGCACCGACGAAGCATTTCGCAACCGGGGATTCATGTCCGAAGCAGTGAGTGGAATGACAGGGTGGGCACTGGCGCAGCCCGCTGTGCAGTCGGTGCGGGCGGAAACTGCAAACACCAATGTGGCGTCGATGCGGGTGTTACAGAAGGTCGGCTTCACCAGTTATCGCGCCTCGGATCGCTACATCTACTGGCGCATCAATGCCGAAACATTGGCGATGCACCGGGCAATGGAGGCGGGGGCAACGACGACGGGGCCTGCATCCAACACCGGCGCCGAGTTTGAACTCTATGATCTTACCGTTGTGGTCGAACAGATTAACGGCAACTGCACGTGCAATATGCAGGTAGGGGACCGTTTCTACTTACGCCGCAGCAGCAGTATCTCGCTCCCCGAGGGTGGGCACTTTTGTATCTGGGCGCTGAATTCAGTCTTGCCGTTTTTGGCGGCAAAACAACGTTACAACCATAGCGCCGACTGGATCGAAACTGACTGCCGCGTCACCTGCCCCGACCCGGCGTGCGGTCTGATCCTGCGCATCGACCGCTCAGGCACGAGCAGGTTGCATCACGACGAGGTCAGTCCCATTCCTTGGGACAGTTTGTAAACGTGTTGCGTGCGTAAAGGATGGTGTCGTTGCTCTTGAATGCGATCTGTTTCAAGTGCGATAGTGGCATTCTCTACCCACGCAACACGCAACATTTCCTACATCTTCTCTTCCTTCAACAGGCCTTGAACCACCGTCCATTCCTCTTGTAGCGCGGCCTGGATGCCTTCGACGATGTCTGCCAATGGCACCTCGCGCACTTCACCGGTGCGACGGAATTTCAGCTCAGCCACGCCGTTTTCTACGCCACGCTTGCCCACGGTGAGCCGCAGCGGCATGCCCATGAGATCGGCGTCGTTGAACTTGACACCGGCGCGCTCGTCGCGGTCGTCGTAGAGCACCTCCACCCCTTGCCCCATAAGCTGTTTGTAGACGTCGTCCGCGGCTGCGCCGACTTCGGGCGTACGGTCCGTGGCAAGGCTGACCAGATAGAGATCATACGGCGCAATGCTCACCGGCCAGATGATGCCGTTCTCGTCATGGCTGGCTTCGATCACACTGGCGATCAGACGCCCGGGTCCGATGCCGTAGCAGCCCATCACCATCGGATGGCTCTCGCCCTTTTCGTCAAGGTAGGTAGCGCCCATGGCGGCGCTAAACCTGGTGCCCAATTTAAAGATGTTGCCCACCTCAACACCACGCACAGACTTGAGCGCGCCCCCACAAACAGGACAGGCGTACCCATCGGCGGCGGCCACAATGTCGGCGACGATGTCGGCCTCATAGTCGCGCCCGTAGTTGACATGCTTGTAGTGCCAGTTTTCACGGTTGGCCCCGGCGACCAGGTTCGGGCTGCGGACGATCAGATCGTCGACGACAAGCAGCACCTGGGAACGATCAATGCCGACCGGTGATCCGTAGCCCGGTTCTGCACCCACAGCACGAATCTCGTCAACTGTGGCGGGGCGCAATCGCCGCGCCTTGGTGACGTTCGTCAACTTGGTCTCGTTGAGTTCCATATCCCCGCGCAGGACGACGAAGACGAACTGTTCCTTTTCCTTGCCGTCGTCGCCGTTGAGCGTCGCCATCATGAAAACCGCCTTGGCGGTGCGGCCTTCATCTATCCCCAAAAACTGAGCAAGCGAGGCGATTGTGGTTACGCCAGGCGTCTCCACCTCTTCAAGCGGCAGCGCAGGTTCGGCCTCGGGTTCAGGTTTGATAAAGGTGGCGATCTGACGGTTGGCCTTATAGCCACAGCTATCGCAGAGCAGCAGCGTGTCCTCACCGATGGGGGTGATGGCCATAAATTCGTGGGCCATGGTGCCGCCCATCATGCCGGTATCGCTCTCGACCGCGATGACATCCAGCCCGGCGCGACGGAAGATGTTGAAATATGCCTGGTGGACAAGCTGATAGTACCGATCCAGATCCTCGAAATCGGTGTGGAAGGAGTACCCGTCCTTCATGGTAAACTCGCGCACGCGGATCAACCCGGCGCGTGGACGTGGTTCATCACGGAACTTGGTCTGGATCTGGTAGAGCATGAACGGAAGCTGCCGGTAACTACTGACAATCTGCGATGCCATGTCGGTGATGACCTCTTCGTGGGTCATGCCAAGGCAGTAGTCGCGTCCATTACGGTCTTTGAGGCGCGCCATGTCATCGCCAATGGCTTGCCATCGGCCGCTGCGTTCCCACAGTTCGGCGGGCTGCACCATGGGCATGCTGACTTCCTGGCCGTCGATAGCGTCCATCTCTTCGCGCATAATCTGCTCTATCTTGTTTTTAGTACGCAACCCCATGGGCAGAAACTCAAAGATCCCGGCGGCGACCTGGCGCACCAACCCGGCTCGCACCATCAACTGATGGCTGACAACATCGGCATCGGCGGAAACTTGCCGTAACGTTTGGAAGAAAAGCTTCGATATGCGCATGAGAAATTACCCCAACTTGATGACTCGTACGGTGATGTTTGTTGATGCTATAGTGTGATCGGTTCTATTCGCTGCCGGCACCGCTCGGATTTTGCACGTGGTGCACCAGGATACAGCTTTCAACGACGTCAAGGCCGTTGTCTTTGGCCCACTGAATCGCAGCAGGGTCCTCGGAACCGGGCTGGAACCAGATAGCCTGTACGCCGAATTCCCTGGCTTTTTGCACGGTGCTCAGGGCGTAGCGCGGTGGGATCACCATATTGACGACAGTCGGCACTTCGGGCAGATCGGCGATAGACTTGTAGGCTGTGTCGCCTTCGATCTCTTCTTCACGCGGGTTGACGGCATACACCCGGTAGCCCGCATCGCGCAGCGTGCGATAAATTCGGTTACCATACTTACTTTGATCGTTGCTTGCGCCGACGACGGCCCAGATCGGCTCTTCGGCATAGTGTTGAATGAGATTTGTCATATACTTTCCCGGTGGCATTACCAAACAAAGTGGACAAGAGAAATCAAACACGCTCCCCTCGACATATATTTCCTGAGTATACTGTTTCAGGATCGACGCTGTCAAAGTTTTTAGCGGTGAGGCAGGAATTCCAAATTGCTGCTGAGCAAAGGAACAACTTGACAATTTCTCTTTTCATAGCCTGTTTTCTAGGCTATACTATCACTATTCACCCGTACTGCTTCCTGCCATCGCACCCAAGTCGATTCGATCTACTTTGTACACAGCCGGGCCCTCATAGGTGAGGCGCCGTTTAGTTGTGTAAGACATACGACTTTTTTTCTAATCAAGGAGAGATTTGTGATATACGATCAGAAACCGTGGCTTGCGAAATACGAGCAAGGCGTTCCCGAATCCATTGAATACAACGGTCAGTTAGTGCATCAACAACTAGACCGGTCTGCCGAAAAGTATGGGAACCAGATCGCGGTTCGTTTTTTGCTCAGGTATTTGCCGTTGGGGATTGCTATTCAATCCAAGTTGACCTATCAAGCGTTTAAAGACGCCACCGATCGATTTGCCGGAGCGCTGCATCAATTGGGACTGCGCCAGGGGGATCGGCTCTCGATTATGTTGCCCAATATGCCCCAGCAGGTCATCGCCTTTTACGGAGCGCTGAAGGCCGGCGTGATCGTCGTCAACACGAACCCAACCTATACGCCACGCGAGTTGGAACATCAACTTCGCGATAGTGGATCGAGCGCGATCATCCTGCTCAGCGGGCTGTACAAACTGTTGGATCAGGTGGCGACAGATGCTCGTCCCCAACACGTCATCATCGCCGATATCCCCGATTCGCTGGGGTTCCCCTTCAACAAGATGGCAGAACGCACCGTCCGCCAGCGCGGCAGCATGGTTGATATGCCGCAAGGAGCGGGTATCCATCACTTTGACAGCTTGATCCGGAACGGCTCTCAACCACCACAGGTCACCATTACACCAGACGACACGGTGCTCTTCCAATACACCGGCGGCACCACCGGCACCCCTAAGGCCGCCATGCTCACCCACAAGAATCTCGTTTGCAACGTTTTGCAGGGGGAAGCATGGCTGAAGGAGTTCAAACATGGCCAGGAGAGGACATTGGGCGCGCTGCCGAACTTTCACGTGTACGGCATGACGGTGGGGATGTTACTCACTTTCTATGCCGGCGGCGAACTGGTGCTGATCCCCGACCCGCGGCAGACCGATCACATTTTACAGGTTCTGCACCACGAGAAGATCACGCTTTACCCCGGTATTCCCACCATGTACACGGCGATCATCAACCATCCCAAGGTGCAAGAGTACGATCTGCACTCGGTGAAGGCCTGTCTTTCGGCGGGAATGGCGTTGCCGGTAAACGTGCAAAAGCGCTTCGAGGCGATCACGCGCGGCAATCTCGTGGAAGGGTACGGGCTGACCGAAACCTCACCGCTGACCCATGCCAACCCCATCCGCGGGGTACGCAAGTCAGGCTGCATTGGCTTCCCCGTTTCGTCGACCGAATCGGCCATCGTGGCCTTAGAACCCAACGAGGACGGCAGCTATGCGCCGATGCCGGTGGGAGAGTCCGGCGAAATTGTCGTGCGCGGTCCACAGGTGATGAAGGGCTACTGGCAAAAAGAGGATGAAACCGCCAATGTCATCGACAAAGATGGATGGTTTCACACCGGCGACATTGGCAAAATGGATGAAGATGGCTGGTTCGAAATCGTCGACCGCAAGAAGGATCTGATCATCGCCAGCGGTTACAACATCGTGCCGCGCGAAGTCGAGGAGGTGCTCTACCTGCATCCCAAGGTCCAGGAAGCGGTGGTGGCCGGCGTCCCCGATGAGCACCGCGGCGAGACGGTCAAAGCCTACATCGTCCTCATGCAAGGAGAGTCGGCAAACGTAGACGAGATCCGAGCATTCTGTAAAGAGAACCTGGCGCCCTACAAGGTGCCAAAGCAGATCGAGTTCCGCAGCGAACTGCCGAAGAGTCAGGTTGGCAAGATCCTGCGCCGTGTCCTTGTGGAAGAAGAGGCGAAAAAACAGCGTTCGACAGTAGCAGAGTAGCATCGGCGCATGGCCCGGCAACTTCTGCTCAGATGGTAGCGATGACGTGCTTTGTCAAAACAGCTTTGTCAAAGTGTACGACGTCCCCAGAGTACAAGCGACAGGGCGCAAGTTGGTCACAGGAGAAAAGATACCATGTCCGACAAAAAACCGTGGCTTTCGAGTTATGAATCCAGTGCGCCTCACAGCATCGAATACACCGGTCAGTTGCTGCACCAGACGCTGGATGCCTCTGCGCAGAAGTACCCGAATCAGGTTGCCGTTCGCTTTCTGCTGAAGTATTTGCCGCTCGGCCTTGCCATCCAGTCGAAGATGACCTATCGAGAATTGCAGGATGCAACGGATCGCTTTGCAGCGGCCATGCGTAACCTGGGTATGCAACAAGGGGATCGCCTGTCCATCATGATGCCCAATTGCCCGCAACAGGTCATCGCGTTTTTCGGTGCGCTCAAGGCAGGATTGATCGTAGTGAACACCAACCCTACCTACACGCCACGCGAACTAGAACATCAACTCAAAGACAGCGGCGCCAAGGCGATCCTGTTGCTCAGTAGCCTGACCAAACGGCTGGATCAGGTGGCGGCAGCGGTCAGGCCCAAGAACGTGATCATCGCCGATATCCCCGACACATTGGGATTCCCCTTCAACCGCCTCACCGAGCGGACGGTGCGGGCAGGCGGCACGATGATCGACGTGGCCGATGCGCCCGGGATCTACCGCTTCAACAGCCTGCTGAAGACGAGTCCGCCGCAGCCACCGAAGATCAGTGTGGCCCCAGACGACGTGGTGCTCTTTCAATACACGGGCGGCACCACCGGCACCCCTAAAGCCGCCATGCTCACCCACAAGAATCTGGTCAGCAACGTGCTGCAAATGGCGGCATGGCTCACCAATCTAGAGATGGGCAAAGAGAAGACATTGGGCGCTTTGCCCAATTTCCACGTCTACGGCATGACCGTCGGCATGCTGCTCAGCATTTACTCGGGCGGTGAGTTGATTGTCATTCCCGATCCGCGCCAAACCGAACACATTCTCGAAATCATCCACCGCGAGCGGATCTCGCTCTACCCCGGCATCCCAACCATGTACACCGCCATCATCAACCATCCCAAAGTGCAAGAGTACAACCTGCGCTCGGTGAAGGCCTGTCTCTCGGGCGGCATGGCGTTGCCGGTGCAGGTTCAGCAGAAGTTCGAAGAGATCACCGGCGGTAAACTGGTGGAAGGCTACGGGCTGACCGAAACGTCGCCGGTGGCCCATGCCAACCCTGTCAACGGGGAGCGCAGACCGGGGCATGTAGGCGTGCCAATTGCATCGACCGAAGCGGCGGTGGTCTCCCTGACGCAGAATACAGACGGCAGCTATGACTTTGTCGACGTCGGCCAGGAAGGCGAAATCGTGATCCGTGGGCCACAGGTGATGAAGGGCTACTGGCAGAAAGAGGAGGAGACGGCGGCGGCGATTGATGCAGACGGCTGGTTCCATACCGGCGACATTGGGGTTATGGACGAAGCCGGCTGGTTCAAAATCGTGGACCGCAAGAAGGATCTGATCATCGCCAGCGGCTACAACATCGTACCGCGCGAGGTCGAAGAAGTGCTCTATATGCACCCCAAGGTGCAAGAAGTTGTGGTGGCGGGCATACCCGACCAACACCGCGGCGAGACGGTCAAAGCCTATGTTGTCCTCAAAGAGGGGCTGACTTCGACCGTCGACGAGATCCGCTCCTTCTGTAAAGAGAACCTGGCCCCCTACAAAGTGCCGACCATGGTCGAGTTCCGCAGCGAACTGCCCAAGAGCCAGGTCGGCAAAATTCTACGCCGCGTGCTGATAGAAGAAGAGAGACAAAATCAGGCGGTGAAAGAATAGACGATTGAGAGACAGCCTCAGGTGCGACGCGCCGACCACACCGTTGACGCATGCACGGCGTTCTGTTGGTCAGGGTGTCGCACCTGTATGACTACCGCCCTATTGATTAGCCTGGAGTGAAACCCGGCACACTCAGCCTTCGCCCGCTACGCCTTGGGCCTGCGTTTTTGCATGAATGCCTGTAACGCCGCTTGCGCTTCGGGCGATCGCAGTTGAGCGGCGAAATGATGCGCTTCCACGGCGATGGCCTCGGCGATGGCATCCTGGAGTGGACGTTGCATCAGCGCTTTGGTCAGTTGCAGAGCGGACGGCGCCTTTGCCGCCAGTTTGTTGGCCTGAGCTAAGGCAAACCCCTCCACTTCGGCAGCAGCCAGGACACGGTTGACCAGCCCCAATTGCAGGGCCGTGGCAGCGTCAAAGGGTTCTGCCAACATCAGCAGTTCACAGGCCTTGTGCCACCCCACCAATTGCGGCAGCAACAGGCTCGACGCCCCCTCTGCCACCAACCCCAGATCGACGAACGGCAACAAAAAGAGCGATTCTTCTCCTGCATAAACCAGATCGCAGTGGAGCAGCATGGTTGTGCCGATGCCGACCGCCACGCCATTGACGGCGGCAATCAACGGCTTGGGGAAGGTCGTCAACGTCCGCAAAAACTGCATCACGGGGCTATTTTCGTCCGTCGGCGGGTTGGCAACAAAATCACCGATGTCGTTTCCCGCTGTGAAGCAACTTTCACCGCCGGTGATCAAGACGACGTGCACGCTCTCGTCATCAGCGGCGCGGGTCAACGCCGAGGTCATGTCCTCGTACATCGCCGCCGTCAGCGCATTCTTCTTGTCCACGCGGTTGATACGCACCACCAGGACATGATCCAGGGATTCCACTTGGATGAGATCAGTTAACATTGCCGGAGCCTCCATCTCGATGACTCGTCTAGGTTCGTGCGAAGATATCTCGATACGCTTGCGACTGCTCCATTAGCTCTTCGTGGGTGCCGACGGCCGCCACCTGCCCCTTGCGTAGGACCACGATCTTGTCGGCCCAGCGGATCTGTGACAGGCGATGGGTGATGAGGATGGTCGTGCGGCCTTCGGTAGCGGCCTCGATGGCGCGCTGGATCATGTCCTCGGTCGCGCTGTCGATGGCGCTGGTCGAATCATCGAGGATCAGAATTGCCGGGTTGGTCAGGAAGGCACGCGCCAGGGCCAACCGCTGTCGCTGTCCACCCGAAAGCATGACACCACGCTCGCCCACCTTTGTGGCGTACCCTTCTGGGAAGCTCAGAATGAAGTCATGGGCTTGAGCCGCTTTGGCCGCTGCTTCGATCTCATCCTGAGTGGCGCCAGGTTTGCCAAAGGCAATGTTTTCGCCGATCGTGCGGCTGAAGAGAAAGATGTCCTGTTCGATGATAGAGATCTGGCGGCGCAGCGCTTCCAGATTCCACCGGCGCACGTCGACACCGTCAACCAGGACATGGCCCTGGTTGACGTCATAGATACGGTTGATCAACTTGGCAACCGTACTCTTGCCCGCCCCCGTCTGGCCGACCAGGGCCAGCGTCTCGCCGGCCTTGATCTCGAACGAAACGTCTTGCAGCGTGGCCTGGATGTTTGTCGAGGCGCCATTGCTCGAAACTTCGCTGCCATCCTCTTGCAGGCCGCTACTGTACTCAAAAGTAACGTGATCGAAACGCAGATTCCCTTGAATTTTACCCTCATGGCCGGCCACATTGCGATCCAGTTCTGTTTCGGTGCGGATCAATTCAAGGATACGCCGGGCGCTGGAAACACCGGAGGAGAGTTGCGAGTACGAGAAGAGCGAAACGAACACCGGAAAACCGAACAGTGAGATCAGCCCAATGTAGGCGATGACATCGCCAAGATTGATCACACCGGCTTGGAAGAGGGCCATGCCGTGCCACAGACCCGTCCCTTGGGCGATGCCGAGCAGGAGCAGCGGCAAGAAGCGGGCCTCGATGCGGCCTTGCGCCACAAACGCATCACGCACCGATTCGGCGTTGCGGTTGAAGCGCTCGATCTCGGCTTCCTCTTGTGCGGCACTCTTCACCGTCTGAATGCCTTCGATGGCAGCCGTCAACCCGGCGTTCATGCGACCGAACGTCTCGCGCACCCGCCGCGTCGCCGGTGAGAGTTCACGCAGATAGAAGGTCAAGGCCACAACATAGCAGACGGCAAAGCCAATCGGCGTCGCAATCAACTGCGGATGAATCCCTGGCGCCACCAGAATCGGCACAACCAGGAAGTTCGCCGAGCCGATCACCAGGTTCAACCCAGGCGCAATGGCGAGGGCGAGTTCGCGCACATCGTTGGTTGCGCGCGCCATCATTTCGCCGGTGGGGTAGCTGTCATGAAAGCGCATACTCTTACCCAGCAACGAGGCGTAGAGTTCCTGCCGTCCATCGCGCTCCAGCCGCTGCCCCAACACTTCGCTGCCCACGTTGCGGGCAAGTTGTAAGAGCGAACGCACAAGTTGGCTGCCCACCAGCCAGATCGTTGCCCACAGGATGGCGCGCATGTTGACATCGTTGCCCGTCACGGCGTTGAAGGCCTGTCCTGTAAAAATGGGGATGGCTGTGGCCAGCGCCGCATTGCCAAATGCGCCGACCAGGATCAAGGCGATGAGGAGTTTGTTACGGACGAGATGCGAAACCGCCCATCGGATCGGACCAGATTGATTGGACTCCAATCCTTGGGCGACGACAAATTCACTTTTGAGCACGGCGGTTACTCCCAAGTTCAGGTGAGCCGACAGGGCGCAGATGTGCCCCGTCAGTTGGTAAGTGCTAGTTCGAGCGGTGGGCCCAGGTAGATCCACTCATCGCCGGCAGGCGGACGTCGGTACATGGCGATGAGTATGCGTGTAGGTTCGGCTCCGGCTGTTAAGGATACCCGATGCTGCTCGCGCAATCTGTCCCCCACTTTCCAAAGTGATGTTGGATAGTAAGGGAACCCCGGCGGTTGATCACTCTGGGCGATACGGTTGTTGTCGGCATCAAAGAGTTGCACGGTAGTCGTGTAATCGCCATCAAGAGGAGCATCCACGCGCCAGGAAAGAATGACATCGGTGGCGTTCTCTGTGGTCTGCAGTTCGACGCCAAGCAGGGTCAGTGGACCATAGGCCGTCTGCGCTACGCGTGAGGATGCGGGGGCATGCACCGCACCGAGGACGCGCACGAGCGGAGCGGTCGCCGGTTCAAGGTCGAAGCGCACACCGAGACCATCCATCGGCTTGATCAGGTAGACGGGACGATCCCCGGCATCGAGCGCAGTTTGCACCACTCCCGCCACATTGGCAAAACGCTCCTCGGCTGTCAACAGTGGAAAGATCCCTGTCATCTGGGGGGCGCGGCCTTCTACCGCCTGCAAATAGTAGAGCGGCACGATTTCGTTGCGATCATTGCTGACGAGGAGAGCCTCTGCGGGCGGATTGGCGGCAAGGATGGCATTCCACTGGCTACGCGCCGCGTCATTGCCAGATAGATCGACGTCTTCGTAGAACTGTGTCAGCGGAAAGATGACGAAGTAGAGCAGGGCGATGAAGAGAACAAACTGGGTGGCGAGTTGCGAATTGCGAATTTGGGGTTGCTTGGCTCCGCCGCCGGCAGCGGTGTCCGCTGCGCCTGAGCCGGTTGGCCGGGCGGGCATTGGCATGATCTGCCCCAGTTGCGCGACGCCGAAGCCCGCCCAAATGGCGCCGACGAGGTAGAGCGGAATGTAGAAGACGTAGATATCACCGATCCCGTAGAAGAGGTTGAACAGTTGAAGAATCAGAGCCAACGGCACGGTGAGCAACAGGATCGACCACGATCTGGCGCGCAGCAACGCGACTAGACCGATTAGGATCAGGGCCAGTCCTGTCCAGTTGAAGTGCAGCAGCCAGAGTTCAGCCATCTGCGGCAGGCGAGCCAGCGCACTATCCATACCCAGAAAACTCACAGCGAAGACACGCCCCGTGATGAAGTCAACGAAGCCGGCTACGCTTTGTTGATAGAGCGCCAATACGGCCCCGTCCAGCCGGGGGTAGAGCCAGGGCGAGGCGTCTGGTCCACTGCGCAGGGGAATGTAGGCGTAGACGACCTGCGCTGCGACCAACGCCAAGCCGGCGGAGATGACCAGCTTTCGGCGCCGCCACCAACCGCGGTCGATCCAGAAGAGCCAGAGCAAGAGACCGGGCAGCAAAAAGAGCGCTGTGCGGTGATGGCCGACGGCAAAACCGAGCAGTAGAAACAAGGGAATTGGGTGAGCGGGGAAGTGGCCGGCGGGGTCGCGGCGTGGGCTGATGGTGGTCGCCGATGATCCGTCGTCTGCGCTCAGTGTGCCCACCCCCGCCGCAGCCCACAAGACGGCGACGATGAGCAGCGCGTTCAGCGTGTAGACTTCAGCGATGATGCTCTGACTCCAGAAGGTTGGGTTAAGGGCAAAGAGCAGCGCAGCGAAGAGCCCAGACAGTCGTCCCCAGGGGGTGGATGGCAGGTTCCTGGCCATGAACAAATAGAGCAGGCCGACCGTCAGCGCGCCGAAGAGTGTGCTGAGTAAGTTCAGCGAATAGGCGGGATCGACGCCGAAAATCGCCAGGATGTGCTGCCAGATGCCACCCACGATCAGGTAAAGCGGGTATCCTGTGGGATGCGCCAGCCCGAAACGCCAGGCGGCGAACTGAAACTCACCAGGGTCGCCCGCCAGCAACCCCGGCGGCAAGGTACGCGCATACCAGCCCAATGCAAAGGCGACGAGCAGCAGGGCAAGGCGACGATCCACTGCAGCGTGTGTGGTCTTGATTTTAGGGACAGATTTGACCGTAGATTTCATTTCACAGATAATGGTCTGGTTGTTTAACGTATCCTACTCAGAGAATGCAGTGCCACTCATGTCTACAGATTGGTCCGGCCAGGCGTTGGTGATTGTACCGACGTACAACGAAAAAGAGAATCTAGCCCAATTGATCGACCGGTTGCGCGCCCTGCCCGGGGATGTTCACGTGTTGGTGGTGGACGACAACTCACCCGATGGCACCGGCGACATTGCCGACGAACTGGCGCTATCCAACCCCGGTGTACACGTGCTTCACCGCAGCGGCAAACTTGGCCTGGGCACGGCCTATAAGGCAGGCTTTGCCTATGGGCTGGCGCACGATTTTCGCTACCTCTGTACCATGGATGCCGACTTCAGCCACAGCCCGGAAAGCGTCCCCGATCTGATTGCCAAGGCGGCGAGTGGCTACGATCTGGTTGTGGGCAGCCGCTATGTCCCCGGCGGCGCGGTGGTGGGCAGTACATCACTGCGCAAATTCGTCAGCTATGGCGCCAACTGGATGGCCCACATTGCCCTGGGCGTCGCTACCCATGATTGCACCGCCGGGTTCCGCTGCTACCGGCGACGCGTCATCGAAACCATCGATCTGGATAGAATCTTCAGCAGCGGCTACAGTTTCCTCATCGAAATGGCCTTCTACTGCCAGCGTGCCGGCTTCCGCATCGGCGAAGTGCCCATCACCTTTGTCAACCGTACCGCAGGCGCCAGCAAAATCAGCAAGAACGAAATCTACAAAGCCTTTTACACGCTCCTCCGCCTGCGCACCCAGGCCCTGCCCTGGGAATGGGCGATAGAAAAGATTCGGCAGCGCAGAGAAAGATTGGGGGCAGGAGAGTAGAGATTCGGGAGCAAGCGATTGGTAGAGACCCAAAAGAAATGGGCACTGGCTTCTGTCAGCGTATCTCGACCACCCCCACCGCTGCCGACAGTGTTCTCCGATCTGGATTCAACCCCACGCGCAGGAATGCCTCCTCGCTGTCAATCGCTTGCAGCGCCGTGCCGGGCTCAGCCCCTTTGACCCCTACGATGGAAAAGTACGAGCCTTGAAGCGACGAAAGCGTCACCTCTGCACCCAGGGTGCGCAGTTGTGTGACAGCCTCAACGGTCAGGAACTCTGTCGCAGGGCCACGGCTGGCCACAAGCACAGGCGAACCATCGGCAATCTGTTCGAGGAATGTGGTCAAAGCCTGGCCCTCGAACTGATTTGCCGCGGTGTCGAAGCCCTGCATGTCCACGATCTCGCCCGTCTCGGCGTCGAGGACCGTGACATTGACCCCACGCCGCCCGGCAGATGCGTCCACGGGCGCGCCGCTCTCCTCGTCAAAGACCGAAATCCAGGCGCCGTCGGCGAAAGCTTTCACTTCCACATCCACGGGCAGGCGCACGCCCGTGCCCCCAATCGAACGATCCCCACCAAGGACCTGTCGCGGCGGCGCGGCGTAGTTCCACGTCAGGCAGAGCCGGTTGAGCGAATTGCGCAATTGCTCGCGCGGCAGCGTCCATGACACGGTCTGCCAGTCGTTGACGAGATCTTGTGTGGCAAGCGTTCGGCCGTTGATCTGCGCCGTCATCTGCTGTACAGGGCTGCCGGGGAAATCGAACGGCCGAACCTGCACGGCCAGCGTATACGTAGAGCGTGCCGGATCGAGGTTGCGTAACGGCAAAAAGAGACAACTTTCCTCGTCTGTGGCCCATAGGCCGGGCAGACCATAGGGAGCGTCGACCTCGACGCTGTCCCAGCCGTCACCGCGATAGGGCAAGGTGCCCTCGGTGCCCAGTGCCAGCGAGAACGTATCCGCACCGGCGGGCTGGATCACCCGGTAGGCTTCGAAGCCGTCGCCCGTCCAGAACGGTTGAGGCTCCAGTGGCAAAGTGGCCTTGAAAAAATCCCATGTCGCCTGCCATGTGTCAACGTATGGGAAGCGCTGCTCAATCGGCGGCGCCAGCACAACGTAACCCACGTTGTACAAATAGACGAGTTCGTCGGCTTGCGAACGGGCAATCTCTAGCCGTTCGGGCGTGATCTGGCCGTCTGTCTCCACTGCGACAACGGCCTGAAAGAAGGGGATCCGTGCGAAATAGTCCATCTTGAAATCAGGTGCGCGGCTGATGTTTCCACCCAGCATCGGTTTACCGTGAATCGATTGATAGTACTGCAACAAGGTCCGCTCTGGGCCCAAGGTGCCGAAGCTGTTGCGCCATCCCAGCGGCGCATGCATCACACTGACAGGATCGGGATCGGCGGCGATGATCTCATACACCGCAGGCACACGTGCATCCGACAGCGGCAACGGCAGCGCCAGATGCTCGAAGACGAGAAGAGAAACAAACAAGGAATAGAGAACGGGGGTGGCCCAGCGGCGGGGCGCACCTTTGCCCATTCTGAATTCACTGTTCTTCACTTTCGCCAGAATCCAGTAAATGGCAAACCCAATCAGCACCGCCAGGGCCAGCATCAGCACGACGCTGTTGCGGTTCGGGGCGCGGTTGGCCTTGATGATGGGTATGTAGTGCAAGAGTGTATAGGGCAGCGCAAAACTGGTTTCCACGCCGTCAAGGTCAAACCGGTAGCGCCCGTTGATCTGCAGAAAGGGCCCCAATGTGAAAAGACCGAAGATAAGCGCCGTCCAGATCCAGATGGAGACGCGCCGCGGTAGATCCAGGCGCCCACCAGCGAGAGAGCAATGCCGACCCACCCCAGGAAGACGGTGTTGATGTCACGGAAGCCGGTGGCCACATCACCCGGCAGCGTCCAATTGACCAGCACCTGGCGCAAGTTGGCCACCAGATCGCCGCCGAAGAGCGGATGGAGCACGGTGGGCGTGAACCAGCCAAACAGGTCCACACTGAGCGGGATCGCTTCGCCCCATCCCTTGAGCGAAAAATCGTCGGTGAGGAATTGGTAGAGGATGGGCACGAGTACAGGCGACCAGAGCGCAAACGCCACAACCCCGATGGTCAGTAATGCGTACAGCACCACTCGTGCTCGTTCCGTGCGGCTCGACCCTTGCGGATTGCGAACCGCCGGCCGCAGTCCGTGGACGACAACGACGATAATCGTGAAGATGGCCAGGAAGACAGCGGTGATCATTTCGGCGAGGCCGTTGAAGGCGAAGAAGACGCCGGCCAGGATCGCCGCCCGTCGACGCCTCGCCGGCGACAGCGACGCATCCAGGCTACGCAGCAGGGACAGGGCGTAGAAGGGGATCCACTGGGTCGTGACCATGTCGTAATGGCCCAACGTGGCGTAGATCGCCCGGTTGGAGGCGAAGGCAAAGACGATGCCGGCGGCGACGGCGGAGAGCGTTGCCAGATTGAAGACGCGGCGGTTGAGCATTGGGGATCGGCGATTTCGACGCATCCCAATCCCGAATCTCTGCCCTCTGATCTCGGATCAAGAGATAGCGCACCAGCAGAAACGTGCCGTATCCACTCAACACCGTGCTGAGCAGGATGGTGACGTTGCTGGCAAAGACGAGACCAATCGCAGCATGCAGCGGTTGGGCAATGAGGACGTTGAAGAAATTGTAGGTGTACAGAATCAGGTCGATCCCGAGCGGATAGTAGATCAGATCGGAGTGCAGCGGCGTCGAGAGGTTGTCGATCAGGGAGTGTTTGAAGTACCAGATGTTCCAGAGGAAAGTCGACTCGTCAAACGCCCACTGTGCCACCCCCGGCACCCAAGAAACCATCCGCACCGGCAACGGCCAGGAGAGGAGCAGCGTCAGGATCGTGAAAATGGTGAGGGCGCTTGGATGAAGTGGAAGACGAGTGTGTTTTTTAGACATCAACGCAACTTACTCGGCGGGTGAAATTCGGACATGGGCTTTCACGGCATGCGGCAACAGACAGGCTGCCTGCACTGTGCTGCGCTTCTACTTCTTCTGCGCAATACAAAGGACACTGGTGCCGAAGGGCAAACTCGTCCGCTGCACCAGTTCGGCTTCGAGCCAACCCACACCGTGCAGGATAGAGTTCACCGGTTCGGGTGTCGGTTCCATTTCTACCTGGTAGACATCGTCCTCTTCAGTGGTGTGGGGGCTCTCCAACTCGGGCGCATCGGGGCGCAGCAGACGCACGCCGGCGATCAAAGGGAAGACGAAAAAGTTGTTGTAGCTGGCCCGTTTGATGCGGAAGCCGCTCATTTCCAGCTTCAGACGCAGTTCCTTGACGGTGTAGCGCCGCTTGTGATCATTGATGACGTCGTTGTAACTCCACAGCCACATGTAAGCGGGGACGGTCACCATGACCTTGCCGCCGGGTTTGAGCACGCGGCACGCCTCGGAAAAGACGCCCAACTCGTCGTCGATGTGTTCCACGGTGTCGAGCAGCGCCACCAGATCGAAGGTATTGTCGGCGAAGGGCAACGCCGTCCCCGATCCCTGCGAGGTGGTCAGCGCCCGAGATCTGGCGATGGGCAGTGGCCGGGCGTTGTAGTCGATGCCGATGACGCGGCCATAATGGGCGAGATGGTGGGCCATATTCCCGGCGCCGCCGCCTATATCCAGAATCAGGCGACCTGATCCTGGCGTGGCTGCACCCACTTCAGCATCCAAATACTTTAGGATGGCCCGTGTCCGGCTGGCAAACCACCAATGTTTGTCTTCTTCGAGTACGCTTAAAGCAGGGGTCGGCGACATTACTCTGATGCCCTTCTAAGGATAGTTTTTAGCTCTTCAACAAGAGGAGGTAAGTCAACGTATACCGTATTCCAGACTCGCTCTGCATCAATATCGTAGTAACCATGGATCAAGCGATTGCGCATGGAAACAATGGCACGCCAGGGAACATTCTGAGTAGTCTCCTGTGTCTCGGGTGATACCCTCGACGCCGCTTCACCGACAATTTCGATGCATTTCACCAAAGAAAGCATCAACATCCGTTCGCTTGAAAGACTCTCTACGTCACACCCAGCGGCGAAGACTTGTGCCTCTTGCGCAGCATCTACCATATGCTGAATTCGGATACGATCAGATTCAGGCAGTGTAAAGCTCATGAGCAGATTCTCTAATGTGATCTCGGAAGTACTGACTCAAGTCGGATGCTGTCCTTACGTCGACTTGTCGTTGCAACAGGTCAGTGAGTTCTAGCTCCAAGGTTGCTAGTCGGATCAAACCTATGCGATTCTCAGGCTGGAACTCCACCAGGAAATCAATATCACTGTTTGCCGAAAAATCTGCTCGCAACGTAGAGCCAAACAGAGACAGACGCGCAATGTTGTAACGCTCACAGATACTGAAGAGCCTGGCTTGGACATCGGCATTCGATAACAGAGGCACCTTTGTCAACAGATCGGGATCTGATAGCATAGATTTCACTGTTCCACCTCGTTCCGTTCAAAGTAGCTGGACCAGACCGGCAGATTCTTGCGCTGGCACCAATGCTCGCGGTGCGTGGGCAAATGAGGGCCGATCCGCCCGGCCAGATCCGGGTTGTGGGCGGCAAAGGCAGGATGATTGCCCACCAAATAGCGGACCAATTCGTTGTAGCCTTCCACATCGCTCTTGAAGTGGAGCATCCCACCGGGGCAGATGACCTCGGCCAGCAGGTCGACGAAAGGCGGTGCGAAGAGCCGCTTGATCTTGTGCTGTTCCTTCCACCACGGATCGGGGAAGAGGACGTGCATGATCTCAACCCGACCCGGCGCGAGGACTGCGGGCAGGTTGACGCGGGCGTCGTCGTCGCTGAGCCAGATGTTGCCGAGTTCCAGCCGGTCGATCCGATCCAGAGCGAGGCGTACTGATTTGGTTCTCACTTCGTAGCCGATAAAGAGCCGGCTCGGATGTCGCCGTGCCCGATCCAGCAGGAAATCGGCGCGGCCGAAGCCAATCTCAATCTCCAGGGGACGATCTGTGGCCAATTCGGCCTGCAATCGCTCGCCGTTCCAACCCCGATCATCGCCGCCGGTAAAGGCGCGAAAAAATCGACGGTTCAACCCCCAATCGGGCAATCGCTCATGGCCGGGGCGGTGTTTGGGGTGCCCGCCGATCAACCCTTTCCCGGCTTGCCAGTCGGCGTAGAGTTGCGCACGTTCGGCGTCACTGATGGCCTCCCAGGCGAAATCCATCCGTCCCTGAGAGAAAGATGTAGCGTGGTAATCGAGAATACGTTCATCTGGCGTGCGATCAGCCATACAAATTTCCTTTCCGACTGCGTCCTCACCATTTGCACCACCTCAACCAGGTGCCCGGATCTTCTCGTGTGGCTGTTCAGGCATTCCAAATTTGAAGATACAAACGGCAAACCAGGGTTAGCGACCGCCGATTGAGTGCGTAGCGTTATGGCGCAACGCCTGTACCAAACGAAATCAAGGGAGCGAGCCGACCGCCGCGGTCGGGTCCGCTTCAGAAAGCGGGTCGACGAGATCTCGTCTTTGAACCCGCTTGGGTTTCGATATGCCTCGCAGACTCGGCTACTCAACCGGCGCTAGTCCCCTGGTCATGCCAAATTCGGAATTGCTGGTGGCTTTGGCGCAGGGTCGAAGCTAACCACGCTGAAAGGCTAGAATCCAATCGGCCAGTATGTCCCGGTCGATCAGCGTGCATTCGGTCGAGCGGGCGAGTTGCTTGGCGCTCTTGGTAAAGTAGCTGTTGGTGACGACCATGGCCGCCTCGCAATCGAAATGAAACTTTCCGGCCACGGCATCGCTGATCGCTCGACGCGAGACGTTGCCTTTGTACCGTTTCACCTGGATAGCATACCGAATGCCGTCCTGCGTGGCAACGATGTCCACACCAAAATCGCCCGAACCGCGCAGATTCTCCACATCTCGATAGCCTTGAACTTCTAAGAGGCGGCAAACGTAGCGTTCAAAATCGAGACCATCCATGTAATCGATGTCGGCCATGCGGATGGCGCGCAGCCGCCGATAGCGCACACGGACCCACAGGGCCGACAGCGTGAGCACCAGGCCGATCAGCACAAACACACCCACGGCAAAACTCAACAGTGGTTTGTCGATGCCGGTTGAGGCGGTGAAAAGAAGACCAATTCCCCAGGCGACGGCGTAAGTAGAGAGTAGAAGCAGAACGACACCCTCGACCCGACGCCGGCGGTACCGAGTGTGCAGCCAGCTTAGGACTCGAATGGCGACGCCTCCAGCCTGCGCGCAATCGTCTTCTTGACGATATCCGGATCAGCAGGCAGGTAGACCGGCGGGTTGGCGAATTCACTCTCCACTTCGTTGAGCGTACCTTCATGGTAACCAACTTTGAACGGCGTAAACTTGAGCCCGTGCGCCGTGCTGATCACCACCACCCGGTCCTGGCGTTGAATGATGCCACGTTCGCGCAGTTTGAAGAGTACCGCCAACGCCGTACCCGTATGAGGGCAGGTGTACATGCCGGTCATGTCCGCCATGGTGGCGGCGGTTGCCATCTCATGCTCAGTCGCCTGTTCCACCAACCCATTTGACTCTCGCACAGCCTGCACAGCCTTCTCGTAGCTCACCGGATCGCCGATGCGGATGGCTGACGCCAACGTCTCGCGCGATTGGATCGTCACCTTCTCCTCAAAACCGTTGAGCGAACTCAGATAAAAGGGATTTGCCTTCTCGGCCTGGGCAGCGACCAATCGCGGCATCTTGTTGGTAATGCCCAGATCCATCAACAGTTTTAGCCCTTTGTACATAGCGCTGATGTTACCCAGGTTGCCAACGGGGATAATGATCCAGTCGGGCACTTCCCAATCGAACTGCTGCACAATCTCGATGCCAACTGTCTTCTGCCCTTCGATGCGCAGGCTGTTCATCGAGTTGGCCAGATAGATGGTGTTGTCTTGTGTGACTTCTTTGACGACGCGCATACAGCCGTCGAAGTCAGTATCCAGGGCGAGGACGTGCGCGCCGTTCGCAATCGGTTGAATCAGTTGCGCCGGGCTAACTTTCCCTTGCGGCAAAAAGATGATGGCCGGGATGCCGGCGGCGGCGGCATAAGCGGCCAGGGCCGCGCTGGTATCCCCAGTGCTGGCGCACGAAACGGCGCGCACCGGTTTGCCCATTGCCATCATCTGCTTGACCACACTAACCAGCACGGTCATCCCCAAGTCCTTGAAGCTGCCGGTGTGGCTGTTGCCGCACAGTTTCACCCACAGTTCGGGCAGATCGAGTTGCTTGCCCAGTCGCTCGGCCCAGAAGAGGTTCGAGTTGCCCTCGTACATGCTGACGATGTTCTCGTCGTCGATGGTGGGGATCACCCACTCCTTTTTGCCCCATACCCCGCTGCCATACGGCCAGGAAGTTGCGCCAATTCGGCTTTCAAAGAGCGCCTTCCACTCCTGGGCTGTGCGTTGGCGCAGGGCGTCCACATCGTGGGCCACTTCAAGCAGGCCGCCACAAGTTGGGCAGGTGTAGATCACATCGTAGATTGACCATTGGCCGGGGCAGCCCCGGAAACACTGAAAGTGAGCGTTGTATCCGCTAGAGTCTGGCATATCGTCACCACAAAGCGCACGGTGCGCAGGGAATGGATGGAAGGTGCAATGCTTCAGTGAATTCTACCACAAGGGGAAGATGGGGAGGGAATGGGGAGGGAGAGAGAGGTGAAGAGAGTAGCGATGTCAGATGGGTCAACTCGATCTGACATCGCTACTCTCCGGCCGCTGACTATCCAAGTCTCTTCTTGAACTCCTCGGTGAGGGCGGGGAGGGTGGTAAAGAGGTCGTCAACAATGGCGTAACGAGCGCGCTCGAAGATCGGCGCCTCGCGATCCTTGTTGATGACGACGATAATCTTGCTATCGCCCATGCCGGCCAGATGTTGGATGGCGCCACTGATGCCCGCCGCAATATAGAGATCAGGCTTGACGCTCTTGCCGGTCTGGCCAACCTGATGCTTATACGGGATGTATCCGGCGTCAACGGCGGCGCGGCTGGCCCCCACTGCGGCGTCGAGGACATCGGCCAGATCGGCCACCAGTTGGAAGCCCCTGGCCGGATCCGCGGCCACGCCGCGACCGCCCGAAACGATAATGCGGGCGTCGGTAAGGCTGATTTCGCCCGCATCGGCCGCACGGAAATCAACGATCTTGGCGCGGACGTCACTTTCGCTGAGGGCAAGGGAGAGGGGGTGGACTTCGCCATCCGCCGCAGCAGGCTCGGGCATGGGGAATGATCGCGGTCGCACACTGGCAACGCTCAGTTCGCTCTCGAAGTGTATATCGGCCACGATATTGCCCGAATAGATGATGCGTTCGGCTACCAGCGCACCGTTTTCGATGCGGAGATTGCTTGTGTTGGGCGCCATGCCGGCGCCGCCTCGACAGGCGACAGTGGCGGCCAGCGTTCGTCCATGATTGGTGGCGCTGGTCAGGAGCACCCGTGCGCCCGCCGCGTCCATGGCCTGTTCTAAGACCTCGGCGTAGGGTTGCAGCCGGAAGCGCGCCAGCACCGGCGAGGACGCGGTGTAAACGTCGGCGGCGCCATAGGTCAGCGCCTGCTGCGCCAGGGCATCCACGTCGTCGCCGGCGATTACGGCCGCCGCCGACATCCCCAATTCGGCGGCCAGTGTCTTCGCCTTCCCCAGCACTTCCCAACAGCTCGAGACGGCGGTTCCTTCAATTTGTTCAATCCATACGAGAATGGACATGGGTTTCTCCTAAATTACCTTTTCTGCCAGTAATGCCTCGGCGAGTTTGGCCGCTTTTTCCTGTACGGATGCACCATCAAAGACCTGGACCTCGACTTTTTTCGTTTCGGGCTTGCGCAGGTTGTCCCAGCGAACGGTTCGGGTGGCGCTGACGTCGATGTCACCACTGCCCAAGACGGGAATCTTGGCGCGGCTGGCTTTGCGGATGCCCATGAAACTGGGATAGCGGGGATCATTGATCTCTTTGGCGACGCTGACGACAACGGGCAGCGGCACTTCCACCGTCTCTTGCCCGCCCTCGTGGACGATTTCGGCGGTGAGTTTGCCGTCGACGATATCGACGATCTTGGTAACGTTGATGAGCAGATCCCAGCCCAGTTTGCAGGCAACGCCGGCAAAGATGACACCGCTGTTGCCGTCCACGCTCATTCTGCCGGTCAGCACGAGATCAACGTCTCCTTGCAGGCGCACGGCCGCAGCCAGCACCTCGGCGAGGCTCCAGTCATCGTTGGTGGGGACTACGTTCTGATCCACCAACACGGCTTCATGGACACCCATGGCCAGCGCATGTTTGAGCGCCTCTGTGGTAGCAGGATCGCCCACAGAAATGGCGACGGCGTCACCGTCAAAGCGGTCGGCCAGATCGATGGCTTCCTCGGCAGCGTATTCGTCCCACGGATTGATGACCATCGTGGCCTTGACCTCGCCCGATCCGGCCTCCTCTGCCGAGACCTTGGGCAGTTCCGCCGTATCGGGGGTTTGTTTGATCAGCACAGCTATTTTCACGTCATTCTCTCCTCGATTTGCGTACAAATCCAACAAGCAACCTCAATGGTATGTACGCATGATTGTATCGATGCGTATTGTGGGTGAGTTGCGAAGATGTTTAGGCAACCCGTCTCCAGGATATCTAGTACACGATGGCGTCAATCCCACGGCGGAGATAGGGCGCCTGTACCACTGGTAGAGCGTGTCGGCCTGTGTCCGCCGGAATTGACTAGGCTTCCGCCATCCACGCATCTGCATCATAGGCCGGGAGTTCGCAGCGCAGGCGAGGCAGGTCGCGTTCGCCCATTTCAAAGTCGGCTTGCAGCAGTTGCTGAAGCTCGCGCGTGCCTTCGTAGATCACGGCACCCTTGCTGTTGCGCAAAAAGCGTTCCACATCGTATTCGTCGCTAAAGCCGTAGGCGCCGTGGATCTGAACGGCATCGGCGGCGCTGTCGAAGCTGGCATCGGTGGCGAACCATTTCGCCAATGTGGTTTCGCGGGTATTGCGCAGCCCCTGGTTCTTCATCCACCCGGCCTTGTAAACGAGCAATTCGGCAGCATCGCGGCGCTGCACCATAAGGCTGATCATGCGGCGCACAAGCTGGTGTTCGCCAATCGGCTTGCCAAAAGTCTTGCGCTGTTGGGCGTAGCGGGTGCTGGCATCGAGCGATGCACGCACGAGTCCGAGTGCGCCGGCGGCCACGGTGTAGCGTCCGTTGTCAATACAGGTGAGCGCGATCTTAAAGCCTTCGCCTTCCTCGCCGATGCGGTTTGCGGCGGGCACTTCGACGTTGTCCATTTTGATCCAGCCGGTGTTGCCGGCGCGCACGCCCAGTTTTCCGTGATAGCTGCCCGAGGTGAGCCCGGCCATGTCGCGGGTGACCATGAAGGCCGACATGCCGCGGTAAGGCGGCTCGGCGTGGGGATCGGTCTTGGCGAAGACGAGGAAATGATCGGCAACGTCGGCCAGGCTGATCCAGACCTTCTCGCCGTTGAGGACGTAGACATCGCCTTCTTTGCGCGCGGTGGCGCGCATGGCCTGTACGTCGGTGCCGGCGTCAGGTTCAGTCAGGCAAAAACAGGCGATCTTTTCGCCGGTGGCCTGCGCCGTGAGGAAGCGCTGTTTCTGCTCTTCGCTCCCCCATTGAAAGACGCCCAGGCTGTTCAACCCAACATGGACGCTGATGATCACACGGGCAGCGGTATCGGCGTACTCTAGTTCCTCGCTGACGATGCCGAGGCTGATATAGTCCATGCCGGCGCCGCCATAGCGCGCCGGGATACAGATGCCGAGGAAGCCTTGCGCCGCCAATTTGGGCAGCAGATCGGCGTCAAACATCTGCTGGCGGTCGAATTCTTTAATGTGCGGGGTGATCTCTTTGGCGGCAAATTCACGCACCATCTTGCGCACCATTTCATGTTCTTCGTTGAACAAAAAACCCATCGCTGAGGTCATTCGGTGCTCCTTCATAGAGAGGCTGGTATTTCGATTGGATGTAGATCTGTAAAACTGGGGATTGAGAGGTTCGGCGATTTTAGCCCGCCTGACCCGCCACCCCCCTAACGTCCAACTGCTCAGATCCATTATACTGCGCGGGCGCAGTGAGGGCGAACCTGGAGCCAATAAAAAAAGGCGGAGACGCCTTTGTCTCCGCCGTTGACGAGGGATTGCCTCCTCAACTTTTCGACGTGTAGTATAGCAAAGAGTAAACCGTGGCGCAAGTCGTCAGAAAACCGTGAAGTTGCGTGAAAGCTTGCACAATGCAATGATCGAAGTAGACGAAACCACTACACCTCCGGTAAACTCTTGTCTATGGAATGGCACTATACGCTTTATCTTATCCTGGTGATCGGGCTGCTATTGGTTATCGGCTACAGCACCTACGCCACCGCCCGACTCTTAAAACAATGGCAGCCAGACCACAATCTGCTGCTCATGCCCGCAGAGAATGCCGTGCGGCTGATATTGATCATACTCTGTATAGGCCTTGGTGTGCTCAGCCGTGTGGACCCTGTTCGGCTAGGATGGCACTTCCCTGCCGTAGCCACCCAGATATGGGTGGGCATCCTTACCGGCATCGGCATGGCCTACGCCTTCTACCATAGTACGCTTTTCATTGTACGTACGACCGGGGAACGGTTTTATTCCTCAACGGTGATTGGGTACATCTTGCCGAGCAGCCTGAATGAGTTCTGGCTGGTGCTGATCGCACTGGTGCCCGTGGTCTTCTTCGAGGAGTTGCTCTTCCGCAGCCTACTCTTAGGGGGACTCTCGCCCATTGCTTCGCCGTGGCTGCTGTTGATCGTTTTTGGCGTCGCCTTTGGGTTGTTGCACAGTCCCCAGGGCATCTGGGGCATGATGGGCGCGGCGTTGGGTGGGATGATCTTTGGCCTACTCTTCCTTTGGCAACAGAGCCTGCTCGCCCCTTTTTTGGCCCACTATGTCGCCAACGCCGTGCAGATCGTGCTGGCGATGAACAGAGTGGAAAGCGGTTGACAATCCTGCCGTGCAGGTAGCCACTCTTTTTGCTTCCTCGGCTGAAGTTGGCTAGGATAGGTGAACAAGCTAACCATACTCGGGAGAAAAGAACCATTGAGCGACGAAAACAAGAAACCAACCATCGATCCTAAGGCGTTTCGCAACACGCTGGGACGATTTGCCACTGGTGTCACCGTAGTCACAAGCATGGTCAATGATAAGATCCACGGCATGACGGCGAGTGCGTTTCTCTCCGTTTCGCTGGATCCACCGTTGGTCCTCGTTTCGGTGGACAAACGCGCACACCTGCACAATATGCTCAGCCAGGGAAGTCGATATGGAGTGAGCATTTTGAATCAGGATCAGGCCGCCTACAGCCAGCACTTTGCCGGCTTCGGCGCCCCCGATCTGGTTCCGGAATTTGTTTGGGAAGAGGGAATACCCCTGCTCAAGGAGGCGTTGGGGCACGTGATCGCAAACGTGGTGGACGCCCACGAAGCAGGCGATCATACGCTTTTCATCGGCCGGGTCGAGTATCTCGATTGGGCAGAGGGCGATCCATTGCTCTACTTCCGCGGCAAATACGGAGATTTCACAGCGAAAGCGTGATGCGCGACACCGGTGCTACCAATATTCTTGCGCCAAAAGGCGTCCTCAAGGTGAGGACGCCTTTTCGATTTCTCAGTTGAACGACCGTCAGTCGGCGAACCGTCAGTCGGCGTACCGTCAGTCGGCGACTACTTCGCTGCCGCCGGTCGGCCGCGTCCCCTTTTCATAGAGGCCGCGTCCACCGTTACGGCGAATGCGTAACACCTCACTCAGCATATTGATGGTGTCGCGCAGCGGGCTGACACGGCTTTCGGCCATGTAGTACCAGTTGATCGGCACTTCAACCAAATTGAGCCCACGCAGGCGGGCTATGTAGAGAACTTCTGGATCAAAGCCCCAGCCGTTGATCGTCTGGTAGGGGAAGATCTGCTGCACCGCCTCACGCGTAAAACATTTGAAGCCGCACTGTGTATCTTCAATGCCGGGGATAATCAGCATCCGCACAATGAAATTGAAGACGCGCCCCATCAGGTGACGGTAGAAAGGCTCATTGTAGCGAACCGCGCCGTTGACTTCGCGGCTGGCGATGGCTACATCATACTGGCTCACATTCATTTGCGGCGGCAGAAACTTGCTCACCTCTTCGATGGGCATGGAGAGATCGGCGTCACAGATAAAGAGGAAGTCACCTTTGCCTGCCAACATGCCTACTTTCACCGCTGCCCCTTTGCCGGGGACGCTGTGCAGCAACTGTACGACAAACGGCTCCGATGGATCGAGTTGCGCGCAGAAGCGCTTGACGACCCCATCCGTATCATCAGTCGAACCGTTCTCCACAACCAGAACCTCACTCTGGTAAGACTGGTCATGTAGGAACTGCCGGATCTTCTCCAACGACTTGGGGAGACGGTTTTCCTCGTTATAGGCTGGGATGACAATGCTTAAAAATGGACGCTGCGACACAAGCACTCCATATGGTTCAATCAGTGAGTAAAGTTGCCAATTGGGCCGGTCTGCTCAGCCAATCAGGCTGAAAAGCGCTAACAGCACAAGCAATTGTACAATCAACGTCCCGCCCCACAACAAATATGTGCCCAGGCGCTGCTGCCGATAGGCCATCCACACACCGCCAACCCCATTGACCAGATAGGCAGCCAGACCAATGATCGGCAACACAAAGAGTGAACTCTTAGGGCGAATACTGTCTGGGGTGCCAGTGCTGCTGTACTCGGTCACCAATCGTTCAGGCAAGCCAGGGTACTGGACCATCAACACGCCAAAGAGGATCAACACACCCAGCGCGCCCAACCCCAGCAGGGCAAAGCCAGGACGATCCAACAAAGACTCAGCACCCACCAGTGGACGCCGCCGTTCCTGGGTCAGCATTGTGATCGGCCCGAGACGATGATAGGCATCCATCGCTTCCAAGAATGCATCCGAGCGGATGGGTGAGAGGGCGAAGATAGCAGTTTCAGTTTCCAAAAGCAGGCATGATGGTAGTGGACGAGAAGCACACCGCTCCAGGCGACGGTTGCGCTGGCCCTTGCTGGTGCGCACAAATGGAGAAGGCCAGTGCCAGGGTGCCCATCCTTTTACTTCATTGCCACTGCGGATCACACGTCGAATGGCGGATAAGGGCACCACCTGTGACGTGGCCGCCCAGCGAATGTAGAGGGCATCTCGATCCAGCCGATAAGAGAGATTGAATGCACCCCATGTTCGATAGATCAGGTGGATAAGCAATGGCACGCTGACAAGGATACCCAATAGTAGGACAAAGCTCAACCAATCAGTGGTGCGTCTGTTCATCCACGTGAAAAGGAGCACGTCGATCAGCAAGATCCAACTGATCACGAAGAGCCCTTCCCAACGGCTACGACACGGAAACGGTTTGAAGACCATAGACGTGACACCCACCGGCCATCAAGGCGCAGCGAGAGCTTCCTTTGCAAAGTTCCAGTCGGAAATGGTTCCGAGAAGATCGTGCTGGGTCAGGTCGATACCCAGGGGGGTGACACTGACGATGCCGTTCTCCACAGCGCCAATGTCGGTGCCGTCATCCGGGACACCGCCAGGGATTTCACCGCCGATCCAGTAGTATGGGCGACCCCATGGATCGTCGCGCTTGACAAGGACGTCGCGATAAATGCGACGGCCCAGACGAGTCACTTCGATGCCTCGGAATTCACGGGCCGACGACCAGGGCACGTTGACATTGAGCATGACCTGTTGGGGCAAGCCGTTCATCAGAACATGACGCACGATCTCGGCAGCCACGAACCCGACATGGGTCAGTGCCGACTGTACCGAGGCGATGTGCTCCTCGGGGGGTCCCATGCTGATGGCTACGGCAGGCACGCCGGTGATACAGGCTTCCATGGCGCCGGCCACCGTGCCGCTGTAGATGACATCGGAAGCGAGGTTGTAATTGCTGTTCACGCCGCTGACGACGAGATCAACGGGGCTTTCCACCAGGCCAAGCAACGCCAACGCCACACAGTCTGAAGGTGCGCCGCTGCAGGCGAGCACCTGACGTCCATCGTCCCAGGTGACGGACTGCACGCGCAGCGGTTTGTGCAACGTTTTCGGGTGCCCTGCGGCGCTCCAATTGCGATCCGGCGCCACTACGATGACGGTGCCCAATGCGTCCAATGCCTGGGCCAGCGCTTGAATGCCGGGGGCCTGTACACCATCATCGTTGGTAATCAAAATAGTGGGCATTGCCTCTACTCCGGTTTCCTGGCACGCACATAAATGCGCACTTCTTCGCTTTCGGCCTGGTTGCCGGCGCGATCGTAAGCGATGGCTTTGAAGAGATGACTTTCAAGGTAAACGCTGCGCCCGGTGAGCACAGCCGCAAAACCGTCTTCAAAGGTACGGATGCGCCCCGGTGTGATGTCGTCAAATTGGCTCTCGATGCCGGGCCAGTTGCTCGCCTCGGCTCCATCCACCGAGACGTTTTGCATGGCAATCTTCCAGCGTTCGTTGTACGGAGCCACCGTACTTTCGGCGAATTTGACGCCATCACGATAGAACTCTACCCGCTCCATCGCCAAAAGATCGTTGGCCAATGCGTTGACATTGACCTGCTCGTCATCTTCCATCACGTAGACCTGGTCGGCGGATGGGTAGCTGATCACAACCGATGGCGGCGTATTGTCGATCGTGACCTGGTTCGTCCACTGGCGAACACTGCCGTCTCCTTGTTGAACGGAGAGGCGCAACGTGTAAAGCCCTTCGGCGAGCGTCGTGGTATCCAGGAATTCCAACACATTGTTTTCGACCTGGTTACCATGTTCGGGGCCGATTTGCGTCCACTCGGCAGGCTCCAGGCCGGGGCCAAATTCAATCCGATAGTTGCGGAAATCGCCGCCACGCGCGTTCCCGCGAATCTCCACCTGTCCGCTGATGTAGCCTCCGGGAGCAGGAAACGTGATGGCGACTTCGGGGTCGAATTCCACAAGAGATTCGCCTGTGCTTTGGGGTGGCTGCGCCAGACCACTCGTACGCATCCAGTCATTTGCTTCAGGCGGCAGGATCATAAACGTTTGCGGCTGACCATCCACCTCAAACGATTGCCAGATATTGTCGACGACGCTGGGTTCGGTGCCGGCGATAAAAATCTCATTGCGCTGGCGCTGACAGGCAGGAGAAGGCAACAATCCGCTGGGCCAGCAGACGGCCCGATTGGTGATATTGGCGGGGCGCTCGTACCAGGTAGCAGGCAACCCCTCGTGATACTTGCGCATCACAGCGTTCCAAATCGGAGACGCACCCGATGCGCCTGTTGTACGATCCATAGAGGTATTGTCGGTATTGCCCACCCAGACCCCGACGGCCAACTGAGGCGTAAACCCCATCGTCCAGGCGTCTTTGTTGCCATTGGTCGTGCCCGTCTTGGCTGCGACTTTGCGATCGGGCAGTGTCAGCAGACTATTGGCGCCGAAGATCGGTGCACGCGCCACGTCATCGCTCAGAATATCTGTGATGAGAAACTGTGCATCTGCGCTGATGATGCGCTCGACGTCGGGCTGCTCGTATTTTTTGAGGACAGTACCGGCGGAATCGCGCACCTGCAAAATCGAGACAGGATTGAGCGTGCGGAAGCCTGTCCGCTGCAATTCTGGGGGAACCGGTTCACCGGCCATGACCCCGCCGTTGGCGAGAACGCTGTAGGCGTAGGTGTGATCGAGCAACGTTACTTCGCCGCCCCCCAACACCAGACTGAGGCCATAAAAATTAAGCCCGCGATCGAGGCCGTTGATCCCCAGTTTGTGTGCGGTGCGCAAGGCGGCGGCAACACCCACCTGATCCATCACCTTGATGGCGGGGATATTGTAGGATCGGGACAAGGCATCGCGCAGGCTCACCGGCCCATGATAGAGACGGTCGTAGTTTTCAGGCACATAGTACGAGCCGTCGGACTGGGGAAAGGCAGTGCGTACATCGAGGATCATCGACGACGGCGTCATGCCCTGCAAGAGGCCGGTCAAGTAGACGTAGGGCTTGAAGCTAGAGCCGGGTTGCCGCTCTGAGATGGCTACGTTGACCTGGCCATCGATGTCATCGTTGTTGTAATCCAACGAGCCGACCATGGCAAGGATCTCGCCAGTATCGGGTTTGATGGCAACTACCGACGCGTTGTTGACCTCTTTGCCCTGCTCGTTGAGCGAGGCAATGTGCTCGCGTGCGACCCGTTCCGCATGTTTTTGCAGGTCCACATCCAGGGTCGTGTAGACTTCTAGTCCCTTCTTCCAGATGAAGTAAGGATCTTCGGCGGTGTTGAACTCTTCTTTGATGCGTTCCAGCGCGTAGAGTGCAAAATGTGGCGCGGTAAGGACGTCGAACCGTTCGGCCACGGATTCTCGCAGATCGAGTTCCTGGGCAAAAGCGGCATCCGCTTCTGCCGGGGTCAGGTATCCGGCAGCGGCCAACGCATCCAGCGTAAGGCGCTGACGTTCCTTGGCATCTTCAGGATTATTGATAGGATTGAGCGCCGGAAAGTTTGGAATTGCCGCCAACATAGCCGCTTCCGCGACATTCAGTTCGGCAGCGCTCTTACCAAAATAGACCTGGCTGGCCGCTTCGATCCCATAGGCAAGATTGCCGTAGAAGTTATAGTTGAGGTACCACTCCAGGATTTTCTCTTTGGGATACTGACGCGTCACCTCCAACGCCAGGATCACTTCTTTGATCTTACGGGCGTACGACTGTTGCGTCCGCTCTTCGGGTGCAATGATCACGTTTTTGATCAACTGTTGGGTGATGGACGAACCACCCTGCACGCCGCCACCCTGGATGTTGGAGAAAAAGGCGCGGAAGAGGCCGCGCACGTTAATTCCCGGATTCTCCCAAAAGTTCCGATCTTCCAAAGAGACGGACGATTTCCACACCCAGTCCGACATTTCGTCCAATGATAGATAGGTGCGATCCCCTCGGAATGGGCGGGGATCGACGCTTTCGTACAGCAAATATTGGCCTGTGCGATCATAGATGCGCACCGTTTCAAACTCATCTTGCTGTAATTCAATCACGTTGGCATCGGGCAGTTGACGCGCGTAAAAGCCATAGATCCCCAGCGCGGTAGCAGCGCCCGCAACAGCGACACCGCTCACCGAGAGCACAAAGGTCAGCACCACGGCCGCCACTCCCTGGAAGACCCACAACCACGGGCGAGGGCGGTTGCTCCTGGCGCGCTGGCGTTTGCGCCGCGAGATCATAATCTTATCGTAACTATTCAGACGTGACATAGAGGATACTCATCGATAGATGCTACAGCGACACTGGCAAATCGGATCTGCCTGTGAGATAACGCATGCCAGTGTCATCCGTTCCACGTACACAGAAGCGGGGCAACCAACGGCTGCCCCGGAGCAAACGCATTTGTCATTCTAGCACCGCGCCTGGGATTGACCAAAACTTTGGCGCGAAAGCGGATCTGGGAATTCCACGGCAAGCGGCTATACATCTTTCTCGACCACGAGAAAATGACTGTTACCCAGGAAGGTCAACGGGCTGCGTTCAAGGGCATAGGTGACGCGACGCAGCCATTTCCCCAGCCCAGGCCGCCTGTGCACGATGTTATCGTAGCCGGGAAAGATCTGGGTGTGGTGCAGGATGCGCACCGGTTGGCCCACAAACAGACGCAGGATGCCCCAGGTGGTGTAGGCGCGTACGTGCGGCGCCAGTTGATTGCGCCAGACGTCAGGCAAGTAGTTGATCAAGGGCGTATTGCCGAAGTGATATTGGCCGCGCCAGTAATGCCCGTGTGTTTCAAACGGATGCAACCGATTCGGCACAAAGAGAATAGAACGTCCGCCCGGTCGTAGCGTGCGTACAATCTCGGCAACCGCCAATTGATCGTCCTGGACGTGCTCCAAGACCTCGTGCGACAGGGTGAGATCGAAGAAATCGTCTGGATAGGGAAGCTGCTCGCCGCGGGCAAGTTGCAACTGTGCAGCGGGGGCCGTACGCACGGCGTGGATCAGGTGCTCGCCTTCAATGTCGATGCCGTAGACGTCATGTACGTGGGGCTGGAGCGCTTTGACGTACATGCCGACACCGCAGCCGTCGATCAGCGCCCGCTGCATCGGTGACGGCGCCCAGCGCAAAATCATTGACAGGCGACGTTCCTGGCCTGCCCGCCACACGAACGATGGGTTGCCGCGCAGCGCTGCCCGGCTTCCGTGCAGATCCGAGATCCCCTGGCCGTCCTCCATCTGATCCTCACTCATCGATCACCATTGCCTGTTAAACCGTGCCCACATGGATCGCCACCGTTCCCAACATCTGTTTGCGGAAGAAGACATCTTTGAGCCCAATCCGCTCCATCGAGCGCGCCAGAACGTCGGGTTCGGGGAAGACCGTGGTGCTCTGCGGCAGATACTGATAGGCCGTCCCTTGCGGAGACAGGAAACGTCCCAACAGCGGAATCACACGGAACATGTGAAAGCGCACGAATGGGGCCAGGACCGTCTGGCTGGGCGGCGTCGTCTCCAGGCAAACGACCTTGCCGCCGGGTTTGGTGACGCGCCTTTGTTCGCGCAGGGCGGCTTCAATATCCACCACATTGCGTAGCAAGAAGCCGCTGGTCACCGCATCGAAGTAGGAATCGGGAAAGGGCAGTTGCAGCGCGTCTCCCTGTACGAAACGGACGAGTCGAGCGGTGGACTTGACCTTGCCAAAGGCCATCATCTCATAGGTGAAGTCGCACCCTACAGCCGTGAGCGAAGGCTGTTGGCGTAGCGCTTCATAGGCAATGTCTCCGGTGCCGGTGCCAACATCCAACAGGCGACCGTGGGGCGGCAGACCGCAAAGCCGCACCAACTCGGTTCGCCAGCGTACATCCTGGCCGCCGGTCATCAGGCGATTCATCAGATCATAACGGGGTGCGATCTGCGCAAACATGCGGTTCACATACCCGGCTTTCAGGTCAAGCGAAGGCAATACACTCATAATGTTCTCATGGGGAAGTTGATTTTCCTATCTGCCGAAAGTCGAACAAGCCGATCCATCAACGCGATACTATGCAGCGTGCCGTGGGTGTATCCAGTAAGCGCGATTCCGTTCATCCGCTATGGCGCCGGGCATGTACATTTTCGGCCAAATGGCGTTCCAGTTCATCAATACGTTCGGTCTGACTTACAATCAGTTCAGCCACAAAGCCCACCAGGAGCAGGAGCACACTGATCACAGCCAGAATACCGGCAGCGATGAAGATGGGCCGTTGTTGGGTGTTGGTAAAAATGTAAAGCCCCGTCAGGTAGAGAAATGTGATGAGGCTAATCGCGATCCCGGTCAAACCCAAACCCCCAAAAAAGCGCATGGGGGCGCGGCTAAAGGTGAGCAGGAAACGCACGACCAGGACATCGAGGAAGCTGGCAGGGATACGGCTGAAGCCAAACTTGCTCGATCCGGCCTGGCGTGGCTGATAGAAAGTCTTGACCTCACCGATTCGGAAGCCCTGATGGGCGGCGATCATAAGCAAAAAACGGTGCCGATCTGAACGCAGCGGCGGCAGGCTTTCGATCACCTGGCGGCGCATGGCCTTAATCCAGTTGCCGTCGTGAACTCTGACGCCGGCGAGGCGGCGCATCACCAGGTTGTAGAGCGAACTGGCAAAGACTTTGCCGTCGCGTCGCCCCTGTCTCCAACCTGCCACCACGTCGAGATCTGCGTCCTGTAGGTGGCGTACCAACGCGGGCACGTCAAGCAGCGGATCCGATTCCATGTCGGCGGGAATGAGGATCACGATTTCGCCGCAACTGGCGGCAAACATCCTTTGCAACGCCGAGGTCATACCCTGGCTGCGGCGATTGGTGAAGACCGACAAAGCCGGGTATTCGCGTTGCAAGGAGGACAACATACGCCCGGTGCTGTCGGTGGATCCGTCATTGACCACGAGGACTTCGCCCTGGCACTCCAACTCGACAAAGGCGGCAAACGAACGACGCACCACCAATTCGATGGTTGACTCTTCGTTGCGCGCCGGCACCACCACCGAGACCAGGAGGGCAGGCGGGATCTGATCGGGCGATTGCGACATCGGATCGCCTACGGGTTGACGATGGTCTGCTTGATCAGGGACGGCTTCGTGGCGGCTCGCCATTGCTAGATCTCCACAAAGGATCGCACAGCAGCAACCACGCGATCTTGTTGCTCATCACTCATTTCCGGGTAGAGCGGCAGGCTAAGGCAAGTGCGCGCCACCGCTTCGGTCACGGGCAGGCTACCCGGCTGATACCCCAACTCGGCGTAGGCCGGCTGCAAGTGTAGCGGCACAGGATAGTGAATCCCTGCCCCGATCCCCTGTTTTTTGAGATAGTCCAACAGTTCATCACGGCGCGAGGTACGGATCACATAGAGATGCCAGGCGGCATCTGCCTGTGCATCAACCACCGGCAACATGATCTCTAGATCGGCCAGCAACTCGCTATATCGCGCGGCCAGGCGGCGTCGAGCCTCTGTCCATTGGGCCAGGTAGGGTAGTTTCGCCGCCAGCACAGCGGCTTGCAGGGCATCTATACGCTGGCCATAGCCTTTGATCTCGTGCAAATACTTGTCGTGGCGGCCATGATTGCGCAAGAGGCGGATCTGCTCGGCCAATGCCGCATCATTGGTGGTGACGGCGCCGGCGTCTCCATAAGCACCCAGGTTCTTGCCGGGGTAGAAGCTAAAACAGGCCAGCCGACCCAACCCACCGGCTTTGATCCCGGCCCAGGTGGCGGCGTGCGCCTGTGCGGCGTCCTCCACAATGGGGACGCCCTGTTGGTGGGCAATGGCGCTGATCGTGGTCATGTCCGCCGTCTGGCCGTAAATGTGGACGGGGAGAATCGCGCGCGTCCGCGGCGAGAAGGCAGCAAAGAGCGCGTTGGGCGCCATGTTATAGGTGGACGGATCTATGTCGATGAAGACCGGCGTTGCACCCACTGCCGAGATCGCTTCGGCGGTGGCGATAAAGGTGTGCGCGACGGTGATCACTTCATCGCCGGGCCCAATGTTCAAGGCCCGCAAAGAAAGTTCCAGGGCGGCCGTTCCACTGGCCACACCGACGCAATGCTGCACCTCACAGAACTGGGCAAATGCCGCCTCAAATGCGGTGACTTCCGGCCCCATAATGAAACTGGTATTCTCAAGGACACGCCGCATAGCCGCGTCAACTTCGGGTTGGATGGCGGCATATTGGGCTTTAAGATCGACCAGTGGGATCGCTTGGCTCATGAAAGGAATCTACCTTTGCCTGGACTGTTTGATAAGCGACACACAAAATTGGCTGAGCCGTAAAGGCCCAGCCAATGTGACGGATTCTTCAATTATACGACATTCATCAGAGGCGCCAAAGTTTAGCCATCCGAGGAACCTGTGGGACTCTCCGGTTGATCCAATTGATCGAGATAGCGCAACTGCTCGCTCACCAAATAGATCTCTCGACGCAGATCCTGAATCTCGGTGGACAGGTGCACGGGTACGTTTCGCTCATAAGCACTGCGTAGAGTAAGACGGTCATCAAGTTTGGCCTGCAACATGTGCATTTCCTGCTGCAGATAGCTGTGTTCCATTCGGCGCCCGGCGATGAAGAGAGATTCCATACCCTGATCGCTCACCTGAGACTGCGTGGACGTAACCAGGCGCGAGTAATTTTCCAGCGCCCAGCGGCGTAGAAACTCATTCCCCAATGTCCACTGTCCATAGACCGAGCGCAGGTGGCCAAGTTTGTTCATGCCATAGGCAAAGGTTGCAATGCGGGCAGGATCTTCATGGCTGAGTTCCACACAGAGTTCATCTTCACCGATCACGCCATGACGAACTACTGTCAGCAGAATTTGGCGTTCGAGCGGTGTGAGGTGTTCAAAGTCGATCCGCAAGAAGCCCGACAGCAAGTGATCGGGGCGCAGATCGTCCTCGACGATAGGCCGCAACGTCCCGCCCAGGTCTGATACACTCTCGAACAGCCGGTAACACAGAAACTGCACCAGGTAGGGATGGCCGTGGGTATGCAGCAGAATGTCTTCGAGCAATCCGGGCGAAACATTCATCTGAAAAGGGCTTTGCTTTTGCAACACCAGATCACGGCTTGCCTCCTGATCGAGGCTCCACAAGTTGGCCAGGTTAACCCCGAACAGGAACGGACTGGTGTTCCAATCGCCCGACATTTCGTTGAGCCGCATCAACGCTTTGGTGGCTACCATGACTGTGCGATGATTCCCGCTTTGGAAGGCCTTGCGCAGTCGCGCCAGAAACTGGCTGTCGCGCGCACCCACGTTGATCAAGGCTTCGGTCTCATCGATGAGCAGTAAGAGGCGTTTGTTGCATTTTTTCAGTTCCCGCTGCAACGTACGAAGGATGCGCAGGGTATCCATCTGTTCAAGCGATGCCACATCGACGCCCAACGCTTCGAAGCGTTGGGCCTGATCCTCAATAGAGATAAACAACTCAGAATCAAGATCCTGCGGGGTTTCACAGCCCTGCAAGTCCCAGAAAAGCGGCATCAACGTCGACTCAGGTCGATCCGTCAGCCATTCCAACTGGCGTAACAGCGATGTTTTGCCCATTCGGCGCGTGCCAACGACCCAGGTCGCCGGTTCTTGAGCATTGATCAAATAATCTAGAACGCGTTGGCGCCCGTAATGATCGTCGCCTTGCAGCCAGCGTCCTACGATGTAAGGGTTACGCATCTTGCATCTATCCTTGCACCTGCAATGTGATGGTTCCTGTTTGATGACGGCCTGACGAAAAGCTCGATTCTATGGTACTGGGTTAGGCCAATGGGTAGAGGTAGTCACTCCGATACTTGCGTATCCTGCTCATCGATCTCGTCTGCCGCCGGCTGCGCTTGATCCACCTGTTCGTCTTGCGCTACTACTTTCTGCGCGACAAGTTCTTTCATTGGCAATCGACGAGCCTGAGCGATGCCGATGTGGGTATCCGTATTCACACGTTGAATCTGTTCGTATGCGTACTCAACGTCCTCAAGCCGGATCTCCCGACGACCTTGCGACAACATATGGTTGACAGCTTCCAGTGCGTGCTGTTGCAAGCGAAAAGGACGCCCGTCGCTGTGGTCGATGATAAATTTCAACGCCGCCGGTTGATACTGATAGACCGCACGGATCGGTTCGATCAAAAGTTCCTCGGCTTGTTGTCGGTTGAACGGCCCCAGTTCAATCTCATTAAAGAGGTTGTACCAGGGGCTTTCTATCCGATCCCAATCTTTGTTAATCTGGATGCCGGCCACTACGGCCCCAAGTGTTGCGGCGAAATCGCGCATAAAGATGCGCCGGAGACGCTGCTGCACCAGACGGCTGTAACCGCTCATGACGTCCATTTCATCGAGCAGAAGGATCAATCGCATGCGCTTATGTGGATAGATCTCTTCGCCATAGGCCTGCAGCACTTTGATCACATCGCGCAGATCGCGGCTAAACTCGCGATCACTGTATTTGGCGGCGGGCGTCTTGCTATACAGCAGATCCCGCAACTCTACCGTTAACCGCTCTCTGGCGCCCGGCAGGGTCATCGCGCCGCTCACGATCTCTTCGAAGAGGAAGTGAAAAAAGTTCTCTTCGGTGGTCCCCTCCAGGTCAACGTAGAGCGGAATGAACCAATATTCGGGATCGTCTGCCTCGCGCAGCCGCGCAGCCAGTTGGTAGAGCAACGTCGTCTTGCCGATGCGTCGTTCGCCGTGGATCATGATGCTGTTGTTGTGCAGCGTATCGACGATCCGCTGCAAGAGCCCAATCCGCCCAAAGAACATGTCCTCACGGCGGACGGGTTCGCCGCTGACAAAGGGGTTAAAGCCGCGCACCAGTGCTTCGCGTCCACGCCGACGACTTTGGAGGATACCGACACTCATGTAAACGAAGCTGATCGCAGCCACGCCCGCAATCAACAAAAAGGCAATCAGCACCTCGCTCTCGACCTGCCCCACGAATGGCAGTTGGACGGTGGATGGAGGCATTACCACTGCAACATTCAAGCGAGCCGGTTCAGAGTAGTTGAATGCTCGATCACGCGCCACCAGTTCCACCGTGTAATCGCCTATCTCTTCGAAGGCCGGCAGATCGAGGAATTCCCCGTTGGTTGTAAGCCATGAACCGTTTAGATTCGGGCCGACAACCCGGTAGATCACATCGAGGTCGCTGGCTGCCGTATGAAGATCGCCTGCCACATAGCGGACACCTAACGGTTCTCCAAACGTGGTTTCGATACCACTGCCGATCTCATGGGCGTATGTCCCTGGAATCGGTTCAATGCGAATCCAGGGTGGGGTCGATTCAGGGTGATAGTAAGTCAGGCCATCTCTACCACCAAACAGGTAACTGCCGTCTTGGGTATGCGCAATCGCAAAGATCGACGCGTTGGGCAGAATGTTATCAATGCTGAGCGTCTCCCAGGTACGGCCGTCATAGCGGGTGACACCGCCTTCGCTGCCAATCCACAGTGAGCCGTCTACCGGGTCGACATACAGCGTATACAACAATTTGCTGGGGAGTTCGATGCGGTTGCCGTAGTCGTGCCAGCGCTCACCGTCCCAGTAATTGAGGCCATGACGATCCACCGCCGCCCAAATACCACCGCCCAGATCCGTAGAAAGCGCCACCACATCGTTGTTCGATATGCTATTGGCATCGTCGTCCTGGTGCCAATAGTGGGCCCAAACCTCGTTCCCCATCTGCGCAAAAATACCATCGCCACGCGTGCCTACCCATACTCGCTGCAAAGAATCCAGGGTCAGGGCGCGCACATCCTTGCCCTCAAGCGCCCGAACCACCGCCAGTTCCTTGTCGGCCACCGTGTAGCGGGCCAATCCAGCGGGGGTCCCTATCCAGAGGACGCCTCGATCCAGCAGCAGTTCCTGCACCTCAGGCGCAGGCAAAGCGTCCACAGAGATGGGCTGCGACCACGTTTGGTTCGCTATGGTATAAAGGGTAACGCCCTTTTCTGTGCCGGCCCAGATGTTGCCCTGATCGTCCGCAACCAATGCGTGAACATGGTCATCCGGTAGCGGGCTGACAACCTCAACAGGTTCGACTTCCTCTTCATCGCGGGCCGGTTGCTTTAGCCCATTAAATGTCTGTTCGGCGAGCGACAATCGGGCGCCGTTGGATTTGAGCCGTATCCCTGCGCCCTGTGTACCAATCCAGACCTGATTCGCCTGGTCGACGAGAATGGTGTTGATGTAATTGATGCCCGGAAAGTACACAGGATCTTGCACTTCTTTACCCCAGGTGTTTTCTTCATAGCGAAAGACACCAGAGATAGTGCCAAACCAGATTGCGTCATCCACATCGACGGCAACGGTGTGGACATAGCGGGTGGTCAACCCAAAGTCACCGGGAAAGACGCGTACACTGCCAACTTCATCGATACGGAAGTAGCCGTCGTCATCCATGCCGCCCCACACCGTGCCGTTGCTATCACCTGCCAAGGCTTGAATGTGGAAAGGATTCCCCTCGGTATTGTTGTCGGAGTCGATTTCGTGCCATACACCGGTGCCGGGTTCCTGGCGAGCAATGCCCGCTTCGGTGCCTACCCAGACCACGCCCTTGCTATCGACCCAGAGCGCCGTGACACTGTTGTCAGGCAGGCCGTTGTCTGCGGTGACCAGTGACCAGGCGTCGCGCTGCCGCAACCAGATTCCTTGATCGGTGCCCACCCACACCGTATTGTTGAGCGCGGCCATACTCTGCACCGACAAATCCCCGATAATGGGCACAGAGATCGCTTCGTTGCCATTCCAGGTAAAAAGTCCTTCGTTCGTACCAATCCAAAGTTCACCATCGATCCACTGGATCACCTGAATGGCAGAGGGAAGCGAACGCACATGGTTCCAGTTCTCGCCATCCGAACTTAACAGATCACCTCGATCGGTACCGGCCCAGATCAGTTCGGGACCGGCAGCCAGCGCCTTGACATTGCCGACAGGGAACCCATCCTCCACCGTCCACGAGCGCCACCCCCCGTTAAAACGACTCACGCCGTTGTCTGTCCCGAACCAGACTTCTCCGTCATGAGGCAGGATCTTCCACACATTGTTCGATGCCAGACCATCTTCCTGTTTATAGATCACCCAGCGTGAATCGATCGATTGGGCCAGAGCAGAGGAAAACCAGAGCGGCGCAATCATCCACAGTACAATTGGTGAAAGGAGGATAAGCATCTTGATCCGAAGGACGACGCTCGGCTGACGTTGTCTCGCATTCGTCATAAAACTTGACCATTTCTCGGTGCCAATTGAATATAGATAGCAGTGACCGCAAGTCTATGCGAACAAGAATACACAGTTTCTTCGCATAAGTAAACATTCCAGGATTTCAACAGTCAATTTTGCAGGTTGTCTCCCCTGACGCGATTGCCCTGTAGTATATCCTTGAAGGCCAGGATACAACAGTACTCTTGTCCAGAAGGGTCTAATTCAGATTCGGGGCAAGGCAACTGCCGGGGGCTTTTCGCCCTGGCGAGATGGGGTCTTAAGGCCCTCACCCCCGCCCCTCTCCCACATGGTTGAGGATGCTGTGTGGGCATTTCAACCCACATGCACGGCGGCATTGTCCGCTTCGATGAACGCGGGTGGGAGAGGGGAGCCGTAGACAGCCGTTCATTTTCACTGCCAACCAATGTGGAAGACGCAGGCCTCACCAATCAGCAACCAATCGTGCCCGTCACCTCCCCTCGCCCACCCGCTGCGTAAGCCGGGGCGATGGTGCGTACACGAGCACATCGTGCGTCCCGAGCCATGCCATACCACCTGGGAGAGGGGCCGGGGGCGAGGGCCTTACTGTGCCGCTTGCCCCCAACTTGAATTACACCCTATCCAAGAACACGCACTTTTGCGGCACAAGCTCATAACCGCTCAGGGGCGCTGCACTGGACAGAAAGCCTTTAGCCTTTGTCAATGAGTCGGCCGGCGCCTCGTGCCTGAGGCCGCCGTTCTGCTCAGTCCCCTACACCGCAAGCGGAATCTTAGCCCCATTCTGCGCCAGGCTTCGCTGCCCAGCCTCTAGCACCGCCACCACCCGCAACCCATTCTCACCATTTGCCTGCGGCTGTTCGCCGCTGCGGATGGCATGGACAAAATCATCGAGTTCCTCGCGCAACGGCTCGCGCATCTCCAGGCGTGGCACCAGGATATCGCCTGAGTGAAGCTTAAACTGGTATTCTCCATAAATGGGGTCGCCGCGGCGGTAGACGCCCTTGTCGTAGACCCGAATCTTGTCTTCGCTGGCCACATCGTCATAGACAATCATCTTGCTGCTTCCCACAATCGTCATCTCGCGCTGCTTGCTTGGATCAAGCCAGCTAGCGTGTACGTGGCAGAGCACTTCGCCGGGGAAGTGTAGTGTCAAAAAGATCACATCCTCAACCTCTCCATTCAGGCAGGCTGCGCCGTGACAACTGACGGCTTCGGGCATTACCCCCAACAAATAGAGCGCAATCGAGACATCATGTGGGGCAATACTCCAGAGGGCATTGATATCGCTCTGTACGCGGCCCAGGTTGACGCGCCGGCTATATAGATAGTAGACCTCACCCAGATCGCCCCTATCGATGGCAGACTTGATATAGCGCACGGCGGAGTTGTACTCAAAGACATGCCCCACCATGAGGATGCGCTCTCGTTCCGCGGCCAGGTCGACCAGGGCGCGGGCTTCGTCCAGATCCATGGCCAGCGGTTTTTCCACGAAGACATGCTTCCCCGCCAGAAGTGCGGCGCGGGCCAGAGCATAGTGCGTCTTGGCTGGGGTGGCGATGACAAGTGCATCGACGGTGTCATCCTCTAATACCTGTGCCGCATCGGGCCCGGTCACAGTGGACGGAAAGAGCCCCGCTGCATGGGCGAGTACCTGAGCCTCCCGGTCGATCAGATAGGCCAGATCCACGTCGGGCATTTGGTAAAGATTGCGCGCCAGATTCGGGCCCCAGTACCCGTAGCCAATCTGAGCGATGCGGATAGGTGCTGAACTGTTGCTCATGGTATGCCTCTCAAAAGCAGATGAATGATGGGTGTACACGGAGAAGTGGGCCGGGCCGTCAGCGGCGGGTTCAGTAGCCTGTAGCTTCCGACAAGTGGATGCGGCCCACACCACCGCTGATCCACTCTGCATCAATAGGCGGGCCGGCAGCGGCTTCGGCCACAGCCCACGCCGAAAAGGAGTCGAGCGCGCTGCCTTCCGGCGCGCCCACGACGGCGATGAACGCATGGCTACCACGGAACGCACCACGCAGATCGGTGGTGACGCCTAGCCGCTGCAAGGCGTCGACGGCGTCCTGCCCCAGATTGTAGCTGGCTTCATCACGCACGGCGCCGGCGATGATGGTTCCGGCAGGCCATTGTGCGATCCATTCCGCCATGGACGCCGATTCGGAAGGCGAGATCAGTGTGTTGAAGACAACACTTTCCAGCAACTGCCCGGTGTCGTCGAGTGCAATCAGATTATAACCGAGTTGGTTCTGTGCCACCTGCCGGCCGGCCAAAAAGATATGTGCGAAGTCACCGGCGTCCTTGCCCGCGCTGCGCACGTAGAGAGGTCGATCCACAGGCAGGCGCACACCGGTGGCGCCGATCGACCACCCATCGCCATCCACGAGGGGCACAGCGGACAGTGGATGTAGGCCGTCGAAGTGCAATGCCAATCGATCGATCGGATCAACGGCCAGGGCAGGCGGCACAGTGACTTCAACGATCTGGGCGTCGTCGCCCGACTCCGTCACCTGCCACGGCAGCGAACGACCGTGCAGCGATAGGTCGGTCAACCGGCCAGGACCGTAGAGTTCCAGCGTCAAGGTCGCTCCTGTCGCAGGCAGATCCAGGAGCAGATCAACTTGCGGTCGCAGTGCGTAGCGAATACGTCCGTCCACCCCACCGGCGGACCATCCCTCGGCGGCGGTCAGTTTGCCCACTGCCGAACCGGCATCGACCTCCCAGGAGCGATCGTTGACCGGCAGCACTCGATAGCGACGAATGGTTGCGGGCGCCCCCGCCCAATCGACGCCCTGCCACTGATCGACAAAGGCCACAGGCAGCGCTTCCTCCACGAAGCGGATCAGCGCCGGCGGCGACTTTTCGAGGTGCAGGGTGACATAGCGCACGTTGAGCTGATCCAGCACCCAGGGTGCGATAGCCTGATTGCGCCCCACTAGATCGGTCCACTCGGCGTCGACAGCGGGGGCAAGATACGCTCGTCCATCGATCTGCGCATCGGCGTTCATCAGGCGGATCAAATCGCCGATCAAGGGTGCTTCGGCGAAATACTGAAATTTGTAGTCGGGATTGCGGCTCGTATTTCCGCCCAGCCGCCGCTTCTCGTGGACCGTCTGATACCACTGCTGCATCATGATCAGCACGTCCGAACGCCCCATCACACGTGCACCGTTGCGCCAGCCTGTGGGCAACTCTAAGAGGGTGAAGTCCCCCGCTTCGGCCGCGATCTCCCGGTATATCGATGGCACTCGGAAATCGCTCAACGGCAGCGGCGCCGAAAGATGCTCAAAGAGAAAGACAACCATAAAGGCCGAGCAAAGAATGGGCAGGCTCAGTTGGCGGCGTCGACCTTCGCCAACGTCTGCCAGTTTTCGCAGCCCATACCCTACCAGCACGGCCACGCAGAGCATGAGCAGGACGCTGTATCGGCTGGGGTAGCGGTTGCCGCTGAAGAAAGGAAGCCGGCTGATCAGCGCAAATGGACCGGGCACGGAGAGGGTTTCGCCGTTCCAGCGCGCCTCGGCCCCCAACGTCAACCAGGCGAACCAAAGCGTCAGCAACGGCCAGAGCAGACCACGCCACCCTTGCCTGCGCCAGAGGGAGGCTGTACCTACAACCGCCACGATCAGCGCACTGTAGCCAATATAGATCTGCTGTCCTTTGTCGTTGGGGAAGGGCAGTTGCGCCGTCCATGCCCCAAACAGTGGATGCAGCCGGGTGGGCAGCAGGTAGCCCAGCAGATCGGCGCTAAAGATATCGGCGAAACCGCCGCCGCTGCCAAAAAAGTCTCCCTCGGCCAGTAGATCCGGCGCCATCGCCCACAGGAAGGGCAGCAACCCCAACAGCGTCACCATCCCCATGAGCAGGAAGGAGGGGTACAAGCGCCGCAATGAATGCGCCAACGCCGCCGGTAGTCGGGCCGGCCGATCTACCTGCGCCGAGGCGACAAGCTGCCAGACAAAGACAAGCGCTATCAAGATGAGCAGAAACGAAGCATAGGTTAGCTCTGCCCAGGCTTGAAACGTAAGAAAGATCCCGGCCAAAACGGCATCGCGGGCGCGCCTGCGCTCCGCCGTGCGCAGGGTGTAGAGGACGACGAAGGGGATCCACTGGCTGCTGGAAATGTTGAACTGCCCCAACGAGGTGTAAAAGAGTTTCGACGAGGCGAAGGCGTACACGATCCCAGCCGCAAAGGCGCAGAGCGTTATGAGTTGCGGACTCAACGCCTGCCGATCTTTGCCCAACAAATAGCGCACCAACAAGAACGTGCCGTATCCACCCAACACGTAGGACGAGAGCAGAATCACGTTGGAGGCAACGATTAGCGAGAGCGCGGTTTGCAGCGGCACGCTGAGCAGACCGTTTAGCGGGGTCAGCGTGTAGAAGCCCAGGTTGATCCCAATGGGGAAAAACATCCAGTCAACGTGGAAGATATCGAAGACAGGGAAGCTGTCGAGGTTGAAGCCAGAAGTGATGTTGAAACTGGACGGTTCAACTGTATGAAGGTCGATGAGACGAGCTTTGACCCACCAGAGGTTCCAGGCAAGCGAGGGGTCGTCGATCCCGTCGCCGGGGACGTGGGTAGCGAAATGTATCACCAGCGGCCAGGTCAGGAGCAATGTCAGCACGATGTAGCCGCCTAGAATGGCGGCGTGAACCGGGAACAGCCGTCGTCGCATAGGGGCATCCTATCACCGGCAAGCGCAGCGCGCAAGAACCAACTTGTCAATCGGTCTCTTTCATGGCAAATTGCAGGTAGCTGTCACTGCAGCGCTGCCGACGAACCTTTGCCACAAGAGGAGAACCTTGAATGCAGCAGACGAAACTCTACGACGCTCATGTTGCGCTCGGGGGTCGTATGGTCCCTTTCGCCGGTTGGATGTTGCCTGTTCAATACCCGACCGGTCCTTCTGTCGAACATGAAGCGGTGCGCAACGCTGCCGGCGTCTTCGACATCGATCATATGGGACAGTTTGAGGTCAGCGGTCGCGACGCCATACAGTTTCTACAGTTTGTGCAGGTCTATGACATCGAAGAGATGGCGGTGTGGGACGCGCACTACAGCTTGCTCGTCTACGAAGACGGCACAATCGTAGATGATATTTTCCTCTATCGTCTGCCGGACCGGTGGATGGTGGTGGTCAATGCCGGCAACCGCGACAAGGATTGGAGCTGGCTGCAGGCGCACAGCCACGGTTACGACATTTCTCTGCTCGACGTGTCCGACGAGACCTATATGTTGGCGGTGCAGGGGCCAAAAGCCGAGACAATCCTACAGCGCATGACCGATACAGCGCTCGATCAGGTGGCGGCGCGTACCGCCGTCCAGGCCAAGGTTGACGGCATCGAAATGATCCTGGGGCGTACGGGCTACACCGGCGAGGACGGCTTCGAGATTTACCTTCCCGCACAACACATCGGTCAATTCTGGGATCACCTGTTGCAGGAAGGCGCCCCCGATGGGCTTCTGCCCTGCGGCCTGGCGGCCCGCGACAGCCTGCGCTTCGAAGCGTGTATGCCGCTCTATGGGCACGAGATCACGGCGACGGTAAATCCCTACGAAGCGCGTTTGGGCTGGGTTATTTCGCTGGATAAGCCCGACTTTTTGGGTCGGGAGAGCCTGCTCAAGGCGAAGTTGGAGCAGACCGAGCGCTTGCTGATTGCCTTCGAGATGATCGAGCGTTCGGTGCCGCGCGAAGGGTATCCCCTCGCGGTTGATGGCGTGGTCGTCGGCCACGTGACCACCGGCATGAAAAGCCCCACCCTGGATCGGTTCTTGGGCATGGGCTATGTCCCGTATGGACATCACAAACAAGGCACAGAGATCGACGTTATGATCCGCGACAAGCCCCGCAAAGCGCGGATCGTCAAGCGTCCCTTCTATCAACCACAATACAAAGCATAAGTTTGAGAAGCGAAAGGATTTTGACCATGGCAGACCACAAGCTCGATCAGAAGGCACGCTATGCAGAAAGCCACGAGTGGGTACGTATGGAAGATGGGCTTGCCGTCGTCGGCATCAGTGATGCGGCCCAAGATATGCTCAGCGACGTTGTCTTCGTAGAACTCCCCGACGTTGGCGAGGAAGTCAGTGCAGGCGACGCTATCGCCGTGGTGGAATCGGTCAAAGCGGCGGAAGATGTCGTGACCCCGGTGAGCGGCACCGTGGTTGAAGTCAACAGCGAGTTGGAAGATACCCCCGAAGTGGTGAACGAAACCCCATACGAGGCGTGGTTCTTTAAAGTCAAACCCGGCGAAAATGTTGAAAAGGAATTGAACCGGCTCATGTCGCCCAAGGACTATGACGCCTTTGTAGACGAAGAACACTAAGTAGTAATCTCCGATAGAGAAGAACAACGGATACCGCTACTGGAGGGAAAGAAGAACGCGTCGAACCTGGGCCGAGAGTTCGTTCATCCTGTCTTCGCCGACTCGATCTTCCTCTGGAACGCCCAAATACTCAAAGATCTTTGTGCTGCGCCGATCTTCTGGCAGGTCCGCCATGCGCGGCACAATATGAAAATGGACGTGTGGATGCTCTACCGCTTCGGCAAACTGGATCACATACGTTTTGATGCAGCCCGTGATTTCCTTCAAGGCAAGGGAAACGCGCCGGATCAAGAGGCCCAGTTCCGCCGCTTCTTCATCGGTCATCTCGTCGATCGCCGTCATATGCCGGCGCGCCACCAATACCAGCCAGCCGGGCAGCGACGTGTTGAAGCTATGCACTACGTCCCAATACTGGGTGCGATGGATAGCGTCCCACAACGGCGCGTCGCCTGCGTCACGGCGAGCAGTCAGTTCACAGGTGCGACAACGGTCCATGTTCATCACGCCTCCCTATCATCAATTGCAGTGTCATTGCTACCACCTTACCGTAACAGTATCGGTTGCGGAACACAAGGTACCCGCGCATCGGCGCATCGGGGTGCGTCCCAAGTATTTCGGTTCTGATCTTCAGGGCAGCTACGCAGAACGGACCGGCACGGAGGCCGGTCCCTACACGTAGGGATGGACCTCCGTGTCCATCCGTTGTGGCTTCCTGGTAGACATGGACCCATCCAATACTATGGGACACACCAGCCGCAGCGAAACATGCGACCGCGACAGCAGACGATAGTTTCGAATGTGCCGTGGGTGATGAGCGTCGGTGCTACCGCTCCTCATCCTCTGTACCGTCTTGAAATTGTTAAGAGCGGCATCCACGACGGATGCCGCTCTTTGTTTCCCCCCATTTACCCCATAGTGCCCCCGCCGGCCGGCTGTTCTTCATTTGTACCGATTTTGTACCGGGGCTTGTAACCCATCCATCTACCGTGATATATAGCCAATCACCTTACTTTTTCTTAACATAGGTCTTGTAGCGAGCCTCCACAGTACGCGAGCTACTCGATCCATGAGAATCGTTCGAAGAACTTTCGAGACAGAGGGAACAAATTTCCCTCCGTTCATCTAAATTCACTTCTGTGAAGCTCACTTTTAGTAGACAACTTTTCAAATGAAAAGGAGAGAACATGGCTAACCAACAGAGCAACAGGAACATGACTTCCCAGACCAATGCAGGTAGCACGGCAGAGAAAGCGCAATCCAAAGTGGCAGAGACTGCAAAGTCAGCCGCAGACGAAGCGCAACATCAAGCGCAGAAGGCTGCCGGCAAAGTAGAAGAACAGACGCGAGCTACGATCAACACGCGCAAGGATCAGGCGGCCGATCAACTTGACGGGATTGCCTCTGCCTTCCGCGAGACAGGTCATCAGTTGCGCGACCAGGACAGCGACTGGGCCGCCGGCTATGCCGAGAACCTGGCCGATCAGGTGGAACGGTTCTCCGGCTATTTACATAACGGCGATTTCAACCAGTTCCTGTCGGATGCGGAAGATCTCAGCGCGTCGTCAGCCTGAGATCTTCCTGGGTGGCGCCTTTACGCTGGGTCTGGTCGCAGCACGCTTCTTCAAGAGCTCATCGCCAGATCGAGGGCGCTCTTACGGAAGAAGCTACCCGCGGCGCAGTTACAGCACAGGGGCACGACGCGCCGGCTGGGAATATGGTGAAGACTGGCGCAACGAGCCATCGGGGCGCGGCACCTACGATCCCAACCGCTATGGCACAGAGAGCGTGGAGAATTACCCGGTAGCAACCGGTGCACGCACGACGACAGCACGCACTGAGACAACGACAACGCCCACCGGCACATCTTATCCAGCTTCCGAATCAACACGCACCGCCAACAGAAACATGGAAAATGCGGCTGTCACCAATCCAAATAGTAGCGAAACGCAGAGCATGCACACCACCGGCCATGTCAACAAGAAAAATGACCAAACAAAGGCGGAGGATAAGGAATGACAGCACAACGCCCAAGACAAGAACATGACACGACCGCGGACTACGGGTATGACAACGACGGTCATCAACGTGCACGGGATATTGGACCAGAGGAAAACCGGGCACGCTATACCGCCTATCGAGAGACTGAGTACGAACAAGTCGATCCACGGCAGACAGATCCAAGATTGAACGACTATCGGCAGACCGAGTACCGGCAAGACGCCTACCGCGAGACCGTGTCCTCCCGAATGGCAACAAAAGCGAGTGAGCCGACACTGGGTGATCTCTTCACGGCCCTGTCACAGAATTTCTCGACGCTGATGCGCGAGGAGTTCCGTCTGGCCCAGGCGGAACTGAAGCAGAAAGGCAAGAAGGCGCTGAGCGGCATTATTTCGCTAAGTATCGGCGGATTTATTGCCTATGCGGGTTTTCTAATGTTGCTGGTTGCAGCCATCATTGGGTTGGCTTACTGGATCGAACTCTGGTTGTCGGCTCTGATCGTGGGTGCTGTGGTTGCGATTATCGGCGCCATCATGATCTCTAGTGGCCTTGGCAAACTACGAAACATTGATCCAACGCCGCACCAGACCGTCGAGACGCTGCAAGAGGACAAAGAGTGGATAAAGAGGCAGGTAAAATGACACAGACACCCCGACGCTCCAATCCAGAGTCTGATATCGATCGTCAGTACGAAACCCCGGTTGCAGGAATGCCGGCGCAGCAGGTTCATCGACAACCAGAGGTTCGAGAACCGGTGGACAGCGACGATCCCAACGCCATCCGACATAACATCGAGCAGACACGCGCGGAGATGGGACAGACCATCGACCGCATCCAGGATCGACTCGACCCCGCGAGGCTGCGCTCCGAAGCAGAAGAAGCGGTACGCGAGGCAACCATAGGAAGGATAGAGAATATGGCATACGACGCCAAACGAAAAGCAAAACGAGCACAACGTAGCATGATGCAGAAGGTGAAAGACAACCCCATTCCATCGGCACTGATTGGATTGGGCGTAGGCTGGTTCTTGATGGGCGATAGCGGCGACGACTACGGCGACGAGTACTACTATCGATATGGCCGTCCCTACGTGTCGACCTACCAGTATGGGACTGATCCCAACTACAACTACGAGTATGACTACGAGGTCTATGACCGGCAGGCCCCCGTTCAGCCGCAGGCATACGCCGAGTACGATAGGCGCTATGCCGAGACCCCCAGTGAACGCCGCTACTCAAGTCAGTACGAAGGTAGTAGCTATCGCGGCGGCGACGGCAGAAGCACCATGGAAGAAATGCGCCGTCGCAAAGACGAAACGATGGGATCGATCCGTGAAGGAACCGACGAGATGCGCCGTCGCAAAGATGAAGCGATGGGATCGATCCGTGAAGGAACCGAAGAATTCACCGACGAGATGCAGCATCGCGCCGAACAGCTCCGCTATGAAGCAATGCGACGCCGACGGCAGACCGAACGCCAGTTCAACCGGGCCATGGACAACAACCCGCTGGCGGTAGGCGCCTTGACGCTGGCAGCCGGCGCCCTGATCGGGTTGATGATCCCGAGTACGAAGGTAGAAAACGAGTGGATGGGCGAAGAGCGCGATCACTTGCTCCGTGAAGCCAAAGAGCGCGCACAGCATGAAGCGCAGAAGACGCTCGACCGGGTGCAGAACGTGGCCGAAGAGGCCAAAGATGCGGCCACGGACGCGGCCAAGAGCACGGCGGATCGCACCAAAGCCGAAGCCGAACGCCAGAACTTGACCAGCGGTTCACGCAGCTAAATCAAACCCAAAGCGTGCACAGCCAGATCACGGCGTTGAACAACGCCGTGATCTGGCTATATTGCCCGCACCATTGATACATCAGGAAAGAGGCATCTGGTCAAGACGTTCCCCCTGGACTGGAGAGATAGCCGCGAGAAGGGAAGAGGTACAATGAATCCCAAGCAGGGATGGTCATTACTAAAAGCATCAGCTAAAGAATTTCAAAAAGACAAAGGTACACGGCTTGCAGCAGCGTTGTCGTATTATACGGCCGTTTCGATCGCGCCGCTATTGGTCTTCGTCTTGTTGATCCTGGGATTTGTGGTGGGCCAAAACACGGCCCAGAGTCAGATTCTGTCGCAACTGCAAACGTTTTTCGGTCAACAGGGCATGACCTTTATCCGCGATATTGTGGAAAACGCCAATCAGCCTACCGTAGGCAGCATTGCCGGTTTCCTCAGTTTGGCAACGCTGATCTGGGGTTCCACCAACCTCTTTGCCTATCTGCAAGAGACCCTTAACGCAGTTTGGAATGTCAAGCCACCCAGCAACAGAAGTGCAGTCAAACAGACACTCAAGAAGCGACTGTTGGCCTTTCTTGTTGTGCTCGGCATCGGCTTCTTCTTGATACTGTCGCTCGTTCTCAGCGCTGTGTTGTCGGTGGTGTCGAGCACGGTTACAAACGTATTGCCGGGCGGTGAGCTGCTCTGGCGCGTGATCGAGAACGGCGTTTCGCTCATTATCATATCGCTGCTCTTTGGTCTCGTCCTCAAAGTGTTGCCCAACGCCGAGATCGGTTGGCGGGATGTTTGGCCGGGCGCTCTCTTCACAGGATTCCTGTTCACACTGGGCAAGATCGGCCTCACCATCTACTTGGGGCGCGCTGCGCCGGGATCTGCCTATGGCGCAGCAGGTTCAGTGATCGTGTTTCTGCTCTGGGTCTATTTTTCGGCCATAATCTTCCTTTTCGGGGCAGAATTCACCCAGGCCTATGCGACCCGTTTCGGTGAGGGCATTGAGCCCAACGAAGGATACGACTACTCCCACAGTTCTATACCCGCTGATTAGCCGCTGAATTTGGGTCCGTTCCTCTGGTTTCTTACCCTGGGCAGAACCTGGGGTAGAATAGAAACAATCCCGTGCGGATGTTTTGAGTAATGAAACCGGACGATCCCAGGTGGGCGGAAGTGCGAAGTTTCACCCGACATAACAGAAGATGGCCTCGCCTTCTATGCCTGGTTTGGACGGCAGGCCTGTTGAGCCTCTGGCTGCTCAGTGGATGTTCATCGCTGTCGCAGCCAGATTTTTCGCGCCTGCCACTACCGTGGCGCGCCGATGCCGCCGAAGACGCCGCCGTGCCCCTCCGCCTTCTTGTCTGGGACGAAGGTGAACAGACGGAACGACTGCGTCAAGCGCTGGCAGACTTTGAGGCACAGACCCCCGGGGTTGCTGTGGAGCTCGTCGTCGCCGACGGCTACGAAGCTGAAGTGCAGCGCCGCATGGCTGAGCAGACCCTACCCGATCTGTTGCTCGTCGACAGCTTCCACTTCCCTGCCCTGGTGGCGGAGGGGCGCCTGTCCCCCGCACAGGGACGGCTCGACGCCGAGGACGATTTCTACACGAAGTTGGTCGATGCATTTCGCCATGACGGCTCGCTCTACTGTCTGCCCCGAGAAGTGCGCACCCTGGTACTCATTTACGCCCGCGCTGACTTTGCACCAAAAGGGCTGGAACCGCCCCGCACATGGGACGAAACACGCCAGATTGCGGAAGAACTCACCGATCTGAACACCGGCAGCTTTGGCTTGATCGTCTCCCCGGATCTGTCGCGTTGGTTGCCCTTTCTCTATCAGGCCGGCGGAGAAATCATGGATGCCGAGGGGCGCATGGCCCTCGATACCCCCGCCGCCGCGGCCGCCCTCGACTACTATATTGCCATCTTCCGCGACAATTTCGCCGGTCAACCCGGCGAATCGAATAGCAGTTGGGCAGGCGAAGTGCTGGGTAAGCGAAAAGGGAGCATGGCCGTTGAAGGCAATTGGATCGTCCCCTACTTCGCCGACAATTTTCCTGATTTCAGCTATGGCATTGCCCCGCTTCCGAGTGGACCCGGTGGGCGAGGCAGCGTGGCATTCACCAGTTGCTATGTAGTCAGCGCAGCCAGCAGCCGCCCGGATCAAGCCTTTGCCCTCGCCAATTTTCTAACCAGCACTGAAATCATGCAGAGCCTGACCAGTACACCCGCTTTCATGCCCACTCGCCTATCGCTGCGTGCAGTCTGGATTGATCAATTTCCCGCGCTCTCGCCCTTCCTCGACGCGCTGCCCGATGCCCGCGTCTGGCAGTTACCGCCCGGCTTCGACGCCTTCCTGCGCACCTTCAACCGCAGCATGCTCACCCTCTACAGCGCCGACATCGAAGCCGCCGATCTGCTCGATAACATGCAGCGGCTCGGCACACTCATCCTGAGCCGGCAACGCGACTGAACCGATAAATCGATCTCAAGCCTTCCCAAGACAACTTTCCACTTTGCTTACTTATTTGATAGACTTGCTGAGTATCGTATAAAGGGCGGCCTCTTATGGGCGCGTAGCCGCATTCCATCAAGGAGGCATTTTCATGTCAGCAGTTCATTCTGTCTTGATCACCGGGGCGTCCACGGGGATCGGCAAAGCCTGCGCGCTGTGGATGGATCGCCTGGGCTGGCGGGTCTTCGCCGGGGTGCGCAAAGCCCAGGACGCCGACCAATTGCGCCAGGAAGGATCGAATCGACTCCAGCCGATCTTCATCGACGTGACCGACAGCGACAGCATTGCCGGCGCCGCTGCCGAGATTGAACAAACGCTCGCCGGGCAGGGGCTGCATGGATTGGTCAACAATGCAGGCGTGGCCTTTGGCGCCATTTTGGAGTTCATGCCCCTTGATCACCTGCGCCAACAACTTGAGATCAACGTGGTTGGTCAGTTGGCGGTCACGCAACCAATGATTCCGCACTTGCGTACGGTCGGCGGGCGCATCGTCAATATGAGTTCGATCGCCGGGCGTTGCGTTTCCCCCGTTCTCGGACCATATGCAGCATCGAAATTTGCGTTGGAAGCGCTGACCGACGCGCTGCGCTACGAGCTGCATGCGTGGGGCATTCACGTTGCCGCCGTGGAACCCGGCGATATCGCTACCCCTATCTGGGAAAAGTCGCTGGCCGAAGCGAAAAAATGGCTCGACTCCTATCCGCCCGAAGCGCAACAACTCTACGGACCGCTCATCGACGGCGCCCTCAAAAAGGTGGGGAACAGAGACGGCAGCCCTGCAGACGAAGTGGCGAAGGCCGTGGCCCACGCCCTCACCGCGCCGCAACCGAAGATCCGCTACGTTGTCGGGCGCGACGCTCAGATTCGCCTGTTGCTGGACAAACTGCCCGACGCACTCGTCGACCGGATCATCTTTAGGCAGTTGCCCGCCTATGGAGACCAGCAATGAGTGAGGTTGAACCGGTAGGGAGTCGCTTTAACGATGCCCTTCACGAGTTTCGACGCGCCCGCTTGCGCGCCGATCTGGAACAGTTGCGCGCCCGGCTCACCGGCCGCACCGCCGAACTGCTCTCTTACGAAGAAGTGCGGCGTATGCTCCACGCGGGGACGCCGGTGGGGAAGCGTGAACTCCGTGATATTCCGCTCAGTTCGATTGTGGGCAGCGTAGGCCGCTACAAAGACTTTACGCGCAACTTCCTGCCGCTCCAGGATGGCACAGCCTCGCGCTGGGCGAACCTGCAAATTCGAGTGTCGGGGCTGACCGGTCTGCCGCCCATTGAAGTCTATCAGGTGGGTGACGCCTATTTTGTACACGACGGCAATCACCGGGTTTCAGTCGCCACGCAGATGGGCGCCCAGCACATCGAGGCGTATGTCACCCGCATCGACACCAGGATCCCGCTCTCGCCCGAAGACGATCTCGACGATCTGATCATCAAGGCCGAGTATGCAGATTTCCTCGAACTCACGCAGTTGGATCGAGTGCGCCCACAGCACGATCTCACCGTCACGACGCCGGGGCGCTATCCCTTGATCAGCGCCCAGATTGAATCTCACCGTCAACGGCTCAGTGAAGAGAGCGGACGTCAGGTTTCCATCCCCGAGGCCAGCGCCCACTGGTACGATACGGTCTACTTGCCCACGATCCAGGTGATCCAAGATCGGGGGATGTTGCGCGATTTCCCAGATCGCACAAAGACCGATCTGTATGCCTGGATCCACAAATATCGCGAGGAGTTGATCGAAGCCCTGGGTTGGGAAGTCGATCCGGAAGCCGTGGCGGTGGATCTGCCACAGCGCTTTAGTTTGCGCCCGGAACGACGGATGGCGCGTTGGGGGGAACGGCTGCGCGCCGCACTCACGCCCGACGTGCTGGAAGCAGGCCCGACGACCGGCGAATGGCGACGCCAGCGACACTTTTCACGCCAGGACAGCGCGCTCTTCCGCACGATTCTGGTGCCATTGGGCCGGGATCCCAACGATTGGGCGGCGCTCGATCAGGCGTTGCTTGTGGCGCGCAGCGAAGGCAGCACTGTTCATGGGTTGCACATTGCGGCATCCCCGGCCCAGGCAGAGAATGGACGCACAGACGAACTACGCCGCCATTTTGAGGCGGCCTGTCTGAGCGCAGATGTCGTCGGTGAAATGGCGGTTACAGTGGGCGCCAGGGACACAGCCTCGATCATGACCACGATCAGTGACCGTGCGCGCTGGGCCGACCTTGTCACGGTGCGCGTGGATCGCCCACCGCGCGATCAACCGCTGGCCCGGCTCGGCTCGAGCATTGGGATTCTGCTGCGCCGCTGCCCGCGCCCGGTGTTGACGGTGCCGGAGTACGCGCGCCCGTTGCGAAGCGCAGTTCTGGCCTACGATGGCAGCGCCAAGGCCGACGAAGCGCTTTTCATCGCCGCCTATCTGGCCAGTCGCCGCCAACTGGCGCTTAACGGTCGTTTCTGTGGTCGATTCACGGGGGATCGCAGAAACCGAGAAGGTGAATCAGCAGATCGTCGCCCGCGCACAAGCGCAATTGGCCGACTACGAGATTGACGCCGACTTTGTCTTTGAATCTGGCCGCGTCGCCAACATTCTTCTGGATGTAGCGGCACAGCGCAACAGTGATCTGTTCATCATGGGGGGCTACGGCTTCAACCCGCTGCTCGAAGTTGTCCTGGGCAGCACGGTGGATGAGATCCTGCGCACGGCAGAAGTGCCGGTGCTGATCTGCCGGTGAGGATGGGGAGGAAGAGGTGAGCGGGTGAACGGGTGAGCGGGTGAACGGGTGACAAGATGACGAGATGATGGGATGATGGTCGTCAAGTTTCATTATCTCATCATCCCATCATCTCGAACCAGAAGCTATTTCCCCATCACCAATTACTCTTCGCTACTACCCCTTCACCCTTCCTTCCCCGCTCACCTCTTCCCCGCTCACCCGCTCATCTCTACTCCCTCTCCGCCAACAACTCAACCAACTCGTCTTTCCCGAAGACATAGCGTTCGTGGCAGAAGTGACAATCGACCACAGCTTCGCCTTCCTCGATCAGGCCCTCGATCTCCTCACGGTTGAGGAATTGCAGTGCCTGTTTCGACCGTTGGCGACTGCACCCGCAGGTGAACTGCAGCGGACGCTCTTCCAACCACTCGAATTCCACATCACGGAAGAGCACAGAAAGAATATCCTGCGGCGTGCGCCCGTCGGCCAGTACATCGCTCAAGGGGGGCAGATCGTCTAAGCGCTCGCTTAGCCTGCCCAATATACTGGCGTCTTCACCCGGTAGTGTCTGCAACAAGAGTCCGCCGGCCGCCTCCACAGCACCGGTTGCATCTACTTTGGCCCCGATCTCTACCACTGACGGCGTCTGCTCCGACTGATTGAGATAGTAGGTTAAATCAGCATCGAGGAAGCCCGTCTGAATGGGGACGGTGCTTTCGTACAGGCTTTTCAGGCGCAGATCCTTGACCACAGTCAGGTTGCCGTGGCGGCCAATGGTTTCGGCCACCACATCAGGACGAATGGCCCTCGCCGCCGGCACATTGGGCACGTTCACATAGCCGCGCACATGCCCATAGCTGTCCGATTCGGTGACCATCTTCTGCAGCGGCCCGCCGCCGGCCACCTTCAATGCCACGCGCTGTTGCACTTTGAGCAGCGAACCGAGCAAAACCGCCGCCGTTAAACCATAGCCCAAGGCCGCCGTCGCCGCCGGGGATGTGCCATGTCTGCGCGCCGCCTCACGTACCAGATCGGTGGTGACACAGCCGATTCCGCGCACCCCTGCATCGCGTCCCAGGACGCGTACTAGATAATCAGTCATCATTTCTACCCTTCTAACAACATCCGCTCGGGATCTTCGATCAGTTCTTTAATTTTCACCAGGAATTGGACGGCTTCGCGGCCATCGACAATGCGGTGATCGTAACTCAGCGCCAGGTACATCATGGGGCGAACAACGATTTCGCCGTCGATGACCACGGCGCGCTCCTCGATCTTGTGCAGGCCCAGGATGGCAACCTGCGGCGGGTTGAGGATCGGCGTGCTCAGCAGAGATCCAAAGACACCGCCGTTGGTGATGGTGAAGCTGCCGCCCTGCAGATCGCTCAGAGAGAGTGCGCCTTCCTGGCTCTTCTTGGCCAACTCGCGGATCGTGCGCTCGATCTCCGCAAAGGAGAGGCGATCCACATCGCGTAAGACCGGCACCACCAGCCCTTCCTCGGCGCCAACGGCAATACCGATATCGTAGTAATGCTTGAGGATCATCTCGTCGCCGTCGATCTCGGCGTTGATGGGTGGGTAGGCTTTCAGCGCGCCCACGGCTGCCTTCGTGAAGAAGGACATGAAACCGAGACGCACGCCAAATTGATCCTCAAAGGATTGGCGTCGTCGTTTGCGCAGATCCATAACGGCGCTCATGTCCACTTCATTAAAGGTCGTCAACATGGCGGCGTTGTGCTGCGCCTCGACCAACCGTTGGGCAATTGTGCGTCGCCGTCGCGACAGTTTCACGCGCTCCTCGCGCTGGGCGTTGGGCCGCTGGAAGATAGCTTGCGCCGCTGCCGACAACGCGGATGGCTGTGCAGTCGGCTGCGCTTCGGTCGACGCAGCCTCATCCTGACCTTCGCGACCGCGCAGGTGACGCTCCACGTCCTGCTTGGTGACGCGGCCGCCCACGCCGCTGCCGCTGACCGCCGTAGGATCGATGCCTTCGTCCTGGGCCATACGCCTGGCGACGGGGGTGATGCGTTCGCCGCCGCTCTCGGCCTGCTCAGCGGGCGGTTTCGGCTCTTCCGTAGCCGGGCCGACCGCTGCGGCGCGCGCGCGTCCGCTGCGGGCCTAGCCGCCGGTTTGGACTCTGCGCCGCTGCCCTCTGCCTCAATGACGCCCAACACGTCACCGATCTGCACGTCCTCCCCTTCAGAGACGGTAATCGATTTCAGGACGCCGCTGGCTGTGGCGGGCACTTCGAGATCGACTTTGTCGGTTTCCAGCGCCACCACGGCGTCGCCGGCCTTTACCGCATCGCCTTCCTTGATCAGCCAGCGGGCAACGGTCGCTTCCACCACCGATTCGCCTAACTCAGGTACTTTAATTTCAACCGTCATGGAATCTCTCCAGGATTTGTGATGAATTCAGTCAGTTGGATGAAGAACAGACGCGCAGGTACGCTGCATAACGAAGGTCATGCGGCCTCCTGAATCTCCACTGTCTGGTAAGGTTCGGATCGGTGCTGCATGATGTCTTCGGCGAAGACTTGCTCGGCGATGGCGGCCTGATTGACGTTGTGCCAGGCCGAGGATCCTTCCGCAGGGCTGGCTCGACGAGGACGCCCCACATAGTAGAGTGGACAGCGTTCATTCAACAGTTCAAGCAGCCGGGGCTGCACAAATTCCCAACACCCCATGTTTTCAGGCTCTTCTTGCAGCCACACAACCTGGTCGACGTTTGGATATTGATCGCAGAGCGCCGTCAGTTCGGCCGCGGGGAAAGGATAGAGCTGCTCAACACGCACCAGGGCGATGTGAGGGGAGTCGCCGCGACGCTCGTGGCCGGCGACGTCAGCATAGACTTTGCCGCTGCACAAGACCAGCCGTGTGATCTCTTGGGGGCGCCTGGATGCGTCCTCGTCATTGAGGAGCGCCTGCCAGCGCCCGTCGGCCAGCTCGGCCAATGTGGAAGCAGTCAACTTGTGGCGCAACAGGCTCTTGGGTGTCATCACCACCAGGGGCAGTGGATCGGTCTTGAGCAGCAGCGCCTGCCGCCGCAGCAGGTGGAAATATTGCGCCGCCGTGGTGGGGTAGGCGATGCGCATATTGGTTTCGCCGCCCAATTGCAAGAAGCGCTCCAGCCGTCCGCCGGAATGGTCGGGGCCGGCGCCCTCGTAGGCGTGCGGCAACAGCAAGACCAGCGAGGGTGTTTGTCCCCACTTGGCGCGACCACTGACGACGAATTCGTCGATGATGGCCTGCGCCACGTTGATGAAGTCGCCGTATTGCGCCTCCCAAATGACCAGCCGTTCGGGGGCCTGAATGTTGTAACCGTATTCGAAGCCGATGGTGGCGACTTCGCTGAGCGGGCTGTTGTGGATCTCAAAGGCCGCCTGCACCTGAGGGATCGACTGCAAGGGCACGTACTCCTGGCCGGTTTCGGCGTCGTTGAGGACGGCATGGCGATGGCTAAACGTGCCGCGCTCCACATCCTCGCCGGTGATACGCAGGGCAATCCCCTCTGCCAGGATCGAGGCAAAGGCCAATTGCTCGGCCATGGACCAATCAATCGCGGCCTCGTTGGCGTCGTCCAAGGCGGTATGGCGGCGGCCAAGGATACGCTGTAAGCGAGAATGGATGGTGAAGCCATCGGGCACGCTGAGCAACGACCGGTTGAGTTCGCGCAGTTTCTCGGCCTCCACCCTGGTTTCGACCTTGCGCGCCGCACCGGGCGGCGGCGGCGTCAGATCCGGCTCAAGGATCGATTCTTCGGGAACGAGACCCTCGTAGATAGATTGCAGCGAGTCGATATCTTCCTCGTAGCGTGACTGCGCTTCGTCGGCGCCAATCACGTTCTGATCCACCAACCGCTGCGCCCACAACGTACGCACAGTGGGATGCTCGTCAATCGCGCGGTAGATCATGGGCTGGGTGAAACGGGGCTCGTCGCCTTCGTTGTGGCCATAGCGCCGATAACCGACAAGATCGATCAGAAAGTCTTTTTGGAAGCGATGGCGGTAGGCCATCGCCAGGCGCATGGCTTCGAGACAGGCCATCGGATCGTCGGCGTTGACATGGACAATCGGGATTTTGAACCCCTTGGCCAGGTCACTGGCGTAGAGCGTGCTACGCACATCATGTGGATTCGTCGTGAAGCCAAGCTGATTATTGGCGATGATGTGAATGGTGCCGCCGGTGAAGTAGCCATCCAGCCGAGACAGGTTCAGCGTCTCGGCCACGATGCCCTGGCCGGGAAAGGCCGCATCGCCATGGATCAGCACCGGCAGCGAAACGACGTGATCAAAGCGGGGAACGCCCGGTTCGTCCACGAAAGTACCGGCGGCGCGGGCCATCCCCTCGACCACCGGATTGACGTGTTCCAGGTGGCTGGGATTGGGCGCCATCGTGATCTGCACATCGGGTGCGTCACCGGCGGCGTCGAAGACGCGGTTGGCGCCGGCGTGGTATTTGACGTCGCCGGTATAGCTCAAATAATCATTGGTGGTGAAGGTGTGGCTGCTCACCGGATCTTTGAACTCGGCCAACATTTGATCATAGGGCTTGTTGAGCACGTGGGCCAGCACGTTGAGGCGTCCGCGGTGGGCCATGCCCAGCAGGATCCACTGAATCTCCTGATTCACGGCAGCGCCCACCAGTTCGTCGAGCATGGGCACCATCATGTCCAGCCCCTCAATCGAGAAGCGCGTCTTGCCGGGGAAGGTGCGGTTGAGAAAATGCTCGAAGGCTTCGACCTGGGTCAACCGCTCAAAGAGCGCCACTTCGTTGATCGGCATTGTCGGCGGGCAGAAGCTGCCCGATTCGGCGGCGTTGCGCAGCCATTCACGTTCTTCGGGCAGGCGCAAATGGTCATAATCGTAGCCGGTGGTATTCGAGTAGATCTGGCGCAGGCGCCGGATGGCTTCATAGGCGTTGGCAGATTGCGCCACCACCGGTCCACCCACCAGGGAGGCAGGCAGTTGGCGCAGATCGTCGTCGCTGATGCCGTGCGCGGCCAGATCCAGGGTGGGATCACCGGGCGGCGGACTGCCCAACGGATCAAGCTGCGCCGCCAGGTGTCCATACTCGCGGATCGACTGGGCCAGGTTGACAGCGCCCACGATCTTGTCGAAGTCGAGGGCCGGGGCGGCGGATCTGCCGTCTTGTGCAGGGGCAGACGGAACAGTCAACGGCGACCAGGCGGCAAAGAGCGCCTGTGTCGCCGCATCGACAGTAGAGGGGTTTTGTTGATAGCGCTCGTAGAGTTCCTGCACATAGCCCGCATTGGGGCCATGGAAGAGCGCAAGCAAATCAGATTGAGAGATGTTCTGAGCCATGAAAACTCGCCTAACCTTAAGAAAATAGTCGTAACTGAACGTATGTCCTGAAACTCGGGGTCGAAAACAGTGTTGCAAAAGCAAGAAGCTCCACAACCATGTTCCAGGATGGATTCTAAGTCGCTACGTGTAGACTACTAGCTTAATAGTCTGCGTGCAGCAAGTCAATTCACAATTACGAATGGGGTGGGTCCAGAATCTGTTGTTCAAATGGCAGAACGTTGAGCGAGACGTAGGGGTTTGGGTGGGGCGGTGGGTCATTTCGCCGGTAGGAGGCGCACAGAGCGACGTCGGTTGCCCGCCCCACCCAAACCCGCACGACAAATGTTCGTCCAAAAAAGAGAGGACAACCCTCTCGGGTCGCCCTCTCTTGCCGTTTGTCTTCGATCCCGCTGTCTTCAGCGGCTTCGTCTTTCGCAGCCTACTCCCACTTCAACGCCCCCACGATGTTCAACCCTGCCGCGTGCCGGGCAGGCAACAATGCCGCAAGGACGCCGAAGATCAGACCCACCGCCAGCGTGATGACGATGCCCATGTACGGAAAGTAGTAGGGCATGATGAAGCCGCTCACGTTCATCACGCCGATGATGATGTAGCCCAACCAGATCCCGGCAAGGATGCCAAAGCCGATGCCCATGGCCGAGAGTAATAGACTTTCGGCGATGATCATGCGCTGCACCTGCCGGCGCGTGCCGCCGATGGCGCGCAGCACACCGATCTCACGCGTGCGCTCAAGGACGTTGATGCTCAGCGTATTGGCCAGCGCCAGCAACGACGGTACCGCCAGCAGCACCATCAGCATGTAAAGCGCGTAGCTGCGCGTGTTGTTGCCTTCCAACTGCGCCGCCCGCCAGCGATCATACGAAAAGAGCGAGAAGGCAGGGTACGCTACCAACAGATCGCCCAGGGCATCTTCCACCTGGGTGGCGTCGGCGCCGGGCGTACGGTTGGCCATGAGCAAGATGTCGCTGGTCTGGCCGAAGTCCGCAGCCAGATTGGCCTGGGACACATAGATCGACGGCACCTTGGAGTTGAGATAATCGATGCCCACCGCCATCACCGCATACGTCTGCGGCCCGCCCGCGGTAGACAGCGTCACCTCGTCGCCCACCGATAGGCCTCTTTGCGTGGACAACATGCCGTTGACGATGGCGAAGCGCCCGTGGGCGAGGGCGGTGTAGGCTTCGTCGGCGTTGCCCGCCGAAAAGACCAGCCCGGCCAGCAGCGGGTAGCTCTGCGGATCGACGCCGATCACCTGGGTAGTGAGCCCGTCGATCTGGGTTTCACTCTGGCGCACAGTGGTCAGGGCGGCGATACCGGGCAGCGCCGCCACCTGCTCCGCCAACTCTGGGCCGGCGCCGACGTTGGCGCTGTTGCCCAGCACCAGCGCTTCGGGCAGCAGCATGTAATCGGCGCGCATGGATTTGTCTAGATAGGTCATCATACCGTCGGTGAGCGTGGTGGTCAGCCCACCCAGCGCCACCAGGATGGCGAGACTGATTGTAATCGTCGACGCCGTAATCGCGGATCGGCCCGGCTGCCGTTGCAGATTGCCCTGCGCCAGCGATCCTTCGCCGGCAAAGGCAAACGCCAGCAGGCGACCAAAGACTTGCGACACCGGCCGCACCAGGATCGGGCTGATCACCACGATCCCAATCAGGAAGAGCAAGGCACCGATGGAGACGACGGCCAGGTTGCCCGTCAACAGCCCCAACAGCGCACTCGCGATCATCCCCCCGCCGATGAGGAGACGCCGCCGCGAAAAGCCTTCTTCGTCCTCCACCTGCGACGGACGCAGCGCTTCCAGCGGCGAAACCCGGCTGGCCGCCCGCGCCGGCAGGTATCCGCTGAGCAGCGGCACGCCCACACCGAGGACGACTGAAAGCAGCCATGTCCACAGCCCGAACGAGGGTTGCCCTAGCGGGGCGCCGAAGAACTGTTCCCAGGTAGGGTTGAGCAGTGGCAGCAGCGCCCGAATCAACAGATAGCCGATGAACATGCCCAACGCCGTGCCCACGATGCCCTGGATCAGCCCTTCCACCAGGATCAGGTTGAGCACGGTGCGCCGTGAGGCGCCCACGGCTCGCAACATGCCGATGTCGTGTTTGCGTTCGAGCACCACGGTGCGGAAGGTATTGAACATGATGAAACCGCCCATCGCCAGCGCCAACACGCCGAAAAGCGTGAAGACGAGGTTGGCCATCTGCATGGCGGTTTCCCATTCGCTGCCGCCTGCTTCCACTGAACCGACCTGGAAGCCCGGCCCCAGCCGTGCGAGGATGGTGGCGCGCAGCGCTTCGCCGTCCACACCGTCATCGAACTGACCGGCAATGGCGTTGATCTGCCCCGGCAGGTTGAAGACCTCTTGTGCGCTGGCCAGCGGCATGAAGACTTCCTCGTCGCCCAGCACTGGCCGCGACGGCAAGATACCTACGATTTCAAACGTCTGCACGCCGGCGGCGCCGGGCAGATCGATGACATCGCCCAGCCCTAGCCCGGTGGCTTCGACAAAGCTGCGCCGCACCATCACAGCATTGGTGTCTTGCACGGTCAGCCAGCGTCCTTCTTCTGCCTGGAAAGGCAGTGTCTGCGCCGCAGAGGAAGGCTCCCAGCCGTTCACCGTGATGCGGTCGAGCGTTCCCCGCTCGACGGAGAGCGCCATATCTGCCGGCAACAGCATCGACCGCTCCAGGACTGGGGTGATTGCAGCCACGCCGGGGATGCCGGCCACGATCTGCGCCCGTTGCGCAGGGAACGTCCCGCCGGTTTCGTGGGTGAGCACCAGGTCCACTGTGTGGGCGGATAAGGCCATGTTCTCGCCGAAGGCGGCCCGAATCGCAGGGACCATCCCGTTCATGCCAAAGATGATCATCACGCCGAAGACAATCGCCAGCGTGGTCAACACCGTCCGCAGTTTGCGTCCCCACAGGTAGCGGGCCGCAAGGGTGAGTTGTATGTTCATCGCATACCTGCTTTCACCGGCGCCGGCGCGGTCTGTGCGCCGTTCGTTGCTTCGCCGGCGGCAATGCGCGTATCGTCGACGATGGTACCGTCTTTGAGGAAGATGATACGGTCGGCATAGGCCGCAATACGCGGATCGTGGGTCACCATGAGGACGGTGCGTCCCCACGCCCCCGTGATCTGGCGCAACAGCGCTGCGATCTCATTGCCCGCCGCCGAATCGAGGTTGCCCGTCGGCTCGTCGGCCAGGATCAGCGTCGGTTCGCTTACCAGTGCCCGCGCAATCGCCACCCGCTGTTGTTGGCCGCCTGAAAGCTGGTTAGGGCGGTGGTCGAGTCGCTTTTCCAACCCCATCCGCTCCAGCCAATCGGTGGCTCGTCTGCGCGCTTCGGCGGGTTTTACACCGTCCAAAATCAGCGGCAGCGCGGCGTTCTCAACGGCGTTCAACACCGGCAGCAGATTGTAGAATTGAAAAATGAACCCGATCTGCCGGCGGCGCACCTGGGTCAGTGCATCGTCGTCAAGCGCAGTGATGGACTGCCCCGCCAGCGTCACATCGCCCGACGTGGGACGGTCCAATCCGCCGATGAGGTGCAGCAGCGTCGACTTACCACAGCCGCTAGGGCCCATAACAGCCACAAATTCGCCTTCGGCCAGGCGCAGGTTGATCCCCTTCAGCGCCGCCACCGCGGTGTCGCCTTTGCCGTAGGTCTTGCTGAGGTTGATGGTTTCGACAATGGTCATGGTTGTTACTCCTTCTCCCGAGGTCGCCCACGGGGACGTGCTTCCGGTTCCGGCATGGGTTGACGTTGCAGTTCATCCAGCCGGGCTTCCACCATTTCGAGCCAGCGCAGATCGGCTTCGAGGTGCATAATGGTTTGGTCCATCAGCAGGATATGCGCCAACTCACTCTGTGGATTGGCGGCGCTGCGTTGTACGGTGGCCGCGTGTAGTTCGCGATAGAGATTGGTGCGCTGGGTGTAGATCACCCGATAGGGATCGGCGGCGCCGGTGGCGAGGCTGATCATGAGCTTCAGAAAGAATTCGTCGCGTTGATGCAAGGTGGGGACAGGCGTCGACAGCCACACCTGCAATTCGTCGATCCCCTGCGCCGTGATGGCGTAGATCAGCTTTTCGGGTCCGCCGTCCTGTTCTACGGCCTCTTCTGCGATCAGGCCGCCCTGTTCCAGCCGGTTGAGCGTCGTGTAGACCTGCGCCGGCTTTACCTCCCAATTCTGCTTGCCGCCCACCATCGCTTCGAAGGCGGCGTGCAGTTCGTATCCGTGGCGGGGATGCTGGGCCAGCAGCCCCAACAATGCATTTTTCACGCTCATAAAAATTAGTAACTCAGTTAGTAATTTACGATATTGGGAGTTTACGCCTGTTTTGGGGCGCTGTCAATACACAATTTGTGGTGGTTACGCATCGGTTGTGTTTGAATGTAGAGGCTTTTTTGTTGTTCAAAAGGCACAGCAGTGAGAAATGGTCTGGTGAGCAATGGTTTTCGACGGCATCCTGTTTTCCTTTGCTAGACCTGTCCTCTCGACTGGGTACCTTGATTTGCCGACATAGAAGGAAGTAAGATGAACCGGTATCTGTTGATTGGCATTGGTGCGGTACTCGGCGCCAATGCCCGCTATCTTGTCGGTGTCTGGGCCGGCAACCAGTTTGGCGCCGCCTACCCTTACGGCACGTTATTGGTGAATATTACCGGCAGCTTTTTGCTCGGTTTTTTGGTGGCGCTGTCATCGACGCGTCTGAATGTCTCGCCGGATGTTCGGCTCTTTCTTGCTGTCGGTTTTTTTGGTTCGTATACAACGTTTTCTTCCTACACGGTGGAGAGTATCTTGCTATTTCAGAATGGGGCAGTCTGGCGCGGTCTCATCAATGTATTTGGCAATAATCTAATTGGATTGGTTTGCGCCTTGCTGGGCGTCTCTCTAGCTCGGATCTTTCAGTAGAGGGGGAGTTTGTATGCAGATTCAAGGTCGAGCGCTGCGTATTTGCGTCTACATCGGGGAGGATAACCATTACCACGGTGCTTCTCTCTACATGGCATTACTCGAGTTTTTGAAGAGAGAGGGAGCGTCTGGTGCAACCGTCATGCGCGGCGTGGCGGGTTTTGGCGCGCGCAGTCGTATCCACACCAGCACCATTCTGACACTTTCCACCGATCTACCGATCATTGTGGAATGGGTAGATACACCAGAGCGTGTGGCGAAACTGTTGCCGCAAGTTCGCCGCATGGTGGATGATGGGCTGATCACCCAGGAAGAGGTTACGGTCGTACAGTATGCGCCAGGGCGTGCGCCTGACCCGTTGGTGCAACCGGTTTTTCAGGCGATGAGGGGCGATGTGTTGACAGTTGCTCCCGCAACACCGATCGCTGATGTCATTTCCCTGCTGCTGCAACATGGACACCGCAGCTTGCCCGTGGTTGACGACAAAGGCCATCTGTGCGGAATCATTACCGACGGTGACCTGCTTCATCGCGCGCAGATGTTTGCTCGCCTGGGATTACAGTCTGAATTGACCCAGGAGCAACTTCAGCACCAGTTGAACAGCCTGCGCGCTCAGAACGGAGAAGCACAGGACATCATGACTCAGCCGGTGGTTACCGTAAATCGGACCGATACCCTGCGACAGGCAGTTCAGTTGATGACTGAGCACAACTTGAAACGGTTGCCGGTGGTAGATGACGATGAATGCCTGGTTGGCTGGCTAAGTCGCATTGATGTGATGCGCGCCGTGGAATATCATCAAATCGGGGAACCCGGTGAAGGGGAAGCGGTTAAGACGGGCGGCACGGTGCGCGATCTGATGGTTACGAGGGTGTCTACAGTCACTCCTCACGCGCGATTGGACGAGGTCCTCCACGCATTGGAGGCCAGTCGGCAACGCCGCGCTGTCGTTGTCGACGATGAAAAGCATGTTGTCGGTATTATCTCAGATGGCGACCTCCTGCGTCGCAGTAGAAATGCGCCCGATCCGAATGTTCTCAATCGTCTTCGCCACCTGATAACCGGCGGAAATGCCGGGGCGGTGTCTCTGCCCTTAGGCGACGAAACCGCCGCCATGTTGATGTCGTCGCCTGTGATCACGGTACAAATCGATTCGCCGTTAAGCCTTGCCCTGGGTCTCATGGTCCGGCATGGCATCAAACGGTTGCCCGTGGTAGACGCAGAAGGACGTCTTCTGGGTTTGTTAGGGCGGGCAAGCGTACTGCGCGGCTTACTCAATCCACGCGACCCCGAGAAGCACTGACTGTTCGATCACGTTTGCAACAGCTTCTCAGGGTGCGACTCGTCTTGAACGCGCAGGATAAAGGTTCGAACCTGCTCGAATTTGCCCGGATCGTGCCGGTAGCCTAAAGACTGCGCCACCTCAGATGCCATCTGCTCAAAGGCGTCAACGGCATTGAGCAGCGCAGTAAAACTACGCTGTTTGTCATAGTCAGAGAACAGTCCGGGCACCTTTGCGACGATGTCGCCATCTGCCCATTCTTGAAGATACTTTCCCATATGCCAGACCTCAAGCGCCCAGCCTTTTTTGACTCTGGCATGCCACTCCATCATTTTCAAGACCACGTAGTTGAGTTCACTTTGTCTGGCCTTTGCCAGCCATAGATCTCCTTGATAGTAGACCCTCCCCACGTAGTAAGCACTAAAGAGAAAACTGTCTACGGTGTGTTCATATTCGCTTTGCGAAGGGGGAGGAAAGGACTTGATGCGAGCTTGACCCGACGTTAGCTTTTCGTCAATTTTCTTACCAACCGCTTCTTTATCTAGCCAAATCGAATATCCCTTAAGAAAAATATCTGGAAGCTCCTCCATTTCAGAGAGTTTACCGAGCAATTCGGCCGGTACGAATACAAAATCAACCCCTTGATATCCCTCATAAACCGTCATGACTTCCGGATCACCGCCGACGGTGCGCCCTTGAATGGAGATGAAGACCTTCCCAAAAGTGTTGAGCCATGCCTTGTCTTCCATGTAGCGATCACCTTTGTCTGTGAATATCAACAGATCGAGATCGGCATACTTTGAAGCAGGATGCTTCTGGCGGGCGCGAGAACCGACCAAAACTACCAGGCGGATGTCTTCTTGCCGTTCAGCCCATTCAACGATTTTCCCCTGCAGATCATCTTTCACGGAAATTCTCCTTTAACAAGCTAAGTGGGGGGCGTGCGTTGGATTCTGCTCTTTACTTCGTCCGCCGCCGCTTTGATCGTAACGGCTCTTGTCGCCACAAAATGAGGTTTCTTTACGATGTCGTCACCCGGCAGTGATTGGTGGATTTCGTCTCTGGTTGATCTGATCTAGGGTATGGTATGTGAAAAACGGAGCGGCTTCATCGTCCATTTGTCTCGCGGATAGCATCACAATGGACCCAGTTGACGCGCCGTCTACCGTCCTTCCCCAATTCAAATCCACTATGGGATAATAACCGTGTAGCACCCACAATATCCCACGAGTAAATCCCGGCGGGACTATGCCGACACTCTCTACCGGCATGGTACAGACGCCATAATTCCGACGTGGTATTTACGCCGCAATGGTCTAGAAAGAGAAGGGCAGATGACGGAGAAAGCGAGCAATCCGAAGCGTGTATTGGTAACAGGTTCTACAGGCGCGATTGGGGAGCCGGTGTGCGAGCGGTTGATGGAACGTGGACATTTTGTGCGCGGCTTTGCGCGACGCCCCAGCCCGGTGGCGCACGAGTATGTGCAGGGCGACTTGAACGACCGCGACAAAGTCTACGAAGCGATGAAGGAAATAGACGTAGCAATCCACCTGGGCGCGTATCCTAACCCGGCGGATTTTATTGATGTCCTGTTGCAGCCGAATGTAGTGGGGCTGTACTACATCTGCGAAGCGGCCAAGGACCAGGGCGTGCAGCGCCTGGTGCTCGCCAGCACGATGCAGACGGTAAGCGGTCACGGCTGGGAGGAACGAACCGTCACGATTGAAGAAGGCCCTGCGCCGGTCAATTATTATGCGTTGACCAAAGTGTGGGCCGAAGAAACAGGCGCTATGTACGCCCACGTCCACAATCTCTCGGTGATCAACGTGCGCATCGGCTGGCTACCCCGCAACGCCGACGAAGCGGCGCGTCTCAACAGCCGTTCGCTGGGGCCGGACACCTTCTTCAGCCACCGTGACGCCCAACTCTTCCACCAACTCTGTGTAGAATCACCTAACCCGGGCCCCGGCGAAGCGGTGACGCTCTTTGCCACCAGCCGCCCCAAGCGCATTGAACGCATGGACCTGGAACCGGCGCGGCGCATCATCGGCTACGAGCCGCAGGATGTATGGCCGCAAGGGCTGCCGTATGAGTTACCGTTTGAGGTGGAATAGAGAGAGAGGATGAGAAAAGATGATGGGATGATGAGATGATGCGACACCCGGTACATCACCCTGCCATCTCATTATCCCGTCATCTCATTATCCCGTCATCATCCTTCATGGAGGAGACAAACCCCATGCCAAGATCCCTCGCATCCCCCAAATTCCGCCCTCTCCCCCTCGGCAGCGTGCGTCCGTTGGGCTGGTTGGCGCGCCAACTGCGCCTGCAGGCCGACAGTCTCAGTGGTCATCTCGATGAATTTTGGCCCGATGTGGCCGAGAGTCGCTGGTTTGGCGGCAAACAGGAAGGCTGGGAGCGCGCTCCCTACTGGCTGGATGGCGTGCTGCCCCTGGCCTTCCTGCTGGACGACGAAAGACTCAAGGCCAAGGTGACGCGCTACGCCGACTACATCCTCAGCCATCAGCGCCAGGACGGCTGGCTGGGGCCGGATCAGTCGTTTATCAAGGCCGGCGATCAGGCGCGCTTCGACGTTTGGTCGCTCTTTCTGGCGCTGAAGGTGCTCGTGCAGTTCCACGACGCCACCGGCGATGGGCGTGTAGAGGATGCCGTGCGCCGCTGTCTGCGCATGATCGACAGGCACATCGACCGGCAACCGCTCTTTGACTGGGCGCAGTTCCGCTGGTTCGAGGCACTGATTGCGATCTTCTGGCTATACGAACGCAGCCGGGAGGAATGGCTGCTCGATCTGGCGGTGAAGTTGCACGCGCAGGGCTTTAACTGGGCGGAATTCTTCCAGCGATGGCCCTACACCGAAGCCGTGGAAAAAGGTCGCTGGAGCTTTATGAGCCACGTCGTCAACAACGCCATGGCCATCAAAGCCCATCCCCTGTGGGCACGGCTCAGCGGCGAGCAAAGCGACCGCGCCGCCGTCTATACCATGCTGGACAAGTTGGATCGCTACCACGGCATGGTTACCGGCGTCTTCACCGGTGACGAGTGCCTGGCCGGTCTCAGCCCCACCCAGGGCACGGAACTGTGCGCCGTCGTGGAATACCAATATTCGCTGGAGATTCTGCTCTCGATCCTGGGCGACCCGGCGTTCGGCGACCGTCTGGAAAAGATCACCTTTAACGCACTGCCGGCCACCTTCTCGCCCGATATGTGGGCCCACCAATACGACCAACAGGTGAATCAGGTGCAATGCAGCGCACAGCACAACCACCCATGGACGACCAACGGCCCTGAATCGAATCTATTTGGGCTGGAACCGAACTACGGCTGCTGCACGGCCAATCTGAGCCAGGGCTGGCCCAAGTTCGCCGCCCACCTGTGGATGCAGGACGAAGACGGGGATCTGGTTGCCGTCGCCTACGCCCCCAGTGTGGTCAAAGCGAAGGTCAACGGTGTCGACGTCGAAATCCGGCTGGAGACGGACTATCCCTTCGATGACAGGCTGCACTTCACCGTCCACGCCGAGGATGCGGTCACTTTTGGCGTGCAGTTGCGCATCCCGGCCTGGGCGCAAGACGCAACCCTGGACACGCTGGACGGCCAGATTGAACACCCTGCGGCGGGGGAGTTCTACACGCTGCGCCGCCACTGGCAAGGGACGCAGCAGTTCCGGCTGACCCTGCCCATGTCGCCGGCGCTGGTGGATCGTCCCAACGGCGCGGTGGCCGTAGAGCGGGGCCCGCTGGTCTATGCGCTACAAATCGGCGAAGATTGGCGACGTGTCCATACCGATCTGCCCCACCGGGAACTGCCGCACGCCGATTGGGAAGTCTACGCCACCACACCGTGGAACTACGCCTTGGCGCTCGACCGCAAGCACCTGGATCACGCCGTGACCTTCGAGCGGCGCCCGATGTCGGAACTACCCTTCAGTCCGCACAATGCGCCGGTCATCGCGCACGTGCACGGCGCCCGCATCGACGGCTGGCAGGCACAGGACGGCTTCGCATCCCCACCGCCCGCCGGCCCCGTCACGGCAGACCATCCCCAGGAATCGCTCATCCTGTTGCCGTATGGGTGCACGAATCTGCGCGTGGCAGAGTTTCCGGTACTGCACGCTACGCACCACGCCACCCATCCCAGTGAGTGATCTCATCGAGAGGCTTTCGCGCCGCCGGTCGGAAGTCGTCGCCGGTGAAGTAGGCGACCGGGAGCAGGGCGGCCTGGGTCACGGTTTCGGGGATGCCGAGCAGTTGTGCGACTTCTTTTTCATAGGCCAGGTGGAAGGTCGTCCACGCCGAACCGAGGCCACGGGCGCGTAGGGCCAGCATGAGCGACCAGGTAGCGGGCAAGATCGATCCCCAGAAGGCGGCCTGCTGGTTGCCGGGGCGGCCGTCCACGCGTCCTTCGATGCAGGGGATGATGTGCACCGGCACTTGATCGAGGACTTCCACTAGATATTGGGCGGAACTGAGGAGACGCTTCGCTTGCGTGGAACCGCTGCGCTCTGCCGCTTCCGTTCGTTGGCTGAAATAGTCGGCCGAGGCCTTGCGGTAGAATTCGGCAAGCCGACTGCGCAGCCCGGCATCGGTGACGACGATGAAGTGCCAGCCCTGCTGATTCGATCCACTGGGGGCCTGCGTGGCGATTTGGAGGCATTCTTCGATCACCGTGCGCGGCACAGGGCGCGACAGATCCAGCCGCTTGCGCACGGAACGGGTGGTGGTGAGCAGGTGATCGACGATTTCTAGGTTGGCCGGGGTTGATAAATCCATGGGATTCTCCTGGGGATGGTTGAGTTTGATTGTCTTTACTCTGTGTGCCCTGCATTCTACACCATTTTTCGCCCTTTGGCCCCGAATGTGAAGGGGGAAGAAGGGGAGAAGGGGTGATGAGAGCGATGATGAGATGATGAGGATGATGGATCTTGACGACCATCATCCTCATCATCTCATCATCCTGCTAACCCGGATCATTGACAATCGGGGAAGAGACGCTACAAATTCCACGCTGTGAACGCGCAGCCCACCGTATAGACGAAACGGCTCACCCAGTGCGGCGGGGCGATGGTCGTTTACTTGACAAAAGCCCCCATTCCCAATATCCTGCGCCGTATCCTATCCTGAATACGCTTCAGGCAAGCCTGAGTTTGGATACGCCCGAACAACTGGCTGCTCAACCGCCGACCTGCGTAAGCCCTACTGACGTATTCCGTACCATACAAGGAGAACACACAATGCACTCAAACTTCGTCTCTACACGGCAACGGTGGACCGTGGTCGTCGTTGCCTTACTGGCCTTGCTGATCCAGGCCTGCGCCGGTGCCACCAACGGTGGTGCGACCAACGAAGATGCGCCCTCCTTCACGTTGACCGGCACATCCGGCGAGCAGGTTTCTCTAAGCGATTATGTGGGCAGCCGACCCGTGCTGCTCTACTTCCACATGGCCGTTGGCTGACCACCTTGCATGGAGCAGATCGTGGATCTGCAAAATTCGCCTGAGTTTCAGGCATTGGATGTGGCCCTGGTCAGCATTGCCGCCGATTCGACTGAACAACTGGCCGCAGGCGCCCAGGAGTATGGCATCAGTGGCGTCCCGTTGCTTTCGGATCCCGACACCTCCGTCGCCGAAGCCTATGACGTGATGCAATGGGCGACGCCTGGCGGCGAACCGAGCCACACGTTTGTGCTGGTGGATGAAGATGGTTCCATCGCCTGGGTGCAGGACTACGGCCATCCATCCAATCGCGGTGTTATGTATGTGCCGGTGGATGAGTTGGTGACTGAGATCCGCACCCATTTGAACGAGTGAGTGGGCAAGTCAAGTAGATGTCAGACAACGGCCATCGGGAACCGTTCACGTGTGGACGATACCCGATGGCCGTTACAGTCTCCTGTTGCCACTTAATATACAGCTACAGGTGCGACGCACAGGCCAAAACGTTGACGCATACAGGCCATTCCCCTGGCCTGTGCGTCGCACCTGTATAGTTGTCGTCCTTTTACCTTTCGCTCCGTGATTACCAGGCGTAGGCATTAGGGGCTTCGCCACCCGGCCCCGGGAAGATCTCATCCAGCTTTTGCAGCGTTTCCTCACCCAACACAATCTCTGTTGCGCGTACGGCGCTCTCTAGTTGCTCGATCGTGCGCGGCCCGATGATGGGGGCGGTGACAATTGGATTGTGCATCAACCAGGCCAGGGCCACCTCACCCGGTGCGTGGCCAATTTCGCGGCAGAGCGCTTCGTACTTCTCAAGTTTGTCGCGGTTCTCGGCGACCTGCTTTTCAAAGTCGGCTCCCTTGCGGCGGCCGGTTTCCAGCTTCTCCAAAGCGCCGCCCAACAGACCGCCGCCTAAGGGGCTCCAGGGGATCAGTCCCAGGCCATAGTGGCGACAGGACGGTATGACTTCCAGTTCCACCATCCGGTTGTCCAGATGGTAGATGCTTTGTTCGCTCACCAGCCCCATCATGCCGCGTTTGGAGGCTTCCTGATTGGCGGTGGCAATGTCCCAGCCGGCGAAATTGCTGGACCCCACATAGACCACCTTCCCCTGATCGATCAGACTGCCGAAGGCTTGCCATGTTTCGTCCCAGGGACAATTGCGGTCAATGTGATGCATCTGATAGAGGTCAATCCAATCGGTTTGCAGTCGTTTGAGGCTTCCCTCACAGTGTTTGCGAATTTTGTAGGCAGACAGGCTACGGTTGTCGCTATTCACCTCGGGCAAATTCTCCTTGCGCTTCACCGGGTTGTACACCTTTGTCGCCAACACGATGGCATCCCGGCGGCCGCCGCCTAAGGCCAGCCAGCGGCCAATGATTTCCTCTGTATGACCATTTTGTACTGCCCACCCGTAGACATCGGCGGTGTCGAAAAAGTTGATGCCTAGTTCGAGCGCGCGATCCATGATCTTGTAACTATCTTCTTCGCTGGTGTGCCAGCCGAAGTTCATCGTACCCAGACAAAGATTGCTGACAAGCACACCATGTTGACCTAAACGCTTGTGTGTTACTGCCACTGTGAAACTCCTTCTATTGATTGAGAGTTTGTTGATTGCTATCTATTTGCAGCAAGCGATTCGACTCATCTCCCCTACAATACAACAGATAGACTGCGCCGGCACATTCAGCCTTTGCCGGCACCCGACATGTGCTCTTCAATCGTCGATTGCCGATCGTGAGTGTGTGCAGATCTCCGCAAGTGAAGAGTTTCGTTAAAAACACCGGGAACACCACGCGAAACACCCACCAACCCACTTGACAAGAACAGGCGTTCGGGTAGACTTACCGTCAAGGAGGCAAGCATGACCAACGTCCATGACAGCGGCTACAAGATTCTCTTCTCGAATCGCACCATCTTTCGGCAACTGATGGAGACCTTTGTGGCCCAACCCTGGGTGGCCCAACTCGACTTCGAGCGCGCCGAACGCGTGGACAAGTCCTTTGTCTCTGAGGAGTACCAGACCACGGAGAGCGACCTCATCTATCGCCTCCCCTATGGCGATGACGAACTCTACGTCTACGTCTTGCTCGAGTTCCAGTCCACCGTAGACCCCTGGATGGCATTGCGCATGCTCAACTACATCACCAACTTCTACATGGCCTGGCGCCAGGAGCACAAGGAGGCCAAAACGCTGCCGTCCCTCTTCCCGCTGTTGTTGTATAATGGAGACGACCGTTGGTCGGCGGCGCAGACCATGGCGGAGTTGGTGCAGCCAGAGCCGAGGCTGGGCGACTACGCCATCGGCTTTCGCTATTTCAAACTGGCGGCCAACGAGTTCAGCCAGGAGCAGTTGCTGGGCATCCAGAACATCGTCTCCACGCTCTTCCTGGCCGAGTCCAGGCCCGAGATTGAGCTGTTGAGCGAGCAATTGCTGGCCCTCTTCCAGCGCGAAGAAGACAAGCAGGCCGTTTCGCTCTTTCTCAACTGGTACAGACAACTGGCGATCCACGGCTACGTCAGACCCGACGATTACACCTCGCTTGCCGAAGTCTACCGTTCCGAACAGGAGGTCAAAGGCATGTTGCAGACCACTTTCAAGAAACAGCAAGAACAATGGTATCAGGAAGGGCTCGAGGAAGGCATTGAACAAGGCATCGAGAAGGGCATCGAGAAAGGCATTGAGCAAGGCATCGAACAAGGCATTGAGCAAGGGATCGAGCAAGGGATCGAGCAAGGGATCGAACAAGGCATCCGTCTGACCGCTCGCACCATGCTCGCCCGCGGCATTGATCCGATCCTCGTCGCCGAGGTGACCGGTCTCAGCCAGGACGAACTCAACGCCCTCCTCACTTCCCCTCCACCCGACGACGTGACACGCTAACCCACAAAGCAACCAGCCCGCCGTGGACGTTTCCACGGCGGACTGCGTTTTGGCTTAAGAGAAGAACACACACCTACTCATCCGCATCCAGCCAGAGCCGGCGGCCATCACTCCAAACGTGAATGGGGCCATCCAGATCGTTGCGCAGCACGAGGCGGCCCGAGAGGACGTCCAACACCTGCTGGGTGGGATGTCCATAGCGGTTCTCACCGACCTGGATGATGGCGATGGATGGATCGACTGCCCGCACAAAGTCAACGCCGGTGCCGGTGTTGCTGCCGTGATGGCCGACCTTCAGGATCTGGGCATTCAATGGAAGACCGGCGCGCATCATCGCTCGTTCTGAGGGCAAACCGGCGTCACCGGTGAGCAGCAGGCGCAGGTCACCGTAGACCAGCATCGCCACCAGCGACTGTTCGTTTTTATCATTTAGATCCACACCCATCTGTCCCAAGACCGTCTCGTCAGGCGGCCACAGAAACCACAGGGCAACCCCATCTCCCAGATCGATCCAGCCACCCGCGCTCTGCACCGTCACCGGTATCGTGGCGGTAGTGGTAACCTCCCGCCAGACTTCGCCATCGGCATCGGCCAGCGTCACCGCGCTCACCACAGCCTGCGCCACGGTGTAGCGTTCGGGGACGGCCAGTTGTGCCCCCATGTGATCCAGATCCGGATGCGTGAGGAGGAGCATGTCGATGGAGCGATCCCAGAAGGGCATGGCGGCGCCCAGTTCGGCAAAGAGTCGTTGTGGATCGTTGCCGCCGTCCACCAGCACCTGCCGCCCCGACGGCGTCTGGATGAAGATGCCGTCCCCCTGGCCAATGTCGAGAAAGTGGATGTGCAGGTAGCCGTCAGGCTGCGTCAAGGCAATGCGCCAGACCAGGAAGGCCGCCACCGCCATCCCGGCCATGGCGCCGCCGCCCGCGAACCGGTGTAGACCGGCGCCAGCACCATTCGACGAGGCGTAGTTGCTTGATGCGCGCGCTCAGCCATCCCCGCCAGCGCAGCAGGCCGAGCAGAAGATAGGTTGTCGCCAGCGCCAGTCCGCCGTAGTTGACGATCTCCAGACTGGCGCCGGGCAGCGCCGCCGTCCACTGCACCATCGAGACGGTCCACAACAGGCTTACGTAGGGAATCCACAGCAACACCTGGGCCAGAGGCCCGATGCCGAGCAAGCCGGCGATCACGCCGGCGCCGCCCCAGAGCATGATGAAGGGTTGGGCCGGAGCAATGAGCAGGTTGGTCAATGGGCTGACCACACTCAAGCGTTGGAAGTAGTAGACAACCAGAGGCAAGGTCGTAAAATTGGCGGCCAGCGTCACGAGAAGGCCATCCTGGAGCAGACCTCGCAACAGACTACCGCCCATCTCCTGCACGCCCCCGTTGCCGGTGAGATGCCCGCTCTGGCCGAAGCCGGGCCAGATGCGGTTGAAGCGAGCGCTCAGCCCCGGCGCAAAGAGGATCAGCCCTGCCGTAGCCGCCGAACTCAACTGAAAGCCCACATCCCACAGTGTGAGCGGGTTGAACAGCGTCATCATCCAGCAGGCAAAGGCCAGGCTGACCAGCGCCGTACTCTGCCGGTTGAGCACAGCGGCCACGACCACGAGGCTGCCCATCAAGGCCGCCCGCATCACGGCGGCGTCCCCACCCACGAGGAGGGCGTAAAGGGCGATGCCGGCCAATGCCGGCCACAGGGCGCGACGGCGTCCGAAGAGGCGGGCCATCAAGGCCACCAGCACGCCCGCGATCACGGCGACGTTGGTCCGGAGATAACGATGACGTGGCTCGTCCCGGTGCGGTTGAACTGTTCATAGAGATCGTCGGGAATGCCCGATTCGATGCCCAGCAACATGCCGTTGGCCAGAGCAGCGTACGGTTCGGGCAGCAGTCGATTGAGCAGCGCCTCGCCGCGAGCACGCAGGAGGTAGACCAGCCGCATCAGCGGGGACCCGCCTTCGCCGCTTAAGAGATCGATGCCCGGTCGCTGTAACAGGCTGTGTATGCCTTTGCGCGCCAGGTAGGCCCGGTAATCGAAGCGGTCAAAGACCGGCGGCTCAACCAAAATCCCGCTGACTTGCAGCCGTTGTCCATAGTGATAGCGGGGCAGCGTGCGTGTGCTGATCTGCATGCGTCCACGCAAGGGGATCGGGCGACCTTGATCGAGCCTGGCGTCGACCTCCACTTGCAGACGCTGTTGTCCGTCCTTGACGATGGGATACCCGACAACGGCGCCGGTGAGGGTGACGGCGACGCCATCTGTTGTGCCCGCAGGGGCGTTGTAGTAGGCCAGATCGCTCGCCTGCCAACAAGGGGACGACGGATGGCCGGCGTAGCGCAGCACCCCGGCGGCGGCTGAGACCACCATCGCCAGCAAGAGGAGAGCGCTTAGGGTAGGGCGTGGCGGTTCAAAGCCGGCAGAGCGCGGCCAGCGCAGCGCCGAGGGGCCGGCGGGCGGGCGGACACGATCCCACCAGAGCAGGGGCGGCAGCGCCAACAAGGGCGCGATCCACAGCCAGGCGGGCGTGTCACAGGTGAGGAAACCCATTTGCCACAACAGGTGTCCGGCAGAGACGCCTATCAGGTAACTCAGGGCAATGAATAGAAGTGTCATAGGCCGATCAAAAGCCGATGGGAGTGTTACGCGGAGAAACGCAATCGGATTCTTTGTTTGCTACGCATCAAAAACGACCTCACGCAGTTCCTGCTCAGGATGATTATGTCAGGAATTCTTTCCAAACTCAATATCGGCCAATCACATGTACACGAGCGGTTCCAACAATTTCGCCTGGCACCGGCGCAGACAGGACCGTCCACGCGTGGAATGTCGATTTCTGGTGGTTGTCTGACGTTTTCCCGCCTGGTCGGGACAACTGCCTCAAGACATCGGGACAACGGGCAGTAGCATCCTGGTGCCATCGTTACCTTTCTATTCTCACCAGGAGACATTTATGAAACACCGCACCCTTTGCATCGTCTTGCTCGTCGTTGCCACGCTCCTTGTTGCCGGTTGCACTATCCCGGCGCTGGCCGGCAGCCCATCGCCACGTGTCTTCTTTGTAGAACCGACAGATGGCGCAAACCTTGCCAGTCCCATCCAAACGGTGATGGGGGCGGAAGCCTTCATCGTTGAGGCGGCTGGTGAAATCCGCGACGACGCTGGTCATCTGCACATCATGGTCGATGGCGACTGTGTCGCCGCCGGTGAAGTCATCCCCAAAAGACGAAACCCACATCCACTATGGGCAGGGCCAGATGGAGGCTGAACTGGCGCTGACGCCTGGTGAACACACACTCTGTCTGCAAGCCGCCGACGGCGCTCACTTCGCCCTCCCCGGCGCAGGGATGACGCACCAGATCCCGTGTGACCGTGGAATAAGGCGAGAAGCGAAGGGAGAACCGCTATGATCGACTTACAAAGATTGGGGAACGGTGCCCTCGCCGGCGCACTGACAGGTGTGCTGATTGGGCTTGGAGCCAGGGCATCGATGCGGTTGGTTGCCTTAATGGTAGCGATGCAGCCGGGCTTCAACTTCGGCGCCACGCTGGGGATTCTGTTCCTCTTTGCACTGATGGGTGTACCTTTTGGCGTCCTCTTTGTTGGGCTACGCCCCGGCCCGGCATCGCATACAGTGGGCTGGGGTGCGCTCTATGGGATAGGTTGGGCTGCGCTGGTTGCGATCCTGTTTGTGAGCAGTCGGGATGGAGAGCTTTCGCTGGTGCCGCCGTGGATCGGTATTCTCCTCTTTGCGCCCCTACCCTTCCTGGGCGGGCTGTTGATGGCGATCCTGGTACCGCGCCTGGACCGATGGCCGGCGACCGGCATACCCCGGCGCGTGCAGGCGGGGTGGGTGTGGACAGTCGCAGCAGCTATCGGCCTTGCCTTCATAGGCATGACCTCGTTGATGGGTCCGGGCACACGTATGCCGCGGCTGGTGTGGGATCTATACCGCATGGGGGGATTCACCTTTGCAGATATTCAGGCATTGAACGGTCTGTTGGGCGCTGCTTTCGTGCTGATCTACCTTGGCCTGCCGGCGGCTCTCTTCATAGTGCATGGCCAGGATGGGCGCACCCGGCTCGCGGTGCTGGCGTTGCTCCTCTTCGCCGCCGGGTTCTTCACCCAGCGGGATCTCTTCACCCTCCTCGGCGGTGATGAGCGATGGGCGATTCTGGCCAGTGGTGTGGTCAAGGCGGCCGGCGTCAGCGGACTTCTATTCATGCTGTACAGCTTTCCAGAACAGCGCATCAGCAGCCACCCACACCGCTGGCGCTGGAGGCTTTATTCAGTCCTCGCTCTGGTCTGGTTTAGCCTGCCGGCGCTGGATCTTCACCCTTCTCGGTGGTTCGCCGAACCGTTCCGTCTGCTGGCCGCGGTGGGGGTATTGGGTGATGGACTTTGGGCGCTCCTTTTACACTGGCGACAGGCCCCACCTTGGGAACGGCGCCAGATGCGCGGCCCGGTGATCGCCTTTGCCGTCGCCATTCTCTCCTTTCTGATCATCTGGACGTTATCACTACGCCTGCCGTCGCTTGTCCTCAGCGGCAGAGACGCGCCGTTTGCCCCATTGGCGACGCCGCTCTTCTTGTGGCCCTGGCTGTTGCCGCCGTTGACCATTCTCTATGCTGTAGTGCGGCGCGGCTTATGGAAGGTGATACAATGCTCCAATACGACTGATGCACAACCCACCACTGGTGACCATCCTCCAACGCTCCCGGAGGAAGACGGCGCTCAGAGTGTGGTCTATGGTAACCTTGCCTAAACGGCAGTGAGGATAGATGGTGAGACCTTCGGTGGCAGCACATTCTCGACGGCAGACTGTTCGGTCCCCGCACAAGAGGGGACCGGGCAGCCGCCGTCGTTGGGGGACATTCTGCTTTTTCATCTATGTTGGCGTGGCCATCGCCTGGCTTGTGATCGGCCTGGCGCCGGTTGTTGCCGGTTCCTCTGCGCCGCTGCGCGGGTGGATTGGCGATCTCCGCGACGCCGTGGCATCGAATCCCCAGGCGGCGCTGCTCGTACAGACTATCTTTTTGGCCAGCTTTGCCGCTACTCTCAAGACGGCCATCTTCGTACAATATCTATTCAGCCTGCTCAACATTGGGCTCGGTGTACTGCTCGTACGCTTGCGCCCCCAGGATCGGGTAGCCTGGCTCCTGTCGGTCGGGTTGGTGGGCACAGGCGCTATCTTCAACATGCAGTCGCATGTGCTCCTCAATATGTCGGGGCACCCAGGGCTCAACGCCCTGCACGAGAGCCTGCATTTCATTTCTGGGGTCTCGTATGCACTGGCCTTGTTGCTCTTTCCCACGGGGAAGCTACCGCCGTCGCCGTTCCCCAACCTGCACCTGCCGCCAAGTCTGGATTGGCCTTTCCGAATCGGGCTGCTGCTGGGGCTTTCGTTTTGTGGATGGCTCGTCTTGTTGAGCCTACACGGCGAGCCGTGGACCTTCGTCACCTTCTTCGGCGTGTTGATTCCGATTACAGGCGGGCTGGCGCAGCTCTTCCGCTATCGACGGGCGATGGATGAGACCGAACGTCAGCAGACGCGCACGCTGCTCTTTGCGCTGCTGGTGAGCCTGGGGCTGGCGCTTATGCTCCTCGGCAGTGTCGCCCTGACCAGTGACCTCTCACGCGAAGCGGAACGCGCGCTGGAACGGGCTACGTTTGTGATCTTCCCGCTGCTGTTCACCTTCATTCCACTGTCGTTGACCTTCATTGTGCTGCGCTACCGGTTGTGGGAATTGAACCTCGTCATCAACCGCAGCTTGATCTACGGCACGCTGACGGCCACCATCGTCGCCCTCTACACGCTCATCCTCTTTGCCGTGGATGCGCTCTTTCAGGCGCAGTTGCCCTGGGTTCCTTCCGCCGTGGCTGTGGCCCTGGCGGCGATGCTGGCACAACCGCTGCGCGCACGAATCCAGTCCGGCGTCAACCGGCTCATGTACGGCGAGCGCGATGATCCACTCGGTGTATTGGCGCGGCTGGGCGACCGGCTTGAAGCGACCCACAGCGTGGAGGGGGTGCTGCCGGCCATTGTCGAGACGGTGGCGAGAGCGCTCAAACTGCCCTATGTTGCAGTCGCCGTCAAGAACGGGGAGACATTCACGCCGGTCGCTAGCGTTGGCGAAGCGGTCGAATCGCTCGAGTGCTTCCCGCTCATCGACCAGGGAGAAGTGGTAGGTCAATTGCAGGTTTCTCGTCGCTCACCCGACGAACCCTTCCACCGTTCGGATCTTCATCTGCTGCACAATCTGGCTCGTCAGGCCGGTCCTGCCGTCCACGCTGTGCTCCTGGCCGAAGCGTTGCAGCGTTCTCGGCTGCGTCTGGTCACTGCACACGAAGAAGAGCGCCGCCGCCTGCGCCGCGATCTACACGACGGTCTGGGGCCGCAGTTGGCGAGCGTACGTCTGAAACTCGATGCCATCCGCAACCATCTGCACAGCGATCCCGTCAGGAGCGATCTGCTGCTGACCGAGGTCAAGGAACAGATCGGCGCCGCGATCACGGATGTGCGCCGCACGGTCTACGGCTTGCGCCCACCCACACTGGACCAATTAGGCTTGATCTCGGCTATCCGTGAACACGTACACACGCTGGGAAAGCAAAATCGTCTTCAGATCGAAGTCGTTGGTCCCGAGAGCATGCCGCCATTGCCCGCCGCCGTGGAGGTGGCCGCCTACCATCTCGTGCTCGAAGGGTTGACCAACGTCCTGCGCCATGCCCAGGCCCGGCGGGCCTATGTGGGCATCTGCTTGAGCGGCGCGCTGCATCTCGTCATCACCGACGATGGAATGGGGTTGCCCGCTCACTACCTGGCGGGCGTGGGATTGACCTCAATCCGCGAGCGGGTGGCGGAGATGGGCGGATTTTTTCGGATTGCATCCACGCCGGGGGCTGGGGTTAGAATCGAAGCCAGCCTGCCCCTGCCCGACGAGAGAATGGAGATGGAGTAACGCCAAATGGAAGCCATCCGCATCTTGATTGCCGATGATCATACACTGTTTCGAGAGGGGTTACGCGCGCTCTTCGACTCGTTGCCAGGCTACGAAACCGTGGGCGAAGTCGCCACCGGGAGCGAGGCCGTCGAGCAGGCCGAGCAGTTGCAGCCCGACGTAGTGCTGATGGACATTCAGATGCCCCTACTCAACGGTATTGAGGCGACGCGGCGGATCACCCGCGCCAGCCCACGCATCGGCGTAATCATGGTCACCATGTTTGAGGACGACGAATCAGTCTTCGCGGCCATGCGCGCCGGCGCTCGCGGCTATGTCCTCAAAGATGCTGAACAAGCGGCGATGCTGCGCACGATCGGAGCGGTGGCGCGTGGGGAAGCGCTCTTTGGACCTGCGATTGCGGCGCGTCTCATGAAATTCTTTGCAGCGCCGCGTACACTCGTTCCCCCCAACGTTTTCCCCGAACTCACCGACCGGGAACGGGAGATCCTGCACCACATTGCACAGGGGCACAACAACGCACGCATCGCCCATGAATTGGTCCTCAGCTTGAAAACCGTGCGCAACCACGTCTCCAACATCCTCACCAAACTCCAGGCCGCCGACCGCGCCGAGGCCATTGTACGTGCCCGGGCCGCCGGCTTCGGCAGTGAGGGAACGAAATACTTAAGGTAATTTATGGCATTGCTGTTATGGCATTGCTGTCAACTTTGTGTCATCCATCACGAACAATGCTATCAAGAATTGCGACAACGTATTCTTGGAAATCTGATGGCGGTGTTCCAAGTGCGTTGACAAACGTATACTCTGATTTTAGAATCTCCTCGGGACCATGAAACGGTCCATCCTGCTTACGAGTTTGGCCGTTTTTCTCGGCAACCATGCAAGCCAGGTACGGTGATGACCTCATTCTACGCGCACCTTGCTCCTCTCTACCACCTCATTTATGACGATTGAAAATTTATGACGATTGAGATGCCACAATTGACGGCCAGGGCAAGATGCTTATGGCATCGTCGAGACTCGCCTTGAATAAACTTACCTACCGGCGGCGACTTGAACTAGACCCGCCTTAGTGAGAGAGTTTTTGCTCAACGCCAATTTATGGTATAACAAATATAGCGGCGGCCTGCATACACCCTGATCCAGGAAAACGTGATCTATCGGCAGCCAGTGTAACAATTTGTTCCTCAGATCCCCTAGAACACAGCTAGTTTGCGTCAACGATTACACCCAAAACTTACCATTTTTGAACCGGTTTGGATTGGTCTTCATTCACCAGGACATCAAGGAGGTACCACCTTGCAGGCGTTCGAGTACGTTGCTGCAACCACAGTAGAGGAAGCGGTGAAAGCCCTGAGCAATGGCAAAAGGGCGCGACCGCTGAGCGGCGGCACTGACCTGCTTGCCCAGCTCAAGGAAGGTCGGCGTCAGCTCGACCTCGTCGTTGATCTGAAGCGCATTCCCGAGTTGAGCGCTTTGTACTACCATGCGCAGGACGGCCTGACCATCGGCGCATCTACCCCCTGCCATCGCATCAACGAGGAAGGCGAAGTCGCCCGGCTCTATCCCGGCCTGATCGACTCCACCCATCTCATCGGCGGCATTCAGGTGCAAGGACGCGCCAGCCTGGGCGGGAATCTGTGCAACGCTTCCCCCGCGGCGGATTCGATCCCCAATCTGATCGTTCACAGCGCCATCGCCCACATTGCCGGCCCCAAGGGCCAGCGCACCGTGCCGGTGGAAGAGTTCTGCGTCGCCCCAGGGCGCACTGTTCTTGCCGACGGTGAATTCCTGGTAGCACTGCAATTGCCCGTGCCGGCCAGGCATTTCGGTGCGGCCTACCTGCGCTTCATCCCGCGCAACGAAATGGACATCGCCGTGGTCGGCGCCGGCGCATCGGTTGTGCTCAGCGACGACGGCAAGACGATCCAGTCGGCGCGCATTTCATTGGGCGCCGTGGCCCCCACACCGCTCTTTGTGAAAGAAGCCGGCGACGCCTTGGCCGGTCAGCCGGCGACAGAAGAGAGCTACGCTCGGGCAGGCGAAATCGCCAAGGCAGCAGCCCGCCCCATCGACGACATGCGCGGCACCGTTGCCCAGCGCAAACACCTTTCCGCCGTCCTCACTGTACGCGCCCTGCGCATCGCAGTCGATCGGGCGCGCGGCACTCAGACTGTAGACGCTTACGGAAGGACGAACGGATATCATGGCTAAGAAGACAATGGTGGAAACCACTCTGAACGGCGAGGAGATCTCGTTTCTCTGTGAGCCGCGCCAGACACTTTTGGAAGTACTGCGCGACGACCTGGGCCTGACCGGCACCAAAGAAGGGTGCAGCAACGGCAACTGCGGCGCCTGTAACGTGATCCTGGACGGCGTGCTCGTCAATTCTTGTCTGGTGCTCGCTGTCGAGGCCGAAGGGCGCACCGTTGGCACCATCGAAGGTATGGCCGGCCCCGAAGGTCTGCACCCGCTGCAAGAGAAATTCTTGGAGCACGCCGCCCTTCAGTGCGGTATCTGCACCCCTGGCTTTCTGCTTTCGGCCAAGTCGCTGCTTGAACACAACCCCCACCCAACCGAGAAGGAAGTCCGTTTCTGGTTGGCCGGCAATCTGTGCCGCTGCACCGGTTACGATAAGATCGTGCGTGCTGTGCTCGACGTTGCCAACGCGGGCGCAGAGTCTCAGGAGGCAAACGCGTAATGGGAGTGAACGGAAACAAAAACGGAAGCGCCAACGGCTATAGCGTGATTGGATCGCGCCCTATCCGCCCTGACGGGGTGGACAAGGTCACCGGGCGCGCCACCTACGCTGCCGATGTGCAGATGACGGGCCTGCTGCATGGGAAGGTTCTGCGCAGCCCGCATGGACACGCCATCATCAAATCCATCGACACCAGCGCCGCCGAAGCGCTGCCCGGCGTCAAGGCAGTTGTGACGGCGAAGGACTTCCCCGCCGCCGAGGACAAGATTGAGGATCTGGGCGAAGGCGCCATTAACCTTAAGTATCTCAGCGACAACATCATGGCCAGCAACAAGGCGCTCTACTACGGGCACGCCGTCGCGGCTGTCGCCGCCACCAGCGTTCATATCGCTGAGCAGGCGTTGTCGTTGATCAAAGTTGATTACGAAGTGTTGCCCGCAGTGCTCACGGCCAAGGAAGCGATTGCGGCAGACGCGCCGGTGCTGTTGCCCGATCTGCGCCGCGACGAGATGGGCCAGGTGGGCAACAAGCCCACCAATATCGCCTCTCACTTCCGTCACCAGCGTGGTGACCTCGAAGCCGGTTTTGCGCAGGCGACGACCATTGTCGAACGCGAGTTCACCACGGCTACTGTGCACCAGGGGTATATCGAACCCCAGGCCAGCACTGCCCTCTTCAATGCCGACGGCCAGATCACGATCTGGACAAGCACGCAGGGTTCTTTCTCTGTGCGCAACCAGACCGCCGAGATCCTGCGCCTGCCGGTTTCGCAGATCAAGGTGATCCCCACCGAGATCGGCGGCGGTTTCGGCGGCAAGATCAACGTCTACGTCGATCCTGTGGCCGTCCTGCTCTCGAAGAAGGCCGGCCACCAGCCGGTGAAGGTCGTCATGAGCCGCGCCGAAGTGCTGGCCGCCACCGGCCCCACTTCAGGTGGTTTCATCCGCATCAAAATGGGCGTCGACGCCAACGGCAAGATCACGGCGGCGCACGCCCAGCTCTACTACGAAGCCGGCGCCTACCCCGGCTCGCCTGTGGGATCGGCCTCTAATGTCGTCCTGGCCCCCTACGCTACGGACAATATGCAGGTCGATGGCTACGATATCGTGGTCAACCGACCCCGTTCGGCGGCCTATCGTGCACCCGGCGGCACCAATGCTGCCTATGCCACCGAAAGCGTCGTGGACGAACTGGCCGAAAAGATGGGCATGGACCCGGCGGACTTCCGCTTGCTCAACGTCGTGAAGCAGGGTGACCGTCGCCCCGATGGCGTCACCTATCCCAAGATCGGCCTGAAGGAGTGCATCGAAGCTATCAAGAATTCGGATCACTACAAGTCGCCTATCGTGGGCAAGTATCGGGGCCGCGGCATCGCCAATGGATACTGGAACAACTGGGGGGGTAAGTCGAGTGCCGACGCCGTCCTCAATGCCGATGGCACCGTCAGCCTCAACGAAGCCAGCACCGACATCGGCGGATCGCGGGCGTCTATCGCCATGCAGTTCGCCGAAGAAGCCGGCATCCCCTACAACCACGTCAAGCCGCGTGTGGGCGACACCGACAGCGTCTCGTACAACGATGTCACCGGCGGCAGCCGCACCACCTTCGGCACCGGCTGGGCCGTGATCGAACTGGCGCGTATGATGGTGGCCGAGATGAAGAAGCGTCTGGGCGAAGCCTGGGGCGTCGCGGAAGTGACCTACGAAGGCGGCGTCTTCTCTGGCGGTGACAACAAGCTCACCTGGGAAGAGGCGGCCAAGGAGATCTACCGCGGCGAGAAACCGCTCATGGTCAGCACCACCGTCCATCCCAAGGAATTCGGCCCCGGCTTCTCGACCCAGTGTGTGGACGTTGAAGTCGATCCCGAAACGGGCAAAGTGCAGATCCTGCGCTATACCATTGCCCAGGATGTGGGCAAGGCCATCCACCCCAGCTATGTCGAAGGACAGTTGCAGGGTGGTGTGGCGCAGGGCATCGGCTGGGCGCTCAACGAAGAGTACATCTACAACGACAAGGGTGTGCTCCTCAACAGCAGCTTGCTCGACTACCGCATGCCCACCGCCTACGATCTGCCTATGATCGAGACGATTCTGGTGGAAGTACCCGATCCCGGTCATCCCTATGGCGTGCGCGGCGTGGGGGAAGTCTGCATCGTGCCGCCCGCGGGCGCAGTGGCCAATGCCATCTACAACGCCATCGGCGTACGCATGGAAGAACTGCCCATGTCGCCAGGACGCATCCTTGAAGCGCTTTGGGCCAAAGAAGGCGCGGCGCAGGCCGAACTTGTTCCTGGAGATGACTAAGTATGGCGACCGTATGGATCCCACCGCTGATGCGCAACCTCACCGATCAGCAGGAGCAGGTGCAGGTGGATGGTGACACTGTGCGCCAGATCATCGAAGCGCTCGACGCCCTCTATCCTGGTGTGGCTGCCCGCCTGATCGATGACAACCGCATCCGACCCGGCATCTCTGTGGCGGTGGACGGCACCATCGGCAACAAAGGGCTGCGCGAAGCCGTGAAGCCCGATAGCGAAGTCCACTTCATCCCCGCTATGAGCGGCGGCTGAAGTTGCAGCAAAGAGCATCAGACCCGGCAGACCGGCGGAAGCGGCTGCCGGGTCTTTGATTGGGAAAGAAGTGGGAGGAAGAGATGAAGGGGTGAAGGGGTGCAGGCAATGGGGAGATGATGGGGATGGTGAGATGATGGAGAGGAGGGTGCAGATTGAGTTGGGCGCGGATGGGCGAGCGGAGCCGAGCCTGGTTTGGCCGGGCAAGCGGCTTTCTGTGTGTGTGGATGTGCCTGAGCTGTATACGGTGGAGGCGTTTGGCGACGGTGGCGGCGGCGCGCCTAACCTGCTGCTGCACGGCGATAATCTAGAGACGCTGGCCTGGCTGCTGGCCCACGGCTACCGAGGACAGGTCAAGCTGATCTACATCGATCCACCCTTCGATTCCGACGGCGATTATACCAGCACGAATCGTCTGCGCGGCCCACAAGGGCAGGTCTTCGGCAGCCGCATTCAATACCGCGACCGCTGGCAAGGCGGCGACTATCTGCAGTTCATGGCCGAACGGCTGTTGCTGCTCAAAGAGCTGCTCCACCCCGACGGTACACTGTGGCTGCACTGCGATCACCGTGCCGGCACGCGGCTACACCTGCTGCTCGAAGAGATCTTCGGCGCCGAATGCTACCTCAACACCATCGCCTGGCGCAGCCAGGTGGCGCGGGGGGCAAAGGTGCATGCTCGCTACTTCCCGCGCAGCACCCACTCGATCCATATATTTGCGGCGACGCCCCAGGCAAAACCCACCTGGCACCCCCCTCGCCGCGAAATCGTGATGACCGGGGTCGAGGCCGCCGCCCGCTACATGAAAGACGAACAGGGTTTCTTTCGCACGTCGCACCCTGGCAGCTACCGCTTCGAAACGCTTGTAGACCTCCACTCGCAAGGACGCATCTACGCGCCGCACGGCGGCCATGTCGTGGTGGACGAGATCAACCGGCGCGTCTATGCTTCTAACGGCGGCAACATCGGCGTAAAATACTACGTTGAACGCCGCGGCCGCGACCGATTCGTCGTCACCCGCGCCGTGGACAACTTGTGGGATGACATTCCCGGCCTGGGCACGATTCCCAGCGAAGAGGTCAATTACCCCACGCAAAAGACCGAAGGACTGCTCCGGCGCATCATCGAAACGGGCAGCGATCCCGGCGATCTGGTCCTCGACGCCTTTGTCGGATCGGGCACCAGCGCGGCGGTCGCCCATAGATTGACCCGACGCTGGATCGCCTGCGACGACAACTGGGGATCAATCCGCACCAGCGCCGCCCGCGTCTACCGCCTGGGCGCCGGGCCCTTTGAGATCCTCCGCCAGGACGGTCAAACAGCGCCGCCCAACGCCATCACCGCTTCCATCCACACCACCGCGCAGGACGGCGTCGTGCATGTGCGCGTGGATGATGTCCATTGCGCGGCGGTGGTGGCGCAACTGGGCGCAGCGCCTGCCGACTGGCGCGCCACCGTCCAATCCATCGCCGTCGATCCTGACTACGATGGCGCGGTTTTTCGTCCACACTCTATCGATGCGCCGGTTGGGCGCCAGGCCCTGGTCGCCGGCTCCTATACGCTGCCCGCGGTGGGAAGCGGGGTTGTGGCGGTGCAAATTGTGGATGTTGTGGGGGCGGAAGTGGTGGTTAGAGCGTAGTGGTTGTAGATTTGCAGATTGGCAAACTGGGCCGAGAGCAAGATGAGGGGATGATGAGATGATGAACTACCGACACCCCATCACCCGTTCACCCCATCATCCCATCATCTCAGTTCCCTCCCATCACACCCACAAGGAATCGCCATGCTCCACACCCCCATCCCCATCTTCCGCCAACAAGGACGCTACGCCGGCTGGCCCGCCAATTACGGCATCTGGGCCTGGGATGATGAGATCGTCGTCGGCTTTACGGTGGGCTATTACAAGGCCGATGTGCACTTTCATCCCCGCGACAAAGCGCGCCCATTTCAGACGATGCAGGCGCGCAGCCTGGATGGCGGCGAAACGTGGACAGTACAGCCCATGCCCTGCCACACCCCTGGCGGGCGCGCCCTTTCCGCCGACGAACACATGCTGCCCGAATTGGGCGTAGGCGCAGTCCTAAACGACGATCCGCCCGTAGCCTGCCCTGGTGACGTGGACTTCACCCATCCCGATTTCGCCGTCCTTTGTGCGCGGTCGGGGCTGAAGGCAGGCGCACGCTCGTGGTTCTACCTCTCCACCGACCGTTGCCGATCCTGGCAAGGACCCTACACCCTGCCCGATTTCGGACAAACCGGCATTGCCGCGCGCACCGATGTGATCGTGCTGGGGCCTAAGCGGGCGCTTTTCTTCCTGACGGCGGCCAAGCCCGACGGTGAGGAAGGCCGCGTCTTCTGCGCCGAGACCACAGACGGCGGGCGCTCCTTCGTCTTCCGCTCTTGGGTGACGCCTGACCCCGACGGGTACACGATTATGCCGGCCAGTGTACGCCTTCCCAATGGACACATTCTGACGGCGGTGCGGTGCAGCGCGAGCAGCGAAACCACGTCGTCGCCGCGCTGTTGGATCGACCTCTACGCCTCCCACGATGAAGGCGCACATTGGCAGCACCTTTCCCGCCCGGTGCCCGACAGTGGACGAGGAGGAAACCCGCCGGCGCTCGTTATCCTCTGCGACGGCCGGCTCTGTCTCGTCAACGGCTACCGCAACCCACCCTATGAAATCCATGCCCGCTTCAGCGCCGACGATGGCCGCACCTGGGGCGCGCCCACCGTCCTGCGCAGCGGCGGCGGCAACCACGACATCGGCTATCCCCGCGCCGTTCGGCGCAAGGACGGCGCGCTGGTGGTGGTCTACTATTGGAATGAGGAGGCAGAGGGTGAACGGTTTATTGAGGGAGTGGTATAATCTACCCCATGACTACGACCATTCAACGTTTAGCGCCGGATGTGGCCGCCAAGATCGCTGCAGGCGAGGTGGTGGAACGGCCGGCCAATGCCGCCAAGGAACTGATCGAGAATAGCATCGACGCCGGCGCCACCGAGATCCGAGTAGAGATCAAAGAGGGCGGACAGCGACTGCTGCGTGTGATCGACAACGGCAGCGGCATCCCCAGCCAAGAAATCGGGCTGGCGCTGGAACGCCACGCCACCAGCAAAGTGCGCCAGGTGGAGGATCTGGAACATGTGCTCACATTCGGCTTCCGCGGTGAAGCGCTCTACAGCATTGCCGCTGTCAGCCACTTGACGTTGAGCAGTCGTCACACAACAGAAGAGTTCGGCAGCCAGTTGTACACCGAAGGCGGCATCATTGTCAGCCAGAGCAGCGCCGGCCTGCCTGTGGGCACCATCGTTCATGTGGAACACCTCTTTTACAACGTCCCCGCGCGCAAGAAGTATCTGCGCCAACCTGGCACCGAAGCCGGACACATCCGCACCATGATCCAACGGGCGGCCCTTGTCCACCCGGATCGGCGGTTTAGCCTCATGGTGGACGGACGCATGGTCTTCCGATCGACTGGTGGCGGTGATCCATTGGAAGTGCTGGCCAAGATCTACACGTTGGACGAAGCACGTCAGATGATCCCGGTGGGCAAAAGTAAAGGCGACGCCTTCGCACGCGTGCAGGACGATCTGCCCGAGGAGGTCGACTTCATGGGGGTCGACACGACGGAGTTGGTCGAGACGGTGAAGGCGCTGCATCCATCCGCCGTGACGGTATCGGGCTATGTCAGTTTGCCCACCTTGACCCGCGCCAACCGCTCGTACATCGATCTCTTTGTCAATCGTCGCCCTATCGAAGATCGCACGCTGGCCCATGCCGTGGTGCAGGCCTACCACACCTTGTTGCCGGTCGGACGCTATCCACTGGCGGCGATCTTTATCGAAGTGCCGCCAGAGCATCTCGACGTCAATGTTCATCCGCGCAAGGCGGAAGTGCGATTTTTACAGCCGCGCACAATTTTTTCTGAAGTGCAGCGCGTGCTGCGCCGGGCGGTCGTGGAGAACGCCAACGTGCCCGATCTGAATTTGAGCGGTTCATCCACGAACAGCGCGACAGGGTTGCCCAACGCGGCGTGGACACCGCGCCAGCCGCTGACCATCGCCCCCCAGGACGAGAAAGAACCGCAGCAAACCCTGGAACTCTACGTGCCGCCACCATCCACGCCGCGCCCCAACTTGGACGATCTGCCGGCGCAGCATCCTGCGCCCAACACATGGGATCGAGCGCCGGAAGCCGCGCCCGACTTTGCGCCAAAAGTGGATCGATCACCCGCCCCAGAGGCGCCGCCGCCGCCGCCGGCGACGAGTCAGTTGCCGCCGCTGCGCGTGGTCGGCCAGGTGGGTGCGATGTATGTGGTAGCCGAAGGGCCGGAAGGGGTGTACCTGATCGATCAACATGCTGCGCACGAGCGGATCATGTACGAACGGTTTATGGCCCAACGATCCACCGGCAGCATCCCACGGCAGGGACTGTTGGAGCCGTTGACGCTCCACATAGGGGACGTGCGCGCCGGGCTGGTCGCCGATCATCTGGAAGAGTTGAGTGCGGCCGGCTTCGACATTGAGCCGTTTGGCGGCGACACCTTTCTGGTGCGCGCCGTGCCCAGCGCCCTATCGGAACAGGACGCGCATCGCGTCCTCGATGAAATCTTGCAGGGCATCGTCAACGAGCGCAACATGGTGGGCGAGGAATTAGAGGCTCAGTTGGTGAAAATGGTGTGCAAGCGCGCTTCGATCAAGGCCGGGCAAGTGTTGAGCGACATCGAGATGAAGGAACTCATCCGCCAACTGGAAGAGTGTCAGTCCCCGCGCACCTGCCCGCATGGCCGCCCAACCATGATCCAGCTTTCGTCGAACGAATTGGAAAAGGCATTCAAACGCATCTAGACGATGGCGGCGCAAACCGCACGGCGACCCTCTGTTTGTGTCCTATTCTGCATTCAAATTCACCTCCTCTCGCTTTGGCTCAAACATCGGCCTATGCTATACTACACGATAGCGCGGTTGCGGCGTCGGACGAGCTTGTTCAGGTGGTCGACGCCGCACCTAATTTTGTCAGCAATCAACGGGTGCGTCCCATGGCTGCGATCAGTGGGAAGCCGACGGCGGACGCCGAGAGAGGTGAGAAGAGCAGATGTCGCTGAATATTTCAGTAGAACCAAAAGAGAACCGCCAGTTGGCCATGACCATTGAGGTGGATCAGCCCCGCGTCGACCAAGAACTACGCAAAGCAGCGCGCAAAGTGGCGGGCCAACTTCGCATTCCTGGTTTCCGCCAAGGACGCGCACCGTATCATATTGTGGTGCGTCATGTCGGCGTAGGCGCCCTGTTCGAGGAATTTGTCGACGATCTCGGTCAGGAAGTTTACCGCGAAGCCATTGAACAACAGGATATCGAACCCTACGCCATTGCTTCGCTGGACAATGTCGAACTCGAACCGCTGCGGTACACGCTGACGATCCCACTGGCGCCGGAAGTAAAACTGGGGGATTATCGAAGCCTGCGTGTGGATGAACCCTCGCCCGAGATTGACGAGAGTATCGTTCAGGAACGCATCGACGAGGTGTTGGAACGCCAAGCCACGTATCAAAACGTGGAGCGGCCCAGCCAGTACGGCGATCTGCTCACGCTGGACGTGCGCGCCGTGGTTTTGGACGAGGAAGGCAACGAAACCGATACCGTCGTCCTGGATGAGACCGATTGGGATGTCACCCCCGATGAAGACAACCCTATGGAACCGGCCGGGTTCGACGAAGAGTTGCTCGGCATTTCTGCCGACGAAGAGAAGACCTTCGATATTGCCTGGCCCGAGGATAGCCCCAGCATGTACTCGGGCAACAACGTACGCTTTCATGTCAAAGTTCACGGTATCCAGGCCTATGCCAAGCCCGAGTTGACCGACGAAATTGCTCAGGAAATCGGCGAGTATGAAAGCGCAGATGAGTTTGTTCAGAGTGTGCGCGATTCGGTGCTCGAAGAACAGGCACAAGAAATCGAAGGCGAGTACCTGGACACAGTCCTCGAACAATTGGTTGAAATGAGCGAGCTGGACTATCCCCCAGCCGCCATCGAGCTGCAGATCGATCAGATGATCCGCAACACCGATATGCAGTTGCGCCAGATGGGTCTGCAAGGCATGGAACACTACCTGCAACTGATCGGCCAATCGATTGAGCAGTATCGAGAAAGCCAGCGTGCACAGGCTGAAAAGAATCTACAGCGTGGACTGGTTCTCGAAGAGATAGCCGAGGCTGAAAAAGTCAAGGTGACCGAGGATGAATTTGATGCCCGCTTAATCGATATCTTTGGGCCGGTCAAAGAAGACGCCAGCGAAGAAGAGCAAGAGTCGCGACGCAGCATGGACGAGATGATGCGGCAAGAAGGCAATCGCGGCATGATCGACGAACAGATCATCAGCGAGAAGACGATTCAGCTTGTGTTGGCGATTGCACACGGCGAAGAGATCCCCGAGCCGGGCGAAGAAGAAACGGATGAAGAATCCGCAGCAGCCGCAGACACTGAAGCGCCCGCCGACACCGAAGCAGCACCGCCGACGCTGAAGCAACCGCCGACGCTGAAGCAGCGCCAGCCGACGCTGAAGCAGCGTCGGGTGAAGAGGAAGCGACGCTGGCTGAGAACGCCGACGCAAGTGAAGAATCAACCGAACAGACTGCAACAGAGGGCGCGGAAAACGAAGAGAAGGCATCCTAGCGCGATCTGTGCCGGTCGGATGCATGCTAATATAATGCAAACGTCGCAATAGGGCGATTCATACAGTCATACGCTACACTGCTCTCTATTGTAATTGATAGAGAGCAGTTGTACTTTAAAGAGCAGTTCTTTGTCGCCCAGCCGGATCAGTTTATCCACTACAGCGGTGAACGGCACTTTCTCTTCCCTTCACGCATTTATCAGGAAATGGAGAGGATCCTAATGAATCCTAGTTTTGTAAGCCCGACCAACGTCATTCCCATGGTGATCGAAAACACAGGCCGCGGCGAACGTGCGTTTGACATCTATAGCCTCCTGCTTAAGGAGCGGATCATTTTCTTGGGCACGCCCATCAACGATCAGGTCGCCAACTTGATCGTGGCGCAGTTGCTCTACTTAAACTCAGAAGATCCGAATTCGCCGATCCAGATGTTCATCAACAGCCCGGGCGGTGTGATCTATTCGGGTTTGGCGATTTACGACACCATGCAGATGATCGATGCACCGGTACATACCTTTGCCGTCGGTGTCACGGCCAGCATGGGCACCGTTCTGTTGGGGGCGGGCGCCAAGGGCAAACGCTTTGCCCTGCCCCATGCCACAATCCACATGCACCCGGCGGGCGGTGGCGCGCGCGGGTATACCGAAGATGTGCGTATCGCCTTCCGCGAACAGGAACGTCTACAAACGCAGCTCTTCTACCTGGTGGGCAAACACACCGGCCACGACTGGAAGAAAATCGAGGAAACATTTACGCGCGACCGCTATATGCAAGCCCTCGAAGCCAAGGAATTTGGACTCGTCGACGAAGTTCTCGGCGACACGTCTGATATTGTGCAAGTTGTCGATGGCCAGGTGCAGATTCCTTCGAACAACGGCAGTGGCAAAGCGAAACAGATTGAGGATCAAAGCGCCAAGCAAGAAAACAAGGAAGAAAACGCTGAGTAGTAACGCCGGCGTCTCTCCTTCTTGTCTGCCTTTCGCAGGTTAAAACCAACAGCAGATCGAAACGAAAGCGTGGGCAGTGTTGGGATCGTAGCGCAACTGCCTACGCTTTTCGTTCGTCGCCCTTCAGCTTCAGGTGCAGTGCACCTGAATGATTCTTTTCGTTTTGAAATTGGGGTGACGCGACGATTCGTCGACAATTCTGTTAAAAGTGCGTGATCTTACGTAGGTTAGTGATTTTGATTTCGCCTACTTTTCTGTACAATAGAGACAATCGAGTAGTTTACAACGCAGCAGGCTTGCTACGGTATCAAAAGTGCAAAGCCTCAGAGTAACCCAAGAGTGGGAAGATGCGAATCTGTTCATTTTGCGGAAAAGAAGAATTAGAAGTTCAGCGCATGATCGCCGGAGCCGAAGGCGTTTACATTTGTGATGAATGTGTACGCCTGGGGGCAGAGATCCTGATGGAAGAGGGGATCGGCGACGATGCCGGGGCCCCGGCGGGCGCCGCGCGCCCAAAGCGGATCCCCAGCCCGCGCGAGATCGTGCGCCATTTGGATCAATTTGTGATTGGCCAGGACCAGGCCAAAAAAGTACTGTCCGTGGCTGTTTACAATCACTACAAACGCATCTTGGGCAGCGGCGTCTCTAGAGAAGGCGCCGGGGATATTGTCCTCGATGATGAAATGAAAGACGTGCAGCTTTCCAAAAGCAATGTACTACTGGTTGGGCCGACCGGTAGCGGCAAGACGTTGCTGGCCCAAATGCTGGCAACACTGCTCGATGTGCCCTTTACGATTGCCGATGCCACCAGCTTAACTGAAGCCGGCTACGTGGGCGAGGACGTGGAAAGCATCCTGGTCGGTTTGCTGCAAGCTGCCGATTGGGATCCGGAACGCGCTGCCTATGGCATCGTCTACATCGACGAAATCGACAAGGTTGCCCGCAAGGGCGGCGACAACCCAAGCATTACGCGCGACGTCAGCGGAGAGGGCGTGCAACAGGCGCTGCTCAAGATCATCGAAGGCACCACGGTGAATGTGCCGCCGACACCAGGGCGCAAACACCCGCAACAAGAGTTTATTCCGTTGGATACGCGCAACATTCTCTTTATCTGCGGCGGCGCCTTCGTCGGTCTTTCTGAAATTGTTCGCAAACGCGTCCAACGCCGTGGCACTCTCGGCTTTGTGGTTGAAGAGGTCGAGTCTGCGCTCGAAATCGCCGAAACCGCGGAGGAAACCGCTATCGAGAAGAAGCCGCTGCCCGAAGACCTGACGGAACGACAGCGCGAGTTGAAGATCCGCCGTTTGGAAAAAGAAGGGCGCGACGTGGGGCGCTTGCTGCGGCTGGTGATGCCCGATGACTTGCTATCGTTTGGCCTCATCCCTGAGTTTGTCGGCCGCCTGCCCGTGATTGTGAGCCTGCAAGCATTGGATCGCCAGGCCATGATCGAAATATTGACCATGCCCAAAAACAGCATTGTGCGTCAGTTCCAGCGTCTCTTCGCCATCGACGGCGTCGCGCTGGAATTTGAGGACGATGCGCTGGAAGCAGCGGCTACCGAAGCCTTTCTGCGCCGCACAGGCGCTCGTGGTTTGCGTTCCATTGTAGAGGGCGCCCTGCTCGACGTGATGTACGAGATTCCTGGGCGCGATGATATTGCCCGCTGCGTCGCCCACCACGACGTTTTCACCGATCAGAAGCTCCCCCGTCTCTACGGGCACCAGGGGCAGCTCATCCAATTAGACCGCAAGTTTGATCAGGCGGCGTAAGCGTCGGTGGATGCGCTCTAGGATGGGGGCGGTTGGTCGGCAACCCAACAAAATGAAGATGAAGGGGTCGGCTCTGATAGAGCCGACCCCTTTTTGATCTCTCAACACTCAACACGTTCTGTCTGATCCTTGATCACGTGATCGAGGGTGTCTGCCGCAAGTACTGCGGGGAAACCAGCTCTTGCAGGGCAAAGGCGGCCACATCGGCACGCGAGACCATGCCGGCGCCGATAGATCGATCGAGACCGGCTTTGTAATTTCCGCTGGCGGGTTCGTTGTTGAGGCCGCCAGGTCGAATGATTGTCCAATCCAGGTGGCTGCGTTGAACCAGTGCTTCCTGGGCCTCTTTGTCTTCCATCGCTTTGCGGAGCACTGTTTTCATGAGCATTTTGAACGCAAAGGGAACTTGATCCTTGCTGTCGCCAACGCCCAACGAGGAAATCACCACCAGCCGCCTCACGGCGTGGGCCTCCATCGCCCTGATGATTTCGGCTGTCCCTTTAGAGACGACCAGATCCGGGTTGTTGGCTGTGTTGCCCAATGTACACAGGACGGCGTCACAGCCTTCCACCGTTTTGGCGACGGAGGCTGCATCTAGCACATTCCCGGCAACCACAGACAACCTTGCGTCCTCAATGTCTAGCCTGGCCGGATCACGCGCCAGGGCTGTCAGCGCATGACCTGCCGCCAGGGCTTGTGTTACAAACGCTCGTCCTACCCCGCCGGTGGCACCAAATACTGCAATTTTCACAATCTCCTCCTGTTACGCGCTGGGTTGCCTGCCGATTTGTTGTTCGCTATCCAATCAATGCAATCGTCGCATAGCTTGCCACTAGAATAGCTGCGTAGACGGCGAAAATCTGTAAGCAACGTGCGATCAAACGCCGACGTTGGGCACTTCGGCGCAGAACTGTCTCCATGTACATGATCCACATCAGCCAGAGCGCACCGTTGACGAGCAATGACGCGCGGCTGATCCCCACCAGGGTTGCCGCCGTCCACCCGATAGGGCGGGGCAGATCGCCCTGGATCCACAGGGTAAAGAAGACGATCACTGTGGCGTGGAACTGCCAGGCCACCCATGCACCCAGCGCGCACAGGAATATCCAAAGCAGATAGACGGCGAGCGTTTGGCCCACGGTCAGCGCGTTGGCAGAAGCGCGCCGCATCAACGCGGCTCCTCGGCCAATTCAACCGAGACATCAAACGGCTGGTCATCCCGTATGAGCGACACGGTCACCGTATCGCCGACACGATAGCGATTTTCGAGCAAGAGTTGCAAGCCTTCTACACTGACAATTTGCTCGCCGTTCACCGCGGTCAAGATGTCACCGCCCAGGTAGATGCGGCGATTGCCCATGGTAGCCTCGCGTTGAGCGCCGCGCACGTCGACAAGCGCCAGCGGGCTGCCGTCGTACAGTTGCACCAGGAGCAGTCCGGACTCCACGGGCAGGTCGATCGCCTCGGCCAGCCCCGGCGTGATGGCGTAGGCGTAGCGAATGCCCAGATAGGGGTGCCGGTAGTAACCAAGTTCCAGCAGTTCGGGCACGATGCGCAGAATCGTCTCGCTGGGAATGGCAAATCCGACGCCGGCACTCGTCCCTGTGGGGCTAAAGATGGCGGAGTTGATGCCGATGACGCGTCCCGCGCTGTCGAGGAGAGGGCCGCCCGAGTTGCCGCGATTGATGGCAGCATCGGTTTGGATGATACCGCTGATGGTGCGTCCGTTGTCCAGCTCCAGCGTTCTATTCAAGGCGCTGATCACACCGGTGGTGAGGGTGCGGCCAAACTGCCCAAACGGGTTGCCGATAGCCACAGCCCGTTGCCCCACTTGCACCGCAGCAGAATCGCCAAATTCCACGGGCACGATCAGTTCGGCGGGCGCATCGATCTTGAGGACGGCAATGTCGTTGCGGGGATCGACGCCCACGACGCTGGCCGAGAAGATCTGATCTTCGCCGACAGTCACTTCGATGGTATCCGCCCCCTCCACCACATGATAATTGGTGAGGACGTGTCCCTGCTCATCGATGATAAACCCTGATCCTGCGCCTTCTTCGGGGTAGATGTCGAAGAAGAAATTTCGGCGCAGCACCTGCGTGGTGATATTGACCACAGAGGGTGAGACACGCTGATAGACGTCCATTGTGCGTCGTTCAGCGATGTCGCGTCCCAGGGCGTCGATGACGGCGACGCCCTCATCGGTCACCACCTCGACGACGGGTGTGGGCGGGAGGGCGGTGGCGACGGGGGTGGGTGTGGGCCTCGGTTCGGCAGCCCTAAACAGATCGGTCAAACCGTCCCCAGAGCAGCCTGCGGCCAGGAAGAGTAAAATCAGAAGAACAAGGTGGATAGATCTGGTAGGAAACTTCAAATCGGGCATAGTGAGGGCCATTTCTTGAGAGTAAGGGAGACACGATCCAGCCCTATGGTAGACCCGATCCTTTGCGTGAATCAAGTTTCGGGTGCGCAGCGTGAAGTCCCCGGCACTTTCCCCTCCACCCTGAGATACACCTGCAGGCAGCGAGCGGATCATCAGGGTGGGTAAAGTTCAATTTGCCCACAGGGATCAGGGGGTTTGGCGGAGGGCCGAGATGATCTTCTGGTCGGTCACGGGGAAGGGGAAGGTGTCGAGTTGGTCCAGGCCGATCCAGCGCCAATCGGCGCAGCCAATCGCCTTAGGTTCACCGGCCTGCCAGCGAGCGTGGAAGGCGTGCAGCGTGATGCGGAAATGGGTGTAGGCGTGTCTGACCGTCGCCACAGGCGCGCCCACCTCGATGACGATGGCCAGTTCCTCGGCGATTTCGCGGCGCAGACAGGCAGCCAGATCGGCGTCATTCGCCTCCAACTTGCCACCGGGGAATTCCCACAGCCCACCCAGCATTCCGTCCTGAGGGCGTTGGGCGATGAGCAGCGCCGACTGAAAAGGATCACCCTGCCAGATCACGCCGGCGGCCACATCATAGTGAGGCGTGCGCTTGCGCGGCGGCATCACCGGGCGCAGATGTTGCGTCTGATTGGCGTTGGCCGCGCAGAGATCTACCAGTGGGCAGATCAGACAGCGTGGGTTCTGGGGCGTGCAAATGGTTGCGCCCAGTTCCATGAGTCCCTCATTCACAGTTCCAGCAGCGCCATCCTCGGCAGCTTCAGCAATCTGCTGCGCCTTCGTCCACAACAGTTTGAGCGTTGCCGGTTCATTAATGGGCCGATCGATATCCCACAGGCGGCTAACCACGCGTTTGACATTGCCGTCGAGGATAGCAGCCGGTTGACCAAAGGCCATGCTCAAAATGGCCCCGGCCGTATAGGCGCCGATGCCGGGCAGCGCCAGGATCTGGTGGCGGTGGCGGGGCACCTCTCCATTGTGCCGTTCCACCACGAGTTGGGCCGCTTTGTGCAGATTGCGGGCCCGGGCATAGTAGCCCAATCCCTCCCACAGTTTGAGCACATCCTGTTGATCGGCAGCGGCCAGATCGCGCAGCGTAGGGAAGCGCGCCATCCAGCGGTTGAAGTAGTCGATCACCGTCTCCAAGCGTGTCTGTTGCGCCATGATCTCGCTGATCCAGACGGCATAGGGATCGCGTTGTCCCGCCGGCGCAGTGCGCCAGGGGAGGGGTCGCTGTTGATCGGGGTGCCAGGCAGAGAGCCGACGGGCGACCTGGTCTTCGAGAGAAAGAGTTGGACGAGACGTGATGGTCTTTCCTTTCGTTCGATATTCTGGCGCGTTCAGGGGTATTATAAGAACAGACACAGCAAGCATAGTGCAGTCTGGTATGTCTGGCAAACCTTTCAACACGCTCATCACAAGGGGTGGATCATGAGCATTTCACGCGAACCGTTTGGACACTTTGGCAATCTCCCCGTTGAACTCTTCACGCTAACCAACGATCACGGTATCAGGGCGCAGATCATGAATTACGGCGGCATTATCGTCTCGCTGCTGACGCCGGACCGGCACGGGAATCTGGCCGACATCACGCTTGGTTACGATACGCTGGACGAGTATATCGCGGTCAATCCCTTTTTCGGTTCGCTGGTGGGCCGCTACGCCAACCGCCTGCGCCGTGGTCGGTTCCAACTGGATGGCGTCACCTATGCGCTGGCGCAGAACAACGGTGTCAATCACCTCCACGGCGGGCCGGGTGGCTTCAACCGTGTCGTGTGGCAACCCCAGATCGTCGACACCGCCCAGGGCGCGGGGCTGCAACTGACCTACCACAGCAAAGAGGGCGAAGAGGGGTATCCGGGCAGCCTGACGGCGACGGTAACCTATGCGCTGACCAATCAGAACGAATTACGCATCGACTATGCCGCCACCACCGATTCGGCCACGATCCTCAACCTCACCAATCATGCCTACTTCAATCTCGCCGGCAGCGGCGATATCCTTGAGCATGAGGTGTGGCTCGACGCTGACGCCTTCACGCCCACCGATGCAACCTTGATCCCAACCGGTGAGGTCCGCAGCGTTGAGGGCACACCCATGGACTTCCGCCGGCGCACGCCGATCGGCGCGCGCATCGCCGACACATACGAACCGCTGCAACTGGCCGATGGCTATGATCACAACTGGGTGCTCAACCATGCACCGGGCGAACTGGCCCGATCCGCTGCCGTCTTCGAGCCGGGCAGTGGCCGAACGCTGGAAGTCTTTACGACACAGCCCGGCATCCAGTTCTACAGCGGCAACTTCTTGACAACCATGACCGGCAAAGGCGGCCAGACCTATCACAAGCGCTCGGGCCTCTGCCTGGAAACGCAACATTTCCCTGATTCGCCCAACCAGCCGAACTTCCCCTCTACCGTGCTGCGCGCCGGGGACGTGTATCGACAGACGACGGTGTTCCAGTTTTCAGCCGGCTAACATCGTTTTCTGATAAGAGTTGTCTCACACGGAGACGGCTTTGCGGGATCTGACCCAGGAGGAAACAATGGCAGAACTTAAGACAAAGAAGAACGACCAGAGCGTGGAGGCATTTCTCAACGCGGTTGAGGACGAAACGAAACGAAAGGACTGTTTCACTCTTGTGGAGTTGATGCAAGAGATCACGGGCAGCGACGGTGCCATGTGGGGCGACAGTATCGTTGGCTTTGGCAGCTATCACTATGAATACGCCAGTGGACGGAGTGGAGATTGGTTCGTTTCGGGCTTCGCCCCGCGCAAACAGAACCTGACACTCTACATCATGGCCGGTTTCGACGAGTATGATGCCATCCTTGAACGATTGGGGAAGCACAAAACGGGCAAGTCCTGTCTATACATCAAGCGATTGAGCGATATTGATATCAACGCATTGCGCGAGCTGATTGCAGCATCAGTGGCGCACATGCAGCGCTCCAATGCAGACGAAGCATAACGTTCTAGAAACCCAAGAAGGAGGAAGTCGCCATGCAGATCGATGCGGTGATCCGGTCGCAATATCATGCGGCGCTGGCCATGCTCAAGCAGACCATCGAACGTTGCCCCGATCCAGTGTGGACAGTCCCTACGACGACACAACCATTTTGGCATATCGCCTATCACACCCTCTTCTATACGCACCTTTATCTGCAACCGTCTGCCGCTGAATTTGTGCCGTGGGAGCGCCACCGCGAGGAATATGAATTCATGGGGCCGTTGCCGTGGCCGCCGCATCGTCTGCCGGCAATCGGTGATCCCTACGCCAAGGCGGATGTCCTCGATTATCTGGCGTTCTGCGCGGCCGAAGTGGACGGCCGCGTCATCGCCCTGGATTGGGATGCTCCGTCCGGCTTCGACTGGCTGCCGTTTTCAAAGTTCGAACTGCAGCTCTACTCGCTGCGCCATTTGCAGCACCACACCGGAGAACTGGGCGAACGGCTCGGCCAGCAGCAGGTTCAGATCAACTGGGTGGGTCGGGGGTAGGCCGCGCCCGAGGGCCGAGTGGCTCTCGATTTCAAACACGGGCAGCAACCATACAGACTCGTCGCACCACTCCCCGCTACATTGGGCGAACCTGTGATTGCCGGCGCGATTAGAGGATGGGCGAATGCAAGACCGCTCATCTTCTAGTCGCCCGATCTTTCAGGCTCGCCTCTCCTCAAACAAGCGCTTCACCTGCCGTCTATGCCTGATTCTCTATAGGACAAGTGCTCATGGCCCGAATTCTGATCCTCTTTGCCCACCCTGCGCTAGAAAAATCGCGCGTCCATCGTGCCCTGGTTCGATCGCTGCCGACGTTGCCCCATCTCACCTTCCATGACCTGTACGAAGCCTACCCGACCTTCGATATTGATGTCGCCCATGAGCAGGCATTGTTAACGGCCCATGATCTGATCATCCTCCAGCACCCCTTTTTCTGGTATAGCACCCCGCCGCTGCTCAAACAGTGGGAAGATCTGGTGCTTGAGCACGGCTGGGCCTACGGATCGCAGGGGACGGCGCTGCACGGCAAAAAGATGCTCAGCCTGATCAGCGCGGGCGGCGGCGAATCGGCCTATCAACACGAAGGATACAATCGGTTCACGATCCGTGAGTTGTTGGCGCCCATCGAGCAGACTGCCTTCCTGTGTGGCATGGATTATCTGCCGCCCTACGTGATCCACGGCACCCACCGCATGAATGAAGCGGATATCGCAGCCGGCGCCGAAGAGTACGCTCAACTGCTGACGGCGCTTCACAACGACGAAATCGACCTTGACAGCGTGCGCGAACAGGACACGCTCACCCAGGTCTGGTCCACAGTGGGCAAGGAGACGGTGACAAGATGAGCAACGAATCGTTCTTCTTCCAGGCCTTCATCTACCTGTGCGCGGCGGTGATCTCGGTGCCGGTGGCCAAGCGGCTCGGTCTGGGATCGGTACTCGGTTATCTGCTGGCCGGCGTGATCATCGGTCCCTTTGCACTAGGGCTGGTGGGCAGCGAAGGCGAAGACGTGATGCACTTCGCCGAATTCGGCGTGGTGATGATGCTCTTCGTCGTGGGGCTGGAGCTGGAACCGTCGCTGCTGTGGCGGCTGCGCTCACCGATCCTGGGGTTGGGCGGGCTGCAAGTGGTGGTGACGTCGGCGATCATTACCGGGCTGGCCATCGCTTTTGGTCTGGACTGGCAGATGGCGCTGGCCGTGGGGCTGACGCTCTCGCTCTCGTCCACGGCGATTGTGCTACAAACCCTCAACGAAAAAGGCCTGATGAAATCGGCGGGTGGGCAGAGCGCCTTCTCGGTGCTCCTCTTTCAGGACATTGCCGTGATCCCGATGTTGGCCATCTTTCCACTGCTGGCGGTGGGTCATGCCGTCGAATCTGCCGACGGCCACGCCGCCGCCACCACCCTCGTCGCCGGTCTGCCCGCATGGGCACAGACACTGGCCGTGCTGGGCGCGGTGGCGGTCATCGTGCTGGGCGGACGCTTTCTGATGCGCCCGCTCTTGCGCGTTATCGCGCAGACACGGCTACGCGAAATCTTCACGGCAACTGCATTGCTGCTGGTGGTGGGGATCGCGCTGCTCATGAGTCAGGTGGGGCTGAGCCCGGCGCTGGGCACGTTCCTGGCGGGCGTGGTGCTGGCCAACAGCGAGTATCGTCACGAATTGGAAAGCGATATCGAGCCCTTCAAAGGGCTGCTGCTCGGCCTCTTTTTTATCGCCGTGGGCGCGTCGATCAACTTCAGCCTGATTTTGAGCAGCCCCGCTCTGATTCTTGGCCTGGTGATTGGCATCCTCATTGTCAAGTTTGTCGTGCTGCTGACACTGGCTCGCGTCTTCAAGCTGGGGCTGGATCAGAGTCTGCTCTTTGCCTTTGCGCTGCCTCAAGTCGGTGAATTTGCCTTCGTGCTCTTCTCGTTCGCCAATCAGGAAGGCGTCCTCGGCCCTACGGTCACCGGCCCGCTGGTGGCGGCGGTGGCGCTCTCGATGGCGCTAACGCCGCTGCTCATGATGGTGAACGAGCGCCTGCTGCAGCCGCGGCTTGGCACCCGCCAAACAGTTCGCGAGGCCGACGCCATCGGCGAAGAAAGCCCTGTGCTGATCGCGGGCTACGGCAGCTTCGGCTCCACCGTGGGGCGACTGCTCAGCGCCAACGGCATCCATGCCACGGTGCTCGACAACGACTCGGATCGGGTCGACCTGTTGCGCCGCCTGGGGTTGAAGGTCTACTACGGCGACGCCTCGCGCCATGATCTGCTGGAAACAGCGGGGGCAGCAGAGGCCCGGCTCATCATCCTGGCGCTGGACAGCCCCGAAAAAACGCTCGAACTCGTCCACACCGTACGCAAACACTTCCCGCGGCTCACCATCCTGGCGCGGGCGTTTGATTGGTCCGATGCCCATGATCTGCTGGAAGCGGGCGTCGAACACGTCTACCGCGACAGCCTGGACACCTCGTTGCGCCTGGGGACGGATGCCATGCGTGCGCTGGGCTTCCGCGCCTATCAGGCCCAGCGCGCCGCCCAGAAGTTCCAACGCCACGACGAAGCAACGCTGCGCCAGCTCAGCGGTCAACGCCAGAATCGCACCGAGTACATCCACTCCGCCCGCCAGCGCATCGCCGAGCTGGAACAGATCCTGTTGGCCGATCTGACGGAGACCGGCAACGAACGCGATCTCGGCTGGGATCCAGAATCACTGCGCAAGGAATTCAGCCAACAGCCGATCTCGAGTCAGGCGTGAAGATTCAAAGCAAGGGGCAAGGGTGGCTCTTTGCCCATAGGCGTTAAGTTAAGGCTCTATGCTCCACGCCCCCCGCATCCTCGTGTGCAGGCAAGAGAATTGGCCACAAAGAGCACAAAGAACGCAAAGAAGAGAGGGAAACGTCCTTATCTATGTGTTCTTTGTGTTCTCTGTGGCTATTCCCCTCTGGACTTGACGCCAGGAGGGAAGACCCCGGCACTTGCTCGAACGGAGCTTATCTAAACGCCTATGGGGTCTTTGCCTCTCCGCGTCCTTGCGTTGAATCTTCTTCTGTTTTGCAGGAATCGAACCGGTCAAAGTAGAGTATTCATATGAAACATACCATCAAACCTGAAATCATGAGCCCGGCAGGGTACTGGCCGCAGTTAAACGCTGCCATCGAGGCCGGCGCCGATGCCGTCTATTTTGGCCTGAAACATTTTAGCGCTCGCGCCAAAGTCGGTTTTTCGTTGGACGAACTGCCCGACGTCATGCGCACACTGCACGGCCGCGGCGCCAAAGGCTACGTCACCTTCAACACACTGGTCTTTGACCACGAACTGGAAGACGCAGCGCGCGCACTGGCCGAGATCGCCGACGCCGGGGCCGATTCGATCATCGTGCAGGATGTGGGCATCGCCCAACTTGCCCACGAAATCGCGCCCGATCTCGCCATCCACGGCAGCACGCAGATGAGCATCACCAGCGCCGAAGGCATTGCGCTGGCGCAGCGCTTCGGCGTCAGCCGCGTCGTCCTCGCCCGCGAGCTTTCGCTGGCCGAGATCCAGAGCGTGCGTGCCGCCACCGAGTGCGAACTGGAGATGTTCGTCCACGGCGCACTCTGTGTCTCGTACTCAGGACAATGCTTTTCCTCCGAAGCCTGGGGCGGACGCAGCGCCAACCGCGGCCAATGCGCCCAGGCCTGCCGCCTGCCCTACGAACTGATCGTCGACGATCAGCTCAAGCCATTGGGCGACGCCCGCTATCTGCTTTCACCCGGTGATCTCTTCGCGCTGCATCAGATCCCCGAAATCGTCGAAATCGGCATCCATGCTCTCAAGATCGAAGGCCGCTACAAAGACGCCGACTACGTCGCCCTCACCACCGCCGCCTATCGCAAGGCTGTCGACGATGCCTGGGCCGGGCGTACATCCACCCTTACCCGCACCGACGAACTGCGTCTGGAACAGGTCTATTCGCGCGGGCTAGGGCCATATTTCATCGGCGGCACCAATCACCAACTCGTGGTGGATGGGCGTGCGCCCCGCCATCGTGGCCTGCTCATGGGCCAGGTGGTGCGTGTCAACCACGACAGCATTGTGCTTGCGCCGCAGTCGTCTAGCGCCGAAACGCCTTTGAAGCCCGGCGATGGCCTTGTCTTCGATGCCGCCGATTGGCGTTCGCCTGAGGAACGCGAGGAGGGCGGCCGCGTCTACCATGTGACGCCGCTGCGCAAGGGTCTGCTCGAGCTATCCTTTGGCAATGGATCGATCAACTTCACCCGTATCCGCCCCGGTGATCGCGTCTGGCGCACCCACGACCCAGAGCTGGACAAGATCGTGCGTCCGTTTACTGAAGCGGCGACACCTGTCCACAAGCAGCCGCTCACGGTCACCGTCACCGCGCACGAAGGCGCGCCGATGATCATCGACTGGCAGCTCGATGCAGATCCATCACTCTGCGTGCGCGTGATCTCGCCTGATCCGCTGTTGAAGGCACAGCGCCGCGCCATCGATGCCGACTATCTGCGCGATCAACTGGGGCGATTGGGCAACACCGCCTACGAACTGGGCACCCTCACCCTCGAATCCAGCGGAGATCCTTTTGCGCCGGCGTCGCTGCTCAACCAACTGCGCCGAGAGGCCACCGAAGCATTGGCAGAGAAGCAGCGGTCGCCGCGATCCCTGACCGTTCATGATCCCATCGAGACGTTGGCCGGCTTCGAGGGGCGAGAACCGAGGGGCGATCGGCGGGCAGAGACGGCGACGGCGAAGTTACATTTGCTGGTGCGCACACCTGAACAGTTGGATGCGGCGCTCGATCTGCGCCCCGACAGCATCACACTCGATTATCTTGAACTCTACGGGTTACGCCCTGCCGTGGAACAGGTGCAGGCGTCCGGGATCGAAGTGCGCGTCGCCAGCCCCCGCATCCTCAAACCGCAGGAACAGCGCATCGTCAACTTCCTGCTGCGGCTGGGGTGTCCTATCCTGGTGCGCTCGGCGGGGCTGCTTCAGGCGTTGAAAGCCCACGATCACCCGACACTGATCGGCGACTTTAGCCTAAACGCCGCCAACGTCCTCAGCACCGAGACCTTCCTGGGGCTGGGTGTGGAACGGATCACCCCTGCCTACGATCTCAACGCCGTGCAGGTAGCTCAATTGGCGGCGGCGGTTGGTGCGCAAGCGTTCGAAGTCGTGGCCTACCAGCATCTGCCCGTCTTCCACACCGAGCACTGTGTCTTCTGTCGTTTCCTCTCTACGGGGACCAGCTATCTCAATTGCGGGCACCCGTGCGAGACGCACAAAGTGGCGCTGCGCGATGTCAACGGCCGCGAACACCCTGTGATGGCCGACGTGGGTTGCCGCAACACTGTCTTCGGGGCCGAGGCCCAGGACGCCAGCCCGCACCTGGATGCGTGGCGAGCGGCGGGCATCGTCCACTACCGGCTGGAATTTGTCCACGAGAGCAGGGCGCAGGTTAAGCAGGTGACCCGTCTCTTCCAACAGGCAATTCACGGGCGCATGCCTGCCGACGAACTCACCCGTCGTCTTGCAGAGGTCGCGCCGCAGGGGATCACCGAAGGCAGTCTCTTTGTGCCCGAAGGATTTATGGAGATTCCGCTGATGCAGTGATGACGGCGTGCCGTCCATCCCCGACCTATTGTCTATTGAATTGTGGCCTACCACACACAAACACCGTGTTCCCGATCATGGACCACGCCCGACCTCGCTGCGATGATAGGCAAAACGCCACCCATCACAACGAGGATCCTATGGAAGTCATTGTCCGCCGTCACCGCGATGGTAGCCGCACCGAATATACCTACGACGACGCCCAACGGCACATTCGCACCACAGACTTCGACGTCGACGACGGCATCTCCTGTGACATTCACTACGATTACAACGACTCGAGTCAGGTAAACGGCTGGCGTGTCTATCAACCCGCCGATGTTCTGTTTATGCGCTTTGAGCGCCGCTATCATCCCAACGGCGAGATCGAAGAATTTCAGTACAGCCCCGAGGGTGACCTTCAATTTCGTTTTGTCGAACGCTTTGACGAAGAAAAACGCTGGCAGCAGATCACCTACGATGCGTGCGGCCGCAAGCTGGAATGATCAGTTCTGATGTTCAGGGCAGCTACCCAGAACGGACCGGCACGGAGGCCGGTCCCTACACGTAGGGATGGACCTCCGTGTCCATCCGTCGTGGCTTCCCGCTAGACATGGACCCACCCAATAATTTGGGACACACCCCACCCCGCTGCACAGCAGTTGACCTCTCGACCTCAATCGACTATGCTCGTGTCACCGACTGAGCAATCCTACCCTCGAACGAGAATCAAAACGAAAGGTTCACCAATGTCCGAAACGATTGAGCGAAATGCCGGCGGGCTGCCGGTGCGCGAACTGGGTAAAACCGGGCTGAAGGTTTCTATTATCGGCTTTGGCGGCGGCCACTTCGTCCGCTCGCATGTTGACGAGGCCACGTCCGTTCGACTGGTGCACAGCGCCATCGACGCCGGCGTGGACTTCATCGACACGGCCTGGGAGTATCATAACGGCGAGTCTGAGCGACGGATGGGGTTGGCGCTCAACGATCGTCGTCAGCGGGTGACGCTGATGACCAAAGTCTGCGCCCGCGATCGCAAGACGGCTGAGGATCAACTGCACGACAGCCTGCGCCGCCTGCAGACCGACGTGATCGACGTTTGGCAATTCCACGAGGTCAACTACGACAACGACCCCGATTGGATCTTCCGGGCCGAAGGCGCCCTGGAAGCGGCGTTGGCAGCACGTCAGGCGGGCAAGATCCGCTTCATTGGCTTTACGGGGCACAAAAGCCCGCACATCATGCTCAAAATGCTGGCCCAAGACTTCGACTGGGACACCTGCCAGATGCCCATCAACGCCGCCGACGCCCACTATCGCAGCTTTCAGAAGGAAGTGCTGCCCGAATTGGTGAAGCGTGGCATCGGCTGCATCGGCATGAAGAGCCTGGGCGGCAACGGCAAAATCGTCAGCGGACTCGGCCTGACGGCGCAGCAGGCGCGGCGCTTTTCGCTGTCATTGCCCATCAGCACATTGGTTTGTGGCATCGAATCGATGGAGAATTTAGAGCAAGACGTGGCAATTGCCCGCAACTTCACGCCCATGTCCAACGAGGAAAAAGAAGGTCTCCTGGCATCAATCGTGGAAGAGGCCAGCGACGGGCGCTACGAGTGGTTCAAGAGTACGCAGCATTTTGACTCACAGGTTCATCGCGATCAGCATGGCTTCCCGCAGTTGCAGTAGGAGTCATTCGTGTGAGTGTGGATGGGACGGCGCATCGGTGTATGCGCTGTCCCATCCACAATCTCACACGGCGGTAAATAACTTAAGAAACGCTGCCCGCGTAACAAGGCTAAATCGTCACCGTATCGCTCAACGCGTTGACCAACAGCCGCACGCAATTCTGCACGTCGTCATAGTCGACCATCTGTGACGGTTGATGGACATACCGCGAGGGGACGGAGACGGCCCCCGCCCGCACACCGGAACGGCCGGTCTGCACAGCGCTGGCGTCGGTGCCGCCTAGTTCCAGAATTTCCAATTGATAGGGGATCTCGTAGGCTTCGGCGCTGCGCGCAAGCCAGCGACGCACGCCTAAATCGGCGATCATATAGGTATCCATCACCTTAATCGCCGGTCCTGCGCCCAGGGCAGACGGGCTGACCTTCACTTCGGGTATGTCCCCGGCGGCGGTGACGTCGATGGCGATGACGATCTCCGGCTCAACACTAAAGCCAGAAGTCTTGGCCCCGCGTACGCCCACTTCTTCCTGCACCGTGAAGACGCCGACGATCTCGTTGGGCGTGTTCTGGATCTCACGTAGCACCTGCACGAGGACGGCGCAACCGATGCGGTCGTCAAAGTTGGGTGCCAGCATGCGTTTACCCTGATCCACAAATTCAGTCCGGAAGACGGCCTGATCACCCACGCCGATGGATAGCTCCTCTTTCGAGAGCGCGCCCACATCCAAAAAGAGTTTGCGCATGTCGGGCTTGTTGCGCACGATCATCTCGCCTTCACTGCCGAAAACACCACGCGTGCCATCCTCGAAGAGTGCCTGCACGCCAAGCAGGGCATTGACCAGCACGCCGCCCACGGATGCAAAGCGCAGGAATCCTTTTTCGTCGACATGGCTCACCATCACGCCGATTTCGTCCATGTGCGCCGCCAACATAATGCGTTTGCCCGGCTGCGCGCCACTCTGCGTAGGGCGCTTCACGGCGATCAGGTTTCCCATAGCGTCGACACGCATCTCATCGACCACACCGGCGATCTCCTGACGAATCAGATCGCGTATCGCATTCTCTCGCCCCACCGGACCGTAGACATCGCAAAGTTTGCGGATCAGTTCTTTCATTGGGTTCTCTCTTTATCTGTTTCGTCGGTCAACCTTCGTCAATTCTCCGATCGTCAATTCTCCGATTGCCATTCACTTGCCAACGAGGCAACCGCTTTCGCCATCAGTTCGATCGTGTGCTCCAGATCCTGTGGATCGAGCAGGGCAGCGGGGGCGTGGATGTAGCGACAGGGCACAGAGACGGCCATGGATGGGACGCCGCCGCGCACAAGATGCATGGCCCCGATGTCGGTGCCGCCGACACCCGGCTGTTTGACCTGCCAGGGGATGTTGTGGGTCTCGGCGGTGCGGATCAGGTGGCGCACCAGGCGCGGATCGGCGTGTGCGCTGCGATCCATCACCGAGAGCGCCGGTCCTTTGCCCAGTTGCGTGGTGGGGCTTTCGTCTTTGTCCTTGGGGGTGTCGTCGGCGATGGTGCCCTCCAGCGCAAAACCGATATGGGGGTCGACGGCGTAGGCGGCGACACGCGCCCCGCGCAGGCCGATCTCCTCTTGCACGGTAAAGACGCCGATCACCTCGCAGGGATAGTCGCGCATCAGCAGTTCCACCAACACGAGACAGCCGACGCGGTCATCAAAGGCCTTGCCCTTGAGCAGCCGACCCACCTGCCCGTAACTCGGCTCAAACGTGACCATGTCGCCTGGCTTGATGCCATTGGCGCCGCCGGTGTCAACGACGAGGCTGTCGATCTCGGTGACGCCGTTTCGCTCGCCGTTGCTTTGCAGGTGGACGGGCTTCTGCAGTATCACGCCGGGGACGGCCTTTTCGCCCACTCGCACACGTTTGCCGGGCAGCAGACGGGCGTCGATGCCGCCCACAGAGCGGATCTTGAGGGTGCCGTTGTCGTTGACTTTGACGACCATAAACCCAACTTCGTCCATGTGGGCGGCGATCATCACACGGAGCGGCGTGTCTGCGCCGCGGGCGTGCTTGCGCGCGATCAGATTGCCCAGGGCGTCGGTCTCCAGCGAGTCCACATGGTCGGCGACGGCTTCACGCAGGATCTGGCGCACGGCCGATTCCTGGCCGGCGACGCCACGGGCGAGGCAAAGTTGTTCGAGCAGTTGATATTTATCCATCTACACTCTCATTTTCGGCTGTGGTATGATGGCATTAGTCAGATTGTTAGTAAATCCCGGCGGAAATTTGTCCACGTTTCCGACCAGAGGTAGGAATGCCAAATTTCCACCGTGGTATTTACGCCCAACTGTACTAGAAAGGAAAGCCATGAACACATCAACATCCAAGACTTATCAAGAAGCGCTAACACTTGCCCTACAACTGCCGCCCGTCGAGCGGATTGCGATGATCGCAGAACTTGCAGTCTCTATCACAGAAAGCACTGTTCCTGACACCAGTATGAATTTAGCCAATGACAACCCTTTGTCAGATGCAGAAGTAACCCAATTGATGACAGTCACCCCTTTAAGTCCAAAAGAAATCGCGGAACAAGGATTGCTGGGAAGCTGGTCCGATCTGGGCATCACCGACGGAGCGGAATGGGTTGTGCTACAAAAACACAAACGCAGAGAGTCGCGTAAATGGCAGATGCCCTCGTAGACACATCGGTGATTATTGACCTGCTGCGCGGGTATCAACCGGCGCAGCTTTGGTTCACGGCTCAAAACAACCTCGCCGTCAGCCGAATTGTATGGCTGGAAGTCATTGAGGGCGCCCCAAACCGTATTGCACAGCATGGCGCATTACAGCTTCTGCACAGGCTGCCAGTGGAAGAAGTCACCGCCGACGACGTGATCTGGGCAACAGAACAGTTGATACTACGGAATCTTAGCCACAATGTTGATGCCTTCGATGCTATCATCGCCAGTTCATGCCACCGTTTACACATTCCCCTTTTTACGCGCAACCTCAAACACTTTGTACCGCTGGTTGGATCGCTTGCGCAACGGCCCTATTGACCGTTAATCCAACCGCAATTGCCCCATTGTCTCGCCATCCAGCCCGGCCACAAAGGACGCAAGCAGCCGCGCCGTGCGCTCAATGTCCTTAAGGACGACGGTTTCGGCAGGGGTGTGCATGTTGCGGATAGGAATCGAGAGCAGCCCGGTGGGGATGCCCGCCTGCGTGACCTGCATGGCCCAGGCGTCGGTGCCGGTGTTGCCGGGCAGGATTTCGTCGACAAAGGGGATCTCGCCGGCCTTGGCCGTTTCCAGCAACAGGCGGCGCACGTGCGGATGCAGGTTCGGCCCCAGGCCAATCGCCGGCCCTTTGTCCCATTCCACGGTCTCTTCGTCGGCGGCGCCCGGCTGCCGCGCAAAGGTGACATCGAGCGCGATGCCCAGCAAAGGCTGCACACCAAAGGTGGCTGTGATCGCCCCGCGCAGCCCTACTTCCTCTTGCACGGTGGCGACGGCATAGACATCCCAGTCATGGTGGATGGACTGCAACTGTTGCAGCATCAGGATCATGGCGCTGACGCAGGCTCTGTTGTCAAAGGCTTTGCCGGCAGCGTATTTGTCGCCCAGTGGCACCGTATCGCGCTGAATCGAGATGAAATCGCCGATCTGCACCTGCTGCGCCAGATCCTCGGCACTCAGCCCCACGTCGATGAAAAGATGATCCTTGCCCATGGGCTTGTTGCGCTCATCCGCAGGCAACACGTGCGGCGGACGGCTGGCCACGATCCCCGGTAGATCGGTGCGCCCGTGGACGATCACCTCTTGCGACGGCATGACCTTCCAGTCGATGCCGCCCACATTGGTGAAGCGGAGAAAGCCCCGATCCTGCGCCGTCACGATCAGGCCGATCTCATCCATATGGGCCGCGATCATCAGCGAATGGGCACCGTCGCCGCGGCCTCGTTTGTGGGCGATCAAATTGCCCAGGGCGTCGCTGCGCACGTCATTCACCAACGGCGTGATCGTATCCACGAGCAGGGAGCGCAGGGTCTCCTCGTTGCCCGAAATGCCCGGCGTTTCGGTCAGCCGTTTGAGTAGATCGAATGTTGAAGCCATAATGCACTCCTGCACAAGCGGTGACGGATAAGGGTTCAGACAACGTCACGAGCGGTGACGGACAAGGGTTCAGACAACGTCAGCGGGCAGACCTTTGCCGCTGCGACGGGCGGGTGCGGCCGAGAGCCAGATAAAACCGGCGATGCCGAGAATGCGCCCGATGCCGCTCAGCATGAAAATCAGCTTGTAGCCTACCACATCTGCCAGATATCCACCCAACAGTGGACCGAGCACGGCAGCGGCAAAGACCGATGTCTGGTAGAGCGCCACGGCGCGTGGACGTTGCTCATCGGGCGTCAATTCCAGCAGCAGGCTGAAGTTCGAGAGTCCATAGCCGGCCCACATGAAGCCGCCCCAGATGTTGATCAGCGCAACCTGCCACGGTGCGGTCACGAACAGCCAGAAAAATGGCAAGATCGGGATCGCCAGCCCACTGACGATCTGCACCCAGAGCGCGCCTTTGCGATCCATGGCGCGACCGAAAAACAGTTGCCCGAAGAGCGCCGACGCGCTGGACACGCTGGCCAGCAGGCCGATGGTGGCAGCCGATGTGTTGAACTCGTTGACAAGGTAGACATTAAAGAACGGACCGGCAATCTGAATGGCGACGTTCCACACGAAGCTGCTGATCACCAGCCCCAAAAAACCAGGGCTATTGCGCAGGATCTGAAAAACCTCGCCACGTTGTTGTCCTTTGGGAAGGGGGGTAGGCGACGCCGGTTCGGGGATGCGGTTAAAACTCAAGGTGCTGATGAGGCCGGTGGCGAAGGCCAACAGGAAGATCGTCTGGTAGCCAAAATGATCCAAGCCCTGCCAACCGTTGCCCAGGCGGATCAGCCACCCGGCCAGCGGCGCCACCACCAGCGCAGCCACCCCCATGGTGAGATTGCGACTGCCGAAGTAACGCCCGCGCATCGAGTTGGGCACAAGATCGGCCACCATGGCCGTCCACGCCGGGTTGGCAAAATTCCCCATGAAGGCGCGCACGCCATTCAAGAGGATGATCGCCAGAATCGCCAGTTGTGCATTCATCGCAAAAAACGGGACAAAGGCCAATCCCAGGAGCATTAAGCGCGCCACGCCGCCACCGGTCCACACCACCAGTGGTTTGCGTTTCTCTAGCCGCTCTAGCAATTGTGCGCCGGGGAAGAGTGCGACGGCGCCCAGCAGATTGGCGACAGCCGTCAACCAACCAACCTGTCCATTGCTGGCGCCGTAGGCCAGGGCGAAAAGAGTAATGAAGCCGAGATAGAAGTTTTCGCTGATGGTGGCAAAGATGCCGTCGAGCCAGAAATAGCGCAGCCCGCGCACCTGTTGCGTATCGAGAGGACGTACAGCCTGCCGTTCCACCGCTCGATCCAGTGGATGGACCAACGCATACCAGTTCCACCGCTGCGGACGAAGGTGATCGACATTGTTGCTGATACGGCGCTGCACCAGGGAGCGCCAGCCGTGAACCTGCTGATCTCGATCAGGTTCCGAGTGTCGCCAGGGGAGGGTCAACCAATTCCACATTTTAGACGTACTACTCCACTCTATTCACGATTTGATAGATGGCCGGCTCGATAGCAGCCCACCGTGGTAGCAACACATAGGCGCCGCTCTCGGTGGTCCAGGGGTCGACATACTCCTGGTTCAAGACCAGGGTTTGCACATCTCCACGAGCCAGGTAGAGAGCAGCCAACCCCAGCGCAGGCCATTGGCCCGGCGCAAGGTCAGTCTGCGTATTGCGCAGGATAGCTGCGGCCAGCGCAGGCAAACGCAGCCAATGGCGTGGGTTCAACACTTTGGCCGCCAACGATTGAAGCACCTGTTGCTGGCGGGCCGCGCGCCCGAAGTCGCTATCCTGATGACGGGTACGCACATAGATCAGAGCCTCGTCGCCATCCAGATGTTGAGGACCGGCATCAAAGCGGATCGTCTGCACCCCGTAGTCAGCCGTCGGATACGCTTCGTCCACAATGGTCACCGGCACGTCCACGGTCACGCCGCCAACGGCGTCGATCACCGCGACAAAGGCATCGAAATTGAGCAAAAAATAGCCGTCGACAGACAGATCAAAATTCGCCGCCAACGTCTCTGCCAGATAGTGTGGCGCTGCGTTGGGATTGGCGGCGTCATAACCAACGGCCAACGCCGTGTTGATCCGATTGGTGGTGCCGCCGGGTTGGGGCAGCCATAGATCGCGCGGGATGCTGATCAGCCCGGCGTCGGCATGGGCCGGGTCCACGTGCAGCAGCATGATCACATCGGCGCGGGTCGGCCCTGTTTCAGCCACGCGTTGATCCACACCCACGATCAAGAAGGTAGCAGGTGGCTGACTTTGCGCCCACCAAAAAACTACCGCTGTCAACACCAATCCCAACAGAATCAGCAGGAGCAACGCCTTCAAAAGGGAGCGCGAACCGCTTTCGATCTGGGATGGTGGCGCAACGGCAGATTTGACGCTTGAGGATTTAGATGTACGTCGGCGAAGCAGGGGATGCTTTCGACTCATTGAGAAAACGTCGATTCTTTAACCTGGTGGCGGCCCTGCAAAAAAGCACTGGCCGAGCAGGGGCATAAAGAAAATCAACAACACAACAACCCAGGCCCAGGCAGGCAGGCCAAAGAAGACCAGCGGTTTGCGCTTTTCTTTCTGCACTGGTCTGGGCAGTGGCGTCTGACAGCGCCAGCAAACGTCTTTATCTTCAGGGTTCCAGGTACCACAGTTGGGACAATTCATCGCATCTCCTTTCTGGAGGGAGATCGTAGCATAGATAAAATGCACGGGCAAAGCAGAGGGAGCAGAAAGTGAGGGAGAGAATGCTCGCGGTTGCCGCCTGTTATCTCTTCCTCACACGTTCACTTCCCGTGCCACACGGGTTTGCGCTTTTCGACGAAGGCGGCCATGCCTTCCTTTTGGTCCTCGGTGCCGAAGAGGAGGTAGAAATACTTTTGCTCCAGCGACAACCCTTCGGCAAGCGTCATTTCGTAGGCCTTATTGACGGCTTCTTTACCCAGTTGCAGGGCGATGGGCGCACGATCGGCGATTTGACGGGCGAGGTCAAGAGCATCGTCGAGGTATCGGTCCACGGGTAGGACACGGTTGATCAGACCTACCTGCAATGCTTCGGCAGCATTCAGCCGCCGCCCATTCAGGACCATCTCCATGGCCAGTGCTTTGCCTACAATGCGCGTGAGTCGCTGCGTGCCCCCTGCCCCAGGAATAACGCCGATGTTGATCTCCGGCTGGCCGAACTGCGCCGTCTCCGACGCCACGATCATGTCGCAGGTGAGGGCCAATTCGCAGCCGCCGCCCAGGCAATGTCCACTGACGGCGGCGATGATGGGTTTGCGGATGCGGGCGATGCGGTGCCAGCGATCCGTGAGCCCACGTTGGAGCAACTCTGCAGGCGTGGCCCCCGCCATCTCTTTGATGTCTGCACCGGCGGAAAAGGCTTTCTCGCTACCGGTAATCACCACCGCCCCAATCGCCGCATCACCGTCGAAGCCGGTCAAGGCGGCGAAGAGTTCATCCAACAACTGTGCGCTTAACGCGTTCAGGGCCTGTGGCCGGTTCAGCCGGATCAACCCGACGCGATCGAGCGCTTCAACAAGGATAGTGTCGTAGGCCGCCATCATAGATTCTCCTGTGAATGAAATGCACTCAACCCTCAATCTCCGCTCTCTTCTTCCAGTCCGCTGCGCATCGGCATCCCACCATACCGCTCCAAATTGTCGGCGTGGTGACCTCTGCCCGTGTTGCGCAGACGTTGCAGGTAGTCGTTCCAGGCGTTGCTGCGTTCGTTGGCATGCATGGGGCCACCCTCGGCGATGACGCCCCAGAAGGGATCCCCGCGCAGCCCACGGCGCATTTGTTGGGCCATCCACTCGTCCATGCGGCGCAGGCCCTCGCCGAGGATATCGGGACGTTGCGCCGCCAGGTTGGTCGTCTCGTGCGGGTCGGCTTCGATATCGAAAAGCATGTAGGCCGGGAAGTCTTTGAGGCCGGTGTGGTAGGTGCGGATGAGCAGCCAGTTGTCCCAGCGCACACTGCGCTGACAACTCCAGGCGCCCTGGCTGATCACGAGATAATCGCGGCCGGCGTCGGTGCCCGCGCCCAGCGAAGACGCGAAACTCTCACCGTCCCAGCTTTGCGGCGATTGGCCGCCGAGGATATCCACCAATGTGGCCGGTAGATCGAGGTGATAGTGGAGAGCGTCACGCACGGCGCCGGCGGCAGCGTCGGTGATCCCCGGCCAGCGCACAATCAGGGGAATGCGGTTGGTGCCCTGGTCGGCGGTCTGATGATCGCCCCACACGTTCAACTCGCCCTGATTTTCGCCGTGGTCGGCGCTGATGATGATCGCGGTCTCGTCGTAAATGCCCAGATCCTTCAGATCGCGAATCAGCTTGCCCACGTAGGAGTCGGCGTAATGAATGCCCGTATCGTAACCGTCCATGTGCTCGACGGCGTCTTCCAGGTTGCGGATATGCCCTTGCCCCATGCGCCAGATCCCGGGTAGTTGATCAGAATACCCCGGCACTTCGCTGGCGCTGTGCGGACCGTAGCTGGCATTTTGCCGGTCGATCAATTCCTGCGTAATCCACGGATCGATGGGCTGGTGCTCGAACGGGTTGCCATATTCTTCAGGGTGATCATAGGGCGTATGCGGATCCCAGAAGTTGAGGTGGAGGAACCAGTTGTCCTGTTGGCCGAAGGTTTGCAGCCACTGTTTGGCCGGTGGATACATCTCGTCGGCGTTTTCAAGGCCATTTTTACCGGTGTCGTAGGTCTGCTCAAAGCCGTACCACACCTGGTACGCGCTGTGTCGCTTGGGGAAAGGGCTGATACTCGCCGTGCGGTAGCCCAGTTTGCGCAGGACGGTGCCCAGTGCTTCCTCGGCGAAGCGCGAACGGAAAGGACGATCCTCGCCCTGCAGCGGCAGATCGGCCCAGACGCCGCCGTGGTTGACCACGCCCGTACGCGCGCCAAAGTGGCTCAAGAAAAAGGCCGTGCGGCTCGGCAGACAAGGACTATCCGAAACGTAGTGATTGGTGAAACGTACACCTTCCGCCGCCAGGCTATCAATGTTGGGCGACGTCTGCCGTGGATAGCCATAGCACGAAAGGTGGTCGGGTCTTAAGGAGTCGATGTCGATGTAGAGGATTCGCATGGGAGGCTCCAAGATAGGGGATAGAAGGTGGGACTGGGATGATGATAATGGGATCTGGTGTTACCCTGCTTACTTCATGCCTGTCGTGGCGATGCCGGTTGTGATGAAACGCTGCAAAAACGCGAAGACGATCGTGATCGGCAGCAGGGTGAGCACGGTCATGGCCAGGATGTAGTGCCATTGCACATTCAGTTCGCCCTGGAAGGCGGCAAGCCCCACCTGCAAGGTGAAGAGTTCGCTGCGGCTGAGCACGATCAACGGCCACAAGAAGTCATTCCAGCGCCACATGACCGAGAAGATCGCCAACACCGCCAGCGCCGGCGCCGCCAGAGGAATCACAATCTGCCAGTAGACGCGCCATTCGTTCGCCCCATCGATGCGGGCGGAGTCGATCAGTTCGTCGGGAATGGTGAGCATATACTGGCGCAACAGGAAGACACCCGTCGGCGTGGCTGCGCCGGGAATGATCACGCCCCACAGGTTGTTGTTCCACCCGATCCCCGTGATCACGAGGAAGACGGGCACCAGAATCACCGAAATTGGGATCATCAACGTGCTCAGAAAGAGCAGAAAGATAGCGTCGCGGCCGCGAAATTCATACTTAGAGAGGGCGAAGGCCGCCATGCTGTTGATGATCAACGTGACGATGGTCGCCGCCACCGTCACCACAACGCTGTTGCGCAGGTAGACGAGGAAGTTGAAACGCTGCAACGGCTCCAGGTAATTCTCCCAGGCCAGGCGCACTTCGTTGACCTCCGTCCGCTGGTCAATCGGGATGCGGATGATCTCGCCGGGGTTGGCGGGATCGACCAACTGCGCTTCTATCCCCACGCGGCGCACCTGGGCCAGACGGCGCACGCTGCCATCGTCCATTGTCACGTCGAAGAGGGGCAGCGGTTCGGCATAGCCTTCCACGCTAGCCGTCATCTGCGAGTAGGGAAGCAGATCGGGCGGGAATTTCACCAATGCCGCTTGTGTCTTAAACGACGAAAAGACGAGCCAGAGCACAGGCAAGAACATGAGCATCGTGCCGCCCAGCAGGTACACATAGGTGAAAATGTCCGACCAATCGACACGTCCGCGGCCGCGGGTGCGGGTAAGGAAATCGCCGACTTGAGACATGAGGTTTGTTCCTTCTCGTAGAGTGCAACGTAAATACCTGCACCATCGCCGAAAGCGACCCGGCATAGGTCCGCCGGGGTTTACTAGGCAATATCTGAACTCTGCCCTAAGCGCAGTTGCAGCACGGTGAAGATCAACAGGGTGATCCCCAGCAACAGCGACGCCGCCGACGCCAGCCCAAACTGTTGGATCTGGTTGGCAAACGCGGTTTCGTAGATATACTGCACCACGTAGGTTGTCGCCGTCCCCGGACCGCCACCGGTAAAGACCCATACCTGATCAAAGACCTGCACGGCGCGGATGATCGAGAGCACCATCACCACCAGTAGCGTGGGCATGAGCAGTGGCAACGTGATGTAGCGGAAGGTGCGCAAGCGCGTTGCGCCGTCCATAGAGGCCGCTTCATACAGTTCCGGTGGGATCGACTGCAGACCGGCCAGCAGGATCAGCATGTAGAAGCCCATCTGCGCCCAGATGCTGATAAAGATCACCCAGAAGACCGCCCAGTTGGCATTGAGGAAAAAGATGATCCGCTCCATCCCCAGATTGACCAGTACGGCGTTGAACAGTCCATCGCGCTGCAAGATCCACTTCCAGATCAGCGCCACCACCACCGGAGAAAGCAGCACCGGGTAGAAAAAGACACTGCGGAAGAAGCCACGCCCCTTGATCGAGCGGTTGAGGATCAACGCCGTGAGCAGAGCAACCAGCACCATGCCGCCCACCTGAAAGACGACGAAAAAGAGCGTGTTATACACCCCGCGCCAGAAAAGATCCTCGCGACAACTATTGGGGTTAAGCAGGTTGGCGCAATCGAAGATGCGCCCGTAGTTGTCGAACCCCACGAAAGGACGGTTCTGCGGCAGTAGCGCCGTGCCCCCCGTAAACGAATAGTAGACGTTGAGCAACATGGGGAAGAGCACGAAGATGCTGAAGATCAGCAGATTGGGCAGGATGAAAATATAGGCCATATGCCTGGCCCCGATCCCGCGCTGGATCGCGCCGAAGACGATCTCCAGCAGCGACATAATGGCCGAGTACAGGCCGAAAAAGAGATCGCCCACGCGCTCGCCCAGGCTTACGCGGCGTCTTTGCAGGGACGCCGGCTGACTCTCTGCACTCATGATCACGCTCCTCTGATCTTGGATCGAATGGCGACGCGGATGGCGGACGATGATTCCGATCGTCCACCATCCGCGCCGGTGTCATGCAGAGATGAACTTACTGCTGTGTGGCAGCGATGCCGGACTCGATATCGTCTTGCATGCGCTGAATTGCCTCGTCCAGGCTCAGCTCGCCTACGAAGACCTGGCTCAAGCGGTCACGGTTGGCGTTGAAGACGATGGTGTTGTAGCGATAAGCCTGCATCGTGTAGGCCAGCGGGGCCAGTTTCGGAACCTGGCTGGCGAAGACTTCCAACGACTTTTTGGCCTGCGGCAGATCGGTCTGGAAGTCCACTCCCTTTTCAGCCAACCCCAGGTGACCGGGGATGAAGAGCGTGCGGGCGTAGAATTCGGCCATCACGTCTTCCTGGGTCAGGTATTCCATCACCCGCGCCACTTCTTCGGGGTGTTCGGTGGTGGCAATGGCAACCAGGCCGGCGCCACCCGGCATGCCGGTGCAGGCCGCAGGGCCGCACGGATTGGGCACGGCTTCCCAGTCGAAGGCATCGCCGATGGTCTGGGCAAACTGGCCAACCTGCCAGCTACCCGACATGTAAAGCACCAATTGGCCGTTGATGAAAGGTTCGTTGGCGGCTGCGTAGCTGCCCGCAGAACCGATCCACACATCGGGCAACATGGTGCCGTCGGCGTGCCAATCCACCATCATCTGCGCCATTGTTCTAAAGCCTTCATCATCCACCAGGGACGGGTTGCCCTCGGCGTCCAGGTAGGTCGCGCCCATGCTAATCGCAGGGCCGGCCAGACGATGGCCGGTGCGATCCATGGCCATGGGGAAGATATCATCGGAGCCAAAGAAGTCGGCTACCTGCCGGGTCGCCTCAGCCCACTCTTCCCAGGTGACGCTGTCGGAACTGTCGCTGGGGACGGCTACACCGGCCTGCTCAAAGAGCGTACGGTTGATGAACGGCCCCGTAACGGTCAGTTGTGTCATGAAGCCGGGGATGGCGTCGCCGCCTGGCTCCGTCTGCATCCAATCGAGGAAGGGGCCGAAGTTCTCTTCCCAGTAGGCAGGATCTTGCAGGTAGGGGCGCAGGTCGAGCATGTACTTGGCCAGGATGCCGAATTGGGTGACGCGGGCCATGTCGGGGCCTTCACCGGCCTCTAACTGGATGGGCAGCGTCTCTAGAATACCGGAAGAGTAGGGTACGGTGTCGATGACAACTTTGATGTCAGGATTGTCGGCCTCGAAGCGGTCGAGGAGATCGCGCAGGACCGAGCCTTCGTTGCCGTCATCGTACCAGGTCATGCGCAGTTCGACGGCGTCGCCGGATGCTTCGGCAGGCGCTTCGGTTGCTGGTTCTTCGGTGGCCGGGCGCTTCGGCGGCCGGCGCTTCGGCGGCTGGTTCTTCAGCAGGGACGGCGGTGGCCTCGGCGGCCGGCTCCTGGGCAGGCGCAGCGGGCTGGCAGGCGGCCAGCATCATCGTCAACACGATCAGAAATGCGAGCCAGAGTTTACTGTTCTTCACGGGGTTTCCTCCTTCAGAAAATGGTTGAGTAGACAGGGTCTATGTTGGGTAGAGTGCAGTAGTATTGGATGTAGAGACGCAACAGTCTGCGTCTCTTCCAGGTTATGTCAATTCAAAAACGGGCAACCCGACCAGACGAGCGTAGGCGGCGAGGGCAGCGCGGAATTCGCCGTAGACGATGCAGACGTGATGCTCCAGTCCCTCTTGCATGATGCGGTCGAAGACTTCCATCACAGGCCGGTCGAAGCGGATAACGCCGCTGGTGCCGCTGAAACTGGGCGGAGCAGAGACCATTTCGCCGCTACCGATGACGAGCCGATAGCCCGTCTCGGGCAGGTGATGCAGCCGCGCCACGGTGACACGCCCCGGCTTGAGCGGGAATTGGAAGAGCAACGGCAACTTGCGATTGCTGTGGATCGTCCCCTCGACGGCATAGGCGGGATCGGCCATGGAGACGGGGGCCAGCCCGCAATGCCAGAGGACGGCGCTATCACTTTCAGCGTCCACGTTGACCAGGTCGGTAATGAACGGTTGTTGTCCGCTGATGGCTTGCAGCAGCACCAGCGTCAGCGTGCCGTTGACGTCGGCCTCGCAGCTACAAGGGACGCGATCCTCGCTGAGCATGCTCATGGCGCCACAGGCCGCGCAGCCCAATTCGGTGAAGAATTCGGGCCAGCAGCGTACGGCGAGCCCGTCGAGATGGTCGGCGGCGGCGCGGTCGGCCAGAGCAGCGTAGACGCCGGCCGTGGCTGCGGTGGCGGTGGCATCGAGATCGCCGAGATTGGGCGTGAAAGCCGCGACGCGTTCCACAAATTCCTGTCGGCGTTGGGCAGGAACGGCAGCGGCAGCGTGCAGGGTATCGGCCAACGGCAGCGCCACCACGCGTGCGCCGAAACAGCGTTCCACTTCGGCGGCGTCGTAGCTGCATGTGTCGAAGCCGGCGGGGTGTTCGCCCACCACGCCAACACGACTTTCCGTGAGCACACGCCGCGCTCGCCCCGCCCGCGCCAGTGCATCGACCGTCTCCAGCGCGTGGGCGTCGTCCGCCGGGGCGAGGATGTATTCATAGGCGATGCCACGGCGTTTGAGGGCATGGCCGGCCAGGTTGATGCCGCAGAGGCTATTGAGACGCAGCCGTCCACCGCTGCGTTCTTCGGGCACGGCCCACAACAAGAGCGGAACGGCTTGCGGCCTGGATGGCTTCGGCCACGGCAACGGCCATTGAACTATCGGCGAACGATGCCTGAAGCAGAACCAGCATGTCAAACTCGATGTTCTGCAGCGCAGCAATCGCGCCGTCTACGGCGGCGCCGTCCATGACCAGCCTCGATCCTGTGCCCGCGATGTTATATCCGGCCCAGGTCAACTGCGAGCGGACGGTGTCGGCCACGGACTGCGCCAGGGGTAGATCGAAGGTGGGGCGGGCAATGGAAACGAGTGCGACCGAGAGTTCTTTATTCATTTCTGGTTATTCCTGCCTGTTGCGCCAGAAACTCGTCTATGTTGACCGGTTGACCGGTGCGCGCCGACTGGTTGGCGGCGAGGACAACGGCAGTGGAGTGGATACCTTCCCACAGGCCGGCGCGCAAGGGAGCGGGATCTCCTGTGCGCAAGGCTGCGATGAATGCACGGTTGACGCCTGCGCGGAAGACGCCTTCATTGGGCAGTCGTTCGACGCCGGTGGGCGTCATGACCTCTAGCCCCGCTTCGGTGATACGAAGCAGCCGGTCGCGTAGCGCAAAATCCGCTGTGGCGCAGTCCTGAATTTCGGGGAAGAGGGCGTAGGTACCGGTGCAATTGCCGACGGCGCCATTCTTATAGCGAAAGGTTAATGCGTAGCTATCCCAGTTGTCAAACCCTTCATCAAAATTGTTCTGCTGTTCGTTATAGCAGGCATAGACGCTTTCAATCTCGCCGGCCAGAACCTGTGACAGATCGATGAGGTGAATATTCTGATCGACGATCTGTCCACCGCCTAGCGCTCGATTCCACATCCAGCGCACAGGGGGGCGGGTCCAATACCAGCGCAGGTTGACCATGCCAACCGGTTCATCCCCAATCAAGCGCTGTGCTTCGTAGCAGGCACGGGTATAGCGCCAGTGGAAGGCGACGGCGACGAGCAGATGCCGCGCCTGCGCCATACGCCAGATCGTACCCATCATGGGCAAGTCGAGCGAGATGGGCTTTTCGAGGAAGATGGGGATCTCGCGCTCCAGACAACCCAGGGCGATTTCAGCGTGGTTGTAGGTAGGCGTGCAGACGTAAACGGCGTCCAGATCCTCGGCCAGCAGCATTTCACGATGGGACGTGTAGACCCGCGCCCCCCACTCGTCGGCCATCTCCTCGCCGCGGGGACGGGTCCAATTGCAGATGGCGGTGACCTGCACGTCGGGTTCTTGGCGCAGAAATCCGGCGTGGGTATGCCCCATGCGTCCCGCGCCGACAATTCCAATTTTCAGTGTCCTGGTTCCCATTGGGTTTCCTGCAGGTGGTGAGTAAAGATTGGAGATTAGAACCGTATTGAGGGTGTGATGTCTACCCGGTGATCGGGTCGTCAACGCGATCCAGATCACCACTCACCTCTTTAACAAAGACAATAAATGACCGTGGGTCCTTGCCCGTACTCACAAATTCCCCAACCGACACGAAACCGGCGTTGCGGAACATTTGCTGGGATCGTTGATTGAAGGCGGCGATGGTCGCTCTCCACCGGGAGGGGTGGTAAAGCGCTGCCCCGTGGGCCAGGATCGCGGCCAGGAGGAGGCGTCCTCGGCCCTGTCCGACAAAGCTCGGGTGCATGCCCACGCCAATATCGAGTGCGGGCTGAGCGTCGTAGTCGAAGCCGGGTACCTGACCTTCCCTGCCATAACAGCAAAACGCCAGCAAAGACGCGCCGTCATAGACGCCGAAATGGCCGGTAGTCGGGTCGAGGAGAAAGCGCACCATCGTGTCCAGGTCGTCGGACGTGGACATGTTGTAGATGTGGTAGGGTGGATCGTAGGTCCACCCTGCAATTTCTTGTGCATCGGCCAGGGACAAGTAGCTCACAGTATACATGATATCTTGAGTCCCTCACAACGTTTTGGGTTTGTCACGGTTCAGACACATCGTTACCTGGATTTTTGGTCCTCACGAGAGGTCTGAAGCAGTTCCTCTACCACCAGCGCCACGCCATCGTCGTCATTGGAGGCGGTGACGCGGTCGGCAACGGCTTTGACCTCGGGCACGGCATTCTCCATGGCCACGCCGACGCCGGATTCTTCGAGCATTTCTACATCGTTGGTATCGTCACCGAAGGCGATGACATGGGCCAGCGATTCTCCCCACAGATCGACGAGATGGCGCAGGGCGTAGGCTTTGGACGTGGTGTACGGCATGATCTGCACCAGGTTGTATTTGGGGGAAAGCAAGACGCGCACCGAAGTGGGCAGTTCGGCCAACCTGGGCCTGACCATTTCATAGTGATCGAGCGAGAGGATCACTTTGGCCGTGGGCTGGTTGGCGACGGTGAGCAGATCAGGCGTGTGCACAGAATCGTAGCGCTCGATCGGCTGATTGATGTAGAGAACATCGTCGATCTCCAGGCCCACACGCGTGGTGGGGTCGGCGTCTAAAATCGCGCCGACGATGCGGGTGGTGTCAGGGCCGGAGATGTACTCTTCGTAGAGAACGGCGTCTCCTTGCAGGATGATGGCGCCGTTATAGCAGATCCAGGGCAGATGGTGCAGCCGTTGGGAGATTTTGCGCGTCGAGCGCGGGGGTCGACCGGTGGCGATGACCACGCGGCCGCCTTGCTCCTCCCAGGCGTTGAGGGCGTCGAGTGTTCTTTGCGAGATCACGCCGTCTCTGCGCACGATGGTTTCATCGAGATCGACGGCGACAATTGAAATCATGGAAGATTCCCTTGCATTGGTAAGTTTGATGAAAATGGGGATCGGACCTCGCCGATCTCCGTCCAGTCTGCTCGAATGACTGGGTTTAGTGTATCACAAAGACCCATCGTAGGGGTTTGCGTTGGGCGGGCGACAACATGTCTTTTGACGGGATCGGCTGCCGCCCAACGCAAACCCCTACCGTCCACGCCTCCAACATAATTACGCTGCCGTGAAAACCTGCCCTGCTTGCGGGTTCGCTTGCTGAAAGGCATAGGCCAGTTGCAGGACGCCGAAATCATCCTGGTGACGGCCGACGATCTGCACGCCCACGGGCAGCCCGTCATCGGTGAAGCCACAGGGCACCGAGATCGCCGGGTGCCCGGTGACGGTGATGTAGTAGCATGATTTCATCCAGTCGATGTAGGTTTCCATGGGCACGACGCCATTGGCCGTATGGATCTCGCGCACGTACTCTTCGTCCACAGAAAAAGGAGGCACCTGGCTCACCGGCGTCACGAGGAACTCGTAGGTCTCCATAAAGACGCGCATACGCTGGTAAAGCTCGCTGCGTTTGGCCTCGACGCGCCCGATCTGCGGACCGGTCAAGGCCGCGCCGGCTTCGATGTTCCAGATCACGGTTTCCTTGATCTGATCGCGCTGTGTCTGCAACAGTCCGCCGTAGGCCAGGTGAAAGATCCAGGCCCGCCACACTTTGAAGATCTCGTCGGCATCACGCAGATCAGGCGAAATCTCCTCCACGTCGCAGCCCAGATCAGAGAACACAGACACCTTGTTGCGCAGGGTCTCGGCCACGCGCAGATCGATGGGGAGCTCGCCCAGGTCAGGACTCCAGGCGATGCGCACGCCGCTAAAGTCGCGTTGCAGGGGAGCGCTGAAGCGGCTGCCCGGCTCGGTCAGCGCAATCGGCGACCGCGGATCTGGCCCGGCCATGACGCTCATGAGCAGCGCCACATCCTCGACGGTGCGCGCCATCGGCCCTTGCAGTGCGAAGGTGAACCAGGCCGCCCGGCTCGGCCAGACCGGCACCCGTCCTGGCGAGGGGCGAAAGCCGACGACGTTGCAGAAGTTGGCCGGGTTGCGCAAAGAGCCGCCCGTATCGCTGCCGTCGGCGATGGGGTGCATGCCCGTCGCCAGCGCCACAGCGGAGCCGCCACTGCTGCCGCCACAGGTCTTGCTGAGATCGTACGGGTTGCGCGTGGCCCCAAAGAGACGGTTGAAGGTCTGCGATCCGGCGCCGAACTCGGGGACGTTGGTCTTGCCCAGGGGGATGGCGCCGGCCGCATGCAGTCGATCGACGATCAGTGCGCTGCGCGCCGGGATGTTGTCGCGGAAGATGGGCGAGCCAAAGGTGGTGCGGATGCCCTTCGTCTCGATGGTGTCCTTGTGGGCGATGGGCAAGCCGTGCAGTGGACCCACTACATCGCCGCGCTGTCGGGCGGCATCGGCGGCGCGTGCGCCATCCAGTGCCTGCTCGGGCCGGAAGGTGACGACGGCGTTGACCCGCGAATTGACCTCTTCGATGCGGGCCAGATGTGCCTCCATCAATTCTACAGCCGAGATTTCGCCGCTGCTGAGCAGATTCGCCATTTCAACGGCAGACCGAAAGCAGAGTTCCTGGGCAGACATAGATTGCTCCTGGGTAGGGATTGGGTTGGGTGGGCGGAGATTACGAGATCGGACGATTCAGGCTTTGGGAATTGTGTGTACGAGCAAAACTCACCGTAAGCATCTTCTTTATCTGCTCAACCTGGGCAGAAAGAGTTTCTCTCCAACGGGTTCTGCGCTGAGGAATCCTTGGGGACCGCATTTGGTCAGGCTGTGTAGACACTGAAGACGGTTGGCAAGCGCGGCAGCATCCCAGGCGTTAAAGAAGTCTGCATGCGCGGTGTAGCCAGGACCGGAGGCAAGGCGAAAATCCTCGCCGCCGCGGCCGGCATAGCGCAGTTTGAACTGGAGCGCCGGCACCACTACCGGATGGCCGGCCGGGCAAGCACCATCCACACTATAGGCCATGTGGCTGCTGTGATCGGCGCTGTCCAAGTCTACCCCGTTCCAGCAGTCGGGAAAGTTGATCAACAGTTCAAGGCTCGAGTCAACCGGGCACTCGACGATTTCGCCGGTGCTCGAAAGGGCAGATCCCAGGCAACTCCACTTGATGTGCGCCGCCTCGCCAGGACCGGTCGCCCGCGCGTTGCCGGCGATGACTTTCAGCCCCACCGGATACGGCTGCACGTCGGTCGCCTCGTCCACGTTGACGAGATAGTAGAAGGTGGCATGCTCCACCGCAAGCGGGTTGCCCTCGCCGTCATAGAGGGTGGGCACCCAGTAGGCGGACCGATCGGCAGCAGGATCGCACGTTGTGTCGCCGGCCACGAGATCCGCCACCGTGGTGGCGGCGTCGGTGACGACGCTGCCAAAGAATTCATGACTATGCGATGCGCCCACCTGGTCGGGGAAAACAATCGGATCGTCGGTGGCGCGGTGGCTGAACGCACAGAAGGCCACAAACTCACCGATTTCGGCATCGGCGGCGGCGCGGACATTGGCAGTCTGCGCCGCGCCCGCCGCCGAAATCGCCCAGAGCAGACAGACGACCAGCGAAAGTCCGCGACCGCGCCAGCGGATAAAATGATTCATCCCCATCTGATTCCTCCCAGGCAAAGAGAGACAAGTCCGTCACGGATAGACCTGCATCACCAACGGCAGCGCGCCTTCGTGTTCTTCCACAAACTTCACCTCGCGCTTGCCGCGGCTCCAGCGGTAGCGATACCAGCGATGTTCACGCTTGTCCTGCACAAAGAGCGTGTCGTCGGAGATCGAGCGAAAGACAAGGTTGTCATACCACTCGCTCAACGCCTGGACATCGTCAAATGTTTTGATCGGCACAGAATCTCCTTTCCTTTGTTGATTGACGAGGGTTAATCAAACGATGGTCAATCAAGCGCAGAACGAACCAGGTGCGACGCACCTGGTTCGTTACAAACTCTCAATAAACTCGGGCGCTTTTCGCCCCTGGATCAACTGCTCGGTGGCATAACCCAGGCGGATCAGCAGGGCTTCGCTGTAGGCTCGGCCCATGAAGGTGATCCCAACGGGCAGAGGACCGACGAAACCGGCGGGCACGGTGAGCAGTGGATAGCCCGCCATCGCCGCCGGGCGCGAACTGCCGCCGCTGAATTTGTCACCGGTTTCGTGGTTCACCGGCCAGGCGGGGCCACCGCTCGGCGCGATCAAGGCGTCTAGCCGGTATTCGTCCATGACGGCGTCGATGCCTTCCTGGCGCGACATGCGGCGACTCTGGCTGATGGCTTCGAGATAGGCCGGCTCGGTCAGCGGTCCTTTGGCGGCGGCCAACTCGAAGATCTCCTGGCCGAAGTGGGGCATTTCCTGGGCGGCGTTGTCTGCATTAAACGCGACCAGATCGGCCAGCGTGCGCGGCTGCGCGATGCCGTTGTCGAGCGGCACGCGCGTGGACAGATAATCGGCCATGTCCGCCTGAAACTCGTAGAGCAGCACCTCGTATTCCACATCGCCGGCTTCACTGCTGCCTGCGTAGGGGATGTCCGCCGGATCGACGATCTCGGCCCCGGCGCGACGCATGGCTTCGATCACGCCTTCGATCACGGCGTCGGTCTCGCTGTGAACACCGAAGAAGCCGTTCCTCGCCACGCCGATACGCGCCCCTGCCAGTCCATTGGGATCGAGGTAAGCCGTGTAATCGGTGACGAACTTGCCCTCGCTTTCGGCAGTCGCCGGGTCGCGTGGATCCACGCCCACCAGTGCGCCGAGGACGATGGCGGCGTCGGCCACGCTGCGCGTCATCGGCCCCACCGTGTCCTGGCTGTGCGAGATGGGGATCACGCCGGCGCGGCTGGTGAGACCGACGGTGGGTTTGAGGCCGACAATGCCGCAGCGCCCCGATGGGCAGACGATGGAACCGTCGGTCTCGCTGCCCAAGGCGACTGCGGCCAGATTGGCGGCGATCGCTGCGCCCGACCCGGCGCTGGATCCGCATGGACTGTGGGTAAGCACATAGGGGTTACGGCACTGTCCGCCGCGGGCGCTCCAGCCGCTGCTCGACTTGGTGGAGCGGAAGTTGGCCCATTCGCTCAGATTGGCCTTGCCCAGAATCACGGCGCCCGCCCGGCGTAATCTGGCCGTCAAGGTGGCATCCTGCCCCGGGCGCGAGCCAAGCAGGGCCAGCGAACCGGCGGTATTCTGCATCTGATCATCGGTGTCGATGTTGTCTTTGAGCAGAATCGGGATGCCGTGCAGCGGTCCGCGCACATGACCGGCGGCGCGCTCGCGATCTCGTTCGGCGGCGATGGCTTCGGCGTCGGGGTTGACTTCGATCACCGAGCGCAGTTCAGGGCCGGCCCAGTCGATGGCTTCAATGGCGGCAATGTAATCGTGGGCGATCTGCTGCGCCGTCAGTTTTCCGCTGTGCATGGCAGCTTGCAGATCGGCAATGGTCGCTTCGTGTAAGTGATCGTTCATGGAGATGTCCTGTATCAGGTGGGTGAGAGACGCCAGCGGAAAGCATTTTAGCACAGGACAGCGCAGAGACCAGTGGAAAAAACGGAGACTGAGATGGAGCGATAAAGAAATGCCCGCCGATGGTCGGCGGGCATTTCTTTGTTTTTGACGTTTCTATTGCATACTGTCGGGCTAGACGGTCGAACGCCGCGTAAACAGCCCTACAATAAACAACAGAATGACTGCACCGATAACCGCCACAATCAGGCTGTACAGATTAAACCCGCTCGCTCCGCCGGCACCAAAGAAATTCATGACGAAGCCGCCGATCACTGCGCCGAGGATACCGACAATAATGTTTGCCAGCAGTCCCATCGAGGCATTGCGGCCCATGATTATGCTGGCAATCCATCCTGCAATAGCACCTAACACAATCCAGAGGATGATGTCGAGCATGTTTTCTCTCCCTTTGCTGGTTCAAAGAAGTTACTAGACATCCGGTTCTTCCGGTGCCTATGCACAGAATAGAGAGTTTAACGGAGAATGCTATTAGGGATTCCCCACCTTTATTTTACAGGTAGGTAATCCCCACGCCGGCTATACCTGTTCGCCGCGTGCCACGCGCCGCTGCGGCGAATGTTCCACAAGCTGCATGAGTTCGATGGGGTTGCCGTCGGGATCGAGGACCCAGGCTTGCAGGTTGCCATCTTTGCCCTCTTTCAACTCGCGCCAGATGTCCACGCCGCTGGCGCGTAGATGATCTACATCGGCTTGCAGATCATCGCTGACAAGGCATAGATGCATGAAACTCCCCTTCGGTTCCGCCGGTTCAGGGCCGTTGGGGAAGAGCTCTACAAACCGGTCGCCACCGACATGGAGATAGATCAGCATCAGCGAACCGTCATCGCGGTGCAGCCGAAAGGACTCATTGAGACCGAGCAAGGCGTAGAAGGCCAGCGATTTATCCAGATCATGACAGCGGAAGGCGGTGTGGCCAAGATCAGTGATCATAAGGGATCTCCTTATCAGGTGGAAGGATGGACAACTGTCAATCAGCAATGGTTTCAAACTGTCTGCCTGAAATTCTCTGTATGGTTCACACGCCGCAGAAGCACGCCGATCCGCAAGCGAATTTCAGGATGGATTGATAGTAAGTGTAACGCATTAGGACTTCGATACCAACTGTAACCATATTGTCAGCTTCTTGTTGGCAAAGACACTAGTTTTTTCATACGTTTAGTGTACGATTTGAGTACGCCACATAAGAAATTGCTCTTATGCACTTCATATACTACTTTGTGCGAGCCCAGCAAAGACGTCACCACGAGTCCAACGGGTTCGATGGCAATCGAGCAAGTAAATCAACGTTCATTCTTTCAAACTATCCACCTGCCACCCAGCCGACTTCTCTACTTAACAGGACGAAGACCATGACTTCCAAAATTTCGCCCAGCACAACTCGCCGATTTCTGCGGGCGTACCTTTACATTTTACTTGCCGTTGGCCTGGTCATCGGCATGGTGATGCCTGCGTTCGCGCAGGGATCGACGCCGGACACCGGGGCGGATTCTGCGAAGAGCCAGCCGGCCCGAGAGCAGGAGGCGGAAGTCACCTATTTTGTGCGTTTCGCTCCTGGCCTCGCCAGTTCTGGGCGACGGAATGTACTCTCCTCTGCCGGTGCAAGTGAGATCAGTGACATCCCTCAATTGAACTTGCGCGTTGTGAAATTGTCGGCCAACAACCATGCGGCCAAAGCGACTGCCCTGGCCCACAACCCAAACGTCGTGAGCGTTGAAAGGGTTCTTGCCCGATCCATCGCCACGATTCCCGATGACACTGAGTATGCGCAGCAGTGGGCCTTGCCCAAGGTTGGCTGGGATCAGGCCTATGGGGTGATTGCACCAGCCGGAACCGCCATCGTCGCGGTGTTGGATACGGGCATCGACGGCACCCACCCGGATCTTGTGAACAAGGTCGTTCCGGGCATTTCGATTCTGGATAACACCAGCGATGGTCTCAGCGATCCGAACGGCCATGGCACGCGCATGGCCGGGATCGTTGCGGCTGAGACGGGGAACGGCATCGGCGTTGCCGGTATCGCCTATGCCGGCGTACAGGTCATGCCTATCGTCGTGCTGGGCGCTGATGGCACCGGCCAGGACAGTGATATCGTGGCCGGCGTCACCGAAGCCGTGACCCGCGGCGCCGACGTGATTTTGATGGGCTTCAGCAACCCGGGCATGTCTCCGGCCTTGCAAGACGCCATCAACTATGCCTGGGACAACGGCGTTGTGTTGGTGGCGGCGACCGGCAACAATAGTTCCATGGAACCAACTTCCCCGCCGGTATGGCCGGTGTGATGGGTGTCTCCAACACGGACCAGAATGATCTTCTTGCCACTAGCAGCAACTACGGTGATGCTGTCTTCATGGCAGCCCCTGGCGAGGCCATCTACACCACGGCTGCCGGCGGTGGTTATGTCTCTGTGAGCGGCACGTCTGCTGCCGCAGCCCAGGTGGCGGGCGCAGCCGCGTTACTCAAAGCCAACGATCCCACCGCCACCAATGGGATGATCGTCAACCGACTCGGCGCCAATGCAGACGCCGTAGGCACCGTGGCCGAAACCGGCAATGGCCGCCTTAACCTCTACCGATCCCTCACCGATACGGCGACCGACGCCATTGTTCCGGCTGCTGCGGGGGATGGCGGTGCGCTGGTAGGTCCGTATGTGGCGGCGCAAGAGGCGGGAAACCTTGATCAATGTCGTAATGGTCCGGCCGACACCCCTGTGGACTGCGATACCTGGGTAAATGGCAATCTTAATGCGCAGCAGGCGCACTACGTCGAAGGATACTCTGTCCCATACCGTTTCGTCATGACCGATTTGCCTACGGGTACTGTAATCACATTGAGACTCGGTTACGATATTAAACAAGGTAGCAAACACGCTATTGATTACCTTACGCATTATGATCGTCTTCAACCCCATGAACCGTTTGGGCATCCTCAGGAAACGGTAACACCAACAAGTGGTGTTACTGGTTTGGGAGCTACCACCAGTACGTATGCAATTCCAGCTCCAAGTGCAGCGGGTTCACCTGTCGCAGGTCAGCCGACTAGTAGTTTCAACGCATTGCCTGCCAGTGAAAGAGTGATGACTCTGTTTGGCGGCACGATCTCAGACATACAATATGTTACGGAAGGTGTCCTCACTGCCTCACAGTCAGAGGCACAAATTCAAGTCACCTTTACCGTTGAACAGCCAACTGCCGTGTTGGCCTGGGGTGGACATATTGCATCCTCACTTGATTGGGGCACAGGCAACGCTGCCGGCGGTATCTCCGGTTCGCCCTATCATATGAGGGCGGTTGATTGGAGTCTTAACAAACCTTGGCAACCAAGATCGTTCCTTGTCCGCTGGGGCGGTATTGCCGGTAGGCATCCTGGTGATCGAGAAAGTTGCCATTGGCGGAGATGCCACTTTCGATTTCGCGACGACGGGTAGTGGGCTTGCTCCTTTTAGTATCACCACTTCTGGCGGTTCTGGCAGCAAGTCCACAATCCTTACGGCCGGCACCAAAACTGTGACTGAGTCCTCACTTCCTGACGGCTGGGACTTCACCAGCTTGATTTGTGATGATGCAGGCACGACTGTAAGCGGCCAAACCGCCACGATTGACCTTGATTCTGGCGAAACTATCACCTGTACGTTCACGAATACGAAGCGGGCGCCAAACTACACCATTGTCAAGACAGCCACTGTAGATGATGGCGGCAGCAGCGTGGATGAGGCCGGCGACGTCATCAACTACACCATCGTGGTCGCCAACACCGGCAACACCAGCCTGACCGGCGTCAGCGTCAGCGACCCACGCATCACCAACCTGGCCGGCCCGGTGGAATCGGCCAACAGTGATGGTGTGCTGGAAGTGGGCGAGACCTGGACCTACACCGGCTCCTACACCGTCTTGCAGTCGGACATCGACGACAACGGCGGCGGTGACGGCGACATCGACAACACAGCCACCGTCTCTAGTAAGGAGTTGGGTGACAAGTCTGACAGCGAAGCTGTGGGTGTGACCCAGGCTCCCGCCTACACCATCGTCAAGACAGCCACTGTAGACGATGGCGGCAGCAGCGTGGATGAAGCCGACGACATCATCAACTACACCATCGTGGTTGCCAACACCGGCAATCAGAGCCTGACCGGCGTCAGCGTCAGCGACCCACGGCTCCCCGGTCTGGCCGGCCCGGTAGAATCGGTCACCACAAATGGTGTGCTGGAAGTGGGCGAGACCTGGACCTACACCGGCTCCTACACCGTCTTGCAGTCGGATATCGACGACAACGGTGGCGGTGACGGCACCATCGACAACACAGCCACCGTCTCTAGTAAGGAGTTGGGTGACAAGTCTGACAGCGAAGCTGTGGATGTGACCCAGGCTCCCGCCTACACCATCGTCAAGACCGCCGACGTCTCTTCTGTGGGCGCAGCGGATAACGTCATCAACTACACCATCGTTGTTGCCAACACCGGCAATCAGAGCCTGACCGGCGTCAGCGTCAGCGACCCACGGCTCCCGGGTCTGGCCGGCCCGGTGGAATCGGTCACCACAAATGGTGTGCTGGAAGTGGGCGAGACCTGGACCTACACCGGCTCCTACACCGTCTTGCAGTCGGATATCGACGACAATGGTGGCGGTGACGGCACCATCGACAACACAGCCACCGTCTCTAGTAAGGAGTTGGGTGACAAGTCTGACAGCGCCAGTGTCGCCATTGATGGCAAGCCATCCTACACCATCGTCAAGACGGCTGCCCTGGCGGACGGCGGCGCAACAGCCAACACGGCCGGGGACGTCATCAACTACACCATCGTTGTTGCCAACACCGGCGCTACCAACCTGACCGGCGTCAGCGTCAGCGACCCACGGCTCACCGATCTGACCGGCCCGGTGGAATCGGCCAACGGTGATGGTGTGCTCGAAGTGGGCGAGACCTGGACCTATACCGGCTCCTACACCGTCTTGCAGTCGGACATCGACGACAACGGTGGCGGTGACGGCGACATCGACAACACAGCCACCGTCTCTAGTAAGGAGTTGGGTAACAAGTCTGACAGCGAAGCTGTGGGTGTGACCCAGGCTCCCGCCTACACCATCGTCAAGACCGCCACTGTAGACGATGGCGGCAGCAGCGTGGATGAAGCCGACGACATCATCAACTACACCATCGTGGTTGCCAACACCGGCAATCAGAGCCTGACCGGCGTCAGCGTCAGCGACCCACGGCTCCCCGGTCTGACCGGCCCGGTAGAATCGGTCACCACAAATGGTGTGCTGGAAGTGGGCGAGACCTGGACCTACACCGGCTCCTACACCGTCTTGCAGTCGGACATCGACGACAACGGTGGCGGTGACGGCACCATCGACAACACAGCCACCGTAACCAGCACGCAGATCCCAGCACCGCGGTCATCAAGCGCGGCAGTCCCCCTAAGTCGAAAGCCCAAGCTGGCGGTGGACAAGCAGTATGTGAGCAACGCCGACGAGGACGGCAGCGGCACAATCTCGTTGGATGACAGCCTGACCTACAAGATCATTGCCACCAACACCGGCAACCAGACGTTGACCAACGTCACCGTGAGCGACAACCTGACCGGCGACAACACCAGTTGCCCCTCGGTGGCGCCGGGTGCTACCTGTGAACTGACCGTCGTCTACGTGGTCACCCAGAGCGACGTCGATGCGGGCGTCATCAACAACGTAGGCACCGCCGATAGCGACCAGACTGACCCGGTCACCGACCCAGAAACGGTCAGCGTGCCGCAGGATCCGAAGCTGGCGGTGGACAAGCAGTATGTGAGCAACGCCGACGAGGACGGCAGCGGCACAATCTCGTTGGATGACAGCCTGACCTACAAGATCATTGCCACCAACACCGGCAACCAGACGTTGACCAACGTCACCGTGAGCGACAACCTGACCGGCGACAACACCAGTTGCCTCTCGGTGGCGCCGGGCGCCACCTGTGAACTGACCGTTGTCTACGTGGTCACCCAGGCTGATGTGAATGCGGGCGTCATCAACAACATAGGCACCGCTGACTCGAACGAAACCACCCCGGTCACCGACCCCGAAACGGTCACCGTCCCGCAGGATCCGTCGATTGCGGCGAACAAGGTGCTGGCCGGCAACGCCGATGAGGATGGCAGCAACTCCGTCTCGTTGGGCGATACGCTCAGCTACACCATCACTGCCACCAACAACGGCAATGTCACGCTGACCAATGTCACCGTCGACGACGATCTGACAGGGACAACGAATGCCTTCTGCGCCGCCAGCCTGGCCCCTGGCCAAAGCTGTGACGTGGTCGTCACCTATATGGTCATCCAGGATGACGTGGATGGTGGTGGAATCTTTAATACCGGCACAGTCGAGGGCACCACGCCTTCACAGCAGACGGTCAGCGATAGTGACAGCGAGATAGTTGACATACTGCGCTCCCCGTCCATCGACATTATCAAGTCGGGGACGCTGAATCTTGGCGGGGATGGCGAAGTGACGGCAGGTGACATCATCAGCTACAGCTTCCGGGTCGAGAACACCGGCAATGTGACGCTGTATGATGTGAGAATCAACGACGCCAAGGCCGGCGTGACCGATTGCTACATTGGTACCATGGTTCCCGGAGAGGTGGATGATTCCACCTGCACCGGCTCCTATGCCATCAACACAGACGATATCAATAGTGGCTCTGTCCTCAACACGGCGACAGTCAATGCGTTTGCGCCGAATGAATCACAGGTTGAGGATAGCGACACCCACACCGAACCGCTGGCGCTCAATCCGTCCCTGGTTCTGGAGAAGACCGCCGCCCCCACCACCTATGCCGGTGTGGGTGAGGTCATCACCTACACCTACGTCGTCACCAACAACGGCAATGTCACCATCAGCGGCCCCATCACCGTTACCGATGATATCGAGGGCGAGGTCGTCTGCAGTGCCTCCAGTCTGGCGCCCAATCTCAGCGCCACCTGCACGCTGACGCATACCATCACTCAGCTTGACATCGACAATGGTTCGCTGACCAATGTGGCCTTCGCCACCGGCAAAGCACCCAACGGCGCCCCGGTCGTCTCTCCTGAGGACCAGGCCACCGTTCAGGCGATACAGACTCCGGCACTGGCGGTGGACAAGCAGTATGTGAGCAACGCCGACGAGGACGGCAGCGGCACAATCTCGTTGGATGACAGCCTGACCTACAAGATCATTGCCACCAACACCGGCAACCAGACGTTGACCAACGTCACCGTGAGCGACAACCTGACCGGCGACAACACCAGTTGTGCCTCGGTGGCGCCGGGCGCTACCTGTGAACTGACCGTCGTCTACGTGGTCACCCAGGCTGATGTCGAATGCGGGCGTCATCAACAACATAGGCACCGCCGACAGCGACCAGACCGACCCGGTCACTGATCCAGAAGACGTCACCGTGCCGCAGAATCCGTCGATTGTGGCGAACAAGGTGCTGGCGGGCAACGCCGATGAGGATGGCAGCAACTCCGTCTCGTTGGGCGATACGCTCAGCTACACCATCACTGCCACCAACAACGGCAATGTCACGCTGACCAATGTCACCGTCGACGATGACCTGACCGGCACCACCGATGCCTTCTGCGCCGCCAGCCTGGCCCCAGGCCAAAGCTGTAACGTGGTCGTCACCTATGTGGTCACCCAGCCTGATGTCGATGCCGGTACCATTACCAACGTGGGTGTCGTGACAGGAAACGACCCGAACCAAGCACCTGTCAGCGACGACGACGATGAAACGGTCATCGTACCGCAGAATCCGTCGATCGTGGCGAACAAGGTGCTGGCCGGCAACGCCGATGAGGATGGCAGCAACTCCGTCTCGTTGGGCGATACGCTCAGCTACACCATCACTGCCACCAACAACGGCAATGTCACGCTGACCAATGTCACCGTCGACGATGACCTGACCGGCACCACCGATGCCTTCTGCGCCGCCAGCCTGGCCCCAGGCCAAAGCTGTGACGTGGTCGTCACCTATGTGGTCACCCAGGACGATGTCGACGCCACGACTATTGTCAACACCGGTGTTGTCAAGGGGACTACGCCCGCACAACAGACCGTCACTGACCAGGACACGAACACGATCAGTGTGGTTGCCCCCGGTATCGTGATTGTCAAGTCACCTTCTAACCAGACAGTACTCGTCGGCGCAACGGCTGTATTCACGATTTCAGTGAGCAATCCGGGCAATGTGGCGCTGAGCAATGTGGTGGTGATGGACGTCCAATGCACCACCGGCCCGACCTTCACCGGCGGCGATACCGACGGCGACAGTCTGCTCGACACCAACGAAACCTGGATCTATAGCTGTACGGTGGCGAATGTCACCACCAACTTCACGAACGAGGCGAGCGTCACGGCCACGGATCCGAACAACGCTGCGGTTGGCCCAGTGCAAGACAGCGCAGATGTAGACGTTATCAATCCACAGATCGCCATCAGCAAGACGCCGGCGAACCAACAGGTGTTGAACGGCGGTACAGCCCTCTTCACCCTGAGCGTCAGTAATCCTGGCAACGTAGCGCTGAGTACTGTCGTCGTAACGGATGCCCAGTGCACCACCGGCCCGACCTTCACCGGCGGCGACACCGACGGCGACAGCCGGCTCGACACAAACGAGACCTGGACCTATCGCTGTGAAGTTGCCAACGTTACCACTGACTTCACCAATGTAGCGAGCGTCACGGCTACGGATCCGCTCAACAATCCAGTTGGCCCGCAACAGGCCCAGGCCACAGTCCATGTCGTCAATCCTGGTATCGACGTAACGAAGCAACTGGTGCGCGAGGGCGCCGCCGCAGACGGCAACGTGGTGGTTGGCGAATCGTTGACCTACACGATCCGCATCACCAACACGGGGAACACCGTGCTCAATACGGTTATCCTGACCGATACCTTTGACACGACCTATCTGCGGTTTGATTCGGCAACGCCGGCCGCATCGACGACTGCCGCCGGCAGCCCGGTATGGACAGATCTGACCGGGGATGGTGCCTTGCAGCCGGGTGAATCCATGACGGTGACAGTACGCTTCACGGCGCTGGCATCGACCACGGCTCTGGCCGATCCCAATGTACCCAACACGGCTACGGTGGAAGGCCAGACAGACGAACTGGTAACCTGTTCGCCAGGTCGGGCGCTGGCTGCCGACTGCAAGGTGCCGTCAGTCTTCGACGAGGACACAGATGTTGTCTCCATCACGGCTCCGTCTGTCTCCATCTTCAAGACGGTTACTGCTCCGGCAAGTGGGATTGTTGGGGTGGGTGAGCTGGTGACCTTTACCATCGCCATTAGCAACACGGGCGACACGACCCTCGTCACCGTGGAGGTCAAGGATCTGTATGACGCGGCCGAACTAGAATATGTGCGCAGTAGCCTAACCCTGACCCCGACCGTTCAGAACGACAACAGCGTCAGTTGGAATGATGTCACTGAAGAACTAGGCGATATCCTCCCTGGTGAGCAAGTCTCATTCACCGTCACGTTCCGCTTTATCAGCAATGACGCAGCAACAAATGCGGCTCAGTTGGGCACTGTACTGGACGAAAACGGCGACAGCCCCGATCAGCCGCTAGGGCAGTCAGAGGTCACGGTTACGGCCAGCCCTGCCGCAGTGAACCTGCTCAGATTTGCGGCGCGACAGGTCTCTGAGGGTGTACAGATTGAATGGGAGACAGGCAGCGAGCTGGACACGTGGGGCTTCTATGTACTGCGCAGCGATAGCAGGGATCGCTCACAGGCCGTACGAATCTCCGAACTGGTCATCCCGGCAACTGGCCCTGGCAGCAGCTACATGGTGATCGATCCCGAAGGAACGACGTCAAGTTACTACTGGCTTCAGGAACAGGAGATCAACGGCAAAATCAATGAGTCCGGTCCCATCCGGGTGACAGGCACATCAACAGGTGTACAGGGCAGCCATGCGCTCTATCTGCCCACCGTTGTGTTAAGCAGTATCACAACCCGCGAAGTGCAAGAGATCCCAGTCATCGAGCCGTCAGACAGTCAAGCGGATGGCTCAGTTGAACAGCAAGCGCTTGCGGATACACCACAAGAAAATCTCTCGGTTGATGCGCCGAACAAAATCTATCTGCCCATCACAACCTCAGAGTAAGCGCAGCAGAGGGCAGGCAGCGAGTTCAACTGACAACAGACTCGCTGCCCGCCCATAGCCCCCGATCCCCCAATTCAAAACCGGCAAGGTGGGCGAGTCATGTACTCGCCCACCTTGCCGGTTTTTGGCAAGCCAAGCCCCATCACGAATCGCGCAGAAGCGCCGCCTGCCGCAGCAAGTGGACGGCGTCGTAGCGACTGCGGCGATCTTGCACGGCGACATATACCTTATAGGAAAACGTTGACAAATATGGGAAGCCGACCTATGATCAACACCAATGAATACTCATTCAATATTATGAATGTTCATTCAATGCAAGGGATGTTCCTATGCCAGATTCAATTCAGCAACAACTTGTCCGCGCACGCAAGAACCAGATCCTGGACGCAGCGACGATTGTCTTCGCCCAGAAAGGGTTCCATGCCACCACCATTCGCGACATTGCCACGCAGGCGGGCATTGCTGACGGCACCATCTACAACTACTTCGAGAATAAGTCGATGTTGTTGTTGGGCATCTTCGAGCGGATGCGCGACACAGTCGTACAGGATCATAGGCCACCGGCGCCCGATGCAGTGGATCCGCACACTTTTCTGCGCACGTTTCTGCAGCATCCGCTGATGGCGCTCAAAGAGGACAACTTCGCGCTCTTCCGCATTGTGCTTTCAGAGATAATGGTAAATGAAGAGCTGCGCACGCTCTATTACCGGCAAATTATGCAGCCGACCCTGGCGCTGGCCGAGGCGTACATCCAGGGTCAGGTGGATCAGGGCAAGTTCAAGGTCGCGAATGTCAACCTCACCGTGCGCGCCATCTCCGCCATGATCATGGGGCTGATGCTGGAATACACCATGGGCGACAGCACTGTCACCGAGCAGTGGGATCAACTGCCCGAGGCGCTGGCCGATCTGATTTTGAATGGACTCAAGGAGAAGGATTCATGAAGATTTCAGTGGTTGCCTCCGGCACACGCGGTGATGTACAGCCCTATCTTGCGCTGAGTAAGGGTTTACAGGATGCGGGCTACAGCATCCGTCTGCTGGCCAGCGAGAATTTCGAAGAATTGGTCAGCCAAACGGGTGTCGCTTTTGGCTCTATGGGCATGGGCGCCGAGGAACGCATCCAGAGCGAGGAATGGCGCAAAGTTATCGAAGGGGGCAACTTTCTCAAAGTGCTGGGGCAGATGCAATCAGAAATGAAAAATGCAGCAGCCGAACTGGCGCCAAAGCTCCCCCCACTGTTAGAAGGCAGTGACCTGATCATAACAGGCATGGCCGGGTTGGGCGGCATCTTTTCGATTGCCGATCGGTACAACATTCCGGTGATTCAAGCCTACGTAGTGCCCTTTGCACCAACCCAGGAATTTGCTACGCCGTTGGTGCCCAGCCTCCCCTTCGGGAAGATCCTCAACCCTCTGTCATACCACGTGATGCATCAGATGTTCTGGCAGGGGACAAAGTCGGTCGACATCGAGGTGCGCAAACTGCTGGGGTTGCCCAAACCACCCTTCTGGGGACCGTTCGGCTCTCTGGCGCGTCGCCAAATGCCAACGCTCTATGGCTACAGTCGCCACGTTTTGCCGCGGCCACAGGACTGGAGACCCGAATATCACGTGACAGGCTATTGGTTTCTGGACGAAGCGACTGGCTGGCAACCACCCGCCGATCTGGTGGATTTTCTGGATGCAGGCGAGGCGCCGGTCTATATCGGCTTTGGCAGTATGGGCAGCCGCAACCCTGCAGAAGCCGGTCGTATTGCGCTGGATGCGCTGGAACGTTCTGGTCGACGTGGTGTGCTGGCTTCAGGCTGGGGCGGGCTGAAACCGGCAAGCGTCCCCGACACGGTGCACCTGATTTCGTCGTTGCCGCATAGCTGGCTCTTCCCACGAATGGCGGCGGTCGTGCACCACGGCGGCGCAGGGACAACCGCAGCGGGGCTGCGCGCCGGTATCCCCTCTGTCATTACGCCGTTCGGCATGGATCAGCCCTTTTGGGGCCGGCGCCTTGCCGATCTGGGTGTCGGTCCGCAGCCCATTCCGCGCAAGCGGCTGACCGACGAACGTCTGGCCGACGCCATCACCGAAGCCGTCACCGATCCCGCTATACGCCGCCGGGCAAGGGAACTGGGTGAGAAGATCCGCAACGAAGACGGTATCGCCAACGCGGTCGCCCAGATAGACCATTTCTGCCAGAGTGGCAGGATGGCCGACGCAGTACAGGGATAAAGCGACGCGACAGACACCGGTCATCCTCCTACCTATATAGAGATCAATACAATTGCCCCCAAACAGATGACGACGCCGAGCCCTTGACTCCGCGAGACTCTTTCGTGCAAAAGGATGCTTGCCAGGATCACCGTCGACGCCGGATAGAGTGAGGCGAGCACGGCGGCGACGTCGAGCCGGGTGAATTGCTGCGCCAACAAAAAGAATACGTTCCCCCCGGCATCCAGGATACCGGCCAGGAACGCGACACGGTTCGCCGACGGCGAGATCAGCGGTAACTTTCTCACGCGCACCATCAACACACCCACTGCCAAAGAAACCAGGCGCGTCATGATCAGCGGCGTGAAGACCTGGCCTGCTTCCACCTGGGCAATGAGGATGAAAAAGCTGCCAAAGCCGATGCCGGCCACACAGGCTAGCATAGCCCATGCTGAGAGATCGCATGGTCCGTCGTTGCCGGTTGCGACACCAGCCAGATCCCCCCAAACGCCACCACGAACCCGATCACCTGCAGCGACGAAGGCAGCCCTTCCGTCAGCCCACTAAAGAGGACGGGCAAGGCCGCGCCGATCACCGCGGTGATGGGTGCAACGGTTGCCGCCTGTTCGGTCGATAGGGCACGGTAGAGTGAAGCAATGCCCACAGCCCCAGCACCCCCCGCCAGCACCGCCCAAAACGTACTCGCCGCCGACGGCAGCATCTCACCCCGGAGCAGTGCACCTGCCAGCAAGATCAAAATACCGCTGAACGAAGAAAGCGCCAGGACTTGAAACTGGCTGTGGCGCCGGCTGGCAAACCCGCCGCTAAAGTCGCCGCCGCCCCAGACAACGGCCGAAGTCAGCGCCAACAGGATTCCGATCAGGGTATCAGGCATGGTTCACATCGATCTAGGGTGGAGTGACACAGTTGCGGCACAACAAGAATGAGACCGGTCATCAGTGATGACCGGTCTCATTCTTGTCTATCTTTCTCTGTGCGAACCTAAGGCTAGGTCCATGCATCATTATTCGATTGTTCATCCGCTTCATCGTCACTGTCATCTTCGGTGGCAGATGATTCTTCGAGTTGTGGCGACAGCGAACGGGACGATTCAGGCCTTCCGGATCTTCCTGATTGCCAACTGCTGAGATTCGACGTGGTCGACGTAAATCCACCAGATCCCATCTTGAATTCGCCTTCAAAGAAAGCGCCCTCTTCCACGATCAGCGTAGGCGCCTGTGCTTTGCCGCGCATTTCGCCTGTCGACTGGATGGTGAGCCGCTCTTCACATGAAAAATCGCCGTTTGCCGATCCTGCGACGGTGCTGTTGCGGGCGCGGATCGTAGCCGACACATTGGCTCCCTCGGCAATGATTACCGTGCCTTTGCAGTCGATTTCGCCTTCGAAGGTGCCTTCGATCAATAAGTCACCATCAGAACGTACATTGCCGTTGAAGGTCGATTCGCGGCTAATCACCGTACGCGCGGACGGTGTGACGGCCTGGGGTGCACGAGGTGACGAGCGCTCTCGCTCTCGCTCCCAGTCCTGGGGCCTCTCCTGAGACGGCATGGGCAAATCAGGGTATGGCAATCGCTCGCGGGGCACTGGATTCATAGGTCTTCGTTCTCCTTCTGGGTTCCACTTCCCCTGACTGGACGGAGCCGGTCGTTCGGGCCGTTGTTGTGGCCGCGGATCAAAACGGGATTGAGGGGATTGAGGCATAGGTTCGGGCGCGCGCTGCGGTTCGGACGCGCGCGGATAGGATTCGGGCATGCGCGGTGGGCCTTGCATTCGTGGCGCTTGCTCTGGGATGCGTGGCGCCGGTTCCGGAATACGTGGCGCCGGCTCTGGCAAACGCAACGAAGGATCAGGTATTCTGGGCGCAACATCCGGCTGCCTTGACGTCGGTTCGGACGATCTTGGGGGTGTGGACGATTCCAAGAAGCGCGGCGGCGATGGTGGTGGGGCGTCTGTTGGCGGAAGAGGAGCATGACGCTCTTCCGCTAGACCCTGCTCCCTGCGCATTTCTTCGTCCGTCGGCTCATTTTGAGCCAGGGCCGCTTTGGTGCGTTCTACCAATGGAGAGGGATCCGGATAGATAGGATCTTCGTCTTGTTCATCTTTCTTATCGCGTTTAAAAAATTGCATTCCGACTCCATTTCCTCCGTTTCTCAGGCGACACGGAGCAGCCGTCGTTTCGCATGAGTATCGTCAACTTGTTTCACAACCGTAACAGACGTCTGTAGGCTATATGCAGAAAACCACTCAAGCTATTTTCGTAAGGCTTTCCCAGTTCAGTCAAAGCATATACTGTAGTATACACGAAAACGCCTGAAAGAGAGCAACTGTTCCCATCGCGGTTACTGCAACGCCACTTACTTGAGCGAGAGCTCGCGATGTTGCTCAACCGGCTGACATCGCTAACTGCCCAACACTGATGAGACAATGAGCGATTGTACGCCATTCCATCTACTCTGGCAAGTGACAGTAAAGTAGAGAGGCTAATTCAAGGTGGGCGCGAGTTTGACCTTCCGGGCAGGTTACTGCCCCAAATCCGAATTGCCCCTCAAATTGGCACCGCTCAATGCGACCAAAACCGGTGTAAACAAAAAACATGTTGTTATACTTTGGGGCGGACAGACCAGATTCGTGGACGTCAGCCAAAGTCGAACCGGACATCTCTTTTGACGAGCCCAACTCTCATCTTTATAATGGTATACACGCAGCCTTGGCAACATGTAATATAGACGACTACGCTATGTCCTTTTTCAAGTCAGATCGACAACTGTACGAGGTTTTGCAAGCAGTCTTTGATCGAGTGCGCGAGGAGCCGCAGCACATCGAAGCCTTTACGCGCAGCAATCTCGTCATCCGTATGCACTTTGCCAAACCAGATGCCCAGGTGTTGCTCGATGGACGCCAGCCGCCCCTGGAGGTGTTCTATGGGGAGCGTCCGGGGCGTGCCGATCTGGAACTCACCATGGAAGCGGATGATCTGCATGCTATCTGGATGGGTCGCAAGCGATTGCGCGACTCGTTTTTTAATGGCGATATCCAGACGCGTGGCAACGTCTTTCGAGCCAGCAAGTTGACGGATCTATTCCGCGAAGCCGAACGCGCCTACCCATCTGTTATTGCCGAACTAGGATCTGGGGTGAGGGAATAGCGCTTTGACACTCGTTTTCACTCAGGCTATAATCCTGCCAGTGTCCGTATTGCTACCCAAAGGGTCGAGGAAGGAGTAGCATGGACGTCACAGATGAGATCAAGGCGCGAATTGACATCGTGGACTTCATCTCCCGTTATGTGCCTCTGAAGCGAGCCGGACGATCCTACAAGGCGAATTGCCCCTTTCACCAGGAAAAGACACCGAGTTTCGTCGTCTTCCCCGATTCAGGTACATGGCGCTGCTTCGGCGCCTGTGGCACCGGTGGAGATGTTTTTTCGTTTCTGATGAAACGAGAAAACATGGATTTTCGGGAAGCCGTTCAGGAACTTGCCCGTGAAGCGGGCGTGGAGCTGATTGAACAACGCGAAGATCAAGAAAGTGAAACGCGTGAACGGCTCCATACCATCAATGCACAGGCCGCCCAATTCTTTCGCAACCAGTTGCACCGTCACCCTTCTGCCGAGGATGCGAGACGCTATTTGCAGCAGCGCGGCATCAATGCCCAGGTTGCCGAAATGTTTCAACTTGGCTTTGCTCTGGACAGTTGGGATGCACTGCGTGACTCGCTCACCGAGCTGGGGTTTTCGGCTGCCGAACAACACAGAGCAGGTGTCCTCAAGTATCACGACGATCGGGACAGCTACTATGACGCCTTTCGCAATCGATTGATGATCCCAATCGCCGACCGGCAAGGGCGCATCATCGGTTTTGGCGGACGTGTCCTGGATAAGAGCCAGCCTAAGTACCTGAACACAGCCGACACACCGCTGTTCAACAAGTCACAGACGGTTTACGGTCTGGATCGAGCGTACAAAGCGATCCGCGAGGCAGATGCCGTTGTGATCGTTGAAGGCTACATGGATGTGATTGCAGCCCATCAGTTCGGGTACAATAACGTGGTTGCTTGTTTAGGCACCGCACTGACCGAGGATCAGTTGCGCCAGCTTCAACGCTTTACCAATAATTTCATCCTGGCATTGGATGCCGATAACGCCGGTCAACAGGCGACGATCCGAGGGCTGAACCAGGCCCGCCAGGCATTGAAACGAGTGCGCAAGCCTGTTGTAACGTCTTCGGGACGCGTGCGCATGGAGAGCCGGCTCACCGCCAATTTGCGAATTATGGCGCTCTCGCAGGGCAAGGATCCCGACGACATCATTCGTCAAGCGCCTGAAGCGTGGGCGTCCCTTGTGCAGCGTGCTCAGCCGCTGGTGGATTATTTCATTACGGTGGTGGGTGTCCAGTCAGATCTATCCACTGCACAGGGGAAAGCCGAAGCGGTTGCCGAACTTGTGCCCTTAATTGCCGAACTGGACGACGAGATCGAGCGCCAGCACTACACGCAGCAGTTGAGCCGTCTGGTGCAGATCGATGAACAGACGGTTGCTCATCGTGTGCAAGCAGCAGCACGGACGATGGCCCATCAGGAGCTGCGCACGCAGGGCACGCCACGTAGCCCCAGACGCATCGCTGCCCCCGATGAGGGAGAGCTAGCACCGGCCGGCACAGAACGATCTCCCGTGCGCAAGGTTATGGTCCCGCCCACGGTCGAGCCGGCTAAATCGGACGTTGCGCTCGAACGCTTTCTGCTTGCCCATCTGATCCAAGAGCCGAACCTACTGGTCTGGCTGGCATCAATGGCCGAACAGTTGGAAATCAACCCGCTGCGCATCGATGAGTTACAGCGCACAGAGCACAAAGAGATCTTTCTCTCGCTGAAACAATTTATTACCGGCGATGAAAACTGGGATCTGGAAGCGTTTCAGGAGGTAGTACCCGTCCACTTGCATGGACGACTGGCGGATTTGTTGCAGCAGGCTGCGGCATCACCCGAACGAGATCTGCCGGAAATGCAGGAAGCCGTCTTGAAAGCAGTGATCCGTCTGCGGCGCGAACGACTACGCGAGGATCTCAGCGCCATGCAGTTTCTGCTTCAAGATGCCCAACAAAGTGAAGATCGTGATGCAGTGTTAGGCTATTCAACCGCTATCAATGCCAACCGGCGTGAACGCCATCACTTGGAACAAGTGCTAGAACGCCTCAATCGTAATTCTTATAGTGCAAGCCGGATTGAACAAGGCACTCGGATTGCCTAATTTCGTTTTTCAATTAGGAAAAAACATGGCTAGAAGACGACCCACCCCGAACAGATCCACCGATGTCCGCACCGAGCGTGTCTCCGCCAACTCTGAAAGTGAGTTGGACGAGTATATCAACCTGGGCGAGGAGAAAGAGGAAGAAGATCTGTTCGACGATATGGCGGACGATGATGACGAAGATGACAGCGCAGCGCTGCCGCGTATCGAACGCGACCTTCAACTAGAAGCTGAAATCGAAAAAGAAAAATACGTTCCAGTCGAGAAGGTCGTCGAAGACGTAGCCGAAGTGAGTCAAGTGCTCGACCCGGTGCGTATGTACCTGCGCGAGATCGGCCAACACGATCTGCTCACCGCAGAAGAAGAGGTTGCTCTAGCCAAGCGCATCGCCTTTGGTCTTGAATCAGAGATCAGGATGGCTGAACTGCGCGCTGAACACGGTGAACTTCTCCAAGAATACGGCTCCGAAGGCATTGACTGGGATGAGATCGACCGCCTAAAGGCGCTGATCCGCGATGGGAAACTGGCACAAGATCAATTGGCCCAGAGTAATCTGCGTCTGGTCGTCAGTGTGGCCAAACGCTACATCGGGCGTGGCCTCAACTTTCAGGATCTTATTCAGGAAGGCAATGTCGGTCTGTTACGCGCAGTAGAGAAGTTCGATTACACACTGGGCTTCAAATTCAGCACCTATGCCACCTGGTGGATCAGGCAGGCGATTAGCCGTGCCATTGCCGATCAAGCGCGCACGATTCGTATTCCTGTGCATATGGTAGAAACCATCAACCGGCAGGTCCGCACAGGGCGGCGCTTGCAGCAGGAACTCGGACGCGAACCTACCGCCGAAGAGATCGCCCTGGAAATGGAATTTGTCGAACCGGATCAGGCCCGAGAGATCCGCCGAATCTGGAAGGCAGGCAAAGAGGTCGACGGTGAACTGCATCATGCGCTGGAGCGGGCTGCGGCCAAAGTTCAGCGCATTCAGCGGCTCAGCCAGGAACCAATCAGCCTGGAAACGCCGGTCGGCACAGAGGAAAACAGCTACCTGGGCGACTTCATCGAAGATGATAGCATGCCTGGCCCTGTGGACTCCGCCAGCCGCCGGTTGCTCAAAGAGCAAATGAGCGAGATCCTGGAGGGGTTGACCGAACGCGAACGCAAAGTCTTGATCATGCGGTTTGGGCTGGAAGATGGCATGAGCCGTACGCTCGAAGATGTGGGCAAGGAATTCAACGTCACGCGCGAGCGCGTGCGCCAGATTGAAGCCAAGGCGTTGCGCAAGTTGCGCCATCCATTGCGTAGCCGTAAGTTGCGCGATTACCTGGGTTAACCGGCCTCGGTTCAATCGTCATACAGCGGTGAATTCAAGCGATCTGAAACGACTAAAAATTTGACCGATTTCGGCGGAGACGCTATACTGTTGCCCAGTTGAGTGTTCAACCGCCGAATCAATCCTCGATAGCTCAATCGGCAGAGCATCCGGCTGTTAACCGGAGGGTTGTTGGTTCGAGTCCAACTCGAGGAGCCATATTTTGAGAAGAAGCGCTTCATGGATACAGGGGGCGCTTCTTTTTTTCGTGATCTGTCGTGCATCAATTCGTTCGTAGCAAGTCCCCCCACTTCCCTCCATCGATCGTTTACCAAAGGTTAACCTGAGCCTTTTCCTGAGCACAGTGGTGTTAACGTCCGTCGTGTATCGTGACAGTAGCCATCAGTGGACAGCGTGTAACATCGCATGGTCGCGCCGTTGGAATTTGACAGCATTGGTGCAACCGTTGCTAAATTAAGTTGACATAATATTTTTGGATCTACGCATGCGTGCCGGTTCAGCCTCGATAAAGTGCCTCTTTCGTCGCTGGAGTTCGGGGGATACCCCAGAGTGAAGTCCAATCATGAATCGTTCCAAAGTGAGCTTTTTTGGTCGCCAGGTCGAACTGAACGGCGAATTGTGGAGTCGAGCCGATCTCCATTTACACACCACCGCCAGCGATGGGCTGATGACGCCCGAAGAAACAGTTGAGATCATCGCCGGCCAGACGCGTCTGGCCGTCATTGCCATCACCGATCACGACACGGCTGATGGCGCCATTTTGGCGCGCGAGTATGCCCTTCGCCACAATCTGGAAGTTGAGGTGATCGTCGGACAAGAGGTTAGCACCGACGAAGGAGATGTGTTGGCGCTCTTCATTGATTCGACCCTGCCGCTCTATCGCACCGCCGGCGCCGCCATTGAGGCGATTCACAGGGCCGGGGGGCTGGCCGTAGCAGCACATCCGTTTGCCGTTGGTCTCGGTGAAAGCTCAGTCAAGCATGCCATTCAGCATCTTCCTTTTGACGCCGTCGAAGTTCGACATGGTTGTCCGCTAAACGTGATTGGCAACCGCTATGCGCGTTATCTCAATCGTCAGGCGCAGAATCTGGCCGAGTTGGGATCGAGCGATTCACACGTCCCCTACATGGCCGGGCAAGCCTATAGTTGGTTTCCCGGCAGCAAATCTGAAGATGTACGTGAAGCCATCCTTGCCCGGCGCGTTCGCCCCGGTGGCTCCTTGTGGACATTGCGCAGTATCTTGCGCGCTGCGCCTGTGATCCTGGAGCGCGGTTGGCCACACTATTTGCGCAGCCCCGAACTGTTGCAGGTAGAGAGCTAACCTGATATCACGTTGAAGCCACGGATTCTGCGGCCGGCGACGCCGCGGCGTCACCGGGTCTGGGAGCCGTATCGCTACCTTCACGCAACACACGGGCTTTGTGGGCGTATCTCAGCTTAGGGCAGAGGCGAAAGTGCCGGGGAGTTTTTGATGCAGCGCGATAGCATCTGCCACAAGATGCACCCATCTTTATCTCCAACTAATGATGCGGCGGCGAGGAACGCCGAAAGCGTGATTTGATCGGTAGGGGCGCTGCTTGCTGCGCCCGGCACACTGTGGGCGCAGCAAGCAGCGCCCCTACGGAATTGCCATCACTTGATCCTTGACAGGTACGTCCCAAGTTTTTCGGTTCTGATCTTCAGGGCAGCCACCCAGAACGGACCGGCACGGAGGCCGGTCCCTACACGTAGGGATGGACCTCCGTGTCCATCCGTCGTGGCTTCCCGGTAGACATGGACCCACCCAATAATTTGCGACACATCCATCCTTGACACGATACTAGCGCCCCCACTCCGTTTGATCTATACTGAATACCCGTAGTTGATTCTGCAGTTACCCCTCACCCTATCAATTGGAAGGAATTGATCGATGATCAAAATAGCCGAAGTCCTGCCGCCGCGCCCATCATCTTTGTGGACAATCGTGAAGCAGTGCGGCGTCGAGTACGTGGTTGGCAGCATGGATATGAGTACGCTGGAAACGGCGCGCAGCAAGGATGAATTGCCCTGGGGCTATATGTCGCTGCTCCGCGTCAAGACTGCATACGAAGACGCCGGTTTCAAATTCGATGTGCTTGAAAGCCGCCCACCGTTGACTAAGGCCAAACTGGGCCTACCCGGTCGCGACGAGGAAATCGAAACAGTCATCGATCTGCTACGCAACATGGGCAAACTTGGCATTGGCGTCTGGTGCTACGAGTGGATGCCCGTGATGAACTGGATGCGTACGTCCACGACCATCCCGACGCGCGGCGGCGCTCTGGTGACGGGCTATAATCACGACCTCATGCGCAATGCTCCCCTCACCGAGTACGGCGAAGTGAGCGAAGAGAAGCTGTGGGAAAACCTGGAATACTTCCTCAAGGCGGTTGTGCCTGTGGCCGAAGAGGCCGGCGTGCAACTGGCCATGCACCCTGACGATCCGCCATTGTCGCCCATCCGCGGCCTGGGACGCATCATGCGCAGCGTGGAAAACTACCAGCGCCTGATCGATCTCTATCCCAGCCCCATGAACGGTATCACGCTTTGCCAGGGCAACTTCACCATGATGACCGACGATCTGCCCGGCGTTATCCGCCACTTCGGCAAACAGGACAAGATCTTCTTCGTCCACTTCCGCGATGTCAAAGGCACGCCGGAACACTTCCAAGAAACCTTCCACGACGACGGCAAGACCAACATGCTCGAATGCATGCGCGCCTACCGCGACATCGGCTTCGAAGGCGTCCTGCGCCCCGATCACGTCCCCACCATGGAAGGCGACAGCAACGAACGCGCCGGCTATTCGGCCATTGGCCGCCTCTATGCGGTTGGTTACATTAAGGGCCTACGACAAGCCGTCTACGCAGAGAAGATATGATGAAAATCACCAATGTAGAATGTTACCCAGTCTGGGGTGGAAGTCGAAACTTCCTCTTCGTGGTGGTCGACACCGATGAGGGGATCTATGGTGTGGGCGAGGCAGGTATCACCGGGCGCGAAAAGGCCGTGATGGGCGCCGTAGAAAACTTCCGCGATCTGCTCGTAGGCGAAGACCCGTTCCGTGTTGAGCATATCTGGCAGATGCTCTTCCGCGGCGGCTTCTTCCCGGCGCAGCGCATCCTCACATCGGCCATGTCGGCCATCGACATCGCCCTGTGGGATATCAAGGGCAAGGCGCTCAACGTTCCGATCTACGATCTGCTTGGTGGGTTAACGCGTGACAAAGTGGTCTGCTATCCCCACAACCGCGGCGAAGTGGACAATGTACAGACCCTGATCGACTCTTGCCTCGAAACCAAGGAACAGGGCTGGAAGTTCGTCCGTTGGGGGCTACCCAACGATGGCAAGATCCTGGAACCACGACAGGCTGTGCGCCAAACAATCAAGCAATTTCAGGCTGTGCGTGAGGCCGTTGGGGAGGATATTGAAATCTGCTTCGACGTCCACACGCGCCTCGACCTGCCTGAAGCCGTCTGGCTCTGCCAGGAAGTGGAACAGTTCAACCCCTTCTTCATCGAAGATCCGCTGCGCTCAGAAAACCCCGATTCGTTCAAGACACTGCGCCCGCGCACCCGCGTGCCGCTGGCCGCCGGTGAACAGTTCTCATCCAAATGGGAATTCCGCCAGTTGATCGAAGAAGAGTGGATCGACTACGCCCGTATCGATCTGTGCATCGTGGGCGGCTTTACTGAAGCGCGCAAGATCGCAGGTTGGTGCGAAACCCACTACATCCAACTTGCCGTGCATAATCCGCTGGGGCCGGTCTCCAGTGCGGCCTGTCTGCAACTGAACCTGGCCTCACCGCTGGTCGGCGTTCAGGAACAGCCGCGCGCCACCGGCACCGTCCTCACGGACGTGGTGCCCGTGCAGCCCGAATGGTCCAACGGCTATCTGCTTGCTCCGACACGCCCCGGCCTGGGCATCGAGTTCGACCGTGAAGCGGCCAAGAAACATCCATTCCAGCAGCGCGAATTGCCGCAACTGCGGCGGTTGGATGGATCGTTTACGAATTGGTAGGCAAGTGCTGTGCCGTGCGAAGACCGTAGATTGTTCCGTCTATGCGCTACGCCCTGCCCAGAGCCTCACCCCAACCAAATTGCTCTCTAACGCGTCCTCTAGGATAATGGATCAAGAACAGCGATTCTTGCCATTGTCCTGGAGGACGGTGCTTTGTGGAGACCGGCGACTGCTCGACTCGGAGCAGTCAGCGGCCTGGCCCGATCTCAGAGCTCTATCTCCGCCAGAACAGTTCACCCAAGTTAGGAGCATCCAATGTCTTTTACCATTACCGCAGATCACGCTACCCTGGCCGAACATGATCAGCACCAGTTGCATGGGCTGCATCACCCCAGCGGACACACGGACCCGCTGATCGTGGATCACGCCGACGGCGTCTGGCTCTACGGCACCGATGGGCGACAGATCCTTGACGGCATGGCCGGGCTGTGGAACGTCAACATCGGCTACGGCAACCAGGAACTCCCCGATGTGGCGCGCGAACAAATGCAGAAGCTGGCGTACACGTCGAGCTTCGTGGGCATGTCCAACCCGCCGTCGATCGAGCTGGCCGCCAAGTTGGCCGAAATGTCCCACCCCACACTCAACACCACTTACTTTGCATCGGGCGGTTCCGAGGCCAACGAAACCGCATTCAAGACCGTTCTCTACTATTGGCGGCGACTGGGAAAGCCCGAAAAGCGCAAGATCATCTCGCGCTTCCAGGCCTACCACGGCATCACCCTGGCTGCCACTAGCGCCACCGGCGTTGAGGCCTATTGGAAGTCGTTCGGGCTACCGTTGGACGGCTTTCTGCACGTCCCCAACCCCAACGCATACCGTTATCGCGGCGACGTGAAAGACGGCGAAACCATCGGCCAGGCGGCGGCTCGGGCGCTGGAAGAAGCCATTCTGCGCGAAGGACCGGAGACCGTGGCCGCCTTCATCGCCGAGCCGATCCAGGGCGCGGGTGGGCTCGTGGTGCCGCCTGATGACTACTTCCCCCTGGTACGGCAGATCTGCGACAAGTATGAGGTGCTGATCATTGTGGACGAGGTCATCTGCGGCTTCGGGCGCACCGGCACCCTCTTTGGCTATGAACACTGGGATCTGCGTCCCGATCTCATGTCTTTTGCCAAGGGCGTCACCAGTGGCTACCTGCCTCTGGGTGGCACTATGATCTCCGACCAGATCCGTGATGTCATCCTCAGCGCGCCGGGCGACGAAGCGTGGATGCACGGCTTCACTTACTCGGGTCACGCCGCGGCTTGTGCGGTCGGCCTCGCCAACATCGCCATCATCGAGCGTGAGGATCTAGTCGCCCACTCGGCCAAACAGGGCGAGCGGTTGCTGGCCGGCCTCAACTCATTGCGCGATGAATTCCCCTTCCTCGACAATGTGCGCGGCAAAGGGTTGCTCTGCGGTATCGAAATCGTCACCGACCGTACATCTCGTACACCTGATCTGGCCAAAGCCAAGGCCGTCTCCAATGCGGCCATGGCCAATGGGCTGCGCTCACGTGCCGTCGGCGGCAACACCCTCGCTTTCTCACCCTCCCTCGCCATCACCGACGAGGAAGTGGACATGATGATCGAGCGACTGGCAAGCGCGTGTGACGCTGTTGGGGAGTAAAGCACAAAATTTCGTCGACGCTCCGCTTTCGTAAAGGGGGCGTCGACGACATCCTGACAAGGAGATCCCATGAGCGACGACGACGGCGATTCCTTCAGCCAGTTCACCTATGATGACACGCTGATCGAGCCGATCTGTCAAGCCGGCCTGGTGAGTCTGCCCGATGAGAACGCCATCCTCTTTGCCAACCCCGCCAGTGTGGAACGGCGCAATATGACCGTACGCCTCAGCCGCGATGACGGTCGAACCTGGCCGGTCGCCAAAGTGATCCACGCCGGACCCGCGGCCTACTCCGATCTGGCGATCTGCGCCAATGGCGAGATCGTGTGTCTCTATGAACGCGGCGAAGAGGGACCGTACGAAATGCTGATGTTGGCGCGATTTGGCGTCAGGTGGATGGAAGGTTAGCGAAATGAGGGGATGCTGACTCCCGTCGATCAGTTTCCCCTCATCTCACCTGGGCGCCCGCCCAATTCCCAATCGCTACTCTGTACCCTTCAGTCGCATCATCACTTCGATCAGCGCATCATCCCCGCCAACATTCCCCGGGAAGACGATGTACGCCATCCCCGGATGACGGCTCTCCGCCCCGATCTGCCAGACGGGCACGCCGGGGAGGATCTGGCCGGCGACGACGGCCCGGTGGACGTTGAGGCCACGCGTGGCGACGTCGCTGGAGGTGATGCCGCCTTTCGCCACCAGGTAACGAGGACGCACGTTGATTTGGCGCACGATGTCGGTAAGGCCGGCAGATACCTGCTGCCCGATGGACAGATCCGATTCGCCGCCCGACGCGCCCACGTATTTGCGGCTGGTATAGATTACAGTGATGGCGTCGTCGCCCAGGGATTGGTTAGCCGCTGCCACAATGGACTGCACGGTCCCGCTGCGGTCGGCGAGGAGCCGGTCTACGTCCACTTCCAGGGCGGTGATTTCGGGGCGGCTGAGCAGGGCGTTGAGCTGTGCCGTCGTCTTGGGCACGTATGAACCGACGACGAAGAGCGCGCCGTGCCCACCCTCTGTGTCAAGATCCGCCGCCGTGAGCAGCGGACGAGCCGGTATCCCCGCCCGCACCTGCACAAACGACGCCGCTGTGCGGTAAATGAAGCGCTTTTCTGCACCGTCTTCGCTGGCACTGTCGGCGGCCTCCTCGGCCCCCAGGAGGCCCAATACGAAGACCTCTACGTCCCGGTAGCTGGCCGCATTGACGACGCAAGGCTGCCCACCCTGCAGCGTCCTGAGGCGCGCCGACACCGCCTTGGGTCCACCCACACGCAAATCGTCAATCGAGATCGAAACCACATCGGCGGCGGCGACCGTTCCCCCACTCTTTTCGGCCACCCATTCTTTGAGATTGGAGTGAGTGTAGCCGAAGGAGGCGTCGCGGGCGTAGGGGGTCTGCGCCGCCGGGATCAGTTGATCGCCCTCCGCCACCCAGTGGACGTCGTCGATGGTATAGCGTCCGCCTTCAAGGAAGAAGGGAACGATCAGCCGCCCGTCGAACGTTTGGCCCAGCCCCTCGGTCAGTGCGGTCACCTCGCCGGGGAAGTGACCGCGCAGTGTAGAATCGCTGCGGCTAACCACGGCGAAAGCGCGTCCTGTGCGGGCGGCGGCGGCGCTGAGGTTCTGCCCGATCTGGCGATTGAGCGCGGCCGCTTCCGCCGCGGGGAGGCTGCGCGAGTTGGTGAGGATATAGAAAACATTGTTGTCGCCGGCCAGTTCGGCGGCCAACGCGTCGACGGCCCACGTCGTCAACACCGGCACGTCATGCACGGTCTGCGTGCCCGTCGGGTCATCGTCGAGGACGACGAGGGCGCGGCGGCCGGCATCCACGCGGGCGCGGATCTGGGCACGTAAATCCTCTGCAGGGTACTCGGGCGGGAGGCCGGCGAGGGTTTCGGTTTTGGATACAGGGTGAAGGTACATAGGTTCTTGTCCATTGGATGAGGTGGTGAGCGAGGACGCAAAATGGCCGGTTGGGCCACCAAGGCCGGTCTGATGTGGTCTACGCCTCGTTCCCGGCGGACTCGCTGATCATCTTCGCCAGCAATTCCTTCGCCAACGCGGCGGCCTCGGCTCGGTGACTGATGTTGTTCTTCACGGCAGGCGACAACTCGGCCATGGTTTGCTCGAAGCTGGGAACGTAGAAGATGGGATCGTAGCCGAAGCCATGTTCCCCACGCGGACGGTCGGTGATGATGCCTTCCACCGAGCCGGCGCGGGTGTTGACTCTCCCCTCGGGCGTGGCAACGGCGACGACGCAACGGAAGCGTGCCGTCCATTCTGTGGGGGGATGGGCCTGCAGCTCATCGAGGACGCGTTCGTAGCGCTGTTGATCGTTCAATCCGGGTCCGCCGTAGCGGGCAGAGTAGACGCCAGGGCGGCCTTCCAGTGCATCGACTTCGAGTCCGCTGTCGTCGGCCCAGGTCCACAGGCCAGACATAACAGCGTAGGTGCGAGCCTTGAGGATGGCGTTGCCCTCGAATGTCTCCTCGGTCTCTTCCACATCTTCGGTGATGCCCAGTTCGGTGAGGAATGTGATGGTCAACGGCAAGTCGGCTAGCAATTCGCGGTATTCGCGGACCTTACCAGGGTTGTGCGTGGCAATCAACAGACGGCGCATGCGGCGATATCTCCTCAACTAGAGTGCAGAAAATGGCGAGTCACACGGATCTGGCAAGCATCTGAATTTGGCCGCCAGTTTTGACCCTCTCTTGTATGCTATCATATAATGAATCGGCCGTGAATTACCCCCCAATCTTGGCGCCATTTTGGTAAACAAAGGGAGAATCTCGTGTCCTACCACCCGCTGCGCATCTTTTGCGGCTCTGCTCACCCCCAACTAGCCCATGAGATCGCCGACATCCTTGGCGTGGAATTGGGCAAATCCACCAGTCGTCACCTGCCGGATAGCGAGCTCCATGTCATGATCGACGAGGTTGTGCGCGATCAGGACATTTTCTTTGTACAGCCGTGCAGCCAACCTGTCAACGACCACTTGATGGAGGTAGCGTTCTATCTGGACGCCTTCCGCCGCGCAAGCGCTCACAGTGTCAGCGTCGTGATGCCGTACTATCCCTATGCGCGCCAGGAACGCATGGCGCGCGGACGTGAAGCGATCAGTGCGCGTGTCGTGGCCAATCTATTGGAAATGTCGGGCGCAGCGCGCGTAGTCTTCATTGATATCCATGCCCGGGCAATTCAAGGATTTTTCAACATTCCGGTGGACCCATTGACCGCCTTGCCGTTGTTGGCCGATTACTTCCGCAAACCCGAGTACGAGAATGCAGCCATCGTCAGCCCCGATGTGGGCCGTGCCAGCCTGGCAGGCAAATATGCGGAATTGCTCAACCTGCCGCTGGTGGTCATGCAAAAACGCCGCATGAGTTTCAGCACCACCGAAACCACCCACGTGGTGGGCGATATTGATGGACGTCGCCCTATTGTCATCGATGATATGATGGCCGGTGGCAGTGTGCTCAAACAACTTGACGCTCTCTACGACAACGGCGCCAAAGGCAAAGCAGCTTTCGCCATCACCCATCCCATCCTGTTGCCATCGGCGATTGAGCGACTGGACGCAGACGACCGCATCGAAAAACTGGTGGTGACCAACACCATTTCTGTGCCACCCGAAAAGCACACGCATCCGAAAATCGAGGTGCTGTCGGTGGCGCCGATGTTGGCCGACATCATCAATCGCATTCATCAAGGGCGCAGCATTTCACAGCAGCTTATTCTAGTCTGACCGCGCATTTTGAGAAGTTTACTCTGGAGGTCTTTGTGTTTCGACGTGTAAATCGCTCTACTCCTGATGCTATCGAAGTGATCATTGGACCGCGTGCAAGCTATTCGGGCACGCTGCGCAGCGACACGAGCATCCGCATTGACGGCGTCGTGGAATCGGGTTTGTTGCAGACCGTAGCCAACGTGATCCTCACCGAGACGGCACGGGTGGACTGCGAGATCCAGGCGCGCACGGTCAGTATTCGAGGCCAGTTCAACGGGATCATCAATGCCGATCGCGTGGAATTGCTGGCAGGCTGCCATGTCAGCGGGGCGCTCTACGTCAACAGCTTTTTGCTCGACGACGGCGCCATCCTTGACGGCGAGTTGCACATGCAGGGCGCAGAGAGCGGCAACGGCTCTCCGCCGCAGATTGCGCCCACTTCGTCTATCCCCATCTTGCCCGGCCCGCATGGGCGTGAGCAGCGATCGTAAAAGAAGAGACTGAAGGTCTGAGGCTGACTATAGGGCAGATCTCTGATCTTTGCCCCCTGATTTGTGTATTCAATTGGCATCAGAAAGGCACATCCTTGACTATTATTGCGCCAGAGATGAGTGTATTGCTTGGCGATCAGAAGCTGACAGTCCTGGGCACTCGTCTGTCCGTAGGCGATCGGGCACCCGAAGTAAGGCTCGCCGACGGCTGGATCACATCGACCGACATGCTGGAGAGCACCGCCGGCAAGGTCCGTCTGATCAGTGTGATTCCTTGTATTCAGACGCGCCTATGTGACATGCAGACACGGCGCATGAACGAGGAAGCCGCCTCACTGGCCGATCAGGTGATTGTCTTGACGATCAGTGCAGATCCACCGCCGGTGCAAGGCGTCTGGTGTGGCGCCGCCGGTGTGGATCGGGTCAAAATGCTCTCCGATCACCAGGAGATGGCCTTTGCCCGGGCCTACGGCGTCTATGTGCCAACGATGCGCGCCCTTCAGCGCTCGATGTTTGTGGTCGATCAGAACGAGATAGTGCGCTACGCCGAATACGTGCCCGAAATTGGCTCACATCCAAACTACGCCGCCGCTCTCGCCGTCGTGCGATCACTCCTCTAGGATTCCTATGGATTGGTTTTATGTTGTAGCTGCCGCAGTCATCGGGTTTGTTCTAGGATCGATCCCAGTGGGGCTTTGGGTTTGCGCCGCCTACGGGGTCGACATTCGCAAAGTTGGCAGTGGACGCATAGGCGGTACGAATGCCTGGCGCGCTGCTGGACTGAAGGCAGCCATCCCCACCGTGTTGGGCGACGCCCTCAAAGGAGCCGTCGCCGTGATCGTCGTGCGGCTGCTCGTCGCTCAGTTGGCGCCGGAGATGGATAGTACGATGCGGGCGCTGGCTGCGTCTCTGGCCGGCGGCGCCGCCGTATGGGGGCACAACCGTTCACTCTTCCTCGGCTTCAAGGGCGGCGGAGCGGGCGGCATTACCACGGCGGCGACGACGATGGCGATTTCACCGCTGGCCGGTGGCATCGTCTGGCTGACGGGTGCACTCCTGATCTGGTGGAGTCGCATGGCCTCGCTGGGAACATTCGCGGTGGGCGCGTGTTCGCTGGCGACGTTGCTCTTCCTGTACTTCGTGGACGGACAGCGCTGGCCCTGGCCCTATGCCCTTTTCGGCCTCATCGTCTTCCTGGCCGTGACGATTGCGCTGCGCCGCAACCGGCAAGCACTCAAAGACGGCAAAGAGCGCATCATCACCATTTGGTGATCTCTCCCAGAACGCAAGTGAGTAGAAAAATGACCTGGAACTGGACCAGGCTCTGGTCCAGTGGTTGGTTCCGTATCCACCGGTAGACTGACCCTTCCTCCCATTCCACTCTCTTCTTGACCAACATCCCATGATGGATCTACCCCTCACAACTTTTGTTATCTTTGCAGTACTGTTGCTTGTATTGGCATGGATGAGCCGACAGGTTGGACTACTGATTCAGGAGATTGTTCTGCGTCTTACCGGATCGATTGATCTGGCAGTAGTGATCCTCTTTCTGGTTTACTTGCCTGGGATCATCATTCACGAAGTGGCTCACTGGCTGATGGCGAAACTACTCGGTCTTAAAACCGGAAAGTTTCGAGTCTGGCCGCGCAAACGGGGTAAGCAAATCGGTATGGGGAGTGTGAGCGTAGCCAGAGGCGGTCCACTGGCGGACAGTTTGGTGGGGTTAGCGCCGTTGATAGTCGGCTCTTTGCTGGTAGCAAGTGTGGGGATGCAAGTGTTTCAAAGTAATCAGATGATTCAACTGTTGCAGCAGGGTAGCTGGCGGTCGGCGATTACGACAACACTCACCACCATGAGACTACAGCCGGATGGATTTGTATGGTTGTATTTGCTATTTGCCGTCGCCAATGCGATGTTGCCCAGCAGCAGTGATCGAGAACCGCTGCGATCACTGCTGCTTTACATCCTCGTCTTTGGGGTCCTTTACCTCTTCATCGACAACTCTGGACAGATCTTCTTGCAACTGGCGAACTGGCTGACCGGTCCAGTCGAGACGCTGGTCAGCGCTCTCGCTCTCGTCACCCTGCTCGACGCCATCATCCTGGCTGTGCTCTACCTGCTTCGTACAGCTCTGGCTATCCTTCACCCTCAGATTCTATCGTGACCTCAGAAAGAGTTCAGCCTTACCCCAACGAGGGCAGTCTGGACAAACTACTCTGGATCGCTTCTTCAGGGTAGTCATAGTCGACCAATTTGCCCGAGGCGTAGGCTTCATATGCCGCGAGATCGAAGTGTCCGTGGCCGCAGAGATTGAAGACGATAGTCTTGGCTTCGCCGCTCTCTTTACACTTCAACGCCTCTTGCATAGCGCCCCAAATCGCATGGCTTGGTTCTGGGGCAGGCAGGATGCCTTCGGCGCGGGTGAAACTGATCGCCGCCTCGAAGATCAGGCGCTGCTGAACGTTGACGGCTTCAATCTGGTTCGCCTCTTTGAGCGCACTGATCTGAGCGCTCATACCGTGATAGCGCAATCCGCCCGCATGGATCGGCGCGGGTACAAAATCATGGCCCAGCGTGTGCATCTTGACCATCGGCGTTAGCTGCGCCGTATCGCCATAATCGTAGGCGTACACACCACGCGTCAAGCTGGGCGCAGCGGAAGGCTCGACGGCAATTACACGGGTCTGCTTGCCGTTCACAATGTTCTCACGCAGGAAAGGAAAGGCGAAACCGCCAAAGTTGCTGCCTCCGCCAGTGCAGCCCACCAAAATGTCGGGCCGATCTGCGCCGGCAAGTTCCAATTGTTTGATCACTTCCTGGCCGATCACAGTCTGGTGCAGCAAAACGTGATTCAGCACGCTGCCCAGTGCATAGCGGGTATCATCGCGCAGAGCAGCATCTTCGACCGCTTCCGAAATGGCGATACCCAGGCTCCCCGTGCTGTTGGGATCTTGGGCCAGGATCTGGCGACCGGCGTTGGTATCGGGGCTAGGACTGGGAACGACGGATGCGCCCCACGTCTGCATCATGACTTTGCGATAGGGTTTCTGCTCATAACTGACACGAACCATGTAGACTTTACATTCAAGGTCGAAAATCTGACAGGCAAAGGCCAACGCACTGCCCCACTGCCCGGCGCCTGTTTCGGTGCTCAGCCGTTTCACCCCCTCTTGTTTGTTGTAATAGGCCTGTGGCACCGCAGTATTGGGTTTGTGGCTCCCGGCAGGACTTGTCCCCTCGTACTTGTAGTAAATCTTGGCCGGTGTGTCGAGCGCCTTCTCCCACTCATAGGCGCGAAACAGGGGCGTCGGTCGCCACAGACGATAGATTTCTTGTACCCGGTCAGGGATCTCGATGTAGCGCTCGGTGCTCACTTCTTGTTGAATCAACGCCATGGGGAAAAGTGGTGCGAGATCGGCAGGTCCGATCGGTTGCCCCGTGCCGGGGTGCAAGGGTGGCGGAAGTTCGATGCCGGCGGCCGGCAAATCTGCGCTGATGTTGTACCAATGGGTAGGCATATCCGCTTCGGAAAGGTTGATCTTCTTGATGGCCATACAATAACTCCATTTTGATGTGGGGAGAGCGGTAGATAAAGTTGATATGGGTCTACACATCGGGGGAAATGATGGGTCCATTCTATCATCGCTGGGTAATCATGAAAAACGGACCATAAATCAAAAAGCCGAACTCGACGAGTTCGGCTTTCAGAAAGTCCTCTTTTCGGGCACTTACCCCAGGTGCGCCTGCAACTTGCTGCGCAACTGCTCTTTTGGCTGGTAGCCAACGATCGTTGCGACCGGTTGCCCCCCTTTAAAGAGCATCAGTGTTGGGATGCTCATCACGCCAAAGGCCATGGCTGTGCTCTGATTTGCGTCTACGTCAAGCTTGCTGATCACGAGTTTGTCACTCATCTCATCAGCCAGTTCCTCAAGCAGTGGGGCAATCATCTTGCACGGTCCACACCATTCGGCCCAAAAATCAACCAGGACGGGCTTGTCGGCGTTTACAACTTCTTCTTCAAATGTTGCATCCGTCACATGGATTGGCTTGCTCATCAATTTCCTCCGTTTTGGATAGCGGGTTTAGCGTTTAGTTCAATAAGCACTGTTGCATATGAAAAGCCCATCAAGCGCATTAATGAACATGAGCGTATGGGTGTATCACATGCGACGATGAACGCATCGTATCGCTCTTTTCGAGCTAAGGCTGTAAATTCAACTACAAAAAACATAGTACCATGCCGAGCCGATTTGTCCAAGTGCAAATGTTGCCAATCATAGCCAGGTTTCGGGTCAGGGCAATGCTACGTGCCCGGCCGGCTTCGCCGGTTGCGCAGAAACTCGGCGAACTCTGCCTCATCCAATTTGGGTGAAGTCGGCGACTGCGCCGAAGGTGTTGAGGATCCATTCTCGGCAGAATCCTCAGCATCTGGTTGATCTTGGAAGGCCGCAGAAGGGTCCAAGCGGGACAGGATACGGGGGAGCAAACCGACACCGTATTCCCAAAACAGTGTCAGCAACGCCGCCTCACCGGGTAGATTCACGATCAGCGTGCGTCCACGGATCCCGGTAATGCCGCGATCCAGGACGGCGTCGGCGTTCACATCGAGAGCGTGGATGCGCATCGTTTCCGACAGGCCAGGCACAAGTCGTTCGACAACGCTTGCAGTTGCCTCTGGCACGATTTCTTCTCCACTCAATCCTGGGGCGGGGAAGGTGCCGCCGACCGTCAAGATCAGGTCAAGGTCTTCTTCATCCGACCAACGGCATAAGGTGTCTTCGATCCAATGGCGCTGGCTCGTCACACTAAGCTGGTGGATCAAGAAAACGCCAGGCATGACCTGACGCAAACTTTTTAGTAGAGGCCCAATAACTTGATCTGCTAACTGTGCGTCTTCTGAAACAAGCAGGATCGCAGTTCGAAGTGCCATTGTCCTGTACTCTCCCAGACAGAGATCTGCACTGTTCGCAACAACAGAAGCGGTGGCTCTTAACCACCGCTTCTGAAACGCAACTCATTTAGCAACGCCAAAGCGGACTAGCGCTTGGTGTACTGAGGCGCCTTGCGAGCACGCTTAAGACCTGGTTTCTTACGCTCTTTAACACGCGCGTCGCGTGTCAAGAAACCAGCAGATTTAAGTGTACCACGCAGGTTGCCGTCAACACCCATTAACGCACGGGCAATACCGTGACGAGCAGCCTGAGCCTGTCCACTTTCACCACCGCCCTTAACACGGACGCTGATGTTAAAGCTACCCTGTGTGCCGGTAAGCACAAGCGGCTGACGCAGTATGACTTGATCTTGCTCGCGGCCAAAATACTCGGCCAATGGCAACTCGTTGACAACGATATCGCCATTACCGGCATAAATGCGGACACGCGCAGTTGCCGTCTTACGGCGACCAACAGCTTCTGTGTATTGACTCATGGTCATCATTAACTCTCCTAGAGTTCCAACGCTTTCGGCTGTTGAGCTTCATGCGGGTGCTCGCTGCCTGAGTAAATCTTCAACTTCTTCATCTGAGCACGACCCAACTTCGTCTTCGGAACCATTCCCTTTACGGCCTCTTGGATAATGCGATCCGGGAAACGATTCAGTTGTTCACGCATCGTGCGTGTCTTCAAACCACCAGGATAGCCAGAGTGACTGTAATACTTCTTCTCGTCCATCCGGTTGCCGGTCACAACAAACTTCTCGCAATTGATCACAATGACAAAATCACCACAATCAATATGCGGGCTGAAAGTTGGTTTGTGTTTCCCTCGTAAAATCTGCGCAATCTCAGAAGCCAAACGGCCAAGTGTCTTACCAGTGGCATCGACAACCCACCATTCTCGATTCGATTTGGCTTCCTCTGCGCTAGGACTATATGTCTTCACGCTGCTAACTCCCTTTGCTCTCAGGCTCCGAACCAATGGCGTCACTTCCAGAGGTTCTGCGAACATCTATACTTTGATTTAGCTGACTGATTAACAGTCAAAAAGATGCGGATAAGTTTGATAATCTACCCGCTCTAGTACAAGTCCTTGTGGTGACGCTGGTGGAGCAGAACGGCTCCGGTCACAAGCAGCCAAAGCTGCCACTACATCGTCAAGTTGCCACTCACCTCGCCCGACGGCCAACAGCGTCCCTACCAGGTTCCGTACCATCCGACGCAAGAAAGCATTGGCCGTAACAGAAAAGACAAGCTTCTCTAGCGGTAGGGTAGAAAGCTCAGGCAGAGCAGGTGAGCTCACATGCCACACCATACAAGACACACGCCGTACCGTGACTTCACCCTGAGGTGGTTGCCCAAATGTAGCGAAGTCATGTTCACCCTGCAAGATTGCCGACGCCGCATTCATAGAATCCACGTCGAGTCTCTGCGCTTCAACCACTGCGAACCGATCGAGCGTCGGAAAGTGTGTCCATCGCCGATGCGATTCTACTGACGGGTGATAAACCACGTACGAGTAGGTTCGGCTTGTAGCGCTGAATCTCGGATGAAAACCGGCCGGTGCTTCAGCAACCGCATGGACAAGAATACTTGAGGGCAAGTAATGATTCCAGGCCCGGGCCAGTGCGTCCAATGAATGACGCCAGTTGACCGTAGTCGCTACAACTTGTCCACGTGCATGCACACCCGTATCAGTACGACCAGACCCTATGATTCTGCAGAAACTGCCCACCACTTGCTCAAGAGCAACTTCCAAGGTCCCCTGAACGGTTTGCACACCATTCTGCACTTGAAAGCCGTTAAATGAGGTACCATCATAGGCAATCAGTGCACAGATCCGGCGCTGCGGTGGAACCACGGTCACCTACAGTTTCCCGATCTTACTCGTTCACCAGTTCCAAAACCGCCATTTCAGCGGCATCACCTTGACGTTTACCCATTTTCAAAATGCGTACATACCCACCAGGGCGATTCTGATAGCGAGGGGCAAGTTCTTCAAACACCTTTGTGGCAACCGTCTTGTCATTCAAGAAGGCTACGACCTGGCGTTGCGCATGAACGCGATTACCGCCGTCGACAAGACCACGTTTCGCCTTAGTGATAAGCTTTTCCGCATCAGCACGTACAGCACGCGCCTTCGCTTCGGTTGTGACGATCCGTTCATGAATGTACAGATCACGGATCAAATTTCGGAACAGCGCCTTCCGTTCATCGGAAGAGCGCCCTAGTCGGTACCCAGCAATATTGTGTCGCATCGTTCAGACTCCTCTATCGGCGAAACTCATCCCTAACTGAATCAGTGAAATGCTCGAAGCAAAGTACCGTACCCAATCAGGAGACGAGCATTCAACAAACGGGCGCAATGCCTGGTTACGCTTCCTCGGCAAAGACTTCTTCCTCGTCCTCATCCACATCAGAAGAGCGGTTGTCCGTGAATGCACTGAGGTCAACGCCCGGCACATTCATGTAACCTTTCTCTTCCAACCGCTCGACCAACTCGTCAAGCGATTTCTTGCCAAAGTTGCGGATGGCAAGCATTTCCTCTTCGCCCTTTTCCATGCGCTTCAGGATCTCACCGATCTTGGTGATCCCTGCGCGCTTGAGGCAGTTGTAGGCCCTTACAGTCAATTCCAACTCTTCAATTGGCGCTTCGGCGATGCGACTAGGGATACCCTCTTCTTCATCTTCGGGCTGCTCAACCACGGTCGTCTGGGCACCGGCCAACAAGGTTAGATGTTGGACCAAAATATCCGCCGACTGGCGAACCGCCACCTCTGGAGAGATGGTTCCATCTGTCCATACTTCGAGATTCAGCTTATCATAGTCAGTCTGTTGACCGATACGAGTACGCTCAACTCGGTAAGCAGCCTTCTTGACCGGACTGAAGATAGCGTCCACTGGAATTTCTCCCAGCGGTAAACGGGTGCGTTCCTCTGCCGGGCTATAGCCGCGGCCCCGTTCTACGACTAACTCAATATCCAGATCGACGTCGTTGCTATCGGCCGTCAGCAAGTAAAGATCGGGGTTGACGACGGTCACCTCAGGCGGGCAAACAAGATCGCCGGCGGTGATTGGTCCCTCGTGCGCAACCTCAACATATATCCGCACAGGATCTTCACTTGTACTATGCAATCGAATCTGCTTCACGTTTAGGATCAAACGCGTCGCATCTTCGCGAACATGTGGAATCGTCGAGAACTCGTGGTGCACGCCACTGATACGAATGGACGAAACCGCTGCACCCGCTAAGCTCGACAACAAAACACGTCGCAATGAATTGCCCAGTGTGATACCGTAACCACTCTCCAAAGGACTGATCACAAAGTGACCATAGTTTTGAGAGTTGGCTTCAATTTCAATCTTTGGTAGAACTAGATTATTAAGCAACGGCTAACCCTCCCGCTGTTCAGCTCAAAAAACACACTGCTGCTCAGCTATTTGTTTTGTGCACCCCAAGGAGGCACACGGCCACCAGTTGATTGTGAAACAGTACACGCAGGTACAGTTGTCGCAGCAAAGGTACAACTGCCCATTCACAACAATGGCCGATTAGCGGCTATAGTACTCGACGATGAGCTGCTCACGAAGCGGGACGCTGATGTCTTCCCGGTTCGGCTCACTGACCATACTACCGCTCAGATTGGCCACGTCCAAACGTAGCCAGGCAGGAGGATTAGCGCCTTCCATCAACTGGAGACGATCTTTAAAGTAGGTATTCGAACGACTACCACTTTGTACCTGCACAATATCCCCAGGTGCCACCAAATACGAAGGGATATCGGTCTTCTGGCCGTTTACCACAAAATGACCGTGGCGGACCAATTGACGCGCCTGCGAACGACTGTCGGCAAAGCCAAGACGATAAACAACATTATCCAGGCGGCTCTCAAGCAGGGTAAGCAGTGTCTCACCCGTCAAGCCTTTGCGCCGAGTGGCCTCTTCAAAATACCGTCGGAACTGTCGTTCCAGAACGCCGTACATACGACGCGCCTTCTGCTTCTCGCGCAACTGCATCCCGTAATCAGACACCTTGCGGCGCATCACGGCCTTACGACCATGATCACCAGGCGGATAACTACGGCGCTCTACGGCGCACTTTGGGCCCATGCAGCGTTCGCCTTTTAAGAAAAGCTTCTGTCCTTCACGCCGACATAGTTTACAAACTGCATCTGTATATCTTGCCATCTTTCCTCCAGACTGACATACCTGCACGCCAATCGATCGTTATGGATCGAACTGGTCGAAATCAGTTGTTTGCATTCGAACGACTTATTCTACCAACAAGTGGAAAGGGAGATGTAGTTCAATTCATCTTGCCAACCGAATACAGAAGCCGCCTTCCGGTACAATCATCAGAAGCGGCTTGCTATCATAGATGAACTACAGTTCCAACTTCCCACAACATCTCTCAAACCCAACACCAAGATCAGTTGTGCCGGTGCCCAAGAGACTTTGAACAGTGATCCACCAGGACCACCGTCTTATCCTGATATCAACTAAACGCGACGCTTTTTAGGCGGACGTGTGCCGTTGTGAGGAACCGGCGTAATGTCAGAAATGGACAGGATCTGCAGACCCGAAGGCATTAAAGCGCGAATGGCGCTCTCACGACCTGGTCCAGGGCCCTTAACAAAAACATCCACCTCGCGCATATTGAAATCCGCAGAAGCAGAACGCGCAGCATTCTGGGCAGCTAACTGAGCAGCAAATGGTGTGCTCTTGCGGCTCCCCTTGAAGCCAACCGTTCCGGCACTTGCCCAGCAAACCACATTCCCCTGCATATCCGTAATGGATATAATCGTGTTGTTAAAGGTAGCATGAACGTGAACCTGCCCCTTCGGAACGCTACGCCGTTCACGTCGAGTTACTCGGCGGCTGCTACCACCACGTCGACGTTGTTGTTGTGCTCGAGCCATTATTACTCCCTTATCCCCATTGGATCCTGGACCACAGACAGCCGCACAGGGAAAAACCACCACCACATAGTGGCGCTGGCATCCCTGAAACTGCTCTGCGCATCGATTCTACTTACGTGCCCGCTTCTTCCCGGCCACCGTTCGGCGAACACCACGGCGTGTACGGGCATTTGTGCGAGTGCGCTGACCACGAGCCGGCAGGTTGCGACGATGTCGCAGGCCCCGATAGCTGCCAATTTCGATCAGGCGCTTAATGTTCATGCTCACTTCACGACGCAGATCACCTTCTACACGATAGTTGCGCTCAATATAATCGCGCAACAGGGCGATCTCATTCACGTCCAAATCTTTCACTCGGCGGCTCGGATCAATCCCCGTCGCCTCCAGAATGGCCTGGCTCGTGGTTCTGCCAATCCCATAAATATAGGTGAGTGATACTTCTACCCGCTTTTCACGCGGGATATCAACGCCAGCAATACGTGCCATAGTTCTCTCCTTCCGTCAAACGACGATTCTAGCCCTGCCGCTGCTTGTGCTTAGGATTTGAACAGATCACGTATACAATACCGCGTCGCCGTACAATCTTACACTTCTCACAAATTCGCTTGACTGACGCTCGAACCTTCATGTGATCTCTCCTTCAAATAAACCATTGGCGCAACTCTACTATTTTATCACACGCTCACAAGAGGGTCAAGATTTCAGGACCCTTATTTGTAACTGCAATTGTATGCTCAAAATGAGCACTCAAGCTGTGATCTCGGCTGATCACCGTCCACTTGTCTTTCAGGGTGCGTGTCTCCCACGTGCCGATCTGTACCATGGGTTCCAACGCAATCACAAGTCCTGGCTCAAGAACCAGGTCGCCGTCAATGTCGCCGGCCACATAATTGAGAACCTGTGGCGCCTCGTGCATTGAGCGGCCCACTCCGTGGCCGGTGTATTCACGGACTATGTGCAAGTTGTGTTCTTCAACATGGGCCTGCACCGCAGCACTAATATCACGAACACGATTGCCGGGCACAGCCTGCTTAATACCTGCAAAAAGGCTGGCTTCAGTGACGTCGAGTAAGCCCTGGGCCTCTGTACTAATAGGGCCGACGGCATATGTCCACCCACTGTCGCCGATAAACCCGCGGTGCAGCGCACCCACGTCGATGCTAATGATATCACCGGCGGCAAGAAGGCGATCCTTTCGAGGAATGCCGTGAACCAATTCCTCGTTAACACTGGTACAAATATGGGCAGGGTATCCGCGATAGCCCAGGAAACTCGACGTAGCCCCGTGCTTGCTCAGGACTTCCGCCGCAACCTGATCCAGATCCCAGGTACTGACACCCGGTGCAATCGCTTCTTTTAGCGCTACATGCACGCGAGCCACGATTCGCCCAGCTTCGCGCATGATCTGAATCTCGCGCGGGTCCTTCAAAATCGGCTGTGGACGAGATGGACGTGCGGGGCGCGACTGCCTACGCAATAGATGTTGTTTTAGCTTGCTCATCAGATGACTACTCACTTGCTACTCTCAGGGCGTCACCACTGCGGAACTCGGCCCGCAGCCTCATTTAACAGAGACACCCTTGTCAGTCAACAAGGATACGAGTTCCTCGTGGACCGACTCAATCGGACGACCACCATCTAGTTGTGCCAAGAGATCCTTGGCAAAATAGTAGCCTATCAAAGGCGACGTCTGCTTGTAATAGACGTAAAGTCGATTGCGTACGGTATCAGGCTTATCATCATCACGCTGATAAAGCTCACCCCCATCGACATCACACACCCCGGCTTGTTTGGGCGGGCTAAAGTCAACGTGATAGACGGCGCCACAAGTTCGGCAAACCCGACGCCCTGTTATGCGCCGCATCGCTTCATCATCTTCCAACGCAATCAACGGCACAAGATCAACTCCACCATCCGCCGCCGTGATTTCATCAAAGGCTTTGGCCTGCACCAGGTTCCGTGGGAACCCATCCATGATGGCGCCTTGAGCACAGTCAGGTTGGGCCAGCCGGTCTTTGACCATGTCAATGGTCAAAGAATCGGGAACTAATTCGCCTTTGTCCATATAATGCTTGGCCCTGAGGCCAAGTTCCGTGTCATTACTCAGGTTATAACGGAAAATGTCGCCTGTCGAAATCTGGGGCAGTCCTAATTTCTTTTCTAACAGTTTAGCCTGAGTTCCCTTACCTGCCCCAGGTACACCTAACAGTACGAGAAAGATGCGATCACGCATTGGACTCGCCTTTCGTCTGTTTACCATTGATTCATTTGATGTCTGCCCAAACTAGAAAAGACGAGGTGCGCGGTTTGGGCAGAAAACCCGGCGCCGATCTCGACATACTTGGCCTTACAGCCAGACGCACAGATCGACGCCGAGAACACGAAGAAGTAGACACGCACCTGTTACTTTAAAAAGTGAACCGCATCTATCTCATTCATTTCATACGATGAACAGGTTATCGGATGAACCCTTCATAGTTACGCATCATCAACTGCGCCTCGATCTGTTTCATGGTATCAAGCACAACACCGACCACGATCAACAAACCTGTGCTGCTGATGACCAAAGTTTTGTAGTTGTTCAGTCCACCGCCGCCAAAGATGAGACCGGCCAGGTATGGCAGCACAGCCACCAATCCCAGGAAGAGCGCTCCGACCAACGTAATGCGCTGCAAGACATCGTTCAGGTACGTCTCAGTACGCACACCGGGACGAATGCCAGGGATAAATCCCCCCTGCTTCTGCAGGGTCTCGGGCAGATTCTGTTGACGGAACATGATGTCGGTATAGAAGTACGTGAACGCAACCGTCAACAGGAAGTAAATCAGCCAGTATAGCCAACTCTGTGGGCTAAACGCCGTGTAGAAGAAATTCCCGACACGACCCAGCCAGTCTTCACGTAGGATGAAGTAGGACGCTACCGTATTGGGCAGAATCAACAGACTCTGCGCAAAGATAAGCGGAATCATACCGGCCGTGTTGACACGCATCGGCACATACGTGCTCTGACCACCAACCATCATCAGGCGATTACCACGCATCGTGCGCACCCGCTTGCCATACTGCACCGGAATACGCCGTTGTCCTTCCTGCACCCAGACAATCAGGGCAACAGTAAGCACCGTTATCACCGAGAACACAAGCAGTTGTGTGAAGCCTTGTTGCCAAAGCAGACGAATCTGGTTTGGCACAGAGGCCACAATGCCGGCAAAGATAATGAGGGAAACACCATTACCAATGCCCTGTTCCGTCAGCATCTGGCCTAACCACATAGCAAACATGGTGCCTGCAGTTAGACTGATCAAAATGGTAAGAGTCGGCAACAGTGCGTTGCCACTAAACCCCCACTGCTCCAAAACCGGCGGCAGCCCGCTAAACGGACGGCTCAACAGAGTGGCCTGACCGAAGGCCTGAAGCAGCGCCAACGGTACCGTGAGGTAGTGAGTGTACTGATTAATCTTCTGACGGCCCTGCTCGCCCTCTTTACTGAGTTCCTCAAGTTGCGGCACTATTGGCGTCAGCAACTGCATGATAATGGAGGCTGTAATGTATGGATAAACCCCCATTGCCATCACGCTGAACTGAGCAAGTGCGCCGCCACTAAAGAAGTTGAGCAGGCTCAACAGAATATTTTGATCCGTAGACCGAAATATCTGATCCAACACATCCCGATTTACACCAGGCAGTGGAATATGTGCAGCCAACCGATAAACGACTAGAATGCTGAAGCTAATCAGAAGTTTCTGTCGGAGATCAGGCAGCCGAAAGGCGTTGCGTACAGCTTCAATCATGCAAATCCTCCACAGCAGAGGCGACCATACCGGTTCGCCCATTGTGGGCAGAGAAAGTTCCTTCTCCGCCCAGCCCGTTTGCGATCAATAACAGCGCATCAGGAACGAGGCAGGTTCTTGTTTACTTCGTAGGGCAGGATTTCCACCGTGCCCCCTGCAGCCTCGATCTTTTCCTTGGCACTGGCACTCACACGGTGCGCTTTGACATGCAGCGGCTTGGCCACTTCACCACGGGCCAACACCACTATTGGATCGCTGACATTCCCCAACAGCCCGACTTCACTCAGTGAAGCTGGGTTCACATCTGTATTGGCCTCAAAGCGAGCGTCCATCATATCCAGATTAATCGGAACATATTCAACCTTGAAGCGGTTGTTGAACCCCCGCATTTTGGGCAGTCGTTTCACCAACGGAAGTTGGCCACCCTCGAATGTTATGGGTACACCACCACCCGAACGGGAATTCTGTCCCTTGGTACCTCGCCCAGACGTTCTGCCTTTGCCCGAACCAGTACCACGACCTACTCGCTTGCGCTTTTTATTTGCACCCGGATCGGGGCGCAGGTCATGTAATTTCACGATTGTTGCTCCTCAGCATTCTACATAAACAGTCAGTGCAAAACTACGCTTCGCCCACTTCCAACAGGTGAGAAACCTTGGCGATCATGCCACGAATGGCAGGATTGTCTTCTTTCTCTACCGTTTGGTGGAGCTTGGTCAACCCTAAAGCCTTGACGGTGGCTTTCTGGCTCTTCTCGTACCCAATCGGGCTTTTAACTAGCTTGACCTGGAGTGTCTTAGCCATGAGCCTCTTCTCCCTTGTACCAGAACGGTGCAAGATGTGAAGCGGGCACACCGCGCCGTGCTGCTTCTTCCTCAAAGTTCTGCAACTGCTTGAGGGATTCAAAAGTGGCCTGAACAACATTTAAAATATTGTCGCTGCCTAACGACTTGGAAAGGATGTCCTTTACACCGGCAGCCTCGACCACTGCACGCACACCACCACCGGCGATAACACCGGTGCCGGGGCTGGCAGGTTTCAGAAAGACCTCACCTGCGCCGAAGCGAGCCTGTACAGTATGTGGAATGGTCGTTCCAAGCAGATTGATGTCAATCATGGTTTTGCGGGCGCGATCACTGGCCTTACGAATGGCATCGGGAACTTCCCGCGCCTTGCCAACACCGACACCGACGCGGCCATTGTTATCACCCGCTACCACGACAGCGCGAAATGCAAAGCGCCGCCCACCCTTGACTACCTTGGCCGTGCGCGCAATGTGGACAACGCGCTCGTCCAGTTCTTCTCGTTCTTCTCGTTGCTCTCGCCGCCGTTCTCGACGTGCCATACGTGGTTCCTCCTAGAAAACTAACCCGCCTTCGCGGCTGGCGTCGGCAAGTGCTTTAACCCGTCCATGATATCGGTAACCGCCACGATCAAAGACGACCATGTCGATTCCTTTTTCTTTGGCCCGCTCAGCCACCAAACGGCCGATCGCCTTTGCTTGCTCCGTCTTGTTCTTCCCGCTCATCTCTTCGTGAAGCCCTGGTTCGAGCGACGAAGCCGACACCAGCGTGGCACCGGCCGCATCGTCGATGACCTGGGCGTAGATGTGGCTCAGACTGCGGAAGACGTTCAGACGAGGACGCTGCGGCGTACCTTCCACCCGGCGACGAACCCGAAAGTGCCGACGCTGTCGGGATTGAGATCGATTCTGTTTTGCCATAACCTTTACTCTCCTCTGTTGCTCTCAGCGAGCGCGGACTACTTCTTACCGCCCTTGCCGGTCTTCCCAGCCTTCTGGCGGACATATTCACCTCTATAGCGCAGACCCTTACCCTTGTAAGGTTCCGGTGGGCGCTCCTTGCGGATCACCGCCGCCAATTGGCCTACCTCTTCCTTGTCGACCCCGGTAATCGTGATGGTTCGACCATCCTTTGAGACCTCAAAGTTGATCGCCGGCGTCGGGGGTGCATACTCCACAGGATGACTCTTGCCAACTTGAAGTTGCAGATTCTTGCCCTGCAACTGCGCGCGATACCCTACGCCATGGACTTCCAAAACTCTTGTGAACCCGGCGGTGACACCGGTCACCATATTGGCTAGCAGAGAGCGAGTCAGCCCATGCAATGCCTTGTGATGGCGCAGCTCTGTAGGACGAGTGATCACAACCTCGCCATCTTCCTGCGAAATGCCCATGTCATGGTTAAACTGACGAGTCAGTTCGCCCTTGGGGCCTTTCACTTTCACATAATTCCCTTTGCCAATTTCCACCGTCACCCCATTCGGGACGGGAATCGGCATGCGTCCAATACGGGACATGGCTTCCTCCTATGCTACCAAACGTTACAGAGAATTTCGCCGCCAACTTTTTCGCGGCGAGCCTGGCGACCGGTCATCACCCCATTCGGGGTGGAGACAATGTTAATTCCTAACCCACTACGCACCCAGGGGATTTCGCGGTAGCCGACATACGTGCGTCGACCAGGCTTACTGACACGCTCGACCCCAGTTATGACTGGATCCCCTTTGCCCGTATATTTTAGACCCATAATCAAATTAGGCTGCGGGGCATCCCCTGTCACAGTGTAACCACTGATAAAGCCTTCTTCAGCCAAAATCTTAGCCATAGCCTCTTTCAGTTTGGAATGAGGCATGGTCACACGCCGGTGGCGTACCATGGAGGCATTGCGGACACGGGTAAGCATATCCGCAATTGGATCTGTAACCATCTATTTTCTCCTTACTCTTGCAGTCCAATCCTCAGACGGGACTGTAGTTAGTATGCGTGGCTTGTTTTACACGCCACGCAGACAAGATTTTTTACCCGAACACGGGCAACCTGAATCGAGATTGATTCAGAAAATTGATACCACAGGAACAACAACTAACTACCAGCTTGACTTGACGACGCCAGGAATATTGCCGTTATTGGCTTCCTCGCGGAAGCAGATACGGCAGAGACCGAAACGACGCATGTATCCTCGCGGACGTCCACAACGGTTGCACCGGTTGTGTATTCGAACGTCAAATTTGCGGTTTTTTTCTCGGGCAATCATGCTTTTCTTCGCCACAAACATATCCTCTCTATAACAGGACAACTCTGTACAATCAAATGAAATCTGCCACACCTGGTCAGTCCCGACACAAACAGGCCGACACAGTCTACCAGCGATACAGATGCCCGCACTGACTAACGGCGTTGGAAGGGCATATCCATCAAAGCCAGCAGCCTGCGTGCTTCTTCATCGGTGGCGGCCGAGGTGACGATTGTCACTTCCATGCCACGAACCTTATCAACTTCATCGTAGTCAATTTCAGGGAAGATCAACTGTTCTCGCAAACCGAGTGTATAGTTGCCACGCCCGTCAAATGCATCGGGAGAGATGCCGCGGAAGTCGCGTTGGCCCGGCAACGCAATGTTAATCAGTCGATCCAAAAAGTCCCACATCCGGTTGCCGCGCAAAGTGACCTTAGCGCCAATCGGCATGCCTTCGCGCAATTTGTAGGTAGCGATTGACTTTTTGGCCCGAGTAACGACAGCCTTTTGACCGGTGATGATCGACAGGTCGCGTGTAGCGGCGTCAATGGCTTTACTGTTTTGCAGTGCTTCACCAAGGCCAATATTGACACTGACCTTTGTAATGCGAGGCACCTGCATCACATTTGCATACGAAAACTCTTTCATCAGAGCAGGCACAAGTTCCTGCCAATACCGCTCTTTCAAGCGGGGAGTGCGTCCACCATCTTGCTGGTGGTTGCCATTTTCAGTCATACGTCTAGCTCCTTGCCCGCAGATATCGACGTGTCCGATATCAGGTCAGGCGCAATAAAAGGTTACGATTGGCTTAGCTGTTATCGGGCTTTGGCAAAGGATCACCGGTGCGGCGATCAACACGAATCTTGTCTTCGCCTTCAATCCGATACCCTGCACGAGTCGCTTTACCGTCACTACCCACCAACAACACGTTGCTGATGTGGATCGGCGCCTCGCGCTCGATACGACCCGTCTGAGTACGCACACTTGGGCTGCGGCGCTGATGCTTAACGATCATATTCGCCCCAGCTACTACAACATACGTTCGGTTCGCATCGTAGGTGCCGTCCTTGCGTTTCTTGCGAATCACACGCTGAACCTGCCCACGATGCCCTTTGTCGTTGCCGGCGATAATTTCGACGGTATCGCCTTTACTGATCTTCAATGTCATAAAACTATCTCCTCTTGCCGTGCGATGTAGACAAAGATCTACAGAGGCAGCACGCTTCTGCTACAGGACTTCAGGCGCCAGCGATACAATCTTCATGAAGCCGCCGTCACGCAACTCGCGAGCCACCGGCCCAAAAATGCGCGTGCCCCTCGGGTTAAGGTTGTCGTCGATGATGACCGCTGCATTCTCATCGAAGCGAATGTAGCTACCATCGTTGCGACGAACGGGTCGTTTCGTGCGCACAATAACGGCTCGTACGACATCGCCCTTCTTAACCGTACCCGTCGGGCTGGCAGATTTTACTGTGGCGACAATAACATCACCAATGCCACCATAGCGGCGGCTGCCTCCGCCCTTCACGCGGATAGCCAACAATTCTTTGGCTCCCGTATTATCGGCTACTTTGAGCCGAGTTTCTTGCTGAATCATCTTCGTCTCTCCCCTCAACGGGGCGGTGTAGTCACACTGTATCGACGAACCCTTCGAGGTGACTCGGACCAGGCCGGTCACCGAATGGCCGTTGCGCTAGACGGTTTCCGCCCTTGTAAGAATCTTTTCCATGAAAAACTGCTTGTCTTTGCTGATAGGGCGACACTCACGGATCTGCACAATATCACCCATCTGAGCATCGTTGTTTTCGTCGTGTACCTTGTACTTCTTGTGGCTCTTTACCACTTTGCCATACAGCGGGTGTCGAGCAACTCGCTCGATCTCTACGACGATGGTCTTCTCCATCTTGTTGCTGGTGACAGTACCAACCAGCGCTCTACGTCGTTCTCGCATTCGTCTACTCCTCAGCCTCGGCGGCCAACTGGCGCTCACGCAGGATCGTTTTGATCCGGGCAATATCACGGCGCACTTGCTTCTTACGGGCGGTATTGGTCAATTGACCAGTGGCCCTTTGGAAGCGCAGATTAAACAATTCCTGGTGAGAATCATCCAGCTTGGTCGCCAACTCGCCGATAGAGAGATTGCGCAACTCACTTGCAGTCATGCTCGTTTCTCTCCTCTACTCAGCCTTCATGGCGTGCAATAAACTGGGTCTTCATGGGCAATTTGTGAGCGGCCAGACGAAACGCTTCGCGAGCCTGGTCTTCACGAACACCGGCAATCTCAAAGAGTACTCGACCGGGCTTAATAACAGCTACCCAGTGATCAACACTACCCTTACCAGACCCCATACGGGTCTCGGCAGCGCGCATCGTAACGGGCTTATCTGGGAAGATACGAATCCAGAGTTTGCCACCGCGGCGCACGTAACGGACAACAGCACGACGAGCGGCTTCAATCTGACGACTCGTCAGCCACTGCGGCTCCATCGCTTGCAGCGCATAGGTGCCGAATGCGATGGTGCTACCGCGCTGGGCTTTCCCTCGCATACGACCACGATGCATCTTGCGGAATTTGACGCGTTTTGGCATCAACATAAGTCACTCTCCATCCAACATCAGCATGTGAGGGCTGACGTAATTTACTCGGTCGCGACCGATTCTGCGTAACGGCTATGATATTCTTCACCGGGCAGGACTTCGCCGTGGTAGACCCAGCATTTGACGCCGATCACCCCATACGTGGTGTTGGCTTCGGCGGTACCGTATTCAATATCTGCGCGCAGGGTATGCCGCGGCACTTGCCCCTCACGGATACTGTCGACACGGCCCATTTCACTGCCACCCAAACGCCCCGCAACGGTAATCATGATGCCTTCGGCGCCCGAACGCATCGCGCGCTGTGCAGATTGCTTCATGGCCCGCTTCCAACTAATACGGCGTTCCATTTGCTCAGCCACACTTTCGGCAACGAGCTGGGCGCAGATCTCCGGCTTGGTCAATTCCTTGACGTCGATCTTGGCTTTTTTCCCGGTCAGATCTTGCAGTTCAATCCGCAACTCGTTGACCGTTGTTCCCTTGCGTCCGATGATAATGCCCGGTTTTGCAGTATTGATAATAACGTGAACCTGGTTCGGTTGTCGTTCGATTTCAATTTGGCTGATGCCGGCTTTGGGCAACCGCTCATTGATCAAATGACGGATCTGACGATCTTCATCCAGGCGATCCACATAATCTTTGCCTGTTGCAAACCAACGACTCCTGTGCTCCTTGACGATTCCGAGACGGAACCCGAGCGGATGTACTTTGCGTCCCAAACGTTGCCTCCTTTTCGGCGAGTATCTACTCGAATTGCTGACTGCACTCCCGGGCGATCCGGAAGCAAGAGCAAATTCGGAGAAGATTCTTAGTCAAAACGCTCATCAAGCACGATGGTGATGTGAGAAGAGCGGCGAATCCATGGTTTGAAGCGACCTCTTGCCCCAAACCGACGCCACTTTCGAGACGGCGCCTCATCGGCAACGATCTTGCTGATGAACAAATCGTCCGACTCCAGGCCAAAATTCTCGGTCGCGTTCGCCATTGCGCTCTTTAGCGTCTTTGCCACAACTTGTGCAGCCTTTTGCGGCATAAACTGCAAAATAGCCAACGCTTCTTGCGCCTGCTTTCCGCGTACCTCATCGACCACCAAGCGAGCCTTCTGAGCGCTGATCCCTGTGTATTTGGTAACAGCACGAACTTCCATATCTTCGCTCCCCTATGTCTCAACCCACCCCACCCCTCATCCAACCGTTATGCGATACCAGGTTGTTTCAGGGCAGGTGGGCAGTTCTCGATATTTCCAGCCTGCCTAGCGGCGGACAACACGCGTGCCTTTTTCCGAGCGGACGTGTCCGCGGAAAAGGCGAGTTGGCGCAAATTCACCCAACTTATGTCCCACCATATTTTCGGTGACATAGATCGGGACGTGACGCCGTCCATCGTGAATGGCCAGCGTGTGACCAACAAATTGAGGGAAAATCGTGGAGGCGCGTGACCAGGTCTTGATCACTTTGCGATCTCCGCTGCGATTCATGTCCTCAATTTTCTTGAGCAATTTCGGGGCAACATATGGCCCCTTCTTCAGTGAGCGTGACATAGTTTATCTCCGTTTCCCGCTGCTGCTGCGACGCACAATATTCTTGTTGGTGCGTTTGTTGGCACGCGTGCGCTTGCCAAGAGCAGGTTTGCCCCATGGTGTTTTCGGACCAGGCATACCGATCGGCGAGCGGCCTTCACCACCACCATGCGGATGGGAATTCGGGTCCATCGCAATACCACGCACACTCGGCCGGATGCCCAACCAGCGCTTGCGTCCAGCCTTACCCAGAGTCACATTGGCATGATCAGGATTCGAGACCGATCCGATTGTTGCCATGCAATTCATCTCAATGTAACGAACTTCCCCACTGGGCAGGCGGACCTGAGCACGAGGTCCTTCTTTGGCAACCAACTGCGCTGATACACCTGCACTGCGCACCAACTGCCCACCACGACCCGGGTAGAGCTCCACATTGTGGATCTGCGTGCCCAAGGGAATGGAGCGAATCGGCAACGCATTGCCCGGGCGGACTTCAGCTTCCGGCCCTGACATCAGCAAGTCGCCAACTTGAATACCCAACGGAGCGATAATGTAGCGCTTTTCGCCATCATCGTAGTTCAGCAAGGCAATGCGTGCGCTACGATTTGGATCATACTCAATCGAAGCGACGCGAGCAGAAACGCCAAACTTATTGCGCTTGAAGTCAATCACACGATAGCGGCGCTTATGACCACCACCACGGTGACGTACCGTGATAGAGCCACGATTGTTGCGACCACCCGACTTTGCCAGCGGGGCCGTCAATGAACGTTCAGGAGCCTTCTTTGTTATATCATCGAAAGCGGAAACGGTCATACCACGACGGCCAGGCGACGTTGGGCGGTAGATTTTAATGGCCATTGTTCCATCTTCTCCTTCTACAATGGCGGTTGACGATAAAACCGTCAACCGCGCCCAGGCTAGACACCCTCGAAGTATTGAATGCTATCCCCAGGGATCAAGGTTACGACAGCTTTCTTCCATGGGGAACGACGGACGACTTTGCGTCGTCCGACACGGCCTGTCTTGGCCGGCACGACCATCACCCGAACATCTTCAACTGTCACGCTGAACACAGTCTCAACGGCATCTTTAATCTGATGCTTGTTCGCATGCATATCAACTTCAAAAGTAAACTTGTTTTGAAAGTCGGCAGCGTCGTAAGACTTTTCCGTGATGACCGGACGTTTAATCACTTCATAAACGTGCATTTACTCGATCTCCTTTTCCGCTTCCGGTCGACCCAGCCACTCGTGAATCTGTGCCACCGAATCGACTGAGAGCACCACGGAATCATAGCCAAGCAGATCCCGGATATTCAGATTCGACGTCAGCAGAGTCTTTACCTTGGGCAGATTGTGCGCGCTGCGCTCTACAGCCAGATCACGCTCGGGCATCACGAGTAAAGTGCTTTTGCCGTCTAAGCCTAAGGCGTTTAGGGTCTTCACCATCTCTTTGGTTTTGGGCGCCTGCATCTGCAACGCATCCAGCACAATGATCTGCTCAATGCCGGCCTTAACGCTTAACGCGCTCCGTAGTGCCACGATCCGCATTTTGCGCGGCATCTTTTTAGCATAGCTGCGCGGCTGCGGCCCAAACACAGTGCCACCACCGACCCATTGCGAAGCTCGAATCGAACCCTGGCGAGCACGCCCGGTTCCTTTCTGACGCCACGGCTTCCGGCCACCGCCCCGTACCTCGCCACGAGTTTTGGTCTTGTGGGTTCCTAAGCGAGCATTGGCCAATTGACGGATGAGCGCCTGGTGCATAAGACCTTTGTTGACGGGCGCCGCAAAAATGGCGTCACTCAGTTCAACTTCACCCACCGTCTCCCCAACCATATTCAACACAGGTACTTGCATTTTCATCGCCTCCTAGTCTACGCCTTCGCGGCCGATTTAATGAACACAAGGCCGTTACGCGGACCGGGGACGGCGCCTCTGATTGCAATCAAATTCCGCTCAGGATCCACCAAAGCAACCTTCAAATTCTGGACCGTGACCTGGTGGTTCCCCATCTGACCAGGGCCCTTTGCTCCCGGGTAGGTGCGCCCCGGTGTGGTGCCTGCACCACGAGAACCAGGCGCCCGATGACGATCCGACTGACCGTGGGTCTTAGGACCGCCGCGGAAGTTGTGGCGCTTAACCGCACCGGAAAAACCGCGTCCCTTAGAGGTGCCGGTCACATCGACCATCTCACCCTCATTGAACAAGTCCGCCTTGATGACATCGCCCAATGTAAACTGCGGCATGTCGTCAAGGCGCACTTCGTGCAGATGACGCAAGGCTGGCGTCCCCGCCTTACGCAGGTGGCCCATTTCGCCCTTCGTTAACTTGCGCTCTGCTACCTCGTCAAAGCCGATCTGAATGGCGTTGTAGCCATCTGTATCAGTGCTCTTGACCTGGATAACATAGCACGGACCCGCTTCAATGACTGTCACGGGAACAGCGGCCCCGCTCGGGTCAAAGAGCTGGGTCATCCCCACCTTCTTACCAAGAATACCTTTCACTTTTTCCTCCCGGACTGACGGCATAACCAGACAGCATCTGGTTCTGCCACATCATCCAGCAATAGAGTTTTGCCTGCAATCACTAGGGCTGTGTGGAAACTGCTTACGGACTGCACCACATCCCACAACTTACCCAGTTACTACAGCTTGATCTCAATATCCACACCGGCAGGCAGATTAAGACGAGTTAGATTCTCAATCGTTTTGTTGCCTGGATCCACCACATCAATTAAGCGCTTGTGCGTGCGAATCTCGAACTGCTCACGGCTGTCTTTGTCGATAAAGGTCGAACGCATGACCGTGAACTTCTCGATTCGAGTGGGCAGCGGCACAGGACCGACAACTTGGGCGCCGGTCTGTTCAGCGGCGTCCACAATCTGGCGAGCCGACGCATCTAACACACGATGATCGTAGGCCTTGAGTTTGATGCGAATCTTTTGCTTTGCCATCGACTGTTCCTTCTTGAGTCGCGAAGCGTAGGGTAGACACCCGCCCACCCTACGCTTCATGTTCCCCTCTGTCCTGACTGCGAAGCCAGGATCAAAGAGGGCCTATGCCTTTTACAAAGTGATCTGGGTAATGACACCCGCAGCCACTGTACGACCACCTTCGCGAATCGCGAAGCGGCTACCATTCTCCAACGCCACCGGCGAGATCAACTCGACACCCATGGTCACGTTGTCGCCAGGCATCACCATCTCCACACCCTCGGGCAGTTGAATCTCACCCGTGATGTCCATGGTGCGAATGTAGAACTGCGGCCGGTATCCCTTGAAGAATGGGGTGTGGCGTCCGCCCTCTTCCTTCTTCAAGACGTAGATCTCGCAGTTGAACTTGGTGTGGGGTGTGATGCTGCCCGGTTTCGCCAACACCTGGCCACGCTCCACATCGTCGCGGTTGATGCCGCGCAGCAGACAACCTACGTTGTCGCCCGCCTGTCCTTCGTCCAGCAACTTGCGGAACATCTCAACGCCTGTCACCACCGTCCTGCGTGTCGGCGCCAGACCCACAATCTCCACCTCTTCCATCGGGTGGATCACACCACGCTCGATACGTCCGGTCACCACCGTACCGCGGCCCTTGATGCTGAACACATCTTCAATCGGCATCAAAAACGGCTTCTCGGTCTCACGCACAGGCGTCGGAATGTACTCGTCCACCTGCCGCATCAGCTCCCAGATCGGCGCATATTCCGGCGCATCCACATCCGTCGAGGTCGATTCCAGTGCAGCCAAGGCACTGCCACGCACAATCGGAATGTCATCGCCGGGGAAGTTGTAGCTGTCCAACAGTTCGCGCAGCTCCATCTCCACCAGTTCCAACAGTTCCTCGTCGTCCATCATGTCACACTTGTTCATGAAGACGACCATCGCCGGCACTTCCACCTGCCGCGCCAACAAGATGTGCTCGCGTGTCTGCGGCATCGGCCCATCCGGCGCCGCTACCACCAGGATCGCACCGTCCATCTGCGCTGCCCCGGTGATCATGTTCTTGATGTAGTCCGCATGCCCAGGGCAGTCCACGTGCGCATAGTGCCGTGTCGCTGTCTGATACTCTACATGCGAAATCGCAATCGTGATCCCACGCGCCTTCTCTTCCGGCGCATTGTCGATCTGATCAAAGGCAGAAAAATCCGCCCACCCCTTCAGGGCCAACACTTTCGTGATCGCCGCCGTCAGGGTCGTCTTCCCATGATCGACATGTCCGATTGTTCCCACATTTACATGCGGTTTGGTTCGCTGAAATACTGCTTTTGCCATTGTTCTCTCCTACGTTTTGCAGAGAATGCACTGAACCTATTACTGTTTTGACTTGGTATAAGGAGCTATCCGCAAAGCCGGCCCCTTTTCGTTGACTTATGTTTGCATAGGCGCACCGCCGACAGAAAAATCGGCGGTGCGTAAACTCACAATTTAGGCAGATCAGATACCATGCAAACCTTGCTACTATACCTGATACGCCCAACTTTAACAAATTCCCAGGGTAACGGATTACAACAAGTCTCCTGGAGAAGACTAAGCAAGTTCGCGCTTGAGCACTTTCTCAGAGACGGCCGCACTGACGGGGGAGTAACTATCAAACTCCATCGTAAAGGTGCCACGGCCACTGGTCATCGATCGCAACAGCGTGGCGTAACCGAACATCTCGGCCAGTGGAACCATGCCACGAACAGCCGTTGCACCGGCAGAACGCGACTCCATCCCCTCGATCTGACCGCGGCGGCTGGAGAAATCACCCACCACATCACCCACATACTCATCCGGCACCACGGCCTCGACACGCATGGTCGGTTCCAGCAAGACAGGATGAGCGCGCATCTGGCCTTCTTTAAACGCCATACTACCGGCAATCTTAAAGGCCATTTCGCTTGAGTCAACGTCGTGGTAACTACCATCAACCAGGGCAGCTTTTATATCGACAACAGGATAGCCGGCGAGAGAACCGCTAACCATTGCCTCTTCGATACCCTTTTGTACGGAAGAGATATACTCACGAGGAACGGAACCACCAACGACTTTATCGGCAAACTCAAAGCCCTTGCCGGGTTCATTCGGCTCCATTTCCAACCAGACGTGACCATACTGACCACGGCCACCGGATTGGCGGACGAAGCGCCCTTCCACACGCACAGGGCGGGTAATCGTCTCTCGATAAGCCACCTGAGGGCGACCGACATTGCACTGTACCCGGAACTCACGTTTGAGGCGGTCGACAATAATGTCGAGGTGCAACTCACCCATGCCGCTGATGACGGTCTGTCCAGTCTGGTCATCATACTGGACACGGAAGGTAGGATCTTCTTCCGCAAGCTTTAGCAAGCCTTCGGTCATCTTATCCTGGTCGGCCTTCGATTTGGGTTCAACCGCAACCTTAATGACCGGTTCGGGGAACTCAATGTTTTCAAGCAAAACCTCTTGGCTAGAATCGCACAAGGTATCGCCCGTGAAGCTGTTCTTCAGGCCGACAATCGCCGCAATGTCGCCGGCATCACAGACCTTGATCTCTTCACGCTTGTCTGCGTGCATCTGCAACAGACGACCAATACGCTCACGCTGACCCTTGGTGGAGTTGTAGACAGTCGTACCGGCTTCTAACGTGCCTGAATAGACACGCGCATAGGCCAGACGCCCCACGTAAGGATCGGTGACAATCTTGAAAACGAGCGCAGCAAATGGCTCATTCGGATCCGGGTGGCGAATAACTTCCTCACCCGTGCGAGGGTCAACCCCCGTCACAGCAGGAACGTCCTTCGGGCTGGGCAAATAACGGACTACCGCGTTCAACAAAGGTTGCACACCTTTGTTGCGAAGCGCAGTCCCACACAACACCGGCACTAGCTGATTCGTGATCGTCCCATGCCGCAAGGCGCGCATGAGTTCAGCGTTGCTGATCTCCTCGCCTTCAAGGAATTTGAGCGTCAGATCCTCATCCGTTTCGGCGATGCGTTCGATCAGCACGGCACGGGCCGCCTCGGCGTCGGCCAGCAGTTCGGCCGGAATCTCCTCGATGGTCGGCTTCGCACCTAACTCATCAGAAAAGAGGACCGCCTTCATATCGAAGAGATCGATCACACCTTTGAAGTTATCTTCAGCACCGATAGGCAACTGAATGGGCAGCGGATTGGCCCCCAATCGATCAACAATCATATCGAGGGTGCGCTGGAAATTGGCGCCCATACGATCCATCTTGTTCACGAAGCAGATGCGCGGGACGTTATAGCTATTGGCCTGACGCCACACAGTTTCAGATTGTGGCTCAACACCGGCAACCGCATCGAAAACCACCACCCCACCATCCAGCACGCGCAAGCTACGTTGCACTTCAGCGGTGAAGTCAATGTGTCCAGGTGTATCAATAATATTAATCTGAACTTCTTCACCGGTCTTGGTATCTTTCCAAGTGGTGGTGATGGCGGCAGCGGTGATCGTAATACCACGTTCACGTTCCTGAGCCATCCAGTCCGTCACAGCGGTTCCATCATGCACTTCACCCATCCGGTGAATACGGCCTGAGTAGAAGAGGATGCGTTCAGTTGTTGTTGTCTTACCTGCGTCAATATGAGCGATGATACCAATATTGCGCAACTGCTCAAGAGGAAGATCGATTGTCATGAGTTCCCTACCATATTGCTACAAAACAGATGCCTCTGGCGATTCCAACACAGTCCTACTGTCTCCAGGATCCACAAGCGTTCGTTGCGTGGAATACCCAGATACAAACTGCCCGGCGGCCAATACCTAACCTACCGGACACAAACCAACGCGGCACTACTCTCCCACAAGGGTCATGAACGCCTACTTAACTGAGGCATAGACGATAGCCACATTTGTCGCAACCGTCAGATCATGCCACAAGCACTGTGGTCAGATTGTGCCGCTAAAGAATTGCAAGTTGTTTTCATGGCGCCGGCGCACGCTTGATCTTGCAGAGACTACTTGCCACAGATCCACGTGCAACAGGCACGCCACACGCTCGTCGAGATGAGCCCGCTATGCGACTGTCACCTCAAACGAGCAAGTTGTACTCTATTTGAAGTGGGCAAAAGCCTGATTGGCTTCGGCCATGCGATGAACTTCTTCACGACGTCGCACAGTTGTGCCTTCACCACGTGCAGTGTCCATCAACTCGGCAGCCAGACGTTGCGCCATGTTGCGGCCGCTACGATTGCGTGAGTTCATAATCAACCAGCGCATCGCAAGTGCCTGCCGGCGATCCATACGGATCTCCATAGGAACCTGATAGGTTGCGCCACCCACACGACGAGGCTTAACCTCAACCAGAGGCGTCGCATTCTTCAACGCTTCGTCAAACACTTCCATAGCCGGACGGTTGGTGCGCTGAGCGACCAAATCGAGAGCATCATAAACGATGCTCAACGCGACGCTCTTCTTACCACGTTCCATCACATTGTTGATAAACTTGGCCACAACCTTGCTATTGTAGCGCGGATCGGGAATGATATCCCGATGCTCAGGCCGATTTCTTCGCGGCATGTTCTGAATCTCCCTAATCCAAATAACTGAATACCTACTCTGTGAATGTGCGCCCAACCACTGACAAAGTCAGCCCAAAATGCCTAACGGGGCTTCTTGGTGCCATACTTGCTACGGCCTCGCTTGCGGTTGTTAACACCGGTACTGTCCAGAGCACCACGCACGATGTGATAACGCACACCAGGCAGATCTTTCACACGACCACCACGAACCAAAACAACACTGTGTTCCTGGAGGTTATGACCTTCACCGGGGATGTAGGCTGTTACCTCAATGCCGTTCGTCAAGCGAACACGGGCAACCTTGCGCAACGCCGAGTTCGGCTTCTTTGGCGTGGCCGTACGAACCTGAGTACACACACCACGCTTCTGGGGGTTACCGCCCTTGACACGCTTCGTACGCCCAGCCAATGTGTTCAGAGTAAACTGAAGCGCCGGGGCTGTTTCTTTCTTGGACTTCGTCTTACGGCCCTTACGGACCAACTGATTAATCGTCGGCAAAGGATTCCTCCATTTTCTTGCGTGACTATGCTCTTCGCCTATTCGGTAGACAGCAATATCCGTCTCTACAATTGCCGGACCTGACACTCACCCAAAGATGATGTCAGCGACCCAAATCGGCGATAAAACACCTGGGTCCGCTCAGGCCCACGATCTGAAATTGTAGCACAAACGTAAAGTGAAGGTCAAATTGAAGAGGGCTAGAAAACCACAGGGATTCTTGCCTCACCTCACGAAAAGAGGGACGATGCTCACAAGGAGAATCGCCCCTCTTCTACACCACCGTCATCAAAATCTCGGCGTAGGTCTCAAAATACAGTTGCTAGAGAGATCGATGTCGAAGACGACAACCGATCGTTCAGGACAGCATCTGAGCTAGCTCAGATCCACATCCAGCTCTTCATTGTCGTCAGCGCTGAACTTTTCAAAGTCGATGTCGATGTCTTCATCGTCATCTTCTTCTGCATTGAAACGTGACGACATCATACCCAGCGGGCTAAAGCCCATTTCTGCCAGACTGGCCAGATCGGTCATATCCAGATCCGTATCATCGAGGTCGATCATTTCCAGCTCGTCCAGATCGTCCTCCTCCATCTGCTTGGTGGCAAGATCAATGGCTTCTTGTTTCTCTTGCGCCCAACGTTTGCGAGCCCGGAAGCCGGTGCCCACAGGGATCAGCTTACCGATGATGACGTTCTCTTTGAGACCGCGCAGTTCATCGCGCTGACCGCGGATGGCCGCTTCGGTCAAGACACGTGTCGTCTCCTGGAAGCTGGCAGCGGCCAGGAAGCTTTCGGTGTTTAGTGCAGCCTTGGTCAGGCCCAGAACCACGGCCTCAGCCTTAGCAGGACGCCCACCCTTGGCGATCACGGCGTCATTCATGTCTTCGAACTCGAATCGATCGATCAACTCGCCGGGGAGGAACTCCGTATCGCCGGTCGCACGAATCATCACGCGCCGCAGCAACTGGCGTAGAATCACCTCGATATGCTTATCGTGGATAGCAACACCCTGGCTACGGTAAACCTGCTGCACTTGCTCAAGCAGGTAGATCTGGCAGGCTTCGCGCCCCTGGATACGCAGAATCTCTTTGGGATTCTTTGAACCTTCTGTAAGCTGTTCGCCCGCCTTCACTTCGTCGCCCTTTTCAACACGCAGACGAGCATTGGCAGGAATATCCGCCTCCCAGGACTCCACATCTTCACGGCGGATGATAATCTGGCTGCCATCTTCTTCAACAAAAACGGCGCCATTCATACCGGCCAGTATGACGGCTTCGTCGTTTTCCGGATCACGGGCCACGACGGTATCATCCTGGACTCGGTCATCATTTGCCACTAAGACATGGAAGCCGGCAGGAACAGTCACCTCGCGGCGTTTCAGTTCCGTGCGGCTGACCTTGATCATGCGTTGGTCGCCTTCCCACCAGATGTCTACGATGCCATCGATCTCACCGATGACAGCTTCACCCTTGGGGTTACGGACTTCGAAGAGTTCTTCGACACGCGGCAGACCCTGCGTAATGTCATCGCTACCAGCCACACCACCGGTGTGGAAGGTTCGCAAGGTAAGCTGTGTACCCGGTTCGCCAATCGATTGAGCAGCGATAATACCTACTGCCTCACCGAGGCGAGCAGTACCACCACGTGCCAGATCCTCGCCGTAGCACTTGCGACAAATGCCGAAACGAGTTTCGCAGGTCAACGGATTGAAAACATAGGCACGTTTGATATCGTGACGGGACAGTGTCCCCAAAGCCGCTTCGTCGAGAACTTCGTCTTTATGCAACAGGACTTCGCCGGTTTCCGGATCGGTAATGTCTGCCGCCAGGACACGCGTGGCCACACGTTCCGACAGGGTCTCGCCCATCAAGCGGGACTCATCGGCGTTGATCCAGATGCCGACGTTGGTGCCACAATCTTCTTCCGTGATGATGACATCCTGGGCAACGTCAACAAGACGTCGGGTCAGGTAGCCGGCATCCGCTGTACGCAGCGCGGTGTCAGCCAGACCTTTACGCGCCCCATGCGTGCTCAGGAAGTATTCCAGGGCAGTGAGGCCCTCACGGAAGTTCGAGCGAATGGGCAATGGAATGATGCGCCCGTTTGGATCGGCCATCAAACCACGCATACCGGCCAACTGACGCACAGTGTTGACACCACCCTTTGTTGAGCCCGAGCGTGCCATGGCGCCGAGTCCTTCCACCGGGCTGAGCAGTTCGCGCACAGCGTCGGTTACCTCGTCAGTAGCACGCGTCCACAGTTCAACGGTCTTCTCGTAAAGTTCCTCTTCCGTAATCAGACCACGGCGATATTGACGCTCAACCTGAGCGACTTCTTCTGTGGTTCGATCCAGGATTTCCTGCTTCTGCTCAGGAACCTGAATATCGCTCACGGCGATGGTGATGCCGGACTGGGTTGCATAGCGGAAACCCAAATCTTTGATACTGTCGGCAAGTTCGGCAGTGACTTCGCGCCCCAGGTGTTTGTAGCAGCGCTCTACAACGTCATTCACGCCCTTCTTATCGAGCAAATCATTGATATACCAGAGTTCCTCTGGCAAGGCCCGGTTGAAGATGATGCGACCTACCGTGGTACGGATAATTCTGGTCGTTGGCCATTCGGCGCCCAGCAGGTTCAGCTTGCGTAGGGCGGTGCGAACTTCAATCATGGCCGCGGCACCAAAACCGGCGATGGCATCGATCATGTGGTTTTCGCCCTGGACGTAGGCATCCATCACCTGACCAACCATGTGGATTCCTGCATCCTGTAGCACACTCTGCACACGTTCGCTTAACTCTAGATCCGTAACAGGCACATCATCGTACTTGCTTGTGTAGTAGACACGAACCGGCTCGCGCAAACGCAGGTGACCGATGCTGTGCAAGTACTCTGCATCTGCCATGCTGCTGAAGATAGGCAGTTTGTCATCGGGCTTGTCTTGTTCCTCTTCTACGGTGAGGTAGTAGACGCCCATCACCATATCCTTAGACGGGCCGACGATGGGTTCACCGCTACTCGGTTTGAGCAGGTTTCGGCTTGCCAACATCAACGTTCGAGCTTCGTCCACAGCCTGCTGGCTCAGCGGCACGTGGACGGCCATCTGGTCGCCGTCAAAGTCGGCATTGAAGGCGGCACAGGCCAGCGGATGCAGGTTGATAGCACTGCCTTCGATCAAGACAACCTCAAACGCTTGAATACCGAGACGATGCAAGGTCGGGGCACGGTTCAAAAGCACAGGGCGCTCGTGACAGATTTCTTCGAGCACATCCCAGACTTCAGGGCTCATGCGATCAACCATGCGCTTGGCGCTCTTGATATTGTGTGCATAGTTGTACTCTACCAGGCGGCGCATGACAAAGGGCTTGAAGAGCTCCAATGCCATCTTCTTGGGCAGGCCGCACTGGTGCAACTTGAGTTCAGGGCCAATCACGATGACGGAACGGCCCGAATAATCAACACGCTTACCCAACAGATTGCGGCGGAAGCGCCCTTGTTTGCCCTTGAGCAGATCGCTCAAGCTCTTGAGTTTGCGCTTGCCGCTACGGCTGACAGCACGTCCACGGCGACCGTTGTCAACGAGGCTATCGACCGCTTCCTGCAACATGCGTTTCTCATTGCGCACAATTACGTCAGGAGCGCCCAATTCGAGCAGTCGTTTGAGACGGTTGTTGCGGTTGATCACGCGCCGGTAGAGATCGTTCAAATCGCTGGTCGCAAACCGTCCACCGTCCAACTGCACCATGGGCCGCAGATCAGGCGGGATCACAGGCAGGGCGGTCAAAATCATCCACTCGGGGCGATTGCCACTCTTGCGGAAATTCTCAACCACACGCAGTCGTTTGGCAGCCTTCTTGCGACGTTGCTTACTACGGGTTGTGCGAATCTCGCGGCGTAACTCTTTGACCAGTTTATCGAGGTCGATCTTGGCGACAATGTCGCGCACAGCTTCCGCGCCCATGCCCGCCTTGAAGACACTTCCCCACCGATCAGAGAGCTCACGGTAACGAGCTTCAGAAAGCAGTTGCTGCTCCGCCAGATTTTTAAGCTCATCCAGATCGCTGCCCATAGCGTCGCGCAGTCGATTCTGCCGATCGTGCAAATCTTCACGCAACCGGCTCAGAACGGCATCCATCTCTTGGCGAATATGCTCGCGCTTGGCCTCAACAAAAAGCCGGATGTCGGCCTTCTCTTCATCTGATTCAGACTGAAGGCTGTTGAGGCGCTCCTGTACATACTCATTAATGATGTCTTCATGCTCTGCGGTTACAGTCTCGTTTTGAGAGATGATGACATCATCGATCCAGTGAAGCTTCTGCTCTTCGCTGGCCTTTTTGCCCAAATTGCGTTGAATCCACAGTTGTAGGCTCTGGGCCTGGCTAATCGCCTCGGACGACTGCTTATTGATGCGTTCGTCGAGCGTCCGAATTTGCTGCTCTTCATCGGCGTCGAGTTCGCTTAGCTGTTCTTGTCCGGCGGTTTCAAACTGATCGATCTGGGTCTGAACATCTGCGTCCATGCGCGCAAGACGCATCTGCTGCTCACGTTCCTGGCGCTGAATGGCGCGTGCCCGTGCGTCCTCATTGACTTCAGTGATAATGAACTGAGCAAAGTAAAGGACACGCTCTAGATGACGCGGGCTGATGTTGAGCAACAACCCCAGCCGGCTGGGCACACCTTTGACGTACCAAATGTGGCTGACGGGTGAAGCCAGTTCAATATGGCCCATACGCTCGCGGCGCACACGGCTGGGTGCAACTTCTACGCCGCACTTATCACAGACAATGCCTTTATAACGCACGCGCTTGTACTTACCACAAGCACATTCCCAATCTTTGGTCGGGCCGAAGATGCGTTCGCAGAAAAGACCATCGCGCTCCGGACGCAACGTCCTATAGTTAATGGTTTCTGGCTTGGTAACCTCGCCATAGCTCCAATCGCGGATCTGTTCCGGCGAAGCCAGCGAGATACGAATGGCATCAAATTCGCGAACTTCCATGTATTGTCTCCTTAGCAGTTAGCATTCAGCAGCAGGCAGTTAGCAGTCAACAGGTCATCTTCTGACCGCTAACTGCCAACGGCTAGAAGGCTAGCTATTCGCTGTTGCGGCTCATCGGTCCCGGTACGTTAAGGCTGAATCCCAGTTTGGGCAGCCGTTCCTCGGCATCTTCCTTGCCAAATTGGATCACCTCGTTCTTATCGTTGATGACTTCAACGGCAAGGGCAAGGCTCTGCAACTCTTTAACCAAGACACGGAAGCTTTCAGGCACGCCTGGGCTTTGAATCTCTTCGCCCTTGACAATCGCCTCGTAGGTCTTGACGCGCCCGGTCACATCGTCAGACTTGATGGTGAGCATTTCTTGCAGCGTGTAGGCGGCGCCATAGGCTTCCAATGCCCACACTTCCATTTCACCGAAGCGCTGACCACCGAACTGCGCCTTACCACCCAACGGTTGCTGGGTAACCAGGCTGTACGGGCCGGTGCTGCGGGCGTGTACTTTGTCTTCGACCAGATGATGCAGTTTGAGCATCTGGACAACACCAATGGTCACCGGCGAGTCATAGTGTTCACCAGTTTTGCCGTTGTACAGGCGCTGTTTGCCTGTAGTGGGCAAGGGCCAGCCACTCTTACGACTGTAAGCCTGTGCAGCTTCAACCAGAGCTTCGCCCGTCAGGTCGGCAGGATCGCCGCCGTGATAGCGCATCCACTCGCGCAGTGCCGCATCCAGCGCAGCACGGTCCGAATCACTCGTGGTACGCGCCCGCCCGTGCTGCCGCGGCACCACGTCTTCCGGGTTGTACCCTTGCTCGCGCAGCCATTCGCGCAGAACAGACTGCCGTGCATAGGTTTCGTCGTAATAAAGCTGCTCAGCATCATAACCAAGTTCAGGCAACCAGTTGAACAAATAGAGACGACGAGCATCACCATCGTCGGCCATTTCTTCGCTAGGAATGCCCTGTTCGGCCACAAACGCCCAGGCCCGTCGAGAGATAGCGGCCCATGCAACATCGATCAACCAGGCTCGCGAAAGCTCCGACTCGATCTCCAATTCTTTTGCGCCATCGAAAACTGGCGTCTCCGCCAAAAAGCCCAGGCGAGAAGCGGCCCAGCCCAGATGTGCTTCGAGAATCTGACCGATGTTCATACGGCCCGGCACACCCAATGGGTTAAGAATAATGTCCACCGGTGTCCCGTCGTCGAGGAACGGCATATCTTCGACCGGCACGACTTTGGAGATAACACCCTTATTGCCATGACGACCGGCCATCTTGTCGCCCTCAGTCAGGCGGCGACGTTGCGCCACACCGACACGGACCATCATCTCGACGCCGGCCGGCAAGTCCTGATGTTCATCGCGGGTAAAGACCTTGACATCCACCACTTTACCGCGCTCGCCATGGGGCAGGCGCAACGAAGAGTCCTTCACTTCACGCGCTTTTTCACCAAAGATGGCGCGCAGCAGTTTCTCTTCCGGCGTCAGTTCCGTCTCGCCCTTAGGCGTGATCTTTCCGACAAGGATGTCCCCAGGCGTCACCTCTGCACCAATGCGGATGATGCCGTCTTCGTCCAGGTCTTTCAGCGCATCCTCACCCACGTTGGGAATGTCACGTGTGATCTCTTCGGGGCCGAGTTTGGTCTCACGCGCCTCGACTTCGTGCTTCTCAATATGAATGGATGTGAACTTGTCATCCTGTACCAATCGTTCGCTGATCAGGATAGCATCTTCGTAGTTGCCACCTTCCCAACTCATGTAGGCGACAACAACGTTCTGCCCCAGGGCCAACTCGCCATTTTCGGTGCTCGAACTATCCGCCAGCACCGTGCCTTTTTCTACCCAATCACCCTTATTGACAGCAGGACGCTGATCAATGCAAGTGCTCTGGTTACTACGATTGTACTTGCGCAAGACATAGGTGCGGCGCGTACCGTCTTCCTCTTGGGTGACGATTTCGGATCCGGTAACGCTGACAACTTCCCCTGCATTACGGGATACGATCACCTGCCCCGAGTCGACCGCGGCCGGGTATTCCATACCAGTCCCCACAACAGGGGCATCTGGGCGCACAAGTGGCACCGCCTGGCGTTGCATGTTCGAGCCCATCAAAGCGCGGTTAGCGTCGTCATGCTCAAGGAAAGGAATCAAAGCAGCGGAAACACTAACAATCTGCTTTGGCGAAACATCCATATAATCGATTCGTTCCGGCTCTTCAAAGCGGAACTCTTCAGCACGCCGCGCAGACGGGCGCTGATTCAGGAAATGCCCTACTTTGTCCAACGCCGAAGATGCCTGGGCAATCGAGGCATTTTCTTCTGAATCGGCATTTAAGTAGGTGAACGCTGAACTCACGAACGGACGCACACGTATTTCGTCCAGACCTTCAACTTGAGAAATCAGTTTGGCCGCTGCCTCATCAATTTCCAGCCCTTTTTCAAAAAGGACTTCGCCTGACTTGGGATCGGTAATATCCTGTGCCAGATCATGACCGATCAAGGCGTCGACGTTATTCTCCACAGTCTTTCGCACCTCGCGGTACGGTGTTTCGATAAAGCCGAAATCATTGATGCGACCATAGGTAGCCAACGAGCCGATAAGACCAATGTTTGGTCCTTCAGGTGTTTCGATTGGGCAGATACGGCCATAGTGGCTGTAATGGACATCACGCACATCGAAGCCGGCACGTTCACGGCGCAAACCGCCGGGCCCCAACGCGCTCAGACGGCGCTTGTGGGTCAACTCGGCCAACGGATTGGTCTGATCCATAAACTGGCTCAACTGACTACCGCCGAAGAACTCGCGGGTAGCCGCCACCACAGGGCGGATGTTGATCAAGCTAAGCGGTGTCACCTGCTCAGGATCGCGGATCGACATGCGTTCACGTACGACGCGTTCCATGCGCAACAGGCCGATGCGCAGTTGATTCTGAATCAACTCGCCAACGGTCTTGACACGGCGATTGCCCAAGTGATCGATGTCATCGGCGCGCTCGCGGCCATTATTAATATCAATGATGCGCCGAAGCACAGCAACCATGTCCTCTTTGCTGAGGATGCGTTGACTCATCGGCGTATCTAGACGCAGGCGGCGGTTCAACTTATAGCGCCCCACGCGGCCCAGATCATAGCGACGTGACGTGAAGAAGAGATTCTGCACAAAGCTCTTGGCATTGTCCAGGGTAGGCGGATCGCCCGGGCGCAGTTTTTTATAGAACTCCAGCAACGCATCGTCAACACCCTTCTTGGTGTCATCCGTAGGATTGCCGGTGGTGTCGCGCTCCAATGTGGACTCGATGAAGGGATGATCGACGTCATCATCCACATCGGCGAAAAGCTGCCGGATCTCTTCGTCTGTGCCAAAACCGATGGCGCGCAGCAAAATAGTGGCCGGCAACTTGCGCTTGCGGTCCACTTTGACGCTGATAATATCGCGCTTGCTTGTCTCGAACTCGAGCCACGCACCGCGACTGGGGATCAACTTGGCACCGGCCAATTCACGTCCGGTACTGCGATCTTCTTCCACCGTAAAATAGGCGCCCGGGGAGCGGATCAACTGACTCACCACGACGCGTTCGCTACCGTTGATAATGAATGTACCAGAGTCTGTCATCAACGGGAAGTCACCCATAAAGACTTCCTGCTCGCTGATCTCACCAGTATCATTGTTTACCAACCGAATACTGACCCAAAGCGGAGCGGAGTAGGTAATGTCACGGATACGACATTCCTCTTCGGGGTACTTGGGTTCGTCAAAACGGAAACTCCCCAGGTGCAGCTCCAGGTTTTTATTGAAGCTGACGATTGGCGAAATCTCATCGAACAACTCACGTAACCCTTCAGTCTGGAACCATTGAAAGCTGTGAAGTTGGATCTCAATGAGTCGCGGCAACTCGACCACGTTTGGGGTGCGGGCGTAGGACTTTCGCATTGTCCTACCCTTCACATTCCTCGTGTTGGGGATAGTCTGAGTCATGTAGCATCAACTCCTTAAACGAGTACACTTTCACCCTGAAAGGCGGGTGCGCCTGGCCAAAGGCCAACAAAAGGTGCGTACCAATTAACCAGGGTGACGCACAGGGCAATTGATATGCTATTTAGACAACAAATTTCCAGTTGGGCACACACCTCTCCTTCCATGCCCAACACTCAAGAAAAAACGCAATATGGCACCCTGCAAATATCAACCCCGAGAACGGCTACTTTGCCTGGGATGAGTATTCGCATCGAGTGCCTTTACAGTAAGAACATACTAAGATCGCTATATGATTTTTTTGAAACAGGTCGTTAGTCAGTCTAGGATAGACGAGAACAGCCTGAAAGACTGGAAGCTAACTACCAGTTTTACTGACAAGTTTCTTGTAAGACGTTACTTTCTTGTAAGTCATTACAAGCAGGAACCCAAAGCAATCAGTCTTTCAACAACAAAAACCCAACACCAGCACAGCCGAGGTTGGGCAAATTTTCTGTGAAAGGCTCAGTCCCTATCTGCTTGTTGAATGTCAGTACACTTCTCTTCTAAATCAAATGCGCATACTGAAACGACTTACATTGAGTCTCTACGTAAATAGCAATTATAAACCAACGTTCTGCGCTTGTCAAATTCAAAGACCTTAAAATATCTACAACTTCCTCCCATTCTAACCGGCAATGCCGCCCTCACAGATCCATTAGAAATCCACATGCATCTGCATTTGACAGATGAGGACAAACAAGGCATACTGCTATGACAGGTTTGGAAGCTGGCACGCCAGTGAAACATACCACATTGTTGCGGGATAGAGCAGAGGTAGCTCGTCGGGCTCATAACCCGGAGGTCGTAGGTTCGAATCCTGCTCCCGCTACCAAGAGTAAAAAGGACCGCCCTGTTGCACAGGGCGGTCCTTTTGTTTTCAACCCCACTTCGCTTTAAGATATTGAAGGAAGGTACCTGTTCAGCTAAACAAGTACGAAGGGTATATGAAAGAGACAAAGCTCATCCTGATTGAAGGAATCCCCGGATCGGGCAAGACGACGACAGCCCGGTTCGTGGCCGAGTGGCTGCAACAACGCGGGCAGGACGTAGCGCTCTTCCTGGAAGGAGATCTCGGCCATCCTGCCGATTTTGAATCGGTGGCGTATCTGGATGATCGATCCTATCAAACCTTGATGGAGCGCTTTCCCCAGGACGAAGCGTTTCTGCATGGTGAGGGAATTCACGAGGGCGACGAACACTTCTTCCGCTACCGCTATCTGCAACAGACGAATCCTGAACGCTCTTCTGCGCTGTTCGATGCACTTGCGGGCCATGAGATCTACGAACTGGCCGTCCCCGATTTCCAACGTCTGCTGCGCCGGCGCTGGCAGCGGTTCGCGGCCCAGGCCGGTGCGGCGGATACGATCTATGTCTTCGAGTGTTGTTTCCTGCAGAATCCACTGACCATGCTGTTAGGCCGCAACAACGTGCCGCCGGCGCAGGCCCGGTCGTTCATCCTTGAACTTGGCGCCGCCGTGCAAGAACTGTCACCGCTCTTGATCCACTTGTGTCAGAGGAATGTGCGCCAGACCCTAATCGAAGTGGCACAGACCAGGCCGCCGGCCTGGCTAGAGTTCGTGATCGCCTATCACACCCAACAAGGGCATGGGTACGCGCAGGGTTGGCAAGGATTCGATGGATTGGTCAACTTCTACGAAATGCGCCAGTCTATCGAACTGGCCCTGCTGCCGGCCTTGCCCTTCCCCACTTTGGCGCTCGACCATCGGGATTGGGCGCAGGCACGCCGGCGAAATCAGCACCTATCTTGCCAAAAGCGTGGGCTAGACCCACAGCTTTTCCACACAGAAGGAGTCACAAGCCATGAGGACCAGCGAAGGATCTTCCCATGTCGCCATCTGACAGCTATTGGCTTACCCCCCAGGGAGACTATACATCTCGTCGGCAGGCGTTTCTTGGCTTTTCCGCCACAGCGGAGCCGGTAGGCGGACGCACCGGTTTCTTCTCACAGATTAGCCGTCTGGCCCTGGGACGGCCCATCGACGAGGCGGTCGTCTACGAGGCGCTGCACTTTGTCGAAAGCCGCCAGGACTGCGCCGACTTCAGCGCAGTAGGGCTGCTGCGCATCCTCTACCAATTTGCAGACAGCCCGCAGTTGTCGACTACGCTGGCCGACGCCATTCGCAACACGCTGCTCAACTTCAAGTATTGGATCGACGAACCAGGTCAGGAAATGATGTGCTTCTGGTCCGAGAACCACCAGATCCTCTTTCATTCTGCTCAGTACCTGGCAGGGCAACTCTTTGCAGATCAGATTTTCCCCAACGTCGGGCAGAGCGGACGATGGCACATGGATAAGGCGCGCCCCAAGATCCTGCGCTGGATCGATCTCAAGGCGCGCATCGGCTTTTCCGAGTGGGATTCCAACTGCTACTATGACGAAGATATGGGTCCGCTGCTCAACCTGGCCGACTTTGCCGCCGACACCGAGATCGCGCAGAAGGCGGCCAATCTGCTCAATGTTATGTTCTTCGACATGGCCGTCGACTCGTTCCGCGGCACCTATGGCACCAGTCACGGACGCACGTACCCGCGCCATGTGCTGAGTGGCCGCAATGAATCTACAGCCGGCGCCGGCAAGATCGCCTGGGGCATGGGGATCTTCAACGATCCCAGCAACATGACCGCGGTTTCATTGGCCGTCAGCCCCCGCTATCGCGTCCACCCCTTGATCGAGCGCATCGCTCAGCACCGGCCCGATGCCATAGAAAACAGAGAGCGTCATAGCCTGCGTACCGAGCAAGCGGATCAATTCGGCATCCGCTACGACGAACTGGACACGGCCATGTTGCTGTGGGGAGCAGGGCAATTCGCCAATCGCCGCAACGTCGAGCAGACTCTGGCCCTGGCCGATTCGATCAAATCGCATCGGTTCAACGTCGTCATCCGCCCCTACGTTGAGGCTATCTACGGCACCTACCGCGAACTGGAAGCGCAGCAGATCGCCCACGATGGGGACATCGATCGCACAACCCTGGCCGAGGTGAACAAGTACACCTTCCGCACACCCGACTACCAACTGAGCAGTGCGCAGGACTACCGCAAGGGCAAGCCCGGCTTTCAGCAACATATCTGGCAGGCCACTCTGGGGCCGGATGCAGTCGTCTTCACGCTGCACCGCGGCAACGAAGACGAGGTGAGTTACAAATACTGGGTGGGTCGCTTCCCGCGGGCGGCACAGGTACGCAACGTCTTGATCGCGCTGTATGACGTCCCCGACGCCGCGCTGCCCGGCCCGTCCACCGTCCTCCCACCAGACGCCGGCGGCAACGCCATGCCATCGCCCGGTCCGTCCCAAGAAGAGCTATTGGCCTATACCGTCGCCGTGCTACGCCGGGATGCTTTCGACGAAGTGATTGAGCAAAATGGATGGGTGCTGGCACGCAAAGGCGATGGCTACGTCGCCCTGCGTTCTCAGCAACCAACAAGCTGGACGGCAGACCGTGTCCTACAAGGAGAGGGGCTGATCGCCGAGGGACGGCGCAACATCTGGATCTGCCAGCTAGGCCGCCGTGCAGTGGACGGCTCCTTTGAAAACTGGACGGAACAGATCATCGCAGCGCCGGTGACGTTCGGGGATCTGACGGTGACGTATCGTGCGCCCGGCGTCGGAGAAATTCGCTTTGCCTGGGAAGGCCCACTGACAGTGGATGGAGAGCCTGTCTCCCTGGAGGGCTACCGGCGGTTCGACAACCCCTACTGCCAGGCTGATTTTGGACAAGGGCGCTACGAGATTGTCCACGCAGGTGAGCGGCTGACGATCGACTTTGCCGCGCGTCCGCTTGATCCCGCGCTCGAATCGGGTGAACCACCGGCTTAACCCGTCTAGCCCTGGGGGAAGGCCTTATGCGGCCCCAGAGCAACATCCCCGACAAGCAACATCACCGATAATGAAACAAAGACCTGCTGTGATGGCAGGTCTTTGTAGGTTGCCAACTGTTACATTGGCAGGTATATGCCTTGGAAACACGCCGTTGTGTTTCGAGCACCATCTTACACCCAAGCGCCGGGCAGAACAATGGGGCATTTCCTCCTACAAATGATAGGGAAAGCCCTGATAGGCCGGCGACGCCACAGGGCCTATGGCTGCGATCGAGGTTGTCGGGACGGAGACTGCATCACAGTGTCCACCGAAATCGGCTGTGGCATGTGCCGCCGATAGAGATCAGAGTGGCGCTGGAGAATCGTCTCCCAAGAGAAGGCGCGGCTAAAGTTGTGCCCGTCTCTGCCAAGCGCGGCCCTCTTTTCAGGGCAGGACAGCAGTTCTCCCAGGTTGTGCTCCAGCTCATCGATGGCTTTGGGATTGACGACTGCTGCGATGTGATTGCTTTCCAGTTCCGCAACCGGCGGATCATTGCGTGTGATAATAGTGGGCAGGCCATGGCTGAGAAGCGCCAGTAGAGAGCCACTTTTCAGGTTGACGCCGTGGTTAAAGGGCAGGACGCCGATATCGCTCCCCTGCAAATAACGGGAAATTGTTCCATTGGGGAGATGGCCCGTAAAGGCAACCGCGCCTTCAAGGTCTAGCTCCTTGATCTGGGCCACCAGTTTGGCCTGATAATCTTCGGCATGTTCACCCGGCAGCGCTACACTGTAAATGCCGCCCATCAGCAACAACCGCGTTTGCGCATGGTCGCGATGGATCCGTTCAAAAGCAGAAAGCAGCGTCTCTAGTCCTTTCACCGGATGAACGAAGCCAAAGAAAGTGATGACGGTTGCATCGTCCGGCCAATCAAATGCATGCCGCACCTCTTGCCGTGCCAGGGATCGATCCGTGGGCAAAACCTCCACATTGGGCGCCAGAGGAATGTGATGGACTCGGCCGTCAAACGTGGGCAGTCGTTCCAGGATCTTGTCTACCGTCTGCGCATGGGTGGCGATCACGTTTTCGCTTAAGGTTAGTAAGAATCCATCCTCGCGATCCCACCATTGGTGTCGCTGCCCCCACTCTTTCAGCCATTCCAGCAAAATACCAAAGGGACGGGGCAGGGTCCACTCCCACCAACCATACTCGTGAATCGTCGAGATGATCGGGTGCCGCCAGGCTCGTAGACGCAGCAAGAGCGGCAGCAAGAAGATAGAGCGGCGGAAACGGTAGCTGCCGGCGGCATGCTGAATGTGTAACAGGTCAAACGGCTGCGCCACGATCGCCTCGGCTAGCTTGGGCAGGTTACGCAACTCCCACGTCTCAATCACACCGCGCACACTTGGATCATCGGCGGCCGCGGCTGCATCATAGGTCGTAAATACGACCGTATCGTACCCCAATTTCCGCAGACCGCTGCGTAAACATTGCGTGTAATGCGAAACCCCACACTGATCAGGAAAATAAGAACCGGCAACAATGGCAATTTTAGGGAGACTCATTTCCCGCTCCTAACCACACTACACTCGCTAGCATCTGCTAGCCCTCCGCTCAGAAACGCATAGGGTATTGTTCGGCAAAACAGTTGTGCATCCTGGCAATTCACGCCAGTTCGCTTCTCCTCACCTTACTCTGCCAATCACACGAAGACAATGAGGAAGATCCATCCCCACTCCAGGGGGGAAACCCGCAACAGGATATAGCTCTTTGCATAACTTCCGTTTAGATGGAGATACATACTCTTTTGCGACAATTTGGCTTACTCTGTCCAGATGAATAGCGAAACCTTTGTCAAACCGCACCGTTGCAGTTTTAGCCGCACCTTTCAATTGGGAAGAGTATGAGCGCACCGCAACCGATTCAAGTGATCCGCCAAGAGATCCCGCCCGAAGAGATCGCTGTGACCTTTCTCAAACGGGAAATGTTCAAGTTGTACCCGTCTGAATCTCAAGTATTTGATCAGATCATCGCACAGAAAATTGAAAACCTGCCCGATCACCTCGGCCATGACAAGTTCTGGAAGCTGATTGCCGGTATCTCCGAAGGCTACATGCTCAAAGGCATCTACCGACTTCTCACCGATTCCACATTCCACTGGCGATTGGAAGAGATCCGTATGGACGATGTGACGATGACCGGTATGGGCGGCGTATTGGACGATCTGCTGGCCGAGGCGGATTGGACGCCCGCGCGCTTCGCCCAGGTGTGGGAAGCCCAAAGCCAGGCCTTTCGAGATGAAGAGGGGCTGCACCCCCATCCGCGCCGCGACAACACGCCTATCGTCCTTTACGAACAGGGCGATCAACTGCGCGTCATGGACGGGATGCGCCGTACCTGCGTGGCGGCCATTCAGCATCAAGCCACCATCAGCGCCTACGTGGGCCGTGTCACAGATCGCCATGGGCAATCGATGATCAGCCCAGACAAAGTCATGTACACCATGCTCCTGTACGGCGAAGCGAAGGAGAAACCGGCAGATCTGCTCGACGCCATCAAGACCATTCTGATCGCGTACAAAAAGAACTATCGCAACGGTCCTCAAGTGGTAGACGAGATGGTGGCTCCCTGGTTGGACGATCCAGAGTATGAGGACGTGGCCAGAGAAATCGTGCGGGCCTAGAACGGATAGACGGTGATGAACTCACAGGAAACACGACTTGCACCCACCCCCCAAACGATTGCCATCTTTCGCGCCCTCCAGCTCGGCGATCTGCTTTGCGCCGTCCCGGCGGTGCGTGCGCTTCGGAACGCTTACCCAGAAGCGCACATCGCCCTGATCGGGCTGCCCTGGTCACAGGCATTTGTCCGCCGCTTTCACCACTATTTCGATGAATTCGTCTGCTTTCCCGGCTTCCCCGGCCTGCCCGAACAGCCCTTTGCACCCGAAAAGACAATGCGCTTCTTTCGTGAAATGCAGGAGCGCAACTTCGATCTGATCATTCAGATGCAGGGAAACGGCAACGTCATCAACCCGCTGTTGATGATGTGTGGGGCCAAAGCGTATGCAGGCTACTACCGCGAGGACAACTACCAGCCTGATCCACAGCGGTTCAAGATCTACCCGCAACGAGGATCGGAGATCCACCGTCATTTGGGACTGATGGCGTTTCTGGGTATCCATACCCAGGGCGACGACCTGGAATATCCACTTGACGAGGAGGACTACCGCGCCTTTGCCGAAATGGATCTGGGGCTTGAGGCCGGCAACTATGTCTGCATCCACCCTGGGGCCAGGGCGGATGTGCGCCATTGGGACACCGGCAACTTTGCCCGTCTGGCCGATGTCTGTGTTGAAGCGGGGTATCGCGTGGTGCTGACCGGCGTGGAAAGTGAACGTCATTTGACGCGAGCCGTAGCCGACAGCATGACCCACGATGCACTCGATCTGGCGGGTCGGACGACGCTAGGCACAGTGGGTGTCCTCATCCAGCAGTCACACTTCTTGATTTCCAACGATACCGGCGTTTCGCATATCGCTGCCGCGCTGCATCATCCCAGCGTCGTCATCTCGCTGACTGACGACCAGGAACGCTGGAATCCCCTGGATACCGCGCGTAACCAGGTAGTCGACGGCCACGGAGAGCAAGTCTTCGAGCAAGCGCTCATGCTGGTGAAACAACGCCTGCACACCCAGTAATCGCCCCAACGGGAAAGATCAAGATGCTAACCACTCTGCTGCCCCAGGTGGGCAAAATCGCTGTGTTGCGCGCCAACAGCCTGGGCGATCTCATGTTCGCCCTGCCGGCCTTGCAATCGATTCGCCATGCCTACCCCAATGCAGAACTGGTCTACCTGGGCAGTGAATGGCATTCTAAATTTCTACAGAGTCGGCCTCACATCGTGGATCGTGCGATCACCATCCCACAGACTGAAGGCGTGCTGCTTGAAGCGGGAAGACCGATCCTCAGGGAGGAACAAGACGCCTTCTTCGCCCAAATGCAGGCGGAGCGCTTCGACATCGCCTTCCAAATGCACGGTGGCGGACGCTACTCGAATCCCTTTGTAAACCGGTTGCACGCGCGCTTGACAGCAGGTGCAAAATCACCTGATGCCGTCGCCACCGATCGCTGGATTCCCTATCACTTTTACCAGAACGAGGTGATCCGCAATCTAGAAGTCGCCTCGCTGGCAGGTGTGGCTCCCGTCACCGTCGAACCCTCTTTGCCGGTTGGTGACGACGAACGAGACGAGGCCCGGCGCGCCTTCGCCAACATCGACGAGAAATTCGTCGTCATCCATCCTGGCGCCAGCGAATCGCGCCGCCATTGGCCACCCTCACGCTACGCTGCCGTCGCCGACCATCTGCACCGGCGCGGCTATCAAGTTGTCCTCACGGGGACTGCGCCGGAGCGGACGATCCTGGACGCCGTCAGCGCGGCCGCCACGGCGCCACTGATCGATCTAGGCGGCGCACTCTCTTTGAACGCGTTGGCAGGGCTACTTTCGTTGGCAGACCTTGTGATTACCAACAACACCGGACCGCTCCACCTGGCCCTGGCCGTGGGCGCGCCGGCGATCGGGCTGTACTGGTGCGACAATATTGTCACCACCCTACCCCTGACCCGCCGCCACTTCACCCCACTCATCTCATGGGATCGCCATTGCCCCGACTGTGGCATCTATTGCTCCAAAGAAGAACTAGATACAGTGTCTCCGGACGCGCCATGCCGGCACAAAGCGTCACTTTTGACCGGCATCCAAGTGGAAGAGGTCATTACCGCTATCGATGAACGAATAAGGGGCGATCTTCCGGGCAGGGATGGGTGAGCGACTTTTAGATCACCCAGCACGGATCCCCACCCAGAAGAGTCAGCGGCCGCCTACTCGTGCTCGCGTTCGGGGTTATCGAACATAAAGAAATTACTCTGATCGCCACTACTTAGCTTCTCTTGAAACACAAAGACGAGTTCACGCTCATCAAAGGGTTCAAACCACTCTTCCCAGGGTATCTGTTCGAGTTTGCTGTCATCATCGCTACTGCCGTTAAAAATGAAGCGAAGAACGCCCGGTCGTCCCGAGTGCTCGGTACCGGGAACGGTAGCAGGGACGGCGTCGCGTTCTTCAGCCCAGTGACGGATCACCTCGTGCGCCTGGGTTGCCAGCGTCTGGCCATCGTGATCAGCGTGTTCGTCCGTTGAATGTAACCACTTCGCATACCGAGCCGTCGTCTTCGACAGCCCATCCTCGTGCTCCTGAATGAAATCGGCCTCTTCGGGCGTTACGTTTTTCGCCCCCACTTTTGACGTCTTGTCGTTTTTGCTATTTGCCATTGGTACACTCCTTTCCTGAACTGTTCGATGACGACCTCATCCTGTGCAAGGTCGATTGTCATGCCGCACTTCAGGTGAGTATCAGAACCGGCTTCTCGAACTACATACCCAGTCTATAAACTGCACCCGCCGGCTTTGAAGTCGGTATATCCCGACTCTTGGCTGGGTAGATGCCCCACCTCAATTAAGCTCATCAGGCAAGCTCATCGGTTGAGTTTTGGACGCGGTTGTTCGCCCCGATTCAAAGTTCAGGGGAAGCGGTCATCGGGTGATTCGGACGCGAGGATACAACGGCCAGGATGTGGAGTAGATCCGCAATTGGACAGCGATGACGAGAGTCAATCCAGAAAAGCGGAGACCGCTCGCTTATCCATCCGAGCCAGGCGGGTGAAGGTCGGGTGGGAACATGTGACGGAGTTGGGCGACGCTGTTGTCGTCCAGGCCTTCCTGCATGTGCTCTAAGAGGAAACGATTGAGATCTTCAATCCGGGCAAAGTAGACGCGTTGTCCGGTTAGTACATGCTCCACGGAGCCACGCCACTGATCAACCGGTGCAACGTTGTTCGATTCCTGCCAGGTACGCACCACAAAGAGATGTTGGCGGCGGCTTGCGGATAGACTCACGAACCTAAACTCCTTGTGTGAAGGCCAAAGATGGCAGAGTAGAGATTGGGGACTCGGAGAACAGACTGCCCGAACAGTCCCTTCTCTCAATCTCTCTTTACCAATCTACACGACCCGCGTCCGGCAGGCGTCCGATGCTCAGGACACCGACAAAGGAGAGTGGTGCAAAGCCAGATGCTCGGCCTCATCGAAGCTGAGCATGTTGCCGATCTGCCACTCCGCCTCGAAGACTTCGAGCGGTATAAGTTGTTTGGCCTGCGCCATACCCTGCACAAAGATGACGTGATCGGCGGGTGCGAGGTCAGCTTGAATCGAAGTGAGGATCATCTGCCCTGCGCCAAAAAGGCGCGCCGCCATCTTTCCATCCCCCTTGGCCGCCGCCACACTCCCCAACCCCACCAGGCACATACCGAAATTTTCACGGTCGGGGAGTTTTTGGCCTAGTTGTAGACACTCAGTAAACAGGACGGTGGCCTTACGCAGTTGGCCATGATGAAGTGCAACATGGGCCAGATTGTGCAGTAACATAACAATGCGACTCTTCTGTTGCGACTGCTGCGCCAGCGTCATGGCCTCTTGATAGTACTCCTCGGCGCGGGCAAAGTCATTGCGTAGCCGCGCCAATTCGCCCATGCTGGTCAAGATGAAGGCAATGCCTAGCCGATCCTGGCTGCGTCGGGCCGCTGCCAACGCCTCCTGATAGACGGCTTCGGCCTCATCAAACTCGTCCATCGCCAGGTGAATACCCGCCAAAATGTTGTAAACATAGGCAATGCGGTAGTCATACCCCAGGCGCTGGGAAATGGTGAGGCTCTCGTCTAGCGCCCGGCGCGCTTGATCGTAAGATTTTTGTCGGTTGAGCAGACGGCCCAGTGAATAGAGTGCGTCGGCGATGCCGGCCTGATCCCCGCGCCGGCGGTAAAGCGCCAGACTCTGCTCGACCAATGCCAGGGCACGACGCAACTCTCCCTGGCCATGGAGCATCGCACTGAGCGCGTAAAACGCCTTGGCATGCAGCGCATCCGGCAGATCGGGCGCTTGGGCAAGGGCGGCGCTCAGCCACCTTTCTCCCTCGGCAAAGTAACCTACAGTAAACCAGAAGATACCCAGATGAGCGGCGAGCCGTAACCCGAGCAGTGCTTCCTCCTCTGATACAGTAGGGGAAGGTTCCTGGCAGTAACGCAGTGCGGCGCGCAGATTTTCGTGTTCACGTTCAAACCGGCGCAGACAGGTCGCCTGTTCTCGGCCCTTCAGTTGCACCGATGCAGCCTCAGCAAAGGCCACATAGTATTCGATGAAACGTCGACGCACTGCAGCGGCATCATCACGCTCGGCTAATCGCTCCAGGGCGTAATCGCGTACAGTCGCCAGCATACGGAACATCGACTCGCCCTCGCCGGGCCCGCTTGAATCGTCTGATTCGTCAAAGAGTTGTTGCTGCAGCAAGCTGTTGTTGACCAGCGATTCCACAGTCGTCAACACATCCCATTCGTCACAGTCGCTGCACAACGCCGTGGCGGCGTCCAGGGAAAAGGCGCTACCAAAGATGGAAAAGTAGGCAAAGAGCCGCTTCTCGCCCTCATTCAGCAGGTTGTAGCTCCAATCCAACGTGGCTCGTAGCGTCTGATGGCGCTCACTCTGCACCCGTCCACGTTCGGCCAGAAAGCCAAGTCGATCCTGCAATCGTTCGAGCAGCGCAGCCGGTGTGAAGAACTTACTGCGCGCCGCAGCCAATTCAAGTGCCAGGGGCAACCCATCCAGGCGCAGACAAATATCGGCAATGGCGGCTGCGTTCTTACGGTGTAGCATGAAGTTGGGGTTGACGGTGCGGCTGCGTGTGACAAAAAGGGCAACCGATTCACACTGACTCAGCCTGTCCAGATCCTCCACATCCTCCGCCGTGGGCAGCGGCATGGGCGGAATGGGAAACTCCTGTTCGCCGTAGATACGCAGCACCGTGCGGCTGGTGATCAGGAAGCGTAGACCTGGCGCGGCGCGGAGCAGCTCCGTCACCAGCGGGGCCGCCGTCAAGACATGCTCGAAGTTATCCAGGATCAGCAGCATGGGCAGCATATGCAGCGCGTCTTTAAGATTGTCCAGGGCCGAGTGGCCGGCGGAATCATGAATCCCAAGTGCCTGTGCGATGACCTGGGACAGCAGCGCCGGATCCGACAGGTTTTCTAGCGACACAAAGTAGATGCCACCCGGAAAGTGGTTCTTCTCTTCCTGATGTAGCCGGTGTGCGGCTTCCAGGGCCAGACGGGTTTTGCCGCAGCCACCCGCACCGGTAAGTGTGAGCAGGCGTACGCCCATAACAGAGGATGTGAGCAGATTGCGCACAGCGGACAGTTCTTCCGCGCGCCCGATAAAGGTAGAAAACTGGGCGGGTAAATTGGAGGGCGCGCGCCGCTCTTTCGGCGCCACAGGATCGGTCTGCTCGCTCTTGCGCCCCGGCGTCTCGATGGCGGCAGCGGGGTCGGGGACAGGTGCACGGACAGTCACCTGGCGCGCCAGCGCGTCATAGAGGGCACGTGTCTCAATCATTGGGGGTACGTCCAATTCCTCACGCAGGCGGCGCTCGAAGCGTTGATACTCAAGCAACGCACCCGTGCGATCTCCGTTTTCGTGGCGCAGAGTCATCAACTCGCGGACCACATCCTCGCGCATGGAGTCGTGATGCAAAATCTGCTTTGCATAGGCAATCGCCTGTGCAAAATTGTGGCGGTGCCGCTCTTCCTGGATCAATGTTTGCATGTTGCCAAAAAAGAGATTGCGCAAACGCTCGCGCTCGAAGAAGATCCAGTCTTCGTAGAGTGTGGGCAGCAGGTCGCCGGCATAGAGTGCTGTTGCATCGGCCAGATTGCCCTGGTCACTCAGCATTTCAAAGGCATCAACATCCAACCACCACGGCGCCGCAGGATTCCACTGCACAAAACCGCCGTCGTTCACAATCCAGGGGAGAGTGTCGGGTGCCGTGGGCAGCGCGCGACGCAGATCATGTAGATGACGGCGCAGGTTACCGCGCGCCGTCGATTCCGCTTCATCTGGCCAGAGCAAGTAGGCGAGTTGCTCACGACGAACCGGCGCAGCTGCGATTGAGCAGCAAGTAGGACCAGAGCGGTAAAGTCTTGGGCAGCGCGGAAAAGCGCAGCGGTTCGCTGTCCAGAAACAGACGTAAGTTTCCCAGAAGATGGACGCGTAGTATGGCGGTGCTCATAGATGATGGTTGTCAGGGTGGGTTGTAGTCAATGAGCCCTATCATGCCCGGGTGATAACTGAGTACGGCCAATGAGGATGGTCGGCCGTCCCGCCTATGGCAAAACCAAATGATGATGTTCTTGGGCTCGGCACATCAACGTAGCAAAAATAGTAGACACCAGTTGTGCAGGTGTGTCAAACACAATGAGTCCCATGGCTGTCATTCAAGTTGAGGGCAAGTCGTAGGGGTTTGGGTGGGGCGAGTTGTCTCGTCTCAACCGGTTGATTACACCTGAGTTTGGCCCGATGGTCCGTGTCTTCAAACTGCTGACCGATCTACCCGTGGCGGTAGATAAGCCCATCAACGCCGGCATCATGGAATTCTGCAAACGCTGCAAGAAATGCGCCGAAGCCTGCCCATCCGAATCATTGAGCTACGAGGACGAGCCGACCTGGGAAACCCGCGGCGGTTGGAACAACCCAGGCCACAAAGCCTACTTCGAGGATTCAACCAGTTGTATGGCCTACTGGCGAGAACAGGCCGGCACCAACTGCGGCATCTGTTTCGCCGTCTGCCCCTTCTCTAAGAAGGACAAAGCCTGGATCCACGATCGGGTCAACGCCGGCTCCTCGATGGTGCCTGCGCTGGACAACTTCTTCCGCACTATGGACGATGCCTTTGGCTACGGCACGCAAGCAAGCGCTGAAGAGTGGTGGGGATTGGATCTGCCCGAGTATGGAATTGATTCTACACAGCCCGTGAGAGAGGGATAATTATGTCTCAGAAACCTATCAGCAAAACCGGCCAACGTTCCTGGCTCGACTGGGGTGGAGTTGCCATCTGGCTGTTTGGGGTCATCTTCATCCTCCAAAACGCTGTCGCCAGCGGACAAGAACTGGAACCACGTGCGGCGATCATCTTCTGGGTGACGCTGGCAGTCTGGGTGCTGGCCGGGCTCGTGCTCTGGTTTGTACGCAGCCGGCGCTAACGTTTACAACCACGGGCCCAGAGTGGCAGCCTCTCTGGGCCCGTGCCGCCGTTTCGATGCATCTCGCCGATGCCATTGATTGATCCCATTGCAAAGAATCTCGGAATGATATCTTCTCCTCGTGAATCGGTCGATCTTGAATTGATAGACAAGCGTCGCCAATCAAAAGCAGCCGACCGCCGCAGCAAAAACCGGCGAGAGCGGCTGGTTTTGATCTTGACATCAGCGATTGTGGTCTTGGCCTGGCTCTATGGATATTTCAGCAGTGGGGCCGACATTGCACCGTTGGTGCCTCGGGTTTTGCCCGGCGCCGTCTCTATCGTGCCCCAGGGTGATCTGTTTGTGGGGCGCGACGGCAGCGGCGAACTGGTGGGTTATGCCGCTACGGCAACCGCACCGGGCTACGGCGGGCCCATCGATGTGCTGGTCGGCGTCGATCCAGACGGAATCGTCACCGGCGTCGAAATCGTGGCGCAAGGTGCTCCCCTATTTGAAGCGGGGTTTGGAAATCGCTCAGGCCCAAGAGGACTGGGCCTGGCAGTTGAGCATGTTGACCAACCTCGGCTACGTTCACCACGAGACCGATGATCTGGCCTCAGCATTGGATGCCTACAGCGAAGCGCGCCGCTGGGCGGAACAGTTGCAGGATCGCCCGGCAGTCGCCCAACTGGAAGGCCGCATCGGCGCTGTACTGGCCGATATGGGCAGACCGGCAGAAGGTGTTGCCGCCGTGAAACGAGCGCTACAACTGGCCCAGGATCTAGAAGACCTGTCGCTGATCGGTGAGCAGCAGATCCTGTTGGCGTTTCTCTACTACGATCTGGACGATCCGGTGCGGGCGCTCGACTTCTGTCGCCGGGCCGTGCAAACCTTCAACGCCACCGGCGATACCGCCCTGACGGCCAAGGCGCAGACCCTGCTGGGTGAGCTGCAAGAAGGGGCATAACAGGTTTCACCCCTGTGCAACCCGCACCTCGACATTTCCGTCATGGATGCGCGCCTCATAGTTAGCGACCGCATAGGTGCTCGGTCCGTGGATGACACGCCCATCTTCGAGATTGAAAACGGAATCATGCCAGGGACACTGCACACACCCATCATAAAACTTGCCGTTCTCCAGAGGGGCGCCTGCATGAGGACAGACCGCCCCAATCGCCTGCACCTGCCGGCCTCGACGGTAGAGCAAAACGGGGTTGCCCTCCACCTGGACACGCTGTGGCGTGGCTTCTTCCAATCCCTCGGCCGCCATCGCAGCCCTCCATGATGCCGGTTCCTCGGCAGGGTCAGCGTGATCGACGCCAACCTTCTTGCCGTACACCAGATGACCGCCTAAATACGCACCTATCAGCATCAGCAAAGACGCCGTCCCCGAGAGCGCGATGGCACTCTTGCGGCTGCCCCGTTTGCGCGCCATCGCCGAGAGGAGTTGAAGGATAAAGCCAATATTGTTGATCGTAGCGTGGACCAGACCGGCCCGCGTGGCAGGGTGGGGAATGGTCGAATAATCTGCCAGGCCGCTCATCATGGTAGGGACGGCGGCCACATTGCCCATGCTGATCAGCCTGTCGGCGGCTTGCTCACTCTGCGGCGAGCGTTTGATCAGCGAGATCACATCGAAGACCGTGCCAAAGGTCCATGCCCCGATCACCGTTTCGATCAACACCGGGTGCAGCGGATGCCCCAACCAGGTGCCGTGGAGCAGATCCACTACAGATCGCACCCGCCCGCCGCCTTGTAATACAGCCCCATGCACGGTGTGAGCGATCTTGTCCCCCACTTTGTCTAGCAGTGGAACACGATTGAGCCACTCATCAACTTGTCTGTTCAGCATGGGTTTCTCCTTCTTGTGACGTAGCACGCCACAGGGCCTGCCGTGCATTGGGAATGTCGATCCGCTCGACCTCTCCGCCGGCCTGAGCATCGGCCAGTTTGCGTTCGGCCGTCTGCACATCGCCGTCAGTTATCTCGGCCACTTCGCGCGTGGTGAGCCGGCCCCAATGCTTCACGTAGGCAACGGGATCGTCAATCGGCCGTTGTGGGTGTGCATCGGGAGCCAGGGCATGTACCGCATCCAACAGCACAGAATAGGGGCGATAGCCGACGATCAGAATGGCCCTGTCGTTGACGCCACGTAGAATCAAAGATGGGAACCGTCCGATTTCTCGCCAGCGCACATCTTTGAGATCTTCACGGAAGGCGTGGTTCGTCGAGTCATCATTGAGATCGGCGTGAAAGCGTTCGGCGTCGAGCAAGGGCACTTCTTCTGCCACGGAGCGCAACACTTCCCAACGGGCGATGTTGCGCCCGTGGATCATCACTGCCTCGCGCAGGCGTCGCAGGTAGACTTCGCCGGCATCGCTGCCCTGGCGCTCGGCCGCCTTCACCGCCAGGCAAGCAGGGTACGAGGAGGCCGGGGGATCGGTAAACCAAATGTGTTCATTCAGGGGCATCCCCGATAGGGTGCGCACCTGGTACCACTGCGGCCCCATTTGCACCGGCCGGCTGACATCGTTGAGGGGGTCGCTGTACTGCTGCCAATCCGCGATCATGCCGCTCATGCAGTAGGTCCACGCTATCTGCGTGCCCAGTTCATAGCGCAAGCGCCGCCACTGCGGCTCGAACGCCCAGCTCCAAGAGCAGAGCGGATCGGTGTAATAGGTGATATGCACCAATGGTTGGGCGGAAGCTGCCGGATCGACGGAAAGTTCCGGTTTGGTGGCTACGGGGGAAGACCTGCCGTCTTCCCCCGCTTCTACATGAGACAAAGTCTGTGCTGTGGGCAAGCTGTTACTTGGCGCCACGGTCTTTGATTCCCTTTGGGCTTTGCAGGTCGGCCGGATAGGTGTTCCATTGGTTGCCTGCGCCATTGCTGGGCATAGACGACTTCACCTGCTGGCTGCGCAGGTTGCTCAATTCCTTATTTTTCTTGTCAACCTCTGCCTGGGTCATCTTTGTGCCGTGTGGCTCATGCTCGTGCAAGCCCTGGGTGGCAATGACGTGTTTGACAGGATCTTCAACGTACTCCCAGTGTTCACCCTGGGGCCACGGTCCTTGCCCTTCGTTCCACGGTCCGCGTGCGCTGACGCCGTTGGACAGGTTAAAGTAGGTGTGGCTAAAGCGGGGATCGGCTTGCAGCACACCGGGCGGGAAGTTCGGCTGGATCTGATCCAGCGCGGCCTGGAACATCTGGAAGTGAGAGACCTCGCGGGTCATCAGGAAACTCAAGCTCTCTTTGACCATTGGATCATCCGTAAACTGCATCAGATACTCATACACAATTTTGGCGCGCGATTCGGCGGCAATGTTCGAGCGTAGATCCACAGTCAGATCACCGTTGGCCGTGACATACGCACCCGACCACGGCACACCCTGGCTGTTGGTCAGCGAAGGCCCGCCACCAGAGAGGACCAACGCCTGTGGATCCATCATCGCTTCGTGGATCAACTGCTCTTTCTCTTGCTTGCCGTGCAGCAGGCGCATGATCTCTTCACCTTCTGCAGCATCCTTGAGCGCGCCGTTGATGCCGTCCAACAACATGGTAATGGTGGCACCTACAATCTCCAGATGGCTGAACTCCTCAGTGGCAATGTCCATCAACATATCATACGTTTCGGGATACGGCTGGCGAGCGGCGAACGACTGGACAAAGTACTGCATGGCTGCCTTGAGTTCGCCATTGGCGCCGCCAAACTGCTCCAACAACAGGCGCGCGAAACGTGGATCAGGTTTGCTGACCCGAGCGTTGAACTGCAACTCTTTGACATGGTAAAACATCGGGGGCTCCTTGGTTCTTTTACCAATCAAGCAGATAGTAGACAGCCGATTGGCAAAGCTGTGCAAATAACCTGCCTATACTCCAATACTAGAGTATCAGGCTTGGCCCATACCGATCATAAGGAAACACCCTACCAATTAGGGTAGGGTGTTTCCTTTGAGATATGTTCAATTCCGTCTACAGACGGCGGTCAAACACAGTGAGGTCGAAGCGCCAGGTGTCAGATGTAAGGAATCCGAGTTCAAACCCAACCCATCTTGTGTACATTGTCGGCCAGTAGGAAGACCGCCAGCACAATCACAAAGACGGCAAAACCTTTGCGCAGGTGTTCCGGGCGTGTCCGCTTGGCCAGGCGAGCGCCTGCCAGCGCACCGACCAGCCCGGCGCTGACAAAGAGCACCACCACTTGCATATCAATGGGCGGGCCACTCAGGTGACCCAGGAAGCCGGCCAGGCTGTTCATGGCGATGACGACCAGAGAGGTGCCCACGGCCTGACGGATGGGCAACCCGACGAGCATGACCAGCGCCGGTACAATCAGAAAACCGCCGCCCACCCCCAAGAAACCGGTAAGTACGCCCACACCGAGGCCACTGGCAATCGTCACCGGCCAGCCGCGGCCGTCCAAATCATCTCTCGAAGGCTGCGGGCGCAGGACCATAAACAGCCCCACCACCAGCATCAATGTCGCAAAGAGCAACATCAACGTCGTGGGTGGCACCATCTTCGACCATCCGGCGGCCAGGTAAGCCGATGCCATGCCGCTGCCCCCAAAGACCAATGCAATCTTCCAGTTCAATGTCCCCTGGGAACGGTGCATGAAGGCGCCCATCATGCTATTGGCGCCCACGATCATGAGCGACGCCGTAACAGCCGCCTGAGGCGTCTGACCGACGATATAGACCAGTGCCGGCACCGTCAGAATAGATCCGCCGCCGCCGAGCAGACCCAGCGATAGGCCGATGCTAAAACCAAGCAGGATATCGATAACAATTTGTTCAATCACAACCGGCCGCCTTTAACGATAACGATTGGGGTTTGCCAGATAAAAGTACTGAGATCAGGCCAACGCTGCTTCTAGAAGGACGCCGCGTTCAGTGGGCAGGAACTTCGACCAGCATTCGGTGCCTTCATTCAACGCCATCACGTTGTCGAACCCAGCCCCCTGCAGCAGGCTGGCCGCAATCTGTGAACGGTAGCCGCTGGCGCAGTGGGTGACAAGGGTGACATCCCTGGGCAACGTGTCCATCAAGTCGGGCAGGTAGCCCAATTGAATGTGGCGGGCGCCCACGATGTGCTCTTCGGCATACTCAGACTTGCCGCGCACATCGATGAACACAATATCCTCTTTGGGCAACCGTCTGGCCAATTCCTTAGCCGTGACAACCGGTAAGGCCTGCGTTCGATGGGCCAACACTTCGGGGCTGAAGTAACCGGGAACATAGTCGATGCCAATCGAGCGTAGATCGTTGAGAATGGCGCGCTCGGTGTCGATGTCGGGCAGCAACACGTAAACCGGTCGTTCGTAGTCCACCAACCAACCCATATACGTAACGAAGCTGTTGTTGTCGGCGGGCACATTGATGCTGCCGGGTACATGCGTTGAGGCAAATTGACCCCGATTGCGCAGATCGAAGACCTGTCCACCATCCTCGATAACGGCATCGAGTGTGGCACGGTCAAAATTGACCGGTGTGGGCAGCCCGCTGGTCAGCACCGGCCCCAGCTTGTTGACCTTCTTCATCTGGGCAAAGTACTTGGGCGGTTCCGGCTGCCCGTCGAGCAGCCAGTCAACGAACTTGTCCTCTTCTTCAAACTGAAACGCAGGGTTGAACAGCTTCTCGTAGCCCAGTGTCGTCGACGGAATCGCGCCTAGCGCCTTACCACAGGCGCTCCCCGCGCCATGACCGGGCCAAATTTGCAGATAATCGGGCAGCGCTTTGAACCGTTCTACGCTCTTGAATTGCTGGCGCGCCCCGGCTTCTTTGGTACCTTTATAGCCGGCCGCTTCTTCGAGCAGATCGGGGCGGCCTACATCGCCTACAAAAAGAAAGTCGCCGGTGAAGACACCCATGGGTTTGTCTGCGCTCGCAGTGTCCGTGATCATGAATGAGATGTGTTCAGGGGTGTGACCTGACGTGTGCAACACCTCCACTTTGATGTTGCCCACCTTCCAGCTATCTCCGTCGCGTACAAGGAGCACATTGGCGTCGTCGGCATAACGATACTTCCAGTCGGCGTCGCCCATATCGCTCAGATAAACGGTGGCGCCGGTGGCGGCCGCCAGTTCACGGCTGCCGCTGACAAAATCAGCGTGAATATGGGTCTCGGTAACATGCGTGATGCGTAGTCCCTCTTTTTCGGCTTCACGCAGGTAGGGAATGACGTTGCGCGCTGGGTCGACGACCAGGGCCTCGCCAGTGGCGACACAACCGACCAAATAGCTTGCCTGGGCTAGTTTCGCATCATAAAAATATCGCAGTAGCATTGTCTATCTCCTTGTATCGAATCAGGTACTTTAGCGTTTGATGGGGAGCCCCTGGCGCGCCCACTCGATGATCCCACCCAGATCGTAGACATCGGTGTAGCCGGCCTGTAAGAGCTGATTGGCGGCAAATGCGCTGCGATTGCCACTACGACAGTAGACAATCACCGGTTTGTCCTTTGGAATGCGGTTGATCTTTTGCTGTAACTCTTGCAAACTAATGTTGATAGCGCCAGCAATATAGCCGTCACTAAATTCGGCTGCGGTACGCACGTCTACCAGCGTGTGGGGCGTGGCGTCTTCTAGGTAGCGAGTCTTGTAGTCGGCGGGCGAAAGCAGTTGGTGGCCGGCAGCCGACCCACCGAATAGTCGATTTAGAAAGCTCATACGCAATGACTCCTTTTGTGCGCATCTGAAGAGGCGCAGTAAAATTATGGGCATCAAGCTGTAACTGCCCCCACTGTACAGCACAAACTCCCGGCCGAGCGCCCCCCAACTGCTTATGATTGGTATAAGCCTGAACTTATGTTAAACCTCTACAAGCTCGAAATCTTTGCCACCGTGGTTGAATCAGGCAGTTTCAGCGCCGCCGCCGAGCGTCTGCTCATGACGCAACCCGCCGTTAGCCAACACATTCAGGATCTGGAAGCCAGCCTAGGTGCCCGGCTATTTACGCGGGGGCGGCGTGGCGTGCGCCTGACACCCGCCGGTGACACGCTGCACGACTACACGCGCTCCATCCTGCGCTTGGTGGCGGAAGCCGAAAACGCCGTCACCGATGTCACCCAGCTCGCCGACGGACAGGTCTCTGTAGCCGCCACCCCCGGTATCAGCGTCTATCGGCTGCCCGATTGGGTGCAGGCGTTTCGCATGCGCTACCCCAACCTGACAGTGTCGGTGCAGACCAGCATTACCCCTCAGATTGTGGCGGACCTGCGCGAGGGCAAGATTGACTTGGGCCTGATCGAAGGGGAGTTGGATGATGTAGAGTTGTCGCAGCTTGGCGTGCTCGAATTGGAAGTCCACGAGCAATGGGTGATCGTGGGCCGCAAACACCCGTGGTGGAAGTTGGATACGCTGACGTGCGCAGATCTGAACGGACAGACCTTTGTGATGCGCCAGCCTAACAGCCAGACGCGCATCTGGTTGGACGCGCGTCTGGCCGCTTCCAAGATTCAGGTGCAGGTAGCGGCTGAATTTGACAACGTCGAATCGATCAAACGTGCAGTGGCCAAAGACATGGGCATCACCATCCTGCCCGACTACGCCGTAAACAGTGAACTGGAGCTCGGGCTACTCCACGCCCTGCGCATCGAAGGCACCCCCATGCAGCGCACGCTCAAACTTGTGTGGAACGAGGATGTCTTCTTTTCGCCCGTGACACGCACATTTCTCCGTTTTTTGGGCCAATACCTGCCGTCGTTGGCGCAGATGCACCTATAAAGAGATGCGCCAATTTCTCTTTGCCGCGTTGTCGATTCTGGGCCGGCATGATAGAATTGCTGCGATATTAGGCAGGGATTCGGTGCGCGTATCAGGTGGGGCGCGTCCTGTGAACAGCCTGATAGTGCGGATTTTTCGCGTAAGCCTTTCGTGGCCGCTACGCTTGCAGAATGAAGTGACTCGTCTTACGCAGTTGACGGGCGTCGGGCCGGGCCAGGATGTGTTGATAGTTCACAGGTCTCCTTTGGTGGTCGCCAATATTCAGGGTGAGTCGCCGGGAGGCGGCACTGTGAATGTCAACAGAACCTGGATAGCACGTACTCCCTGCCAGAGTGTGACCGAGCCAACTGCATTACACGAGTTAATGAGAGTTTCATTGAATGAAGAACTGATTGATGGTGCACACGGGTGCGCAGCAACAGGGACGATCAAACAATAAGTCGTTTCAGTGAACGACCAGGAAGGAATCTGCCATGCCAAAATCTTCGAATTCAGAAGTACTGGCAAAGGAAGCTTCTACCCAACTCGAGGTAGAAAAGCTTCCTAATGATCAGTTGCAAGAGATGTACCGGACGATGTTCTTAATCCGGCGAGTCGAGGAGTTGCTGTTGCAGGCTGCCGAAGAAGGCAAGATCGGCGGTGCCATGCATACTGCTATCGGTCACGAAGCCAACGCCGTAGGCACTGCGGCGGCCCTGCACAAAGGTGACTATGTTACCTGTACCTATCGCGGCCATCACCACGGTCTGGCCTGGGGCATGGATCCCAAGCGCGCCGTCGCCGAAGTTCTAGGGCGCTCCGATGGGTTCGCCAAGGGCAAAGGCGGCTCGATGCATTTCGTTTCGCCCGAACACGGCATGATGGGCGCCAACGGCATCGTCGGCGCACAGGTGCCCCACGCCGCCGGTTTGGCCCTCGCTTCGTGGATCCGGGGGGAAGAGCATGTGGCCATCACCTTCTTTGGGGATGGCGCCAACTACCAGGGCGTCCTCCACGAAACGTTCAACATGGCGCAAAAGTGGAAACTCCCGGTCATCTTCTACTGCGAGAACAATCGCTACTCTGAGATGACGCCGATTGGCCGCACCTCGTCGGTGGAGGAGCTCTACATGTTCGCCCGCGCCTACGGCATGGAAAGCGTGCAGATCGACGGCAACGATGTCGAAGTTGTCTATACTGCCGTCAAACAGGCAGCGGAACGTGCACGCGGCGGGGAAGGCCCCACCTACATTGAAGGGCTAACCTATCGCCTGGCCGGTCATATGGCAGGGGATCTGGAAACCTATCGCACGAAAGATGAAATCGACTACCATCGTCAGCACGAGCCGTTGGTCGTCCTGCGCAACAAGCTGCTCGAGCGCGACGTGGATGAAGCCACAGTCAAGCAGATCGAAGAGGAAAGCGAGCAGGCTGCGGCTGATGCCATGGAGTTTGCCGAAAACAGTCCGTGGCCCGATATCGCCGAGGCGTACACCGACGTATACAAACAGTAAATCCCGGCGGAAGTGGGCCGGCACTCTCTACCAGTGGTACAGACGCCGGCTTTCTGCCGTGGTATTTACGCAACAGTGTAACAGGGAATGCATGCGGAGTGCGTCTCCATCCGGAACTGACGCCGATACAGGCGTTACGCATTACGTAGTACGCATTACCCCTCATGGAGAGAAGCGATGCGCAAGACAACTTATATCCAGGTGATCAACGAAGCGATACGCGAAGAGATGCGCCGTGATGAGAACGTCTTTCTGATCGGCGAAGACGTCGGCCACTATGGCGGTCTCTTCCGCGTCACCCGCCACATACTCGACGAATTTGGCCCCAAACGGGTCATTGATACCCCGATCAGCGAGCAGGCCTTCATGGGCATGTCCCTGGGTGCGGCCTCTGTGGGGTTACGGCCCATCATCGAACTGATGTACATGGACTTTACGCTGGTGGCAGCGGATCAGATCTTTAACCAGATCGCCAAGTACTCATACATGACAGGCGGCCTCATCAACATTCCGCTCGTGATCCGCGGCCAACAGGGCGGCGGGAAGCGCTATGGTTCGCAGCACAGCCAGAGTTTCGATAGCCTCTACGCCCAGTTCCCCGGCATCAAAGTCGTGGCCCCGGCGACCCCATACGACGCCAAGGGTCTGCTCAAATCTGCGATCCGCGATGACAATCCGGTCGTCTTCTTAGAACACAAGATGCTCTACTTCACCCGCGGCGATGCGCCTGATGCGGAGGAAGAGTACACCATCCCCCTTGGTGTCGCCGACGTCAAGCGCGAAGGCAGCGATCTGACGATTGCTACTTTTAGTTACTGTCTCCTCCAGGCATTGGAGGCCGCCGAAGAACTGTCCGCACACCACGGCATCGAGGTCGAGGTCGTGGATCTGCGCTGTGTCGAACCGATGGACACCGACACGATTCTCAAATCAGTAGCCAAGACAGGGCGCTTATTGGCAGTACACGAATCCTATGCCAACAGCGGCATCGGCGCCGAGATTGTGGCACGCGTCTACGAAGAAGGCCCTCACCTGCTCAAAGCGCCGGCGCGCCGACTGGGTATGGCGCCGGTCTCGATCCCTGTGTCACATGTGCTGGAAGAAGAGGTCCTTCCCTGGAAGAAAAACATGGTGGCCACAGTCTTAGAGATGATGAGGTAAGAAGATGACAACAAACGTAAAACTCCCCGATATGGGAGAAGGCATTGATGATGTCACGATCAACCGATGGCTCGTCGAAGAAGGCGACACCGTCGAAGAAGGGGCAATGTTGGTCGAAGTCGCCACCGATAAAGTGGATACCGAAGTCCCTTCACCGGCCAGTGGCACCGTCCTCAAGTTGAACGTCGGCCCAGGTGAACTCGTCTCGCTCGATACGGTAATTGCCGTCATCGGCGAGGCAGGCGAATCGGTAGAGGATAGCGGTGACGAGGCGGCGGAAGAAACAACGGCGCCGTCGGCGGAAGAAACGAAGGCCCCGCCGGCAGTCGCCACCGGTCCGGCCCCGGCCAACGAGGAGCCGGCGCCTGCGCAGCCCGGTGAGGACGGTGTCAAAGCCACACCGGTGGCGCGACGGATCGCGGCAGATGAAGGCGTCGATCTTGGCGGCATCAGCGGCAGTGGCCCCGGCGGCCAGATCCGCAAAAGCGACGTCCTCGATTTCATGGCACAAAAGCAAAATGGGGCGCCAGCTTCAACGGCGGCGCCGGCCGGTCTGCCTGGCGATTTTGCCGATGTGGCGTCGCTGGGTGTACGCCGCGCGGCTGCCGACTATGATGTCGATCTACGCGCCGTGGCCGATGACCGCCCGCTGAGCACGCTCACCCGCTACGATGTACAACGGTACGTTTCCGAAAAGATGGGCAAAGATTATCTGGCCACCGAGGCGCCCTTTCCCGCGCCGTCGCAGGCAGCCAAACCGACGACCACAGCCGTGCCCACGGAACCACAGGCGCAACCACAGCGAAGTGCAGCACCGGAACAACCCAAACCGGCTGCACAGCCAAAGGCTCAGGCGAGTGGAGCGGCGCTCGGCGAAGGGGACGAGTTCGTGCCCCACACGCGCATGCGCACGCTGATCGCCCGCAACACGGCACAAAGCGCCTTCAACGCGCCTCACGTCACCACCATGTGGGACGTCAACATGAGCGCCGTCCTGGCGCATCGCAAGGCGGCAAAAAACGAGTTCGCCAAGGCGGGTGTCAACCTCACGATCACGGCCTACTTCTTCCAGGCCATGATCGCCGGTCTGCGTGCAGTGCCGGCGGCCAATGCAAGCTGGCGCGAGGATGGTCTGGTCATCCACAAGCAGATCCATATCGGCATGGCCGTGGCCTTGCCCCCGGATAAGTATGGCGTCGGCGGCTTGATCGTGCCGGTCATCAAGAATGCAGATGAACTCAACCTGATGGGCTTTGCCCGCAAGGTCAACGATCTAGCCCAGCGGGCGCGCAATAACCAACTGACGGCCGACGAATTGCAGGGCGGCACCATCACCCTGACCAACTACGGCACCGGCGGCAGTCGCTTCCAGACGCCGATCATTGTGCAGCCGCAAGTGGGTATCCTGGGCGTAGGTGCTATCGAAAAGCGCCCCATCGTCGTCAGTCAGGGTCATCCGCTCGAAGCCAACACCGGCGATTACCTCACCTTCGCGCCGATGACAACGCTCGGTTTCAGCTATGATCACCGTGTGCTTGATGGTGCCAGCGCCGATGCCTTCTGCGCCGCCGTCAAGGATGCCCTGGAAAATTGGGAGTGATAGAAGGAGTCAGCGAGCGCGATTGTGTCCGACACAATCGCGCTCGCTGACTCCCCTCTTTTCTCGAACTTGATCTATCTGTGTATTTGAGCAAAGATATACACATACTGGTTCCATCCTCACCCAGACAGCCGGCAGCCGTGCACACTCCCCAATGTATGGGCTGACGCAAGAACAAATTTGTTTGCCATCGTCCTGACATCTTACCTGTGCAACGCCGAAAGGAGTCTTTGCATGCGAAATCTGCTTACTCGAATCGTCATCACGACATTGGCGGTTGGTCTGTTGGTCGGCACTTCATTGAGCCCACAGACTGCTGTGGCTCAAACGACGTCATCCTCAGCTATCCGCGTTACGGTTACAGAGAGTTTTATTTCTTACATGCTCACGACACCCACGGTGCAGGACATAGTGGCGGGGCTACCGACGCCTGTTGAGATTCGAGGCATCGACTTCAAACCGGACAATCGAATTGATTTGACCGTCTTTACCGAGTTGCCGGCTCCCTTCGGCGCCACCGAGTTGACCCTGACGATTGCACTGGCCGCGGCCAATGATGACTTAACCCTCACCATCGAAACCCTGACAGTCCGTGGCGCCAGTTTACCGGCAAACAATCCCTTGCTGGCTCCCCAGATTGCGCCAATCCAGGAGCAGATGCAAACGGCGGCTTCCGATGGATTGGCCGGGCTGGCGGATTCGGCCGGTCTGGTGCTGTCCGGCATCCGCACGACGGACACGTTGATCATCGTCGAGATGAGCGGCGTGCAAGAGTAGATCAACAACGCGCATCTCTTTGAAGGCCGTCGCTTGAAAAAGCCCACCAGCAGAATTGGCTGGTGGGCTTTTTTGTACTCAATCTGTATTTTGTACGCGTGAAAGACAAAAGTGAAAGACAAGAACCTACGTCTGGCGCTCGACCAGACCATCCGCCAGCACCATGAGAGGAGAGGCCGCCGCCTGAGGACCCAGCGCATCGACCAGCGCCCGGACACCCTCTTGATGGAACTGATAGACCTTTGCTTCGGCAAAATCGCGAGCGCCGGCCTTTGTCAGCAAGTCCAACGCCATCGGCAACTGCTTGCCACTGATGGTGTACGACCACAAACGTTGCAGATCTCCACCTACCTCGGGGTGGTTTAGTGCGTACAGCGCAGGCAGGCTCTTCTTCTGGCGCAGCAGGTCGTTGCCGACGGCTTTGCCTGTGATAGCGGGTTCGCCCCAGATCCCCAGAATATCATCGCGGATTTGGAAGGCGAGGCCGATATTGTGGCCGAATCGGTAGAGTGCCTCGCCCACTTCCTGGCCGGCGCCGCCAACCAATGCCCCAATCGAAAGTGCGGCAGCCAGAAGGGCCGCCGTTTTGCCGCCGATCATCTGCATATACTCATCCACCGAAACAGTAAGCCGTGCCTCAAAGCCTAGATCGAGATACTGTCCTTCGGTCAATTTGACGCAGGCGTCGGTAAAGCGATCCAGGACGGCGACCACAGTGCCAGGATCCACACTCTTTTCCGCCAGGCGAATCATGGCCCGATAAGAAAGTGCGAACATGCCATCCCCGGCGTTGATGGCCTGAGGGATGCCCCAGGCTTTCCATACGGTACGCCGATGACGCCGAACTTCGTCGCCATCCTCAATATCATCGTGAACGAGCGAGAAGTTATGCAGAATTTCGATAGAAGCAGCGGCGGGCACGGCCTGCGCCGGATCGCCACCCACAGCAGCACACGCCATCAACAGCAGCAACGGGCGGATGCGCTTGCCGGCTGAGAAATCGCCCGGTTGGAACTCTTCGTCTAGCCAGCCCATGTGATAATTCATCATCCCGTAGAAGGGATGATAGGGCGCCTGGCTGTTGCCCAGAATTGCGCGCATTTCGGCTTCAAGCGGCGGCAACCAACGGGATGCAAATGCATCAAATACGTTATGATCCAACATAGAGTTCTCTCCGTGGAATGAGGATGCCGGGACGACGGAGCGCAGCCACACTGCCTGCACCTGCACAGAACATGGCGATGCGCATCTCAGCCTCCAGGATCTCCATTTCTTCGATGACGGCTTCAGTTGAGTCCATTACCCGTTTGAGAAAGGGTGAAGCCAACCCCACTAGATCTGCGCCCAGGGCCACAGCTTTGGCAATGTCCTGGCCGGTGCGCATGCCGCCGCTGGCGAAGATGGGCAACGACGGGCTGTTCATCTCGGCGCGCACCTCGCTCACCCAGCTCAAACTTGTCGCCGTGGGCGTGCCCCAGTCACGAAAAGCCTCGGCCAAGCGGCGCAATCGTTCGGTGGGTGCGCGGTGCATCTCCACCTGGCTCCAGGAGGTGCCACCGGCGCCGGCAACGTCGATGGCCCCGACGCCTGCCTCGATCAGCCGGCGCGCTGTGGATCGACTAATCCCCCAGCCCACCTCTTTGGCAATCACCGGCACAGGTAGTGCACGACAGATGGCAGCGATCTTGGGCAAGAGATCGTGCCAATTGGTATCCCCTTCGGCCTGCACTACTTCTTGCAACGGGTTCAGGTGGAGGATCAGCGCGTCCGCTTCGAGCATATCGACGGCACGCTGACAATGTTCCACCCCATAGCCGTAGTTCAACTGGACCGCGCCCAGGTTGGCAAAGATCAGTGCATCTGGTGCGTAGTCGCGAACATGGAAGGACGCCGCGGTTTCTGGCTCTTCGAGCGCCGAACGTTGACTGCCTAGCCCCATTGCCAGGCCACACGCCTGGGTTGCTTCAGCCAGACGCCGGTTGATCATGGCCGCGCGGTCGGTGCCACCCGTCATCGAACTGACGAGAATAGGCGCCGATAAGCGTTTGCCAAAGACCGTGATCCCCGTGTCAACCTCCGCCAAATCGATTTCGGGCAACGCCTCGTGGACAAAATGAAAGCGCTCAAAGCCGGTTGTCAATTGCAGGAAGTCGACGTCTTCTTCCAGGTTGATCCGAATGTGATCCGCTTTTCGGCTGCTATGGGAAAGCAAAATCGGCTCCATTCAAGAAAATCGGGGACAAAACTGGTTTTCACAAGACAATCTCACGCGAAGGCGCAACTATCTATTGTTCGGCGTGTTTTGAAGATCAACAACTGCCTATTCTACTCGTCACCTCTGGAATTTCCAATTGCAGAGGCACACGGCTATCTGCTTCAGAAACATAGGCATCCCTTTGCGGTCTTACTTTTGACAGCTTGCTATGCAATCGCTACAATGGGTCAGGTTTACGCATTCCCATCGCAGCCAAACAGTTCAGATGCATGAGAACTTGCAGAATCATACCGATCACAGCGCGGTGCGTAACAACCCAGGGTTCATCTATTTCGAATTGAAAACCACAGCGCCAGCCAGTATGCATTGTCCACCGGGATAAACAGTAAACGCGCCCGATTCAGACTACCAACAAAGACTATCGACAACCGACAACCCATTTTGGTAAAGGGGGAAGTACCATGGCAGGAAGCACTCTTGAACGCGTACGGAAAATAATCGTAGATCAGCTCGATGTTGATCCCGACGATGTTACGATGGAAGCAAGCTTCAAAGACGATCTGGATGCAGACAGCCTCGATCTCGTGGAGCTGATCATGGCCTTCGAGGAGGAGTTCGGCGGCGAGATTAGCGACGAAAAGGCTCAAGAAATCCAGACCGTCGGTGATGTGGTCAATTTCCTCGACGCCTAGAGCACGGACAAAATCGTAACTGTTCGGTTGAATAGTTACCAGGAGTCTAAAGACTGGTTGTCAATCATAAAGCGGATCGGCGTTTGCGTCGGTCCGTTTTTCTTTGGGAATACCCACCGGAGATGCGCATGTCGCCCACAACCCTTTTCATCAACGCCGGCGGACAGAGCCGCCGTATGGGGCAGAGCAAAGCACTGCTGCCCACACCCCAAGGGATGCCCTTGATCCGCCTGGTAGCGGAACGACTGCACAGCCTGACCGACGACGTACTCGTCGTCGCCAATGATCCCAACATTCATGCAGCCACAGTGGGATGGGCCACGCGCTGCCTATCCGACGCTTACCCCAATAGCGGCCCCTTGGGCGGGCTGGCGACCGCGTTGGACCAGGTGGAAGGTTGGTTAATCTGCGTGGGCTGCGACATGCCCTTCCTCGACGCAGATCTCTTTGCGTGGCTGCTCACGTTGACCGAAGAGGTGGACGATCGGGGGGTTGCCTGCTGGGATGCGCTGGTGCCCCATACGATGGGGCGCCCACAGCCGCTCCACGCCATCTACCATCCGCGCTGCCTGCCTGCCATCCGGGCGCGGCTAACGTCGGGCCAGCGCCGCATGGACAGCTTCTTTGACGACGTGCGCACCCATTTTGTCGACGAAGATGCGATCCGCCGTATCGACCCGGAGCTAACCTCCTTCGTCAATGTCAATACGGCGGATGAGTGGCAGGCCGCGCAGAAAAAACTCAGGTGATTCGTCTATCTCAACCGTCGAAACAGCATCATCAGGCCAATCGTCACGGTGAGAATCGCACCGCCCAGCACCAAATTCATCGTGATGAAGACGAGCGGCACGATCGCGAAGATATAGGCCAGCGCGCCCACCATGCTGTTGACGCCGTTGACCAGGAAGGCGACCCGGATCACGCGCTCTAGCCGCCCGCCGCCAAAGATAGGCGCGACGACAAGCGATGACACCCCCAAAAAGAGTGTCCAGCCCATCATGTTGAGCGCAGCAAAGGCCGAGTAGGGGTTCCCCTGAATTACCTGCTCCAGGGCCGTCACCGTCCCCTGCGCCAGGTTGAGCCGTACGGCGCTGATCTGCACGAAGTAGAAGCCGCCCGTCAACACGACAGCCGCCAGCGCGAAGAGCGTCCCCAGCCGGGCCAGGATCTTGCGATCCGCTGCGGCGTACTCTTCCACTGCCGCCAGTACGAATACGAACCCGATCCCAAACACGATCATGCTCAGGCGCCCTAGCTCGGGCCAGAAGGTGTGGTACTGCTGGGTGTAGGTGAGGTACGCGTCAAAATCTGTCCACAGAAAGAGCGGACTGACGAAGAGAATGGCCACAAAACTGACGGTGTAGATGACGAAGCTCAACACGCAGAGCAGCGCCGACCAATAACCAAGTCGAATCGAAAGCGATTGCATGAGTTTGTCCTTTCGGAAGTGAAGGAGAGTTGAAGTACAGCCACTGTTCCGAAAGGATCAATCGAGGAGGCAGCAGGAAAGGGGGTAGGCGCGGTGAGGTACTGACGTATGCCCCAACAGCGCCAGGATCGAACAATGCAGATGACGGCGCACCGCCACGCTCAATGCCCAACCGATCGGCAGATCACGCAAGCGCTCAACCCAGCGTCCCCACACGAGCAGGCAAAGGCCGAGGAGCAGCCAGACTCGACGTGCCACCGGCGAGACTGATGCAGATCGGCGCGCATGAGAGGGCGCCATCCGCGGAGTGGAGGGTGCGACGAGTTGGATGGCGACAAACACTATCAAGGCTGCAGGCATGTGCGCGATCATGAATTTAGTATAGCACTGCTCGCCGCCGGCGAACAGATCAGCGCGAGACCGTCGCAAACAGAAATACAAAGTAGACGGCCAGCGCGGCCAGCGCCAGATATCGAAAGGGGTGCGTCCCAAGTTTTTCGGTTCTGATCTTCAGGGCAGCTACCCAGAACGGACCGGCACGGAGGCCGGCCCCTACACGTAGGGATGGACCTCCGTGTCCATCCGTCGTGGCTTCCCGGTAGACATGGATCCACCCAATACTATGAGACGCTCCCAATCGAAAGCGACCTCACCTGCAGCCGGCCTGAACTGTGGTATAATCCCAGCCGACGCGCGGACGGTCTGAGTGACCGTTTCTTTTTTGCAGTGAACAGGATGCTATGGCGAAATCTCGACGCAACAATCACAGACGAAATCAAACGCAATCGACGCCGGTACAGACGACGCCACTTGAACGCGAGGAAGGCACGATCGTCAAAAACTGGGGCGGCAAGATTCCGGTTGCGCTCTCGTTCCCCAATAGTTATTACGTGGGCATGAGCAGTCTGGCCTTTCAACTCCTCTACAGCCGCTTCAACGCCGAAGAGGATGTGGTCTGCGAGCGCATCTTCTGGCAGAAGGGCGGCGCGGCCGCAGGCAATCCGTTGCTCTCGCTGGAGAACGAACGCCCTGCCGACGAGTTCGACATTTGGGCTTTCACGGTTTCGTGGGAGATGGACTATTTCAACGTGGTGGAGATGCTGCGTCAGGCCAACGTACCACCGCTGGCCCAGGATCGCCAGGCGTCTACACGCTGGGACGGCAGCGAGTGGCCGCTGCTGATTGCCGGTGGCCCTGGCATCACCATGAACCCAGAACCGATGGCTGCCTTTTTCGACGTGATCCTGATCGGTGAGGGCGAGGAAGCGGTTCCGCAGTTTTTGGAGCTTTGTCGCCAGGGTCTCTACGAGGATCGTGAGGCGTTGCTGGCCGCACTGGACAAGATCCCCGGTTTTTACGTGCCGTCCTTGCGCCCATCGAATCGCAATCACGTTGACTTCCGCCCGGTTGAACGGCTGTGGGTGCGGGAACTCTACAAACATCCCACGCACTCGACACTTTACACAGCCGACACCGAATTCGGCGATATGCACCTCATGGAGATCGCCCGCGGCTGTGGGCGCGGCTGCCGTTTCTGCCTGGCCGGTTACGTCTACCGTCCGCCGCGTGAGCAGCCGTTGGACAAACTGCTGCTCTGGGCCGAGGACGCGATTGGACGCGGTCACAATCGCATCGGGCTGGTGAGCGCGGCGGTAAGCGATCACACGCAGATCGATGCCCTCGCCACCGAGTTACACCGCATGGGCGCCAGCATCAGCGCCAGTTCAATGCGCATGGATCCTATCTCGATCCCGCTGATCAAGGCGATGGCCGAGGGCGGCACGCAGACACTTACCGTTGCGCCCGAAGCGGGTAGTCAACGGCTGCGTAATGTGATCAACAAAACGCAGACCGAAGAGCAGATGATGCGCGCCATCAGCCTTGCTGCTGAGCTAAACATGCCGCAGTTGAAGCTCTATTTCATGGTCGGTCACCCCACCGAAACCGACGATGATATTCAGGCTATCATTGATTTTACGCTGGAGGCCAAGAAGCGCTTCAACCGGCGCATTGCCATCAACGCCACACCGTTCGTACCCAAAGCGCACACGCCCTTCCAATGGGAAGGCATGACGGATTCGCGCACGATCAAAAATCGGCAACGCATGATCAACAAGGCGTTGGCCCGACATGGCGTCGCCGTGCGCGCCGACTCGCCGGATTGGGCCGAAGTACAGGCAGTCCTCAGCCGCGGGGATCGAGAACTGTCCAAAGTGTTGCTGGCGATCCCGTCGGGCGACCTCAATGTGCGCTCCTTCTTTCAGACGATGGAGGATCTGGGGCTGGACAGGGATCACTACATCGGCAAGTGGCAAGTGGGCGAGGCGCTGCCGTGGGATATCGTACAAAGTGGCGTCAGCGAGAACTACTTCCATTACGAGCTGCGCCTCGCCGCCCAGGATCGCACCGGATTGAGCTGTCCGCCCGACAGCGCCGGCTGCCTTTCGTGTAAAGCCTGCGATCCAGATTGGGCCTTCCGCTATGGCGACAATGCCAGCCGTCCTCTGCCTGGGGCCAAAGGCGGCCCCTGGCGCGCCCAGGACTGGCAACCGTGGACCAAGCTCAAGGCCGCGCAACACCAGACCGAGTTTGGGAATGTATCCATTGCGCCAGTAGAGTTGGAGTAGCGAACAACCCAATTGTGGTTGGGAACCCCCTTGGTGGGGCTGATTCGCTTCTCACAACTTTATGAACCGGCGCGGCTTACTACACCGCTACGAGTGGCAGGACAGTATGACCGTCAAAGAGATCGTAGCACCCATCAAAAACCAGAAATAGAACCAACCTCGAATGCACCGACTTCAACACGATAACGGCGTTGTCTCCTACACCTTTGAATCATTGGCCGATCTGCCGGTGCGAGCCCATGTGAGCACGCGGCACGGTGGCGTGTCCCCCACGCCCTGGACGAGCCTTAACTTCAGCGTCACGCGGGGAGACACGCCCGATCGTGTGCAAGAGAACTTCACGCGTTTCTGCGCCGCGGTTGGTGCCGATCCGGCCCAGCGCGTCAACACGCATCAGGTCCACGGGACGGCGGTGGCCAAGGTCGATTGGGACAATGCAGGCGAACGCCAAAAGGCCACGGACGGGCTGATCACCGATGCCGTGGGGCTACCGCTGCTGCTCTTTTTCGCCGACTGTGTGCCGGTGCTGCTTTACGATCCGGTGGTCCATGCCCTGGGGGTTTGCCATGCCGGCTGGCGCGGCACGGTAAACGGCATGGCCGCGTCCACTTTGTGGGCGATGCAAGCCGCCTACGGTGCCGATCCGGCCAACGTGGTTGCCGCAATTGGACCAAGCATTGGCCCCGAAAGCTACGAAGTCGGCGCAGAAGTCTTCAACATGGCCCAGGCCAGGTTGCACCAGCCGGATCGCTTCTTCCGCTTTCCGAATGGCCCCGAAGCGAACCCTACCTTTGATCTGTGGCAGGCCAACGCCGCCCAGTTAATCGAAGCCGGTGTGCCGCAGGCTCAGATTGAGATCGGCGGCATCGACACCGCCCAAAACACGCAAGATTTCTACAGTCACCGTGCCGAACAGGGAAAATGCGGTCTCTTCGGCATGCTGGCATGGCTGACTCCACGGTAAGAATCTATCCGTAAATTCACAGCAGCCCGGCGAAGTTGGCCTGTTTAGAGCGAACGTAGGGCTGCGCACTGTAATTTACGGATAGACACTAGAATATCGGTCTTGTCTCTACCGCTTGGCATGGTTTATCCTCAGTCCAACGGAGACGAGCACAGGAACTGCACTCACACCTGGTGCGTTTGTTCTGTCAAACCATAACCTATCAATCACCGAGGAGAACATTGTGATCACTACGCGATGGATAACCCCTATCCTGCTAATTCTGGTGCTGATCCTGGCTGCCTGTGGCGGCGGCGAAGAACCCACACCCGAACCAACCGCGATGCCCACAGTCGCCGCGCCCACGGATACACCGACCAGCGCGCCGCCTGCGCCGACCGACACGCCCGTTCCTATCGATACCCCTGAACCCGTCAATACGCCTGAACCCATGGCAGAAAGTGTGTTGCCCACGCCGCGCGCCGTCGCCGTATCGCCGCTGCCGACGCCGCCTTCTCCACTGGCAGAGGATCCGTGCAGCGAAGAACTCACCGGCCAGGATGCGCAACTCGCCACGCAATACCCGGCGCTTGGTTGCCCTCAGGCCGCCCCCGAATTGGCGCAGATGGCGCGTCAGCCTTTCCAGAACGGCCAGATGATCTGGCGCGAGGATACGCAGTCTATCTACGTGCTATACGAAAATGGCGCGTGGAGCGTCTTCGAGGACACCTTTGTCGAGGGCGACACTGAAAGCGATCCCGCGCTCGTCGCACCGGGCGGTACGTTCCAGCCCATTCGCGGCTTTGGCAAGGTTTGGCGTGAACAATTGGGCGGCGCGGCCGCACCTCTGGGCTGGGCCACCCTCCCTGAAAGTGGTGTCAGCGGCACCACACAGGATTGGGCGCATGGCACGCTGCTCAGCTTCGGTCTGGCCGAGCGCTTCCTGCTGTTTGAAAATGGCCATTGGGAGCGCGTCGAGTAAGACGCGCGGATGCGGAGATGTGAAGGAGGGCTAAATGGCAACAGTTCGACACTTTCTGCTTCTGTGTGGTCTGTTGGCGCTGCTGGTTGGGGTGCAGCATGGCTCAGCTTTGGCGCAGGCTGGGCAGCCGGCGGCGACCGCAACTGCCTCCGTGGTCTCCACGCCAACACCCACAGTGACGCCTACACCGCCCCTGCCCCGCTGGCGGTCGGTCGATCTGGGCGTCGCTGCGGGCGACGCCTACTCGCCGCTCTCCGTCGCCGTGGACAACGCGCACCGGCTGGTCTACGTACTCAGCGGGCGTGTCCCCGAAATTGACGGACGCACAGCCAACGCTGTGACGGTGGTGCGTATGGATGATGGCTCGATTGTGCGCCGTGCCGTCATCGATCTAGGCGACGATGGCAGCGCAACCGGCAAACTCTGGATCAGCGACGATGGTCGCCGCGGCTACTTGCTCGATGCCGGCGACGGACGGCTCTACACCTACAATCCGCGCACAGATGGCATAGAGTTGGCGTTGACCGAAGTGCGCGGCTTCCTTGTCAGCCCAGACGAACAAAGCGTGGTCGTGCGCCACGACAATTCGCTCACGGTCTACACCCCAGATTTGCGCACCCAACGCTGGCGCGCCTTCGATCGTCCACAGCGCATCGCCGTCAGCGACGAGGCTATCCTGGTGCAGGCAAGTTACGACAACGGCGAGGCAGTCGTCCTCTATGATCTGGAAGATGGCGCCGTCCTCGCCCAGATCGAGGACCCGGGCTGGATTGACACCCTCAGCGCCGGCCCTGCCGGCACCTGGTATCTGGGCGTCAACGACAGTGGCGACAGCGTACGTCAGCTCGATGCCGATCTGAACGAGATCGCCCGCGTGGATGGACTGGTGGGCCAGAAATTCTTTTTCGACGCCGCGCGCGATCAACTTCTCGTCAGCGGATACACCTATCCCACCGATGGCAATGAGCCGCAATACTGGCTTTGGGCGCTCTCCACGGTAGATCTGTCAACGATTCACAGCCGGCGTTGGAACAACTGGGAGATGCCGCGCACCTTCGCCGCCGGCGATACTGTTCTGGCCGGCATCTACGAATTCGGCGAGACAGATCGACTCCACTTGCTCGATCCCGAAACACTGGTTGTGGATCACACCACCATTCTCGGCGTGCGCGTGGCCCAGATCATGCTGGACAAGGTAGGAAACCGGCTGTTCGTCGCCGACAACCAGGATCGCGTCCACAGCATCGACCTGTCCAGCGGCGAAATCCTGGCCCAGTGGCGCGGCCACTATCCGCTCGGCTTGGACAGCGTCAACGGTCGCCTCTATGTCAACCGTTACATCGATATGGCAGAGAGGGTGGTGGCGCTCGACCTGGAAAGCGGTGAGGAGATCGTCACCTTTGCCCAGCGCGGCGTGCCCGCTGCCGACCCCAACCGCAATCTAGTCTATATTGCCGACGACGGGGTCACGATCTACGATGACGGCGGCAACCTGCTGGGCCGGCTCGACAGCACCTTCCCCGATCCGCAGGGGTATATCCCCAATCCGTATGCCTTCAACGTGTCGGTCAACCCGGTGTCGGGCGCGCTGGTGGTTCACAAAAACAACGGGGTTCCCGGCTCGAACAACCGCAACTCCGCCGTGATCTATCTACCACCTGAGGAGAACCAAACGATCCCGGCGGATACGCCGATTGACACGCCGATCCGCGAGAATGTGTCGAGCAGCGTACTCTTCGCACCAGATAGCGGCGACATCTTCCTCGCCTACTTTGGCCTGGGCGGGGCAACCGGCATCCACCGTTTCGACGCGCTGGGCAACGCCATCGACGAGGTCAGCGGGCGCACCGGCGTGCTCCACTATGACACGCCCACCGGTTCGCTCTATGTTCAGGAAGGCGATGTGTTGGCCCGCTTCAACCCCGATCTCGAGCTGGACGGTTTCCTGCTGGCGCCCATCGATCTCGACCATGCAGTGTTGGACGACCGCTCCGGCGTCTTTTACTTTCAGGCCACATGGATGGGGCCGGTGCTGGTGCATCACCGGCTGGATGAGCTGGCCACCCTCTCGTGGACGAACCCGGGCGACTACACGCTGCCTCAACTGCCCGACAGCCGCACAACAGGGATCGACGTCATCGATATTGGCAAGACGACGCCCCTGCTCTTCGTCAACCAGTTGGACAACGCGCTCTTGGAGTCGGCCGACGGTGGCTCCACCTGGCGACAGCGCTATCTGGGTACGGTCAGCGGCTATAACCAGAGCGTCACGGCGGCGACGGACGGCACACTCTACTTTGTGGAATACGGTTCGACCAACGCCGATGGCGTCTTTCGCAGCGAGGACGGCGGTGAAAGCTGGACGCTGTTCAACCAGGGGTTGACCGATCTCAAGGCGCTCGAACCGGTCAAGACGGTGGACCCAGATCGGCTCTACCTGGTTACGGCCAAGCAGAAGCTCTTTGTGTGGACTGCGGAAGTGGGTGCATGGCGCGAGTTGACTCTCCCTGCCGACGTAACAGCTTACGCCGACGTCTTCCAGCTTGCGCCGGATGGCACGCTTTACCTGGTGGAATATGATGGCGTCTGGCGCAGCAAGGATGATGGTGAACGTTGGGAACGTCTCGCCGATCGTCCGGCCTGGCTTTACGACGTGATCTTCGCACAGGATTTCGCCGACAGTGGCCGCATCTATGGCCTCATTAGCGAAGGCGGGCAGCACCTGCTGCGCTCTGATGATGGCGGCGTCACCTGGCAGGAGTTGACGCCCGGTATCGAGTTCGTCAACCGCGGGGTGGACTATACCTACGTCAAGCTTATGGCGGGCGAGGGTGCGATCTTCCTGGCGCAGAGTGACATGGATCAGGTGCAGGCGCTCTATCGCTCCTTCGACAACGGCGTCACCTGGCAAAGGCTGAGCGAACCGACGCTGGTTGCCGGTAGCGAAGCCCTGGATCTGGCGGCGGGAAATGTTCTCTGGATCGTGCGCGATCGCCGTGCGTTCTCGCTGGACCTAAACACCGCGGCATGGGCCGATCTGCCGTCGACGCCGGAGGCTCCCACCGTCACACCGACGCCCACAGCCACCCCCACACCGATGCCCGTGGCCACAGCCAACCCCGTCCCCTGCCAGGTGCGACTGAACAATGACGAAACACGCATCCGTGAGCAGCTCCCCGCGCTTGGCTGCCCGCTGGATGCGCCGACGACGACCTTCTTTGCCCGCCAGCCATTCGAAGATGGCGAGATGATCTGGCGCAAGGACGAAGCGGTCATTTACGTCCTCAGCGACGACGGACGCTGGCAACAGTTTGCCGACACGTGGGACGAGACGCAGCCACAGTCTGATCCTGCGCTGACGCCGCCACCGGACCGAGTGCAGCCGGTACGCGGCTTCGGTAAGGTCTGGCGCGAGCACCTCGGCGGTGCGGATGCGTCCGTGGGCTGGGCAATGAGCGACGAACATGGCTTCGACGGGCAGGCCCAAAGCTGGAACGGGGGCACGCTACTTGTCTTTGACGGCGATGAGTGGATCGCCCTGTTGGCGGATGGAGTGGCCGTTTCTTCACTCCACAATCGCTAGTCCGGGCCGAGGCTATGGTAGAATGACAGATCGAACCCGCCGTTCGTGAGGACTGTCATCTGATCATGCAAGAACCACCATCGCCCTTGGAAGAACTGTTGTCGCGGCTGGATCTGAATCAGATCCCGTCTCTGCAGCAAATTATCGAGTCGATGGACCCCATCGCCTGGACGCTTGTCCTGTTGCTGGTGGGGGCGGTGGCGTTAGGGATTGTGTTTACAATCAACACGCGCCACACCTTCATCAAGACCGATGAGGTCGAGGCAACGCCCGAAGTGCTGCTGGCCCGCCTCAAACAGGACCCGATGTCACTGACGCCGGTTTCGATTATCAACCGCCTGGGCGCCGAGGCCACGCTGGAATTGCTGCGCTATGGCGATCAGATCACGGCTAAAGAGTGGCGTTTCAGGTGGAGCAGTGTGCGTGAGGAGTTGCTGCGCCTGCTCTCGCAACAGAACGCCTTTGGCCCGATCCAGGCGCTGGCCAGCTATTACGAAAGCGATCGAGAAAACGAACCCGACAGCCTGCGTGTGCGACGTACCGTGTTGATCCACAAACTAGGGCAGCGCCGTTATCTCGATCCCGCGCCAGACGGCACACCGGCGCAATTGCGTCTACAGCGTCACCCAGCCGAGCAGATCGGCAACCTGGGCTTCTATGGCCCCACGATCTGGCTCGACGGCAACGAAGCGGGGCTGACCACTGAAGGCCCGATCATTGAGATGAGCGAGGTCCGCTTTCGCACCGTAGACGAAGCGGGTGTCCACTTGCGCATCCAGCGCACACCCACTGTGGGCGGTGGCTTCTATCTCCATTTGCTCAAGCGCCGTAAAATGTGGATCGTGGCCGACGAAAACATTGAATGGTCGCTGTAGCTCATCCACTAACCGAACACCGAATCCGTACCCATAAGCCGTTATGATACCGTTCTCTTTTTCTGAGCTTTTGATTTTTACCGATGGACTCATCGCCTCGGTTGTCGTGATCCTGGCGTTTTCGCTGCTGGCCTATACGCTCACCTACAATGTCCGCCACCCAGTGGCGCGGCGCTTTGCCGTTTTGCTGGGATCGGTGATGATCACCTACGCCTCGGAAGTCTCACTCAACCGTGTGATCACAGCCGATTCCGCCGAACGCTGGCTGCGCTTCCAATGGCTGGGGATTGCGCTGCTGCCCTGGGCCTACTACGCTTTCTCGAATGCCGTGCTGCGCACCACCAACTACGTTTCGGTGCGCCGCGGCCGCATCAGCGCGGGGTTGGCTTTGCTTTCGGCAGCCTGTGCACTCATCGCCTTCTTCACGCCGTGGCTGGTTGGCCGGGTGATCTATCAACCGCCGATCAGCTATCTGGCGGCAGGTCCGCTCTTTTGGCCATTTGCCGCCTTCCTTGCCCTGGTGTCGGCGCTCTCGCTGCACAACATTTGGAAGGCGCGCAGCCGCTGTCTCACAGAACACAGCCGCCGCCGTATGACCTATCTGCTGCTCGGTTTTATCGCGCCGGGGATCGGTACCTTTCCGTACTTGATTGCGCTTGGGCAACAGACGGTTGGCCAAAATTTCTCTGTGCCGATTTTTACCCTTTCGATCCTGGGCAACAGTGCCGTGGGCACGCTGTTGGTGGTGATGGCCTACACCGTCGCCTTCTTTGGTGTCTATACGCCGGATCGTGTGGTGCGCTATCGCTTGATCCGCTTCTTCACGCGCGGCCCCATGGTTGCCATTGTCGTAATCATGGCAATTCAGACCATTCCCACCGTGGAACGCATTTTGGGGCTACCCCGCGACGTTGTCCTTTTCAGCATCATTACCGGCGTGATCGTGCTCAGCCAATTGATCCTCAGCGTGACCAAGATGCTGGTTGATCGTCTGGTCTACCGTGAAGATCGCGAGGAAATCGTATGGCTACGCGAGTTAGACCGTCGACTGTTGACGACCAGTGATCTGCGCCAATTTCTCGAAAACCATCTGACTGCTATCTGTGAATTGCTGCGCGTCCCCGCCGCCTTCGTCGCCGCCACGGTCGGCCCCGATCTCATGCTAGAGGCGGTGGTGGGGCCGAGCAGCACGCACAACCGCATCACCACAGTGCAAGATCGGGTAGAGGCGCTCAATGCGGCGCTGCGCAATGGGGCCAACAGTGTTGCGCATGAAGAGATCACCAATCAGGAAGGCGAGCAGTCGCGTATTCATTACTACTCACCGTTGAGCCACCAGGGGTTCTGGCTGTGGCCACTGGTCGAGGTTACAGAAGATGACAAGGAAGTGGTTCAAGGCATTCTGGCGGTGGAGGCGCGCACCCAGACACCACTCCTTACCCTGGATGAGAAGGCCGTCTTGCACCAGATGATTGACCGCATCGGCATGGCGCTCATTGATCGCAAGTTGCAGAAGCAGGTCTTCGTGGCCCTACGCCAGATCATTCCCGGCATCGACCGCATTCAGCAGATTCGCGGGCTGGTGCCCTACTCTTCGGACGAACAGGAGTTTACCGCCGCAGAACTGCTGGATCCCAGCCCGATTCACAATCCAGAGTTCGAAAGCTGGGTCAAAGACGCCTTGAGCCATTATTGGGGCGGCCCCAAATTGACACGCAGCCCATTGATCGAACTGCGTGTGGTTGGCAATGCCATCGAGCATGCAGACAGCGACCCGACCAAGGCGCTGCGTCTTGTCCTCGGGCATGCCATCGAGCGGCTGCGCCCAGACGGCAAACAGGATCTGAGCACGCCCGAGTGGCTGCTCTATAACATTCTCGAAATGCGCTTCATTCAGGGGCGCAAAGTCCGTGAAATCGCCGAGCGGCTCGCCATCAGCGAGAGCGATCTCTACCGCAAACAACGGGTGGCGATTGGACAGGTAGCGCGCGTCATCAGTGAAATGGAACAGAACGACCGCGATGGGATCTTCTCGGTTGAGAGCGGCGAAGAAACCAATCTGCGCGCCCCCGCACAGCGACGACTTGGGTAAAACAGAAAGCAACGCATGACCAAATCTCGGCAAAAACGCAGCAAACAGCAGAACAATGCGCCCGACTTTCACGCCATCTGGCAAGAATTGCAAGAGAATTTCAGCCTGCCCATGATCGGGCTTTTCGTCTTTTTGCTGGGTGGATATTTCAGCCTCACCTTGTTGGTGAGTGGCGAAACCTCCTGGATCGCAACCATGATGGGGTGGACGGCCGGGCTGGTGGCAGTAACAGTCTTGGGCCTGGGTCTGATCCTGATGCTCGGCGACCGTGCCGGATATTGGAATGCGCAGGCATTGGTCGGCGCAGAACTGTTGATCCTGGGGCTGCAGAGCGGCGCGTTCATTCTGGAACACCCCACGGCAGACTGGTCACGCGCCACCGCTGGGGACGCCGGTTGGCTGGGTTGGACGCTGGGCAACCTGCTCGTCGAAGGATTGGGGCGTTGGCCGGCCGCCGTAACCGTCCTTGTTGTGTTGGGCGTGGCCGTCTATTTGCTCTTCCGCCACACACCGCTGATCTATCTGACACCTTACCTGAGCCTGCTTATGGTCTGGCGTGATCGGCTGGCGCAACTTGGGCAGCGCTATACTGCGCCCGAAGCGTCTGCCCCCCCCAAAGCATCCGCCCCCAGAGTGTCAAAACGAGGGGTACCGCCGCCGCCCATAGATATTCCCGCGCAGGCACCTGTTGTCGATCCTGCACCGGCGCCACAGAAGGCGGCCCCTACCCCTGGAAAAGCATCGGGCGCGAAGGCATCCGCCGCTTCGGGCGCGGCAGACAAACCGCTGCGCAACAAGATGGCTCCTGCGCCCACGACGCGCCTGCAACTCATGCGCGCCAGCGATGCGCTCCCTCCAATGGATTTATTGGAAGTGGACGGCGGATTGTACGGCAGCCGCGACACCGCCCGCACCGAGGAACTCATCGAACAGACGCTGGCCGACTTCAATATTCCTGTACGCGTGGTCAACGTAGAAAGTGGGCCGACCGTTACCCAATATGGCGTGGAACCGCTCTACACGGAACGCGCTGGGCAGCGACGCAAAGTGCGTGTTAGCCGTATCGTCAACCTCTCCGACGATCTGGCGCTGGCGCTGGCTGCGCCCTCGGTGCGCATCGAAGCGCCTGTGCCCGGCCACCCCTACGTAGGCATTGAAGTGCCCAATGTCGACAAGATCATCGTCAGCATTCGCGGCGTCCTCAGCAGTTCCGAAATGTCGAAACGGGGCGGCATGCTCCCCATCGCCCTGGGACGCGACACGGCAGGCGCACCGGTCGTGTCGGATCTGGCCAAAGCACCCCACATGCTCATCGCCGGCGCCACCGGCTCGGGGAAGTCGGTGTGTGTGAACGCCGTGATTGTCAGTCTACTCATGCACCACGGACCGGAAAGTCTGCGCTTCATCATGGTCGACCCCAAAATGGTCGAGTTGCCCGGCTACAACGGTATTCCTCACCTGATCGGCAAAGTCATCACTGAAGTAGATCAGGTGGTGGGCGCGTTGACCTGGCTGCTTTTGCAGATGGATGATCGCTATCAACGCTTCCGCGAGGCCAAGGTGCGCAACATTGCCGACTACAACCAGAAGGCTGCCAAGAGCAAAGAATTGGAGCCGTTGCCCTACATCGTCCTGATTGTGGACGAGTTGGCCGATCTGATGATGACCGCGCCGGAAGATGTAGAACGCCAATTGGTGCGGCTGGCACAGATGGCGCGTGCCACGGGCATCCATATGATCCTGGCCACACAGCGCCCGTCCACAGACGTGGTCACCGGGCTGATCAAGGCCAACTTCCCCACGCGCATCGCCTTCGCCGTGAGCAGTCAGGTGGACAGCCGAGTAATCCTCGACAGCAACGGTGCCGACAAGCTGCTGGGTCAGGGCGATATGCTCTTCATGAACCCCAGCGTCGCCAAACTGATGCGTGTCCAGGGATGCTGGGTGTCAGACAAGGAAATCGAACGCGTCGTCAAGTTCTGGCAGGATCAGGATCGCCAGGAAAACCCCACCGGCCCCACCACGCGTGTCGCCCCCTGGATTGGCATTCTCGATCAGTTGGATGATGAAGAAGAACTGCTCCAGGATGTCATCGATCTGCTGCGCGACATGGAAACCTGCACCACCAGTTATGTCCAACGCAAACTGCGCATCGGCTACCCCAAAGCAGCGCGCATGATGGAACAACTCGAAGCCAAAGGGCTGGTCGGGCCTGATCTGGGTGGCGGCCAGGGACGCCGGGTACGCATCCACAAACAGGAAGGGGCAGAAAACGAGGACGAGGACGAGACGCTGTAACAGCAGCCCTCGTGCAATGGATGAAACGTGATGTGATGATCTCGCTCGCTTTGACAACAACCGGCCAAAAGAGTATGATTGTGTCCTGTTGATATTGGGGTCATAGCTCAGTTGGTTAGAGCGCTTCGCTTACACCGAAGAAGTCGGGGGTTCGAGTCCCTCTGACCCCACTCTCGCCCAAATCCACATGCGGTTCACACCCCCGGCTGCGGTCGGGGGTGTTTTTGTTTCTGATCCCCCATGCTTATTCCTGCCCCAAAAGCGCTTTGCCGTACTCCTCGTAGGCGGTGGTGGTCATGTGGTGCTCCTGTGGTGTGTCTTCACTGGCTTGCTTCCAACAACAATCTGCTCAACGCTTCAGGCGCATCTCGCTCGGGTTCATGACCCGTGGGCAGTTCCCGATACTGCCATCCTGCCTGAATCGCCAGTTCGGCGCAGCGCTCCAGTGCCCGGCTCACCGGATCTCCGCTTTTGTGTCCTGTGCAGCGAATGAACGTGCGGGGTAGGGAAGCGGCGGCAGGATTCTGCACCACCAGCGGTTGTGTGAACGTCTCAAACGGCTGGTCTGTAAGTCGCGCTTCACTGGATCGATTTGCCGGAATCAACCATCCATCGCCATACTTCTTGACCATATCGTGAAAGAAGGAGCGACCATCCGGCTCCAACAGGTCAAGCAGCGACTGTCCGTGCTGTGGGGTGACGGCGTCCACATATATAAGGTGACACAGCCGCTCGGGGAGTTCTTCCGCCACGCCGGTTATGACCATGCCGCTGTAGCTCTTGCCCACGAGGACGACATCGTACAAGTTTTCGTAGGTGAGGACGTTCACAATATCCTGAATGTGGGTGTAAAGATCGATTGCGCGGCTCCCCAGGTGGGAACGTTCGCCCAATCCAGTGAGAGTTGGCAGGAAAACGTTATGGCCCGCGTCTCTCAGGTAGGGTTCGATTTTACGCATGTACCACCCACCTGCGGTGGCGCCATGACAGATGACGTAGGTTGACATTGAGATTCCTTATCGAGGTGACTCTTGAAAGCGCGAAATCCGCCAGGCTGAGGGGCGTCAAGATCTATTCCCAGGAACTGCGCCGTTTCTAGCCACGGCACAACTCGCGAGATGTCGTCAAATGTCATATCTCCACACGTTTTCAGACCATGGACGATGTGCTGTAACCAGGTCGTGCCGGACTTAGGGAATGGAGAGATGAACAGGTCTGCGGGCTGAGCCTGGTAGCCTTTCGCAGTCTCAGCGCTTTCTGCAACGAGCGGAAAGGCCGCGCGTCTGCCCTGTTCGCGGTAGGCGGCCAGAGAAGTGGGGCGGGTAACGACAGTCATCTATCCTCCGCTATTCTGCATTGGTATCCAGCAGCGAACGCGCGACTCCACCACACTTGAGCGGCGCGAACGCCTCGTTGATCTGCTCCAGCGCAAATCGCAGGGCCACGCGGCGGGCAAGCTCAATCATGTCCGCGGCGGCTGCGCAACCCACGTCCAGAACGCGTTGCCTTGGTGACAGATGCATGACGGATTCGCTACCTGGCAGTGTATCCCCCGTCCACTGGGAAGGGGACACCGTTGACGTAAGAGGCAGCGTCAGAGAGCAACCATGCCACCGCTGCCGCGATTTCAATAGGCTCGGCCAAACGTCCAATGGGCGAGACAGCGCCGAGACGCTCCAGGATCTCTGGATCTCCATTGGCGGCTGATTGGAGCATAGGGGTATCTACATTGCCGGGGCAGACGGCGTTGACGCGTATCCCGTCGGTAATGTACTCAATTGCCGCTGCCCGGGTAAGACCAACGACACCATGTTTGCTTGCGCCATAAAGACTGAGTCCCGCTGCACCCCCCAATCCGGCGATGGACGCCGTATTGACAATGCTGCCTGCCTTCTGTGGCAGCATCTGATTGATTTCGGCCTTCATGCAGAGCCAGACGCCTTTCAAATTCACATCCATAATCGCTTGCCAGCCTTCCTCATCGTGCTCGGCCAGCCTCTTCCCCAAGGGCCCCACAATGCCTGCATTGTTGAAGGCACCATCCAGCCGGCCGTAGGCGGCGACGGCCTGCGCCACCATATCGGTAACCTGCGCAGCGTGGCGCACGTCGACCTGTGCGGCAATGGCCTGGCCGCCCTGTTTGCGGATCTGGACAGCGGTCTCTTCTGCCGCGTCGAGGTTGAGATCGGCAATCAACAGCCTGGCGCCCTGCGCTGCACACGCATAAGCGGTGGCGCGGCCGATACCCGATCCGCCGCCCGTAATGAGAACGGATTTGTCTTCTAGCATCGCTGACATGCATTCCTCCGATAGTGCAGACGCATTTTGCTAAGCCACCCGGCCCACAACTAAGAAACGAGCCTGCAGGTACACGGCGTAGGGGCTGGCATACCAGGCATCCAATTCGGCGCGGGCTGCTTCGTACAGTGCAGCGTCGGTCAAGCTGCGTGCCATTAGCCTGCGATGGATCGCTTGGCCGTTTCCGTCAGGGTTGAGCCAGATATTTCTCCACGTCAGGTATTGGGTCTCAAAAACGGGGGACTCTCTTGTGACGACCTTGGTCCACCCGTTGATCTCAGTCGTTTTGAAGCCGGCCTGATCCATGATCTCGAGGGCGCGGCGGGCCTGGTGTGTGTCTATCATCCGTTCCTCTTCAGGCCAATCGCGGATCTGCCCCAACGCAGCCAGGTAGCGGTCAATGTTGGGCGTGGGTGGATACCAGAGGATGTTGCCGTAGTCGGACATCTGCACGGCAACGTAGCCACCGGGTTTGGTCACGCGCCGCTGCTCGCGCAGCGCCCGCACTGGATCGGAGAGCCAGACAGCCACGTCATTGCTGTAGGTAAGATCGAAGGTGTCGTCCTTGAAGTCAAGGGCATAAGTGTCTCCCACTGCGTACGTCGCGTTTGCCACGCCCTCTGCCGCAGCCTCTTCTTCGGCGCGCTGGATGGCGGCCTGGGCTGGATCGATACCGGTCAACTTACCCGGCGCTACCAGCCGCGCCACCTGGCGGCTGAGACGCCCAGAGCTGCAACCCACGTCTAACACCCGGGCGCCACGCTTCAGGTATTGGTGCAGCGCCGGGCAGAGTTCCTCAACGCTGCGTCGTGCATCATCGAACCGGGCAATAGCCTGTTCGTCTTGCCATGGATCCTTCATTATTGCGTTCAACCTTTCCTCTTCTACGATGCAACCAGCAGACCTGTTGACTCTTCTGAAACCTGGCAGGTCTGGCGAAAATCCCCTACTGCCCCGGCGGCCGATAGGACGCCCCTACCTCGCGCCCGTGCCGGGCGCCCTCGTCGAGTTCCTCGGGCGTGATGAGGAGGGATGTACGTCACGCTTTGCGTACCGGCCGCATTGCCCACCAGAGACGCAGCGATTGCTGCGGCACCGTCGGGTAGGTCGAAGATGACGTAGGCATCAACCTCGCCGAAGGCGAAGTAGTAGGCTTCCAGCGAGCCGCCCAAAGCCTTGGCCGCTTTTTCCACGGCTGCTCTGCGGCCGCTCCCGCCCTCTTCGATCATTCCTTTGGCGCCTTCTTCGTTGAATTTGACCTGCGCCAGATATTTGGGCATCTCTTCTCTCCTTCGCTATGGCAACGAATTTACGATTTGTCCAAGGCACTATAGGTTCCGGATGCGTCCGCCGCCTTCTGCATGGCGGCGATGCCTTCTTCCATCGTGAGCAACGGTGTTGTCTTTGCGGATTTGATTGCGCCACCGGCAGCCAACATGATGGCTCCTGCTGCGCTGGCAACGTTATCCGGCAATTCCGTGATGCCAACGACATCGTAATCTCCGAAGGCATACCAAACACCCAGGCTCTTACCGCCAAGTTTTGCAATCATCGCCTCGGTCCGTGCTCTGGCGTTCTGTGGATTCTTGATCAGCGCAGCCCAGGCTTCGGCGGTGTAGCTGACCTGGTAGAGAAAGACCGGCATGGGATTCTTCCTTTCAGTTGTGAGGATGGAAACAGAGCGATGGCGATAGCCAAACGCTCAATGCACCTGCCAGATTTCATTGTCCCAGCCCGGCTTGACACAGACGCGCCAGCGTTCAAGGAACTCAGCCGTTTGCGGTGTGGCGCTCCATGCGGCCCACCAACGCTCATAGTGGGCCAGATCTTCGAATTCCAGCTCCAGCACGACACGTCCACCCGGGCCAAGTCTCGACGTGCTGATTCGGTAAGACGGGATCTCCTTCATGTGGCCGGCGCCCGTTTTTAGGATGTCGACCGCTTCCTGCTCTTTTCCGTGCTTTAGGGTGAAGACTCGACGATTGATGATCATGATGTTTTCTTTCTGGTGTGAGATGGATTATCTGCCGTAGAGTTGCTGCCATTGTGGACGGTCAAAGAGGATCTCGCCGCCGGTGCGTGCCGTCAGTTCGTACAGTTCGCCGAATGTTGCCCGACAGCCAGGATCGGCCAGGATGCGATCAATCGAGGCCAGATCCTTTATGTCCAGCAAGGCAACCAGTTCACCGTTGAACGACTGATAAACGTCGAATGTGTTCACCCCTTCAACCTTGAGGGCTGCGGGGATCGCCTTTGTGTCAAGTACCTCGTGGATTTTCAGCGCTTCCTGGTTTGATAGGGATTCTTTGGGACGAAGACGGACAGAGTAGAGCATGGGGTTCCTCCTTTGATGTTTGTTACTTAAGCATCCAGACTTCGTTGGTGCCGCCCGTCTCGGTGATGGCATGCCATCGCTCCAGGAATTCCTTTCCATGATCCGAGGCATACCAGCGAGTCCAGGCTTGCTCCATTTCATCGACGCTGCTGAATTCAAGTTCCATGGCAACCGTGTCAAACCGGCCATAGTGACTGACATAAATACGGACGCGCTCCGGGGCTTCAGCGTCTTCGTTGCTGATCATGTCAACCACTTCGTTGACATGTCCGCGCTTGGCGATGAAGGTACGACGGTTGACAACGGTCATGTTTTTCTCCTGTAGATTGAGTTGAGATGACGGTATTTATCCGGATCATCCGGTGAAATGCCAAGCAGGCGGGCGATCAGTGCAGGCACAAGACCGGCGACAACACCGCCGGCAAAGCCCATGAACGCCGTGACAGCCGACTGCGTCGAGAAGGCGATGTTGCGTTCCTCTGGGCGGGCGGCGAGCATCATATAGGGCGTACTGCTCACGTTCAGCAAAGACGCCCCAATCCACGATATCATCCACCCGGCAAACAACCACGTCGACCAGGCGCTACGTGGTAGCATTTCCACCAGCAACATCAAGCCGAGGCCGGCAGCGACAAAAGCCGGAGCCAGGATCAGGGTTGTGCGTAGACCGATACGGCGTGAGAGGGCGCCTGCCGGCAACGACGTGATGGCCCACAGCGCCTGCCCCGAAGCTATCAACAGGCCGATGAACTCGACGCCATACCCCAAACGTAACAGGTAGAGGTTGACCAACACGCTCGAGATGCCGAAGTAGCCGAATGCCATGAAGCCCCAGACGCCGATCAGGCGTCGTACATCGGGGCTGAATGATCGCAAAATAGACCAGTTTCTCAGCATGAGTTTTTCCACAAGGGGTGAATGACACGAGCCATGCACTGATGATCAAGCCATCCACATCCCAATAGGCGAAGCCGCCGGATTGAAGTGAATCGACGCAGAAGCGGTGTTGTGCATGGATTGTCTAACGGCTCGAAAGGATAGGATCAATACTACTCGGATTTCGCCTGCTGTGGGGGGCAAAAGAGGGGCAATTGAGGGGCAAATAAGGGGGAATTTAGGGAGATTGCTCTCGTTATGTTTCTGAGAATCCGGTTACTCCATGGATATTCTGCCATCTGAGTACCCACTGCCGCTGCAAATCGAGGACAAACCGATAGCCCCCCTGCCGATCCACCGCCAGGACGCCATGCCGTCGGAGACCGGTCAGAGCGCCTTCGATCTGTTCGGGCAACTGGGTGGATTTGGGTTGCGCTACATGCTCGTGTCGCCGGGCCACTAGGAAAGCCACCTCACGTTCTGTGTCATCCAGTTCGCGCCAGAGCGAGAGCAGATGGGCTTCGCTCATCTCCAACGTCTTCTCGGTGGCGGCGTCGACATCTTCGGCGGTAACCAGCGTGCGGCGGGCGCGGTTGGCGTCCAGCACCAGCGCATGGCAGAGCACCTGCGTAAAGTAAGGGTGACCTCCCGTCAAACGCAGCATCTTGTCGATGGCGAGGTCGTCGTAGTGAAGGAAATCCGCCACAGGGTCCTCGATCAGTCGACGAGCGTTGGCGGCTTCGAGTAACCCAACACGAGAGTGGACCGCGCCAGAGAAGAGGCTTAACCAGTGTGGCGACGGTAAATCCGTCAGTCGGTGTGTCCCCGCGAAGACCCAGGCCAACTGGGGTTCATGCTGGATCAGATGCCGAAAGTAGGCGAAGACGCCCTCATCCACGCGCCTGCGGTTGACACGCTGCTCCAACTCCTCGAACTCGTCGAAGACAAGCACAAGTCGCCGCTGCCCCAGCGCCCCACGCACGCGCGGCAAAAAGGATCGCGTGAACAGATTCATCCCATCGCTGCCGAACAGTTCTTGTGGCAGCTCACCCAGGCCGATACAGCGTGAGATCTCACAGGCGATGTCATAAAACAGGCTTTGCATTCCCTCCCCGTAGCCAATCCCTTGCATGTCAATGTAGACCGGCACATACGGTTCGCCTAAACCTAACCGTTGGGTCAGGCGGAAAAGGAGCGACGTTTTGCCCGTCCGCTTGGGGCCGGTGAGGACGACCGGTGTCTCCCGCTCTTTGGTCAGCGCCGCCTTCAGAAATGACATCTCCTGACTGCGACCGACAAAGAGTGGGCTGTCCGCCCGCAGCGGTGCGCCGGTGACGTACGGATTGGGAATCGTGCGAAATGGACGTCCATTCCCCAATATCTCAAAAGGCAGCACCAGCGTGTGGCTAATCACAATCCCTTCAGGATCGGTGAAGTGGTATCGAAATGAAATGCCCAGCGGGCCTGTCTCTGAAAGATGCACAGGGAAGTGCAATTGCGCGGTTTCACCCGCCGCCAACGAGCCAATCTCCACGGTCGGCAGCGTACTGTGTACAGACGGAGAGGTCTGTATCACAATCGTCAACTGGGCCACGTCGTGCAGTCCTTCGTTATGGGCTTCGATCACCAGGTGGGTGGGGCGGTTCGCCACGACCCGGCCGGTCAGTGGTCGCAATGCGACGGCGACCCGCGCCCGTTCATTGCGTAGCGCGTCCACCAGGATCTGGCCCCAGCGCGCCAACATTGGGGACACCACCAGCGTTGCCGGCGTCTCTGTCGAAAATGCCTCCGTCTGTAACTCTGTACAACGCGACACGGCATCGAAGAGGTAGCGCAGCCGGTCGTCGGTGCTTAGGCTGCGGTGACACTTGTCCAGGGCCACAGACAAGGTTTCTAGATCATGCATCCAGGCGACCAGCGCGTTGAACTGCGGGGAATGCGCCGTGAAGACCGGCATAGCTTCTGCCAGTGCAGACGCAAGCTGCGCCAGATCCGCACAAGCTAGACCGCGCAAGAAGAAGGAGAGAATCGCCTGATTTCCTACCAGTTCGGGGACATCCAACGAAGTTGCGTCCAGATAGTGCTGGATACGTTGCAGGCCAATCATTGCATCGTCTATCTCTTTTCGGCCATTGACCAGCAGGTGACACCCCTCCGCCAGCATCCCCAATACGGGTTGTTGATCGCCGCGCAGCACAGCGGGCAGGTGCGCCAATTGCTGCGCCGCCAGTGGATCGCTCACCGCGCGGTCAAAGAGGGCAAGGATCGCCGTCTGCCCCGTCCAGTGGTCTTTGCACTCGGCAGCCAGCAGTTCAGCCTGGCCGAGCGGTGTACTGCGGTGTTGCTCAATTCGGCGCTGTGTTTCCACCATTTCGGCCACCAAGATCGCAGACACTGCCTGATCGGCCATCCCGGTCAACAGTGCGATTTCCTCCCGCTCATACGATCGGCCCGATTTGCGCCGACCACACAGCAGCACACCGATCAACTCAGGTTGATCCAGACGTTGCCCCAGCAGGGGGACGAGCAGCGCCATGGGCGACGCTTCGGGCATGGCGATACGATCGCCGTCTGTCAGCCGCCTGATGACACTTTGGATCAATGCAAACGCTGTGTCGGTTTCGATGGCATCGCCGCAGGTGAATAGGCTACCGGAGTCTCCCTTCTGATCCATCAGCACCAGCGCCGCCGATTCACACTGCATCAAGTCGAAAGCACGCTGCGCCAGATCCTGGGCGACTTCGTCTACATGCAGGCGCGTACGCACCGTGCGTCCAAAAGCTGTCACTTCGGCCTGATAGTCGAGCCAGCGCCGATCTGCAGCGCGTTCGATCCGCTGCTGCACCAGCCGGTAGGTAGGCAAGAGCACCGCTACGGCGGCCAATGCCACCGTAGCCGTAAACCAGACCTCGCCAAAGCCCGCCAGGTGGTCAAAAGCTGTGCTCGACAGGATAACGATGAAGAGATAGGCGGCAAAAGCGCCCGCCGTCAGCAGCGCGTAGAGTAGTGTACGGCGTACGGTCAGGTCGAAATTCCACAGCCGATAACGGAGGATGGCCACGGCGAAGCTAAGCGGCAAGAAAAGGACTATCAAGATGAAGACTGGATAGCGCAACAGGTGAATGGCAAGCGTCAGCGCACCCGGCCCTTCGGCGGGAATGATGACGTATGAAAAGCCGCGCACAACTTCGGCGATGAAGAGCATCACAAAGCCCAATGCGCCGACCTTAATCTGCTGTTGCTGGAGTGATGTGGCATAACGCCGGTAACGTTGAACCTGGGCCAACAAACCAAAACTGAGCAGAAAAGTGTTGAAGAACACCGACGCCACCGGCGTCCGCTCCCAAGATTCGCCGTTGACCGGGTTGTAGGGTAGATCTGGGAAGATCACCCACAGGGTCATTAAGGTGATGGCGATGATGAAGCTATAACGTGTCCATGGCGGGGAGAAACTCCCATCGGGGAAGAAGAGAAAGCCCAGGGCAAAAGCCACGGCCAGAGCGAAGGCCTGCATCATCTCCAGGGGCAGATCCCATGCGGGCTGCACGGTGACCAGCGCCGAATCAATCGCCGGCTGGATCAGCCCAAAACAGAGGAGGGCCAGCGCCATCACCATCGCCAGCCATTCGTCGTTGCGCTGCCACACAATCAACAGTGACGGCACAAGGAAGATCGCCGTGACCACCATCTCCAGCAGGATCACATAGGCCGCGTAATCGGCAATGGTCAGACCGAGTGAGACCAGCACCGCTGCTTCGTCTGGATGCAACTGTTGATCGATATAGCTATGCACACCGGCAGAGGAAACGTTGTACGACGTCTCCAACAACTCGTCAAAGCGTAGCGGCAACCCCATTAGCGTCACATAGAAGGTCGTCAGCAACCCCACGCACCAGACGACGAGAAGCAGGCGGGCGAACCAGCGGCTGCCTACCGCATCAACCGCCAAGCCGCTTCTAGATGTGGCGCGTGCTTTCATTGCATCTGCCATCAGTGCCTGGATCCCATTAAGGAGTAGCCTCTGCCCCGTTCATTTTGTACCAGATCGGCGTGATCGCCCAGCTTACGCCGTACAGCTTTGACAAGGCCTTTCAGTCTTTCACCACCTACATCTACCGGTGCTTCATCCGGCCAAAGCGTCGCCTGGAGGCTCGTCTGCGGCACAACAGCGCCGGCATGGATGGCCAGTAGCCGCAGCAATTCATACTCCAATCCATGAAACTCAATCTCTTGCCCTTGCACCAGTACTCGATGTTGTACTTCGTCAATAATAAGCGGGGGCGCCTGCACCAGCCCTGGTACGGGTTGGCGAGCGAAGAAGGCACCCAATACAGGAGAAAGCAGCCTGGGTCTATCCTCTCCATCGACCACCAGCGCCAGTGCACGCAAATGGCGCAGTAACTCCGCCGGGTACTCATCCACTTCGGTGGATATGGCAAGGCGTTTGCGATCCACCAGCGGCACGTCTTGCCAGGCATAGTGCCAGTGCGGTTCCACCTGCACCAGAAACTCGGTGTGCACCTTGGTGCGCGCCGCAACGGTCAGGTTGCCGTCGCGATCCATCTGTTCAAAAGCAATGTAAGCAGCGATTTGAAGAAAAAAGGGATGCGGGCCGGCCAGTTCAAGGATGAAACCAACCGTGGATTCGGCAAAAGCAGCAGCGGCTTGCTGCGAAAAATGACGCAGCATGGCGGCGGCATCGGCCACAGCGAAAGGGTGCAGATTGATCTGAGCGAAAATGTTAAAAAAGGGCGACGACAAGGCCGACGGCTCGGCAAAGGTCAACCATCCCAAAGAACGAGTGCTGGCCGTCACAAAGATCACTCGTCCACTCGTGGCGAGGGCACGCAGCCCCGAGAAGAAATCCGCCCCCAAATGCGGATTCATCGCAAGCGACTCAAACTCGTCCAGCAGCAGGATCAGGCAGTCGGGTGGAGGTGTTGCGCTCAGGAGGGCCTCACGGAAAACACGGTACTCAAGCTGCATCGTCGGCGTATGGGTTATGCCAGGAAGTGTCACCCCGTCAGCGGCAATAGCCTGTGCCAGAAGACCATACAAGGTCGACGGCGGCGCCGTCGACCACGCTTCACAGTTGAAGTAGATCCAGTGGGCGTCTACAAGATTCCGATGTATGCCATTGCCCAGTTGCAGGAGCAAAGAGGATTTCCCGATCCGGCGTGGGCCGACAATCGACACACTCTGTCCTCGTGCGAGCAGGTCGCGCGCCTGCCGCATTTCTTCGTCACGATTCCAGAAGAAACGCGGATCACGAATCGGGCCACGTTGAAAGAATGGGTTGCCAAATTCCATTGGTTGACGGTGGTTGGCAGGAAGCAGACGAAGCAAGATTACTTCCTGAAGAGCAGGCACGTACAATTACACCTACGAGGATTATAGGCAATTGCAATTTCAGTCTCAGATTATAGGCTATTGCGATTTCAATATCAATGCGCGATCAAAGGCTGGGTATCGTTCAGAATCACAAGTTTCCAGCGCCCCCCAAGGCCGGGGGCGAAATCGGCATAGAAAACTGGGCCGCGACTTTTTTGAACGATACCCAAGTTGAACAGGGAATTTGGCTCCTACAGCAGGATGCTGGTAACCTTCTGATACGTTGACCGGGGCATCTTCGACGTCTGAACCCATGTAGCCCCCAAGTGGAGAACACAACCCAAGTAACCAGGAAAACTTTCCATGCGTATTGAAGTCTTCTGTCTGTGTGACGCGGCAACCACGCACGCAGGCAAACTCAATCTCCTCGGCGCGTTTGATACGATCTACGCCCGCGAAATGCCAGTGATCCATCCGACCTGTGCCATCGCCATTCGCCTGCGCTGGGAGCGGATCGAATCAAACGCAACCCATCGTCTCAAGATCCAATTTGTCGATGATGACGGGGGCGAAGTCATGCCTGTCTGGCAGAGCAACATCTCGGTGCAGGCCCTGCCGGATCGTTCGTCGAGCGCAACGGATCTCACGCTTAACCTGCACCGTATCCAATTTAACAGCTATGGGCCCTATGCCATCGATCTCGCCGTCGACGGCCGACTAGAGGCGACACTGCCGCTGTACGTGCTGCCCATGCAAGAGGATCTGCGAACCTCCAGGGCGCAGAACGGTCAATAACAAGCAAATTGGCCTGTTATGCAGTAGGAATGTTGAGCTAGCGCACATCGCGCGGCCAGTTGCTATGGTATTCTGAACAAAGGCAGACACGGTAACCACACGACCGATCGCGATCAACGGAAGAGAATTGTTACAACAATGGTCGTCAAGACAACTTTTGATTCAGCCACGCACACAACACAGGAAGCGCTGCGCAATCTGCCCGCCGTCGATGCCCTTTTGCGACAAGAGGCGTTTCAACGCTTGATCGAACGCGAAGGGGCGCAGGCGGTCACGGATGCCGTGCGCGACGTGCTAGACGAAGCGCGTGTCCAGATTCGCAGCGGTTCTGATCTGGGCGGCGTGCACTGGGTGCAGCGTGTGGAGCATTTACTGGCAGCCTCGAACCAATCGACGCTGCGCACAGTGATCAACGCCACCGGGGTCATCCTCCACACCAATCTAGGACGTGCCCCGCTCAGCGCAGCGGCGCGCACTGCCATTGCGCAACTCAGCGCCGGCTATACCGATCTTGAGTATGATCTTGAAGAAGGTCGGCGTGGCAGCCGCTATGATCACGCCGCCACCTTGCTCTGTCAACTGACGGGGGCAGAGGATGCGCTGGTGGTCAACAACAATGCCGCCGCCGTCTACCTGGTGTTGGCTGCCCTCTGCCAGGGGCGTGAGGTGGTGATCAGCCGCGGTGAACTGGTGGAAATCGGCGGCGGTTTTCGCATTCCCGATGTATTGCGTCAGAGTGGCGCACAGTTGATCGAGGTCGGTACGACCAATCGCACACATGCCGGCGATTTCGCCAACGCGATTGGGCCGGCAACGGCGGCGCTTATGCGCGTCCATGCCAGTAATTTTCGACAGATAGGCTTTGTCACCCAGCCGGCGCTGGCGGATCTGGTGAGCATTGCCGCCCAAAGCAGTCAACGCCTGCTCGTAATCGATGATCTGGGCAGCGGCACCTTGCTTGATACGGCCGCCTTTGGCCTTGCTCCCGAACCCACGATTCAGGAAAGTGTCGCCGCCGGCGCCGATCTAATCACCTTCAGCGGGGACAAGTTACTGGGCGGTCCCCAGGCCGGGTTGATTGTGGGCAAGCGGGGCCCGATGGAGATTTTGCGCAAACACCCAATGGCGCGTTCCCTACGCGTGGACAAGATGACGCTGGCCGCGCTCGATGCAACCTTGCGCGCCTATCTGCGTGGAAGGGCGCCGGCAGAGATCCCTGTCTGGCGCATGATTTCGGCATCGCTCACAACTTTGCAGCACCGCGCCGAAACATGGCAACGTACGCTCAATGAGGCGGGCCTGTCGGCTTCGGTAATCGCCGGGGAAAGTACCATCGGCGGCGGCAGCCTGCCCGGCGAGACACTACCGACCGCGCTGCTCGCCCTGGATCTACCGAAACCGGACGCAGCCGCTGCTCTGCTTCGGGGAACAGAGACCCCGGTGATTGGTCGTATTCAGCGCCACCAACTCGTCTTCGATCCGCGCACGGTGGCGCCGGAGGAGGAAGATCGATTGGTGACATCCCTATTGATGCTGAAAGATCAACCATGGTAAACGCTTCCCGATTGATCTACGTCAAGCTGGGCGGCTCGTTGATCACCGACAAGCGGCAGCCCGAAACGCCGCGATTGGACGTGATTCAGCGTCTGGCCCAGGAGATTGCACGGGCGCGACGCCACGCACCGGATCTGCAGTTGATCGTAGGGCACGGATCGGGCAGCTTTGGTCACGTTGTGGGCAGCCGATACGGAACCCGCGCCGGTGTTCACACGTCTGAGGAGTGGTATGGGTTTGCCGCCACCGCCGATGCCGCAGCCAGGCTCAACCGCATTGTGACGGCGGCGCTGTTGGCCACAGGCATACCCGCATGGACGATCCAACCCAGTGCCGCGCTACGCTGCCGTGACGGCGAGATCGTGGACGGTCCACATGCTGCCGTGGAAACGGCGCTCAGGCAGGGGCTTGTGCCGGTCGTCCACGGCGATGTGGCGCTGGATGAGGTGCGCGGCGGCACGATTGCCAGCACCGAGGAAATCTTCGAGTGGCTGGCCGCCCACTTGACACCGCATCGGATTGTGTTGGCAGGCGAAGTGGACGGCGTCTACACCGGCGATCCCTTGCGCGAGGCGTCGGCGCAGCGCATTGAGCGGATCACAGCGGCCAGCTTCGCCGAGAACCAAAGGGGAATCGGCGGCAGTTTCGGCACCGATGTTACCGGCGGCATGGCAGCCAAAGTGGAGCAAGCCGTCCGCCTCGTGGAGCGTCACCCGGGGTTGATGGTGTCGATCTGTAGTGGCTTACAGACTGATACGCTTTTCCACGCTTTGATCGATGAGCAGTCTATACCGGGTACGTTGGTGACCGCTGCTTCCTTGCCTGTCGAGAACGCTTGACGGGTCTCATTTTGTCGTTCGTGATTGCAGACAGGTATAATACCGGCGTCTCAGCCCAAAATTGCCTGAGCGCAGAGAGTTCCACTGACTGAGGACACTATGTTACTAACGATTGTTTCGTTTTTGTTGATGCTTGGCGTTTTGATGTTCTTCCACGAGTTGGGCCACTACCTGGTGGCACGACGCAACAATATTGATGTGGAAGAGTTTGGGGTCTTTGGGTTCCCGCCGCGCATCGTTAAGCTCTTTACCTACAAAGGAACCGACTTCACACTCAACGCCATTCCGTTGGGTGCGTTTGTGCGGATGAAGGGTGAAGACATGGCCGACATGTCGCCGGGTTCCTTCAACGCAGCCAGTGCCGGCGCACGGGCGGCCGTGCTGGTAGCAGGCCCGGTCATGAATTTGCTGTTGGCGTTTATCTTCTCGATTTTCAGCGTACTTTCGGGTTTCCCGGCAGCGGTAGCGAACCCGCAAATTGGCGACGTACCCCCTGACAGCGTGGCAGCGCAGATCGGTCTTCAGTCAGGCGATGTGCTTTTGTCGGCAGACGGAAAACCGATCTATGTCGGGCAAGATGGTGACCTGATACGCACGAGTCGGAGCGACGTCGAAGTGAGTGCAGCCGAAGGGGTGACCGTTCTCCGCAATGGGGCGCTGACCACACTGCCGTTGCCGTCGAACGCGTCTGGCGAAGCATTGATCGAATCGACTGTGAACCAGCCTGTCCTGAACACACGAATCACCGTGGTGGTGCCCAATACGCCGGCGGAAGAGGCCGGCCTGCAAGTAGGTGACCTCATCTATGCCGTCAACGGCATTGTCGTGACGCCCCCCAACACACTGGGAGAACTGGTGTCTGGCTACCCCGATAGTGAAGTCACACTAACACTCCTGCGCGGCGATCAGTGGCTGGACATCAATGTCTTTGCGCGAGCCAATCCACCGGCGGGCGAAGGATCCATGGGGGTTGGCGTCGATGGCCGCCCCGTCCTCGTTACGCTGCCGATTGGACAGTCGATTGTGCAAGGCATCACGGGCATTGTGAATTACGTGGGGATGGTGGTAGCCCTGCCGGCCATGCTGATCAGCGGACAGATGTCCGCCAGTGATGCCGGGTTTTCAGGGCCGGTTGGCATCGCCCAAATGGTGGGTGGTGCTGTCAATGCCACCGCTGACACCGGCGTCTGGTTCCCCATTTGGCAGTTGGCGGCGATTATCAGCGCCGGGTTGGCGATTGCCGATCTGCTACCGATCCCGGCGCTGGATGGCGGGCGTTTGCTCTTCATTGCCTTCGAAAAAATGCGCGGTCGGCGTCTTGACCCCGAAAAGGAAGGCGTTATCCACCTCTTGGGCTTTGCCTTGTTGCTTGGACTGATGGTCGTTGTCACAATCAGTGATATTCGATCTGGGCCAGAGGCAATTGATTGGGGCCGTCTGTTAGGGCAGTAATCATAGCCCTGGGGGTTCTTCCTACATGAACGGAAGAAGCGATATCCCTCCTTCCTAAATTTCGATCCGCAGTTGTCGCGCAATCACCGATCCACCTGGGGTGGATCGGTGATTGCGCCGAAACAGGCCGCGGATTGGGGTAACTGCAACAATAAGGATTCGCGAATGTCCACATCGCAGTCGGAGTATTCTCCCGAAGATAAAGCACAGCCTGCCTACGCTCTATCTCCCACCGCACCCCCTACAACAGAAGAATCTGTAGCGCCGGGCCAGCGGGCCCTGGTGCGCGGGTACAGTCACCGCTGTCCTTCGTGTGATGAACCGGTGAGCGCAAATCAGGCAGTTTGTACACAGTGTGGCGCACGTCTGGCAAAACGCCCCGAGCTGATTCGCTGTCGACATTGTGGGAATCGCGCTTCGTCTCAACTGGTACTCTGTCCCACGTGTGGACGCGAGTTGAAGCCTGCCCCTTCTCGCTTTTTAACCATTGGCCTGCCTGCGCTGGTTGTGGCGCTGATGATCGCTGTGCTTACGGGTCAGTTCGGCAATCCCTTGCAATGGACACAGCAGCGAGTGGGCGAGCTCCAGGTCATAAACAACATCGCCATGACGCCCGTAAGCGCCGTTGAGATGACGGATTCGACGAACACCACCGGGGGGAGCGGCGCCCTGGTCGCGCTGCGTGCGCTCGATATCGAGGTGCAACCGACAACAAGCGCAGGTGAGGCGTCATCTAACAGCGGCGAAAACAGCGCGGATGAGGCGATTGTGCCCGCCCCGGCAATCAATGCCGATCCGGCCGCCGATACCGCCCCGGCTGCGGATGCCGGCCTCACCACCAGCACAACTGATCTTGCCTCGGGTGAAGGCGCACAGCCGCCCGCGGCTGCTGACACGCAGACGGCGGCGCCGGAAGAACCTGTAGCGCTGCCCCTCGCCACAGAAACACCTACAGAGACACCCACGGAGACGCCTACAGAGGTCCCAACCGAGCAGCCGACGGCCACTGAAACAATCGTGCCGTCGCCGACACCGTCGCCGACACAGACTCCGCTGCCCACGGAAACGACGTCGCCTACACTGACAGCCACGCCCACGGACAAAGCCAGCGCCCAGCAAGCGGCGCCAGTGCCGGCGTTTGCAAGCCAGACGACGGCACGAGCTTCGGCCACGATGACAGCGTCTGTTACAGCGTCCATTACAGCGGCGCCGCCGGTCACAGGCACCGTCACCGCGACAGCGACGCCAATCGCGGCCGTGACAAAGACAAACAACGACATCCGTGTCACCTTAGAAGCGGTACGCGCTGCGTTGACCGCCACGGCCACGGCGCTGCCCCCTGCCACGCCCACGGCGACGGCGACGTTCACAGCGACGCCACCGCCTGTTGCCACCTACGCCGTCAAAAGTGGGGACACGCTGGTCGCTATCGCCCAGCGATTTGGCATTTCTACCGCTGCATTGATCCAGGCAAACGGGCTGACGTCGGCCACAGCGGCTAATCTGCAAGTCGGCCGTGTCCTCGTGTTACCGGGTGTTGCCGGCGTTGCCGATGCAAGCATACAGACATACGTTGTCCGAGCCGGAGACACCCTGGTCAGCATCGCACTGCGCTTCAACGTAGACGCAGAGTCGCTTCTACGGATCAACGGTTTTAGCGAACCAGACGCGCGTAACATCCAGATTGGCCAGGAAATCAAGATCCCAGCAGAGGACTCCAGCGGCAATACGCTTCAGGTCCAGCCGGTGGCAACGTCGATCCGGCCCACAGCCACTGCCACGCCTGCGCCGCAAGAGTACGTGGTGCGTACGGGTGACACGGTTGTAGCGATAGCGCGGCGTTTTGGATTGACCAGCGCGGAGCTTCTGGCCTTCAACAACCTGTCCGAGGCAGACGCACGCCAGCTTCAGCCAGGCGCTACGATATTGGTTCCACGCTAACGGTTTGGTCGCAGAGCAAGCGAATGACTGGAGTAGGCATCGACTCTAGGTTGACGATTCGATCTTGTGATACAATGTGCGGGCGGGTCAAACCGCCCGTTTTGTATGTCAGTCATTCTTGATACTTCGTGTTTGGTGTTGACAGAGGAAACAAGGAACAGTCAGTGACAACGAAGACTTCTCTGTCTGTCGAAAAGTTGCTCCAAAAACTAATTGCCGAAGAAGCGCCACCCTCGCTTCAGGAACTGAGCGCGCTTTCAGATCTTTCACGGTCTGAAGTGCAGCGAGTGCGCGAGATGTGGTCGGCCATTCCTGAACCCCGGCGTCTTGAGTCATTGCGCCTGTTGGTGGAAGCGGCCTATGAAGATATTCAGCTCCAACTGGGTCGGCTGCTACGGGTGGCGCTAGAAGACGAAAGCGAACGTATCCGCGCGCTTGCCATCCTGGGCCTGTGGGAAGATGACGACGAAGATCTCATCGGTCCCCTGGTGCAGATGCTCTATAACGATCCAAGCGAAATCGTACGCGCGCAGGCTGCCAGCGCGTTAGGGCAGTTTGTGTTGGGTGGCGAACTCGAAGAGATCGACGCAGCACAGGCCATGCGCGCCGAAGAGGCGCTGCTGGATATTCTGCAAGGCGAAGAAGAACCCCTGACGATCAAGTGTCGCGCTCTGGAAAGCATGGCCTTTTCGGGCGAGGCCGGCGTTCGCCAGTTAATCGAAGATGCCTATTATTCGCCCTATGAAGAGATGCAGATCAGTGCGCTTGCGGCAATGGGGCGCAGTGCCGACACGCGCTGGCGTTCGGCGGCTCAGGCGGAACTGGAGAATTCGTCGCCCGAGATTCGTGTCGCAGCGGCCCGCGCTTGCGGCGAATTGGAAGCCGAGGCAGCCCTGGATGATATCCTGGCGCTGCTGACCGATGAAGAGAAATCAGTACGCTTGGCGGCAATCTTCGCCCTGGGCCGCATCGGCGGGAAAATGGCCGAAGAAGCACTCGACGTGATGTTGACCAGCGAAGATCCAGACGAAGTCGCCGCCGTTGAAGAGGCGTTGGAAGAGATCGTCTTCTTCGGCAATCCAGATGCGATACCGCTCTTCGATGAGAGTGAGGACGACTGGGAGATCGACGACGATCCTGACGAGTGGTAACATCGGCCTACAAATCCCAATCCACCCGCTGAGGATTCACCTTGAACCTGAAGTTGAAGCGCCTGGTGCGCACACAGAGTTCCGAACAGTACGCACTCTTTGATCTCGATCAGATCGATGCCAGTCGTCAGCCGCTCACAATTGGCAAACTGGATCTTCACTACACAGGAGAAGGCACTTACGGCACCATCCTGCTCTGGGATGAGGCCTCTCGTCAACTGAAGCCAGAACAGAGACGAGCCTTCTTCCAGGCCTTACTCAGCGAATTAGTCTTGCCGATGGGTGTACCCAATGAATACGTTGTCGAGCTCTTTACGCCTGACTTGAATGGATACGAAGTCTTACATAATCTCGAAGAAGACGAGGAAGAAGACGAGTCGTAATCTGTTCTCGAACGTGCCTGAACAGAGTGCACCCATACAAACGTTGCACTCAAAAAACCAATATTGTACCAAAACCAACAATGACAGATACGCCATCCTTTAACCAATCCAACGATGCGGACGATCACGATTTCCGCGATGCTCTCAACGCAAGTGCACGCCTGTTGCGAGCCGATCGACCAGGTGAAGCCATACCGATCCTTGAACGGCTGAATGAACGCTACCCAGAAGATCCAGACGTGATCATGAATCTGGGCGGCGCGCTGATCTTGCAGCGCAAGTGGAATAAGGCGGTGTCCGTTTTAGAAGTGGGTGTCAAACAACATCCACAAAACGCCGCGATGTGGAGCAATCTCGGCGCAGCCTATTTGGGAAGGCTGGAAACAGCCGGCCCGAAACAACAGGAACGCGCCATCACGGCCTACGAGCGCGCCGTGCAGATCGAGCCGGCGACGCCTAACGTCCACTATCACCTGGGCTTGATCCACAAAGAACGTGGCGACCTTATCCGTGCGCTGGCCCATTTTGAGCGCGCCCTCGAAGTAGATCCGGCCGACAAAGATGCCGAGTATTGGATCGAACAAGTGGGCCAGTTGCTTGCCCAAACACAAAACCAGCAAGAGGATGATTCCGGCGCCGAGGACGAGGAAGCATGAGCGCCGGCCCAACCCTGCCTACCACTCGCCCCATCGAGACAGTCGCCCCAGCCGCCCGTTCCAGACCGAGCCTGTGGCAGAGCAACCCTGAGCGCATGGCGTGGGTGATTCTACTCCTGTCTTTTGGGGCATTTGTACTGCTCGCGGTCAGCATTCCCCTGGCCATACGCTATACGGTTCGCTTTGCCACCGTTGCCCAAGAGATCCAGCTCAACTCGACCGTGGGCACGATCCTGCTCTATCCGCCGCGGGCCAACGAACCGATTGCCATTACGGCCATGCGCCAGGACATCACCGAGGGGAGCCGATTCGAGGCAGGATTGACCACACAAGGGGAATTGAGCCTCACGCTTGATCCAGACAGCAATCTGGCCGTGGGAACTGTTCACCTGTACCAGGGCACCCAACTGGATTTGATTCGTGTGCGGCGTCCTCGCTTTGCCCAAAGCCCCGAACCCTACCGCGTGCTACTCCGTCTCAACGCAGGGACAATTCGCCTCTTCACCAACAGTGGACAGGAACGCCCCTTGATCGTTGAGGTTGAAACGCCGCATGGGCAGGCACGTCTGGGCGAAGGGGTATACAACTTCACTGTCACGGCCGAGACCACCGATGTCATGGTTTCGTCAGGCGAGGCGACACTACGGCACACAAGCGGCGTCACAGGCATTGTGAGACAGGGGCTGCGCTCGGTGATGAGCGTGAGCGAACCACCTTCACAGCCCGTCACTGCGCAACGCAATCTGATCAGCAATGGCGATTTGAGTCGTCCCCTGCTCGACACCTGGGAAAGCTACACCGTGGCCGAAAAGAGTGTGGTACCCGGTCGAATCGAAGTGGAGGAACAGGATGGGCGGCGCGTTGCCCATTTCATACGCCGCGGCAGTGACAATGTCCACACCGAAGTTGGCATCCGACAACAGATCAACCAGGACGTCAACGTCTTCGAATCGTTGCGCCTGGAACTCTATACAAAGATCGATTACCAGAGCCTGGCCGGTGCCGGTTATGTCAGTACCGAGTTTCCGGTACGTGTGGAGATCAGCTATACCGATATCTACGGCAAGGATCTGGAATGGGGGTACGGCTTCTATTACCGAGATCCCGATGTAGGATGGCCGCTGGATAAAGGTGAGAAGATCCCCCAATCGGCCTGGTTTTACTATGGGTCACCCAACCTCATTGATGAGTTGCGTGATACCCGGCCCGCACGCATCAACAGTATTCGCATCTATGCTAGCGGTCACAACTACGAATCAATGGTCAGTGGCATCAGCCTGCTTGTGGAATAAATCGCAGTGACCGATCAGCAGGACTCAGATAAAGAAGTAACACAGTTTCGCCCAGGGCGAGTTCTTTGGCTGACGCTTAGCGTCGGCCTCTTTCTTTTGTTGGCAAGTTATCAATTGGGTCTGCCCGGTCTGCATTATGATGAAGCCCAAGAAGCAGGCGTCAACGCTTTGCAACTGCTCACCGCCGCGCCGGTAACCGCGTTTCGGGGAGCAGCTATCCAGATCGGATCTCTGTCCCTGCCGCTGATGGTGCAAGACTACATCGGCGCCCTCAATGTCTACCTGGCCTTGCCCTTCCTGGCGCTGACCGGGATCGGCGTCCCCAATCTCCGCTTTCTCGCCATCGTCCTCGCCGTGATTGCCCTGCTTGCGCTCGAACGTGCCATCTCAGAATGGATGGCGCTCCAGACGCGTTCTGCGCACGATCCCTCTCCGGCGTCGCCCACAGCCCCTGCACCGATCAGCCTGGCCGCGCTCTTCACGTTGACGCTGCTGGTTGCCTCTCCTGGCTTTGTGTTTTGGAATCGACAGGGGATCTTCGTGACCAATCTGACTTTGCCGGCCTGCTATGTGGCACTGTGGCAGGGGCTGCGCTGGGTGCGCAGTGGCCAGGATCGCCCGTTGATCTTGGCGGCGCTGGCGGCGGGAATAGCACTCTACGCCAAACTGTTGGCAATCTGGATCGTTGCACCCATTGGGATCATGCTGTTGGTGGCCGGGCTACGCCGTCAGGCCAACGGTGCCAGATTGCTCTCGCTCTCTGCAACCGTCAAAGCTGGGGCTGCCCTGTTGATTCCGCTACTCCCTCTGGTGCTCTTCAACCTTCAAACCGGTGGAACCGTACAGAGTATTGGCGGCAATTTCGGGCAGAGTTACTATGGCGTCAACAACACAGATCTGTGGACAAACCTGCCGGTCCGTCTGGGGCAGGTCGTCGAACTGCTGCGCGGTGGACAGTTTTGGTATCTGGGCGGCATACATGTCAACCCGGTGGCCGCCTGGATCTGGGGCACGGTGCTGGTCCTCAGCCTGATTTTGCCGCAGACAAGACGCCTGGTGGTGCTGCCCGTTGTCCTCATCGGTGCGGCTGTAGGGTTGAGCCTCTTCACGGTAAGCGATCTCTTTATCACCCACTACGCACTGCTCCAACCGCTTGTAATCGCGGTAGGCGGCATCAGCCTGGCAGCCCTGATGGGGTGGATAGCTCGTGCAATGGGCGCCAGGATCGCTACGCCCGTTGTGTCGGTGATCATCTCAGTCTGGCTGCTCTTTGATGTGACGGCCACGGTCGGCTACCATCAGGATCTTGCCCGCAGCGGCGGCCTTTCCGATCACTCCGACGCCGGCTATCACCTGGCCTACCATCTGCGCTATAACGGGTTCGGCGCACCGGTCACGCTCGATTGGGGCATGGGCGCACCGGTTCTTTTCTTAAGCCAGGGCACAGTCCGCCCCATCGAGATCTTCGGCTACGATTCGCCCGCCCAGCCGGATGCGGCCTTTGCCGAACGGCTACGCCCCTTCCTCAATCAGCCAGGCAGTGTCTTCCTTCTGCGCGCACCCGATCAGACCGTCTTCCGCGGTCGGCGCGAAGTCTTCTTCGCCCAAAGCGCGGCCCTGGGCAAAACGCCTATCCTGATCCAGTCCTTCGCACAACGAGACGGTACACCCTTGTTTGAACTCTGGCGAATCGAGTAGAACGTTCTTCCTTTATCCCAAAATCCCAAATTTGTTTGCGCGTCCTCTTGCGAAATGATACAATAAATCAACTTTTCCCGTTCAAGGCCACTAAACATGCTTAGCGAAATTACAACTTCCAATCCAGCCACCCAAAGCTCCCCAGAGAAGCCGACTGAACAAGCTCAAAAGCACCCATTGAACAGTTGGCTGCTTTTCGTGCGTCTGGTTCGCTTGCCGTTGTTGCCTGCACTGCTCACCTCTATTCTGTATGGTGGCATATTGGCCTGGTGGCAAACATCGGCTGTCAATCCTGGGCTGATTGGGCTGTTGCTGCTGTCAAACGCAATGTTAGGCATGGCACTAAGCCTGTTTAGCCAATATTTCGACTACCGACGTTCACTTCGTACGGACAGTCTGGTCGCCGAAAAAGCCGAAGGCGAACTGCATCACTATGGTCTCAACAACGATCTGGTCATGGATGGGTATCAGTGTCTGGTGGATGGACTGGTGCGACCCGGCACAGTGCGCAGCTTTGCATACATCGCGCTGATCATTGCCTTTCTTTCGATTTTGTGGCTGGGGCTCATAGGGGGATGGCCGCTCTGGTTCTTTGGGGCTGTCCAGGTGGCGTTGCTGGGCGTCTATCTGCTGCCGCCACTTCGCTATGGCAGCCGCTGGTGGGTGGTGGATGATATTGGTCTGCTGCTGGCGATTGGTTTCTTGCCGACATTGAGCGCTTATTACGCCCCAACCGGAACCCTCTCGCAGACGGTGTTGCTTGGCGCGATCACACCCGCGGTCCTGATTTGGCTGGCCTTTCAAGCCTACTCGCTCTATAGCTGGCATCGAGACTGGCGACTGCGTAAACGGACGGCCGTGGTGATGATGGGCCTGAGGCGAGCACTCGACCTCGCCACCATCTTGGGCTTGATTGCCTTTATCGTTACCCTTGTGCTGGTAGCCATAGACCTGTTGCCTGTGTGGGCCTTGTTGGTTCTTGGCGCGTTGCCCACCTTCCTCAGCGCATTTGCCCACGGACATCGTCAGACCATTATGCGTACAGAGACTTTGCAGACGGTGCGGCTGGCGGCAAGCGCGACATTCCTGGCCGGTCTGCTGATAACGGGCGCACTGATTATCGCTGCCTGACGCCTGTTTCATAAGAGCGCCACACCGCTCATGATCGCCGTTGACCTTGCAGCGGTACTGACAGACAGATACCCTCATGGCCCCCCTCACTCGCAAAGAGTTTTATGAGTTGGCCCAGCGCTGCCGAGAGGAAGCAATGGAACTGGCGCGCCACGATCAAAGCCGCGTCAATCTGAGCCAGTGCCGCCGGTTCAACCGCTGGCGGGTCGAACTCAAAGCGTATGACGAGCTTGGCCCCCTGCTCTCGAAACTGCGCCCGGCCCGCCCCATCAATCGATGGATCGTGATGGGGGGCTTTGTCATACTGGGCTTGTTCGGCCTCTTCTTTTTCGGGCGAGAGTTAGGGCAGAACGGTGTGCGCATCCTTAGCTTTAGCCTGACGGTGAGCCTCATTCTGCTCTATTTTTTGCCGGAAAGCCTGTACGGCACCACAGTGGAAATGATCGAGGGCAGGGTCCTGCGTGTTGTGGAGAGACTGGAGGAGTTACTCTTCTCAGGCGATATGGAGTTGAGCGAAGCCGTCTTCTTCAAGGTCAAGGACGATCTAGAGGCGGCGCGACGCGAACTGCGTCAGCAGATTCATTTGGCCCATCGCTGGTAAGAACGCCAGGCGGAGGGCGGCGATGGCCTGATGCGGGTGCGGTCGAAGCGTGATGAGGGCTGGGATCGGTTTGGTCGTGATCCCGCGCATCCTGGCGATTGGCCGGATCACAGCACTTTATGACTGTGCAGCGTTCAATCCATGACGCCGTTGAATCGCCGCCAAAAGCGACGTCACGTCCCGATCTTTGCCCGGCGCAACACCTACAGGATCGCTCATTCCTTGCTCGTCGCCCGACAGTGTACGCAGCGTCGACAGGATGGCGTGGGGCAAAACGTCCAGATTGTATCCCCCTTCCAGCGCCACCACGAGTCGACCGCCGCACAACTCCGCCGCCAACCCCAGAACGGTCTCCACCATCGCCACATAGCCACCGATGCTAACCCGATGCTGTGCCAATGGATCCATCCAATGGGCATCGAATCCTGCTGAAAGCAGAATCAGATCGGGGCGAAACCGTCGAGCCGCCGGCCCCAGAATCTGGTTGAGCGCGCCCAGGTAGGCTGCATCCCCTACGCCGGCAGGCAGCGGCACGTTGAGGGTCGACCCCTCACCGGGTCCGACGCCGATCTCGTCCACATCGCCGCTGCCAGGGTAGTACGGGTATTGATGAATGCTGAAATAGAAGACGCTGCCGTCGTCGTAGAAGATCTCCTGCGTGCCGTTGCCGTGATGGACATCAAAATCAACGATGAGCACCCGCTCGGCGCCATGCTGCTTCTGGGCGTAACGGGCTGCGATCGCCACATTGGCGAAGAGGCAGAAACCCATTCCTCGTGAAGGGCGGGCATGATGACCGGGCGGACGGATCAACGCGAAACCGTTGTCAGCGCCGCCGGCACAGACGGCATCGACGAGCTTCATCAGCCCGCCCGCAGCCAGCCGCGCCGCCTCATAGCTGTGCTCGGTGACGTAGGTATCGGCGTCGAGCCTGCCCCCGCCCGACGCACTGATCTGCGCCAACTGCTCGACGTAGCCGGCATCGTGTACGGTCGTGATAGTCTCTACCGCGGCAGGAATACATTCGACGCGCTGCAGGCGCGCCAGAATGCCGTCCTGTTCGAGCAGATCCCAGCTTCGCTCCAAGCGCCGGTAGTTCTCAGGGTGACCGGCGAGCGTATGCTTCAAATTGAATGGATCGTAAGCGTATGCGGTCATTTGCCTAGCCAAGCCACACCCCTTTCACAGGTCGCCGTGCCCGCCAGCTCTCCGCCTCATAGAAAATCGGACGGAACATGCGGCGGCGCTCACCATCTCGCAAGTGAAAATGCAGACGGAAGCTATCGGCGTCCGATCCGTCGGCGCTGATGCGTTCGTGGACGGTGACGTCGCCGGCAAAGCGCACAGGGCGCGTGGCGTGCAACTGCTCGCCATCCCACAGAAGCGAAAGCGCCCCACCTGAAATGGGCAGATCAAACAGCGCCCACCAGCCCCATTCCTGCGGCCATTGGGGAGAAAGGTAGATCTCGCCATCACGCACCGAGATACCCACCCCCTGCCACAGTAGGTCCCCCGCTGTATCCAACAGTGAACCATGCCCCGCTTCGGCAAGATCAACCAGGGTGTCGAGACCGTCCCACGAGTACAAATCGATGCGACTAGAAACAGCGGGCAGCGTACCCAGCGCCGTTGCCTGCCGGATCCAGCGCGCCTCATCGTCATCGTGCCCATGCAGACCGGCCAGCCGCGCCGCCAGGTATAGCCCCGAATGTAGTTGCACCTGCTCGGCATCGTCTAGATCAACCGTCGACTGCGCAAACATCAACAAAGCGTCGCTGCACTGCTCCAGCGCCGGGTAATGGTCGGCCAGATAGTCATCATCGGGCTGCCGCGACAGATGATTGGCCAGCGCTTTGAGATAAGCCACGTTTGTAGCCAGCACCCCTCGCCCCGGATCGGCCAGCGTTCCCAACACAGGCAGGGTGGGGAAGGATTCGGGTAGACGCCCCTCGGTGCGCAATGCCAGTCGCTTGAGATGATCAAGCAGGGCACGGCTGCGCTCGCTGTCGAAACTATCGAAGAGATCGACCAGAGGTGGTGTCGACACCACACGCTGATCCGCCGGGGTGAAGCCGGTACGCAAGCGGCGTAGATCGGCCACAGCCTCTTCTTTACCCATCTGCACCACCCGGTTCAACGGTGCAAAGGGTGTCCACAGTCGCCCACTCCGGCTCACCCGGGTCCACACGTCCTGGCTCAGTTCAAAGGATCGGCTGATATCGCGTAGCGCCAGAAAACCGTTCCACGCCATCTGCTCGCCCACATCGCTCACGGTGAGGATGAGCGGCAGATCGACCTGACCGGCCACCAGCAGGTGATAGATCAGTTGCGCGTGCGATTCGTCTGAAAAGTTCACCCAATCAGGACGCCCGCCGCCGGTGCCAAAGACCCGCGTGCTCTCGGCGTTCTGCTGACCGTGAATCCCTTGGGCCTGATCAGGATTGGCCTGCGCTACGAGCAGGCCATCCACAATGCGCTGCGCCAACGGCACGCCCCAGTCGATATCCACCTCGATGCGCAGCAGGCGATCTCCCTCGGCCTGACACTCCATCAACCAGAGGACGGATCGATCATAGCCGCTGCCCAACGGTGCAAAGATGCGCTTGCTAAGGATCACGCCCTCCTCGGTGCCGTAGATCGTCTCTTGATAGCCGGGGAAGAAGCGCATCACCATCGGCGTGATGTCGTCGACTGGTTCTGTGCTGATCCCCTGCGAGGTGTAAATCGGCGCGGTGACCCGTACAGTGATCGACTTGGCGTAGGGCCGATCATGCCACGTCCAAAAGAGGTCGTAGAGGTTGCCGTCTCGGTCAGATTCGTAGTGCAGCTCGGTGTTGGATTGGGCGAAGCGTGCGTCCGCCGCAATCTCGTCGAAGTCGACGGTGACGGGTTGGTCGATGGCCGGATCGAAAGGATCAACCGCCTGAGCTATCCGCCTCATGCACCGGCTCCCCGCACAGGCGTGGACCGATGATCGTCATTCGGGTGGATGCCCGCCATCAGCAGCCCCAGGCCTTCGCGGGTGGCGTCGGCACGCGAAACAATGTCGATCACAGATCCTTTGTACATGACGGCGATGCGATCGGCCAACGCCATGATTTCGTCCAGTTCGGAGCTGACGAGCAGAACGGCCACGCCCTCATCGCGCTTGGCGACGATCTGTTGATGGATGAACTCAATCGAGCCCACGTCGATGCCACGCGTGGGCTGGGCGGCGATGAGCAGGTGAATCGGTCGGCTGAACTCGCGCGCCACCACCATCTTTTGCTGGTTGCCGCCCGAAAGGCTGCCACCGCTAAGCATCACCGAAGGCGTGCGCACGTCAAACTTTTCTACCAATGCCTGGGCATGGCTACGAATCGCCTGCTCATTAATCGTGAGTCCACGGGCGAAGGGCGTTTTGTAGTATGTGTTGAGGACGAGGTTATCGGCGATAGAATAGGAATCAACCATGCCGTAGGCGTGGCGATCTTCGGGGATGTGGCAGCTCTGCCCGTCCGCCGTGATCTGCCGCGGGGTGGCGTTGGTCCTATCGGTGCTGTCGATGCGGATGTGCCCGCTGTCGACGTGGCGCAGACCGGTCAACGCTTCAACCAGTTCGGTCTGTCCGTTGCCCTGCACACCGGCCACACCGACAATCTCGCCGGCATGAACGGTCAAGTTGACGCCGTTGAGTGCCACTTCGTCCTGATCGTTGCGGGCGCGCAGATCGACGATCTCCAAAACAGGAGCGCCGGGATGGGCTGCCGACTTTTTCACTTCGAGGATCACTTCACGGCCAACCATCATGGCGGCGAGGCTGCCCTGGGTGGCGCTGTGCGGATCGGCCTCACCGACCACTTCGCCGCGACGCAGCACAACGATGCGGTCGGCCACACGCAGAACCTCTTTGAGTTTGTGCGTGATAAAAATAATCGACTTGTCTTGTCGGCGCAGTGTATTCATCACCTCGAAGAGACCTTCGATCTCTTGCGGGGTGAGCACAGCCGTCGGCTCATCCAGGATCAGAATCTCGGCATTGCGGTAAAGTGCTTTGATGATCTCGACGCGCTGGCGTACACCCACCGGCAAATCTTCGACGAGGGCATAGGGATCGACATCCAGCCCATAGCGCTCGGAAAGCTCGTGGATCCGCTGCGCCACTTGTCGTCGATTCAAGAAAGCACCGTTTGTACTCTCACTGCCCAACATGACATTTTCAAGCACCGTCATCACCGGCACCAATTGAAAGTGCTGATGGACCATACCGATGCCCAGTTCGATGGCATCCTTGGGCGAGTGCATCTGCACCGGCTGCCCATTGACGAGGATCTCGCCGTCGCTGGGTTGATACAGCCCGTAAATCACGTTCATCAAGGTCGACTTCCCCGCGCCGTTTTCGCCCAACAACGCCAGGATCTCGCCGCGGTGCAAGGCCAGATTCACATTCTGATTGGCAACCACGCCGGGGAAACGTTTAGAAATCTCCCGCGCTTCGAGGACGGGAGCGGAATTCATAGACAAGGTAGTTTTTCCTCTCTCAATGGCCGCCTTCGGTTTCATAGACTTTGCCTTCCGCCGCCGGCGGGCGGACACGGCCCACCAACCCAGAGACGGCGACGATGGTGGCCACGTAGGGCAGCATAGAGATGAACTGACGCGGCACATTGGTAACGCCGGCCAGCAACAGTTCATTCTGCAAGGCTTGAGTATAGCCGAAGAGTGCGGCGGCGCCCAGAGCGCCGAACGGATTCCAATTGCCGAAGATCATGGCGGCCAGCGAGATGAAACCACGGCCCGCCGTCATGCCTTCCTGGAACTGCCCCACTGCCTCCAAGACGAGGAAGGCCCCGGCCAGCCCGGCGATCATCCCGCCCAGGGTGGTGTTGAGATAGCGGTAGCGGTTGACGTTGATGCCGACTGTGTCCGCTGCACGTGGATGTTCACCCACGGCACGCGTGCGCAATCCCCAGCGTGTGTAAAAAAGCGCCACGTGTACCACCACCACGAGAATCAACGCCAGATAGGTAATGGGCGGATTGTTGAAAAACACTTCACCCAGCACGGGGATATCGGCCAGGAGTGGGATGCGCACGGCGGAAAACTTACCCTCGGCGGTAGCCGTGCGATCAAATAGATAAGACGAAATTCCAGCCGCCAGGATGATGATCACCGTCCCCGATATGATCTGATCCATACGGTAGCGGATCGACAGCAGGGCGTGGATCAACCCCATGACGCCGCCCACCAACAGGGCCACCAACACAGCGAAGAAGAGGCTTGTGCCCAGCGGCCAGCTATTGGTGGCAACTTTGGCGACAAAGGCAGCAAACGCACCGGCCAGCATCATCCCCTCGATGCCGATGTTAATGATGCCCGACCGCTCGCACAAGATGCCGCTCAGGGCGCCCAGCACCAGCGGGATGGTGGCGCGCAGGGCGAAATTCAAGGCACTGACGCCAAACAGGACACGTAGCCAGGTGACGCTGTACAGGTCGGTCAGGTTGACGAGGATGGCCAGCACGACGATGGCCGCGGCCAATCCCATTGCAATGAGAGAAGAGAGTTTCCAGACACGGCGATGTTCATTCATCTCAGGCACCACCCCAACTCTGACCAAGCTTGGCGCCTTCGGCTTCGGTGGGCACCTGACGCAGGCGGAAGATTGAGCGGATGATCAACGGCGCCGCCACCAACGCCAGGATCAGCGCCTGGATCACCTGGATGATATCGGCAGCGACCCCTGATTCAAACTGCATGCGCCCGGCGCCGGCGTCCATGGCGCCGAAGAGGAACGAAGCCAGCACCACGCCAATCGGATGCGTTTGCCCCAAAAGCGCCACGGTGATCCCGTCGAAGCCGACGCCGCCGCCGAATTCAGGCGCAAATTTGTGGTTGAGGCCCAACGTCTCAATGGCTCCGGCCAACCCGGCCAATCCCCCGGCAATGCCCATCGTAAAGATGATCGTCCAGTTGACGTTGATCCCGGCGTAGCGGGCGGCGCGCAGGTTTTGCCCCACGGTGCGGATCTCAAAGCCGATCGTCGTCTTGTAGAGCAGCCACCAGATAAAGATCACGACAGCCAGCGCAATGAAGACGCCGTAATGAACCCGAAACGGTGGCCCAAACAGCCAGGGAATACGCGCCGTCTCCAAGACGTCCGCCGTCTCAGAGATAGCGCCCGCCGTCGGATCCCAGAGCGGGCCAGGGCTCTGCCCTTGTGTGCCGCCGGCGTAGACTGTCCACCCGGCTAAGAGTGCGGCGACATAGTTGAGCATAATCGTCACAATCACCTCGTGAGCGCCTGTGTACACCTTGAGAACACCGGGAATGGCTCCCCAGAGCACGCCGCCCAAGACGCCAAAAAGCAAAGCCAGGGGCAGGTGGATGAAGGCGGGCATCCCTTCAAAATTGATGCCGATGAAGACGGCAAAGACCGATCCCATGACGAATTGCCCCGATGCGCCAATATTGAACAGGCCGGTCTTAAAGGCAACCGCCACCGATAGCCCCGTTAAAATGAAGGGCACCATCTTACGCACAGTCGAGGCCCAGGCTCGACCATCGCCAAACGCGCCGTCGAAAAGCCCCATGTACGCCTGATAGGGGCGCTGCAACGAAAAGGCGGGGTCACCAAAGATCCACATGACGATGGCGCCCAAAAACAGCGCAAGCACAAGGGCCAACACAGGTGTCAACAGCGGGCGGAGCAACCGATTGAATCGATTTGGCTGCGTCGAAGAAGCAGAAGTCATAGATGGCTCCCATCACGTCACAGGACGAGGGATCGAGAGATGGTTTGGACAGAGTCTACGGCGAGGGAAAATCTACAACTAAACGGGAGGCAACAGATGATCTGTGCCTCCCGTTCAATTGTGCAGGGAAGAGAAACGAATGTGATGCGCTCAAAGAGTAAAGAGTAAGGCCCTGATGGCGAAGCCTTACCCCATCCTCTTGTCATTCCACTTAGTTGCCATAACCAGTCGAGATCGAACCGTCTTCCAGACCGGCGCGCACTGTTTCCAGCTCGTCTTTGAGTTCTTGCGAAATGCTATCCTCAAAGTCGTGGAACGGAGCCAGGCCCACTTCGCCAACATAGTTGCCGCCAGGGAAGTTGCCTTCGTTCGCCAGTGTGATCAGATCGACGACGCCAGGGGTGATCAGCTTCATGGCGCTGGAAACGAGGCAAGGCTGCGCCGCCGGGACAGTTTCCCACTGGTCGGTGTCGACGCCGATGCAGTAGAGCTGATTGTCCTCGCTGACGCGGCTGGCAACTTCTTGCAGGGCACCGTTACCGGTGTTGCCGCCGGCGCCAAAGACCACGTCCGCCCCTTGATCAATCGCCTGCGCTGAGGTGGCGGCGCCCCATTCGGGATCACTAAACGCCACATCCAGACCACCGGGGTGATACGTCGTGATGACGTTGATGTCGGGATTGGCGTACTTGGCGCCATTCTCGTAGCCGGTGCCAAAAGCGACTACCGGCGGCACCAGATCGGTGCCCAATACAGAGGCAATGGTGCCACTTTCGCTGAGTCGCGCCGCCAGAACGCCGGCCAGGAAGCCAGACCTGTCTTCAGAGAAGATCAGACCGGCCAGATTGGGCAGCTCTTCGCTCTGGAATTGATCGACACCGATGAAGTTGATATCGGGGTTATTCCGAGCAGCTTCAATGGTGGCATCGCCCAATGCAAACCCAACGGTCACAATCACATCGTAGCCGGCATCGACGAACTGTTGAATGTTGTCGGCGTAGTCTTTGGCGTCCTGGGTTTCAATATACTTGACGCTGTCTTCAGCCACGCCCAAACTGGCGGCGGCCTTTTGCGTGCCTTCCCAGGCGGATTGGTTGAAACTTCGATCATTGACGCGGCCTACATCTGTGACCAGGCCGATCAAGAGATCCGACGACTCGGCTGCGGCAGGTTCTGTAGCCGTTGCCTCACCACCTGTGGTGGGCGCCGGGGCAACAGGAACAGCCGGGCAGGCCGCCAGGAGCAGTGTCAACACTGCAAGCACCGAAAATACAGCAAGAAAGCGAGGAATTCGCATCATACGGAGGTCCCTTCTAATTGGATTGTCAAACTACATGGATGAGCTGAACACGTAAACACACGAGCGCATAGCTGTTTAGGGAAAGACCCAGTTTTGCTACTCGATATGGACGATCACCATATGCCAACCAGCATACGCATATTATACTTCACGGCTTCACCCTAAACCAAAAGAGCCGGCTACATAGGTATGTTTCGGGTTGGGGGCAGGTCAACTGCTCCCAACCCGAAGTTGGCCCTCAAGGCGGGTGTGTCCCATAGTATTGGGTGGGTCCATGTCTACCGGGAAGCCACGACGGATGGACACGGAGGTCCATCCCTACGGTAGGGACCGGCCTCCGTGCCGGTCCGTTCTGGGTAGCTGCCCGGAAGATCAGAACCGAAAAACTTGGACGCGCCCCCTCAAGGCAGGGCAATTTTCGTTCGTGCAGATTTGTGGTAGAATCCCCATCATCAACAGGAGCCTCACGGAGGTGGGAAGCATGCAGGGTCAGATCCAGACGTTCCTAGAGCATCTGGCTGTGGACAAGAGATGTTCGATCAACACAATTTCGGCGTACCGTAACGACCTCGGTCAATTCCACGCCTTTTTGACATCCTCGACAGCAACGCTATCGGTTCAAACGTGGCAAGATCTTGAACAGAATCTTGTGAAAGCGTACCTGCGTTACCTGCATGCCCAGGGGTACGCCTCTTCGACGGTCGCCCGCAAGATGGCCGCTGTACGCAGCTTTCTCAGTCATTTGCACAGCCTGGGTCAGGTCGACGAAGACCTGAGTTGCCTGATCCGCCCACCCAAAGTCGAGAAAACACTTCCTCGCGCAATTGCACCCGAGACCATTGAACGGCTTCTGGCGGAACCAGCCAAAGACTATACCCCCAAAGCCTTACGCGACAAAGCACTGCTTGAAGTGCTCTATGCCACCGGCATGCGCGTCTCGGAAGTGGTGAACCTGGATGTCGGTGATGTAGATACCAACACAGACACAATCACCTGTGCCGCCGGAAGTCATCGTCGCCGCATGGTGCCCATCTACACTCAGGCTGTCGATGCCCTCAAGCGTTATCTCGCCAATGGACGCGCCGCCCTGATGCAAGGGCAGGACGAGCGAGCGCTTTTCCTCAACCACAGAGGGCGACGATTGACCCGTCAGGGGCTGTGGTTGATCATCCGCGAGTATGTGTCGGCAATCGGCATCGTAGAGGCGGTTACGCCTCACGCACTGCGCCAGAGTTTTGCGTCTCATTTGCTCAACGCCGGGGTCAATCTCCAAGAAGTACAGCAGCGAATGGGCCATGCCAGCACCACGACCACCCAGGCATACCGCAACCGGGCAGAGAGCACCGCCGGAGAATTGGTAATCGACGGCGTTCAGATCCATGTGGATGCCCTTGCGTCTGCCCATATCGCGCCCCCAGTTGATTGATCTGCACCCCGCCCAACTTCATCCGCCCAAGCGTTTTGCCACCAAGGACAATCACCATGACCTTTTCAATCCCCTATGCCGCCTACGAAGAGGCGGCAACCTTTATTCACAGCAGCACCACCTACAGACCAACGCTGGGATTGGTATTGGGCAGTGGCCTCAGTCCACTGGCCGACGCCGTGGAAGATGCCTACACCCTACCCTATGGCGATATCCCAAACTTCCCGATCAGCACCGTCGAAGGGCATGCGGGCAGATTGGTGATCGGGCGGCTTGCAGGCGTAGACGTCTGTGTAATGCAAGGGCGATTCCACTTTTACGAGGGGTATACACAGCAGCAGATCACCTTCCCGATCCGTGTCATGCGCCTGCTGGGGATCGACACGCTGATCCTCACCAACGCCGCCGGTGGGATCAACCCATCCTTCCGGGCCGGGGATCTGATGATCATTGACGATCACATCAACTTTATGGGGCTAACCGGGAACAGTCCACTGCATGGTCCGAACCTGGATGCCTTCGGGCTGCGTTTCCCGTCGATGACCGATGTGTACAGCCCGAGTCTGCGGGGACTGGCCGACGAAGTGGCCCAACGGCAAGGGGACCAGTTGCGTCACGGCGTCTACGCGGCCGTTTCGGGGCCTGCCTTCGAGACGCCGGCCGAGATACGCTTCTTGCGTATGATTGGGGCCGATGCCGTGGGTATGAGCACAGCGCCCGAGGCCACGGTCGCCCGCCAGGCAGGCATGCGTGTCCTGGGGATCAGCACGATCACCAACGTGGCTGTCGATGCCCTGGACAGCGCCGCTCAGACCAATCATGAGGAAGTGTTGGAAACAGGCCAACTGGTGGTGCCGCGCCTGACGCGGCTACTGATGGGGATCGTAGCACAGGTGATCGATAGTTAAGATTGTCCTGGACTTATTTTTACCCATAAGGTGGGTATGAACAACGGATTCGTTTTGACCTATTGGTACGGGCACGAGGGGGATGGGGGCGACGTCTCGCCCATCGTCGCAGATCTCCGTCCCATCCCCCTCATGCCCCGACAACCGACAATATCACGCATCATCGTACGGGCACGAGGGGGATGGGGGCGACGTCTCACCCATCGTCGCAGATCTCCGTCCCATCCCCCTCATGCCCCGACAACCGACAATATCACGCATCATCGTACGGGCACGAGGGGGATGGGGGCGACGTCTCGCCCATCGTCGCAGATCTCCGTCCCATCCCCCTCATGCCCCGACAACCGACAATATCACGCATCATCGTACGGGCACGAGGGGGATGGGGGCGACGTCTCACCCATCGTCGCAGATCTCCGTCCCATCCCCCTCATGCCCCGACAACCGGCTCAATATCACGACGGAGTATCCCAGCCGTAGCACCCAGATCGGCCGCTGTTGGCGTGGACAAGAAGTGATCCTGCAATCGGGCGGTCCGATAATGCGACCGGTTTCTTGTACGCGGCAACAGTTCTCCCCACGTCCGCTGTCTTCAGCGGCGCTGTCTTCAGCGGCGCTATCCTCAGCGGCTTTCACGGGGGGAGTTAGAGGGGGGTCAAACTGCGGTTTTCAAAGTGGCTACACTCTAAACAGCGGGATTTCCTCTTCAATGGCAAAGTGCAGACAGGCGTGGGCACGGCGCAATGAGTCTTCCACCTCTGCAGGGGACTGACCGCGCGCAAAGATGAAGCCAAGGTAGCTTTCACCCTCAGGCAGGGGAATCAGTGGGTTATTGAGGCGAGCGGTGATCTGGACAGATTCGATCCCCGGCAGGGCTGCGGCTTCCTCGACGCCTGTGACGCTGCGCAGAATCCCCGGCCCTGGGATGGGGATCATCATGACGCCGCCGGCATGGTCCTCGCGTACGAGTGAATCGATGGGCAACCCACAGGCCTGACGCAGGATCAATTCCTCGAGCGAGGCATCCACCCCGAAACGCAACGTGCGCGAGCAGAGGCCGCCAATCGAGCGCCCGGCAACTTCGACGATCCAGGGACCGTCCTCGTTCACCCGCAGCTCGGCGTGGATTGGTCCCATATACAGGCCCAGAGCGTGTGCCGCCGCCGCAGTACAGTCGGCGATGGCCTGCTGGGTAGCCGCCGGCAGCCGCGAGGGCGTCACGTAGATCGTCTCTTCAAAAAAGGGACCTTCCAGCGGATCCGGTTTGTCGAAGAGCGCCAGCACCTGTAATTGACCGTCATCCAAAATGCCTTCCAGCGCCACTTCGACGCCGGGAATGTACGCTTCCACCAAAAAGGGACGCGCCGGTTCTGTGCCGATTAGATGCAATAACCGGCGCACGGCGGCCAGAAATTCGCCCCGGTTGTCGGCGCGGATCACGCCGCGGCTGCCGTTGAGATCCACCGGCTTGACGACGCAGGGATAGCCAATCGTCGTTTCCGCTTGCGTGGCCACGGCATCTAGATCCGCTGTGGTCAGAAATTCCTGGAAGCGGGGCGAGGCTACGCCACCCGCACGCAGCAACTGACGCATGGCCAACTTGTTACGGGCGGCCTCGGCGGCAGCCGGCGCATTGTGCGGCAGTCCCAGTCGGTGGCTGGCGGCGGCGGCGGCCAGCGAACCGCTGTCATCCAGAGAGAGGATAGCGTCCACGGGTCGTTCGGCCAGCGCAGCGACAATCTGATCGGCTGCTTCCTCAGGGCGGTGGAAGTCCACACCCAGACGCTGGCCCCATTCCTCGGCAAGCTGCTTGGGCAGATCCACGGCAAGCACAGTTTCGATCTGAAGCCGCTTTGCCGCATCGACAAAGGCCGCCGTCCGATAGCTCTGCGGCGTCGTCAGCAGTAGCACGCGGCGGGTATGATGAGAAGATTGATCCACGATAGCGCCTCTTGTTCTTCGTATTTTTCCTAAAATTCTCTGTGCCGATGTACCTTGTACAAGAAGTAAATGGACCCACAACCGAATTTCAGGATAGTGTCTTCGTATTTTTCCTGAAATTCTCTGTGCCCTATGATCTCGTAATCTCTAATCCAGAATCTCCAACCCGTTGTGGTATACTGTCCGCTGTGTGAAATCTGCCACAACCTTTTCAAGAGGAGAGTCATGCCTGAAAATCCATACGACGCAATTCTCGTCCTCTCGTTCGGTGGCCCCGAAGGCGTGGACGACGTCATTCCCTTCCTGGAAAATGTGCTGCGCGGCCGCAACATACCGCGCGCCCGTCTTGAGGAGGTAGCCGAACACTACTATCACTTTGACGGCTACAGCCCTCTTAACGCCCAGAATCTTGCCCTGATCGCTGCCTTGAAGGCCGAACTTGACCTCCACGGTCCGCAGTTGCCCATCTATTACGGCAATCGCAACTGGCAGCCCTATCTCAGAGACACCATGCAGCAAATGGCCGACGACGGCGTAAAGCGTGTGATCACCTTTATCACCGGCGCCTACAGCAGTTACTCGGGGTGTCGTCAATACCGAGAAAATATCATGGCGGCGCAGGCGGCAGTCGGCGCCAAGGCACCACGCGTCGATAAGCTGCGCTTCTACTACAACCATCCGGCGTTTGTGAGAGTGAACGCCGAGAATGTACGTGCCGCGTTGGCACAGATTCCTGAAGAGCGACGAGCCACGGCACACATCGCCTTTACAGCGCACAGTATCCCGCTCAACATGGCGCAGAACTGCGAATATGAAGCCCAGCTCGCCGAAGCGGTCAGTCTGGTGGTCGAAGCGGCTGAGATCGAGAATCCCTACCAACTCGTCTACCAAAGCCGCAGCGGAGCCCCCCATCAACCCTGGCTCGAACCGGACATCCTCGCTCACATGGATGCGCTCAAGGCACAGGGTGTCGGCGATCTGGTGATTGCGCCCATCGGCTTCATTTCGGATCACATGGAAGTGATGTTCGATCTGGATACAGAAGCCGCGCACAAGGGCGATGAGATTGCGATGAACGTGGTTCGCGCCGCCACCGTTGGCGTCCATCCATCCTTCGTGCGTATGATCCGAGACCTGATTGTGGAACGCATCGAGGCAGAAGAGGGAGTAGCGCCCAAACGGCTCGCCCTCGGCAACCGTGGCGCATCACACGATGTCTGCCCGGCCGACTGCTGTCTGCTCGGACCAGCAGGGAGAAGGAGATAAGGCGTGATGGGTCAAGTCGTGTCGACTGTGAGATCTTCCGTGGAAAACCAGATCCATGCACACGACTTGAATTGTCACTCTCTCAGCAGGATTCCTTCCCACCGGTGGCGTTGAAAGTCGGCCAGCCCAGCCGATTCGATCTGGTCGACAAGGCGGCTACTTTCGCTCCGCCCATTTGAAGCATGCGGCAGAGGACGGATCCGTTCGCCAAACACTGCCGTAGCCGTGATCGCCTCGGGTGAAAGCTCGGCCAGGGTGGCGCCGGCCAACGCGCCGCTCTGGTAGAGCAGACGCCCTTCGTCAAAGGGGGCGTCGCTGTCGTCAAAAATTTGACGCAGATTGCCCTCGCTCAACTGTTGTAGCAACTCCGCAAAAATCGCCACGACGCGTGGGTGCTCCGTTTGTGCAGCCAGCGAAGCGGCGCGGCTAAAGCAGTAATCCCCCGCCAGAACAGTGCCCCCGGCCAGCGCCCGATCTATACTATCTCGATTCGTCGCCGTCAACATCAACAGTTTGTGGATGGCCAGGGCCACGGTCAGCAGCTCGAGGGCAGCGGCCAGATAGATCCGGCGCGCTCGCTGCTCGCTGCTATCCTGTTCGGGCAGTGCTGCCGCCAGCACAACCGGCGCCAGGCGCGAAGTCGCTCGCCGCTGGATCTCGTCGTGAATGAACTCTCTTAGCGCAGGATGGAGTTCATTTGTGATCCCGGCCAGAATTGTTTGTACTTCGGCGATTTCTTGTGCAAAGCCATTGGGCATGAACTTACAGAGCCTCCTGCTAATTAAACTTGACAGAACCTCGTCGCAATCGATCAAGTGGCCACAAACAGATCAACCTGTAGGGAGTCCGCTTGCCATCAAGGGTACAACTCGACCGTATTGCATAGAAGCACGGATAGCTTCCAAAATACGCATGTTGTACAGCACATCCTCACCCGATGTGAGCAGAGACCGCCGCGTCAGCGTCCGATCATCCCGACGCACTGCGTCATTGAACGCCGTCACGATTCCCTGATAGGGGCTGGTCTTGCCGATGGTCAAATCGGTTATCTCATCATTGCGCACAAGGATCAGTTCACTGTTGCGCCAATCGCCCCACCAGCGATAGGCGATCAACGTACCACCCGTGCCATAGATTTCCACCAGACTATGTTGGTGCAAGGTGGAAAATGAATCGTGAATCTGCACCGACACACCGCTGCGCCGCATACGCAGCACACAGAGGATCTCCTGTTCGACAGGTGCAAGTTTGGCGCCGGAATCCTCTTCAGCATCATACACAGACTCTTCAGCGGCCAGGAAGGCGCTGCCGTTCACCGCGCTGACCTGGGCGATCTCATCGGCCAGCAGCCAACGAATCAGATCGATGTCGTGGAGCGTCCGATCCACGAGCACGCCGCCGCCATTGGGGCGGAGCCGCCATGTCTGCTGCGAGAAGGGCAACGGGTCACAGTTGCTGATACGCGCGCCCAGAATATCGCCAATCGCGTACTCGCGGATCAGAGTGGCACAGCGCAGCAGAGCCGGGTGTGCGCGCAGAGGATAGTTTACCCCAAGCAGCACATCGTGCGCCTTTGCGCTGCCCAGCACATGCCGTACATCCTCACTGGTTAAGGCCAGCGGCGTCTCGCACAGCACATGCTTACCGGCCTCAATCGCCGCCAGGGCCTGTTCGCGTTGATAGCGCGGCTGACTGCTGATGTAAACACACTTGATCTCAGGTCGTTGCCACATCTGATCCAACGAATCAAAGAAATAGGGAACCTGCATCCGTCGGGCAAACTCACGCGCCCGGTGATCGCTGTGGCTGTAAACAGCCATCGCCCAGCTAGGTACGATATCGGTGGCTTCAGAGAGCGCCGGCTGATGGCGGATGGCGTCGACCATCGCCTGCTCCGCGATGCGGCTGGTGCCAATCAAGCCCCAACCTACTGAGAGCGGAGAGCGACGACGCGGCGTCGCTTGATTGTTCATTCTTCGTTGTCGGCGCCGCCAACGATCTGCCGGTAGATCGTATCAAGATCGTCGTCACTGTAAAAATGGACAACCAATCTGCCGCTTCCGTCGCTGCGTCGATCCAGGCTCACCTTAGTGCCAAGCGTCGAACGGAAGCGCGCCTCCAGCGAGCGCAAATGAGCCTCTACCTGCGGGGACGTACTCGGCGGGGTCGATTCAGGCGCGGGGTCGAGCAACTTGCGCACCAGCGCTTCAGTCTGTCGCACATTCAAATCACGCGCCAGCACCTGCTCCAGGGCGATCTCCATAACGCCGGCATCGGCCAATGGAAGCAAAGCGCGAGCATGGCCGGCGCTCACCGCTTCATCGTTTAGCGCCGACTGGATGCTCACCGGCAACGACAACAAGCGCACCGCATTGGCCACGGCAGATCGACTCTTGCCCACACGCTCGGCAACCTGGGCCTGCGTCAGGTTGAACTCCTTGAGCAAAGACTGGTAGGCCGACGCTTCTTCAAGCGGGTTGAGATCAGCGCGCTGGACATTCTCGATCAATGCCCATTCGAGCAATTGCTGTGAAGTCGCCTCGCGCACGATCACAGGCACTTCGCCGAGACCGGCGGCCTGCGCGGCGCGCCAGCGCCGTTCGCCGGCGATCAGCCAATACCGATCGGGCTGGCCCGGCGTCTCGGTGACGATGAGGGGCTGAATCAAACCGTGCTCGGCAATCGACGCCGCCAACTCGGCCAGGGCATTTGGATCGAAACGGGTACGTGGTTGGTGCGGATTGGGCAGTATGGCAGTGACGGCAATCAGACGCACGCCCCCAGTCTCGGTTTCGGCCACCAGCCGATCCTGTAACTCGGGATTAGACGCGGCGCTACCGAGCAGGGCATCTAGTCCGCGTCCCAGGCCACGACGCCGTTTGGCATTGGCGCGCTCGTTCACGCTTCATCCTCCTCGATCACATCACTCGGCACGAAACTATTCGGGTCCGTCGAAGTGTCCGCCGGCATGCCTTCTACACGCGCCTGGAACTCTAGCGCCAGTGCGGCATAGGCGCGACCGCCGCTGCTCTCGGGCGCATAGCTCAGAATGGTCTGCCCATAGCTGGGCGCTTCACTGAGCCGCACATTACGCGGAATTGATGTTTGAAAGACCCGCTGAGGGAAGAAGCGATGGACTTCGTCGACCACCTGTTGGTTAAGGTTGATGCGAGAATCATACATCGTCAAAACCACACCGGCGACCTCAAGAGACGGATTTAGGAGGTCGTGCACCTGCTGAATCGTACGCAAGAGCATGGTCAGCCCTTCGAGAGCAAGGTATTCACATTGTACAGGCACAATGACGCCGGATGTCGCCGCGGTCAGGGCGTTGACCGTTATCAACCCCAGGCTGGGAGGGCTATCCAGAAAGATATAGTCGTAGTCGGCTTCCACTACGGCCAGCGCTCTTGCCAGCAGACTCTCACGCGCCGCCATGCCTGCCATCTCGACCTCGGCCCCGGCCAGTTCGACATTAGCGGGCAGCAGGTGCAGCGTATTACGCTCGCTGGGCAGGATCGCGTCCGGCGCCGAGACCTGATTGAGCAGCACATCATACAGGCTCACTTCCAGCGCGCGTGGATCGTATCCAACGCTGGTGGTAGCGTTGCCCTGGGGATCCGAATCGACGATCAAAACCCTGCGATTCGCTGCCGCCAGATAGGCAGCCAGATTGACGGCAGTTGTGGTCTTGCCCACCCCGCCCTTTTGATTGGCAAATGCGAAAATGCGAGCAGCCATAAACTACACCTCACCCTGCCACCGCCACGGATACGCATCCATATAATCAAGGACCTGTTGGTGAGTCGGGATCCCTTCTACGCCCACGCCTTCGACCCCAAACGAAGCCGTCACATTAGCGTAGCGCGCCGAGATCAATGGATCGCCTGTCTGGCGATAATGGAGCAGAAAGGCTGTGGCGAAGGTGTCACCGGCTCCGGTCGGGTCGACTTCGCGTGCCGGTCGCGGCGGCACCTGAATCACATGCACAACTTCTTGCGTGCGACGCCAATAGACGGTGCTGCCCTCGCGATACTGGGTCATGATCACCAGCGGCGTCCAGTTGAGGAAGAAGTCGATCTGATCGAGATCGCCGCCGATGTCCTCGATCGAGAGGATCAACACGTCGAGGTGGGGCACAATCGAGCGGGCGCTCTCCCATTCAATCGCATGCACAAGCCCATCGGCATCCCAGCGGCGCATCCATCCCTGGGGAACGGCAGCGACCAGCGTGTCTCTGGCAAAAACAGCCGCCAAATCCGCCGAGATTTCGCCTACCAGCGGTCCTAACAGCGCAATCTGTGGACTGTGCAGATGGGCAGGCAGGTCGGCTGCCGTAATCGAGCGTGCCGGCGTATAGCAGTATTGAACGCGCCCTTGCTCGGTGTAGATATTGGCAAAGGTGGTAGTGCAGGCGCTGGGAAGGACGAGCACCTCCGCATGCCGGCGAAGGAAGCTGAGATCGACGTTATGCGCGGCGCGGGTCAGCACGACCGGACGATAACCAAGTCGAGATGCAGTGACCGCAGCGAAACTGACGGTGCCGCCAAGAGTATATTCATCGCTATCGGCATCGTTGTGGAGCAGATCACGGGTCACATGACCGATGGCGAGAAAGTCCACACGTTCGTCGTCTTGTCTTGTCAGAGCAGGCGGCATTTTCACATCCGAATAAACAGGAATAGTTAAACCAGTGTGAGGGCAGAGGTTGGTCAAAAAGTACCGGGGAGTTGAGCCGACTAGAAACAGGAAGTTTCAGGCATCATACAACCCCACGTGGAAGAGAAAAACCCCACCCAAGGGTCTTGGGTGGGGTTTATTGTACTGTGCGGGGGGCTATTTGGGCAAGATCTGCACTTTACGCCGGTCCGCTTCCCCGATGCTTTCGGTGTAGACACCAGTATGGTTGCGCAAGGCAATATGCACCAATCGCCGCTCGTTGGCGGGCATCGGCTCCAGGGCGACGGCGCGACCTGTTTGCAGCACTTGTTCGGCCATTCGCTCGGCCATGTGCAACAGTTGCTCGGCACGACGCGCTTTGTAGCCATCGACATCGACCACAATATTCGTCCAGCGGTGGATGCGCTGGTTAACCATGAGTCGAATCAGATACTGAATGCTGGCCAACGTCTCGCCGTGACGACCGATCAACATGCCCAAATTGCCACCGATCACGTTGAGGGTCAGCGGTGCGCTTTCGCTTTGCGACTCAGTCCAGGATGCCTCGACATCGGCCTCAAACCCCATGTGTTCCAGTAACTCTAGCAGAAGGCCCGATGCAAGTTCGGCCAGATCATCAGGGTTGACATCACCATCGTAGGCCTGTCCTTCGTCATCATCGTAGCCGTGACCCTCTTCCTTACTATCCTCAGCGGCCACTGTGTCGTCCGCAGCAGGCTGGGCAGCGGCAGCAGCGGGTTTTTCTTCAACCGCCACAGGTTCAGCGGCAGTTGGCGGCGTACTGTCTGTGGCTGGGCTTGGGGTTGGCTCGGCAACCGGGACATCTGCGGCTGTTGGTGCTTGCGCGGCCTCAGGTGCAGGTGCAGGCGCCGGCGGAGGTGCGGGTGCGGGTTTTTCGGGCGCAGGCGCTGCAACCTTAGGCGGAACGGTGATACGGACACGCGCATTACTGCTGCCGATACCCAGCAAACCACGGCTGCCCTCGTGCAGCACGTCAATCTCCACTTCATTGCGAGAAAGCCCTAATTGCCGCAGTCCGTCAGCGATGGCAGCGTCTACGCTTTTGGCAGAAAATTCGTAGTTCGTCCCACTCATACGTTATTTCCTCTTTCTCTGGCGACGAGAAGACTTGCGGACGGCCTCTTCTGCAGCGCCGTTGGCACTGGCGGATCCACTCTTGGATCCGTTGACAGTCGATGACGTCGTAGATACAGAATCGTTCACCTTGGTCGTTGCAGGGGCGCTGGCCGTAGTCGGATTCATGCGCATAATGGCGAGTTGCTGGCCCATCTGCAACAGATTGCTGGTTACCCAATACAGGGTCAGGCCGGCGGGTACCTGAAGCGTAAAGAAACCAAACATCAAAGTCATGACGCTGGTCATCTGCGTCATCATTTTGCCTTGACCGTCACCGCTGGTGGGTGCAGGCGTGGGCGTCATATACTTCTGCATATAGACCTGGCTCACCATCAGCAGGGCAGGCAGAATCAAGTACCCAAACAGCACGGCGTACTGCCCACTGTTAAACAGTTGGGGAATCCAATTCAACCCCTCAGTGAAGTGTGGAAAGCCGAGATCCGGAATCCAAAAGAAGTGGGCATTGTTCAGGCGCGGGCCCAGCGCCACCAGCGCAGCGTATAGCCCAAACAACACCGGCATCTGAATAACCAACGGCAAACAGCCGCTAAGCGGATTGACGCCGGCTTCCTGATAGAGCTTCATCTGCTCGGCGGCGATTTTTTCGCGATCCTTGCCGTACTTTTTCTGAAGTTCCTGAAGTTTGGGTTGCAGTTCACGCTGGGCTTGCATCCCGCGGATTTGGGTCATCGTCAGGGGAAACGTTACCAGCTTGATGATAACCGTAAAGAGGATAATCGCAAAGCCCCAACTATAGGGGATTGAAAGGGCAGAGATTGCATCGTTGAGCCAGATCAACGCAGTGGCCAGCGGCCACACCGCCAACGTCTGCCACAGGCCTTCAGGTGCCGTCGTGGTCACATCCACACCTGAGCGTGGCACACCACAGCCGCCCAATAGCAGCATTGTCGCCATCAGCAACAAGATCAGAACGAGATGCTTTCGTTTCACCATGTTTCTCCTCATCAATGCGCTATTCGTGCGCTGGGATCAGCCTCGGCACTCTGGATTCTTGGGCAAATCCAGCACCAGAGGCGATCACCGACGTAGCAAGCGTTCATTTTATACGTGACAGTGCCACACGCGACAATACGGTATTCAGAGATTTGAGTAGCAAACCTACCCTACACTCTAAGCACAACGTGGATCAAGCGAAATCAGGGGACGGGGTCATATCCACCTGGGTGCCACGGATGGCACCGTGCAATGCGCTTGAGGCCCATCCACCCACCACGGGCCGCCCCATACTTTTCGATTGCTTCCAACGTATACTGGGAACAGGTAGGTAGGTAACGGCAGTTACTGCCCAGTAGCGGTGAAATAAAGCGTTGATAAAAACGAATGAGTCCAATAGCGACGGTTCGCACTCTTGTCTCCCAGAATACACTACTAGAGCAAGGACGACGGATTGCAAACAACGAACCAGAGGCGGCGTCGAGGGCAACAAGTCTACTTCGACACCTCCACCGTAGCAGATGGAGGCGCCTGTTCCTCTAACAAAGACGCCCGCCGAAGCAGGCGGGCGCAGGCGGCATCGATCTCATGAAAATCCGCATTGCGAATTGGGTTTCGGGCAATAAAGACCACATCCCAGCCGGGCTGTACCTGTCCCATCCTCAGACGCACTGCTTCGCGTATCTGCCGTTTGATTCGATTTCGGATGACGGCATTGCCAATGCGCCGGCTAACCGAAAACCCAAATCGACTGAAAGCCAATGAGTTAGGCAGCGCGCAGAGCACCAGTTTCTGATCGCTGTAAGAGCGTCCACGTCGACGGATTTCCTGAAAACGCTCATTTTCCCGTACCCGGTATCGACGTTTCACGTCTCACTACGCTAACCAAAGGACTGAATGTCCGGCAGATACTCTAACAAAGATCAAAGAGTCAACGACAGCCTGAATCAAAAGCGAACTTTAGAAGTCAGACTTGCGTGTGCTCAATGTCACCGTCAATACTCTACGACCACGTAATCGACGACGCCGCAACACGTTGCGCCCACCGGGTGTGGCCATGCGGCTACGAAAACCATGAGTTCGCTTGCGCTTACGTACTTTGGGCTGCCAGGTTCGCTTAGGCATGAGAAATTTCTCCTTATAGTTCCTAAAATTGCTGTGAACTTCACATCAAACAAAAGATGCAGCCAGGATCACAGGCGATTTCAGGGATAAAAACCAGATAGACGCGTCGGTGATACTGCCAAGCGCTAATTATATGGGCCGAACCAGGATCATGTCAAATTGAAGGCCCATTCTGGGCTATTTGATTCTAGCGAATTTGCCAAAAAACGGCATCGGCAGCCGTCAACCATCCATCGAACTACCATCGCATTTCCGTAGTGCGATCGCATTTTGAATGATTGTACAGGCACTTCGCGGGTGTGGTATAGTTTTACCAGAGTTCAGATTGAAACGCCGACAGGTTGAAGACGTTTCGATCCATTTGATAGGAGTGTTATGGCAAATCGAGTACACCGAGAATCTACCTGGCCTCGACGTGCTACTACAGCGGAAACCTCCGACCGCCAAGACAACCATATCGATGCTGCCCATGGTGCCCGTCCTCTTCCATCCGCGGGCAATGGTACACCATCTGGCTCTGCCACTACGATCTTCGACTTTCAAGTGCCTGATGTTAGCAGGCAAGAGGTCAATGATCTCTATCGACGCGCCGAGTATTTGCTCGACGAGATGGAGATGGGGGCTGCTGATCGCGGCGCAGTGAACGGATCTGCACCCGATCACAATGGCAACGATCACAAAACGTTCGGCGCAGCGGAAGCGGAAGTTGCGGCTCATCCTTCGCGTGCCGCTGCTTCGACCGCGCCTGTGCTGTCCAATCCAGCAGAAAGCCGCTCACGCGTCTTGCCTGAAGCAGCCCTGCCTTCGATTCGCAGCCGTCCACAGCCGCCTTCAGCAAGCAACGGGGCGACGCAGGCGCCGCCAACGTTATCATCAATGTCGGCGGCAGATCCAGTGATGGCGCCGCCAACGGTGCATCCGCCAATCACAGGCACGACGACGGCAAATCGCCCTGCACTGGGTCAATCACTGGGTCAACCGACCGCAGCGCAAGGTTCCGTGCTAGATACACCGATTTCCTCCTCGCCCAACAGCACAGGGAGACGTCTTGCCGTCAGGCCGGTTGTCTCGGTTTCAGAGCAAAAAGTACGTGAACTTGAGGTAGAAATTGATGAGATCTACGCGCATGTCAATCGTCTGCAAGCGAAGCGGCGCGAAGTCACCGGTCATGCGCTCTCTTTGCTGCGCGAAGCTCGTGTGATCCTACAGACACAACCCGAACGCTACGGACGCGCCGAGTACAACGTCCGTCAGGTACGCATGATCCTGGAAAGGGCGCGTGAGGGCCGCCGTCGGTCGTTACGCTATGGCGTGCTGCTGTTCGCCTACCTGGCGCTGTGGCTGACAGTCTGTGCCGGTGCCATGACATCACTCTACCTGTACGGAGTGGAGATTCAGATCATCCTGACCGAGGTGTTGGGCAGTGGAAGTCGTCTGGCTGCACATTCCATGCCGCTCCTATGGACACTCTTTGCCGGCGGCGCAGGTGGCGCATTAGGCGCAGCGGCCTCGCTTGTTGTACAGATGAGACAAGGCCAGGAGTTCGACCGCCAGTATGCGTTGCGGTACACGATCCAACCGGTCATGGGTGTGGTGCTGGCGCTGGCTACTTATTTCCTTTGCAATTTGATCTTCAATGCAGTAGCGGTTGACCTGACGGCTGAGGTTGTGACAAGCGCCATCCCTGCAGTGCTGGCCTTTGCCGCCGGCCTTTGGCAAGAGATGGTCTATACCCTGCTCTACCGCCTCACAGGCATCTTCCGGTTGAGCAGCAGCCGTCGCCGCTAGGATCCCATGAAACGCTTCGCCCAAGTTGTTGTCAACGTTCCCATCCGTCGTAGCTTCGCCCCTCGCACCGAACCAGCGCCGAACCCCTACGAAGACGAAACAACCGCGGCGCACACACTGCGCGGCGGGCTTGCCCAGTTTCAGACCTTCCACTACGATCTACCGCCTGATCTGCTCGATATCGTGCAGATCGGGCACATGGTTTGGGTGCCCTTTGGCCGCCAGGAGTTGCAGGGGTTGGTCGTCGCCTTCGATGAAACCAGTCCTGTACAGACGAAGTCGATTAAACGGTTGGCGCGCCCGCAGCCGGTGTTGACCCCGGCCCAGATCGAGCTTGCCTTCTGGATCGCCGACTATTATGTGGCCCCCCTTTCCGAAACAATCAAACTGTTTTTGCCGCCCGGTCTGCTCTACAAAGCCGACCGTGGCCCCACTGTGCGCGCCAAACACGAGGAACAGATCGATCTGCGCGTCCTGCCGGCGCAGATTCGCCCCCGTTTGCTGCAGATGGGTCGCGCCGGCAAACAAGTGCAGGTGCTCGAAACATTACTGGCCGCGCCGGGGCACCACCTGACCGCGCAGGAGCTGCGTAGCTCCTGCGATCTTCGTTCGGGCAGCACGCTCGATACGCTGCATAAGGCAGGATTGATCGAGCGCGAGGAAGATCAAGTCCGTTTGGCGCAGACGACAGCGCAGATCGAACAATACCTGCTCACGGCGCGCGGAACAGCGAAATACGAGCCCATCCTGCAGGCGCTGGCAGCGGCTGAAGGTCCCTTGTGGAAGAGCGAACTCTATGCCCAGGTGGATGCTGATCTGGCCGGCCTGCGCGATCTACAGGGCGCAGGCCTGATTGAGATGACCGAGTTGGTCCACTACCGCGATCCACTGGCCGGACGGACCTACCGGCGCACATCGTCGCCGCCGCTTACGGATCAACAGGCCAGGGTATGGGGACGCATCGCCGGCGAACTATTCGCAACCGATGATCAGGAGATCACACCGGCGCGTTTCTTGCTCCACGGAGCCACCGGCAGTGGAAAGACCGAGATCTACCTGTTGGCCATCGCCGAGACGCTGCGCCGCGGCCGACAGGCGATTGTGTTGGTCCCCGAAATCGCCCTGACACCGCAAACAGTCGCTCGTTTTGCGGGGCGATTCCCAGGCCGCGTATCGGTGATCCACTCCGAGTTAAGCGCCGGCGAGCGCTACGACGTCTGGCAGCGCGTGCGCAGCGGAGAAATCGATGTGGTGGTGGGTCCACGCAGTGCGCTGTTTGCACCCCTGCCCAATTTGGGGCTGATCGTGATTGATGAGGAGCACGAGTCGTCGTACAAGCAGGACGCCGAGGAGTGGGGAAGTTTCACCGTCTTCTACGACGCACGGACTACGGCGCGACGGTTGGCGGAATTGACCGGTAGTGGGCTGATCTTGGGCAGCGCCACCCCCTCGTTGGAAAGCTACTCGCTGGCGATACAGGGCGATGCCCACCTGCTGGAAATGCCGCGGCGCGTGATCGGCCACGGAGTGGAGAATGGTGCGGCGGCAGTCCTGTACGCCGAAATGCCCCCCGTGGAGATCGTGGATATGCGCCAGGAACTGCGTGCCGATCACCGCAGCATTTTCAGCCGTAGTCTGATTTCAGAGTTGCAGAAGACCATCACAGCCGAGGAACAGGCGATTCTCTTTCTAAACCGCCGCGGCACCAGTACTTTCGTCATTTGCCGCGACTGCGGCTATGTGAGCAAGTGCACACAGTGCGATGTCCCCCTCACCTACCACGAACGCGCCGATGTGTTGATCTGTCATCACTGCAACCAGCGGTATCCTATTCCCACCGTTTGCCCGGAATGTGAAAGCAAACGCATCAAGTTCTTCGGCAGCGGCACACAACGGATTGAGGAACTCGTTTTGCAGTATGCGCCCACTGCGCGCATCCTGCGCTGGGATGCCGACACGACGGGCAAAAAAGGCAGCCATCAGCAAATCCTCGAACGCTTTGCCGCACACGAGGCCGATGTGCTGGTGGGGACACAGATGATCGCCAAAGGGCTCGATCTGCCACTGGTGACGCTGGTGGGGGTGATCTCCAGCGATGTGGGCCTCTATTTGCCCGACTTCCGCGCCCCAGAACGGACCTTCCAACTGCTCATGCAGGTGGCGGGACGCGCCGGACGCAGCGCTCGCGGTGGGCGGGTTATTTTTCAGAGTTACACGCCAGAACACTACGCCGTGCAGGCAGCGGCGCAACACGATTACCATGCCTTTTATGAACGCGAGATGAGTTTCCGGCGGGCGCAGCAATACCCACCGGTGGGCCGGTTGGCGCGCCTGATCTATCGGGACAAGAAGTTGGAGAAAGCACAGGCAGCCTCCGAGCAGATGGCTGCGGTACTGCGTCATCGCGTAGAGACGATGGGGATAGGCGCCGAACACGTAGACGTACTGGGGCCGGCGCCGGCCTTCTTTTCCCGCTTCCGCGGCTACTATCGCTGGCAGATCCGCGTACGCGCCCCCGACCCATCCCACTTCCTGCGTGGATTGGACATCCCCTTCGGCTGGCGTGTGGACGTAGACCCAATGTCATTGTTGTAAAAATGTCATTGTTGTAAAGGAGAACGAACAGTGACGATTGATAAGCAAGCGACCGAACGCACGCGCCGCCCAGATTGGGCGGCGCGTGCGTTCAGTCGCTTAACGAGCCGTCAAGCCTTTGCCGGCGAAGACATCCAGAACAAGCGGAGCAGCATGCGCAGCAACCCTATGAAAGTGATAGTCCAGGCCGCCAGGGCGATATAAACGAAATAACGGGGGATGACGAGCAAAAAATCTATGCCCAGAGATTGGGCGAGTTGAAGTGTACAGGCGGTGTACATCCCCAGAGGAAAGACCATGCCCCAGTACTGCGGATCATAGGTGAAGGGGAATCGTTTGTAGAGATGGCGCCACGCCCCCAGCAGAAAGAGTAATGGAATCCACCACGTACCTGCCGTCCAGAAAAACAGCGTGAATCCCTGAACAAAGGGCAAGATCTCACCCAGTAGCGGAAATCGAGCCACCTGTAGCATTAGGATGGATCCGGCCAGGGTCGTGATCGCCACGGCGCCCATATTGATCCAATACGGAGGTGTCAACCCGGTGGGAACCAGTTTGAGGAAGGTGAACCGGTAGAAGATCAGCGTGATGATACTGATATAGAGCATGCAGCCTAGCAGATACATACTCAGGGTGAAGAAGAGCAAGCGCTCTTGCCAGGCAGGGAACTGGGGAACCAGCAGCGTACCCAAGATTGAAATTGATTGCGTGGCCACGATAGCAATCAACCAGGCGCCGTTGATGCCGGTTTCCAGGGGTGGCTTCTGCTCGCTCACGGTTACGGCTGTAAAAAAGCCATACATAATCAGCAGCCACAAGACGCACGCCAGCAGCCAGAGCCAAAACGCCACCCCAGGCAGACCGGCGACGATGATCAGTTGGCTGCCGAACACGCTCGTACCTGCCACCAGCGTAAAAAAGCCGGGCCCCCTCTGATGGTTGACCAGATCCGAGACGAAGCGGGACGGATAGGCAACGAGTCGGATGAGGGTGAGCAGCCAGAGCACAGCATAGGCGCCTATGTTGATCACCAACAAGCCCCAGCCTAGAGCTTCCATGCCTAGCCGGTAGGTAGCGATGGAAATGATGCCAGTCGCCATGACCAGAGCAAAGTAGCCCGGGAAAAGTGTAGCGATCCCCTGCGCCAGGCGTTCTTTCAACTGCTCAATCCTCCAGCGCATTCAGGTAGCGAAGCAAACCCACATTTAGCAAAAGACAAACGAGACTGACCAGCGCCGCCGGCAGCAAGACCGATGTGTCACCACCCAAATATGCATTCATGGTCGAGGTAAGGAGCCAAAGTTGCAGAATGACTAGAATCACCACCATGCTCAAGATGCCGCTGATGATGGTGATGCGCTGAGAGCGGGCGAAGCGTCTGCGTTCTTGGGTACCAGATTGAAAGGTCGACGGTAGTTTGTTCACAGAACCCCCTCCTCTCTACCTACGGCATAGACCTGCCCGTTGCGCACCTCTAGGTCGATGCGCGCCAGCCGTCGCCGCGGCGGACCTGCGATCGGGCGTCCCGTCTCCAGATCGAAGTAGCCCTCATGGCACGGGCAGTGCAGCACGCCTTCCTGCGGTTCGGGGATGACGGGGCAGAGCAGGTGTGTGCATTGCTGATCGTAGGCGACAAAGGCGTCTTCGCTCAGGCGGACGAGCACAGCAGGCGTATCTTCAGGGTAGCGAAAGGTGACGGAGCCGCCCACCGGCAGATCATCCAGCCCGATAATGGCGCGGATAGGAAGCGCGCCCTGCTGCGTTCGCAGGAAATTCTGGAACAGGATCCAGATCTGGCCCACGGTGAACGCCAGGCTGGTGAGCACCATGAATTTGGTAAAATCGCGCCGCGAAACGTAGGCGTCCTGCGGCCAATCGATGGGGAAATCACGTCGCCAGCGCGGCTGTTCCTCTTCGGGGTGACCATCCGGCGGAACAGTAAGACCTTCGGGATTCTGTGGTTGCATCTTGATTTTTCTCCAATCATTCCGCTTCGACGTATAAATTGGCCATCTGCAACAGGATGGGCTGCCCTGTGGGTGGCTCGTGCATGGCGGCGGTGACGTCCACGTGTTCGACAGAGGCCTCGTCCGGCACCATCATTTTGACGCGCGTGGTAATGGTCTGTCGCCCAAACTGAAACTGGTTGACCGGCTTGGAGCGCTTGCGTAGCTGCTCGATCTCGGCGCGGGTGCCGAAGAAGAGAGCCTGGCTGGGGCAAACGCTGGCGCACATGGGCTTCAGCCCCACCGACGTGCGGTCGTAACACATGTCGCACTTCATCATCATCTGCATCTCGGTTTGCATCTTGGGAATACCAAAGGGGCAGGCCAACACGCAATTGTTGCAGGCAATGCAGCGCGGCTTACGCGACGACTGCACGACACCATCCCCTGTACGCTTGATGGCATCGGCCGGGCAGACTTCGGCGCAGGTGGGCGAGTGACAGTGCATACAGACCACCGGCACCGTCTGTGTAGAGTTGGCACGGTCGATGATGTCCAGTTGGATCATGGAGTAACCCTTATGCGTATCGCATTCCATGCACGCCTGCACACAGGCCTGACAACCGATACAACGACTGGGATCGATAAAGAATTCTAATTGCTCAGAAACCGGCACTAGACTCCTCCTTCTTTCAACACAAGTGCGTTTTCAATAGGTATTCGGCCCCTCCGCATGCGCCGGCATGGCCCCCATTGAGAAGAGACCCGATGGACCATCACTGTTGCGGTTCCAGTTCGTGGGCGTGGTCCGGCGCCGACTCTGCTTTCTGCACGCGCACGGCGCACACTTTGAACGCCGGGATTTTCGAGATCGGATCCTGGGCCGAGATGGTGAGTTGATTGGCGCTCTTGCGCCCCGCCCAGTGATAGGGAATGAAAATGGTGTCGGGGCGGATGGTCTGTACAACGTGGGCGCGCAACGTACATGCGCCACGCCGCGACTCGGCGGTCACCCAGTCACCGTTGGCGATGCCCAAACGCTGAGCCAGGTGCGGATGCATCTCAATCTGCGGCTCGGGGTAGTGATCCACCAGTGGGCCAATGCGCCGGGTCTGGTTGCCGGAGAGAAATTGGCTGACCACCCGTCCGGTGGTGAGCATGATCGGGTATTCCTCGTCTACGTCCTCGGCGGGCGGATGGTACTCGGTCACATTGAAGCGCGCTTTGCCATCGGGGAAGTAGAACGGCCCGTTCCCCTTGGCCACAGGGTTCTCTGAACCGGGTTCAAAGAGGCGCGGCGTGCCCGGGTGATCGGGAGCGGGGCAGGGCCAGAAAACGCCCTGCTGCCGTTCGATCTTCTCATAGGTGATGCCGTAGTAGTCGGCAGTTCCACCTTTCGAAGCGATGCGCAGTTCGTCGAAGATCTCCGCCGGGCTGGTGAAAGTCAGTCCCTGTTCGCGCCCCAACGCCCTGGCGATGTCCTGGATGATGCGCCAGTCCTGGCGAGCATCGCCCGGTGCATCCACCGCCTGATTGATCTTGATCACCCTTCCTTCCACCTGCGTGACCGTGCCTTCGTCCTCTTCTTGCAGCGAGCCGGGCAAGACTACATCGGCGTAGCGAGCCGTCTCATTGAGGAAGAAATCGATGGCAACAAAGAACTCCAGCTTTTCCAACGCCTGGCGTACGAAGTTGTTATCGGGCAGCGAAACCAACGGGTTAAAGCAAATGCTCAACAGCCCTTTGATCTCGCCACGGTCGATCAACCGTATAATCTCATAGGCATCCACGCCGGGCTGGGGGAGGTCATCGGCATCCATGCCCCAGACGTCGGCGATGTAGGCGCGGTGCTCTGGATTGGCCAGATCACGGGCGCCGGGAAGCTGATCGCACTTCTGCCCGTGCTCGCGTCCGCCCTGCCCATTGGCCTGGCCGGTGATGGTGGCGTAACCGCAGTTGGGGCGGCCGATGCGCCCCGAGGCCAGGACGATGTTGATGGCGCCCAGCACATTCTGCACCCCGTTGCTATGGTGCTCGATGCCTCGAGCGTGCATGAGGAAGCTGGTCGGCGCTTCTCCCCACCATTCGGCGGCCTGGCGGATGGCACTCTCGGCGATGCCCGTCACCTGAGCTGTACGTAGCGGCGTCCACTGGGCTACCTGCTCGGCCACTGCCTCAAACCCGACGGTGTGGTTTTCAATAAAGCTGTGGTCGAGCCAATCGTTCTCGATCATCAGGTGCAGGATGCCGTTGAAGAGCGCGGCGTCGCGCCCCGGCTTCACGGGCAGGTAGAGATCGCAGGTGCGGGCAAGGGGGGTGATGCGCGGATCGACCACGATGATCTTGGCCCCGTGCTCGCGCGCCTGCCAGACGTAGTCGGTGGTGATGGGGGCACACTCGGCCACATTCGCGCCGCTGATCCAGACAACGTCAGTCCCCACTATGTCGCTCCACGGGTTGGCGGCCCGGTCCACGCCAAAGGCCTTTTTGTTGCCCGCTGCCGCGCTGACCATGCAGAGGCGGCCGTTGTAATCGATGTTAGATGTGCGCAGGCACATGTGGGCAAATTTGCCCATCAGGTAAGTCTTCTCGGTAGTGAGGCTGGCGCCGCTCAGCATGCCAAACGCATTGCGCCCATATTGGGATTGAATACGCTCGATTTCGCCGGCCACACGGGCGACGGCATCCTCGTAGCCCATCGGGCTGAAGCCGCCGGGTGCGGACGAATCGCGCCGGTAGGCGTGCAGCAGCCTGTCCGGGTGGGCCTGCTGCAGGTAGCGTTTGACACCTTTCGGGCAGAGCATACCGTGGTTAAAGGGGAAGTCGTAGCGCGGTTCCACGCCAATGATGACGTTCTCTTTGACTTTGAGTTTCAACCCGCACTGCTGCCCGCAGAAGCAGCAGTGGGTGTCTACCACTCTGTCGGGATCTACGCCCGTATCCATGCGGATGCCCTGTGCGTAGGCCAGATGTGGCCCGAACTGCTCGATAATATCGATCTGTGTCTTGGGGAGAGTTGCCATAGGTTAGTTCCCTTGTTACGGATGAAAATTCTCTGCATCTTCCACGCCCAGCGGGCCTTCGCCCACGCCTGGATTGGCGTAGACGGGCATGGGGATACGCTGATGTCACGGCGATTGGACGGGTCGTATCCCCCCACTGCGCCGAGCGCAGGCGCCCTTGGGCCAGGGCCAGAAGCGCCCGGCGGCAGGGCGGGCAGATCCATTGGTAATGTTCGACCTCGCCATCCATTTCGTAGGTGTAGCCAAGCGCACGTTCAGTTGCGATCAGATCCTCCACATGCATGCGCGAGGTGAACGGCGTTCCGCAGCGCCGGCAGTGCGCCGGCTCTGATTCTCGCCCCGCATCCTTATAGAACTTGACGCCAAGCTGCGCCGGTCGTTGAAAGATGTGGAAGAACTTGCCAAAGGGCAGCCATAGAAAGGTGGCGATCACAGTGATAGCGTGGAGAATGGCCAAGAAATCATAGGCATAGCCCTTCAGCCACGTATAGCTGGCCGTGAGCATGAGCCCTGTGATGCTGACGGCAAAGAGCAAGATCAAGGGTAAAAAGTCTTCGGCGAAGAGTTGGAGAGCGGCCGCGCCCTCATCGCGCATGCGCCGGCGCATGGCCAGCATCACCCCCGCGATCACCAGGAACGAGGCCCAGACCAGACCGTGGAAGAGCAAGAACCCTGCAATCGATTCGACGGGAAAGGTAAAGGTAGAGAAGCCAAAGATTGAGGCGCGGTAAAGGTGAAAATTGCCCGGCACGGCCTCGAAGTGCAGCCAGCCGAAAACCAGCGGAAATGTGATCCCCACAGCAATGATGCAGCCCCACATGATCAACAGATGCGTGACGCCGCGCACCCAATTGCGCGCCAGGATGAAGCGGTTGATGACAACGTCGTCGAAGACACGCTTGACCCAGGCCACCAGGTTACGCCCGCGAGCGCCGCGCCGGAAGAAGACCTGCCAGCCTCGCTTCCAGTAGATCGCCGTGGGCGGGCGCTGCAACCACATGGCGTAGCGGTAGGTCAGGCCAAAGGTTGCAAAGAGGACAGCGAATGTATAGGCAACCAGAGCAGCATCGAAATGGGATAAATTGCGTGAGCCGATCACGATCAAGATTCCCAACAGAAAGGTCGTACCCAATCCCCATGCCGTTGCCTTCATAACCTCGCGCTGCATAAAAGCCTCCACCTGGTAAGCGTCTAGCCTGAAATTCTCTGTGCCGATGCGATCTGCCAGAGAAGCGCCCGGTCCCACAACCGAATTTCACAATGAATTACACGTGGATTGTTACTTCCCTGAGGGATACCGGGGGCGTTAACGATTAATATACATTTTGAATACACATTATAAATATACAGTATACTGTTGGAATCACGCAACGCTCCGATTTTACTGGGTGTGTCCCATATTATTGGGTGGGTCCATGTCTTCCGGGAAGCCACGACGGATGGACACGGAGGTCCATCCCTACGGTAGGGACCGGCCTCCGTGCCGGTCCGTTCTGGGTAGCTGCCCGGAAGATCAGAACCGAAAAACTTGGGACGCACCCGATTTTACTGAGTCTGCGTTATGAAACCAATCGAGTGTGAAGAGAGGCCCAAAATGCAATTTACCCGGTTTACCGACTATTCAATGCGGACATTGATGTATCTTTCCGTCCACCGCGATCGGCGTTGCACCGTCAAAGAGATTTCAGACGCGTTTGGCATTTCACTCAACCACACGGTAAAGATTGTCCACAATCTGGTGAAGCTCGGTTACGTGGAGAGCGCCAAGGGCAGAGGCGGAGGAGTATGGCTTGCGCTAGATCCTGAAAAGATCCGTCTGGGCAAGCTAGTGGTCGAACTGGAACCCAACTTCGATCTAGTGGAATGTTTTGATCGAGAAAACAATACCTGTCGAATCGTTGCCACGTGTGGCCTCAAGGGAATTCTGAAGGAGGCGCGGGATTCCTTTCTAAACACGCTGGCCGGCTATTCTCTGGCAGATACAGTGACAGAGCCGGCTCAATTTCGCACTACTCTCGACTCGTTTGTACTGTTTTCTTAACTTACCATTCCTTTCACCTTGCCCGTGTCGTCGGTCTAGGCCCAAAACTCGAGCCGATTTCCTTCGGGATCATAGACATAGAACACCTTCGATCCCCATCGCACGCGGATGGGTGTAGGGTTGGCCCCACGTTCTGTCAGGTCGGCGTGCATGGCCGACACGTCATCGATCTGAAAGGTCAGGGTGATACCCTGCCCCTGTGCACTCTTGATTGACGCCCGATCCTGGTTGGCAATGCTGATCCTGGCGCCGGGATGCACCCGCAACTCCACGAACCAGTCGTTGGAAAATTCTACATGCAGTTGGAGCACATCGGTGTAGAATGCCACCGTCTCTGCCCACTTCTGGCAATACAGAATTGTATTTATGGTTTGGATCTTCACGATCACCTCTCTGCGGCTGCGTAGGGTTGCGCAATACACCCATTCTACGCAGAGCGCCTCGCGAGATCAATCGACCCTGGAAAGATGCAGCAACTCCAAATTTGGCTTGACCAGGGGGACTAGCGCCGGTTGAGTAGCCGAGTCTGCGAGGCATATCGAAACCAAAGCGGGTTCAAAGACGAGATCTCCTAGACCCGCTTTCTGAAGCAGCCCGACCGCGCGGTCGCCCGACCTCAGCGGTCGGCTCGCTCCCTTGATTTCGTCTGGTACAGGCGTTGCGCCATAACGCTGCGCACTCAATCGGCGGTCGCTACCCCTGGTTTGCCGTTTGTATCTTCAAATTTGGAACTCCTGGGAAAGATGGGCGAACGCGGGCGTGCCTGCGTGCTGGCGCTCGCTCGTTTCCTTTCTCTACAAGGCGCCTTCGCGTTCGATGGCTTTGCGCAGGCCGGTCTTCTCCTTCTTGGGGACGAAGGTACGCAGGGCAATGCGCATGTTGCGCGGCAAGTTGAACCAGAAATCCTTCGTCTTCAGGCGGCGGAGGATGGGGGCAGGACGCAGGTAGAACTGGCGGTAGGCCTTGCGGTACATCTCTTCCACCAGTTCGGCCGTCATCTCGCCCATCTCATAGCGCGCCTGCTGTTCAAAGAAGACGTAATCCTCCCAATCATTGATGAGCAGCCGCCCCTGGCGTTTGACGATCTCATAGACTTTGGTGCCCGGATAGGGCGTCATCATGGAGAAATTGGCGATCAACGGGTCAAGCTCGATGGCGAAGTCGATGGTACGTTGCATGGTTTGGCGGGTTTCGCCCGGGAGCCCCAGGATCAAAAAGGCGATGGTCTCCAATCCAGCCTCCTTGGCATTCTTAAAAGCCTGACGGATGGTGCTGTGGTCAACCTTCTTATCGATGCTCTTGAGAATCTCTGGATCGCCGGTTTCCACGCCGAAAGCCAGGCGTTTCAGCCCCGCTTCTTTGAGCAGCGTCAGCAACTCCTTGTGGGCCAGGTTGGCGCGAATGCCGTTGACAAAGATCCAGGGCACATGGTTCAGCTTGTTCTCGATCAGCGCATGGCCCAATTCCTCCAGCCGGCTGACGCGGATATTGGCGCTGTCGTCGAGCACGCCGATTTCCTGGGCATCCAGATCATGGACCAGGTGACGCCACTCCGCGATCACGTGTTCACTGCTGCGGCAGCGCCACTTAATGGGCATGATGCTCTGGCTACAGAAGGTGCATCGGTAGGGGCAGCCACGGCTGGTCATGATGCTGAAACTGCGCGCCCCGTCCACATGATCGGTAGCCGGCTGCAGGCAGGTGTAGCGATCCATTTTGAAGAGGTGGTAGGCAGGCCAGGGCAATGAATCCAGGTCGGCGATAGCGGGGCGATCCTGGTTGTGGTGGATCTGCCCGTCACTGGTCTTGTAGCTCAACCCTGGGCAATCGGCAAAGATAGCATGGCCGGGGTGCATGAACGCCGCGGTTGAGAACGACGGCTGATCCAGCATGAACCGTTCGAGTTTTTCACAGATCTCGATCCAGGCTTCTTCGCCTTCGCCGCGCACGATGATGTCTACGCCGGGCCTGGCGCAGCTTTCATCCGGCAGCACACTGACGTGGGGTCCACCCAAGACAATCGGCACGTCGTGAACCTGCTTGATGGCGTCTGCCGTGCGCCATGCCTGCTTTACCTGAGGCGTATTGGCGGTGATGCCGATGATATGGGGCCGAAACTCTTGGACGAAGTCGCTCACCGACCGTTCCTCGACGTCTGCATCGAAGACCACAACCTCGTCGCCCCGCCGCTCACTCACAGCGCCGAGATAGGCCAGACCGAGGTGGGCAGTTGTGCGCGTGTCGATGGGCAGACGAAACTTGGGGTTGATCAGCAGTACACGCAAAATGGTTGCTCCTTTGTGTAGACGCGATGGCGCTGCTCAGGCCGAGCAGTGACAGTTGGCAAAACCATCATAGCGCAGCAGAGACCGCAAGGCTGGGACATAAGTCTCACAGCATTCGCATGAGACATATGTCGCAGCCAGGCCAACGACGGTTAGCTAGAGTAGAACCGATCAAACATTGGCAACGCGTACACATTCATCATTGATTGCAAAGGAGCCTGCCCCGTGCGACGAGTCATCCTCATTCACCCCAGACGTGAAGGACGCATCCTGGGTAAAGCCCCCGGCGCCCCCTATACGCTGATGCGACTGGCGTCGCTGGTGCCGGCCGAGATCCCCGTGGAAATCTGGGACGAAAATCTAACCGATCTGCCGCTCGATACGCTGGGCGAGGGTGATCTGGTGGGCATTACCAGCAAGACGCTGACCATCGAGCGCGTGGAACGCACCGCCCGCCGCGCCATGAAGGAGGGTGCAGGGGTGGTGATAGGCGGCACCCACGCTACACTGCTGCCCGACCACGTACAGACCTTCGCCCACAGCGTCTTCGTCGGCGAGGGCTACTTTACCTGGCCTCAGGCCATCCAGGATTTCGCAAAGGAGGGGATCAAAGGGTTGCACCCGATCTACGAGGACAAGACTTGGGCGGATCTGGCGCAGATCGCGCCTATCACAGATCGGGTGATCAAGATGGTAGACGAGAACACGAATTACTGGACGCCCTACCTGGAGATCACGCGCGGGTGTCCACGGAACTGCGACTTCTGCACTGCCATCCGCGTCAGCGGCCGGCGCATGCGTCTGCGCCCGGTGGACGAGGTGGTGGACGAGATCCAGCGGCGGGGGATCCAGCGCTTCTTTCTCACCGACGACAACTTTGGCGTCAATTTCAGCACCGACCCCGACTACTGCGCAGAACTCTTCGATGCGTTGATGAAGCTGGATCTCAAGGGGTGGACCTGCCAGTCGGAGATGAGCATCGCCAGATATCCCGAACTGCTCGAGATGGGACGGGCGGCACACCTGGATAAACACTTCATCGGCTTCGAGAGCGTTAATCCCGATAACCGCAGTTCCCTGGGCGGCAAATCCAGGGGCGTGGCCCTACAGACCACCGAAGCTATCAAAAAGGTGCACGAGACGGGCACGGGTGTCGTCGGCCTCTTCGTCATGGGCTTCGACCACGACACCCCCGCCACCTTTCAGACGATGTGGGACTTCATCCGCACCAGCGATCTAGACGGCGTCAGTTGCACCGTCCTCACCCCCTACCCCGCCACGCCCTTCTACGAACAATGCGTGGCGCAAGATCGCCTGCTGGATGTGCCGTGGAGCCATTACGACACCGCCCACGTCTGCTTCCAGCCCCAAAACTTTACCGTCGATGAACTGCGCGACGCCTACGACTGGCTGTGCCGCAGGATATACAGCCCTCAGCAGATCGCCCTGCGCGGCCTGCGCTCGCTGCGCCGCTATCCGTTGCACATGGCGGGTAAGAAGCTCTTCGGCTCCTTCAGCACCGACTACGGCTACCGCAGCGCATACGGCTGGCGAAATCGTTTGTAATCCCGCTCAACACAGGCTCCGTCTACGCCACCAAGGAGCGCATTCCAGACTGTGCCAGTCGCCAACCGAGCCAGAGCAATCCACCACACAGGATCACGGCCAGCGCCAAAACCTGCCCCAACGGCAGCCACCAGAGCAGGCCGATGCCCACGGCGAGGATGAGGAAACCGATGCCGAGCAGTTGCAGGCGTCTCGGCGTCACCGGCAGTTCCTCTTGCAGAAGCATCTCGGCGCTACCGCTGGGGTTGTCGTCCAGGTTGACATCGGCGACCCCAGCCCAAACCACGAAGCCCGTGACGCCCACCAAAAAGAGCGTGGTCGTCCCAATCGCCAGCATCAAGTCGGCGGCGGATGAGCCGGTCCCTGCCGCCATGGAGGCCAGCGTCAGCCAGCCGATCAACATGACCGGCAACAACACGGTGAAGAGTTTGGCGCGCAACAGGTTCGCTATGCGCAACGGGGCAGTCAGGTAAAGCGCCAGCCGTGCCCCCTCTCCACTGACGGCATAGGCCAGCCCATACTCGATCAGGATCAGCCCCCCCATCACAGCGCCAGAGGCAGAGGCCGCACCCGGCTCCGAAAAGCCCAGACTGGCCCAATGTGGACGCAAGAGCCCGAAGATCAACAGGTAAATGGGCAGGATCGCCAACCGCAGCAGCGCCAGCGGATGGCGGTTCTGTTCGAGGATCGCCCGTGTCAGCAGGCCGGCGGTCAGGGTGCGGCGACGCAGAAGTTGACGCAGCACAACGTTCATCCCCGGCAGTCTATAGGCCAGACGGTTGTGAACCCGGTTTTCGAGCAATTCAAAGGCCGCGCCGTAGAGCCTTCCACTGTGCATGGCGAACGGTCCTAACCCCACGCCAAGCAGGGCGGCCAGCACGACCAGCACAGGCAGCGGCTGCAGCCAGGCGATACTAAGCGCCGACCAGTTTTCACCAGGCTCGAGCAACAGCAGCCCAAGTTCGGAGCAGATCACGAGCATCGCCAGGTGGACGAAGAGACGACGAGGATGCGTCAGGCCGTTGCGCATGATCCAGAGCAGCAGGGTGAGCGATCCCAGGGCGATGGCGGCAGATCCCACCAAAACCAGCAACAGCCAGGGCAATGCAGCCCAGCCCAGCGAAACACCCAACGCCAGTCCAAATCCGCAGATCCAGAGCAACAGCGCGCTGCCGGTCTCTTCCATAAAGGCCAGGCTGTAAAGGATGCGAAAGTGCGTTGACGGTGATACCGGTAACGTCATCAGCAAACGCGCTTCGTCGCTGCCAAAGCCACTTTTTAGTCCACCCACAATCGTGAATACGGCAACACCACCCCAGGTGCCGAGCATCGTCAGCCAAAGCCGCAGATGAAGCTCGGCCCCGCCCAATGAACGCCAGTCGGCCAGCTTATCGAAGATCCAAAACGTGCCGGCGATAGTCAGGCTCCCCAACAACAGGGCCTGAATCCAAAGGGCGGTACGCGCACGCACATCCTGACGCCAACCGTTGAGCGCCGAACGCAGACGAAAGTGGGCAATGGTGGAAAGTTGCGCGCTCATGACGACACCTCCGACGATGTCTCTTCGGTCAGCGACAAGAAGACAGACTCCAGATCAGGCACAGCGGCCAGGGTACGCAGTTCTTCGGCGCTGCCTTCCGCCATCAACTCTCCCTGATGGATAATGCCAACACGGTGGCAGACGCTCTCGGCGGTGTGCAGATCATGGGTCGAGAGGAAGATCGTTTTGCCCTGTTCGGCCCATTCCACGAAAAGTTGCTTCAAGCGGTGGGCGCTGCGTGGATCAAGTCCATTGAGTGGTTCATCCAGGATCAGCACAGACGGCCGGTGTAAGAGTGCCCCGGCTAGCGCCAGCTTACGCTTCATCCCAAACGAATAGACGCCGCTCAACCTGTGGGCGTGCGGCGTCAGATCGAACAGATCAAGCAGGGTATCGATCTCGGCGTCGGCCTCCGCCTGGGGCAGACCGCGCATCTGGGCGAGGAAGTGCAGATACTCAACGCCGGTGAGCCGTTCGTAGAGCAGTGAGCGATCGGGCACGAAGCCGAAAGCGGCCTTGGCGACCAATGGTGCGGCCCATACGTCGTGCCCGGCCACGATAACGCGGCCGGCGGTAGGCCGCAGCAGCCCCACGATCATCTTGATCGTCGTTGTTTTGCCGGCGCCGTTCGGCCCCAGAAAGCCATAGATTTCGCCGCGAGGAATGGCCAGGCTCAGGCCGTTGATGACGACCGTATCGCCGAAATGACGAGAGAGATCATCCAGGCGCAGCGCCTCCGTGCCGTTGCCCGAAATGGACGCAGAAGATTGTTGATGCACTGTTGGCCCCGGCGCAGCGCGGCGACAGTGACCAATCAGCGATTGGGCCGGCCGATTGGGGCGCAGTTCCAGGCAGAGCCAGCGCAGCAAGGAAGGCGTCGCGTTCGTCCACGTTGATCAGAACGTGGCGGGTCGTGGTTTGCGACAAGCCCCCCAGGCTGAAATGATGCGGTTCACCCAGCGTCAGCAGCACCTGTCCCCGACTTGAAAAGAGGGCAACGACCCGATCTCGCCCGGCGTCATAGCGGACGTTTAACGTGGCAAATCCGCTCACCGGTTCCTGTACCGGCTGAGCGGCCACCAACGACGCGCGCGGCAGATCAACTTGAAAGCTCTTTCCATAACGCAAACAGAGCGTATCTGCCGTCAGCAAGTGGGTCGTACGCAGCGGTTGGCGCAACTTGGCAATCGCCCCCAGGTTGAGCAGGACAAGCGCAAACAGCAACAACCCACTCAGCCAGGCCGTCTTCACCAGGAAAAAGATCAGCAAGGCAACCAGGCTGCTCTCCATTAGAATCAAGAAGCCGAAGGCCATAGCCGTACTCATGTAGACGCTACGATCGCCGTCATAGCGGAAAGGTCGCGCATCTGTCTTCATGCGTTGCTCCTCCCATAGGTGACTCTCATGCATTGTCTCCATCCACTGCTCCGCACCGTGTGGGCAACTGTGCAAACAGCGGACAATTCTCTTTGCAAGAGCGCACTACATCTCTGCCATGAGTATATACCCTTTCGCCAATGTCACGAAGTCGGCGGCAGAAGCGCAACAACACTACCGGCAAAGGGTGCCTGCAGAACGAGTTCGGATCCTTTGTATCGCTGCACACTGACGCAGGCAGATCTTCACGTTACGCTGGTTTGGCCCCCATGAGAGTGCCAATCCGACAATTTTCCATCTACCCTATAAAAGGAATAAGGATGCTTAACTTCCAAGCAGTACGCGACGGCGACCTGACCTACGCAGATTTGACGGCGGGGTTGACCAAAGCCGATCTGCGCGATCTGACGAACGAGATGATCGACACGATGTTGGCCTTGATCGCCGACGTCGAAGACGCCGATGTCACCTTCGATCCGGTGGATCCCGGCGCCGATGATCCCTACGCAGCAGACGACGCCGAGCGCACCATCGCGTGGACGCTGGGGCACGTCATCGTGCATGCGACGGCTTCGGCGGAGGAATCGGCCTTTTTGGCGGCGGAGATGGCACGCGGGGTCGAAAACCACGGACGATCCCGCGCCGAGGTGCCCTGGGAGACGGTAACAACCGTTGCCCAATGCCGTCATCGTTTAGAGGAGAGTCGCCGCATCCGTCTGGCCAGCCTCGATCTTTGGCCCGACGACGCCCACCTCGATCTGACCTATCGACCCTGGCCCACTGCGCCAGAGATCAACGCGGTAGGACGCTTTACTTTGGGGCTGTCGCATGATGCCGGTCACCTTGATCAGATCGCAGACTGTGTGCAGCAGACGAGGATGCGGGTGGCTGGGGATTAGAGGCGGGGATCGCCCGTTAGAAACGAGGGTGGGATGATGAAGGTGTTTGCTCAGCCGGCAAGCACCTTCATCATCCCACCCTCATTTTGTCTCAAGTTCGACCCGCAGCCGGTCCTAGTGATGCGTCAAACGTGATTTGATCGGTAGGGGCGCTGCTTGCTGCGCCCGGCACACTGTGGGCGCAGCAAGCAGCGCCCCTACGGAATTGCCATCACTTAACCGTTGACACGATACTAATCCAGGGCGCCGACCTCTTGCAGCAACTGCAAAGTGCCTTCGAGATCGGCCAGATCTGAGAGGTCAATGTCAGGGGTGTTAATCTGGGAAAGCGGGGTCAAGCGCTCGTCTATCTGCACCGTCCCCGCCAGCGGATACTCCACGGTCTCATCGGCAAAGTACTGCTCCGCCGCGTCAGAAAGCAGGTAACGGACGAACGTAAGCGCCGCTTCGCTCTCTTCCGCCGTATCAAGGATGCCCACACCGGCCACATTGACCATGGCCTCGGCGCCACCCGACACCGGATAGTAATTGGCGGCGGCGAAGTTGGGGTCCTCGGACAAGAAGCGATAGAGATAGTAGTGATTGACCAGACCCAGATCGATCTCACCGCGGCCGACAGCTTCCACGATCTGTGAGTTCCCGGCAAAGACCTGTACATCGTTGGCAATCATGGCTTCAAGCCACTCCTGAGCGCGTTCCTCACCTTCCAGCACACGCAACGCCGTCACAAAGGATTGGAAGCTGCCGTTGGTGGGCGCCCAGCCAACACGACCCTGCCATTCCGGTTCGGTCAACGCCCAGATCGATTCCGGCAGATCAGACTCCGAGACGGTCTCGGTGTTGTAGACAAAGACACGGGCACGGCCGCTGACGCCGATCCACTCGCCTTGTTCACTGCGAAAGCGTGCATCGACCTGATCAAGCAGATCCTGGGGCAGCGGTTGGAAGCGACCTGCCGCTTGCAACGCACCCAGCGCGCCGGCATCCTGCCCAAAGAAGACATCCGCAGGCGAATTCTGCCCTTCTTCAAGGATGGTAGCGGCCATCTCTGCCGTGTCCCCATAGCGGACCTCGACCGTGACCCCGGTATCTTCCTGGAACTGCTCGATCAGCGGGCCAACCAGGTTTTCATTGCGGCCCGAATAGATCACCAAACTCTCGGACTCTGTTGAGACAGCCGCTTCGGTCGCTGTACCCTCGCCCGCAGTCGGGGCATCGGCAACGGGGGCGACCGGTAATTGGCACGCAGCCAACAGGGCCGCACTAAGAACAGTTACCGCTAGAAACGATAGCAATCGTTTGTAGATCATATACCTTCACTCCTTACAACATGATGTGGTTTGGCTACAAGTACGCTCTCGATAAGAGAACGTCTAAACGCTTTGGACGACCGTCGCTTTGGACGACCGTTACCATAGCATAGCGGATCGACCGATTCAACACCGATCCGCGCCCAAAATCGCGCAATCGGCTGCGGCGCAGATGAAGCCGTTCCTATAGCGACATAAAGCCGACATTCAACCGGGGTTAATCGGAAGAATCGTCTGTTGAAAATCGCAGCATTCTCATGCCGTTGAGGGTGACCAACAACGAGGTGCCCATATCGGCCAGTACGGCCATCCACATGGTGCCGACGCCGAGCAGAACGAGGATGAAGAAGATGAGTTTGATGCCGATACTGATCGCCACGTTGGCCGAAACGGTGTTGCGGGCGGCGTGACTCAGGGCAATCGCAAAGGGGAGACGACGCAGATCATCGCTCATCAACGTGACGTCGGCGGTCTCCATCGCCTGCGTGGTGCCGCCGTATGCGCCACCAATCGCGATCCCCACGTCGGCGAGGGCAAGGGCGGGCGCGTCGTTGATGCCGTCGCCCACCATCGCAATCGAGCCGTAGCGTCGCTGCAAAGACTCGACGGCATCGACTTTCTGCTCGGGCAAGAGATCGGCGCGCACATCGTCGACACCGATCTGCTCAGCGATGGCGCGCGCCGTAGAGTCGTTGTCGCCGGTGAGCATGGCTACCGTCAACCCGTGGCGGCGCAGTTGATCTACTGCCTCGCGGCTGCTCTCGCGCACCGTGTCGGCCACGGTGATCGTGCCCAAATAGGCGTCATCGCGGCTGACCATCAGGGGCGTGTGGCCCATTGCCGCCGCATCCACGGCGCGCTGACAATCCAGCGCAGGATGGACGATGCGATCCTCAAAGTAGGTGTGGCTGCCCACCACGATCTGCCGTCCGTCTACCTGACCGACGACGCCGCGTCCGGCCAGCGCGGTCACTTCGTGCGCCGGCGCATAGCGTTCGGCAACGCCCTCACGTTGCGAGGCCGCCCATATGGCGCGGGCCAGTGGATGTTCGCTGCGCCGTTCAACGGCACTGGCCAGGGCCAGCAGGTCGACACAAGACGCACAACTGGCTTCAGACTCTTGTTGGCAATCGACGGCGTGGATCGAAACCACAGACGGTCTGCCCGCCGTCAGGGTGCCGGTCTTGTCGAAGGCAATCGCTTTGACACGGCTCAGCGCTTCGACGAATACACCGCCTTTGAAGAGAACACCGTGGCGCGCTGCATTGCTGATGGCGCTGATAATCGTCACCGGTGTGCTGATTACCAGCGCACACGGGCAGGCGACCACAAGCAGGGCCAGCCCACGGTAGAGCCAGCCAAAAGTCTCGGGATCAGGATTCAAGAAGGGTGCACCAAAGAACAACGGTGGGATGGCGGCCACGAGCAGCGCAATCACCATCACGGTGGGGGTGTACACGCGGGCGAAGCGATCCACGAAGCGTTGCATGGGCGCGCGCTTCTCTTGGGCTTCCTCGACCAAAGCGATCAAGCGGCTAATCGTATTGTCTTCGGCCAGTTTGGTCACTTCAACTTCCAGCACGCCCTCGCCATTGATGGAACTGGCCAGCACGTCGCTGCCCGGTTCCTTCTCGAGCAAACGGCTCTCACCGGTAATGGGCGCCTGGTTGACCGACGAGTGCCCTGCTACCACGCGTCCATCCATTGGCATGCGCTCACCCGGGCGCACAATCACAATGTCACCAACGGCTAGCTCGTAGATGTTGACGACTTCCTCGACGCTGCCGTGGCCCTGAGTGCCGAGACGCGTGGCCACATTGGGGGCGACTTCCATAAGGCTGCGGATGGCGTTACGCGCTCGCTCGGCGGTGTAGCCTTCCAGCGCTTCGCCGAGGGCAAAGAGGACCATCACCATCCCGGCCTCGGTATATGCACCGATGATCACGGCGCCAACAGCAGCCACCGTCATAAGCAGGTTGATGGTGATCTCGCGGCTCAAGCGCAGCGACTGGAAGGCACTACGCGCAATCGGCCAGCCGGCGACCCCCATCGCCAGCACCGACAACAGATCGAGCAATGGATGCTCGACGCCGCCCAATTCGACCAATACGAGCCCCGGCAGGATCAGCAAAGCGCCCAGCAAGGCAAGACGTGTCTCGGTGCGCTGCCACATGAAACCCAGGAAGTTGCCGGGCGCGCCCGACGCAACCGGCGCCTGGCCGGCGGTGACCAGTGCAGCGCCGTACCCCAGCGCTTCAATCCGTTCGATCACCGTCTCCGGCGCAATGTCACCGCTGATGCGCAGCTTTTCGGTGGTAAAGTTGAGCGAACAGGTGGCGACACCGTCCAACTGACAGACACCCGTTTCTACCGTCTGTGCGCAGTGCGTGCAGTCCATTCCCGAAACGCGAAAGATATGCTCTTGGGCGCGAGCGGCTGTCTGCTTTGGGCTGGCTATGCTGGGTTGGCTCATGGTTTCCTCTCTCAACGTCCGCTACGGTTGGGCCTATTATACATCATGTCCTGTTCGGTCGTGTGGCGGGTAGCGGCAAACGGGTGTGTCCCAAATTATTGGGTGGGTCCATGTCTACCGGGAAGCCACGACGGATGGACACGGAGGTCCATCCCTACGTGTAGGGACCGGCCTCTGTGCCGGTCCGTTCTGGGTAGCTGCCCTGAAGTTCAGAACCGAAAAACTTGGGACGCACCCGCGGCAATCGGGCATATATCAGAAGAGTCGGAACAGTGACCGATGCAACGCCAGCGCCGGGTGAGTCCGACCGCAGCGGTCGGCGCCCGGAGCCTGCGGAGGGCGTATCGAAGATTCGATCGGCGTTTTCCTACACTACCTTCGTGGCGGAAAGTCCGGAAATGTCTCCTCATTGCGCCGTCACACGATCGCCGGATGCGAGAGAATACACGTCATGCGCGCTGACTATATGAGTGTAGAGCATACTGCGGCACCGGTTCGCCACTCTGCTTGCTGCAACTGGTGGGGTTGCTAAACGAGGAAAGGCAGACGTCCACGCTGATCAGATGGTGGACCTGGGTATCGACTGCGACAAACTCAGCCGACACTTGCGTCTCGCCGCTTTGGCTGTGGGCGGCCAGCCGAAACGCGTTGAGACTGAGCACGCCGGTTTCCCGGCGCAGGAAGGCTTCGGCGGCCTGCACAGCACCGGCATAGGTGGAACGTCCCCGGTAGCGGTCGAGGCGATAGAGTTCGCCGTGCTGGTGGGCGCGGATCAGGGGGGCAGCATCATCGGCCTCTACCCAGCCATAGGTGACGGCCTCGGGCAAACAGACCAGGGTGGCGGCGAATCGGTGTCCGCCGATGTGGGTGGTCTGCCAGACCTGCGCCGGTGCAATTTCGGCCATCAGGCGGTAGATAGGCACTCCCCATTTGGCGCAACAGAGATCGCGCTTTCCATTCGTGCAAACGAGGAAAAGCGGATCTTGAGTGCGCTGCGTCTCGAAGACCGGATCGCGATTCAGCAGCGCAGCCAGATCGAATTCGAGCAGATCGGCGTAGTCCGTCAGTGGAATACGATAGAGCCGCGGATCGGCGTCGTCGGCCAGCCCCACAAAGAACTGGATGCCGTCCCCAGCAAAACCGGCGCTCTGTTTGATGAACTGCACACGGGCGCCGGGAACCGTCTTTTCCCAGGTGGCCAGCCGATCTTTGACGGCGACAGGCAGATCGCTTTCGACCAATGCCTTGTTCCCCCACGGCTGCGGCACCTCTAGCACCAGCCAGACCGTGGTCAATTCGGCGGCGGTGCCGGCCAACTGTTCCTCACTGGCGCGAGACAGTTCCATGCAGAAGAAGTCTTGATGCGTGATTGTCATGGTTGATCCTGTGTTGATCCTGTATAGTCGCTATTCAGCAAGAACGCCGTGCACCGGGTGCCGTGGATCTTTCACCCAGAAGTGCAACAGGGCGACGGCGATCAGGGCGATCACGCTGCAGAGGGCAAAGAGCCAGGCGTAGCCCATCAGCGCGATCCAGCCGCCGAGCAGGGGTGCGACAAGGTTGACCGCGCCCAAACCGCTGTTGGTGATCCCGGCGTAGGTGGGCCGCCTGCTGCGATCGGCGTACTCCATCACGATCATCAGGCCCGAGACGATGGTAGAAGCCGTATAGGCGCCCAGCAAAAAGAAGACGGCGTAGAACCAGTCGGCGCTGGGCGCCCACCAGGCTAAACCAAATGCCAGCGCCGCCATCAACGCGCCCAGCTCCAACGAGAGTTTGTGGCCGAACCGATCGGCGAGCAGACCCAACCCCAGATTGCCGGCCGTCTGCCCCACGAGCAGCACTGCCGTGAAGTAGCCAACCGTCTGATCCGGCAGATCGAACCGCGTGACGGCAGACACCGTCACAAACCCCAGCCCCATCGCCGCCAGTGTGATGAGGAGGCGCACCACAAAGAAGCGGCGAAAACGGTGATCCTGGCGTAGGATGCGACCCAGTTTGCGTCGAATATCCAGATCCTGCAGGGTGTCGGCATCGACGGCACGCGCCGGTTCCCGGGTCAAGGAGATGGCGATCCAACTGAGGAAGATGAAGAGCGCGCACAACCCAAACAGAATGACGAAATTGTAGGGGAAGGCCTGCTCCTCTAAAATGCGCCCACTGAGGATGGCGCCCGCAGCGCCGGTAGCTGTGCCCAGAAAAGACATCACCCCCATGAAGCGGCCACGCCGATTGACGGGGAAGCAGCCGGCCACCATATCCTGCCAGGCCGGCGCGATGATGCCCGCGCCGAATTGGTGCATGGCAAAGGTCAAGAAGAAGACCAGCAACGCGGCCGGCGGCGAAACCAGGGCCAGCAACGCCGCCAACGGCCAAAGCATCACAGGCAGGCGTTCGGTGATCAGCCCCAGATTCACCACCCAGGGTTTCTTACGTGCCGATCGCTCGATTGTCCCCGCGCTCAAGAGTTGCGGCAGATACCAGCCCGCCTGCGCCAGAACAGCCACCAACCCGATCAGCAATGGGTTGTCGGAAAGCTTGCTCACGAAGAGCGGCAGAACCGTGGTGGATGTAGCGAAACTGAGGCCAAAGAAGAAAAACGTCCCATCCAGCACATTAACCGTGAAGTTCCAGCGGTAGTTGCGCAGGACCTCGGCTTCTACCTCGGCGTCCGTACGCTGGGGGACGCTTTCATCGAGGTGCAGCAAGCGCCGCAGCGGTGCCCATGCCATCACGCTGCGGCGGCGCCGGACAGTTGTTACCGTTTGCATGCAAGCATCAACCCGTCGCCAATCGGCACAAGGCTCATTTCCACACGCTGGTCATTGCGAATTCGTTCATTGAGCGAGCGGATCACCTTTGTGCTTTCGTCCTGACGCGTCGTGTCTGCGATGCGTCCGCCCCAGAGCGTATTGTCGATGCCGATGACACCGCCGGGCCGCACCAGCTCTACGCAGAGATCATAGTAGTGTGGATAGTTGGGCTTGTCGGCGTCGATGAAGGCGAAGTCAAACGAGTTGGCCTGCCCATCGTCGAGCAGTGCGCGCAGCGAGTCCATGCCCGGCCCGAGGCGCAGATCGATCTTGTGGGCCACGCCGGCCTCTTGCCAGAAGGGCCGCCCCACCGACGTGTACTCGTCGCTGACGTCACAGGCGATAAGGCGTCCATCTTCGGGCAAAGCCAGCGCCACAACCAGCGCACTGTACCCGGTGAACGTGCCGACTTCCAGACAGCGCCTGGCGCCAATTGCTTTGATCAAGAACTGCATGAATTGCCCTTGCTCCGGTGCAATCTGCATGTCGGCCTCGGCCATGGTGGCGGTGCGGGCACGCAGACGCTGCAACACATCGCGATCACGCACAGTCGTTTCTACGAGGTGGCGGTGCAGATCCTCACCAAGCTGATATGTTCGATTCGTCATCGTCTGTCCTTTCAATGGGCAGCAAAGTCTCAAGGGGGAATAGATTCTCAGAAAAAACCGCGCTGCGGATGGTCGCAGCGCGGGACACATTGTACACCGGTTCAGAACCGCTTTGCACCTTTTTACAGCCAGTATCCCGCCGCCACCACGAGCACCGTAGCAATTCCCAATCCCAGTTCGATGAAACCGATGGTCTTTACGCTCACCATCCAGCGCCGCGACGAGAGGCCATGTACGGCGCGCAGCAGCAGCACCCCAAAGGGAACGATGCTAAGCCAGGGCAACAGATCGATCTGGGCTAGTTCCGCCACCAAGAGGATGGCGATGACGTGGGAGAGGATGGGCACGATGGGGTCAGGTTCCTTTCCCCGATCCAGACGCAGACGCGCACGCACAAAGAGGATGGACGGCACAGCACGCGCGGCCAGCACCACCCACAAGGCCAGACTCGGGCCAATCAACCAGCCATCGAGCAACGCCATACTGGCTGTCGCCGACCCCAGCGCAAGCGGAGCAGAGAGTTCGGCCTGCCACGTCCGCCCGGGCTGCGTTAGATCATAAGTGAGAAAAACAATGCCAAAGGGCAGCGCCAACAAGGAAGGCAGCAGCCAATCCGAACCGGAGAGGCGTACGGTCATCGCCACTGCGACCGCGGCGATGACTGCGTAGAGGCCGGCAAACTGCCAGGCCAGCTTTGTGCGCGCAAACGTGCGCCCCCGGCGTAGATCGGCCAGAATGATTTTGGCCGGTTGGCGCAGCAGAAAGACCGCTGTCACGGCCAACGACAAAAGCGCCGCCGAGATAGACGGCGCCACCAGCAATCCTAGCGCGATGGGTTCAAGCAAAAATCCCCATCCGCCGTGTTCCACAGGCAATGCTACCGTGCGCCAGGAAACCTGCGTAGAGGATCGGGGCTTTACAGTCTGTACTTTTGATCGAAGTCGTCGTTCAGTTCGCATGGTCACGCTATTTTACCATGTATTCGTTTCTACATGCTCCACAAAAGATATGCGGGTGTACTTTAGATTCGGGGCGAACTTGGCCTCCAACAGAGTAGGGGTTTGGTGGGGCGGGAAACCGACGTCGCTCTGGGCGCCTCCTACCGGCGAAACTACCTGCCGCCCCACCCAAACCCCTACGACCTGCCCTTCAAACCTGAAGGACACCCAATCCGGCATCCCAAAGCCGGCTCTCAAACCACTATCCCATTGTGGAAACTTTGTCAGGCCGAATTTTGTAGATCACACGCACCTCACCCTCACTCAAATTGGGGTAATCGCGCCCGTTGTACTTGTGCGAAAGTGCGTTGATGTGGTCGACTGCACCTTCCTCGGTGTCTTCGACCACTGTCCCCTGGATCCCGACGTAGCGATAGGGATTGTCGGGGTCTTGCACGCTGAGCGCGACCGCCGGATTGGCCTGGAGCTTACGATCTTTGACACGTCCCCGCGCGGTGTTGAAGAGGATATATGTGCCATCATAGTCGATCCAGACCGGGGTGACCTGGGGCACACCGTTTTCGCCGACGGTGGCAATGTGCGCAAATGCTTTCTTTCGGAAGATGTCTTCGTGCGATGCCGGAACCGATGCCATTGTGATCTCCTTTCGATCAGACAAGACGCAATCGCTCGCAGCGAAACAGCGTTGAGTGCTGCGAGCGGTTACATAGATATGATATCGAACACGCTGATGTTACCCAAACTGGACACGCTATACGAGTGGACTGCTTACAGTTTGGCGACCAATTCAAAGGGTGCGTTTCAACGGTTCCCGATGCACTCATGGTATAATGGCCTCCTCTGTTGCGCTCGCTCTCAGCCGAATCAAGAAGTGTCTCCACTATCAACTTGGCCCGAATTTTAGGACTTTCCCTACTGGCTGTGTAGGGATGAATCGTCTACCATAAGTTGATTTGCCGGCAACGGCAACTGCTCAACAAACTGGCAAATCGTCATTGTACACTGCTACCCTGGATGACCGCATGCATCGTGATTTTCACGCCATTGAACGCACCCTGATTATTTCGTTCTTCTTGAACCTGGTTGCCACCGCTGCCAAACTGGGCGTAGGGTTCTGGACAGGTGCGCTTTCGTTGATTGCCGACGGTTTAGACACGCTTTTCGACAGCGTGGCCAATGTGATCGGCGTCGTTGCTGTACGACTGGGAAGCCGCCCTCCCGATGTGGATCACCCGTATGGACATCGTAAATTCGAGACCATTGCCGCCATCTTCATTGCTACGCTGCTTTTCGTCACAGCCTGGGAATTGGCTACGGGCGCCGTCGAGCGTTTCTTTGAAGGTGTAGCACCCGAAGTCAACGCCTGGAGTGTAGCCGCCTTGATCTTTGGCGGCATTGTGCAGGGGCTGACCGGTTGGTGGGAAATGCGCCGCGGACACGCGCTGCAAAGCGAAGTCCTGGTGGCCGATGCACGCCACGCCATCACCAGTCTTTTCGTCAGCAGCGCCGTATTGATCGGCCTTGTCCTGGTTTACTTTGGCTATGCCTGGGCCGATGCCCTGGTTGCACTGTTTGTAGCGGGCATGATCGCCAAGATCGGCGTCGACACGGTATTGGAAAATGTGCCTGCCTTGGTGGATCGCGCACCCTTGACCCCAGATGCCATCGGCCGAGTCGTGGCGAACGTAGAGGGCGTAGAGAGTTTCCATCGAGTGCGCAGTCGCGGCACGCTGGACAGTATCGCCGTGGACCTGCATGTGCGCGTCGATCCGCGGTTGTCGGTGCAGGCAGCCAACGGTATTGCCGACGAAGTCAGACGTCGCCTCTTGAACCTCGACGGCGTCGACGATGTCACCGTCCACTTGGAGGCGCAGCGTGGGCCAGAAAGCAAAGCGGCCTTGTATCAGGCGGCAAAACTGGTCGCCGACGAAGAGGGTGTAACGCTCCACGAGTTTTGGGTGCAACAGATCGATGATCACATTGGGATGCACTTGCATGTGGGCGTCGACCCCAATTTGACGCTCGCCGAAGCCCATGCTGTGGTCGATCGACTGGAGAGAACCATCCAGGAACGCTTGCCGGAGGTATCGACAATCTACAGCCATATTGAGACGGCGGTGATTGACATCCTCCCCACGGCACGCGTTACCCACGGGCTGCAAGAACGCATCGAGCGGGCCATCATGGCCGCTGCCGATGAGATTCCGGCACTCAGTCACGCGCACGAAATCCAGGTTCATCAGGTCGAAGGGCGGTTGTTCATTGCGGCGGAAGCACTGGTCGACGGCAATCTTTCGGTGAGCGAGGCGCACGACCTGAGCACAGAGATGCAAGAGAGCATCCGCTCCCGAGTGCCCAACGTCGGTGAAGTGCTCGTCCACCTGGAGCCAATTCCCGGCGTAGAACAAAGACAGTTGGACGTGTTGCCCGAATCTGAACTAGATCCGTATTCTGCTTAGGTTCGCAATCCAATATAAAGGATGTTATAATCCGCACCATGAATCGAGAAGTATCCACATCCTCGTTGTCATCCATCCGCCGTTGTCCTAATTGCGGGACACGCGTTGCACAGAATGCAGATACCTGCTATTTCTGTGGACACGACCTGACCAAAACACAGCGCACGCGCCGCCACATTACGTGGATGGACCTTGCGTTGGTTGTGGCGTTGTTGGCTGTGGTGGTGATCTGGTGGCGGATGGCGGGCAGTACGCAACGGCCTGCCGCAGCACTGGTGGATTTGCCCACGCAAGTTCCTACCCTGGTCGCGGCGCCCGAGCAGAATGAGGCAGCCGCGCCGGTGACCAACGGCGAATCTGTGGTGGCGGTGGCGACCGAAGAAGCGCAACTTTCCCCTCTCGAAGAACTCGATTTACCAAACCCCTACAGCCTGAGACATGAGGTGCAGGCAGGCGAGACGCTGTTGGGCATCTCTAGCCTTTACGGTATCGCCGTTGATGAGATCAAAGCCGCCAACAACCTTCAAGACGAGTTGATCCGGATCGGCGACGAGTTGATCATTCCCGTGCCCGAAGCGCTGGCCGAAGCAGACCTCGATCAGGTCGTATCCTCGGTCTTCAAATATCGTGTCCAATCCGGCGACTCGGTGGTCTCTATCGCCATTCGCTTTGGGACACAAGTCGAAAATATCCTCGAAGCGAACCGCCTGAGCGCCACTGACTTCATTCAGCCAGGACAAACGCTGCTGATCCCTGTGGAGCAGGTGCCTTCAGCCGTCCTGGCATCGAGCGAGACGGCGCGCTCCCTGGATCAATCGACGAAGGCAGCCTACGAAGCGCCCCGCATGATTGGTCCTCAAGATACCGAAACGATTCCCGCCGCCGAACAAATCCTCTTTCGCTGGATCAGCGTCGATCTGCTCGAACCCAACGAGTGGTATGTGCTGCGTATCTGGCCGCTGGACGGCACCCTCGATCTGCCCCCAACCATCTGGACAAAGACCAACAGTTATCGGCTGGGCATTGAATGGGCGCCGCCCACAGGGCGTTCGGCCCGCTACGGCTGGCAAGTCACCGTGGTCCGCGTCCTCGCCGATGTAGGTGACGGTCGTGAGATCCAGACGGCCAGCGCGCCCAGCGACGTACGCACTTTCACCTGGCAGTAACCCCGGCAATCACCGGGGCAACAACCTGTCTACTTGGCAATTTCCTCTGAAAATTGTATAGTTCGTACGGTATAGACCGCGCTTCGCAGTTGTCTACTGCGAGTGGCGACTGCGGAGCGGGCTATGCATTACACACAACTACCCACAGTTGAGTACCGATACCCGTTTACGCAGTTTTATCAAGATTCATAGTCACAGACAACTCTCAAACGACGCTGCAAGGAGGCACGTATGGGACGACCAGTTACCCTCTTCACCGGTCAGTGGGCGGATCTCCCCCTGGAAACGCTCGCCCAGAAGGTAAGCGAGTGGGGCTTCGACGGGCTGGAACTGGCTTGCTGGGGCGATCATTTTGAGGTCTCGAAAGCACTGGAAAACGATTCCTATGTACGTGAAAAACGCGATTTGCTAGAGAAGTACGGGCTCAAATGTTGGGCCATTAGCAACCATTTAGCCGGTCAGGCGGTGAGCGATCCTATCGACGCGCGCCACAAGGGGATTGTGCCGCCACACGTATGGGGCGACGGCAAGCCGGAGGGCGTGCAGCAACGCGCCGCCGAGGAAATGAAGAACACGGCCCGTGCGGCCAAACTCTTCGGCGTGGACATTGTCAACGGCTTCACCGGCAGCCCGGTCTGGCACAAACTCTACTTCTTCCCCCCCACCGGCCAGGATGAGATCGACGCCGGCTACGCGTCTTTTGCGGCGCAGTGGAAGCCGATTATGGATGTCTTCGATGAGCAGGGCGTCGACTTCGGCCTAGAGGTCCACCCCACCGAGATCGCGTATGACATTTACACGTCGCAGCGCACCCTCGAAGCGCTGGATCATCATCCTCGCTTTGGCTTCAACTTCGATCCCAGCCACTTGATCCATCAGTTCATCGACCCGGTGGAATTTATCAACGCCTTCCCGGATCGTATCGTCCACGTGCATGTCAAAGACTCGAAGGTGCAGCTCAGCGGGCGCAACAGCATCCTCTCCTCGCACCTTTCTTTCGGTGATCCGCGCCGCGGCTGGGACTTCGTTTCACCAGGCCATGGCGATGTGAAATGGGACCCCATCGTGCGCGTGCTCAACCGCATCGGCTACAACGGCCCGCTCTCAATTGAATGGGAAGACAGCGGCATGGATCGTGAATTCGGCGCGCAGGAATCGCTGGCCTACATCCGCCGTCAGGACTTCGCTCCCTCGAATGTAGCGTTCGATGCCGCCTTTGAGAAGAAGGAGTAGTGCCTGGTGCGTCATGGCCGGTTAGCCGGACGTTACCGCATTCAATCTCTGGTATCGTGTCAACGGTCAAGTGATGGCAAGTCCGTAGGGGCGCTGCTTGCTGCGCCCGGCACACTGTGGGCGCAGCAAGCAGCGCCCCTACCGATCAAGTCACGCTTGACGCATCTCTAGTACAGGTGGGCGTCAATACCACGGCGAAAATTCGGCACTCCTACCGCTAGTCGCAAACGTGGACGAATTTCCGCCGGGATTTGCCGGCCCGCCTACCCAGAACAGCACCCATTCCAAGATCCCAAGGAGAGACTCACATGGCCGAATCCGGTGGTTTTACGTCAATGGCCGGTGCGCGGGCCGAAGGTGATGCGCCCGAAGTCGGCATTGGTATGCTGGGCTATGCCTTTATGGGCAAGGCTCACAGCAATGCGTATAAAACAATCCCCTACATGATGTACCCGCCGTCTGCAATCCCCAAGTTGATCGCAATTGCCGGGCGCAACGAAGAAGCCGTGGCCGAAGCCGCGCGGCGCTATGGGTACGAAGGATATTACACCGATTGGCGCGATCTGCTGGCCGATGATCGGGTACAACTCTTCGACAACGGCGGCCCCAACGACGCCCACGCCGAACCGTGCATCGCCGCAGCGGAAGCAGGCAAGCATGTCTTCTGTGAAAAGCCGCTGGCCCGCACCGCCGAAGAGGCCAAGTCCATGCTCGATGCCGTGCAGAAGGCCGGCGTCAAGCATATGGTGGCCTACAACTACCGCTTCGTCCCCGCCATCCGTCAGATTCGCAAGCTGATCGACTCCGGCGCGCTGGGGCAAATCTATCACTTCCGCGCGGTCTACTTGCAAGAGTGGATCATGCCGCACTACAACACACCCATGATCTGGCGTCTGCAAAAAGAGCACGCCGGCAGCGGCGCGCTGGGCGACCTGGGATCGCACGTCATCGACCTGGGTCGCTATCTGGTCGGCGAGATCAGCAGCGTCAGCGCGCAGACGCGCACGTTCATCAAGCAGCGCCCTTGGGATGATGGCACAATGGGCACGGTGGATGTCGACGACGCCTTCGCGGCCGTGGTGGAATTCGACAACGGCGCGCTGGGCACGGTGGAGGCCACTCGCTTCGCCGCCGGTCGCAAGAACGGCCAGCGCATCGAGATCAACGCCGAGAAGGGCAGCATTGTCTTTAACCTGGAACGCATGAACGAGCTAGAGGTCTTCTGGGTCGATGAAGATCCCAAAGAGACGCAGGGCTTCCACAACGTGCTGGTCTCGGAGGGCTATCATCCCTGGTGGGAAAATTGGTGGCCACAAGGACATATGATCGGCTGGGAGCACAGCTTCGTTCACGAAATCGATCACCTGCTCGACTGCATCGTCAACAACAAGGAAGTCTCGCCCATCGGCGCCGACTTCGTGGACGGCTACAAGAACGCCGTGATCTGCGACGCCATTCTGCAGTCTGCAGCCGAGCGGCGACAGGTGGATGTGAAGTATTAGGATCGTACCTCTGCCTCCTCAGGTGCGACGCACTGGCCAACCCATTGACGAATGCACGGCGTTCTCCTGGCCAGTGCGTGGCGCCTGCATCGTCACAGAAATGAAGGATTGACTGAATGAAGATTGAACGCATCGAACTGCGCCGCATCTCGTTGCCCTATGTCTCACGCTTCGAGACCAGCGGCTGGTTTCATGACAGCAGCGACGCCATCATCGTGCGCGTGGATGCCGACGGCGTCACGGGGTGGGGCGAGTCGCCGGTGAGCGACGGCCCGTGGTACAACGAAGAAACCTACGAGACGGCGTGGCTGATCCAGAAGAAGTTCCTGGGGCCCATGTTGCTGGCGGCCGACATCAACAGCCCCGAGGACGTGAGCAAGGTTTACGCCCGGGTGCGCGCCAATCGCATGGCCAAAGCCGGTATCGAGTTCGCCGTCTGGGATCTCTTTGCACGCATGCAGAATGTGAGCCTGTCTAAATTGTTGGGCGGCACGCGCGACCGCGTCCTTGTCGGCGTGAGTGTCCCGATCAAAAAGGATATCCCCACCCTGCTGGAGACCGTCGAAGGTTATTTGGCCGACGGCTACAAGCGCATCAAAATCAAGATCAAGCCGGGCTGGGACGTGGAGCCGACCCGCGCCATCCGTGAGCGCTGGCCCGATCTGCTCTTACAGGTGGACGGCAACAGCATCTATCATCTGTCCGATGCGGAACACTTGAAGGAACTCGATCAGTTCAACCTGCTGCTCAACGAACAGCCCCTCGATCACGACGACATCTTCGATCATGCCAGGTTAAAGAAGATGATCAAGACGCCGCTTTGCCTGGACGAAAGCATCGTGTCGCCGGATCATGCGCGCTGGGCCATCGAGATGGACGCCTGCGACATCATCAACATCAAGCCGTCGCGCATCGGCGGCCTGGCCGACTCGAAGAAGATCCACGATATGGCGCAGGCGGCCGGCATCCCCGTCTGGCATGGCGGCATGTTGGAGACGGGCATCGGTCGCGCCATCAATGTGGCGCTGGCGAGTCTGCCCAACTTCAGCCTTCCCAGCGACATCAGCGCCAACGCCCGCTATTTCCGTCGCGACATTGTCACCGATCCCTTCACCCTCAACGACGACAGCACGCTCAGCGTGCCGACCGGTATCGGCAACGGCGCCCTCGTCGACGAAGACTTCCTCGACGAGGTGACGCAGGATCGGATTGAGCTTAGGGCGTAATCCGCAGCACGTTCCACAGTCCAGGCAGTTTCACCACCAAGACCGTGAGCAAACGCATGGCAGGCGACGAACCCGTTTTCATCGGCATAGATCTGGCCTGGGGAGAGCGCAACCCCAGCGGCGGCGCCGTGATTCGGAATGGGCGATTGCTGTCCACGCGCGGGGACCTGACCAGCCTGGAATCGATTGTCGATTTTGTGGCGAGCTACTTGGGCCCCACTACAGGGGCAGTCGTGGCCGTGGATGCGCCCTTGCGTGTCCCCAATGTGTCGGGGATCCGTCCTTGTGAGCGGGAGTTGAATGGGGAGTGGGCGCGTTTCCAGGCCGGGGCGCACCCGGCCAACCGGCAGTTGCTGGCGCGCAGCGGTGATGTACGCGGGGAAAAGCTGGTGGACCTATTGGTACAGCAGCACCGCTTTACAGAAGCAACCAGCATTCCCCAAAAGTCGCCGGACCGATTGATCTGCGAGATCTACCCGCACCCGGCGCATATCAGCCTCTTCAAGTTGGACAAGACGATCAAGTACAAACGCGGTTCGGTCAGTGCACGGCGGCAGGAGTTGATCCGGTATCAGCAGTTCCTGCGATCCCTGCGCGAGGCCAGGCCGTTTCTCAAAAAGACAAAAGATCTGCTGGTACGCACCGACGTAAATGCGTTGCGCGGGCGGGCGCTCAAAGCCTACGAAGATCAACTGGATGCCCTATGCTGCGCCTACATTGGTTACTACCTGTGGTGGCACGGTCCACAAAGGGCGCGCACGTACGGCACGCTGGCCGATGGGCACGTCATCGTGCCCATCACGCCCGAGATGTCGAAGCGGATGAAATCGAAGTAGACCCGCCAGGTTTTTCACACCTGGCGGGTGATTTTTACCCCAATCTACGGCGCAGATGTTCGTCACACGGGTAGGTGATCTACGCGGGATGAGAGCGGTTGTGTCTTTCCTGGTAACCATGCCCGCCGAATAAACTCGACGTCCACGGCGCCGGTTAGCCCATAGGCGTTAAGTAAGCAAGTGCCGGGGACTTTTCGTGGCAGCGGACAAGAAACTGGTCGTGCTCGTTGGCTACTGACCCCCCTCTAGCTCCCCCCGTAAAAGCCGCTGAGGACAGCGCCGCTGAGGACAGCGGACGTGGGGAGGACCGTTGCCGCCTACACGGAGCCGGTGGCGTTGTGGGTGTCTCCAATATAGGATCACATCTTGTACACGTCAACGGCTCCCTCTCCGCATCTTTTCGCTTACCTTTACCCATAAGGGGGGTATGAAGAGCGGATTCGTTTTGACCCTTGGTACGGGCACGAGGGGGATGGGGGCGACGTCTCGCCCATTGTCGCAGATCTCCGTCCCATCCCCCTCATGCCCCGACAACCGGCCCAATATCACGAAGAAGTATCCCAGCCGTAGAACCCAGATCGGCCGCTGTTTGCCAGGCCTGTGCCGACTGCGGACTTGTGGGTAAAGGTTAGATCTTTTCGGCGGGGAGGGTTGAGGAGGGGTCTTCTGCCATCGGCGCTAAGATGAGTCCGTGCAACCTTATCTTAACGCCTATGGCCGGTTAGCCACCCGTCTGGCAGATGAGCTTGTCGCCCCGGGTATGCAAACTCTAGCGCCGTTGGCGCATCTTCGCCACGCTGAAGTCCGGGTCTCGGTAGAAGGCGAAGAGATCCGCCTCTTGGGTGCGGATCTGGGTGGCAATCTCTACGATTTCGGCGGCGTGCCGGTTGGGGATGCGTACACAGCCGTCTCCATCCGCCAGGATCAGGTCGCCGGGACGGATGCGCAGTTGGCCCACTGTCACCGGCGTGTTAAAGCGCGTCAAGTTGAAGACGCCGTGACCGGGCACCGTCCCCCACGCCCACATCGGCAGCCCCACCCGCTGAATCCCGGCCAGATCGCGCACGGTACCGTCCACAATGGCCCCCACCACGCCCAGCCTCTGGTGCAACGTCGCCATGCCGTCGCCAAAGCTGGCCCCGCGCCCAGGGCGAGAATCCACATCCTTCATTACCGCCACAAGCGGTCCTTGCGCCTGCTCCAGGTGTTCATAGTAATCGGCCCACACCAACGCAGAGGAATCGGGATCGTTGGTGGTCACTTCCGAGGTGACGGCGTACCCGACGACTGTGCCCAATTCGGGCAGCAGACAGCGGATCGTGAGATCCGTGTATTCCTCGTTGGGCAGACCGAACTTGCGCACCAACGCATTAAACACAGTCGGTGAGTCGAAGGTCTTTAGTTGTTCGATGAGTTCATGGCTGACAGGGGTCATGGAAGATCCTTTCTGGACAGAAGACGACGGACGATAGACGACACATTCTCTCAACTGGTTGGCAGTTCCGCCTCTGCCTGACGGCGTTCGACGCGGCCCAAATAGAGCGCCAGGAAGATCAACGGCGCCACCATCAGGTAGTTCACCGCCAGCGCCGCCTGAAATCCCCACGTACCGGCGAGGAGACCGGTCCACCAGGGCGGGAGGGTGGCGCCGGCAGTCATAGCCAGGTTCAGCGTGGCGGTGACGGTGCCGGTCTGCTCAGGATACAGGCGCGAGCCGAAGGCCAACCCTGTCGGGAAGAGACCCGACAAACTCAGCCCCGTCAGGAAGACGCCGACGACGATCACATAGGAGTTGATCCCGAAAACCACCAGCGGATAGGTGAGGGTGATGCCCCATGCCAATACCAACAACATGAAGGCGTAGCCGCGGCGCTCGGCAAAGGCGGCACACAGGAAGCGCCCCACCGTCAGCGCCACGTAGAAAACCGAGATCATCGACACCGAAAAGAACATGGAAAAACCGCCACTCTGCTGCATGATCACGGCGATCCAGCCGAGCAGACTGACGGCGACGCCGTTGTAGACAAAGGCGATAACGAAGAGCGCCAGGAAGGGCCGATCGCGCAGCATGGAGAGATCGAGTTTGCTGGCTTTGGGGCGTTCGCTCGTCCCATCGGCGCGGTAGATCCGATAGGCGCTCAGGCCGTAGATCAGCCAGATCAGTCCTGTGCCGCCCAGCGCCCAGCGCCACGCCAACCCCTGCTCAATCAGATAGCCGATGACAAGCGGCGAGACCGCCGCGCCGGCGCCGTAGACACCGTGCAGCGTGTTGAGGGCACGGGCGCGGGCCTTGCGGTTGGCGTCGGCGATCATGGTGTTGATGCCGGTTGAAAGTGCGCCCTGTGTGGCGCTGACAAAGACAAAGCCGGTGACGAAGAGCAACCACATCTGCGACGCCGCCGTGAGGAAGAGGGCCAGCGCCAGCCCCAACGCCGACAGCCAGACCAATCGCTGGGCGCCCACCAGATCCGATCCTACACCGGCAAAGACATTCCCCACAATCGCCCCCACCGACCGCGCCGGGAAGATCAACGCAATCGCGGCCAGGGTGATGCCGGCGCCGGTGTACTCCGCTGTGATAAACGGCATCACCGAGGGCACAAGCACTGCCGCCGTACCGATGAAGACGTAGCCGATCAGCCCGAGGTACGTTTCGCTGGGCAGCGCCGATAGACGGCGGACAACATTGCCAAAGACGGTGGATGAAGGCGCATTAGACATCGGCCACGCTCCCGTCGGCGGCGAAGGCGTTGCGATGGGGATTGCGTGGCCGGTACGGACTGCTCAGCAGCGCGTCTTCGTCGAGTTCGACACCCAGTCCGGGGCGATCCGGCACAGTGAGGTGGCCTGCCTCAACGGTCCACGCCTCGCGCATCGTCTGCTCGCGGTACGGCTCCTGGCGCACGTATTCGAGAATCAAAAAGTTAGGGATTGCCATGGCCAGGTGCGCTGCAGCCGCCGTGGAAAGTGGCCCCTGCGGGTTGTGGGGCGCCAGTTTGACGTAGTAGGCTTCGGCCAGGGCGGCGATCTTCTTGCATTCGGTGATGCCACCGGCATGACACAAGTCAGGCTGGATCACATCTACGACGCGGCGTTCGAGCAAGGGCAGATAGTCCCACTTGGAGTAAAGGCGCTCGCCGGCGGCAAGATCCGTATTGGTGCCCGCGGCACGCACATGGACCAACGATTCGATATCGTCGGGTTGGGTCGGCTCCTCGAAGAAGAGCAGGCGGTGCGGTTCCAGGGCCCGGATCAGGCGCACAGCAGCGGTGGGGCGTCCGCGCCCGTGGTCGTCGACCATGATGTCCACGCTGGGGCCGACGGCGGCGCGCAGTTGGCCGATGCGCTCGGCGAAGGCGGCGATGCGTTCGTGTTCGGGCATCAGCGTGTCGCCCTGCCATGCGCCCGTCTTCATGGCGGTAAAACCGTCTTCGACGTCGCGTTGGGCGTCTTCGAGGATCTGTTCCGGTTGATAGATGCCGACGTGGGTGTAGAGACGAATGCGATCTCGGGTGGGGCCACCCAGCAGTTTGTAGACGGGGACGCCCCACGCCTTACCGCGCAGATCCCACAGCGCTTGATCCAGCCCGGCCAGCGCCGAATTGAGGACAACCCCGCCGCGCCAGAAGCCATGCCGGAAGAGGATCTGCCAATGCCGCTCTGTTGCCAGCGGATCCTCGCCGATGAGCGCAGCGCCAAACTGCTTGACCGCGGTGCATACCGTCTGTTCATTGTTTTCAAGGGTCGCTTCGCCCCAACCGTGCAGACCGCTGTCGGTCATTACTTTGACAATGACCCAATTGCGCAGCCCGGCCCACATCACGGTGGTACGGATCTCAGTGATCTTCATTTTAGGCACTGCCTTTGCGGTGGAATGGGAAATAGAGTGGTTCTTCTATGATACCGGTGAGGCGGAGATGATGCAAAGGGACGGAGAGTGGGCGATGGACCAATTAAGCAAGGTTAACTCAAATCGTCAGCGCCGTTAAAGAGATGGCTCTACCTCGTTTGCATCTTCTCCCCGCTCTACCTATCCACTTGACCGGGTTGCGCGTTGGCCGCGTGGCGTGCCGGATTATGCCGTGCGCCGGTTACCATCAACCGTAACATACTTGTGTCTGGCACATTGCGGTGTAAATACCACGGCATACTTCCGCCGGGATTTACCAACTTGTCGTTTGAAGGAGAGAATGCATGTCTACCACACTGGATCAGGTTGCGCCCGGGCAGAGGACAAAGATCGCCCGCCTCACAGGAACGGGCGCGCTGCGCCGCCGTCTCATGGATATGGGCATCTTGCCCGGCGTCGAAATTGAAGTACTGCGGGCTGCGCCCATGGGCGATCCGCTGGAATACAAGCTGCGCGGCTATCATCTATCGTTGCGCAGAACCGAAGCACAACAGATCGAGGTGGCCTCATGACGGCGTCATCCTCCTCTCTTCCTGGGTTTTGGCACACGATGAGCAAAGCAGACGATCACGCCGGTGAGACGATGCCGCTGGGCATGGCGCGCCCGGGTCAGATCGTCGAAGTAGTGGCGATTCATGCCGGCCAGGAAGCGCAGCGGCGGCTTATCGATCTGGGCCTCACCGCAGGCACGCGTGTGCGTGTGGTGCAAGGCGACGGCGCCGGCCCTATGCTTCTGGCTTTCAAAGATGACGCCCGCCTGGCCGTCGGCCGCGGCGTGGCTCTGAAGATCATGGTGAGGACGGATAAGCGATGACGAGTTGGGGGGATGACGGAGTCATCGCTTCATGGGTGCGTGTGCTTGTACAGAAGATGATGGGATGATGGGGATGACGGAGTCATCGCTTCATGGGTGCGTGTGCTTGTACAGAAGATGATGGGGATGATGGAGTCATCGCTTCATGGGTGCGTGTGCTTGTACAGAAGATGATGGGATGATGACTCGATCATCTCGTCATCTCGTCATCCATCCCACCATCCCACCATCTCGTCATCCCATCATCTTGTTCGAAAAGGAGTTCTTAACATGGTAACCATCGGCCTGGCGGGCAATCCGAATGCGGGGAAGAGTACGATCTTCAACGCGCTGACGGGATCGCATCAGCATGTGGGCAATTGGCCGGGCAAGACGGTTGAGAAGAAGGAAGGCCGTCTGCGCCTCGGCGATCAGGACGTGGTGGTAGTCGACCTGCCCGGCACCTACAGCCTCAGCGCCTTTTCGCTGGAAGAGATCATCGCCCGCAATTTTATCGTCGACGGCCACCCCGACGCCATCGTCTGCGTCGTGGACGCCGCCAACCTGGAGCGCAATCTCTATCTGGTCATGCAGATTTTGGAGATGGGTGTAGCGGTGGTGGTGGCGCTGAATATGAGCGACGTGGCCGCCGGACGCGGCATCCAGATCGACCGCGTGAAACTCTCGGCGAAACTGGGCGGCATCCCCGTAATCGAAACAGTGGGCAACCGCGAAGTGGGTATCGACGGTCTAAAGACGGTGATCCTCGATGCAGTGGCGCAACAACGACGTTCGACCGCTGCGCTCTCGTTCGGCGATACGCTCAACGCTGAAATCGCCGCGCTGGCCGCCTTGATCGAGCAAGACGCCAGGCTGGTGCGCTATCCTTCGCAGTGGCTGGCCATTAAACTGTTGGAAAACGACGCCGAACTGATGGCGCAGGTGGCACACAACGCGGCGCTGGTTGAAGCGGCCACGGCGGCAGTCGATCGGTTCATGGCGCAGACAGGCGACGAACCCGACACGCTCATCGCCGAAGCGCGCTACAGCACCATCGCAGCACTGGTACGCGACGCAGTGCGCCGCCCGCACGAGGACATGCTCACCACGTCAGACAAACTCGACGCTGTAATGACGCACCGGCTGTGGGGTGTGCCCATCTTTTTGAGCCTGATGTGGATCGTCTTTCAATTTACGGCCAACGTCAGCGCGCCGTTTGTGGACTTCATCGACGGGCTGATCAACGGTGCGCCGGCGCGCTGGGCGACGCTTCTGCTGGCGGCGCTGCAACTGGACGGCACCTGGGCCGAAGCGCTGATCGTCGACGGCATCATCGCCGGTGTGGGCGGTGTGCTCGTCTTCGTGCCGGTGCTGATGACGCTCTATCTGGCCATCGCCATCCTTGAAGATACGGGCTATATGGCCCGCGCCGCCTTTGTGATGGACCGGCTGATGAGCCGGTTGGGACTGCACGGTAAGAGCTTTTTGCCGCTGCTGGTGGGCTTTGGCTGCACCGTTCCGGCCATCTACGCCACGCGCACGCTGGAGAACGAACGCGACCGCAAGATCACCGGCTTTTTGGCCACGTTTATGAGTTGCGGGGCGCGGCTGCCCGTCTACGTCATCTTTGGCAGCGCGCTCTTCGGCGCAGCCGGCGGCAACCTGATCTTCGCCATGTATCTCACGGGCATCGCCGTGGCCGTGCTCACCAGCCTCCTCTTCACGCGGGTGATCTTCCGCAACAAGCCGGTGCCACCCTTTGTGATGGAGTTGCCCCCCTACCGCGCCCCCAACTTGAAGACCGTCTTCAATAGCACAACCGAACGCACGCTGGGCTTCATACGCAAAGCGGGAACCACGATCCTGCTGGCTTCGATGGCGGTGTGGCTGCTCTTGTCGGTCCCGGCGCGGATGGGTGTGGGCGGCTTCGCCCAGGTAGCGCCGGAAGAGAGTATCTTCGGCACAGTGAGCAAGGTGACAGCACCGATCTTCGCCCCGGCGGGCTTCGGCACCTGGCAGGCCAGCGGCGCCCTGGTCACCGGCTTCCTGGCCAAGGAAGTGGTGGTGGCCACCATGAGTCAAGTCTATATAGGTGAAGAAGAAGCAACAGCGGCAGAAACGGCGCCCACCTTCATACAAGACTTGCAGGGCATCGCGCTTTCACTGGGCGAGGCGCTCGTCCTCACCGTGCAGGAAGTGGTCAACATTGCGCCGCGCACGGCCAACCTGGTGCTGGGCATTATCCCCGGTGCGGCGCTGCCCGAAGCCAACTTCCTGGGCGCGGCCGCCGAAGAAGAGGGGTTGACGGACTTACAAAGCGTGCTGGCATCGAGTTTCACACCGCTGAGCGCGGTGGCGTTTTGTGTCTTCATTCTGCTCTACGTCCCCTGCATGACGGCGCTGGCCGCCATGCGCCACGAGTTCGGCAGCAAGTGGACGCTGGCGCAGGTCGGCTACACGTTGGGCGTGGCCTGGCTGGCGGCGGTACTGGTCTTCCAGTTCGGCAGCCTGCTGGGGATGGGAGGCTGATATGCAACTACGCGAAGTATTGGCGGCGTTTGAACAAGGCGGTTCCATGTCTCTGGCCGAAATGTCGCGCCGCCATGATGTCGATCCCAGCGTGCTAGAAGACATGATCCAGTTCTGGGTACGCAAAGGACGCCTGCGCGACGCCTGCAACGCGGGTGGCTGCGGAAGTTGCCACCAGAGCGGTAGCTGCAGCGCCGTGAGCACATCCACGAACCAGCCACACCGCTATGAACTGGTAACGGAGCGGCGGACGATGATTTCGTTGAGTTGAAAATTGCGAATCCGCCTACTCTTTTCTCTGGCTTTCGCGCCGCGCCAATCCTGCCGCCGTATACATGGCGTCGATGACATGTTGATTGGCGATGGCATCGCTGCCACCGGTGATGGGGGAGGCGCCGGTCTCACAGCAATGGACAAACGCCTGTAGCTGGTGGAAGTAGCTGGTGTCGCCGTCGACGCGCTCCCGGCGTTGGCCGGATCGTGTACGCACCGTGATCCAGTGGAAGTAGTGCGGCAGAAAGGGAAATACCACAGACAGTGCGCCGGCCGTCCCTGTGACGGCCGCCGTCAACCGCAACAAACGCGCCGACAGCAGCGCGCAGGTGATCTCGCCGCTGCACTCTTCAGAAAAGCGGAGTTGGGCGCGCATCCAGCGATCCACTTGCGGGCGGATCAGGCGCGCTTCGGCGTGGGTCACCTCCGGTTCTGCACCCAAGAGATGACGCAGCAGGTGGACGGCGTAGCAGCCCACATCCATGGCAGCGCCGCCGGCCAGATCGTAACGGAACTGAATGCTGTTGGGCGGCAGAAAGGGGATGCAGAATTGCGCCGCCACGTGGCGGATCTGCCCCAATTCTCCGCTGTCGACGATCTCTTTGAGCCGCGCCGCCAGTGGATGGTAGCGGTAGTGAAAGGCTTCGATCAGCACACGTTTCTGGCTGACTGCCGTCTCGACCATCCGTTGGGCGTCTTCGGCGTTGGCGGCCAGCGGCTTCTCGCAGAGGACGTGTTTCCCCGCCGTCAAGGCGCGCAGCGTCCACGCTGCGTGCAGGCTGTTGGGCAACGGAATATAAACTGCGTCGAGTGCCGGGTCATCCAGCAGGCGGGCGTAGTCGACATGAACAGTGGGAATCCCGTATCGGGCAGCGAAACGCTTCGCCCGCGCCGGCTCGCGTGCGGCGACGGCGGCGACTTCCACTGTCGGGCAGACGCTGCGCCGGATGAATCAGCGCCTTAACGGCGATGGCAGCGGCGCCCAGAATGCCGATTTTCAGCGGACGGGACATGGAATTCCTCTTGACAGCCGGTAGGTGAAGTGACTATGCTTGATCTAGCACATGAACCACTCGAAGGAGGTATCCCCCGTGCCTCAGCCTACCACATCGATGACGTGGCCGGAAGTGCAGATCCGGCGCTTCCTCACCACACGGCCGGGCATCTGGTTTGGCCGCTATATTTTGCCCTACCTGGACCGTCCACTCCTTGCGCTCTCGCATGGACGTTACAGCATGTCGCCCGGGCAGCCGGTGCTCCTGCTCTTCACCGCCGGCGCCAGGACAGGGCGACGTCGCGCCACGCCCATGCTCTACTTCCGCGACCGCGGCCGGCTGATCGTCGTTGCCTCCAACGGCGGACGCAGCTTCCATCCCGGCTGGTGTTACAACCTTCGCGCGCATCCCGAAGCCACAGCGTACGTGGGCGGAGAGGTGATCCGCTGTGTTGCGCGTGAGGCGCAAGAGGCAGAACGCGCGCGACTGTGGCAGAAAGCAGTCAATTATTTCGACGGCTTCACGCTCTACGCACAGAATGCCACGCGCACCATTCCTATCTTCATTCTTGAGCCCTGCAAACAAGATAGTCTGTAGTCAACTTTTCAACCTTTGTCCCTCATGATGCAAGGAACCTCCCATGACATCTTCCTCTGTCGAAAGACAAATACGCTCCGGATTGCCCGTCATTCGCCTTCTCAACGGGTATCTGCCGCTTTCGATCTCGCGCCGGCTGATAGGACTAAGTGTAGCGCGCATGAAATTGCCAGAGCACATTACAGGCCAAACGGTGTCCGCCGATGGTGTGCCGTGCCGGTGGCTTATCCCTGACGACATCGCCCAGGATGGCGTGTTGCTTTACCTGCACGGCGGGGGGTTTGTCTTCGGGCTGACCTCCCTGCACATAGAAATGACGGCGTCCCTGGCCCGGCGGATGGGTGTGCGCGCCCTGATGGTGGACTACCGTCTGGCGCCGGAATACCCGTTCCCGACACCGCTAGAAGATTGCGTCACCGCCTACCGCTGGCTGCTACAACAGGGCATTCCCGCCCACAACATTTTCATCGCGGGTGACTCCGCCGGCGGCAATTTGACCATCACCACGTTGATGCAGCTACGCGATGACGGCGATCCACTCCCCGCGGCGGCCGCTGCCCTTTCACCGGTGACAGACTTCGTCGACAAACTAAGACGCTTCGAAGAGACCCGCGACCCGCTGCTTCACCCCAGAGCGACCAAATTGTTCAACAGGTCCTACGTCGCCGGTCACGATCCGCGCGATCCCCGGCTGTCGCCTGTCTACGGGGATTGGCGTGGCCTGCCGCCGCTGTTGATCCACGCCGGCGAGGACGAGGTCCTGCGCCAGGATGCAATTGCCGCCGCCGAAGCCGCCGAAGCCGCAGGCGTCGACGTGCAGTTAGAGATCTACCCGCGCATGTGGCACGTGTGGCAGATCAACCTGTCGCTGCCGCAGACGGTGCAATCGCTAGACGAGATCGCTAATTTCTTCACGCAAAAGAAGAGATCGACGGATTTGTAACTTTTTCTTCGTGTTTCTTCGTGGATCATCTACTGACGTACTCCCGGGTCGATTTTGCAAGAACGCAGGCAGCGCCGATAATGCAAGCGCATCAAAGTCACATTCGCCGTTGTACCGGGAGTCGACCCATGATCCGCAATTTCTTTGCCTACTACCTGCCCTACCGCCGCCTCTTTTTGCTCGACTTCTCCAGCGCCGTGGTGGTGGGCCTGCTGGAACTGATATTCCCGCTGGCTGTCAATCAGTTCATCGACAGGCTGCTGCCCAGCCAGGACTGGCCGATGATCCTGCTGGCGGCGGCGGGGCTACTGTTGATCTACACGGTCAACACGTGGCTGCAATACGTGGTCACCTACTGGGGACACATGCTGGGCATCAACATCGAAACCGAGATGCGCCGCAAAGCCTTCGATCACATCCAGAAGCTCTCATTCCGCTTCTTCGACAACAACAAGACCGGTCACCTGCTGGCACGCGTTACCACCGATCTGCACACCATCGGCGAAGTGGCCCACCACGGCCCCGAAGACGTCTTCATCGCCATCATGACGCTGGTTGGCGCCTTCGGTCTGATGGCGTGGATCAACTGGGAACTGACGGCGCTCACCTTCGTGATTGTGCCGGTGGTGGCCTGGGTAGCGGTCTACTTTAACCAGAAGATGACCCACACCTACACCCTCCTCTTCAATAACCTCGGCCAGTTCAACGCCCGCGTCGAAGACACAGTGGGCGGCATCCGCGTGGTGCAGGCATTCGCCAACGAAGCCCACGAAGCGAAGCTCTTTGCCGAGAACAACCAGAACTACCGCACCACCAAGTTGACGGCCTATAACATCATGGCCAAGAGCATTTCGTTTAGCTACATGCTCATGCGCTTCATTGCCATCTTTGTCATGGTCTGCGGCACCTGGTTTGTGATCCGCGAGCAGTTGACCTACGGCGAGTTCGTCGCCTTCCTGCTGCTCACCGAGCTATTCTTCCGCCCGATTCAGAAGATCAACGCTGTCATCGAGACCTACCCCAGTGGCATCGCCGGCTTCAAACGCTACCAGGAACTGCTGGCGACCGAACCCGACATCGTCGACGCGCCCGACGCCGTGGACGTACACGATCTCAAAGGCGACATCCGCTACAACGACATCACCTTCGGCTACGACCAACACAGCAAAGTCATCAAGAACCTCAATCTCGTCATCACCGCCGGGGAAACCGTGGCCTTCGTCGGCCCCTCCGGCGCCGGGAAATCGACGCTGTGCAGCCTGCTCCCTCGCTTCTACGAATTGGACAGCGGCAGCATCACCATCGACGGCATCGACATCCGCCAGATGACGCTCTCCTCATTGCGCCGCCAGATCGGCATCGTGCAACAGGACGTCTTCCTCTTCGCCGGAACAATGGCCGAAAACATCGCCTATGGCAAACTCGACGCCGGCGCCGAAGAACTGTGGGCCGCCGCCCGGCTGGCCCAGTTGGAGGGTTTCATCCGCAGCCTGCCCGACGGCATGCAGACGGTGATTGGCGAGCGTGGTGTCAAACTTTCAGGTGGACAAAAACAACGTGTCTCCATCGCGCGCATGTTCCTCAAAAACCCGCCGATCCTGATCCTGGACGAGGCCACCTCCGCGCTGGACACCGAGACCGAAATCGCCATTCAGCGCTCGCTGGAAGAACTGGCCAAAGGACGCACCACCCTGGTCATCGCCCATCGCCTTTCCACGGCGGCCCGCGCCGACCGTATCATCGTCATCGACTACGACCAGGCCATCGAGATTGGCACCCACGCCGATCTCCTCACCCGCAACGGTCGCTACGCCAACCTCTGGCGCGCCTTCGAGCACGGGGTGACGATAGGCGCTTGATCGAACATGCGACCCTATCGCTGAATCCGGATTTCTGCATCAAATGGGTAAGCGGCCACTGCGTCGGGCTGGTGGGTGGCGAGGAGGATCGTGCGGTCCTTTGCGACGGTGAAGACGGTGCGGAGCACGTCAACCGCGGTGATGGGATCGAGGTTGGCGGTCATTTCATCGAGCAGCCAGATGGGCGCATCCTTCAAGAGCACGCGCGCCAGGGCAACGCGTTGACGTTCGCCACCGCTGAGAAGTGCACCACCCTCGCCGACATAGGTGTCGTAGCCGTTGGGCAACGTCGCGATGAACTCGTGAATCTGCGCGGCCTGGGCGGCGGCCTCGACTGCGCCGTCGCCGGCCGATCTGCGGCCAATACGAATGTTCTCGCGCAGGGTGGTGTTAAAAAGGTGCACACGCTGCGTCATCACGCCAAAGGTGCGGCGCACTTCTTCGTGGGGTAGCCTGCGCAGATCCACACCCCCCACCTCGATCGTCCCCGCTTCATACTCGGCAAAGCGCAACAAAATGTTGATCAGCGAAGACTTGCCGGCGCCGCTCTCCCCCGTGACCAGAACGTGTTGGCCGTAAGCAACCTCTAGCGAAAAATCGGCGAGGATCGGCGGCTCGCTCTCTTCGTACCGGAAGGTGACTCGATCCAGCTTTAGCGCCGGACGGTCCGGCGCCGGCGTGGATGGCAGCGCCGGCTCCTCAATCGCCGGCGTGCTGTCGAGTACGGCGAAGACGTTGCGCGCTGCCGTCAGTTGGCGGCCCAGCTTCTGCCCGGCCGGCGCCAGCGGCGTCACCGCCTCGAAGGCGGCGATGGCCCCCAGCGTCAAGGTGGCCAGCAGCACACCGTCCACCCGATCGATGGCGACCCACAGGACGGTGACTGCGGCCAGGTTGACCATCAGCGTCGAGAACGCAGACTGCACGCCGTCGAGCCGGGCCAGGGATCGTTCCCAGCGCGCCAGATCGTCGGTGGTCTGCCCCAGTTGGCCCTGTAAGTGGGCGGCGTAGCCAAAGGCCAGGGCATCGGCCAGCCCCTGGATCATGTCCACGAGATGGGTGTTGACCTCTGTGCGTGCGTCAACCACGGCACGCCCCGCCCCTGCGCCGCTCCACCATGTCCACAACGGCAGCAAAGTCGCCGTGACGAGCAAGAAGCCCACCAGCGTCAGCGCCGCCCATATATCGAAGAAGCTGAAGGTGATACCGACCACGGCGATGGTAATGACGGCCACCAGCGGCGGGCTGACCAGGCGCAAGTAGAGATCTTGCAGTTCTTCAATATCAGAGACGATGCGCGAGATCAAGTCGCCGCTCCGGAACGAATAGCGCTGTGCCAACGAGAGCGGTTCAATGCGGGCGTAAAACCAGACACGCAGCCGCGCCAGCAAGCGAAAGGTGACATCGTGACTGCTCAGCCGTTCGAGGTAGCGAAAGAGGGCGCGGGAAAGGCCGAAGAACCGCACAGCGGTGGGCGCCACCCCCAGAGATGCGATCCCCAGTTGCAGGGCGGCGGTGCTGATCAGCCAGGCGGAGGTCATCATCAAGGCGATGCTGCTCAAAATTGTGAGCACAGCGAGCAGCAACGCCAACAGGGCGCCACGCCAGAACGGACGCAGCAAACCCACGAGGCGGCGAAGTTCGGCCATCACACAGCCTCCCCAAAGGCGTGGAGCAACTCAAAATAGGCGCCGCGGCGGGCGATGAGTTGGTCGTGATTGCCAATCTCGGCAATGCGCCCGGCATCGAGGACCACGATCCTGTCGGCATGACGGATGGTTTCGAGGCGGTGGGCAATGGTGATGATGGTGGCTTTACCGTTCAATTCGGCCAGATTCGTCTGGATAGCGCGCTCGTTGACCAGATCGAGGTTGGCCGTGGCTTCGTCGAAGATGTAGAGGGCTGCCTGTCGCAGCAGCGCCCGCGCCAGCACGATGCGTTGCGCCTGACCACCGCTGAGACGCGCGGCATTTTCGCCTAGGATCGTGTCGTATCCTTGCGGCAGTTGGGCGATGAAGTCGTGGGCGTGGGCCGCCTGCGCCGCCGCCACAATCGCGGCCTGATCGGCACGCCTCGCGCCCAATGCGAATGTTGTCGGCCACGCTTAAATTGAAGAGGTAGCCACGCTGCGAAACCCAGCCGATCTGATCGCGCCAGGCCCCGGCCTGTACGCTGTGCAGCGCAATGCTCCCGGCTGCACCGTCAAGGAAGATCGCCCCGGCGCTGGGTTGCACAAAACGCAGCAGCAGGTTGGCCACCGTCGATTTACCGCTGCCGGTGGCGCCCACGAGTGCGATCTGTTCGCCCCGATGGATGGTGAGCGAGAAGGCCTGCAGGGCAGTTCGTTCGCCGTCCTCGAAGGCGACGGAGACATTGGCGAAGCGAATCTGTTCAAAATCCAGAACCGTGGCATCGCCGCTTTCGTCGGGCATCGGCGTATCGAGGATCGCGAAGATACGCACGGCCGCGGCCGCATCCTGGCCGGCGTGGAATTTGGCGCCCAGTTGGCGGAGCGGCATGTAGAATTCCGGCGCAATGACCAATAGAAAGAGCGCCTGCTCGAAAACGAGTTGACCGTAGAGCAGGCGCAAACCGATTTCCACGGCGACGACGGCGACACTGATGGTGGCGAGCAATTCCAGCGTAAAGGCCGAAAGGAAGGCGACGCGCAGCACGGCCAGCGTGCTCTGCCGATAGCGATCGCTGATGCGGGCGATGATGTCGATCTGTGCCTTGCTGCGGTTGAAGAGTTTGAGCGTGGTCAGCCCCTGCATCACGTCAAGGAAGTGGCCGCTCATCTGCCCCAGTTGCGCGTACCGGCTTTGGGCCAGCGCGCCCGCAGCCTTGCCGATCAGGATCATGAAGAGGGGGATCAGCGGGGCCGTTACCAGCAGCACGCCAAAGGTGAGCAGATCAATGGGCAACACCACCGCCAGGATCATCAGCGGGATGAGCACGGCGGTAAAGAGGGCCGGGATGTAGTCGCGGAAGTAGCTGTCCAGCGCGTCGATGCCATCGGTGGCGGTGAGCGTCAACTCGCCGCTGCGTTGGCGCTGGATGAAAGACGGCCCCAGGCCGATCAAGTGGGCGACGAGGCGGCGGCGCAGATCCTGTTTGATGCGAATGGCGATTTCTGCCGCTGTGATCTGGATCCCGGCCTGAGTCAGCGCCCGCAGCCCCACCACCCCAAGCAGGCCGAGGAAGAGCATCCCCAGCCCCTGACGACCGCCCCCCTGCAAGAAGGCGCGATCAATGGCATGGCTCAAGAGCAGCGCCTGCCCGATAATCAGTCCGGCGCCGATCACGCTCAGCGCCAGTGTGGCGATCAACGCCAAAAGGGCGAGACGCATCTCGCCCAGCAGACGTCTATCCATCAGCAGAGCACACAGATGAGCAGCAGTACAAGCCTAATACTCCAGGTGGCTTTCCAACGTCACACGTTTGCGAAAGACCCAGTAGCTCCACCCCTGGTAGAGCAGGACCATGGGCACAAAGATCAGCGCCACATAGGACATGATCTGGAGCGTGTACGGGCTGGACGAAGCGTTGTAGATGGTGAGATCGAACTGACTGCCCAAGGAAGAGGGCATCACACGCGGGAAGAGACCGCCGAACAGCGAGACGACTGTCCCAACCAGCGTCAATCCTGTGCCCACAAAGGCCAGGCCCAGCCGCTGCCGGCGGATCAGCCACCCGGTAGCCAATAGCGCCGCCATGGCCACGCCCAGACCGATACCCTGCACAAGGTTGCGCGTGTCGAAGAAGTCGGTTACGAGGAAGCTGTAGCCGACGAACGCGATCAGCACGGGCAGCCACAACCGGTTCAGCAAGCCCTGCACCCGATCCAGGATCACGCTATCGGTCTTCAAGCTGAGGAAGAGTGCTCCGTGCAGCACAAAGAGCGTAAGCGTCAAGAGACCACCGAGCAGCCCGAAGGGGTTAAGCAGCGTAAGGAGCGTGCCCGTGTAGATCATATTGGCGTCGATAGGCACACCGCGCAGGATGTTGGCAAAGGCGACACCCCAGAGCAGCGCCGGGATCAGGCTGCCGACAAAGATGGCGACGTCCCAGGTTTTGCGCCAGCGCGGGTTGTCGTCTTTGCTGCGGAATTCGAAGGCCACGCCGCGTACAATCAACCCGAACAGGATCAAGAAAAGCGCCAGGTAGAACCCGCTGAAAAGTGTGGCGTACCAATTGGGAAAGGCGGCAAAAATGGCGCCTCCCGCTGTAATCAGCCAGACCTCGTTGCCATCCCAGTGCGGGCCAATGGTGTTGATGACGACGCGGCGCTCTTTGTCGTTCTTGGCGACAAAGGGCAGCAAGATCCCCACGCCGTAGTCAAACCCTTCCAAAAAGAAGAAGCCGGTAAACAGGACGGCGATCAGCAAGAACCAGAGTGTGTTTAGATCGAAGGGCATTGTTTTCTCCATAAAACAGCGATACCAGGTTAGTAAGCCGTCTCGAGCTGCAAGTCTTCCTCTTCTGTGGGGAGACCCGACAGGGGCAGCAGTTCGTCACCCAGGTGGCCCTTGGTGGCAAACTTCCACAACAGGTAAAAGTCCGCCCCAGCCAGCGCGGCGTAGATCAACGTAAAGCCGACAAGTGAGATCCAGAGATCGGTGACGGTGAGATTGGGTGAAAGGCCCTGTTCGGTGCGCATCATGCCCTGCACGATCCAGGGTTGGCGTCCCATTTCCGTAAGCAGCCAGCCCGTGGAATTGGCAATATAGGGCAGGACAATGGCAAACGGCAACACCACCAACAACCACCGCGCTCGCGCCAGCCCACCGCGCCACCAGAGGAGGAGCCCCAACACAGCCAGCAAACTCATCAGCACGCCGAAGCCGACCATGGCGCGGAAGCTCCAGTAGATCAGCCAGATCATGGGCGGTACATAGTCGGCGCCTGGGCCATAGACACTGCCGTAGCGGTTCTGGTAGTAGAGATTTAGATCGTTGATCCCAGGCACCATGCCCTGAAAGGAGTCGTAAGTGAGGAAGCTGAGCAGCGACGGGATGCGCACGTTGATCACCGAGGTCCGATCGTCCTCGTCACCGATCTGGAAAAAGGAGAGCGAGGCCGGCGATTCCGAGTGCCAGAGCCCTTCGGCGGCGGCCAATTTCATGGGCTGCTTGTCCAACATGAACTGACCGGAAAGATGACCCACCCCCATCGTCACAATCACCGCCGCCAGCCCAAAGACCAGCCCGATCTGCAAAGAGCGCAGAAACATAAAGTGCTCGTCGTTGTTGCGGCTGCGCAGCAGACGGTAAGCGCTGATCGCCGTCAAAAAGAAACCCGCCGTGGTAAAGGCGCCGAAAACCACGTGTGGGAACTGCAAAAAGACATTTTGATTTGTGATGATGGCGCCGAAATTCACCATTTGCGCCCGTCCGTTCACCAGTTCGTAGCCCACCGGATTCTGCATCCAGCTATTGGCGATCAGGATCCACAGGCTCGACAGCGCAGATCCTATCGCCACCATCCAGATCGTCGCCAGGTGGAGGCCTTTGGGCAGTCGTTCCCAGCCGAAGATCCAGAGCCCGATAAAGGTGCTTTCCACGAAGAAGGCCATCAGTGCTTCGATGGCCAGCGGTGCGCCGAAAATGTCGCCGACAAAGCGCGAGTATTCTGACCAGGCCATGCCGAATTGGAACTCCTGCACGATGCCTGTGACGACCCCCATGGCAAAATTGATCAGAAAGAGCTTGCCCCAGAATTTGGTCATGTGTTTGTAGTTTTCGTTGCCGGTGCGCACGTAGAGCGTTTGCATCACGGCGACGACGAGAGAGAGACCAATGGTGAGGGGTACGAAGATGAAGTGATAGAGCGTGGTACTCGCGAACTGTAAGCGAGCGAGATCGATGACATCCAGATCGAACATGTCGAAGTTCTCCCGGGGAAAACGTAGGGTCGGGCGCCGGCCACAATCACCGCAGCCATCGACCCAGTGTATGACAGCACAGATACACACAAAACAGATCTTACTATAGCAATCCATGACGCAGCGCACAACGCATAATTAACCAGTGTCTCCCTGGTCAGATGGCCAGTATGCCACACCGACAGGCGACGGGCACTTCACCCTGGGCAGGTGACCAGGGGACGACCTGCCCCAAGATCGAGCAGAGCGCGACCACGAAGTCTGGTATAATACAGCTACGGGTTCATCCCGAATTGAAACCACTCCGAGCTGTCCGACCTACCGCACCCGCTACGGTTTGGCAGCCGCCTCATGTTTGAGGGCGCAGCACGGCGATGACGGCCGTCCTGCGTAGGGTCGCCGCTGGAAACAGGACGACCTCCCGATGTTGCCCCAACCCGGCAACTGACTTGGAAAGGAGACTGTAATGCCACCTGAGATCGGTGCGCTGCTGGAACTCTCTTCGGCGCGACATAACCACCTCTGCCCGCGACAGGTGCTCGGCGTGCGGATTGGATTGGCCGGCGCCGCCGCGCTGGGCCTCGACATCCCCCGCAGCGACAAACGCATGCTGGTCTTGGTAGAGACGGACGGCTGTTTCGCCGACGGCGTCGACGTGTCCACCGGCTGCACGATGGGTCATCGCACCCTGCGCCTGGAAGATCTGGGCAAAATTGCGGCCACCTTCGTCGACGTGAAAAGCGGGCGCGCCGTCCGCGTCGCCCCTCAAAACGATGTGCGCCGGCGGGCCTACGCCTATGCGCCCCAAGAGGAACGCCATTACTTCGCCCAACTCCACGCCTATCAGATCATGCCCGACGAGGAATTGCTCACCCTTCAGGAAGTGACGCTCAACACGTCAATCGAGGAGATCGTGAGCCGGCCCATCGTGCGCGTCGACTGCGATGCATGCGGCGAGGAGATCATCAACGAGCGTGAGGTCGTGATGGGCGATAGGGTCCTCTGTCGCAGTTGTGCAGGGGCAGGCTACTATCGGGCGCGGTCAACCCAGGAAACCCACCCGGCATCAAAAAACCTGGCAGGGTTTCATCTGTCCACGCCCACGTGGTAGCTTGAGAAACAGCTTCAACCCAACCGGCTCCGAACATATCTGCATCCACAGGATGGTGGGCATGGCAACGACTTGTGCGCGATACTTGAGCAGCCATTGAAAATCGGCGCCTGACCTCGTAGCGAGGTCAGGCGCCGAAACCACCATCATCTTTCTCTTGTTCAGTCTATTTGCCGGCAAGCAACTCAATCATCGTCATCGTCCTTGCGCCCCTCCGTACCCTCTGCGCGCAGATTTAACGACTGTTGCAGACCTGTGATCAGTTGCTCTTGCTCCTGCTCGGTCAGTTGGGCCTGGGGGTGCAGCCAGATGTAGGACTGTGGCGGCATCTCGCCATTGCGCACGACCTCGACGATCTCGTCGAGTTCCTGCCTGCGCTGGCCCCACTCTGAAAAGTTGAGGTATTCCCGGCCTTCCTGCACATGGTTGAGCATGAGCAGAGAGGTGGGCGGCACGTAGCTATACCAGGGCCACTCCGTCTCATTGCTGTGGCAGTCGTAACACGCCCGACGGACCAGGGCCTCTGTAGTTGGGCTGTCCCAGGTCGGTTCGCTGATAACCGGTGGGTTTTTGCCCACGACCGGCAGCGCCGGAATCCATGCTACCAACAGTAGAATGACCACAATGCCGAGTAGGATCCACTTCCACCAGCGGCGTACAGTCTTCATCTCGCAACAAACTCCTCATTTACGTGTGTATTGATTGATCGTCCGCACAGTGCAGATGCACAATGCAGGCGCGCCCCTTGATCATCGGGGGCAATGTTGAGGATCGGCTGTGTCTGCCACCGCCAACCGGGGGATGAACAGCCGATTTTTGGCTCTACCTACTCAGCATACCCTATCACGTTGATCCGAACTCTAAGCGAATCTTAAGCAGATCTTATCAGCCACCCACTCATCGTCACTTGTTTGGGCGTTACGTCGGCAGACGTTGTGCTTTTTGAGCAGTTTCTTCACCGCGTGTCCACCTGCTCTTCTGGGGCAAAAGGTCGTCCGCCGCCCCCCCTGCCCGGAAGTCCTGCGCTTCCCGCGCCTGTTTGATTCCCCGATGCGTGTGATATGATGCGGACAATTTACCACCACTCACGGGATGACTACGATGGCTCAACCGGCTGATCTGTATACTTCGCTGAATGCGGACAAGATCGTGGAGACGGTCGAACGGTTGACCGTGCGCATTGGTGAACGTTTCCCCGATTCCAGTCTCCACAAGCTGGCGCACCAGGTGATTGCCGTTTCGCACCAGGCGCGGGATCAAGCGCTCACGATCCCACGACCGATCGTGTGGTTGAGGCTGGCCACGGCGCTGTTGATCCTGGGGCTGATCGTGTTGGTGATTGCATCGCTGCTGCTGGTGGATGCGCCGTCGGGCACCGTCAGCCTTTTCGACTACTTGCAGGCGGTGGAATCTCTGATCAACGATGCCTTTTTCATCGGGGCGGCCATCTTCTTCCTGGCCCGGCGCGAGACACACATCAAACAACAGCAGGCGTTGAGGGCGTTGCATCAGCTTCGCTCGTTGGCGCATGTGGTTGACATGCACCAGTTGACCAAAGATCCCGAAGAACTGCGGCCTCTGGCGTTGCTGACCCCGTCCTCGCCCCGCCACGAACTCACACCGTTTGAACTGGGGCGCTACCTCGACTACTGCAGCGAAATGCTATCGTTGATCGGCAAGTTGGCTGCGCTCTATGTGCAGGAGTTCGACAGCCCGACGGTGTTGGCCTCGGTCGACGAAATCGAGTCGTTGACCACAGGCCTCTCGCGCAAAATCTGGCAGAAATTGATGGTCCTGCAACAGGGCATTTCAGCCAAACGCTAAAGAAGCTAAGGTGAACTTCGGTTGTGGGCTCAATCGCTTCTCGGGCGGATTACACGGGCACAGAGAATTTCCGGATTGACACCCAAGCAAACATCGCCTGTCTGGCCTTAAGCAGCCCAGACAGGCGAGCGATTAGACAATTGGGGGTACTTCTGTCATAATTTGCGGCATCAGGCTATTAAGCTACCTTCATTTCGACGTCTCACCGATACGGAAGCGAGCCTCCCCTTGTCCTCGATTGCAGATAAACTCGCAAAAGCACAATCTTATTTACAGCAAGAGCAGCTCGACGGCTGGTTGATCTACAGCTTCCGCGAGCAGAACCCCATTGCGCTCTCAATTGTGGGCTTACAGCATGGTGGTAGTCGACGCTGGTTTTTATGGATTCCAGCCGAAGGGAAACCCTCGTGGCTGATCCACGCCATTGAAGGCAATTCCATTGCAGATGTCGATCCGATCCTCAAAGGCTCGGTGGACAAGTACATCGGGTGGCAGCATCTTGAAAGCCAGCTTGCCAAACTGGTAACGGTGAAAAACGGGCCGCCGCGCATTATCATGGAATACAGCCCAGACAATGCCATTCCCTACGTCAGCCGTGTGGACGCCGGCATGCTCGAACTGGTGAAGCGGGTCACCGGGGCCGAGATTCTAAGCAGCGCCGAGATTGTACAGGAGATCGAAGCCGTCCTTTCAGCGCAACAACTGGCCGGTCACCGCCGCGCCGCCGAGATTTGCCTGGCGGCCAAAGATGCGGCCTTCGCCTTCATCGCCGACCGCCTGCGCGCCGGTCAACCGGTAACAGAGTTCGACGGGCGCAATTTTGTGATGGACTATTTCGCCCAACAGGGACTTGCGCCGCTGCCTTGCATCGTATCGGTGAACCGCAACGCTGCCGATCCGCACTACTTCCCCAGCGAGCACCGGCATAGCCCGATCCAGATCGGCGATGTGGTGTTGATCGATCTGTGGAATCGCGAGACCAACAGCCCCAACGATTCCTTTGCCGACTGTACGTGGACCGCCTACTGCGGCCCACAAACGCCACCCAAAGTCAGCGAAATCTTCAATATTGTGGCGCAGGCCCGCGACGCCGCCGTAGCGTTTATTCAGGCGCGTATGAGCGCGGGTCAGCGTGTATACGGCTACGAAGTCGATGATGTCAGCCGCGGCGTGATCACCGACGCCGGATACGGCGAATACTTCATCCACCGCACCGGACACAGCCTCGGCCCAACCGGCCACTGGATCGGCGTCAACATAGACAACCTCGAAACCCAGGATCGCCGCCCCCTGATCCCGGGTGTCATGTTTACCATTGAACCGGGCATCTACATGCCCGAGTTCAACTTCGACGACAGCCCCACCCCCAAGGGCCTCGGCATTCGTAGCGAGATCAACTGTTATGTCCACGCAGATCATGTGGAAGTGACAACGCTGCCGGTGCAAACAGAAGTCAAGGCACTCTTGTGATCTGGAAATTCGTGATTGGTGATTAGGTGACCGCAGCACCGGCTCTGGTGCCAGACACGATCTCCTCGTGACCAATCACGAATTCCCAATCACCCAATTCTTTTCTTTTCACCTACCTTCAAGGAGGAACTATGAGTAAAGTTTGGCGTATTCTCAGCCTATGCGTGGCCATGCTCTTTTTGGTCACTGCATGTGCAGCACCTGCGTCAGAGGGCACCGGTGCAACAACCGGCGCTACCGGTGAAGAAGCTGCACCCACTGCCGCCGCTGCCGAAGAAGGCACGGGCGGTACATTGATCGTTGGTCGCGGCGGCGATTCCGTCCTTTTGGATGACGGCGCGATGACCGACGGCGAGTCGGCGCGTGTGGTCAACCAGATCATCGAGCCGTTGGTCCGCCTGGCCGGAACATCGACTGAGCCGATCCCGTGGCTGGCCGAGTCCTGGGAGACCGAAGACAGCCAGACCTGGACCTTCCATCTGCGCGAAGGTGTCACCTTCCACGATGGCACGCCGTTCAATGCCGAGGCCGTGGCCTGGAACATCGATCGCTGGAAGAACCCAGACAACGAATATCGCTTTGGCCGCAACTTCGAGTACTACGACATCGAATTTGGTGAAGCGCTGGCGATTGAAGAAGCCAATGTGATCGACGATTACACCATCGAGATCAAGCTGGCTGCCCCCAGCGGCGTGTTGCTCTCTAAATTGGCCGAGGGCTTCGTCTTTGGTATCCAAAGCCCGACCGCCATCATGGAGCAGGGCGATCTCTATGGCACACCCGCAGGTACAAGCGTGGGCACAGGCGCCTTCAAGTTTGTGGAATGGGTGCCCGATGATCGCATCATCCTCGAAGCCAACGAAGATTGGTGGGGCGATGGCCCTAAGCTGGATGGGTTGATCTTCCGCTCGATCCCCGACAACTCGGCCCGCTTTGCCGAACTGTTGGCGGGCACAATCCACCACGCCGATCTGGCCCAGACCGATCTGCCAATGGCCCAGGAAGATCCAAACATTACCGTCTACATCAAACCGTCGACAAGTACAGGCTATATCTCCTTCCAGCAGTGCACCGAGCCGTTCGATAAGTTGGAAGTACGTAAGGCCATTGCGCACGCCGTCAACTGGGACGCCTTGATCCCGGCCTTCTACGGTGAGTTTGGCGAACGCGCCGGTTCCTTCCAACCGCCTGCGATTATGGGATCCAACCCCGACATCGAACCATATAGCCTACGATCCCGAACTGGCCAAGCAACTGCTGGCCGAAGCCGGTCTGCCCGATGGGTTCGAGACCGACTTCTGGTACATTCCGGTGGTCCGCGGCTACTTCCCCGACTCCAAGGCGATTGGTGAAGCGATTGCCGCCGACCTGGCGCGCGTCGGCATCATTGTCAACTTGCAGACCGAGGACTGGGGCGCCTACCTCGACGACCGCAACCAGGGCAAGTTCCCCATGTGGATGCTCGGTTGGGGTTCGGACAACGGCGATCCCGACAATTACATCGGCTATCACTTCTCCACGCCGGTGGGTGAGCCTAAGGACGAAGACTGCTACGACAACCCCGAACTGGCGCAGTTGCTGATCGACGGGCGCACCGAGGCGGATCCGGCCGTTCGCGAGACAATCTATCAGCGAGCCGAAGAGATTGTGCATGAAGACGTGGCGCGTATCCCTGTGGTATGGACTACGACGGTCACGGTCTTGCGCAACGAGGTCAAGGGCTACGTCCCGGTCGTCTTCCGCGACTGGTACGAGTATATGTGGATTGAAGAATAAAGCGTAACGATAGTGCGTAGTGCATAGTGCCATCCGGGCTATGCACTACGCACTATCGGTTTCAGGCAACCCGCACATTTGCAGGGAGGAGTCACCACTTTGGGTCAATACATTGCTCGTCGCCTGATCTCGCTGATCCCGGTGCTGCTCGGTGTTTCGATTGTGGTCTTTTCGTTGATCCGGTTGATCCCGGGCGACCCGGTGATTATCATGTTGGGCGAACGGGCGCGAGTCGAAGACATTGAACGCGTGCGCGAAGAAATGGGCTTTAACCGCCCGATCTATATGCAGTATGTGGATTGGATGGGGCAAGATCCTTCAAGGAGACCTGGGCAATTCAATCATCAACCGTACACCGGTGATGGATGAGCTGCAAAGTCGTCTGGCCGCCACCATCGAGATGATCGTGGCAGGTATGTTCATTGGGGTGATCATTGGCATCTCGGTTGGAATTATCTCCGCACTCAAGCGGAACACCTGGATAGACGTGGTTTCGATGCTAGGCGCGCTGATGGGCGTGTCGATGCCTATTTATTGGTTGGCGCTGATCTTAATTTATGCGCTGGCCGTGAACAACCCGATCTTCCCACCTAGCGCCCGCCTCGATGTGGATATGAATGTGGTGCGACACACGAACTTTATGCTCATCGATACCCTTTTGATGGGCGACATGCGGCTCTTTCGTAATGCCTTATGGCATCTGTTCTTGCCTGCCGTTGTGCTCAGCACAGTGGTGATGCCGATTCTGGCGCGGCTGACGCGGTCCAGCATGTTAGAAGTGCTGCAACAGGATTACATCCGTACAGCTCAGGCCAAAGGGTTGCGCAGTCGTGTCGTCGTCATCCGCCATGCGCTCAAGAATGCGCTACTTCCCATCGTCACCGTGTTGGGTCTACAATTGGGCAGTCTGTTGGGCGGCGCGCTGCTCACCGAAACGATCTTCTCGTGGCCTGGGATGGGTTTGTGGACATATCGTGCCATCCAGGGTCGCGACTACCCGATCGTGCAAGGTGCCGTCCTGGTCAGCGCCGCCATCTACGTCGTCGTCAACTTGTTGGTTGACATCTCGTACGCGTACCTTGATCCACGCATTCGATACAGTTAGGGATTAGTGAATAGCGACAGGCAAGTGGACAAAATCCTGGCACGCCATTCACTAATCCCGAATCACCTTTTTTGGAGAACAACGCATGAACGCAGATGTAGCCGTTTCGTCATCGGAATTGGCCGCAGAGGGTTTGACACGCAAATCGCGCAGCCTGATGAGCGACGCCTGGCGCCGGCTGCTTTCGAGTTGGAATGGCCGCGTGGGTCTGGTGGTGATCGGCCTGATCGTGTTGATTGGCCTGCTGGCGCCGGTCGTCGACCCGTACGATCCACGCATCGACTCGAACCTGGCCGAAGCGCGCTTTGCGCCGTCCATCGAACATCCCTTCGGCACCGATCGACTCGGTCGCGACCTCATGCGCCGTATTGTGCACGGCACACGGATTTCTCTGCTGATTGGCTTCGTGGTTGTCTTTGTATCGGGTGGTACAGGCACGCTGCTTGGCCTGGCGGCGGGCTATTTCGGCGGACGCACCGACACGATCATCATGCGCTTGATGGACATTTTGCTGGCCTTCCCGGCGATTTTGTTGGCGATTGCCATTGTGGCCGTGCGCGGGGCCAGCCTGACCAACACGATCATTGCCGTGGCGATCGTGGGGATCCCCGGCTATTCGCGCGTGGTCCGATCGATGGTCCTCTCTGTGCGCGAGCGCGATTATGTGGATGCCGCGCGTATGGTCGGCGTTAAAGATACGCGCATTATGCTGCTGCACATCCTGCCCAACAGCCTGTCCCCCATCATCGTACAGGCCACGCTGGGGGTTGGCGGCGCCATCCTCTTTGCGGCGGCGTTGGGCTTCCTGGGGCTGGGCGCGCAGCCACCCGCCCCCGAATGGGGCGCCATGATCAGCGACGGTATCCCCTTCCTGCGCCAATCGCCCCACATGGTCTTCTTCCCCGGCATGGCCATTATGGTCACTGTGCTGGCGTTCAACCTTCTCGGCGACGGCCTGCGCGACGCACTGGATCCACAGTTGCGCGAGTAGCGATGAAGGTACCCTATCTTTCCCCTGATCCTTGCTGCGTCTACACGAGTCTGCTTTGACCCTTCTCGGGCTTTACTATCTTTGGCCAGCTTACCCTATCTCTTGCTACCTGTGTGAGAACTGCCGCACCGACTACAGACGGAACTGGCCAAGAGACGCGGCGAGTTGGTGGAGTAGTCAAACCATCTTGATTTCCGATCAGGAGTGCTATATGATGCCGTATAGAACATCATCTATTATATGAATTCCTGAGATGGAGGCCCAAATGGCTCGTTATCCACTGAACCTACCTTTGCAGTTGAAACAAGAAGTAGAGAGATTGGCCGCAGAACAGGGTGTATCGCTCAACCAGTTCATTTTGTGGGCTGTCTCAGAGAAGGTCGGCGCCCTGAATCAAAGTCTGGATGTGCCAGATTTTTCACACATCACCTACCGCCGAGGGGCGAGCGGGCGGCCGCAGCCAGTGCTGCGTGGAAGTGGGATTCGCGTGCAGACTGTGGTCACGGCAAGTCAGGTATGGGGATGGTCTGTGGAACAAATCGTGGATGAATACGGACTATCTAAAGAACAGGTGCAGCAAGCTCTATCCTTCTACGCTGCGCACAAACAGGAGATCGACATGGATCTAGAGGCCGAATCTACCTTGGAGGCGGCGGTTGGCTAAACCGCGCCTCCATCTCGATGCCGATACGGCCATCAAAGCCCTGGAACGAACACTGTTGGACCGTGGACACGATGTGACCCGTACACCGACAGTATGGATTCTTTTTCCCTCTTGACAAACCACCGTTCCTTTCCTACAATCAGAGTTGATAAAGCGCATTATCATCTCAGCCACAAACTCGTATACCCGTTTTTGACAAAAACCTATGAAACGACGCCCGCGTCAGGTGGATGTTGCTCGAGCCGCCGGTGTGTCACCGGCCACGGTCTCTTTGGTCCTGAATGGACGCACAGGCGGCAATGTTCGCATCAGCCCGGAGACGCAGCAACGTGTGCTCGACGCTATCCAGAGACTAGGCTATGTCGCCAACCCGGTGGCGCGCAGCCTCGCCGGCGGTGAAAATCGGCTTTTGGGTGTCTTCACCTACGAGGCGATCTTCCCAATCCAGAACCAGGATTTCTACTATCCCTTCTTGATCGGCATCGAAGAAGAAACAGCGATGCTTGGGTACGATCTATTGCTCTTTACCGGCCGCGGCGAAAAAGACGGCCGCCGTCTGATCTACCTGGACGGCATCAATCGACTGGCACTGGCCGATGGCGCCATTCTGTTGGGCCATGAGCAGGAAAAGAGCGAACTGATCCGCCTCGTACAAGAGGGCTACCCGTTTGTCTTTGTGGGCAGGCGTCAGGTCCCCGATGTGGATCTGGCCTTTGTCGCAGCCGATTATGTCGAAGCGACGGCGACGGTGATGGCCCATATTTTTGCGCACGGACACCGCACCGTCGCCTATCTGGGCATGCCGGTAGAAAACGAGTCGGCCAATGATCGCTTTGCCGGCTACGTCCTCGCCCACGCTCGCATGCAGCTTCGCGTCGATGAACGGTTTGTTTACCGAACGACCGATCAAGAGATTACGCCCTCGTTGGTGGCACAGTTGCTCGATTTAGGTGTCACGGCGTTCGTGGTAGAGCACGACTCGGCCATCGATGCACTGCGCGCTGCGGCTAACAGATTGGGGAAGGCCATTCCTGGCGATTTTTCGCTCGCCATGCTCGGTGATCCACTGAGTGGACGCGACGAACTGTCCACGATCACGGCCTTCACCATTCCACGGCGCGAGATGGGCGTCCACGCCGTGCGACTCTTGATCGACATCCTGGCGGGCAGGAGTGAGATACATCATGTCACACTACCCTGCCGTTTTGTTCCTGGCACTTCTGTGGGAACGGTGATTCGGGATTAGACCGTTTTTGATCTTCAATCTCCCTTCCCCAACACCGTCCCATCTCTTCAACACTTTCAAGGAGGAAATCAGATGACTGTGAATCGCTCGAAGATGACTCGTCGAGAAGTTTTGCGCCTGATGGGCATGTCCGCCGCAGGGACAGCGTTGGCGGCGTGTGTTCCGGCCGCCCCTGGTGGCGGCGGTGCTGCCCCCACGTCCTCGGGGGCAGCAGCGGGTGAAGCTGCAGCCGAAACCACCACGATCCGTTTCTGGAATGTGTGGGGCGCGGCTCGTGAAGAGTTGATGAACCAGATTGCGGCCAATTTCGAGGCCGAATACCCGGGCGTGGAGATTGAGAACCTGGTGCAGCCCTTCGAGAACCGGGCCGAGAATCTCTTTGCATCCGTTGCCAGCAGCCAGCCGCCCGAAGTGCTCATGGCCAGCCGCGCCGAGATCCTGCAACTGGCCGACGAAGATCTGATCCTGCCCATCACCAGCTACGTTGACACCCAGGGCCTCGATCTCGAAAACTTCTACGATTCGGAGATCGGCAACTTCTACTACAAGGGCGAGCTTTACTCAATGCCCATGCCCACCGGCGGTGGTGTCACCAGCCTCATGCTCGTCAACAGCGACATGTTCGCAGCCGCCGGGCAAGAGGTGATCGTCCCCCAGACCTGGCAGGAATTGGAAGATGTGGCGCGTGAGTTCACGGTGCTGGACGACCGCGGCATTGTCACCATCGGGGCCAATGTGGGTACCAACGTTGCCAGTTTCTTCGCCTGGCTCTACTGCAACGACGGCCAGATCTACAGCGACGATCTGCGCTCGGTAGCCTTCAACTCGGAACAGGGCATCGACACCCTGAACTGGATGGTCAACTTCACCAACGATATCAACGGCGGCGTGCAGAATGTTACCGACTTCTTCGCCGGTCCTGGTGAAGCGACGGAGGCGCAGCCCTGGTACAACGACAAGCAGTTGATCAACTTCCCCAACGTTTCGATCTTCTTCCATATTCAGACGTACCGCCCAGACATGGGCTTTGAAGTCGGTCTGCGCCCCTACAATGCCAACAACGACGCTGCCGAGTCGAAGGGCCTGTCAGGCGAGGAATTCGCCTGGGGGTATGTAGTGCCCAAGGCTGTGCCTGCCGAGAAGCAAGAAGCGGCCTTCAACTGGATCAAGAAGATCACCTATGACACAGACGGCGCTTGCTGGTTCATGCAGCAGCAAGGACGCCCGTCGCCACTCAAGGCGTGCAACGAGGATCAAGTCTACTACGACGCCAATCCCAAGTGGGACAAGGTACTGGAAACGCTTGAATCCGATGTCTCTGTGGACATTCTGCCGGTTCACACACGCGTCCGCGATATTGTGGACCAGGCTGTGCAGGCCGCCATGTACGGGGACAAGAGCGTGGAACAGGCGCTTGCCGACGCCGCCGAACAGGCGCAGGCCGTTGTGGACGAGTATTGGAGCGAACAAGAAGGATAGGCATGACAACGCAATCAGCAGGTGTGGGGCGGGCTTCGGCCCGCCCCGGCCCAGTGCGCAAGTTCAGATGGGGGAAGTGGATGGGCTATGTCTTCATCGCGCCCTGGCTGATCTCGTTCCTCGCCTTTGACGCCATCCCCATTGCGTCGGGCTTCTACCACAGCTTCACCAAATGGAACGCGATGGGCGACGCGCGCTGGATCGGCCTGAACAACTACGCCGAAGCGCTCAACCGCGACCCTCTCTTCTGGAAGTCGGTATCGAACACACTCTACTACATCGGCCTGAGCGTACCCCTTGGGATCATTGTCGCCTTCCTGCTGGCGATGATGTTGAACTCACGCGTGCGCGGTATGACGATCTACCGCACCATCTTCTACCTGCCGTCGGTGGTGCCCATCGTGGCCGCCGTGATCGTCTGGATCTTTATCTTTGAAACACGGCGCGGTATCCTCAACTGGGCGATTGAACTGATTGGGCTGCCCCCGGTGCGTTGGCTGGCCGACCCAGACTGGGCAATGGGGGCGCTGATCATCATGAGTTTGTGGGGCATCGGGGCGACCATGATTATCTTTCTGGCGGGCTTGCAGAGCATCTCGCAAGAGATGTACGAAGCCGCCGAAGTGGACGGCGCCAGCGCCATCCAAAAGCTCTTCCGCATCACCATCCCGCTGATGACACCGACGATCTTCTTCACGCTGATCCTGAATCTGGTCAACGCCTTTCAGTCGTTCTCCAACGCCTTTATCCTCACCGGCGGTGGACCCAACAACGCCACGCTGCTCTACATGATCCACATCTATAACAACGCCTTCGGCTACTTCCGCATGGGCTACGCCTCGGCGCTGTCGGTGATGCTCTTCATTGTGGTCTTCAGCATGACGATTTTTGTGTATCGAACTTCGGATCGGTGGGTGTACTACGGGTAAACCTGTAGTGGTTTAGTCTTCCACCGTCATCATCTTTCTGGACATCTACCATGACCGTTCGCAACCCAACCTCTCGCCTGGTGACACATTCGCTCTTGCATATTCTCCTCATCGCCGGTTCGGTGGTGATGTTGATCCCCCTGGTTTGGACGGTTTCGACCTCGTTAAAGACGTTGCAGCAGATCGCAGTCTGGCCGCCCGAGTGGATCCCTAACCCTGTGATGTGGAGCAACTATGTCGAGGTCTTTGACGCCGCACCGGTGATGCTCTGGCTGCGCAACTCAATGGTGATCGTGCTGGCCAATGTGGTTGGCACGGCCGTCACCTGTTCTTTCGTGGCCTACGGCTTCGCCAGGATGCGCTTCCCTGGGCGGGATGCCTTGTTTGTGCTTCTGCTAAGCACCTTGATGCTGCCCTATATCGTGCGCCTGATCCCACTCTATGTTCTCTACAACCAGTGGGGGTGGATCAACACCTTCTTGCCGGTGACGGTGCCCCAATTGCTCGCGCGCAACCCGTTCTTCATCTTCTTGCTGCGCCAGTTCTTTATGGGCATTCCCGATGATCTTTCCGATGCGGCGCGCATAGACGGCTGCTCCGAAATCGGCATCTGGTGGCGGATCGTGCTGCCGCTCTCGAAGCCGGCGCTGGCGGCCGTCACCATCTTCGCCTTCCAGCAAGCATGGGATAACTTCCTGGCGCCCCTGGTCTATATGGCGGGTCGCCCCGATCTGCGCCCGCTGGCGGTGGGTCTTTACCTGCTGCGCGGCGGCGCCGGTCAACTGCCCGACACCCACTACATGATGGCCCTCTCCACCTTGATGATCCTGCCTATGTTGATCATCTTCGCCCTGGGGCAGCGCTACTTCATTCAGGGCGTGACGTTGAGCGGGCTCAAGGGATGAGGAAGATAATGGGATGATGAGGATGACGATCATCATCCCATCGTCATCCTCATCATCTTCATCATCCCATCATCGGCCGGTACTCAATCACTTTTCAATCACACACCAACACTCTGCCCATGCTCATCACCCATCTCGAAGCCTACAGCGTTGCCGTTCCCTTCATTGCGCCGATCTTTAGCGCCTATGGCGTCAGCTATCCGGCGCGACTGCGCACGTTTATCCGCGTCCACACCGATGTGGGGTTGATCGGTGTAGGCGAGGCCGGGGTATCGGCCACCCATACCGTGGAACGGGACGCGCAACTTCGCCTGTTTGAGAAGACAGTCGCACCGCGCATCCGCGGGGAAAGCCCCTTCGACTACCGGCGCATCATGCAAAAGCTGGGCAACAGCGCCGAGTCCATCGCCGTGGAACTGGCCTGTTGGGATCTGATCGGCAAGGCGGCCGCTGTGCCGGTTTACCGGCTGTTGGGTGGAGAGGGCGAACGGACGGCGCTGCCCACTGCCGCCTACTTCTTCTTCCGCGGAAAGGATCGCACCGGCGCACACGAAGTAACGCTAGACAACTGCGTGGATCACGTCCGCGCGTTGATCCGGCGCTACGGCTTCCGCACGGTAAAGATGAAGCTGGGTGTCTATGATCCCATCGATGAAGCCGAAGCGGTGGCGCAGGTACGCGCCGCCATCGGCCCCAAGATCCGCCTGCGCGTGGACCCTAACGGCTGTTGGTCTTTGCCGGTGGCGAAGCGCATGTTGAAGATCCTGGAACCGCTCGACCTGGAGTTTGTGGAAGAGCCGCTGAAGTGGGTGCCGTCGCGAGTCCCCGTTTCGACGCAGGCCGGCGTCCCCAGTGTAGACACGACCGGCCTGGCCGCCCTGCGCCGATCGAGCGCCGTCCCCATCGCCGCGGACGGGGCCTATCGCATCGACTTTCTGCGTCAGGTTGAGCGCGAGCAGGCCGCCGATGTGGTGCTGGGCGATCTACAGGGAGCCAACGGCATACGCGGGCTGCACGATTTCTTCACCGTTGCCCATGTCTTGGGGCTGGCGACGTCGTTGCACAGCGGCACCGAATTGGGTGTGCAGCAGGCGGCCAAACTGCATGTCGCCGCCGCCCACCCAGAGATCACCATCGCCGGCGACGCTATCTACCCTGAATACGTGGATGACGTCCTCACCGGCGGCAAACTCGTCATCGAAGACGGATCGATGACCCTTCCCCAAGGAGCAGGACTGGGCATCGAACTCGACGACGCCAAACTGGCCCAATATGAACTGACCGAGGCGCGTCACCGCGAGTACGACGAATTCTGGCGCGAGCTCAAGGCCGCATACCAGATTCCGCCGGCGGGGGCAGATCTGTTGGTGAGAAGATTCTGAGACAAGGAGACCCTATGCGCGAAAGCCACACCGCTGTTGTCGAACGCAACGTCACGTGGACGGGGGCGTTCGAAGTTGAACCCTACGAAACAGCCTGGGCCGCTGAAGCCATCTACTTCATCCGCGCCCTGGATGCCGTGCGCCTGCCGGAGGGCGTGATGGCGAAGATCCAGATCTCGCCTGACGGCATGCACTGGGCCGACGAAGGCACGCTGTTGCCCCTGCCCAATCAGCAAGACGAAGTCACATTTGCCCGTGTGAGTCATTTCGGCGGCTGGCTGCGCGCCATCGGCGAACTGCCTGAAGGAGCGAGTGTAACGGTAATTGTATATCTGGCGTTGAAGGAGTAACGATGACCACCCAATCTGTTCTCACCATCCCCCCCGCCCTCTCGCGCTTTGATCCACTGCCGAAGATCCTTTTCTTCGACGATTTTGATCACGGCTTGCAGGGATGGACGGGGTTGATCGGCAACTATGAACGCACGCTGGATTCGATGCTGCCACCGTACCGTGATCTGCGCGCGCCGCAGTTGAGCAACCTCACCCAGTGGGACACAGGCAGCGACGGCTCGCTCAACGGCACCTACGCCATGAAGTTGGCGACGCGGGCCAGGGAAGGATCGTTTGCCGTGGGCATCAAGCGCGCTACCTTCCGCCATGCCGGCCCCGTGCGGCTGGAGGCATACTTCACCTTCAAACCCGAGGCGTCGGAGCTGGCGCTCTCGGAAACAGACGTGCGCGCGGTGGGTGTCCTGTTTGACCTGCAAGACGGCGACAGCAAGCCCAATCCTTACCGCGTCATGCCCCATCTACGCTACCTCAACGCCTTGAACGGGGAAGCCGTGGGCCAATGGCAGTACAAAGCCCGCCGCGAGGAACTCCTCGACATTGGCGGCAGCGGCAAGACCAAGTCGCACTTCCACCTGGCCGCCGAAGGCTGGGAAGATCTCCCCGGCGGCGGGCAGAAACTCTGTTACAACGAGATCGCCACCAAGCAGAACTGGTATTACCTGCGCCTCGACTTCGATCTGGCCGAAATGAATTTCTTGCGCTTCCAATGCAACGATCGCGTCTACAAGCTGGACGGCGTGCAGCCCATGCGTATTCCGGCCATGGCGAACCTGTGGTGCATGCTCAACACCGTCTTCTTCGTGGAAACAGACCGCGACAAGCGCGCGTTTTTGTATTTGGATTCGGTGGTGCTGTCGGGAGAATGACGAAGGACGGAGGACGCTGCCGAAGACGGCGGAAGACGAACGTAGAAAAAATTGCCTAAAATTGGGAAAGGAACTATTAGGCGGCAGCCTGAAGCGCCAGCTTGCGGTTGATCACTTGCCAGAAGGTGCGTACAGCTTCGGGATCGGTCTCAAAGAAGTCCTCGAAGAAACCAGGCGTGTTCAGTTCCGGCGGATAGGCATAGCGTTCACCGTCATCGCCGTATTCCGTTATCCATTCCACAGGTTCTTCTGGATCAATAACCTCGAACCAGTCAGCCGAGTACAAGTAAGGGCGACCTTTATCATTGATGATTCGAAAATCGTCGGCTTCGATGCCAATCACAAGATAGAACTGTCCAGACGTCAAGTCTGGGACATCACTTTGGACACCTGACATTAGTTGCACGATCATGGAATCCTTACCACCTTCACCTCGACGCGGCCCACACCGCGATGCTCGTACCAGTGATACTCATACAGTCCCTGTTCGCCAGAAATGGGCGGGCTGCTCTTCTTTATCCATTGAGATGCGCGACCGCATCCATTGAGATGCGCGACCGCCGTACGTCTCGACAAGGCGTTGAACCTCTCGAATGCGACGTCCTTTTGCGATAACCCGGGATCTAGCAAGCAGATCGGGCGTCAGATCGGGCACAGTTATTTCCTGCTCAGTGATTCGATGTTTCTACAAGCATTATCCATGAATTGATCCAACTTTTCAAGCGAAAGGATACCCCCATGAAAGAACGATCAACCGAGATCCTCATCGTCGGCGGTGGAACGGGCGGCGTGGGTGCAGCATTGGCCGCATTGCGCCTGGGCAAGCAGGTGATCATGAGCGAAGAGACCGATTGGCTCGGCGGTCAGTTGACGGCCCAGGCCGTCCCCCCCGACGAACACCCGTGGATCGAAACGACGGGGCACACGCGCAGCTACCGCCAATTCCGCGAGAAGGTGCGCAGTTACTACTGGCGCAACTACCCCATGACCGAAGACGCCCGCGACAATACGCTGCTCAACCCCGGCAACGGCAACGTCAGCCGGCTCTGTCATGAGCCGCGCGTGGCGCTGGCCGCCATCGAGGAAATGCTGGCGCCGTATCGCTCCAGCCGCCGCCTCGACGTGCTGCTCAATCACCGTCCTATCGCGGCGGAGACCGACGGGGACCGCGTCACGTCCGTTACCCTGCGTAACGACGAAACCGGTGAAGACGTCGTCATCAGCGCGCCCTACATCATCGACGCCACCGAGTTGGGCGATCTACTCGAACTGGCCAACGTGGAACACATCATCGGCGCAGAGAGCAAGGCGCAGACCGGTGAACTCCACGCCGTCGAAGGCGACCCGCAGCCACTGGATCAGCAGGCCATCACCTGGTGCTTTGCCATGGACTACCTCCCCGGCGAGGATCACACCATCGACAAGCCCGCCGACTACGATTTCTGGAAGGGCTATCAGGCCGACTTCTGGCCCGGCCCACAACTGGGCTGGAAGGACGTCGATCCCGTCACGCTGGAGACGCGCCACCGCGGGGTCTTCCACGGCCCCCAGAATGGGCGCCGTGTGGGCAGTTTCTGGCTCTATCGGCGCATCAACTTTGAAGGCTACTATCGCGACGGCTTCATGCCCAGCGGGATTACGTTGGTCAACTGGCCGCAGATCGACTACTGGCTGGGTCCGCTGCTGGGCGTGAGCGAGGAAGAAAAGAACGAAAACCTGCGCCAATGCAAGCAACTCAGTTTTTCGCTGCTTTACTGGATGCAGACTGAAGCACCCCGCCACGACGGCAGCGGCTACGGCTACCCTGGCCTGCGCCTGCGCCCTGATATCGTGGGCACCAGCGATGGGCTGGCCAAGTACGTCTATGTACGCGAATCACGGCGTATTCAGGCCGAGTTCACCGTCCTCGAAGAACACGTGGGCAGCGAACAGCGCGAGATGATGGGGCTTCCTGTCGGCTCGACGATCTTCGATGACAGCGTGGGTACAGGCTCCTATCGCATCGACCTGCACCCCAGCACCGCCCCCCGCACCTATGTGGACATCAGCAACTACCCCTTTCAGATTCCATTAGGTTCGCTGCTCCCTGTGCGCGTGGAGAACCTGCTGCCTGCCTGTAAGAACCTGGGCGTTACGCACATCACCAACGGCTGCTACCGACTGCACCCGGTGGAATGGAACATCGGCGAGGCGGCCGGCGCCCTGGCGGCTTACTGCCTGGAGAAGAATCTATCCCCGCGGCAGGTGCGCAACACCGAATCGCATCTTCGCGACTTTCAGGATATGCTTATGGATAAGCTAGGCTTCATCCTGGAATGGCCGGAGTATGCGCGTATTACGAAGAGATAAAGAGGGTACTACATGATTCGATTGCAGGGTTCCTATACCTTTCAAGCGCCGCAAGAGGTCGTGTGGGCGGCGCTGCGCGATCCAGATGTCCTTTCGCGCGTGTTGCCCGGCTGCGAACGGCTGGAAACAGTTGGCGAAAACGAGTACGATGGCGAGATCAACATCCGGGTCGGCCCGGTGCAGGGCAAGTTTCAGGGCAGGGTCACACTGAGCAATATCGACGAACCCAATGGCTATCACATCGATCTGCAGGGGCAAGGGCAAGCGGGCTTTGTGCAGGGTAGCGGTGACCTGAACCTCGTGAGCGACGGCGTATCGACCACGCTCACCTACACAGGTGAGGCGCAGGTCGGCGGACGTATTGCCAGCGTCGGTCAACGCCTGATGGACAGCAGTGCCCGTTCCATTGTGCGCCAGGGTCTCGAATCGCTCGACAACCTGATCCAGATTCGCCACAAAGGAGCGGAAACACCTGCATCTGCAGACGTAGTTGTCCCCACGGCAGTCGTACCGACGACGACGCAGGTCGCCGCCGAAATAGCCAGAGACGTCGCCAAAGACGTGATCGGCGATCTCGCCCAACCAGAGCAACAATCGAAGCTGCGCGACTATGCCGTCATCGGCCTGGGTATTTTGGCGATTCTGTGGATGTATACCTTGCTCTTCGGCAAGGAGTAAGCACGAAAGTTATACAGGACCCCTAAACGCCGGTTGCTGCCGCGAGACTTCGTGCGGCAGCAACCGGCGTTTTTGGTTCCGATCCTGGCTCACGCCCTTTTCGGGGTCGGGTACGGGTCTATATGCAAGCAGACGCGCGTGGGCGTGCTCTTTGTTGATGGTGAAGACGCAATTCACCGTGGTATTAACGGATACCTGATCCCTTGTTAACCGTAGATCCATCCTTTTCGGGGTGTAATTCAAGTCGGGGCAAGTCGTAGGGGTTTGGGTGGGGCGGCAGGTAGTTTCGCCGGTAGGAGGCGCACAGAGCGACGTCGGTTCCCCGCCCCACCCAAACCCCTACCTCTGTTGGGGGTCAAGTTCGCCCCGAATCTGAAGTACACCTCCTTTTCGCTCTTTGTTGCCACGCCGGGATCCCACAGTTTATAATGAAGGGTGTAGAGATTGATGGCTGCGATGCAAGCACCAATTTGACCGACAAGCAAGTGACGGGGAAGACGCATGACGGCAGATCTGACGAACCCGAGCCGCATTGCCGTCGTGGGCACCAGTGGCTCAGGCAAGACCACGACCGCACGACGCATCTCCCAGATCTTGGGCATCCCTCACATCGAACTGGATGCCCTGCACTGGGGACCCAATTGGACGTCGACAGAAACGCCAATCTTGCGCGAACGAGTGGCTGAGGCGGTGAGTGGCGAGCAGTGGGTGCTCGACGGCAATTACAGGGCTGTTCGTGATATCGTCTGGCAACGAGCCACTACGATCATCTGGTTGGACTATCCTTTTTGGTTGGTGATGTGGCGCATTTTCAGCCGCACGTTGATCCGTTCGTTGCGTCGCCAGGAACTGTGGAACGGCAACCGCGAGAGCTTCCGTATGGGGTTTCTCAGCCGTGAATCGGTGATCGTTTGGTCGTTCAACACCTATCACCGTCGCCGCAAGGAGTACCCTATCCTGTTTCAGCAGCCCGAACACAGCCACCTCACCATTCTTCAACAACACTCGCCCAATCAGACGGAAAAGTGGCTGGTCGATCTGAAGAAACGAGCCCACGCAGATAGCTGAGCGGCGCCTGTGCAGGAAAGGACAAGCCCCTATGCGCGAAATTCTGCCGGATCTGGAGCGATGGCGATCCCAGGGCAAAAGAGTGGCCGTAGCAACCGTGGTCAAGGTTTATGGATCGGCGCCGCGTCCGTTGGGATCGAAGATGGCCGTCACCGCCGCCGGGGAGATGATCGGTTCCGTCAGCGGTGGCTGTGTGGAGGGGGCCGTGATCCAGGAAGCAATGGACGTGCTCGCCAACGGCGCACCGAGACTGATTGCGTTTGGCATCAGCGACGAATCGGCCTTGGAAGCCGGCCTGGCCTGTGGCGGCACCATCGAAGTTTATATTGAACCCTTGCCGTGGGCATAGAGCAATCTTAAGCAGCAAGGATCGAATCAATCCCGAGTTCGGTACCTACCCCGATCTCGACTCCCACAATCAGGAAGGATTCATCACCATGCCAAAACCCAAGAAGAGCGATACCGAAAGCGCTGCTGGCCATCGCGGCAGCAGCAAGCCCAAGGCAGCAAAGAGCGGCGACGATACGCCGCCCGCTCCAATGAGCCGACTGGAGATGGAACAACAGATGGCGCAGTTGGGCAAACTGCTCAACGAGCAAGAGTTCGAGTCTATTGACGAGATCAACGACTTTCTTGGTAGCCTGATGGCCGAGCACGGCGGCGCATTGCCGCACCGCCCGGCGGAGACACCACTGGAAAAGGCGCAGGAGATCGTCTTGCAGGCGATCCAAGAAGAAAACCCGCGCAAGGCGATCCGTTTGGCCCAGAAGGCACTCAAAACCTCACCCGATTGCGTCGACGCCTACTTACTTCTCTCTGATCTAGAAGCAGAGACCCTGCCCGACGCAGCGAAGTGGGTGCAAAAAGCGGTTGATGCCGGCAAACGAACACTTGATCCAGAGATCTTTGAGAATGGGAAAGGGCATTTTTGGCTTATTACCGAAACGCGTCCTTACATGCGCGCCCGGCTACAAATGGCGCATATGCTCTGGCAACTGGGTGATCCGAATGGCGCCATCCAACACTACCAGGAACTGCTCGAACTCAACCCCGGCGACAACCAGGGCGTGCGCTACATTTTGCTCAACGCACTGCTCCAGCTTTATCGTAATGAGGAAGCTGCCGCATTGATCGACACCTTCGAGGACGACGCCTTCGCCGCCTGGGCCTACAACCGCGCCCTGCTTAGCTTCCGCCTGCATGGACGCAGCGATGAGGCCGACGCCGCCCTGGCGGCTGCCATAAAAACCAACGAGTTCGTGCCCGACTATCTGCTGGGCGACGCCGAACTGCCCTTTGAGGATGAGATGCCCGAAGTGCACGGCTGGGGCGACGAAGCCGAAGCGATTCTCTATGCGGTGCAGGCGGTGGTCCTGTGGACACAGACGCCCGGCGCCGAGCTATGGATGGTAGAACAGCTCGAAAAGCTCGCATGAACTCTGCCATGTCGTCGATCTATGCGCAACTGGTACAGGCCATTCAATGCAATGAGTCGATCGCGGTTGCCACCGTGCTCTGTGGCCCCGCCATCGGACGAAAACTCTTGATCTGGCCTGATGGGCGTAGCGACGGCACGCTGGGCGATGCAACCCTGAACGAAGAAGTCGTCGAGCGTGCTCGACGGGCGCTGCAACGTCAGCAATCGGAACGCTTTTCACCGCAGCAGTCAACGAAGGCGTCGCCCATCGAGATTTTTGTGGATGTCCACGTGCCGCCGCCCACGCTGATCATTGTGGGGGGTGTTCACATCGCCATCCCGCTGGTAACCTTTGCCAAGACCTTGGGCTTTCGCACGCTGGTTATGGATGCACGCAGCGTATTCGCCACAACCGAACGCTTCGGCCACGCCGACGAGCTGATCATCGGCTGGCCGGCGGATATGCTGACCGAACGCGTACTCACCGAGACGACCTACATCGTCACCCTGACCCACGACGACAAACTAGACAATCCGGCCCTCGCCGTGGCGCTGAACCACCCTGTCCGCTATGTAGGCGCCCTGGGATCGCGGCGCACGCACGCCAAACGGGTGGATGCGCTCAAAGAAGCCGGGTTCAGCGATGAGCAGATTGCCCGCATCCACACGCCGATTGGTCTCGATCTCGGTGGCCGCACTCCCGAAGAGATCGCCCTGGCGATCATGGCGGAAATTGTGCAAGTAAAGAATGGCGATCGGTAACCGGGTTATCCGGTTAGCCAAACGCTTCAAGTGACGTACCCTGGAAAACGGTAGTTTGACCGGCGCCGGTTGAGTAGTGCAGAGCCTGCGGAGGCAGATTGAAACCCGGCGAGTTCAGCCACCATTCTGTGTGGACTCAGAAAGGCACCCATGACAACCCATCCAATTCTCACCGGCCTGGAAGCAATCTTCCCGCCCGCCCGGCTGCTTACGAATGCGGCGCAGATGGTGGCGTATGAATCCGATGCGCTGACGGCGTTTCGACAGAAGCCGGCTGCGGTCGTGCTGCCCGAAAACCAGGACGAGGTGATCCGCGCAGTGAGGCTATGTCACGAATACGCTGTTCCGTTTGTGGCACGCGGGAGCGGCACCAGCCTCTCCGGCGGATCGCTGCCCATCGCCGAAGGGATCGTCATTGCGCTGAACCGGCTCAACCACATCATACGCCTCGATCCCGATGAACGCATCGCCGTCGTCGAGCCGGGCGTGATCAACCTCGCCGTTTCGCAGGCAGCGGCGCCCTACGGCCTTTACTACGCCCCTGATCCTTCGAGTCAGCCGATCTGCACCATCGGGGGGAATGTCGCATTCAACTCGGGCGGCGCGCACTGTCTCAAGTATGGCATGACGAGCAATCATGTGCTGGGCATCAAAGCGGTGCTGCCTGACGGCGAAGTAGTGAAGATGGGCAGCGACAGCCTCGACAGCATCGGCCCCGATCTTGCCGGGCTGTTCGTGGGCAGTGAAGGGCTGTTCGGTGTGGCGCTGGAAGTGACCCTGCGTCTACTGCCCATCCCCGAGGTTTACCGCACCGTCCTGGCCTCATACAGCAGCCTGGAAGCAGCGGGAGATGCGGTCTCGGCCGTCGTGGCCTCGGGCCTGCTGCCCGGCGCCATGGAGATCATGGACAAGCTGGCGATTAAGGCCGCAGAGGTAGGCGCCAAGGCCGGCTATCCACAGGATGCCGAGGCGCTGGTTATCGTGGAACTGGAGGGCGAAACTGAAGCTGTCGAAGCCGAGTTTGCCCAGTTGCTACAGGTGATCGAAGAGACCGACGCCGGCGAAGTGCGCATTGCACAGAACGCCGACGAGCGCGCCCGCATCTGGAAAGGCCGCAAAGCCGCCTTCTCGGCTGTGGGCCGCCTCGCCCCCGACTACATTGTGCAGGATGGTGTGGTGCCGCGCAGCCGCCTGGGCGAAGCACTGGCCGAAATCGGCCGCCTCAGCCGCAAGTATGAGATTCAAGTCGCCAACGTCTTCCACGCCGGGGACGGCAACCTGCACCCCCTGATCCTCTTCGACGGACGTATCGAAGGCGCATTGGAACGCGCCGAAGAACTGGCCGGCGAGATCATCACGCTCTGCATCGACCTGGGTGGCTCGATCACCGGCGAACACGGCGTGGGCATGGAAAAGCGCGCCTACATGCCGCGCATGTTTGGCCCCAAAGAGATGGAAATGATGGACAGCCTGCGCCGGGCCATCGATCCCAAAGAGATTGCCAACCGCGGCAAAATGCTGCCTGTGGGCGAGGCTCCGGCGCTGCACCAACGCGGCCCACATCCCCTGGAGGCAGCGGGTGTGATCTTTCGCGAGTAGAAGGCAACCATGAAAAAAGTTCTCTTAGTCATCATCGATTCGGCTACCGGCTGGGTGTTTGAGCAGGCCCTGGCCGAGGACCGCCTGCCCCATCTGGCCCAATTGGTCGGCGCCGGCGAAATACGCTATGACAGTGTCGCCGTCTTCCCGTCGATTACACCGGCGGCGACATCGTCGATTGCCACGGGTCGTTACCCCGTCGAGCATCACATCGCCGGCAACTACTGGTTCGACAAAAGCGACAACAGCCTTGCCTACTACGGCCCAGATGTGCTGGCGATTTTGCACCGCGGAGTCGCCGGCTACTTTGAAGACTTCCTGGTCAAGTTCAACCACAATCGGCTAAAGGCCCCCACGATCTTCCATACCGTAGAAGCAGCGGATCTAGTCTCGGCATCGCTAAACTTTCTGATCTTCCACGGGCCACACGCCCACGATGTGACCATTCCGCCGCTGGTGGATCTGCTGCCGGGAGCGGAAATCTCGAAAACCGTCTGCGGCCCCACCATCCTCTCGCTGGGCGATCTGGTCAGACCGCAGCTTCCCGGCGCGGCAGAACCGCTGGATACTACCGGTGGTCCGCTGCACAAGTTTGGCTTCGACGATGACAACACGGCGGCGTTACTACACCAGATGGCCGAGCAGCGCGCCTTTCCCGATTTCACCCTGGCCTACTTTCCCGACTATGACGGCGCCTGCCACGACAGCGGACCGTTGGCGGCCCTGCCCACCATCGAGAAGATCGATGGCTTTCTGGGTGAACTCATTGCGATCTACGGCGGCGTCGAATCTCTATTGGCCGACGTCTGCATTGTCCTCAGCGGCGATCATGCCCAAACCGACATCGTCGACGGCAAAGAGGCAGGCATCCTGCTCAACGATCTGTTGCAGGGGTTTGATGTGGCTGAAGCCGGCGTCCCCGTCGAGAAACTGGATAAAGCGGACTCGCTCATCGTCTGCCCTAACCTGCGCATGGCACAGATCTACGTGCGCTCAGCCAAAGACGAGCGCATGGAGCAGATCGAACAGATCGCCGGGCAACTGGTGGCCGATCAACGCGTCGATCAAGCGATGTGGGTTGACACAGCCGGCGATTCCGAGGGACCACGATACCATATCCATACACGCGATCGCGGCCATCTCAGCTTCTGGCGCGGAAAAGACGGTGCAGAGAGCGCCGTGGACGTCTACGGCTGCCATTGGAGTTGGTCGGGCGATCTGCGCGCCGTGGACGGAAGCGTCGATGGCGGCACAATCGGTTTCGGCGACTATCCCAACGCTTTTGAGCGTGTGGTCTGCTTCCTCGATCTGGACAGCAGCGGCGATGTGGTGGTCACTGCGCACCCCGGCTATGAGTTTCGGCTGCTAGAGACCAGCGTGCACACCGGCGGCGGATCTCATGCGGCGCTGCACCGGGCAGACTCGCTCTCGCCACTCTTGCTGGCGGGAGCGCCCCCCGGTGTGCATCTGCCAGATCACCCGCGCACGGTCGATCTGGCGCCGCTCTGCCTCTCTATCCTCGGTGTTGACGCCCAGCGCAGAGTCGGCGAAAGTCACGTCAGCCCCGTTCAGGCAAGTGCTCGCTAAAGCCATCCGAAGTCACACCAAGAATCGAAAGCTTATGTTGACATTAGGCAAACCCATCATTCAGATTCAGACGGTCGAACAACTGCAAGAGGCCGTACAGGCGCACGACAAGATCTGCGTGCGCGGCGGCGGCAGCAAGCCTGCCCTGTGGACGCCGGCGGAGGACACCACATTGCTCGATCTCTCGGCGTTACGCGGGGTCAGCGTCTATGAGCCGGGTGAGTACACGTTTAGCGCACAGGCGGCCACACCCCTGGCCGAGGTGCAGGCTATGTTGGCCGAAAAAGGACAGTACATGCCCTTCGATCCGCCCCTGGCGGAGGAGGGCGCCACCCTGGGCGGCACCGTGGCCGCCGGGATCAGTGGACCAGGGCGCTATCGCTACGGCAGTGTACGCGATTTTCTGATTGGCATCCGTTTTGTGGATGGCCGCGGCGAGGTGGCGCGCGGCGGAGGCAACGTCGTCAAAAATGCCGCCGGCTTCGACTTTCCTAAGTTGATGGTGGGCAGCCTGGGCCGGTTGGGCATCCTCACCGAAGTGACCTTCAAAGTCTTCCCGGCACCGCCGTCGGCGGCGTCGTTGTGTGCAACCTTTGCCGATCTCAACCCGGCCATCGATGCGCTGATCCGCCTGACGCAGAGCAAACTCGACATCGATGCGCTCGATCTGGCGCCGGTTGCCGAAGGGGTTTCGCTGTGGGTCCGCCTGCGTGGGCTTGCCGCTGCGCTGCCGGATCGGCTGACGCGGCTGTCTGGTCTGCTCACGAGCGCCAATCCGCCATTGCAGATCGATCTCTATCAACAAGATGAGTCGCCGGCCTATTGGTCAGAGATGAACCGGCTCAGTTGGCGACGTGAAGAGGGTGCGCTGGTGAAAGTGGCGCTGACCCCCAATCGCATCCGCACGTTGGATGCAGAGATGGCCGCGCACAATGCGACCCGCCGCTACAGCGCCGGCGGCAATACAGCCTGGATCGCGTGGACGCAACCGCTGACCGAACTCGACACCATCCTCATGCGGCATGAACTGGGCGGGCTCTGTCTCTTTGCCCCCCACACACGCCCCTGGTTGGGCCATCTGCCGGCTCGAACGCTGTTACAACGAGTGGCATCGACGCTGGACCCTCAGGCAAAGTTTGGTCTGTTCGATGCGTATCCAGCCGGTGACAAAGTGAAGGGTAACGGGGGAAATTGAATTGCGACACGAAATTCCGATTGAAACATTAGGCGCGCAGGGACAGGCCATGGCGGACGCGGTGGAATCTTGCGTCCATTGTGGATTTTGTCTGCCTGCCTGCCCTACTTATCTAGTTTTAGGCGAAGAAATGGACTCGCCGCGCGGGCGCATCCTATTGATGAAGGGCGTGCTCGAAGGTGACCTGGCGCTGGACGACGTGCTGCCGCACATCGACCGCTGTCTGGGCTGCCTGGGCTGCGTGACAGCCTGTCCGTCGGGCGTTGAATACGGTGAGTTGATCACGCCCTTCCGGGCAATGAGCGAAGAAAAACGACAGCGCACCCCCCTTGAAAAGATGACGCGGTTGATGACGACGCAGACGCTGCCCTTCCCGGACCGCTTCCGGGCGGCAGCACAGGTGGGGAAACTGGGCAAGCCCTTTCAGCGATTTTTGCCCGGCGCCATGGGCACGATGCTCGATCTGCTGCCCGCCGATCTGCCCTCGAGCCGTCCTCTCCCTGCCATCCACCACGCACAAGGAACGCGGCGGGCACGGGTAGCACTCCTCAGCGGCTGCGTGCAGCAGGTGCTCTCCCCACAGATCAACTGGGCGACGCTGCGCGTGCTGGCGCGCAACGGCGTCGAAGTCATCATTCCGCCCGAACAGGGCTGCTGCGGGGCACTGTCGATGCACGTTGGCGAAGCGGAACAGGCACGAGCGCTGGCTCGACGCAACTTGAAAGCGTTCGATCTCCACAGCGTGGATGCCATCATCACCAACGCTGCCGGCTGCGGATCGGGGATGCACGAATATCCACTGCTCTTCGCGGGGACGCCCGAAGAGGAGACGGCCCGCCGCTTCGCCGCCAAGGTACAGGATGTCAGCGTCTTTTTGGCCGAGCTTGGTATCGAAACACCGCCGCCCCTCTCCACGCCCATGACGGTGGCCTATCACGATGCCTGCCACCTGAGCCACGCCCAGGGGGTGCGGGCGGAGCCACGCCAGCTCCTCAGCGCCGTGCCGAATTTGAAGCTGGTGCCGATCCCCGAAGGCGAGATCTGCTGCGGGTCGGCCGGAACGTACAACATCGAACAGCCAGACATCGCCCGTCAGCTTGGCGAACGCAAGGCAAACGCCATCCTCAGCACGGGCGCCGATCTGATCGCCACCGGCAACATCGGCTGTATGACGCAGATCGGCAATCACCTGGCGCACAAAGGCGTCCAGATGCCGATCATGCATACGATTGAACTGCTTGATTGGGTTTACTCGAAAAAGGGGTAGACGGGTAGGCCACATACCGGTTGTCGGGGCATGATACCGGTTGTCGGGGCATGAGGGCGGATGGGACGGAGATCTGCGACAAATGGCGCAGACGTCGCCTCCCATCCCCCTCGTGCCCGTACCCATCGGGTCAAAACGAATCCGCTCTTCATACCCACCTTATGGGTTTAGGAACGCAGGTTTTGTTCGTAGCGCCGAACCAGGATGAACAACAGCGCCAGATTGAGGATCATGCCGATGATCCAATAGCCCAGGTAGCCATCGCCTGAGTGCATGCGCCAGTAAACGGCCAGCGGCCAGTACGAAGGAATGATACCGGCAATCCACTGCACGGGTGGCGTCACAAAGAAGGCCGCCATCGGTAAAACCTGCAAGCCCTGGATTGCCTTGAGCACGGCCAGCCCCGTCACTTTATTTTCGGCGAAGGTTACCAACAGCAACGCCGTCGTCGCCCCCGAAATGGCCGCCAGCGCCGAAACCAGCAGCAGTGATCCCAACGAAACCACAGCCAGCCCCGACACGTACACCATCAGCGGTGTCAGCAAAAATGACAACACCACCGGCAGGCCGATCCGGTAGCTGAGGTAGGATGAGAGCGACATCGGCGTGACAAGCAGCGCTGTCAGCATGTGTTCGTCCCGTTCGTCGAGCAGGAGCAGACCCACGATGACGCCTATCAAGGCCGGCACCATCAGCACGACCACGCTGGTAATAAGCGAATAGTATGGCGTCAGATCGAAGGCGTAGGTGGTCTGCGCCCATTCGGTGAAGAACGGGACGAGAAACCGGATCAGCACCGCCAGGATCAAGGCGCCGAATGACACCAGCAGCAGTAGGGAATCGCGCGCCACCGATTTTAGATCGACGGGACCGAGCGAGCGAATAACGGACACGGTACGCAATGGAATGGCCCTCCTTTAAGAGATCGATGCCACACAAGAATTTATCCTGAAATTCGATGGTGGGCCTCTTTGCTTCTCGGGCAAGGGCATCGACACAAGTCGTTTCAGGATAGAGACTTCAGGAATTCTAGCATACCACGCTTTATCCAATCGCGGCTGACACAATAGTGACAGACAACGGACACCAGTATACGGCGGCAGAAATACCACAATTGATTGCAATCTCGTACGGGCGCGGCCGGTCTTCTCTGCCCCTGCCCTTCCATCAGACCACTTCCATGCCCGTGGTTGCCGTCAATTCCGCGTAGTAGTCGCTCAGTTGCTGCGTCATCGATCCGATCTTTCCCTGGCCAAGGGTGCGACCGTCGAGTTCGACCACCGGGGCGAGTTCACCCATGGTGCCGGTGCAGAAGACCTCGTCGGCACGATAGACTTCGACCAGCGAAATGTCGCGCACCTGGTGGGGGATGCTGTGGGCTTTGCACAGTTCGAGGACAGTGGCGCGTGTGATTCCTTCGGGGCAGGAGCCGGTGTTGACGTCATCACCACACCATTTTCGACGATGAAGAGGTGGGTGGCGTTGGTTTCGGCGACGTAACCGCGCAGATCAAGCATGAGCGCGTCGTCCACGCCGGCGGCGTTGGCCTGAATCTTGGCGAGAATCGAGTTGAGCATATTGCACGAGTGGATCTTCTGATCCAGACATTCGGGCGGGATGCGACGGATCGCCGACGTGATCAGGCGGATGCCGTGCTTGTCGTAGACCGGCGCTTTGTGTTCGGCCAACACGATCAGGGTGGACCCAGGCGTGTTGACGCGCGGGTCCATGCCGCTGGTGTACTTGACGCCCCGCGTTAGTGTCAACCGAATGTGGACGTTGTCGGTCATTTGGTTGGCTTGCAGGGTGCGGCGGATCTCTGTGATGATGGTCTCGTGGCTGGGAATGTGGGCGTAGGCCAACGCCACCGCACTATGACGCAGCCGATCCAGATGTTCGATCAGTTTGAAGATGCGCCCGTTGTAAAGACGCAGTCCTTCCCACACGGCATCGCCATTCTGCACCGCGGAGTCGAATGGGCTGATCCCCGCCTGATCGCGATGGACGAGGCTGCCGTTGATATTCACGAGCAAATCACGATTGCGTTCATTGAATTGTTGGAGCATGGGAGCCTCTGTGGATGGTGGAATAATTGAATCGGTGTCCCCGGCGCTACTGCCCCAACCGATGTTCATACAGGTGCGCATACAGGCCGTTGGCTTCGTCGAGCAGACCCGTTAAATGTGCAGGCACAGGGAGATCTTTGGGCTTGTATGGAGCAAACCCGGTAGACGCCCAGACGGCGCCGTACCAATGCGGCGCCCAAACGCCGTCTGTCTGGCGTGGCCCGGCGGGCCAGCCCAACATCCGCTCATCAAAGGGGACGCCGATGCGCTCGCACAACAGGCCGAGAGTACGCGCCGGGTCTATGAGTACATCACGCGCGTCGAGCACCGGCGGGATCTCGCCGGTGCGTGCGCGCACATGATCGAAGACGCGACGCTGCTGCACCACGCCGATGTCGCTGAGCGTAGGATTGGGGCGCACTTTAATATAAGAGTTGATCACTTCTTGCGGGGAACGGAGCAGGAAGCAGTTGGTAAGTCGATCGGTCCAATCGAGATCCATCTCATCGAGCAGGTGATGGGTCATGTGCTTTTGGTAGTAGATGGACTTGCCCACCGGCAGCGGATCGTCTACGAGATGGGCGACGACGGCGCGCCAATCGGGGTTGTGGGCAGCGATGACCTCCTCGCTGCCGGGGTGGTCGGCCCCGGTGGCGAGAAGATAGTGGGCATACAGTGGTTCATCAATGACGACGGTGTCGGGGCGGTTTTCCCACGAGCGCATCATAGCCGTGGAAATGTTGCGCGGCCCCGACCACATGGCGATGCGGATGGGTGCAAGCATGAGCGAAAGACCCCCAATCAGTGGCGGATAGAGTCTTCATTCTACCGCATCACCCCGCCATCCCAACATCCCGCCCTGCCGTCAGGGTGCGTCCCAAAATTTTCGGTTCTGATCTTCAGGGCAGCTACCCAGAACGGACCGGCACGGAGGCCGGTCCCTACACGTAGGGATGGACCTCCGTGTCCATCCGCCGTGGCTTCCCGCTAGACATGGACCCACCCAATACTATGGGACACACCCATGCCGTCATCCCGCCATCCCATCATCCTTTTCCCCTGCCTGATCAGAAATGGCAGGGGCAGAAAACCGACGCGCGGAACGGGCCCTGGCCTTGGCAGCTTCTGCGGCACGATCTCTGGGCGAGGCGTTGGTTTCGAGCGCATCGAACAAGGATCGCGAGATACGAGCGATTTCGTCCACGGCGTGCAGGAAGGCTGCCTGGTTGGCCTGTGACGGTTTGCTGAATCCGCTGATCTTGCGCACGTATTGCAAGGCTGCCGCGTGGATCTCATCATCGGTGGCGGGCGGCTCGAAGTTGTAGAGCGTTCTAATGTTTCGGCACATCGGATCATTTCTCCTGAATGGGCGACTGCAAGGTCGCCTGCAATTCGTCCAGATCGGCGAAGCTGTATAGATTGACATGGCGTTGGCTGAGAAAGGTTTGCAGGTGCTGATCGAAGATCAGACACTGCCGGTGTAACTCGTCGAAATCCTGGTTGACAAAGTAAGGCAACAGGGCCGGGAATCCCAGAGCGACGAAATTCTGTTCATAGTCGGCCAGGCTATTGAAGTCGGAATATTCGACGCCCCTGATCGCCCAGGCCATATGGATGCAGAGTTCATGATAGAACGACGTGAGGTTGTCCTTGAGGCTGAACAAATCTCGACGCTCGCATGCCAGCAGGATGTGGTTCAGCCCGCCTTTGAACTCAGGATAGCCCGGGCCGAAAACTTGTGGGAAGGTACGCTCGTGGCGCAGTGCATCTGCTTGCTCTGTGAGCAAAAAGGCACGCGTCGAGAAGAGCAGATCTTCACAAGCGGTCGCGACTGCGGCCGGTTCCATGGCCTGGGTGAAACGGTCGACTTTGGCTGCAAAGTCTTTGGGCAGGCGGGGGAGCGCCAGCACCTGGGCAGGCTTTCGTGTGTCGACAAGGCGCTGATTGCTGAGAGCCAGCCCATGAAAAACCATCTGCACAATCTGCTGGGCATGGAAGACGCAGGCGATAAAATTGCCGGCGGCTGCCTGTTGGCGCAACAAGAGCGCCGGGTATCCCGTCTGCTTAAAGAGATCGAGCGCCTGGCCCACAGTTTCGGGTCTTGCAGCCGGTTCCAACATGGCCCGCAGACGGTCGCCGAGCGATCGAAACCGTTGTGCCGCGTCCTCGCAACGCTGATAGACGATTTCGCTCTTGAGCAGAACCGATGCGCTGATGTTGCGGAAGTCGGCCATCTCTTCAAGCCGAGACCAACGGATGGGGTACAGGTCGATCATCACATCGTCGACGAGGACAGTGATCGAGGTCCCCGTCGATTCGTGAACAGGCACGTACGAAATGTCGAGATCCGAATACTGGTGCGCCGTCCCCTGAAGCAGGGAGCCGTAGCGGAAGATCAGATCCACTTCGTCGCCGAGTTGGCGCAGAAGGGCTGTTTTTAGGAGTTCGATTGCTCGATCGGTGTCGAGAGGCATAGCTATCATCCTGAGGTGTGAAAACTGGGGAGAGTGCCTTTATAGATTCGTACGAATTATCACATCTCACCCGCCCGCCCACAATCGGCAAAAGGACGATTTACAGGCTCCCCGCGGGCAAAATGCCGGCGTCACAGAAGATCTTGGCTGCACTCTCCGATTCCTTACCCGTCAGACTTGCCTTTAGCGGCCTGGGTGCTACACTAATTAAATTGCTATCTTCCATCCTCTAGAATGCGTGGACCTCATGCTGCCGGACACTCTGGCGTTTTACCTAGTGACTGCGTTTGTGATTCTGCTGATTGGCTTGTCGAAAGGTGGATTGGGCGGTGCAGCCGGCGGCGCAGCCACGCCCTTGCTGGCGCTGGTCATGCCGCCCGAACTGGCGATTGGGCTGCTGTTGCCGCTGCTGATATTGACCGATGTCTTCGCGGTGGCCGCACACTGGGGTCATTGGGACAAACGGCTGCTGATCTACCTGGTTCCGGCCTCGCTGATTGGGATCACGCTGGCCACAGCGCTGATCACCAGCATTTCAAGTGAAGCATTGAAGACGGGGCTGGCGATCTTTGTCATCATCTTCGTCATCTACCGGTTGTTTGAGAAGCGCATCCAAGCTGCGTTGACCTATGAATCGCGCAACTGGCACGGCATCCTCGCCGGGTCGGTGGCCGGCTTTACCTCGACGTTGGCGCACACGGGCGGACCACCAATCACCATCTACTTGTTGCTCCAGAACATTCCGCCGCGCACGTTTATTGCCACGAGCGCCATTTATTTCGCCATCATCAACTGGCTAAAAGTGCCCTACTATCTTTACGCCGGGATTTTGCACCCACAGCAATTGATTGAAATCGTCTGGCTGTTGCCGCTGATCCCGCTGGGCGTACTGATCGGACGCTGGCTTTCGGTGCGCATCGACAAGTCCACGTTTGATCGATTGATCATCGTGCTGTTGGTGATCTCAGCGGTCTTGCTGCTGATGTAGCGCCCGGTGCTGTGCAGACAGGCCGCCCGATCGATCCTCAGGGTGCGGCGAGTTTGAGCAAAACCAACTGCTCGCTGTCGATGCCAAGGCGAATTGAGTCGCCGACGTCGGGCAGTTGCAGTCGCCCGCGGTGTCGGGTGGGGAGGATGAAGTCAAGGGTGTGGGATACGCCTTGACGATCCTGCACGGCGACGTCGATATGATAGTCGCTGCCCCGGAATGAGACGGCGGTGAGCATGCCGTTGACCACACCGCCGGACCCCGCTTGACCAAGGTTCTCACGTTCAATCTCGGGGCGTATGAGCAGTGTATGATCAGCGGCGGCGGCGGGCTGCGTCAAAATGAAATCGCCCAAAGCGGTCTGTGCTGTGCCGGGCATGGCAGGATCGATATGTGCTGTGAGCAGATTGGTCAGGCCCAGGAAGCGGGCGACGAATGTGCTGGCCGGTCGGGCGTAGACACGCTGCGGCGTGCCAATCTGCTCGATCTGCCCGGCATTCATCACGGCGACGCGGTCGGCCACGGCGAAGGCTTCCTGCTGATCGTGGGTGACGTAGAGCGCAGTGACCCCCACCCGTTTGAGAATACGGCGCAACTCGGTCATGAGATCCTCGCGCAGGGTGCGGTCGAGGCTGCCCAACGGCTCATCGAGCATCAGCAGCCGTGGGTTGGGGGCAAGGCTACGCGCCAGCGCCACCCGTTGACGTTCTCCGCCGCTGAGGGCGAAGACAGAGCGAGAGGCGTATCCTTGTAGATTGACCAGGGCGAGCACCTCGTCCATACGCGCCTGGATCGTGGCCTTGTCCTCACCGGCCATACGCAGCCCGAAGGCGATATTTTCGCCCACCGTCATGTGCGGAAAGAGGGCAAACTCCTGGAACATCAACCCAAAACGGCGTCGGTGCACCGGGATGCGTGCCAGATCCTGACCGTCGATGCGCAGATCGCCGCGGTCCGCCGTCTCTAGACCGGCGACGATGCGCAAGAGCGTTGTCTTGCCGCAGCCGCTCGGCCCCAACAGGCAGACGATTTCACCGGCTTCCACCGCCAGATCCACGTCCATCAGGACGGCTGTGGCGGCATACGATTTGTAGATATTGCTCAACGTCAGGAGTGGCATGGTAATGGAGACAAGAGATGGGGGATCGCCCATCTTTTGTCTCAAAACTCGCTTTCTTCGATGCGGAATCTCTCGATGACAAGAAGACCTGCAGCCGACACAATCATCAAAATCGTGCTCATGGCCAGGGCTTGCCCGTAGTTTAAGAGGCCGGGTTGGCTGAGCGCGCGGTAGATGACGACGGGCATGGTGGGCAAGTCGGGACGGCTGATGAGCAGGGTAGCGCCAAACTCACCCAGGCTAATGGTAAATGCGAAGACTGCGCCGACGAGCACCGCCCGCCACAGGATCGGCACGTCCACTTCCCACCAGGTGCGGGTAGGGGTGGCCCCCATCACCGCGGCGGCTTCACGTAAGCGCGGATCGAGGCTGCGCAGACTGGGCAGCAGGGTGCGTACCACAAAGGGAGCGGCGATCAAGGTGTGTGCGATGGGAATCAACAAGAGCGACGTGCGCAGCGGTCCCATGGCGATGATGTAACCGAATCCTAGGGTCACGGCGGATGTGCCCAGCGGCAACAGGAAGATCGGATCGAGCAGCGTCGTCAACTTTGAACGCGGGCGAGCCAGCAAGTAAGCACTGATCACGCCCAGGAAGAGGCTCAACGCCACCGTGGAAAGGGCGATGAGCAACGAATTGCGCACCGCCACAATCGGCGGCACGAAGAAAGCACTGCCGCGCGGGTTGACGGTCAACGCCTGATAGTAGTCCAGGGTAAAGATAGCGTCGCCCAGGGTAAAACTGCGCCACACCAGCGAGAGCAAGGGCGCCAGCAGCAGGCCGATCATCGTCGCCAATCCGGCGCCGAGCAGGAAGCTTTCGCGCCGGCCTTTTGGGCGGCGCGCGGTGGTGCTTTGCGGTCTCAAATCCAGCGGGAGCCCGCTGCGCGCCTGAATCCGCGTATAGAGAGCCATGACCATGAAGGTGATCAACATCTGCACCAACGAGAGGAATGCCGCCACGGGCAGGTTGAAGAGATTCACCGCTTGTCGATAGATCTCTACTTCCAGGGTTGAAAAACGTGCCCCACCCAGAATCAGGATGACGCCAAAGCTGGTAAAACAGAAGAGGAAGACGAGCAGACCAGCCGCGGTCACACTGGGGAGAAGCAGCGGCAAGGTGACGGTCATGAAGCTTCGCCGCGGGGACGCGCCCAGCACACTGGCGGCTTCCTCGAGCCTGGGGCTAAGGTTCGCCCAGAAACCGCCCACCGTGCGCACAACGACGCTGACGTTGTAAAAGACATGCGCGATCAGGATTACCCAGATCGTCTGCAACAGATCGAGAGGAGGACGGTCGAGCCCCATCAGACGTTGCAGCCACTGATTCACCATTCCTGTATCGCCGATCAGCGCCGTAAAGCCCGCCGCCACCACCACCGTCGGCATCACAAATGGGATCGTCGTCAGCGCGCGCAGCAGCGTTTTGCCGCGGAATTCATAATGCGCAAAGAGATAGGCCAGCGGCAGCCCCAACAACAGGGTCAGGGCCATCGACAGCGCCGCCTGCCAGGTGGTAAACCAGAGCACGCGCCAGAAAAAGGCACGCGTTACCGTTTCGCCGATTCCGGCAAAGGTCCATTGCCCATCGGGGGCGAAACTTTGACCCAAAATCGCCGCCAACGGATAGAAGAAGAAGGCAGCGAGAAAGAGAAGAGGCAGGGTATAGAGCAGCGTACCAATACGTTTGGGCAATGCGATGTCCTGGGAATGATGGGTAGAAAATCCCGGCGGGAATAAGGCGTCTCTGCCAGTGTTAGAGACGCCTATATTCCCGCCGCCATGGTCTAGCGCAGCATAACGTCCGTCCACGCCTCGATCCATGCCTCACGGTTTTCCTCGATCGCCGCGGGATCGACGTCGACGATATCGGTTGGTGCTTCGGCAAAAGCGATGAACTCGGCAGGCAACTCGGCGTTGGGGTTGGCCGGGTAGACGAACATCTGCAAAGGGATGTCCTCTTGGACGGGTTGGCTCAGCATCGCGTCGACCCAGGCCTGGGCCAGTTCCAATTGCTCGGTCCCCTCAATGATACCGATAAACTCGATCTGGCGAAAGACGCCATTGGCCGGATTGATGTTGACGCTGGCCGGCTCGGTGCGCTCATCGCTGGCATAGATCACATCGGCGGGCGGGCTGGTCGAGTAGCTGACGACCAACGGACGATCGCCTGCGCCGCCGGAGCCGACGGTGAAGTGATCATAATAGGCTTCGCTCCACCCGCTGGTGATCAGGACATCGTTGTCGCGCAACGCCTGCCAGAAGTCAAGGTAGCCGTCCTCGCCGAAGTGGCCGATGGTCGCCAGCAGAAAAGCCAGACCAGGCGAAGAAGTGGCCGGGTTCTGCACCACGAGCAATCCACTGTACTGCGGATCGGTCAGATCCTCCAACGTTTGCGGCAGTGGGATACCCTGCTCTTCGAACCAGCCGCGATCCGCATTGAGGTTGATGAAACCATAGTCAACCGGCAGCAGCGTGTGCGTCGGATCCAGCTCGAGATCGTCTGGAATCGACTCTAGCAATGGCGACGCATAGGGAACAAAGATGTTGGCGTTGAGGGCGCGGCTCAAGAACGAATTGTCCACGCCGAAGAAGACGTCGGCCAATGGCGCATCCCGGCTGAGGATCAGCTTATTGAGTGCTTCGCCGGCGTCGCCAAGTTGCAGGAATTGCACCTCGGCGTTGTGCTCCTCTTCGAAGGCGCTGACGAGTTCTTCGCTCAGGTTGAAGGAATCATGGCTGGCCACGATCAGACTCCGTGGTTCGGCGGACGGTGCCGTTTCTGTCGATGGAACAGCGGCTTGCGGGGTGGTGATGGGCACACAGCCGGCCAAGAAAAAGAGTAGAAACGCGAAAACAACGGTGTAAATACGACGCATGTGTCCTCCTGAGAATAGGGATTGAACGGTTGCAACCAGATCATCGCCGTTGAAGGAGGATTCGACGCAAACAAAAACGCCCTCCACGTAGGAGAGCGCATCTGCGTCCGATCCCTACGCTGGCATTACCCAGATCAGGTGTTAGGGTCGACAACAGTTGGTTGTCCTCTCAGCCTGGCGCTTCCAAGCTCCCCCTGACGATGTAGTTGTAGAAACACTATATCATAGCCCTACGATGGGGAACAAATGCACCCGCTGAAGAGGGCATATATCAGATTCGTAAGAACAGTGACCTATGCAACGCCAGCGCCGGGTGAGTAGCCCGGAGCCTGCGGAGGGCGTATCGAAGCCAAGCGGGTCCATCATTAGTCTCCGACTCTTCTGATATATGCCCCGCTGAAGAGTACATATCAGAGGGAAATCAAGCAGGGCCAAGATGGCGCCTGCACAGTGGCGAGTCAGTCAACAACTGACTATGATGTCACGGCACGAAAAGCGGTAACGGATCAGTCCCATCCCCTGTCGTCTCTTTATTGCTATTGACTTTATTGCTATTAAATAGAACAAACGCTGCAAGTGAATACAAAACCAACGGGATAAGGCCTGCTTCTCCGGCTAAGTATCCAACAATTGGCATTCCAACACTCATTGATCCTAAAAATTGCCAAACCGAGTTGTGCACCGAATGAAAGATTGATGCGGGCCACACGCTCTTACTTTTGAGTCGCAGCTCACCCAATATAATGCTCAAAGGGATAAGCGTAGCTGTAAAAAGCAAAGTCGTAAAGATCTTATTTCCACTCGTACCATATTCCCCAGCAATAAAAATAAGTGGATAATGCCAAACTGCCCAAAGCATTCCAATAAAAAGATGGGCTTTTAGTCTACCATAAGTATTTACTGCTTTTGGTAGCAAATACCCTCGCCAGCCAATTTCTTCTCCGAGTGAAAGTGTAACCGTTTGAAAAGCCGCCATTCCAAAAATGAACAGTAAAGAGTTGAGCCAATGGATTTCGCCACCTGGAAACGGTTTAAAACTCGCCGGTTGTAGTTTGAAAACAAGCAAGTAGCCAATCGGCAAAACCAGGACTGGGATTAGGATTGCCAGTAGTGACTGATTGAATCCGAGCTTGAAAAGTCCCAGACTCTTCCAACCAGCTTTAGTGAAACCCTCTTTGCTGACTAAAAGCACAATCACAGTCATTACAGCAGGGATAAACATGTATAAACTTAAGAACAGTGGAGAGCGTAAGAAGGAGAATAGGAGAGCTAAAACCAATACACCGACTGAGAACAACAACACTTTTGATTTATCTGAGTTAATCATACCTTAACTATAACAGTCGATGCTCCATCTTCACAATTAGACAGTCCCAAGACTCGGACATAACTGTAGCGATCCGCACCTGACGGATGGTCTCCTTTAGACATCATAGTTCGCTGCGGATACTCTCCCATTCCTTAGCGCACTCAGGGCAGTCATGCGGATCGTCTAAATCGATGAGATGTTTTGCACAGACCGAGAAGGTAATCACCACTCGCTCACTCAGAAATCGCTTCTGGATTTCGGCTTCGAGCAACAGATCTCGACAGTTGGTCTCCTGGGTGACAGAGGGCACAGGGCAGGTATTGCAATGTTTTCGCTGCCAGGGTCGCTCGTTGGTTGGCGAAGCCGCCAGCAGACGGCATTCCTCTCGATTATTGCCACGATGATAGTCGCCGTAAAAGTATCGGCAGTTGACAGGATTGTTAGACATAAAACAAGTTTACCTCACAGCAGGATACTCCGCTGTTCGCTGCATTACGCTTGTGTCGATCTATAGCAAGAAAAGACCACCAAACGAGGTTGGTGGTCTGACTTCACAGGTAAAAACCGGCTACGGTTCAGCGCTAGTACATTTTGGCGTAAATACCACGGCGGAAATTCGGCATCTCAACCTCTGGTAGAAACTGTCGGTGAATTTCCGCCGGGATTTACTAGTTATCCCAAAAAGGCGGATCGTCTAGCCCCGGTTGATCCCAATCGCCGTCATCAGAAAAGTAGCTGAGGTCGATATAAAGACGATCGGCCAGGTCTAGTTTCCGTTGTTCCTGTTCGGGCATGAGGTAACCAAACTCCTGCTCCAGACCGACAAGCATTTCCAACTCTGCCTCAAGCAGATGGAACTCAATATGGCTCAGTGGAGACTGGCTTGAAGCTGTTGAATTCAATTCAGACAGGTATGACTGGTAGCCCTCACACAACTCAGCAGCGGTGTCACTATCTCCATCTTGATCTTCATCGACGCCCCACAAGAAACCAGGGGGGTCGTCCATGTTCTCCATTGCTGCGTCAGGATCGAAGTCGTCATCCCAGAACTCTTCGGCGTATCCATCGTGCCAAACCGTCCAGTTATGATCATTTTCCAACCAGGCGGGCAGTTCAGAAACGTCCACCCCACTCTGTGAGGAACGACTCTCTGCATGGAACTGGTTGACACTCCGTTTGAGCGGTGGAATTTGTTCCTCGAAAGCATAGCCCATATCATCGTATAGGCGCAGTCGGCTGTATTCATGCAGGACGTAGTGCATGTCGTCCGGCGCCACCGGATGGGTATAGAGCCCTCTACCGGCCAGTGCCGCAGCCAGTTCGGCCACAGGAACCGCTGCGCGTGACTTGCGATCTGCAGAGACAATCTGCTCGGCGGCGCGTACCAACTGCCGATTGCGCTCGATAATGAGATCTTCCTGGCGCGATTCGCGTGGCTGCAGTCGCACAAAGTACTTTCCGGCGACTGCGTCCTGTGCATAAATCAACAGATCATCATGGGTCGCGCCACCTACACTATCTACCCATTTCACAAAAGGCGCGCCAAGCCGCAGCGCCCAGGTCCCCTGTTCAATATGGGCCGTTGCCTCGAGGGTGGGTCCCCCCATCAATTCAATTTGGATGAAACGGGCATCAGCCTGTTGATCCTGAAAGAACTGCGGGAAGAAAACTGCATGCTCCAACTCATCCAGCAACAGATACCCTTTGCGGATCTCCACGCTATTTAGCGGATGGCGGAACCACTGTTCATTCAACAAATAAGACAGCCATCCAAACCGACCAGGCGCCACAGGGATTGCCTGATACAGTTTGTTGACGGCTTGATAAATTGCGCTCTTAACTCCTCTGCCGACCGGTCGTTGCGATTGAACGCGTGAAACCAACGTGTCCACAGATAGCGGAACTGCCGAGGAACTTAGGATTTCGGCAACGCACGATACGTAACTCGGATGATTTCCTTTTGCCATTGAGAGTAACCTCCTGGTTACGTATTATCCCATAGCCAAATTGAATTGTCTACCACCAACTCGGCCAGTTAGGATGCACATTCACCTTCTGTGCGAAGGAGATTCGCGATTGTTTCGCATCAGATACGACGCATCTGAACGGCTCGACAATGTCTCAAACAAAATCACATAAGTGCTGAACTCAACGCTTAATCGAAAGCGGCTGCCACCCTCACAGGCGACAGCCGCTTTCGATTTCCTTTTGTCTGAATGCGTCTATGCAACCATCAACGGGCGAAACTTATAGCCGTAAACAATCTGCCCGTCGTTACCTTCTTCGCGCAGCTTGCGGGTGACCATTTCCACTTTCATACCGATGTTGACTTCGTCCTCATCGACGTCGGTCAACTGCGCCGTCACCATGGGCCCTTCTTCCAGTTTAACCAGGGCTACCGTATAGGGGCGCTGGGCGTCAAACCCTTCGGGCACATTGAACATCCGTGTAAAACTAAAAACTTCCCCGCGCCCACTCATCGTACGGATGGGGCCGGCCGGTTCGCTGCAGTGCGGGCATACGTCACGCGGCGGGAAGATAGCTTGATGACAGTCGGGGCAAACCTCGCCCTGTAATGAGTAACGCTGCTTCTTGGTTCGCCAGGCAGATGCGATATTCATGAATGATGTCTCCATTCACATTAGTTGGACAATGAGCCGAACAATTACTAGACAAATCCTCGCATTTGAATATCGAGTACAGGGTACACAATACCAAAATTGCTCTCTCATTGGCTATCAGCCTGGCAAAAAAAACGTGCCTGATAGGTTTTGATAGTAATCTAAACTCCGATTGGCAGGGGAAGGGGAATGTTTCTTACCTAACATTCCTGAGTTTTCACCGGCAACCGGCTTAGAAAGCTGCTCTGGCGTGGCGCGGCGCCCCGAACGAGCTCGTGCGGCTAGACGCCTAAAATATGGGTGACAATCGTAGCGCCGCTGCCGCCAATGTTCTGCACCATCCCGACCCGCGCGTTCTTGACCTGATTTGCGCCGGCTTGCTCGGTTAGCTGAATGACCGTTTCTACGATTTGATAGATTCCGGTAGCGCCAACCGGGTGTCCACGGCTTTTCAACCCGCCCATGGTGCTGATCGGCAAGCGACCACCCACGCCGATCTCTTCATCGTGGGCCATGCGCCAGCCTTCGCCACGGCGGGCAAATCCGGTCGCTTCCAGGCTCAACGCGCTCATGATCGTGAAGGCATCGTGCAACTCAAAAAGGTCAACATCCGACGGGGTCACCCCGCTCTGCACGTACGCTTTCTGGCTGCTGATGTAGGCGGCCTCTAAAAAGAGCGGATCCTTGCGATCATGGATAGCGAGTGTGTCGTTGGCACTGCTGCTGGCCAGGATCTGCACAGCCCCGCGATGACGGCCGGTGGTGAATTCAGAGACTCGATCGGTGGCGACCAAGACCACGGCAGCCGCGCCATCGCACACGGGGCTACTATCCATCATGTTGATGGGTGTGGCGATCATGGGTGCATTGAGATAGGTTTTCAGGTCGATGGCACGTTGGAACATGGCGTTTGGGTTATGCGCCCCGTTGCGATGGGCGTTGATGCTAAACCCGGCAAAGGCATCCATCGGCACCTTGTATTCGTACATGTAGCGCTGCATCAGCAACGCATTCAGCCCCACAAAGGTAACGCCGTGGGCCGCCTCATACTCGGCATCGGCGGCAGTGGCCAGGCCCGCTGTCGTCCCGCCGCTGGGTGTGTCAGTCATTTTTTCGACCCCGGCAACGACCACCACATCGTGGAGTCCACTGGCGACGGCCATGTAGCCCACCCGCAGCGCGGCCCCTCCACTGGCGCAGGCCGCTTCGATCTTGGCCGCTTCTATGCCGCGCAGGCCGCAAAAATCTGCGATCAATGTAGCAAGATGTTCTTGATCCAATAGACGGCCACTGAGCATGTTGCCGACATACAGCGCGTCGGTGTGCTCGATGCCCGCATCTTGCATGGCAGCAGAGACAGCGTTATAGGCAATGTGACGCACGGAAAGATCCCAATGCTCGTCGACGGGTGTCTGGCCGATGCCGACGATAGAAACACTTCGCATCTTTTCCTCCTGATGGCGAATGCTGTCCAAATGCATTCAGATTCGATAACAGTTCATCTGAATCGTTATCAGATTCGATTTATAGCAGAGTAATACTCTCAAAATCTATCGGGCGGCTGTCAAAGTCCACCAGATTGTGGGGGCAAAGAGAGCCGCAGCCAAACCACAAAGAACAACGAGCAGCATTACGCCGCCCGTCTATGGGACTGGATGGACTTAGTTGAGAGAAATCGCCTCACATTGTGAATAATACCACAAAGACTTATTTGAGTATGTAATAGGTTGCCCGTTTGGATCCAACTTTGATGAGGAAGTCGCGCTCCACCAGATCGGCCAGATCACGGCGGATGGTCTCTGAGCTGACATCCGCTACCAGGCTCTGATAGTCGCTGTTTGTGATACGTCCATTGTGGCGCACATAGTCAAGCGCCTGGATCTGTCGTTCGTTGAGAAAATCGGGTACAACGGCGGGTTGCCCTTCAGGCTGTCTGCTCACCAATTGCTCGTGTGCCGAGTAGAGCGTCACCTGAAAACCGGCGGTCATCTCCTCGAAGAGTGGTTCAGGCAGACCGGTTTCCTGCATGATGGCCATCATGCGGTCGATCCCATAGCCCAGCCGCTCGATGTAGCCCCAATCGCTGAGGATGGCCACAACTGCCTCGTTGCGACTGTAGCGTTCATCGCGCAGGTTGTCCAATGTCACATGACCGGGGAGCCGGCCTGGGCTGTAGACGGTGAGCCGGTTCTTAAACATGAGCAGGCGAATACCCTCGCCCCGAATGCTGTAATCTCGATGGGCCACGGCATTGACCAGTGCCTCGCGCACCACCGCCATGGGATACTCGGACACGTCTTCGCGTGCCATGCCGGTGATGCGCATGCCGCGACGCATGTTGCCCATGAGGAACGCTTCGGCCTGGCGGATCTGTTCCACGAGCGGGCCACCGATGTCCTGTCGCACGAACTCATCGCTCATTTCTTCGCTGGCATAGCGCACGCAGATGATCTCGGCGCTGCGCAAAAAGCGTTGCGGATCTCGGCCAAAGAGCAGGATGCCCGCATGGGTGGGCACGAGATCGGCATCGGGTTGGGTGGGGTGATAGGTGACACAGCCGCGTGCCAGCAACAGGTGCAGCACGTCTTCGTGAGGGGAAACTTGCAGGTGGCTCAGGTAGCGTTCGATCTGCATCTTATCGAAATCGGCCAACGTCGCCCCCGCCACCGCCGTGGATTCGAAGCCGCTGTCGGTACGTTCAAAGAGCAGGCGACGTAACTCCGGTGTGGTCAACGGTCGGGTTTGACCCGCAGTTCGGGTCAGATACCGACCTTGAAAGCTGTAAATGTGGGGCAATCCCGGCGGCACCTGGATCACCACGACCGCACCTTTTTCTGTCTCCACAATCTGCGGCGTGGGCAGGATCATGGGCGGATCGGTGAGCAGCGACGTCTGGATGGCGAGATCGCGCAGCAGTGCGGCCTCGGTGCCACTTTGCAGCGATCCGCGCTCCGTCACGCCGAGGATGGCGATGCCGCCGTGGGTGTTGGCAAGGGCAGCCAGTGCTTCGGCTATCCTGATTTCGGCGCTTTTGGCCGACAAGAAGATCGTCTGATCCGACTGGCCACCGCTGAGGATCTCGGCCAGTTCGCCGGCGGTAATGGCCGATGGACGACGACGGACGATCATGGGCTGCCCCTGGCTACCATGGGGACGTTTAGATCCGGTTCACCGGCGGCCTCGTGTACCCAGTCGGCCGCAGGGAATGCCCCGGGATACAAATGATCCCAGGCTTCGCGCAGTTCCGCAGTTACGAAGACCGATCCGGTGCCGACGAGTAGGCCATCGGCGGGTGTGATCTGCGCCGCCAATCTCACCGCTTCGAGCATTGATCCTGCGCTGAGCACCTGAGCAGGGCCCGCCTGGGCATGCCTGTCGATCCACGGTTGAAGTTCCCGGCGAATATCTGCGGTAGAGAGCGCTTTGGCATGGCGGCTCTGCACCAGGACAAGACGCGGGCTGACGCTCAAGAGGCGTTCGACCATGGGACGCATCCGTTTGTCGCGGTTGGCGCCGAAGATAAAAGTGAACGGACGCGCTGCGTATGCCTGCCGCAGCGCCGTGAGCAGAACGTTGATGCTGTCCACGTTATGCGCGCAATCGACCAGCAGCGGGTGAGTCCCCACGTCGGGCAGAAGCTCAAACCGCCCCGGCCACCAGGTTGCCGCCAGCCCGGCGGCCGCATCGATTTCGTTATAGGTGGGCAATTGGCGGCGAGCGGCCAGATCGGCGACCATGTGCCAGGCTACGGCGGCATTCACCTGTTGATGTCGCCCAAAGAGCGGAATGGTGAAATGGTGCAGCGGCGCCACCCAGTGCAGCGGCGCGTGGCGCTCCGCCGCGGTCTCGGCCAGGACCTGCCGTGGATCCTTACGCTGAGGAGAGCAGAAAACGGGGACACCCGGTTTGATTATCCCGGCTTTTTCGTGCGCGATCAGGGCCAGGGTGTCGCCGAGCACGTGCATGTGATCCTTGCTGATGCGTGTGATCCCACAGACTTGCGGCATGAGGACGTTGGTGCTGTCAAGCCGTCCGCCCAGGCCAACCTCGACCACGGCCCATTCCACGCCCATATCGGCGAAATGTTGAAAGGCCAACACGGTGATCTTGTCGAAAACCGACAGATCGGGGACCGCTTCAAAGTGGGGGCGCAGCCGGGCCACGAGCGCGGGCAACTCGATTTTGCTCATCAAGTTCCCGTTGATGCGGATCCGTTCGCGAAACGTATGCAAGTGTGGGCTGGTGAAAAGCCCTGTGCGGTAGCCAAGATGACGCAGGATCGATTCGGTATAGGCGCTGGTGCTGCCTTTGCCCTTGGTGCCCGTAATATGAACTGACTTGAACTGGGATTGTGGGTTGCCCAGCCGCGCCAGAATTTCACGCATGCGCTCTTGGCTGCGGTGTGGATGAAGGTATTTCTGCCCGTGACCATCGTAGCGAACCGTCGAAAAAAGATAACCAAGCGCATCCTGGTACTCGTCTGACAGGGTTGAAACAACACGATCATCGGCGAAAGACGAAGTCAACAGTGACACAGTTATGTTCTCCAAACAGGGCCGGACACCTTTGGTTCCGACCGTTTTAGGGCCGACCTGTGCGTCTGCACAGCCGGATAAAGGGTTATTGAGGATTGTACTTCAGCCCCCAATCGTTGTAAAACTGCCCGCCTCTGCGCTCCCTCGTCGCTCGATCGGAGGGCAGGCGCGTTCACACGAATTCCAGCAATTCCGAATTTGGCTTGACCAGGGGGACTAGCGCCGGTTGAGTAGCCGAGTCTGCGAGGCGTATCGAAACCCAAGCGGGTTCAACGACGAGATCTCGTAGACCCGCTTTCTGAAGCGGACCCGCTCCCTTGATTTCGTTTGGTACAGGCGTTGCGCCATAACGCTGCGCACTCAATCGGCGGTCGCTAACCCTGGTTTGCCGTTTGTATCTTCAAATTTGCAATTCCTGCACGAATTCCCTATTCGTTGCAGACGGTAGTGGCATACCCTATAATCAGGCCATGCGCAATGATCAACCGAACGCGGCCAATTCATCCCATCCCAAAGCACTCAACCGGCGCAACCGCCCGAAGCCCACTGTCGCCAATTTGCGCGCTCGCCTCAGTGCGATCTTGAGTCCGGGGATTTCATTTAAACGGTGGATGCTTTTACCCATCCTGGGCATCACGTTGGCGGGGCTAGGTCTCTCGTTGATCGTCAGCGATCTCGCCGTCCTTAACAATCTGCCCTTCTTGTTACGCGCCCTGTTTCAGGTGAATTGGATGGGTGGCGCACTCTTTTTGGTGGCAGGCATACTCCTCGCCTTCTTCGGCAGTTGGCGGATTAACCGCGAAATCGCCAGTTTCTTGCTCGAACGCGAAGAGGTGCTCGATGACCTGGAAATGGTGGATGCCATTGTGGCGCGCCAGCAGCAACGAAAACTGCGCACCGGCCCCAAAATCGTGGTCATTGGTGGCGGCACCGGGATGCCCACCCTCCTGCGCGGATTGCGCCAATACACCGAAAATATCACCGCCGTGGTCACCGTAGCCGACGATGGCGGCAGCAGCGGACGGCTGCGCGAACAGATGGGCATGCTGCCGCCGGGAGACTTTCGCAACAACATCGCCGCGCTGAGCGAAGCCGAAGGGCTGATGACCCAGTTGCTTCAGTACCGTTTCGGAGACAAAGACGGACTGGGCAACCACAACTTTGGCAACCTCTTCATCACCACGATGGCCGCCATCACAGGGAGTTTCGAACGTGGGATCGCAGAGAGCAGCCGGGTTCTGGCCGTACGGGGGCGTATCCTGCCCAGCACGCTGGAGCATGTTACCTTGTGCGCCGAAATCGCCTACCCCGCTGCCCCCCCGGGCGATGATCAGGCCGATCCTGATGCAGAGCCAGAGGAGCGCTGGGCCTATGTGCGCGGTGAAAGTCGCATCCCCGACGCCGGCGGACGAATCCTACGCGTCCACCTGGAGCCGGAGAACTGCCATGCTTACCCAGAAACCGTGCAAGCAATCCTGGCAGCGGATCTGATACTTGCGGCGCCGGGCAGTTTTTTCACAAGTTTGCTGCCCAACCTACTGGTTCCATATGTGAGCGCCGCCATCTGCGCTTCTTCGGCAGTACGGCTCTATGTCTGCAATGTGGCGACGCAGAAGGGCGAAACCGATCATTTCAGCGTCTCGGATCATATGCGCCAGTTGCGGTTGCACGCGGGGGAAGCATTCACCCACGTCCTCGCCAACAATGCCTACGATCCAACCAGGCCGCCCTCAGCAAACGTGCAGTGGGTTCCCCTGCCCGGCGAAGATGAGCCAATCGACTATCACGTCTTCAAGGCCGATCTCGTCGACGCGCAGCGGCCCTGGCGTCACGATCCAAACAAGGTGGCGGCAGAGGTAATGGCGATCTATGCAGAGATGCGGCGGCAGACGGCCTCATGATGCCCTGGTGTGTAGCAGTTGATTCAAAAGCGGCACCGTCAAAAGATGCCGCAGCGAAAAGATATGGTAAAATGACGAAGTGCTCATAATTCGTTGGCTCAAGCGGGGAACCGATCGAGCCGGCGGGTCGATGTACCGGCGATCAGCGCCGAAAACCTGGACTTTCTGGTTTGCACTGCAAGCAACAAGACCATGTTTCCCCCTCTGATCCTCGCACCGGTACATACTCATACTAAGTGTCTATCCGTAAATTACAGTGCACAGCACTACGTTCGCTCTAAACAGGCAACTTCGCCGGGCTGCTGTGAATTTTCGGATAAATTCTAAGCAATCGGTCCTACAAACGATTCAATCAAAATTGGAGGTAAGTTCATGGCAACACGTATTGCAATTAACGGTTTCGGGCGCATCGGCCGCCAAGTGACCAAGGCTCTCTTCGAGAGATATTCGGGAGAATTTGATCTAGTCGCTTTTAACGACCTGGCCGACGTTGAAACCAATGCCCATCTCTTCAAATACGACAGCAACTATGGCATCTTTGATGGCACAGTTGAAGTGGAGGGCGGCGACATTGTGATCAATGGTGACCGTATCAAGGTTCTCAGCGAACGTGATCCCAGCAAGTTACCCTGGGGCGATATGGGCGTCGACATCGTCGTGGAAAGCACGGGCATCTTTACGTCACGCGAAAAAGCCGCTCTGCACTTGAGCGCAGGCGCCAAGAAGGTGATTATCAGCGCGCCGGCTAAGGGCGAAGATATCACCATCTGCATGGGCGTCAACGAAGAAAAGTACGATCCTGCCCAGCATCATGTGATCAGCAACGCCAGTTGCACCACCAACTGTCTGGCGCCGGCGGCCAAAGTCGTCAACGATCTCTTTGGCATCGAGCAGGGCGTGATGACCACAGTCCACTCTTACACCAACGATCAGCGCATCCTGGACCTCGTCCACGATGACCTGCGCCGTGCCCGCGCCGCCGCGTTGAGCATCATCCCCACCACCACCGGGGCAGCCAAGGCCGTGGCGTTGGTTATTCCTGAACTGAAGGGCAAGTTCGACGGCATGGCGATGCGCGTGCCGACACCGACCGTCAGCGTGGTCGACTTCGTGGCCAAGGTCAAGAATCCCGGCACCACCGAGCAACTGCTTGCCGCTTTCGACGAAGCCGCCGCCGGCCGCATGAAGGGCATTTTGGGTGTGAGCCGCGAACCACTGGTAAGCGTTGACTTCAAGGGCGACACACGCAGCAGCATCATCGACGCCGAGTTCACCAAGGTCTACGGAGACCTGGTCAAGGTAGTAACCTGGTACGACAACGAATGGGGCTACAGCACACGCGTTACTGATCTGGCCAAGTATATCGTCGATCAGGGACTCTAATCGTTTCAACGTGCGGGGTGGGGCAAACGGTACCGGTCAGGAATCCCTGGCCGGCACCGCCGGAAGTGGACGAAGAGGACTCGTCCATTCTATTGCCTCCACTCCGCATTTTGATCGAAGAGGCCCAGCAAAGGACGCAATCATGCAAAAAAAGACAGTTCGAGATGTGGATTGGCAGGGCAAGCGCGCTCTGGTACGTGTCGACTTTAACGTGCCGCAGGACGATCAAGGAAACATCACCGATGACGCTCGCATACAGGCGGCGTTGCCGACGATCAACTATCTGCGCGAACAGGGTGCGTCGGTTGTGTTGATGAGTCACCTCGGGCGCCCCAAAGGCGGGCCAGATCCCAAGTACAGCATGAAACCGATCGCCGAGCACTTGAGCAGCCTTCTGGGTACCGATGTTCAGTTTGTAGACGAAGTAGCCGGCCCCAAAGCAGAATCTGCGGCCAAGAGTCTACCCGCCGGCGGTGTGCTTGTGCTCGAAAACACGCGGTTTGAAACGGGAGAGACCAAGAACGATTCGGCGTTGTCAAAATCGCTGGCAAAGTTGGGCGATGTTTTTGTCAACGATGCCTTTGGCAGCGCCCATCGTGCCCATTCGAGCACGGCGGGCGTGGCGTCTTACCTTCCGGCGGTGGCCGGGTTCCTCATGGAAAAGGAACTAGAGTTCCTGGGCACTGCGCTGGAAGATCCCAAACACCCATTCGTAGCGATCATGGGTGGGGCGAAGATCAGCGACAAGATCAGCGTAATCGAGAAGTTGCTCGACAAAGTCGAAGTCATCCTGATTGGCGGCGGCATGGCCAACACCTTCCTGGCTGCGCAGGGGTACGAGATGGGTAAGAGCCTGGTTGAAAAAGAGGCATTGGCCACTGCCGAAGATCTGTTGAGCAAGGGCGCCGGGATCATCCACCTGCCCGTTGACCTGCGTGTCGGCGCTGAGTTTGCCGCTGACACCCAGAGCCAAATTGTCAGCATCGAGGAAGTTCCCACGCAGTGGATGGCGCTGGATATCGGTGTGGCAACCATTGCCCATTACGCCAATCGCCTTTCCGGCGCGCGGACCGTCGTCTGGAACGGACCGATGGGCGTCTTCGAGTTCCCGGCCTTCGCCAAAGGCACAGTCGCCATCGCCGACATCCTGGCCAACTTACAGAACGCCACCACCATCATCGGCGGCGGAGACAGCGCCGCTGCCGTGCGGCAGGCGGGTTTGGAAGATCGTATGACGCATGTCAGCACCGGCGGTGGCGCCAGCCTGGAATTCCTTGAAGGCAAGGAACTGCCCGGCGTAGCCGTGCTGCAAGACAAGTAAGCAACGATATCAACTATGAGCTTTTTCAAAAAACTTGCTGCACTCTTTACCGGCGGCAGTAGCACCGGTAATCGACGCACGTTCACGATCTATGTCTTAAGCAGACGCTGCAATGAACCGCTCAGCGCCAATGTGGATCTGCTCAATGCGTTGAGTCAGTCCGAAGAGAGCGACGCTACCTACTACACGCGCAAGGTGATCCAGAGCAGCGGCGCCAACCGCTGCTTTAGTCAGGTTGAGGTAGAGCTTTGGTTCGATTCCTCGCGAAACCTGGCTCGCCATGCGGTGCACGGCGGATCCTGGTTGACCGAGGCCGAATATGCGGCGGAGGTTGAACGGTTCAATCGTGTCGCAGAAGACGATGCTTCCGAAGACGATGCCGCGTCAGGCGATTCCGCGTCAGACCGGGCGGACGATGACGAAGGCCCGTCGTTTTCATAATCTAACCAAATGAGGAGCGGAGTTTGACGGCGCTGCCCGGCACAAACTCCGCGCTTCCATACCAAAGGAATGAGCCATGCGTAGTCCAATGATGGCCGGCAATTGGAAGATGAACATGACGCCGTCCGAGGCGGAAAGCCTGGCCGGCGAAATCAAATCACGTATCGTCGACACCGATGGCGTCGACTGTGTGGTTTGTCCGCCCTTTGTGTCGCTGCCGGCCGTTCATCGTGTGCTCGGCGACAGCGCAATTGCAGTCGGCGCCCAAAACATCTATCACGAAGACAGCGGCGCCTTTACCGGCGAAGTCAGTGCGCCCATGTTGTTGGGGCTAGCCGAGTATGTGATCATCGGCCACAGTGAGCGCCGACAGTACTTCCACGAAAGCGACGCCGACGTGAACAAGAAGATCAAGGCGGCGCTACAGCACGACTTGAAGCCGATTGTCTGCGTGGGTGAGAGCCTTGAGCAAAACGAAGCCGGCGAAACCCAAAGCTTCGTCAGCGGTCAAGTGCGCGGCGCGTTGGATGGTCTTGGCGCCGAGCAAGTGGCGGCGCTGATCATTGCCTACGAGCCGATCTGGGCGATTGGCACCGGACGAGCCGCCACCGCGCAGCAGGCCGGTGACATCTGCGGCGGTGTCGTGCGCCAGACGGTGCGCGATCTCTACGGTGAAAGCGTTGCCGATCGGGTCCGTATTCTGTACGGTGGCAGCACAAAGCCGGGCAATATTCAGGAGATCATGGAGCAGCCCGATATCGATGGCGCGTTAATCGGCGGTGCTGCACTCAGCGCGCAGAGTTACGCCGACATGGTGCGGATCACCGGCGAAGTCTACCGCTAGGGTCAGTGGGCTGGGTAGAGCTTCTACCCAGCCCTTTCCACGTATACCAAGCTGCTACCCATCGCTTTTTCAGCACTCCTATGATTTTGAGATTAAATTTGCAGAATTCCGCCGTCACCGTGCATTCACCGTCTCCCTGGCGGTGGTATCTTCGCTTTCTGGCTTTGCTCTCGATTGGGCTCATCCTCGTGGGGTGCGTGCCACGTGATGCCGAACCGACGCCCCTCCCCACGCAACCTACCCCTACCGCCACGGCAGGGGTGACGGTGACAACCGTGGCGGCGGCTACGCCCTCGCTGCGGGCAACGAAAGCCTCGCCCACCGCCACACCGCTGCCCGAACTGATCTTCCAACCCGAGCCGCCCGGGCGTGGACACCCCACGCTGGCAGATTTTTGGGATGGAGACGCCGAATTTTTGATGGAAGTCACCAATACGGGGCTGCCCATGGGTGAGTCGGAAACGATCGTGATGTCCAATGGGGAGTTGTGGAGCTACGTCCACGCCAGCGATCAGTCGGCAGGGGTTATGGATCAATGTGGCGATCCGGTTTCCTTTCCCGGCTGTCTGGTGATCTACCGATCCACCGACGGCGGCCACTCATTCAACCTGGATGAGCCGGTCTGCCGCATTGCCTGCAACCAATGTCCTTGCACGTCGGAAGGCGATCACATCGATCAGCAGCAGTATCCGCGTGTCGCCTGGGACGGTAAGCGCCTCCACCTCGTCTATGAATATCGCGCCATGATCATGAAGGCCGAGTCGCCCGACGGCTACAATTGGACGCCGGTTGGGCAGGTGCCACTCACAGGCATCTGGCAATATTGGTTCCGCGATTGCACCAAGGCCGAAAGCATTGGCGTGCACCCCAACACCCCCTACTACTATCAATGCCTGGTAGGCGGCCCGCCGGGGATCTTCTATGAAGACAACATGCTCTATATTTTTGTGGGATTGGGGCAGAACCCGGGGGCGATGGGCTGCTACAAAGGTTCGGTAGATACCATCCTCGCACGCTTCGAGAAGTGCGCCGCCAATCCGCTCTTCGGCGGCGCCGACCGCTACGGACCGCTGGATCTGACGGGGCCACAAACGAACCCATTCTTCGACTTTCGCACCATCAGTTCCGCCGATGTACAGAAGATTGGCGACCGCTACTACATGCTCTATGAAGGCGTGCGCGGCCCTACGCCGGGCGCCGGTGGGGATACACAATTTGCCCTCGGGCTGGCGCGCAGCCTTACCGATCAGATCGACGGCCCGTGGGAAACCTTCCCCGCAAACCCCATTCTCGTGGACATGCCCGGCAACGTGGGCGTCGGCCACGCCGATCTCGTCGTCATCGACGGGCGGACGATCCTGTACACGTCACTGGACGGCAAGGTACGTAGCCGGCTGGCCCTACGCTGGAAGTAAGCGTCACGGGCGCGAACGGCTTGAAACGCTTCCTTATGGGCGGCGGTTTCGCCGTATGAGATGAGGGCGACGGGCGCGGCCACGGCATCTGCAATCAGGGGCAGCAGATCGAATGGGCCGTCGACGGTCTCGTAGATCGGGGTGCAAGACGCCAGTGCTTGCGTGATCTGAGTTTGATAGGCCAGATCGTGGGGATTGGCGGACGGCAGTATACGATCCACGGTGAAGGGTTGCCGGTTGTAGCGACGGCAGATCTTCACCTCGCTCAGATCGGCCAACCGATCCAAACAGGTCACGGCGACGCCGTCAAGGGCGCCGACGATGTCCCGGGCATAGCGCAAGAGGACGACGTCGAGCCAGCCGACGCGGAAGCCCTGCTGCCAATCGCCGAAGACGTTAGCGGCGTCGGGCAGGGCCTGGGTGAGAACGGGATCTTCCGTCACCAGGGGGCCGGCGCCGTGGCGAGTGGTGTAGGCCCGGGTGATCCCCAAACGCTTCAGCGGACCGGCGAAGTCTGCTTCGGCCAGCAGCAGATCGGCGTTGGTTGTGGTGGTGGTGCTCCAGGTGGTGTGCGGGTGAAAGCCGCGCCACTCGTCGAGCAGCACGCCCTGCGCCGCCTCGAAGAGGACCGTTCCGGCTTGCCGCAGCAGATCGTGCAGGTAGTCGCCCGTCACTATGCGCATTCGCTGCGCTAGGATCGCGTAGTGCACCAGCAACCAGTCGACAGAGTCGTCGTCGAGCAGAATGGATTGCTCGTCGGCCACGAGTTCGTCCTCGGGCAATTGATGCGCAAACCCCGCCAACTTCCCCAGATTCAAGTCGCGGACAAAACGAAGTTTCTCACGCAATTTCTCCATATCACGCAGATCGCCTGCTCTCGGCACCTGATCCCCATATTGGAGGGCGTCGATCACGGTTTCGCCGATGCCGACGCCACAACTGCCATGTCGCTCGCTGCGCCGGGCCAGTTCGCGCAGGCGGTTGACGGCACGCGTAAAGGGGGTGATAAGCAGGGCATCTTCGTCTATGGTGGTATGGGCGAAGGGATCGGCGATGCCCAGCGTTTGCAAGTGTGCCGCTTCCGCCGCCATCGCCAGGGGATCAAGCAACATAAAGCGAGAGAGATGCGTCCCCGCGCCGGCGAGCGTGCCGCTTCCGAACTGCGAAAAAACGTGGGCGCGGCCCTCTGTGTCTACGACGCGGTGGGCAGCCTGTGCGCCGCCGTTGAAGCGTACCACCGTATGCGCTCCGTGCAGGCGGGTGAGGTAATCGACGATAGATCCTTTGCCGGCGTCGCCAAACCCCAGATCGACGGTGACAATAACGTTAGACATGGTTTCTCCTTTGGAGACGGATTTCAGAATGTATAGTGGTATCACTTTGAAACCGAGAACTCTCTGACTAAAGTGAATTCACATTGAAAACCGAAGTTTCGCCGGCGCCGGTTGAGGTGCCTTCTTGCTGAGGGCGAAGGCGCAGCGCCTGGACCAGGCGAACGTAGCGGCCTCGTCGGCGATTCCGTCGAGATGCTGAAAATCGCCACAGAGAACACAAAGAGCACAAAGAAGAAGAGGGAAGCGACCTTATCTATGTGTTCTCTGTGTTCTCTGTGGTAGTTCTCGCCACATTCGCTCTCTTGCCGGGTAGTCCCGCACCTTAGCTTCGCCGGGCACAAAACTCTTGTTTTCAAAGTGACACCACTCTAGTGACGCCGTGGCTAGTGATGCGTCAAGCGTGATTTGATGGGTAGGGGCGCTGCTTGCTGCGCCCACAGTGTGCCGGGCGCAGCAAGCAGCGCCCCTACGGAATTGCCATCACTTGGCCCTTGACACGACACTAGCGACGCCGTGGCGAGTGACGCCGGGTGAGTAGGCGAGTCTGCGAGCCGCTATGGCGCAGCGCCTGTACCAAACGAGCCAAGGAACGGGTCCGCTTCAGAAAGCGGGTCAACATCGGATCGCCGTCGAACGCGCTGGTTTCGATATGCCCTCCGCAAGCTCCGGGCGCCGACCGTTGCGGTCGCGACCGCTGCGGTCGGACTCAACCGACGCTAGTCATTTTCGGGTTTTCAAAGTTGCTTCTCTGCTCTCAGATCCTGAAATCCGTCTCCGCCTATGGATGTTTATAGCCGTCCGTCGTCCATGGCTGCGGTCGCAGAGGGGACGACTCCACGTGCGGTGCGGACGATAGGCGCACGGGTGGCGACGTAGTGGTTGAGTGCGCCGGACGCCGAGGCCACAGCGTTGGCGTCGTAGCCCGCCTGCGTCAGATCCTGGACACCGTCGTAAAGGTCATCGAGTTTGCCTTCGCAGAGGCCAATGGCCAGGGCGATGGTCTCGCAGACGGCGCTTTCATCTGCGAGCATGAGGACGCGCTCACCAAGCAGTTCCTTCCAACGTCCTTGCACGTCGGCGCTTTGTCCGTGTGAGGTATTGGTAGGGATGATGTGGAAGTGTTCATACCGCTTCTGCACTTCGGCCAGGATCTCCTCCACCGGGATGTCCTTCTGAATTGGGTCGCCGATGAGCTGGATCACCTGCTGGCGACGGACGACGGCGTAGGGCTTTTCGTCGCCAATCGTAAAGAGGTAGCCCTTTTTGCGCCGCTTTTCCCAGCAGTCGATGCTGGTGTGGCGCGCCATGAAGTAGACGGCCAGCTCGTAGGTTTCGTGGACCTGCCCACCGCCGCCGCCTTCGAGGTAGATCTTACCCAGTTCGTCGTCCATTTCGATACCGGCCTCGAATTGGCCGATCTGAAGCGGTACGGCGTCGGTGTAGGCATCGCCGATGGCGCCGAAGAGGACCTGCGGATGCTCGATGTACCCTTTCTGGATCAGCACGCGCATGAGTGCGCCCAGTTTGGTCTGCAACACCGTAGGCACGCTGCCCATCGAGCCGGTGACATCGAAGATCACACCGATGGCCACTGATTCGGGGTGGATGTCGCTGTCTCGGCTATCGCGCACCACGCCGTGCGGGTTCATCTGATCGTGTACACGTACCTGTCCACTCTGGCGGACGTGCTGATCGTAGGTAAAGGCGGTCTGATTGGTCTGTTTGCGCTGAGATTGGCGGGATTTGTACGCCTGATCGCTCCAATTTGAAAAGCCCATAAGTTTGCTCCTGTTGTGAAATGATGGAAAACGAATGACGGAAGTGGTGACCCCTATGGCATCGAAAACGGACGGAATTGGGGCGGGCCATAGATCCGCTCCAGGATCTCGCGAAAATCGTCAAAGACTGTCCACGCCGTGGCCATCCGCCGGTGCGGAGACGGGATCAGGCAGGCCCGCAGGTGCGCCTGGATCGGCTTCGGCACAGTGGGCGGCATTTGTCCGCTGGCACAGTCTCCGCCGAGGAGCGCTACCATACACTGCGCCGCCATGAAGAGATCGGTGGCCGGTGTGGCGGGCCGCTTCTCAAAGACTTCGGGCGGGTAGAAGCAGCGATAGTGCGGGCTGATGGCAGCGATGGCCCGGCCGCTGGGCACGCTGTAACACCAGTCAATCAGCAGCGCATTGTGATCGGATAGGCGCAAGAGCAGGTGCGCCGGCACGACAGCACCGTGGACAATCCCTTCGGCGTGGGTAATGGCCAGGGTCGCCAAGAGCCGATTGAACATCCACGCCATGTCGGCGGCAGCGATCCCGAGCGGATAGGCAGCGATGACGTCGGCCATACGCACCGTCCCATCCTCACGGCGGAGGACGTTGGTGCGGTGGGGCACGTCGGCGGCGTCCTGGATTTGGATGCTTTCGATCAGGGTGGGCAGGTGCGCCCGCAACGGTTGGCCGGTGAGTGCCCGATCCAGTTGCTTCAGGGACTTTGCTTCGGCCTGAAGCAGATCGGCGTTGGCAGGGTTTCGCACCACTTTCAGCAATACAGCCAACCCGTTTTCTGTCTGAGCGGGGAAGAGATCGCAGAGATCGCCGGTCAACGAAGGTTGATCGCCCGTGTACCGATGCCGCGGTGATGTGATCTCGATCGGCGACGGTTGGCCTCCATTCAGCTTGCGCTGGGCGCTGGCATACCAACGCTGTACCAAGCGGAAGGCTTCAGTGGCGGCATCCACGGCGGCAGGGTTGTAGTCTGGATGCACCTGCCGCAGTAGCCGCCGGTAGCGATCCTTGAGATCGCCGTCTACGCTGCCGCTCAGAGGGCCGAAGACTTCCTCGGGGGCAACGGCGTGGCGTAGGGTGTCGAGGATGGTGTTGAGATCCTGATACATGATGGTTTGTCCTGGGTGATGCCGAATTAGTGTTCAACTAACACAAAGTATAGTGTACAATCAACACTAAGTCAAGTGCCAATTTTTTAAGGAATGCCGATTGCGGGAAACAAAAAGCTTCCCGAAAGGTTTGTGCCTTTCGGGAAGCTTTTTGTTATTGATGGGGGCGCCCAGCGCTTGAAGCTGTGCCTGCTGCGCAGGTGCGCTCAGACCATGATCTCGTTGGCCTGCCCGCGTAGACAGTGATCGCTGCTCATGCTGGTGCAATAGGCGCCGGCGGGGAGGAGGGCCAACAGGTCCATTTCCTGGAGTGCGGGCAGGAAGCACTCCTTGGCCCAGACGTCGGTGGTCTCGTTGATGTGGCCCACGACGCGGTAGGTGTTTTCCGGCGCTCTGGTTGGCGCCTGGACGGGGACAACCTCCACCGGCACGCCGTAGAGTGCGGGCATGGGGTTGAGGGCAAACCCGGCATTGACGCCCACCCAGTGCACGCCGCGGCGCTGTTCCACGGTGTTGACTTCGAGCAAAAGCACACCGGCGGGGCCGACGACGAAGGTGCCAGGTTCGCAGGCAATGGTCGCACCGAGCGGCGCCAGGTGTTTGCGAATCAGCGTTGCCCAGGTTGAAAGCGCCAATGGGTGATCGGTGATACTGTAGCGTCCGCCCGATCCGCCGCCCACATTGATCACGCGCAGTTCAGGGACTTGACCGGCGATATAGGCCAGACGGGCAAAGGCATCTTCCACCAGTTCGACGCTCTCCTCTTGCAGACCCCAACCCAGGTGCATGTGGATGCCATCGACGTCTAACCCGGAATCAAAGGCCACGCGCAGCGCTTCCTCAATTTCGTCGACCTCGAAGCCAAATTTATCGTTGCCATAGCGCAGGTTGGCTCCCTGGCCATAGCCTACGCGCACGCCTGGGTTGAAGCGCAGCGTTACCGGCGTCCCTTTGGGAGCCAGAGAACCATAACGACGCAGCGCCGAATAGCTGTCCAACGTACAGTGGACGCCTGTCTCGGTCACCGTCGCCAAATCGCGGCAAGAGAGCATTCCTGCGTTGAACGAAATTTGCGATGGCGTGAAACCACTCTGCAACGCATACCCAATTTCGCGCGGCGAACAGGTGTCCACACCCACACCGGGCACAGAGCGCACGGCATCGAGCACACCGGCGAAACGGTTGGCCTTCATAGCATAGTAAATGGCAGAGCTGTCCGTGGCCGTAGCCAATGCGGCTTGCAGCGCCTGCAACTGACGCTGGATCGTAGCGCGGCTGTAAACAAAGAGGGGAGTCCCATGTTCATGGGCTAACCAGCGGAGAGGCACACCGTCCAGGGTAAGGGCTTCCTGGTCAATAGAAAAACTTTCGTGAAACCACCATGCGTGCATTCAGTCCTCGTGTTGGATGGGTAGAAACGTCGGGGAACACCCCCAATAGCGAAGAAGCGGCCCGTGCCGCTTCTTGTGTACTATTGTAGAGCCAATAGCGCCTACGGATCAATACTGGAAGTTCATCAATTTCAATTAACCAGGAAATGCCGGGTGCGGGGTAGGGCAGAGGGTTGTTGTCTGCGGATTAGCGGGTCAATTCCCACGCCAGGTGCTGAATCTCGGGCAGGATCAACTTCTCCATCGCCAGTTTGACCGCATTGGTCGAGCCAGGAATGCTGATGATCACGGTACCCTGATAGGTGCCCGCCGTGGCGCGGCTCATCATGGCGGCAGAACCGATTTCCTGATAGGACAACATGCGGAAGATCTCCCCGAAGCCGGATAGCACCTTCTCCAGCCGCCGGGCCAGGACGTCATACGTGCGGTCGCGTGCGCTGATGCCTGTGCCGCCGTTGAAGATGACGATCTGCGCCGAACCATCGCTGAAGTCGTGCAGGGCCGCCTCAACCTGATCGGGTTCATCCTTCACGATGCGGTAGTTGACGATGCGATGCCCGGCGTCCTCGGCCATCTGCCGGATCGTCTGTCCGCTCTTGTCGGTCTCCTCGCTGCGCGTGTCGCTCACCGTTACAATGGCCAATGACACATGGGCATACGTTTCAGCGGCCTGTTGTTTGTGTTCTGCGGAACTCATACGTTTCTCCTCATGCCATCATCTCGTCATCCAACTCTTGAAAGAATGCTTCCATAAATAGATGCCGCCGCTCGGCCAACGCCTTGGCAGTTTCGGTGTGGAGCGTGGAGAGCAGGCGGCGCAGTTTGTAAACGTACTCGTGGACCGGGGTGTAGTCTGCGCCGGCAGGTTTAGCATCATCTGCGGGGACGTCGCGCCAGGGTTGCGTCCACAGACGGCTGTTGTGGCTGCCGGCGAAGGCAAAGGCGCGCCCGATGCCGATGGCGCCTATACTGTCCAACTTATCGGCGTCGTAGAGACACTGCGCCTCTAGCGTCCGCGGCCGGATCGATTGGTCGCGGAAGCGGTGCGCCTCAATGGCATGGACGACGTTGTCGATACGCGCCAGGGTTTCGGCGTCCGTTCCCCAGCGTTCCATCAGCCAGGAGCGTGCAAACTCTGCCGCCGCTAGATGATGCGCCGGCCGCGTCCCTGTGGGCAGGGGCACATCGTGGAGCAAGGCTGCGGCGCGCACGACCTCTACGTCTGCGCCTTCGGCCTGTGCGATATGCACAGCCAGGCGTGTTACCCGCCGCACGTGATCAAAGTCGTGTGCGGCGTCACCGGCGGAGTAAAGATGGTGGATTTCGGATTCGGAGAGCGGTTCCGGGTTCATACCAACGCGGGATCCATGGTTTCGGCCTTGCGCTGCCCACGGATCCACAGCAGGAGGCCGGGCAGGCTGACGACGTAGACGATCACCTGTTGCAGCAGACCGACACCGTAGCCGAGATCGCTCCCCGCGCCGATGAGGAAGAACATGATCGCGAATGCGCCCTGGCGCACCCCCAACCCACCGGGAGAGAGCGGCACCGCCACCAACAGCAGCACGATGATGGGGTTGATCACCAGTACTTCGATCAATGATAGACTGCCCGGGTCCACGGCTTCGGCGATCAACCAGATCTGTACGCTGGTCAAGACCACGATCAACACGCTGCCCAGAGCCGACAACAGCAATGCTCGATATTGATACCGATAGGCGTTGAACGCCTGCGACAACTTCTGCCAGATCGGCATGGTCTTGTCAGAGAAGGGGAGACGATTGAGCACACGCTCGGCGAACAGTTTGAGGCGGCGGCTGAGCATAGCCGTGAGGATGCCGCTCAGGGTAAGAGCGACGCCCACACTACCGAGAACCATCACGCGCAGAGCCACCAGTTCATCGGCGCCGAAGGGCACACCATTCGGGCGCCCGCCGATCAGGATAGTCGTTGTGGCGAAAGCTGCCGCCACCATAAAGACAAAAAGCCCCATGAAGCGGTCAATCATCACACTGGCGGCGGCATCGGCGCGGCGATGAGTATCGCTGGCCAGGGCATAGCCACGCATCACGTCACCGCCTACCTGAGCGGGGAGGAAATTGTTAAAGAATTCGGCCAACCACTGGTAGGTGATCAATCGTTTCAACGTGACATGGATGCCGCCTGCATGCAGCAGGATACCCCACTTGACACCACTGAAGGCGACGGCCAGGGCGTAGATCACCAGCGCTACCACCAGCATCACCTTGTTCGACGTGACCACCTGTTGCCACAGTGAGGCAGGATCTTTGAGGCGTGTGTAGAGGAAAAACAGCAGAATAAGACCGACTGCGATTTTTGCTAAGTTAAGGAGATGATCTTTATAGCGATTCGGCATTGAGATTTGCATTCGATTTGTCGATGAAAGTAGTTGTCGCCTGATCTCTACTTCTCGACGGCAACTGGGCGTTCCGAAACATTCTTCCCCTGGTTTGTGCCTGTGCCATTCAGAGAGCGCACGTTTTGGACATTCTGTTTCTGTGTCCAGGCCATATCCCACACGACGTGACGATCACCTTTGATGGCGAAGTCATACCAGCCCAGCACACGGCTCCAGCCTTCCAACACGGCCAGCAAGAAGAGCACCCATAGCAGTTGGATGATCCCCCAAAGTTCCTTGAGAGCGACTTTGATCACCCGTTTGTTTTGGATGCTGCTGACGGCGTAACCGTACTTGTGCTTCAAATAGAGATGACCGGCGTGGTTGCGCCGCCGCTGCTTCACAAAATCACCAATCGTCGTCGGGCCTGCATTGTAGACCACGGCATCGGGCGCATAGCGGACCTGCATCCCCCGCTCCACAACGATGGCCTCAACGAAGGCTTCATCCATGGCCACATCGATCGGAATTTGGTCAAACACTTTGCGGAAGGCGATCATCTCGCCCAGACGAGGAATCTCCAGGCAGAGGGTGTGTTCCATGCGCAGGCGAAGATGGCTGAGCAGCCCCACAATGTGATCGGGTGTGTTGACGGCCACCTTCTGTGCACCGACCATCCCCACAGCCGGGTCCTCGAACATGCGCACCAGGTGTTCCACGGCGTAGTCGTCGGGCAGGGTGTCGCCACTCTCCAGAACGCAGATATCGGTCGTCGATGCCTGCAAAAAGAGATTGATGGCGCTGGTCTTGCCTTCTCGGTGCTCCTGCTCGATCAAGTGAATACGATCATCGAGCGCAGCATACTCGCGCACAATCGGCACCGTACGGTCCGTGCAGGCGCTGGCCACGACGACAATCTCGGCAATCTCAACTTGATGCAGATGTTGATCGAGCATAGCCCGCAACAGCGGACCAATGTTCTCTTCCTCGTTGTAAGCGGTGATGCCCACGCTACAGCGAAGGATTTCCCTGGTCAATCCTGACATCTTCCTCTATCCTTGTGAGTGGATGGGATTTCTACTCTTCGACAACGGGTTCACTCTTCCCGCTCTCATTCATCAAATAGACAACGGTGACACCGTCGCCGCCTTCACCCATTTGCCCGGTACGCGACCGGCTTACCAATGGATGATCGCGCAGGGTATTGCGCACAGCCTCGCGCATAGCGCCGGTGCCTTTGCCATGAATGATGCGCACCCACGGGTACCCTTCGAGATACGCTTCATCAAGGTAGCTATCCAGGCGGCGCAGGCCATCTTCGACACGCTCGCCGCGCAGATCCAATTCCATATTGACATTTCCGCCCGACGAACGCCCCTGCACACGGAGACGCGATGGCTGCTGTTGTGGCTGTGCGGCAGCCTTTTGGCGCAGTTCCAGGCGGCGCACCGGCAGTTTCAGGCGGAAGTTGCCCACCTGGACTTCGGCTTCGTCGGGTTTGCCGTCACGGAAATCAATATTCAACACTTCGCCGGTGGCCTGTAAATTGGGCACAAAGACGCGGTCGCCAATCTCGATCACCATACCGGGCTCGCGCGAGAAAGGCGAGCTAGACGTCACCTGACGATCGACACGGCCTTCGACCTCTTCTTCGCGACGGGCGATGACCTCACGCGCCTCGGAGATGAACTGCTCGTGGACGGTGCCGGGGCCTGTCGTACCGCGCACCATTTGCCGGCGGAAATTTTCGATCTCACGGCGGGCATCGGCTAACTCCACCTGCATCGTCTGCCGGGCATCGGCGATGACCTCGCGCCGGGCTTCCTCGATGCGCGCCAGTTGATAGCGCAGATCCGTATCCACCGAATTGGCCTGACGTTCACGCTCACGCGCACGGTCCAAAGCATGTTGCGCTTCCTGGCGGGCCCGTCTCACATCTTCAAGCAGTGCGTCTACCTCTAGTGCTTCAGGCCGTACAATGCTCTCGGCCTTATCGATGATGGTCGGATTCAACCCCAGCCGACTGGCAATGGTCAGCGCGTTGGATCGTCCGGGCAGGCCAATGCTCAACTCGTAGGTTGGGCTTAAGGTCTGAACGTCAAACTCTACCGAAGCGTTCCGCACCCCCGGCGTATTGTGTGCATAGAGTTTGAGATCGCTGTAGTGGGTGGTCGCTACGGTGGTCAGGCCCCGATCGCGCAGATTATCGAGCAGCGCCATCGCCAAGGCCGACCCTTCATCGGGATCGGTGCCTGCGCCCAACTCGTCCAACAAAACCAGACTAAGCGGATCCGCTTCTTCAAGGATACGGATAATGTTGGTCATGTGGCTGCTGAACGTGCTGAGATTCTGTTCGATGCTCTGCTCGTCGCCGATGTCGGCATAGACGCCTTCGAACACAGAAAGTTCGCTGCCCTCATCCACCGGAATCATCAGCCCCGACTGCGCCATCACCGTCAGCAGCCCAACGGTCTTCAGCATGACCGTCTTGCCACCTGTGTTGGGGCCGGTCACCACCAATATATAGTAGTCATCATCCAGATAGATATCGATGGGTACGACTGTCTTGGGGTTGAGCAGTGGATGACGCGCCTGGCGGAAGTTGAGCACCGACCCTGGGTGATGCACCGCATTCTCTGGATCTTCGCCTTCGACAACAATAGGTTTCGACTTGCCGAAGGGGACGATCGTGGGCGCGGTCGCCATGATCTCGTACGCGTACTTGGCCTTCGCGAAGATAAAATCCAATTGCGCCAGGATCTGGACGTTGCGCACGATGTAGGTGGCTTCTTCAGCTACCAGATCGCTCAACTGCGCCAGAATACGCCGGATCTCCTTCTCTTCTTCCAATTCCAACTCGCGCACGGCGTTATTCTGTTCCACCACCTTAAGCGGCTCGATGAAGTACGTAGCCCCACTCGATGATTGATCGTGCACAATCCCCTGGATTTGGCCTTTGTGTTCGGCGCGCACAGGGATCACATACCGGCCCTGGCGCTGCGTCACAATCGACTCTTGTAAGTATGGGCGCAGATCCTCGCTCTGCACCAGACGATCCAGTGTGCTGAGCAACCGATCCTGGGCGATACGCAATTGCGAGCGAATGCGCGATAGCTCGCTGCTCGCGTTATCCGACACCTCGCTGCGTTCGTTGATACAACGGCTGATCTCGCCGATTACGTGCTCACAGGGTTCGATCACAGACGCCAGATCGGATAATTGCGGAAACTGACGATCTAGACGAGTCAGCGTATTGCGCAATGTGCGGGCGCGCAGCAATGTGCTGCGGATCTCGGAGAGTTCGCTGGGCAGCAAAATACTGCCACGCTCTGCCTTTGTCGCCAGAGGACGTACGTCGGTGACGCCGGCAAAATAGATGTCGTTTTTCTGCTCTAGCAGGCTGGACGCTTCGTCTGTCTGCTGCATCCACTCTTGAACAGTACGCAAATCATCGCTGGGCAACAGTGAACGTGCGATCTCCTCGCCGCCACTGAAGGCGCAGTGCGCAGCGATCCGCGCCAATACCTTGTCATATTCAAGTACACGCAATGTATGGGGATTCATCGCCCTGCTTCACCCTGAATGTTCAAAATACGTACCCGCGATGATATCACAGTGGAGGATGCATCACCAAAGTCATCGGTTCAGACACGCCGCTCGCTCATACTATCCCAAATAGAATCCCAAATAAATGGCGCTATGAACCAAAATAGCGGGTTGCCATTTTAACAGCCATGTGGGAGAATATGGGACATTGTGGGACAATCACCCTACAATCCACAGAAAAGCAAGCTGCCAGTGGGATAGAGAACGCATGTTCTATGCCTTTTCTACCCACAGCAACTGATTTGGGATATTCACGCCATTTACAACCAGCGGACGAAGAGAGAGACTGTGTTTCTTAGCGAGTACGCCCACAATCTCGATGACAAGGGGCGCTTGACCATTCCAGCTAAGTTCCGTGATCAGTTAATGGCCGGTCTGGTGGTAACGCGTAACCCTGGCGGCGGTTGCTTATTGGTGATGCCGCTGGATGAATGGAATCGGGTTGCCGAACGAGTCAGCCAATTACCGCTGACTGACCAGCGCTCTGCGCTGTTGAGGCGTGCTCTATTTAGCGCCGCCGAGGATCTCAAACCTGACAAACAAGGACGCATCCTCATCAGCCCACGGCTGCGCGAATTTGCCCGCATCGAAACCGAAGTGATTGTGGCCGGCATGAATACCTATATTGAGTTGTGGAATCCACAGCAGTGGGATGCCCAGGTGCTGACGCCGCTGCAGGACGAAAAACTCGGCGAGGATCTCTTTGCCGCATTGGGTGTCTGATGGCGATGCTCGTTCCCGACCCTGAAGGTGCGGCCCACCTCCCCGTCCTGTTGGAAGAAGTGATGGATGCACTGGATGTCAGTCCGGGCGGGCGTTACATCGATGGCACGCTGGGTGGAGGCGGACATACAGCCGAGATCCTGACCCGCAGCACACCGGATGGTCAAGTGCTAGGGCTGGACGCCGACCCCGCCGCCATCCGACGAGTCGAGCAACGACTGGCGCCGATGATCGCCGAGAAGCGCTTGATCCTGGTGCAGACACCGTTCGAACTGATGCAGAGCGTAGCAAATCAAGCCGGGTTTGTGGCTGTGGACGGGATCTTGCTCGATCTGGGGCTGAGTTCTTTTCAGTTGGATACAGCAGAACGTGGTTTTGCGTTCGGCCAGGAAGGTGTACTGGACATGCGCTTTGATCCCACTCAGGGGGAAAGCGCTGCGGATCTGGTCAATCACGCCTCGGCCGAGGATCTGGCGGACCTGATCTACCGGTATGGTGAAGAGCATCGCAGCCGCCGTATCGCCCAGTCCATTGTGAAGCAGCGGCCCATCTACACCACGACACATCTGGCCGCTGTCGTTGAACGAGCCGTTGGTGGGCGCAAGGGAACACGTATCCACCCGGCGACGCAGACATTTCAGGCGCTGCGCATCGCCGTTAACGATGAGCTAGGTCAGTTGGAACGAGTGTTGCCACAGGCGTTAACGCTGCTGAAGCCAGGTGGGCGGTTGGCAGTGATCAGCTTTCACAGCTTGGAAGACCGGATCGTGAAACAGTGGATGCGCAGTGAAGCGCAAGACTACGTGCCCGACCCGACTCATCCCCTTGGGGGTGTGGAACGAACGCCAACGTTGATTATTGTCAACAGAAAGCCCATTGTTGCCGGTGATGCGGAAACCAAACAAAACCCGCGCAGTCGTTCAGCAAAACTACGGGTAGCCGAACGCATAAAACTGTAAGATATTTAGTGTAAATGGGATCATTCTACTATCGTAGGCGAAGTCAGAACGCTTGAGTGTACCGTTCTTGACACCAGGAACGGATCGAACTTCAACAGTGGTGAAATGCATCACGGTGAAATACACCACCAATGTCGTAAGAATCTATCGTTATTCACCCTCTAGCACCCTTAAAGGATGCGTTCCATGTTTCAGAACAGCACCTTCCCATCGGCAGTTGACCTTCCTCAAAACCTACCTCACGCGCAGCCACTGCGCGCGCTTAGGCGTCTTGCGCATGTGCTGCCCTTGCCTCAAGGAGCGCGCGACTACTTGATCTGGACTCTGATCATGCTCGCCGTGACAGGAATGGTACTGCTGCAAGTCTTGCTGTCGATGCAGATCACACAGACCGAGTTGATCCTTGACGATCTGGGCCTGGAGTACACCCAGATCGAACAGGAAAACGCCGAGTTACTCTGGCAGATCAGCCAGTTTACCCATTTGGAACGCATCGAGACAGAGGCCAGACGCATGGGGTATGGCCCCGGATTGAACCCAGAGTACCGCTGGGTCGATTCGTCCCAAGGAACGCCGACGGCGGCGGTGCAGACATCAGACGGGCTGTCCACAGAGGCGGGTTCGTCTGGCGTCGGACAAACGGCGGCGCCGAACGAGACGGACTGGGGCAACGCCGTCGATGAATGGTTTACCCGTTCATGGCAGCGTGTGCAGACATGGTGGCAGCCGAACGACGTGCCGATCGGGTTGATGTGGCAGCGATGGACAGAAGATCGATTCTAGTCATCGAATCTTGTAGGGATGGACGCATGTCCATCCCTACGCTGCATTTCCTCAGTAGCTCTTTTCCTGTGAAGTAAACCTGATGAATCAAAAAAAATCCCAACACACATCTGAAACAGGCGCCGGCCAAACCGACCTTACGATAGACGGCCCACCAATCAGGCCCGCAGTTGACTCATCCCCGGCAACTGGGCCGAGATGGCGGCTGCGCACAATTGTCATCATTCTGGGCGCGCTGGGGCTGGTGTTGTCGATGCGACTGTTTAGTCTGCAAGTCAATGCCTGGCAGAGCTATGCGCCATCGTCGCTGGCCGATCAAGCACGCTATACGGTGGACGACCGCACGCCGTGGGGCGTGATCGTCGATCGCGACGGTGTTCTGCTGGCGGCGGATCGCTACACCTACCGCATCACCGCCACCCCCAATCGCATCCCCCCTGAGGACTGGTTGACGATCGCGGAGATCCTGTGGGAGCACGCCCACATCCCGGTGGAACAGACACGCAACCGCCTGGCGCAGAACTCAGAGAGCAGTTACCTGGTGCTTGCGACGGACGTCGCTTTCGCAGACGGACGGGCGCTTCTCGACGAACAAAAACGCCGCCGCGATGCCGATGAGACAGTGCTGGATCAGATCCTGATCAGCGAGCGACCGCGCCGGTTCTATCCGCAAGGAAGCCTGGCCAGCCAGGTGATTGGGTTCGTCACCGGCGAGCGCAAGCCGGTTCTCGGTGTTGAGCGATATTACGCCAGCTTTTTGCCGAGTAGCGGCGTGGGGTTGCCCCAGGGTGGACGGCAATCGCGCGAGGCTCTCCCTTTGCAGACGCAACGGTTTTTGGCCCAGGGCAACGAAAAAGGACTCGTCCTGACTATCGACCGCACGATTCAATGGATCATCGAACAAGAGTTGCGTGACGCCGTGACCTTTTACCGCGCCGAAGCGGGCAGCATCATCGTGATGGACCCACGGACAGGTGCAATCCTGGGTATGGCGAATTGGCCCACGTTCGACGCCAACCGTTACGAAACGGAAGACGCCAGTAGTTTCAACAATTCAACGGTCAGCGCACAATTTGAGCCGGGATCGATCTTCAAAGTGATTACAGTCGCCGGCGCTATTGATGCGGGCGCGGTGGAACCGACGACCATCTTTACAGACACAGGCACCATCGTGGTTGGTCAGCGAACCATTATGAACAGCACGCGCACCGCGATTGGCCGTTTGAGCGTCGCCGACGCCCTGGCCCAGTCGAACAACGTGGTCACCGTGCAGGTTGCGCAGGCCCTTGGTGAAGAAAAATTCTATGATTACGTGTCGCTCTTTGGGTTCGGGGCCGATACCAATATCGACCTGAGCGGCGAGATTCCCGGGTTGGTCAAGCGGCCTGGCGATCCGACGTGGAGCCCTTCAGATCTGGGGACCAATAGCTTTGGTCAAGGTGTGGCGGTGACGCCGATCCAGATGTTGAGTGCCGTGTGCGCAATGGTCAACGGCGGCAAGCTGATGCGCCCGTACATTGTGGCCGCCCGCGTCCACGGTAGCGATACACTGCTGACACAGCCGACCACGGCCCATCAGGTGCTCAAGCCCGAGACATCAGACGTCATGCGCGAAATGATGATCCACGTCGTCGAAACGGGCAACACACAGGCGCAGGTACCCGGATATACGGTTGGCGGGAAGAGCGGCACAGCCGAAATCGCCACTGCCGACGGGTACTCTGAAGAGACCATTGCCAGTTTCGTGGGCTTTGCACCGGCGGACGATCCGCAATTTGTGGTGCTGGTCAAACTAGATCGCCCCGACACCACCATTGTACGCTGGGCGTCGCAGTCGGCCGCACCTGTCTTCAAACGCGTCGCCTTCCGCCTGTTGGATCATTTGAACATTCCGCCCGATGCGGAGCGATTGAAGAACTAAGGAATCAAACGCGTGCACCCCATCGTCGAGACCTCGATCACCCAACATACACTCTGGCAAGCGCTGACTGGGGATTCCCCGCCGTTGGCGCTGACGCCGGCGCCCATCGGCACAGCCACGCTGGACAGCCGTGCCGTTTCGGCCGGATCACTTTTTGTGGCGGTCGCCGGTCAGCAGACCGACGGACACCGTTTTGTGCGCAATGCGTTGAACAACGGCGCCACAGCCATCATCTGCGAAGCCCACGGTTTGGAAGGCCTCGAAGTGGACGGTGCGCCGGCCGCCAATGCACTGATCGTTAACTGTACCAATGCGCATCGAGCCATCCCGGCCTTGGATACTCATCACCAGGACGTTGCACTCAGCCATCGTCCAATCATTTACATAGTAGAGCACAGCGTCGAAGCGCTGCAGAAAGTGGGCGCCTTCCAACGGTTGCACCGCACCGCGCCGGGTCTGCGCGTGATTGGCATCACGGGCAGCGTGGGCAAAACCAGCACCAAAGAAGTGACGGCGTCTGTGCTCAGCCAGCGCTTCAAAATCCACAATAATGTGGGGAATCTCAACAGCGAACAGGGCCTGCCCCTGACGCTGCTTGGCCTGAACATATCTCACGAACGAGCGGTGCTAGAGATGGGCATGTACGCCCTGGGCGAGATCAGCCTGCTCTGTAACCTGGCCCGCCCACACGTCGGTGTTGTCACCAATGTCGGCCCTGTGCATCTGGAGCGGCTGGGCACCATCGATCGTATTTTGCAGGCCAAGTCGGAGCTGGTGGAAGCATTGCCCAGCGCGGACGAAGGCGGCGTCGCCATCCTCAATTGGGATGATGAGCGAGTGCGCACCATGGCCGATCTGACCAAAGCACGCATCTTCACGTATGGCCTTACCCCTGAAGCAGACCTGTGGGCCGACGAGATTGAAAGTTCGGGGATGGAAGGCATCCGCTTTCGCTTTCATCATCAGCCCGCCGGCGCCAAGAAGACAAACCTGTACATCAAGTTGCCCATGTTGGGTCGACACAGTGTCCACACCGCGTTACGCGCTGCGGCCGTAGGTCTGGTTGAGGGCATGACCTGGCAAGAGATCGCCACCGGTTTGCAGCGCATGACCGGTCAGTTGCGGTTGGTGGTGGTACCGGGAATCAACGGCAGCACCGTAATTGACGATACCTACAACGCCAGCCCCGCCAGCACACTCGCTGCGCTCAATCTGTTGGCGGATCTACAAAACGGAGTGCATCGCCGGCGCATTGCCGTGCTTGGGGATATGCGCGAGCTGGGTAGCTATACTGAAGAAGGGCACAGGTCGGTGGGCATCCGCGCCGCCGCCGTGACAGAAGTGTTGGTCACCGTGGGTGAGTTGGGCCGCATCATCGGCGAAGAGGCATTGGCCGCCGGGTACGATCCGGCGAACCTGCACATAGTGTCGACGGCATCCGAAGTCATTGATGCGTTGCACCACCTGATCCAGCCTCAGGATCTGATCCTGATCAAAGGCAGCCGCGCCGTCGGTATGGATCAGATTATTGCAGAGGTAACCTTATCAAAAAGCGCATTGGGCGCAAAGGGATAGAGTCGTACATGGAAGTTCCCCTGACACTGGGCAGTATCAGTTTCTTCATCGCCGTTATTTGGGGGCGCCCGCTGATCAGTCTCCTCAAACGGTGGCGGATTGGGAAGCAAATCCGTATCGAAGGGCCGGATCGCCATCAAGTGAAAACAGGGACGCCTACCATGGGTGGATTTCTCTTTGTGGTGCCGGTGCTCTTGATCACCGGTGTGCTCAATCTGGCCGATCTGCTTGGTTTCAACCTGATTGGGCAAAGTACGCTTTTGCTCTTCTTTTGTCTGGCGGCTTACTCGGCGCTCGGCGCCGTGGACGACTGGCAGGGAATCAAGGGTCTGCGCGGCAAGGGTGAAGGCATCAGCGCCCGCATGAAGAGCATCTTTCAGTTCATTTTTGCGCTCATCATCGCCTCGGTGCTCTACTTTGGCCCACCAGAATTGGACTATGTTGGCGTGCCCGGGATTCCCAATTTCGTCGAAATCGGCTGGCTTTTTCTGCCTATTGCCGTCTTTATCATTGTTGGATTCAGCAACGCCATCAATCTGACCGACGGACTCGATAGCCTGGCCGGCAGTCTGAGCAGCGTCGCCTTTGCCAGTTACGGCATTATCGCCTTTTTGCAGCAGCAGACTTACCTGGCCGCTTTTTGCTTTACGATTGTGGGGGCGCTCTTCGCCTTCTTGTGGTTCAATGCCCACCCGGCCGAACTCTTTATGGGCGACACCGGTAGCCTGGCCTTAGGCGCTACGCTCGGCCTCGTCTCGTTGATGACGGCGCAGTGGTTGCTGCTGCCCGTGGTGGGTCTTGTCTTTATGAGCGAAACTCTCTCGGTGATGCTCCAGGTTGCCTCGGCCAAATTCACGCGACGCTATCTAGGTCGCGACATACGCCTGTTTAAAATGGCGCCACTTCACCATCATTTCGAGCTGCTGGGGTGGAGCGAAACCCAGGTGAAGGAACGATTCTGGCTGGTCGGCGTCCTTTCGGGCATGTTGGGTGTTGCGCTTGCCCTGATGTAAAAGCGCTCTGACAAGTGATGGAAAGTTCGTTGAGAACGGAGGTTCTCGCATGTACATTGACCGCACAGCACCTGAAAGCGATCTATCCACGATTTCGGCAGAAGTTGGCGTGGACGCCACGATTGACATGCTGCAGGGAGAAAACGCCGAGGGTGCAATCAATATGATCAATCTGGCGCCATCCTACTCCTTCCGCCATAAGCAGGTCGTGATCCTGGGGTTGGCTCGACAGGGAAGTGCGCTGGCGCGCTTCTTCCACACCGCCGGCGCACAGGTGACGATCAATGATGCTGCCTCCGCCGACAGACTCGGCCCGGAGCTCGAAAGCATCTCGGATCTACCGGTGGATCTGGTGCTAGGTGACCACCCGTTGTCGCTACTCGATCAGTGCGATCTGCTCTGCCTGAGCGGCGGCGTCCCGGCGCAGTTGCCGCTGGTGCAAGAGGCGATCCGCCGCGGTATTCCGCTGAGCAACGACAGCCTGCTCACGTGCCAACTGGCCCCCTGCCCGGTCATTGCCATCACAGGCAGCAGCGGCAAAACCACGACGACAACCCTGGTGGGGCACATGCTAAGCGAAGCCGGCGCCGGCAGTGGACGTACTATCCACGTAGGCGGCAATATTGGCCTTCCGCTCATAGACCGCCTGGATCAAATTACGGCGGACGATCTGATCGTACTCGAGCTGAGCAGCTTTCAGCTAGAACTGTTCGACCCATCGCTTGCTTTCGGCGATTTTGAAACACTACCGATCGACGTGGTCGCCATCCTCAACGTGACACCCAATCATCTGGATCGTCACGACGCGATGCGTAGTTACGCCGAGGCCAAATTCAACCTCTTGCGTCATTTGAAGCCATCCACACGGGTGATCCTGAGCGCCGACGATCCGGTGACCGAAAGGCTGGCACTCGGTGCAGTGGCGGGGCCTAAGCTGCCCTCAAATTGGGCCATGAACGATCTGGTCGACGATCTCCACAGACAGTTGGCCGCACGACCGACGCCGCCCGTCCTCTTCAGCCTGCAGCAGAACCTCGAACAGGGCGCATCGTTGATCGATGATCGGCTTGTCTACAACGGCGACACCATCTGCCTGCGTTCCGAAGTGCGTCTGCGCGGCGACCACAATGTCAGCAACCTGCTGGCGGCGGCGGCTATCAGCCGCGCCGCCATGTATGTGCCGATTGAAGCGATGGCCGAGGTGGCGCGCACCTTTGCCGGTGTGCCCCATCGGCTAGAGGAGGTGCAGAACGTGAGCGGCGTTACCTGGATCAACGACAGCATCGCCACGGCGCCGGAACGGGCCATCGCCGGTCTGCGCACCTTCGCCCCCGGCGCACAGACGCTTATCCTGTTGGCGGGAGGCAAAGATAAGAAGCTGCCCTGGCAAGAATTTGCCGACGAAGTGCTCAAACGAGTCAACTATTTGATTGGCTTTGGCGATGCAGGCTCTATGATTGTAGAGACAGTGCAAGAGCGCGCCGCAGATCGCCGTCTCTCTGCACCTGGTTGCGCCGTATTGCAGCGTCTGGACGAAGCGGTGCACCTGGCTGCGCAGATAGCCGACAAAAACACCGTTGTGCTGCTCTCTCCTGGCGGCACCAGCTACGATGCGTACAAGAATTTCGAAGAACGAGGAGAGCACTTCCGCAGTCTGGTACAAGCCGAACAGAAGAGGCAGTGAAGACCTGATGACGACGACGCGTTCTTCTTCGTCCAACCAACAATCAGAAATCGGCGGCTACGACTGGGGTCTGATCACCGTTGTAACGGCGCTGCTGCTCTTTGGGCTGGTCATGGTGTTCAGCGCCAGTTACCCATGGGCGATGGAATACTTCACATCGCCCTTTCACTTTGTGATCTTGCAGTTACGCTGGTTGGCCGTGGGCCTGGCCGCCCTGGTGACGGCGGCCATGATCCCGTACACCTTCTGGGAGCGTTGGAGTGTGCTCTTGATGGGTTTGGGGCTGCTGGCCTTGATGACCGTGATCATCTTCGGCACGGCGCGCTACGGAGCCACACGCACCCTCTTCGGTGGCAGTGTCCAGCCCAGTGAGCCGGTGAAGATCATCATTCTGATCTACGTGAGCACGTGGCTGGCCAGCAAAGGAGATCGCATCCGGCAGATCAACTATGGGCTGATCCCCTTTGGCGTGCTCATGGGGATCGTCACCGGGTTGATCGTGGCACAGCCCGATATCAGCACGACTATCCTCATTGTGATCACAGCGTCAATCATCTTCTTTCTGGCCGGCGCCGAATTAAAACAGTTGCTGATCGGCGGCGTAATCGCGGTGATCACATTCTGGGTGGTCATCACGCGCAGCGACTATGCGCAACATCGTGTGCAGGCGTACCTGGCGTCTGTGCTTGATCCGCTGCAAAGCCCGGAATGGCAGATCACACAGGCATCCGAAGCGCTGGTGCGCGGCGGGCCCTTCGGGGCAGGGCTGGGCAACAGCACAGAGAAGCTACCCGGCAACCTGCCGCTCAGTTGGTCAGACAACATCTTCGCCATTGTCGGCGAGGAATTGGGGTTGATGGGCACGCTGATCGTGATCCTTCTCTTCGCTCTGCTGGCCTATCGCGGCTTTCGCATCGCCGCCGAATCGCCCGACATGTTCGGTTCGCTCCTGGCCGTGGGGATCACGTCGTTGATCGTGCTACAGGCGATCATCCATATTGCCGTGGTCGTAGCCATGGCCCCCCCTACCGGCGTAACTTTGCCGTATATCAGTTTTGGGGGCAGTTCTCTTGTGACATTATTGGGCGCGACCGGTATTCTACTCAACATCAGTAGATATCGGGGCAGTCCAATGGCGGCTCGCCCCAAAGGAGCGCTAAGCTATGCGAGTTTTGATTTCGGGTGGCGGAACCGGCGGACACGTGTATCCAGCGCTGGCCGTCGCAACACACCTACAAAGTCAAACGGGACCGGTCGCACCGCCCCAACCCGTCGCGGCACAGGCCGCAGTAGCGATCAACAAAGGGGACGCAGCCACGATCGCACCGGCAGCAGCCGCAAAAACTAGCCGTAGCCGTTCTGATCGCGTCGATCTACTGTGGGCGGGCAGCGCAGACGGTGTGGAACGTGAACTGGTTGCTCAGGCCGGCATCCCCTATCGGGCGATTCAGACAGGGCAATTGCGCGGCACGAATCCATTGACGGCGCTGGCAAATGCTGGCAAAATGGCCGTAGGTGTGCGTCAATCCTTACAGCTACTGGCTGAATTTCGCCCCGATGTCTGCTTTGTCACCGGGGGATATGTCTGCACACCGGTGGCGATTGCCTGCCGCCTGCGCCGTGTGCCAATCCTGATCTACCTGCCCGACATGACGCCGGGTTGGGCGATCCGCTGGCTGAGTCTGCTGGCGACGAAGGTGGCGGTCAGCTTCCCAGACGTAAGTCACTTTTTTGGCAACAAAGCAGTAGTCACCGGCTACCCCGTCCGCCCCGAACTGTTAAATGCCGCAACCGATCGAGAGGCAACGCGCCGCCGGTTGGGTCAAGCGCTGGACATTGATTGGTCATTGGGCGATGCACAGGGGAATACCTTGCCGCTCGTCCTGGTTTTCGGTGGCAGTCGCGGTGCTCGCAGCATCAATCAAGCGATATGGGCAGCCTTGCCCGATCTGCTGTCTCATTGTCAGATTCTGCACGTGGTGGGGACGCGCGATCGGCCTATCTACCAAGAGACGCCGCCGCAGATTCCAGCGGGCTTAGGCAATCGCTATCATCCTGTTTCATATCTACACGATGAGATGATTCTGGCACTGGCCGCAGCCGATCTGGCGATAGCGCGGGCAGGGGCCAGCACGCTGGCCGAGTTCCCGTTGACGCGGTTGCCCGCGATCCTGGTGCCGCTGCCCATTGCGGGCAATCACCAACAGCCCAATGCGAACAAACTGGCCGATGCCGGCGGCGCCATCATCATCGAAGACGGCAATCTGTCCACCGAGTTACTGCCACGCGCTGTGGAGCTGCTCCACGATGAGCAGCGCCGGTTGAAAATGAGCGCCGCCATGGCAAGCCTGGGCGTTCCGTCCGCTGCACGCAACCTGGCAGAGGTTCTCGTCAAACTCGGTCAGTCACACTGAATTGAAAGACTGAACGATTGAGTACTATGAGCGATTCATTGCAAGTGATAGCGGTCCTCATTCTATATCTCATCCTCTTTGGCTGGGTAGGGTACCGTCGGGGCAGTTTACGCGAGTTGATTGTGGCCGTTGTGGCGATTGGCGGCTACCTGATCTTGCAGCGCTACTCGGCAATTGTGGTCACCCTGGTCAATCTATTGTACAAGTTCCAGGCCTTTGCCCGCGGCGGTGGGTTGAGTGGCGACGATCCCGACGCCATTCTGATCATCCGCGACACCGCAAATCTGGTGGGCGCAGAACAACGAGACACCTTGATCTTTTTGCTCTGGGTTATCCTGTTGCTGTTCACCTATTGGGTAACCGGGCGCGCCGTGCGCAGCCCCAAGAACCGATCCGATCTAATGGCGATTTTGTTGGGCATGCTCAACGGCATCTTTTATTTTTCAATCTTTCTGCCAATGCTCAGCGGTATCTTTTTCGGGCAGACAGGGGTGGGCGCCACTGTGCCTGAGGATGGCGCGGGGCTAGTCTTGCGCAGTGCGCTGGATGTCGTCAGCGATGGGTTCAACAATGTCTGGGGCACGCTAGACGAGCAACAGCCGCTGATTATCGTGGTCTTCCTCACGTTGGTCCTGGTGGCGGTGGCGAATACATTGCGCCCACCCAAGGCCAAACCCAAACAATAATCATTCGCCAGGAAGATCTGCATGGGTCCAGTTGAGTTTTACTTTGCCACTATTGCCATCATCATCACCCTGATCGGGCTGGCGCGTGGCTATGCCAAAGAGTTGGGCAGCACCATGATCATCCTGGTGGCGATCTTCTTGCTGCTCTTTGTCGAGGAACGAATCAACCCAATGCTGTTGAGCACGCGCAGTCTCCTCTTCGATGAGGCTACCGTCTCGGAGCCGCTCTTTTTGAGCTTGATCTATCAAATCGCCTTTGTTGCGGCCGTCTTTGCCGGGTATGCAGGGAAAACGATTACATTCGCCGGCAGACCTGTCCCGCCCCCACAAGGGAAGATACTCGATCTGCTCATCGGTGCGCTGAATGGCTATCTGATCGCAGGGACACTCTGGTATTATCAACAAGCCTATGGCTATCCATTCGGGGTGTTTGGCTGGGTCAACCCTACCGACAACCCATCCGCCCAGGCTGTGATCCAATTGTTGCCACAGTATTTGCTGCCCAGTGCGACATGGTGGATGGTGCCCATCGCCGTGTTGTTGCTGTTGCGTGTGCGCGGCTAGTATCGTGTCAAGCGTGATTTGATCGGTAGGGATTGCCATCACAACTCTCTATTGGTGGTACAGACGCCATATTTCCACCGTGGCATTTATGCCGCACTGTAGTAGACAATGAAACTCATCGGGAAGCTCACATGATCCATTCCGGGCAGGACAATCGATCCACTGCAGACGCCGCCCCCACCGGTGACTGGATCACGCGCCTTGCCGCGGGGGATCGTTCGCTACGCGTCCATCTGTTGGGCATCGGTGGCAGTGGATTGGCCCCTATCGCCACAGTTCTCCACGAAATGGGGATTAGTGTCAGTGGCAGCGATGCACAGCGAAACCCGCGCACCGACGCCCTGGCAGCGCAGGGCGTCGTCGTCTATGCCAGTCAAGTTGCGGCCAATTTAATCGATCATCCAGAACGCCACCCAGACGTGGTCCTGATCAGCAGTGCCGTCAGCACCCACAACCCAGAGCTGGCGGCGGCGGCAGACCTGGGTATTCCCATCGTCAAACGTCGCGACTTTTTACGTCCACTCCTGGCACAGCGCACGGTGCTGGCGGTGGCGGGCACCCATGGCAAGAGCACCACCACCGCCATGATTGTGCGCATCTTTCACGAATGCGGCGTTGACGCCGGCTACATCGTCGGCTCGGAACTGCCCGACTACGGCAGCGCGCACGCCGGCAGCAGTCCTTACTTTGTGATTGAGGCGGATGAGTACGATCACATGTTCCTGGGGCTGACACCGTCCATCGCAGTGGTAACAAACGTGGAATGGGATCATCCCGATTGTTTCCCCACGCCCGAAGCGTTTCGGTCCGCCTTTGCCACCTTTACAACACAGGTGAAGGATGGCGGCCTGATCGTGGGATGCGCCGATGATGCAGGGGCCGAAGCGATTCGCACAGCCTACACGGCGAAGACCCGTTGGATCACATATGGGTTGGCCGAGGAGGCGGATCTGCGGGCAACTGCGGTTGCGCCGGGCAGCGCAGGAGGCTTCGGCGCCGAGCTGCTCTGGCACGACAGGCCATTGGGGACGATCTCGCTGAGCGTACCGGGACTGCACAACTTGCGCAACGCGCTGGCGGCGACGGCCGTCGCTCGTCATTGTGGGTTGCCGGATGCGCAGATCCTGGCCGCAGTGGGCGGGTATGCCGGGGTCGCACGCCGCTTCGAGTGGAAAGGCGAGGCCGCCGGCGTCACCGTGATCGACGATTACGCCCATCACCCCACCGAGGTACGCGCCACCTTATCGGCGGCGCGGGCGCGCTTCGGCAACCGGCGGATCTGGGCGATCTTCCAACCGCACACCTTCAGCCGCACGCGCCAACTGCTGCACGAGATGGCGGCCAGTTTCGGCGACGCTGATTTCGTGCGCGTCACCGATATCTATGCGGCGCGCGAAAGCGATGACGGCACACTCTCCGCGGCGGATCTGGTGGCGGCCAGCCAACATCCTCAGATCGAACACGTCTCGGGGCTGGAGGCGATGGCCGATCACCTGGCGGCGACGGTTCATCCTGGCGACGTGGTGATCACTTTAGGGGCAGGCACAAGCTACAGAATTGGCGAACTTCTCCTGGATCGGCTGTTGCAGGTTGACTCGTGAGTGATCAACCCATCTATAAAGCACTGTGTACACAGATTAGAACGTTGACATTCTTCCAGAGTCGTGACGGCAGCCAAACATGAGTGGTATATGATATCCTTACACAATGAACGCGTGCTCGATCTGAGCCGCCCTGCCACCCTTGGCATTGCTATTGAACAAAATCGCCCCCTGGCCGCGCTGACCAGCATGAAGGTCGGCGGGCCGGCAGAGTACTTCGCCACCGTGCAAACTGTGGATCACTTGCTCAAATTGGTTCGCTGGGCGCGCAGCCAGGATCTACCGTATTGGATTTTGGGCGGTGGCAGCAACGTGCTGATCAGCGATGCCGGTGTGCGCGGTCTCGTGATCCAAAATCGCTGTCGCCAGGTGCGTGTGGATGATCCACCTTGCTGTGACTATCCACAAGATCTGCGCCCCTACCTCTACGCCGAAAGTGGAGCGGCCATGGCCGGGCTGGCCCGCACCAGCGTCAACGCCGGGCTAACCGGACTGGAATGGGCGGTGAGTGTACCGGGAACGGTAGGCGGCGCCGTGATCAACAATGCGGGTGCACACGGGGGCGAGGTCAAAGACAATCTTTGGGACGCGCTGATCCTCGATGCGAATGACGAGGTGCGTGAGGTCAAACCGGATGATCTGGCCTATAGCTATCGATCCAGCAATCTCAAACGCGGACGAGTCCTGCGCGCAGGGTTTGGATCGGTGGTGCTCAGCGCCAATTTCCGCCTTTCGGCGGGCGTGCCCGATGAGATCCGCGTGCGCGCGGACAACTTCCTGGCACATCGACGGAGGACGCAGCCGGTGGAGCCGAGTCTGGGCAGCACGTTCAAGAATCCGCCCGGCGACTATGCCGGTCGCCTGATCGAAGCCGCCGGACTGCAGGGGCATCGCATAGGCGGCATCGAAGTGAGCCGCACCCATGCCAATTTTTTCGTCAATCCCGGCGGGGTGGGCGGCGCTTCGGCGGCGGATGTGGTGGCCATGATCGAGTATGTCCAAGAGCGTGTTCTGCGTCTCTTCCATGTGGCGTTGGAACCTGAGATTCAGTGGGTTGGTGAATGGGGCAATCAATGATGAATGGACGGCAAAACGCACGACGGATCGGCGTCTTGTTTGGCGGCAAGAGTGGTGAGCACGAAGTCTCGCTCATGAGTGCGCGCACGGTGATGCAAGCTCTGAACGAAGCAGGCTACGAAACGGTGCCGATTGGGATCAACCGCAGTGGTGGATGGTTAGTCGATCGCGATCCCATGAAACGACTCACCGAAGCGCTCTCTCAGCCGGAATTGGCTCAGCCAGGGTCAGTGACAAATGGCAACGAACCTCTGCACACGGGGTCGTCCCTGCCTGTACCATTGCTGGCCAGCGAGGATCGGCTCCCCGCCATCGATCTGATCTTCCCCGTGTTGCACGGCCCCTTTGGCGAAGACGGCACAGTGCAAGGGTTGCTGGAAATGGCGGGTTTGCCCTACGTGGGCAGTGGCGTCCTGGCCAGCGCCACCGGTATGGACAAAATCACCAGCAAGCGGCTTTTCGCTCAGGCGGGCATCCCGCAGGTAGCCTATCGCAGCTTTCTGCGCAGACAGTGGCAGCATGAGGCCGAGGCCATCCTTGGCGAATTGGAGGCAGCGCTCACCTACCCCATGTTTGTGAAACCGGCCAACCTGGGTAGCAGCGTCGGTATTTCAAAAGCCAAAGATCGCGGGCAACTTCAGCAGGCCATCGAACTGGCCGGTGCATACGACCGCAAAATCCTGGTGGAGCAGGGCGTACCTCAGGTGCGAGAGATTGAGGTGAGCGTCCTGGGCAACGACGATCCCATTGCCAGCGTGCCGGGAGAAGTGGTTTCTTGCAACGAATTTTATGATTACGAAGCAAAATATCTGGATGATCGCAGCCGCCTGATCGTCCCGGCGGCGTTGACAGAGGAGCAGGTACAAACATTCCAGGATCTGGCGGTGCGCTCCTTCGGCGTGCTCGATTGCGCGGGGCTGGCCCGTGTGGACTTTCTACTCAGCGGGGATGGCAAGATCTATCTGAACGAGATCAACACCATGCCCGGCTTCACCCACGCCAGCATGTATCCGCGATTGTGGGCGGCCACTGGTCTGCCCTTGACCGATCTTGTCCAACGCCTGGTGGATCTAGCCCTGGAACGTTTCGAGGATCAACAGCAAAACCGTGCAGTACGCACGCTCTGATCCAGAGTGAGAGGAGCACAACTCTTGACGCCGAGGATGTCGAGCGGGACTCGTGACCGCTCTCGCCCCCACTCAAATGCAGCACGCAAGGCCGTTTCAACGCGTGTAGCGCGCCAGCGGCGCAGCGCCCAACGTCGTCGTGAGTTTGCCCAACAGTGGCAGCGTGTCGAAGGGCTGGTTGGCGGTGCACACAAATGGTTTCCGACCTTCGATCTGCGCAAAATTCGGCTCTACTTCCCCGGGTTCAGCGGCTTTCGTCCGTCCAAATTAGTCAGCTTATTGATGCTGATCGGTGTCGTCGCCGCGCTCTACACCTTTCAAGAAGACGAAAGTTTCTTCGTCTACCAGGAGAATGTAGAGTTTGCCAACATGGGCTATTTGACGAGCGCAGAGCTTTTTGAGTACTGTGATATTGAAAGTTGGAGCATCCTGTGGATCGATCCCGCCCTGATTCGAGAGCAAGTGCGTTCACATCCCTACGTCGCCGACGCCCAGGTTCAAGTCCAATGGCCGGCGCATGTTACCGTGACCGTCACCGAGATCGAACCGATTGCACGTTGGTCGACACAGTTAAACGAGTACTGGGTTCTGGCGGATGGGCGAGCGCTGGCCCAACGTAGTGATAGTTTTGTGCCGACTGTGACCATTGTCGATCCTGAGTTTGCGGCGGGAGATCCTGGGAAGGTGGAGGACTTGCATTTGCAGTCGGCGCTCCTTGAGACTGCGCTAAGCCTGGCCACCCGGTTGCCCGGGTTGGACACGCTCCGCTACAACCGTACCCATGGTCTCAACTTTGCCGTCCCCGATACCCAAACGTGGATCTACTGGGGGGATGGCCGACGCTTTGACGAGAAGTGGCTGGCCTTGCAGAGTGCCCTGCCTGATATTCAAAATGATCGCACCACCAACCAGACATTTAGCGTGATCGCTCCCAACCGCCCATACTTTCGCTACTACGCCGACACGTCTGGTAACTGAACACACTCTCTATTCAGCAACAGAGAGCCATGCAAGATGATGAGGATCAGATTCTGTGCCGAAGGAAATTATTGCAGCGATCGATGTTGGGACAACAAAAATCTGTGCCCTTGTGGGCGCCGTTGCTTACGACAGCCTGGGTAAGTTGACCCTGCGCATGTTGGGCAGCGGGGTTACGCCCAGCCGCGGCATCCGTCGAGGAGTGGTGATGGATGTACCGGAGGTCACAGCCGCCATCGGTCAAGTCATTGAATTGGCAGAACGCGACGCCGGGCTGCGCATCACCAGCGCCTATGTGGGTATTGCCGGCAGCCATATTGCCACCACCAATAGTCGCGGCATCAGCCCCATCGACAGCTATCACGGCGTCACCGGGGCCGACATGCAGCGGGCGTTGGAAGCAGCACAGGCCGTGCCCCTGCCCGAAAGCCGCGAAGTAATCCATGTGATTGCACGCAGTTGGCAGGTCGATGATCAGGACGGAATTCAGCAACCGTTGGGACTAAGCGGTCATCGACTCGAAGTCGATGCGCACATTGTCACCGGCACGACGATGGCGATCAACAACCTGGCCCAATGCGTATTGGCTCACGGCATCGACATCGATGAGCTGGTGCTGGAGCCGTTGGCCAGTGGCGAGGCCGTCCTGACCAACGAAGAAAAACAGATGGGCGTGATCATGGCCGATATCGGCGGCGGCACCACAGATCTGGCCTTGTTCCGAGGCAACGGACTGTGGCACACTGAGGTCCTCGATATCGGGGGCAATCATCTCACCAACGATGTGGCGATGGGGCTGCGCGCCGCCTTCGAAGTAGCCGAAGAGTTAAAACTGCGCTACGGCCATCTACTGCCACTCAAAGTCGCCGAAGACGAGCAAGTATGGGCGACCGTCTTTGGAGACCGCCCGGAACGTACCTTTAGCCGGCGTTTTATTTGCCAGATCCTCGAAGCCCGTGCCGAAGAGATCTGCGAAGTGATCCAGCGCCGCACGCAGGAAAGTGGTTACGGCCATATGGTGCCGGCCGGCGTTGTGCTGACGGGCGGAGCGAGCCAGTTGCCGGGCATCACGGAGCTCAGCCGGCATATTCTAGGAATGCCGGTAAGGGTTGGCGCCCCAGGCGAACAGGTGCCGATCCAGCAGTTGAGCCGTGAATTGCAGTCACCGGCCTACGCCACCAGTGTTGGTCTTTTGTTATGGGGTCTACACGAAGACGCTCGCACCATCCACCGCCCTATGAATAGCAACCTACGCGAAGATAACCCCTGGATAGAGCGACTGCGGGGCTGGTTGCGGAATTTGTTGCCAGGGTAGGACGACCGGCCTGAACGACTACACGATCGGTATCGGGGACACTCAACTATCCATCCAATTCGTACGAAAACAGTGCTTTGCAATTTACGTCCGCTTATAGTAGGATTTTACAATTAGAATTCTTTACCACAAAGTATTTTATTGACTACACGACGGTCAATTCTGAAGATTACAATTGGGTGGTTACTACTCTTACCTGGTATTTCGTGCGTACATTTCTACCCCCCATCATGCTGCACGCCGGGAAAGCACAGAGACTAGCAATGCACCCAGTACACACGCTCTTTTGTTCCCCTTCAGTAAACAAAACTGAAGCTGTTGTATTTGGCCCAGGTGCCGTAAGGAGCCATCACGATGTCTCGCAGAAATGGACAGTCGCAATTCGTGGATAACTTCGCGCAAATCAAAGTCATTGGTGTCGGTGGCGCCGGTCAAAATGCCGTCAACCGCATGATCGAAACAGGCATTCAGGGAGTGGAGTTTATTTCGGTAAACACCGATTCCCAGGCACTGATGCTGGCAAATGCGCCGCAGCGACTGCGTATTGGGGACAAACTGACCAAGGGCCTTGGCTCTGGCGGCAACCCCGAGATTGGACTGCGCGCAGCGGAAGAAAGCCGTGATGAGATCGAGCAAATGATCGAGGGCGCCGATATGGTCTTCGTCACCGCCGGCATGGGTGGCGGCACGGGATCTGGTGCTGCCCCGATTATTGCGGCCGTGGCCAAAGAGATGGGTGCCCTCACCATTGGCGTAGTCACCCGTCCGTTCACCTTCGAAGGGTCACAGCGACGGCGGACTGCGGATGGCGCGCTTGCACGATTACGCGAAAATGTAGACACGCTGATCACCATCCCCAACGATCGACTGCTCCAGATTTTGGATAAGAAGACGGGAATCAAACAAGCATTTGCCGCCGCCGACGATGTTTTGCGTCAGGGCATCCAGGGCATCAGTGAGTTGATCACCGTGCCCGGTCTGATCAACCTCGACTTTGCCGACGTCCGCTCGATTATGATTGACGGCGGTGCGGCGCTGATGTCAATCGGTCGCGCAAATGGCGAAAACCGCGCCGGCGATGCCGCCAAACAGGCGATTCAGAGCGCCCTGCTCGACGTATCAATTGAAGGCGCGCAAGGCATCCTCTTTAACGTTAAGGGTGGTAACGACCTGAGCCTATACGAAGTCAACGAAGCGGCAGAGCTGATCCGAGCCAATGCACACCCCGAGGCCAACATCATCTTCGGCGCCGTGATCGACGAAGAGATGAACGACGAGTTACACATCACCGTCATCGCCACTGGTTTTGATAAGTCGCGTACCCAACAGGATACGGCGAGTCAGTACAAACGCCGCGCCACTTCATCAACGCCTACACCACCGCCGGCAGCGCCCGATCCCCAACAGAAAACGCCCCCGATTGACTTCCCAGTACGCTCGTTCAATCGAGATGATCTGGACATTCCGGCGTTTCTGCGTCGCCCACGCGGCAGCAACGGGAAGTAAAACAGCAGGATCGATCATAGACGGCCGAGGCGAGAAATCTCGCCTCGGCCTTTTTGCGCCGGATCCACAAAGCCATCTCTACCTGCGGTCCTCGTCCTCGATTTCCACATTAAATTTTCGACCTCTAGCCCATTTTCATATCCCGATTCCGCCAATCTCACTTGCCAATAGCAAAAACCCTGTGTTATACTGGTGCTCCACACCACCTATATATAGTGCCCACTTCAAACTTGAACACTATATACGGGCATATCGGTTAGCAGTACTCTGTTTATCCTGAGCCGCACGTATCTGTCGGCAGGAGTCTTTATGCGTTGTCCCCATTGTGGGCACGAGGAACACAAAGTTGTCGATACACGGGATGCGGGGGATGCAATCCGCCGCCGCCGTGAGTGTCGGAACTGCGGTCAACGGTTTACCAGCTATGAACATGCGGCGCCCAGTCTGTTGGTCGTTAAACGCGATGGCAGACGCGAACCTTTTGATCGTCAAAAGCTACTCTCAGGGATTCGCATCGCTGCGGTGAAACGCCCGATCAGCAGTGACACCATCGACAAAATTGTGCAGCATGTCGAGGATCACCTGCACAGCACGGGCCGCGCCGAGATGAAAAGCAGTGTCATTGGCAATCTAGTCCTGGATGAGTTAGCCCATGTCGATCAGGTAGCGTACATTCGCTTCGCCAGTGTTTATCTAGACTTCAGCGATCTGGCCGAAATCCGCTCGGAAGTGGATCGGTTGATGGGACGGCAAGTGCCGGTGGCTGCCGACTAATCACCGGTTGCGTCTTTTACATCAGGTGAGCAATCAGTATCGCACCTGGCTTGACCTCTGCCCGGCTGATGATGCTCACACAACCCGCATAGCGATCACCGTAAGATCGAATTTACCTGTATTACCACTACTGGAAGGCCCGATCCTCCGGCAGGTGTTCAATTTGCGTTTGCACAAACAGAACAAAGGTTCTACAATTTGCTCGTTTGTATTTCATATTCTCCGAACCATTCTGTTACAGAAGGGGAAACAGATGACCATTGGCACAACCCAAGTGATGGGAGAGGCTGAAGCCACCCTCCCTCGGACCTATACGACGATGGAAGTCGTAAAGGGCGAGAAGATCCGGATTACACCGCCGACCTATGTCAGCGACAAGACGATTGCGCTAAGCGATAACGCCAAAAAAGTCTTGGAACGCCGCTATCTGCGCCGCGATATCGACGGTAGCACGCTGGAAACCATCGCGGGGATGTTCTACCGTGTGGCCAATCACATTGCCAATGTCGAGGTCGAGCTGGGCGGAGACGCCGATGCCACCACACAGACCTTCTACAACCTGTTAACCGAGTTGCGCTTCTTCCCCAACAGCCCCACCTTTACCGGCGCAGGCACCCCATTGGGCCAGTTGGCGGCCTGCTTTGTCTTGCCCATTGAAGATGACATGGGGCGCAGCAGTGATGGCATCTTTAGCACGCTGCGTGTGGCGGCCTTGATTCAGCAGACCGGCGGGGGCAACGGCTTTTCATTCAGCCGCTTGCGCCCCAAGAGCGATGTTGTGCACACGTCGTCGGGCCGCGCCACCGGCCCCGTAGGCTTTTTGCGCGTCTACGATCAAGCCTTCGGCGAGATTGCGCAGGGCGGCACACGACGCGGCGCCAACATGGGCGTCCTGCGTGTGGATCACCCTGATATCGAGCAGTTCATCGAGTGCAAAGCCGAAGAAGGCATGATCTCCAATTTCAACATCTCTGTGGCTATCACCGACGAATTTATGCGTGCCGTCAAAGCGGATGAAGACTTCGATCTGCGCAATCCGCGCGACGGCAAAGTCTGGAAGACGGTGCCTGCGCGTGATCTCTTCGACAAGATCATCAAGTATGCCCATCACAACGGCGAGCCGGGTGCGCTCTTCATCGACGCCGCCAATCGCAGCAACCCCGTGCCGCATCTCTATGATCTAGAAGCAACCAATCCGTGCGTTACTGGCGACACCCTCATTTATACAGGGAATGGATTGCAGCGTGCCGATGCACTCTTCAAATCTCAAGAAGAGGCCGGCGTTGTCATAGATTCCCGGTTTGGCGATGGAGATTTCTCAGCATACGCTTCGCGTATCTTCTACACGGGTCGCAAGAGAGTCTACCGTTTGCGCACCAAAGAAGGCTATCAGATCAAAGCCACTGCGAACCATCAAATCATGACCAGCAAAGGTTGGGTGGCACTAGAGCAGTTGTCTGCCGGCGATAAAGTCCACATCCTTAACCACAAAGGACAGTTCGGCGCCGGAGGTAACCTGGGCCTTGGCCGAACAATGGGTTGGTTACTTGGTGATGGAACCTTCAACATAGCCAACGCTGCTGGTTTGATGTTCTTTGGGCAAGAGCGGGAACTGGCCCCGATGTTCGCGGAATATGTCACTGATATCGCTGAAGCGCATGGTCATGGCAACACCTATGCGCCCACACGAACCTATCCCGTAGGCGTGCAGGACGTGACAGGTCGAGATGAATCCCGTGTGGTTTCGACTCGACTCAAAGAGCAGATGGCTCAACTTGGCTTCACACACAAGCAGCGTGTGCCAGAGATCGTTTTCTGTGGCACCGAGGAAATGCAGAAGGGATTCCTTCAAAGCTTGTTCACTGCCGATGGCACCGTGATCGGTTCTGCAGAAAAAGGAGTCAGTGTTCGTCTGTGGTCAAGCGAAGAAGATGTGTTGACGGGTGTCCAACAACTGCTGATAAACTTCGGCATTGCCAGTCGTATCTACACTGATCGCAAACTGTCTGAGACAAAGTCAATGCCTGGCGGCGACTACGTGACTCGAAATGGTCACGAACTGGTTGTATCAAAGGATAATCTGCTGCGATTCCGCAACGAGATAGGCTTCCTGCATGAGAGCAAAGCCAGCAAACTTGACCAGTTGCTGCTCAGCTATGGCAAACGAGGGCCATACCAGGAGTATTACACGGCTACAGTGGAAGCACTTGACGATTTGGGTGAAGAGGATGTTTACGACTTGAGTGAACCCCTCACAAACTCATTCATCGCCAATGGCATTGTTGTGCACAACTGTGGTGAACAATGGCTTGGCCCGTACGAAAATTGCTGCCTGGGTTCAATCAATTTGGGCGTCCATGTGGCAACTGATGACGAAGGGTCGGCCGTGCTCGATTGGGAGGCGCTGCGCCGCACGGTTCGCGAGAGCACTCACTTCCTAGACAATGTGGTGAGCGCCAATGCCTATGTGCCTGCGGTGCCTGAGGTGGCAGAAGCAGCCTTCCGCGCCCGTCGCATCGGCCTGGGCATCATGGGATTGGGCGACCTGATGTACAAACTGGGCATCCGCTACGGCAGCGAAGAGGGCCAGGAGTTTGCAGCCCAGGTGATGGAGTTTGTGCGCTTCCACTGTATGCAGCAGAGTATCGATCTGTCCCAAGAACGCGGTCCGTTTTTGGCCTTCGAGGGTAGTATTTACGACGACACACAGCCCGGCGGCATGCAGTGGCAGACGCCGTCTCCGCTCTTCTCGTACAGCCGCGACTGGGGACGCCCTGATCTGGATTGGTCCCAAATTGTGACGGGGATCAAGGCGCATGGCATTCGCAACGCAGCACAGACCACTGTGGCCCCCACCGGCACCATTGCCACGGTCAGCGGTTGCGAAGGCTATGGCTGCGAACCGGTCTTTGCGCTGGGCTACATCCGTCATTTTAAGGACGGCGACAACAACGTGGAGTTGCTCTATACCAGTCCACTCTTTGAGGAAGCACTGAACAAGACCGATCTGAGCGAGTCGCGCAAGCAGGAGATCAAGCAGTTCGTGGCGACCTACGGCTCGTGCCAGAATCTGGATAACCTGCCGCAAGAGCTGCGCCACACCTTTGTGGTCAGCGGTGACATTACGTCCGAAGAGCATGTGCGCATGCAGGCCGCGATCCAGGCGTTTGTCGATAACAGCATTTCGAAGACGTGTAACTTCCCCGAAGGCGCCAGCGAAGAGGATGTGGCCCAGGCCTACATCATGGCGTGGGAGCTGGGATGCAAAGGGCTCACCGTCTATGTAACCGGCAGCCGCCAGGAAGTGGTGCTAGAGACGAAGGCAACCAGGGCCAAGAAGGAAGAGAGCGGCGAACCTGCCGCCGGTGGCGTCGTTCACGCCAACGGACACCGTGCCGAAACAAGCGCCCATGTCAACGGCCAGCCTGCCCCTGAAACCTACTTTACCAAGCGGCCACGGCCGAAGCTATTGCAGGGGAGCACCTATCGCAAAGAAACGCCGTTGGGCCGCGCCTATATTACCGTCAACAGTGACGAAGAAAAAGAGCCGTTTGAGGTATTCCTCAACATGGGCAAGGCGGGCAGCGACATCAGCGCCATCAGCGAAGCGATTGGCCGCCTGATCAGCCTTACCCTGCGCATGCCGGCCTCCTTGCCCCCGTCAGAGCGTCTGCGCTGGGTGATGGACGAACTGGCCGGCATTGGCGGCGGACGAGCGCTGGGCTTCGGCGCCAACCGCGTACGCAGCCTGCCCGACGGCATCGCCCAAGTCTTTGCCGAACACCTGAGCGAACTGCCTGTGGTCAAAGAGAACAGCCCTGGCGGCGAACAGATGGCGCTGCCACTGGCAGAGCGCCCCATCGGTGACATCTGCCCCGATTGCGGAGAAGCGGCTTTTCTCAATGTAGAAGGCTGCCGCAAGTGTGCAATCTGCGGGTACAGTGAATGTTAAGAGCTGAATAAGCACATTCTTTCAACTAAAAACGCCGTCCGACTTGTTGGGTTCGGACGGCGTTTTTTCTTTAGTTTTCGGGGTGGGCAACATTGCCGCAAGGCTCCTTTACCTTGTATGTTTGATTGTTGGTGATCTAGACACGGCTAGAGCGGGCGTCGGTCTGCCAATCACGTTGGTGCTTGAGTTGCTGGCCCAAGTTGATCAACAGGTCGCCTACGTGATCGGCAATCCGATCCGTCAAGCTGACATTGGTTCCAGGTTGACGAGCGATGCGCCGCGCCATTTCCGCTGCATCCAGTCGCTCTTGGTAGACTTCACGTCCGAGCATCATCATCTCATAGGGGAACATAAGATACTTCCTTCCTGCAAACATCATTGTGAACTTCTAGATACGGTCAGCAGAGCTCTCTGCGAAACCGGTTGCACTATCCAATAAGCGCAACGTTTTTCACACTAACGCAGACCGATTGCTGCGTCTGTAGATAAAGTACCATTTTGTGAATTTGTGCACAACAACAGAATGGTTGAGCTTTCTACGCAAATGTTGTAGAAAGTGCACAATGCAAAGAAGCTACTGTGCCTCCAGCCACATCACTTGATACGGCTGCAAACGCAACTCCTGTGCCGCCAGGACAGGTTGATCCGAAATCAAATCGTGAAACTCGTAGCCGAGACCGTGCACACGCAGTGAGTTCGCATCGACCGTCTGCTCTCGTTCGGTAAAGTTGGCCACCACAAGCAGACGCCCGGCGGCGTTGGTGCGCACAAAGGCGAAGAGATGCTCGTTGTTGACGTCCACTACATCCATGTCATGGCCGGCAAGGATCGGGGTGGACTGACGCAGGTCGATCAATCGCTTGATGCCGCTGAAGATCTGGCCTTCGACGGTTTGGCAATCATGGCGGCGCTCGACTTTCCGCCAATCAATGGTGGGGCGGTGAACCCAGCGGCTGTCCTCAGCCTTGGCCGGATCATTGCGGTAGGTGTACTCGTTGAGGGTGCCCACTTCGTCGCCCAGGTAGATCAGTGGCGTCCCCCCGGTGCTGAAGATCAGCGCGTAGAGCAGATGAATACGCCGGATTGCCAGATCGATGAGCAGTGGCTCGTCGCGCTGCAAGGCTTCTTCCAGCCCGGCCAACGAGGCCAATGTCCCCGAAATCCGGGCGTCCCCGGTACGCGGATTCTCTTGGAAGGGTAGGCCACGCGCAAAGCTCCCCTCAAAGCGCCCTGTGTAAAAGGCATTGAGGAATCGGCGGTGATCGTACCCGTTGATGCCCAAAGCCCCGGCGTCGCCGTCGTCGAAGGTCCAGCCAATATCATCGTGGACACGAATATAGTTGACCCAGGCACAGTCCGCGGGGATGGTGTAGCGGTAGCTCATACTATGGCGCAACAATCGTACTTCACGCGTGGCCAGGCTGTTCCACAACAGCGCCATCAACAGAGGGTTGTATGAAAGCTGGCACTCTCGGCTGTCGATGTACCTGTTCACCTCGTCGGGGTGGACAATTGCCTCGGATTTAAAAAGCAGGGAGGGCGCCGCGATCCGCGCGACCAGATTGAACGCCTGCACGAGCAGGTGTGCTTCGGGCAGGTTCTCACAGTCGGTGCCCAACTTCTTCCAGGTGAAGGCCAGGGCATCCAGGCGCAGGATCTCGGTGCCGGCATTGGCGATGAAGAGCATTTCGCCGGCCATGGCACGAAAGACTTCGGGGTTGGCATAGTTGAGATCCCATTGAAAGCTGTTAAACGTAGTCCACACCCAGTAGCCAACGTCGTGGCGATAGGTGAAGCTGCCCGGCCGCGCATCGGGGAAGATCTCTCGCAGGTGCTGCTCGTAGCGATCGGGCATCTCGCGATCGGGGAAGAAGTAGTAGTAACGGCGGTAGTCCGGATCGCCGGCCAGCGCTTTCCTGGCCCAGGTGTGCTCGTCGGACGTGTGGTTGAAAACGAAGTCGAGGCAGAGACTGATCCCCGCCTGACGCAGATCGGCGGCCAATTCCTGCAGTTGTTGCATTGTGCCCAGGCGCGGATCGACAGTACGATAATCGCTGATCGCGTAGCCGCCGTCACTTTCGCCTTCAGGCACCTTGAACAGCGGCATCAAATGCAGGTAGGTCAGCCCCAATTCTTGAAAGTAGGGAATCCTGGCGCGCAGCCCGCTCAGATCGCCGGCCAGGAGATCGACGTAGCAGACCGCCGCCAGCATCCGCTCGGATTGGAACCATTGCGGATCCTGACTGCGTTGCCGATCCAGTGCCTTGAGATCCGCCGAGCGGGCGAACCAACTGCGGCCCATTTCAAGTAGTAGTTGCTCAAGATGATAGAAAAAATCGTAATGGTGGCCGTAGAGGACGGTCAAGCGCGCGAACAACTCGCCGAAATTAAGAAGCAACCGGGCGCGGAAGTCGGCCCACTGCCCGGGATCCTCACGGGCAAAGGCCTCGTCCAGGCGCGACAGCAGTCGCTCCAGACTGCGCCGGGCTTCATGATCCAGTTGATGTGTGTCTAGGCTCAGCAAATCGGTCATCAGAAACTCCCTGCACAGTAGCGAGGATGGGGCCTGTTAGTGGATAGCAGGTCGCGAAAAACTGCGGTCCCGTTGGGTGCATGGCTACAACGACTTACGCGCCAGGAAGATCAGACGCTCGCTGCTGTCATCATACGCCGTGCCCTCGAAGTCCCCGTAGACAGCTTCGACCCGAAAACCGGCCATTTGCAACAGCAGTTTTCCTTCACTGGGCCAGAGAAAGCGCAACGTAAACGGAATCGCCCGCTTCTGCACGCGCCCATCGGCAAAGATCTGCTCATAGATGAAGAGTGTATCCTGGAGTTGATGGGCGACGTCGAGATGGCGCACGCTCCATTTGTAGACCTCAGCGCCGCTCTCTTCGTCGATCCATTGATCGGCCAGTTCTTGCAGGCCGGCCACTTCGCTCAGCCGCACAATGTCGGGGTTGAAGAGGTCAACGAGCAGCAGACCGTCGGGACGCAGATGTCGCTGTGCATTGACGAGGACGGCGAGTTGATCGTCCTGGGTGGGTAGGTGCATGAGGGTATTGCTGACACAGTAGGCAAAATCGACAGGCGGTTTCTCGCTCTGAAAGGTGCGCAAGTCATCGTGGATCAATTCCACGTGCCCCGTCAGCCGTGCAGATTGTGTCTTTTGGCGGGCGAGTGCCAGCAGAGCGGCGCTGCCATCCACCCCGGTGACGAGATGCCCGGCGGCGGCTAGCGGCAAGAGTGCGCGCCCGGTGCCGCAACCGAGTTCCAGACAACGTTCACCGCTCGTCTGCGCCAGATCGACGAGCAGTTGTAAATCCTCACTGTAGTTGCGGTAGTCGGCGTCGTAAAAAGGAGCAAAGGCGTCAAAATCAACCTCGTCAAACGGTTCTTCAGAATCATCCCACTGGTTCATTGTGCAACGCCTGTCCGTATGGTGGCTAAGAAATCCCGGTGCAAATGGGCCGACATGCTCTACCATAGTTCCGCCACGGTCTACGAAATCGCACCCCGTGATCGGCCCAATGATGGCTGATGTGAAGAATGTATCAAAAGCCGGCACTTTTGCCAACATAGACTATCACGCACAACACCCGCTTAACCAGAGTCAAATGCCCAATGTCAGAGGAAAACCGGTCTTGATCGGCGCTTTACAACTTGGAACAAGTGGGCTATACTAATTGCCGTGAGCGCCGACCCTGACAGTTTTGGGTCGGCACTACTATTGGTTGCGCCGCCTGTGTCGTCGCCGGGCGGTATTTTCGTTGTCTCCCAATTTCGTCGCAAGCATTTCGGAGTGATCGCCGCACGCGCGGCGATCAGGGTGTAAAAAGGACCTATGAGCAACAATACTATCTACATGACCCAAGATGGATATGACAAACTCGAATCGGAGCTTGAGTATCTGGTAAACGTGCGCCGCAAAGAGGTAGCCAACCAGATCGCTGAAGCCAAAGCCGAAGGCGACATTAGCGAAAACGCCGGCTATGACGAAGCCAAGAATGCACAGGCGTTTTTAGAAGGCCGTATCCGAGAACTCGAAAACCGCCTTCGCAACGCACAACTTATCGACGAAAACTCCGATTCCCCGGCCAACATGGTGGCGTTGGGACGCTCCGTCGTCGTGCAGGAGATTGGCGAAGACATCAAAGAAACGTATATGATCGTCGGTTCGGTCGAGGCGGATCCGGCAAATGGGCGGATCTCGAATGAGAGCCCCATGGGCAAAGCGCTGCTGGGCAAAAAAGTGGGTGAAAAGATCAAAGTGAAGACCCCCAACGGCGAAATGGAATTCAAGATCCTCCAGGTAGAGTAGCCGTTTCGATCTATTTTTGAACCCAAAGCGACGTCCTGTCCGGCATCGTTTAAAGTGTACGCCAGGAGTACGATCACCGTGACCGATCCACACAACCTCTTTGCCCCTGAGAATTTAACCGATCAGGAAGAGAGCCGTCTGCAGAAGTTGGCGGGGCTGCGCGATGCCGGTATAGAACCATACCCGGCCCGCACCAGGCGCACCCAGACCATCGCAGACGTGCGCGCAGGCTACGATGCCGACGTTGATAGTCAACCGAGCGTCTCCATCGCAGGTCGGCTTAAATCGATCCGCGTGATGGGCAAAGCCAGTTTTGCCGATCTGGAAGACGGCAGCGGACGCATTCAACTTCTCGTGCGCCGCGACACCCTGCCCGATGGCTGGTACAACGAGGTTTGGAAGAAACTCATCGATCTGGGCGACTTTATCGGCGTCAGTGGTCCGTTAATGGTCACCAAGACCGGAGAACTCAGCGTCGACGTCCGCGAAATGGAGTTTCTGTCCAAGACGCTCAAGCCAATGCCCGACAAGTGGCATGGTGTGCGCGATGCCGAGGTGCGCTATCGACGCCGGTATGTGGATCTGCTCGCCAACCAGGAGATCCGCGATCTCTTCCGCAGACGGGCTGCCATTACCCGCGCCTTGCGCGACTTCATGGACGGCGAGGGGTTTTTGGAAGTCGAAACGCCTATCCTCCAGCCGATCTATGGGGGTGCGGCGGCGCGACCGTTCGTCACCCATCACAACCAGCTTCATCAGGATCTCTACCTGCGCATCAGCTTTGAGCTCTATCTCAAACGGTTGATCGTGGGTGGCTTCGATAAGGTCTATGAAATCGGGCGCGATTTTCGCAACGAAGGCGTCAGCTTCAAGCACAACCCCGAGTTCACGCAACTCGAGTTTTACGAAGCCTACGCTGATTACGAAGACGTGATGCGCCGCACCGAAGAGATGGTGGCATACGTGGCGCGGCAGGTTATGGGCAGCACGGTTGTCTCGTGGCAAGGTCACGAGATCGACTTCACGCCGCCCTGGCGGCGAATTCCCCTGCGGCAGGCCATCCTCGATGCATCGGGTATCGACTACGAAGTGTTCCCAGATGCCGATACGCTGCGCGCCGAGATGCGCCAGCGGGGCATTGAAGCAGGCGCCGATACACAGTGGGGCAAGCTGGTCGATACCTTGCTCAGCAAGTTTGTGGAACCTGGGTTGATCCAGCCCACGTTCCTGATCGATTACCCCAAAGACGTCAGCCCGCTGGCCAAGAGTTCGCCCACCGATCCACTGCAAGTGGAACGCTTTGAAGGATTCGCCGGCGGGTTTGAACTGTGCAACGCCTTTTCAGAGATCAACGATCCTCAGGATCAGTTGCAGCGCTTCGTAGATGAGAATTACCGCGCCACACACGGTGACGATGAAGCCCATCCGATCGACGTCGACTACATTGAGGCGCTGAGCTATGGCATGCCGCCTACCGGTGGGTTTGGGATGGGCATCGACCGGCTCACCATGCTTTTCACCGACCGCGATACCCTGCGCGAGGTGATCTTGTTCCCCCATCTGCGCGAAATTCGCCACGAAAAAGACGACGTAGAAGAGGGCGAACCGGCGCCAGAAGCGTCCTAGCCGCAACGCCCTCATCGCGATACTGTCTAACCTTAACCCATAAGGTGGGGATGAACAGCGGATTCGTTTTGACCCGATTGGTACGGGCACGAGGGGGATGGGGGCGACGTCTCGCCCATCATCGCAGTTCTCTGTCCCATCCTCCTCATGCCCCGACAACCGGCCCAATATCACACATCGTCGTACGGGCACAAGGGGGATGGGGACGACGTCTCGCCCATCGTCGCAGATCTCCGTCCCATCCCCCTCATGCCCCGACAACCGGCCAATATCACGCATCATCGTACGGGCACGAGGGGGATGGGGCGACGTCTCGCCCATCGTCGCAGATCTCTGTCCCATCCCCCTCATGCCCCGACAACCGGCCCAATATCACGCATCATCGTACGGGCACGAGGGGGATGGGGGCGACGTCTCGCCCATTGTCGCAGATCTCCGTCCCATCCCCCTCATGCCCCGACAACCGGCCCAATATCACGAAGCAGTATTCCAGCCCCACGCCCCTCTGTACAATGCTTTACTTGACGCCCCTGGATCACTCTGCCATAATGAACTCAATTGAACATTGAAAACCTTCGGGGCAGGGTGAGGGGATTTCCCCAATTCCCGATCGACGGTAATCCAGGCAGAACTGACCTGGAAAGCCCGTGAGCCGCAAGGCAGGAGTTCGGTGAAAATCCGACGCCGACGGTATAGTCCGGATGAGAGAAGGGGTCAACATGCAGGTTCGTCGCGCTACGCGCGGCAAGCCGGCCTGATTGACGACGCCAAAACCCGAAGCGACCCTATGCTTCGGGTTTTCTGTCGGCCGGCGAGCGCACCAATGGGCGCCATCTGCGCCGATAGTTCTGGCTACCACGCGCACGCCCCCCGAAGCAGCCGACCGCTTGGGGGGGTTTTCTTATTCATGGAAATGCGCCTTTCTCGCCGACTTGCCAAACCCCGTCGATTGAATCGGGAGAGTTGTTATGAAGCAGACCGGGTTGCCGTTCCCCACAATTCCAACATCAACCAAAACGCCGACAGTCAAAAGGGCGGCGTGGATGCCGTCTATCCTGCGCCTCGATCTACTGACAATCCCTGTGGTGCTGACGGCGCTCATTTTGGCCTGGGCCGGATTGGTCCATTGGCAGGATTACCCGGCCTTCATCCTGCCCGGCCCTCTGCAGGTGTGGAACAAAGCCGTCATCCTGAGCAGCGACGGCACACTGTGGAAACATACCCGTATCACGCTAATTGAGATCACACTGGGGTTGATCATCGGCCTGAGCATGGCGGTTGTGTTGGGGTATGTACTGGGCAAGAACCGCACCCTCGATCGCCTGTTGTCACCGTACATTGTCGCCAGCCAGACAATCCCCATCGTGGCGATTGCACCCTTGCTTGTCATCTGGTTCGGCAGCGGCTTAACCAGCAAAGTGTTGATCTGCGCGCTGATCGTCTTCTTCCCCACCCTGATCAGCACGATGGTCGGCATCCGCAATGTAGACGAGGATCTGCGCGATCTCATGCGCAGCCTTCGTGCCGACGCCTGGCAGATCTTCACAAAGTTAGAACTACCGGCTGCCTTGCCCGTCCTCTTTGCCGGGCTGAAGCTGAGCGTGATCCTCTCGGTGGTGGGCGCCGTCGTCGGTGAGTTCGTCGGCGCCGATGTCGGCCTCGGCTTTCTGATCAACCTGGGCCGCGGGGTGCTGGACACATCAATGATCTTCGTGGCCGTCTTTGCACTGGTGCTCATCGCCCAAACATTTTATGTGGTTGTCTCGCTGCTCGAAAGGCATCTGTTACGCTGGCAAAGATAGCCACACGCTTTTGACGACCACTCACCATTGTTCATCACTCACCATTCTGATCGGTTCGAGGTTCCTATGCGACAACTTATTCTGATTGTTATCCTGTTTTTGGCAACCGCATGCGCGCCCATGTCAGCGCTCCCCATGACGCCGCCTGAGGAACAGCCGGCGCCTGAGGAACAGCCGGCGCCTGAACAAGAGGCCACGGTACGCCCCATTAAGTTGGGCGTGGGGTTTATTCCCAGTGTTCAGTTTGCGCCCTTCTACGTAGGCATCGCCAGGGGCATGTACGCCGAGGAAGGGATCGATCTCTCGCTTGACTATGGTTTTGAGAACGATTACCTGAAACTTGTGGGCGTCGACGAGTTCCAGTTCATGATCGGTAGCGGCGATCAGGTCGTGTTAGGGCGCGCCCAGGATCTGCCGGTGCGGTACGTGCTGAACTGGTATACAAAGTATCCGGTTACCATCTTCGCCAAAGCCGACGCCGGGATCACGCAGCCGGAGGATCTGGCCGGCAAAGTGATCGGCGTGCCCGGACCGTTTGGGGCAACCTATATCGCTCTACGGGCGATTCTCGAAGCCGCGAGTTTGAGCGAAGATGACATCACGCTGCAGAGCATTGGCTTCACCCAGGCTGCCGCCGTCAGCGAAGGATTGGTTGATGCCGCCGCAGACTATGCCGTCAACGGGCCGGTGGTGCTGGCGCTGGAAGGGATCGAGACAACACAGATCAACCTGGATGGCTACTTGCAGATTCCGGCGAACGGGCTGGTGACCAACGAAACCACCATCACCGAGGACCCTGAGTTGGTGGCCGCGATGGTGCGCGCCACCCAACGCGCCATTGCCTACACCGTAGCCAATCCGGACGAAGCTTTCGCCATATCGCTCGATTTTGTGCCAGAGGCCGGTGGAGAGAATGAACCTGCCAATCGAGCGATCTTTGACGCCTCACTGGCTTACTGGTCTCCGCGCCCGATCTCCCGGCCGGGCAGACGACCCTGACCGAGTGGCAGAATGTGGCGGATCTCATGCAACGGATCAACCTGGTAGACACGCTGGTCGAGGCAGAGACGCTCTACACCAATCAGTTTGTGATGGATGAGTAAGGGATATCAGGTCAAGCCGATGACGGCGTTTTTGCAGGTAGAACACGTTAGCCAGACATTTGAAAACAGCAATCGATCTTTACACGCACTGAACAACATTACCTTCAACGTTGCGCGCAGGGAGTTTGTCTGTATTGTGGGCACGAGCGGCAGCGGCAAAAGCACGCTCCTACGCATTCTGGCAGGGTTGCTTTCGCCGACGGCGGGTATGGTCAAGTTCAACGGCAAGTTGATCGACCAACCACCGCCATCGATCGGGTTTGTCTTTCAAAAGAGTAACTTGATGCCCTGGCGCTCGGTGCTCGACAACGTGCTGCTGCCGCTAGAGATCCTGGGCGGCGTGGATACGGCTGGGCGCGAGCGCGCCCTGGCGCTTCTGGCTGTGATGGGGTTGGCCGATTTTGCCCACGCCTATCCGGCGCAGCTTTCGGGTGGCATGGCGCAACGACTGGCGCTGGCGCGTGCGCTGATTCAGCAACCTCAGTTGCTGCTCTTGGATGAACCCTTCGGCGCCCTGGACGCCCTGACCCGTGAACGGCTTAATCTTGAATTGCTAGAGATCTGGCGCCGGTACGAACAGACAGTGGTGATGGTGACACATAGCATTGACGAAGCCATCTTTCTGGCGGATCGCATCATCGTGTTGGGCGAAAGCCCAGGCATCGTCATCGACAAGATCCCGATTGGGCTTCCACGACCACGCACGCTCGATCTATTGGGCGATCCAGAATATGGCCGGTTGCGTGTGATTGTACGCAAGGCGATTGGCGAACTGGCATAAAAGAGACCTGCCCCTGTAGAGGGGCAGGTCTCTTTTCACGGTTCATCCTACACGGTCTACAGACCGGGCGGCAATGCGGAAGGCAGATCGGTGGGCCGTTCGATGTCCAGTTCGAGTGCCTGCTCTTGCAGCCATTGCTGAAAGCGCTGTGCCCGTTCTTGCTGCAACTGACTCGCGTCTTTGGGCCGGTTCTCATCACGATCGGTGACCTCGATCAGGTGATAGCCGAATTGGCTTCTCACCGGTTCGCTCACTTCGCCGACAGGCAACGAGAAGGCAGCGTCCTCAAATTCGGGGACAAAGGCGCCTCGGCCTACCCAGCCCAAATCACCACCCTGAACGGCGCTACCGGTATCCTGACTGTAGGTTGCGGCCAGGACGGCAAAGTCTTCGCCGTTGAGGATACGTTGGCGCAGCTCTTGAGCCAGCGCCAGCGCCTCCGCATCGCTAAGGGGCCCTGTGGGAGGGGTTGACGTGTCGGTCAGCACCGCAGTGTCGGTCAGCACCTCAGTGTCGGACACAACCTCGGTGTCAGTCAGAACCAAAACCTCAGTGTCGGTCGGAACCGCAGTATCCGTCACAACCTCGGTGTCAGTCACAACCTCAGTGTCGGTCGGAACCGCAGTATCCGTCACAACCTCGGTGTCAGTCACAACCTCAGTTTCAGTCGGAACCGCAGTGTCGGTCAAGGCTCCGGTGCCCGTTATTTCCTCTGTCGGTGTGATCGTCGCCGTCTCGTCAACAGGAATCAGGATGTGGCGGACTTTCACTTGCTCCTCAGTCGCCGGAACAAGTTCCTCGCCGAGCTGTTCGCTCAGCTTGTCGCTGAGCAGTTGTGCGCGCACAATTTGTCGGTACTCATCGATAGAGATACCGGCGACCTCCTGCAAGGTATCGCCCAGTGTGGCCAACCCCTCCTGGTAGAGTTCATCCGTCAGGATCGTGGGCGGCTCAGGGGTCGGTACTTCGGCAGTTTCAACCACCGAAGCGGGCTCTGTGATCACGCCGGTGTCGGTGATCTGCACCGTTTCCGTGATGACGGCCGGCAGTTCAGGCGTCGGGGTGAAGAGTTCGGCGGTCGCTGTGGCCGCGATGGCGGCTTCGCTTGTTGCCGTCGCTTGAGCGACGGTCACCGCGCCCTGACCGGCGGCCACTTCCTCGCGCAGGGCTGCTTCCAACTCTTCTTCGCTGACAGAGATCCCCATCTCTTCCGCTTTGATCTCGACGATCTGTTCGTCGATCATCTGGTTGATCACCTGGGTTCCCAGCGAAAGCGGGCTGCTGAGTGTGGCGCTGAGCTGGGAAATCTGTGAAGCAAAGATGCTCTGACCCTGTTCACCAAATTGGGCCGAAAATACCTGAAGCTGCTGAAGCTGATTTTCAAGTTCGCTCTTGCGCAAGCGCGTCCGTTCCCAGAAATCACGGGTAACGATAGGGCGCCCTTCGACACGAGCAAGCACGCTGTTGGGGCGGATCACCGCTTCGCTGACAATGCCGATTATGACGAGGATCAAGGCAAGCCCTAACGCAGCACCGACGATCATCATCAGCTTTCGGTTGCGTTCTTGTTCACGCAAGCGCACGCGCGTCTGTTTGCGGGTTTCGGACTTGGGTTCTTCGGCTTGATTCTTCTTTCGTTTGGCCATCGACTTTCATTCCTTCTGCTTTCAATCGTAGAGGCGGAGCAGAATAAACAGAAAATAGGGGCATAGGAAGAATCCCACGCCCCTACATTCATTGCTTCTTCAATACACGTTCGCCTCAGATGGCTATTATGAGCGTTTGCGGGTAATGCGGACGTGCTCGCCGGTGTAAGGCATCAGCGCCAGGTGACGCGCGCGCTTAATCTCTCGTGTGATCTTCCGTTGCATCTTGGCGCTGATGCGTGTCTTGCGGCGTGAGAGGATACGCCCATGCCGATCCACAAAGCGGCTCAAAATCTGGACACGTTTGTAGTCGATGTCCTCGATCTTGACCTCGCGCGCCAGGCTGCGCAGATTGCGACGGCGCCCGCCGGCGGCTGCGCCGCCTCCTTCTCGCCCACCACCACCACCTTCACGGGTGCGGGCAAAGACGGCCGGCCCTTCAGAGTAGGTGACGCTTTCTTCCTCTTCATCGGCCTCGTACTCATCATCCGCAGCGGGGATATCTTCATCGTCGTCGTCGTCGTCGAAATCATCGTCAAAGTCATCGTCGTCAGTTTCGACGAGAACCTCTTCCAATTCTTCCGATTCATTCATCAATTCTTCAGTCATGGTACTCTCCTTAATTCCGTCCGGCTTTGGCCCGGACAGCCTAGTATTGGCCACGTACTCGTGATGCGGACAACCGGCGGCCTGCGAACGCTCAGGTTGACCGACACGAGCCCACGGCCCTGTTGTTTGGGGAACAGGGCTACCAGGGACGAGAGGTCTTCTCGTACTGCTGCACTGTTATTGCTGATCTAAAGATATTGCTGGTCAAGAATGGGTTAAGCGTCTTTGCGCACAACGAGGAAGCGAATAATGTTCTCGTTGAGGCGCATCACACGTTCCACTTCGCTGACACTGGCCGGCGGCATCGCCACGTTGTGAAGGATGTAGTACCCCTCAAAATGGCGCTTTACAGGATACGCCAACTTGCGCTGGCCCCAGATCTCGGTACTGACGATCTCACCATGATTGGTAGAAATAGCCTGGGCCACACGATCATCGACGGCTTTGGTGCCGTCGCTATCCAGCTCGGGCTGGATAATGTAAATCAATTCATACTGGTTCATTTGCTCGGTCATCCCCGCGCTTCTCCTTAATAATGGTCTTTCCATGGGCTTGCCCACAGCGTCGACTGTGAACAGAAAGAGCGAGATACGCGCCGCTGACAGTCGTCTCTCGCCGCAGGTCCAAGCGAAGATTTTAACATAAAGGGGGCGATCGGGCAAAAATGAAGAGGAGTCCGGATGATCAAAGTGTAAAAAGGCGTGCGGTCGAATTTTGATTTTCCCAGACAGCCGATGTATACTAACACTCGTTGTCGGGGAGTAGCGCAGCTCGGTAGCGCGCATCGTTCGGGTCGATGAGGTCGGAGGTTCGAATCCTCTCTCCCCGACCAGACGGCAACCAGAGACCTTATCGTTCGCCTAAAAGGCAGACTATGAGGTCGAGGTTTTGTTTTTGCGCTGTCCGGCGCCTGCTCACATCAACCTTAGAGGGCACTGAAAGTAAAGTAGATGCAAGGCTGTGCCCCGCGTAGGGTGTGTCCCATAGTATTGGGTGGGTCCATGTCTACCGGGAAGCCACGACGGATGGACACGGAGGTCCATCCCTACGTGTAGGGACCGGCCTCCGTGCCGGTCCGTTCTGGGTAGCTACCCTAAAGATCAGAACCGAAAAACTTGGGACGCACCCCCCCACATACAGGATTTGGCAGACCGCTGCGCTTGCACTACACTTTGGTCAGTACAGTGTAAGCACATCGCCATTAAAGGTGAGAGCATGATCCGCAAGATATTTCGAACCGGCAACAGCATGGTGGTCTCGCTGCCCAAGGAACTGTTGGAAGCGTTGCAGTTACATGAAGGCGAAGCGGTCTCTGTCGAGTTGGACGCCGCTCAGGGGCATATTGTGATTGCTCCCGTCCTCGCAGAGGTCGACCACGTCGATGCTGAATTTGCCAGACAGGTTGCCGAGTTTATCGACGAATACCGGCCTGCCCTGGAAGCCCTGGCCCGGTGACCTACCTGACCCCGGCCCAGTTGCTCTTTATCCATGCCCGTCTGCTGGTGGAAACCGGCGGGGCCGCAGGCATCCGCGATCTGGGCCTGGTGGAGGCGGCAGCCGCGCGCCCGCAGGCAACCTTTGACGGCGTGGACCTCTATCACAAAGCGGCTGCCTTGATGGACTCTCTGATCCGCAGCCATCCCTTTGTGGATGGGAACAAGCGCACAGGCATCACGGCCGCCGGCCTCTTTCTCCGCCTCAATGGGTGCCGCCTGGTCGCCGACAACGATCAGTTGGAAGCGTTCACACTGGCTGTGGCCCGCGGGGAAGTCGTGCTCGAAGAACTGGCTGCCTGGCTAGAAAAATACAGCGTCACAAACCACGGGTGATGATAGCACGGTCGATCTGGCGA
>CAVWAL010000010.1:0-68172 GCA_963752935.1 uncultured bacterium
AAGACTTGAGTATGTCCTCAGGCCGTAGGATTCACAGCAACGGCGACAAAAACTGGCAATCTGGCCCCATCTACTGTACGGTATATGCAATCCATTGTCGTCACTGTTGCCGTCAATGTCAGCGGAATTAGCCTCATCTGACGGGAATTGGGGCCGGACAGACACTCGAACTCCTTTGACTTGTGATCTATGAGCCAATGCTTGATGAAAAACCCAATCGAATCGACCGGTGTACCATGATCCAGGTTCGTCCTTTCCAGCCGGGCGATGCGATCGGCATCTCGGAAATCATCCGCACCACGATGCAGGTGTCGAATGTAGTCGACTACCCTTTGGAGCGGCTGCAACTGCTGATCGACTACTTTTCGCCGGACAAGATCACGCAACTGAATCGCGAGCGCACATGTCTGGTAGCCGAAACTGACGGGACAATCGTGGGCACGGCGGCGCTAGAGGGCGCCGAATTGGTGACGTTCTTCATCCTTCCGGACTATCAGGGCCGTGGTATTGGAGCGGCACTCCTGACAGCGCTGGAAAGTATTGCACGAGGGCAAGGTCTGACACGCCTCAGCGTGCATGCCAGTCTGACCGGAGCAGGGTTTTATGAGCGCCAGGGCTACCAACGCACCAACGATATCCTCGATGGAACCGCCGGACCCCAGATCGGAATGCAGAAGCATTTACAATGAAGGAGGAACCAATTGCAATCAACACTGGATGTGATCTACGAAAACTGGCGAGGCTATCAGGAAAAGCTGCGCGATGCCGTTGGCCCGCTAACGCCTGAGCAGCTCTCATTGCAGCCGGCGGCGCACATGTGGCCGCTAGGACAACTGGTGCAGCATATCATCTCTGTTCGCGCCGGCTGGTTCAGCGGCACTCTACAGGATGAGGACGAAGCGATGAGCGAGTACATGTCGTGGGGCCGACGAGACTCACCGGCACGCAGCGCCCAAGAAATGGTGCGCGGCCTCGATCAGACGTGGGCCTTTATAGAGTCACGCTTGCAACGCTGGACCCCCGACGATTGCGCCAAGACCTTCCCCGATGAATGGGATGGCCAGGTCTTTGACGTATCGCGCAGTTGGGTGATCTACCACGTGATGGAACACGATCTGCATCACGGCGGCGAAGTCTCGCTCATCCTGGGCATGAACGGTCTGCGCTCCCTGGATCTCTAGCCGCTACCCAACACAATGAACGGAACCCCTCATGATCGACCTGGCGGTCGTCACCGGCGCAAAATCACACGATGTGATCGGCTTTCATCACCTGTTCCGCAGTTTTGACGGAATTGACAGCTACATCCAGCACATTGATGACTTTGCCTCTGCACCGCAGGCTGTGCGTGATAGCTATGACGTCGTGCTTTTCTACTTCATGATGCCCGATGGCCCCCCAGACGATGGACTGCCCGGCTACCGCGGCCAACCCAAGTCCACGATTGAACACCTCCTACAGACAGGCCAGGGCATCGTCATCCTTCACCATGCCTTGCTCGCCTATCCGCAGTGGTCCACATGGAGCGACATTGTAGGCATCGCCGACCGCACGCTCGTCCGCTACCGCCATGACGAGCAGATCCCACTCACTATCAGCGACAAAGACCACCCCATCACACGCGGCCTTGCCGATTGGACAATCGTCGATGAGACCTACCTGATGGCCGGCGCTGCCGGTGACAACCACATCCTGCTCACCACCGATCACAACGAGAGCACAGAGACCATCGCCTGGGTGCATCGCTACCAGGAGAGCAAGATCTTTTGCCTGCAACTGGGCCATGACCGCCAGGCCTGGGAAGACGAGAACTTTCGGTCGCTTCTCCGACGCGGCATCGAATGGAGCGTTGCGTGAACATCACAGAGATATCGGTTTCTGTCTTCGAGGTCCCGGCCAACACCGGCCGCTTCGATCTGGTTGAGCAGGTCACGGCGGGCAAGCAGCGCTGGACGGCGACGCGGTCCTTGATGCAAGGCGCCGGCGAGTCTGAACGAACAGTTGCATGTGCTGCACGTGCGTACCGATGAAGGGATCGAAGGCATCTGTACCGTCGGCGATGCCCGCTACACCGTCCTGCGCCCGGATGAGCTGGACCAGTTGCGTACCCTGGCGATCGGGGCCGATGCCTTTGATCGCGAACGTCTCTACGCCAAGCTGCATGCGGCCACGCGCAGCATGTTTACCCGCCCCGGCTGGTTTGGGGCGTTTGACAACTGCCTGTGGGACATTGCAGGCAAGGCCGCAGGCCTGCCCGTCTACGCGCTGCTTGGGCGGGCGCGTGCCGCTTGCCCGGCCTACTACAACAGCGGCGGCCGCACAAAAGAAGCTGTCGTCGAAGATTCACTGAAAGCGGTGGAGATGGGGTTTTCGGCGGTTAAGGATCATCTGACCAATTCGGCCGACGAGAATATGGAATGGTTCGCCGCCATTCGTCAGGCAGTCGGGCCAAAGGTTACACTATTGCACGATGCCGTGCTCAGCCACTACAACTACGAAGAGGCGTTACGTGTGGGGCGAGTGTTGCAGGATCTAGGCTTCCTCTGGTTGGAAGAACCGCTGCCCGATCGAAATCAGCGGGGGCTGCAAGCACTCTGCGCCGCACTGGACATTCCCATTCTGGCGCCCGAGACGCTGATGAACGACGTTGATCTGAGCGCACAGTGGCTGATCAGCGGCGCAACCGATTGGCTGCGCGGCAACGCCCGCGTCGGTGTCACGGGTCTGCTCAAACTGGCGCATCTGGCCGAGATGCACAACGCCCGCATCGAACTCAATGGCCCTGGTGGGCTGTTTGGCCTTGTCCATGCGCACATGGTCTGCGCGCTGCAAAACACCAGCTACTATGAATACTTTCCCGGCGGCACGCGGGACGAACTGGGGCGTAAGATCGGGCTGCTCAACCCACCGGTTCCTCAAAACGGCGTGATCAGACCGCCGGATGGTCCTGGTTGGGGCGCCGAGTGGGACTGGTCCTATTTTGAAAAGAAGCGATTGGCGACCTGGTAGCGGGGTGTATCTCAATTTGGGGACTGGTGACGGAGTCAAAAATCCATGGCGAAACAACCATCCTACAGCGGAAGCAGGGACCCGCGCTTCGTGACCGTTCGCCGCGGCGGCACGCTCGAAGACGCCGAACATCGTCTGCTGGCAGCCTGGGCCGCCGAGTGCGCAGAGCACGTCCTCCACTACTTCGAGGCGCAGCACCCCGGTGACGACCGTCCTCGACGTGCCGTGGCACAGGCGCGTGCCTGGTCGCGCGCTGAAATCACGATGACGCAGGCGCGTGAGGCGGCGTACGCTGCCCATGCTGCCGCCAGAACCGCTACCGGCGCAGCACGCGAAGCCGCCCGCGCGGCCGGCCATGCCGTGGCGACGGCACACATGGCCGATCACGAACTCGGCGCGGCGGCCTATGCGATCCGGGCTGTGCGCGCGGCGACATCCGCTGACAGACAAGAGGAAGCGGGGCGGATCGAGTGCCAATGGCAGCGTGAGCAGTTGCCCGAGGCCATACGCCACCTTGTGTTGTCGGATCAGGAACTGCGCAACAAAAAGCTATGGTCGCTCTTCTTTCCGACAGCGAGCACGGGGTAGGGATCTCCGATAGGCTATACTTAAGCCTACAGAAGAGTTGTCGATGAGCAACTTGCCCAACAACCAGTTTCGACAGCTCCGGCAATTGACCGCTATCTAGCCCAGAAGCCACGAACCGATCCACCCACGATGCGATCACTGAGGACGATACCATGACATCCCAAGAACCCTTTGTCACCTACGAAGCCTTCGGCGCCACCGGCGACGGCGTGACCGATGACCTGCCTGCAATCTGTGAGGCCCACGCCTATGCCAATACGCACAATCTGCCCGTCCGATCGATGCCCGCTGCGACCTATCATCTGGGCAGACGGGCACTCACGGCCATCATTGCCACCGACACCGACTGGAACACCTCTCGCTTCACGATTGACGACAGCGACGTTGATGACCACAAAGCGCCCCTCTTTGAAGTGCGCTCGCTGTTGGATCCTGTACAGGTGCAGCTCGACGCGCTCTCACGCGATCAAAAACAGGTGGATACCCACCCCGCGCACGATTGTCATGTGCTGGTCGAAGACGACAACAAGCGGCTCTACATCCGGCGTGGTCTCAACCAAAACGAAGGCGTTGCGCAGCACGACTGCTTTATCCTGCGCCGGGACGGCTCGATCGAGGGCGACATCGACTGGAACTACGACACCATCACCCGCATCGAGGCCCGCCCCATCGACGAGGCGCCGCTGCGCATCGGCGGCGGTGTCTTTACCACCTTCGCCAACCGCATGAAGCAGGAAATCGGCTACAACTATTGGAGCCGCAACATCGTCATCACCCGTTCCAATACCGAGATTGACGGGCTGACCCATTATGTGGTGGGCGAAACTGCCGTGGGCCACCCCTATCGGGGCTTCCTCAGTGCTGAAAACTGCGCCAACTTCACCCTGCGCAACTGCTTCGCCACCCCGCACAAGATCTATTCCACCATCGGCGCCGCCGGGTTGCCCGTCAACATGGGGTCGTATGATATTCACGCTAACAATGTGGTGAATTTTCAGATGTTCAACTGCCGCATGAACCTCATCTGCGACCGCACGCGCTGGGGCGTGATCGCAACCAACTTCTGCAAGAACATCCTGCTCGAAGATTGCACCCTATCGCGCATGGACACCCACATGGGCGTCTCTGGTGTCTACACCTTCCGCCGCTGTACGCTCGGGCATATGGGATTGAACGCCATCGGTCGGGGCACGCTGACGGTTGAAGATTCCACCCTCTACGGCAACGCCCTGGTCAGCTTCCGCAGTGACTATGGAAGCACCTGGGAGGGTGATCTCATCATTCGCAACTGCCGCTGGATACCGGCTTGCGGCGGCACATCCTGGTCCCATGTTTTCAACGTACGCAACGATGGCATGCACGATTTCGGTTATCCATGCTCCATGCCCCGTCAGATTACGATTGAAGGGCTGTTCATCGACGATACGAACCATCCGGAAGAGTACCAGGGGCCCTACCTTTTCAGCGATCCCGATGCCATGAACCCCGGCGACCGCGTCGTCCCTCTGACCGCAGAGCGCCCGTTCCCTTACCGGCGATCTGAGAAGGTGACAGTCAATGGGCTGTCAACCGCCAGCGGCAAGGGGATCCAGGTATCACCCAATGCCGAGATTCAGAACCAGATTGTTATCCACATCTCTAATCCTAATTCACACAGTGCTTAGGGCAAACATGACTCGCATCCTGTTTGAACCGGCAGCTCGCCGTTCGCTAAACCGAGGATTCAACCTCCTTACCGATTTGATGCAGGTGACCCTGGGCCCGCGGGGAAGGGCAGTAGCCATGGCCCAGGACAACCCGCGCCACCCACCGGCGTTGCTCGATGATGGCGCCGTGATTGCTCGCCGCTTTCTGGGCTTGCCCAATCGCTTTGAAACCATGGGTGCGTTTATGGCGCGCCACATTGCCTGGCAGGTGGAAGAAGCTGTGGGCGACGGCAGCACGACCGCGGTCGTCATTGCCCGGCACATCGTCAATACGGCAGATCGCTACATTGCTGCCGGCCACAACGTCATGTCGCTGCGCCGTGGACTCGAAAAGGGCCTGTCTGTGGTGCTGGCCGAATTACAGACAATGGCGCGTCCGCTCGAAGATCCGCGACAGATCGAAGCGATGGCGACCACCATCACCGGCAACGAGACCCTGGGCAAGCTGATCGAGGAGATCTTCGACACGGTCGGCGCGCATGGGGCCGTCGAAATCCGCAACAACTATGCCCGCGTCCATGATCGTCGCTATATCCGCGGGGTGCTGTGGAACAACGGCTGGGTCTCGTCCTACTTCTGCACCGAGGGCGGCAAGGCGGTCCTCACCAACCCCTACCTGCTCTTCACCGATCGGGTCTTGATCAGCGGCGAAGAGCTGGTGCCCATCCTCGAAAAGGTGCGGCAGGCGGGCAATGGCAAGCGAGGGCTGGTGGTGCTCGCTCCCCAAATCGAAGGGGAAGCGCTCAATGTGCTTGTCACCAACAAAACGCGCAATGCGCTGCCCACCCTTGCCCTCAAAGCCCCCGGCCTGGGACTCGAAAAAGTCGAAATTCTGCACGATCTGGCCGCCCTGTGTGGCGGACGCGTGCTCCTTTCGGTTAGCGGTGAACGGCTTGAAAAGTTGACGCTGGATGATCTGGGCCAGGCCGACGAAGTGCAGGCCATCCGCTCTAGTTTCACTGTGATCGGCGGCAAAGGGCGCCCGGCGGCGGTACGCGAGCGAACGGAGTGGCTGCGCAGGCAGATCCCCGCGGCGGGCTATGGGCGCGACCGCGATCGGCTGATTGAGCGGTCGGGCAAACTCATGGGCGGCGTGGCGCTGCTCCACATCGGCGGCGCGTCGGATACCGAGCGCGATTATCTGAAGGAACGCAGCCAGGAAGCGGTTGATGTGGTGCGCATGGGGTTGATCGATGGCGTTGTCCCCGGTGGCGGCACGGCCTTCCTTTCCGCCGCCCATGCGCTGGATGGTCTGTGTCTGCCCGACGATGAAGCGCCGGCACTGGGTATCCTGCGCAGCGCGCTGGCCGCCCCTGCCTTCGCCATGATCAGCAATGCCGGTCTCGACGCTTCACCCATTGTGGCGAAGCTGCAAGAACAGCCGGCCTGTGCCTTTGATCTCCTGCACGAGCGCTTTGTCGACCGCTCCACGGCGCCCTTCGTCGATCCCGTCCGTGTGCTGCATGCGGCGCTAAAAACAGGGGTCAGCGGCGCTTTGATGGCGTTGACCACCGAAGTGCTTGTCCACCGCCCACGGCTTAACCGCGACGACAGTGTCGACTTCAAACCCTAAACGGTACGCTTCAGGTGCCAAGCACCCGAAGCTGAACAGCAACCGACAACCTTCAAGTAACCCACGAAAGCACCACAATCAACATGGATGATCGCAACACACTTCAACGAGGGCGTCGCATTGGCGCCTGGCCCGGAGGCACGGTTTCGGCGGTACACTTTGCCGGCAACAGACTGCTTGCCGCATCGCGCGCCGGCCTGCTTCGATCCGATGACGAGGGCGCAAGCTGGCAACGCAGCGACACCGGACTGTACGATCCCTCGGTGCTGGCGCTGGCCGCCACCGACGATGGATCTCGCCTCTTCGCCGCCGGCGAAAGCGGACGCCTGTATCACTCGACCGATGGTGGCATGACATGGAACGAAGTCACGGGCTGGGCCGGGCTGGGTCTGATCACGGCGCTGGCGCTCTCACCTGAATACGCCCAAGACAATACGATTTTCGCAGCCACGCCTGCCGGTCCGTTCCGTTCACACGATGGCGGGGCAAGCTGGGAGATCGCCATCTTTGGATTGGTCGATGTCGAGGTGCTTTGCATCGCCGTCGATCCACACTTTGCCCACAGCGAACTGCTCTGGATCGGAACCGCCAATGGCGGGCTCTATCGCTCACGCAATGGCGGGCGATCCTGGCGCGACGCGGGGAGCGGGCTGCCCGATGTGGCTGTGCAGTCACTTCTGGCATTGACGGAGGCCGAGCAGACGATCCTCTTTGCCGGGGTCGAGGATGAAGGCATCTTCCGCTCTGAGGATGGGGGTAGCTCGTGGCGACAGGCACTGGCCGGGGTCGGGGTCAATTGCCTCGCTGCGGCGCAGGCCGGTCGCCTGTTGGCGGGCAGCGACGACGGCATCCTCCTTTCCGAAGATCAGGGAGCGAACTGGTGCAGTGCCGAAGGCGGCCACTATATCGCCCTGGGATTGGCGGTCTCTGCCGCAGGCCGCGCAGCCGCCGCCACCTGGCAAGAAGCGGTCACCGTCTCTGCGGATGGGGGGCGAAGCTGGCACAAGGCCGCGATCCCCGCGCTCCACGCGCCGCCGATGGCCCTTCGCACCCAATCCGGTGAGTTCTTTGCCGCCGATCTCGATGGGGGCTGGGCAGTTTCTACCGACCAGGCAGCGAGTTGGCAACCGGTGGATGTGATGCTGGAAGCGCCGGTCAGCACGCTCGTTGGGGGTGGGCGCGACGACACGGTGATGGCAGGCAGCGGGACCAGCCTCTTCCGACGAGCCGGCGCAGAATGGGAGGAACTGGAGCTATCACGCCCTATCTTCCATCTTGCGCTGTCGCCTCACTACCCCCAGGATCGCACCCTGCTCTTTGCCGCCGATGACGGTACGCTGCATCGTTCCAACGATGACGGCACAACCTGGCAGGTGATTACACCACCCTGGGCAGGGCGCACGCTGATCGGCTGTCAGTTTTCACCTCGCTACCAGGCGGATCAATCGATCTACGCCGTTACCGTTCAAGCACGTGACAAAACCAATAGCGTCGAAGTATGGCAGTCGGCCGACGGCGGGACAACGTGGGTCGATCTGGCCGAATTTGGCAGCGCAGCGTCAGCGATCCCCTTCCTGGCCGTAGACAATGCCCACCATTCAATCTTTCTGGCGGATGACCATCGAGTGATTCATCTCTACATAAGTAGTACCAATGGAGCCTTAGCCGCCGCCCAAGAGGCACTCCCGGCCAACGTGCGGGTCACGGCATTGGTGGCGGCGCCTGGGGGAACCGTCTATGCAGCCAGCAATCACGGTGTCTATCGACGAAGCGACGCAGGCGAATGGAACCCTTGTGTAGCAGGCATGGAAGATGAAATTGTCGTCGCCCTGCTCCCGGCGTCCGGCGGACCCGGCGTCCGGCGGCTTGCTCTACGCCGTCACCCTGGGCGGTACGTGGTGGGAACTCTAGGTTTCGGGCGTGTTCAAGGTGTTTTTTTTGACGTTGCAATCCACGATAGTTGATGCTATGATGGCCAACGGTACAAGGAGATAGAACTGGAAGGCCGAGGGAGCGAGCCACTCCCTCGGCCTTCTTGTGTCCGCCAATCAGTTAGCATTTGCACTCATTCCGATGTGACGCGCTCAGAGCGCGATCAGTTCCCCAATAACACAAAGACCCCAGTCATCAGACTGGGGCCTTTGCGTTATTGGGGTCCGGTGGCAAACTTAGAGAGTAAACCCTCGAGGCGATGCCACCGGACCCATACTACGACTACAATTATCCATGTTAGCATCACCTCCTTCTTTATAGGATCGCGTTTTCAGGCTTGGTCGGATGTCAACAGACGAAGGTGAATTGAGAGCCGTTAACGTCCTCTATGACCTAGCTGCGGGCAGTATCTCATACTTCAAAGGGCTTGTCAAGTGTGGATTCTCGTGAAAATTCATGATAGGTTTTGAGCCGCGGTCAGGGTTCAATGAACTACCAAGCCGGGTGCGTCCCAAGTTTTTCGGTTCTGATCTTCAGGGCAGCTACCCAGAACGGACCGGCACGGAGGCCGGTCCCTACACGTAGGGATGGACCTCCGTGTCCATCCGTCGTGGCTTCCCGGTAAACATGGACCCACCCAATAATATGGGACACACCCTATCAAGCCGAGGGCAATAAGATCACGTAAAAATAGTAAATCCCGGCAGAAACATACCGAGACGCTCTACCGGTGGTGAAGACGCTATGACTACGCCCTGGTGCACTATAGTGGTATCACTTCGAAACCGAGAGTTTGACTAGCGCCGGTTGAGTGCCCGGAGCTTGCGGAGGGTTTATCGAAACCCAGCGTGTTCGACGGCGATCCGGTGTTGACCCGCCCCTTGGCTCGTTTGGTACAGGCGCTGCGCCATAACGGCTCGCAGACTCGCCTACGCACCCGGCGTCGCTCGCCGCAAAACTCTCGGTTTCAAAGCTGCTTCACTTTAGGACACGATTCGCCTCTCATCCAGCTTTTTGAGGGGATTTACTACCTCCTCCTCCCTGGCCGTGGCCTTAGTGGGTGTACCGGCGCCGGCGTCTGTGCCGGGCAGCGTGTCGTCGTCCTGCTCGTCACGCGAACGGAGGGCGCCGATCAAATCGTCCCAGGGGACGCCGTCACGCAGATGCAGATCGCGCTGCGGGAAGGGAATCTCGATCTGCCGCTTTTGGAATTCGCGCCAGATCATGAAGTAGAGGTCACTGCGAACTTGCATCATGTTCGAGATATCCTCGACCCAGACCATCAGGTCGAAGTCGATGCTGGATGCCCCGTAGCCCATAAAGAAGATCAGGGGTGCAGGTTCTTTGAGGACCAGCCCATGGCGCGAGGATGCCGTGACCAGCGCATCGCGCACATCTTGCGGATCGGCCTGATAGCTGGCGCCCACCGACATACGGATACGAACGCGGCGGTTGGTGTGGGTGTAGGTTGTCACCGAAGAGGTAAGAAGTTGTTGATTGGGGATGATCACTTCGATGTTGTCGAAGGTACGTACGGTGGTCGACCGAATACGCAGCTTCTCAACCGTACCCATGCGCCCTTCCACTTCAACGATGTCGCCTGGGCGGATCGACTGCTCGAAGAGCAGGAGGATGCCGCTGAAAAAGTTCGCCACCAACTCCTGAAGGCCAAACCCAATGCCCACCGACAGGCCGGCGCCGATAATCGCCAGTGTCGAAAAGTCGATCCCCAGCGATCCGAGTGCGGCCAGGATGCCGGCGGTTACCACCAGGTAGCGGCTGACCGTTTGAATGGTGTTGCTGAGGCCAATGTCTGCGCCCGCCCGCGGCAGAATAAAGCGCTCCAGCAGCCCTTCCAGCATCCACGAAAGCAACATGAACAGATACAAGATCGCAACCGCAGCATACAGTGATCCCAGCGTGATGGCATTTTCAGAGATGGAAAAGAGACGCACGCCCGCCAGGTCGAAAATCCCCGACAGCAGCCGTGTGGTCATAAAAGCCAGTAGCAACAGAAACAGCGGTAACAGGACCCGTTGATGGTACCACTGCGAGTTGCGTTCGCTCTGCGAGGCGTAAAGCAGGGTAACGATCAACCGATAGACGAGCAGTAGCCAGAAGAAGATCAACCCCTCGCGCAGCAAGCCCGATTGCCAGCCACTACGTTCGAAGGCCAACACCGAAAGCTCACCGAGCAAAATAGCAACAATCGGCGAATACGTGTGTTCCAGCGCACGCAGCCAGCGGCGTAATGCACGGTTCTGTGAAAGCCGTGTTACCCAGGAGGAGGGCAGCACGCGCCGCGGCTTGCGCTCCGTTTCGTCTTGAATCGAGAAGAAGCGGGTGCGCGTTTCGGTCAGCCGCCACGCCACCAACTCGGCCGCCAGCACCAACAGGGCAAAGACGAGCAGTTGGCGCTGCACCACCGGTCGATCCAACACCAGGAGAATAATGTCGATCTGCTCGAAGAGTCTATCGAGGAAGGGCAGTTCGTTCATGATCAGGGCTCCTGCACCTGGGCGGACAACTCGAGAACACGGGCCGCCGCCGCTTCGGGCGTCACCTCGCCGTCGAGCACCTGCGACGTTACCCGCTGCAAGAGGGCGAGGAAGGCTCGTCCTTGCGGGGTAGGATAGGGAATGGCGGTCGCGGCCTGTGCCACAAACTGTGCAATTCGTGGGTTGGCCGTTGTGTCAACCAAACGATTCACGGGGACAAGATCTGCTTCGCTCATGAAGTAGGTCTGCGCTTCGACACCCAACAGGTAGAGGGCAAAGGAAAGCGCCGCCTGTTGTGGTTCACCCTCCACCCCGTCGGCAAAGGCGACGGATGGGAAGTAGATCGCCTGGCTGTGCAAGAGTGGTGTCGCCGCGCCGCCCGGCCCGTTCGGGATCTGCATCACATCGAGGAGATCGTTGCCCAATGCGCCGCGCAGGACAGGAAGCAGGCCGGCGTCTCCGCTAAAGTAGGCCAGGCGGCCGTTGGTGAAGAGCGACAGCGAACGATCTTCCTCTTCGCCAAGGATTACGCCAGGCGTGCGCTGGGCCTGGATCAACCAGTGGAACCAGTCGGTCAGCGCCGCCTCGCTAGGCCAGGGAGACGGCGGAACCGGGGTTCCACTCAGGTCCGCTACGGTGTTGGGTGGACCGCCAAAGGCGCCAATGCCCCACAAGACCTGTGTCCCCTGAGTAAGGAGGGCAAGTCGTCGGCCAATCTGTGCCTCACTCAATAGCTCCGAGAGACTGGTGGGCAAGGTCTGAATGCGGCCGCGGTTGATGTAGATGGCCGTGGTGTTGACTGAAAACGGCAACGCCAGGATCTGACCGTTGCCACGCACACTGTCCACTGCGGTCGGCAGAATCGTGCGGATGAAGGCGGCGTCAATGAATCCATCCACCGGCGTATAGGCGGCTTCGGGCGCCGCCACCGCCAACTGATCTGCAGTGGTCGCCTGCCTGGCCGTAAGGGACAGATCGGCGACCCAGTCGCCGCTGCCCAGCACCAGCCCGATTTCGCCTTCAGGCAGCGCGCCCACCGCGGCGAACAGTTCTGTTCGCGTAGAGGCGGTTTTGTGCTCAACAGTGATTTCGGCACAGGCCGCCGTAAAGCGTTCTTCAATTTCGGCAAAGGCGGCGGCCATGCGCTCATCGAGGGGCAATGACCACACCTGGACACGCCCGGTTCCCTCACAGCGGATCGGTTCCGCCACCACGGCCGAAGCGCCGGAAGCTTGTTGGATCAGGCTGATTACCTCTTCTGCCGCCTGCTGCGGGGTCAAGACACCGCTACGCACCCAGACGTAGCCGTCTCCCCCGAACGCCACCAGGTTGGTCAACTCGGCTCGGTTCGAGTAAAGAACGGCACTGGACAACTGCTCGGCGTAGGCAGCCAGCAGTGGATGAGTGGTCACGTCGACGGTGGCGTTGGCCGGCAGTACGGACGCCGTGTCCACAAGAAAACGCTGGGCCTCGGCGCCGGTGGCGTAACGCATAAACTCCAAGAGCGCAGGCAAGAGCGTCTCATCCACGCTGCTAATGGCAAACCCGTTCACCTCCGCCAGCGGACCGGCCTCGCCTCGTGGGCCGGCAGGCAGCGTGGCGACCTCGACGACGTCGGCGCCCAGTGTTGCGGCCAGGGTGGCGGCCACATCCGCCGTGGCGACACGGTAGGCGATATGGCCGTCGATGAATTGTTGATCGAGGGAGGCGACATCGGGCGTCAGCACCAGGGCGTCGCTTTGCTCGGCGCGTTGCAGCCAGTCGAGCCATCCCGACAAGGCGGTTTCATCGAGGGCAACCGGTGAATTGGCGGCGGCGGGCTGGGTTGAAAAGGCGGGGATGCCCCAATATAAATAGGCAAAGTCAAGCGGAAGACCCAGTCTTGCCCCACCTTCAGCTTGAATCAACAGATCAGAAAGGGTGCGTGCGGGCAGTTCAACCTGTCCGGCGTTGTAGATCAACGCCTGCGTCTGCACTGAAACCGGCAGACCATAGAGCCGTTCACCGGCGCGGAATGCACTCAGTGCCAGTGGACGATACCGCTGCAACAGATCCGGCTCAGTCGTGGTCTGGGCGCCGGGAGTGAGCAGGGGCCCAATCGGGCGAATCAGGCTATCCGCGATCAGTGGCGGCAACACGCCGTGCGGCAATAGCAGCAGATCAGGGCGTTCGCCTGGAGCTGCAGCGCGCAGACGATTGACAATCTCTCCTTCGCCCACAGACTGAAGACGCACGTAGATATTTGGGCAATCCTGTTGAAAGGCGCTGACAAGCTGGGACAAGGCATCGGCTTGAGCACCCGTCCAGGTGTGCCATAATGAAAAGTCACCCACACTGAGGCAGCGATAGCCGTCGTCCGTGGTGATGGCAAAGCCCAGCCCTTCGTTGATGGCCAGCGTCGCTTCCACAGCAGCATCGGCGGGGGTGATCAGCCCCTCAAGCACGCGGGTGTAGGCTTCGTTCCCCAGGCGCACGATCTCGGCCATCCGATCACTCACCGGCAAGGCGACGGACGAGCGCGCCTGTTCCGCAAAGGAGGCGACCACCGGGGAAAGACGCGCGTTGATCCGTACACGCGTGTTGGCAGGGATGCGCTCGGTCTGGCGCATCAAGGTGGTCTGCTGTTCCACATTAGTCAGAAATGCCGCGAGATTCCTGGCGAGGGCGCGCTGTGGCGCCGAAGATGCTGCGCTAAAGAGCAGGGCTTCGACCCCAATCAGCGGTGCGGGGCTGCCGGTAGGCCCAGTCGGCAAGGGCACGACGCCAATTCGAGATGGATCAAGGCCGGCGCTCAGTTCGTCCCAGGCCGTGGAACTATCAAACAGGTAGCCCAACTGGCCTTCGACAAAGAGCGTGCGCAGCGCAGATTGATCGCTGCTGAGGACAAAGGCGGGGATGTCTTGCGCCAGTTTCAGCCAGTTCAACCAGTTGGCGAAGCCACCCTGATCGAGGATGGCGCGCCCCTCTTCATTGAACAGACGTCCACCAAAGGCACGCAGCCCCCAATAGGCATTCTCGAACGAAGGGCTCAGGCCCACTTCGATGCCCGACTGAGCCGCAGCCATCAATTCATCAACAGAGGCCACAGGTTCATCGACCAGTGAGCGGTTGTAGTAAAGACCGATGGTGTGAACGGTCAAAGGCATCCCGTAGAGTCGATCTCGATAGCGCAACGCGGCCAGTGCGGCCGGTAAGAACCGTGCACCGACGGATTCGTCCACGATAACGGGCAGGATCAGTTGCTGCTGGGCCAGGGGCAAGATCAGATCTTTCGGGGCCAGGAAGAGATCTGGCCCGAAGCCGATACTGGCCGCTTCTTCAAAGCGGGTCAGCAGATCCTCAGGCGGAACTCGACTCAAGACGATTTTTACATCGGGATGCAGCTCGGTGTACGTTTGAACAACGCCCAACAGGGCCGCGGCGTCCTCTTCTGGCCAACTGTGCCAGACCAGGATTGAGCCGCTGGGGTTATCAGAAGGTGTCGTCAGCAGCTCAAGATAGGTCGTGCGCGATGTAAGAACAATGGCAACGAGGACGACGAAAGCAAGGCTTAGGATTTTGAGTCTTTGTAGCATGGCGGGGCGTTAGGGTAAGACGGGCAGAAGGAAACGGACGGCACAGGCAACGATAGAATGCGATTGGACTCGATGCAGAAACCCGCATCTGGGTCTGAGCATACCCTATCCTTAAGCTGATGCCCAAATTCCAACGAAAAGGGAATGGGTGAGCATCTTTTGGATTTCTGTGCAATTGTGCGACAAAATACCGCAGTTTCAACGCTTTAAGGGTATCATTGTCGAAATTCAACCATCACCATCGCATGGACTTAAGAAAGAGGAATGCAATGCAGTTGACGATCAACGGCGAGCAAGTCACAGTTGCCGACGGTTCCGGACGGATGTTGTTGTGGTTGCTGCGCGACGAGTTGGGGATGACGGGCACACGGTTTGGCTGCGGCGCCGGGATCTGCGGCGCGTGTACTGTCCACGTGGACGGCGTCGCCGTCCGTTCCTGTGTGACGCCGTTGGGCCAGGTAGAGGGCAAGGAGATCCGCACCATCGAAGGACTGGCCGAAGGCGACAGGCTCCATCCGCTACAGCAGGCGTTCATCGACCATCAAGTTCCCCAGTGTGGCTGGTGCATGAGCGGCCAGATCATGACGGCGGCGGCCTTTTTGGATGCGAACCCCAACCCCAGCGAAGACGAGATCATCGAGGCGATGGGCAGCAACTACTGCCGCTGCGGCTGCTATGTACGCATCAAAAAAGCAGTGGTCCAGGCAGCGCAGGAAGCGGCCTGAGTGAAGTCACGGCTGTGTTGACATTGCACAGGGACCCTCTGCTCAACTCGTACGATTCTTCATTCACAACTCTATGGAGTGAGTATCATGTCTTCAGATCAACAAGAGACTAAAACCAGGCGCCGTTGGCGACCGACGCGACGCGGTTTTTTGATTGGAACGGGTGTGGCCGGGCTGGGTGTGGCGCTGGGAATCGGCTTTGGCATCCCCTACGGGCGGCTGCAACTGGCGCGCATGCTGGATAACGGTTCTGCACCGGGCGGATTTGCGGCGGAGCCCTTCCTCTGGTTCGAAATTACGCCCGACAACCAGATCCGCCTTTACGTGAGCAAAGTAGAGATGGGCCAGGGTATCCACACGGCGCTGGCCCAAATTGGCGCAGAGGAATTAGGGCTCGATCTATCTCAATTGGAACTACGGCAGGCCACTACCCATGTGGGCCCAGCCGACGGCATGGGGACCAGCGGCAGCAGTTCGGTGAGTTCGGTCTACGCGCCCCTGCGGCAGGCGGCGGCGACGCTGCGTGAAATGCTGCGCGCCGAAGCTGCGTTGGCGTTAGGCGTGGCCGCCGATCAACTTGTCCTGGACGGCGGCAGCTTTGTAGCCGCCAACGATGCGGGCAAGCGCATGACCTTCGGTGAGATCGTTACCCATCATCAGCAGCGGGCAGGCGACGAATGGGAGACGGTTGAAGGTGCGGCGCTCAAATCCGAAGACGATTTTACCGTCATCGGCCGGCCTGTGCAGCGCATCGACATCCCGGCCAAGGTGACCGGCGCCGCCGGCTACGGCTATGACATGCGCATGGATGAAATGCTCTACGGCGCGGTCTGGCGTTCGCCCACGCTGGAAGGCAAGCTGACCGGCGCGACAGCCGGTGAGGCCGCCAACGGCGATGGCGTGGCCCAGGTCGTTATCCAGGACGGGTTCGCCGGGGTGGTGGCGTCCTCGCGTGAGGCGGCACGCGCCGCGCTGAGCCGGCTCGAAGTCACCTGGGACGAGGGCAAACGCTGGCAGCAGGCCGAACTCGACGAATTGGTGACGGTTGGCAACGGCAACGGCATCGTTGTCCAGAAGGAGGGCGATGCGCCGGGGCAGTTGGGTGAGAACACGACACTCAAGGCCGAGTATCGTTCACCAATGGCAGCGCACGCATCCATGGAACCACAGGCTGCGCTGGCGCACGTCACTGCCGACAAGGCCACGATCTGGGTTTCCACGCAGGCGCAGGGAAACATCCAGAGCCGCATCGCCGACGTACTGGGCATGGACAAAGAACAGGTCGAGGTCATCCCTACCTATCTGGGCGGCGGCTTCGGACGCAAAGTCGAGGCCGATGCATCGTTGGAAGCGGCGATTCTATCTAAGGCCGCGGGCAAGCCGGTGCATGTAGGCTGGGATCGCAGTGAGGAGATGCGCAACGGCTACTTCCGCCCGCCGACGCACAGCGTCCTCTACGCACGGCTGGATGACAACGGGCGGCTGCTGGCGCTGGAGCACCGCCAGGCGAGCAGTGACGTGGCTTTTTCCATGCTGCCAGGCTTCGTCTCCAAGATCATGGGTGCTGACTTCGGGGCCTGGCGCGGGGCGACGCTCCACTACGGCGGCGTCGCCAATCGGCAGACCACGGCATGGCACATTCCGCTGCCCGTGCGCACAGGATGGTGGCGCGGTTTGGGTCTGCTCGCCAATACCTTTGCCATCGAAAGCTTTATGGACGAAGTGGCGCACAGCGCCGGCCAGGATCCGCTGGCCTTCCGCCTGGCCCACCTGGCCGACGACGACGGCGGGCGGCGCATGGCAGCCGTCCTCAACCGGGCGGCGGAGATGGCGGAATGGAACCGTACGCTGCCCGCCGGACACGGATTGGGCATCGCCTGTTGCACCGACGTGGATACGGTGGTGGCACAGGTAGCCGAAGTTTCGCTGGAAGGCGGCGCCGTGCGCGTCCACAACGTATGGGCGGCGATGGATCCCGGCCTGGTGATCAACCCCGACGGGGCAACGGCCCAGGTAGAAGGATCGGTGATGATGGCGCTGAGTTCCACCCTGCTCGAAGAAATGACCATTGTCGACGGTGAAGTCTCGGTACGCAACTTTGACCGCTATCCGCTACTGACCATGAAGCAGGCTCCGCACGTTGAAGTGGCCCTGCTCGAAGCCCCGGATCGCAAACCGCGCGGCGTAGGAGAGCCGCCCATGGGGCCGGTGGCCGCGGCGGTGGCCAACGGTCTCTTTGCCGCCACCGGCAAGCGCATCCGCCAGATGCCATTCACACCCGAGCGCATCGCAGCGGCGTAGGCACAGCCAGTGAACGGGTGAAGGGGTGAAGGGGTGATCGCTTAATTGGAGAGAATTTTGGTTTGCTGATGACGAGATGATGAGATGATGGTCGTCAAGTTTCATCATCCTCATCATCTCATCATCTCGTCATCTCGTAACAAAAACTTCTTCCCGGTTACCAATCCCTTTCCGTCATCACCCGTTCACCCCTTTCCCCTCCCCTCTCTCCTGTTGTACAATTCTGCCACCGTCATCCATCTACTCAATCGGGAGAATCGCATGGAACAGCCGACCATTCTCTGTCTTGCCAGCTACTTCAAGGGCAATGCTTTTATGCGCATGTGCAAAGCGCTGGGCGCCGATGTGATTCTGGTGGCGAAGGAGAATTTGCAGGAAGAACGCTGGGCGCGCGAGAGCATCGATGAGCTCTTTTACATGCCCGACCTGACCAGACGCGCCGACATTATCCATGCCGTCAGTTACCTGGCCCGCAGTCGCTCCATCGATCGCATCGTGCCCCTGGACGACTACGATGTGGAGACGGCGGCGGCGCTGCGCGAACATCTGCGCACACCGGGCATGGGCGACACCACGGCGCGCCACTTCCGCGACAAGCTGGCCATGCGCGTACAGGCGCGCGACGCCGGCATCGCCGTGCCCGCATTTGTGCATGTGCTCAATTACGATCAGTTGCGTAGTTTTATGAGTTCGGTGACGCCGCCCTGGGTGCTCAAACCGCGCTCCGAGGCGGGGTCGGTGGGGATCAGCAAGATCCACAACAGCGAAGATCTATGGCGCGCGCTGGACGTCTTGGGGGATCGCCAGTCGTACTATGTGCTTGAGCAATTTGTGTCGGGGGCGGTCTTTCACGTTGACAGCATCGTATCCGAACGGAAGGTGCTCTTCAACATTGCCCATCGCTATGGCATGCCGCCTATGCAGGTCTTTCAGGGGGGCGGCATCTTCACCACCAAAACCCTGCCCTACGAGGACGAGGAAACGCTTGCACTCTTCGCGCTCAACCGGCGCGTGATCGAAGCGCTGGGCATGGTGCGCGGTGTCACCCACGCCGAGTTTATCCGTGCCGATGCCGACGGATCGTTCTACTTCCTCGAAGCGGCGGCGCGGGTGGGCGGCGCCAATATTGATGAACTGGTGGCCGCGGCGACAGGCGTCAACCTGTGGGAAGAATGGGCCAAGATCGAGCTGGCACAGCTCCGCCGCCAACCCTACGAGCTCAAACGCTATCGCCAGGAGTATGCCGGCCTGATCCTCTGCCTGGCGCGACAGGCGCAACCCGATCTGAGCGCCTACACCGAACCCGAAATCGTATGGCGTCTGCCCCACAAAGATCACCATGCGGGTCTAATCGTCGCCTCACAGTCGCCCGAACGGATCGAAAGTCTGCTGCAAACCTACCAAACGCGCTTCGCCGAGGACTTCCTCGCCGTGCTGCCCCCTTCGCAAAAAGCCAGTTAGGGTCAGGAGCTTGGGATCGGTCACACAATAGGATTTTCTCGGTCTTCCCCTTTGCCATTGGACATGGTATTCTTGCACTCGAACTGAGCACGCTGTGAAGTGGCCTATGGATCCCCAACCTACTGTGCAACCTGGCTGATGTCGCCAAGGGCGATCAAAGGAGCCTCCGTGAGTCAAAATGAGCGTGTACCTAACGCCACAAGCACAAAGAAACCCGACACGTCACAGCCAGAGCGGCAGCTTACAGTAGAGGCCACACCACTCCTCTTGCAGCGCGCCTACGCAGATCCATCTTTGCTAACGCCCAACGACGCCAAACGCCTACAACGTACCATCGGGAACCGGGCCACAATCGAACTGTTCTCACGCGCCGTCTCTATCCAGGCCAAACTGGCGACCGGACCTGCTGATGACCAGGCCGAACAAGTGGCAGCTCAGGCACCGGCACCCATCGTTGGTCAGATCGAACACGCGCCCGTTCAGCGCGTGGAAGACGAAGAAGAGCTACAGATGAAGCCCAGAGCGGCAAGCGACCACCTCGCCGTCCAACGCCAGATTGAGCCGCGACCCAAACTGGTCTTCGTGCGGCCAGGCGAAAAAACCGGTCAACAGCCCGAGGCGGCCACGGCGACAATCAACCCTGTGCAGCGCACCGCCGCCATACCTGTGAAAAAGGGCTTTGTGTCCCATTCGACCACCGTCATTCAAAGAGCTACCTCAGCCTGGTTGAAAGGAACGTTTGATTTTGCCGGTGTGGCCAGCATGCAAGATTTCCGAGATAGAATCGGGGAAGTGGCCTTTCAGGCATTACTCGGCTACAGCAATGAGCAAATAGCGCCCCTGGTTCCTTACTTCAAACAGCAAGCGCAGCCACTGGTGAACCCCCTGGATCAGTTCGCCTTACTGATTCCACTTGCCAACTCGCCGGACCTGGCGTTGATGCAAGAGGCACTGACGCTCTCGTTGTATAGCCGCAATGAAGCGGTGGCGATTAAAGACTATCTGGTGAAATACCAGGCCAAGGGAGCAAAGGCTCTTGCGGCGGCGAGAAGGACACTGACGGCGAAGGCGAACGATCCTGTGGTTGCGGAACAGACGATGACCGCCACAGAGAAGTATGGCTACAGCGAGGCTATCAAGAATCAGGTTGAGAACCTGGGCAACCAGAAGGCGACGGACGAGTACGATAAGGCGGTCGAAGAGAATAAACAAAAACGGGAAGCGTACATCTCTTCCTATACCGACACTGAAGACGAGATTGACGCCAACGAATCGGACGAATCGGTAACAGACTTACTCGGCAATCAACGAGCCACGAATGAATATGACGAAGCGGTCGCAAAGAACATCGTGGATCGAGACTCTTTTATATCTACGTTTAAGAAGCAAACGGGATTTGACCACGACCACGCCTTTACCAAAAACAACGTCACAAAACCGCCGTCAATGGTCGCCGCGCTGAAATCTATTTTCCCAGGTCAGGATGTAAGTTCTGCCGCCAGTGTGAAACTACGAATCAAGGAAAAACTGGATACACTGGACCAGAGAGAAGAAACTCTAGCGAGTGGCCTGGAAGGCAATAAGGACAAGTATAAGAAAGAGGTAGCGAAAAAGTTAGGCGAGTTTGCAACCAAAAAGGGTAACCTCGACTCAGGGTTGGAAGGCAAAAAGACTACCTATCAAGCTGCGCTACTACAGGCAATCACGCCTCTACTCGCCTTCGACGACGGCGAAAATGCTTCGGAGTGGGTGCTCACTAGCGCCGGAGCGGATGACAAAAAGGCGACCAAACTGGTCATGTGGACAATGAATGGGCTGAATCTGTCCATTCCCCTCAGCGAGATTCAGAAGATCTTTACTGTCTTTTCGCTGGGGCAGGTCGAGGGCTTCCATACCCCAACCGGCGGCGCCGATGCCAAAGCCCAACAGTTGCTTCAACTTCTGAACAAAGCCAAACCAGGTGAAGGCGACAGATTCAAGACCCTCATTGAACGCGATGAGAGCAAAGATTTCAAGGAACTGCTAACGTTCTTTACCAGCGCAAACAGTGACATCGATGAAGCGCTCGGCATTTTCAGCAAAACCGATAAGTCAAAAGACGTTAATCAACTGCTGACCGATCTAACAGCGGCGCCAGTCGCAGAGCCGTTGAAAGATGAGAAGGATTACCTCAAGCACAAGGGTAAAGCAGTGGATGCCTCCTTCCTCGTGAAGGCAGGTATTGACAAGGCCGATTCAGAAAAGATGCTCAAGAAAGACTGGATCGTCGGCTACGGCGAACAGGTTGCCCACATTTACGACAAGTCGGGTAAAAATGCCACCAAGACCATCGCCGTCCTGGACATTGTAACGACGAGAAAGAAGCTACCCAAGACGCCGGCCAATGTGAAGAAATGGCTCGATCTCGGCCACCGCTTCAACAATATTTACAATAAGTTGCAGGCCGACAACGATCAACAGTTTTGGGAAGAAGAGTCCTGTGCAGAAAGCGCAGTCACAATCACCAGTCGGTATGGGCAGAACGACACCATCAATACCCTGATCGCCAATTGTCGCACCGCCAAAGTGGTTGGGCAGTTTTACTCAGGCGGCGGTTTTGGCAATCTTGGCAATGGCGCTGGTGGTCAGGCGGTTGGTATGGTGCTGCCAGATAACGTAGGATACAGTGAGTACGATCTCAAGCCATACAGTGACGATCCGAGCCGGGGGCAGCGGCGGATAGTTGTTGGTGGCGGAAAGTACTATTACACCGGCAATCACTACCAGACGTTTTCAAGGTTCCGACCATGATCGAACAGCGTCGATTTGCGCCAGACGTTTTCGCTTTCTTTTCAGCGGATCAGGATCGGGCCCAGGCCCAATTTCAAGAAAACGGATTGATGGCTCTTTGGATCGATGGAACAAGATGCCCTATGCCGCAGGATTTTCTTGAACAGCTCGCCCTTGCCGTCCACTTTCCCGGAGAAGAACTGAGTCTTAACATCCTTGGCCAAGAGCTTTCAAACTTTGATTGGCTAGACGCCGGCAGGTTTGGGATTGGCATCACCGACGGTGCACAACTCTTTGCACAGGGCAATCTCTATATGTGGCAGTACCTGCTGGAAATGGCCTGGAACATTCAACAGAATGTAGAGGAATTCCATCGCCCGTCAATTCGCTGGCTAATTCAAGTAGATCAGAAGACGGGTGAAGCGTTGCAGGCATTTTTTGAGAGCGAGTTAGGATTCGCTGTTCAATCGCTCAATTAGTTCGAACTCCCCGATCCCCTATCCATCTACGCCTGTCCGTAACCAGATCGCCGCCGATAAGAGATGATAAGCACATTCCTTGTCGGCGGCGCACTCAATGCCGCCACCACCATTTACGTGTAGCAGAATAGCGGCAAAGTCTGTTGCAACGACAGGCACAAGTAGACAAAATAGTAAATTGGCATCTTCCCCTTTCTCCCTGGACGTGCTATTCTTGTGCCATTCCTCGACGACGCAGAAAACAAAAACTGTGGGAATTTTGGTCTCTTACTACCAGGCTGACGCCGCCCGTACCGGCAAGAGGAGTCTCTGTGAGTCAAAACGAACATGTTTCCAATCCCAAAGACACAAAAAAGCCCGACATCCAGAAGCCGGATCACGAGCTTGCTACACAAACAACATCCTTCCTCTTGCAGCGCGCCTATGAAGCCCCATCAACGCTAACGCCCAGCGATGTAAAGCATTTGCAGCGGACCGTTGGGAATCGGGCAACCGTCCGCCTTCTTTCGCGTGCGATGCCGATCCAGACCAAACTGACCCTTGGCCCAGTGGGGGATCAGTACGAACGCGAAGCGGATCAGGTGGCCGAACGGGTAGTGCGCCAGATAGCCGGCGCGCCTGTCCAGCGCGTAGAAGATGAAGAAGAACTGCAGATGAAGCCCGTCGACGCCGTCCAACGCCACGGGGACGAAGAAGAGCTGCAGATGAAACCACTCACCTCCATCCAGCGCGTGGAGGATGAGGAAGAGCTGCAGATGAAGCCACTCGGCTCCGTCCAGCGCGTGGAGGATGAAGAAGAACTTCAGATGAAGCCACTCGGCTCCGTCCAGCGCGTGGAGGACGAAGAAGAGCTTCAGATGAAGCCACTCACCTCCATCCAGCGCGTGGAGGACGAAGAAGAGCTTCAGATGAAGCCGCTCGACTCTATCCAGCGCCATGGGGATGAGGAAGAACTGCAGATGAAACCGCTGGCGGCCGGCATCAGTCGAGTGCAGCGCTCTGAAATCTCTACGCCTCCGATCCCGCATACGTTTACGATCCGTCGCGATTCCGCCGAAGAGGAAGAGCTGATCCAGGGCAAGTATGAGCATGGCCCAGAAGGCGGCGAGGTTGATCCATCCATCACCACCCAGATCCAGGCGGCGCGCGGCAGTGGCAGGCCGCTGGATGAACCGGTGCGCAGTTCGATGGAATCGGGCTTCGGCGCCGACTTCAGCAATGTGCGCGTCCACACGGGGGGGCAGGCCGATACACTCAACCGATCCTTGAATGCACGCGCGTTTACCACCGGCCAGGATGTCTTCTTCCGGCAGGGGGAGTATAACCCTGGTAGTTCAGCCGGCCAGAAGTTGTTGGCCCACGAACTCACCCACACCGTGCAGCAAGGAGCGGCTCCGCTGCAGCGCCAGGAGTCACGGGGAATTGGCGAAGCAATCAGCGCGCATCAGTCAACCTCCACCGAAACAGTCTGTCGCTGCCCGGCCTGTTCCGGCACATCAGAAGAGTTGAAAATACAGGCCAAAAGCCTTGATACCATTCAGCGCAGAGAGAACAACCACCACAACGGCTGCAACTGCTCATCCTGTTTTCAGTTGCAGAGAAAAGAAGCGCCTTCACTGTACCAGCGGCAGGCCGTGGGGGAGCATACTGTCGACAGAAGCCGAGAGCACACCCAGATCAGGCCGGATCGCATGGTCGGCCCGATCCGTAATGGACCGGCGGCAGAGCTCGTGGTGCAGAGACATTCCTCCTGGGAACACAAAAGCCTGGGTGACGCCAATCCTGAGGACCTGGCCAAAATCGGGGCCTGGCAAGACTTGATTGAGCAGACCGAAGGGGAGTTGCTTGAAAAGAACCGCTTCTTGCCTGACAAAAGAGGACCGAAGAAAACAGTAGGCACAGTCCGCGTCGACGGGGTTGACCAGCCGATCGGCAAAGGCAATGTCATGCATGTCCTTGCTCAAGAGCTAGCTCGGCTCGATCAGTGGCAGTCGAATCCGCCCTTGAAAGGTAGTACAGGCGAAATCGATTCGACCTACCAAACCGTTCTGGTGGCTATTCCCGGCGGCGGCAAAGATGCGCAGACGCCCCTGGTTGTTACCTATGGCGAGCTAAACACCTTGGCCGACTATTATGGCAATATCGAGGCCATGAAAAGTGCCGATCGCGATATCCGCTGGCGTATCGTGCAGAGCGTGCGCAAGGAAACCTTCCTTCGCCTGCGCAACATCTACAACGCCCTGGAATCGAGCCTGACCAGCGCCGAAAAGCGGTTTCAGCAGGATGAAATCGGGGCAGCCAAAGGCTTGATGAAAGGCAACAAGATCAACAAGGACTGGACGAACCAGTTCATGTTTGAAGACTCGATTCAGCAAGACTATATCAGCGGCGTGGCAGGTCAGGTCAATTTGCTCAAAAAGAGCGGCACAGGCGCCCAAGAGAAGACAGACAACTACGCCGCCACCCTCGCCCGCAATGCCTGTCACTTCGTCCCCGAAAGCTGGCACGCCTGGTCAAACTATCACCAACAGGCAAGAGCAATGGCAGAGAAGGCATCAGATCTCAAGGACGATCTCGACCTGCTAAAGTCGGGGTTGACGCCCCTGTTTGAGGACGAAGTAGAGCAAACCGAAGAAGAGAAGTTACAGCAAGCGGCAGAAGAAGAGAAGCTTCAGAATGAGATTGATGAAGCTGCAAACGAAGCGATCCTGCTCAATGGCTTTGGTGATCACTATTTGCAGGATTCCTATGCAGCGGGCCATATGATCAACAAAACGTTGATCATGAAATGGTTTGTCGAGTACCTTGACAACAACAGCAGCAAAATGGATTTCTCTCGGGACGTGAACTGGCGCAAAGTGCAGGCCATCGCCTACAGACAGCCGGGGTTGGCTACCGCGATTAGCGGGGATCAGAACCAATACAACAAGAAAGAAATCCAGGGCTACAGTTCAACGAAGACGGAGAACAAAGCGCAAAATCCCCAGGCGGTTGAGGACAACAAGGACCAAGATTGGATGGTTCGCTTCGAGGCGCTGGGTTTGCAAGTGCCGGCATCGCTGCAAAACCCCACCTCCGATACCAGAAAGCTCATCGAAGCCTGGCAAGGCCTCGCTGCCGATGATTCCATGTACAAATCAATGTTTGGAGACGAACTCTTATCCATAGGAACGAGAGTAGGTCTGAACTTTGGAACACTGAAAGCCGCCCTCAACAAACTCATGCTTGATGGCATCATTCACATGGACTACTCTACCAAACAAGCCGGGCAATGGCTGCGAGGAGAGATCGAAATCAACCCCAATCTACCTCTTGAAGCTTTTGAGGAAATCGAGTTCATCATCCGATCCGACTATATCCCCAAAGACAAGAAGAAGTTCACAGACGCCCAAGAGGAAGACGGTGACGATTCCTATCAAAGAATGGCAGCCATGGTCACCTATAAAGACTACTTTGAGTTTATGAACAACGGCTATCTGCAGAAATCGACCAATGCGCTACACAACAAGTTCTGCCTGGATGGACTTGAGATCACGTCTGGTGATGGAACGTTGAGCGGCGCCCGGGTCTATGGGGATGATGCCATGTTTAACAAGGGCAGTGGCCCAGGGGTCAAACATTCTGCCGAAACCGCGCACATGTCTCGTGATGCCATCCGCAACATCATCTCCACGGGCAATGATCAAGGAATTACCACGGCAAAGATATTGAACCGTTTGCCCGACAAGGTAGAAGGCGTGGACATTGCTGTATGGCACAACCCGGCCCAAGGGGGAGCGCTCAAAGCTGAGGCTAACAAAATCTTCGCCAGTGAGATGGGGGTGATCGACAAAGCGGTTGGCGCTATGGGCGACTTAACCTCGTTCCTCCACACCGATCAGGTTCACAAGGGTGAAGCATTCTAGCCAGATGCCGCACAAGGAGCGGTGACTGCTCAGACTAAGTTTGGGCCACTGCATCGGTCTCATGATAGGCCAGGAGAGTTCTATGTCTTCCAAAAATCACACGCGGGATGCAGGGGATCGTTCCCCTCAGCTAGATAAAACGCAGCAATCGCAGACAAAGACCCGATTCCCTGCGCCTCTGTTCCTGCAGCGCGCCTACGAGGATCCTTCCACGTTGACGCCGGCGGATGTGAAACATCTACAGCGCACGATTGGCAACCGCGCCGTGATTGGCATTCTTTCCAGGCACACCGGGTTACAGACCAAGCTAAACCTTGGACCGGCGGGCGACCAATACGAACAGGAAGCCGACCGCGTCGCCGAGCAGGTAGTGCGCCAGATCGACAGCGCTCCCGTCCAGCGCGTAGAAGACGAAGAAGAGCTCCAGATGAAGCCCCTCGACGCCGTCCAGCGCATTGAGGACGAAGAAGAGCTTCAGATGAAGCCGCTGGCGGACAACATCAGCCGTGTGCAGCGCTCCGAGATATCGGCGCCCCCGATCCGCCGCGCCTTTATGATCCGTCGCGATTCAGTAGAAGAGGAAGAACTGCTCCAGGGCAAGTACAATCATGGGCCAGAAGGCGGCGAAGTCGATCCCACTGTCACCAGCCAGATCCAATCTGCACGCAGCGGCGGCAGACCATTGGACGACTCGGTGCGCGGCTCAATGGAATCAGGCTTTGGCGCCGATTTCAGCGGTGTGCGGGTTCACAACGATTCTGAGTCTGCCAATCTGAACCGATCCTTGAATGCACGCGCCTTTACCGTCGGATCAGACATCTTTTTTGGCGGAGGTGAATACAATCCTGGCAGTAGTGGCGGCAAAGAACTACTCGCCCATGAATTGACGCATACGGTGCAACAGGGCGCCGTGCAGGCAAGACGAACCTTCGAAAAGCCTGTTATTTCGGGGATCAGCGGATCTTTGGCCGCATTGCAACGCGTCTTTGACGCCAATGATCCTGCTACATTCGATAACGACGGCGGACATGGTTACGGGGATCACGGCCCGCAGACAACCGAAGAGCAACACAAAACACGCCTCAAAACAGGGACAGCCCCCTCGGGCCGTTCCGCAGACATCCCGCCCAGTTCCAGCAAATTCGCCTCGGTCGAGGTAATGAAATCAGCCATTGGCAAAGCGGTAACCGACGCCGCAAAAGACAGCGTCTCCAAAGGTTCAAAGCGCAGCAAGAAACGCATTACGCTGGCCTACAACATCAAGAACGCCGGCATCTCCTACCAACTCGATTCCAGTGATGCGAATAAGACAGCCCCTACCAACGTAGATTGGGTAGTCATCATTCTCGAACAGACTGGCGCGGGCAAGTGGGACAAACAATACGACAAGATCATTACGATGTTCCCGTCGGCCACGGCCCCAGCACAACAAGATAATTAAGGACCACAAACTGATGGAAACCCAAAGCTTACGCGCATTGCTCCTCGAACTGATGAAACTGGTCAACGAGAGGACGCCAGACGCAGACAGCATCGAAGAAGCAGACGACATTCTAGAAAACAACTATCTCGACGAAGATGACAATGTACCTACCTGGCTGCTAGATATGTTCCAGGCGCTTGTGGAACAACGCCAGGCATCGACGACACCCATGACAACCGACAGTGGCGAGAACGCATCCCCCACCAACTTCCTGGTCGAGATCCAAGATCTACTCGATATGGTGTGGGTGGAGTATGGCGAGTATTTCCTCATGCAGTTCCCAGCGATTGGGCTGGAAGCCAAAGTATCGGCAGAAGAGAACGCATACAGCGTTCGTAAGATCAGCGGCAAAGCAACGAAACATTCATCGTGAACATCGAACAACGCGATCAACTGCTGGCCTACCTGCGCCGGCACAGCCACATCGCCGCCGGTGAAGAGGTGACCATCACCCCGCTTGCCGGCGGCGTCTCCAATCGCACCGTCCTCGTGGAACGGCCATCGGGCGAGGCCTGGGTGATCAAACAGGCGCTGGAGAAACTGCGTGTCGCTGTGGACTGGTTCAGCAGCCCCCAGCATATCCATCGCGAAGCTGCAGGCGTTGTCCAAGCATGAGCAAATCTACTACTCTACCCGTACGAGCCTCTCAATTTCAGCCAGGATCTGGGCGAACGTAGGAGCGAGAGATTCGATGATGTTCTCTTCGCTGCCGTCATGTTTGTGATGGGGAAAGGTCGAGATGTGAGGATGGTGCTCGACGTTGTCATACCGAAAGAGGATCTGCTGCCCGGCATCCATATAGTGGTATGAATACATGAGACGTTCTGGCCCATCTTCGAAATCAACATACTCGCGGAAGTGAAGCAGCGTTTCATCGCGAAAGATAAGGCTTCCACGGACATACCCCGCTTCCTCGCCGCGCTTGCCAAAGTGAATGTCCGAACTGATGACAATCGGACTGCTCGCGATGGCGTCTTGAATCTGGGCAAAGTAGGTTTCAATCGACAATTTGGATCCTCTGCAGCCGTACCAGCCGACTCTTCAGGCGGGTGAGCAGTTTGAATTCGCCGTACCAATCGTCGAAATCGTCTGAATGCCTCAATCGGTTTTGGGTGAATGCAGCCACGAATTCCTCTGTCGAAAGATGATAGGCTTCTTCAAAAGTAGTAAGCTTCGACTGTGTCTGGCGAATGGCGATCTGGAGCACCCGTCCTTTTTCTGATAGGGCAGATTCAACCGATCCTCGCAGGGAAAGTTCGTCCGGCGATGTGAGCGTGATTTGAGACATAATTCACTCTTTCGGGAGCGATGCTGCTACAGTTATATTGCCATTTTCAACACCAATGCTGCTACTCTAACACACGGATTTCTGTAGGGCAATCAGCGAAGAAATCGTATGCGAACACTCGCATGAACTGGACAAGTGCGCCACGCTGCGTAGAATGCATAGAAATGCCTACCCTTGTCTACCTTACGCTCCCAAAGTAACGGCACTGTGAATTCAACTTTTGATATTGAACAACCCGCTCGGTTGCAAGATTATTTGATTCAGCGTCATCACATCGCCGCCGATGAAGAGGTGACCATCACCCCGCTTGCCGGCGGCGTCTCCAATCGCACCGTCCTCGTGGAACGGCCATCGGGCGAGGCCTGGGTGATCAAACAGGCGCTGGAGAAACTGCGTGTCGCTGTGGACTGGTTCAGCAGCCCCCAGCGTATCCACCGCGAGGCGGCCGGGATACGGGCGCTCTGGCCGATCTGCTGCCGCCAGGATCGGTGCCCAACCTCATCTTCGAGGATCACGAACAGCACCTGCTCGCCATGGACGCCGTGCCGCAACCCCACGCCAATTGGAAGAGCATGCTTCTGGCCGGCGATCTCGTCCCCGATCACGTGGAACAGTTCGCTCAGATGCTGGGCGCCATGCATGCTCATTCCGCCAAAAAACTACACGAACTGGCTCCGATCTTCGGCGACCGGACCTTCTTTGAGACGCTACGGCTGGAGCCATATTACCTGTACACAGCCGACCGGCACCCGGCAGTTGCCGACTTCTATACGCAACTGGTGGCAGAGACCCGCGCCCAATCACTGGCCCTCGTCCACGGCGACTACAGCCCCAAGAATGTGCTCGTCTACGCCGGGCGGCTGGTGTTGCTCGACCACGAGGTGATCCACTGGGGCGATCCCTGCTTCGATTTGGGCTTTTCGTTCACGCACCTCCTCAGCAAAGCGCATCACGTAGCCGCGCACCGCCAGGCGTTCATCGAGGCGGCGCAACACTATTGGCAGGTCTATGTAGAACAGCGCCGCCGATCTCGCCGTCCTGGATGGTTTCGAGCCGCGCGCGGTGCGCCACACGCTGGCCTGTCTGCTCGCCCGTGTCGATGGACGTTCACCGCTGGAATATTTGACATCGCCCGAGAAGGAGCGCCAGCGACGCCTCGTCCTGGCGCTGATGGCCGACCCACCCACCGCCGTACCCGATCTGATCCACGCCTTCCACCAAGGACTATAACCGATGCCTGTGATGCAGTCTCTACGCGCCCTGGAGATCCTCGACAGCCGGGGCCGCCCCACTGTGCAAGCCACCTGCACCCTCTCCGACGGCACAATGGCGTCGGCATCGGTGCCATCGGGTCGCTCCACCGGCCTGGCCGAGGCGCTGGAATTGCGCGACGGCGATCCCAGGCGCTATGGCGGTCTCGGTTGCCGCAAAGCCGTCGATCACGTCAACACTGTCATTGCGCCGGCACTGATCGGCGCAGACCTCATCGATCAGGCCACCCTGGACCGCGTGCTATGCGAACTGGACGGCACACCCAACAAGTCGCGGCTGGGCGCTAATGCAATCCTGGCCGTTTCGCTTGTCTTTGCGCGGGCACACGCCCGTCAACGCGGGGTAGCGCTCTACCGTCATTTTGCCGACATACTGGGGATTGAGCCGAAGCTGCCCGGCCTTACCATCAACCTCTTCAGCGGCGGCAAACACGCCGAAGCGCAGGTCGCCATCCAGGACGTGCTGATTGCACCGCAAACCGATTCAATCGCCGACGGGCTGTCCATGATGTACGCCATTTACCAGTCCGCCGCCACCCTGATCAAGGAGAAGTATGGCATGCGCGCCCTCACCGCCGACGAGGGCGGATTGGCCCCACCCGCGCCCAACGATGAGGTTCTATTGGCCGATGCTGTCGAGGCGATTGAGCGCGCCGGGTATCGTCCGGGCCAGGATGCCAAACTGGCGCTCGATGTGGCGTCGAGTCACTTTTACCGCGACGGGCGCTATCATCTGCAGGGGCAGATTTTGTCTGGCCGGGAAATGGTGGATCTGCTGCTTGACTGGAGCCGCCGCTATCCCCTGGTGAGCATTGAGGACGGGCTGGCCGAAGAGGACTGGCCGCACTGGGCCTCTCTGCAACGCCAAATCGAAGGGACACGTGTCCTCGGTGACGATCTACTCTGCACCAACCCGGCGCGCATCGCTCATGCCATCGAGCAGAAAGCGGCCAACGCCCTGCTGCTCAAAGTCAACCAGATCGGTACGCTCAGCGAAGCCGCCGAGGCCTATCGCCTCGCCCGCGCCGCCGGTTGGCAAGTGGTGATCAGCGCCCGCAGCGGCGAAACCGAAGACAACTGGCTGGGCGATCTCGCCACGGGCTGGGCAGGGGACTACATCAAGGTGGGGTCCATTACGCAGTCGGAGCGGTTGGCCAAGTACAATCGGCTGCTGGAGATCGAGGGAGACAGACCGACATTTCGCCAAAACCTCGGAAGCAGTCGACGCAGACTGGGCTGTCTTGACATTTGTCCCGCGGCTCTTCAGTCACCGCCACTCGTACAGATCCTCGCGCATGCGTGCGCGCTGAATACGCCTGCGGTCCGCGGCTGATGGCACAGGCGCCGGGGGTGTCGACCTCGATGATGCGTCGGCTAACCGGTTCGTAGGCGGCACGAGGAGCGACCGCACCCTTCGCCACCAGGATCTTCTGCTGTTCGGGCACAATGCCCACAGATGTGAGCTGGTGGATGCTAAACGGGGTGGTGCGACGGCTGTTGAGCAGGAGCAGACCGGCGCGCTCGCCATCGTCCCCGCGCACCGCGACGACCGCACTCAGCCCCTGGTCGATGAAGCGCGCCCCGCCGTGCCGGCGTTCGGTCTCTTCATAGCGGCCATCGCTCAGGGTGCGTACTTTGCCCTGAATGGCCACAGGCGCACCGTGTTCGTTGTCCGTCTTGCCGCCGACCATGAGATCGACCTCCCCACCGATCCCGGCGGCAAGACATTGCTGCACGGCTTCGGGATCGTAGAGGGCGACTACCCAGCCCGTGGCTTTCTGGCGCACTAACTCGGCGAGGATGACGGTGGCGTCGCCTGCACTGCCGCCGCCGATGTTGTCGCCCAACTCGAAGAGCGCCACCGGCGTTGCGGTACTTTCCATCGCCATCTTCACCGCCGCCGCCGCATTGGGCACATTGGGGATCAGTTGGTCGCGCACGTCCCACATCATAGCGGCGAGGCGGTCAGCCTGGCGCTGGGCCAGTTCGGGATCATTGTCGGTGACGACGACGATGGACGGCCCCATGGCGGGGACATCGGCGTATTGGTAGCCTGCGGCGATGCTGCAGGCCAGGATGCCGGGCTGATCCTCAAGGGCGATGGCGGCCTGCATCAACGGCTGCATGGGCGCTTTGCTCGTGTTGTGAAAGGCGATGTTGAAGAGCAAATTGGGCTTGGCAATGGCCTGCGTCGGCTTGACGTCGCCTCGGATCGTACGGGCCAGGATGTGCGCTGCCTGCATCCCCCGCTCGCGCTGATCGATGTGCGGATTGGTCTTGTAGATGATCAGCGCCGTGGCATCGCGCACCAATTCTTCGTTGACGTTGCCATGATAGTCGTGGGTCACGACGACGGGGAAGTCAGGACCGACCAGTTCACGCACACGGCGCACGGTTTCGGCATCGGCCTGGGGGTAGTGTTCGGCCACCATCGCCCCGTGCAGCGCCAACAGCAGACCATCGCAGGTCTCTTTGGCAGCCCGCAGCGCGTCGAGAAGTTCGCCTACCAGGGTTTCATAGGTCTCGCGCGTCAACGCCCCGGCAGGGGTGGCGTTGGCCGAGAGGAGCGGCGTCATCTCATAGTCGTACTCCTCGGCGGCGGCGATATAGCCGGCCACTTCGTGGAAGGTGGGCGCGTAGACGCGGATCAGATCCTGGCCGCGATGGACGCTGAATTCATTCAGTGTGGTGGGGAAGGCGGCAAACGTATTCGACTCGTGGGTCAGTGAAGCAATGGCAATGCGCATGGACGAGATCCTTTGGTGGTAAGTTGCCCTTTCGAGTGATTGTCCTTAGAATGGTAGCAGTCCCGAGGAATGATGCCAAATTCACATTTTGTCCCCGAATCACTCATCCACAAGGAGCGCATCATGGCATTTGAGGTCAAGAAACGCGGCAAAATCACCTATTACTATCAGGGCGAGGATCCAGTGTTGTCGGCGCTGGTCACCGAGGAACAGCCCGATGGCGATTTGAAGATCTACTTTTCAGGCTTAACCGGTGGCTTTTCGGCCGCCAGCGTACTGGGGCTAGAGACCGTCACCTATATGGAGCCGGAGATCGAGATTCCGCTGGTTTTTCGCTGCTGGGAAAAGTGGTTGCGCGATGCTTCTATCTGTGATAGCATTGCCGACGTGGATTTTATCGAGGTCCATGCCTTTGGATGCCAGCCCAAATCTCCTCATCCGCTGGTCGATCCCGAAGGATATGTGAAGGAGCAGGAAAGACTGCGCCAGGCCTATCGCAAGGCCTATGCAGGTTTCTTCAAAGAGAATTGCCCCGACAATGGCGTTCCGGCTCGCTTTACTGTGCACGTGGTCGACGTGCCGGATCGGGCAGCGTCTTACGAATTTTATGCGACAGCCCTCTATCAACAGTCGCTAAATGCATCCTCTTAGCGATTGAGTATTCCCCAGGTCAGCTTGATCTGTGTCCACAATGCCAGATCAAGTTCGTGTGATCGCCTATCAACTGTTACCGATGCCCACAGGGCAACTCATCGATGAAACTGGTGAAACCATGAGTCAGGGAACCCAGTATGACTTGTTGCTTAAGAATGGTCATACCGTCTGTCCAAAGAACGGCATTGATGGACACCGCGATGTAGCGATCAAAGACGGCAAAATCGCCGCCATCGATGCGGACATTGATCCCGGCCTCGCCGCACAGGTCGTCGACGTCAGCGGGCACCTTGTCACGCCCGGTCTGATCGATATACACGTGCATGTTTATCATACGCGTGAGCCTGAAGGGCTAAGCGTGATGGCCGATTCACACTCGTTCCGCTCGGGCGTCACCACGATGGTGGATACGGGCACAGCGGGAGCACGTCACTTTCTTCACTTCAAACGCACCGTGATTGACCTTTCGAAAACACGCATCTTCGCCTTCATCAACATCGTAGACCAGGGCATGATCGGTGATTTCGAGCAAGATCCACGCAACATGGATCCCGAACTCGCCGCCTCCATCGTCATGGCCTACCCCGATGTCTGCGTCGGCATTAAGACGGCTCACTACTGGACCAAACTGCCCTACGACGATCTGCATACGCCCTGGGCTGCGGTGGACAGGGGTCTCGAAGCCAGCAAACTGTGCGGCAAACCGTTGATGGTCGATTTCTGGCCGCGGCCCGAGCGTACCTATCCAGAGTTGATCCTGCAAAAGATGCAGCCGGGAGACATCCATACGCACGTCTTCGCCCAACAGTTCCCCGTGTTGGATGAGCAGGGCAAACCCGCCGGGTATATGTTCGAGGCGCGCGACCGGGGCGTCATTTTTGATCTGGGTCACGGAGCGGGAAGCTTCTGGTTCCGGCTGGCGCAGCCTGCCATCCAGGGTGGCTTTGTACCCGATTCGATCAGCACGGATCTACACGTGCGCAACATCCACGGTGTCGTGGTGGACATGCTGACGACGATGAACAAGGTGCTCAACATGGGCGTGCCGCTGAATGAGGTAATTCGTCTTTCCACATGCAACCCGGCTCAGGAGATCGGCCATCCAGAGTTGGGCCATCTCTCGGTGGGCGCAGAGGCCGACATCGCCGTCCTTGATTTGAAAGAGGGTGAGTTCGGCTTCATCGACTGCGGCAAAGCCAAACTCAAGGGCAGCCAAAAACTCGACTGTGTCATGACGTTGCGCGCCGGAGAGATTGTCTACGATCCCAGCGGGCTAAGCATGCCGGAATGGCCGGACGCGCCGGCAGCCTATTGGACGATCCGACACTAGTAAATCCCGGCCGAAATACAACGACACTCTCTACCAGGGGTACAAACGCCATATTTCCGCCGTGGTATCTACGCTGCAGGACTAAGAGGAGGTGCATATGGCTGTTGCCAGTGAACAACGATTACCAGCGCCCCCGACGGGAAAGCCGTCGCTGCTGGCCCGAATTGTGGGGGTGAAGACGCCTTACCAGGCGCGGCAGGCCCTATGGGGATACTTTTTTGCGCTGCCATGGATCGTGGGGTTGCTCATTTTTTGGGGTGGGCCGATTATCGCGTCGGCCTACTTTAGCTTTACGAACTACGAGATTATCGGCACAACACGCTGGCTCGGGCTGGCCAACTACGTGCGGGCCTTCACCCAAGATGCTCTCTTCTGGCCATCGCTGGGGCGCACCTTCACCTTTGCGGTCTTCTATGTGCCGGCCAGTGTCGGCGGAGCGCTCTTGCTGGCCGCCATGCTCAACCAGAAGCTCAAAGGCACCACCTTCTACCGTACGGTCTTCTTCGTTCCCCACTTGATCCCGGCGGTGGCGTTGGCCGTGTTGTGGACCTATCTGCTTCAGCCCCGCTTTGGGCCGATCAACATGTTCCTGCGCGATCTAGGCATTGACAGCCCACCCAATTGGCTGACGTCGCGTGATTCGGCGCTCTACTCGGTGATCCTGATCAACGTATGGGCCGCGGTGGGCGGCAACACCATGTTGATCTTCCTGGCCGGGTTGCAGGGCGTGCCACAGGAACTATACGAAGCAGCCGACATTGACGGCGCCAGCGCCTGGACAAAATTCCGCCACGTCACCATCCCACTGCTGACACCCACGATCTTCTTTAACCTGGTGCTGGGTGTGATCGGGGCGTTGAAAGTCTTCACGACGGCCTGGGTGGCCACGCAAGGCGGTCCTTCGTATGCGACCTGGTTCTTTGCCCTCCACATCTACACAGAAGCGTTTGCCTACTTCCGGCTGGGCTACGGCAGTGCCCTGGCCTGGGTGCTGGCGATCATCTTGATGATCTTCACGTACTTCCAGGTGCAGACGTCACGGCGCTGGGTGCACTACGAAGGAGGCGACTAGATCATGGCCCAACAAACAATTTCAACGTCTGCCTATAACCAGCGCGCACGCCAAAACGCCCAACTGTGGCGCATTGCGCTCTACGCCTTTGTGATCTTCCTCTGCGTGTTTTTCGGCTTTCCGATTTTTTGGACGTTGATGAGCTCGCTAAAGACGCCGGTGGAAATGTCGGCCTTTCCGCCGCCTATCGTGCCGGCCATACCCCAATGGGAAAATTACTATCAGGTGCTTGTGATCCCGCGGATTCCGGTGGTGATATGGGCCTGGAATTCGACGGTGGTCGTGGTTCTGGCGACGTTGGGCACCGTCATCACGGCGGCGTTGGTGGCCTATTCACTGGCCCGCTTTACCTATCGAGGACGGGACGCGCTCTTCCTGATTACGCTGGCAACAATGATGCTGCCGACCCAGGTGACGCTGATCCCTCAGTTCGTGCTCTTTTACCGGCTGGAGTGGATCAACACGCTGCTGCCGCTGTGGGTGCCCTATTGGTTCGGCGGCGGCGGTTTTGCCATCTTCCTCATGCGCCAGTTCTTCCTCTCGCTCCCGCGCGATCTGGATGAAGCGGCCCTGATCGACGGCGCCAGCTATCTACGCATCTTCTGGTCGATCCTCTTGCCGCTGTGTAAACCAATCCTGGCGACGCTGGCCATTATCACCACGATCGCCACCTGGAGTGACTTTCTTGGCCCGCTGATCTACCTGAATTCCCCCGAAAAGTTCACCGTCGCCGTCGGGCTCAATTTCTTCAAAACGACACCTGAAGTGGGCGGTGAACCCATGGAACACTTGCTGATGGCCGCCTGTATTCTCTCCATGATCCCGTTGATCGTGATCTTCTTCGTTGGGCAGCGTTTCTTTGTCCAGGGGATCGTGATGTCGGGGATCAAAGGGTAGTGCAGACGGTTTCAGAACTTATTGTGCCGCTGTGGCCGCTTGGTCACCCAGCCGCCCACAGGAGGACCCTGGAAGAGCGAAGAGCAGCCTTTATCGATCCATTTCAACGGCCATCCACAGTCTGCAGGAGAGAAACATGAACCGCAAGATTACACGGAGATCCTTTGTCAAAGGCCTGAGTGTCGCCGGGCTAGGCATCACCAGTGCGCAACTGCTGGCGGCCTGCGCGCCGTCAGCCCCTTCACCCAGCGCCGCCCCCGATGCCGCCGGTGCCGATTCGGCTCCAGCCGCCACCGACGTAACGCTACGCGTCCAGGTGCCGGCCACGGCTGAGTCTGCAATGCCCACCATCATGGCGCAACGCTATCAAGATGAGAGCGGCGTAGAGGTGGTGATCGAAGAGACCATCTATACTGAGATCGAAACCAAGACCCAGACCGGTTTTATCTCCAACACCCTCCAGGATCTGCTTTACGGCCATCATCGCTGGCTCTTCATCAACTACCTCAAGGGCATCTACATGGAGATCGACGACCTGATGGCGTCGGATCCGCTGCCCGATTACGAGGATATGTACCCGAGCATCATGGCCGGCAATTCATTCGACGGCAAGAACTTCAGCGTTCCCGGCGTGGTGCATCCCGGCGGCAATATTGCCGTCAACTTCAACAAGACCATGCTCGAAGAGAAGGGCCTGCCCCTGCCTCAGCTCGGTTGGACAATGAAGGATTGGGAAGATCTGGCGCGTGCCGCTGCCGATCCCGACAACGGTATCTTCGGAATGGGCTTCGACGGCATGAACTCGTTCCATTACTACAGCAATACCTCCCGCTCGTTCGGCGACCCCGGCTCCAAGGATAGCTGGGTGATGAACGAAGAGGGCACCGAGTTCATCTTCAACACCCCGCTGCACGAGGAAATCGGCAACTGGTACGTGTCCCTGCTCAACGACCGCATCGCCCCGCGCAAGCCCGACTACATCGAGAACTCGGCCGGAAACGTCTTTGTTGGCGGTCTGAACGCCACCCACGCCAGCATCGTGGGCAACGTGGCCACCTTCCTCAACCGCATCGACGGCGCCTTTGAGATGGACGCCGTGCCCCTTCCCGTCGGTCCCGAAGGACGTCAGGGCACCTGCTACTCCGGCAATCAGCACATGATCAGCACCAAGTCGGCCAATCCTGAACAGGCCTACGAACTGCTCAAGATGTTCTCTTCGGGTGAAGCCGGCGTGTTGATGGTACTCGAAGGAAAGCTGCAGCCCAACGGTCACAAATCGGCGTGGACCGATCCCAAGGTCAACGAAGTCAACAAGATGTACGGCATCACCGACGAGCTGTTGAGCGCCGGCATCGAGCCCTTCCCCATGCCCAAGAACACTCGTTTCACCGAGGCCAACAACGCCTTCCTCAACGACATCGATCTGGTCTGGGAAGGTGAGGCCACGTGGGCCGAGCAAGCGCCGATCATCGCCGAGAAGGTGCAAGCCGTGCTCGACCTGGACCGCCCATAAGATAGAGAATAGAGAGCAGAGACCAGAGATTGGGGATCGTATCGGAATCTGATCGTCAACGAGATCCAATCTCTAGTCTCTTCGTCTCTAGTCTCTGATCCTCCGCCCCTGTCTTGTGACAGGGGTTTTTCTTGCCCAAAAGGAGATGTTATTATGGCAGTATTGGAAAGACTGGGATTACGACCGATCCTCAACGCTTCAGCCACGTTGACGAAGTTGGGTGGATCGGTGATGCCGCCAGAGGTGGTGGATGCGATGGTGGATGCCGCGCGCAGCTATGTGGACTATCACGAGATGCAGCGGCGTGTGGGGGAACGTATCGCCGAATTGACCCAGAACGAAGCCGCTTACGTCAGTTCCGGCGCTGCGGCCGGATTGGTGCTGGCGACTGCGGCCTGTATCACCGGCACCGATCCGGCCAAGATTGCGCAACTGCCAGACCTCACCGGCCTCAAGAACGAGGTGATCGTGCATCGCTCCCACCGCAACGGATACGATCATGGGGTGCGCCAGGTGGGGGTCAAACTGGTGGAAATCGGCGTGGGTGGTACCCATGCCTGGGAGCTAGAGGCGGCCATCAACGAGAAAACGGCGGCCATCTTCTGGTTCCAGGGCGTCATGACCGGTCATGGGGATCTGCCATTGGAGACGGTGATCGAGATTGCCAATCGCCACAACGTTCCCGTCGTGGTGGACGCGGCCGCGCAGCTCCCGCCTATGGAGAATCTCTGGCGCTTCACGCAGATGGGCGTAGCCCTGGCCGTCTTCAGCGGAGGCAAGGAACTGCGCGGTCCGCAGTCGTCGGGGTTGGTGCTGGGTCGCAAAGAGTTGATCGAGGCGTGTCGTCTGAACGGCAGCCCCAATCACAGCATCGGTCGCCCCATGAAGGTGGGCAAGGAGGAACTGGCCGGCTGTCTGGCCGCCGTTGAACGCTACGTCAACCTCGATCACAAAGCCAAGGCCCTGGCCGATGAGCAGACTGTGGCCGAATGGTGCGCCGCGTGGAACCACGTCCCCGGCGTCAAGGCGCAGCGTTCCTTCCCGAATGAGGCCGGGCAACCACTGCCGCGTGTCCATGTCACCTTCGACAGCCATGCCCTGTCGATGAGCCGCGACGCCATCGTCGACGCCCTCCACAGCGGCGAACAGCACATCGAAGTCGCGCTGGCCGGCAAAGACGGCATCTACGTCAACCCCTGGCTGCTTAACGACGAAGAACGAAAGATTGTACAAGAACGCTTGATCGAGATCGTGAGGGAACGGGTCGCGGTGTAGCGATCGCAGCGTCGGTTCGCCGGTTCCTATTCCTCACGCCTCAGCCGCACATCAACCGATCGGTTGATCGAGAATTCATCCATCGGGCGGCGCACTTGTAGGCGTCCGGGCGATGACGGCGTACGTGGCTTCCACTAGGATCGAGCCATGAAAACCGTCATCGAAGTAACCAATTTGAGCAAACGTTACGGCGAGCATATCGCCGTCAACGGCGTGTCGTTTGGGGTGGAGGAAGGCGAGATCTTCGGCGTCCTCGGCCCCAACGGCGCAGGCAAAAGTACATTGGTAGAGTCGATTGCCGGGCTGCGCGTGCCCGACAGCGGCGTCACTCGTGTGCTGGGGCTGGATCCGCAGCGCGACAAGGCGGCGCTGCGCAAACAATTGGGCGTCCAGCTTCAAGACAATGTCCTGCCCGACCAGATCAAGGTGTGGGAAGCACTCGATCTCTACAGTTCGTTCTACGATCATCCACGCCGACTGGGAGCAACTCCTGCTCGACCTGGGGCTGGCGGAAAAGCGCAACACCGTCTACCGCAGCCTGTCGGGGGGACAGCAGCAGCGGCTGTCGATTGCGCTGGCATTGATCGGCAACCCCAGAATCGTCATCCTCGACGAGCTGACCACCGGCCTCGATCCGCAAGCACGGCGCGTTACCTGGCAGTTGATCGAAGCAGTGCGCAGCCAGGGCGTCACCGTGCTGCTGGTCACCCACTTCATGGAAGAAGCTGAGCATCTGTGCGACCGTATTGCCCTCATCGATCGGGGACGGCTGGTGGCCCTGGACACGCCGGCGGGTATCGTGGCGCGTACCGGCGGGGAACAGCGCATCCGCTTCCGTCCATCCGCGCCGCTGGACGAACATCTGCTGCGCCATCTGCCTGAAGTACATGATGTGACCCAGCGCGGTTCGACCGTGATCGTCACCGGCGCAGGGGAACTGCTTACGGTGGTGACCTCTGTCCTGGCGCGACATCAGATCATCGCCTATGAGTTGCGGCTCGAACAGGCTAACCTTGACGACGCCTTCATCGCCCTGACCGGCCACAAACTGGCCGATATGGGGCAGGGAGAAGCGATATGAGATCTTTGAGCAAGATTGTCACCATCGAAGCAAAGTTGCTGCTGCGCGAGCCGGGAGCGTGGGTCTCCGCCGTGTTGTTGCCGATCTTCATCCTCGTCGTTTTGGGGATGATTCCGATGATGCGCACACCGGATCCTGTCTTCGACGGGCTACGCTTCATCGATCTTTTTGTGCCGTCGCTGGTGGTGATGACGCTGGCCATCATCGGCGTGAATACGCTGCCGGTGCGCCTGGCTTCGTATCGCGAAAAAGGCGTTCTGCGCCGCCTGGCCACGACGCCGGTCAACCCGGCCTTCCTGCTGGTGGCACAACTGGTCATCAACGTCGGCATGGCCGTCGGTTCGGTGTTATTATTAATCGTAGTTGGGTGGCTGGCCTTCCAGATCCCGTTGCCCCAGGATCCTGGCGGCTTCGCGCTGGCATTTGGGCTGGGAATGACGTCGCTCTTCGCCCTGGGGCTGCTGATCGCGGCGCTGGCTCCGTCGAGCCGGGTGGCAACGGCAGCGACGGTGCCTGTCTTCATACTGGTGATGCTGGTGGGCGGCGTCTACGTGCCGCGGATCTTTTTACCCGAATTTCTCGTCCGCATCGGCGACTTCACCCCGCCGGGCGTACAGGCCATCCTCGACGCGTGGCAGGGGATTGCGCCCAATCCGCTGCCGCTGGCGGCGATGGCGGCGGTAACAGTGGCGGCTGGGATGGTAGCGGCGAGGTGGTTTCGGTGGGAGTAGACCCCCTTTCCACAAGCCTAACCTTTACCCACAAGTCCGCAGTCGGCACAGGCCTGGCAAACAGCGGCCGATCTAGGTTCTACGGCTGGGATACTTCTTCGTGATATTGGGCCGGTTGTCGGGGCATGAGGGGGATGGGACGGAGATCTGCGACAATGGGCGAGACGTCGCCCCCATCCCCCTCGTGCCCGTACCAAGGGTCAAAACGAATCCGCTCTTCATACCCACCCTATGGGTAAAGGTAAGTCCCACAAGCGTGGGGAGCTAGAAAGGGTCAATCTTCGCCGTTGCGACAAGCGAATCAGGAAAACTATGAATCTCTTCCTCCCCATGAAAGTCAACTGGGATCGTTGGAGCGTCCCCACGCTGGGCTGGCTGCCTTATGTCTCGCTGGTGATCCCCACGATTCTGATGATAGCGCAGGTGCAGGCGATCACACGGGTGCACGTGGAAAGCGCCGGGTTGGTGATCCTGGCGACGGCGTGGACGTACGTCCTCTACACACGTGCGCCGTCGCCGCGCGAGGCACACCTGCCGCGCATGAGCATCTACTTTGTGGGGATGTTGCTCTTTGCGGGGCTGTTGATGGCGCGGCAGCCGATCTTTTTTGTCTACGCGCTCAGTGGTTTCTTCCACGCTGCACTGCTGCGCCCGTTCGGGCTTTCGGTGTTGGGCGTGGCCGCCACGTCGACGTTGATTAACACGCTGATGAGCGGCTTTCCCTGGCCCACCATAGAACAGTGGTTCATCTTCAGCACCATTATCGTGGTACAGACGGTGACGATTGGCTTCGGCATCATCAGTGCAGAGAAGGGATCGCAACTGAGCGAACAGCGCAGGCAGGCGGTAGAACGGCTCGAAGCCGCGCTGGAAGAGAACGCCGGTCTGCATGCGCAGTTGTTGGCGCAGGCGCACGAGGCAGGCGTCCACGACGAACGACAACGCATGGCCAGAGAGATCCACGATACGCTGGCGCAGGGCTTCATCGGTATCATCACCCAGCTTGAGGCTGCCAAGCAGGCGTCTCAGCGCCCTGAAGATCAGCAACGTCATCTCGACAACGCCGTGCAACTGGCGCGGCAGAGCCTGGCCGAAGCGCGGCGATCTGTGGAAGCGCTGCGCCCGCACCTGCTGGAAGAAACTGATCTGCCCGACGCCCTGGTCGATCTGGCCGATCAGTGGTCCAAATTGAATGGGGTTCCAATCCAAACGGTGACCGTAGGCGCCGTCATGCCATTGCATTCAGATGTGGAGTTGGCGCTGTTGCGCACAGCCCAGGAAGCGCTGGCCAACGTAGCCAGACACGCCCACGCCACCCGCGCCGGCCTCGCCCTGGCCTACATGGACGATGTAGTGACGCTGGACATCCGCGACGACGGTGTGGGCTTCGCCGTGGAAAACAACGGCCACGGCGCGGGTTTCGGGCTGACGGCCATGCGCCAACGGCTGGCCCGTGTGGCCGGCGTATTGACCGTGGAATCTGAACCCGGCAGCGGTACGGCCATCTCCGCCCGCGTGCCCGCCATCGCTCGATTGACGGAAGGAGTCGAAACATGACGCCGATCAGGCTTCTGATCGTGGACGATCACCCGGTGGTGCGCGATGGCTTGCGCGGCATGTTCGCCGGCGATCCCGATTTCCTGGTGCTGGGCGAAGCCACCAACGGCGCCGAAGCAGTGGACCTGGCTCAATCGCTGTGCCCCGACGTCGTCCTCATGGACCTGCGCATGCCCGGCATGGACGGCACAAGCGCCATCCGCCGCATGGACGCATTGGGGCTACCAGCGCGGGTGCTCGTCCTCACCACGTACGACACCGACCGCTATATCGTCCCAGCCGTCGATGCTGGTGCGATCGGCTATCTGCTCAAGGACGCGCCCCGCGCCGAACTACTACGGGCGGTGCGCGCCGCGGCGCGGGGAGAATCGGTCCTTGCACCAACGGTGGCGACGCGGCTGCTCAATCAAATGCGTTCACCCACCTACGAAACGCTCAGCGAGCGCGAGATCGAGGTCCTTCATCTCATCACACAAGGGCTGTCCAACCGGGAAGCCGCCACCAAGCTCTTCATTTCCGAAGCGACGGTCAAGACCCATCTCGTTCACATCTACGCCAAACTCGACGTCAACGACCGCGCCGCCGCTGTTGCGGCGGCGTATGAGCGCGGACTAATCACGCCGGGTGGATTGCCCTGATGCCTGCCGCATGGGTCGCAGCACACCTCACAAACAGAGAAATCACGAAAAACTGGAAAGATACATTCACACATGCACATCACGATTCTGGCCATCGGCTCCCGCGGTGACGTACAGCCGCTGCTGGCGCTGGGCCTTGGTTTGAAAGATGCCGGTCATGATGTAGAGATGATGGCCGGGGTCAATTTTCGAGATTGGGTTGAATCGTATGGCTTTGGCTTTATCCCCGCCATCGATATGGAAGCGGTGATGAAAAGTGAGAAGGGGCTGATCTGGGCGGAAAGCAGCGACAGCCCCTTCCGCCAACTGCGTATGATGGGCGAGATCATGCGCGAATACCGCGACGAGATGATCAATTCGGTGCGCAGCTACGAGAAAGAGACCGATCTGCTGATCAGCGGCTTCGTCTCCGAGTCGATGGTGCAATCGTTTAGTGAGAAGAGCGGTATTCCTTACATCAACGCCATGCTGCAGCCACATCAGGCCAGCGCCAGCGGCCCTGCCTCACTCAATGCCTTCTTTCCGCGCAGCCACACCATCCTCAACCGCTGGGCAGGGCACCTCACCGAGCGGCTGATCTGGTCCTTCACCAGGGAGACCACCAACTACTTGCGCCAGTCGTTCCTCGATCTGCCGCCCCACTCCACGCGCAGCTACCTGCGCGCCCGCCGGCAAGCGCCGACGATCCTGGGTGCCAGCCGTTACGTCGTTCCCCCTGCCCAGGACTGGCCCAGCCCCACCACGGTCACCGGCTACTGGTTCCTCGACGAAGATCGCGATTGGCAGCCGCCCGCCGAACTGGTCGACTTCCTCGACGCAGGCCCGCCGCCGGTCTATATCGGTTTTGGCAGTATGTCGAACCGTAATCCCCAGGCCACTGTGGATCTGATTCTGGCCGCGCTGCAAAAAACTGGTCAGCGGGCGGTTCTGTCTTCAGGCTGGGCGAATATGCACCGCCAGGACTTGCCGTCGCATGTGTACAGTGTGGCGAATGTGCCGCACGCCTGGCTCTTTGAACGCGTCACCCCTCTCGTCCACCACGGTGGTGCAGGAACGACAGCGGCGGGTCTGCGCGCGGGCAACCCCACCATGATCGTGCCCCACCTGGGCGATCAACCCTATCGGGGGCGGCGTGTGCATGAGTTGGGGGTGGGCGTCGAGCCGGTGCCGCGGCACCGGCTCAGCGTCCACGCGCTGGCCGCGGGGATCGAGCAACTCGTCCACGACGGGCAGATCCGGGCCAAGGCGCAGGCACTGGCGGAGAAGATCCGCGGGGAGAAGGGTGTCGAGAATGCGGTACACGTCATTGAGGAATACATGAAAAACAGGTAGTTGCAAACTATAGTTTGCGGGCGTACACTTGTCTCGTAGACCGCACCGCCAGACGCCTATCAGGGTTTCAGAAGCACCTAGTACATTTTGGCGTAAATACCACGGCGGAAATTCGGCATCTCAACCTCTGGTAGAAACTGTCGGTGAATTTCCGCCGGGATTTACTATTCAACCTGCATAGCCATGAAGCAAGAATCCACTCCGTTTGAAATCGACGAAGTCATCAAGCGCGTTCGTGTCGCTGTTGAGCCGTTTCCCAAGGCAGCGATGTTCGAGTTGGCCGATCGGGGCTACGATTCGCCCTTCGAGCAGTTGATCGCCTGCATCATCTCGATCCGCACCTATGATGAGACAAGCATTCCCGTCTCGGAGGCACTCTTTGCCCTGGCGCGCACACCGGCGCAGATGGCCGCACTTTCGGTGGAAGCGATCGACCGCGCCATCCGTGAGAGTACCTTCCACGAGAACAAAGCGCCGCAGATCCAGCAGATCGCGCGGCAGATTGTGGACGAGCACCACGGCGAACTGCCCTGCGATTTCGACGTCCTCACCGCTTTTCATGGGGTGGGGCCCAAGTGCGCCAATCTAACCCTCGGCATCGCCTGTGCTATCCCCAGTATCAGCGTCGATGTGCATGTACACCGTGTCACCAATCGCTGGGGCTATGTGCAGACCCGGTCGCCTGAGCAGACGATGCGGGCCCTCACCGAAAAGCTTCCACAAGCGTACTGGATCGAAATCAACCGCTTGCTTGTCCCCTTCGGCAAACACATCTGCACGGGCCGTCGCCCCAAATGTTCTACCTGCCCGGTAGCGCCCATGTGTGCGCAGGTCGGTGTTGAAAATCCACGATAGAACCCTTCTCTTTTCTCTGTGCAGCCAAAGACCTCGGCAGATAATGTGGTGGTATGTTTTGTGTGGGTAGACTTTCGGCCTACCCACACAAAACATACCACCACTTACATCGTACTTATAATCGTCACAGCATTTCGCTATTCATCACTCCCTGGCCAAAGCCGGCAGATAGATCATGTGATCAAACTGGTCTTCTTCTCTTACCACGCCGGCTGCCTGACGCTGGATCAAAGGCAAAAAGATGCGTTGCTGCCCTGCCGGTGCAGCCGCCGTACTGGTCGGCTTCGGCGTGGACGTCGCCGTCGGAACCGGCGTCTTTGTTGCCGTCGCACCGGGAATCGGCGTCGCCGTCGGAACCGGCGTCTTTGTTGCCGTCGGAATTGGCGTCTTTGTCGCCGTGGCGCCCGGAATCGGCGTCTTTGTCGCTGTAGGTAAGGGCGTTGCCGTTGCGCCCGGAACCGGCGTCGGCGTGGGGCCGCCATCGTTGTCGCTGATGGTGACGACGGACCGGCCGTCGGCGATGGTGGCGTTGACCGCACCGGCCAGGTTGATCACGAAGGTCTGCGGCGATTCGATCTCGCCGTCGTCCTGAATCGGCACGCTGATGGTGACGGACGTTTCCCCGGCACGGATGACGGCGCTGCCGCTGACCGCGTCGTAATCGGACGGGGCGACGGCGCTGCCATCCGCCGTGCTGTACTGAAGAGCCACCGTGCCTGCCACGCGTGGCGCCGACAGGCGGACGGTGAGCTGCACCGACCCTGCGCCTTCGCTGACGGTGATATCGTCGACGAAGATGGCGGGGATGGCGCCGGCATCAAAGCCGTCCGGCGCCGGGATATTGACCAACACGTTCTTGGTGTCGGTCATCACGCGGCCGGCCTTGTCGGTGGTGCGCATGGTCACAGGGATGGTCTTACCGTAGGGGTTCGGCCCCACGTAGACCGCCGCGGACCAGCCGCCGTTGCCGTCCCAGGTGACGTCTTGGAAAGGCGCACCGTCGACACTGATCTCGACGGTGGCGACGTTGCCGTTGCCCATGCTGTCCCCCGCGCTGCCGCCGAAGCGCATGATGCCGCTGGCCGGGCTGTAGTCGCCGTCGCCGGTGAGAACCTCAGTGATCAGGTTGCCCTGTGGATCCCCAGTGTCCAGCGTGATCGTATTCACCGGCCCGCCAAGAACCTTACCGTCCCACGCCGTCGTGCGCACCGACAGGTCATAGACATTCTCTCCGCCCGCCGGCAGCGCAAAGGTGACGGTGGCGATCGTCTGCGTCACGTTGGCGGACTGCTCGAAGCTGACCATTTCGGCGGGGGTGCCGTTGACAAGCACGCCCATTTCCTTGAGCGCGCCCGCCGAAGACGCCGACATCTGGATTTGGAGCGTGTCGGTGATGGCGATCACGCTGCCCGCCGGCGGCCAGATCAACACCGGCGGCGCCGTGTTGTCCACGCTGCGGGCAACGGCGGCCGTGCTCACGACCTGGCTCACCGTCGTACACTGCCCGAAGGTGTCGCAGGCGGTAGCTTCGATGCTGGGGTTGGCTTCGCTCGCCCAGATGTGACACTCCATACTCAACTGATTGCGCAGCGTGATGTCGGGGAAGAAGTCTTCCTTCCAACTGTCGGTGATGTAGTCGGGTGTAGGCTGCACGCTGTCACCACAGGCCGTGCTGAAGCTCGCCCGATCCAGATGCAGGTCGTCCGCCGTGATCTCGGTGATCTCGATGTCGTAGCGGGGCGCGTTCGTCCCGGGGTCGAGGTAGAGGACGCCGGTGGCATTGGCCTTTAGAGTAATACGCGGCGCAAGGTTATCGATGACGCCGCGCCATTGGTTGCCGCGGCGGAAGATGCGTCCGACATCATCGGCGGCGCGCAGATCAAGCTGGTAGAAGCCTTCCAGATTCGTCGGCACGGGCAGCGACCATGTCCCCGCCACAGGGCCGTCGGCGGTAAGCCCGCCGCTGGTCTTGGTGAAGGTGGCAGGAATCCAGGGCAGGTCGGCCATGTTTTTGATGATGTTGATCTCGCCCTGGCCCAGATCGCGACTGCTGACCATGACGTTGTCGATGAAGCCGACAAAGCGCTTGGTAAAGACGCCGTTGACGCCGCCGATGTCGAAGCCGGCGTTGTTTTCCACGCTTTCGTCGAGGCCGCCGTAACCGGCGTCGAAACCGTCCACATAGAGGACGGCTTCCCCGTTGGAACGGCGTACGACAGCGGCGATGTGATGCCAGTTGTTGTCGTTGACCGGAATCTTATTGGCTGTCACCACGTCAAGGCCGTTCAGTCGCCAGACCACGCGGCCATTGGCATCAATGGCCAGTGCGTAACCCTGACCGGCGGCGTCGGCGCGGGCAGTTGTAGCAAAGGGGACGAAGGGGAGCGCATACTTACTGAGGATGGTGACATCGGTGGCGGTGGTCTTGATCCACGCCTGCACGGTGAAGCCGGTATCCACGTCGAAGTCGAGGCTGGGGTCATCTGCTACTTGCAGCAGGGTGGTCCCGTCGAAATAGACGCCGTTGTTGACCCGTCCCAGCGCCGCGGACGAAGGACAGGTGGCCTCGGCCTGGGCGCTGCGCCCCGTCACGAAGGGACCGCCGGGGGTGATCACCGAAGGCACACAGTAGGCTGCGTTCTGATTGAGTGTGGCGTCTTCGAACCAGACTTCACCGTTCGGTTCGTCCAGGTTGAGGATCATGGCAGTGCCCGACAGGGCGCTGGTCTGGGTGATGGAGAGGAACGTGCCCTCCACTGTGCCGATGCCCATCGAGTTGGAGATCACGCCGCTGAGGCTCATGGCGGCGTCCGCCGAACGGGCCGCGGATCGGGCCGCAACGCCGGTGACGTAGTCGGTCACGGCGCTGTCAGGGTCTATCACGACTTCGGCCGTGGAGACGTCGAGGCGCAGCGATGCAACGAAGTCGGCGCTGTTGCCTACGCGTGTCGGCGGCGCGCAGCGTCATGGAATAGAGGCCGCTGGGGTCGCCGATGGCGCTGGGCAGTTCCACCGTCGTCGCCCAGTTGACACCGCTGAGGGTGACGGGTTGCTCGACCACAGGCGTACCGTCCTGCGCGTGGATGAAGAGGCGCAGGCTGGATGGGTCCACACCACTGCCCGGCGTGCCCTGGCCGTCGTTGAGTGCGGGATCGCTGGCCTGACCGTCGACGTTGACGGTCCAGCGCCCGTTGATGTTGCGCACCGGGACGGCCTGTTCGGTTAAGATATAGGGATCCGGCGGCGTGCCGTCGGCGTGGATCGAGATGGCGGGTGACAGGGGTCCCACAAAGTCGACGTTGTCAACAGCTCGCGATTGCAGCGTGTAGGTGCCTTCCGCCCCATAGGAGAGTGGATAGGTCCACGTGGCCTGACCTGTGGCCGAATAGGCGGTGCCGTTGACGATGACGTCGACATGATGGATGCCCGAATCGGTGTCGGTGGCGCTGCCGCCGATGATCAGCGTTTCCACAGCCAGACCGGCGCGGCCCACGGGCGGCGCTTTGATGTACATGTTGTTTGTCAGCCCGCTCGATGGCCGACGACGGCGGCTGGGCATCGACACGCAGGGAGAGTCCGTCCTGTGCGGTGAGCGGCCCTGTACCACGGGGCAGCGTGCGGTGGATGTAGATCTTGTCCAAGGGAAGCCAGAATTTCGAATCTCGTGGCCTCCGGCCACGATGCAGTAGGACGGGTTGGCGGTGTAGCCCAGGTCCGCGCCCAGTTCGCCCACATACATGCGGGCGATGGCGTCGGCCTGGAGCGCGGTGTCGAAGACGTTGAGGTAGTCGATGCTGCCCCGGTAGTGCAGATCGTTGTACCAGCCCAGCGCCACGGTTGGGTTATCCACCGGGAGGGGATCAAGGCCGAATCCGGCGGGTTGACCGTCCACGTAGAGTGAGAAGACAAAGATCTTGGTGTCGAAAGTGAAGGCGACATGGTGCCAGGTATCCAGCGCCACCGGCTGGCTGGTCGCCGTCTTAGCGCCGACGCCGGCGTAGATGCGGTTCTCGGCGCCGATGGAGATGCCGTAGTAGTTGGCGAAATTGCTGCCGCTGTAGGCCAGCATCAGGGGCGATCCTGCACCCCAGGACGTGCCGGTGTTGGTCTTGGCGGAATCGGGCTTGAACCAGAACGAGTAGGTGAAATCGCCCGTCACCGGGGCCGTGAACGAAACGCTATCGTCCACGCCGTCAAAGTAGAGGGAACGGTCCGTGCGCGGGGGGATGGCTCCGGCGGCCCGCGGCTGGTTGAGGATGCCGACACCGGCCACACCCACCAACGGACAGGTCGCGCCGCTACATGTGGCCGTGACGTTGTGGCCGGAGGCGTCGGCGAAGGTCGTCATGCTCGGCCATTCCTCGAAGGCGAAGGCTGTCACCGGCGCAGCGGACGGCGCGGGGCAGATCAACGTGCGCCCGGCGTCGAGCAAGTTACTGCCGCTGGGCCATTTGGTATCAAAGGCGGGGTTGCCGAGCGCCGAGCCGTTGGGGTTGAGCAGTGCATAGGACATGGCGTGGTTAGGCGCGGCCTGGTAGTCGAAGCTTAGCAGCCAGCCTGGTATGCCGGGATGGTAGGCAATCGCCGGTTTGGGCTGCCCACCGCTGCTCTTGGAGGCCAGTTCTGCGATTTCGGTTTGCGTGCCGGCCACCACGTCGCTCAACACGCCCGCGATCTTGTCGGCGCCGCTGTGGTAGACGGTCATGATCTTTTTGTTGATGGGATCATAGTCCAGGCTGGGCAGGTGGAGCCGGTTGTATTGATACTTGGGCAAGCTGCCTACGACGACGCCTACGCTGCCGGTCGAATTGGTGAGAAGGTCGCGGTAGAGCAGCGCCGTCGTCGTTTCAGCCGGGGCCACGGGCACCGTCCACACCAGCCGGTAGCGGTCACCGGCCCAGATCAGGTTGGCGATGATGTCGGTTTCGGTGCGGGCGAGGGCGATGTCCCAGTCGAAGAAGTTGCCGTTGGCCAGATCAGGCGTGGCGTCCACGCTGAAATCGCGGACCCAATGCTCGACAGGCGAGCCGATGGCGACGCCGTTGGACTGGTACTGCTGCGTCATCAGGCTGGAGCGGATGTTCCAGAACGGGGAAGGTGCCCGGGCTCACCAGTTTGCGATTCCAGGCCACGGTGAAGGTGCTTCCGTTGCTGGCGATGACGGGGTTGAAGTCACCGGTGCGCGGATCGGTGTTGGTTGTCATCAGGTTGAACTCGTTGCCTTTGCCTAGCGCCAGCCCGTTGGCCGAGGGGGCCATGGTCGCCCCGCTGATGACATTGCGCTGGCGGCCTATGAGCGTGTAGGTCAACGTGATGTAGGCGTCGTTGTCGTTGGCGCCCTTGTTGCTTAGGCCCGGATTGACAGTGATCGTCGCCGCACTGTATTGTGGGTTCCAAATATTCAGAGAGGTCCAGTTGACCGACAGCGGCAGGTTCACGCCGATCCGCTCGGAGAAGTCCTCGTAGACGATGCCGTCGGCTTCGTAAACGGCGATGCTCTCCGTCACATTCGGCGAGTCGCAGAAGGTCTTTGTGTAGGGAAGACCGTGACCGGTGGTGGCAAACGCGCCATTGACCATGCCGCCGGCGTTGTAGTAACGCCAATCCCAGATGGGGCTCCAGTTCGTACCGATGCCGTTGGTCGAGTAGCCGTCGGCCATGACGACGAAAGGTTCAATTTCAAGGGTATCGTGATCATCGCCGATGTCGTTGACGTAGAGCGAATCCATGCGCAGGCTGAGGCAGTTCTCCACCTGATCCCACACCGACATGCACTTGCCGCTCGCCGTACACGCCACGCTCGGCGAGGCGCTGGATCGGCGTGCCCAGATGTCGGTGGTGGGGATGAAGGGAGCGACAGCGTCGTCCTGTTCGAGCTTGCCGCTGACGCCACTAATGATGTAGGCCCAGATGTCGCCGGTGCTGCCGCGGCCAGGGTTGGCCGTGGCCAGCCCGTTGAGCAGGTAGGCGTCGGGCAGATCGGGGCGACGCACGGTGGCATCCAAGGCCCGGGCGTAGGGCGGTTTGCTGAATTCGCTCAGGTAGTTTGTGCCGGTTGGGCTGATTTGGAAGGTGGCGTTGACGTTCTCAGCCAGCGTACGCGCCCGCGCGCTGCTGTTGATGCGCAATGCCTGGCTCCCTGCCGACGAGTCGATCTGGTAATTGCGGACAACGGTGGTGGGCGTGTTGAGCGAAAGGCCTAGCGGCACCACTTCCACGCCGCCGCCCACTGCCATAGGACGTTCAATCTCCAACACCACCGGATCAAGATTCACGTAGCCGATCACGCTGTTGGTGTAGACAAAGGATGTGCCGGGGCGCAGGTAGCCGTCGTCGGCCACATCGGCGCTGATCGTGATCTGCAGGGGATTAACGTTGGCCACGCCGGGATGGTAGGGTTGGCCGTTGCGATCCAGTTTGTAGAGTTCGTAGAGCCGCTTCTCGGCGTCGTCGGGGATGCCGTCGCCGTCGGGATCGGCGTGCTTGGGATCGGACGAGATCCAGATCGTCACCGCGCCGGTGGTGGTGACGAACTCACCGGCGCGCAGCGGCGCCGTGATTGCCCAGCCGCCGGCGAAGACGGGCTTGCCCGTGACGGTGTCCGTCATAGGGAGCATGGTGTCGTTGCTCCGGTAGAAGAGCTGATGGTAGATCTCCTGGCCATCAGTCAGCCCGTCGTTGTCGGTGTCGGCGTTAGCCGGATTGGTGCCGTACTGGATCTCCTGGGCGTCGGTGAGGCCGTCGCCGTCGGTGTCCCATTGGTCGGCGGCCAGACGCACGCCCGCCATGCGCTGTTCCAGTTCAAAGCGGTCGCTGAGGCCGTCGAAGTCGGTATCGGGTTTGGTGTCGTCGGGGTCGATGCCGGCCAGCGCCGTGGTGACGAGGCCGTCGCCGTCGGCGTCCCACATCGTGGGGAAGTAGGCATCCCAGGCCAGCCGCTGTCCGCCGCCGGCGCTGTTGGTGGTGGCGAAGAATTCGCCAACAGTGTCGGGGAAGATGTCGTACGACGGGCCGTTGACGAAGGACGGGATCGCCGCCCCGTTCCGTCTCCAGTTTGCAGACGGGGATGTAGACCACCGTCCAGCATTCGTAGGCGGGCAGGGCATAGGCCATGTTGAACCAGTAGTCGATGGCGACGGTTGATCCCCGGGCTCAGGTAGAGATCGGTGATCGTGGGTTCCTGGTAGGCAGTCGCCGTGCGCTTGTGCCAGGGGACGCCGTAATCTGTGGTCGGCACCGACGAAACGATGGTCCACTGGTTCGGCATCTGGAACTGATCGACCTCAAAGGCCGCCTTGGCGAAGGAGAGCGTATAGCTGAAGGTGGTGCTTGTGAAGGTGGGCAGATTGTAGTAGTAGGGAATGTCGAACACGACATTCCAGTTGTCGGGGTTTTTGTGGACGATGTTGGTGGTCACCGGCACAGTGAAAGTGATGGCGTTGCTTGCAATGTAGCCGAGACCGGGCTCGCGCAGTTCGACGATGGGTGCGTCCTGCTGCACCAGATCGGGATTCTCTTCGGCGTCCACCTCGATGATCAAATCGCGGGCGTAGAGATAGCCCGTCAGCGCCGTGACGATCTTGGTGCCGACGGTGCAGTCGTCGTTTTCGTCGCCCAACGCCTCCTTCGAACTGCTGTCCAGGGCGCAGAGGAGCGTGAGAGAAGGCGTCGAGCACGCCAACAGCGCCACCAGGATCAAGCCCGACCACAGAGGCACGAAAGGATGGCCAGCAACACCAGGTAGATGGTCATGGCAAGACGCCGGCCAGGGCGGCGTTAAAGGCTGGGCTGCCCCATTTGGCCCCACTGCTCAGCATGGGCCGATGAAGATCCCCCATACAATGGCGATCGCCACGGCCGTACCGATGGCGGCGCCTCGGCCGAGTGGCCCCGGCAAACGAGGAGTTGCCTTTGAGCACCGATCCCCAGCCGGCAACCATGGCCCACGCCGCCGCCGATTTGATAGGCTGATAGAGGCCGATCACGATGTTGACGAGATTGATGCTGGCGCTGGCGATCTGCGCGACCTCGTTGTCGGGCCAGATCAGCCCGGCCAGCACACCAAGAGACGGCGGCGCAGGAGCACACGATGGCCTTCGCCCGAATCTGGCTCGCCCACTTACTGCCGCTGCTCGATGCTGGAAAAGGCGTCTTTGCCGTCTCCGGCCGGAATCGCGGAGCAGTTCGATTGCCCAGCGGAAATCGGGGTTGCGCCTGACCAGGATCGAGAGTCGGTTTCGCCGATCGTCTTCAGGGGCGTCGACGTGGTAAAGTAGAACTGTTGATCATGGTGTCGCCGGCGAAGGCCAGGGTTTGCCCATTGCCCGCCGTGGCGCGGTCAAATTGCTGCGCAGTTCGAATCCGCCGGCGGTGTGTCATTGACGATCATCTGTCCGTCGGTCGGGCACCATGCTGTCGCCCCGTTCAGCAGAGACAGATAGTAGATGCGCATGGTGATCAGTCGCCCATCGATCACCGGCTGCGTTTCCGCCGGGTGAGCCGCTTCCATCTGCGGGGCGATAGCGCCGTTCCATTTCGTAGCCCACTTCGGCCTGATCACAGGCGGCCCAGGTGGTGGCGACGTTGTCTGAGCCGGGCTGCACGCAGAAAGTGCTCCACTTTACCGAATGGACCAGGTGGGTCTGGAGCGCCGTCGCCGGCGTGGGCGACAGGTTGAAGGCAAGGCCGGCGCTGTTCAGCGTGACATAGGTGCTGCCGCCAGGGGCTTGCAGTTCGTCCAGACCAAGGGCGCGATGGGAGGCTTCCTGGGCGTAGAGCAGCGTGGGGGTGATGGGTCCACGGTTCTCGAAGACGGCGAGCAGCTTCTATGTTTCGGTCATCGAGGTGGCGGCGACAGCCCAATCCTGGCTGTCGTATTGGCGGGTGGCCACCGTAAGCCCGTTAAAGATACCCCAGTTGTAGTCGCCTGGTGCGCCGCCGCCATTTTTGATGCGGTCGAAGCGGCTCTCCAACTGCGCCACGTTGACGTCGGCCTGTTTGTCGTTGTCGGCGTCCTTGGCGGCGAGGAAGGTCTCATCCAGCCCATAGGCCAACGGCCAGAGCATGTCGTCGCTGTTAGGGCGGGGATCGACCTCGGGATCCTCGTAGAAGATGCCCAACTTCACGCCGCGGTCCTCGGTGATATTGGCCCCGGTGACGATCCAGTCGTCTTCGTAGCGCTGCACCACCTGGGTGCGGTTGAAGAAGAGACCGGGGACGGCACTGTAGACCTTGATCGCGTCATCCTGCAGACGCAAGACGTAGATTTTGGTCTTGTCCTTTAGCTGCCAGTAGGTGCCCGCGGTCAGAGTTGTCACCTCGGCCTTGCCGCTCAAGGCGAATCCGGCGCCGGAGAAGGCCGTGCCGATGGCGGCAGAAATCGCCTCAGCGTCCAGCGAGCTGCTGTTGGTAGCCGCGATATTGAACAGATAGGGGTCGCTGCCGTCGGCAGTGGCGCAGCCGGCCCCCACAGACTCGCTGTCGCTGGGATCGCAGGGAATGTCCATCAGCACTTCTACCGTCCACACCATGCGCATCTGGTGTGGCACCGTCCACGCGGCGCCGGTGCCCAGGTAGGGCAGCCGGGTCTGGAAGGCTTCGCGCATGCCTGTGCTGGGGTCGGTGACCAGATTGAGGGGCACGTAGAGCGTGATGCCGGTGGGCGTGCCGGTGGCGGTGCCGTCGTTGGTGCTGGTCATCACGCTGATGCCGTAGACGCGCAGATCCTTTTCGGGCGGCAGGTGATATTGAGAGAGATCCACGCCGCCATTGCCGGGCACGAAGATCTCCAGATTGGGCTTCAGGCGCATGTCGCCATAGTTGTCGGAGACCGCAGCCTCGCTTGTGCTGGAGATATAATTGCTCACCACCAGATTCTGGGCGAAGGTCTGGTTGTCCCAATCCTGCACCTGCCCCTTGCGGTCCGCCGGCCAGTCGAGGACATTGTAGATGTAGCGCAGGTGACTCCCGTATTGTGGGCGCACCTGCAATCGAGGAAGGCGGTCCTGCCTGGTTCAATGCCGTTGAGGCTGAACGGGAAGGGCGCCTTCGACGTGAGACCATAGACCGTTGTGGTAGCGGTGAAGGGTGAAAGATCGACGTTGTCGGGGATGCCGTCGCCGTCGTTGTCCATGTCGTAGAGATCGGGGGTGCCATCGTTGTCGGTGTCACGGTGCCACGCCGGGCGTTGCGCCCCGCTCGATCAGATCGGCGAGCCCGTCTTTGTTGGTGTCGGGCTGAAGCGGATCGGTGTGCCATCAGCTTACCGTTGGGAGCGGGAAGCCATCGATCTCCGCCTTGTCGTTGAGGCCGTCATTGTCGGTGTCGTGCATTGTTGGGATCGGTGCCCAGCCCAACCTCCTGAAAATCGGAGAGCAAGTCGGTGTCCGAGTCGGGTCATGGGTTTGGTGAAGCCGGACCTTCACCTCTACACAGTCGCTGAGGCCGTCCTTGTCGCTGTCGGCGAGGTTGGGATTGGTAGGCGGCACGAGGGCGGCTTCCTCGGCGTTGGTGAGACCGTCGCCGTCGGGATCGGTGGCGGCACCGGGGCTGATACACTCGGGGCCGGTGGCTTCCGCGGTCACAGCGCGTGGGGCGGCGGACGGGCCGGCGGCGTCGTTGGCCGTCAACTTGTCCATGGGGTTGGCGCGGGGATCGAAGGTGCTCTCTGAGGCGATGGTGCGCAGGCTGCGCGCCACGTCCACTTCGGCCTGATTGCTTTCCAGCGCAGCGGCCTGTGCCGTCTGCCCATCCAAAAAGCGCAGCATGGGCAGGTTGGAAACCAGCGGCGTCACCACCAGCAGGATGCTCATGCTCACGGCCACGCCGCCCTGCACCACCTGTCTGCGCCGGAAGAAGACCAATCCCAGCGCGCCACCGCCGATGGTCAGCAACAGCAGCGTCGTCGCCAGCCAGGGCGAGAGGATCGGCCAGAGCAGGTCAGGACGCGCCAACGCAGTCAACGGAGACGATGCAGGCTGTGCATACTCGAAAAAGCTGACGGCGATTTGGGCAGAAACGCTTTCCTGGCGCTGCGGCGGGAAGTGCAGATTGAGGATCTGGCGCAGCGGCAAGCCATCCTCGCCCACCCAGAGTTCGCCGTCGCCCGTCATCTGCGCGTTGTAGGGCGACACCTCCAACTGCACGTTGGGGGGCAGTTCACCGCGGGCCATCATCGCCTTCTGCATCTGATCGCGGCTGTAGCGGGCAAATGCCGGGCCGTCGATGGTAAAGGCGTAGCGGGTGTAGGTGAGATCGTGTTTGGTCTCTGTACCCAGCAGACGCACATCGCGCATGGCCGCCAGATAGGCGAGGAAGTCCCCTTGCGGCGCGTAGCCGTCGGTGAAGCCCGTGCTCTCTTGCCAGGGACCGTTGCCGCGGCGCGTACGTGTCTTGCCGTCGGCTACCACCACCTCCATACCGCTTTCGGGTACGAGGACGCTGCCACCCTGGTCCAGGCTGTCGGTCCACAGCTTCATCTGCATCGACTGAGCGCGCAGATCGGTCTCGTCCTTCGAGATAGACCTGCTCCTGCGTGCTGCGCCGGCCCACGTTGGTCAACGTGGCCTCGGGGACGGTGACCTGGATCACGTCGCTGGAGAAGTGGTAGCTGCCACTTTCCTGTGCGCGCCGCCAGGCCGCTTCCACGACGGCGGCGGCGTCTGCCGGTTCAGCGGCGGCGGAACGACCCACGCCGATCAGAATGGCGGTCAGCGACGCGCCCAACAGCAACGCAAACAGGGCGACGATCCACAAACGGTTACGGCGATGGGAGGGCAGGGTCATGGGTACTCCATTGTCAAGGTAGGATGATTCCAACTGGACGCGGATTGATGAAAAGTCTTTTCGGTTGTTGCAGGATACGCTATTGGCGCTTCACGAGCGCTTCACCGGCGCTTCGCAGGGGAGAAAGTAAGAGATTTGACGGATCCAGGCCATGTTGCCGTCGTTCCACGCGCATGGCATGGGCGTTTCAGCGGGCAGAACCCGGTAGAAGCTGGAAGAAGTGGGGGGGTACTGGTTCCCATTCTCCGCCCAGTTGCCAAAAGACGCAACTAAGGACACCCCGGGGACGTATAACTAACCTTTACCCAGAAGGTGGGTGTGAAGAGCGGATTCGTTTTGACCCGATTGGTACGGGCACGAGGGGGATGGGGGCGACGTCTCGCCCATCGTCGCAGATCTCCGTCCCATCCCCCTCATGCCCCGACAACCGGCCCAATATCACGAGGTAGTATCCCGGCCGTAGAACCCAGATCGGCCGCTGTGTGCCAAGCCTGTGCCGACCGCGGACTTGTGGGTAAAGGCTAGACGTTTTTCACGGGTGGAGTTGGAGGGGGGTCGTCAACTACACCAACAGAATGGACACCTCCGCCGCTTCGGGATCGACCGAGATCAGCGTGCCCATTGTGTTGCGTTCCGGCGTGCCGCCGGCGATGCCGTCAATGGCATCAATCCCCACCAACAGCACTTTCCACTGCTGTGCTTCCCCTTCCCACTGCACTTTGATCAGCGAGCCGCTACGCTGTATGCGGAAGCGCACGGCGACCGATCCGTTCAGATTGGGGATCACCGCCTCTGCCGTGCCACCGTCGGAAAGTTGGTAGAGACGCAGTGTGAAGTCCTGGCTGTAGGGGTAGTCGGGGCGCGTATCCTCGTTGCCGACGACGAGTGCGCTATTGGGGCGGACCAGCAGCGGCAGGCTCATGAAGTCATGTTGCTCACGTCGCCAGCGACCCCCTTCGATCACCTCACCGCTGAGGAGGTGTGTCCAGCGTCCTTGGGGCAGGTAGTAGTCAACGGTGCCCTCGTCGCTAAAGACAGGCGCCACCAGCAGCGATGGCCCCAGCATGTACTGCCGATCCAGCGTGTCACAGCCAGGGTCATCGGGGAATTCGAGCATCATGGGTCGCATGACGGGAATCCCTGATTCATGCGCCTGACGGGCGGCGTCGAAGAGATAGGGCATCAGACGGCACTTCAGCCGGGTGAAGTGTCGCAGCACATCCACCGATTCTTCGTCGAAGAGCCAGGGCACACGATAGGACTGGCTACCGTGCAAGCGGCTGTGCGACGAGAGCAGGCCGAAGGCACACCAACGTTTGTAGACGGCCGGCGGCGCCGTATGTTCAAAACCGCTGATGTCGTGGCTCCAGAAGCCGAAGCCACAGAGCGACAACGACAGACCGCCGCGCAGACTCTCGGCCATGGATTCAAAGGTTGCCGAGCTGTCACCGCCCCAATGCACCGGGAATTGCTGGCCACCGGTTGTGGCAGAACGGGCAAAGACCACGGCGTTGCCCCGGCCAAACTTCTCTTCGAGCAAATCAAAGACGATCTTGTTGTAGAGATAGCTGTAGTAGTTGTGCATCTTCAGCGGGTCCGAGCCATCATGGTAAACGACGTCGGTAGGGATGCGCTCACCAAAATCGGTCTTGAAGCAGTCCACACCCTGATCGAGCAGGCCGCGCAGTTTGTCCTCAAACCAGCGGCAGGCAGCAGGATTGGTGAAATCAACCAGCCCCATGCCCGCCTGCCACATATCCCACTGCCAGACATCGCCATTTGGACGCCTGACCAGATAACCGTTTTCCATGCCCTCGTCGAACATGGGCGATTTTTGGGCGATGTAGGGGTTGATCCAAAGGCAGATGCGCAGCCCCCGATCCTTGAGGCGGCGCAGCATCGCTTCGGGATCGGGGAAGACACGGCGATCCCACTCCAAATCAACCCATTGGAATTCCTTCATCCAGAAGCAATCGAAGTGAAAGACATGCAGCGGCAGATCGCGGTCGGCCATGCCCTGAATGAAGCTTGTCACCGTCTCTTCGTCGTAGGAGGTGGTGAAGGAGGTGCTCAGCCACAGGCCAAAGGACCACGGCGGTGGCAGCGCCGGGCGACCGGTGAGCGCGGTGTAACGGGTCAGCACCTCCTTGGGGGTGGGGCCGTAGATCAGGAAGTAGTCGAGCGCTTCACCGGGCACGCTAAACTGCACCCGTTGCACCTTCTCCGAGCCAACCTCAAAAGAGACCTGTTCCGGGTGATTGACGAAGACGCCGTACCCGCGGTTGGTCATGTAAAAGGGGACGTTCTTATAGGCGAGTTCGCTGCTGGTGCCGCCGTCCTCGTTCCACATGTCCACCACCTGCCCGTTCTTGACATAGGGTGTGAAACGCTCGCCCAGGCCGTAGACAGACTCGCCCACGCCCAGGTTAAGCTGTTCATGGGCGAATTGGCCTGAGGGCGTATCGACGACGCCCAGCGCCTGGCGTCCGCTACTGGTGATCACCTTGTCGCCGTCCATAAAGTCGATGCGCCATGGATCACCCCTGGCGACGCGTACAGTCAGCGCGCCGCTGGTGAGGGTGGCGGCTTCGGCATCATCGCCGATCTGCACCGGCGTAGGCTGCGCCTGAAGATCAAAATTCGGTTCTCGGCGCCGGCGTCCTGTGTGATGCGCCATCTGCACGCGCACCACGTTGGGCAGCGGCGAGGTCAGCCGGATGGTCAGCAGCGGTTGATTCAACGTATCGCCCCGTTGAACAACCCGCCGCGTGGGCGCATAGATGGTCAATGCCTCCGCTTCGATCTTCACATCTTGCACCTGTACGGGAAACATGGGCGTGACACCGGGCCGCAACATCCAATACCCAGCAGTGAATTTCATGATCGTCTCTTTCTTTGTGTCGTGTAACAGTTTAGCCCGCAGACGTTGGAAAACCTGATCAAATTCCTTCGCTCAAACGATAGCATAGCTCAATGCCGACTGCCAGTGAGAGGCAGCCATGGCGTCTACTTCAGATTCAGTATGTGGTCTATACGTTCTCTACGGCCAATCCTTACACCTTTACCGCCACAGAGAACACAGAGAGCACATAGATAGGTACGTTTCTCTCTTCTTCTTTGCGATCTTTGTGTTCTTTGTGGCCGATCCTACCGGTGCATTTGATATGATTCTGGGCGTCCGGTGTAGGGATGGGCCTCCGTGCCCATCCGTCCGTGGCAGACGGGCGCAGCAAGCGGCGCCCCTACAGGTAAAGCCAGATGTCGTGATAGGTGCCACAGAGAACACAGAGAGCACATAGATAGGTACGTTTCTCTCTTCTTCTTTGCGATCTTTGTGTTCTTTGTGGCCGATCCTACCGGTGCATTTGATATGATTCTGGGCGTCCGGTGTAGGGATGGGCCTCCGTGCCCATCCGTCCGTGGCAGACGGGCGCAGCAAGCGGCGCCCCTACAGGTAAAGCCAGATGTCGTGATAGGTGCCACAGGAACGCCTTCATGGCCACAGAGAGCATATAGATACATGCTCTCCTTTCTGCACTGTGGTCTATACGTTCTTTGTGCCGATCCCCGTATCCGCGTTCACTCTTTGCATTGGCCGAAAGCGACCGGAACGACGATAATGTGGAGAGCGTGCCGGTCACAGCCAAACGACAGATACCACCACGGGGGGAAGTGTGATGTCCGACAATATGACCATTTACCGCGACCTCGACTACGCGGGCAACGGATACAGACGCCAAAGGCTCGATCTCTACCTGCCGCCGGCCGCCGGTCCCCTGCCCCTACTGATCTGGGTCCACGGTGGCGCCTTTCGTATGGGCAGCAAGGCCGACAAGGTGCCGCTCTCCTATGTAGAGGACGGTTTCGCCGTCGCCAGCCTCAACTATCGTTTGAGCCAACAGGCCCTCTTCCCCGCCCAAATTGTCGACGTGAAAGCAGCCGTGCGCTGGCTACGCGCCCACGCCGCTGCGTACAACATCGATCCCAATCGCTTCGGCGCCTGGGGCGAATCTGCGGGCGGTCATCTGGTGGCGATGCTCGGCGTCAGCGGCCACGTCACCGAGTTTGAGGTAGGCGAACACCTCAATGTATCCAGCCACGTACAGGCTGTGGTCGATCACTTTGGCCCTACCGACTTCCTGCAAATGGACGCGCATCGCCTGGCCGGCGGCATGGTCCACGATGTCGCCGATTCGCCCGAGTCTGAACTGGTGGGCGGTCCTATCCAGGAGCACCCCGAGCGTGTGGCCGCCGCCAACCCCGTCACCTATGTGCGCGGGGACGCAGCGCCTTTCCTCATCGTCCACGGCGACCAGGATCCGCTCGTGCCCTACCATCAGAGCGTGTTGCTAAAGGCCGCGCTCGAATCCGCCGGCGTTCCCGTCAGCTTCTACACAGTGGCCGGCGAAGGGCATGGGAACTTCCGCGACCCTGAGGTGGCGGTGATGACGAGGGACTTCCTGCTCAAGCATCTGAAGGGATAAATAGATGAGCACTATCCTCAAATCCGGCAAGACTGACGCCGAACTCTTCGAGGCCGATCGCAAAGTGCAGCAGGTGGTGACGGAGATCCTCGACGATGTGCGCCTGCGCGGAGACGTGGCGGTGCGCGAACTGTCTGAGCGGTTGGATCAATGGAGCCCGCCTTCGTTTCGTCTGTCCCAAGCACAGATCGAGGCCATCATCGCCCAGATCCCGGCGCAGACCATCGAGGATCTGCACTTTGCACAGGCGCAGATCCGGCGTTTCGCCCAGGTGCAGCGCGCCGCCCTGCAGGACGTAGAGGTGGAAACGCTGCCCGGTGTGATCCTGGGGCACAAGAATATCCCCGTGCAGAGTGTGGGCTGTTATGTGCCGGGCGGACGCTACCCCATGGTGGCGTCGGCGCACATGAGTGTGCTCACGGCCAAAGTGGCGGGCGTGGAGAGGGTGATCGCGTCCACGCCGCCGATACAGGGCCAGATGCCGCGGGAAACGATTGCCGCCATGCACTTCGCCGGAGCCGACGAAATCCACATCATCGGCGGCGTACAGGCCATTGCGCGCATGGCCCTGGGCACCGATACCCTCGCCCCCGTGGATATGATCGTGGGGCCGGGGAACGCCTATGTGGCCGAGGCCAAACGCCAGCTTTTCGGACGCGTCGGCATCGACCTGCTGGCCGGCCCCACCGAAGTGCTGATCATCGCCGACGACGCCGCCGATGCCGAGATGGTGGCCACCGATCTGCTCGGCCAGGCCGAACACGGCCCCACGTCCCCGGCGATACTGATCACCACGAGTCGGGCGCTGGCCGCGGCGGTGGAAGTGGAGATCGGCCGCCAGTTGGAGACACTGCCCACCGCCGATGTCGCCGGCGTGGCCTGGCGCGACTACGGACAGATCATCCTCGTGGCCGATCACGCCGAAGCCGTTGCCGAAGCAGACCGGCTGGCCGCCGAGCATGTGCAGTTGCTCACCCGTCAGGACGACTACTTCCTGCAGCACATGAGCAACTACGGCGCCCTCTTCATCGGTCCGCGCACCAATGTAGCCTACGGCGACAAGGTGATTGGCACCAACCACACCCTGCCCACCAAACGGGCGGCGCGCTACACCGGCGGCCTGTGGGTGGGTAAGTTTCTCAAAACAGTGACCTACCAGCGCGTCCTTACCGATGAGGCCAGCGTCCTCGTCGGTGAATACTGCTCACGCTTATGCGAAATCGAACGATTCTGGGCGCACAAAGCGCAAGCGGATCTGCGCGTGCAACGATACAAGGGGTCAGTGTAAAGCGGGCGCAGCGAATCAACCGGTCTGGACGGTTTCTTTGCACAACCATTGATACCCATAGGGTGTAAGCTCGGCCCTATGCGATGCGCTTTCTAACGTGGAGGAATTCGCCAGAACCACCTCCCAGTCGGCGTCGTGGGTGCGGAACTAACCCCGGTCCATCGAACCCCAACCGCAAATTCAATCTTCGTCCATCTGTCCTGCTTTATACAGGACGAAAGTACAAGTGTCGTGTCAACGGTCAAGTGATGGCAATTCCGTAGGGGCGCTGCTTGCTGCGCCCACAGTGTGCCGGGCGCAGCAAGCAGCGCCCCTACCGATCAAATCACGCTTTCGGCATTCCTCGCCGCCGCATCAGTAGCCCTGGACGTAAAAAATGCCCCAGCGCACCACTCATGCCGCCAGGGGCCATTCTTCGTAGCTGGCCTCGGCCTGCTTCATGATCCGTCGCAGCAATAGTTCGAACTGCTCGCCCCGGATCTTCCGCCGTCGCAGGACCATCTTGACGGCGCTTTCGACGCCGGCGTAGACGTCGCTGCGGTGGCTGCGTGTCCAGTCGACTTTGATGTTTTTGCGAACGGACTGCACGACGTCTTTGACGAGACCGGCGATCCATTCGTTGTCGGTGGGGATGCCCAGCGGCGCACCTTCTTTGATCACGTCGAAGAAGGCCAGCTCATCATCGCTCAAGCCCAACGCTCGTTTGCGCGCTTCGTTCTCTGCCATCTGCTTGCGGATCTCGACCATGACCCGGATCACGTCCGCTGCCTGGATAGAGCGGTTGTTGTAGCGGGTGAGGGTGTTGTCGAGGAGTTCTTTGAAGTTGCGAAATTGGACCAGATTGGTCTTGCGCCGTTTGAGCAACTCGTCACGCAGCAGCTTTTCCAGGAGACGTACCTGCAAGTCGGGGTGCTTCTGGTTCTTGAAGCCGGCCAGGAAGTCATCGTCGAGGATGGAGATGTCGGGGCGGTCCAGACCGGAGACGGCGAAGATGTCAATCGCCGGCTGCGCACTGACACTGTCGTCGACCAGATCACGCACCGCCTGGACCAGGTTCCCGATGCTACGTTTGGTACCGGCGTCGAGCTTGCGCACCCCTTTGCGAATCAACTGGTACCAGGCCACTTCGTCGCGGTGGGGGACGATAACAGGAAGGTGCTGCACAAGGCTGTAGGATTTGGAGAGCCGGTGCTCGTCGGCCAGGAAGTCTTGTCTGGCCGTCTCATCACCGACCAGGGTACCGTAGCAGAGAGAAGAGAGGTCTTCCAGCTCCACAGCCGACAGCTCACGCCAACGGGCGTAGGGCCGGTTGGGCGGGAAGTAGGCACGGGTCACTTCCAACTGGTGGGTGAAGTAGGCGACGGCTTCCTTTTCCAGATTCTCGGTCAGTTCGCCTCGCCCACCACCGGAGGTGTATTTCTGCGTCGCCTCTTTGAGTTGATCGGCGATGCCAATGTAGTCGACGATCAGACCGGCGGGCTTGTCGCCAAAGATGCGGTTGACCCTGGCGATGGCCTGCATGAGGTTGTGCCCTTGCATGGGCTTGTCGATGTAGAGGGTGTTGGCGCAGGGGGCATCGAAGCCGGTGAGCCACATATCGACCACCACCACCAGTTTGAGCGGATCGGAGGGGTCGACAAAACGCTTCTTGATCTCCTCACGCCCCTTCTTGGTGGTGATGTGACCGGCCCTGTTCCATTCGGGCGGGTCCTGGGAGAGGTTGCCCGTCATCACGACCCTCACCTCTGGGCAGTCGGGCTGTTGAATCAGGGCATCGTAGAGGCGCACAGCGTTGCGCCGGCTCATGGCAACCACCATCGCTTTTCCCTCTAGCCCCTCCTGGCGGGTGTTGAAGTGCCGCGACAAGGTCCTGGGCGAGGAGGGCGATGCGCTCCTGGGTACCGGTGGCCTCTTCCAGGCGGGCCTGGTTGATCTTGATCATCTCCAACTGATCCAGCGTCATGCTTTCATCGGTACCATCGAGCAGAGAGCCGAGGTCCGTGTCAATCTGATCGTTGGACAGGCTCAAGGGAATGTGGCGGGCTTCGTAGAAGAGACCGACGACGGCGTTGTCCTCTTTGGCCTGCTTCATGTCGTAGGTGTGGATGGTCTCGCCGAAGATCTGGATGGTGTTGGCGTCGGCCTTATCGACAGGGGTACCCGTAAAGCCGATGAAGGCGGCGTTGGGCAGGGCGGTGCGCAGGTGGGCGGCGAAGCCGTCGAGCAGGTTGTATTGGGTGCGGTGGGCCTCGTCTGCCATGACCAGGATGTTGTGGCGTGGGTTGAGCACAGGATGCTTTGACTCGCCCACTTTGGTCTGGAACTTCTCCACGGTGGTACAGATGACCTCGCCCCCCTCGGTAGCCAGTCGCTGGCGCAGGTCGTCGACTGAGTTGGCCTGATAGACGGTACCCACCAGATCCTGAGCGGCGACGAAGCTGTCGTAGAGCTGGTTGTCGAGATCGTTGCGATCGACCTGGATGATGATGGTGGGGTTGAGTCCGGGCCGGCGGCGCAGCATACCGGTGAGGAAGATCATGGAGAGGCTCTTGCCCGACCCTTGCGTATGCCAGATCACGCCGACGCGGTTGTCGTCGCCGTCGTGGGTGATGGCGTCGACGGCTCGCTGTACGGCCAGGCGCACGGCGAAGAACTGGTGATACTTGGCCCCCTTCTTGTTGATCTGCTCGTTGACCTCTTCGTGCAGGATGAAATGGCGCAGATAGCTGAGCAGCCGCTCCTTGGGGAAGAGACCCTCGATCAGCGTGCGCATGCTGCCTGTGGTGTTTGGCTCAATCTGGAAACCGTCGATGGACTTCCAGGGGGCGTACCACTCGAAGGGGCTGCTGTACATGCCCTGGAGGGTGGTGTTGCCATCGGAGATGACGCAGAAGGCGTTGAAGTCGAAGAGGCGTGGAATGTCCACGGTGTAGTGGTCGATCTGGTTGTGTGCGCCTGTGACGTCGGCGTACTCGTCCCACGGGCTTTTTAGCTCGAAGAGGACCACGGGCAGACCATTGAGGAAGATGAGGATGTCGGGGCGACGGGTGTTGATGCCCGTCGATGGTGAACTGGTTCACCGCCAGGAAGTCGTTTTGCTCCGGGTGCTCGAAGTCGGCGTAGTAGATGTGCTCGAAGTGCTCCTGGCCCTGGCTGTCTTCCCAGCGGACGGTGTAGCCCTCACGTAGCAGCCGGTGGAAGTCTCGATTGCGCAGGGCGAGGGTAAGTCCCTCTGGTGCGCTGATGCGCAGGATGGCCTGCTCAACGGCTTGAGGAGGAAGAGAGCGATAGCGTCGACCCAGGTAGTCGGCGAGCAGATCTTCGAGGACAACGGCGTTGGGCGCACGCTCAATCTCGGACCCGTGCAGGTAGCGATAGCCAAGCGCCTGTAGGCGTTGGAGCGTGGCTTCTTCAAAGGTGGATTCGGTGGCGGTGATGGTCATAGGGGTGATTGTCCTTCGGTCCATTGCTGCTTCCACTGGTTCGGCGGGGCATCGGGATGCAGTTGATCGTCCTGCCAGCGCTGCGGATTCGTGCGGATATAGGCGCGAATGTCGTCGAGTTCGCGATCATCGCGGATGATGCGGTCCCAGTAATTGCGCAGCCAGAAGTGACCTGAGCGCTGTAAGGTCTGATTCGCAGCAAGCGCCGATTTCGATTTAAACGAACGCATCACCTGCCCCAGCGTTGGCGAATTTATCAGACCATTGCCTGTCGGGTCATGGACATCTGTAGGGGCGCCGCTTGCTGCGCCCGCCGGATCGACAACGGGCGCCGATTGCTGCGCCCCTACGGGAGGGCGTAACCAAACGATGCCGTGCACGTGATTGGGCATCACCTGAAATTCATCCAGGGCAAGGGTGGGGAACCGATTTGCCAGTTCATGCCAACACGTTTCCACCATGCGTCCGGCCTCGTTGGGGATCATCTCGCCGTCACACACCTCTCCTAACAGACAGCGTCCGTAGCGCACACAAACCGTGACAAAGTAGGCTCCCACCGAGGCGTAATCATAGCCCTTGTAGCGAAGCGATTTGCGTTGGGGCAGTGGTGGACGATTGGACACAGATGATTCCTCCATCAACCTTGGCTATGTAGGGGCGCCGCTTGCTGCGCCCGCCGGATCGACAACGGGCGCACGATTGTTGAACCCGCCGGGGTTGATGACGGGCGCAGCAAGCAGCGCCCCTACGGTTGTGCGTCGACATGCCTTTTGTGGGCGCCTCGCCGCTACGACATTCATTGGCGAACCCGGTCAACACCGACGGCGGTGTAGGGGCGCCGCTTGCTGCGCCCGCCGGATCGACAACGGGCGATGATTGTTGAACCCGCCGGGGTTGATGACGGGCGCAGCAAGCAGCGCCCCTACGG
>CAVWAL010000011.1:0-179822 GCA_963752935.1 uncultured bacterium
ATACGGCTGAAGGTGTTCAGAACGTACAAATTCGACCACTCCCGCCCAAGCCAACCATGAGCCGGTCACGCACCAGTCACGGAGGGTGGATAGAATCTGGGTAGCCACTTTATTACTGAAAGGAAACCCATACTATGCTGCGTCTTCGTCTCTTTCTGCCCTTTGTGCTCTGCGCCGCCCTGCTGGCGAGCGTCTTGTCGCCGGCCACGACCCTGGCCCAGGAGGCTACGCCCAGGGCGCCCGTCACCTTTGACGCGCCGGCCGCACCCGACATCGAGTTCGACACCCCCAGGGATTGCATCATCCCCTTGCAGGTGGCCCACATCGCCGCAGCGATTGCGTCGGTGCTGCCCGTCCCCATCCCCGGTTGGAAGACGGCGGCCGATATGGCCGAGTTCGGGGCCAATTTGGCGTTGAAGGGTTGTCCGCCCGATCTGAAGCCGCCGTCGGACATCGTCAAGGACCCTCCGCCCAACTGTGAACTGATCCTGCACCTGCCGGTGGACGCTACCTACAACGAGCTTCACCAGATGGACGAGCAGTTCTTTGACCTGTTGCTGACTCGCTATCACGTCCCCGGCAATGAACGGGCCGGCATTCTCAAGATGATGGAGAGCGAATATGGCCGCCTGGAAAACGAGACCTACGGCTCCTATTCCAATGTCTACGGCATCGTGCTGCCCCTGGAACTCTCTGATTGGTCCAGCGGCAATTATGGGGATGTGGGCCAGCCGGAGATCTACCACTACAATTCCGACGTCCACATCAGCCTCCTCCATCCCGGCAAGCGCATCAACGCCAACGAGGTGATGTTGCGCCCCGGCAGCTACACCTTCTCCTGGCGGGCCGACACCCTGATCTCCTTCTTTGACTGGATCCCCACCTTCCTCATCCCGGGCGGGGACACGCCCAGCGAGAAGAAGGCGGCCAAAGAAGCCGCCACCGAGGCCAGCAAGCGCACAGTAAAGGAAGCGACCAAAGAGGCGGCCGAGGAGACCACCAGCGCCTTTCTTCAACGCAAGGCCAAAGAATTGGCGGTCAATCTGGCCAAGAAGGGCGGCACGAAGGCGGGTACCATCGCTCTGAAACTGCGCCAGCCCTACTTCGTCAGCGGGGACGCCAACGCCAGCACCTATGCCACCCAGCGTCTCTTCGTGCTCGACCTGACGCCTCCTTCTATCAGCGGCGTGAGTGACGTGATCGTGGTGGAGGCGTTCTTGCCCGGAGGCGCATCCTCCGGTGCCAACATGTCCGGCATCATCGCCCAGGTCACCGTGAGCGACGACTGCGATCTGAGTCCACGGTTGACGTACAACACGCCCGCCTTCTGGCCGCTGCAGGTGGATGAGCAGGGCACGCCCCTCCCTTCCGCCACCATCGAGTGGAAGGTGCAGGATCGGGGCGCGGCTACCGCAACCGGTGGCGTCAACACCACAACCGCCTCCCAGCAGGTGGTCGTGGTCGACACGCTGCCCCCCATCATCCTGCCCCCGCCCCCGGTCATCATGGAAACCGAGGGGACGGTCGAAGTGAGCCTGGGCAGCCCCCAGGTCTTCGACGTGGCGGATCTGCGCCCCAGCATCCACTACACAGCCAGCAGCGCTAGCGGCCAGGGCAGCCAGTGGCCCACCTTCGGACCAGGCGTCCACTACGTGGATTGGTCTGCCACGGATCGATCCCACAATAGTTCCGAGGTGAAGCAGCAACTGGTCAACATCAAACCACCGGGGACAAACAATCCACCGCTGGCCTTTGCCCAGGTTGGCGGAGACGTGATCCAGGCCATCGCCGATGAAGCGATCAAGATCACCGTACGCGGCCAGGACCCGAACGTGGACCCGGTCTCCGGTCTGCGCGATCCCATCTGGTTCACCATCGACCAACACCCGGCCAACGGCTTTTTCATTGCGCCGCTCTACCCCTATTTCATCGACGACTACCGTATGACCGCCCGCTACAGCCCCCAGATTGCAGCCTGGGAAGGGGAGGATTTCGCCTGGCAAGTGGCCCAGACCACGGATGCCATGCGCCAGTACGTCATCAGCCTCTGCGAGCAGGACATCAACCGCACGGATCTACCCAGAGACTTTGTAAGCTGGAACGGCGGCGGCCAGAAGTATATGGCCGTGGACGACGACGGCTACAGCTACATCTACGACTGGGGCTATCGCCGCTGCTCTAGCGGTGGCAGCACAGTTGCGCCCACTGGAGATGAGCGCATCTCAGTGTGGGATGCGGACGGCCTCTACGTGGGGGAAATCTGGCGCGGCGGAGACAGCCGTCCTCTGCGCGATATCAATTTCAATGTGGGTCAGGGCACCATCCTCGCCACCAACAGCGACGGCAGCTCCACGGGCAATAGCCTGGTCCAGATCTATAGCACGCAGCCGGCGAATCAGGCAGAGCCCATCCTGGAACAGCAGACCTTTACCCTCTGGAATGAGATCAATCGGGTCTACGTGCCGTCGGAAGATAAGTGGCGACAGCCGGAGTTTAAGAATGCCGCCTCTGCCGCGCTGGACACTACCAACAACGTGCTCTACGTGGCAGGGGAGCAGAACCTCACCGGTCTCGCCGCCTTCCGCCCCGCAGACTGTACAAATGACTTTGGCGTGCCCAACCCAGAGCAGGATCCGTCGGACCGCTGTCTGGAACTGATCGACGTGATGGCCTATTCCATCTCCATCCGCGCCTCCACGGCAACCGGTGACTTCGAGGGCGTGGGCAACGATGCCATGCGCCTGTGGAATATCAAGGATCTGGCCGTCGACAGCACGGGCGCGCTCTACGTGGTGGCCAATTCCCCCGACCCGGCCACCAGCGGCGTCTTCAACTTCCACCGCATCTACAAATTCGCCCCGGCCACAATCAACGAAGACGGCAGCATGGCCGCCGGCGAGCTGATGGGCTGGATGGGACGCTGCACCAGCGGATCGGGCTGCAACTACATCGACCAGCACAGCATCGGCTTTAGCTGCACAGACGCCACCTGCGCCGTAGAAGGAGCGCTCAGCGGCAGCGGGCCGGGCCAGTTCAACCGCATCGCCGCCATCAGCATCGACCCCAACGACGTGCTCTACGCCGCCGACAGCGGCAACGAGCGGGTCCAGCGCTTTACCAACGATGGACTCTTTGCCGGGGAAGCCCGCAGCCAGTCAAGCTGCCCCGGCTGCACCGGCTTTGTCTTGGGCGACTTTGGCAGCCCCGGCAACATCTCGGTCAACTCCACCAACTTCTACATCATCGACATTGACTCAGAACTGGTGCATGTCTTCGAGGCCAGCGTCATCCACAGCATCGATGACACCTCGGCCTGGGTGGAGTACCAGTCCGACACCAACTACGTGGGCGCGGACTTCTTCACCTTCCGGGCCACAGACGGCTTCCGCACCGGCGAGGGCGAGCTGATCGAGAGCGCCCCGGCCCGAGTCGATATCAATGTCAGCCGCAACTTCCGTCCGCCGCAGGCCCAGCCCGGCCTGGTGGTCACGACCACGGAAGAGACGCCGGTCACCTTCAGCATGATCGGCTACGATCTGGACGGGGCGCTGGACACCCTCACCTATCGCATCAGCCAGCAGCCGGGCTACGGCGCCATCAGCGAGGGCACGGGGCCCACCCGCACCTTCACCCCGGACGAAGATTTCTACGGGGATGACAGTTTCGCGTTCGTGGTGGGCGATGGCCGCTTCGACGCCGAACCCATGATCGTGCCCATCATCGTGGAGCCGGTCAACGATCTGCCGTCGGTGAGCATCCGCACAGATCCATTGAGCGCGGGGGTGGGCTTCCCCTTCAGCCTGGACGCCCTGATCATCGACCCGGACTGGGACGACGAGCACACCCTGCTGGTGGAATGGGGCGACGGCGTCTCTGAAGGCAAGGGGCAGATCCAGGAGGACGGCAGCTTGAGCGGGCCGGTGATCCTGGCCGACACGACCTTCACCAGCACGGTGGTGGGCTACCACACCTACACCGGCCCCGGCAACAAAACCCTGCGCGTCTGCGCTACCGACGCCGGCGGTTTGCAGGGCTGCGAAAGCCGCACGATTGCGGTGGAGAATCGGGTGGATCTGGCCCTCAGCCGCCAGGGGGATGCAGTGGTCTCTGAGGATCAACGTACCCTTACCTACGCCCTCACCGTGGAGAACCGCACACCCAGCAGTGGCGGCGTGGCTGCGGCCGGCGTGGTCCTGCAAGAGAGCCTGGCCGGCGGCGCGAGCTATCAGGCCGTTCAGCCCAATGGGGACTTTACCTGCAACGCGGGCGGACGCAGCCTGACCTGCAATCTGGGGCAGATGGCTCTGGGCAGCCAGGCCCAGGTGATCGTCACCGTGGCCGTAGCCGATGGTGTGCAGATCGGCGCCGAGATTGCCGCCCAGAGCAGCGTCGAAAGCAGCACATCGGATGCCATCCCCGACAACAATGAACTCCTCACCCAGATCGTGCTCCTGCCTCAGGCCGATTTCTACGTCACCAGCCTGGACGAGGGCGGCGATCTCACCCCTGGAGACGGCATCTGTGCGTCGAAGGGGGGCTGCACCTTGCGCGCGGCCGTTGACGAGGCCAACGCACGTCCAGGTCCCCAGACCATCGCCCTGGGTTACGGTGTGCATCAGCTCAACGTCGCCGAAGAGAACGGGCGACTGGTCGCAACTGGCGCGGGGCTCATCATCAGCGACGATCTGACCCTGATCGGCCTCACCCCAGACCGCACCATCCTCAACGCCAACGGCCAGAGCCGAGTCATGAGCATGGCCGGTGTCAATGTGACCCTGCGGGATCTCATGTTGACCGGGGGCGCCAGCGAGGGATCGGGCGGGGCCATCCTGATCGGGGGTGGGACGCTGAGCCTGGAGCGTGTATCCGTGGCCGGGAATCAGGCCAACGGCTATGGCGGCGGCATTCAGAGCGAGGGAGGCGCCACCCTCACCATCCGCCAGAGCACCTTCACCGACAACCGGGCCGGGCAGCAGGGTGGCGCTATCCGCAGCGACAGCGGCACGCTGCGCGTGGAGAACAGCACCCTGAGCCGCAACCACGCGGACCAGGGCGGGGCCCTCTTCCACGCTGGGGGCATCCTGTCCCTGGTCAACGTCACCGGGGTGGGCAACAGTGGGGCGTCCGAGGGCGGCGGTCTCCATGCGACAGGCGACGGGGTGAGTATGGCCAACACCATCCTGGCGGAGAACGCCGCACCGCTGGGGCCGAACTGCCTGGGCCGCTTCAATTCCGGTGGCCATAACCTGCTGGGCAACCTGGATAGCTGCACCGTCCTGGGCCAGACCGCCAGCAATATCCTGAGCCCGGAGCGGGCGTGGAGCAACCTGGCCCGCTCCTTCGCCGACACCTACGCCTACGATCTCTTCCCCGGCAGCCCCGCCGTGGACGCAGGCAGTTGTGAACTCAACCGCGATCAGCGGGGCGTAGAGCGCCCTGCGGGGAGCGGCTGCGACATCGGCGCCGTAGAGTTCAATCCCACGGCTGGGCTGAACGAACTCATCTTCCTGCCGTCGCTGAGTCGGTGAGGAATGACGACTGAATTCGTCGGCGAAGGGTAAGATTCTAGCCTGAAAAATTCACAGCAGCAGCGCGGACAACCCCATGAAAGCGGGGCGCGCTGCTGCTGTGAATTTTACGACGCACCTTCAAAAGTCGATCAATGGCCCGGAGGCGGATCGACCTGCAACATCTTCATGGCGGTGAAGACCGCGCCCTGCGGATCCTGGATGACGGTGAAAGTGCCCGTACCCGGGATCTCGGTAGGCGGCACCGAAACGGTCCCACCCAGGCCGGCCGCTTTGTCCGCCGTGGCCTGTGCATCTTCCACCAGGAAGTAGACCATCCAATGCGGGGGCATGCCGGCCCACTGTTCGTTCATCTCGATCATGCCGGCCGCCATACGCCCCTTGTTGACGAACATATGGTAGTTGCCCTCTTTGGAATACTGGTAGTCCCAGCCCAAGACGTCGCCGTAGAAAGCCCTGGCGGCGTTGACATCGCGTGTGGCCAATTCGTTCCACACCAGGCTGTTGGGCTGATTCACCACTTCGGAACCGATGTGATTCTTGGCCTGCCAAAATGAGACGACGGCGCCGGTCGGATCCTGGATCACCGACATCTGCCCCGAATCCATCACGTCGAAGGGCGGCGCGATGATGGTTGCGCCGGCGGCCGCGGCCCGGTTGGTTGCCTCTTCCAGGTTGTCGACGTTGATATACGAGTTCCAGACGGGCGGCATCGCCTGTGCCTGCTCAGGACTCATCTGGCTGAGGCCGCAGACATCGTGACCGTCAATCTGCATCATGGAATAGACACCGCCCATGGGCAGCGGCAGATCGAGCGCACTCCAACCAAAGAGGGCGCTGTAAAAGGACTTGGCCGCCGTGGCGTCGGTAGTCGCCAGGTCGATCCACGAGAAACACGCCTGCGGGTACTTTGTGACAAGTTGCATGGTGATTCCTTTCGTTGCCGTTTGCTAAGCACTGACAAAAGTCGGGCCACTGCTCCTGTCGTGGATCAAGGCGATCCATCTCAGTGACGAGATTAGATTATAGCAGCTTTTGCTATAGAACACAAGTTCTAATTCATGAATATTTGTCACCTTTCTGTGCGCAATTTCCCATCCAATCTCGGCCGCGGCCATACAAAAAAGGACCATCCCGGCCGGGATGGTCCTTTTTTTGAAAGCAACGATGGCCTAGAAACTTACCTTGGATGTGTCCGATGAACCGGCCCGTACGCGGCGATGGGCGGCCACGATGTCGGGGTTGAGCCGGTGGCCCAATCCCGGCCCGTGCGAGACGACGAGATATCCATCTTCGATACGTTCAACCGGGTCGAGCAGATCGGCGCGCCAGTCCACTTCGCCCCAGGCGTATTCCAGAATATAAAAGTTACTCCACGTGGACGCCACCTGCGCCGTCGCCGCCGTAGACAGCGGACCGGCGGGGTTGTGCGGCGCCACCAGGATGTGATTCATGCGCGCCGCCGCCGCAATCTCGGTCAGTTCGAGGATGCCGCCGCAGTGTTTGACATCGGGCATGATGGCGTCCACCGTGTGCTGCGTGAGAAAGGGCCGAAAGCCCTCGATACCGAAGACGCTCTCGGCCGAAGCGGTGGGCATCGACACCCGCTCGCTGATCAGACGCAGATCGTCGGGCTGCGTGTGCCGCACCGGCTCCTCGAACCAGAAGAGGTTACAGTCGGCCAGTTCAGCGGCGATGATCACCGATTCGGCGCGCCCCATACGGCTGTGACAGTCCACCGCCAGTTCGACTTCGTCGCCGATGGCCTTCCGCACGGCGCGCACCCGTTCCACACCGGCGCGCCAGGTCGCCTTCGGCCCGGTGCGGATGTGATCGCCGGGGGTCAGTTCGTCAAACGGGGCCAGTTTGATGGCAGTGAAGCCCTCTTGCGCGGCCTGAACGGCGGCCCGGGCGAAACCGGCCGGCGATCGATCGTTGACGTGGCGATTGATGTTGGCGTAGAGCCGCACCCGATCGCGCATGGCGCCGCCAAAGAGCACGTGGACAGGCACATCCAGGTGCCGGCCGAGAATGTCCCACAATGCCTGTTCGACGGCGCTCAAGGCGGTGTTGTAGACGCGTCCACCGTCGACTTTGCGCAACTGGTGACGAATGGAGACAATCTGGCCCGGGTCCTTGCCGGTCAGTTGGGTGGCGAACTGTTCAAGCACAGCCAAACAGAGCGCATCGTTGCCGCTGTGACTGGCTTCGCCGCTGCCAATGATGCCTTCGTCCGTTTCGATTTGTACAAACAGCCAATCACCGCGGCGGTTCACTTGCACTACGAGCGGGGTCAAGGAAGTAATTTTCATCGTTTACCTCATCGCCCCCGTCGATCTGTCCTGGCGCGCAGCAGATGGCCCTCGATCGACGTGACATAGAGATCGCTCAGATCCGATCCGCCGAAGATGCAATTGGTGGGCCGCCGGCAGGGCAGTGGATGGGTCTCGAGCACGCGTCCGTTGGGCGCGAAGACGTAGATCATGCCGCCGGGGCCACTTTCTTCCCAGCCGGCCGTGGCCACCAGGTTGCCCTCACTGTCGAAACACATGCCGTCGATGCCCCTGTGCGGGTAGAAATTGTGCAACACGGCAACCTGCCCCAGCGTTCCGTCATCCAGGATGGGATAGGCGCGCAGTTCGCGTTTTTGGCCATCGCCGTACTTGCTCTCGGCCACGTAGAGCGTGCGCTCATCCGGCGCGATCAGCAACCCATTGGGCGATGTGGTGTCGAAGGTCATGCGCACAGGTGTCCACGTGCCGTCGGGCTGCGGATCAAGGCGAAAGACCGATTCGTGATCGAGTTCCATATCGGCGCGGAAATCGCCATAGCGTGGATCGGTAAACCAAACGCGTCCCTGCGAGTCGATGGCCAGATCGTTGGGGCTGTTGTAACGCTTGCCCTCGAAGTTGTCGCTCAGGACGGTGACACCGCCATCCTTTTCGTAGCGGACCATGCGCCGTGCCCCGCTCTCACAGGCGTACAGTTCGCCCGCTTTGTCGAGCAGCAGCCCGTTGGCGTTGTTCGTCCCGGTGCGGAAGACGCTGAATTCGCCGCTTTGAGCGTCGTAGCGCATGATGCGGCTGTTGGGGATATTGGTAAAAAGCAATCCACTGCCATCCCAGGCAGGCCCTTCGGTCAGGCCCATTGGCTCGGCCAACACTTCAAATTCCCAGGACATGGTAGGCTCCTATTCAAGGTGGGGTATACTCTAATAGAGGATCGAACTATGCTAAAATTGGTGACAATCGTTTTTATTCTACGCCAGTGCCTGGTCTCGGACAAATGAAGGGCACTCACGCTAATTTTGAAGTACGAAGGAGATCTCATGAACGGCACACTAACCGATGTCCCCGGCCTGCAGGTAGGGCATTGGACAGACCCGGAGGCGGCCACCGGCTGCACGGTGATCCTTTGCCCGCCCGACGGTGCAGTCGCCGGGGTCGACGTGCGGGGCTTAGCGCCGGGCACGCGGGAGATCGCCCTGCTCGACCCGGTTTGCATGGTGGAAACGGTCCATGCCGTCTTGTTGAGCGGCGGCAGCGCGTTTGGGCTGGCTGCCGCGGATGGCGTCATGCATTGGCTCGAAGCGCAAGGACGGGGCTTCGACACAGGCATCGCCAAAGTACCCATCGTCCCCGCGGCCATTCTGTTTGATCTGGGGCTGGGCCGCGCCGATGTACGCCCTGGCCCGGCGCAAGGCTACGCTGCCTGCGAAGCGGCCACTGCCGATGCCGTTGCGCAGGGAAGCGTCGGCGCAGGCACTGGCGCCACCGTGGGCAAATTCGCCGGCCCCGGTCTGAGCATGAAGGGGGGCGTGGGCAGCGCCAGCCGCGATCTGGGGTCGGGTCTCGTCGTGGGCGCGCTGGTTGCCGTCAATGCCGTGGGCGACATCCTCGATCCGGCAACAGGGCAGATCGTGGCCGGGGCGCGCAACCCCGAGAGTGGCTTTCTCGATTCCATGCGCCTCATCCAACAGCAGCTAGAAGCCGGCTTTCGAGACATCAGCCGCAGCAACACCACCCTGGCCGTCGTCGCCACCAACGCCAAGTTGAGCAAAGCCGGCGCCACCCAGGTAGCGCGCATGGCCCACGACGGCCTGGCACGCACCATTCGCCCCATCCATACCTCCTTTGACGGCGACACCGTCTTCGCACTATCCACCGGCGAGGCCAGTGCACCGGCCAGCCTCATCGGCGCCGTAGCGGCCGATGTGCTGGCGCAGGCAGTGGTCAACGCCGTGCGCGCGGCCAGGGGTCTGCACGGTGTGCCGGGGATTGGTGAGTAGAACTCAAGACACAGATCCGCAATGCATAGGAAGCCCCGCCAGATTTCAGAAATCTGGCGGGGCTTTTTTAGCGTAGCACCGAAGGCAAGTAGATCGGTTCCTGAACGCTCACCGCACCCGTGGTGAACGACCACGTGTAGTCTGTGGGCAGTGCGTTGCCGGCCAGGTCGGTGACGCTACGACTGATTGTGACGGAATAGCGCTTATCCAGGGACAACGCCCCGCGTAGGACGATCTCAACGCGATCGTTGATGGCATCATAGACGACGCCGATGGGCAGTGGACTTTCGCCCTCGGCGCGCAGACTGGACCGTCTGCGTCGTCACTGTGGACGAATCCAGAGGCTCTGAGAACTTGGCCAGGAGCATGGGCGGGTAGACGGCGCCGGCAGTGTCGGTGAAGGCGGGCGTCGTCGCCACGCCGGGCAGATTCTGATCAGCGGCAGGCTGCACCCATTCCAGGGCGGGAGGATCTGTGTCGCCCGACCAGGGCTCAACCTGGATCACGACTTCGCCGGGCACGCTGGCGGCGACGGCGTTGTTGACGCGAAAGGTAAAGCGATCCTGGCCGCTGAAACCGGCACGAGAGGTATAGGTGAGGTTGGGCGGCTGACCCGTCAACCAACCGTAGAGCGGCTCGTCTACCAACATGTAGGAAAGCGTCGCAGCAGACGCGTCCTTGCCGGTGAGGGCGATGGCGAGTGGCTGTCCTGATTCTACGGCGAGTGTCTGCGGTTCGGCTACCAGTGCCTGAATGGTGTTGACCACGGCATTGGTGGGCGTCACCTCGGGCACGCTGGGGAAGTAGACGGTGGCCTGATTGCGGATCACGGTGCCGCTGGGCAGGCCGTGCTTGAGCGTGGCGGTGAGCGTAACCACGCCCTCAGAGCCAATCTCGCCCTTGGGCGCCAGCTCGCCCACGTTCCAACTGATCAGCCGGCTTTCGGGATAGAAGGTGCCGTCCTCGCTGAGAACGATCGAGCCGGGATCGAAGTATTCGCTTAGTTCGTCCACCACGAAGACGCCGAAGGCTGTACCGCCGCCCTCGTTCTCATAGGTGACGGTGTAGGTGACGGTCTGACCGGGCAGCAGTTCGCCGGGCGGACCGTATTTGGCGTTGGGGTCGCGGGCGATACGCACGCTGGTACGGTTACAGTCTGCGCCCGAGGCGTTGCAGTCGACACACCCCTGGTCTTCCACGCATTTGGTGCCGAAGGCGCAAGTAACGATCTCGGGCAACGGCGCATAGCGGCCCCCAAGGCAGCGTAACACCTTGTAGGTGGGCACGTCGAGCAGGTGGTAGATATTCCACAGGCTCTGATCGCAGGTGCGCTTGTCGGCGCTACAAAGATGGCTGTCGGGGTTTTCGGCACAGTCGGAACCACAGCGCAGCGTGTCTACGGCCTCGCCGACGCCGGGCAGATCCCGGATCGCGCCGCCGCATTTGAGGCAAGCATCCTCGTTGCCCGTGGTTTTGCAGATGTAGCAGTCGTTGGCGGCGAGCAGGCTGCCGATGGCTTTGACTTTGTTCGAGACAAGCCAGCCGGGTAGATTTTCCACAACACAGTTGAAGAAGCAGGCTCCTTCATCTAAAATCTGCGTTTCGGCCAGCGAAAGCTGACCGGATCCGGACCAACTCCCCCAATAGGTGATGTTTCCGCCGGCCAGATCGCGCACATAGCCGCCTGTGGCCGTACGTACGCCGAACGCATCCGGCTCGTAGATTAAAGCCTGCACCCGGCTGCCCTGACGCAGCAAATACATCACCGAGGCGCGCTCGAAGCGGATCAGCGTGATCTGGCGGATCACTGCGCCGCTGTTGGTCTGCTTCTCAACCGCATTGACGAATTGATAGCCCTGTGCCAGCGCGTCCTGGTAGATGGTTTCCAGATCGGCGTATGATTGGCGATCCTGGTTGACCTCGGCCGTAGCGAGTTCGGTCGTCGCTGTAAACGACCGCTGTGTGTACGTCCGGTACGGCTGCGGATCGAGTGGGCAATCTTCGATATTGGCGGCAAGGAGCAAGCCCATCGCCTCGTCCTGCAGATCGTCAGGCAGCCCCCAGAAGAAGCGGACGTTCACCGAAATCACGCCACCTTCACCGGGCGACAAATCACCCAATCGCCAGAAAGCCTGATGCTTCTCAGGCCAGTAAATACCGTCGTCGGTGCTGTTGAGGTATTCGGCGGAGAAGGGCAGCACCACCACGGCCACGGCGCTTTCAATGGTCTTCGTGGTGAGGTTAGCATAGGAAAGGCTATAGGTGGCGCGCTGCCCTGGGCTGACACGACCCGGCCCTACGGCAGAGAAGAGCACGTTGCCGGTAAGCAAACCATTCTTCGGCATCGGTTGCCACGGCACGTAGCTCACAAAGTTGCTGACACGATCCCCGATGGCGGCGGGATTGGTCGTCGTATGCAGCGGACCGGAGGGCGATCCCCAGTAGTTGTCCGCAGCGTCAGTGACGGTGCTGCTGTCGACATGGTAGACGCCGTACTCCCCGTTGCCGAGGATGGCGTTGTTGCGCAGCGTGGGCGCGGCGCCGGCACTGACGTAAAGACCATAGCGGGTGTTCTGTAGAATCATGCTGTCAGTGATCCAGCCAGTAGAGCCTGCGCGGAAACTCACGCCGGTCTCATTCTTCGAAAATTCGCTGGCGTAGACCGTAGGCGCGGCGCCCTCTACTGTCAGCCCGCTCTGTTTTGAGAGGGTAGAGACACTGTTGCGTAGCGTGATCTCGTCAGTGTGAATCCAGATCTGCTCGGACCACCAGCCGCCTCCGTAGCGCGCCACCACATTGTCGATGACGCTTCCGCTGCTCGTGGACCCGAAACGCAGCGATCCCCAGTCACCGGCGATCGGCGCGGAGTCGCTGCCGTCGTCGTCGGTGTCGCCGCCCACACTGTCATCTTGATCAGAGGTGAAGAGGATAGGCGACTCTCCTGGGCCTGAGGCGTCGGCAATGAGCGCGCCGTTGACAAGCAATTCATCGGTGCTGTAGCGGAACTTGACCACTGTGCCGGGCGTGAGCGTCAACGTTGCGCCGGGTTGCACAGTCAGATCACTGTGCACGACGAACGGGAAGGCGTCGTCTCCGTCCCAGGTGACGGTGCCCGAGATCGTGCCCGTCACCAGCAGACCGTTGAACTCGTTGCCGCTGCCGCTGTTCCCCATGAGCGCCACAGAATCGGCATTGTCATCGAGATTGGCACGGGCCGCGGCCAGGGCGTTATCCTCGAAACGGAGGTTGATCAATGCTGCGGGCAGGGCATTCTGAAACGTGATACCGTACTCGCCCGAGTGTGCAATCGTGCTGTTGCGCAACGTAATCGAGGAGGTCTCCACGTGGATGTTTTCATGCAGCCAGCCGCCTCCGTAGCGCACCACCACGTTGTCCAGCACGCTGCCGCTACTCGTAGAACTGAAGCTGATCGCGCTCCAATCACTTGGCGCAGGGGGCGTGGCGTCGCCGTCGTCGTCGGTGTCGCCGCCCACACTGTCATCTTGATCGGATGTGAAGAGGATAGGCGACTCTCCTGGGCCTGAGGCGTCGGCAATGAGCGCGCCGTTGACAAGCAATTCATCGGTGCTGTAGCGGAACTTGACCACTGTGCCGGGCGTGAGCGTCAACGTTGCGCCGGGTTGCACAGTCAGATCACTGTGCACGACGAATGGGAAGGCGTCGTCTCCGTCCCAGGTGACGGTGCCCGAGATCGTGCCCGTCACCAGCAGACCGTTGAACTCGTTGCCGCTGCCGCTGTTCCCCATGAGCACGACGGAATCGGTATTCTCATCAAGGTCAGCGTAGGCCGCGGCCAGGGCATTGTTTTCGAAGCGCAGGTTGGTTATCGCTGCCGGCAGCACATTGTCAAACTTGATGCCGTACTCCCCCGAGTGGGCGATGGTGCTGTTGCGCAGTGTCACTGCAGGTGTCGCCACATAGACATTCTCACTGAACCAGCCACCTCCGTAGCGCACTACCACATTGTCCAGCACGCTGCCGCTGCTGGTAGGCATCAAGCGCACAGAACTCCAATCATTGGGCGCAGGGGAACCGTCCCCGGTGGCACCGCCGACGCTGTGATCGTCAATCGATGTGAAGTAGATGGGAGAACCGCCGGAGCCATCAGCAATGAGCGTACCCTTGACGATCAGATCATCGGTCGCACTCTCAAACTTGACCACGACGCCGGGTTGGATCGTCAAAGTGACACCGGCTTCGACCGTCGCGTCATCGGTGATGATGTAGGGACTCCCGGCGATGACCCAGGTTGTGTCGGTGGCGATGGGGCCGCTGACTTCAGTTGATGCCCGAAGAGTAGATGGAAAGCAGAGCGAAGCGACAACTGTACAAAAGAACGCCAGGGCGATCCCTTGTACAGACAAACGAAAGACGGCCGAACCGTCGCTGCGAGGAGCCACACTGATCCTCCTTTTGGATTGAGGTGAACGTCCGATCGCTCGAACATTCAGGTTGAGGTTTTTACCGCGGATGGTGATTGTGCAGTATTGCACAAGGCTCAAGTCTATTATAGACGCCTGGCCGTGAAATCTCAAGCAAAATGAGAAAATGCGGCAAAAAAAATAGGCGCCCGGCACGTTTCCGCACCGGACGCCTAATCTCAATCCCTCGTGCCTACTCTCCCATCTCCACAATCACCCGATCCGTCCCGCTGCGGCCAAAGACCTCGGGCGAGTACATCTCCTCGGCCTTGGCAGGCGGGGCGATGAATTCGCCGGGTGTGGTAGCGCGGGCGACGTAGGTGTATTCATAAACGCCGTCCCAGAGCAGCGAGGTGAAGGCCTCGGCGCGCTGATCGCGCAGGTTCTGGTGTTCGTACCAGGGACCCCACCACCACCACCCATAGCGGTTCTGGGTATCGGGATCGCTTTGCGGGATGTCACCCACGACGGCCAGCGCCGGGTTGAGCGCTTCGAAGCCCGCCGGCATGGGATCGATGAGGGCCACGTGATACCGTCTTGACGGCGCCACCATCGTTACATTGATGCGCACACGCGTCCCCGCTTTGACATGCCAGGTGCCGTCCTCGTCCTGGCGCACATCGGCCGGGTCGTCCACCGCTTCGTAGGAGCGCAGGACGGTAAAGCCGTGGTCCGCCGGTTCCAGCGAGAGATCGGTGGGCGCGTACCGCATGCCCAGCCGGTAATAGAGCCGTCCGTCGCCCTCCTTTTGCAGGATCAGCGGCACGGTGCCATCGGCGCTCGCCTGTTGGCGGCTCTCCTGCACGATCTGCATGGGAATGTCCAGGTTGACGGTGTCGGTGGAACGACCGCGGAATTCCTGGCTACCGGCGTACTGCTCGCCCAGCCAGACCCGGGCCACGAAGTCAGGTGTCTGCGCTTCGTAGCGGTTGAAGTAGCTGTCCAGCGCCAGCAGCACCCAGACGTTCTCTTGCGTATTGCTCCAGCGTCCGTTGTCGCGGTGATTGAGCAGGCCGCGCACCAGTTTGGGGATCAGGTCGCTGTCGGGCTGATCGGCCATGAGGGCGTCGAGGATCACGGCGTCGGTGCGGCGGTTGGAATGGAGCAGCAGATATTCGCCATCGTCGTAACCGTCGACGAAGTTGGCCGCGCCCGCGGTTTCGCTGACCCGGTTGTTCAGGTAGCGGCGGATCTGGTCGATCTGTGGCTGAGAGGCATCGTCGCCGGTCAGCACATAGAGCAGCCAGCCGATGCTTTCCAGCGAGAGGTTGTCGAGCCCGCGGGTATCGACGAGTTGGCGGGCCTTGCCGGGATCGAAGTCGCCCAGCAGTTTGCGCACGTAGAGCGAGTAGGCCACCAGGCTGTCACGCGTCTTCTGACTGTACCAGCCGGGGATATAACTCTCGATGTTGCGCAAATAATCGAGCGACCGCGTGATCATATCCTGCGGCACTGCGTAGTCTTTCAACCGTGCCCGGGCCAGCGCGTGCGCCACGTGCACACTGTAATACGGCCAGATTTCGCCGCCCTGCCGCCAGATGGGGAAGCCGCCATTGTAGGCTTGCAGCGTCTGCAAGGTACGAATATCCCGCTCCATGAAACTATTGATCGTCTCCGGCGAGGGCAATCCCGGCGCATCGAAGGCGGTGAGGACATCACGCAGCGCCGCCACACCCAGGATACGCGATGCGATCTGCTCGGAACAGTAGAACGGATAGTCGATCAGGTAGATATAGGCGTCGGTCAGCGCCTGCACCGCTGTGGACGACATCGAAACTTCCAGCCCACCGTAGATGGGGATGACGTTGTCGGGCGGCAGCACAGGTTGCAGCACAGCGCCGGTGTCATCCACTTCCCCGTAGACGGCGAAGGCTTCGGTGGTCGCAGGCGTGTAAACGGGCAGCGAGACCTCGGCGGCGTCTGCATAGTCCCCACTGACGCCGGCCAACTGGAAGCGAGCCGTGCCCGCCCTGGCGGTTGTTGTGGGGAAACGAACTTCGACGCGGTCGTTGGCAGGGATGGTCACGCGCAGGCCGTCTGCTTCGCCGACTTCAACCTCGATGGCGCTTGCGGCGGTGAGATCGGCGTTGGTCGCCTGCACGGCCACGTCCACGGTCATGGGCTCATCGGTCTGGTTTTGCAGCACGACGGGCAACTCGAAGCGATCCCCAAAGTTGAGGAAGCGGGGGGCCGACGGACGCACCATCAGCGGCAAGCGAGCGGTGACGTTCGACTCGGCCGAACCGAAGTATTTGCCGTCGCTCACGGCCACTACCATGACGCGGTAGCGGGTCAGATTATCAGGCACGGTCACTTCGACGGCAGCTTCGCCGTTGGCGTCGGTGCGCACTTCAGGGGCAAAGAGGGCCAGCGGGTCGAAGTTGCTGCGTACACGGATCGGTTCGGCCTGTCCACCTTGGGCGGCAGGCATTTCGGCTTCGGCGGCCATGTCGAAGGCCATCGATTCCTCGGCGACGGCGGCAGGCGCGGCAGCCATCGGCATGGCCGTGCCCCTTGCCATCAACGCCCCGTCGTCCCCGCCGAAAGCGTCCACATTGGCGGTGGCTTCGGCCAGCAGATCCGGGTTGATCAAGAGCAGATTGGATCGATTGTGGTAAGCCGAGAGCCCGGCGCCGCGCCCGCCGTAGAAGACGGCCACCGGATCGGCCAACTGGTAGTTGGTCAGCGCCAGGATCGATTCATCCACCACGACCACGGCCAGTTCGGCATCGGCCACCGGATCGCCATTGGCGTCGGTGACGCGCAGGTCGATGACGGTGTCGCCGCCGGGTTCCAGACGCGCGGCCTGCGGGGCAGCGGATACGGTCAACGTGCGGCTGAGCGGTGGGATTTCCAGGTTCAACTGGCCAGTGGCGTAGGCCGGGCGCTTGGGCAGATCAAGCAGTGGTTCGCCCTGATCGTTGAGGCGCGGGGCAGACCCCACCAGATCCACCTGCACAAAGGCGTTGGGGATGTAGCTATCGTCGATGGGCACTTGCAGCGTGTAGGTCGGGCCGTCCATGCTGAAGCGTTCCTGGGTGACGATGCCGTCACGCAGCAGGGTGAAGAGACCTTCCGCCGGGAAGAAGGGCGATTGTACCAGGATCTCGGCGGTGTCGCCGGGCCGGTAGTTCTCGGCACTGGGGATGAGCAGCGCTTCTTCCTGTTCCACATTCCGGCTGGGTGGGCGCTGTCCGCCGCTGACCCAGCGCGTGAGTTCAGTCTGGTTGGGGCGGCCTTCTGCGTCCTCGACGGTGGCGGTGATGCTGATCTGCCCACCTAGCTCGAAGAGGAATTCGCAGGTGGCAAACTCGGCGTCGGGATCGTCGGCGTTGGTGGCGTTGCTGGTTTCGACGTCGCAGCTCTGCACGTCTTCTTCCACTTCTTGCCACCGGCCGTTTTTGTACTCCCAATCGAGGCGGGCGGCGCGCACGCTGACGGGATAGCCGGCCTGCGGGTTGCCGTCAATGTCGGTGACAACGACTTCAATGGGCAACGGCTTGCCGCGCTCCACAAAGTAACGTTCCGTGCGTAGACCCACATAGAGATTGGCCGGGTGGACAATCCAACTGCTGCTGGTGCTCCAGCCCTGGCGGTTGACATCGAAGACCGTAGCCTGCGCCTCGTAGCTGAGGGGCAACGGTTTCTGTGGCGTCTCGAAGTCGATGCGCAGCGTGTGTTCGCCACCGGCATCGGTACGCGAGTTGAAGGTGGCAGACTGGCTGTTGGCATCGCCGCTGCCGTAGAAATCGTAGCGCCACCACGGCGTCCAGGCGCCGAAGGTGAATCCACTCCAGTTTGGCGGTCGATAGGACGTGGTCGACGCTGTCACCGTCCAGTCGGTCTCTGCGCCGGGCAGCGGACCACCGGCATAGTAGGCCGCTTTGACCGTGGCGACGGCATAATCGCCCACCACGAACGGTCCTTCACTAACCGATGAGGTGACCTCGAACTCGGGCCGGCGGAACTCCTGGATCTGGAATCCGTGACTGTACTGTCCGTCGTAATTGTTGGCCAGGATGCCGTCGGCGACACGAAATTCAACACGGGCATACCCCAGATTCACGTTCTCGGGCAGGTCAAATTGCAGATCGAAACCGCCCAGAGAGTTGAGCAGCGCCGTCCCTTCGGTGACACGGTTGCCCTGTGGCTCGTAGACTTCGTAGTGCAATTGGCTGGCCCATCCGGCATCGAGCAAGACGACATCGCCGCTGGGGCCGGGGGTAATCCCGCGCAGCCAGCCCTTCAGGTGGACGGTTTCGCCCGGTTTGTACATGGCACGATCGTCGAAGACGAAGTAGCGTGCCTGCGTCGTCTGCGGCTGCTGGCGCCATCCGTCATCCGACCGGCCGTAGTAGTAGCTAGAGTAGGGATAGAAGGCAGCGTCGTCGCCCTGTTGGACGAGGATCAACTGGGCGCCATTGGCATCTGGCAAGGGCAGCGTGACGGTGCCGGTCTCATCGGTACGACCGCCGATGTTGGTGGGCCAGAGCGTCACCTCTACGTTGCCCAGCGGCGCGCCGTCGGCCAGGCTGTTGGCCCAGACAATGATCTCGTCGGCGTCGATAAATGCGTCTACACCGATCTGCGTCACCTGGATGAACTTCTGGGTGCGGTAGTTACGAATTCGGTTGGCCTGGTCGCGGCTGAAGAGCGAAGAAAGCATCCCAGGATCGGGTTCGATGAGCAGGATCAGGCTACCTGATTCGCCATCGATGGCCTCACTGAGATCGATTGGGGTCTCGCTGAGGATGTCAGCCTCACCACGGATATCGATGCCCTTCTGAAAGACTAACTTGCCGGGAGGCGGCGGCGCGTTCTCCAGCCGCCACGAATTCTGCACCCAGTTAAGATAATCAACATATTGATCAGGAGTGACTCGATAGGCCTTAACATTGACACGACCGATGTTGACCGAGTAGATGCTGTACACCGGTGTCCCCGACGGATCGAGCACAATGAACGGTCCACCGGGGGCAGTCAGGTAGGGCATGGCCGAGCCGACGCGGAAGGTCAGCGTTACCGGCTTACCCAACTTCTGGCCGTAGATGTCCTGCATGTCGGCGCTCAGGGTGACGTTGTAGGTGGTGCGTCCTTCGGTGTTACCGCGGATGCTCATGTTGTAACCGTAGACTTCGACATCAACGGCGCCGAGTGCCGGATCGATGGTGATCAGGGCCGGGTCGAAGGCGTTCATGTCCACGGGGTTGCTAAATTCGATGTTCCAGGGCGTAAACGGCGGGCATTCGTTGCCGCCCCAACCACACTGGCTGCGCGTCACAACGAACGGCCCATAGGTTTGGAAGCTGAAACTCTGCGCGGTCGTCGTGGTCAGCGGGCCCTCGGCAGAAGGCGTCCCTGCCCCGAAATTGACGCTAACCGTCGTGCCGGGGGGCAGTTCCTGGGTGGGTTTGAAGGCGAGCCAGCGCCCTTCCTCGGCATTGTTGACCAACCAGCGCACGCTGTCGAGTTCATCCTCGTTGGCCATGCGCACGGGGACGGTCTGCCCGTTTGCGCTAACCTGCACGAACTCGAGCACTGAACTGGGATCGATGCGCTGATCAAACGACGCAAAAATCGTGGGTGTCAACGGCTGCGAGCTGCCGGTGGGATAGCTACGGCCCAGCGTGGGTGGTGGCGTGCGGAAGGTCCACGATACGGTGTCTTGAAGCGTATTGCCGTTGGCCGACGTGACCCCCTGCGGCACGGCGACTTCGTATTCCGTCGCCATAGGGAAGCGATCCACACCTTCGACGTCGGCCTCGAAGAAGATCGTCTTGGTGCCGACCCAACGCCAATGACCGGGTACGTCGGGCATCATCTTAACGGGGACATCGGCAGCGGCCAGTTCCTCATGGCTGGTCAAGGGCACCATGGGTTGGTTAAAAGTGACACTCAGTTGGGGGGCGATGGGCACCTCCCCCTGGGGGGAGTAGCGCAGCACCTCTAGCGGAGCGTTGGCTGCCACCTCGGGCGCTGCATCTTCCGCGCTGGGCGGGAAGGGCAGTTCCACCTCATTGCCGGGCCGCGGCGATGGCAGACTTTCTACGGGCAGGCGGTACTCTTGCTGGTCGCCGCTCTCGGCCTGTACTGCAGGCAGGCGGTTGAGGATGGCCTGAAGCTCTGCGGCATCGAGCGCCGTGGTTTCCGCCGTGGGAATCGCCACAGCATTCGGATCAAAGTCCGGCTGGCCTTCGCTGAGTGTGAAGGGCAGCGACTCGTCGGGCGGCTGATCCTGACGGTTGCCACTGGTGTAGACTGTCTCCATTGCGCCTCCAGAGTAGGCGGTGACGCTGTCGCTGCGTCCACAACTGGTGAGGAGCAAGGCGACCAGCAAGAGAGAATTGATCCAACGTTGGTAGGACGGCATAACGATCCCCTTTCCGCAGAGAGGTGGCGAGTGCGGATAATGATCCCGATTGTGTGGTTGTGAGCAGAAGATCAAGGGGTGACGCGCAGCAGCTTACACGCTATAAGCCTATGAAGAGGCGCAACAACGGCAGGAAACCAGCACCCATCAACGCAATCACAATGTGCTTAATGATTTTGCCGCTGATCACCGTCCCCAAAAAGACAGGAACCCGAACGCGCATCGCCCCGGCGACGATCCCGGCGAAGTCGAAGATAGGCAGAGGCAGTATCGCGAAGACAAAGAGGGCGACAACCGTGTATCGTGTCGTAAACTGGTGAAGAAAGGGATTGGTCCGTTCTGTCGAGATCAACGTACGTCCACTTGCCCCAGCGATATACCCACTCATTTCGCCTAAGCCGCTGCCGATCCCTGCCAGGATTCCGAGCAGGACTGGATTGAGCACGCCGCCCATCGAGAAGACGACGGCCAGCCCCGGCGCCGGGAGAATGACCGTTGCACTCGACAAGAAGCTGATCACTGCTGCACCTAAATATCCCCAATGGCCGGCTCGCAGAACCCAAGTAGGATTCAGGGCTGCCCAAAAGGAACCCACTGTAATCGCCAGCAATGCCAGCAAACTGAGCACAACGCGCAGATTGATGACAAACGAACCGATTTGGAAGGGAGCCGGACTTTCGGCGACAGGTAGTTCATCCATTGGTGAAATCCCTTAACGCACCGAAGAACGGCTATCAGGTGCAAACATGTGCGATTTCCAGTCACTAAACAGGACGAGTAGGGCGGGGTCTTTGTTCCCGGCAAAGCGATATCTTGCTTACACAGGGCTAGAGAATCGTGAAAGACGAGAAAGATCTAAGGGAACCAACTTTGAAAACCCAAGTTTCGCTAGCGTCGGTTGAGTAGCCCGACCGCAGCGGGTGTGTCCCATAGTATTGGGTGGGTCCATGTCTACCGGGAAGCCACGGCGGATGGACACGGAGGTCCATCCCTACGTGTAGGGACCGGCCTCCGTGCCGGTCCGTTCTGCGTAGCTGCCCTGAAGTTCAGAACCGAAAAACTTGGGACGCACCCGACCGCAGCGGTCGCGACCGCTGCGGTCGGCGCCCGAAGCCTGCGGAGGGCTAAGGCGCAACGCCTGTGCCAAACAAACCAGCGGGTTCAATGACAGATGAAATGCATCTCGGGTGAACCGTCAGCGCAGACAGACCGGTTCAATCCGGTTCTACTCAGAGACACGGATGTTGATAGATTCCACTGTATCGGTAGGCGTCAGGCTGGACAGGATCTCTAGTCCTTCTGTCACCTGGCCGAAGAAGCTGATCTGCTGACCGGCTTCGGCAGGCGGGGCTTCAAAAGCCATGAGCACCTGGCTGCCGTTGCTGACGATGTTACCGGTCAGGGGATCCTGTGCAGGCAAGAAGCCGATAGCGCCGGCGCCCCACTCCAGATCGGTGCGGAGTTCCCCAGGCACGTAGTACCCCGAGAAACTGGTGGGTACATTGCCGGGCGCACCAAAGATGACCAGATCAGGAGAAACGTCGTTAATCGGCGTACCATCATAGTAGCCAAGCGACGAGAGGACAACGAAATTGTTGACGGCGATCGGCGCTGCTTCGGCATTGAGGCTGATCACCATTTCACCCTGCGAAGTCGTCATCACGGCGGTATAGATCTTGGTCGCGTCAATCACCTGTTCAGGAGCCGTGTTAAAGATGCCGCTGCGTTCTTCCAGGGGCAGTTCCGCCAGGGCTTTGTCGCCGGCGGTGAGATCCTCGGGCACGATGCTGCTGGGTGCATAAGGTGTGGGGGTGGGGGTAGGCGGCGGCAGCGGGGTGGGGGTAGGCAACACGCTGGTGTCGCGCTCCTCGATCTCGATTGTCTCAATCAAATCGCCTGTGAAGGAAGGTGCTTGCTGTGGATCGCGGCGGGTTAGCTCATCGAGGACCGCCATCCCGTCGATCACTTCGCCGAAAATCGTGTGCATCCCATCCAGCCAGGGTGTCGGTGCAAAAGTGATGAAGAACTGGCTGCCATTGGTGCCAGGGCCGGCATTGGCCATCGCCAGCAGACCGGGGCGATCAAAGCTGGTACCCGGATAGATCTCGTCTTCGAATTGATAGCCGGGGCCACCCATGCCCGTGCCGCTCGGATCACCGGCCTGGGCCATGAAATCATCCAACACGCGGTGGAAGGGCGTGCCATCGTAGTAGCCTTCGCGGGCGAGAAAGACAAAGTTATTCACCGTGACCGGCGCTCGGTCGGCGAAGAGCTGTACTTCGATGTCCCCTTTTTCGGTCTTGATCGTGGCGTAATAGACCTTATCGGGATCGATGGTCATTTCGGGGGGGGAGCTGTACATCCCTACCCGCTCTACCGGCAGCGTCGCACTGCCGTCCGCAGCGGGCTCTTCGGCCGCAGCCTCGGTGGGGGCAGCCTCAGTGGCCGCATCGGCGGAGTCTTCGGTTGTCGGTGCTGCCGTTGAATCTTCAACTACCGGCTCGGCGCCCGGTAGCCCACAAGCAGCCACGGTTAGGGCAGCGACAATGACAATCAGAACCAGCCAGAATCGATATTTGTTCAAAGTCAACGTTTGCAAAATCATCTCCCTTTAAAGTTTGTGCAGTTCAGCGGAACGACGCCCACGACTTCCATGAAGGAGACTGATGGGGCAACCGTTTCGTCCGCTCTCTTATGATTGAAAACACGAAATCCGGTAAAAGGTTACGCAAATGCGACGCGCTCAAACGCCGCCGTTGCGGAATTCAAGCCACCAGAGGCTAAAAATCGCCACCACCAAAACAACCCCACCGATCGCAAGTGCTTCGATCGGGTTGGCTTCGGTCAAGTAGATCGAAGAAAGCCCAACAGCACCGGCGATGAGGTAGCAGATGAGCACCGCTTCCCGGCGACTTGATGTTAAGCGGGCCAGGCGGTGGCTCACGTGATCCTTGCCGGGGGTGGTCAGTGGGTTCTTGCCGCGACGGAGCCTGCTCACAAAAACGAGCAGTGTATCAAAGATCGGCAACGCCAGCACCAACACAGGGATCATCCATGTGACGGTAACACTATTAGAGGGGAAACGCAACTTGATCCCCACTGCTGCCAATAAGAACCCTAAAAAGAGGCTGCCGGTGTCACCCATAAAAATATAGGCGGGGTTCCAGTTATAGATCAGAAAGCCGGTGCTGGCTCCGGCCAGCGCGGCAGCCAGCGCCCCGACCAGATATTGATCGCTCATGGCGGCCAACAGGGTGAAGAAGACGGCGGCAATCATCGCAACGCCGCCGGAGAGGCCGTCCATGTTGTCGAGGAGGTTAAAGGCATTCGTGATTCCTACGACCCACAACAAGGTCAGCCCAATGTCAATCCAATTGCCGAAGATACGGATCTGGACGCCGCTGTAAATCAGAATGATGGCGGCGACAATTTGCCCACTCAGTTTAATGTAACTGCCCAATCCACGACGGTCATCGATGATGCCCATGAGGCTGACCAGGGACGCGCCGATGAAAATACCCACGACTTCGTTGATGTAGCGGCGGTCGCCAAAGAAGACCAGCGCCAGAATGAACGCGCCATAGATGGCAATGCCCCCCATCAGCGGCACGGGGTTGGCGTGGATCTTGCGCGCCGCCGGTTGATCGAGGATCCCCATGCGCAGCGCCAATTGACGCGCCATGGGTGTGCCGCCGATAGCCAAAATCAACGCACTGGCAGCCATAAGCAGGTAGGGCGTCATCGCTGGATCAGCCTCCCAACGTGGACAGAAATTGCTCGATGGCGGGCTTGCTCGTCTCAGGCGCCAGGGCAAGCGCGCGTTGCGCTGCGCTCCGTGCCGCATCTGGTTGACCTAGATCCACATAGAGCTGCGCCAACCGCAAGGGATAGTCATAGTTATCCGGCTGCAGGGTCATCAACTGCTGCAGAGTCGCTTCAGCTTCTGTCAGACGGCCGCTCTGGATGTAGAGCGTGGCCAGATTGTTCATCAACGGCAGATCGTCGGGCGACAGCGCCAGCATAGCCTCGTACTGAGCAAGCACCTGATCCGTCTGCCCTTGCTGCGTATAGACCTCGATGAGTAACCGGTGCATGTCCAGGGCAACCTGCCCCAAATTCTGGGCGTTTGCCACCTCGATCGCGCGCTCTGCCCACCGGATAGACTCTTCGGGCTGTGCCAGATCGCGGTAGAGGATGGCCAGGTTGCGCACCGCATTGGCATCATCGGGCGAGCGGTTCACAATTTCCAGATTGGTGGCCAATGCCTCATCCAGTTGACCGGCGCGGGCCTGGACAACACTGAGGAAACTGCGCAGTTGGTTGCTGTTCGGTATCGACGCTACCCCCTGATCCAAGACGTCGAGCAACTCCTCGGTGCGGCCCTGTTGTTCCAGCAGGTCGGCGAGCAGCAGATAGGTCGTCTCAAAGCGGTCATCCAGCGAAAGGCTGTAGCGGTAGACTTCTTCGGCTTCGTCGCTGCGCCCTAAGAGGAGCAGCGTACCACCCTGTTCATTCCATAGATGGGCAGCATTGGGGCTTAGTGTGGTAGCAACCTTATAAAACGTCAGGCTCTTTTCCAGCATTGCCGTGCGCTGTTCAGGATCGGTAGAGAGATCGGCCCACGTGCGATAGAGCCGGGCCAGATTGGCGGTGTGATCCGTATTCAGCGGGTTGACATTCTGCGCTTCGAGTAGGATCGTCTCGGCAGCGCGCAACAGGTCTGCGCGCCCCATTTGTGAGACTTCGTTGGCCGAAAGGTTGAGCACATCGTCGACGGTGAGCGATTGAGGCAGCGTCAACGGGCTTTCTTCGGGCGCCTTCTTGGCCTGTTCGAGCAGTGCACGCCCGAGGAAGAGCATGTAGTGATCCTCAGAAGGACGCACGGCCAGCGCACGCCGGTAGAGTTCTACACTGCTCACCCAATCGCCGTTGGCGTCGAACTGCTGTCCCTGTTTGTAAAAAATATCGGCGCGCACCAAAGCCACGTTCACCGTGCTGACAATCATAAAGATCACAATCGCGATGACGGTTCCACCGGTCAGGCTGAAGATCGCCCGTGTGGCGAAGGGTCGACGCTCAGTAAGGAACGACCAGGCAAACGCAACAGCCGCAGCCAAAGCCCACAGGATGACGACCCAGGTATAGACTGTGAAATGGCCGGCTATGTGGTTCAACTGTGTCGCCAGATCGGTCCCGGCTTGCGCAGGGACAAGCCGTGTCGCCTGGATCAGGCCGTAGATCAACCAACCGCCCCACAATACAGCACTATACGCGCCGAACCCTCGCAGCCACCAGCCCGCGGTCGCCGGTTCGGATCGACGCAACGCCGCCACCGAAAGCCCAACCGTCGAGGCAATCAGCCAGGTAAAGACGACGAGGAAGAAAATACCAGGGCTGCGCACGGGGGCGCCGTCCTGCATTCGTTGGGTCAGGCTCGAGATCAGAATCTGAAACGGGCTGCCGGCCCCCTGAAAGTTGGTTGTGTAGAGAAAAGCCAGGGTCAGCATCACCAGCAAATCGGGCAAGACCGTGCTGGGCAAGAAGGCGCCCTCGGCCGCTGCCGTTTCCTCACGGCTGCGCCGTGGACGGTTTTTGCGTGTCGCCGGGCGACTACCTGCGCCGGCCACAACAGAGGGCGTCAGATCGGCGAACGATTCGGGCGCCAACCACCGCATCCCCACCGCCAACAGCGTGGCGCTGAGTACCCAGAAATAGGTACGTGTGGCGGCAATGGCAATCCCCGTATGAATTTCAACGAAATGCGCGGTCACCGTGGCCAGGAGCGCGATGATCAACAGTTGACGACGACGATCCGCTCGTTCGATGCGGGCGCCGGGATGACTAAAGACGGCCACCACCAGGTAGAGGATCAAGCCAACGATAAAGCCGATAGGCAAGGCCACGCCAAAGAGGCGCCAGCTTTGATCAAAATAATAAAAGAGCACACTAAAGGTAATACCGCCACCCAGCCAAAACGCCAGGAAGCTAATAAGGTCGCGGCGACCGGTAATCAGCCCCAACCAGCGCAGCGACCAGTAAAAGATCGTTATAAAGAGCAGCACATAGGCCAAAAACCCGAAGAGACCGGTAATGGCGAGACTGTCCCATGTTTCATTGTGCGAACGATCTGGGCTGGCGTTGCGCGCTTCCACTTGAGCGAGGCCCGGTGGATAGAAGCTGTTGTAGGCAACCCACATCGCTTCAGGACCATACCCAACCAGCGGTCGAATCGGGTTGATCACGTCTGGGTTGCCGTCGGGGAAGACAATGGGATCGTGCGGCACCACCATCTTGGAGACGCCTTCCCAGATCAACGTACGCACCAGATCGGTGCCCTCACTCGTGTCTAGAATAGTGGTCAGGCGACCCACGTACGGTATGTCGCGCAGCGGAGCACCAAGCGGCGTGACATTGATCAAAGCCAGGGCAAGCGCGCCCATTATGCCAAAAGCAACCCAGGCGACGGTCCAGGCGCGGTAGTTACGAGGACGCAAACCGCTGAGCAACAAGAGCACGAAAATAAAAAAGCCGGCGACAAGTCCTAGCTGCGGACCGCGGCTTTGCGTCCAGGCTATGGCAAGAACTTGAACAATCAACACAAAGAGATAGGATCCGCCAACCAGTGCGCTGGGGATGTCGAAGCCACGTCGACGCGCTTCGACTTCGTCATCTTCGCCGTCTTCGTTGCTAAGCAAAAAGGCAAAGCTACTGTAAATTCGCTCCAGCGTGAGGAAGAAAGCCATGATCAGGTAAGCGGAGAGAAAGATAGCGTTGCCGGCGTTGCCAGAGACGCGCGTCTGTACATCTCCGCCCCACGGCAACGGATCGATAGCGAAATGTTGGATAACGCCGTAGATCGAAATCGGTAAACTTACGATGATGATGGTGTGCTGCAATCGCCGCAATTGCTCAGGACGGCGCAGGTGTGCGGCCGTGAGGAGGGCAATGACCACGTAGCTGAGGAAGCTATAGGTGCCTTGCAAGCGTTGATACGAGCCCCACCAACTAACGGTAGGCGCCACGCTCAATGCCGTGCTGATGGCATAGGCAAAAATCAGCAGAACAATCGGCAGCAAGAAGGGCACACGCAGCCAACGACTGTACCAGGGGGCCGCTACATTTGCAGAGGACGCACTATCTTCCTCGGCGCCGTAGGCGGGCAGCCAAAGCCTCCCTCCATCCACCACTTTGATCAGATAGGCCAGCAACATCACCAGCGCCACCGTGCGCACAAGGCTAATCTTATCCGGCTCGAAGACTCGGCTGGAATAGACGTTGAAAAAGAGTGGCGCAACGATCAACGCGGCGAGCCAACCCGCTTCAATTACAGCTTCACACCATGCTTGAATTTTGGACGTCTGTCGCATCGGGCAATTATCCGGCTAAACTTACGGTAGGTTAGTAGATGACACGTGGGAAATCAGTCAGGTGAATCCCACCGAAAAAGCCACCTGTTTCGGCAAGAACTCGCGAATTATAGCACAGCGGAAAGAGCAACGTCATAAACCGGCACAGCCACGCTCACGAAGGTATAGGCTACCCTAACAGTGAACGGTAGATTTGCTCCGTGGCGTCGATCATGCGCGTCATCCCAAACTCGGCATGGGCACGCGCCTGCGCCGCCACTCCCCAGCGGCTGCGCAAATCGGGATCTGCCGTCGCGCGGCGAATGGCAGTGGCCAGGGCATCGGCATCATTTGCCGCCACTACCAGACCAGTTTCTTCGTGACGGTTGACATAGGACGTTCCTGTGCCCAATTCAGTGGAGATCAAAGGTAGGCCACTCGCCATGGCTTCAAGCAGGACGATCCCCAGCGATTCACTGCGGTGGATCGAAGGCAGAACAAAGAGATCGGCAGCCTGATAAACTGCAGGCAGATCAGCATCGGAAAGCGTCCCGACCAGGTGGACGCGATCTCCAACGCCCAGTTCACCGATCAGAGAGCGCACGTTCGCCTCTTCCGGCCCTGTGCCCACAATCAGGCAGCGGGCATCAGTCACCTGCGCCATGGCGCGCACGAGCACCGAGACTCCTTTGTAATAGCGCAATCGCCCCACAAAGAGAATCAGCGGTCCCGGGCCATATCGGGCGCGCAAGCGGGCCGCACGTTCCTCAACTGCCGGCGTGGCGGAAAACCGGGCCAGGTCGATCCCAAAGTGCAGCACTTCCACTTTGCCAGGCTGAGTTTGGGCGATGGGCGACAGAAAGCGAGAGCTCTGGATGTACGGCGGGTTGGAAACCAGGATCTTATCGGCGCGCTGTAAGATGCGGCGCAGAAACGGTGCGTAGAACTTCAGCAACGTCGCCTGTTTCACTATGTCACTGTGATAGGTGATGACAGTACGTTTACCAACGCCCAGGAGCAGTTGAGCCAGTTCGCCAGGAGGGTACGGAGCGTGTAGATGGACAATATCGGCATCTCCCCCCAACCGGTGCAGATAGAAAGGCAACGAGGCCGACAGCGGCGCAGAAGAGACATTGAGTTGGCGAGCACACCTGGTAACAGATACCCCATCGACGACTTCAGCGGAGGTGCGTCCGTCCAGGCTGGTGACCAGAACGGCAACATCGTGGCCTCGGGCGCACATCCCTTCAGCCTGCCAGCGCAGATGATTCTCGATGCCACCCAGCACCGGTGCGTAATCTTTGTAGACATGCAAGATCTTCATGAGGGCCTGTCTGCCTGGTATTCGGCCAGCACGCGAAAGGCCAACGCCGGATCATTGGGCCGACTATCGGCGAAGCGCCCTGTATTATAGAGGACAATCAACTCGCGGCGGGCGCGTGTGATCGCAACATAGAACAGGCGCAACCGTTCGGCGGCGATGTCCAGGCGCGCCTGCTGCGAAGCAACGCCCATCACATAATCGTCAAGGGTGCCCATTTGCAGATGCCGCACCTGTTCAATGGTTTCCGTCACCAGGTTGAGGTTCTCGCGCACATACCAGCGTTCGCCGCGATAGCCGTCTTCGTCTCCGCCGCCGGGGAAGCTGTAGCTACTGACCGAGAGCAGGTAGACCCGATCCCATTCCAGGCCTTTGGCAGCGTGCATCGTGGCCACCGTCACCACGCCCGGCGGCGGCTCGAAACCGAGGGCCTCTTCGTTGAAACCGAGCAGCCGGCCTCGATTCTGGGCGATGTCTTCCAATTCGCGGGCCAGTTCGGGCAAACGCAGGTGAGGCTGTTCACGCAGTCGCCGTGCCAACAGCACGGCAACGCTGTGGGTCAACGCCAGCTCCGACGGTTCGGTGAAGATGTCGTTGCCCAGCGTGAGCACCAATTCATCCACAGGCAAGACAGTCGCCGCCGTCCAGTGAGCGAGGTCGGCGCGGAAGCGTTCGACGATGGGGAGAAAGCCCTCCACGTCATCCAGCCAACTCAAATCATCGATCCAGTTGTCACCACCCGAAGGAAAGAGATAACGCTCCGGCTGCGTCAGTTTAGAGAGGGCGCGGGCAAAGGTCTCAACCGGCTCGGGCAGTTCGGCACTCGAAAGAGCCGATCCTCCGGCCAGCGGTACACCCAGACGCGGCCACCACACGGCGCGCCACAATTCGGCCAGGTGCGTCGGCTCCTCAGGGTGACTGATATAGAGCATGATCTTGGCCAGGGCAGCGGCAGTTGTGCGCGTGTTATTGCTGGCGCGTAGCAGAGAATCATCAAAGGGGACGTCGGCATTCTTAAGCAGTGTGGCCAGGGCAAAGCCGCGCGTGTTGTCGGGTACCAGTACAGCCACAGACTGATCCCGATTCATGGGCAGCCAGCGCTGCAAACTCTTCAGCGTGACATCGAGTTCATCTTCGGGTGAAAGGGCGCGGTCGAAAATCGTAACGCAGGGCGAGCCTGGCGGCGGATTCGGCTGCGGATCGTTGGGGGGTGTCGGTTCAATATCCGGCTCGGTCAACGTCATCGACGGCGGCAGAGTCGGATGATCGTGTCGGCTCCATTGCGAAAGATAGTTGGCCAGATCAATGATCGGCATTGCACTGCGACCGGAGTTGGGCAGAGCGAGCGCCGTTACATCGGGGCGGGCCAGAAAGCGGCGCAGATACTTCGGGTCAGCGCTGGTAAAGGTGGTGTTGATTGCTTGATTGGGGTCACCGACACGCACCCAGTTGCCATGGGATGCCGTAAGCAGCGAGAGCATCTCCTCTTGCAAGAGGCTGCTATCCTGGGCTTCGTCTTCGAGGACGTAGGGCCACTGCTGTTGCAACCGCGCCAGGAACCCATCGTCGGCTTGCAGTGCCTGCAACGCCAGCACAATCAGATCATCGAAATCCACTGCGCCACGCAGATGCAGGCTGCGTTGATAATCGGCATAGATCTGCACGGCAAATTCCAACAGCGGCCAACGCCCCGATTGCCGGGCCAGATTGTTTAAGAGGACGGCAGCCGGTGTGCGCAGATCCTTGGCGGTACGGATCATGGCACCGGCGATTTCCAATGCATCATCGCGCAGGTAGCGTTCTATGCGCCGCGTATCGTTCAGATAGTCTCGCTGCAAGAACGCGCCAAACAGATCGGGGTGGCTTTGGAGAAAATTGGCCACAGCGCCTTCCACGATTTCGCGGGCAGTACGCTCATCGATGATACCAAATTCCTCGGAAAGCCCCACCAGCGCCGGCCGTTCCCGCACGATATCGTGAGCGAGCCCATGCAGGGTGCGTACGCGATAACCGACGCCGGGCAGCAAACCACGCGCCTGGATGAACGCATTGATCCGGTTGCGAAAGTTTTCGGCTGCGCTGTTGGTAAAGGTGACAACCAGCACTTCGCGATCACCCAACACGCTGTTGGCCGCCAGCTTTTCTACGAGTTGGGCAGCCAACAGGCTGAGCGTGAAGGTTTTGCCGCTGCCCGGCACCGCGCTGATACCCATCCGGCCACCTTCGTATTCCAGGATCTTCTGCTGCGCCGGGCGAAGGACAACCGATTCATTGTTCATAGGGTTCAAGGTTGGGAACGTCAATCAGGGCAAGGGCACGAGGATCTGAACTCCGCTTGATGTCGACTCGGCGACCCACCCCTCAACCGGTGTTCCATTGGGGGTTTGGTAACGAACCGGCCACCAAATCAGGTTGTCGGCGGGGCGCGACCACCCCAATACTTCCACCGTTTCGTTGGGATCCATTTGAATCAAAATATCGCCGTCGGCTTTACCCAGGTAGCCGGGCTCAAGCCGGATGTTGACGCGGCTGTTGGTTGCGTTGCGGGCACGTCCACCCGGCTGTAGATTGGTGGGCGCAACCGGGGTTGATGCTTCGGCGTCGACACCGTCGGCCACAACGACAGGCGCAGTGAGCGCCGCCGGCGGCGTCCACACAGGATCACTCGACTGGAAGTCCGAGAAACTGATTTCGTCGAATCCCACCATAGCAGCCACACTGCCACAACTGGCAATCGTCCAGATAAGAAACGACAGCACGAACGCGAGCCAGAAGAATGAGCGCTTTCTGGCCGGTGGGGTTTGTTGGTCTTGAGACTGCGGTGAAGAAAGATCGTGGATTGTATTAGACACAGTATCTATAGTTCGTAGTATACAGTTCGTAAAAAATGCCGACCCTGTTGCACAGAAAAAAAAGAGGGCAGGCATTGAAAGCAGCGTCACTAGACAGTTGGTAACGATTCAGGGTCGGCATGCATCGCACCTGAGTCGTCACGGAAGACAGAGCGTTCAGGCAAGTGTGCCCAACACCCGCAAGACGCCCACAGCCTTACCCTCTTGATCAATGCTATTATGTTGCAAAAGAGCATTGCAGGTGCGTCCATCCTCTAACTTGACCACCATACGACGATCTCGGTGAAGTTCAATCATGGTTTTGGTCGCATTAAGGGCCTTGGTCGTGTAGAAAATGCGCATATGAGTCGGATCTGCGTGATTAGTCGACTGATATTCAACTATCTTGACTTCATCAAGCACGGAAACCGGCTGATCCGTGCGGTCCAGATATAGCATCGCTTTCATGCTTGTCAATACCTCTCCGTAAATATACCAGGATGGATAACTACACCAGGATGGATACGCCCGGCTAAAAATGCCTTAAGAACAACATGATCATCGAAGTTGTGGTACGCTCAACCGCAGCGGCGGAACGTAAATGTGAGTGAATCCGCGGGTTGCACGAAACAAATAAATAGCGGTATGCTTGACACTACTAGGTTCCGTTGACATGTCCGGTGTGGTTTCAAGCCTTTTGTTGCCCTACGCCGAACTGACCAAAGGGCCCTTGCGACCTGTCAACACAGCCTGGCCCTGGTGATTTTGTAAATCACGCCAGTCACTTGCCGTCGTCTGCACCATTGTGCCAAAGCTTCCAACACCGCGTGTCAACTTTTGCTAATACTATCAGATCGGCAGTTGCTAGACAAACCGACCTGAGGCTGTGACCAACGACACCGCCTTTGTCACGAGTATTCCACGTGACAAACCGACGACTTTGTTGATGCAGTACGAGATTACCTGAAAGTGCAAGAATTTGCTGTAGTGACGGTAACTGTTCAGCTTCAGGTTCCGCACACTGGCGAGAGTCGGGTTCGAATGCAGAAAGTGCTCCTGGCCGGTGCGTCGCGACTGAATTATTAATAGTAAATCTATGAAAACTTGTCCAGTCTGTAGCAACACGAATCCTGAGGATGCGGATCTCTGTACCCACTGTGCCTCGCCCCTTACCCAGATGTGTCACCACTGTGGGGGGTTGATCGCGCTCGACAGCAAATTTTGCAGCCACTGCGGCACTTCTCTAAAAGTGCACAAGGTTTGCGCACACTGTAATCAACCACTGCTGCCAAACAGCAAGTTCTGTAACCAGTGCGGACACCCAATAGAACCGACAGATACAGAAGATGACGCCGCCACTGGCGATCTTACACCGCAGAACAGCCCCTTTCAGAAACCAAGCACAGCCGATTGGGCCGTATCCGCCGCAACGGAGGAGCCTCTCTCTGCTGCTGTCAGAAACGGCAATGCAGGGCGCGATTCATTGATACTCTCGGAATTGCAGGGAGAACGGCGCGAGGTCTCTGTCCTCTTTCTCGACCTGCTGGACTTTACGCGGATGTCCTCGCAAATTGATAGCGAAGAGATCTACTTGATCGTGGACGAAGCGATGCGGCTCCTCGTCCAGATCATCTATCGCTATGAGGGGACAGTCGATAAGTTCACCGGCGATGGTTTGATGGCGCTCTTTGGCACACCAACTGCCCACGAAAACGATCCAGAACGGGCTGTACGTGCCGGGTTAGAGATGCAACATGTACTCAAGCCGCTTCAACAGCGCATCCAGGATCTATATGGATTCAACTTTCAGGCGCGGATTGGGATCAACACCGGGATAGTCATTGCGGGCAACCTGGGCAACGATCTTCACATGGAGTACACCGTGATTGGCGACACCGTCAATCTAGCGGCTCGCCTTGAGACAGCGGCGGAACCCGGCACCATCCTCGTCAGCTACGACACATATCAACGCACACGCCCCATTTTCCGTTTTCAACCCATGCCCCCGGTCGAGTTAAAGGGCTATAGTGAGCCGGTGCCGGCCTACCGTCCGCTGGCTGTGCGCAAATACCCGGGCAGCGTGCGTGGTCTACCGGGTGTGCAGTCGCCGATGATCGGGCGCACGGATGAGTTGACGTCGCTGCACAAGGCCTGGGAACACGTGCAGCATCAAAAATGCAATCAAATTGTCCTCGTCACAGGGGAAGCGGGTCTGGGTAAAAGTCGGCTCGTTTCCGAGTTTCGGCGCGACATTGATAGCACGACGAACAACATATACGAAGGCAACTGCCTTGCCTTTGCACGATCCAAGCCGTTCTGGGTCTTTGCCAGCCTGCTGCGCGACATCTTGCAGATTAGCGAGCTGGATACGCCGGATCATCAGCGCGACAGCCTGAAGCTTTTCATCGATCACCTGAACTTGCCCCAACATCAGATGCTGCCCTATTTGATCAGCGTCCTGGGTCTGGAGCTGTCCGATGAGCAGATCAATGAGCGACTTCAGCAGTTGGACCCAGGGATGTTGCAACGGCAGACGTATGTTGCAGTGCGACAGTTGCTGTTGGCGATGTCTCAGTTGGCGCCACTGAGCATCATTTTTGACGATTTGCACTGGGTAGACCCGGCGTCAAAGGAGTTGTTGATCTACCTGATCCAATCGATCAGCGACGCACCCATTCTACTCATCTTGGTCTCGCGCAACTTTGAACGAAAGACGACGATCCGCCCCCTGCTGGACACGCTGGAGCGCAGCGCACTCCGCTTCACCGATGTTGAGCTGGGGCGACTCGGCGATAATGAGGCAATAGAACTGCTGGCGCAGTTGCTCAAACACAACGGCGACGATGGATCTATGCGCCAATTGCAACAGCGTATTGTGCAGCGCGCCGAGGGGAACCCGTTCTACATCGAAGAAATTGTGCGGATGCTGATCGATCAGCACATTCTGGTCAAACAGAACAATCGATTCGAGATCGCGGCCAATACCGACGAGACGCTGGCCCAATTCCCGGCGACGTTGAAGAGCTTGATCCTGACTCGTTTTGACGGGCTTAGCGAAGAGCTACGCCAGATCTTACAGAAAGCCGCTGTGTTGGGGCGATCCTTCCCGCTGAGTCTGCTGCAATCGCTGCATCATACTGAACCGGAACAGATCGTGGCTCATCTGTACGATCTGAAGAACCGTCTCTTTTTGACTGAAGATCCGTTTAACCACGAGCCGGGCTTCACGTTCTACCATGCACTGATCCAGGAAGCGATTTACAGCACCATGCTAAATCGCGATCGCAAAACTGTGCATGGGCAAGTGGCGCATGCAATTGAGCGCGGCTACTTCTACAATGACGATGAACGCGCCGAAGCGTTAGGCTACCACTATTCTCACAGTAACGAGATGGCGCGGGCGATCCCTTATTTGATCACAGCGGCGGAGAATGCCAGCCGGCGCAGCGCACATGAGACTGGCGTCGAGCATTATCGCCACGCGCTTAAGCTCATGGCGGACCAACCCAACCCCGACGGCGAAGAGTTTATCCGCCTGCGTATTGGTTTGGGGCACACTCTAAAACTCAAGGGTGAGTTCAACGAAGCCAGCCAGAGGTTAACCGAGGCAATCGAGTGGTTGAGCAACCTCGGCACAGAGCAGGCCGAGCAGTCCGTCAACCTGATCGAGGGCTTGCGTGAATTGGCCGATGTGCGCCAACGCGAAGGTGCGTTGGATGAAGCGTTTGACCATCTAGAAACGGCCTTGTCTTTGTGCGATCGCATCGAAGGCGAGCAGCATCCCTATCTCTGGTATGCACTGATTGACCGCATGGCCTGGGTGCGTTTTCGGCTTGGTCAACTGGATGAAGCGGAGCAGCTAGCCACACAGGCAGTGCGCAATCTGGAAAAACAAGAAGCCGCAGCACCGGCGCTGCTGGCGAGCCTCTATAACACGTTGGGTGGCACCCACTATCAACAAGGATCGCCTTCTGAAGCAATCCCCTTTGTCGAGAAGAGCTTACAGCTTCATGATGTGTTGGGTTATACGTGGGGCAAAGCGGTTGCGCACATCAATCTAGGCGTCCTCTACTATGTGCAGGGGCTCTGGTCTTCTGCAATCGAGAATTATAGCCAGGCGGATCGCATCGAACAGGAAAACGGCTTTGTAGCAGAGCGCGCCGTCAACTTGCGCAACCTCGGTCTGCTGCACATTGGTCGAGGCGATCATGAACAAGCGCGCCAGGACTACGAAACGAGCCTGGCCATTAGTCGCCACATCGGCGACAGCACCGGCATCGGTTGCTGTCACATTGGCCTCGCCCACCTGAACTTCATCCTTTCGGATTTGGAGCAGGCGGCGGCACACATTCAAGCGGCACAGGAAGAAGCCGATGCCCTGGGCGAGGATCATTTTATGCAGTTGCTGCTCATCCAGGCGCGCATCCATGCCCAGACGGGCGCCATCCACGCAGGATTCGAGCTGGCGAGCCAGGTTTTGCAGATGGCGCAAGCATCGGGTCTATCCGAAGAAGAAGTCGAAGCCTATCGCGTGCTCGGCCGCCTGCACACCCGGTCCAACGAATATATGAAGGCGGAAAGTCAACTGCGTCAATCTTTGGAAGCCGCTCGACAACGCCGCAATCCCTACCAAGAAGGACAGGCGCTGCTTGAGATGGGGCTGCTTTATCAGGCGCAACTGAAGTCTCGGCAGTGGCACCGAGCAGAGCTGGTCAACAAGGCCGAACAAGTGCTAGGAGATGCGATTGAAGCCTTTGAACGGCTGGGCGCCAAGCATGATCTTCAGATAGCACAAAGGCTGCGCCAGGATCTGCGCGAAGCGTCTCTGCCCGCAACGGTGCCCACGATTACGGCCAACTCATCGATTCGCTATCGGGCGCCGCTTTCGGGTGGACACGAAAGCGGCTCGGAAAAGCACACCGTGTCAGTGGTGTGGATCCAACTTCTTGCCCATATGATGGGAGAGACGAACCAGGCCGAAGGCAAAGATGATCACGCCCTGGAAGCGATCCGCGAGGTGACAGCCGAAGTAAGCGCCGTCACCACAGCCCTTGAGGGAAAGATGTTCCATCAGCCCGGCGCCATCTGCATTGTCTTCGGCATCAATGGGGCACACATCGATGATCCGGAAAGGGCGATGCGCGCCGCCTGGCATCTGCGCAAGACGTTCGCGCAAAGAAAAGAGAGCCGGTCGCTCAAACTCCAGTACGCTGTGACGATGGGTGACATACCCCCAGGTCGTTTCGCTACATCGGGAACAGGCGATGTCGGTGATCCCGTGCAAGAGGCCGCCGGCTTAGCACAGCAGTCACCCCCCCATCGCCTTTGGGTAACGCAACCGGTACGCGTGGCCACACAGCATCTCTTCGTCTTTCAGGGAACCACCAGCACAGCGTATGTCGAAGCTGTAAATGTGCAAGATCTGCCGGGCTTTCATCACCAACTCGCAGATGCGTCGGCGGCATTCATCGGGCGAGCGGCGCTGCTCGATTCCATGATCCAGTTGGCGCAGCATCTACCCCATAACGAGGGAGGCATCATCTGGCTGGAAGGCGATGCCGGCATGGGCACCAGTCGTCTCATGCACGAATTCGCCGCCAGGATGCGGTTTGAAGATGCCAGCTTGTGGCGCGCCAGTTGTTCGGCACAGACAGCAAGCACCCCACTCTCGCTCTTCAACAGCTTGTTGACGCATGCCTTTGCCCTGTCCGCATCGGATACGGTCGAAGAAAAGCGTGCCAAGATCGAAGAAGGCATGCGACGGCTGACAAAAGGTGCGCAAACGGACGCCACCCAAGCCCTACACAGCTACATTGAATTGATCTGCAACGTCCGTTCAGGCGAGAAGAGCAGCAGTCAACACATCAATCTAGAGCCGCAAGAACTACGCCAGCAGATATTCGTTAACATGCGTATTCTGTTCAATTTAGTGAGCAAGAGCGGACCGTTGATCCTGCTGCTCGACGATCTCCACTGGATCGATCCGATGTCGGCAGAGTTGTTGCTTTTCCTCTCAAACCTGGTGGTATCGGCGCCGGTTCTCTTTATTTGTACACAGCGACGCCAGTCAGAACAGCTTCCGGCGGTATTGAAGCGTATCCAGTCTCTCTACCCCGTCTACAATTTGCATGTGCATGTCAAGCCTTTGAATCGAGCGGAAAGCCAGGCATTGATCTCGGATCTGCTCAAGCAGACGACACTGACGGACGAGGCACGCGAGACAATTCTGGTGCGCGGCGAAGGCAATCCGTACTTCTTAAAGGAGTTGGTACGTACGGCACTTGAACACAAACGAGTAGATGATCTGCTTCAGGCCGAGGAGACGGGTAAAGAGGCCGAATCGGCAGCGTTGCTCATTCCCACGTCATTGGCCACCCTGTTACAAGAGCGTCTCAACGACTTATCCCCGGCCCTGAAGAAGGTGCTCCAGTACATGTCCGTCCTTGGACGTCCGGCGTCTACGTCATTACTTGCCACCTTGACACAGCAGCCCAACATCGAGATATTGCTGCAACAGGTGGCGCGCAAAGGGCTTCTCACCTATGTGGGCGACACGGATCTGTGGCAGTTTTCGCATTGGCTTGTAGAAAAACTTGTCTATGATGCGTTGCTCAAGATTCAGCAACAGATCTTCCACCGTGAAATCGCTGAAGCGCTGGAAGAGATGTGGGCTGAGGCAGAAAGCGAACACGCGGACGAGTTAGCCTATCACTTCCACATGGGAAACGAGCCGCAGAAGTCGATCGTCTATCACGTCAAAGCGGCCGAGTACGCGGCGAGGCTCTATGCCAACGAGGAAGCGTTGGCCCATTACAAACAGGCCGATGCCGCATTAGCCAATGTACTGGTGGTCGAAGATGAGATGCGCTGGCAGATCGCCGTTGGTCTTAGCGATGTCCATCAGGCGTTGGGCCTTTACACCGAAGCTGCCCGAAATATCGAGTCGGTGTTGTCGCTGCACACAGTAGAGGGCGAACGCCGCGCAGGGACGCTCCGACGGTTGGGGCAGGTGTATCAGAAACAGGGGAAGGCGGAGCAGGCCCTTTCGTCCTTCGCAAAGGCATTGGCCTTACTGGACGATCAAAAGCACCCTGCGGCGAAGCTCGAACGCTCACGGATCTACATCAGCCGGGCATGGACATACTTTTTCGAGGGCAACTGTACCCAAGCCCATGAGGACTGTCGATTGAGCCTGGAACACGCACGCGAGATCAACAACCTCAGTGAACAAGCAGCGGCAGAAAGTCTCCTCGGCGGAATCTATCACACGATGGGCGACTGGACCTTGGCGATTGAGCACACGACCAATGCCATGGAGTTGCGCAAACAGATCGGCTATTCCTGGGGTGTCGCCGCAATCATGAGCAATCTGGGCACGCTCTCCATCTTTGCAGGCCAGTGGAAAGAAGCAGAGCGATACTTCGCTGAAAGTCTGGGTCAACGAAGCGAGATGGGTGACGCCGAAGGAATCAGTAGTTGCCATATCAACCTGGGCAAATTGGCCTGCGAAATGGGCGAACTAACCGAAAGTGAGTTTCACTATCGAGTCGGTTTGAAGATTGCAGACCATGTTAACGCCACCTATCTGGCTACCAGCGCCCGCATTGGCCTGGCGCGTGTCAACCTGATGCGCAATAATCCAGGCGACGCTCAAGAGTTGATCAAAATCTGTCTGCTCGAAGCAGAATCGATCCAGGCAGAAGAGCTGCTTGTGGAGGCGCGAGTGGTGCAGAGCGAAATTCTGTTGACACAGAGTTTAACAAATCAAGCCGAACAGCTTGCCAGTCAGGCGGCGCTCACAGCAGCGTCCATCGGTATTGCAGGGATCGAAGCGTCAGCGTGGCGTGTTGTCTGCGAAGCACAAGTCACTCAGCACTCACGCGCAGCGGTTGAAACACTACAAAAAGGGCAGCACATCCTCTCGGGTGTATCCGATCCGCTGGGAAAGGCACGATGGATCGTGCTGGCCGGCAAAGTGAGCTGTCTGGATGGCCGCCACTGTGACGCGAAGGCACAATTCATTCAAGCCCAAGAACTTTTCACTCAATTGGGTGCTCAACATGATTTACGGGGGGTCAACTCGCTGTTGCAGGGATTGGTCTAGAACAACGTCCAAGTTTAGGGTGAATTTCAGTTCGCGTGCACCGATCCTGTTTGTCCATCTCCTCAACCCTTCCTCTACCATCGGCTCCTTGGCCAGGTTCTGTTGACACAACCGGTGCGGTCTCGTGCCCTGTTGTCGCTCAACGCCGAACTGACCAGAGAGAACCTGTGAACCATCATCACACGCAGGCAAATCAGCCAACCATACACTCAATTTCTTGACGAAAAACGTGTGCCCTTACCAGACAAAATGGTACCCTTGTACCAAATCTAGTACCTATCGCCTACATTCTATTTTCATGCTCCCCGGTAAGATATGGGCATGCCATTAAAAATTGGAAGCTGCTCAGCCTCAGGAGCGATGCTCCTGAATAGGTGCGTCTGACGATTCACGAAAATTGATACTGCGTCCGCCTCACAGTTCCATAGTTTACGGGATGCACCAGACGTTCCATATGGCTATCTTCTTATCAGCGGCAGAAAAGAATTCACAATTAACTTGGATATAGAGTCCAACTGTATGACCAGCAGTAAGGAGTCGCAATGAGCACTCGATTGCCGTTTTCCACATCGTACCGTTCCCTGCTTCGGGTTGGAACCTATCTCATCATTCTTGCAATCCTTGCGTCGTCGATTCCGATGGCTCAGGTGTATGCAAGCGCCTATATCGAGCCTGGCCTGGTAGAGTCAGAAGCGCAGACCGTGTCCGTCATCGTCGCGGGGAGAGATGCAGGACAGGCTGCGCGTATGATTCAACGTGCAGAGGGCACTGTCACGAATGATCTTTGGATTATCGACAGTGTAGCCGCGCAGATCCCTACGGAGAATATCTATTGGCTGGCCAGACAGCCGGGAATCCGCTCGATTGTCGCCAACCGAGGCGTTCACAGTGCCGACGCCGGGTTCGACGGATGGGTGAACAGACGCAGGATCAGCGACGGTACGCGTGATCTGGCGGGCAAACTCGTAAATGCTCCTGTGCCCTTGCCTGATGGCGGGCTCGTGGTGATGACAGACGAAGGCAAATTGCAGATCTTCAATGCAAACGGCAGCGAACGGCAGCGCATTCGCCTGCCTAAGGGTGACTATTCAAGGTCACCATCTGGTCGACAACACCGGTACTATCTACGTAGCCGATGACAGCAAAAAGATCTACGCTATCAATTCGGCCGGTACGCTTCTTTGGAGCTACACCCACAACAAAGACATTACAGGCATAGCGCTAGACGCAAACACTTCGACTCTCTTTGTAGGCGATGCCAAGGGACGTGTTTCTGCCCTGGCCGTCAATAAAAAGGCCAAAACCCTCTGGCGTACGTCGATTGGTGATGGCAACGTGACGAGTGTTCTCATCAGCGATGCCGCCGGAGCGTCGATCGTCGCCGTGACCGATCAAGGCTTTGTCTCATCACTCAATCGAGACGGTGGACAGAGTTGGATTACCCGTCTGGCCGACGCAGCGCCGTTCCGTTTTTCACGCCTTCTACAAAGCGACGGGACACTCTATCTTGCCGGCGAAAACCGCTGGCTCTATGCCATCGATCAACAGGGCAATTTCAAGTTCCGCCAGCGCACAGCCGACCAGTTCACAGCAGAGCCTGTGCTAACAGAGGATGGCATCTTCTTTAGTGGTACGGCGGACGGAACGCTCTATGCCATCAACGGCGACGGCATGACCCGCTTCCAGATTGATCTGAGCGACAAACCGATCACCGACGTGCGGCTCGCACCGGATGGACAAGTCGTTTACGCCCTGATGAGCAATGGAACGCTGGTAGCAGTAGATATCGAGACAGGCGATCAGCGGTGGCAGCACAACAGTGGCACAGAGACCAAGAGTGGCATCGCTGTCGAATTTGACGGTTCGCTTCACCTGGTCGGCAACGAGGGCGAATATACAATCTTGAACGCACTGGGCACGGCGATAAACCACTTTACGTTGGGGGTACGTGTTCAACCACAGCCAATCCTTGGCGCCGATGCACGTAGCCGCGTCTATATTGCCGCCAGGAATACGCTTTTTGCCTTCGCGCTCATGCCTAACACATGGGAAGGCCAGCCAGACGCCACCCCTACCGGATCTCCCGAGGTATGGCAACTGGCGAACCCGGTTGTTATAGATATCGGCGCGGACATGCTACACACGCCCCAACTGCCCGGTGGCAGGCCAATTACCGGTGACGGCATAACCGTGGCTGTCGTAGATTCGGGCGTCCAGTACGGGTCGGATTTGCAGCAGACCAACTCAGTACGCATGCAGACGCAGTTCCTGGGGCAGGCCGACTTTGTCGTGCAAACCTGCCCCGAGGTGGGTGGCGCCCCGTTGGGCCGACAAGAGGAGGACCATTGCTTCTTCCAAGACGGCGGCAACAGCCAGGACGAGTATGGTCATGGCTCGCACGTTGCAGGCATTATCCGGAACCATTTCCAAGATGCGGCGACCGGCGTTTCTATGGGAGTGGCACCTGGGGCGAATCTTCTCTCGGTTCGCATCCTTGACGGCATGGGTATCGGAAGTTATGCGAACGCTGTTGAAGGGATTCAGTACGTAGTCGCCAATCGGGAGAAGTTCAATATCCGTGTTCTCAACCTGAGTATCAGCGCCCTGGCGGTTACCCCATACTTTGTCGATCCACTCAATCAAGCAGTGGAACGAGCATGGGCAAGCGGCATCGTCGTGCTTGCCGCTGCCGGAAACGAAGGTCCGAAATCCGGCAGCATTACGGTACCCGGCAACGATCCCTACGTGATCACAGTCGGTGCGATTGATAGCCAGCGCACGCCAGGGTATTGGCAAGGCGACACGCTGCCGACCTGGTCGGCCACCGGCCCCACTTATGACGGGTTCATCAAGCCTGACATTCTTGCTCCTGGTGCGCACATCGTCTCGACTGTGCCTGAATCTGCCACCATCAGCCAAGAAAACCCCAACAATCGCGTCGGAGATGGGCTCTTCCGTATGAGCGGCACCAGCATGTCCACTGCGGTAGCCAGCGGTGTAGTGGCGCTGATGCTCGATGCAACTCCTTCTTTGACACCCGACCAGGTGAAGTTCCGGCTCGCAAGTTCGGCTCGCCCCTCGGTGTCGGCAGAAGGCTTCCCAACCCACAACATCTTCCAACAAGGGATGGGGCGAATCTGGGCGCCGACTGCCGTCTTGGGGGCATTCCCAGAGGGCGACGTTGCCAACCTGCATATGGACATTGCATCAGACCTATCGCACGGCTGGATCGACGCTGACGACCGCGCTCATCACTACCAGGGTCCTGTACAACGTCTCCTCAGCGATGACGACAGCACCTATCTTTTCGTCATCGCTGAAGGTGAGACGATCTGGGGAATGGGCGCCATCAACAAAGACGATGCCAGGTGGGTGTCTTGGGAGACATTGGCAGCCAAGAAGCCAGTCTGGCAGGATCTGAGCACTGAAGACGGAATTGCCTGGGCCGGTGGTCTTAGTCTGCCCGCCGGCATGGCAACCTGGGCCGGTGGCATGGCGACCTGGGCCGGCGGCATGGCGACCTGGGCCGGTGGCATGGCGACCTGGGCCGGTGGCATGGCGACCTGGGCCGGCGGCATGGCGACCTGGGCCGGCGGCATGGCGACCTGGGCCGGCGGCATGGCGACCTGGGCCGGCGGCATGGCAACCTGGGCCGGCGGCATGGCAACCTGGGCCGGTGGCATGGCAACCTGGGCCGGCGGCATGGCAACCTGGGCCGGCGGTATGGCAACCTGGGCCGGCGGCATCAATGCACAGGAATCGATCCTGGCCAGCACGTCGTGGGTAAACGACGATGGGACAACGGCCGAGTTGCAAAGCAACACGGTCTTCAACCCAACACCAGAAGTACCGGATAGAGCCATTCCCTGGGGGCGGCTACATGGACACTGGTGGGATACTCTACTTGCCCTCCGTCACCAAATAGGATCACAAAAGGTAACGATCCAGGTGCGACGCACTGGCCAGAAGACTGGCGGGATTCGCCAATGAGTTGGCTATTGCGTCGCACTTGAGGCTGTATAAATACCACTGAGGACAAGTCACCCAACCGTTCGCGACTCACGGTCAAGGATTCGGAGCCCATGTTCAAAAAGGACTTTCAGATCTCCAGCACTCCACGTCTGAAACACCTGCGCCACAGAGCAGTTTCGCGCGCACAGAGACCTGAAAGCCCTGCCGTTGCTCACCACACCAACGGAACCGCACATCAACGACCTGCACCATCCCCCCTATCGCAGGTCAACAGCCAGGCACTGCTCAAAGCGGTGCCCGATCTCCTCTTCTTAATCAGCCGGGACGGCACCTATCTTTACTGCCAGGCCGCAGCAGACTACGATCTGCTCGTCTCGCCAGAAGGTTTTTTGGGTCGCTCGGTCTATGATGCCATGCCGGAGCCGGTGGCAAGTCAGTTTATGCAGGCGGTAACGCAAGCGTTGAACACAGGCGGAATCCAGACAATGGAATATGCGCTGCACGTAAACGGAAGGCAGCGCTACTACGAAGCTCGGATCGCCGCCAGTGGCGAAGATAGCACACTGGCGATGATCCGCAACATCAGTAATCGCAAAGAGGCGGAAGAGGCGTTACGCAACAGTGAACAACGCTTCCGCACACTGATCAATAGCTCACCAGATACCGTCTGCCTGATCAATACTGACACCATGCACGTCGTTTATGCCAACCGCGACGAATTCTGCGGATACTCGATCAACACGCTCATCGAGCGCGTGGCTGAAGCAGTTCACCCTGATGATCTAGAGGGCTTGATCCTACACTGGAAGCGATTGCTTGAGACCGGTAGCGCCGAAACCTCGGTTGAATTTCGATTTTGCAACACGAGGGGCGAGTGGGAATGGATCCAATCGCGCGAGACGATGCTGACCCAAAGTAGCAGTGGCGTCCCCACTCAGGTCCTCGTTACCCTGACGGTTATTACTGAGCGAAAACGGGTTGTGCAGGAATTGACCGAAGCACGGCGAGTGGCCGAGGCAGCCACGCGGGCCAAATCGGCCTTTCTCGCCAACATGAGCCACGAGATCCGCACCCCCATGAACGCGATCATTGGCATGACAAGCCTGCTGCGGCAAACACCGCTCACCCCGGAACAACAGGAATTCGTCGAAGTGGTACGTACCGGCAGTGATGCCTTACTCAGCATCATCAATGATATCCTCGACTTTTCGAAGATTGAATCGGACAAACTTGAGCTGGATATCCAGCCGTTTGATCTACGCATCTGCATTGAGGAGGCGCTAGGGTTGTTCTCTGCCGCGGCCTCCGCCAAAAACTTGATGGTGACCTACCGTTTCGATCCTGAAACACCCCGCTACGTCCTCGGAGACGTAACCCGTTTGCGTCAGATCCTGGTGAACCTGGTGAGCAACGCCATCAAATTTACACCCAAGGGTGAAGTTGTCATCTCTGTAGCGGCTACCCCACTGCCTGCCAACACTGGATTGGTCCGATCGGCAAACCGTTCCAACCAGGGGAGCGCAGATCAGCAAGAACACTATGAGTTTCTGTTCAGTGTACGCGACACCGGCATCGGCATTGCCAAAGATCGACAAGATCGGCTCTTTCAATCGTTTAGCCAGGTTGACGCATCAACGACCAGAAAGTATGGCGGAACAGGACTTGGGCTTGCGATTAGTAAGCGGCTCAGCGAGTTGATGGACGGCAAGATGTGGGTAACCAGCACGGTGGACAAAGGCTCGACCTTCTCATTTACGATGCAGATGCAGAAGAACAGCGCGCCGTTGTTGGCTGACGACGATCTAGCTCGCGTCACACTAGAGGATAAGCAGGTCCTCATTGTTGACGACAGTGCCACCAATCGGCGTGTCCTTGTTCACCAAACAACCCATTGGGGCATGAAATCCGTCTCCTTTGCCTCAGGGGCGGAAGCACTGGCCTGGATCCGAGCCGGCAACCCTGTCGACGTTGCCATCCTCGACATGCAGATGCCCGAAATGGATGGACTGACTCTGGCAATTCGTATCCACGAAGAAGCACAGACACAGCGATTGCCCTTGATTATGTTCTCTTCAGTCGGCCATTCCGATGAAAAGCGCAGCCTGCTCGATCATCATTTTACAGCCTGCCTCAGCAAACCGGTTCGGCAGACCAAACTTTACGAATACTTGCAAAGGATCTTTGCCGCCGATTTCATTGCGGTCGAACCCGCCGCGGTACCCTTCGTCCTCGATCGGCAACTGGCCGAAAAGCTACCACGCCGGATTTTACTGGCCGAAGACAACCTGGTCAATCAAAAGGTGGCGCTGCGCATGCTGGAACGGTTGGGATACCAGGCAGACGTGGCTGGGAACGGTATAGAAGTCCTCGAAGGACTGCACCGCCAACAGTACGATATTATTTTGATGGATGTGGAAATGCCCGAGATGGACGGACTAGAAGCGACTGAGCATATCCGAGAAATGTGGCTCAGGGAGGATCAGCCTTACATCATCGCTATGACTGCGGGCGCCATGCAAGGAGATCGTGAACGATGCCTGGAGGTAGGCATGGACGACTACCTGAGCAAACCCGTCCGCTTAGAAGATGTTATCCACGCCATCAGGCGTAGTGGACAGCTTGCGATGACGAAATAAAGCACAGCAGTTTGCTCCCCCAATCTCTTGCTCCCCGATCACCGATTCCACCGCGCTTTTCACGTTATACCGGATCCTATATCCGCTAAAACAGGAATTGAAGAGAGGACGCTTGCCGGTGCAAGCGTCCTCTCTGTATTGGCGTAATCGTAGGCGAGCAATAGGCCGGGACTAAAAACCCTGCAACTTGCTCAAGTCGGCAATTCCCTGGGGCAGCCGGGCGATGTGTTGCACCAAGGCCTGGCGAGCCTGCCGGGTCTCGGGATCCTCGGCGTTGACCAGCACCGCTTCAAAAAAGGCGTTGATTGGCTCGCGCAGCAGATCGAGAGATTCGCTCAGTGCATTGGCCGGTTCGGCGCTCTCGGCCATCAGGGCCGCTGCCCGCCGATATGCGCTGTCTAACAGTCGTTCGCTCTCGCTTTCGTAAGCGCTGGGATTCAGCGGCAAATCGGCTTCGATGGTGCGCACAATGCGCGCGCAACGCGCATACGCCGTAAAGGTAGAGGACCAGGCAGCCTGGGCCACCATCTGGCTCAACGCCGCACACGCCTGTTCCGCAAGGAACGGGTTGTCGCCACGCTCGACCAACACAGCTTCCACCACATCGCTGGCGTATCCGATTTCCAGCAGAACACCTTGCAGACGGCGAGTGATGAAGTCTCCGGCTTCACCGAGAGCCTCATCCTTCAGTTGAATGCCAACCTGTTGTGCCGCCAGTTTGAGCGCCGCATCCACCGAAAAATCGGCCCGCGCCGTGAGCAGATTGTTCACAATCCCCAACGCCGCACGCCTCAACCCAAATGGGTCCGTGCTGCCACTGGGCAGCACGCCTACCCCGAAGAGACCGGCCAGGCTGTCCAGTTTGTCGGCCAGGCTGAGGGCCAGCCCCGGCAAAGTCTCGGGGTTGGCATCCCCGGCAAAACGGGGCAGATAATGCTCACGAATGGCCTGTGCCACCTCGGCCGACGCACCGCTCCGACGCGCATAAATCTCCCCCATGATACCTTGCAGGCTGGTCATCTCCACCACCATCGAAGTGACGAGATCAGATTTACTCAGCGCTGCGGCCTGAGAGGCTGTCTGCTTCTGTGCAGTGGATGCGCCCAGCATCTCGGCAATCTGCGGTGCCAGCTTTTCGATACGATGCACCTTGTCGAGCATCGATCCAAGCTGTTCGTGGAAGGTCAACGTGTCCAGCTTCGCTGTGAATTCGGCCAGCGGCTTTGCCGTGTCCTGGCGGTAGAAGTAGGCGGCGTCCGCATAGCGGGCACGGATCACGCCTTCGTTGCCACGGCGCACCACGTCCTCGTGCGGCAGGCCGTCGGCATTGGCGATGGTGATGAAGTAGGGTAGCAAGCGGTCACTGCCATTCCCGGTATTGGACTCCACAGGGAAATAGCGCTGATGTTTCTTCATGACGCCGATCAAGACGGGTTTGGGTAGATCGAGGTACTGCGCCTCAAACGACCCCAATACCGGCGTAGGTGACTCAACCAGATCGGTCACTTCATCCAAGAGACCAGGATCGAAGGGCGTCGACCCGTTGACGGCGGCGCTGACACGCTCCACCATCTCCGCGATCTGCTGTCGACGTTCCTGCCGGTCCAGGACCACGCCCTGGTCGGCCACTGCCTTCATGTAGGCATCCGCCGAGGGCACGGAGAAGGTGGTGAACTCGCCCAACGGCAGATCGGTGGCAGCATCGCGAAACCGTGGACTACGGCTGATGTTGCCGCTCGTCACCCCGGCCCAGGTGAAGGGCACAACGGTTTCGCCGTAGAGCGCCACGATCCAGCGCAGTGGACGCGGGTAGCTGACGTTCGTTCGATTCCAGCGCATGGTCTTGCCCCAGCGCAGCCCATCCAGCAGATCGGCAAAAAGTTGGGGCAGCACCTCGGCGGCAGGGCGACCAATCACTCGCTTGACGGCGTAGATGTAGTTTTCGCGCACTTCCAATTCAGAGACGTCGATCCCCTGGCCCCGCGCAAAGCCGGACGCGGCCTTGGTGGGGTTGCCGTCGCTGTCAAAGGCGCGATCGGCGGGCGGCCCCTTCTTTTCCACCAGTTCGTCGTGTTGGTACGCCGCCAGGTCGGTGACGTAGGCCACCAACCGCCGCGGCGTGCCGGTGACGCGCAGGCTGCCATAGTCGAGGCGTGCGGCTTCGAGAAGTTCGGCCAGCTTCATTTGGATCTGGGCGATTCCGTCCTGCACGTCAGAGGCGGGTAGTTCTTCGCTCCCCAGTTCCAAGAGCAGCGATTGGGGAGCCCTGATGGGGGACGAGGCAGGCGCAGACGGCGTCAATGCTGAGCCGTCGCGATCTGCGCTGCCGGCGTCACTCTCAACCAGCCAGGGATACTCGGCCTGCTGGCGTTGCTGTGCATACAGTTCAGAGACACGGCGCGCCTGGCTGCGCATCCCGGCGAAGTACTTGGCGCGTTCGGTGACACCAATTGCACCGCGTGCATCCAGAATGTTAAACGTCTGGCTCTGGCGCAGAACATAGTCGTGGGCAGGCATCACCAATCCACGCTCAATGCATGCTTCGGCCTCTGCTTGATACAGTTCATAGAGCGTCTTATGGCGCTCGACATCGGCCATCTCAAAATTATAAACGCAATACTCAACCTCCTGCGTGCGATAGATGTCGCCGTAGCTGAGGTGTCCGTCGTAGTCGATGCTCCAGACATCGGTCTTGTTCTGCAAGTACATGACGATGCGTTCCAGGCCATAGGTGATCTCTACACTGACAGGATCGAGCGTCAACCCACCGGCCTGCTGAAAATAGGTGAATTGGGTGATCTCCTGACCGTCGAGCCAGACTTCCCAGCCCAGGCCCCATGCGCCCAGTGCAGGCGATTCCCAGTTGTCTTCAACAAAGCGGATGTCATGGCGCGTGCGATCCAGCCCAATCGCCTCAAGGCTCCCCAGGTAGAGTTCCTGTGGGTTGCCGGGATCGGGTTTGAGGATCACCTGATATTGGGTATGCATCTGCATCCGATTGGGGTTTTCGGCATACCGACCGTCATCGGCGCGGAAGGATGGTTCCACGTAGGCGACGTTCCACGGCTCCGGCCCCAGGACACGGATCACTGTGGCCGGGTTCATGGTGCCCGCGCCGACTTTCTCGCTGTGCGGTTGCCAGAGCAGGCAGCCGCGCGCTTCCCAATAGCTGTTGAGACGACGGATCACTTCTTGCATCGATGGAATTTGATTCATCAGAAAGCTCATTATCGTTTTAGAGGTAGATTTGATTAGGAATCCATCCTGAAATTCGGTTGTGGGTCCGATCGCTTCTCTGGGAGATCGCATCGGCACACAGAATTTCAGGGTTCAGGATAGGCAATAGGTCAATTTTATCACAGCGGTCGCAAGGGGACCGGCACAAAGGTGAGCAGGAAGATGATGATCACCAGATAGCCGATCCAGCGCCGTCTGGCGTCCAACTGCGTGACATCGTCCAGCGCGGGCGGGTGAAAAGGGCCGCCCAACAGGTTAATCAGGATCAGCCAGAAGAACCAACCCGTCCAGCCGACGTTGATCAGTTGCGGAAAGGCCGCTTGCACCTGGCCCAAGCCGGCGATGCCCAGCAGCAACATACCGCCCATGGTGGCCCAGTTGAAGAGGCGAGCACGTTTGCCAAAGAGGGCAAAAACCGTGTGCCCGCCGTCTAGCTGGCCCAGCGGCAACAAGTTCAGCGCCGTCACCAGCAGACCGATCCAGGCAGCAAACGTGACGCGATTCATCATCACATCCATGCCCGTCAGCGGGTTCGGGAGCGCCTGACCGAACACGGCGATCTTGGCAAAGTAGTAGAGCAGACTGTTGCCTTCGATCACGGCGCCAGGCGTCGGCGTCATCACCAACACATCGCTGGTACTCAAGCCGACAAAAAGCAAGGGAACCGCCAATATCAACCCGGCCAGCGGACCGGCGACGCCGATGTCGAAAAGTTTCCGACGATCAGGCACTGGTTCTTTGAGGCGGATAAATGCGCCCAATGTGCCGAAGGTCAGCGGCATCGGTAAGAAATAAGGAAGCGTCACGGCGACTTTGTGGTAACGGGCGGCGAAATAGTGCCCGAACTCATGCGCCGTCAGGATGCCCAACAGCGTTGCCGCAAAGGGCCATCCACTCAGCAGCAACGACGGGGTGGTCAAGATTCGCCAAAGCAGCACATTCTCAGGCAGTGTCGGATCGATATCCAACTGTCCGTAAAGTGCGCCGACGAAAAGCGTAGAAACCACCGTCAGCAAAAAGAGCACAAGATTGATCCATGCGCGCGAAGGCGTGCGCGCCACAGCGCCGGTCATGACTTCGAGGATAACCGCCTGTTGCGGTCCACTGCGCAAGTCGCTCTGGGTGTCCGGGCGGAGCAGTGGGGTGAAGCCACGGCGGTTAAATTCCCTAAGCCAATCTCCAAAGACCTCTTCGCTGGGTCGGTTAAGCAGTCCCATCAGCATCACCGGTTCGCTGCGCGGATTGCGCGGGATCTTAACTGATTCAACGGTCAGATCGGCACCTGTGATCTGACGCGCTAGCAGCACCACCGCTTCTCCTTGCGTTTGGCGCAACAGATCCTCGGGTTGGGTAACTAAAGGTTGGGGGGCAACTTGCTCGCTCATGCACGACTCACAGACAGGAACACAGGTTCCAACAAGTAAATCACGAGGTACTCTTCAGGTAAATCACAATTTAGAAAAGCATTCTGTATTCTATCGCAAGATCGAGTGGTTAGGGTAAATTGCACTACAGTAGAGCCGTGGAATGCGCCTGCATTCAGATTTGGGGCAGGCCAGGTGGCCACAACGGGAGTGAAACGCCTGGAATTCATTAAAATGGACGCTGCCCCAGGTGATGGTACAATAGAGACCATCGCCATTCGTGAACTGATTCAAATCTTGGTCGCTCTTCAGAGGAAGGCCCATGCACCCATTCCTTCAAAAACTATCTGAACAACCGTTGCTCAGTGACGGCGCCATGGGGACGATGCTGTTCGCCCGCGGCGCCGGCAACGAGCAATGTCTGGAGTATCTCGTGCTCAGCCGCCCACGCTGGATCAGTGAGATCCACCAGGCGTTTGCCAATGCCGGCGCCGATATGCTCAAGACGCACACCTTCGGCTCAAATCGGGTGCGGCTGGCCAAGTATGATCTTGCCGGTAAGGTACGCGATTTGAACTTTCGCGCCGTCAGGCTGGTGCGCGATGTACGCGAGGTCTCTGGTCGCCCCATCTTCATCGCCGGGGATGTCGGCCCGCTGGGGGCGCGGCTGGCACCGTATGGATCGGTGACCGTCGAAGAAGCGCACGACGCCTTCCAAGAGCAGGTTTCGGTGCTTTGGGAAGCCGGCTCAGACTTGATCCTCTTCGAGACCTTTAGCGAAGTGGCCGAGCTAGAGATTGCCGTACGCGCTGCCCGCCAAGTCTGCGATCTGCCTATCGTCGCCTCGATGACCTACAATCAGGATGGCCGCACCGCTGCCGGTCAAGCGCCGGATGAAGTGGTGCAACGGCTGCGCCGGGCCGGGGCCGATCTGGTGGGCATCAACTGTTCGGTGGGCCCGGCGCCGATGCTGCGCGTCCTCGAAGCGATGCACGCGGCGGCCCCCGAACTCGGCTTCAGCGCCATGCCCAACGCCGGTTTCCCCGAGCGCATTGATGGTCGTCTTTCCTACCCGGCCGGACCAGATTATTTTGCCCAACACGTCGATCCCTTCCTCAACAACGGGGCGCGGTTGATTGGCGGCTGCTGCGGCACCACGCCCATGCACATACACGCCATGCGCGCCGCGCTTGACACACACTTAGGGCGACGCCCGGCCAACGGAACGGCGCAGGTCAAAGTCACAGAAGCGGAACTGCCTGCCCTGCAAATCGGGTTGACGGTGGAAGATGACGATGACGCGGAAAAGTCGACGCAGTTGCTGCAAAAACTGCGTGCCGGCAAGTTTGTGATCAGCGTGGAGGTTGATCCGCCGCGAGGCTTCAACGCCCAAAAACAGCTCGAAGGCGCACGCCATGCCAAGAGCGTGGGCGCCGATGCCATCAATGTGGCCGACAGCCCGATGGCGCGTGTGCGGATGGGCGCGCTGTCGCTCTGTGTGCAGATCCAGCAGCAGGTTGGCATCGAGAGCATCGTCCACTTTACGACACGCGATCGCTCGTTGATGGGCCTTCAGGCCGATCTGATCGGAGCGCAGGCGCTGGGCGTGCGCAACATCCTGGCCTTGACGGGCGATCCGCCATCATTGGGCGACACGCAGACCAGTACGGCAGTCTACGACGTGGATTCGATTGGGCTGGTGCGCATCATCAACCGCTTTAATGAGGGCTTCGACCAAAGCGGACAGAAGATGGGCGAGCCGGGCCACTTTACCATCGCCGTCGCCTGCGATCCGACGCGGCCCAATCTTGAAGAAGAGGTGGATCGCTTCTACCACAAGGTGAGCGGCGGCGCCCACTTCACCATGACGCAGCCGATCTTCGATCCACAACTCTGGTTGAACTTCCTGCGGGTCTACGAAGAGCGCCACGGCGAGTTCCCCGTGCCTGTGCTGATTGGCGTGTTGCCCTTGCAGAGTCACCGGCACGCATCGTTTCTGCACAACGAGGTGCCGGGCATCACCTTGAGTCAGAATGCGCTGGAGCGCATGGAGCGCGCCGGGGCCAGTGGGCGTGATGAAGGCGTCAGAATGGCCCAGGAGTTGCTGCTGCAGTTGGTAGAAGCGCCCAAAGTGCAGGGCGTCTACCTGATGCCGAGCTTTGGCCGCTACGAAGTTGCCTGTCAGGTTCTCGAAGTCTTAACACCGGCACAACGCGGCATGGTGAGGGCCTGAGATGGCGAACGCGGATCCGCTGCTGGCGCGACTGATCGAAGCCTTCGCCGTCGCCGATTGTTGCTGGTTCGCCAGCACTCGCCCCGATGGACGGCCCCACCTGGCGCCGATCTGGCATGGCTGGCACAACGACACGGCCTACGTCGTCACCAAGGCCGCTTCCGTGCGCGCACGCAATATTCGGGCTAATCCCAACGTCAGCCTGTCACTGCCCGATCCGATGAATGTCTTCATCATCGAGGGCATTGCCCGATTCGCGCCACAAGCCGAAGCGGAAATCGCGCCCCTCTTTCAAGCAAAATACAATTGGGATATCACCACCGACGCCGACTACGACACCATCATCGCTGTGGAACCGCTGCGAGCGCTGGCCTGGGGCAGCCACGGCGAAGGACGATGGCAGTTCGACAAGTAAGGAAAGGCGAAGACCGTGCCCGGCATCGATCACAAGATGGTTTCAACCAATGGAATCAGCCTTCACGTGGCGCAGGCCGGCCCTGCGGATGGGCCATTGGTGATTCTGTTGCATGGCTTCCCCGAATACTGGGCGGGCTGGGCGGCGCAGATCCCGGCGCTGGCCGAAGCCGGGTACAGGATCTGGGTGCCGGATCAGCGCGGCTACAACCTCAGCGACAAACCCGAGAAGATTGCCGCCTATAATTTGGACGAACTGGCCAAAGACATCATCGGCTTGATCGACGCCGCCGGTGAAGAGAAAGCCTTTGTCGTCGGCCACGATTGGGGGGCAGCGGTGGCCTGGTGGGTCGCCATCAACTATCCCGAGCGGGTGAAGAAGTTGGCGATTCTCAACGTGCCACACCCATCGGTCATGTTCAAAACCATCCGCTCGACGCCGCGCCAACTCCTCAAAAGCTGGTACATTTTTTTCTTCCAGATCCCCCGGCTGCCCGAGTTTCTGATCAGCCGCGGCAATTGGGCAGCCGGCACACGCATGATGCTCAACAGTGCCAACCCCGGCACTTTCTCTGAAGAGGATCTTGAGGGGTACCGTGAGGCATGGTCACGCCCCAACGCGTTTAGATCAATGCTCAACTGGTATCGTGCCATTGTCCGCCAGCAGCCGCATCAGCCTGGCTCGAGTCGGGTTACCGTGCCCACGCTGATGATCTGGGGCGTGCGCGATATTGCACTGGATCGCAGCATGGCACAGCCCAGCATCGACTATTGCGACAAAGGGCGATTGGTTTTCATCGAACAGGCGACACATTGGGTGCAACATGATGTCCCCGATCAGGTTAACAAACTTCTCCTAGACTTTCTGCCTGATCAGGAGTAAAGTAGAGGTGTGTACCACTGTGTTTTGCGGATCCTAAACCTCCGCGAAGGGCACAACTAAATATGGTTTTCCGCATTCTAGAACGAACAAAGGAGGTATCCCCCTATGTCCAATGTACGACGTGTTTTGATGAATGTGCGATTAACCCAAGGGAAGGCAGGTTGGGTACGGTTTTTGGTTGCCCTGCTGGTAGCGTCATTGGTGACAACTGGCTTTGCAGCAGCACCTGCTGCGGCGGCATCAAATGATAGCGAAGCCCAGGCGCCCGTCTACTCGACATACTACACCGTGCAGCCCGGCGATACACTTTCGGGAATTGCGCGACGCTTCGGCACCACGACCAGCGCCATTGCCAATGCGAACGGCATCAGCAACCCAAACTACATCTATGTTGGACAGAGCCTCTATATCCCCAGCGGTGGCACTGGCGGGCCGACTTCGTGGCCTGTCGATAGCTTCTACTATGTGGTCAAAGCGGGCGATTCGCTCTCTAAATTGGCGCGGCGGTTTAACACCACCGTGCAGGCTATTGCTCAAATCAATGGGCTGAGCAATCTGAGCTACATCTACGTGGGTCAACGGCTGATCATGCCCACCGGTTACGCCTATCCGCCCTCGGTCTATGGCTTCTACTACACGGTCAAAGCAGGGGATACGTTGAGCAGCATTGCCAAATGGTACGGCATCGACATGTACACCCTGGCGGCCACGAACGGGATCAGCAACGTCAGCCGTATCTACGTGGGTCAACGACTCTTCATCCCATAGACTGGCTGCTGTGACGACATCTCTCTTGTAACTGATGCTCAGGCCCGTTCCCACAAAATGGGAACGGGCTTTTTTGCGAGTGGACCGCGATCCAATTCCCCACAGATGACCGCCTCTGCTACAATCTTTGAACCTCATCATTCCGGTTTCGCCGGTTCAAGCGTAAATCCCGGCGGGAATATGCCGACAGTTTTTACCAGAGGTAGAGATGCCGAATTTCCGCCGTGGTATTTGACGCCAAAATACGAGTAAATCCCGGCGGAAATATACCGACTTACGACAGTTTTTACCAGAGGTAGAAATGCCGAATTTCCGCCGTGGTATTTACGCCAAAATATATAGACAAGGCAGAACATGCAACTATCCTCATTGTTTCAGAATGCGTTGGCTGTAGCTCTGTTGGCGGCGGTTGGAAACGCGCTTTTCGCCTTTGGTCAACGACGGGCCGAGGTATCGAGCAATCCCTTCATCTTCATTTTGTCGGCGCTAATCGTCTGTAGCGTCGCCTTTTTGCTCACGATCCCCTTATTCGATCGCGCCGATTTGGGCGGGTATGTGCGCCGCAACGCAGCCTGGGTTGTGATCAGCGGCATGGGTTTTTACCTGACCTTTATCGGGTTCTACTTTCTATACTCGCGCTTCGGCACGTCGTACTATGTGCTTTATGCCGTGTTGTCGATTATTACCACATCGATCATTGTGGGGCTGATCGTCTTTCGCGAGCCGGTGAATCGCTATCACTTTGCCGCAGTCGGCACGGCTCTCTTGACCGTTGTTCTGTTTTCGCTGGCCCGAACTCGTTGAACGACTCTCACCGATCATCTAGCCCTGGGACATCTATCCAATGACTGTCAAACCACAAAACGCACCCTGTTCCATCGATTTACAGGTCCACTCTACCCGTTCTGACGGGACGGAAACGCCGAGCGAATTGGTCGCACACGCCGCGGCATTGGGCATCCGCGTCCTGGCTGTGACCGATCACGATAGTGTGCTGGGCGTCTCCGAAGCATTGGATGCGGGCGCATGCCACGCGGTACAGGTGATCCCGGCCATCGAGTACAGCACAACCAGCGAGCCGGCGCGCGATTTCCTGGATATTAACATCCTCGGCTATGGCATCCGCCACGAGGACGCCTCGCTGGTCAGCACATTGGCCGCCGTGATCGACGCCCGTGTGGAGCAGAAGATCCGCCAGATCGAAAAGTTGCAGGCCTACGGCATTCACGTACCCGTGGACGAAGTGTTGGCGCTGGCGGGGGGCGTGCCCGGTCGTCCGCACATTGCCCAGGTTGCGCTACAACATAACCCGCAGCGCTTCTCGTCGCTATCCGATGTCTTCGTCCAATTCCTGGCCGCAGATGCACCCAACTCGGTCTACGTTGGCCGCAGTTTCAGCCTGACCGTTGAGGTTGCTATCGAGTTGACCCACGCTGCCGGCGGCATTGCCGTCCTGGCGCACCCGGGCACTTATCACCGCGTCAAGGATATCGACGATGCGATCCGGCGCATGGTCGACGCCGGTCTGGATGGCATTGAAATTCACTACCCCTATGCGCGTGAAGCGCGGCGTAGTCTGCCCGGCGCCTCTGCCACTGAGGTAGAAACACATTTCAGCGCCCTCGCCCGCCACCACAACTTATTGGTCACCGGCGGCAGCGACTATCACGGTGCGCGCAAACCCAACCAGTTGGGCGAATCCGGGCTGAGCGAAGAAGCCTGGCAGCGTCTTCAGGAAGGGGCTGGGTGGTCATGAACAAGACGCAGATCCACCGTCCCACCTGGTTAGAAATCGATCTGGCCGCAGTGCGCAACAATGTGCGTCTCCTGCGCAGTCACATCGGCACCGAACGTACCCTCTTCGCCGTGGTCAAGGCCAATGCCTATGGACATGGCGCATCCTTGGTGGCGCCGGTAGCGTTGGACGCTGGGGCGGATAGACTGGCCGTGGCCGCAGTCAACGAGGGCATCGAGTTGCGCCAGGCCGGCATCAATGCGCCGATTCTGGTAATGGGGTACACGCCGGGTTGGCAGGCCGAGGCACTGATCCAGTACGATTTGACCGCAGCGCTCTTTGATCTCGATGTCGCGCGCGAGTTCGATGCTGCCGCCCAATCATTGGGGCGTCGTATCACCGTCCACGTCAAAGTGGACACAGGCATGCGCCGACTGGGTCTCTTGCCCGAGGAGACGCCGTCCTTCATGGCGGAAGTGATGCAGTTGCCGGGGCTACAGGTCGAGGGGCTTTATACTCACTTCAGCACCGCCGACGAAGCGGACAAATCCTATACCGGGCGACAACTGGATCGACTCAACGGCTTGCTCTCCACGCTCACTGCACAAGGCCGGCGACCGGCGTTGATCCACAGCGCCAATTCGGCGGCGACACTCTCGGTAGTGGCAAGTCTCTTTAACGGCGTACGCTGCGGCATCTCGCTTTACGGCCTGCACCCAAGTGCAGAATGTCCGCTGCCCTCAGGATTTCGTCCTGTGCTGCGTTGGGTAGCACAGGTGGCACAGGTGAAGGCACTGGCCACGGGTGATCCGGTATCGTACGGCAACACATACATAGCCGACCGTGCGCGCCGCCTGGCGGTGATCCCTGTAGGCTACGCCGATGGCTTTCCGCGCAGCCCACGCACCTGGGGGGGTGTGCTGATAAGGAGCCAGTTTGCCCCCATCCTTGGACGGGTCTGTATGGATCAGACGATGGTCGATGTCACAGAGATAGTGGACAGCGGGACGCCGGTGCGCGCAGGGGACGAAGTTGTCCTCATCGGGGCACAGGGTGATGCACACCTCAGCGCAGAGGAGGTAGCGACCCGGCTGGAAACGATCAATTACGAGGTTGTCAGCCGTCTCATGGCGCGCTTGCCGCGCATAGCTGTTTAATGTTTACCCTGAAATCACAGTGCTTGGGAAGGTTTGAAATCCAAGGAGTATTTTGTGAATTTGCAGCAGAAAGCCGAAGCGATCTACGCAGGGCTGATCAATGCCTACGGTGAACCGGATTGGCGACCAGAAAACGATCCTGTGGACGAGTTGATCTGGACGATCCTCAGCGCCAATACCAACGACACGAACAGCGGGCGCGCCTTCCGCACCCTGAAAGAGCGTTTCGGCGACGATTGGGATGCCGTGCGTACGGCGCCGTTGGAGGAGATAAAATCAGCGATCCGTGTGGCGGGGATGTACAATCAGAAAGCGCCCAATCTCGTTGCCACACTCGAGAAGATCAGACAGGATCGCGGGCGGTATAACCTGGATGATCTCACGCAGTGGCCGGTCGATGAAGCACAGCACTATCTGCAAAGCTTCCCCGGCGTGGGCCACAAAACCGCCAGCATCGTGCTGCTTTTCTGCTTTAACATGGGCGCTTTCCCGGTGGATACGCACGTTCAGCGGCAGACCCAACGGCTGGGCATCAGCGATCGCAAAGCGTCGCCCGAAAAGATCAAAAAGATCTGGGAATCCCTACTGCCGCCCGAGACGTACTATGCCCTACATCTCAACCTGATCCAGCATGGGCGCGAAGTTTGCCAGGCGCGCTCCCCGCGCTGCGAGGTTTGCGTACTGCAGCCCCACTGTGACTACTTTGGCGGCCGCGGCGAGTGGGCGGAATCGTAAAGGATGGATGTTCCTGTACGGCGCAGGTGAGAGTCTCACCCCTATCGTTACGAATGGGTAACGAGTGAATAACGCAAAAAAGCCACCGCACGCTGTGTGGTAGCCTTTGCCACTGAGTTGCTAGATCGAAGCCTAGCTTGCGGTCGCCTTGTTGAGCGCGTTCATCAAGCGGCTCTTGCGGCGGGCTGCGTTGTTGGCGTGAATCACGCCCTTCTGTGCAGCAGTGTCGAGCGCCTTCACAGCCTTCAGCACGGCTTCGCTGGCGGCCGGATCACCGGATTCGACCAGCGTGCGCGCCTTCTTGACAGCAGTGCGGGCGCTACTGCGATAGATCCGATTGCGCATATGGCGCTTCTGAGATTGGCGTGCTTGCTTCTCAGCAGACTTTGTATTTGGCATGTCAACTTCCCTTCTGGATCGAACCTGTCGGCGCAGGCATTGTTCACGGCTTTGGTAGAAAACGGCACCACGTATCACTACGCGGCCCAGTTATCAATCGTTCTAGCAGGACATAGTCAAAGTCCACAAGCGTTAATCCTAACAAAGGAAGACAGATTTGTCTAATTTCCAGGGGGCCGATCCGCATCCACTTGTACAGATTCCCCGGCTTGTACGGATGTCCCGGCCTCGCTTACCATGCGTCGGCGTCTGCGCGCCGTCTCGGTGCGGATCACATCGTTGAAGGCTTCTTCAAGATAAGGATAGGCAAGCCAGACCGAAGCGCCCCCGAAGAGGGCGCCAGTCACAGTGCGAAGCCACCAATTACTCGTTCGCAGCCCGAAGAGTTGTGTAAAGCCATCCAACGCAATAGGGATCAAGAAGAGCGCATAGATCTTGAGCCCCGGCGAACGCGCCCGCCGACGGACCAGAGCGAAGAGTAGCCCGGTCAGCAACACGGCGCCATAGATGGCCACATCACGTTGGCAGATAGCGACTTTGTAGCCCAACATTTCATCGCCAACAAAAAAACGCCGTTGCAGTACGTTCAATCCCGGGGTCAGTCCCTGGGTTTCCAGAGACTGCAAACTATAAAAAGGTTCTGCACCGAAAAGAAAGTAACTGTGGTCCGGCAGTTGATGACAGGCAAACGAGTAGATCCCGTAAATCGCCTGCGCCGGGCGTACCCATCCCAGGTGAAGAAACGCAGGGGCCAGAAAGGGCAGAAACACGTAAACCGCCATGGCCGTGTTGATCAACGCCAACCAATGGCGTGCAATGCCCATTACCAGGTGATCGGCAGCCAGCGCCAAACGGCTTCGTGTGGTCTCTGCATCGAAAGGGGCACCCTTGATGCTGACCTGTTGATTGTTAGAATCCTGCGACATACACTTTATCTCCAATAAATCCCCACACAGCTTGCATCAGGGAGCGAGTCGTTTCAACTGACGGCGCAACTCAATCTGGCTGATCGGCGCCTTTAGCTCGACACAGGCCGACGTAGACTCAACAGTAATCTCTACGACAGGGATCTCCAAAAAGTAGCGCGCCTGGAGCGATTCATCGCCGGTAATGTCACGCAAAACCAGGTCGAAGCCAAATTCCTGCTGAAGATCGAGGAGATCGAGATGAGCCGTTTCGCAGAGTGTGCAGCCCGGTTTGGTATATAGCGTTACGTGCATGGATCGGAGTCTCGCCCTTCAAAACATACGATTTTTCAATCAGGTGCTTTTCATAAAGCAAGGGACAGGCCACAGACCTGTCCCTTCAAGATAAGCAACAAATGTGGACGCCTTGTTAGCGAAGCTTGGCAACCTGCTCGTCGAGCAGTTTCGGCGTCAGGATACCATCCACACGAGCGGCGATGGTGCCGTCGGCATTGACGAAGACGGTGGTCGGCAGTCCGAGCACGCCGTAGGCCCGTTGTACGGTACCTTCCTCATCCAGTGGCACCGGCATGGTCATGGCGAAGGCATCGGCAAAGCGTGTCACCGTTTCTTGATCCTCTTGCACATTGACGGTCAACACCACCAACTCAGGGTGCTCCTGGTGGAGCTTCACCAACTCCGGCATCTCGGCGCGACACGGTCCACACCAGGTTGCCCAGAAATTGATCACAGCCGGTTTCCCCAGTGTTCCCAACGAGGCGCCCTCACCGCTTTCCAGAACGAAGGCGAAATCGGGAGCCGATTTGCCAATTGAAGGATCACCTTCATCGAGCAGATGCGCCGCCGGAAACCCACGACCTACCGCCTCTGGAAACAGATCTAGCGAAACCGGTACGAAGTCCACAGTGCTGCGTGAAGAGGCGCAGGCGGCAAGCGTGAGCATCACGAACACGAACAGTCCACGGCGTAGCAGCGTCCTCATGAGGCTACTTGACGTTGCTGTTGCTAAGCGATGCGCCGCTGAGATAGCCAATGTAGGCCGGGACCAGAGGCAACACGCAGGGGCTGACAAAGCTGATCAACCCGGCAATGAAAGCCAACGGCATGGCACTAACCAGGCTGGGTTCGAAGATGTCCACCGAACCGAAGTTCCCCGATATACTTTCCTCAATCGAAAAGACCAGGGTGTTCAGCGAAGCAAACGTCGTGGTCAGGCGTTGCAGTTGCTGGCTCCACAACAACCAGGCCACCAACAAGAGGAAGATCCCGCTGATGATGCTGACAACGTTCGAATAGCGGTTCAGCTTGCGCAACACGCTGGTTGCTTGCCCGAAAGCAGCACCGGTGATCAAGAAGGGAATGCCCAGGCCGAAACTGTAGACGGCCAACAAGAGCGATCCTTGCCAGACGGTGGAGGCCGATGAGGCCAGGATGATGATGCTGGACAGAATCGGGCCGATACACGGCACCCAACCGGCGCTAAAACTCATGCCCATGAGCACACTGCTGAAATACCCCCAGCCGCGCTTGACTTTGTGCATTTCGGTAACGCGGCGCTCGGTATAAAGCAGCGTGTTAAAGAAGCTCAGAAAGTCGACAAGCGCCTGCGCCGCCGGGTTCGTCTTGAGATCGACACGATCGGAGAGCTGGTTGATCAACCAGCGGAAGACGCCCAATGTCACCAGTGCGAAGATGAAGAGCATAATGGCGCCGAATTTCTGCACCAACGGCAGATAGCGATTAAGCCCGTGCCCAAGCAACACGACTAAGGGACCAAAGATCAAGGTGAAGACGATAGCAAAGCCCAACACAAAAGCCACCGCATGGAAAAAGGTGGTTCGATTGTTGACAGCCTTTGGTTTGGTCCCCTGGATAGGAGATACGGCTTGAGCCATAGAACGATCCTTTCAACACAGGCAATTCTACACGGGAACATAAGAACCAGCCCCAGTGTTATGCACGCTGAGATCGTGTGCGGGGCTGGCGTTCCGCCACCTGTTCTTCGAGCATTTGAAGTTCCTGCTCCAGTTTGCGTTGACGCGAGAGCATGAACGCCACATAAAGTGCAACCGACAGCCACAGGATAATAAATGCAGCAGCTAGATAGACCATGTTAGTAAAGTGCCTCCCGCAATTCGTCGACGCGTGCTTCCAGGCGCAGTTGCCGCCACCGGTGCAGCATCAGAGCAGCGAATAAAATCGAAAAACTGATCGAAGTAATCATCAATGTTTGACCCATGCTCGGGCCAATACTAAAGCTACCTTCGGCTTCGCCGTTGGCGCCGTTAAAGACAATCGGGTGGATCGAGCGCCAAAGTCGAGCGCTGTAGTAGGTCAACGGCACACTGAGGAACGCGAAAAGGGCGTAGATACTGGCAAAGCGCGCCCGCACGTGTCGATCATCGAGGCCGTTGCGAAAGAGGATATAGGCCAGGTAGATCAAAACGGTGATAGTCGCCGTCGTCAGGCGCGGATCCCACGTCCAGTATGTATTCCACGTGGGTTTGGCCCAAATGCTGCCACTGACGAGGATACAGAAACCAAAAACGGTCCCAACTTCGACACTGGACTGCGCCACTCGATCCCATTCCAGGCTGCGGGTGAACAGATAACCGATGCTGCCGACCACCGAGATAACAAACCCAAGCAAGGCCGCTACACAAACACCAATATGAAAATAAAAAATACGTTGGGCAAATTGCTCGTCACCGGCCAGATTAATGGCATCGCCGGCGTAAAGCAGAGCGGCCCACACGGCCACGGCCATGGTCAGCGCCGCCAGCACATCCAATGTCAACAGCGGGGCGTACCAGCGGTCACGTGATGTGGACAAACGTCCTGGGCGTGGTGCAGATGATACGGTTGAACTCATAATGAATTGCCCTCCTCAGAACTCAAATATGGTGGCACACAATACGCAGGTGATCCTGATCTTACGAAGCATCCCAAATCAGGTCAAAAACCAGATAGGCAATGACAATAAAGAGCAGATCATAGAGCGCCAGAATGCCGATCCAACGCCACAAACTGCTTGAGATTTGTCCATCCAACACCCCAGCGGTGAGCGCCGTGCCTGCCGTAAAAACAGGCAGCACTACCGGCAGCAGCAGGATGGGCAACATGGTCTCGCGTGCCCGGCTGTTAGCCGTCAGCGCAGCAAAGAGCGTGCCGACGCCGGCATAGCCCAGCGTGCCCAAGGCCAATCCAGACAAAACCAGCGGGTGAAAGAGCGAGATATCAAAGAGGATTAGCAGCACCGGCAACAACAGCACTTCCATCAGCAACATGAAGACAAGGTTGGCCGCCAGTTTCCCAAAGTAGATGGCGCTGCGATCGACCGGCACCATGAGCAGACCGGCCAGCGTCCCACGATCCACCTCAGAGCCGAAGGAACGATTCAACCCCAAGACGCCGGCGAAGAGAATAATGACCCACAGGATCCCCGGTACGACCATCCGTGAGTTGGGCACCCGCAGATCAAACGCCATACCAAAGATCAACGCGGCCAGAAGCCCAAAGATAATCATGGTGCTGAAGACCTCTTTGGCGCGGAGTTCGGCGCGGATCTCCTTCATAAAGATGGCCCGGACCTTACGTAGGTAGGCAACTGCGCCTCCCCCCGTCCGCATCACCACCGGCTGTTCTGCAGGCAACACCATTGACTCTTGCATAGTCGACCTAGCCGATCCAATGCTCGTAGCGTTCTCGCGCCGATTCATAATTGAGGGAGACGGTGGGTAGCTCTTCGACAACTTCCCCATCGGCGAGGAAGGCCAGGCGGTCTGCCCAATCCACGGCCCGCTCCAGATGATGAGTGGTCAGCAGCACGGCGCGCCGGCTGCGACGGAGGGTGGTGACCAGCGAGGCCAGATTGCGTGCACTCACTTGATCCAGACCGGTATCGGGTTCGTCTAAGAGCAGGACCGGCGGATCGTGTAGAATGGCTCGACCAATCGCCAGTCGCTGCACCATGCCGCGGCTGTATGTCCGCACTGGATCGTGACGACGAGTCCAGAGATCGACAGAGCGCAACACGACTTCAACGCGCTGTTCCACGTCGATGAGATCGTACATATTGGCAAAGAAATCCAGGTTTTCCCAGCCACTCAGGTTGTCATAGAGCAGCGGTGCGTGGCCAACCATACCCACGTAACGACGAATCTCATGGCTGGCCTTGGAGAGCGGAACGTCCCCCAGCCAGATTTCGCCGCGAGACGGCTGATCAAGGCCGGCCACCATGCGCATCAAGGTTGTCTTGCCGGCGCCGTTGGCTCCCAGCAATGCAACCACTTCGCCTGCGCCCACTTCCAGCGATATGCCTCTGAGCACGCGCTTTCGCCCATAGCGCTTCTCCAGAGATTCAATACGGATCAGCGGCTGGGCAATGGCAGAAGTGGGCGTGCCTGAATGCGACGCTGCTGTACTGGTTCCGCGTTCGACAGGAGTTGTCCATTCTTGGGATGTGCCATCCACCACGGCCGCCGGTTCCTTGCTCATTATTGGGCCTGTTCGTTGTTCAACGCATAGAGTTCACGCTTAAACGCTGCCCGTTGCGACTGCCAACTATCCTCATCCAGATTACCCAACGCGTGTTGATCGTCCAACTGGGCGATCTGTTGAATGAGCCGTTGTCGCTGCTTTTCAGGCGAGACAGAAGTGCGAACCGGCGCCGCCGACTGTTGAGCGCCGCTCCGCCACCGCCACACCACGACACCGGCAATAATCACCAGCAAGATACTCCCCATGGTCAGTGCAATCGCAGGGTCAACATCCGATGTTGCAGCAGAAGTGGCCGAAGTCACCCCACCGGCCGGCAACGCCTGCAAACGCGGATCCTCGCCGCCCGCTTCAATCAGACCCGAGAGCGTCAACGTAAACATCTGCGGATCCAGCGACTCCGCCGACCACTGCAGGTAGGATAGTCCTTGAATATCCTGAGGGCCGACGAATTGGAGATCGGCCTGCGATGCCGTTGCCTCTACATCCAGATCGGGCAGATCGGCGATCAGTAGATTGAGCCCACTCATCTTATAGTCTAAAGGCTGTTGAACGGTGGTCGATGAACCATCATAGGGCAGACGGTAGCGCACGAAGATCTGCCGCATGCCTTCTCCTGGCGGTACAGGACGGGTGTCATAGACTCGATTGCCGACAAGCCGGTACGCCCCGCCAATGGCGCCATCCTGCAAGCCGATTTCTTCGGCCCCGTCAGGCAGCGGCAGTTCCAACGTCACAGGGACGTCGACGCCGTCGACGGTGTGCCCGACGAAGGTAGAGTTGCCTTCATTCCCAAAGGAAACAACTTGACCGATCAGCAGCGCGCCCGGCTCATGCTCCACGATCCAACTCATGCGCGTGATATTCACGCCACTGGCATCGTCGCTGGTTTCGTAGATAGGCAGCACGGCATCCAGCGTATTGGCCGCATCGCCTTCAAGCGCAGCGTCCTGGCCAAAGCGCAGCACCGCTGAGGCGTAGTCGACACCCTGATACTGAGTCGTGAGCAGATAGAAGATGCCAGGATCCACCGGCAGACCGCCAAACTGGAAGGTACCATCTTCGCCTACGGTGGTCTCGATGGTATCGAGCGGGGTCATGTGGGCGTAGACTTCCAAAGCGACGACGCCTCCGGCAAACGGAGCGCCGCCCGGTGTTGCCTGCTCGACGCTGCCTTGAATGACGCCGGCGCCGTTACCAATCGGTGATACCCAGGATGGAGAGTAGGTGAAGGTGCGGATGTAGGCGAGCGTCGCCTGCTTCTGCTGGTCGGTCCAATCGGCGCCGAGATCGGCGTGTGCATCGCTCCATCCTTGCGCCAGGTCGGCCTGACTCAGGGGCATCATGGCCTCAATATCGGCAAAGCTACCCACATCAGCGCCGGCCTCGGGACCGTCTCCTTCGCCTCGTGGCCCATGACAGGCGGCACATTCGGCGGCATAAAGCGATGCGCCGTCAGCGATTTCAGCTTCACTGGTATGCAGATCCCAGGCATAGTAGACGGCCTGCCAGATCTGCTCGTCGCTCATGCGCGCTTCCCATGGCGGCATCATCTGTTCGATCCGGCCAAACTTGGTCACGTGGAAGAATTCCGCAGGGCTGAGATCCCACATGGCAGCCGCATCAGAGAACACGGCCGGCACCACCGGCATCTGCGCCGCCGCTTCGCCATCGCCGTTACCTTCGGGGCCATGACAAGGGGCGCAATTTTGCGCAAAAAGCCCTTCGCCCAGAATCGCCAGCGGCGGCTGAGGGGGCACCGGGACATTATCCAGATCGTAGGGAGGGGAAGGTTCCTGGGCCAGTGCGAAAGAGAGGCCAGTTACCAAGAGGAGCGACGCCAGGAGTAGTGCAGCGCCAACTTTCCGCAATCGTTGCGTGTTGGGAAGAATCATTCGATTTGAACTCACAGCTTGGCTATGCCCTTCGTAGGGTTCGAAAATAGAATCACCGGATCAGCTATCTTCTAAGAATAGGACTGTGCTGAATTTTCGCTCTGAATACGGAGAAAAGGACCGGTCATGTGCACAGGTGCGACCGGTCCCACTGGGTAGACATCCACGCAATCTACAGCAGACTCCGGCATAAATCTTTCCGCGAGAAGTGCCAGAGGCAGCACAGTCGGACTGACGCCACGGCACTTACGGACGCCGTCATATCCTGGTAAATCCCGGCGGAAAGTTGTCCACGTTTCCGACCAATGGTACGGACGCCGCAATATCCTAGCGTCATGTCAACGGTCAAGTGATGGCAAGTCAGTAGGGGCGCTGCTTGCTGCGCCCGGCACATGTGGGCGCAGCAAGCAGCGCCCCTACCCACCAAATCACGCTTTCGGCGTTCCTCGCCGCCGCATCACTAGCGAGTGGACTGCACAAAGACCTCTTCAGGCTCTTCTTCATAACGGCTGGGGCATTTGAGGAGCAGTGTTTCGGCCTGGAATGTGCCATCGGCCAGCAGCTCACCCTCAACAATTGCCGACGCCGCCCGTTGGAAATTATCCGGCCGGGGGCCATAGAAGACGATGGGCAACTGTTGGCCCGTCTCATCTTCGATGGCGAAGCGCAGTGTGATCTCTTGTGCGTTCCAGTCTTCGCTGTCGGCGACCACGGCACCATTAACGCGGATGCGTTGTCCCAGCGCAGCCTGGTTGCCATTTTGGGCCTGAATGAGCCGCTCCTGGACTTCACCCACCGTCAGGTAGTAGGCCGAGGCGGTCATCGAGCCATAGATGATCAACCCCACGATCAGCACAATCAAGGCGCCGCCGGCGATCATGAACTTGGTGTTGATCCCGCCGGCCGAGCGCTCTGCCAACTGAGAAGGGATCAGCTCGTCAGCAGCAGTCGATTCCGAAAATCTTTGATCCAGCGTGTAATTTTGTGTCATTTGTCGTCTACGTCCTCTTCGTCAACCCACTCGACTTCGGTTTCAAGGATCTGCCGGGCCTCTTCGGCCAACAATCCGGGCACCAACACATCGGTAGAGGCCAATCTGCCGGCTGTTAACCCATAAATCTGACCGAGACTTTCGCCGCGTACGATCGCAGGTATACCTTCGCTGGTTAGCCGCCCCTTGACGATCTGTGCTTCCATGAGATTGGCTGCTTCCCAAACAACTACTGGTTCTTGCTCGTTTGATCCGCCAGTCCGTGTGCCACTTTTGGGCTGCGTCTTGTCGTCAGCGGTTGATCCGTCGTCTGCGCCCTGCCGGCGCCCCATCCAACGCCCAAAACTATCTGAAAGTACAGACACGAATTGTCTTCTCCATCAACCCGCAGGTCACTATCCAGGCATCACACTGGGTGACTTGTGCGCCGATCATCATGACCTGTGTAAGCACGGTTTGCAACTTTCCGATAGGGGAATGCTGCTATTGTACCGAGAATCCTACCAAACGCGTAAATCTCCACTCATGAGCGACGATGACTCACCCAGGCAAATCGGCCGGCAGACGAAAGCTGCCATCCTCATTACGTGGGAACCTCACGACATCGACCACCGCTTCACGGTTAAGCAACCCGTACACATGAGGGAAGGTGTCCGAATCGGCATGAGAAACTTCCCAGCGGACTTCGGCATCGAGTTTGCTCTCGTCGATACACAAAATCACATAGGGCACCGGCTCGGATTGGTAAAATCGCTGTGCTACCTGTAACAATTGTTTAGGGGAAGACGAAGCATGAATGAAGCCTTCGTCGGCAAACGTTTCGCTTTCATAGGGGTTGCTGTCGGCCGTTTTACTCCAGTAATCGGCCGGCACCATGTGATAAATCATAAGGTTCCTCGCACAAAAATCAGACTATCTGCCACACAGAACTAACTACCCTGTAACCATGTCGTTGCGTGTTTATTGTGCGTGGGCCGGGCCCACGCACAATAAACCTCAACTATAGTGGTATCACTATAACCGAAAAACAGGTCCTTTTTAAGTAAGCATACAGGACAGCAGCATTTTTCACTGTGAAGAGTTACACTATTTGGTTGAAAGCGCGTTGCGCCCCACAAAGGGATTGTACTCTCGTTCAGCCCCAATGGTGGTGGATTCTCCATGCCCAGGATGCACTTCGAACTCGTCGGGGAGAGTCAGCAACTGCTCTTCGATGCTACGCAGCAATGTCTGGCCATCGGCGCCGGGTAGATCAAAGCGCCCGATGCTGCCTTGAAAGAGCGTATCCCCGGCAAAGACCTGCCCCCCCTTGTGATCCACAAAGACGACGTGACCGGGCGCATGACCAGGGGTGAAGCGAACTTCAAGCCGTTCCTTGCCAAACTCAATGATCTGTCCGTGCTCCAGAAATTCGTCTGGCTCGTCAATCGGATCGACGTGAGCACTCAGCCACACGCTCACCAGTTCGGGCACAGCGTGTAAAACAGGTAACTCGGCGGCATGAAGATGGAACGTGGCCCCTGTGATGCGCCGTATCGGATCGACCGCCATCACGTGATCGAAATGGGCATGGGTGTTGATGATCTTCTCGATAGTCAACCCCAGTTCGCGCACACTTTCCAGGATGGCGCGTGGGTTGTCACCGGGATCAATGATGACACCTTTGCTCGTTTCCTCGCAGCCGAGAACGTAGCAATTTTCTTGTAACAGACCAACGGTCAGACAATCTACAATCATGGTTGCCAGTTTCTGTGCAAATAGTTAGGTTGAGGGTAACCGTTTAGCCTTAGCATGGTTTAGAATCCGGCACGCCAATATCAATGTGGATGGCCCACAGTCGCACCCGATTCATCAGTTATTCGCAGCAAAGCCAACGATTTCCCCAGCGCGCGATCTCGCGGATGACGGGGGCCAATTCATTGCCCATCTCCGTCAGGCTGTACTCCACGTGGGGTGGAATGGCGCTGACCTGTATGCGCTGCACCAATCCTTCATCCTCCAGCATCTTCAACCGGCTGCTCAAGGTGCTGGGGTTGACACCGCCCAGTTCCTCTTGCAGTTCACAAAAGCGCTTGCATCGACAGTCCAACAAATGGTGGACGATCTGAAGCGTCCACTTTTGGCCGACGATACGCGAGGCAGATTCGACCGGACAGGCACGGACTTCGACATCTTCATACAAAAGACTTTGTGTCATCGTGGCAGTTTCCATCTCTCCAATACACAGACACGTGGGAACACTACATTCCCGGGCACTATGGCAAACATAGTACTACGCCGCGGTGGAATCTGTCAACGATTTCAGTACCATTTCGAGGGTGAATAGTGGGCAGAAAGTGGAATATTAGGTCTATTCCACTTTCTGCCCATTATTCGAAAGGATCCGCCTGCTCATTCCGCCCGGCCCAATTGCACGGTTGTACCTTGAACGCTCACCTGCAGTTGATCGGTACTGTCCTGGTAGGGGATGTCGAACTCGCCGCGCACCAGCGCCCCTGCCGTCCACTCGCCGGTTGGGTAGAGACCACCGGCCAGCGGACCACGCACTTCCACATCCCCCCACGTCAACGAGACGTCCAGATCGTCGGGCCAATCGGCGGGCAGTGGATCGGGTGCCTGCCAGTAAAGAGTGATGTGCAACAGATCACCCGGATTCAACGGTGTCTCCGGCGCGTGGGCATATCCGCGCGGGTAAGCATCGTAGCCCAGAAGCGCCACCGGCCCCATTTGCCTGTCGAGCCGGTGTTGGATGGGCAGAATATCGACAGGCACCGACGGTCCACGCTGTACGTCGACCTGGGCTACATGCACAAAATCCTGGCCGTTGGCAGGCAGGCGCTCACCGGTTTCGCCATCGTAGAGCGCTACGATCAGGCGATAAAGGCCCGGCGGCGTTCCAATTGGGATAAAGAGCGCATGGTTGTCCTGAATGATGTCGCCGGGTCGCCAATCTACGGTTGGACGTGATCCGCCGGCCGGTTCGCCATCACGCTGAGCGATCACCTGATTGCGGCTATCGAGCAATTGGATCGTCACCTTGAAGCGCCGATCCGTTGCGGCAAGCACACGCCAGCGTAAACCAATCAGCAGCGACTCCCCGGCCATCGTCTGCCAGCCCACGTCCGATTGGCAGCGTTCGAGCAGCTCCGCCAGATCATCAAAGCGCTGCGGAGATTCCCAGGCCGCACACGAAAGCTGATTGGGCAGGCTGTAGCGTACGAAGCGCACGTTGCCCTGCCAACTCTCCGATCCCTTAAAGGCGTTTTGATCAAGCCAGTGTTCGACGATGGAGTCAGGATCTGCTTCATCCACCGCCCAGAACAGCGCAAAGATCTGCTGCCGATCCGCGGTCACATCGGCAAGGAGTCTCCTCGTCGCCGCGGCGGCGGCCGGTCGTTGCTGTGGCAGCGCCAACACAGGCAGCCCCGGATCGTAGTACTGCCAGACCTCCGCCTGCCCCGGCGCATCGAGGAGAACGAGATCGCTTTCAGCCTCTCCCAGAGCAGCCACGGTGCGGGCGATCCCGGCGTAATTGTCGCGGGCAGCGGCGTCTTCGTAATAGCCGGGCAGCAGCAGCAGCGTGGGCAGAGCCACCGATCCACTCAAGACGAGGGCGGCAGTTACCTGCGTCCATGGCGGCGTGGACGCAAAGAGAGCCCACAAAGCAGCCACCAATACACACCAGACTGGCGCGGCGACAATCAGAAATTTGAGGAAGGCCTCGCTGAACAGCCCCAACCCGAACATCAGCACGATTGGGGTAACGAGCCAGATGGTCAGAGTCAGTAGTGCAGGCGAGCGGCGCAACGCCACCAAACCAAGCAGCGGCAACAGCCCCGCCAGGATCAACCAGACGCCGGCGAAATCCGGCGTATTACGCAGTGGCCCTACCGACAGAATCTGCACCGTTGCCCGCAGCCCTGCCATCATCCCCACCTCTTCACCGCCGGCGGGCCACGCCATCACCCGCGTGACGGCCGTCGGCAACCAGGGGAGGAAGGCAAGGATCACGGCGGCGTTAACGAGAACGAAGCGGCCGGCCACATCCCACCTCATTCGGTTCGGCTGAGAGGACCGGTGCGGTCTCGTGGTGTGCCGTCGCTCAACAGCAAGTTGACCAACGCCGGGTTGACCGGAGGAACGCTGTGAACTATCAACAGGGTCTGGCCCTCCGGCGCCCCGGCCGTGATCGTAGACCAGCCGCACCCAGTCCAGCGTGAGGCTGATCATGGCGGCGGCCAACAAAACCGCGAAGCTGTAGTGCGTCCACAACCCGCCGACCGCTGCGATGAAATAGATCGTCCACAGTGATGTAGCCCGACGCCCCGCGCAGTGGGCGCGGTTGAGCGCAATGACTGCTCCAAAGAGAGCGACGCCTTCCAAAGCCAGCAGGCTGTACATGCGCGCTTCCTGGCTATAGAAGATCAGGAACGGGTTCAACGCTGCCACCAAAGCCGCCAACAGCGCCGGCCCCTGCCGATGGCGAGGTGGGCCGATCATGCGTGCGATGGCGTAAACGCCCGCCACCGTGGCCACACCGGCTGCAGCCGAAAACGAACGCAGCCCGATCACATCGCTGCCGAATACCATTGTCCACACTTTGAGCAGCCAGTAATAGCCGGGTGGATGGATATCTGCGGCGGCCGCGCGGGCAATATCGGCAAAGCTGCGCGACATCAGCGCCCACGTGTTTCCTTCGTCGTGCCAGAGTGAAGAACAAGAGAGACAGTAGAAACGCAAAAAGAGGGCAAGCGCCAAGATCAAGAGAAAGAGAAACGCGTAAACTTGGGGGAACCAGGAGCGCTGATTGGCCACGGGAGATCGTCTCGCTGTTCTTTATTCTTCGTTCATATAGCGCTTCAGCGCGTCATACACCGGTTGCGGCGTAAAATCGGGCGCCAGCAAGCGGAAGTAGGCTTCGGGCTGCCGATTTTGCTCCCAGGCATCGGTGGCACGCTTGAGATACCAGACGTTGGCCACGCTCAGCCAGGGCCATTCGCTGCGAATACGGGCGTAGGCCAGGGGTAGATTGTCGGCCTGCTCAGCCAGAGAGACACGACCATAGCGTGGATCTACATCTTCGGGCGCCGCGTTCCAGTTCATTTCGCTGATCCAGAGCGGCTTGTGTGCATCTCCATTGGCGACCATCAAATCGCGCACATATTGCGGACGGCCAAAATTCATGACGCGTGGGTGCATCCGTCGATCGGTAGGCCCCGACCAGAGACCATAGCCCTGCACCGCCATGATGTCAAAGTAGGGTGCCGCGCCGGCATCGTACATACGCTGCAGAAAGAGTAGATCATTGAAATTGTGACCGGACGATACCGTCCCATCCAAATCGATGGTGGCGGCCAGTGCGCCGGCCACGATCACAGCGTCTGGATCGGCGGAGCGGATTGCCTGGGCGCCCACTTTGAGCAGGTTGACGTACGCTTCAGGATCGACGGGCGCGTTGCCCCACTCGGGGTAGATGTTCGGCTCGTTCCAGATCTGGTAATAGTGGACCTGCCCCCGGTAGCGTTCGGCGACGGCGCGCACAAAGTCGCCGTAATCGTCATAATCGTCGGGTGGGGCGTAGGTGCCTGCCTCGTCGCCGGCCGAGCGCGTCCACTGCGGCGGGTTGCTCAGGCGCACGATCAGTTCCATATCATACTGATTGGCCAGCGCCACGATCTGATCATACTTATCCCATGCCGAGCGAAACGGCTCGTGGCGGCGATCCTCAAAGTCGCCCTTGCCGTGAACTTCGATATCTTCCCAGGGGAATTCCTGTCGCAACCAATGGAAACCGGCTTGGGCGGCCAGGGCCACCACTCGTTCGCGCTTGGCCGGTTCCGCCTCCTGTTCGAGGAAGACGTTGACGCCGAAGGGGTTCACCGGGTCAACCGTCACCCCCTCCTCGTCCAGATCCAGGCGAGGACGCAGCGCATCTGCCGCCAGATCGGTGACGCCTTTGATCTGGGGCATCAGGTCGCGTTCGCCGGTCTGGCGCCACATCCACTGCCGCGCCGGCGCGGTGGTGAGCAAGAAAAAGGCCAGCCCGCCGAAAATCAGCAGGCCGGCCCAGAGAAGCAAGGTGTGTTGAACGGCTTGTTTGAACACAGAGCATTTACCGGCTATCAAAATCGATGACGGCCTGCTGGCAGGTGCCCGCGCCGGCAGTACCATCGGTGCGCACGTTGGCCATTTCAGAAATACGGTTGCCCGACGGATCGACGACCCAGAACCACCAGTTCCCTTCGCGGGGACCATTCGATTCCAGAATATGCGAGTAGAAACCCTGATCCCAACCTTCGTACCCGGCGTGTGGTCCCGCTTTGATTGACGCCACAACCGGACCGTCCGGGGCATAACTAAAGGCAACCGACCAGTCACCACTTTGTGGAGCGCCCCCCACATAGGTTCGGCCTTCAACATAGGTGACGCCGGCATTTGGATCACAGCGGCCTACCACGGCAATGTTGAACTTGTAACTGTGGCGCAGGCGGCGCTGTGGGTGCAGGCGGCTGCGTGGGCTGCGCGGGGACGGGTGTCGCCGTAGGCGGCGCAGGCGTAGCGGTGGGCGGCGGGGCCGGAATGTTGGCGGCAACCGGCACACTGCCGGTGTTCGAAGGCGCCACCAATGGACCATAGAGCCAACCGGTCTGTCCGTTGTAGTTGATCTGCCACCAATCGCCTTGCGGATTCTTGCCGGTAACAGCGAAGGTCTGCCCGGCAGTCGCAGCCCCGATGATGGAATAGTTGGTGCCCGGACCGCCACGAACGTTCATCCCCTGATTGGTAACCAGAGATGGATTCGACGGCGCCGGCGTATCGGTTGCAACTGGCGCGGCGGGGGCTTCTGTCGCCACAGTAGGCTCAACCGCAGCCGCCGGACCTGCCGCAGCCGTCGCTCTTTGGGCAGCATCAACGGTTGCCTGTGCCTCCAATGCCTGCGCCGTTGCGGCCGCATTCGGATCGACCGGCATCACAACCACCTCAGGTGTTGGGGTGAATGTAGGCACCGGGGTATTGGTAGGCATTGGCGGCGTTGGCTCTGCGTCAGGCCCACAAGCAGTCAACGTCATGGCCAGGACAAAAATCGTCAAAATTCCCAGATATCGTATTTGCATTATCTACTTAACGTCACTCAACTAGGATCTGCCCTGCCCTCAGTGCGACAGGTGCGTTCAGACACGAAAAATGCTATCGGGTACTATAGCACACCAGATATTAACGGCAAAACAATGGGCTTTGTTCCCGGCTTACTCTTTCCACTTACGCCGCGCCTGCTGATCGGCGCCGCCGCGATAGCTGGCGACCTTGAGCGCCCAAACCTCACAGCGATCCACATCGAACATACGCGTGCGCAACCACGGTTCAATCTGGCTGGGGTCGGCGCTGGTGGTGATTACCGTGGGCAGATTGGCGCTATAGCGGAAGTTGAGCAGTTGGAAGAGTTTTTCTTTGGCCCAAGGGGTGGCGCTTTCGGTGCCCAGATCGTCGAAGACGAGCAGCGGCACTTTTTTGACCTCGTCAAAGCGCCGGTCATATGGGATGGGCGATTGCGGGTTGAAGGCAGCGCGCAGATAGTCGAGGAAATCGGGCACGACCACGAACATGGCATCATTGCGCCCTTGTTCGCGTTGATGGTTGGCGATGGCAGCGGCCAGGTGCGTCTTGCCCACACCGTGCTGCCCCATCAGAACGAGCCACCCCATAGGTTCCTCGGCAAACGAAACCGCGGCATCGCGCACGCGGCGCAGATTGCTCAACTCTTCAGGCGTCAGGTTGCGCCGGTTTACTTCGAAGCTATGAAATTGCTGTGAATGATGCAACGACAGCGTGCTCAACTCACTCTGGCTTTGATTCGCCCCCGACCGAAAATCCGGCGCCGTGATGTGGACGCGCTCAACCAGGTTGATATCCATCAGACGACTGCGGATCCGCTGATCCATGTCTTCAAGTCGCTGATTCGAGGTAATCACCGTAGGCAGTTGTCCGTTGTAGCGGTGGTTAAGCAGTTGAAACAGCTTCTCTTGCGCCCACGGCGTACTGCTCTGCGTGCCCAGATCGTCGAGGACAAGCAGTTTCGTCTCGCGCACCTGCTCAAAGAGGCGGTCGTAGGTCAACTCACTGCTGGGGCCAAAGGTCGAGCGCAGATGATCGAGCAGATCGGGCACGACCACAAAGACGGCGGGCTGCCCTTGATCCACGCGCTGATTGGCGATGGCTGCGGCCAGGTGTGTCTTGCCGCAGCCGTAGGTGCCGGTGAGCAGCAGCCACCCTTCAGGATGGGCGGCGTAATGCAGGCAGCTTTCGTAGGCGCGGCGCAGCACTTGCTGCGTCTGCAACGGCAACCACGAGGGTTCGGCGATGAAATCCTCAAAGGCAAAGCGCGCCATTGCTTCTAGATTGCTCATCGTCTGGAACGCGCTCAACCGCCGCCACTGGCGTTCCTCTTCTTTGCATTGACAGGCAATGGCTTTGCCAAAATCAGGATGACCGAGCGGCACATCCTTGAGCACAAAACCGGTGCCGCCACAGATCGGGCATCGGTTGGGTCTGGGCTGCGGCGGGCGCGGCGGCAATGGCGGCGGCCCCTGCCGTTGAGTCGTCGCCTCACGCTCCCAATCCCGATCAACCGATCGTCGATCGGTTCGCTGGTCGTCATCAACTCCGAATCCATTAACTCCGAATCCATCAACTCCGAATGACGTCAGAGAACTCGTCGGGGGTGTAATTCGTGGATTCAGCTTGCGAAGAAGACCGTCCAGATCTTCCATATCCTTCATCCTTCCCTTCAGTTTCCCACCGTTTCAGCACCGCCTGAATATAGCGCAAAGCTCGTTTGTTGTTGCTGACGGCAATCTCAAAGGCCTCGTTGATCCAGTCGGGGGGGTAGGTTCTTTCCATGTCGCGCAGTTGTTCTGCGATAAGTTCCGTCATCATGCCAACATTCTGCTCGTAGAGGATGAAGACATTGGGCCGTTCCACGCTCAGCCGCGCCTCTTCGGGCAGGATTTTCTGCAACTCGGCCAGCCGTCCTTGCCGGATCATGGCCACGGCCTGTCGCCCCTTGGCGGTGTTGAGGAAGTACCAGATCCTCGCTGGTCAGGCTCTCGCCCTCGCCGGTCTCTACTTCCAGACGAAGTAGCGTCTGGCGAGCGACGGCGCGCGAAAGCGCATCCTCTAGGGCGGCGAGTGGAGAGCGCAGATCGCTTTCCAGGTTGAGACTGCGCAGAAGCGTTTCGTCGGAGCGCAGATCGTCTCCGTGCAGGTAGCGTAGATCGCCACTTTGCTCGTTGAGCAACCAGAAGGCGTACACCGTCAATTTGAGTTCGGCCAGATCGTCGATCTGGGGCAATAGGTCGGTAAAAAAGAGATCCGGCACGATCACCGGTTTCATTTTTTGGTCAGGGAAGCCAATAAAGCCGGGCAATGGTTTGGGCATAGATTAATACTCCAACTCTTCACGCTGAATCTCCAAATCGCGGAACTGGGTTAACTCCTTGCGGAAGAAGAGGCTAACCGTGCCGGTGGACCCGTGCCGGTGTTTGGCAATAAGCAGGTCGGCGATGTTTTGGCGATCCGTGTCCTCGACGTAGTAATCCTCGCGATAGATGAAGAGAACAACGTCGGCGTCCTGTTCAATGGAGCCACTCTCACGCAGATCTGACAACATGGGGCGCTTGTCGGCGCGGCTTTCGACGGCGCGGCTGAGCTGGCTCAGAGCCACCACCGGCACATTGAGTTCACGCGCCAGTTCTTTGAGCGAGCGGCTGATAAAGCTGATCTCTTGTTGGCGGTTCTCGCCACCCTTGCTGCTGAGGCCGCCGACCATCAACTGCATGTAGTCGATCACAATCAGATCGAGGCCGTGTTCGGCATAGAGCCGCCGCGACTTTGTGCGGATGTCCATCACCGAAGCGCCGGGTGTGTCGTCGATGAAGATGTGGGTGGCCGCCAGTGTATTGGCCGCCTCCATCAGGATCGGCCATTCTTCGTCATAAATCTGCCCCAATCGCAGGCGATGACTGTCAATGGCCGATTCGACGGAGAGCATACGCTGCACCAGTTGCTCGTTGCTCATCTCCAGGCCAAAAAAGGCGACGCGGGCGTTGTAGCGTTTGGCTGCATTTTGGGCAATGCTCAGCCCCAGGCTGGACTTTCCCATGCCAGGGCGACCGGCGATAATGATCAGATCGCTCTTCTGGAAGCCCCCCAGCATCTTGTCTAGCATGGTGAAGCCACTGGGGACACCCATCAACGTATTCTGGTTGCGGGCGAGGAAATCTATCTGATCCACCACGTTCTGCATGATGCTGCTGATCGGCGTCAGTTCGCGGTGAACACGGCTCTCGCTGACGCCAAAGATTATCTGTTCGGCCCGATCCACCACATCATCGACGTCATTGCTTTCGTCGTAGGCCAATTCGGCGATCTTGCCGGCAGCCCCAATCAATCGACGCAGGATGGCCGTGCGCTCGACAATGCGCGCATAGTAGTCGACGTAGATGGCCGTCGGTGTGCTGTTGATCAACTCGGTGATATACGCCGGTCCGCCGACTTCTTCCAACTGTTCCTGCCGCTCTAACTCGTCGACCAGGGTCACAAAGTCAGCCGGCTCGCGGCGCTCGTGCAGTGACGAGAGCGCGCGGTAGATCCATTGGTGACGCTCTCGATAAAAGTCTTCCGCGCGCAAAAAATTGGCGATCTTGATGACGGCATCAGGATCGATCAGCAACGAACCAAGTACGGCGCGCTCCGCCTCGAGGTTCGCCGGAATTGATTTAATCGGCGCTTCAGTTGATTCGGTCATGCAGACTGCCTATCTCTGGCGCAGATGGGGATAGATGTGGGCACAGGGTGGGGATAGCCTGTGGAAAAGTGCCTGGGTGAAAAAACGGCGGGACCGCTTTAAGGTCCACGCCGTTTTGGGTGTTTCACGCACCTATTTTTCACATCTGCCCCGTCAGGTCAATAAATTCTGTTCGGTGCAAAGATGGACAAAGATTACCCGAGGTTGTCGATATCCAACCCTTCGATAAAATCGCGGAACACATCGAGATCTTCGTCTTCCTCATCGTACTCAGTTGCGCTCTCTCGTTGGATGCGCCCTTCTTTGTCGGCCAGAGTCAACTCTTCTTCAGGTTCCATTCCGGCCCGTTCCATCACATCTTCGTCTACGTAAATCGGCACATCGACTCGCACCGCCAGCGCCACTGCGTCACTTGGACGGCTGTCAACTTCGATGGTGTCACCGTTGACAGTGAGCACAATCTTAGCGAAGAAGGTATCGTTTTGCAGATCGCTAATCACCACATGCGTGACTTCACCGTCCAACGTCTCGATCAACTGCCGAAGCAGGTCATGGGTCATCGGGCGAGATACCTCGATCCCCTGCAATTGGATCGTAATGGCATCAGCCTCGAACGGACCGATCCAGATCGGCAAGTACCGTTCTCCACTTTCTTCTCGCAAGACTACAATGCGTGCCTGAGACATTAGGCTGACGCGCACGCTGTCGATTGTCACTTCAATCATAATTAGAGGCTCCCGAATACGGCCGAAATTTCCACACTCATGGTGAGTTTGCAGAGTCGTGAAGTTCTTTAGAGAATTATAGCATAGCTGGAATAGGCCGCAAAGTGATCTTTGACACCAATTGCTTGTTAGGAGACCATGTTCGACAAAGGATTATCGCTCACCCGAGATCGAGGCGGAATGAACACAGATCAGGCGCAGACACGATCGGTAGCAAAGGAGATCTGGTTGATCTCCCCGTATCACTCTGGCAGCCACCGAGCGTGGGCCGAAGGATACCGGCGCACCAGCCGCCACCGCATCCAGATCCTCAGCATGGCAGGGCGGTTTTGGAAGTGGCGTATGCAGGGCGGCGCCATAGAGTTGGCTAAACAGGCTGATCGTCTGCGGCAAAAGGGCGCGGCGCCGGATGCGGTGCTTGTTACCGACATGCTCAACCTGCCGGCGTGGCTTGCCCTGGTGCGTCGTCTACTGCCGCCGACTACGCCGGTCGTGCTTTACATGCACGAAAACCAGCTTACCTACCCCTGGCGGCCCGGCGAAACGCCCGACCTCACCTATGGCATGATCAACTGGCTGAGCCAATTGGTTGCAGACATCGTGGTCTTCAACAGTGAATTTCATCGCCAAAGTTGGTTCGAAGAGGTGCCGAGACTGCTTAAGCACTTTCCAGATTACAATCATGTGGCGCAGAGCGAGAAAGTCGCCGAACGCAGCCTCGTCCTACCGGTCGGCATCGACTGTCCACCCCTGGCGGAAAGGAAGCAATCGAGCGAAGCGCCGCTGATCCTGTGGAACCAGCGCTGGGAATACGACAAGCGCCCGGATCGCTTCTTTGCATTACTCTACCGCTTGCAGGCGGAGGGATATGACTTTCGCCTCGCCGTTGCCGGTGAGAACTACCGCAAAGAGCCCGAGGAGTTTGAGGAAGCGAGACAACGGTTGGCCGGGAAGATTGTGCACTGGGGATTTGTGCCCGGCAGGGCCGGCTATCAGGCCCTCTTGCAGCAGGCTGATCTCGTCATTAGCACCACCGATCACGAGTTCTTCGGTATCAGTGTCTTGGAGGCGATGGCAGCCGGAGCGTTTTCGCTCTTGCCCAACCGGCTCAGCTATCCAGAGCTGGTGCCCGCCTCACTGCACCCGGCCTGCATTTACACGAATGAGGATGATCTCTACGAAAAGGCCGTTCAGCGATTGACACAGCCGCGCACGGCCCCTCCTTCGCTGATCGAGCATATCCGCTCAACTTACGCCTGGGAAACAGTCGCCGCTCAGTACGATGCGCTGTTCGATTCGCTGTGCTGACGGCCGGTTGTGGGCTTGCGCCCACTCAATCATCGTCTGGGCGGGACAGAACGCGTACATCGCTTGCCATCACACCCTTCTCACCGGTTGTCACCGAAAACTCCACCAGATCGCCCTCGCGCAGGCGCGTTTGCTCTATCAATTGAGAACGGTGAACGAAAATCTCGTCGGCCTTTTGGCGCACAACAAATCCATATTTCTTGCGCGGATCATACCACTTGACCAGACCGCGCTCACGTCCCTCTTGTGGGGTCAATCGCCGACAGCCCGGGCAAAAGACAGGCGCTTCTGGCGGCGAATCGGCGTGGCGTTGCTCTTCAATGGTCCACAAAAATGAGACGCCGCAACGTTCACAGGTTAACGTATCATCGCGCAGGCGCTTGCTACGCCGGACATCACTTGACATACCCTTTCCCTCACATCTTCCTCTAGTAAAGTTCTTAAGCTCGAGCCAAATTTGACATTCCATGGCCCCCTTGATACGATTCGCTGCGTTGTGAATAACGTACTGACAGTGAATCCTGTACTGATCACGCGTCAGTCAAATTTGGCGACGTAGCCAAGCGGTAAGGCAGGGGTCTGCAAAACCCTGATCGCCGGTTCGAATCCGGCCGTCGCCTTTTTAAAAGAGTTGCTCTTGGAGAGCAGCTCTTTTTTTTATCGGTTGGTCACTTTTTGGCCGAACAAGTACGCCGGTTGTATCCATTGTGGCGCCTGCTTGTTTTGCCAGGCCCAATTATACTATACGCGTTGGCTTACCTGCACCCCCAATACGTCGTTTAGGGCGCGTCCCAAGTTTTTCGGTTCTGATCTTCAGGGCAGCTACCCAGAACGGACCGGCACGGAGGCCGGTCCCTACACGTAGGGATGGACCTCCGTGTCCATCCGTCGTGGCTTCCCGCTAGACATGGACCCACCCAATAATTTGGAACACACTCCGTCGTTTACCACGTGGACTCACCCCTTCCTCAACGTCTACTCTACGCAAATCTCCCTTAGCAAACCCTGATTGCGGGAAAAGGATCGCCAATCAGAGCAGTTTGGGGGATCAGAAAGACTCATCTATGGATACAAACTCAAGAATTGCGGTGGCTATTCGTGGCGATTTTCGATAAAATGGAGCAAGAGAACTGTAATACGGACAGAAACAGTTACACTAAAGTGAAAACAGATAGAAGTCGGTATTTTCCTATGTGGGAAAGTTACCGCGTTCCAAGTGATTTCTCTTTCAGCCCTTTTTTATGCCGGCGGATAGAAACAAACGGCGCCCATCCGACGTTTTATCTCTATATAGCCCGCCCATTTGTCCGGTAGTGCAAGGAATAGCAATGAAGCCGATCCAATCCCCCTCGTTGAAACTTCGAATACGTTTCCTGTTTTTTGTGTTGTTGGCGTTCGTCCTCACAGCATGTAGTGAGGATACCGCTGTCCCCGAGATAGGACCAAGACCTTCCGATGATCTCCAGGTTGTCGTCGAGGCATATTTACAAGCGTACCAACCCGGACCTTTGCCGCGGCTGTTTCAGACGACCTATCTCTACGATCGCAACGGCGATTTGATGGCCGAACTGTACAGTGAAGGAAGACGCACCTGGGTTCCACTGAGCCGCATTTCGCCCTTTTTGCTTGAAGCAACCGTTGCCACCGAAGATTCTACCTTCTTCATTAATAAAGGTATCGATCCGATCCGAATCGCAGGCGCTGCGGTGCAAAACGCCGAAAGCGGCGGTATCGTATCAGGTGCGAGCACGATTACGATGCAGTTGGCGCGCAATCTGTTTTTAGGAACGGATGATCGCTATGATCAGGACTTCGATCGCAAGATCATCGAAGCGGGGCTGGCACGCGAGCTGACAGATGCCTACAGCAAGGAAGAGATACTGGAAATGTATCTTAACACCATAAACTATGGGAACCTCGCCTATGGCCCGGAAGCAGCAGCCCAGATCTATTTCGGCAAGAGCGCCGCCGATCTGTCGCAGGCGGAAGCAACCCTATTGGCCGGCCTCCCCCAACAACCGTATTTGCTCAATCCGTTCCTCAACTTTGAGGCGGCACGCGATCGTCAGCAGATTGTCTTGAGTTTGCTCGTCCGTCACGGCTACCTCACACAAGAGGCAGCGGATGATGTCTATGCACAGCCGCTATTCCTCAACCCGAACCCGAACCCGATCGCGGTGAAGGCGCCGCATTTCGTCAACTATGTCATTTCGGAATTAGATTCTCGCTTTGGCACCGGATACACACGGCGTGCAGGAATGCATGTCTACACCACGCTTGACCTCCAGATCCAGGCTGTGGCACAAGAGATTGTTACGCGCCAGATCGCTCGTCTTCAGCCAACGTACAACATGAACAACGGCGCTTTGGTCGCCATGAAGCCGGGCAGCGCCGAAATCCTGGCGATGGTGGGGAGCATCGACTACACCAACGACGCCGTGGACGGTCAGGTCAATGTGACCACGCGGCAACGGCAGCCGGGCAGTGCCATCAAGCCGATCCTGTATGCCACGGCGCTCAGCGACAACCTGATCAGCCCGGCGACGGTGTTGTGGGATGCGCCTGTTCGTTACAAAATCGCAGGTCAGCCCGATTATGAACCAAAGAACTATGATCGTAAATTCCACGGCCCGGTAACGGCACGCGTGGCGTTGGCCAACAGCTACAACATCCCCGCGGTAAAGTTGCTGGATCAAGTGGGGATTGAGCGCATGTTGGAAAGCGCCCAAAATATGGGCCTTCGTAGCCTGGACAGAGGACCAGACTGGTATGGCCTCAGCCTGACCCTGGGTGGCGGAGAAGTGACACTGCTCGATCTCACCACTGCCTACCACACGATTGCCAATCAAGGATCCTACCTTGCACCGCGCCCCATCCTGGCCATGTCCGACGCCGCGGGGCGTTCCATGTCCGAAGAGTTGGGGCTAAGGCCAGGCGTTCAAGTGCTGACATCGGCGGCGGCCTTCCTGCTCACGGACATCATGAGCGACAACGAAGCGCGCACCCCTATGTTCGGGGCCAATAACCGGCTCACCTTGAGCCGCCCTGTGGCCGCCAAGACCGGCACGACTGACGACAACCGCGACAACTGGACAATGGGATTCACACGCTATCTGGTCGCCGGAGCCTGGGTGGGCAACACGCAGGGGAACCCGATGCGCGGCAGTGCAACCGGCGCATCGACGGCAGCAGTGATCTGGAATGAGTTTATGTCTACCATGCTCGACAATCCGGATTTGCTGGCGCGGATCGATGCGCCAAGCGATCCTGAGCAATGGGAGTTTCAGCCGTCGCCCGACGTGACGCTACAATCCGAATGCCCTGAAGGCTTAACCTGTCGACGCGGCGGTGGAGAATACTTCGCCAATGACTGGCTTGCCGTCTCGCAGTACAGTGGCGGCCCTCTTTCTGACAGTGTCATCACAGCGCCGTCACTCTCCGTCTTCCGCGGCAACCAGCGGATCGGCTACTGCCTGGCCGATCGGGGGGTGGTGCGAACACTGGTCCGGTTACCGGCACGGTTAGGGCTGCCTAGCACAATCGATCTATCGATCAGTGAAGAAAACGTGGGGGACAAGCAGGCATCCATCGCCGCCGATATCACCTTGAGTTCGCCGAATCGGCTGGCCGAATTGGAGTTACCCGATGTGATCGATCTGGCAGCCAATGCGCGTCAATTGGATACGGACAAGCAAGACGAACGACGGCGTGCGCTTTCGTACAGCGGCCAGGTGCGCGGGCAAGTGAGTTTGGGGCCGTGTGACGAAGTACAAAGCTGGCTGGGTTCGGTTAGCATTGCAAGCGGCGAAATCGGCCAGTCCGAGGCGTTACTGCTTGTCGAGCCCGGTGAAGTGGCGCCGACGGCACTTTCCTCCTCCGCCACCCAGGCGGTTGAGACGGCGACACCCGAAGTGGTTGAGACGCCTGTGCCGACAGTGACGCCTACGGCAGAGGAGCCTACACCAGAGCCGCGCAACAGCAGTCGTTACCGGCTGGTCAGCCTTACCCACGATAACAACTGCCCGGGCAGCTATGTGTTGGGGCGCATCGTCAACTCAAGCGGTGGGCCTGTCGCCGGTGTGCGCGTGCGCATGATCGACGGTTGGGGCAACTACTACGAAGCGATGAGCAAAAGTGGCGCAGCCGATTTCGGGATGTTCGATTTTCCGCTCTATTCTGATTCGCCACAGGATCTACAGTTAACCGTGCTGGATAGCAACGGCAACCCGATCAGCGCAACCGTGACGGTGCCCCATAACCAGAGCGAAGAGAGCAAAGTCCTCTGTCACTTTGTTGTGATTCAAGGAAACTGAGTTGCCATACCAGGAACCTGACAGAGTGGGCTTTAGATGGTAGAATTGCATAGAGCAACAGGGACAGATTCACGGATCTGTCCCTGTTTTTTGCAGAAGTTACCTCCTGTGGATTCACCGGTATGGTTTTCACCGGGTTTGTCCCATAGTATTAGGTGGGTCCATGTCTACCGGGAAGCCACGACGGATGGACACGGAGGTCCATCCCTACGGTAGGGACCGGCCTCCGTGCCGGTCCGTTCTGCGTAGCTTTTCGCCGCGGCGAGCCGGCGTCTTCCTGTCGCCACGTCCTTTATGAAGTCTCCGGCACCTTCGCCCCTACCCTGGACTGCACCCTTTTGGGGAAACGTGTTATGTCGAAGTCAGCTCGTCCATTACTCTTAATGATCTTCCTGTTCGCAGCCTTGGCGCTGAGCGTGCTGCTCGGCGCGCACTCTAATCTGGCTCTGTTCGCCCAATCCCCAGCCCCGACACCGACCACGAGCAAGCCTGCCGTTCGCAACGAAATCACCTTTCCTCAGCCTGGGGACGTGGCCTACGGGGTGATGCGCATTCGCGGGACGGCGCTGATCAATGAGTATCAGCAGTATCAGGTGCATATTGCCAAAAGCAATAGCGAAAAGTGGCAGTGGTTGACCACCGACTATCGAATCGTGCGCGACGGGGATCTGTTTGTCCTCAATACAACGTTGCTCGAAGACGGCTTCTACGATCTGCGTGTACGCGCCATCCAGCAGACGGGCAACTACTCCGAAGCATTTGTGCGCGGCTTTGAGATTCGCAATGAAAATCCACCGACGCCGACGCCCACATCGAGCATCACGGTGACGGTAGAGATCAGCGGCACACCGACACTGCCGCCGCTTTCCCCGTTGCAGACGCCGGTGAGGCCCACCGCCACACCCACGCCCGGAAGTTTTATCCCGAACGGGCAGGGGATCTACGCCCCCGGCAACGGCGAATCGGTGAGCGGCAGTGTACGGATGGTCGGCACCGCCAACGGTCGGGATCCGCAACACCGGTTCAGCCGCTACGAGATCTACTTGTCACCCAACGGGCAGGAGACGTGGGAGTGGCTGTTCAGCAGCCAGAATCAACTTTTTAACGAGACACTCTACATCTGGGATACAACCAGCATCCCGAACGGCGCATACGATCTGCGGCTGCGCATTGTCTACGCAGACTCGAACTATGATCAGTATTATGTGCGCGGAGTACAGGTCGATAATGACAGCCGGGTGCAGGCGAATCCCTTCTCGCTAGTCCGCATCACTTCACCGCTATCCGAAAGCCAGATCGGCGGCGTTGTGGACATCACCGGCACTATCCTGCACCCACGCCTGCAACGGTGGGAACTTTATTGGGCCGAAAACACGTTAGATCCGCAAGAGCAGGAATGGCTCTACCTCTTCCGCGGCGACCATCAAGTCATCGACGATCTGATTGCACGCATCGATCTGAGCCAGGTTCCGCCAGGAGTTTACGATCTACGTGTACGGGTGGTACGCATCGACGGCAATTACAGCGATCATATAATCAGACGATTACACGTCGCTCCACCTACGTCAGGTGCACAAAGCCGTCCGTAATGATTTTACAGAAGAAAGAGGGCGAATTTTGAACCAATGCAAAGTTGTGTAAAGTTGGACCTCTACTCTGCACACTGTATAATATTTTATTGTGTACTTTGAATTTAGATGCTGACCTACCGATTCTACGCAACGATGGGTAGCCTTAAAGTCACGTGAGGTTGCATCATCAAATAGAGTGCACGGACAAACAAATCTTTAATTTGGTAAAGATGGGTTCATTCTGGAAAGGTGACTAAAAACTAAATGTCACCCTTCGCAATTTCGGCAACACGTTGCCAATCAATTTGGAGGTAAGAATGGTCATAGGGAAGAAACTGTGGCAGACGATGGCCTTCATCGTGATCGCGGCTATGCTCGTCGGCAGCATCCCTGCCCTGACGGTCAGCGCCCAATCCGAAGCCATTGTCTCGTCGAAGGTAAGTGGCGAGTTGAATGAACAGTTCGCCAAGCATTACTTGGAGTTGCGCGTCACAGATCCAAGCCGTGCTGTGCGGCTGGTCATGGACTACAACCCCCAAGACCGCCAGGAACTGGATTCTGGCGCCGGATTCTACGTTTTTGATGAAAGCGGATTCCGTAATCTGGTCAACACCGGCAGCACAGAATCGAATCTTGCGACCGGCGCGCTGGAAAACAGCACCGGCACCAAGCAGAAAGTCGCCGTGATTGCCGATCCGGTGGGTTCATTCTCGGTTGTGCCGTTCAATGACAGTAAAGCCCCGTTTGACTACACATTGACGGTTGAGAATGCCGTGCTTGTGGATGGCTCGGGCGATCAGGTCACCAACGAACTGGCGCCTGCCGGCGTAGCAGTCACCACCGAGGCCGACACGACAGAAGAAGAGAGCGCTACTGCCACTGCTACCGTGACGGAGACGGCTGCTGTTACAACGACGGCGGCTGTTACTGCCACGGCTACAGCGACACCAGAAGCAGCTATGGCGGCAACGCCAAGCGTGATCAAGGTAGACGAGTTGGAAGGCGAACTTAACGAACGCTTCGCCAAGCATTACTATGAGCTTGAGACAACAGACGTCACGCGCCCCGTGGTGATCGAGATGGCCTACGATCCCCAGGATTCACAGGCGTTGGACAACGGGTTCAACTTCTTCGTCTTCGACGAGAGCCAGTTCCGTGCACTGACCACGGCCCCGTCGAGCGGCACCAATACGGCCGCGGGTGAATTGACCACTGGCACGCCGAAGATGAAGCGAGCCGTCATCAACCAGCCGTTCCGCACCTACACTGTGATCGTGGCCAATGATTCAGACACAGCCGCTCACTACACGCTGATGGTTGACAACGCCGTGCTCGTCGATGGCTCGGCCCAATCGATTACGGCACAAGAGATGGGCGCTACCACCGGCCTGACCACCACCACAGCGACCACAGGCACGACGACGACGACCACGACCACCACGGTCACGACAACCGCCGCCGCCGCCACGCCTGCACAAGATGCCATTACGCCGCCCACCACCTATACGGTAGTGGCAGGTGATACGCTGGGCACGATTGCACGCCGCGCCTATGGCAACATACAGCTCTACCAGCAGCTCTGTACCTTCAACAGCATTGCCGACTGCAACCGCATCGAAATCGGAGACAAGATCGAGATTCCGTTGCAGGCCGGCCTGGGCAGTGTAGCGCCTGCGGCAGCAGCCACGGCGACACCTACGCCAACCGCAGCAGCAGCAGCAGCAACACCGGCCGCCACAGCGACCGCTACGCCGGCTGAAGAACCTGCCACAGCCGGTAGTACAACCAATGCAGAAGCGTCAGGTGATCTCGTTGCCACCACGGGCACTTTCAGCGTCCTTGATACGTTAGGTCTGCTCCTCGACTTGCTGGAACTGGAAACAGATCAGTCAAACAACATCAAGGCCATCTTACAGAGTGGTGAATACACCTTCTTCGCACCGACGGACACAGCTTTCACCTCGTTGGACGAAGCGACTCTGGAAGAACTGATTGCCAACCCCAGTGAATTGGCTACTGTGCTCAAAGGACACATCGTCCCCAATCAGGCACTCACCTCTGATCTGACCAACGGCATGCAGTTGGAGACATTGGCAGGCACAACCCTTACCGTCAATATCAGCGGCAGCACAGTGACTGTTGGTGATGCGACGGTTGTACAGGCCGATGTACCGGCAACCAATGGCGTGATTCACATTATCAACTCCGTCTTGTTGCCCACCCCGTAACAGACCTGGTTTCAACCAGTTTTTGTTCAGCAGATAAGAACGCCCCAACCATCTGGTTGGGGCGTTCTCTATGTAAAAGCAGATGCATCGTTTTCGCGATCGATCTACCGGCAATATGACTTGTCGGCTTAGTACACACGTGCTACACTGACGCTTATGAGCGAAGAGAACAGCCTTCCCCGCTCTCTGCGAGAGCCTTTTTCACAACGCCCGGAACCGACCTACACAGACGTAGAACCGGAATGGCAACCCGCCGACATCGACGAGGCCCTTCCCCTCGATGATGAGGACTTTTTTGACGCGCCACCCCACGCCGTGGATACAGACGAGCACATCCACCATCCATCTTTGCTGAACGAGACCGATCTCACCGAGTTCTTCGCAACCGATGGTCCGCTGGCGGCGCTGTTTGAAAACTACGAACTGCGTCCGAGCCAGTTGCAGATGGCCGAAGCCGTGAAACAGGCTATCCTCGAACGCAAGACGGCATTGATCGACGCGCCCACCGGCACAGGCAAGTCGCTGGCCTATCTGCTGCCGGCCTTACTCAGCGGGCGCACAGTGGTTGTGGCCACAGCCAATAAGTCACTGCAGAACCAACTTTACATGAAGGATATTCCCTTCCTGGGGCGTGTGCTAGGACGTTCGATCAACGCTGTGCTTGTTAAAGGGCGCAGCAATTTTCTGTGCACCTATAAGTGGGAAAGAGAAGGGCAAGAACAGCAACAGATCGCCCTCTACGACCGCGAGGACGAACAGTTTACCTATCTGCGCTCGTGGATCAACGAGAGCGAAAGTGGCGACGTCGATGATCTGCCCTTCATGCTTAGCCCGGATCTGCGTCCGCGTGTGGTCAGCTTCCCCGACGATTGCCTCCAGCGCGACTGCCGGCACTATGTAGATAACTGCTTTGTCAACAAAATGCGCGATCGAGCTGCCGAGGCGCAGGTGTTGATCACCAACCATCACCTGCTGCTCAACGCCCTGGAGTTAGGAGAGGGCGGACATCGGCTGCTGCCGCCCGGCTCGATCTACGTCATCGACGAAGCACATCAGTTGGAAGCCACAGCCACATCGGTTTTTGAGGTGGAAGTGACCAACTATACGCTGCCGCTTCTGCTCAGCCGTAGCGTCTTCAAAGAAGGCGTCGAAGCTGAACGCCTCGCCGATCTCGATGTACAAAACTTGATCGCCTTCAACGAGGTAGAGCGCATGAAGAGCGATAACTCCTTTCGCATCGAAGGCGAGTTGGCCGGGATGCAGGAACTTGCCGCCCAGCTAAAAACGCTGCTCGACCAGTTGAAAGCCAAGCATCCCTACAAAAACAGCGACGACAAGAAAAAAGAAGGCGAAGAGACCGGTGAACGGCGCGCCCAATATGATCTGGCACTGGAGGCGCTGAGTTCGCTGGCCATCAAATTGTCTGTGATTGCCACCGATAGACGCGACGACCAGATGGTGCGTTTTGCCGAGCGAGTGCATGATCGGCGACACGTGCGCATGGCGATTCATGCCGCGCCCATCGACCCGGCGGACCGTCTTCGCGAGTACCTGTTCGAGGACGACCAGCGCACGGTTATCTGCACCAGCGCCACCCTTGCCACCGACGGTCACTTTGAACATTTCAAGCGGCGATGCGGCCTCCTCAACGAGAGCATCGAGCGCGTACTACCCGCCGTCTTCGACTATCCGAATCAAGCGATCCTCTATCAACCGGCGCTGCCGGCCTATGATTGGCGCAACAAAGAAGTCTATTACGACGCCGTTGCCCATGAGATCGAACGATTGCTGGAGGTCAGCCGCGGACGAGCACTCTGTCTCTTTACCAATTGGAGTGGACTGCAACAGGTCTACGCCCGCCTCAAGGACGAAACCAAGGGCGTCTGCTGGCCGATCAAGGCGCAAGGAGACGCGCCGCGCAACGCGCTGTTGACATGGTTCCTGGAGACGCGGCATAGCGTTCTGCTCGCCACCCGCTCATTTTGGGAAGGCGTGGATCTCCCCGGCGACGATCTGAGTCTGGTCGTGCTGGACAAAATGCCCTTTCCCACGCCCAATGATCCACTGCATAGTGCCCGCATGCAGCGCCTCGACGCCCAAGCGGAAAGCAGCAGTTTCGGCGATTACATGGTTCCTCTGATGAACCTTACCCTCAAACAGGGGTTTGGTCGTCTGATCCGGCGCAGCACAGATCGCGGCGTGGTGGCCATTTTGGATGAGCGCCTGACGAGCAAAAGCTACGGCCGGCGTACCCGCGATGATCTGCCGCCGGCGCGCTTCAGCCGCAAGTTTAGCGAAGTCCACGCCTTCTATCGTACGGCGTTGGAGAGTCGCGCCGATTTCGCACTCAACGTGCAGGCGTGGAACGATGTCACGTCGCTGCGCTGGCGCTGGCAGCTCTACCGGCTGCAAGACGGCGCAGGGGACGGCGACAGCGGCTCTATGCGCGGCGATGATATCGCCGGCGCCGAAATCGAAGCAGCCGTCAGCGCGCTGCACAACCTGCGCTCTCGCATCGACCGCGCCGGGCGCAAAACCAACAGCTTCGGCGTCGAACTCCGCTGCAGCGTCGAAACCGAGGAAGTGCTGGCAAGCGGCAACTTCAAAGATAGCCTGCGCAAGAAGTGGGTCAACGAGTCCTCGGTGTGGGGAACGTTCCACGTGCTTGGGCTGCAGCGCGAAACGTGATACGCTTGGCGTTCGAGAATTTACAAAAAACGATGCAAGACACCGGCCACCGCACTCAGGGTGGCTTTTCTCTCTAATCCCCTAAGTCAACGGAACTAGTTATGGCAAAGACAAGCAGCACCGACAGTAGCAATGAATACATCGCCCTGGTCCGCGATAACCACAACTATCGCAACCTGTGGCTCGGCCAGATTGTCAGCCTGCTCGGCGACTGGTTCAACTTAATCGGTTCAGCCTCGCTCATTGCTGCGCTCACCCAATCGGGCTTTGCCGTGGGTGGTCTTTTTGTGGTGCGGATGCTGGCGCCTTTCCTGGTAAGCCCAATTGCCGGCGTAGCAGCGGATCGATTTGATCGGCGCAAGTTATTGATCGTCACTGATTTGATGCGCGCCGTCGTCGTCTTGGGATTCCTGTTTGTGCGCGATGCCAACATGGTCTGGTTGCTGTACGTGCTGACAGCGCTGCAACTGGGCATCAGTGGGTTCTTCTTTCCGGCGCGTAACGCTATCCTGCCCGATCTGGTGCCGCGTAGACATTTAGGCGCAGCCAATGCTGTCAGTTCGGCCACATGGTCGGTGATGCTGGCATTGGGCGCGGCCCTGGGTGGGCTGGTGTCTGGTGCCTTTGGCGTCTATGTGGCGTTCATCGTCGATTCGCTGACCTTCCTGATCTCGGCCTTTTTCCTGATGCGCATTCGCTTCGACAGCGGACCCGCCCTCGCCGGCAGCGACAAGAGTGTATCTGCTGCGGTGCGCCAATATGTGGACGGACTGCGCTACCTGGGCGGCCAAAAGGACATCCTGGCCATCTCGCTGCAGAAAGCGGCCATCTCGCTCACGGTCTCGGGCCCGTTCCAGGTGATCCAGGTGGTGATTGCAGAACAGCTTTTCGTGATCGGCAGAGGCGGCGGCATCAGCCTCGGCATCCTCTACACGGCGGTGGGCATCGGCACGGGGATGGGGCCGATCATCGCACGGCGCTTCACCGGGGATCGTGACCGGGCGCTGCGCAACGCGATAGCGATATCCTATGGCATCAGCGCGCTGGGACTCCTACTCACGGTTCCACTGACCAGTCTGGGGCTGGTGACATTGGGGACCTTCCTGCGCGGCTTTGGTGGCGGCATCGGCTGGGTCTTCTCAACGCAGCTACTCTTCATGGCCGTGCCCGATCAAGTGCGTGGCCGCATCTTTGCCACCGAGTTCGCCATGTTCAGCCTGGCCTCCGCGGTGGCGGCAGCCTGGGCGGGGGCAGCACTTGACTCGCCATTAGGCATCGCCGGTTCGATCTGGCTGATGTTCGGGCTGAATTTGATCCCCGCCGTGGCCTGGACGTGGTGGACGCTGCGAAAACGCCATGCCGAGCCTGCGCCGAAGCCGGTGGGCGATTGACCGGCTTGCAGACTACAAATGGTGGAGATCCATCAAGTCTGTTAGGATGGCATCTGGTAAGATAAGCAGGCATCGCGTGGGGTAGTGTACAAGATCAGAGGCGAGGATAGACGTTGAAGCAGGTACGCAGTTGGTTGATCGTGTGTTTAGGCCTGGGCTTGCTCGTGCTCGGCTCCATGCGCTGGGTGACGGCGCAGAGCGTTCCCGTGGAATCATCCAGGGTGAGCGGTACGCTGGGCGCACCGTTTGACAAGGATTACCTCGTCCTGCGCGTGGTAGGCCAAAATCAACCGCTGACCGTGCTGATGGACTATGTTCCCCAGGGCCGCTGGGAACTGGACGATCGCTCGGGATTCTGGATTTTCGATCCGCTTGGCTTCGATGCCTATCTCAACGGCGGCAACGGCGGGGCACTGGCTATCGCCGCCGGAGATCGCCTCCCGGGCGTAGGACGTCGCCTTCAGGCCATCATCAATGAACCGAGCCGCGACCTCTTCTATATTGTGGTCTACAATGATTCGCCGCTGCCCATGAACTACATCCTTACGGCACAGAACGGGCTGATCTCGGATCAAATCGGTGGCCAGATCATTGATGTATACAACCCGCCCGCCGGCGATGAGAACGCCGTACCGCTGATCGTGATCCCGGGGCCGACGGTGATGCCCACGCCCACCTTGCCCCCCCGTCGGGTGCGCTCTGTGCAGGGCGTGCTCACCAGCCGCTACGACAGCAACTACCATGAATTGCGCGTCCTCGATACCAACCTGCCCGTTCATATCGAGATGACCTACGATCCTCCCGAACAATATCTACAGGACAAAGGCTTCGAGTTCAACGTTTTCAGTGAGCATCAACTGCGCGTCCTGCTGCGCGATGAAATCATCCCCTGGCGCGCTCAGGACACGACCGAAGGCCACCTCACGATTGAAGATGACGGGCGCTACGTCTGGCGCGCCGAAATCGTAGAACCGCTCGATCAGTACACGGTCATCGTTAGCCAGTGGCGTTACGCGCTGCAATGGCTGGGTTATCGGCTGACCGCGGAAAACGCTGTCTTTTTGACGCCGCGCGAAGCGCCGATCTCTGCCACAGCAACCCCTGGCGTGGCGAGCAGCGGCGGTCCTTTCGTCGTGGTCCAGGTGCAAAAACGACCCACTGTCACCGCTGTCCCCACCGTAACGCCCACCATCACACCCACACCCTTTCCCGGTGAGACAGTCGAAAGCCCTCTACCCACCCCCACCCCATCACCATAGGATTGGCTCGCTGTTTTGAGAACCGATTCCTAGCGGCCGATGCCGGGCAAGAAGATTCGATTCGGCGACGGTGTCTGTCCTGCCTTCCAATGTAACAACAGTTGGCGTAGAGCCTCGGGTGGATTTTGGGGAGCGAGACGGCCCTTTTGATCGAACTCGCTCAACCCATGACACGATGCGCAGACACGTATTTCGCCCGGCTGAAAGGTGAGCCAGTAACGCTCACGAACCACGCCGTTGCCCTCGCCGTCGGTCAGTTGCCAGGTCATTGCCCGCCGTGCAGGGACAAAGGCCGCCATTGAACCGTCGGCGGCGATGGCGGCACTCCCCACCGGATCGTCCGCTTCGACAGGCAGATCGGCGTTCAACGCAACTGTGTCATGCAGATATTGGGCCAGTACGCGCCGACCCGGACGTGGCGTCTCTCCACCATAGGTGAGCCCACGTAGTTGATCCGCTTGAAAAAACTGCATATAGGCTACATCATAGACAGCGCCAGGTTTGGCGACGGTCTCAACGCCGTCGCGCACGCGCAAATTAAAGGGCTGCTGGAGATCGAAGTCGTCGCGTGTCGTGACATTACGGGTAACGGCCAGGGCCAGATTATTCTGCCGCATGAAATTTTGCAACTCGGCAAGGTCCACGCCGGTTTCGCTGAAGATCTGCTGCTCAGGAGGAGCCAACAGCGTGATCCGCCGCGGCGGACGGCTACGCTCGCGCACCTCCACCGGCTGCAATTCCCACAACGCCCCCGTGTACAGCAGCAGGACATCGGGACTCCAGTAGGAGATGGTTTCGCTGATCCCCGCGGTCAGCGCTGCCGACGCCACATAGACGCCGTCGCCGCGATCGGTCAAGAAACGGATACGGAAATCGTAGCGCGAGCGCGGCGCGGCCGTGCTGCCCTGGTTGCTGTCGGCGCCTGTCTCAGCCGTGTGGGTGGCGAGCAGTTGTCCATCAGAGAGCGGCAGTGGATCGCGATAGAGTCCCGAATGATCGGCGCTGGGTACGTCAGTATAGGATCGAGTCTCCTTGTGCGTCACATAGACCACTGAGAGATGATCGGCATCGAGTGTCGGCGGCGCATCCAGCCGCAGGATCTGCCCGGCGGCATGGGTAGAGAACTCTGGTGCGTTGACAGCGAAGTAGCGGCCAGGCGTGGTTGGGTCTTCGCGGATCTGGAGAAAGTTCTCGGCATCGTTCTGATTGAAACGATTGTACTGGCCAGAGTATTCGACCACATTGACGTCGTCAATTCTGGATCCGGCAATGTAGCGGTGCAACTCGTGTCGCCCCAAATGGTTGAGGATCTCGCCGTCAGTGCCGTCTTCGTTGATGGTCCATGGGAAGAAATGATTGAAGCTATGCCCGGCCAGGTTGGTGCCTTCCAGCAGATCGGTGCGGCAACCGCGCGGTTCAGGGAAGAGTTCGCTGCGGTCATTGAGAATCTGGGCGCTGCTCGACTCGTCGCTGTAGTTAAAAGTGCCGTAACTGTTCGAACCGCAGTCTCCCGTTGCAGCATCGCCGTCCGCCTGTTGATCGCGTTGCAGGTGATCCCACTGTGTAAAGACGACGCGGCCGAAGCTGTCGATAGAGGGCGTGAAGTCGCCCGAAGGCGCATGATTAAGCAAGAACAGATCGCCGCTCTGCGCGTCCAGGCTCCACAAGCCGCTGACGGTGGGCGCTTCTTCATACTCATCGAGTTGAGGATATAGATGCTGTGCCCCGTTGTGCGGCCGATCTGTGGTGAAGAGAATGCGGTCGTCGGTACCGTAGATCGGCGAGATATTGTTGAAGCCTTGCGGTTGCGTGGCTACCCTGGTGATGCGCGGCGTATCGTTCTGACCCAACCCACTGATCTCGTAGATCTGCCAATAGTAGGTCTCCCCCTGATACTGCTGTGTCGGTGCGCCGATGACCATGCTAAAGAGCGCCTTGTTGCCGTCCCAATGAACAGAGGGATCACGTACGGCGATGGCATTGGCGCCCTGTTGACCGTCCTCACCGAAGCCCGCGGCTGCCGTCAGATTCTTGAGTGTGCCATCCGGGTAACGGATCCACAGATCACCGCCGCGGCCCACTGACTGCATAGAGGCGAGGTGATTGCCAAAGACAGACCCTATGGTTGTGAAGTCGGCGGGGATGGGGATCTGGGTCACGAAAAGGATGGGATAGGGCGTAGCCATTTCACGGCTCAGTGCGACCCCTCCTGGCGCAGGGGCAAACAAGAAACAGAGTCCAGTTACACACAGCAATGCCGACCGAAGCAGACACAGAGACTGACGCATGGGAGGTTCCTTGTTTGTCATGATGGAGCTGAATGTGGGCTGGAGATCAGCGTATCACAGGGGGAAAGAAATCCGTCAATCTACGCTTCGGTACATCGTTGCGCCGGTCAACCCCAGTCAAACGCCGATCTCCAGATCTCCCTACCCAAAAACCATCGACCTCTGCACAATCTCTTCCGCCGGGATGAAGGTAGCGTCGGCGACACTCATGCCGGTGCGGCCCAGGAACGCCTGTACGACGTGATAGCCGACGGCATAGCCGCCGAAGGTGGGCATGCCAAGAAGCTGCCCGCCGCCCGAGCGCGCCATGACCTCGTCACCGAAGATGTAACCGCGGATCACATCGAAGCCGGTGCGCTGCATGGCGGTATTCGGCAAAACCAGCGAAGATATCGGCCCAGTCGCGCTGTACCTGTGCCAAATCAGCGGCAGAGAAGGCAAGCCGCCGGCTTTGAATACCCGCCCAGGCCTCATCGTTGTAGTAGCGACGAGCCCAGGCGTCTTTGCCGCCGCCCGTTACACTATGAATGATGACGCCAACCGCTGCCATATTGACTGGATGGCCATCCAAGTTGTCGACCTCGTCTATAAGGCGAGCCAGAGCAGCCGAGGCCTCTTGCAGTTCAACGATCTGCGCGTCCACAGCCGCCTTCTGCAGCGCCAGTGACCGGCGAAGTTCGTAGTCTGGATTGGTCAAAATCTCCTTGATCTGCGCCAAACTGAAGCCCATCCACTTGAGCGTCAGAACCTGCTGCAACGGGATCAGATCGGCCAGCCGGTAGAGCCGGTAGCCTGATCCGCTTAGTTCCGACGGTTTCAGCAACCCTTCCTGGTCATAGTATTGCAGCGTGCGCACCGTTACTCCGGCAAGTTTGGCAAATTCGGCAACTCGATAGAGCGGCTTCATAGGGATCTCCTTCGCAACGATGAGAGCATACACCCTGACGCAACGTCAGAGTCAAGAGGCAATTTTAGAATTGGCTGAAAGCAAATCGTCGCCGAAAATGACTAGATTGTGCCTTCGCCTTCAAAAGCTGGTATAGTAGCAGGATAGTCTCTAAAGAGAAACAGAACCCTTACAGAGTTTACATGCGCCAACCTGTAGACTTTTGACAGATGTGGCGACCGCTTCGATGAGAAAGGTGGATTTCATGCCAAGACAGGATTACTTCAATGCCCGGGATACGCTGCAAACCGACGGCGGCCCGGTGACGTTCTATCGGTTAGACGCGTTGGAAAAAGCGGGCATAGCCGCTGTTAGCACGTTGCCCTTCTCGATCAAAGTGATGCTCGAAGCGGCGCTACGTCAGGCGGATGGCTTCGAGATCACCCAAGAGCACGTGGAAAACATCGCCAAGTGGAACCCCAAAGGCAACCCAGACATTGAGGTGCCTTTCAAACCGGCGCGTGTGATTTTACAGGACTTCACCGGCGTGCCCTCGGTGGTGGATCTGGCGGCGCTACGCAGCGCGATGGGCCGCATGGGCGGCGATCCCAAGAAGATCAACCCGCTCGTGCCCGTGGATCTGGTGATTGATCACAGTGTGCAGGTAGACCGGTTCGGCAGCATCGCCGCGCTCCTCTTCAATGCCGAGCGCGAGTTTGAGCGCAACGGCGAGCGTTACGAGTTCCTTAAGTGGGGCCAGCAGGCGTTCGACAACTTCCGCGTCGTGCCGCCGGCCACCGGCATTGTCCACCAGGTGAATCTCGAATACCTGGCGCGTGTGGTACAGGTCGGCTCGGCGGATGGCAATGGCGGCCTGGAAGCCTACCCCGATTCGCTGGTGGGCACCGATAGCCACACGACGATGATCAACGGCATTGGCGTCCTCGGTTGGGGTGTGGGCGGCATCGAGGCAGAGGCCGTCATGCTTAACCAGCCCATCTACATGCTGCTGCCGGACGTCATCGGTTTCAAGTTGACCGGTCAACTGCCTGATGGCGCCACCGCTACCGATCTGGTGCTGCGCGTGACCGAGATGCTGCGCAAGAAAGGCGTGGTGGGGAAATTTGTCGAGTTCTATGGGCCGGGTCTTTCCAAGCTGAGCCTGCCCGACCGCGCCACCATCGCCAATATGGCGCCAGAATATGGCGCGACCATGGGCTTTTTCCCCGTGGATGATGAGACGCTGCGCTATATGGTCGGCACCGGTCGCGAAGAGGAACTGGTCGATCTGGTTGAACGCTATATGAAGGAACAGGGGCTTTTCCGCACCGACGATACACCCGATCCTGTGTTTAGCGACACGCTGGAACTGAACATGGCCACGATCAAGCCTGCGCTGGCCGGCCCCAAGCGCCCACAAGATCGCATCGATCTGGATGCGGTCAAGGATCAGTGGCAGCAGATGCTCACGGCGCCGGTGGGTGCGAAGGGATTCGGTCTGGAAAGAGAACAACTGGACAGCCAGATCGACGTCACCTTCAAGAATGCCGAGTTCACGCTCAAGCATGGCGATATTGTGATCGCTGCCATCACTTCTTGCACCAACACCAGCAACCCGTCGGTAATGGTTGGGGCCGGGCTGCTGGCCAAGAAGGCTGTCGAGCGCGGTCTCGACGTCAAGCCGTGGGTGAAGACGAGTATGGCCCCCGGCTCCAAAGTGGTGACCCGCTATCTTGAAGCCAGTGGGCTCGTCCCCTACCTGGAAGCGCTGAAGTTTCATACCGTGGGCTACGGCTGCACCACCTGCATCGGCAACAGCGGACCGCTGCCCGCGCCGATCAGCCAGGCGATCCACGAGGCAGATCTGGTGGCGGCGTCGGTTTTGAGCGGCAACCGCAACTTCGAAGGACGCATCAGCCCCGATGTACGCGCCAACTTCCTGGCTTCTCCGCCGTTGGTGGTGGCCTATGCGATTGCCGGGACGATCAACATCGATCTTTACAACGAGCCGCTGGGCCTGGATCCGAACGGTGAACCGGTCTATCTCAACGACATCTGGCCGACGCAAGACGAGATCCAGCGTGAGATCCGCCGCAGCCTCAACCCGCAGATCTTCCACGAGGAATATGGCAACGTCTTCACCGGCAACGAAGAATGGAACGAAGTTGCGGTCGCGGGTGGGGACATCTACCAGTGGGATCCGAACAGCACCTACATTCAAGAGCCGCCCTTCTTCATGAACATGAGCACGGAGGTGCCGCCGGTGCAAGAGATCCACGGGGCGCGCGTGCTGGCCATGATGCCCGACAGCACCACCACCGATCACATCAGCCCCGCCGGCTCGATTGCCAAAGACAGCCCCGCCGGGCGCTACCTGGCCGAACACAACGTCGAACGATCCGAGTGGAACAGCTACGGCAGCCGTCGCGGTAATCACGAAGTGATGATGCGCGGCACCTTTGCCAATATCCGCATTAAGAATCAGATGCTCGACGGCGTGGAAGGCGGACAGACAGTCTACATTCCTGAAATGGCACAGATGGCGATCTGGGATGCGGCCGAGCGCTACATGAGCGATGGCACGCCGCTGATTATCCTGGCCGGCAAGGAGTATGGAACCGGATCGAGCCGCGATTGGGCGGCCAAGGGTGTGCAACTTCAGGGCGTGCGCGCCGTCATCGCCGAAAGCTACGAACGCATCCACCGTTCGAATCTGGTGGGCATGGGCGTGTTGCCCTTACAGTTCAAGGCCGGCCAAAATGTGCAGCAACTCGATCTCAGCGGCTTCGAGACTTTCGATATTCTTGGCCTGAGCGACGATATGCACCCCAACCAGGAGTACACCGTACGCGCCACCGACGATAGCGGCAACGTCACCGAATTCAAGGCGGTGAGCCGACTGGATACGCCGGTGGAAATCAACTACTACAAGAACGGCGGCATTTTGCACACCGTCTTGCGCCGTTTGGCGACGGAAGCGTAACCCCGGTAGCGAGCTTCTCTCTAGCGCACAGTGGGGCCACTGGCAACAGACCGGCGGTCGGCATTGGGGAAAAGATTCCTCAATCCGATCGCCGGTTGCTGTATAATCGTTCTGTTGCACTGCATGCATGGGGGTGATATACCCCCACTACTATCTAAGTGTCTATCCGTAAATTACAGTGCGCAGCACTACGTCCGCTCTAAACAGGCCCACTTCGCCGGGCTGCTGTGAATTTACGGATAGATCCTAACCCAAATAGGAAATAACCATGACTACCCAGATCAACAACGCCGTTGGTTACAAGCCCACTCGTTGGGATCTATCGGAAATGCTGCCTGCACCGACGGAAGATATCATCCGCGAACGGCTCGACAATCTCGAAGAAAGTGTGCAGACCTTTGAGGCGGCGCGCACTACGCTGTCGCCCGAGATGGATCCCGAACAGTTGCTGGTCATCTTGCGCCAGTATGAAGCCACAGCCGAACAGGTGTATCTGGTGGGCGCCTACGGCAGCCTCTGGTTTTCAGAGAACACGCAGTCACCCGAAGCGTTGACCTACCGTAACCGTATCATGCAAACCTGGACCCAAATCCAGAACCGCATGCTCTTTTTCAGCCTGTGGTGGAAGAACTTAAGTGACGACGAAGCCGAACGCTTGCTCCCCAATGGGGAGGAGAATGCCGACTATCGCCACTTCCTGGCTGAGATGCGCCTCTTTAAGCCCTTTACCCTCGATGAAAAATCAGAGCAACTGATTAACACCAAAGATGCTAACGGCATCGATGCGCTGCTGACGGTCTACTCGATGTTGACCAATCGTCTTGAATTCAAAATCACCGTCGACGGCGAAGAAAAGACGCTCACTCGCGGCGAGCTGTCCAGCTACTATTATTCACCCGATCCGGATGTGCGCGCTGCCGCTTATCAAGAGCTCCACCGCGTCTATGGGCAGGAAGCGCCCATCCTGGCCCAGATCTATGCGAACAGGGTGCGCGATTGGTACAGCGAAAACGTGGAACTGCGCGGCTTTGCCTCGCCCATCGCCGTGCGCAACAAGGCCAACGATATCCCTGATGAAGCCGTGGACGCCTTGCTGACCGTGGCGCGCCACAATGCGCCGATCTTCCAGCGTTACTTCCAGTTGAAGGCCGGATGGCTGGGCGTCGATAAGCTGCGCCGTTATGACATCTACGCGCCCTTGACCCAGTCGGACAAAACGATCCCGTACAACGAAGCGGTGCATTCGGTATTGGATACGTTTGCCCGGTTTGAGCCACAGATTGCAGCCCAGGCGCAGCGTGTCTTTGATCAAAACCACATTGACAGCGAGATCCGCAAAGGCAAGCGCAGCGGCGCCTTTTGCAGCACAGTAACACCCAACTTGACCCCCTATGTGCTGGTTAACTATACAGGACAGGTGCGCGATGTAGCCACGCTCGCCCACGAGTTAGGGCATGCCATCCACAGCATGATGGCCGAGCATCACTCGCTGTTGACACAACATGCGTCCCTGCCGCTGGCCGAAACGGCCTCGGTCTTCGCCGAGATGATCATGACCGATCGGCTGCTGGCCCAGGAAAAGGATCCGCTGGTGCGACGCGACATTCTGGCGGCAGCGGTCGACGACATCTACGCCACCGTCATGCGCCAGGCGTACTTTGTCCTTTTCGAGCAGGATGCGCACCAGGCGATTCTCGACAACAAGTCGCCTCAAGAACTGAACGAGATCTATCTGGACAATCTGCGCGATCAGTTTGGCGATAGCCTGGAATTGAGCGAAGATTTTCAGTACGAGTGGATTTCGATCCCCCATATCTACAGCACGCCCTTCTACTGTTACGCCTACAGTTTCGGCCAATTGTTGGTGCTCGCCCTTTACCGCCGCTATCAACAGGAAGGGGATGCCTTCAAGCCCGGGTACTTAAAGATGCTGGCCTATGGGGGGTCGGCGCGTCCGGCGCAGATCCTTGAAGAAGCCGGCATTGACATGAGCGATCCCGAGTTTTGGCAGGGTGGCTTCGATGTGATCAAAGAAATGATCGATGAACTGGCTGCAATTGAGATTGACTGAAGTGGGATTGGTGGAGCTTCAGAGGTACCATTCCTGATGTGAGATTGGCGACTGAGACAGTGGGGCGGTTAGTGCTTCCGCCCCACTGTCTCAGTCGCCAGGTTTGTTTGCCGCTGCATGACGCCCCAAGCCTGAACAGAGCGACCCCACCCGGCAAAAAAATGCGATTGCGTTTCCCCAGTGCTTCCACTATAATTAGCCCTTGGCAGCATAGCCCCCCGCATTTAACAGTTGATGGAAACAGCATGACTACCCCAACCTCGATCAGGCTACTATACGTTGGCCAGAGCCGAAAACTGGCACAAGCCATTGAAGACGCATTGCGCGACGAACATCTTCGGATGGCTGTCGAGGAACCCTCCATGCCCGGGCTGCAATTTGTGTGCGTCTCTAGCCAAAAGGTGGCCACAGAAGAAGTGCGCGCGGCGCCGCCACACGGTTTGATCGTGGAGATCGATCAAGGGCGCTATAACCGTCTCCGCTTGTGCCGCTCGCTGCGCAGTCGCCTGCCACAGATCCTCATTATCGCCGTTCACAAAGAAGACATTGACAGCCAAGATTTTGAATTCGACGGCTTCATTTTGCGTCCGTTTTCTCTGGCCCAGGCCGGCAAAGCGATAGCCCGGCTACTTGGAGGGAGCAGGCAAATGTACTTGCGGGTCGGTGATATTCAACTGGATGTGGCCATGCGGATCGTGGATGGGCCAAGTGGGGAGCACCATCTGCCACCAAAGCTGTGCAAACTGTTGCAGGTGTTCATGGAACGACCTGGCGTTACGGTTCGCCGCGAGGAACTGATGCAGATGGTATGGGACACGAAGTTCTTAGGGGATACACGGACACTCGACGTACACATTCGCTGGTTGCGCGAACGAATCGAAGAGGATCCGTCTCGACCAAACCGCTTGATCACCGTACGCGGCGCAGGATATCGCCTCGGTTAACTGACCTTTCTGCGCACTTCCAACACATTTGGCAATCGCTCAATCCGCGTCAAGACTCGCGTCAACTGTGAGATGTCGCCAATTTCCAGGGTAGCGTTAATCTGTGCGATGTTGTTCTTCATGCCGGTGATGGCCTCGGCCGAACGCAGATTGATCTTTTCGTCGGCGACCAACCCCGTTACATCACGTAGCAACCCCGCCCGATCATAAGCCTTCACTTGAATGCTGACAGGGTAGGTCTCAGCGCTCTCAATCCCCCATTGGACTTCTACCAAACGTGCGTGTTCCTTGTCGTTTTGCTGCGCCAGGATGTTGGGGCAGTCATTGCGATGGATGGTGACACCGCGCCCTTTGGTGACATAGCCCACGATAGGATCGCCCGGCACAGGATGGCAACAACGCGCCGGTCGCGCCAGCAATCCTTCCAGACCGGCGACATGGATGCCCTCTAGCGCCAAGTCCTCGCGTTCTGTGTCCTTGCTGGGCAGGTTGATGGGCTGCGGCTGCAGGCTGCGCTCATGTTCGATGATCTTCTGAGCGATGGTCTGCGTATTGACGTCACCGTAACCGATGGCGGCCAGGAAATCATCGAGTTTTTCGAAGCCGACGAGCCGCGCCACCGTTTCAAAATTGAGGGTAACCGAGAGCCGCTTCAGTTCCTTTTCAAGGATCTGCCGGCCCTGTGCAATGTTCTCATCACGGTTCTGGCGGCGGAACCAGGTGCGGATCTTGCTGCGCGCCCGTTGCGTTGCCACGTAGCCCAGGTTGGGGTTGATCCGATCGCGGCTTGGGCCACCGCGCTTGGCAATCACGACTTCCACCTGATCGCCGTTGTGCAGTTGATAATCAAGCGATACAAGTTTGCCGTTGACCTTGGCCCCGCGGCAACGATGACCCAATTCTGTGTGGACGTGATAGGCAAAATCGATGGGCGTAGCGCCCGTAGGGAGATCGATCACGTCACCCCGCGGGGTGAAGACGTAGACGCGATCCTGGAAGACGTCGGTCTTCATGCCGCTGACAAATTCCTTGGCATCGGTCACATCCTGCCGCCACTCCATCAACTGGCGGATCCAGGCGATCTTGTTGTCTAGCGCTTGGTTGGGCCGCATCTGCTCTTTGTAACGCCAATGGGCCGCAATGCCATATTCGGCAATGTGATTCATTTCCTTGGTGCGGATTTGAACTTCCATGGGCTTGCCGTTGGGGCCGACGACGGCAGTGTGCAGACTGCGATAGAGATTGTCTTTGGGGTTGGCGATGTAATCATCAAATTCGCCGTGGATGGGCCGCCACAGGCTGTGGATGACGCCGAGTGCTGCATAGCAGTGCGCCACCGAATCGACGACGATGCGAAACCCGTGGATGTCATAGATCTGGTCGAAGGCGACATCCTTGCGGTTCATTTTACGATAGGTGCTGTAGATGTGCTTGGGGCGTCCGCTGATTTCGGCCACAAGCCCGGCTTCTTCCATGGCTGCTTTCATCATGCTGCGCACTTCGGCTACCCACTGTTCACGTTGGGCGCGCTTTTCGTGCATGGCATGTGAAAGCTCTTTATAGGTAGCCGGCTCTAGATAGCGGAAGCTCAAGTCCTCTAGCTCCCACTTGATCTGCCAGATGCCGAGACGATTGGCCAGCGGCGCGAAGATCTCCAACGTCTCGCGCGCAATGCGTCGTCGCTTGTGATCGGGCTGGCCTTCCAGGGTGCGCATATTGTGCAGCCTGTCGGCCAACTTGATCATCACGACGCGGATATCCTCGACCATGGCCAGGAACATCTTGCGTAGCGACTCGGCCTTTTCATCGGCCACGCTGTGACGCATGTTGCTCAACTCTTTGATGCGTTTGAGTTTGGTTACCCCTTCAACCAATTCGGCCACATCGTTGTTAAACTCTTTGGCAATATATTCGGTCGTGATATCCGTATCTTCGACGACATCGTGGAGCAGCGCCGCCGTGAGCGTGTCGACATCCAGCCGCAGTTCGGCCAGGATCTGCGTCACGGCCAGAGGATGAAGGATGTACGGCTCACCGGTTTTGCGCATCTGGGTACGGTGGGAATGGCTGGCCACCACATACGCGCGCAGAATCTGATCCAATTGTTCGGCTGTGTAAAAATCAGGCAACTGAGCAAAGAGTTTTTCCAGTTCCTGAAGCTCTTCGGGGGTCAGTGTTGGGTCGACAGGGTGGATGCCGTCGGTATCGAGCGGCAGCCCAGATAACTTGGAAAGCAACTGGTGATCCGTCAACAAAGAGGGGCGCGGAAGCGGTGCCCTACCGTTCGATACCGGCCTGGCTTCCTCATCTTCGTCTTGGTGTAATTCGTTGATTTCAAATTCAGTCTTCACGAAATGTTCCCCCGAACGTCAAGTAGGATCAGTACACAAGCTCCTTCGAGCCATCCATACAGATATTTATTATACGTCTAACCGGGTATGCTGGCAATGGAGCCGAAAATTCCGCACAATCCAATCATTCTATACCGCCCCGGGTGCGCCGCACCGGCTATGTCTTTTGTGCAGGTCCGGCGTCGCTGCCGCCGGTGCGTTGCATCTGTTCCGGTCCATTCCGATTACAAAAAGTCACCGACCTGGGCCTGGATAGTCTCGGCGCAGGGGACGCTGCAATCAAACCAGGTGACGCCCTGCATACGGCGAAACCAACTGTACTGATGGCGCACGAAGCGATGGGTTTCGGTTTGGATGCGTTCGACGGCGGCCGGCAGTTCCACGTCGCCACGCAGGTACGCACCGATTTCCTTATAGCCGAGGCTGGTCAGCGCCGGTAGATTGGCGGGATAACCGGCCGCCAACAATCGCTGTGTCTCTTCGATCAGGCCATCCTGCACCATTTGTTCGACACGTTGATCGATACGCGTGTAAAGCTGATCGCGCGGCATGTCCAGCCCGAGTTGCAGAATACGGTATGGCGGCGGATCTTCGCCTTCTAGCTCGCTCTTGGGCCGCCCCGTCTCGATCATAATCTCCAGGGCGCGCACCACACGGCGCACATTGCGGCCATCGATCTGCGCCGCCGTCGCCGGGTCCATCTCTTGCAGGCGGGCGAAGAGCGCTTCATGTCCCTGTCGGGCAGCCACCTCCTCTAGTTCGGCGCGCAATTGTGGATTTGGCGGCACATCAGGGATCTTCATCCCCCGCACCACAGCGCCTAGATAGAGAGCGGTGCCCCCTACCAGAAAGGGAACTTTGCGGCGACGGTGGATATCATCGATGGCAGCATAGGCCATCGCCTGATACTCGGCCACAGAGAGGATCTCGTCAGGTTCACGGATGTCGATCAAGTGGTGGACGATCTGCGCTTGTTCCAGGGGCGACGGTTTGGCGGTGCCGATATCCATGCCGCGATAGATCTGCCGGCTGTCTGCGCTGATGACTTCACCGTCGAAGCGGCGACACAGATCGAGGCTGAGCGCGGTCTTGCCCACGGCCGTGGGCCCAAGGATGACGATGAGAGGGGGAAGTGGTTCGATGTGATCCATAGTTGTCGGAAGAGAGATGGAGATGATGAGGATGATGGAGATGATGGAGATGATGGAGATGATGGAGATGATGAAGGATACTCTCCGTCATCCCATCATCTCGTCCCTTCACCCTTACCCCTTCACCCCATCATCTCGTTCATCCCATCATCCTCACCCCGTAATCGCGTGCCGAATGTGTTCAATACTGGTGACGCCTCCGCCGCCGTCAAACTGCACGGCAACGGCATCGATGCGCCAGGGACCGGTCCACGCGACGGATTGAACGTAATGAGCGGCCACCTCTTGCAGTTTCAACTGCTTGCGTGGGCTGAACGCCTGTCGAGCACTGCCCCGTCCACGTTTGCTGCGCACTTCCACGAAGACCAGCCACGGCGCCGCCGACTGGCCCGATGCGTAGTCGGGTGCGATCTCCTCGGCGATGATGTCGAGTTCACCCGCCGGGCAACGCCAGTTGCGTGCAAGGATGGTCAACCCTGCCGCTTTGAGCGCGCCGACGGCGAGATCTTCCGCTTGCTGACCCTGCCGTCGGCGTGGATCGTTCAACGGTCTACTCCTACTGGCTGGCGGCCTGTTGCCCTGTATCAATGGTAGGGACGATGCCTGGGCCAGGAATGACGAGGGTAGGCGTGGTGCCTTCCGGCGCAAAGATGACCTTGTCGGTCTCGTTGAGGGCGGCAGCGTTGGCCTGCGCCATCAGCAACGTGACATAGGAAGGAGAGGTAGCGTACAACTGGGCCAGCGCCGTATCCACTGCCACCGTGGCTTTGGCCTGTTCCGCTGCGGCCTGCGCCTGGACCAAAGCAATCTCTAGATCGCGCTGGGCGGCGAGCAGATCGTTGGCCTTTTGGGCTTCAATGATGGCGAGCTCTGCCTCGACACGGGCCTGTTCGTTGGCGCGTTCGGCCTCGATCACGGCCTTCTGCGCAGTGACCTTTGCGCGGTCCAGTTCGGCCAACAGGGTTTGCTGGCGGGCCTGTTCCTGGAAGCGGCTCTGTTCAATGCGAATCTCTCCCTGTTGGCGGGCCTGTTCGGCGCCGGCCTGGGCTTCGGCGCGCAGTGTGTCTTGTGCGGCTTTCTCGGTTTCCAGGCGGCTCTGCACAATGGCGTCTAGTGCGACCTGCACCTCGGGCGATAGGATGACGTCGGGCACGACGATGTTGTCGATGTTGAGGCCGAAATTCTGGGCCAGGCCGCTCACCTCTTCGTCGATGCAGGTACGCAGCACATCACGCGCCGTGCCGACGACATTATCATCAAAGTTGCGGTTGCCCACGCAGACCTTCATGGCCTGCTTGGCTAACTCTTGCACGCGATTATTGACGAGTTGATCATCCAGATAGTAGATACGGTACTGCGCCCACAGTTCACGGAGCCGATCGCGCGAGGCGACGTTCGGGCGGAAGATATCCCCGGTAACCACCAGGCCAATGCGCTGTTTGTCGGCGGTGATGATCTCAGGGTCTTCGACAGAGAAAGGCACGGCTTGCGTTGAGATTCGCACCAGATCGACGTAGAGGCCGAAGTCACTGTAGACGCCGGGGCCGACGACATCCTTGATCTTTCCCCCTTGAAACTGGACACCGATCTCCTGCTCGTTCACCCGCTCGAAAGCATAGTAGAACTGGCCAGAGAAGGCGAGTAAGCCGAAAATCAGAAGAATGGCAATGATGGCGATCACAATCGGTGATCCGCGCAGCACTCGATTGCGCAGGCCATTCGGGTTCATACTAGAAGCGTTCATAGGTTTTTCCTCCCCCAAGAGGATAGTGAAATGTGTCTATGTGAACAGTGGGCATGTACTGCTTTTGGAAAGACGGCTTGAGTCTAATTTAAGCGGTTCCGGCGCGGCTGACTTTTGGCGGACGGTCTGCTGAAATTCATTCTGATTGTAACACGGCCCGGCGGCGGGCGCAGAGCGAAAGCACCTGTGTTGAAGCCGGGTGCGACGAGATGCGCCGATTGACGTCGGATTGGATCAAGGTGTGGGGGTAGGCGCCGGGGCGAAGAACGGCGTTGGTGCAGGCGTGGGCAGCTCCCCCTGAGGCGCAACGGTGGACAAGGTTGTGATCTCACCCTGCACATTCACGGTCCACGCCGCCGACCAGCCCATCTGCTCTTCGGACTGAATAAGCAGCCAGCTACTGTCCGCTGTGCGACCGACGGCCCAATACGTCTGTCCTTGATAGATGAATCCTACCGAATCGGCATCGGTGGCCGGCTGGGCGCGCAGGTGAACCGAGGTGTAGGCGGGCGACAGCGGCAGCATGAACTGTCGTGACATCTCGGGCGTCGCGGTGGGGAAGGCATCGGCGTTGGCACGAACCGAAAGATCGAAGACGGCCGCGGCCGTGGCGGTTGCTTGTGCGGCGACCTGCTGTTCGTCGGGCCGTGGGAAGAGCAACGTAAACACAATCGCCACCACCAGCCCCGCCACCACCAGGAAAGGCCAGCCGTCCCAGGCTTCACGGATGCGACGGCGGGTGGGGGTATAGGGCTGCGGTTCGTAGACGGGGGCGCGCAGGCGCGGGATAGGCGGGCGTTCGGGCCGCTCGTAATTGTCGAACAGTTCGGCCAACAGGTCATTGAAGCGACCCTCGACAGACCATTCACCACGAATGGCGTCGTATCGGCGCGCCTCGCTAGGAATTCTACTTTCAATCGTCTTGCGCACGGCGGCGAAATCCGAAGCCCACCCAATGCGAAAGCGGATTTCGTCGCCGTCGTGATGCTGTTCCGAGAGCCAGGCGCCGGCTTCCACCTGCTGCCGACGCTCGGCCAACGCCAGATCGAGCGATTCCGCGATGTTTTCCTGCCCCAGCAAAGATGCATCGTAACGGCCACGCAAGGCAGGATCACACAAGACGGTATAGGCTTCTTCGATACGCTCCAGCAGCGTATCCTCCACCGTCAGGTTCACCCCAACCCGACGGCGTTCCAAATAGGCAGCCGACTCGTACTGGCGTTTAAGCCGGCGGTAAGCTGCCTCGATCACACTGGGAGACGCCTCATGCCGCACGCCCAAGACTTGATAGTGAGTTCGATCTTTCATTAGCACGGGGAAATGAATGAAGAATCAAGCACGAAGAATGGGTAGCGGATCTCAGCCCACCCTCCGTGCTTGTTCATCGCGTTAACGCTGCACTTGCGCGACGCCGCTGCCCGCGCTCTTGATCAGCGCTTCGACCTCGCTGCGTTCAAAGAGCGCCATATCGCCGGGAATGCTGTACTTGAAAGCAGCAGCGGCTGTGCCCCACAGCAGCGCTTCGGACAGCCACTGATCGCGCACGTCCGGCTCGAGATAGCGATAGAGGACGCCGGCGATGAAGGCATCCCCCGCGCCAATGCGCCCGACGCTGCCCTGCACCGGGAAAACGGGCTGTGCAAGTGGCGCCTTTCCCGGCTCAGCGGCAATGCACCCCCCACTGCCCAGGGTCAGCACAATCGTAGCCTGCGGGAACATGGACTGGAACTCGGCCAGCGCCTGTTCGGGCGTAGCGTCCTCGGGGATGGCGTAGATCGTCTGGGCGTCGCGCAGTGGAATGAAGAAGATATCGGCAGCTTCGGCAAACGGCTGACATCCTGCTCGACAGGCCTCAGGGGTCCACAATTTGGCCCGGTAGTTGGGATCGAAACTAACCGTCCAACCGGCCTCTTTGGCGAGCCGCAACGCTCGTTCTGCCGTGGCTGCTGCGGCATCGCTGATGGCGAGGGTAATGCCGGTGAGATGAAGATGGCGTGCGACCTGCGGTTGAAAGAGTTCCACCGGTAAGTCGGTGGGCTGCATGCGCGCCATTGCCGAGTTGGCGCGGTCATAGATCACCGAGGTGGGGCGCGACCCATCGCCAAACTCAATAAAGAAGGTGCCAAGCCGTTCATCCTCGGCCCAGACAACATGCGAAACGTCGACACCGTTACCCTTGAGAATGCGCGACAGGCGGCGTCCGAGTGCATTTTCGGGCAGGCGTGAGATCCAGCTCACGTTCAGCCCAAGGCGGGCCAGCCCCACCGCCATGTTGGATTCGGTGCCGCCGATTTCAATGTCGAAAACGGTAGTCTGCTCAATGCGCAGTTGACCGGGAGGGGCCAGCCGCATCATGGTTTCGCCCAGAGTGATCACGTCATACTGGCTCATTGTGCGCTCCTTGCACGTTGCACGGTTTGGACAAATTGAGCCGCGCGCCGGGTCAATTCATCCCAATCGGCGGCGGCAATGATGCGTTTGTCAACAAGGCTGCTGCCCGCGCCCACCGCCACCGCACCGTTGCGGATAAACTCGGCAGCGTTTTCCAGGTCTACGCCACCGGTAGGCATCAGTTTCAAGTGGGGCAAGGGGGCCAGCACATCCTTGAAATAGGCGGGGCCGACCACACTAGCCGGGAAGACCTTGACCACCGACGCCCCCGCCACCCAGGCGGTTTGAATCTCGGTGGGCGTCAATGCCCCGGGCATCACCGGGATCGACTGCCGAACACAGGCCGCCACGCTGGCGAGATCGAGCATTGGCGCCACGATGAACATCGCGCCGCGGTCGATGGCGGCCTGCGCCATGTCGGCATTGAGCACAGATCCCATGCCCAGGGCAGCCTGTCCGCTGCGGAATTCAGGCACATTCTCTAGCAACAGGGGCAGCGCGTCCAATGCGCCGGGGCTGGTCATGGTCAACTCCACAGCAGTGACGCCGCCGGCCAGCAGCGACCGTGCCAGATCCACCGCGGCGGATAGATCCGACAGGCGTACCACCGGCACCACGCCACCACGTCCAATTGTTTCGACCACAGAAGCCACATCGGCCATCGAGGGTTTTCTCCTTTGGGATCTGTTGCTCAAATGGAAACTCCAAATATACACTATCCGATTATAGCGTGAAGAGAATAGATTTCCAACGTTTCAAGGTTTGGGCATCTGACTAGCGACGCCGCGGCGAGGACCGCCGGGTGAGTAGGCGAGTCTGCGAGCCGTTATGGCGCAGCGCCATGCCCTCCGCAAGCTCCGGTCGCGACCGCTACTGTCGGACTCAACCGACGCTAGTCATTTTCGGTTTTCAAAGTTGCTTCACGATAACAGAGTTGAGTGCGTCCTCACTCAGGAAACCGCTCAGGAGGTGGTATAATCCAAAAATGACTGAATCCTGTGTACAAAGCAGGTAACGCTTGATAAAAGTGCCCTGTGCAACCATTCACCTGACTTCAACCGATAGGAGTCGACTATGAACGAACAACAACGATCCTTTGCTGTGCGCACCTTCCTTGCCGTGTTGGTTTTGAACGGCATTCTAATCGGCGCCCTCTACGTCACCTATGGCGATGTGCTCCAGAACACCTACCTGTTTGGTCTGGGTCTGCTGGTGACGCTTGTCCTCTGGCTGACGTTGCTGGCGATTGGAAACCGCTTTGTGCAGTCAGTGCAACAAACGATTGCACCGCCGCCGGTGCGTCAAACCCCGCCAGCGGTTGCGCCAAAACCAGAACCGAAGCCGGTTGCGCCGCCACCGGCGCCGCCGTCCGATGCGGCCGCCATTCAGATGCTCGCCATCCTTCAGCGCAAGGGACGGCTGATCGACTTTTTGCAGGAGAACCTCAGCGCCTACGATGACGCTCAGATCGGCGCAGCCGTGCGCAACATTCATGCCGAAAGCAAAGCCGCCCTGGCCGAGCATGTCAAGCTCGAATCCATCTACAGCGAAGCCGAAGGCAGCCAGGTGACTGTGCAGCCGGGCTTTGACGCCAACGCCGTGCGCCTCGTCGGCAACGTCACAGGGGAGCCGCCCTTCCAGGGCACCCTCGTTCACCGTGGCTGGCGCGTCACCAAGATCGATCTGCCCAAGCAGACGAGTGACAAAGAGAAGGTCATTGCGCCGGCAGAAGTAGAGATCTAAAGGAGTTTCCCCTTGTCCGATCCTAAATACATCATTGGCATCGATCTGGGCACAACCCATTGTGTGGTGGCCTATACCGACGCCGTTCCGCCAGAGTTTGAACAACCGGCGGTGCAGTTGTTTGCGATTCCACAGGTGGTTGCGGCAGGCGAAGTCAAGGCGCAGCCGCTGTTGCCGTCGTTTCTGTTGCTGCCGGGGCCGCACGATGTGCCTGAAGGCGCCCTGGCGCTGCCCTGGAATGCCGAAATCGACTACGCGGTGGGCGAGTATGCGCGCAACCGTGGCGCAGAACTGCCGGCGCGGCTGGTCTCTTCGGCCAAGTCCTGGCTGAGCCACCGCGGCGTGGACAGGACGCAGCCGATCCTGCCCTTTGAAGCGCCGGCGGAGGCGCGACGTGTCTCCCCGGTGGAGGCGATGGCGCGCTATCTGCGCCATATCCGCGAGGGTTGGAACGCACAGATGGCGCAGGAGGATCCCGATGCGCTCTTCCAGCAGCAGGAGATCTACCTGACCGTGCCCGCCTCCTTTGACGCGGTGGCGCGGGAGCTGACGGTGCAGGCGGCACAACAGGCCGGTCTGCTCCACTTTACGCTGCTCGAAGAGCCGCAGGCTGCCTTCTACGCCTGGCTCGAAGCGCAGAGCGAAGACTGGCGCACCGTGATCGGTGTGGGGGATCGCATCCTCGTCTGTGACGTGGGCGGCGGCACCAGTGACTTCAGCCTGATCGAAGTGGTGGAAGAGGAGGGCAACCTCGATCTGCAACGGGTGGCCGTGGGCGATCACATCCTCCTTGGCGGCGACAACATGGATCTGACGCTGGCCTACGCGGTGCGATCCAAGCTGGCGCAGCGGGGCACGCAGATCGACAACTGGCAGTTCCGCGGCCTCTGGCACAGTTGCCGCAAGGCCAAAGAAAAGCTGCTCAGCAACCCCGATCTCGAATCGGAGCCGGTGATCGTGCTCGGGCGTGGTTCGTCGCTGATTGGCGGCACCATTCGCACCGAATTGACTCGCGACGAGATCGAATCGATCCTGCTGCAAGGCTTCTTCCCGATTGGCGGGGCAGACGAATTTCCACAGCAGAAGGCGCAGGTAGGTGTACGCGAAATGGGCCTACCCTACGCCTCGGACCCGGCCATTACGCGCCATCTGGCCGCTTTCCTTAGCCGCCAGGCCGGTGGATCGCAAAGCTGGGGCGAGGAGACGAATCCGCGACGCTACCCGTCGGCGGTCCTCTTTAACGGAGGCGTGATGAAGGCCTCCTCGCTGCGAGGGCAGGTGCTGGACGCGCTGCGCACGTGGAGCGGCAACGCCGATCTGCGCGAGCTTACGGCGGTAGACCTGGATCTGGCGGTGGCGTTGGGTGCAGCCTACTACGGCCTCGCCCGCAAAGGACGCGGCATCCGCATCCGCGCAGGGACGGCGCGCAGCTACTACATCGGCATCGAGAGCGCCATGCCCACTGTCCCCGGCATCCCAACCCCGATCAAGGCACTGTGCGTGGTTCCCTTTGGCATGGAAGAGGGCAGCGATGCCGAAATCCGTGGCCGCGAATTCGGGCTGGTGGTAGGGCAACCGGCGATCTTCCCCTTCCTCGCCTCGAACACGCGCAAACAGGATACGGTGGGCGAAGAGGTGGAAGATTGGGGCGGCGAGATCGACGAAGTCACCACCCTGGAAACCCACCTGGAGGCCAGCGACGATGAAGCCGGCGGGACCGTTATCCCCGTGTGGCTGCGCAGCCGTGTCACCGAGATTGGCACGCTGGAGCTCTGGTGCGTCTCCCGAGCCAACCCAGAACGGCAGTGGAAGCTGGAGTTCAACATTCGCGAGCAGGGGTAGGGTGGTGCTATCGCGGTATCACCTTGAAACCGAGAGGTTTGCGACCGGCGAAGCTAAGGTGCGGGAGTACCCGGCAAGAGAGCGAATGTGGCGGGAACTACCACAGAGAACACAGAGAACACAGAGATAAGGTCGCTTCCCTCTTCTGCTTTGTGCGCTTTGTGTTCTCTGTGGCGATTTTCAGCCTCTCCACGGAATCGCCGACGAGGCCGCTACGTTCGCCTGGTACAGGCGCTGCGGCTTCTCCCTCCGCAAGATCAGCCACCTCAACCGACGCCGACGAAACCTGCGCAGCCTCGCTCATGATCTCAACATCCGTTCGTACGCGCACGCTTCAGGTTCCTCCTGGCCTTCTGCTACAAGACGCACCAGGACGTGGGTGGGGATAGACCAGACCCACCCCATACTCACCCTTTCCTGCCGCTGGGATCTGTCCGATTATGGGGCGCGCCGGTACGATACACGGCCACGCACAGATCCGATCCCCTTTTCCGCGACGTTCAAAAGGTGCATCCTGATTCTTTGTAGTCGATCCGACTTGAAACGGTTCACGTTTCTGCGTATACTGCGCCTACTCCAAGTTTATAGTGCATTCTTTCGTTCCTGTAGCAGGAGGCATGGATGAATGTCCCTTCTGCGCTTCGAGCGGCGCTGTGGCGACAACGAGCGCAGCGTCTTCGGCCCTACGCCGGGCAGGCACTCCTCTTTGTGGGTGGTGTGGCGGCGGCGTTGGCGGCAGTCCTCATTTACAGCACCCTGGTTCCCGACGAAATTCCACTCACCCGCGAGGACGTGGTTGAGGCGGCCGGCGAAGTGATGGCCTCTGCCACCCCAATGCCGGCCTACTCGTCGCTGGTTTTTCGCGCCATCCAGCCGTCGCTCGTCCTCATCCAGACAGGGCACTTCGACGGCGATGACGGTCCTCTCGATGAGGCACGGCTGGGGCTGCTCCCCACCCAAGATGAAGACGCCGTCGACGGTGGCCTGGGTACCGGCGTAGTCATCAGCACAGAAGGGGACATCCTGACCAGCCTGCACGTCGTGGCAGGAGCGGGCCAGATCCGGTTGACCTTCGCCGATGGCTTCGAATCGCCGGCTCAGGTCGTGGCCGTGCAAGCCGAAAAGGACATCGCGGTGCTGCGCCCCGACCAGACGCCGCCGCTGCTGGTGCCTGCCATCCTGGGCAACCCTAACGCCATGAAGGTGGGCGACGAAGCGTACGTCGTCGGCCACCCACTGGGTCTCTACGCGTCTATGAGTTCGGGCGTCATCTCGGGCTTTGATCGCACGATCCGCCCTATCAACAGTGATCAACGAATCGAAGGACTGATCCAGATCGACGCCGCCGTCAATCCTGGCAACTCCGGCGGTCCGCTACTCAACCGCTACGGACAAGTCATCGGCATCGTCGCCGGGTTGGTCAACCCCACCAACGAGAGCGTTTTCATCGGCATCGGGTTTGCTGTGCCCATCGATGTCGCCGGCGGGGCCGCGGGATTACCGCCCTACTAAAGAGGAGAATCTGATGGATCGTTCGCTTAGCCCCGAACACGGGGCCCTGATGGAGCGGGTGTTGTACGAGGTAAAGAAGGTAATCGTAGGGCAGGATCATCTGCTGGAGCGGTTGATCGTGGCGCTGCTGGCGCGAGGACACATCCTGGTGGAAGGCGTGCCCGGCCTGGCCAAGACAATGGCGATCAAGACGCTGGCCCAGGTGATTGGCGGCGACTTCAAACGCATCCAGTTCACGCCCGACCTTGTCCCCGCCGACCTGGTGGGCACGCGCATCTACAATCAGAAGACCGGCGAATTCAACACGTCGTTCGGGCCGGTCTTCACCAACCTGCTCCTGGCCGACGAGATCAACCGCGCCCCCGCTAAGGTACAGAGCGCGCTGCTCGAAGTGATGCAGGAACGGCAGGTGACGATTGCGCGTGAGACCTTCCCCGTGCCCAGCCCTTTCCTGGTGCTGGCGACACAGAACCCGATCGAGACCGAAGGCACCTATCCACTGCCCGAAGCGCAGGTGGATCGCTTCATGCTCAAGGTGCTGGTGGGCTATCCATCCGCCACCGAGGAATTTGTGATCGTTGAACGCATGACAAGCCCCATGCCACCGGTACAACGAGTCCTTAACACAGAGAAACTTCAAGAGTTACAGCAAGAAGTGGACCGTGTCTACGCCGACCCGACGCTGATGGAGTACGCCGTCAAGCTGGTCACGGCCACCCGCGAGCCGCAACGTGTGGGTCTGGCCGATCTGCAACACTACCTCACCTTTGGCGCCAGCCCACGCGCCTCGATCAACCTGATCCTGGCGGCGCGTGCGCTGGCCTTCGTACGTCAACGCGCTTACGTTCTCCCCAACGACGTGCTCGATGTGGCGCTAGACGTGATCCGCCATCGCCTGGTGCTCTCATACGAGGCACTCTCCGACAACGTGACGGCCGACGATCTGCTTGGTCAGATTCTCAACCGAATTCCTGTGCCCGAGGTGCCTCTGCATGAGTACACAAACCGCCGCGTTAGCGCCTGAACGCCTCCTGCTCCGGCTGGATTGGCAGGTGATCCGCCGTCTAGACGGTCTGTTGCAAGGCGACTACCGCAGCCTGTTCTACGGCTACGGCGTCGACTTTGCCGATCTGCGCGAATACCAGCCCGAAGACGACATCCGCTACATCGATTGGAATGTCACAGCGCGCATGGACACGCCCTATGTGCGCCAGTATGTGGAAGACCGTGAGGTGACGGGCTGGTTTTTGCTCGATCTCAGCCCGTCTATGGACTTTGGCGCAGCTGCAAAACCAGAAGCGTTCGGTGCTGGTAGACTTTGTGACCACGGTCGCGCGGCTGCTCACCCGGCACGGGAACCGCGTGGGCGCAATCTTCTACAGCGACCGCGTAGACCGCACCATCCCGGCGCGGGGTGGGCGGATCCAGGTGCTGAGGATGGTCAACGATCTGCTCAACCAGCCGCATGCACAGCGCACCCGGCCCACCAACCTGGCGAACCTGATCGAAGCGGGCCTGCATTCGATCAAACGGCGTTCGCTCATCTTTCTCGTCTCCGACTTCATCAGCGAACCCGGCTGGGAACGGGCGCTCAACCTGCTCAGTCGGCACCACGAAGTGCTGGCCATCCGTCTGTGGGACCCGCGCGAAGTCGAGCTGCCCAACGTTGGCCTGCTGGTGATGGAAGATGCCGAGACCGGCGAGCAACTGTACGTGGACACCAACGACGCCGGCTTCCGTCGTCGTTTCCACGAAGCGGCCCAACAGCGCCAGGCGGCCATCGACGATGCCTTCAAGCGCGCCGGCGTCGATGCGCTCTCCCTTTCCACCGAAGAAGATCTCGTGCGCGCCATTGTACGCTTTGCCGCATTACGCAAGCGACGTCGACGGTAAGTGCGCTCGACAGCTACACGAACACGCAGTTTGTCCACAGAGTTCACTGATTACTCTGTAAGCAACGTAATTGAGGGGTAGGTTTGTGTGGGTGCGTCTTGGCGCACCCACACAAACCCCACAACATACGTTACAGAGCACTTATTATGTGGACCTTATTATTGGGAGTTAGGGCGGATCTATGTCCTTCATCTGGCCCACCATGTTACTTTCACTGCTGGCCGTCCCCTTGTTGGTGGCGTTCTATCTGCGCAACCAGCGACGACGCCGGCAGATAGCCGATCGCTATGGATCCCTGGGCTTTGTCCAATCCAGCAGCGGCCCCGCACCGGGAAAGCGACGGCATGTGCCGGCGTTGCTCTTCCTGGCCGGGCTGATCATCCTGCTCGTAGCCACGGCGCGGCCGCAGGCAGTGGTCAGCCTGCCCCGCCTACAAGGGACGGTTGTGCTGGCCTTCGATGTATCTGGCAGCATGGGCGCAGATGATCTGGAACCCTCGCGCATTGAAGCGGCCAAAGCAGCCGCCACGGAATTTGTGCTACGGCAACCCAGCAGCGTACGCATTGGTGTGGTGGCCTTTAGCGACAGCGGCCTCCCCGTCCTTGCGCCTACCAACAATCAGGACGAAGTGCTGGCCGCCATCGCCCGTCTGGCGCCGGAGCGGGGTACATCTCTGGGGCAGGGGATCTTGATGGCAGTGGAAAGTGTCTTTGCCAGGGGCGATGCGCCGCCCATCTACAGTAACCTGACACCGGAGCCTACGGCTACATTGGAGCCCGTCCCCGCCGGGAGTTTCCGGTCGGCGGCGATTGTCCTGCTCACGGATGGCGAGAACACGGCGCCGCCTGATCCTTTCGAGGCGGCCCAAGTGGCGGCAGATCGGGGCGTACGCATCTATCCTATCGGTATCGGCAGCAGCGAAGGCGCTGTGCTTGAGGTGGAAGGCTTCCAGGTTTTCACGCGCCTCGACGACTCGGCGTTGCAAGATATTGCCGGGCTTACCGACGGACACTACTTCAACGCCGCCGATGAAGAAGAGCTGCGCTCCGTCTACGCCGCACTGGAACCCCAACTCACCATTGAAGCCGACCCCATGGAAGTAACCTCGTTGTTCGCAGGGGCGAGCATCCTGTTGCTACTGATCGGGGGCGCGGTGTCGATGCTCTGGTTTGGACGCGTGCCGTGAAAGTTTGAGCAGGATCTCTTTGCACACCGTTTGCATTTCTCGCGGTCAAGATCACCAGGTGTGTTTTCTTGCGTCTCGGCGTTGTAGTTGATGGAGGACGCCTCATGGATCTACTTTGGCCCACGTTTCTGCTTCTGTTCGTCATCGTGCCGCTGGCGGTGGGCGCGTATCTGTGGATGTTGCGCCGCAAGCGCCGCTTTGCGGTTCGTTATTCGAGCCTATCGCTGATCCGCGCCGCCATGCCACAACAGGCACGGCTGCGCCGTCACCTGCCCTTTGTGCTCTTTTTGCTGGCAGTGAGCAGCTTGATCCTGGCGATGGCGCGGCCGGTGACGATCACCAGCGTCCCCGCCGGGCAGTCGACGATTGTGCTGGCGCTCGACGTATCGCGCAGCATGTGCTCGAATGACATTGAACCCACACGCCTGCATGCAGCCAAGGAAGCAGCGCAGAACTTCATCCGTCGCCAGCCCTCAAACACGCAGATTGGCATTGTGGCCTTCGCGGGTTTCGGTGAGTTGGTGCAATCGCCCACCGTCGATCAAGAATTGCTGGCCGATGTGGTGGAAAGCCTGATCACCGGGCGCAGGACCGCCATCGGCAGCGCCATCCTCGAATCCATCGACGCCATCGCCGAAGTAGATAGCGGCGTAGCGCCCAGCGTGCGCAGTTCCGCCGACGAGGACGTGACCCCTGTTCCCAACGGGGCGTATGCACCCAGCATCATTGTCCTCTTAACCGATGGGGCCAGCAACACCGGCCCTGAACCGCTGGTGGCGGCGCAGCAGGCTGTGGACCGCGGCATCCGCGTCTATACCATCGGCTTTGGCACGGCCAACGGCGGCGTGATGGACTGCAGCGGCCTCATCGCGCAGGGCGACCCCTGGGGCAGCGGGCCCGGCGATCCGTTTGGCTTCGGCGGTGGCTGGGGTGGCGGCGGTGGACGCTTCCGCCGCGGCATCGATGAAGAGACGCTGATGCGCGTCTCCGAAATGACCGGCGCCGAATACTACGCCCCCGAAAGCGCTGACGAATTGCAGGAAGTCTTCGAGAACCTGCCTACTTCCTTGATCATGCGCCACGAAACCACCGAAGTCAGCTTTGCCTTCACCACCCTGGGTGCGCTCTTCGTCCTGGCGGCGCTGGGGCTGTCGATGCGCTGGAATCCACTTCAGTGAGTCTTTGCCCACAAGTCCCCAGTCGGCACAGGCCTGGCAAACCGGTTGTCGGGGCATGAGGGGGATGGGACGGAGATCTGCGACAATGGGCGAGACGTCGCCCCCATCCCCCTCGTGCCCGTACGCTGCTCGTGATCTTGGGCCGGTTGTCGGGGCATGAGGGGGATGGGACGGAGATCTGCGACGATGGGTGAGACGTCGCCCCCATCCCCCTCGTGCCCGTACGATGATGCATGATCTCGGCCGGTTGTCGGGGCATGAGGGGGATGGGACGGAGATCTGCGACAATGGGTGAGACGTCGCCCCCATCCCCCTCGTGCCCGTACGATGATGCATGATCTTGGCCGGTTGTCGGGGCATGAGGGGGATGGGACGGAGATCTGCGACAATGGGCGAGACGTCGCCCCCATCCCCCTCGTGCCCGTACGATGATCATGATATTGGCCGGTTGTCGGGGCATGAGGGGGATGGGACGGAGATCTGCGACGATGGGTGAGACGTCGCCCCCATCCCCCTCGTGCCCGTACGATGATGCATGATCTCGGCCGGTTGTCGGGGCATGAGGGGGATGGGACGGAGATCTGCGACGATGGGTGAGACGTCGCCCCCATCCCCCTCGTGCCCGTACGATGATGCATGATCTCGGCCGGTTGTCGGGGCATGAGGGGGATGGGACGGAGATCTGCGACGATGGGTGAGACGTCGCCCCCATCCCCCTCGTGCCCGTACGATGATGCATGATCTCGGCCGGTTGTCGGGGCATGAGGGGGATGGGACGGAGATCTGCGACAATGGGTGAGACGTCGCCCCCATCCCCTCGTGCCCGTACCCATAGGTGTCAATGATCCGATTTGCTTCAGTTATCGAACGTCTCAGCCCCGGTCGAGATATGCAACAGGATGGTAATGACGTCGTCGCCTGTGAACTCCTGGCCGATGGTCAACAGCTTGAAGCCGCCCTCCGCGTCCGGTTCCGCCGGTTGGTGCGGTTGCAGAACGGTATACCCGATGACCGGATTGTCGAGCAGACCGGTGGTGCTGCTGCCATCATTGCGCACGAAGTACTGAAGTTGCTCCGCCTGGAAGATCGGCCCGTCGATAGGGTAGATCGCAACCAGCACATCGTTGTCGATCACCTGATTGTCCGTGCTGCCAAAGTCGGCCAGGACTTCGGGATCTTGACCCGGGCGTTGGATGCTCAACTGGATGCGTAGACCATCGACCGATTCGGGGCCGGTCAGGTGGAAACGCCACCGGTAGATGCCCAGGATCTCGGCAACATCGTCGGGGGCCACCGTCAGTGGCGTGATCGCCAGTTCATCCACGATAACCGGGGTGCCGGGCGTAGGCGGCGCGAGGTTGATCTGTATCGGTGCACAAGCTGCCAACAACACGAGCAGGATACCGATGGTCCACACCCGCACGCCAAGGGTCATGCGTCGAGTAGTATTGCCTTGCATGAGAGTTCCTTTCAAAGAAGTAGCCGAATTGTATATAACCCCAGCATAGCAACCGGCTCTACAGTGGACAATCGACAGCCGCCGATTTTTGAATGGCACGAATATACCAGATGGGCCTGCCCACACGCCGTCAAATGACGTAGCCGGGGCCGACGCCCCCATTGTGGTATATTGAGATCGGCGGCTCCACAGCGCTCAAAAAGGTTCCAACAACGATCCTTCTTACCCCCTCTTCAACCAAAGGAGACACAATTGAACGCGCAGCAAGTCGTGGTCACCGGCCCGCACGAAGTTTCAGTACAAACGATTCAGCTACCCGATACCGCACTCGAGCCAAATGAGCTGATCGTCGATACCGACGTGACCTTTATCAGCACCGGCACCGAACTCTCGATCTACACCGGGCGCGAACCACGCGCCTTTCAGCCAGGGCAGTGGTGCACCTTCCCCTTTCAGTCTGGCTATGCAAATGTGGGGATCGTGCGCGAGGTGGGCAGCAACGTCAAGCGTGTGGCGCCGGGGGATCGGGTCTTCTCTTATGGGAAACATGGTTCAGTGATCCGCTACAATCAGGATCGCCTTGTGATCCGCGTGCCCGATACGCTGGATCCGGTGACGGCGGCTGCCTCACGCATGGCCGGCGTGGCCATGACCGCGCCCATCGTAGCCGATCTGCATCAAGCGCAGACGGTCGCCGTCTTTGGGCTGGGCCTGGTAGGAAACCTGGCCGCGCAGATATTCGGCATCCGTGGCTGCCGGGTAATCGGCGTGGACCCGGTGGCGGCGCGCCGCCAATTGGCCGAACGCTGCGGCGTCCCTGTCACCGTGGGCGGCGACGAGGCAGCGGTTCAACAGTTCATCATGGAGCAGACGGACGGGCAGGGTGTGGATATTTCGGTGGATGCCGTGGGGCACAGTGCGGTAGTTCGGCAGGCGCTTAGGGCTACGGCACGCTATGGACAGGTGATCATCCTCGGTACGCCGCGCACGCCTATCCAGGGTGATCTTACCGAGATCCTGGCCGACGTGCATCTGCGCTTCATCACCATACGCGGCGCGCTGGAATGGCAGGTGCCCATGTACCCAGACGCCGGCAATCACATTTCACAGTACACCAAACAAGAGATGATCTTCGATTGGATTCAGCGCGGCCTGCTTCACGTCGATCCACTCATCTCGCACCGGCTGCCGCCACACGAGATCCAGACCGGCTATGAAGGGCTCTTCCGCCAGCCGGAGACGTATACCGGCGTGGCGCTACTGTGGAGATAGGGCAGAGGCGCTTGAACCGCGGATCTTGATCTCCGGTTGCGTGTGTTGTCGTGAAATTGGCACTGTCACAGGTGCGACGCACCGGCCAGGATGATTGATGAACGTCTAGCGTTCTCCTGGCCGGTGCGTCGCACCTGGACAGTCACCGCTTATTTTTGACAAGATGGGGTCGAACTCGACAACCCGATCTCTAGCCGCCGACCCGCGTTGACTTTTTCGCCGTGCTGAACTTGAAGGGCACATAGAGCGGGCACCAGCGGATCAAGCCGGTGGCGATGAAGATGATGCCGAGCGCGCCCCACCAGCTCTGAAAGTAGAAACCCAGGCCGATGATGACGACGCCGAGAATAATGCGTACCCAGCGGTCGGTGCTGCCAACGTTAAGAGTCATGTTGAATTCCCCCTGAAGCTGTACTATCTGAATTGGACTACCGTTGATGAGTATCAGAATAGCACCGGCAGGGGGCACCGTCGGTGACTAGAGTCACGCAAGGGGATCGGCAAATGAGCGCAGCGCCGCCCGATCCTCGATGTGGATGGTTCCCCGCTCCAGATGCAGCCACCCTTGCTTCTCAAACTGCTTGAGAATCCGGCTGACCACCTCGCGCACGCTGCCCAATTCATTGGCAAGCTGCTGATGCGTGGTCTCCACTACAGCGGGGCGTTCGGCCAGGTGCGCAGCCAATCGCTGGTCCAGTCGACGAAAGGCAATCTCCTCGATCAAAGTCATCAGGCCCGTCATACGCTCGCCGAAGAGATCGAAGATCAGGTGGCGAAAGGCGGCTGAGCGATCGAGGAGTTCAGAGAAGGCAGGGCGGGCGATCACGTACCCGGTTACATCTTCCTCAACGACACCACGCGCCGGGTAGGTGCTGTTCCCCAACAGACAGCTCACGGTGAGGATACAACTCTGCCCGCGCTCGACGCTGTAGAGGTAGATCTCGCGTTCCTCGCCAGGGCGAAAGACACGCACTGAGCCCCGTGTCACCAACAAAAAGAGCGAACAAGGCGCATCCACATCGAAGAAGACTCTCCCCGCCGGTGCTTCGACGCGCTGAGCGTTGCGCACCAACGTCTCGCGCAACATCGGAGAAAGGTCAGAGAGCAGCGGATAGGCGGAAAAGAGATCATCGAGTGTGTTCATGGGTAGGGCGACCTCAGAAGAAGAGCGTGAAGATTTAGTCTATAAGCGCCTGATAGACGGCGTTGCGAAACTGGGCCTGAATTGGATAGAAGTTGCTGGGCATAAACTGCATCATAAAGAGGCCGATCAGATCTTCTTGCGGGTCGATCCAAAAGTGGGTGCCCGCTGCCCCACCCCAGCCATAGTTGCCCACAGAGCCGGGCAGGGCCGAGGCCGCCAGATCTACAAGGACGTTGACGCCCAATCCGAATCCATAGCCATAACTGATGTTGGGCTTCAGCGCCAATGGGGACCAACGCCGGTGGCAGGTGATTGGTGGTCATCAGATCCACGGTCTTGCGGCTGAGCAGACGCACCCCGTCCACAACGCCGCGGTTAAGCAACATCTGGCAGAAGCGCAGATAGTCTGCCGTGGTCGAGACCAGGCCACCGCCGCCGGAAAGCATCGTGGGCGGGTGCAGATAGACACTCTGTCGGGCGGCATCGAGCAGATGCAGGGGTGGATGGGCAGGCAAGTTGCTCAGGTCAGCCCCGAAACGCATCTCCTCGAAGATGCTGTAGGTGGATGCGAAGCGATGCTGCTGATCAGCGGGCACATGGAAGCCCGTATCGCTCATCCCCAGGGGAGCGAAGATGTGGCGGCGGAAGAATTCGTCCAGCGATTGACCCGATACGACTTCGACCAGCCGCCCCAACACATCCGTTGCATAACTGTAGCGCCACGCCGTCCCCGGTTGGTAGAGCAGGGGCAGGCGGGCAAGGCCATCCACTGCCTCTGCCAGCGGCGAAGCCCGAAGCTCCTGCGTGATCTGCCGATAAAGCTCCTCCACGGGCGAATCTTGGAACCAACCATAGCTCAGGCCTGCCGTGTGGCGCATGAGATCCTGAATGGTGGGCGGTCGCTCCGGCGCCACCAGGATCAGACCGTTGGCACTGTTTCCGGCGTGGACGCGTACGTCGGCGAAGGCGGGGATATACTTGGACACCGGTTCGTTGAGCAAAAAGTGACCGTCTTCCATCAACATCAGCGCCGCCACCGTGGTGATCGGCTTGGTCATGGAATAGATGCGCAGGATTGTATCCAGCGTCATGGGGGCGTCGCTTTCACGATCCCGGTAGCCGTGCGTCTGTGCCTGCACGACCTGTCCTCGGCGGTAGACAACGTTGATTGTGCCGGCGATGTGGCCGTGATCCACGTAACGGCGCATGAGGGCATCGATGCGTTCCAAACGTTTGGCCGAGAAACCCGCTTTTTCCGGTGCAACCACTTCAGGCAGGCTCATGATCCGCCCTCCCGGTTGATCAACACTTTGGCCCCGCCGATCGCAGTCTGATAGTTGCGTTCGCCCTGGGCCAGATGTGCCAACGCCTGGCGTAGCGTCCACCCACCCCCGGCAGGTACGGCGTCGAGATCTTCATCGTTAAGGTTGACGGTAGCGGCGAGCAACTTGCCCCACGCCAGTTCGGCCTCGGCCAACATGCGCTCTGGCGGCGTCGGGGATCGATCCAGATCGGCGCGGATACCTTCGATCTGGCTGGCATGTTCGCGCATGTGCTCACCAAAGCGCAAGAGGACACGCCGCACATCGTCCCAGCGTTTCATCTCGGTGGGCTGCGTGAAATCGGCTTCGGTTAAATCGGCGCACAGGGTCAGCGTTTCTTGGCGGCATTGACGAATTTCAGCCAACAACGCATTCACTTGATCTCGGCTCATGCTTCTCCTCGTTTATGGGGTGATGGTCGCCATAGCGGGTGCAAAATTGGCGACGGCGAATACTGCCAACTCTAGCCTAGATCGGGGATATTGGTCAACGTGTGTGAAAAGTGGCAAGGCACGCAGAGTTTCTGAACGCAAAGCCGCAAAGTGAACCTTTGCGGCTTTGCGTTAATTCCTTTGCTTGAACCGGCCAGGCTACCATGCCACAAGCAGGATCAGGCCGTCGGATCGTTGTCGAGGATCTCGTTAATCTTGGCGATAGCGTCGGCATCAAGCTTTGCTTCGGCGGCCTTAACGTTTGACTGCACATGGCTGATCTTGGTGGCGCCCGTGATCACACTGCTGATCTCAGGCCGGCGCAGGTTCCAGGCCAGGGCAAGCTGCGCCATCGTCAACCCATGATCGCCCGCGATCTCGGTCAGTTGGCGCACGCCGGCGATGGTCTCGTCGGTGAGTTGCTTCTGCAACCCTTCATTTTGGGCGGCGCGGCTATCTTCGGGGACGCCGTCATTGTACTTTCCGCTGAGAATACCCTGCGCCAGCGGACTCCACACCGTCAGCCCCATGCCGTGTTTGGCAACGGTGGGCATGATTTCTGCCTCGATGTGGCGGTCGAGCATGTTGTAGCGCGGCTGTTCCACCTGGGGCAGATAGAGATTGTATTGGCGGGCAATGCCCACAGCGTCCTCGATCTGGGCGGCGCTCCATACGCTCGTCCCCCAGTAAAGGATCTTACCCTGATGTACGAGATCGTCCATGGCGCGGATCGTCTCTTCAAGGGGCGTGTCGGCGTCGTAGCGGTGGCAGAAGTAGATGTCCAGATAGTCGGTGCCCAATCGTTTGAGCGACCGGTCAATAGACGTCATGATGTGCTTGCGGCTGAGTCCCCGATCGTTGGGGTCGTCACTTTGTGGCCAGTAGAGTTTGCTGCTGATGACCAGCTTGCTGCGGTCGTACGATTTGATGGCGCCACCCACCACCTTTTCTGCTTCGCCGCCGGCGTAGGCGTCGGCGGTGTCGATAAAGTTGATGCCGCTGTCGATGGCCGAGCCGATGATCTGCTCGGCGGTGTCGTCCTCGACCGTGCCGCCAAAGGTAATCCACGCGCCCAAACTAACCGCGCTGACCTTCATGCCGGCCTGGCCTACTCTTCGATACTCCATCAAAATACTCCTCATCTAATTTTTGGGTACATACGCTGGATCCATACGAATCCGCTATAAAAAGTATAGCACCGGTGGCGGATCTCATCAACCCCGGCTCGGCAGAGGGGGTGCGTCCCAAGTTTTTCGTCAACGATCTGCCGGGCAGCCACCCAGAACGGACCGGCACGGAGGCCGGCCCCTACATGTAGGGATGAACCTCCGTGTCCATCCGTCGTCGTGTCTGCCCGGAAAATATGAACGGACCAATCATGTGGGACGCACCCCGGCAGAGGGAAATCGTTCAGGTTCGCCGCTGCATGAAACACACCCCCAAGGCTGCGTCCGATAGATGTCCCATATGCGTCCAACCGACAAAAAAGTCACATCCTCGTGGGATGTGACTTGGGTGTAAGCGGAGACTGAAATCAGAGATAGAGATGAGGGGCTAGAAATCCACCGATCTGCCGTGGAAGGCGTAGAGGTAGAACTTTTCCGCCTCTTCCCAATCCATGGGGCGGGGCGCGGCCACGATGGAATTGTCGGTGATGGCGTGCGCACAAAGCGTTTGCATAGCTTCTTCCAGGGCGGCGGCGCTGATGCCCAAATCGGCCAGACAGGAGGGCTGCCCCACCCGACGATTGGAGTGTGCGCACCTCAGCGATCAGCGCACACGACGCTTCCTGCTCCGACACGCTTTTGCCGGCCGCCACGAACCGGGCGATGTCGGCGTAGCGGCCTAGCCCGGCGTTTGCGTTGAACTCCATGACGTAGGGCAAGAAAAGCGTGACGGCGCGGCCATGTGGAATCTTAAAGGCGGCGCCCAGGCTGTGCCCCAGGGCGTGGGCCAACCCCACCATCGAGTTGCCAAAGCCGAGGCCGGCGATGGTGGCGGCATTCGCCATCTTTTCACGCGCTTCCGGATCGGCGGGTCCATTTTCCACGGCGCGAGCCAGGTAGCCGAAAACCAGTTCCACCGCCTTGAGGCAGAGCGGATCGGTGAAATCATTGTGGAAGTTGCAGGCATAGCCTTCGATGGCGTGGGTCAGCGCGTCGAGGCCTGTGTCGGCCGTAATGCGTGGTGGCAGGTTCGCCGTCAAGGATGGATCGACGATGGCGACAGTCGGCGTCAGCTCGCGATTGCCCAGGCCGAGTTTGCGCTTTTCTTCCGTGTCGGTGAGGACGGTGGCCCAGGTCGCCTCGCTGCCGGTGCCGCTGGTGGTGGGAATGGCGATCATCTTCATCTTGTGCAACCCCAAGGCGAAGACGGGTGAGATCTCGGCCGGGGAGAGATCGGGGCGTTCGTAGAGCGCCCACATGGCCTTGGCGGCGTCCATAGCGCTGCCACCACCCAGGCCGATGATCCAATCCGGCTCGAACGCGCACAGCACGTCCACCCCGCGGTAGACGGTCTGTACACTGGGCTCCGGTTCCACTTCGGCGAAGATCTGATAGGTGAGCCCGGCCATGCGCAGCCGTTCGGCGATACGTTCGGTGAACCCCAGTTCGTGCAAAGTGGGGTCTGTTACGATCAAGACGCGCGATCCCTGTAGCTCTTCCAGGTAGCTCAACGCATCTTCTCCAAAGACGATCTGTGGCGACGAAAAGAACCACATGGTGTGTCTCCTTTGAGAGAAGAGGATTGGGGATTTTCTAAAAGACGGTGTCTACTTTGGCGGCGCAGCGCACCAACTCCTGAGCGGCTTTAACGTTCTTCATGATCTGCACCAGGTTGCCGTCGAGCTTTAACTGGCGCGTCATCATCCCCTGCACCGGGTCAAGTTTGCCGTCAAGCACCTTCTTCCAGTTGTCGACCTTGGCCGTAATCTTGTAGGCCGGCTCCTTGTAGCCAGGATCGGTGGTGAACGTGGCCTCGCGGCAGGCGCCATGCCACAGATCCATGTAGACGATCTCGCCGGTCTCCTGGATCACGAAGTAAAAATCGCCCTCCCAATCTTTGGCGGCTTTGGCGTAAGCCTCACTGCTGTTGATTTGGGCAAGCATGGCATCCGCCCATTCCTGGCTGGGAAATTTTGCGGCCATGGGTGTAGGTCCTTTCGAGTGAGTTGGGAATGATGACTTGGTGATGGGATGCCGGGATGATGTGATGATGACCGGCGAATGTGTCCGCTAGGTTTCCGATGGGTGGTCGACGCTGCGCCCGGCCAGTTTGGCGCGCAGACGATCGAGACGGTGGTTGAGGGCATCGATGCTCTGGCGCGAACGCTGATAGGATGGAGCCGCTTGCTGGTTGTGCAAGGCCCAACCTGTCCACATGGCGGCCTGTTCGAGATCGCCGATCTGCCATTCACAGTACTTGGCCAATTCCTCATACGGCCTCACATCGGGGCCGGGGATCGTGGTAATCCAGGTTTGCCACAGATCGGCGGCTTCAGGCCAACGCTCCTGGCGCTTAAGCAGGCGCCCCAACGAGGCGTAGGCCTCGGCGCAATCCACGCCATCCAGTAGATCAAGCGCACGGTGCAGGGCACGCTCAGCCTGCTCGCCATGCCCCATCTGCTCGTGGAGCTGCCCCAGGGCCAGCAGATCGTGGCCGTGCAGGTCATCATCGATCTCATCGAAGGCATCGTCAAAGTGGCGGCAGACACGCTCAGCCAGGTAGGTCATCGAGACAATGTCTTCTAAATTATGATAGAAGACCTGCTTCATGCTGCGGGCGTCGCCGGTTTGCAGATACTGCTGGTAGAGCAGGGGGATCATGCTGCCGGGCACGTCCTCACCGCTGCGCTCGTGGGCCAGGATCGCCCGTTCCAGCGCGCCGAGCGCGCAACTGGGCAGCCGTCCTTTCCACAGACGCCGCGCCGGATGCAGCAGATCGAGGTGGGGTGCCGCATCGTTCCACAGCGCCTCGGGCGCGTCCACGTTCAGATAGTGACGATTCAGTTTGTAGCGTCCGCGCAGCAGGGGAACATCGAACGAACGCCCGTTGAAGGTCACGACGCCCACCCGATCTGCCAACAGATTGCTCAGCGCCGTCAACAGCGCCAATTCCTCGCCGGGATGACGCATGAAGAATTGGTGAACCACAAATTGCGGCCTGTGAATGGCGAACGGCGAGCTCTCCCCGTCTCCCTCCGGCTCCTCTTCAAACACCCCGACGCCCACCATGAAGGCATAGACACTGGCGCCGCCGCCCAGGCCCGTGGTCTCGGTGTCAATAAAGGCGACGCGACGAAAGTCGACGCCGTTGACCGGCGCTGCGCTGGGATAGAGCGGCGCCAGACTGTCGGGTGTACGGGTAAGCAGATCGGCGAGGGCACGCCGCCCACGTTGCATATCCAGTGTATAGCGTGTGCTGACCACGTAACATGGACCGTGTTCGGTCTCGACTTCGGCGCCGGGCGCAAGCGTTTCCAGGCGGCGATTGCGCGCAGCCTTTGGCGGCGGTTCGGTCAGTTCAGCTTCGATTTGTTGTTGCGGCCGCAGGCTGTGGAGACGGCGCAGACGATCCAAAGTAGAGGACACAGGTAACTCCATGAACAATAGGTGTGTTCGAAATTGTAACGCAAGACTAACCCACAAGCGAAACGTAGCCACCACCCTGCAAAGAGTTCTACAAAGTGGGCGTGGGTTGGGTATAATACAAGGCGGACGATAGTGATTTGGGGTTAGAGGGAGCAACACGTCTTTGTTACAATCGAATTTGCTACAATCGAAGCGGTGGGAATGCTATCCAACTGCGCCGCTCGACTTTCTCGACAGTGGTGCGGAACACCCTATCCTCAAGCAGATCCTCTACAACCGGGGGATACGTGAGCCTGGGGAGGTTTCGGCTTTCCTCAACGGCGAGGACGCAATCAAAGAAAACCCCTATCGGCTGCGCGATATGGAAGCAGCCGTGTCGCGCATTGTGCGCGCGATTGAAGCGCAGGAAGTGATCTGCGTCTACGGCGACTTTGACGCCGACGGCGTCACGGCGACGACGCTGCTGGTAGAAGCGCTTCAAGCGGCAGGCGCGCGTGTCGGCGCCTACATCCCCGACCGTGTGGACGAAGGCTACGGTCTCAACGTTCAATCCATCGAAGAGCGGATTGCGGGCAAGGCCGATCTGATTGTGACGGTGGACTGCGGCATTCGCAGCCTGGCCGAAGTGGCGGCGGCGAAACAAATGGGCATCGACGTCATCGTCACCGATCATCACTCCGTAGGCAGCCAACTGCCCGATGCGCTGGCGGTGATCAACCCGCAACGCGCCGACTGCCCCAGCCCGTTCAAACGATTGGCCGGCGTAGGCGTTGCCTATCGAGTAGCACAGGCTGTGTTGCGTGCCGTGTCGCAGTCGCAGAAGAGCCGGCTGACGCCCGACGAGGTCGTCGATATCGAAACCAGGCTGCTCGATCTGGTGGCGTTGGGAACAGTAGCCGACCTGATGCCGTTAAACGGCGACAATCGATCGCTGGTGCGCCGTGGATTGGCGCAGATGCGCATGGGGCAGCGCGTTGGCCTTTACACACTGTTAGAGAGCGCTTCGGTCTCACCCCAAACGGTCGACTCGACAGCCATCAGCTTTCGGATTGCACCGCGTATTAACGCGGCAGGGCGTCTTTCGCACGCAAGGCTGGCCTATGAGCTGCTGCGCAACCGCGACTATGCGCAGGCGTTTGATCAGGCGGCTCAGTTGGAAGCGCTGAACAGCGAACGGCAAAGCCTCACCCACGCGGCCCAGGAGATCGCCGAAGCCCAGATTGTCCTGGCGGAGGATGCACCCTACCCGTCGCTGATCTGTGCCGTCAGCGAGCAGTTCAAGCCGGGGATTGTGGGATTGGTGGCGGGTCGTCTTGTGGATCGCTACTACCGCCCGGCGATCGTCATCGAGCAGGGCGAAAGCGAATCGCGCGGCAGCGCGCGCAGCATCGAGGAGTTCGACATTACCCATGCGCTCGATCAGGTGAGCTCGCTATTGGTACGCCACGGCGGACACAGCCGCGCCGCCGGCTTCACGGTGCGCAATGAAAAGATGCCTGAGTTTATCGACTCGCTGACTGCCCTCGCTACCGACGCCCTGAGCGAACACGAGGCGCTGCGCCCGACCCTACACATCGACGCCGATGTCTCATTGAACGATGTAACCTGGGTACTGCAAGCCCAATTGGCCCGCCTGGAACCCATCGGCCAGGAAAATCCGGCGGCTCTCTTGCTGACCCGGTATTGCTATGTGCGCGATGTGCGTGCGATTGGGCGCGATCAGAAGCATCTCAAACTGACACTCGGTGCGCCGGGCGAGGTTGTTCACGATGCGATTGGCTTCGGCATGGGGCAACTGGCGGCGCAGATCGAAGAAGGCATCCACCTCGACGTGGTCCATCAGCTTGAAGTCAATGAGTGGCAGGGGCGGCGCAGTTTGCAGTTGAACATTCAGGATCTACGCGTGGCGGATTGATGCGAAGAGACATCAGCGGAGGAAAATCTATGTGGAATCGACTATCCCTTCCCCTTAAAATTGCCGTGGTCTTCGCTGCGCTGGGCCTTGGCCTGACCGTGGTGGGGATTGCACGCGGCAATGTGCCGCTCAACCCGGCCAGCATAGGCATGGCCCTGCTCATCGGCGGCGGAAGCTGGTTCCTGGTCTCTTGGGCTGTGGCCGCTGCCGCCGTGGACGTGGAAAGCGACATCGCCGAAGCAGAGCAGGCAGAAAGCAAACGGGCAGCGGTCGATAATCTATCATAGATCATTGCAGGATCATCACTGCGCACCCGACCCCAATCACCTATCGCAACCCACCCATCTTTGGAGAATACATCTTGACTGCTAAAAACATCGCTCGCCTTCACTCTATCCGCGCCGTTCTCTTCGACATGGATGGCGTCGTTTATGTGGGCAACCAGCCGCTGCCCGGCGTCCAAGACCTGCTTGACTATCTGAACGCTACGGGCCGCGATTGGTCGTTCGTCACCAACAATTCCACACGCACACCGCAGATGTTCGCCGACAAAGTGCAGAAAATGGGGATGAACGTCGATCCAGGGCATATCCTCACCAGTTCACTTGTCACCGCCATGTGGATGGCCGAAGAATTCCCCAATCGCGGCAAGGTCTACGCCCTGGGCGAAGCCGGGCTGACGACGGCGTTAACCGATGCCGGTTTCACCCTGATCGAAGATCCTTTTGACGCGGAATTCGTCGTCTCGGGGATCAACTTCAGCCTTACCTACCGCATGTTGGAAGATGCCACCCTGGGCATCCGCAACGGCGCTCGCTTCATCGGTACCAACATCGACCCGACCTACCCCACCGAACGAGGACAGATCCCCGGCACCGGCTCTGTGCTGGCTCTGCTCGAAGCGGCCAGCGGCGTCAAACCGACCATCATCGGCAAGCCCTTCCCCGGCATGTTCCATCAGATCATGCATCGTCTCAAGAGCGAAACCGGCAGCACCCTTATGATCGGCGACCGCTACGAAACCGACATCGTCGGCGCGATTGAATTGGGCATGGCCACCGCCGCCGTCACCACCGGCATCAACAGCCGCGCCGACTTTGAACAGGCATCCCCCCCGCCCGATCTGATCCTGGATGGACTGCCCGAACTGCTCACCTGCTTCAAGCAGGCGGACGAGGTATAGACGCGCCGACGGGAGGGTGATGAAAGAGGGGTATCCTCTTCATCATCCCACCATCCCACATCTTTTTGACCGGCCGCGAACATTTGGACTACAATCAAGTGTATGAATGAAATCAACTTTGAGGTCGAAGGGACGACGGGTACGCCCAAAGTGGCGCTGCTCGATCTATCTCGCGAGGCGTTAACCGAGTATATCCGAGGATTGGGCCAACCGGCATATCGGGCGGCCCAGGTTTGGGATTGGATCTATAAACGGTACGCCCGCACTTTCGACGAAATGAGCAACTTGCCCAAAGAGTTGCGCCAACGACTAAACGAAGAAGCGATCCTTTCGCCGTTGGCAATTGTCACACAGATCGTTTCGCAGGCAGGCGACACACAGAAGATCCTCTTTCGCCTGCCCGATGGACAGACCATTGAGACGGTGTTAATGGTCTATGATAAGCGGCGTACCCTGTGCATCAGCAGCCAGGCCGGTTGCGCCATGGGCTGCACCTTCTGCGCCACGGCCCAGGGAGGGTTGGCACGCAACCTGACTTCGGGCGAAATTGTGGCTCAGGTGCTTTACTTTGCGCGCTTTTTGAGCGAGGTGGACGAAGAGCCTCTCATGCAGGTTGAGCGCCCCACCGCTGTGACCAACGTCGTGCTCATGGGCATGGGCGAACCGATGCACAATTACAACAATGTTTGGGATGCGATCCGTCGCCTCACCGACAATGACGCGTTTGGGCTGGGTGCACGTCATATCACGTTAAGCACGGTTGGGCTGATCCCGATGATTGACCGCATGGCCGATGAAGGGATTCAGATCAACCTGGCGGTGAGCCTGCATGCACCCAACGACGAGCTACGCAGCCAACTCGTCCCCGTCAACCGGCGGTGGACGGTGGACGATCTGCTGGCTGCGGTGCAGCGCTATATTGACAAGACCAATCGCCGCGTCACCTTTGAGTACGCCCTGATGCGCGGGATCAACGATACGCCCGAACTGGCCGAGGAATTGGGGCGCAAGCTGGAACCGTTGCTCTGTCACGTCAACGTGATCCCGCTTAACCCTATCCCTGACAGCCCATTTCAGCCCACAAGCGACGAGGATACGGAACGCTTCGTGCAGATCCTGCGCCAGCATGGGGTGCCGGCCACCGTCCGCCTGCGCCGGGGAATCGAGATCAATGCCGGCTGTGGTCAGCTTCGTCAATCTGCCGCCGCACGACGGGCAGCCTGATGACAGTGCATGTCGTCAGGTCGCAGACAAGCGCCCAGAAAGTCATCCAGAAAAGCAAAAGCGCCAGCCCTTTAGGACTGACGCCTGTGCTTCCCGACTCGGCACATCTAGACTTTGCTCAAGGTCTTGATACAAGAAGAGCAGAGCTTTTTGGAAACCGTCTTGCCATTCTCAAAGACCTTCACCTTTTGCACGTTGATGGACCATTTCGTGCGGGTGGCCTTCTTAGACCAGGGACGATTGTTGCCGAACTGTGGGCCTTTACCGCAACTTGCACATTTAGCCATAAGTCACACTCCCAAATCAGAAATCTTAGTCGAACCCGCTCTGCCGGTGAACGCCAAAGCGTACACCCAATGAAATGGGAATCGACGAGTCCGTAATCAAACTGTACAACAGTATCATACGCAGGTATGGTTGTCAAAAACGGGCGATGGGAGTGCCCCCTCATCGCTCGTTCATTTTGCCGATGGGGTCATTCGGAAATCCCGGTGGAAATAGGCCGATGCTCTCTACCGATGGTACAGACGCCAAAGTTTCGCCGTGGTATTTCGCCGCACTGTATTAGAAACTCGATCACGCATAGACTTGGAGTAATTGACGTGGGAAAAGTTTGCATTGTCACCGATAGCAATGCGTCCATTCCCCAGGAAATCCTGGACAAATATCCGATCGAGGTGATTCCGCATGTGATACGCATGGGCCGGGATCGCCACGAAGAGACGCCCGACATGACCGTGGATCATCTCTTTCAGCTTCTGCGCGAAAAGCAGAGCAACGGTCAGCCCGTGCTGCCCGAGTTGGAAGCGCCAAACATCAATTCGATTCTCAACCGCTACCAGCGCGTGGCGCGGCAGGCCGACGAGATCGTATCGATCCACATGAGCAGTCACCTGAGCCCAATGTGGGCGCAGTCGCGCAAGGCCGCCGAGATGATGATGGGGCGTTACCGCATCCGCGTCATCGACAGCTTGAGCACATCCCTGGGCCTGGGTGTATTGGTGGAACTGGCTGCCAGAGCCGCCGACGACGGCGCTAATTTACACGAGATCGCGCGCATCATCAACGGCGCCGTGCCGCACCTCTATGTCACCTTTTTTGCCGAAACACTCAACTACCTCGAACGGTCGGCCCATCTGGGCGCCGCCCAAAGCGTGCTGGGCACCATGTTGGGGATCAAAGCCATGTTGACCATGGAAGACGGTAAACTGATCCCGCTGGAGAAGGTGCAAAGCCGCGAGGAAGTTGTGGACAAACTCTACGATTTTGTGGCCGAGTTTGCCTTCATCGAACAGGTCGGCGTGGTGCAACATCGCTACGAACAGACCCAAGAGATGTTTTTGGACCGCTTGAAAGATGGATCGCCCAAACTGACCCCCAGGCAGCTACATTATCCGCCTAGCCTGGCCGTACACCTCGGCCCCAGTGTGATGGGTGTGGTAGTGTACGAAGGGCTGATCTAGCAGACGCGATCAAGAAGGGAAGGGCAAAGATGTCGAAATCAGTGTTGCAACGGCTACGCGATGTGCTGGCCTTAGAAGAAAGAAATGATTGGCTGGCCGATGCCGTGACCGGCGGCTTCCAGGCCTTCAAAGAGATCTGGGAGTCGGACGCGCTGAAGGCCGGGCATGAAGCAGGCTGGGTGCGCCAGATCGGGGAACGCATCCAGCGCTACGAAGCAGCCACGCGCCAGGATCGCGCCAACATTGCGCGGCAGATCCTGGGGTTGCTCGATCGCCCTCAAGTAGCAGATGCCGGGCTGCGTCGGGTGGATCAGCTTGATCAGCGCGCCGCAGCGTCATCCGCCTCGGTAAAGGATGATCCTGCCCCCGCCGTGCCCCCGCCAGGACCGACGCCCAGCCACCGGCCTGTACGCCGAGCCGCCCCCGCCGGCGGAGACATCCTATCCGCGCCGGTTGAAACCGTCAGCGGCATTGGTCCTGCCACGGCGCAAGTGCTGGCGCGCCTGGGCATCGACACCATCGAGGATTTGATCTGGCACCTGCCCACCCGCCACGATGACTACAGCGAACTACGATCCATCTCTGACATGCTGCCCGGCGAACAGTTGGCCGTCGTCGCCAATCTGTGGAAGATCGAACAGCGCAAGATGGGATTCAACCGTGTGATGGTGCAGGGCGTCTTCAACGACGGCACCGGCACCCTGCGCGCCACCTGGTGGAGCCCCTATAAAGCGCGTGAGCTTTCTGAAGGCAAGACTTACCGACTGATGGGCAAAGTCGATCTGCATATGGGGCAGAAGGTTCTCAACAATCCTCACATCGAACCACTGCGCGATAGAGCACTGACCAAGGGGACTATCCTCCCCGTCTATCCGTTGACCGAGGGGCTGAAGAGCAGCGAACGGTTGAGCCGGTTGATCCAGAAGGCGTTGAGCGAAGCAAAGTCAGCCCTGATTGACCCCATGCCCAGCGAGATCCGCCGTCAGTTCGATCTGGTTGATCTACAGACGGCGTTGGAGCAGATCCACTGCCCTGAAAGCGTGGAGCAACTCGACGCGGCAAAGAAGCGGCTGGCCTTCGACGAATTCTTCTACATTCAATTGGGTGTGCAACAGCGACGCCATCTGCTGCAACAGGCGACGGCTCCTTCGCTCGTGACACCCCCCGATCTGCTGGAAAACTTCGCGGCGGCCCTGCCCTTCGAGTTGACCAGTGCGCAGCAGCGCGTCCTGGATGAGATCGTTCGGGATCTGGTGCGAACCGTGCCCATGAGCCGTCTCGTACAGGGTGACGTGGGCAGCGGAAAGACAGTGGTTGCCGCAGCGGCCATGCTCATCGCCGTCGCCAACGGAGCGCAGTCCGCCTTGCTGGCGCCAACGCAGATCCTGGCCGAACAGCATCACCGGGGGCTGAGCAGGATCTTGGGCGCACTGCCCCGCCCCGACGGGCAGCCGCTACGCGTGGAGTTGCTCACCGGCCGCGTCGGCGGTGCTGCACGCGAGGAGATTCTGGCCGGGTTGGCAAAGGGCGATATCGATGTGGTCGTCGGCACGACCGCCCTGATTCAAGAAGGGGTCGAATTCCAAAAACTTGCCTTTGTGGTGGTCGACGAACAACATCGCTTCGGCGTCGAGCAGCGGGCAATTCTGCGCAACAAGGGCGCCGATGGCGAGAAGTCGCCGGTGCCGCACATGCTGGTCATGAGCGCCACCCCCATTCCGCGCAGCCTGGCGCTGACAGTCTACGGCGATCTCGACGTGAGCATCATCGACGAGCTGCCGCCGGGTCGCCAACCCATCACGACCAAGCGCTTTCAGCCACAGGAGCGGGAACGGCTGTATGCCTTCCTGAAGCGGCAGGTCGAACAAGGGCGCCAGGGCTACATCATCTATCCATTGGTGGAAGAAAGCGAAAAGCTGGATGTAGGGGCCGCCGTGGAGGAGCATGGACGCCTCAGCCGCGATATCTTCACCGGTGAGCGGCTTGGTCTGCTGCACGGACGGCTCAGCGGCGCCGAAAAGGACGAGGTAATGCGCAGCTTCTCAAACCACGAGTTGGATATCCTGGTCAGCACCAGCGTGGTCGAGGTAGGCGTGGATGTACCCAACGCCACCGTCATGCTGATCGAAGATGCCGAACGTTTCGGCCTCGCCCAGTTGCATCAGTTCCGTGGGCGCGTAGGGCGGGGCGAGCATCAAAGCTTCTGTGCGCTGATCAGCAAAGCCGCCAACGAAAGCGCCGCCGAACGGCTCAATGCCCTGGTTGAAACCACCGATGGCTTCATACTGGCCGAAAAAGATCTGGAGCTACGTGGGCCGGGCGATTTCCTGGGTACTCGCCAAAGTGGGTTGCCCGATCTGCGGATGGCACAACTGGGCGACACCGTGACACTGGCCCTGGCGCAACAGGCTGCACAGGCGATCTTCGCCCAAGATCCCGAGCTCGCCCGTCATCCCCTATTGCGCGCCCGCGTCGACCGCTTCTGGCGCGGTCACGGCGACGTGAACTGAGAGAAAAACGGCTGGCAAATGCCAGCCGTTTTTTGATCTACCGATCGCGGGGTAGAATCATCCATGCGCTAACCGGCTGGTTTGGCAAGCCCGAACAGTTTCGTTAAGCAAAACTGATCCAGACAATGCAAGATCACCTACGTTCAGAAAGGCAATCTGTCCTCTATAGTGTCTAGTGAATATTTTCACGATTGAGCCAACCATAAAGGAGAGGTACAATGAGCGATCAACCCCGAGTCGTCATTGTCGGTGGTGGGTTTGGCGGCTTATATGCCGGCAACGTCTTCCGCAACCAGCCGGTTGACGTAACCCTGATTGACAAAGAAAATCACCACCTCTTTCTGCCGCTGCTCTACCAGGTAGCGATTGCCGGTCTTTCGCCCGGCGACATTGCCACCCCCCTGCGCGAGATCTTTAACCGCGCCAAGAACATCCGCACCGTCATGGGCAAGGTCACTGATATTGATCCCGAGCGCAAGATCGTCTACTACGATCATGGCGAACTACACTATGACGCATTGATTGTGGCGACAGGCGCCGTCTATCACTACTTTGGGCACGATGAGTGGGTTCCTCATGCACCCGGCATGGACGGCCTGGAGAGTGCGTTGGAAATCCGGCGGCGCATTCTTTCTGCCTATGAACAGGCCGAACAAGAGTCTGATCCTTCACGGCGCGAGGCACTGATGACCTTTGTGATCGTCGGGGGTGGGCCAACCGGGGTTGAACTGGCCGGCGCCATCGCCGAGATGGCGCGCCATACGCTCAAAGAAGATTTCCGTGTGGCCAACCCCGACCGCACGAAGGTGATCCTGATCGAAATGCTCGATCGTGTCCTGCCACCCTTTCCTAGCGATTTGTCGAAGAAGGCCGCCGAATCGCTGGCAGAACTTGGCGTCACCGTACGCACCAACACCAAAGTGTTGAAGATTGCGGCGGATCACGTTGTGGTGGAAACAGAAGAGGGCGTCAAGGAACAGATTCCATGCGCAGCCACCATGTGGGCCGCAGGCGTGAAGGCGTCTGGGTTAAGCAAGGTTCTGCATGACCGCACCGGCGTAGAACTATCTCGCAGTGGGAAGGTGCATGTGTCGCCCGATTTGAGCATCCCAAACTACCCCAACATCTTCGTGGTAGGGGACATGGTCCACTTTGAAGAGGAGGGCAAACCCCTGCCCGGGCTGGCTCCGGTTGCTATGCAACAGGGAACGCACGCGGCCCATCAGTGTCTACGGCGGCTGGTATCGAACCAGGCCACAAAGTCGTTTCACTATCGAGATCGAGGGATTATGGCGACGATCGGCCGCGCGTCCGCCGTAGCCGATCTGCGTATCGTACGGCTCAGCGGTCTCATCGCCTGGCTCATCTGGCTCTTCATTCACCTGATGTATCTCGTCGGTTTCCGCAATCGGCTGATCGTCTTTATGCAGTGGATGTGGAACTATGTGACCTTCCGCCGGGGTGTGCGGCTGATCGTTGAGCGAGAGGTGACCGCAGCCACCCCACAAGAGGAGATCTAGAGTCCGCTTGTAACGGTTCAGCTTCCGGTAGATTGCGGCGGAAGTACCGCGGCGAACTATGGCGCCTGCGCCACGGCCAGAGCGTGTCTGCCTATCTTTGCCGGCATTTACTGACTTTCCCTTTAGGCAATTCGCCGGAATACGTATGTTGAAAGGGCCAATGATTGCCGATATTGAAGATAGCGATCAAGCGCTGCCCGGCAGCTACTCTTTGGCAGGACCTATCCAACGTGGAGAAAGTGGTGTAGAAATGGCTACGCTACTCCAAATCATACAAGGCATGATTGCCGGGGTAAGCATCCTGGCCTCGACGCTTGCCGTGCTCTATGCGGCTTCGCTGGGTGGGTATGGCATCAACGTGGTGATCGATGGACAGGTGGTGGAAATCGTTGCCGGCCCGCAGGCTACGGCGGCGACGCCAATACCCGATAGCGCCGGCGTGCAGACACCGGTCCAGACAGATGGGCATGATGCATTGGCCGCTGAAGAGGAGGAAGTTGAACCCGCAGATAGTGCGGAAGATGGCATGACGGCGCCGCCGCCTATCCCGGCCAGTGCGGTGCTGGATTACTACAATTTAATCGCACCGGATATATCGGCAATGGTCATCTCGCTAGGGCGGCTGTCCTACCTGTTGGAAAACCCGCGCATACAAGAGGAAGGCTGGCGCACCGACGTCGTGCAACTGACCTCCATGGTGAGCGATGGCTATGAACAGCTTCTAAGAGTAAGGCCACCAGCAGAAGCGGTGGCCATTCACTCTTTCTTGATCGATACCACAGCGCGCTGTCTGGGCGTGACGCAGTCGCTCGACGGAGACTTAACACAGGTACCGGATGATCTTTTCCCAGTGATTGGGCAGACCCTACGGCGTTGTACGAACGAAACAAAATCGGTCGTAGAGCAGGTCTACTGACGCGGCTCACATCATAATCATGGCCTTGAGGAAGCCGTCGGGCTGCTGTCTGGTGGTTTGCAGGGCCTCGCCAAGTTCAGTCAACGCGTAAATATGGGTACATACCGGACCTGGATTCAGGCGACCGCTCCCCGCTTCGTCCACGGCAAGGCGCAACCCCTTGCGTAGCGCCTCAGGTTCGGAATTATGCACATTGAGAATGTCCAGGTTGCGCTGATGCCAGATCTCCATGTTGACCTGGCGCCAACCGCCTCGGTGATAACCGGCTAAGACTAGTTGTCCTTGCTGGGCGGCCAACTCGGTTGCCAATACCAGTGTTTCTTGTCGCCCCACTGCTTCAAAAACCACATCACACATTCGGTTGTCGCTCATGCCGGCTACTCGGCTGATGGTTTCGGCGTGTTTCTGTGCAAGCGATGCCGTGTGCTTGGCGCCCAGTTCGAGCGCAATGTCCAACGTGAACTGATGCCGTGAGAGCGCAATGACTGTTGCCCCTACTGAAGCCGAAAGATCGGCCAACAGCGCGCCCAGAATCCCGACGCCCACGACGGCCACTGTCGATTCTTTCGTAACGGCACTACGCGAGAAGATGTTCATGGCCTGAGAGAGCATCAGCCCCGGGAAAGGCATGTCTATCGTCTCGATCGGCAGGCGAACCACATCTTCTTGAGCGGCGACATCATACTCGGCGAACCCACGGTTCGAAAGCATTGTCACCCGATCCCCCACCTTGATTCGCTCTCCACTTTGACCAACGGCGGCAACCCAACCCCATACTTCACGCCCTGGGGCTCCGGGAGGCAGAGGATATGCAAGTTGGCTGTTGCCTTCCCAGATCGATACATCCTGGGGGTTGACGCCGCACCCTTCTACTTGAACCAATACTTCGTTAGGTCCTGGTTTTGGTACTGCCACCTGGTCGAGACGAACGTTTTCTGAGCTTTCAATAACCGCAGCCGACATGGTGTCGGTGAGTGGTTTTAACCTCGACGGATTACTGAGGCGGGCAGTCGGGTAAGTGGCCCCCAGCATAGACTGACTCCTTTGTTGTTTATCCTGAAATGACAGTGCGCAGCAGCGCATCCCCATCCATGGGACTCTGTCTCGCCAGGCTGCTGTGAATTTCAGGCTTTGGTGTTTATCCTGAAATGACAGTGCGCAGCAGCACGTCCCCGTCCATGGCTCTGTCTCGCCAGGCTGCTGTGAATTTCAGGCTTTGGTGTTTATCCTGAAAACAAGCGAAACCAACGTGACTTGATTGGAGGGGCCAGTGTTGTCATAAGTCGTTTTTGCGCCACATTGTATTCTACCATCATATCTCACTTAGTAAGGAGTAGGCAATATCATTACGTATTGCGCTTATTGCCCAGAAAACCCACAAACTCAAAACAAAAAGTGCGCCAGGTTTTGGGCCTGAGCGCACTTGATTTTAACAAACAGGTACTTCACCTACCCCTAGCGGACCAACTCGCCCTGGGTCGATAGGGAAGCACGCTGCTTCTGTACCGCCTGTTCTGCCTGAATCGCGGTAACGGCGATGGTGTAGATGATGTCGTCCACCAAAGCACCGCGCGAAAGATCGTTCACAGGCTTACGCAGCCCCTGCAACACCGGGCCGATGCTGACGACGTTGGCACTCCGCTGTACGGCTTTGTATGTGGTGTTGCCCGTATTGAGATCGGGGAAGATGAAGAGCGTGGCACGCCCGGCCACCGGGCTGTCCGGCGCTTTCTTCTGGGCCACCGATTCGATGGCAGCAGCATCATATTGCAGCGGGCCGTCAATGAGCAGGTCGGGGCGTTGACGACGGGCGATCTGAGTCGCTTCGCGTACCTTATCTACATCGCTGCCTTCGCCCGACGTCCCCGTGCTGTAGCTGATCATGGCGATGCGTGGCACGATGCCGAATGCAGCCGCGGTGTCGGCGCTTTGGATGGCAATATCGGCCAATTCCTCGGCGTTGGGATCGGGATTGATGGCGCAATCGCCGTAGACGAGCACCTGCTCGGGCAGCAGCATGAAGAAGACCGACGAGACGATCTTGGCATCAGGGCTGGTTTTGATCAACTGCAACGCCGGTCGCACGGTGTTGGCCGTGGTGTGCACTGCGCCCGAAACCAGGCCGTCCACTTCACCCAGTGCCAGCATCATCGTCGCCAAAAGGACGTTGTCTTCGAGGTATTGCTCGGCAACGGGCACGGTCAACCCTTTGTGTTTGCGCAGTTCCACCAGCGGATCGACATAGCGCTGCCGGATGGGATCCGGGTCGATGATTTCCAGTGAGTCGGGCAATGTGACGCCCTGGGCTTCTGCCACACGCTGGATCTCGTGCGGTTTGCCAATCAGGACACATTGCGCCAGCCCACGTTCCTGGCAGTAGGCGGCCGCGCGCACGGTACGGGGCTCGTCACCTTCGGGCAAGACAATACGCTGATGAATCTCACGCGCGCGCTGTGTGATCCGATAGCGGAAAGCCGCCGGGGACATGCGCGGTTCACGGTTGATGCTGATGCGCTGTTGCAGCCATTCAATGTCCAGATGACGGGCCACAAAGTCCATTACCCATTCGACGCGCTCCAAATCATCGAGCGGCACTTCGGGGTTGAACTGCTGCAGATTGGTTGCCGTCAGGTAGGTATCCTCTTCCACCAGTAATAGAGGAAGCCCGGTGTCAAACGCCTGCTCACATAGATCCATCACGCGAGGATCGGGGTAGATGCCGCTGGTCAACAGGAGCGCGGGCAACGGCACACCGTTGAGCGCGGCCATACAGGTCGCCAGGATCACATCGTCGCGATCGCCGGGCGTTACGATCAGAATGCCGGGGCGCAAGGCACTGCTCATGTTGGCGGCGGTGCGAGCGCAAACGGCCACCTTGGTGATGCGTCGCTGTTCCATCAACCCGGGGTGAATCACCTTTGCCTTCAAATAGGCGGCAATGTCGCTGGTACGTGGAGCGACCAGTTCCTGCTTCCAGGGGATACAGCCCACCAGGTGAAAGTTGCTATTCTGGAAGACCGAGCATGTCTCTGCGATACTTTTCTGGTGACCGTTGGCAGCCACGTTACGCTGGCCCACTTCGGGCATGACGTCGGGGGTGACGGCGATGCCGGTCTGTTGGGGCACGTTGACTTTGTTGACGATGCATCCCAGCATTTTGGCGTCGGCTGATACCGCCAAAGATACGGGCAGCCAGCTCAATCCGATCGGCGAGTTCCTCAGGCGACTGATTGTTGCCCGAGGTCACGAGAATGATCTCGGCGTCGAGGGTGCGGGCAATGTTCGAATTCAACTGATCGGCGTAGGCCTCCGACCCCGTGGGGACCAGGCCTTCGACCACGACAACATCCGCGTTCTGGGCAGCCTCTTGATAGGCGCCGACGATCTCCTCCATCAGTTGATCCTGCCCACCTTCGCTGATCAACTGCTGGGCATGACGAATGTCGATCGGTGTGGGTGGGTTGAGCGGGGTTGTCTTGCGGATGAAATAGGTGGATCGTTCAGGTCCTTCTTGAGGACCGCTGGGCTGGGCAATCGGCTTGTAAAAGCCGACGCGCAGACCGACACGATCGAGAGCGCGGACGATGCCGAGGCTCACCGAAGTGAGGCCGACACCCGGCCCGGTAGGTGCGACAAACAGGGCATGATTCGACGTTGCCATACATTTTTCCTTAAGCTACGGCCAGTCACCGCACCAATTCAATGGTATCGGCGGCGATCATGGCCTCTTCATCGGTCGGGACAACCAGGGCGACGGTTGATTGATCCTGCGTAATGCGGCCGTTGCTCTGGCGTCCGTGTTGTTCGTTACGAGCCTCATCCAGGTGCACGCCCAAGATGGCAAGTTGCGAGAGAGTTTGGGCGCGCACACAGGCGGAATTCTCACCGATCCCGCCTGTGAATATGATAGCATCGAGGCGTCCCAGGGGCACTGCCAACGCGGCTAGGTATTTGGCTAGCCGGTAGCAGAAGACGTCGATGGCAAGCTGCGCCTGTTCGTGTCCTTGGGCGGCAGCGGCTTCCAGCGAGCGCATGTCGTTGTTCAATCCCGACAGGCCCAGGAGTCCACTTTGCTTATTGAGGATCTGGGTTACGTCGCCAAGACCAATGCCCAACTGCCCGCTGAGGAATTCGTGTAAGCTGGGATCGACATCGCCGCTGCGCGTGCCCATGACGAGCCCTTCGAGCGGGGTGAGGCCCATCGTCGTGTCCACGCTGCGCCCGTCGAGGACGGCAGCCGCACTGCACCCGTTGCCCAGGTGTGCGCTGATCAGGGCGAGTTCGGTGTAGGGGCGGCCCAACATTTCGGCGGCGCGGCGGGTGACATAGCGATGGCTGGTGCCGTGAAAGCCGTAGCGGCGCACGCCAAATTCCTGGTAGTAGCTGTAGGGCACGGCGTAAAGGTAGGCCTGCCGGGGCATGGTTTGGTGAAAGGCGGTGTCGAAGACGGCAACCTGAGACAAGGAGGGGAAGAGTGTCTGCGCCGTCTCGATGCCGAGGACATTGGCCGGGTTGTGCAACGGAGCCAGATGGCTCACGCGTTTGATCTCGGCGAGGACAGCGGCGTCGATGACGGTGGACTGGGTGAAAGACTCGCCGCCATGCACCACACGGTGACCAATGCCGGCCAGTCGATCGGTCAGTTCTTCGCCGTAGCGGCGCTGCACCACCTCGTGGAGGCGGTCGATGATGGCTTGCATGGCGCCGCGGTGATCGGCCCCCGCAATGGATTCACTCTGCTTTTCACCGTCGACCTTCCAATTGAGCCTGGCTTCGGTCTGCCCCAGCCGTTCGGCCAGGCCGCTCACCCATTCTGCGCCGGCGCTGGTATCGATCAACGCAAATTTAATTGACGAGCTACCACAATTAATGACCAGTACATTAGAGTGCATAACAGACCACTTTCACAGAGATGGGTTGGATGAGTTCTTATTATATAGGTCAAGAGAGATTCGTTCAACGAGGCTGAAAGCCAAGGGTGTGTCCCATAGTATTAGGTGGGTCCATATCTACCGGGAAGCCACGACGGATGGACACGGAGGTCCATCCCTACGGGTAGGGACCGGCCTCCGTGCCGGTCCGTTCTGCGTAGCTGCCCTGACGATCAGAACCGAAAAACTTGGGACGCACCCGAAAGCAAAGTTCAGTTCAGATTGAAAGCACAAGTATCGGCGACTTCTCTACCCTCTGATCTTGCCCCGAGCCACGATTGTTGTCACCACCGCCCCTGCCCAAAGCAGCATGACCACGCCGTATGCAGATTGGATGCCGACACTGTCGGCCAGTGTACCCAGGATCTGCGGGGCGAGGAAGATGGCCAATCCTGCACCCATCGAGACGCGAGCACTGGCGATGTCGGCCAATTCGCTGGCCACGCCCGTTGCAGCCGAAAGCGTCAACGGGAAGAGATTGGCGATTCCCAGCCCGGCGGCGAAGAGACCGATCAGCGTCCATGCGATAGACGGTGACAGCCAGAAGATCGGGAAGCCGACCCCAACCAGCGCCAGCGCGCCAAGGAGCAGGGTGGTGCTTTCGTATTTTCGGGTCAGACGGCTACCGAAGAAACGGCCGACGACAACCGCGCCAAAGAAGATGCTCATGGCGCTGGCGGCGGCGGTGCGCGATAGACCCGTTGAGCTTTCCATGAACTCGGCGCCCCAAAAGCCCATGCACCATTCCATGGCGACGGAGGCGAAGATCACGCTCCACAGCACCCAGAAAGTGGCAGGCAAATGGGCGTCACCGGCCTCATCTGCGCGACGGGCGGCAGCCACGGCTTGATGCATCCGTTCGGGGATGGCGGTGTGGCGAAAACGCCAAAAGGCGAACAACCAGAGCAGTGCGCCCAAGATCAACGCCATGCGCCAGCCTAGCCCAATCGCCTGAAAGCCACCGAGCATCGACGGAACCGCCAACGCGCCCACCGCCGCCACAACGTTGGCTTCAGTAAGCGCCGTCGCCCGCAGTGGACCATAACGCGCCGCCAGGGTAGATTGGATCATGATCAAGAGCAGTGTACCCAACGCGCCCATGATGCCGGCGCCGAGGACGGTGAAGACCGCGCCGCGGGCGAAGACCAGCAGCAACGCGCCCAGGGCCATGCCTGCGCCGCCTACCCAGAAGACGCCGGTGCGTCCCCAACGCCGGGCCGATCGGTCGGCGCTGAGACCGGCGACGATCATGCCCAGGGCCATAGCGCTGGCGTGGAAACCGGCCACGGTGTAGCTAAGGTTCAGTTCTTGCCGCAAAAAAGGGATGGCCGGCCCGAGCGAGGCTTGCAAGTAGGCGAAGTAGGCCAACATGCCGTAGGCCAGCCAGGTAAAGCGATCACGGGTAAAGGGTGCAGACATAAAAGACGACTCCGAACAGCGGCGCTGGGAAGTGATCCTGGTAAGTGTAGCAGAATCATTCATTTGTCACGAATTTCACGAACAAAGATGTGGACGGCGACGATTCAACCAAGCGGACATCCTTTACTTTGCCCTCTCTGCCCAACTGCTCGCTTTGTGATAGAATTCAAAACACCGGAGCGACAGGCAAGACAACCCCACACGACGTCGCCAAAGGAGCCTTTAATTTTGATCAAGGAATCGATATTCGATGATGTCCTCGCCGCCGAGGATCGCATCCGACCCTATGTGATGGAGACGCCGCTGATCCCATCGCCGGTGCTTAGCCTTCGCACGGCGAGCAGCGTCTATTTGAAGCTAGAAAATCGCCAACACACAGGATCGTTCAAACTGCGCGGTGCGACAAACAAGATCCTTTCGTTGAGCGAAGGAGAGCGACGGCGCGGCGTGGTGACGGCATCTACCGGCAATCATGGATTGGCGGTGGCGCATGCGTCGGCTCAGCTTGGGGTGGAGGCGACAATTTTTCTACCCGAGGGTGCGTCTCCGCGCAAGGTGGAGAAGTTGCGATCCTTCCCTGTGGAATTGCGTTTCGTGGCCGGGGATGCCATCAACGCAGAGTTGGCGGCGCGCCAGGCCGGTGAGGAAACAGGCAAGCCGTACATTTCGCCCTATAACGATCGCGGAGTGATGGCTGGGCAAGGCACGGTGGCCGTGGAGATGCTGCGCCAACGGCCCAATCTTGACACCGTGCTGGTGGCGGTGGGTGGTGGCGGGCTGATCGGCGGCATTGCCGGCTATCTCAAGGCAGCGAAACCAGAGATTCAGGTGATCGGCTGTCTGCCGCTTAACTCGCCGGTGATGGCCGAATCCGTGCGTCAGGGCCAGATCACGGAGATGGAGACGCTGCCCACGTTGTCCGACGGCACAGCAGGCGGCATCGAAGAAGGCTCCGTCACCTTCGAGGCGTGCCGGCACTATGTAGACGAGTGGATGCTGGTGGGCGAAGAGGAAATCGCCGCGGCTGTCCGCTTGATTCACCACGAACACAATGAAGTCATCGAAGGGGCGGCCGGCGTGCCCGTTGCTGCCCTGCTCCTCCGTCCAGACCGCTGGCAGGGAAAGGTGACGGGGGTGGTGGTCTGCGGCGGGAATATAGACCCGCTGCTGTTCAAACAGTTGACGGCGTAAGCAAACTAATACAATTGGGCGTAAATACCACGGCGGAAATTTGGCATTCCTACCTCTGGTGGGAAACGTGGACAAATTTCCGCCGGGATTTACTAATCATTCATTCGGAGAATCGCTATGTCCTATCTTGTCCTCACCGAGACCCAATTGCCACCCCAGATGCTGGAAATGATCGGCGAAGCCTGTCGTGTGGTGGTGTGGCAGGGGATGGAAACCGATCCTGCGCTGCTGGCTGAGGCGGAAGGGTTTCTGACCTACGGTCACCCACACTTCGGCCCCACCGAAATGGATCGCATGCCCAACCTGCGCGTGATCAGCAACTTTGGCGTGGGCGTGGATCACATCGATCTACACGCGGCGCAGGAACGGGGCATCCCTGTGGGCAACACACCCGGCTTTGTGGATGGCGCCACCGCCGATATGACCTTCGCCCTGCTGATGGCCATTGCCCGCAACGTGGTGGTGGGCGACCACCATGCACGCAGCCCCGAGTTCACCACATACGATCCCAGCATTTTGCACGGACACGAAGTCCACGGCGCAACCCTGGGGATCGTGGGCATGGGTGCGATTGGCAAGCAGGTGGCGCGCCGCGCCGGCGGCTTCGATATGAAGATCCTCTATCACAACCGCAGGCCCGATCCTGTGGCCGAGGCGGAAGTGGGGGCAACCTATGCCACGCTGCCCGCCCTGCTGGCCGAAGCCGACTTCGTCACGCTCAACGTGCCGCTGACACCCGAAACACGCAAGATGATTGCCCACGATCAACTGCGCCAGATGAAGCCCACAGCCTATTTGATCAACCTGGCCCGCGGCGGTGTCGTCGATCACGACGCGCTGCACCAGGCGCTCAGCGAAGGTTGGATTGCGGGCGCAGCGCTCGACGTCACCGAACCAGAGCCGTTGCCACACGATCATCCGCTGCTGGGTCTCTCGAATATCATTATCGCCCCGCACCTGGGCAGCGCCACACGCCAGACCCGCCAGGGCATGGCCCAACGCACGATTGACAATTTGATGGCGGGGCTGCACGGGGAAGCATTGCTGAGCCGCGTTGCCTGAAGTGAAGCGCCCTTGAAACCCAAAGTTTTGCGGCTGGTGGCGCCGCGGCTAGCGAGCGTCGGTTGAGTAGGAGCGCTTCAGAAAGCGGGTCTGCGAGCCGTATCGAAACCAGCGAAGCGGGTCAACACCGGATCGCCGTCGAACCCGCTGGTTCGTTTGGCACAGGCGCTGCGCCTTAGCCCTCCGCAAGCTCCGGGCGCCGACCGCAGCGGTCGCGACCGCTGCGGTCGGACTCAACCGACGCTAGCGAAACTCGGGTTTTCAAAGTTGCTTCACTGTAGAAGATCGATCCCTTGATTCAAGGGCTCAACTCTTCCTCGAAGCTTGGGAAGAAACAGCCGATCTCGGCTACGGCTTGATTCACGCTCAAGGGAGGGCCGGCAGGTTCATAGATCAACCAATCGGCATGATCAGAGTCCTCCTCGTTCTTCACGAGGAGGATGATTCGACGCTCGCCGTCCGGTTCCGGTTCCGATTGCAGTTCCACACAGCGCACCTCTGCCGGAGGATACGTCAGTGCACGGTCTCTGTCCCGGCCGCTAAGTTCCCCCACAGGGTGGAAAGGCTCGTCTGGGCCAAACTCTGCCGGCAGCAAGGCAGTCACCACGGAGATCACCGAGAAGAGGTTCCCTGCCTCGGCTTGCTCTGATTGGTAGCGTTCCATGGCGACCTGCCAGGCAGGGATAGTCTGAAATTGGAAGATGATCAGGACAATCAATCCACCCAACGAGACGAATGCAGGTACGAGCAGCAACAGCCAACGGCGGCGATCTGAGATCGGGATCGGGGCCATATTGTTTTCTTGAGACATAGAACACTCGACTTTAGAGCCACCTGCGTGGCAGAGTTTTCGCATCAACTTCGACAAGCAGTATACCAGAGTTTCGAGCCGGGTAGAGAGAAGCCAGTTTACACCATAAGAAGCTCATATCAGCGCCGGAGGCCTCCGTGAAAATCACCGACATTCAAATCCACGTCTGCCAGCATACATCATCGATGGGCGAGGAGCAGTTGAAGGGGAAGAAATCGAACCTGGAATTTCTGGTCATCCGCATGATGACCGACGAGGGGATCGAGGGGCAGTCGTTTGGCTTTGCCGGCCGCGGCGCACGCATGGCAGGAGAGATTGCAGCGGCGACGATGAAACCCTGGCTGCTGGGGCGCGATCCGCTCTACCGCGAGGCGCTGTGGCACGAGAATCGTGTCCAGGACAGGTGGTGGTCCCACATGCCTATCTACACCTACGGTCCGTTTGACATCGCCATGTGGGACATTGTAGCCAAGAAGGCCGGGCTACCGCTCTTCCAATTGCTGGGCGGCTATCGCGACAAGGTGCCCACCTACGCCAGCTCATTGCTCCACCCCAATCCCGAGGACTACGCCCAGGAAGCGCTCGACTGCAAACAGCGCGGGCTGCACGGGTATAAGCTGCACCCCCCGGGCGACTACAGTTTCGATCTGGCAGCGTATCGCGCCTGCCGCGAAGCCGTAGGCGACGACTTCCGCCTTATGGCCGATCCGGTGGCGGCGTATAACCATGAGCAAGCCTTCCGCATGGGCCGTGAGTTGGAAAAACTCAACTACTACTGGCTCGAAGAACCGATCTACGATGTCGATCTCTATGGCCTACAAAAGCTGACTGCCAAACTCGACATTCCGATCTGCGGCACCGAGGTCATTGTAGGCAGCCACTACGCCACCGCCTACTGCATCCAGGAGCGCATCGTGGATATGGTACGCACGGACGTATCCTGGAAGGGCGGCGTCAGCGCCGTGATGAAGACGGCACATCTGGCCGAATCGTTCGGCATCCAATGCGAGCTGCACACCGCCATCTACCACCCGCTGGAACTGGTAAATCTGCACTGTGCCTGCGCCATCAAGAACTGCGAGTTTTTCGAGGTCCTCTGGCCCTGGGAGATGTACAATTTCGGCCTGACCGAGCAGATTCACGTCGACGCCGAAGGCTATGCCCACGTCCCCCAGGGAGCAGGATTGGGCATCGATTTGGACTGGGATCTGATCGACAAGGCGACGGTGGCGGTGCTGTAAGAGATGGGCGACTAACGCCTAGGGACTCAGAGGATGCAACCGGAAACCACACCAACACCCATTCGCCTCCCGCTCCGCGAGTTCCTTGTGATCGAAGGCTGCCCACCGGCGTGGAAGGGCTACGATCTCTACCTCTTCCGCGATGACGAAGTGGTCTTTTATGTGGGGCGCTCGCAGACGGCCTTCACCCGCGTCTGGGATCACCTCTTGGACGGCTTCAAAGGACGCTCGCTGGTAGGGCGCTTTGTGCTGATGAACTGGCCGCGGGCGCTGCAATTCACCATCGAGTTGATGTCGTCGCAAGAAGAACGCTATGCCGATGTGGGGAAGAACGTCGAAGCCGCCGAAGCCTTCCTGATCGCGCACCACTCACCCTGCTTCAACGACGTTCTCAACCACACGCCCACGCCATTGCCGGCCCACTACAACCCACCCACGGCCAAGGGACGCCGTCCGCGTAGCCCCAACCGAATGATCCACGAAGCCGAACAGGCGAATCGGTGGGCGGCACGGCAACGAATGTACAAAGAAGATGAGGTATAATCAAAATGATTTTCTGTCAATTCTTGCTCAGCGGTCGCCGGCCGTCGACTCCTCATTGATCGTTGCGACGCCAGGTCGCCCGTCGTCACCGACCGTCGTTTTTCCCCACCCCGAAAGGATCAATTCTCATGGCAAAACCTATCCTAGCGGCGCAATTGTACACCATTCGCGCTCACACCAAGACGGCGGCGGACTTCGCCGCCAGCATGAAAAAGGTTAGCGAGATGGGCTACAAGGCCGTACAAGTTTCGGCCATCGGCCCCATCCCCGCGCAGGAAGTCAAGCAGATCGTCGATGACAATGGGCTCACGATCTGCAACACGCACATCGGCTTCCCCCGCCTGCAGAGCGAATTGGATGCCGTGATCGAAGAGCATCACCTCTGGCAGTGCAAGCATGTCGCCGTGGGCAGCATGCCCAATGAATACCGCGAAGGCGGCGAGGATTCCTTCCGCCGTTTCGCCGCCGAAGCATCTGAGATCGGTGAGAAGTTGCATGCCGCCGGGCTCACCTTCAGCTATCACAACCACAGCTTCGAGTTTGTCCGCTTTGGACACCGCACCGGCCTCGATGTGATCTACGACGAAAGCGATCCCCGCTATCTGCAAGCCGAGATCGACACCTACTGGGTGCAGCACGGCGGTGCCGACCCCGCAGCCTGGATCCGCAAAGTCAGCAATCGCATGCCCGTTGTCCACCTCAAAGACATGGTGATCCGCGACAAAGAACAGAGCATGGCCGAAGTGGGCGAAGGCAACCTCAACTGGCCCGCCATCCTTGACGCCTGCCGCGATGCCAAGGTCGAGTGGTATGCCGTCGAACAGGACATCACGCCAGGCGATCCGTTTGAGAGCCTTGCCATTAGCTACCGAAATCTGAAGGCGATGGGGCTCGAGTAAACCAGCGATTGGGCGGTTAGAAGTTGCATGTTGGCGGTTACTTGCGTGTGGGCCTCCTGCCCACACACAAGTAACCCTCACCAGGTTTTGTTTACAAGGCACTTTATCGCTCAATCTCTACTTTGGAGAACCAATATGCCTTTTTGGGATGATCTCCAGGATCCCCCTGCCGACTTCAGCGTGATGCCCTTCTGGTTTTGGAATGATGCCCTCGACGAGGCCGAGATCCGCCGTCAGATCGGCGACTTTCAGGATCATGGGGTACAGGGGTTTGTGATTCACCCGCGCGTGGGGCTGCCCCGATCGCTGGGATGGATGTCCGACGCACTGCTCCACTTTTTCGATGTGGCTATCGAAGAGGCGGCGCGGCGCGCTATGCGCGTCATCCTGTATGACGAGGGGATGTATCCGTCGGGGGCGTCGGCGGGGCAAGTGGTGGCCGAAAATCCGCTCTATCAAACCCGTTGTCTGGATAAGATTGATCTTGGCGCCGCCGGGGATCTGCCCACGTTGAGATCGGATCAATCTCTGCTGGCGGTGGTGGAGCGGCGCAACGGTTCGCGCATCGCCGTGATCGACCGCAAACTCGACGCCTTCATTCGCGGCCTCCACTACATCGGCGACGGTCCTGCTGAAGACGAACCGCCGGCCGCCGATCTACTCAACCCCGCTGCCGTGGCCTGCTTTCTGCGCCACGTCTACGATGGCTTCGCCGCCCGCTTTGCGCCCCACTTTGGCCAGACGATCATGGCTATCTTCACCGATGAACCCAGCCCGTTAGGCCGTCCCCGCGAGCGGGGTATATGGCCGGGAACGACCGATATCCTGGAGCACGTCAACCGCATCCTCGGCTACGACTTTACACCGCATCTGCCCGCCCTCTGGTACGATGACGAGGCCGACGCCGAACGTTTCCGCCGCGACTATGAGCGCGCCATCGCCCTGCGTATGGAAGAGACCTGGTATCGCCAACTCTTCGATTGGTGTGAAGCCAATGGGCTACCCCTCACCGGGCACCCCGCCCGCGGGGATGACATCGGGGCGGAGCGCTACTTTCATATCCCCGGCCAGGATCTGGTCTGGCGTTGGGTGCTGCCCGACGAACCGACGGCGTTGGAAGGCGAACAGGCCACACAGGCCAAGTGCAGTTCGTCTGCCATGATTCATCTGGGGCGACGGCGCAACACCAATGAATGCTGCGGCGCCTACGGTCATGCTCTCACCTGGGCCGAGATGAATTGGCTGGCCGATTGGTGCTTTGTGCGCGGGGTGAATCAGATCATCCCCCACGCCTTTTACTACTCGGTGCGCGGCATCCGCCGCCAGGAACGCCCACCGGATGTCGGCCCCAACAGCCCCTGGTGGGATCGCTTTCCCGAATACGCTGACCGCTGCCGGCGCCTCTCCTGGCTCAACACCGACGCCCAACACGTTTGCGCCATCGCCATCCTTGGTGCAGCCGATCACTTGCCGTGGCAGCCGGCCAAAGTCTGTTTTCAGGCCCAACGCGACTTCAACTATCTTGAAGAACGCCACCTGTGGGAAGACGCCATCGTGGACGAGGGCGGTGTCCGCCTGGCGGGGATGCACTACAGCGCCGTTGTCCTGGCGCACAACGCCGATCCCCAGGCCGTCCGCGCCCTGGAGATCCTCGATCGGGCCGGACGGTTGATCCGCTACGATGAGGCGACGCTGATTACCCGGCTCGACGCCCTCGCCCCGCCCGACGTCGTGGTTGAACCGGCCTGCCCCGCGCTGCGTGTCCGCCACCAAATCAAGGACGGGCAGCATATCTACCTCCTCTTCAACGAGGAAGTTGCGCCGGTCACCGTCGCCGTCCATCTCGGCGCGGCGGGGAGACCCGTGCGCTTCGATGCGGTGACAGGAGAGACCGGGCCCGCGGACCTGAGCAACCTCACGCTCGACGGCTACGAATTGGCCGTCATTATCCTGGAAGAGAGACCATGAAGATCGCAATCCTGTCCGACATCCACGGCAACCGGCTGGCTTTGGACGCTGTATTGGCGGACATTGACGCCCAAGGCGGCGTGGATACCACCTGGATCCTGGGTGATCACTGTGCGCTGGGGCCGCAGCCACAGCAGGCCCTGGAGAGAATTCACACCATCCCCAACGCGGTGATGGTACGTGGCAACACGGATCGCTATCTGCTGACCGGCGATCTGCCCTTTCAGAATATTGAGGAACTCGTGGGTGACGCCAAGATGCTCCACATCTACGTGGAGATCTCGGCTTCCCTGGCGTGGACACTGGGCGCAGTGACGAGCGGCGGCTGGCTGCCCTTGTTGAGGCAGATCCCATTGGAACAACACATCACATTGCCCGACGGCAGCCAGGTGCTCCTGGTTCACGCCTCGCCCGGCACCGATGATGGGACGGGGGTGACCCCCGAGACACCCGAAGAGAAGATGCGACAACTCTTCCAGGGCTGTAGCGCCGATCTGGTTTTTGTCGGCCACACCCATGTGCCGGTGGACCGCATGGTCGAGTTGGATGGCGGTCACAGCGTGCGTGTGATCAATCCGGCCAGCGTCTCGAATCCGCGGGTGCCCAGCCTCTGTGCCAGCTACGGCATCCTGACGGCGGACGGAGGCGGCTATGACTATCAGCGCCGCGAAGTGCCCTGGGATCGGCAAGCGATCCTCGACATGATGACAGAGATCCGTTTCCCCGGTGCAGAGCATGTCGCCCAATACCTGCGCGGGGAGAATGTATCTTGACGTATTCCCAAACGCCCTATCATCCAATCTCAACTCTTTAAAGGACGCATCCCATGCCCGACTCTCAATCTTTACTCCGCCACGTCGTCCTCTTCAAGTTCAAAGACGGGACCACACCCGAACAGATCGCACAGGTCGAAGATGCCTTCCGCGCCCTTCCCGCCAAGATCGAAGCCATCCATGATTTTGAGTGGGGCACCGATGTCAGCGTAGAAGGCATTGCGCGCGGTTTCACCCACTGCTTCTTCGTCACCTTTAAGAGCGAAGAAGATCGCGCCGTCTATCTACCCCACCCGGAACATAAGGCCTTTGGCGAGACACTCCGCCCCTATCGAGATCAGGTGCTGGTTTTCGATTACTGGGCCCGAGAGTAAACCCCTGGTTTGGGTGGCCGGGCGTGTTCGGTCAAGGGTTGATCCCAGAGGCCGGGTTATCCAGTCACCCAAATTCTCGCCGTCAACCAATGCTCCTCACCGGCCGGAACATAGGCCACATCCTCCAGCGCCTTGGCTGTTTCCACACAGACCATGCCGGGGTAGCCGTCGTTGGGGAAGTCGGGAAGGCGCGGGGCGGCGGTGCTCCACGGATTCCACACCACGGTGGTGCGGCTGCCCGATTTTTCTACGTGGACGCTGCGCTTTAGCACAGGATCTTGGATGACACAGGTCGCCTCGGTATCGAGATAGACCCGATCGGTTAAGCCGCTGATCTGGACGGGTCCATGCTGGGTTTTGCGGACCATGCCCTCGCTTTTGCTAAGATAGTCCACACCGTCGAGCCCGTGGATCGCAATCTGCGCGGCATCGCCCACGTTGAAGTACGTGTGCAGGGCGCCCGTGAAGCTAAATTCCGACGGGCCGTTGTTGCGGCTGACCAGCGTCACCGTTAAAGACGGCCCCACTGTCACCAACAGCCGCAGCGAAAAGGGATGGGGCCACAGTTTTTGTGTCTCGGCGTTGCTGCCGGTGCCAAATTCGATCTCGGTGCTGCCGTCGTCGGTTGTCTGCGTCTTCAGAACTTCCCACAGGGCGGTGCGCACGAACCCATGCGAGGGTTTGCTGCTGTCGACGGGGTGCCCCGCAAACCACGGCCAACAGACGGGAATCCCGCCGCGGATCGGTTGCCCCACGCTAAAGCCGCTCTGTTCGCTCATCCACAGTACCGGTTCCTCGCCGTGCGGCTGATATGACAACACATGCGCGCCCAACATAGAAATCTGGGCAGAGGCATGTTGGTTGCTCACCTGCGCCGTGGGCAGATCGCCCGGCCCGTTGACAAAAACGAGACCGTCCAGGCCGAAGCGTTCATTTAATGAAGAGAGAATGTCATTCATCGATCTTTTCCTTTTCTTGGTTGATTGTCGCCGTTGCAAATATCGCCGTCTATCGAGTCACCCATCCACTCCAAAGGAGTCACTATGCGCATCACTCGCGTTGACACCTATCCCATCAAGATTCCGCCGCAGGATGCCGACCGCATCGAGGGCAATTTGAACGTGGAACGCTACGGCGATTACACCATCGCCGCCAATGCCTGGACCTCGATCTACTCACGCAATCACGAGACGTGCCTGGTGCGGCTGGAAACCGACGATGGCATCGTGGGCTGGGGCGAAGGGCAGGCGCCGGTTTCGCCGCGTGCGACGGCCACGCTGGTAGAGGATCTGTGTACGCCGCTGCTGATCGGCCGCGATCCGTATGATGTAGAGTATATCTGGTATCGGCTGTATAGCGCCATGCGCGAGCGCGGTCACGTCACCGGGTTTTACGTAGATGCCCTGGCTGCTGTGGATCTGGCGCTATACGATCTATTGGGAAAGGCTACCGGCAAACCTGTCTACAAACTACTCGGCGGCCAGTTCCGCGACAAAGTTGCCATCTACGCCGGGTTTGGGGGCAGCGATGCCGAGTCCACGGTGACGGCGGCCAGAGAGCATATCGCAGCCGGCTACAACGCGCTCAAACTCCACCTGCGCCTGGAAAACGCCGGCCTGCTGCGCATCGTCGAGGCCGTGCGCGCAGCCGTGGGGCCCGAGATTCAACTGATGGTCGATGTCCACGGCACGCGCGATGTATCAGAGGCGATCGAATTGGGGAAAGGGCTAGAAGCGTTGGGCGTACGCTGGCTCGAAGCGCCCTGCCAGCCCGAGGACATCCGTGGGCAGGCCGAGATCGCCCGCGCCCTGTCGATGCAGGTCGCCACCGGCGAGTGGCTGCGCACCGTCTGGGAGTGGCGACAGTGGATCGAAAACCGCTCGTTCGATGTGGCCATGCCAGACATCGCCCGCACCGGCCTTTCCGAAGGCAAACGCATTTCGGCCCTGTGTGACAGCTTCAATTTGCCCGTTGCTCCGCACATCGGCGGCGGTGGCATCCTGGCCGTGGCGGCGTCGATCCACTACTCTCTGGCTATTCCGAATTTTCAGATCATGGAACACAGCCACAAAGCACATGCTGTCAAAGGCAGCATTGCCCATAGCTACCCCGAGCCCATCGACAGCGCATTTGCCCTGCCCACCATGCCAGGGTTGGGGGTGGAGATCGACGAAGACGCCGTGCAAAAGTGGCGGTGGTAGTGCGAACAGCGTTACAGCCGCCCATCTCCAATCCCCATTTCGCGCACCAGCGTCGCCATATCCGGCACTTCCAGATCGGGAACAACGTCCACAGGCAAGCTAAGCCCGTGGTTGGGGAGGACGCTGGCTCGGTTGACCCACACTGTCGTAAAGCCCAGTTCTTTGGCGGGCCTGTGATCGTGAAACGGACTCTGTGCCACATGCAAAATCTGGCTCACGGGCACGCCCAACCGTTCCAGCGCCACGTGGAAGTGGCGGGGCGCCGGTTTGTAACTGCCCACCTGCTGCGCCGTGATGATCGCATCAAACGTCACGCCGAGCTTGCGGTTGCTCTGGGCGAACAGTTCGTCGTCAATGTTGTTCCTCCTGGGCCGCTTTCTTGGATCCTGGCAGTGGCGGATCAGATAGCGTTGTAGAGTGCGTGGTCGCAAGGCGCATCTTCACCGGCCCAGATGCGTTTGGCCGTCCACGCCCGGCCCGGTGAAGACCAGAAAGGATCGGCCGCGGGCAGACCCAGCGGCAGCAGCCCCGCCGAACAAAGATAGAGGCTACCGGTCGAAATATATCGTTCACCCAACCCCGGCTGATGACCGGCAAACCCGATGTGCAGCCAGCCACCCTCAGCAAAGACACCCGCCGCTTCGATCTGGCGGCTGATCACAGCGGTAAGCGCGCTACGGACGGCAGCGGGGGCAAGGTCTGCGGGCAATTGGCGGCGCAACGCCATCTGCGCCAGCACCTGGAAAGCGCCGAAACGGTAGGCCAGCGATCGACCAATCGGCGGGTACGTTCCTTCAGGCGAGATGAGTCGCTCCTGGATGGCGGCGTACCGCTGCGCCCGGCGTGTCACCAGCTCGCGCATCCGCGCCCAATCGGGATAGCGGTCACCCACGGCATCGAGGATATCGATCAGCATGGGTTGGATCACGAAGGCATTGTAATAATCCCAGTGAAACTCAGGACCATCGCTGTAGACACCGTCGCCCACATACCACTGCTCGTGCTGGCGTAGGGCATAGTCTATGCGCATGGGATCGGCATCGTCAACGCCGGCGCTGAAGAGGAAAGCCTCAACCGTCGCCGCGAAGAGCAGCCAGTTGTTGAAATGCGGCCGAATGCAGCGGCTCGATCGCAATGCCGCCACCACCTGATCCTGCGTGGTGGCGTCGAGATCGCGCCACAACGCCTGCGGAGCGCGTAACAACGCCTGTGCCAGGAAGGCAGCGTCCACCACCGGCTGCGCCCCGCGCGGTAAAATTGAGGAAGTCGGGGGATTCTGGATCGCTCCCCGCGGTGATGGTACGGCGGGCCAATTCGGCGAACTCGGCGCGCAGATTCGCTTCGTCGCCGGCCAATCCGGCACAGTCTAGCCACGGCGCAATCCCGCAGAGCAGCCGGCCCACCGCTTCCAAATGAGTATACTCGGGCCGGTCGTCCATGCCCGGTGCAGCTTCCACCGGCATTGAGGCGCGCAGTTGTCCACGCGCACCGGCCTCTAATACAGGGCGAGCAATGCGGTCGAGCACACTGAGCCAGTATTGGCGATCTGATTGATTCGAAGACATGTGTTCTGCTCCTAAAGCGTGAATGGATCCAACAGTGCCGTCACCATGCCTGCATGGTTTTCGCGTCCGTGGCCACGAGCGACGGCGCTGATTGTGCGGGCGGCGCATCCGTGATCGCGTCCATCGGGCAGGTGATGGCGGGCCAGCGCAAAGGTGAGCCGCCCTCGATCCAGCGCATGGATCGCCAGATTCTCATCTCCGCTGAGCTCAGCAGCCAACCCCAATGTGATGGGATGATGCCGCCGCGGCGCGCCGTCTTCGAGCCAGTGGAGCATATCCGAGCGTTTGCCCACACCGGCGGGTCGCCCATCCACAACGGCATCGGTATCGACCGAGATCGCCTGCACAGGGAGCGGTGGATCCTGCGCAATCACTTGCAGCACGGCAGCATCATAGCGCGGATCGCCCGTCCAGCGCCGGTAATCGCGCACCGCAGCCGCCACCACACCGGCATCAGGATCGGCGATCTGCGTGATAAGGAGATCGAGCAGCCTTTCGGCAGCGTGGCGGAAGCGCGCCTCACCGCTCTGGCGCCACAGGCGCAGGAACGTGTTGATCCCATCCGATGCCAGGAAATTCTCAGCGCGATCCAGATCGGTCAATGGCTGCGAGGCTTCGCCCACAAACTTACGATAGATCTGTTCGGGCGCGTCCGCCATGCTGTACAGCGCGGCCTGCGGTGTAAGACCAATCGGCAAGCGGGGCGAACCGATGATGGCGTCAGCCCATTCCCCACCATAGCGTGAAGCCAAGTCCAGGTAGCGGCGATCCTGGCCGGCGTCGTAGGCGAGCAGACAGACGTTGGCACAGCGCAGGTGATCGGTGCGGTTGAACTCGTCACCCGGCGCGGTGGTGACACCGTCTGCCCCGAAGAAAAAGGATCGGTAGCGGCAGGTTTGGTCGTCAAACCAGTCAGGTACATCGGCGCTCCAGTTGCCCATGTGCTCGGCGGCGTCGATGAGCTGGCGGCGCGTCTCGGCATCGTCAGGGTCCAGGCGCAGCAACATGCCGAGGAAGAGTTCATAGTGCTCGGTACCGTGGTGCGCTTCTTGCATGGCCCAGTAGCCGTGTCGCCACAGCCCACTTTCGACATAATGATCGCGCATACGGTCGCGCGCCGTCTTCAGAAAGGCCAGGATGGTGGCGTCGCCGCTCCTGCACACCGTCGATTCCCAGGCGGTGGTGTACGTCCCCTGATCGTGGACATCGGTGGCCGGTGCGTCGGCGTAGCGCTCGATGCAGAGGCTGATCCAGGCGTCTACTTCAGCTTGAAAGCGGTCGACGGCCGCAGAGAGTGAAGGTGAAGGATCGACAGATTGGGTGTAAACTGGCATGTTTTCTCCAAAAATGAAAGGTTGAGCCATGGGGGAATTTCAATCTACGCAGACTTCTCTCAATCCATCCTCATCCGGCGCCACGCCGATGCCGGGCGCGTCGTTCAAGTGGACAGCGCCATCGTGCTCGATCTCGGCTTTGTGGGGGAAGAGCATCGATTCGTCGGTGAATTGACTGCCATTGAGCGCGGCAGGGCCGGCGAAGCCAAAGGCGAGCGCGGTCTGGCAAACGGCGACTTTGGTGAGCAAGCCATCGGTGAGGCCGCTGACGAGCAGGGGCAGGCCTGCCGCTTCAGCAATCGCGATCTGTTGCAGCGTGGGCCAGATACCGCCGCTCCGTGTGACTTTGATCACGAGGAAGTCGACCAGCCCTTCTGCCGCGTACTGGAAGAAGTCGGCCGCGCCGACGCTGGCTTCGTCCACGGCCAGGGGGATAGCACTGCTCTGGCGCAGCGCACGCATCTGGCCGAACTGGTCGGCGGGCAATGGCTGCTCCAACACATCCACACCAATCGACTCGAAGGCACGGGCTACTTTGCGCGCGGCATGCAACTGAAACCCCTGATTGGCGTCGGCCCACACAAACCCACCTGTCGGAATCTCGGCCTTCACGGTTTCGGCTACTTCCACGTCGGTTTCGGGGGCGACGGCGGCTTTGAAGTTGAAGTGGATGAACCCTTGCGGCCGCGCTTCGTTCATCTCGGCCAGGATCGAGGCGCGGTCATGTCCGGTGAGTGTGTAGCTCAGCGCCATTTTTCGGCGAGCGTTGCTGCCGCCAAGGAAGCGACGCAGGCTCATCCCTGCCGATTGGGCGCCCAAATCGTGGATCGCCATGTCCAGTGCGGCGCGGGCGATGGGCTGCCCTGTGCTGGGGTTGCGCCCGAGCACGCGCTGCATACGGCGGTGCAGATCCCAGCGATCAAGGATGGCGGCGCCGATCAGCGCCGGGGCCAGGTGGCGGCGCAGCGTCTCAGTAATGGTCTCAAACGTCTCCGACGACCAGCCTGTCACCGGACGTCCTTCGCCCCAACCGACGGCGCCGTCGCTGCCGGTCACCTTCACGAAGACATGCGGTGCAGTGCCGCCCGCCTTCCCCGCCGACCCCGACGCAAAGCTAAACGAGCGGATCATAGGCAGCCGCACGGGGAAGACGTTGATGGATGCGATGGTAGGTGTCACGAGGATCTCCTTAATGAGGAGTTACAACATCTCTCTGGTTGCTGACGGTTGGTGCAAGATGGGTGATGGGGTGATGGGGTCACGTCTGGTTGCGTGGGTTGGCGCAAGATGATGGGATGATGAGGATGATGGACGTTGACATTCTCCTCTGGTTGCTTGTCAGGTTGGCGCAAGATGATGGGATGATGAGGATGATGGACGTTGCACCGATTCTCCTCTGGTCGCTTCTCTGGCTGACGAAGGATGATGGGATAATGAGATGATGATTCTCTCCGAGATCCATCATCTCATCATCCTCATCATCCTCATCTCGTCATCTCGTCATCTCTCATCCCCTTCACCTCTCCCCATTCATCGCGCCATAAAACGCATCCCCCGCTACAATCTCGCCGCGCTGAACGGGCCGGCCGGTGATGGCGGATTTGTAGAGGCTGGCCAGGAATTCGATGGTGGGGCGTACGTCGGCTCCGCTGACGGGAGGGCGTTCATGGTTGCGCATGGCGTTGACGTAGTGGGTCAACTGGGCGGCGTGCGACGATGGGATCTCGTCGGGCAGCGCCTGCCACTGCGCCAGATCGGCGGAGGCGTCGACGCCGGGCAGTCCACTGAAACGCCAGTGCTGGTTTCGATAGCTGTAAAGGTGGGTCAACTCGACGGTGGCCTGAGCAAAGTCCATACGCAGATAAGACTCTTCGCGCGGCGAGAGGACGCTGTTGGTGATGTTGCCCATGGCGCCGTTGGCAAAGCGCACCATCGCCATCGACACGTCTTCGACTTCGATGTCGCGGTCGAGGGTGCCCATCATGGCGCGCACTTCCTGCCATTCCCCGTAGAGCCAGAGAAAGAAGTCCATGGCGTGGATGCCGTGCCCCATAGTGCAGCCACCCAGTTCGGTGGCCCATTTGCCGCGCCAGGGGACGGCGTAATAGGCGGGTGTGCGGTACCAGGTGGTATTGCAGATACCGACGAGTGGCCGTCCGAGCGCGCCGGAGGTAATCAACTGCTTCAGATGCTGCCCGCCGCTGCCGAAGCGCCACTGGAAGACGCTGCTGCAATAGTTACCGGTGCGCCGTTCGGCGTCTTCAATCCGATCCATCTCGGCCAGGGACGCGCACAACGGCTTTTCGCACAATACCCAGGCTCCCGCCTCAAGACTCTGCACGATCAGGTCACAATGGGTGCCGGGCGGCGTCGCGATCAAGACCAGATCGGGCGATTCCTGCGCCAGCATCTGCCCCACGTCGGTGTAGCTGTGCGCAATGCTGTGTTCCTCGCTGAAGGCGCCGACGCGATCGGCGTCGATGTCCACGGCGGCGACTAGATCCACCGCGTCCTTGTTGTGGACAGTAGCCGCCACGTGAGAGCGTGCAATCCCGCCGGTGCCGATAATGGCTGTTTTGATCCGTTGATCTGTCATTTTGATCCCTTCACATTCAGGTGACTCTGAGCAGTTGCTAATCCGTTTGAAAGAGCAGCGCGAATCCGCTGTCTTCGCAGAGTTGAGGCAGGTTGTTTCTACCTCCTTCTTGTTTAACTCCCCAGTGCCAGATTGCGGCCTTCAACGAGCGAGCGCATCTTACGGTCGGCCACGCTGCGGGGCAGCATCCAGAATCCACAATCGGGATGGACCCATTTGATGCGCTCTGCACCGAGGACGCCGATGGCGTCCTCAATGCGGCGAGCGACGGTGGCGGGCGATTCGACTTCGTTGTCTTTGATGTCGATGACGCCGATACCCAGAGCGATGTCGGGGCGCAGATCGCGGAAGTGGGGCAGTTCCGCGTAACCGAAGCGGGCGAATTCGAGGATAAGGTGATCCACGTGCAGGTTATTGAGAAAAGGCAGCAGATCACGCCAGAACCCCTGTTGGATACGCTGTCCGCCGTAGTTACCAAAACAGAGATGCAGCGCCCGTTCGCCGCTGACAGCATCCAGCACATGGTTAATCGGCTCGTGCGCCCAGGCAGCGTCCTGTGGATTGCCGGTGAGGTTGGCCTCGTCCACCTGAATCACGGCGGCGTCGATGGCACTTACTTGCCGGCGCAGCACCTCGGCGATGGCCATGGTCAGCGCCTGCACGTCATGGTAATGATCATCGAGCAGCGTCTTGGCAAGCATGTACGGAGAGGTCAGCGTGAACTTGAGCGGATGTGACGACAGCGGTTTGATCATCGACCAGGCAGCAGGCAGATCGAGGGTTCCTTCGTCAATGGCTGCGTGAACCTTCGCCGCCGGTCTCGTACGAAAGCCCATCCCCGGCAGCGAACGGAAACGCGCCAGATCCGTGCGGGTGAGCGCCGTGGAGACGCCGCCCAGATCGCGTACAAAGTATTCGATCATGCCGTTGGTCTCGGGGTGGCTGATATCAAATCTCGACAGTTCCCCGTCGACGAGAACGTCGATTCCTGCCAGCTCTTGGGTTTTGAGAACGACGAGCAACGCATCGCGGAGATTTGGCGCGGAGGGTTGTGTCGCCAACCACGTCGGGATCGGGTAGCTGCCGACGACGGTCGTCTGGATCGAGGGCATGTCCATTGTCTCTCGTTTCAAAGTGGGAAAAATGGTGGTCAAACAGGAAGGTAAGCGTACCGAGGAGACAAGGGATTGTCAAGACAGCGAGTGCACCCAATAAAATTGACCGGTGGCTTTGGGCCACCGGTCAACGAGGAGGGAGAGAGGCAGAAATCAGCAGTTAAACAATAGCGCAGTTGGACACGTCGAGAAGTGAAACAACTGTCATCTGAGGCAAAGGGATTGTTAGAAAGCAGCAAGCCAGGTGCTGGCGGCCAGGACGATACCCAAGACGGCACCCGCACCGGCGCCCTTCATGAAGAGATGGAACATGCCTTCGATCTCTTTGAAGCCGGGATTGGTCTGCACATTGTGTGGAAGGTGCAATCTGTGGGTAGCCATAGGTCGGAGTCCTTTCAGGGTAACCGGTCACCGCTGCGTGCGGTGTCTAAAAGAAATTTGCTGTTTTCACAGGGTGATGTGCACACAGAATAGCAGGCGATCCACGTCTCCGGCACCATCAGGCGGACAGGTTGCGTGTGGGGAAAATTCCCTACGCCAAATCCATTAGAAGCGGAATGTTTTCTCGTAAGATGTAGTCATGGTAGAGTAAGGGCGCCTGTATCGGTACGAGCAGAATTCGTTTTGCGATCTATGTCACTGTCGACTGATCCATGCTGCTGAATGTTCAAACCACTACTGCTATCGTCGACTAGACCATTGCGGCGTACATACCACGGCGGACCTATGGCGTCTGTACCACTGCTAGAGCGTATCAGCATCCTTCCACCGGGATTGGCTAGAGGAATCCATACCGGGGCCCGGCGCCTCTTGGTTGCGCTTACGCCGCTTTTGTTGCTTTTCTTCTCTGCCACAACCAGCACGCTACACGCAGCGAAGATCGGCCCCGCCGCCCCCGCACAGGAAGGGGAGACGAGCGCCGCCGCGCCCGAAGCATTGAACCATGCGCGTGACAGGCAAGCAGCCCTGCTTTTTTATCGCACACACTACCAGATCCCGGGGATGGTGGAGTTTGTGTGGACAGGCGACGTATCGCGCTGTGATCCAGGCGTCGAGGATCCGGTCTTTGTGGAATCGGTGGCGCGGCGCATCAATTACTACCGCGGCATGGCCGGGCTGGCGGCTGTCACGCTCGATCCTGTCTACAATCAGAAATCACGACAGGCAGCTTTGATCAGTGCGATCAACGGGCTCAACCACAAACCGCCTGTCTCGGCCCGCTGTTACAGCGCAGAGGGCGCGCAAGCGGCCGCCAATGCTCACCTCTATATCGGCCGTTACGGCCCGGCGGCGATTGACGGCTACATACAGGATCACGACGAGGGCTTTCACGAAAATTACCACGTTGGTCACCGCCGCTGGATCTTGCTGCCTCAATTGCGCGCACTGGGCACGGGCGACTTCCCAGGAGACGCTACGCTGTCTGCGGCCAACGCGCTCTGGGTGGTCGATGCGTCGATGCGCGATCCGCGACCAGTGACACGCGATGGCTTCGTGGCATGGCCGCCACCGGGCTACGTACCCTATCCTGTCGTCTATCCACGCTGGTCGTTCTCATACCCTGATGCAGATTTCAGTGAGGCGATCGTTCACATGCACGTCAGCGGCGTGGAGATGTCCGTCGATGTGGAGGAACTCTACGAGTGGCCGCCCACTGAGCCGACTCTGGTCTGGCGCCCCGCGGGTATGGACAGCCGCTCCGCCTGGCCGCGCCCCAATCAGGATACGAAGTACACGGTCACTATCACCAACATCCAGGCCCAAGGACGCTGGTTGAGCTTTTCGTATGATGTCACGGTCTTCGATCCCGATGCACCGGTTGCCGAGACGGTGGCAACGCCGGCGCCGGTGCCGGTGTCGGTGCCGCTACCGCTTGGCCACGGACCATTCCTCATCCCGTAATCGCACTTGCCCCTTAGCCACAACTGACACAAATTCCCCGCATTTTATTCACGTTTCCTTCACAACTGAACGGTCTAATAGAGCTAACGGCGCCTGCCGTGATTTCATCCAGTATTCCTCTCCTTCAGGAGGTCATATGGTTACCGCTCAACCCCGTCCACGCCCCCGCCGTCGTGTCTCCAGATCACAGATCCAGGTTGCACGTCGGCTGATCCAGGCCAGTGTCTTCGTTTTCATCATCGTTGCCAGCATTCGTCACAACCTGTTGGAGGAGAGTGCTGCCACTGCGTCTCTCGATGCGCTCTGCCCGTTTGGCGGGTTGGAGACGTTATGGCGCTATCTGACCAGCGGCGAGTACGTACCCAAGACGCATCCGTCGAACGTACTGCTGGGCAGTGCGCTGCTGGTGAGCGCGCTGATCAGCGGGGCCGCGTTCTGTGGGTGGATCTGCCCATTCGGCGCACTTCAAGACGCCTTGACCTGGCTGCGTACGAAACTGCGTGTACCCGAAGTCCGCATCCCACGCAATCTGGATCGTTGGCTGCGTTATGGACGGTTTGTTACGCTGGCCGTCGTCCTCTATATGACCGTGAGCACGGTCAAGCTCTGGTTTGCCGACTACGATCCATACCGCACTATCTTTGGGCTGGGCTGGATCTTTGAGTTCAGCGCCGCACACTGGATCGCCTATGGTATTGCCCTCGGGCTGCTGGTGCTCTCGTTCTTTGTGCCCCGCTTTTGGTGCAAATATGCCTGCCCGCTGGGAGGGACGTTGAGTCTGGTGGGCCACCTCAGCCTGTTGCGCATCCGCCGCAGCGACGAAAATTGCCGATCCTGCGCTCTATGCGAAGTTCCCTGTCCGGTAGGGATTGAAGTAGCCAAAGCCAAATCTGCCATCAGCCCCGACTGTATCGGCTGCCTGGCCTGTGTGGAATCGTGTCCACGCCACAGCACGCTCGAAGTGACGCTGGCCCCCGTCTGGCTCGATGGCATACGCACCTCGGCTGCACGGCTCCGCCGCACGCCGGAACAGGGAGGTGTTTCGTGACAGTCAACAAACTTTTGATTCCTGTACTGGCACTGGTGATTTTCTTCGGCGCGATCGGCGCCGCGCAGGCAACGGGAAATTGGGTGGTGAGCGGTCGCCAGATCTACGATGCCGGCAACCTCAGCAGCGGTAGCGACGTTCGCGGGTGGATGTCTTTGCAGCAGGTCGCCGACGGCGCCGGGATCGAAATCACTGAGTTTTATGCCCAACTGAATTTGCCCGATTCGATTGCAACCGAGACTGCCCTCAAGGATCTGGAAGGGGTTATCCCAGCCTTCGAAGTTTCCACCGTACGCGATTTGGTGGACATCTACCTGGGGATTGCTCTTCCTGAAGAGGAGGCACCGGTTCCCGCGGCTGAGGTTGTAGTCCCCGCCCAGTCGACAGCGACGCCGGCGCCGCTTCCCACGGCAACGCCGTCTCCGGTCGCCGATATAGAACCGGCGGCCACACATAGCCCACTTGGGGATGGCAGCGGTGATGGCACAGGCACTGGTCCAACGCCATTGCCGCCAGGCGCAGTGCTGGCCGCCGCCGATATCAAAGGGCGCAGTACGTTGCAAGAGATCGTAGATCAGGCAGACGTGGCCGCCGATGAGCTCCTCGCTGCGTTGGGGTTACCGTCGGATACGGACATGCACACAGCGTTGAAAGATCTGGCTGCCGATGGGCGCATCGGCGAAGTGGACGATGTACGAATCATCGTGGCCGAACTCCAGGCCCCGTGATTTGAGGGTAACTGCACAAAAAAGGCCAGGTCGCCATTGAGCGCCTGGCCTTTCATTTTTGATTTGTCTGTCTATGATTTGTCTGTCTACTCACGCATATACCTCCTGTCGTTGATACAACTGGCTCAGCAGACTCTGGCGCGCCACCGGATCTTCGTAGGCTTCTACCAGGTTGGCCAGCCCTTCGGAGATCTCAGGCTTCGTGTCCAGAATGTACCGTCCACTGCGTTGATGCAGCAGGCCGGACGCGCTGAGTTCGTTCACCACTTCTTCGAGGATCGGATCTCCCGAGAAGTTCAACTGCCGTGCAAATTCATGGCTGACTTCGTGGTGGGTTGCGTGTCGGTATAAAAAGAGTAGAAATGAAACCTTCTGAAACGAATCAATCTGCTTTTCACGGATAAATCGAGTTAATGCATCATTCATAGCGGTACTGCTCGCTCCTTCGTTGGTGGAGGTTGTTGCTGTGGATAAAACTGCTGTCATAGCTATAGGATACAGCCACTTTGTTAAGCCCACGTTGGCGTATAGTAAACGTTCCATTAGAACTTGGTTGAGAAAGCTGCAAAATGTCAAAGCGACAAGGCGGGCGGTAGAGATCAGCTTCATGGTCTCTCGTCAGGTTCTGAAGGGCGCCCAGGCGGATCAAGGGCATCGAGGCGGCGGCGGAAGCGCGCCCAATATTCATCACGCTGGGCGGGTCCGCTGCCGGGATCGGGGAAGCGGGCGTCGGCCTTCTCCTGCCCGCGACGCATCGCATCTTCCATGTCGATGCCGCATTGGTAGGCAATCTTGAAGAGCATAACCTGCAAGTCACTCAATTCCAGAGCCAACAGATCGCGTACCGCGTCCTCGTCGGGCGGATCGAGCGCACGATAGCCTTCGATCATCTGCACCAGTTTGCTGATCTCGCCCAATTCCTCTGTGGCGTGGAGCAGGGTATGGCTGAGCAGCACCCGATCCCAGGTGCGAACGGTGTCCCATTCCACGAGCCAGCGCTGGTAGTCGCGTATGTGCATAGGGTTTATCGCATCAGCCGCCGCACAAAGTCGGCGGACTTCAGTTGGCGTTCGAGCACGGTTACCAGGTAGCGGTAGAGGATGCTTTCGACAGCCTGCAAGCTGGCCGGGCGCATCTGAAGGCTACGCACGGCGCCCCAATTACTTCGCTGCAAGTGCCGCAAGATCTTGAGCAAATCGGCGGAGATCACCTCGACGCCGCTGAGGCCCTGTCCACACGAGGGGCAAAAGATACCGCCGGCATGCAGGCTGAGGAAGTTGTCCACAGGCTGGAGCTCGTTGCCACAACCGAGACAATTGAAAAATTCGGGCTGAAAGCCGGTCAGGCTGAGTAGGTGCAACTCGAACCAGCGCATAAGCAGATCGGGGTCGGCTTCGGCTTCATCCAGTTCACGTAGCGCCAGCAGAAGGAGATCCCACAGATGGTGGCTGTCGTCGCTGGCTTCGCCAAAGACGTCGAGCAACTCGGCGACATAAGAGGCGCGGCTGATCAGCCCTAGATCTGTGCGCAGATGGCGGAAGCTTTCCACCGCCGTCGCCTCGGTCACAATGTCCCATGTGCGCGCCTGAGCGACCAGCATAGACACATGCGTAAAGAGTTCCAGATGGCCGGCCTTGCGGCTGGTCGTTTTGCGGATACCCTTGGCGATGAGATTAAGCTTGCCCTGATCGGGTGTGAACACCGTTAAGACGCGATCGGCTTCACCCTGATCCCGTCGGCGCAGCACCACCCCCTGCATTCGGTTGACGCGACTGCGATCCGCCATCGGCGACGGCCTTTCTAGACCAAGAACATCGAACAAAGGTCGCTGTTCAGGTGAATCATTGCCAACACATTATACCATTTATTGTGCTCTTTGTGTTCTCTGTGGCGATTTTCAGCATCTCGGCGGAATCGCCGACGAGGCCGCCAAGTTCGCCTGGTACAGGCGCTGCGCCTTCGCCCTCCGCAAGATCAGCCACCTCAACCGGCGCTGGCGAAACTTCGCTTTTCAATGTGAATTCACTCTAAACGATCGGGAATCAAGCAGAGGCAGCTCCTACAGTCCAGAACGGCACGCGGCCACCCTTGATGTGATCGGGGTGCAGTCGCACGTCTGATCCATGGCGCACCTACAACGAGTCGAGCCTCTGTTGCAGATCCTCGTCCACCGACATCGCCTCGGCTTCGAATGCCTGCTCCACATGATCGAGGCTGCGCGCCCCCACCAGGACGGACGTGATCCCAGGCCGATGCAGTACCCAGGCCAGGGCCAGCCGGATCATCGAGAGACCCGTCTCAGAGGAGACGGTGCGCAATGCTTCCATGACCCGAAACTTCTCGTCGGTAAAGTAGATGCGCTGATGGCCGGGCGCTACATCGAAACGAGTCCCCTCGGGCAGCGAGCCGTTCTGTCGATACTTGCCCGTGAGGAAACCGGCTCCCAGTGGGCTATACGAGATCACGCCGACGGACTGATCGGCGCAGAGGGGTAGCAACTCCTGTTCGATGCCACGTGTCACCAGATTGTAGTTGGGCTGCATCGACTCGAAACGTGCCCACCCATGCACATCCTGCTGCCAGAGCGACTTGCAGAGCTGCCAGGCTGCATAGTTGCTGCAGCCCAGATAACGCACTTTGCCCTGCGTCACCAACGTGTTCAGGGCGTCTAGCGTCTCATTCAGCGGGGTCGCGGCATCGAAATGGTGTACCTGGAAGAGATCGATCACATCGGTTTGCAGCCGACGAAGGCTCTCTTCTGCTGAACTGAGCACGCGTTGACGCGTGAGGACTCCTGAGACTTTGGTGGCCAGGACGATCTGATCGCGTCTGCCGCGGTCGGCGATCCAGCGCCCTACGGTTGTCTCCGATGCGCCGCCGGCATAGGCTTCCGCCGTGTCGAAGAGGGTAATCCCACGGGCCAGCGCACGATCCATCACCGAAAAGGAGGTCGCTTCGTCGATTTCACGGCCAAAAGTGACACAGCCCAGGCCAATCGAACTCACGCTCAGATCGCTCTTACCAAGTTTCCTGTACTGCATACTGTCCACGCCTCCTGAAAGGTGAAACAACGAAAATAAGATTGGTCCACAAACAGGACCAACCTATCACGCTCGGATCGCGGTGTCAAGGCAAAACGATCGTGTGCAAGCGATTGACACCTCTTCGCGGAATATGGTACTTTGGTTCCATAACCAAACCACCATCCTAGAGGTCGAAAAGCTATGCAACCGCAAGAACGCACCATCCAGGAATTGCTCAGTCTAGAGGGGAAGGTCGCCATTGTCACCGGTGCAGCGGGCTGGCTCGGATCGGCCATGAGCCGCGCCCTGGCCGAAGCCGGCGCAACGCTGGTCGTCACCAGCCGGGATGCCGCCCAGGCCGCAGTATTTGCCGCCGGCCTTCCCGGCCAGGGACACATTGGTATCGGATTTCACCAGGCCGACACCGACACCATCCCCGCCTTTGTAGCCGATGTGGTGCAGAGATTAGGCCGCATCGACGTCCTCGTCAACAACGCCTATGGCGGCACTGCCCCTGAGATTGACACCGCCACCGCCGCCGATTTCGACAACGCTTTCCACACGGGTGTTACTGCCTACTTCTTGCTGGCGCGTGAAGTGGTCAACCACCTGCGCGCGCGCAACGCCCCAGGCTCGATTATCAACATCGCCAGCATGTACGGCGTCGTCGCCAGCTACCCCGACGCCTACGAAGGTTTGCCCACCAACAGTCCACCCAACTATCATGCACTTAAGGGTGGCGTCGTGCACCTGACCCGCCACCTGGCCGCCTATTGGGCGGCGGACAACATTCGTGTCAATTCCATTGCGCCCGGTCCTTTCCCTAAAATGCAGACACAAACCTCAATGCCCGAATTCATCAAACGGCTGGAGGCCAAAGTGCCGATGGGCCGCATGGGCCGCCCTGAGGAATTGAAGGGATTGGCGGTGCTGTTGGCCAGCGAAGCCGGCAGCTACATCACCGGGCAGAATATCCTTGTCGACGGCGGCTGGACGGCCTGGTAACCGACCATGACAAAGTGGCAACAGACCGAGGCAGATCGAGATCTACTCGACCGCACCATTCGGCCCTTCCTGCCGGATCGCATTTTCGACGCCCACGCCCATCTCTTTCGGCTCGATCACTATGCGCCGGGGACGCTGCCCGATCATCTGGCTCAGGCGCCGGCAAAGCTGGGCATCGCCGAGTATCGCAACTTGATTGAGTGGCTGCACCCCGACAAGCGCACGGTGGGCGGCCTGTTCTTTGGGCTGGCTTTCACCGGAGACCGTGACGGCAACAATGCGTTTGTAGCGGAACAGGTCAAGAGCGATCCCAACAGCCGGGGACAGATGATCGTGGCGCCCGACGCAGACGCGGAGTTCGTACGCAGCGAAGTCTGGCGCCACGGGTTCACCGGCCTCAAGTGCTATCACACCATGGCCGTTATGGACGGTCCTACCTGGCATGCACCCATCGAAGCCTACCTTGCCGAGGAGCACGTACGCATCGCCCACGAGGAAGGGTTGACCATCACCCTGCACATGGTGCGCGACCGCGCCCTGGCCGACCCTGTCAACCAGAGAACCATCCGCCGCTACTGCGAAACCTACCCCAATATGCGTCTGATCCTGGCCCATGCGGCGCGAGGGTTTAACCCCTGGCACACCATCGAAGGGATCGGCAAGCTACACGGACTGCCTAACGTCTGGTTCGACACCTCTGCCGTTACCGAAGCGGGTGCGTTCGAGGCGATTGTTGAGACTATGGGCCACGAGAAATTGCTCTACGGCACCGATTTCCATGTCAGCCACCTGCATGGGCGCTGTGTGGCGATTGGTGACGCCTTCCACTGGTTCTATGCCGACGATATGGATCTGAACGAACGTCACGCCATGCTGCAACCGGTTCTGATTGGCCTGGAGTCGCTGCGCAGCCTGTTGCTGGCCTGCCGGCGTCTCAAACTGAGCGACCGGCAGATTGAAGATATCTTCTACGGCAACGCCCGGGATCTATTTGATCTCGACTAGGCTCGTGTTAACGGTCAAGTGATGGCAATTCCGTAGGGGCGCTGCTTGCTGCGCCCGGCACACTGTGGGCGCAGCAAGCAGCGCCCCTACCGATCAAATCACGCTTGCCACATCACTAGGTTCTGTTGACAGTAGCAATGCGGCCTCCTGGCGACTCACGGTGGATATTGGCGACCACCAGAGGAGGCCTGTAACGTGTCAACACAGCCTAACCGATCTCCACCACTTCATCACGAGGAGACACCATGTCCCAAGAGTACCGCATCCGAGGGGATCGGTTGCAGGAATTTGCTGCAACCGTGCTGGAACGAGCCGGCGTCCCCGCCGATCAAGCGGCAGACGCAGCACAGGTCCTCGTGTGGGCCAACCGGCGCGGCGTGGACACCCACGGCGTGCGCAACCTGAAAAGTCACTACGCCGACAAAGTGACCAACGGCAGCATCAAGGCCAGGCCTGAACTTCGTATCGACTACGAAACACCCATCTCGGCTCGTGTCGACGGCGACAATGGCCTGGGTATGGTGGCGGGTTGCTGGGGGATGCGGCTGGCCATCCAAAAGGCCCGGCAGTCGGGGATCGGTATGGTGGCAATGCACAATTCCAACCACTTCGGCGCTGCGGGGCACTACCCCGCTATGGCGCTGGCCGAGGATCTCATCGGTGTAGGGCTGACAGGTTTTTTATGGGCAGAAGGCAAAGATGCAGGCGTTGTCCCCACTTTTGGGGCACGCGCCATGTTTTCCACTAACCCTATTTCCATCGGCTTCCCGGCCGACCAGGAGCCTCCCTTCCTGCTCGACATGGCCACATCCACCACGCCCATGAATCGGATTGTCATGCGTCAGGAATTGGGCGAACCCATTCCATTGGGCTGGGCATTGGATGCAGACGGAAACCCCACCACCGATCCGGCGGCGGCGCGTATGCTGCTGCCGTTGGGCGGCACGCGCGAGCACGGCAGTCATAAAGGCTATGGCCTGGCGGTAATGGTGGAAACAGTGTGTGCGCTGCTGTCCGGCGGCTGGTCTGCGCTGACTGAGCCGCTCGCCAACGGGTTGGATCATGCGCAGTCACGCGATGCTCACTTCTTCGCTGCCATGCGCGTCGATCTCTTCCGTCCGCTGGATGAGTTTAAGCGCGGCATGGACGCCATGATCCGCACACTACGCTCCACGCCGACGCAGCCCGATCAGGATCGTGTCTACGTCGCCGGCGAGATCGAACAGATCACCGAACAGAAACGACGCCGTGAAGGCATCCCACTGCCCCCCAATGTCATCGCCGATCTGTGGGAACTCTCGCGCCAGTATGACGTGCCGCTTTTGGTGGAGAAGCGGTAGAAGAAACAGAAGGGGGGAAGGGGTGAAGGGGTGATCGCTTAATTGGAGAGTTTTTTGGTTTTTTGGGTAGTGTCGTCGCCCACGGCTGTAACAGCCTGCACGAGCAACGTATCTACCGCATTGATACAGCCATGGACAAGACACGCCAATCCCAGTCAGAAACTGACATCTCACCCTCCCCTATGGATGGAGACAGCATGACCCAACTCACACAACTACTCGACGAGTATCTTCGTTTCGCCCTGGCAGATGATCCCATCGAGGCCACGCAATTCGATGTTCGCCGCTGCCAGCCATCGTCCTGAGCGTCTCGGCGCTGCTTCTCCGAGATGCCGCTGTTGACGAAAAGCACTCTGGTGGCGCCGTCCTCCTCGGTGAACTCGAGCTCGATCATCTGCTCGTTCGAGGGATCGTCGTCGAAGGTCCAGGTGAACGCGAGCCAGTGCGGGCGCTCGATCGCGGTGTATTCACCGCCGGCGCCGACCGCGCTGCCGTCGGGAGCGCGCGATCGCGACGCGGACCTTGCCGCCGATGCGCAGGTCCACATCGGCGCCCGGCTCCTGCCAGCCCTCGGCCGGGCGAAACCAGCGCCTGATGACCTCCTCGCTGGTCCAGGCGTCGAAGACGTCCTCCGCTGACGCGTCGAAGGTCCGCTCGATCCTGACGACCCGTTCCGCCTCAGCCACCTTGCTCCTTTCGCTCGTCGAGATACTCGCCGACGACATCGAAGAGCCGTTCCCAGCGAGCCCGTTGGATGTCTATCCAATCCGAGGTCTCGGCAAGGACCTCCGGCCGGAGCGCGAGGCGATGAGTGCGGCCATCGACCACTCTGGTCACCACGCCCGCCTCCTCGAGCATCTTCAGATGGCGGGAGATCGTGGCTTCGAGACCCCCAGGTCCCGGGTAGCCTCGCCGACGGTCGAGGCGCCGGCACTGAGCCGCTCCACGATGTCGCGGCGGGTGGGGTGGCTGAGGGCTTTGAACACATCGTTAGCCATTTTGCTAACTATATAGTCTGAGCCGAACGCCCCAGGCACGAGACAGGAGGAACCAATGCCCGAGCACAAGGTCGGAACGCAAGAGGAATTCGACGAGGCACGGGAGGAGCTGCGCGTGGAGGAGAGGGACCTGACTCATCGCGGCGACGAGCTAACGAAGAAGCGGCAGGAGCTCCCGTGGGTCCCGGTCGAGAAGGACTACCGCTTCGAGACCGCGGACGGCGAGGAAGTCCCTCGCCGACCTCTTCGACGGTCGCTCCCAGCTGCTCATCTACCACTTCATGTTCGGCCCTGCCTACGAGGCCGGCTGCCCGGTCTGCTCCTCGATCGCGGACTGGATCGCTCCCAACGTGCCGCACCTGAACGCCAGGGACACCGCCGCGATCTTCTCCTCCCGCGGGCCGCTCAAGAAGCTGCTCGGATACAGGGATCGATTGGGATGGGAGATCGACTGGGTCTTCGACTGTGGGACCGATTTCCACCGGGACCTCGGGTTCCTGCACTCCGAAGAGGAGCTCAAGCCCTTCCTGGAGAGCGGCGAGATGCCGCCCACCGTCCCCCAGAACGCCGAGATGTGCGGGACGGACGTCGCGTCCTACGTCGCCGAGGGACCGGGCCTGAGCGTCTACACGCTCAAGGACGGGACCGTGTACCGGACCTACGTGACGACCTCGCGCGGCCTGGAGGGGCCCGCAATGGCGTTCTACGGCCTACTCGACCGCACGCCGAAGGGCCGTAACGAGCCGCCCGACGAACCCCTCTGGATTCGCCGACACGACGAGTACCAGGCGGGCTAGCGTCGGGCGCGGCGGCTCGGTCGGCGAGGATCAACGATTCGCCGCCGGGCCTGACTCGCCCCGACGGGGTCGAGGGGTCCTGGTCGATCAGCTTCTTCAGCGCGTCGACCTTCTCCTCGCCGGTGATCACCCAGAGCAGCTTGCGGACGCGCTTCGATCTCGGGATAGGTGAGCGTCATGCGGCGCGCTCCCTGGTATTCCCCGGAGGTCCACGGCCACGCGCTTGTCGGTGACCTCGAGGACCGGATCGTTCGGGACGAGCGAGGCGGTGTGCCCGTCGGGCCCCATGCCCAAGGTGGGCGAGGTCGATCGCCTCCGGGAGCGAGGGCCGCGTAGCGGTCGGCCGCGGCCTCCAGGTCGTCATCGGTGACCGGCATCGGGCGGATGCTGCCCTGGGCGCCGATCGAGAGGCTCTCCACCAGGTGGGTCAGGTTGCGCTCGTCGGAACCCGCCGGCGCCACCCGCTCGTCCACCTGGAAGAGCTCGATCTCGGTCCAGTCGAGGCTCGAACTCCTCGAGCCGGGAGAACATCGGCCACGGGTCATGCCCGCCGCTCACGGCGAGGGCGCAATGGCCGCGGTCGCGAGATCGCCGCCCTGCGCGGCCTCCGCGATCAGCTCGGCACCCCGCCTGTGCACCGCCTCGGGGCCGTCCAGAACCTCGAAGCCGGTGCTGAGGTCAACTCCTTCTTCTCTTCGTGCCCGCCGAAGCTGTTGCGCATCGCGGACAGCGCGCGGTCGGCGAAGTCGTCGAGGTTGCGGGAGCCGAAGCGCTAGTAGAGGGCGGTGGTGAGCACCCCGGCGGGGACGCCCTCTCGATCGCGGCGATCGAAGTCCAGCGGCCCTCGCCGGAGTCGGAGACGCGCCCTCGAAATCCGAGAGGTCGGGCGACTTCTGAGGGCGGCCGCGGTCAGGTCGAGAGCCAGGAGCCGATGACGCTGCCCCGCCGCCAGACCTCGGCCATCTCGGGAGTGTCGAGGTCGAACTGGTAGTACTCGGGGTGCTCCAGCGGCGCGGTCTCGGCGTCCATCGCCGGGCTCGACCTCGCCGGCGTTCGCGTTGCGGAGGATGTTGAGTCCTTCGGCGTAGGCGGCCATCAGGCCGTACTCGATGCCGTTGTGCACCATCTTCACGAAGTGGCCGCGCCGCTCGGCCCGCAGTGAAGGTAGCCGTCTCGTCGCTGTCGGGTTCGCCCTCGGCCCGGGCGTGCGGTCGCGCGTCCCGCCGGGGCGATGGACTTGAAGATCGGATCGAGCCGCGCGACGGCGTCTCGGCGCCGCCGATCATCAGGCAGTAGCCGCGCTCGATACCCCAGACGCCCCCGCTGGTGCCGCAGTCGATAGGTCGATGCCCTGCTCCCCGACAGCTCGCGGCCCGGCGCATGTCGTCCCGGTAGTAGGAGTTGCCGCCGTCGATGATCGTGTCGCCAGCCTCCAGAAGGTCGGCGAGCTCCTCGATCGTCCTCCGGTGATGTCGCCCGCGGGGACCATGACCCACACCGCGCGCGGGGCGTCGAGCTTCTCAGCGAGATCGCTCAGGGAGGCTGCGCCGGTCGCCCCCTCGCAGCGGGCTCCTTGACGGGTCGGGGGTTGAGGTCGTAGACGACGAGTCGTGCCCGTCGCGCATCAGCCGCCGCACCAGGTTGGAGCCCATCCGGCCGAGTCCGACCATTCCGATCTGCGCCATGGCGGCATCCTATGGGCCGCCGGCGCCCCGGGGAGGCTCAGCCGGTCCGCTAGGTTGCGCGCGTGGCGTACACGGAGAATCGAGGTTTCGCAGCTGGGTCCCCCCGGGGACGCCCTGGTGACTTTTGGGATCACGGGCGACCTGGCGAAGAAGATGACCCTGAAGGCGCTCTACGACCTGACGGAGAACGGCGCGCTCCAGGTGCCCGTGATTGGGGTCGGCCGTACCGACTGGAGCGACGACGACCTCGACCAGCACGCCCGCGAGGCGATCGAGGCCAGGGTTCGAGGAGGCGGGCGGGGAGATCGACGAGGACGTCTTCAAGAGGTTCGCCGACTCGCTCAGCTACGTCCAGGGCGACTACAACGACTTCGAGACCTACCGGAGAGCTGAAGGAGGCGCTCTCGGGCGCCCGGCACCCGGTCTTCTACCTCGAGATCCCGCCCTCGCTGTTCGCCGGGGGTCGTGCAGCGGCTCGGGGAGCGCCGGGCTGACCAAGGACGCCCGAGTGGTGATCGAGAAGCCCTTCGGCCACGACTACGGACTCCGCCGTCGAGCTCAACGACCAGATCCACGAGATCCTGGACGAGGAGCCAGATCTACCGGATCGACCACTTCCTCGGCAAGGAGCCGGTTCAGGACATCACCTACCTGCGGTTCGCGAACTCGCTGTTCGAGCCGATCTGGAATCGCCGCTACGTCGAATCCATCCAGATCGCGATGGCCGAGAACTTCGGCGTCGAGGACCGCGGCAGCTTCTACGACCCGGTCGGCTGCCTGCGCGACGTGGTCCAG
>CAVWAL010000012.1:0-179152 GCA_963752935.1 uncultured bacterium
GACAACGCAGGATCAGAAGGAGGCATGGTTGCGGTACAGCGTGGGATCGACAATCTGCGCCATGCGCATGATGTCAAGCTTGTTGCCGAGAAAGTAGTTGACCTCAGCCGCTTGTTTCTCAGGGTTTCCGAGGATATGGTGGTAATCTACGTGAAGAACAACTATGTTGGGCTGAGCGTGGAGCCAGGCGATTGTGTCATTTACATGTTTTTCATAGATCACCGCCAGCTTTTCATCCGCCACTACTGAGATCTGAGCTGTACCTCGATGTTTCAACATCTTATTCTGCGAAGCGATTACCTCTGCTAAAGAGCGGTGCAAGAAGATTATCTGATATCTGTAGCTCTTCGGTAGGCATTTCAGCAACGCTGAAATCACCTTTACCGCCTTGCCCTCTGCGTCCGTCAGCCAGAGATGGTTACCTTTATCAAGCTGTTTTACCTGTTCGAACTCATAATATCCTTTGGGATTGTCCATGTCAGCCTGACGTTCACCATCTGTGAGGATAGGTACTCCGCCTGCTTCTAGCATCGCCATCATCATAGATGTGCCGGAGCGCGGCAGCCCTGTTACGATAATGATAGGCTGTCCATCAATAGTCATTTCTTCTCCTTCAGATTGCCTGAGCTGCATACCTTTTCGCTAGGGGCCCCAACTAACCACTTGTTCGCCCTGATAGCTATAATCAATGGATAGATCCAGTGGCAATTGCTGCAAGTTGCCACCGTTACCGTCCATGACCCAGAGCGCCCATTCTCCACTCCGATTACTGACAAAGACAACCCACTGCCCGTCTGGACTCCATGCCGGTGCGACATTATGGGGCTGTATGCTGGAGAAGAGGGGTGGACGGGTTAAGGCAAAGATACCGCCGCCATCCGAGTTAATATTCATGATCTCCCAATGGCTACCCTCCTGGCTTTGAAATAGGATGCGACCCCCTCCTGGTTGCCAATCAGGATCCTGATAGCGCTGCTCGTTCACCAGATTGCGCGTGATCGACAGGTCCTCCCCTTCCGTGATCTCCAGTCCGGATTGGCTCTGATAAACAATTCCCCAGTCGCCCCAATCTTGAGCTGTTACCGATTGCAGACTGTTCAGATCACGATACCCAGCCCCATCAGGATCGATACGGCTGAGATTTTGATAGGGGAGTTGTACAAGCGGCCAGCGATTCAGGTCAAAATCTGCTGGTAGTCGGTCCCCAATCTGCTCCAGGAGTTCGTTGATCTGGCTTTGAGGAACACAGCCAAACATGCTAGTTTGCCGGCACGGATCGGCTTGCCCAGTAATATGGTTGAAGACGATTGATTGCCCATCCGAGCTCCACTTGGGAGCTGCGGGTCGATTCCCACCAAAGATGCGGCGCTCATTACTGCCGTCAATGTTGATCAGATAGATCCCCATTTCGCCGCCGCCGCGCACAAAAGCAACGGTCTGGCCATCGGGGCTGATGGCGGGATCGGCGCCGTGGGTCAAAGGCGCAACCTGCCCGCTTTCCAGGTTGTAACGATAGATTATTCCACCACTGCGCTCTTGAAAGACCAAGGTTCCTCGCAGACCGGCGACGGGCGTGCCCTGGCGTGGTGCGGCAGACGGTGCCGGCGGGGTGTCGGTCACGACTGGTTGAGCGCTGATCTCTGTTGTGATTGGCAAGCTATCGATGGTGACGGACGCATTCACCAGCGCCGTGTAGACCCACCCGTAACCATCTGGTCCGTCTATCCATTCGATCTGCAACCAATCCCCGGCTTCGTTGCGTGCTGTCAGCCCAATCGTGCTGTTCTTTTGCAAGACGCCGACGACTGCGTAGTCCGTGCCCGGTCCAGCGCGTACATTCAGGCTCTCCACATTCACAACGGCCGCACGATCAGGAGCATTGACCGCCGCGACCCCTGCGCTTGCAGACGGCGTTGTGCCCACGTCACTCGGCGTCCTTGTCTCGTTCGGTGGAGCAGTGTGGATGTTGGCAGGCTGCGCAGAGGCGCCACTGCCTGAGAGCACACCTGACTCAATCACGACCAGTAGACTTTCGTCGCCATAGATGCGAAGCTGTTGCGCTTGAACCCAGCCAAGATCACCAGACGAGGTCGAGACCGCATACCATTCTCTATCTTCGGAGCGACCAAAGACCTTGACAGACGTGGCAATCGACACCGGCGTGACTAAAGCTCCACCCGGTGTCGAGAAAAGCCCACTGTCGCGACGCATGATCCCTACTACAGAAGGCATATCGGTAATCTCTGCATATGCCGCACTCGGTATAGGTGACGACGTAGCAGTCGATGGTGCTTCCTCAACTAGTGCACTGTCCGTTGCCTGTGCCATGCGTGTCGCCAGCGCCGCCTGTACGATTTCTTGTGCTGCTTCGGATCCTTGCTGCTCTACAGTTGGGGATGGCTCGACGGGTAGGATAGGTGTGTTTACTACTGTGTTCTGCGGTTGTGGCGCAGCAAATACGGGCGTTGTCTGTGGGACCGGTGTGCCCGGGGCCAGCGGGGTTGCCGTCGCCGGTGCAGAGCTGCTACAGGCTGCTGTCATCCATAGTAACCCGGCCACCCACAGCCATTGCTTAAAGCGAAAGCTCGCCTTTAATCTTCTCTCCTTGAATCGCGAGGTGAATCGCTTTATGCGCCCGAGGTTAGCTTGCCCTGCTATGACGGCTGTGGCACAAGAAGGCACGATTGGATACTGGCTTTCCGCCCAACAAGCCTTACGCGGTGAGCAAATTTGCTGCTCACAGCGTAAGGCTTGAGTAAAGGCAAATAGAGTTTACTGTTGAATGCATCAGATTGCAGATAGCTTACTGCCAACTCACTCATTGTACACATCGGGCTTCCGCCAGAATGCGTTCCCGTTCTCCGCTCCCGTATTGAACCTGTGCACCACCCCATGCCGGGGGCAAGTGCAGACAGTCCTTCTTGATTGAGGCGGCTGACCAACTGGCTGACCGCCTCATCCGAGCGCTGACCCGCCGCCCAGGCTGCTTGTTGAGAGGTCTGCTGCCACAGCCAATAACGTCTTGGCGCGGGCCACAGGGTTGGCGGCTTCCCTTGGGGAGCGGGCGATCTGTTGCAGCACTTCTTGTTCGCCCTGGCTCAACTCTGGCAGTTGTTGATTCCGGCGGCGGCTCATCTTATCACCTGCAGCGCTCTTCAAACTGCACAATGCCCACAGCTTATTCTACTCACGGTCGCTATGTCGGTCCAAAAACCAACGCTGATCACAAATCACTCGCCAGTGTAATCGTGACAAACGAATATACCTCTCCAAACTTCGTACCGCCTCATTCTCAAAGGTCAATGAATTTGCCGATCTTTCCAGCTTAGTACTGACTGCCTCTTTTAAGAAGTGCAAGAGTAGCCGATCCTATCAGCAGGTGCTACGGCATTGCCATTCAAAACGACAAATGCTTCACGTACACAAAATGCCCAATCAAGTATTCTTCCAGTTGTTCACACGGACCAATGCGATCTCATGAAACTTCTAACCTGGTTCTATCTTTCCCTTGTAGTATGCAGTGCGTTCATAACGCTATCATGGGCGTTACCATCTTCGGTACAGGCCGCAAGTTCTTGCCCTGCAGAGCCGGCACGTCAGATCAGAGTCGTGCGCGAAAATGGTGGTCGCGTTGACTGGTCTCGCTCGACTAACCTAGTTGCCTTTGATAATGCAGGTGCGGACGGATTCTATGATATTTACCTCATGGATGCCACTGGCGAGAATGAACGCTGTTTGACTTGTGACAAAACGAAGGGCGTTCCCCAAAAACACAATGGCAACCCCGCATGGCATCCTTCGGGCAATTATCTTGTCTTCCAGGCCGAAAAGGCGCAGCATCCCGGTTGGTCAACACAATCAAGTCCGGGGTTCGGTGCCTACAACGATCTCTGGCTGACAGACCCTAACGGGTCAAGCTTCGTCAAACTACTCGATCTGCCCGTTTCAAAACCAACTGGTGCGCTTCATCCTCATTTTTCTCCTGATGGCCAGTTACTCGCCTGGAGCGAGATGATCGAACCATCTGATCTATCCGTGCCCGGAAAATCAGCGGGGTACTGGGCGCTGAAAATCGCCGATTTTGTCGTTGAAGGAAACACTCCATCACTGACCAATATTCGAACAGTAACCCCAAGCGGCATAGCCTTCTACGAGAACCACGGCTTCTCGCCCGATGGCACTCAATTGCTCTTTAGTAGCAATCGAGACAATCAAGATACGCATTTCCTCGTCAATCACATTTACATACTTAATCTGAATTCACAAACTGTAACACGGCTGACGAAGAGTGGCTACAATGAGCATGCCCAATGGTCGCCTGATGGTAAATGGATCGTATGGATGTCCAGCAACGGCAATTGGGGTGGAACCGATTACTGGATGATCAGTCCGGATACGCTCAAAATGGCCCGTCTCACCTATTTCAACCGGACAGGCTGCCCCGAAGCATCCGATATACGCGTGACTTCGGCTGATTTTAGTTGGTCTGCCACTGGTCGTTCAATGGTTGCCTATTTGCAGACGAATCTTGTGCTCCAACAGGGAATGATCGTGATCATCGACCTGCCCGATCTTGGTACCATCACCACCAAGTATGAGGAAGAGTTGGAGACCGAGACTGAAACCGAGACCGAGCCAGACATCAAGATCTTCTTGCCAGATCTCCGTTCTTAAATGCCAATCTCAGATTCATGCAAACCAGTAGGTGTTTATGTTGGATTATAGCAACCTTACTTGACCACCATCGGGAGGTAGACAGTGTCTGTCACAATAACATCTTCTGTGATAAGCGTGGTCAGTGGATTGGCTACATAATTGAAGTACGTTTCTCCAAGGTTTGGCTCACTGCCGGGCAGGATATAACGAGTACCTACTACGGTGAATGGTTCTTTGGCCGGGTTAAGGATGGAATAGCCCGAATCTGCCCAACACTGCTTATCCCCTGTATCTGCATTGCCGCAATTACTGGCATCTTTGTAAAAGTGTTGGCGCGTACCACTTACTTGACCTAGATCGGCAACCTCCACGATCGTTCCACTCTCAAGGCTAACCTGACGCCATGCCTTGGTTAGCATGGTCGGTACTGTATCCTGGACACCATCAATCGAGACGCCATTGGGCACATTCTCGTTGTAGTACGTACCAGTGACGCCGGGGGCAAGATCAAAGCTAACCCGGACCTCGTTGACATTGATCCCAGACGGCAACAGGTTGAGAGGGACAGGTGTCGTGTTTACCAACAAGGATGCATAGCCAAATGTCAGACCGCTCCCACGCTTGACGATCACGCGCACAGGACCATCTTTGACGAGTTCCACAGGTTGAACAAGGCTCTGTGATTCCTCATTGATCGTCAAGATCCCTGCATAGCGGGCATAGATTTTGGTCCGATCGAGAATGTCGGGGCCGTTGAACAGGAAGAAGCGATCAAAACCGCTGAAGTTGGCACCCCAACCGACTGAATAATTCTGCGCGTCGAGGCGTAAATTAAGTGTATCGTAGGCCGCGTAGTCTCTGCCGCTGTTGCACTCGCCAGATGTGAAGCGCACCAGATAGAACCATCCTTTAGCGGATTGATTGAGTGGATTTGCCACTTCAACTCGATACGCAGGAGCAACAATGCCTGGTAGCATCGTGACGGAGGTCCCTGCCAGGGAACCTAGATCCGAAGCCATAACCACAATTTCGTCGTTGCTATCAAGGACACCATCTTCTACAGTAACATATGCGCCGCTTTCATTCTTTTCATCGATCTGGAATGGGATCTGCTCCCAATCGCTGCCCGTATAGTGATAGGCGCATAACTCGTCCGTGGGAACGTTGTTGAAGGCTGTCACGTCGTCAAGAACAATTGGCTCCAGGAGACGATCAAGGGTATTCCACGGTTCAGCATGGACGGTAAGACGAGCTTGAGCGCTCAGGCCGGCTGATCCGCCCGAGACCAAGCCTAACAGGATGATCGTAGAGAACAGATACGACAATGGACGAATCTTCATCCTTTATGCCTTTCTATGAATGACGATAGGACATTGGCTCTTACGGGAGGGACATGTAGACAGGGTCCCTGTTTTGCAGAAACGGCAGATAAAGACCGTACTCAGATTGATCTTGAGGCAGCCAGCGCCAGATCCGTAGACCGTACCAGTAACTGCCGGTACCCATGAACAATCCATAAGGTGTGGTTTCAAAGGTTCTTACCTGGATCTGAAATGGATCGCCGAAGCCAGTAGTCGTCACGGTCTCAAAGGTTGTCCCGTCTGTGGTGGTGTATAGATCAAAACCATAATGCCAGCTCAGCAGATCATTCAGTCCAGGGTTCTCATTCGCAAATTCTGTCACATCGCGGCTGACATCGAGTGTGCCCAGGTAGAGTGTATTGCTGAAGGTGTGCATACGATAGATCTGCACATTGTATGGCCAGTTGAATCCAGCATTGTACGCACTGAGAGGCGACTTGAAACCATCGGGGGTCAGGCGTCCCTTACCGATGATGAGATCCCAGGAATCGTCGGCATTGATCCGATAGAGTTCAGCCGGCTGATAGGTGCCAACGTAGAGGCTGTTGCTAAAAACTTCCATGCTGACCAAACTGGGGCTGGGGTTGCGCAGGTAACCGCCTGCGGAGATTACAGTGGTAAAGGTATAGGGCGGCGTGCCCTGGGCCTGGGTTTTTATCACCCCAAAACCGTCCAGCGAGGCGACGCCGATATAGAGCGAACCGTTGAATGGTTTGGCATCCCAGATCGTAAGCCCAGGCGAGAGCGCTTCACGAAAGTGATCATTGCCCAGGGCAGGATTATCTGACACAATCAGCTTCCCCTCTCCCCGTGCATTGCCATGGTTGAGAAACATCTTCTCCTCAAAGACTGTGCCGGAGCGCAGGCCGGTCGACGCTAGATCGCCCAGAAAGGTGCCTGCTGCCTGTGGTACTGGATCAAACTGTAGCCCGTTACTGGTGCGCAACAGCCGGGGCGGCGGAATCTTTTCCGAATCGGTAAACATCTGCCGTGCCGAGACGCCTGTCACATAAAGTGCTTCGGTTCCGTCGGTATCCGTATACACGAGCATACCGCGAAAGCCGAATGTCGCCGCGCCACAAACTTGCCCGGGTGCCCGGGAATCGGCACATCTTTAGGCGATTGGTAAACTCGTTCCCACAGATCTGTTTGGGGCGACCAGCGCCAGATTTCACCTTGCATGGAAAGATCGACTGGGCTGTCCGTACAGTTTGCATCCGGCTGATTGGGAGGGTAGATACCGTTCACATTGGGCAACGCTGCTGCCCACATGGCTGAGCGCCAACACGTGTAATTGCGCTGTGTGCCAATGTAAAGATGTCCCTTCCACCATTGCATGGACCAGGTAGTCGTGTTGCTCTGATCGCCAAAGCCCTGAGGCGCAGCTTCCACCACATGATCAGGGATGGTTTGCACCGTTGTTGTGATCTGGCCGATCGCCTGGTGTCTGGGCGGCACGTCAGCTTGTGCGGCGAACCCTGTAGAGCGAAAGACAGTCGCTGTGAACAAAAATAACAGAATCCCGGAGACCAGAATCGGTTTGAAAATACGCATTATCAGGCACTGTCCTTCGTTCATGCTTTTCACCTTTGCGCACTTGTTCTAAATAGGTCATCGGTGCGGCTGGATCACCGCTGCACCACCGGCAGATGAAGAGATGTGAAACTGCTACGGGTATAAAACGATGTCTCCGTGATCAGCTTTCGCTGCCACGCTGCCGCAACCATATCCCCTAGATTCGGTTGAACTCCCGGAGCCACATAGAAGCTATACTGCAGATCAAAGCTATTGGCGGGCTTTTGGATTAACAGACCCGAATCTCCAAACTTGACCTGGTCGCCTGTATCGGTACTATCTGTCACAAAATCGTCCTGGTAATAGTTCGTTAGTGCGGCGCTGCTCCCTTCTGTGCCGGCAATCTGGATAATCGCTCCATTTTCGGTGCTGATCTGCCACCATGGGCTGTACGGTGAGGCCGCGACCGGATCGGCGATCCCGTCGATGCTGATTCCGCCCGGTAGGTTTTCGTTATAGAAGGTGGCGCCGCTGGCCCCAATGGTGAAATCGGTTGAGACGCGCACATCTCCACGCAGTAACGCGGAGACAGAGATTGTGTTGCTCCATGTAATCTGGCTGTGGTAAGCGAACATTGCTCCCGAACGCAGGATCGCCCGCACCCCACCTTCTTTGACGAAGCCAACAGTTGCTGCCGGCAAGGCTTCCTCAGTGATGGGGCAGACGCTCGCCACACTGCAGTCGAGGCGAAACTTGAAACGGTCGAGGATGTTTTCGCCATCACCCAAGACTAACGAATTGGGCCAGCCATTCTCGGCCAAACCAAACGCGTACCCTTTGCCGCTGACGGTACGCTTAACCGCATCATAAGAGACATAATCGGCCAGTGCGGGGGCTAGCGTGCCTGAGTGGACAATATAGATCCAGCCGTTCAATGTTGGATCAGCCGGATCGCTCACATGCACGCTATACCAGCCATCACTGATAGGCAGATCGGTGAGGATCTGCGCCGTCACCGGCGCTTGATTGCCGAAATCCCCTGCCATAAAAACCAATTCATCATTGGCATCAAGGAGGCCATCTTCTTGACTGGTGTAGTTGCCATCGATTGTCACCTCATCAATCTGAAGCGGTATGGACTTCCAATTACCCTCGACATAACTATAGCCGAAAATCTGGTCGACAGGAAGTCCAATCAGATTTGTGAGTGCAGCGCCGCCCAGGCTGACCGGAACCAAATCCAAAGGCGATGGTTCGTCGCCACAGTAGTCGACAAACGGTTTGTCATTCAACCGATCGTTCATCCATGCTACGGTTTCGCCTCGGCTCTGCTTCACAATCGTAATATGATTGGCGTCTACATAGCGACTCAGCGAAACCGGTGTTCCGTTACGGCAGAGTCGCTCGCTTAAACGCTGGCTTACCGCCATAGGAACCGTCAGGTCTTCCTGAGAGTGGATGATCTTGATCGGAACATCGCTATCAAAATTACCGGGGGTATTGGCATCAATATAGGTAGTCCATGGTTCCAGGGCAGACCATTGGCCTGCGGCGATACTGGTTAGCAGTTGTGGCTGGAAGATACGGCTGGGTGATAGGCCAAGCCAGCTCGTCAGGCCGACAATACATTGCTGTTCTGCACGGGCAGGAAGCTGTGTGGCATATGGTTCTTGTAACCATGGCTGCAGGGTTGCGGGTGCGCCGTAGTATTGACGGTATGCTACCATTGCCAACGCCGTTGCATCGGTGACCGGCGTGGGGTAAGGACCGCTCAGCCGTTCAGCCAGGAGGCGTAGTTCGGCTCCTGGCGCCATGAGGATGCTTCCACGCAGGTTCAACTCTGGAGCGTAGGTCGCCTGGAGTTGGTGCCCAAAGAGTGCCGCATGGCCGCCTTGAGAATGTCCTTGTAGGAAGATCTGGTTTGCCGCCGACTGTGGGATCTGGCGGCTCGCGTCGCAGAAGTTCAGGGCAGCTCGCGCACTGTCCAGCAGATTGCGCCCGCTCACCTCGCCTATTCCATAGGGGTGCAGTCCAGGCATTCCCAGCCCGGCATAGTCGGTAGCGCTGACTATATAGCCGCTTGCCACCCAGGGAAGTAAGCTGGTGCCGATCAGAAACTCGCTGCGCGACGGAGCACAGGTATCAGCCATCCCCGTGGTGCCAAACGCATAGGCGATCACGGGGAAGCCATTTGCCGGACGTGTTCCTGTAGGGACCACAATCGTCCCTGAGACGGCAACCGGCGTCATGGGTGTCGAGCGGCTCATGTAGAGGACCCGATAGGCTTCTGCGCCGTACGGGCTGACTTCCACCCCGGCACTCTGCGCAACCTCGGCCGCTGTGTAGGATCGAATATGTTCCACGCGCAAGAGCTTACCTGTTTGATCAGTTGGCGTCAGGTTATCTGGCAGCGTGTAGAAGTTGATATAGTTCTTGGGCCGATCGCAAGTTGGCGTCGTCTGAGCCGCAGCCGTTCGAGAATTCAAACCGGCGACAACCGCCAGCCCAATCACCAACCAGAGCAGACGGAACCACAGATGTCGTTTCATCCTGTGCATCATTTGCCTTCGCCGCCTTTGTAGGCTGCAACCAATAAATAACGTCGAATAGTCAATGTCAACAGTAGCCAGATGCAAAGCTGTATGAGAATCCGTTCATCAATTTTCCGCACCCGATACTGGCTCCAGGCAGTGCGAATTAGATTGCGACGGAAACCATGCCAGGTCTTTCCTGTCGCATCTATCACCCGGACAGAATCAAACCCGGCGCGGTGATAGGTGGCTTCATAATCGGTCAGGTCGGCCACATAGTTTTCGGCGGGAACAAAAGAAGTGGATCGTCCGACCCAGGCTGGAAACAAAATATCCGAAAGGACAAGGCTGCCACCCGGCTTGAGTACGCGCAACGCTTCGGCCAGGAATTTTTCGCGCGAGTGAAAGTGAAAGACCGACTCGACACAGATCACATGATCGAAGAAAGCATCGGGAAAGGCAAGTGTAGCTGCGTCCATGAGGATGAAACTACATTCAGGTACGGTGCGCCGGCAACGTTCCAACTGATCGCCGGAAATGTTGATGCCGACTACATCTGCCGGATCGAAATGGCGAAGCAGATATTGAGTTGTCGCCCCCATCCCGCATGCCACATCGAGAATGCGTCCGCGCTTTTCAGGCAGAAAGCTGAGTAACTGTGCGACTAAATTTTCTGAGGCGTCTTTGGGGGTTGTTGTATGGCTCTCCCAGTAACCGTAGTTGAAATAATCGCTGTCACCGTAGAAATCTCGAATGCGGCTGCGCGCCATGCGTCGATCATAATAATCTCGGATAAATTCGAGCGTGTGATTGTTGTCGAAATAACCATTCTTCGTTTTGGACATCGGCGCTCAGGTCCTTATTGAATCGCTCAATCATTGAATGTACGAAAAGATAGATAGCGCAACCACTTCTTTCTGCAAGGCGTTCACCTTTTATCCCTGGTATTCATATCTTCCTTGCTGTAAGATGCTTCATGAAATCGTCACTGCGCATTTTGTAGAAGCGGCAGATAAATCTGGGGCGAACCCGGCAGATCGCCACAGCCTCAGTAAGTGAGAATTGTACGCTCTCAATCTCCGTTCCTATGATCTGTTCCTTTTCGGCAGGCGACACGGTTGTCTTGAGCACAGAATGAATGGCGACGAGATGATCTTGAGCGTATTCAAGCTGTTGCCGGACTACTCCTGCGCGGGGAAGGAGTCGATTTCTTGTTGCATTTGTGCATTCAAAACAGATGGGGCTGTTGCACAAAGTTGCAGCAGCATTTGGTCCACAATGCCCGTCAATTGCTCAAAATCCTGCTGCGAAAGGGCTGTAGAGACCATCTCCTGACGATCCTGAACCCATGCGATCTCTGTTGTAGCCAATTCTACATAAGAACCAGGTCTTAACGCTGAGATACCAGCGACAGGAGGTCCTTCTATTCTCAGCCATTCGGGAAGAAACGGATTGACAGCATAGAAGAAAATAGAACTGACGATTGCTGCGTGACTCACGTAGAGGGCACCATCGGCGCCAAGAGAGACAGTGCCTCCGGCTGTTTCACGCAGCCTTGTAGAACTAAGGAGCGAGCCATCCATTGGATTGACCGCGATCAGAACTCCAAGTCGCGGTTGGATCAATAAGGTCCCATTCCACGCTTCGTAGGCGTAGCCCACGGATAGGACTGTCCACAGTTGATTTGCCGAGAGCGTCCTAACCGTATCGAGCAGGGCAACGGTCTTTACCTTATCTGAAGTTGGCTTCCATCCCGGTTGTTCTGCCAGGGCTTTCTTGGCCAGATCGCCATATTCCCATTGCCATTTGACCGAACCCGTCACCGGATCCAACGCCGCAAGGTATAGATAGTCACGGACACTCGTATAGATAGTGCCATCAGGTCCCACACTGGGTGAGGCTGTGCTCTCAATATCGGCAGCATGCCAACGCATTCCCCCGTACTTGCATCAAACGCAGTCAGCATGCCGTTTCCGTCTGCAGCGTAGACCTGGCTACCATCAGGAGAGATGGCCGGACTTGTGCCGCTGCCGGGACCCATTAACGAGTCCATGGCCAACTGAATCTCGCCATCCAAAATGTCCAGGCCATAGAGACGTCCTGTGTAGTTCGTCCCGTCTTTGGGCCTGCCGCGGTCACATAGATACGTCCCGTCTTCGGGTTCACAGCAGGCGTATTGGTCACCAAGAATTCACGGCCAAAGATCCCAGACTCGACATCCGGATAAGGGTGGAATCCATTAACCCTCCTTGCCAAATCCCGGCACGACCTCTCAGCGGGCAACGGCTCGCCAACCGGTAAACGAAATACCGGCAGCGCAAGCGTACCATCGCTGCGGTTGTAGAAGACGGCATAGCCATGCATGGTGATACCGCCGACGAACCCTTCCTGGGTGAAGATGGCAGAGACGAGTCCGCCACTGGCCGGTGGACAATCGGTCTTCCACTTCACCTCTCCATCTGGTTCAAAAGCCCAAAATCGGTTACTGTCACCAATAAAGATCATGCCTTCTCTATCTACAACAGGTGCACTGATAACTGCCAGAGAGTCCAGATCATCGAGCGTTGTCTGCGGACGCTTTGCCACAGCAGGGTTCCATCTCGATCAAAGGCATGTAGATGGCTGGTACCTGGACCTTGTCCGGAGAACGTAAAGGTGGTCTTCAGGGCCAATGACCGGCGCCAATAGGACAGCGGCTCCATCGAGAGCTGTCCATGCAACCTCGACTTGTGAAGAGAGCACGAAGGGAGAGAAGTCGGAGTTGCTTGAATCCCGGTGAACGCCCGGCCAGGAGGTCTGTCCATAGTACGATGTGAGCCCTATGTTGCTGTTTTCCAGCGAACATTCACCAGGTGCGAACGGCTGCTGCAGGCGAATCTGTGAGATGCCATCAAGTTCTCCTCTGCCTGTCCGATCCCCAGTCACTGCCGGCTCATTCGTGCCCGTCGACAATCTTTGGCTCAGTCGAAGATCAAGCAGTTGCGCCGCTTGTGTCGGCATGGGGTATATTTACCCGATGCTAAAAGTGCAAAAACCAGGAGCCAATTACGGAGTTGACCCCTTATGATGCATTGAATACTGTTTAAGATAACGGTGCCCATTTGTATGCTCCGTTGGTTCAATAAATTCACTTGCATAAAGACACGACTCCTGATGCTGCCAGCCAGTTCTATCTCTGCGTTTTCTTCATGCTAGTCAAGCCACATGCGTCGGCAATTCGTTCATCCTCTGACGGTTCCTAGTCGGGCCACATAAGCAGATTGTTCTATTCGATCACAGCTCTGACTATCCATAATCCATGTGCAATTACTTATGGATTAAGTAGTCTTAGCCTTGTCTTTCATGTTGCAGTATCAGGGTGAATCAATATCCCACACCTCCAATTCGATTATCACAATTTGACCACGCTGGCTCAGGAGATCTGTGGTCAGATAAGCGGCAAAACGATCTCCTCTGTGGACTCCAACTATGGTCTGCAGCTACCACCTTTTCGCCCATATATTCAGGACAATCAGAAGAATCAAAAAAAGGTTAGTTGGATCTTATCAGAGCCATCATCTGACATAAGCCAGTAGTTAGTAGTACCGGCACGACTGCCAAGTGAAGACATCCACGTGATGGCGTGGGCACCTGGCACATACTGAGCATGCTCGTTATATCCTTCGCTTGTTAGTTGGAGGTCACCAGTCCAGACCCTAGATCCATTAGAGGTAAATCTGGTTATCAACTAATGTTGAACGTTTGCTCCTCATATTGCTACTGAAGAGCACTTTCGTACCATCTGGAGAAAACCCATGTGTTTCATAAAATGCAGGGCCTCCTGGCTGGTAGCTCTGGATATCAGCCAGGACAAATCTTGATTCCCTTGTTACGAAATCTCCTATCTTTACTTCCCAAAGTCCAAAATCTCCTTTTTCTTCTTGCAGCGATGGTCTTTTTGTCATCTCACTCCATATCAATTTTTTTCCATCAGGCGAAAAGTGTGGATGCAAAACTCCACTTTCTGCGCCGCCCGGCGTATACGGTTAGTTGACGTAATACTGTGCCGTCGGCACTCACCAACCATAGATCGCTATTACCTCCGAACCCGGGTAAGGAACGGTAGGCACCAGGACGCTCTCCCCTCTTTTTGGGCGGTAAAGACGATGTAGTCGCCAGAAGGATGCCAGGAAGGATTCCCCCTGTGTCCACTGGGAAGTAGTGTAGATTCACAGGTAAGGCATCGTTCATCCTTGCCATCTGGCGTGGCGACATAAGATCTCATAGAATCCACTTTTACCTAGTATGAAACGGTCGTAGGCAATCGTGTCGGTGCTATGTGACCAATCAAACGCGTCCCCCATCCTCTTGAAAAAAAGGGTCACCGATCGGATCCGTGTTCCAGGACAAGGAGAGCCAGAAGGCCGGGCACAGCTAACCGCCAACACAACTGCTATAGAAAGCACAATCATGCGTGCCCATGGCGCCCCCAGTCGTTTTCTATCTAGCATAAATGATCATAGCCCTGGCGTCTTGGTGGCGCTGAAACGACTCTGTCGGCAGACCGCTAAAAAAGAATCGGCTCGCTCTGCATGCTCCTGTGTGAAGCGGAAGAAACGGGGTTTGACCCAACTCCTCCACTGCACATCGTGCTGCGGTGCGCCCGTTGCATACGATAGATGCATAGTGCTCCTAAACTCAGGATCAGCCTGCGGTAGAGAGTCGAGCGGAAAAGAGCGAGGATGATACTCGGTAGAGAAGCTCGCGCACCCGTCGTTGGCAAAATTGGCCAAATACCGTTACCTCCGGAAAATATTGGCTAAGCAAATCGCGAAACTCCTGAAATGTATACTCCTTGACATGGTCAGGGTTGTGCCCAGCGGCGACATAGGAGTGAACGTTAGGTGTTGTGATCAGGAGCACGCCCGATGGCTTCAACACCCGCTGACACTCAGTTAGCAGCCTGGCAACGTCTTGAACATGCTCAAACATTTCGAAGGAACACACGACGTCAAAGAAAGCATTGGGTAGATTGAGATCGGTAGCATCCATTGCCTGAAAACGTAGATCGGGCTTGTGGTACTCTTGGCGTGCTTCATTGATAACTTTGCTTGCAACATCGATGCCGAGCACATTATCCGCATGCTGTGCGAGGTAAAATGTTCCATATCCATGACCACAGCCGATCTCCAGTACGGTTTTTCCAGAAACATAGGAAGTTGCAAACTCGTACCGCGAAATATGTTTTTGGAAAAGATAGAGTGGTGTTTGCCCCGGAATAATTTCTCTCTGGAACAATAAGCTTCTGCTCGTATAGGAATTGAGTGCTCACCTAATTTGCATCTCCTTTTACTTACTCGCCCCCACCAGGGCATAATGTTTGATCAAAGCACTGGCGGCGGCATAATAGAGCATACCGCCCAATAAGGCTGTCAGCCGTACATCACCCGCTTGGAAACGCTCGATCCCCCAGCGCAGCAAGTTGCGCCGAAAGCCTCCCCAACACGATTCAGTGGCATCGAGCACATGCACATCGCGAAAGCCGGCCTTGCGGAAGCTCGCTTCATACGCATGTAGATTCGTGACATGGTTTGCAACAGGAAAATAACCCCGACGCCGCCCCGGAACACGTCTGAACAGCAGATCCGAGAGCACCAAGCTTCCCTCGGGTTTGAGAACGCGATAGGCTTCTTCTAAAAAGCGCTGCCGCGTATCAAAGTGAAACGCCGCTTCCACACAGATGATACTGTCGAAAGTAGCGTCGGGGAAGCAAAGTTCGGTAGCATTCATCAGCAGAAACTGTACGCCTGGGGCGTTTTGTTGCGCTCGTTGTAACTGCGCTTCGGATAGATTAACCCCTACTACTTGGGTAGGATCGTAATGCTGCAAAAGGCGGCGCGTAGTTGCCCCCATACCGCAGGCCACATCGAGGATTGTTCCCTGCTTGTTGGGGAGCAAATCAAGTAGAACATCCACCAGCGTCTCGCTGGCCTCCTTCTGAGTGCGCGTGTCGCCACGCCAGTAGCCCCAATTGTAGAAGTCGCTGTGACCGTAATATTCCTGTGAAAGTCGCCCCTGCATTTTCGTGTCATAGAGGCGGGCGCTCTTACGTACGCCGTGGACGCCTTGTCCGTTGTTCACTGCGTCCGTGGGGGTCGCCTCTGCTGTCTGCCCGGTTTGCCGGTTCAAAGTCTTGGTTATTCCTTCCTGCAACCCAATCTGCGGACGATAGCTGAGATCGCGTTGGGTGGCCTCAATCGAAAAGTGGATGTCTAGATCGAGGATTTTCAAACCAGCTAGACGACCGGCTAACACGGTCTGTCTTCCCCCAGATGTCAGACTGCGAACCAGGGTCGGGATCGCTGCCAAAAACGCGCTCGGCACCGGCAGGATCGTGGGGCTTACGCCCGTCGTCACTTCGCAGGCCCGCACCAGATCTGCCACGGTGTGCCGTTGTCCATCAGTGATATTGTAGGCTCCACCCACCGCAACCGGGGACGTCGCCGCAGCCAGAATCGATTCGATCAGATCGGTGACGTAGACCAAATCCAGCAAGCGCTCGCCGCCTGCAGGCAATGGCAGGATCGGCAGCCGTGCAAGACGCTGGATCCCCTGCGAAAACTTGGTATCCCCAGGTCCATAGACCAGCGCCGGGCGTAATACGACGACGGGGAGTCCTTCCTGCGCGTAGCGCCAGACTTGCTCTTCAGCAGCCCATTTGCTCTGCGCATAAGCCCCCACTGGGCGGATGGGTGCGTCCTCGGCAATCGGCGGCGTAGAATAGCGATAGACTGCACTGGTGCTAAGGAAGACAAATCGCCTCACGCCAACTGCTTTGCTTGCTGCTAGCAGTCGTTCGGTGCCGTCTACGTTGATCGCCCATGCCTGCTCGGAGAGCAGACCCATACGAGCCGGGGCTGCCCCGGCGCAGTGGATCACAATGTCCACATCCTTGAGGTCGGGGACTAGATCGATGGGATCACCAATATCTCCAAAGCACACTTCGACCCCGTCTGCACGCAGTCGTTCAATTTCTGTCGGTTCAACCACGAGGGCGCGCACGGTTACACCTTGTCCAATCAGCCGTTTGACAAGGTGATGTCCGATGAAGCCAGTGGCGCCAGTTACAAAATAACGCATGATTTCTTCCTAGTGTAAAGCCAATTTTTGATTGGCGATTTAAGAATGAGTAGGCAAGTCAGATAGCGATTTCGGGATAGAGTCGTCGCAGTTTGTGTCGTGCGGACTCGATAGTGAAAGTCCAGTGGATCTTGACACGTTGTTCATTGCGTTCTGCTTGCCAGGCTGCGACCTCACGCATCAGGAAATCTCGGTCATCGATGCGGCGGTTGAGACATTGTCGGGAGAGGACACCGATCTCGATTTCGGCCATGTTGAGCCAACTGGCATGCTTGGGCGTGTAGTGAAACTCAAGTTTCTGCATGAGCCGACGGGCTTCATCTGGCGGAAACGTCTCGTAGAGTGCGCCGCCGACATGGGTGTTGAGATTGTCCAACACCAGTCGAATCCGGCGTGCGGCTGGGAATTCGACGTCGATGAGCGTGCGAATCGCTTGGGCCCACTCCTGTTTGGTGCGCCGTTCGGTGACGATCACCCGGCGCCAACCGATGTGAGGTTGACAGAAGACAAAGAGATTGCAGACGCCATTGCGCACATACTCGTAGTCCTGCAAAGCGGGTTGACCTGGTTGCGGTGCCAGGGGTGAAACTACCTGACCGATGAGCTGTCGACTGGCTTCATCCATACAGATCATGGGATATTCCGGGTCGAACGGCTGGGCATATTGGTTCAGGACATCTTCCATGCGGCACACATACTCGCCATTGGCTTCTTTGGGAAAGCACCAGGTCTTGACGCTTGTCAGGTCAATGTCTTTTTTTTCAGCGCGTGGCGAACGGTCTCATCCGACACGCTATCCAATGAGGTGAGGACCACCAATTGATCGGCCAACAGTTGCAATGTCCAGCGTCCTCGTCCTTCCGGCGGGGCGCTACACGCCAAATCAATCAGTTGCGCTTCAATTTCACCCTTGATCTTGACTTTACTTGGGCGTTTGGGCATGGGCTTCGGGTTGATGGCTGGTTCCATGCCCTCTTCCACAAATCGTTTGCGTACCCGTTCAATCGTTCGCTGTCCCGTATCCAAGCTCTCGGCTATCTGGCGGTCCGTCTTGCCGGGACCGCCTGGCCCTTCGTCACTCAACAGCAGGATTCGAGCATGGTTCAGCTTCCGGGCCGCTGCCTTTCCCGTCTTGATCAGCCTGGTCAGCTCGTCTCGTTCTTCTTCCGCCAGTGTTACTTTGTACTTGGCCATCTCGGTTTCCTTTCTCGCATCCGCTTCAAATCCGTCATTCCCGAAAGGAAACCATATCTTTCAAAACTCGTCAACCAAAAATTGGCGATGTACTAGGATGAGGCCGTCTGCCCGGCCTGTGCGCTTACTCGACGTAGTGCCTCAGGCAAGTTGACTTTGGGCCGATAGCCAAGATCGGTGCGAGCGGCATCGATGGTATAAGTGAGATCACGATTGAAGATGCTCAACATCTGCACTCGTTCAATTTGCGCCTGGGGGCGCCCGCGTCGTTGCATTGATCGGACTAGAACCTGCTGCACAAATGCGACCAGGCCACCCGGTATAGATAGGATACGCGGGCTGCGTCCATCACCATTCACGCTTACATAGGTATTGAGGATATCCCGATAAGTGTAATGTTCGCCGTCGGTGATATTGTAGGCCCGTCCAATCGCAGTTGATGATGTTGCTACGGCCAGAATTACGTCGATGACATCTGAAATATAGACCAGATCAAAGCAGCGGCGTCCACCTTGAGGCAGAGGAATCAGGCGACGACGCAGCAAACCGGCGATGCGCTGGCTGAATTCGGGATTACTCTGCCCCAGGATTGTACAGGGGCGCAGCACGACCACCGGCAGGTCGGTTTCGGTGTAAGTACGCCAGACGATCTTCTCGGCGGCCCACTTGCTCTTGCCATAGTCGCCCACCGGATTCTTGATCGCATCCTCGCGGGATAGGGGGCGGCGCAAATCCATAGACCGAGCCTGAGCTGATGAAAACGAAGCGCGAAACCTGATCGGCGACGCTGGCTTTCAAGAGACGTTCTGTTCCATGAACGTTGACCTCCCAGGCACTCTCCTCGGTCGAAGCCGGGCGCACAATCGCCGCGCTGTGTATCACTAGATCTATGCTAGCTGTGGCCTTGCCCAGAGTGCTAGCGTCGGCAAGATCCCCCATCCATACCTTGACCCCACGCGGTGTAAACGTTCGGCGGCATCTGCCTTGCGCACCAAAGTTGACACCTCTTCTCCGGCCTCCAGCAGTCGATCCAACAGATGGCTGCCGACAAAGCCCGTAGCTCCCGTTAGAAATACCTTCATTCGACCCTTCCCAAATTCTCGAAAACTGTCTACTTCGTATTCGAGGTGTAGCCCCACTTCTCGCAGTATAGGCTGAATTGATCGACAATTGATGACCGTCGTCGTTCGATCTCAGGTAGTTGATGAGGCGCTCGAGATCGAATGAACTTCTGGAGATCGTTCGTATGGGTGTTTTCCATGCCCAAGAATGACATCACCTGCCCAATCGTGGCCGTTGTATTGTGCAACAGATCCTCAAAGCGGATCTCAGTGTAGCAGTGGCGGGGCAGCGTATCTACATTTCGGTTGTAATACTCAATCGAACGTCTCACATGGCGCACTGTGATCCGCCTGCCTATTCCAAAATACGACGAAAAGAGCAGCCGCACTGCTGCCAACTGTACAGGTCTCTGCCAGATACGCTCATAGCCGCGATCGAGCAGAGCGTGGTAGGTGCTCTTGGCTTCGTAGAGAGTACGCGCTGCGTCAATTTGCGAGTTGATCACGTCGACAGGATGACGGTGCAGGAAGATGAACTTTGCCTCTGGCAGCGCCTGTGCAATGTAGAGAAAGTTGGTAAAGTCCCACGGGTTCTTGAGAACAACAGGGCGCTGCTCTTCGCTCACAACCTGGATCTTGCAGCACAACTGCAGCAATCGGGCCAGGTTGGCAGGTGTTAATCGGGGGCGACGGCTATCGTCCAGCACAAACCCATATTCCTCTGGCAACTCAGGCCCTACCTCCACCTGATCCAGCGCCCTATCTCGCATTCCGGCTTGCCGAAGCTGCTGCAAGATCCAATCTTTGCGTTCGGCTTCGCGCCCCTCCACATGATCGGCAAGCAATTGTTCGAAGTCGATTATGTGATAGGCCTGGACTACATTGAACCGCTGTGTTCGTTGTAGCAGTTGATAGAGTAAAGTTGTCCCCGATCGATGATCACCCATGATAAAGATCGGCTGGAAGGTGACATCTTTGATATGGTGAAGAAAGGCTTGATCGTGCCATGCTCGGCGTTGCCGCTGTCGCATGAATAGCCCACCACAGTGGACAGCGTTCATGGTGTGCTTGACATACGCTGCAAGTATGGCAAATATAGATACTCCTTTGGCGGTTCGGACAGACGCCAGAGTTTGGTCCCATAGTAATGGTTTGCAGTGCCAATGATCATCCCATAAGGAGTCACGATGAAATTGCGAACCCCTACATCGAAGATGTCGCCAAAACCATTGAGAGTCACCGGTGCATAGTGAATACCATCAGTTGTTGAAAAGAGATCAAACCCCATCAGGTCGCGTAGCCGCTCGTCGAGAATGTCGAAAATGCGCCATTTTGTCGATTGATCCATAGTGCCAACATAAAGCCTATCCCCGAAGGTCTCCATGCGCCAGATGTGGATGTTATAGCGATTATCGAAACCGGTGCCAAATCCGCTCAAGGGGTACTTTATGCCGATCGGCGTCCAGCGCTGCACACCCGCAATCAGATCCCAGGAATCGTCGGCATGGACACGATAGAGTTCAGCCGGTCGATCGGTGCCCACGTAGAGAGCGTTCTTGAAGACATGCATACTCACAACACTGCGGCTCTTGGTTTGGGGACGAAAGGCGCCATCGTCGATGACTACCGTATGGGTATAGGGCGGTTCACCAAGTGCTGGCGTCTTCAACACCTGAAAGGGCGGCGCATCGGGATCTGGCGGAAAAGCGAAGGCATTTGATCCCGTTCCCACATAGAGATGTTCGTCGAAAACACTGAGCTCGAAAGCGGTGATATCTGCGGGCAAGGCAAGGCGGAAGTTGTCGTTGCCTTCTTTGGGGTTATCGGTAACATAGATTACACCGAAACCGGCATACCCCTCTGAAGCGATTACGAAGAGTTGGTCCTTGAAGACCACCATTGATCGAAAGCTGGTTGCCTTCGTATCACCTAGAAAGGTGCCGGCATCCTGCGGAATCGGTTCAAAGTTGAGACCGTCAGTGCTGCGCAGAATTCGAGGTGGCGGAGTGCCGGGGTTGAAGCTGTTAGAACTAACCCCACCCACATAGAGTGCTTCAGTGCCGTCCGGCTCGGTGAAAAGGATCATGGAACGAAAGCCGATGTCACGTGCGACGAGCTTGCCGGGGAAATCATCGATCGGCACGTCCTGTGGCGAGATGAAGACCCGATCCCAGCTATCGCTTTCAGGCGTCCAGCGCCAGATTTCGGCGCGCAATGCCAGATCCTGAGGCGAGTCAGTACACTCAATGTCCGGGTCGGTGGGTGGATATGGAATCACCCCAGGGTAGAAGAGAGCGCCGGTGGCGTCCTGTACGCACTGGGTGCTGCGGCCTGTACCAACGTAGAGTCTGTCCTTCCACCAGACCATGGACCACGCATAAGAGTTTTGGCGATCGCCAAAACCTTGAGGGATCATGGGCATAAAATCGTTTGTCATAGGGGACGGTGCCTGTGCAGCCACAGGTTCCGTCAGGAGCACCATGCCGGCCAGGAAGGTAACAAAGCCTACCATCAGAAAGGTGAAACTTGCGCGAGTTTTCATCCGTTACTCTTCTATTGAAAAGGATGTCGCCGCTAGGCGGTCAGTGAGGTTGGTAGATGCCAATGCTTCCAGTAGGTCGCTTGCGCGTTCAGGGCCGTTGTATCCACCGAGAAGCGACGCCATCCGCAACGCATTCTGTCGATAGGATGAATCGCCGAGGATTTCTTCCACGGCAAGCCGGAACCGTTCCGGCGTACAGCGCCGTGGAGAAATCCGGATGCCGGCCCCCGCCTCGACCACTCGCTGTGCGTTTTCGGGCTTATCCCACTCCGTTGGTACGATCACCTGGGGCACCCCCGCCGCCAGGACCGCCATGACCGTGCCTGCGCCGCCGGTGGTTGCCACCACACTGCATCGAGGCAAGATGTCGGCGTGTGCTACCCATGGCACTACCTGGACATTGTCGGCAAGCGGGCCTATCTCTAGTTCACCCGGTTCCCGATTGCCACCCGTAGACATGATGACATCCATGGGCAGGCCGGCCAATCCCTGTGCCGCCGCCCGCAAGAGTAATGGCCGCTGCGTATGCATGGTGCCTTCACTGACGTGGATCAGCGGTCGATCTGCTGGAAGGATGGGTGATTTGTCGGTGGACGGCGTCCAGGTTGGGCGCTGCCAAAGGCAAGGGCCAATATAATGGACCGACGAGGGCAGATCCCTTCGCTCATAGTCAAATTCAGGTATACTGGGAACCAGATAGAGCGGCATCTGACCGGTATATTCGGTGACGGAGACCGACAAGGGCGGCAGATTGTACTGCCTGCGCAGATCGTCGGCCTCGCGCCGGAAGGCTACCCCCAGCCGATTGATCATTCCCTGTACCAACCGGGAAAGCAGGCGTGTCGGCAGGGAACGTGGACGTGGTAATCCCAGTCCAAAAGGAGGCGCGTCCCGTCCTGGCAGAATACAGGCAGCCAGCGTGGAGAAGACAGCCACCGGGATCGGGTGTGTTTCGCGCAGAATCAGCATCGGCCCCATCATCGATGTTTCCGCGATCAAGACATCGGGACGCCAACTGGCCAGCACCGGCGCCAGATCGGCCACCTGGGCCGGCACAGTGCCCAATAGCCATTCACGCAGTAAGGACTGGAGCTGCCCCGGTCGCTGCCGATTGCGATAGATACTACGCGAAAACATGATCTGATCGACGCGTGCTTCATCGATTGTACGAAAGCGGAAGCAGGTAAATCCCTCCTGTTCAATCGTTGTCTGGGCCTTGGCTCCAGTGTAAAAGGCAACCTCGTGATTACGCTTTCTCAGTGCGTGGGCAATCGCGATCAACGGAAAGTAATGGCCATCGAAGGGCCAAACACATATCAAGAAACGTGCCATAGTCTACTTTCTCGATCGTTCAATCGGAGATCGTTGCCGCTGCTCGGCTAACACGGCGGACGGCTGTACCAAAGTAGAGACGCTCGAATAGCTCGCCGGGCAAGTATCGTCGCAGCCAGACGGCCAGCGACGCCCGCCTCCCTACTAGATAGCGAAGTTTGGGCCTGCGCGCGGTGAAGACCGTATTGATGGTCTTCGCCACATCAATGGCGCGTGTGGGCGATGTCTCCACCAAACGGTCGGCAGCCTTTTCCGAGGCGCGGAAGAAGGCATAGTAAGGGCTCTGCTTGTTCATGGCCCCGCTGGCCGTGCCCCGGTTGATGCCCCATCGCTCGGTCTTGATAATGGCAGGCTCTACCAAACTCACATAGACACCGAAGGGGAGTACCTCTTGTGAGAGCGATTCGCCAAAGCCTTCTTGAGCAAACTTGGACGAACAATACGCGCTCAAGCCCATTGAAGCGATACGTCCGCCCACCGAGGTAATGATCACAATACGACCGCGGCGGGCCTGGCGCATGTGGGGCAGGACGGCGCGGGTGACGGCCATCGTGCCCAATACGTTGATATCATAGACTGATTGAATCTCTTCTTCAGTCAGATCTTCAAAGTAGCCACGCAGACCCACCCCAGCATTATTGACAAGCCCATAGATCCCGCCGGATTCAGCGACAAGGGTGTTGACCGCCTCCTCAATACTGGTTCGGTCTTGCAGATCGAGGCGCAGCACATGCAACTCGACGTTGCGTCGAGCGGCGGCTTCGTCTACGGCGGCGCGACCTGAGAGATGGCGCAGGGTGGCGTAGACACGATACCCCTGCTCGGCAAGGTAGAGAGATGTCTCCAACCCAAGACCTGTCGACGCACCAGTTACTAGAATCGTTTCTTTCATGCGCCTTCTTCCTCGATGATAGAATCCGCTGTTGCCAACACTGGCGCTGGTTCAGGGACGTCAAGGAAGCGGCGTGTGTGCATAAGAATCAACTCCGGTTGTTCCAGCGGACCAAAGTGGCGCAATTCACTGGCCGGCAAGAGAGCGGTCTCGGCATTGGGCAGTTGGCGCTGTAGAACCGCATGCGTCTCCAGGAAGGGAGAGTTTTCATCAAAGATCAACAGCACCGGCACCGTGATATTGGACAGGTTGTCAATCGTCATCTCGTCGACCGTATAGTAATCCTGGACGAGAGTCGTTTCGGTCAGCATTTTTGTTATTGGCACACGGTTGCGTGGTCGTCCACGGAAAGGGCCAAAGAGGATCGGAATCTCGAAACTATAGGTTAACATATGGCGAATATCCTGCCAGCGCTCTTTGGGTACCTCAACGCCGTGCATATCCTTGATTAGGTCTGCCCAATATTTCCAACCGGCAAAGCTTGGATCCATGTACTGATGGAGCATCACCGGTAACATGGCGTCGATGACGATCAACCGCTCCGTGCGTTGCGGATGGAGCAGCCCAAAATGAAGGGCAATATCCGCCCCAAAACTGTGGCCAAGCAAGATCGCCTGGTCGATGCCCAGGTGATCCATCAACCCCAACAGGTCGCTGGCCATGTCCTTTGTCGAATAATGGGTAGGCGGCATATCGCTGCGCCCATGACCGCGGAGATCGTATGTTGTAATGCGAAAGGCGTGGCGTAATTGAGCAGCCACAGCAAAATGCCAGACAGCTAGATTACCGCCAAACCCATGGAGCATAATCAGATCTGGGCCTGTGCCCATCTGCCAATAATGTAATCGGATTCCATTTACTGCCGCATAGGGCATGCTTGACTCCTTATTGGACAAGGTCGCTAACATTCTCCGCTTCACCGGCATCCATCCTTACAGAGTTGCAAGGATGGATGCCGATGAAGTCCTCGTTGCTCTATTGCCTATCCAAAACCCCAGTAACTACTGATCTTTAGTTTTGGACAGACGGTAGATAGAGCTTGGTGCCTAGATTCGGAATATAGTCGCTACCCTCTTCCCTGGCCAAACCTTCAGGCAAATCCATGTAGGACGGCAACGGAATGTTCTTGGACAAGACTACCGTCGGGATGGCCGCTTTCGTTTCCTCGACACTCAGACCGGTCAGTGGAGGCGGCTCGCTGAGGACGTCGATGGTGTAGACAAGGTCATAGCAGCGACCGTTGTTGCATGGCCCTTCGATGCTGGCGGTCGTGCTCTGTCCCGCACCCCAGCGGTCAAGCAACGTCCAGACGGCAACCGTCGCCCCTGTGAACTTGCCGTCGGTTGGGATGCCCAGGAAGTCATCGACTTCAAAGGATGCAGACGCCAGCGCGACGGGCGCGAATTCTTCCAACGTGATGTCGAAAGATTTGTTGAGTGTGATGTTCTCGCCATTGTTCACGGCATCGTCATCTACCCGTGCCTGCCGGAAGCCATCTTCAGCGCTGGGATCGACGACAAACACTAGGTTGATCCATTCGCGCGTTGCTCGTCAACGCCGTCTTCAAAGGCAGTTTTTACTTCCAGGCGGTTGAAAGTAACACGGACCTGGGTGACCCGCTTCTGCGCCGTGACCGCTCGCGTCGCCGTGTTGTTGTTCTCGTTGGTCTCCGGGATCTCGTCGAAGACATCTACAATCGCCACGCTGGTATAGTCGCCGGCGATGAAGAATGTCCCTTCTAGCTCGACGGTTTCAGATTGGAAGGGGAGCAATCCCTGGATGCGCGTGGAGGGTCCAGAACCATCCTCACCAGTGAGCTTCCACTGCACAGAAAAGGCCTTTGTCGGGTAGTCACTGTTGTTGCGCACAGTGATTGTCGCCGTCGCCTTACTGCCTCGGGTTGGTGAGCTTGGGTTGATGCTAAAGCTGGTGATCGAGAGATCGATGGGCGCTACCGCCACTACTACGTTAAGGATATCCTTGTTGTTATCCTCGTTGGATTCCTGGATCGTCTTAAACGCATCCACTTCGGCGATGCTACGGAAGGCACCATCCTGTTCGTAGGTAAACTCAAACGGAATGGTGCGGCTCTCGAAGACACTGAGACCGGCTACCTGCGTAGTGAGCGTGGCAACGTTTGGAACAATCAGACCGAGAGCATCTGGATTCCAGGAAAGCACAAAGTCTCCGGCATCCCGCGATCCTGCATTTTGGATGGTGATACAGATCCCATAGCGAACACCCTGAGTCAGTTGAGGTTCCTGCGTGCCATTGGTCGACACAGCAGCAGCATTACAGTTGACGGCCTGTGTGCTGCGCGGTCCCTCTTGCTCGAGATTGACGATCTTCATGCCGGTGATCCTGAGGTCAGCCATGTCGCCGCTGACATCTATATTTCGGAGCGCCAGGTTGTTCTGCTCGTTCAATTCGGCTACATGACCATGGGAATCGGCCTTAGCCACACTGCGGTAGGTGCCGGGATCAACATAGACATAGTAGAACTCAACGATTACATACTGGTTAGCCTGCAGCCAGTTAGGATCGTTCTGTTGTTCTGGTACTGGGACCGACACTGTAGCCGGGCTTGGTGTGCTCAGACCTAGCGAATCCGGATTCCAGTCGATTACAAAGGGACCGGCCGGGCGGTTGCCGTTGTTGAGTACCTTGATACAGACACACGCGCCACCTGATCTTCTGTGAGTTGGGCTGTATAGTCAGGATCGTAAGGCGGAGGTACACTGCGAGCAAGGGCAGCACCTACCTGATCTTCATTATAGACACAGGTTTCGCGGTCACGGATAATCTCTGGTGCGCGGACCAACCCTGAGCTATCAAAGAGATCCCCTTCGTACTCATACCCGTAGTAGGGTTGTACCTCCAGTTCCGTGATAACCAAATCAGGACCGGTGGCATTTACCACTACGTTCAAAATACGCAGATTATCCTGCTCATTGGTTTCTGCGATCACTTTGAACGCGTCCACTTCCGCAATGCTACGGAACTCCCCGGCCTGTGGATAGGAGAAGACGAACTGTATCGTCATCTCAGCACCCGGATCGATCAGATCAACTTGTTGCGTCAGCGTGTTTAGGCTCGGCACACTGAGGTTGAAGGTATCTGGATTCCACGAAACAACGAATGGACCGACCGGGCTGTTGCCTAAGTTCTGGATCTTTATACAGACGAAATAGTCCTGGTTCTGATCCAACTCAGGTTCAACGAGTGTTACCGATCTCGGGTCAAGCGCGCTGCAGCCCTCGTTGTCAAGCGAGAGAATTTGGATGTCATTGATCACCAAATTCTTGGTTGCCTGTTGGACGGTCACCTGCAACGAAGCGCTATTGTTGGTTTCGTCCAGTTCGGCCACACGTCCGATGGGGGCATCGACCGCCACGGTGCTGCTGAACTGCCCGGCGAAGCCATAGGTATGGTCGAACGTGACCTGGACTGTGTCGTGAATGCCCAACCCTGCAACCACCTGTGTTCGCTGCGGAGCGGCAAACTGGGTTGCGCTCCACTCAACATCGAATGGTCCGGCTGCAGTGTTGCCGCGATTGCGAATCGTGACCATCGCCTTGGCTGCAATTCCTTGAACCGGCTGGCTGGGTACGATCTCGAAGCCGACGATTTCCAGATCTGCTTGTTCGCGCTCAACCACAACCTTCACAGTCTTGCTGTTGTTGAACTCATTGCTCTCGCGGACGGTGTTGGTACTATCGACTGTGGCTGTACTGTTGAATTCGCCAGAGTTCCGATAGATGAATTGGAACGTCCAACTCTTGCTCTCACCGTATTTGAGCCCATTGATCTGGACCGTCTGCTCTGCTTCGAAGATGGGGCCGGGTTTCCAGGCGAGTTTGAAATCGCCTGCCGGGAAGTTACCTTCGTTGGCAAAAACAATCACGGCTTCAGAGAGTCGATTTTGAACCGGATTGGGATCTTCACCGGCTGGTGGAATACTGTGATCGACACCAGGCGCCGGTACCACTTTGAAGCTCTTAATTACCAGGTCGATGACCGCCTTCTGCACCTCGATGCTCAGGATCTGCAGGTTGTTGCTTTCATTCGATTCCTGTACATCCTGGTCTGTATCGACCGTCGCCTGGGTGATGAACTGGCCTGCATTGGGGAATGCATACTCGAAGCTCACCTCTATACTCTGCTCCAGCCGCCAGACCACTCATCTGCTTGGACGGCCCAGTGGGCGCTAGTTGCGCGGACTTCCATTGCACGACGAATGGACCGGCCGGCGCATTGCCTTGGTTGAGGACGGTAAGATCAATGCGCGCATTCAGTCCTTCCACCGGCAACAGAGGAAAGCCCGGCGCCGGATCGACCGGTGTGATCTGAAAGTCAGTGATCACCAGATCCGGCGCTGCCTGGAGCACTGTTGTGGCCAAGATCCCCAGGTTGTTGTCCTCGTTGGATTCCGTAACCGTGCGGTCGGTATCGATGTTGACGATTGTGGTGAAGTCGCCTGCATTCGGAAAGGCATACTGAAAAGCGAAGTTCACCGATGCACCAGCGGCCAGACCGAGGATCTGTTTGGATGGCCCCGTCGGCGCCAACTGGCCATACTTCCACTGGACCACAAAGGGGCCGGCGTCCTTCGAACCCCGGTTCTCCACCGTGATCTCAATTTGTGCCGGTATGCCCTGTACAGGGTTCTCCGGCGTGATGCTAAAACCAGCCAACGCCAGATCCGGAAGATCCGGGTATACAGTCACAGGTTTGATCTCAATATTGTTGGCCTCATTGGTTTCATCCACCGTGCGATCACTGTCCACTGTGGCAACAGTATTGAAGTTACCTGCCGTGGGGAAAGTATAGGAGAAACCATCCGGTCCGCCTACGACGGCAGAGCCACCTGGGGCCAGGTTGTCTACGTTGAAGGAAGGTCCTGTCTGGGCAACCTCGTCCTGTTTCCATTGGACCGTGAAGCTCAAGGACTCACAGGTCCCCTGATTCTTTACTGTGATTTTGATCTGAGTACTCTGTCCCTGGATCACATAGCCCGGAATTTGCACATCTGTAATGACCAGATCCGCGCATGGCGCTGGATCTGCATGGACAACGGGCGATATTGTCCCAAAGACAAACAGAGTTCCAATGGCAAGTACACAGACTAGTAGAAATCGATACATAGCCTTACACATCTAGCGCCTCCTTGGGCTTGGTGGAAAAACGATACACTTGTGCCACCGCAACGGTATAAGCAGCAACCCTACATTCCCAACCGTCGACATGATCTCAATCGAGATACCCAAGTGCACGAAGTTGACTCAGGAGAATGGTCTGGGCTTCTTCATCCAGTTCCGCTTCTCTATCGTCTGCTGCATACAACTTTGTTACCTCTTTTTTGATCCAAGCTTGTCTCCTTTCAAGACGGGCTTCCCCAGTTTCAGTCGCAAACACGGATTCTGGTAGCCTTCCATCCCATTGCTGCGGGAATGGAAGACCCAGGCTATGTAAAATGAGTGGCGCAACCTGGAGGATAGAGAGTTCGGCAACTTGAATGTTGCGCAGAATATCGGGACCCCTGGCCAGGAAAATGCCCAGCGGATGGTGAGTACCGCTGGGTTGCCGGCGGGGTTCTACCACGGCCGAGGAATCCAGGATAGAAACCAGGCCTCCGTCCTCTAATACCAGGGTCAGGTCAGGTGCATACGCCATGTGAGAACCGGCAAAGATCTCCTCCCGTTTCTTGACCTCTGCCACCACAGCTTTCCCGCTCGATGGGTCGCGAATAGCCAACAGATCTTCAATCAGTTGATCTACAAATCCTGCGTATTCCGCTTCGGTGACGCCGTTTGGATGGTTATCGTCGGCGTGCACAATGTGAATTCCATTACCGCTGGGCAGAGGAGCATAGGCCTTTGTCTTTTCCCAGTCAAGCAAGTAAGTATGCCGGGCAATCTGGCCAACACCCAGGGTCTGGTTTTCTCCGCGCTGAGGAAGATCATGCGCGGCCCAGGTCAGGTAGCCACGCTCGGCAAGCCATGCATTGACATAAAAGGTGCGCACCTGCGGCCCGAACCCATGATCCGAAGCAATAATTACGGTCGCCTCTGGGCCGGCTTGCTCCACGATTCGGGATAGGATCGTGTCTAGCTGCCGGAAGTAGTCAAGGCACTGATCCCGCACCGCAAACTCCCACGCCTCTACTAGGGTCTGGGCATAGTCGGGATCAAGGAAGCGCCAGAACAAGTGTTGCAGCTTATCTATGCCGTCAAACAAAATCGTGACCAGGTCGCACGAATCCTCAGCCAATAGCATTTCGAAGATCCGCCACCACTGTTGTTCGCGCCGTATGTGGAGCGCAATCCAGTCACCATACTCTTCCGGCGAGCATCCTTCCAAGGCTTTTTCCTCGTAGGCCATATCCATGGCCAGTTCCCGTGGATTGAAACCGGGCAACGCCTTGATGCGGTCGTAGAGATCGGCAGGACGGCAGCCAAGCCGTAGTTGCCGCCAGGGCATCCAGCCAGGAATCACATATCCATCGATGGCCGGTGGAGGAAAACAGAGTGGGAAATTGAGTGCTATTGAGCGCAGCCCATAGGCATTGGCGATCTCCCATAATGTGTCACTCTGCACATCTTTCGAGGTGACAAAGCGAATTGTGTGGCTCTGTGGACTCTCCTTTTGGAAGAAGTCAAAAATGCCATGGCGACCAGGGCCAGATCCTGTCAGCATAGAGGTCCATGCCGGTGGCGTCAGAGCGGGAACAATGGTCCGTAAGTTCGCGCGCGCTCCTTCCGCCATGAACGCTCGAAGAAAAGGCATATCTCCATTTTGCATGAGTGGATCGAGCACCCGAAAGGTAGCGCCATCCAGGCCGATCAGCAGGGCTCGCACTGGCATCGATTTCTCCCTATCTTTGAGGAATAGCCCCATTGCTCACATGTTTATGCACAAAATCTACCCACTCTCTCACAGTGATGTCCCGATGCTCGCGCTGGCCGATTTCGGCAAAGAATTCGGCAAAAGGCAACAGCGTATTGTAATGCTCTTGCACATTGGCACTGAGAATGACTACCTCCAACGATTCGAGCCCCATTTCCGCCAACAGATAGGTCTCTGCCCCAATTTCACCGCTATACTCCCAATCCTCTGCAAGTTGGCGTAGAAGTTGCAGCGTATCTGTTTCAACCTGTTTTTGTGTGATTTGCATCAGTCAATTCCTTAAAGTTCCTTAGAGAAATCATTCAGATCTTTGTTATTGTTATGTAGATCTCCCGCATCTGGCTTTTCCATAAGAGATAAGGCCGCTACCCATCCATCGTCGCAGACGGTTGTCGCAGACCAGACTCTCCTTTCCTGGCTGTTTTCCACAGCCGGAAAGGTTTGCAGCATACGCATCACGCCTGATGCCTGATCGACATCTATGGCTGTAAATGTATGCGGTCCGGCATTCAGACCGTCTCCTGTGGCCTTGGCGGTCGCCTCTTTGGCGCACCAGAAACGGGTGGTCCATTCCGTCAGGGGCAGGGTGGACAATAGCTTTTGCTCATCCCGTGTAAATGCCACTTGTGCAGCGGCTTGACTCACTCGTCCCAACGGCTCAATGTCGATGCCAACACCTTGATATGCGGCTTCGGATGCGGCCAGCGCCACCGCCCTACCTTCGCTATGCGAGATAGAGAGCAGGAGTGGCTGCGCAATCTGCTTCAACCAGAGGCCATTCACGATTGGAAGACCTCTGGCATCGGGCAAAATCTCAATATCCGCAGGAAGCAGATCCAATCCAAACCGTTTGTGCACTAGAGTACGCACTGCATCTTTGCCCGCCATTCGGCCCAAGAGCCATTCCAGCCGTTGCCGTGTAGGTGTGCGCAAGCTTTGCCAGAGCAGGCGCTCGCTGCGACTGAGGATCAAATGCGCCAGCACTTTCTGCCAGATGCCACCGTGAGCTGTGAAAAAGTCTGCGCCGAAATCTGTGAGGCTGAGCCGATTGAGCTGGCAGCCTTCCGGCAACAGCGTGCTCAGCGCCGGCCAGGATTGACTGAGTACCTGATTTTGTGGGCTGTGGATGAAGTTGAGAAATGCCCTCGACAGATCGAAACGACGATCTTTCCATCCCATCAATTGCATCCACACCTGCCCATCGTCGCCAATCACATCAAGATCTGACGTTACCTGCTGATCGCCCACCAGCTCTATGCGCGCGTGACAGCGAGCATGGCCAGCAGGGGTAACCGCATAGAGTTTCAGCGCATCCAGATAGTAAGGAAAGATCACGTAGCCCTGGTCCAGCATTTCTGATGTCCACAGCCCAACAACCTGGCCGGGCTGATCAAGCAACACAGGATCGGTGACGAAAGTCGGGTGCGGATTCGTCCGAAATAAGTGATCCGGTTCCTTTACGGTTAGCGTCGCTACAGCACCATCCCTGCCTACCTGCTCCATTGCCAGGAGACCCTGAAAGACCGGTCCGTGGAACATGCCGCTACGATAGATGGCCTCTGATTGCCACTGTGAAGGACGTGCCCCTTCGATGGCAAATGGACCGGCTGTTGGCGGTTGAGGGCACTGGCGATCAAAGAGAAGCCTGGCCTCGACGATCAGCGGCGCCTTCACATCTGCTTCGCGGATCTGGGCGTAGACTTCGCCGGCTGCTGTCTGCCTGGCCTCGATTTCGAGCGTCATCGCCTCCGCCTCCAGGGCAATCCAGCGATAGGTACGCACATCGCGCATCTCAACCAGTTGCACTCCTGGCATGAGCAGGCAAGCCGCTTCAGCCAACATCTCCATGCTTACTGTAAATGGCAGTATGGGAAGCCCGCACAACATAGGATCGCTCAGCGAAATGTGTCTGCCCAGTGCGTGATCGCGTAGAAAGATATCGTCGTCAAGCCGGAAGGTACGGCGAGCCGTCAACGACTGACCCAGCTCCCATGCGACCACGCTATCCAGCAATGGTGGTAGATTGTCTACTGCCCACTTCACCTCGCTCTGCGACGCCGGCTGTGAGGTGCTTACTGGCCAACGCGCGCTGCTAAAAAATCATGAATGGCACGCAGGGTCTTGCGTTTAGAGAGATCCTCCATATGATCGGACAGGCTAAAACCGGTCTTCTGCTGGAACAGTCCAAGGATCTCCACTCGCTTGATAGAATCGATGCCCAGATCGGCCTCTAGATCCAGGTCAGGGTTGAGCATATCGGTAGGATAGCCAGTACGTTCGCTGATTAGCGTCAAGAGCAGGGTGTGTATCGATTCAGAATCCCATTTTTTCTGCACCTGTTGTGCTGGGACTGCCCCAAGGGCAGGCTGCGTTACCACAGATATTGGTTGCGGAACCGGCATGGGCTGGGCAAGAGGCATGGGTTGTGTGTCTGCCCTAAAAACCGGCGCAGGGCTCGGAGGGGCCACAGCCAACACAGAACCAGGACCGACACTGTGCTCGACCTCTGTTTCATGGAAAGGCAGCGTATAGCGCGAACCCGGGTCGCTATGGGTTGGTTGTGCTATCGGCGTTGCCCTGCCCGTCAAATAGGCCTGCATGACCACCTGTTGCGTCTCCAGAAAACGCTCCATGGTGCGCATGTGCATCATCATGACCTCGGCTGCTGCCGACGGCCTGTATGGAGGGTTTCCGGCAGGCTGAGTAGGAGCCGGCAATGTCTGATTCTGTACGGGATATGCTGTGCCGTTGTGCTTGCCATTGTTGTTCACTTGAGATGCCTCTACGCTAGATTGGGCCATTGGGCGCGGGTTGTCCATTGTCTCTTCCTCATCGAATCTATCTAAGGTGCGCAGCAGATCAGCATCAGAAGAGCCATGCGTCTCTCGGCTAGATGAATGCTTATGCTGCAACTCGCGAGCGACGCTTGTGGAGAGTTCAAAGCCGGGCCAGCCGGTTTTCAGTTTCACCGTCGTCTGCGCTTTATTAACAGGGGGTACTGTTCCCTCCAGATCCAGTACTTGCACGCGACGATGGGCATAGAGATAACCCAACTTTACAGGAAGACCCTGCGCAGCCAATACACCGACCAGATGGTTGAGCTGGGTAATGCCGGATCGACTCTTGGTATTGGCGGCTATGGCAAGATGCTTCTTGCCGCGTAGCGTATCGGCGACGAATGAGGTCAGATTGCCGCCGGCGCCGATCTCGACAAAGAGGCGTACCCCGTCCTGGTACATCCTTTCCACGGTTTGGCGAAAGTGGACAGGTTCCAACCAGTGCGCCAACGCCACTTTCTGGATCTGAGCCAGATCATCAGGAAAGGGCGAGGCGGTGGTACATGAATAGGTTTTGATAGTGGGCCTCGCCGTTATCCACTCCTGGAAGAAAGGAGCGAAGCGACCCGCATAGACGCCAAACCGGGGCGTGTGGTAGGGCCGGTCGAAGGCAAGACGTTCATAGATCAGTCCCTGTTTGTTCAGGGCCTCGATTAGGCCTGCGACTACTCCCTCGGTACAGACCAGTACAGTCTGATGAGGGCAGTTGTCCATTGCCACGTAGACCTCACCCAGCATGCGATCAGCAATGGGCGCTACCTTTTCAGAAGGAGCGGCCACGGCAATCAGCGCCACATCCTCAATCTCGTCAGTGCCCGCGCCTTGATAGATTTGGTTCATGCCCAGGCAGAACCGGTTCAATTGTTCCTCATCGCTGAGGTCAATCATGCCGCCGGCGATCATGGCCGAATAGTCGCCGGTGCTATGCCCCACGATGGCATCTGGTTCAACGCCCAGATGGGAGAGTAGTTCATAGAGGGTTCGATTTGCGGTGAGCACAGACTCCACCGCTCCCTCCATCTTCCAGATCAGTTGCGTGGCGGCGCTGCGTTCCTCTTGCGAGAATGACGGACGCGGAAAGATCAGATCACTCAACAGAAATCCGCGACGGTGCCGGGCAAAGACCTGGTCGATCTCGTCAAAGCGCCGGCGTACTTCCGGGAAGTGAAGGCAGAGATCGGCCAGCATTTCCGGGTATTGGCTGCCCTCCCCCGGGAAGAGAAATGCGAGTCGCCCGGAGGCGGCCAGCGGTTCTGCAAAGAAATAAATCCCGCGCACATCCTTGATCTGCTGGCACGCAGGATCCTTTAACCGCGCGAGGACCTCGGAGAGTTTCTGTTCGAGATCGTTCACCGATTCGACGATCAGCGCCACCCGTACAGGATCTGTTGTGCCACGCGTATTACAGGTATACGCCAGATCTACCAGCTCAGTCTCCGGGTTGTCTACCAGAAAGTGGCCGACCCTCTCAAGACGCTCTATCAACTGAGCGCGCGAGGCAGCGCCCACGACCAGCACTTCTGTATCCCAATGGCGGTGATGGAATTGGAGAGGCGCAGAGACCTTCGGCGCTTCCTCCAAAACAACGTGGGCGTTAATCCCGCCGAAGCCGAACGAATTGACACCAGCGCGACGTGGTGACTCTCCATCGGAATGGATCCAGGGACGGACCTCTGTGTTGAGGTAGAAGGGCGTTCGCTCGTCGCGTAATTGTGACAGCGGATCTTCTACGTTGAGAGTCGGCGGCAGGATCTTGTGGTAGAGGGCGAGTGCCGCCTTAATTACGCCGGCGATCCCCGCTGCCGGCATAAGATGACCGACCATTGACTTGACTGACCCGAGGGCACAGGTTGGATATGTGCCCGTGCGCTCCCCAAAAACACGGCTCAGGGATTCGACCTCAATGCTATCACCCACCGGCGTGCCTGTGCCGTGGGCTTCGACTAGCCCGACCGTCTGCGGGGAGACCCCCGCTTTAGCATAGGCCCGTTGCAGAGCCAGGATCTCGCCTTCGATGCGCGGGGCCATGACACTGGCTCCCCGGCCATCGCTGGCAACGCCTACGCCTTTCACCAGCGCATATATACGATTGCCGTCGCGCTGCGCGTCGGCCAACCGTTTCAGTACGATCATGCCAATCCCTTCGCCCAGGATCGTGCCATCCGCATTCTGGTCAAACGGACGGATCTGCTGATTTCTTGAGAGGGCGTTGAGTTGGCAGAAGAGCATCAGTACCGGCACCGGGGTGACTACATGTGCCCCGCCGACCAGGGCTAGATCGCAAGTGCCATTGTTTAGATCGCGTACCGCCATTTCGATTGCAATCAATGAGGACGCACAGGCAGCGTCCACGGTGTACGTTGGTCCCATCAGGTCAAGGCGATTGGCAATCCGGCCGGCAACAATGTTAGGGATCAGGGCCGGCGCCGTATCGGCGTTAAAGGGGGGCAACTGGCGCTTGAGATCCGCCCGGATCTTTTGAAAGTCGGCCTCGCTGTATTCAGGATGAATCTGACGCAGGATCTGTAAAGTCTGCTGGATGACTAACCCATGTTGGGCTGCGCTCAGGTTTCCCCGATTCAAGTAGGTGCCTCGACCAATGATTACAGCAGTGCGATGTTTCTCTGGGATCTCGTCACCGTAGCCGGCATCAGACAAGGCGGCCCGCCCAAGCTGCAGTGCCAACCATTGATCAGGTTCGCCTCCTTCTACGGCCTTTGGCATAATGCCGTGTTTCAAGGGATCGAAGTGAGTAAGCGAACCGATAAATCCGCCCCGTTTGCAGTAGACCTGATCATTTTCATTAGAATCTGGATCGTAGAAGACGTCCACGTCCCAGGCTTCTGCCGGTGGATCGCTAATAGCGTCAACCTTACCCAGAATGTTTTGCCAATAAGTGCTCACATCCGCTGCACCCGGGAAGAGGCATGACATGCCGACGATGGCTATGCTATCTCCTCCGCTCTGAGTCTTTTCTTCTATAGGGCTGCGAGAACGCATCATTTTTCTCCTACGACTTTCGGCCATTATCAACAAGCCGATTCAACGCCTTGCTGGAAGGACACTCCATGCCCTCGAGCAGCCCAACCATCCTGCCCTTCGCATCAAAGAATTCGATATCAACAGCGAATACATATTGGCCAGGATCAGAAACAACCTGTAGTACACAGCGCACTGGCGAGCAGGATAGCGTGCCAAACCGTCGGTATCGATTGAAGCGGGCAGGCAACGGCGTGGCGTCACGATAGGTGCGTGTCCAAAGAATGATCATTTGCAGTGCACTGTCGAAAACGACCGGGTCGATCAGCCAACTGCCGGCAGGATTACCGGCTAGACAGTCGGCGGGCAACGAAGGACGACATAGGGCTACCATCGTAGTCGGCGAGACACCCTCAATCTGCTGAATACCCTGGAAAAGCGGCCCATGGAAGAGCCATCGCCCGTAGGCTTCTGCCAGAGGCAGGGGGAAAGGCTGAAGTTTCTGGCCTGTAATGGAACGCTGTGGAGGCGCAGACAGATTTGCCGAAAGCTCCACAATACCTCGATATAAAAGGCGCTGCGTCCTATCCGGATCGCTGATCTCGACGGTGACATCCATTCCAGCATCAGTCGGACCCGTCGATGCCGGCGATGCTACCAAGCGCAAGCTTCTCGGTCCATTATCAAAGGCAATGCCCTGCAAAACCTGCAAATCGCGCAGTCCACTTACCGTAAGATGAGGCCAAGATTGCTGCACACACTCAGCCATCCACTCCATGACCACGGCAAAGGGCAGCACCGGTTTCGCGTCCATAATGTGATCCAACAAGTAGTGATCATTGGCCGGGTCGAAGGTGCGGATGACCTCAACGCCCTTCGCTAACCTTGTCCTGTGTGTGCCATGCTGGAGGAGGGGCAACGGCTCCTGGGACGCAGCCGCGCCATTCGTTGCGCTTTGCATGCTGCTCTGCTGATGCGTGACTGACTGTCCGCCCCACTCACCGCCTGCCAGCACCACTACTGATTCCCCTTTGTGGCCATAGCGGAGTTCCTGCGCAAAGGAATGGCAACCTGAGGCAATCGGGATCAGTTGAATGTTGCGACGGGAGAACTGCTCCTGAAGACCTGCATCCACCATCCCCGATTTCAGCCAGGGCCCCCAATTCAAGGACACGATCCGGCCCGGCCATAGGCGATCGAGATAGAGCGCCAGTTTATTGACCACTTCATTGGTAGCGGCATAATCTGCCTGGCCGCGGTTGCCAAAGGCGCCCGCCGCCGAAGAGAAAAAGGCCAGGAACTTCAAACTATCGGGGCGGATCAAGCGGCTGAGGATGAAAGCGCTCTCGGCCTTGGTGTTGAAGACTCGATCAAATGAGGCAGGCGTTTTCTCCTCGATCAGCTTGTCTTCAATGATCCCTGCACCGTGGATCACGCCATCCAGTCGGCGATACTGTCGGTAGATAGCCTCTACCAACGTCGTCATTGCCTGGGCATCGCGCACATCTGCCGTGTAGTAATGGACAGTAGCACCAGCCTTTTGCATGCGCGCCACGTTCCTGCGCATCTCCCGGTCCTTGAGCAACTGCTGGTAGACGGCCTCGACGGCGGACACCACAATTTCCTGTCCGCTTTGGCGCATTTGCTCGATGAGTATCGTCTTGATGGCCGCGGGTTCGTTGATCCCGCGGGTCGCCGCCGCTTCCTTGGGTGAAGGCAGCGGTGAACGCCCAACCAGAACAATCGTTGGCCGATAGCGTTCGGCCAGATCACAAGCCACCTCTGCGGTGATACCGCGTGCGCCCCCTGTCACTAGAAGGACCCAATCTGCGCCAATCTCTATGTGGGGAGTGCTTGTGTCCAGGATCTGTGGTGCTGGTTGCAGCGTGCGCCGCCGGGAACCTTGATACCCGATCTCGACCAGCCCATCACGGGCTGCCATTTCGGCCAGGAAATGAGCAACGATGGTCTCCTCGTCATCATCCGCAGCCAGGTCGATAGCCTTGCACTGAACCGTGGGCCATTCCTGCGCCAGCGATTTGATCAGCCCATTGAGGCCGCCCTGACTCGGTGAAAAATGACTTTGGGCAGCGCCATAGCCATGGCTCCCCCCCATGTCGGTTGCGGAGATGAGCCATGCGCCCGAACCTCCACCGGCCGCTCTCAGGTCGTCGGCTGCGCAACGGGCCAGGTAGAAGAGGCTTTTGGTCTCCAGGGCGAGCCGCTCTTGCCAGGCTGCCAAATCAAATGACGAGAATAGGGGACGTGTTTGTAAGGGCATCAGGTGGATCAGGCCGCCAATGGGTCCAAATGTGCGCCGTAGGGACGTTACCAGTTCAGCCACGCCTTCTGGATCGATCAACGAGCCGCATACATGCTCTGGGTTAGAGAGGTCAAGCACAGGGGCGTGAGTCACAACAACGGCCTTTCCACCCTGTGTTCGAATCCGACGAGCGAGCCGGTTGGCTATCCCGCCACCATCGTCGGTGATCATAATCAGGTGAGACGTGCTGAACCCAGGCATTTGCCGGTCCAGGTGTGGGGCGTCCACCACCATCATGAGAGAGCGAGGAGGATCGTTGACCTGGGTCGCAGAATGAACTGCCGACGCTCCCTCGTTCTCGTTCACAGGCCGCTTACGGATATTGTCCGTGATGGTGCCGGCGGTGGATTTTCCGGTCCACGATCCATTTGCCCCATTCACCGGTGGCAAATGTGGCGCACCTCCGCTCTGCGCAGGGTCCTCTGTTTGCGTCAGGAAGCTCAGCATCACATTGCTCTGCGTCACCAAGAAACGCTCCATCGTCTGCTGGTAAGAGAGCAAGACTGCGTCCGTCTCGTGCTGCGAGTCCGCTAACTCTACGCCTTTCCATTGCTGGACCGATTTGGCCGTAGGTGGTTGCGTTAAGGAGGGCTGATTGCGAGGCCCATCATGCGGGTAGGTGAAAGCCGGTTGCACAGGCTGCGGGTTCGCCGGTTGGGCAGTGGCCAACCCATCTACCCTATGGCCAAGGTCGGTGTGGATAATATCCGCCAGAGGAGGACGGTGTGGCCCTTCTACCGCATCTTGAATCGACCGCGCCCTGGCACCGTTGACCAGCCACACGGTAGGTGAAAGAGGCTCAGGCTGCGTCTCCGCCACCAATCGCTCCATATTCAACAAGCGGACTGAGCGGCCTTTGAAGAGGCGCGCCAGATCTACGGGGATGCCGTGCGCCGCCAACGAAGCCAGCGCATGTTGAAGCTGTGTCAGCCCATGTCTGTGGGGTGAATCCAGTGAGATTGCCAGGTGCGGCTGCTCGTCGAGTATGCGGCTTACCAATCCACTCAGAACCTTATTCGGACCAACCTCGACAAAGATCCGCGCCCCATCTTTATACATGGCTTCGATCTCATCGGTGAAGCGCACCGGTTGTACCAGGTGTTCCGAGAGAATCATACGGATCTGCTGGGCATCGTGTGGATAGATGCTCCCGGTTGTGTTGCTATAGACCGGGAGATGAGGCGAGACGAAGCTGGCAGAGTTCAAGGCGTCGTCTAACCGGGCTTGTGCCGGCGCGACCAACGGCGAGTGGAAAGCGCAGGCCACAGGGATCGGGCGAGCATTGACGCCGGCTTCGACCAGGTTGGTGACAGCCTGTGCTATGCCCTCTGTGCTTCCCGATAGGATGACCTGGCCCGGAGCATTGAGATTGGCGATCCAGATATCTTCAACCGCCGCAATCAGGGGCTGGATGGCATGTAGATTGGCGCTCACCGCCGCCATGGTGCCAAGATCGCCGTTGGCTGTCTCGCTAATGGCACGACCGCGCGCTGCGGAGAGCAGGGCCAGGGTTTCAGGATCAAAAACACCGGCAACGCACAGCGCCACGTACTCACCATAGCTATGGCCTGCCATTCGGCTCCCGTTCACGCCCAGTTTAGAGAGCAGGCGATACAGAGCCAGGTTGGCAGCACCTAAAGCGGGCTGCGCCATATGCGTCGCGGTGAGTGCTTGCCGTTGCGCCTCTTTCTCTGCATCGTTGAAGGCAGACGGTGGAAAGATGGTCCTGCTCAAGGGCAACCCGCTCTGCTCGGCCAGATAACCATCCATCGCCTCAAAGGTTTCACTCACCTCGGCGAAATAGATCGCCAGATCGCGCAGCATATTGGGGTACTGGGATCCCTGTCCGGGGAAGAGGAACGCCACATCGCCTACCGCCGCCAACGGTGCATCGGTCAGATAGACGCCGCGTGGATCCTGAAGGCGGATCGGCCCCTCGGTCAAAAGGGCACTGCGGGCAATGGCCAGCTTCTGGCGCAGATCCTCGATTGAGGATGCCACAATTGCCAGGCGCAGTCCTGCGTCCTCCCTGTTCGGATTTGTGCTTTGCCAGAGTGAGTAGGCCAGATCAGAAAGCGCGGGCTGCGCGCCCTCATTCAACGCGGCCTCGATCATCTGTACATGCGCCAGCAATGCCTGACGGGATTGTGGCGGCCAGAGCAATAACTCCGACGGCCAGCGCTGGGTAACGGTCTCATGGTTGTCGAGAAAATCGCCCGTATACTCTTCCAGCACCGCGTGAAAATTAGTGCCGCCAAAGCCAAAGGCGCTGACACCGGCGCGGCGGGGCGGCGTCCCCGGATGGCGTAGCCAGGGACGCGTTTCGGCGTTGATATATAGTGGTCCCCCGTCGACTACCACTTTGGGGTTGGGCCGCGTCACCCGTAGCGTAGCGGGCAGCACCTTATGGTAGAGTGCATAGGCCATCTTCGCCATGCCGGCTACCCCGGCCGTCGCTTTGGTATGGCCGATCATTGACTTGACGGAGCCGATAGCATGGTTCTGCGGACGAGCGCCCGCGCCTTCCAGAAATTCAGTGAGCGTCGACGCCTCGGTCTGGTCACCTACCACTGTCCCTGTTCCGTGCGCTTCAAAATGACCCACCGTCGTAGGTGAAAAACCGGCTTTGGCGTACGCCCGCTCTAGAGCCAGCCTTTGCCCTTCGGGGCGTGGCGCTGTCATGCCTTTGGCGCGTCCATCACTGGAGCCGGCAACGCCCTGGATCACAGCGTAGATACGGTCACCATCCCGTTCTGCGTCCTCCAGCCGTTTGAGCACCAGCATAACCACACCTTCACTGATCACAATCCCATCGCCATCGGCATCAAAGACACGCGGTTCCCCACTTGGCGAGAGCGCCTGCGTTTTGCTGAAACAGAGATAGCCAAAGGGATTCTGTACTGTGTCTACACCGCCCACCAACACAATATCTGTGCTGCGGGTCTCCAACTCTTTGACCGCAAGATGGACGGCGGCCAGGGAGGAAGCACAGGCGGCATCTACCGTAAAGTTTAAGCCGCCCAGATCCAGGCGGTTGGCAATGCGTCCGGCAGCCACATTGAGCAATAACCCGGCAAAAGAATCCTCGGTCCATTCCGGCAGATGATCCGCAGCCTGGGCAGCCAGGTGAAAGCCCTTCTCGCCAAACAGGAGGGGAAGGCCGGAGCGCAGCAGGTAGTTGGCGCCGAGATCGCCAGTGCCGCCGCTGGCTCCCAGTATGACTGAAGTGCGACTCCGATCAAAGTCACGATCCGAATATCCGGCGTCGGCCAGGGCATCGCGCGCAGCCAGAAGCGCCAACAAATGCATAGGATCAATCGAGCGTAGCGAGTTCGGCGGGATGCCAAATTCCAACGGATTAAAGATGATGTCATCGAGGAATCCGCCTGCCTGTGAGTAGATCTTGTCCTTCGCCTGGCGATTTGGGTCAAAATAGAGCGAAGCATCCCAGCGCTCGATCGGTACGGTGGTAATCGCATCCACCTTATCCAAAACGTTGCTCCAAAATTCACGCACATTCTGCGCTTTGGGCAGGAATGTACTGATACCGATGATCGCCACATTGGACGGTTGTGCAATGGGTTCTCGTACAGATGCCCCCTCTCTGCTGGATTGGGCCAGAAAGTCACTGCTTGCGACCGTCACCTCATGGTGTAACTCCGCCATGGTACACGTATGTTTGCGTAGTGCGGCCACCTGGCCAATCATATACATGCCATTCCGGCGCTGCTCGCCCTCATCCACCCTATCGTATTTGGGGGCAGATTGGTTGAGTTCGTAAGCTGAATTGTGAACAACGCCCTTGGATGCAATGCGTAGACGGCCGATATTCAACGCTTCCAGGGTATTCCGAATCTCTTCCGCACTCACGCCCATCTGTTGCAGACGACGTTTTTCTTGGTTAAAAAGATCAACAAAGGGAGTAGGCGCACAGCGCGTCGCATGGCCCGGACCCGATTCCAACAAGACCGTTTCCTCACACTGCAAAGCCTCCTGCTGAAAGGTGGGCTGGATACTGCCCGAAGCCACTGCTTCCTCTGTAAACAAGTAAGCCGTGCCCATAAGGACGCCAATACCCATGCCCCGCTCGGCCAGCGGCGCGGCGAGGGCGGCAACCATCGCCGCCGACCGCCGATCGTGAATGCCACCTGCAAAAAGAATGGAACACTTTGCAGCCTCGGCAGGCTTCAGCACGTCCAGCAGCACATCACACATGCTATCCCAAAGGACGAAGCTACTCCGTGGCCCTACATGGCCTCCACATTCGCGGCCCTCGAAGATGAAACGGCGCGCGCCATCCTTCAAGAATAGACGCAGCAGACCCGGCGACGGCACATGTAAATAGGTGGGAATCCCCTCTTGCTCCAGGACTTTGGCTTGATCCGGGCGGCCACCGGCAATAATCGCGAAAGGAGGAGACACGCGGCGAATAGCTTCCATTTGTTCCTGGCGCAGATCCAACGGGACAAATCCAAGGATCCCTACACCCCAGGGGAGGGGGCCCAGCAATTCGCTAGTTTCTTTGAGCACGGTCTCTACCTCGGGGCCGCGCATAAGGGCCAATGCCAGAAAAGGCAAACCACCCGCTTGGGCCACCTGCAAGGCGAACTCGGGCCGATCGCTGACGCGGGTCATCGGCCCTTGCACAACCGGGTAACGGGTACCGTGCTGGCGCGCCAGGGGTGATTCTTCGTCGAGCGGGCGCAGTTCTGCTGCGGTACGAATATGTTCTTCAATAGCCTGTTTCAGCGCTGTCAGAATCCCACCGACGGTCTTGTAACGATTGGCCAGCGTAGCAGCCAGGGCGGCATCCTGGCTGATGGGCCAGACTTGCTGTTGCAGTGATCCCCAACCCACCTGGCGTTCGATGGCGTTTTGCCACCGGCTTTCCACCGTCGCGGTATCCGCCTCTGTCGCCAGAGCAATGGCTATTTTCTGAAGGGATTTGACGGCTGAGGCATTGGGTCTGCCGTAGACCCGGTAGTGTCTATCTAGCTCATCGCCGAGGCAGAGGGTTTCACTCCCATCCATGAGAGCAACGGCCTCTTTAACATGCTGTGGCAAGCTAGATTCATGCGCCAGGGCGAACTGGTAATCCAGCACAACACCGGCGGCGCCGGCGGCATAACTGGCTGCAGCAGTGTGAAGACCAATCCCACCGTATGCATAGATTGGTAGAGAAAACTGATTTAACAGGCGCTGGAGAAGGATATAGGTCGTCTCATTGCCAACCCAACCACCGGCCTCGTGGCCTTTGGCAATCAAGCCATCCACTCGTTTGGTTTCCATAACCCGCTGGGCATCCTGCTGCGAGGTTACTTCCCACAGTACATTCACATGTGGCGGAAGTTGATCCAAGGGAATCTCAATAGCCATCCCTTTTGACACAGAGAAGATGAGAGTCCCTATCTGATCGGGCAGGTCGGCAATGAGCGTTTTGAGCAAACTTTGCTGAGAAACAGAGATACGAAGACCAACGGTGTGGGATGCATAGCGGACTAGGGTTGCGATTGCGTCCTTTATCTTTGCAGATGAAGAGAGATGCTCACAGTTGAATACACCCAGTGCATCCGCTCTAGCGCCGGCGATGGCAATTGCAGGGTCATAGACTCCACATGGGGTAAGCGCAATAAATTGAAAAGAGCGCATAGTGCAGACAACCTCTTACCTACTACATACAAAAACACAGGCACAACCAGTTGCTTCCGTGCAAACACGATATACCAGTAGCGGTACAGTGGACAGAATGTAAAGTTGAACAGACGTGAAATTATCTCCAGAAGCAAAGCAAGAGCTTAGCGACCACCATCCTTGTCTGGAAGCAGCGGCGACGTGATCACGCGCTCTAGGCGTGACGCATTTGACGATGGAATCGACGGGCGCCTACCGGAAATCTGTGCACCGCATATTGACTCCTGAGTTCGAGGGTTGGGTAGTCAGTGCGTACCACCTCAAACAGGTGCCGGCTTGCAAGACAGACTTTAGAGACACCGAATGGATAAAGCAACTAATGCGATATGGCCTGCTGGAACGTGGTCACATTCCAGGAAAAGTATATCGGGGCTTACGCGATCTCAGCCCGCAACCCGAATCCCTTGCTCGAAGAGAAGAGCGCTGCGGTGAGTCATCTACATAAGAATATGGAAGACGCCAACGTCAGGTTGACGGCAGTGGTCAGCACTGTGGGAGGGGATCTCCGCCCGCTTAATGCCAGAGGCACTGATTGCGGGCCATCCAGAGTTCCCAACATTGCTAAAATGGCGCAAAAACGTCTGCGCAAGTAGATACTGTCATTGAGTGATTATACTATAGCGTAAATTACCTATTTATGCAAGAGCAATAAGCAGGTTTTGTAAGGGTATACTTTAGATTGGGGGTAGGAATGTACTTGTCAATGGCTCTCCCAGCTTGATACTGGTGGCTCTGCTGAAATGGTCATTGTTTACACCTTAATCGGTGGGTTCAATGTGGTTGACATCGCCCTCTGCATCGAACCTGCCTATGTTGCGTTTCATGCCGTGCGCGCAGCATGGTTTCGTTACGGAGATCAGGTAGCCGTGATTGGGCTGGGCGTCATCGGTCTATTGGCCGTTCGCATGGCGGTGCAAAGCGGCGCCCAAACCATCTACGCCGTGGACACATTGCCTGGTCGTCGAAAGTGAGCGGCACAACACGGAACCGCACAGTGCTCGATCCAGGTAGCGGCGATGTCGCCCGCCAGATCCACGAAGTGAACGGTGGTCCTGGTGTAGATGGTGCCATTGAATTAGCAGGCGCCTACCCTGCCCTGCAGACGGAGATACGCGCCGTACGCGTGGGCGGCACGGTTTGTGCTGCCCGCTAGCCGCTAGCGACTCACGGGCCGGTGTCTAGATCCATCGCCGTTGCCATCGTCCAGCCCGACCTCGCAACCGACCCCAAATTGGTACTTGCAATTTTGCCTGTGGCTGCTATACTGATCTTAACATTGGTCAGACCATCCGTCAATCTGGCCATCCAAAACCATCCAAAACAGGATTTCATGTCTCAGTTCACATTGACACCCCCCCGAAGGACGACCATCGTAGAGGACATTGTGCAGCAGATCCTCGAGCAGATGCAGATGGGTACGCTAAAGCCAGGTGATCGGCTGCCGACTGAGCGTCAGATGATGGAAATCCTCAATGTGAGCCGGGCATCGGTACGAGAGGCGCTACAAACACTCGCCGGAATAGGTGTGATTGAATCCCGTGTAGGTGAAGGCACCTTCGTTAAAGCGATGAAGGCACACTGGGCATTGGAGATGGAGTTGCGCGAGATGGCGCGTACGGTTCACCGTCAGGACAGGCTGCATCTTCTCCGGGCCCGCACAGTGGTTGAGAAAGGCAATATCGAACTGGCCATTGCCAACGGCGATGTTGAGCAGTTCGACGAGCTTCAGCGGGTGACACGCATTTGGATCGATGCCTGCCGACCCGAAGATGTGAAGCTCCATCTACATGACCAGATTCACCTGACCATCGCCGAGATAACAGGCAACCCCCTGCTTGTGCTCGTATTGCAGACATTGCTCGAAGCACTGCCCGAAGGCGTGCGCAACTACGGCATTCTGATCAACGATGGCGCCGGTGATCACGCTGCGCTTCAGAACGAACTACGCATCCACAGGCAGTTGACCGATGCCATCGTCCGCCGCGATCTTGAAGGTGCATTCACAGCCTTCAAAGCGCACCAGGATCAAGAATCTGCGCTAATCCAACGATACTACGACAGCCAATAGTCCCCGGCCTATCGCCATCTGAACTCAAAAACAACCTCATTTACCTGTGTCGCGCTTGATTGTTCGTGTGCCATTGTCTGGAAAAACTTCTCACACCAGGAGGGAAAGACCGATGGAGACGTATTTGAGCAAGATTCGTGTTTGGGCAGTGTTGATGTTGTCTCTTTTGAGCATCTTTGTGTTGAGTGCGTGTGCGTCAATCGCCGTGCCCGCTGTCGGCACAGCGGACGGTGCTGAAGGCACCGGTGGCGAAGAAACAGTCGAAATCCGGTTGGCGTCCTATGGCCTGGGCGACGCCTGGAATGCCAATCTCGAAAAGACCATCGACGGTTTCCGTGAAGCAAATCCCAATGTCAAGGTCACAGTCGAGTTCCGCCCTATTGACGCCTACTGGGATAAGTTGCAGACCGAGTTCGCCGCCGGCACTGCCCCCGATATCACCATCAATCAGATGGACTGGGTGATTCCAGGCGCAGCGCGTGGCATGTTCGTGGACCTGATGCCCTTCATCGAAGCCGATCAGGTTGATCTCGACGCCTATTTCTACGACATGGAACCGGAGTGGGGTTGGCAGGGCGGCCTCTATGGCGGTCTGCTCTACGCCGGCGGACAGGCACTCTACGTCAACAAGGATCTACTGGCCGCGGCGGGCCTCGAAATGCCCTCCGCCGACTGGACGTGGGATGAGATGCTCGAATACGCCACCCAGTTAACCGACCAGGACGCCGGCCAGTGGGGTCTCTACATCAGCCCGGTGAACCCACCCTATTGGGGTGCATCGTTCATCCACGGCGCGGGGGGCACTGTCCTTAGCGACGACAAGACGAGCTGCACGCTCACCTCCCCCGAAGCACAGGCGGGCCTCCAATTCATCTCGGATCTGATCTTTGTGCACGAAGTAATGCCCTCCCCCGTCACCTTGGCCGGCCAGGAGGATCCATTCCTCACCGGTAAGGTCGCCATGCTTTTTGGCGGCACCTGGCAAGAAGCACAGATCCGTGAAGCCGATTTTGACTGGGACTTCGCTCACATGCCAGCCCACCCCGAAACAGGTGAGCGCAGTGTGCAGATGGGATCCAATGCCTGGTCTGTGCTCAGCACCAGCGAACACCAGGATGAAGCCTGGCAGCTCGTCAAGTTTCTCATGGGCGAAGGCGGCCAATCGGGCATGATGACCAACGGCGTGCCCGGCCTGACTTCGGTGGTGGAAAGTGAAGCCTATCTGGCCCTACACCAGCCCCAGGACATCAGCGTCGTTACCAGCGACTTCGCCAACTACGGCCACGACTACTACCCCACGCCCGACACCGGCGAATGGTGGAACGCCGTCGGCCAGGAACTGTCGGCGATCTGGTCGGGTGAAGCCACCGTCGAAGAAGCCACCGAACGGGCCTGTGCTGCCGTCGACGAAATCTTCTCCCGTCGCCCCGCTGAGTGGAATCAGTAACGCAGAAGTCGGATTAGCCACGGATTACACGGGCCAAAGGGATTGCAGAATGATTGGTTTGTGGTCGTACCTCCACTAACCCTGCAGAAAATCCGTGTAATTCGTGGCTAATCTCTCTTGAATCAGGGAATCGTGCTCATGCAGAGCTTGACGAAGTTTCGACGCATGCCCGGCCATATACAGCGTGAAGCCTTCGAGGGTTATCTCTTCATCATGCCCTGGTTGCTGGGCCTGATCGTTTTTGTGATTGGGCCAATTGTAGTGTCGCTCTACCTGAGCTTCACGGACTATGAGATCGTGCGTGCGCCCACCTTTACCGGGTTACGTAACTTTGAGCAGTTGATCAACGATCGCCTTTTCTGGCAGGCGTTGCGCGTTTCGTCGATCTATGTCTTCACAAGCGTGCCTCTGGGATTGGTACTATCGTTTGCCGTGGCGCTACTGATGAACCAGAATGTGCGTTTCATCGGCCTATGGCGCACGGTCTATTACATTCCTACATTGGTCCCCGTGATCGCCACACCATGCTCTGGCTCTATCGTTCAACCCCGAATTAGGGCTGCTCAACATGATGCTCGCCAAGATCGGCATCGACAGTCGCCTTTGGTTAGGACACAGTCGATGGGCGTTACCGTCGCTGATCCTCATGAGCCTGTGGACGGTGGGCGCGCCCATGCTGATCTACCTGGCCGGTTTGCAGGGTATCCCCACCGACCTTTACGAAGCCGCCGACATCAATGGCGCCGGCATCTGGGCCAAGTTTCGCAACGTCACCATCCCGATGATGACGCCGGTGATCTTTTTTAACCTGGTTATCAACATGATCGCGGCCTTTCAGGTCTTCGTGCAGCCGTTCATCATGACACAGGGCGGTCCACGCTACGCAACGCTTTTCTATGTGCTTTACCTCTATCAGAATGCGTTTCAGTACTTCCGCATGGGCTATGCATCGGCGCTGGCCTGGGTGCTCTTTGCGGTGATCCTCGTGCTCACGGCGTTGGTCTTCCGTTCGTCGGCTATGTGGGTTTACTACGAAGGAGAGGTGCGGCGACGATGAGCACGAATCCAACTCCGCTGACCAATACCGTGCGTTCACCTATGACGCAAAGACAAACCCAGTGGCTGGTCAGCAAGCGACGGCGCGCCATCCTGCACAGACTGATCATCTACCCCATTCTGTTGGCCGGCGCCGTGGTGATGATGATCCCGTTGGCATGGCTGATTTCATCGAGCTTCAAAGATAGCGGACGCATCTTTGTTTTTCCGCCCGAGTGGATCCCCGATCCCTGGCGTGTAGAAAACTACCCGGCGGTGCTCGAGGCCATCCCCTTTGTGCGCTTCCTGGGCAATACTGTCTTTGTTACCACGTTGGCGCTAGTGGGGCAGCTTATCTCGTCGAGCCTGGTGGCTTTCGGTTTTGCCCGATTGCGTTTCCCGGCCGCGACGTGCTCTTTCTAATTCTGTTGGCCACGATCATGATCCCCTACCAGGTGACATTGATCCCCACTTTCATTCTCTTTCGCACCCTTGGCTGGCTGGATACCTTCGCGCCCCTCATCGTGCCCTATTGGCTGGGCGGCGGCGCATTCTTCATCTTTCTGCTACGCCAGTTTTACATGCGCCTGCCCCTCGATCTCGACGACGCCGGCCGCATCGACGGGGCGAGCACCTTTGGCATCTACCGTCACATCATTCTGCCCCAGTCTCGGCCCGCACTGGGCGTGGTGGCGGTCTTCTCATTTCTGAACCATTGGAATGACTTTTTCAATCCACTCATCTTCCTGAGCCACCGACAACTACACCTTGGCCCTGGGTATTAACCTCTTTCGTGGCTACCAGGTCACCCAGTGGAATCTGTTGATGGCAGCCAGCGTCATGATTAGCGTGCCCTGCATCATCCTCTACGCCGTGGCGCAGCGCTACTTTATCCAGGGCATCGTCTTTACCGGGGTCAAACAGTAACCGCTCACAAGGAAACGCAGATGCAAAAGATACGAGTCGGCGTATTGGGGTTAGGACAGGGGCGCTCTCACTTACGCGCCTTTCAGATGTTAGAAGGCAGCAGCGTTGTCGCCGTCTGCGATCAAGATGCTGCCCTGGCCGAACGTGTGGCGCGTGAGCATAACGTCGAGAAGCGCCACCCCAACTATGAATCGATGCTCGACGACCACAGCATCGATCTGATCGTTGTCGCCACACCCGATCATCTGCACGGGCAGCACGCCATCCAGGCATTGGAAGCGGGCAAGCACGTCCTTTCCGAAATCCCCATGGCCACCACCCTGGACGAATGCCGCCGCATTATCGAACTCACCGACCGCAGCGGATTGAAGTATCACATGGGCAACCAGGTGCGTTACGCCTTCTGTTTGCGCGACGTCCAGCGGCTGATCCAGGCAGGCGATCTAGGGGACGTCTTCTACGGCGAGGGTGAATATCTACACGAAATGGAAGACATTGTCGGTCATCGCCAGGCCGATCACTGGCGCATCCATCCACAGACGCCTCAGACCACGCTGCTGGGCGGCGGTCCCCACGCCATTGACACCCTACGCTGGCTGATGGGCGTGCGCTTCGTCGAGGTGCAGGCCTACCACGCCACCCAGCAATCACGCTGGCAGACCACCCACACCACCATCGCCCTCTTCAAAGCCGGCAATGGCGGCGTCGCCAAGGTGACGGTCTCCTACGGCATGAAGCGGCCTTACTGCCTCTACTACTCTGTCTACGGCAGTGACGGTTCGTTTGAGCGCACACGACCAGGGCGGCTCTGTCGAGGACACCACCAACTATCTCTATCACAGCAAGGTGTCCGGCGCGCGACGTATGCTGCCGGTCACCGTGCCCAACTGGAACAACCCTCGCATCCAGCGTCAGCACGCGCTGAGGCCATGGCACTATGGAAATCGAACAGGCACAACACTTCCTGCGCGCCATCGTCGACGACAAAGAACCGGCTATTGGTCCTCGTGAAGCGGCCCGATCCATCGCCGCCGGCATCTGCGCGCTGGCATCCGCAGGCCAGGGCGGCGGGCAGGTTGCGATCCCAACGTTTGACGAGTAGTCCTTCGTCCACTTCCATCACCCCACACCCACCAAGGAGATCACTATGCTCCTGCTCCACATTGCAGCCGAGGCGCGCAGCCGCTACAGCCACTACCTGGGCGAGATTCTGCGCATGGAAGGCTTTGTCGATTTTGCCGAATGTGACCTGAGCGAAGTGAGCGCGCCGCAGTTGGCCCAGCACGATCTCGTGATCTTGCCGCGCACTGCACTCAGCGTGGGACAGATGGAGCTGCTGGTTGATTACGTGAGCCAGGGTGGAAAACTCATCGCCTTTTTACCTGAATACCAGTTCGTGCAGCGGTTGGGGCTGCGTCCACGCTATCTAGGGCACGACGGCGGCTACCTGCATCTCGACGCCAACCATCCCCGCCTGCAAGGACTCGCCGACGATCCTGTGCAGATTTTGACGCCGTCCGTGGTCTGGGATCTGGGTGACGATGCTCAAGTGAGCCAACTGGCCAGTGTCCAGCCCACGGCGCAGCCCGGTGAAGCGTCCGTCCCCGCGCTGGTATGGACAGAGGTGGGCCAGGGTGCAGCGGCCCTCTTTGCCTATGATCTGCCTCATACTGTGGCGCGGCTGCGTCAGGGCAACGCCGATCATGTGGATCTCTGCTTCGCCGGGCTGGATGGCATCTACCGACCCAGCGAGTTGTTCGTGGGGCAACTGCCTGTGGAGCAGATGCTGATTCCCCAGGCTGATGTGCAAACCGCGTTACTGGCTCGACTGGTGGAAGAACTGGCCCCGCGGCCGCGCATCTGGTACTATCCACGCGCCGAGCAGAGCAGCGTGCTCATCATGACCAGCGACGACGATCGGTCCACGCTGGAGCAGTTCGAGACATTGCTGGCCGGGCTGCGCAAACAACAGGCGCGCTGCACATTCTACGTTGTGCCCAAAACGAAACTCGACGCGTCGATCATGGAGCGCTGGGAGGCCGACGGCCACACCTTCAGCGTCCATCCGGCGCTGGAAGCCGATACCGTGCGCGGCATGAAGATGCAGGAACCACAGAGTCGGCTAATCGTGCCCATGCTCACCGAGAACATCGAACGCCATCAGCGCGAGTTTGGCCGGCCGGTACGCACCATTCGTCAACACGCCGTGCGCTGGCTGGGCTACGTGGACACGGCGCGCGTCCTTGCCGGGTTGAGTGTGCGCATGGATATGAACTACATCGCCGTGTCGCCCTACCTGGGCCACCTGTGCGGATCAGGACGTCCTCTGCGCTTTGTGGACGAGGACGGAGAAGTCATCGACTGCTTCCAGCAGCCGACACACTGGACGGAGGAGTGTTTGATCCACCCCGAATTCGTCTTCAGCTTCAAGTGGACGGTGGAACGGGCGCTGGCCGAGACAGGCAAGATCATCCGTCAGGCAGCGCAGCGCTACTACACGCCGGTGGCGCTCAACTCGCACCCTGTCAGCTTTGCCACCTATTCCAGCCCGCTCATCGAGGGCAATTGGGACGCCGCTCTGGCCGAGGGGATGCCGATCCTGTCGGCGGATGCCTGGCTGGCATGGACCGCAGCCCGCGACAAAATCCGCATCCAGATCGACGCCGAAGGCATCATGTTGCATAGTGCGGCTCCACTAGAAAGGGCAACCGTGATGCTACCACCCGGGCTAGCCGTCGATGCAAACACAGGTGAAATCGGCCAACAGAAACGGTGGGGACGCACCTATAGCACGGTCACGCTCTCTGACCTGTCCGCAGGCAGTACGCGTCAGATTGTCCACAGGAAAGAATAGATTCCCATGAAGATTGTGCAGATCGAGACGATCCCGGTACAGGTTCCCATCAACCCACAGCGCGCCATCCGCGGTGGGCGGGGCAGTCACACTGTCTCCCCTTTCCTGCTGGTGAAGATCCATACAGGCGAGGACATCATCGGGCTGGGTGAAGTCTCCTGCACGCCGGTGTGGAGCGGCGAGGATCAGGTGACCTCGGCCCATTTTATCGCGCACATTCTGGCGCCAGATCCTGATTGGACAGGATCCGACGCAGATCGAACGCTTGATGCGCCAGGTCAACCGCGCCATCGCCCATAACCCGTTTACCAAGTCGGCGATTGAGATGGCGTTGTGGGACATTCTGGGCAAGATGGCGGGCTTACCGCTCTACCAACTGCTGGGTGGTCCTGTGCGCGACTTTGTGCCGACCAAGTTCTCGGTGTCCGGGCTGGCGCCAGAGAAGGCGGCGGAGATTGCGTCCTGGGCGGTGGAACAGGGATTCCGCACGATGAAGGTAAAGGTGGGGCTCGACCCAGATGAGGACGTGGCGCGAGTGCGGGCGGTGCGCAGGGCGGTTGGCCCTGATGTGCGTCTGGGCGTGGATGCCAACGGTGGTTGGTCTCCACGGGTGGCGATTCAGACCGTGCAGCGGCTCTACGAATACGACATCTACTTTGTGGAACAGCCGACCTCGGATCAAGATGTGGCATGGCTTGCCGACGTACGCAATCAGATTCGCCTGCCCGTGATGGCCGATGAGAGCGTCTATACGCCCCAAGATGCCATGTCGATAGTGCGCGCCAACGCCGCCGATGTCCTTTCGCTTTATGTGGGCAAGGGGGGGATTGGCCCGGCGCGCAAGATCGCGGCTGTGGCCGAGGCCGCCGGTCTCGTCTGCACTGTGGGCAGTAACCTGGAATTGGGCATCGCCAACGCCGCCATGATCCACCTGGCGCTGGCCACTGCCGCCATCGATGCTGAGAGCTTTCCTTGCGACATTCTCAGCCCTTTCTTCTATGAGACCGATTTGCTTGCCGAGCCGCTGCCCATTCGCGCCGGCGAAGCCTATGCGCCGGCCGGCCCTGGCCTGGGCGTGACATTGGACGAAGACAAGGTCGCGCACTACAGAACAGACAAGTGAGGAAATCATGTTGATCGACGTACACACCCACACCCCGCAGTACAAGGATCCGGTCCCCGCGGATGAGATGGTGATCAACGATCGCTGGCGCCCTGATCGGGCGGTGGCCGCTACGTTCAGTTGGCGCGATTACTTCAAGGCACAGGAACCGGCGCAAAAGTCAATCGTCTTCGGCATCGCCTGGAACCCAGGCCAGATGACCGACAACCTCAGCGGTCAGGGCGCGGGGGACACGAGCTGGTACAAGGGCAACGTCAACGACGCTACGGCTGCCTTTGTCGACGCCCACCCTGACCGGCTCATCGGCTTCATGTCTGTTCACCCTTACGACGCCACCTGCATGGACGAGTTGGAACGGTGCCGTGTGGATCTGGGCCTGCGCGGCGTCAAGCTGGGGGCTAACTACCAGAACTTCGATCCCTTGGAGGCGCGCGCACTGGCAATCTATGAGCAGGCGCAGAGGTACGGGCTACCGATTATGTTCCACCAAGGGACCTCGCCGGTGCGCAATGCGCCGATCCGGCTGGCCTACCCGCTGCTGATGGACGAAATCGCCATGCGCTACCCCGATCTCAAAATTATCATGGCACACATGGGCCACCCCTGGCAGGTAGAGAGCTGTGTGGTGATCCGCAAGCACCCCAACGTCTATGCCGACATTTCGGCCACATTTTACCGTCCGTTTTCGTTTTGGGAGCAACTGGTGAAAGCGAATGAGTGGAATGTGATGGACAAGTTACTCTTCGGCACCGATTATCCAATCACCACTGTAGCCGAAACCTTAGAGCGGCTGCGCGACGTCAACGCAATCGTAGCTGGCACTCCTCTGCCGCGTGTACCCGCTGAGCGGATCGAGGAGATCATTTACCGTGACGCGCTCGGTTGTCTGGGCTTGAACTAGGACATAGCCTCTTGTGTGTTTTTGGACTGTCCTCGTTTTCGAACACGAAACTTTGTGGTTGGTTTCTGCTTTTTGCAGTGGCGCCATATATCAGATCATCAAACGGCACGCTGCCATTCCCGAAGTTTGTTTCCCAGCACCTCACCACCCAGTCACCGTCGCTGATTCCGCCGGGCATTCTCTCCAGTTGCAACAACATCTTCATCGCCCAGCTCAAGCACCCCAAGGGCCGTGACCTGGCTATCGTCGGGGTGCCCTTTGGGCCCCACCGCAGCGAGAAGGGGCTGGTGGACGAGACCTGGCGACGCTTCCTGGCCAGCCTGCCCGTGGCAAGGAGTGTGGTCAAGCTGGGCTACAGCTTCGAGCGGGCGGAGCCGGAGCCGACAGATAGGGAGATTGAGGGGGCGTTGCGGTAAAGAATTCGTCACGCATATACGTAGACTCCGCAGCACTGTTCTTAGGCTCAATGAGGCAGGAGTTGTAGGATTTCGTCCCAAATGTCATCATCCACAGGAATCCCCTGTTGTAGATTCTCCTGTCGCGTCTGCTGCGAGCCTTCGCCAGGGTAGCGAACTCTACCGCCCGGCTCGCCGGGGAGACTGGCATGCAGATCGTCGATGCTGTCGTTGAGCAGTTCCTCCAGTTCCGCTGCCGCCCTGGTTTTGGCCATATCAAAGGCGATGAATACCTGGGCGACGCCGTACTCGGTTTCCTGCCGACCGATTTGCGCCGTCGTCTGCCCGCCGCTGATCAGGGCTGCCATCAGGTCCAACAGCAGGGCGAGACCTGCGCCTTTCCAGTGGCCGACAGGTAGCGCCCGGCCCGAGGCTTCGATGGCGGCGGCATCATGGGTCAGGTTGCCCTGGCCGTCATAGCCGCCGGGGACACTCAGCCTTTCGCCTCGACGGGCGGCCATACCAATCCGGCCCAGGGAGAATTGCGTCATCGCCATATCCAACACGATGTGCCCGTCCGCGCGCGGGACGGCGATCACCAGCGGGTTGTTGCCCAGGTGCAGATCGACGGCGCCATAGGCAGGCATATTGGGCTTGGTGTTCGTCCAGGCAATGAGACCGAACCCCGCCTCAGCCGCGCCCCAACCGTACGATCCGCCGCGCATCCAATGGTTGGTGTTGGCCAACCCCACACAGCCGATGCCGTGCTGTTTGGCCAGCACCATTGCACGCTCGGTAGCGAACAGGGCATTCAGCGGTCCCGGCCCAAGCTGACCATCCCACTGTTCCAGCGCGCCCAAAGATTGCTGGAGGATAGGCTCCGCGTCCACCTTCACATAGCCCCGGCGCACAAAATCCACAAAACCGGCAAACCGGTTGACCCCGTGCGAATAGACTCCGTCCAGGCTGCTTTCGGCAAAGATGCGGGCACAGGTCGCCGCCCTGTCGGCAGTGAAGCCGTGGCGCTGTAGGACCTGCTGGAAAATCTGTTGCATGTCGGCAAACACAATCCGGTGCATAAATCATCTCGCAATCTATAGCGGCGGCGTCGGCAATCCAATTACACCTGTTGTATCACGCACTTTCTCTTCTGACCAGAATGAACATGGGGTGAAAATTCGTTATTTGGCAAGATGCGCTGGATCGCCGACAATTTTAGGACGCGCCGTTTGAGACGACAAAACAGTTTTGCCGCTCACTTGAGGAGCTGCCGGGTGCGCCCGCCACAGTATAGGAGACTAACATGACGGTTAAACGCATGGACAACGTCCTCATCGTGGTCGACGATCTCGAAACCACCAAGGCGTTCTTCATCGAACTGGGCCTCAAGCTTGAGGGCGAGACCACAGTCGAAGGGCCTTTGGTCGACAGCCTGATTGGGATCAAGGATGTCCGGGCCACCCTCGCCATGATGCGGACCCCCGATGGGCAGGGCATTGAGCTGGACAAGTTCCACACACCCAGCGCCATCAGGTTTGGGCCCGTGAACGCACCGGTGAACACGCTGGGCATCCGTCGCATCATGTTCGCCGTCGATGACCTCGACGCTCTCGTTGCGCACATGCGCGCCCAGGGGGCCGAGCTCATTGGTGAAATGCAGTACGATGAGACGTACCGGCTGGCCTACATCCGCGGGCCTGAAGGCATCATTGTCGGGCTTGCCGAGCAGCTAGGCTAAGGCGAGCTTGGTCGCAAACCCGACTCGGATTGGCAAACGAAATCAGTACTCGCCATTGTCATAAAATTGAGAAAGAGGGCATTGGCACACATGTTCTACTCGTGATATACTGGCGAGCGTTGATGACACGATGGGAGAATAAGATTCAAGTGCAGATTTGTTTGTAGTCACTACCAGAGCCGCAACAGAACGCATGTTTCAATTACAAGGAGCGATGATGAGCCAGAATGCCGTGAAGCGTCTCTATCTGATGCAAGTTGGGATTATGCCAGAATACCAGATTCCGATTGTGTGCTATCTGGTGCAAACAAGTGACGGCAAGAATATTCTGATTGACAGTGGCCTCCCAGAAATTATCCCTGAAGACGCATCGGAGTTCGAGAATGGGCAGGACGTGATCGCGCAGTTGGCGAGCCTTGGCTTACAACCGGACGATATTGATATCGTCATTTCAACGCATTATGATGGCGACCACGCCGGACGACATGCGGCCTTCACGAAGGCGCACTATGTGGTGCAGCGTGTGCATCATGTGGACGCGGCGAGCAACCCACGCTATGCATCCATTCGCCCCCAATGGGATCAGCCAATGGAGCGCATTCGGCTGGTGGACGGGGACACGGAACTGCTACCTGGGTTGGAGCTGATTGAGACGAGCGGGCATGTGCCGGGCCATCAATCGGTGCTGGTGCGGCTGCCCACAACAGGGACGATTCTCTTGACGGTTGACGCCGTCCCCTTCGCTGAGGGCTTTACCCGTGACGCGCCGGACGACGCGAGCACCCCAGACGCCGAAGCGATCCGCGCCAGTACGATCAAGTTGCTGGATCTGGTCGAACGAGAGCGGATCGGGCTGGTGATCTTCGGTCACGACATGGCGCAGTGGGAAACCCTCAAACAAGCGCCGGCGTTTTACGACTAGGATGCATGTAGGGTGCACGCACCACACTCGCCAGGAGATCTACGAGCAACGAGATAGAAGTACTGGAACAGTTCTTCGCTGCAATCAATCGCAATGGCAAGATCACCCAGTATCTCTCCGTTGGAGAACGGCTGGGTGCCCTCCAGTGGGCCGGAATTGAAGAGCAAGAGACAAAATTCAAGTAGCGCCACCGCGAACGGCAGCACACCAGCAGATGCGGTTCAGAAGCTGGCAGGTGGACTCTTCCGCTAGGTGACCAAGCAGAGGAATTTACAATGAACATGCACGAACAAATCGAAGAGTATATTGCGGCTCAACCTGAACCGAAACGAAGTGATATGCAAGAGCTGCACCACATTATTTTGGAGTTGATGCCAGAGTGTAAATTGTGGTTCCTAGATGGCAAAGACGAGAAAGGGCAAACGGTTTCTAACCCTAACATAGGGTATGGATTCCAGACCATAAAATATGCCGATGGAAAAACCAGAGAGTTCTATCAAATTGGTATCAGTGCAAACACAACAGGAATCTCTGTCTATATCCTCGGGTTAAAAGACAAGAAATATTTAGCCCAGACATATGGAAAAGAACTCGGCAAGGCAAGTGTAACCGGGTATTGCATTAAGTTCAGGAAGCTAAAAGATGTATACAGTAACATTCTTGAAGCAGCAATGCGATATGGGATTGAGCAGACAAGCAGCTAACATCTAACCGCAAAGGTGTTCAAGCATGAAACCTATCCCCCTGGATGACAGTTACTTTGAAAAGTTTTCAACGAGGCCGGTGACGCTGAAGCCGTTTGACCCGCGCACAAAGGAGGCGGCGCTGGCGTTGATGGCGATCCTTGATGGGCAGGTGGCGACGTGGGGGATCCGCTCGGTACTGCATGGTTCCACGGCGCTCGAGTTAGAGGGCAAAGGCGAGATCGAAGTGGTCCTCTATTTGGACGACGAGAATTGGGAGCCGGTGAAGTTTCATCTGGTGGAGATTTATGGCCATCCCCACAGCGAAGAGGAAAACTTCGTCAACATTAACACCGAGTACCGATCCATTGAAGTCGAGATCATCCTTGTCCGTGGCCACGACGCCGAGGTCAACAGAGCGATTATGGACTACTTGCACGCGCACCCCGACGCCTGCGCCGACTACGTCGCCCTAAAACGCCGATACGCATCCTCGCGGCGAGAGTATTACCGGCAAAAGCATCGCTTCTTCTGTGCGATCATTGAGCGGCTGTAGGAGACGACTCTTGGCGCTACCAACTTCGCAATTCCCATCGGATCCTCAAATTCGGAACCTGCTTGACCCGGTGGCCCCGGAGCATATCTGTTCACCCTTCTGAAGCCTCTCAAATCAGCGAAAATGCGTTATGTCATAGTTGTCAGATGACTTATTCCTGTCGAACCGGCTATTTGGCGCTGCGCCTGTCTCATCAACGATGCCGGCACCGGCACCCTGCGCTCCATCTTCACTGCTGAACGGGTCATCGAGAGATTGACCTGTGCTCTGCTCATCGTGTGTAACCATGGGCAGGAAAATGGAACCCGGTTGCGGATCAAGGATTTTGGCGCTGGCTGTACTGCCGGGCACGACGATGTCGCCACTGGCGCTGTCGATGGTGACTGCGATGTCGGTGGCGGGATCGTCCCTGGAGAGATCGGCAACTATGTTGCCGTCCTTGTCCTTGACCTGCAGCCAGAAGCGATCGCCACCCTCCCGGCGATCTGCGATGTAGGTTCGCTCTCTTGCCACGCTCGGTAAGTAGATCGTATGCCCCGCATCCGCGCCTGAGAACTCAGGCAGGCGGTCGAGCAGAGCTTGGGGCACGTCACCGATGACCACCAGATTGTGGCTTCCAGTGTCTGCATCCGCGCCGGTGACCGAACCGGCTATGTCCTTGTACTTGATCACGCCGTGATTAAGCTCAGAGAGCAGGATCACGGCCAAGCCGACCACAGCCCTCATCACGCTTCGACCGTACCCGTATCAAACCATCGACGCCATCCGTCTGGCCTGGCCCCGCCGATCGTCGGCGCAGAACCTGGCATGCCCTGTGCATTTTGGCGGTTGTGTTGTGCCAGGGGGGCTACCATAATGGGACAGAGACCGACAGTTGAATACGGGGGTTTGGGGGACGAACCGGCCGGCAGGGCAAGAAGTTTCTGTCAGCAAATTGTGAGGCAATTTGTGGTAGAGTGGCGAGTAAGGCGACTGTCCACCACCGTCGCACAGCAGCACCGTTGCTGTTCATCGGAACCGTCCGTAATCAGATGGATCGGGCGATGCAATCTCCTCTGTCGCTACATCCACGAGTGGTTGGACAGCAGGTAGCCGACGAATTGCGGCATCACTTGTTACACGGTTGAAAGCAGGAGCAGGCGTTGCCTACACTTGAAGGACCTTGCACCTCTAAAGTCAACAGTTGGGACAGTGCAATGAAGCTGAGCGTTGCCTTGATTACGTACAATCATGAAAAGTATATAGAACAGGCGCTATCGAGTGTCTTGATGCAGGAAACCGACTTCGACTTCGAGATCGTTGTGGGTGAGGACTGTTCAACCGATAGAACCGCAGAACTCATTCGCCAACTTCAAATCCAATACCCCGAACGAATACGCGTTCTACCGGCCGACCAGAATCTAGGGATGATGCGTAATTTCATACGCACGATTCAAGCCTGTGGCGGTCAATATATCGCCCTTCTTGAAGGTGATGACTACTGGACATCACCGCATAAGCTGCAAAAGCAGGTGGATTTTCTGGAACGTTATCCTGAGTATGCTGGTGCGTTCCATGAAACTCAAACGCTTTATGAAAATGGCACCGCTGGACAGGTCTATGGGAGATCTGCTCATAGAACAGCATATGCTGCCGACACCGTGACAGGATATGCCCCATTTCATACCTCTTCATTTTTGTTTCGGAAAGACGCAGCATTCTTTCCAGATTGGTTTTACCGTGTCATCAGTGCAGATATGGCTCTCTTTTCGATTGTTGCAGCCAGGGGTCCTCTGAAGAAAATCTCGGAAGTGATGAGTATCTATCGCATCCACTCAGGTGGCATCACTCGAACACGGGAGGTAATGGAAAACTTTTATGAACAGCGAATAGAGTTAATTCATCATCTCAATCAATTTCACGATTATCGGTTCAATGCCAAAGCACAGCAGGTGATTGCCGGCTTACGGCTAAAGCAGAGTGGAAGACAAAGATTGCCTGGGCCAAGAATTTTCCTTGAGCGTCTACGAACCAGACTTCAGTTGCAAACTCAAATCAGGCGGCTATTCCATGTCGGCTAACGGATTCACCAACCTAGACCTTACTCCGCACAATCTGGATGTGTACCATATCCGGACGGCTATTTTCGCAAGACTAAAAAGCCAATTATCTGCTCTCAGTGGAAGGCTGCTTGATGTTGGTTGTGGTCAGATGCCCTACCGGCGCCACATTCTGGAAAACTCACCGGTGACTGAATATACTGGCTTGGATATCGTATCGGATCTTCCTTATAGGGGTGCTGTCGTTCCGGACTGCATTTGGGATGGGACGCGTATTCCCTTTGGTGACTGCTCGTTCGATTGTTCGATCGCAACGGAAGTCCTAGAGCACTGTCCCAGTCCCGAGATCATCATAAGCGAAGTCTACCGCGTTCTACGCGCAGGCGGCATATTTTTCTTCACAGTCCCCTTCCTCTGGCCGTTACACGAAGCGCCTTACGATCAGTATCGATATACGCCGTTTGCACTGGAAAGAGTGTTAAGCAACGCAGGCTTTACAAGTGTGAATATTCAGGCCCATGGTGGATGGGATGCAAGTTTGGCTCAGATGCTGGGGCTTTGGGTGCGCCGCAGAGGGATGCCGCGAGTCCTGTGCTTACTCTTTTCAGTTTGGGCATACCCTTTCGTCTGGGCCCTTGCCAGGCTTGATAGAGTGCCCGAATCCTTCTCTGAAGGAATGATGGTCACTGGCCTATCAGGAACAGCGGTAAAGCTAGAAAGATGAGTTATTGTCTTGCCGTCTTCACCCCGATCATGGGCGTTATATCCGAAACGTTCATCAGCAGACATATCTATGACCTGCTCCCCGACGGCACAGTGGTGGTTGCGGACGCAGTTGCCGCCCGGAGTGATTCTCAAGCAGTACGGCCCATAGACATGCCGACATACCTTCTCCATCGAAACAAGCTAGCACAGATCACCGGCAACATGGCAAATTATGTCAAGTGGCTCAATTCCTTTCCACCATTACCAGAAGTAAAGCGATTTCTGGTCAACCATCAGGTACAGGTAATCTTAGGCGAGTACCTTGACTGTAGCTTTCCCTGGTTCGGCGTGGCACAAGATCTAAACATTCCGTTTTTTGCCCATGCTCATGGTGAACGATGTCTCGATGCGGTTGCGTGAGCCATTGGACTATGCGCAGTATAAAGCGGAAATGGTTCGAGAGATATTAAAGGAAGAAAAGACGTTGGTACAATCTGGCTAGAAACGGTGTGATCCACCACTGAAAGAAGTGAGACAAAGGCTCATTAACGTCTTGCTGAATTGAAAAGCGAGACAGCGATATTTGTCGCAACAACACGAACGGGTAGATATACCTTCACAGCAACCGAACTCAGAAGCCAGGTGCGGTTGAAAAAAATCTGGTCTCCAGCCTGATGGCAAGTGAACGGCGGGCCATGGTCGAGCGTGAACATCCAGAACTACCTTTCGCCGTTGGGCGGATTGTTCCCAAAAAGGCGCCTCTACTAACCTTAGAAGCCTATGCACGAGGCCGTCAAACGATTGTCTCGAACTATGCAGAGTGTCCCTTATTGGTCAGTCGGTATGGCGTCGACCTATGCAGACAGAAGCAGAACAATCGCAAGGCCGTACAACGACACATGCGGGAAATGGGGATTGCCGGCGTCTGTCCTGGTCCAAACTTGAGCAAACGCAACCAGGCCCATGCCATTTACCCCTATCTGCTGCGCAATGTCACGGCCAGTTATTCTGACCACATCTGGGGCATCGATATTACCTACATCCGCATGCCCAAGAGTTGGATGTATCTGGTGGCTATCTTGGACTGGTACTCTCGTTATGTCGTGAGTTGGCAACTGGATGATTCCTTGGAAATCGATTTTGTGCTGGCCGCTGTCGATCAAGCACTCGCTCGCAGTCGGCCTACCATTATAAATAGTGACCAGGGCAGCCATTTTACCAGCCCGCAGTACACTCAGCGTCTACTGGATGCAAATGTCCAGATCAGCATGGATGGCAAAGGACGCGCACTGGATAATGTCTTCACCGAACGCTTGTGGCGTAGCGTCAAATATGAAGAGGTTTACTTACACGACTATCTTTCGCCAAGACACGCTTATCAAGGGTTGGGCCATTACTTTGATTTCTACAACCATCGGCGTCCCCATCAATCGCTGGACTACTTGACACCGGCCGCCGTTTACCTGGGCTAGTTCTCATTCATTCAACGTTCAAAAAGCCTCATTAACGAAAGGAGATTGGGACTTATCGTTTGCCTCGATCGCTGTCTTGACAAGGGGTACGTTCAGCAGCATAACCTTGCCTCGAAAATTACGCTTCATGGCGAACAGCCTCACAGTCGCGTACTGGGTTTGATGCAAAGGGCCGATATTTTTCTGCAGCATAGCATTGTGGATCCTGAGACCGGTGACGAAGAAGGTCTGCCAGTTGCAATTTTGGAGGCAATGGCAAACGCAGTGCCAGTCATTTCCACTCGTCACGCTGGCATTCCAGAAGCCGTTGTCGAAGGCACTACGGGATACCTGGTCGATGAGATGGATTGGCGAAGCATGGCCAGCTTCATTGTTGGCCTGGCCCTTAATCCAAAACATAGAGTTCAACTGGGCAAAGCAGGCTGGCGCCGTGCTAATACACTTTACTCATGGGAGCGGGAGAGGACAGAACTACTGGCTCTTCTTGGTCTTGATCAAGTAGTTGTGTGATGTTGAGTACCAGTATAGAAGTTGTGGAATGCCACGCCCATCTGTAGTAGTGGCCGCGCCGGTGTTCAACACAGCATCTCAGATTCGGCGTTGCATGGAAGCATTGCTGGTACAGACTATCCTGAGAACCTTTGCGAGGTTGTTGTCATAGACAATTGTTGGACCGATGGCACAACCACTGTCGTGAAACGGTGTCCACTAAAGCTTCTCAATGAAGGCCAGATTTCAGACGACACCTACCCTTCTGATGCGGTTACTCAAGGGGCCGATCGTAATGACACTTGTGTCTGTTGGAAAAACCATCCTCATCGGTCAACTCTTACCCTTCTTTGGCCCGATCCACCATTGTTGTCTCATCTACGGCTACATCCAAGGTTGTCTGTTCACGAAGTCGCCCCCTAGCACAAGGGACAAGCGGTCAGGGGGAGAGTGATGCTGATCTCTGTCATTATTCCGGTGTACCAGGCTGAGCCGTACGTGCGACAGGCAGTCGAATCTGCCATGATCCAACCGGAGACAGGAGAGGTAATTCTGGTAGAGGATGCTTCACCGGACAATTCCCTTGAGGTTTGCGAAGCGTTGGCGCAAGAGCATGGGAGCGTGCGGCTGTTGCGTCATCCCGATGGGAAAAACCACGGCGCCGGCGCCAGCCGCAATCTGGGCATCCAGCACGCCAGATGTGACTATGTTGCCTTTCTTGATGCCGATGACTACTACCTGCCCGGGCGCTTTTCAATCGCCAGAGACTTGTTCCACGCCCAGCCCCACATCGACGGCGTTTACGAGGCAATCGGAACACACTTTGAAAATACGGCTGCCAAACAGCGCTGGTTTGCGCAGAGAACGTCCTCGCTCACCACTATGCACAAACGCGTCGCCCCTGAGCGCCTATTTGAAGCTCAGGCTCCGATTGGTGACGCCGGTTACTGCAGCATCGACGGCTGGACCGTAAAGCGATCGATCTTTGAGAAGACCGGTCTGTTCGAGCCGCATCTGCGCCTGCACCAGGACACAGCCATGCTGGTCAAATTCGCTGCGGTTGGTACGATGATACCCGGCCGCCTGGATACCCCTGTGGCGATGCGTCGCCTGCACGACCATAATCGAATTACAGCCGCTCGGTCTGCCATCCAGACCTACCGCAATCAGCTTCTACTCTGGCAAGCACTATGGGCGTGGGGCAAAGATCGACTGGAATCGCCTCGCCGCGACATGCTTTTTCAAATGTTGGTAGGCACTGCTATAACGCCCTATGAACGAAGCAGGTACCCGCGCATGGCATTTCAGGCGATGCGACAGTTCACACAACTTCTTCTGGCACAGCCGGATCTCAGCTTAGAGGGCACTGCTTGGATTATGTATCTGGTTCATCTCTTGAGAAGAGTATCCAAAACATGGTTCCTCGTACCTCAACAAGATCTGGACACAAAAAGATAGTGAATACCGACTGTACGAACCAACTTTGAGTGCACTGAAAGCTGCATTCGATGTGATACTCGGCCGTAGAATAGAAAGACCTCTTCCAACAAGAACCGTTCTGTTCGCAACTGGTATGCTATGCCCCTTTTGATAGAGAGAAGAATTTATGTCCGACAAATTGTTGCTGCCTGCCGTTGTAGTTGTCGGATACAATCGACCGGAATGCTTGCAGAATCTATTGACTACACTGAAGCGAGCCGATTACCGGCACTATGAACACATTCCGCTTGTAATTAGTCTTGACAAAAGTGATTGTGATCAGGTGGGAGAGATTGCCCATCATTTCGACTGGGCTCATGGCCCCAAACAGGTTATCGAGCACAAGACTCGTTTGGGTTTGCGAAACCATATACTGGCCTGCGGCGATCTCACCAACGATTATCGTGCTGTCATCATTCTGGAAGATGATTCGTTTGTTTCTCCAGCGTTCTACGACTATGCCGTTCAGGCCCTCCGGTTCTATATAGACGATTCCGATATCGCTGGCATCTCCCTCTACAAATACAACTTCAACGAGTACGCTTGGACGGGATTTTCTGCTATTGACGATGGGTTTGACAATCATTTCATCCAGAGTGCCTCCTCATGGGGGCAACTATGGACCCAAACGACAGTGGGGCGATTTTCGGCGTTGGTATGAGATATCAGGATCACAGGCTGTGACAGATGCGGACCCAGTGCCTGGCAAAGTAATTCGTTGGCCCGAAAGCTCATGGAAGAAGTACTTCATAAAGTACATGGTTCTGGAAAAAAAGTACTTCGTCTATCCCCGTATCTCTCTAACCGCCAACTTGGGAAAGGTTGGAACACATATGGATAATGAAAGCAGCAACTATTTAGTCCCACTGGCAATGCGGACCAGAGAGTACCGATTTGGCAAGCTGCAGGAATCACTTGCAATCTACGACAGTCACTATGAGATCGAAGCCCGCTGCTTGCAGGCGCAAAACTCAATTCTTCGCAGTTTTGACTTTGAGTGTGATTTGTACGGCACGAAGGATCCGAAGAAAGTAAAAACGGACCACCTGCTTTCCATTCGCACCTGTGCACAGGCAGATATCTCTTATGCCCAGACGCTGGTTCCGCACGAGTTGAATGCCATGCTAAACGTCACGGGTCACTTCTATCATTTAGCGCGGGCCGGTGCGTTTGGCGGCGTTAGCCAACGCAAGCGCGTGATCCAATCCCGGTACCTGAACAAGAACCTGAAACTTGCAAACTACTCGATACTTGCTGCACACAGCCTCTTCGACAAGTTAGCGAACAACGGTCAATGATGCACAACAAGTCCAGACGTCTTCCCATGCAGTCAATCGATCATACGGTTTGTCATGACAAGTTACCGAAACCGCCATCGCGGCCACCGAAGACCGCCTGGCCCTGGGCGGAACAGACGCCGGCTCTGCCCAAAACCACACCCAATGGCTCACCCTGGCCGCGCATCACCGTGGTCACCCCTTCTTATAATCAGGCGCAGTTCATCGAAGAGACCATCCGCTCGGTGCTACTGCAGGGCTACCCCAACCTGGAGTACATCATCATGGACGGCGGCAGCACCGATGGCACGGTTGAGATCCTACGCCTGTATGAGCCCTGGCTGACCGATTGGGTGAGCGGACCGGACGGGGGGCAGGCAAGTGCCGTTAACAAGGGTTGGAAGCAGGCTACTGGTCAAATCCTGGGTTGGCTCAATTCAGACGACTGCTACCTGCCGCAGACCCTGGCTCGGGTCGCCACGGCATTTTACTCCAATCCGCAGTTGCGTGTGCTTTCCGGTGAATGTCTCAATGTGGATGCCTCCGGACAGCAGAAGAGCATCAAGCGTGCCCATCCCCTTGCCCCACATAGCCTGGTTGTGGCGTCGCAGCCGTCGCAGCCGGCTACCTTCATCCATGCCTCGGTCCTCAGCGAGGTAGGCTTCTTGGAGGAGACCCTGCACTATGCACTCGATCGGGAGTTTCTCCTGCGCCTGGCCCGCCGCTACTATCCGCAAGGCACAGCTACATTAGACGTTCCGCTTGCCTATGCTCACGAATGGGAGGGCACGAAGTCAGAGGCAGGCGTGGCCCGGCACATGCAGGAGTACCGGAATGTGATCGACGCCTTTTTGGCAGGCGAGCCAGACGAGAGACTGCGCCGTTGCTTGCGGCATAGGGGCCACCGCCATGCCTATCTGATCGAAGTAGGGCGGGCTGTGCGCAGTGGACGCCTCGCCGCCGCGGCCATGCCGTTGCTGCGCGCGCTCTACCACACAGTCGGCGGCTATAGCGCCGAAGAGATGCTCGGGCTGTTCATAAAGCAGTTGTCAGTCCGTTCACGCGATTCATAGGCGAGCAAAGGCCCCTTGATGCGCATCCTCATGCTCAACAACGAATTTCCCCCATTGGGCGGAGGTACGGGTACGGTCAACCAGACCCTGTTGGCGCGTTTTGCCGCCGTGCCCGATCTGCATGTGGATCTGATCACGTCGGCCCTGGGTTGGCGCGGGCAAGAAGAGAGACTGGCCGAGCGGGTTCGCCTCTTTAAGGTACCTGTGGTCAACCGCGACATTCACCACTCTTCCAACCGCGAATTGCTCACCTACTCGGCGCTGGCCCTGCCCCTGGCCCTCCGACTGCACCAACGCCAGCGCTACGACCTCGCCTTCGCCTGGAGCGCCGTGCCCGCCGGTGGTGTGGCCCTGGCCCTGCGCCGTCTGGTCGGTCTCCCCTATCTGGTGCGCGTCTGCGGCCCCGACATCCCTGGCTTCGAGGCCCGCTACCGTCGTCTCTATACCGTGCTCACACCGGTGATCAAGGCAATCTGGCACGGCGCTGAAAAGGTCGTGGCCAAGTGCCAGGAGGAAGCGGACATGGTAAAAAAGGTCGACGCCCAGGTGGCTGTGACGCTGGTGCCCAATGGCGTCGATATCGAACGATTCCGCCCCGCCACCCCACCCGGCGCCGGTGAACCGTTGCGTCTGATCTGTGTAGGTCGCCTGATCGAACGCAAGGGGCAAAATCAACTGATCCGGGCCGTTAAGCGCCTCTGCGAGGAGGGCATTGACGTGACCCTCGACCTCGTGGGCACAGGTGACGCTCGCCACAGTTATGAAGCGCTGGCCCACGATCTAGGGGTGCAGGAACGTGTACACTTCCGTGGCTATGTACCCCGAGAACAGATCGCCGATCACTACGCCGCTGCCCATGTCTTCGTGCTGGCCTCGCAAAACGAGGGCATGAGTGTAGCCACGCTAGAGGCGATGGCTGCCGGACTGCCCCTGGTGGTCACGCGCACAGGGGGAACAAAGGAGCTTGTAGCGGTTGGGTTCAACGGCTTTACTTTTGATTGGGGCGACGTTGACGCTCTCTGTGCACACCTGCGCCAGTTAGCCCGAAATCATCAGTTAACCACGAGAGTAGGCAGTGCATCTAGAGAATGCGCCACGAGTTTTTCGTGGCAAACCGTGGCGCCACATTATCTGACGATGTTTGCCGAGATGATAGGCAAAACGGCCCTACTAGCGATCGCGTCGCCGGCAGAAGGAGACCAGTGTTGACAGGCGGCAGGCTACCTTCGCTCAAAGTTCTGCACGTCATTGATCACACTGGGCCTGGAGGGGCCCAGGTGGTGGTCGAACAACTCGCCCGTGCCTTACAGGGGGGGTTCATCTTTGAGGTTGCCATTCTGGGGACATCAGCCGCTTTCTCCGATCGCTACCGCGCGCTTGGAATCAAAGTGCACGAACTAGGTGGAACACAAGGGCGATGGAGCCTTGCAGCGCTACCGAGACTCGTTCACCTGGTTCGACGGGGACAGTACCGCTGGATCCACACCCACCTGTTTAAGTCCTATTTATTCGGTGCTGTTGCCGGTGCCTGTACGGGTACTGACCTGATCTTGCACGACCACACAGGCATTTATCCCGGAATGTTAGCGCAACTGGACTATCTGCCCAATCGTTTGGCTCGACGAACGTACACAGCACTGTACAGTGCGGCCCTAAAGATGAGCAAAGTGGCAATTGTGCTCACGCCGGAAATGCACACACAGTATGTTGAAACTTATCCTACTCAGGCAGTTAAGTTCGTCGTCATACCCAATGGTGTAGACATCCGAGCATTGCAGGATTCTGCGGCAGTCGGGAACACCACGACGATCCGTCATCAGCTTGGCTTGGCCGCTCAAACCAAACTCATAGTCATGGTTGCACGCCTAGACACGAAGAAAGATTGGCCCACCTTTTTGGCAGTGGCCGAACGGGTGCGACATCAGCACCGCCAGCCACTTGCCTTCCTGGCGGTCGGCTCCGGCACTGAAGAGCAGACGCTACGTAAACAGGTGGAGGAACAACGCCTGACGGATATTTACTTCCTCGGGCACCGTACGGATGTGCCGGCCTTGCTTCTCCAGGCTGACGCCTTTCTGTTGACTTCGAAAGTGGAACCATTCGGCATCGTCGTGCTGGAAGCTATGGCCTGCGGTTGTCCGGTCGTGGCCACCCGCAGCGGCGGTCCGAATGCCATTCTGACCCACGCCGGTGACGGCCTCCTTGCCGATGTCGGCGACGTCGACGGACTTAGCAACCACGTGCTACGCATCCTTCGTGAGCATGACCTGGGCCAGAAGCTTGCCCAGCAGGCAAAGCGCACCGTCGAGCAGTTCTACAGCATCCATAGCGTTTCAAAGCGCGTGGCAGAGATCTACGAACGGACAATGCAGCGGGCGTAGATAGCCACAATCACAACTGCTCAAAACGGCATGCCGAACCCCATAGCAATAGAAATGAGCACGTTCCATGCTCGGAGATCAGATCCATACCGATGACTGCAATGGTCAACGATCGAACACTTATGCACATCCTTCATTCATTTATGACCAGATCGTGCGCATCGTTGCCACACTCGGCGCTACTCACCGCCAATCCCTGCGCCTCTCTCGACGCGAATTGGCGAAGATACCAACCAACAATACGGCGAATTAAGTCTTCACCATCGACAAACTACGCGAGCGGGTCACTTGCTTTGCTTGCCGGTATTCCTGTCGGCTGCTATGCGTTTTGGAGCACCGGTTGTGTATTCCTTACCGGCTCACCGTTTACGTACGAGACGATGTCTGCCGGGCACAAGGCGGCGCCCTCATCGCCGGATTGCGGCGCGTAATCGCTGAGCCAGCGCACTTCGCTGGAACCGGTGGTGGCAGCCTGGATGACCGATAGCTCGCTTTCTTTGTCGTGTCGGTTGCAGCCCAGGAAGAGAATGGGCACCTGGATCTGCCCGGCAAGCCGAATCAGCTTGTCAGATTGAACCGGGTAACCGCCGCGCCGCCGGCACCACCAGTCCACCCAGGGGATGATGCCTATGCTTAGCAACGGACTCCAGCGCCGCAGCCCACGGCGCAGGTAGGAACGCAGCGAACCCGGTTCCACGGCGACGAGACAGCGCAGGCGTTTGACGTTGGGCGGCTGAACTTCGACAAAGCCAGAGCCGCCCCCGCTGTCCCCGCTAAAGAAGCGCACGACCTCTGCGCTGCCCTTCTCGCGGCCGATGGCCACCAGCATGGCTGTGGCCCCGGTGCCCACCCCCACCACACTGACGGCGGCTGATTTGGCGGCTGCTTCGAGGGCTGCGTCAGCATGCAGCCGCTGAAAGACATAGTCAACGGCGCCCACTACGTCCTGGTCTTCGGTGAAACCGCCGGCGCAGAGAGCCCGTTCGCTTTCACCATGGCAGCGAAAGTCGAAGAGGAGCACGGCATAGGCGGCGGCGTGAAAAGCCCGCGCCAGCATTAACAGATCGACCGAAGGCTGCCATAGCGGAAAGCGGGTTGATGCACAACTAGAAAGCCCCTGGCGGTTGCCCCCAAAGGGATGCAAGAGAAGGACAGCCCGCGGGCCTGGCGACGCTGCCGGTATCCACCAGCCCTTAAGCCGCAACCCAAAACGACTGGGGAAGCTGACTTCTTCAAATGGCAGGTTGACATCGCCGGGTGTGCGGCTGAGTGGCTCCCGCCGTGCATAGAGGATCCGATCGGCTATCCAATAACTCAGGCCAGCCACGCCGCCCACAGTCAGCAACGCCAGCAGCCACAGATAGATGTTCATGGTTGATCAGGCGCTTCGTTGCGGTCGGCGCCCTGGGCCACCTGTCGCAGGCGCGCGGCCACGGCGCGCTGACCGGCCTCCACCGCCAGATCCAATGCGGTGCGACCGGATGCGTCGCGACAGTTCAGATCGGGGTGGTAGCCAAGCAGGAGATCGACAGCGTCCAGGTGGCCCTGGCGCGCCGCCCAGTGCAGCAATGTCTCGCCGTGCACGTCGCGCTCGTCCACATCCATCCCTTCGACCAACAGCGTCTCCAGCAGCACAAATTGTCCTTCCAGGGCGGCGGCGCTCAGCAGCGCAGAGAGCGACTCTGGCTGATTTTGGCGGGTGGTCCGATACTCTTGTGCCATCTCTTGCATCCTTTCTGCCAGACGGCGGCGGCCGCGTTCCAGCCGCTTCTTAACGGCGGCCAACGAGAGGTTCATCCGCTCTGCGATTTCTCGTTGAGATTGTTCACCAAAGTAATGAAGCGCCACAGGCGTCTGTTCGATGTCGGGCAAAGCCGCCACTGCGGCTCGTATCCGTTGATGCATTTCTGCTTGTTCAACCAACACGGCGGGGGATGGCTGCGCCGACGGCAGTTCAGCCGGCAACTCCAAGAGCAGAGATGGATATTGACGATCCCGCAACAGTCGGCGGCACTGGCTGTGCACGATGCGGCGTAGCCAGCCGCCAAACGCTTCTGCCTGACGCAGTTGCCCCAGCCGTTGATAGGCCAGCAGAAATGCTTCCTGGGTGGCGTCTTCGGCCATCTGTGCGTCGCCCAACAGCGAGAAGGCATAGGCATAGGCCGGGGGTTGATGGTATCGCACCACCAGATCGAAGAGCGCCCGGCGTTGCGCGGCGTCTGACGTACTCTGAAGTTGACGGATCAGCACATCTACAGAAACTTCTGTCATCACAGCGCCTCTCTTAACTGATTCCTCTATAGTATAGAGCCAATTTGTGCGCGAATGGTGACATCACTTTATGGGTTGTCTTTTGTGCACGCCGGGTTGCCCACCAAGCCGGCAAGACACGCTCATCCCCTTCGGTAACCCGGCCTGAGCGGACTCTGGACGGTGAGGGTGTGCGGCGGGCGGTGACGGCGTCGGGTTTACTCTCGTCGTCGCCGGGTCAATTCGTGCCAATAGGATGGCGCATCCCGGTGGTCGTCTACCACGATGCGTGGTCCTTGATCACAGTGGGCATGGAGAGTGGCAGTGATAGGCAGCGCAAAACCCTGCTTCTCTGCCGCGTCTATAAAGTAGGGTAGCTCTCGGAATTTGACACCAACCTGATTGCCCTGTCCGTCGGCAATGCGCTGCGCGACACGGCTGAAGTCGGCTCGCCAGCGTCCTTCGTTGCCGATGGCCTGCTTGATGATGTTGACATCCACACCACTGTTGACACCAAAGGAGATCGCTTCCAGATAGGCGGCCTCTACCACCCCCATCATCAACTGATTGACACCCTTCACCACCTGTCCACTGCCGGCGGGCCCGCAGTAGGTGAGGCGCTCTGGCCCGCCCACCGTCTCGAGGATGGGCCGACAGCGTTCGAAGCTAGCGGGGTTGCCCCCGGCGAACATGTAAAGTTGGGCGCGTTGTGCACCGCTGCCGCCGCCGCTGACAGGGACATCGATTAAATCCACACCTTTTTCGGCGAAACAATGGGCCAACCGCCTCGTCTCGGTCGGAATGACCGTGCCGAAGTCGATCAAGATTTGACCGCTACGCACACAGGGCAAGATCTGATGCTGGGCCACTTCGACGAAGGACGCAGAACTGGGTAGGCTGGTGGCAATGATGTCACAGCGACTGACGACGTCGGCGATGTCTGCGCCTGCCAACGCCCCGGCTTCCACCAGTGGGCGTAGTCTTTCCACATCCAGATCGTATCCAATCACCACGTAACCATCGCGCAACAGATTGCGCGCCATCGGGTTGCCCATCTCCCCGAGGCCAATAAAGCCAATTGCAGGCAAATTTGTCATGAATATTCCTTCATTTACCAATATGATTATGATTGGGTCTATGCCAAACCGATTGTTTTAGAATATCTGGCAATCAGGAGAAAAGGCCGTTTCACGCGGGCGTTGCTAACCTTTCAGCCCGCTCGTCGAGATACCCTCTACCAGTTCACGTTGCGCCGTGATGAAGAAGATAAAAACCGGCAGCAGAGACAGGATCGACATAGCAAAGAGCGGACCATATGAAGTCGCCCCCATCGAGTCGACGAAGGCGCGCAGTCCCAGTGGCACCGTCCAAAGGCTAATACTGTTGAGGTAGAGCAAGTTGCTGAAAAAGTTGTCCCAGTTCCAGATGAAGGTAAAGATAGCCGTGGTGATCAACGCCGGTTTGGCAATCGGCAGGATGATCAGCCGGAAGATCTGAAAGGCGTTTGCGCCGTCGACCATGGCCGCCTGATCCAGATCGAGCGGAATGCCACGGATGAACTGGACGATCAGAAAAATGAAAAAGGCATTGGTGGCCAGGAAGTTGGGCACAAAGAGCGGCAAGAAGGTATTGATCCAATCCAGCCGGTGGAAGAGGACATACTGAGGCACCAGCGTCACATGATAGGGCAGCATAATCGTGGTGAGCATGATCGCAAACCAGAAGCGCTTGAAGGCGAAGTTTAGCCGCGCAAAGGCGTAGGCGGTGATCGAACACGAAACCACGTTGCCGATCACCGTGAGGCCCACCACGATGAACGAGTTGACATAGAATCGCCCAAACGGTACACGCAGCGCCGTCCAGCCTCGCACGTAGTGATCGAGTGTGAACTGCGCCGGCCACAGGCTCAGGTCGCGGAAGATCAACGACTCGGGCTTAAACGAACTGCTCAACATCCACAGCAGTGGATAGAGCATCACCGACGCGCCCAGAATCAGAAAAACGTGTGTTAAGACGTGCCCAACCTGCAGCGGTCCTCTGCGACCGATCGGATCGGATCGATGCAAAACGGGTTGTCTGGCGCTCATCGGGCTTCATCCTCATAGTAGACCCAGTAGCGGGATGACAGAAACGCGATCGCTGTGAAGACGCCGATGATCACCAGCAAGATCCACGCCATCGCCGACGCATAGCCCATTCGGAAGTTGCTGAAGCCCTGCTGGTAGAGATAGAGCGTGTAAAAGAGTACCGAGTCGGCCGGTCCACCGCCCCCGCCGCTGATGATAAAGGCCGGGGTGAAGGCTTGAAACGCGCTGATCATCTGCATGATCAAGTTAAAAAAGAGAATGGGTGTAAGCAGGGGCAGCGTAATGCGAAAGAACTTGGCGATCTGGACTGGCCCCGTCGATTTCGGCAGCCTCATACAACTCCGCCGGGATCTGCTTCAGCCCCGCCAGGAAGATCAACATGGGCGATCCGAATTGCCAGATACGCAAGATGATCAGCGTGTAGAGCGCCGTGCTCGGCGTGCCTATCCAACTCATGCCTTCTACGCCGACCATAGCCAGGAACTGGTTAAACAATCCCTCCAGCCCAAAGACCTGCTTCCAGAGGATGGCAATCGCCACACTGCCCCCCAGCAACGACGGCAGATAGTAGATGGCGCGGTAGACGCTCAGCGCACGCAGCCCGCGGTTGAGGATGGCCGCCACCAGCAGCGCAAAGACCAATTGCAGCGGCACCGACAAAAAGACATAACGCGCCGTCACACTCAGCGCGGCGGCGTAGCGGTTGTCGCGGGTGAGCAGACGCTCATAGTTGAACAGTCCGCTCCACTCGGGCGCAGTCAACAGATCGTAGTTGGTAAACGAGAGATAGGCCGACGCCAGCATCGGGCCTATCGTAAAGACGAAGAGGCCGATCAGCCACGGCAAAAGAAAGACGTAGCCGATCAGATTCTCCTTGCCGGATCGGCTCAGGCGCCGCCCAATCTGATTCTGCGCCGCGCTTTCCGGCATGGTTAAGGACCCACTCATGGGCTGTCTCCAGTCTATGCACGGTTTTCGTGGTGTGTGGTGCGTAGTGCATGTATCAATGCACTACGCACCACGAAAGCACAAGCTCACTACTCCGTACTGTGCTAGTTCAGAATAAAGTCTGCCTCTTCGAAGAACGCGTCAACGGCTTCGTCCAGGGTGAGGTTGCCGAAGGCCAACTCGGTGTAATACCGTTCGAAGGCACCCAACGCTTCACCGCCGCCGGCGGGCTGGTAGCCTTGCGGAATCGCGTTCGGCGCGATGTAGGCCATCATATCGGCCAGCCGTTGATCGGCGGGTTCGGCGGCTTCACGCACCATGAGGGCGTTATCAGCGTTGCCGGGAGGACCATGCTCGCCGTTGAAGATGCGCGCCACCTCGGCATCGTTGAGGAACCAGTTGAGGAAGGCGGCGGACTCATCCACTTTGTCGGTAGTGGCGGACAGGGAGATATAGGCGCCGTCAACCGTGTAGCCGAAGGGATCATCCGGGTTGTTGCTGTGGGGGAAGGGAGCCAGCCCCAGTTGCGTGTCAATGTGGGCCTGGAAGAGCTTGTGCTGGTTGCCCGACGTCACCTGAATGGCAATCTGGCCCTTCACCAGCATCGAATCGGCGTGTCCCAGGTCGCCCGATTCCTGTGTCACGGCGGCGGGCGGCATGGCGCCGGCGGCGCGCAGATCTTCCCACATCTGCCAGTAATCGCGCAGATCCTGTGGCTCGAAGCCCAACTGATCGCCGTCGAAGAAGAGCTTGTCGCGCTGGCGCAGGAAGACACGGAAACCGCGGCTGTCGTCACCGCTGTCAGACATGGCGTAAACGTCTTCGGGCAACCCTGCGTGCAGGGCAAGTACCGTATCCATCCACTCTGCCCACGTCCAATCGAAGCTGGGTTCGGGCACGCCGGCCTCCTCAAAGAGGACGGGATTGTAGTGCATGCCCACCGACGAATTGCCCAGGGTGATCATGTAGAGCTTGTTGTCGATCATCCCCGTTTCCACGATCCCCTGCGGGAACTTGCTCAGGTCGATCTGGCCCGATTCGACCAGCGGCGTCAGATCCATGAGTGCGCCGCGGTTGCCGTAGTCGTAAAGATAGTTGGGATGCATGTGGATGATGTCGGGCGCATTGCCGCCGGCCACCTGGGTGGCCAACAGTTCAAATATGGGCCGAAACCCTGAAAATTCACGCTCAATCGTGATGCCCGGGTTCAACTGTTCGTACATGTCGGCAAAATCGTTGTACATGTTGTGGCGTGGCTCGTTGCCCCACCAGCCCAGACGCAGCGTCGTTTCGCCTTGTGTGGCGGCGGGGGCCGCATTTTCTTCGCCTGCCGGTGTGGCCTCGCCGTCGGCGGGTGCCGTTGCCGGCGCAACACAGGCCGAAAGCAGCAGTGCCAGCATTAAAACGGCAAGCATCGCTGCGATCTGTCGAAACCTGCTTTTCTCTGTACCTACGTGCATGACGTCTTCCTCCTTGGTTGAACAATGAACGCGAAAGAATGTGGGATATCAAAGGCGCACGCTGTGGGGAGCGATAACGCCGAAACACGCAAAATCAGGTGGTTTCATAGCGGGAAAACATCTGTTTTGCCAGCCGCAGATCTTCAGGGATGGTCGATGTATCCTCCTGTGGAGACAGCTCCACAGTGATGAAGCCTTCGTAGCCTAGAGCCAACATCCGATCGATGACGTGGAAATTGTCCGTATCGCCCTGTCCGAAGCGCACAAATTCTTTGCGCCCAAAGCCCTTGTTTTCTTTGACGTGGATATGGTTGACCTTCAACTGAAAGCGGTCGATCAACTCGTCCATATTGACGCCGGCGGCATCGAAGTGGCCCGTGTCGAGACAGATGCCCAGGTTGGGTGAATCGATCACATCAAAGATACGGGCGTAATCGTCGATATTTTCCAGGTTATTGCCGGCGTGATTTTCGAGACAGATGAGCACGTCCTTTTCGGCAGCAACGGGCGTCACTTGCTTGAGAACGGTAATAATGGCGGCCAATCCGCCGGCTTTGCCGCGGCCTGCCCCGGTGAACGAGACACGACGGCAGCCAAGCTCGAGGGCGGCGTCGATGATGCGCAGTTTGTGTCCTACATCCTTGCTCAGGTCGCGGGCATCTTCGGCGCCGAAACCCATACCGTGGATACAGGCCGGCTGCAGGTTATGAAGTTGGCAGCGCTGTCGCAACTCTCGCATCTTGGCAGGCGTGATGTCGGCAGGATACCAGGCGTTGAACTCGATGTATTTGAAGCCAACGGCGGGCATAATGCGAAAGCTGTTCTGAAAATCGTTATCGTCGAAACCGTCACAAGAGATAGTGGCACAAGCAAGGCCAATCATGGTGAGTCCTTTTGCATAATGTATACAATCTTTGGCAAGGAGATGACAGATCAGGCGATTGGGCTGGTGGGTTTTGGGGTGAGCCGCGCGTCTAGACGAGCACACGCACCGCGCACTACTCCATGCTACCTTCCAGCGCCAGCACGCCTTCCACGCATTGGCGCGCCACGCGACTGTTGATCTCGTCATTCACGGCGCGCACGTTGTTCACGTCACCGCTGCGCAGCGCATTGAGGATCGCCGTGTGATCGCGCACGCCCTGCATATGGTCGTAATCAGGGATGGTCACAGTGTGAAAGTTGAAGGCCATCGCGCATTGAATGGCGATGTTGCGCCACATCTGAAGCAGCCGTGAATTCCCCGCCAGCGCCACAATGCGCTCATGGAAAGCCATGTCCAATTTGCTGCGCAACGTGACATCACCCTGTTCGATCACCCCATGCTGTTCCTCGATGCGCGCTTCGAATTCGGCGAATTCCACCTCAGTCAGGCGGCCGATCATCTGTTCGGCGGCAAGCGTCTCCAGGCCCGAACGGATCACGAAGATGTCCTGGATTTCATCGGGCGAAAAAGTGGTGACGAACCAACCGCGGTTGGGGAAGTTCTGCACCAACCCGTCACGTTCCAAAAGACCCAGCGCCTCGCGCAGGGGCGTGCGGCTGACACCCAGCATCGTCGTCAAATCTTGTTCGCGCACATGATCGCCTGGACGCAGCCGTTTTTCCATGATGGCCTGGCGGATCTGCTCGTAGACCTGATCGCGCAGCGTAATCGCTTTGACACGTCCCATGGGTTGCAGGGTGCTGGATGTTGCCGTGGTAAGGGTCATTCTGGCTCTACTCTGTCAATGTGAAGGATGGAAGCTGAACAATCGCGCCGCCCTGTTGGGCCGACTGATGGGCACAAATGCCCACACAGGTCCAGTTGGCGCTGGTGACGGCATTGGGCCAGGGTTCCTTGTCTTCAGCCAAAGCCGAAACGAAGGCGTTCACCAGATGGGGATGCGAACCACCGTGGCCGGCGCCCTGGATGAACGAAAGGTGTTCTGCATCCTGGATTGTGGTGGTGAAGGGCTGGATCGGGGCGGGCAGCCGGTGGGCATAGTCGGGCACGCTGACCCGTTCTGCGATCTCGGGTTCGGGCTTCTTGGCGGTGTGGATCACATGCTCTTCGCCTTCAACCAGCGCCCACTCGAAGCTCTTCTTCGTGCCGTAGACGTCGAAGGATTCCCGGTACTGGCGGGCCGTGTCAAAGAGAAAGCGCCAGATGTGAGCGGCGATATCAGAGTCTTTGATTTTGATGTGACACGATTCCACGGCGAACGAATTGCCCGACTTCTGCGCCAGCCGCTCATTGATCGTCCCCGATCCGAAGCAAGAGACGTATTCGGCGTGTCCTTTCACGAGCCCAAGCACAGGCGAAACCACGTGCGTGGCGTAGTGCATGGGGATCATGCGTTCCCAATAGTCGGGCCAACCTTCCATGTCCTGTGGGTGAGAGGCCTGCATGTACTGGATCTTGCCCAGGTCACCGCGCTCGTACAATTCCTCAATAAAGAGAAATTCCCGGCTGTAGACGACGGTTTCGGCCATCATATACTTGAGGCCGGTCTGCTTGACCAGGCTCACAATCTCGGCGCATTCCTCGATGGTGGTCGCCATCGGCACGGTGCAAAAGACATGCTTGCCTGCCTTGAGTGCGGCAATCGACATCCATCCATGATCGGGGATAGGCGAATTGATATGCACAAAGTCTACATTCGGGTCCGCCAGGACATCGTCGAAGCTGGTGTAGCGGGTGGCGATGCCAAAGGCATCTCCGATACGATCCAGCCTGTCCTGATTGCGCTGGCAAATGGCATACATGTTTGCCTGCGGATGGTGCTGGTAGATCGGAATAAACTCCGCGCCAAAACCAAGACCGATGATTGCCACATTGACAGGCTTGCCGGTTGTTGACATGAAAGACCCCTCGATTGTCTGTGTGGAGATGGAGACAAACTGGAATAGAAGATAGATGATTAAGCGCGCTTGGATGAAGCAGGGTGGATAAGATTGTATATAAAATACAGTATACAATCCATCGTGTCAAGGCTCAGAAATTGGATTGAGATCGAAATCGGTTGTCAAAGCACCCACAATCATCGACAATGTCAGTATGCGTCCACGCATAGTACGTAGGCGCGCATGGTTACGGAACACTATTGGTTGCCATTTTCTTAATTCCCTTGGAGATACGGCATGAGTAATCGTCTGACGACATTTGCTGATTATATTGAAGAAGCACGCCAATCCTGGCATGTTCCGGGCGTGGCCGTCGCCGTGATAAAGGGCGCCGAAATCCTGCACAGTGGAGGCTATGGGGTACGCAATCAGGAAAGCGGCGAGCCTGTAACAGAAGAGACGATCTTCCCGATTGCATCCATGACCAAAGCGTTTACAGCCATGGGGGCGGCGCTCGCGGTCGATGACGGCTTAGTGGCGTGGGATCAGCCAATCCGGGAGCTGTTGCCGTCCTTCCGCTTGCAGGATGAGTATGCCAGCCAGCATGCCACACTACGCGATCTGCTCAGTCACCGCACCGGGCTGCCCCGTCACGATGCAGCCTGGTACGGCACCGGCATCGATGACGAAGCCGTCATCGCCTTGCTACGCCATCTCAAGCCCAATGCCTCGTTCCGCGAGAAGTGGCAGTACAACAATCTGATGTATCACGTGGTCGGGCAGCTAAGCGCGCATCTGGCTGGGTTCGACAACTGGTCGCAATTGATGGAAGCACGTATCTTTCAACCGCTGGGGCTAGCGAGAACGAGTTGTTTCTCGGCGCAGACGACGTTGACCGACGATAACTATGCGCTTCCCTATCAGGTCCGTCGCGGTAGCCAACAGGCTCAACTGATGTCTGTGTTCACACCCTCCTTTCCTACACCGGCCGGTTCTATCCAAAGCACACTGGCCGATTTGACCAAATGGCTGCGGGTTCATGTCAATGAAGGAAGCTCGGGAGACGTGCAACTGGTCACTCCACAGAATCTGGCACAGATGCATACACCCCATATGGTTATGCCGCCCAGTGCTACGAATGTCTGGCTTTTTAACAACAGTCTGTATGCATACGGCTTGGGATGGTCCGTGCAACCCTACCGCGGGTACACCTTGATCTACCACGGCGGCAACATCGACGGTATCAGCGTCATTGGTGGCTTTGTCCCTCAGAAACAAATCGGCATCGTTGTCCTGACGAACATTGATGGCAAACCATTGTGCGATCTGTTGTTCTACGAAGCAGTTGATCGCGCATTGGATCTGCCGAAAAGAGAGTGGAACAACAAGTACCATGTCGTTGTGCAGGCCACGGAATTGGCGGAGGACAGGGAGCAGAGTGTCTCTGCCGAAGAGCGGCAGACGGACGCGCCACATAGCCATCCACTGACGGCCTATACCGGAACCTTCTGCGCCGATGGGTACGCCGATTTTATGGTGAAGCAAGAAGAGGGTAGGCTGCGGGCTCTGCTCTACGGGCAGTGGTGGCCGCTGATCCACTATCACTATGATGTCTTTGAGCTGGATGTAGTGCAGTTTGAACTGAAGGTGAAGGTGATCTTCGGCGTGGATGCAAGCGGCGCAGTTGTAACCGTTTCTGTGCCTGTAGAACCGGCAGTGGACAATGTTGTCTTCCGGCGTGCGCCGTTGACGGTGACCGCCGATGTCCTGTCTGCACTGGAAGGATCGTTCGATGTCCCCGTTGATGGCATGACCATCGTCGTGCGTCGTAAGGGCGACACACTGTACGCGGCACTGACGGAGCAGCCAGAGACCGAACTGATAGCCACCAGCCAGGCTGAAACCAGCATTACCTTCGTCATGAAAGATCAGCCACATGCCTCTCTGTCATTCCAACAGATAGGCGACGGGTATGACATGCTGCGTGTGAAGCAGTTTGGCGCCATCTTTGAGTGTCCGCGTATCCAGTAGTTCGCTAGCTCAGTAGCGGAGAGGAGAGATCACACCACATGACCCATTCATCGCCCAACGTCGTCGTCATGATCATGGACGACCTGGCCTGGGGAGATCTGGCCTGTCACGGCAATCCCTATACCCAGACACCGCATCTTGATCAGCTCTACGCAGAAAGCAGTCACCTCACCCGCTATTGCAGCGGCCCGCTCTGTTCTCCGGCACGCGCCAGCCTGATGACCGGTCGCTACCATCTGCGTACCCGCGTACTGGACACGTACTGTGGGCGGTCGACCCTCGACCCTAGCGAATGGACATTGGCACAGGCGCTACAGGAGGCCGGCTATCGCACCGGCGCCTTTGGGAAGTGGCACCTGGGCGACAACTATCCATCTCGGGCCATGGACCTGGGCTTCGCCGAGACGCTGATGCACCGCGCCGGTGGCATTGGGCAGCCCGGCGACCATCCCGATAACTATCGGCGCTGGCACACCGACAGCTACTTCGACCCGGTCCTCTATGACAACGGCGCACCCACTCAATGCTCTGGCTACTGCACCGATATCTTCTTCGACGCCGCCATCGACTTCATTGAGCGTTCCCAGTCGCAGCCATTCTTTGCCTATATCGCCACCAACGCGCCACACACCCCGCTGCTGGTGGCGGATGAGTGGGCAGATCGCTACCGGCAGATGGGCATCAACGAGACCCACGCCCGGCTCTATGGCATGCTGGAAAACATCGACTGGAATGTAGGCCGTTTGTTGACGCGATTGGCAGAACTTGGGTTGGCCGACGAGACCATCGTCCTCTACACCGGCGACCACGGACCTTGCGGGTCTGCCCGGCACAACGGCGAAAGCCGCTGGAACGCCGATCTGCGCGGCCTCAAGGGCACACTGTACGAGGGCGGCATCCGCGTGCCCTGCTTCTGGCGCTGGCCCGGTCACATTGCGGCCGGCCGCGATGTAGACCGCATTGCCCACCCCATCGACATCATGCCCACGCTCCTGGCCGCCTGCAACCTGCCCATTCCCCACCCCTTTACGGATGAGCGGACCGTCGACGGCGTGAGTCTACTGCCCCTCCTTAGCGGCGAGGTGGCGTCTGAAGCTTGGCCCGATCGCGCCATCTATATGCAGTGGCACCGGGGCGATCTGCCCATCCGCTACCGCAACTACGCTGTGATTACCCAGCAGGTCAAGCTCTACCGTCCCCACGAGGATCAGGCCGATGAACTCTACGCGCTTGAGGCCGATCCATTGGAGAGAACTGACCTTGCCTCCGAACAGCCTGACCTCGTCGAGGCGCTGCGCAACCAGTACGACCAATGGCTGGATGAAATGGCTGCCACGCGCGGCGTGTCAACCTTCGATCCACTGCCTATTCCAGTCGGCACAGCGCACGAAAATCCTGTGCTGCTCACCCAGAACGACTGGCGCATTATCGGTGAGGAGGGGTGGAACCAGCACAACCTGCGCGGGTACTGGATGCTCTCGGTCGAGCAGGGCGGAACGTACGACATCCTGCTCCGCTTTGGCGGCGACGTGCCCTCGGGCGCGGTTCATCTGCACCTGGGCGAGCAGGAGTTGGTCCAGCGTACAGAAGCCGGGCAAGGGCAGTGCCTCTTCAGCGGCATTCACCTCAGTCCGGCGCAGATGCGCCTGGAAGCATGGAAACAGACGGATGAGCCCTACCCGCCCGCCTACTTCAAACGATTTGTGCCTGCGCTCTATGTCGAGGTCACGGCTAGATCCTGAAGCGTCAACCCGTCCGCCGTGCGATCTCGGCCCGCACGACCGGTGCAACCTGTGTGCCCAACAGTTCGATGGCGTGCATCACCTTGTCGTGCGGCATGGTGCCAATGCTCAGTTGCAGCAGCAGACGCTGGTGGCCGAAGAGTTCATGCTGATAGAGGATCTTCTCTGTCACCTCACTGGGGCTGCCCACAAAGTTGGCGCCCTGGAGCCTACACGACGCCTCGAACTGCGCCCGCGTCATGGGTGGCCAGCCGCGCTCGCGTCCAATCTTGTTCATCACCTGCTGGAAGGAAGGAAAAGCTTCCTCGACAGCCTGGTGTGCATCGTCGGCCAGATAACCGTGGCTGTTGATGCTCAGCCGCGCCTGCGCCGGATCATGCCCCGCCTGGCCCCAGGTTTGGTGGTAGAGATCCACCATGGGGGCGAACTGCGCCGGGTTACCGCCGATGATGGCCAGGGCCATGGGCAGCCCCAGTCTGGCGGTGCGCACGACCGATTGAGGCGTGCCCCCTACGGCAACCCAGATCGGCAGTTGCGCCTGAAACGGGCGTGGGTAGATGCCCTGCCCAGTCAACGGCGCACGGAATCGACCCGACCAGCTAACATGTTCTTCGGCGCGCAGACGCATCAACAACGCCAACTTTTCCTCGAAGAGGGCGTCGTAGTCCTTGAGGTCGTAGCCGAAGAGCGGAAACGACTCAACAAACGATCCTCGTCCGGCCATGATCTCGGCTCTGCCCTGTGAGAGCAGATCCAGCGTGGCGAAGTCCTGCATGACGCGTACCGGATCGTCGGAACTGAGCACAGTAACGGCGCTGGTCAGCCGAATCCGTTTGGTGCGGGCGGCAGCCGCGGCCAGAATCACGGCGGGCGCAGACGCCACAAAATCGGGCCGGTGATGTTCACCCAGGCCGAAGACATCCAACCCAACCTCTTCCGCCAATTCGATGCTTTCCAGCAGGTTGTGCAGCCGCTGTGCCGGGCTGATCATCTCGCCGCTGCGCGCATCCGGCGTCAACTCGGCGAACGAATAGAGGCCGATCTCAAAATCATGGGAAGATGACGTTGGTGTCATTTGGATACCCCTTCATAGGTGTACAGAGTTTCTTTGCTGTGAGTTTTCTTTCCTGGCGTATACTGATAGCATACGCATTCATCTTTGCCCTATCGATCTGGCATCAATCCAAAGGGCTTAAGGTGTGCCCAGGGCGCTGCCGCCAGGTGCAGACCAAAACCATGCAAACCCACAAAGAAGACCGTCGCACTCGCAAAGCGCGCACCTTACTGACCCCGGCTGTGCTGAACTGTGCCGGGGTATGGGCCGATCTGGGCTGCGGGGACGGTGTCTTCACGCTGCTTCTGGCCGAACTGTTGGCGCCTTCCGGCTCTGTCTATGCAGTGGATCGCGATGCGGCGGCGTTGCATGCGCTGCGACGCAAACTCGAACTGACAGAAACCGCGTCGACCATTCACGTCCGTCAAGCCGACTTCTCCCAGCGTCTGGATCTGCCGCTGCTGGACGGTATCCTGATGGCCAACTCCTTGCATTTCATCCATGACAAAGAGCCGGTTCTGCGTCGGCTACTCGACCTGCTCCGCCCTGGCGGGCGCCTGGTTGTGGTCGAATACAACACCCAGCGCGGCAACGGCGCAGTTCCTTACCCACTGGCCGAGTCGGCTTTCCTGGCGCTGGCAAAGCGGATGGAGTTGGCAGAGCCGGAGATCCAGGCGAGAGCGCCGTCAAGCTTTCTGGGCGAAATGTATACGGGCGTAGCCGTCCGTACCCCATCGGATTGATGCTGTGATCCCAAGACAGGAGTCCTTCAATGCCAAACTACATCTGCCAGACCTGTGGTACACAGTTCAGCCAGAGCGAAGAACCGCCTGCCCACTGCCCCATCTGCGAGGATGAACGCCAGTACATCGGCTGGGGCGGGCAACGCTGGACGACACTCGACGCGCTGGCCGGCAGCCATCACAATGAGATCCGGCGACTGGAACCGCATCTCGTCGGCATCGGTACGCAGCCATCCTTTGCGATTGGCCAGCGTGCGCTGCTGGTGCAAAGCGCCGGCGGCAATGTGCTGTGGGATTGTATCAGCCTGATCGACGAAGCGACGGTGGCCGTCGTGCAGGCGTTGGGTGGTATCCGCGCCATCGCCATCTCACATCCGCACTACTACTCGTCTATGGTGGAGTGGAGCCACGCCTTTGACGCGCCCATCTACCTGCACGCCGACGACCGCGCCCACGTCATGCGCCCAGACAATGCCATCGAGTTCTGGTCGGGAGAAGAAAAGCCGCTGTGGGATGGGATGACGCTGATCCGCTGCGGGGGGCACTTTGCCGGCGGGACGGTGTTACACTGGCCGGCCGGCGCCGAAGGGCAGGGCGCGCTGCTGGTGGGCGATATCCTCACCGTCGTCTCCGACCGGCGCTACGTCAGCTTCATGTACAGCTACCCCAACCTGATTCCGTTGCCTGCCGTCAAAGTAGAGCAGATCGCGGCAGCCGTCGAGCCCTATGCCTTTGACCGCATCTACGGCGCCTGGTGGGATAGGGTGGTGGCAAGCGACGGCAAGGCGGCCGTGCGCCGTTCCGCCGAACGCTACGTGCGCGCGCTCACGAGTACATCGTCGTAGAGGACATCTGGCGTACGCTATAGCAGAGGAAGGCTACCCGTCTTGCTGCATCGGCCGGCCACGGTTGCTGGTGGAGCGCAGCGTCGCCGCGGCCGGCTCCCGTTGTGGGATTGAAGCGCCTAGCCTTACTGACTGCTCGTCACTACCGGTGTTCCTGCCGCCATCGCTTCAAGCAGCATCATGCCGAAGCCCTCGTAACGGCTGGGAAAGAGGAAGGCCGTAGCCAGGCCGTAGAGGGCGGGTTTGTCGGCCTCATCGACCCAACCTGTGAAATGAATCTGTTCCGACAACCCCAGATCCGAGGCCATGCGTCGTGGATCTGGGGCAAAGCCGGTGTCCGAAGCGGGCAACTTGCCCGCAATCACCAACTTCTGCGCCGGATCGCCGCCTTTTTCTAGATAGCGGACATAGGCGCGCAGGATGCCGTCCACATTCTTGCGCACATCGAATCCACCCAGATAGAGAAAATAGTGCGGCGGCAGCCGGTACTTGTGGCGGATAGCGGACAGATGTTCTTGATCGAGTTGTGGGCCTGCCTCGCCATTGACGCCGTGATAGACGGCAAAGACCCGTTGCGCCGGGATCCCCAACCTGTCCACGATGTCCCGCGCCGAGGCATGGCTCACCGTAATCACCGCAGCGGCCCGGCGCGCCGTCGCACTTACCAGGCGCGTGTACAACTGAAAAAACCGTCCACCGCGATAGGCAGGCAGAATCAACTGCACCACATCGTGTACCGTCACCACCGTGGGCACCGGCTGCCACCACGGCGCCGCCCAATACGGCACAAAGAGCACGTCCGCGCCCAGGCGTTGCGCCGCCAGGGGAACGCTGATCTGTTCCCACCAGATTTTTCCGAGCTTTTGAGAGATCAGGGATTGGAGATTGTGCGAGAGAGCGGGGATGCTTGCAGATGCCACCCCCAACCGCTTGATCTCCAATCCCCTGATCTCCTCCCAATCCCCAGCCGGCATGTCCCAATCAGCCGTCACCAGCAGCGTCACCCTGTGCCCCGTCGCCGCCAGATGTCTTGCCACCTGATCGGTGTACTGGCCGCTGCCGGTGGTGGATTGTCCAAGGAACCATCCGTTGATGACGATGTGCATGGGCGGTAGCGCCATCCTCAGAGTTGGTTGTCGCGTTCGTCAAGCCGGCGCTCGATGCGATCCAGCTTGCGATAGATCACAACGAAGAAGACGACAACGGCGATAGGCACGCCGATCTGCAACAGTCCCGCCAGTGCCATCGTAAACAATTCAATATATCCAAATCCCATCGTCAGTCGCCTCTTTCCATCCACTCTACGACGCGGCGCAGACCTTCGGCCAGAGGCACTTGGGCTTCCCAGCCCAGGTCGCGCTGAGCCTTGCTGCTGTCCAAATAAGTGGCGAGGACCTCGCCCGCCGGCCGCGCAACGTAGCTCGGCTCTTGTTCGTACTCGATCACTTGCGACAGCGTCTTATGGATCGTATTCACGTCAGTGGGGATGCCGGTGCCCACGTTGTAGATGCCCACGGCGTCGCTTTCCAGAGCCAGGCGGTTGGCGCGGGCGATGTCGCCCACGTACGCGTAATCGCGCTGCTGTGTGCCGTCGCCCGTGATCTTGGTGGGCTGCCCGGCCAGCATCGCCCCGGCGAAGATCGCCACCACCCCGGCCTCACCCTTGCTATCCTGGCGCGGACCATAGACGTTGGGGTAGCGCAGCGCCACGTAGTCGATGCCATAGTTGGCGTGGTAGAGATTGAGGTGGAACTCACAGCTCAGCTTGTTGGCGCCATAGTTGTCCTTGGGCTGGGGCCACGACTTTTCAGTGAAGGGGAGCCGATCGCCGGCTTCACTGTAGCCTTCGCCGTAGACCGCACCGCCGGTGCTGGCCATGACGATCTTGCCGACGCCGTGCTTGCGCGCCAGATCGAGCAGATTGAGGGTGCCGATCACATTGACTTCGGCGTATACCGCAGGGTTGGACATGCTTTCGCGCACATTCGCCAAGGCAGCCTGGTGGCAAATGGCGTCGAACTTTTCGCGGGCGAAGAGTTCATCCAGGGCAGCGGCGTTGCGAATGTCGATTTCGTAAAAGCTGGCCTGTGCGGGCACGTTGGCGCGTTTCCCCGTGTGCAGGTTATCGATGATCACCACCTGATGTCCAGCGGCCAGCAATGTGTCCGCGATGTGGCTGCCAATAAAACCGGCTCCACCGGTCACGAGGATTTTCATAGACATCTCCTTGATGTTGGTGACGAAGAGTATGACTGATTGGTTGATTTTAGCATAGCTGAGCCTCTGCAGACCATCGCAGCCAGCGGTTCGTTTGCGTTTCCCATGCTGCACGGTACAATAGGAGACCAACTACCCAACCTTCGCACCACTCAGGCAGGCCTGATCATGCTGATCTACAACGCAACAGTCATCACGTTCGACGAGGACGGCGCGCTGCTCGAAGATGGCGCCGTCTATTATGAAGGCGATGAGATCGTCGCCGTGGGCCATAGCCAGGATCTGCGCGTCCTCTACCCACAGTCCGAAACGTGGGACGCCCAGGGCATGGTCCTCATGCCCGGCCAAATCTGCGCCCACACCCATTTCTACGGCGCCTTCGCCCGCGGCCTGTACATTCCCGGGGAGCCGGCCAGAAATTTCCCTGAGATCCTACAGAAACTGTGGTGGCCGCTGGATCGCTCACTCAACCTGGATGGGGTGCAGCAGTCGGCGGAAGTCTGCCTGGTCGATGCCATCCGCAACGGCACGACGACCCTGATCGATCACCACGCCAGCCAGACCGCCATCGACGGCAGCCTCGACGCCGTCGCCGCTGCCGTGGATCAGTCGGGGCTGCGCGCCGTCCTTTGCTACGAAGTGACCGACCGCGACGGTCCTGCGGCCATGCAGCAGGGGATCCGCGAGAACGTGCGCTTCATCGACAAAGTAAGCCACGCCCGCAGCCACGGGAATCCCGGAGCGCTGGGCAGCCGTATCGCCGCCACCTTTGGCCTGCACGCCAGTCTCACCCTTTCCGACGCCACACTGGAAGCCTGCGCAGCACAGGCGGATCGTTTTCACGTTCACGTAGCCGAGCACCCGGCCGACCCCGATGACAGCCTGCGCAAGTCGGGCAAGCGCACGGTGGAACGGTTGCATGGCTTCGGCATCACCGGCGCCGAAAGCATCTTCGCCCACTGCATTCACATCGACGCCTGGGAAATGGCGCTGCTGCGCGAAACGGACACCTTTGTCAGCCATCAGCCCCGATCCAACATGAACAACGCGGTGGGCACAGCGGCCATCCCTGCCATGCTGCGTGGCGGGGTCAAAAGCTGCCTGGGCAACGACGGCTTTAGCAACGACATGTTCAGCGAAATGAAGGTGGCCGATCTACTGCACAAGATCAGCAGCGGCGATCCACGTACCCTGGGCGCGGACAAAGTCGTGCAGATGGCCGTCTACAACAACCGCAAGCTGGCGGGCGTCTTCTTCGATAAACCGGTGGGCGTTCTGGCGCCGGGGGCGTACGCCGATCTCATTTTGCTCGACTACTACCCCACCACCCCACTCAAGGCCGAGAATCTGCCCTGGCACATGCTCTTCGGCGTCAGCGGGGGACACGTCCACAGCACGATTGCCCATGGGCAGATCCTTATGCGCGACCGCGAACTACTGACCATGGACGAAGCCGCCATCACCGCCCAAAGTCGGGTCACGGCGCAGGCGACCTGGGAGCGGTTCTGGAAACTACACGAAGCGATGGGTTGACGCGACACGTCACCCTTATTCACCCAATGGAGCATCTACGCATGAGCAAACCCACTATCGCCGTGATTGGCGGCACCGGGGCCGAAGGATCGGGACTGGCTTTGCGCTGGGCCGCCGCCGGCTATCCCATCGTCATCGGCAGCCGCAGCCAGGAAAAGGCCGAGGGCGCCGCCCAAGAAATGAACGCACAACTGCCCGAGGGTAGCGCTACTGTGCAAGGACAGGCCAACGGAGAGGCCGCCGCCGGTGCAGATCTCGTTGTGTTGAGTGTCCCCTATGATGCGCAGGCGGGCACGCTCGAACAGATCGCCGAGGGCTGCCAGGGCAAGACGGTGATCAGCGTTGTCGCCCCGATCAAGCCACCCAAGGTCAGCCATGTCTGGCGGCCCGAAGGTGGGTCCGCAGCACAGGAAGCCCAGGCCCGCCTGGGCGAAACTGTGAAAGTCGTGGCCGCGTTCCAAAACGTGAGCGCCGCCGAACTCAAAGAACTCAACCACGCCGTCGACTGCGACATCCTCATCACCGGCGACGACAAGAGCGCCAAACAGCAGGCCATGGAACTGGCCGCCGCCGCCGGTCTCTTCGGCGTCGACGCCGGTCCGCTTCTCAACGCCGGCGTCGTGGAAGGCATCACCGCTATTCTGATCGGTATCAACATCCGCAACAAGGTCAAGGGCAGTGGGATTCGGATCACAGGGATTCCGCGCCCTTAACACCATCCCTTCAAATCACAGGAACCATGACTCAACCAGAGACTCAACCCGAAAAGATGACACCGCCGCTCTCGTCCAGCGCCCAGAAAGTGCAGGATGCACTGGCGAGTCGCGGGGTGACGCTGCAGGTGGTGGAAATGCCCAGTTCCACGCGCACCTCGGCAGAGGCTGCGCTCGCCGTAGGCTGTGACGTGGCGCAGATTGCAAAGTCGCTCGTCTTCAAGGGCAAGGCGAGTGAGAGGCCACTGCTGGTGATAGCCAGCGGCAGCAATCGCGTGGACGAGAAGAAACTGGCCGCGCTCTTCGGCGAAAAGATCGAAAAACCCGACGCCGACTATGTGCGCGCCCGCACCGGTTTTGTGATCGGCGGCGTACCGCCTGTGGGTCACAGCGAATCGCTCACCACCCTTATCGACGAAGATCTGCTGCAGCACGCCGAGATCTGGGGGGCGGCCGGCACGCCCAACGCGCTCTTCCGCCTCACCCCGGCGCAGTTGGTGGAGATCACCGGCGGCGATGTCGTCGATGTGAAGCGGAGCACATAGAAAGCGACTCAAGGATCAAGACGTCATCTGCCGATACCCAATCCCATGCAACTGATCTCCTCCCTCCGTCTTACGCTTGATCCAACCCACGCCGACATCGTGGCGCTGGTGGGCGCGGGCGGCAAGACCACTACGCTCTTTCGCCTGGCTGAGGAAATTGTGGCCGGCGGTCATCGCGCGGTGACAACCACCACCACGCGCATTTTCGCGGCGCAGATGGCATACGCCCCTGCTCACCTCCACGTTGAAGGCGATCAGATCGACTGGGGACAGCTTGAGCAAAAACTGGCCCGTCACGGGCACTGTTTGCTGGTGACCACTTTCGACGGCCCTAAAGCCGTGGGTGTGTCGCCTGCTGTCGTCGACGAACTGGCGCGTCGTGCTGCGGATCTGGGCATTGCCGCCGTCATCGCCGAAGCCGATGGTAGTCGCCATCTTCCACTCAAAGCGCCGGCTGCGCACGAGCCCGTCATCCCCGATTCGACGACCCTGCTGGTTCCCATGCTGGGGTTGACAGCGGTCGGGCTGAAGGCCAACGATGAGCGTATCCACCGGGCCACGCAGGTACAGGCGCTGCTGGGGATCGACGCTTCGGCGCGCCTCACACCGGCGCATCTGGCGCGGTTGCTGATCCATAAGTTGGGCGGCGCCAAGGGGAAACCGGAAGCGGCGCGGCTGTTGCCTCTGCTCAACCAGGCGGACGGCGCGCCACGGTTGGCCGCAGGGCGTCTGATCGCCCGGCTGCTTGCCGATGGCGGCTACGCCAGCCTGATTGGCGCTGTCGGCGAGGCCGATCAATCGCCCATCCGTGAACGCTGGGGGGCGACGGCGGCCGTGGTCCTGGCGGCAGGAGGCAGCAGACGAATGCGAGAGGCCAAGCAATTGCTTGAAATGGACGGTGAGCCGCTGGTGGTGCGGGCGGCGCGACGAGCGCTAACCGGCGACGCCACCGATGTGATCGTGGTCAGCGGCGCCTATGGGAATGAGGTTTGCGCTGCCCTGGAACCTCTAGTCGTGCAAAGTGGCGGACGGCTGCGTCTCGTGCACAATCCGGCGTGGGAGAGCGGACAGGCCACATCCATCCACGCCGCCATGGCAGCGCTGCGGCCCGAGTGTGTGGCGGTGCAGTTCCTGCCCGTGGATCAACCATTCATCCCCACGGCGCTGTTGCGCAACCTCTGGCAGCGCTGGCGCGACGGCGCCGACCTGGTCGCCCCGTCTGTGGAGGGCGAACTGCGCGGGGCGCCGGCTATCTTCGATCTCAGCCATTTCCCGGCGCTGCGAGAACTCAGCGGAGATCAGGGCGCGCGGCCTATCCTCAAACAAAACAGCGCCGAGGTTGCGACTGTGGCGACCTCGGCGCTGTGGCTTGCGGATGCCGACACGCCGGAAGAATGGGCGCAGATGCGCAAAATGCCTCCCGCGTGAACGGTAACGCCTGCCGCCAGACGGATGGACACGGAGGTCCATCCCTACCGTAGGGGCCGGCCTCTGTGCCGGTCCGTTCTGGGTCGTCGGGGCCAGACGGATGGACACGGAGGTCCATCCCTACCGTAGGGACCGGCCTCCGTGCCGGTCCGTTCTGCGGTCGCCGTCCGTGGCCCGATTGCGAAGCGATTAGGCGCCGCGATTGGGCTAGGCAGCAGAGGGGCCCAGATTTTCCCAGGCGGCGCGCAGCGCCCGCGCCCGTGTGATCAGATCGGCCATTGGCTGATCGGGGCCCGTGATAAGACAACTGCCCACGCCCAAAGCCGCCGCGCCTGCTCTGGCATAGGCCGCGGCATTGTCTGGTGAGACGCCGCCCGTAGGTACCAACGCCACATCGTTGAGTGGAGCGCGCACCGCCTTGAGGTAGGCCGGCCCGCCAAAGTCAGCGGGGAAGAGCTTCAGCAGCGGACAACCCAGCGCCCAGGCTTCTTCGATTTCGCTGGGCGTGAAAACGCCGGGGATGTGCAGGACGTCCCGCGCTTGCGCTGCTTCGACCACAGATGGTCTGAAACCGGGCGCCAGGGTGAACTGCGCACCGGCGGCCACTGCATCATGAAACTGGGTCAAGGTGCGCACCGTCCCTGCGCCAATCAGCATGTGATCGCCAAACCGTGCTCGCAGCATCTCGATCAATTCGAGCGCGCCCGGCGTATTCATCGTCACTTCCATTGCCAGGATCGGCGACGCCAGCAGCGCGTCCCCAATCTCTAGCACCTTCTGCGCCGAAAAGTCTCCGCGCACAATCGGAATAATACCGTTTTGTTTGAGTTGAACAGCGGTCGATTCGATTGAGGTTGTCATGGTGTCTCCAGGTGGAAAACTTCGCTTTTCCCCAGCGGTTGTAGTAGACTTAGCAAGACCTTATCCTAAGGCTGGAGGAATTTTTGGGTATGAACATTGCGCTCGACGTGATGGGCGGCGATCACGCGCCCTTTGAAATTGTGGCCGGCGCAGTGCTGGCTGCACGTGAATATGGTATCACGGTTTCGCTGGTAGGCAAGCCCGACGCCATTCAACAAGAGCTGACCAAGCACGATGTCAGGGGGCTCTCGTTGCCGATTGTGGCTGCCTCTGAAGTGATCGAGATGCAGGACAAACCGGCGCAAGCGGTCCGCAACAAAAAGGACAGCTCGATGGTGGTGGCCTGTCGTCTCATCAAATCGGGTGAGGCGCAGGCATTTGTGACGGCGGGCAATACCGGCGGCGCATTGACCGCGGGCATCCTTCACATTGGGCGCATGAAGGGCATCCAACGCCCGGCATTGATCACGCCCTTCCCGACGCAGCATGGATTCTGCACGCTGTTGGATGTCGGCGCCAATGCCGACGTCAAGCCCGAAAACTTGCAGCAGTTCGCGATTATGGGCACCGTCTATGCCAAGCGGATCATGAATGTGCCCAATCCCAGCGTGCGCATCCTCAGCAATGGCGAAGAACAGGGCAAAGGCAATCAGTTGGTGATCGAGACGTCAGAACTGCTCGAACGGACACCAGGGGTCAACTTTCGGGGCAACATCGAAGGTCGCGACGTGATCGCCGGTTTGGCCGATGTGGTGATCACCGATGGGTTCACCGGCAACGTGTTGATCAAAACGGCGGAAGGGATGGTGAAACTCTTCCGCACGGTGCTTTCTGAAGAACTCAAGGCTTCGCCGTTGACCAGCCTGGGCGCGCTGTTGTCTAGACCGGCGTTCAGCCGTATGAGCCGCCGCCTCGATGATAGTGAGTTCGGCGGTGCTGTTCTGATGGGGTTGACCAGCGTGCTCGTCGTCGGTCACGGCAAGAGCAACGCCAATGCAATCCGTCACGCCATTCGTGTGGCCAAACAGTCTATCGAACTCAAAATCATCGAAGAAGTGCAAAGCGGCATCCAAGAAGTCAACGATTCCGGAGTAAATGCGCCCGTTGTGACGCAACAGTCGTAACCGCCCTCTGCCACCATTGTCCAGATCAGCCACCTTTTACGAAAGAATCCGCATGAAAGTCTATCGAAATTTATCGGCGATACGCACCAAGGAACAGCGCGGCCGGCGCATTACACTCGGCGGGCTGATGATCCTGTTTGTGGGGCTACTTTCCAGCTTTATCCCCAACTGGTACCCACCCACCGAACCATCGGCAAACCCGCTCATTCACTTCTTGCAGTTCAACTGGGCCTACATTAGCTTTGGCGCACTGGCGATTGGCTTTATTGCCTCGAATATCGGCAGCTACTACATTAACCGCTTTGCGGCGCGTCGCTGGCCCGGGACCAAACAGATTGCCCGCCCCGATGAACTGCTGGAACGCAGCCTCAAAGGCTTCGACGACAAGTACAGTCTCTTCTTGTGGAGTCTGTCGCAAAGCAATTACATGTTGTCCGGGCCGTCGGGTATTTATCTCTTTGCGCTCAAGGGCGACAAGGGTAAGGTGACGGTGGAAGGCGATCGTTGGCGCGAGGCGTTCTCGGTGGGGCGTTTCTTCACCGCTTTCACCCGCGAAGGTTTAGGCAATCCGTCTCGCGAATTAAACGAGGAAGCGGAACAGGTGCGCGTCTTGTTGCAACAGGGCGAGGCCAGTGGTCAATTGAGTTTCGACACCGGCGACGTGCCGATCCAGACGGCGGCGGTCTTCATCAACCCAGAAGTGAAGCTCGACGCCAACAACCCGTCCATCCCGGCCCTCACCACGGGCGACGTCAAGAAGTTTATCCGCGACACCAAAGGCCGCATCCTCAACACCGCTCAGGTGCGCGAACTGACCGAATACCTGAAGGCGCAGAGTACCCTCGGGTCGAGCGAACCTGTGGAAAGTTAAGACCCTAAAGTGGTGTCATCTGTCACTTGATCGCAGTTTCGTACGGGCGCTGCTTGCCGCGCCCTCTCGGCAAGCAGCGCCCGTACCCATATTTCATACTTGACCCTACACTCGTGCCACTTGTACACATACTTTTCCGCTACCCGAACCCCAACCCCCGCTCCTTCATGCTCACATAGCGATTGCGCCCGATGACCAGATGATCGAGGACGTCAATATTTAGCAATTCCCCGGCCTGAACGATTTTTTGCGTCACGCGCACGTCCTCGGGGCTAGGCGTCGGATCACCGCTGGGATGGTTGTGCACCACAATAATCGCAGCGCTATTGGCTCGAATCGCCTCTTGAAAGACCTCGCCAATGCGGATCACCGCCGTGTTGAGGCTCCCTGCATAGACGGTAATAATCCGTTGCACTCGATTCTTCGTATCGAGCAGCACCGTGCGCAACTGCTCCTTCTCCAACAACCCCATCTCCAACATGAGCAGATTGGCTACGTCCGCCGGGCTGCGGATCTGCATGCGTTCTTGCGGACCGGCCAACAGCAGGCGCCGTCCTAGTTCGAGGGCGGCCTTGATTTGGGTGACTTTGGCCTGGCCCAAGCCGTGGGCGGCGCATAGTTCCTCGAAGCTGGCCTGCGAAAGACCGGGCAAACCGTTGAAGTCGATCAACAGCCGCTCGGCCATGCGGATCACGTTTTCGCCCTTTCCTCCCGTGCGCAGGATGATCGCCAGCAGTTCTGCACTGCTCAGCGCGTGGGCGCCGGCATACTCCAGCCGTTCGCGCGGGCGCAACGACTGCGGCAATTCCTTGATGGTAGGGGTGTAGGCCGCCATCGGGCGTTCGTCTGTCCAGGCAGGCTCATCATACTCAACCGGCTGATCCAACACGGAGCGGCTCCTTTGCTGCATAGATGGGTTGATACAGAAGGGTGCACTGTTAACAAAGCCTAGATCTGCCGATAGGCACGGCGCACGTCTTGTAAAAACTGCGTCGCCTGCGTCAGGGTTGGCGCTTCTACTTCTAATTTGGCCGCAATGGTTTGGGCGAGTCGTAAGAGCGTCGCGCCGCTTACAACACCCAGGCGATCTCGCTGCAAGAGCTCACGGATCAGTTCATCATCCTGGGGCGTAAGGCGGCGAATATGCACGAAGCGCAGCAGCAACGCCTCATCGATCTCATTGACGGAGACCGTGGCGGATTGCGGATCTGGGGTCGAGACAAACGGCTGTGGCGATGAAGGGGAGCCGGTCAGGCTGCTCAAGCGTACGTCCGCCCGCTCTTTAACCACGAAGGTTCCCGCGGCAAAATCTCCTAGCCGCCGCGCCTGACGGTTGAAGAACATCACCAGCAATCCCAATCCATAGCCACCGGGCAGAAAATCGACGATGCGCACCAGGTTGCGAAGTACGACCTCAATGAAGCCTGCCGGGTTGCCGTCCGTACGCAGGACACGGATCTTCACGGCTCGCTTGCCGGGGGTTTGGCCATTCCACACATACTCAAAGAAAACGTAGTAGCCCCAAAAGATCAGAAAGTTGATCAGGGCGTAGAGCGCGATCAGAAAGCCCTCGATCCAGCCGGGCGTATCCATATCCAGCGACTGATCGGGTAGATTGCTGCCCAGCACACCCAGCCCCACCAAAAGGATCACATTGAGCAGGAAGAGCGATCCGCCGATGATGGCCGAATCAAGCAGCGCGGCGATGAAGCGGTTGCCGATTCCGGCGACCTCGTGGGCAAAGGTCACATTCTCGGGGGTATCGATCTCATAGACTTGATCGAGAAAGTCAGACGGCCGATCCATACGATTCCCTGTTGGCGAATGAGCAGGAAGAAGATAAACTACCGTTCTATATTCTCTACTACATTGCGGCGGCGAAGAACGCCGAAAGCGTGATTTGATGGGTAGGGGCGCCGCTTGCTGCGCCCACAGTGTGCCGGGCGCAGCAAGCAGCGCCCCTACGGAATTGCCATCACTTGACCGTTAACACATAGTAGTACATTGCGGCGTAAATACCACGGCGTAAATATGGCGTCTGTACCACTGGTAGAACGTGTCGGCATATTTCCGCCGGGATTTACTACATCCTTCTCGCAGGCGCAAAACGCCGAAAGCGGGTCTCTCATGCGCATGGAAACCTTCATCCAACGGCGGCAGGCCGACTGGCAACGGCTGGAGACGCTGGTCAACCGTGCCAAGAGCAGCGCGGAAACACTTTCCGCCGCCGATCTCTACGAACTGGGCACACTCTATCGCAGCGCTACTTCAGATCTGGCGCTGGCGCAGCGCGATTTCCCCGGCGGGCAGGTGACTATCTACCTAAACCAACTGGTTGCGCGCGGCCACGGTCTCATCTATCGCGAGGAGCCGCTGCGCTGGCAGCAGATGCGCCTCTTCTTTGCCGTCACCTTTCCGGGGCTCTTCCGCCAACTGCTGCCCTACACCGTCGTTTCGTTCTTGATCTTCTTCGTCCCCGCGCTGGTGGCGTTTATGGTGGTGAGCGTCGACGCCGGGCGTATCTACACCTTCCTGGGGGCGAATGCCAACACCGAATCGCTGGTGCGTACCGTGGAATCCGGCGAACTGTGGACGGAGATCGCGCCCAGCGTACGGTCGGCGGCCTCGGCCACGATCCTTACCAACAACATCGGCGTCATGTTTATGGCCTTTGCCGGTTCGGCCACCGCCGGTCTTTTTACACTCTTCATCCTGCTCACAAATGGACTCAGCTTCGGTGGCATCTTTGGGCTATTACAGGCGCACAGCATGAGCGGCGGATTGGCCGAATTCGTGGTCGCCCACGGCTTCATCGAACTCAGCGTCATCTTCCTCTCGGGTGGCTGTGGCCTCTACGTGGGCGAAGCGCTGATTCGCCCTGGCCTGCTCAGCCGCAAGGATGCGCTTGTGCAGCGCGCCCGTGTGGCGGTTTCCATCATCCTCGGCTGCATCCCCCTCCTCATCATCGCCGGCCTCATCGAAGGCTTCATCAGCCCCAGCGGGTTGCCGTGGCTCGTCAAGGCCGCCGTCGGCATTGGAACTGGCGTAATCTTGTATGGATATTGGTTGAATTGGACGAAGTGGATGAGATGACGGGATGATGAGATTACGTGTCAACCCATCATCTCATCATCACTCTCCCTCAAATCAATTCTCTCGCCTTGATCTCTAAATACCGATTGATCAAAGAGAGACTCAACTGATCGGCGGGGACGTCCAGCGTCAACACGCCACCGTTGCGCAGCCGCTCAAGGACCAGTTCGCGCTCGGACAGCAGCGTCTCGGCGACGGTGCGGCGATAGAGGGAGATAGTGTCCTCTACGGGCTGGCGGGCAAGGGCTTCGACGGTGGGATCGCGCATCGTCACCAGCAGGGGCAGATGGGTGCGACGCAGCCGCAACATTTGTGCCACCAGCGTCTCGTTGAGGACGCTGCCGGTGAGGTCGGTGAACACAAGCAGCAGCGAGCGCCGATTCTGACGCGCCGCCAGATAGGCGAAGGCGCGGCTATAGTCCGATTCCACGGGCTGGCCCTGCACTTTGTAGAGCAACTCTAGCATGCGGTGAAACTGAGCCTTACCCGTGCGTGGGGCCAGCCACTGCTGCACCTCGTCGGCAAAAGTCATCACGCCGATGCGGTCGCTCTTCTGCCCGGCAACGAAGGCCAGCAAGAGCACGGCGTTGATGGCGTAATCCATCTTCGCCACATCGCCCACCGGCGAACGCATCAGGCGGCCTACGTCGAGCAGGGCAATGATGTTCTGGCTGCGCTCGGTTTCGTACTCCATGGTGATGGGCACACCGCGCCGCGCCGTCGCCTTCCAGTTGATGCGGCGAAATTCGTCGTCGGGCTGGTATTCGCGCAGACGCTCAAACTCTGTCCCTGCGCCGCGTTGGCGCACGTGGCGCACACCCAATTCCCACAGCTTGTTCTTGCGCAGGAGCAGATCAAACTTCTTCACGTCCACCAGGTTGGGGTAGACCTTGACCGACTCCGCCGCCGCAATCGTCGCCTGCCGCCGCAGCAGGCCAAGCGCCGACTGCCAGCGCAGATGCAGGTGGCCGAAAGCGTAATCCCCGCGCCGCGGTGGATAGAGAGAGTAGCGCAGGATCGTGCTTTCTGTGGGTGTCACCGTCCCCACCAGGATTCTTTCGTCGTCGGCAATGCCAAACGAAGAGGGCGGATCGTCGCGCAGCCAAACTTGCAGCGGACCACTCCGGATCTGCGCGCCCCGGCGTAGCTGGATGGACACCTCGATCGGGTTCCACACCGCCAGCGAGAGGCGATCATCGTGGCTGCGCTGCAATTGCCAGTCCTTGGGCGAGGGGGAAAGCGACCAATCGGCCAGCAACAGGGCGCCCATGCCGATCAGCCAGATCAGGGCCAGCCACAAAAACCAGGTAGCCCATGCCGCCGCTGCCACAAACACCGCCGTGAGCGCCAGGAGCAGCAGACTACGGTTGGTCAGTTGCATGGATCTCTTCTCCGCCGAGGACGCGCAGGATGGCTTCGCCATATTGGTCGAGGCGCGCCGGGCCGATGCCTTTGACTGCGGCCAACTCGTCGGCGGTGGACGGCACGATCACGGCCAGCCGCTTGAGCAGATCGTTGCTGGCGACAACGTAGGGCGGCACGCTCTGTGCCGACGACTCTGTCTGACGCCAGGCGGCAAGACGATCATAGACGGCTTGACGCTCGTGGGTATCCAACAAGGTCTCAGGTTCAGCCGGGCCGGGCGCGGCAGACGGCTGCAGAAGCTCCGCCAGGATCTGCACATCCCTCAGGGCAGATTGGCCGCGCTCGGTGAGTGTCAGGGCGACACCGCCATGCGAGAGCGCGACTTCGTCAATGCAGCCGTGCCGGACAAGGTCGCTAATCATGCTGTCGAGGGCACTTTCGCTGCGGAAGTTCATGCGCCCAAAGGCTTTGGATTGCCGGGCGCGATCCCCGGCTTTTTCGTCGCCGCGCAGGAGGTAGATGAGGGTGCGGCGTCCCCAACTTTGGGATTGCAGCACCCACAGGATCATGCGCAGTTGCTCCTCGTCGGACGGCAGCGCCGACTTTGTGGAAGGCAGCAGCGAATCGCCCACACAGCGGTTGCAGACCGTACACCGGGTATGCCGATCACCGCCCAGGTAGTTGGCGAGGTGACCATGCAGGCAGCGGCGGGCGCGGGCATACCCCACGATTTCGCTGATGCGCTGCGCCTGGATGGCGGCGTGGCGGTCGAGCAGGGCGGTAATGCGCTCGGTGCCGTCGGCTGGGGGCGGCGGCAGTTCGATCAGCACCTCGCGCCCCGACATCGCTACATCCAGGACGCCGTCCTGCTGCCAGTGGAGGAGCTGGGCTTCGAGCCGATCCGGATCGAACTCACTTTGCTGCGCCAACTCGGCGTAGGAGCGCACCACCTCTTGCTGCGGACGCAGACGGACGGCGGCGACGAACTTGCCGAAAGCGGCGTCCTGGTTGGGCGCTACCAGACGCAGCGAAACGGAGCGCGGGGTGTCGAAATGACGACGCAGCAGACCGGCCTGTTCCAGGAAGCTGAGGCCGACGCGCACGCGCGTGTCGTCGCCGTCCAACTGGCGTACCAGGTCATCCAGCGGGGCAAGGACGAAGCGGCCCAGGCGACGCTGCTTGATCACCACAGCGTAGACGCTGCGCAGATAGTCCAGGGTGAGGGCATCGCGGTTGCTGTTGCGCGTGAGGCGCCCTTTATCGCTGGTGGCGTAAAAGAGGACGCAGTGCGCCGGTTCACCGTCGCGCCCGGCGCGGCCCGCTTCCTGATAGTAGGATTCCAGTGAGTCGGGTAGGCCAAAGTGGACGATGAAACGGATGTCGGCCTTGTCGATGCCCATGCCGAAGGCGATGGTGGCGACGATCACACGCACCTCACCGCGCATAAACCGATCTTGCACACCGGCGCGATCGGCGATGCCGGCGTGGTAGTGGACGGCGTCGACGCCATGGCTGACAAGCAGCGCGGCCAGTTCTTCACAGTCGCGGCGGGTGCGGGCGTAGACGATGCCACTGCCTTCGAGGGCGAGGCAGAGGTCGATCAACTGTTGGTATTTGCCGTCTTTGTCGTGCACGTTGATGGTGGCGAGGCGCAGGTTGGGGCGGAAGCTATCCAGCGCCACAATTTGCAGTCGACGCTCTGACTTGCCGTCTGCGCCGACGCCGAAAAGCTGGCGTTCAATGTCTGCGCGCACCTGGGTGGGCGCGGTAGCGGTCAGGGCCAGGATCGTGGGCGATCCCAGGCGGCGGTGGGCGTCGGCAATGGCGAGGTAGTCGGGGCGGAAGTCGTGCCCCCAGGCGGAGACACAGTGGGCTTCGTCGATCACAAGCCGGCTGATGCCGCCGCGACGCAATGCATGAAGAAAGGGCCACTGGCGCAGCCGTTCGGGCGCGGCGTAGACGAGCCGGTAGCGCCCTGCCGCAAGATCTTCGATGGCCTGGGCCATGCTGTCACCGTCCATACTGCTGTTGATAGCGATGGATTGGGCGCGCAGAGCGGGCGGCAGATTGTCCACCTGATCTTTCATCAGGGCGATCAGGGGCGAAATCACCAGCGTGAGGCCGCCATCGAGCAGGGCGGGAAGCTGATAGCAGAGCGACTTGCCGGCGCCGGTGGGGAGGATGGCAAGGACATCCTCGCCGCGGCGGGCAGCGGCCATCACCTGGGCCTGCCCGCGACGCAGACTATCGAAGCCGAAATATTGGCGCACGGCGGCGCTAAGCTCCGCTTCTTCCTGCGCGGAGACGGGGATGGTGCTCAGGTCGGACATGGGTGGTGCGGCGGGGGGCGAAGAACGCGGGGCGGCTTGTTGTGGCGAGGGGCGGGCAGCGGGGGATGTGGTTGGGACGTCGGCGGCATCGAGTAGATCGCGCAGGGCGGCGATTTCTTCTGCCTGACGCTGGGCGTGGAGTGCGTTGGCTTCTTCGCTGCGATTGGCGTCGTTGAGCAGGACAAAGAGGTCGCGGGCCTGGCGGATTTCGATGGGGGTCAACGCGTATTCGCCTTCATCGACGGTGAAGGCCTGCACCGCATAGGCGACCGCCGTGACACCGTCCCCACGGCGGTGGGCGACGTGGGCCAGGCCAAAGAGGGGCGTGCGGCTGCCCGGCGCCAGTTGACGATGGCGCAGAAAGGCGCGCTCGGCAGCGTCGACAGCATCGTCTCCGTCGCCGTCATCCTCGGCCAGGTGAATCTGCCCACGCAGGCTCCAGGCCGGTCCATAATCGCGCTCGATGAGCGCTGCGAGCGCAGCGTGGGCATCGTCCATGCGCTCGGCAGCCAGCAGTGCGCGCGCCATCAGCAACTGGGCGGGGACAGATGAACGCTGGGCCAGGCGGGTTTCCATCACCGTCACCGCTTCGGCGGCACGCCCCAGCCCCAGCAGCGCCTCGGCTTTGTCATCCTGAAAAGAGACGTAGCGATCGACATCGAGCTGTTCCAGGCAGACAAGCGCCTCTGCGTAGGCTTCCCAGCGCAAGAGCAGGCTCAACAGCCGATTGCGCGTCTGCGCGGGCAGGTGCGAGATGTGAGCGGGCGTGAGTTCGAAGGCAGATAGAGTCGGTGTCATGGTTCGTTTTCTAGGTTTTTTGATCCCAGGGTAGGAGTGGAGACTAGAGATCGCAGACAGCGAATCACCATTGACGGTGATCATGAGGATGATGGGGATGATGAATCGCGTCGATTGAGTGGGTGCTGTGGCCGATGGTAAAGGCAATCGGTGCAGACATGATAGTCCCACTTCCTCCCAGGGGTGCATCGGATGTGAACTTGACTTACAATGATCAAACAGGTTTGCCCATTTTACTCCCTCTACCCCATCTGATCAAGGAGCAATCCCATGGCTTCCTCACACTACACCTTTGCGCCGTGGACTGACGTCACCGTGGACGATGCCTTCTGGTCGCCGCGGCGCCAGGTCAATCATCGCGTCACCTTGCAGGCGCAGTACCAGCACCTGGTCGACAGCGGCCGGCTTGGTTCAATTCAACTGAAATGGAAGGAAGGCGATCCCAACCCACCCCACGTTTTCTGGGATTCGGATATTGCCAAGTGGCTGGAAGCCGCCGCCTACATCGTGGCCACGGAACCCGATCCGGTGCTGGACGCGCAGATGGATGACGTCATCGCGGAGTATGCGCAGGCGCAACAGTCCGACGGCTACCTCAACGTCCACTTCACCGTGGTGGAACCGAACTTGCGCTGGGCGAATCTGCGCGATTGGCACGAACTCTACTGCGCCGGTCATCTGATCGAGGCGGCGGTGGCTCACTTCCGCGCCACGGGTAAACGCAGCCTGCTCGACATCATGCTGCGCTACGTCGACTACATCGATTCCGTCTTTGGCCCCGAGGACGGCAAGAAGCACGGCTACCCCGGTCATCAGGAGATCGAACTGGCATTGGTGAAGCTCTACCACGTCTCTGGGGACGAGAAACACCTGCGCCTGGCCCGCTACTTTATCGACGAGCGCGGCGCTCAGCCACACTATTATGACCAGGAGGCCGTCGCCCGCGGCGACGATCCAAAGGCGTTTTGGGCCAAGACCTACGAGTACAACCAGTCGCACAAGCCCGTGCGCGAACAAGACGTGGCCGTGGGCCATTCCGTGCGCGCCGCCTATATGTACACCGCTATGGCCGACCTGGCGCGTGAGACCGACGATGCCGCCCTCAAGCTGGCCTGTGAACGGCTCTACGCCAGCATCCTTAAACGGATGTACGTAACCGGCGGCGTAGGCTCCTCGCGCCAGAACGAGGGCTTCACCGGCGATTATGATCTGCCCAACGAAGATGCCTACGCCGAGACGTGTGCGTCTATCGCGCTGATTTTCTGGATGCAGCGCATGTTGCAGTTGGATTGCAACAGCCGCTACGCCGACACGCTGGAACTGGCACTCTACAACGGCTCGATCAGCGGTGTTTCACTGGACGGTCGCAACTTCTTCTATGTCAACCCGCTGGCCGTCCACCGCGACGAACAGGCAGAGGCCAACGAACGCCATACAGGGCGGCGGCAAGGATGGTTCAGTTGCGCCTGCTGCCCACCCAACCTGGCCCGTCTGCTGGCGTCGCTAGGCGGGTATGTCTACGCAGCAGGAGACAACACCGCCGTCGTCCACCTCTATATCAGCGGCAGCGGATCGCTGCAAGTGGGCGGGCAGAGCGTGACGTTGACGCAGACCGGCAATTATCCCTGGGATGGCAACGTGAGCCTGACGGTAACGCCCGAGCGGCCTGCCGATTTTGCACTCAAGCTGCGCATCCCCGGCTGGTGTCATGAGTACAGCCTTAGCGTCAACGGTGAATCCGTCCAGGCGCCCATTGACCAGGGCTATGCGCGGATCTCCCGCACCTGGCAGCCCGGCGACACGGTGGACCTGGTCCTGGCCATGCCGGCGGAACGCGTCTACGCCGATCCGCGGGTTCGGGCCGATCGCGGCCGCGTGGCGCTCCAGCGCGGTCCGCTCATCTATTGTTTGGAAGGTGTGGACAACGGCGAGGATCTAGACCGCGTCTTCCTGCCCCGCGACGCCGCGCTACAGGCGGACACAGCGCCCGATCTGCTGGGCGGCGTCGTCGTCCTGCGCGCCGAAGGTCTGCGCGCCGAGCCCTGGCCCAACGGCAACCCGTACCATCATGAGGAACCGGCGCTGCATCCCATCGCGCTGACGGCGATCCCGTATTATGCCTGGGAGAATCGAGCGGTGGGGGATCTGGTGGTGTGGGTGAGGGAGGGGATGAGGGGATGAACGGGTGAAGGGCTGAAGGGGTGACGGGATGAACGGGATGGTGGGATGATGGGTCTCGTCGAGGTCCTCATCTCATCATCCCATCTATACGGGGCTGGGCTTGAAGCCCTGAAGTCTGGCGTGCGCAGATCGAAGTGATGTGAAGCCGATTCGATTTCAATGCACGCGCATGGTTCCTACATCGGCAACCGTCAGAGGACATTTTACATGAACGCCAATTCACAGTCCTGGTTACCTCAGGATAAACTGGGCAGTGTTATCCCAGCCTACGCCCCCACCTACGACTTCCCAGCGCCCTACATCGACAAGGAGCATCGTCGAATTGCCAACCTGCCGCTGACCGACGGCGTCCTCATCCAGATGAAGACGCGCCGTTGGTTCGGCTGGGTGATCCCCGGCTGGTTGCGCCGTGAGGATGCGCTGAAGCTCTACGAACTGGCCCACTTTGCGCAAGGACAGATCCTGGAACTGGGCTCTTTTCACGGTTTAAGCACGGCGATCCTTGCCCGCGCCACGCGCAACGCCGCGTCGCCCGAATCCGTCGTGTCCATAGACCTGGACCCGGCCTGCACCCACGCTACGCGGCACAACCTCAAACGGCTTGGCGTCCACGCGGAGGTGACAGCCCACACGGCCAATGCGGTGACGGCGGTAGAAGCGTACGTGGTCGAGCAAAGACAGTTTGCATTGGCGTTCATCGATCATTCACACGCCTATGAGCCCGTCTACAAGGTTTGCCGGGTACTGGATCGCCTGATCCAACCGGGTGGTTTTTGCCTGTTTCACGATTTCAACGATCTGCGCAACGCCGACCCCGAAGACAAGGAGTATGGCGTCTATCAAGCGGTGATAGATGGCCTGAACATGGGATTGTTCGAGTTCTACGGCATTTTCGGCTGTTGTGGTCTTTACAGGCGCGTGACGTGATGTCCACACGGTGCAGCGGTGCAGCGGCGCGCCGAAGCCGTGGCCCGGGCGCGCGAATGAGGGCTGCTGTCGTCGTAGACGATGCGGAACGTGCCCGGCAAATCGCTGCATGGACTGTCGGATGATGCGCTTCGATTTCCTGTATGCTGTGGGCGAAAGGAGATCAAAACGTGGATTCGCTCGGAAACACTGACTGAGAAGGTCGTTACCTGAGAAACCCCACCTGGGTTGGGAAAGGCACTAAAAGTTCAGTTCACCGGCCCCTATCACTCGTCTTCAAATCGGCTCAGCGAAAACGGCGATAGATCCTCTTCGATCTGGCGCCCCAGGGCCAGTTCGGCCACCAGCTTGCCGCTGTAGGGGCCGAGTTGGAGGCCGGTGGGGCCGTGACCGGTGCACAGGAAGAGGCCCTCGACACCGGAGACTCGGCCCAGCACAGGCAGGTGATCGTGGGTGTACGGGCGCAGACCCACGCGGATGTCGCCGATCTCGGCGTCGGCGAGACCGGGCGCCAGGCGCAGCGCTTCGTCGAGGACTTCCCGGATGCCGGCAGCGCTGGTGCGCGGATCGTAACCGCTGCCGGTTTCGCGGGTAGCGCCCACGGCAACGCGGTGATCGGGCCAGGGGACCATGTAGTGGCCGCGGAAGCCGTTGACGATGGGCCAACCGCGCGTTTCGACGCCCCCCACAGTCAGGTGGATGATTTGCCCACGTTGCGGCTCGACCGGGATGCTTCTGCCAACCTGCGCGCCCAGGGCGGCAGACCATGCCCCACCCGCGATCACCGTGCTTCCGCCCAAGATGCGTTCGCCGGCTGCGGTTTCTACCCCAATCACCCGTCCATTTTCTTGAATGAGGGTGCGTACATCAGCCTGGCGGCGCTCGATGTTACGCTGATCCAGCGCCCAGCGCACTGCGGCGGAGAGGATGCGCCCGTCGACGCGCCCGGCGCTAGGCTGATAGAGGATGGCGGCTGCATCGCCCAATACGGGCAGCAGCGTTTGTGCGTCTTGCAGCGAGATCTGGCGGATGGGATCGGTACCGCCGTCGCCCCGCTCTGCTTGCCGCGCCAGGACGATTTCCTTTGACTGCTCGAAGGCGGAAAGTTCGGCCTCGGTCATGGCGACGATGAATTTGGGGCACCGACTGTAGCCGCTATCCAGACCAGCCTGAGCCAGGCCCTCTGCCTGGAGAGACGCCGTGAGATCGTCGTAGTAGCGCACGGCGGACAGGGCGAAGTCGTACCAGGCGCGTCCGTCGCGGGTGCTGGTCTGCGGCGAGAGGATGCCGGCGCCGGCATCGGTGGCGCGCCCGCGGTCGTTCCTATCCAGCAGCAACGGCCGCGCGCCGAGCTGTGCCGCCCGATAGGCTGTCGCCAACCCGGCGATGCCGCCACCGACAATCAGGAGATCGTAAGACATGGCAGAATGTCCTTTCAAATGGTGATCCGGTCGCTAATTCCTGATCTTGTAGACCCCACCGCTCAAGTCGACCAGATAGAGTTCGCCGTTTTCGTCTTCGCCGAAGCCGGCGACGTTGTAAGGGCTGTTGGTGAATTCGTGATCTTGCCAGGCGTCGTTGACTTTGCGCAGTCCCCAGATGCGGCCGGTGACATAGTCTGCGAAAAAGTAGATGCCTTGCAGCGCCGGCGCCTGGCTGCCACGGTAAACGTTGCCGCCACTGACCGATTGACCCAGGCTGCGTCCGTAAGCGTGAATGGGCAAGGTAAGGCCCGTCTTGATCACAGGATGAGGCATTGTAGCAGGCGAAGCCTTCCATGATGTTCCAGCCGTAGTTTTCGCCGCCATTGCTGTCGGCAGGCTGGAAGTCAATCTCCTCGAAGCTGCCCTGGCCGACATCACCGATGTAGAGGTCGCCGGTCGTGCGGTCGAAAGAGAAACGCCAGGGGTTGCGCAGGCCGTAGGCCCAGATTTCGCCGCGGGCGCCGGGCGTCTCTACGAACGGATTGTCGGCAGGGATGGTGTAGGCGGCAGGTGAGTTGGTTTCGACGTCGATGCGCAGAAGTTTGCCCAGCACGGTGGTCAGTTTCTGACCGTTGCCTTGCGGATCGCCGCCACCGCCACCGTCTCCAATGGCGATGTAGAGATAGCCATCGGGTCCGAAGGCAATTTGTCCGCCGTTATGGTTGAGGGCAGGCTGATCGAATTCAAGGATGATCTGTTCACTGCTGGCGTCGGCGATATCCGGATCTGCCGTTGTGGTGAAACCGCGAAACGCGACTCTTGATCTGGCCGTCTACGCGTGCCGTGTAGTGGACGTAAAAGTGCCGGTTACTGGTGGGTGGAAACGCCAGAGCAAAGAGGCCAAGTTCGCTGTCACAACATTCGACACGGTCCACAATATCGAGGAACGGCGTCGTCTGCAGTTGGCCGTTGCCGTCGATGATGCGGACTGTCCCTTCGCGCTCGGTGACGAAGAGACGGTTGCTGCCGTCGCCCGCATTGGTGAGATGGATCGGTTGGTTGAAGCCGTCTGCGACCAGGTCCAGGGTCATCTCCGGCCAATCGGGCACGGTGGTGGCAGTTGGCGTTGGCCTAGGAACTGTGCCGCTGCTGTTCTTGCCGATCAGAGGCAGGTAGATGATCCCTTCCTGGGCGACGGCGGGGAATGTCCACGACAGGGTGAATATGAGCATCAAAAATGCAGCAAAGGTCAGTGTGCGTTTGTTCATAGTGATTTCCTCCATACGGATTCAGGTGCACGGCACTGGCCAGAAGACTTGAGCCATTCTGAGAAGTTTCTGTCTCCTGGCCTGGGTCAGCGCGGCACAGGCAGACCGCCGACAAGGCGGCGAACCGCGGCGTCGGCGTCGATGCCGTCGATCTCGGCTTCGGGGCGCAAGATCACGCGGTGCCGGTAAACCGGCGCCACCAGCGCTTTGACATCATCGGGCGTGACGTAGTCGCGCCCGTGCAGAGCGGCGTAGGTTTTGCTGGTTTGCAAGACGGCGATGCTGGCGCGCGGACTGCCACCCAGGATCAGATCGGGGCTGCGGCGGCTGGCGACGGCGATAGCGGTGATGTAGGCCAGGATGCCTGCTTCGACCGTGACATTGCGGATCTCATCGCGGATATCACCCAACGCCGCGGGGACAATCACCGGGCGAATGCCGCTGTCATCCAGGCGGCGGGCGTCGAACCCAGTGTGATAGCGGCGCAGGATCTCCTGTTCCACGCTTTCTTGGGGATAATCGACCACCACTTTGAAGAGGAAGCGATCCAATTGCGCTTCGGGCAGCGGGTAGGTGCCCTCGTATTCCACCGGGTTCTGTGTGGCCAGAACCATGAAGGGATCGGTCAGCGGATAGCCAACGCCGTCGATGGTGACCTGGCGTTCTTCCATCGCTTCGAGCAGGGCGGATTGCGTCTTGGCCGGGGCGCGGTTGATTTCGTCGGCGAGCATGATCTGGGTGAAGATCGGCCCGCGGCGCAGATTGAAGCGTCCACTGTCGGCGTCGAAGACCTGGGTGCCGACGACATCGCTGGGCATGAGGTCGGCCGTAAATTGGATGCGACGGAATTCGGCGTCGATCAACCGGGACAGCGTCTTCGCCATCAGCGTCTTGGCGGTGCCCGGCACGCCTTCGAGCAGGACGTGCCCGCCGCTGAAGAAGGCGACCACGATCTGCTCAAAGACATCTTCCTGGCCGACGATGACTTTGGCAGCTTCGGCTTTGATCTGTGCATATAAGGTGGAAAGGGACATGAAATCCTCAGTGGTGAATGGTTTGGAATTTGTGTTGCATGTTACCTATGGCGCCCGGCCAGAATCGCATCCGCCTCTGCCACGAGATCGACGAGCTTATCTTCAGTGGGCAGGGTCGACAGTTCATCCAAAACGCGTCCGATGCGGGTGATCTGTTCGTCGTTCAGGTGCGGATCAACGGCGCGTAGCCGTTGCAAGAACTCGGCGTTGCCCAGGTCGGCAGGGATGCGGTAGGGCCTGCCCAATTGCAGGCGTAAACGCCGGAGATGGTGGCGGGCCACGCTGTCCTGCACGCGTGCACGCCGCTGTAACCCGGCCATTGCCACCACATACTCGGCGGCTTCGCGACGTCTTCCCTGGCCGGGGATCATCAAGGGGGGGCCAAGGCGCCGCCCGCTCAAAAACAGAAACAAGACCATCAGGAGCACGAGAAACAGGGTGGCCCAGCCCGTGGTTGTGCCGTATAACCAATCCTGAACAGATAGGATACGGTCGTCAGCCGGCAGCGATGGACCGAAAAGGTGATACGTGTCGAGCACGACGACGGCGTCATCAGGCAAGCCGCGCAGCAGGGCCAACATCAGATAGGGCTGTTCGTCGTCGAGCAGGTCGGCGTTGGTAAAGGCGTAGCGTTCGGCCAGGATCCAGACCACACCGGCGCCCTGCTGTTGCACCCAGGCTGCCACCTCGCCGTCGTTCAGCGTCAGCACGGGGACGGCAACCGGTGCGGCCTGCGGCAGCGCCACAGGTCCCGGTCCGCCCCAGGAGGCTGAGGCTTGGGGCAGCAACGGCTGTGCCTGGGCGGCCATGCCTGTGGCGATGAACAGTTCAGGTTGATTCATCTCGAAACCGAATCGTTCGGCCAACTGCGCATCCTGCACGCCGATGAGGACGAGGGTACCGCCGTCTTCGGTCCAGTTGAGCAGCGACGTCGCCTCGGCCTCGGTGAAAGGCTCGACGCCAGGGTAGACGAAGGCGAGCGCCGCCTCGTCGGGCAGAGCGAAGCCCGAACCGCCCGTCGTCTGTACTGTGTAGCCCATCTCTTGCAGCCACCCGCGCCAAAGGAGCAGGCCGCCTGCATCCCGGCTGTCCGGATCGTAGGGCGGATCGACGCTCTGGGTGCGCTCAAACAGAATAATGGAAATCGCGAAGATGGCAAACAACACGAACACGATCAGGAGGCGTGGCTGTATGGCCAACCGGTTAGGCATGGGTGTCCTCCCCGGTTTGGGCCATCAGTTCATCGATCTCGGCGCGGTACGATTCAAACGTAGACTGATCCGGCTCGCGTTCACCATACCAAACACGATCAAAAGTCTCCACAGCAGGTTGTAGATGAGAGCGCACCGTAGAGCCGGGGCTGGTCTGTGCCAGGAATTCACGGTTGGTCTGATCGCTCTGAAAACTCAGCAATCCCTGCTCGTCGAGGTGAAGGAGCGCGGCCAGGTAAAGTTGGCGCACGGCGGCACGGTAATTTCCTACGCCGGCCATTGAATGGGCCTGGGCACGCGCCTCGGCAGATGAAGCGGGGATCTCCTGCTCGTTGCGCAAAGAACGGCCAAGGCGATTGGCCAAAATACCACCAAAGAAGGTGCGCAGCCAATAGCTCAGCAGAAGCGCCAGCAGCACGCCGCCACTGATCACAACGGCCCAAACCACGATGCGCGACCCGATGGCTGCTGCTGCGCCCGCTCCCTGAGGCAACTGGTCTGGGACGAGGGCCCGGCGTAGATCGTCGAGCCAACGCAGGATGCGCTGCCAGAAAGAAGGGCGGTCCAGATCGAAGCGGTCGCGCACGACCTGCAACTGAGCCAGTCGCGCTTCGGTAGGCTCTGTGTGGGCGTACTCCATCTGGTTGAGGACGGTGCCCAGCCGACGCAATGCACTGTCCACATCGGGGACGTCGTCGAGCAGGGGGCGCACAGTGAGGAGATCGCCGCTCGTCAGGCGGACTTCGTCGATGGCGGCCAGATCGCGCTGCACAGTGGAAAGATCCTCACCGGCGGCGAGTTCGTTGCGCGCGGCGGCAAGGCGGGCGCGGTACTCATCCACACTCAAGGGCGTATCGTCACCCTGGGCCACAGCAGGCTGCGCGCAGAGCAGGAGGAAGAGCGCAGGCACGACGAGGACTGAAGCACACACGATCCGCCAGGCGCGTGCGTGCAACGACGGCAACGCCGGATCCCGATCAGAAGGGGCGATCGACATCGGTTTGCTCGTGGGCCGGAACGTCACCCGGCATGATTTGCGATTCCAACTGCTGAATGCGCAGGTCGAGGTCATATGATTCGCTGCGCACACGCAGATCGTAGTAGAGCAGCACCACGGCGCAGGCGTAGAAGGGCGTCCACACAACGGTGAAGATCGATGAGATTGCCGACGTGATGCCGGTGGCCAGCCCAAACCCGGCGCTTGGCAGAACGAAGATAATGATCTGCTGGAGCAGACTCACCGGCAGCGAGACGACAATCGCGGTGATCACAAAGACCAGAATGACATAGCCGACGGTGCGTCTGACCTGTCCATGGGTGAGGCGCCAACTGCGGCGCAGGGCGTCGAGCGGCCCCAGTCCTTCGGCGATCAAGGTAGGCACCGCGACAAACCAGCGCGCCGAAAAGTAGAGGGCGGGGGCAACGGCAACAAAGATCAGCAATGAGTAGCCGCACAGAATCAGAAGGACCAATGCAATGCCTCCGACGATGCCGTCGACATTGTTAAACACAGTGGAACCCACAGCGGTCCCCACGAACGCCAGGACGCCCATCAGAATGAAAAGTGGGATGAGCGTCGCCAGTGTGGCAAAAAAAACCAGGACGAACTGAACAATCATCAGCCCCATGTAGGGCCAAAAGCGGGTAAGGCCACGCCGGACGCTACCACCTATGCTCAACCGCTCTTCGTGAAGGTTGGCGATACTTTGGCCGGTAAGGGCGAGGGTGACGATTCCGTTCAAGACCAGCCCCAAGCTGCCCAGGATAACCATGCCGCCAAAGAAGTTCCCCATGGCCCCCAACGTTTCAGCAAAGACACCGGTGTTTACGGCGTCCGGAGAGGCCACCAATGCGCCCAGTGCGTCGGTATATCCCGTAATAAAGCGACCGGAGAGTAGCCCCGACAACAGGCTAAAGGGCACCAGAAAAACAGCCGCCGTCAGCAAGTAGAGCGTGAAATGCGATCGGTAGAGCCGAAAGGCTCGGTCCAACAGATCGCCGAGACCAAGTGGGCCGGATATGGGTAGGCGGTCGATGATGCACTTCCTTTCGGGCTACAGGTGACGAGCCAGATGTTCGGCGCGAGTGATGGTGGCAGAACGCACTCGATCCGAGTCGAGTTGAGCGTTGTCGAGTTCGTCCATAAGCAGATACCCATTGTTGAGCGTGAGAGGCTGTGTCAGCAGATCGGCTTCGAGCTTCAAAAAGAAGCTAAGTTCAGACGGATGCTCGATGCCGCTCTTGGCTGCAAACAGCGCAGCGCGGACAGTGCCCAGCCCCGTTGCAGCCTGCGAACCGATCATGACGCCTTTGCCTGCCTGATGGGCCAGGCCGAGCATTTGGGCCGACTCGGTATAGCCAGTGCGCGCCGTCTTGATGTTGAGGATATCGAAGGTGTCAACGGCCAACTCCCGGCGCAGATCGCGCAGGGTAAAGGTACTGTCGTCGGCGATAAGGGGAAGATACTCAGCGCTACAGAGTGCGGCGCGCTCCTGAATAAACTCGATGGGCAGCGGTTCCTCGCAGTAGCGAATCCCCATCTCGGCGAGGAGCGCCAGGCGCCCGGCAGCGGTATCCGGATCGAAACATTCATTGGCGTCGACGTAGAGGATCACATCGGGGCCGAGTTGATCGCGCAGATGGGCCAACCTGTTGCGATCCGCCGTCCAGTCGCGGCCGATCTTGACTTTGAGTACACGCACACCTTGATCCACAACGCGCTGTGCTTCGGCCAACACCTCCTCATCGGCGCCGATGCCCAGGATGTAACTCACCGGGATGCGCGAGGCTGTGGCGCCCAAGAGTTGGGCCAGCGATAGACCACGATGGGCGGCAAGGGCATCCCACAGGGCCATATCAAGCGCGCCGCGAGCGGTGTGGTTATTCTTGATCTGCGCCATGCGATCGTAGAGCAGCGATAGCTGAGGGCTGTCTACACGCTCCCCAAGCAGACGAGGAGCGAGTTCCTGTGCAATGATGCCGGTGATGCTATGAACGGTCTCGCCGTAGATGGTAGGGCGCGGCGGCGCTTCGGCCACGCCGACAGAGCCATCGCTCAGCGTCACCCGCACGAGGACGTGGGTGGCGTCCTCAAGCACGCCGGCTTTGCCCCAACGCAATGGATCGAGCAAGGGCAGACGAAAAACAATGGTTTCGATACAATCAATGGCAGGTGCTGTGGGCTGCATGAGCGTTTACCGGTGGTTGTTTGCGAGACGGTTGAGGATAGCCGACGATAGATCCGCTGTCACCCCTGGCGCTGAGGGTTGATCGATTCGCCGATAGAGGTACGCCAGAAGGCGATGACGCCCTGAGCTACCTCAGCCGGAGTGGATTGGGCAGTGTCAACGAGCAAGGTACGTTCTGCGGCCAGTGCAGCGAGTTCCGCCAGAGCGGCGACCGGATCGTAGTTCTGCCGTTCGGCAATGACGATAGACAGTTTGGCGCGCAGGTCGTCGGCACTGGTGCGCCCTTGGGTCACGAGTGAACGCAGGTAGTCCTGATCGGTTGGGCTGAAGAGTTCGTCCACACCGGGCAGGTCGAGTAATGCAGCATCAGCCTTAGCATCGTCCTGGATGCGGTCGAAGGTATCGGCGCGCTTAATGAGCCGCTCGACGCGCAGGGTGTCGGGTGCATCCAACACCAGAAAGCGAGCCAGCGGCAGATGTTGGGCAGCGTAGCGCACTTCCTCCGCGCCGCGCAGACCATCGAAGCAGAGGACGGCATTCAGGGTGGAGAGGGCAGAAGGATCGGCGTCGATATGCAACCCGGCCAGAGCATGGGCCATACCACCGTCATACCGCTCCCGATAGCGACGCGTGTAGGCAAAGCGTTCGACACGATCCGTCACCGGCCGCATCGGTTCACCATCATCGGCTTGCAGTCGGGCGATGAGCAGATCGTCGGTGAGGATGCGCCGATCGGGCAGCATGACGATGGCAAAGCCGGCCTCCTTGAGCGCGGTCAGCGTTGTGCTCTTGCCCACGCCTGTTACCCCGACAAGAATCAGCAGCGGTAGATCGCGGATGGCAATGCCGTTCTCCAGGTCAATCTGTATAGATGGTAGGTTGAGGCCCGCTGTCACAAACTCTCTCCCTGTTCAAACGGTTGTTGTTTGTCACGATACGCAGGCGGCACACCGGCCAGGAGAACGCCGTGTATTTATCGATGATGTGGGCAGTGCCTCGCGCCTGAGGCCGTACAGGTACGTGTGCATTATAGTTGCGCCACGGCCAGATCGCAATGGTTGGCTTTTGCGACTATAAACAGACTATAAACAATCGTCGCCCACTGGTGAGCAGGCGACGATTGGCTGAATATTTGCGGTTGTGAGCGGTGCTGCCGCCAGGGGCATCAGCGTTGGGCAACAGACACGGGCTCGACGGGGGTGCCGCAGTTGGCACAGAACTTATGGGTATCTGAGATCTGTTCACCACAAGTTGTGCAGTAGCGCGCCTTGGCGGTTGATACCACCTTTACCGTTGACACCGATTGTTCGGCCATTGCGGGCTCTCCATCCGTAGAAGGAGCCTTGGCGTGACCGTTTGTGGCGCGCCGATAGCGGCTGATCTCAGCTTCCAGAGAGGCGTCCATGCCGGCGATCTGCGGCGACAGCTTCTCGATCTGCTGGATATAGGCGATAGCTTGCCGGCGTAAACGAGCATCGAAGCGTTGAAAATCCTCTTCGCTAATCTTGCCGACCCGGTAATCAAAGTCCAGGTCTTTGATCGCCGCCATCACACTGTCCTTGCGGGTGATGAGTTCGATGAGCTGGTCGTCTTCCGTGTGATAGGGTGCAACCGTCGACGTAAAGAAAGGCCAGATGACATAGGCCAGCGCAGCTAACGAAAGCAACAGAGCAATGGTGACTGTAATCCATATCATGATTCGATCCTCGAAAAGAGTGCAGGCCGATGGCCTACCGACGCACGAAGTTCGTTACGTCGGCAGGTCGGGCCCAAATTTAGGCTCGTGCGTAAGCAGCCGGTTCCGACACGGTAGCGAGACGGCGTGACGGGTGCGGCCAGATAGAAACCAACGTCCCCAGGATCAGGGCAAGGCCTCCAATCCAAAGCCAGATCGTCAACGGGTTTACAAAGATCGTAAAGGTAGCAGTAGACCCTCGATCCTCCCAGCCGTTGAGCACGACGTAGACATCTTCGAGCGCCGTCATGCGCAGACCCACTTCGCTGGTGGGCATGTCAGGTGTCTTGTCATAGATGTTGCGGTGCGGCACGACTGTGGCGAGAAGCCGGCCACTGTCCGTGTCATATACATCAAGGTTGGCCGTGATGCCGGTGACATTGGAGCCACGTTCCGTCTCTAACCCAGTATAGACAAGTTCATAGTGGCCGATCTGCACCCGCTCATCCTGTGCCAGCGTCACATTGGTCGTCTGTTGATAGAACTCGTTGCCGATGATGGCAACACCCATCATGACGATGCCCAAATGCACGATGTAACCACCGTAGCGACGTCCGTTGCGGCGCAGCAGGCTGCCAATGGCGGTGACGGGATTCTCTTGGGTAGCTGCACGGCGGGCAATCACGCCACGTACAAACTCCTGCACAATGGCAGCCGCCACAAAGGCGCACATAGCCAGGCCGATGATGGGGAAGATGTTGCGCGTCGTGAGGACGGAAAGCCCAGCCACAACCAAGGCCACGACCACGGGCCAGGTGAACTGCTTGCGCATAACCTCGGCACTGGTACGACGCCAACCGAGCAGCGGACCTACGCCCATGAGGAAGAAGAGGATCAGGAAGAGCGGACCATTCACTTTGTTAAAGAATGGCGCCGCCACGCTGATTCGATCTTGCACCAGCAACTCGCTGAACATGGGGAAGAACGTGCCCCATAGGGTGGCAAAGGCGATACCGGCGAAGACCCAATTGTTCCCCAAAAAGGCCGCTTCGCGACTGGCGTAGGAATCAATCGGCTGTTCATCCTTGAGCAAGGGAAGTCGATTGAAGAGAAGCCAGAGAAAACCGAAGAGCACAATGATCAGGAATCCCAAGAAAAAGGGGCCGACGTTGCTGAGGGCGAAGCTGTGCACACTTTCGATCAGTCCACTACGCGTGATGAACGTGCCGAGGATGACCAGGAAGTAGGTCAAGAAGATCAACACAATATTCCAAACTTTGAGGATACCGCGTTGTTCCTGAATGATAATGCTGTGTAAAAACGCAGTGGCGGTGAGCCAGGGAATGAAACTGGCATTTTCCACCGGATCCCAGGCCCAATAGCCACCCCAGCCCAGTTCCATATAGGCCCACTGACTGCCCATCAAGATCCCAACCGAAAGAAACATCCACGGTATCAGCGTCCAGCGACGTACAACACGCACCCATTCATTGCCCACCCGGCGGCTGAGCAGCGCACCGACGGCAAACGCAAAGGGGACGGTCAAGCCCACCCAGCCGAGATAGAGCATCACGGGATGGATGACCATCCAGTAGTTTTGCAGCAGTGGCGTCAGCCCCTGGCCGTCGGCGGGTACAACCGAGTTCAGCTTAAACGGATTGGCGGCAAAGATCAGAAGCACCAGGAAAAAGAGCGAAGTTCCCAGCAGCGTGGCGTTAACAAAGGGCATTAACGACTGCTGCTTGTGACGATGTACCGTCACCACCGCCACGCTGAAGATGGAAAGAATCAACGTCCAGAAAAGCAGACTGCCCGCTTGCCCTCCCCACAGTGCCGAGAACTTATAGAAGGTAGGCAGCGCTCGTTCCGAGTGATTCCAGACGAAGGTCACGTCGAAGCGGTCATTGAAGAATGCATACCATAGGGTACACGTCGCCAACAGGACTAGTGTGCCCACGGCATAAACGGCGTTAAAGCTGGCATGGGCAAAACGCGCCAGGCGTTTTTCTCCACCCCAGTAGCCTGCAAACATGCCAAAGGCAGCAATCACAGCCGCAGTAATCAGGATCAAGTACGCAACATTGAATATCATAGGACAGCTATCCCTCCCAAAGACGATTTGGAGCCTGGAACTGGTCGTGACTCATGCCACGCCGCACACACGCACGATCTGCTTCCCTCAGTTACTTCCCTCAGTTACTACTGCGCCCCAGGACGGATCTGCGTAAGCAGACGATCCATCTGGGCTTGACTGGTAATCGGGCCAACCACAATGTCCACAATTTTGCCGTCAGGGTCGATCAAGAAGGTTTCAGGAACCCCTTTGATGCCGTAGCGCCGGGCAATTTCGCTACGCAGGTCGGGGCCATTTGGATAAGTGATATTGAATTCGGCCAGATAAGACTTGGCGGCCGGCTCCTGATCCAGGTAGTCGAGACCCAAAAAGACGATGCCGTTGTCTTTTTCGCGCAACCAGGTCTGTTCGAGCAGTTCGGCTTCGTCGCGGCAAGGATCGCACCAACTCGCCCAAAAATTGACGATCACGCCCTTTCCGCGCAGATCGTCGAGGTTGATAGTCTCGCCTTCGAACGTTGTAAATTCAAGCAGCGGCGCTGTGCCGTCGGCTCGGTGTTCGGTGGCGTTTGTTTGGACAAGACGCCAGGCCAGAATCATGACAAATATGGCGGCGATGCCCACAATAACGACGCGCCAGATGAGCACAGAACGCCCCTGAGCCGGCGCCCGAGTCTCACCCTCAAGCAGCGGCGATCCGTTATTGGCGGCCGATGATGTCTCTAGCTTGGTGAGTTCAGCCATACCGTTTCAACTCCTCTTCAAGCTTCCGTTCATACTCACTCTTCACTGCGGGGTCCTGCGGGCTACGCGGAGCCGTTTCTGCGGCGGAAGGGCGTACAAGTTGATGTGAACGCGACCACAAGAATATACCACCGCCAATCAACACGACGAAGGGCAAGATCCAGGCCAGCCAGTTGAAGCCTTCGAGTGGCGGCTCACCAAGCACCTGGGGACCGTACTGCTCAACAAAGTAGTCGATGATCGAGTCAGTGCTCTCGCCTTCACCTAACTTGATGGCGATCACATCTTTCATCTGATCGCAGGCCTTCAGCTCACAGGCATCAAGACGTACGCCACTACACAGCGGGCACCACAACTCTTTGGCGACTTTGTTCACCTCATCCGGAGTGATATCTTCGGCTTGCTCTGTGATCGGTGGGGTGTCTTGTGCAGCCGCGTTAGAGGTGGTGAGGAACATGGCGGTCAACAGTAGGCACAGGACGATCACGCCGAGCGGCCACCGTTGTGGCAGAGATGAAACTCGGTGACGATGGAGATTAAGCATGTCTGTTTCCCACTCCAAACTCATCAAATATTTGGCACGAATAACAGCGTCTTCCATCCATGCGAGGACGTGATCTAGTATAGCACATAAACCAATTGCTACAGAACAGAGTTGGGATTTGGCAGCAACTTTGGCAGGTTGTACTCTGGCGCTACAGCCAGTATCCCCTGGCAGACCTATGCTGACATCCGTCTAGTGACGAGCCGGGCACCTGTACAGGTGCCCGGCTCGTTTCCTAACTATCTAGACCGGCTGTGGTCTGGGAATCACAATTTACATCTTACTCAGGGCGGATCATGCCCGAAACGTCTGCGCCCAGATCTTCCAGGCTGTCATACAGCACCTGGAGGATGTACTGGCCGTTGTGTGCGAACGCGCCGGGATCCTTCTGAACATACTGATAGTTGTAAGCGCCCTTGAGCAGGCGAGGCGACCAGGAAGCATACTGCGTGTCACCTTCGCTGAAGTCACCACTGTTGTCGACATCTGCGAAGAAGTACGGGTAGCGAGCCGAGTTGTAGATGATGGGTGCACTGAGCGTCTCGGCGGCGTATGCCTGTAGAGCACCGTACAGTGCGTCTTCCATGGTGGCAACTTCACCGGCGATACCTTCACTCACATCACCATCACCGTCAAAGTCGTCTTCATACTCACGAATATTGACCAGTTCCTCTGGGCCGGCAACGCCATCATGGCAGTCGGCGCAGAATTCCCAGTCGACTTCGAGTTCGTGGGCACTGTGACATTCAATGCAGTTGTCGGCCCGGCGTACGTGTTCAAAGAGACCGAAGTACTCTTTGCCATCGTACTGGTACGCACCATTGGCATCGGCGCCGAAGCGAGTTGCAGCGGCGGAGAAGTAATGGGGGTTGATAAAGCCGAGACCATCGGCGACTGCATCGAGTTCCATACCGGCGATTCTGCCTTCGACACTCAGGCCGGATTCACGGCCCTGATGGCAGTTCATACACAGGTTGTCGCCGGGTTCGTCACTGACGAGCACTGCACCACTGGGGAACTCAACTTCTGTGACCTGATAGAGTTCAAACGTGGCCAGGTCGCTGTGACAGGTGTTGCACTGCAAACCGTTGGACGGTGCACCCGAGACGGTAGCAACTTCGCCCAGGAAGTAGGGCAGACCATCGGCGGTATGACACTTGGCACACGATCCCGGAACGCTGCCCTCGGCATCCCAGTGGCGGAAGGCTTCTTCGGCGCCATTGAAGTGGCCTACATCATTACGATGCATTGCGGCCATGTCAATCGGTTCGGCCAGGGCTTCGTTCAGGCTGTCAATCGAATCGTAGAGCAACTGGATAATGTACTTGCCACCATGGGCATAAGCGCCCGGATCCTTGTGGGCTACCTGATAGTTGTAGGCAGCTTCGAGCAGACGCGGCGTCCAGGAAGCAAAGCGTTCCTCGTCGCCGGCAATCTCGCCGTCGCCATCAGGATCGGTGAAGAAGTACGGGTGTGAATCGGGATTGTAGAGGATAGGCGCGTCGATAACTTCGGCGGCATAGGAGCGGATCGCTGCGTAGAGCGCCTCTTCCAGACCCTGAAGTTCATAGTAGACGCCTTCTTCCATGTCGCCATCACCGTCATAGTCGCGCAGCGAACCATTCATGCGGATATCGTGGAGATCTTCGACCTCGGCGACGCCCTCATGACAGGTGGCGCAGGTTTCCATTTCCAGCTCGGTGGAGTGCGGGCTATGGCAGTCGGTGCAGGCGCTCATGCCAGGTACATGCATGAAGAATGCTTCATACGACTCGCCCGGGTACTCAAACCCACCCTTTGCAATGGTGCCGTATTTGGTGGCAGCCGCTGCATAGTAGTGAATATTGATGAAACCGAGGTCAGGATAGACGGTATCTAAATCATCTTCGGTGGCGCCCACTTTTTCGAGTGCGCCAACGACCGATACGATAGAGGCACGCCCCTGATGACATTCCATACAGCGTGCTTCTGGCCCTAAGTTGGCCAGGACGACACCTGACGGCATCACAACGCTATCCCACTCACGGGCAGCCTCGTTATGGCAGGCCATACATTCTACCACGGTGCCGGTGGGCGCGGCGGAATCGACAACCAGAGGCTCCGAACCGTCGGCGCCCATGTAGTCAATCATACCCGGCGTGCTGTGACACTTTGCACATGTTGCGGGTACTTCAGCCGGATCCTCTGCATTCCAATGAACAAAGGCTTCATCTTCAGCCGCAGCATGGGGGGAGTTCATCCAGACCGAAAGGAAGGGAATCTCGACAGGCAGATCCATGGCTGCCATGTCCATCTCTTCCGTATCGTCAGCTACTTCTGGTTCCGCTTCAGGAGTCGGTGTGGCATCTTGGGCCACAACAGTTCCTGAGTCGACCACGAGTTGTCCGGCAAACGCCTGCCCAACCGTAAACAAGGTAAGCAGTGCAACCACCGTCACAAGCAGTGTGATCTTTTTCATAGTTGACCCCCTCTAGGGAAGGTAGTCGGTGCAGGGTTGACACCTGCGGCAGTGGCTCGTTGAACAGGTTTCGCTGCAATGAGCTTGGGGCAAGTGTGTGCATCCTGCGCTGGTTCCGACAAGAGTGAACCTGCGAATTCAAACAAACGCGACACGTTCTTCGTTACACGTTTCTGCGAACAGTCTCTGTACTCAATCGGATCTTGTTTCGATTGTCACCTCCCTGTTTCCTTTTCTATCGACCTACTGAGTAGCCTCAGGAGGTTCTACAGCAGGCACAAAAACTTCAATGGGCTGTCGGGGAACAGTCGTGATTGCCGTCTGTTCATAGGTCACAAAGAAGTAGAGACCTGTGAGCAAGGTCGCAGAGATCACCACTGCCACCGGCAAAAAAATGAGGCGGCGCCGTCGCACCGATCGAGGATCAACCGGACGGTGCGCAGTACCGGCCTCGATTTCTGCCAATTCAAGTGCATGTTCCTCTTCCATCTCGTGGCGAGAGATCTTCCCGGTGAACATGCTTCGGTTAAAGCTTTTGACGTGGACATGATACATATGCCAGACGATAATCGAGAGCACGGCCAGCAGACCTTCACCGCCGTGCGCAGCCTTCGCCGCCGGGACTATTTGCCCTGGCAGAAAGTTGGTAGTGGCAATGGGATTCCAGAGCATGAAGCCTGTGATCACCATCACGAGTGTACCCCAGATCACCGCCCAGTACTCGGCCTTTTCGCCAAAGTTGTAGCGGCCCATCATCGGCGGATCTTTCGTAATGCCAAGGTTGTAGGTCAACGATTGGAAGGCATCGGTGACATCTTTCCAGCCGGGCATCATGGTCAGACGGACGCGCCTGACGAAGAGTTTGTAGGTCACCCTGCCGCCATGGTAGATGGTTTCGAGCATCAGGACAACCGCCGCCACGCGATGAACGATCCGGATAAACTCGATCCCACCCATGAGGCCGATCAAGGTGACACCCCATGTGGTGTTCGCAAACATCTGCGGAATGCCCGTAAGCCCCAGGACGGTGAAACTCGTCAGCATGAGCAGGTGCTCTATGCGGTCTCCACGGCTAAAGCGGTCAATGGAATCATGTTTGCTGACATGGGCATTGCTAGTGCGTGTGTTACCGGCGTGTACAGCTTTCGTACGGCTCACAGAGAAGAATCCTTTGCTTTTCGGCGTCGATTGATAATACGACGGTAGACGTCGGTGGCAACGAAGACAGCAAACCCGCCCACGACCAACGGAATGAGAATGGCATAGAACAGATCAACAAAGTAGATCAACGGGTGATGCTCTAACGAGGGGCGGAAGTGGCTCGTCCACGTATCTGGGAAGTTGGCGGTCGCCCCCGGATGGCACTGTTGACACGTTGTCAGTAGATTTTCTTTGATGACCGATGAATTCTCATCGGTCACGGCCAGAATATTGTGCACCCCGTGACAGTCGTAGCAGACTGCCTTGTTGGTCTCTTGATCGGGCGCCGTCTCCTCGAAGATGGTGACGGTGGTGCCGTGGAAATCAGCCACGTAGGTATCAAAGACATCAGTCGAGATGCCGTACTTTTCCATCATGCTTTCGTCGGCATGGCACTCGGCACAGATTTGGGGCGATCTCAGCCGGAACAGGGCTGTCGTCGGATCCTCGATCTCGCCGTGAACACCATGACAGTTAACACAGGTGGGCACGTCTGGGTTGCTCTCCTCAAAGAGCGCTGCACCGTGGACGCTATTGACATACTGCTCGGCAATCGTCGAATGGCACTGTCCACACGTTTGAGAAATCCGTTGGCGTGGTTCAGCCGGCGGTTGAATATCATGTGAGCCATGACAGTCGACACAGGTAGCTGCGTTGAGATTACCGGCCGCCAGCTCTTGGCCGTGGATGCTGTCCATGTTGCCCGCGAAAATGTCGCTGTGGCACTTCTCGCAGACGTTGCTCAGTGCAATCGTGACGAGTCGCTCATTGTCCGGCAACTCCACGTTATGCGGAAAGACCTGAAACCCGGTTTGATCATGGCAGTCGGCACAGAGTAGGGGGCGATAGCCCGGCATGGAAGCCAACCGCTCACCGTGCACCGAATCCTGGATCTGCTGCCCTGTCACATGCAGCGATACCTCTTCGCCCGAATCAAGTGTCAGCGAACTCGTCAGTAGACTGTGACAGGTGACACACTGTTCCGAGGTGGCAAAGTTCGGTGAATTGACCGAGCTTTCTAAATTGTCGGTATGACAGGTCTGACAGTCTTGCCCCTCACCCAAATCGTTCATGATCTGAGCATGCAACTCAGCAGTAGCAGGCTCTTCAAAGGTTTGATGGCAGGATTGGCAAAATTCAATCGGATTCGCTGCCAACAACTCCGCCGGAGCCACATCGTGTCCACCATGACAGTCGGTGCAGGTAGGCAGGTTGTCATTTAACCCATACAACTCGGGGATAAGGTGGCCAGGATTGTGAGCACCTAACTTAGTATGGCATCGCTGACAGTTATCTGACGTGAGCGCTGCAAACTCATCCAGGGTGTCAACAGGCAAGGGCCGATGCGGAAAGGCATAGTCGGATGGACTATGGCAATCGGTACAAAACATGGCAGTCGATGCAGACATGTCTTCGTGAAAGTTATGCACGGAATTCACCAGAACATCCAGATCCACGTCTAGATCCAACTCCTCGCCTGACGGCAGTTGGAGGACGCCTTCCTGACCCACGTGACAGCCAATACAGGGAGCATCCGGCGGCAGATCTTGTGCGTAGACGGGAGATTTCGCATCGAACAGTATAAGGGCTAGTAAGATGAGCGAGCCGAGAACAAAAGCCCGCAGACAGACATTAGGTTTGATCATTGATAAGGTGCGCCTGCATTGATCCATTGAATAATCCAGATCCAATTCACGGGGTGCTAAACTATTGGGGTGGCCGCTGCGCTGTAAGGCGACCAACAGGCTGCCCTCGGCGTCGCCGGGGATCAGCGCTGGGCCAAAATTACCGCCGGCCTGTAACCCTTCATAGGTGTCGAGATAGAGGCCCGCCGTGCCACCATGACAGGCAACGCAGCGTGCATCGAAAATCGGGGAGACCAGGTCCACCCAGGTCAAGTCATGTTCGGGATAAGTAGGTAGGTCCGAATCCAGCACATTTGTCATTTCCAAGATACCGGGCGCATTGAGGTTGGCGTATTCCCAATCAGTGCCGTGGCAGGCGCCGTTGCTGCAGAAACTTGTGTTACTCGACCCACCGGCGTCTGAAACATCGTGACAGCCTTCGCAGGTAGTGTCGAACTCAAACCGATGCCGGGCCAGCCAGTTGCTGTCCGTGTGTGAACGTGGCTGGAATGCATCTTCCACGGCAACACGAGGAACCGTCCCATCCGCCGCTTCGGCAGCAGGGATCGAGTGACAGATGTTGCATTCAATGCGAATACTTTCGCCCTCTTCGTTCACATGGTTTCCATCGTGACAACGGAAGCAGCCCGGTGTGTCTTTGTGGCCCAAATTGTTGGGATGTGTATCCCAACTGACTTCCATATTGGGGAAGACCATCGTCTGATATTCTGACTGTACGGTGTTGACCGCCTGCACAATCAGATCCTCATTTTGTGCATAAAAATCCGGCCAGTTTTCGGCATAGTAGGTACGCAAGCCACGGATAGCAACCAGCGCGTCTTCCATGTCGGGATACTCGCGATCCATCACAGCCAGAGCATTTTGTTTGAAGTAGGGGATCTGTGGAGAGATCGCGTCACGCGCCATTGCATCGTCGAGCACCTTTGATGGCTCGCGGAAGAGGTGCGAAACGCGGTTATGGCAGGTCATGCAATCCATGTTCCTGAGTTTATCTTGATTCTGCGCTTCAAAATCTTCAGGCAATTCTTCGCTGCTGTCAACGTATACTTCACTCTCACCTGTTGCAGCATAGGTGACGCGTACCCACGGGATCTCTTGCTCCAAGAAAGGCTCGTCGGTGGCGATATACTCAACTTGATTTTCAACATGCCAGTGGATACCCTTGCCACGTCCTTCGCGGAAGGTGCCACCGCCCGTGCGGAAGACCATATGCAGTGTCGTCTCAGCGTTATTCTGCTCGGCATCGTAGCGGGTGAATGTGCGCACACTGTCGTCAGAAAACTTGCCAGGGAAGTGACAGCGCTCGCAGACCTCAGAGGCAGGCCTTAGCTTCTTGGCGTAGATGGGTACTTCGTAGTCGACGACGCCAATGTAGCGGACAATGTGCGAGATGTCCTGCGCCTTGCGTGTGAATTGCGTGGCAATATACTCGCGCCCGATATGACATTCAACACAGTCCACGCGCGCATGGGGCGAGATCAGGTAGGCTTCATATTCCGGCGGCATGGTGTGGCAAAAGGTGCCGCAGAATTCCGAACTGTTTGTGTATTCCCAACCGGCGCCGGCCACGATGAAGGCAACCAGACCGGCAAAGAGCAAGATCCCATACGGCGCCAGCCGATTCAACCATGATGAGCTACGTTCGGGAGTAATGAAATCGCTTAATCGCTTAAGCATGGGTTGGCTCCTTAGAACGTATGATACGGATAAATGCGTAGACAACACCAAGTATGGCCAGAGCTATCACCCCAAGGAAGGTATAACGAAGCCAGGTGTTGCTGGGCACCTGTACTTCGGGTGCCGGCTGCCCTACAGAGGGAAGCGGGGTCGGCGGTGGTGGAGACGTCGGTGTTGGCCCTGGGCCAAACAACGAAGCAGGCGCCGGCGTGGTTACCGCTTTGGCATAGTTGATCGTATCCATGGCCCAGGCGGCGTCCTGATCGGTATGGCACAAGGTACACGAATTCGGCATCTCATCTAAACCATAGATAAGGCTGGCCTCCGGATTTGGCTGGTGGAAGGTGTGATTGTGAATATCGAAGGGCAGCGTATTGGTCGCCATCGCCGGCATATGACAGTTGGCACAAGTGAAGTCGTATCGCTGACTGGCGACCCGGTGGTAGGGCATGTGCAGCGCCAAGGCAGCTTTGTCACCGTGGCATTCAACACAGAGATCGTTCAATGGTGCGTTCAACTGGGCAGGCTCGAATCCCTCATTATGGACTGAATGACATGTTACGCAGGTTACCTGGCCCGACGCCCGCATGCTGTTATTGCTGGTGGTCCAGTCGAGATACTGCATGTTGTTCAGCCGGGCGCTGCCATCAGGCCAGAAGTATTCCTCACCCTGGACGAAGTCAAAGTGCTCGGTCAAGGAATCCCCCGGCTGATAGCCCACAGGGAAGGGGTGCCCTTCGTCGGAATGACCTCGGCTATGACAGGCGCCACAGACTTGTTCATCGACCTGAGCGAACATCTCTACCTGCTCAGGTGCGGCGGCGTGCGCCTCGCCCGGGCCGTGACAGCTTTCGCAACCGACGCCAAATTCCTCAAAGGTCCACGTATCAATGTCCATGCCCGTCACATGGCAGGCAGCGCAGGTCTGTAACCATTCGCCCGGATTGGCCTCGGTTGGTTTGTAAGCCACCCATTCCTGGGTCGCCATGTTCCACTGGGCCGGCAAGACTGACAGGTTACTCTTGTTGTCGGCATCCGCAGCCAGGTACAACTGGCGCCAGCGACTGCCCACGACATAGTCTACCTGGCCGAGATCAAACGAACGGATGTCGCTCTCTTGCTGGAAGTTGCCCAAGACCGCCGATGGCCTGGCGGAAACGTCCTGTATAGTGTTGGCATGCAGGGTATCCGCCCAAGAATGAGAGAGTGACTCATGACAGCCGGTGCACCGATCGCTGCCGATATAGCCCTCGGCGCCTTCGCCCCAACCGGGTCGAGGCGCGATAAGCGAAGCGGCCCACTGTTCCGACTGTTCAGTATGACAGTTTACACAGTTGGCCGGCATGGTTGAATCGGGCCGCCCAATCTGTTCGGCCACTTCGATGGTGTGGCTACCGTGGCAGTCTACACAGGCCGGCAGGGGTGCGTCGGCACTTTCCTGGGGATGCAGTGGACGGTGTGGATAATGGCAATTGTCACAACTCTCGGAAACCCACAGGGAGTACTCACGCAGCGTCTCCGCCGGCACCTCAGGGTGCGGATACTCATACGGACGGTTCGTGTGACAATCTGTACAGTAGACAGGAGACTCGTTCAAGAAGCTATGGGCAGAACTGTTTAAGGCATGGATCGGGATCTCAAGAGAGATTGCTTCCCCAGATGAGAGATCCAACTCCCCAGTCAGTTCTTCGTGACAGCCTCGGCAAGGCAGATCCGGCGGTTGCTCCTGAGCATAGGCGGTAGATCCCATATACCCGAAGGCAAGCAACAAGAGACCCACAGCCAGGCAATCGACAATGGTAGACATCAGTTTTCGTCGATGCATTTTTCGCTGCCTTTGTTTGGGAAGTCGAGTTTTACCGCTAGACGTGAATCAGAAACGTTATCTACTCTTTCATAACGTACTGGCCCGATGGTTCGTACTATCTGGCTCAAACCTATCGGCTATGTCGTACCGTATTGGCCAGATCTGGATCGTGATAGCCAGTCGCCATTTCGATCAACGCTTCGTCAGAGAGAACAGGCGCATATCCACCCTCAGAGTGACAGCTACGACAGGCAAAGTTCAGGGCCAAATACGGCTGTGTAAAGGAACCTGAGGCGTCAAACTGCTCGATCTGTGTCGGATTGATCGACATCAGGTGCGAACGAACATCGCCGGTGAAACTATCGGGCTCAGCCACGGCCGCAGTGATCATCTTGGGCATGTGACAATCCACACAGCTAGCATGCCGGAAATTAGCAAACTTAGTGTTCAGCCGTTTGTCCAGGTGGCAGCTTTCACACTCAGCCGTCACTGCATCCGTTATCTGATGGACAGTATTCTCATGCGGATTGTGACAGGTGACACAGTCCGTAATCCTGTGCTTGGCAGCCTGAGGCGATTGATAGTCGACAGAATGGTCGATCAAGACGCCGTCTACGTGAATTTCTGACGTTTCGTTGCGCACATGGCAATTAAGACAGAGGCGCGAATCGCTCTCGACTTCCATCGACACAAGGTAAGGAGCGTTGACGTGGTTACCACCCGGCCCATGACAGGACTCACAACCGACGCTGTCCTCAGACCATGTACCCACAATGCCAGGCAGGTTGTCTTGATGCCCCAAGGGGACATAACCGGTGGTGTGACATGAACCACACGTATACTCTACACGTTCGGCCAGTGCAACACCTTCGGCCGGCGCAACACCTTCGGCCGGTGCAACGCCTTCGGCCGGTGCAGCACCTTCGGCCGGTGCAGCACCTTCGGCCGGTGCAACACCCTCAGCCGGTGCAACACCCTCAGCCGGCGCATCGCCCTCACCGGATAGATAGGCAACCCAGTTCTCACCTTGATCTAACAGGCGATTGTACAGGTTGTACTGGGCAGCATCGCCGGTGATCAGGTAGCCTTCGCTGTCAAGGAAGTGAGCCTTCCAATTGTATCCGCCGACCACATAGCTGATGTCGTCCCAAGTGTAGCCCTCAGGAGGGTTGGGCACATTGGCTACAGGGAGCGATCCCTCTTCTACCGCGCCAACCTTGGTCAGGATATTGGCATGCCCTGTCTCGACGTAAGAAGCGTAGAGATCTTCATGGCAACGGCCACAGTTCTCGGAGCCGACATAAACAGGGGGGCTATAGCTGGCGCCATCCCGACCATCAACGCCGGCCGGCCCAGCCGGCCCGATGGGCCCAGCCGGTCCAACCGGCCCTGGGGGGCCAGCAGATCCAGGTTCACCGGCAGGGCCAATCTCCGCTGCCTGGCTACAACCGCCAACGAGAATAAAAGCGAGGAGAACAGCTACCAGATACGAAATTCTACTCATTTGCCGTCCCTTTGGATGGGTTTGAGGCGAAACGAAATCGAAACGAACACCATCGTGAGTGAATTCACAATAGCTTGTGGGGTAAATACCCCATGCGTAGTTTAGGGTGAAACACCCATTAAATCACTAGTCAACTGGTGAGTGTCGCCACTAGTCAAAGGCAGAATCAGCGGCAGCAGCCGCTAGCACAGTGCGGCGGAAATACCACGGCGGAAATATGGCGTCTGTACCACTGGTAGAGAGTATCGGCATATTTCCACCGGGATTTACTACGCAATTGGTTTAGCAGGTTGAAACACTAGCGTGCCGACTGGACGAAGATTTCCTCAGGTTCTTCTTCGTAGCGGCTCGGGCACTTTAGCAGGAGAGTGTCGGCCTGAAAAGAACCATCGGCCAGAAGCGTGCCTTCAGCAATCGCTTCGGCTGCACGTTGGAAGTTGTCTGGGCGAGGACCGTAGAAGAGAACCGGCAACTCTGCACCGCTGTCATCGTGGATAGCAAATCGTAGGGTAATTTCTTGGGGATTCCAATCTTCGCTACCGTCAACCACGGCACCGCTGACGCGTACGCGCTGCCCAACCAGAGCAGTCGCGTCCTGGTTGATTTCGCTGACCGTCATATAGTAGGCTGCAGTCGACATGGTGGAATACAAAATCAGACCAACGATCACAACCAGCAGCAGCCCTCCACCGATCAGAAACTTGTAGTTCTTCTGACTGGACCTGGTCTCAGCCAGATCGGAAGGGATCACAGAAGTAGTATCAATCCATTGTGTCATCAAAGTCTCCTTATGGTTCGGTGTCAAACCGTCACCGAATTGTGAGCCCGATTACGCACATCAGTATAAGGCGGGGGGTAAAGGATGTCAAAGCAAGTTCAAACTATCTGACAAAATACGCCAAAATATGCCAACAAATATTCAACACTGGTTCTTCAAATAGACCGTTTTGGTCAGCATAGTCTTGGTTGCTAATTGCCCTTGTGCTATGATGATGCAAGATGGATGTACTAGGCACAGGTCAACTGACCAGTTCAAAACTACCCAATTTACTAGAACGCTTGCCCATGGCCTCGCGGCTTTTGTTCCTCCACGCCGGTCCCCCCAAATGGAGTAGAGCCCAAACACGGCACAGTGGCGGCCAACTGCTATCGGATTTGAGAAGGATTTGAAGATGGAAAAGGTCTACCTGACCTGGCACGAAGTAGAAGAGTTGATCAGCAAAGTTGTGATGAAGTTGACACCACCGTACGACGCCCTGCTGTTGATCACCCGCGGCGGCATCATCCCCGGTGGCATGATCGCTGAAGCGCTGAAGATGAAAGATATCCTCACGGCGTCGGTGCTCTTTCCGCAAGATCCGGGCGTGCGCGCCGAGATGAGTTGGCCGCGCTTCCTGCAATTCCCGGCGGACCCGGTGCTACACGGCAAGAAGGTTCTGATTGTCGACAACATTTGGGATCGCGGCCGCACCATCGTCACCGTTAAGAGCCGCATCACCGGAGCAGGCGGCTATTCGGAAACGGCAGTCCTACACTGGAAGCAGAGCCGCAGCATCTTTCACGATGAGCAGCCGGACGTTTACGGGGCCATCACCGAAGATTGGATCTACTATCCCTGGCAGCGCATCGATGATTCGGGCGATCTGGTCGCCGCGCGGCCGGTGCCGCAGCTATCCTAGGAGCGGTGCCGGATGACGGAACTCTCCGCCAACGCCCCCGCTGCCGCACGGATCGGTGCGATTGTTGAACGACTGCGCGCAGAACATCCCGATGCGGAATGCGCCCTGACACACGCCAACGCCTACCAATTGCTGATGGCGACAATCCTGTCGGCGCAGTGTACTGATGAGCGTGTAAACCAGGTTACGCCGATCCTGTTTGCCGCTTACCCGACGCCCGCCGATCTTCTGGCTGCACAACGTGAAGATGTAGAAGCCATCATCCGCCCCACCGGCTTCTTTCGTCAGAAGGCGCGTTTTTTGCAGGAAGCCAGCCATACCATCGTCCACGAATTCGGCGGCGAAGTGCCCGATGAACTGACCGATTTGCTGCGGCTGACCGGTGTGGCCCGTAAGACGGCCAATGTTGTCCTCGGTGTCTGGTTTGGCAAAGCGGAAGGCGTTGTCGTCGATACCCACGTCAAGCGACTGGCGTCCCGGCTGGGTCTGACCGACGCCTCGACGCCCGAAAAAATCGAACAAGATCTGATGCACCTTGTGCCGCGGTGCGATCGGATCGATCTCTCCCACCTGTTGATCTTCCACGGACGCCGCATTTGCATGGCCCGCAAACCCGATTGCGCTCACTGCGTTCTGGCGGATCTCTGCCCGTCTCGACAGAATTGAATGAGTAGGGATGGACCTCCGTGTCCATCCGTCTCCCTCCGTGTCCATCCGTCTTGCCCGACAACCCTGAACGGACCGGCACGGAGGCCGGCCCCTACGGTAGGGATGGACCTCCGTGTCCATCCGTCTCCCTCCGTGTCCATCCGTCTTGCCCGACAACCCTGAACGGACCGGCACGGAGGCCGGCCCCTACTCAGATCCCCAGGCTCTGGTTGATCGAAGCCTGATAGGCATCGATCTTCCCGGCGAGAACATCCTCCACGCGTACGATCTGCCCGGTCTGCCCCGACTCCATCAAGGCGTAGGAGACGGCCACAGAACGGCTGCCCTGTTCGATGTCCACTTCGGCCGGATGTTTACCGGAGATGGCGTCACCGAATTCGGCGTATTCCACGGCGAGGAGTTTGCGGTCGGTCTGTTCAAAGGGAAAATCGTAGTGCCACAGCCGGTCGCCGCCAAAGAGCACGGACGTTGCCTCGTCCAGCCGAAAATCAGGGACGAGATCGAGCAGCCGTCCGTCGTCGATGGTTTCGCCGTTAGCCGTCATGCGGATGGGGCGCCCGCTACGGTCGTTGGGCAGGTCGAACGATCCTTTGCTGCCGTGGATCTGACGCGACCAAAGCCCCTGCCCATGGATGGCATGATCTTCGATGTATTGGCATACCGCGCCGGACGCAAAATTGATGGTGGCGTAGACCGCGTCATCCGCCGTGGCTTCAAAGCGGGCGGGCATTTGCCTCTGCCACCGCCCGTATACGCCGGCAGGATTTGAGGTCGGTTCCTTGCCCTCGCCCGCCGGGTTGTGGCGGATCGGCTCATGCAGCCGCATCTGTGCGTAGACCGACGTAATCTCGCCCAGAAAGTATTCCATCATGTCGGCGTAGTGAACGCCCACGTCCAGCAGCACGCCGCTCTGGTCCTTCTGATGCCGCCACACGGAGATGGTCATGCGGTCGGCGCCGCCACCCGTTTGGTGGATCATAAAACGAGGTGTGCCGATGGCGCCGGCATCGAGGAGTGCCTTGGCCAACCGGTTGACAGGATCGCGACGGTAGTTCTCGGCCACGCTGATCACCTTTCCAGCGTCGCCGGCAGCGGCGCGCATCAGATTGCAGGCGCGAGCGGTGAGGCCGGCGGGCTTCTCCACCATGACGTGCCAGCCGCGCTGCACGGCGTCTACCGTAAGGGTGTGGTGAAAGCGCGGCGTCGTCGTGATGTCCACGGCGGCGATAGAGTGGGCGGCAAGTTCATCCAGGTTCGCCACCACGGCAGGGCGTTGTCCTAGCAGCGAGGCCGCTTCATCGGCCAGCGATTTGGCGTTGTCTGTCACCGGGTCGCAAGCGGCCACCAGATCAAATGGCGACAGCCCGGCCCGGTGCAACTCGGCCAATCCAAACAGATGGCGGTGTCCCATTCCGCCGCAACCGACAATGGCAAGGGGAATACGGTTCATGTGTGGTCTCCTGGGTGTGGATCGTCTATTGAGTTGATGGCTATCGAGTGATAGATGGTGGGTTATCGTTCGATTCCGGCGTCCTCAAACGCCTTTGACAAGACTCGATACGTCACAGTGGCGGCATCCATAGGATCGTAGTGGGGGCGACGCTGGACCATGATGCTGATTTCGGGCGAGATGAAGCCTTCGTAGCCGTAACGGCGCATGGCTTTGAGGTAGGTGACGTAATCAAAGGTGCCCTCTCCGGGGATAAGGAATTCATAGTCGGGCTTGAGGCCGCGCTCATCTTTGACGTGGGTGTGCACGGTAAAGGGTGCGATCATGGCCACTGATTCTTCGATGGGGATGCCAATCACGTTGAAGTGGCTGATGTCGAAGTTGACCCTGACGTTGTCCATACCCACGCGCTCGATCAATTCCACGGTGATCTGTGGTGTATCGAGGACCGAGCCAACATGGTGCTCGACGGCCAGGACCACGCCACGGCCGGCTGCGTACTCTGCGATCTCTTGCACACGCTCAACCAGTTGATCCTTGCGGGCATCCCATTCGCCGGGCTTGCCGCCTACGGTTGTATCCAATACAGGGGGGCCGTCGTCCTGGGCCCAGTCGACACAGAGATCGACGGTACGCTTCAGCCGATCCAGGTTGGCGGCATATTGAGCGGCAGTGTCGGTCAACAGCGGTGTGTGACCGGCCACAGCCGGCAACGCCAAATTCAGCTCGCTGAGCAGATCGGCAATTCGGCGGCGTTCGCTGCTGTCCAACAGCGCCAGATCCGTCGTGTAGCCGGGGATCACGGTCAATTCCACGCCGTCGTAGCCAAGGTCTGCCAGGTGGCGCAAGGCGACATCAGCGGGCACCGTGGGCATTCCCCAGGTCATATAGCCAAGTTTCATGTGAGTCCTTTCGAGCGTCGGTTGATAATTGCCGGTTGTCAGTTGTCCAGCGTTAGGTTGCGCACATATGGAATTGCCCGGCGGAAGCCTTCTTCCCCTGTGCGGCTGGCTTCTTCGACGCTGACCCAGCCGTTGTAGCCGATGCTGCGCAGCCGCTCGACGACGGCGGTGATGGGCGAGACACCGGTCCCGGCCACCACGGGTTCAAAGGCGCCGGTCTGACGCAGATCGTTGATATGAACCACACCCAGCCGGTGCTGCACGGCGTCGAGGATCATGAGCGGATCTTCGTTCAGCGCCAGGGGATTGGCAGTGTCAAAGAGGATGCGCAGTCCGCTGCCTTCGGTGCGGCGTACAATCTCCAAGAAGATTTCGGCAGGCTGAGAGAAGTCATAGTAGGTCCACCCATAGCCGATGGTGTGGTTTTCGTAGACGAGGGTGATCGCCTTTTCATCGGCATGGTCGAGGCAAGAAACCAGTCCTTCCACAGCCCAGTTGATGCCATCGTCGCGGGCGACGCCGGGGTGGGCTTGCCCCGCGGTGACACGCAAATACGAAACGCCCAAACGCGCCGCGTCGTCGATCATCAGCCGCAACGAGGCACTTTGGCGCTTGCGTTCATCGGCATCTGGGTGGGTGAAGTCGGTATACGTCACCATCACGGGGATGGTCATGCCGCTGTCCTGGGCCTGGCGGCGCAGCACATCGAGATCGCCCGATGCGCGGCTGGTGACGTGGGCCACGCTGATGTCCGCGCCGTCGAGTCCTAGTTCGGCGGCAAAACGGAACCAGTCGGCCAGGGTTCGACGGCCGGCGCTGATGTCGGCATAGAGCGAAACAGGCAAACAGCTAAGTTTCATCAGGAACTCGATTCCTCTGTCTTGAATCTGTCCGAAACCCTCGGTTTTCGTGCTTTCAAGTGCAAAACAGGTCAGCGTGCAGCCGAGAGTCTTCGGGCAGGCAGTGGGGTTATGGGGTAACAAGAAGATCATACCGACGGTGCAACGAATTCGCAAACCGGGCAAGAAGTGTGCCCCCCTTACTGTTGCGCGCCGCCATGTTGTGGCAAACTAGCGCAAACCATCATCTATGCTTCCCCAAACAGAAAACACAGAGGAAGAACATGGCAGACGACACCAACACTCACAAGCCAAAGCAACGCTCAAGCCATAGGCAGCACGATTCTGATTCGGCGTATAAGGCCAATCGACGTTGGATCCCGATTGTTGCCGTTCTGTTGCTGGTGACAATTCTCATCTGGACAACCTGGCAAGAGACGAACAACAGCCATGCGCTCAACCCAGACTCGGTTGCCGATCCGGCCATCGGCCCTGCCAATGCACCGGTGGTGATCACGAAATACAGCGATTTCGGCTGTCCGTCGTGCCGATCGTGGCACCTGGCCGGGATACAGGATCGCATCCTGGCCGAGTACGCGGATCAAGTGCGCTTCGAGTGGAAAGACTTTGCCATTATTGCCGCGCAGTCCCCGCGCGCGGCCCAGGCAGGTCAATGCGCCGGGGCACAGGGCGCCTTCTGGGATTTCCACGATCTAGTCTACGAGAAGTATGCGGGGATCGAAGAGAACGCCCTGCGCGGCTATGCCGTGGATTTGGGCCTGGAGATGACGCAATTCGATCAGTGCATGGAATTGGAGATGATGGAGCGTAAAGTTCGCACGAACGAACAGGAAGCTCGTCGTCTTGGGCTACGCGGCACACCGGGCTTCACGATCAACGGACGTCCACTGCCGGCGCCGCCCTCGTATGAACAGTTGGTGTCTTTGATAGAGGCCGAGCTAAATTGAACAGGGAGATAGAAGCAGATTGGACGCAGTGAGGTCGATTGATCAGGTGTATCCCGAATTCCACCGTGTGCGCCCGCGGCGGCGGGCGCACGACGGTGGAATCCCTGGCTACGTGGCCGAAATGATGCGACATGCCGATCTCGTCATCACTCGTTCGCTACACCAGCTTCCCTACACCAGGTTCTCGCGGATATAGTCGAAATTGATGTCCTGGCCGAGGCCGGGCAGTTGCGACACGTGCACGAACCCTTCGTTGTCCATGGGATCGTCAAGACGGTTGAGCCAGGCCGGGACTGCCTCATAGTCAACAAAGGGGTGGAGCAAGCCGCGCTCATAGTACCGCCCTGGGATCGCCATAGCGCACAGGATGTGCAGATTGCCCGGTCCGCCGCCGTGGACTTCGACGCTCATGTTAAACGCCTCGCAAAGGTGAATGGTCTTCATGGCCGGGGTGATACCGCCCACGTCGCCTACACCCACGCGGATCACGTCGGCGGCGCCCGCCTTGATCCACTCGGCGCGGGCGTAGTGCTTGCCCTCCGCCGTTTCAGGGCCCACGATGAGCAGATCTGCCTGTTCGGTCAGCCACACAAACGAAGACATGCTGTGCTCACCCATCGGCTCTTCCATCCACAGATAGTCGAGCTTTTCCAGCCCGCGCGCCAGTTGCAGCGATTCCTCGCGGCTATAATAGTGGAAAGGGTCGAGCATCAGGTCGACATCGGGGCCGACGGCTTCGCGCACGGCTGCGCACGCTTCAATGTCGCGCTTGACATTGGGTGCGCCGGGCATGGGCGGCTGCCATGTGTGCAGCTTATAGGCAGGATAGCCCCGTTCTTTGATCGCCCACACGGCAAAATCGGCGTATTCCTGTGGTGTGGAGAGGCCGCCGGGCAGGTCGTCGCCGCACATGGTGCTGGCATAGGCAGGCACCTTATCGCGCACGGCCCCCAGGATCTTGTGCACGGGTTGGTTGAAATAGCGACCGGCCAGATCCCACAGCGCCAGGTCCACGGCGCAGATGACACGGTCAGACAGCGTACTCAAGTGCAGGCGTTGGCGCTCGCGCAACAGTTGCCACAGCCGCTCACGATAAAGCGGATCTTCGCCGATTAGAAGCGGTTTGACCAATCCTTCGATGACAGAGGGCGACGCGCCAAACGCATAGCCGCTGACGCCTTCATCGGTGCTAATGGTGAGCAGCGTCTGCTTCGCCTCATGCGCATCGCCAGGATGGCCATGCCCTTCTGAATCGCGGACTGTCTTGCTGATGTAGCGGAACGTCTGTACGGTTACGTCGGTGATCTTCACAGGAAGGTCTCCTTGAGAGATGGGGATTGGGGACATCAGATCTAGCTAAACGAATCACTCAGGCCATTCCATAAAAATAACGATCCACGAAGGCACACAAAGAGACACGAAGCCGAGCTTTTCTTCGTGAAACTTCGTGTACCTTCGTGGATCATTTTGATTCTGGATTCGCCTCACTGCTCACTACCTCACCGCCCACGGCGTCGAGGACGACCTCGCCATTGTCCCAGCAGATCGTGCCCGTATCCATGCCACAGACGGTAACGCTTCCTTGCGGCGTTTGCAGGGTAACGTCGCTGGGCCGGACGCCCAAATAACCGGCCACCCATTTGCCGCGCGACGGGGACGCCCACAGCCAGGCAGGTTCGGGGCGACTGGTGAGCACGGCGCCGTCTACAGCCACACGGCCAGTGGGGTTTTGCTTGGCACTTTCGGTATCCAACATAGGGAAGTGAAGCTCGCCATCTTGCGTCCAACGGCGCAGCAGACGCCACTGCATCACATCGAGGGTGAGGCCCAGTTGCTCTCCATCGCGCGCATAGACGACGGTATAGTGACGCTCACCATCGGTGGCATCGGTGAAGGCGGGATCCAGCGTTTCTTCTAAATCACCGGAGGCAATGGTTTTGGCGAAGGCGCCGCCGTTGGCGTAATCGCTGCGGGCAGCCGTTTCGAGCAAAAAGGCACAGATTGGCCGCCCCTGAAAAAAGAAACCCGGTGAGCGTAGTTCCCAAAAGCGTTTGTCGGGACCCTGATAGTTGTAGATTTCGAGGACGAGATCGCCCTCTCTTTCGATCAAGCGGACGGGCGCCTGCCGGCTCAACTTCGTCACGGTGAGCGGACGCAGCGCCGTGTACGCCTCCCCGCTGCCCACGACGACGGTGGCGCCGGGGGGCACGTCGGCGGGCAGGCTGTCCACGCGCTGCTCATCGATCCAGATCTCGTCCACGTGGGCGGCCTGCGTCCAGATGAAGGTCGCTTTGGCGCTCTTTCCGCTCTGGAAACTAAGCGGCGCATAGACGCCAAGGACGCGATTACGCACCTGGGCGCCGAGGAACGAACCTTCGTCGGGCAGGTTGCGCGTTTTGGTGCGGTCGGTGGCGTGATAGCTGTCACCAAACCACTTGTCGTCGAGAATATAGCGGGTGTAGAGCACACCGGGTCGTTCGGCGCCGGGCCGGTGGTAGTGAACCATGCACACATCTGCCTGTGGGTTCATCACGCCGCTGGTGCTCCCCAGCGCGTAGGCGTCGGCAAGATAGGTGGTGAGGACAATGGCGCGCTCGCGATTGACGGTCTCGACCACCTGGTAGGGTAGTTGCGTTTCATCGAGGACGTCGGCAATCCAGGCAGGGACGGTGCCATCGGCGATCCAGCCGCGCAACAATCCCTCTTCGGGCGGCGTTTCGCAGACCACCGACGGATGATAGGCGCGGCCATGCGGCGCCGTCCAACGTCCTGTGCGGCGGTGAATGTGCAGGGCCACGCTCAGGCCAAGCCGCGCCGACATGGCGCGCGCTCGCTGCCGGGTGGCTTCGTCGTCCACGTGATCGGCCAGTCGCTTCAAAGCGCGCAGGTTGACGCTCATATAGGTAGGGCTGTTGAATTCGAAGGGATGGCCCGCGGCGTTGGTGAAGTGCATCCACGCCTGCAGTTTGCTATAACCGCGTTCTGCGATCGTTCGATCTTGCAGCAGTTCGCCGCCCAGACACGAATTGAGCACATCAAGCAGGGTGATATTGGTATAGGCCACGTGCACATCCAGGCGACGAATCTCATCGAGGCCCAGGCGCACGGCGTCGAGAAGGCGGCGGCGCAGATCCACGGGCAGGCGATCGCCATGACGGCGCAGCAGTGGGATCAGCGCTTCGAGGACGAACTCGACGGCGTTGAGATCTTCAACGTAGCTGTCCTCGGCCATCCAGTAGAAGTTACCCACATGCGGATCGTTGGGATCGGTCTCCTGACAGCGCAGCACGGCTTCGAGGATCTTCTCGGCCAGCGCCAGGTCTTCGGGCGTGCCATTTGCAACCAGATCCGCGGCCAAATGCGCGGCCCGGCGGCTCTCGTGGAAGCGCCCATATTCGGTGACCTTCGCGATCATGGCCGTTTCGGGGTTGAACCCGTCGGGCAGAGTCAGCGGCGTCGTCATGCGTCGGTCGATTCTACGCTGTCGGTGGGTGAGTCGCTCTCGGCCGAGGACGCCGAGAGCGTTTCCGGCGCGACGGCGGGCGCGGCCGTGGGCCGGCGTTGTTTGTACTGGGGAGCGGCATAGATGCGGAAGTTGCTTAAAGCGGCTTGAAAGGTCGACAGCCACTTGTCAAACTCCTCCACAGTGGCGCCCTGCGCCGTCACCGTAAACTGGCGCGTGTCCTGATAGAGAACGCGCACCCAGCGTTTGCGTGTATCATCGCCTTCGCTAAAGGTGTAGTGCGCTTCCATGCCGATCTGCGGCCCAGATTGCCACTGTCTTTGCGATTCAATACGACTCCCGGCCAGCCGACCGATCCCGGCGATGAAACCGACATGCAGATCCTTGAGATCGCGCTTGTTGACGACGATGCCCAGATCCTGGACGGCGACGGCGAAGATGGTGCTGTTGTCATTATAAATAGGGCCGTAGAGAACGCCGCGACGACCGTCAAGCCATTGGAATTGGTGCCAGGCGCTGGGATAGAAAAGCGAAAAACCCAGGTAACGGTCTTTGTGTAAAGCGAGACCGGACACGACAGGTGGGGTTTCGGGTTGAGTCTCTGGGTGAATCTCCGGGTTATTCTCGGCGGCAGTTTGTGCCGAGATCTCCGCGTTGGATCCTGCGGTGGTTTCCGCAGCATTGGTGCTCATCAAGCAACACTCCTTTGTGAAATACAGACAAGATCGGGGACGATCTACCGTTGGGGTGGGTTTCAGTATAGATGCACCGATCTCAATCTGCAAACCGATGTGGATACTCAGATGCAGCCCAAGAGGGCGCCGTGTTAAGCTTGCCAATTGGGTTTGACAGCCGATGGAGCGTACAGTATAATCGGAAAATCATTCCCAGCCAGAGTATTCTGTATTCATCAATTATAGCGTTCCCCCACAAATAATGAATGCATACCCAAACTCCATTTTCCCTGCTAAGGGAAGGATGGATCCCAATTTATAATGCGCGGCGAACTTCCCGAGAACGATTCTTCGCCTAATATATGGATATTGGCAGTCCGTTACACAGCGTGCTATTTGATCTGGTTTCTGATCAGCGCTATCGGGCTTTGGCTGCTCTTTCTGATCCGAAGCAATCTTGTCGAAGACATCCTCTTCTTGCGTGTTAATCCCTGGCAACTTCGAGCCCTGGATCGTTGGTTTATTTTCGCTATGGGTGCCCTCTGGATCTTTGTGATCTTTCTCCTCGAGGGATACTTACGCAAAGGCGTAGAACAAGGCAAACTGCTGATCCGATCAGGCCGAATCTTACTTGTTCAACTTACATTGATCGCACTATCGTTTTTAATTCGAGCTATCTAGCTGTGTACGGAATCACCTCCGCATAGTGTAGATGCTGTTCCCTTGAGGAGGTACGCTGTTGATCCATACGGACGAAGTGACCACATCCAGGTCTGTCCAATCCTCTAGCTCGTCTGATCGCCCCACTTTGCTCGAAGTCAAGAATCTCAAAAAATGGTTTCCCATTAAGCGCGGTTTCTTCTCGCGTACGGTCGGTCACGTCAAAGCGGTTGACGATGTTAGCTTCTACGTTCGTCAAGGTGAGACCCTGGGGCTGGTGGGCGAAAGTGGTTGTGGCAAGACGACGACGGGCCGTGTGATCATGCGCGCCTATGTGCCAACAGGCGGCGAGATGTGGTTTGACGATCAAAATTTGGGGCGCGTCAACCTGGCCGATGCAGATGCTCAGCAACTCAAACGGCTGCGGCGCAACATGCAAATGGTCTTCCAAGACCCCTATTCTTCGCTTAACCCACGCATGAACCTTCTGCAAAATGTCGGTGAATCGCTGCTTGTGTATGGGATCGCAAGCGGCAAAGAGCTGGAAGATCGGGTGGCGGAATTGTTGCGTGTGGTAGGGCTACGTCCTGAATACTTCAATCGCTACCCACACGCCTTCAGCGGCGGACAACGCCAGCGTATCGGCATCGCCCGCGCATTGGCCCTCAACCCACAGTTGATCGTCCTCGACGAGCCCGTGTCTGCGCTCGACGTCTCTGTGCAGGCGCAGATCTTGAACCTGTTACAGGATTTGCAGGCGCAGTTTGGTCTGACCTACCTCTTTATTGCCCACGACCTTAGCGTGGTGGAACATATTAGCGATCGCGTGGCGGTCATGTACGTGGGGCAGTTGGTCGAAAGTGCGCCGACCAAGGAACTCTACACGAAACCACTGCACCCTTATACTGAAGCGCTCCTTTCAGCCGTGCCCAAACCGGATCCCCTCAACCGGGGCGAACCGATTGTGCTCGAAGGCGATGTGGCCGATCCGGCCAACCCGCCCAGCGGCTGCTACTTTCATCCTCGTTGCCGTTACAACGACCAGAACCGCTGTATCAAAGAGACGCCGGCACTGCGAGAGTTGATGCCCGGCCATTTTGTGCGCTGTCACTACGCGGGTGAATTGGATTTGCACGGCGTGATCGCCTGATGGCGACATCCCCTCTACGCAAACCAGTTTGCTCTGTTCACCACCTTCTGACCACATGAAAAACGGTTCATCCGTAGACACACGTTATCGCAGTCAAAATGGTCATACCGGCACGAGTGGACTGATTCCGCTCGATGATTTGATGCCGGAACGACCGCGTCAATCCACTCAGCCGCGCAAGGTTATGCTGCTCTTCCCGCCTAACTGGACGCCCACCATGCCTCACCTGGCGCTGCCCACGTTGACAGCCTATCTGCGCCAACAGGGCATCGATGTCATTCAGCGCGACTTAAACGTTGAAGTCTTTGACATCCTGCTGCGCCACGACGCCATTCTGGACTCGGTGGCGCTGTTGCATCAACGCTTCGGTTCGCCGCAGGCCGGTGCGCAGCGAGGCGCATCTCCACCGCCGGATCGAGTCGAATGGGCACTGCGCAACGGCCCGATGCTGGCCAAAGAGGTGGAACAGGCCGTCGACACCATGCGCAGCGAAGCCTTTTTCGACGGCCCTACCGGGCTACGCACCTTTCAAACAGTTGTCGACGCACTCGAAGTTGTATCCCTTCCTTTCTACCCCGCCTATCTCACCTTACAGACATACGTTGCCGCCGGCCCGGTGGATAGTAGTCGTTTCTTGCTGCAAGCTGTGCAGGATGAACGGCACAACATGTTTGTCGATCTCTTCCGGCGCGTTTTGTTGCCCGACGTCATCCGCGAACAGCCCGACGTCGTGGGGATTTCGATCCCCTCGATGGCGCAGATGCTGCCGGGGATGACCGCAGCGTATCTGATCAAGCAGGCCGGGTTGAAATGCCACATCAGCATTGGTGGTCCGCACATCAGCATGTTGCGCGAGGAGTTGCCCAAAGCGCCGCAGATGTTCCAACTGATCGATAGCGCGGTGGTCTTTGACGGCGAAGTGCCGTTGCGCCAACTGGTTGAAGCGGTGGGCGAAGGCCGCGATCTCTCGCACATCCCCAATCTGGTCTACCGCGACGGGGACGCCATCCGCGTCAATGCGCGCAAGGATCCCGAGAAGATCACCAATCTGCCCATCCCCGACTTTGACGGCCTGCCGTTGGATCGCTATCTGGCCCCGCGGCTGGCCTTGCCGCTGCTTACGGCGCGCGGTTGTTACTTCGGCAAGTGTGCCTTCTGCAATGTGGGCTACGGTGAAGCAGAATCGTTCAGCCAACTGCGTGCCCAAAAGTTGGCGGAGCAGATGTTGGCGTTGCACGAAAAGTATGGCGTTAAGCACATCTTCTTTTCCGACGAAGCCGTGACACCACGTAATCTGCGCGACCTGTCAAAGATCCTGGCAGCGAAGGGCACCCCTGTCACCTGGGGAGGATGCGTGCGTTTCGAGAAGGTAATCAGCGGCGAGTTGCTCGAGGATATGTACGGCGGCGGCTGCCGCATGATCCTCTTCGGGCTGGAAAGCGCATCGGCCGCCATCATCGAGCAGATGGTCAAGGGGACGCAACTCGACGACATGAGCCGCATTCTGCGCCAGAGCAGTGAAGCCGGCATCTGGAACCACACCTTCTTCTTCTTCGGCTTCCCCGGTGAAACCATCAATCACGCCCAAGAGACGGTGAATTTTCTCTACGCCCACAAGCCATACATTAACTCAGCGGCAATGGGCACATTCCTGATGGAGCGCTACTCACCGGCGCACCGCTACCCAGAGACCTTCGGTGTCAAGCGCATTATTGAGGACCCCGACAAGGATCTGGCGATCTATTTTGACTACGAAGTTGCATCAGGCATGGATGAACGCATGGCCGATCTCGTCCATGACCGCTTTCTAGATACGTTGCCCAAGAAACTATATCCTCAGTATTACGTCAGCGACGTCTACCGATTCTTGTATGCCAACTATCTGAGTGAAAAAGAGACTGCGCTCCCACCGTGGTTGATTCCTCAGACGGCGCCGACGAGCTAAGTTTGTTTGGTTGTAACGTACTGCGTGAAATGCGACGAGAATTGGGCTCAACACGTGGTGCGCAGACGATACAGCGTCATATGCAGCATTTTGTTTCCTTACACACTGGAGGTACAAGCATGAGAAGACTTATCAATCGGGGTGTCTCACGACGTGAGTTTCTGAGGCTCTCTGCCCTGGCGACAGCAGGTGTCGTCACTGTCGCCTGTGGCGCCAGTGGTGAACCCGTGCCAGATGCAGGCGGCGTAGCGCCGGCCGCTACGTCGGCGCCGGCGGCTGAATCGGCAGCCCCTGCTGGGCCGCCATCGCAGTACAACGAAGCCCCAATGCTCGCCGATCTGGTCGCCGCCGGCGAACTGCCGCCCGTCGACGAACGGCTCCCCAGCAACCCGCAGGTGATGCCCGTCGCCGAGATGACCGGCAACTACGGCGGCACCATGCGCCGTGGCTTCAGCGGCGTCTCGGACCGCTGGGGGCCGACCAAATGCCAGGACCATGGTCTCGTCTGGTTCGACCAGAACCTCAACATGCAGCCGCGCATGGCCGAATCGTGGGAACTGAGTGATGACGGCAAGGAATGGACCTTCTACCTGCGCCCAGGTACCAAGTGGTCGGATGGCACGCCGGTGACTGCCGGCGACGTGCAATGGTGGTGGGAGAATTTCGAGACTTACCCCGAACTCCAACCTGCACCTGGCGGCGCCTGGGTTTCCGGCACAGCGCGCACCCCCATGGAAGTTGAAGTGGTCGACGACAACACCTTCAAGATGAAGTACGCCGATCCCAAGCCATTGCTCCTCTACAGCCTTGCGCGTCCTACACCCGGTCCGTTGGCTCCCGGCCATTATATGTCGCAGTTCCACATCGACTTGACCGAGGATACTGCCAAGCTCGAAGCCGACACCGCCGCTGCCGGTTTCAACAGTTGGTCAGAGTATTACCTCGACCGCAACAACTGGTATATGAACCCAGATAGGCCCAGCTATGGTGCATGGATTGCGAAGAATGAGCTTTCGAATGAGCTCTTCCTCATGGAGCGCAACCCTTACTTCTTCGCCGTGGACGAGGACGGCAACCAACTGCCCTACATCGACGCCATCAACCATCGCCTCTTCGAGAATCCTGAGGTCTTCAACCTGCGTGTGGTCAATGGTGAAATTGACTTCCAGGCCCGTCACGTGCAGTTGGCCAACTTCACCCTCTTTAAAGAGAGCGAAGAAGCCGGCGAATACCAGGTGGTGATTGGCGCTAGTTCAGGTCACCCGTCGGTGCAGTTGAACCTGACAACCAAGAACGATCGGCTGCGCGAGTTCTTCAACAAGCGCGATGTGCGTATTGCCCTATCGGTAGCCGTCGATCGCAACGCTGTCAACGAGCTGGTCTTCGACGGTCTGTACACGCCACGACAGTATAGTCCGTTGCCCCAGTCGCCGCAGGCGAACCCCGAACAGGCCAACGCCTACATCGAGTATGATCCCGAACAAGCGAATGCCCTGCTCGACGGCGCAGGCTATGCCGAAAAGGATTCCGAAGGCTTCCGCGTATGGCCCGGCACCACGGAAGCAATCAGCTTCATCATCGAGGGTATCGACCAGCCCGGTACCCAGAACGAGGACTTCGTCTTGCAGGTCATCGAGTACTATAAGGCCGTCGGCGTCAACGCCGCCTACAAGTACTTCGAGCGCTCCCTCTACACCGAGCACTACGAATCCAACGAGATCGAAGCTGCCGCCTGGGGTGGCGACCGTACTGTGCTGCCGCTTGCGGCGCCCATCATCTTCACCTGTGAACAGCCGGATCGCCCTTGGGCGGCGGCCTGGTCACTGTGGCGTCTGGACAATTCCGATGCCAACGGCCAGGAACCCCCGGCCGATCACTGGGTGTGGGACATCTGGAACACCTGGGATGCGCTGGCCACCGAACCTAGCGAAGCCAAACGCAACGAGATGTTCCAAGAGATCCTGGCCATCTGGGCACGCGAGCTGCCCATGATTGGCTACCTGGGCGAAGCCCCGGCCCTGGTCATCGTCAAGAACGGCATGAAGAATTACCTGCCCGGCTTCCCCATCGACGATCCGACCGGCGATGAGCACCTGCTCAACACCGAGACGTACTTCTGGGAAGATCCGGCCGCTCACACCGCGTAACCTACATACCTGTGTGTCGCGTGGGACGATTCTCTTGAATCCGTGATTTAAAACAGATAGGGGTTCGTTTAGTGCGTAAACGCACTACGCACTAAACGAACCCGATCGGCACTAATTGAAGAAATCAAGAAGCTCTCCTCACGCACCACGGGTCGTACGCTTATTGTTCTTATCCTGCTCCTGGAGGTATGAATGGCTGTCTTTATTATCCGCCGCGTTCTTTATATGATCCCGACACTGATTGCGGTGTCGATCCTATCGTTTGCGATCATCCAGCTCCCGCCCGGCGACTTCTTGACCTCCTATGCGGCGCAGTTGCGTCAGCAGGGCGATATTATTGATGAAACGCAACTCGAATCACTGCGTCAACGGTACGGCTTCGGCGAACCGGTCTATGTGCAGTATGCCAAATGGGTAAACGGCATCATTACGCGCGGAGACTGGGGCCAGTCTTTTGAGTGGCAAAAACCGGTCAAAGACTTGATCTGGGAGCGACTGGGGTTGACGATGGCCGTTTCGTTCTCGGCCTTACTGGTGAGTTGGGTGGTGGCGATCCCTATCGGGGTCTATTCGGCCACGCACCAATATTCGTGGCTGGACTATTTATTGACCACGCTCAGCTTTGTGGGCCTGGGGACGCCAGGCTTTCTACTGGCGTTGGTTGTGCTCTTTGTCGTCCAATCCCAATTTGGATTGAACGTGAGCGGCCTCTTCTCCGAGCAGTATATGATGGCACCCTGGAGTTGGGCCAAACTGATGGACATGCTTTCCCACATTTGGGTGCCGATGTTGATCGTAGCGGTGAGCAGTACGGCGGGCAACATTCGTATCACGCGCGCCAACCTGCTCGACGAACTCAACAAACCGTATGTCGAAACCGCCCGCGCCAAGGGCGTCTCTGAAACGAAATTGATCTGGAAGTACCCGGTGCGCGTGGCGTTGAATCCCTTCTTTAGCACTGTGGGCTGGTCGTTGGCCACGCTTGTCTCCGGCACCACGTTGGTTGCTTTGGTCTTGAGTTTGCAGACGACAGGACCGATGATGCTGCGTGCTCTCACGTCTCAAGACATGTACCTGGCGGGTAGTTTCCTCTTTCTGCTCAGCACCCTGACCGTGATCGGCACACTGATTTCGGACATCCTGCTTGCCCTTGTCGATCCGCGCATCCGGCTGGAGATGTAGGACCACGTCCTTCACGGCGGGTCATCAGAATCTCGGAGCAGATGAACTATTATTTCGGGAGAATCGTTCATGCAGAATGTTGAAAAAAGGTCCTGGCTAGATCGGCTCGAAGATGAAGAGCAACTAAGTCAGGATGAACTGGCCGATGACGGGATCAAAGAAGACAAAGCACACATTGCGTCCTACGCGCAGTTGATGTGGTGGCGTTTTCTCAAGCACAGGCTGGCGGTGATCAGCTCGGTGGTTGTCGTCATCTTATATACCGTGGCAGTGTTTGCCGAATTTGTGGCGCCGTACAGCCCCGAAAACTCATTCGTCATGTACAAGTACACGCCACCGACGAGTATTCACATCATTGATTCCGAAGGGACTCTGCGGCGTCCCTTTGTATACGGCATCGTCCGGGATCGTGATCCCGAGACCCTGCGCAACATCTACCGTGAAGACGAATCGGTGATCTACCCGATCCGCTTCTTCGTGGAAGGGCCAGAGTACAAGATGTGGAATCTTTGGGAAATGAACCTCCACCTCTTCGGCCTGGATGCCGACCGCGAGGTACAGGGCATCTTCTTGATGGGCGCCGATCGGTTGGGCCGCGATCTCTTCTCACGCATCGTCTACGGCGCACGCATCTCGCTGACGATTGGTCTTGTCAGCGTGATCATCAGTCTGGTGGTAGGGATCATCCTGGGCGGCATTTCAGGTTTCTATGGCGGCGCTATCGACAATGCCATCCAACGCCTGATCGAATTTATCCGCTCGATCCCTGAAATTCCGCTGATTATGGCGCTGGCGGCGGCGCTGCCCGCCGACTGGCCTGTCGTACGGCTCTACTTTGGCGTCACCATCCTGCTCGCCTTTGTGGGGTGGACGGGGCTGGCGCGCGTGGTGCGCGGCCGTTTCCTCAGTCTGCGCGAAGAGGACTTCGTGATGGCGGCGCGCTTCGCCGGCTCCAGTGAAATGCGCATTATCTTGCGCCATATGTTGCCCTCGTTCCTCAGCCACATCATCGCCTCGCTCACCCTGTCGATCCCAGGCATCATCCTTTCGGAAACGGGGTTAAGCTTTATTGGGCTGGGCTTGCGCGCGCCGGCCATCAGTTGGGGCGTACTCCTGCAAGAGGCGCAGAATCTTAGATCGGTGGCGCTGGCACCGTGGGTGCTTACGCCGGCCCTGGCCGTCATCATCACCGTGCTGGCCTTCAACTTCCTGGGCGACGGCATTCGCGACGCCGCAGACCCGTACGCAAAGTAATCCTCTGAATAGGAGATTAGAATGGCAACAGTGCCTGTCCCATCCGCTCCCGCTCGCACAAAGCCGCCAGGCGATCCACAAGACGTTGTGCTTGAGGTCAAGGGGCTCAAGACTCACTTTTTCTTACAACAGGGGATCGTACGCGCCGTTGAAAACGTCGATTTCACCGTGCTGCGCGGACAAACAGTCGGCGTGGTCGGCGAAAGTGGCTGTGGCAAGTCGGTGATGGCCCGTTCCGTCATGTCCATCGTGCCGCCACCAGGACGCATTGTCGAAGGCGAAATCCTCTTTCACCGCAGTACGGAACGCAACGGCAGCATCACCAAAGATGTGGTGGATATGGCCCAACTCGATCCCAAAGGGACCGAAGCGCGCTCTATCCGTGGTGACGAGATCTCCATGGTCTTCCAGGAACCGATGACATCGCTCAGCCCGGTGCACACGATTGGCAACCAGATCATGGAAGCGATCCTCCTGCACCAGGACGTGGACAATGCCGGTGCGCGACGGCTGACGATTGAGATGCTCGACCGCGTGGGCATGCCCTACCCCGAACGCACCGTCGACCGCTATCCCTTCCAGTTGAGCGGCGGCATGCGCCAGCGCGCTATGATCGCAATGGCGCTCTCGTGCCAGCCGTCGATCCTGATCGCCGACGAGCCGACCACGGCGCTCGACGTGACCACGCAGGCCCAGATCCTGACCTTGATGAAGCAATTGCAGGATGAGTTGGGCATGGCCATCATCTTCATTACCCACGATTTAGGCGTCATCGCCCAGATGGCCGATTTTGTAGTGGTCATGTACCTGGGTGAAGTTGTGGAAATGGCCGATGTCGAGACCCTTTTCTATGATCCCAAGCACCCCTATACACGCGCGCTGTTGCGTTCGATCCCGCTGTTGGGCCGCAAGTCGGCACAGGATATCACCAGCAGACTGACCGCCATCCGCGGAACGGTGCCCGATCCCTACTCGATCCCCAGCGGATGCCCCTTCCATCCACGCTGTCGTAGTGCCATCAAAGGTGTTTGCGATGTACGCACACCAACACTCTTAGAATTAGAAGGACAACACAAAGTGCGGTGCGTGCTCTATGAATAGCCAACCTGTGGTCAATGCGCCGGTCTGGTTGACCTACCCGCTCGTGGATGGTTTCATCCACGACTGGTTGACCGCCGGACCTCTGGCTGTGCCGGTAGACGATCTCGATCAATTCAGCGGCCCGGATTACAAGCTTCAGATCGCACGCAGCCGCTACCGCCCCACATCCGAAGTCGAGCAGACGCCGCTGGAACGGGCGGCGTTTGCGCCGTCTCAGGCCGAAACACCGTTGACCTGGCGCGTCTATCGCAGCGCCGACGATCACTTTGTCGACTTCTCCTGCTTCCACCACACCTGCCATCACCTGATCTCGTGGGCCTTCTGCCGTGTGGATAGTCCTCACGCACGGACGGTTACGGCGCGGCTCACCACCAACGCGCCCGCTGATACCTGGGTCAACGGTGAACACGTCCAGCGTGTGGAACATTTCACTCACCAATTACCGTCCACCTCGACGGTTTCGTTCGATCTGACGGCAGGCGAAAATACGATCCTGGTGCGATTCGAAGGCATTGCCGTTCGCGAATGTCCCTACGTGATGGCGCTCCAATTGGACGGCGACAGCGCCGACCTCAGCGTGGCCTTGCCCACGAACGTACACCCAGCCGGTCGTCGTCAACAGTTGGAATCGATTCTAGCCAACGCCTACCTCGATCGCGATCTCTACAGCCGCGAGTCAGAAATCACAGTCTTCTGGCCACAAGGACAGCCGCTCAGAAGCCGCGTCGTGGCCCGCTTACAACGTCATGATGGGCGCACCTACTCTGAGCAGGACACCAAGGGTGAAACGCGCCAACAGATGATCCTGGGCAAGGGCTACCAGTTCGATGAAGATCGCTACCGCATCGTGCTCTTGCCGGACCTCAACGATTATTACGTCCACGGTCTGCGCGTCGATCGCAGCTTCGATGTACAGATCGCGGGCAATCGCCAATACAGCACCGACCGCTACGGCACGTATCAGGAACGCCGCGCCGAGGCATTGCGCGATGCGGCTAAGCGAAAAGTCAACGTCTTTGCCGAGATCGCCAAGATGGAGTTGGGTTGGTGGGATCGGGTTGACCGCAAACCCATCGTCGACACAATCGCCATGATCAACAGCCGCGCCGATTGCAGTGATTTCTATCTGGTCGGTCTTCTGGGTATGGTGGGCCGCTACATCGAGGAGCCCGGCTTCCCACAGGATCTGATCGAACCACTGAAGGCGTCTTTCCTCAACTTCCGCTATTGGATGGACGAACCGGGCAGCGACGCCATGTGTTTCTGGTCAGAGAACCATCAGATCCTCTTTCACACCTGCGAAGTGCTGGCCGGTCAACTGCTGCCCGATGATCTCTTCACCAACGCCAACCTGACGGGCGAGGAACACCGCCTCAAGGGTGAACGCATGGCATTGTCTTGGCTGCGCAAACGCGCCGCCGGCGGCTTCCGCGAATGGGACTCCAACACCTACTTCGAGGAAGATGTGCTGGCGCTGTCACACCTGGCCGATCTGGCCGAGAACGACGACGTGCGCGAGATGGCAACCGTTGTCCTCGACAAGATCTTCTTCTCGCTGGCGATCAACTCATTTAAGGGCGTCTTCGGTTCTACACACGGACGCACCTACGCGCCCTATATCAAAGGCGGCTATCTGGAACCGACATCGGGGATCGGGCGCCTGCTGTGGGGCAAGGGCATCTTCAACGAGTGCATCCTGGGCACGGTGAGCCTGGCCTGCGCCGTCAGCTACTTGCTGCCACCGGTGATCGAAGCCATCGCGCTCGATCCCGGCGCCGAAATGTGGAACCGCGAGCGCCACGCCGGTGAAATGGAACAGTGGTGCGATCTGGCAGAAGGTGCGTGGGAGGTCAACAAGGTCACGTATAAAACGCCCGACTATATGCTGGCGTCGGCGCAGGATTATCAACCGGGCCGGCGGGGCTACCAGCAGCACATCTGGCAGGCCACGCTCAGCCCCGAAGCAGTCGTCTTTGTCACCCACCCGCCCTGCATCAGCGAAGACGGCGCACATCGCCCCAATTTCTGGCATGGTAACGTCGTCCTGCCCCGCGCCGCGCAGTGGAAAGACGCACTGATCGCCGTCCACAACTTACCCGCCGACGACTGGATGGGTTTCACGCACGCCTACTTCCCCACCTACGCCTTTGATGAGCACACGATCCGCGATGGGTGGGCCTTCGCCCGCGTCGGCGAAGGCTATCTCGCCATCACAGCGTCGCAGGGGATCGAGTTGATCCAGAGCGGCAAGAGTGCCCTGCGAGAACTGCGTTCGCTTGGCAGCGAAAACATCTGGCTGGTGCAAATGGGCCGCGCCGCCCAGGACGGCAGCTTTGAAGCCTTCCAGGCGGAGGTAATGGCCGGCCAACCCACCTTTGACGGTCTCAGCGTCGAGATGGAAACGCTGCGCGGAGAGACACTGTCGTTCGGGTGGACGGGTCCGCTGCGCGTAAATGGGAGCGAAACCGCGATTAGCGGCTTTGAACACTATCAGAATCCCTATACGCAAACGCCGCTCAACGCCGAGTCGATGGATATTCAGTTTCAAGATCTGTTGGTGCGGCTGCATTTTACGTAACGGGCAACAAGCCAACCAAGAACCCGAGGACTTCCCCCCAATGGCCACTCTGTTCTTTGAAAAGATCTCACAGTTCGACAGGCGCGCCGAACCGGTCACGGTGAGCATTCCGTTTGGGCGGGGTGATTTAACATCCCCCGCCCATCTGCACGTGCAGGACAAGCGTGTACGCCTGCCGATTCAGGCGCGTCCGCTGGCGCAGTGGGACGATGGCAGCATCAAGTGGTTGCTCGTCCACCTGCAGCCGGACTTGCCGGGCAATGCATCCAAGACCCTGACCTTCTTCGTGGACGATACGATCCCTGCTTCTGAACCGGTGCAGGAGGTGACGATCAGCGCCACAGAAGGTGGTTTGGGCGTCGATACAGGTCCGCTCACCTTTACCGTGTCGGAGCAGGGCTTTCGCCCCATCGAGGATGTTGTGCTGGACGGGCAGCCGGTGGCGCAACGCTTCGACGGCTTTACGATCCACTGCGGCGATGATATGGTGCGCAGTGCGGACAGTCGTGTGCAGCTCAGCGTGGAGGAAGCGGGTCCACTACGGGCGGTGATCCTGGTGCGCGGCAAGCATCGCCGCGCCGACGGCAGCGAGTGGCTTGATCTGCGCGGACGGATCACGGCGTATGCGGGCAAGCCCTATATAGAGGTTGAGCATCAATTCATCCACGCCGAGGATGCTCCAGAGCTGACGGTCAAGGCAATCACGCTCTCGATGAGGGGTGAGGCGGTAGGTCGTCCTCAGTTGGCGTTGGGCGAGGGCTATTACCGCACCCGCATTCAACAGGGGCAACAGGCGCTGTCACAGGTCATCGACGCCGAGACGCTGCTCTACCAGGCCAACGAACATTTCATCGACTCGTTTTACGGTGACTTTTGGGCCGATTGGCGCAACGACACCGCCGGGCTGACGCTGTCGATTCACCAGGCGCATCAGAACTTTCCCAAGCGGTTGACCGTGGATCGCACCGGAATCACGGCCCACCTCTACAGTGAGGACGCACCACCGGCGCGCATCATTCAGGGGATGGGCAAAACGCACCGGATGCAACTTCACTTCCACGCCGCCGACACGTCGTTGGATGATCTGAGTGTGAGAAGTCTGCAATTCCAGCTACCTGACCGGCCATCGCTGGACGCGGCCTGGTATCGGGCCAACAATCCATGGCTTGAATCGTTCTTCCCCGAGCGGTTGCCGGGCAAGCTCATCACCTATTTCGGCAAATTGCACGACAACCGGCCCAAGGCCATGGGGATGATGCACTTCGGCGACGCCCCCGACGCCCACTACACGGCCCAAGGGCGGGGCAACGGCGAAGTCGTCTTTGTCAACAACGAGTATGATCGCCCTCACGCCTGCACGCTGTTCTATGCGCTCACCGGGCAACGACGCGTGCTCGATTCGGCGCTGGTCAGCGCACGACACTGGCTCGACGTCGATTTCTGCCATCGCCACGCCGATCCGCTCATCGACGGCGGGCTGCGCATCCACACCGCCTACCACGCCACCGGCGGCGTCACCCCATCGCATGAATGGACGGAAGGTTTTCTTGACTACTACTTTCTCACCGGGCGCAGCGAAGCGCTGGACGCGGCCAACTCGATTGGAGAGAACATTCTGCGCCATCTGACGCGGCCAGAGATGCGGCGCCCTGGTGCGACATCGGTGCGCGAGAACGGCTGGGCGCTGCGTGCGTTGGTGGGCCTCTACCTGGCAACGGGCAAGCAGCGCTGGAAGGACGAAGCAAAGCGGATCGTCGATATGTTTGTCGATTGGTTTGATCGCTTCAACGCGCTGCTGGCCCCGTACACCAGTCACACGATGCCGCGCGTCCCCTTCATGGTGACCTTGACGGTCAACTCGTTCGCCCGCTACCTCCTCATCGAAAACGATTACCGGGTCAAACGGCTGATGGTCTCGGTGATGGACGATCTGCTCAAACACTGCATCGGCCCTGACGGCATCTTCTACTACAAGGAACTCCCGTCTTTGCGACGCACGGCGCCGACGCCGCACGCGTTGGAAGCGCTCACCCACGTCCACCGCATCACCGGTGAGGATCACTACTTGAAGATCGCAGTGCGTCAATTCGCGGCGCTGACCGATTCGCCGGCCGAAGGTGCAGGCAACGAAAAACGCCTGGATGCCTCTGGCGCACTCCTGGTGGGCAGCGGCGGCGGGCGTGTCTTCGCCGACAAGTACACGTCGATCCTGATCTTCGCCGGCGAAGCCGCCGCACGCGGTATGATGGAGTGGTATCAGTATCCGTTTGCAAATGAAGGGAACGGTGGTTAGGGTCATGCGAGTCATCCGTCTTCCCCAGAACCCCGTGATCACGCCCGACATGGACGTCCGCATCGGCTCGAACATCAACGGCCCTTCGTTGATCCGGGTGCCGGATTGGTTGCCGGCGGCGTTAGGACGATACTATCTCTATTTTGGCCATCATCAGGGGGAATTTATCCGCCTGGCCTATGCCGACGATCTGGCCGGCCCCTGGAAAGTCTACGCGCCGGGAACGTTGGCACTGGACGAGACACCCTGTCACGGTCACATTGCCTCACCCGACGTACATGTAGACGCAGCCAACCGCCGCATTGTGATGTACTACCACGGACCGGCATTGTCACAAGAAGAACAGGCAGGCGATCCGCTGACACAGGCCTACCCCTTCCTGGGCGGGCAACGGTCGTTTGTCGCCACCTCCGAGGACGGGATTCACTTCACGTCGCAGAGCGAAGTGTTGGGGCCGAGCTATTTCCGCGTCTTTCGCCACGGCGGCTGGGTCTATGCGCTGGGGATGCCGGGGATCTTCTTCCGCTCAGGCGACGGCTTCACCGACTTCGAGCATGGGCCGGTCCTCTTTGGGCGCGATCAACGCCACACTGCCGTCAAGGTGGACGGCGACAGGTTGACCGTCTTCTATTCGGTGGCGGGCGACTGCCCCGAACAGATCATCGCCTCGACCATCGATCTGCGCCCAGATCGGCTCTCCTGGCAGGCGACGCCGCCGGTTCCGGTGATCCAGCCCGAAAAACTATACGAAGGAACAGATCTGCCGTTGCTCCCCTCGCAGCGAGGCGCGATCCACGAGCGGGCGCGCCAACTGCGCGATCCCGCCGTTTTTGAAGAGGATGGACGCACCTATCTGCTCTATTCGGTGGCCGGGGAGAGCGGAATCGCGATCGCAGAGCTGGTACGGGCATGAGGGGGATGGGCAGGACCACTCGCTTCATTGGCGAGATCCGCTCCCCATCCCCCTCGTGCCCCAACAATACAACATTCACACGCGTACGGGCATGAGGGGGATGGGCAGGACCACTCGCTTCATTGGCGAGATCCGCTCCCCATCCCCCTCGTGCCCCAACAATACAACATTCACACGCGTACGGGCATGAGGGGGATGGGCAGGACCACTCGCTGCATTGGCGAGATCCGCTCCCCATCCCCCTCGTGCCCCAACAATACAACATTCACACGTGTACGGGCATGAGGGGGATGGGCAGGACCACTCGCTTCATTGGCGAGATCCGCCCCCATCCCCCTCGTGCCCCAACAATACAACATTCACACGCGTACGGGCATGAGGGGGATGGGCAGGACCACTCGCTTCATTGGCGAGATCCGCTCCCCATCCCCCTCGTGCCCCAACTAGAAACGACTTTCACTCATGCCAACTTTTCAAGATACCTACTGGTCCTCCCCACAGGGGACCTACGACGAACGTCGCCGGCTTTACCTCGAGTATTGCGCGGCGGACAACACCGGCGGGCGCACCGGCCTCTTCAGCCAGATCGGGCGGCTGGAGTTGGGCAAGGAGCCGGTAAACGAGACGCCGATCCGCGAGGGAATCGACTACGTCTACTCGCAGCAGGATTGCTCGGACTTTACCCTGGGCGCATTGCTGCGCATTGTCCACGGCTATCGCAACAGCCCGTTGATTTCCGCAGCGCTAATTGGCGAGATCGAAGCCTGTCTGCTCAAGTTCAAGTATTGGTGGGATCAACCGGGCACGGATCGGCGTTGCTACCACACCGAGAACCACCAGATCATCTTCCACAGCGACGAGTTGCTGGCCGGGCAATTGTTCCGTGATCAGATCTTCGCCGTTTCGGGCAAGGACGGCCAATACCATATCGACCACGCCCTGCACCTGATCCGGCGCTGGTTCGACTTCCGCGAGCGCTTCGGCTTCAGCGAATGGCTCTCAAACTGCTACTTCGAGGAAGATCTGCTGGCGTTGGTCAACCTTTACGACTTCGCCGAAGACGCCGACGTGCGCCGCCGCGCCGGCAACCTGATCGACGTGATCCTCTTCGAAATGGCGCTGCACACCTATCGCGGCGTCTTCGGCAGCAGCCACGGTCGCTCATACCCACGGCTGATCAAAGGTGGTCGCGGCGAGGACTCGGCCTCCACGGCAAAACTCATGTTCGGCATGGGGATATTCAACAAACCGTCGGCGCTGGGCGCCGTGCCCCTCGCCACCAGCGCCTATCGCTGTCCGCCCGTGATCGCTGCCATCGCCGCCGATCTCGACGGTCCGCGGCTGATGTGCGAGCGCCACAGCATCAACATTGAGGACGCAGCCGCGCACGGTCTCTCGTACACCGATATGGAAGACGGCTATCTCTACTGGAGCATTCAAGACTATACGCACCCCGCCATCATCGAACTGGCGCAGCAGACAAGGCGCACATTCGGCGTGATGCTCTATGAGGATTACCAGCCCCGCTATGATCAATTGGCGACGTGGGCGCAGGCAGATCGCCATGTGCAAGCCGAGCCGAGCATCGACTGCCACGCCATGACCGAAGTCCACGTGCAGACCTACCGCACGCCCCACTACATGCTCAGTTGCGCGCAGGACTACCGCCCCGGCAAGCCCGGCTACCAGCAACACCCATGGCAGGCCACCCTGGGCATCGATGCCGTCGTCTTCACCAACCACCCGGGCGCAGAGGACGAGATCTCGCGGCCCAACTTCTGGGGCGGCAACGGCGTGTTGCCCAAAGCGGTACAACACCGCAACGTGTTGATCGCCATGCACCACATCCCTGCCGACGATGCCTTCCCCTACAGCCACGCCTACTTCCCGCGCGCCGCCTTCGATGCCGTGGAGGACCGCGCCGTGGAGGACCGCGGGCACTGGATCTTTGCGGCCGGGGATGGCGGCTATCTCGCCCTCTACTCGCAGCATCCTGTGCAGTGGCGCGGCGACGCGCAAGGAGCGCAAGTTGAACTTCGCGCCGATTCGCCCGACAATGTCTGGGTATGCGAATTGGGCAGCGTGGACGAGTGGGGATCGTTCGCCGCCTTCGTCGAAGCCGTCACCGCGGCGGAGATCCACTGCGACGATCTCAGTGTCCGCTACCAGTCGCCGTCGGTCGGCAAGGTGGAATTGTCGTGGAACGGTCCTCTGCGCGTGGACGAGACCGAAATCGACCTGCACAACTATCCACGCTTTGACAATCCCTACTGTCACGCCAAGTTTGGTGCATCAGTCTATAATATTGAGCACAACAGGCAAACCTTGACCGTCGAATTCTAACCTACGCCTACTGCATGAAGAGGAGTGATGGAGATGATACGTCGGCTTCTACTCACATGTGTTCTCGGCAGTATGTTGAGTGTTCTATTGATAACATCTGTCAGTACCGCCGCAGAGGGTGAGGACATCACACCACCCATGGTGATTGACCTGTGGTTTGAACCGCCTACCATCAACACAGCCGAAGCGGCTCAAACCATCACGATCTCTTTGCATATCACCGATGATCTGTCTGGTTTTGAGGAAGTCTATCTAGACGGATACGCCACACGATCGCCCAACCAGAGTTACACGCTTACACTCACCGAGAGCCACCGCATCAGTGGGACAAGCCTGGATGGAATTTACCAGACAACAGTTACGCTACCCCAATATAGTGCTCAAGGTTTCTGGACCGTACGGTGGATGGAAGTGGACGACCATCTTAACAACACCGCGTACTATTCCAGCATACCCGTCACCTGTCCTTATTGTTATTACCCTTCTCAATTTGGATTCTGGAATGTAGTGTCCAAGGTACATCTACCCTTCTTATCGCTCTTTTCTTCTTTCCGTCAGGGCTAGTGTGCGTCAAGCATGATTTGATCGGTAGGGGCGCTGCTTGCTGCGCCCACACAGTGTGGGCGCAGCAAGCAGCGCCCCTACGGAATTGCCATCACTTGACCGTGGACACGACACTGGCAACAGAACCCTGTGATTCAAAGTACACTCACGTTTATCATTCTTAAGGAGTCAAACACGTCATGTCAACCCCTATCAAACTCAGCGTCATCGGCGCCGGTAGCGCCACCTTTTCACTCGGCCTGGTTAAGGACATCTGCCTGACGCCCAGCCTCAACGGCAGCCTGATCAGCTTCATGGACATCGACGCCGACCGCCTCGATGCCATCACCAAACTGGCGATCCGCTACGCCGATGAACTGGGCGCAGATCTGCGCTTCGAGCAGACCACCGACCGCGCTACCTCGCTGCAAGACGCCGATTTCGTGATCAACACGGCCTCGGCATCCAGCCACTACTACCAGCGCGAGGCGCGTGAAGTAGCCGACAAACACGGCTACTACTACGGCGGACGCTTCCGCACGGGCAACTACTCGAACCTGAAACTGATGCTCGACGTCGCCCGCGATATGGAAGAAATCTGCCCCGACGCCTGGTTGATCCAATCGGGCAACCCCGTCTTTGAAGGGTCCACCCTGATGACGCGGGAAACCAGCATCAAGGTGTGCGGCCTCTGCCACGGCCACTACGGCGTCTACAACATCGCCCGTGTCCTGGGGCTGGAGGAACACGACAAGATCACGTGGCAGGCCCCTGGCCTCAACCACAACATCTGGCTCACCCACTTCTACTATAAAGGTGAGGATGCCTACCCCCTCCTGGAAAAGTGGATCGAAGAAGAAGGTGAGCACTACTGGCAGACCCACGTCGCCGAGCGCACACATGACATTCAGATGTCGCGCGGCACGATCCACCAATACCGCATGTTCGGCCTTATGCCCATCGGCGACACACCACGCCGCGGTGGCTGGTGGTATCACACCGACATCGAGACCAAGAAGCGCTGGTTCGGCGAACCCTGGGGCGGGCCGGACACCCACCTGGGCCGTCCTGTGCATGTGGAAGGATTGGAGAAACGGCTGGCCCAGATCAAGGAACTGATCCAGAACCCCAACGCCAGCATCACGGAAGCCTTCGGTTCGCAGAAGACACGCGAACAGCAGGTACCCATCATCGACGGGCTGGTCAACGACAACGAAGGCCAGTTCCAGGTGAACATTCCCAACAAGGGCGCGCTGGCCGGCGTCCCCGACGATGTGGTGGTGGAAGTGCCCGCCATCGTCAACAAGAAGGGCATCCAGCCGCTGCGCGTGCACCCGCTGCCCAAGAAGATCATGCTCGAACAGATCCTGCCCGAATGGCTGGAGATGGAACGTGACCTGCTGGCCTTCGCCACCGGCGACCGCTCCATGTTGCTCTACAACGTCCTCGAAGCGGGGCAGACGCGATCCTACGACCAGGCTGTGGCCGTCCTCGAAGACCATATGGCCATGCCCGACAATGCGGAGAAGGCAGCCCATTACCAGTACGATGAGCAGGGGAAAGAGTTGATCTTGGAAAGCGCGAAAGAGATGGTGTAAAGAGAGATGATGGGATGATGTAAAAGAAGAGGATGGGATGATGAGATGATGGGCTTGACGTGCTCCTCATCATCCCATCATCTCGTCATCAATCTGCTGAAAGGCAACCATGCTACAGAACATGATCTCGATTCCCACCGCCCACATCGACGACCCCGCTTCGCTTTCTGCGCTGCTGGCGGCGTTGGGGAAGATCCACGGCGCTGACTATGAGTTTGCCGTGGAACGCTGGAGCGGCGAAGAGGACGTACACCCGCAGCCGGGGCGCACGATCTATCGGTTTCTAATCGAAACCAAAGACGCTGCCCTCGATCTTCACCCTGGGGAGTGGGTGCGCGGCGCCGGGCAGGACGGTCATTGCGTCCCCACCGAGGAAGGCTTCGCCCGTGTGCTGACACCTCACGGCGTGGACCTGTGGCCCGGCGACGTCGTCTGCGTGGACGGCGACGATCCCCGCCCTGCCATTCTGCACGGCGCGGGTGTCTACTTCGAGGTGATCGCCGAGTCGACGGGCTACCGTGTGCCACGCGTCGGGCTGTTGCGCAACCTGGGCAGCATTCCCGGCGGCTGTGCGGCTTATCCTGGCGCCTTTCGGCGCGAGACACTGCCCCCGCAGCGCCCCGCTATCGAGTCCCCCGATCGTCGCGGCGTGAACCGGGTCAACGAGCACACGCTCGACATGCGTATCGATCGCAATCCGCCGCCTATCCGCCACTTCCACGGGCCGATTGCATTGGGCGAGGGCACGTTGATCAACCACAGCGAGACGGCAATTGTGCTGCCGCGGTCGGTCTACGGCCTGCCCGAAGTCGATCAAGCGGACGAGGGACACGTCGTCATCTACCGTCGCCCCGCCACGGACACGTCCGACACAGTCACGATCCCCGTGCGGCCGGGCTCGATCATCGTCACCCCGGCCACGAGCGAAGCGGTGATGGGACATGCCTTCGAGAATTGCTTTGCCATGCTTGTCGCCATCCCCGGCTTTGTGGCGCCGTATCATATGATTGCAGAATGAAGAGAATTTACCGCAAAAGGATAGATACCTATGAGTGTAGGTCAGGTGTATGCGCCTGAGTGGACGGTCTACGACGACCCAATTTCCGGCGTGCCGGTAAAGCAGTTAACGAACTACAAAGGGCACAGCCATCATTTTTACTTCACGAATCCCGGCTGGTATGCGGGAGGCAGCAAGTTGCTTTTCGGCTCGGATCGCGAGAATCGGGCCAATCTGTTCAGCATCGATCTGCCCAGCGGCGAGATTACACAGTTGACCGATCTCGATCCGGTGCCGCCGCCTTTCGAGACGGAGTTCATCTTTTCATGTGTCAACCCAACACGCGATGAGGCCTACTTCTGGTACAACGGCCATATAATGGCTATCGATTTGACCAGCTACGAGACTCGTCCGCTGTGGCAGGTGCCCAGGGGTTTCCTCAACAACATGATGAACGTCAGCGCCGATGGCGCTTCCATCTGTACCGGCATCTACGAGGACCTGTCGCATCAATTCAAGGTCGATCTGCTCCATGGCTACGTGGGCTTCCGCGAGTACATGCTGGCCGATCCGCTCAGTAAGATCATGCGCGTGGCCACCGACGGCAGCGGCGCCGAGGTAGCGTGGGAAGAAAAGGCGTGGATCGGCCATGTCAATACCTCGCCCAAGATCCCGAACCTGCTCACCTTCTGCCACGAAGGCCCCTGGCACGAAGTGGATAACCGTATCTGGGGCCTGAACATTGACAGCGGTGAAGCCTGGCAGATCCGGCCGCGCACGCACCCCGGCGAGAAGGTCGGCCACGAATATTGGTACGCCGACGGCGAACACCTGGGCTATCATGGCGCCTCGGCGGACGGCAGCCACAAGCTCTTTGGCCGCATCCGCTACGACAACACGGATCAGTTTGAAGTCAACTTCCCCCACGAAACAGGACACATCCACTCCAACGAATTCAAGCTGATCGTGGGCGACGCCGGCAAAGTGGTGCGCATCTGGCAGTGGAATGGAACAGACTTCGACGGTCCACGCGTGCTGTGTCAACACAACAGCAGCGCCCACATCCAGAAAGTGCACGTGCACCCGCGCTTTAACGCCGCCGGGACACATGTCCTCTTCACCAGCGACGTCTCCGGCTACGGCAACCTCTATCTTGTGGAGATGCCTGGGTTTGAGACGCTGCCGACCCTGTAGGAGAGAAGGGGAGAGAAGGGGTGAAGGGGTGAAGGGGATGACGAGATGATGAGATGACGAGATGATGAGATGACGGATCTCGCCGGCCATCATCCCATCATCCCGTTATCACACCATCCCATCCCCTTCACCCGCTCACCCCTTCACCCCTTCACTCTTTCACCCGTTCATCACCTTCATCTACTCTAGATTGGAATCTCTCATGACAAACGCTCAACCCATCCGTGTCGGCATCGCCGGGCTAGGACGCAGTGGATGGGGCATTCATGCCCGGCTGTTGGATCCGCTACGCGAGAAATTTCAGGTCGTGGCGGTGGTGGATGACGATCCCCGTCGCCGTGAGGAAGCGGTGGACCGTTTCGACTGCATGGCGTATGAAGACTACGCCGATCTCCTCGCCGATACGGCCGTGGAGCTAGTTGTGGTGGCGCTGCCCAGCTTCCTCCACGCCGAACGTTCGATCCAGGCGTTGGAAGCGGGCAAGCATGTCGTCTGTGAAAAGCCAATGGCCACGGCATTGGCCGACGCCGACCGCATGGTCGCCGCCGCCGAGGCAACGGGCAACCTGCTGGCTATCTTCCAGAACCGGCGCTACGATCACGACTTCGTCAAGATCCGCGAGATCATCGCTTCGGGCGCCCTGGGGCGCATCGTGCAGATCAGCATGACCGAATCCAAATTCGGTCGCCGCTGGGATTGGCAGACGCTCAAACAATACGGCGGCGGATCGCTCAACAACACCGGTCCACATTATCTGGATCAGGCGCTGCAACTCTACGGCGAAGGCCAACCCGAGATCGTCTTCTGTCATCTGGATCGCACGCTGACTTTGGGCGACGCCGACGATCATGTGAAGTTGGTCTTCAAGGGCGAGAACCGGCCAACGCTCGACATCGAAATCAGCAGCGCCTGTGCCTATCCCTCTGAAAAGTGGAACATCATGGGCACACAGGGCGGCCTGCACGGCACCACCCGCGAACTGCACTGGAAGACCTTCGATCCCGACCAATTGGCGCCGCGCGTCCTCGACACGGCGCCTACACCGGATCGTGGCTACAACCGCGACGAGATTCCCTGGCAAGAGCATTCCTGGCGCGCTGAAGAATCGGACGCGCCTGGCGAGCCCGGCTTCTACCTCGATCTCTTTGAAACCATCCGCAACGGCGCGCCCCTGTTCATCACGCCCGAAAGCGTGCGCCGCGTGATCTGGCTGCAAGAGACGTGTCACGCGTTGTCACCGGTGTAAATCATAGGGTGCAGAGGCAGCACGATCAAATGTACACCGAGGGATTTCCGTTAACAAAGCGATGATGAGGATGATGGTCTCGGCGATCATCCTCATCATCCCATCATCTTCTCAATCATCTCCTCTCCCCAGAGAAAAAACATGTCCAAACTCAAAGCTATCTATCTGCTCAACCCCAGCGCGTTTGAGGTGATCTATGGTCCCGACGAGCGCCACGATGTTGAGCAATTGGTGGATGTGATCGCCCCATTGCAGACGGCGCGCAGCGTGGCCGACAACCGCGCCGTCCTCGCCGATGTAGAGGTCATCCTCAGCGGCTGGGGCATGCCCACTATGGACGAAGCCTTCCTGGCCGCCGTGCCCCATCTCAAGGCCGTCTTCTACGGCGCAGGGTCGATCAAAAAGATCGTTACCGACGTCTTCTGGGCACGGCAGATTCCCATCACCAGCGCCTACGCCGCCAACGCCGTACCCGTCATCGAGTACACCCTGGCCCAGATCCTGCTCTCGCTTAAGCGGACCTGGTACTACGCCCGTGCTATTCGCGATCAACAGCAGTATGTGCCGCGCACGCCGGTCCCCGGCGCCTATGGGAGCACCGTCGGCATCATCTCGCTGGGCATGATCGGCAGCGGCGTGGCGCGCAAACTGCAACAGTTCGACGTTCACGTCATCGCCTACGATCCCTTTGCCACGGCGGAGCGCGCCGGCGAACTGGGCGTGGAACTCTGCTCGCTCGACGACATTTTCCGCCGTGCAGACGTCGTCTCACTACACGCACCGTGGATCGAAGAGACGGTGGGCCTGATCCACGGCGCGCACTTCGCCTCGATGAAACCGAGTGCTACCTTCATCAACACCGCCCGCGGCGCCATCGTGCGCGAGGAAGAGATGATCACCGTACTGCAAGATCGTCCCGACCTGTGGGCGCTGCTCGACGTCACCTATCCCGAGCCGCCCGTGCCCGGTTCGCCGCTCTACACCCTGCCCAACGTCGTCCTCACCCCGCACATCGCCGGTTCGCTCGACAACGAATGCCGCCGGATGGGCCGCCTCGCCGTCGACGAACTACAGCGCTTCCTGAATGGCGAAGCGCTGCAATGGTCGATCTCGCGGGAGCAGGCGGCGATCATGGCGTAATGGAGAATCATATGCTCACCCCCGGACTTGTTTCGATTACTTTCCGTCAGCTTTCGCCGCAGGAAATCGTAGATCTGGTCAGTCGCGCCGGATTGACACGGCATTGAGTGGGGCGGCGATGTCCATGTGCCCCACGGCGATGAACCTACCGCCCGCGCCGTGCGCACGCTCACCGAGGACGCCGGTCTGAGCGTGGCCGCTTACGGTTCATACTATCGAGTGGGCCATCTCGAAACGGGGCCATTCGAGGCGGTGTTGGCGTCGGCGGTAGAACTGGGCGCGCCGCTGATCCGCGTTTGGGCCGGCCGGCAAGGGACCGACACCGCGGACGCCGCCTACTTCGATCGGGTCGTGCAAGACAGTCGCCGCATCGCCGACTTCGCCGCTCAGGCCGGCATACCTATCGTCTATGAATTCCACCGCAATACGCTTACCGATACCAACGCCGCTGCCCGGCACTTGCTCGAAGCCGTGGATCATCGCAACGTACAATCCTATTGGCAGCCGCCGCGTGGCTACAGCATAGGCGAAAACCTGGCCGGTCTCGACGCCGTCCTCCCCTGGCTGGCCGGGGTGCACGTCTTCAACTGGCACCGCACCAGCTACGACCGTCTGCCGCTGGCAGAGGCCGGCGCCGAGTGGAGACAGTACCTGTCCAAAGTCGCCGGCAGCGGGCGCGATCTGTATGCGCTGATCGAGTTTGTGCGCGATGACACGCCGGAACAGTTCCTTGCCGACGCCGCTGCGCTCAAGAGCTGGCTTGACCTGTGACTTTCTCAATCGCCAATCAGTAGGGGCGCCGCTTGCTGCGCCCGTCTGCCACGGACGGATGGGCACGGAGGCCCATCCCTACACCGGATGCCCAGGATCATGTCAAATGCACCGACAGGATTGGCCACAGAGAACGCATAGAACACAAAGCAGAATGCAAGGCATTTATCTCTGTGCTCTTTGTGTTCTATGTGGCCATGAAGGCCGTCGTGGGGCACCTATCACTACCCGTAGGGGCGCCGCTTGCTGCGCCCGTCTGCCATGGACGGATGGGCACGGAGGCCCATCCCTACACCGGATACCCAGGATCATGTCAAATGCACCGGCAGGATTGGCCACAAAGAACGCATAGAACACAAAGCAGAAGACATAGTATTTATCTTTGTGCTCTTTGTGTTCTCTGTGGCCATGAAGGCCGTCGTGGGACACCTATCACTACCCGTAGGGGCGCCGCTTGCTGCGCCCGTCTGCCTGACTCTCGATTTCACACGGATGCCACTAGAGTGAGCGAATATCTTCCCAGCCATAGGCGATCTCGGACAGCGAGACGTCGCCGATCTGCTCTTCCTTTTGGGCGATTGGGACGCCGCCCAGGTGCGCGTAGAAGGTCTTCGTGGTGTTGTCGGCCAGCACCCACAGAAACATCGACCGATATCCTCGCGCTGCCAGATCCTTCGCCACTGCCTGCATCAGCGCGCGCCCCTGGCCCCGTCGCTGGTGTGATTGCAACAGGTAGATGGCGTAGAGTTCGGCGTCGTATTGATCGCTCAACTCGCGGCTCGGTCCACCGGAGGCAAAACCGACAATACCGGCCTCGCCGTCATCGACCACATAAATACAACTCTGCGCCTCACTGAGCGCACGCTGCCAGAGTTGCAGTCGCTTTTCAACGGTGCGGCTTTCGATCAACGACTGCGGCATCAGATGTGTGTAGGTCTCACGCCAACTCTGCACGTGGACGGCAGCGATGCCCGCTGCATCAGCAGGGACGGCCAGACGCGTTTGCGCCGCTGCGTTCATAATCATCTCCCCCATTCAGGCGTCGGCGCGGCAATGGTGGATATGGTAGGCGTAGAGCGCGCCGCTCTCGTCGCCCACCAAAAGTAGATTCTGCCCCGCACAAGCGAGGGTGTGGATTGCCTCGCTATGGTAAACAACAGCCAACGTTTGACCGGCCCGGTTCCAAATGCGCATGACGCCGGACTGATCGGCGGTGATAATGGTGGCGCCATCGGGCATCACGACGACGGCGTTGATCCAGATCGGTATGACCTTCCAGTACGGTTTCCACCGCCATCGTCTGCAACGACCAGATCTCGGCGGTTTCGTCGTCCGAGGCCGAAACGAAGCCACGACCTTCAGGCAACAACGCCAGCGCAGAAATCGTGTTTTCGTGATCCGTAAAGGTGTGCAGCAGTGCGCCGTCCTCTATGCGCCAAAGACGGATCGTCTCGTCGTCCGATGCCGAAAGCAGGTGACCGCCGTCAGGCAGCAGCGCCAGGTCATAGACGGCCCCGCGGTGATTGGTCAATGTACGCTCGGCCTCACCGCTTGCCAGGTTCCAGATTTTGATGGCCCAGGTTTCGGTTCCCGCAATCACACGTGCGCCATCCGGCGTTGCCACCACAGCCAATACAGGACCGCGATGGTCGCCGACACGGATGGGGCGTGCAGCCGTCCCTGCCAACGACCAGCGGTGCAGGTTGCCGTCCTCGTCGGCGCTGATAAAATGCTCGCCATCAGGCAGACACGCCACATCCAACACTGCGCTCTGGTTGACGAAAGTATGCCTGCATTCGCCCGTCTCAATCGACCAACGCTTGATCGTGCCATCATCGGAAGCAGACAAAACCGTTTCGTCTTGCGAAACGACGGCCAGCGCACGAATGGCGGCCGAGTGTGCATTGCGGCTGTTGTCGTCGGCTTCGTCGAGTTGCCAAAGGGCGAGAGATCCATCCACCGAAGCTGTCAACGCGCGGTGACCATCCGGTGTAAAGGTCACGGCGGTGACGGGGCCTTTGTGTCCATCCAGCGATTGGATCAGATGCCCCCTGCCGGTATCCCAGTGCAGGACCTGCCCGTTGTTGTCGCCGGAAAGGATCTGGGTGCCACAAGGCGAAAAGCGCACCGCACGCACACTGGCTGCATGACCGCGCAGCTCCGTCAGCAAGGTTCCCTTTTCGAAGTCCCACAAGCGCAACGTGCGATCGTCGGCGGCCGTGATGACCTGGTTTTGGCTCGGATGCAGTGCCAGGGCGCTGACGAATCCGCCCACGAGATCAATAACGCGTTCGGTGCGGCCCGAGGTCAGATCCCAGACGCGCAAGGTATGGTCATCTGCGGCGGAGATGGCGAGTTCGCCGGTGGCGTTGGCAGCAACAGCCATCACCCGATCCTTATGACCGGTGAGCAGAGCAATCATGTCGCCGGTTTGGGCATCCCAGAGGCGCACCGTGTGGTCGTGGGCGGCCGAGAGCAAACGACCCGGCGTAAGGGCCAAAGAGCGGACGGCGCCGGTGTGTCCCTCGAAAAGGGCGGTGGTCTGGCCGCTGTGCAGATCCCAACGGCGCAGGGTGGCGTCGCGTGAGGCCGACACTGCCCAAGATCCATCACTGCCGACGGTCACAGCCGTGATCTGATCGATGTGACCGGTCAATACCCGTTCGGCTGCTCCGGTGAGCATGTCCCACAAGATCAGCGTGCCGTCGCTCGATCCGGAAAGCGCGTAGAGACCATCGGGGGTGACGGCCGCCGCGTTGACGGCATCGGCGTGGCCGGTAAAGCGGCGTAAGAACGCAGAAGCCAGACAGCGGGCCCGCCAGCGCAGCCGCAGGTGTGGTGTCGCAAGGTCATCCAGGTACGCCGCAGCCGATACCGCCAGCAGCGAAAGTCCATAGACTACCGCACGGTTGTAGATCTGCTGGGCAAAGCGCGCCGAGTCACCGTCATCCAGCGCAGCGGAGAGGTGAGGCGCTTCCCCCTGCAACAGGCGGATCAGCGTCTCGATTGTGCGGCGATCGGCGCTATTGAGGGCATTTGTGGCGCGAGGATGGCGCAGAGCCTGGACAAGCTCGGCCTGAAGTGCATCGATCCCAACGGAACGACAGCGATCCTCCAGTGTGCGGACGTTCATCCAATCAGCAAGCAGCGCCCGGACATCCTTTTGCGGCATTGCTTCTCCTTCCGTTGTCGGCAATACTCTTATTGGCCCTGGATGTTCAGATTATAGCATAATCGAAACCCAACGGGTTGTACGGCGATTCTGTCCTGACCCGCATTCCGCAGCGGGCCCACTCAACCAATACTTGCTGCCTATCGGGGTAGCCTGGCGCCGCGGCATCGCCAGTGTGAAAACGCCGGATTTCAAATTTATGTCACGTTAGAAATGAGGAGCTGATGAGAAGATTTTCGTTTGGCATAGTCGTCATCGCTATGATTGGATTGGCCGCAATGACGCGACTTGCGGATCCATTACAGGCCCACAATCGACAATTGACGGCACCCTTGCCCACAAGCGGATTGTATATGCCGTGGATCGTTTCTGAACCAGTCCCGACGGCGACGGCAACAGCGACAGAAGTACCGACGGCGACAGAAGTACCGACAGCGACGTCGGTTCCGCTGCCCACGCCGCCCAGCGATGCTTACTTTGATATCGCGCTTCTACAAGGTTGCCTGCCCAACGCAGGAGTCACCTATGTGCAGGGGACAACCTATGTCAACGGAACACCGCAAAGCGGCTATCTGGTCGCCTTTAGCTGGGCGCCGGATGCAACGATTGTGGCCTTGATCCAGTCGGGGCCGCACCACGGCTACGAAGGGTGGTCGCCGGGCTTTTACTCACACATCTTGCAGACGAATGGTCCACGCGAGGGAGATTGGTATTTCTGGATTGTCGACGAAAACGAGCAGCGTATCTCTGCGATTGCCTCTGTCCACACGGACGGGCAGGCAGGCGACGGCAAATGCCAGCAAGCCGTGATCGACTTCGACTCGCGAAGCGATCAGACTCCCCTGGCGACGGCAACAGTCGCTGCCACGCAGACGGCCACGGCAACCGCTACAGCCACGGCAAAGGCCACCCCTGTTGCCGGCGACCTAGATTTTCAACTGATAGAGCACAGGCTGCTCGACATCGCTGAGAACGGCGGCTGGCTCGACGGTGATTCGGTCCACTGCGGCGAGAAACACGAACTGCGGGCATACGTCTACACTGCGCAGGGCGCACCCCTCAACAGCGTCACCGTGGAAGGAATTTGGGGGAAGGAAGCCTACGTCACCGGTCAGCAAGGAAAGGGCGAAGGGTTCGTCGAGTTCCTGCTCTGGGGCAGCGGCGAAGACGTACACGTGATCAAAGATGTCGACGGCAGTCCGGTGACCAGCGACATCGCCGCCAAAAACACGACGCAAACGCGCGAGATCGCAGACGAGCAACTGATCCAGGCGCGCTACTGCAAGGACAGCACAAGCTGCGCTGCCTTCAAAAATGAATTTGGCTGCAACGGTCACTTTAGTTGGCTGGCACGATTTCGACAGCAGCCGTAGATAGTGAGATGATGGAGATGATGAAGATGATGAAGGTGTGTCCTCGTCCCATTTATTAGCTCCAAATCCGAACCATGAAAGGAGATCTACATGTCTCGCCTAACTGGCAAAGTTGCTGTGATCACCGGCGGCACGCGAGGATTGGGATTGGCGATTGCACAAGCCTATGCCGTTGAAGGAGCGTCTGTGGTGATTGCCTCGCGCAGCCAGTCCTCAGTAACTAGCGCGGTCACGTCGCTACGCCAGAACGGCGTACAGGCCGACGGCACTGTATGTGATGTGGGCGACGCAAAACAGGTTCGCGCGTTGGCCCAGCACGCCGTCAACGTCTTCGGCGGCATCGATATCTGGATCAACAATGCCGGCATCAGTGCACCCTACGGCCCCACATTAGAAGTGCCGCCCGAACAGTTTCTCAATGTGATCCAGACCAACATTCTGGGCACGTACTACGGATCGATTGTGGCGATGCAGCACTTTGTGCCACAGGGTAACGGCAAGTTGATCAACCTCCTCGGCCGCGGAGACCGCCAGCCAACGGCCAATCAGAATGCCTACGCCAGTAGCAAGGCGTGGATTCGTAGCTTCACCCTGGCCCTGGCGCAAGAATATAAGAAAAGCGGCGTCGGCGTGTATGCCTTCAACCCAGGGCTAGTCTTTACCGAGTTGCTCTCGCAGCTAGAGGTGGTCAGCGGCCACGAGGAAGAGGTACAACCGCTCAAAGTGGTGATGCGGCTCTGGGCCAACCCGCCCGAAATCCCCGCGCAGAAGGCTGTGTGGCTGGCCAGTTCCGCTACCGATGGGCGCACCGGCCTCTCGGTGTCCACACTCACGCCGGCACGCATGATCAGCGGAATTCTCAAAGAAGGGTGGCGTCTCCTCACAGGACAGCCCACGCCCGAGATTGCGTTGAATGTGCAATCGGTGCCGGTCTATCAGCACAATCGCTGAGGCCGGCGTTGCGCACAGGCGCTCTGCTCTGGGTTACGCAATCCGCAGTACGCATGTTATATTGGACACAACTACGCTTTAAGGTTTCACATACCCCACCACACAGAGATCGCTATGAAAATTACCAACATCCGCACCCAAATTGTGGGCAACCCGTGGAAGAATTGGGTCTTCGTCATCGTTGAGACCGACGAAGGGATCAGCGGCTTGGGCGAAGCAACCGGCGGCCTGAAGACGAAGTCGCACGAAGCCGATGTCCACGAGATCGGGCGCTTTGTCATCGGCGAGGATCCGACGCAGCCGGAGCGCATCTGGCAGAAGATGCACAAGGGCACCTTCCTGGGCACCGGCCCAGCCATGAGCGGTATCGAAATGGCCTGTTGGGACATTTTGGGTAAGTCGCTGCAGGCGCCGTTGTGGAAGTTGCTCGGCGGCAAACAGCGCCCTACCATTCGCGTCTACGCCAACGGCTGGTACAAAGGACCGCGTGATCCGCACTTTTTCGGCGAACGGGCCAAAGAGTTAGCCGATCAGGGCTACACAGCGCTCAAGTTCGATCCCTTCGGCAATGCCTATCGTTTTTTTGAGGGCAATGAGGAACGCAAGTCACTGGAGATCGTGGCGGCGGTACGCGACGCCGTGGGCGACAATGTCGATCTGTGCATCGAAGGCCATGATCGGTTCAGTGTGGCAACAGCCGTGCGCGTAGGACGAGCGCTGGCCGACTTTCACCCCATGTGGTTCGAGACGCCGGTCATGTCCACCGACATTGCCGGTACGGTCGAAGTGGCGCGCGCCATTGATGTCCCGGTGGCGACGGGTGAGCGCTTCGACACCTTGGGCCAGTTCAACCAACTGCTCAGCCACCGCGCCGTGAGCATTGTACAGCCCGAAACCCTCAAGATCGGCGGCGTGTCGGGCGCACGCAAGGCGGCGGCCATCGCCGAATCTGCCGAGGCGTTTGTGGCGCTGCATCAGGCGCAGAGCCCGCTGTTGACCGCGATCAACTGTCACATCCACGCCACGCTGCCCAACTTCCTGATCCACGAGTACTTCGACGAATTTCTGGAACCGTGGTCGCGTGAGATCCTGCACGGCGTCCCCACCTTCGAGGACGGCTACATCGCCCCCGGCGACGCGCCCGGTCACGGTGTCACCCTGGACGAAAGCGCCGCCGCCCAATACCCCTACGGACAAAACAACTTCCTCCGCCTCTTCGAAGAAGGCTGGGAGCGGAGGGGGAGATAGAGCGTAACCACCATCCACAAGGAGCAACGCATGACCCAACGCATACGATTCATTCAGGTTGGTGTGGCCAATCGGGGGGCGACGGTGTTGTGGGATCTGCGTGAACGGTACGCGGATCGTTTTGAGCCGGTGGCCTTTGTGGATGTGGAACCGACTTTCCTCGATGCGGCGCGGTCGCAAACGGGGTTGACGCACATCTCCACCCACCGCACACTGACCGATGCCCTCGCCGCACATCCCGAAGCAGAGGCGATCTTCATCGTCACGCCGGCGGCTTTCCATGCGCAGTACATTCGCGAGGGGCTGGGTGCGGGCAAACACATCTGGGTGGAAAAGCCACTCACCTACAGCTATAGCGAAGCGATGGAACTGGCGCAGTTGGCGACCAGGCACAAACGCGCCGTGGTCGTGGGCAATCAGTATCAGTATCATCCGCTCGAACGCCAACTACAGCGCGTCATCAGTGAAAAACGCTATGGCGCGCCGATCTTTGTACAATACTTGCACCATCGGCATCGCCCCGAAATGCGCGCCTTTACCGGTCCGTACCCGGCACTATGGGAACAGGGCGTGCACAGCCTCAACTCTGTCCTGGCCTTTCTAGGCAATCCAGGGCTGCGCAGCGTCTACGCCCTGGGCATGAAACCACCCCACTCCAGCTACCGCAGCGACACGTTCACCAGCACGTTGACCGAGTTCGAGGACGGCGTCCAGGCCTATGTCCTCAATACGTTCGATTCGCAGCGTACCGATTGGCAGATCCGCGTGGAGTGCAGCAGCGCGGCCCTCCTTATCGTGGCCGACGGCTGGGAACGTCAGCGTATACAAGTTCTGCGCAAAAACGAAGTGGTAGAGACGCTGGGTCCCATCGCCGCCCGTGATGAAATCATGCCCGATCCCTACGCGGCCTTCTTCCACACCATTATGACGCGAGAAGCGGCCCCCACCTCGATTGAGGTGAACTTGAAGACGATCCAATGGATCGACGCAGCGGTGAGATCTTTAGAGTCGGGCGACGTAATCAGATTTGCAGAGTGACGGTCGAAACCAATGATTGAGCCATGTGTGTTGACGTTTCGCGGGAGACCGCACCATAAATGCCAACAGAGCTTAGAAAGCGACCTCGCATGACATACACCACCCTCTTCACCAATTCTCGGCTTTGGATCTGCGCCAATACTCTTCTGCTTGGCGGTTATTCGGCCAATCCGCTGCGCAGTTATGTCTTTCCACTCTATTCGCCGCGTGGGGTGCTGGTGACGCAAGAAGCGCCCGTGGATCATCCACACCAGCAGGGCGTGCATATAGGCCTCAGCGTGGGCGGCCATGACCTGTGGAACGCCGGATCAGGGGATCGAGCGAGACACAGCCAACGGTTGCCTCGTCCGCTGGGAGAGATTGTGCCGCAAGTGGATGCAGACGGCGTCACGATCATTCATGGCGTAGAGTGGACGACAGTCGACGGCGAGCTCTTGTTGCACGAGGATCGTTCGGTGCGCTTTGGGTTGGCGGAAAGCTTTACCCACGTCCACTGGCGCTCCGCCTTCCACACGGTGGATCGCTCTGTGCGCATCGATCAGACCAAAGAGGCAGGGATCGGTCTCCGTGTGCCACCCCACTGGGAGAGCTACTTCGGTGGAAAAATTCGCAACGCATCGGGCGCTGAGGGCGAAGCGGCCTGCTTCGACAGCCAGTCGCCCTGGCTCAACGTGCAAGGGGCAGCGGGGAATGGCGCCGTGGCCGGTGTGGTTTTGGCGGCGGCGACCGAGCCGTATCCCTGGTTCACCCGCGACTATGGCGAACACATCTACAACCCCAGCCGGCACCACGCCACCGAGCTTGCCCCAGGCGAGGGCATGACGTGGGCGGTGGATGTGATCGCCTATGATGGAGATATGACGGTGGAGCAGATTGGTGTGCTGGTCGGTTTGGCGCAAGAGACGGGATGATGGGGTGACGGGATGATGGGGTGAAGGGGTGAAGGGGTGAACGGGTGATGGGGTGATGGGACCTCAGGCCGGTAACGACCTGCGGGTCGCGGGCATAGGCGTTAAGTTAAGGCTCTATGCTCCACGCCCCGCATCCTCGTCCTTATCTATGTGTTCTTTGTGTTCTCTGTGGCTATTCCCTTCTGGACGTGACGCCAGGAGGCGAAGACCCCGGCACTTGCTCGAACGGAGCTTATCTTAACGCCTATGGGGTCGCGGGTGAGGAGTTTGAGATCGAAATCAAGAGCCAAAAATCGATGTCCACCTTGGGAGGAACCCATGAACGAAACCATTGTCTCACTCGAACTCTTTCCATTGGCGATCCCACGCGATGAGCCGTATCTAGGCCCACTGGAAGCAGGGACGACGGTCAACGCGCATGGCTATTTTGTACGCCCCGGCAACAAGACGATCTACAACACGCACGATCAGTCGGTGCTGGTCAAGGTGACGAGCAGCAGCGGCGCCGTGGGCTGGGGCGAGAGCTTTGGCGTCACCGTGCCCGATGTGGTAGCACAGATCCAAAAACAGTTGATCGCGCCGCTGGTCATCGGGCGCGATCCGCACGATGTGGTGATGATCTACGAAGATCTCTACGACGCCCTGCGTGTGCGCGGTTTCTACGGTGGCTTCTGGGTCGATGCCATCGCCGGGGTGGACATGGCGATCTGGGATCTGCGCGGCAAATTGACAGGGCTGCCCGTCTACAAATTGTTGGGTGGCCGCCGGCATGAGCGCATCCCCGTCTATGTGTCGGGGCTGCCGGGGCCGAGCAAAGAGGTGCGCGCCGCCGTGGGCAAACGCTGGATCGAACGCGGCTTTTCGGCGCTCAAGTTCGCCGCCGCCGTGGCCGATGAGGGCGAACTGGCCGAGATGAAGGCCATCCGCACCGCCGTAGGCCCGAACGTGAAGATCCTCGTGGACTTGCATTGGCACTATACGGCACTGGAGGCCATCCAACTGATCCACAAATTGGATCAGTACGATCTCTATCTGGCCGAGGCGCCCGTCGCCTCGGAGGACATCGACGGCCAGGCGCAGGTGGCGCGGTCAGTGACGACACAGGTCGCCATCGGCGAGGAGCTGCGCACCGTCTACGAGTATCGTCCCCGCTTTCTGGCGCGCTGCATGAACGTGATCCAGCCCGAAATGGCCCACACCGGCATCAGCGCATTCTGGCAGATCGGCCAGTTGGCGCAGGCCTTCCACTGCAAAGTCATGCCCCACGCCACCATCAACGTCGGCATCGTGCAGGCGGCCAGTTTGCAGGTCTCCGCGGCGTTAAGCAACCTTGCCATGCACGAATACCAACATTCGATCTTCGACCGCAACCTCCAGTTTGTAGAAACATCCATGCGCTGCGCCGAAGGATACTTCACCCTACCCGAAGGGCCGGGCCTGGGCGTAGAGCCGAAAGAGGAATTGTTCGACTACGTGATTCGTGGCGGGTAGGGCATCTGGCACATGGTGTAGCACCCAAAACCAAACCAACCGGCATCAGAAAGGCTCCTACCCTATGAAACTGGGCGTCAACGTCGCGATTATCGAGAACAATCGCATTTTGCTCACGCAGCGCGAGGACTTTGAGGTGTGGTGCTTGCCCGGTGGCGCCGTGGACCCCGGTGAGTCGCTGGCCGAAGCGGCACAGCGCGAGGTGTTGGAGGAGATCGGGCTGGCCGTGGAGCTGACCCGGCTGGTAGGCGTCTACTCGATCCCCGAAGAAGGGGTGGGCAGTGGACACATCGCCCTCTTCGCCGGACGCGTCAACGGCGGCGAAATGAAGCTGGATCCGCATGAAGTCCTTGCTGCGGACTTCTTCAGCGCCGATGCCCTGCCCGAATTGATGCTTGACTGGCACCGTGACCGTGCCGTGGATGCGCTGAACGGGGCGGGCGGCAGCGTCTTTCACAGGCAGCATGTACGCTGGCCATTCCCCCTCCTCAGCCGCAAGGAACTCTATGCGCTGCGCGATCGCACCGGTCTGCCCCGCCACGAATTCTATCGGCGCTTCTATGTGCAGGGGGAAGCGCCCCCCAAGAAGCCACCCCGCACCTTCCTGCTTGATGCCGATGCGCTGGCATCCGTCAAACAACGCCTCGCGGCAGGGGACGCCGCCTTGCAGGCAGCCTATGCGAAGCTGCTCGGCGAGGCCGAGGCCGCGCTGAGCGCCGGTCCCTGGTCTGTGATGGATAAGGCGCACACACCCCCCAGCGGCGACAAACACGACTACTTCAGCGTCGGTCCGTATTGGTGGCCCAACCCTGACACGGCGGACGGCCTGCCCTACATACGCCGTGACGGCGAGACCAACCCCCAACGCGCCGACTACGACAGCGATCCGCTTAAGCAGTTGGTGGCCGCCGTGGACACGCTTGCGCTGGCCTACTTCTTCAGCGATGACGAACGCTTTGCCGGCCACGCCGCTCACCTGCTGCGCGTCTGGTTCCTCGACGATTCGACGCGCATGAATCCACATCTGAACTATGCACAGGCCATACCCGGCGTCTGCGATGGGCGCGGCATCGGCATCATCGACACCCTGCAACTGAGCCGCAGCGTGGATGCCATAGGGCTGCTGGCATCCTCACCGCACTGGGAACCCGTGGATCAGGTCGGGATGGTCGACTGGTTCCGTCGCTACCTGCGTTGGTTGCTCGAAAGCCCGCTCGGCCAGGACGAGGCGCGGCAGCACAACAATCACGGCGTCTGGTATGACGTGCAGGTCGCCTCATTCGCCCTCTTGGCGGGGATGGACGATAGCGCACGCACGCTGCTGGTAAGCAGTGCGCCGCAGCGCATCAGCAACCACATCGCCGCAGACGGCAGCCAGCCGCATGAGCTGGCGCGCACGCGCAGCCTGAGCTACAGCGTCATGAATCTGCGCGGGCTGATGGATCTGGCCCGGCTGGGCGAACAATTCGGTCTCGATTTGTGGCGCTTTGTGGCAAGGGAGCGGGGCGGCATTCAGGCCGCGCTGGACTACCTTGTCGAAAATGCCGTCGACGCTGAGTGGAATCTGCCGCAGATCACGCCTTTTGACGAAAACGAGTTGTTGCCTTTGCTGCTACGCGGCAGAGCGGGTCTACGCCACGCAAGGGTATGCGCTGGCGGCAAAGCGGCTCAGTGATGAACCGATGGCGGATCGATCCTGGTTGCTCTACGGGCAGCATGAAGGTTCGGCCCGCTGTACGGCGGCCATAACTGCAACTTTATGAGAAAGTCGCTGCCGTTGCGCCGACTCACCCAGTGCGGCGACTGCCGGCGCCTGACCGCCCGTCGGTGATTTTTCCAGCAGGTAGCCTTTGTCCTTATTCCCACCGGCGCCGATATCTTGCTGACGTCGCCTGTTCATCGAACCTCGTGCTATACTGAAGGTGCTTGTGAATTTTATTACTTGACAGCGGGCCTATGAATCCAATCTCTGCCTTCTTCGTTCGCAACATCATTATTGTCTTTTTCTTCTACGGGCTTACCTTCTTCGTGATGGGCATCGCCCTGCTCCTGGCCAGTCGCCGGCAGTCGGCCTTTCGCTTTGCCCAGGCGATTCGTCCTCTGGCCGCGTTTGGGCTGCTCCACGGACTGCACGAATGGTACGAGATGTATCAAAAGTACGCGGCGCTGACTTCCGGGTATACGCCGGCGCTGTGGCAAGAAGTGGTGCGGCTGGCAACCTTGGGCGCGTCGTTTGTGGCGTTGACGGTCTTTGGCGTGGCGCTGCTCAACCACGAAGGCACGAGCCGCATTCGTCGCTATTTGCCGCTGATCGGTATGGTGCTGCTCTGGTGGATCGGCACTGGTGCGGTAGCATGGCGTTTTCAACCGCTGGAATCGGATCTGATCGCGGTGGCCGATGCACTGGCCCGCTATAGCCTGGGCATCCCCGGCGCCCTGTTGGGGACGTGGGCGTTGATGGCGCAGCAGCGCACCTTCCGCGAACACAACATGCCTCAGTTTGGCCGCGATCTGGTCTGGTGCGCCACAGCGCTCTTTTTATTTGGCGTAGTGGGGCAGATCTTCGTACGCCCGACGTTGCTGGCGCCAACCCAGATCCTGAACAGTACGCTCTTTCTGCAATGGTTTGGGATCCCGGTGCAACTTTTCCGCGCCGTGCTGGCCGCGGTCATGACCTTCTATATGGTGCATGCGCTGCGCGCGTTCGAGGTAGAAAATCAACGGCGCTTGGAGCAGGCGCTGCAAGCGGAACGCCGGAACCGTCATGAGGTGGAGCGGCTCAACGGCGAACTCCGTTTAACCGCACACGAGTTGGCCATGATGCTTAGCCTCTCCAACGATCTGGCTACGCCGCTCGGCCTGCCGCAGCGATTGTCGGTTGCGCTGGAGGCTATCGTTTACAATCTGGCCTTCCCCAATGCGGGGATGATCCTCCTGGTCAATGGAGAGAGCCGGTCGGTGGAGATGCGTGCGGCAACCGGTTTTGCGTGCGAGGCGGAAGATCGTCGCTATACACCGGCGCGAGAGCTAGGCGAACAGTGTATTGCCCACGGTGTGGCCGTTTGTCTGCACGAAGATGGGGAAGTTGTTGAGTTTTCACTGGAGGCCTTGACGCTGGGGCAACAATGTTTTCAGTACGCCAGCCCTACCTTGATCCTGGCTGTGCCGCTCCAGAGCGGCACGCAGGTGACGGGCAGCCTGGTCCTGGCGCGGCCCGAGAACGAAGCCCACCCGCTGCCGTTGGAGGAGTTGCAGTTGATGGCCGGCATCGCACGGCAGTTGGCGCTTTCCATTGAAAATGCGCGGCTGACCTGGCGGGCACAGCGTCACGAGAAGCTGTT
>CAVWAL010000013.1:0-10348 GCA_963752935.1 uncultured bacterium
TGCTCCCGCGATCGCCGCAGCATGGACACGTATCTTGGTGAACAATTGATTGATTGTGATCGCAACGCCATTGGTGATGATAGCAGCCATCACTGTGGACTTCGTAGAGACCGGCTAGCTTCTCGTCGTGCGACGAGAAGCTAGCCGGTCTCTACGTTGAAAGCCAGGTATAGAGATTCCTACTTAAACCAAGTTTAATCGCGCTTTAGAGTGCTCATAAGCAACACCTCCCTATGCTGGCAGAGAGGCGGAGCACGACAGATCGCCACATAATGTCAACAACAGTGTTGATCAGGGTGGTGTCAAAATGGCGATACCGAAATGAAGGAATCACATGAAGAAAGTCACTACGTGGCGAACTAGTATGCAGGCATGGTTGGCGCTACTGGCGTTGGGCATGACACTTTGGCTACTCGTCACCTACTTCAGCCTGATCCTTGAGATCGGCTGGATCGTCTTCGGCGCCTATCTGCTGAGTCTCATCATCCGTCCCATCGCCGACTGGCTCGCTCAGCGACGGATTCCCCGAAGCATCACTGTGTTGTTGGTCTACCTTGTGATGGGCGCGCTGCTCAGTGCAATTGTTGCACTGCTGGCGCCAATGCTCAGCGCCGAGATCGACACCATACGCGCCACCGGGCCGACTCTGCTGCAGCAGGCATCCAGTCGGCTGAGCACGCTGCCCTTTACGCAGTGGATCCCCTCGGTCGGTGTGCTCATGCAAAATGCATTTCAGGGAGCGGACACGCTCTTCCTGAGCGCCGCCGAAGGCGTGGGCAACCTGATGCTCGATCTGCTGGTGTTGATCGTGTTGGGCTATTTCTTCAGCATCGACAGTGGCGCCGGTTATCAGTTAATCCACCATTGGCTGCCGCCCGAACAACAGCCACACGTCCAGGATGTGTGGCGAAAGATCGTGTCGCGGTTGACTCGATGGGTGTGGGCGCAGGCAGGGGTGGCTATCTACTTCGCCGTGATCTACGGCACCGGGCTGATGCTGTTGGGCGTGCCGTTTGCACTGAGTATCGGGGTGGTGGGCGGCGTGTTAGAGATTGTCCCCTACCTGGGCGGCACACTGGCCGTGCTGCTCGCCACCTTCAGCGCGTTGACGGTCAACGTCTGGCTGGCGTTGTGGGTGGTGCTTTTCTACGCCGTGGTCACCCTGATCGAAAGCCACGTCATCGCGCCGATCTTCTATGGTCGCGCCGTCGGCGTCCGCTCGTCAGTGATCCTGTTGGCGCTTGTCATCGGCGCCAAAGCGCAGGGCGTGATCGGCGTCTTCTTCGCTGTGCCGGTGGCGGTGATCCTATCGGCGCTGGCTCAAGAGCTACAGGAACGGGTCAAAGAACGAAACGTCAATGAACTATCCCACAAAGAATCCACGGATTAGGCGGACTGACGAAACCAGCCTTCGCCATTCTGCTCGTGGATCCGGCGCGACGTGAAGGCGCCCGCCCCAAGACGATTTGCATCGCTTCTGGTCCATGGAGTGCGCCGCCGGCTATCTCGTGCGCAATAGTCGCGTCACCCAGGAAAATCGCTAGGAAACAGATCCCGGTTACTCGCCCTTTGCCCTGGTCGTGGAGATCGCTGCACTGCTGATCGCTGCCAACATGGCCGAACAGTATACAGGTGCGACGCTCGTCGACCATTTGTGCCAAACCGTCGACCACTGGAACAGCGATCTCGAACACTCTTCGATCTACCACCTCAAACGGTACAACGTTACCAGGTCGATCAAATCCCATGCTGCCGATCCCAGCCTGTCATCCCCAACATAAGGTTGCGTTAAAGAGGACGATCACCTCACATAAGGATTTAGTCCGATCCTAGATCTATCTTATAGGTGTGCAGTTGATCCCAGAACGATGGACTTCAGCACAGAATCAGATAGAAAACTCACCTTTCACATAGGTAAAACAGGAGACAGATCATGGACATGGCCCTAAACGCAAACGTCTTTTGCAGTGATGGATTCTGTGGAAAATCGACCTACCTCGTCGTGCAACGCAAATCCCACGAGATCACCCACGTGGTGGTCAAAGAGGATCGCTCACCACACGGCGAACACTTGATTCCGGTGGAATGGGTCACCAATGCCGGCCCTAACCGCATCGATCTGCAGGCGACGAGAGACGACGTTACCCACACCGACGATTTTAAGACCACCCATTTCGTGGAAGTTGACGTACCCACCGCGGTAGGCTACGGATACATGTACGCCTGGCCCTACGACTTCATCCCAGAAGAGCGGATGGTGCCCGTCCACGACGAAGTGGTTCCGCCCGGCGAGGTAGCGATCCACAAAGGCTCTGCCGTCCACGCCAAAGACGGTCACATCGGGCGAGTGGACGAGTTGCTGGTAGATCCGAGCACCCACAAGATCAGCCACCTGGTCCTGCGCAAGGGTCACCTGTGGGGGCAGCGCGATGTGTTGATCCCCGTGGATCTGATCGACTACATCGAAGAAGACGACGTACATCTCAAGGTCGACAAACACGCCGTCTCCAGCTTGCCCACAGAGCCGGTGCGCCACTAACCACGGGAAGGAAGACCATCATGACGAAGAGCTCAATGACTCAGACCAACACGACACAGAACGACACGACAATGTCAGATGCACTTACCACGCTGAACAACACCCACCGCTCCGACTTCGATCGAGAGTGGGCGATTCACAAACTAAGCAGGAGCCCAACACCGCAGAACACGCGCAGGCTGGTTGCCGCCCTCGAAGACAACGAATTCGGCGTCCGCTGGGCAGCCGCCGTGGCCCTGGCCGAGTTAGGACAACCGGCGCTACGTCCGCTGTTGGAGGCGTTAGTCACCCACCCAGAAAGCGTCTGGCTGCGCCAGGGCGCATACCACGTGTTGCACTACATCGCAGATTCGGCGATCTCCCGACAGACGCTTCCGCTACGCCGGGCGCTGAAAGGACCAGGCGCCACCTACGCCACCGCCGGGGTGGCCGCCCAAATGCTGGCCGAACGAGGATGGCTCACATCTAGCGATCTCACATCGGCAGATCGCCCATCTACCGAACCGACGAACTGACAACGGCAAGCGGTTAGCACAGGAGTGAGACAGACGTGAGCCTGCAAAACGCATACAAACTTGGCGCCAACATTCCCATGGCCGTTAGCGACAGGCCACATCGCTGGATCTGATGTGGCATGTCGCCGGCGCCATTCACGCATGGGCCAAGACCCGGCTTACCCTCATGCTTGAAATCGTCGCGGCGTCAACGGGAAAATCCGAAATGAACATTTCAACCGAAGAATCCAGAGCATCCACCGATTCGTCAATGCCCAAAGACCCGATGCAGATCGGCGTGATCGGACTGGGCACAATGGGCTGCAATCTACTGTTGAACATCACCGATCACGGGTTCGGCGGCGCCGGTTACGACAAGAGTGTCGAGGCGGTGAAGGCGATACAGGATCTAAGCCGGGACCGTCGTCTCTACGCCACTGCTGACCTGAAAAGGTTTGTAAAATCCCTCGAACATCCACGCGCGATTGTGGTGCTGGTGCCGGCGCCCGTCGTGGATCATGTTTTGACCGATCTGTACCCGCTGCTTTCGGCCGGAGACGTCATCGTCGACGGCGGCAACTCCAACTTTTCCGAAACGGAACAGCGAGAACGTACTCTGGCGGTGCAGGGAATCCACTTTATCGGCATGGGCATTTCGGGCGGCGAAGAAGGCGCTCGTCACGGCCCCAGTATGATGCCCGGCGGCTTCGAAGACGCCTACGAGCGGCTGCGCCCGATCCTTGAAGCGGTATCCGCCCACGTCGAAGACGAACCATGCGTCGCCTACCTGGGTCCGCGTGGCGCGGGACACTACGTCAAGATGGTCCACAACGGCATCGAATACGGCATCATGCAGTTGATCGCCGAGTCTTACGCCCTGCTCAAACAGGGGGCCGGGCTCACCAATCCAGAACTGGCGGCGCTCTTCGACAAGTGGAATCACGGCAATCTCAACAGCTACCTGTTGGAGATCACCGCCGACATCTTCGCCCAAGACGACAGCGAATCCGACCACTGGCTGGTGGACATGATCCTCGACGAAGCGGATCAACTGGGTACGGGGATGTGGACGTCACAGGAAGCGCTGAAACTGGGTGTGCCCACGCCCACCATCGACGCCGGGGTTTGGTCGCGCTTCATCAGCCACTACGGCGCAGAGCGCGACCGAGCGGCGACGAAGTACCACGGCCCGTCGGCGCAGCTCGATCGGGCGCAACTCGAGGGGCCGTTGCGTCAGGCGCTGGATTCGGCCACGGTTGTGGCGTACGCCCAAGGGTTCAGCCTGCTGCATAGAGGCTCGAAGGAACACGACTATAGCCTCGACCTGTCTACGGTAGCGCGCATCTGGCGCGGGGGCTGCATCATCCGCTCGGCCATGCTCGAACCCATTCGCCTGGCCTTCGCCGACCAGCCCGAACTGCCCAACCTGCTGCTCCAAGATGATCTGGCCCAGCGCGTCGAGGACGGTATGTCCTCGCTGCGCACGGTTGTCGCTTCGGCTGCTTCTGCCGGCATTCCGACTCCGGCGTTCATGTCGGCGCTGGCCTATCTGGACGCCTACCGCAGCGTCTGGCTGCCCGCCAACCTGATCCAGGCACAGCGCGACTACTTCGGCGCCCATACCTATCGCCGCATTGACGAAGCCGGTGTCTTCCACACCGACTGGGAAGACGATGACGATCATGAGTGAGACGACCACTGCCGCACCCAAAGCAGAAGAGCCAATTGCACCGCCGCCTCCGTCTTTGCTCGTCATCTTTGGCGGGGGTGGAGACCTGACCTGGCGCAAGCTGATCCCGGCGCTCTACAACCTTTACCTCGACGGCTGGATGCCCAAAGATTTCACCATCCTCGGCGTAGACCGCCGCGACTTCACACTGGATGACTACCGCGATCGCCTGCGCGACGGCATCGACCGCTTCTCACGCCAGGGCAAGGCCAGGGATGATCAATGGAACGCCTTCGCTCAGCACGTCCAGTTCAGCGCCGCCGACGTCACCCAGGGCGATATCTACACCCACATCGGCGACCTGATCAAAGAAAGCAGCCGTAGCTGGGAGCAGACACCCAACACAATCTTCTACATGGCGGTGTCGCCGTCGCTGGTGCCCACCGTCGTCGACCACCTTGGCGACGCCGGGCTGACGGCGGATCGGGAACACAACCGCGTGGTGGTGGAAAAGCCCTTCGGCCGTGATCTGGCGTCGGCGCAACAACTCAACCAGATGCTCATCGCCGTCTTCCACGAATCGCAGATCTACCGTATCGACCACTTCCTGGGCAAAGAGACGGTACAGAACATCCTGGCCTTGCGTTTTGCCAACGCCCTGCTCGAACCGGTGTGGAATCAGCACTACATCGAGCAGGTGCAGATCACCGTGGCCGAGACAGTGGGCGTGGACCACCGCGGCGGTTATTACGACAAGGCCGGCGCGCTGCGCGACATGGTGCAGAATCACCTATTTCAGATCTTCAGCCTGATTGCGATGGAAGCACCTGTCCGCTTCGAAGCCGATGAGATCCGCGACAAGAAGCTCGAAGTGCTGCGCGCCATCCGTCCCATCCCCGCCGGCGAACTCGAACACTTCGCCGTGCGCGGCCAATACGACGGCTACCGCGCCGAACCGGATGTGGCCCCCGATTCCACCACCGAAACCTACGCAGCGCTTAAGCTCTACGTGGACAACTGGCGTTGGCAGGGCGTGCCGTTCTACCTGCGCACAGGCAAGCGGATGGCCGAAAAGGTGTCGGTGGTAAACGTGCGCTTTCGTCCTGTGCCGCATCAGGCCTTTCCCGCTTCGGCGCTAAGCGCCTGGCAGGCCAACGAACTGCGACTCAACATCCAGCCGCAAGAAGGCGTCGATATCTGCATGGAAGTTAAGGTCCCCGGCCCGGCCCTGCGTCTGCGTCCCATCACTATCCATTTCCGCTACGAAGACGCCTTCACCGAGAGCGCTATCCCCGAGGCGTACGAGACACTGCTGCTCGACGTCATGCAAGGGGACACCACGCTCTTCATGCGCGCCGATCAGGTAGAAGCAGCCTGGCGTGTGCTGATGCCGGTGCTCAACGCCTGGGCCCTCGACCACACCGCGCCGGAATCCTACGATCCCAAAACCTGGGGGCCGACAGCGGCGCGGCGTCTCGTATCCAAAGAAGAGACGGGATGGCTGATCCCTGACTAACGTCTGTAGAGGTATTCGGTTAAGCGGAGACCAAAGTGCCGGGGACTTGTCGCCGTAGCGAGATGGAGGACGCGCTCCTGGCATCATCTTCATCGTGAAGCCCCCGGCACTGGATCGTACACAGTTTAACTTCACGCCTATGGGGGCAGACTACCCCAAAAAGGAGCCGATCATGAATGATACAAGCAGTGTGATCGCCGTCTACGACACTGTAAAACAGATGGCAGATACCGTGCGCCAACTCCAGGAAGCGGGCATCGACCGCAGACAGATCTCGATTCTGGCCCACGATCTCAGTGACGAGGACAAACTGCACGGCTACGTCGTAGCCGATCACCCGTCACGGCGCGAGGCAGCCGCCGGGGCGTGGATGGGCGGCATCTTCGGCATGGCGCTGGGAGCGGCCTTCGTGTGGGTGCCTGGCTTCGGTCCGCTCTTCGCCGCCGGCCCTATCGCGGCAACGTTGATCGGTGCGCTGGAAGGCGCGGCCGCCGGCGCCGCCGGGATGGGTCTGATCGGCGCGCTGGTGGGTTGGGGCGTCAGCGAAGAAGAGACCCACGTCTACGCCGACATGGTGCGCTCGGGCAAAAAGCTCGTTATCGTGCACGGCAACGAAGACGTTGTGCAGCGCGCCTATTCCTTGCTCCAGCAGACCGGCGCAACGCTGTTGGATATCCACGCCCACAGGATTACCGGTGGTTCGCTCCAATAGCGTTGTCAAGGTTCACTTCCTCCGCCATCAGGAAAACAGTGAACGAACGATGGACTTGGGCGACAGCAGACCCGGCCCGCCGTGTCCGAAAAGTCGGTAGGCGGCCAGTTTGATGCCATCGTTGACCAGGAACCAGGCTAAGGCATAGCCCCAGACCGCCAGCGCCCAGTTCCAGCCGAGGGGAGCCATAAACACACCATAGACAGCGACGAGCGTGGCGACGAGCTGAGTGCCGGCGACCGCGCCCAATAATATCCATGCCGGTCGTTGGGACCAGAAGGGGCCGCGCGTGCGCGTGATGAAGATGGTCAGATGTCCCGCTACGGACAGCTTCAGATACATCAACGACTGGATCACGTCTCGGTCGAGATGGAAGACCCGTTCGCCCAGGTAGAATAGGCCAAAAGAGGCGACGACGCCGGCGATCCCTAAGACCGTGGCAATGCCCAGGACGACGGGCATGTTCCACGCTTCCGGTTGGTCTGAATCGCGCACCCGATCGTAGGCAATGGATAGAATCGCCCCGTCGTTGAGCAGCGCCAACAGCACGATCATGACGGTTGTCACCGGGTAGAAGTTGAAAATCAGGATCGAAAGCGTCATGAACAGGAGCACGCGGATGGTTTCGGCGATGCGGTAGATGGCATAACTGTTCATGCGGTTGAAGATCTTGCGACTCTCTTTGATGGCGTTGATGACCACCGACAAACCCGGCGTCAGCAACACGATGTCAGCGGCGGAGCGAGCCGCGTCGGTGGCACCGGAGACGGCGATGCCGGCGTCGGCCTTCTTCAGAGCCGGCGCGTCGTTGACGCCATCACCCGTCATGCCCACGATATGGCCTCTCTGCTGGAGCACGTCGACAATGTGATACTTGTGCTCGGGAAAGACCTGAGCAAAGCCGTCGACCTGTTCGATGGTATCGGCGAGCTGGCCACTTTCGTGATGTTGGGTTTCGCCGAAGAGGCCGGCGTCGAGAATATGGGTGCCCAGCCCCAACTGACGGGCAATTTCCACGGCGATGGCAACCTGATCTCCTGTGACCATCTTGACTTCGACGCCCATCTGTTGCGCGGTGTCCAGGGTAACCTTTGCGTCAGCGCGCGGTGGGTCGTACAGGGGGAGCACGCCAAGGAACTGCCATTCTCCCCTGGCATCTGTGCGGGCGACGCCAAGAGACCGGAAGCCGCGGGCGGCGAACTGATTCACCGCCTCTTCTACCTGGGACTGCACTTCGCCGGCATTGGCACTCAGCGCCAGGACCACCTGGGGCGCTCCCTTGGAGACCCTGAACGTCGTCCCGTCCTTCCTTTTCACCATGGCCTCGGTGCGTTTGTGGACAGGGTCGAAAGGCTGGAAATGGAGAATCTGGTCATCGCCCAGCAGCCGCGGGTCCTGCAAGCCGCTGAGCACGGCCAGGTCGATGGGATCCTGGTCCTCGGCCCGCGCAGCAAGGGCTGCGCAGCGGATCACGTCTTCAGGACTCATGTCTGTTACGGTAAAGGGATCGTCCAGCGTCAGCTTGTTCTGCGTAAGCGTGCCGGTCTTGTCGGAGCAAAGCACGTCAACACCGGCCAGTTCCTCGATGCTGGACAGCCGGCGGACGATGGCCTCTTTCTGCGCCAGGATCCGAGCCCCCACGGCCATGGTCACTGACAGAACTGTTGGCATGGCCACAGGAATCGCCGCCACGGTCAGGACCAGGGCGAATTCCAGCGTGGTCAGCATGTTGTCACCTCGGAACAGCGCCACGCTCAGGATAACGATGACCAGGACCAGAGCCAGAACGATTAAGTAGTCGCCGACCTTTAGAACCGTGCGCTGGAAGTGGCTGGTGGTGTGGGCTGTCTCCACCAGATGGGCCGTCTTGCCGAAATAGGTTTCGCTGCCGGTGGCAAATACCAGCCCGTCGATCTCCCCCTGTCGAATAATGGATCCGGAGTAGACTGCCTCGTTAGTGTGGTGCGTGACAGGCAACGACTCCCCGGTCAAGGCTGACTGGTCCACTTCTACCGGATCGCCGTCGAGCAATCTGACGTCAGCCGGCACGATGTCGCCGAGGCGCAGCCGGACTACGTCGCCAGGCACTAGCTCGCGGGCCGGGATGGAGGCCCACCTGCTATCACGCTTGACCCTGGCCTGCAGCGCCAGCCTCTGCTTGAGCGCCTCAATGGTGTTGCCGGCCTGGTATTCTTCCCAGAACGCCACAACGGCGTTCCCCAACAGGAGAGCCAGAATGATACCAAAGTCGGCCCAGTGCCGCACCAGTGCGGACAGGACAGCTGCCGCTTCAATCATCCACGCAATGGGCCCCCAGAAATAGGCCAGGAACTTGAGGAGAGGATTGGCCTTTTCTTCACCAAGCTCGTTGTAACCGTGCTGAGCCAGCCGACGTTGCGCTTCGGCCTGACTGAGACCGTCCGGCGAGGTGCCCAGATCTGCCTCCAGTTCCTTCAAGGATGAACCCATCTTGTGCCCGTCAGTTGACGGTGGGTTCTGAACTGCCGCCTCCGTTGAACCGCGATTCTCTCGCACTTTGCCATCCATATTACACTCCTGACGGTTCGAGTAAGGAGTTCGCTACTTCCTACGCCATGAGTAGCCGTGAGCGCACATCACCACCAGGCCCAGGCGTGCTTCCTTCGCCAATTCGTGTAGTCAAATCGCCGTGTCCCTCCGGACCACCGCGCTTGCCTGCATCACGATCCTGGTCATTCATGCAGTTGGGACAGGGCTATCGCTCCCGTGCGGCAAGCATCTCTCCCGCCACTTCGACCGTGGAAAACGCGGCCCCCGGGCCTTTCAACGCCTCTCGTAGGGGAGCCATTTGACGGTAAGCCTTGTGGTCCGCAGTGTAGTGCAGCACGTGGTAAGCGCCTTGGCGCCGCCACACGTGTACCTCGGTGCAGGGCAATGTCTCCCGCCGGAATCTGGAACTCCTTCACCGAGACACGTACCCCTTTCTTCGGGATCAAATACGGCCAGTAGTGGACGACCATGCCATCACCAACGAGAGCTTACTCCCACAGTAACAGTATCTCCTGCAGGGAGGTAGACGCTAGTGACATTTGTCATGCATTTGGGAGGACAGATGACGATGGCTGTCCTAGCCGACAATCTACAAATGGACTCTTACGTGTCATTTACCCCACAGAATAGCCAAGGCGCTGAGCACCTGCTGATCACGGCCGGTGCCGGTAGATCCAGCTCGTGGTAGCGGTCGCCGGTCGTAATGGTGATGCCCTGGCCACTGGCAATCGTAAACGTCTTCTCCGCAAGCCGGCTAAGTCCGGCGCGAATCAGCGTCCGGTTGGCCTTGGCCGTCTGCAACATGGGCCCCATGCGCAGGACCAGTGTCATCCCGCTGCCCTCATCCTCCCCAAACGCCACCACCGGCGTCATGGCGCTGTAGCGACTG
>CAVWAL010000014.1:0-523460 GCA_963752935.1 uncultured bacterium
CAGAGTATGCACGCCGGCTTGGAGACATTCCACGCTATTGGATCTATCGCACCTTTGCCGATTGGCACCGTGATCTTTTTAGCATGAACCCCAGTTCTTTACGTCGATCCTTTTACAGGCTACGCGATTGGGGATTTCTGATCAGCGTGCAACCAGAAGACTCAAAATGGCAGGGTTTGTTTTGGGCAATCAATCATGAACAGCTGGATGAACTCTTTGCCGAAACCAATCTGCCTTAGTCATACAAAGACGGCAAACGAATGCCAGTATCTATTTTGAGTGGCATCTTCGAGGAAGTTGACACTAACTGGTACGAGCGACCTGTTTCGAATCGCTTCGATCATATTGAACACGAAAAAAGTGAAGCAGTCAAAGAAAATGCCGTTGCCCCCCACGCATTACGCGCGGGGAAGTGCGCACAAAACGCGCAGGGGGGGTGCACGCGTAATCCGCGGGGGAAAGTGCGCAGAACACGCGGGGGATACATCATATCCGAAGATCACTTCATAGAAAAAGAAAGAGATCATGATCATGAGGGCCTTGACACGTCCAAAAAGACGTGAGTGACGTGAATGACGTGAGTGATCCGGTCCTTTTTTCAATTCCTGAATTGAGTGATGAGGACAAAGCCACTAACATCGCCCTGTTGCGCGATCTGCATTTCGATCTCAACTGGTCGCGCAAAACTGCTCAGTTGAGCGAACAATTCACTCCGGACCAACTTTGTGCCGTACTGATCCGAGCCAGCGAAAACTTCCGCCACGATCGAATCCAGAACATGGCCGGTTGGATCGTCCGGTACTGCAAGCGCCTGAACCAGACATGCTTGTGCTTTGGGACGAAGACAAAGAGCACTGGATCTACAAGAAGCACATCTTGAAACAAGAACCGAATACGCCCGTTAATGAAGAAGCCCCCCCGGTTCCGGTCGCCCCCCCATTGCCTGTTGTCAACGGCAGCAAGCCACCGTACCAACGACAGACGATGCGGATACAAGCCGGCTGGCCAAAGAACTGTGGACGCAAACGCTCAGCGAGCTGGCCCTAACGATGCCGGCTACCACCTTCGAGAACTGGATTGCCCATAACGACGGCCTCTCGTATGCCGACGGCAAGATCGTGATTGGCGTCCCTGACGCCTACGCCCGCGACTGGTTGGAGCAGCGCCTGAAAACAGTCATCAGTCGATCGCTCAGTCGCCAGGTACATCGTGTGGTGGAAGTTGTCTTCCAGGTGAAGCGATGACCCAACAAAACATTCGCAATCGCTTTGTCGGTCCCGAGCGAGTGGAATATGTCTTTCGTGAGTCTACGCAACAGTGGGAAGCACGCTATCCTGCCTTCGTTAAGAACGCGAGCAGCGGACACGTCCTCGAGCGATGGGCAGGCAAAGAGGCGTGGAGCCATGTGGTGCTCTGGTCGAAATCCCCAGTCATCGACACGGAAGGAGAACGATGATGCTCTATTACTTCAGCGGGGACACGGACGATGACACACAACGCTTACTGCGCTGCGCCAATGTGGATCACATCCTGGTTGACCAGCACCATTTGTTGGCGTCCGCATCCTGGCCGGGACACAGTATCCTCGATTGCGGCAGCTATGCTGCCTGGAAGAAAGGTGAAACCATTCAGCCGGCCGAATATATTCGGCGCATTCGGCCTCTGTTTGATCGATTCGACTTCGTAGTCGCCGGCGATGTACTGGGCGATCCAGGCACAACCATGGCGTGGTGGACCCAATACTTCGGACCCGGCGCGTCTACAGATGGCCTCTCATACGTTCCTGTGTGGCAGTGGGACGCTCCAGCCGAACATCTGGAACAATACCTCACCGACGCCCGATCGTCGCTGTAGGCGGCTGTGTGCCGTGGATGCGAAAGAACCGTGGCGAACCCCGGCACCCGCAGGCTGAGAAAAATCTGCGCCGGCTCTGCAATCTGGCCAAAGCAAACCCCGACCGCTTCCATGTCCTCGGCCTCTGCTGGCCGAAAGCAATCGAAACCCTGGCGCCCTATCTGTACAGTGCCGATAGTTCTCACTGGCTGGCGCGTCGCAATGGGCTTATCACTTTCGTCCACAGCGGACACGGTAAGCTCACGCACGGACCAGCCGATCCGATCGCCGAGTACAAAGACCTATCACCCGAGGACTGGTGCATAATCAGTGCCTATAACATCGCCAATTTTTGCCAACAGCAACCTCAATTCGATATTGCATAGTAGCAAGCAGTTAACGGGAAATCTATGCCGATCTTGCTTGTCGATTCCCTGGTAGCAGACAAAGCCAGCGTGATCAAAACCTCAACAGAACACGGGGATGAACGTACTTACTATGTTGTCCCCTGCTCCGATGGTCAGCCGGATGCGTTAATTGTCTGCCGCAATGGGCTGAAATTACCCAGTCTATCCTGCGAAATTCGTAGATGCTGCCACTGGATTTGATGAAGGGTATATGGGCTTCACTCGTCCTCAATTCATCGGTAAAAATAGGCCAAAAATAACCATCCATCAGTGCGCTCAATCATGCAAAAGCTCACAGCTCGTTACTGGAAACAGTGAACTCAATCACATCCAACCTCACGGCTCGTCGCAAGAGAAACTAAACTAAAAGGCAATCTCAACTATGTCTACAGCGCCCAAACTGTATCCGATGCCGACTCTGGTCTTTCCGATCGTCGAGCGGCTTGTGATCTACGATCTAACCGGCACCCTGGTCCAGGGATTCAAAGATACCAATCTACTCCCCGGCCGAAAGAAAAGATTCATAAGATGCTCGATCCAGCAAGTTCGTCGCCATCGCCACCAACGAAGGCGGCGTAGGCACGTGTCTTTATGCCGAAGAGTATGGCTGGAAAAATCCTGAACGGTATCCAACCATCGAAGAAGCAATGGATCGATTTTATACAGTCCTCAAAAATCTCGATGTGCAACGCCAGATCATCACCGGACAATTTCCGTTGTTCTACTCGTTTGCTGGCAAGATCGGGCAGGCAAATGGATTGGTCTCTGAAAGCACAGGAACAACTACCCTGCTGGCGCCAGGATGGCGAAAACCGGCTCCTGGCATGATTTATGCCGCTATGCACAAAACAGGCTGTATACCCGCGGAAACGCTCCTGGTGGGCGACGCAGGCCCGCAGGATGAACGTCAAGAGGACTGGCAAGCCGCCTCAACTGCCGGCATCAAGTTTGAACACGTTAACGGACACTTCGCCACCCTTGACGGGGTGATCCCAGTTTGAGCGACAATCTTTTCATAAGTGCTTGATCATCAAAGGCGGCAGAGTAACCTGCCGCTTTTTCATTGATGTGCCTGTGTGCTCACATACATCCTCTTCACCCTCGGACGCCATGTTCACGGTCCCAAACGTGGACCAGATAAACGCCTCCTGCCTGATCATCAAAAACCGGCGCTCGTCTACCCGATTCGCTACTCGGGGATGGATCTCGCCGACGCACGCCGACAATTTGTGGCCGATCACCGGGCAGAGGACATCGCCGAATGGCTGGACCTGATCATCTGGGTGGACAGTCTCTACAGCGTTTACGCAGGGTACATCTACTTCAAGGACGAAACACACGCTTGCAAATTCGCAAATTGCCTATCGCCGCCGTGATGCTCAGGGCCAATATCTACCAGGAGAAGGCAGCGGCCGCACAGTTCGCCGAGAACGCCGCGCATCGCCCTGGCTCTGGCCCATCAACTGATCGAGGAAGTATGCAAACCTATACCATCAAAGAGTGGTTGACGATCCAGAAAGCCCCACTGCTGCTTGATGCCATCCTCTTCTATCTCGACAGCAATCAGCCTGTGCAGCTCAATATGTCCGGTTGCACCGGCGAAGACATGGATTGGATCGATTACATTCTCGGTCCCCTTTACGGAGCATTTACCCCAACCCAGCTCAACGAACTTATCAGTGTGAACTGGCTCAGTTCAGAACAGGAGGTAAAACCACGGTATGCCGCTGCTCTCAAAGCGGCCCGTGAAGCATTTCAACTCGCACGTTACTTCAGATGCACTTTACTCTTTCTTCCACCCAAGGCTGTTCAACACCGAGGGCCTGCCCTACGGCTTGTGGCCCGAAACAGCAGCCGCCTGGCGCCGGATCACGAAACGCCTGAACTATCCTCGCTACGTGTTTGATTTCATTTCCCTCTCGTAAAGGACTCCCCGATGTACATTGGCCTCACTATCGCCGGCAACCTCACCGACGAACCCAAAATGCGCTACACTCAGAGCGGCAAACCCGTTTGCAACTTTACCGTCGCCGCCAATCCAATGCCCAACGTCACCCGCTATTTCGAGGTGACGGTCTGGAACAAGCTGGCCGAAACCTGCCAGCAATTTCTACACCAGGGGCGCGGTGTGTTCGTCATCTGCCCGGATGTAGAAGCGAATGCTTACATGAGTCGAGGCGGCGAAGCCAAGGCCGCCCTCAAAGTCACCGGCCGCCTCGTCAAATTCCTCGGCAAAGGCAATCAGCAGGAAGCCGCTGGCGGCAGCACATTCTCTGAGGACGACAATCCAGAAATCGACTTTTATGCCACCGACGACGGTGGCGACATTCCGTTCTAAACGCCAATCAAAAACGCCGCCTCACGTGAGGCGGCGTTTTTGATGGCGTTTATTCCTTTCGAGGAAGCCCACCATCTTCAGCGGTGGGAGGAATTGGAAGTAGGGCGCAAGCCCTGAACCTCGGTCGCAAACACGATTTTTCACTATAGTGAAGCTAACCAACAGAAGCACAAGCGGATAGCTTGAAGCGCATGATGGAGACTGCGAGTGCCGCCTGTGACTTCATCAGTGATGTGGTCTGGCGTGAGCGCACGTTTGGTAAGTTCAAGCTGCAAAAGCTGGTCTACCAGGACGTGCGTTCTGTTTGACCTTAGCGTGCAGGTTGTCATCCGCTGCATCGCCAGGGTGTCTGACGCATACAAGCTCGACAAGAAGACGAAGCGTACGTTCAAGCCGCTTGGCTCGATTGCCTACGACGAGCGCATCCTCTCGTGGAACCTGGATGAAAGCGAAGTCTCCATCTGGACCATGGCAGGCCGGGAACGTGTCGGCTTTGTCTGCCGAGAGCGGGACAGGGAGCTCCTGGCCGGGAACCGCGGTAAATCCAAGTTGTGTTGATCACGGCGCGTTCTACCTGTTTACTGCCTGCGAGGTCGAAGAGCCCACGCCGAAAGACGTGGAAGACTTCATGGTCGGGTAGCAGAGGGACATTGCTGTCCCTCTGCTACCCGACCTCTTTCAGACCGCCGCTACTCTTACACACGCCGCTCGCCATCCATTTCCAGTCCACCGTCAGACTTATGGGTAATCACCAATATCGGAGTGTGGACGCGGCCCGTGTTAGTGATCCCCACGGCACGGACGCCATTGCCAGCACAAGTACCAGCACAATGCCTAGTCCGGCTAACAGTAACGGGATTCCCTTTCCTTTGACCATAACGATACCTGTATCCGTTTCCGTAGACGATTCTCGTCGTGGGCTTAGGGCTCGCCCTCTCGAAACCAGCGGGCCACGACCACGTCGGTGGACGAATGCGCAATGATGGAGGTTGCGATGACGATGGCAGCCAGATGGAAGAGATAGGAGGCTTGCGGTGCTCCGGACCGGAGAATCAGCAGGCCGTAGATGATAGACGCAAAGCCCTTGGGCCCAAACCATGCAGCGGCGATCCATTCAGTCCGCTCTATATGGCTCCCGAAGAGTGCGATCGAAAAAGCCAGTGGACGCACGGCTACAAGAGCCAGAATGATGAAGACCACGCTCGTGATAGTGAACTGGTTGCCGATGATATCTGGAGAAATCAGAGCGCCAAAGAGCAATAGGGTCGCCAATTTGAGCAATTCATTCACGCGTTCGCCGAATTCGTGGAAGGCATCGCGCACTGCAGGACCCGCAGTAGCCACCGTGATCCCCGCTGTGAATGCTGCCAGGTAGAGATTGGCGCTGGTGATGGATGCCACGGCCAGAATAATCAACCCCAGCGCAAAGGCATTGAGGGGTTCGTAACGGGTGGAGGGCGAGAAGAGCGCCGTGCGCTCGATCCACAGTACCCCCAGCGAGATGCCCACACCTAACAGCACCCCCAAGCCCAGGTCGCCCAGAATTGGCAGAATATTGACCGAAGTGGAGGAGACCATCTCCGATCGGATCAGGACTATAGGCAAGGCCAGACCGTCATTGAGGCCGCTCTCCACGTTAAGCAGGCGGCGCAGCCGGTATGGAACCTCGTCCCGACCAACGATGGCTGCGGCAAAGACTGGATCTGTAGGGCTGAGCACGGCGCCTAGCAGCAGTGCTTCCACCCAGGAGAGTCCCAAAACCCAGTGTGCCGCCAGGGCTGTGCCCAGCACAGTGAGAGGTAGCCCAAAAAACAACGCCCGCCCGGGCAGGCGCCAGGCCGAGGTCAGATCGCGCACACCGACGCGCATGCCGTCGGTGAAGAGCACACCAAAGAGAGTGAACTCCGCCAATCTAGAGACCCATGGATCGTCAGGCTTTACGGACACGACGCCAAAGAGGCCGTTACCCAAAACGAAACCCACCACCAGAAAGAGGATGGCCATCGAGAGAATGCTTCGTTGCACCCATTCTGAAATCCAGACACCACAGAGCAGAGTGATGGAAAATGCCAGGAGCAACGACATACTCAAGTCCTCTTAGCTGCGCAATCGCAAGGAGTTGCCGACGACGAGCAAACTGCTGCAGGCCATAGCAAGGGCGGCGATGACCGGGCTAATGAGTCCGAAGGCAGCCAGGGGCACCGCCACCAGATTGTAGGCAAACGCCCAGCCCAGATTCTCGCCAATGATGCGCCGCGTACGCCGGGAGATCCGAACGAAGGCCGGGATCAGGGTGAGGTCGGAACGAGTCAAGATCACGTCCGAGGTCTCGCCGGCCACGTCGGTGCCGCTGGCAACCGTGCAACTTACGTCAGCTTGGGCTAGGCCGGGGGCATCGTTGACACCATCTCCCACCATCCCCACCCGCTCTCCGTCCGCCTGCCATGATCGGATGTGGTCGGCCTTGTCCGTGGGAGATGCACCACCGATCTGTTCATCCGTTCCCAGTTCGGCCGCTCGGGCACGCGTCGTCAGCGGGCTATCGCCCGATATGATGACCGTGCGAATGGCGAGCTCATGCAATTGGCCCACAGCCTCCATCGCCGTCGGGTTGAGGTCGTCCCGCAATACCAGATACCCGGCCACCCGATCGTCCCAGCCGATCCAGACGAGCGTATTCCCTTGTTCCGCCTGGGCGGACGCCATTGAATAGAGTCCTGATCCCTCATCGACCCCCAGGTAGCGCTGGGATCCTACCTTGACCTGCCGGTCAACTCCATTGCGAACACGGGCGGTCGCGCCCAAACCCCGCTTGTTCTCAAATGCCGTCGCCTGGGGAACGCCTCGGCCAGAGGCGCTGACAATGGCTCGGGCCAGAGGGTGCTCAGAGAACTGCTCCACGCCCGCCGCCAGATAGAGAAGGTCCGCCTCCGTCAGATGCAACTCGGGCTCGATCCGCGTGGCCCTGACCGTCAGTTTGCCCTGGGTCAAGGTGCCGGTTTTATCAAAGACGATGCGGTCAAGCGTGGCTGCCGTTTCAAGGGAAGCAGGATTGCGCACCAGGATGCCCATCTGCGTGGTGCGGCCCAAGGTAACGGTGAGGGCAAGCGGCGTAGCCAGACCCAGGGCACAAGGACACGCCACTACCAGCACGGCAACGGCCGCCAACAAGGACGCAGCGGGCGAATGGCCGGTTACCCACCAGCCGCCGAAGGTGACGATGGCCGTGACCAGGATTCCCAGGGCAAAGACGACCGAAACCCGATCGGCCAATCGCTGGATCGGTGGCTTGGTGGAGAGCGTCTCTTCCACCACATGCGCAATCTGGGATAGACGCGTGTCGCCCACCGGTTTGGCCACTTCTGCCGTCAGGGCATCGTCTGTGACCACAGAACCGGCATAGAGGGTGTCGCCGGAAACCTTCTCCACCGGCATCGGTTCACCGGTGAGTAGGGATTCGTCCACGGCAGCGGCACCTTCCCGCACTGTGGCATCGACGGGCACGCGTTCCCCAGGTTTGATCAGAATGATGTCACCCACGGCCAGTTTGATGGAGTCGACCGCTTTCCACTGGTCGTTGGTACGGCGCCAGGCCTGCTCCGGCTGCAATTGCAAGAGCTTGCGGATATCCTTGCGGGCGCGAGCGCCGCCAAGGGCTTCCAGGTAGCGCCCCACCATGATGAAGGTAGTAATCATGACCACTGCATCAAAGTATGCCTCGCCGCCGGCCGTGAGCGTGACGTAGACGCTGTAGCCGTAGGCGGACAGGGTGCCCAGGGCCACAAGCGTGTCCATGGTTGCGGTACGCGCACGCAGCGAGCGCCAGGCTCCGCGCAGGAAAGAGATGCCGCCGTAGAAGAGCACCGGCGTCACCAGCAGCCAGATCAGGTAGTGCAGACGTTGCACTTCGCTCGAGTTGGCGCGCCCGGCCGCGTAGGCTGGATAGAGCAGCTCGATGTAAAGCACCATCACCTGCATGCCAAAGGCGGCGGCGGTAATGAGTTGGAGGAGGGTGTGCTCCTGCTTGCGTTCCGCTTCCTGTTCGGCCCGATCGGTGCGCAGGCGTGCACGGTAGCCCAGCCCATCCAGCTTCTGCAGCACGGCAGGGAGATCGACCTGGTCGGGGTCGTACTGGATGCGGCCGCGTTCGGCGGCAAAGCTCACGTCAACCGACTTCACCCCAGGCTGATTGCGCAACAGTTGCTCGGCAGCCACGGCGCAGCCTGCGCACCACATGCCATCCACCGAAAAGTAGGCACGTTCCCCGCGGTCGAGGATAAAGTCCGTCATGGCCGGTTGCTCTGTTTTGGCCGGCTGTGTGATCTGGTTCAACACGCCCTGTTGGTGGGCCGTTTCATAGGCGCGGGCACACCCCTGGCAGCAAAAGTGTTTTTGGACACCGTCGACGGTACGCACGACAGGGGCGTCGCCAACTGGAGATCCGCACAACGCGCACCGCTCACTCTGTGTGGCCATGGCAGGAGTTCCTCTTACTGATGTTAGGACTGCACGGTACCCTGTATCGTAGTGGCTTCATGCGGGAAAGAGTACTCTGGTCGAGAGATTCAGGGTATCTCCTCATACACGTGACAGTTCAGATCTGCCAGTTCCACGTGGGGTTGAAATTCGTTCAGCACCTTGTTTTCCAGCAATTCGGACCTTTGATGGGTGTCGATGTCCTCCCATCGATCCCACAGACTCTGAAAGATCAAGTGTGTCCGGTCTGCTATATCCAGAGAATAGAGGGCACGAGCGGAAATGAAACCAGGCTCACTGGGGAGCAGCGCGCGCAGATAACCCAGCACCCGTTCCAATGCGGCGCCGACGGTCAGTTCATCCATCTGCTTTAAGGAGATATTAAAGCTGACCTGATAGAGATAAGCCATGGCGGTTCTCCTATTGTAGGAAGGGCAGGATAGGTTCTGGGGTCCAATATAAGATTAGGTAAAGCAAGAACCAGACCAGAATACCGGGTATGGCCCATTTGATGAGGGGGGGCATGCCGCCACCGGCCTCTTCAATCACGCCGGCGAAACTATCAATGTAGCCGTCGGCGCGGATGGTCTCGTGCTCGGATTCGTCTTCTTCGTCGCGGTGCCCACTGCTGCCGGGCAACACCTTGGATCGATGCCTCATGGCCAGGGTAATGGCGAAGACGAATAGCACGAACATGCCACCGATAATGCCAAGACTTTCACCCAATACGTTGAGCGTGTTCACGGTCATGGTTCTCCTCCTTCTCCAGGCGCGGACTCCGCTTGCCCGTCCTGCGTCCGTTCTTGCTTTTGATCCGGCCAAGCTTCTGGTTCTCGATCTTCCAGCATCCGGTACTTGGCCTCTTCGACATCACGGAATTGGCCCCGTCGCCAACCCCAGATCAGAAAGCCGATCGCGGTCGCGATCACAAAGGCCATCCATCCCAAAAACACCCATAGACCGAGTGCCATCAGCCGCCTCCTTCCTGTTTGCTGCCGCTGAGGTTCTGTACGTGAGCCGTCAAATCCCAGATATCCCGCTCTGGCAACAGCCATTGAAACGGTGGCATGGTTGCTTCTTCCACGCCATCCCACACACGCCAGAAGATGTAGTTCTCCGGCATATCCGATGGAAAGGCCGCCGGTCCCTTGCTCAGGCTATCTACCGTCCCCGGGCCGTTCCCCTGGCCGTTGTCGCCGTGGCAGGTGACACAGTAGGTTGCGTAGAGATCGGCGCCGTGGGTGTCGGAGATGACGTGGCCTTCATCCAGCCAATTGCCGCGGCTGAGAGTGACGAAATTGCTCGGCACACTGCCCGGGCTGTAGAGTGTGGTGGTGACCGGCTTGCCCATCATGAAGGTGTCCATGATGAACTTGATGGCGTCCCAGCGTTGATCAAACGGCAAGAATTCACCCCAGGAAGGCATGGCCGCGCCCTGGATGCCGAAGGAAACTTTGGCCAGGTGCTCGCCCTGAGCCTCCGGTGTCATCTTCTTGTTGCGCATCTCGCGGAAGTCGGCGGGCTGTGGATGCAAGTAGTCTCCATCCCACCCTTGTCCATCTCCTGCAAGCCCGTGGCAGTGGGCGCAATGCTGCAAAAAAGTCCGCTTTCCTCGCGCATAGGAGACGTCTTCCGGATAGCGCATGGAGGTCTTGTAGAAGTCTGGATATGTGAAATTCTGTCCATCGGGCGGTGCCGGCGGTGCTTCTTCCGTCTGAGTAAACGTGGTGCGCACGTAGTGGACTAGCTTCCAGCGGTCCTCCTCGCCATAGTGGATCTTCCAGGCGGGCATGGCGCTCCAGGGCAATCCTTCGCTGATGCGCCAGAAGTAATCGGCGTCGGTGTAGCTGGGATCTTGTAGCGTACCGTAATTCCCATCGCCGAAGTCAGGAGGCAGCGGCTGCAGCCCACTGCGATAGGGGCCGTGGCCGCGTCCGGCGTCGCCGTGACAAACCAGACACTCGCGGGTGAAGATCTGCTTGCCCTCGTCCAGGATTTCGATCGTCAGAGGAATAGGGTTCGTCAGGCCGGCATATTCTCCGCTGGGATTGCCTTCGTCCGGATCGCGCTCAACGGGCCGGGCGAAGATCTGACGCACATAGCGGATCACGTGCCAGCGTTCTTCTTCGCTAAGGCTGGCTTTCCAGGGCGGCATCACCGTGCCTTGAATGCCCTCGGAGACGTGCCAGAACCACTCGTCCTCGGGCATATTGCGGAAGGGTTCCTGCTTGAAGTCGGCCGGTGTCACGATCAGGGTGCCGCCATAACTGCCCAACCCATTCCCGGCACAGCCGTGACAGGTGAGGCAGCGTTCCACGTAGAGTTCCTTACCCGTCTGTAGGCCCGACGCCGTCCAGGTGGGCCAGCCCTGTGGCTGGTCATTCGAAGGTGCCGCCGTTGCCGGATAGGGCCCTGGATCGGTGGTGTGGGCATAGGCGGCGGGCGGGCGAATCATGCGTTTCGCCGCCACGCGGTCGCCGAGGTTGAAGAGGTAAGCCGCCATGGCATCAAGTTCGGCATCGCTAAGGAATTCGAAGCTGGGCATGATTGACATGGGCGAGAGCTTGCGCGGATTCTGCCAATGCTCGATCTCCCAGGCCTCGCTGCGTTTGCGCCCAATGTAGGAAAGATCCGGCCCGGTCCTTTCCGATCCCAGGATCATGGGGTTGTCGAAGGCGTAGTTGCCGCCCTCGGAGACCGGCCCCGCGGCTGTATCATAGGCGCGCACGTACTGGGTGTGGCAGTAGTTACAGCCGTTGGAGTAGAAGACTTCCCGCCCCCGCTCCTGCAGTGGTGTGTAAGGGTGGGCGATCACCGTGCGCGGCGGGTTGAACACCAGGCCGGGTATGAACACAACGGCAATGACCACGGCCAAGAAGACCAACAAGCCGCCGATGACGACAGTGCGAAAGGTCATTTTCATCAGGGGGCCTCCTTAATCGGCAGCAGTGGGCGCCGGCGCAGCACCACTGTATTCCAACCGGGTTGCTCGCATCACCGGTCGATGGGCCAGCACGGTCGCCAGGATATTGTAGGTGAAGAGGATGAAACTGCTCCAAAGGAGGCCGCCGCCTACGGCGCGCAAGGCCATATACGGCCGCAATCCGGGCAGTACGCTCCACACAGGTAGACCCTGGTGCAGCCAGGCCGTTCCCTGCACGAGGCCGGTGAGCAGGAAACCGCCGAAAAAGAAGGTAAAGCCAATCACGTAGAGGCTGTACTGCACATTGGCCAGGCGCCGGCTGTAGATCTGCACGTCGAGGATCCGGGGCACCACGTAGTACATACCCCCCATGATGGTCGACGCCGCAAAGAAGAGCAGTGAGAGATGAGCGTGCCCAGGCACATACTGTGTAAAATGGGTAAGCATGTTGATCCCGCGCAACGCCTGATGCGACCCTTGGTACGAGACCAGAATATAAGCCGCCCAGCCGGTGATGACATAGCGCAGAGGAAAGCTGGTCATCAAGCGGTTCCAGTTGCCGCGCATGGTCAGAAAGATGTTCATCATAAAGGCCGCTACGGGCAGGATCATGCCGATGCTCTCGGCCACGGCGACTGTCTTGAGCCACCAGGGAATCGGCGCCCACAGCAGGTGGTGGCCGCCCACACCTGTGTAGAAGAAGGCGATGCCCCAGAAGGCAATCAGGGACAGGAAGTGGCTGTAAAGTGGCGTGCGCGTCTCGCGCGGCACGATGTAGTAAATTACCGGCAGAAGCCCTGTTGTGAACCAAAGCCCTAGCACGTTGTGGCCGTAGAACCAGTTGAAGATGGCGTCATCGATGCCGGTGAGGGCGCCCGTGGACGGATTCCACATGACGTTGCCGATGAAGTAGAGGATGGGCATCCAGATCACCGTGCCGCTAATGTACCAGAGAGAGACGTAGAGCTTCTGCTCGACTCGGTTTGCCACGGTCATGTAGACATTGACGAGGATGAAGAGCAGAGCCAGTATCACGCCCACGTCCACAATCCAGATGAACTCGGCATATTCGCGACTCTGCGTGTTGGCACCCAGCAAACCGACGATCCCTACGGCCAATGCGAGATTCCACAGGGCCATGGTGACGTTGCCCAGGCCTTCACTCCAAAGCTTGCGGCCGGTCAACTGGGGCACGATATACAGCCACAGACCAATCATGCCCGGCGAGAGCCAGGCGAACATCACGGTGTTGGTATGGGCCTGGCGCAGCCGTCCAAAGACAAGCCACGAGACGCCGCGAAACAGATCGGGGAACACAAATTGCAGCGCCAAGATCAGCCCCATGCTCACACCCACCACCAGCCATAGGGCGGCACTGAGCATAAAGTTGATGCTGGCGCTGTTCTCCTTCGTGAAGGAAATCACGGCGACCTCCTTGGCAATTACTTTCGTCTTCTCAAGTGAGAGTAGAATTGATCCGGTGAAGGCGAAGGACGCGCTTCCTCGAGATCTTGTGGTCTGGCCGGTCAGCCTGCACTCTCTTCCACTGCCTTCTCACCCGCCTTGCCCAACTGGACGATGTCTCCTTCTTGAAAGAGGATGGCCTTCAGGACGGCGCGCCACTTGGGTGTACGCCGCATCAGGAACTCCAGGTCCATGCCGAAGTGCTTGAATTCCTCCTGCTGGGCATCTTGCATAATCGAGCGGGCCACATCGTCTTTCTCGACGGCAATACGCTGCTCATACCAATTGATGGCCTCAGTTTCTTCAGTCAAAGAGACGATGAGGCGGGCAAAGGTACGAATCTCCTGTGGTAGTTCGTGCGCCGGTTCGTGGTATTGTTCAAAACCCATGATGTCTCTCCTATGTGGCAGATGGCGTTTCGCTTGACTCAATTGATTGATCAACGGCAGTAGCTGGCTGCCGAACTCGCTTTTGGCGATACACCCGTCGGCGCCGGCGCGCTCGGCCAGCAGCCGGTAAACGGGCAAATCGTCTGTGAGAAGTACGATGACGAGGGGAGGCTGGGTCTGCCGCTTGATCCGCCGAACTGTTTCAGAGACACTCATGTCGGCAGCAAGCCTGCCTACGAGAACAACATCAGGGCGGTACTGGGCTATCTGCTGCAACGTTTCCACACCGGAATGAGCTTCTGGCACCATCGTGAGCAGAGTCTTACCAGAGCAGAAGCGTCGCGCTGCCCTCAGAAAGGCAGCATGCGTATCGGCTATGAGTACCCGAAGTGGTTCCTCGCGATCTACCCCATTAGGCGTACCCCCTCACAATGAGAGTAGCCCGATTCCGTTGGCTGCACCATCAGGAAAGACCTGACAAGGGCATCAGGGGAATCCTGGAGATCTGGCTCAGGGAGACCACGAAGCGGATTCGTATTGACCCTTGGTACGGGCACGAGGGGGATGGGGGCGACGTCTCGCCCATTGTCGCAGATCTCCGTCCCATCCCCCTCATGCCCCGACAACCGGCCCAATATCACGAAGAAGTATCCCGGCCGTAGAACCCAGATCGGCCGCTGTTTGCCAGGCCTGTGCCTACTGCGGACTTGTGGGTAAAGGTTAGAGACACAATGGGGAGAGTTTTGGGGAGGTAAGTGGTGGGGTTACTTGTCCGACTTCAGCAGAAGCAGTGGGCGTCTGCTATCGATCCACTGTGACCAATCCAACGCTGATTGCGTAGCGCACGAGCCCGGCAACTTCGTGGATGTCAAGGCGGTCCATCAAGTTGCTGCGATGGGTTTCCACGGTCTTGGCCGTAATGCCCAGGATCTGGGCCATCTCCTGGGTCGTGTGTCCTTCTGCGATCAACTGTAACACTTCCCGCTGACGCGGCGTGAGACGGTCGAAGACAGAATCCGGGTCGTCATCCACGCGCCGCAGGTAGTCTGCCACCAGCTTGGACACCGTCGGACAGAGGTAGGTTTGCCCGCACGTCGTCGCCCGGATCGCCATCTCCAATTCAGCGGGAGCGACGTCTTTGAGAAGGTAGCCTGCCGCGCCCAGCCGCAGCGCGCGCAGTACGTATTCTTCATTGGCATACATAGAGAGCACGATCACGCGCACGAAGGGAAAATGCTCGCCTATCTGGGCAATTGCTTCCAGGCCGTTGAGACCGGGCATGGCGATATCCATCAACACGATATCAGGATGGTGCGCATGCACCAGGTCCAGGGCCTCGCGCCCATCGCTGGCTTCCGCGATGACAGTAACCCCAGCGATCCCTTCCAGTAAGGTGCGGATCCCGGCCCGCACCAATCTGTGGTCGTCTGCCAACAAGAGACGCATGGACCGGATCGGAGGATCTTGATCGGTTTGTTCGTTCGTCAACACGCATTCCTTCCATCGCTGCGTCGGACGGTTTACACGGCGTCGCTGCACGCTGAGGATGACGGGGCAACCCAGGGAAAGCGTACGTAGATCTCAGTCCCGGCGCCCGGGGCTGAATCGATCGTGATCTCGCCATCGATCAGTAGGACTCGTTCTTGCATGCCGAGCAGACCCATATGCTCCTCGACACCGGCGTTTTCCATCACTGTTTTCGGGTCAAAGCCGATTCCGTCATCTTGGATTGCGATCGTCAAGCTCCCGTCGTGCTGTCGCAGCTCAACGGAGACCTGCTGTGCCTGGGCATGGCGCAGAATATTGGTCAATGCTTCTTGTACGATTCGAAAACATGTATTCTCAGATTCAAGCGGCAGCCGCACATCCGCTAGGTTCGAATAGAAGCGGGCCTTGAAATCACCGCGTTGGCTTTGGCGATCCACGTACCAGCGCAAGGTAGCCACCAGCCCAAGATCGTCCAGCAAAGAAGGTCTCAAATCCAGGGAAAGGCTGCGGACCTGCTGTAGCGCTTGTTCTGTGATCTTAATGCTATCTGCCAACTGCTGCCCAGCAGTTCCGGCTGCGAGTTGGGCAGATGCCAGGGACTGAAGATTGATCTTCACGGCGGTCAGCGTCTGACCGATCTCGTCATGTAGTTCCCGGGCGATGTGGTGGCGTTCGGCTTCCTGGATCTCCACCAGCCTGCGCGAGAGGGCCCGCAAGCGTCTGTGGTCGCTCTGAACCTGCTCGAGCAGTCGCGAATTTTGGAGAGCGACGGCCAAAAAGTCGGTAACCTGGCGCAAGACCTCAACATGTTCTTGGCTGAAAGCTGCCGGTGTGGCGGAAACGGCATTGAGGAAACCAATCAGATTCCCCTGATGGACGAGCGGCACCACCAGGTAGGAATGCATCCCTTCCGCCACCAACTGGCGATCGATAGGGGCGGGATCCACCAGTTCGCATATCTCATCGACGCGAATGAAATCTCGATCTCTTCGAAAAGATGTGACGTCGCCAAAGAAGTCAAGCGGGCGACGCATGCCCGGCCTCAGGTACATTGGGGCCTCGCCGCTGACCGCCAACCAGACGGCTTCGTCGCTACCCAGATCGCACTGAATCAAACTGGCACGCCGGCAGTTTCCCGCCAGTTCGCGCACGTATCCCACCACGGCCCCGGCGATCTGTTGGGCAGATCGATTGGTTAGAATAGCCCGAGCGATCTTCTGTTGTACCTCCAGGTTTAGCAGGGAGCGATGCAGAACCTCTTCCATTTGCTTGCGGTCGCTCACATCACGCACAAGGCTGACCAGCCACCGATGGTTACGAATGCGGACGGGGAAAACGCGGGCTTCAATGGTCCTGAGCACGCCGTCGGGACGCTGGATCGTGCGTTCGTACTGTTGGGTTGGAGAGGTTTGATCCGCAGTTAGCACGCGTGCTGCCACAGCCCGAAGATACGATTGCGCTTCCGGTGTGCGCTCCTCTTCTGGCAGGAGTTGAAACTGCACGTCCCAAATGGGTCGGCCTACCACCTCTGATCGTTTCCAGCCGGTAATGTGCTCCTGGCCCGGGCTCCATTCATACAGAATACCACCTTCATCGATCAGCGTAACACCATCTGTGGAGTGGAGGAGGAACTCTCGGAACGTCCCGTCGGCTTCCCAAGGCACATCGGCGACTTGTCTGCATTGAGCAAGGTCTTTCTGCAACTGCTCGTTCTCTCGCCGTAGCGTGGCCACCTGTTGCTGCAGCGCTGGAAGTCTCATATCTATATCGGCCGACATTCCGTTTTTACCTCATCCATCCTCATCGGATTGATAATCTGGATCGGGCATAGCTCCATTATAGCCTTGCATGTACCCTTAATCCAGTAGCGACGCAAAATTCCCTCCAGATGTCAATTAATATGGATGATGGTGGATCGGGCGCACCTATTGGTGCAGACAGTCTTTGACTTGTACATGATGCGCTTAGCCTACGCCTCCCACCGGTCACCCGTCCGCCACCCTGCTTTGCCACCATTCCCCATCTATGATAGCATCGCGGGCAGATGCACAGACCCATTTTCTCCAATTCTTCAACCACCAACCAGCCATCACAAAGAGGAAATTCTATGTCCAGTGCTGCCGCCAAAATAACAGAGGTGGAACGGATTTTGTGTTGGGTGCCTATGGTCGATCGCGTGCGCCGTGAAATGGAGCGCGCCAACATCCACACCTGGGCCGAAACCGAAGTGATTCGCGTCACCACCGATGCCGGCGTCGTGGGCTACGGTGAGACGATCCAGAACTACACGTGGGGGCGCGTCAAGGATACCGACCGCGTGATCGGGCGTTCTCCCTTCGAGATGATGTGGGACGATAGCCTGGGCGCCGGTTTGCAGATGGCGCTGATCGACGCCGCGGGCAAGCTCGCCGGCGTGCCGGCCTACCGGCTGCTGGGGACAAAGGTGCGCGATTGGTGCCCCCTCTCGTTCTGGGATCACGACATGTCGCCTGCCGCCTACGAGCGCGAGGCCAAAGTCGCCGTGGATCTGGGCTACACGTCGATCAAGATCAAGACACGCCCCTGGTTCGATGTCTACGAAACCGTCAAGCGCATCAGCGAAGCCACCCCCGAGTGGTTCCACATCGACTGCGATTGGAACGACTTTCTGCTCGATGTCTCTACAGCGGTGCCGGTGCTGCGCGAGTTGGAGCACGACTTCCCCAAGATTGCTCTGTGGGAAGGACCGATCTTTGCCCACGATGTGGCGGGCAACCGTCTGCTGCGCGAGAAACTGCGCACACCCATCGCCCATCATTACGGGTCGATTGCGGGCAGCACGGCTATTATGAACGGCTACTGTGATGGCTTTGTGGTGGCGGGCGGCGTTTCGCGCGTCATGACCAGCGGCATCTCAGCGGCGACCGCCAACATGCCCTTCTTCCTGCAAATGGTTGGCACAGGGCTGACTACGGCCATGTCGCTGCATCTGGGCGCCGTTCTCAGCCACGCCCAATGGCCCGGCATCAACTGCCATGAACTCTACTCGCACAATCTGCTCAAGAAACGCATCGACGTGGTGGGCGGCTTTGCACAGGTCCCCGATGCCCCGGGGCTGGGCGTCGAAGTGGACGAAGCCGCCCTGCAAACCTATCGCGTGGAGCAGGCGGATCTCTCGTTGCCCAAGCGACTGATCAAGTACAGCCGCGCCAATGGCGTCACGATTTACTTCCCCGACAACTCCTTCAGCGGCGGATCGGCGATGTGGAACTTCTTCCGCACCGCCAATCAACCACTCTACGAACGCGGCGTCCAGACTGAGTTGATCGACGACGACGGCAGCAAGGAATTTGCCGAGCTACGCCAACGAGCAATGCAGTCGCCTTACCTGGTCAACGCCGCCACCAAGGGCAGACGTGGCCGTAAGAAGTCTCTGTAAGTCAACATCGTCAATCATCATTTCAACCCACCCTTTTGAAAGGAACCCCATCGTGTCTTCTGCTGCAAAACTCAAGGAAATGGGCTACGAACTAGCCAATATTGAACTCAACGCCGGGAAACTGATGCATGCCAAACGCACCGGCAATTTGATCTACACCTCCGGCCAGGTTTCGCGCTGGGGTGATCGCCACATCAAGGGCAAGGTCGGGCGCGATGTCTCGGTGGAAGAAGGCTATGAGGCCGCCAAGCTGTGCACATTGAACTGCTTGCAGGCTGTGCATTCGCTGGCCGGTGGGATCGACAACGTGGTGCAGGTAGTGAAGGTCTTCGGTATGGTCAATGTGGCGCCGGACTTCGACAAGACCCCGGCTGTGATCCACGGCTGCAGCGACCTGCTCATCGAACTCTTCGGCGAGAGTGGACGCCACGCCCGCAGCGCCATCGGTCTGACGGTGCCCGACAATTGGGCGTGCGAGATCGAGATCATCTTCGAGGTCAAGGGTTAGGATGGCACTCACCGGCAAAGCAGCAATTGTCACCGGCGCGGCCCACGGCATTGGCCGCGCCACGGCGCTGCGTTTGGCGCATGAAGGAGCAGGCGTCGTCGTCGCCGACATTCAGGACGATCTGGGCAACGACACCGTGCGCGAGATTGAGGCGGCGGGCGGCGTGGCCCACTTCGTCCACACGGACGTTGGCGAGCATGAGGCAATTCGCCACATGATCGAGCGCACGCTGGAGATCTTTGGTCGCCTTGACATTCTGGTCAACAACGCCTACTGGAGCAAACATGGCTCGGTGGTTGAGCTGGCGGAAGCCGACTGGGATCGGGCCATGTCGGTGATGCTCAAGGCGATCTACCTGGCGGGCAAGTACGCCTTCCCGGCCATGGAGAAGGGCGGCGGCGGCGCGATTGTCAACATGGCCTCCGTCCACGGTTCGGCGGCCTGGCCCAATAACACCGTATACGAAACGGCCAAGGCCGGCGTCATCAACCTGACGCGGCAGATGGCGATCGACGGCGGCCCGCTGGGGATCCGTGTCAACGCCGTCAGCCCGGGGCTGATCCTGACACATGCTCACTACACTGCTTCATCGGAAGTGGCCAGGTGGACGAAGCAGATCTATCCGCTGGGGCGAGGCGGTCAACCTGAAGAGATGGCCAACGTCATCCACTTCCTGGTGTCGGACGAATCCAGCTTCGTCACAGGGCACAACCTGGTGGCGGACGGCGGTTTGAGCATTCAACTACAGGATTCGCGCAACCTGGCGCCGCCCGGTGTTTCCTGGTGACGCCGGGTCTAATTCAGATTCGGGGCGAACTTGACCCCCAACAAAGGTACGGGTTTGGGTGGGGCGGGAAACCGACGTCGCTCTGTGCGCCTCCTACCGGCAAAACTACCTGCCGCCCCACCCAAACCCCTACGACTGACTTGCCCCCAGCTTGAAGTACACCTGGCGACAACCCATTGTGTTGACATTGTAAGGTGCACGGTCCTATAATGCTTACATCGAACCGTTGCCTCCCCCCATGGATCCCCAGTTGGATCCCCACTTGATGTCTACTACAACCACAGAACATTAGGAGGTTTTTGTGAACAACAAGATGTTTACCCGTCGTGCTTTTCTGAAGCAAACGGCGTTGGTCGGTGCGGGCGCAGCTTTGGCTGCCTGCGCACCTGCTGCTGCCCCCAGCGCACCCGCTTCTGGTGGCGAGGCAGCCGCGACTGCTGCACCCGCGGCTGCGCCGGATCTACCCTTCGATGTGGCTGCCGACGCCATGAATCCGTTGGGCCTGGAAGCAGGCACACCGGTAGAAGGTGTCTTCTTTGAAGGCGGTTTTGGCCGAGGATACCTCGACAACGCCGCCGATATCTTCCGTGCGCTGCACCCCGAGAACGAGATGAGCGTTGCCGGTATCCAGCGTGTCGGCGATCAGTTGCGCCCGCGCTTCATCGGCGGCAATCCGCCCGACGTCATCGACAACAGCGGCGCCGGCCTTCTGGATACGGCGGGGCTGGTGGCCGAAGGATCGTTGATGGATCTGGCCCCTCTCTTCGCGGCGCCGTCGCTCGACACCCCAGGCAAGACCTTCGGCGAGACCCTCTTCCCCGGCTCGCAGGATACGGGTCAGTATGATGGTACCCAATACGTCTTGCTTATGGCCTACACCATCGCCGGTATCTGGCACAGCCAGACCTTGTTCGAGGAAAATGGCTGGGAATACCCCAAGACCTGGGATGAGATGCTGGGCTTCTGCGACATGGTGAAGAGCACCACCGACATGGCGCCGTGGACCTACCAGGGCCGCTATCCGCAGTACATCAACTTCGGCGTTCTCTGGCCTTTGTTCTATAAGAATGGTGGCATCCAACAGATTGTCGATATGGATAATCTTGTCGTCGATGCCTGGGCCAGTGATGCCGTGCTGACGTCGCTGCAGATGGTGCAAGAACTGTACAACCAGGACTTCATCCTGCCCGGCACCGAAGGGCTGACCCACACCGAATCGCAGGCCGAGTGGTTGCAGGGGAATGCCGTCTTCATTCCTTGCGGCACCTGGCTCGAAAATGAGATGCGCGAGTTGACCCCAGAAGACTTCAACATGGTCATCAAGCCGGTGCCCGGTAAAACCGAGGATGTCTTTAACGCTATCGGCGCCTGGGCCGGCGAGAACTTCATTGTGCCTTCGGCTGGGGCCAACCCCGTCGGTGGCATGGAATACCTGCGCGCCTTGATGTCCAAAGAGAACGCCAAGTGGTTCGCTCAGAATGTGGGCGCGATTATGCCCGTTATCGGCGGCACCGAAGGCGTGGAACTGAGTTCCGCCGTGCAGTCTGCCACGGCTATGGCCGATGCTGCCGGTGATGCCATCTTCGATTATCAGATCGACGCCTGGTACACCTCGCTCAACGATGAGGCCCGCGATCGCACCGGCGATCTGATGACGGGTCGCATTTCACCTGAGCAGTGGATCGAGGCCATGCAGGCCAAGGTTGAAGAAACCAAGGCCGACGACTCGATTCCGAAATACGAGCGCACATCCTAAGTTAACTCCTTGATCCCAGTCCGGATCTGGCCTGTGCATCGTATGACGCACAGGCCAGATTATTTCTTGGAGGCATGCAAATGTATCGAAACAAGTATCGACTGATTATCCCGTTCCTTGCGCCCTCGATTCTGATCTACTTTACCTTTGTCCTCTACCCTTATATGCGGTCCATGTACATCAGCCTCACCCAATGGCGCGGCCTGGCCAATCCGCCTGTCTTCATCGGTCTTGGAAACTTTGTCGATCTGTTTAACGACGATCACTTCTGGAACGCGCTGGGGAACAACGCCTTTTACATCATTTTCTTGCCTGTACTGACCCTAAGCCTGGCCCTCTTTTTCGCTTTTGTCCTCACGCAGGGCGTGCCGCTGTCGCGGTTCTACCGCATCACGTACTTCTTCCCGCAGGTAATGTCGGTGGTGGCGATTGGCGTGCTGTGGAGTTTTGTCTATCACCCCACGATTGGCATCCTCACGTCGATTCTACAGATGATCGGCATCGATCGGCCCCCTGTCTGGCTGGGCAATCCAGATACAGTGCTGCCTGCCATCGGCGGCGTCACTGTCTGGCAACAGGTCGGCTTCTTCATGGTCCTCTTCATTGCGGCCATGGAATCGATTCCCATGACCTATTACGAGGCGGCCATGCTCGACGGCGCCAGCCGCTGGAATATTTTCTGGACGATTACGCTCCCCATGATCTGGGATACGTTGCAGACCGGCCTGATCTTCATCATGATCTCGTCGACCAATATGTTCGCGATTACCCAGACCATGACCGAAGGTGGTCCGAGTCGATCATCGGAAGTGCTGTCTACCTATTTGTATACAGAAGCGTTTATCAACAGTAAATTCGGTTACGGCACGGCAGTGGCGGTGGCGCTCTTCTTCTTGACGCTCTTGATCTCTGTTGTGCTTAGCCGGCTCCTCAGCCGCGAGAGTTTGGAGTATTAAGATGGCCAGTGAATCCATCGCGCAAACACCGATTGAAACGACTCCGGTGCGCGGCGCCAACCGAGAACGGTTTAGCATCGGCAATATTTTGCTCAATGCATTCCTTGTGATCTGGTCGATCATCGTGATCTTCCCGATGGTGTGGCTGCTCTACACCTCGTTTAAGACAGACAAAGAGATCTTCTTCAGCCCCTGGGCACTGCCTACCACGCTGATGTGGGACAATTTCCGTCGCGGCTGGGTCGATGCCAATATTGGCACCTACTTTTTGAACAGCTTTATCGTGGTGCTGCCGTCGCTGGCGTTGATCCTGATCCTCTCGGCGATGACGGCCTATGTGCTGGCGCGTTTCCCCTTCCCTACGAACCGGTTCATCTTCTACGCCTTTATGGCCGGGATGCTGTTCCCCGTCTTCCTGGCGTTGATCCCGCTCTTCTTCCTGGTGAAGGATCTGCACATGCTCAACACGTACCAGGGGCTGATCCTGGTCTACGTGGCCTATTCGTTGCCGTTTAGCGTCTTCTTTATGACGGGCTTCTTCCGTACTCTGCCATCAGAACTGCACGAAGCGGCCATCATCGACGGCGCCAACCAATACCAGGTCTTCTTCCGGATCATGCTGCCCCTGGCCCAGGCCGGCCTGATCAGCATCGGCATCTTCAACTTTCTGGGCATGTGGAACCAATACCTGCTGCCCGTAGTCTTGATGACCGACCCCACCAAATACGTGCTCACCCAGGGTCTGGCCTACATGCTGCATCAGCAGTATTACCAGAACGACTGGAGCGCGCTCTTTGCCGCCGTGACGATGATCATGATCCCCACGCTGCTGGTTTATGTGATCTTCCAGAATCAGATTCAGAAGGGGATTACGGTGGGGGCGCTTAAGGGATAGTGAACGATGCGATTGCCGATTGATGATCGACCTTTGTTGACCATCAATCGACAATCGCATCCATAAAGCCAATTAGCTCTGGTGGAAGGCTACAAACAACTCTGCCACGCGCCGCACGGTGATTTCGAGCAAGCGCCGGCCTTCTTCAGGGGTGGCGGCTGCGGGGGTGTCGGTGTAGCCGACGCTTTTCTGCCAGGCGCCGTGGGTTTGGACGACGGCGCCGGCGAAGTCGCTGAACAGCCCCTGATCGGCGGGGACAGCCTGCGTACGCGCCAACCCTTCCTGATTGACGAGATCCGGGCGGATGGCCATCATCAGCGCTGTCTCGAAATGACCGGCGTGACCGGGGATCAATTTCCCGTCGAAGCCTGCTTCCTCCACCAGCGCGGCTCTGGCGACATCCCAGTAGGCGGCGGCGGCGATGCGGACGGGGTGCCCGAGCCGGTTGGCAAGATCCAGGGCGACGACGCGGTTCGAGTCGGTGTTGCCTCCGTGGCCGTTGAGGATGATCAGCTTGCGGAAACCGCTCTTGACCAATCCTTCGCACACGTCCAGGACGGTGGTGATGTAGTTGGGGCTGGGCAACGAGAGGACTCCCGCCCACGGGAAATGATGGTGCGAGTTCCCCGTCCACAGAACCGGGGCCACCAACACGGGCACCTCTTTGGCTGCGATCTGGGCGGCTTGATCCGCTACCGTGCCGCACAGGGTAGTGTCGGTGATGACCGGTAAGTGTGGCCCGTGCTGTTCGATAGACGCCGTGGGCAAGACGACCACTGCATCGGATGCGACGTTGGCGATCTGCTCGCGCGTAAGCTCAGCCAGTTGCACAGTCATTCTATTTTCCTCTCTGGTGACAAGTAGGGATTGAGGTACAACCAATGATCGAACCCAGTTTGCCCCGTTTCTCGGTTCCGGTCAAACCGGACGCCTGGAATGCAGCCGATTTTGCCACCTGGGATTGGCCGACGCTGCCGGCACTGCCGCCGTTCGTTTTGGCCGATGGCAGCGCGCCGGCACGGCAACAGACTACGGCGCGTCTCTGCTATGACAGTGATGCGCTCTTTGTCCGCTTCGACTGCGAGGACGATGATGCGTGGGGCACGTTGAAGTACCGCGATGCGCCGATCTACAATGAGGAAGTGGTAGAACTCTTCATTGCCCCCGGCGAAGAAACGCCGGTGGACTATTACGAGTTCGAGATCAGCCCCAATGGCATCCTCTTTGACGCCAGCGTTCACAACCCCGATGGGGATCGTGCTGCTTTGCGCGTGGACGTAGAATGGGATGCTGCAAACTTGCGCTGGCGCGGTGAGCGCAGCGGCAAAGGACGGTGGTCCGCCTTCATGATCCTGCCCTGGAGGGCGATTGGGCCTGCCAACCACAAGCCTGCCGTGTGGCGGGCCAATTTCTACCGCATCGAACGTCCGCGGCAGGGGCGCAGTCATCATCCTACCGAATTTAGCTGCTGGTCGCCAACGCTGACCGACCCCGCCGATTTTCACAAGCCCGGACGTTTCGGCGTCCTGACGCTTGATGGCTGACAGTCAGACGCTTCATCCTTCCCACCTACGCTACAGGAGCTGCCGATGCACGCCGAACAACGCCAACGCACCCAGGATCGTCTGGCCAGAGCCGGTCTGACGCGGGCGATTTTTACGGACATACCGTCGATCAAGTGGTTGACGGGCTTCAATCCCCCTGTGCAACTGGGCCCCAACTATTTTGCCGGCGGACCGCCTCTCCTCTGGTACAACGATGGGCACTTCTCTCTGTTCGTTCTCGATGGGCAGGCGGGCAGCGTGGCCGCCTTCGGCGACCAGCCCGATTGCACGTTGTACACCTATGAAGGATATACGATCCAAAAACCGATCACCGGCGGCCCCAATCTGTCCGCTCTGTTGCGTGAGGGGATCGGTGCAAACGCGGGCAGCGGACCGGTTGGGGTGGAAGCGCGTGGTCTGACGGTCTACTTACAGGAGGTGCTCGACGATCTCCTGGGCGGCGCGGGCTGGCAACCCATCGACGATTGGTTGATCCCCTTGCGGATGATCAAGACGGCCGAGGAGATCGCCAAACTGCGAGACAACTTCGCATTGAGCGATCTCGGTCACGGCGTTGCCCGTCAGGTCATCGAACCCGGTCTGCGTGAGATCGACATCTGGACTGAGATTCACACCGCAATTCAGCGCCATGCAGGCGAGCGGGTGCCGTTGGGCAACGATTGTGTGGTCGGCTACCGGCAGAACAACATCGGCGGCTGGCCCGGTGACCTGGTTGTGCGCACACACGATTCCGTGATCGTCGATCTGAGCACCGTGCGCTATGGCTATTGGTCGGATAGCTGCGCCACCTACTACGCCACCAAGCCCGGCCCGCAGCAGAGCGCCGCCCATCAAATGATCGCAGAGGCGCTGGCCTACGCCATCTCACTGGTTCGCCCTGGCGCCCTGTCCAACGAGATTGACCGCAAAGTGCGCCACTTCATCGAAGAACGTGGCTATCCCGTCTATCCGCACCATACAGGACACGGCGTAGGCGTCACCGGCCACGAAGAGCCGCGCATCGTCCCCTACAACGAGGTGCCCCTGGCGGCCGGGATGGTGATCATGCTGGAGCCGGGTACCTACGTTCCCGGCGAATGGGGTGTGCGCCTCGAAGATGCACTCCTCATCACCGAGGACGGTGCAGAGGTGTTGACGAGCCACGATAAAGGCATGTAAGTGGCTGGTTTTACATCAGCCACTTCTCGAACCAGGCAAAGGCCTCTTTTTGCATGGGGAGATCAAACTTGTGGGGGCCGGGATAGAAGCTGCACCGGTAGTGATCGGCCGCATTCGCCTTGGCGAAGACATCGCGCAGCATCTGGTCGGCGCGCTGCATTTCGGGCAGCGTGAACAACTGGTCTTCATTGTCATTGAGAACGAGCGTGGGCAGCGGCGCCCGCAGACCTAGAATCTCGGGGTAGTCGAGTTCGTTGGGCAGCAGTGGCGGGTAGACCATCCAGGTGTGCGTGTGTGATTTGTTAAGCACGTAGTCGCGCCACGTCGTCATCATGCCGACGGCCACAGCGCAGCGGATGCGTTCGTCCATGCCCGCCAGGTAGACGGTGCGCAGCCCGCCGCCGGAGAGACCGCCGCAGCCGACGCGGGCACTATCCACGTCGTCGCGAGCACAGAGAACGTTCAGTGCTGCTTGATCCTCGGCCAAAAAGACCCCGGGCCAGGTCGTCCCCGCGCTGAAGAGCGATTTGGCGAGGATCGATTCATGTCCACCCGCCCAGCGATTGTACGCTTCGATGCCGGGCACGTCCTGTGGATCGGGGTCGACGACGCCGTGGCGAATCACCTCTGGCACATCAGCCAGCAAGACCCGACGGCTGGCAAAGGCAAAGGCATCGTGCACGAGGACGGCATAGCCCTGGCGGGCCAGTTCGTTGGCCCAGGCCCGATCCCCGTAGTAATGTGCCTGGTGTTGAACCATGATCGGGTGCATTTCAGCATCGGTGCGTGTGATCTTCTCTTTGCCGAAGAACTTCTGCCCCCCGTGGCAGTGCAATCCCAACACGGCGGGCAGTCTCCCCTGGGCGTCGGCCGGCTTGAGGAAGACGGCCTGCGTCGGCGCGCCAGACGGCAACTGCCACGATAATTCCTCGATGTGCAGCCCGTCGACCACATACTGCCGGTGGACGCTGGGCGTTGGCGCCGGGAAGGTTGGCGCGGCCAGTCGGGCGGCGACGCCGGCCCGGGCTGCCGCGCGCCAACTATCGGCATCACTCCATCGGTCATTGCGAAAAGAGAGTGTTCCCGGCGCATCGCCTGTGAGCGATGCCGCCCAAGGACCGTAAGCACCTAGCATGTTCGGCTGCATGTTGTCTTCCTTTTGGGGTGGAGGGTTGCCGGCGCCGATTCCTGTCGGCGCCAGGCTTCTTGGTGAAAAATTGAACCGGGTCGTCGCGGGCGTGGAGTCCTCTAGTTTACCCGATCCTGAACTCATGGTGCACGCCGCGCAGATCCATCTCGTAGACGAGATCGGCGATGGGTGGGCGGCTGAAATGCCAGGTGACACCGTGGATGGCGGCGCGGCCAATCGGCGCCATGACGACATCTGCCAGGTAACTGTCGACGGATTCGGCGGTGTAGATGTCCACCGCGGTGACTGATTCCCAGTCTGCACCCAGGCCGCGCAGCCGTTCCTGCATCACTGCCATCACGGCCGATGCCTTTTCGCGTAGTGCGGCAGGCGAGGTTTCCCCAGGGCGCACCACCGCCGCCGCCGATAGATCTGCCTGATCACGCAGATCCCCGGCGCCGGCGACAACGAAGGTGGGGCCGGGTGTGTTGCTGGGCATGGTGTACGAGAATGCGTAGAGAGACGGCGTCTCCGGCGCGGCCAGGGCGGGGGCAATGTTGGTACGTGCCACCGGGTTACGCCCGTCAACCGGCAAGTCCCAGTTGGCCAGCAAGGACTGGTAGCCGCCGTTGAACTCGGCGAATCCTGCGAAGGACAGCGGTGTGGGCAGGCGCAGCTCCACGGCGCACAGGGCAGCGCGAGGGCGATCCGCTGCGGCGAGGCGGGCGGCGATCAGCTCGAAACCTGCCTCATAAGGAATGGGGCGTTGCAAGGTGGCGCGCACCACTTCGTAACCCGGCATTGCGATCACCCCCGCCGAGTAGGGGGCAATCCCAGTGAGAAATCGGTAATTGCCCGCCGTATTGTCGAGCAGGTTCATAGGGTCCTCCCCGTCAATGCTTTGACGCGATCCACATCTGTGGTCAAGCGAGAGTATTCAGGTTGGCGCAATTCGCCGCCCATGAAGACGCGCTGGTTTCGATAGATCATGGCGCTGTCGACGGTGGAACGGGCGCTGACGTGAATCTCTTTGACGCCGCTCTGGGCAATGATCTTGGGCGCGTTACGCTCGTTGACACCGCCACCCGCCAGTACGATGATGCGCTCCCCGGCTCGCTGCACCAACTGGGTGAGCAGATCCAGCCCATCCAGCACCGTGCGATCCTGGCCAGAGGTGAGCACCCGATCCACGCCTAGATCAATCAGGGTTTCCAGGGCGGCGAAGGGATCGCGGCAGACATCGAAGGCACGGTGAAAGGTGACGCTCAGCGGACGCGCCCGCTCGATCAGACCCCGCACGCGTTCGACATCGATATCGCCGGCGGGCGTCAATAGGCCAATCACGACGCCATCTGCGCCAAGACGCTTTGCTTCTTCGACATCATGACACATGACATCGTATTCGATTGCACTGTAGCAAAAGTCGCCGCCACGGGGACGGATGATCACGTGGAGGCCTATGTCGAGGTGTCGGCGAGCCAGGACGATGGTGCCCGCGCTGGGGGTAGTGCCACCTTCGAAGAGGTTGTCGCACAGCTCAACGCGGGCGGCGCCGCCTGCCTGTGCTGCCAGCGCACCTTCTACCGAATCAACGCAGACTTCAACCAGAACCCGGTTACTCATCGGTCAAGCCGCCTTAACCTGTTGGACGACTCCCTGAATGGCGCTTTGCAGCATCCAACTGGGTTCGCCGATGCAGATGAACGAGTATCCTTGCGCTGCCAGGCTGGGTCCATCGCCGATGACCCACATGTTTTTGCCTGCGCCCCGCGCTGCCTGCCGGATCTGTTCGGTAGCCGCCGTGACTTCAGCACCGGTGGTCTCACCGCACACGCCCAGATCGGCGGAGAGATCATAGGGGCCAATCGCCATGGCTGTCACAATCTCGTGCGCCGCGATGGCCTCTACGTGGGCAAGGCCCTGTCGCGTCTCAATTTGAGGCAAGATAATCAGATCATCCTCGACTTCACTTTTCCAGTTGGCATAACTCAGCCCACTGACCCAGCGGTTGCCCAACCCGCCGGGGCGACGTTGGCCACGCGGCGGCAGATAGATGCCATCGCGCACCTCATCGAGCATCGTCGGGCTATCCACGCTGGGCAGGAGCAGACCACAAGCGCCCATGTCGATAGCCTTGCGGATGGTGTTGATGTTGTGGTTGATCGGGCGGATCAGTACGGGGAAGTCGATCAAGCGCCCCACGGCGCAGATATCGGTGACGACATCGGGTGAAAACGCGCCGTGTTCCATGTCGATGATCAGATAGTCCAGACCGGCCTGGGCGCTGATCTCCACCAACTCAACCCAGAGATGATCGGTGACGAGGATGCCGGTGGTCCGTGTCTCGGAATTGATCCGGTGCCGCAGGGTACGCGCTGATTGCATGGTGGGCCTTTCTCGGTTGAGCTGGGATTCGTTGAAATGGCGCTGTGAAGCTGTGTTTAGGCGAATCCAGGCTTTAAATGATCCACGAAGGCACACGAAGTTTCACTAAGAAAAGCTTCCTTCGTGTCGCTTCGTGTGTCTTCGTGGATCATCATTTTCCTGGAATGCCCTTACCGATTTCGATTCATGCGCCACACGGTGATGTTCAAGATGCTGGCAAAAGAGGCCCACAGCAGGTAGGGAACGAACAGGAGCCCGGCGACTGGTTTGATCTGATAGAAGCGTGCCGTGGTCGCCACGATCAGGCTCCAGAGCACGGCGATTTCGGCAATCGCCCATCCCAATTGGCGCATCCCGAAGAAGATGATCGACCACAGCGCATTGAAAACGAGATGTACACCGTACAGTTTCAGCGCGCTCTGTGCTTCCTTACTGGTGGACAGGCCCTCTTCGTTGCCCTTGCGTCCTTCGCGCCAGACCAGCCATGAAGCTACACCCATGACGGTATACAGGAATGTCCACGCCACGGGGAAAGCCCAGTTCGGCGGATTCCATTTTGGCTTGTTCAGTGTACGGTACCAACTGTCGATACTGTTGCCGGTGGCTGTTCCTCCTACGAGTGCCGCCACAAACGGCGCAACCAGGGCGAGTGCCAGGCCAATTCCCTGGATCCTATTCTGCGGTTTCTTCAGTGTACTTTGCATCGGGGGATATCCTTTCTGATTTTGAAGCTTGTACTTTCCTGCTATCCTTTGCCTACGGCGACTTGTTCGTAACTCTTTTCCGCCCGCACTTTTAGCCTGTCGGCCAGTTGCGAGAAGATCGGCCCATGAAGTGGATAGAGCACATACCAATACAGAAGACCAAACAAACCCTTGGGTGCAAAGAAGGCGGTCTGGCTGAAGCTGCAGCCCTCGCCTTCGGGCACGACCTCGAATTGTAGCCATGCGCGGCCCGGTACCTTCATCTCGGCACGCAACGTCACAAGATGATCCGGCACCACGCGTTCGATTCGCCAGAAATCCAGTGCATCGCCCACACGCAGCACCTCGGGATCGCGACGACCGCGGCGAAAGCCTACGCCGCCCACCATCCGATCCATGACACCGCGCAGCCACCAGGCCCAGTTAAAGGCCAGCCAACCTTCTTCGCCGCCCAATCGGCTAAAGGTGCGAAAGACTGTTCCGGCCGGCGCGTCAATATGGCGCTGCCGCCGCTCCAGGATCATCCCCTCGCGCTCGGTGAGGACGACGGGACTTCGATCACCCTGGCTAGAGAGCAAGGCGTCGGTCCAGGCGGTCTCTACTTCCTGCACTTCTAACTTTTGCAGGGCGCGCTGCACGGCTTCTCGATACGTCATCGGTCGAATAGAGGGAAAGATGCGCTGCGCCTTGTCATCGCGGACCACCACCTCGTTGCGCAGCCCATCGATCAAGGGGCCGGCAATCTTGGCGGGGATTGGCGTCACCCAGTGGACCCAATACGATGACAGCCGTGGTGTCAACACAGGCACGGGCACCAAAAAGCGACGCAGACCTCGTTCCTCGGCATAGACTTTCATCATCTCACCGTAGGTGAGCACGACATCGCCGCCGATCTCGATGATTTCGCCAATACTCTCAGGCGTTTCCAGGGCGGTGATCAGATACGCCAGCACGTTGCGAATGGCAATCGGCTGCACTTTCGTATAGACCCAGCGCGGACAGATCATCACCGGCACCCGTTCGGTCAGATAGCGGATCATCTCGAACGAAGCGCTGCCCGAGCCGACTACGATCGCCGCCCGAAATTCGGTCACGGGCACACCCGACTCGCGCAGTACTTCGCCGGTCTGCTGCCGGGAGCGCAGATGTTCCGAGAGATCGGCCTCAGGGTCACCCAATCCGCCCAGGTAGAGGATACGTTTCACGCCCATCTCGGCGGCTGCATTTCCAAAGTTGCGTGCCGCCCGCACATCGCGTTCCTGAAAGTCTTCACTGCTGCCCAGGCTATGGATCAAGTAGTAGGCCGCGTCCATGTCTTGCATGGCGGCAGACAATGTCTCGGGTTTGAGCACGTCTCCTTCCACAATTTCGATGCGATCGGTCCAGGGGCGCCCCTGCAAGCGATCGGGATCGCGGGCGAGGGCGCGCACGCGGTAGCCCGCCTCGAGCAGGCGCGGAATGAGGCGTCCTCCCACGTAGCCGGTGGCGCCTGTGACCAGGACCGATGAAACCTGCACGGATGGTTGATGTGATGATTCTTGACTCATTTGATCCAATCTTTCCACTGATCCAATCTTCTTACAAGGTGAACGGGTACGGCTCACCCTTGATTGTAGAGGGGTTCGGCTGTTCTGTTCCGTTGCATTGGTTCCAGAAGGTCGAGGTAGAGATCGACTTGGGCACGCTTTCAGCCGATCAGACAATCTATCGAACCCTTACTGAATAGGCCCTGAACAAAAGAATCGATGCGCAGATCCCTTCCTGTCGACGTAGTGGTATTGTGGGCAGGCGCAGCGCCTGGACCAGGCGAACTGAGCGGCCTCGTCGGCGACTCCGTCGAGATGCTGAAAATTGCCACAGAGAACACAAAGAGCACAAAGCAGAAGAGGGAGGCGACCTTATCTATGTGTTCTTTGTGTTCTCTGTGGCGGTAAAGGCAGTAGGATTGCCACAAAGAACACAAAGAGCACAAAGCAGAAGAGGGAAGCAACCTTATCTCTGTGTTCTTTGTGTTCTCTGTGGCGGTAAAGGCAGTAGGATTGCCACAAAGAACGCATAGAACACAAAGCAGAAGAGGGAAGCAACCTTATCTCTGTGTTCTCTGTGTTCTCTGTGGCGGTAAAGGCAGTAGGATTGCCACAAAGAACGCATAGAACACAAAGCAGAAGGAAAGGCATTTATCTCTGTGTTCTCTATGGTAGTTCCCGCCACATTCGCTCTCTTGCCCGCTCCTTAGCTTCGCCGGTCGCAAAACTCTCGGTTTCAACGTGATACCCCTATAGGTCGGCGAGCAGAAGCTCGGCGGCCACCTTGCCCGACAAGGTCACCATGGGCACACCGCCGCCAGGATGGGTTGTGCCGCCCGCAAAATAGAGACCCTTGACTGCCCTGGATCGATTGTGCGGACGCCGAAACGCAGCCATGCGGTCGTTGGACGACTGCCCGTAGAGGGCGCCGTTGCGGGCGGCGCTGATCGCTTCCAATTCCGGTGGGGTGATGATCCTCGTGTAGCGAAGGTGCCGGCGGATGTCGAGATCGAAGTGATCGGCCAGGCGTGTCAGCACGAGATCACGGTAGCTATTCGCCTGTGTCTGCCAGTTGAAACGTCCGTTTTCGGCAGGCGTGTTGACAAGCACAAACCAGTTCTCACAGCCCGGCGGCGCGTGATCCGCATCGCTCTTTGATGTGATGGCCACGTAGATCGTCGGTTCGCGCGGGGGCAGGCCGCGCCCGAAGATATCGCTAAACTCGTCCTCATAGTTGCCGCTGAAGAAGACGTTGTGATGGGCCAGCCCGGCGTGGCTCCGACCCACCCCTAACAACAGAATGAAGCCCGACGACGACGGCTCCAATCGGGTCAACTGACTCAACTGGCGGCGCACTGAGGGGATCGGCGGCAGCAGGCGCTCGTGGACGGTGGTCACGTCGAGGTTGGCGACGACGTGGCCGGTTTCGATACGTTCACCCCCGGCCAGGCGCACGCCGGTGATCCGGTCCAGGTGCAGGTCAATACCGTCCACGGTGCAGCCGGTGCGGATCTCCACGCCCAGCTCCAGTGCCAGTCGCGCGAGAGCGTCTGCGATTTGCGAAATACCGCCTTGCGGGTAGAAGACTCCTTCGTTCAGTTCCACGTGGGCGATCACATTGAGCGTGGCCGGGGCCTGATAGGGCGAGGCGCCGGTGTAGGTAGCGAAGCGCCCTAACAATTGACGCGCCTGTTGCGAGTGGACAAAGCCTTCGATAGCCCGTTGCATAGGGCGCAGCGCGTCAGCCTGCATCATCCGCAACGGGTTGACCCGAAAGATTGTGCGCCAGGAAGGTGGTGGGCCGTAGATGAAGACATCCCCGGTGGCATCGTGAATTTGATTGGCATAGCGTAGGAAGGCCAGGTAACCCGCCTCGTCGCGGGGATCATAGGCGGCCAGTCGTCGCGCCGTCAGCGCCGGATCTGCATCAACATCCAGCAACGAGCCGTCGGGGAAAAAATAGCGGGTGAGCGGTTCCAGTGGGAGTAGGGTCAGATAATCGTCCAGACGGCGACCGGCGCGGCGAAAGAGCTCCTCAAAGACCCAACGCATGGTGATCACCGATGGCCCGGTATCCCAGCGGAAGCCGTCGATCTCGAACTGTCCCATCTTGCCGCCGACACGCTCATTCTGTTCGAGCACGATCACGCGTTGCCCTGCTGCCGCCAGGTGGATCGCGGCCGACAAGCCACCGATCCCAGCGCCGATAATGACAATGTTGGACAATGAAGGCTCCTTGTTCGTGCAACGCTACGCTGACTAAAGTGCAGCAACTTTGAAAACCCGAATGTGAACGGCGTCGGTTGAGTCGCTCGGGGCCTGGGCAGGGCACATCGAAACGGGTGCGTCCCAAGTTTTTCGGTTCTGATCTTCAGGGCAGCTACCCAGAACGGACCGGCACGGAGGCCGGTCCCTACCCGTAGGGATGGACCTCCGTGTCCATCCGTTGTGGCTTCCCGGTAGACATGGACCCACCCAATACTATGGGACACACCCCATCGAAACCTGTTACCGAAAGACGGTCAGGTGCATCGCACAGGTCTGGTTGCGTTGCCCTTGGATCGCGACAGGCTGCGCTGTGAACGAGGTGGTGCGATCTCGCTTCTGCGCTGTCATGCTCCTTTGCCCACGATTCTACCCTTCCACACCGGCCCGCCGTAGCGCCACTGCCACCAGAGCGATTGGAAGGCGATCCGTGTCATGAGCATCACCGATATGGGCAGGAAGATGGCGTCGGCGGCGCGCTGTTGGCTGTGGATGGCCGTCAGGCCGCGCAAGGCGATCCCCCACAGGGCCAGCCCCAACGGCCACCACGGCCACCCGGGCACGGCCATCCCTACTGCGCCCGCGATCAAGGCGATCCACGGGCCGAGGAAGACGACCCAGTGGAAGAGCGTGGACGCTATGAGCCCGGCTGCGCTGCCGTAGCCTTTGAGAATGTTTTTGGCGTAGCCATCGCGCACCTCGCCCCAGGAGCGGTACATGCGACAGCCGATCAGGTGGTTGCCCTCGGCCATGCGCAGCCGTAGTCCACGTGCTTTGGCCAGCCGCGCCAGCGTTACGTCTTCAAGGACGTTGGCGCGCACCGCTTCGTGCCCCCCTACGGCCGCGTAGGCTGCACGACGAAAGGCGATAGATTGACCGTTGGCGGCGGCAAAGAGGGCAAGCGGGCTGTGATGCACAAAGAGGATGGGCAAGTATGCGTGGACGACCATGGCCATAAGGGGCACCACCAGCCGCTCACCCCAAGAGAGGGTAGTCTGCGTTGGCCAGATGGTGAGCAGATCGGCGTGCGTTCGCTCCATCTCGGCCAGCAATGCACCCAACGCAACAGGAGACCAGCGCACATCTGCATCGGTGAAGATCAGGATCTCACCTTGGGCCGCCTGTGCCAGTTGTTGGCAGGCCCAGTTCTTGCCCAGCCAGCCAGGCGGCAGATCCGACCCGGGCAGCACACGCAGCCGTGGATCACCGTTTGCCGCGATCTGCGCCAGCGCGCCGGTGCCGTCCGTCGAGTGATCGTCGAGGATCAACACTTCCAGGTCAATCGTTGCCTGGGACAGCAGCGCGCAGACGGTCTGGCCGATCACGGCGGCTTCATTGCGCGCCGGTACCAGGAATGAAACACGCTGACGGGCCGGTGCAGCGCTGGGCCTCAGCTTTGGGAACGTCCACCAATTGAGCAGCAAAATGCCGCTCATGCCCAAGAGCACGACTGTCACAAAGAATTGGGAGATCAGCATAGGTCACACCGTATGCAAGAATGAGTTCGTTTGGGTATGATACCCGCGCTCTGGCCCTGTGGCGAATTGACGGGATGGGCACTGTCATGAACCGGACCAACGCGGTCTGGCGCGTGACAAAGCAAGAGCCGGTGGATCTCGGATGATCTACCGACTCTTGTATGGCGGTTATTGATTCGCAAGTCTGTTTGAAACGAGCCGTTCGCCGGTTTCGATGATTACGCAGGCTCTGCCATGTTGAGTTCATCCAGCTCCTGGACGGTGAGCAACTTGTCGAGATCGAACAGGACAACCAGCCGATTCTCTATTTTGGCAATTGAGCGCAAGAACTTGCTGCGTTCTGTGGTGACAAATTGCGATGGGGCGACAATCGCCTCTGACGGCACTTTAATCACTTCGCGCACATCATCTACGAGCAGGCCCAATCCCTGATCCCCAACCTGCACGACCATGATTCGAGTTTCCTGCTCGGTCTCGGTCTGCGGTAACCCGAGACGCTTGCGCAGGTTCATCACAGGAGTAATGTCGCCGCGAAGATTGATAACCCCCTCGATAAAGGGAGGAGATTGGGGCAATTTCGTAATCTCTTGTACTTCGTTGACCTCGCGGACCCGGGCAATATCGACACCGTAGTATTCATTGCATAGCGTGAAGAGAACCAGATGTTCTTCCGCTGATCCTGCCACTTTGCTTGTCTGCAGCGTAGAGTCTACAGGCATGGATCGATCTCCTTTGGCGGCTAACGCGGGCTCAGCGCGCTGCCTTGTTATCCAGAAAAGAGGGTGCTGGGCTAACCCAACACCCTCTTTTCTAACTGTTTCGGCTCTTGAATTTAGTTGGCGGACAGGGCGTGGGCACGGCCTTTGACATCGTGTTTGGCGAGTTTGGCGACGGGTTCCTTGCCGTGGCCGTTGCCGTTGCCATTGCTGGGGATGTTGTTGGCATAGGAAGCAGCCTGAGCCGCCTGCACCTCAGTGCGGAAGTGGCTGACCTGCTCCAACAGTTCCTGAGCCATGTAGGCCAGTTGAGCGGCGGAAGCCACAGTCTGTTCGACCTGGGCGCTGACCTCTTCGGTAGCGGCCGAGACCTCTTCGGCGGCGGCGCTGTTCTCTTCAGAAACGGCGGAGACATCTTCCACCGACTGCATCACCTCATCGGTGCTGCCGGCCAACTGCTCGGCGGCGGCGCTATTGCTCTGCACCACCGACGCCACCTGCTCCATCAAGCCCTGAAGTTCGTGGTTGCCTGCGTTCATGTCTACCACGGCCTGGCCCAACTGCTGAATCTGTGACTGCACCTGTGTCACGGCGGACTGGATGCGCATGAGTACCTGCTCGGTGTCGCCGGCCAGCGTCAAGCCCTGGTCCACTTCCTGGCGACTCTCATCCATCGCGGTGACGGCCTGCGTGGCGGTGGACTGGACGGCCTGCACGATGCCCGTAATCTCACCGGCGGCACGACCGGCCTGCTCGGCCAGCTTACGCACTTCGTCTGCGACCACGGCGAACCCCTTGCCATGTTCACCGGCTCGCGCCGCTTCGATGGCGGCGTTGAGCGCCAACAGGTTGGTGCGTTCGGCGATCTCGTCGATGGTCTGTACAATCGTACCGATTTCCTGGCTGCGGCTGCTCATCTCGACCACACGGTCGGCCACGTTGCGGGTCTTGGTGGCAATCAGGCGCATCCCGTTGATGGTCTTGCTGACGGTGTTGACGCCGTCCTGCGTGGCGGTGCCGGTCTCTTTGACGGCAGAGCGGCTCTCTTCGGTGGCCGCCTGCACCTGCTGAATGGCGACGACCAGACGACCCTGTAAGGTGCGGCTCATCTCGCCCACGCTGCTGGTCTGCTGGCGAGCACCCTCGGCAATACCCAGGATCGACTGCGTCTGCTGTTCGATGATGTGCCGTGTGCCTTCCAGGCTATGACTCTGCTGGGTGTTGGCCTCGGCAACCTGACTGATGGTCAGGGCAATCTGCTGCGTGGCCTGACCGGCCTGACCGGAGGCATCATTGAGTTGCTGGCTGGCGCTGGTCACACTTTCGGCGCTGCGCCGCACATTGCGGATGAGGCTGCGCAGGTTGCCCGACATTTCGCTGAAGGCGCTGCCGGTAATCTGCAAGCGGTCGATGATGGTATTGAACGATTCGGCCATCCTGCCCACCTCATCGCGTGAGGAGATGGACAGCGGTTGCACCGTCATTTCTACCTGGCGCTCCGAGAGGTCGCCCTGGGCCATCAGTTCCAGTTCGTTGGCCAGATTGGTCAGGTCGATTTCCGCGATCTGGGTGGACGCCTTGACCACGGCATTGAGCGGCCCGGTGATGCTGCGCGAGATGACCCAACCCAGGCTGAGCCCCAGGACCACGGCGAAGGCGATGGTGGCAATCAGGATCCAACGGGTCTGCGCCACAAGGCTGGTGGAGGCGTCGGCCTGCGCCTTGAAATCGACGCCGACACTGGCCGACATGGCCGAGGCACTCTCGCGTACTTCTGGGCCGACGACGTCGAGCACAGTGGTAGTCAGCTCGTTCTGCCGCGCATAGTCATCTTGCAGGCTCGTCGAAGCCGGTCTTGTACGCTTCGAGGGCGGCCAGGGCTTCTTCGGCCAGTCGCCGTTGTGCGGGCGTCGTCAGTTCTGGATAGGCTTCGTCATAGGCGGCCAGCGCTTCGGCGTAGCGCTGCTCGAAGGCAGTAACCCACTGGGGGTCGCCGACCTGCAAATACTTGAAGGCGTTGAAACGCATCAGCAAGAGGGCTGCCTGAACGTTTCCGCTGTGCTGCACTGCGGTGAGGTTGCCGGCGTCGAAGGCGCTGTTGCGCAGTTGACGCAGCTTCTCTTCGGCCAGCGGCCCTTCGACGTCGAGGCTGCCGGAGACGACCTGGTTGCGAGACTGAATCAGCCCAACCACTTCAGAGAAGGTGGCTTCGTAGGCGTCCACATCTTTGTGGATCTCCTGAAGGATCTCTACCCGTTCAGCCTTGGTGATGGCCACATCGGCTTCGTCCAGAACCTTGTGGAGCAGCGTGAGCTCCTCGTTATACCGGGTCAGAAAGGCGTCTTGTGGGTCGCGGATGTACTTGTTGGCGTAGAAGCGCACCAGCAGGATGTCTTGGACGATTGACTCGGAGATTCGCTGATCCTCGGCCAGATTGGTGGCGAGGTCGGTCACCTTGCCGTTGATCTGGTCCAACTGTACCAGAGCCACACCGCCGACAATCGCCATCAAAGCCAGCGCGATCACGTAACCGGCGATAATTTTGGTTCCCACTTTCAGATTCCCGAAGAAAGTTTTCACGAGATTCCCTTCTGACATGATTAGTTTACGGAAAGTTAAGTTTATACTTGCTATTTTCGACTTGTTCTGGGCTTCCCTACATACGCTATATCTTGTAACAATTGTCAGCGTGATTGGTGGCATGTGGAAGGAAGTTCAGGGCTTTGGCGCATACCGGCACCATCCGATGTATGTTACACTCATGTCAGACGGTTGCTTCCTCCTCCTCCTGGTGATGCAAGAGCGCTCTGATTCAGCGAATCAGAGCGCTCTTGCATATCCTGGCCTGGTGCCGATCGCCTGCTGCAGAAGCAAGTGGCCTACCCCTGTAGGTAAGGATAAATTCAACTTATGCACAGAAATCTGAAGGGAAACACATGGACGAAGTAAGGCAACAGGTTTCGCCTTCAATAAACTATCATATTGATGCTGAGGATCGCGTCGTTTTCGTCGACGATGATTGGTTGCGCTTCGCACAAGAAAATGATGCGCCCTGGCTGACGCCGGGCACGGTGATCGGTTCGTCTCTGTGGGCTCATATTACCGACGAAAACACACGCACCATCTATCAAATGCTGCTGGCTGAGGTGCGCGAGCGTAACGCGATGATGGCGTTTCCCTTTCGATGCGATGGCCCAGAGTGTCGCCGCTTCATGCGCATGCACATCACCCCCCTGGGCGAAGGTCTTATCGCATTTAAGAGCCAGTTGCTGCACATTGAAGCGCGCCCCCCAATGATCCTGTTGGATATGCGCCTCGATCGTTCAGATGAATTCATCACAGTTTGCAGTTGGTGTAATCGCATGGCGCTCCCCAACCAGGAATGGGTGGAGGTTGAGGCAGGGGTGATCTACCTGCAACTGCTGGATGCCTACCGCCTGCCACAGCTTACGCACGGCATATGTTCTGACTGTCACCTGCAATGGGATCGGAAGGTGGCTGAGTTTCGGGCAAAGCGTAGCGTGGAATTAGCATGAACTGCGTTTGTCGTGGTCCCGACAAATATTGCGGCGGAGGAGACAACTGCTCTGGCTGGAAATCACTTCAGCAATTCCAAATTTGGCTTGACCAGGGGGACTAGCGCCGGTTGAGTCCGACCGCAGCGGTCGGCGCCCGGAGCTTGCGGAGGGCTAAGGCGCAGCGCCTGTGCCAAACGAACCAGCGGGTTCGACGACGATCCAGTGTTGACCCGCTCCCTTGATTTCGTAATACGCTGCGCACTCAATCGGCGGTCGCTAACCCTGGTTTGCCGTTTGTATCTTCAAATTTGGAATTCCTGGAAATCGCTAAAAAATAGTTGCGTAGAGGTGTGGATTGTAGTACGATCGGGTTCTCCAATCGGCAAATCAAATAGATCGTGTCCAGCGACGCCAGACGTCCAAGGAGAGCAGAATGAGGAAGATCGCGCTGTACGTGCGTGTGCTTGTTGTGCTTGGTTTCATCGCGGGGATTGGGCTCCAGGCCGGCGTGGGTCATGCGCAAGAGGACACGCCGCCGCAACGCCCAACCATGTCTACCAGTGGCGCGGTGGGTACGCCGACCACCTTACAACTGCCGTCCGGCGTATTACCTCAGGTCGCTTCTGCTGCTGCCCAGAGCATTGACGACTGGACACCTGATGTCGAAGAAGGATTTGAGGGTGATCTATCCGCCTGGTCGGTCTTTGACAACAGTGATGACGGCGCCGATCGCACTTGGGGACTCGATGACTTCTATGCCAATTCGGGGACACAGTCGGTCTGGGTGGCCGCCGGCGGCGTTGACGGCCTCGATCCTCAGGACTTCTACTATCCCGATAACCTGGACACGTGGTTGGTTTACAACAATGTGCTCGATCTGACCAACGCCCAGGCCGCTGATGTCGAGTTTTACATGAACATGGATGTCGAGCCCGACTACGACTACGTCTTCGCCGGCGTCTCTACCGACGGGGTAAACTTCAACGGCGATTATTGGACGGGTGACTCGGGCGGATGGAATTGGTACAGCATCGACCTTTCTGCCTACATCGGTGAGCCTGAGGTCTACATCGGCTTCTACTTCTACAGTGATGAGTCGAACCCGGCAGACTACGAAGGGGTCTGGATCGATGACGTGACCGTGTGGACGTATGTCGACACCCCCCGGCTAGCCGCAAATGATGCCGTACAGAACGGCGACTTCGAGACGGGGGATCTGAGCGGCTGGACGGTTCCTGATGGTTCAACGGTGATCACGACCAAGGCCGAAAACCCCATTAGCGGCGACTACGTGGCCTACTTTGGCGGCATCAATGACGGTGAGGAAATCTTCTACCAGACCCTTCAGATCCCGTCCAGTGCCAATAGCGCCCACATCAGCTTCTATGCCAATAGCTTCGGCCCGGAAACTGAGGAAGCAGCCGACTCTTTCTGCGCCGGGCTGTACTCCAGTGATATGACAACGCTCATTCTCGATCTAGGGTGTATTGACGGCGTGGAAGTGTTCGGCCCTGACTTCGATCCAGACGGTTGGTGGCAGGTAGACTATGCCGTTACCGGCGACGAGTGGGAAACAATCAAGGGGCAGACCCTGAATCTGGCCTTTGAGATGTATACCGATGGTTCGCTACCGACCACCGTCTTCATCGACGATGTCGTTTTCGAGACGGCCAGTGGCGGCGCCCCCAGCGATGGCAACGACAGCACGTCCGGCGCGACGCCTGCCACACCCGGTACCGAACTCAGCAATCTCTCCATCGACCCTGATCTGGATCAGGATTTCTACAGCTTCACCGCCAATGCAGGCGATACCATCGCCGCCGACATCAGTGCAGCCGTGGTTGGCTCCGGCCTCGATTCCTATATTCAGATTCTCGATCCCAATGGAAACGTGATCTGCGAGAACGACGATGACGGCAGCAGCTATGATTCCTATGCCTCGTGTACCACGTCGAGCAGTGGCACTCACTATGTCATGGTCCGTTCATACGATGGATCAGGCGACCGCAGCTATACGTACAGCCTCTTGATCCAGGTTGCCGGCGGTGACATCCCGACACCCACGGCGACACCCGAACCCAGCGTCACACCGCCCCCTTCCGGCGCCACCAAACGGGCCTGGACGGCTATCATTTACATCGACGGCGACAACAACCTGTGTGATTCTTACCCAGGGCTGATCACGCGCATGGAACAGGAACTGGGCAGTCGTATCGGCGCCGGTGGGTTCCTCAACATCGCCGTCCTCTTTGATCGAGCTGCCGGCTATTGTAGTGGCGGCGGCAGCACTCGCCTCTTGATCCAACCCAACGGCGCCTATCAGGACAATGTCAACCGCTGGGACATGGGCGAAGTGAATATGGGCGACCCACAGACCTTGATCACCTTTGCCAAGTGGGCAATGTCCAACTACCCCGCCGATCACTACTATCTCGCCATCGATAACCACGGCGGCGGCACCAGCGGCATCTCGTGGGACGACAGCAACGGCCACGACAACATCACGAACGATGAGCTCTATTCGGCGCTTAAGGAGATCACCAACAACGGCGACACGCCCATCGACGTCTTCGCCTACGAAGCCTGCCTGATGGGCATGTACGAAAACGCCTACGATGCGCGCAAGTTCACCAAGTATCTATTCTTCTTCCCCACCATCAGTTGGACGAACAACGCATCCTACCCGTCGTATCTGGGTGATAGTCGCTTCTCGGCCACGTCGGACGGGCTGGCGCTGGGCGAGATCATCTTCGACGTCTACTTCAACGCCGTGCAGAATCCGTACTCGGTCTCGCTGGTAGATTCGAGCAAGCTCGATGGTCTGTATCAAGCCGTCAACAGTCTGGCCGATGCCCTGGCCGGCGCCAATGCAACACAGAGCGCCAATATCCGTGCGGCTCGTGCTGCGGCGCAGAAGATCGATCAGGATGGCAACAACGTGTTGGATGAAAGTGACGCCTATATCGATCTGTGGGATCTGGCCGACCAGATTGCCAAGCTGCAGAGCTTTGGTGTAGCAGAAGCCAATGCGGTGAAGGCAGCCGTCGACGGTGCCGTCATCCGCACCGGCTATCGACCGGCAACCGCGGGCACCCCAGTCGACTATAGCAAGCAGCATGGGCTTTCGATCTACTGGCCGCGTACGGCTTCGGGCGACTACAACGGCTATGTCAACGACCGCATCTACAGCTCTACCACAGAAGGCCGATGGGATAACTTCCTGCGCACCTTCTTTGGCGACGGCGGCGCCCGCGGTGGCATGAATGCCAGCTACGGCGCGATTGACCGGCGTCCGGCGGATCTTCTCTCCGGCACGCAGATCTTCTTACCGTCTGTGGTGAGATAGGGGAACCGAGAGGGGCGGCTCGTCGAGCCGCCCCTCTTCTTTAGGTTGCGGCGTAAATACCACGGCGCAAATATGGCGTCTGTACCACTGGTCGCGAGTGGGGGCATATTCCCGCCGGGATTTACTAGTGATACGGCGGCGAGGAACGCCGAAAGCGTGATTTGATGGTAGGGGCGCTGCTTGCTGCGCCCGCAGTCAGCCGGGCGCAGCAAGCAGCGCCCCTACGGAATTGCCATCACTTGACCGTTGACGCATCACTAGAACTAAATGGCGAACGGCGTGAACCTATTGCCTGGTTTAGCGCAATCTGTGATACTTGTGCAGTATGCGCGAATTTGTAGAAGTTGAAGGCAACAGGAAGTGTAATGATGGAAAAAACAATAGGTGCTTTTGAAGTAAGAAGAAAGTTCGGCAAGGTAATACAGGAAGTTTTGACCAAAGGGGATAAGTACATCATTGAACGCCATGGAGAAGAGGTGGCTGTCGTAGTCCCTGTTGAGATTTACAAACAGTGGAAACAAGACCGCGATAAGTTCTTTGAGGAACTAAGTGAACTTCAAGGCGAAGCGAACATGTCTCCTGAAGAAGCTGATGACCTTGTAGAATTATTGAACCTTTGATCTTTTTGAGACTACTACAGCAGGGGATCGTGTAAGACTTCCAATTGCCCCAACGCCCAGGACAGGTTCTGGCGCGCCTGAACTTCCAACCGTGCCTGAAAATACCGTGTACCGAAGATCTGCGCCCGCTCCAGGAAGGAGCGCAGCACCTGCGCGCGCTTGACGCGAAAGACAGGCGCATCCACCCAGGCATACTCCATGCGGATGGCCTCTTCGTAGGCGGCGTAGGTTGGCGGCGCGCTGCCCAGGATGGATAGATCAATATCGACGATCCAGATCTCGTCCTCTGTCTGGGGAGGACGTCGGTGATCCGTGGCCAGCACCAATCCGATGACGCGCCGGATCAGATCGTCCTTGGCCTCTGCCCGGCGCAAAAACTGTCTGGCCCAATCTGCGCTGCGCTCCTCGTTGTCTGCCCCGCGTGCGTCGTAGACTGCATCATGAAACCAGAGTGCTAACTCAATTTCATCCCCGTTTGGCGTCTGATCGCGTACGGCGTCGAGCCAGGCAAGGCAGGCCGCCAGATGTTCGGCGTTGTGGTAGTAGCGCCCCGGCGCGGTGTAGGCGGCGAACAGCCGACCGGCGGTATCATCGCCATCACTGCGTAGGCCAAGCCGTTGAATCATGGTCTGCCAACGGCGTTGGAACTCTATGGGCAGGGTCAAATGCTCAATCGACATGCTTCACCCAGTCCGGCCAGTTGATGGTGGCGCCGTCGCAGCCACTGTCGCGCACGCGCTCGATCAGGGCGATCACTTCGGCGGCCTGCTGTGAGACGCGCTCGCCCTGGATGCCCCAGGCTCGTACGCTTTCCACCACTTGCCGCGCGCCTGTCACCATCTCGGCGTTGACCTGCGACGCCTGTGGACAGAGTTGATAGAGATCGAGCGCGCGTGCCTTGGCCAGCGTGGCGTCATCGATGGTGCGCACCAGCCAGCCTAGCCGCATCGACGACGACTCCCGGCGCATGGAGACCAGCGCCTCATATGAAAACGAGGTCACAAAGCAGGCGTCGGCCAGGCTGTGCGCTTCGATCAGGTGGTGGACTGCGGATGCCAGCCCCGGCGCCCGCCCCTTCAACTCGATGTGATAGATGAGCCGCGCCCCGAACTGCTCGAAAAGTTGATCCAGCCGCGCCATCCGTTCGCTGCTATAGAGGAAGGGTGATACCCACGATCCCATGTCCAATTGAGATAGGGCGCCCCACGGCATCTCCTCGACGACGCGGTCACCGTGACCGTAGCGGGCCAGCGTGGCGTCATGGCAGATGGCGACGACGCCATCGGTGGTCAACTGTGCGTCCAGTTCCACGTCAATGACGCCCATCTGTTCGGCCAGGGCAAAAGCGCTTGTTGTATTCTCAGGCACGTAAGCGGACGCACCGCGATGGGCGATGATTCGGAACGAAGGGGGCACAGGGATGGGTAACGATGGAATCGGCATGGCATGAAATCCTCAGGTGGAAAGGATGGATGGCTGATTGTAGATTGGTAGGGCGATCGTGGGCAACTTTCGAAACCGAATACCGGTGCAGAGGTTGACCGCTTGTAGGCAAACCACGCCCCAAATGCATATTTCCTTGATACAATGTCTTGGCAGTCTGTTTTAGAGTACACATACCCCCGAAAGGAACGTTTTATGAAACAGTACCCCTGGTGGAAAGAAAGTGTGGTCTACCAGATCTACCCGCGTAGCTTTCAAGACAGCGACGGCGACGGCATCGGTGACCTGCGCGGGATCATTCAGCGGATCGACTATCTGGCCGATCTCGGCGTCGATGTGGTCTGGCTTTCACCGGTTTACAAGTCACCCAACGATGATAACGGCTATGACATCTCCGACTATCAGGACATTATGGACGAGTTCGGTACCCTGGCCGATTGGGAAGAACTGAGCGCCGGGCTGCACCAACGCGGCATCAAGCTGGTGATGGATCTTGTTGTTAACCATTCCTCTGATGAGCACGCCTGGTTTGTGGAATCGCGCAAAAGCAAAGACAACAACTATCGCGACTATTATATCTGGCGGCCCGGCCAGGATGGACGAGAGCCCAACAATTGGCGCTCGTTTTTCGGCGGCTCGGCCTGGGAATACGACGAATTTACCGGCGAGTACTATCTTCACCTCTGGTCGAAAAAGCAGCCCGATCTGAATTGGGAAAACCCAACCGTGCGCCAGGAGATCTACGCCATGATGCGCTGGTGGCTCGACAAGGGCGTCGACGGCTTCCGCATGGATGTGATCAACATGATATCAAAGGTGCCCGGCCTGCCCAATGCACCGCAACGCACTCCGGATCGGTACCAATGGGGCACAGAGTATTTCATGCATGGCCCGCGTCTGATGGAGTTTCTGCGCGAAATGGACGAAGAGGTGCTCTCACCCTACAACGCCCTCAGCATCGGTGAAACGCCCTGGGTTACCACCGAGATCGCCGGCACGCTCACCGACGCCGAAACCGGTCCCCTCAACATGGTCTTTCAGTTTGAGCACATGAACCTCGACGTAGATCCGGATCTGCCGGGCCGGTGGAGCTGGCGAGAGTGGGAGCTGCCGGCGATGAAGCAGGTGATGTCGCGCTGGCAGAAGGATCTGGAAGCCAACGGATGGAACAGCAACTACTTCTCGAATCACGATCAGCCACGCCAGGTGTCGCGCTTCGGCGATGACGGTCGCTATCGCGTGGAATCGGCCAAGCTGCTGGGGACCTTCTTGCACCTGTTGCAGGGCACGCCGTACGTCTATCAAGGCGAAGAGATCGGCATGACGAACGTAGCCTTTGACTCGATTGAAGACTATCGTGATATCTGGACGCGCAATCAGTACCGCGAATTTGTTGACGAAGTGGGGATGGACAAGGACGAGGTGATGGCGTTGGTCCACCGCAGGAGTCGCGACAACGCCCGCACGCCCATGCAGTGGAACGCCGGCGAGAACGCCGGTTTCACCAGTGGCACACCGTGGATCAAGCTCAACCCCAACTACAAAGAAATCAACGTAGAGCGGGCATTGGCCGATCCACAGTCGATCTACTACTACTATCGCGACTTGATCCGCCTGCGCAAGGCGCATCCGGTGATCGTGCAGGGCCGCTACGATCTCATCCTCCCCGACCACAAGCAGATCTACGCCTTCACGCGCACTCTCGGTGAAGACCGCATTGAGGCCCAATTGCTGGTGATCCTCAACTTCAGCGCGGACACGCCCGTCTTCAGCCTGCCCGACCGGCTGCCCGAGGGCCATCCTGAATTGCTGATTGCCAACTATGCGGTGGATGAGGACGAGTCACTGCAACAGGTGACGCTCAAGCCATACGAAGCGCGTGTCTATCGACTGCGCTGATGCCGCTATCGTCGCCGGAACGCCAGCCTGACCAGTTGACCAGTGACGTGTTGCGACGCATGAGGGAGTGGAATCACCACAAAGGATCGATGGCATACAGGCGGATTCGGGGTAGGGTGGGAAAGGTAGAAATGTGCGTCTATGTTCTTTCCCCCTGAGCAACAAAGGAGATATTCCCTGTGAAAATCCGCACTCTATTGCCCGTCCTTTTGGTGGCCGCCTTGCTTGCGGGCTGCGCGCTGCCAGGACAGGTCCTCTATCGCCTCAACGTTAAAGAGACAGTGGGGCCTGTCACTGCAGAACCGACCACTCAGGTAGCCGCAACCGTCGAAGCAACAGAAAGCGAGCCCGCCGCCGGCACAGCGACCTCATCCCTCGAAGGCCGCTGGGAAGGAACGCTTTCCGTTGCCGGTGTGGAGTTGGACATCGATCTGACCTTCACCCAACAGGATGACCTGCTCACAGGCTTCATCGACATTCCTCAGCAAGGGGCCAGCGACATTCCGCTGGATGACATCACCGTGGAGCTGCCCAGCGTCCAATTCAGCATGCTCCCCGCGCCGCAGACTGCGCTCTTCGAGGGCGAGCTGGACGGCGATACCCTCTCCGGCAGCTTCCTGCAGTCGGGTATCGAGGGCACATTCGAGGTGACGCGCGCTGCCGGCGCCGAAGCCGCCCCGAGCGAAGAGGTGCAGACCCGCTATGAAGATCCTGAGGGACTTTTCAGCGTACCCGTCCCCTCTACCTGGACACTGGACGAGTACGAAAACTATGCCCGCCTCACCAGCCCCGAAGGCGGGATCACGATCTACGTCCTGGCGGTAGCTGCCGATAGCGCCTTGGACGGCATCGAGGCGGCCTGGCAGGTCGTCGATCCGGAGTTCGCGCTTGAGCCGCAAGAGACACAACAGACCCCACCCAGCTTCCCCGGCATTGAAGAGACCTTCGTCGTCACCTATGATAGCGACGACGACGATCAGCTTGTCGTCGCAGGCGCCGATCTGCTTGAGGGCATCGCCTATGTGCAGATCATCGATGCCTCTCTGATCCCGTTCCAGCAGCGCGTTTCGCAGATCCAGGTCATCGGCTCGGGCTGGGAGATCTATGCACTGGATGAGACGGACCTGACAGGCGTGGCGCCGCAACCGCTGGATGATGAGTTGCTGGCCTCGCTGGAAAGCTATATCGTCGAAAAAATGGAGCAGTTGAAGGTTCCTGGTGCGGCCATCGCCATTGTGCGCGGCGATGAGGTGGTCTATTCCCAAGGCTTTGGCAGCCGTGGACCCGACAATGACGAACCGATCACAGCGCAGACGCAGTTTATGATCGGCTCCACCACCAAAACCATGACCACGATGCTCATGGCCGCACTGGTCGACGCCGGCCTCTTCGACTGGGACACTCCGGTGATCGAGGTCTTACCCGAATTCGCCGTAGCCGATCCGGAGCTGAGCAAACAGTTGACAATGCGCAACCTCGTCTGTGCCTGCACCGGCGTGCCGCGCCGCGACTTTGAGTGGATCTTTGAGGCCAACGAGCTAAGCGCCGAGGACGTGGTCGAGCAATTGGAGAGCTACGAATTGTTCACCCAGTTTGGCGAAGCCTTCCAATACAGCAACCAGATGGTGAGCACTGCCGGCTATGCGGCTGCCGCGGCGGCCGGGGCCGAGTGGGGCAATCTTGACGAAGGCTATGTCGAGAGCCTGTCCGAGTACGTGCTCGACCCGATTGGGATGCCCGACACCACCCTTTCCTTCGAGGCGGTGACCGAACGCAACAACTACGCAACGCCTCACGGCGTCGATCTCTTCGGCGACTTCTATCCACTCTCGATGGATGTGGAACGAATGCTGCTTACCATCGCTCCGGCGGGCGGCATCTGGTCGACACTGGATGATATGTCCCGTTACTTGATGACCGAGATCAACACGGGGGTGGCGCCTGACGGCACCCGCGTCGTTTCAGAAGAGAATCTTTCTGAAACATGGGAGCCGCAGGTGGCGATCACGTCCGACATCAGCTACGGCCTGGGCTGGATCGTCAGCGATTACAAGGGGCTGCTGGTGCTCTCACACGAGGGCAACACCTTCGGCTTCACCACCTATATCGGCTTCTTGCCCGACGCCGAAATCGGCTTCGTGATTCTGACCAATGGGCGCGTCACCAACCTCTTTAACGAGGCCGTGCGCATGCGCTTGATGGAACTGCTCTACGCGCAGCCGGCGGAATTCGAAGCCATGGTGCAATACTCGGCTGAACAGACGGCTGCTCAATACGCCGAGATGCCCGACGATATCGGCGAACTCGACCTTGACTACGTCGAACCGTATGTGGGACGCTATGTCCACCCCGACCTGGGCGAGATCTCGATTGCGATGGTCGACGGTGAACTTATCATCGACGCCGGCGACTTCCAATCGACCCTGTTGCCCTATCTGGCCGAAGGCACCGAGGAAGGCCAACTTATCATGATGGAGATGCCACTGGCAGGGGTTGGGGTGCGTTTGGAGCAGAACGACGAGGGCATGCGCCAGATCGTCGTTGGCGGTGGCGTCAATCGCTACGTCTTTGTGCCGGTTGAATAGCTGAGCGAAGCGGTTTCCACTGTGGAATTTGGGCGTTCTATACTCCGTCATGCGCTCCTGAGTAAGGGAGCGCATGACGGAGTATCGCTTTTTGCGCGACTCAGGCCGTTTGCCGTTGCTGCGCCGGTGCTACCTGTGGCCGCCAGGACGACGGTCGCAACAGCGGCACGACGAGGGCGACATAGACCAGCGAGTCGGCCAGAATCTCTAGCCCGTGGATCAGGCGGAAATCCAGCGGCAGCCAATAGGCCGTCAACACCGACATGAAGCTGAGCAGAATGAAGAAGCTCATGCCCAGCGCTGCCATCAACTGCACCGTCCGAAAACGCCAGGTGGCGATCACCGGCAGGCTGATGAGCAGGAAGAGGACGCCCCGCGCCAACTGCACGGGGATCATCTGCCCCCAGGTGGGCAACTGCATTTCGTACAGCCCCTCGGCGTAGACGGATCCTACGAAAGGCTGAACCAGCAGCCCGAAGCCGAAGTAGACCAGTGGAAACGCAAGCACAGCCAGGGGCAGACGCCAGAGCCACGAGCCGCTGCTGCGCTGCGCAAAGAAGAGTCGCAACGCCTGCCCCAATCCTAACCCTGGGGAAGCGGGTGGAAAGAGCAGTGCCAGGGCCAGGGCCAGGAAGAGGCTGGGCAGGGCGTAGATCACCATCGTCGTCGTCATGGTCTGCGACGACGAAACTGCGCCACTGGTGGTAAAGAGCGCCGCTTCGATCACCATGTTCACGGCGCTGCCGCCCCAGATCAAGGCAAAGAGGATAGCCCAACGCACTGCCCAATTGCCCTGAATGCCTCGCGCCACAAACGAGAGCACCGCCGCCACCAACAGACTGCTGATCACCATCCACAGCAGGATCAAGTTGGGGTCAGTGCCCACCGGCACCTCCGGCGTCTGCATGTGGAGTGCCTTCACCAGCGGATCACTCAGGATCAACCCCACCACAAACGCTATCGTGCAGAGCGGCAACGTCCATAGAGTTCGTAATAATGAGCGCATATCCAGTGCCTTTCGTATAGTTGCTGATGTTCGTCTGTGAACCTCCACCCTCTACTCTGCCTTCCTCACCACGCCATGCTGCCAGGCGAAGACCGCAGCCTGTGTGCGGTCGGCCAGGTGCAACTTGCTCAGGATGTTGCTGACATGTCCCTTGACTGTGTACTCGCTGATGGTCAACTGCCGGGCGATCTCGTGGTTGCTGCCTCCGTTTGCCACCAGTTTGAGGATCTCCATCTCGCGTTCAGTCAGCTCGGTGAACGGATCGGCCTCATCGCCGCCCGGCCCATGCATCTCGCGGATCAGCCGAGACGCCACGTGAGGATGCAGCGTCGCTTCTCCGTCGGCGGCCTTGCGCACGGCGTCGGCCAACTCGTCCATACGCACGTCTTTGAGGATGTACGAAATTGCCCCGGCCCGCAGCGCCGGAAAGATATGCTCGTCATCGTGGTAAGAGGTGAGCACCACCACCTGTGTGCGAGGGCTCACTTTGCGTACCTCTTGCGTGGCCGTCACCCCGTCCATCTCGGGCATGATCAGATCCATGAGCACGACATCGGGGGCGGTGCGCAGCACCAGCCCCACCGCCTCTCGCCCCGAACCGGCCTCGCCCACCACTTCAAAATCAGGTTGGCTTTCCAGATAAGCACGTAGCCCCTGACGTACAACTTCGTGGTCATCGGCAAGCACAATAGTAATCGGATGCTTCATCGTTTTCCCTTTCAGCGTGGATAGGCGCTGGGTTGGTAACTGATTCCGCGCCTGTATCATCACGACCTAGTGTTTATCCGTAAATTACAGTGCGCAGCACTGCGTCCGCTCTAACAGGCCAACTTCGCCGGGCTGCTGTGAATTTACGGATAGATCTATCAGCCTTCGCGTGGACAGCGTACCGTCACCGTTGTTCCGGCGCCGGGTTGGCTCGTAACTTGCAGATCGGCGTTGATGGCCTGGCTGCGTTCGCCCATTGAATCGAGGCCGACGCCGCGCTGCGCCGTTGTCACGTTGAAGCCGCGCCCGTCATCGCCGATGCTCATGATCCACTGCTTTGGCGTCTCTTGTACCGTGAGCGCGACGTGCTGCGCGCCGCTGTGACGGGCCACATTCGCCAGTGCCTCCTGTGCGATGCGGAAGAATGTCTCTTCAGCTTCGCCGGACAGGGCCAACCTGCCCTCTGTCTCCACGGCAACAGGAATGCCATTGCGCCTCGACCAATCCTGAGCGTAGTCATTCAAGGCGTCTGCTAAGCCCTTGACGGCCAGATCCACGGGGCGCAGTTGATGGACGAGATTGGTCAACTCCTGGCGCAGATCGTAGGCCAGGCGCTCGGCTTCGTCGATCCGAGCGGCGGCGGCGGTATCTTTCTGCGCCAGCAGGGCGCGAGCGGCTCCCAATTGCGCCGCAAGCGCAAACGCCTGCTGCTTGGCGCTGTCGTGGAGATCGCGGGCCAGCCGGTTGCGCTCTTCAAGCACGGCCAACTGTTGCCGAGTTGCCAGCAGATGTTGGATCTGCTCGGCCATGCGGTTGAGCCGCTGCGCCAGTTGTCCCAACTCGTCAGGGGAACGATCCGCCGCCAGGATCGTGAAATCGCCCCGACTCCAGCCATCGGTGACCGCGGTCAAATGCTCTAGCCGGTTCACCAGTCCGCGCGCGGTGAGCCCGCCAAAGACGGCGCCCACGATCCCGGCCAGGACGGTGACCACGATCAGGCTGATGCCCAGCACAGGGATCACCTCGCCGAGCAATGCAAAAGAAGACCGCGGCAGGGCCACGGTCTGGATCAAAACACCGGCGATATTGGCGTCCACGGATACGGGCGTTGCCATCCACAGTTGATTGCCCGCTTCATCACGCCACACCAACTGCGCCGGGTCATCCTCGCCCTGGCGGGCGGCCGCAACAATGGACGTCAGGTCGGCCGGGATCTCTTGCCGATTGGGCGAGGCGGCCAGCAGCGATCCCTCTGCGTCGAGAACCATGATCGTAAACGGATCGTTCTCGTCGGTGGTACGTGCATCGAACTGGTGCAGCCACAGTTCGATGCCTTCCCGGTTGGGTGGTGTCGTGGCGAGATACGGTTTCAGACCGGGAATGTAGCTCTCCGCCGCGATCTGCTGTGAGATCTGCGACAGCACGCCGCTGCGTACCAGCACCCAATCGAAAAGGAAAGCACCGCCGCCCACTATCACCAACTGGACGACCAACAGCGCGCCCACCGTCACCAACATATAACTTAGCGTTAATTTCCAACGCAGCTTGCCAAAGTACCTGTTCATAGAACTCATTTTTGGGCCAGGGTAGAAAAGGGCGATTAGCGAGCGTAGATCGTTGTTGCGATCTGCACTCGCTAATCGCGAATGCGGTTCACTCAAGTCGACAGATCCTGGCGGCGGAAGAGCCAGAGCGCAAGACCCAACAACAGGATCGTGTAGAGTGCGATAATGCCTGCTGCCGGCCCGGCTGCAAGCAGTTCCGGCGCGTTCTCGGCGCTATCGGCGAGCGGATAGGTGGCGATGGCTTCGTTCAAGTTGAAGACACTTGTCGCCACGAAGTCGGGTAGAAACATGCGCACCTTGTGAAAGATGCCGCCCAGGGCATTCATGATCTCCAGCGCCACCGGCTCGATGATGATCTGGAAGACCACGCCGCTGCCAATCGCGCCTACCATCGAGCGGGTCACCACGCCGGCCAGGAAGGTCAGCGCCACGTAGGGCATCAGCACGTAAGTCGTGCGCAGGATACCCAGAAAGACTTCGCCGAAGTTCACCACACTGGCATCGAAACCGCCGGTGATGCGCCAGGTGAAGAAGGCAGACATCAGCGCAATCACGCTGAAGAGGATGGCCGTGAACAGCAGCACCGTCAGCACGAGGACGGCAAAGCGGGTCAGCAACACCACGGATCGGGGCACGCCGTGGCTAACCCACAGTGACATCGTACGCCAGCCATATTCCTGAGCCACGGCTGCGCCCACCACCGCCAACAGGATGGGCGCTCCCAGTTGTGCCATCATCAACAGCCCGCCATAGAGCGCCTGCGGCCAGATCACCGATGCCGTGATCTCCATCTGATCTTCGATGCTCAATGCCGCCGAACTGCGCGTGGTGTACATGAAGAAGAAAACCGACGTCCCAATCGCCAGCATCAACGCCAGCGCACCCCAGAATATCTTACCTTTGAATAGTTTCTTCTGTTCAACAAGATACATTTGACCGAACATGGTAGCTTCCTTTGTTGTAGTTAGATGAATATTCATAGCCTTCGACTACAGAGATTGCGTCTCCTGGTCCCTTACACCTTCGCCTGTCAGCTTGAGGAAAAGCGATTCCAGGTCCGCATTGCGTGTCGTTACTTCGCTGGGCACGACGCCGCCGTTGACCAGCCGCACGATCACTTCTTCGCTGGGCAGGCCGCTGACATCGACGTAGGCCCCGTTGCTGTGTAGATCCACGCCGTCGGGCAACAGGCGCAGCGCCGCCCGCGGATCGGCTACCCGCACACGCACGATGGACTGCCCGCCGCGCAACTCGTCCATGGCTCCCTGGGCCACAATTTTGCCTTTGTGTAGCACCGCCACCCGATCGCACATCTGCTCGACCTCGTGGAGCAGATGGCTGCTGACGAAGATGGTGACGCCTTCTCCGGCCAGCTTGCGCAGGAAGTGACGGATCTCGCGCATCCCCGCGGGGTCCATGCCGTTGGTCGGCTCATCCAGGATGAGCAACTCGGGCCGGTGGATCAAGGCCATGCCCAGCCCCAGCCGCTGCTTCATGCCCGTGGAAAAGCGGTCGGCACGGCGATGGGCGGCATCGTCCAGCTTCACCAGATGCAGCACTTCGTCGATGCGTTCCTCGTCGACGCCGCGATGGAGGCGCGCCACCAGTTGCAGATTCTGGCGGGCGCTCAGATAGGGGACAAGCGCCGGTGACGCACCCACCAGTGAGCCGACACGCCGCAGCGCCGCCGCTCGTTGCGGGGTCACCTGTTCGCCGAAGATCTCCACCGTGCCTGCGCTGGCGTGGATCAGGCCGAGCAACATGCCGATGGTCGTGGTCTTGCCGGCGCCATTGGGGCCGAGGAAGCCAAAGATCTCGCCGCGTCGTACATCCAGCGAGACACCGTCTACGGCGCGCAGGGGGCCGAAATGTTTGTGCAAATTCTCGGTGTGTAACACCGGACTCGAATCGTTTGTCATCTTCATATTCCTCTCAGATTGGGTCAAAGAACTGATTCGTACTACGCCTACAGCATAGGATGGATCCACGCCGCGCACCCGCTTCTTGAGGACTGTTCCCGGCAAGCAACCTGTTGGTAGGCGGCAATCCCCGGTGGGGGTGGCTTGCCTGTCCACTTGACCAGGGGCGGATGCGATAAACGACCACGCCAAGACACACATTCCGTGCAATCGAAAACGGGGCAGTTGGTGGTACGGTGAATACACGTGATTTTGTTGGCAGCGCACTTTGATGAGCATGAAGGATCTGCATGATGAAACGTCTCGGCAAGTGGATGGGTCGATTGCTCCTTGGGTTGTTGGCATTGGCTGTGCTGGCGGCCCTGGTATCGTTCGTTATCAATTGGCGGACGCCCAAGGAGTTGAACGCCGCCGCCGATCTCGATCATCTAACCCAGGCGCGCGTCGATGAGATCTTTCATCTGCGCCAAAGCCTGGGCGATACGGTCTGGCCCGGCTGGGGAGGGGCCCAGATTCCTGTGATCCTGTACAACGCAGAGTACGCCTTCCTCTTCGGCTACGCCGGCGAGCCGCCGGCGGGATGGATAGGTGTCGGCGCCCAACAGCCCATCGGCGCGGCCTGGGAGCGAATGGCCGATGAAGGCCTGGCCGAGGGTCAGGCCTTCCGCTCTCGACTCCCCGCCGACGGGACCACGCCTCAGTCATTCACTGTGCGCATTGGCGATCAATGGGTCGGCAGCCTCGGCCAACTGGAATGGATGAAAGTCTCGTTGACCCAGCAGATCCGCGGGGACATGCCGCCGGTGCTGCGCGAGATCGTGCCGTATCCACTCTTCATCGGTCTGCTGCTCAACGGCACGGACGGTCATATTGCGGCCGTGCTACACGAGAGCTTTCACGCCTACGAGGCGATGCAGGCGCCGGATCGCCTGATCGCTGCCGAGGCCGCCGTGCGATCCAGTGAAGCCGCCTATCCCTGGCACGATGCCGAGATCGAAGCTGCCTGGCAAACGGAACTGGATCTGCTGGCCGACGCTCTGCGCGCCGAATCCGACGAAGAGGCCCGGCAACTGGCGCAGCAGTTCCTGGCGCAGCGCCAGGATCGCCGCCGTGAACTTTCCTCTACGCTCGTCGAATACGAAAATCATCGCGAATGGCTGGAAGGGCTGGCAAAATATGTGGAGCTGGGTATCTGGCAAGCCGCCCACGTTACCCCCGATTACAGACCGGTGGCTGCGTTAACCGATGATCCTGACTTCGACGGCTACGCGCAACTACACAACGCACTGGAATCGTGAAGTCGATCAGATCCGACGCATGGCCGGGGATGAAGGCGACGGCCGCTTCTACTATTCGGGCATGGCGCAGGCCGTCCTGCTTGATCGCTTCGCCCCCGGCTGGCAGGCACAGGTCTTCGCCGATGGCGTCTGGCTAGACGATCTGCTGGCCGACGCCGTCATGCAAGATTAGCCGGACTGAGAGCACTTGAGATCTGATGTATACGAAGGATGAAATAACGTGTCCAAATTCAAGGGATTGCTCAAACTCGTACTGTCTGTCTTTGGTGCAGTGGCTGCGCTGGCCGGGTTTGGATGGCTAGGTTTACAGGTGCAGCCGCGACCTTTTGCGCCGCTGCACAGAAACGGGGAGCGGCCGCAAACCGTCCCCTTGCCAGCGGATCTGCCCGCGCCGGTGGCGCGCTTTTACCGGCAACTCTACGGGCCAAAGGTGCCCGTCATTCATTCTGCCATCTTTAGCGGACGGGCGACCCTGCGCATCGCAGGCATCCCCTTCCCTGCTCGTTTCCGCTTCACCCATCAAGCCGGGGAAGGCTATCGACATTATATAGAAGCGACCCTCTTCGGCTTGCCCGTTATGAAGGTCAACGAACACTTTGTGGATGGCAAAGGCCGCATGCAGTTGCCCTTCGGCGTCAGCGAAGGCTATCAGATCGATCAAGGGGCCAATCTGGCACTTTGGGCGGAGTCACTGCCCTGGCTGCCCGCGCTGCTTGTCACCGATCCACGTGCGCGCTGGGAAGCCGTAGACGATCACACCGCTCTACTCTTTGTCCCCTTCGGCGAGGAGCAAGAGCGTTTCGTTGTGCGTTTTGACCGCGAGACCGGGCTGGCGGAGATCATGGAAGCGATGCGCTACAAAGGGGAAACCGACAGCGACAAGACCTTGTGGATCGACGAAATCCGCCGTTGGGGCAGGGTCGGCGGCCACCCGGTTGGCACGACAGCCGCCGTCACCTGGTTCGACGACGGCGCGCCCTGGGCCATCTTCTACACCGAGGAGGTCATCTACAACGTCGATGTCCACCAGTACATCCGCTTCACCGGGGAGTAGGCGTCGCTGCATAGGCGTTAAGATAAGGCTGCACGGGCTCATCTTAGCGCCGATGGCAGAAGACCCCTCCCCAGCCCTCCCCGTGAAAAACAAGGAGGGAGCTGTTGGCGAGTACAAGATGTGATGCTGGATTGGGCAGGCCCACAACGCGACCGGCTCCGTGTAGGCGGCAACGGTCCTCCCCACGTCCGCTGTCCTCAGCGGCGCTGTCCTCAGCGGCTTTTACGGGGGGAGCTAGAGGGGGGTCAGTAGCCAACGAGCACGACCAGTTTCTTGTACGCTGCGACGGTCCCCGGCACTTGCTTATCTTAACGCCTATGAGACGTCGCCATGAGGGTTGCACGGCCACATGGCCGGTCGAACCTCTTGCAGAATCTATTTGCACTGTCTATGAGCATGAAAGTGAGAGTACAACATGGCCCAGGATGAACAATCGAAACAGAGAAGTCTGGCGGGGAGGATAAGGTTGGCGAGTGGATGGGCATTGGCATGGCCCTCGGCATGGCGTTTGGGGTCGCTCTCGGCAACATTGCCTTGGGTCTCTGCTTCGGTCTGATTGGAGGACTGATGATTGGTTCTACTCAAAAGGCCGACGACAAAGACGAGCAACCTCCTCTCGACAGTAGCGAGTAACGACATCCATCCTGATGTTGCTATCGATTTCACGGCCAAGATCCATTTCGGGAGGCAATCATAAAAAATGACATCTAGTACGATGCAACCCTCATCTTCCAATAGAATGGCCGGTCGGCCAAAGGCGCGACCTGGGTGGGCCGTCCTGCGTGGACTGGGCATTCTGCTCAGCAGCGCGCTTGCCGGTGTGGTGGCGGGCGCGCTGGCCTATATGCCGCTGCACCTCTCCATGCTGGGGTCGTCGCTGGTGGCGATTGCGGTGGGCCTGCTCTTTCTCGCTGCCTGGAGACGCCAGCAGTCGCTCGTCGTGCGCGGACAAACCCAGGCGGCGCGGCGTTGGCGCTGGAGTTTGATCCTGGGGCCGCTGGTGGTGATCCTGGCGGCTGTGCTGATCGCGTTGGTGCAGCTTTACTCCGTGGGCCAGTTTGCGCCGCTCACCCAAGATCGGGTGGGCAACTTTGATCGCTTCACGCGGGCCATGGACGCGGCCTACCCCTACTTTGACGAGAAGGAGATAGACTGGGACGCGCTGGTCGCAAAGTACCGTCCACAGATCGAGGCGGCGCAGAGCGATGGGCCGTATTATGGCGCCATTGCCGCCATGCTTAGCGAACTCAACGACGGACACACCAACCTCTTCCCTACGCCGCCGATAATCCAGTTTGGGCGACTCGCCCGTATTGAGGATCAGATGGTGATCGTCTCCCTCCACCCGATCGCGGGCGCGGCCGGGCTCGCCGAAGGGGACATCGTCCTCAGCGTGGACGGTCAGCCGGTGGAAGATGTGATTGCCGCTCTGCCGCCGCAGTGGACCACAGGCTCAACCGAGTGGCAGCGCCAGGCTATCGCGCTCAACCACGTTCTCGCCCTGCAGCCCGGTGCCGCTCAGATCGATGTGCGGGTCGAAGGGGCCGATGGCGTCCAACGGAGCGTCACGCTCACTCGATCCGCTGCAGAAGAAGCGTCGAGAGGCTGCGCAGACGGCACAGATACCGCCGCTGGTGTCGGGCAAACGGCTGGATTCGGGCGTGGGCTACATCCACCTGGGCCGCAATTTCGGCAATGGCAATGGTCAGGATATGGTGGCGCAGTTCGACGCCGCGCTGGCCGAACTCATGGACACGCCGGGGCTGATCCTCGATCTGCGTGGCAACGGCGGTGGCGACAGTCTGCTTGCCAGTCATATTGCCGGTCGCTTCCTGTCCGAACCCTTCGATTATGGCCGCGAGTATTATGACATGCGGCTGCCCACCCGCGCCTGGTGGGCGTGGGGAGATCGCCACGTCGAGCCCCGCGGCGAACGCTACGGCAAACCGCTGGCTATCCTCACCGATGCCCGTACCGTGAGCAGCGCCGAAGAGTTCGTCGTCTCGCTTGTCGACAACGGCCGCGCCGCTACCGTGGGGCGGACCACTGCCGGCTCCACCGGCAACCCCATCCGCTTTCACCTGCCCGGCAATGCCTACATCAGATTTTCAACCGGAGACCTGCGTCGCGTAGACGGTGCGCCCATCGAAGGCGTGGGAATTGCGCCTGATCTCCCCGTCACGTGGATGCTGAACGACGTGCGCAGCGGCGCTGATCCCGATATTGCCGCCGCCGAGCGGTACATCCTCTTGGACAAAGATGAATAGTCGATGCGCCTGGCACACATTGAGCTGAGGATAGGATTTTGACCTGATTGGTACGGGCACGAGGGGGATGGGGGCGACGTCTCGCCCATTGGCGCAGATCTCCGTCCCATCCCCCTCATGCCCCGACGGACTTGCCATCACTTGACCGTTGACAGGACACGAGAGGGATCGAGGACTAGACAAGGGATACAGATTCGATACAGATCGCCGGCGCTTGCCTTGACATTCGTCTGCTCATCCATCAGCCTGAAATCGATAGACAGCTTTGGTTTTGTTCGCCTTTGATCCGCAGGCTGCCTGTCGTAGAGTGCCTACTCTTAGAAAGGGGAGAACCACGATGAGTAGACGTATGATACGCACAGCAAGCGCCTTGATCCTCTCTGCCCTGGGGATAGTCTTGTTTGCCCTGGCAACTGGTCTGCTGACACAGAGCGAGCCGGCGGCTGCCCAGGTCAATCGGGCTGAACCGGCCAGCGACGCTGAGATTGTGGCGCGCCGCGCCATTTCGATCCCATTTGGGATCGCCGACACGCAGCAACTCAGCGAAGATGGCACGCGCCTTACCGTTACCGGTCACGCCGTCTGCTGGGACGAGGGGCAAATGTTCGATCTGCGCGTACGCATCGCGCAAAGCACGACCCAGGCTTTTGCCGTTGGTCACTCGATTGACAACTGTCAGGGCGGCGAACGCCAAATGTGGACAGCAGTGGCCGAGATCGAAAGTGAGGAGCCCTTCGATGTCGGTTCCGCTCGTGCCTGTGCCGAGGCGACTGAATATGCAACGCATGGCATCGCCGACGAGCATAAGTGGTGCAAAGACGTGGACCTGGCACAGTCAGATAGTTCTGACTGACAACAGGTAGCCTAGACTGTAACCATTCAGTTAAACGGTTACCCTACTTCTAATCCACCAAAAGAGGCACAGGTGCAATGCGGATCTTGCACCTGTGCCTCTTTGCGCAAAAGCTGTTCAGTTGGCCTTATCCACAGAAAATGAGTCATTCCACGCCCAAGCGACAACCTACTGCTGTTGCTGCTGCATCTGCTGCATGATTTCGTTGTCGATGGCTTCCCACTCGCGGTCGGGGATGAGCGTCTTTTCGGGCTCAGGGCGCTCTGCGCTGGTCACCTGGACGCCGACTTCCATTTTGCTATCGGCGCCGCCGCGGAAGAGGCCGCGTGTGGGTGGCACATCGGCGTAGTCGCGGCCAATAGCGACGGCAATGTGCCGTTCCCCGGCAACCAGATTGTTGGTGGGGTCGAAGCCGATCCAGCCCAGGCCGGGCAAATAGGCTTCGATCCAGGCGTGGCTGGCATCCTCGGCGGACTGCTCACGGCCCTCGCTGCGGTGAAAGAGGTAGCCGCTGACGTAGCGACAGGGGATACCCAGCCGGCGGAGCAGGGCGAGCATGATGTGCGCGTAGTCCTGGCAGACGCCGCGGCGTTTGGCCAATGCCACGTCGATAGGCGAATCGACAGTGGTTGAATCGGGCACGTAGTGGAAGGTGTAGTAGATGCCGGTGTTGATGTGGCGCACACTGTTGAGCGGATCGCGCCCGCGGTCGAGCTGAAATTCCGCGGCCAGGGCGATTAACGAGGGCGTAAACTGTACGAACTGGCTGGGCGCCAGATCATCCCAAAATTGCGCCGTGCCGGCGAGAGCGTCCACCGCGGTCCAGGCATCACCTTCCATCCACTCGGGCAGTTCGGGGGTAGGCTCGACGCCGACATGCGATTCGGCGCGCATGACCAATTGCCCGTGGCGGCGGGGGATATCGAAAAAATGCACGTGATTCTGCAGATAGTCCTGATACGAGAGGACGCGAGCCTGGGGCGTTACCTTGAGTGAGAACGAAAAGCACTGCTGGTGATGATCACTGCGCGGCTGCATGCGCAGTTCCATCACGCTTTCGCCGACGGGTGCTGCATATTGGTAGCGCGTATGATGGCGGATTTTGTAATAGTGCATGAGATTTTGGCGACCAGGGCTCAGGCCGCGAATTCCCCTTCAATGGCGTATTCAATGTACACCTGATAGATAGCGCCGTGGATCTGATCACATTGGCGCATAATGTCGGCCAGATAATCGTGCAGGCTGTCGCTCAGGATCTCGTCGATCTGTCCATAGCGTAAGCGCGCTTGCAGCCGTCCGATCAGGCGTGAGACCCGTTCGGCGCGCCGGTTTTCGGTGGTGAGGTCGATCTGTTGCAGGCTCAATTGTAGCCGATCTGCGCAGAAACGCAGCGAACGCGGCAGACTGGGGTTGAGGATCAAGAATTCGGCCACGTTCTTGGGCGTGACGGTGGGCGTATAGACACGACAGTAGGCCTCGAACGATAGGCACGAACGGAGCAGGCCAATGCCGCGCAAGAAGTCACCCGATTGCGGCGTCCCGCGCTCGAACTTGTTTTGCGCATAGTGCACGTCGAGCAGGGTTGCCGTCGACTGCACTCGCTCCAAAAAGTTACCCAACTGGATAAATCCCCATCCTTCGTCGTGCTGCATGGTGGACGAAGTAATGCCGCGGAAGAGGCAGATGTCGTTCTCGATGGCGCGGAAGAATTCGTGCGGCTGCGTATTCCATATCGAGCGCAGATCGGTGCGGTTCATATCGAGGTAGAGGCGGTTGATCTGTTCCCACATTTCGGAGCTAATCTGCTCGCGCACCTGGCGTGCATTTTCGCGCGCCAGCCCAATGCACGATCGGATCGAGTTGTCGTTGTCGCGGTCGTAGGTCAGGTAGTAAATACGGGCAAAGTCAAGATCCTGGCCATAGGCATCGGCGGCGGAAAGCTCCTTGTGCAACACCGCAAAGAGACGCTGCCAATGGTCGTCCGCCGCGTTGGAAGACTGCCCCAGCATCAAGTTGATATGGTTGTAGATGAGGCGGGCCGTGGTTTCGGCTCGCTCTAAATAGCGACTTAACCAGTAGAGGCTATCTGCAGCGCGAGAGAGCATCGAGCGATCCTTTGTAGAGTGTCTCAACGAAACAAAGTAAGAGGTGATCTCGTCAATCTTCCAACACCCAGGTGTCCTTGCTGCCGCCGCCCTGTGAGGAGTTCACCACGAGCGAACCACGGCGTAAGGCCACGCGGCTCAGCCCACCGGGGACAATCGTGACGTCGGCTGGGGTTTCGCCGCTGCACAGCACGTATGGGCGCAGGTCCACATGACGGGCTTCGACGGTGCCATCCACAAAGCAAGGAGCGCGCGACAGATCCAGCGTGGGTTGGGCAATATAGTTGCGCGGATTGGCCAGGATCTGGCCGCGGAAGGCTTCCCGTTCCGCCGCGGTGCTGTGCGGACCAATCAACATGCCGTATCCACCCGATTCGCCGACTGCTTTGACCACGAGCTTGTCCAGATTCTCCAGCACGTGCGATCGCTGTGACTCATCGTCGAGCAGATAGGTCTCGACATTGTCGAGGATGGTCTCTTCGCCGAGGTAATAGCGGATGATGGCCGGCACATAGGCGTAGATCGCCTTATCGTCGGCCACGCCGGTGCCGATGGCGTTGGCCAGCACGACGTTGCCCTGCCGATAGGCATTGAAGATTCCCGGCACGCCCAGAATTGAGTCGCCGCGAAAGATCAGCGGATCCATGAAATCGTCGTCGATGCGACGGTAGATCACATCCACACGGCGCAGACCGGCGGTGGTGCGCATGTACACGACGGCATCGTGGATGATGAGATCGCGCCCTTCCACCAGTTCAATGCCCATCTGCCGGGCCAGGAAGGTATGTTCAAAGTAGGCAGAGTTGAAGACGCCCGGCGTCAGCAGCACAACCGTGGGGTCTTCGGCGCGACGCGCCGCCAGTGACCGCAACGTGGACAGCAGGGCCTGCCCGTAGTGATCGATGGAACGCACCCCATAGCCGCCAAAAAGCCCGGGGAAGACGCGCTTCATCACGCGGCGGTTGGCCAGCATATACGAAACACCGCTGGGCACGCGCAAATTATCTTCGAGGACGGCGAAACGGCCGCTGGGCAGGCGCACCAGATCTGTGCCGACGATGGAGACGTAGACATTCTTGGGCGCAGAGACGCCGCGCATTTCGCGGCGAAAGTGGCGGCACGAGTAGATCAGATCGTGTGGCACTACCCCTTCTTTGAGGATACGGCCTTCATGGTAGATGTCATCCAGGAAGAGATTCAACGCCAGGATGCGCTGGGCCAACCCACGCTCGATCGTGTTCCACTCGTCGGCAGTGATGATGCGCGGCAATAGATCATACGGGAAGATGCGCTCGGTGCCGGCTTCGTTGCCATAGACTGTAAAGGTGATGCCTTGGTGCAAAAAGGTGAGATCCGCGGCCTGTTGCCGGTGCGCCAGCTCATCGGGTGGCAATTGGAGCAACTGTTGATAGAGCTGACGATACGCCGCGCGGGGTGTCCGTTCCGCAGAAAACATCTCATCGTAGAAACGGGTGGTCAGATCGTACTGACGAAATGGATTTTGTTGATTTTGGATAGACAATTGATTGGCGAGCATCGCGATTTCCTAAAGCGGGCGAGGGTCGAAGCAAGGCTCGTTGGGGGGACATCGAGGTGCTCGACGGGGACGTGTGGATGATGCTCAACGTTGAGTGGCCGAGGCTGCGGCAGTGCAGCAGGTGAAGATGACGAGTATTGTAAGCGAAGGTAGGCGAAAGGTGCAACGCCGCGAATTCGTTTGATTGACGATTGACGATTTTCGATTTACGATTGCCCGGCGGGGGGCGTGTAACAGAATGCACAGCGAACAGGATGTGTGACGCCTAGAATCTATCCGTAAATTCACAGCAGCCCGGCGAAGTTGGCCTGTCTAGAGCGGACGTAGTGCTGCGCACGGTAATTTACGGGTGACATTTGGTCCATTTCAGAGGCACGTCGACATCCTGCAGTCGAAAATTGAAGACCGTATGATCACGCTACCCGCTGCTTTTGTCCGCAACACGATCACTCGTGAGGGCGAGGCAGGCCTTAACTGGATCGCAGCACTCCCCGCTTTGGTGGATACGCTTTCTCGTCGTTGGCGATTGACCTTCGACGGCCAGCCCCTACACGGTTACCTGGCCGTCGTATTCCCCGTTCGACGGGATGACGAGCCCTGTATGCTCAAGATCTCATGGATCGAAGAGTCGACCCGCGATGAGCCACTGGTTCTCTCTGCGTGGGATGGACGGGGTGCAGTGCGTCTCCTCGATGCCGATCCCGCCCAGGGCGCTCTGCTGCTAGAGCGGCTGGATCACCGGCGTTCGTTGAACGATCTCCCCCTCGAAGAAGCCGTGCTCATTGCGGGGCGTCTGTTACGCCGCCTGGCCGTCCCCGCCCCGGCCACCTTGCGCCCTCAGACAGAAGTCGCCCAGACAATCTCGCGTTCGCTGACGCAGCGTTGGGATCAGCAGGGGCGTCCGTTTTCGCAAACACTGCTCAACACCGCGCTCGACCTGACACGCCTGATCGCGCCTTGCCCCGAGGCGCAGATCATCGACTACGATCTGCACTACGAGAACGTCCTGGGTGGAGAGCGCGAGCCGTGGCTGGCCGTCGATCCGAAAGTCATCAGCGGTGAAGTTGCCTTTGGTCTGGCGCAACTGTTTTGGACTCGCTTCGATGAAATGGAGCGTGAGCGGGGGCTGGAGCATTATTTCCGGTTGATAATCGGCGCTGCCCAGGTAGACGGCACACGTGCGCGGGCATGGGCGCTGGTGCGTGTAGTCGATTACTGGCTGTGGGGACTGAGCGTCGGGCTGACCGAAGACCCGGCGCGCTGCGCCCTCCTGGCCGAGCGGTTGTTGTGAACCGGCGATGCCTGCTGCCGGCGCACACGCCGTCACCTTCCTTATCGCCCTAGCTGTGGCAAGTAGAGCGTTTGCCGCGCCTCGCCCACTACGATTACTTTGCCCGACATGCCGATGCCGTCTGGGCCGCCGTGCAGCGAGCAGAAATAGAGATATTCGCCCGGAATGTTGAACTGGTGGCTGAAGCTCTCCCAGGCAGACCCCAGCGGCTGTTCAAAGCTGCCATCGTCCGCCGTGACGCTGTGCAGCCCGCTGGTTCGCGTCCAGGTGACGGTGTCACCGGCCTTGATTTCAACAGTGGCCGAAATAAACGCATTGTTGACCACCGCGACGGTGATGGATTGGCCGGCGGCGATGCGCTGCCCGGCGAAGATACGGCCCTGTTGCTGTGTAGATGCGCTACTGCTTTGTTGATCACCTATCCCCACCAACAGGCCCAGAAGCAAGAGGACGGCGAATCCAAACAGCGCAGCGGCGCCGACGCGCCGGGCGGAACTCGTGTGATGGGACGTTGACATGAGTGTATCCCCTTTTGTCTGTGATGGCGGCTATGTGGTGAGGGATTTCGTCCCGGCTCTGCGTGTGCAAAGTGGGCACTTCATAATACGCTCAAAACGGGGAGGCTAGATCTCTGCCGGATCGCCAATATTCACAGATCAGCCGGCAACGCGATGCGCACGCCGCCAATGGGGACGGTGTCGTAGATCGGCGCGGTGCTTCCAGGCGAGCAGGGCGGTCTGCCCCAACCAGATCGGCAAGAACGCGAGTGTTGTCGGCTCAAAGAGAGGATAGGGCGAGACGAAGATGCGGTTACGTACGAGCAGATAGACCCCGAACCCACCCATCATCGCCATCGTAGACCACCCATCCACGTCTATGAGATAGTAGGCGATCAACAGGAAGAGGACGAGCACAATCGGCCCTTCCCAGGTAATCAGGCCCAGCCAAACGCCGGCGGTGGCGGCGATTGCCTTGCCGCCGCGAAAGCCTAAGAACGGCGAGTAGGCATGGCCCAGGCTGGGGGCCAGCGCCACAGGCACAAGCCACAGACCATCCACCCCGGCCCAGCGCAGCGCCAGCCAAACAGGAATGGCTGCTTTGATGCCATCCAAAAAGACGGCGATGCCGCCCCACAGCTTGCCGCCGGCGCGCGCCACGTTCGTGCCGCCGGGGTTGCCGTCGCCAAAGCGTCGAATGTCCGTACCTAACGCCACCTTGCCCACCAAAACCGAAAACGGAATCGACCCGGCCAGGAAGGCCAGGATCGTCCACACCAGGGCGCTGACGGCAGGCGAAGTCGAGGTCATCGTGTTACGTCCGATTCTGTTTCAACTGCCAGGCGGCGGCGAGGGTAAAGATACCCATGCCGATGAAGCCGACCAATGCCGGGCCGGGCAGCCCAAAATAAAAGCCCAGGCCGATACTTTCGAGCAGCCAGGTCGTTGTGTAGATCAGCAGCAGTGGCAAGATCGGCAGCGCCGGTGGGCGCACGACCAGCGTGATCAGCGTCCCGCTCAGGATCCAACCGGCAAAATTGCTCCACGGAATGCCGAAGTAGCCGCCCGGCACTTCCCATACCCACACATGCCAGGCAACCATCTGCGGATCGAGGAAGAGATCCCAGGCTGTGATGGCCACGCCGCTGATCAGGGCGAAGACCAAGAGTGTCCACCGTGAGGGTAGCCTATGCCGCGGCGCCAGGCAGCGCGCCACCGCCCATGACGGCCCCAACATCATCCACCACGCCAGGGGGATGAGCAGGGGCACATGGAACAGTTGCGGCTGTAGCCGTTGGGTGTAGTCGTAGCTGCCAAAGGGTACCCCCGTCGAAGCGCCCAATGCTTCTATGCCCCACGAGAGCGCCGCCACAATCACGAGCGCGCGCAAGGTTGTGGACGCGCCCAATTGGGCCACAACACAGCCAGGACGAGCACCGCCTGAATCACGACCGATGCGCTCAGGCTCCAGGTTAACGTACTATCATTGCCCAGGCGCATGATGTGCGGCATGGCAATCATAAAGAGCAACCACAGCCCGTAGATCGTCCAGGCCAGTGGAGACATCAGTTGACCGAGCCATTGTCGCCGGCCGCGTGGCTGTGATAGACGTTGTTGATCAATCGTTGCGCTCGACCGCATCATTCGTTTCCTCGTATTTGTTTCCTCGTGCTTACTGATACTGTTGGTTGCCAAACCTGTCGACCACCCGTATAGCCGGTCAGTCCGATGAATGGATGTCTGACCCCAGATAGTCCAGAACGTGTTGCTGCAGGGGTAAGAACCCCGGGTTCAGTTGTGCGATCAGCCGGTGATCGGCTTCGATTTCGTGGTAGTCAAAACCGCTGCCCAATCTTTTCACCAGACGGCGCGTGTTTGTAACATCCACAACTTCATCATGGGTACCCTGCACCACAATTCCCTGACTTTGGATGTGGGGTGCGTTGGCAAAGGCCATGCGGCCGACCAGGCGCAGGCCATCGACCAACGAACTTGGGATCTCCATTGTGCGCAAGCTCTCTTGCACCGCCGGATCATCGAGATCTACATCGGGCATAAAGTTGCGAATTCCCGCGCGCACGTTCGGATCGCTGAAATCGGCGCGCTTAAACGGCTTGAACGTGCGGAAGAACAACCGCAGCGCAGGCCAAAACAGATTCTGCCAGCCATTGCCCAGTTGCCAGAACGGCGCAATGAGCACGAGTTGATCGGGGCCTTCCTGGGTGGCTGCGTTGATTGAGACAGCCGCACCCATTGAGTAGCCGATCAGGACGACGCGGTCATGGTTGCGGCGCAACGATCGCAAGTGATCGACCGTCGCCGCAATCCAGTCCTCCGCGCCATACTCCAGCATGCGTGTTACATCCGCACCAAAGCCGGGCAGGAGCAACCCGTCAACCGTCCACCCGGCGTTGTGCAGTGCTTGCCCCAGGCCACGCATCTCGGCGGGCGTGCCGGGGAAGCCGTGCACCAATAACGCCGCCGCCGATCCACCCTGCCAGAGGAATGGTCTGTGTTCTTGCGCTTGAAAGGGTGTAAACGTCGCCATGTTCACGATGCCTGATCCTTCACGTCAACCGCGGCGGTGGCGGACGGCGATATCAGTGCCAGTGCGTGCACAAGATCGAAGACCAAAAGGAATGTGCCCTGAACGACGATTCCCCAGCCGTGCCCTGCCCATCCACGCTGTTCTGGGTCGGGGCGCCGGGCCCAGTAGTAGCCGCCAATGATGTAGAACACGTCCAGGCCGGCGTTGAGCCAGAGCATGCGGCGTAGATTGGCTGCCTCCTTGACTTGTACGGTTTCACTTGGTCCATGGCGGCGTCCATGCCGCGGCTCAAATGTGGCGTCTGTAGCACCGGTAGAGGGTGTCTGTATCGTGCCATCGGGGTTAACCGGTGTCTCTGTGGACAGGCTCCGTCTCCGGGATGCGATCCAGCCGCCGAGTGCGATTCCGGCATCGATCAGACCCCAGGCGGCGGCCTGTTGGCCAAACCCACGCTGATCGGCGTTGTCGCCGCCGCGGGTCAGCCACAGACCCACCAGCATACTCAACCCGCTCCACAGGAGCAGGCGTTGTGATACGGTTCGTTGAAAGTGGAAAATATCGTGCATCAGTACGTCCCTTACAAAATCGGCCTGCCACAGAAGCAAGGCAGGCCGACAGATTCTATAACGCTCTTTTACTCAGCGGGCTGTTTGATTTACAGGCCGTTCCTGGTTCCGTTGATCTCATCTTTGCCATTGATGCCATGACCGTTTGTACTGCCCGTGACGTTGGCTGCGATCGTCTTGCCTGCGGTGTCAAGCCACGAAACAATTGGCTCTCCTTCACCGTTCAAGCATTCAGAAGCGGCCTGTGCATAGGCCTGTAGATATGGGCCAAGGCTCGAAAGACCCACCTGGTGATTGCTAAGCAGACCTGTGAGCCACTCGATGTCATGGCCTAGAAGGTCGATGTCGCCCAGTTGGAGGGCTGAAACTACGTTTTGGGCCAGATTGAGGTTGGCCCAGGCGGTTTGGCCAGACGTGATTGGATCGGCATGCATCAACTGGGTAACACGGGCGCCGATCGGCAGCATATTGAACTGGAAATCGCTCAACGCAGCCTGGAACGCCGGTGAAATCGGTTTGGCCGCCGGCAACGGCCGCGACATCGGTACAAGTTCCTGAACACGATCCAGCGCGCCTTTGATGGTCTCACCCAAAAAGTAGCCGGGAATGCGGTCGCGCAGCGATTCCAACTCTGTGAAGATACGACCGCCAAAACCGACCGCTACGCCTTTCTGGTGTAACAACTCGGCCATTTCTTTCAGCGTGGCCGCTGTCTGCAAGCGCTGGGCTGTCAAGAGCACCAGATGAGGGCGCACCATCTCAACGCTGCTTTCCAGACGTTCCAGGGGAACATTGGCGCCTAGATAAATCGTCTCCCATCCGCGGCGACGGAGCAGGAGTTGTAACAGGGTCTGGCCGAAGATATGTTCCTCACCTGGGGGGCAGGCCATGAGAATGCGGCCGGTGCGTGTGGGCATTGGAGAAGCGCCCAGCATTGCATCCAACCGGCGCATGGCCAGCGCCGAGGCAAAGTGCTCCTGTTGCACCGAAACGTTGCCTTCGTACCAACCCTCACCGATAATCTGCAAGCCCTTTTGCAGCACTTCGATACAAACCGTTTCAACCGGATAAATAGCGAACGCTTGGGCCAGCGCACGCTCCGCCGCCCTTTCGTCGAATGCCATACAGGCGTCGACCCAGTGTTTGCGAATCGTGCGGATCTCTTCGCCTTGCATCGAGACGACCGACGTCGCATTCTGTGAATACTCCGGCACACGCAGCGGATCGCGGTCCTCTTCTTCAATGCTCCGCCACAAGTCCACGGCGCGGCTGATAGTTAATCCTTCATCTTGACGGGCCATCAACCAAATGAGCGTATCAATATCTCGTTGCGAGTAGAGGCGATGTCCACCGGAACTTCGATTGGGGTCAGGCAATCCATATCGTCTTTCCCACGCGCGAAGTGTGTCGGGTTTAATCCCCGTTTCCTGGACAACAGCCTTTAAATTGAATGTAGGTGTGTCCCTGTTCATGCAGGACTCCTTTTGCCCTCTCGGGAGCAGTAACTGTACTACCTGAAAATTGCAGTCGGCGATATCTGTTTCTATTTTAATCTATTTGTTAAGATTTTGTCCAGTCAATATACAAAACGGGGCATGCAAAGAGATTTCAAGCCCAATTGGAGGATTCTTTTCGTTCTGTCGAAATGATCTGGTTTTGTCTAGGTATTTGTCCACAATTTGCGATAATCTCTTGACAAATCCTTTTCAGTGTGGTAATTTATTCTCAATTATGGTGCGTCGTGTAAAGCAACAGGCGGCACCGTCAATGCTACTCGATCGGTCAACCACCTCTCGCTGGAGACAGCTATGACGCTTAAGTCCCATTCCTGGGAGCATCCGTTGCTTTCACTGGCACATGAAGCCTGGCACTCGGCTTCAACGCCTCCCGTTTTACCCATTCAGAACGAAGCTGAACTGGTTCGAGCGTACGATCACTGTGAAGGGTTGACGGCGATCCACAGCCGCTCATTCCACATGGCTTCGCGCCTGTTGCCCGCTGATAAACAGCGGGCCGTTCGCGCACTCTATGCGTTTTGTCGGGTTACCGATGATCTGGTTGATGAAGTGCCGATCGATGGCCGGCGTGATGTCGACGCCGTGCGCACGGCCCTGGATGACTGGAGACGACGCGCGCTTTCGCCCGATGCCCAGATCGACGATCCTGTGGTGGCAGCGTGGACGGATACCCGCGCCCGCTATCATATTCCTCAACGGTATGCCGAGCAACTGATCGCCGGCGTGGCCCATGATTTGGATCGGTATCGCTACGATACGTTTGAGGAGCTCTCTGCCTACTGTTACGGTGTTGCCTCGACCGTAGGTCTGATGAGCATGTGCATCATTGGCTTCCAGGGACAACAGGCGATTCCGTATGCCGTCAAACTGGGCGTTGCCTTGCAGATGACGAATATCCTGCGCGATGTGGCCGAAGATCTGGAGATCTGGCCGTCTCTATCTGCCTCAAGAGGAACTGGCACAGTTTGGTCTCAGCGAAGAAGATATTGCTGCGGGAAAGGTCGATGAGCGCTGGCGAGCGTTTATGCGCTTTCAAATCGAACGCAACCGTCAGCTCTACGCAGAAGCATGGCCTGGCATTGCCCTGCTCGACAGCGACGGCCGCTTCTCAATCGCCGCCGCTGCCGACCTCTATCGAGGCATTCTTGACGACATCGAAGCCCATGATTATGATGTCTTCAGCCGTCGTTCGTATGTCAGCACCTGGGGCAAATTGAGACGGCTGCCGGGGATCTGGTGGCGCAGCCATACGCTCTCCGCATCGGATTACCGATAATCATCTACTGGCCGGCGTCAGGCGTGGGTTTCCCTTGCTGCTGGGAATCCGGGGAAGATGCCACGGTAGACTTACCACCATTATCCACCATGTTACTGGAGTGGGCGATGATCAAAAAACAAATTGTGAAAAGTCGTGGTGTTTGTAAGGTGACATTTACGCTGCCGGCGGAGATATCAGCGGACTCGGCCAGTGTCGTCGGGGAGTTTAATCAGTGGGATCCTGCGGCAAATCCAATGCAGAAGATGAAAACCACGGGCCAATGGCGCGCGGTGGTGGATTTGCCCCCTCAGGAACGCTACCAGTTTCGATACTTCGTCAACAGTGGCGAGTGGCATAACGACGATGCCGCCGATGACTATCAGACCAATGAACATGGCACGCAGAACAGTGTAATCATCACGTCGTAACTGAGCCCGTAGCCTGCAGAACGATGAGCGTACCGCAAAGCCCCGCCCGATTCATATGACTCGGGCGGGGCTTTGCGGGTAGCCGCTTTCTATAATCTACGCAAGTGGAAACCACCGTCCACGTTGATGATCTCGCCTGTGGAAAACGGGAAGTGCCCCTCGGCCAGGGCGACGACGGCGCGGGCCACATCGTCGGGGTGCCCCCAACGACGAATCGGCGTCAATCCCTCGCCAATCATCTTGTCGTACTTGGCGGTGACCCCACTGGTCATGTCCGTTTCAATAATGCCGGGACGCACTTCGTAGACATTGATGCCGTGGGCTGCCAGCCGATCGGCGAAGAGCGCAGTCATCATGCCCATGCCTGCTTTTGAGATGCAATATTCTCCACGGTTTGGGCTGCTGGTATAGGCGCTGATCGATCCGATGTTGATAATGGCTGGGTTAACCTGCCCCTGTGCCTGACCGGCCTCGATCATGGCGTTGGCCACGCGCTGGGTCAGGAAGAAGGGGCCTTTGAGGTTGACGGCCATGACCTCGTCGTAGCTTTCTTCGCTGGTTTCCAGGATATCCAACCGCACACGGGGCGCCATGCCTGCATTATTGACCAGTAGATCGACGTGCCCAAAGCGGGCGACCACCTCTTGCACCAGTCGTTCTCGATCGGCGGCCGCACCAATGTCGGCCTGTACGATCAACGCCTCGGCGCCGGCCTGGCTTGCCAGATCTGCGGTTTCCTGCGCGGCGCCGGCATTGCCTCGATAGTTGACCGTCACCGACCAGCCTTGCGCCGCCAATCCCAAGACGATTCCTCGCCCAATGCCCCGGCTGCCGCCGGTAACGATTGCCACTTTCTTCTGCATATCATTCATACCCCAGGACTTTGCTCACGGCTTCCAGGAAGAAGTAATCGCCCCACATGACGCTCTCGTTGACGCCCAACCCTTTGCGTTCGTGGTACATGCCGTGCTTGAGGATGCCTTCCCAACCGGGGGTGTCGATGGCCAGGAATTCCGGCCCGGTGAGGGTGTCCATGATCTGCAATGCGTACTCTTCATAGGTGCGGGCCAGCATCGGATCCCCCACCATGCGCGCCAGATTGAACAGCCCACTGGCGGTGATGGCCGCCGCCGAACTCTCGTAGGGATTCTTTGGATTCTCTTCTTCCCAGTCGTTTTGCGGGATGCCGTGGCCTGGGGTGCGTTCGATGTAGAAAGCGGCGTTGTCCTGGGCTGTCTGCAGAAAGCGGGCGTCGCCGGTGAAGCCGTAGGCGGTGCCGAAGCCGTAGAGCGACCAGGCCAATCCACGTGCCCAGGACGAGTCGTCGCGCCAACCCTGGTGCGTGCTCTGGCGGATGAACTCGCCGGTCTCCAGGTTGAACAATCCTTCGTGTGAGGTGCTGCCGTCGCCGCGTACAAGGTAGCGGCGCGAGGTGAGACAGTGCTGGTTGGCGATGCGGAAGAGATCGTCGTCGTCGGTTTCATCCGCAGCATAGAAGATGATGCCCACGTTCATCATAATGTCGATGAAGAGGCTGTCGTCCGCCACAAACGAGCGCAGGTACTTGCCCTGTTCTTTGAAGCGTTTCGCCAGCGTTTGGCCGGCCTGGATCACCACGTCGTTGATCGTCTCGTCGCCGGTGAACTCATACCACCGGCGCCATGTTGACCAGAACAGGAAGCCCAGATCGTGGACGTTGCGGTCAGTTTTGCGGTGTTCAACCAACTGCGAGTAGTGTTCCGCCTTTTCGCGCCAGTACTCTTCGCCGGTGTGCTGATAGAGCAGCCAGAGTTGGCCGCCCAAGAACCCTTCACACCAGTTTGTCCACGCTTCGCCGCCGTGTTGCCACTTGCCGTTTTGCGTATACATAGGGAAATAGTCGGGGTGGTTCTCGATCAAATTGCGCAACTGCACAGCGGCAAAGTCTAGCGTGCGCACGCATTTTTCCTGCAAAGCGGCTCGGTCGATCATATCGATCTCCTTGACGGAAGTGGACGTTGGTAGAAGTGGCATGCGATCCAGGGCAGGATCGACAGGGTACGGGTAGTATAGCCAAAGCCGCGATCTTTGCCAAGAGCAGAGCAGATCATGTTTCCGCCATCGGTAAGCGGTGGTCTTGCCGTGGAAATGAACCTGCCCATACTGTTGTCTCCTCGATCAGGTCGAAACCGACTTTCTCTGCCACCCGAATCGAGCCGAGATTGTGGCTGTCACATTCCCAATGAGGGATGATGCTGCGGCGCACACACTCCTGGACAAAGTGGCCGGCGGTGATGGTGGCGATCCCCTGGTTTTGGTAGCTCGGTATCGTTTCGATGCCGATGCCGCAGGCGTGCTCGCTCATATATTCGGCCGTGCACCAGCAGACGATGCTGTCGGCGATCACGGCCGCAGCGCCAAAGCCACGCGCCGCAAACCTTGCCGGCGAGGACCACATCCACTCGACTTCCGCCCGGATATGCCCGACATTTTGGCGCCGATCATCCGCCAGAAACTCGGCGTCGATCCTCGCTATGCAGACGTGCTCTGGGGCATCGGCGGGGACGGTGGGCGGATCTGATTTTCGATAAGCGTAGAAGCGCTTTTGCTTTCGCTGTAGCGAAATACCCTGAAACAAGGGCGCAATGATCTCTGGCGACGCTGGCAAAAGCGAACGGATCGAGAAATACCACAGACCTTCTCTGTGGGCTGTTTCCGCAATCTGCGTGCGCAGGAACGTGCTCATCTCGTCGCTGATTTTCTGAGAGAGCGCGCTCCCGGCAAAGTAGAAGACGTTGTTGCCTTTGTCCCAAAGCAACAACGTGACGCCGCCGTCCTCCTGCCTGCATCGCCAAAACTGTGCGTCCGTGTTTCCCTCGACAATCGAGGCCAGAACCATCCCCAACTGCGGGCCGGGAAAGTGGACAGCGTACCGATGAATCTCGTGAAGTGCGATTTCTTCCAACATTCGATAGTCTCCTTGACCGGATAAGATGTCTGCCCGCCGCTGACACGCTCGCTTGCTCGCTCTACGAATCGCTCTCCTGACGGAGAGTGATTGTTTGTCGTACGGGTTTGGGTGGGGCGGCGGGTAGTTTCGCCGGTAGGAGGCGCACAGAGCGACGTCGGTTCCCCGCCCCACCCAAACCCCTACGTCTCGCTCAACGTTCCGCAATTTGAGCAACAGATTCTGTATGCACCCATCGTACCCTGACGGATGGTCGTCTGCGCGGCATCGTGCTATAATCTGCGCAGATTACCGCTGAACCACCCTACCCACTACCTCATGGACGCGCTATGGCACAACCCATCGTCGATACATCCAAATTATGTATCCACACCATTACCACCAAACCCTGGCCCATCGAGACGAGCATCGACCGCTTTGCCGCCCATGGCGTAGCCGGTATGACCGTCTGGCGCGATGCGCTGACGGGCCGTGACATCGCCGCCACCGGACGACGGATTCGAGACGCCGGCATGCAGGTGGTTTCGCTCTGCCGCGGCGGCTTCTTCCCGGCCGAGAGCGATACCGCGCGCCAGGCAGCCATCGACGACAACCATCGCGCCATCGACGAAGCCGCTGCATTGGGTGCGCCGCTGATCGTGCTCGTCTGTGGTGCGGTGCCCAGGTTGCCACTGCCCACGGCGCGGCAACAGATCCAGGACGGCATCGAAGCTGTGCTCGATCACGCTGCCTCCGCCGGGGTGAAACTGGCCATCGAACCGCTGCACCCCATGTATGCGGACAGCCGTTCGGCCATCAATACCCTGCGCCAGGCCAATGACGCCTGCGACGCTATCGACTCACCCTGGGTGGGCGTGGCTGTGGACGTCTACCATCTCTGGTGGGATCCCGATCTGCAAGCGCAGATCCGGCGCTGCGGTGATGCAGGCAAACTCTTCGCCTTCCACATCTGCGATTGGCGCACCCCCACCGAGGACCTTCTCAACGATCGGGGCTTGATGGGCGAAGGTTCGATCCCTGTGGCACAGATCCGCGGCTGGGTCGAAGAGACGGGCTTCAGTGGCTTCAGAGAAGTCGAGATCTTCTCAGATCGCCTCTGGGCCGGCGATCAAGAAGCCTTCCTCGCCCGGATTGTTGACGCATATCTACATCATTCGTAAAGGTAGCCCCAGGTGCAAGGCACCAGAGGCTGAACAGTTTCTCGTAAAGAAGATCGAATCCTCAGACGTTTCCCTTCAGGAGATTACCACCTCATGGCAGAACATCGAATCGGCGTGATTATGAATGGTGTGACGGGGCGCATGGGTACCAATCAGCACCTGGTGCGCTCAATTTTGGCGATTCGCAAACAGGGCGGCGTGCAGACGAAATCGGGCGACTACATCATGCCCGAGCCGGTTTTGGTGGGGCGTAACGCCGACAAGCTTGAGCGGCTGGCCGAGGCTCACGGCATCAAGAAGTGGACCACTGATCTCGATGGCGCGCTGGCCGACGATCACAATCAAATCTACTTTGATGCACTGGCAACCAATCTGCGTGTCGCCAATGTGCTCAAGGCGATTGACGCCGGCAAAGCCGTCTATTGTGAGAAACCGACTGCCACCAACACCGAAGAAGCACTCTCGCTGGCACGCGCCGCCAATCAGGCCGGCGTCAAGAATGGTGTCGTGCAAGACAAACTCTTCTTGCCCGGCCTCTTGAAACTGAAATATTTGATCGACACTGGTTTCTTCGGCGAAATCCTTTCTGTGCGCGGGGAGTTCGGCTACTGGGTTTTCACCGGGCTGGATCAGCCGGCGCAGCGCCCATCCTGGAACTATCGCAAAGAGGAGGGCGGCGGCATCATCCTGGATATGTTTGCCCACTGGCGCTATGTGATCGACAACCTCTTCGGCAAAGTGAAGTCGCTCAACTGCATCGGTGCAATTCACCTGCCCGAGCGTGTGGACGAACGCGGTCAACGCTATGCGGCCACCGCCGATGATGCCGCCTACGGCACCTTCGAACTGGACAACGGCGTGATCTGCCAGTTCAACTCGTCCTGGACGGTGCGCGTGCGCCGCGACGATCTGCTTACCTTGCAAGTGGACGGCACCCAGGGCAGTGCGGTCGCCGGTCTGCGTGAGTGTGTGATCCAACCGCAAGCCATGACGCCCAAACCGGTGTGGAATCCTGACATTCCCAGCCCCATCGACTTCTTCGACACCTGGCAACAGATGCCCACCAACCAGGTCTACGACAATGCCTTCAAGGTGCAATGGGAGTCGTTCCTGCGTCATATGGTCGAGGACACGCCCTTCCCCTGGGATCTGCTGGAAGGCGCCAAAGGCGTACAATTGGCCGAACTCGGCTATGAATCGTGGCAGAAGCGTTGTTGGCTCGATGTGCCGCAGTTGACGGTGTAGGGAGTCGTTGGTTTCGTTTGGCACAGGCGCAACGCCTGTGCCAAACGAAACCAACGGGTTACTGACACCACCATCGTAGCCTGTCGTTACCCACTGACCACTGTGGCCTGCTCCTGCGCCCGGATCGCCAACTCCATCGCCAGGAAGCAGTGAGCCTGTGGCATGGCCGTTTCGGTGCGGTGGCGAATATCATCGAGCAACGCCTTGCCGTAGTAGATGGGCGTGTCGGCGGCGTCGATGTAGCGTGTCTCTTGCTGGTTGACCAGGAAGAGGTGGTTGCCGCCTGGGCGACCGGCAATGTCCACGTATTTGCGAAGTTCCATATAGCCCTCGCTGCCCAGGATCGTCAACCGACCATCACCCCAGGTCGGCAGTCCATCGGGTGTGAACCAATCCACGCGCAGATAGCCGGTGCGTCCGTTGTCGGCGCGCAGCATCGTATCGCCGAAATCCTCCAACCCAGGCCACTGTGGGTGATGGTAGTTGCCCACCTGCGATGCCACAATCTCTGCCCCTTTGGCGCCGGTGTAGTAGAGGAACTGCTCGAACTGGTGGCTGGCAATGTCGATGAGAATGCCGCCGTACTTCTCTTTTTGGAAGAACCAGTCGGGGCGTGTCTTGGCGTTTAGCCGATGTGGCCCCAGGCCAATCGTCTGGATGACATCACCGATGGCGCCGGATTGAATCAGTTCTGCCGCCTTCACCGAGGCCGGGTTGCCCAGCCGCTCGCTGTAGAAGATTGAGAAGATGCGGCCGGTTTGTGCCTGTACTCGCCGCGCTTCTTCCAGTTGCGCCATCGTCGTGAAGCAGGGTTTGTCGCTCATGTAATCTTTGCCGTGGCGCATGACGTCCACGCCCAACGGCCCTCGATCGACGGGGATCCCGGCGCTGATCACCAGCTCGATCGACTCGTCTTCCAGGATCTCTTGCCGGCTGCCTGCGGCTGTGGCCTGCGGGAAGCGCTGGCGGTAGGGTTCCAGCAATTCAGCTTCCTCGGCGTAGGCGGCCACCAGATCCGCACCGGCGTCGAGCAGAACGCGGGTCTGCTCGTAGATGTGACCGTGATTTAAGCCGATGGTGGCAAAGCGAATGGGGGGCTGAGTGGTCGACATAATGGTTCCTCCAGAGTGTTGAGTTGGATGGGAGAAGCGTGGTTCTTGGCAAGGCCGGGCCTGTGGTCAAAACCCGGCCTGGGTAACTTATGCATGCGGGCGCGCAGGGAAACGCCTGTAGTCACGCAGATCGACGACGTCCCCTGCCTGTGCCCATGAAACAGCATTGAGTTCGGACGGCAGCAGGCCCTGTTCGTAGCAGTTAAAAAAGAGCGTGGACAGTCCTTCGACAGCAGCCAGCCCGTTTTCTTGATGGATCGAATCAGGCGGGAAATCGACGATCTCGCCCGATTCCTGTACGCCGTTCATGCAAAGCGTCTGGGCCAGTGCTGCCTCGATGCCACAGACCGGGCGGGTGGCATGGCGCACTGCCTCGACACAGTGGCCGAGTTTGATGTTGTGCGCCTCGGTTTCAGGGTTGCCGTAGCTACGCACTCGGCCATCGTGGAATTGGGCGATGATCTCGCTGTCGCGCCCGCTGTAGGTGACGGTAGCCTGCTCGAATTCCAGATGGAAGATCGGTCCCAATTCCTCCTGCACGGGATGCGCCGTGTAGAAGAGGATCTCGACGCCGTCCGCCGTGTAGGCGCGCATGGCGACGGTATCGTAGTTCTCAATGGCGTTGGCACGATAGCGCTCGGCCTGCACCGAGACCGGCATGGCGCAGGTGTCGTTCTGGTTGCCCAGCAAGAAGAATAGATTGTGCAGATGATGGGCCGTGGCATTGTTCAATGGGCTGTCCAGCACCCAGGCCCCGTCGGTACTGTGGATGTGCCCTGCCCAACGGTTGCGGGCGTAGTATGCCTCTCCACGCGGCCAAAGGGTTAAGGCGCGCAGCCGGATCGGCGCACCGAGCACGCCGTCGCGGATATCCTGTTTCAACTGCAGAACCGGCGCCGTGAATGACCAGTTGTAGCCGATGGCCACAAATCGATCGCTTGCCGCCTCCAGCGCCTGCGTTTCCAGCCCATCCTGGATGGTAGCCGCCAATGGCTTCTCGCATAGGACGTGCGATCCGTGCTGCAAGGCAAACTGTGTCTGCGGCATGTGGTACTGGATCGGCGAGGCAATGACGAGTAGATCGGCGCTCTGTTCGGCGTAAAAGGCGGCCAGATCGGCGTAGACCGGGATCTGCTGCGCCTGTAAGGCAGGCCAGGCCGGCGCCGCTTCGGCGAATGGATCGACGGCGCCTACGAACCGAATGCCTAGATCCTGGGCCGGATCGAGTATTTGGCGAACGTAGTTGCCGCCATAGCCACCGACGCCGACCAATCCAACCGATACGATGTTTCGAGATGACATGAGTTTACTCTGCTTTGTGAAAGGGATTCATCCTGGGTAGGTTGCGTTCCAGCGCGTAGTGTACCGGTTTCGGTGCGATTTCGGAAATGGCGTGCCGCACCGCAGAGGCGGCACAATGGCTCGCGTAGTCAATTTGACAATCGATCCAGTACACACTAGAATGCCAGAGGCAGTCGCTAATGGAGATGTTCCTTACACCCACGCTTTGTTGGAACTCTCACCGGGCATCGTTGTCATTCGCTTGCCGATCTAGTAAATCCCGGCGGAAATTCACCGACAGTTTCTACCAGAGGTTGAGATGCCGAATTTCCGCCGTGGTATTTACGCCAAAATGTACTAGCGACTTCAGTATCCCACATCATTGATTTACCACAGTGACGTCCGACAGTCATCAACATGAGTATTTTTAAGACAACGTAGTCCCCTGTTCTCAGGTAGATATTGTATCACTTCAGGGATCTATCCCACGATTGACATATGCCAGCTAAGCCCTCTTTTCGTTAAGTCGGTCTAGCTGCACTCGCGTGTCTTTCGTTTATTTTGATGCTTAACAGGTAACTGTTCAGTCTCAGGCGCAGCGTACTGTCCAAACTTTTTCTCACTTCCGAGAGCCTCTCTGGCCACTGCGTCGCCCCTGAATCATTGTCTTTCTTTTTTCAGTACATTCGCTTCCGTAGATTGGGCTGGACGCAATTCATTGTTGTGGATTCCGTTCGTCCTCACTGGTTAGGGGCAAGCTTGTGCAGGAACAGTCAGCGCACGCAGAATTAACTCCTGAAATTGCAGAGCCGATCCTCGAGATCAAGAACCTCAAGACGTATTTCTTCATTGAGGCCGGTGTGGTGCGCGCCGTAGACGGCGTGAACCTGACATTGGCACGCCAATCGACTTTGGGCGTCGTCGGTGAGAGTGGCTGTGGCAAAAGCATCACCGCCAACTCGATCATGCGGCTGATCAAGTCGCCGCCGGGCAAGATTGTCGAAGGGGAGATTCTCTTCCACCGCAAGGATGGCACCTCCGTCGATCTGGCAAAACTCGATGCGACAGGCGCCCGCATGCGTGCCATCCGTGGCGCCGAAATTGCCATGATCTTCCAGGAGCCGATGACTTCGCTCAACCCACTGCACACGATTGGCGATCAGATCTCTGAAACCATTCTGTTGCATCAGAAGGCCAACAAGGCTGAGGCAATGGCCAGGGCCGAGGAGATGCTACGCCGCGTGCGTATCAGCGCACCACATGAGCGCCTGCGCTCCTATCCACATCAATTGAGCGGTGGCATGCGCCAGCGTGTGATGATCGCCATGGCGCTCTCGTGCAATCCTTCGGTGCTGATTGCCGATGAACCCACCACGGCGCTGGATGTAACGGTGCAGGCGCAGATCCTCGATTTGATGCAAGACCTTCAGGACGATTTCAAGTCATCCATTATCATGATTACCCACAACCTGGGCGTAGTCTCGCAGATTTCGGACTACGTAGCCGTGATGTACCTGGGCAAAGTCGTGGAGTACGGACCCACGCGTGCCATCTTCCACGAACCGCTCCACCCCTATACGCAAGGGTTGCTGATGTCGGTGCCGGTGCTTGGGCGTAGAAAGGCCAAACTCGTGCCGATTGAAGGCATGGTGCCCAATGCCATCTCGCGTGTGCGCGGCTGTGCGTTTGCGGCACGCTGCCCGCATGTCATGCCGGTCTGTAGGGAGCAAGAACCACCATTGGCAGAGCATGCGAGTTCGCACCTGGCGGCCTGCTGGCTACACGAGTCGCCTTAGGCTGCCTACCCCACATCCTGTTTCTTACTGCGGTCCACGCAGTCAGAATAGTTCGTTGTCGTTATCCCTCAAGAAGAAAGGAAGAATAGGTATGCGCCCATTGCGAAAAGTCTTATTGCTTTCGCTACTGGTTGCGGTGCTTCTCTTAGCCGCAGCTTGTGGAGCAGAAGAACCCGCCGCAGATCAACCTGCGGATCAACCTGCTGCCGCTGAAGCAACCACGGCCCCTGAGCAGGCTGCCCCGGCTCCCGCCGCGGATTCAGAAGAGATGATTGAGACCCCGTATGGTCCTCGCCCGGCCGACACCATCGACTATCCCGATCCGCCGGAACTGGATCTGGGTGGCACTGTTGTCGAAAGAAAGCCCATCAGCGAGCTTGTCACCTACAAGGCTCTGCCTGAGTACAATGAGCCGGAATGGGTAACTGAGTTGGTCGATGCCGGCGAACTACCGCCAGTGGCCGATCGCCTGCCCAAGGAACCGAAAGTCATCCTTGAAGCTGCGCTGTCAGACGGCATCGGCGTCTACGGTGGTGCCTGGCGTGATTTCTCGGCCTGCCCCACTGCCGGTTGGAACAACGGCGCCGGTGTGACCGCCGGTTGGTTTGGCATCGAGTCCATGTCGTTCAACTATCAGTCGCTGGTCAAGACCGGTCCCCTCTTCCGCGCCGATCAGGATCTGGAACCCTTCCCCAACCTGGCCAAGAGCTGGGAGTGGAGTGATGACGGCCTGCAGTTGACCATGCACTTGCTTGAAGGCGCCAAATGGTCTGACGGCGAGCCCTTCACCTCTCACGATGTCATCTTCACGTGGGAAGATTTGATGAACGATCCCAATGTGGTCCGTCTTGGTATCAAGGGTGATGCCTTCGCGTTAGATGGTCAACTGCCGACGCTAGAAGCGATCGACGATTACACCATCCAGTGGACCTTCGCTACGCCCTTCCCCAAGAATCTCTACTACTATATGGATGAACAGGATTTCAACATCTCTCCTGCCCATATTCTAGAGCCTTTACATCCCAAGAACGACTCCAGCATTGACTACACCACGTTCGCCAATATCTTGCCCCCCGACGCCCTGCCCGCTGTCACCATGGGACCATGGGTACCCGTCGAGTACAAGACTGATGAACTGCTGATCATGCGCCGCAATCCCTACTTCTGGACGGTCGATGCAGCGGGCAACCAGCTTCCGTACATCGACGAAGCCGTCTACCAGAAGGGCCCCAGTGGCGTAGGTCGCACGCTTTGTACGTTGGCCGGTGGCTGTGACCACACCAATCTTGAGAACCCGTCCAGCGAGTTCGTGGAAGCGCTCAAGCGAGCCCAGGAACCCGATGCTCAGTTCATTATGAACTGGGGCCCTGAAGATCTGGTTTTCAACCTGGAGTTGAACCAGTCCGAGAGCCTTGGCATCAATAACGATCGCGATGAGGCGATTCGCCAACTCTTCCGCGAAGATGATTTCCGCCGTGCCTTGAGCCATGCCATCGATCGCGACGGCATTGCCCAGTCCATCATGCGTGGTCCGTTCCTGCGTGCCTTCCCCGGCGGCCTCTTCCCGGCCTCGCCTGAATACGACAAAGCATCGGTCGTCTACTATCCCTACAACGTAGACAAGGCGAAGGAACTGCTGGCCGGTCTTGGCCTGGAAGATACCGACAACAACGGTGTTCTCAACTTCACCGAAGGCCCTGCCGCTGGTGAAGATGTGATCGTGGCGTTGAATACGTCGCAAGATGCTGCGGAATCGATTACGATTGGCGATCAGCTTGCCGCCATGTTTGCCAATGTGGGCATTAAGGTCAATGCCCGTCCGCTCACCAGCCAGGCCGGCACCGATGTCAACACCAGCGGTGAATGGGATATGCGCATCAACCGCACTGCCGACTTCGATCTGCCGTTCAAGAACTGCGCCAACCTGGCCCCGCTTACACCCCAAACACCAGGTTGGAATCGTCAGGCTGAAGGCGCCGAGCGCCCGCTGCGTGACTGGGAGCAGGAGATGGTTGATCTGATCAATACTTACTGCAACTCACAGGACACCGCCGAGCGCAAGGAATTGATCAATCAGTACAACTACCTCTTCACGCTGCACAACTACCAGTTGGGCACGATCATCGGCCGCAAGGGCCTGGCCCTGGCCGAACGTTTCAAGAATGTCCCGGGCGGCACCCCACCCTATATGTACCAGTGGGTGGAAGATGCCATCATGTCCGAGGTGATCTGGGTACCCGTTGAGGATCAGAAGGAACAGGTACGCCCGAACACGATTCCGGTGTACGACAACGAATAGCAGGATAGTTGCATAACCGGATGATGAAATGACCGGATGATGAAATGGCAGTGTACCGCCATTTCATCATCCATCATCTTCTCTCGTTGCCAAAGGTTGGATAGATGCTGAACTATATTATTCGCCGCCTGTTGATCTCGGTGGTTGTGTTGATCGCCATTGCCACGACGTCTTTCTTTGTGATTCAACTGCCGCCCGGCGATTTTGCCTCTACCTATAAACAATTCTTGATCCAGACCGGCGGTATGACCGAAGACCGCGCCGAAGAGATGACGAATCTCGTGCGCAAACAGTATGGTCTCGATCAACCGGTCTACATGCAGTTCTTCACCTGGGTAAAGGGGATCGTGACGGAAGGCAAATTTGGTTATTCCTTTGCCTACCGCAGAGATGCCGGCGAAATTATTCTGGACCGCTTCCCCAAAACGTTGATGCTGGCCCTGCTGGCGCATGCGATTTCCACCATCATCGGGGTCGTGCTGGGCATTTACGTAGCGCCTCGCCAATATGGCTGGGCCGACAATATTCTAAGTGTGATTGCCTTTATTTTTACCTCGATCCCACGCTTTTTTATTGCCCTTGTCATCCTTTATATGCTTGTCTTTACCTTCCGCCAAAGTCACATCACCTCATTTTTCGCGCCTGAATATGCGGTGGCGCCCTGGTCCTGGGCAAAGTTTCTTGATCTGCTCAAGCATATCTGGCCGGTGGTTTTGGTGGCAGGGCTGGGCGGCATCGCCCGTAATATGCGCGTCATGCGCGGCAATCTGTTGGACGTCCTCAACGCTCAATACGTGACCACCGCCCGCGCCAAAGGGCTGCGCGAATCCACGGTGATGAACAAGCACGCCGTGCCCAACGCGCTGCACCCCATGGTGGCCTATCAGGGCACCGTATTGCCTTACATGCTGCAAGGTGAATTGGAAGTCACGATTGTGATGGGCATCCCCACGCTGGGGCCGATTCTCTACCAAGCCCTGGCCACGCAGGACGTCTACCTGTCCGGCGGCGCACTGCTGGTGATCGCAGCACTCATTGTGCTCGGTAATCTTCTGGCGGATCTCTTCCTGGCTGTGCTTGATCCGCGTATTCGATATAGTTAATTGTTGCCTTTTCTGGAAGGACGACGGCGATGAGTGTAGCAGTCGATGTTTTACAGACAGACGAAAAAGATGAGCCGATCCGAGCGCAGCGGCGCGAGACCTATTACCAGCTTGTCTGGCGGCGATTTCAACGCAGCAAGCCGGCCATCATCGGCGGGCTGATCGTGCTGATGTTGGGGTTGCTGGCCATTTTTGCCGATTTTTTCGCGCCCTACCCCCTTACGTATACCAACGCACAAGATGCCTTTATCCCGCCCACCAACATCCACTTTGTCGACAACGAAGGAAACTTCCACTGGCGGCCCTTTGTCTATGCGCAGGTGGTCACCGTGGATCCAAAGACGTTTGTGCCAACCTGGATCGAAGACACGGATCAGATCTACCCCATCCAGTTTTTCGTGCAAGGCTGGGAATATGACCTATTTGGCTTTATCCCCATGGACTTGCATCTGTTCGGGGTCGAAGGAACCGACATTTTTCTGCTGGGTACCGACAAGCTTGGCGCCGATCTGTGGAGTAAATCGTGTGAAGCAGGGCGCATCTCGTTGACGATGAGCATCTTCGGCACCATCATCAGCGTGATGATCGGCGCCGCCGTCGGCGTCATCTCCGGCTATTACGGTGGCTGGTTCGACAATGTCATCCAGCGTTTCGTCGAGTTTATTTCGGCTTTCCCGCAGTTGGCCCTATGGCTGGCCCTGGCCGCGATTGTACCGCGCACCTGGGATGCCTTCAGCATCTTCCTGATCATGTCGGTGATCTTCGCCCTGCTCTCGTGGACAACGCTGGCACGCGAGGTGCGCGGCAAGGTCCTGTCTCTGCGTGAGACGGACTTTGTATTGGCGGCCAAAGAGATGGGTGCATCGGATTCGCGTATCATGTTCCTGCACGTGCTGCCCAATACGTTCAGCCACATCATCGTGATCCTCACGTTAACCATTCCCGGCATCATCCTGGCCGAAGCGTTTCTTAGCTTCCTGGGCATCGGTATCCAACGTCCGCTGATTAGTTGGGGCCTCCTCATGCAAGACGCCCAAAACCTGCGTACTCTAGGCTCGACGCCCTGGATTATGGCGCCGGCCGCCTTTATTATCCTGGCTGTGCTGGGCTTTAACCTGTTGGGTGACGGTCTGCGTGATGCGGCAGACCCCTACGCCATCACGTAATATCTTCAATCTTGTTTCTGCTTCGAGCTAGACATTGAGATGGATTATGAGTAAAACAAATCGACTGCTGTGGACAACACTCCTCGTTGCCCTGGTGATGGTGGGGCTGCTGTCGCTGGCTCGTTTTTACGCCACGGAATCAGCCTACGCACAGGAGAATACGGACGATGAAACTGCGGTCACCGGCTATGTCATGGCGGAGACCGGCCCTGTAGCAGACGCGAGAGTGCGTGTCCAGCTCTCGTTAGAGCACGTCAATTCGGATCAGGATGGCTTTTTTGTGATCCCCAATCTGAGCGCCGGTGATGTGGTCTCTGTGACGGCGTGGGCGCCCGGCTACTACAACGAGCTGGCCACCGCCGTCGTCGGCGGCGATCCGGTGAGCCTTGTGTTGAGGCCGCACTATGTCTCCGACAACCATCTGTACAACTGGTTCTCGTCTGATGGGGTAGAAGGATCGGCGGCCTGCGCCCTTTGCCACACGACCAATGACGAATGGCTCCTGGATGCCCATTCACAGAGCGCCACCAATCCGCGCTTCCTTTCTATGTATATGGGGACGGACGTTGACGGCAATCGCAGCCCCGACCCGCTGAAAGACAGCCTGGGCGTTCCACAACCGCCCGATCTATCGGAACCCTACTACGGGCCCGGACATGCGCTGGATTACCCCAACCGGCCCGGCAGTTGTGCCACCTGCCACACGCCGGTGGCTGCGCAGATCGCCAACAAGCAGAACTGCGGCTGGAGTGGTTGCCATGCCACCACCACCGTCTCCCGTTCCTACGGGGTGATCGACCCGGCGCCTTTCCCGGTCGATCTCAAGGGCGACGCCGCCGAGGGTGTTTCCTGTGAGTTCTGCCACAAGGTAGGCAACGTGATCCTGAACAGAGAGACCGGCTTGCCCTACGCCGATATGCCCGGCATCCTTTCCATGCGCCTGTACCGACCCAAAGATGGCGAGGAGCTCTTCTTCGGATCGCTCGACGATGTCTTTGTGCCCGGCGAGTCGGAATCGCACGACACCTATCTGCCGCTGTTGGAAGAGAGCGCCTTTTGCGCCGGCTGTCACTACGGCGTCATGGGCGGCGTGGTGGGCAGCATGGAAGTGACGGGCGGCGTGCTTGTCTACAACTCCTACGGCGAGTGGCTGGACAGCGCCTACAGCGATCCCGAAACCGGCAAAACCTGCCAGGATTGCCACATGCCGCCAATCGAGACCGAGAGCGGCGATAACTATTTCGTCTATCCGGCCAGCGGCGGCCTTGTACGCGACGCCAGTCAGGTTCACAACCACCGCATGGCCGGCGCCTCGGATGAGTGGCTGCTGCAGAATTCGGTGAGCATGACCACGACGGCCAGGATCATCAACGACCGCGTGCTGGTCAGCGTCAGCGTGACCAATGATCAGGTCGGACATCATGTCCCTACCGATTCACCATTGCGCCACATGATGCTGGTGGTGCAGGCCAAAGACGCCAACGGCGATCCGCTGCCGGCGATGTTTGGTTCGGTGCTGCCCGAGTGGGCAGGCGATTACGCCGGCAACTCCGGCAAAATGTTCGCCAAGGTCCTACAGGATGAATGGACGGGCGAAATGCCCACCGGCGCCTACTGGCGTCCTGTTCGTCTCGTATCGGATACCCGCCTGGCTGCGCTCGATACCAACGTGACCACTTACTTGTTCTCGCTGCCGCCTGGGAGCATAGATACGGGCGTAACTGTAGAATCTCGTCTGATCTTTCGTCGGGCCTATCAGCAGTTGCAGGAGTGGAAAGGCTGGACCGATCCAGACATTTTGATGGAAGAGGAAACGGTGCACGTGGCGCGGCCATAGCCGCGCTTGTCACCTATGACGAATTACGCACTGCCAACAACAAGCGAAATGAATCGATATGACTGAACCCGAAACCCCAAAGCAGGAAAGTAAAGGCTCTGTGCAGTTGAACTGGAAACAGGTTCCCGACGGCAACAGCGAAAACTATATCCTTGAAGTCAAGAACCTCAAGCAGTATTTCCCGATTCAGCAGGGATTTCTGCAGCGGGTCGTGGGCCATGTCAAGGCTGTCGATGGCGTCAGTTTCAAACTGCGCGAACAAGAAGTGCTGGGGATTGTGGGCGAAAGCGGTTGCGGCAAGACCACTACAGGACGGTCGATTCTGCGCCTGTACGAACCCACCGGCGGCGAAGTCTTGTACCGCCGCGCCGATGGCACCCAAGTCGATGTGGCTGCACTCGACAAACAATCGATGAAAGAATTGCGCCGTGAGATGCGCATGATCTTTCAAGATCCGTTCAGTTCGCTCAATCCGCGCTTCACGGTCAAAGACATCATCGGCGAGCCGCTGATCATCCACCGCGTAGCGCGTGGCCGCGAACTGGAAGAGAGGGTGGCGAAGTTGATGCAGAGTGTCGGCTTGAACCCCGACTATATGAGCCGCTATCCACACGAGTTTTCCGGCGGTCAACGTCAACGTATCGGCCTGGCCCGTACCCTGACGCTGAATCCTCGCCTGATCATTGCCGATGAGCCGGTCTCGGCTTTGGACGTCTCGGTGCAGGCACAGGTGTTGAATCTGCTCCAGGATCTGAAGGACGATCTGGGGTTGACACTGATCTTCATCGCGCACGATCTCTCGGTGGTCGAGCATATCTGCGACCGCATCGCCGTGATGTACCTGGGCCGCATCGTAGAGATTACAGAGTCCGAAGAACTGCTGCAGCGCCCGTTGCATCCCTACACAGAAGCGCTGGTTTCGGCTGTGCCGCCCGCCGATCCAGACATCCATGTCAACCGCATCATTCTGGAAGGGGACATCCCCAGCCCGGCGAATCCACCCAGTGGATGTGTTTTCCACCCGCGCTGCCGATACAACGACGGCAACCGCTGCGTCAAAGAAGAGCCGAGCCTGCGCGAGATCTCGCCCAACCATTATGCCAGTTGTCACTACGCCGAGGAACTAAATCTGCAAGGGATAGGAAGCTAACCGTGGAGAAGCCTCAAAGTCGTTTACTCGCCTTCTTGACCTATCTGATTCCAGTCATTGTTCCCCTTTACGTCATCTTCGGGCGGCGCAAAGAGACATTGGCCCGTTACCATGCCCATCAATCTCTCGCCCTGGTCATCGCGGCAGTGATTGTGCCTGCGGTTTGGGCGATCGCGGCCTGGATCGTGGTTTGGATCCCTCTGGTGGGGCCTTTGCTGGCTGCTGCGAGTTTCGCGCTGGTGATCGCGGCCTATGTCGTGATTGTCTACGGCTGGATCACGGGTATGTACGCCGCCGTGCAAGCCGATATTCGGCCTGCTCCACTGTTTGGTGATTGGGGAGAACGGTTTTCAATCTGATTACTCTTCTTTGGTAAGCAGTGCTACAATTTTGGATCGATGGTCAATGCCGGACTTCCATCCGGCTTTTCTTTTTTCATGACACAAGGAGCAATTGGAATGGCGAAAATTACCTTTATCGGCGCCGGGAGCCTTGTCTTTACACGTCGGTTGTGTAATGACATCCTCCTGTCGCCTGCATTGCAGGATAGCACCATCAGCCTCATGGATGTGGATCCAACGCGGCTACGCCAGGCCCAGGAGATCGTGGAGGGCATCGTGGAACGGCGCGGGGCCAAGGCCAAAGTCGAAGCGCACACCGACCGTCGCGCCGCCGTCACCGGCGCCGACTATGTCGTCACTACCTTCCAGCAGGGCGGTCTCGACGCCTACAAACTCGATATCGATATTCCGCAGAAGTACGGGGTGGAACAGTGTGTGGGCGACACGCTGGGGCCGGGTGGCGTCTTCCGTTCGCTGCGCACGATCCCTGTGCTGCTCGATCTGGTGCAAGATATGGCCGACGTGGCGCCGAATTCGCTGCTGCTTAACTATGTCAACCCCATGGCGGCCAACTGTTGGGCCGTAGACGCCGCCACCGGCTGGCCGCACATTGGCCTCTGCCACAGTGTGCAAGGCACCAGCGCCATGTTGGCCCGCTGGATCGATGTCCCCTACGACGAGATCAACTTCCTCTGCGCCGGGATCAACCATATGGCCTTCTTCCTCGAATTCAACCGTGGCAAAGAGAGCGTTTACCCGCAGATCTGGGAAGCGATTCAGCGGCCCGAGATCAAGGCCGAGGAGCCTGTACGCATCGAGCTGATGGAGCACTTTGGCTACTTCGTCACCGAGTCGAGTGGACATGCCAGTGAGTACTCACCCTACTTCCGCAAGAGCGCCAACATGGTCAATGAGGAACTGGTGCCCCGCTTCAGCGACCCGCGTAACAACTGGTTCGATTCGGCACGCACGGGCGGCTACTACCGCGAATGCATTCAGCGGCTGAGCAAGTTCCGCGAGGAGTTTGACGAGATCCGCAACAACGATCCCGGCGCCGACCGATCCCACGAATACGGCTCATGGATTATCGAGGCCATGGAGACCAACAACCCGATCCGCGTCAACGGCAACGTGCCCAATACCGGTCTGATCACCAACTTGCCCGAGGGTTGCTGCGTCGAAGTGACCTGTCTCGTCGATGCCAATGGTGTGCAGCCGACCTTTGTGGGCGCCATGCCGCCGCAACTGGCCGCACTCAACCGCACCAACATCAATGTGCAAGAGCTGATCGTTGAAGCCGCCCTCAGCGGAGACACCGACGCCGTCCACCACGCCGTGATGCTTGATCCGCTCACCGCCGCGGTCTGCACTCTGCCACAGATCCGCTCGATGGTCGCTGAAATGCTCGAAGCCCAGGCGCGCTGGTTGCCTCAGTTCGACCTGGAACCGGTCACCGCGTAATCGATAGTGAGAGCTTATGGACGCCGGAAGTGTCTGGTCTGAAAAGTTAAGGATGAATCTGTCGGCACTCTTGTCGACGCATCCGGCATTGGTCGCACTTCAAGATCGGGCCACGATCCTGTTGCACGGCTCCACGTGCCGGGGCGTGGACGATGCCTTTTCAGATCTAGATCTCTACTTCGTGCTCAGCGCAGTCGATCTGGCCGAACTGGATCGTCAGTCATCGACGCGTTTCTTCGATTTTGTCCTCGACGGCAAGCCAGGGCATTTCAACGCCCTGGCTTTGGAGGAATCGGCCCGTCGCATCGACCGCTGTGATCTGCCGTTGATCGCAGAACTGCGCACAGGCATCCCGATCTGGGAACGATTGGATCCGGTGACGTTGTTGCTTGACCTTGCGCGCCGGCCGATGCGGGCTGAGGTACAGCGGGCGTTTTGCTTCTATCACAATTACCAGATGCGCAGCAGTCATCGCGCCGCCGACAACCCGATGGAACGGGGTGATGGGGTAGCCGTTCTTCTGGCCGTGGCGCAGACGGTGGCGCACGCGCTGCGTATGGCGTTGATCCTCGATGGGGTGGCCTATCCGTATGAGAAGTGGCTGCACCGCGAGGCGTTGCATCACCCCATCGGTCAACGGATAGCGCCGGCCATTGCGCAGATTCTGCAGTCGGCACAGGAGGGCGCGCTGCTGATCGCCGGTCCGGAGCGCGCCAATCCCATCAGTCAATCGTTGCGTGAGATCCGCGCCATCGTCGTCGACGCCGCCCGCAGTCGAGGTATCGACGAACCGTGGCTGACGCAGTGGTGGTTCTATATCGATCAGGCTGAACGTTCGATTCAAGACGTTTCTTGGGGCTAATGGCCCACCTACAATCTTCCATCATCAAGACTCTTCACTCAAGGAGACCCCCAATGACAAAGATTGCTTTCATCGGAGCCGGTAGTTTCGGCTTCACCCGCAAACTCGTGCGCGACGTGCTTACCTTCCCCTCGTTGGAAGACAGCACGATCGCACTCATGGACATCGACGCAGACAAGCTGGACTATATTGGCCAGGCCGTGAAGCGCATCGTGCGTGAGGGCAAATATCCCGCCACCGTCGAAACCACCACCAGCCGCGAAGAGGCCTTAACCGGTGCAGACTATGTCATCGTCACCATTCTGGCCGGTTCCATCGACATCTGGCAGCATGACATTCTGATCCCGCAGAAGTACGGCATCGACACCAATATTGGCGACACGCGCGGCCCGTCGGGGATCTTCCGCGCCATGCGTACCGTCCCGGTGATGCTCGATATCGCTCGCGACATGGAGCGGCTCTGCCCCAAAGCGGTGATGCTTAACTACACCAACCCCATGGTGCTCAACTGCCGGGCGATCCAGAGCCAGACCAAGATCGTCGCCACCGGTCTCTGTCACAGCGTACAAGGGACGGCCGAGATGCTGGCGCGTTGGATCGGCGCACCGATGGACGAGATCACTTACGTCTGCGCCGGGATCAATCACATGGCCTGGTACCTGGAATACAAGTGGAACGGCGAGGACGCCTATCCGCAGATCCGCAAAGCCATCACCGAGCGGGCCGAGGTCTACAACGAAGAACAGGTGCGCAACGAGATGTACCTGCACCTCGACTACTATCCCACCGAATCCAGCGGCCATCATTCTGAATACAACCCCTGGTTCCGCAAGCGGCCCGACCTGATCGAGAAGTATTGCACCCACGGCACCGGCTGGAATCCCGGCGAGTCGGCTTACGTCCTCAAGCGCTACCGTGAGCGCGAGGCCAACTGGAGCGAAGCCATCACCGAGTGGCTCAACGATCCGGCCCCGCTCGATCTGGAACGCGGACACGAATACGCGGCGTACATCATCAACGCCTTGGAGGGCGGTACACCCTTTAAGTACAACGGAAATACCCTGAACGACGGGCTGATCGACAACCTGCCGCAGGGCGCCTGTGTCGAAGTACCGGTGTGGGCCAGCCGCGAAGGATTGGAGGCTGTGCGCGTCGGCGCCTTGCCGCCATCCGTGGCCTTGCTCACCAGCATCAACGCACAGATCGAGGAAATGGCCGTTGAGGGTATTCTGCAAGGTGACCCGCGCCTGATCTTCCAGGCCATCGCCCACGATCCGCTGACGGCGGCGGTGCTCAGCCTGGCCGAAATCCGCGACATGGTCGACGAAATGCTCGACAAGAATCGCGACTACCTGCCCACCTTCAAGCAGTTCACCGTCGAAGGCGATCGTCCCATGCATCTGCTGACGCAACCTGAACCGGTCGCCGCAGACTGATCCTGTTGCGGATAGAATTGTGTTGAGAGATAGTAAGGGCCAGGGAGTGTTTCTCCCTGGCCCTTTTCCAAGGAGGTCCAATCAGAAGTATCTGTCCATGTGGTTTTCGGTTATAATACGGCAAAGCCTTCTCGATAAATCAAATAGAGAAGCAGTTTCCTAAGATGTCTTCTTGTTTGGACGGCCCACCGAGTGTGGTACAGCTTGTAAAGCCCATTTGTAGTTAGGTGGAGAACGCTATGAACACCCAGGAGATCACGATTCGGGTCACGCCTGAAGCGGCTCTTGTTTATAGAACTGCTTCCGAAGAAGATCGGCGCAAACTTGATCTGCTGTTGAGTCTTCAACTCATTGAAACATCTCAGCCCACTCGTTCGCTTCGACAACTTATGAAAGAGGCCAGCGAAGAAGCACAAACGCACGGTCTGACGCCGGAAATACTGGCGGAAATTCTGGATGATCAGTAAACAGCGCTATTTTATAAGTAAAACAATGGGTACAGGATAGACGCCGATTGAGGCTCAGATCCTGTACCCATTCTTCGTTGCGTGAGCCCTTAACTTAACGCCGATACTACCTTAGCCCAGGTCGATTGCCGCTGAATGTATGGTGCTTGTCCAGCAGTCGTTCGATCTCATTGATGGCATCTTGGGTGGCATCGTCCAGGTCCTCGTGGATGGTCTCTGAATCCATCATATAGACCAGACGCGTCCAGTAGGTGTTGTAGATGATACCCAGCCAGGTAATAAACTTGAGATTTTCTTCCAGCGCTTGCAGCGGACGACCAATGAAATAGGTGAGGAACGAGATGATGCTCAGCCCGCCAAAGATGAGGCTGAACATTGGTTCGCGCAGCCAGGCACCCAACCCGGCGGCGACCAGAAAGGCGGCGATCCCCAGCCCAAAGAGGATGCGGTACATCCAGATCGTGGTGTTGTATGGGCGCATGAAGGCATCGAGGATTGTATCGAACATGCGGTTGTTGCGCTGGAAGCCCTGATGAATATGCTCGCGCCAATACTCATAAAGGGTGGGGTCGATCTCGGCCAACCTCGGTTGATGCAGCAAAGGCAGGCGTTCGCCCAGTCTCTCGGCGCCGGCCTGCGTGTCGGATGGCGATGGCGGATCGGTAAATTGGGCATGGGCGGTGGTGGGTTGATCCATTTCGTCGGTTTCCTCTTGGTCCATGACGGTCACGCCAGGACGGTCACTGATTGGGGCTGCGGGTAGGGGAGTGGCTGGTTGCGCCCACGTGGGCATTTCTGCGGTGGCGTCGTCTGCGTCGTCTGCACGCTGTGTCTCGTCAGACCAGGCCGTGTACTCGGGCCAGACAGGGGTGTCTTCATTGTCGCCGGCCAGATCGGCTTCCGTCTCATCAGCATCTTCCCAGCGGACCGTCTGATCGTCTATAGCGGTACTTTGGCGTTCAACGTCCTCTGACCGTGGATCGATGAGGGCGTCATCGGCGGTGGATGACTCGTCCCAGGCCAACCTTTCTTCTGAATCGGGTCTGCGAGTATCGTCTGCTGGCATCGTTTCTTTCCTCCATCACTGCTCTATCTGTCGCGGGGCGTCCTTTTGGGTGGTTGCTCCCGGTGCTGTCATCGCACTCAATGTTTGGGCGATACAGCAGCGGGTGGCTTCGACACCTGACAGATCGGCTCAAGGGGACTATCAATCAGGTGACTGTGGTAGCCATTATAGTACAGGTTTTGGGTAAATTGACAGCCCTTCTACATAGCGTTACACTCAGTCCACTGTTCCTCAACCCCTCGCCGCCTGTTCTTACACATCGGTTGCTTGATCTTCACCACCATGACCACTTTCTACTTCATCCGTCACGGACAGAATGAGAGGCTTGCCGGCGATCAGCCACTTAACGCGGCTGGCCGGGTTCAGGCAGCCAAAACGGCAGCTCATTTTGCCGGGGTCGCCGTCGACGCTGTTTACGCCAGCCCACTGGCGCGCGCCCGGCAAACGGTAGAACCGATAGCAGCCCGCATCGGTCAGTCCGTCGTCGTGGATAGTCGTCTACGCGAACGGGCGAATTTTGGCGATCTCCCTGAGCAAACCCTGGCAGACTTTGTCGCCATGTGGAAACAGTGCGATGCGGATCGCTCGTATACGCCTGAAGCGGGGCTGTCGGCGCGGGCAAATGGAGAGCGGCTCGAAGCCTGGATGCGAGACGTCCACACCAGACTCCCGGCGGGGACGGTCGTTGCCGGCACACACGGCGGCACCATTACCGACTTCTTACTCAACCGGTTTACAACAGACGAATTGAGTGTACGTACGCCCGAGTATCGACATATGCAGAACTGCTCGATCACGGTCGTCGTCTTTGACGGCGAGCGTTTCTCTCTAGACTTGTTCGCATCAACGACGCATTTGTCTTAACGTTAGCGGCTCCACTTCCCCAATCACAAGAAAGAGACGATTCTCATGCAATACCGACAGCTTGGTCGCAGCGGCGTTCTGGTGTCGCCTATTTGCCTTGGCACCATGAATTTCGGCGGTCCCACGCCAGAGGACGAATCCATCCAACTGATCAACCGCGCCATCGACGGCGGCATCAATTTTATCGACACGGCCAACTCGTACAACGATGGCGAGAGCGAGCGTGTTGTGGGCAAGGCGCTTAAGGCCAATGGCAAACGTGATCAGATCGTCCTGGCCAGCAAGGTGCACAGCCGCGTGGGCAGTGGACCCAACGAGGCCGATCTTTCCCGCTACCACATTGTCAAAGCCTGTGACGACTCCCTGCGCCGCTTGCAGACCGATCACCTCGATCTCTATCAGGTCCATCGTCCTTCTGAACGTGTGCCACAGGAAGAGTGGCTGCGCGCGCTCGAAGATCTGGTGCAGGCGGGCAAAGTCTTGCATATCGGGTGCAGCAACTTCGCCGCCTGGCAGTTGATGGAAGGGTTGTCGATCAGCGACCGGCGTGGATGGTCACCCTACGTTAGCGTGCAGCCGCCCTACAATCTGGTGGATCGCCGCATCGAAAACGAACTCGTGCCGGTCTGCCAGAAATACGACGTCGCCATTATCCCCTGGTCACCGCTGGCGATGGGGATTGCCGCCGGCAAGTATCCTCCCGGCGAGGCAGCCCCTGCAGGAACCCGCCTGGCCAGGGGACAGAATATGATGGACGTGCGCGCGACCGAACGCAGCCGTGAAGTGGGCGCTGCCGTTGTCAAGATGGCGCAGGAGCGCAACATCACGCCCGCCCAGCTTGCCCTGCTCTGGTGCAAAGATCAGCCCGGCGTCACCGCACCGATTACCGGCCCACGTACGCAGGCACACCTCGACGATGCACTGCCTGTTCTGGACATGACCCTCGACGACGCCGACCGTCCGCTCTTCGATGAACTCGTTCACCCCGGCAACGCCGTCTCCGACTTCCACAACAGCTCGTGGTGGATGAAGGCGCGGCGTGAGTTAGCATTGTCAACCGAATGTCTCTTGACATTCGCCTGCTTCCGTCAGAAACTTGTTCAGGGGGACGAACCCTCGTTCTCCTCATCTTCTATGCTTCACTGCCTTAACACAAAGGAGTGTCTTATGACAACGGCTTCTACCTTAGGTGGCGTCTGGTCCCCCGTGCTTACCCCGGTGGACGAGAATCTGGCGCCTGATGTCAAGCGGCTGGCCGACTTTGGCCGCTATCTACTCAACAATGGCTGCAACGGGCTGGTGATTTTTGGCACGACCAGTGAAGCCACCTCTTTCTCGGCCGGCGAACGCATGGCTGTAGTGGATGGACTGCTTGAGGCCGGTCTGCCCGCCGATCAATTGGTGATCGGCACAGGCACCGCAGCCATCACCGAAACAGCGGAGCTTTCGGCCCATGCCACTGCTGCCGGGGTCGCCGGTGTCATGATGTTGCCCCCCTTCTATTACAAGGGGATGAGCGATCAGGGCCTGTTTGATGCCTATGCTCAGATCATCGACCGCGTGGACGACGACCGGCTTAAGATCTACCTCTACCACATTCCGCCGGTTTCTCAGGTTCCTATCACGCTGAATTTGCTCGAGATGCTGGTCAAGCGGTTCCCCGAAACGGTGGTGGGCCTCAAAGACAGCAGCGGCGATTGGAACAATCAAAAGGCCATCCTCGAGAATTTCCCCGGTTTTGGCACCTTCACCGGCAGCGAAATGTTCCTGGTCAACAACCTGCGTCTGGGTGGACGCGGCACGATCTGCGCCACGGCCAATGTGATCCCCGGCCAGATTCGCGATCTCTATGACAACTGGCAGGCGCCCGACGCCGACGAACGCCAGGCCGCGCTGATGTGGATGCGCGAAGTGCTGGCGGGCTTTACTGCGATCCCCGCGCTGAAGGCGCTCGTAGCCCAACGCACGGGCGACGCCGGTTGGCTGCGAGTCCGTCCGCCCTTTGTGGCGATGAACGAAGCGGATCAGAAGGCGTTGTATGACAAGGCCACGCGGGCACTTTCTCCTGCCTGATGAGTTAGTCTGACACCGATGATGGGATGATGAGATAATGGGGAATCGCGATTCCCCATTATCTCATCATCCCATCATCTTTTTTGCCTTTGCTGAATCTTGCCCTATTTTACAGCACCCCACCCCTCTTGCCAACCAGTTCCACTTGCCAAAGGAGAGCCCAATGCCCGAACAGATGCGAATTGCCCTCGGTCAGTTCAACGAGATAACCGACGATATGCTTACCTACATCGCGCAACTCGGCGCGCAGGACTTCCTGATGAATACGCCCAAATTCCCCGGCGACAAGCAATGGGAGTTTGAGGATCTCAAAGCCGCCAAAGAGCGCGCTGAGGCGGCCGGTCTGCGCTTGATGGCGTTGGAAAATGTTCCGGTGTCTTTCTACGACAAGGTGATGCTCGGCCTCCCCGGCCGTGATGAGCAGATCGCCCACATGCAGACGACCATTCGCAACATGGGCCGGGCCGGAATCCCCATCCTGGGATACCACTGGATGCCAAACTCTGTGTGGCGTACGCCCAATCCCGAAGTGCTGCGCGGCGGCGCCCTGGGCACGCGTTTCAATTTGGAGGAGCACGATCCCGCCCAGTTGACCCATGGACGCGTTTTTACGGCCGAGGAAATGTGGGACAATTACGTCTATTATCTCCAAGCCATTTTGCCCGTTGCCGAGGAATCTGGCGTGACGCTGGCGCTGCATCCCGACGATCCGCCCGTCCCATCTTTGGGCGGCGTGGCGCGCATCTTTCATGATTTCGAGGGATTCAAACGCGCAATGGACACCTTCACCAGCCCCAATCACGGCCTGGACTTCTGCATGGGCTGCTGGTCTGAGATGGGCGGCCACGACTATGTGATCGATGCCATTCGCCACTTCGCCAGCCGAGGGCAGATCATCTATGTCCACTTCCGCGATGTGCAGGGGACGGTGCCCTGCTTCAACGAATGCTTCATCAACGAAGGCAACGTCGATCATTTCGCCGCCATGAAGGCGCTTAAGGAGTCCGGTTTCAGCGGTTTCATGATCGACGATCACGTGCCCGCCATGGTCGGCGACACGAAGTGGGGTCATCGTGGCCGCGCCTACGCCATTGGCTATATGACGGCCATGTTAGAATTGCTTAACAAAGTCTGAGATCTGGCAGGGCATGATTCAACGTATAAGTGAATGAGGGTGGGCGTGGTGTCATCACCACGCCTACCTCAAGCAAGATCAACAGGAAAAGCAAACGGTGGCGACCACTCCATTCCCTAAGTCTCCGGCCCGTCGTGTTCATGTCTTGGGGCCGGCAGGCAGCGGCAAGACGACACTGGCGCGGCAAGTGGCCGAGCGTATGGATGCACCGTGGTATGAACTCGACGTTGTCGGCTATGAAAACGGCAGCGGCGCAAAACGGCCACTCAACCTGCGTCTTGCCGATCTCAGCCGCATTTCCGGGCAGGATCGCTGGGTGACAGAAGGCGTCTTCCTGTGGTGGAATGAACAACTCTTCACATCCGCCGATCTGATTGTCTGGCTGGATCTGCCGTGGTGGGTGACGGTATGGCGCATCATAGCCCGCCATGTGCGAGCAGAGCTGGCCGGCAACAATCGACATTCGGGTTGGATGAAGCTGGTTCGCTTTGCTTTCTATTGCCGACACTATTACATCGGGCGCCGCCCCACGATCCCGACCGATCCCAATCAGGATGGCCCTGTGACGCGGGTGACGGTTGCAGAATACATTGCTCCCCATGCACACAAATTGGTGCATTGCCGGTCTCAGCGTGACATTGACAGGTTTCTGACAGAGCTTGAGGCTTGACGAAGGAAGGGGAGTATCCGCTTGATTTGACGCACAGCGCAAAGCTGTCGAGAATACAGGACCGTCGAAAATAAAGTCCACACAAGTGAGAGCCCAGAATGTTCCCGCAAATTTCGCCTGAGCTACGTCAACAGAGACTGTCACCGCCGACCGGCACAGTCCGTATGGTCCTTGACACCGATACCTACAACGAAATCGATGACCAGTTCGCGGTTGTGCATGCCCTGCTTTCGCCCGACCGGCTCAACGTGGAAGCGCTCTACGCCGCTCCCTTCTTCAACAGCCGTTCGACCGGCCCGGCTGATGGCATGCAAAAGAGTTACGACGAGATCTTTCGGCTGCTCGACCGGCTGGATTGGCCCGCCGATGACTTTGTCTATCGGGGCTCCACGGCCTATCTATCTGACGAAGAGACGCCCGTAGGCAGCGCTGCCGCCGAAGACTTGATCCAGCGCGCGCTCTCTTCCGATGAGCCTCTCTATGTAGTGGCGATTGGGGCGATTACAAATGTAGCGTCGGCGCTGCTCATGCACCCAGAATTGGTGCAGCGCATTGTTGTGGTCTGGTTGGGTGGTCATGCTTTGAACTGGTCACACACGCGCGAGTTCAACTTGAAACAGGATCCTGCCGCCGCTCGTGTCATCTTTGACAGCGGCGTGCCGCTCGTCCTCATCCCTTGCATGGGCGTTACAAGCCATTTGCGCAGCACCGTCCCCGAGATCGAGAAGTACGTACAGGGCAGGGGTGCCATCGGCGATTATCTGGCCGAAACATTCAAGTCCTATCACGAGGATCACTTCGCCTGGTCCAAAGAGATCTGGGATCTGGCGCCAATTGGCCACCTGCTCGATCCGTCGTGGACGCCCAGCACGTTGACGCCCAGCCCCATCCTGACGGACGAAATCACGTGGCAGTTCGATGCGACACGGCACTCGATCCGATCTGCGTACTTTGTTGACCGTGACCCCATTTTGCGTGATCTGTTTACGAAGCTGCAGGCAAGGTTTGATTCACATGGAAATTAGTGTTTCCGCACATCGTCTACGTCTGCCTGCGGCGTTGCGTCTGCCGCCCGATCTGGCCTTTTGGCTCTCACTGCTGCTGCTCAACGGTCTGCTCTTCTTGCCGTCGTACTTGCTCACCCAAGAGAGTTCGACCCTGCTGCCCTTCGTATCGGCAGGCAGTGCACAGAGTTGGTGGCAAGGCCTGTTGCTCTCGCGGCCCAATTATGATCTGTTTAGGCTCAATGTAGAACTGTTCACCTTTTTGCCGTTGTGGCTCTATGTTCGACCGTTGCGCCGTGGATGGGTGCGCTTGCTCTTCACGGTTATTTATCTGCTGGCATTTGTTTACTACGTGTACGAGGCGATTTCCGTCTTCGTCTTCTTCGTGACCCCGGTCTTCTACAGTCAGTCGCACATGATCCTGGCCGGCGTGCCTTTCCTGTTGCAGCACGCCCATATGCCCTGGCCGCTCTATGTTGTGGCTGCCGCGCTCACGGTTGTCTTCTTTGGCTTCGTACACCTCCTCATTCGCACGGTGACCGAACAGGCGGAGCCGCAGCGGCTGAGCCGTGGCTCGCAGGTGACCTTGTTGACGTTGAGTGCGATCTGCCTGCTTTCGTTGCTCCTCTTGCGCGGGCAACTGGCAAACCCTGATCTGACGGTGAGCAGTTTCTTCGTGAAGATTGAAAAGAATCTCGCCGAGTCGGTGTCGGTCTATCAACAGGTGGGCCAATACGACGATGGTATTGTCTTCGATACATACGATTACGACGGCAAAAATCTGGCGGCGAAGCCCAACATTTACCTGATCTTCGTAGAATCCTATGGCAGCGTGCTCTATAAACGCAAGGATTGGGTCCAGCCCTACCGCGCTCTGCTGGCCGACGTGGAGGATGAACTGACCGATGACGGGTGGCATGTGGCGTCTGCGCTGAGCGAGTCCCCCGTTTGGGGGGGCGGTTCGTGGATGTCCTATACGAGCGGGCTGTTTGGTCTTCGTATCGATAACGACGCCGAATATCTCTCGTTATTCGATCTGTATCAAGATCGCGATTATCCTCATTTTGGTAACTACATGCGCAATCAGGGGTATCACTACGCCTGGCTGACAGCCATTTCGTCGGAACTCAAAGACGACAAATCGGCGCAGTACCAGCACTTTTACAATTTTGATAGTTGGGTGCGTTTCAAAGATCTCAACTACCAGGGACCGCTGGTGAGTTGGGGGCCTGCGCCCCTGGATCAATACTCGCTAAACTTTGCCCGAGAAGCCACCGAAAAGCAGACGGATCAGCCGATCCTTTTCTACACCATCACGCAGAATTCGCACTATCCCTGGTATGCACTGCCCGAACTGGCGGACGACTGGCACGACGTCAACGATCCTGATTATCGGCAACCCGATGCTCCGCCTGAGTTGATCGAGCATCAGGCCAAGCGCCAGAGCTACTTCAACGCCATTCGCTATGAACTGACGATGCTCAGCGACTTTATCCGCAACGACACGGCAGATAATTCGATCTTCGTTCTGATTGGCGATCACCAGCCGCCCCAGGTCTCGCGACGCGACGATGGCTGGGAGACGCCGATCCACATCGTTAGCCGCGATCAGGATTTCATTGAAGGCTTTGCCGACTACGGCTTCGACCTGAGCATGGCGGTGGCCGACGTCAAACCTGTGATGCGCCACGAAGGTCTCTACTCACTGTTGGTGCGTCAACTGCTCCAGTTTTACGGAGAAGAAGGGATCGAATTGCCCGAATACCTGCCCAATGGCGTTTCGTTTGAAGCGACCGAACAAAGCGCCGCTAAACGTGAATCCGTCGAGATCCGACCGTAACGGACCGACACCGAACCAAAAGGAGAATGGAGTTTGATGCGTATGCGAATCTTCCTACTAACCATGGCATTTTTCCTGTTTGCTGCCTGTGACCAGGCCGCACCGGCGGCGCAGACCGCAGCCGCCACGACTGAAGCTGTGCCAACCGTAGCCGTCTCGTTGGACGCCGGCATGCAGACCTTTACCATCGTTCCTGAGGAATCGTCGGCATCGTACGTAGCCAACGAGGATCTGTTCCAGGGTGCGTTGGATAAGTACAACCTGCCGCTTGGGAACTCGACGGTTACCGGCACCACCAACGATGTCAACGGCACGCTGCAAATCGACCTGGCTGCCGCTGAACTGGGCGACAGCCAATTCACGGTCGATCTCGTTTCCCTCGCCACCGGGCAGAATCAGCGCGACAGTTGGATCCGCGACAATGCACTGGAATCGAATACCTACCCCGTGGCGCTCTTCGTGCCCACACAGATCGTGAACCCGCCTGCCGACTATCAGCCAGGCCAGGAAGCCACCTTCCAACTGGTTGGAGACATGACCATCCGCGATATCACGAACCCGCTCACCTTCGACGTTACCGCTACGCTGAGCGGCGACACGATTCAAGGGTTTGGCGAGGCCAAGAGCAATATGACCGACTGGGGATTCGATCCGCCCAGCTTCGCCGGTACGCTCACCGTGAAGGATGAATTCACGATCCGCATTGACTTTGTCGCCCGCGCTCAATAGGCACTGCTCGGCAGTCAGAAACTGATGATGGGTAAATAAGCGGTTGGATGTCTGCCGACAGGTGGACGTCCAACCGCTTTTTTGTGGTTGACAACGATCCAGAAATGGCTACAATAGAGACATAGCCGGTTTTTTGCAGACCGCAAATAACCGGTGGCAGCCGGCAAGACACGTCTGCCATTCCTCTACCTTTTCTCAACTTCATCCGAGCAGTGGCCTGGAAGGCTGATGAACACCGAGTATGTGACGGGAGATTCCCAGCAGATTCGACGCATCAACCAGGAAGCTATCCTGCGGCTGGTGCAACGGCGAGGTCCCATCTCTCGCACCGAAATTGCCGAACAGTTGGGCCTAAACCCGTCCACAGTCAACCGATTGGTCGAGCAATTGACCAGAAGCCACCTGCTTTGGATGGACGGTGAGCAAAGTGTAGGGCGTCAAGGTGGAAGACCGGCGCAGTTGGTGCGTTTCAATCCCGATGCGGCGTACATCGCCGCCGTGGATCTGAGCAATGTGCCCTGGCGTGCCGCATTGGTCAACCTGAATGGTTCGATTGGTGAGCGCTTCCAGGCTATGCCTAAACTGGGCGATGCCGATGCCAATTTGTCGGCGCTTGCCCACCTCATCGACAGCGTGGTGGAAGCGGGCCGCCGGCGTGCCGGTCCACCCTTATGGGGAATCGGCATTGGCGCACCGTCGATTGTGCTTTCTCAGTCGGGAACAGTCGTGTGGGCGGCCAGCCTGGGTTGGCGTAACTTTCCGCTAAAAGCGTGGATTGAGCAACAGTGGTCCGTGCCCGTCTTTGTGGAGAACGATGTCAATCTGTTGGCTCTAGGCGAAAGCTGGCTAGGTGCAGGCCAACAGACCGACAATCTGGTTGTCATCGCCGTGGGCACGGGGATTGGCGCCGGTATCATCCTGAACAGGCGGCTTTTCCGCGGCGCCACAGAGGCTGCCGGCGAGATCGGATACATCCCGCCCGATCTGTCTGCGCTTGGACACAACCATACCGGCTTCGGTCCGCTGGAAGCATTGGCGGCCGCACCAGGATTGGTCTCTCGGGCGGAGCAGGCTCTCGCTGCCGGCGTCGACAGCCGGTTGCGTACGGTGGATCGGTTGGATGCTGATGCGGTTTATCAGGCGGCGCGAGCTCGGGACGAGTTGGCCTGCCGACTGATTTCAGAGACTGTCGACTACCTGAGCCTTGCCGTTGCTGCTGTTTCCGTGGTGCTCAACCCCGAGTTGATTTTGTTGGGTGGGGAAATGGCCCACGCGTCGGATCTGCTCCTGGCACCGGTTCAGCGGCGGTTGTTGGGGTTGCTGCCGGCGATGCCCCGGCTGGAGCCCGTCCGTTTAGGGGATGATGGGGTGGTTTTGGGGGCAGTGGCCCTTGTGTTACGCAACACCCGAGCCGAGGTGGCCGGCGTCAAAGTGGCCTGGCCGTGAGCGGCGCCTCGTCTAGTACAGTTGGGCGTAAATACCACGGCGGAAATTTGGCATTCCTACCTCTGGTGGAAAACGTGGACAAATTTCCGCCGGGATTTACTAGCGAATCTGAATACATAAATCTGGGTACAAAGTAGAGCGCATGAGTGTGAGCTTGTGGATTGGCATTGATGGCGGCGCGACCAAAACACGAACGGTTGCCGTCGGCGTTGACGGTGTCACCGTTGGCCAGGGGCTGACGGGTGCCACCAACTATCAGGTCGTTGGCGTCGACGTAGCTCGGCGCAACCTTCGCCATGCGATTGTCCAGGTGCTGGCCGATGTGGATGAAGATCCACATCTCGTCAATCTCGTTGCCGGTTTTGCCGGGCTGGATGGCCCGTCGGATGTGGCAACGGTGGCCGAGATGATGCGCAACGCAACACAAGATCTGCCCAATCGACGCTGGTGGGCTGTGAATGACACCGTGGCGGCTTGGGCCGGTGCGATGGCCGCAGAGCCAGGTGCAATCGTGATATCAGGCAGTGGCGCCGCCGCGCTGGCCGTGGGTGAAAATGGGTTGTGCTACCATGCCGATGGGTGGGGCCACTGGCTGGGTGATGAAGGCAGCGGCTTTGACATCGGGCGCCAGGGGCTGCGTGCTGCGTTACGTGCGGTGGATCAGCGAGGACCTGCGACTGAGTTGACGGATCGCTTGATGTCGCGTCAGGCGACGGCGGCAAATGGCTGGGCAAGTTGGGTGACATCGCTCAACGCTCTGACCAGTGATGATGTCCATCCGCAGATTGCGGCCTTTGCCCTGGATGTGGTTGAATCGGCCACGGCCGGAGATGGCGTCGCCCTGGAGATCCTCGGCCGCGCTGCACAGGCACTGGCGCATACGGCCGCAAGCGTGCTTCGCCAGGCGCATCTGTCATCGCCGCAAGTTGCCACAGTCGGCAGTCTTTTCGTGCACTCGCAGATTTTGTACGACGAGTTTGGTCAACGAGTGCAGCAACTTGTCCCCGGCGTCCTGGTTAATCGTCCAAAATTACAGCCCGCCGAAGGGGCGGCGTTGTTGGCAAAACAGCCTTCGTTGATTCCACGCGACGTGCTGACCGTCACAGGAACGTAACGTCGATTGGTCAAGCTATGCGAGCTGTTGCGCTGATCCCCTCTACGGCAAGCGTGAAGATCTGTCCCATTCATTAGTCCCTTTCGGATTAGACAGGAATCTACCATGTACGAAGGCTTCGAAATCATCGACTTTCACTCACACTTTCCTACGGACCGACCCTGGTTCCCCGACATGGGCAACACGATTCAGAATTACGTGGACAAAGTCGGCGAAAAGCGCGCCAAATTGGTGCAACAGATGAGCCAGCCCTACGGCGAGCAATGGCGACGAATGTGGGGTTTCCCCAAACCCGAAGGAAAAGACCAACACCCCGGTGACCGTGAACAGGCTCGGCGTTGGGCCGAAGAACTGGACACCTATGGCATCCGCGCGATTGGCTTCGTTACGGGCGGCGGCAACGAGCATCTGGCCGAAATCGTCAGTTGGTATCCCGACAAATTTATCGGCTTCGCGCACCATGATCCGTTCCTGCCCGATGCGGTGGAACGGCTGGATCACGCCGTGCGCAACCTGGGCCTGCGCGGGTACAAACTCCTTGCCCCGATGATCGACCGGCCGATCGAGGATGAGGCAGCCTGGCCCGTATGGGAAAAATGCGCCGAGCTGGACATCCCCGTGCTGATTCATTTCGGCATTCAGGGTGGCGCCGGCGGCATTGCCTGGCATGAGAACATCAATCCGTTCAAACTACATCCGATTGCCAAGGCCTTCCCCGACGTCACCTTCGTGATTCCTCACTTCGGTTGCGCCTGGGAACGCGAAACGCTGCAACTGTGCTGGGCCTGCCCGAACGTCTCTGTGGATACCAGTGGCAGTCTGCAATGGATCCGCTGGGTGCCGGGCGACGTCACCGTCAAATATCTGTTTCGCAAATACTACGAGTCTGTCGGGCCAGAGCGTATCATCTTCGGTACTGACTCAAGCTGGTTCCCGCGCGGCTTCGCCTTCCGCTACCTGCAGGATCAACTGCGCGATTGTCTCGATCTCAACATGCCGGATGAGCACGTTCAGCAGATCTTTGCAGGGAATGCGGCGAGGTTGTTGAAGATTGATCTTTCCTAAATCGTTGTCTTTTTCACTTACCACAGGAGGAGTTCACATGAAGTCCAGACGTATCCTTCCCTTGCTTGGCCTGTTGTTGGTGCTGGCCATGGTGTTGGCGGCTTGTCCTGCGCCGGCAACGCCTGCCACCAGTGATCAACCGGCAGCGGGTGAAACGGCCGCACCTGCCGAAGAGGCTGCCCCTTCAGAAGCCTCGACGGGCGGCGACTGTGCCAATCCGGTCGAGATTGAGTACTGGCAGTACAATTTCGAGGCGCGTGTCACGGCCATGAATCAGCTTATCGATCAGTTTGAGGCCGAGAATCCGTGCATCAGTGTGATACACAACGCCGATATCCCCTATGATCAGTTCCGCGACAAGATTGCGGCGAGCGTGCCGGCCGGTGTTGGCCCCGATGTAGTGACCCTCTACTACGGCTGGTTGCCGGCATGGATCGATGCGGGCTACATTGTGCCGCTGCCCGAAGATGCATTCCCCCCCGCCACGATTCGCGAAGAGTTCAGCCCGATGGTGGAGGCCAGCTTCTTTAACGGCAAACTCTATACTCTGCCCACTGCTGTGCGTACCCTGGCCCTTTTGTACAACAAGGATCTGATGGAACAGGCCGGTCTCGATCCTGAGAATCCTCCCACCACCCTTGAGGAATTTGAACAACAGGCCGTCCAGTGTACACAGATGGACGATCAAGGCAACTACGTGATCGAAGGCTTCCCAGTCGAGATGGGTGGTCAGGCTCACCATTGGTTCCGCGAGGTGCTGCTGCGCCAGTTTGGTCAACAGCCCTACAGTGACGACTATCATGAAGTGCTGTGGAACGCCAGCGATGCCGGCTATGCGGCCTGGAACGAGCTGCTGAAGTTCGAGACAGAGCTGAAGACCGGCACGGATGATATCTTTGACGGCGCCACCAATGCTTTCCTGGCGGGCAAAGTCTGCTTCCATATCGATGGCTCCTTCCGCCTGGGCACCATTGCCTCTCAGGCCCCGGATCTCAACTTCGGCGTGACCGAGTTGCCCGAGTACAACGGTGTTAAGAGCACGTTTGGCAGCTACTGGACCCACGGTATCACGCAGAAGGCTGCTGAAGATCCGGCCCGCATGGAAGCTGCGGTGGAGTTCCTGAAATTCATCACCACCCCAGAGGCCGGCAAGTTGTGGGTAGAAATCACCGGTGAACTGCCTGCCCAACTCGAGGCCGCCGGCGATCCTGAATTGCAGTCCGATCCGCAACTAGGCGCCTTCATCAAGGGGCTGGAATACGCTCACTCTACCTTCTTCGTAGATGAGAGCCAGAACCGCCAGGCATTGATCGATGCCTATGATGCCGTGCGTCTGGCGGATGAGGATCCGAACACAGCCCTGGATCAGGCTGTCACCACCGTCCAGGATATTCTCGACGAGTTCTGGGCCGAGCACCAGTAAAGAACTGCTACGACAGCAAACTGGCAGGATGACAAGATGAACAGACTGACCGCTTCATCTTGTCATCCTGCCATTGAACAGGGGCACACGATGAAACTCACGCTTAGACAGCAGAAGATTATGTGGGCGTACATTTTTATGTTCGTCACTTTGATCTTCTTTGTACTGATCCGCTGGTACCCGACAATCCTGGCCTTCAATATCAGCTTCCGCGAGTGGAACGTTTTCCAGGGCAACGGACCCTGGATCGGTTTTGACAACTATCAAGCTATTTGGCAGGACCTGTTCAAACCGCGCAGCCCTATCAAAGCGGCCTTTCTCAACACGCTCAACTATGTGGTGGTTGGCGTGCCGGTGCAATTGGTATTGGGGCTGACGGTCGGGCTGCTGCTCAACCAGATCCGCCGTTTCGCCGGGTTTTTCCGCGTGGCCTACTTTATCCCTTACGTCACGTCAGCCGTGGCCGTAGCCTTTGTCTGGAACTGGCTTTACCTGCCCCAGACCGGCCTGATCAATCAGTTTTTCGCCGCCATCGGTCTGCCCCAGCAGCCCTTTCTCAAAAGCCCTAATCAGGCGCTGGAGTCGATTACAGCCGTGGCTATCTGGCAGGGATTGGGCTTTGCCGTCATTATCTTCTTGGCGGGCCTGCAACAGATTCCTGATATTTATTATGAAGCGGCACGCATTGATGGCGCCAACGAGTGGAACATTTTCTGGAAGATCACATTGCCGTTGCTCAATCCTGTGATCGTCTACCTGGCGGTACTCCAGACTATTTCCTTCCTACGCCTCTTTGCTCTGGTCCAGAACATGAGCCCACAGGGGACAGGCGGGCCGCTCAACAGCACGACCACCGTGGTGCTGGAAGTCTATAATGAGGGCTTCAGCAGTTATAACATGGGCTATGCCGCCGCCTTGACCGTGCTGCTGTTCTTTGTCATTCTACTGATCACGGTGATTCAACTGCGTTTCCTGACCCGCCGTTACGATTATTGAGGCAACCGCATTGATTCACCATCGCGAGCATACCGAGTTTATTCACCGCAGTAGCTGGGAGATCTTACATGGCAGCCACATTGGACGATAGATCCGACGACGCTATTCAAGTGGCCGAACGGCTGGTGAGTGCAGCGCCTCGCCGCCGTCAGGGCTGGAGTTGGTCGGCAGCGGTGGCCTATCTATTGCTTAGCATTGGCGCAGTTGCCATGATTGTCCCGTTCCTGTGGATGATCTTCACCAGCCTGAAACCGGCCCCAGAACTACTACAGTACGCCTTCCTTCCGCAAAACCCTACGCTGGAGAATTATGTCAAGGTACTGAATACCAGCGACTTTGAACGCTGGTACTTGAATAGCATCCTGATCGCCGCCTTTACTACTCTTTCCGTGGCTATTTTCGATTCGCTGGCCGGGTACACGCTCAATAAGTTTGAATTTCCGGGCAAAAACATTATTTTTCTGGGCATTCTCGCCACCCTCATGATTCCCACCGAGATGCTCGTCATCCCCTGGTACACCATGAGCGTGCAGTGGGGATGGCACATTGGCTACGCCCAGATCTGGGGGATCGCCTTTCCCGGCGTGATTACGGCCGCGGGCATCTTCTTGATGCGTCAGTTCTTCGATGGCGTCCCCAGTGAACTGCTTGACGCCGCTCGAATCGACGGCATGAATGAACTGGGTATCTGGTGGCGGATCGCCATGCCGCTGGTTAAGCCTGCCATCGCCGCGCTTTGTATTTTCAACTTCCTGGGAAATTGGAATGCCTACCTCTGGCCCTTGATCGTCGCCAGCGGTCGCGAATTCTACACGATTCCTGTGGGGTTAAGTTTCTTTCGGGGCGAATCTACTACTCAATGGGAGAAGATCATGACAGGCGCCAGCCTGGCCACTATCCCGTTGCTGATCGTTTTCCTCATCTTCCAGCGGCAGATTATTAAGGGAATCGCGCTCACCGGTTTGAAGGGGTAGAAACTATGTCAACCTTTCCCCATCCCAACTATGCCCGCCACGTCTTGCTGCCCGCCTATGCTGACGCGCAGACCTATCTCTTCGAGCCGATGTTGGCCGCGCACGAGGCGCACGCGCTCATGCTGGGCGAGTGCGGCGTTCTCAGCCAGGAAAACGTGCAAGCGATCCTGCAGGCCGTGGCATTTATTCGCTCACGCGGATCGGATCAGCTTCATTATCAGTCCGGTATCGAAGACCTTTTCTTCCGCGTGGAGAATGAGATCATCCAGATGGCCGGCGCCGATTTCGGCGGCAACTTGCAATTGGCGCGCAGCCGCAACGACCTGGGGCAGGCGCTCTCGCGCATGGCTTTCCGCACGCTGATTATCAATCTGGCCGAAGTGCTCTTGTCTTTGCGGCGCACGATTTTGAACCTGGCCGGCGACCATTTAGAAACGGTCATGCCCGGGTACACCCACACGCAGCCGGCGCAGCCCACCACCTTTGCCCATTACCTGGCCGGCGTCCTCACCTTTTTGGAAGGCGATCAACAGCGACTTTTTAACGCCTATGCCAATATGAACCGATCGCCGCTGGGCGCAGCCGCCTTCACGGGTACCGGCTTCCCGGTAGATCGCACCCTGGTGGCTGAATTGCTCGGCTTCGACTGTGTCATCCATAGCACCCATCACAGCATCGGCGCCGGTGATCATCTCACCGACACGGCCTTCGCCGTCCAATCGCTCTGCATTGGATTGGGGCGCGTCACCCGTGATCTGCTCTTCCTGGCCACGCAGGAGGCCAACGCCCTGCATATCGACGATAGCTTCATCCAGATCAGCTCGATCATGCCCCAGAAACGCAACCCCGTGGTGCTGGAACACCTGCGCGCCCGTCTTGGCCGCGCCGTGGGCTATGCTCAGACGGTCGTGCTCAACTGTCACAACATCCCCTACGGTGATACGCAGGACATCGAAGACGAGATCATGCCGCCCACCGTGGCTGCCCTGTCCACCGCCCAGGACTGTCTTGAGCTTTACACGTCGGTCTTCGAGACGTTGACCCTCAACGTCGAACATCTGGCGCGCCGGGCCGGCGAAGGCTTCACCACTGCCACCGAACTGGCCGATACGCTGGTCCGCTCGGTTGGGATGCCCTTCCGCACGGCCCACGGCATCGTCGCCCGAATGGTGAAAACGGCCGTCGCAGACGGCGTCCCCAGCACGGCGCTGACGCTGCCCATGCTGCAAGCCGCAGCCGAGGCAGTTCTGGGAGAACCATTGGAATTCGACGAGAAACAGTTCAAAGAAGCGTTGGACCCGCAATCGTTCATTAAGGTGCGCACCGGCCCAGGCGGGGTGGCGCCCGCATCGACCGACGTCCTGCTGGATGAGTTGGCAGAGCAGATCGTCGACGACAACGAATGGCTGTCCGACATCCGCCATCGACTGTCTGCCGCCGAGCAGACACGCGAGCTGGCCGTGCGCACGCTTCTGCATTCACCTGCGTCGTAAAGTGAATTCACATTGAAAAGCGAAGTTTCGCCAGCGCCGGTTGAGTGCCCGGAGCCTGCGGAGGGCTAAGGCGCAGCGCCTGTAGCAAGCGAACGTAGCGGCCTCGTCGGCGATTCCGTCGAGATGCTGAAAATCGCCACAGAGAACACAAAGAGCACAAAGAAGAAGAGGGAAGCGACCTTATCTCTGTGTTCTCTGTGTTCTCTGTGGCGGTAAAGGCAGTAGGATTGCCACAAAGAACGCATAGAACACAAAGCAGAAGGGAAGGCATTTATCTCTGTGTTCTCTATGGTAGTTCCCGCCACATTCGCTCTCTTGCCGGGTAGCCCCGCACCTTTGCTTCGCCGGTCGCAAAGCTTTCGGTTTCGAAGTTGCTTCACTTTCGGTTGTGAATCGAGCGCCCATGGATAAAGTAATCATCACGGCCGCCGTTACCGGCTCGCGCCCAACCAGGGAAATGAATCCGGCGGTGCCCTACACTGCCGCGGAGATTGCCGACGCTGCGCTGGCATGTTGGCGCGCCGGTGCGGCTGTGGCACACATCCATGTGCGCGATCCGCACACGGGCGCTCCGTCATCCGAGTTGGCCCTCTTTTCTGAGGTGCTTGACCGCGTCCGCAGCCAATCTGACATGATCGTCAACCTTACCACCAGCGGCCTCAACATCGTCGCCACCGACGAGGATGAGATGATCGAGCGCCGGTTGGAACCGGTGACGCTGCGCCCCGATATCTGTTCACTCGACATTGGCTCGATGAATTTTCAGGATCGTCCCTTTGTCAATTCGCCCAAGTGGGTAGAGACGGCGGCCCGCCGTATGCTCGATATGGGTGTCAAACCCGAGATCGAGCTCTTTGATGTTGGACATGTCGATCAGGCGCGTGCCGCCATTGCTGCCGGGTTGGTTGCACCGCCACCCTACTTTCAACTCTGCATGGGCGTGCGTTGGGGTATCCCGGCCTCTCCCGAAAATCTGATCTTCCTGCAGAGCAAACTCCCGGCCGACTGCCAGTGGTCCGTGTTGGGTGTAGGGCGCCATCAGTTGCCCATGATCACAATGGGCGTGCTCTTGGGCGGCCACGTGCGCGTCGGCTTCGAGGATAATCTCTTCCGGCGCAAAGGTGAACTGGCGCAGAGCAACGCCGAGATGGTGTCGATGGCCGTCGACGTGATTCAGGTCTTGCAGCGCGAACCGGCTACGCCTGCAGAAGCGCGCCGTATCCTGGGATTGGGCGGTGGCTGATCCTGCGCCGTATAGTGCCCATACCGCTCAGGTATTTGGCATTTCGTCTCGATCCCCACTATAATCGACCTAGCGCTTGTGCAATTTTTGGCACCTTATTTCACCTCAACGGCAGTCATTGCTGTCGGTTTCTGCGCCGATTGGGTCGACTTTGGCGACTGAATCCCCACGGCCGACAGTGTCGGCTGTCTCTTCCTCCACCCGCACATAAGGAGACGAAACTTGAAGTTACATGAATATCAATCTAAACGTATCTTCGCCAAGTATGGGATTCCAATCCCCAATGGCGATGTTGCGACCACGGCGTCCGAAGCGCGCACAATAGCGCAGCGTTTGGGAAAGCCTGTGGTCATCAAGAGCCAGGTCCTCGTCGGTGGGCGTGGCAAGGCCGGCGGCATCAAGGTCGCACAGTCGCCCGACGAAGCCGAAGCTGTGGCCGGTAAGATCCTGGGTATGGACATTAAGGGGCTGATCGTCAACCGAGTTTTGGTCGACGAAGCCGCCGATATTAAGTCCGAGATTTACCTGGGCGCCGTCCTCGATCGAGCCGCGCGCAAAGTTGCCATTATGGCGTCAAGCGAAGGCGGCGTGGAGATCGAAGAGGTGGCGGCCAAAACGCCCGAGAAGATCGTCACCGTGCACGCCCATCCTTTCCTTGGCTTGCTGGACTATCAGGCGCGCAATCTGGCCTATGGGATCGGCCTGCCCAAGGAACACATTTCGGCGTTCATTAAGATTGCCCAAGGTCTCTACCGCACCTTCGTGGATACGGATGCCTCCCTGGCCGAGATCAACCCTTTGATCGTCAACGGCGCCGGTCAGCTTGAAGCTGTAGACGGCAAGATAGTCCTCGACGACAGCGCGCTCTTCCGGCACGCCGACCTGGCCGACATGCGCGATGCCCAGGAAGAGGATGAGTCCGAACGCCAGGCCCGCGAGGCGGACCTTTCCTACATCAATCTGGACGGTGAGATCGGTTGTATGGTCAATGGCGCGGGTCTGGCCATGACCACGATGGACATCGTCAAGCTGTTTGGTGGCAGCCCGGCCAACTTCCTTGATATCGGTGGCGGCGCCCAGGCGGATAAAGTGGCGACTGCCCTGCGCATCATTCTGAGCGATGAGCGTGTCAAGGCGGTGCTCGTCAACATTTTCGGTGGCATCACACGCTGCGATGAAGTTGCGCGCGGTCTGCTTGATGCGTTCGCCACGTTGAACACCGATGTCCCCTTTGTTGTGCGTCTCGTCGGCACCAATGAGGAAGAAGGACGCCAGATCCTGGCCGAGTCAGAATTTGATGTTACCCCAGCGACTAGCCTGGCCGATGCGGCCGAAAAAGCCGTTGCTGCTGCCAAGAAAAAGGGAGAGGCTGCATGAGCATTTTAGTTGGTAAGGATACGCGGCTGATCGTACAGGGGATCACCGGCCGAGAAGGCGCATTCCACACGGCGCAGATGATTGATTATGGCACCAATGTGGTGGGCGGCGTCACGCCGGGCAAGGGTGGCGAATGGGCCGTGGGTAGTGTGCCCGTGTTTGATACAGTGAAAGAAGCAGTCCATGCCACAGGCGCCAACACGACGATTATCTACGTGCCGGCCCGCTTTGCCCCCAGCGCTGTCATGGAAGCCGCAGATGCCGGCATTGCCCTGATTATCTGCATCACCGAAGGTATTCCTGCGCTGGATATGGTCAAGGTGCGCGCCTTTCTCGAAGGCACTTCCAGCCGCCTGATCGGTCCGAACTGCCCTGGCTTGATTACGCCAGGAGAGGCCAAAGTGGGGATCATGCCCGGTCATATCCACACACCGGGAAACGTCGGCATCGTCAGTCGCTCCGGCACACTGACCTACGAAGTCGTCTATGCACTGACTGCCCGCGGCATCGGCCAGAGTACCGCCGTGGGCATTGGCGGTGATCCAGTCAACGGCACCAGTTTTCTCGACGTGCTGAAGATGTTTGAAGCCGATTCTGCCACCGAACAGGTCGTCATGATCGGCGAAATCGGCGGCACGGATGAACAGAAGGCCGCCGAATATATCAAGACGATGAGCAAAGCGGTCACCGGCTTCATTGCAGGCCAGACTGCGCCTGCCGGTAAGCGGATGGGCCACGCCGGCGCCATCATTTCGGGCGGTGAAGGCACTGCCGCCGAGAAGATTGAAGCGCTTAAGGCCGCCAATGTCGCCGTGGCGCGTCACCCGGAAGAGATCGCCGACCTCGTCGCCCGCAATCTCTAGACGGTCACCCAACAAAAATGTCCGGTAGATCGCCTTTGATCTACCGGACATTGTTTTACTCACGCTTCATGGCTCTTTTTTACGCCACCGGCTGCTGGGCAATCCATCCATCGCGCATTGCCACAAGCACCGCTTCAGTGCGACTGTTGACGTCCATCTTGCTAAAGATGTTGCTCAAATGCGTTTGAACTGTGCGTTCCGAGATCACAAGTTCGCGGGCGATTTCTTTGTTGCTATACCCACGCAACAGCGCCTGCATCACATCCATCTCGCGTCGTGTCAGCCGCTGATGGATTTGCTTTTTGACCTCTGCCGCTTGATCGACGTAATTAGCATTATAGCCGGTAAGTCGCTGTCTCAGTTCCAGTTCGAGACTGTTGCGGTTGGACCGTACCGACCGCATCGTCTTGACCAGATCGCTGGCTGCCGCGGACTTGAGAACATAGCCGCTGGCACCGGCTCGCATCATTTCGGCAAGTGTGGCATCTTCTTCAGATGCGGTCAGGCCGATCACGAGGACGTCAGGCATCGTCAACTTGATACGACGGGTGGCCTCGATGCCGCTCATGATGGGCATATGTACATCCATCAAGATAATGTGCGGGCGAAGGCCGCTGGTGACTTTGTCGACGGCATCATGTCCATTGCTTGCCTCGCCAACGATAATGATGTCTTCTTCCATTTCTAGCAAAGAGCGCATACCTTGTCGAACCAACATGTGATCATCTGCCAAGAAAACTCGCGTCGTTCTCATGATTCCTTGCCCCCCCTTGTCACTGCTAGTTGCGTAGTACTCATACGTTTCACTATCAGCAATACTGCGTCAGCAATAGTGCTGTAATAAACTATTCTGGTTACTACTATCTACGGGTATTCGCCTACCTGCAATAGTACTATGGTACTGAATTTTTCCGATTGACACGTGCATGATCGTCGTATCTACCCGGATTTCGTCGTGTAGCCCCCGTATTTTCTCGTAGGAAGCGTCTAGATCTTCCGAGTTTTGTGCTGCCCCCGGCTGCGTAGATGTGCGTGTTGGCCCGAATTGGATCTTGCAAGATCGTAAGTTTGTACAACAAATGGATGCTGCGATCTGCTCAGTCGAGAGACATCATTACACTGTAGTCCTTACCAATTTAGAAAGGATTTCCCGATGCCTGAGTTGTCTGGAGAAGGTGCAAACCAACTGTCTGTAACCATACTAGGGCCGATGAAGCCCGGTTTCGAACAGATTCTAAGCGAGGACGCGCTGGCCTTTGTAGCGGATCTACATCGACGATTCAACCCGCGCCGCCAGGCACTGCTTGCCGCACGCGGGGAAAGACAGGCGCAGATTGACGCCGGCAGGATGCCGGGTTTCCTGCCCGAGACTGCCTCCGTGCGCAGTAGCGCCTGGCAAGTAGCGCCGACGCCTGACGATTTGCAGCAACGATGGGCAGAGATTACCGGCCCAGTCGACCGCAAGATGGTGATTAATGCGCTCAACTGCGGCGCCGACGTCTTCATGGCGGATCTTGAGGACGCCAATTCGCCCACATGGGAGAACTGCGTGGAAGGGCAGATCAATCTGTACGATGCTGTCCGCCGCCAGATTCGGCTCGAAGACAGCGAGCGCGGACGCACCTACGAACTGAATGAGACGATCGCCACGCTTCTTCTCCGCCCGCGTGGTTGGCATTTGGTCGAGAAGCATCTGCTCGTCGACGGTGAACCGATTTCGGCGAGTCTGTTCGATTTCGGGCTCTATGTCTTCCACAATGCGGCAGAACGGCAACGTCGCGGCACATCCTGCTATTTCTACCTGCCCAAGCTAGAGAGTCATCTCGAAGCGCGACTGTGGAACGATGTCTTCGTCCACGCACAGGCACAACTCGGCATCGCGCATGGATCATTTCGGGCCACGGTGCTGATCGAGACGATCCTGGGGGCGCTAGAGATGGATGAGATTCTATACGAACTGCGTGACCATTCTGCCGGTCTCAACGCCGGTCGCTGGGATTATATCTTTAGCGCCATCAAAAAGTTCCGCAACGATGCCGCACGTCTCTTGCCGGAGCGGGCTCAGGTCACAATGACGGTGCCTTTTATGCGAGCCTATACCGAACTGATGGTGCACACCTGCCACAAACGCGGTGCACATGCTATCGGTGGGATGGCGGCCTTCATTCCCAGCCGCCGTGATCCCGAGATCAACGAAGTTGCCTTTGCCAAGGTGCGCGCCGACAAGGAACGCGAGGCCAATGACGGCTGCGATGGCAGTTGGGTTGCGCATCCGGACCTGGTGCCGCTGGTGCGCGAGATTTTTGATACCAAACTCGGTGGCAGGGCCAATCAGAAGGAGCGTCTGCGCGCTGATGTTGAGGTGGAAGCGGAGGAGATCACCAATACGCAGGTGCCTGGGGGCACGATCAGCGAAGCAGGGCTGCGTCTCAACATAGACGTCTCACTGCAATACATCAATGCCTGGTTGATGGGAAATGGTGCTGCCGCAATCTATAACCTGATGGAAGACGCCGCCACTGCCGAGATCTCGCGTTCGCAGATCTGGCAGTGGATCCAGCATGGCGCCGCCCTTGACGATGGACGCCCTGTGACGCGAGAGCTTTACAGCCAGATTCGCGCCGAGGAGCTGTCCAGGCTGGGCGGTGCGGATCAGCAACGCTACGGTGAGGCGGCCGAGATCCTCGATCGACTGGTGCTCACGGATGAATTTGTCGAATTCCTGACCTTGATCGCGTATGACTATCTGGACTAACACACGGGGGCAGCATTAGCCGTTTTTGTATCCTGTCCTTATACCCGAGTCTATGGTTTCGGAAGGTTGTGTCGTGTATGCTGTTGGTGGGGTAGCCGCGAGAACTGTCCTTTCCTGCCCTGGAGCAGGCGTTCTGTGCGCACCAGCATTGTGAACAGCAAAAGGAGACACACATGCCATACGATAAGCTCAGTGAACTGCCCGATAGTGTGACCGACAACGTGCCCAAACACGCCCAGGAAATCTACAAAGAGGCATACAACAGTGCGTGGGATCAATATGACGATCCCGATGACCGCCGCGGCGATGCCTCTCGCGAGGAGACCGCGCACCGTGTGGCCTGGGCCGCCGTGAAGAAACAGTACGAAAAAGGCGACGACGGCAAGTGGCATAAGAAGGACTGACGGACGACAAAGCACGATGCTCGTTTTGGAGAGGGGCGGCGCCTGGCTATGAGCGGGCGCCGCCCCTCTCTTCGATCGCTTCTGCATTCAGTACCGATCCAATCACCTGATCCCGTAATCCTGCCCTCTCTTTCTCTCAGAATGTGAAAATCCACAAAGTATGCTATGATTTGGGGCAGTTCCCCCAAGACACAGCCATTATTTGTCCAACCTAAGTATACGTTTCTAGCACTCGAGGAAGGAGAGAGGCATGACCACTACATTGGAGCCGAACGTCCACCCCGATTCGCAGCGCGAAGGGGAGATCCTGGCCGCGGAGAGCGAGATGTATTATCCCTCGGCTGAGGTGGTGGCGCAGGTGAATGTTCCCGATTATATGGAACTGCGCAGTGAGGCCATGGCCGACATCGAAGGTTATTGGGATGCACGGGCCAAGGAGATGATCGACTGGTTTGAACCCTACAGCCAGGTGCTGGATGACAGCAGCAAACCGTTTTACAAGTGGTTCGTCGGCGGCAAGACGAACATTGCCTACAACGCATTGGACCGTCACGCCAAGACCTGGCGCAAGAACAAGCTGGCCTTGATCTGGGAAGGTGAGGACGGCGAACAGCGCACCTTCAGCTACTTCCGCCTCTGGCAAGAGGTGAACAAGTTTGCCAACGTGCTCAAGAGCCTGGGCGTGCGCAAGGGTGACACGGTAACGATCTACATGGGTCGTACACCCGAACTACCGATTGCGATGTTGGCCACGGCTAAAATTGGTGCCGTCCACAGCGTCGTCTATGGCGGCTTTAGCGAACAGGCGCTTGCCAGCCGTATCGATGACGCCCAAAGCAAGGTGCTCGTGACCTCTGATGGAGCCTGGCTGCGCGGCAAGACCGTCAACTTGAAGGACATCGCCGACGAAGCCGTGCGCCGCAGCCCGGTGGTGCAGTCTGTGGTTGTGCTCAAGCGCACCGGTCAGGCCGTGATGATGGAGCAGGGCCGCGATTACTGGTGGCACGATCTGATGTCGCTGCCCATTGCCAGCCCCAAGTGCGAATCTGAATCGATGGACGCCGAGGATCCTCTCTTCATCCTTTATACCAGTGGCACCACAGGGAGACCGAAAGGCGTTCTCCACACCACGGGCGGGTATTCTGTCTATATTGCGACCACACTCAAATACGTCTTCGATATCAAAGATGACGATCGCTATTGGTGCGCAGCAGACCCGGGTTGGATCACCGGTCACAGCTACATTGTCTACGCGCCCTTGATCTTGGGGGCGACGAGTATCCTCTTTGAGGGCGCGCCAGATTATCCGTATCCCAATCGCTGGTGGCAACTGGTTGAGAAGTACGCCGTCACCATCCTTTATACTGCGCCCACTGCCATCCGTGGGCTGATGCGCTTTGGTGACGCCTGGGCCAACCGCCACGATCTGTCCAGCCTGCGTTTGTTGGGATCGGTGGGCGAGCCGATCAACCCCGAGGCATGGCGCTGGTATCACCGTGTCATCGGCAAGGAAAAGTGCCCCATCATGGATACCTGGTGGCAGACCGAAACCGGCGGCTTTATGATCACGCCGACACCGATGGTGCCACTCAAGCCCGGTAGCGGCACCCTGCCCTTCACCGGCATCGAAGCGGACGTGGTCAGCGAGAATGGCGTCCCCTGTGAGGCCAACCAGGACGGCTATCTTGTGATCAAACAACCCTGGCCGGGGATGGCGCGTACGGTCTGGGGCGATCCGGATCGCTACATTCAGCAGTATTGGTCTGAGTTTGCCAAGCAAGGGTGGTACTTCACCGGCGACAGCGCCCGCAAGGACAAAGACGGCTACTTCTGGATCATCGGTCGAATGGACGACGTTCTGAAGGTCTCGGGCTATCGCCTGGGCACGGCAGAAGTGGAGAGCGCCCTGGTCAGCCATAAGAAGGTAGCCGAAGCCGCCGTGGTGGGCGTGCCCGACGAACTGAAGGGCAACGTCATCCATGCCTTCTGCATCCTGAACAGCGGGGTGACCGGCGACAGCGATCTAGTCGATGAACTGAAGCAGCATGTGCGCACCGAAGTCGGTCCGATTGCCGTGCCTGCCAAGATCGAGTTTGTCGACAGCCTGCCCAAGACGCGTAGTGGCAAGATCATGCGCCGTCTGCTCAAAGCCCAGGTGCTGGGGCAGCCGATTGGGGACACGAGCACGTTGGCCGATTAGGCTGTACCTGAAGTTAAGCAGTGACAAGATTGAGGATGATGAAGATGATGAGGATGATGAATGATGACGCGCTTGTCATCTCATCATCCTCATCATCTCCATCATCCCACCATCTCTGTCTCACCCATCGCCCTCAACACAATCTCCCCGAAGATCTCCTCTTGTTCGACCACGATCTCACGTTGTTTGATCAATTCGAGGATAGCCAGGAAAGTGACGACGATCTCCATTCGGCTGCGCTGTTGCGTAAGCAGCGCGCTAAACGAGATCGGATGCATGCTGTTGACACGCATGCGTTCGCGCACAACTTCGATCTGTTCTGCGATGGTGATGGCGTAGGTGTGGACGCGCGGGCGAGGCGGATCGTTGGGGATGCGACGCAGTGCGCGTTGGAGTGCTCGGGTCAGCTTGTCGAGGCTGACATCGGCCAGATCAAGTTTGCGCTGCAATTGGGGCGGCGGTGCTAAGCGTACAAAGGCGCGCAGGCCCGCTTCCTGGCGAATGTGCAGCCCTTGGGCGACGGCTTTGTAGCGTCGATATTCCAACAGTTGTTGGATCAGCGAATCGCCGGCATCTTCCTCTTCTTCTTCAGGGGGGCGGGGCCTGGGTAGCAAGCTGCGCGATTTGATGTAGAGCAGCTTTGCCGCCACCAACAAGAAATCTGCCAGCGCGCCCGGCTCGATCTCCTCCAGGATCTCAATCGCTTTGATGTATTGATCCGTCACCGTCAGAAGGCTGACTTCGGTGATGTCCATCTCCTCCCGTTCGATCAGATGCAGCAGCAGATCGAGCGGACCCTCGAAGAAGGGCAGGCGCACCCGATAACCGGCGCCGAGTAGATTGGCTTTGATGGGAAGCATAGACATGGCCGCCGCCCCTACTCCCCGCGCTGAACGCGTACGATTTCGGCATAGAGCAGATCGCGCCATTTGCGCCCTTCGAGCCACTCGCTGCCCGGGCAGGCAGTGCGGTTGTCGGGGAACTCTCGGTGGCCCCACACGTGTTGCAGGGGGACGTTGAGCTCCTGCATCAGCCAGGTCAACAAGTAGGCTCCACTGCTAAGTTGTTCCGCCGAAGGGATTACGCCGTTCATGAAACTCCCTGCAAAGACGACGCCCACTGTGTATTCATTGTGGCCTGCCGTGTGATAGGCCACTCGTTCGATGGGCTGGGTGCGCAGGAGGCGCCCATCGGCGCGTACAAAAAAGTGATACCCAATCCCCGGCCAGGGGCGTTTGCCGCGGCTGGGATCTTCGCTGACATGGAGCTCGGCGATGCGTTCGGGGCCGACATGCGGTGGCACCGCTGTGTGGTGAACCGCCAGATGGGTGATCAGGTTCTGGCGCCGCTCATCGTAGCGTAGGGTCGGGTGGTGCGGTAACTGGTTGACGATATCGACGATGGGGGGCGCTTCGATGCGGTGCACGCGCTTTGGCTCTGCGCGCAAGGCTTCTACCTCGCGTCGCAACCGCTCATTCTCAGCGCGTAGCCCCGCCGTCTGTTGTTGTAGCACACCCGACTCTTGTTCCAGTTGATGCATCCGGCCATCACTTTGGCCCGATGCTGACGAAGTCGCACGCGGCGCCGGTTGCCGCTCCGGCGCCATCTGCACTTCTTGCAAGAGCAACTCTTTCCAGCGTCGGCCCTGGAGCCATTGCTCACCCGGCGACCGGTGCGGGATCAACTCGGATACCCCTTTGATGCCGCTCATGGACAGATGTGGATACTCGGCCAGCAGCCATGCAATCAGCGCGCCCCCGGCCTGCATCTGAGCCTGCGTCGGGATCGTATAGTCGAATTCCCCGGCAAAGGCGATGTTGATGGCGTTGGCGATGTATGGCCTTTCGCCGTCGACCACTTGCAGGTTCGGCTGGGTCTGATAGATAGCGCCGTCTTCTGTAATGAAGTATTGGTAGAGGATGCCGGGCAGCCCGCGTTCGCGGAAGCCACCTGCGATGACGTCCACGGGCGTACTGGCGGCCACGCCGGTCTGGTTGATGACGACAGTTTGGATGTCCTCTGGGCGGCGGCTGAAGAACATCAGCGGATCGCGAGGCAATTGGGCGACGATATCCTGAATGTCGGGCATAGAGACGTTACGCGCGGGGGCAGGCGTCTTTCCGGCCGCCGATGGCGCCACGGCCGGCGCTGCGGCGCTGCCTGCGGCCGGCCGCGCAACCCCTAACCTGGCCCAGATAAATTCGCGTAGCAGACGACGCCACGTCGGTCCTTCCAAAAAAGTCACGCCTGGGCTGGTGGTGGGGATCAGCTCGCACAGCCCAATCACCTGTTCGACTGCCAGGGCGGGCATCTGCCCAATCAGCCATGCACACAGCTCCGCAACCGCGTCGAGTTGCTGGCGTTTCGGCGTCTCTCGGTCGAAGGTGCCTTCCAATCCGATGTTGATGCCGGCGGCTGCCCATTCGGCACTGCTTGCGATCTCGTCCAATCGACAGACTTGCAGAATATCGCCCGACTGAGAGACGACGTAGTGATAGGCAATGCCCGGGTAGCCTGCGCTGATATGGGCATGGGCAATGGCGGGCAGGGTCACCACCGGCGGCGCGCCTGTATGGCTGAGCACAATATAGCCAATGCGATCCAGCGCACGGCGCAGATAAGGGTCGGCGCCGCGCGGCAGGGCGGCACTGACATCGGTAATCGTGGGCTCCGCAACCGTGTAGTGAACCGGCGGCGTAGACGCGGACGCGGCAAAATCAGTGGGCAACTCGGCCAGGGTGGCCGGTCTCTGTTGACGGCTAGACTTCGTCGCCGTGGACGCGGCGGGTGGGGCGGCCCGTTTGGCTGCTCGGTCAGGCTGCACCGTCATCCAGCGGATCAGGGTGTCGGATTGTTGGTCCTGGAACCAGGTGTGGCCGCCTTCAAGCAGATCGAGGACAAGCGTGTAGTTGCCCGCTTCCTCGGGTAACTGCACCTGTGTCTGCACCGTGACATGCTGATTGGGCGCCACATCGTGCGGAAGCCGTGTGCGAATGGGCTGGGCCGAGGTACGAACTTCTTGCTGATTTTGATAAAAGCGGTAGCTCAGCTCAACGGCGTTTGGGCCGCTATGCGGCCAACCCTGTGTGCCAATATTGCGCAGCGTCACCGGAAACGAAATCGTTTGTCCGGCGGGCAGAGATTGAGGAGGATGCGCACTTGTCCACTGCACCCGGTAGCGTGGACCCGATCCCAAGGCTTCTTCGGCCGGGGCAGCAGGCGCGGCGTCGCTGGTGCCGGACCCGGGCGCGCGGGTCGCGCTGTTCCAGCGGTAGGGATAGCGCAGCGCTTCGACAAAGTCGCGGATCACGCCTGGCTTCCCATCGATGTGCCAGCGGTCTGCAAACGACCAGCGATATAGGATCATGGCGCGGATCTTCTGGTGATCCGGTTCCAGATTCCAGCGGTGGATTTCGGCGTAGGCCTCCTGAATCCAGCCGGTGGTGCTGTCGTGCCAGGGCTGATCCTGGCCGGCTTCAGTGATGAAGACCGGCAGGTAGCGCAAATTGAGCGGGATCGCGTCCATAAAGTCGCGATAGACCTGAAAGTGGTAGGCGCGGTCTGGATAGGTGCTCAGGGTGCTGTCGTCAAGAACGAACGCCGGATCTGCGCCGTGGCTATAGGCATGTAGTGTGATGCCGTCACACTCTTTGCCGATCAACATGAGGATGTCTTTAAAGTACTTGATCCAGTCGCCCTGAAGGTTTCCCGGGTAGGCGGTATGCGTATTCCACGGGCAGACTGCCCCTACGAGGACGCGATCCTGCGTATGTTCAGGGATGAGATGGATGGCGTTGCGGCAGAGTTGATAACAGCGCGCATAGCGGTCAGGCGTGATCATCTCGCCTGCTTCGCTGTAGCGCGCCGTTTCGGGGTGTTCCAGGGTAGCCAGAGCGGGTTCAATGGCGTTGTGTCGCTGCCGCAACGAACGAAAATATGGGTCGTCCGCCGGCGGCGCTTCAACCAGATTGAGCAGGCCAGGGCGCTCGATGGCATAGTTCATCTCGTTGCCGATGATCCAGGTCTGGCAACCGCGGCTGGCAGCAACGAAGTTGGCGCAGCGTCGGGCAAAATTGCCGTACTCGCTGCTCAACGGAATCGTCCCCTGTGGATAGTGCCCGTGGTTCAGGCGCACGATCACCGTCAAGCCGCGATCGCTAAAGGCCGAATAATCTTTGCCACTGCGATCATTCGGATCGCGGCCCACTGCTTCGTTGAACAGAATCCAGCCGGACCTGCCCGCCTCGAAAATGTGCGATTCCCCTCCGGCATCTTGTAAGCCGAAGATCGTCTCCGCATCGAATGCAGATTGTGGCATAGATCCTCCGCCACCCGTGGTTATTACCAGAAGCCGTCGTCTTCATTAAAGCCCGCATCTTCTACAATGCGGGTAACGCTGTCGATGATGCGATCGTGGAGCGTGCCGTTGCTGGCCACAACGCCATTGTGGGCACGCACATCGCGTTTGTTGTAGGTAAGCGGGTTTCCCCAGCAGTCGGTGATCACACCACCTGCCGCACGCAGGACGGCTTCGGGGGCGCAGATATCCCATTCTTTGCAGCCGGGGCTGGGATGAATGTAAATGTCGGCCAAGCGGCGGGCGATCTGGCCCACTTTGAGGCCAACGCTGCCCGTGCGCCGCTCGCTGGTAATGTGTAGTGTACGCCGGATGTCATCGACAATCTGTTTGCGATGGCTGCGACTGCTCACCAATACCATCTGGCGTAGCTCTCTGCGGTCGCTGACCGAGAGAGGAATCTTCTCGTTTTCTTCATACAAATAGGCACCCTGGCCGACGATCCCCGAATACAGCAGGCCGCCGTCAGGCTGGTGGAGAACGCCCAGTACGGGTGTACCCCCAATCGCCAGGCCGATCATAATCGAGAATTCGCCGTTGCGGGCGATAAATTCCTTTGTCCCATCCAGCGGATCAATAATCCAGACACGTTCCTTTTCAAGACGGCTCAGATCATCCTGTGATTCTTCTGACAAATAGCCGTCATCAGGAAAGACAGCCTGAATGCGCGACAAGATGTGCTGATTGGCCGACCGATCCGCCTCGGTAACCGGCTCATCGGGAGATTTATACTCCACCTCAGATGAGCCTACGTAGAACGTATTGACGATCGTGCCTGCCTCGCGGGCGACTTTCATCACTAGTTCCAGTTCCTCTTGCAAGAAGTTATTTTGCATCGCTCTGTCCTGAGTGGATTGCGGTTGAGTCATCATGTTTCCTTCCATCAAGCATCGGGGGCAGTTCTCCGAGAACACGACTACGGAGTGAAGCGCGTTGCATTCTAGCATAGCGGTGGCAAAAGGCAAAGGAGATTGACGATCGGTGAAAGGGATTGCAGAATCCCCCTCAAACTCCCCGGCGCAAATGCAGCATGGGGAGGACCGTTGTGGCGAACGCGGCGCGGACTTAGGCATCGTGCGTGGGTAGTCTCAGTCTCGACCGGCAAAGGCTAGACCTGCATCTTTTTGGCCGAGAGGGCGCGGGACGGGTCTCACCGCTCACCTTTCCCGCACCAGGATCCGGTTCAGTAAATTCAACAAGGGACCGCGTTGCTCCATGCCGCTTTCGCCGTAGTCGCTCATGCCGAGATAGAGTGCCTGCCCGGTACGGCGCACGAGGCCCAAGATGAGCCGGCGCATCGTTTCCTGGCGCTGTCGGTACTCATCCAGATCTGTCCACGGTGTGTTCGCAGGCCATTGACGCGAAAGAACATAGGGATGGGTCAGGGGCTGATAGAGCCTTTCCCACCAGCCGCCGGAGCCGATGTCGAGCCAGAACTGCACATCCACAGCCCGATTGCGCATCAGAAAGGTGTAGGCCGGGGCGATAAAAACAACTTCGTCGTCTTCTTGCCAGCCCGGCACGTAGAGCGCGCCCAATGCGCCGCTCTCGATCAAGGAAAGATAAATATTGCCGATGGCGCCCCGTCGCACCGACGCCGGATCGTCCTGCTTTTCTTCAATGGCCCAGCGGAAGTTGCGCGCTGATTCCACCAGTTGATCGGTGACACGCGCCGCATCCACATTCTGATGAAAGCCGAAGCCGGGCTGGCTAAGCACTTCGCCAAAAATGCGCGCAAAGAACTGATCGAGCGGCGTGAACTCGGTCTCGCTCTGGTAGTGAGAGAGCCAGAGGCGCAGGCGCTCGAACTGCTCGCCCACACGGAAGGTGATCCGCTGTTGGACGGCGCTTTTGAGAGCGCCGAAGCTGTTCAGCGTCCCCGCGGTGACCCCACGTACGTTGTAGCCGACCCGACTGAGCAGCACGGCGCGCACAGGATCGAGGTCTTCGATGGCGATGCCCAGTGTGAGCGAGACATCGCTGTGCGGCGGGTAGCGTTGCCATGTGGGGTGGGCGAGCGCCGCCAACGTGAGCAGGGCACGCGCCGCCGGTTCTGCATTGAGCGAACGGCTGGGGCGGTGTGTGGTGGATGGAATGTCTCGCGCCGAGAGACGGCTTTGCAAACTGAAGCGCAGCGCGTCGCTAACATACGGCGCCAGGATTGCGATCCTCCCCGGTGACACGCCTTCGCTGCGCACAAGCCGCTCGATCTCGTCCACCGCCCATTCGATCATCTGCGGATAAAAGCGGTGGGTGCGAAAAGTGAGCGGAAGTGGTTCCACGTCCTCTGCGACGGGGGCCTCGATTTCGGATGCCTCGGCAGGCCGCATGGGCGGGCCGCCGATCGCCTGATCCACGGTGACGGTCATACGCCGCAAGGCGGCGGGCATGATGCCACTTTGCCCCAGGCGCACCTTTGCATCGCAGATCTGCGCCAATGCAGCCGCTCCCTCGGGGTTAGCGCCCAGAAAGACACGATAGCCGGCATCTTCGTCCACAACCAGCAGCGCGCTGTCCAGGTGCGGCGTCCAGCGGCGCACCAACGAGTGCGCGGCGTAGTTATCCTCTTCGGCATTGTCGAAAACAAGATGGCGTTGCGAACGGAAGAGATGGGTACGGCTCCAATCGTTGGTGAGCACCTGCTGCTCGAAGAGTGTGATCCACAGGCTGAAATCGACCAGTGATTCACGCAGACAGAGATCGCGAAAGTCGCTGCTGATGCGTTTGGCCGTCTGTAACACATTGAGCCGCGCCGCCATATGCTGTCCTTGCGGCACGGCAAGTTCGAGCCGCTGATAGGTCTCGGCGATAGAGAAACCTAACAGCGCGGACTTGTTGAGATTGTCCAGCACCTGGCTGACGACGCGCACGGGTTCGAGACGGATGGCGTCAAATTCGCCACGTGCAAACGCCTCGTCAACAAGATGTTCCATGTGATACTGCGCCGTCTCCAAATTGAGGAAGACGGGCTCCTGCCGCGGATCGGCGAAACCGGCGTTTTCGGCCAACAGCGGCCAGTAGAGTTCCACGGCGGCGCGGGCCAAACCGGCAAACGTGGTCACGCGCACGGGTGGACCGGCGGGCACGTCCGCCGCGCGCAGCGCCTCGTAGTAAGGGCGGGCCAAAGTCCGCTGTGGCGTCATCACCAGGATATCGTCCCCGCGCACGCGTTCCTGGCGCAGCAGCCACTTGATCCGTTCGATAGCGGCGCCCGTCTTTCCGCTGCCAAAGGGTCCGCTGAGGTAAAGTTTGTTCTGGTTGAGGAGAAGATCGTCGGTCATAAGATCGTTGGTCATAAGGATGACAATTCCTTGTTTGAGCAGGCACGATTGTCTACATTCTAACCCCGAAACAAGCGTTGTCAATTGACGGGGCTGAGACGACTGCGACTGTGCTACAATCAGAAAAAGAATAGCCGGTTGAGCGGTCAGGCGATTTCGCACCGTCGACACGATCTAGATTGCCCAATCGTTCGATTCCTTCATCCCCAATCGCAATCCGCGACTCACAGGAGAGACGTTATGCAAACCTACAGCATTCCACTTGTGCCTGGCCCGGTTTCGGTGCCACAGGCCGTCCGCAATGTCTATCAGACCGACTTTGGCAGCGCCGACCTGGAGGCGGAATTTTTCGAGCTGTATGCCGATTGTGAAGCCAAGTTGCAGCAAGTCTTGGGGACGCGGGCCAGTGTGACGATCCAGACAGGCGAGGGCATGCTGGCGCTGTGGGGTGCACTCAAGAGCGTCCTGCGCCCGGGCGACCGTGTCCTTGCCGTGGCCAACGGCGTCTTTGGGTATGGGATTGGTGACATGGCGAAGCAAGTGGGCGCCGAGGTCGAGGTCGTCGGCTTCGGTTATGACGACATCCCCGATCCGTTGCAGGTGCGCGAGGCTGCGCAGCGTTTCCGCCCCCGGCTGATCACGGCCGTCCACTGCGAGACACCTAGCGGCACACTGACACCGCTGATGAATCTCGGCGAGATCGCACGCGAAGTCGAGGCCCTCTTCTATGTTGATTTTGTCGCCAGCGCCGGCGGCGTGCCTGTGCAGGTTGACGACTGCGGTATCGATCTGGGGTTACTGGGCAGCCAGAAAGTGTTGAGCCTGCCGCCTGATCTCTCGATGGTCAGCGTCAGCCCGCAGGCATGGAGCGTGATCCAGGAAGTCAATTATATCGGGTACGATGCGCTGGCGCCCTGGCGCACCGGCCCCGCCGATCGCTACTTGCCTTACACCCACAATTGGCACGCGGTGAAGGGCTTGCAGATTTCGCTGGACGCCCTGCTCTTTGAAGGGCTGGAGGCCGTCTATCGTCGCCACGATGAGGTTGCTGCCCTCTGTCGCCAGCGGTTGCAGGAGATAGGGATTCCACTCTGGCCCGCTCGCGAGTCGATCTCTTCCCCCACCGTTACCGCGGCCAACGTCCCCGATGGGTGGACGTGGCCGGCGTTTGACGCCGCCCTGCGCGGACATGGCATGGCCGTCGGCGGCAGTTACGGTCCACTGGCGGGGAAGGTTTTTCGGGTCGGTCACATGGGCAGTCAGGCCACCGAAGATCTGGTGATGCGGGGGATGGATGTGGTGGAGAGGGTGATGCGGAGCGCGCAGTAAATCCCGGCGCAAATATGGCGTGGTATTAGGTACGCAGCAACATCCAGGTTGGCGGACATGAGTAACGAGCGGTGTGTGATTCAGATCTTGTAGACAGGCCGGTGCCCCTGGTCCAGGCGGCTTACTCAACCCGATCTTGCTCGTTACTCATTCTCGATCTCCAATCTTAGCCGGTGCACGGTTCCCTCCTCCACCGTCTCGCGCGCCCACGGCATCGGATGGTACATGCCTTCGAGCCACATCGGCAGTTGATCGACGTAGTTGTCGCTGAGGGCGTGACCCGACTGCCCGGTGACCGTGATCGACTGCATCGTGTCCCAGTTGCCCACGTCGATGATCTGGCGATAGGCGGCGACGACCTGCACCAACCCCGGCGGCAGCTCGGGCGCAAAAGACGTCTGGTTGGGTGTGGTGCTGTCGCCGCCGATGGGGAAGGGGCCGCGGTTGAAGTACCCACTGAGCAGACGCACACTGCCCATTGGGTGTATGTAGCGCATCTGGTGCATCCTGCCCCAGGCCCATTGCCGCGGCGTGGGGTTGACCTCGCGGCGGATGCGCTTGACCGAACGGGTCAGCGCTTCCAGAATCAACTCATCGCGGTGGCGCTGCCGTCCGCTGTTTATGTCTGCGTACCAGATCGACTCTTCCTCGTTGCGCAACAGGTCGAGCAGACGGGTTTCGGCACGCAGTCCAAATCCATTGGCCGCAAAGAAAGGGCTGATTGCCTCTCCTTTGAAGCGTTTGAACAGCGGGCCCAACTTGTCCCCGTAGACCATTTCCAGCAGATGCAGCTTGGTGTACTGAAAAACCAGCGCCGCCCCGCTATCGGCCTCCATGCTATAGCTCCAATTGCGCAGCATATTGATGGCGATCTTTACATACGGATCATCGCTCTCTTGCTGCGTGAGCCAGGGCGTTAGCATCTCGGCATAGAGGCTGGTGGTATCCAGTTGGATGCGCTGCATGTCACGCGGACCCAACCGTTTCTTCGTCTTGAGCATCTCTTCAATGCGGCGGGCCCGCCAGCCGGGTAGGAACTCGACGCCGAGGAAGTGTGGATAGTCGTCGCCCACAATTTTATTGTTGGCTGTGACGATCATGCCCGAGGGTGGGTTGTAGAGGCGTGGCAGTTCGTCGGCTGGGATCTCGCCGATCCAGGCGTACTCGTCGGTCCAGCCCGGCGCCGGCAGCATGCCCAATCCTGCAGCGCGCCTGGGGACGCGTCCCGCCAAACGATAGCCGATGTTGCCGTCCACATCGGCATAGGTGACATTCTGCACCGGCAGGCTCCACTCATCCAGCGCGGCATTGAACGCCTCCCAGGAGTCGGCGCGGTTGAGACGCAGCACAGCCATGATGCTGTTTCCCGAATCGTGCCCTGTCCAACGCAGCGCCAGCGGTACGGCGGCTTGATCGCCCACCAATCCACTGATCAGCGGACCGTGGCGCGAGAGGACTACGTGCTCGACATGCGCTTGATCCTCATTGCGCACGTGGATCTCTTCGGTCAACACGGCGGCATGCTGCCATTCGCCGTTCGCCTCAAAGCGGTAGAACCCGTCGCCGTGTTTGGGGTTGTCGGGATGGCCGCGTTCGACGAAGAGATCTTGCACGTCGGGCAGCGCGTTGGTAAGTCCCCAGGCGATGTGCTGATTGTGGCCGATGACCACGCCCGGTGCACCGGCAAAGGACGCGCCGCTAACGCTGAATTCGGGGCACGTGAGGTGATTCTCATACCAGATGCCGGGGATGGTCAGGGTCAAGTGCGGATCGTTGCACAGAATCGGGCGCTCACTCAACGTCTTTTGTGGGCCGACCACCCAACTGTTGCTGCCCAAGAGCGCACCCTGTGGACCTGTCCACGTTTTGATCTTTTCATACTCGTTCAGCAGCAAGCCGGCGGTTTCCACCAGGCGCATGGCTTCGTAGCTGCCCACGCCTTCGGCGATGAGCGGGTTGTCTTGCGGGTAGTTTGGCTCCAGCTCGACGGCGCGCAGGGGATCCATGTGCGCCGCCAGTTGCAGCCGCAGTAGCTCACTTTCCCAATTGATGCTCAGCGTCCAGCCAATGTAGTTGCCAAAGGCGAGCACGTCGACGGGTGTCCACAGGTCGGGTGGACGGCGGAGCAGGTTAAACTCCGCGCCGAGTCGATGGGGGCGAGATTCGATATAGGCGTTGATGCCTGCCACATAGGCTTCGAGCGCTGTGCGCGCTTCAGGTTGCAGGATCTCCCACTCGTCGGCGGCGCTGCGTCGGAAACCGATGACGCGGCTGAAGCGGTCGACGTCGAGGGCCGCTTTGCCGAAGAGTTCGGCCAGCGTGCCACTGGCGATCCGCCGCTGTTGTTCCATTTGCCAGAGCCGATCCTGGGCGTGCACAAACCCCTGCGCGCGCCACAGGTCGGGCGCAGTCTGGGCATAGAGATGGGGAACCCCATGCTTATCGCGCAGAATTTCCACCGGGGCGGAGAGCCCGCTGATGGAGAGCGATCCCTCCCGTTGGGGCAGCGGGCGCTGGATCAGCCACCAATAGACGTAGGTGAAGAGACCGCCTGCAAGGGCGATGATCAAAAAGAGAACGAACGAGAATAACCAGAAAAATTGGAATCGTCATGGTTCGTTCCAATAAGATGCACCGCACTGACGCAAACGCCGATACCAGAGAAGTGTTCGGCGATTTTGCGATCTTTGCGGCTTGGCGGTGAAAAAAAGCACAGACCACAATTTGCTTCGTACAATAGCACAATATGCAGTGCGAGGTTGTATCGTCTGTTGGTTGCGCTCCGAACCATCGAGTCTACGAGATCTCGTGTTTGAACCCGCTTGGGTTTCGATATGCCTCGCAGACTCGGCTACTCAACCGGCGCTAGTCCCCCTGGTCAAGCCAAAGTTGGAATTGCGCGCCCAACGATGCTGACTCTGGCAATGCCGATTTGGATCGGATATAGTATTGGAATTGTGCCTGTTCAATCTCAGGTGCGTCGCACCTGAATCGTTGTCGTCTGCCTGTTTTTCTTCAGCAAAGTACGGGTGAACTGATTATGAAGAGTGCGCTGACCATCGGGGTAACCACCCGACACGGCCGTCAGGAATGGGTCGAGAAGAACACGATCAACTATTTGAATGCACTGGCGCAGCGAGGTGTGGCAGCGGTTGTGCTTTCCCCCGATCTGCCGGCGATTTTACCGGATGGCACGACGTTTGCGCCCGATGCGGAGGGACGTCTGCCTGAGGAGATTCTGGGCCGACTGGACGGCCTGATCCTGAGCGGCGGCGGAGACGTTCATCCTCGTTACTTTGGTCAACCGCTGAATGGCGCCGAAGTGCAGAGCATCGATCTCAAGCGTGACGAATTGGAGTTGACGCTGGCGCGTCAGGCCTTATCCGCCGACAAGCCCATCTTCGGGATCTGCCGCGGCTGCCAGGTTCTCAATGTAGCGGCGGGTGGCGGCATGGTCCAGGATCTGCCGGGCCATCGGTCGCCCAAGGATCACACCGCCATGCACGATGTCGATCTACGCGCGGGCACGCTCTTGCAGCGGATCGTGGGTGATTCCAGCATGCGGGTGAACACCTTTCATCATCAAGGTGTGGATCTGCCGACACTGGCACCTGGCTTGACCCCTGCGGCCACGGCGCAACCTGATCCCTGGCTGCTGGAAGCGTTTGAAAGCGCGGATCATCGCTGGGTCATCGGGGTGCAGTGGCATCCTGAGCGGCTCTTCGAACTGTCTGACCCCCATCATCGCCTTTGGGACGATTTTTTGCGCGCCTGTTGCTGAACGGCGGAGGCAAAGCAGGGAACGATGAACCATGAAAACTGATCGATTCGACTACACGCTGCCGCCGCATTTCATTGCACAACAGCCGGTGGAACCGCGCGATCACAGCCGCTTGCTGGTACTGGATCGTGCGACCGGCGCCGTTGAACACCGTCTCTTCTATGAGATCGGCGACTATCTCTCTGCCGGCGATCTACTCGTCGCCAATGACAGCCGCGTGATCCCGGCCCGCCTGCACGGACACAAGCCCAGCGGCGGCGCAGTCGAGATCTTCCTGTTGAATCAGCGCGATGAAACCGGGCGGGAATGGGAGTGCCTCACGCGAGGCCGCAATCTGCGCCCCGGTGTAACCGTTCACCTGAGCGCCCCGGAACACGAGATCTCGAATCCGCAATCTTCGATCCCGAATCCTGAATCCCTCACCGCCACCATCGTCGACCTTCTTGATTCGGGCAACCGCGTTGTGCGCTTTTCTGCGCCGATCCGCCCGTATTTGGACGAACTGGGAGAGATCCCGTTGCCGCCCTACATCACAGACTATGGCGGCGACCGCGAACGCTATCAAACCGTCTATAGCCGCCCCGAGGGCAGCGTGGCTGCGCCCACCGCCGGGCTACACTTCACCGCCGATCTGCTGATCGATCTACGTCGCCGGGGCGTGGATTGGGACACGGTGACACTCCACGTCGGGCTGGATACCTTCCGGCCGGTGACTGCAGACGAAATCGAAGATCATGAGATTCACACGGAGCTGGCGCAGATCAGCAGCGAGACCGCGCGCCATATCAACGAGACGACGCTGCAAGGCGGGCGTGTGATCGCGGTGGGCACCACCTCGGCGCGCACGTTGGAATGGGGCGGCACCGGCGCCCAGGGCCTCGACCCATACGACGACACCGCCTGCCCGTGGAAACGCGTCTCGGCTTTCTCGGGCCCGGTGAGCCTCTACATCCGTCCGGGCTATCGCTTCCGCGCCATCGACACCCTGATCACCAACTTTCATCTGCCCAAGTCCTCGCTGTTGATGCTGGTCAGCGCGTTTATTGGGCAAGCTCACCCCACCGATCCGGACAGAGGACGGCGTATCTTGCTGGAAACCTATGAAATCGCCAAGGCGGAAGGCTATCGCTTTTTTAGCTTTGGCGATGCGATGTTGATCCGCTAACACCGTTAGGTGGACTACCACCTTCGTGGTCACGAACGACGGGGAGTTTGTCCATAACTTCGAGATCGAAGGGCAAGGCAGCAGCGAGTATTCGATAGCGATTTTGAGTCTGGCGAAACCATGACATCGCCATGATCGGCGTTGCGGTAATATACCGGCGTTTGTGTCCGCTGCTGTAACAAGATATATAGACGCCTGCAAAGATGTCCTCTATCCTCTATGAGATGGCAGATTTGTGAGCCTGGCACATAGATTCCTAACTTGGTCTGTACCTGCCAATCAAAATAGTGAAGAAAAGTGCCCTCACAGCCTGTGAGGGCACTTCTTGTGGTAGCCCAAATAGACGCATAAGCGTGATAGGAGACTGTATAGCGATGAATCCGATACGAACCCGACACATGCTGCTGTCGATGATTCTGATGGCGACCTTGGGCATGCTCTTCTCGGCATGTGATGCGGCAACTTTTGATCTGGGCAGCAACGGGACAGGCGTTGTCAATCAACCGTTGGGTGAAACAGAGGTGACAGATAGCGGCAGAGTCGTCAACTCTCGAGATCTGATCCTGAATGCCAATGTCTTGTTGGGCGCAGATGTGGCCAATCTCAACGGTGACGATCTGGGCGACGTACAAAATGTACTGGTCAATGCCGCAACAGGGCACTTGCCCTACATCATCGTCCAAAGCAGTGGCTTCCTGGGCTTCGGCAGTGAAGACGTGCTCATTCCCTTTGGGGCCTTTGAGCTAAGCAAAACCGGAGAGCAACTGTTGCTGCCGTTCACTCAGCCCGAAGATATCGAGGGCGCTCCTGTCATCGAAGCCGATGCATGGGCAATCAATGATCCTGGGTGGGATGATGATCTCTTTGATTTCTGGAATAACACAGAATTTAGCACGAACCTTGTTGATCTGAACAGCGACAGCCCGATTGTCTTGCTTTCCGATCTGATCGGTCTGGGGGCCGTGACATTGGGTGATCTCAGCGACGGCTTTGTCAATGGTGTGCTCGTGGATATACATGCACATTCTGCCAAATGGATCGTGATGGACTATGTCAACACGGGCCTCGATCGCTATGCCAATGACGTGATCCTGATTCCCTTCACGGCCATGGATTGGCAGCAGGTAGATGGCCTGGTCAGCTTTTCACCTGATGTGGACCTGGAAGTGCTGAACAACGCTCCTCTGACCAATCGGGGCGATCTCTTTTTAAGTGGTTACCTGGCCCCAGGCTTTGATGATGAACTTGTTCGCTACTGGAGCCAACTTGGCTACGACTTTGCCACTCCGGCCCCAACCACCGATCGGGGATCAGACGTCGTGGAAACGATAGCGCCGCAGACGGTTGCGACCACAGCGCCAACTTCTACCATCGAGATAAGCGGTGCGGCGACGGTTACATCGACCGTCATGCTGACGCCGACCCTGGAGAGTGGTAGCGGCTTGACGGTCACGGTGGTGCCTGAGGAAGAATTGACCACGACGCCGGCGCCCGCTGCCGAAACAGTGACGCCAACGCTCACTCCCGCACAAGGAGCCGACATCGAGGTCACGGTAGTCCCCGAAGAAGAGCTGGGTATGACGCCAACGCCCGCTGCCGAAACGACGCCAACGCCAACCCCTGCACAAGGAGCCGACATCGAGGTCACTGTAGTTCCCGAAGAAGAGCTAACCACGACGCCAACCAGCCGGGCTGATGCCGGAGGAGACTCATCACAGTCGTCCCCGGTTGAAGTAACGCTGACCGAATGGTCAATTGAGATGCCCGACGAGCTGCCTGCCGGTGAAGTGACCTTCGTTGTGATCAATCAAGGCCAGTCGAATCACAACTTCGCCGTGAAAGGTGACGGCATCGAAACAAGCCTGGAGAACAATCTTGGGCCTGGCGAGACGGCACGCCTGACTCTTCACTTGACGCCTGGAGAATATCAGATTGAATGTCCGGTGGGTAGCCACGCCGCACAGGGCATGGCACACACCCTCGTTGTCAGAAACACAGCAGACTAACGGGCGCAACACAACAGGAGCATGGTTGCTTATCCAGGGGCGATCGTTCCCAGATATACCGGCCTTTGTGCCCGGGCCCTATGACTCTACCCATCGACAGCGGAGGCATGAGGCCCTATGCTAGACGCAGCGCACTTGACAAACACCGTGCCCCGAACACAGTGTCTCAATGTGCACTCACTCTGAAAGTTACTGCTGTTCGGCAGTAAGTCAACTAGATTTAGCGAAAGGAGCTCAATCCTAGATGAATTTTGAAAGTAAAAGAACCAGAACGCTGACCCTACTCAGTCTCCTTATCACCGCCCTATTGGTGTTTGGAGCCTGCACAACCACCGCCAATGATGGCGTCGTCGTGGACGATGGCGTCGTTGTAGACGAGCCTGTCGTCGAAGATCCGTTGGTAAATGACGATACGGTCGTAGACGACAACGCGGTCGTAGATGACAACGCAATCGTAGATGACGATGCAGACGATGTAGTCGTGGGTGACACCGCATTGGCCGATCAATCTGCTATTGCTGCTGTGCAAGATGTAATGATCTCGGCCGACACGTTGCTGGACTTCGACCTGGAGAATGCTAACGAAGACGATCTGGGCGATATTCAGAACCTGCTCGTCGACATCAACACCGGCGACATCCCCTATGCTATCGTCGAAAGCAATGGCTTCCTCGGCTTTGGCAACGAAGATGTGATTATCCCCATGAACGCCTTTGAACTGGGCTCTGAGGGCGACGAGCTCGTGCTGCCCTTTGCTCAACCTGAAGATATCGAAGGCGCTCCTGTGGTCGATGAGGATACCTGGGCGATCAACGACGGTACCTGGGACGATAACTTCTTTGACTTCTGGAGCACGACCGACTATGGCGCCAATCTAGTCAACTTCGACAACAGTGCATCTGCTGTGCTGCTTTCGGATCTGATTGGCTATGGTACGGCGGCCTGGGGTGATCTCGGCACCGGCCTCGTCAACGGCATTCTTGTTGACCTGGGCACCGACTCGGCCAAATGGGTAGTGGTGGACTATGCCGGCACCGGCATCGCCGACTACAATGATAACGTTGTTCTGGTCCCGTTTACTGCGTTTGACTGGCAGAACATGGGTACAGAACTCGGCTTCATGCCCGATCTTGACCCAGAGGCGCTCAACAACGCCCCGTTGGTTAACCGCGACGAACTCTTTGCTGCTGACTTCCTGGGTGCGGATTTCGACACTGACATCGCAGGTTACTGGCAGGGTATGGGCTACCAAGTAGACTAAGTAAGTCCATTCTAGAAAATGAAATGTGGTATGTTTCGTGCGTGTGGGCACTAGTGCCCACACGCACGAAACTTTTTAGCGTTTTTCAGACACGACCACTCGCCGCTCACTCAATGGGCGATCGGGATCGGCGCTCCTGTGGGGGCGCTTGTGTAGATCAGCTCGCGGTGAGCCATGCCACGCACGCTGTTGACGTCGTCGTAGCCGTGCGCCTCTAGCCACCCTCGCATTTCGGCCAGGATCTGGGTCATAGCCTCACCACCTCGGTAATAGATCGCACTGCCCACGCCCACAACCGTTGCCCCGGCCATCAACATCTCGACGGCATCGAGCCCGCTGCTCACGCCGCCCGTGCCGATAATGGGAACGGCGGGGCAGGCGCGGCGCGCATCATAGACCGCTTTGAGCGCGATCGGCTTGATCGCCGGTCCGCTCAGACCACCGCTGCGATTGGCGAGAATCGACTGTCCACTTTCGGCGTCGATGACCAGCCCCGGCATTGTGTTGACGGCGCACAGGGCATCGGCCCCGGCTTCGACCACGGCCCTGGCGATCCGCCCGACGCTAGGGACGTTGGGGGCAAGCTTCACGATCACCGGGATCTGAGAGGAGCGCACGGCGTCTTTCACCTGACGGGTAACGGCAGCCGCGCTTTCGGGGTTGCCTGCAAAGGGCTCCCCAAATTCGCTGCCCACATTGGGGCATGAGATATTGACCTCAATGAAGTCGGGGGCGGCTTGAGCCACAATCGCCGCCACCTCGCCAAACTCGACTTCCGTCCCCGCGAAGATACTGGCGATCAAGGGGACGCCCAATGGGGCAAGCTGCTGCTTGGCCGCGGCCAGCAATTCAACTTCTGCCTCTGCCCCAGGATTGGCCAATCCGATGGCGTTGATCAACCCGCTACCCCAATCGATACAAGAAGGGTTGACATGGCCTGCACGCGGCGTCGGCCCGCAGCTTTTGGCGGTCACCGCGCCACAGCCGCTCTGCGCCGCTCGCAGCAGCAGGCTCACCGTCGTCCCCCAAATTCCGCTGGCCAGGACGAGCGGCGAGGGCAACGTTCGGTTTAGGAAATCGATCTGGAGGTTCATTCTTTGCCTTTCAGAAACGCCAGCACTTCCGCTTTCTTTTCCATGCTCAATTGGCCGGCTTCGCTAAGAATGTCGAGTATTTCGGTCAGGCGGAAGACGCTGTGTGCGGTGATACCGGCCGCTCGAAGTTTGTCCACCCCCCCTTGCTCGCGGTCGATCAGGACGATAACATCCTGGACGACGAGCCCGGCAGCGCGCAGACGTTCCGCCGTCTGGATCGTGCTGCCACCACTGGTGATCAGATCTTCGATGATGACCACGTGCTCGCCCGGCTGCCACAGCCCTTCGATCTCCTTGCCCAGACCGTGCGCTTTCACCTCTTTGCGCGGATAGATCAACGGGACGTCGCTGATGAGCGACACGGCGGTGCCGATCGGCAGCGCCGCATAGGGCACGCCGGCGATGCGGGCACATGGAATCGTCTGTAAGATTTGGGCATAGGCAGCCGCCGCCTGGCGCAGCAAGGCGGGGCGACTCACCAGGAGGCGCAAATCCACGTAGATGGGCGATTGTATCCCACTGGCGAGGGTAAAGCTGCCGAACTTGAGCGCCCCCAGGTCGGCCAGTTGGGCAATCATTGTCGCTGCGTCTTGAGAAGAACTGTTCATGCTGCCACCGTCTGCTTTCGGGCCTGGTTAATCTCGTCGCGCAAGCGGCGCGCCGCCATCTTGTGATCGTCGGCCAGGGTGACGCCGCGCGACGCGTTGATGATCAACCCTTGTCCATCTTTTCTGAGACCGGCGGCCACCACGCCTTCCACGTCACCGCCCTGTGCCCCGATCCCGGGCACCAGGAACCAGGCCTTGGGCGCCACCGCCCGCACAGCACGTACGGCTGCAGGATAGGTCGCCCCCACCACCAGCCCGACATTGGATGACCAACCCACCGCCTCTTCCGCCACATGCAAATAGAGTGGGCGATCGTCGATCATCAGCGTTTGAAAGGTACCGGCACTGGGGTTGGAGGTATGACAGAGGACGAAGATCCCTTTGTCGGCATAGGCGGTAAAGGGATCGATACTGTCTCGGCCCAGATAGGGGCTAACGGTAACCGCGTCTACGTTGGGCAGTGCAAAACACGCTTTGGCGTAGGCTGCCGCAGTCGATCCAATATCTCCACGCTTGGCATCGAGGATCACCGGAATCTGGTCGGGAATCGCCGCCAATGTCTGGCGCAGCAGTTCCATCCCCGCCGGCCCCAGTGCTTCGTAAAAGGCGATGTTCGGCTTGTAACAGCTCACAAACTGGTGGGTCTCCGCGATGACATTGAGATTCCAACTCAGCAAGTCGGTCATCCATTGATCCGGGTTGCTCTTGTAACGCGCCGGCAGTTGTTCTGCCACCGGATCCAGACCGACGCAGAGCAAACTATCGTTTGAGTCAATCGTAGCGGTCAACTTTTCAAAGAACGACATCGGCTTCTCTCCTGACGTTGCGGCTGACGAGGGCGCTGAAAAAGGTTAAATCGCTCTATTCTACACCAATCCGGCCGAAAACGACTTAACCTTCGCGAGCGTGTTTACCAGATCCCTTCCAAACGGACAGGGACGCTGCGATCTAGTTGAATCGTATGGGTTGTCAGCGCGCACGTATAGGCATAAATCGCCACCTTATGCCGGCGAGCGTTGCACAGGGCGGCGGCAAATTCTGGATCGCGTTCGATGTATGGCGAGAATTGGGTTGCGTCGGGCCGCTGGATAATGAAGACGATGGCCGCCGTCTCACCCTGCTCGCTACGCTGAGCCAGTTCGTCTACATGACGGCGGCCGCGTACGGTCGGCGCATCCGGGAAGAGAGCCACCCCGTCGATCACCAGCGACGCCGATTTTACCTCGACCCAACAGATAGCCCCCTGCTCGTCACTCAGCCGAAAGTCAATGCGGCTACGCACACCCTCCGCACCGGTTAGCATGACTTCGCTTTCTATATTCGTGTAGTTTTTGAACTGAGGAAAGAACTGTTGGGAAAGTCCTTCGCGAAAGACGGCGTTGGGGAGTTGGGTGTTCAGGCTGACCAATTGCCCGTTTTCAGGATGTTCGACAAAGCGCAGCGTATGGGTGGTAGTCCGCTGCCCGATGGCCTTTGCCGCATCCACATGGACAACCGCGCCGGGGATCAACAATTCCTGCAATCGGCCAGGATCGGGGCAGTGCGCGCGCACCACTTCGCCGCTCTCGTGCAAGCGTGCATAGACAACGTACCGGTTGGGGCGCTCCAAAAACGTAGCCGGCGCCACTTCAAAATCGAAGATCATAGGGATTGCCCGTGAGGAGTGGTTAGTTGTTGAGCGCGCTTTCGATGTCGTCTGCCCCGGTGAACCAGCGCACCGTGCGCAGAAAGTCTGCCAGATCCTCGCTGCGATCGCGCAGCGCTTCTAGCTGAGGGCCAATCGGACTGGTGCTGGCGGCGCTGGTGCCATAGCTGCCGTGGAAGGCAAAATAGGCCTGATTGAGGACACGGAGCGGATAACCGTTGGCGACAAAGTATTGGCGGCGCGCCTCCATGTACCGCTCGGCCGTCTCGACCGCGCCTGCGGCCAGCAGTTTATCCACGCGCAGACGGGTTTCGCGCATCTCACGACTGAAGTTGAAAGGCTCCGGCGTATCTTCTCCGCTTTCAGGACCGGTGCGTTCGGCGCGTACTTCCTCCGCAGGCAAGAAGTCGGGATAGTAGCGTGCCACCACCCGTCGGCCAATCTCGTCGCCCACGATCTCTGCTACAGTTTCATTGATTGTAATTAAGTCACCGCTCACATTGTAGCGCAACCCTAATGGAAAGAGCGTGAGGTAGTTGTGCGCCCATTCGTGGGCTACCGTGTTAAAAATCCAGGAGAGGCTTGCCCTGTCGATCACCATGGTCGGGTAGGCGCCCAGGCCGCCGATGTTGGTGATGTAAGCGCTCAGACCGGTGGCGTCGGCAATCGCAGCTTCGTTCGATTCGATCTCGCTCAGCGCGATTTCTTCGCTCAACATACGGCTGTAGACTGTGGCGATCCGGCTACGCGGGCTGACCACCAATTTCTTGGGCGGCTCGACAAAGGTAAACCAGACCGGTGGGAAAGGCCCCGTTCCTACATGAAACCCGGCATCCGCCAATTCCGCCGCCACCTGGCTTTGGATAATGCTCTCTACCAGGGGGCGGCGCTCCTGTTGCCCGGCGCGCAATGTGTCGATCTGCGCCTGAAGCACAGCGACTTCATCCTCACTTTGCGATCCGTCCACGCTCAGCAACGCGTTGATCTGCCGTTCTAACTGCCCCAACTGAGCGGCATCTTCAATGTAGCGTGTCACCAGCGCCACATCTTCTTCGCGGCTCAACCCGGCGGCGGGCCGGCGTACAAAATCAACTACCTTTTCGGCGATAGCGTCTACTTCCCAACGCACCAGATCGAAGCGCCACATGCCCACAATGGCCCCGATCTGCTGATCGCGAACGCCCGGCGCGGTCAGGTTACTGCGCCCCAATAGCAGCGCCGACAAGAGCGTCGCCGCTACGAGCAACAGTAGACGCGTCACTTCGCTGCGCGATTGAAATGTCGGGCGCGCCGCCGACCAACCAGTCAGCGAGGTTGTCCACTGCTGCAAAATCGGAGTCTGCGATTTGTTGTCGTTATGCATTTGGTTTCGCTATGAAAAGAGGTAGACTCGATCAAAGATGATTGACCTGTGTCGGGCTTCATGCTATAAAGGACTCCCAGCCCGTCGTCGTGTACAAGTGCATACCCCAACGGTTTTGGATGGTCATCTACTATTTACTGTACCATGGTCAACCGGTTGCTTTGTGTGATCTGTAGTCCGTTACCAAAGATGGATCGCCTTGTGCGCGACTTTAGCGGCAGTCTACCGGCCCTTCAATTGGCCGGCGCAGGAGCCTGTGTATGCCATTCACCGAACTGATTCGATCGATGCCCAAAGCCGAATTACACGTCCACCTGGAGGGCAGCATCGAGCCGCGCACGGTGCTGGAACTGGCCGAGCGACACTCTGCCTTCGATCGGCTGCCGTCGATGACAGACGAGGGCTTGCGCCAATGGTTTGTCTTTAGAGACTTTCCCCATTTTGTTGACATTTACATGGTGATCCAGGCCCTGTTGCGTACGCCGGACGATTTTTCCACCATCGTTTATCGCTGCGGTGAAGATATGGCCGCACAGAACATCTGCTACCGTGAACTGACGGTCACCACCTACACGCACACACACTTGCAATCCAAAGGGTTGCGCATCGAAGACATACTGGAGGGACTGAGCGATGGCCGCCGCCGCGCTCGTCGCGATCTTGGCGTTGAAATGCGCTGGGTCTTCGACGTGCCGCGCAACGCTGCCTTCAAGGCCGGCCATTACGATTCCACCCCCGCCGATGTCACACTCTCTCACGCCCTGCAAGGCAAGGCCCACGGCGTGGTCGGCTTTGGCCTGGGCGGCTACGAAGTCGGTGCGCCGCCGCAGCCATTCGCCCATGCCTTCCGCGCCGCCAGGGATTCCGGTCTCTATTCTGTGCCCCATGCCGGCGAAACACAAGGACCGGCAAGCATTTGGGGCGCGATCAGCGAACTGCGCGCCGACCGTATCGGACACGGCGTACGCGCCATCGAGGATCCGGCGCTTCTCTTGTGTCTGGCCGAACGTCAGATCCCGCTTGAGATCAACCCGGTGAGCAACATCTGTCTCGGCGTCTACCCTACGCTCGAACGGCACCCATTCCCGCACCTGGATCGCATGGGCGTCCTCGTCACCATCAACAGCGACGATCCGCCTCTCTTCAACACCTCGCTTATCGACGAATACACACACCTGGCCACGACCTTTGGCTATGGGCCAGAGGATCTAATCCGCATCGCCCGCAATGCCTTTCGTGCCTCGGCCGCCGAGCCCTCGTTAAAGCAGACACTTCTCGCCGAATTCGAAGATTGGGCAACCGCACAACGCCCGCTCAGCCAGGCTGTTAGTCCTGCCTCGTGACGCTGCATCGGGTCGAGGGGAGCAATCGAAAGGACGAACACAGTGTCGGAAATTGATTCCATCTATCGCGTTGTATCCGCCCTCGAAGCGGGCATCGAAGCGCTCTGCGATGGGTTCAACCGCGGCTTCAGTGATTACAAATACGGATCGAGTTTTGACGTCGCCGGCATGGAACGGTTTCTCGAACGATCCGGTATGCAGTTGGCGGATTGTGCAGTTCTTCTCGTTGAGGACGCGGGCGCACAGCAGGGCGTCGGTGCGGCCATGCTTGCGGTTGAAAGGGATCGTGCCTGGTGTGGCGGCCTTGCCGTGGATCCCGCCCATCGTCGTCGCGGCGGCGCTTGCGCTCTGATGCAAACCATCCAGGCGCGGGCCCGGCAACGGGGAGCCGCCGGGCTACAACTCGAAGTCCTCGCCGAGAACCAACCCGCCCAGGATCTCTACCATCGGCTGGGGTATCAGCGCCGTCGCCAATTGCTCCTCTGGCAGCGCGTCGCCACCCTCCACAACCCGGCATCCGTCCCCATCGCGCTTCAACCCGCCGATCCCACACAGGTCGTGGCCCAGTTTCATGCCTGGCACAGAATCGAACCGGCCTGGCAGCGGCGCGCCACCTACCTGCTGCGCGCTCACTCGCTCATGGACGCGCTGATCCTGCCCACCCGGCAGGGGACGCCGGTGGGGTACGCTCTTTACCACCACAACTTGCACGCACACACCGGCAACGAAAGTGTCCACCTCTTCGACATCGCAGTCGACCCGACCACACAGGTCGACGCCAACGCCCAGGCCCTCATCGATGCCCTGCTCGTCCACTTCCCCGGCGCCGAGTTCACGCTCGTCAACGAACCGGCGGAGAGTCTCCTCAATCCGATTTTTCAAAACGCGGGGTTCACCGTTGCGGATCGCCAATACGAACTGGCGCTTCGCCTCTGATCCAAAAAGGCAGGGGCGTTACGAGGAAGACAACATCTCCACCCACGACGCCTGGGTCCAAACGATCTCCGGTAGATCGTCCAAGGGTGCCCAAAACAGTCGAAAGCGGTGGTTGTCGGTTTCGACTTCCCAGCGCTGCGCTGGATCCCCCGTGACTTCGAAGTGGTAAAAGTGACGCTCCTGGTGGGTCGCCAGCGTATGGATAGGCACCCAACCGCTGATACAGTAGGTAACATACTGAGGCTTCTCCAGGCGATCCCACTCTTCATAGGTCACCTGCACAAAGTCACCCTCTTGGCGTTCGACGCGTACGGCAATTCCGCGCCGCAACGATGCCCAACAAAAACTCGTCACGTCGGGGCGAGCATAGGCATAGGCCGTCGTTGCCATCAGTCGCAGCCTTTCGGGCAGCGCCTCTTTGCGCACACCCAGGTAGCGCCCCGGCCCAAAATCAGCGAGCCCCGTCTCCTCTTGCGCCTCGCGCCGTGCCGCATCCGACAGATCCTCGCCCTCCTCCACCGTGCCGGCAGGGATCTGAATACCCACGTACGGATGACGGAAGATCAGCAAATAGTCGCGCGCCTGATGGCGACAGGTGACGAGCGCTGTCACCTTTTGCGCGATCACGGGTCGTGGCGTCTCACTCATCGAGTTCCTCCAATCCCATCGCCATCAAGTAGCCGCGGGCGCGTTCCGTCCTCGGGTAGCGGTTGACGAGCTTCCAAAAGCCTTTGCCGTGATTGGCTTCGAGCAAGTGAGCCAACTCGTGGACAATCACATAGTCGAGCACAAAATCGGGAACTTTGGCCAGCCGGTGCGAAATACGGATGGTGCGGTCTGTGGGCGTACAACTGCCATAGCGCTTGTTCTGGTTCGTCACCCAGCGAATCCACTCCCAGCGCAAGCCTCCGCCGAAATATCGACGGTTTAAAGCGGCGGCCCGCTCCTCTAAACTCTTGTCGTCAAGGCTATGCTTTTCCTGGCGACGGTTCAGACGTTGCTGCAACTTCTCGATAATGGGCTTGAGCTCTTCGTCGCTCATCGTAGCCGGAGCGCGCACTTCCAACACCCCATCCATGATGCGGGCGCTGACCGTCTTAGCCCGTTTTTTGCTGCGAATGATCTTGATTGGTTGCATAAGAGTGGCCTCCGCAGAGAGAGATACGTAGCCCATTCCCGCTGCGCACTACGCATTCATGCCGTCGAGAATCTGTTGCAGATCTGCCGGCAGTGGGCTGGAAAACTCCACAGTCTCGCGCGTACTGGGCAGACGAAAGCGCAACTGCTGTGCATGAAGGAACTGTCGCTCGATGGGGATGCGCTGGCGCCGATATCCGTAAAGCGTATCACCGACCACAGGGTGCTTCATCCACGCGAAGTGGACGCGAATTTGATGCGTCCGCCCTGTGTGGATCACGGCTTCGACCAGGCTAAACTTGCCCACTTCGCCGCTGTTTAGTCGCGTGGCGTAAAGCCCCAGCATCTGATAGTCGGTGACGGCCTCGCGCCCTTTGCTTTCGCCGGTATAGGGATCGACGGGCAGCACGGCCATCCGTTTGCGCTCGACAGGGTGACGACCGATGGGCGCGCTGATGCGTCCTTTTTCGGGGGAAATCTGTCCTTCCAGCAGCGCCACGTAGACTTTGTGTACCGAGCGTGAGGCAAACTGCCGCTGCAAGATCCGATGGGCGCGGTCGTTCTTGGCGACGACGATCAGGCCCGACGTATCTTTGTCCAGCCGGTGGACGATGCCGGGGCGGATCTCGCCGCCCACGCCTTGCAGGTTGGGCACATGGTGCAAGACGGCATTGACCAACGTTCCGCCCGCGTGCCCCGGCGCCGGGTGAACGACCATGCCGGCCGGCTTGTCAACCACCAACAGATCTTCATCTTCAAAGACAATCGCCAGTGGAATCGCTTCCGCCGTCAGAGAAGAGTCGACCATCTCTGGGATCTGCACGCGAACGGTCTGGCCCGCTTCCACCTTTCGACTCGACTTGCTGACTTTCTCGTCCACGCGCACGAGGCCGTCGTCGATCCAGCGCTGAATCTCAGCGCGGCTGCGTTCGCTCAACTGGGTAGCGAGCCAGCGATCCAGCCGTTCCCCTTCGGCGTCGGCGGGGATGGTAAAGGTTAAGGGTGTTGTCATGGTGGGTAGGATCAGGGATAAATAAGCAACGAGGAAGGGGCAGCGTAATACGCTGCCCCTTCCTCGTTGTCTGATTGGCTGTTAGGCTTCGTTAGAATTCGACGAACTGACCAATGGCTGTGACTCTTCGGACTTGGCTCGCGCTTGCTTGACGTCTTGCCAGACGAGCAGGACGGCCAACCCGATCACGCCGAGCACGATAGCGCTGTCCGCAATGTTGTAGTTGGGCCAGTAGTAGACGCCGGGAATGCCCATCTTGACGAAATCGGTGACGAATCCCTGGTTGATGCGGTCGATGACGTTGCCGATGGCGCCGCCCATTTCCATGCCCAGCAGCACGCGGATGGCTTTCTGGTCGGCCGGCAGCGAACGCGCGGCGTAGACAAAAATTACCGCGCTCACGATGAAGGCGACAATGATGAAGAATTCACCGTGACCCTGCAAAATGCCAAACGCTGCGCCGTAGTTATGAACATGCTCGAATACAAAGTACTCACCCAGTGCAGGAATCGGAATCAGCGAGGTGTAGTCTGGGATCGAGCTGCGCACCATGCCTTTGGTCCACTGATCGAGGCCGATAATGACCAATGCGACCAATAGGATCAGCCAGGTACGGCGCAAAATGGTTGATAAGTTCAATGATCCGTTCATTCCTCACTCCTCACTGTTGAAACCGGGAAGCGTTCACGTCATGGTGTGGAATTCGCCCCGGAGAATTCCCCGGCGAACTCTTGGCCGGGCAGGAAATCACATCATAGCCAGGATAGTGACATCTGCCTGTTACAATGCCCACATTGTAACGCAAAAGGTGGACGAATGGTGAATTGTTTCATCTATGCTATACTATGCGGGTTCATTGTCTTGTCACCGCACACCATGAGGGAAAGTTTATGCCGCGAGAGATTACCATTGCATTGGTGCAGATGTCGCCAGCGCTGGCCACACCCGAAGAGAACCTGCGCAAGATGGGCGATTTTGTCGAACGCATCTGCAGCGAGCAGCCAACCGACCTGATTGTCTTCCCCGAACTGAGCTATACCGGAACCGAGCTGGGGCTGCGCGCCACCGATCTGGCCGAGCGTGTCCCCGGACATGCCACCAACTATCTGGCCAAACGCGCCCACGACTATAACGTTCATATCGTCTTTGGCCTCGTCGTCAAAGAAAAGGTAGAGAGCATTCTCTACAATGGCGTTGTCTGTCTCGGCCCCGAAGGAGACGTTGCGGGTGAGTATCGTAAGGTACACCTTCTTGGGGAAGAGCGCCAGGTCTACCGCGGCGGCTTCCGCTTTATCAACGTAGATGCCGAGTGGGGGCGCTTTGGCCTGATGGTAGGGGCGGATGTCATCTTCCCCGAGTCGGCGCGCAGCCTCACCCTTGAAGGCGCCGAACTGCTCGTCCTCAGCGCCAACTGGGAAAGCAACCACCGTGAACAGTGGCGCGCCCACCTGATTAGCCGCGCCGCAGAGAACGCGCTCTTTGTGGCAGCCGCCAACCGGGTTGGCCGCGAACCGACCATGGAATTTGCCGGAGACAGCATGTTGGTGGGTCCTTCGGGTGAAGTCTACACAGTGCTCGAAGAACCTATCGAAGGCTACGCCGTCGCCACTGTTGATCTCGATCAAGTGCGTGACGTGCGCGAGGAACGGCAACTCATCCAATTCCGTGAGCCGACGGCCTATCGCTCGGTCGTGAAGAAATATTGAGCATCCATTCAGAAATTCGGTTATGAATCCTCCTTCATCCAGTAGATTTTTGGGTAGATCGGTAGCATGGCAGAGACAATGACCGCAGTAGAAGTAGATCGAGAAGGCGAATTCAACCTGCGTTCGGTTCAGAGCGGCGAGTGGCGAGATCAGCCAACCATTCTGAATTATCGCGCCGAGTGGCTGAGCAACCTGTTGGTAGAGCGGGCAACCTGGCGTGCAGATGCCAAATCCGTTTTATTGGATGGGATGCAGATCGGCGGATCGGGTGCAACCTGGTTTCGTTTCTGGTTACCGGAACCGCAGCAGATCATCGACAAGTATTTCGACGGTGATGGACAGCCCGTCGGCATCTATATGCCCATCGTCGATCCGTTCCAGTTCGACGGCGAAGAGTACAACACCGTCCATCTGATCTTGGGCCTTTGGCTGGCCTCATCGGGGCACATGACCGTCATTGGCGAGCCGGAATTTGATGCGGCCAGCCGCCTCGGCATGCTCAGCGAGCGCCAGGTGGATTGGGCCGAAAGCCGCATTCGTGAAGTAACGGCCGAAGTCAGCCGTTCGCGTCTGCCGCCGCCGCTAATTCGGAATTTCATGATAGACAAGGAGGACAACGCATGATCGCTATCATCGATTATGGGGTGGGCAACCTTCGCAGCGTCTATCGCTCCTTTGCAGCGGTTGCCGGCCCTCTTGGCATTGCCGTGGACATCGTCGACCGTCCCACTGATTTTACGCAGTGGAAGGCGATTGTCCTGCCCGGGCAAGGCGCCTTCGGCGACAGTGTGGATAATCTGCGCGCTCAAGGGTTTGAAACGCCGTTACTCGAAAGTGTGCAGGCCGGGCTTCCGCTCTTGGGCATCTGCGTGGGGATGCAACTTCTCTTCGACGAAAGCGAAGAGATGGGCCACCACGAAGGCTTGCACCTGATCCCCGGTAAAGTCCGCCGTTTTCCCGCCGCAATGGTCGATCCCAACCGCCCTGATCATACGCTACGAGTTCCTCAGATCGGCTGGAATCAACTGCATCGCCGCCAGGACGACGCCCTGTTGGCCGACGTGCCCAGCGGCGCGTACGCCTACTTCGCCCACAGCTACTACTGCGATGCCGCCGCGCCTGAGGCCATCCTCGCCGTGACGGATTATGGCATTGACTATCCTTCGATTGTGCGCTACCGCAACGCCTGGGGTATCCAACCTCACCCCGAAAAGAGCCACACTGTAGGCCTCCACATTCTGGGGAATTTTATGAAGATGGTGACGCAAGAAGAAGCACCAGCGCGCCGGTAGCCCTACCCCATCAACCGATCAGCTTTCGGGGTCTTGCATGTCTATCGTTTACCTGATCACGCATGCCCATACGCAGCAGCAACGGGATGTGGATGCTGTCACGTGGGTGTTATCTACCCGGGGTATGCAGCAGGCTGCACAGCTCGCCCGCCAACCCTTTTGGGCCGAAGTGACCCACATCGTCCTCAGCAGTGAACCCAAAACCCGGCTCACCGTGGATCCTTTACTCGCCGAACGGGCGCTGCCGGTGCTGGTGGATGCGCGCTTTGACGAACTCAAGCGCCCCGCCACCTGGACCGAAGACTACGTGGCGCATGTGGCTGCCGCCTTCGCCTCTCCCCACGAATCTATTGGGGGCTGGGAGGCGGCGACCCACGCCCTTTCTCGTTTTATGCAGGGCATCGCCGATCTACGCCGTCGCTTTCCCACAGAGACGCTGGCATTGGTGGGGCATGGCCTCACCTTCAGCCTCTTCCGCGCCGCACTCCTCGGCCGTTCCTACGTCGACCTCGACGATTGGCGTCGCCTCAGCTTCGCCGCCGTCGCCAAAGTGGACCTGGGTGCGGGCGTGTTGCTGGAAGACTTCTGCAGTGTGACAGGCGAGAAGGGGCGCGCAGAGTAGAGATCAGGCGGTCGCAAAATTCGGGTGACGGACATTGATCGGGTGTGCCGGCGCGATTCCCGGCTACCACGCAACAAGAACCACACAAAGGAAAGATCGGCTTGGAAGGGTTTCTGGACACCGAAATACAGATTGTCGAAATACTGATCGTCGTCTCAGTGGTGGCGATGTTGGTGCGGCGGATCAAGCTGCCCTACACGGTGGCGCTCGTGCTGGCCGGGCTGGCCCTGGCATTTCAGGCGCAGATCGAACTAGAGCTGACCCCAGAGTTGGTGCTGGGCCTCTTTTTGCCGCCGTTGATTTTTGAGGCTGCCTTCCACGTGCAGATCCGCGATCTTCGCTCGGATCTGACGCCGATCCTGACGCTGGCGATCCCTGGGGTGCTGGTCAGCACCTTCGCTGTCGGCGCTGTGATGGTGTGGATGGACGTGCTTTCCTGGCCGGTGGCGCTGCTCTTCGGCGCGCTGATTTCTGCGACAGATCCTGTGGCCGTGGTGGCAACCTTTAGGGCCGTGGGCGCGCCCAAACGCCTGACGACCCTGGTAGAAGGTGAGAGCCTCTTCAACGATGGCACCGCCGTCGTCCTTTTCAACATCATGCGTGGGCTGGCCCTGACCGGGATCTTGTCGCCGGTTGACGGCGTGATCAGCTTCTTAATCGTCTCTGTCGGTGGGCTGATCGTTGGATCGGTTTTGGGCTATGCGATTGGTCAGCTCATTGCGCAGATCGACGACTATTTGATCGAGATCACGCTCACTACCATCCTTGCCTTTGGTAGCTATCTCCTTGCCGAGCAACTGCATGTGAGTGGCGTGTTGGCCGTGGTGGCCGCCGGTATTTTCAACGGCAACCTGGGCACGCGTGGCATGTCGCCCACTACCCGCATCGTGCTCTACAACTTTTGGGAGTATATCGCCTTCGTTGCCAATTCTTTTGTCTTCATCCTCATCGGCCTCAGCGTGGAGTACGAGCAGTTGGTCGAATTCCTGGGGCCGGCGTTGATTGCCGTCGCCGCCGTGCTGGGGGCACGCGCCGCAACCATCTATCTACTGGGGGGGGCTGTTCGCTTCTTCAAAAAGGATCTGCCTCGAAACTACCTGCATGTCCTCAGTTGGGGTGGGTTGCGCGGTGCTGTCAGTCTGGCCTTGGTGCTGAGCCTTCCCCTCTCGCTGCCCGAGCGGACCCAACTCTTCGCCATGACCTTTGCCGTCGTCCTCTTTACACTGTTGGTGCAGGCGACCACCATCCCCGCTCTGCTTGGCCGGCTGGGTATGACCCGCAAACGGACTATTCCACTGCAATATGAACGACTGCAAGGAGAGCTATTGGCTGTGCGCTCGGCCCGCGCCTATCTGGATCGACTCTACGAACAGGGCGCGCTGATCCCGGCGGCCTTCAACACCGTGCGCGAGGAGTTGGATCAGCGCATCGCCGGCCTCGACACGGAAGTAACGGCCATGCTGGTCGATCACCCTGAAGTCAAGGCGGAAATCCTCACCCTGGCCCGGCTGGAAGTGATGCGTGCCCAACGCGCTTCGCTAGAAGATCTGGCGCGCGATGGGTTACTCAGTGAGGAATCGCTGAGCGACTTGGAGGCGACGATCGATGAAGCGATCGCCGAAGCCGAGAGCAATCACAGCCACCACGAGTAATAGATCAAAAGGAGTCTATGTCAACGCTAAAGCTTGAATTCCTGGGCACAGCCGGCGCCATTCGTACACCGCGTCCGGGCTGCACCTGCCCCCTCTGCCGTGCCGCGCGCACCTACGGCATCCCTTGGCAGCGAACCGGGCCGAGCCTCTTCGTTCACGGGCCGGATGTACTCATCGATACGCCCGAAGAGAGCGCGCTGCAAGTGGACCGCTCGGCGATCCAGCACATAGCCGCCGGTCTTTATAGTCACTGGCACCCCGATCACACCGCCGGGCGGCGCATGTACGAGACGCGCAACTGGGACTGGCGTCACTGGCCGCCGCACCACATCTGCACCCCGATTTATGTGCCGCCGCAGGCTGCCCTCGATTTTGAAAAAATGCTGGGCCTGGCCGAGAACTTCCGCTATCTACAAAATGCGGGCGTTGTCGAGTTTCGTGTGATGGATTCACCTATTGAACTGGGAGGATGGCGCATCACGCCCCGCCAACTGGCCGATCCGTCCGTCTATGCCTTCGTATTTGATGAACTCGACGGCAACCGGCGTCTGCTCGTGGCCATGGACGAATTGGTGGGCTGGGTACCGCCCGACGATCTGATCGGTGTCGATCTGGCGGTGCTGCCCACCGGCGTTTTCGAGTACGATCCTTTCAGCGCGCAACGACGTATACCATCAGATCATCCTGTGCTCAAGACTGAAGCAACCTTTGGCCAGACGTTGGAAATGGTGGAACGCTTGCAACCGGGGCGGCTGATCTTCGCCCATATCGAGGAGCCGGATCAGAACACGCCCGACGACTTGACTCAATTGGCACAGCAACTACAGCGTGAACGTGGATGGAACGTTACCTTCTCTTACGATACGCTTATGGTAGAGTTTTAACGGGCATTGACAGCGCAGAATAATGTTTCTGACCCTTCCCTTGGTGAAACCAGTGCACGTCTGATTCTCCGGAAAGAGTTGTAAATCCAAGCTATGATAATTTATCCTGCTATTGATCTGAGGCAAGGCCGTTGTGTCCGTCTGCGTCAGGGTGACCCCAACGCTGAGACCGTCTTCGGCGAAGATCCTGTGGAAGTGGCGCGTCATTGGGTATCGCAAGGCGCTGAGTGGCTGCACGTTGTGAACCTGGATGGTGCATTGAGCAAACAGTCAACCCCGATTTCGGTTGGCAGCCGTCCCAGCGCCGTGATCCAGCGTCTGGACGCTCCTGACGACGAACTCCCGGCCGCCAATACACCCATCAACCTGCGTTGTTTGAAGGCGATTCGGCAGGCGGTCTCGGTGCCGATTCAATTCGGAGGCGGACTGCGCACGCTAGATGACGTTGAGCTGGCGTTTGAAATGGGGGCAGATCGTGTTGTCCTGGGTACCGTAGCGGTGAAGGATCCTGAAATGGTGCGCGCCGCCGTGGATCGTTGGGGTGCGGATCGCATCGTCGTTGGCATCGATGCCAGGGATGGGAAGGTCGCCATCCACGGCTGGCAGGACGTGAGCGATGTTGACGCCCTTGATCTCGCCCATCATATAAAGTGCCTGGGCATTTGCCGCATTGTTTACACCGATATCAGCCGTGACGGCATGTTAACCGGCGTCAACGTCGAAAGCACATCCAATTTGGGCGACATGACCGATTTGAAGGTCATCGCCAGCGGCGGCGTCGCCGATCTGTTTGACATTCGCCAACTCAAGCGACACGAGCATTACAACATCGAAGGTGTCATCATTGGCCAGGCGCTCTACACCGGCGCCGTGGATCTGCCCTCTGCCATCGAGATCGCCGACGGGCCCATGTTCCGTCGCAGCGCCGGTCTCATTCCCTATCGGCAAGGCAAAGAGGGCACCGAAGTGCTCCTGCTATGGAACAACTTTTGCGAGCAATGGCAGTTCCCGCGCGGCACAGTCGAAGAGGGGGAAAGCATCCTCGGCTGTGCGCAACGTGAATTCACATTGGAAACAGGCCTGCCCGTCGCCGACTTGCACGAGGAGGTTGTGAGCACTCTCCATTATGTCGCTCACATTCGTGATTATAATGTCGAGCGCGAGGTGATCTACTATCTGGCCAAGGTCGGACCCGGACAGGTCACCCTCGGTCACGACAACCATGGCGAGTATCAGTGGGTTACGCTTGAAGAGGCTCGCACGATGTTGATCGACACATCCCCAGAACAGATGCCGGCGTTGGATGCGGTGACGGCGTACTTCTCGGAATAACCAAGGACCAGGCCCATGTTAGCCAAACGCGTGATCCCCTGTCTCGATGTCAAGGATGGACGGGTGGTAAAGGGTGTGAATTTTGTTGACCTGGTCGACGCCGGCGATCCGGTGGAACAGGCACGGGTCTACGATCAAGAGGGGGCCGACGAGCTGGTTTTCCTCGATATTACCGCCACGCATGAATCACGCGATATCGTGGTGGACATGGTGCGCCGTGTGGCCGATGCCGTCTTCATCCCCTTTACCGTGGGCGGCGGCATTCGCAACGTGGACGACATGCGCGCCATCCTCCTCGCCGGCGCAGACAAGGTGAGCGTCAACAGTGCCGCCGTCCGTCACCCCGAAATCATCAGCGAAGGAGCCAGGCGGTTCGGCAGCCAGTGTATCGTCGTCGCCATCGACGCCCGCCGCCGCCAGGCCTCTGAACTGGCCGAGCGTGGTCCTGGCTGGGATGTCTACGTCAGTGGCGGACGGATCAATACCGGTCTGGATGCGGTGCAATGGGCAAAGAAGGTCGAAGCCCTGGGCGCGGGCGAACTCCTGCTTACCTCTATGGACGGTGACGGCACCCAGGAAGGCTACGACGTCGAATTAACCCATGCCATCAGCGAAGCCGTCGCCATCCCCGTCATTGCCAGTGGGGGCGCCGGTCGCCCTGAAGACTTCGCCGCCGCCTTTACCGAAGGCGGGGCCGCCGCAGCGCTGGCCGCCAGCCTCTTCCACTTCAAACAACTCAGCATCATGGACGTTAAGCGGAGCCTGCTCGAAGCCGGCGTACCGGTGCGGATTCCGGTGAGGCAGATGGATGGTTGACGGTAGACGACCCTCAATGACCTACGATGATCTCCTGCCTATCCTCAAATTCGACGCTGACGGGTTGATCCCCGCCATTGTGCAGGACGCCTCCACGAAGCAGGTGCTGATGATGGCGTACATGAACGCCGAAAGCCTGCGCCGCAGCTTTGAACTTGGCGAGACCGTCTTCTGGAGCCGCAGCCGCCGGGAATTCTGGCACAAAGGTGACACCAGTGGCAACACCCAAACCGTCACCGAATTGCGGGTAGACTGTGACGGTGATACACTCCTGATACTTGTCAACCCCGCCGGGCCTGCCTGCCATACGGGGGAAGTCAGTTGTTTCTTCCGACCAGTCGACTTAGAAAGGAATGATGATGAGATGATGGGATGATGAAGCCTTCATTATCCCATCATCCCATCATCTCACCATCAGAATTTATGTCCACCACCCTCGAAACCCTGTTCGCCACCATCCAGGATCGCAAAGCCAATCCCACGCCAGAATCGTACACGGCCAAACTGTTCACGGCGGGGGAAGGCAAAATCTGTCAGAAGATCGGCGAGGAAGCCGTTGAAGTCGTCGTCGCTGCCCTGGGCGACGAAGGCGACGACCGTGTCCTCTACGAAATGGCCGACATGCTCTACCATAGTCTCGTTCTGCTTGCGGCGCGGGGGCTTACCTTCGCCGACCTGGAAGCCGAATTGGCGAAACGATTTAAGTGAGGTAAACAGCGATGTTTACTGGGCAAAAGGCAGCCCCACCAGCACGGTGGGGCTGCCTTTTGCGTTACTTCCCTTCTATCTTGGTTCCGTATTGCGCCGATGGTAGAATGAAAGCAACGTGTACCCCCACTGAGTGACTGCCCTTGGAGGCTCAAATGACCATCGAATCCAGAGAAGTGCCCAAAGAAGCTTCGACTTCAAACGGGCATATCCAACGCCGTAGCCGCACCTTTGCGCGGTCTGACGTGATTTTTGCCGCCGAAGCCATGACCTTCGACGATGTACTGCTGGTGCCGGGCTATGCCGAGGTCCTGCCCGCCGATGTGGACCTGGCCCTGGCCTTGCACCCGAAGCTGCGGCTGAACGTGCCCGTCTTAAGCGCCGCCATGGACACCGTCACCGAGGCCGAACTGGCGATTGCACTGGCGCGTCAAGGCGGGCTGGGCATCATCCACCGTAATCTTGAAATCGCCGCCCAGGCCGAAGAAGTGGACAAGGTCAAGCGCAGCGAGAGCGGCATGATCGTGGATCCCATCACCCTGCGCCCTGACAACACGCTCGAAGAGGCCGAAGCCGTCATGAGCCGCTACCGCATCAGCGGTGTCCCCATCACCGACGACGCCGGACGGCTGATCGGCATCCTCACCAACCGCGATGTGCGTTTTGCCACAGACTATGCCCGCCCCATCGCCGATTACATGGTCGCGGAAGAGTTGATCACCGCCAAATTGGGCACGACGTTGGAAGAAGCCAAAGAGATTCTGCATCGCTACCGCATTGAAAAGTTGCCGTTGGTCGATGATGCCGGCTTCTTGAAGGGCTTGATCACCTACAAAGATATCCTCAAACGACAGGACTTCCCCTACGCCGCCAAGGATGGCCGCGGCCGCTTGTTGGTAGCCGGCGCCATCGGTGTTGGTGAGAATGGACTGCGCCGTGCCGAAGCCCTGGTCAACGCCGGCGCCGATGCTGTTGCCATCGACACCGCCCACGGACATAGCCAGGGCGTGGTGGAGACGGTGCGCGCCGTGCGTGCCATTTATCCAGAACTGCCCATCCTTGCCGGCAATGTGGTGACACCCGAGGGGGTGCAGGCATTGGTGGAGGCAGGCGCCAATGTGATCAAAGTGGGCGTCGGCGCCGGATCCATCTGCACCACGCGCATCGTCTCTGGTGCAGGCATGCCCCAGTTGACGGCTATCGCCGAGTGCGCCGACGCCGGTCAGCATTTGGGCGTCCCCATTGTGGCCGATGGGGGCATCCGTTACAGTGGGGACATCACCAAAGCCATCGCCGCCGGCGCATCTGCCGTGATGTTGGGCAGTCTGTTGGCCGGTTTGCATGAATCGCCCGGCGAGATCGTGATCCGTGAGGGGCGCTCGTTCAAAGAGTATCGCGGCATGGGCAGTTTGGGCGCCATGAAGGGCCGCGCCAACGACCGATACCAGACTGCGCAACACAACAGCGCCTCGCCCGATGTGGGCGGCAAGACCGTCCCTGAAGGCATCGAAGGCCAGGTGCCCTACAAGGGCTTTCTCAAGGACTTCGTGTACCAACTGATGGGTGGTCTGCGCTCGGGCATGGGCTACGTCGGCGCTCAGAATATTTCTGATTTGTGGGAGAAGGCGCGCTTCGTGCGTATTAGCCCTGCCGGCTACCAGGAAAGCCACCCGCACAGCGTCATCATTACCAAAGAAGCACCGAATTATCAGATCCGGTCGACCAAGTGATTCCTCACTCTCTAATCTCTCTCCGTTCTCACTACCAGAAAGCAAACCCGTTATGACCGTTACTGCGATTGTGGGCGCCCAGTGGGGCGACGAAGGCAAAGGACGCATTATTGACTTTTTGGCTCAACAGGCCGATATGGTGATCCGCTTTCAGGGTGGAGACAACGCCGGCCATACTGTGATCAACGAGTATGGCAAGCATGCGTTGCATCTCATCCCCAGCGGCATCTTCAACCCGCAGACGCAGAACATCATTGGCACCGGCTGTGTCGTCAACCCACAGTCGCTGCTCGCCGAAATGGAAAGCCTGGCCGCCGCCGGTGTCTCGCTCGATAACCTTTGGATCAGCCACCGCGCCCAGATGCTCATGCCCTACCACCGTACATTGGATATTCTCGAAGAAACGGCACGTGGCAGCGATACCATTGGCACCACCAAACGGGGGATCGGACCGGCCTACGCCGACAAAGCGACGCGCTCCGGCCTGCGGATCGGCGACCTGCTCCAGCCCGACTGGCTGGAAAGCCGCCTCGACGGCGCACTGGAAACGATCAACCGCAAGATCGAGATCTTGGGCGGCGATCAAGTGGACGGTCAGGAGCTCTATGCATTGTGCATGGAGTATCGCGAAAAGCTGGCCCATCGCATCGTCGACACCGTACCCATGACGCGCAAAGCCATAGAAACCGGCAAGAGCATCCTGCTCGAAGGCCAACTGGGCGTGATGCGCGATCTCGATTGGGGGATCTATCCCTATGTCACCAGCAGCAACCCCACTGCATCGTTTGCGGCGTCGGGCGCGGGGTTGCCGGCACGCACCATCGATCGGGTGGTGGGTGTGGTCAAGGCATATAGTTCAGCCGTGGGCGATGGCCCTTTCCCCGCCGAGCTGCTCGACGTCGATGGGGACAAGCTGCGCAACGTGGGCCAGGAATTTGGCGCTACAACAGGCCGCCCACGCCGCTGTGGCTGGTTCGACGGCGTCGCCATCGCCTATGCGGCCTGGCTCAACGGCATGACCGGCCTCGCCATCACCAAGCTCGACATCCTCGATCACTTTGACGTCATCAAGATCTGCACCGGCTATCGACTGCCCAACGGCGACATCGTGTGCGATTCCATGCCCGACACCGCCGTCCTCAATCACGTGACGCCCATCTACGAAGAATGGGACGGTTGGCAGACTTCCACCGAGGGCTGTCGATCCTGGGCCGATCTGCCGGCCGCGGCGCAGCGATACATTGGCCGCATCAGCCAACTGGCGGGCATCCCCATCGCCTATGTATCAGTTGGTCCGGAACGGGAGCAGATGTTTGAAGTGTAAGAATCTATTCCGTAAATTCACGGCAGTCCGGCGAAGTTGGCCTGTTTAGAGCGGACGTAGTGCTGCGCACTGTCATTTACGGATAGACACTAGGGTCAGTAATCCCCAACGTCTGGCCCAGACGTTGGGGATCTCCTCTCTCCTCTGTGTTTGCCTCCTGCGCTTGAAAACAGCCAAATTCGTGATTTTTTGTCAGACAATTCCGATCTATGATGCGGGAGAGGCTCGTATTCACTGCTTATTCAGTAGTCGGACGATTCGCGCAACATGGTAGGAGCAGACAATGGTTGTCCCTGGCACTCCCGATCCACCTGAGCAACCCACCCACCGCACAGGCTGGCAGACGTTTGATCGCGATGACGATGCTTTGGCGAATCTATCACCGAGTGAGATTCGACAAATCCTGGATGAACTTGATTCGTGTCAGGCAAAGCTGGCCCGGCAGGATCAGGAGTTGCGGCAGGCCCAGGATGCCCTGTCCGCCTGTGCCCGTTATGAAGAACTCTGCGCCGCTGAGTACCAACAGAGCGAGAACGCGCTGCGCAACTCTCAGGAACTGCTCAATTTCATCATTGCCCACAACCAAAGCGCCATTGCCGTCTACGATCGCGAGATGCGCTATGTCTATGTTGGCAACCGTTACCTCAACGATTGCAGGGCTAGAGGACAAGAGGTGATTGGGCAGAGCCATTACGAACTTTTCCCCAGTGTGCCCGAAAAATGGCGCGAGGCCCATCGCCGAGCCATGGCCGGCGAGGTGCTGAGCGCCGAGAAGGACTCCTACATCCGTGAGGATGGCAGCGAGGCCTGGATCCGTTGGGAATGCCGGCCCTGGTACGAGGCCGACGGCGCTGTCGGTGGCATTGTCCTCTACACCGAAGAGATCACCGAGCGTATGCAAGCCGAAGCCGCTTTGCGCGAAAGTGAAGAGAAATATCGACAACTGATTGAAAATGCCGGCGAAGCGATCTTCGTCGTTCAGGACAGTATCATCCAATTTGCGAATTGCCACAGCATGGGCCTGGTGGGTCTACCGCAAAGTGAGCTAATTGGGCGCTCTGTGATGTCCTTCCTGTCGCCCGAGGATCAGGCCGAGGCCGGCGCATTAGAGCAGCAGTTTATGCGCGAAGAAATCAGCGAGTATCGACGCGAATTCCGTATAGTGGATGCCGGCGGTGGCATGAAGTGGGTCTTTCTCAACACCGTGCGGATTGTCTGGAACGGCAAACCCGCTACGCTGAACTTTGCCTCAGATATCACCCGGCACAAACAAACCGAAGCCATGATGCAGATGCATCTGGATCTGATCGAGTTTGCCGTCAGCCACTCGGTGCACGAAGTGCTGCAAAAGGCCCTGGATCAAGTTGCCGAACTGACGGGCAGTGAAGTGGGCTTCTATCATTTCGTAGAAGGTGATCAGCAGACGCTCTCCCTCCAGGCCTGGTCGACACGCACCCTGCAGGAATTTTGTTGGGCCGAAGGTGAAGGCCGGCATTACCCGATCGCGCAAGCGGGTGTCTGGGTGGACTGTATCCGAGAGCGAAGACCGGTTATCCACAACGACTACGCTTCTTTGCCCCACCGCAAGGGTATGCCGACAGGCCACCCCGCCGTCATCCGTGAGTTGGTGGTGCCCATCTTTCGCGCGGATAAGGTGGTCGCCGTCCTGGGGGTGGGGAACAAACCGGTTGAGTATGCTGAAGACGATACTGAAATTGTAGCTCGTTTTGCCGACCTGGTCTGGGAGATTATTGATCGCAAGCGAGTCGAAGAAGCCTTGCGCAAGAGCGAAGAGACCCACCGGCTCCTGGTGCAGAATCTCCAGGTCGGGATCGTCGTCCATGGGCCAGACACGCAGATTATCCTGGCCAACGACCAGGCCCATCAGTTGCTGGGTCTCGACACCCATCATGCCCTGGGCAAGACCGCCCATGATCCAACCTGGTATTTCATGCGCAGGGATGGCAGCCGGTTGCCCCTGGCCGAGTACCCGGTGATGCAGGTGTTGACCACCCGAACCCCTATCGAAAACCTGGTGTACGGCATCAAACACCCAGACAACCAGAACGTGATCTGGGTGATGGTGAACGCATTTCCTGAGTTTGAACAAGACGGTTCTTTGCGCCAGATTGTCGTCATCTTTGTCGACGTCAGCAAACAGATCCAGGCCGAAGCCCTGGCCCAGGATCTCAATGAACAGCTCCGTCACCAGGAGCGGCTGGCCGCCGTGGGTCAACTTGCCGCCGGGATCGCCCACGATTTCAACAATATCCTGGCTGTGATCGCCTTGCAGGTGCCTCTCGTGGGGCGTTCCCCGGCCATGGACGAGCGAGATCGCAAGCGATTGGCGGTAATCCAGTCGCAAGTTGGCCACGCTGCGCGTTTGATCCAACAGATTCTTGACTTCAGCCGCCGCGCCGTGCTCGAACGGCATCCCCTCGATCTGGCGCCGTTCCTGACGGATCAGGTCAACCTGCTCAGCCACACCCTGCCCGAGACAATCCGGGTAAGCCTGGACTGTGAACCCGGTGAACACGTGGCTCTGGTGGATCTGACCCGTATGCAGCAGATGGTGATGAATCTGGCCGTCAACGCGCGTGACGCCATGCCCAAAGGGGGGAGCCTGCGCCTCGCCCTGGCTCACCAGGACACGCCTCCTCGCCCCGACCTGCCGGCCGGCCCCTGGCTCCGCCTGACCGTGGCCGACAGCGGGTGGGGGATTTCGACGGAGGATCTTCCTCACATCTTTGAGCCATTCTTCACCACCAAAGCCCCGGGCCAGGGATCTGGATTGGGGCTGCCTCAAATCCACGGTATCGTCAAACAGCATGGCGGCGAGATTGAGGTCGAATCGATCGTGGGCCGCGGAACGACTTTCACCGTTTTCTTGCCCGCCGTCACGACGCAAACCCGCCCGACCCCTCCCGGCCGGCGCCAACCATGGGTGTGTGGCGGGCAGACCATCCTGATCGTAGAGGACAATCCGGCTTTGTTGACTGCCTTGCAAGATATCATCGAGATGCTGGGCTACCGGACGCTCGCCGCCAGTGACGGGCAAGATGCGCTCAAGATCATGGATGAACATGGGGCCGCTATCCATCTGGTTCTGAGCGATCTAGTCATGCCGGGCATGGGCGGCGAGGAGTTGCTCGCTGCCCTGTGCGAACGCGAGTCTTCTGTTCCCGTTGTGATCCTCAGCGGTCACCCCCTGGATGGTGAGTTGGCCGGGCTAACCGCGAAAGGACTGGCCGGTTGGCTGCTCAAGCCCGTAGACGTAGATCTGCTGGCGCAAACCCTGGCGCAGGTGTTGGGCTGATAGGCTGCGCGGCGGCAGAAGATCGTCGCCTTCTCCTCATGCTTCACCCACAAGCAAGCATGCCGCCTGGTGATCGTTGCTGACGGCGACAAAAGGTGGGTCTACGCGCCTGCATTCGTCTACGGCAAGCGGGCAGCGCGGATGAAAGCGGCAACCGCTGGGCAGGTTGACGGGATCCGGTGTTTCTCCCTGCAGGATGATGCGCTCCCGGCGCAGCCGAGGGTTGGGGACGGGGGCCACGGAGAGCAGCGCTTTTGTATACGGATGCTGAGGATGGCCGAGGATCTGCGGCGCCGGGCCGATTTCCACGATGCGGCCCAGATACATGACGGCGATGCGGTCGGCCAGGGCGGCGATGGTGTTGAGATCGTGGGTGATGAAAAGGATCGAAATGCCACGGTTCCGGCGCAGATCGGCCAGCAGGTTGAGGATCTCGGCGCGAATGCTCACATCGAGCATGGAAACCGGTTCGTCGGCCAGCAGCAGCGCCGGTTCGAGCACCAGCGCGCCGGCGATCACCACCCGCTGTCGCTGTCCGCCCGAAAGCTCATGCGGCAGTCGATCGAGGAATCGTTCGGCGGGCTTCAGCCCGGCGTCTTCCAGCGCCGCGATCACGCGGCGGCGCATCTCTCCCTTCTCCCTGGCCAGCCCGTGGACGGCGAGCGGTTCGGCCACGATGTCGCCAATCGTCATCAGCGGGTTGAGCGACTCGTACGGGTCCTGGAAGATCATTTGGATGTGGCGGCGCATCTCCTTTTGCGCGGCGTTACTCAACGAAGAGGTCTGCCGGCCCTCAAAGACAATACTGCCTGCCGTAGGCGACTCCAGCCCCAACAGCGTCAAGGCCAGCGTCGACTTGCCGCAGCCGCTCTCGCCCACCACCCCCAGCACCTCGCCGCGCTGCAGATCGAAACTCACATTGTCCACGGCGCGCACCGCTCCTTCGCGCGCCCACCAAAGCCATCCGCGGCGAATCAGGAAACGTTTTTCAAGATTACGAACCTCGAGGATCGGTGCTGCCACGTCTGCCGGATTCTCCTTGAATCTGTACCTCTTGCTGACAACTCATCTAGCAACGGAACTAACCCTTGGTACGCTGTGAATCATGTTGCTGTGTTTTTGTGTGGATGGGCCGAAGGCCCATCCACACAAAAACCCTCTACTTCCTTTGTTGTTTGCGTACTAACCTTCCAACGCCTGTAGCCGGGTCATCACCGGCCTGACCGCCCAGGCGCCCGCCGGCAGGGATTGCGCGTACCGGTTGTGCACATCTGACGCCACATGTGCTTTCCAATCGGCCTCATCTTCCCAGACCGCGAAAAGCAAAATCGTCAGCGGGTCATCTTGCGGTTGAAAAAACTCATAGCGGATCGTCCCCGCTTGCTCCCTGCTCTGGCGGGCAAGGATCACCAGCGCATCTTTCAACACCGACAGATGTTCGGCCGCCGCTTTGCCCTCAAACAACGCTGCAAACGCCATCATTTCCTCCTGTAAGATTGAGTGATACCTCGTCGTCATGGCTCACCAACACGATATTGGTACGGGCACGAGGGGAATGGGACGCGACGATCTCGTCAATGGGCGCGCCGATCTCCTCCCATCCCCCTCGTGCCCCGACAACCGGCCCACCATCACGACGTACAGACAATGTCATTCAGTGATTCGTCCCTCGTCTACAAGAAAACAACTCGCCTCATGGCCTGTCCCCAGCGTGTAGACTGGCGGCATCTCCACCTGGCAGCGCTGGAAGGCGGCGGGGCAGCGCGGGGCGAAGCGGCAACCCGGCGGCAGCGCATCCAATCGCGGCGGGTAACCGGGGATGGAGGCCAGCCGTTCGTTGGGGCGCGTCAGGTCGGGAAACGCCTTGAGCAGTTCCTGCGTGTAGGGATGGCGTGGCTTGTTGTAGATGGTGTCTACGTCGGCGTATTCGGCGCTCACGCCACCGTACATCACCAGCACGCTGTCGCAGATTTCGGCCACCACACCCAGATCGTGGGTCACGAAGATGATCGCCAGCCCCAGCTCGTCGCGCAATCGCAGCAACAGATCGAGGATCTGCGCCTGGATCATCACATCCAGCGCCGTGGTCGGCTCGTCTGCAATCACTATCTGCGGCGAACAGGCCAGCGCCATGGCGATCATGGCCCGCTGGCGCATGCCGCCTGAATATTGGTGGGGAAACTGGTGCTTGCGGGCAGCGGCGATGCCCACCAGGTCGAGGATCTCGTCCACGCGCCGGTTGACCTCTCTCCGATCGGATGGCGTGTGCAGGCGGATCGCTTCCGCAATTTGATCCCCCACGGATCGCACAGGGTTGAGCGCGTTCATTGCCCCCTGAAAGATCATGGCGATCTCCTTCCAGCGCACCGCTGCCATCTCGCGCTCGCTCAAGTCCAGCAGATCGCGGCCCCGAAAGTTGATAGCACCGTCGGTGATGCGTCCGCCGGCGGGGAGCAGTCGCAGCAGCGCCAGCGCCAGCGTAGTTTTGCCACAACCGCTCTCGCCCACCAGCCCCAGGATCTCACCTTGGCCCAGGCTGAAACTTACTTGAGTCACGGCGTGGGCGGGCGCGCCTTTGCCCACATAGTCCACCGAAAGCCGGCGCACATCGAGCAGTGGGTCGTTCATTGGTCACCTGCAGCGGCTTGCGTGTGCAGCGGTTGCGAGGAGGTGACAGGCTCAGGGATGCGCGCCACCATCTTGTCTCCCACCGCCAAATGGTGCCCCTGCAGCCGTGGGTTAAGCACCTGTTCCAGCCCCTGGCCTAGCAGCGTGCAACCCAGCACCACCCACACGATGCCAAAGCCGGGGGCAACCAACGCCCACCACGCCCCTGCGCTCATCGCCCCACGGGTAAAGGCGAAATTGAGCATCTGCCCCCAACTCAGCGTTGTGGGATCGCCGAGGCCCAGGAAGCTCAAGGTGCTTTCGTTGAGGATGGCCAGCGAAATCACCAGCACCGTGTTGACGACGATCAGCGGCAGCACCAGCGGGAAGATGTGCCGCCGAATGATGTGGATCTTGCCGGCGCCGATGGCCTGAGCGCGCAGCACAAACTTGCGCTGTTTCACCGACAACGTCTGCGCGCGCACCAGCCGTGCCGTGCCCGTCCACCCCAAGATGCCGATCACGAAGATGATATTCCACAGGTTGGGCTTGGTCAACGCCACGATGACCACCGCCAGCGGCAGATCGGGGATCACGAGGACGATGTCAGTAAAGCGCATGAGGCCAGCTTCCAGCCGTCCACCGGCATAGCCTGCCACGATGCCAATCACGCCGCCGATGCCAACCGAAATCGCCGAGGCAAAGAAGCCCACGAGCAGCGATACCCGTGCCCCAAAGACAAAACTTGACAGCACATCGCGGCCGGCGTCGTCCGTCCCCAGCCAATGTACGGTGCTGGGCCCGGCGTAGATATCGTCGATGGTCACGCGGATCGGCGTGTCGGGGTCAAACGGCGCGATCCAGGGCGCCGCCAACGCCACAAGTAGCGCCAGCCCCAGCATGATCGCCCCGACCATGCTCATGCGGTTGTGGAAAAAGGCCGAGAAGGAGGTTGCTTGAATTGATTCCATGTGTTGGTTTCATTCTCGATAAGCGACTGTGATCAGCCTGTCTTCACACGAGGATCGAGCACCGAGTACAACAAGTCTGCGGCCAGGTTGGCGAAGATCACGCTGATGGCAATGAGCAGGAACGCGCCCTGCAGCATCGGATAGTCACGCCGGCCCACGGCGTCGAATATGGCCCCACCCAGCCCAGGCCATGAGAAGACTGTTTCGATCTGGATCGCACCGGCTACGGTGAAGCCGAGGTTGAGCGCGATGATCGTCACCATAGGCAACATGGCATTCTGCAGGGCGTGGTCCTTTAGGATCTGAAGGTTGCTCAACCCCTTGGCCTTGGCCGTGAGGATGTAATCTTCCGACAGCACGTCGAGCAGCGAACTGCGCATGATGAGCATATACTCGCCCAAAAAGACGATGGTATAAGTCAGCGTGGGCAGCGCCAGATGACGCAGCAGATCCACCGTCCGATCCCAGGAGGTGGCGAAGCTCTGCCCCGCCGTGATCATGCCGCCCAGCGGCAAGTTGAAGTAGGTGCTGCCCCAGAAGAGCAAGATGATTCCCAGCCAAAAGGTAGGCAGGCTCCATGCCATCAGACTGACGATCAGCGCCGAGTAGTCCACGCTGGTGTGCGCCTTCCACGCCGCCAGCACGCCCAGCGCCATCCCGAAGATCACCGCCAGGATCTGTCCTGCGCCGATGAGGAGTACGGTGTTCCACAGCCGTTCTGCCAGCACATCGGTCACCGGGCGATTGGTGTGATAGCTGATCCCCAGTTCCCCATGCAGCAGATTACCGGCGTAGATAAAGAATTGCGTCTGCAAGGGGTTGACCCAGCAATCGCCGGTTCGCAGCGGGTTGATCGACTCGAAGCAGTTGATCACCGGCTTGTCCAGGCCGAAGCGCACGCGGATCGCCTCTTGCGCTTCCTGCGTCAAGCGCGGGTCGCGCATCCCCGACCGCGCCGGATCGCCGGGCAGGATGCGAAAGAGAAAAAAGTTGAGCACGATGACGAAGAGGATCGTCAACGCGGCCCAGAAGAGTTTGTGAAGAGCGTAACTTGTCATGAATCAGATTTGAGAGGATGAGATGATGATGGAGATGGTGGAGATGATGGGATGATGAATCATGACGATCATCATCTCCATCATCCTCATCATCTCATCATCTCATCCTCTCCCTTATTCCACCGGTTCCACGACGAGCAGCGACGCAATATTCTGCAACGTAATCTTGCCGTCGAGTTTCCAGCCCGTGAAGCGGTCAGTACGGTAAGCCTGCACAGACTGGTCGTAGAAGGGCACAACGTAGACCACGTCGTCAAAGAGGATGCGCTGCATTTCCCACACCAACTGGCGGCGGGCATCCTGATCGAGGGTGGTCGCCTGCTGCACATAGAGAGCGTCATAGGCGGGATTGGAATAGCCTGTTTCGCTGTTGCCCGTGGGGATCTCGTCTGTCGTCGTGACGCTGAGCAGATAGCCGGGGTCGGGATCCGAGACCCAGCCCCAGAGCATGATGTCGTAGTCAAACGACGGGCAGCAGATGGCGGTCAACGCATCCGGATCGAGCGCCTGCGGTTCGGTTTTGATCCCGATCTGCCCCCAGGTGCCGCTTACCAGTTCGGCGGCGCGCTGCGCCCAAACGCTGTCGCTGGGCCAGTTGAGGCGAAACGTGAGTGGACGGCTGCCGTCGGGCATCTCGCGCACGCCGTCGCCGTCGGTGTCCAAATAGCCCGCTTCGTCGAGGATCTGATTGGCCAGCGCCGGATCGTAGGCGTAGTCTTCGAGGTCGCTGTTGAACCAGATGCCCAATCCATCGGGAATGAGGACGCGGCCCGGTGTGCCGAAGCCGAGCATGGTGACGTCGATGATCTGCTGCTTGTCGGTGGCGTGGGCGATGGCCAGGCGTACAGCGCGATCGAGCAGCGCCGGATGGCCGGAACAGACGCCGTCATCGGGCGGGCAATTTTCGGGCAACACCTGGTTAAAGAAGATGTCGTTGGTGCCGGGGTCGCTGGGTGGGCCGGTGACGACTTCGACGTTCTCGGCGTTGCGCAGCGCGGGGACGGCGGCGGCGGGCATTTCGGTGATCATGTCCACCTGGGCGGTGCGCAGCGCCTGCACCAGCGCGTCCTGGTTGCTAAAGGTCTGGAAGACGACCTGGTCGATGCGGGGCGCCTGCAGATAGTGATCCTTCACCGCTTCCAGACGGATGAACTGATTCTGGCTGTACTCTGCCAGCTTGAAAGGACCACTGCCGATCATCTCGGTGTTCTCAAAGTCGACGGCGGATTGTCCTTCCAGCGTGCCCCAGATATGCTCGGGGATCACATAAAGGTAGATCAACTGTGCTTCCATGTTCGGGATCGCTTCGGTCAGTGTAATCACCACCGTATGGTCATCCGGCGCTTCGATGGTGTCGAAGTACGATGTGTAGACCGGCAAGAAGGGGAAGCCTTCTGTGTTCTTGTAGAGATTGTACGAAAAGGCCACATCCGCCGCTGTGACAGGTTCGCCGTCGTGCCAGGTAGCACCGTCGCGCAACGTAAAGGTCCACACCCTGCCATCGTCCGACACGTCCACGCTTTCGGCCAGTTCCAGGCTGTAGCTGCCGTCCAGTTCCAGGCGATACATAGAATCGTAAACCAGCTCAAAGATGCTGTACGCCTCAGAAAGCACAGCCACGCCTGGGTTGAGCGAATCGGGGCTGCCCGCCCAGCCAATGCGCAGTGTGACAGCCTGAGTAGACTCAGTGGCGGCGCCGGTAGATGAATTGGCGGAAGGTGTCTCGGTGGCCGCCGGGGCGCATGCCAACAGCAAAAACGCAAATAGTGCAGCCAACCAGGGCTGCCAGACTCGCCGGTTCATTGAGTTGTCCTTTTGATTATTCGTTGCGCTGTGAGGTCCTGACCTGCGGTGGCGCTTCGTTTTGTGCAGCCAGGGAGACCTGCACATGGCGTGGGCTATTACCACCGCAGCAGAGGAGCATGGGTAATTATACGTAGAGCTGAGGATAGATCAACTATGCTGCATTCGTTTGGGGCTATTTTGCCGCAGCCCAATCCAGCGTATAGACTTGTTTCACCTCAACCGGTAGGGCGAGGGTACGAAGCTCCTGGCGATTGGGGCGCACCAGGTAGATCTCGCCCTGCCCCTGGGAAGCGTAGGCAATCCACTGCCCGTCTGGAGACCAAACCGGTTCCCATACTGAACTTTCGCCCTCAGTCAGTTGACATTGATTGCTGCCATCGGCGGACATGATGTAGAGGCTGTAAACCCTGCTCATGTTGCGGCCGCTGCCTCGATTCGAGACGAACACAATCCAACGACCATCGGGCGACCAGGCAGGATCGGCATCTTCGGCAAAGTGACGGGTAAGGCGACGAACATTCGAACCGTCGCTGTTCATCAGGTAAATATCTCTGGCTCCCTTCCGACTGGAGGCGAACACGATCTGTTGGCCATCAGGAGAAATGCGCGCATCGCCATCCAACCCAGTCGAGGAGGTCAGCGTGCGGCGCTCGCTCCCGTCGCGGTTGATGAACATAAGCTCGCCAAACAGTTCTTCCGTGATCCCCTCAAAGAGCAGGCGCGTCCCATCCGGCGACCAGGAAATATTGTCCAACCGTGTCTGCTCCGTCAGCAGCGCCGGGCCGACATTGCCCTGCAAATCCGCAAGGTGCAGTGCAGACCGTCTTGTCTGCCAATCCTGTGCCGCAAAGGCCAACTGGCTGCCATCGGGCGACCAAGCCGGTTCCCGCCCTCGATATGATTTGTCCAGCCGAAAAAGTAGCCTGCCCTCCGGCGTGACCACAAGGATGGTCCGTGATTCGATGTCGCTACCCGCCGGAACTTCGACCGCCAGCGCCAATGGGCCATTTTCTCTGCCGGTCGAGGCCACTTCTGGCAATCCCTCACAACGGCCGACGTATTCCGCTTGATACCAGTTGGCCGCCAGTACCACGCCCGCCACGCCTGCGGCAAGCACAATCAACACCAGGGTACTCACCCCCATGCCTTTGATCGTGGGCGAGACAGGTCGCCCCCTCAGCCCTGCGATGACCACGGCGCCGACAAAAAAGACGAATACGCCCAGCAGGTAGAGCAGCAAGACGCCCGCGCTGACAGGCACAATCGCAATCGACGACCAACCAAGCACAAAGATAATTGTGTAGAGAACTCCGCACAAACCACCGGGCATGGATGCCCCACCCATCTCGCAACCGAGGACCTCTCCCGCCAGCCCCGCCGCCACCATGATCAGGAATGGCAGCGCAACCAACAAGATGAGGATCACAAGAATCCTGAGATTGATAAAAATGCCACGTTTCATCGACAGGTTCCTTGAACTGTTTAGTGGACGGCTCTCGGCACACCGGCCATGATGACGCCGACGACTGTGCCGATCACCGCAGAGATGGGAAGGACGAAGAAGACGACAAGGTATGCCATGGCGCCATCCTGGGTCGTTGTCCCGCTGGCCATGCCAATCGCAATGCCCAAGACCACGCCGGCAACGCAGCCGATCAACAACCCCAGCGCCGCACCTACCAGACGCCGCGGCAAAGTGACCTGCACCGGGCCGGGGAAAATCGCGCCGAGGATCAGCATAAAGGCCCAGGCATGGATCAGGTTGCGCACCAGCCCCACCCCATTCACCACCAGGTTCATCTGCCCTTCACTCACGTTTTGCAGGGCCATTGTGTTTAGAATCCAGTACCACGCAAAGTTGAGGACGGTGGCATCGATCACCAGTAGGAGGATGGCCCAGGTGACTCGGTTCGCTGCCTGCGGCATTTGCTGGCGGTAGCTGTGCGCCGTCATCAGCCCCACAGCGTAGACCACCAACATGGGCAACTGCGTGATGAGCATAGAGAAGTACGACAGAAAGCCGTTGTTCATGGGCGAATCCTTGCGGTGTGGTGAACTCGATGGCAACACTATAACGGGCGGGCGTCCGAAACGCGTCCGAAAAGGGATTCATAAAGGAAGCACGCGAGATCGGCGAATCGGTTGACAGATTTCGGGCAGACAAAAGCGCCGCTGCAAAATGACATTCCCTATCTGCCGCACTTACAGGATCTTGCCGGTGGGTGTTACCATTGTGACTCAGGCAAAGGGTGCGCCGCATTCGCCTACCAGGGATCTTGGACGTCAACCATGTCTGGCGTGTTCGTTCGACACATCCACCGAAACGGAGACTGTACGTGAGCCTTCAGTTCGATCACGAAACCTACCTTTCCCCGCTGACCTGGCGCTATGGCAGCGCCGAGATGCGCCGCGTTTGGAGCGAAGCCGAGAAGCGCCGCTTGCTGCGCCGTTTCTGGGTGGCATTGGCCGACGCCCAACACGCCGCCGGCTTGGTGACCGCCGAACAGGTTGCCGATCTGCGCGCCCACCAGGACCAGATCGACATCGCCCGCGCCGCCGAGATCGAGCGCGAGATCCGCCACGATCTCATGGCCGAGATCAAGACCTACGCCGAGCAGTGTCCGCAAGGCGGGGCGATTATCCACCTGGGCGCCACCTCGATGGATGTTCTCGACAACGTGGACGCCCTGCGTTTGCGCGCCGCCTGTGATCTCGTGATCGCCAAACTCGAAGGCGTGCTGCGTTCGCTGACAGTCCGCATCGAGGAAAACGCCGACACGCCTGCTATCGCCTTTACCCACATCCAGCCCGCCGAGCCGACCACCGTCGGCTATCGTCTCGCTCAGTACGGCCAGGATCTGCTCGCCGATCTGGGGGAATTGCGCCGCGTGCGCGGCGCCATCCGCGGCAAGGGTCTCAAAGGGGCAGTAGGCACCAGCGCCAGCTACACACAACTCCTCGACGGCAGCGGCTGGAGCGCCCGCCAACTTGAAGATCGGGTCATGGCCAACCTGGGTATCGAAGCCTTCACCGCTGCCACCCAGACCTACCCGCGCAAACAGGACTGGTTCATCATCAATGCGCTGGCCGGCCTGGGGGCCAGTGTGCACAAATTCGCCTTCGATCTGCGCATCCTGCAATCGCCGCCCTTCGGCGAATGGAGCGAACCCTTCGGCACCCATCAGGTCGGCTCCAGCGCCATGCCCTTCAAACGCAACCCGATTGCCGCCGAAAATGTGGACAGCCTCAGCCGCATCCTCGCCGCCCTGCCTCGCCCGGCCTGGGACAACGCCGCGCTCAGCCTGCTCGAGCGTACCCTCGACGATTCGGCCAACCGGCGGCTCTTCCTGTCCGAAGCCTTTCTGGTGACAGACGAAATCCTGGGGCAGATGCAAAAACTGGTCGACGGGCTGACCATCTGGGCCGGCCCCACCGCGCGCAATCTGCGCGATTACGGCATCTTCGCCGCCACCGAGCGCCTGCTCATGGAAGCCGTCAAAGCCGGCGGTGACCGCCAACAACTGCACGAAGTCATCCGCGAGCAGAGCCTGACGGCGTGGGCTGCGCTGCAAGCCGGCGCCGCCAATCCGCTCATGCAGAATCTGCTCGCCGATCCACGGATCACCGCGCTGGTCGATGCCGATACTGCCCGCCGTCTCCTCGACGCCTCTGACTATGTAGGCGACGCCCCGCAACGGGCGAGAGAAGTAGCGGGCATGATTGAACACGCTCTTGCTGTTTGAAATTGACACCAACCCGAAGGTTACTATGCCGCAATTAATCCTGACTGCCGACCCTGATTTTATCGATCTCGCCCTCGACGAAGCATACCGCACTGCCACAGAGGTAGACATGCTGGCGCAGCTTGCCCCAGGCATCGTGCTCCTCGACTGTGTAGAGGGGTTCTGGGGGCTGGCCGAAACCTGGCGCCTGGAACCGCCGATCTTCGTGCGGCATATTAACCCCGTCGACGTAACCGTACCCTTGCGCGGCGCCGAGGATGATATCCACGCCATGGTTGATGCCGCCGAAGCCGAAATAGCCTCCATGCTCGATCCCGAACTGCCCTTCTCGGTACAGACGCGTCTGCTTGCGGATCTGGCCTACAAGCCCTTTGACGTCAACCGCGCCCTTTCGCAGCGCCTCCAGGAACTGAGCGGCGCCGCCCTCGATGTGCGCGCTCCGTTGCAGGTAGTGTCCGTCGTTTGTGCCGAGATAGGCAACGCCGCTGACGGAGCATCGACGACGACGCCGAGCACAGCGCATGACCGGAGCCCGTACGCGGCCTACATCGGCCTCTCGCTTGTCAACTACAACTTGTCTGATTGGGCGGGTGGGGAACGTCGTTTTGCGCGTGAGAAGGATCAGGTGAGCCGGGCTGAGTTCAAGCTGCTAGAAGCGCTGGAGGTCTTTCACCTTGAATTGCCCCCACGCGGCATTGCCCTGGATCTGGGGGCGGCGCCCGGCGGCTGGACGCGCGTCTTGCGCCAGCGCGAGCAGTTTGTCACTGCCGTGGATCCGGCTGAGATCGATCCTCGCCTGGCCAAGGATAAGGGCATTCGCCACAAACGGGTCACTGCCGAAGCCTATCTGGCCGATGAACCCGATGAGTTCGATCTGATTGTCAACGACATGCGCATGGACGCCCGCGACTCGGCGCGGCTGATGGTTGACTACGCCCGGCAGCTCTACCCGCACGGCATCGCTCTGATGACCTTCAAACTGCCCGAAAGTGGCCGCCGCTCCATCCTCAACCACGCCTTCAACATCCTCAAAGGCGCCTACGTCGTCGCCGGTGCTCGCCAACTCTTCCACAATCGCAGCGAAATTACCGTCTATTTGCAGAAGAAGAGATGAGCAACCCTTCTGCATCACATTTGGGGTAGCACGTACAGATACCAGTACTGATCGCGCGGATAAATCGCCTTCACGTGATCGTCCCACACGAACTCGTCCTGATTGGTGGTGCCGCGGATGCGCCGATCAATGCTGTCGATCTGGCCGCGCAGGCCTTCGGGCGGAGCATCGCCGAAGAACTTCCAGATTTCGGCGACGCGCTGTCGGTTGCGGATCTCGAACGGATACTGCACCCGGCACTGACGGCGATCTCCCTGGCACTCGTCAAGGTACCATATGAGGCTGTTGAGCCGCGCCTTCACCTCGCGTTCCAGCAGACTGCGGAAGCGTGTGCGGAAGTCGGCCATATCGCCTTCTAGCTTCTGGCGCAGTTCGCCCAGTTCGCGCTGTTGATCCGGGTTCAGTTGATCCACCTGCGCCTGGAGTTTGTGCAGCCGCGCCAGCAGGTCGCCACCGCTGCTCTGGATGCGTTCGTCGCCGCGATCCGTGCGCACCACCAACGTGTGGTAGACCTCGCCACTTAGAATATAGTCTTGGAATTCATTTGCCATCTCGCGGATCACCGCCAGATCCATCGCCGGTTCGGCGGCAACCGTTGTGCTAAGCTTACTCATGGGGGGCTCCTTTACTTCGTTTCTGATTTGTATCCGTTCCTCTATTCACTCTTCTCCGTCTCCAGCCAGAGCGTCACAGGCCCGTCGTTGACCAGAGTGACCTTCATCTCGGCCTGGAAGATGCCGCGTTGAACGGGAACACCTTCCTTCGCCAGTTGCTCGCAAAAGTAAACGTAGAGTGGCTGCGCCTGTTCGGGGCGGGCGGCCTCGATGAAGCTGGGCCGGCGTCCTTTGCGGGCGTCGCCGTAGAGCGTGAACTGGCTCACCGCCAGGACGGCGCCGTCGACATCAGCCAGGCTCAGGTTCATCTTGCCATCACCATCCTCAAAGAGACGCAGGCCCGCGATCTTGCGCGCAAGCCACTCGGCCTCGGTTTTGCCGTCAGCATGGCCGATACCCAGCAACACGAGGAAACCGCGCCCGACCCGGCCCACAATTTCACCGTCTACCCGTACGCTGGCCTCACTTACACGTTGAACCACTGCACGCATACAACCTCCACAGCACCGGATGTTTAGCCAAGATTTACGCCAGAGCATACCCCATTCTAGGCTCTACCTGCAACGCCGTACGCAAGCATCTTCACGATTGCGGGGGAATTCGCAATCGCGCTTGACGAATAGAACAAAAGTTCGGTATAATTGGGCCATGAACATTGTCATCGCGCCCGATCCTGTCGAGAAGATCATCCAAATGGGGAATGTCACCGAGTTTGAATCGGCCGGTGACGCCCCGCATGCAGAGATCGCCGTGCCCTCTTGCTACACGCCGGCGGCCGCTGTGACGCAGCGGCGGGCTGAACGCAAGATCGAGGCGCTGCAGCGCTCGATCTCCAATGTCGTCACCCCCCAGGGCCCGAAGCCGATCCTCAAGACGATGATGACCACGGCCTGTGAGCGAAACTGCTATTACTGTAGCTTTCGCGCCGGGCGCAGCCGCACCGAACGGATCACCTTTCAGCCCGACGAAATGGCCAAAGGCTTCGATCGCATCCAGCGCGCCAACCTGGTGGACGGCATCTTCCTTTCGTCTGGGATCATCAACGGCGGCGTGCGCGCCCAGGACAAGATCATCGACACGGCCGAAATCCTGCGCCGCACCTACAGCTATCGCGGCTATATTCACCTCAAGATTATGCCGGGCGCCGAGTATGAACAGATCCGCCGCGCCATGCAACTGGCGGATCGGGTTTCGATCAATTTGGAGGGGGCGACAATGCAGCGTTTGGAGATGTTGGCGCCCAAGAAGGATTTTTGGAACGAGTTGGTGCAGCGGCTGATGTGGGTGGAAGAGATCCGGCGCAACGAGCGCGTGCGTGCCTCGTCGGTGACCCAGTTTGTCGTCGGCGCCGTGGGGGACACCGATCTGGAACTGCTCGATTTGAGCGAGAAACTATACCGGCAGGCCGGCATCAGCCGTGCCTACTACATGGCCTTCGGTCCCGTTCCGCAAACGCCCTTTGAAGATAGGCCGGCAGTTTCTGCGCGCCGCGCCTATCGACTTTACCAGGCCAGCTTCCTCTTGCGCGATTACAATTGGAGCACGGAGGACATCGGCTTTCAGCCTGATCACAACCTGCGTCTGGATGTCGATCCCAAACAGGCGTGGGCGGATCTCAACCTGCGCCACAACCCCGTTGAACTCAATCACGCGGATCGAGATACATTGCTGCGTGTACCGGGCATCGGCCCCAAGTCGGCAGACCGCATTCTGGCGGCGCGGCGAGACGGCGCTTTGACCGATCTTGCCCAACTGGCCCAGATCGGTGTGCCCAGTCCGAACAGGGCCGCGGCCTACGTCCTGGTGGGCGGGCGGCGTCCTCTACACCAGATGGGGCTGTTCTAGTGATGCGGCGGCGAGGAACGCCGAAAGCGTGATTTGATCGGTAGGGGCGCTGCTTGCTGCGCCCGGCACACTGTGGGCGCAGCAAGCAGCGCCCCTACGAATTGCGATCACTTGATCGTTGACACGACACCAGCGAAAAGCGCGCCAGGTTTAGCGCGGCTTGTGCTGTTGCGCTTTGCGCCGGTTGCGTTCGAGTTCATCTCGATAGTACTCAACACAGAGTTGCGGTATCAGCAAGATGGCCACAATCCAGGTTCCCGGCCCAATCAAGCCGGTCAATCCGATACCCACGCCCAGCACGTATCCCAATCGACGGCTGCCTCCTGATCGCTGCGGCGAAATGCTGCGGGCGTATTCGCCCCAGGCCAGACCGATCCCCGACCACAGTATCAGCGTGACGGGCGTCTCCTCCGGCAAGAGGCCAAGCAGGACGAGCGACATCATGATCATCACCAGATCCTGCCGCGGAAGCGTCAGCCGTCTCCCTGCGCGCCGGGTCAACCACTCCCCGCCAAAGGTCAGCAGCAGGCCCAGGAGCGCGCCGATCCAGATCGGTCCGTGGGCAGTGTGGGTGAGCGTAGCCGCCGGGATGAAGACAAGGCGAAAGGTAGTGAAGAGGGCAGTGAGGAGTGAGGCGTAACGATCCGCGAGCGTGGCTCTGGCCGGTGATGGCGGAGGTGACTGACTGTTCATCATGCCTGATTTGAAACAGTACCACTACCCGCAGCCAGTGCTTGGGCGATTTCCATCGCCTGCCCTGGCTCCACCCAGACGATGCTGTCAAGTTGCAGGGCACTGGCCCCGGCCGCCATCACCTGCCGCGCCTGCGCCACTGTGTGAATTCCGCCGCAGGCGATGAGCGGTAGTGCTAGATTCAATCGGACTACATCGAGCAGCGCAGCCAGCATGAGCGCAAAGGTGAGTGGACCGTAGACCGGCCCCACAACAGAGACCCCGGCCCGATTGGCCAGCGCGCCGCGTCCCGGTTGACCGATGACGAGGGCGTCGGCGCCGGCCTCTACCGCCACGGCGGCGAGTTCGCCGGCCCGATCTAAGGGGAGTTTGGCCCACAGCGGCAGGTCGTTTTCCCAGCGGATGGCCTGGATCAGGTCCGAGAGTTCGTCTGCGCCGGTGTGCGGATCGACGGCGAGTTCCAGCCCCATCAGCCCGTCCACCCCCAGCAGGCGCTGCGCCGTCACCGCGGCGTCGGCGCGATGATTGTCCACGATCTGAGCCACCACCGGGCAGCCCAGCCGCGGCCACCCCCGCGCCATCTTTTGCAGCACAGACTTGACGCCCCGATTCTGCAGCCCCGTTTCCAAGACAAAGCCACCGGTGGTTTCGGCCAGTCGTGGCGGTTCGCTGCCGCGCAGCGGCCGGCGCGAGATCGGCCCGACCACAACTGCGCCCATCCTGGTCGGGTCCAACCCCCGATGCATGGCTTCGCCATAGCCGACCATGCCCCCGGCGATCAAGACGGGCGAGGCGACGGGCAGGCCGATTTTGTGTTGGGGCGCCAGTTCGATCACGCTGTTTACTGCCTCCATTCCTACCTGGTCAGCCGAAGAGTTACCTGTTTTCTTCGATGACACGCACCTCGCCGGGCTGCAAGACGATGCTGCGCTCAAAGCGATCCCCGGTGAGGACATCCGCCACGGGGATCAACAACGAGAGATGCTGGGTCTTGCTCGTATGGTTGAGCAAAAACAGGATGCGCCGGCCATCGGCCGCCACACGCGCACAGATCTCCACCCCGGGCAGCGACGGCATCAGTGGGAAGATACCGTGATCAGGCAGAACCCAGTCGAAGAGGGTGTGATAGAGCATTGGGCCACCCATACAGCCGACATAAACCGCTTTGCCGCCACCCTCGTGTTCCTTGTAGGTGATGGCCGCGCCGCCTGCATACCAGCCTTCGGTGTAGGTGGCGAGGACCTGGGTGCCTTCGGCCGCCTCCAGGATCTCCGCCCACAGCCCGATGGGCGACTGCGGCCCCATGCGCGTCACGGCCCGCGTCCAGCGCAGTTGATTCGTTCGGTCGGGTCCCAACGAGTCAAAGTGGCGAACGGTGGCGCCAAAGATGTTGCTCAGCGGACCCGGTTGCGGTTCTGAAAAAAGCCGGTTGTGGCTGTCTTTGAAGCCGGTGCGGGGACCGGCGATGAGCGTGCCGCCGTTTTGGACATAGCGATGGAGTGTGTTGGCAACTTCCGGGCGCACGAGGTTGAGGAAGGGCGCACAGACGATCTGATACTGGCTCAGATCGCTGCCGGGCGAGACGATGGCGGCGGGTACATTGTCTTCCCACAGAGCCAGGTAGGGGGCGAGGAACGGCCAGGCGATCCAGGCCCGGCCCGTCATATACTTTTCGTCGGGTTCATCCTCGCGATCCATGCGTACGGCAGGATTTTTGATAACGTAGTCCGTGGCGTGATCCATACGCAGGACCTGGTTGTGTGGCTGAAGTTCGAGCGCCCATCGGCTGTCGTAATCGAGCAGGATCGCCACATCGGCGTCAGGGGTTGTCCCTTCCAATTTCGGCGCCAGCACGGCCAACTCTTCGCTGATCTGTTTCGCTTCAGCGTAGGCCATGGTCTTGCGCCCCGCGTGATCGAGCAGCCCACTGTGATACTGTTCGCTGCCGCCCAATGCCTGTCGCCAGCGGAAATAGATCATGCCGTCTGCACCGTGACCGATGCCCTGATAGGTCTTCAAGCGCACAAAGTTAGGGCCGGGCAGCGGATTATAGACGCTCCAATTGATCGGGCCGGCCTGCTGTTCCATCACCCAGAAGTTGCGTTCGAGCACACCCCAAATGTGGTCGTGGGCTGCGGCCACCAACCCCGGCGTCGCCCCATGGAAATCATAATTGTCCCAACTGACAAAGTCGAGGTTCTTACTCAACTCATAGTGGTTAATGTCCGCAAAGAAAAACATCAAATTGTGGGTGACAAAGTGATTCGGGCAGAGACGGCGCAGGATCTCGATCTGACGGTTGTGATAGGCCGTCCAGGTGTCGCTGCTGAAGCGGTAGAAGTCCAGTTGATGGCTTGGGTTGCGCTCTGCCGCCGAGGGTGTGGGCAGGGGGATCTGTGTCCAATCGGTGTAGACTTCGCTCCAAAAGGCGCTGCCCCAGTTCTGATTGAGCAGCTCCAGATCGCCGTGGCGCTCTTGTAGCCAATGGCGGAAGTGATCCGTACAGACGTCGCAGTAGCAGCGCGCCGTATCGCCACAGCCGAACTCATTGTCGGTCTGCCAGCCGATAATGTGCTCGTTATTCGCATAGTGGGCGGCCATCTTCTCCACAATGATCCGGCTGCGCTCCTGGTAGACCGGCTGATTGGCGCAGGCAGCACGCCGCGTCCCCGGCCCAAGGCGCCGTCCCTGCGCGTCTACCTGCAAGATTTCCGGGTGCGCTGCGAACAGCCAGGGGGGCGGCGCCGGTGTGGGCGTACACATCACCACGTTTAGCCCATGCCGGCCCAGCACGTCCACCGCTTGATCCAGCCAGCTAAAGTCAAAGTGATCCTGGGCCGGTTCGAGCAAACCCCAGGCGAACTCGGCCAGGCGGACGGTGTTCAGGCCTCCTTCCACCATCAAGCGGGCGTCAGTTTCCCAGCGCGCTTCGCCTTCTTCCAGCCACTGACTCCATTGTTCGGGGTAGTAATCGCAACCGAAGTAGATCATGTAGATGCCCTTGCGTTAGAGTGGGGCAATGCGCGACTCGCCGAGGATCGGTTCATTACGTCTGAAGGCGTCACGAATCCCGCATTACGGATTTACCTGTACGTGGAACCGTTACTCACTGATTACGCAGTACTCGTAATCCTGCAAAATGTTTCCAGATCGATGTTCGATCCGCAGGCGATCAGTGCCACGGTTTTGTTGCGCGTCTGCTCACGCAGCGGGCCCAGAAAGCCCGCCGTCGAAGCAGCGCAGGCCGGTTCACAGGCCAGTTTCATGCTGTGGAAGAGCAGCCGCATGCTCTCTTTGAGCGCATCATCGCTGACCAGGACTACATCATCCAGGAAGTGACGACAGAGTGCGTAACTGTAGGGTGCGGCCTGGGGTGCGCCCAGGCTGTCTGCAAAGGTGGTGACTTTCTCAATGGCCTGGGCAGAGCCGGCCTGGAAGCTGCGCCACATGCTGTTAGCCCCTTCGGGTTCGACGCCATAGACACGGCAGGCGGGCAACATCTGCTTGATCGCCGTAGCCATACCTGCCGCCAGCCCACCGCCACCGATCGGGATGATCACTGCCTCCAGATCGGGGATCTGCTCGCACAGTTCAAGGCCCAAAGTTGCCTGCCCTACGATCGTGCGCCGTCCTTCAAAAGGGTGAATGAAGACGCGTCCTTCATCCTGGGCGATGCGCTCGACTTCGGCGAAGGCTGCATGCACATCGTCAACCAGCACAACTTCGCCGCCGTAGCTGCGTACTTTCTCAACGCGGAAGGTCGGCGCGCTCCTTGGCATAACCACCTTGGCCGTGCTGCCCACCAGCCTGGCGGCAAAGGCCACGGCAATGGCATGGTTGCCCACGCTCACCGCCGTCACACCGCGACGACGCTCGTCCTCGTTGAGAAGGAGCATGTTGTAGATGGCACCGCGTGCCTTAAATGTGCCTGTCTCCTGAAGCAACTCCAACTTCATGTAGACGTTGCTTTCTACACCCGCCTGTTCAACCATCTCATCGTTCTTCCACAACCAGACGGGCGTACGCCTGATATAGGCGCCGATCTTGCCGCGTGCCTCTCGAATCTCATCGAGGCCAGGAATGTCGACGGCGCTTTCGGGCTGTGTCACAGTCATCAGAAATCCTTCGGAATGGGGAGGGCAAAAAACGGTGGCAATCACTCTTGCTAAGGCGCCCTGCGTTCTCACCTACGCGATCAACGTCCCCTTGGTGCTGGGCACATCCGCCCGGCGAGGATCGATCTGGGTTGCGGCGTCTAGCGCACGCGCCAGCGCTTTGAAGAGCGCTTCGGACTTGTGGTGGTCGTTGCGCCCATAGAGGATCTTGGCGTGCAAGTTCATGCGCCCATGGATGGCGAGGCTCTCGAACAGATGGAAGAGCAGATCGGTGCCCAGTTGACCCAGGCGGGGGGTGACAAAGTCCGCATCGAAGACCGAGTAGGGGCGCCCACCCAGGTCCACCGCCACCAACCCCAACGCCTCATCCATGGGGACGTAACTATGCGCCGTGCGCACGATGCTACGCCGATCGCCCAGCGCCTGATCGAGCGCCTTGCCCAGACAGATGAAGACATCCTCGGCGGTGTGGTGCTCGTCCACCTCCAGATCGCCGCCGGCCTTAACCTGTAGATCGAAGAGACCGTGGCCGGCGAAAAGTGTCAGCATGTGATCCAAAAACCCGATACCGGTGTCGATGTCGATTCGCCCCGAACCGTCCACCGTCAGGGACAACTCGATCTGCGTTTCCTTGGTTTTTCGTTCAACTGTGGCTCTGCGTAGTTGCATGCTCATTTTTCCAGTGGGGGAAGTCTTGAAATTGTACTTCATGTCTGGTAGACGAAACAGGTAGAGGTTGGACTCTCTGTAGGGGGCGCTTGCTGGCCCCGCTCTGGGCGCAGCAAGCAGCGCCCCTACAATTGTACGACCTTAAAATGTTCTGTCGGTAACGGTGACCGGTCCACCTACTCGTATTCTATCACAGCAGGCTGTGAACCTGGGCGAGTAGACCCTCTTTCAGAGGCGTCGAGGGGACGGACAGTCCGCTCTGTGCCAGGCCGCCCAGATCATAGATACGATGACAGAGGAACGATGCCCGGTCCGGGTGTGCTGCTGCATACTCGGCAACGCTCAGCTCTTCAATAAAGACCGGCTTGTTCAAGATCTCGCCGATGATTTCATAGTAGCGCCGCGACTCCACGATATCTGGCCCGGCGACGTTGAAGATAGCCTGATGTGCCGCCGCCTTGTCCATGCAACTGAGGATAGTAGCGGCGAGATCGGCGGCCAGAATCGGCTGCTGTAAAAAGTGGCCGCCGCCTACCAGCCGCAACGGCTCCTCGCGCCGGATGCGGTCGATCAACTCTGGATCGCGTCCATGTTCAGGCAGACAACCCAGGCGCGATCCTGGCCCGTAAATGTGGCAGGGGCGCACGATAGTCCAGCGCATCGAGTCGCTGGCCGCTGCACCGACAAAAACCAGTTCGGCCTCCCGCTTTTTGCCACCGTACCCCTCTGTCATGTAGAAACTTGTTCTCTCTGGCTGAGGAAAGATGCGCTTGTGCGGATCATAGACGAAATCCGTCGAGATGAAAACGAGATGTCGGGCACGATCGTGCAGGCTCGCCAGATCTTGGGCGGCGTCATCGGCGCTGTAGCCGATGCAGTCGACCACCAGATCCCAATCCACCTTGATCTGGCGGATGGCCTGTGCAAACGCAGCGCGATCGGTGCGATCAACGATGATCGGGGTGACGCCATCAGGCAGAGCCCGTTGTCCCCGCGTGACGGTCCACACGTTGGCGCCCCTTCTTATCGCGAGATCGGCAATCGTGCCACTGACAAATCCGCTCCCCCCAATCAGGAGAACGTTGCGGCCGTTGATGGCGTCGTCACTGTCGGACATGTCGTGTCCTTTCTGGTCGCGCAGGACCAAGGATCGAATAGAGCAAACCCGCCATGGGTGCCTTGCAGGCGGGCAGCGTACCCAAGCCAGTATAGCATATCCGCTGCTTTGCCGGGACCGGTGTACCGACAAAGAGCTATCTGTAAGTCGAGGCTTTCCGCCCTATTGGCCGTATACAACCCGTCCATAGCGATTGCTCTGGTCGAGCATGCTCATTGTTGCATGCACCGTACGACCGATCCTGCCAATGAAATCCTCGTGTTCCATCCCTGCACAGGTCGCGTATTTGGTCATCACGGCAAGCGCATACGGGCGGCGGGGCAGAAAGACCAGCGCCGTATCGCAGCGGGCGGCCTCTACCCAGCCCGGCTTGCTGGCAAATTCAACCGTCTGCGGCAAAGTACGGTCGAGAAAGCCAGACTTGGGTTTCTTTAAGATTTCCAGGCTCTTGTTGGCTACCCAGGGTGACGGTTTGCCATCACGCAGGATCGCCCAGGTTTGCACCAATTCCCATGGTGTCGAGACATTTTCCTCTTCGCGCACGGCCGCGATGTGATCCATCATCTTGCGGCGCAGGCGAGTATCGGCCAGGCCCAGCGAGCGCCACAGGTCGTTGGTGGCGTTGATCCCGGCGCGCTCGATGCAGAGATTGGTGGCAGTATTGTCCGACGCGATGATCATCAAGATCGCCACGTCGAGCAGACTGAGGTCGAGCGGGCCTTCCAGGTAGGCGAGGACGCCACTGCCGTAGGTCAATTCGGTGGGCAGCGTGACGCGTTCGGCCAGATCGAGCTCCCCGGCCTCGGCACGTTTCAGCAGTTGCGCCAAAACGTGAATCTTGATCGTCGACGCCGTGGGAAAGAGTTCGTCGGCGTTGATGGCGAGGTCGAGCCCGCCGTTGAAATCGCGCAACGCCACACCCGCCACACCGGGGAAATCGTCGACTTCACGCTGAAGTTGCTCGCTGAGCTTCTGCCACAACTGATTGCCGCCCATATCTATGCTCATTTCTGTGTATAAGAAAGTTTGGCGCCCCATCACATCTTTCAGTTTGTGTAAAGATGTTACAATAGAGCAGTCACCCTGTCGAAACCAGGCGAACGGCCGAGCGTATCCGATGCGCAAAATAATCCATATGGATCTCGATGCTTTCTTCTGCGCCGTCGAGGAACAGCGGAATCCAGCGTTGCATGGCGTTCCTTTTGCCGTAGGGGGGCGGCCAGAATCGCGCGGGGTGGTGGCGTCGTGCTCTTATCCTGCACGTCGAATGGGGATCCATTCGGCCATGCCTATGGCGCAAGCCGTCAGGCTGTGTGCGCATCTGGTCATCGTGCCCGCCAGTCATGGTGTCTACGCTGAAATCTCGCACAAGGTGATGGCGCTGCTCTACGAGCTAACCGATCTCGTGGAACAGCTTTCCATTGACGAAGCTTTCCTCGATGTCAGCGCCCGACTCGAATCTGCACCGCAACTGGCGCTGCAACTGCAACGGCGCATCCGCCAGGAACTAGACCTGCCGGCATCCTTTGGCGTTGCCACCAACAAACTCGTCGCCAAGATCGCAACGGATGTGGGAAAAGCTGCCGTCGGGAGCGGGGACTATCCCAACGCCGTCCAGGTGGTGCCTCCCGGCGAGGAAGCCGCCTTCCTGGCGCCGTTGCCCACCCGAGCGCTGTGGGGTGTCGGCCCGAAAACGGCAGAGAAATTGGCCGAAATGCAGATTCACACCATCGGCGACCTTGCCCAATCCTCTGCGCCGGTGTTGCAGCAACGGTTTGGTAAAAATGGCGCCGATCTCTGTCTGCGTGCCCAGGGGATCGACATGCGGGCAGTGGAAACCAGCCGCGAGACCAGATCGATCAGCCAGGAAACGACCTTTGCCGTCGACGTACGGGACGCCGAGATCTTGCGGCGAACTGTTCACGAACAGGCGGCCCAAGTGGGGCGGCGGCTGCGTCGTTCTCGTTTGGCGGGCGCCACCGTAAAACTCAAACTGCGCTGGTCTGATTTTACGACGCTGACCCGACAGGTAACCCTGGATCACCCAAGCGACGACGGCGCCGAGATCGCACGGCTGGCAGAATACCTCCTCATCGAGCATCGCCCAGAGGGGCGTGCCGTGCGTTTGATCGGTGTCGGTGTCACGGGGCTGGTTCAGCCTGTGCGCCAAATGACCATCTTCGATATCCCGTCAGAGAAAGATGACCGGATCAGTGAGATCGTGCAAAGGCTGCGAAAACGCTTTGGCGACGATGCCCTGCGCCGCGCCAGCGACCTGGAGTGAAGCAAGTTTGAAATTGAGCAGAAATTGACCTGAAATTGGCATGAATTTGGGCTTGTCTATAGGTTGACAATGCGGAAAACGTGATGTATACTTCCTCATGCAAGATGTTGTAAGTTCTGATCAATTTGTGTACAGACACGTCCAGACTTGCAAGAGTTGGGCGTGTTTTTGTCTCATTTGTTGGGAACGACGATATTTTGACGAACAATTTTTTTCCGTAGTACCAAGTGAAACCACAGGAGGTTTCCAACAATGAGTTCGCAACGAGTAACCGGCACTGTAAAATGGTTCAACGACACCAAGGGCTTTGGCTTCATTGCCCGTGAGGGTGGCCCCGACGTTTTCGTCCACCACTCGGCCATCGTTTCTGAAGGCTTCCGTAGCCTCTCCGAGGGCCAGCGCGTAGAGTTCACCATCGAGCAGGGCCCCAAAGGTCCCGCAGCTGCTAACGTCCAAAAGATCTAAGCAGTAGTTGCTTCTGCAACGCCCACAAAAGAGACCGGCAATTTGCCGGTCTCTTTTTTTACCCTGTGGCGGCGACCAGGTGCTCCGCTTCCTACTTCGCCACCGACGCTTCATAGCGCGTCAACTTCGGTTCCCCGGCCAGCAAGTTCGGCAACTGCTGCCGAAACCACGCCATGTGTTCTGTTTGATTGTGCGCTGCCAGTGAGGCCGCGTCGCGCCATTCCTCAAAGATGAAAAACGTATTGGGATCGGCCAGATCGCTGTAAAAGTGATATTGGGCACATCCCTCCTCGGCTTTGGAAAGCTCGGCCATGCGCAACACTACCTGCGCCGCTTCTTCGCGTTTGTCAGCCTGCACGGGAACCGGCCCGGCGATGATGATCATGGGGTTCTCCTTGGGTGTGGATGACTAGAGAGGCATAGTCTACCACACCGGGAGGATGGGTTCAATCGAAGCAAAAGGGTTCTCCAATCACTCGTAGCGCAAGGCATCTATCGGTTTCAAACTCGCCGCCCGATCGGCCGGATAGAGGCCGAAGAAGATGCCGATGCCCAGAGACACACTCAGCGCCAGGATCACGCTTTCGGGCGTCACCAGCGCTTGGCTGCCACCGAGCAGGGGGCTGATCACCTGCGCCCCGCCAATACCCAATCCCACGCCAAGTAGGCCACCCAACACACTGAGCATGATGGCTTCGGCCAGGAACTGCACCAGAATGTCCGACTTTTTGGCGCCGACTGCCTTGCGCAGACCCACTTCGCGCGTACGCTCGGTGACGCTCACCAGCATGATGTTCATGATGCCGATACCGCCCACGATCAGGCTGATGGCAGCAATGCTGCCCAGCAGCGCCGTGAATGTGCCTGTGGTTTCGGAGACCGTGCTCAGAATATCGGCCTGGTTCTGCACCGAGAAATCGTTGCCGGCCGTCGCTTGCAGCCCGTGCAAGGCGCGCACAATCGCCGTCACCTGAGCCTGTGCCAGATCCATCTCTTCGGCGTTGGTCACTTGCAGGTTGATCTGACTGATGTCCTGGTTGCCGGCCCCGCCCAGCTTGAGTTGCGCCGACCGTAATGGCATGAAGATCAACTCATCTTGATTCTGGAAGCCGCTCTGCCCTTTGCTCTTGAGCACGCCGATCACTTCATAGTTTTGACGGTTGATGCGCACGATCTGCCCGATGGGGTTGAACGACGTGCCGAACAGATCCTCTACCACCGTCTGCCCAAGGACAACCACCGTCGCCAGATTGGCGTCATCTTCGGCGTTGATGAAACGTCCGCTTTCGATTTCCCAGTTGCGCACGGCGGCATAGACGTCCGTCACCCCGTAGATCGACACGGACGTGGTTTTGCCACTGTAGACCACGGTGCCGTTGTTGTTGTATTGCGGGGCCACGTAGTGTACTGCCGACGCCAGCGCTGTGATGGCATCCACTTCTTCGTTGGTCAGGGCGCGTGTACTCTGCTGGAGTCCCCCGCGGGCGAAACCAAAGCTTGTCTGTGACGATACCGTCAACAGATTTGATCCCAACGACTCGAATTGACTGACCACCTGCGCCTGTGCGCCTTGCCCTACTGCCACCAGCGAAATCACCGCGGCGACGCCGATCACCACGCCCAACATCGTCAAAAAGGATCGCATCTTGTGCGCTGTCAGCGCTCGAAGCGCGCTGCGGAGGACCATGTAGAGTTTTTTCATTCTGGATTTCCTTATCTGTTCGGCGGTCCGCTCTCGAACGCGCCAGGCGGGGAGCCACTGAAGGCGCCGAAGCCCGTGTTGTTCGAGCTGCTGTCGCCGAATTCCACCAGCACCTGATCGCCCAGGGACAGCCCACTGACGATCTGTGTGTACGTGCCGTTGCTCAGCCCCACCTCAACCGTCACCGCCGACGGCTGCCCACCCTCGCCGCTCCCCGGCACGAGGACCTGGTAACCGTCGTTGGTCGTCTGCACAGCCATGCTAGGCACGAGCAAGGCGCCGCTGGCCTGGCCGATGGCGATTTTGGCATTGGCCGTCATTCCCACCAGCAGAGATAGATTCTCCATGCCCATCAAGGAAATGGGGACTTCGTAGATCATCACGCCGCTTTGCAGTGTCCCTTGCAGCGGCACCGACAGCACCTGCCCCGAAAACGTCTGCCCCGGATAGGCGTCGAAGCTGATCTGTACCGGCTGTCCCGGCTGCACGCTGCGAATCGTGGTTTCGTCGATAAAGGCCAACACCTGCATTTCGCCGAGATCGGCAACAGTGAGGATCGACGAACTCGCCGAAATGCGACTGCCCTGGTTCACATACGCCTCAAGGATCGTGCCGTCGAAAGGAGCCACCAATTGGGTGGCGGCGAGGTCGGCGGCGGCGTCGTCTACGGCTTGCTGCGCCTGCACGACATCAGCTTGCGCCGCGGTGACCTTGATCGGATCGGCCCCCTCCTGCAACTCGGCCAGGGCATCCCAGGCCGATTGCGCGTCCACCGCGGCTTTCTGCACGGCGACCTGCGCCTCGGCCACGGTCAGTGCATCGTAGCCGTTTTGGGCTTCGGTGAGCGCGGTGTAGGCCTCGTTGACCGCTATCTGCGCACTACTCACCGACGCCGCGACCTTCTGGTCTTCCAGTGAACGCTGCGCCTGCACCCACGCCAGATCGGCCTGCAACTCGGCCATGGTCTCTTCAACGGTGGTCAACTCCTCGCTCTGCTCCAGGTTGGCCTGATGCGCCGAGATCAACCCCTTCAACTCCCAGAAGCGGCGTTGATTCCAGTCAATGGCATAGCTCAAGTCGCGTTCGCTCTTGGCCAGGCTGTCGAACTCCGCCAACTGTGCCTGTAACTGTGCCAGTTTCAGGCTGTCCTGTGCGTTGGTGAGGGCGTATTGCAGATCGGAGACATCAGTGGGTTGGCCCAAGTCGGCCAGATCGACCAGTGCTTGCTTCAGTGCCAGCTCAGATTGTGACACGCCCATTTGCGCCTGCGCCAGCTCCAACTCTGTGGCGGGAACCTGTAGATCGGCCAGCGCCTGGATCGCCTCTTGCAGCGCAGTATTGGCCTGTTCCAGCGCCTGCCGATAGGGCGTGTCGTCGATGGTCGCCAGCGTCTGGCCGGCCTCTACACCATTGCCCGCCGTCACGTCCAGTGACAATAGATTGTCGGCGCCACTCATTCGGTCGAAGGCCAGATCTTCTTGCCGCACCGCAGTCAATTCGCCCACCACCGTCATACTGGCGCTCAGATCGCCCTCTTCCACCAGGAAAACCTGACTCAACGCGGCCGGGGCGAGATCGGCGGTGTTGCTGAACATCTGGCGGTTTTGATAGAGCCAGATCGCGCCCGCTGCCAACAGCACAAGCACGACTAACAGCGAGAACACTCGTCTAAGCAGTTTCATCGCGATGTCTCTCAGTTTCTAGGAATGCGGATTGCGCCGCCGCTGAAACCGCCGATGCCTGAACGGTTCCCGCCAAAGGGGAAATTCGAAGTGGTGGAGTTACTCATCTCAACCACCACCTGATCGCCCACAGCCAGGCCATCGAGGATCTGGGTGTACGTGCCGTTGGTCAGCCCGACGTCCACCGTCACCGCCGATGGCTGCGCTCCCTCACCGCTCCCCGGTATGAGGACTTGGTAGCGGTCGCCGTAGTTTTGGATGGCCATGCTGGGCACGAGCAGGGCGTTGTCGGCGGAACCAACGGCGATGGTGGCGTTGGCCGTCATGCCCACGCGCAAGGGCAGATCCTGCGCGCCTGCCAACGAGATCGGCACTTCGTAGACCATCACATCCCCTTGGAGGCCACCTTGTAGCGGCACCGACAACACCTCTCCAGTGAATGTTTCACCGGGGAAGGCGTCGAACGAAATCGACACCGACTGCCCTGGTTGAACCTGGCGGATCGTCGTCTCATCAATGGACGCCACAACCTGTAGCTGATCGAGATTTGCAATCGACAAGACCGACGAAGCCGACGTGATGCGGCGTCCTTCGCCGGTGAATGTTTCGAGGATCGTGCCATCGAAGGGGGCAATCAACTTCGTCGCCGCCAGATCGGCTTCGGCGTTAGTTACTGCCTGCTGCATCTGGACCACCGCGGCCTGTGCTTTGGTCAATTCCAGCGGATCGGGACCGGCTTCCAGCTCGCTGCGTTTGTCCCGGGCTTGGGCCAGTGCCAATTGTGCCTGCGCCACCTGGTTCTGCGCCGCGGCCAACGTCAGGTCGTCGGGGCCGGTGGTAGCGTCGGCCAGGGCTTGCTGTGCCTGTGCCAGCGTCTGCTGCGCCCGACGTACTTTGATCTGGGCATTGAGCAGGTTCACCTGCAAGGTGATTTCCTGTGTTTTGCGGGCGTCCTGGGCGCTCAACAGCGCATTGTTGGCCAGCCGCAACCGATCCTGATAGTAGGAATCTGAATAGCTTTCGTTGGCCAGGCGGCTGTACTCTGTACCGTAGTTGCTTTCTGTGTCCCACAATTTTTGTAGGGTATCGTCGTCGGCCGGGGTCGACTGCAGATCGGCCTGTGCTTCGCTGAGGCCGAGACGTGCATTGGCCACGTCGGATTGTAGACTCGCCAGATCGGGATCGCTGAGCGTGGACAGGTTCTCCTCAGCCTGGCGCACGGACAGTTCCGCCTGCACCACGGCCAGATCGGCCTGGGAAAGCGACAGCGTCGTCGCCGGTGTCTGCAAATCAGACAACGTCGAGATTGCTTCCTGCAAATCGTTCTTGGCTTCGTCCAGCGCCTGCACGTAGGTCGTGGCATCGATTTCGGCCAGCACTTGTCCGGCCTGCACCACATTACCCGCCACCACGGCCAGGGATAACAGCGGCGTGGTGCCATCCAGCCGCTCGAAGGTCATTTCCTGACTTTGCTTCGCGCTCAACTGCCCGACGACACTCACCGTCGCTCTGATTGATCCTTCTTGCACGGCGACGATCTGCGTAAAGGTTGAAGCGTCACTGCCTAGGGCCTGGGTCTGGCTGCGATTCTGCCAGAGCCGGTAACCACCGGTCGTCACAGCTATCAGCAAGACCAGTGTGACGACGAGCCAAAAAAGACGTCTGATCATAAAACTGCTCCTCGCGGTGACGATTACGCCGTCGTTGCTGTGTCAGATGGTTCTAGCACGAGTTCGGCCCCTGCCGCCTCTTCTGCGTTCGGGCCGTTTTCGAGAACTTGGGTGTCTTCACCGTCTTCGGCGCCTGCATCGTCGGTGTAGAGATCCCCATTGACTTCGGCCCGGCGCTGATGCAAAACCGGTTTGTCGCTCACCACGCGCCCATCTTGAATGCGCACAATGCGCCGTGTGTGCTCGGCAATGTCCGGTTCGTGGGTAACGAAGATGATGGTGATACCGCGTTCTTCGTTTAGCTGCTGAAAGACGCGCATGATCTCCGCACCGGAGCGAGAGTCGAGGTTGCCCGTCGGCTCGTCTGCCAGGATGATACTGGGGTTGTTGACCAACGCGCGGGCAATCGCCACACGCTGTTGCTGACCACCAGAAAGCTCGTTGGGTTTGTGATGGATGCGTTGACCCAACCCCACCAGTTCCAGCGCGTCGATGCAGCGTTTGCGTCCGTTGCTGATGCCGGCGTAGATCAGGGGCAGTTCCACATTGTCCAAGGCCGAGGTGCGCGAGAGCAGATTGAAACTCTGGAAGACGAAGCCGATCTTGCGGTTGCGGATATTTGCCAGCGCATTTTCACCCATGCGGCCGGCGTCTTCACCGTCGAGCCAATACTCGCCGCTGCTAGGCGTGTCCAGCGCGCCGAGGATGTTCATCAGCGTCGACTTACCCGACCCTGATGGCCCCATGATCGCCATGATCTCGCCCCGTTCCACGCGTAGCGAAACCCCGCGCAGCGCGTGGACCTCCATCTCGCCCATGCGATAGACCTTTTTGATTTCGGTGACTTCGATGACGGGCATTGCATGAGTCCTTTGAGAATTGGTAGGGCCCATTTGCACAGTGCGGTGATGGCATCGTGATCGAGCCTATTCTTCGCAATTTGTAATTCGTCCTATTTCCACTCCACTTCGGGTGCGGCGTCTGCACCGAAGAAGAGATCCACCCCCTCGAACTGGATGGGGCGCACATTGGCGCCGTCGGCGTCCATGATCCAGAATGACCAGGATGGCGTCTGATCTGTGGCGCGGTCACTGAGGAAGAGGATGCTTTTGCCGTCGGGAGACCAGGCCGGTGAGACGTTGTTGGCGTCGCCACCGTCGGAATCAATGCGTTCCGTAGCGCCGCCGGCCACGTCGATGCGTACCAGATCGCGCTGCACGCCAAAGCGCGCCACCGCCAGGATCGTGCTACCATCGGGAGAAAGTGTAGCCTGTGCTTCGATGCCAAACTGGCGCACCGTCCCGAGCGCAATGTCAATGAGGACAATGTGACCACCGGCGCTTTCGATGACAATCTGGCCGGAAAGCGCGGCAGCTTGTGTCTGCGTCGGTGACACCGTCGCCACAGTAGACACGGCGTCGTCGCCGCTTGGGTCGTCGTTCACGGCATCGGAGACTGGGAGCGTGTCCATATCTCCATCAAGGTTGACAAAGCGCGCCGTGACCCATCCCCAGCCGTTGGTAGCATCATTCAACTGCAACTGAAGCCAATCCCCGGCGTCATTGCGCGCCCGCACCGGGTAGACGTCGCCGCTGCCGGCTTTGGCAATTACGGGCGCGTCCGCTGCCGGTCCGCTGCGTACGTTGAGTCGCTGTGTCCCGAGTTCGGTCACCGTGGCGAGCGGATAATCGGGTGTTGGCGCGGCTGTCGCCGTCGGCGTGGACGCGGCGGTGGCCGCGGCAACTGTGGGCGTTACTGTGGGCACTTGCAGCGTCAGCACTTCGGCGGATGCAACCCATCCGCGTTGGCCGTCGTCTGTGCTCACTTCGATCCACTGGCCGGCGCTGCCGGCGCTCAGCGCCGTAAGCACTGTGCCTGCACGTAGCTGGTCAACCGTTTTGCCATTGGGTGTCTCTTTGAGCGTCGCCCCGCTGCCGCGCACCACCGCAGTTCGCAGCGTCGTCGAGGACGTCGTTGGAACCGATTGTGTTGACGGTTCCGTTGTGTTGGCGACTATCGTGGGCGTCGCCGCCGACGGTGTCATTTGGAGCAGTGTGTCGAGCCCCACGGCAATGAGCCGGGCACTTTCCACCCAGCCGGAGCTCTTGTCGCGCGTTTCGATCCGCGTCCAAGTGCGGTCCTGGTTCTGGGCGACGGCGGTGACGACGAGGCCGGCGTTGAGCGTGCTGATCGCCTCGCCATCGGGGGCGCTGTACAACGTCGCTCCCCCATTGGTTACCACGGCCAGCACCGATGCCTGTTGCGCAGGCGTCGCGTTGGCCGCGCCGGTCTGTATTGCCACTGTCAGCATCAGGCAGAGGACAAATGCTGTGATCCATTTCAACTGTTGTGTATACATCGCTGATCCCACCACCATTAGTTTTGAGGCTGTGTCTGTGGCGTGTCGCTGCCGGAGACATCTCCATTGCGCGGGGATTGTCCTGTGCCGTTGCCGGGGAACTGACCTGTGCCGCGCTGGAATTGACCGCCGCCGAAGAACGATGCCATGTCGAGGACGACGCGGTCACCGGCCTGTAGTTCATCCGATTGTATAACGATCTGGTCGCCTTGAGTCATGCCGGTGGTAACTTGAACCGGCTGCGGGCGTTCATCACGCACGACGAAGACCATCTGGGTGCCGTTGCGATCTTGTACCGCCGTGGACGGGACAAGCCACCCATTACCGCTGAAGCTGCTGTTGTTGCCGGTATCGTCACGTGCCACAGCAAAAAGGACTGTGGCTTTCATGTTGGCCAAGACCTCGCCCAGCGCGTCATCGCCCAGGTGCACCAGTACAGGGACGTTGGGGGCATCGATCTGCGCGATTTCAGCGACGGTGCCGGTGAATTGGATACCGGGCAGGCCGTCCACTGTAATGGTGACCGGCTGCCCGACGCTAAGTTCGGCAGCAGTGTCCATCGGCACAGTGGCGCTGACGTCGAGCGCCGAAGAAGTTGTCAACACCACTGCCGCGCTGTAAGCTGTGGCGGGTTGCCCGCTTTCAATTTGAACCGAAGTAACGGTCCCGGCGACGGGGGACGTAACTTGCGCCGCTGCCAAGTTCTGAGCGGCGACTTCCAGTGCGGTCTGCGCATCGGCTACTCTTTGAGCGTCGGCGTCGGATTCGCCTTTGTCCGCGGCTTGCTGCAGTTCCGCCAGGGCGTTCTGGACTTTCGTTTCGAGTGCTGTGGTGTCCAGCGCGAAAAGCACGTCGCCGACGGCGACGGTGTCGCCTTCTTTGACCGCGATTTCGGCGATCTTGCCGTCCACGGGCACAGTGACGCTTTCGCTGTCCGCGGCCACGACGACACCGTCCGCGCTGACTTCGGCGGTACTGGTGACGGCGCGTCTGTCTGTCTCGGCGCCTGTTGCGGCTACAATCTCAAAGGTCTGATCTTCACTGATCGCAAACGTCCCACCGGGGGCAGCAACCCCCGCCGCATTGGCGGCAACGGCTTGAGCGGTAGACCCTTGGGTGCTGGTGAGACCAATCGCCGGCGCGATGCTGGTGTAGAGGTCGCTGAGGCCGATTTGAGCGGCAGTGGCAGCGATAAGGGCCGGATGGCTGCCAAGATAAAAGCCAGCGGCGAAAATCACGAGGGCGACCAGGACGGTGAGGAGATCCTTGAGGAGTTCTTTCATACGACGATCCTTTCCCGCGTTGAGGAAGACTGGCAATCAATACTGCTACCATCTTAGGCCTAGGTTGTTAAGAAATCTTGAAGAATCGCCGTGAAAATGATGAGAATCTGAGGGATCGGGGAAAGGTGCGATTAGCCGTGTTTGATCATCCTGTCGTACATGACAAGCGTGCCGGCGATAGCAACGTTGTAACTTTCTTTGCGGATGGCCGGTATGCTAACGCGATGATGACAGCGCGCGAGGAGATCGGCAGGCAGTCCGCCGTCTTCGGCGCCGAGAAGGTAGATGGCGCGATCCGGGTGTTCGAACTGGGGGAGCGGCGTGCCGCCTTCTTCCACCGCCACCATGGGCGCTGCATGGGGGCCGGCGTTGTGCAGGTCTTCAAACGTGTCGAAGTGGAAAAGTGGAATGTGCAGCCATGTCTTTTCGGTATCGGTGGGCTGGCGTCGGTAGCGCGGCCCCACGGTGAAAATGAAGGCAGCGCCCAATTGATAGGCGCTGCGCCACAGGATACCTACGTTAGCCCACGTCTTGCCGTTGTAGATGCCGATTCCGAAATATTGTGCGGATATCATGCTGCCACTTTACCACGGAAAGGGGCGAAAGGGGGAAGAGAGAGAAGGGGGGAAGGGGTGAACGGGAGACGGCGCGATGGGTGGTTTATTGCCTGGTCTTTGTAGAGGACGAGATGATGGGATGATGAACTGCACGCATCACCCCATCATCTCGTCCTCTCGTCATCACTTTCCCCTCTTCATCTTACTGCACTACATCATCCAGCAACTCTCCATTGATATAGATGATCACCTCATCCACTGTGAAGAATTGAAGTGCGGTCTGGCGCAGTTGCGCCTTGAAGCGTGGCGTGTCACAGACACCGCCCAGGCTGACGTCACCCGAAAGCTCGATGGTGGCGACGCCGTCGGTCAGGCTGATTTCGTCTATGCTTAGGTCCGAACGATAGAGGGCATTGTAAAGCGCGCCTTCACCGTAAAAGCGGTCATCGATGGCGAGCAGTTGTTGGATGGCGGCGCGCAGCACACCCAACGTCGGCTCGATTTCTATCTGCACCGGTACCACGCTGTCGCCGCAGCCAACCTGCATGCCGGTGCTTCCGTTGTCTTCCAGGGCGATGAGATAGATATTGGTGCTGGTGAAGAGATCGGGATTCTCTTCGTCTTCCACCTCAGGGGTTACCAAAAATGGGTTAGAGACGAATGAGTCTGCGGAATCGCTGGGTGCCAGCGCAATCGACCATTCCTCGCCGGCTTCGGCCAGTTCAGGAATGCGCACCGTCCGGTTGAGTTCGCCGTTGTCATTGGTTTCCCCGGCTGCGATGATGTCATAGCCTGTGCCGGTCGGCCCGGCGCCGATGTAGATGGTGCTGTTGGCGGGCAACCCTACGGCGCTCAACTCCAGGGCGGTGCCGGGTGGGCCGGTGACAGGTGAGATCTGCACCGTCGAGGGAAGTTCGGTCTCGGTGACTGCTTGCGTCTCGGTGATGGATTCCGTCTCAGTGACTGCTTCGGTCTCGGTGATGGATTCCGTCTCAGTAACTGCTTGCGTCTGAGTGATAGATTCCGTCTGAGTGATGGGTTGCGTCTCAGTGGCCGGCTGCGCTTCCGCGGTCGGCTCTGGCTCAGGCGTCGGCTGCTGGTCTGGCGCAGCTTCATCGCCGCTGACGACAATGAACTCGCTCGATGTGTCGCGGGCTCCGTTTTCGACAGGCACATAGGCCAACACCGTATACCGTTGATTGGCCTGCGCATCTTCCGGCACGGTAAAGGTCATCGTTGCCGCGCCTTGGGCATCGGTTGTCACGCGTTCGCTGATCATCGGCTCCGCTTCTGCTTCACCGAGGCCAATCAGGATCTCCGTGTTGGTTGGGTAGCCCGATGCCGTCACCTGAATCTGTGATCCGGGTACACCCGCCTGTGGGGCAATCACCACGGACGGGTTGAGCGTGCGCCCGTTGAGCGGGATCAAAATCTGGTCGCCCACCTGGATCAGATTCGGATTTGTGATCTCTGGGTTCGCCGCCAAGATGGCCGCGACCGTCGTGTTGTACCGCAGGGCAAGCCTGCTCAGCCAATCCCCCGGTTGCACCGTGTAGATGATGGGCGCATTGGGGTCTTCGGGTGGGATAGCGAGCACCCGCCCGATCTCCAGTTCTGTGGTTTCCGTGATACCGGGGTTCGCCGCCAGGAGTGCGTCGACGGTGGTATTGCAGCGTTCGGCGATTTCAATCAACGTATCCCCGGCGACCACGACTTCAGTGTCACCACAAGGGCTTTGGGCCAGGGTCGCCGCAGCCGGGCCGGTGAGTACAAGTCCAATGCCAACCATCAGCGCGGCACAAAGCGTGAGCAGGCTGATGGAGAGTCGGACTCTGCGATGCGTGTCATGAATGTTCATGTGTCCTCCCTTTCAATGGATGTCTTTCAATGGATGTTCCCTTATGGGGTTGTTCTCTTCAACGTACGTACACAATGTGACTAAGGGAAGGGGTTCAATACTCCAATATCTGCGGAGAGAGCACGCCCAGGTGCCGGGCGCCGGCCCAATCGTTGCCGAATGCAAACTGTCTCTTTGGCCGGCGCTCTGCACCTGACGCATCGGTTTGAACCAGGCTTCTCCAAAGCGTACCCTTGTCGCCAGGCAGGTACAATAGGCCGCGGCACAGCCTGCAGATACATCAGGGGCACTGCGCAGTGTTCAAGAACGATCACCACGGCATCGCGAGCACCCATTTCATCGTACATCGTTAGCGCTTCGGCCAGGTCTCGGCGCGCTTCGTCCGTCTAGTCGGCGCCGTGAACTGTACGGATGATTGTACGACTTGTGGGCGCGACTGTCTAGGAGCACTGACGACCGACCGATAGGGTTTCTTCGAAGTCGCAAAACAGTCAGTTCTCGGCTGCAAACCATCTGGTAATGTGAGGATGTGAGTGTGCCACTCTGCTTGAAGGGGTTGACGCATTGACCTCAAGTGGTCAATAGCCGGTGCGGGCTTGTTGAAAGCCTCTTTCTAGTTTCGGTGACAGGCCGCGGCTGATTTCAACCGCCCAACGTGTTGCATTGAACGCGGTATGCAAAAATTCACTGTGATGGGCGAAGCCCTCTCGTAACAGATAGCCGGTGGATCCTGACGGATCTGCCGGCTTTTCGCGTCGAGCGACGCCGGTCCAAAACTGTTATAATCGAGGTGAGGCAACTCGCTGCGTCACATCCTTATTCTTTTGAGTAGGCAGTGGACTGCTTTCCAGAAATAACCTGTAGCCTGACGCCTCTCAGATGGATCTACTCTCAACCTCTGTTGTTGCCGTGGCTTGGGCAATTCGCGGCGCAACCATGAAGGGAAAACAGCGCCCATGATCCGACGTTGGATGCTTCCTCTGCTGACCGCCGGTTTCGTCTGGCTGGTTGTGGGCCACCTGGCCGAAGCGGAGAAACTGGGCCGGGTACTGGCCAAAGGTCAGTGGCACTGGATTCTGGCTGCCATCATGCTCCAGGCCGCCTTTGCTACCGTTGGCGTGGCAAGCCGTCTGCGCGATCGGCAGGTCGACTTCGGTGTCCTCATCGCCGGTTACGCCATGATCACTATCGTGGCGTCAGCTTCTAGCTGTCACTGCTGGGCGGGTTCATCCTGATGCGTCGTCTCAAGATCTTCAACCTGTCGGAGAAGCAGACGGCGCGTCGTGCTGCGATCTATCTGGCTGCTCTGGCCACGGCGGCCATGGGGCTGATCAACGTGCTCTCGGCCGCTACGCCTTCCCTGCGCGACCGGGTTGCGATTCTGGCCCGGTTTTCACCTCTGGAAGTCCGGTTTGGCGGTCATCTCACGGCAGCCTTCGCCGGTTTCGCCTTGCTGTTGCTGGCCCGAGGGCTGTGGCGCCGGAAGCGGACCGCCTGGCTGTTGACCGAACTGGTGTTGTTCCTATCGGTCATGGCGCACATCGTCAAGGGGCTGGACTATGAGGAAGCTGTGTTGGCCTCTCTATTGGCCGTCTATCTCTGGCTGCAGCGCAACCGCTTTCACGCCCTCTCTGATACGCCGTCTTTGCGCCAGGGGCTGGTGACTCTGATCACCGCCTTGCTGTTCACCCTGGGTTACGGCGTGATCGGTTTCTACTTGCTCGACCGCCACTTCAGCGTAAACTTTGCTTTGATCGATGCCGTCAAGCAGACGGGCATCATGTTTACCCAGTTCTACGATCCCGGGTTACAGCCGATCACCGGCTTCGGCCGTTATTTCGCCTTCTCGATCTACGCCGTGGGCGTGGTGACCATCACCTATGGTCTCTGGCAGGTGTTGCGTCCCGTTCTCCTGCGTGGCCCTGCCGACCGGGCCCAGCGCCGGCGGGCGGCAGCCATCGTTGAGGCTCATGGGCGTTCGTCGCTGGCTCGCTTCGTCCTCTTCCCAGACAAGGCCTACTGGTTCAGTCCGGGCGGCTCGGTGGTGGCCTACGCGGCGCAGGGCCACATGGCCGTGGCGCTGGGCGATCCGATTGGCCCGCCCCACGATCTGCCGGCAGCCATCGCCGGCTTCGCTGACTTCTGCGCCCGTAACGATTGGAAGGCAGCCTTCTACCAGACTCTGCCCGATACGGTCGACCAGTATCGGGCAGCCGGCTACGAGGTGCTCTGCATCGGCCACGAAGGTATCATCGATCTCAAGGCCTTCACACTGAGCGGCGGTGGCAATAAGACACTGCGTTCCACCATGAATCGCTTTGCCAAGAGCGGATTCCGGGCCCACGTCCACGAACCGCCCTTGCCTGAACCGCTTCTGGCATCGCTGCGCGTCGTCAGTGACGAGTGGCTGACCACAGTGCACGGCAAAGAGAAGCGCTTCTCGCTCGGTTGGTTCGACGATGACTACATCCGTCATAGCTCGGTCCTGGCCGTCTACGGCGCCGATGACACGCTCTGGGCCTTCGCTAATTTTGTCCCTGAGTACCGGCTCAACGAAGTAACCGTCGACCTCATGCGCCACCGCAAAGAAATCGAGAACGGCACCATGGACTTCCTCTTCGTCTCACTCTTCCAATGGGCGCAGAGCCAGGGCTATGACAGTTTCAACCTGGGGTTGAGCGCCCTGGCCGGGGTGGGCGAAGCGGCCGAGGATCCGGCGCCAGAGCGGGTGATCCACTACGCCTATGAACATGTGAACCAGTTCTACAATTTCAAGGGACTGCACGAATTCAAGGAAAAGTATCACCCTACCTGGTCGCCCCGCTATCTTGTCTTCCCCGGCTACGCCGATCTGCCGGCCGTGGGGTTCACCATGGAAAGTGCCAGCTCGGGTGCGGACTTCCTGGCTGACTATACGGTCCAGGCCGTGGGATACGCGCGCAAGTGGCTGCACGGACGGTTCGAGAAGAAAGCGGACGCGGATTGACAGGATGGACACGAATAGACACAGATGACCGGAGAATGGAACGATAATCGGCTGTGCCTGCACGTTTTCGTCACAATAAAGGAGACTGACCCATGAAACTGACATTCCCTACTCCCTTCAACCACAGCCATCCGCCCATCGCCAACGTCAACCAACTCGACGAAGAGCAGATGACACGGGGGCAGCGGGCGGCGGACTGGATCGCGCGCTCGGTCGGCTCCTGGCGTTTCATCATCACTCAGTCGATCCTGCTCACCCTCTGGGCTATTCTCAACATAACGGCCTGGATCCAGCACTGGGATCCCTATCCGTTCATTCTCATGAATCTGTTGCTCTCGCTGCAGGCAGCTTACACCGCGCCGATGATCATGATGAGCCAGAACCGGCAGGCGGCCCGGGATCGGCTGGAGGCTCACAACGACTATCTGATTAACCTCAAGGCCGAAGCAGAGATCCGGGCTATCCTGAACCACCTGGTCGCTCAGGATCGAGCCCTAGAAATCATTGTAGAGGAGGAGGTGCGCGGCATCCGCGAGCATCTTGTGGCCCAGGATGGAACGCTAACGCAAATCGTCGATACACTGGAACGACTTGTGAGATAACAAATACATTGGCCCGATTGGTACGGGCACGAGGGGGATGGGGGCGACGTCTCGCCCATTGTCGCAGATCTCCGTCCCATCCCCCTCATGCCCCGACAACCGGCCGAATATCACGAAGAAGCGTACGGGCACGAGGGGGATGGGGGCGACGTCTCGCCCATTGTCGCAGATCTCCGTCCCATCCCCCTCATGCCCCGACAACCGGCCGAATATCACGAAGAAGCGTACGGGCACGAGGGGGATGGGGGCGACGTCTCGCCCATCGTCGCAGATCTCCGTCCCATCCCCCTCATGCCCCGACAACCGGCCGAAAATCACGAAGAAGCGTACGGGCACGAGGGGGATGGGGGCGACGTCTCGCCCATTGTCGCAGATCTCCGTCCCATCCCCCTCATGCCCCGACAACCGGCCGAAAATCACGAAGAAGCGTACGGGCACGAGGGGGATGGGGGCGACGTCTCGCCCATCGTCGCAGATCTCCGTCCCATCCCCCTCATGCCCCGACAACCGGCCCAGTATCACGAAGAAGTATCCCGGCCGTAGAACCCAGATCGGCTGCTGTTTGCCAGGCCTGTGCCGACAAAGAACCCCTCCCCAGCCCTCCACCGCAGGCGGGGAGGGAGCTGTTGGCGCGTACAGGATGTGATGCCGGATTGGGGGCACTTTCACTGCCCTGTGTAAGCCAGATCCCTTGCGATGGCAGCAGAAATCGCTTACATTGAACGGAAGCCAGAAGCCCATTCCCCACTCAACTGCAAATTCGCCGATCAGGAGTTCGAGGATCCAACCATGACCACCCCTTCCCATTACGATATTGCCATCATCGGTTCGGGGATTACCGGCTCGACGCTGGCTGCCATCCTGGCGCGGCATGGGCTGCGCGTCATCGTCTTCGAGGCCGGGCAGCACCCTAAGTTTGCCATCGGCGAGTCCATGATTCTGGAGACCTCCGAGACGATGCGCGCCGTGGCTCATTTCTTCGATGTCCCTGAGTTGGCCTACTACAGTTCGGAAAATTACTTTGACTTCATCGGCACCTCGCATGGGGTCAAGCGCCATTTCAGCTATCTGCATCATACCGCAGGCGAAAAACAGCGCCTCGAGCGTAGCCTGCAGGCCGTCATCCCGAAAGAACCGCACGGGCACGAATTACACCTCTTCCGCCAGGACAGTGACGCCTACCTCACGGCGTTGGCCATTCGCTACGGCGCTCACATCTGGCAGACCACCCGCGTGCAGGACGTGCAGATGGACGATGCGCGCGTCACCATCACTACGCAGGATGGGCGCACGGTGACGGCGGACTTTATCGTCGACGCCGCCGGCTTTCGCTCGCCCCTTGCCGACAAGTTCGGGCTGCGCGAGTTTGACCTGCAGACGCACTCGCGCACCATCTTCTCCCACATGATCGACGTGCCCTGCTTTCACGAGGTGGGCGGAACTCAGAAAGACTACGGTCTGCCCTTCCGCGTCTCCGAAGGCACGCTGCACCACGTCTTCGAGGGGGGCTGGCTCTGGGTGATCCCCTTCGACAATCACAAACGATCCACCAATCCGCTGTGCAGCGTCGGTCTGCAACTGGATCCACGCATCCACCCCGTCCGCGAGGAGCTGACGCCCGAGCAGGAGTTCTACAGCTTTATCGAGCAATTTCCCAGTATGGCGGCCCAGTTGAAGCAGGCCAAAGCCGTGCGCAATTGGACGCGCACCGGGCGCATCCAGATATTCGTCCACCCGGGTTGTGGGCGACCGCTTCGCCCTGCTGGGTCACGCCGCCGGCTTCATCGATCCGCTCTACTCCAAGGGGCTCTACACCTCCTTCATGAGCGTGGGGCTGCTGGCCAATTTGCTTCTGGACGCCCACGCCGCACAGGACTACCGTGCTGAACGCTTCCGCCCGCTGGAGCAGATGACGCTCTCGTTTGTGCGCTCGGCGGATCGGCTGACCGCCAACTCCTACAAATCGTGGGGCAACTACAAACTGTGGTCGGTCTACGCCGTGCTGTGGCTGTTGGGGGCGTACCTGGAACTGGTCAAGTTGATGAGCCTGCGCGGACAGGCGGCCGATCGCCATGCCTACTTTGAGGCTGCCCAACACTTGAAGCTGGTGGGCGGCGCTTTCCCTGAATTCGATGAACTGGCCGATCGCGTTGACCGCATCGTCGAAGCCGTGGATATCCACGACGAAGACGCCGTGGACGACGCCGTGGCCCGCATCCGAACGCTCTTCGAAGCCGTCGAGTGGATGCCGGATGCCTTCGCCCAGGTGCTCAAGGGCAAGAATCATCTGCCCGCCAATAAGTTTCGCGTCAGCCTCTTCGACCGCGAGGATGGCTTCCTCGGCCACGGCACATTCCGCCAACACTTCTTTGGTGACCGCAACATGGCCCAGGTGGCCAGACTCTTTGTCGTGGAGAAGGTAAAATACTCATCGTTGGGGTTGAAGGCGGCGCGCAAACTGGCCGAGATCCGCGAGTAGTGACAGCTTGTGATGGGCAGCAACAAACGGAGCGCACCGCCAGGTGCGCTCCGTTCTATCTGCAGGTTCGGCTCTTATCTCGGCTTAGAAGGTGACAACTGCCTTCACCTCTGTGCAAGGCAGGTCAGCCGCTTCTGGTCTCCTTATTGACGAGGGCGCCGGCCGCTTTGGCGCGCTGGCGCCTGCGCCACCAAAGCCCGAGCAGGTAGACCAGCAGCACGACATCGAGTGTATGTTCCAGCGGAGACACCAGCCACGCGTAATGCTCAACTTCCCAGTAGCTGACAGGGCTGGCGAAGCGATAGCTCCAATTGAAAGGGAACAAGAGCAGCGGCCCGTCGCTGTTGTGGGTGACAATATCCAGCATCGTATGCAACCCGGCGCCGACCGCCAACCAAAGCAGGTGCGGTCCCCACTTGTGCCGACGGAAGATCCAGCCCAGAAGGCCGAGCGCCGCCAGGATCAACGGCGCATGAAAGAAATTGTGCCCAATGATCCAGACCGGATCGCGGTAGAAGAGATCGAAGTGCATATACTCCATCACCGACATCACCGTTTGATCGGGGGCGATCGGCGCAATCCACAGATAGTACGCCCAATAGACGAGCGTCAGCAGGGTGAACGGAATATCCGGCAGCACAGAACCGATCAGCAGCGCCCTGGCGTGCACCGGGAGACCTCGTCGCTGTAAGGGTCGATTGAGTGCGGCGGTGATTAGAAAGTGTGAGTAAGTCTGCATGAGATCCTTCTGGAGTGGGTCGGCAGAAAAGTCGTTTCTTTTCTACTCGACCGCGTGTGATAGGTGATACCAATGGCCGGCACTGCTGCCCAAGCCAGTATAGCATTCACCATACCCAATCACGCGGTGGTGTGGATAGAATGCGTTTCGGACACTTATCGGACGCGCAGCGTGTATGCTTGATTCAGGTTGGGACGGCGCAGACGTTCCAGCGACGATCAGTCAAATCACCATGCGTAAGGGAAAACCCGTGAACCAGATCCAACGCCTACTGCTCCTCACCTTGTCGATATTGACCCTCAGCGGCTGTGCCGTGTCGCGCCCACTCGCCGGGCGTGTCGCGCCGGCCTGGGCGCAGATACTGACCCAATCGGGGCCGGAATCCGCGCAATTGGCCGTGCAACTCGGCCGGGCGGTCGAAGAGTCGGCCCGCCACAGGGCGCCATCATCGGCCCTGCCTGGTGGCGCAACCGTCTGTCCCTTCGTCAGCTTTGACGAAGCCATCACCATTGCCATGGAGGTTGTGCCGACCACGATGGACGGAGACGCCGGTTTTTGTGGCTACGGTGGATTGGTCGCCAGGATGCTAGAGGATGCAGATCCGCTGGCTCTGGGCACCACGTACGGCGTTGCCGCCGGCTTCCTGACCGGCGACACCGCGCTCAGCTTCTTTCAACGCATGGCAACGGCGCTCAACCAGGACACGGGCCAGGCCAATCAAGATGTCTATGCCACCTTGATGGCCATGCTCTCTGAAGGCGACCTGACCTATGCCGTAGCGGGGTTGAACGAAACGCTCCTCGCTGTTGACGATTGGATCACCTTCGACTTAGGCGAGGAAGGCAGCTTCCCCGGCATGGCCTTTGTTCGCCCCGAGGCCGATGGTGGACCCTTTATTATGTTTGTCGGCCGCGACCTCGAGCAACGCACACTCCTGGTCGTGGCCCATGTCGGCGAAGATAGCTACCCGACTCTGGTGATGCAGGGGCTGTATGGCATCGCCGACCGCCTTGTCAGCGGCGATGGCCTGATCGAGTTCGACGACGCTGTACCGCAGCGAAATTCGGCCTGTTCCTATCTGAGCCCGGCCTACGCTGAAGCCATCCTGGGCGGCGCCGCCGAAAACTTCGAGGCGACGGCAGATCAATGTGGCTACTACCTCGAACACGATTCCGAAGTGCAGGAAGCCTTCTCCTCTGCCATGTTGCTCTTTGCCCGCGGAGACGAGGCCGTCGGCTATCTCGACCAACTTGCCGCAGACCTCGAGGGCGAGTCGGTTAGCGTCGACCCGACAGCCCGAGAGCCCATCGACGAATTCCTGGCGCAGGGCGATCTGCGTGGCGCGCTCAGCCTGATTCCTGATTTCGCAGCACGGCAGACGACGCTGCAGATCACGAGCCGGCCCGACGTCGGCGACACCGTACTCTATGTTACCCTGGTCGTGGATAGCACCACCGTACACACCCTGGTTGCCGTCCACCCCAACGGCGACCTCATCCTTCTCAATGCAAGTCTCTTTCAGTCGCAGGATCAAGCGCGCGCTGACTCGCTGCTGGCGGCTATCATGCAAGAACTCCTGGCAAGTGAGGGCGTGGCCGGCGTGGCGCCGGATACCATCATCAGCGCTCCCGCCGACCCTGCACCGGTTGTGCAGAGCACGCCCCCTGCCCCTGTCATCAGCCCCGAAGAGCGATTGGACAGTTGCTACGGCTTGCAACCAGAGGACGCCGAAGCGGTGTTGGGTGAGGCCGTCTCGCCAGAATTCACCATCGACGGCAGCTATGGCTATTGTATCTATGCCGGCGTGGCCGCCGATGCCACATCCCGACAGGACGATCTGCTGCCGCCGGCCGGCCCACTGGGCGCTCACCCCTATCTGGCGGTCACTGTCTCGCCGGTCGGGTCTGCTACCGATCCCATCATGTATCTGGCCTATGCCATCCTCGACCGCGACCATGCACGGCTCAACGCCTTCCTGGGTGACTTCTACGGCAGCGCTGCCCTCGCCGAACTGGCCACCGCAGAGAGCGGGCGCCCCAACTTGAGCCGGGAATTCCTGGCCGAAGTCGGCGACGGCGCCCTCTGGTACTGGCAAGAAAGCACAACCGGCGGGCATCTGGCCGGCATCTACGCCCTATCGGGCGCACAGCGCGTGGTGGTGCAGACCCTGGTCGACGCCACCCGCAGCCAGGACGACGTACGCAGCGCCCTGGTGGACCTGGTAAACCGGCTCATGCTCGACACCCAGTAAGCCACAGCACGCCAACCCAGAACTGACGGGCATGGAGGCCTCTCCCCACCCAGCTTAGGGATGGGCCTCCATGTCCATCCAATCCCCTTCGCCATCCTTCTCGCCCGCCGACCCGAAACGGATCGGCATAGAGGCCCCTCCCACCATCCTCATCATCCCATCATCTCCCCTTCTCCCCTTCGCGTTTCTACGTTCGCCCTCACCCGCCTTCGCTGCTATACTAAAGCCTCCCACTGTTTCCACCCATCACCGCCAGGAGATCCTCATATGTCCGATCCGATCATCACCAAATTTGAAGTGCATCAGTGGAAGTCCAGCCTGAAGGACATGGGCTACGACTACAACGGCTTCAACCTCGTCTACGAGCCCGGGGGCAGCGCACCCACCGGCGGCTATATTCTGAAAGTGTTCACCGACCAGGGCATTGTGGGTGAATATGCCGGAGGCAGCAGCCTGGATTACGCCTCACTGGCCCGCTTTGCGCCGTACCTGATCGGCAAGAGCGCGCTGGAACGCGAACGGATCTTTAGCGACGTCAACCGGGCCTTGCGCCAGGTCGCCCGCATCGGCCTGGCCCCCGTCGACATCGCCCTCTGGGACATCGCCGGCAAACTCTTCAACGTGCCTATCTACAAACTATTGGGCGGCTACAAAGAGAGCATTCCCTGTTACGCCAGCACCTATCACGGAGACCATCAGCCGGACGGCCTCTCCACGCCCGAAGCCTTCGCCGACTTCGCCGAGCAATGCCTGGACCTGGGCTACCCTGCCTTCAAGATCCACGGCTGGGGCCGCGCACCCATCCGCCAGGAGATTGCCAACGTCCATGCCGTCGGCAAGCGGGTGGGCGGCAAGATGGATCTGATGCTGGACCCGGCCTGTGAGTACATCACCTTTGGTGATGCGCTGAAAGTGGGTTGGGCCTGCGACGAAGAGCGCTTCTTCTGGTACGAAGACGCCTTCCGCGATGGCGGCACCTCTCAGTTCGCCCACCGCAAACTACGCCAGTTGATCAGAACCCCTCTGCTGCAAACCGAGCACATCCGCTCGTTGGAACCGCACATGGACTTTGTGATCAACGAGGCGACGGACTTTGTGCGCGGGGATGTGGGCTACGACGGCATCACCGGCGTGATGAAGATCGCGCACGCCTGCGAGGGGTTGGGCATCGACGTCGAGTTTCACGGCCCCGGCCCGGCCCAACGCCAGTGCATGGCCGCCATTCGCAACACCAACTACTACGAAATGGGGCTGCTCCATCCCAAGGCCCCGGCCAGCCACGAGCCCAACCTCTTCCTCGACTACCAGGACGACCTCACCGCCATCGACGGCCAGGGCCATGTGCCGATTCCGCAAGGAGCGGGGCTGGGCGTGCAGATCAACTGGGATTGGGTCGAGAAGAATCGGGTCGGCGTGGTGGAATACGGGGTCTAGGTCGTTGGTGTTCTGGCCCGCGCTGGCACCTGACGCTGAAGGGTGACGGTCGATTGATCAAAAAACCCGGTGGGTAGTCACTACCCACCGGGTTTCTCTTGACGGCCAAAGGCTACGGAATACAGATCGACAGTACAGCCCTGGGGCGCCGGAAAGAGTCGTTCGCCCCCAATTCGACGTCCACTTCGACATCCACCCTCGATCAGGAACTTTCGGCGCGCTCTTTGAACGTGAGCAGCATCTTTCGTTCCATAATGAACTGGACGAAGTAGGTCAGTTTGATGGGCATGAGCGCTTCCATCTGCATGTTTGAGCGCAGCAACAGCCGCGTCGATCCGTCCGGTTGCGGCTGGAGGACGAACTGCCAGGTGTCGACGCAGGCTTCGTCCGTCTGGCCTTCCATGCCAAAGCACAGTAGCACGGCCTCGTCCTGGCGAAGTTCCTGCACATACAACCCCGGCCCCGGGTTCAGCACGAACTCCTTGGGGGTGAAGCGCCAGAAGTCGCCGACCTGGGCGTTTTGATAGTCGGGCACGATGCGATCGGTGCTGTTCACCTTGAGCCCGAAGAGATTTTCGAGCCAGTCGTAGCTGTACATGCCGCCCCGATCCACCCCGATCTGGAGCAACCACGGGTAGATCTGGGCAGGGGTCGCCTGCACCGTGATCCCCTTGGTCGAGCGCAGATTCGCGTTAGGCACCAGATCATCACCGGGCAGCGCCGCACTGATTTCAGTGCCGGTTGCTCCCCAACTCTGCATCCACGGCCACAGCCACGTCAGGTAGCCAAAGACGACGACGGCCACAGCAGCAACCAGACTCAGGACAACACGCAGCAGTCGTCCCCATCGGCGCGGGCGAATCGAGCGTCCCGCGCTCGGCAAAACAGATTGTGCACTCGGCATGCTCACGCTGATCTTCCTTTTGATTGAGAAGTGACAGATTAGACGATCAAAATCCAGGCGGCGTAGGGCACCAGTGCCAGCAACGCCAACGCCATTTTCGCTCGCGGTTCAGTCGTGCGGTTGTCCCATTGGAAGAGTTGCAACGCCAGCACAAAGGCCGTGATCCCCCCCACAAACAGCGTCAAGATCGATCCCCAGGGGTAAAAACTGGCCGTCCCGCCCATGGCCAGGCCGGTGAATGCGTTCATGGCGTGGGTAGGGGGCAGGAGCAGGGCAATCTTGCCGGCGGCTTCGGGCAACATGCTAAACGGAAGCATGATGCCGCCAATGATCATCGAGGGCAGGAAGATCGCCTGCGAAAACAGGATCGTCAGCCGTGTGCTGGGTGAGACAACCCCGATCAGCACGCTCAGCCCGGCAAGAGCCACCGCAGTCGCGATCACAATCAGGACAAAGACGGGGATGTCCACCGGCATCGGTGCGTTGAAGAGAAGCGGCGCGCTGATCAGGATGATCAGGGCGACCACCAGGGTGTGCAGAACCGTGGACAGCGCCGGAATCAGCAGGATGTTCAGCGCCGGCACACCGTTGATCTTGTAACTGCGAAAGATGCCTGCTTCCCGCGCGCTCACCAGCGGATCGGGCATACCCAACAGCGTCGCCGCCAAAAGCCCAAAGACCGTCATGGACGGAATGATCGTCTCCCGGAAGAGTGGGTTGACCGCAGGCATGATCAGGCTCATCATCAGGTAGAGGCCCAACGGGAAGAGATAATTCATTAACAGCAGATTCTTGTTGCGGATACCCGTGCGGAATTCAAAGGCAAAGTGGGTGGCAAAAGCAGTCATACGGCCCCTCCGTTGGTCAGTTCCAGGAATCGATCCTCGAGCGATGGGCGTTCCACGCGCAGATCGATCAACGTGTCTCCCTGCGTTTGCACATAGGCAATCAAGTCGGACACCGTCTGCCCAATATCCGTGCTAAAGTAAATCGCATAGTCCTCTTTGACTGACTGCCGGCTGACGGCGGGGAAGGTGTGATGGTTCGCCAGCAAAGAGGCGGCCTTGGTGTTGACAGAGACTTTGGTCAGCCCTGCCCCCGTCGCCGTGATCGCCAGCGGTGTATCCATTGCCACCAACTTGCCCTGCAGCAAAATGGCCACTCGATCCGACAGTTCTTCCGCTTCGGCCATATCATGCGTGGCAAGCACAATGGTGGTGCCCTGCTCCTTCAGCTCGCGCATCAGGTTGTGCAGCTCCACACGCGACGCCACATCCAGCCCCGCCGTGGGTTCGTCGAGGAAAACGACCGGAGGCCGATGCACGACCGCCAACGCCAGGGCCAGGCGCCGCTGCTGTCCCGTCGACAACCCCTGGAACTCGACATGCCGCTTGTCATGCAGACCGAGCCGTTCAAAGAGATCGAAGCGCGGAGCGACGCCGTGGTACGCGCAGAACAACTTCATGGCCTCGTCAGCCGTGATGCCGCCGGGCAGCCCACCCGACTGCAACTGGACGCCGATCAGATTGCGCAGTTTCTTGGGTTCTGTGGTCGGGTTTACCCCGGCCACGCGCACCAATCCACTGTCGGGCACGCGCAAACCCTCCAGGCTTTCCAACGTGCTGGTTTTCCCGGCGCCATTCGGCCCCAGCAGGCCAAAAATCTCACCTTCTTGCACCGAAAAGGAAATGTTGTCCACCGCCACAAAGTCAGCATAGTGCTTACTGAAGCCCAGCACATCGATCATCGATCCGGCCATTGCGACCTCCGTTTGGTTTACAGGCACATGTCTTTGATTGTGACGCCTTCCGTGTGAATTGTCATCGGACAAGAGGCCGGTCACCTCTCCTTCTTTTGTGGTAGAAAACAGTGGGCTATCCGGCAACATATCTTGAGACGGTGCAGGCGGGCAGCCCGGTTTGGGTTGCCCAATTTGTGCTTCCCCGCTACACTGTACACTCGAAAGCTACCTGAACGAGCATCCCTCACTGTCTGATCCCCGCTCGTTATCATACATTTGCAAAGGACAACCCGATGGAAAGTAACACCCTTCTCCTGCGTAAGGATGCACCGCCCGAAAGTCAATGGGACATACACCACGTCTTCGCCTCTTGGGAGGAGTGGGCAGCAGAGTTCGATGCCGTCAAGGCACTGATCCCGCAGATCCAATCGTTTGTGGGGCGGCTGAGCGAAGGGCCGGCAGTCGTGGCCGATTGGATGGATCTGGCCGCCGAGGTGCACCGGCGCTCGCTTCGTCTGCGCCTGTACCCCTACATGCACACCGTAGTGAATCACGGCGACACGCAGGCCAAGGGCAATCTGAGCCAGGTGCTGGGGCTGTTGGCGCAGCTAGACGCCGCCGCTGCTTTTGCCGAACCAGAGATGCTGGCATTGGGCGACGGTGTCGCCGCGGATGCGACCCATCCCTTGTTTGTGTGGGCAGAAGAGGACGAGCGGCTGGCGCCCTACGCCCACTATTTTGATGACCTGCTCCGTCAGCGCACCCACCGCCGCTCTCCTGAGGTAGAGGCGATCTTGGAGCGGCTGGTCGATCCATTCAGCGCCGTCTTCCAGACCTATGGCGAGTTGACCAACGCCGATCTTGTCTTCGGCGAGGCCGAGGACGGCGACGGCAAGCGTCATGCCATCACCCAATCCAATGAACGCACGTATCTACACAGCCCCGACCGCACGCTGCGGCGCACGGCCTGGGAGCGGTACAGCGATGCCTATGTGCGCATGCAGAACACGCTGGCCGCCAATTACATTGCCCACGTCAAGCAATCGGTCTTCTCGGCGCGTGAGCGCGGCTATTCGTCCGTGCTGGAATCGATGCTCGATCCGCACGGCATCCCGCTGGAGGTCTTCCACAACTTGCTGGCAACCTTCCAAGAAAATCTGCCGGTCTGGCACCGCTATTGGGATGTGAAACGGCAGGCGTTGGGGCTGGATTCGATGCACCCCTACGACATCTGGGCGCCGCTTGCCAAAGACGCACCCAGCGTCCCCTACACGCAGGCCGTGGATTGGATCGTGGCCTCGTTGGCCCCCCTGGGTGAGGAATACACCACTACCTTGCGCCGCGCCTGCCTCGATGAAGGCTGGGTGGACTGGGCGCCCAACGCCGAGAAGCGGCAGGGCGCCCAGTCGTTGCGCGCCAAGAACACCCATCCCTTCCTCTGGCTCTCCTACGACGACAGCCTGAGCGCCGCCAGCACCCTGGCCCACGAGTTGGGCCACTCGCTGCACAGTCACCTCAGCGACCGCAACCAGCCGGACATTTACAGCGACTACAACATGTCCGCCGCCGAGACGGCGTCTAACTTCAATCAGGCCATGTTGCGCGCCTACCTGAGCCGTGAAAAGGCCGATGATGCCCTCTTCCAGTTGACGTCGATTACCGAGGCCATGGACAACTTCCACCGTTACTTCTTCATCATGCCCACGCTGGCCCGCTTTGAGCTGGCCGTTTACACACGCGCCGAGGAAGGCAAATCGCTCACCGTCGACTTCTTCAACCGTACCATGGCCGACCTCTTCGCCGAGGGCTACGGCGAGACCATGACCGATGACCGCACACGCACGGCCAGCACATGGGCGCAGTTTCTGCATCTCTACATGCCCTACTACACCTTTCAATACGCCGTCGGCATCAGCGCCGCCCAGGACATTTCCAGCCGCATTGTGGAGGGCAACGGCAACGCCGCCCAGGACTATCTGCGCTTCCTGCGCTCGGGCAGTTCGCTCTATCCCGTGCCTCTCTTTGAAATGGCAGGGGTCGACCTGCTCAGCCCGCAGCCTGTCGAGCGCGCCTTCGCCGTCCTCGGCGGCATCGTGGAACGGCTGGCCTCACTGACCTGAGTGATGCACCTACCGGCCCGCCGCCCTTGACCGACGCCGCCTGACAGCCCAGCCGTAGCCGCACGCTATCAGCGTGCGGGTTTGCCCGACGAACTCACCGTCCTGTGGGCGACCCGCACGCTGATGGCAAGCTTCATACACCTGAGGATCGTTACTCGATCGGCCAGTAGACCGAGAGCTTCATGCTCTTAGGATCGGCGGGATCAAAGTCCTGATCGTAGCACTCGAAGTCCGGAGCATCGGCGTGTGTGGTTCCAGAAGCCGGTTGCCATTCCTCCGTAATGTAGCGGTAGGTCTCGCCCAGAGTCCCCAGCGTGCAGGGAAAGACGGCATACCGCTGCGCCGGCACCGTTTTGCTCATCATGCCGCTGGGAAGCTCGGTCACCTTCTCGACTTCGCCGCCTGCGATGTACCACGGTTCCTGGTCATTGGGCATGGCGAAGCACAGACCGTAGGCCGGGCCGTGCAGATGCGGGATCTCCTCAGCGCGAGCATTGAACTCATCCCACACGGCGCCGATCTCATTGTTCTGATCGCCGTTCTCATAGGGCGAACTGCTGATGAAGCCGGTGAAGGGCAGGCCCACCACAGTAAAGGCGGGTTTGTTCACAATCTTGGGTTCCATAGTCTCTGTTTCCTTTGGGTGAACTCTTGTAGACACTACCGATTGCACAGGGAGTTGGATCTCCGTCACAAAACTCTCCGTATCGCTGCCGCCCTCAAAGCCTTGCCAGAAGACTTCGCGGCTCAGTGCGCCGCTCAGTGCGCCGCTCACTGCGCCGCCACGGTAGCCATTGGCCTGGGTCCACGCCGTCAAGGCATGGTAGGCGCCCGATAGTTGGCCGTGACCGCCCTGGTGGACAACACAGGCCGCGTGTTCGATCCCCGCTAACTCGTGCACGATCACGCGTCCCCGGCTGCGCTGTCGCTTGTCCAGCGCAACCACCACCTCGACGTCCGCGCCCCGCTCCAGATACTCAGGGTCGTAGTAGAGGGCCGTAAAGGGATGCAACGGATCGGGCGACACCTGCCAACCTGCCAGCGATCGGCGCAACTCATCGATCAGCGCCAGCAGGTCGGCGTCGTCGCTGACGGTGTCGCGTATCCCCGCCACAAGACAGGGCGGCACCTGTTTGACGAGCACATCATAGCGGGGCTGGCGTCCTTCCTGTTCGATCAGCCGCAGCCGGGCCGCCACCTGGGCCAGGCGAAGCTGTTCGGCCCGCACCTGCTGCTCCAGTTCTGCCTGGCGCACCTGCATCAGCCGCCGCAGCTCCTCCACGCTCAGGTTCTCGTGCAGCATCCGTTCGATCTGGGTCAGCGAGAAGCCCAACTCTTTCAACGTCAGGATGCGATTGAGCCGCGGCAACTGCTGCAACGTGTAATACCGATAGCCCGTATAGCGATCCACCCAGTCGGGTTTGAGCAGCCCCAACTCGGCGTAGTAGCGCAGCGTTTTGACCGACACCTGGGCCAACTTCGAGAACTCTCCGATCTTGAGCATTCCACCCTCTCCTGTGTTTGATCTGCCGGCCGGCACATACACCACCACTGTACACCCTCCCCCAACGGGAGAGTCAACACCCAGTTTGCAGATATTGGCGCCCGAATGAAATCACTTTTTCCACCTGTTGTTTTTGAGCGTCCACCGCTGTGTGTTAAATTGAACGTTCGCTTGTGCACGCACAGACCGTTTCACCTTTGAGAGAGACCATGACCCAGGAATTATCGACTGCTTCGACCCAACGACTCGACTACGAAGTCGCCCGGCGGCGCACCTTCGCCATCATCTCGCACCCGGATGCGGGCAAGACCACGCTCACCGAAAAACTGCTGCTCTACGTAGGCGCCATCGACCAGGCGGGAGCCGTGCGCGCCCGCAAAAACCAGCGTCACGCCGTCTCGGATTGGATGAGCATTGAGCAGGAACGCGGTATTTCCATCACCTCCACCGCGCTTCAGTTCGAGTATCAGGGCTACCTCTGCAACCTGCTCGATACCCCCGGCCATCAAGATTTCAGCGAAGACACCTATCGCACGCTGATGGCCGTGGACAGCGCCATCATGGTGCTGGACAGCGCCAAAGGCATCGAGGCGCAGACCAAAAAGCTCTTTGAAGTCTGTCGCCGCCAGAACCTGCCCATCCTCACCTTTATCAACAAACTCGATCACCCCGGCCGCGATCCGCTGGAGTTGCTGGATGAAATCGAGAGCGTCCTTTCCATCGAACCGGTGCCCATGAACTGGCCCATCGGCAGTGGAACCGATTTCCAGGGCGTCTATGATCTGGAGCGCCATCAGGTGCTGCGCTTTGAACGCACCGCACACGGCAGGCACCGGGCCCCGGTTACTGTGGGCAGCCTGGACGATCCACGCGTGGCGGCCATGTTGGGCGATACCCCCTACGCCCGGCTCTGTGAAGACGCCGAGCTGGTGCAGATGGCAGGCGCCTCCTTTGACCGCCAACGCTTTCTGGCCGGCCAACTGACCCCGATCTACTTTGGCAGCGCCTTGAACAACTTCGGCGTCGAACGCTTCCTGGAGGCATTGGTCGGCCTGGCGCCCGAACCGCAGCCCAGAGAGAGCAGCCAGGGGCGCATCCAGCCCACGCAAGAGGCGTTCACCGGCTTCGTCTTTAAGATCCAGGCCAACATGGATCCCAAGCACCGCGATCGCATGGCCTTTCTGCGCGTCTGTTCGGGACGATTCGAGAAGGACATGGCCGTCTATCACCCGCGGCTGGGGCGCTCCATCCGCATGAGCCGCCCGCACCGCCTCTTTGCCCAGGATCGAGAAACCGTCGAAGAAGCCTATCCCGGCGACGTGATCGGGCTGAGCAACCCCGGCCTCTTTAACATCGGCGACACCGTCTGCACCGGTCAACCCATGCAGTTCGCACCGATTCCCCGCTTTCAGCCCGAACACTTCGGCATCCTGCGCAATATGAAGTTGGACAAGTACAAACAGTTCAACAAGGGGGTGGAGCAGCTTCAAGAGGAAGGCGTCATTCAGATTTTCTACGCGCTGGACGCCATGCGCCGCGAGCCGATCGTCGCTGCCGTGGGCCAGTTGCAGTTTGACGTGGTGGTGGCGCGCATGGAGGCCGAGTACAACGTAGAAGCCATGGTGCAGCCCACTGAGTATACTGTAGCGCGTTGGGTGTCGGGCGATGAGAAGAAGATAGACGAGGTCAACTGGTCGTCACAGTGCCTGCGCGTGCGCGATCAGGAAGAGCGGCTGGTGGTTCTGTTTAACTCGGCCTGGCAGCTAAACTATTACATCGAACGCAACCCCGATCTGCGTTTTCTGGAGATCAACCAACTGTAGCGCCTTTTTGCGCACAGTCGGTCAACCGTTTGACGAGCAATCGCATCTGGCCATGGATGCGCAAACTCATGCTGATGGCGATGGCGAGCGCATAGGCCCCGGCCAGGCCGATCGCCAGCTTCACCATCCCCAGCAATTCGTCGGCGTCGGCCGCAGCGGTCAGGGCGTAGCGTTGCAAGAGCATATAGGTGATGACGGCCAGGGCGACGAAGCCGATCACGGTGCGTGCCATGTTGGATAGCGGGGTGCGCGCCACAATCGTTAGCACGCTCTGCTTGCCATAGGGCCACAACTCACCCTCAATCACCATCGGCAGCGTCTCGTGCCCAATCGGGCCGGCCAGGTGAAAGAAGTTGCCGTCGACCACGCCCACATAGTGTTGCGTGTCCTGATAGAGCACGTGCGGCCTTCTGTACGTCCAGCGCCTGCCGCCGTCGAGCGACCAGTCGCCGTCGATGTGTGCGGCCAGCCCCCGCTGTGCCGTCTCAAAGGAGACGGGCAACACCACGCGCTTTCGGTAGGGCAAAGGCAACAATTGGCGCAGGTGCAGCCAGATGCTTTCCTGATACTCCTCGATACCCCCGTCGGCTCCTCGCATGCGCATCTTCTCCTGTTTGTGCGGTTCCTCTGGAGGGCAGCGTCGGCGCACGAGAACTCTCTCATTACGCCCAGGTCACGCTACCAGCGTGACGGATCACCCCAACGAGACTGCGCACCCGCCGTCGAATTCGGTGGGCTTCGCTATGCCCCACACAGGGGCCGGGCGCGACAAAGAGGGGCGACCTGGCAGGGGAACGATGTAATGGTCTGTCGCACGTTGGCCTGGAATGTTCGCTACCATAGCAGAATGCGGGGATGGATGCAAACGACGTTCACACCTCTCGGCACTTCTAAATTTAGTTCGACCAGAGAGACTAGCGCCGGAGAAGGCCGACTTCGGGTGGCTCTTGCAGCACGAAAGCCAGATCGGCGTTTGAGGCGATATGATGTTGAACGGGGGTTTGGAACCCCCATAGGCGTTAAGATAAGCTCCGTTCGAGCAAGTGCCGGGGTCTTCCCTCCTGGCGTCACGTCCAGAAGGGAAGAGCCACAGAGAACACAAAGAACACATAGATAAGGACGTTGCCATCTTCTTCTTTGCGTTCTTTGTGTTCTTTGTGGCCAATTCTCTTGCCTGCACACGAGGATGTGGGGGCGTGGGGCATAGAGCCTTAACTTAACGCCTATGTGGGAACCTCTCCCCAGCCCTCCACCGCAAGCGGCTAACCTTTGCCCACAAGTCCCCAGTCGGCACAGGCCTGAACAAACAGCGGCCGATTTGGGTTGTACGTCTGGGATACTTCTTCGTGATGTGGGGCCGGTTGACGGGGCATGAGGGGGATGGGGGCGATCTCGACGATTGTCGCAAGATCTCGCGTCCCATCCCCCTCGTGCCCGTACCAATCGGGTCAAAAAGACCGCCTGGGGGCTAAGCGACGTCTATCGGCGCACGAGTGGCCGTCCGTCGCTGCCTTCGGGTCTGTCCAAGTGCGGTCTACGGTCGTCCTCGACACGCTCGGGCCTGACGTTCGTCTTGGTGAACATGGCCGCGCCGATTTCGAGCAGACCGAAGAGGACGTGCGGCCACCAGATGAGGGCGGCAAAGCCGAAGATCCAGGGCGACACGGTGAGCAGCAGGCCGCTCAGGCCATCCAGTATGAGGTGTGTGGAGAACGGGATCAGGTTGACGATGCTGACTTCGTACGCGGTGATCAGGCTGTATAGGATCAAGGCGATGCCCAAAATCACCGGAACCCACATGGCCGCACCTGCATCGGAGAACCCCAAGATCCAGGGGGCGGCAATCAGCAGGATTCCCATGAGATAGTCCAGGTATCCGTGTACTCGGGTTGGTATGAATCGCATATCTGTTTCCTTTCGAACTCGAAAGCCGTTTCACTTGGAAAGCGGGCGTTTTGCGGCGAGCAACGCCGCTGCTTTGCCCGGTTGCTCCACATTAAATCCCGGTTGGGTAGGTTTCGGGAACCTCCGTATCCTCCCAGGCCGGCACAGGATCGAGCGGGATCAGGGCATCCGTCTGATCGAAGTGGATCACGCTGTCGAACTGGCGGCTTAAGCGGGCGTGGAAGTAGTGGCTGACGCGTTCGGTCTGCGGACGGTAGATGACGCCGATGGCGCGCTCGAGCCTGGCCCGGCGCAGATCCTGGTCGACTGCCGGATCGTGTAGATGAAGATGGAAGGCCGGCGCCTCTACCTGGTGGAAGAGCGCTTCATAGCTTTCGGCGAGGGCAGGGCGCACCTGTTTGCGCTCGACAGGCTCGCCCCAATCCGATGCCGCCGCCACCGTGCCCGTATAGGTGGTAAAGCCGATGCTGTAGGATCGGTTGCCGAACTCCTCTCTGACCAACTGACCCAGGTTCAACTCTCCGCGCGTCGACATTTGCGTGTAGCGTGCATCGCCCAGATGCGAGTTGTGGGCCCAAACTACGACTTTGGGGCCGCGCGTCTGGTCGCGCATGTGGCGGATCAAGGCCGAGAGCGTCTCGTACATATGGCGGTCGCGCAGATTCCAGGTGTTATCGCGGCCACGGAACATCTTACGGTAGTAGGCTTCGGCGTTGCGCACCAGTTGCGCATTCTGCTCGGCGTAGAACTGCTCATCCTCGGCCACAAAACCGTCGCGGCGCAGATAGCGACCGGCGTCTTCGTGCAGATCGACCAACTGTTGCATGGCTTCGTCTTCGCAGTCTTCGCTGACGCCGTAACCGGTGGCGTATCCATACTGCTGAGGGTCCTGATCAAACTGATCAAAACAACTGTAGCGGTAGCGAGCCTGCCTGGCCGCATCTGGATCTACTTTGTCCAGATAGGTAATGACGGCGTCCATCGAGGTGTAGAGGCTGTACAGATCGAGCCCATAGAAGCCCACCCGATTGGGGAGGGCACGATCTGCGTTGAAGCTGTGCAGCCAATCCACAAACGCCTCCACATCGGCGTTGCGCCACATCCACAGGGGGAAGCGTTCGAAATCACCCAACGCCTGCGCCGCGGACCCGTCATCGCTGCGATGTTGCACATAGCGGTTGATGCGGTAGGCGTCGGGCCAGTCCGCTTCAACCGCCACTGCGTTAAATCCTTTTTGCTCGATCAACTGCTGGGTAATTTCAGCACGCGCTCGATAGAACTGGTGGGTCCCATGTGACGCTTCGCCGATCAAGACAACCGACGCATCACCCACCCGATCGAGGAGTGGTGCAAAGTGGCTCTGCGCCGTAGACGCCGAGAGCGAGTCTGCGCTCTCGTTGAGGGTGCTGATTAATCGGCCATCATTGTCTTCTATCCGTTCACTCATGGTTTCACTCCACGCAATTGGCAGATGACAAAGAAAGGCCGCCACCTGATCCCGGTCGAAGTGCGATCATCGTAGCGGATGAAACCCTCGAAGAAAATATGCCCGAATATAAGAATGGTCCTCAATTGTGGATATATTACTCATCTCGTGGCGCAGAAGGCTGGTATGATTGAGGTGTGAAACGCTGCGTGGCGACCTGTTTGGATCTGGGCCGGTGTGCTGCAGCGGACGCTGAACGATCCGGCCAATGCCGTTACGCCACGCGAGGAGCAAGCACCCCTGAGCGCGGGTCCATGCGGAACCGGCGGCAGGTATTTGAATGGTGAACCCCTTACCTTAACAACACTGAGTTTCTACATAAGGAGACGAGACGATGACACAGCTTGGATTGGGGACGTACGCCTACGCCTGGGCGATTGGGGTGCCGGGGTACGATGTGGAGAGGCCGATGGACGCGTCGGCCTTTGTGCGGCGGGCGGCTGAACTGGAATTGAAGCTTGTGCAGATCGCAGACAACCTGCCGTTGCACAGACTCTCGCCCTCGGCGTTGCGGGTGCTGGTGGAGGAAGCCGGCCGTCTGGGAATTGCCATCGAAGTGGGCACGCGCGGCATTGCGCCGGATCATCTGCGCCGCTACTTACAGATCGCCCAATTCTGTGGGTCACCCATTTTGCGCGTAGTCATTGACACGGCGACGCAGCGGCCGCGGTTTGAGGAAGTGATCGACATCCTGCGCGGCATTGTGCCGGAATTTGAAGCGGCGGACGTGACGCTGGCCATCGAAAACCATGACCGCTTCAAGGCGCAGCGCTTTGTCGACATCCTCGATGCGGTGCAGAGCGAGCATCTTGGCATCTGCCTGGACACGGTCAACTCGTTCGGCTCGCTGGAAGGACCCGACATCGTGATCGACACGTTGGGGCCGCACGTCGTCAATCTGCACGTCAAGGACTTTGAGATCCACCGCGTCGAGCACAACATGGGGTTTGTGATAGGCGGTGCGCCCGCCGGTCAGGGCATGTTGGATATTCCTCTCTTGCTGGACAGGCTGCGCCGCTTTGGCCGGCGCTTCAACGCCATCCTCGAACTGTGGCCGGCGCCCGAGGCGACCATGGCCGAGACCATCGCCAAAGAAGACGCCTGGGCGCGCCAGAGCGTGCGCTATCTGCGCGGTGAGCTTTCGTCTGGCCTGGAGGGGTAAGAGGCGGCAAGGATTCGATCACTAAGATTCAGTCCAACTCGGGGTAATCGCCCTCTGATGCGGGTCCAGGCGGGTGCAGCCGCCTACGGTATGTGGTGTGTAAGTCCTTCATAAGGTTCGGCAAGCTGCTCAAATGTCTTTTCGTAAGGTAAATTGACTGACACTACGCCTTATGTCTTACTTCCCCACGTATATATTGCGTAGGGAGTTGACAAGGCACCCTTCGTATTTTCGCTTTCCCTGCGTCGCACTTTAACTGAGTAGCATCGACTTAGCAAGGCTGCCAGGTGAACTTTACGTTACACGCACCTGATGACGGCCCGGGGAAGGAAAGAATCATCATGAAGAAGTTGCACTGGTTTTTGAGAGCGGTAATCGTTTTCTCAGTACTTGTAACACTGCTTGCCTCTACTTCAGCATTAGCTGCGCCTTACCGAGGGGAGGACCAGCCGATCCTGATTCCCGAGATGCACATCTCGGCGCATTCGGGTACACAGGCAACGCTCGTAGTGTACCTTTACAGAGCGCAAGGAGAGCCACTCGCCGACGCTACAGTAATGCTAATCGGCGACTCGGCGAAAATGGAGCTGAGCACCCGCACCAATGCAGACGGTGTTGGTATGTTTAGACTGCCCCCTGGCATGGCGGAAGGTGACCACGAATTGTGGGTCATTTTCCCCGGCAACGAGGAGTTTACAGCAGTCACTGTGGCTACCACCGTGCATATCTCTAAAGCGACCAGCGGGCCGGGGTTGGCGGTGGCAGCGGATTCAGAGCCACTAGAGGCGGCTCGTCCACAACCTGCTGATGCGGCGCAGGCGGTACAGCCGCCCACGACCGTGCCGACGACGGCACGCGCACGACAGTGCCCACGACCGCACCCACGGCAGTACCGACGACGGCGCCCACGGCAGTACCGACGACGGCGCCCACGGCAGTACCGACGACGGCGCCCACGGCAGTACCGACGACGGCGCCCACGGCAGTACCGACGACCGCGCCCACGACAGTACCGACGACCGCGCCCACGACAGTACCGACGACAGTACCGACGTTGTTGACTGCATCTGAAGAATGGCGTGTGAGTCCGGGAGAGGCGGCAACACTCGACGCACGTTTGACCACCGCCCTGGGTCAACCGATCACAGGCGCGGACCTCGTGCTCTTCGCAGGTGACTTGTTCCGCCTGCAGGCACACACGTCCACCGATGGTTCCACGATCTTTCGCTTACCGGCGGACCTGCGCGAGGGAGATTACCCACTTTCGGTAATCTTTGCCGGCAACGAACAGTTGGAACCTGCCATGGCCGATGTCACCCTCCACTACCATACCGCTGCGCCATCCAGCAGTGAAGATGCATCGGTGACATCAATCACAGTGCCGACACCTGCTGCGGCGCCGGTACCGTTGTCTGCGCCGCTTCCTGCACAGCTAGCAGTCGCATCCACACAACGAAGAGTAGCCATACAGCAGACGGCAGCGAACCCGGTTGCCCCTACGAATTCAACTTCACCGGGTCTGGCGAATATGCTGATCGAGAAGATTGCGCCGCTTGTCGCTCCCATGGGCCCGCCGGTGACAGCGTTGGCGATGCTGGCGCGCAACGCCTATGATGCGGTGTCGGCCTGGACGGATCTGGCCACTGCGGCGGTGCTGCGCTCGTTTCCACAATTGCAGCCAACAGGGCGCAGCGGCGTGTTGCTGATGACGGCTTTGCTCGTGGTTCTGGGGCTGGTTTTTACCCCGACCATGGCGCGCCGGCGCTTCACGGTCCCACGTGTCGGCCTACCCGGCCTGCTGACGCAATGGCGGCGTGTCGAACTTCCGCAGCCGCTGTGGTATGGCATACGTATCCTCAGTGTAGGGATCACCTTGGGGTTGACCGTGATTCTGGTGGTGCGACCCGCCCAGGGACTTTTCATCTTCTGGCGCGTCTTTATCCCAATCGTGCCGCTGCTCTTCTTTCTGGCCCCGGGACTTTGGCGCAACATCTGCCCCATGGCAGCGTTAAACCAGACGCCGCGCCTGTTTAACTTCTCGCGCGCGCTGACCCTGCCCAAATGGCTACAACGATATGGTTTCCTTGTGGCGATCAGCCTATTCTTGGTGATCGTCTCCAGCCGCAAGGTGCTTTTCAACTACAATGGACCGGCGCTTGCGATCCTGATCCTGGGCGCGCTGGGCTCGGCGTTCATTATGGGCAACTTCTTCAAAGGTAAGAGCGGTTGGTGCAGTAGCATCTGCCCACTCTTGCCGGTGCAACGAATTTACGGGCAGACGCCGTTCGTGGCTTTTAGCCATGCGCACTGCGCGCCCTGCCTGGGCTGCACCAAGAACTGCTATGATCTCAGCCCCAACAACGCCTATCTGGCCGATCTCTATGATGACGATCGACAGTTTGCGGGGATGCGCAAGGCCTTCGCCGGTTTCTTCCCCGGCTTCGTGCTGGCTTTCTATCTGGTCCCCAATCCACCGGAGATTGCGATCTGGCAGGTGTACGCTATGCTGATCGCGGCCGGCGCCGTGAGCCTGGCCACCTTCCTGTCAGTGGAAGCGGCCCTGCATGTCACAAGCAACAAGATCACCGTGATCTATGGCGCCGCTGCCCTCAACTTCTACTACTGGTTCAATTCATTGACATTGGGATCGCTGATCGACTCGACGCCGCCTTCATGGTTCGTGTGGTCGCTGCGTACGTTCGTCTTTGGGCTAACCTTGATCTGGATCTACCGCACCTATCGCAAGGAGTCCACCTACATCGAACTGACCCTGGCGCCGTCAACCGGTCATAGCATTGCCCTGGAGATGCCCGGGCTGCGCACGATTCCCAACAAACCCGGCGCAAACCAGGGCACGGAGCGCGCTGCGCCGTCCTCCGAGCCGGTGATCACCGTGCAACCCGAAGGCACACAATTCACTGTAGCCAAGAACCGCACCCTGTTGGAATCCATCGAAAGCCAGGGGCTGCCGATTGAATCCGGCTGTCGAATGGGACTGTGCGGGGCCGATCCAGTGTGTGTGATGGCCGGCATGGACAACCTATCCAAAGCCGGCGCCGAGGAGTGCAAAACGTTGGAACGACTGGGGTTGGCGCCCAATACCCGCCTTGCCTGTATGGCGCGTGTGCGCGGTGCCGTGACAGTCGCCCTGACGCCTGAAAAGCCCGAAGTCTACCGTTCCAGCATCGTCACCGGCTTCCGGCATGACGTTTCCATCAAACGCGTGGTGATCGTGGGCAACGGTATCGCCGGTGTCACCGCCGCCGACCACATTCGTCGCCGTCATCCACATTGTGAGATCCACCTCATCGGGCGCGAGCCGCACCACCTCTACAACCGTATGGGTATCACGCGCCTGATTTACGGGCGATCGGCCATGCAGGGTCTCTATCTTTTGCCGGACCAGTGGTACGACGATTTCAACATCACCTGCTGGCTTAACACGAAGGTAACGCAGATCGATGCCGAACAGCGGCAGGTCGTCCTGGGCATGGGTGAGAAGCTTGATTATGATCGGCTGATCTTTGCCACAGGCAGTCGCAGCTTTGTGCCTTCGATTAAGCGTTTTGGCATGCCCGGTACCTTCGTCCTACGCAGCGCAGAAGATGCCATTGCCATGCGCGCCTACGTGCAGGAACAGGCTAGCGGCACCGCCGTGGTGGCAGGTGGTGGCCTCTTGGGCCTCGAGGCCGCCTATGGCCTGAGCAAAATGGGATTGAAGGTGACGGTGGTTGAACGCGGACGGGCCCTGCTGTCGCGCCAGCTCGATGCACGCAGCGCCGAGTTCCTGGCCGCATTTCTGAGCAGTATCGGCATCAACCTGGTGATGGAAGCAGAAGTTGCCGCCGTCAACAGCGAAAACAGCGACAGTCAGCAGATCGAGGGAGTGGCACTCAAAGATGGCCGCGTCCTGCCCTGCGATCTGCTGCTTGTCTCGGCGGGGATTCGCTCTGATGTCAGCCTTGCACACAGTTGTGGACTGGAAATCAAGCGGGGCGTGGTGGTCGACGCCCAGATGCGCACCAGCGATCCGTACATCTTCGCGGCGGGAGACGTGGCCGAGTTTGAGGAAAAGGTTAGTGGACTGTGGTCGGTGGCGGTCAGCCAGGCCGAAGTGGCGGCGGCAAATGCCGTGGCCGAAGCCGGCGTCGTCGGCGCAACCTATGTCGAGACGCCGCCGGCAACGATCCTCAAAGTGGCAGGCATCGACGTCACCTCGATTGGGCGCATTCAACCCCTGGCCCACGAGGATGAGATTGTCCTCGAAGAGAGTGTCGAGCGCCGCTATCGCAAGCTCATTTTGGACGGTGGGATGATTGTGGGCGCCATTCTTCTCGGCTATTCCGAGGAGGCAGCCGGCGTCAGCGAAGCGGCCAGGCAAAGGCTCGACATGACGCCACATTTGGCCGCGCTGAAAAGCGGTGACTGGCAGTCTTTACGAGCACTGGCCTAGTTAAATTCACGGCTTGGCGCACTACAAAGCTATTCGCGAAACAAGCGACAGAGGGAAACCAGGGAGGCAGTAAAAGATGGATCTTAGCGGACGCAAGTTAGGCAAGTACCAGGTAGTAGAGTCAATAGCGCTTGGGGGCATGGCCGAGGTTTTCAAGGCCTTCCAGCCTGGGATCGAACGGCAAGTGGTGGTGAAAGTTTTGCACTGTCATCTGGCAGGCAGACCCGATGCGGTGGCGCGCTTTCAGCGTGAAGCACGCGCCATCGGCAGCCTGCACCATCCGCATATTGTGCATATCATTGACATCGATACCCAAGACGATCTCTACTATATGGTGGTCGACTATATAGAAGGCGGCACACTCGCCGAATATATCGCAAAACGAGAAGTGCTCTCTGTGGCGGAGGCGTTGCAGATTGGCGTGCAACTGGCAGGTGCGCTGGCCTATGCCCACGCCCAGGGCGTGATTCATCGGGATATCAAACCGGCCAATATCATGTTTGCCGATCAGGCCTGCACCCGCGCGTTGTTAGCCGATTTCGGGCTTGCCCATCTCTGCAAAGAAAGCAGCGATCACTTGACCATGCCCGGCACCATGATCGGCACCCCCGCTTATATGAGCCCCGAAGCGCTGCGCGGTGAAGCATGCGACGGCCGCGCGGATATCTATGGGCTTGGGGTGGTGCTTTACCAACTGCTTACGGGTACAACGCCGTATGTGGCCAACACGCCCTATAGCATGATGGCTCAACAGGACAAACAGCCACTGCCATCCCCGCGGGTTTTGAACCCGGCGCTGTCCGTGCCGGTGGAAGATCTGTTGTTGAAAGCGTTGGCCAAGGAGCCAGACAGGCGTTTTCAAAATGCGACTGAATTCGGAGAGGCGATGCAGCAAGTGCTGGCCGGCCTGCGTCAGAAATCCGCCCAAGAGCTGCCGGCAGCGGCGCCGGTGCGTCCAACGCCACCGCCGCCAGTAAAGCCCGCTGCCGCCCATTCTCCGCGTTGGCTGCACCTGGTACTGGCGATGGGAGGGGTCGCTCTGACCATGTTGCTGACCGTGGCGCTCATGTTTCAACTCTAAGAGGAAACATGCAGCATCTCAACGTTGAGCCTGTCCGCGATCTGATTGATTTCGTCAAAATCCGCAATGGCGGGCAAAGCTAGGAAGACTTCACCAAAACTTTGACTTCGCTGGCGGCCAATGCGATCGTAAGGGCGTTCTCTTCCACGTTGATATCCTCTTCGTTGAGGAGATCTCGCCAGCGACCGTTGTCGATCGCCTCAGACTCCAGTCTTACGCCATCGGCGCCTTCATCCTTGAGATTGGCGATGACGATCACCACGCTGCCGTCTTCGTCCCAACGCTTGTAGGCGATGATCTCCGCTTCGGGCAGATTGGCTACCACCTCAAAGGTGTCGCCGGTGAGCGCAGGAGTCTCTTTGCGGATCTGGATCAGCCGGGCGTGGTGTTGCATGAGATCGCGATTCTCTGGCCGTTCCAAGAGCGACCAATCCAGCGGTTTCGGCTGGTCGGATTCCCCGCGTGGGGCCACGCGCCCAAACTCCTGGCCCATCCACAACAGCGGAATCCCCGGCGCTGTGAGCAGCAGGCCGGCGCCTAACTTGACACGGCGAAAGATCGCCTCGTCGGGCAGGCCGGTCTGCTGGAGCTGCCAGAAGATGCTGTCTTGATCGTGGTTGTCGAAGAAGATCACGGCGTTGAGGGTGCTGGCATAGCCCTCCTGGCGCGCATCAAGGCCGGCGAGCAGCGCGCCGGTATCGTGGGGTGGCTGCCCGGCCTTTTCCTCGCCGGTGAGGGCGGCCATCAGTTGCTTGCCCATGCTGTTGCGCCAGGCGGCATCCATCGGCCCATCTGTCCCCGTCACCGCCGGGTCTTCGGGGACGTGTTCGGCGATCCCGATCAGGGGGCGGATGTCGGCGCAATTGTGCATTTCATTGTTGAACTCATGCAATAGATCGAAATCGGCCAGGGCGCGGGTAGCATCGAAGCGGATCCCGTCCAGGTGATAGGCTTTCATCCAAAATCGCATGGCATCGAAGGCATAATCGCGTGCCGGCCACACCCCCAACTCCTCGTCAGTGTAGAAATAGTTGAGCTTGGGGCCGAACTGCAGCATTTCTTCGTCTGGGTTTTCTGCATAAAACCAATAGTCGGGGCCGATGCGATGCAGCGGCGCATCTGGGGACATGTGGTTGTAAACGGCGTCATAGAGGACGCGGATGCCGCGGGCGTGGCACTCGTCGACCATTCGACAGAAGTCGTTGGGGCTGCCATAGCTGCTCTCGATTGCGAAGTAACTGAGCTGGCTGTATCCCCAGTCGTACGCTGGCCCGAAGGCATTGACCGGCATCAGCTCGATGGCGTTGATGCCCAACTCGACCAGATAGTCCAGCTTGTCGATCACATCTTGAAGGGTGCCGCTGCGTCCATCCTCTTTCTCGTCGCCGGGTCCGCCGCTAAAATCGCCCACATGCATTTCATAGAGGATGAGTTTGTGGTTGGGCGGGAGCGGCGTGTCGTCGTGTTGCCAATCGTAGGAGAGATCGACTCGCCGGCCGTCACGAACCGTCAGGCTGCTTTTGCCGTCTTTGGTGATCCGCAGCGACCAGGGATCGGCCACGCGGATCCGGTGCTCGTTGCCGTCGTCGCTCTCGGCTGAGTCCCCGTCCTGGGCCTCCACCTCGAACTGATAGGCGTACTCCCCATCGTCCAGGGGAACTTCGATTCGCCAAACGCCCTTTTCATCTCGTTGCATTGGCTGTGGCTCCCAGTTGTTCCAGCTTGCAACCAGCGAGACCCGATTCTGGCGCGGCGCAAACAGGCTGAGGACGACACGTTTGTCGTCGATCTGCTCTTCTTGTTTTGTGTTCGCTTCTTGCACCATGCGGTGGTTCTACTCCCGTTGAGATTTGATGTGAACAAGGTGAGGCGAAGGGTGGCTCACCCCGACATTCTGGTCCATTAGATTTCCGCCAGGATTTACTAGACGTCAGCGAGCGCCCCCAAACTGGGGGCGCTCGTTGTACAAAGTGTCTGGTGCCGATCCCCTTCACTTCGTGATATTGGGTGTTCAGATGCCGTTGTGTGGCTTACTTGTCGTTGACCAGGAAGGAGATCTTGGCGTTGATTCGATAGTTGACAATCTTGTTGTTCTCGACGATGGCCTGGAACTCTTTCACGTAGATCGACTCGATGTTGTGAACGGTTTTGGCGGCATGCGTCAATGCCACCTGTGCGGCATCGTCCCAGCTCTTTTCAGACTGAGCCAGAACCTCGATCACTTTGACGATTGGCATATTCTGCTCCTTTGTTGAGTGAAACCGTTTGCTTTCGCTATCAACATAGCGCAAAGAGAGGAGGTCGTCTATGTATCGAGGTTCTATCTAAGGACATACATCAAGGAATAGGAGAGCCAAAACAGAGGAAAGCTGAACGACGGGGCCAAGAGTTGTACCCCAGAGGATATCCTTCTTCTATTTGCAGGTACATTCTCAAAGGGGAGGAGTGAAAATAGACTCTAGAGAGAAGAAGTAGACGGATTTCAGGACCAAACTTAGAGAGAAGGATCAAAAAAGGTGACATCGACAACAAAAGCTTCTAACCAGATGGCAGGAACTCACCGTTCGCTGTGGTTGGCGACAACCCCAGGCACAAGCTATCCGCCGTTGACGGACGATGTGCATGTAGACGTTGCCATCGTGGGGGGCGGGATTGCCGGGGTGACGGCGGCCTTGCTTCTCAAGCGGTTGGGCAAACGGGTGGCTATCGTAGAGGCCGACCGCATTGTGGAAGGGGTCACCGCTTATACCACTGCCAAACTTACCTCACAACATACGCTGATCTATGATTACCTGACCCGCCGCTTTGGCAAAGATACGGCGTTTGCGTATGGCACGGCGAACCAGGCCGCGATTCGATTGGTGGAACAACTGATCGAGCAGCATAACATCGAATGTGAATTTGGGCGTACCTCTGCCTATACCTACACCCAGTCGCCCAGAGAGATCGACAAGATCGAGGCCGAGGTGGAGGCGGCGCTGCGTGTGGGGCTCCCCGCCCATTTCACTGTCGAAACAGGACTGCCCTTCAACGTGGCCGCCGCCGTCCGTTTCGATGATCAGGCGCGTTTCCATCCGCGCAAATATCTGTTGGCGCTGGCGCAGATGATTCCCGGTGAAGGCAGCCACATCTTCGAGAAGACCAAGGCCGTCGACGTGGAAGAGGGCGAACCGTGTCAGGTGATCACGGAGCGCGGCAAGGTCATAGCCGACGATGTGATCATAGCCACTCACTTCCCCTTTTATGACAAGGCTTTCTACTTTGCGCGTATGTCCCCGCACTTCTCGTATTTGATGGCAATGACGTTGAACGAAGCCGTGCCCGAGGGAATGTTTATCAGCACGGACTCTTCACATACGCTGCGCCGTCATCTCACTGCCGACGGCCAGGAGCTGTTGCTGGTGGGCGGACAGGGACACAAGACCGGCCAGGGCGGCGACACCGCGCCCCGCTATCAACGGATCGAAGAGTGGGCGCGCCAGCACTTTTCCGTCAAGTCCGTGCTGCATCGCTGGGCCACAGAGGACTATCAGACGACGGATCGCATCCCATACATCGGGCGTATGAACCCCACGTCGAACCACCTCTACGTGGCGACCGGCTTTAAGGGCTGGGGGATGACCAGCGGCACCGCTGCCGCCATCATCCTGACCGATCTGGTGATGGGGTACGAAAACCCGTGGGCCCAGTTCTTTGATCCCAATCGCGTGAGTCTCGATGGGCTGGCGACGTTGGCCAAACAGAATATGAATGTCGCCGGCGAATTTGCCAAAGGATACCTGTCCGCCGATGACGCCAAGGTCATGCCCCCTGGCGAAGGACGGATCGTCGATGGCGACGATGGCAAAGAGGCGCATTACCGCGATGCCGACGGCACCGGGTACCGGCTTTCGGCGATTTGCCCGCACCTGGGGTGTGTCGTCAACTGGAACTCGGCGGAGCACACCTGGGACTGCCCCTGTCATGGATCGCGGTTTGGGGTAGATGGCAGAGTGATCCACGGGCCTGCGCTCAAAGACCTGGAGCGAAAGGAGTAGCCCATCGGATTGCGCAACCTGCTGATCTCAGAGAATGGAAAGCAACCTTCCTTCTCATCCCAAAGTAGCGAACAGCAAGACGGCAACGATCGCTTCTGGCTAGGGTTGGGTCGCGCCTTCATGGGTGCGCTGATCTTTGCCGTCTCCCTCTTCATGACCATGGAGATGTGGTGGTTAGGGTTCTACCTGGACCGCTTGCGCTTTGCGCTGTTTCTGATCGTGAACATGGCCTTGCTTGTCGGATTGGCGCGCGTCAGCGGATTCAAACAGAATATGAGCTGGGCAAGCAGCGCCATCGATGCCTGCATTGGCTATGCCGTGGGCTTTGTGACGGCGGGTCTCTTTCTGTACCTGTTTGGGGTGATTGACCTCTCTATGTCGCTGGACGAACTGGTGGGGAAGATCGCCCTACAAGCCGTGCCGGGCAGCATCGGCGCGCTGCTGGCGCGCAGCCAGTTAGGCGATACCAGCGAAAAAGAACAAGAGAACGCACAGGGATCCAGCTATGGCCGCGAGTTATTCATCATGATCGTGGGTGCGCTCTTCGTCGCCTTTACCGTAGCCCCCACCCAAGAGATGATCCTGATTGCCTACAAGATCACCCCTGAAATCGCCCTCGGCCTGGTTCTGATTTCAGTCGTCATCTTGCATGCGATGGTCTATGCCGTCGGTTTCAGCGGGCAAGAGGAGATGCCGGAATCCGGCGGGTTCTGGAGCGTCTTCATACGGTTTTCGGTGGTAGGCTATGCCATCGTCCTGCTCAGCAGCCTCTACATGCTGTGGACGTTTGGGCGGCTGGATGGAACCAGCCTCCACAGCCTTGTGATGACCACGGTTGTTCTCAGCGCTCCTGGCGCCGTTGGCGCCGCCGCCGCCCGTTTGATTCTATAGCAATGGCAGCCCTCACCGTTCGCTAATGGCTTGCAAAGGATGACGCATGACACAACGCAAGGGCACTCTCGGCAAATCTTCTCAAGGACCGGCGACACAGCGCCAGACGCAGTCGCGTCAAGAAAAAAGCAAAGACACACCGCTTTCCGAGAAAGTCATCGGGGCGATTGGCCTGTTATTGGTGCTCTGCACGGTGGGCTATTTGCTGTACGAAAGCCTGCAAACAGAAGGTCCACCCGAGATTGTGCTGACGGCGACGAATGTGATTGCCCAAGAGCACAACTATCTGGTGGAAGTGACTGTCTTTAACCGGGGTGAGCAGACTGTACAGAGCTTGAGCGTCACGGGGACGCTCGTACCCAGGGGAACGTCGTCTGACGAACAATCCAACTCGGAAAGCTCGGTGGTCGAGAGCAACGAAATCACCTTCGACTATGTGCCGCACCGCTCACGGCGGCAAGGCGGGATCATCTTCAGTCACGATCCGCGCCAGTACGATCTCAAACTTGAGGCCGGCGGCTACCTGACGCCCTGACGTCACCGGCTACATGGCCACTTCTGCCTCTGGGGCCGGCGGCGTGCTGCTGGTCGCATCGACCATCTCATCGCCCTCCAGGCGCAGGCTGATGACCCGGCTGACGCCGTCGTCGCCCATGGTGATGCCATAGATCGTGTTGGATGCTTCCAGCGTACGCCGGTTGTGGGTGATGATGATGAACTGGGTGCGGTCGATCAGCGTTTCCAGCACGGTGCGGAAGCGGTCGACGTTGGCTTCGTCCAGGGCGGCGTCGACCTCATCGAGGATGCAGAAGGGCGTGGGGCTGACGCGCAGGATGGCGAAAATGAGCGCGCAGGCGGTGAGCGAGCGTTCGCCGCCCGAGAGTAGTTCCAGGCTCTGCGGGCGCTTGCCGGGCGGGCGGGCGATGATCTCGACGCCGGTGTTGATGATGTCGTCGGGGTCGGTCAGGGTCAATTTGGCCGTACCGCCGCGGAAGAGCAACTCGAAATATTGGACAAACTCTTTTGAGACGGCGTCAAAGGTGCGGCGCAGCGCCTCTTCCATCTGTTTGTCCAATTCGCCAATGATTTTGCGCAGATCGGCGGCGGCGGCTTCCAGATCCTTTGACTGTGTGAGCAAGAAATCGTGGCGCCCGGCGGCTTCGTCGTACTCCTTAGGGGCATCGGGGTTGACGTTGCTCAACCGGCGCAGGCGGGCACGCGTCTCTTGCACTTCCTCTTCCATGCCGGGCGGCAGTTCGGTGACCACCGGCAACTGGGCCACGACCGTCTGCAGGGGCAGTGGCGGCTGATAGGCCAGATCGTCACTTTCTTCCATCTCGGCCAGCCCAAAATCGTGGCGGATTTCGTCACGCAACACGTCGAGCCGATCCTCGGTGCGCTGAAGTTGAAGCTGCGCCGCATTCCAGTTGACCTCTTCCTGGCGCAGCAACTGCTGCAAGTTGCGCTCCTCCTCTTCGGTCTGCTGCTGATTCTGCTCCAGGCGCGCCAGTTCTCTTTCGGCGGGATCGATCTCGGCTTTGAGCCCTGCCAGGATCTGGCTAAGCCTGGCCTCTTCCTCGCCGCGCTCGGCCATCTGTTGCGCCAGGGTGGCGTCTTCCGCCTCCAGCGCGGACAGACGATCCCCGCGCGCCTTGATCTGCGCCGTGACGGTCTCCAGGCTGCGTTGCTGTTCGTTGAAGACGGCCTGCCGGCTGCGCCACGTCCCCTGAGCGTCGGCAGCGGCGGCGCGCAGTTCACCCAACTGCTGCAGCAAGTCGTTGATTCCCTGGGCCTGCACGGCTGTTTCGACTTCGGCGCGCTGCGCACCCACCTCTACGGCCTCGGCCTGCCAGGCGCTCAACTCGCTGCGATAGGCGGCCTCTTGCTCATCCAGCCCCTGCAACGAGAGTCCGCGCCGCGCCCTCAACTCCTCTTGCCAGGTGACCTGTTGCCGGGCCTGGGCCAGTTGTGAGCGCACGCCCGCCACCCGGGCCTGGATCTGGCGTTCGTGGCTGCGCGCGCTGCGTTCGTCTTCACGCAAAATGTTGATCTGCGTCGTGCTGCCCTCGATCTGAGCCGTCAACGCCCGACAGGCCGCCGCCGTCCGCTCGGCCTGGGCGCGGGCGGTGTCGATCTGGGCGGGCAGGCTGCGATACTCTCGTTCGCGCGCCAACACCGAATCATCCTGGCGCCGATTGTCGTTGCCGCCGGTCACGGAGCCGCCAGGGCGGATGATCTCGCCGTCCAGCGTCACCACCGTCGGCTGCGAGCCGCGATGATCGTCCAGGGCGCGGCGGGCGGCGGGCAGATCCTGGGCGACCCAGGTGCGGTTGAGCAGGCCGCCGATGGCGCCGGCCACGGCATCGTCGTATTCCACGAGGTCGGCGGCATTGCCCAAGATGCCCGCCGAGCCTGGCGCAGGGATCGGCTTTGAGACGCTCAGCCGGTTAAGGGGCAGGAAGGTGGCGCGGCCGCGTCCGCCCTTCAAATAGTCGATGGCGGCCAGGGTGTTGTCCCAACTCTGGGTGATCACATTCTGAAAGGCGCCGCCCAGCGCCGTCTCCATGGCCTGGTTGAGTTGGGCAGGCACGTTGAGTTGCGAGGCCACTGTGCCGATGATGCCGTTGAGCTGTCCACGTTGGGCAGCCTGCAGCACCGCGCGCACGCCGTTGGCATAGCCTGCCCCTTCGTTGCGCAGCCGTTCCAGCAATTCGAAGCGGGTTTGCAGGCGATCCACGGCGCGGTCTGCCTCGCGGCGCACGCTTTCGGCCTCGGCCAACTGCGCCCGAAACTGCTTTACGGCGGCTTCGTGGCCCTCCACGGCCTGCTGGATATCGGTCAATGTCTGCGCCGCCTGCGCCACTTCGTCCTCGGCCTGAGAGAGGGCCAACCCGGCGGCGTCCACGGCCTCTTGGGCCTGTCGCAGGGCGGCCTGTTGTTCGCCCTCTTCGGCGTTGGACCTTCTGCCGCTGTTCATCGATCTGGGTGAGGCGGGTCTGACGGTCGGCGATGCGGTCGTCCAGTTGGCGCTCTTCGGCGCGCACTGCTTCCATGCGTTCGATGAGGGCGGCGCGCTCGGCCTGGCGTTGGTTCAATTCGATCTGGCGCTGATCCACCGTGGCCTGTCGTTGGCGATAGACGGCCTCGGTGTGCGCCACTTCGCCCTGCATCTCGGCCAGCCGCGTATCCAACCCCTCTTTGTGGCGGTGTAGATCGGCCAGCTCACGCGCCAGATCCTCGCGGCGGTCGGCCAGTTGACGATGCCGCTCCTGCGCTACGGCCAGCGCCCGGCTGACGCGCTCGGCCTCGCGATGCCGTTCACTGCTCAGCCGATGCTGTTCGTTGAGACGGTCGCGCAGCGCTACCTGGGTGTGCCGCACCTGTTCTACGCGTCGGCCCAGCTCGTCCAGTTGTTGGCGGCGTGTCTTGACGATGCGCTCGGCCTGGCGTGCATCGTGGTGGTGGGTGCGCAGGTGGGCCAGGGTACTGTGCCAGCGGTAGCCGTACCACGTGTGCAGCAGACCCTGCAGATCGGCCTCGACCTGGGCGCGTTCCCTGGCGCGTTCGGCCTGACGGCGTAGATAGCCCAGCCGTGGGCTGAGTTCGGCGATAATATCCTGGGCGCGTTCGAGGTTCTGCTGGGTTGCTTCCAGCCGGCGCAGTGAGGTGGCGCGTTTGGCCTGATAGCCGGTGATGCCTGCCGCTTCCTCGAAGAGGGCGCGGCGCTCCTCTGGCTTGAGGCTGAGCACCTGATCGATGAGGCCCTGGCCGATGACGGCGTAGGTGCGTTTGCCCAGTCCGCTAGGGGCGAGCAGTTGGGTGACGTCGGTCAGGCGCACCTTTTGCCCGTTGATCAGGTATTCGTTTTCGCCGTCGCGGTAGGCGCGGCGGCTGATTTCCACTTCAGAGAAGTCGATGGGTAGGTCGCCCTCGCTGTTGTCCAGGGCGATGGTAACCTGGGCCATGCCCAGCCGCGCCTTCTTGTCGCTGCCCGAGAAGATCACGTCCGCGGTTTTCTTTGAGCGGAGCAGGCCGAAGCTCTGCTCGCCCAGGCACCAGCGTACGGCGTCGGCGACGTTGCTTTTGCCGCTGCCATTGGGGCCGACGATGGCCGTCACGCCGGGGTCGTAGACCAGTTGGGTTTTGTTGGCGAAAGTCTTGAAGCCCTGAATCTCAACACGTTTGATACGCAGCATGGATTAACCCGGCGTCAGGATACGCTGCCAGATCCCCGGCAGCAGAGATTCTAAGAGGAGACCCGTGATCAACAGGCCGGCGGACCAGAGGAGCAGCCTGCGCTGATCGGTGAGATAGTGGCTGGGGTTCCAGCGGTTGATGACGATGGGCTGGGCCAGCAGGAGGAGGAAACCGGCATAGCCGGCCAGGGTGAGCAGCCGCCAGGGCATCAGCGCCATCACGATGCCGCCGGGGGAGACATTGCCGATGAGGGTGGCTGCGCCAAAGGCGAAGAGATCCACGCCGCGCACCAGGATCCAACTGCCCACCAGCCCGCCGGTGAAGAGCGTGCCCAGCAGCACGCCCAATACTTCGAGGGCGCGATTCCACGGCGCCGCGGCCAGCGAACGGGGCAGCAGATCGCCGCTGTAGGCCCAGGTGACCAACTCGGTGCGATAGGTGAACCCATCGGGGATGGCGCGCGCCGTCTGCGTGGGCAGCCCCAACGCCATCACCAGCAGGGTGATCGCCTGCACGCCCAGCCACAGGGCAAGGACGGCCAGGGCGTAGTGGCGTTCGCCACGGCGCAGAGGAATGGCGACAAAAACGGTCAATCCCAGCGCCTGCACAATGGGCAGGAAGTTCGGCTGCCCCATCACGCCTGGCAGCGCGGTGGTTAGGAAGGCAAAGAAGCCTACCATCAAGTAAAAAATGGGATCGTGGGTGAGCTGGTAGCCCGGCTTCTGGCCCGCGCTTGGATTGGTGTAGCCATCGGTGGCGCCGGCGTGATCGCTGCCGTTGCGTGAAAACTTGACTTGCATGGTTGCTCTGGATTGGTAGGTAGGCTCGACTGAGCGACGGTACAACGCCGCCGATTATATCATCTGCGGGGGAGATTGGCGATTGAGCGGTGGGGGTGATGGGCGGAAGGGGTGATGGGGGGAGGGTGATTTTACTCCCCAAATGCGTCTGATACAATAAGTGCAATGAAAACTGTGAGCAGGCAATCAATCGTCGATGAAGATCAATTAGTTGCCGAACTGCACCAGCTCGGCATTACCTACTTGTCGAATCGTCCGATCGCTTCTCTGAAATGCCGTCCTTCCCCCGAGCACTTACTGGCGAAGACCGTCTGCCAACCAGTAGCCGAGTTCGAACGGCGGTCATTGCCCTGTTTCTTCTGCATCCTGACTATGCTGCGTTCGTCCCAATCGTGCTGGGTTTAGTGAATGAAGATCACCACTGCTCCTCGACTGCGCAGAAACGAGCCATTCATCATGATCCACATCATATGCGCCCATCCTAGATTGGTTCCCACGGGTACGATTTGCAGCACAAAGGCGCATTGTTCTCAACTGGAGAGCAGCTACGCCGGTGCTGGCATTGATGAAAACTGGACGCTGTTTCAGACCATGGCTGTCTTCCGCCATGTGGCTGGACCTCCGTGTCTAGCTGGGCGTCCACCATTGAGCGCCCGTACAGTGTGAATGCGGACGTTTGTGCCAAAATGACGCACGAGTTAATAGGAGGAACCAGTATGTGGCCGAGAAACAGACTTGCCAAAGAACTCTACCAGGTTTCGCATCTGTTAGGTACATTTCGTCTCCGCTCAGGGGTAACGAGCACAGAGTACTTCGACAAGTATCGTTTTGAGTCTGATCCCGCTCTCTTGAAACAGATTGCTCTTGCCATGACTGCTCTCATTCCTTCTGATGCTACTATGCTGGCTGGGCTTGAGCTTGGCGGTATCCCCCTGGCAACCATGCTCTCGCAGGAAACCATGCTTCCCACTCTGTTTGTACGAAAACATGCGAAGGAATATGGTACACAACGACTTGCAGAGGGAGGGAATGTGGTTGGACAGAAGGTGGTCATCATAGAGGATGTCGTCACTTCGGGCGGTCAGATCCGGCAATCTACGGCAGAGCTACGCAGATTGGGGGCACTGATAGAATGTGCGGTCTGTGTTGTCGATCGCGAAGCAGGCGCTTCCACGAATCTAGCGGCAGACGACATTGAGCTGTGTTCACTCTTCACGATATCTGCACTGGGGTCAGCAATAGATGTGAAGGATCTATGATTGTAGCAAAGACCCTCTGCATCTTCGGCTACTGCAAAACATCAGTTCAGCAGCTTAGCCGGCGTCCGCCTCTGGTATGAACGTGGAATTGTGGGGCAAAACCGCACGCTGATAGCGTGCAGCTACGGTGGACGACGATCTATTCTTGACGCGTCAACCGCTAGGGTTCAGGGGGCTATGCTTCAGTCTCCCGTCAACGAGGGGATGCCGGTGGTGTAGAGCCAGCGCTCGAAAAAGTCGTCGAGCGACTCGCCGCTGACTTCTTCGGCCAGGGCGATGAACTCGGCGGTGGAGACGTTGTCGTCGCGGTAGGTGGCGTAGTACTGGCGCAAGAGATCGAAGAAGGCTTCGTCGCCGATGCGCAGGCGCAAGGCGTGCAGGGTCATGGCACCGCGGATGTAGACGCTCTGGCTGAAAAGATCGTCGGCGGACGGTGTCCCCGGTGGTTCGGCCATGAACTGCATCTGCATGTTGCCGCGTACAAGCCGATCGAGTAGTGCGGGGCCAGATTGCTCTTCCATCCACAGCCAGGACATATAGGTGGCGAAGCCCTCGTTGAGCCAGATGTCCTGCCACTGCTCCAGGCTGACGCTGTTGCCGAACCACTGGTGCGCCAGTTCGTGCATCACCACTTCACCGCCGGGCATGAGCAGGTGTGCTTGCGAGAGGAGTGAGCGGGTCTGTGTCTCCAACGAAAAACCCAGGGGCAGCACAATCGCCCCATAGCTCTCAAACGGGTACGGGCCCACCAACTCGGTGAGGAATTCGATCATCTGCGGCGTCTTTTCCAGCGAAGCCAGCGCCACCTCGCGCGTGCCGGGGGTGATGAAGTTGAGGATGGGCAGGCCGTCAGGCCCTTCCTGGGTCTCGATGATGTACTGATCGATGGCGACGGTGGCCAGATAGCTTGCCATGGGGTTGCGCACGTCCCAGACGTAGGTGCGCTGCCCGTCCGCTTCGATGGTGTCGAGCAGCAGGCCGTTGGACGCGACCACGTACGGCTCGGCTACGGTGACGCGCAGGGTGTAGGTTGCCTTGTCCTGCGGGTGATCGTTGACGGGGAACCAGGTTGAGGCCCCAAACGGCTCGCTGACCACGACAATGGTGTCATCGCGGTTGATCCAGCCGATGTCGCCCAATTGGGGCAGCGAACGAGGTTCCGGCTCGCCGCCATAGGCAACGGTAGTGGTGAAGCGTTCGCCCTCGGCCAGCGTCGTGGGCGGGTCAATGATCAACTCGCCGCCCTCGCGGGTGAAGGGGACGGGCTCGCCGTTTACCTCAATCGAGGATACGATCAGGCCCTTGAGATCGAGGTGGAAGCTGTCCAGGGCGGTGAGGGCCGTGGCGCTGATGGTGGCTGTGGCTGTGATCGTGTTGCCGGGCACGTCCACAGAGAGGTCCAGGTCGTAGTGTTGCACGTCGTAGCCGCTGTTGCCCAGTTGCGGGAAGAGGGCATCCCCCAGCCCGGCGGGGCCAGGCAGGACGGTTGGCTGTGGCGCCACCACTTCGGGTGTGATGAGAGGACTGACGCCTTCTATATAAATGGGCAGATTGGTGCATCCGCTGAGCAGAAGAACAAAGAGGGGCAGCAGCAACCAACGCCGGCTGTGGCGTTGAAGCGTGACGACCAGGGTAGATCTTGTCTTTGTGTTCATGATGATACTCTCCGGGGGACTCAAACGACTTGACGCAATGGGGTAACCGCAACGAGGCGCTCATACAGTTTTATGCCCGGGTAGACCAGGAACGGATCAAACTGGCGCAGCGTGGAGCCGAAGCGTTTTTGGATTGCAACCGTCGTTGCCGTCAACGATCCGCTTGAACCTCCGCGGTCTATCCTGGATTGCCCAGGCGCAGGGTGGTGAAGACCCGCTGGCGGAAGCTGCGGGTGATCACGATCACCTCTACCATAACCATTCCAGCGGTAAAAATCAAGGCCATCCACGCGATCTGTGTCCAATTTATATACGGGATCAGTGGGGGCAGGGGCAGGGGCGCCTCGCCGGTGATGCGGAAGAAGGGAGAGAAGAGGGCGGCGGCCAGGGCGCCCACCAGCGTCCCACCGACTGCGCCATAGGCGGTGATGAGCGCGTACTCCAGCCCAACCTGGGTGAGGACCTGTGCGCGCAGCAGACCGAGGGCGCGCAGCACGCCGAACTGATAGCCGCGTTGACTGAGTGAGGCGAATCCGTGGACGAGCAAGGCCAATGTTGCCATGAGCGCTGCGGCCACGAAGCCCACCGAGAGCGTACCGAAGATCCCAACCCGTTCGAGCCGGCCCTGTTCCTGGCTGATTTCAGTCTGCGCGCTGTGCAGGCGAGCGGGGAGCAGCCCGCGCGCGGCCACGGCGTCGAGGATCTGCGCCGGATCGGCGCCGTTGTCCAGGCGTAGCCAGGTGTAGTGCGGAAACTCGCTGCCCACGAGCAGGAAGAGCGTCTCCAGGTTGCCGATCACCACCACGTCTTCAGCGTAGGCGGTGGGGAAGTAGCCGTAGGCGCCGGCAATGGTGAAGGTGGTGGTCAAGCGGATACCGTCGTCGAGCATGACGGTCAGGGCCAACGGATCGCCCACACTCAGCAGATTGTCATCGAGAAAGCGCTGGGATACGAGTACATTTTCTGCGTTAGCGGCCAACCGATTCATCAACCCGCCCAGCGAATCGCGGGCAAAGTCGTTGCGGAACCAGACCGCGGCCGGGAAGTCGAGTCGATCGACGGCAAGGAATCGTCCGTCGACGCGGCCGTCTCGGGTCTCGACGCGGATGTTGTAATCGCCCACGCGGGCCGTGGCCGCTACCCCGTCTATGTCGTCGAAGGCACCCTTCTGCGTCACCACAGGCACAGGATTGGTGTCGCTGGGCAGGTAGGGCAAGAAGCGCATATCCGCCCCGACGCTGTAGTAGACGCGGTCGACCAACCAGCGATCCAGGCTCGACGCCATGGAAACCGTGTAGATGCCCATGGCCAGCAGGACGATCACGAGCAGCAGCGGTGTGCTGTAGGCGGCGCTGTGGCGCCCCAGTTGGCGCAGCACCAGGTGGGGCGTCAGCCAGGGCATGCGCCCCGCCAGCCAATCGAGCATCGTCATCAGCAGCGGGAAGAGGCGCATCACCAGCAGCGCCGCCGTCACCACGAAAAGCGCCGGCGCAAGCACCAGCAGCGGATCCTGGAAGAGCCCTTCGGGGCCGGCCACGTTGGGATCTACGAAACTGCCGCGCAAGAGCAGTTGCCGGTAAACGTAGGCAGTGGGCAGAATCAACAGCAGATCGAGGTAAGCGCGCTGCCAGAAGGGTCGACCTGTTTGGCGGGCGTGGGCACGTTCCTGTTGGACGACAGTGATGGCCGACATCTGGATCACGGGGATCAAGCGGGCCAGCAGCGCCACCGTGATGGCGGCCAGCACCAATCGCCAATCCAGCCCTTGCAGCGAGACGGGCAGTGGCGGGCGCGGCGCGAAGCTGAGAAAGCTTGCGGTGTTGCCCATGGCCCGGGCCAGAGCAGCCCCGGCTGCAATGCCCAGGGGGATGGCGATCACAAAGAGCAGCAGTTGTTCAAGCACCGTGAGCACCAGCAATATGGCCTTGCTCATGCCGCGACTGCGCAGAACGCTGATCTCGCGCTGTTGGCGACCGGCAATGATGCCCGAAACCAGCAGCAGAAAGTAGAGCAGGAAGATCAATGCAGGCAGGTTGAAGGCCAATAAGATCGTTGTGAGCACCGACTGGCGGCCTACAAATTCCTGCAGCGGACCCAGTGGCGAAATGTCGAGGCGGGCTTCGGGCAGATAGCGATCGATGATCTTCATGGCGCGGTCGAAGCCGGCCACGTACTGTTGGGCCTGCGCCGGGTTGAGCGGCCCATCATCCAGGGTCATGTGCCAGGAGACGGCACGCGCCCGCGAAGGCAGCATTGGCTCGATGAAGCGGGTGTAGTCGTGGCGGCGCACCAACAGCGCTGCACGTAGACTGCTGTCCGGGTTCTTAAACCAGTACTCACTGCTGGGATCGGCGGCACGCCAAAACCCCACCACACGCACCGTGCCAAACGGCCGGCTCACCGAGAAGCCGATGCGGAAGCTTTCACCTGGATCGAGACCCATCTCGGCGGCCAGTCCCTCGTGCATCCACACGTCCAGCGTCTCTTCAGTCGAGCTGCCGTCGGGATCGAAGGCAGCGCCGGCCACGCTGGTCAGATGATCGGCGACATCCTCAATGTAGACAATGTTGACCGTGTTCAGCAGGTTGTTGCTGTCGGCGTAGCGGGTGTCATTGGCAGGCGGCAGCAGCATCAGGCTTCCACTTTCCACCTGAACATTTTGCCGTGCACGCGGCAGGCCGATTTCAGTAGAAAGCGTGCCGGCCAGATTGTCGGCAACTTCCTCTGCGTTGGCCAGGGAGAGAGGTCGACGCGTGGAGGGGAAGATGTAGACGCGCAGCGAAAAGGGATTGCGCCCTGTCTGCTGGGTGAGGGCGTCCAGCTCCTGTTGCAGGATGGCGCGATCCACGCCCTGGGCGAAGAAGGCCGCACTGCTGAGCAGCGCAATGGCCAGCACGATGCCGAACAGATTGAGCAAGGCCAGCCCGATCCTGCTGGAGAGGCTGCGGAGCAGCAGGCGGAACAGAGCGGGAAGCAACAGAACCGAGCGCAAGAGAGCGTTCATTTCAAATCACTCAGTTCGTCGTGCTGCGGCGAACTCATCGAATTCTTCGGCCACAAAGTCGATGATGCGTTCTGCCAGCACCACGGGCGATTCGATCATGGGGCTGTGCCCCACCCCGCGCAGGACTTCGAGGTTGCCCGCGCCCGGAATGGCGATCAGGGTGCGGGTAATGGCGTCGCGCTCGATGATGGTGTCTTCGCTGCCCCAGATCAGGAGCGTGGGCAACGAAAGCCGGTGCGCTTCCTCGAAGCGGTTCCAGCGATCCAGGGCCTGGGCGACGGCACTGAAGGCAGCCGGCGCCATCTGTGCGGCATCGCTTACCAGTTCCTCGAAAAAGGCGTTGAACTGGTCGAGCGTCATCGTGGACGGCGGCGCCGTGGGCATCAGTGTCGCCAGGGCGCGGCCGAGCAACTCGCGATCCTGGCGCATGGAATCGAGCAGGTGCAGGCCTTCCAGCGGCGTAAAGACCCCTTCCACCGGGGCCGTGTCCACAAGGATGAGGCTGTGTAGCCGGTCCATGTGATTGAGGGCGTACTCCACGGCGATGGCGCCACCGCTTGAATGGCCGATCAAGTCAAAATCCTGCAGGCCAAGGGTGTCTACAAAGGCGGCGACGTCGGCGGCCTGTTCGTCGATGTCGTAGCCGTTTTCGCTGTGGGTGCTGTCGCCGCAGCCGCGCAGATCGGGTGCGATGGCATAGATGGCCTCAGGCAAAATGGCGAAAAAGGGTTCCCACCAACGGCCGGTGGCGAAGCTGCCGTGTAGCAGCAACATGGGCAGCCCGTCCTCGGCGCCATGGGTGCGGTAGTGGAACGTCATGCGTTCCGTTTCGAGCATGGGCATAGGGTTTTTACTCTCGCTGTGTCATCTGGCGATTGGCTTCGGCGTCTTCGGGGAGGAAGATCAAGAGCAGGGCGGCGGCGGCGGCCCTGTCCATCGGGCCGGCGACGCGGCCGACTTCCTCTTCGCCCAGGATCAGCCCGCCCTGCACCACCACGCCGTCGGGATCGAGCCAGCCCAGTTCGCCGCCTTCGAAGAGTCCGTAGCTGTAGATGCCGCCATCGGCGTCGACGTTGCCTACTTCTTTTTCGTCGTGACGGGTATTGCGGAAGATGCGGAAACCATCGCCGTGGGGCTGGGCTCGTCCAATCCGCTGCGCCGTTTGATAGCGTATGGAATAGATAGCACCGTCCGCGCCGACGCTGCCGACGTGGGATTCGCCGAAGCGGGTGAGCTTGTAGATGTCGGTGCGCTGCTCGGGCAGGGGAACCTGTTGATCGGTTACGTTTGTCATAAGGCTATTTTAGCATTGTGTGGGCGCTTTGACGATCCAGGCGTGGGAGGGATGTTGCGTGCGGGTGAAGGCGGGGCGCAAAAGTGGAAGCGTTGCCATAAAAGCCTGCTGTGTTTGACTGCTATACTCGTTGTGGAACGACGTTGCCTTTACTCGACCATTTCAACAGCGTGATGTGTGGCCTGAAGCCTTGTGCCTGCATCACGCGCCATTGAGCATTCTGTTTCGCGTAGCTATGAGGAGATATGTGATGACGAAAACTTTCCGTTTGGGAATCGGCCTGTTGGCGGCTGCGATCTTGCTGGCGCTACTGCCGGTGACAGGCCAGGCGCAGTCAAACGACGTCTGCGCGCAGGAGGTGGTGGTGGCACAGGGCGATACGCTCTCGTCTATCGCCCGAACCTATCTGGGCAGCGTGGGTGCCTATCCGTCGATAGTGGCGGCCACCAACGCCGTTGCCCTCACCGATGCCCGTTTTGCGCGTATTGATAACCCCGGCATGATCCGCGTGGGCTGGCGGCTGTGCATTCCAGACTCATCGTCATCCGCGGTGACGGCGCAGCCCGCCCAGGCGGCGCGGCCGACGCCCACCCCCACCCTGACCTCTGAGCAGGTGCTGCCCGATCCACTCACGGCGCCGTTGGACGACCCATTGGATCATCCGCTGGCGATTGCATCCATGCGCCAAGCGACGTATCCGGGCAGCGAGATCAGCGTGATCCAAACTCTGGCCGCGGGCAGCAATTACACGCGCGCGCTCGTTTCCTATGAATCCGAAGGCAACACGATCCGGGCTTTGATGACGATTCCCAGCGGCGCAGCACCGGAGACGGGCTGGCCCGCCATCGTTTTCAACCACGGCCACATTCCGCCCACGATCTACCGGACGGGCGAACGCTACGTGGCCTATGTGGACTACATTGCGCGCAATGGGTATATGGTGCTGGCGCCGGATTATCGCGGGCATGGCTTTTCTGAAGGCGAACCGGCCAGTGGACACGGCAGCCCCGCCTACACCATCGATGTCCTCAATGCGGTGGCGTCGGTGCGCCGGCATCCGTCCGCCGACCCAGAGCGCATCGGGCTGTGGGGCCACTCGATGGGCGGCGGCATTACGTTGCGCGCCATGCTGGTAGATGAAGGCATCGACGCCGGCGTGATCTGGGGCGGTGTGGTGGTCTCCTTCCTCGATTCGTTTGAACGGCCCGAACTGCAGGGTGTACGCGTCCCCGAGTGGTTTGAAGCGCCGCGCAGCCAATATGAGGAGGCCTATGGCACTGTCGAAGAAAACCGCGATTTCTGGCTGGCGGTGTCGCCCAACGCCATGCTCGATGAACTATCGGGACCGATCCAGCTTCACCACGCCATCGCCGACGAGAGCGTGCCTGTCGAGTATTCCGAGGTGCTGGCGGCGCAGATTGAAGAGGCCGGCGGCACCGTTGAACTCTTCACCTACACAGGGGATAACCACAACATTTCGGTCAACTTCGGCACTGCCATGGCGCGCACGGTGGCGTTCTTTGACGAGTATGTGAAGGAGTGAGAGAACCTCTCCCCCGCACAAGCCTCAAGCCTAACCTTTACCCACAAGTCCCCAGTCGACACAGGCCGGTTGTCGGGGCATGAGGGGGATGGGACGGAGATCTGCGACGATGGCGAGACGTCGCCCCCATCCTCCTCGTCTCGTACCAATCGGGTCAAAACGAATCCGCTCTTCATACCCACCTTATGGGCAAAGATAAGGCGGAAGAGATGCGGAGAGGGAGCTGTTGGCGCGTACAAGGTGTGATGCTGCAATTGGGCAGTCCGATAAGGCGACCGGTTTCCTGTACGCGGCAACAGTCCTCCCCACGCCCGCTGTCCTCAGCGGCCGCTGTCCTCAGCGGCTTGTGCGGGGGGAGTTAGAGGGGGGTCATAGCGTTTCCACCCCGCGGCCACGCGCGGCGGCCCACGCCGCCATTCGGCGCGGATCGCCCTGCCACAGGCGATCGGCGGCCCAGGGACGCGGCTGCGGCGGCCCGTCGCATTCGAGTTTGATGACGGGGAAGAGATCGGTGGGCGGCGTGACGGGCAGCCCGTGGATGAGGAGGTGATCCTCATTTTGGGTGAAGGGAACTTCCTCGCCGTTGGTCAGCAGGACGGCCCGTTTCACTGCGGTGGCCAGCCCGCCCAGATGGACTTCGCCGTTGTTGTCCCAGAAGCGGATGATCAGGTAGAGGTTGTTGCCTTTGCGTGTCTGCCGGCCGTAGGTGATGAATTCGCAGACGTCGCCCGCTTCGACCCCGTAGATGGCCTCGCCGTGGACATCGAGCCAGGCGCCTATCTGGGCCATGCGCTCTTCGAACTGGGCGGGCAGCCGTCCTTCGGCGTCGGGGCCGACGTTGAGGAGCAGGTTGCCACCCTTACCCGCCGATTCCACCAGCATGTCGAGCAGCACGTCGGTTGAGCGCCAGCGTTCGCCGTGGGTGTAGCCCCACAGCCGCCACGTGGTCACCTGGCACGATTCCCACAGACGGTCTTCGGCCTTGATTTCGTGTTCGGGCGTGCCGTAGTCGCCCAGCGTGCGCGAGCGCCCTGTGCTGGGGACGGCGGCGCCGGGCACGTCGGCGACGGCATCGTCCACGCCGAGACGGTTGTTGATGAGAATGTCGGGCTGCAAGGATCGGATCATGTCCACGAGTGCGGCGCTGCTCCATTCAGAAGCTGTCTGCGGCCAGGCCCCATCGAACCAGATCACGTCGATCTTGCCGTAGTTGCTCAACAATTCGCCAACCTGGGCGTGGACATAGTCCCGAAAGGCGGCCCAGCCGTTGGGATCCAGAGAAGGACCGTTCCAGTAGGCCGGAATGCGCCAATCGGCCAGCGAGTAGTACAGGCCGACCTTGAGCCCCGCCGCCCGGAAGGCCTCCACGTAGTCGGCCACGAAGTCGCGCTTAGGGGCCTGCTGCACGCTGGTGTAGTCGGTCAATTTTGAATCCCACAGACAGTAGCCGTCGTGGTGACGAGAGGTGAGGACGGCGTATTTCATGCCCGCCTGCTTTGCCACCTGCGCCCAATGCGCGGGGTCGTAGTCTTGTGGATCCCATGCACAGGCGCGCCGTTCGTAGTCCGTCTGATCCAAATGCTCGCGGAAGAGCACCTGCTCGCCGCGCCCGTATTGGGCGTATGGCCCCCAGTGAATAAACATCCCAAAGCGGGCCTGGGGGAACCAGCGCCAGGCCGGTGGCAGTGGTTGTTGCGTGGTCAAATGGTTGTCTCCTTTGAATTTGGGATTGTGGCCATAGGTGCGACGCACTGGCCAAAGCGTGGACGCCTACAGGCCGTTTTCCTGGCCAGTGCGTCGCACCTGTACCGATCCGTACTTGCGATTTACCAGTTCGTATACGATCCATCGCGCCGCCGTAGATGGGGCGCTTCCCACAACTGGAGTTCGGCCTTTTTGGCGCGGTCTTCGTTGAAGTCGATGCCCAGGCCCGGGGCGTCGGGGACAAGAAGGCGGTATCCGTCCTGTTGCATCTGCATGGGGAACCAATCAGGATCCTGGAAGTTGAGGGTCTCGGTGGGCGAGATGCGTACTTCGAGCCAGGAGAAGTTCGGCACAGCCGCCGCCAAATGGACAGTGGCCGCCGTGCAGATCGGCCCCAATGGATTGTGAGGCATGAGGTCGATATAGTGGGTCTCGGCCAGCGAAGCCACCTTCATCGACTCAGTGAGACCGCCTACGTTGCTGACGTCGATGCGGGCGAACTGGGTGATGCCGCGCTCGAGGTAGGGTAGGAATTGCCACTTGCTCGAAAATTCTTCGCCAATCGCAAAGGGCACGTCGGTCATGCTGCGCAGCGACTGGTAGGCTTCGGGGGATTCGTCGCGGATCGGTTCTTCGAGGAAGTCGAGGGTGCCCGACGGCATGCGCTGGCAGAACGACGCCGCTTCGGCCACGCTGAGCCGGTGATGGTAGTCGATGCCGAGGACAGGACCGGGGCCGACTTCCTCTCGCACTTTGGTCAACCATTTGGCCGTCTCACCCACCGACTCACGCGGCTCGAAGATATGGGCGGCGTCTCCATCCGTGCGGCCACCCATAATCCCGGTGCGGATAGCCGGCCAGCCCTGATCCACGAGCAGTTTGACTTGCTCGATCAGTTCGGGGCCACTGCGGGCGGAGGTGGTGGCGAAGCAGGGGATCCAGTCGCGGTGCTTGCCGCCGAGGAGTTGGTAGACGGGCACGCCCAAGGCCTTGCCGGCGATATCGTAGAAGGCGATGTCCAGCGCAGAAATCGCTGCCGCCAGGACGCGCCCTCCTTCGAAGTATTGGCTGCGGTACATCTCCTGCCACAGGGCGCCGATCTGCATTGGATCGCGGCCAATCAAGAACTCCCGATAGTGCTTGATGGCGCCGGCCACGGCCAGTTCGCGCCCGGACAAGCCCGACTCGCCCCAGCCGTAGATTCCCTCATCGGTCTCCACTTTGACGACCAGTTGATTGCGTGTTCCCACCCAGACGGGGTAGGGGATGATATCGGTGATGCGCATGGATGGCTCCTACAAGAGTGTGATTGGGGATTGAGTGCGTATTGGGGCGATGATGGGGCGACGAGATGACGGGATAATGGGATGATGCTCGACAAGACTCATCCTCCCATTATCGCATCATCTCATCATCACGCAGTTATCCCATCGCTTCCTGAAGTTGAGAGATTTTCTCCTGCCCAAGTAGTCTCTCCCCCGCTGCGGCGTTCATTTTTGCCTGTGCGGGGGATTTGGCGCCGGGGATGGTGACGGAGACGGCGGGGTGGCTGAAGGTGTAGGCGATGGCGGCGTCGACCATCTCCTGTCCGGGGGCGACGACCTGAGCCAGCCGTTCGACCTGTTCCACCTGTTGCTCGAATCGGGCGCGCTGTTTGGGATCGGTGGTCCACCCTGCGCGGACGGTGTCAGTGAAGACGCTGTCTTTCGTGTAGCGACCGGAGAGCAGCCCCTTAGCCAGAGGACCACGCACCATGACGGCGATGCCGTGTTCTTTGCAATAGGGCAGAAAGGCGTCTTCGGGGGCACGGTTGAGCAGCGAGTAGTCGACCTGCACCACGCTGCAGGTGTGGTTGACGTTGAAGCGTTTGAGCACGTCGAGACTGTTGGTAGAAATGCCGTACGATCGGATGCAGCCTTCTGCCAGCAGCGCCTCGAATCCTTCCAGGTAGACGGTGGGGTCGTCGATGTCGCCCTCGTGACAGAGGACGGCGTCAAGGTAGTCGGTGCGCAGCCGGCCCAGGATGGCGTGTCCGCTGACGCGGATGCTGTCTACGCCCGTCTTGGGGATGGCGCCGCCGGTGCGTTTGCCCCAGTTGCCGATCTTGCTGACCACGTAGACCCGGTGTCGAATCCCGGCCAGTGCCTGCCCCAGCCGCATTTCTGACAGCCCGTTGGGGATGCCGTACGACTCTGCTGTGTCGAAGAGATTCATGCCGGCGTCGAAGGCGGCCCGGATCGTCGACCACGCCGTCACATCGTCGATTTCGCCCCACTGGTTGCCGATGTTCCACGTACCCAGACCCACCACGGTGACAGGCCAGCCGAGTTTGCCAAAGGGTTTGGTTTGCATGAGGAGTGTGTCCTTTCGTTGGTTCGAAGCTAGAGTACTCGATCGTCGGTCATCTGCTCTAAGATCTTGCGCGCAAAATACGTCACCATTCCCGCCAAATCTTGCCGTTGGCTGGGTTCGATGTGGCGGGCAATGGATTGGTAACTGATGAGATGATGCAGGGCCAGGATCGGCTGGATCTGCTGCCACAACTGGTGCAGGCGGTCGAGCGGCTCGAAGACGGTCCACGCTGTGAGATAGGCGTCGAGCAGTTGCTGTTGGACGGCTTGATCAGGTTCCCAAAAGATGTTCAGCATGTCCACAAAGGGGTGGGCAATGCAGACGTCAGTCCAGTCGAAGAGGGTGAAGCCGTCGGACGCGGAAGGCGACATTGCCCGTGTGCAGGTCGCCGTGGACCAGCGTCGCCGGCACCTTGAACTCTTCGATCTGTCGGCAACGTTGCTTGAGAAGAGGCGCCAGTTCGCGCCAGCGCGCCAGTTCGGCGTCGTCCAGTTTGAGGAATTCATTGTCCGTTAGCAACGGATCGATCTGCGCCGCCGTCCAGCCCAGTCTGCGATCCAGGCAGCCGGCGGCGATGAGGTCGTCGATGAGGCGACTGGATTGCACCTGGATTTCGGCGAACGCGCGCATCAAACGCAGCCGGCTTTCGAGGGGTGCTTGATGCTCCACGTCTCCCTCAAATGGAGCCAGCAACATCCAGCGGCGCGGGCCGTCCACGGCCAGTGGCATCGGCACTTCGGCAGGGAAATGACGCGCCAGTTCGGCGGTGACCAATCCTTCGTTGCCGAAGAGTGGGATGTCGACGGTGGCTTTGAAGTAAAACGTTTTCTGCGTGGTGGTCCTGACGCGCAGGACGCTGGAGAGAGCCCAGGTCCGTACGACTTCGATCCGATCCACGTTGCCCTCTCCAATCGACGCAAGCTGTGCCGAGATCCAGGAACGCATTTGCGCATACCAGCCGGGCTTGGCCCAGGGCGCGCGCAAGGAGGGCGCCGATCCGCCGGCCTTTTCGGCCAGGAATGCCTCGATCTGGGTGCGAAATTCGGGCTGGGCCAGTGGAATTTGCGCCAGATGGTCGGCATCGATCCACTCTCCGCGCACCGTCTCTGCCCGCGAAAGCAGCTCAAATTCCATCAAGGCATCGACGCGACGTTCCTCTTCAACTGTCTGATCCAGTACATAACGCAGCAGGGCAAGGTCTGCGCCCGTCATCGTTTGCAGCGCTTCCAGCGCCTGCTGCTGACGCAGCCACTGCTGTTCCTGCTCCTGGGCGAAGGCAGGTAGTGCATAGCCGGCCTGGGATGGCTGCAAGAGGACTTGGGCTTTGCCTGGCTGCGCAATCAGCGCATAGACGGTCACCTGCCAGGGGGATGCTGTTTCAGTCATGAGAGAGCCTTGTGTCGGAGCTGGACGGTGTCAGCATGCGGCGAGCGGTGTGGTGGTGAAATGGTGAGATAGATGATGAGATGATGGGCGTGCGGTTATGGGGTGATGATGAGCGTGCGGCCAGCCTCGGCGCTGAGGACAAGGTCTTGGACGCCCGCCGCCCGTACGCGCACAGGGCCATCTTTGCTGGCGTGCACTGCGGCCCGTACCAGTTTGCCGCCGGCCCATTCGATGTCTACGGTATAGCCGCCACGCGCGCGCAGACCGCTAACGTGTCCGCTCGGCCAGAGGGAGGGCAGCGCGGGCAGCAGGTGGATGAAGCCGGCGTGGCTTTGCAGCAACATTTCGGCGATGCCCGCGGTGGCGCCGAAGTTGCCGTCGATCTGGAAGGGAGGATGGGCGTCGAATAAGTTGGCATAGACACCGCCGGCCTCACTGACGTGGCGTACATCTGACGGGACGAGTTTGAGCATGGTGTGCAACATACGGTAGGCGTGATCGCCGTCGAGGAAGCGCGCCCAGAAGTTGAGCTTCCACGCCATCGACCAGCCCGTGCTGGCGTCGCCGCGCAGTTCCAGCGAACGGCGCGCCGCCGCGAAGAGATCGGGCGTTTCCCCCGGCGTGATCTGGCGGCCCGGGTGCAGGCCGAACAGGTGCGACGTGTGCCGATGGTGATCGTCGGGATCGTCCCAGTCCAGGAACCATTCCTGAAGTTGACCGTATTGGCCGATCTGAGGTGGATAGAGACGGGCGCGAGCACTTTCCACTTCGGCGCAGAAGGCGTCGTCGATGCCCAAAATCTCTGCCGCTTCAAGCAGATTCGTGAAAAGATCCCACAGGATGGCCATGTCCATGGTCGACGCCATGCTCACCGTCGCCGTAACGCCGTCGGGCGTGGTGAAATCGTTCTCGGGCGACGTCGAGGGCGCCGTGATCAGATGCCCCTGGCCGTCCTCAATGAGGAAGTCGAGGGCGAAGCGCGCTGCTTCGGCCATGACGGGGTAGGCGCGCTGACGCAAAAAGTCTACGTCGCCCCCGAAGGCGAAATGTTCCCACAGGTGTTGGCAGAGCCATGCCCCGCCCCACGGCCACATGGACCAGCGTGGCTGGCCGTCGCCGTAGTTGCCCACGGCGGCGGCGTGCCGCCACAGGTCCGAATTGTGATGCGCCACCCAGCCTCGGCAGCCGTAGTTGGTCTTGGCAATGGCGCGGCCGCGCTCCGGCAGTTCTTGCAAAAAGTCGAGCAGTGGCTCGTGACACTCGGCCAGGTTGGTCACTTCGGCGGGCCAATAGTTCATCTCGGTGTTGATGTTGATCGTGTAGTTGCTGCTCCATGGCGCACGCATCAGATCGTTCCAGATCCCCTGCAGGTTGGCGGGTTGGCTGCCCGGCCGTGAACTGGCGATGAGCAGGTAGCGGCCGTACTGGAAGAGAAGGGTGATGAGGTGGGGGTCGTTGGACTGGGAAAAAGAGCTGATGCGCTCGGGGATCGGGGCCTGGGTGATTGGCTGACTGGGCGCGAGTTCGAGCGTGACGCGGCGGAAGAGGGCACGGTGGTCGGCGATGTGATCGGCGCGCAGTGCGGCGAACGATTTTGCAGCGGCGGCATCCAAATCGCGGGCAACCAGTGGGCCGGGATCTTTGCCTTCGTGGCCCGGGTGTTTGTCGAAGCCGTTGAAACTGGTGGCGGCGGCGACCAGGATCGTGACGGCGTCGGCGTTTTCGATGTGGACGCTGCCGTCCTCAACGCGCAGGCTGCCGCTCTCGGCAAGGACGCGGATCTGCAGGCAGAAAGCCATTCCTTCGCCCGGCTGGTAGTGGATGGCTTCATCGCTGTGAACGTAATGGGGATCGGCGTGGACAGGCGTTTCCCCGCGCAGTTGCAGGCCGTCGGCGCCGACATGGGCGGCGACGCAGGGCATCTGGCTCTGTATCGTCGCCGTACATTGGATGCTCCCCGGGCGATCCGCCGTGATGCGCACCGTGATCACCTGATCGGGGTAGCTGGCGAAAACTTGGCGCCGGAAGTTCACGTCTCCCACCCGATAGGATGTGGTGGCGACGGCGGAATCTAGATCGAGGGACCGTTGATATTCCTCCACCTGAGCCGAGGGGAAGCTCAACAGCAGATCGCCTAGCGGCAGGTAGGAGTGGGTGTAGGGCCCTTGCAAGCACTTGCACAGTTCCTCGGCAGCCACGTAGTCGCCCGCCAGGAGCAGACGGCGCACTTCGGGCAAGGCGACGGCGGCGTCGGGGTTGGTGCCCATGCGAGGACCACCCGCCCACAGCGTGTCTTCGTTGAGGGCGATGCGCTCTTCGACCACGCCACCGAAGACCATACCGCCCAGGCGTCCATTGCCCACCGGCAGGGCTTCTGTCCATGCGGAGGCGGGGGAATCGTAGTTCAGGGTGAGAGGGGTGGGCATGGTAGGGTCCTGAGATGATGAAGATGATGCGGATGATGAGATGATGGCCGACGCTGAGACGTTGTCGTCATCCACGGTTGTTGGTCAATGCTCTTTTTTCTGTTGTCTCTTGTAGGCCCGGTTCAGCGCCCACCATTCCTGCGCTGTCTGTGCCATGGTACCCAAGTCTACGCGCCAGCGCAACTGGGGCGGCGTGAGGTGGTCGGCCAGGATGCGGCGCAGACGCGCCTGCCACATGAGCAGGTGAATGATTTTGACGTTTTCGCGGAAGGGAGGGTTCAGGTTCGCCTCGGCCCAGGACGTGACCTGCCGGTAGGCGCGGCCGGCGGCGTCCCAGTGTTGCTGGGCGTCGGCCGCGGCCGGGGTGGACGAGACGGCGTCGTAGAGGCGGATGCGGTTGGCGGTGAAGGTGAGCCAGGCGCGCGTCAGTTCGAATTGGGTGGCTTCTGCAGCCAGCGACGGCGATGGCGCGGCCTTTTGTGCGGCGCGCAGGTGCGCGGCGGCCTCGTCCACGTGCGCCAGGATCGTGGATGTGTCCTCGAGGCGGCGTCGCAGCGTGTCGGGCCGGGCGTAGACTGGATCTTCCATATCGTTCATGGGTGTGCGCACGATATCGAGCGGAGAATTGGGCTGCGGTCGCGGCCCCCGCTGATCCGGCGTCTGGTTGAGGACGAGGGCATAGGCGCGTTCGAGCGCGTTGTAGTAGCCTACCATCGCCGCACCGGCTGCACCAAAGGCGGCGTTGCAGTAGTCGGCCAGCAGCCCGTCGACATCGGCTTCGGTGTCCCAGCACAGGCGGGCGAAGAGCCAGTTGGTCCACTGCGCAGAGACCCACGGATGATCGCCGGTCATCAACGTCTGCATGGTGTGCACGCCGACGTCTCGGTAGAAGCGCATGTCCTGTGCCATGACGTGGGTGAGCACCGGCAGCACCGATTTGAAGAGGACGGCGTCGCTGTAATATTCGAAGACGCGCACCGTGCCCGCGCTCTGCATGGCCTCGATCTGCGCCTTGAAGGTTTTGGGGTAGTAGGGCGTGTTCACCGGACAGGCCGGATCATCGGTGGCTTTGCCGTAGTTGCGCGTGCGCGGAGCCCAGAGCAGGCAGACGTTGGGCAGCGGGGCGACGTGTTTGGCCGGTTCCTCAGTGTCCAGGTAAGAGATGAAGGAAATCTCGGCGCGCGGATAGATCTCGGCTAACACTTCGGCCACGATGTTGGTGGCCAGCATCAGTTGGTCTGTGCTGTTCAGATGCCTGCACATTGGGCAGCTACACCAGCCACCGCCGGGGATGTCATCGGCCCAGATGTGGTAGACGTCTACGCCAGGGTTGTCCTCAAAGTAGCGGCGGGCATTCTGCTGCACCACGAATTTCGCTTCGGGGCTGGATGGGCAGAAATTGAACTTCGGCGTGCGCTTGCCATTTTCCTGGCGGAAGGCCAGCGGCATCTGTTTGAAGAGCGAACGGGGCAGCAGGGCGGGCAGACCGTGACCACCCAGCTCGAGGATCATGTCGCGCTCGCGAATGCGCTTCATTGCCGCCGGCCGATAGCGCCGCCAGGCCCATTCGGGGACGGCGCCCAGGCCCACGTCCTCGTGGGTGGTGTGGATAAAAATGGTGTTGTAGCGGTTACGCGCCGCCCAGATGATCCAGTCTTCGACGTCGATGATAAAGGCGTAGTGGCCGATGATCAGGCAGCGGCCGGGTAGTGAAGGCGATTGGGTGACGGTCGACGGCGCCGGCCGCTGCTCAGCGGTCAGGGTAGCAGTTTGGATCGTGGGGATCCGTGTCCACTGTGTGCCGGGGGCCAGCCAGCGGCAGCCCAGGGCTTCGAGCAAATGGTAAACGCCAAAAAGCAGGCCGCGGGGGCTATCTCCGGTAATCTCGATCTGATTGGGCGACGCCTGCCAGCGGAAGCCATCGCCGCCGCGGTCGTCCACGCGCAGGACGATCAGATGATCCGTTGCCGCGTCGATGGTCGGTGCCAGGGGGTGCCCTGTGAGGGCCGACCAGTGATCCTGGAGTTCGGCCAAGGCGAGTTGGGCAGGTGGCGTGTCATCGTGCCTGATTACAAACCACGGCACAGAGAGATCGAGGTTTACCGGTTCAGCTTGAGCTATCATCAGTCAATTGCCCTCTCATGGCTCGCTAGTTCATCACTCATCATGCTCATCATCTCGTTATCTCACGCCCTTTTTACCGCCATCGCTTCGCCGCGCGGTTCCTTTACCCAAAACGTCAGCATGAAGCCGCCGACGATGCTGGCCGTGAGCGCGGTGGCGAAGAGTACTGGGTATCCGCTGACCTCGGCCAGCCAGCCACCCAGGATGGGGGCGACGGTGACCACCGGCGCGAGGAGCGTGTTGGTGAGGCCAATATAGGTCGGGCGATCCTCGGGCGTACAGAATTCGAGGATGATGTTGAGCGCCGACACCATGTCCGCCGCTACATAGGAACCGAGCAAGAAGAAGACGACGCCCAGCCAGATCACAGACTGCGACTGCCACGCCAGCAGCGATCCCAGCGCCAGCAAAAACGCAGCCGTGGTGAGGACAGGCTTATGGCCGAAACGGTCGCCCAGGCTGCCCCACACCAGGTTCATGACGGCCTGCGTGCCGATGAGCACACCGGTCAAGGCGCCGACGGTGGCGCCGTCGATGGCGAATCGTTCTGTGCCATAGACCATGTAGAAGCCTGTGGCCATGGCGCCCAGTTGAATTGTGCTGCGGCTGATCAGGAAGCGCGTGTAATTTGGGTTGCGGCGCAACACACTGGGCAGACGGCGCAGGTACTGACGGGTGGTGATCTTCTCTTTGACGAACTCGCTGGGCGGTTCGCGGTTCAGGGTCAAGGCTACCCACGAAAGGAAGATCCAGATAGAGGCCACGAAGAAGAGAACGGCATAGTTGTATGGGTAGGCCATGCTGACCAGGATGCGCCCCACGAAGTACGCCCCAATCACGCCCAGCCCTGCGCCCAGGCTGTGCCCCAGCCCTGACCAAATGCCGCGCCGGTTGACGGGGATCACTTTGGCGATCATGTCGTACCAGGCCGGTGTGGCAATGCCGGCTGCGCCAGATGCCGTCAACAGCCCGCCCAGGATGACCACCACGGCCCAGGTCGGCCTGTCAATCGCCCAGAACCAGATGGCCAGCCCCATCGCCAGGTAAGGTAACCGTTCGCCGATGCCGCTGACGATGACCACAAAAGGTTTCTTGTAGCGCAACCCCTCGGTGAAGTTGGCCATCAGCAGTTGGGGTAGATAGTACCCCATCGCCCACAGGGCGGGGATCAGCCCGATCACGATTTTGGAGTCGGTGAGCGTGCTCACCAGCACCGGGATCACCGTATCGCGCGAGATCATGCTGAATCCCAGCGTGATGAAGGTGATGTCGAGCACATTGACCGTAAAATTCCAGCGCAGATTGGTGTCGGACGAGCGAGCGACAGTCAGATTGGCCATGAAGGGATCTTTGTAGTGGTGGCAAGATGATGAGGACGTTGGGTTGATGTAGATGATCGGGTGATGTCACGGAGTATTCCTCTGTGCATTACTCCGTCGCCCCGTCATCTCTGCCGTTAGAGATTGTACGCAACTTGGTTTCGACATTTGCCAGGTGATCAAGCATGGCCTGGCGTGCGCCGGCCACATCGCGGCGTTTGAGTGCATCGACAATGTGGCGGTGATCGGCAGTGCTGCGTTGCGTTACGCCGCTGATCATGGCGGTGCGACGACGGCTGGCGATGCCGAGCTGGTGGATCGATTCCATAAAGCGCGCCAGGATCGGGTTGCGGGCAATGCGCGCGATGATCATGTGCAGTTCCAGATCCGCCTGCAAAAAGGCTTCGAGATCATCGGCAACATGCGCCGCCTGGTCAATATTTTCTTCGAGCAGACGGATGTCCTCGTCGGTGATGCGTTGAGCCGCCAGCTCAATCAGCCCCACTTCGACGATCTTGCGGGCGTCGAAGAGTTGGAGGATCGTAGAATCATCCAGTGCGAAGACGAAATTGAGATGTTCCACCAACTGCGCCGGATCGAGGGTGGTGACATAGGCGCCCGCACCTTGCCGAATTTCAATGATGTTCATCATAGAAAGCCCGCGCAGTGCCTCGCGCAGGGCCGGGCGACTTACATTCATCATGGCGGCAAGTTCGCGTTCGGGCGGTAACTTGTCGCCGGGGTTGAGCCGCTTCTCCTGGATTGTCTGGAGGATGCGCTGTGCAATCTGGTCGGAAAGTACGGACTTTTCGACTTTGCCAAACGTAGAATCAGGTAATGTCATAATGAGAAAGAAACCTTCGTCGTCAAACCGCGGCGTCGTGCGGCGAAGAAAACTGGTCAGACCACCAAACATCTGATCATAGCAGAAAGTGGATTGTTGTCAATTACATATACACTCGAACGGATGAGCAGTTCAGTCAGGCCTATCTGGGGGAGGACAAGAACCTGGTCAAGGCTCTGGGTCCGGTTTGGCACCAGTCTGACCGCTATGGAAAGCTGGGGGTGAGGGCCTTCCCCATCCTTACTGCTCCACCAGCGGCAAGTAGAGCGCGCCACCGCCGCTGCCCTCCACGCCTATCTCGGCGGCCCACTGATCGAAGGAATCGCCCACGAAATTCTGCAAATTGTTGGTAGCGGCCAGCTCGGCGTTGATGGCGGCGGACAGATCCGGCCCGGCCTGGGCGGCGATGCGCTGCCAGATGTCCCGGGCATCGTCCACCATCTGCTGGGTGACGGTGAACTTGTCGCCGCGGCCGCTGACCCAGGCTTCGAGGCCGGGCATGAAATTCTGCATCACGCGGTGACCATCCCAGAGCAGCGACGGATCCCCGCGGGCGATGAGGGCCATCTCCTGCGCGTGCTGGGTCGCCAGCGCCAGATACCGTGGACCGCCGCTGCTCTGGCGGAAGCGTTCGGTCATCAACCCCATTACCTGGCCGTCGGGGAGGGTGGCGGTGGCCCGCGCCTCCTGCGTCGCCGTCCTCAGGAATCGGGGCAAGACGAAGAAGTACATACAGACGGGCAGATCCAGCCCTGCCCCGTAGAGGATGCCCGATCCGTTCAGCCCGTCGTTGTGGACCAGGGCCGGCACCGACCGCCGCGCTGTGGGGAAGGTATAGACGATCTCCCCTTTCCCGTTGCGGTAGACGATGCGCGGTTGGTTGTCGTGCACAAGCGACGGCTGCGCGGCGAAGGTGGCGGCGTCCTCGGCGATGGTTTCCAGGGTGACCGTTTGCAGGTTGTCGTTGGAAAAGGCCAGACGCAGATCGCCGTCCTGAGCGGTGAAAACGATGTAGGGCAGCGCGTGTGTATCCCCGGCCACATCCAGATCGATACCCGTAACGTTGCCAGAGTTCGGGATCAATTCGGTGGTCTGCCAGCCGAGGCCGGTGTTGTAAGCGTAGCGGATCGACTGATTGGTGCGGTCGTAGTAGGCGATTGCAGGCACTTCTACGGCCATTGTGCTGCCGCTCACGTCGAGTCCGCGGGCGAGGGCATTGAATTCGCCGACGCCGGCGCCTTCAGGGCCGGCGTCCACGAGCGTATCCACCCAGAGCGTCCCGTTCCAGGTGATCAGACGCAGATCGCCGTCGTCGGCATCCCAATAGCTGATGATGACGACGCCACTGTCCAGCGCCAGGGCGTCGAAGTTGGGTTCTGTGCCCAACCCCCGCGGGGACGGGTGGGTGCTGGTCTGCCATGTTCCGTCAGCGCGGTAGGCGATGTGCATCGAGACCTCGCCGGTGTAGAAGGTGTAGATCACCCTCGGTTCTCCATTGCTGAGGACGAGACGCAGGTTTGGCTGGAAGATGGCGCCTTCGGGCAGGATGGCGGCGTCTTCGTACTGCCACGCACCGTTGACGGGTGTGGCGTAGACAATGGCGCGTCGCCCCGGCTCGTAGAAGGCGACGTGTTCCACGCCGTCGGCGTCGAGGATCATCGGGTTGCTGCTTTCCCCTGTGCCTGTGCGCACGCTGTTTTGTCCCCAGATTGGGCCGGGCAGGCCGTTGACCCGTTGCAGCGTCTGGTTGGCGTCATCGCGACGGTAGAGAACGGTAGGCCGGCCGTGGCGCACCACCAGCGAGGGACCGTCCCCGGCGCCGACGATTCGCTCCTGCCACGGTTCGGCCCAGGTGGCATAGGCCAAGTCGCCGTAACGGTTGTCTTCGTAGACTAGGTGCTCACGGTCGGCAGTGGCGTCGCGTACCAGCGAAAGTGAGTTGCCGTTGCGTGCGTTGTTGTCAATGGTTTCTATGTTCCAAACGTTCTCTTTCAGGCGAGCCAGGCGAATGCCACCCGAGCGGTAGGCGACTATGGGCAGGTTCTGTGGGCCGATGACCAGCGACGTTGGCCCCAAGGTCACGTTGGTTTCCACCGTGCGGGTTGTCCACTGCGCGCCGTTGCGCACCGCATACTTCAGGTTGTAGAGGCCGGGTTCGCCTGCCTCCAGGTAGCTGATATGCGGACGTCCCTGGCTGTCGAAGGCGATGGACGTGAAGCGGCCGGTGTCGCCGGCGCTGTCCACGACTTCAGGCGTCCACGATAGCGTTGCCTGGTTCCATTGGGCATACTTGAGCGCACCGTTGCTGCGGTCATAGTAGGCGGTGGCGAGCAGACCGTTGGGTCCCCGGGCAAGGGACGCGTCCTCGCCGACATCGCCGCTGTCGTCCACTTCGCGGTAGGTCCAGATCCCCACAGGCCCGCGCACGTGGAGCAGCCGCGTTCCCTGGCGTTCGTAGTAGACGATGTCGGCCACGCCGCTGACGGAATCGATTGTCATCGAGGCGAAGCGTCCTCGATCCTGGATGCTGTCGACGGTTACCGTCTGCCAGGCGCCGTCGGCGCTGCGCTGGGCGTGTTTCAGCGCCGTGTCGTCGCGATGATAGTAGGCGATGCGCGGCTGTCCATTGATGCCAATGGCAATCGATGCGTATTCGCCGGTGCTCACGCCTTCGTCCACCACTTCGGAGTGCCACACAAAGCCATCCCACCAGGCGTAGCGGAGTTCACCAGCGCCGGCGTTGTCGCTGTTGTAGGCGATGTGCGGGTGGCCGTTGGCGTCGAGGGTGACGTCGGCAGACTGCCCCACGAAACCGCGCACATCAAGGATCGTGGTCTGCCAGCCCAGATCGCCGGTCTGCAAATCCTGGGCGAAGACGTCTGACCAGGCTGTGTCCTCCGCCACCAGGTTCGACGCCGTCGAACTGAAGGCCACGGTGCTGCCGTCCGCAGAAATGGCTGAGTACTGCGAATTGGCGTTGCCGGGCGCGCCGTTGGGCGCCACCGAAAGGCGCTGCATGAGCGGCTTTGCTGTCTGCGCCTGCAAAGGCGAGGCGTTGCGCGCGATCCCGGCCACGAGCAGGCCAACAGCCAGGATCAGGCAAAGGGTGAACAGAATGTTACGGCGTCTGAGCAGATCAAACCGCAGGGTCAACAACCAGAACCGAGAACAACGCTTGACATGAGACATGGCTACTCCAAGATTTCAGGTGAAATATCCCTCTGGGCAATCATCAGTGTTAAATGGCGTAGGTGCTGGGATCGTGCTTTGTATTGTCGAGCTGTGCTCAGCGATCAACTGTCGCTTTCTCGCTCTGCGCTATTTGTATCTGTGCGTAGTCATGGCGCAATGCGCGCAGTTCCTCACCGCTAACCGGGTGATCGCCATAGTGAACGCGCATATAGGCGGTTGTGATGCGTTCCAGCGCGGGATCATGGCCAGGGAAGGCCTGGATCAGGGCGGGGAGGTACTCGTCGGGCGGCTGTGCCGGCGGGCGCGGATGCCCGCGTTGGCGGGCCAGCCGGACGAGGTTGGCGTAGATATTCTCCACGGTGATGGCGTCGAGTAGCTGCGTACCGAGACCATAGTGGCGCACGAGATCGGCCCAGCGGCGCAAGCGATCCAGGCCGCGGCGCAAGGCGTTGGCATTGAGATCTACGGCAGTCGCGCCGGTCGATTCGGCTTCGTCTGGGCCGGGGCGCCGCTGTCGGCGCACAAAGAAGATGTAGAGCAGCACCAGGCAGAGTACGATGGCGGCGATTACGACCGTGGCGCGTAGTATCCCTATCAACAGGGCGGCGTAGGGCCAGGGATCGCTTTGCGCAACGTCGGCGATCTCCTCGCCGGGGGTGAACTGGGCGCCAAACTCGGCCAGCGCTTCGGCCAGGTTGAGATCGGCGAACAGTGGCAGCAGCAAGGCGAACAGCCACGAGACAACGAATTCCAGCACGAAGACGAGGGCGATGAGCAGCATACTGCCCAGATCGGCGAAGACGCGCCAGAGTGGGTTGAGCAACGCCAACGTGGCCAAAATCCTGTCGGGTGCATAGGCAATGCCGATCCAGAGGCTGATGCCGACGGTGATCGCCACCATAAGCAACAACTGCGCCAGCCGTCCCAACGAGAGGGCGCTGCCCGCGCTGCCTGCGGCGCCGCTGGCTTTTTCGTCGCTGCGCGTCAAGGCCACCGCCAGCAACCCCAGCGAAAGATAGAGGGCCAACAGGGCGATGGCTACGTCAATCAAAGGCCGTTCGCGCATGCTCAACCAGCCCGCACCCCCGATCAGCAGCAAGAAACCGAGCCGAAAGGCCATCCCTACGCCGAGGAAAGCGACATCGCGATCGGTCAGCACCGACGCCCGCCACCAGAGGAAAAGGGCAAGCAGCAGCCCAAAGGTGCCGGGGTGCAGCCCCTGGTGGAAATTGATGGTGGCGATGACTGTGTCGACCAGCCAGCCGAAATCGAAAATGCCGGCGGGAGAGGCCAGAAATCGCCCCAGGCCCAGGCCAGTTGCCAGCACCAACGCCACCAGCGAGCTGCGGTAGGCTTTGTCTGAGAGATGACTGCGCCCCAGCAGATCGACGACCAGGATCATGGCCAACAGGGCCAGCCACAGCACAAGCGCGAGGCGCAGCGGCGCTGTCCCCAGCAGGGGTGGCGTGTCCAGCCAGATCAGGCGGAAGCGCATGAGCAGCAACAGCCCGACGGTGGAGACGATGGCTTCCATGCCGGCCATAGCGATAAAAATCGTGCGAAGACGACGGTTGGTGAGTAACATAGGAGAGCTGCGCGGTGTGTACTGTGTGAGGTGCCTGGGCAGAGTGTGTTGCCGAATGGACAACCGGCTTCTCTGCCCGACCTTACGCGTTACACGGTGCTTTCTCCTCCTTCCACTTTGATCGGGGTGATCAGATCGTCGATCAGATGGGGCAGATGATAGACGAGCATGCCGTGTAGGTGCTGCGTGGGTGGTTTTTCGGCCAGGGTAAACAGCACGACGCGCCGTCCGGCGCCGACGAGATCGAGCAGCACGGCCAGCAGATCATCGTGGGCGATGGCGGTGACGACGACCACCGTGGCGCCCCAGGGCAGCCGGGGTGCTTCGTGTAGAAGTAGCCTTTCGATAGGCGTGCTGGCAAACGGGGTAACGGCCGCCAGCAGCTCTAAAATGCGCATCACCTGGTCTGGGGCGCGACCGGGGAGCAGGCGCAGTGGTTGATCGCCGCCGGGCAGTGTGCCGTTGGCGATCAGCCCCACGGATCGGCGATCCTCGGCGGCGATGACGGCCAGGCTGGCGGCGACACTGATCACGCGTTCCAATAGCTCGGGGATGATGCCGTGCCAATGGCGGATCAGCGTGGCCACGTTGAGCACAACCACGATCTGCTCCTCGCGGCTCGGTTCGTAGAGGCGGCTGAGCATCTCGCCGTGGCGCGCCGTCGCCTTCCAGTGGATGCGCCGCGGATCGTCCGCCTGTTGCCACTCGCGCACGCCCACGGTGCGCAATGGATCTTCAAAGAGTCGCTCGCTGACACGCTGTTCGCCGAACGGATTCCTGGCCGGCAGGTCAAGTTCGCCGGCCGGATAGATACGCGGATAGACGATCAGCCGCTGTTCCTCGACCAGGGTGGCGCTGCGCGTGAAGAAGCCGAAGCCGTCTCCGGTGGTCACCCGCGCCGGTCCGTAGCGATGAAACCCCCGTTCTGTGCACTCGATGGTGAAGTGGCGGTGAATGTGCTGAAAGGCATTGGGCATCCAAAAACTGCGGAACTCGCCCAGATTGGTGGCGCGGTTGAGGCTGACGCTCTTGCCGTTTACGGGCAGCACGGCGGGCACGATGTCTTCGATAGACAGCCAACTCAACGGCAGCGGCTTGCGATTGCTCACCGTCAGCGTCAGTTGGATCTCCTCGCCCTGAAAGGCCCGGATCTCGGAAAAGTGGCGCGTATAGGATAGTCCGCTCAGGCTAAAATGACTCCATGCCCAGGTGAAACTCACCAGCACCGAGATGGCAATGGCCGTCGTCGTGAAAAAGGCGTTGTCTGTGAACAGACCAATCGCCAAGACGATCAACGCCAGTACAATCCAGGCATCGGTAAACTGGGTGTCTTTGGAGATGTCGATGTAGCGACGAGGGGCAGTGGGTTTGGAAGTTGTCATGGTTGAATTGTCATGGTTGGATTGCGAACGCGGCCGGTCTCTCTCACTCCGCCACCGGCACGGGCACGCTTTCCACTACCTCGGCCACCACCTGCTGCGGGGTGCGCCCGCGCAGGCGGGTCTGCGGGCTAATGTGGATGCGGTGGGTGAGGATGGCCGGGGCCAGGTGTTGAATGTCGCTGGGAATGACAAAGTCGCGTCCATGCAGGGCGGCGTAGGCCTGGCCGGCCCGGTAGAGGGCCAGCGTCCCGCGTGGGGATACGCCCAACGCCACCGATTGATGTTCGCGCGTCGCCCTCACCACGGCAAGGACGTAGCCGCGCACATCCTCGTTGACGTGGATGCTGCGCGTCTGATCTTGCAGCGCCAGCACATCGGCCGCCGTGGCCACGGCTTGCAGATCCACCAACGGGTCCTGGCGTTCGTAGCGTATCAGCATCTCTTCTTCTTCGTTGAGATTGGGGTAGCCAAGTTGAAGCTGCATCAGGAAGCGATCCAATTGCGCTTCGGGCAGGGGGAAGGTGCCTTCCAACTCAATGGGATTCTGGGTAGCGATCACCAGAAAGGGCCGCTCCAGTGGATACGTCTCACGGTCGACGGTGGTCTGCCGTTCCTGCATGGCCTCTAACAACGAGGACTGCGTACGCGGTGTGGCCCGGTTGATCTCATCGGCCAGCACAATCTGGCTGAAGATCGGGCCGGGCCGGAACTCAAATTCCTGGGTTTTTTGATTATAGAAGTTGATGCCGGTCACGTCACCTGGGAGTAGATCGGGGGTGAACTGGATGCGGGAAAAGGAACAGTCGAGGCTGCGAGCCACGGCTTTGGCCAGTGTCGTCTTGCCGATACCGGGCACGTCTTCGAGCAGAAGGTGCCCTTCGCAGAGTAGCGCAACCAGCATCATTTCTACCACATCGGCCTTGCCGATGACCACCTGCCCAACATTGCCCTGCACCGCCTGTTTGAACTGGGAAAAATCCACAGCACCTCCGCTCTCGTGAAAAGGAAGAACCCTGCGGCTAGTCTACTATCGAGCGCAAGTGCGGTCAATTTGGCGGGTGTAGATGTAGATGGGTCTACTTCAGCTTCAGGATGTCGAAATCTTTCAGGAGCTGACCGTTCCGAGCAGCACAATCGGCCCTGTGGGTTGGAGACTACCGCCCGCCGGTTCGATGCTGAGGCCGACGGCGGCGAAGTCTTGGGGTTGTCCATCCATGAGGATCGTGGCAACGGTGACGCTCTCTTGTGTCTGCTGGACCAGGCCCGCGGAGACAGGATCGCCATCGCTGGGGATCAGCCAGAGCTGGTACGTTTGATCGGCGGGGAGTGAGGCCAATTCATGCAAAATCAGAACGCCAGAGCTTCTGCCTGCGTATAAAACGCCGGCTGCCTGTGGGGCAAATTCGGTGCCTTCGAGGGCAACCCTGCGCATGGCGTTGAGGAACTGTGCCATCTGACTGTTGCGCTGGCCAAGTTGCTGCGCCAACAGCGCATTGGCCGTCTCTAGCCGACTGGTTTGGGCTTGCACGTCAACGACAGTCTGCTCAAGCATTTCGATGCGTATTCGCGTCAACCGTTGATGCCGCCCAATCTGTACACCGACCAGCCCCAGGATGAGGATAAGGGCCAGCGCACTGATCAGCACAGCAGACCAATTGAGGCCGCCCTTGGCTGCAGGCCGCGCTTGCGGCGGTTCTGCCGAGGGCTCGGGTATCGCCTTCGTGTTCCAGGGCGGGGATTGGGGGGGCTGCAAGTCGATCGTCGGTGATTGGGCAATCGAAGCCATCACAAGCGACGTCAGCGCATCCTTGACACCAGGTGAAGGCGTCACTGCGGGCGTCGTCAGCGCGAGGTGCGCGGCTGTTCTGTCGATCTGTTCGATCTGTGTCAACATTGTCTGATGCCGTTGTACGTACTCGTCCACGGCCAGCATCTCATCGGGTTCCAATATCCCCAAGGCATACGCTGGCAACAGATCCATGACGGCATCGTAGCCCAATTTCACATCCGCCGGCGGTTCGCTCATGGCATACCTGATCATCCTGGTTTCGTGATGACGGAATGGTTGGTCATGCAGAGCCTGTGGCACGCAACAATCGTTCAAGCTCATGCAGCCCAAGGCACAGGTGAGTTTTCACGATGGTCAGGGGGGTATTGGTGTGTTCGGCAATCTGCTGAGGTGTCTTCCCCTCGAAGTAGGCCAGTTCTAGACAAGTGCGCTGCTCATCAGGGATCTGCGCCAGCGCCGATTGGATGTTCTGGCGCTGCCAAACGGGCTCTAGCTGTCTGTCCGCTGCCATTCGTGAAAATGCCGCGCACCGGCTCGGCATCACGATCACGGCTTCCGTCGTCGATGAATGGACTTGCTGCCGGCGCAGTTGTTCGAGCGTCTGACTGCGCGCCATACGGTAGATCCACGCCGCCACGCCGCCGTTGCCTTGATACTGCCTGGCCAGTTGCCAGATCTGCCAGAAGATCTCTTGCAACAAGGTTTCGGCGGTGGGCTGATGGCGGAGGATGCGCATGATCAAGCCCAGGACGGTGGGCGCATATCGATCGTAGAGCATATCGAACGCGGCCGGGTTCTGCCGGGCGATTTCGGCCAGAAGCACTTCATCGGATATAGAATGAGCAACTGGAGGCTCCGCCTGTGTCATCGACGCCAATCTGCTTTCTTTGCTTTGAAGGCACAGCCGGGTAGACGGAAAAAGTCTCGAATCGTTTTGCCCTGTGTTCTTGCCCGCGGCCTCGTGGACCATCTTGTGATTGGATGTGATTTTTACAGCCACCGACGCTTCGACTCTCTGTTATGAATTAAACCTGTTACGACCAATAGAGGACTTCCCAGTTATGTTGGATGGCAACCTGGGCCAGTTTGCGATCTGGATTCACAGCGATGGGATAGGCCACCTTGTCGAGGAGTGGCTTATCTGAAATGTGATCGGTATAGAAGTAGCTCGCCTTTAGATCCACGTGGCGGCGGCTGGCCCACTCTTCGATCCAGAAGACCTTGCCCGGTCCGTAGGCCAGTGGTTGGCGTAGTTCGCCCGTGATACGACCGTCCACAACGAGCCACTCGGTCGAGATCCACTCCTCGATGCCCAGGTGTTCAGCCACCAATCCAACGGCGAACTGGCTGCTGCCACTACAGATGATGGGGATATGCCCTTGTTGGCGATGCCATAACAGTTTTTCGCGTGCGGCTGGGTGAATCAGGGGGATAACGTCTTCGTCAAACCAATGGCGTGAGAGCGACCAGAGCTGTTCAACGTCATGTCCGGCGCCGGCGCGCCCGGCGTTGATCAAGAGCCACGATCCATCGAGGAAGCCGAGCTTGTAGAGCAAACTGGCGGCCATCAGTTTCACCAGATCGCGGCGGCGCATGTAGTTGCGAAGCCGTCGTGTCCGGCGCAGGTAGTTGAAAAAGACCCGCGCAGACGAATCTGAGAGGAGTGTATGATCCATGTCGAAGATAGCAGCGATGTGATGGTCATTCATCGATATTTCTTGATTGAGCGGGGGGTGAGCAGAAATTGAAGACTACCGCATCCCCAGCGCACCTGCCGCCAACGCATCACATCCAGTGTGAGATAGGCAACACCTGCTGGGGGGAATTCCACGTTGAGGCGGCTGTCATCTCCACTGCATATCCCCGACATCAACATGGCTAAGCCTGGGTTGTGACCTATCAACAGAACGTGTTCGGCGGTAGTGGCTTGTTCACGCAGAATTTCGAGCAGCGTCGTCGGCGCCGCTTCGTAAATTCTCTTGTCCAGGACAACACCCTGCTCGTAGTGGATGGCCGCAGCCATCTGTTCGGCTGTTTCTGCGGCGCGCAATGCAGGCGAACTGAGGATTCGATCCGGCTTCATGGCGATTGACCGGATAGCCGGCGCCATGTGTTTGATCTGCCGGTATCCTTTTTCGAGGAGCGGGCGATCAACGTCAGCTTGATTGCCAACAGCTTGCGCCGTCTTTGCGTGTCGCAGAATGGTAAGGTGCTTCATGGGTCGATCCAGCGTTAGAAATGGAAGCAGATTGTGGAAGCATTATAGGCATAGGGGCGAAGACAAGTCAAACAGCCCAGGGTAGAGGCAGGGCCAGAACAGGCCGGCAGCGGGCAATTGTCAGTCGATTGTAACTTCATAAAGAAATTCTTACTTGATTCCGTGTTTGGGATCCTGTACACTGCAAGCCATAGTACAGGACGCATGAATAACCGAAGGAGACGCCAATGCTTTGATCACAACCGAAGAGGGAAGAGCGCATGGCCCTACGCCGCAGTCGATTCTTCACCGTGCATAGCATGAAGCCGAGCATGGTTCAGAGAATCGCAAGTAGGGTGACGAGGAAGGGGTTCCTGGCAGCGATGCCGGGTTAACCACGGCGACCCAGCCGTGGGAAAATCGAAAGATCAGCGGATGCCCCCAGGTCTCAGTGACAGACCTGACCCGAAACCAGCCACGGTTTCGGTTGTATTCCCTCCAATTTTTACAGCAAAAGCAAGCGCCTAAAACCGCGGGCAACCGCCGGCACAAAGGCGTTAAGCAGTCGCTATCTAGCAAATGTCGGTTGGTATCAGAAGCCAGGCGTGAGTTGGCAATGGACGCACGCGCCTCACCTCTGATCGGCCAATCGCCAGATCTTGTCTCCCTGGAGGGAAACCCATGTGTGGAATCGTTGGCTATATTGGACATCGTGACGCGGCTCAGATCGTCGTTGATGGTCTGCGTCGTCTGGAATATCGCGGCTATGATTCAGCCGGTGTGGCTGTGTTGAATGGACACGGTATCGAGGTCCGTCGCGAGGCGGGCAAACTCATCGAGTTGGAAACCATGCTGGGGCTGGATCCAATTTCGGGCCCCCTGGGGATTGGGCACACGCGGTGGGCGACGCACGGTCCGCCATCGCAGCGTAACGCCCACCCCCACAGCAGCCCGGATGCAGCGCTGGTTGTGGTGCAGAACGGCATCGTCGAAAATTTCCAGCCATTGCGCCGCATCTTACAAGAGCGTGGCTATGTTTTCCACAGTGACACCGACACCGAAGTCATTGTCCACCTGATCCACAGTCACTATCACAACGGCAGTGAACGCGATCTGATCCACGCTGTGCGCAGCGCCGCCCTCGAGCTAGAAGGACCAAGTGCCATCGGTGTCATCTGCCGCGACGATCCAGACCGCATGGTGGTCGTGCGATTGGGCAATGCCGGCGGTGTTGTGATCGGCCACGGTGACGGTGAGATCTTTCTGGCCAGTGACATCCCCGCCCTGCTGCCCTATACGCGGCGCATGCAGTTCCTCGAAAACCGGCAGATGGCGATCCTGAGCCGAACCGGGGTCGAGATCCTCGATCTGGATGGCGCAGCGTGTACGCTACCCATCACCGAAATCAATTGGGACAGTGACGCGGCCGAGAAGGGCGAGTATCGCCACTTTATGCAAAAGGAGATCTTCGAGCAGGCCGAGAGCATTCAGCGGACGCTGGCGCATCGCGTTGATTTCGAGCACTATCGCGTCGAACTCCCCGAGTTGAACCTATCACTAGAGGCGGCGCGGGCTCTGCGCAAGTTGACGATTGTGGCCTGCGGCACCAGCTACTATGCCGGCCTGGTCGGTAAGTTTTTGATCGAACAGTTGGCGCGCCTGCCCGTGGAGGTAGACTATGCCAGCGAATACCGGTACCGCCAACCGGTCTTCGGGGCAGATGAGATGGTGCTCGCCATCACCCAGAGCGGCGAAACTGTGGACACCCTGGCCGCGCTGGAAGAGGCGCGTGAGGAGGGTCTCTTTACGGCAGCGATAGTCAACGCAGTGGGCAGTCAGGCCGCACGCGTCTGCGACGGTGTGATCTACATGCACGCCGGGCCAGAGATCGGGGTCGCCAGCACCAAAGCCTTCACCACCTCGTTGGTCGATCTGGCTTTGCTCGGCGTCTACCTGGCCCAGGCGCGTGGCAGCATGACGGTAGAAACTCATCACACACTGATCAACGAATTGGCCCACCTGCCAGGGCTGGTCGGTCGACTGTTGGCCGATGCGCGCAGCGGCGGGCGCTATGCCGATCTCGCGGCGCGCTACGGGGATCGACACAACTTCCTTTACCTGGGGCGCGGCATCAACTACCCCGTCGCATTGGAAGGCGCACTCAAACTCAAGGAGATCAGCTATATCCACGCCGAGGGCTACCCTGCCGGTGAAATGAAACATGGACCGATTGCCCTCATCGACGAAAGCATGCCCACGGTGGTGGTGGCGCCGCATAACAGCGTCTACGAGAAGATGGTCAGCCAGATCGAGCAGGTGAAGGCACGCAGTGGCGCTGTACTGGCTGTAGCCAGTGCCGATGACGACTACCTGCGCACTGTTGCCGACGATCTGATGCCTATCCCCGCTGCGCACGAGATGCTCACGCCTGTGCTGGCCGTGATTCCGCTGCAACTGTTGGCCTACGAAATTGCCGTCCATCGCGGCGCCGATGTGGATCAGCCGCGTAACCTGGCCAAGAGCGTCACCGTCGAATAGCGCATCGATCACCGGATCCATCTCACCGTGTCCATCCCCCGCGTGGATGGACACGGTGGTTGGCCTGTGTGCTTCGCCCCAAAAACCATACCCTCGCCTGTACCTCCTTTCCTATATCCTGACCTATTGCGGCTTTCTTCTACTGCGCTTACCATCATCTTACAGATTAAGGCGGTTTCAATCCTGGGTACAGTGCGCTCGGTGTCAGGCCGAGCGCCTATTATCATGCCATGGCGCGTAGAACAACTCTTGATCTGCAAGGGTCGGGCAAACCGAAGTCGTCTAGGAAAAGATAAGGAAAAGTGGGTATGATACATCGAGTTCTGGCGCCATTGGATGGATCCGCTCTTGCGGAATGTGTGTTGCCGCATCTTCTGACGTTGTCAGAGGCCTATGAGGCTGAGATTATCCTGGCACAGGTTGTGGAATGTTCCTCGGAGACCGATAACCAGCCCGTGGATCCGCTGCGCTGGGAAATGCGCAAGGCGGAGGCGCTCGCTTATCTGCAGGATGTGGCCGAGCGACTGCAGGATGCCGGGGCGTCGCAGGTGAGCGTTGTTCTTTCTGAAGGGAAGGCGGCGCTACGCATTGTGGAACTGCTACAGAGCCGTGATGTTGATCTGGTCGTGCTCAGCAGCCATGGCAAGGCCGGGCTGAGCAATTGGAATGTCAACAGCGTTGTGCGCAAGGTCATTCAGCAGGCCCATCGATCCACGATGATCATTCGTGCCTATCAGACACAGGAAACGCAGTCGCTGTCTAGCGTACACTATCATCGGTTGCTTGTTCCGCTGGATGGATCGCGCAGGGCCGAGTGTGCCCTTAACATCGCCACCTCCCTCGCCAACTTTCAAGATTCAAAGATGATCCTTGGCCATGCCGTCCTCAAGCCGCACATGCCCAGCCAGGTTCCTCTGTCAGTAGAAGATAGCGCACTAATTGATCGCTTTATCGAGCGCAGCCAGGAGGCAGGCGTCACCTACCTGGATCAGGTCTGCAAGCGCTTGTCGATAGAGGCCGAGCCGCGCTTGCGGGTGACCGAAGATATCACTGACGCGCTCCACGCACTGGTGGAAGAAGAAGCCGTAGATCTGGTGATCTTGAGTGCCCACGGCTACTCTGGCAAAAACAAGTGGCCGTTTGGTAGCGTCACCACCAGCTTTATTGAGTACGGCACAACGCCTTTGCTGATGATCCAGGATCTGGAACCCGGCAGCGTGGAGCAAACCCAGGCGGAAAGGGCCGCCGCAGAATCGAAAGGACATTGATGCATGCCTGAAGAAGGCGTGACACCTGATGGTAACGTGGCCGAAGCACCCAATGTGGTTGACGAAACAAACCTGCCCACCGCTGAGAATGAAGCGCCCGATTTAACCATAAAGGCCAGGCAACTTGCCGAGGCGCACAGCCGCGTTTCCGTTAACAAGGAGGGCGTCCCTCTTCTGACACAGGTCGAGGCGCAGGGAATCTTCTTACATCGGGTCCACCAGTTCTTTACCCGTCAGTCTCAAGAAGAGACCATCATCCCCTCTCAAGCTGCGGAATGGGTACTTGATAACTTCTACATCATCCAGCAGACGTTGCAACAGATCGACAAGGGCATGCCGCCCCCGTATTACCGAGAACTTCCCAAGCTGAAGTCAGGGCCGTGGCAAGGCTATCCGCGCGTCTACCTCTTGGCGAATGCCGGCATCGAGCAGGTCGCCGGGCAGATCGAGGAGGAATCCTTGCTGGATTTTGTGATGGCCTATCAGCAAGTGCAGCCTCTGAGCACCGGCGAATTGTGGGCGCTGCCCATCATGCTGCGCATCGGCGTCATCGAGATCCTGGCCCATACGCTGGCGAGGGTGGTGGACGAACGCGCGCCAGGAGACAGTCGCTCTGGTGCGCTGATCACCCAACTCCCGGCCGACACATTAGTGGGATCTAGCATCGTCAGCCTGCGTACGCTGGCCAATCTGGATTGGAAAGAGTTCTTTGAAAGCGCCAGCCTGGTTGAGCAGACTCTATGCGCGGATCCGGCCTCTGTCTATCCACAGATGGATTTTGAGACACGCGATCTCTACCGCAAGGTCGTGGAACGGCTCGCCAAAGCCGGCCCTCACCAGGAACTGGACGTGGCGCGCGCGGCCGTCCACCTGGCGCGTCAGGTGGACGGCGCCGCTCACGCAGATGCCGAACGGCAGCGGCATGTAGGCTACTATCTGATTGACGATGGCCGCCCGGCGCTGGAAGCGGAGATTGGCTATCGCCCCGGGCTGCGCGCTGGCCTGGGACAGTGGCTGATCCGCCGCCACCCTACGCTTTCGTATGTGGGCAGCATTGGCTTGTTGAGCCTGATTCTGTGGGGAGCCGTGCTTGGCCTCGCAGCCAATCTCGGCGTCAACCTCTGGCTGCTGATCCTGACGGGGGTGGTGTCCCTGATCCCGATCGTCAGCTTTGCCACCGCCCTGGTCAATTGGGTGATGACGGCAACGGTAAAGCCGGGCCTGCTGCCCAAGTTGGATTTCGAGGAAGGAATCCCGGCGACGGCGCGCACGATGGTGGTGATCCCCACGCTGCTCAGCCGTCAAGAAGATGTCGATCCACTGGTAAACGAACTTGAACTGCACTACCTGCGCAATACCGATCCCCACATTACGTTTGGGCTGCTCAGCGATTTTTCTGATGCGGCCGATCAAAGTCAACCCGAAGACGACGCGGTGTTGCAGTATGCCGAAGAAAAAATCCGCGCCCTGAATGAACATTACGCCAACAACCCGTTTTACTTTTTTCATCGCCGCCGTCTATGGAATCCACAAGAAGGATCGTGGATGGGGTGGGAACGCAAGCGCGGCAAACTAGAGGAGTTCAACCGGCTGCTGCGTGGCGCCGAGGACACGTCCTTCATTGTGACGGTGGGCGATCTCTCGATCCTGCACAATGTGCGCTACGTCATCACCCTCGATTCGGACACCGTGTTGCCGCGCGAGGCCGCCCATCGCCTGATCGGCACGTTGGCCCACCCGCTCAACTGCGCCCGCTTTGATCCTGAAACCGGCCGGGTGGTAGCAGGCTATACCGTGCTGCAACCGCGCACCGAAATCAAGCCGCTCAGCGCCATCAGAACGCACTTTTCGCGTATTTACAGCGGCATTTCTGGGCTGGATCTCTATACCCACGCCGTATCGGATGTCTACCAGGATCTCTTTGGCGAAGGCATCTATGTGGGCAAAGGCATCTACGAAATCGATCCATTTATGCGCAGCCTGGATGGCCGCGTCCCTGAGAACGCGTTGCTCAGCCATGACCTGTTTGAGGGTGTCCACGGCCGCGCCGGGCTGGTGACAGACATTATTCTGTACGAGGACTATCCCTCCGACTACCTCACCTTCTCGCAGAGAAGGCACCGCTGGATCCGCGGCGATTGGCAGTTGCTGCCCTGGCTGCGCCGCCGCGTCCCCTGCCACGACGGTGAGTACGCTGCCAATCCGCTATCGTTCGTGGATCGCTGGAAGATCATCGACAATCTGCGCCGTAGCTTGATGGCGCCGGCGCTCGTGACCCTGTTGGTGCTGGGATGGCTATGGCTGCCCAATCCCTTGTTGTGGACAGCGATCGCGCTGTTCGTTTCGGCAGGATCGCTGCTCAGCGGCGTCTTCGCGCTGCTGATTCAACGCCTGCAACAGGAGGACGAGGATGGCGGCGGCTCGATCGACGTGCTGCGTCGACAGATCGTCCGATGGCTGCTCTATCTGGTCTTCTTGCCCCACGATGCGCTGGTTGATCTGGACGCTATCCGCGCAGTTTTCGTCCGCCTTTTCATCACGCGTCGGCAACTGCTGCAGTGGCGAACCTCTGCCAATACCGAGTCGTTTTTTGGCAACAAGCATAAGCTTCTGGCGCTGTGGCAACATCTGCTGGGTGCTGTCCTGCTGGCGGTGGCGCTGGGTCTGCTGATCATTTGGATTAATCCTGCTGCCTTAGTGGTTGCTCTGCCCTTTCTGGTGGTCTGGCTGCTCTCGCCGCAAATTGCACTGTGGCTCAGCCGGCCGGTGGAGCGGTATCCGACACAGCTTCGGCCTGACCAACAACAGCTATTGCGCCGCCTCGCCCGCAGCACCTGGCTTTACTTTGAGCAATTCATGGGGCCAGAGGATCACTGGCTGCCGCCGGATCACTTTCAAGAGGATCCACGCGGGCTGGTAGCCCATCGCACCTCACCCACCAATATCGGGCTGGGGTTGCTCTCAACGCTGGCCGCCTACGATTTCGGCTACATCGGGCTATGGGAACTCAGCGTGCGCCTGCAGGATACATTTCGGACGTTGCACGAGTTGGAAAGGTATCGTGGTCACTTTCTGAATTGGTATGACACACGGAGCTTGAAGCCCTTGCCGCCGCGCTATGTATCCAGCGTGGACAGTGGCAACCTGGCCGCCTGTTTGATGATCTTGCGCCAGGGGTGCGAGAGCATGCCCAACGTCCTCTTGCCCCGCTGGGAACGCTGGCATGGCTTGCTCGACACGCTGGCTATGCTCGGCAACGTCCTGGCTGAAGCGCCGCCCCAGCTTTCCGAAGTGGTTGTCGACCTGCAAAACCAACTGGACCAGATGCAACAACGCATTCTGGACGTCCGCGATGAGCCTGCGCGGGGGACGGTGTTGCTGCGCTCGCTGACAGAAGAAGCATGGCCCCGCTTTCAAAAGGGCCTTGTGCGCCTGATGCAGATGCACAGCTCCTCACCGGCCCAATTACGCAGGATCCGGGTGTGGACGGAGCGCGCTCAGCACGATCTGTTTGACATGCAGCGCCGGCTCAACGCCCTGGTGCCCTGGCTTACCGCTGTCCACGACGCGCCGCCCTTGCTGCGTAACGAGAAGAACAGCCCTGTTGCCCAGGCCTGGCAGGATCTGCTGGCCGGTTTGCCCGAACAAACCCATGTCAAAGATATTGTCTCTGTATGCGCCGATGCTCGTCCACTTGTCATTGACCTACGCCGCCAGTTGGGTACCCTCGACGCGGAGACGTCGCCTGAATTCAGCGCCGAAGATCTGGACGCGGCGCGTCAATGGTGTGATCACCTGGCGCAGCGTCTGGACGAAGCAATCGCATCTGTCACCGCGCTGCTGGATCTCTATGTCGATCTGAGCGGGCAGTGCGAACAGATGGTGCAGGAGATGAACTTCGATTTTCTCTACGATCCACAGCGGCACACCTTCCGCATTGGCTACAATGTGGATACCGAAAGGTCGGACGCCAATACCTACGATCTGTTGGCCTCGGAGTCACGCAGTACGAGCCTCATTGCCATTGCCAAAGGCGAAGTGCCTCAGCGCCACTGGCTCTATCTGGGTCGCCCGCTGACCCAGGTAGATGGCTGGCGTAGCCTGGTTTCGTGGAGCGGTACGATGTTCGAGTATCTCATGCCCATTTTATGGACGCGGCAGTACGAGAACACGCTTCTGGATCAGAGTGTCCACGCTGCGGTTCAGGCGCAGATTGCCTACGCCCGCCAGAAAGGGATCCCGTGGGGAATTTCTGAATCGGGTTATTATCGCTTTGATGCCGCCATGAATTACCAATATCAGGCCTTCGGCATCCCAAGTCTTGGCTTCAAGCGAGGACTGGAAGACGAGGTTGTGATCACGCCCTATGCCTCGTTGTTGGCATTGCCACTCTATCCGCAGGCAGTGATGGAGAATATCGAAAACCTGCGTAAGCTGGGCATGTGGGGCGATTACGGTTTCTACGAAGCACTCGACTACACCCCGGCGCGGTTGGCGCTTGGCGAGGAACACGCCACTGTCCGTTCGTTTATGGTGCATCATCAGGGGATGATCTTGCTCTCGCTGGTCAATGCCCTGGCAGATGATGTGATGGTAAAGCGCTTCCACGCTGACCGGCGTATCCAGAGCATCGAACTCCTCTTGCAGGAACGGGTGCCTGAGCATGCCCCGCTGGAAGAGGAGATCGAATCCGAGCGCGAAGTTCTGCGCCGCCCCGAGCGCGAAGTGACGGCCATACCCTGGTCCGTCCCCATGCATACGTTGTCACCGCAAGTGCACTATCTTTCCAATGGCAAGTATTCCGTCCTGCTGACCAATGCGGGGAGCGGATATAGCCGCTGGCAAGCCACCGATTTGACCCGCTGGCGTGCGGACACCACCTGCGATGATCTGGGGGACCTGGATTTATATTCAGGATCAAGAACGGGACGAGCTATGGTCTGCCACGCCACAGCCCATGGCCGGCGACGGCAGCAAATATGACATCACCTTCGCCCCACACAAAGTGGATTTCCATTGCGACAGGCACGGCATCGTCGTCCACACCGAAGTCACCGTGCCCCCCGACGATAGCTTGGAAATCCGGCGTGTTCGTCTCACCAATCAGGGCGATGAGCCTCGCCGTCTACGCTTAGTCAGCTACGGAGAGCTGGTATTGGCGCAACAGAACACAGATCGCCGCCATCCCGCATTCAACAAGATGTTTATTGAGAGCGACTACGATGCGGAGCACGATGCCCTGCTCTTTACGCGGCGTCCCCGCGCACAAACAGAAACGCCCCCGGTCTTGGGCCACGCTGTGGTCGTTGAATCTGGAGAGGCGCAGCGCAGCGGCTACGAAACCGACCGCGAACGCTTTCTGGGCCGCGGCGGATCGATCGATGCGCCCGCCGCTCTGGCACAGGGCACGGCCGGCCTGACCGGCACGACCGGTGCTGTGCTCGATCCCATTCTGTCGCTCTCGGTGGAGATCGAACTGCCCCCCCATACCTCTGTCGGCGTCGGGTTTCTGACCTCGGCCGGTGCGGATCGGGCCGAGGTGCTTTCCCTGATCGAGAAGTATCAGAGTTGGGATCACGTTGACCGTGCTTTCCGTCTGGCCGAAGCGCAGAGTGAAGTCGAAATGCGCCAACTGGAGATAGGGACGGAGCATCTACGACGTTTCCAGCAGTTGCTTTCGGCTCTCCTTTACCCGCACCAGTCCCTACGCGCGGATATAGAGCTTTTGGCCGCCAACCGGCAAGGACAGGCGAATCTGTGGCCCTATGCCATCTCCGGCGATTATCCCATTCTGCTGGCGCGTATCCACAGCGAAGAGGAGCTGAGTCTGGTGCGTGAACTGCTGCAGGCGCACACCTATTGGCGCAACCGGGGCTTGCAGATCGACCTGGTGTTGCTGAACCAGGAGGATATTGGCTACAACCAGGAATTGCAGGGACAGATGCGGCGCATGGTGGAGCGCATGAACAGCGATCATTGGATCAACCGCCGCGGCGGCATTTTTCTGCTGCAACGCGGCACCATGAGCGCGGCGGACTACACGCTGATCTCGACTGCGGCCCGGGCCATAGTCGACGGCAAACAGGGCACATTGGCGGCGCAACTGCCGGATGTCGCCCAACAGCCGCAGCGCCTGCCTGCCTTCTTCGCCTCTAGGGATACAGCAGACCAGCCGCAGCTTCCGCCCCCGGCTCGTCCCCAGGATCTGCGCTTCGACAACGGCTGGGGCGGCTTCAGCCCAGACGGTCGCGAGTACGTTATCTATCTTGAGCCGGGCCGGCAGCCCCCCGCACCGTGGACCAATGTAATCGCCAATCCGTCGTTTGGTTTCCTTGTGACGGCTTCAGGTGGCGGGAACACCTGGGCTATGAACAGCGGCGAGAACCGACTGACGCCCTGGCACAACGATCCTGTGCTGGATCGCCCCGGCGAAGTTCTCTATTTGCGCGACGAGGAGACCGGCGCGGTCTGGTCGCCCACTCCGGACCCGCTCGGTGCAGAGACGCCGCATCTGATCCGCCACGGCGCCGGCTACACCATCTTTGAGAGCCACAGCCACGGTCTCAAGCAGAAGATGCGTCTCTTTACACCACCCGATGCGCCGATCAAGATTATCCGGTTGTCATTGGAAAATCAGTGGGATCGCGTGCGGCGCATCACCGCCACCTACTATGCAGAGTGGGTGTTGGGTGTCGACCGCGACCTGATGCAGCAATATGTGCAGCCTGAGTATGACCGCGCCGCCAATGTGCTCCTGGCGCGCAACCCCTACAACGCCGAGTTCGGTCAGCGTGTGGCGTTTCTGGCCAGCACCGAGGAACCGCACGGGCTGACGACGGATCGCACCGAGTTCCTGGGGCGATTGGGCAGTCTACGATCGCCCGCTGCGCTGCGACGTGTCGGCCTGGCCGGCACCGTGCAGCCGGGGTTGGATCCGTGTGCTGCTCTGCAACTTCACGTTGATCTTGGCCCGGGCGCAAGCACAGAAATTACCTTTTTGCTCGGTCAGGGCGCGGATCGGGCCGAAGCCGTAGAGTTGGCGCAGCGCTTTCAGGATGCGGAACAGGTCGAGGCTGCCTGGCAGCAGACCCGACGCCACTGGGATGAGATGCTGGATCGCGTCAGCGTCGAAACGCCGGATGAGGCGATGAACATCGTGCTCAACCGCTGGCTGCCCTATCAGAATGCCGCTTGCCGCATCTGGGGGCGTTCTGCCTTCTATCAATCGAGCGGGGCCTTTGGCTTTCGCGATCAGTTACAGGATGTGGCGGCGCTGCTACTGCACGCGCCGGAGGTGGCGCGAGAACACATTTTGCGGGCAGCCCAGCATCAGTTCGAGGCCGGGGATGTGCTGCACTGGTGGCATCCGCCGTCGGGACGGGGTGTGCGCACGCGAATTAGCGATGATCTGCTCTGGCTGCCCTACATCACGGCGCACTATGTCAGCGTAACCGGCGATGCTGCGATTCTGCAGGAGCAGATTGCCTTCCGTCAGGGCGAGCCGCTGCACCAAGACGAAGAGGAGCGCTACAATCAGTATGAATTGAGCGATGCGCGCTACAGCCTCTACGAACACTGCTGCCGGGCTATCGCCAAAGGCGCCACCGCGGGCCGCCACGGTCTGCCCCTGATAGGCGCTGGCGATTGGAACGACGGCATGAACCGTGTGGGCATCGAAGGCGAGGGCGAAAGCGTGTGGCTGGGTTGGTTTCTCTATGCCACCCTGGAGAACTTCCTGCCTCTCTGCACGCAGATGGACGATGTAGATCGGTGCACACAATATCGCCAGAAAATGGATGATCTGCGCGAAGCGCTGGACGCTCATGCCTGGGATGGCAAATGGTACCTGCGTGGCTTTTATGACGACGGCACCCCACTGGGATCGGCCGAGAGCCTGGAATGTCGGATCGACTCGATCGCGCAGTCGTGGGCTATCCTGAGCGGGGCAGGCCGACCCGAGCGAGCCCGGCAGGCCATGGACGCCGTCTCCGAAAATCTGGTGCGTAGGGATGACCAACTGTTGCAACTCTTCACCCCAGCCTTCGACAAGACCCCTCGCGATCCCGGCTACATCAAAGGCTATCCCCCGGGCATCCGTGAGAACGGCGGACAGTATACGCACGCCGCTATCTGGTCGGTGTGGGCCTTTGCCGCTTTGGGCGACGGCGACCGCGCCGGGGAACTGTTTCGGCTGCTCAATCCCATCCTGCATGGGGATACGCAGGCCAAGACAGAGCGGTATCGCATCGAACCCTATGTCATCGCCGCCGATGTCTACAGCGTTCCGCCCTTCGTCGGCCGCGGTGGATGGTCCTGGTATACGGGGTCGGGCGGCTGGTTCTACCGCCTGGGCACTGAGGCGATTCTGGGGCTGCGCCGCCAAGGGGATGTTCTGCGCATCGAGCCGTGCATCCCCCGCGACTGGCCCGAGTACTGCCTCACCTATCGTTTTGGTCAGGCTACCTATCACATCCGGGTCGAGAACCGCAGTGGCGTTAATCGCGGTGTGCAACAGGTTACGGTGGATGGCGAAATGCAGCCCGAAAAGACCGTTCCACTCAAAGATGATGGCGAGCATCATACGGTCCGCGTGCGCATGGGATAATCCTCGCGCGAAAAGAGCCAATGCAGAGTCGCCAGGGGCAGAGATTTTTCTCTTGATCCCCTGGCGACTTTGCGTTGTGTCTCGAACGGTTTTTGGGCAAACAGGGTGGGGTTACCGACTAAACGCACGCAGATGATTCTGTGAACCGCGCAGCAGACTGGCGTAAACCCGGGCAATATCGGCATGATCGAGTTCTGCGCTATACTGTTCGATGTCGGCAATGTCCGTTTCTTCGATGAGGACACCGGCTTGCAGTGCATCGGTCACAGACCGGCTGCCCATCTCGATCAAGTCGTTGTAGAGCGTCTGTAGATCTGTATTCTCGAAGACGCCCACGCCATTGCCCTCGGTGGGATCGGCAATGCCATAGCGAGTGAGGAGCGTTTCGACGGCCCTCGTGTGTTGGCTCTCACTGGAGGCGATATTGTTGAAGATGCGGATCCCCCACAGATCGTACAGGGTGACATAGACGTCGTGGGCCAGTTTTTCCTCTTCCACCATATAGAGCAGACCGGCGATTTCGTCCTCGCTCAACGCTGCAGTCGACACCGTGACCGTCGCCGCCGGTTGCGGTGCGGGTCGTCCTGGGCCTGGACCGGCCGCCAGCGCGCCCGTCATCAGGATTGCCGAAAGAGAGAGCGCCGCTATCGAACTGATCATCAACCTGAGTTTCATTGTATATCTCCTTGATTTGATTGCGTTGATTGATTCCATATCCTGTCTTCAGAATAGCGACTCTACATGAAGGAAACGTGAATCGATTGTGTATGAATTGTGTGGGGCCAACGCGTTCTTTGGCTGCAATTTGACCACTTCCTCACTTTCAGCTACAGTCTAACCATCCTCCAACTAAACCGGTCAACCGACTTTTGTCGTCAACTTGCCATCCCCTCACCCAAGGAGCAACCCATGACGCAACAACCTGATTCTGCCAACGGAAGTGCTTTGAAATTTCGCTGTATCGGACCGCCGCGCGGCGGGCGTGTCGTGGCAGTGGCGGGCCACCCCAGCGAACGCAACACGTTCTATTTCGGGGCCTGCGCCGGTGGCGTGTGGAAGACCATAGACGGCGGCACTTACTGGGAGAATATCTCGGACGGATTCTTCACAAGCAGCGCGGTGGGGGCAATGGCGGTTTCGCCATCGGACCCGAATGTGATTTATGTGGGCACCGGCGAGGCCTCGATCCGTGGCGATGTTAGCTGGGGCGATGGCGTCTACAAGTCTACCGATGCGGGCAAGAGCTGGCGCAACGTAGGCCTCAGCGACACCCATCATATTGGCAAGATTCAGATTCACCCGCAAAACCCCGATATCGTCTACGTGGCGGCCCTCGGTCATGCCTTCGGCCCCAACGCCGAGCGCGGCGTCTTCCGCACCCTGGACGGCGGCAAAAGTTGGCAGAAAGTCCTCTACGTCAGTGACGGCGCCGGGGCGATTGACATTGCGCTGGATGCCGCCAATCCGCGGATTCTGTACGCGGCCATCTGGCAGGTCCACCGCCATTTTTGGGAACTGGTCAGTGGCGGCGAGGACAGTGGTCTATGGAAATCGACCGATGGCGGTGAAACGTGGCTGGAGATCAGCCGCGCCAAGGGGCTGCCGCCGTCGGGCATCCTGGGCAAGATTGGCGTCACGGCGTCACCGGCCAAGGCCGGGCGTGTTTGGGCCATCATTGAAGCCGAAGGGGACAAGTCGGGCGTTTATCGATCGGACAACGGCGGCGATAGCTGGGAATTGCTGACCACGAACCGCGATCTGCTGGCGCGCCCCTGGTATTACATGCACATCTTCGCCGATCCACAGGATAGCGAAACCGTCTACGTGACCAATTTGAAGATGTGGAAATCGACCGACGGCGGTAAGAACTATGGCGAAATCACCACGTTGCACGGTGACAATCACGATCTATGGATCGATCCACGCGATCCGCAGCGCATGATCGAAGGGCACGACGGCGGGGCCAATGTCTCGTTCAACGGTGGCGAGACGTGGAGCACGGTCTACAATCAAATGACGGGCCAGTTCTACCATATCGACGTCGATACTCGGCTGCCGTATCACGTCTACGGCACACAGCAGGACAACAGCAGCATCGCCGTGCCCACTGCCTCCGAGAAGGGAGCCATTACCTGGGGCGATTGTTACCCGGCGGGCACAGGTGAAAGCGGCTACATTGCCGTCCACCCCGAAGACCCCAATATCGTCTATGTTGGCGCCGTGGGATCGTCGCCGGGGGGCGGCGGCGCTCTGCAACGCTACGATCACCGCACCAAGCAGATCCGTCTGGTCACCGTTTGGCCGGAGACGTACTCGGGTTGGGGGCCAAAAGATCTGAAATACCGCTTCCCGTGGACCTTCCCCATCCTCTTTTCGCCGCACGACAGCAATGTGATCTACTCGACGGGCAACGTCGTCTTCAAAACCACCGACGAGGGCAGCAGTTGGACACAGATCAGCCCCGATCTCACGCGCAATGACGAGAGCAAGCTGGGGCCGTCGGGCGGTCCACTCACCCTGGACACCAGCGGTGCGGAGCACTATTGCACCATCTCCGCTTTCATTGAATCGCCCCATGAAGCGGGCGTGCTGTGGGCGGGCAGCGACGACGGTCTCATCCACCTTTCTAAGGATGGCGGCGCATCCTGGCAGAATGTCACCCCCACCGACCTGCCTGAGTGGAGCTTCATCACCGTGATTGAGCCGTCTAGCCACGACGGGGCGACCGTCTATGTGGCCGCCACCCGCTACAAGCTCGACGACTATCGCCCCTTTCTCTTCAAGACAAGCGACTACGGTCAAAGCTGGCAGCGCATCGACGCCAACTTCCCTGAAGGTGAGATCACGCGCATGTTGCGCGAAGATCCCACGCAGCCCGGTTTGCTCTATGTGGGCAGCGAGCGCGGCCTCTTCGTTTCCACAGATGACGGCGGTCAATGGGCGAAGATGCCGGGCAATCTGCCTGTCGTGCCGATTTATGACTTCAAAGTTGTGGGCAATGAGCTGGCTATCGCCACCCACGGCCGTGCCTTTTGGATTCTCGACGACCTGACCCCCATCCGTCGGGCCGCCGCCAGCGGACAACGTGACCTGCGCTTCGAGGCGCTGGCACTTTACGCCCCCAAACGTACCCTGCGCCGCTGGGTCCATTGGAATGTGGGGGGTGCGCGGGGGGAGAATCGCAACTATTCCATGTCGTTTGGTCTACTTATCAGCTTCCGCGAGGAAAAGGCCGAGACGGGCGAACTCGTGCGCAAACTGCTCGACTGCGGCGAAAATCCGCCACAGGGCGTGATCGTGCATTACACGCTGCCGCACGAGGTACAGGGTGACATCCGCCTCACCTTCCTCGACGGGAAGGGCAAAGAGATCAAGTCCTTTAAAGCGAAGCCCAAGCCGAACGGCGCAGACAAAGACAAATCCGGCGAAGAAGAGCTTTACCTGTCGACAAAACCGGGCCTCAACCGTTTCGTCTGGGACATGCGCTATCCTGAACCCGAAAAGCTGACCGAAGATCCCGTCACCGGCAAGGCGACAATGGGCGTGCTGGCCAGGCCGGGCACCTACCAGGTGCGCTTGACGGTGGGCGAAGAGTCGATGAGCCATCCGTTCGAGATCTTCGTCGATCCGAAGGTGAATGTCAGCGACGAGGATCTACAGGCGCAGTTTGATCTGTGGCAGCAGATCGTAGCCAAGGTGGATCAGACGCACAAGGCGGTCAAGCGAATTCGGCGAGTGCGTGCTCAAGTTGAGCAGTGGAAAGCGCAACTGGAGCATGTAGATGCCGACGAGCATAAACGCGCCGCGGTGCAGGAACGGGCCCGGCAGTTGAGCGATCAACTGCGAGCGGTGGAAGAACAGCTCGTTTCGCTGGATGCCAAGACCTCGTTCGATCGGCTTCGCTTCCCGACACGGCTCAACGCCAAGTTGGTGGGGCTGATCAGTCTGGTCGCTGCGGCCGATGCCGCGCCGCCCAAACAGGCGACCGATGTGTTTGAGCATCTGTCGGCGCAGGTGGACGCCCAGTTGGATCAGCTTCAATCGATCCTGGATGAGAGCGTGGCCGACTTCAACGCCGCCATCAAGGATCTGAAGGCTGAAGCCATCACGGTGTAGGCGTAGAGCCGGCTTGCCGGGGGTCTTGTTCAACAGGTCCCCGGCCAGCCGGTTTGCGGCCTGTGCAAAACTGTGCCTGTTGCCGCAGCGCCGGCGTCTTTTCTACCCGCTTCTACCCCATATTCAGCGGGCGCGCCCTTCTGATGGATCTTTCTATGCACCGAACCTGGACTCTCGCATGAAGCTGTCGCGCAATTTTATCAATCTGACCATCGCCGATTTTATCGTGCGCAGCGGATACCAGATGGGTAAGACACCGCTGCTTCCCATTCTGGCCGCCTCGCTGGGCGCCTCGGACGTGTTGCTGGGATCGATTGTGTCGATATCCACGCTCACGGGCATGGTGAGCAAGCCTATCTTCGGCTTCCTCTCAGACCGGCAAGGGCGGCGCTGGTGGATCTTGCTGGGCACGCTCTTCTTTGCCGTGATTCCGTTTTTCTACCAGTTCGTGCATACGCCCGCACAGTTGGTGTTGATCCGCGTGATCCACGGCACGGCTACCGCGATCTATGGGCCGGTGACGGTGGCTTTCATTGCCGAGCGCAGCAGTGGCCGCACCGCCGAATACCTGGGCTGGTTCGACATGGCGCGCAGCGGTGGCTACATTGTGGGGCCATTGGTGGCGGGCTGGCTGTTGCTCTTCTTCGAGCCGGCGGCAGTCTTTACCATCATCGGGCTGATCAGTTGTGCCGCATTTGTGCCGGTAGCCATGATCCAGGAAGACGAGGCTTCGCTTGCCGACAACGCGTCTCGACCGTTGGCCCACACCGCTCACCGCACCCATTTACGCATGCGACAGTGGTTCCGTTCCTTCGCCGACGCTCTGCGCGTCGGCGCCCAGACACCCGCTGTCTGGCTTTCGGGGATCATGGAGGCAACCATCTACGTGGCGTTGTATGCGGCCAAGGCCTTTCTGCCCATCTACGCCCTAACCGCCGGATACAACACCGTGCAGATCGGCCTCTTCTTTTCTCTACAAGAGAGCGTCCACCTGCTGCTCAAACCGTTCGGTGGCGGCATCGGGGATCGCATCGGCCACGCCCGCACAGTTGCCCTGGGGATGATTTCGCTGGCCCTGGCGCTGCCCTTGCTCACCGTGGCGGACACCTTCGTCGCCTTATTGGGATTGGCGATGGTGGTAGGTGTAGCCCAGGCGTTGATCTTCCCCAATACGGTGGCGCTCGTCTCAGATCAGATCGACGGCGTTCATCTGGGCGCGGGGATGGGGTTGGTGGGCACCTTTGAGAATGCGGGCAAAGTGGCCGGCCCCGTGCTGGGTGGGCTGATGATTGCGCAACTCAGCTATCAGGGCATGTTCTGGTCAATGGGGGCATTGATGGGGGCGGGCGCACTGCTGATCTGGCTGCGGGCGGCACGTCCTCGGCGCCAACGTGTGCCCGAGAACGCCGCCCTTCACTCGAAGTAGACAGGGTTGGCAGACAATGTAATTTGGTGCGACGCACGGGCCGGATCGGTTCGAATGTCACCTGCCTTGTGGCCCGCGGGTCGCACCTGAATCACTACTACTCTACGCCGCCGGCGTAAATCCCACGGCAGAAATAGGACGCCTGCACCCCGGGTGGAGCGTGTCGGCATATTTCCACCGGGATTTACTACTCGACGGCGCCGGCGTCGCGCAGCGCGAGGACGATGGCTTCGTCCTGATTTTGGAGAGCAGCCTGTAAGGGAGTGTGTCCACTGGCCTGCCGGGCGTGGACATCTGCACCGGCCTCGATCAAGGCGGCGACGATGCCGGGCGAACGCCCTGCCACGGCGGCGTGGAGCGCCTGAAGCCCCGTCTCGTTGCGGCTGACGGCGTGGACATCGGCGCCGTGTTCCACCAGATAGCGCGCCACCACCTCTTGTCCGAAGAAACAGGCCAGTTGCAGCGGCGTATAGCCATCGCGGGCGATCCAGTTGACTGTTTTGGGGTTCCACTCATAGTGGGCTTCGATCTCGGGCAGGTAGCCGACCGCCGCCGCCGAGAAGAGACTGAGTTCGGCCCCGGCGTCGCGCAGGATCTGTACGATTGCCGGCTGGTTATAGTAGGCGGCTGTCATCAAGGCATTCAGACGGCTCTGATCGCTGGCATCGACCAGTTTCCGATTGCCCTGAATCAGCCGGTGCACGATCCCGGCGTCGCCGTGTTTGATGGCATCGAATAGGGCGTGGATGTCGGCGATCACCTTGGGCAGCGTCTGCGTGCGTGCGTCAATCTGGGCGGCCAACTCGTCGCAGAGATAGCCCAGGTCGGCGGCGCCGAGGAGCGCACTTTCCACGCCGGCCAGCGCACGGTAGATGCGGCGCACGTGCATCTGCGCCTCGGTCTGTGGGGCCACCGCTGCCAGGATCTTCTCGATCTGCACGGTGTGTTCGTGGAGATGTGCGGTGAGCCGCCCAATCCGAAAGTGGACTGTGGGCGGGATTGCCTCCCAATAGGGAGATGGCGCATCCAGTTCGATCTCGCGCAGCATCTGTAAGTCGTCAATCACCAGGCTGTGCAGCCGTCGGTAAGCGTTGACCATATCGGGCAATCGGTCGCCGTCCTGGGGCGCAGGATCGGTGGCAGCGGTCACCTGTTGCGCCAGACTGCCATCGAATCGGGGCGCCGTCTCGCTCTGTAGGGCGGCCAACCCCAGCAAGATGCTGCCCCAAAAGCTGCGTTCGGTGCGGTAAATGTGGAAGAGCGTCGTCTGCACCGGCCATTCGCCGTCGGCGGGGGGGGCGCCAAATTGGTCCTCGGTCAACCCCATGAGCAGGGCGCGCAGATCCCAGTAGGCGATGTGGTAGAAGGCAAGCAGGCGCTGTGCCAACGTGGGTGGATTGCCCATTGCCGCGCGCTTGTGGAGCAGATCGGCCGCCAGGTTGTCGAGATCCTGGACAGTGCCAATCAGCGCCATGCGCACGCCGCCATAATCTCCCCAGGACCAGCCCGCGCTGTCGAGGATCGTCTCATCCTGGTGGACCAACACGGCGGCCAGCCGTTCGACGGCGGGCGTTAAGGCAAATTCAGCGTCAGAGAATGCAGTCATCGATCAGCCTCTTCTTTCGTTGGTGCGCATTGCTTGAGAAGTACACATCTGACACAAACACCGCTATTTTGACACGAGACTTATAAAATACAAGAATAGAGCACAGCAGAACACGCTTACCCGATCGTGGACCCATACGTTTTCGTGGTTTTTTGCTACAATGAACCATCGTTTCAACCCTCCCCACCCACACAAAGGAGAAGAACGTTCGTGTCGAAACCTGTGACAATTCAAGATGTGCAGGTGATTACGACGCAGCCATCCACCCAGCGTTTGGTCATCGTCAAGCTGATCACATCGGAGCCTGGGCTGTACGGATTGGGCTGCGCTACCTTCACCCAACGCTTTCACGCCGTCGTGACGGCGATTGAAAAGCACCTCAAGCCGTTTCTCATCGGGCGCGATGTCTCGCGCATCGAGGAGATCTATCGTATGTCCACAGTGCATAGCTACTGGCGCAATGGCCCCGTGCTCAATAATGCCATTTCGGGTGTAGATCAGGCACTGTGGGACATTAAGGGCAAGAGGGCCCAGATGCCGGTTTACGATCTGCTGGGCGGCAAATCTCGCGAGGCGGCGGCGGTCTACGCGCATGCCGGTGGGCGCTCGCCCCAAGAAGTGGTGGACAGCGTGCGTGGCTATCTCGAACAGGGCAACCGCTATGTCCGTATTCAGATGGGCGGCTACGGCGGTGAGTCGAATCTGCCGGCAGCACCGGACAATTCACCGAGCGGGCACTACTATGATCCGCGCGCGTACATGCGCAATATGCTCAACATGATCGAGCATGTGCGTCGTGAAGTCGGCCCCGAGGTCGAACTGCTGCATGACATTCACGAGCGCCTTCAGCCCATCGACGCCGTGCAATTCGCCAAAGACGTAGAGCAGTACAAGCTCTTCTTTCTGGAAGATGCACTGGCCCCTGAGGACATTCAGTGGTTCCATCACATTCGCCAGCAGTGCGCCACCCCTCTGGCCATGGGTGAACTCTTTAACAACCCGCGGGAATGGCAACCGCTTATCTCTGGCCGGCTGATTGACTTCATCCGCATGCACGTCAGCCAGATGGGTGGGATCACGCCTGCACGCGATGCCGCGATTCACGCCCGCATGTATGGTATCCGCACGGCCTGGCATGGGCCGGGAGACACCTCTCCCGTTGGTCATGCAGCCAATCTGCATCTGGATCTGTGGGCGCCCAACTTTGGTATTCAGGAGTGGTGCCGCTTTAACGAACTCGTCTACGAGATGTTCCCCGGCCTGCCTGAAGTACGCGGCGGCTATATGTATCCCAACGACAAACCGGGGCTGGGCATCGACATTGATGAAAAGCTCGCCGCCAAGTACCCCTGTGAGGACTTCGTGGACGTGTGGACACAGACGCGCTGGCCCGATGGATCGCCCGCCCGCCCGTAAGCCGTGATGATGGTTTGATAGGCAGTAGCGCATGCCCTCTGCCCCCGCTGAACTCAGCGGGGGCAGAGGGCAGCGCCGATCTCTACGCGGCAGCGCAACTCAGTCGCCCTGTTCTCCCCGCAGATGCTTGAATCGCCAACTCCTTTACTTCTCTTCTTTCAGTTGCACTTGTCCGCGCGACAGAGTACGATAATGAGTGTGGCGAGCCGTCCCGCTCCATTCGCCTAACCAGTCCCGTCAACCATCCATATTTCCGCCCATGAGGAAGCTCGATGACCGATCGCGCCCGCTACCTTGCCTGGATCGAAGAAGCCTTTCGCCTTGACGCCGGCAACCTCGAATCCGAAATCGACGCCTGGCGCGCCCAGTTTGGCGCCAACGCCGCCAACAACGCGCTCTTTGGCTACTACGTCACCAAGTTTCCGCTGCAACTGAGCATCGTGGCCGCGTTCCTCTATGAACGCAACGGCGATCAGAGCTTGGCCCGCCTGGCCGCGGACACGCTGCGCCGCTACCCGGCGTGGACAGAACTGATGCCGGCGGACGCTGCTGCCGGTCGCCCTGAATACGAGGAGGGCATCCCGCCGCTGGATGCGGTCTTCGATCCGGTCGTCTACGCCTCGGCGTGTGAGCGTATCCGCCCTGCTGTCGACGCGGAGACGTGGGCCGCCCTGGCGGAGATCGCCGCCGACAGTTTGCGCCCAATCTGGCGCTTCCCGGAATGGGGGGGGCACAACCGCGCCCTCCTGCGCGCCGCCAGCCTTGCCGCCTGTGGCCGCGTCTTCGCCGAGCACCCCGAAGCCCCGGCCTGGAACGAACTGGCCGACGAACTGGCCGAGGAAAGCTGGGGGCGTTGGAGCATCGAAGACGCCATGCTCTATCAGGCCCACTGGCTGCGCGCGCTGATTCTCTATGCAGAGGCGCGTGGGCGAGTCGACGAATTGGCGCAGCAGGTGCAGCCTCGCCTCCACCTGCGCGCCATGACCCAACTGATCACACCGCTGGGCATCCTGCCCGACTTCGGCGACTCGCACTGGCTCATGCACAGCGCCTGGGAATGGATGGCCTGCCTGGAATGGGGCGCCCGCACCTACGGCGACCCCAGCATGAAGTGGGCGGCGCAGCGCATTTGGGCGGCGCAACAGGGCGAAACGCCCAATATTTACGGCGCACAGGTCCTTTCGCTGGCGTGGCGCTGGTGTGATGACAGCGTGATTCCCGCCCGGCCCGGTCCCGTCCACGATGCGCTCGACGATCTGGTGATCAAGAAGATCGTCTTTCGCAACGGCTGGGAAGGCGACGCCGCCTATGCCTGCATCAACTATCGCGACGAGGGCGACTACGGCTGGGTGGCGCGCGAATATCTGCGTGCCGATCTCGCCGTCTCTGCCGAAAAGATGCACCACGGTCACGCCGATGAGGGCAGTGTCGCCATGCTCGTGCAGGACGGCACGATTCTGCTGCATGAGAGCGGCTATCGCGAGCAGCCGCCCGACGGCATCTACCGCGCCGATTTCTACCACAACCGTCTGATCTGGCGACCCGGCTTGCTCTTAGGTACTCCTCAGCCTGGCGCCCTGCGAGACAACGGACACTACAAGCCTGTACGCAGTGAACGTCTCTACCTCACCCGCCTGGGAGACGCCGAATTCGCTCGTGTGCGCGTCAGCGACGCCGACGCAGCCATCGTCTGGGATCGCTCCATCGTCTTTCTGCCCGATCTGCCCTGTTGGATTGTCCTCGACAGCGCTTTGTCGCGGCGACCGGTGGGTGATTCTTCACCGCGTACGTTGGCCAATTTGTGGTGGACGACGGACATTCTCGCCCAAGGTGAGCACTGGCGAGACACCCACATCCGCGCCATCCAACAATGGCCCAATGCACAGCGCTCGGCGCTGCGCATCTACACGCCGCCTGTGCCGGATCAATCTTCGACTGTCGTCACAGAAACCATCCGCCGCGCCTTCCAAGACGAAATCGTGATCGCCGACATCTGGCGCGGACGACATATGGCCGGGCGCAGCGTCAACTTTGTCAGCGTACTCTGGCCCATGGCCTACGGCGAACAGGGCAATCCCGGCGCCGGTCCACAGATCGAAGTCATCGCCAGCGATCCGGTTGGGCAGGGGATCGGCGTGCGTCTGCACTGGCAGGGCGAAGAACGCATTGTCGGCGTCATGAACGACCTCACAACCGGCTACATCCAGGAAGAGATCCGTCCTCGGCGTACCTTTGCCCAGGGCAAAACCACCTACGGCGACATCACCAGTGACGCCGCCTTCGTTTACAGCCGCCGCCGCGCCGCCGAGGAGTGGCACGGCTTCATCAACGGCACGGGATACGGCGCCGCCGGTAAAACTCTCTACGATGGCGGCCAACAGGCCATGTTCCAGGAAGACCGCACGGCGCGGGTCGGGGTGCCGACCCGCTTCAGGTGGGAGCGAAGGTTTCAAGGGGGTATCAATGGTGGCTTTCAATAAGAGGCAAATACGTTCCCGTATACCCGTTCCAAAACCAGGGGGATACTCTCATGGTAGGTGAATACCGATCCTCGTAGGGCGGAAAGTAGGAGACGCAGTTCTGATTATCGAGATAGTCGCGGGTACAGGTATCCGTCGCCACCCAACGACCATAGGCGCTATATTGAGGCAGGGTAAACGTCGTCTGATAGATTCCGTCGAGCGCTGTTCCGGAAATCCGATGTGTTTCCGTCATCAGGATGAGCACTTGCTGTAATGTCGCTCTCTCTGCACTGTAGTGAGACCAAAGGTGCTTGACACCCGATAAGTCATCCGTGATATGGGCGGTGACTGTAATCGTCTGAGCGGCGTCAGAAGTATCTGCCCAATATGGTTCATAGGAGAGACTCAAAACATGGGGAGGACTTGTATCGTCAGCGTCCGTTGCCCCACTTGCCGTAACAGCCGTTCGCAGGAATGCACACAACAGACCGGCGACTAAGACCAGGTAAAAGATCTGTCGCTTCACTTCTCACCTTCCTTTACCGTATGGATCGACAATTCTCTTCGGTTTTCACTACGCATGGGCTGTCATTTCCCTTTCCAGAGTGACGGCAGATAAGTTGGCGCATATCCGTTCCAAAACCAGTAGGTGATGTCCATATCCGGATGGTAGGGCAAATAGGGTTGATGGTCGGTTGGAGGCAAGTAGACAGCACAATTTTGATTGCCGAGAAAGTCTCTTGTACACGTAATGGTTGCGATCCAGCGTCCATAGGCGCTGTGCTGAGGCAGTACAAACGTCGTCTGGTAGACGCCGTCGAGTGCTGTTCCAGATAGGCGATGGGTTGCCGTCATTTCGATCTCTGCCGTTTGGTTCGGTGTCGTCTCTGAACTGTAGTGAGCCCAAAGCCTGCTTACGCCAGTAAGGTTGTCGGTAATATGAGCAGTCACCGTAATCGTTTGGGGTCCATCCCCTGTATCTGCCCAATACGGTTCATAGGTAAGACTTAGCACACTGGGGGGTGTAATATCCTCGGTAGTCGTCGAACCGCTTGCTGTCATGGACACCAATAACATGACAGCAAGCACACCCGTCATGATGAGTGTGTGGACAAGCTGTTTCATACCTGCCTTCCTTCCGAACGGCTGATTTGATTGGTTCATGTGAGGGATGCCGGCCGCGCTAAAGGAAACGACCGGCGGCCTGCCGGCAGCCGAGCAAGCAGGAACAACGTCAAGCGCGGGATACCCATCGGTGGCCCCTTTGCATGAGGGAGGATGGTGAGCAGAAAGGGTTGGCGACGACTGCGGCCAGGGCGACCATCGCTGCGGTGATGTGAGGGCGGTGACAACACCTTTCTACTGCTGATACTACAGCCAGAGAGAAGGACTGTCAATGGAGCATCGACGTACTTCTCGAGAAAACTATTGACAAGCACGTGTGCGCATGCTACTCTGTTGACAACGTTGTCGACAATGGGACAGCGTTCTTTTCCCCCATTTTTCCCAGCATCAATCAACCGAATGACGGGTGGATCGTCCACCATGAACGTTACTTTACGCGATGTGGCACATCACGCGGGCGTCTCGATCAAGACGGTTTCGCGCGTCGTCAACAAGCAGCCCGATGTCAGCGAGGAGACCCGGCAGCGGGTGGAGCTGGCAGTGGCGGAGTTAGGCTACCATCCCAACGTCCTTGCGCGAGGTCTGGCGCGACAACGCAGCCAGACCCTGGCTCTCGTGGGGTGGACACTCGATCAATATACATCTTCGCGTTTTGTCATGGGCGTTGAACACGAGGCCGAAGCGCTGGGCTACTCGTTGCTGCTGATGTTGCTCCACCCGAAAAAGAGCGAGCGCATCCAAACTTTGTTGGACAATCTGATCGAACAGCGGGTGGCCGGGATTCTCTGGCAGCCACCCCTGGTAGGTGATAACCAGGATCTGGATTACACCTGAACAACTGGCGAAACTGCCGCCGTTGGTGCTCAACAGTCTGCCGCACGAACACGCCACAACGGTTTCCATTGATAACCATCACGGCGCGTTCCAGGCCACCCAGCACCTGATCGACCAGGGCTGGCGCAAGATCGGCCTGATCAGTATGCCCACCGAATATGCAATGGGCGGCGAACGCTACCGCGGCTGGCGCGACTGTCTGCGTCAGAACGATCTCTTGCGGGATGATAGTTGGGTCGCCGATGGCGAGTGGACGGCGGCGGGCGGCGCGCAGGCGATGGCACATTTGTTGGCAGCCCATCCGGATCTCGATGCCGTCTTTGCCGCCAATGACGCCATGGCGCTGGGCGCAATGTGTAAAGCCACCGAACAAGGACGCACCATCGGCGCCGATCTGGGTGTCATCGGCTACGAGAATCTGCCCGAATCGGCCTTCTACTGCCCGCCGCTGTCGACCGTGCACCAGCGCATTTTCGAACTGGGGCAAGAAGCGGTCCGTGCCCTGGTTCGCCAGATCGAATTGGCCGACAAAGGCGAACCACCACCGCCGCCCGTGTTGATCCTGTCCAGACCAGAGTTGCTGGTGAGGGCCAGTTCGTTGAAACAGAAGCGATTGGGAGATTAAGGGTTGAGCGATAGAACCGCGATGACCACACCTGACCCGTACCTGCTCGAAGTCAAGAATCTGAAGAAGCACTTCCCTATCCGTGGGAAGCTTCTGCAACGTTCGCCGGGCGCGGTGCGGGCAGTGGACGATGTGAGCTTCTTTCTGCGGGCCGGCGAGACACTGGGGTTGGTGGGGGAAAGCGGCTGTGGCAAAACGACGACCGGCCAACTCGTGGTGCGGCTGCTCGAACCGACGGCGGGCGAAATCTGGTTCAATGATCCCACGTTGGGTCGCGTGGACGTGAGCAAAGTCAATCGGCAGGAACTTAAGATCCTGCGTCGCAACCTGCAACTGATTTTTCAAGATCCCTTTTCGTCGCTCAATCCGCGCATGACGCTGCTGGAGATCATCGGCGAACCCTTGCTGGTGAATAAAGTCGCCGACGGACAGGAACTCAAGGATCGCGTGGCCGACATCCTGCGCGTCGTGGGCCTCTCCCCAGAGTCGATGACGCGCTACCCGCATGCCTTCAGCGGCGGACAGCGCCAACGCATTTGTATCGGTCGCGCCCTGGCGCTGCGGCCACAGTTGATTGTCTGCGATGAACCGGTCTCGGCGCTGGATGTCTCGATCCAGGCGCAAATTCTGAATCTGTTGCAGGATCTCCAATCTGAATTCGGCCTCACCTATCTCTTCATTGCGCACAACCTGAGCGTGGTGCGCCACATCAGTGACAGGGTGGCGGTGATGTATGTGGGCAAGGTGGCCGAAATCGCCGCTACCGATGATCTCTTTGAGTCGCCCAGGCATCCCTACACCGAGGCGCTGCTGTCTGCCGTACCCGAACCCGATCCCACCATCTTGATCGAGCCTATGATCCTGCCGGGCGAAGTGGCAGACGCCGCTAATCCGCCCTCGGGCTGTTATTTTCACCCGCGCTGCCGTTACAAAATCGACCGCTGCGCCGAGGAAGCCCCTACCCTGCGCCAGGTCGCACCCGATCATTTCGTCAGTTGCCATCGCGCCGAGGAACTCACTTTGATCGGAGCGTCGATCTGAAAGGAGGCTATCTCTCAACATCCCGCATGCTTTACTGAACAACCTGTGATTGCAATGTCGGTAGGACCCACAAGGAGATTGAACGATGAGAGAGAAAAAGGGATCCCACACAGTTTCAAGGCGCCAGTTCCTGCGTTTGTCTGCCTTAACGGGTGCAGGCGCGATTCTGGCCGCCTGTGGAACGCCGCAGCAGTCGTCTGTCCCGGTGCCCGCCGGCCCGGCGCAACCTGCCGCAACCGCGGCCCCGATTACCGTGGCAACGGCGGCCCCCAGCGCTGCCACCACAATTTCACAGTATAAAGAAGCACCCATGCTGGCCGAACTGGTCGCCGCCGGCAGTCTGCCCCCCGTCGAACAGCGCCTGCCCAAGAACCCGAAGGTGCTGCCTGTTTTTGAATCAATTGGCTCCTACGGTGGTGCCTGGCGTCGAGCCTACCGTGGCGCATCTGACCGATTTGGTGTGCATACCACCATCGCCGATCATCTGCTCGAAATGTACATGTCCGAGGACGGCGCGCTGACGTTGATCCCCAATGTGGCTGAAAGCTACGAGGTCAACGAAGACGGCACCGAGTTTACCTGGAACATCCGCGAAGGACACAAATGGTCCGACGGCGTCGAAATCACGTCCGACAACGCCGTCTGGTGGTACGAGAACATTCTGCTCAACGAGCAACTGGCTCCTGGTCGTCTCTACGACAACGTGCGCCAGCAGCAGAATCTCACCGAGATTGCTCCCAATGGATCCTACTCTTTCGTCTGCAAGTACTCGCAGCCCAACGGCACGCTGCCTCTTGGCGTGGTGCGCGGCGAGGCATGGGGAGTGATCGGCGGTCTGAATTTCCTGGTGCCCAGCCACTATCTGGCACAGTATCACGCCGACTTCGCAGACGCTGATTTCCTGCAATCTGAGTTGGATCGGCTTCAGCTTCAAAGCTGGACGCAGCTCTTCCTGGGCGGCCCCATTGACATGTTCGCCTTTAATCCAGACATGCCGATGGTCGGCCCGTGGATCACAAAAGTTCCGGCTTCCAGCGAACGCATGGTGCAGGAACGCAACCCCTACTACTTCCAGATTGACGAAGAAGGCCAGCAACTGCCCTATCTCGACGAGATCACCCACGACTTCTTCGAGAATCAGGAGAGCTTCAACCTGATGCTCATCTCTGGACAGGTCGATTGTCAGTTCCGCTATGTGCAACTGAAAGACTTTACGCTGCTCAAGGAAAACGAAGCGCAAGGCGACTACACTGTGCGCGTGTGGAACGACGACAGCAATGTCGGCTACCAAATCAACCCCACCCCCCGCGACGACGAGGGCAACGTGGACGAAGCGCAGACCGCTATCGTCAGCCGCGCCGACTTTCGCCGCGCCCTCTCCTACGCCATCAACCGCCAGGAAGTCTCTAGCCTTCTCTACAACGGGTTGGCGGCGCCACGCCAGGCTGCACCGGTGCCGGGTTCGCCTGTCTTCAAGACTGAGTATGAAACTGCCTTTGCCGACTTCGATCAGGAGCAGGCCAATGCATTGCTCGATGGGCTGGGCCTGACCGAGAAGAACGGAGACGGCTTCCGACTGCGCCCCGACGGTGAAGTGCTGACGCTGCGTCTCGATGTAGATGCGGCCCCCGGCACGATCCAGGACGATCTCTACCAGTTGACGAAGGGCTACTGGGAGCAGGTGGGTGTACGCACCATCATCAACGCACAGGAACGATCCTTGCGCGAGACTATCCAGTTCAGCGATCGATTTTCCGTGATCATGGCCGGGATCGGGAACACCGCCACGCCGCTGGCCTTCGACGCCTGGCACGGCACGATTGGCGGTGGTTGGGGCCGCTATCTGCGCAACGCCGAAGATCCGTTGGCCATCGCACCGCCTGCCGACGACGCCGAAATCGCTCGCGCCGCCGAGTGCTACGCCCTGATCGAGGAGGCTTATGGGCTGGCCGATCTCGACGCCGCGCACCAGAAGCTGATGGAAGCGCTCGACATCTATTATGACCAGTGTTACAACATCGGGGTTGTCGGCGCCGTGGCCGTGCCTGGCGTCGTCCACAACCGGCTCAAAAACGTCCCCGAGACGATGCTCTTCACGAATGCGTTGATGCGCATCAACATGGGGCAACCGCCGCAGTTCTACGTGCAAGAATAGGTGATTGGGGATTGGTGATTGGGCGCAGAGATGCGGCCGCTCGGGGGTTGGGCACTATCAGAGCCAGAAGGCTCGACAAATGCCCAATCCCCCATCACCAATCCCCCCTCTAAGGACCGCCCATGTTCCGTTACATTCTGCAACGCGTGTTGTTGGCGATTCCGACGCTGATCATTGTGTCAATGATCTCTTTTGCCATTATTCAACTGCCGCCGGGTGACTTTCTGACATCCTACATCGCGCAGATCCGCCAGACGGAGGGTGATCAGGCTGCCAATCAGTTGAACACGATCATTCCCCAGTTGCGCGCCCAGTACGGCCTGGATGAACCGATCTACGTTCAGTATGCCAAGTGGATCGGCAATATCGTCTTGCGTGGCGATTTTGGTTATTCCTTTGAGCAGCGACAGCCGGTCAATGTGCTGATCTGGGAAAGAATCGGCCTGACGCTCCTGTTGACGAGTACGACGTTGCTCTTTACCTGGTTGCTGGCCATCCCGGTGGGGGTGATTTCGGCGACACGCCAGTATTCATTTGGCGACTACTTTTTCACCTTCCTGAGTTTTGTGGGGCTGGGTATTCCGAACTTCCTCATCGCGTTAATCTTGATGTGGATCGCATTCAAGTATTTCAATACCAGCGTCACCGGTCTCTTTTCGCCTGACATGGCCTCTGCACCCTGGAGCATGGCCAAGGTGATTGACATGTTGCAGCACATCTGGCTACCAATTCTGGTGCTGGGGTTGGGGGGCACGGCGACCCTGATCCGCACGGTGCGCGCCAATTTGCTGGATGAATTGAACAAGCCCTACGTCGAAGCCGCCCGCGCCAAAGGGCTGACCGAGCGTCAATTGATCTGGAAGTATCCGGTGCGGCTGGCCCTTAACCCATTTGTGAGCTCGGTAGGCTGGGCGTTGCCTCAACTGGTGTCGGGCGCGACGATCGTCTCCATTGTTCTCAACCTGCCCACAACCGGCCCGTTGCTGCTGCGTTCTCTCCTGGCGCAAGATATGTACCTGGCCGGTTCGTTTGTCCTGCTGCTGAGTGTGTTGACCGTATTAGGCATGTTGATCTCGGATATTCTGTTGGCGCTGCTCGATCCGCGGATCATTTATTGAGGATAGTGGATTACCCTATGAGCGAATCTGTACTCACCCCACCGCGAAGCTTCGAAGACGCCACGGTGACGGATGCTGTTTCCTCGGCGTCGCAATGGCAATTGATGTGGTGGCGATTTACCAGGCACCGGCTGGCGGTGATCAGTTCTGTGGTTGTGCTGCTGCTCTACGTGGTGGCGGCCCTCTGCGAAGTGATCGCTCCCTACAATCCCAACGCCTACTACGCCGATTTTCAGTTGACGCCGCCGCAACTGATCCGTTTCGTAGACAGCCAGGGCAACTTCTCGCTCAGGCCCTTCGTCTATGCACGCACACGACAGCTCAACACCACGACGCTGGCCTGGATCTACAGTGACGATCCATCGGTTAAATATCCCGTCCACTTCTTTGTGCGCACAGACGCCGAATACAAATTTTGGGGGCTGTTTGAGAGCAATATTCACCTCATCGGCGTCACGGAACCGGGGGCGACGCTCTTTTTGCTGGGCACCGATCGCCTGGGGCGCGACGTGCTCTCGCGCGTGATCTACGGGGCGCGGCCATCGATGACCATTGGCCTGGTGGGCGTGGCCCTCAGCCTGATCCTCGGGATCTTTTTGGGCGGCGTCTCTGGTTACTTCGGCGGCTGGCTTGACATTCTGATCCAGCGCATCATCGAAATCTTGTCGGCGATGCCCACGATTCCGCTGTGGATGGGCCTGGCCGCTGCCGTGCCGCTTGACTGGGGGCCGATGCAGGTCTACTTTATGATCACCATCATCCTTTCGCTGATCGGCTGGACAGGCATGGCGCGCGTGGTGCGCGGTCGTTTTCTGAGTCTGCGAGAGGAAGACTTCGTGAAGGCGGCGCGTCTGGCCGGTTCCGATGAAATGCGCATCATCTTTCGCCATATGCTGCCCTCGTTCCTCAGCCACATCATCGCCAGCGTCACCCTGGCCATCCCCGGTATGATTCTGGCGGAGACATCCTTGAGCTTTTTGGGATTGGGGTTAAAGCCGCCGGTGGTAAGCTGGGGGGTTCTCTTGCAAGAGGCGCAGAACCTGCGCACGGTGGCCCTGGCTCCGTGGAATCTGGCCCCAGCCGTGCCTGTGGTCCTGGCGATTCTGTCGCTCAACTTCATGGGCGATGGTCTGCGCGACGCCGCAGATCCCTATGGCGATCTGTAGCCCGATACAATGGTAGAACGACGGAGAGCTGTGCCCGTCACTTGGTTCTTTCCCATCCATCTCGATCCTGACCAGAGATCATCTTTGAGAGAAGATTATGGCCGATTCGCCCCTCCTTGAAGTCATCGAACTGAAGACGCACTTTCCGTTGCGGCAGGGAATTGTACGCGCAGTGGACGGGGTGAATTTTACGATCCCACGTGGGCAGGCGGTGGGGTTGGTGGGCGAAAGCGGGTGCGGCAAGTCGATGACGGCGCGTACGATTTTGCGTATCACGCCGCCCTCCGCCCTGCTTTCCGGGAAGATTCTTTACCGCCAACGCGACAGCGTCGGAAGGATGCTGCGCCGGTGGACCTGATGCAGTTCGACCGTATGGGCGCGCAGATGCGCCACATCCGCGGCGCCGAGATCGCCATGATCTTCCAGGAGCCGATGTCCTCGTTCAGCCCCGTGCATACCATCGGCAACCAGATCATGGAAGTGATCCTGCTCCACCAGGAGGTAGACAAAGCCGAGGCCAGGCGACGGACGCTCGATGTGCTCGATCTGGTGGGGATGCCCAACCCTCAGCGCAACATAGACCGCTTTCCGCACCAGTTGAGTGGGGGGATGCGCCAGCGCGCCATGATCGCCCAAGGACTCTCGTGTCGCCCGTCGCTGCTCATCGCCGACGAACCTACGACCGCGCTCGACGTCACCACGCAGGCACAGATCCTCAAACTGATGCGCGACTTGCAGCACGAACTGGGGATGGCGATCCTCTTCATTACCCATGATTTGGGCGTCATCGCACAGATGACCAAGCATGTGTTGGTGATGTACCTGGGCGAGATCGTTGAATCCGCGCCGGTGGAGCAGATCTTCAAGAACCCGCAGCATCCGTATACGCGGGCGCTGCTTCAGTCGATCCCCACGGTGCGGCGCAAGGCCGGCCGTCTTGAGGCCATTCCCGGCAACGTGCCCGACCCGTCGCGCCTGCCCAGCGGATGTCGTTTCCATACGCGTTGCCCGCTCGCCGTCCCCGGCGTCTGCGACGTGCAGCCACCGCCCACCGTCCATATCACACCGAACCACGTTTCGCGGTGCATATTTGCAGAACCGAAACCGATCTTCATGAGCGAGTGACTCCCCTTTCCGGAGGTTCAACATGCGCTTTTCGCGTGAGCAATACCTGGACTTGATGACTTTCGGCTCCGTAGAGCGGCCTATGTTCGTGGAGTTGTTTGGTCCGCTGATTGGGTTGGAGGAGGAGTGGGCTGCGCAAGGGGCGACGCCGCAAGAGTTAAGCCTGGAGGCCTTCGACTGGGATTTTGTGCCCATCGTGCGCTGCGGCGGCAACACCGGCCTGCGCGGTGGACAGACACCTGTGCTGCTCGAAGAGACGGAAGAGTACCGTCTGGAACGCGATGCGCTGGGTCGCACCATGAAGATGATGAAGAAGTCGGCTACGCTGGCCCTGCCCCAGGATTACCCGGTCACCGACATGGATAGCTGGCTGCGCGTCAAGCCGCTCTACACCTTTCATGAAGACCGTGTCGACTGGGACGCAGTGGAACAGGCCAAACAAGCCCAGGCCCAGGGATCGCTGGTCGTGGCCACCATCCCCGGCGGTTTTGATACACCGCGTGAATTGATGGGTGAACTCAACACCTGCCTGGCCTACTATGACCAACCGGAACTTATGTACGACATCCTGCAAACCGTGTCGGACACATCGTTTCAGGTGCTGGAGCGCATCAGCGAGCAACTGGTGATCGACCAGCTTTCCGTCCACGAGGACATGGCAGGCAAGGCCGGACCGTTGGTGGGGCCAAAGCAGGTGGCAGCGTTCATCGCCCCCTACTTCCGCCGCATCTGGGAGATGCTCTCCAGCCGCGGCAGCCGTCCTGTTTGATATGGATTCTGACGGTGACCTGCGGCCGGTGCTCGATGTCTTTATGGAGGCGGGGCTCAACTCTATCCACCCGCTGGAACCTGCCGCCGGTATGGACGTTGTCGCCCTGCGCGCCCAATACGGGCGGCGTCTTGTCTTCCGCGGTGGGATCGACAAGCACGTGCTGCGCGAGGACAAAGCCGCCATCCGCCGCGAACTAGAGTACAAACTGCCGCCCCTCATGCACGAGGGCGGCATCGCCTTCGGCCTTGACCACCGCATCCCCAATGGCACCCCGTTGGAAAACTACAGATACTACGTCAGCAGCGCCCGCGAGATCCTGGGGCTGCCGCCGCTGTCGCCCGAACGCAAGGGCTGGCGGCGGATGGCGTTTTAGAAACCTGTGGTTCCTCCGCGCTCGACGGCTTCTCAAATCCGGCATCACATCGTGTACGCGCCAACAGCTCCCTTCGGGCGAGTGTATCGAGGACTTCACGTACGGGCACGAGGGGGATGGGGGCGACGTCTCGCCCATTGTCGCAGATCTCCGTCCCATCCCCCTCATGCCCCGACAACCGGCCAATATCACGAGTACGCGTACGGGCACGAGGGGGATGGGGGCGACGTCTCGCCCATTGTCGCAGATCTCCGTCCCATCCCCCTCATGCCCCGACGACCGGCCGAATATCACGAGTACACGTACGGGCACGAGGGGGATGGGGGCGACGTCTCGCCCATCGTCGCAGATCTCCGTCCCATCCCCCTCATGCCCCGACGACCGGCCGAATATCACGAGTACGCGTACGGGCACGAGGGGGATGGGGGCGACGTCTCGCCCATTGTCGCAGATCTCCGTCCCATCCTCCTCATGCCCCGACGACCGGCCGAATATCACGAGTACACGTACGGGCACGAGGGGGATGGGGGCGACGTCTCGCCCATCGTCGCAGATCTCCGTCCCATCCCCCTCATGCCCCGACGACCGGCCGAATATCACGAGTACGCGTACGGGCACGAGGGGGATGGGGGCGACGTCTCGCCCATTGTCGCAGAATCTCCGTCCCATCCCCCTCATGCCCCGACAACCGGCCAATATCACGAGTACGCGTACGGGCACGAGGGGGATGGGGGCGACGTCTCGCCCATTGTCGCAAGATCTCCGTCCCATCCCCCTCATGCCCCGACAACCCGTCCCATCCCCCTCATGCCTCGACAACCGGCCCAACATCACAAACGAGCGTGGGGATGGGTCCGAAACGCGTTGGTAGTCGCCCCCATTGCGTTGAGATCCAGAGCAGAGTATAGTGAAGAAAGCGGAGACCAAGACACGTAAAGGAGCAGCGAAAACCGTGGCCCAGCAAATCTTGATTGTCGAGGATGATACGCTGACACGACGGGCGGTGGCTGTGAATTTGGAACAAGCGGGATATCTGCCGTTGGTGGCTAACTCGGGTGAAGAGGCGTTGGACCTGCTTTCGACCCGGTCGCCAGACCTTGTGCTGCTGGACATCGGCCTGCCCGGCATGGACGGTTTGCAGACATTGCGCGCCATTCAGCAGCAGGCGCCGCACACGCCGGTGGTCTTCTTGACGGCGCGGCGGCGTGATCTTGATGAGATTGTGGGGTTGGAACTTGGCGCAGACGATTACATCACCAAACCATTTGACATGGATGTGCTGATCGCTCATCTGCGCGCTGTGCTGCGCCGGACCGCTCAATCATCCGCCAGTGCAGATGAAGGTGAAGTGAGCGTCGGCGATTTACGTATTGATCCGACCGGCCACGAGGTGTTTGTGCGCGGCCGACAGCTCGAACTGCCGCCCAAGGAGTTCGACTTGCTCCTGGCTCTGGCGCGCAACCCAGGCCGCGTCTTCAGCGTAGACGAACTGCTGACACAAGTCTGGGGAAGTGCCTGGATCGGCGAAACCCAGACGGTTTACGTCCACGTGCGCTGGCTGCGCCAGAAGATCGAAGATGATCCCGGCCATCCGCGCCGTCTGCTAACGGTGCGCGGTGCAGGCTATAAACTGGTGTCTGTCGATGAGTAAGGAGGTTTCATGCTGAGCACATTGCGCTCGCGGTTGACGCTGAGCCACACCTTGCCTGTGCTCATCCTGGTGCCGATGCTCGGTCTGCTACTGCTCTATCAAATCGAACGGAGCTACTTCTGGGGTGATCTGGCAACTGAGCTCACGGTTCAGGGTGAGCTGATCGCCGAGCTGATCACGCCCAATTGGTCTCTCTGGCAGGATGAGTCGGCGGCGCTGCGTGTCTGGCAATCAGTACACGTGTCGACGCCAACCTCGCTCATGTTGTTGGATGCCGATGCAAACTTGCTTTCAGCCACCGCACCCCGACAACAGGCGCTTGCGGAGTTGGAACCTGATCTGCCAATCGTGGCGCAAGTGATCCGTGTGGGCGACAGTCTGAGCCCCGAACCAACACGCCCCACAGGCACTGATGGGCTCACGGTCTTTGTGCCGATCCACGACGACGCCGGGCATGTGATGGGTGTGGTACGACTTTCGCATCCCATCGCCGATATTCAGCAGCAGCTATGGCTGCTGCGTTGGACTATTTTAACAACATTGATGGTGGGCGGTCTGCTTTCTCTGACGTTGGGTCTGCTTTTGGCGCGCTCGCTCAGCCTACCCCTTACCGATTTGACCAATGCGGTCGCCCGCTTTCGGCTGGGCGAGCAACCGCAGTTTGTGACGGAAGTGGGGGCAGCGGAAATTCGATCTCTCGCCCACACTTACAATGTAATGGGGCAGCGTCTCTTTGAAGTGGAAACCAGCCGACGCCGATTGTTGGCCGGTATGGTGCATGAGCTGGCACGTCCGTTGGGTGGGATCAAGGCCGCGGCGCAGACGATCCAGCGCAGCGAGGACCGCGCCATCAATGTGGAGATGGCGACGGGTATCAACCAGACGGTGGATCAGTTGCAGTTCCAACTAGAAGATATTGCCCTGATCCCGCAGATCGAAATGCAGGCGCTAAAGTTGAACATGGCCGCAGTCGATCTGCCGGCACTCGTCGAGGAGCAATGCGATAAGTTCTATTTCCAGGCCGAGCAAAAGGGACTTCAGCTTCGCTTACACGGAGCATCTCAATCGATCACTGTGCAGGGGGATGCACAGCGCCTGAGTCAGATCGTGGGCAATCTTATTCACAACAGCATTAAGTACACACCCGACGGCGGCTGTATCGACATCAAGACCTTTGTCCAGGCAGGTGACGCTCCGGCCACCGCCTTCGTCGAGGTGAAGGATAGCGGGCCCGGCATTGAGGTCGAAGAACAGGAGGCCATCTTTGGCTTCTTTTACCGTAGCCCACGACAGCGCATCCATCAAGGATTGGGCATTGGTCTGGCACTTTCTCGCTGGCTGGCCGAAGCCCATGGTGGTTCGCTTAGCGTGCAAAGCCAGCCGTATGCGGGCGCAACCTTTACCCTGGCGTTGCCGCTTCATTCTTCTTGAGGGTGAAAGAGATATCCAGGTCGCCAGGGTGTGCCTAACATGGGCAGCAACCAGCGATCCAGCCCCCACCAGCCCGCAGTCTTCCAGGCCAGCACCAGCCAGGTTGCAATCACGAACAGGATCGGATTGGTGCTCACGGCGCCTGCGAGTAGGTAGTTCATGTTCATAAAGCTACCAAAGAAGGCGGCGATGCCGGTAAAGATTCCTAGAATCAGGGCGACGCCTACCAGAATCTCGCCCCACGTAACCAGATAACTCCACAGCACGGCATTGGGCAATACGAGGTGACTGAGGAACCAGGCATACCACGCCTGCACATCAGGATGTTCGCCCGCCGCTTTCTGTAGTGCGCCATTGGCAAAGCCTGAGATAGCCGTACCGGCTTTGCTGCCCGCCCATGCCGGGTTACCCAGTTTGCCCCAACCGGCGTGCAACCATTCCCATCCTAGATACAAACGCAGGATCAGCCAGATCCATGCCCAGCGCACGTCGCCGAGTAGACTACGTGTAATGGGCGGATCTTCAATGTGTTCCACGTAACCTGGCCCGAACGGCCTCGGCATGCGGGTGTCTGCGGTCATGTTTGCCATAAGTGGCTCCTTCACACACATGGATAGATTTGGATACCCTCTCGAACACCCCCTAGCTTATTCTCCCAATCAAAACTGAACTTTATTCTCGACATAACCCAACCTTAACGCCAACTTATCATTCTGCGCTAGACGGCCCAAGAACACCCTTTTAAGCTACGCTTAACCCCTGTTTGAACTGGACTTAAGGATCGACCGGCTGCATTACGCCAGAGTGAGAGTGGGACTTTTATGGCAACATGCAGCACAAACCCGACGGAGCCGAGAGTGACAGAACGCAATGCAGGACAACGTGTCGACCGTACGTCGCAAATCGCACAGGAAGTGCTGGCCGGTGAAGGTGACCACTCCTGGTGGGCGCGGCTGTTACCCTTTTTGGGGCCGGCCTTTATTGCCAGTGTCGCCTATATCGATCCGGGCAACTTCGCCACCAACATTGAAGCGGGGGCTCGCTTCGGCTATCTGCTGCTGTGGGTGATCTTCGCCAGCAACCTGATGGCCATGTTGATCCAGGCGATCTCGGCCAAACTGGGCATCGCCACCGGCAAAAACCTGGCAGAGCACTGCCGCGAGGAGTTCCCCCGCCCCGTGGTTTGGGCCATGTGGGTGCTGATGGAACTGGTGGCAATGGCCACAGATCTGGCTGAGTTTCTGGGGGCGGCGTTGGGGCTGAACCTGCTCTTCGGCATACCGCTGATGGCGGCCGGCTTGTTGACCGCTCTTCTCACTATGTTGATCCTGGCGCTGGAGCAGTACGGTTTTCGTCCACTCGAAGCCGTGATTTCGGTGCTTGTCGGCGTGGTTACAGTGAGCTATTTGGTGGAGACGGTGCTGGATCGCCCCGACTGGTCGCAGGTGCTGGTGCATGCGGTGGTTCCGCAGTTTCAGGGCGCGCAGAGTGTGCTATTGGCAACGGGTATCCTGGGGGCCACAGTCATGCCGCATGCGATCTTCTTGCATTCCGCCCTCACCCAAAACCGCATCGTCGTCGATCGGCCATCCTTGCGCAAACGACTCTACCGGCTCGAAATCGTAGACGTCCTCATCGCCATGACGCTGGCCGGGCTGGTCAATGCGGCCATGTTGGTCATGGCCGCCGCCACCTTCCATACGCAAGGCTACACCGGTGTCGGCAGTATCGAGGAAGCGCACCGCACGCTAGAACCGCTGCTCGGTTCTGCGGCCAGTTGGGTCTTCGCCATTTCGCTGCTGGCGGCGGGTCTGTCTTCGGCATCGGTCGGGACAATGGCCGGGCAGGTCATCATGCAGGGGTTTCTGCACCAGCATATCCCTGTGTGGGTGCGCCGACTGGTGACACTGTTGCCCTCCTTGGTGGTGATCTACCTGGGTCTCGATCCCACCTATACCCTGGTTCTCAGCCAGGTGGTGCTCAGCTTCGGCCTGCCCTTCGCCATTATCCCCTTGCTCATCTTCACCAGTCGCAAACGGATCATGGGTGAGCTGGTCAACCGCCGTGCGACCACGGTAGCCCTGGGCATCATCTCGGCGCTGATCATCCTGTTGAACATTTATTTGCTCTACCAGACTTTCTACGGAGGCTAGATCATGTTCCGACATCTGTTGGTGCCGCTCGACGGTAGCCGCCTGGCCGAAACAGTTTTGCCAGTGGTCGTGACCCTGGCGCGCCTCTTGTCGGCCAGGGTCACACTCTTCCACGCCGTGGAAGAGCGTGCGCCCGCCTCCGTCCACCGCGACCGCCACATCACCACCATCGAAGAAGGGCGAGCCTACCTGGCCGAAGTAGCGGGGCGTGTCTTCCCAGCGCAGACAGTGGTGGATCAGCATGTCCACACCAGCCGCATTACCAATGTTGCACAGAGCATTGTGGCGCATGCAGAAGAGCTGGATGCCGACCTGATCGCGATGTGCACCCACGGTCAGGGAACGCTGCGCACACGCATCCTCGGCAGCAAGGCCCAAGAGACCGTTGCGCTGGGCATGGTGCCCGTGCTGCTCGTGGGCAGCGAACCGCCGCGGCCCGATTTCGCCTGCCGCCGCCTGCTGGTGCCGCTCGATGGCAATCACGCCCACGAGCAAGGGCTCGTCAGCGCCGTTGGGCTGGCATTGGCCTGTGACGCCGAAGTACAACTGTTGGCCGTGATCCCAACCCTGAATACGTTACGTGCTCAAGAAGCTGCGGCAGGACGCTTTCTGCCACAGGCCATGACGGCACTGCTCGATGGCGTCTATCAAGAATCGGTGAGCCATCAGCGCCGTCATCTTGAAGAATTGGAAGCCCAGGGTGTGCGCGCCTACGGCATCGTAGGGCGCGGCGACGCCGCCGATGTCATCATCCGCGCAGCCCAGGAGGAAGCGTCTGATCTGATTGTGATGGCTACCCACGGACGCGATCATATGGACGCATTCTGGTCGGGTAGTGTCACGCCGCAGGTGGTCAGCCGATCCTCTGTGCCGCTGTTGCTGGTGCCGGTGACCGACGAACTGCAGCGACGGAAGCAGCAATAATCTCGTCTTAAGCTTGAATTGAATTTCACTTAAGGCGGGCCGGCTGCTTTTGATCCAATGTGTGTGTAAGAGAACTTCACTTGGAAAGGCGGTGACAAACTCAGAATCAAGAAAACCTATGCACTCACTATGTCTGATGCTCGTTCTGCACAGTTTATAGACCAAGGAGTCTACCATGTTCTCCCCCAACAAAGGAGCAGACAGCAAACACGGGCAACTGCCCCGTGCCTTCTCAGTTGTATTATCTGTACTCATTCTATTGAGTATGACCGCGGCGACGTCCTTTGCCCAGGGACAGCCACCCACCAATCCCGATAACCCTGGCAGTTCAGCCAGTTCGGGCAATTCTGCTAACGCCAATAATTCCGCCAATTCCTCCGCGTCCACCGATATGGGCAGTTCAGCCAGTTCGGATAACCAGGATTGGCCCTACTACGGGAATGACGTGGGCAATATGCGTTTTCAAGACGTGGATCAGATCAATCCTTCCAACGTGTCTGATCTAGTGCCGGCCTGGATCGTCTACACCGGTGTCGGCAGCGCCAAGACCTCGTTTGAAGCCCAACCCATCGTCGTCGACGGTGTCATGTACGTCTCCACGCCTCACGATCACGTCCTGGCCCTCGATGCCGCCACCGGTTCGATCAAGTGGACGTATACGCCTGACGACATGCCGCCGTTGAGCGAGCTTTCGATCTGTTGTGGCCAGACCAACCGCGGCGTAGCCGTGGGTGATGGCAAGGTCTTCCTGGCCCGCCTCGATGCCAAAGTGGTGGCCCTGGATGCCGCTACCGGCGAGCAGCTCTGGGCGAAGTCGGTGGCACCTTACCCTCTGGATTTCACCGAAACCATGGCGCCCCAATACTACGACGGCAAAATTTTCGTCGGTATTTCGGGCGGCGAATACCGCGTGCGCGGTTTCGTCAGCGCCTATGACGCCAATAACGGCGACCTGCTCTGGCGCTTCTTCACCGTGCCCGGTCCGGGTCAGTTCGGCAATGACACCTGGAGCGAAGATTCGTGGCAATGGGGCGGTGCGCCGGTGTGGTCGACACCTGCCGTCGACACCGAACTGAATCAGCTCATTTTTGCCACCGGTAACGCAGCGCCTGATCTCAACGGCAGCAGCCGCGCCGGCGATAACCTCTTTGCGGCCTCGATTGTTGCAGTCGACCTGGAAACTGGTGAATTGAAGTGGTATTTCCAGGAAGTCCACCACGATATCTGGGACTATGATGGGCCGCAGCCGGTGGCGCTCTTCAACGTGCAAAAGGACGGTCAACAGATCCCGGCGGTAGGCCATGCCAACAAGAACGGCTACTACTTCCTGCTCGACCGCCGCAATGGAAACCCGATCTTCGACATCACCGAGACGCCGGTGCCTACAGAGCCATCCTGGCAGCATCCTTCGCCGACGCAGCCGATTCCTTCGACCGAGGAGCTGATCCCACATTCGGTGAGCTCTGATCTCAGCAACACCGAGGCGCAGGCAGCCGACTTCTACACACCTCCGCAGGAACAGCCTTTGATCATGCAGCCCGGCGCAGAATCTGGATCAGAATGGCCGCCGGCCGCTTTTAGCCCACGTACTCAGTTCGCCTACATTCCGGCGGGTGGCTACGAACCCTGGTTCTACCAGAGCGGGCCCAACAACCTGGACAATCTCGGCTCGACGCTTCGGGATAAACCGAGCTATAAGCCCGAGGATCACTATGGTCTCTTCGACGCCCTCGACACCAAGACAGGGCAGTTGGCCTGGCAGATTAAGGTGCCCGATCGAGTGGCATCTGGTGCAGCCGTGGCCGGCGATCTGGTCTTCTGGGGGCAGAGCAACGGGCTCTTCAATGCAGTGGATGCCCAATCGGGTCAGACACTGTGGTCATTCGGCTGCCAGAACTATACGGGGCCAGGCCAGGATGACATCCATCAGAGCTGCAACGCCGACGGCAACAAAGAAGGTACACACGCTATCGGTGGCGCCAACGGTGCGCCTGCCGTCTACACAGTGGACGGACGAGAGTTCGTGGTCATGGCCTTCGGCGGTAACACGCAGGTACGCTCAGGGCAGGTCTCGCCTCCTGGTGACGCGCTGATCGCCTTCGCTTTGCCCGATCACATCAATATCACTGAGGCCAACCTTCAACCGTTGGGTGGATCCAATAACCAGGAATCCGGAAACCAGCAGTCGAACAATCAGCAGTCACAGTCACAGCAGCAGAGCGGCCAGGGCAAGTCAGTGAGCATCGAGAACTATGCCTATAGCCCAGCGACGATCACGGTGCCGGTGGGCACAACCGTCACCTGGACCAACAAGGATTCTGTGCCGCATACCGTCACTTCGTTGAATGGTTCGGAGATGGATTCCGGCAACATCAGTAATGGCGGAACCTACTCTCACACCTTCAATCAGCAAGGAACCTACGACTACTACTGCACAGTCCACCCCTACATGAAAGGGCATGTAGAAGTGGTGGCTCAAGGCGGTGGCAATGCGAATCAGAATCAGCAGTCTCAGAACCAACAGAACAACAACCAGCAGTCTCAGAATCAGGGACAGAATCAGCAGTCCCAGAATCAACAGAACAACAACCAGCAGTCTCAGGATCAGGGACAGAATCAGCAGTCCCAGAACCAACAGAACGACAACCAGCAGTCTCAGGATCAGGGACAGAATCAGCAGTCCCAGAACCAACAGAACGACAACCAGCAGTCTCAGAATCAGGGACAGAATCAGCAGTCCCAGAACCAACAGAACAACAACCAGCAGTCTCAGGATCAGGGACAGAATCAGCAGTCCCAGAACCAACAGAACAACAACCAGCAGTCTCAGAATCAACAGAACAACCAGCAGCAGTCGAACAACCAGCAGCAGAGCGGCGGTCAGCAGGCGGTGAGTATCGAGAACTATGCCTACAGTCCGCAGACGATCACGGTGCCGGTGGGCACAACCGTCACCTGGACCAACAAAGACTCAGTGCCGCATACCGTCACCTCGTTGAATGGTTCGGAGATGGATTCCGGCAACATCAGCAATGGTGGAACCTACTCTCACACCTTCAACCAGCAAGGAACCTATGACTACTACTGCACAGTCCACCCCTACATGAAAGGGCATGTAGAAGTGGTGGCTCAGGGTAGTGGTAACGCCGGCCAGAACCAGCAGAGCAACAATCAGCAGAGCAACAATCAGCAGAACAACAATCAGCAGAACAACAATCAACAGTCTCAGAGTCAGGGACAGAATCAGCAGTCCCAGAACCAGCAGAACAACAACCAGCAGTCTCAAAACCAGGGGCAGAATCAACAGTCTCAGAACCAGCCCCAGAATCAGCAGTCTCAGAATCAGCAAAGCGGAAGCGGTGGAACGACAAGCGTCGACGTGACCGAGACCAGCTTCAACATCGATCTGTCGACGAACAGCGCCCCCGCCGGCAAGGTCACCTTTCACGTTGCCAATCAGGCTGACGCCGTCCCCCATCAGTTGACGGTGATCAAGACTGACAAGGCGCCAGATCAGCTCCCCACCAGCAACAACAAGGTGGACACGAGCAGCCTCAACGTGGTAGGTCAGACCGATAACATCCAGACCGGGCAGAGTCAGGACCTGACGCTCGATCTCGATGCCGGCAAGTATGTGCTGATCTGCAACATCCCCAGCCACTACTCGAACGGCATGTATGCGTCGTTTTCGGTTGGGGGAGAGGGGACAGGTGTACAGAAATTGAATCTTGGAGATTAAAGATTGGGTGTGTCTCAACTGCTGACACGACAATCGCACACTCTGCAGATTTCCACGTATCGTAATCACAAAACAAGGGGGGGAACGCTATCTACGCGCCCCCCTTGTTGTTGGAAGTTTCGTCGTGGCGTCAATCGTCAATGTTTGTCGATTCAACTGATTTTTGGAAGAGAATGCCTTATGAGTAGCCCTGAAAGTGAAACGGCTGCATGCAGCCAACGTCGGGCACGCCCGCGTATTCTGCGAAGACTGGCCCTGCTGGCGGCGGCCGGTGTGCTGGCGGGATGCAAGTCACCGGCGTTTATGCAGCCGGCATCCAGTATCAGCAGCAAGGTCACACACCTTTACGTGATCGTCTTGATCATGTCGGCGTTGGTCTTTGTACTGGTGGAAGGGCTGCTGCTCTACAACATCTTCCGCTATCGAAAACGACCGGGCGATGACACCATTCCCGAGCAGTCGTACCGCAATCTGCGCCTGGAAATCATCTGGACCGCGATCCCGGTGCTGCTGGTGGCGGTGCTCTTTGTGCTTACGATTCGCACGGCGAACTCGGTGGCGGCGCCGCCGCCCCGCCCCAACGACCTGAATTTGCATATCACGGGCCATCGCTGGTGGTGGGAGTTCGCGTATCCTGATCTGGGCATCGTCACTGCCAACGAGTTACACATTCCTGAAGGCGCGGTGGTGCAGGTCGACCTCGATTCGGTGGACGTGATCCATAGCTTCTGGGTGCCGCAGTTGGCCGGCAAGACTGACGCCATCCCCGGGCAGACGAACCATATGTGGCTCACGGCGGACGAGACCGGTGAATTTCGCGGTCACTGCGCCGAGCTGTGCGGGCTGAACCATGCCTATATGCGCATTCTGGTGGTGGTTGAACCACAGGAAGAGTTCGATGCCTGGGTGGCCAATCAACAACAGCTACCCACGCAGCCACAGACAGATCTCCAAAAGCAGGGCGCCCAGATCATCACCACCGGCATCTGCCATAACTGCCATACACTGGGCGAACACGAAGGGCTACAACCTATCGGCCCCAACTTGACCCATCTCTTTTCGCGCAAGACGTTCGCCGGGGCCAGCTTCAACCTAAACGAAGATAATATCCGTCGCTGGCTTCAACATTCGGCGGAAATGAAACCGGGCAACGACATGGCCAAGATCAGCCCCAGCGACGAGCAGGTGGATGCGCTGATGGCCTACCTCAAGACCCTGAAGTAAGAATGAGAGAATTATGACCACGCATATCGAACCAGTGACTCAATCGTCTATCGGGCACAGTACCGGCGCCGGCGCACGCTTTCTAGGCTGGCTCAGTATGGTCAACCACAAGACCATCGGCCTGTCGTATATCATTACAGCCCTGTTCTTCTTTCTAGTGGCCGGGCTGTTGGCGCTTGCGATGCGTCTGCAATTGGCCCAGCCCAAGAGCACGTTTCTGAGCAACGAAGCCTACAACCAGATCTTTACCATGCACGGCACCACCATGATCTTTCTGGTGGCGATGCCTTTCGCTGTGGGATTTGCCAACTATCTGGTGCCGCTTCAGATCGGCGCACGCGACATGGCCTTCCCCAAGCTCAATGCCCTGAGTTACTGGCTCTTCCTGTTCGGCGGCCTCTTTCTTTACAGCAGTTTCTTCTTCGGCGGCGCGCCCGAAAATGGCTGGTTCAGCTACGCGCCGCTCACCGAACACCCCTACGCCGCCAACCACGGCATGGACTTTTGGGCTTTGGCGATCCTGATCCTGGCCACGTCGACGACGGTGGGTTCGATCAACTTCATCGTCACAGTCAACCAGATGCGAGCGCCGGGCATGACCATGACGCGTATTCCACTCTTCCCGTGGATGATCGTGGTGACGTCAGTACTCTCGGTCTTCGCCTTTCCGTCGCTGGCGGTGGCTGCCGGGCTGCTTCTCCTGGATAGGCAGGTAGGAACCCACTTTTTCAACGTAGCCGAAGGGGGCAGCGCGCTGCTGTGGCAGCACCTCTTCTGGTTCTTCGGCCACCCTGAGGTCTACATTTTGATCCTACCTGCCTTCGGCATCGTTTCAGAAGTGATCCCCGTCTTTTCGGGCAAGCGGCTGTTTAGCTACAAGACGGTGATCCTCTCCGGCGTAGCCATTGGTGTCCTTGGCTTTATGGTGTGGGCGCATCATATGTTCGCCGTGGGCATGCCCCTTGCGGCGCAGCTCGTCTTTTCGGGCAGCAGTTTCTTGATCGCCGTGCCCACCGGTGTAAAGATCTTCGCCTGGCTGGCCACGATGTGGGGCGGCAGGCTACGCTTCACATCGCCCATGCTCTTCTCCATCGGGCTGGTGTCGATGTTCACCATCGGCGGCCTTAGTGGCGTTCAGCAGGCGGTCGTGCCCATTGATTGGCAGGTGACCGATAGCTACTTTATTGTGGCGCACCTGCATTACGTCCTCTTCGGCGGGACGATTTTCGGCATCTTTTCGGGGGTCTACTATTGGTTCCCCAAATTCACGGGCCGGCTGCTCGACGAAAGATTGGGCGCATGGCACTTCTGGACGATGTTCATCGGTATGAACGTGCTCTTCTTCCCCATGCACATTTTAGGGTTGTTGGGCATGCCGCGGCGCATCTACACCTACGACACCGGCATGGGCTGGGGCAGTTGGAACCTGATTTCCACGATTGGCGCCTTTGTCGTGGCGTTTTCGATTCTGCTCTTTATCATCAACCTATACGTGAGCCTGCGTCGGCCCGCTACAGCCGGCAACGATCCATGGCAAGGCTATACGCTGGAATGGCTGACGACGTCGCCGCCGCCTTCGTACAATTTCGCCGAGATTCCCACCGTGGAAAGTGGGCGCCCGGCCTGGGATCGGCGTCTTCCGCATATTTCCGACGCCCAGTTGAAGGAGCATTGAGATGACGACATCAACGTTCGCCGCAACCCCTCAGCGCCAGGAGGCCGGCAAAGCGCGCGCCGCACTGATCCTGGTGCTGGGTGCGGAAAGCGCCATCTTCAGCATCTTGATCATGGTCTACGTTTTCCTGCGTACCAACTTGCTCGAAACACGCAGCACAGCGCCGCACTTGTTCCTGCCATCGGTCAACACCGTTGTCCTCGCCGTGAGCGTAGTGACGGCCTGGTGGGCGCTGCGCGGTATTCGCCAGGATCGGCGTGTCGTGCTCAGTTGGGGAAGCGGCGTCAGCCTCGTGCTGGGGCTGATCTTTGTGATCGGTCAGATCGTGGAGTTCCGCCAGTCGGGGATGACCCCGACGGACCGTGCGTTTCGGCGGCATCTACTTCACGCTGATCGGCTTCCATGCCCTGCACGTGCTGGCGGGCGTTACCGTGCTGGCCATTAACTGGGTGCGCGCCCGTCTGGGCGACTTTGATCCGAGACAGCATGTGGCCGTGGAGATGGCTGCCTGGTTTTGGAGCTATGTAGCCGGCGTCTGGTTCGTGCTATTCGCTGTGCTTTACCTGATTTGAGTGATTTCTCGGGTGCGACGCACTTCCCAAATCTGCGTCAGCACACGTATCTGTCTGAACAGTGCATCACACCTGAGACCAGCCTTCGAGGAACGTTATGACCAACCCTACTATCTATCAAGAGCCGGCACCGATTCATCAGAATGTAATCGAAGAAGCAGTGCCGAGCTACCGCCCGATCTGGATCGCGTTTTCGGTGCTACTGATGGCCGTGGGTGTGATCTTCAACCTGATCATCAGCGCCGTGGGCGTGGGACTGCTTTTCGTCAACATCGCCGGTTGGGTGCAGGAAAACCGCCGGCCGAAACGCAAGGAGGTAGTCGATGTCTCAGACGCCTGAGTTAACCGGAAAGCTCCCGTCTAAAGAAAACCCGAAGCTGGCTATCTGGATCTTTCTGGGTGGCGAGATCATTCTGTTCGGCACGCTGATCCTCACCCAGATATTGGGGCGGATGGGGCAGAGCAACTACGCTGATTTCAAGGCGCGATTGAACATTCCGCTGGTGGGTGTCAATACGTTCGTGCTGATCGTGAGCAGCTTTCTGGTGGTGCTGGCCCTGTCGTCGATCCGCCAGGGAAAGTGGGGTGCGCTGCGTGGCAGTTTGTTGGCTACCATCATCGCCGGCCTTCTCTTTCTGGGTGGGCAGGCGTACGAGTGGGCCACCCTCTTCGGTGATGGCGTCTCCATCAGCAACCAGTTCGGTATGTACTTCTACACCATCACCGGGGTGCACGGCACCCACGTCCTCATCGGCACGATTTGGGCCGGCTTTCTGCTCATGGGATCGTTCGACGACAGCGATGCCGTCGATCAGGCCCGGGGCGTGGAGATCTTCGGACTCTATTGGCACTTCGTGGACGTGGTGTGGATTGTTCTGTTTACGCTTTTCTATCTGGTGCCGTGAGGAATACGGCGAAGGATATTTCTTTCGTGGGTGAATACTATGTCACAACAAACAACGACCCATCGCAATGACCAACAGTCTGGCTATGCCGTGGCATTTGTGCTGCTGGCGATCTTTACCGGCCTGGAAGTGGGCATCTACTACCTGGATGCCTTGCCCGACAGTATTAAGATGACACTGTGGGTGATCCTGGCGGCGGCGAAGGTGGCGCTGGTGTTGCTCTTCTTTATGCACTTGAAATCTGACAGCCGCGTATTCGATATCCCGATTGGCCTGGCGTTGGTGCTGATCGTGCCGCTGATTCTGATCGTCACCTTAACCATGCCGCAAAGCAGTCAGGCCCAGGGATCGACGGGATCGTCCTCGGGTGGAGGAGGCAGTTCAGGCTCCACGAGCGTCGACGTAACGGAGACGAGCTTCAACATCAAGTTGTCAACCGACTCAGCGCCGCCGGGCCAGGTGACCTTTCACGTCAGCAACCAGGCCGACGCCGTCCCGCACCAGTTAACGGTGATCAAAACGGACAAGGCGCCGGGACAACTGCCCACGAGCAATGGCAAGGTAGATCTGAGCAATCTCAACGTGATTGGCCAGACCGACAACATTCAGACCGGCCAGAGCCAGGATCTGTCGGTCAACCTGGAGGCGGGCAGCTATGTGCTGATCTGCAACATCCCCAGCCACTACTCGAACGGCATGTACGCCGGGTTCACCGTTGGTGGTGGTGGATCGTCCGCCGGCGGGAATCAGAGCGGCGGCTCGTCGAATGGCGGCAGTCAGGCCGGCACATCGTCGGATGCTGGAGCGTCCAACAATGGATCGTCCAACAACGACTCGTCTGCCGGTGCTGCATCGAGCAATACGATCAAAGCAGCGGTCATCCGATACAGGAGTCAGGCAGGCACATCGTCGGGCAATGGATCGTCCAACAACGACTCGTCTGCCGGTAGTGCATCGAGCAACACGAGTCAAAGCAGCGGGTCATCCGATACGGGAGACCAGGCCGGTACATCGTCTGACAGTGGATCGTCCTCGGGTGGAGGAGGCGTTCAGGCTCCACGAGCGTCGACGTAACGGAGACGAGCTTCAACATCAAGTTGTCAACCGACTCAGCGCCGCCGGCCAGGTGACCTTTCACGTCAGCAACCAGGCCGACGCCGTCCCCCACCAGTTAACGGTGATCAAAACGGACAAGGCGCCGGGGCAACTGCCCACGAGCAATGGCAAGGTGGATCTGAGCAATCTCAACGTGATCGGCCAGACCGACAACATTCAGACCGGCCAGAGCCAGGATCTGTCGGTCAATCTGGAGGCGGGCAGCTATGTGCTGATCTGCAACATCCCCAGCCATTACTCGAACGGCATGTACGCCGGGTTCACCGTTGGTGGTGGATGGATCGTCCGCCGGCGGGAATCAAAGCGGCGGCTCGTCGAGTGACAGGCAGTCAGGCAGGCACATCGTCGGGCAATGGAGAATCTAGCAATGGATCGTCCAGCAACGGCTCTTCCGCCGCTGGTTCATCGAGCAATACGGATCAAAGCAGTGGGTCATCCGATACGGGAAACCAGGCAGGCACATCGTCTGACACCGGAGAGTCTAGTAACGGAACGTCCAGCAACAGCAATCTTCCGCCGCTGGTTCATCGAGCAATACGGCCAAAGCAGGTCATCCGATACAGGCAGCAGGAGAGTGGTTCGTCTGGCAATGAAACGGAGCACAGCAACTCACAGACGGCAGCGGCGACGCCCACTGCATCCTCGTCGATGACGAACACTGCCACCATGACAGACACGCAGCAAAGTCTGACGTCTTCGTCGCCAGGAGAATCGGCCGTCGTGATCGCCGTGCCTACCGTCGTTGCCGTGCCCCTGCCCGAGGACGGCAAGCCGCAACTCAGGCCCGTGACGGGGCAGATCCTGATGGGTGGTCAACCGGTCTCCGGCGTACGCGTGCGCGTGGGGGGCTATCTCCCGCCTGAGGCGACCAATGCCAACGGTGAATTCACCGTCCCCGTGGATCCGCACAGGGTTCAGCGTGAAACAGTGCGCATCGACGATGCCTCGCAGGCGCAGATCGGCGGAAACCCGCTCGGCGATCAGCAGCGTGAAGAGCTGAGTCATGCCGAGGGTGTACTCCTGGTGAACTACCAGATCTCGGACGTGGAAAGCAGCACGCGTGCTGACGGAGCCGTTGTCCTTTCGGCGACGGTGGGCTATGCCGACGGCAGCGCGCCGTCCACCGTGGTCCTGTATAGCGGTCCACAACAAGAGGCCGACGCCGCCCAAGGTGAAGAAGGGTATGTTTACGAAGGAGTGCTGGTCGGTATCGCCGTCGATGGAGAGCCGGTGCAGCCCATCTCGGCCACCTGGCCGGACGAAGAGGGCCGCGTCACCCTGGTTTTCCCGCCCACGATGGCGGGCAAGGAGTACGGATGGTGGCAGCGTCCGGGTATCTACTTCTCGCGCATCGAGGCCAAACCGGGTGGCGATGTCGATCTCGGCGCCTGGCCTCGATAATCCACCTGTGCTTTGTCTTGCGAATCTTCAGCATCTACATGTAGTCCGGAAAGTGACGGCAATAGTCAATGTCAAACAACTCGAAGGAGTCAACGAAAACTCAAGAACGACCCATCGCTGTCTACGGTGCGATTGTCGCCAATCTGTTGATCGCCATTACGAAATTTGTGGCGGCGTCTTTCACCGGTAGTTCATCGATGCTATCAGAAGGCATCCATTCAGTGGCCGACACCGGTAACCAGGGCTTGCTCCTGCTTGGCATTAAGCGCAGCAGCAAGCCCGCCGATGACACGCATCCCTTCGGCTATGGGCAGGAGCTTTACTTTTGGAGTCTGGTGGTTGCCATCATCCTCTTCGGAGTGGGTGGCGGTATGTCAATCTACGAAGGAATCACCCATTTCCTGAATCCGGGGCCGTTGGAAGATCCGCTGTGGAACTACGTGACCCTGGGGCTGGCCGTCCTCTTTGAGGGAACGTCGTTCACGATTGCGCTGCGCGAACTGCTGCACGCCAACAGCGGGAACGATCTCTCGATCTGGCAGGCGATTCACCAGAGTAAAGATCCCACTATCTTCGTTGTCATCTTCGAGGATTTTTCGGCGCTGGTGGGCCTTGGGTTGGCGTTTCTAGGCGTCTTTCTCTCGCACCGCCTCGACAGCCCGCGCCTGGATGGCGTGGCTTCGATCTGTATTGGGCTGCTGCTGGCGGTGGTCTCGGTGGTGCTGGCCTATGAAAGCAAAGGGCTGCTGCTCGGGGAAAGCGCAGACTCTGAAACGGTGAAAAGTATCCGATCCCTGGTGTCGGCGGATGATGATATCCGCAGTGTGCGGCAACCGCTTACCATGCACTTTGGTCCCAACGAAGTGCTGCTCAACCTCGATGTAGAGATGGAGCCCCATCTGTCGAGCGCCGAGGTGGCTGCGGCCGTCGATCGATTAGAGAGCAAGATCCGGCAGAAGCACCCCGAGATCAAGCGCATCTATGTCGAGGCCGATCAGTTAGGCCCGGCCCAAAGCTCGCCCTGACCCGCACTGTTCATCCGGGTCTCCTCCAGGAACCGCGTACAGCCATCCTCAGTCACGCCGCACAGCACCTGGTGTGCAATTTTGCTCCCCAGGCCGCGTACGCTAGACTGTACCCATTCTGATCTGAGGAGGAAATCATGTCTGAAGAAAAGAAACAGGTGCGCACCGGCGTTGATGTGGATATCGAGCTGATCGACCGCCGCGGGGACCGCGAGTCCATGCGTGTGGTGATCGTGCGCGGGGAAACGGCAGATCTGGACAGCGGGGTGTTGGCGTCGGCTGCGCCATTGGCGAAAGCGATCCTGGGGAAGCGGGTGGGGGTAGAGGTTCCCTACCGGCGGGGGGACATCGTGGCGGTGCGCATCGTGAGCGTGGGCGACACCGCCGACGTGGCCGCTGATGAAGCCGTGGCTCGCCGCCAGCAAACGGTGGAAAAGGCAGTCCGCAGCGCCGAACGCACGAGCGCCGAGATGTTCGCGAGTTCGTTCACCAGCAAGTGGGGCGGGTACGACGCCGACAATCTTTCTGATTGGGAAGAGACCAAAGAAGAAGACGATGGCCAAACTCAAACTTGACCTGCACGATATCTACAACAAGGGCGACAAGATCGAAACGGAACTGAACCGCATCGTCCAGGAAGCGATGGACAAGCGCATCGAACTGGTGGAGATCATCCCCGGCAAGGGCAGCGGACAGTTGAAGAAGAAGGTCTTGCGCTTCCTCAACCAGTCGCACATTCGCTCGCTTTACCACCGCGTCGAAAAGGACGACAAAAACTTCGGGCGGATCTTCATCCATTTTCGCCATTGAGAGGCGAGTATGTTGACTGAAGGCGCCATCTACCGTTTTGCCCGCACCGACAAGTTACGGTACTACCGCGCCGCCCGCACCCAGGCCGGCGTGGATTTTCTGTACCCCATCAATGTCTCCGGCACACGCATCGCCGATCAGAACAAGAGCGGGCGCCGATATGTCATCCTCTATTTCATGAGTAGGTGGAATAAGCTGGCTGCGGTCGGCTATTGGCTCGATCCCAAACAGGCGTTTGAGCAAGCCTACGTCACCGACGCCACCGAGGACGATCTCGAACTGATTACCGAGGATCTTGATGAACTCCCCCAGATTGATGCTGCACTCGACAACATCCTCAACCGCCACGAGATCGAACTCGACGTGGACGTATGGGGCCTGTTGCTGGACGATCAGTGAGAATCGACGTCCGTTGACGGTCCCCAAATCACTCGCCCATTGGGGTCGCCGTACAGCGTATACGCCAGCCAGGTGGAATTGTCCGGCTGTAACTGGCGTACGTGTTGGCGGGCGGCCACGAAGGCTGTGCCCAGGTTCAAACCCTGCCAGAGTGCTTGATAAAACATCCCCGAGAAGTTTGCAGCCAGTTCGTCGTTAACCTCCCACAATGTGCCGACGAAGGCGTTGGCCTGCACATCGCCCAACATTCGCTCGGCCCAGCCGCCCAATCCTGTAAGCGAAAAGCCGATCTGTGCGGTGTGACAGGCGTTGAGGAAGACCAGTGGGCGCGCGGCGCGCAACCCTTTGACAAAACTGCCGCGTAGATCGCTGGGGAAAAGCTCCGCCTGATCGGCCAGACGGATCACCGACTCGTCTGGGTTGACGCCGCTGAAATTGCCGTGCGTGGCAAAGTGGACCAACTCGACGCCGCCGTCTTCGGCGAGTTTCAACACTTCGTCGAGGCTCTGAAGCGGGGCTGATCCAATGTCCACACCCCATTTCGCCATCGTCTGGAAAAATTCCTTTTCGCGCAGGACAAATGCCAGGTCCAGATCGGGTGCAATCAGCCGCGCCGCCTTGATCTGTACCGGATCGGTAGGCGCCGGGCCGGTGAGCCAGCGACAGAGCTGCCAGCCGCCCGCCCAGAAATCATCCGAACGGTCGGTGTCCCGGTCGTAGGGTTTGATCAACTCCCAGGGGATCCAGGGCTCGTCGCTGGTCACCAACAGCGATCGGATCACCCCCTGTTCGCGCAGGTCCACCAACTTCCAATAGATTGCGCGCATTTCGGCAGGAATGATGTCGAGATAGAGATTCTCGCCCATGCGCCGCAGTTGACGCTCCATACTCGAAGAATGGGTGGGGTTACGGTCGAGCGCCATGCCGCTTAACTGAGTGAAAAGTGAGGCCAGAAAGCGTTGCGGCGCGGCGTTTAACTGCGTCTTGCCCACCGCGAGATGCTGTAAGTCCAGTTCGGGCAGGGCGGAGTGGATCGTAAAACTGAGAACGTTGCCAACGTCCAGATGCACACGCAGGTCTACGTCGGCGGGCGGCGGCGGGTTACTGCTGAGGATCAGGGAGAGGCCGGGCGGTGATTCATCGTCGTCAGGGTCAGGATCGGGCGCAAGAGAAGGCCCAGTGCGCGTGGACAGGCGCTCTGCCGGCGGCGGCGTCGACGGTGTGCCATCGCCCACCGTGATCTCGAAGCGGCAGCTACCGATTCGGCGATCCTTATGGCGAAAGTCGATGCCGATGGGGTAGATGCCGGCATCGGGGGGAGCAGTGAGCAGAAAAATGACGGGCGACGATTCGGTGAAACTATAGGCTGTGATTGTCTGCGCCCAACGCTGATTGCGTTCGCTGAAATCCGGGGCGTGGACGCGCACTTCGACCAACTCAGGCGCGAGCGGATCGGCGAACTCGAAAGTCATGGTACTGTCGACGCGGGTGTCGGCCGGCGTCTCAGGCGTTAACTTGATGACAAGCGGATGTTCCTCACGCGGGCGCACCTGTTTGGGAAAGTCGATGTCCGTGTGCAGATCGACCTTTGTCGGCGGCGCGATACCGGCCATCTGCACATCAAAATCTGCGGCCATCACCGTTTCGGGCAGGGGCACAGCGTCCTCGAAAGCCTGGCGGAGTGACGGTTGATCGGTGATGCCCTTGGGAATCAACGATGGTGTGAGCAGACCTGCGCAATAGTCGCCATCGATCACCACCAGGGTAGCGTCCGGGTGATCTTGCCGCCAGACGAGCAGATCGGCCATCTGATCGGCATCGTCCACCGAAACGATGCGATCCACCGCCGGCAGGTCGAGATCAGACAGCGGTTTGTTCAGCAGATCATAGCCGCCTTTGAGCAACAACGGGGTCAGGCTGTCAAAACGCGCCACCCGATAGCCGCCGTCGTCTAGTTGTATGATCAGCCAGGCTTGATCTTCTGCGTAGCCGGCGTTGAGGAACTGTGTGATCGCCTCACCCACAGGCATCTCCCCGGGCAGCAGTACGATCTGCTTTTCGCAATATTGGTAGAGTTCTGTTAGTGAAATGGACATGGGATCTCCCTCAGGGGTGTGCGAGTAGGTTAAGGCGTTCACCCTTGTTTCGGGGTTTGTGCACGTTCAATTTCGTCCCAGGCGGTGGTGACTGCCCGGGCCGTTTCGACGCTGGGCGGATCGGCGGCATAGCGCGCTTCGACGTAGCCTGCCGTGATGACCTGGATGGCGTCGGCGGGTTGCGGCCACGTTTCCGCCAGATCGGGCGCGTACTCCAGTGGCGTCTGTGCAGACGCACGAGGGTGTCCACTGTCGGCTGCCCGCGCCAAAAGACGCTGATAGACGGCGCGTATGGTGCGGCGTGTGTCGGTTTCGCCGGTGAGATCGGCAAAGGCGGGGCCGACTGGGGCGCCTCCCCCGAAGCGATTGAGCATCCCCTGCCAGAAGGCCGCCAATTGATCCTGGAGCAGATCGTTGCTGTAGATCGACTCGTGGATCTCCTCGGGCTCATTCTCCGCCGCCGCCCGCAGCCGGCGCAGTACCAGCACGAAGACCACGAAGATGATCACGAGCAGTACGGCCAGCCCGATCCACCGGTACTGCTCGGGCGTCTGCGAGGGATCGGTGAGCCGTTCCAGCGCCTGGGGTGTGGGCATTTGGAAGGGTGGCTCCGCCTCGCCAGGCTCTGGTTCCACCTGTTCGCGGTTGATCAGCCCTTGTAAGAAGGTGTAGATGGGATAGATCAGCCAGAACAGCACAAAGCTGATACCCAATAGTACCCACGAAAGCAGTTGCCCGACCCAACCGAGTATGACACCGACGCCGTTGAGCAACCAGGCCACTTCTTCGGGGGCAATCAGCCAGCCCAAAAACATGCCCAACGCCAGCAGACCACCGATCGTTGCTAGGATGCTAAACAGCCAATAGCGGTTGGCCTGGATCTGTCCGCCGCTTTGTCGCCACGGACTCCATCCGCTTGCGATGTTGAGGTTGGCCGCTGCCAGCGCTGCCATGCCGCTGGCGAAGAAGAGAATCAACCACCCGCCTGCATCCACCGGCGGTTGATCCACGCCGAAGCGTGAAAGCCACAGGTACAGGCCCAGGCTGACGACGCCGGCCAGGAAGGTGCCCCACACCTTCTCGTGATGAATCGGATCGCGCGCGTCGAGCACACCGCGCAGCCACAGATAGATGCCGCTAAACAGAGCCAGGACTTGTACGGGTAATTCGAATTGCAGATCGGTAAGATCATAGCCCAGCGCGATTATCCACGCCGTCGACAAGAGCGGGAATTGGGCGCGGTAAAAATTCGCCCACAGCAGCGCGAAGAGGAGGAAGATGCCTAGCGCCGCAATCCCCATTTGGATGAGGCCGAAGCGCCTCGTAGCAGACGGATCGCGATAGGATGGCAGCACGCGATCGGTCAGGATCGAACTGAGCAACGGCAGGCCAATCAATACGGCCAATGGCCACACCGGACTTTGCTGACTGGGCGCGAACCAGGCGTGGAGCAGGGCCAGCCACGGCCACAACCAGGCCGTGCGCATCAAAATCAATAGGATGGGCAACAGCCCATTGTCAAGCCAGTTCCAAGGTCGCGTCTTTATCGACGGCTGTTCCATCTTCAAGTTGACCGTCCCCAATATGGTGAATGCGTACGCCGAAGATCTGGTATGTGGGCGGTTGGTGTCCCGGGTGGACAATGGTGACGGCGTGACCGCGGCGGCGCAGATCGAGTATGTGTCGTTCCAGAATGGCGTCTATGACAGAGGTGACCAGCACAATCGTCGAACCATAGCGCAGGGTCTCGGTCTCCATCTGAATCATCTGTTCGAGGCTGGCGATGGTGACGTTACGCATCAAGGCCAGCCCTTCGAGGATGCGTACCGCCTGATCCGAACGACTGCCGGGCGGCACGCGCAACCTTCCCCCGCCGGGCAGGGTGCCGTTGGCGTAGAGGCCTACCGTGTGGCCGGCTTCCCAGGCGTGGCGGGCAATGGACGCCGCCGCCGTGATGCCCCATTCGCGCAGCACGGCATCGGATCCTTCCATACGGCTGCGAAAGGTGTCGACGTTGAGGAGGATCAGCATCAGCCGGCTTGCCGACGGCTCAAAGACCTTGGTCTGTAATTCCGGCCGCCGTGCGCTTGCCTTCCAATGAACATGGCGGAAGCTGTCACCTTGCTGATATTCGCGCACACCCATCAGGCGCATGGGATCTTCCACGACGCGGCGCTCGGCTTTTTCTTCGCCGAAGGGATGGCGGGCGGGCAGCCCCAGTTGGGTAATGGGCACCAGTCGCGGGTAGACCAGCAGTGTCACTTCCTCTTTGACGGTCAACCTGCGCAAGGAAAAGCCGAAAATGTCGCCCGACACCAACTGGGCGGGGCCAAACGTCCACGCCCCGCGCTGCGTACCGGTGATGCGGTAGCGGCGAATCACCCGTTCATACCAACGCAGCGAGAAGAGGTTGACCAGCAATCGTCGTCCGCCTGCGTAGCGGCTGATGCGCGTCTCGGGTTCGATGTCGAGGCTGCCGGGAATCTCATCCTCGGCGCGCAGCCAGGCCAGCGGCAAGGGCTTGGCGTTGGTCACCTCGATCCAGAGATCGGTGGATTCCCCATAGAAGAGTCGTCGGCTGCCGAATCGCCGCTGGTAGCTGACCTCGACCAGGCAATAGCGGCTCCACAGCCATGCCGCCAGCCCTACCAACGCCAGGATCAGCCCCATCGTGAAGAGGAGGCTGTTGCGCAGGAGAACGGCGGCCAGCACCACCAGGATCACAGAGAGCCAGCCCAGCCGTCCCATTAACGGGTTCCCCCGACGGGCCGCAGCTCTTCCACCGGTACAGGCAACCCGGCCAGGATGCGGTCAAGCACCTCGTCTGTGCGCTGGCCACGCAGGCGAGCATCGGCGTTGAGGATCAAGCGGTGACCGACCACCACTCTGGCCATTCGCTTTACATCGTCGGGGAGCACATAGTCGCGGCCCTTGACGGCCGCCAACGCCTGACAGGTGCGATAGAGCGCCAGTGTTCCACGTGGACTCAGCCCCAGTTCCACGGCTTTGTCGCTGCGTGTGGCTGCGGCAAAATCGAGCAAGTAGTCTTCCAGCGCGGGGCTCAGGTGGACCTCACGGCAGATCGTCACGGCCTGCCGGATCGTCTCGTTGTCCAGTTGTGGCTTGAGGTCGACCAATGGATTGGCGTTGCGGAAGCGGTGCAGGATGCTGCGTTCCTCTTCTCGGTTGGGGTAGCCCAGGGCCACCAGCATCAGGAAGCGATCCATTTGCGCTTCGGGGAGCGGGAAGGTCCCTTCCAACTCGATAGGATTCTGTGTCGCCATCAAGAAGAAAGGATAGGGCAAGGCATGGGTGATGCCGTCTACCGTCACCTGGCGTTCTTCCATGGCTTCGAGCAGAGCAGATTGGGTGCGTGGCCCGGCGCGGTTGATCTCATCGGCTAACACCACACCGGCCAGGATCGGCCCCGGACGAAACTCAAAAGCATCGCTACGCCGATTATAGATGCTGACGCCGGTTATGTCCGACGGTAGCAGGTCGGGCGTGAACTGGATGCGCTGAAAGTTTGCGCCCAGCGAGCGGGCCAGTGACTTTGCCAGTGTCGTCTTCCCGATGCCGGGCACATCTTCGAGCAGGACGTGTCCTTCGCAGAAGAGCGCAACCAGCATCAATTCCACAATGTCTTCTTTGCCGACAATCACCTGCGCCACGTTATCGCGTACCTGGCGGGCGACACGCTGTACAAGTTCCACTTGGGCCAACGGAGATCTCCTCTAGGAAATGGAATAGTCAATTGGTGGAGTATAGCAGAAATGAGGCAATGAGGCGATGATTCAGCCTGCCGTGTTGTGCCCACTGAGCGGGTGCATCTGATTCTCAGGCAATCGTTCCGGGGCGACACGAGCGAAGACGCAGCACACCGCATAGAAGCCCCCTTCACCCCTTCACCCCCATCCACCGGGGTGTAATTCAAGTTGGGGGCAAGCGGCATACCGTAAGGCCCTCACCCCCGGCCCCTCTCCCAGGTGGTATGGCATGGCTCGGGACGCACGATGTGCTCGTGTACGCATCATCGCCCCGGCTTACGCAGCGGGTGGGCGAGGGGAGGTGACGGCACGATTGGTTGCTGATTGGTGAGGCCTGCGTCTTCCACGTTGGTTGGCAGTGAAAATGAACGGCTGTCTACGGCTCCCCTCTCCCACCCACGTTCATCGAAGCGGACAATGCCGCCGTGCATGTGGGTTGAAATGCCCACACAGCATCCTCAACGATGTGGGAGATTCTGGACGTGACGCCAGGAGGGAAGACCGCGGCACTTGCCCAACACTTACCCGAACGGAGCTTATCTTAACGCCTATGGGGGCGGGGGTGAGGGCCTTAAGTGCCGGGGACTTCACGTTGGACGTGAAGCCAGGAGTGGAGACCCCGTCTCGCCAGGGCGAAAAGTCCCAGGCACTTGCCTTGCCCCAATCTGAAGTAGACCATCCACCGGCGCAACTTGACACGGCACCGTTCTGTCTCTATACTACTAACTATGGTTAGTATAGAGGCGGAAGGGTAACGGAATGGCCTTGAAACATGCGCTGTTGGCGCTGTTGCTCGACGAACCGAGCTATGGCTACGAACTGAACAGACGTTTTGAAGAAGCCCTTGGGCCCCTGTGGCCGTTGCGCGAAGCACAGGTCTACAACAACCTGCGCGCCCTCGAAGAAGCGGGGCTGGTCATTCTTGAAGAGCGGGTGGAACAGAACAATCTGCCCGATCGCAAGCGCTATGCGGTGACTGAGACCGGGCGGAGCGAACTGCAAGATTGGCTGACATCGCCGGTGCGTAGCAGTCGCAAATTGAAGGATGATTTCTACCTCAAGCTCTCTGTGCTGGGCGGTGTTCTGCGCCAACCGCAACATCTGAGCGAATTGCTTTGGCTTCAGCGCGAGGTGACCTTGCAGCAGTTGCGCGAGCTAGAACAGGCGATGCGAGAAGCCGATATTGCCGACGATGGCATGACGGCATCGCTGCTCGAAGGGGCGATTCTGCACACTGAGGCCGATCTCACCTGGCTTGATCGCTGCGAAGAGAGATTGCTGCGCGGGGGTGCCCAATGACCTGGCGACGGGTGTTGTGGTTTGCGCCCTCTTACCTAAAGGTAACGATCCGCCACGAGTGGCAATTGGTGATATTGGTGCTGGGTGGCCTGGCGCCCGGTGTGGCGGTATTGATGGCATGGCTCAACCTGGCGCTAATTCTCTCGGCCCGCTCGCTGACGACCGATCTCCATCAGAACTCTGGTTGGCTCCTACCACCTTTCCTGCTGGAGCGGTTGGGGTTGCCGGGGGTGTTGGTCGGCGCCGGTGTGGTGACGTTACTGGTAGGCTGCCTGGGTCTGGCCAATGTCTATCTGGCGAGCGTCGAACGGCGTATGCCTGAACTGGCGCTGCTGCGTGGTCTGGGGCTGCATCGTCGGGAAGTGTTTGCGCTGCTCTTCCTCGAAGCGACAGCGGCCGGGCTGCTGGGCAGTGGTGTTGGGATCGTGGGCGGCCTTCTGTTGAGTGCGTTGTCCTGGCCGACGGCGCGCAGCTACTTTGAGATCGAAGGCGCCTATGTATTCTATCCGCTGGTATTGTTTGTTGCATTGGTCACCGGATTGCTGGCTGCGTTGCTCTTTATGGGCATGAGCGCTGTCGCTACCCTCTCGATTGGCCCGGCCTCGGTTCTTCGTGGGGAAGTGCCACGGCTGCTGCCACGATCCTGGCGCGAATGGGAGACCGCGGTCTACGGCACCTTCTTCGCTGCGTTGCTGGTGCTCGCCGCGGGGATACCGGTGCTGCCGTTTTCTTCGTTGATGGTCTTGCTCGTGTTGACGGTCGGCCTGAGCGTTTTGTTGACAGGCGGCGGCTGGCTGCTGACACGACTCTACGCAAGACTGCCCGCGCCATCACAATCTCCGCTGTGGCAACTGGCGCTGCAAGGGCTGGCGCGGCATCCGCGCCATACGGCAGGGCTCTCGCTGGCTATGATCACTGGATCCTATGCGGTGGGGTTGGCGTTGTTGTCGCTGCTCAAGGGAGGCGTTGGCGGTACTTTCCCGGTGTGGGTGGCGGTGGGCGTGCTCGTCGTCGGTGGGGGGCTCGTTCTCACGGCGGCTGCCCTGGCCGCCTTGGAGCGCCGCCGTGAGTTGGGTCTGTTGGTGGCGTTGGGCACACGTCCTAGCCGGGTGCGGCAGATGGTGCTGCTGGAGTACGCCATTGTCGCCTTCGGTGGCGGCATCCTCGGTGCGTTGCTGGCGTTGGGCAACTGGGCTATGGCGGGGGCCGGTGACTGGCCCGCCGCCCTGGTGATTGTTGCCGTCGATTTGCTGGCGGCCCTCCTTTCGGCCTGGGGAGGCGCCATCCCTGTGCTGTGGCGGATCTCTCGTTGGTCCGCCGGTGAGGCGCTGAGAGGCTGAAAAAGAACCGATGCCCATAGCAGTAAGAATCTATCCGTAAATTCACAGCAGCCCGGCGAAGTTGGCCTGTTTAGAGCGGACGTAGGGCTGCGCACTGTCATTGACGGATAGACACTAAGTAGGCAGTGGTCTGGGGCAGTCGATTGGCGATTCGCATTTTCGAAATGGAAAGAGAGTTTGACAATGGGAAATGATCTTTTGGTTCAGGCGATTGGTTTGCGCAAGGCGTACGGTTCGGGCGTGACCGCGCTGGACGGCGTGGATCTGGAACTGCGCGCCGGGGAATTTGTGGCATTGGTCGGGCCTACAGGCAGTGGCAAGACGACACTGCTAAGTCTGCTGGCCGGCCTTGAAGAAGCCGACGCCGGCACAGTGACATTGCTGGGCAAGCGTCTCGACTCGCTGAGCGAAGATGCCATGTCGGACCTGCGCGGCCAGGCGGTAGGCATGATCTATCAATCGTATAACCTCTTCCCCGGTTTCAATGTGCGCGAAAACCTGGGGTTGCCGCTGCGCTTGATGATGCGCCCTCCCTTCGATGCGCATTCGCGTTCTCGCCAACTGGTCGAGGCCTTTGGACTGGCCACGTTGGCCGATCGCTACCCGTCCGAACTATCGGGTGGACAGCGTCAACTGGTGGCGATTGCGCGAGCATTGGCTGCCAATCCGGCGCTCGTGTTGGCCGATGAACCCACGGCCAATCTGGATAGCAGTGCCGCCCGCCATATTGTGGTGCGTCTGCGCGAACTGGCCGACACCGGCAAACACGCTGTGTTGATGGCCACCCACGACCTGCGCATCGCCAGCCAGGCGGATCGGGTGCTCTCGCTGCGCGATGGCCGTATTGTCAAGGAAACAGTCCTCGAGCCCGGACGATCCAGCCGCGAAGTATTGGCGGAACTGGCCTAGCTCAGCTTGTTCTGGCTTGCTCATGCTTCTGCCGATATCGCCGTTATCACCACCGTGGGAGATCGAATGGACAGTTCGCAAAAAGTGCCGCTTTATCGCACGCTGCTCGGTGCACTGACCGGAATTCCGCTGGCGGTTGCCTATGGGGTGGCGACGCGCTGGGTGTTTGCCATCGACAACGGCGATCTCCTGCTGGTGATGGCATTGGGCTTCATCTGTTTCGTGCCCCTGGCTCTGGGCGCATTGACCGTGCTGGTGGCCCCGCGTCCACTCCTGCGCACACTGAGCTATTCGATTGCCATGCCCTGGTTGTCCGCTTTGCTGACCGTGGCCGCCATCGCCGTCATGGGCCTGGAAGAGATCGTGTGCATCGTTTTGGCCTCTCCGCTCTTCCTGGTGTTGTCGTCGGCAGGTGGACTGCTGGCGCGCTGGCTGCGGAGGCGACGCCCAGGTGGATCCAGCCATGCGTTGGTGGGAATATTGCTGGCGTTGCCTTTTGTGGTGACGCCGTTGGAGATGCAGTTTCCTGCCGCGCTGTCGGTTCGCAGCGTGGATACCAGCATTGTCATCGACGCCACCTCCGCCGCCATTTGGGCCAATATCGTCGACGTGGCGCCGATTGCCGCGGCAGAGCAGCGCTTTAGCCCCTTCCATTGGCTGGGGCTGCCCCGTCCGCAGCGCGCAGTGATGACGTATCCCGGCGCCGATCGGGTGCGCTATGGCTATTTTGAACAGGGATTAGTCTTTGTGGAGGAGATTGTGGGCTGGCGCGAGGGCGAATTGCTGGCCTTTACGATTGAGCGAGATCCCACGGCGACTGTGCCCGCCCGGCTGCTGCAGATCGACGGCCCCTACTTTCAGGTGCTGGATGGCTACTACCGGCTGGAGCCGCTTGACGACGGCCGCGTGCGTCTGCACCTGAGCAGCCGTCATCAATTGGCCACTCACTTCAACGGCTACGCCGGCCTGTGGACAGATGCCGTGATGCGCGATCTACAGATGGATATTCTGGAAATTGTGCGCGATCGGAGTAGCGAGTAACGGTTCATCGGTTACTCGTTTTGCCCATACAGCGGGTTGGCTGCCGTCAACTGCCCTCGCACCACGGGTGATGCGGTTGGGGCCGGGCTGCCGCCGGCCGGTTCCGGCGTGATGCCGATGGCGTCGTAGGTGCCAATTGGCTGGCGATTCCAGAGCAGATGCATCGCCCGCCCGTAGTGATCGACGTTGAACGTGCCGCCGCTGACACGCGTCTCGCCCTGAATCAACCAGACTTGATAGGTTTGATCGACGTCGAGGATCGGAAGGCCGTCGGCATAGATGAAGGCCTGGTTGCCCTGCGGATCATAGACGACTGCGGCTGTAACCGCTGGATCGGTGGCGCCGGCGGGCGGCAGCTCGGCCCGCACAGCGTTCCCTTCGCTCAAGAGGACCAACACCTGGGTTTGATCCTGAAGCATTTCGCCCTGCTGCGCGATCAGCGCCGCCTGCTCGTCGATCAGTTCGAGGAGCGCCATCTGCTGGGTGTGCAACTGGTTGAACTGTAGTGCCGCGTAGACACCACCGCCAATAAGGATGATCAGCAACAGAAGGGCCGCCAGCGGCGACGAGGCCCACCCTCTTGGGAAAAGCCACCCGGTGATCTGCGCCAGCCGGCTCGACATGTGCGGCGCAGCGGTTACGTGAGGTTGAGTCGATGAAGGATCTGCATCGAGTGCCGCTTCAATGCGCGCCGCCAAACCGGCAGGCGGTGTGGCGGGTGGAATGCTAAATAGAAGATGCTCGCTGAGCGCACTGTATTCTGCCAGCGCTTCTTGTGCCCCAGGGCAACGCGACAAATTCGCCTCGACCAATGTCCGTTCGTCGGGGTCGGCAGCGCCCAGGGCATAGGCAGGAATCAGATCGGCGATCTGATCACAAATCGATTCCGATGGTGGCTTCTGCAAATTCATTTCTTGATTCGAACCTTCGTCCACTCTGCGCCATCGCCGGGGATGGCTTTACACTGTATTAAACGTATCGCCACGCCTTGTTGGATCTACGTCACCTGGCGGAATCCTCATCGACGCGTGGGCTTGGCCGCTTCATACCAGAGCGCCCGCAGCTTTTCCATTCCCAGCCGAACCCTCGTCTTGACCGTGCCTAGCGGTAGCTTTAGTTGATCGGCCAGTTCGCTGTGGGTCAACCCCTGAAAGTAAACCAGTTCTATCACTACCTGCTGTTCGGGTGGAATCTGATCCAGGAGTGTGCGCAACAGGTGACCGTTCTCCCAGTTGGGATCGCTGACGTGCGACGGGCGACCGAGCGCTTCCGCGATCAGATCCAGCGGAATCTGCGCCCGCGGGGAGCGTCGAGCTTCTTTGCGCGCACGGTCAATGGCGGCGTTGCGTGTTACGGCGAGCAACCAGTGGATAAACTGGCCCTTGCGTTCGTCCCACTGTTCGGCGCGGTGCCATACCTTAAGAAAGATATCCTGCGTCACCTCTTCGGCCTGATAGGACTGGCCAAGCACACTCATCGCCATGCTGTAGACCGCCTTACCGTAGCGCGAATATAGGTCCATCAGGGCGCTCTGCTCCCCTGAAATGACCTGCTGCACCAATTCACTGTCGGACAACTGGCTCGTTCGTATGCTCATAGATCAATCGTAGACGCGGTAAGAAGTTTTTTAAAGTGTAGCACAGGTTGAAAGGGGCGAATAATGGGCAAACAGAGTATTCATAAATTTACAATATGAGCGTATGATCGTGTAAAAATGGAAATAGATCCGGGCGCAGTGAGATCGGGTCGCGCTCAAATGCACAAGCGCTTAATCCTGCGGCAGCATCGCCGCCCACCTTGAAGGAAAACCAAACCATGTCTCACCTCGACGCCGTTTTTGAGTATGTCGATGCCCAGCGCCAGGACTTCGTGGCGCGGCTGATGGCGTACGTCTCTCGACCGAGCATTAGCGCCGAAAACATTGGCATCGCCGAGACGGCCAACTGGTTGCTGGGCGTGCTGCAGGGGCTGGGAATGGACGCGCAACTGCTGCCCAGCCGCGGTCATCCGTTCGTCTATGGCCGCCGCCAGGATCGTCCCGGCGCGGTGACGGTGATGTTTTACGGTCATTACGACGTGCAGCCCGTCGATCCACTCAATCTGTGGCTGTCTCCGCCCTTCGAGCCGGAGATTCGTCATGGACGGATCTACGGTCGCGGCGTCGGCGACAACAAAGGCCAACACTTTGCCCAACTGTTGGCGATTGAATCGTGGCTGGCTGTGGCCGGTGATCTGCCCTGCAACGTCATCGTCCTTTTGGAGGGGGAGGAGGAGATGGGCAGCCCCCATGTCGCCGATTGCATGCGCACCTACCGGCATCTGTTTGCCGATGTGGATCTGGTGATCACGGCGGACGGTCCACTTCACGAGAGCGGCAAGCCGGTGATCAAGTTTGGCCCGCGTGGGATTGCTTCGTTCGAGCTGCGAGTGCGTCATGCCAACCGCGACTTCCATTCGGGCAACTGGGGTGGCGTGGCCCCCAATCCGATCTGGACGCTGGTGCACCTGTTGGCAACCATGAAGAACGATCAGGGAAGGATCACGATTGACGGCTTCTATGATCGGGTCGAGGCGCCCACGCCCATGGAGCGCACCGCACTGGACAACCTGCCTATCGATGTAGCGGGGTTGATGGCGTCGGTGGGGATGAGTCGACTCGATGAACCGCAAGATCGTCCGTTCTTTGACCGGCTCTCGGTCTGGCCGACCTTTACGATCAACGGCTTCCACGGCGGCTACGGCGGACCGGGCAGCAAGACGGTGCTGCCCGCCGAAGCCTTTGTCAAGTGTGATGTGCGCCTGGTGGAGGCCATGACGGTGGACGACACGCTGCAAAAGATCGAGGCGCATGTCAAACGCCATGCGCCCGAAGTGGAATTCATTCGCGATGCAGGGATGGAGCCGTCGAAGACGCCGCTGGAATCTCCCTTCACCGAGCCACTGCGTCAGGCGTTCCTTGATGCGCAGGGAGAGGACCCTCTCTTAGTGCCGGCCATGGGCGGCAGCTTGCCCGATTATGTGTGGACAAAGATCCTGGGTGTCCACTCATTTGGCACACCTTATGCCAACCATGATGAAGCCAATCACGCGCCCAACGAGAATCTCGAGGTCGAGCGCTTCATCAAGGGAATTAAAACAGGGGCGGCGGTTATGCAGAGATTGGGGATGCAAGAACCGCGGAGATGAAGAGAGGGCCGCGGCGGTATAGGCGTTAAGATAAGCTCCGCTCGAGCAAGTGCCGGGGTCTTCGCTCCTGGCGTCACGTCCAGAAGGGAATAGCCACAGAGAACACAAAGAACACATAGATAAGGACGTTGCCATCTTCTTCTTTGCGTTCTTTGTGTTCTTTGTGGCCAATTCTCTTGCCTGCACACGAGGATGCGGGGGGCGTGGAGCATAGAGCCTTAACTTAACGCCTATGGCCGTTGGCGCGGACAAGGAAGTGATGCCGGATTAAGGTGGGTATGAAGAGCGGATTCGTTTTGACCCGATTGGTACGGGCACGAGGGGGATGGGGGCGACGTCTCGCCCATTGTCGCAGATCTCCGTCCCATCCCCCTCATGCCCCGACAACCGGCCCAACATCACGCATCATCGTACGGGCACGAGGGGGATGGGGGCGACGTCTCGCCCATCGTCGCAGATCTCCGTCCCATCCCCCTCATGCCCCGACAACCGGCCCAACATCACGCATCATCGTACGGGCACGAGGGGGATGGGGGCGACGTCTCGCCCATTGTCGCAGATCTCCGTCCCATCCCCCTCATGCCCCGACAACCGGCCCAACATCACGCATCATCGTACGGGCACGAGGGGGATGGGGGCGACGTCTCGCCCATCGTCGCAGATCTCCGTCCCATCCCCCTCATGCCCCGACAACCGGCCGACCATCACGAAGCAGTTCATGTCAATAGAACCGGGCAGAACCGTTTGATCGCGCGTCTACCTAAAATACTTGCCTACCAGCAATTGCAGTCGTTCCAGCGTCGGTTGCGGGACGGCTGCCTTGTTCGTGATGATGGCGTCTTGCAGGGCGTTGGCGTAGGGGGATGGGCCGGCGCCGGCGAGGAGGGCGATGGCGTTGGCGACGGCGTCTTTGGCGACACCGGCATTGTGCATCAGCGTGCGGATCACGGCGTCCACGGTGACGGCTTCTTCGGTTTCATGCCAGACGTCGTAATCGGTGACATGCGCCATGACGGCGTAGGAGATCTCTGCCTCGCGCGCCAGTTGCGCTTCGGGTGTGGTCGTCATGCCGATGATGTCCATTCCCCACTGGCGATAGGTGAAGCTCTCGGCCTTGGTGCTAAAGCGTGGCCCTTCAATCGTGATAAAGTTGGCGCCATGATGAACTTCTGCACCGGTCTGCTGCACGGCTTGATAACAGATGTTGCTGAGGGCTTCACAGAACGGATGCGCCACGCTGACGTGGACAACCAGCCCATCGGTGCCGACACTGGGATCATCAAAGAAACTCAGCACCCGCCCCCGTGTATGATCGAACAATTGGTGCGGTATCACAATATGGCCGGGGTGAATGCGCTCGCGCAGACTGCCGCACGCGCTCACGCCGATCAGGTATTCGACGCCCAACATCTTGAACCCGTAAATATTGGCCCGCTGATTCAAACGTGTGGGGCTGATGCGGTGGCCGCGGCCGTGCCGGGCCAGAAAGGCAACGCGCTGCCCGTGCAGCGTGCCCACTACATAGGCATCTGAGGGCGCCCCGAAGGGCGTGTCCAGCGTGATCTCCTCGACATCGGTCAGCGCTTCCATCTGGTAGACGCCGCTGCCCCCAATCACGCCAAAACGAATCGGATCGGACATGAAGCATGCTCCTTGATTATCGTGTGGGTAAATAGCCTGCTGCTACCGCCAATCCGTCCTCGCGGCGGACAGTGACGGGCAGGCGGATGCGCTGTAGATCGCCGTTTTCATCTATGTGCGCCTCGCCGCGACGACGTTCAACCCGTTTGGGTTCTTCGCCGCTCAGATTAGGCCAGATCGAGAAGTAGGCGAACTGCGCCCCTTCGTCATACACCACGGTGCCCGATGGAACGGGGTCCCCTTCGGTGAACGGGATCTCTTGCCAGTTGGCGCGCAGCCAACGCCCCAGCCGCAGCATCTTGTTGTCTGCCAACAGAAAGCCCAGCAGTTGTCCACTGGACGGATTCAGATGCACCGCAACGGCCGACCGCACAATGGTCTCACCGCTAGGGCGTCCGGTGGCGGTGATGCGCAGGTCGATCACATCCTTTGTCTGTAGCCAGATGGCGCGCATTGGGACACTGTACGCCTTCACATTTGATTGATTCAAGAAGACAAATCCTTTCTCCATACAAATACGACTGCCGCCATCATCCCCACCAGCCCCACACAGAGTAGCCATACGCCCCAACCCAGGGCGATGGTGCTGCCGTAGACGTCGGCGATCGGGGGGAGGATGCGCAGGAACTGAGTGATGGGCACGAGCAGGGCGGCGAACGCCAGCCCACCGGCGATGAGCGCCGGAACGGTTCTGGGCAGCAGCGCCAGGATCGGGCTGATGCCGGCCATCCCCATGCAGAAGAGCAGCGTCGCGGTCTGCAGGCGGAACTCGGCCGTTATAAGTAAGCCCGGCGACCATGCCGGCGGCAGCAGGTTGAGCGCGGCCACAGCCGCGATGCCCAAGAGCGCGATCTTGATCGGCCAGGGGTAGCCCAGATCGCGGCGGTAGGCGTATAAAATCAGCGTCAAACTGACGGCGACGAGGGGCAAATAGAAGCCCTGGCGCCAGACGCCGAGCGCCCCCCGGCGGACGGGATCGAGAAACTTGACGTACTCGGCCAGATCCAGGCCGGTCACCACCAACCCGGCAGCCGGGTGGGGTATCCACGGGCCAACGTAGCCGGCCAGCACCAACACTGCGCTCACCGGCAGCAACCAGCGGGCGATCCGTAGGCTGCGATCGCGTTTTTGGGTCTTATTCGGCGAAGAAGTGTTGTGCATGATTCCAGGGTTCAGCAGTACATTGCGGCGGACATACCACGGCGGAACTATGATGGACCACTGGTAGAGCGTGTCGGCAGATTCCCGCCGGCCCTTACCAGCCATCGGCGAACTTACCGTCCAACCTGTTGCAGACGATGAGCCTGACGGCGCTTGCCTTCCTCGAAGCGTCGCCGTTCGCCGTCGCTCACCAGTTCCACACGCGGCACTTCGGTGGGATGTCCTTGTTCATCGAGGGCCACATAGATGAAGAACGCGCTGTTGGTGTGGGTCTGTTGGCCCGTGAGCAGATCTTCGGCCTCGACGCGCACCTCGACTTCCATGCTGGTACGGCCCACGTAGGTGATGCGACCCAGCAGCGTGAGGAACTGCCCGACACGCACCGGTTCGTGGAAGGTCATGCTGTCGATGGCCACCGTAACCGCAGGCCGGCGGGCATGGCGCGCGGCGACAATGCCTCCGCACTCGTCGCACAGCTTCAAAATGTGGCCACCGTGGACATTGCCCAGGCTGTTGGCATGTTCCGGGTTCATGAACTGTCCCATGCTCACCGCTGAATCGGCCACAGTTTTGGTGACCGCTCCCGAATCGCTCATACGTCTCCTCGTACCAATAGATTGCTGCGCAAATACCCCTGTGGAAAGATGGAATCTGTACCGCGGGTAGAGAGTGTCAGAATATTTCCACCGGGATTTGGCATCTGGATCATCACAGCGTTATTGTATCACAGGCCAGGAGGTCGAGGAGCTTTGCACCCATCGCCGATGCATTGAACTCTGAATCAAGTTGCTAGAGGTCGAGTAGCCGGTGATAGGCGGCGAGGAGCTGTTGGGCGCTGCGTTGCCACGTAAATTGGGCGGCGTGTTCGCGTCCGGCGCGTCGCAGGCTGCGGCGGAGCGAGTCATCGGTGGCGAGGCGCACGATGCCGTCGGCGATGCTTTCCACCGACAGGGCGTCGACATAGAGGGCGCCGGGGCCGCCGGCTTCGGGCAGACAGGAGTTGTCCGCGGTGAGGACGGGTGTGTCGCAGGCCAGCGCTTCGATGATTGGGAGGCCAAATCCTTCGTATAGCGACGGGTAGGCGAAAAAGGAGGCGGCCGAGTAGAGGGCGGGCAGATCAACGTCGTCGACATAGCCGGGGAAGAGCACATCGTCGGCCAGGCCCAGCTCTTGCACCGTGGCGAAGATCTCTTCGAAGAGCCATCCTTTGCTGCCGCCGATCACCAGTTTGTGGGGGATGCGGGCATCCTGGCGGGCGAGGTGGAAGGCACGGATCAGGCGGGCGAAGTTTTTGCGTGGCTGCAATTTGCTCAGCCCCAGGATGAACGGACGGTCGCCGATCTGATACTTGCTGCGCACGCGCTCGAGTTCATCCTGGGCCACAACGGGCTGAAAGCGCGTCTGATCGACGCCGCCTTGCACCACGCTGATTCGCTGCGCCGGGATCTGCCAGAACTCCTGCAGATCGTTGGCGGTGTTCTGGCTGTCGGCAAGGACATGATCGGCGCGGCGGATACTGCGCGGCACCACCGTATTGAGGTAGTGGTGAAGGCTGGGCATGGCCGCTTCGGGATAGTGCAGAAAAGCCAGATCGTGGACGGTGACGACTTTGTGGCGCGCCTGCGAGGGCGGCAAGACAAAGTCGGTGGCATGCAGCAGGTCGATCTGGCCGCCGACGATCCACTCCAGGCGTGGAAAGGGAAGATCGAGGCGGTGCCAGATGCGCACCAGATTGCGTTCGCTGATATAGGGTGTGCTGTGGAGCGGAAGCGGTGTGGTTTGTGCTGCGTTGTCGTCGATCTGCCCGGCAACAAAGAGGCGCAGATCGAAGGGCGGATTCTCGTCGATCAGCGCCGCCACCTGCCCGCGGATGATGCGCCCGATGCCTGCTTCCTGACGGATAGCGGGGGTGTAGTCGATGGCAACGGTGGGCATGGTTGAAAGGCTACGAGCGCGATCGTGCACTAGAGACCGCGATAGGTCCATAAGCGGTTGGCGGCAAAGTTCCAGAAGAGCACGACACCGATGGCCAGGAGTTTGGCGAAGTTGTAGCTGATCAGATGCCCGATCTTGTCGTTGGCCAGCCAGGTGACCCAATACGGCTCCAGGCTGCGGTGGATCAGCGAAAAGATCAGGGTATTGATGCCCAGCCCAACCAGGCTGACCAGCAGGAACTGGAGCAGTTGACGGCGCAGGCTGCGATTTTGGCTTTCGGGAAAGGTCCACAGGCGGTTGAGCGTGAAGTTTTGAGCGACGGCGGCAGAGAAACTGAAGACGTTCGCCACCTCTTCGAGCATGCCCACAAATTGGATCAGGCCATTGAGTACGGCAAAATCTGTGATTGCGCCCAGCGCACCCACCGTGGCGAATTTGATGAAGCGCTTGGCTTCTTTGCGGCTACGGCCTTTTAGGGGGATCACTTGTGTGAAGTTCAATCCTCGACTCCGCGGTTGTATAGGCGTGACTGCTACAAATGAGATGACTGCTGTTGATCGTCGACGACGGCGAGCCACAGGGCAATGTGCAGGTAAATTCCTTGCACGTAGAGATTATCGAAAAAATTATGGACGGTCAGGTGGACGAGAACGCCCAATACACCGATGGCCAGCGCACTTTCCCAACTCTGTGGCTCGGCGCGGCGGGCCTGTCGCCACACCCAGCCAAAGGCCGCTGCCCAAAAGATCAGATAGGCAGCGAATCCGACTAACCCGATCTCGGCGAGGGTGTTGAGATAAATATTGTGGGCGTGCCCCAGTGGATCTTGCCAGCGCGGCAGGCGCACCTCGGGGTAGAGGGCGCTATAGTTGCCGGGTCCGACGCCGAGCCAGGGAGCACTTTCCCACATGCGCAGGGCCGCAATCCAATGGGCCAGACGTTCGATCACCGAAAAGTTGTCGTCGGTGATGGGCTGGTTGACGACGTCTTCCAGACCGACGCCCAGGTAGGCCGGTACATCCGCTACCCGTTGCGCAATCGGGGCCGGGATCAGGGCCGGGTTGAACCCGCCAACGCTCACCGTCACCAGCAGGAGGACACCCGCCAGCAGGCCAAGCAGCAAGGCGCGGCGGCTGCGAAATACCAGCACAAATCCCACACCGGCCAGCGCGCCCAACCACCCACCGCGTGACCAACTGGCGAGGAGGCCGAAGCCAATGAGCCCGGCGGCAATCGCAGTGGCGACAAGCCAGCGCAAGGCCTCGATGCGCTGCGCCGCTCTGGTGCGCCGCTTCGTGCGCCGCTTCGTGCGCCGGGAGCCTCGTCATGCGCTGCCACGCCCACAGACCCAAGCTAACGACAACCGGCAAAGTCAGGCCCAGGTATCCTGCATACGGATTGGGTTGCCCGAATGTGCCTGCCGCGCGCATAAAACGCTCAAACAGCACGAATGCCGGCGGCCCCACCTGAAAGACAAACTGGTAGAGCCCCAGCGCCCCCTGCAAGGCCGCGCCACCCATCAGGCCTATGGCCAGCCAGCGGCGTTGCCCTGGGCAAAGTGTCTGGCCGGCGATGGCAAGGACGGCAAGCACTTCGAGCCATTTTATCACTTCGGCGGCTGCTTCGCCCAAATCGAGCGCCCGCAAGGACGCTATCAACAGCACGGCAAGGTAGATGAGCCCTATGCCCGGCAGCGGTCGTGGATCGAGGCGCAGCGAACGACGGCGTACGCCGTCGGCAAACCAGATCGACAGCGCTGCGGCCAGCAGCAGATCGGCGGCGCTGAGCGGACCCAGTTTGATCGCACTGCCAAACGGCAGGGCGGCGGCCAATCCAACCCAGGCCAGCCAGGGGCGACGAACGATGAGGAGACCGGCGCCCATCGCGGCAACCAGCAACCCGGCGATTGGCAGTGGCCAGGTCGCCAATATCCACGCGGCAAAGCACAGAAAGGCCAATAGAAGTAGATGACCAACCTGTACAAGATGCAACGGCAATCGTTTGGGTAGTAGGCCGATCTGCATGGCGCTGTCTTGCTTCAAGAGGGAGACGATTCAGCCTGAGCAAATCACGGATGGAGACACCATATCACAGTTGTACGGGGAGAGAAAAGTTGCCGGGCAAGACGACGTAGGCAGGCAGGACGGGTGGACACGGAGGCCATCCCCACGCGCAGTGTAGGGAGCGGCCTCCGTGCCGGTCCGCTTCGGGCTGGCGGATGGTGACGGACGGGTGGACGCGGAGGTCCATCCGTCCGTCGCATCCGTGCGCTGGCCACGCCAGGTTACGGGGTATAGCCGTCGGACAACGTCTTGAGGAATGCGACAATGTTGCCAACCTGTGGCATGGGGAACATTCCCATTGGGGGACGGTTCTCGTCCACTTCAGGGGGTGGGAACATGGTTGCCATCCGAGCACATCCACCGCCCATGCCACCGCCCTCCATACAGCCGTTGTCCATCATCGCCCGCCAGTGGTAAAAGAAGACGATCTCCTCAAGCGACTTGAAGTAGCCGTTATGTCCGTAGGCTTTGACAAAATCTTCTGAAGGTCGCAGATCGACATTGCGCAGGGATGGCACCTTGAACTTGCCCATTTCGGGCTCGTAGACGGTCGGATCATATCCGGCGCTCTTGAGATAGCCACCCAATCCGTAATCAATCCAGTCAGCGCCATCAGGATTCCGGGTCGGCGGCATGGTATAGAAGGGGTTGTCGGGGTTCTTGGGCATGCCGATGTTGTCATAGGTGAAGTTGGTGAAGAGGGGGTAGCCCTCTGTGCCAGGCGCCAACGAGTGACATTCGGCGCAGTTGGCCTGACCAGGATCATTAAACACGGCAAGTCCTTGTAACTCGGCATCGGTCAGGCCCAGCTTGCGATAGCTCTGCCAGCCGGTGACTCCTCCACCTGGGCAACCCATAGCACCACCCATGCCACCACCACCCATGCCACCGCGACCCATGCCTCCGCCACCCATGCCACTGCCACCCATACCACTGCCACCCGTGCCGCACATTATCTCGGTAACGTCCAACCCGGCGTCATTGGCGTTGCGCCAGAACTGATCAAACTTGGAGGTGAATGGGTTCACTTTGGCGCTGCGCTCGTAGGCGGCAATTGAACGAGCGACGTACTCATAGACGCCGGCGTCATTATTGGCGCAGTTCAGTGAATCAGCGCCCCACACTGTTTTGAACAGCTCAGCGTAGTCGGCTGTCCTCACCCTGATGCATAGCACTTTTGCGTTGGGCATGGCTTGTTCCAGCGGGTTGAGGAAGGGCCCTTGGGCCTGCTCGGCCAGCGGGTCGCCCAAGACGGCGCCTGTCGCTCGTCCGTCCCAGAACATGCCGCCGACCCACTCTTCTCCATTGTGATAGAGAACCGGGCTGTCCCCGGTGTAGGCGGAGGCGGGCGGTTTTCGGTTACCAAAGCGGTGCGGGATGGCGCCTTCGTAGATCACGGCGCTGATGTTGACGGCTTGATCGGGACCGGTAAAGCCAACTTCAGGCCCATGGCAGGTGGCGCACGATTGGGTGCCGTTTGCCGACAGATCCGTGTCGAGGAAGAGCAACTCGCCCAGGGCTATCAGGTCTGGATTTGGATCCGCCTCTGATTCCTCGGCCTGTGCTGACGAATAGATACTCAGGGAAAATAACGCACCAATCAAAGCGATGGCCGCTAGCAGATAGAGGGTCTTTTTCATGTGAACAGTCTTACCATAGATTGAATTGTTGATCGATCCGTACCCTGTGCGGGAGACAGGGCGCCTCCCACACAGGGGTCTATAGAGTTGAGTTACGGCTCCAACCAGAGGCAGGAGTGCCAAATTCCGCCGGGATTTACGCTGCCATGAACTAATAGCCGATGATGGGCAGGAAGATGTTATTTCCTGAACTGACATCAACGCGCTCTTCGACAATCTGAGTGACCGGGTTGGATACGCTGGGCAGGAAGTTTTCATCACCGCTATAGGCTGCCGTGACGATGTGGGTGCCTACCGGTAGGCTGCTGGTGTCGAAGATAGCCACACCACTGCTCACCGGGGCCGATCCCAGATCGCCCGTCTCGGTGCTGAATGTGACAACACCGGTGGCTCCCGCGTCCACCGTGGCCGTGAAGGTAACCTCATCCCCTCGCACGGACGAAGTCGGCGCATTGGCCAGGGAGGTAGTGCTTGGCGAGACGTTGTGCAGGCTGAATTTCGCGGCGGCTGTGGCGCCGGCCATGCTAGCGGTGAACGTGTGCGCGCCGTAGATGCTGTTCGCTGCCACGGCAACCCCTGCCCGACCATTGACAATCGTTACGCGCTGTGAGGCTGGTGTTGCGCTCGCCCCGCTGTCACTGCCCACAAAGGAGACTATACCACCGTCCACCGGTTCGGTATAGCTACTGGTGACGGTGACAGAGAGAGGTGCAGCAAAGTCTAGATCGATGGTTGCCACCTGAGGGCTGCCACCGACCACAGCCAGCGTGAAACCCTGGCTCTCGAAGGCGCCCATGTCACAGCCACTGCCGACAGGGCGACTTACACCACGCTGGTCGCCGGCGGGACAAGTCGCTGCCTCAGCGGCATCGATGGCAGGCGAGCCGGGGAGGAGTGGCAGCGTTTGGGTAGCCGGCGCACCGCCCGCCTTGGAGCCGTAGACACCCAACGCGGCGAGCAGCGGGTCCGTGTCGATGTTATGACCGCCATCGGTTCCCACACTAAAGTCCCACGCGTTACTGCCACCGGCACCTTGAACCAGGCTGTAGCTGAAGGTCAGCGGGTTGCCGCCCTCACTTAGGCTGGATGCGGTGGCCGTACCCACGCCGCTCTGATCCTGGTTGTTCCAGAAGATGCTGTTGCGGATGGCCAGTGTGCCGACACTGTTGTTGTAGAGGCCGCCGCCGCGAACGGCGCGGTTGCTGCTCAACGTCACGTTGGTCAGTGTCGGGCTAGCCCCATCATAGTTGGCAATCCCACCGCCCATGTTGGCGCTGTTGTCGCTTAACGTAACATTGGTCAACGTGGGATTGCTTCCATAGACGTTGTAGAGGCCGCCACCCTCTTCCACAGCGGTATTGCTTTGGAATGTGACGCCGGTGAAGACCGGGCTGCTGTCATACTCGTTGTAGGCGCCGGCGCCGTAGTCGCCCCTGTTATCGCTGAAGCGTACATTGGTCAGCGTCGGATTGCTGGACTCGTAGTTCTCCATGCCACCACCGAAGGCGGCACTGTTGGCATCGAAGGCAACATTGGTCAGCGTCGGACCACTGTTCTTGTTGTTCGCCATGCCGCCACCACCGGTCACGGCGCTGTTGGCACTGAAGACAACGCTGTCGACGACCGGGCTGCTGTGGTCGCTATTGTACATGCCGCCGCCCTCCTCACTGGCGCTGTTGCCAAGGAAGGTGACATGACTCATGGTCGCGCTGCCGTCTTCGGTGTAGATTCCACCGCCGTAGGTGGCCTTGTTGCCACTGAATATGATGTGGCTAATCGTTGGGCTGCCGCCGCTGACATACATACCGCCACCACACGCCTGCGGACAGAGGTAGCCATCATCGGCCTGCCCGGCACTGATGGTGAAGCCATCCAGCAGCGCGGTGCTGTCCGTGCCGCCGGCTGTGACCACGTTGTAGCTGTTGCTTCCCACCATCTGCGTCGTTGCCGTGACCACGCCATTGGCATCTGTCGTATCGTTGGCATCAACGTCGCCGCTGAGGACGGTCACATTCGTGGTCCAGTCGCGTTCGGCCAGATCATTCTCGTTACCGGCAAAGCCGCCATACACTGACAGCCCGCTCTGCAACTGGAAGGTTGCCGTGATCGCGCCGCTGCTGCCCGGTTTATAGACGCCTTCGGCCACCCAGATTTGGTCGACGGCAGGGCACAGGGAAGTGGCCCGGTAGAGGGCATCCTGCAGCGATGTAAGGGCATCATCCCAAGATGTACCATCATTGGAGCCGGTCTCGGCATCGCCGTCGACATAGGCGATGTTGCCGGTGGGGCACAACAAACCCGTACCACCCACCGTGAATGTAAAGTAGACGTCGTCCCTTTGGCCGGTATCTTCAATGAAGATACTGGCAATGCGGACCGTATCGGTAAACGTACCGGCAGCCTCCGGGTTGAACGCAACGACGAAGGTCGTGGCCTCGCCGCCTGGCACGGTCGTGCTTACCGGCTGGGTAAGGACGCTGAAATGGGCACCGTTTTCCATTTCGACCACAGATGGGCCGGCGAGAAGCAGGTCGGCCTCCCCTATGTTACGAATGGTGAAGGTGTGGGTAACCACGGCGCCGCCAATTCCGCCATCGCCAAAGTCGGTGTCATCAGTTGTACTTGGTGTGTCGGCGCCATTGGCGATGACGACACCGTTGCCTGTCACCGCCATCTCGGGGACCGGTAGCACCGGATAATCGTCGAGGCTCGCTCGTTCAGAGACAGTGTCGCTCAGATTCGAGGCGGGCCCGGTGGGGATGTCCGCAGAAGGGGCGGCGAGCGCGGGCTGGTTTACAGAGAGAAATGAGAAAAGCGCATAGGATAGCAGCACCAGAAAAAGCGATACGCGCAACCATCTGCGCACCCCAAGTGGGTTTTGCCTAGGCTGTTCCGGTGTCTGTTGCATTTGATTGGAATTCATTGTGCCTCCATCAAAACTGAGCGTAATGTCTGGCGGTTGTGAGCGAGCCAGGACTCATATCGAGAATGAAACCGTCGGGCAACGCCACGGAAACAGCAAGCCGCGTAGCCCGGTTTGAGGCCGGCTGTGACCAACGCTGACTACAGTCAGCGTTGGTCACACAGCCTCTCTTACTCAACAGTAAAACTTTCTGGATTAGACGGAGTTGACTGATAGGTAACGTAGGGGACGGTGTTAACGGCTACCACATAGTAGTAGTATTTTGTCCCTTGTTCAACACTGCCATCGGTGTAGTTAACGGTACCGGTACCTCTTCTACCTTTATTCGCCGGCAACGTAGTCAGCAGGGCATAATCGCTGCCGTTAGTGCTGCGATAGAGTTCGAAGCCAGTCTCGCTGTCGGCGCCGTTGCGCTGGTTGTCACTGAAACGGACACGGATGCCAGATCCCTGGCGCTGCAGCGAGAGGTTGCTCGGCGCTGCGGGCGTGCGCGGGACATAGGCCGTGACTGCGTTGGAGGAAGCGGACTCTCCACCCACATTCTGAGCATAGACCCGATAGGAGTAGCTATTGCCTTGTACCACGCTGTCGTCCTTGTAGGACATCGAACCCATGTCTGTGGGGACAGACGCATCGATCGTAGCGATTGGCTCATAGCCACCACGATTGCCTGTTCGACGTTCGACCACGTACGAGGTCTCGTTGTCTGAGTTGTCCGTCCAGGTCAGATCCACAGAACCCAGAACGTAGGTCAGGTTCGTCGGCTTTTTCGGAGGATTGGGAATCGGTGGCGTAGTCACCGTGAGAGACTCCGAGGTCGATTGGGCGACCATGCTCATGTATTCACCGCCGTAGCCCACCTCGTTCAGAGCGACAATCCGGTAGGCATAGGAGCTTTCCGGTTGGACGTCTGTGTCGACAAAGGTTCGCGTATTACCCGCCGTGTTCGTCTCATTCAGGGGCGACTCGATGCGTGGCCCTACAAAGCTCCACTCCTCGCTGCCGGCTACGGACCGCTGGATCCGGTAGGCAGTTTCCGCGATGGAGTTGTCCTGCCAGCGAAGCCGTATCACATATCTGCGGCCCTGGGCGCCAACCACTGCACTCAGCCCGTCTGCAGCCCTGGGGGGCATTGCTACCGATACCGGCCGCATCATGTCCATCTCTTCATGGCTGAGGATATGACAGTGGTAGACGTACTCCCACCCGAAGTTGATAAACTGATTGGTGAGGTTCACCGTCGGGTTTCCATCGGCGTCGACGTGGTTGAACATGGCCTTCGAATTGATCGCCATCATGGGATTCAACGGTCGGATGCTGTTGGGTAGCTCGAAGGGCATCTGCGGAATAATCGGGCGCAGGGCTACGATCGTATCCTCCAGAGGACTGACCCGTACTGTATCCTTCCAGCCGAGTTCAGAAGGTTCGGTCGGGAGGATGATGTTGTCCCACGTCACCCGGTTGAGCACTTGCACATCATAGAGGTGGAAGTGGATCGGATGCGTATCCACACCGTTATGTGTAATCTTCCAGATCTGGCTGCCATCGGCTGCATCCGAGATCGGTATGATCGTGACATCCGCAGCGTTCCCGTTCGCGTCTAGGGCGAACTGCCCGTTCGCGTCCAGGGCGAGCTGCTGCTTTGGCAGGTTGGATGCGTCGATGAGTTCCGTCGGCGGGTTCACATAGGGATAGAGAACAACGTTTTGATTGATGGGCGATGCCGGGAGCACTTCAAGACCCAGGTTAGCCGTCATGCGACCAAACTCGTCAAAGGTCGCCGAGTTCATCTCATCATGGATAGCCTTGGGCTCCAGGTCCATGGTGAGCTTCTTCCAGAGGCCGCTCGTTGCGCCGATCAGGGTGTCGAATGTGAAGGCCTGGGCGCCCTGCTGGTTGATCCGGACCATGCCATCGCACTTGTCTTTGGCGTCGGGCCCGGTGCAGTTGCCGGTAGCGGCAAAGTCGGTGCCGTAGGCCTGGTTGTAGGCGGCCTGCCCCACGATGATGGGGTGCTGGCCCTCTTCAAACACACCAGAGCCGTCTGCCTTGTGTTTGAACGCATCCTCCAGCGCTGCTAGATTGAAGGCGGGTGCGGGCGCGCTATCAGCGACCTTGATCTGCATGACCGTGCGCGTGTTCGGCCCATAGCCGGGCAGAATGGTCGGCGCACCAACCGGTGAGAGGTCCGGCCCGCCTGTGAAGTAGTCGTAGCTGCTCACACGGGCCGGGAAGGCCGCCGGTGCATCGTTGTAGAGGATCAGCGTTTGCCCAGCATACTCCGAGAAGTCGACGACTACGTCAGCGCGTTCAGCCGGCGCCAACAGCAGCGAGTGCAGGTCCACATTGCCCACGTCGAAGCGGGTGGGATCGATGATCCAGGTGATGGGTTGCGGGTCGATCACCGCAGGAGCGGGCAGGAAGCCGCCTTCGGAGCCGATCATAATCCAGCTTGGCCCAGGCGGGCTGAAGGTGGTGTCCGGCGTTGGGAAGTTGTTGGGGTCGATCTGTGCGGCCGCCAGTTCGGCAGGATTGAGAGCGACCTCGCTCTCGGTTCCGGTGCGTGGGTCAGCCACATACATGTGCAGGTTAAAGAAGCGGTCGTTGGCCGCGTTGAGGATGCGCATGCGATACGACTTCGGTTCCACGCTCAGGGTCGGATAAGCCGTGCCGTTGACGACGGGCGTATCGTTGAACTGCTCCATGCCGGCCGAGATGTTCGGCGTGCCCGGGATCTGAGCAGGTTCGCAGTATGGATCTGTCTTATATTGCCACGTGCTGGGATCATCCACGCTGCACGGCACTGCTAAAGGTGTCGTGAAACCTGTGGCCGGGTCCATATTGAAGTATGGGTTAGCAATTGGGCCGTAGGGCGGATCGGCGGGTGGCCAGAACCAGGGACCGTACATCCAGCGGCCAAATGCGCTCATGCCGGTTGGGTCGCTTGGGTTTTGCGCCGGCATATAGACGTGGTGGTACCACAGGTTGCCTTCGCCGCCCCAGCGGGCGTAGTCCCAGGTCGGGTCTTGCTGAGCAAGCTGGTCATCACCGGGTACAAACGTGCGGTCTTGAACGATCAGCGGAATCTCATCTGCAGGGATCAAGCCCTTTTCGAGGAGCTTCGACTCGGTGTCGTCCCTGATTAGATAGCCGGCCGCTTCGCCCGCATAGACATTCAGGCGGGTGATGCCCCAGGCATGGTCGTGGTAGAACATGAGCCGGGCGCTCTGCTGGTTGGTGTAGTAGAAAGTCATGCAGCCATCGTCTGCGGCCGAACAGTTGGGCACACCGTCGGGTAAGGGGCTACCATCGACGGGAACCATGTCGGGCACGCTCTCCACACTGACACCCTGGGGCCAACTTGTATTCTCATCGGCCGGGGTGATCCATTGGTGCGGGGTGCCGTCGCTGATCCAGGGGGTGATGCCGCCGTGGAGATGCAGGGTGGCGCGGTTGTCTTTGAAGCAGTCGGCGGGTTTGCCACCATCGGGATTTTGTAGAGTGACACGGTTGTCGGTACAGGCCGGATTGCGCACTTCGTCCGTAACACTGCCCTCCGGGCCCATGTTCATCGCCATCTCCGTCGTGTCCGTGGGGACCATGCCGGAGCCCATCATAGAGGAATCGGTGGGGATGAAGAGGTCACCTTCGGCGCCGTTGGGCAGCAGGTTGTAGAAGACGATGCGCACGGGGCGATTCTTGTTCGCCACGATGACCGGCCCAAGGTAGTGGGGTTCCGCTACCCCAACAGCCTGGCTACCGTCAGGCATCAGCACCGGCACGGATGTGCCGTCGAGGAGATCGGTCTGCAGCGCAATGGATTTGCTCCAGGTTATATTCGCCGACGTCTCGAGCTGCACGTACTCACGCAGCAGGGTCGGTGGCAAGTCAGAATGCATCTGCTCCCGGTGCTGCACCAGGGCAATCACGTAGTAGTCGGCATTCAGATCGAATCCTTTGGCGCGGGTGAATGTTGTGGTGTCGGGCACCGCCAGGGGTAGATACTGGCCCAGGTTGTTCGGCACACAATAGCCCGTCGCTGAAGGTTCCTTCACCGAAGGATTGCACAACATGGGCAGTTCATTCTGGAATTTCTGCATACCGCCAGACGTTATGTAGCCGGAACCAGGATTGGTCACCACGATCTCACCGATGCCGCCGGCGCTGACCGTGGCCGTTGCCGTGGCGCCTGAGCCGCCACCTTGGTCGCTGATCGTGACCGTGGGGGCCGAGATGTAACCGGAACCATTGAAGTCCACTTCGATCGACGAGATGGACAGGGTGGCCACAGCCTTGGCAGCGGTAAAGGGACCGTCGTGGCTGATCGGCTCGAAGATGGTCCCGTCGCGAATGACCACATTCGGGGCTGAGGAGTATCCAGAGCCGGGGTTGTCGATCTTGATACCCGTGATTGTGACCTTGGGTGTGACCGTGTCTGTAACCGTGTCTGTACCGGCGGGAATCCACTCCACATGGGCTTTTGCCTGTACGCCATCAGGTCCATCGGGCAGGTCAAAATCGACAGTGGGGAACCGGTATCCGCTGCCCAAATCGCTGATTGTGATACTGTCGACACCGCCATATGCCACCGCAGTAGCATTGTTCTGCGGCGCGGCCACCGCCGTATTGATCACATTCGCGGCAATCGAGTAGGTCCGCTTCTGTTGATAAACCGGGAAGGCGTTGCCGACAGCAGGCGGACATGGGATAGTGCCGTTCCCTACACAATCGTCGGTACCCAAGGTGATGGTGTCGCCCTGGTTTGGCGGCGTGTCGACCGGATAGTACATGGCGTCACTAGCGATGCCAATATCCAGCGGGATGCCCTCACCCATGAAAGCCAGTCGATCGCCGGCCTCTATGGGGACACCACCCATGGGGAACTCGAGCGATCTCGCTGGTATCGGGCGAAGCCAGGCCGGGATGGTCAGGCTGCCACTGTCAGATATCACCTCATACTGCACCGGCGATTGCCGGTGGGGCGCAGCACGTAGGCATGAAAAGAGCGTCCGGCAGAAGGAAAGACACCCAGTGACTGCTCTCTGATTGAGGGTCAGAATGCTCTGCAACTGGCCGCTGGGCAGCGCATCGGGCAATACCATGAAGATATTGGCTGAAAGTATCGGTGCCATACGCCCGTTCAATCAGGGCATTGCCTACCTGTTCGAGGACACCGCGCTGCCATGCGGCCGCCGGAGAGGCTCACGCTGGGTTTGGTGTAGCCGGAGCCATTCGCTCCCACATCAATTTTGGTGACCGAACCCGATGTGATCAGGACGGCCTCGGCGGTTGCGCCGCTGCCGTTGCCGGTGATAGCGACAGTGGCCTCGCCGTAGCCGCTGCCCGGATTCGTGACGTCGATGCCGAGAACGGCGCCATTGGCTCCGATTGTGGCGACGGCCGTTGCTCCCGCACCGTCACCTGTGATCTCCACGTCGACGTCGGGAAGCGTGTATGGGCTGTTGGCCCAGTTGGGCTACGGCCCAAAGTAGTGGGGCACCGTGTTGGTGTTCACTGTTGTCATGGTGAGGGCCGCCATGTTTAACTCCCGGCCTTGATCCTCGCGTTCTCTTGGCGGCTCGGGAGTGGCGGGAATTGGTGGTGGCAGAGTCTCAGAAGGGACAACCCTGGCGCCGTTTTCCACGACCAGAGGGAGAAAGATGGGGTTTGTGTCCGTCGGGCTATCCGTGCCTGACCCATCTTGGGCGAAGGCAGGAGATACAGGTGTAAACACGAGTGAAAACAGGATAAGGATCGCTAACAGATGGCGCATGCTTGTTTCCTTTGCTTCTTACGACACAGCAGACGATTGAGTTCAAAGAGCAGTCGGGACTCACGAAAAACAGACCTGATTGGCGAACGTGTTTGGATTGAGAACAGCCCCTTTCTTGATGATTTGCCCCGCCATTGCGTGTGACTACCTAATCTAGATGAGTTTGTGCGGGCGTGAGCAGGGTTCATCCTCTTCGCAGCAGTAATTGGGCATCCGGTAGAGCGACCGGTCCATGGCAATCGCTATCGACAACTGCTGTCTGCTCCCCCTGAAGGTACAGGCTGCACAGCGTTGGGGAGCGTTGGGCTGAGCTACTGGACAGTTCGTAGCGCTGTACTGCCTGGCGCAGGCGTCGGACTTCGGGTAGCCGGGCCAGTTCGGTGCGCCCAGCGCCATCTACTGTCTGCAAGAGGCTGCTTACGTCGCCTGCAATGGCCTGTGAAAGGTGGTGCTGTTCTGTGCCCTGCCACGGAAGTTTGAGGATGGCGCCCTCTTGGGCGTAGCGTGTGTAGCGGGTAAGGTGCAGCGTCGTGCGCAGCCAATCGGGATCTTCTGCCGCCAACGCCGTCAGCGCCTTGCACATGGCGTCATACATCCATTCCAGCCGGAGAGTCGGCAGACGGCGCGCCGATATCCTCGTCGCCCAGATGATGGCAGGGACCGGCATCGGTTAAGAGCTGGGGCTGATTGCGTAGCCACTGGATGATATCCTCGAAAACTGTGCTGCTTGCCACCTGTCTTGCGTGCATCGTGCAGCGAAAGGCGCATAAGTTTGAGACTTTGAAGCCGGCGAAGGTCAGCGGCAAGTGCAGGGCATATTTCCAGTCTCCCCGGATGCGGGAGGCTTCGGCTGCACCGGCGTCGGAGAGAGATTCGAGATACTGGAAAATCGTCACCAACGTGTAGCGGAAGTGGAGGACAGTGTCGGCGGTGCAAGAGTGCCGGAGCGGTGCGGCTCCGAACAACTGAAGAGTGTTTCTGCCTCGTCGCCCACCACACGATAGATATTTCTGGCTGCCAAGGACACTTTCCATCGCCCTGGCGGTACTGGTCGGCATAGGCGGAAAGTGAAGAGAATCCAATGTCTGTCCTCCTCAAGGGCGAACGATGCAGCGACGCGTTCCCTAATTCGCATAGGGAGGCCGCGAGGACGAAGATCCCAAATAGAACCCACCCTCTTCTTAGTCACTCTTCAGGGACGACATACCCGAAACTGACCAGGCGCCGTTATCTACAGAAGAGGTAGTGAGTTCTATCGGAGGAGCGACGGTTGTTAACTACTTGAATGCCAGTGTAAGGGAGAAAGCGTGGCGTTTGAAGCGGATTTGATACGCGTCGATCGCGCACTTTTTGTACGCAGTAACTACGCTACGCCCCTGGGAAAAACCCTATGGGCTTGTAGCGTAGTTACTGCGTAGAGAGTCAGTAGTTTCTACGGAACCCGTGGCCGGGTGGGGGAGTGGTCAGTCTAGGAGGTTGTGCTCCGCTGCGTAGTTGACCAGATCAAACCGGCTGTGCAGGCCTAGCTTGCTCATCAGGCTTGCGCGGTGGCTTTCTACCGTGCGCACGCTGATCCGCAGCCTGTCGGCCGTTTCGCGATTGGTATGGCCGCGGGCGAGCAGAACCAGTACTTCTTGTTCGCGGGCAGTGAGAATCTCGGTAGAAACGGTGTTACCCTGCTCGGGGTTTGAGAACTCGCGCAACAGAGTGCCGAGGAACTTGGGGTGAACATAATGCTCGCCGGCAGCGACGACACGAATCGCCCGCACTAGCTCAGCATCTGCGGCGCGTTTGATGATGAAACCGGCGGCGCCGGCGCTCATGGCAGCGCGCAACATGCTCTCGTCTTCGTGGAAGGTGAGTATGAGGACGCGCAATTGGGGTAGAAATTTGAGCAGTTGCCGGGTCGCCTCGATGCCGCCAAACCCAGGCATGTTGATATCCATGACCACCACGTCGGGGGTCAGCTTTTCGGCTAGACGCACAGCTTCGTTGCTGTCGGCTGCCTCGCCCACCACAACCATATCCGGTTCATCGTGGACGAGGGCAATCAGCCCGCGGCGCACAATACTATGATCATCAGCAAACAGAATACGAATCGGCATAGGGGATCTCCGCAACAATCGTGGTTCCAGTGCCTGGGTTACTCTCGATGACAAGGGTTCCGCCCAACATTTCACAGCGCTCTCGGGCGCCGAGCAAACCCAGACGGTTATTCTGCGAGGCAGACGCCACATTGAAGCCTACACCATTGTCCTCGATCAGCAGAGTGATTCGTTCGCCATGGCGCTGTACCAACACGTCGACGGATGTGGCCTGCGCGTGGCGCAGCACATTGGTGAGCGTCTCTTGTGCGATTCGGTACAGGGCTGTCTCTAGATCGAGAGGCAGACGACGATCCTCCAGCCCCACTGCGCGGAAACGGGTGCGCAGGCCATGTTGTTCGGCCAGACGGCCGGTGTAGGCGGCAAGCGCCGCCTGCAGACCCAGATGATCGAGGCTGGCCGGCCGCAGGTTTACGGCAAGGCGGTGCAGCGCTTCCATGATCTCTTCCGTCTGGCCGCGTAGTTCGAGCGCGGTGCTGGCCACGATCTCAGGCTGATGGGCATTCTTCACCAACTGACCCAGGCCAAAGAGCAGTGAGGTTAGGGTCTGGCCGGCTTCGTCGTGTAGTTCACGGGCTATGTAGCGGCGTTCGGCTTCCTGTGTCTCCACCAGCCGGTGAGAAAGCGACTGCAGCCGTTGATGTCCGCTTTGCACCTGCTGAAAGAGCCAGGCATTTTGCATGGCTACCGTGGCATGAGCGGCAAAGGCGCTTAGCGCCGTCATGCTCTTTTCCTGGAAAAAGTCCGGTTCATCGCTCACGGTAGCCAGAAAACCGATCACCTGCGTCCCTTCCAACAGGGGAACAATCATACAAGATCGGATCCACTCCAGGCCATTGATGGCGGTCCAGTCGGCGGTGGCTTCGGTATCATGAACGAGCATGGGCCGGCCGGTGGCGGCCACCCTGCTCAGTTGCGGCACCGTGGAAAGCGGGAAACCGGCGATCAAAGGATGTGTGTGCACAGCTCCGCTGAAGCGACGATGGCGGGGGATCTCGACCCAGTCGTCCTGCACCATGAAAATGGCTGCCGCATAGTAGGATGTGACCTGAGCAATCTGTTCCAGGATCTGATCCAACACATCATTGAGGTTCAGGGTAGAAGAAAGGGCCTTGGTGGCCAGAGCCAACGCTTCGGCCAGGCGCCGCTGCTCGTGCTCGGCCTGGCTTAGCGATAGGAGATCCTGGTTAATCTGGGCCAAATGCTCTTCGGCGCGCTTGCGTTCGCTGATGTCTCGCATGATCGTGATGAAATGGGTGACATCGCCCTGCTCGTTGATGACCGGGGTGATCGTCTGCTCATCCACAAAGAGTGTGCCATCCTTGCGCCGATTGATGATTTCGCCTTGCCAGGTCTGTCCGCTGAGGACGGTTTGCCAAAGGTCACCAAAAAAGGCCGGGCTGTGCTGCTCTGAGTTGAGGATGTTGGGTGTTTGGCCAAGTGCCTCTTCGGCTGTAAAGCCGGTGGTACTGGTAAAAGCCGGGTTGACCCAGCGGATGAGGCCGGCCCGGTCTGTGATGACGATCCCCTGGCCGGCCGCATGCAGGGCACGTGTCTGCAGGTGCAGTTGCTGCTCTACGCGCTTTCGCTCAGCGACTTCAAGACGTAGATCCTGATTGGCACGGGCAAGATCACGAGTCCGCTCTTGTACCTGAAATTCCATCGAGTCGTGGGCCTGGCGCAGCGCTTCTTCTGTGCGCATTCGCTCCTGGATTTCTTGGGTGAGGGCAGCATTGGTCTGACTTAGTTCCTGTGTCCGTGCCTGAATCCGCTGGTCCAGTTCCAGGTTAACGGCGGATAGGGCTGTCTCGAAGCGTTTGCGTTCCTCGATTTCCTGGGTCAGTGGGCGCATCAAGAAGAAGTATAAGCAGGGTAGGATGAGCAGCGTGATGGCGGTAGCGTCGAGAACGCCGGCCCACAGTGGGGGGATGGCCGGCAACCGAAACAACATGAGCATGACCAATGCTTCGCCGACGAAGATGGAGGCGGCAACAATCAGCACCAGCCGTTGAGGGGACGGCGTGTGTTGATACACCGGCTGGATAGGATCAACGGTTGCCGGCACTCGTACCGCCGATGCCGCGGCGCCTCTTTCATCCCACGTGTTTTGTTTGGAGAGCATACTACCCCCGTTCTCTTGTTAGCAATAGTCGGCACGAATACAAGGTGCTGGGTATACCACAGGCAATCATATCCGATTCAACGCTGGCTTGGATACCGCAATATATATCAAAATCCTTACAGTTTACACATAAGTATCTGTGTCGTTACCGTCTGACTTGCCTTGTACGGTTAAGGCAGCGTATACAGTGTTATATCTATGTGTACGCAGAAGGCTTCAGGCGGATACTACAAAAGAACACCCCAGCCATTGGGCTGGGGTGTTCTCGGTGTGGCGGAGAGGGTGGGATTTGAACCCACGAGGGCGTAAACCCTACGCGTTTTCGAGACGCGCGCACTCGACCGGACTATGCGACCTCTCCTCATCGATTGTTGGGCATGCAGGGTGGGCGTCGACTGTCTGGATCTTGTCTGCACCCCGATACCCGGAACGACTAGCGATCTTAGCATGTCGCCGCCTATTTGTACAATTGGACGACCGCTTTTCGTCGGCCTATCACTCGTGCGACGGTCGCTGTAGAGTGCCTTCTTCGTCAAAGCGGACCGGTTGAGGTTCGCCGACAACGGTCAAGTTGTCGTGGGCTGCAACCTGCGCCAACATTCCCGGTGATACCCAGAATGTCTCTAGATCAAGTGTGTTGCGGATGTAGACAACCTGCGCCGTCTGCGGATCAAGCGAGGCCAGCGCGGTGGCAAGCAGAAGCTGATCATTGGGCAGGGTGATCGGCTGTTTGGCTCCGGCATAGTTGCCCGCTGTGAGGCAGTTCATATAGGTTGCCTGCCAATCCACCTTTTCGCGCAACCGCTCGGGGATCAGATCGGCGTAGCCAATCCCGGTGGCGTTGCCATGGCTGGCCGGCGTAAGATCCAATACGGCCAGGCGCCGAATCGGAGGATCGATGGGGCCGCCGTTGCGCCGCCACATGCCGACAATGTTGAGATCCATGCCGGTGCCGCTGATGTTCTTGCCGATCTCCTCGACGATCATTAGATCGATGGGAGAAAGCGGGATGCGGGGCAGATACTCTTTGGCGGTTTCGAGCAGTGCCGGTTCTTCAGCTTCGATGCGCTCGGCCGGCAAGACGGCAATCTGCGCGGCTTGATGGTATCCGTTTTCCACAATGCCGATCCCCGCCACAATCGGCATCCGGGCCAGGATCAGGCGAGCAGCGGCGGGCATGGCTTCCTCGATACCCCAGGCGTGGATGGTCTCTGCACCGCGTTGTTTGCCCAACCCTACGGCGATAATCTTGAAGAGCCCGCTTTCCCAACGGCAGCGAAAGGAAGTGTGCGGCTTGATGCGGTTGATCACCACAATGGCGTCGGCCTGCGCCACATTGGCATCGAAGTGTACCGGCATGCCGGCTTCCGTTTCGCCGACGATGACCGTGTCCAGGCTGCTGCGGATCGGTACACCTAGATCATCTTCGCCCAGCCCATAGCCTTCGAGCACCTCTTTCTGGCCTTGCGCCGTACCGCCGCCGTGGCTGCCCATGGCCGGCACCAGGAATGGCCTGGCGCCCAATGCCAGCAGCGCGTTTACCGTCGTCTTCACAACCTCTTGGATCGATGAGATGCCGCGGCTGCCCACGGCGACGGCCACAGACATGCCCGGCCGGATGCGCTCGGCCGGCGATATGGATGCCAGTCCGCTGCGGACGGCCCCGGCCACATCCTCTACCTGTTCAGAGGCAACCTTCTGCTTGACAGGGATGAGTTTGAGCGTTGACATCGTCATTCTTCTCCTACCTGCAATTTCAGCCACGCCTCCATGAAGGGATCGAGATCGCCGTCAAGCACAGTTTGCGGATTCCCGGTTTCCAGGTCGGTGCGCAGGTCTTTGACCATCTGGTAAGGGTGCAGCACATAGTTGCGGATCTGTGTGCCAAAGTCGGCGCCCACATTCTCGCCTTTGATACGAGCCCGCTCGGCTTCGATCTTCTCTTGCTCGATTTCGTATAGTTTGCCGCGCAGGATCTTGAGCGCCATCTCGCGATTTTGGGTCTGGCTTCTTTCATTCTGACAGGTGACCACGATGCCGGTCGGTTCGTGGAAGAGACGGACGGCGGTGGCGTTTTTCTGTACGTTCTGTCCACCGGCGCCGCTGCTCAAGAATACATCCATGCGAACATCATTGGGGTTGATCTCGATCTCGATATCTTCGTCAATGACGGGCATGACTTCGATCTTGGCAAAACTGGTATGGCGGCGACTGCTGGAATCATACGGGCTGATGCGTACAAGCCGATGTGTGCCCTTTTCGGCGCGTAGGTAGCCGTAGGCATTGCGGCCTGTTACCTGCACGGTGACGCTTTTGATCCCGGCTTCTTCGCCTGCCGTCATGTCGCTGATTTCAGTTTTGTAGCCGCGGCGTTCGGCCCAGCGCAGATACATACGCAGGAGCATCTGTGCCCAATCCTGGGCTTCGGTGCCACCCGCGCCGGCGTGGATACTAAAGATGGCGGAGCCATTGTCGTATTTGCCGCTCAGGGCCAGTTCAAACTCGCGCTTTGCGATCTCGTTTTCGAGCGAGGTCGCTTCCGCTTCCAACTCGGTGAGCAAAGCAGGATCATCCTCGGCCATTTGGCAGAGTTCCTTGGCGTCATTGGCCCGGCGCTGCAGCGAATCCCAAACCCGCACCTGCTCTTGCAAGTTATTCATCTCTTGCATCTTGCCCTGGGCCTCTTGCTGATTGTCCCAGAAGTCGGGGCCTACAACCTCTTGTTCGAGTCCGGCGATACGTTCCTTCTTGCTGGCGAGGTCAAAGTCGCCCCCTAATCGAGTCCACCCGCTCAACGAGCAGGTTCAAACGGTTTTCCAGTTCAGTGCTCATAACGTCTATCCTCAATTCGTTTGGATGAAAGTAGAGAGTAGTGATAGGAAGCGCCCGCTTCTACTCTCCCAACAGCCCCTCGACAAACGCGATGGGATCAAATTCGGCCAGATCGTCAATCTTTTCGCCCGTGCCGACGAAACGGACGGGAACGCCGAGTTGTTTTTTGATGCTAAGGACGGCGCCACCTTTGCTGGTGCCATCGAGCTTGGTCAGGACAATGCCGGTGACGCCGGCTGTTTCTTTGAAGCCTTTGGCCTGCAAGATCGCATTTTGGCCGGTGGAGGCATCGAGCACCAACAAGATCTCGTGAGGCGCACGGTGGACTTGCCGTGCCGCCACCCGCCGCATTTTCTCTAGTTCTTGCATCAGGTTGTACTTATTTTGCAGGCGACCGGCCGTATCCACAAGCAAGATATCGGCCTGGCGACTTTCCTGGCTGGCGCGCATCGCATCGAAGAGGACGGCCGCCGGATCTGAGCCGGGCGCCTGGGCGATGACCTCAACGCCCGCCCGCTCTCCCCACACCTGTAGCTGTTCAATGGCGGCGGCGCGAAAGGTATCCCCCGCGGCCAGCACCACCTTCTTCTGACGATTTTTGTAGCGATAGGCCAGCTTGCCCAGGGTGGTTGTCTTGCCCGATCCATTGACGCCGACCACCAACACGACGGTGAGGATACGCGGCTCCTCGATGTGCAGTGGTTCTTCGGCCTTGAGCAGCCGCACCATCTCTTGCTTGAGGATGGTATAAGCATCACGGGTGGCCTTGATGCCTTCGTCCTCTACCCGTTGGCGCGTTCGTTCAACCAGTGCGGTGGCGGTTTCGACACCCACGTCAGCCATGATCAGCGACTCTTCCAACTCATCCCAGAGTTCGTCCGTGATCTCATTTTCTTGAAAGATCGAACCGATCCGCCCAAAGAGGTTGCTGCGCGTCTTTTGCAGACTTGCCTCAAGGCGCAGTTCGTCTTGTGTCTTCTCTTCTTCTTTTCCAAAGAGCTTTCTGAACAAGGGATCTATCCTTCCGTGTAGCATAAACCGTATGGATCTGCGCCGGGCAACGACACAGATCTGTGCCAGGCCGCGACTATACAGTATAGCACGGCCCAGACGCGCCGCCAAGCAAAATTTACCCTTGCACAGGTGTCGTTGAAGTTTGCCACAAAGTAAACAGTTGATCTAAACTTGGTAGCGCCGCACCACAGTTCCGATCCCCCCGGGTCTTAGTAGTATTCTTCACATGGCCATTTGGCCACTATAGCCCACTTTTTGTTCCACTAACACGGAGGAGGAGTCCATGAAAGAGGCTTCAAGGTATGGTTTTTTGAAGCAAGTTAGGGTGATGGGCATGTTGGTTGTGCTGATGCTTGCCCTGCAAGCCTGTGCGCCGACGACCACTGCCCCAGTAGCAGAAGCACCGGCGGCTGAGGCCCCGGCTGCGGAAGCACCGGCAGCAGAAGCACCGGCGGCTGAGGCAGCCGATCCGATGATGACTGTCTTCGGTGAAATGCTGCCCGAAGGCGCGGCCCCGTATGATCAGCAGATCTCGCGCGAACCCTGCAGCAATACGGCCAATCAGACAACCGTTGACTTTATGGTTGCCGTGTACCAACGCTACTGCACCGGGGACAGCACGTTTTCTCTGGCCCTGGTCGACCTGGACAAGGATTTCAACGTTATCCCCATGGCTGCTGAAAGCTGGGAAGTTTCGGAAGACGGTCTGACCTGGACCTTCCACCTGCGCCCCGGCATGATCTGGTCGGATGACACCCCTGTCACTGCCAACGACTGGGTCGCCACCTATCAGTACGCGGCCAGCCCCGAACACGCCTGGGACTTTGCCTGGTTCTACGCCGGTGTCATCCAGAACTGGGACGAAGTGATTGCTGGCGAACTGCCCGTGGAAGAATTGGCCGTTACAGCGGTCGACGATCTGACCCTTCAGATCACCACGTACCAGCCCTTCCCGCCGCTGCCCGGCATGATGCACTTTGCCTGGCCGATGCAGGCCAAGGCATTGGCCGAGTATGGCCCCTATTACAACAACGATCCGGCCACATCGGTCTCGTCGGGCCGCTTCAAACTGGTCTCATTGGAACCGGGCAGCAAAATCGTGCTCGAGGCCAATGAAAAGTACAAAGGCCCGAACCCGCCCTACCTGAAGAGCAGAGAGATCATCTACATGGATCCCAGCACCTTCTTCGCTGCTTTCCAGAATGGGGAAATCGATCAGGTAGGCTATGAAAACCTGACTCCGGCCGATCTGGATCTGGTGATGGCGGATCCGGTGCTGAGCGAGAATTACCTGCGCCACTTCGGCGACTTCCGCACAGATTACTTGCTCTTCGACACCTTCACTGAACCCTTCAACGATCTGAATGTGCGCAAGGCCTTCGCCCACGCCGTGGACCGCGAAAGCATTGTCAGCAACGTCTACGGTGAAGTCAAGGGTTTGGCTGCTTACTCCTTCCTGATGCCCGGCTTCCCCTCGTCGGATGTTGAGGGCGCGCTGAAGGAATATCAGATGTACGACTGTGAGCTGGCCAATCAATACCTCACCGATGCCGGTTTCGAGGGTGGCGAGGGCTTCCCGGCCCAGGAACTGTGGCTGCGCAATGAAGGACCGGCGCTGCAAGCCGTCTTCCAGGCCGTGGCCGCCTCGATTTCGGAGTGTCTCAACATTGACATTGAGGTCTCGAACAAAGACTACAAGGTCTACATGGACGCCCTGAATGCCAAGCCGACACAGCTCACGTTGGGCGCCATTTCTTACGGTATGGACTTCCTGGATCCGACGAATATGCTGGGCATCTTCGTTTCGACAGGACGCCATTCCTGGCGCAACGAAGAGTTTGACACCTTGATCCGCGACGCCACACCGATGGTGGACGATCCTGAACTGCGTGCTCAGATGTTCCGCGATGCCGAGCGCATCCTGGTGGACGATGTGGGCAGCGTCTTCATCGTTCATCGCTGGCAGGGCACGCTCTATCAACCCTACTATCTGGGCGAAGGTTTCCGTACCCCAGATTCCAACGGCATTGCCGCCTGGCACTGGGGCAATGACTGGGTTTACGGTGATGTCTACATTGCACAGCATTAGTCTCACCGTGTAAAGTCTCGTGTATACGATGGCCGGAGTGTCAACACTCCGGCCATCGTATAAATTCGCTTGTGTGTACACCCTCTGGCACTTCGAAACCGCCACGCTACCTGTCTAGAAGGGTTTGAATCGATGGCCCGCTACATCTTTGGTCGCCTGATTTCACTCGTATTTGTTATTCTCGCCGTCTCCATGATTACCTTCAGCATGATGCATGCTGTCCCCGGTGGCCCCTTCGATGAAGGAAAACAACCGCTTCCGCCCGCCGCCAAAGCCAATATCCTGCGCAAGTATGGACTGGATCAGCCTGTTTGGAAGCAGTACATCAACTACATGTCCAATGCCGTACGTTTCGATTTCGGTATCCCGTATCAACAGCCAACCACCACCGTCGCCGAATTGATTACGAAGACGTGGAAGATTACGGCACAGGTTGGGCTGGTGACGATCTTTTTTGCTTTCAGCGTTGGCCTTACCCTGGGCATCGTGGCAGGATACAATCAAAATTCCTGGGTAGACACAGTGGTAACCTTCCTGGCAACGTCGGGCTTCATCATGCCCAGCTTTGTGCTGGGGACGTTGTCGATCCTGCTCTTCGCCGTCTATTTGGATTGGTTGCCAATGGGTGGATGGGGCGAGACCGGCTGTCTTGTGGGTAGGTATGTCTGCCAGGATCTGGATCTTGCCGGTGACGGCCTATGCGCTGGCGCCGATGGCGATTATTGCCCGCTACACGCGGTCCAGCGTCATCGAGTATTTAAACGCCGACTTTGTGCGTACGGCTCGCGCCAAAGGGCTAGGAGAGCGGTCGATCATGTTGCGTCATGTTTTGCGCAACGCCTTGATTCCAATGGTGACGGTGATGGGCCCGATTATCCCCGACCTCATGACAGGCAGTATCTTCATCGAATCTATCTTTCGTATACCCGGTCTGGGCAAATACTTCGTAACGAGCACCTTTAATCGTGACTATCCTATGGTGATGGCCACCGTTCTGCTGATTGCGTTGCTGTGGGGACTGGTCTACCTTTTAACCGATGTCGTCTACACCTGGATTGATCCCCGGGTGCGCTTGGGCGCGCAGGAGGGGCAGTAATGGTTGCTTCAAAACAGAGCGAAGTGTCGGCTGCGCCAGTCGCCCCACAGATTGCAAGCCTACGAAAACACCGTACTCTTTGGCAAGATGCAGCCAACCGCTTCATGCGCAATCGGCTTGCCGTTGTTGGCCTGGTGATCGTGCTTTTCTTTTTCATTTTGGCTATCTTCGCCGATGTTCTGGCGCCCTATCCATATGACAAGGCAGATTTTACGGCGGTGCGTGTGTTGCCCCTGGTAAACCCAAAATACCCGCTCGGTACCGATGAGGTAGGGCGCGACTACCTGAGCCGCCTCATTTACGGGGCGCGCACGTCCATGACAGTCGGCATCACGATTCAGTTGATCGCCCTGTTGGTCGGTGTGCCCTTAGGCGGTGCGGCCGGTTACCTGGGCGGTAAGGTAGATTTTGTGGTGACGCGCATCATCGATATCATGACCGCTTTCCCTGGGCTGATTTTTGCGATCTTGGTGATTTCCCTGCTTGGTGGAGGTCTCTGGAACGTCATTTTTGCCCTGAGCATCAGCAGTTGGATTGGGATCGCACGGCTGACGCGCGCCCAGATGTTGTCCCTGCGCGAGAAGGAATATGTGGAAGCAGCGCGTTCCCTGGGTGTTCGGCAGTGGGCGATCGTCTTTCGCCATCTGTTGCCCAATGCGCTCTCTCCCTTGCTGGTGGCCGTCAGCTTTGGTATTCCGGCGGCGATTTTTGGCGAGGCCGGCCTGAGTTTTCTCGGGATTGGCATCAACGATCCGATTCCAAGTTGGGGTAAAATGGTGGGTGTATCGGGCGCCTATGTGCGCGTTTCCTGGCACCTGGCCCTCTTCCCTACGCTGGCGATTGCTCTGGCGATGTTGGGCTTTTCGTTTGTGGGCGATGGCCTGCGCGACGCCCTCGACCCGAAAATGACCCGATAGTGTAGACGTAACCCGTACCGTGACAACTTGTGTCGTACGAACTGTTGTGAAAGGATAGCCGATTCAATGAAGCGAAACACATTCACTCTGCGCTGGATCAGTGGGATGGCTCTGCTCGTGGTGGCCTTGCTTAGCGCAGCCTGTGGCGCTGATTCCGCGAGTCAATCTTCGTCGTCGGCGCCGGCGGCGACAGATCGACCTGTGCCCACAATGCCCGCGGCCCGATTTACGGCTGTTGCACAACAGGTGTACACTGATACAATCAGTAGCGACGCTAACAGCAACGGCAGCCAGGACGGTACACCTGCACCGGAGGCAGAGGCAACGCCCACAACTGCTGTCGATCTCAGCCGTGGTCAAACCATCTACACCAATCGCTGTGCCGAGTGTCATGGTGCGCAGGGAGAAGGCGTCGCCGATAAGGGAGGATCGCTCACCGGCCTGAGCCTTTCCTCTGCAGAGTTTGATGACGCCATCCGAACGGGCAGAAACGGCGAACTGGGTGCGGAGCATATCTTTGGCCCGTCCGCGGTCAGCACATCCGGCTTGACCGTCTTGTACGCCTACCTGCAAAGCCTGTCTGAGCAATGATGCAAGGTGGGAATGGATGTCGGCAACGATGATCGCGTCGCTGCACATCCCCCATTCACGTTCTGCGTTGAACCTAGAGGATCTACCGTTTGATAGCCTATTGCCCCCGAAGCAAATTTGTGGTCCCCGCTGAAGAAGCGCCGTTGCGCTGCCCAATCAGCGGGGAACCGTTGGAGTTCGGCAATCTACCCACCTTTGATCCTGATAAGATCGACACCTCTCAGGCGGGACATTGGCGGTACGCCGCCATGCTGCCCGTGGTCGCGCCCGAGCAAAAGCGGGTGAGCTTAGGCGAAGGGTGGACGCCGCTGATCGATGATGAGTGGGATGGCCTGCCTCTCTTTTGGAAGTTTGAAGGATTGATGCCGTCGGGCAGTTACAAAGATCGTGGGATCAGTGTCATGATCAACTGGCTGCTTGGTCGCGGCGTTAGCACCGTGATGGACGATTCCAGCGGCAATGCCGGCGCCAGCCTGGCCTGTTATGCGGCGCGTGCCGGTCTATCGGCGCGAATCTTCGTGCCCGACTCGGCAGCCGAGCCCAAGAAGGCTCAGATTGCAGTCTACGGCGCCGAATTGATCGAAGTGCCCGGCCCTCGTTCTGTGGCAAGGCAGGCTGCCGAGGCTGCCCAAGACGGTGACGCCATCTACGCCTCGCACGCCTGGAACCCTGCCTGTCTGCTCGGATTTATGACCAATGCCTGGGAAATCTGGGAGCAACTGGGGGGGCGTGTGCCTGATTGGTACATTACTCCTTGCGGCTACGGTGGTCTCTTCCTCGGCGCATGGCGTGGCTTCCAGCGACTGTACGACTGTGGCGTCATTGACCGCTTGCCGCGCATGGTGGCGGTTCAAGCAGATCCGATCTCGCCTATCGTCGAAGCCTTTCACGAGGGATGGGAGACTGTACGCCCCCGCCGAATGATCGGCCCAAAATCGCTGGCCGACGGCATCGCCGTTGAGCAGCCCGTGCGTGCCCGCTCGATCCTCTCTGCGTTGCGACACTCCGAAGGCACCGCCATCGCCGTCCACAATGATGAGATTACGCCGGCACGTGCAAAGCTAGCCGAACAGGGCCTCTTTGTGGAACCGACCAGTGCCACAGCCGCGGCGGCATTGGCCCAATTGCGTCCGCACATTCGCCCCGGTGAGACTGTCGTTGTCAATCTGACAGGGCTGGGGCTTAAGAAATTGCCGACTTACTGATGCTGAAAGGCAAGGAGTAAGCATGTCTGCCGAAGTACGCGATGTTGCTGAATTCGAAGCAACTTCAGAAGTAACATTCATCGATAAGAGCTACCTTCAGCGCGCCTTTGTACACCGCAGTTTTCTCAATGAGGCAGACGAAGACTTCGATCTGTCGGACAATGAGCGACTGGAGTTTTTGGGCGACGCGGTTCTTGGCTTCGTGAGTAGTGAACTGCTATACCGTCTCTTCCCCCAACTACGTGAAGGGGAACTGACTAACCTGCGCGCGGCCCTGGTGCGGCGTGAAACGCTGGCGCGCTTTGCCGTTGAGCTGCACTTGGGCGAGTTCCTCATGCTTGGGCACGGTGAGGAAGAGAGTGGCGGTCGCACACGCCCGGCGACCTTATGCGCTACCTTTGAAGCTGTGATCGGCGCGATTTATATGGATCGGGGACTGCCTGCTGTGCGTGAGTTTCTGGAATCGCGGCTGCTGGAAGAAGTGAATCGAGTGGCCGCGGCAGCTCTCGCCAAAGATCCCAAGAGCCGGTTGCAGGAGTGGGTGCAGAGCGAAATTGGCGTCACCCCACGCTACAAAACCATCAATAGCGAAGGCCCCGATCATGCCCGGTACTTCACGGTTCAAGTATCGGCCAATAAGCATGCCTATGGGGTTGGCCGTGGCCGTAGCAAACAAGAGGCAGCGCAATCGGCCGCCGCTATGGCGCTCCACCGTCTTGGTCAACCTGCGCCGGAGTATACAGCCGACGCAGAATTTGAGGCGGCGTACCCGTTGCCGCCCCTCGATGTGTAGTAGGCCGGGGTATGCCTCCTATCTTTGTTCTTCCCCTTGACAGCCATGAACTGACGCTTCAACTGGGTGGCGGCAAGGCCTCGGCACTCTCGCGTCTCTTGCGCGCCGGCTTCCGCGTCCCCAAAGGCTTTGTGGTGACGACCGAGGCCTACCGTCACTTCGTTTCCGGCAACCGCCTCGATCTGGTGATCGACGCCATTTGGGCGCGCATCGATCCTACCAATCTGGCCACACTGGAAGCGGCTTCCAGGCAGATTCGTTCGCTTTTCGGTCAGACCAGGCTGCCACCTGAACTTGCCAACCCAATCCGATCCATCTACAACGAGCGCGTTACCGTCGAAGAGACGGTGGCTGTGCGCGCGTCCGCCTACGTTGACACCCTGGCCGACAGGTCGTTCGCCGGGCTGCACGAGACCTACCTCAGTGTGATCGGGGAGCAGGCGATCCTCGATAGCGTGGTGCGCTGTTGGTCGAGCCTTTGGAGCACACGCGCCATTGCCTACCGGATGCAGCATGGGATTGCCCCGGCCCAGGTCAGTATGGGTGTCATCGTGCAATTGATGATCCCCGCGCGAATGTCTGGTGGGCTGTTTACCGTCAACCCCATTTCGGGCGACCCTACTCAGATGATCATCAACTCGGTGTTGGGCCTTTCCACCATGCTGACAGATGGACAAGGGACGCCCGATACCTTTGTCGTTGACAGCGAGACTGGCGAGATCATTGACAGTAAGATCGCGCATAAGGCTCTAATGATCACACTGGAAAGTGGCCAGTTACGCGAAGCCTACGTCGATTCGGCTGAACGGGGTAAGCCATCACTTTCGGAATTGCATGTGTCGGCCGTGGTGGCCCTGGGGCGACAGTTGGCAAAGGCATTCGGTGGACCTCAAGATGTGCAATGGGCGATCCTCAACAGCCGGCTTTACATCCTACAGGTGCGTCCAATTACCGGCAACACCGGATATCTAGCCATGCGTGCTCCGGGCAACGATGCATGGTTGCCGCAGACTGAACAAGCATCGCAACCCTATGATCTGTGGACATTGTCTGAGACCGGCGAACGGTGGCCCGAACCGGTGACTCCATTCACCTGGTCGATCTGGGCGCCGATCTTGCAGCGTAACACGCAGTCGACCTTTGCCGATCTCAAGGCGGATCTTACGCGTGATGTCGAATGGATCAAACGCTTGTACGGCCGCATCTACACCAATGAGGGCGCGCTTGCCCACATACTTTACCAGGGGTATGGTGTGCCCGCCACCATCCTGGCGGACGGCGTCGGCGGGCTGCCCGAAGTGGCCAAACGCTATCATGATTGGCGATGGGTAACACTGATTCAGCGGTCACCACTGATCTTGCGTCAAATGCGCAATTGGGACGAGCAGATTAAGCGCTTCGAACATGACTTTGAGCAAATTGAACGCTGGGTGGCGGCGTTTATGGATCGCGACCTTCATGCTGAGAGCGACCAATCGCTGTGGGATCAAGCTCAGGGGATCTGGTTGCAACGGCTTGAAACGTATACCGGTTTTCATACGTCGGCAACATCATCGGCCATGTACGAGTATGGCGAGATGGAAAAGCAGCTTGAGCATTGGGGCGAACCGGCACTGATCCAGCCATTGGTGACCGGGTTGTCCGGCATTATTCAGACGGAGATTCTGGCCGACTTGTGGTCGCTGACACATCTGATCAAGCGCCAGAAGCTAGATTCCTTCTTCCTGAGTTCGCCGCCGTCGACAGTCTTGCGTGAACTGCCTAACCAGGCGGAGGCATCTCAAGTCCTGGCGCAGTTACAGCGGTTTTTGCAGCGGCACGGTCATCGGAGCGCCGTGGATGCCGAGTGGCTCTATCCGCGCTGGGTCGAAGAGCCGGCCAACGTGATCGAGCAGATCGTCAACTATTTGCGTTCTGGCTCGGGCTTCAACCCGCACGAAGCGGAACAGCATCAACAACAGGAGCGCTTCGACGCCACACAGCGGTTGGAATCACGCCTGAACCCGTTGCAGCGCATCTCGTTTCGCCGGTCGCTTTCGCAACTACACCGGCTCGTCCGCGTCCGCGACAATGGGCAACACTACCTTTCCATGCTGTTGTTGCCGCCGCGTCGCATCTATGCCACCCTGGCCGCGCGGTGGGCTGCCAGGGGTTGGCTGGCGCAAGCGGACGATTTTTACTTTTTGGTTGTGCCGGAGATCGAAGCCCTGCTAAAAGAAGGTGAGCCCGCTGTCAGCCGGCTCGACCTGCCCCATGTGATCACAGAACGTCGCAGCGCATGGCGGTATTGGCATGAACGACCCGACCCACCTGCTGCGATCAGTGCCGAAGGCAAACCTCTGTCGCTGATAGGGACGATTACCGAAGGCCAGTTGCTCGACGGCGTGGCGGCCAGTGGCGGATGGGTGACGGGCAGGGCGCGCGTGGTCTTATCCCTGAAAGCCGCCGCCGGCCTTGAAGCCGGGGATATCCTGGTTACAAGGGCACTCGATCCGAGTTGGACGCCGCTTTTCTCCATCATTAGCGGCATTGTGCTGGAAACAGGTGGCCAGCTTTCGCAGAGCGCCATTGTCGCCCGTGAGTATGGTCTGCCTGCAGTGATCGGCGTCTATGGGGCGACGCGGCGGGTGCCTGAAGGTCAACAGATCACCGTTGACGGCGTGGCCGGCAAAGTGTATTGGAAGTAGAGGAGAGTGCGATGCGTGCTAACCAACCCACATCTGACGACGAAACCGAACGCAGCCCGCTGGCTCGGTTGCTCGACACCTTGCCACAGGTTGGCAAAGTCGTTTGGATTGGCGTGCGCCCCGCCCGGCGTGAACCGCTGCAGCCGCTGTCGTCCGTTTACGCCCAGGTGGGGACAGGACTCGACGGGGATCGGTTTCGGGGACGAGCGGAGAGCAAACGGCAGGTGACCTTGATCCAGGCCGAGCACCTGGTTGCCGTTGGATCGATGCTGGGCGAAGCCGCCATTGATCCCGGGCGTACACGGCGCAATATTGTGGTCAGCGGCATCAACCTGCTGGCGTTGAAGGATAAGCGCTTCCGCATTGGTGGCGCCCTGTGCGAGATGAGCGGTCTCTGTCATCCCTGTTCACGCATGGAAGAAGCACTGGGTCCTGGCGGCTACAATGCCATGCGTGGTCATGGCGGCATCACTGCCCGGGTGATAGAGCCCGGGCTGATCCGTGTGGGCGATGAAGTGAAGGTGGAAGACAACCGGTGATTCGTACGGTCGCGTAGCGATCCAGATAGCTTGTGCTGTGCTGCACTGATAGGGATTGCTGGCTATTGTCCTATTCGATGCCGGTTCACCTCATGGGGGCGGAGAGCAATTCTGGCGGCACATCCGGTTCGGCGCTCAGCGTGTCGAGAAAAGCCTTCAATTGATCCAATTGTCGTTGATCAAGATCGAGCGGCAGTAAGTCACTGTGGCCGGGGAATGCAGCCGGCGCCCTGTTGTAGTGTTCCAGCACGGCATCCAGATCGGGGAAGGTGCCCTTGTGCATATAGGGTGCTGTATTGGCCACGTTGCGCAAGGTTGGCGTTTTGAACGCCCCGATCAGTTCGTCCCCGTCCATCTTGGCAAAACGCGTCTCGGCGCAATCCTCAGGATCTGCGTCACTGTATTGGCCCAGGCAGTTGAACGGGTTCTCTAGCGCCTGCCTTACCCCTTCCACGCGCCCCACATCCAGGTTCACCCCCGCTTCGGCAGGAATTCCGTTGTTATGAAACGAGTTGTTGGTCAGGAGTGGCCCGTTATGACACTGGGTGCAGTGGGCTTCGCCGATGAAGAGGCGAAGCCCTGCCACTTCTTCAGCGGTCAGCAACGCCTGCATACGTTCTTCGTCGCCTGCCAGAGCGGCGACCACGTAGTCGTCGAAGCGACTGCGCCCCGGCATGATCTGTCTTTCATAGGCAGCGATGGCCTTCCCCATGTTGGCGAAGATCCGATTGATGCTCGCCTGATCCGCTGCGTCCATAGACTCCCAGGCGGCGCGCAAGGCGAGATCATCTACCGGTCCTGCATTGGCGGGGAGGCTGCTGAGATCGGGCAAGGGACCGAAAAGTTCGCCGTACTCTTCGGCGTAAAACTGAGCGATGAGGTGGGCAAATTGGGTGCGGTTGCCGCCCTGTTCCACGGCTGCTTCCATCGGCGTCATGGCCTGTGACCATTGGCTGTCGCGACGACCATCCCAATAGAACCAGGGAGCGTAGGCCGTCCCTACGAGGGTGGGCGTGTGCCGTGGCGTGTTGCCCATGGCTTTGGCTTTGGGCAATCCATCTGTAAAGTAGTGATCGGGTTGATGACAGGTGGCACAAGAAAATTCGCCATTGGCGCTGAACCGGCTGTCGAAGAAGATGGCGTGCCCCAACACCACCGCCCGCGGATCGTTGCCGACCGCGTTCGAAGGATCGGGTGGCAGGGGGGGGAGTGAATCCAACGACAGAGATCGTAGGGTGTGAAGATCCTCATCAGTCCACGCGTGGGTGTACCTGCCAAAGATGCCCTGTGTCCATGAAAAGTAGCCTGCGCCACCTGCGATCAGAAGTATTACGCCCAAGAGCAGCCAACGATTGCGCATTCGAACGGAAGTCCTCTCCAGATCCAAACCCTGCGTCACGACAAGCCACATTGTACCGCCTGAATGGACGAGGTACCAAGTGATTGCCTTTGTGGGTGCAACTCTTTCCCTCCCCACCATTTTTAGGAAAAGTTATGTGTAGAAAGCGACGCTGTTCGCCGCTTTCCTTGTACTCTAGGCGCTAGCGGTTACAATAGTCGAACAAAATGGTTAACAGACTCTTACGCGCCCTGATATGATGGGGATGCGAAAGAGTTTTGTAAGAAACGTATGCGAAGATGGCATAGAGGCGATGACGCGGTGAGGCTGAACCAGAATCGAGATTGACCCCTGGCCCGACATCTTGCGGAGAGGAGCATCTGTGAACGGAAGCAAAATTCTTGTGGTAGATGACGAACCCAGTATCGGCGAGATTGTCAGCCTCTACCTTGAACAGTCGGGGTACAGCGTAACGGTTGTGCGCGATGGACAGGCTGCCCTGGATGCGATTGCCCGCGAACAGCCTGATCTGGTTGTCCTCGATTTGATGCTACCCAAGGTGGATGGCCTGGAAATCACACGGCGGCTGCGTTCTAGTGGTAATACGCCGATTATCATGCTTACGGCACGCAAAGAAGAGACCGATCGCATCGTCGGCCTGGAAATGGGCGCCGATGACTATGTGGTGAAGCCGTTCAGTCCTCGCGAACTGGTGAGTCGGGTTAAGGCTGTGTTGCGTCGCGTACAGTCGACACCCAGTGACAGCCGGCCGCAGGTGATCACATTTGGCGATGTGAGCGTAGATCCCAACACGCGACAGGTGCTGGTGCAGGGCAGCGAAGTTGCGCTCACGGTTAAGGAGTTCGATCTGCTGTGGACGCTGGCGACCCATCCGCGGCAGGTCTTCAATCGCGATCAACTGCTTGATCGGGTTTGGGGCGTCACCGAGTATGTAGACCCGAGCACGGTGACCGTTCATGTGCGGCGGCTGCGCGAAAAGATCGAGTCTGATCCGTCGGAGCCCAGGCATATTCAGACGATTTGGGGCGTCGGGTACCGGTTTGATCCGTGAGGCGATGCGACTGAGGGGCTAGTAAATCCCGGCGGCGCGTGGCATTTTTGAAGATGGGTAAGATGACTCAGAAAACTGTGTTGGTAGACAATCGAAGTTCGTGGCTGCTGGCCCTGCGTTTTGTGCTGGGTGTGATCGCGGTGGTGGTGGGGGCACTGGCGCTTTTCTTCGCTGTTATGAACCCGCCAATGGGCGATCTGCGGGCTATGGCGCTTTTCCTCTCCATCACGGCGTTGATTTCGATGGTGGCCGGTTATGCCTTCTACCGTTCGGGTTGGATCCACCGTTCGCCGCGACTGAGTTGGACGTTGTTGGGCGGCTACGCGCTGTCCAGTCTCTTGACCTTCCTCAACGTATTTGTGACGGCGCGCCTGATGTTCGCCAGCGAACATGATCTGTTGCTGGCGACCGTGCTGCTCGCCTTCGCCGCCGGGATCGCCATGGTGTTGGGCTACTTCCTCTCCTCGGCGCTGACGGACAAGATCAGCACATTGACACGCGCCGCCAACACCATCGCTGCCGGTGATCTCTCTGTACGGGTCGCGGCTGCCGGGGGTGACGAAATCTCGCAATTGGCGCATACGTTCAACGAGATGGCGACACAGCTCGAAGAGGCCGATCGCAAGCAACGGGAACTGGATCGCCTGCGCCGCGATCTCATCGCCTGGGTCGGTCATGATCTGCGCACGCCGTTGGCTTCTATGCGCGCCATCCTAGAAGCGCTGACCGATGGCATCGTCACCGATGCCGATACGGTGAAGCGTTACTTGCTCACTGCCCAACGGGACGTCCAGTCGCTCTCCTCACTCATCGACGATCTGTTTGAAATGGCGCAGATTGATGCCGGTGGTATGCAGTTGGACAAGCGCGCCAACTCTATTGTCGATCTGATTTCGGATACACTGGAGGGGTTTTCTGCTCTGGCCCAGGAGAAGGGCGTGATCTTGTCGGGCGAAGCGGACAGCGGCGTCGATCCTGTCTACATGGACGGGCGACAGGTGGGGCGGGTTCTGGCGAATCTGGTGGGGAATGCCATCCGCCACACCCCCCCCGGCGGACACATCGAAGTGCAGGCGCTGGTGCGCGATGGGGAAACCGTGCTGATTTCTGTGTGTGACAGCGGCGAAGGCATCCCGCCGGAGAGTCTATCGCGCGTCTTTGAGCAGTTCTACCGCGCCGAACAGTCACGAAATCGTGCCACCGGGGGAACCGGCCTCGGCCTCAGCATCGCCAGAAGCATCATCGAAGCCCACGGTGGAGAGATCGGCGTGGAGAGTGTGCAGGGTCAGGGGGCGCGGTTTTATTTCACGCTGCCACGATAAGTGGAAACGGTAGCCGATCCCTACTCTCCAACTCCCCAATCGCCAACCCGCCCTGCCAAGACTCCTGAACGCTCGATGATCTCGGCGACGGTCTCTTCCTGGCGATAGGCCATGACGTGAACACCGTGGACCCCGGCTATCTGGCGCACTTGCTGAATGATTTCGATGCAGATCTGGATGCCTTCCTCTGCTTTGCGCGCTTTGGGCGTCTTGGCGAGGCGATCGATCACCTGATCGGGAATATGGACGCCGGGCACTTTGCTGCGCATAAATTCGGCGGCCTTTTCCGAACGCAACGGGCCCACACCGACGAGGATGTGGGCCTTTTCGTGTAATCCCAGATCGCGCACCCTGCGCATGTACGCCTCTAGCACCGGCACGTCGAAGCAGTATTGGGTCTGGATGAAGTCTGCGCCGGCCTCGATCTTCTTGGCCAGGCGCAGATGACGAAATTCGCGTGGCGGCGCAAACGGATTGGCGGCGGCGCCGAGGAAGAAGCGAGGCGCCGTCGTCAGTTTGCGTCCACTGAGAAAGACGCCTTCTTGGCACATCGTACGCGCCGTCTGGAGCAGTTGTATCGAATCAAGATCGAAGACGCGGCGCGCCTCCGGTTGGTCCCCCGCGCTGACATCGTCGCCGGTCAGGCAGAGCACATTCTGCACGCCCATGGCCGCGGCACCCAACAGATCTCCCTGGATGGCGATGCGGTTGCGGTCGCGACAGCTCACCTGCAAGACCGGCTCGTAGCCGGCACGGGTCAACAGCGCACAGCAGCCCAGACTGCTCATGTGGCAGTTGGCGCCCGATCCGTCGGTGGCGTTGACGGCGTCACACACCTCAGACAAGACCAGGGCGTTCTTGTACACATCCTCCGCATCGGCGCTATCGGGTGCGTTCAACTCTGCCGTCACCGCGAACCGACCTGATGTGAGAACACGTTCCAGACGACTGTTGGCTTTAGCCACACGTTGATCTTTGATCATGGGCTACTCTCGGCGGATTGAACAGGGATCTTCCAACGGCACAAACGCTTCTGTCCCTGCTGGTAGATTGGCGTGTTTGCTAGAACTTCGGCTGCTCTGTGGCATGGACTGGATCGCTGCCGAGCAGGAAGTCGAAATCACAGCCTTGTGGCGCTTGCATGACATGGTCGAGGAATAGCTTCGTATAGCCTCGGGTGTGCTTGCGCACAGGTGGTTGCCAGCCTGACCGTCGCTCGGCCAGCGTGGACTCGTCCACGTGCAGATGAATGCGCCGATTGGCGACATCGAGTTCGATTTCATCACCGTCCTCAACCAGCGCCAATGGACCACCGACGGCGCTCTCCGGTGCGACGTGGAGCACGATGGTGCCGAAGGCCGTGCCGCTCATGCGGGCATCCGAGATTCGGACCATGTCGCGCACGCCCTGGCGCAGCAACTTGCCCGGAATCGGAAAGTTGCCTACTTCGGGCATTCCCGGTCCGCCTACAGGGCCGACGTGTTTGAGCACCAATACATCTTCTTCCGCCACATCGAGATCCGGATCGTTAATGCGCGCCTGCAGGTCGTCCATGTCGGCGAAGACGACGGCGCGACCGCGGTGGTGCAACAGCCTGGCCGACGCCGCCGCGTGTTTGATCACCGCACCATCGGGCGCCAGATTGCCGCGCAGGATGGTCAAGCCGCCTTCGGCTTGAATCGGGCTTTCAAAGGAGCGGATTACATCGGGGTTTTCGATGCGGGCGCCGGCCACATTCTCGGCCAGCGTTTTCCCCGTCACCGTGAGGACATTTCCGTGCAGCAGTGGCAACAATTCTTTGAGGATGGCCGGAATACCGCCCGCGTAGTAGAGATCCTCCATCTGATAGCTGCCGCTTGGGCGCATGTTGGCCAATAGGGGCGTGCGCCGGCTGATCGTATCGAAGAGATCGAGCGGCAGATCGATGCCCACACGACCGGCAATGGCGGGCAAGTGCACCACGGCATTCGTGCTGCCGCCCAGTGCACAGAGCAGAGTGATCGCATTCTCAAACGCCTCACGGGTCAGGATCTGTGAGGGCCGCGTCCCCTCGCGCGCCAGGTCCACAATGCGGCGACCGGCGTGTTCGGCCAGCCGCGTGCGCCGTGAGTCTACGGCGGGGATGGCGCCATTGCCGGGAAGCGTCATGCCCAGCGCTTCGAGGATCGAATTCATCGTCGATGCCGTGCCCATTACCATGCAGTGACCGGCGCTGCGCACGATGCCGTCCTCAATCTCGCGGTAGGTTCCTTCATCAAGCGTGCCGGCGTTGAATTCGGCGGTGAGGCGACGGCAGTCGGTGCATGCGCCCAGGATCTGTCCTTTGTAGTGGCCGTTGAGCATGGGGCCGCCGCTGACCACGATAGAGGGCAGATCGGCGCTAGCTGCACCCATCAGGGCCGCGGGCGTCGTCTTGTCACAGTTCACGAGCAGGATCACGCCATCCAACGGTTGGGCGCGGATCATCTCTTCGGTGTCCATGGCGGCCAGGTTGCGCCACAGCATCGAAGTCGGCGTCAGGAAGATCTCGCCTAACGAGATCGTGGGAAACTCCAGCGGAAAGCCGCCTGCCTGCCATACCCCACGCTTGACGGCTTCGGCCAGATCTTTGAGATGGACGTTGCAATTATTGAGCTCGCTGTAGGTGTTGCAAATGCCGATGACGGGCCGCTGCATGTCGTCGTCGTCGTAGCCCATAGATTTGAGGAAGGCGCGGTGTGTGAAGCCCGCTACGCCCGACTCGCCGAAAAAGGTTCCGCTGCGGCTGGCGTCGAGATTTTCGCTCATTTGGATTTCGCTTTCTAGTGTGAAAGTTGAGAACAGAGATTGAGGATTGTGTGAGGGTATGGATGCCTGTGGCGACTCTGCTTGTGGCCGGTTGCGTTCAGGCGGTTTCAGATCGGGAGCGCGTAGTTGTCTCAGTTCCGATGCGATCCTGATCCCTCGTCCTCGATACCCAGCCTTTCGGTGTCTGGACGTCAATACCGTCCAGCATATTAACCCAGGAGGATGTTTCTTGCAGGCTGCGGTTGATGGGGGGTTGAATCAAGTGGATCTCGCCGCGGTAGATCGCCATGCGGCTGTCGCGCTGCCAGGCCTGAGTCCACACGCAGGGCATCTCGGGAATCACTTCACAGTGACCGTCCTGGCGCACGCCGCCGCACGGACCGTTGCGCAGGTTTTTGGGGCAGGTCAACGGGCAGGTCATCCCCGTGCTGTGCAGGATGCATTGGCCGCACATGCGACAGTTGAAGAGGTAGACCTTGGCCGGTTTTTCAATCCAAAGCAACATGCGCTCCGTCCAGCGCGGGTTGATCCGTTTCATCAGCGGGTAGAGACGCTTGATGCCCGTCTCGGTGGTGCGGTAGAGGGCTTCGAGCAGCCTTGGGTGATCCTTCAACCACTCACTGCCGGCCATTCGTCTGGATTCAGGCATCGTCGACATGTGCAATCCTCTCGGTGATAATTCGCTGCCCAAATTGAACCGCAAAGCGGTCTACTTTGCAAAGGCGTCTTCGGCGCGTGTAGGAGTGCGCATTTGAAAATTCTATAGTTTGATCAAGACTTCGTCTTGAAAGCCGGTGATGTGCCGGCGCATGACTGCCTGGGCGCGCTGCGCGTCGCGATCTGCCAGCGCAGCCACGATCTGTCGATGTTCTTCCAATGCACCGTCCAACGTCTTGACCTGATTGATCGTCACATACCAGAGGCGCAAGACATGGCTGTAGAGGGAGTCCAGCGTCTCGGCAAGGATTTCGTTGCGTGCCGCTTCCGCCAGAAGGATGTGCGCGCGCCGGTCGATTTGGATCAGGAGTTCATTGCGATTTTCTCCCCAATCCGCCGCCAGGGCTATGTGATCGGGTGACAGCAGTTCGTTCATCGCCGCGATCTGCCCGGCACTGGCGCGCTCCGCTGCCAGACGCGTCGCCAAAGTTTCCAGTTCGAGGCGAACCTCGAAGATCTTCTGCAAATTGTCCATATCCAGATCGGCCACGAGCGTACCACGCCGCGGCAGGATCACAACCAGGTTCTCCTGGGCCAACCTGCGCAATGCCTGACGAATCGGCGTCAGACCGATCTGCAACTCGCTGGTCAAGGTCGCTTCGTCGATAACAGAAGCAGGCGGCAACTCCAGGTGGACGATCTTGTCTCGAATGCGGTGATAGGCCGTCTCACTCAATGACAGTTCGCCTGCGCGTGGATAGAACAGCGAAGCCAGACTTTCTGGAATTCCTTGTCGGTCGGGCATCGGTGAGGGCGGAAGTGGTGAGATAGGATACCGATCTACACTGTCCATGCAACCTCCGCCTGAAATTTCAGTTTTGTTTTTGGAGTAATTGGCGCAACCATATCCGAAACTTTCGCTGCCGTCAAGTATAAGTTGCTCTGTTTTCTTTGGTTTCGTTGATGTAGCACTGTGATGAAGCGCGAAAAGTGCATTGCCCTTGGTTTTGCCCGATCTGCCCCTGAATGCTATACTGTGACTATAACGCTAAACAAATCCGATTTGTTTAGCGTTTGGGACAAATATCCTCGAATTGAATCAGTGTTTCCTCGGCACGTTTCACTATGCATGTTGGAAATCTTTCTGTTGGTTCAGGCTTATAGAAAGCTGAACCCGCAGTAGATATTCAAGTGAATTCCAATTCTTGACTCGTTCCCAATCTGTGTCATGGGCCACAGAGCCCTACACAAGCTGATTACACAACCCAATGACAATGGGCGCTTTCAAAGCGCTTGTTTGTGGCACGGCTGAATCTGGCTCATCCCCCCCGCCAACGGATCCCCTTGCCCCTGTTTGTTTTCGGTTGTGCATCCAACCCATCTCAGTCACCTCAATTCACCTTGTTGAAAGGAGACATTTCATTATGTCGCAATCTGAACCGCGCATTCACCCTCTGGTGTGGAAGGCGCAAGAGCAACTCTCAGAAGGACGGATCAACCGACGCGAGTTTATGCGGTATGCTACGCTGTTGGGCACTTCTGTAGGGACGGCCACGTTTTTGGCTGCCTGTGGTACGCCCGGTGCTGCCCCGGCCGCCGATACTGCTTCAGATACTACGGAGGCTCCGGCCGAGGCTGCCGCAGAGGGCGGCGTCCAGCGCGGCGGTACGATGCGGATCGCCATGCAGTTGCAGTTGCTCGATCACCCCGCTCGCCTGTCATGGACACAAGGCGCGAATATTGTGCGCCAGACCAATGAGTACCTGACAGAGACGGGCTCTGACAATATTACACGCCCCTATTTGCTCGAAAGCTGGGAAGCCAGCGATGATGTGCAGACGTGGACGCTGAACTTGCGTAAAGGCATCACGTTTAACAACGGCGATGAACTGACCGCCGACGATGTACTGTTCACCTTTGGCCAGTGGCTCGATCCCGAGATCTGGATCATCGATGCTGGGCCTGCTCTCGTATCTCGACGGCATGAACAGCGTGACCAAAGTGGACGACTATACCATTCGCCTCGATTTGACCGCTCCGAACATCGGTGTGCCCGAGCATCTCTTCCACTACCCGGCGGTTATCCTGCATCGTGACTTCGAAGGGGACATCGTGCGGCAGCCGATTGGCACCGGCGCTTTCCTTTTGCAGGAATATGCCGAAGGCGAGCGCGCGGTCTTCACACGCCGTGAAGACTATTGGCGCATGGGCGAAGACGGTAGCCCGCTGCCCTATCTGGATGAGGTTGTCTTCGTCTCCATCGATAAGGATGCATCTGTGGCCGCCATGCAGTCGGATCAGGTCGATTCGATGTACCAGCCGCGCCCGTCCGATTGGCAGGCGCTGCGCGATGTTCCCGACCTGACTGTGCGCTCGGCCAGTACGGCGCAGTGTTTCATACTGCGTATGCGCGTCGACCTTGAACCCTGGGACGACAATCGCGTGCGTACGGCGCTTAAGAAGTGTCAGGATCGCTCGCGCATTTTACAACTGTCCTACTTTGGCGAAGGCGATCTTTCCCTCGACGCCCATGTTGCACCTGTGCATCCGGCCTATGCGCCGCTGCCTATCCCCGAGTACGATCCTGAAGGGGCGATGGCATTGATGGAGGAGTACGCGGCAGAGAAGGGCATCGAGCTGCCGTTACAGGTGACACTCGCCACCAAGAACGATCAGTCTGAACCGGAGATCGCTCAGGCGCTTAAAGAGATGGCCCTGCCCGGCGGCTTCGACCTTCAGCTAGACATTACCGAGCCCAACGGCTACTGGGATCGTTGGACGGAAGTAGACCTGGGCATTACGGCATGGACCCACCGCCCGCTGGATACGATGGTGCTTCCGTTGGCTTACACGACCGGCGAAGATGGCAATCCGGTACCGTGGAATGAGACGCGCTGGAGTGACGATGAGTTCGACGCCCTGCTTCTCCAGGCTGAGCGCACGCTCGACGTTGAAGAGCGGCGCCAGATCATGGAACAGATCGAGACGATCATGCAGGACCGCGGGCCAATCGGCAACAGCTACTGGAACAGAGTGTGGAACATAACCCGCTCCGAATTCCAGAACGTCGTTGCCCATCCCACCGATTACTATCTGCTCTACGAGGTTTGGAAGCAGGACGCGTAGGCAGAACCCATTGGAGACTGGAGACTGGCGGTTCGACGTCCTTATGGTCGAACCGCCAGTCTCCGCCCTCCTGGATGCTAACCTGCATGTCCTTCGTCGCTTCCCCAACTTGTTCTGTGAGGAGTACCTGTGGCTCGATTCATTATTCGCAGCTTGATCTCTACCCTGGTCACCATGTTTCTGGTGTCGGTCTTGCTATTCACGTTGATTGAGGTAGGCAGCGGAGACATCACCGTGAGGATCCTGGGGGTCTTCTCGACGCCTGAGCAGCGCGTCTCGTATAGTGCGCAGCTTGGTCTCAATGCGCCGGCCTGGCAACGTTACCTCGACTGGTTGGTCGGCAATGATTGGCGCGCCGAACAGCGGGTAGGCTATCCACTGGTGACGATTGCCAACGAGCAGACCGGCGAACAGGAGTGGTGGGCCGAAGTCGACGGTCAGTTGATGCGTTGGGAGCTGCGCAGCGGCGAGCTTTCCGCATTCATCCGACAACCGGGTGCAGCGACCGTGCAACAGCCTGCTGAATCCTTTTGGCAAGAGATGCCCGATGGCACAGAGATCTTCTGGGGCGTGAACAATAACAATAGCGCGGTGAAGTGGGTGCGCGGCGAGGGCGCTGAAGTCTATGTGCTCACCAAAGCGGGGATGCGCAAAGAGGGCGACGGCCCGCAAGAGTACATCCCCTTGCGCAAAGGCCTCTTGCGCGGCGATCCCGGTGAGTCCTTGCAGACGGGCCGTCCCGTGGCATTGACGCTTTCTACGCGGATCCGCAATACCGCCATTCTAGCCGGGCTGGCGTTTGTGTTGATCATGCCGCTGGCACTGGTGTTTGGCATTATCGCCGGGGTCAACGAAGGCAAATTTATCGATCGCTTCATCTCTATTACAAGTTTGGGGCTGACGGCGACGCCTGAATTTGTCACCGGTATCTTTCTGATTCTCGTCTTTGGCATCTGGTTGAAAGTCTTGCCCGCTGTCTCGGTCTTTCTGAGCGACCGCGCCATCTTTGAAAATCCAGCCATCCTGGCATTGCCAATCCTGACGCTCACCGCCGTGGAACTGGGCTACGTGATCCGTATGACGCGAGCCAGCATGGTAGAGGTGATGAGTTCGCCCTACATCCGGACGGCCATCATCAAAGGCATGCCCTATTGGCGAGTGGTGATGCGTCACGCTGTGCGTAATGCGCTGATGGCGCCCATCACGGTGATCATGCTCCACGTCAACTGGCTGATCGGCGGCATCGTCGTCATCGAAGTGGTGTTTGGCTTTCCGGGGTTAGGCAGCTATATCTACGACGCCGCCATCTTTGGCGATTTCAACGCCATCCAGGCGGCCGGCATGTTGCTGGTGGTGATCGCCGTCCTCACCCGTCTCATCGGAGACCTGGCCTATACGTTCTTGAATCCGCGCATCCGTTACTCATAACCAATCCTTTTTTCTTCTGGAGTTTCTGGAGTTGTACATGGCTGTTGCCCAAAACTCATTACCGTCGCCCACGCGTGAATCGTCATGGCGGCGTGCCTGGAGAAGTAGTTCCATTGTCTTTAACTCCACCGTCGGCACGGTCGGTCTGTCTATGGTGCTGTTCTGGGTCGTCCTCGCACTGGTCTCGATTGTGTGGACACCCTATCCGCCCAATGCGACCGCTTTCGACCAAAATTTGCCCCCCAATCTGATCAACTGGCTGGGCACCGACCATCTGGGCCGGGACATCTTCTCGCGGTTGATGGAAGGAACGCAGGTGATCCTGATCAAGACGCGCCTGCCCAACGGCTGGATCCTGCCGATTGGCGTTGCCATATGGGGCGTGCTTGGCTCACTGTTCATGGGGACTATCCTGGGGCTGAATGCCGGCTACCGCGGCGGCTGGTGGGATCAGATCATCATGCAAGTGCTGGACGCCCTGATCGCGTTTCCGCGCATTGTTCTCTATTTGGTGGTGATTGCCGCGCTCGGACAGGGCGATCTGGTGGTGATCCTGGCCATCACGGTGACCGGCGCGCCCGGTGTGGCCCGGCTGGTGCGTAGCCTGTCCATGGACATCAAGACGCGCGATTATATCCGCGCCGCCGAGACGCGCGGCGAAAGCGTCTGGTATATCATGTTCCGCGAAATCCTGCCCAACGCGCGTGGCCCCCTGATCGTGGATGCCATGTTGCGGGTCGGCTATGCCATCTTCGCGATCGGCACCCTGGGCTTTTTGGGCATCGGCCTGCCCCCACCCGATCCCGATTGGGGGAACATGGTTAACGAAGCGCGACGCTTCATCTTCGCCGATCCGCTGGCAGTAATCTGGCCATCGCTGGCCATCGCCAGCCTCGTGATCGGACTCAACCTGTTTGCCGACGGTCTTCGCGAAGAGACGACGCGCTATCAGAAGTAAGCTGACGAACGAGGATTCTATCAATCGGGGGGGCATCAACCTGTGCAACAAGCAACAAGTCTAATTGGCCGGCGCAAAAAAGAAATGCCGGTGCTAAAGTTGGAAGATCTGGCGATCGCCTACAAAGTGCGCGGCGGCGAGATCGAGGCGGTGCAGGATGTATCGCTGGAACTCTATCGCGGCGAAAGCTTTGGCATTGTGGGCGAATCTGGCTGCGGTAAAAGTACGGTCGCCTGGTCGATCGTGAATTTTCTGGGCGCCAACGGATACGTTAAGCGTGGGCGCATCTTTTTTCAGGGTCAGGATCTGGTGGGCAAGAACAGTGAAGATCTGCGTCGTCTGCGCGGGGATCAGATCGCGATGGTCTACCAAGATCCCATGCAGGCGCTGAACCCATCCATGCGACTGGGCGATCAGCTTAACGAAGTGCTCACGGTTCATCGAGGCATTCCCGAACAAGAGGCTCACCGGCGCAGTATCGAGATGCTGGAACGCGTCTACATGCCCGATGCGGCCAACGTGATGCATCGTTATCCGCATCAGATCTCCGGCGGGCAACAGCAGCGCGTCGTGATTGCTATGGCGCTGCTGAACAATCCGGCCTTGCTGATTATGGACGAGCCGACCACGGCCCTTGATGTCACCGTCGAAGCAGCCGTCCTCGATCTCATCGGCGATCTGCGTCGCGATTTTGACACCTCCATCCTCTATATTAGCCACAATCTGGGCGTGGTGGCGCGGGTGTGCAATCGCGTCGGCGTGATGTACGCCGGTGAAATGGTGGAGCGCGCCGACGTCAACGAGATTTTCAAGAACCCGCGCCATCCATATACACAAGGATTGATCCGCTGCGTACCCAAACTTGGCGCCGACAAAGTGGGCAGTCTTCTCTACCCAATTCGCGGCCGCGTGCCCGCTCCCGATAAGCGCCCTGCCGGCTGCGTGTTCAACCCACGTTGCGACTATGCCGAGCAACGCTGTCTGGACGAACGGCCTGCGCTGCGTCAATTGGCGCCGATCCACGCAGTCCGCTGTCACTTTGCCGAGGAGATTGATGCTTCGATCTGGACGCCTGCCGACGAGTCTGTTTCGCCTTTGCCCAGCAACGGCAGCAACGGAAACGGCCATAACCGTGGAAATGGCAAGCGCGACATCATCCTCGACGTGGACGGGTTGAAGAAGTTCTACCCTAGCGCGGGCGGATCCGTGACCGATATGTTTGGGCTGGGTGAAAAGCGCATGGTGAAAGCGGTGAACGGCGTCAGCTTCAACGTCGAACGCGGCAAGACATTGGGCATCGTGGGCGAGTCGGGCTGTGGCAAGAGCACATTGATCAGGACGATCATTGGGCTTGAGAACAGTTCTGGCGGTGTGGCGGAGTTCCTGGGATTGGATATCACGGGCGATCTTTCCCAGCGCAGCGAGAAGCTCATCGAAGAGTTGCAGATGGTCTTCCAAAACCCAGACTCGACGATGAACCCATCCTACACGGTGGGCCAACAGATCGGTCGGCCTTTGCGCCGCTTCAGCAAAGTGAGTACGCGTGAGGAAGAGCGTCAGGAAGTGATCAACCTTCTCAATGCTGTTCGCCTGGATGGTTCATATTACGATCGCCTGCCCCGCCAGTTGAGCGGCGGCGAAAAGCAGCGAGTTGGCATTGCCCGTGCCCTCGCCTCGCGCCCCGATCTCGTGCTCTGCGATGAACCGGTCAGCGCCCTGGACGTTTCGGTGCAAGCCGCCGTGCTGAACCTCCTTTTGGAAATTCAGGCTGAGTATGGCACGACCTTGCTCTTTATTGCCCACGATCTCAGCGTTGTACGTTTCTTCTCGGATGCGGTAGCGGTGATGTATTTGGGCCAGATCATGGAGATCGGTTCCGCCGAGGCGATCTATGCGCCCCCCTACCATCCATACACCGAAGCACTGCTTTCCGCTGTGCCGATTCCTGATCCCACAGCCAAACAGCAGCACATCCGCCTAAGCGGATCGGTGCCCAGCGCCCTCGACCCACCCGGTGGCTGTCCCTTCCACACGCGTTGCCCACGGCGCAACCTCTTGCCCGAAAACGGTCAGATTTGTGAGACCGAAACGCCGCCGTGGCGCGAGGTGGAAGGCGGTCATCGCATTTTCTGTCATATTCCGCTCGAAACGCTGACCACCCTGGATCCCGTGGTCGAATCGTTCGAGACTATCCCCGTTGCAAAGGACTGACCTGCTATGTTGGTGAAAGATTGCATGACCCGCCACCCCATTATGATCTCACCTGATACACTGGCTGCCGAGGCCGAGCGCTTGATGGTCGAGAATGGCATTCGACACCTGCCCGTTGTCGAGGATGGAAAGCGGTTGGTCGGACTAATGACGCGGGGGCGGTTGGCCCTGAAACCCGACATGCTGGGCAGCCTCAACGTCTGGGAAATTTCGCGCTACGTCTTGAACGTCAAAGTGCGCGATCTAATGGTGAAGGGTCGCTCCGTGCGCTGTATCGACGGTGACCGCACCGTCGAGCGCGCCGCCGCCGTGATGGGCGAGCATGGCGTCGGCTGTCTGATTGTTGTGGACGGCGACATGAGCGTCGTCGGCATCGTCACCAAGGTCGACATCTTTCAGGCTTTCGAAGAGATGTTGGGGCTGCCGCGCCAAGGGATCCGTGTCACGGTGCGCATGGCCGAACAGCCTGGCGAGTTTGTCAAGCTGATCAACGCCCTGGCGGCCCGGCAGTGGGGTGTCATGGGCATCGGCACCTTCCCCTCTCCGCGCCAGCCGGGCTACTACGACGCCGTCGTGAAGATCCCCGATGTGTCACTCGAAGAAGTTCAGGCCGAACTTAGCCAGATCCCCGGCCAGAAGATTGTCGACATCCGCTCAGTGGTCTAGGGAGAGATTGGGGAGCGGGTCTACGCGATCTCGTCTCTGAACCCGCTTTGGTTTCGATATGCCTCGCAGGCCCGGCTGCTCAAGCGGCGCCAGTCCCTCTGGTCAGGCCAAACTTGGAATAGCTGCCGTCATTCAGACATCGATTTCTAGTGCCCACTTTTCCGCGGCTGTGGTACAATCCTCGTGTGAATTCGACAACCCGCGGTTTTCTATTGATAATGTCGATCCTGGTCCTGATGGCGAGCGCCTTTGGGGCAGGATTTTTGCTGCGCGGTTGGCAGTTGGGCGTCTCGCCGATGCAACCGATAAGCGCTATGCCCTCTTTGCCAATACAGGAGCCCATCATCCAGGATGAGCTTTATCAGCAAGTGTGGACGCTGCTGGAGCGCGACTTCTACGGTGAGGATCCGACGTTGCGCGAGCGGATCTACGGCTCTGTCCATGGGCTGACGCAGGCGTACAACGACCCGTATACTTACTTCGTCGAACCCCAGCCGCGCCAACTGGAACGCGATCAACTGCGGGGTAGTTTCGGCGGTATCGGGGCTTACATCGATCCGGCTGAGGATGGCTTTATCGTGCGGCCAATTGCAGGCCAACCCGCTGCCGCTGCCGGCGTGCAGGCCGGTGACCGGCTCCTGGCCGTCGATGATGTGGATGTGAACACGCAGATGGATCTGGAGGCGATCCTGGCCCTGGTGCGTGGACCGGTGGGCAGCGAAGTCTGTCTCGGCCTTGAACGGCCCGATCCGGCAGGTGGTGTGCCGACGCCGCTGCGAATCTGCGTGACACGCGCCGAAATTCAGACACCCAGCGTGGAATGGCGTTTGCTCGATGACGAAGCCGCTACCCGCAATATCGGCTACATTCGCCACTCGATCTTCAGTGAGCGCTCTGCGGATGAGATGTTGCAAGCAATTCAAGAATTACAGGCAGCCGGGGCAGATCGGTTCATTCTCGACCTGCGCGGCAACCCCGGCGGGCTGGTAAATGCTGCCACCGATATTGCCGATCTGTGGCTGGACGAGGGGACTACGCTGATTGAGAGACAGGCCGGTGGGGAAGAGAGCATCTTCCTCAGCGAGAGCGGCGACGTAAGCGGCGGCGCACCGCTGGTCGTGCTGGTAGACGGCGGATCGGCCAGCGCCAGCGAGATCGTGGCCGGGGCGCTGCGTGATCGTGGTCGTGCCCTCCTGGTGGGTGAGCAGACATTTGGCAAAGGCAGCGTGCAACTTGTCCACGATTTGGTTGACAACAGCAGCTTGCATGTCACCACCGCTCGCTGGTATACGCCGGATGGCACCGCCATCGACGGCATCGGATTGACGCCGGATGTAGTGATTGAAGCTGATTCGGATCCATTGGCTCGAGCAGTAGAAACCGTACAGAATGTCGCCGCTGTCTCCAACTGATCGAGGGCTGAACGAAGTTGACAGGTCGTAACGGTGCCGTTGAGAGGGACAAATACAATGACTCGTGAAGTTCAACCTGGAGAAACGAACACCACCAATCCACCCTGGTTACGCCTTGTTCTGATTGGCTGTGGTTTTTTGCTGATTGTTTCTGTTGTCTTTGCCATCGGTTCGGGTGTCGGCTTTGCGTTTGGGCGCATGAGCGGTCAGGGCGCTGCCTCCAATGAGACGCCGTTAGGTTCTGCCGGTGACTTTGTTGAAGGCGACCGCAGCCTCAAAGATGCTGATTTGGCGATCTTTTGGGAAGCCATGCAACTGCTAGAACGTGACTTCTACGGTGATCTGCCCAACCAACAGGAACGTGGCTACGGGGCCATCCGCGGGGTGCTTGAACTGCTGGACGATCCCAACACCAGCTTCATGGCACCCGAACAGGCTACCAGCTTTCTCGAAAGCATGGACGGAAGTTTTGAGGGCATTGGCGCCACCGTCGATTGGGAAGAGGACCTAGAGGCTGTTCGCATTGTAGAACCCTTTGAGAACCAACCGGCCTGGCAGGCGGGTTTGCGCCGCAACGATCTGATCCTGGCTATCGATGGTGAAGCCGTCGGCGACATGGCAGATCTGAACGAGGCCATCAGCAAGATCAAAGGTGCGCGCGGCACAACCGTCACGTTGACTATCCTGCGTGACGTAGACGAAGATCCCTTCGATGTCGAGGTCGAGCGCGATGTGATCCAAATTCCGATTGTCTTCTCGGAAATGCTTGGCCAAAACTCGGACATCGCCTACGTTCGGCTGACTCGTTTCTCCGATAATTCGGGTCAGCGCCTTCGGGATGCCATCCGTAGATCGCTGACCGATCAGGATGTGCGCGGCGTGGTCTTTGACCTACGCGGCAACCCGGGTGGCCTGTTACGCGAGGCGGTAAGCGTATCCAGTCTCTTTTTGCCGGATGAGGAGCTGGTGCTGATTGAGCGTTTCAGCGACGGCAGCGAAGACCTCTACCGTTCTGAAGGAGGCGCCATTGTCCCCGAGGATCTGCCCATCGTGATCCTCGTCGATGAGGGCAGCGCCAGTGCCAGCGAGATCGTCAGCGGTGCTCTGCAGGATGCGGGGCGATCCGTTCTGATTGGCACCACCACCTTCGGCAAAGGCAGCGTGCAGTTGCCCCACCACCTGAGCGATGGCAGCCTGATGCGCGTCACGATTGCCAAGTGGTACACGCCCAAGGATCGTTCGATTGACGGCACCGGCCTCGACCCCGATATCGTCGTCGAAATCAGCGAAGAGCAGCGCGAGGCCGATGAAGATCCACAACTAGATCGCGCGCTTGAACTACTAGAAACAGGACAGTAAGGTATGGCCGGCAAGAAAGAAAAAGAAATTGATCGCGGGCCGCGAACGGTAGCAACCAACCGCAAGGCGCGCCACGATTATTTTGTCGAAGAGTCGTTTGAAGCGGGGATCGCACTCACGGGCACGGAAATCAAATCGGTGCGCGCCGGCCAGGTCAACTTGCGTGACGGCTTTGTGATCGTGCGCAATGGCGAAGCGTGGTTGCTCAATGTGCACATTGCTCAGTATGAGCATGGCAACCGTTCGAATCACGAGGAGACGCGGCAACGCAAACTGCTGCTGCATCGACGACAGATCGACTTTCTTCATGGCGAGGCTACCCAGAAGAATTGGACGATCGTGCCCCTGCGCATGTACATCAACGAGAGCGGACGCGCCAAAGTGGAGATCGCCCTGGTCCGCGGCAAGCAGCAGTTTGATAAACGCGAGAGCATCCGCTCGCGTGACGCCAGCCGAGAAATCCAGCGTGTCTTGAAGCAGTCTTACTAACGAGCCACGGAGTATAGGGCCGACGATGACGCCAGCATGCGAGGAAACGACGATCCAGGCCGTGATCGATGCTGTCTTGTCCAGTAAGAAGTACGCGACGCTTGCGCCGAGTTTCGTTCGTTCTGTTGCTGTGGATGAACTGCACAAGGGCCGTTCCGTGAAAGAAGCGGTCAAGGCCACAAAGAATCAGCTTCACCAGAGTGCTGCGGCCTATCACACAGGCCGCATGGACTACGGACGCTGGCTGGATGATTTGAGGCTGGCCTACCGGTCAGATTCCCCTGAGGCGCGCCGTGATCAACTACGTTTGATTATGGCCCGCCATCGCTCCACGGCAGAGCGGCTCTCCATCCTCGATCAATTCTACATTCAGATATTCGACCATCTTCCACCGATCCACTCGATATTGGATGTAGCCTGCGGCCTGAACCCGCTCGCTCAACCGTGGATGTTGGCCGCCGACGCGCATTATTTCGCCTGTGATGTCTACGGTGATCAGATGGGTTTCCTCAACGAGTTCTTTGCGCTGGCCGGCATTCAAGGGCAAGCTGACGTGCGCGACGTCCTCCAGGATCCGCCGACACAGCCAGTCGATCTCGCCTTGATCCTGAAGACAATACCCTGCCTTGAACAGATAAACCGCAACGCAGGGGCACGTTTACTCGATGCGATCCAGGCACGCCATCTTGTCGTCTCTTTCCCGATCAGATCATTGGGCGGGCGCGCCAAAGGAATGGCGGACAGCTATGCTGCCCACTTCTATGCATTGGCCGAGGGTCGCCAATGGCAAATCAAGCAACTTGACTTCGCCGATGAACTAGTCTTTATCGTGACAACCGGTTTGGGGCACTCCGACTAAATGAGGTGTTTGGGTTGCATGATACGGGGCGCTGCGTTTGTTGCCCTGTCTCGTTATTACATCCTCACGATGGGTAAAAACAGACCTAGAAAGATGCCTGTGCTGCGTACAGTGGGTGATTGTGGGTTATACGTTGAAATCACATACTCGCCATTGGCCAGGATCGTATAACCGGCCGATGGGGTGACCCGCACTCGTAACATACCCTCTGGCAGGTCATCAAAGAGGTAGAACCCCTCCTTATCGCTCGTTGTTTCGTGGATCAAATCACCCTCTAGTGTTTCGATACACACGGCAATGTCCGCGATGCCTTCTTCGTTGGGTTCTCGGATCCCATTGCGATTCAAATCGATGTAGATCTCTCCGGCATGTTGAACGGTGAGCAGAGAGGCGAATTCTGTCTCTTTTGCTACGTTAGCCGCCAGCAGCGGGCGTACAGGGGCGATGACAGAGGCGAGCACGACCAAAGTGGTGACTGCCCGTATCGTAGTCAATCGAATGGGTATCGACCAGATTCGCATCTCTATCCTTTCGAGTGGTGTTATAGGGTTAAATGGTGGCCGGATGGTACCTTTGTCTTAAGTATACAAGAAATGCAAGGGTTGTCTATTGACGTTATGCTTAGATTTTGCTGACAAAATCAAAAGCCCAACCATCACTTGATGGTCGGGCTTTGTTTTTGTTCTCCAGTCGTGTGCTTTCACCGCCTCGCCAGTCACCAGGCAACCCTGTGGCACCCGAGACAGACCGTTTACCGCTGCTGCCTTCCGGCCCTGACGGGGTTCACAGCGTCTCGCCGCACAGGACCCAGCAACTGACGAAGCGATGAAAGCACACGACCAAATATCGTTTTCCCCGTTTTGCGTTGGTCAGCAATCAACTGCCACACCGCAAAGGTTGAGAAAAAAGAGTGGCGGAGAGGGTGGGATTTGAACCCACGAACCTTTAGGGTTACGAGCTTTCCAGGCCCGCGCACTAGGCCAGACTATGCGACCTCTCCACGCCGACCCATATTATACCGAGATCACCCAATGCAGGCAAATTGCTGAGTATACACCCAGCATAGACAGTACGCTCGCGTCCCTACTCGACCTTATTGTTTGATGCCCGCCATCACAGCCTTGGCCGCTTCAACCGTCAGTCGAATCTCTTCGTCGGTGTGGGCGCTGCTGACAAAGGCTGCCTCGAATTGGCTGGGGGCAAGGTAGACGCCGTGGGTTAACATGGCGTGGAAGTATCGTGCGTAGCGTGCCGTATCGGCGTGGATCTTGGCCGCTTCGTAGCTGTCGATGATAGCGCCGGCTTCTTTGAGGAAGTACATGCCGAACATTGAACCGGCGTGTGCGGTCTGCACGGGGATCTTCTTGCTCGGCCGCTGCCGCGCTAATTCCTTCGACGAGCGCCGTTGTCTGTGCTTCGATGGCGGCAAAGACCCCGGGCGACAGCAGTGTCTGAATCGTGACCAACCCGGCGGTCATGGCCAGCGGGTTGCCAGAAAGCGTCCCCGCCTGATACATGGGGCCGGCAGGAGCGACTCGTTCCATGATAGGGCGCTTGCCCGCATAGGCGCCGACCGGCAACCCGCCGCCGATCACCTTGCCCAGCGTCGTAATGTCGGGATCGAGTCCCCACTTCTCTTGTGCGCCGCCGGGCGCCACGCGGAAGCCTGTCATCACTTCATCAAGGATGAAGAGCGCTCCATATTCGTGACAGAGATCTTGAAGCCCCTGCAGATAGCCGGGGCCGGGCATCACAAACCCCATATTGGCGGCAATTGGCTCGACGATGGCGGCGGCAATGGCGTCTGGGTTGGCCTCAAACAGTGCACGCGTGGCGTCGAGATCGTTGTAGGGGGCGGTGAGTGTATGCGCCGCAGTCGCCGCCGGCACCCCAGGTGAATCCGGCAGCCCAAGCGTCGCTACACCACTGCCGGCTTGCACAAGCAACATGTCGGCATGGCCATGGTAGCAGCCTGAGAATTTGATGATCTTGTCGCGTCCTGTGTAGGCGCGGGCCAGGCGTAGGGCGCTCATACAGGCTTCGGTGCCGCTGTTGACAAAGCGGACCATCTCAATAGATGGCACGGTGTCGATGACCAATTGTGCAAGTTCATTTTCCAATGCGGTGGGCGCCCCGTAGCTTGTGCCGCGTTTGGCGGCGGCAATCAGGGCATCCACGACCGCCGGGTGCGCATGTCCTAAAACCAATGGCCCCCAGGAAAGGACGTAATCAATGTAGCGGTTTCCATCTGCATCCCAGAAGTACGCGCCCTCGCCACGGTCGATGAACCGAGGCGTGCCGCCGACACTTTTAAACGCCCGAACCGGGCTGTTGACACCACCGGGAATCAGTTCCTTGGCTGTGGCAAAAAGTGATTCTGAACGTGTCGTCTGCATGTCTAGCCTTTCTGATGTGAGGATAGTTTCTGGGGTCAGAGATCAGTGTGCCGTCACACGAATCTCTCCGGGTAGGGGAAGGACCCGGTACCTGTCACCAATCGAATGGATACCCTGTTACGGCATTAGCGCCGGTACTATCATATACTAAACTTTGGTTGACGATTTCTTAGGGATGTCATAGGATTCTGATAAGATCCATCAATCGTCTGTGGCGGCGCCGCCACCAACCCGTCCTGCTGAGCAAATAGAACCGTCATCAATAACGGTTTTGGCGACCGGCATCTTCCCGCCTCAAAAATCCACTTAACTACCGCGCAACAGCAACCGCTGACTACTATAGGATGCACTCACAGTGTGCCATCTTGCGACCTACGGAGCAAATTCACCATGTCGAAACTGATTATCGTATCCAACCGACTCCCCATCAGCGCCCGTAAAGACGAGTCGGGCCTGGTGTACAGTGAGAGTATTGGCGGTCTGACCACCGGGCTAAGTTCATTCTTCGAGGATGGTGACAGCCTCTGGATCGGCTGGCCGGGGATTACCTCTGATGAACTAGACGGTGATGAACAGGATGAAATCACACGCCACCTACACGAGAATCAGTATCATCCCGTATTCCTTTCAAAGGAACAGGAACAGGGCTTCTATTTCGGCTTCTGCAATGACACGATTTGGCCACTCTTTCACTACTTTCACCTCTACACACGCTTTGACGAAACGCTGTGGGAATCGTATCAAGAGGTAAACACGATATTCGCGGATGCCATTAGCGAGTTGGCGGAACCGGGTGACACGATCTGGATCCAGGACTATCATTTCTTGTTGTTGCCGCAAATGGTGCGCCAGCGCGTGCCCGATGTGCAGATCGGCTTCTTCTTGCACATACCGTTTCCGTCATACGAGTTGTTCCGTTTATTGCCCTGGCGCGCCGAATTACTGACCGGTCTGGTCGGCGCGGATCTGGTCGGGTTTCACACCTTCGGTTATGCCGCGCCACTTCCTCGACAGCGTGCGTCGTGTCCTGGGCTATGATGACAAGTTGGGCGTGATTCAGGTTGAAGATCGGCTGCTCAAAGCCGACGCCTTCCCCATGGGGATCGATTATCACCGCTTTGCAGACGCCGGTGATCTACCCGAAGTACGCGCCGAGGTTGAGAAGCTAAACAACGAAATTGAGGGACGTCAGATCATCTTTTCGGTGGATCGCCTTGATTATACCAAGGGGATCCCGGAACGGCTGGTCGCCTTCGATCACTTTCTAACCGAATACCCAGAGTATCGCGAGCGTGTATCACTGATTCAGGTGACTGCGCCTTCGCGAACAGGAGTCGAACAGTATCAGCAGCTCAAAAAACAGATCGATGAACTGGTAGGCGATATCAACGGACGTCACGGCGTGGTTGGTTGGGTGCCGGTCTGGTATCTATTTCAGGCGCAGACCTTCTATCCGTTGCTCGCCCTCTATCATATTGCAGATGTTGCTCTGTTAACGCCCTTACGCGATGGAATGAACCTGGTGGCTAAAGAGTACATCGCCAGCAAGAGCAATGGACACGGTGTTCTTGTCCTGAGCGAAATGACGGGTGCCGCAGCAGAATTGGTGGAAGCAGTCGTGGTCAATCCACATAACAAACAGCAGATCGCCGAGGCGCTCCAAAGAGCGCTGACGATGCCCGTCGAGGAGCAGATACGCCGGAACCGTGCAATGCAGGCCCGATTGGAGGGCTATGACATTCGACGCTGGGCACAGGACTTTATTGAGAGTCTGCAAACCGTGCGCCAGACCCACATGCCATTGACGGTGCGCCCACTCGACGCTAGGGCCGCCCGGGGTCTGATCACAGCGTATGGTAATGCCGAGCGGCGGCTGATCATCCTCGATTACGATGGCACGCTGGTCTCATTTGCCAACCGCCCACAGGATGCGACGCCCGATCCAGAGCTGTACCAGCTTCTTATCGCCCTTGCCCGCGATCCGCGCAACGAAGTTACCTTGATCAGCGGTCGCGGCAAGACGGATCTGGAGCGTTGGCTTGGTCACTTGAACATGGGATTGGTGGCTGAACACGGCGTGTGGGTGCGCCCGCGTGCCGGGGAGTGGCAGACTATCGAGCCGCTTGACGATAGTTGGAAGGAGAGTATCCGGCCTATCCTTGAGCGGTTTGTTGAACGGACACCCGGTTCGCTCGTGGAAGAAAAGACCTTCGCCCTTGCCTGGCACTACCGGCAGGTCAGTGATGAACTTGCCACCGTGCGTGCGCAGGAGCTTAGAGAAATGTTGCTCCAACTGACGGCAAACTTGCATCTGGCCGTGTTGGAAGGCGATATGGTGATCGAGGTCAAGAATATCGGCATCAGCAAGGGGCGGGCGGCCGGACGTTGGCTTGCCATGAAAGACTGGGATTTCATTCTCGCCCTGGGTGACGATTGGACCGATGAGGATACCTTCGCTGTGTTGCCTGAATCAGCCTACTCGATTCGGGTTGGTTTCAAACCATCACTGGCGCGCTACAACCTAGAGTCTGCCACCCAGGTGCGTGCGCTGTTGGCCAACTTAGTGACGACGTCAAGCGAGGGCTTCAACCAGGTGGTTCGACCATCACTGATGGGTTGATAGAGACGCAGGAACGACACGAGACTGAACATCTGTTTACTTGAGCCAAACAAAAGGGACGCTTTCAGATGAAAGCGTCCCTTTTGTTTGGCTCAAGTAAAACCCACGTGATTGGTCTCCAGGCGAGTGCTATGCGGTCTTCAAAAATCGACTGTGCCGATTTCTGAAGACCCTCTACTCATCCTAGTACCGGCGGCGTTCCCGGTCATCTCGACGAGGGCGGTCACCATCTGGGCGTCGACCACCACCGCCGCCGCCCGATCCGCCACGTCGCTCCTCACGGGGTTGGGCTTCGTTCACACGCAGCGTACGACCTCCCACATCCTTGCCGTTCAGTGCCTCGATAGCAGCGTCGGCGTCTGCATCGGCCATTTCAACAAAACAGAATCCACGAAATCGACCGGTCTCCCGGTCATTGATCATGGCGACAGAAACGACTTCGCCATACGGTTCAAACATTTCTTGAACCGAATCCTCAGTTGCCGAAAACGGCAAATTCCCTACATAGATCCTTTTGGTCAACTTAACCTTCCCCTGAACTTGGAATGGGCGCCCACGCTGCTTTGATCCGGGCGTATACAGAAAAAATACAGCTTAAGTATGCACCTATTTTTGATTTTTGTCTAGTCCCATGTCGACGTTTTTTGCTAAGGAATTGAGGAGTTACATGCAGATTTTGTACAAGAGCCTAAACTTATGCGCGAGGGCTGCCTTCGACTATGGTTCGACCGCCGTAGAGCTCGCGTTCTGTTGCAACAGATCGACGATACGCTGTGCTGCCTGTTTTGCCTGGTTCACACAATCGGGGATACCGACGCCGCGGTAAGGTGTGCCGATCAACGCCACCCGATCGGGAAGGGAGGCGTCGATCTGGTCCATGCGGTTTAGGTGAAATACGTCATATTGGGGCTGTGCGTGCCACCAGCGGAAGGTTCGTGTCAAGCAAGGTGATGCGGTGATCCCCATCAGCGCTGATAACTCGTGTCGGGCCGCTTGCACGACTTCCGCATCCGTGCGTTCCATCATGTGGGGTGTCCGTGCACCGCCAAAGAAGAGACGGATCAGCGCATAGCCAGACGGCGCTCGCTGCTCAAACTTGGTCGATACCCAGGTGAGCGCGTTGAAATCACGCCTTTCTGCGCGCGGGATGACGGCGCCAAAACTGTCAAGCGGATGGGCGATCTGCCCGCTCTGGTAAGCCAGGTAAACAACTCCGCTGCTCGTGGTGCGCAGTTGGCGAAGCGGCGCCGTTGCTGCCGGTGATACCGGCTCGAGCAGATCGGCAGCAACCTGGGCGGGAACCGCCAGCACGACGGCATCGGCGTCGATCTGTGTGAGGCGGCTCGCGCCGGTTTCGGATAGGTGCAACTGATATCCAGTCCCATGCCTTGTGATGGAACTGACGGGGCTGTTGAGATGGATCTTGTCATGTAGTCGTGCTGCAAGCGTTTTAGGCAGGGTTTCGGTTCCTGCGCGGAATGACACAAACGCAGAAGGGGCACCCTCGCCGATTGCTGGTGAGGGAGATACCGGAGGGCGCCTCGCTTGATCAATGGCCTGTAGCAGGCTGCCGTGCTGCCGCTCCATCTCACGGAAGCGCGGAAACGTCGCCAGGATCGACTGCTCTTCAGGGTGAGCGCTGTATATGCCCGAAAGCAGGGGTTCGCCCAATTTCTCCAACGCCTCGCCGCCCATACGGCGGGTGACGAAATCGGCAACAGATTCATCCTCATCGTCCAACTTCGGCGCGATGGTGCGTTCTTGGGCGATACGTTCCTTGCCGGCGGCCGAAAGCAGCGGGGATTGAGTAAAGGCATTCCAATCTGTGGGCAGGATCAGGTTCAATCCTTTGGGGAGCGGGACTAGTCGCCCCTCGTTCACACTGTAGACGCTGCCGTTGGTTTGGCGGGTGGGCAAGATCTCGTCGGCCAGCCCGAGATCAAGCGCCAGTTGATAGGCCCACGGTTTTTGGCGAGCCAGAAAGGCATCTGCTCCGGCTTCGAGGAGGAACGGGTGTCCGACGTCTCCGTCGACCAGATGGGTCATGATCTTGCCACCTGCGCGCCCGCTTGCCTCCAGGACGAGGACGTCGATCTGGGGAGCGAGTCGTTCGATCGTCCACGCTGCGGTCAGGCCGGCGATCCCTGCGCCGACGACCACGACCCGTCTACGCATGGCTACTGTACTCGTGGACAAAGTCGACCAATCGTTTGACGTTGTCGACCGGCGTCTGCGGCAAGATGCCATGGCCCAGATTGAAGATGTGCCCGGGGCGTCCGCCTGCCTGATCGAGGACGATTTGGGCCCGTTTTTTCAGCTCGGGCCAGGGGGCAAAGAGGGCTACCGGGTCCAGGTTGCCCTGCACCGCCACATCGTCGCCGAGGCTTTTCCAGGCGACATCCAGGTCGATACGCCAATCCACACCGATCACATCGCCGCCCGTCTCCTTGAGCAAGTGCAGGATGCCTGCGGTGTCAGTGCCGAAGTGGATAATGGGTACGCCGGCCTCGCCGGCGATTTGGATGGCGCGGCGGCTGTATGGTAACGCAAACTCCCGGTAGTCGTCAGGCGAGAGGGCGCCGACCCACGAGTCAAAGAGTTGCAGCACCTGCGCCCCGGCCTGCGCCTGCGCCAGCAGATATTCACCGACCACCGTGGATAGTTTGTGCATCAGGGTATGCCAGGCATCAGGATCGTTGTACATCATGCCTTTGGCGCGTACGTAGTTACGGCTGCTGCCCCCCTCAATCGCATAGGATGCCATTGTAAACGGCGCGCCGCTGAAGCCGATCAGCGGGATGCCCAGGGGATCGAGTTGGCGCCGCGCCAATTTGATGGCCTCGAGTGTAAAGCTGAGCGCTTCTTGGGGCGACGGCGTACGCAGGGCATCCACATCGGCATGGCTGCGCAGCGGGTTGTGGATGACGGGCCCTTCACCCCGCACAAATTCCAGGTCAAGGCCCATCCCCTCAAGTGGCGGCAGAATGTCGGCGAAAATAATGGCCGCATCCAAATCGAACGCGTTGATCGGCTGCATCGTCACCTGGCAGGCCAGTTCCGGGGTCTTAATGATCTCAAGGATCGTGTGCTGTTCGCGCAGCGTGCGATACTCGATCATGTAGCGGCCGGCCTGACGCATCAGCCAGATCGGCGTTGCATCCACCGTCTGGCGGCGGCAGGCGTTCAGAAAGCGAGGCGGACGGGGCGTGTGTGTCATGTTTCTCTCAGTCTGGTTGGTGTGGCAGGCAGGACGTAATTCGTCGCGTTTGTCGGGGAGGAAAGATCTGCACAGATCGTATCGCCTACGCTCGATTCATCCATCGCGCCGCGTCTTTGGCAAAGTAGGTGATGATCATATCGGCGCCGGCGCGTTTGATGCCGATGAGGCTTTCCTGCGCGCTGCGTTCAAGATCGAGCCAGCCGTTGGCCGCCGCGGCATGGATCATGGCGTATTCACCGCTGACCTGATAGGCCGCGGTAGGCAAATCAAACGAACGGCGCACGTCGGCGAGGATATCGAGGTAGGGCATGGCCGGCTTCACCATGAGCATATCTGCGCCTTCGGCCACGTCGATGGCAACTTCCTTCATCGCCTCGCGCCGATTGGCCGGGTCCATCTGGTATTGGCTGCGGTCGCCAAACGAAGGAGGGGATTCCGCCGCATCGCGGAAAGGACCATAAAAGGCACTGGCATACTTGGCGGCGTAGCTCATGACGGAGATATGCTGCATGCCGTGGCTATCGAGTGCAGCGCGGATAGCGCCGACCATGCCGTCGATCATGCCTGACGGCGCGATGATCTCCGCTCCGGCTTCGGCGTGGACGGCAGAGGCGCGCCCCAGTAGCTCCAGCGTCGGATCGTTTAGCAGATAGCCTTCGGGTAGGTGCGGATCATAGTGTTGCTCACCGGGCAGATTGATGATGCCGCAGTGGCCATGGCTGGTGTACTCGCAGAAACACATGTCCGAGATGACCACCAGCTCGGGGGCCGCATCCTTCATGGCGCGGATGGCTTGAGGCACGATCCCGTCGGGGTTAAAGTTGTCGCTGCCGCAGGCGTCCTTCTGTTCGGGAATGCCGAAGAGGATCACGGCGGGAATGCCCAAGGCGGAAATTTCTTTGGCTTCGCCGGCCAATTGATCCACCGATAATTGGAATTGCCCGGGCATCGACTTGATCGGATTGCGAACCCCTGCACCGGGTTTCACAAAGAGCGGAAAGATGAAGTCCGCCGGCGTCAAATTCGTCTCGCGGACCATTCTGCGCAGATTGGCAGAAAGGCGCATACGGCGCGGACGCAACGTCGGGCTTGACTGCAGAGCCATGGCTGTCGGTTCGGGTGTAAGAATCGTCATAAAATCACCTGATGTCGATCTGAGTGTGTCTGGCGCCGAAGTTAGCGGGCATCGAACTGCGCACAGTAGAGCCGGGTATCATACTCGTAGGCAATCCGTCCGTTCACCTGGTGCTCGTCGAACAAATGGCGTAGTCGCTGCAAAAAGGGTCCGTGGGCCGGATCATCGGGCAGTGGCACATAGGAGGATGAAAGCGCGCGACCGCGTAAAGCGTCCCAATCCAGACGCTGAATATTGTCGAAACGGGCTGTGTGGCACTGACCGGACTGGCCAAAGAAAGAGAGAATCGCATCGTCATCCACGTTCTTCTCGTTCCTTTGCGCGTAGTCGCTATTGAGTTCTCGAAGCAAGGCTTCATAGCCACGCAAGAAAGGCGTTGTATCCAGCCTGCGTGAATTCCATGCCAGCACAACCCATCCACCCGGGCGGAGGATGCGCCTGAACTCGCGTTGCGCCAAATCCTGGTCGAACCAGTGGAATGCCTGTGCGGCAGTAATCAGATCGACGGAGGCCGGGGCAAGGCCGGTCGCTTCGGCGGAACCGTCCACGGCGATGAACTGCCCATAATCTACCAACTGTTCTTCGCCGGCAGTGCGCATGGCGGCGTTTGGCTCTACGCCGATGACCGTGTTGCCAAAGGCCAGGAAAAGTTCGGCGAAAATGCCCGTACCGGAACCAATATCGGCTACGGTCCACAGCGGCGATAGTTCGATGGTTTCGTGTAAAAACGCCAGGATTTCGGGCGGATAGCCGGGTCGATACTTGCGATAGTTTTGGACCCGCTCTGAAAAACGGCCTGTGCTGTCTGTCAACGGATACGCTCCCCAAAGTAGGTGGCTAATGCATCGACCAACGCATCGACGGTATGCTCAGCGGGGACAACTTTCACGGGTAGATCGTGGGCACGTGCCGCTTCGGCCGTAATCGGGCCAATACAGCCCACCACCACGTCGACCAACATGCTACCCGATCCGTTTTCTTGTTTCAGGCGGCGCATGAAGTTGTGGACAGTCGACGCGCTGGTAAACAGGACTGCGTCCACGTCGCCGCGCCAGAAATACTCGGGCAGCGCCACGCCGCCACGCCCCAACAGTGTGCGGTATGCGTCGATGCGCGTCACCTGTGCGCCGGCTTCTTCCATTCTCGTCATCAACACGGAACGGGCGATGGCAGATTGGGGCAAAAAGACGCGGTCGCCGCTCTTTAGCGGTATCGCATCGGCCAGTGATTCGGCCACAAACTCCTCGGGGATGACTGCGACCTCTAGCCCTAACTGATCCTGAACGGCCTGTGCGGTAGCCGGGCCGACTGCGGCAATCGAAGAGACCGTCAGCGCCTGGGGATCGAAGTTCAGTTCAGCGAGCCGTTCGATGAGCGCGTGAACCGTGTTGGTGCTGGTAAAGATCAGCCACTCAAAAGCACCGTCCACGGCGGCATGGATCGCTTCGTCCAGTTCGGGGTTATTGCGAATGGGCTCGATCGTGATCGCCGGATACGCAAGCACTTCGGCGCCGCGTGCTTGCAGCGCCTCGGTCAACGGTTGGGCTTGATGCAGTGCGCGGGTATTGACAACGCGCACCCCTTCGAGAAAACGGTCAGCCATGGTCAATCAGTCCTTGCAAAATTCGGTCTGCTCCCTGTTGTCGCGCCTGAACAGCCATGCTGTGGCCGATCTCAGACGCATCTTCCAGAGTACCTTCTGCATGGACATCAATCTGTTGCGATCCATCCACTGCGGTCACACGGCCGTGAAAGTAGAGGCGTCCTGCGCGTACGACGGCATGGGCGGCGACGGGCAAACTGCAGCCGCCCTCTAGCGCCGCCAGGAAAGCCCGTTCGGCCAGCACCGGCCCGGCAGTCGCCGCATCATGGATGGGCTGTAACAGCCTCAGCGACTCCTCCTCGGCTCGACATTGTATGGCCAGCGCACCCTGTCCTGGTGCGGGGAGCATGATGTCGAAGGGCAAGCGCTGTGTGATCACATCGTCGAGTCCTAAGCGTTCCAGCCCGGCGCAGGCCAGGATCGTCGCCGTGTAGGCAGAATCGGGATCGAGCGCCTTGCGAATGCGCGTCTCGACGTTGCCGCGGATATCTTCCATGCGCAGATCGGGGCGAAAATGACGCAACTGCGCGGCGCGGCGGCGGCTGCTGGTGCCGATCACTGCACCTTTGGGCAGGGTGTCGAGGGTGTAGTTTGCTTTGGCGACAAGCGCGTCGGCCGGATTGGCGCGCGTGGGCATGGCTCCCACCACCAAACCCGCAGCATCGTCGGTGGGTAGATCCTTGAGGCTGTGGACGGCGAAGTCGATCTCGCCGGCGCGCAGAGCGTGCTCCAGTTCGAACGTGAAGAGCCCCTTGCCGCCGATCATGGGCAGGGGCGTATCGAGCACACGGTCGCCGCGCGTCGACATCACCAGGCAATCAAACTGGTGATCAGGATGGGCTGCTTGCAACAAGGCGATGACGTGATCCGTCTGCCAACGCGCCAACGCCGAGGCGCGCGTCCCCAAGCGCGCGATATTGGACTGCGAAGCCATGCTACGCTCCGTTCCAAGGATGGGCGGCAACTGTGCCTGTCGATTCACCCTCCCGCGTGCGGGTAGAGGCCGAACAGGTGGCGGCGTAAGCGGAGTTGCGCGTGCGATGCGACGGATGAACGTATGGCGCTGCGCGATCGGTCTTCAGCGGCGGATGCGGTGTTTCACTTTCCCCAGGTTCGAGATCAAAGAGTGTGCGCACTGCTTGCGCGTATCCTTCGCCAATTTCGGGCGATTCTGCCGCCATCGCTTTCAGTTGAATCGTCGGCTCGTGCAGAACTTTATTGACAAGACGGTGGACCAGGCGGCGCACTATTTCTGCTTCGCGTTCGTCCAAATCGGGGAGGAGCGCCAGCGCCTCGGCCAGTTCGCCGTGCGCGATGCCTTCCACCTTCTGTCGCATCTCCACCACGGTGGGGATGGCTTTTCGGCTGTTGTGCCACTGCACAAAGGTGGCAATCTCTTCAAAGATAATCAGATCGACATCAGGCCGCGCCGCCTCTCGGTGTGCCAGGTTGATATCGAGCGTGGCGCGTAGATCGTCAATGTCATAGCAGAAGACGCCGGGCAACTCGACTACGTCCTCTTCAATATCGCGCGGCAAGGCAATGTCGACAAAAACCAGCGGTCGCCCGTCGCGCTGTGCCTGAATCTCGGCGACATCTTCTTTGTGAATCACCTTGTGCGGTGACCCGGTTGCGGCGATCACGACATCCGCCCAGGTGAGTGCACCGGCGAGATGGTTCCAGTTGAAAGCCCGCCCGTTGTAGTGGCGTACCAACGCTTCGGCCCGCGAAAATGTACGGTTGATACAACCCAGGTGGTGGACGCCTTGTCTGCTCAACGCTTTGATGGCTAGATTTGCCATTTCACCGGCGCCGACAACCAGCACATTGGCCCGGCCCAAATCCTCGACGTGGTTCGCAGCCAGGAGGACGGCAGCATGGCTCGTGGATGTTGTATACCGGCTGATGGCAGTCTCGGCTCGGGCACGCTTGCCGGCGTGGATCGCGCCTGACACGAGCCGTTGCAGAACGGATCCCACTGTCCCCGCCTGCTGGGCCGCGTTGAGGGCAAAGCTCACCTGCCCCAAAATCTGTGGCTCACCCAGGATCAAGGAATCGAGTCCACACGCCACCTGCATCAGGTGACTGATAGCGTCCTGATCGGCCAGATAGAAAAGGTGGGGTTGAATATCAGCTTCGATCCCTGTAGCGCTCTGCTGCAAGTAAGACTCGACTGCCCTACGCGCTGACGCAAGATGATCCGCCACTGCGTAGATTTCTAAGCGGTTACAGGTTGATAGGATGATGACTTCTTCGATGCCGGGTAAGGCGTGGAGGCGATATAGAGCGGCCGGCAATGTGTTCTCGTCGACTGTCACGCGTTCACGGAGGTCAACAGGCGCAGTGCGATGGCTCAATCCAACTGTAAATATTGACATAGTTCGGCAATGGCTCTGTCTGCGATAGGTTGGGAATAGTCTGCACAAGCATAGGTGAATCGATCTAGTGCGGCGACAGACGATTGGTGAGCGTCACGACTAGCCACGTGACTAGTAAACAATTGATTACACCACGTATCGTTTACCCGTAATCAATCTGTTGGAACCGTGTCTTGCTTACACAATCGTAATCATGCAAACCTACAGAAACCTATGGAAACCTTCATAAGTCTCACCAAGAATACCATAAATCAAATGACCTGACAATTGGAATCGTGCCTAATCTTCTTCAAACTTTTAGATGAGGCGTGGTGGCTGATCGGCAGTATCGGCTCCATCCACGCAGGGCGTCAGTTTGTGCTGTTACCGTCTTTTGGATATACTGAGTCGATTTGCCTATGTGTCACGGCTCAACAAATTGACTTTGTCTTTGGTACCTTGTGATGCCCTCAGTTTGACACAGAATTCGCTCTGTTGATGCATCTCAAATGGGCACGTATGCATCTTCATGGCGAGCACAGCGGTTTGTGCGCGCCATCATCAACTGGGAACATTGAAAGGAGAAGCGACATGGCATCGATCCGACTGCCCGGTCTCGTGGATGCGCATGTTCATCTGCGCCAGCCAGGATATGTTCATAAAGAGGACTTTTTCACGGGAACATCAGCGGCCCTGGCCGGGGGCGTTACCACGGTATTGGATATGCCCAACACCTTGCCGCCGACATCCAGCCCTGAGCAACTGGCCGAAAAGGTGGCACTGGCAGCCGCCAACGTTGTGTGTGATATCGGCCTGTTTGTCGGTGCAACCAGCAGCGATCTCGATGACTACCTTCCTGCTGCTCAGCATGCCTGCGGGCTGAAAATCTATGTGAACGAGACCTTTGGCAGCCTGCGCATCGATGACCTGACGACGATGCACAGGCTCTTTCGTTCATGGTCAGAACGTGCAGACGAAGTAGGTGGCTATCGATGCGGAAATGGCCAGACCCAGTTCCTGGGGCCAATCGCCGTGCACGCAGAGGATTTAATGGTGCCGGTCTGTATTCTGCTCAGCGATCTCTACGCCGTGCCCCTGCACATCGTGCATGTGAGCCGGCGCAGCGAGATCGAGCTGATCCGCAAGGCCAAAGAAAAGGGCAGTCGGGTGACGTGTGAAGTGACGCCCCATCATTTGTTCCTCAGCAGCGAGGATCTACCCCGGCTGGGCACACGCGGTGACATGCGCCCGCGCCTTGCAACACCCGATGATGTGGATGCACTTTGGGCCAATCTGGACGTTGTCGACATCTTCGCCACCGATCACGCTCCCCATACATTGGCCGAAAAGGGAGGTGAAACACCGCCGCCCGGCGTCCCCGGCGTCGAGACGATGCTGCCGCTCTTGCTGACGGCCGTCCACGCCGGCCGCCTGAGCCTGGATGATATCGTTGAGCGCTGCGTTGATGCCCCGCGCCGGATCTACGGCTTGCCCGCCACGCCGGATACGAGTATCGACGTTGACGTGGACGCCGAGTGGACGGTGCACGACGATCAGATGCATTCCAAGTCTCGTTGGACACCTTTTGACGGGTTGTCTCTACGCGGCCGTGTGGATCGTGTTACCTATGGCGGGGAAATCGTCTACGCGGACGGGCAGGTGCTGGCTGCACCGGGCAGCGGCCGCGTCTTGTTTCAATGATGTGTGGATAGAGTTGGCCTAGATGCAGCGTTTTTTATCGTCTTCACTTGATCCATCTACTGGAGGAATCTCGTGGCAAAATCGCCTAGACAAAAGACTCGCCGTACCCCGTCCGCTGCGCAGCCGGATCACGGCTTTCATGGACAAGACATCCTGAGTGTGGATCAGTTCAATCGTGAGAGCCTTGACTACATCTTCGACATCGCACACGAGATGCGTGTCCTTGTGGAACGGTTCGGCAGCGCCGATTTGCTCCAGGGTAAGATTCTGGCCAATCTTTTCTATGAACCATCGACGCGCACCAGTTCCAGCTTTATGGCCGCCATGCTGCGTCTGGGCGGGCAGGTCATCCCCATCAACAACGTGCAATACAGCTCGGTGAGCAAGGGCGAAAGCCTGCCCGACACCATCCGCACGCTGGAAAGTTATTCAGACGTGATCGTCATTCGCCACCCCGAGGTGGGGGCGGCGGCGACAGCGGCCTATTACGCCGAAAAGCCGGTGATCAATGCGGGCGACGGCGTGGGCGAACATCCTACCCAGGCGCTGCTCGACATGTTTACGATTGTGGAAGAACTGGGCGGCGTCGAAGGTATCAAAATCGCCATGGTCGGCGATCTGAAGTATGGGCGCACGGTTCACAGCTTGACCAAGTTGCTGCTCGATTACAACGTCGAGTTCACCTTCGTCAGCCCTGACAATTTGCGTATGCCCAAGGAGATCTTGGATGAAGTCAAGCGACGCGATCACACGTTTGTCGAGACAGAGGGGATTCAAGATGTAATCTCGGGCGCCGACGTGCTTTACGTGACGCGTGTCCAAAAGGAGCGTTTTACCGACCTGGCCGAGTATGACCGGGTGAAAGATCTGTATGTGGTCGATCCTGAGTTGATGGCGCAGGCCAAAGAGGAGATGATCGTCATGCATCCGTTGCCGCGTGTGGGCGAAATCAGCTACGCCGTGGACGATGATCCCCGCGCCGCCTACTTCCGCCAGATGCGAAACGGGATGTACATTCGTATGGCACTGTTGGCGGCAGTGTTGGGGAAGGCGTGATGGGGTCGGCCTAGAAACGCAAACAGCTCAACCTGGATGCTATTGGATCCAGGTTGAGCTGTACGATAGTTGTTAATGGAGCGGGCACTAATTGCCCCGTGGCATCTTGTCTTCGGGGATCTGGTCCAGCGTCGGGTTATTTCGGTCCCGGTCTGACAGGATCGGCGACTCGACGCCCCAGTCGATGGCCAGGGTAGGGTCATTCCAGGCGACGCCCAGTTCGTCGCCGCCGGTGTAGTAGTTGTCTACAACGTAGGTGAGGGTGGCATCGGTGAGGGCGACAAAGCCGTGTGCCACGCCCACGGGAATGAAAACACCCATCTGGTTACCCTCGCCGATAACCACGGTTTCACTGGCCTCAAATGTCGACGAATGCCGCCGAAGATCGGCCAACGCCACCCGAATTTGCCCCTGCACACAATACCAGTAGTCCACCTGCATGAAGTGATAGTGCAGTCCTCGCAGTACCCCGGCCTTCGAATCACTGCGGTTGGTCTGCACCTTATCCCATGCTCGCTCGGGAAACCAATCGCAGCGGAAGGTCTCTAAAAAGCGACCGCGATCATCGAAAAACGCGGCCAACTTTACAAACTTTACCCCGGCAATTTTGGAAGATTCAATGATCTCGGCCAATGGTTCGATCCTTTAGGTGTGGCAATAGTCGGTTAAACTGTGGGACGGTCTGCCCACAGATGGTGTAGAGTGCCGGCGTCGGCTGGAGTCCACCTGTTCTGCCCAAGCGGTGGATCTGCCCTCTGCTAAATCACGGCGCGCAACTGTTCGATCACGGCCTGAATTTCCGCCGCGCGCAGCCGATACGAAGCCCGGTTGACGATCAAAACGGCCTGGCTCTGCATAATGGTGCGGAACTCAGTTAGCCCATTGGCGCGCAGCGTGTTGCCGGTCTCCACCAGATCCACGATGAGATCGGCCAACCCCAGGATTGGCCCTAACTCCACGCTGCCGGTCAGGCCAATGATCTCGGCGTTGACGCCGCGGTCGCGGAAGAACTGTGCGGCCAGCCGCGGATATTTGCTGGCGACGCGTGGCTGACTTTCATAGCGCAGCGGTACATCGGGGCGGTCGGCGGGGCCGGCGACGCTGAGACGACAGTGGGCGAACGGCAGCAGCAACGGTTCATGCACAGCGCGTCCGCTTTCGCGTAGTACATCCAGGCCGCATATACCTAGATCGGTGGCGCCATACTCCACATAGGTCGGCACATCCCACGGTTTGGCCATGACATAACCGAGCCGTCCATCGCCGCTTTCGAGTACCAGCTTGCGGTCGTTGTTGTCCACGGGCGCGGGAAAGCCGGCCCTGGCGAGGAGTGCCAGACTTTCATCGGCCATGCGTCCTTTGGGCAGGGCGAAGAGCAGGGGTGTGGTTTGGGCCTTTCGCATCATCAACCCCCTATCTCTTCAAAGGTTGCACCGTTCCAGTGCAGGACCCTGGCGATACCCATCTTTTGGGCAAAGGAGACCACTTCGGCGTGTGTGCGCCCGTTGACCTCTACCTGAATCCGTTGCCCGGCTTCACGCCAACGCTGCACCTGCGCCAATGCAGATGAATCGTCGTTGGTGATCGCCAGGGCATCGACCATCGGTGGATGGGGCGCGCCGTGTTCGCCGAACTGACGTTTGCGCGCCAGGAGCAGACGATCCACACCCAGGGCGACGCCCACGGCAGGTTGTGCCTTGCCGAATCGCCCGACCAGATCGTCGTAGCGCCCGCCGCTGGCAATGCCAAAGCCCAGGCCCGGGGCGAGCGCCTCGAACGTGATGCCGGTGTAATAGCCCAGGTTGCGGATTTCTGTGAGATCGAGGTCGATGGCATCGGCCACGCCATAAGCGGCCAGCACATCGCAGATGGCGCGCAGATTTTCTAAGGCAGCATGCATCTCGTAATTGAGGCAGTAGCGATCGGCCAGATCGATGATCTGATCGAGGCGGCTGCCGTTAAGATCGGGCAATTCTTCGACTGTACGCCGCTGTTGGGTGCGCAAGGGAACTTCGCGCAAGAACGCTTCGAGCGCGGGTTCGCTCTTGCGATCGATGGCCTCGCGCAATGCCTCTTCGTGCGCCGGATCAAGTTTGAGATCGGCCAGCATCCCACCGAAGTAGCGAATCTGCCCGACGACGACCTGGAAGTCGGCCAGTTCGGCGGCGCGCAGAGCGGCCACGGTCAAGGCCAACACTTCGGCGTCAGCCTCGGGCGTGGAGGCACCGATCAACTCGATACCCGCTTGCAGGAACTCGCGTTGACGACCGGCCTGTGGGGCAACATAGCGAAAGACGCTGCCGGCGTAGCAGAATCGCTGCGGCATCGGCCAGTCGTGCAACCGTGTGGCGACGAGGCGGGCAAGCGGCGTGGTGAATTCGGGCCGCAGCGCCAGCGTCGATCCATCGCGGTCGAGAAAGCGGTACATCTCGGCCTGCAATTTGGGGCTGGCCTGGGCGCTCAACGAATCGGCGAACTCGAAGGTGGGTGGGATCACGTCTCCGTAGCCCCAACGGCGGAATGTTTCCAGGAGCACGTCCATCAATTGCTGGCGCTGCAGTGATTCAGTCCAAAAGTAGTCGGCAACGCCGTAGGGGATCGAGTGTTGCATGAATTACCCTTTGCCGCGTGGTGAACGATTCTTAATGGTCAACACAATTTGCTTTTCAGGATCGGCCAGGAGACCGTCGAGTTTGAAGATGATCACGTTCTGGCTGCCTGCGTTCTGTGCGGTGGACAGCGCGGCCGCAAACTCGGCTGCCGGATACTGTGCGGGCGGGTCGATGGCCTCGATCACGGGCCAGATCGACGCCTGGCTCTTGCCGACAGCGTAGCGGCCGATCGTCTCGATCCACTCGACGGGACGTCCGCACAGGTGATGGTAGACCATCGGCGAGATGACGTCAACGTGACGGCCGAGCCGCGTCAGATTCTGGCCCACGATGCGATGGTTGGCGTCGGCAACGTCACTGCGATCCACCAAGGGATCGCCCGTCCACGGCACGGTGAAGAGGCCGATACGGGCCTCGGGCAGTTGACGGCGCACGATGTCGACTGCGTCTTCTACAAAGCGCTCGATCACGCTACAGCGCCAGTCGATCCACTTTTGCGGTATCTCCGCCAGGATCCATTGGCTGCGGTCGGCAACGGGAGCGGCGGGCAGATCGATGTTGCATTCCTGCGCAAACAGCGAGAGTGTCTCCTGATCAAAGGAGCTATCATAGAGCGAAAGGGGCTGCTTTTCCCAGCGCGCCGGCCAGCGGATGAAGTCGAGCCAGATGCCGTCGATGGGCAGATCTGCGATCAGTTCGGCCCAACTGTTCCAGCCGCAGCGCCCGCACACCGCTGTGGGTAGGCCGCAACGGACGATACCAATCTTCCTGGGGGGCAGGTGCGCCGGTGGCGGTGAGTGGCCTGCTGTCGGGCCAACGTTGCCACAGATTGTCGCCGTGGTGATCGATAAAGATGCCCTGGGAGAGATAGACATGCAGCCCGGCCGCGTGCAGGGCGTCGATCCACTTAGGCTCAACGTGTTTGAGAAAAACGCCGTCGCAGCCCATATTGCGCAGGTCGGCTGCGATCTGCGCAGGGGAGTGCGTTTGCCAGGGCGAGATCTGTTCGGTTAAGCCGTAGAGGATCACCATGATCAGCGAACCCCGAAGCCCGACACATTCTCGTCGGGTGTGGCTTCGTCGATAGTGAGATTGGTCACCCTGGCGTAGGGTGGGCCGTGGCGGCACCAGTCCATCAGTTGTTGCACGGCCGCCGGATCGCCCCATGCTTTCACCTCGACGTCACCGTGCGGCAGGTTGCGTACCCAGCCGGACAGACCCAGTGAGGCGGCTTTGTGGCGGGTGCCGGCGCGGAAGCCGACCCCTTGCACCCGTCCGCTGATGACGACATGTCGACAGATCTGTGTGCTGCTCATGAGGATTCGGCACTGCGCTTCTGTTCGCGGTTGGACTGAAACTGCTGGATCTGTTCTTTGGGCGTGATCGACGCCAGACGGTCGGCCTGGGCGTTGATGCCGCGTTGCTCGGTTGGCGTCAGGCCGCCCAATTCGCCCAGCACCGCGACCTGTGAAACGATCCGCTGCGTTTCGCCGCTTTGGCATGCGGGGCAGGGCAATGTCTCTCCACTTTCGGCGGTTTTCTGGGCATCGGCCATCGACGTCCATAGGTGATCGAACGTCTTGCCGCACGAACGGCAATGATATTCGTAGATCGGCATAGGTGTCCTCACGACGGTTCTTCACGCGCGAATTCTGGGTGTGATCCCTGGCTTGAGGCAGGTACACAATTGGGTTTGAGTATGCCAGAGGTAGGAGAATATCTCAAAGGTAAGGGTTTGACAATCGAGATCCGTGCTGATATGCTTTCGACATAACTGAATCGATCGATGAGTGAAGGTGCCCTTGGTCCGGATGCCAGGGCGCAAAGGCGAAGCCGGTGTGAGTCCGGCGCTGTCCCGCAACTGTATTGAGTGTCTTCTAGCAGAGGACGTTCTAAGCCAGGTCGACCGCCTTCACTGAATTTCCAGATAACACCTCGAGGACTGGGTGGGGGATCAAGAATGCAGCCCCGGATGTGTTCTCAAATCTCGCCTACAACGCCCGATCCTTGATGATTCGGGCGTTTTCTTTTGCCTATCGACAATTGACAACACATAAGGAGTGCAACATGCACCGTCGACGCTTGATGTTAACCTTAACGATACTGAGTCTTGGTGTGCTGCTGTTGGCTGCCTGCACGGCAGCGATGCCATCGATGCCCACTGGGCAGTCAACACCTGCTCAATCGGAGCCGGCTGCGGCTGATGAAGATGGGAACATCACCGACTGCGTCGAGGAGTATGATGCGAGCGTCGACTACTTTCCTGCCAAGGTGACGGTCGATTACGCCTCGTTCGACGTCGAATACTTCAATAACTACAAAGTGGTGACCGTCAACGATCCCTGGCTGGGCGCCGATCAGAGCTTTACCTATCTCCTGGTGCAGTGTGGAACGCCCGTCCCCGAAGGCTATGAGGATGTACGCGTGATCGAGGTGCCGGTGCCGAGTATTGTGGCGTTGTCCACCACCTATCTGCCGCAATTGATGCAACTTGGTCTGCTGGACAAATTGGTGGCCGTCGACAGCCCTGCGTGGACGACGACGGAAGAGGTACGCGCGCTTATCGACGCCGGTGACGTGATTGCCGTGGGCAGTGGCACCACGATCAACATCGAGCAACTCCTCGATCTCGATCCCGGCCTGATCATGGCCTACAGCATTGGCATGCAGGAATACGACACCCATCCCGTGCTGGAAGCGGCGGGGTTGCCCTTTGTGCTCAACGGCGACTTTGTCGAGCAGGATCCGCTTGGACGTACCGAATGGATCAAGTTTATGGCGCTCTTCTTTAACGCCGAGGAGAGGGCGCAGACCACATTTGATCAGATCGTGCAGGAATACAATGAGGTTGCCGCTCTAGCCAACAGTGCCGAAATGCAGCCCACCGTCTTCTTAAGCAGTGTCTACGACGGCACGTGGTGGATGGCCGGTGGCGAGAGCTACATGGCCCGTCTGCTCAAAGATGCGGGCGCCAACTACCTATGGGGAGACAGCGGAACGGTGGGCAGTTCGCCTGTCGATTTTGAGTCGGTGGTGGAAGTCGCCGCCCAGGCTGATTACTGGGTCAATCCCGATAATTCCTTCTGGCTCACGGTTGAGGATGTGCTGGCCAGCGACGAACGCTACGCCGAGTTTGCTGCGCTAACGGCGGGTCACCTGTACAACAACAATGCCATCGTCAATCAGGACGGCGGCAGTGCGTTCTATGAATCGGGCGCAGCCAACCCGCATATCATCCTCAAGGATCTTGTGAAGATCTTCCATCCGGATCTGCTGCCTGATCACGAATTGGTCTATTATCGACAGGTGAAGTGACATGTCTCAATCACGTTCTCCGCTGCCCCTTTCGTCTACACTGACCGCTGCGCGTACACAGGCGCCGGGGGCGCGGATCGTTACGGTGCCGCGCAAGCGGCTCTGGCTCTTCGGTCTGCTGGCGGCGGCATTGGTGGGCGCGTTTCTGCTAAGCCTGACCCTGGGATCAGTCTCGATTCCGTTGGGTGATGTGGTCACGATCCTGGTGGGCGGTGAACCGACGAAGGCGACCTGGGCCGACATCGTGCTCAAATTTCGCCTGCCCAAAGCGTTGACGGCACTCCTGGCCGGCGCCGCCCTCGCCGTCAGCGGCTTGCAGATGCAGACGCTCTTCCGCAATCCACTCTCGGATCCGTATGTGCTGGGGATCAGCTCTGGCGCCAGTTTGGGCGTGGCCCTGGCTGTTCTCGGCGCCGGGGTCGTGGCCGGTCTGGGCAGTGGCACCAAGTTGCTGGGCGGGCTGAGTCTGGCCGGTGATGTGGGCGTCACGGTGGCGGCCATCCTTGGATCGCTGCTGGTCTTGCTGTTGGTGTTGGCGGTGTCGCGACGTGTGCAAAGCACGATGACGCTGCTGATCCTGGGGCTGATGTTTGGCTATGCCACCAGCGCATTGGTCAGCGTGCTGCTCTACTTCAGTCTTGCCGACCGCATTCAGGCCTATGTCTCGTGGACGTTCGGTAGCTTTGGTGGGGTGACGTGGAGCCAGATGGGCGTCTTTGTGACCACCGTCATGGCCGGTCTGGTCACCGCCTTTTTGCTCATGAAACCGCTCAACGCGCTGCTGTTGGGCGAAACCTATGCCCGTTCCATGGGGTTGAACGTGCGCCGCGTGCGCCTTGCCATCATCTCATCGGCGGCAATCCTGGCCGGGGTGGTGACGGCGTTCTGCGGCCCTATCGGCTTCTTGGGGATTGCCGTCCCCCATTTCTGCCGCACACTCTTCGCTACGTCGGATCACCGTGTGCTGTTGCCCGCGGTGACGATGATGGGCGCCATTCTGGCCGTGGCTGCGGATCTGGTGGCGGGATTGCCGGGGAGCCAGCTCACCTTGCCACTAAACGCCGTCACCGCGTTGATCGGCGCGCCCGTCGTCACCTGGGTGATCCTGCGGCAGCGAAATCTGCGCGAAGCATTTGCGGGCTAGCATGACACATCAACCTGCTGTGGCGGACATTGTCCTTCAAACCGAACAGTTGAGCATAGGCTATCGGCACACAGGACGAGCGGAGACGGTGGTCTCGTCCAACCTCAACCTGTGCCTGCGTCGCGGAGAGCTAGTCTGCCTATTGGGGCCGAACGGGGCGGGCAAGTCCACCTTGATGCGCACGTTGGCCGGGTTGCAGCCTGCCCTGAGCGGAGATGTTTTGCTGGACGGCGATCGCCCTGCCGAACTGTCGGCGCGGGAACTGGCGCGAAGGCTGAGTATCGTCCTCACTGAGCGCGTGGACGTGGGCAACCTCTCGACGCGCGATCTGGTGGCATTGGGGCGTCATCCCTATACGGATTGGTGGGGCAATCTCACCCAGCACGATGAAGAGGTGGTGCGTTGGGCGGTGCGTGTGGTGGGGGCCGCCTCGCTGGCAGAGAGACCTGTCCTGGAGTTGAGCGACGGCGAGCGTCAAAAGGTGATGATCGCACGCGCACTGGCGCAGGAACCACTCTTGATTCTGCTCGACGAGCCGACGGCCTTTCTCGATCTGCCGCGGCGCGTCGAGGTGATGGGCTTGCTGCGCAACCTGGCCCGCCACACCGGACGCGCCATTCTGCTCTCGACCCACGATCTGGATCTTGCGCTGCGCAGCGCAGATCGGCTCTGGCTGATGTCGGCTACCGGTGAAGTTCAGACGGGCGCTCCGGAGGATCTGGTGCTGAGCGGCGCATTCGAGCGGGTCTTTGCCAGCGAGGGCGTCAGCTTTGATCCGTACACCGGATCGTTTCACATCGTGCGCGAGGCGGCCGGCATCGTCCACCTGCACGGTGAGGGCATGCCCGTCCTATGGGCCACACGCGCCCTGGAGCGGGAAGGCTTTTGTGTCGTTCGCGCCATCGAACCCGGCACACCGGCCCCGGTGGCAGAGATTGCCGTCGAGGTAGAGCCGGATGGCCCCCAATGGGTGCTGTGTATTGGCGGCAAAACCTATGGCGTGGGCGACATCTATACATTGATCAGCGTCCTGCGGCGCGAGTTGAAGGGCTGATGATCGACCGCTGGCCGTCCACTATCTGTTAACTATCGTTCCCCAGGAGGGACCATGCCGAAGCTAAATCGAATCTACACCCGCAATGGCGATCAAGGAGAGACCTCGCTTGGCGGTGGGCAACGTGTATCCAAGGATGCACTGCGTGTGCAGGTCTACGGCACGGTGGACGAACTCAATTCGCAGATTGGCGTCGCCGTGGCATCCGGTCTGTGCGAGCGTTTGAGCGGTGTGCTGCCCGTGATCCAGAACGAACTCTTCCACCTCGGCTCGGATCTCTGCTTCCTCGAAGGGGACAAAATCAAGTACGCCATCCCCCAGATCGAGGCACGGCACGTCGAAGCGCTCGAGGCGCTCATCGACGAATTGTCTGCCGTCGTCGGCCCGCTGGAAAACTTCATTTTGCCCGGCGGCTCGATTGGCGCAGCCCATTTGCATGTCGCCCGCACCATCTGTCGCCGCGCCGAGCGCGAGGCCACCACCCTGGCCCGCCAGGAATCTATCGGCGCCAATGTGCTGATTTACCTGAATCGGCTCTCGGACGCGCTCTTTGTGATGTCGCGCTACGAGAATCATGAGCAGGGTGTGGCGGAGCCGCTGTGGAACACGCTGGCGTAGCGCCGTTTCGTATTGGGGCTACATCGTACGTCATCCCCGGCGATCTCGTGACCAATGCCCGTCATCTGGCCGATCGCGATCACGGTTCACTGGCGCACCTGTCGGCGCATCAACTGGATCCTGTGCTGGAGGTGCTGCTTGCCCATGGATTCCAGGGAGTTGTCACTCTAGAGGTGTTTGAGGCGGACTTTGCGCCGTCGGTGCGTGTACTCTATGCCGCTCTGGCCCGGATCACGGCGAAGCAAAACGCTCTTGTTCAACGAGGAGATTCGTAAGCATGTCCCATGCCCCGGTTATGGCGCCGTATGGCCGCCACATTCTGATCTGTACCGGCTCGTTCTGTGATCCCGGCGGAGAGGCGCGGCGACTTTATGCAAGGCTGGCCCACAAACTCGGCGAACTGGGCCGCTACGATAACCCTGAACGTGTCAAACGGGGTGTCACCCCTTGTCTGGGGGTTTGCGCCGGCGGCCCCATCCTGGTTGTCTACCCCGACGGCATCTGGTATCACCATGTCGACGAGGCCGTGCTCGACCGCATCATCGATGAGCACCTGATCCACAACCGGCCCGTCGAGGAGTATATCTTCCACCGGCCGGCAGCGCAGCCCCAACCCTTGGTGCTTGAGATGGAAGATTGAGCATCGGTCCTGTCACGACTCGTGACCCATCACGTCCGCCCTGACTCGCGGCAGGCTGTTCGGGTATTCGGTGTGCAGGAAGGTCAAAAGTTCCTCGCGTACATGACAGCGCAGATCCCAGGCCGTGGCCGAATCCGAGGCGCTGACCAGAGCGCGTAGCTCTACAGTTTGGTCGGTCATATTCGTCACCTGTAAGTTGCCCACGATCCCATCCCATTGTCGGCTCTCGGCCAGGATGCGTTTCAACTCCTCGCGAATGCGCTCCACCGGCACGGTGTAGTCCACGTACAAAAAGACCGTTCCCAAAATGTCGGCAGTGCGGCGTGTCCAGTTTTCAAAGGGTTGTTCCAGAAAGCGCGACAGCGGAACCACCAACCTGCGTAGATCCCAGGTACGCACGATCACGAACGAAGAACCGATTTCCTCAATGCGCCCGTATTCGCCTTCCACCACAACCACATCATCCAGCCGGATCGGTTCGGTCAGTGCGATCTGGATCCCTGCAATCAGATTGGCCAACATCGGCCGCGCCGCTATACCGGCTGCCAGGCCCACAAGTCCCGCCGAAGCCAGGATGCTGGCGCCAAAACTGCGAATTGCCGGGAAGGTCATGAGCATCACCGAGCCGGCGACGAGGATGACGACGGCCACGAAGATGCGGCGGAGCACCTGGAACTGAGTGCGCACGCGGCGGGCGCGTAGATTGTCGGCAACATCGAACCGGTAGCGTTCGGCCAGTACATCCTGGATAACATCACTCACTGCAATCAGACCCCAGGCAATGGCCCCGATCACGCCCAATCCGATGAAATGGCGTAGCTTACTGACGCCAATTTCGTTGAGCGGCAGTAATGGCAGCACAAACAGAATGGCAAGCAGTGGGAAGAGCAGCCGCGTCGGTTTGCGCCCGTGCGCAATCAGCGCATTGTCGAAGACAACCGATGTGTGTTGATCGATGGCATCCAATACCCGAAACAGGAGCCAATGGGCCATGAGCCCGGCGGCACTGGCACCCAGCACCGTGAAAATAGCCACGGCCCAACGCATCCATACATCTGTCGATTCCATTGCTCAAGCGGTCCTTTCTGAGTTTCGTTGACAGTACCCGTGCCGACTCCCGGCGTGTGCGCTCAACGCCAAATTGACCAGCGGAGTTCTGTGAAATGTCGGCACAGCCTGGCTCATCACCCACGACGCACGGGCCAGATAGGGTTTGGCCTGTGGGGGTGATCTGGTCGATGCCTTGTATCCTGTGATCAAAAACAAAACGCAGGGGGAAGGCCCCCTGCGTTCTGTCATATCCGTTGTGAAACTGGTTGTGCGTTTACTTGGCTTCGCGGTAAATGACGTGCCGACGCACAACGGGATCGTACTTGCTCAATTCCAACCGCTGCGAATCGTTGCGACGATTCTTCTCGGTCAAGTACATGTGGCTGCTTTCGGTGCTGCGCATCTTGATCAGCACGCGTGGTCCCTTTTTCGCCATAATGATTTCCTCCCAAAACGACGGCGCTGCCGGCGACGGATTATCGGTAACTCAACCTGTACAGTATAGAAGAAGTCGACCCATCATGCAAATTTTACCCGGTTGTGGTGTGTTGACTTTGCGGTAGCGGTGATTGCGCAACCGACGGCTGCCGCCTGGGATGTTTTGGGTCGAGAGGCACGCTCTCTGCCGCTGGTTTATGAGCGCTGAGCCACCATTATGAGAGAATTCTTAATCGTTTCTTATCTTACTTTCATTTTGGCTGTGTATCCTTCTCATAAGATGAGTCCATCGACACTGTAAATAGACCTGTGATTTGATTTCGGAATGTGAGCTATTGATTATGATGAAGCGCTTCTCTATAAGAATATCGCCAGCGAAGTCTAAAGCAGCTCTGGCCTTGACCGCGTTCGTGGTGGTGGCCGCGCTGGCAATTACGCTGACCATGGTGGGGATCTTCGACTACGCTACGTTGAATCTGGGTGTCCAGTCGGATGGATCTCAGGCAAGCGCTGTCGGCGTACCTGTTTCCACGATGGCATCCTCTGTCGATTTTAGTTTGGTGCAAGGAAATTAGTGTTATGAATCAGCCACGTAAATCGGCGTCGACTCGTCATCGGGATGCAAAGTCACTGCTCTCTGCCCTTAAGATGACAACCACCATCGGAGCAGTGAGCCTGACCCTGGCTGGGTGGGGACTTCTTTCTCGGGTAGAGGCGAATACTGTGACCGAGGCAACCCCCATAAACCCCAATGAGTTCGCCAATGCCAGAACGATCACGGTCAACCCTACGTTGAAGACGACCATGAGCAGTGAGAGTGGCCAGCTTGACATTAGCCGCGCCATATCGACCCCGCGCCCTGAGGCAAATATGGCTTTGACCCGGCCCACGGCGACACCTACCATTCCGCCCACCATCACGGACGCGCCTTCGCCAGAAGCCACGAAGAGCGTAAAGAGCACGCCGGCCGTCGTCGCCCGCGCATCTGCAGAACGCTCTCCGCTTACGCCGGTTGCCTCGTCCTCTACGGCGACAGTGCCCGCTGCCACACCTACGGACACACCTACGGTCCTGCCCACAGCGCCGACTGTACCAGATACGCCGATTCCCACCGCCACCCCACTTTTCAAATTGGATGTGGTGCAGTGGTTGCAGACTCAGGCCGGGGACGATGTAGCCGTTGTGCGCGACAATCGAGGTACGCTTTGGTATGTGATGGGTACTGACATTCCGCTCATTGAGCAAGGTCGGCAACCTGTCTATCAGCCCCAGCCGGTGAACGGCTTCGCTCGTTCACGCCGATCATGAAACAACACGATCTACCGCGCTTGTTCGAGTCACATTTTACCGCTATGGGCACTGAGGTGGCGTTGTCTCTGTGGAATCGCGATCGAGCAGCAGGCCAATGCTGCGCTGAGTATGGCGGAACGCTTCTTCCAGAAGACTGAAGAGCGCTTAAGCCGGTTTCTTTCGCACAGCGAACTCTCTCGACTCAACCGGGCAGCCGGGCGGCCTTTCCATGCCTCTCAACTGCTCTTCGATCTAGTGCAAGAGTCCCTCGCCTGGCGAGAGGCGACCGCATGGCATCTTCGATCCTACTGTGTTGAATGCCCTGATCGCGCACGGGTATGACCGACCCTTTGCGCAGATGCTGGCCGAGCATGCCGCCAGAGCTGAAGCGGAGGCTGCACCCGTTGCGATAGGCACGGTGGCAACGGGCATCTCTCAATCCTGTGCAGCGACCGTTCACTTGGATGATCACCGACAGATTATCCTGCCTGACGGCGTCGGATTGGATCTGGGCGGAATCGCCAAGGGTTGGACAATCCAGCAAGCCGCCTATCGGCTAAGCGTCTGGGGGCCTTGCCTGGTGGATGCTGGCGGCGATATCGCCTGCATGGGTGAGCCGCCGACCGGTCCTTGGATGGTGGGGGTGGCCGATCCGCTGGCACCGGATCTAGATATTGCCTTCCTAACGGTCACCAATCAAGCTGTGGCAACGTCAAGCCGGGCTTACCGGCGCTGGGACAATCAGGGCAAGGCTGCACACCACCTGATCGATCCACGGATCGGTGCACCGGCAGACACAAACATTCTTAGCGCCACTGTTGTGGGCAGGCGGCTGCCCGATGTAGAAATTTACGCCAAAACCGCGCTGATCCTGGGCGAGAGCGAAGGACTCGCCTATCTCAACCGGCTCTCAGATGTATCAGCCATTCTTGTCACTGATGATGGTCGCCAATTGATGAGCGACTCTTTTGAGGAAAGTGCCTATGTCTCGTCTGGAAACTACGCAGACCGCTTCAGAACCCAAGCCTAGTCTCTGGGGCATCATGGTCAATTTTGGTATAATTATCCTCTTGAGCCTGCTTGGGCTCGCCGGCGTTTTGGTGGTGGGCTATTATCTGCCCGAAACAGGCGCCAAGGCCTACTGGTTCATTTCGCGCAGCAGCGGTGTGGTCGCTTATCTGCTCTTGACCCTGGGGGTATTGTGGGGGCTGGTGCAGAGTGGCAGTCTCTTTCGCAAGTGGCTGCCACCCGTTCTCGCTTTGGGCATGCACAGCTACCTGAATTGGTTCGGGCTGGGGCTGGCCGCTCTGCATGGGGTGATCCTCATCGGCGATGGCTACATCAACATCGATCTTCCCAAAGTTTTTACGCCGTTTATTTCCCCATACCGGCCCATTCCTGTAGGGTTGGGGATTATAGGGTTTTATCTGACGTTGCTGTTGAGCCTGAGTTTCTATGCCCGTTCCTACCTGGGCCAGAAAACCTTCCGCTTGCTTCATTATGGCAGTTTTGGCGTATTTGTCCTGGTCACTCTGCATAGCCTGCTTTCAGGCACCGATACAGGAGCACTTTGGTGGCTCTACGTGACAAGCCTGATCGCTGTGACGCTACTGATGTTTGCTCGCTTTGCAGCCACACGACGTCCAAAACCCGCACCGGCTAACCGTGTCGACACCCGAATTGCGATACGTCCTCGGTCAGTTGAGCGCCGAGCTAGTGGCACGCATCCTCTGTTGCCAACGCGGTCCAAATCGGCCGAAGTACGCAAGCGCTGATCATGGGCGTCTTGTCCAGGCTGCTGCCTGGCTGATCGCAGCGATGGGCAGTTGTCCCTTCTCTACTTTGGAACCGATTCATGCGCATTCTCATGGTTGAAGATGAAAAGAACGTAGCCGACTTCATCCGACAGGGGCTCAGCGAAGAAGGCTACGTCGTCGACGCTGCTGTTGACGGTGAGATGGCCTTGGACTATGCCCAGACCTACACTTACGATCTGATTCTGCTTGATGTTCTACTGCCCAAGATCAATGGGCATCAGGTGGCGCGCACGCTGCGGCAGCGGGGCGTGGTGGCCCCCATCCTCATGCTCACCGCACTCGACGCTGTGGATGATCGGGTAGCCGGTCTGGACAGCGGCGCAGATGACTATCTTGTGAAGCCCTTCGCCTATCGCGAACTCCTGGCCAGGATTCGTGCCCGCACCCGCACCTACCCTCGTGCCGGCGCTGCCAACGATAACGAGTTGGAGATCGCCGACCTCTGTTTGAATCGCTTGACCCGCCAGGTAAAACGAGGTGATCAACCGGTGAGTCTCACGGCGAAAGAGTTCGCCTTGCTCGAATATCTGATGCTGCATCCCGACCAGGTGCTCAGCCGAACGCAGATCGGAGAACAAGTGTGGGGCTATGACTTCTTCAACCAGTCCAACATTGTCGATGTTTATGTTGGATACTTGCGCCGCAAGTTAGACGACGGACATGATCGCCAGTTGATCCGTACTGTGCGAGGCGTGGGATACAAGATCTCCGCGGAAGGTTGAACCATGCTCACGCTGCGCAACCGACTGGTGCTTGTCAACCTGCTGGTTTTTTTGATCACGTTGATCATCCTTGTGGGCGTGATCTCAAATCAGATCTTGATGCATTTGTACGAGCAGCTCGATCGCGATCTCAACCGGGCAGGGCTTCACACCTTTAGCCATATGGTCCTTCTTGATGGCCGTCTACACCTAACGCCAGATCACGATCTAGGCGAGGAGAACATTGGGCCGAAAGGCTTTGTACGTTTGCTTGATGATCATGGCGCTATCCTCGATGGTATTGGCGATTTTCGAAACCTCGGTGTCGCTGATAGGACGTTCACCGCGCCGGAACAGGGATTGGCTTTCAATCAGCGCGGGGACGATGGCCTGCTGTTCCGGATCTACACCAAACCCATCTATTCCGCGATAGACCGGCCTTTTTCCGGCGCCAATCAGCTCAAGATCGGTTATGTGCAAGCCGCCAGCCAGCCCGAAGAGATCTTGGAGATCATCGATCAGATCCGCCGGAGTCTCTTTTGGGGTACTCCCCTGGCTTTGCTCATCGCTGGGTTGGCCGGATTAATGGCCTCGCGCCAGGCCCTGAAACCCCTGACCCTGATGACACAAAGCGCGGCTGCGATCGGTGCCGAGTCTCTTGTCGACCGGCGGCTCCCCATTCCGCAGACAAAAGACGAGGTCCAAGCGCTGGCTCAGGCATTTAATGCTACCCTGGAACGGCTGGCCGCTGCCTTCATCCGCCAGCGTCGCTTCACCGCCGCTGCCTCGCATGAACTGCGCACACCTGTTACTGCCATCCTCGGTCAAGCGGAGTTGGCCCTCAGCCGTCCCCGTTCTGTGGAAGCCTATCAAGAGTCACTCGTGCGCATTCAGATCGAGGCGGAGCGAATTCAGAGACTGATCGGGCGAATGCTTGCGCTGGCTCGCGTGGAGAGCGGTCAGCAGATCCTGGAGTTTGCGCCCACAGATGTGGCCGATCTGATCCGCACCCTGGCGGGGACACTGACGCCGCACCTTAAAGACAAAAAAGTGGATCTCCACCTGTCCACGCCGCCAATCGCGGTCATCATCACCGATGCCGATAGCCTGACCCAGATCGTGCTCAATCTGCTAGAAAACGCCGTTGACCTACACAGAAGAGGGTGTCGTGGAGGTGGCCTTGAACTGTGTACACGATGGTGTCACGATCAGCGTCAGCGACTCAGGTCCTGGCATTGATCCCGAAGCCTTGTCGCTCGTCTTCGAGCCGTTTTTCCGTTCCGATCCGTCGCGACAACAGAAGCAGGGGAACGTTGGTCTGGGGCTGGCCCTGACGCGTGAGCTGACCCATCTTTTGGGTGGGCGCATCGAAGCCGCCAACCGTCCCCAAGGTGGGGCGGTTTTCACGCTGGCGCTGCCTGCCCATCCACCGGTCACAGCTATTTCAGACTAGTAAATCCCGGCGGAAATTCACCGACAGTTTCTACCAGAGGTTGCGATGCCGAATTTCCGCAGTGGTATTTACGCCAAAATGTATTAGACGGTTCCGACTGATCTGGCGTTGGCGCAACGACCGTCCACGCGACCAGACGCCACTTGAGTTTGGCATTTTAGGAGGTGGGGTAGAAACAGGACATCCCAGATTTACAATAACAGAAGGGCCGTGGTTGACGCCCATGGTGGACGGGTACAGCCGAGCGATACGGTTGCGCTGTCTACCGGCGTCTACTGCCAAGTCGGTGCCCGACGCTGCACACCGCCACGGAGGTGGAAGCGGGCTTGGCCTTTCTGCACTGGACCCGGCAACAGATGGATGCGGCGGGACGCAGCCAAAAGCCGTTGGTGACGCTGCACGATGGCAGCTATGATACCCTTTCCTTCTGGCCTGGGTTGCTAGAGCGGACCGTCGCCATTGTGCGCACCGCCCGCAATCGTTTTTCCGGGCCATTTGGACCTGGTCACGCGACAACGGGTGTGAAAATGAGCCTCTGTGGGACGCCTTGTTCAACTCCATCCTGGCCACCTCCAGGGTCTGACCCCACATTCTCCCAACGCTACCTTTTATTTTGAGACTCAAACAGCCAAACTCAAGGGAGGACAGCGTCATCAATCCACCAATTGTCCGCCTGTTCTTCTAGTGGATCCAGGGCCAACGAGACTCCTCGCCGCCTCAGCAGCCGCCTGCCCGTATCCCTGGGTGCGTCCGTCACACGTGTTCGAACGTCGGCGTTTCCCCTACGCCGAGATCCACGTCCGGCATCGCTCCGTGAACGGAATGGACATGGAAGCGAATGGCGCTGCAACTCCGGCCATTGATCAGGATGCTGACAAAACTTGGCCTCACATAGAGATCGATATTGTCCGCTGCCACATAGGATCGGGCAATCGCCATTGCTTTGACTGCCTGATTGACCGCATTCGCGCCCACTGCCTGGACATGTGCTTCGCTGTGTTCGCGTAGGACGCCGACGATAGCGCCGGCGACTAGTGGCGCCTCGGAACTGGCTGCAACTCGAATCTGTTTTGGCATGATGACTACCCTTTTCGAACGATAAGATCGGTGCGGTGGGCGAGACGACTCTTACCTCGGCGCTTCTGCCGTCGTTGGGTCGATGATCGCGTTCACCTCAGAGATCTTGTTGGCCGGGAAGCCGCTTTGCGGGCGTGCTCGCGGATCGTCTCTTCGTCAGGGGCGATGTAGATGCAGAAAGTCTTATTCTCGACCACATAGCTGTGTATCCATTGGATCTGCGGGCCGATTTCACTCAGGGCCGAGCAAGATCGGGCCGCGACGCCCCGCATCTGTTCGGGCGGCAATTGATCGATATTGGGGACTTCACGTTCGATGACATACTTAGGCATGGTGGTTCTCCGGCTGATGTGAGTGGTGAAGTAATCGCCAATTGAGTGAGAGTAGATGGCGAACTACCGTGTCGAAGAGTGTGCTCTTGAATGGCGCAATCCAGAGGCGGTTCCATACAGGTGGTTCCGCCCCTGGATTGCGTCTGCAGAAGAGACTACTCGATGGGCGCGTTGGTCATCAGCGATTCATCGACCATGACCCCATAACGGGTGATCTCGAAGTCACTCAATGCGGGGTGCGTGGTGATGGTCTCGGCCAGGTCACTATCGAGGAAGGCTTCTACACTGTCGGTGTCCTCAAAGTAGAGGATACCGCTGAACTGGCTGTTGGCCTCGTCGATGCTCCACAGCTTCCAGTTGAGGCCCTCGGCTGCTGCAAAGTCCTCGGCCAACGGGGATACCTCGGCCATGAAGTCTTCGGTGCTGACGTTGTAGGTGAAGGTGATCTGTAGGATCTCGCCTGCCTCTACTTCATCGCCGCTTGCCTCAGCCGCCATGAGCGGACCATTTGTGGCCAGCGACTCGGCGCGGACGATATCGTACTGTTCGACTTTGAAGTCGCTCAGCGCCGGGTGCGCCTGCACCATGCCGAATAACTCACCGTCGATGAAGGCCTGGCGGGCTTCGGCATCCTCAAAGAGGAAAATGCCACCGCCGCGGCTGTCTTCTTCGTTGAGCGTCCAGATCTTCCAGACCAGGCCGTCGAGGGCGGCGAAGGCATCGGCGAGCGGCGAGACTTCGGCCACGTAGTCGTCTGCTTCGAGATCGAAGGTGAACGAAGTCACCAGAACGGCGGTCCCTTCGCCCATCAACTCGTGCGAGACCTCAATATCGGTCGCGCGGATCAGGGTGTTGTAGATGGGGCAGCGCGCCAGCCACTCGTCGACCAGGAATTCTGCATCCTCTTCGGTTTCCGCGCCCACTTCCCAGTGGACACGCATTTGCTGTACGTGCGGACTGACAGATCCATCACGAAGTCCCCTCGGATCAAAGTCAACTTCGACCGTGCCCGCTGCGCCATGGAAGGGGATATCGTTGTCGAGGGCAGCTTTTTCCATGATGAAGGTGCCACAGGTTCCCTGGGCGGCAAGCAACAGATCCAGAGGGTTGACTTCCAGGTTGGGTCCATTCAGCGGCGGCACTGAATCGACGACGATGTAGTTGTCGCGCACCTGGACCAGGGCGCGGCCAGGCTGGTTGGTGAGGCTGGCGACGACCTTGGCGGTTGCCAATCCTTCTGCGACAGGGTCACCCATTTCTTCGTCATTGACAGTGAGTTCGATCGGCGCCGACTTGATCAGCGTGGTGTAGATGGGGCAGCGCATCTTCCACTGTTCGGCCAGTGTCGTCGCCTCCTCTTCACTGGGGCCTTCCATGTCAATATGCACGCGGAATGCCTGCACCCGTGGATCTTCTTCACTGGCGCCGGAGAGGCCGGTGACATCGAAATCGCCGTGCACGGCAGCGCTGATCGATTCCAGCGGGATGTCCATCTCCGCGGCGGCTGCTTCATAGACAAAGACGCCGCAGGTGGCGAGCGCCGCCAGCATAGCTTCTACCGGGTTTGTCTCTTCAGACGGGTGACCCAGAGGCGGCGCTGAATCGATAATAAAGTGGTTGGTGCGTGCGCTGACGATGGCGCGCCCGAACTGGTTGGACAACTGCGTGTACGCGCTCGCCGTTGCCAGCGTCGGGGCGTCTGCTTCGTCGGCTGTCTCCTCTTCGGCGGCGGGTGTGGGTGTGGCGTCCTGGGCAAGGGCGACGCTGCCCAAGCTGCTCATGGGCAGGCTCAATGTCAGGGCGAACAACCCGATCAACAGTATCCATAGCGGTTTTCGGTGCTGCATGATGGTTCTCCTTCTCGTGAAAATAGGGTTGACAGAAGTGTGCCGGCGATCTGTGAAAAGGTTTTAGTCCAGGTCGGACGACCTATCCACCGTCTCTCCAGATCCTAATCACTTTTCATTCGATTCCTCTTGCCCCTCACTCTGGACAAATGTGGGGGGCTCGGCTTCATTGAGCATCTGCTCAATGAGGTGGGTCAGGTCCGACCATTCTCGAAAATAGCGAATTTCGCTGCTGGCCAGGTTTTTCACTTCACCGCGCCATTCGCTCTGGCCCTGGGCGATCTCCTCGCGCCAGAAGCGCAGCGTAAACAGGGTGACCGGCGGTGAGCGGCTCTGTTTGGGCATCTGAATTGTCCTCGTTGTAGAGCATTTGACAGTGAGGACTCGAAGATAGCACCCGTAGCGTTTCTTGATCGTTTCTTGGCTCTATCCATGCCGATGGGAAATCGTTTCTGTCCCTGCAATGTGAACCGCGCGCGAGGAGAATGTACCACCGGACCACGCTGTGGCGGTTGCATGGCATGTGGATACTGGAGTCGGGTTGTACATCTATGAAACGAAGGTGGGGTCTTGGCCTGAAAGGCGGATCGTGCGCCACGATCCGCCCTCTTTCTTCTATCTATCCTTGTTCGCCCGTCTGCCCAGGCGCTCAATATGTGCCTGTACGGCCTGGTGTTCGGGGATCTGCCAGAAGGTTTGCTGGAGATGTGCGGACTGGATGGTGCGCCGGCGACGCTGCAACTGCGCGTGGACTGTTCGAAGTAGCGTCTCTGCGCGTGGATCTGCCGTGTTGGTGAGAATATCAGTACAGGTCAGGTAGACGCGTACGCTCTCGATGGTTTCTTCCAACTGATGATCTTCAACATACGCCAGGATCGACGAGACCAACCGCTGCGCCGTCGGCAGATCTCCGTGGCCAAACGCCAGCCGCGCCTCCCCGGCTAAGCCGTTCATGCTATGGCTCACCTGCTCCATTTGGCAGTGGAAGTCTTGCCCCTTGCGGTAGGCGTTGACCGCCTCGTCAAGATGTCCTGTGGCTTCGTGGCAGTAGCCAAGGCGCGTCCAGATCACCGCCAGGCCGCGTCGATCTCTGTGGTTCTCGGCAACGGTGCGCACATCCTGTAGCACAGCAAGCGCCTCATCCTGCCTTCCCGCCAGGTGGTGGACCAGACCCAGATCCGCACTGGCCTTGACACAGAAATGACTGATCCCCAGAGACTGCAACTGCTCGATGGCGCTGCCGATTTGCTGCCGTGCACCATCCCAATCGCCCTGTTGCAAGAGCGCACAACCCCAAAAGTGATTGCCGATGGCTTGTCGAAAGGGAAACAAGGTCGCCTGGGTCAGGTGCTGGTTCTGCTCAAACGCGTCGTGGGCCGCGTCGTATTCGCCGCGCAACGTGTGAAGCATAACAAGATTGCTCAGGATCGTGCACTGATGGTGGGTGTCGCCAATTTCGCGGCTGATCGCCAGCCCTTTGCGGTAGGATTCCAGCGCTTGATCGTACTGTTCGGCGGCACCCAGGGCATAGGGCAGGTAACCTAACTTGTTTTGCAGGCTCGCCATCGTCTGTTTGTCGCCGCTCCTTTCCGTGATCACCTCGGCCTGTTCAAGCAGCACACGCATGTCGCCCACGCGCATGCCACTGAACATGCCCGTGGCCGCGATCTGTTCGAGTGAGACGGACTCAATCGCAGGCAACCCGGCCACTTTGGCAAAGTTGGCCGCCTGCATGTACTGCTGTCGGGCTTCCTCGAAATTGGTCATTGACCACACGGCACTCGCCCAGCGGAAGTGGCCCTCGGCCAAAATCGCCGTATCCCCAATCTCCTGGCCCAGGGCGACCGAGCGTTGCGCCCACACGACCGCGCTTTCCTGCTCACCGATGCGATGGTAGTAGCGCGACCAACGTAGCGCGATCTCCGCCTCGGCATGCGGATAGAGATCCATGTGCCCCTGGACCCATGCGGTCAGCGCCTCCAAATCGGCTTTCTGTTCCGGACGTTGCCCAGACGCATCATAGATCTGCTCGCGTTGCTTGTAGAGTTCGTAGCGCTGCAAGTGAGCGTTCTCGGGCAATAGATCCAGCGCGCGGCTAAAATAGTGGATGGCCTCCATGTTGGCATATTGTTGGCACGCAACCTCGCCCGCCTTACCAAAGTAATAGCAGGCCTTGTCGATCAACCGCGCCTCCTCGAAATGGCCGGCAAGTCGCCCGTAGACGGTGGAAAGATGGTCTGCGTGTACCCGTTCCAGCGCTTCGGCGACGCGGCGATGCAGCCAGCGTCGTCGCAACGGACTCTGCTCGGCGTACGCCACCTCGCGGATACGGTCGTGGCTGAAGTCATAGGCCGCTTCGCCCTGTTCGCGTAACAGCCGCCGCTGCCAAAGTTCGTCTACGGCCTGCACCAGCGTTTCTTCAGACTCGTCGCTGGCCTCGCGTAAGACCTCATAGGTGAACTCGCGCCCGATTACCGCCGCAAGTCGCGTGATCTCTTGCGCTTTGGCGGATAGCTGCGCCAGCCGTCCTCGGATCACGTTACGAATTTTGGGCGGGATCGCTGTGACGTCAGAGAAACTGGTTCCCGTCTGCCGATCGGCAAGTGGCGCGTCGGTTGGCACGTTACCGCCGTTTCGGGCCAGGATGGTCTCGATCAAAAAGAGCGGATGCCCTTCACTCTCCTCGAAAAGTCGGGCTTGCGCTTCGGTGGATAGGCCGTCATCCGCGGTTTGCCGGGCCAGTTCGCCGCTCTCCGCCGCGCTAAGCGGACCCAATTCGATCTCGACGATCTGATCGTGATGACCTAACGACCAGCGCAGCCGGTTAAGCGGATGGGATGGCGCGATCTCTTCGCTGCGTACTGTGCTTACAATCAGAATCTGTTGGTCCGGTTCGCTGCTCAGCAGGTAATGCAGAAAGCTCAGCGTCTCGTCATCGCACCACTGGAGATCGTCTATGTGGAGCAGCAGCGGCGGCGCTGCCGAACGCAGCACCTGGATCAGCGCCTGGAAAAAGCGCTGGCGTTGCCACCCCTCTTGCAGTGGACCGGGCATGGGCAGCGCCGGGTTGTGCTGGAGCAGTTCTGGGACCAGCCGTGCCACTTCCACCTGCCAGATCGGTTCCAGATTTTGCAGCGCATCCCACAGCACAGGCTGGCGCAGCCAGTCTGCAACCGGCGCATAGGCCAGGGCACCGCCAACGGCATAGGCGCGTGTGCTGGCTGTGGACTGTCCTTGATGGTAGGCTTTGTCCAGCAATTCTTCGGCGAGGCGGGTTTTGCCGATGCCCGCTTCACCGCTGATGAGCACCAGTTTGGGCCGGCCGTTGCCCGCTTGCTTCCATGCCGTTTCGAGCTGACGCCACTCAAGCTGCCGCCCAATCAGACGCTGCTGTTTCTTCGTCAAAGAGGGTGACTGCTTCTGGCTCACTTTTTCTTGTTTGAGCAGTTGTGCATGCAGTTGCCGGGTTGCCTCAACGGGTTCTACGGCCAACTCTTGTTCCAGCATGGACGCACATTCATGGTAGACGTGCAGTGCCGCCGCCCGGTCACCGCGCGCGGCATGGATCTGCATCAACTGCCGGTAGACCGACTCTTGTAGTGGATCGAGGCGCAGCAGCCGTTGCGCCGTGTGGATCGCTTCTTCATAGCGGCGTTGGCCTTCGAGCAGAGCGACCAGCCGGGTTAACCCACGACGATGCGCTTGCTGTAATTCCTCGCGCGCCACCAACACCCATTCGCTGTAGAGATCTGGCAGCAGTGGACCGGCGTAGAGATCTGCTGCCTGTTGCAGCCAGTGTTCCTCTGCTGCGGGATCATCCGCGGATGCGGCGTGCGCCAGCGCCTCCTCGAACTGATGCACGTCCACGCTGATCGTGCGTTCACGGTTCCAGGATATTTGCGAACGTGTGACGTCGACAAAATCGTTGGCGTTGACCCAGGCGCGGCGTAGTTTGAAGAGGAGGTTGCGCACATTGGTGCGGGCTTGCGCATCGGACGAGTCGGGCCAGAGCAGATAGGCCAGCGACTGCCGGCTGACCTTCTCGCCTGCGTGGAGCGCAAGGTAGCCGATCAATTCGTGAACGCGTGGGTGATCGAAGATCACAAGCGCATCGTCGCTTTGCTGCGAATCGATCAGCGGATCGATCAATTGGAACTGGCCGAGCAGGCGTAGAGCTGGCACCGACATTGTAGAGATCCCTGAATGGAAACAATCTCCCGGCGAACGGGGGACTTGTTGTGCGAAACTGGGTTTAGAATGCGTAGAGGGCGGAAGGCGATGAAGGAGAGTATGGTCCGCACTTAAATTCTAGCGGGTCAGAGCGAATTGGTCAACGCACCGACATTGGCCATTTTGTAGAGAGATTAACACCGGCATTTGCATAGTTACAGGGAGCAAGTCAAACAGTGAAGATGTTCTTGGCAAAGTTTATTCCTCGTCTACTCTTCCCACTAGGGCTGGGTTGCCTGCTGTTGATCGCCGCTCTGATGGTTGATCGGCAGTGGGATGCGCAAACTGCGCTGTTGATCCTCTGCCTGTTGCTGCTCTGGCTGAGTGGCAACCATTGGATCATGCTGGCCCTGGTGCGCTCGCTGGAGTGGCGCCATTTTCCGCCAGATCCGCTGCCCGATATCGATGTGGCGGTGATCTTGGGCGGGGGACGCGCTCAGTCAATCCGCCGCGGCTACAGGTCGAAATGAACGAGTCGGGCGATCGTATTTTGCTGGCCGCACAGCTCTACAGCGAGGGGAAAATCTCGCACATCCTGCTCTCCGGGGGCGAGATTCCCTGGTTGGACACAGGCGCAGTGGAAGCGGAGAACATGGCCTCTGTCCTGGAGCGCTTCGACGTGCCAGGCCGACATATTTGGAAGGAGTGTGAGGCGCGGTCAACCTACGAGAATGCGCGCTTTTCCAAGAAGATTCTTGACGAAAAAGGTGTGAATCGTGTTCTGTTGGTGACCTCGGCCATGCATATGCAGCGCGCTCTGACCATCTTCCGCCGCGCGGGAATCGAGGCAGTTCCTGTCCCCGCCGACTATCTGGTCACCCGCGCCCGTTGGCATCACATGACCCATGCCGGGGTGCGCGCCCAACTGATCTACTTCCTGCCCACGGCGGATGATCTGCGCCACACTACCGAAGCTGTGAAAGAATACATGGGGCTGGCTATGCTGTGGTTGTCTGGGCTAGGCAAACGCATCTCATAGCCGGGGGCGATGCGACGGGCCGAGGAGGCGCAATCGACTGCGATTTTCCGAGATACTGTCCTGGAGGATATGGCGGCAGGTTTCTTGCAGTGCTAGACTATTGGACACAATGAACACCTACACTGCAAGCAACACCGAACCATCTCCCTTTTCTTCTCTGGATGCCAATGTTCAATTGGCGGCTCTTTTCGATCTGCATCGAGTGGAGTTGATCGACGGCTGGATCGAACTGAAGCATCAGTTGCCCGATCCGCGCTACCAGGGCCAACCACCGGCGCAACTCTATGCAACCACGGAGCGGCAACTGAGCGCGGTCATCGAAATCTTGACCACCGGTCCCCATGCTCTATCCGAAGGCTTCTTGGCGGGGATTTGCCACGTCTATGGTCAGGCCGACCTGACCACAACCGTCGAAGCCTGTCTGCTCTTGAAAGAAGCAGCGCTTCCCCTGATTCGGCACTCATATCCGTCCGGCGATGCTGTGTGGCGGGCTGTTTCCTATCTTGATGACTGCCTGCGCTGGATCGTTCGCCAGCATACAAGGCACTACGAAGCGGCCATCCATCGTCGAGAGCAGACAGACACGGCACCGTTCCTGACGACGCCGGCTGCGCAGCGTGCTAAGGGTGCGTCTGTACCACAGGTAGAAGGCGCCGGCACTGTCCTGATAGACAGCCGTTTTCATCAGCACGAGTTTTCTTTAACAGTTCTAGAAGAGCGCGACCGTCTTGCGCGTGAAATGCATGACAATCTTTCGCAAGCGCTTGGCGTTCTAAAGATGCGGCTGGCGCTGACCAGCCAACTATTGGCCGATGGGCAGACCGCACAGGTCCACGCCGGTTTGCACGAGATGAAAGAGATTGCGAGCGAGGCCTACACCGACGCGCGTGAGGCGATTTTCAATCTCCGAGCGCCGATCTCAGCCGGTCCGGATTTCCTCTCTTCGCTGAAGCGCTATCTGTCCCGTTACCAGGCTTCCTACCACGTGGACACGCAGTTGATCGGCGCCGACGGCATCACGGCCCAACTGTCCGTACAGACGGCGACGCAGGTGATCCGCATCATTCAAGAGGCATTGACCAATATCCGCAAACATGCCGCCACAGACCGGGCCTGCGTGCGGATCGCGTCTGAGCACAAAGGTCTTTGCATCCGCATCGAAGACAGCGGCTGCGGTTTTGATCCTGCGCAGCCCTGGCCCGAAGGCGGTTACGGATTGCGTGTCATGCAAGAACGAGCCGAGAGTGTGGGAGGGCGTCTCAAAATCGATACCGCGCCCGGCCGAGGAACTCGCATTGTTTTGTGGATTCCCCTTGCGTCAGGAGGCGCCCTATGAACAAACCCCTGCGCTTGTTGCTCGTCGATGACCACACGCTGTTTCGGCGAGGGATCGAGATGCTGCTGGCTTCGCGTCCTGGGTTCGAGGTGGTGGGTAGCGCCGGCAATGGCCTGGAGGCGCAGTCATTGGCCCGCGAAACCATGCCTGATATCATCCTGATGGATATTGATATGCCCGGCTGCAATGGGCTGGAAGCGACGCGCTGCATCAAGCGCGAACTGCCGCATACCAAGATCGTGATGCTCACCGTTTCAGATGATGACGACAAACTCTTCGAGGCCATCAAAGGCGGTGCCTCCGGTTATCTTTTGAAAGACCTGGAACCGTATCAACTCTTCGATATGCTGGCCCATCTGGAGCGGGGCGAAGCCCCTCTGTCGGGTTTGATTGCCGCCAGGATTCTGGAAGAATTCGTCCAGCCGCGCCGGCCATCTGTAGCGAAAGGTGAACGGGTCGCCAACAACGAAAGTGTCGATGACCTGTCTGCCCGCGAGTTCGAGGTTCTGCAACTGCTCGTAGACGGTCTGTCCAACCGTGAGATCGCCGATGTTTTGGTTATCACCGAGAACACGGTCAAGAATCACCTCAGTAACATCCTGGATAAATTGCATCTACAAAACCGTATCCAGGCAGCCGTCTATGCCGTACGTCACGGTCTCGTCCACAGCAGTGCCGATAGCTAGTTTTCCGTCGAATAGTCCGATTGGGGGATCAGCATAGTCGATCCGCCGTCAAGTGGAGCATGAGGGCCATCGAAAGATGGCTCTTTTTCTTTTGTTCAACCCCCCGAGTAACCCTCACCAACCATGATCGAATCTGATACGCTGGGTAGGGTGTGCAGAAAGGTGAGGACGATGAAACGAATAATGATCTTCTGCAATCGAACCGGAGACGCACCGGGGCTAAGCCCTTTTCTTACCTTGGACGCGCACCTGGATGTCGTCGGATGGGAAATTGAACCCTCCGAAGCGCTCCGACGCATCCGGCAAATCCAGCCGCAGATGATCATTGTTGCGCACGAAGAGACGCCTCTCGCAGCTTCGCCGGAGGTTGTCTGTCTGCTCAACGAAACATCTGGCATTACTATCGTCGAGCTCGGGCTGCAGGATCGGAAGGTCTGTATTTATCGAGGTGAAGAAAGCATGCTCCAGCAGATAGAGGATCTGCTCAAGAGTATTGCTTGATCTACATAGCGTTTCGTCCATCTTACCCTGAAGACTGTGCTGTCTTCATTAGAAAGGCCAACAAAATGGATTCGAAGGACAAGTCACAACACAAGATCAGCCGTCGCGACGTCCTGCGCGGCGCGGCGGTCAGCACGGCGGCGATTGCCGGTGCAGGTATGTTTGCCGCCCCCAGCGCACGAGCGCAGACTGATCCGATGAGCGGTCTCCCCGAAACGTGGGATCTGGAGGCGGATGTCGTCATCATTGGTTCGGGGGCCGTGGGGCTGCCGGCTGCCATCCGTGCCGTCGATGCCGGCGCGTCGGTGATCGTCGTCGACGCCAACTACGACATTGGCGGGCACGCCATTGTCAGCGGTGGCAATGTGCCGTTGGGCGGCGGGACCAGCTTCCAAAAGAAGTACGAGATCGAAGATTCGCCCGATGTCCTCTTCCGCGATCTTACCGACTGGTCCGTCGTCGAAGTGAGCGGCATGCCTGACTATCGCTACAACGACCGCGGCGTACAGCGCGCCCTGGCCGACAACCAAGCGCCCACCTTCGAGTTTCTGCTAGAAAATGGCGTCGAATTTGTGGATCAAGCGCCTGACAACCGCGGCGCGCATGCTGTGGGCATTTCTGCCCCGCGCGAACATCACACCATTTGGGGCGAAGGACAGAGCCTGGAAAGCCCGGCAGGCGCCGGCGGCACTGCATTGATGCGCCCGCTCGAAGAGAGCGCGCGCAACAAGGGAGTGCAGTTTTTGCTCAACTACCATATGGACGTCGTCTTCCGCGAGGAACCCTATGCCGGTCGCGTCGTCGGTATCCAGGCCAGCTATACGCCCACGATTCTGCCAGGCACCGACACCCCGCTCAAGAGCTTCCGCACCGAAGGCAACGTCGAGATGGATGCGCCGACCGTCACCATCAAAGCCAACAAGGCCATCATCATCGGTACCGGCGGAAGCACCGGCAACGTCAACTTCCGCCGCATCTTCGATCCACGATGCACCGAGGAGTATGCCCTGGCCGCGGCTGAATACTCCCCGCAGGATGCCAGCGGTGAACTGGCTGCCCTGGCCGTCGGTGCTTCTCTGTGGGGAACCGCCAATCAGACCGGTGACCGCGACGGCTACATCCGCCGCCGCCCGATCATAGGCACCCGTACCAACTACATCGCCTGGACGCCCGACAGCCCGCTCTTCCCCAAGGTAGGCGCCACCGGTCTTCGTGTGCGCGACTGGCAGGATCTGATCATCGTCAACCAGGTGGGCAAGCGCTTCTACAACGAGTTCGAAGACGGCTACCCCAACGGCACATCCTACGGCTTCCTCGATCCCTACCTTCCGGGAGACTGGCGCAATCCGATGCGCATTGAGTACAAACCTGCCAACTATGTCGACGCCGCTATGGCCATCAATGAAGGTTCGCAGGCGCCAGACTTCGAATCAGGACCGTCATGGGCCATTTTCGACGCCGCCGCCGTCGAACGCGAAGGCTGGACGCTCGACGAACAGGCTACGCAGCCGGGCTGCTTCTTCAGCGCTGATACGCTGGCAGAATTAGCGGCGAAAATTGTCGAGTGCCCCTATCAGAAGGCCGAGATGCCTGCTGAATTCCTCGAAGCCACCGTGGATCGCTACAACCTCATGGTCGATCTTGGCTTCGATCCTGATTTCGACAAGCCGTCCCCCAAGTACAAGATCGAGCAAGGACCATTCTATGCCGCATGGGCTACCCCTGCGGTTCACGATACCTACGCAGGTCTGCGCATCAATATGAAGTGCCAGGTGATGACCATGGACGGCGAGGTGATCCCAGGTCTCTACTGCGGTGGTGAATCGGCGGGCGGATGCAGTCAGCACGGTCTGGGCCGCTGCCTGACTCAGGGGTATATCGCCGGCGGCGAAGCCGTCAACGAGCCAGGCTGATCAACATTGGCTGCCCGGATCGATACCTGTCGGGAAGCTTCAGGCTTCCCGGCAGGCCGGACGGTGTATGCGAAACCTGCACTGAAAGATCGGAGAGCGCGTGATGCGTAACCGAATGAACAAAATGAGGAGGCGCTACAGCGCTCTAGCGATAGCGTCTCTGCTGATCGGCGTGTTCGCCGGCTGTATGCCTGCGTCGGTGCCGATACCGGTCCCGATCCCGTCGGGCTACGTCCTCTTGCCGGTGGAATTTGCCCCGCCTATAGCCGAAGGGTCTAGCGCCGAGACGGCCTACACCGCCGCAGAAACAGACGACACCGCGGCGGAGGAAGTAACTGCCGCGGCAGAGGAAGTCGCATCTGACACAGATGGAAGCGCCGAGGTGGAGAGTGGGGACGATGCACCACCGCCGATGGCCCATCGCCTGCAAGGACGCGAGGAATGCATCGAATGTCACGCCGCAGACGACGACAGAAGTCCGTCCCCTGCCGATCATGCCGCGTATACCGACGCCGTCTGTCTCTTTTGTCATATACCTGAAGAGGGAGAAGCCGTCATGCCGGCTCTGCCAGAAGAAGCGGAGCCGGAGTTCTGCCTGGCCTGTCATGGCCCATTCGAGGACCTGTCGGCTGTCACCGCCGACACTCTAGTCGACGAACTGGGGATTCTGGGCAACCCGCACATGCATGTGCCCCATGATGGTGACAAGATCCTCTCTTGCGACAAGTGCCACGACGTCCACCCCATCCCACTGACGCCAGAGGATGTCGTGCCTGAGGCAAACATTCAGTACTGCTACGCTGCTTGTCACCATGAGACGACGTTCGAGGCTTGCTCCGCCTGTCATAACGAGTAGATCGGAAGCAAGATCTGTCAATCATAAAAGGGGTTGGTGATCCATCTGTTATCGCCAACCCCTTTCCTCGTGTCAGCCTCCGCTTTCGGGTGTTGTGCTAGGTGCGCATTCACCGTCGAAGAAAGACCAGCTATTGCAGGCCTTGCCATCGGGGAAGACACATGCGCCACACTGGTTGCCATCCTCGTCACTGCGGATCTCGTAGACGTACCCCTGGGCTTCACAGTAGGTGGCGGCGGCGTTTCCGATGCCAGGCTCCGTCTCGGCGGCCTTGCCCGTCAGGATGATCCGCCCGCTGTCGTCAACAACAGCCTGCCAGCAGATGCCGCTGGTGTCGTCGTGTAGGGCGACGTGATAGCCGTTCTCTTCGGCGTCGAGTGCGTAGGTGACGGTGATCTCACAGGCTTCGGCATCGAACCGAATGATGCTGAACCCGTCGGGCGCATCGATCGGGGTGGGTTGCCACTTTACGCCGGCGGGTGGCACGCACTCGTTGGCGCCGTCGCGCAGAAAATCAAGAACCGCCTGCCGCGCCGCCGTCACCTGCGGCGGCACATCCATGACGGCGCTCGCCGTCATCGTCGGGATGAGTTCTTGTGCAATGGGTGCGCAGCCTGCCAATATGATGGCGAAAGCGGCGATGACAACAATCAACGATTGGCTGATTCCACGTTTGGACACGATTGAGCCTCCATCCCTGGGTGCAATTTGTGAGTAGAGGGTATCTTCGGCTTCAGGTATGATGCATCGATCAGGAGGGCGTTTTGCACTTGAACCCGATTCTGACCGGTGCGCCACACCTGGGTAGTTATGAGAAGAAGACCCTATCTCATCCTAGCAAGGAGATTGGATATCTTCAACCGTCATACAGCAGATTTAGGTGACGCAATTCAAAACCCGCCAGGAGCACAAAGCCCGGCGGGTTTGTTGCGTCGGCCATCGCTATGCTGCCGATATGTCTGCTGGTTCGACGGTTAGGAAGATTTGATGGCCGATGTTGCCGGTGTCGTCGGATAACTGAGTGGGTCGAGCATCACTTCGACGAGGGCAGGGCGTCCACTGTGGAGGGCGCGTCGGAGAGCGGTGGCGCAGTCGGCCTCGTCGGTGACGCGCTCGGCGTGGATACCGTAGGCGGCGGCGATGGCGCTGAAATCGGGGGGTGGGAACTCAGTGCCGTGGATCGGTCGTCGGTTGCGTACCTGTGCGCTGCGGATCAGATCGAGGGCTCCGTCTACGAGGACGACGACGGTGACAGGCAGATCGAGCCGCGCCAGCACCCCGAGTTCGCCCAGACACATGGCCAGTCCTCCGTCGCCGACCAGACAGAGCGTGGGCGCGCCTGCCAGCGCCAGGCTGGCGGCAATGGCCGCGGGCAGGGCGAAGCCCATACAGGACAAGCCGTTGGAGACGAGGAATCGATTGGGTGTCAGCGTCGGCCATTCCAACGAACTGAAGATCTTATGGGATCCCACATCCACGGCCAGGAGCGTATCGGCGCCGGCTGCCTCGCGCATCGCCGCCAGCACTTGCTGTGGCAACAACCTTCCCGTCGCAGCGGAGGGGAGGGGGCGCGCCGCCAACTTACGCCGCAAGGCGTCCACACGGGCCGCGCCCCAATCCGCCGCCGTGCTGAAGGCCGCGTCCGATAGCAGACGCAACACGGGCTCCATTGGTCCTACCCATTCGGCTACAGCGGGCAGCACGGGATCTACATTCTCCCAGGGTGCGATCCAGAGCAGCGGTGCGGCATAGTTCCACTCTTTGACCAACTCCACCACGTCGAAGCCGACGGCCACAATGCAGTCCGCCTCATCGAGGATCTCGTAGGCCGGATCGACGCGGGTCAGTCCAATCGTCCCTGCGGCGAGGGGATGGTCATCGGGCAGGGCGCCCTTGGCTTTGGGCGACACGATCACCGGCGCATTGGCTGCTTCCGCCAGTTCGCGTAGTGAAAGATAGGGCGCTTCCGGCTCAAGACCCACGCCGGCGACAATGACCGGTCGGCGAGCGGCAGAAAGGGGATTGGGGCCTAGGGATTGGCGATCAGAGAGTGAGGGCGACGATCTACCACGATTTGTGGCCACCTGACTACTGACCGCCAATCCCGCTTCTTCGTTGCTGATTTGCAAGTGGACGGGACCCGGCCGGCCCTGCGTGGCAAGCGCGATGACATGTGGGATCTCTGCGTCCACATTGGCGGCGGTGACTTTGATCGTCCGCTTGGTGATGGGTGCAAAGATGGCGTGTAGATCGATCACCTGGTGCGTGTAGTCAGGCAAGATGGCGTCGGGCTTCTGCGCCGTTACAAAGATGACCGGCGAGCGGTCGAGCCAGGCATGGGCAACGCCGGGTGCGGCGTTGGTCGCGCCGGGGCCGAGGGTGGTCAGCGCCAGCGCCGGGTTTCCGGTCAAACGGGCCACGGCGTCGGCCATGAAGACGGCGGATGCCTCATCGTGCACCAACTCAAAGCGGATGCCGCGGCGGCGCAGCGAATCCAGCACTTCCACAGTTTCACCGCCGGGGAGTCCAAATGCGAAGCGTACCCCGGCGGCGTAAAGATGTTCGACGAGCGTATCGGCTACAGTGGGCATGGAAGATCCTTTGACGTAGGTCAGCGGGACGACCGATACATCGGTCGTCAGTCATCAAAAACAAGCACGCCGCGGGCGACGCGGCCCGCTTCCATATCCTCAAAAGCCTGCGGCAGCCCGCTAAGGGGGTAGCGTTTGCTGATCAGTTCATCGAGTTTGAGTTTGCCGCCCAGGTAGAGCTGTTGCAGTTTGGGCAGATCGATGTGCGGGCGCACCGATCCGGCAAAGGAGCCGAGCAGTCGTTTGTTCTGAGACACGATCCAACCGGGGAGAATGGGCACTTCTTTTTTGACGTCGAACATGCCCACAAGGACGGCGGCGCCGCCCGGCCGCGCGGCCTGAATCGCCTGACGCAACGTGGCCGATGCGCCCACAGCGTCGAAGACATAGTCCGGCCCACGGCGGGTAAGTTGTTGCAGCGCTTCGATCACGTCGACGTGGCGGGCGTTGATGGTGTGGGTTGCGCCCATCTGTCGCGCGAAGTCGAGTTTGGTGTCTACCGTGTCCACGGCGATGACAGGGTAGCAGCCGGCGAGGACGCAGCCCTGGATCACATTGAGGCCGACGCCGCCACAGCCGATCACTGCGGCGGAACTGCCCGGTTTGGGCTGCGCCGTGTTGATCACAGCGCCCACCCCGGTAATGACGGCGCAGCCGATGATGGCGCCCACGTCGAAAGGAACACCGTCGAGCAGGGGGATGGCGCCGTCTTCGTTAACGATTGCGTACTCGGCCATGGTGGCCGAGCTGAGCATGTGCTTGAGCGTGACGCCATCGTGTGTGTGGAGGCGTGACGTGCCTTCTACCGGCAGATCCCTAAAAGTGGTAGTGGTCAGCCGTTCGCACAGATTGGGCTGTCCATCCTGGCAGGTGAGGCAGGTTCCACAGCCGGGCAGCCAGTTGATCATGACGCGGTCGCCCGGTTTGAAGTGCTTTACGGCCGAGCCGACTGCTTCGACGATCCCCGCTCCTTCGTGGCCGAGCACCAAGGGCGGCGTGGCGCGCATTTCGCCGTTCAGCGAGCCGAGGTCCGAATGGCAAACGCCGGCAGCCTGCATCCGCACCAACAGTTCGGTCTCCTTGGGCGGATCGAGTGTCACTTCTTCGATGGCGACTACGCCCACTTCACGGGCAACCGCAGCCTTGATTTTCATGGCGTTTCCTTCTGGTGGGGTTGGGTGGATAGACAAATATGGACACATTATAGCAGATCTTGCCCCGGGCCTTTGATCCGTTTGCCTTTTGCCTTCTCCTCTCTCCTCCTCTATACTATACCGGTTCTTTGTTACTAAAACGGTTTATACAGGTGACCTCGCCTATGTACTGGCGCTTTACGCGGTTCCTTCTACCCCTGGTTATCACGATCATCGTCCAGGAATTTGGCGTACAATATATCAATGCGGGCATGGCGCGCATGCCTCAGGCCACTGAAACGCTGGCCGCCTTCGCACTGGCATGGGGATTGATCCTCTTCCTGGCAGGGCCGATGGCACAGTCAAAACAGTTGAGCCTTGTCCTCGTGGACAGTCAGGCCAACTATCGCAAGAGTGGCTTGTTTATCCTCGTGGCGTCGCTGATCATGATGCTGGCACAAATGAGTCTCGTGCTGACGCCGCTGGGCCATTGGGTGATCGACGATCTACACCGCGTCGACGGCACTTTGAGCGAGTGGGTGCGCCTGGTCCTGATCTGGATGGCGCCCATTCCGCTGGTGCGCAACGCCTCTCTCTTCTATACCGGCATTTTGATTCGTGGCCGTCGCACCGATGTGATCAGCTATGCCACTGCGGCTGCCATCGCCTGCGGCATTGCGGCAGTCACCTTTTTGCTTCCTCTCGAAAGTATTCGCGCCCGACCCATCTGGTTGCCTATCTTAGCTACCTACGCCCTGACCGTGGTTGAGTTTGGCGTGCTCTTTGTCGGCTATCGGCGCTACATCAAACTTCCTTCTCTGTCCGGCGAGATGTCTCCTGGGTCGGGCGTAGGGGGTACATTCTCGTATGCCTACATCCTGCAATTCTTCTGGCCGCTGGCGTTGATTATGTTTGTGCAGGAATTGAGCCGCCCGCTGATCAACCTGTTCATTGCACGCGGTCCCGACGGCACGGTGGCGCTGGCGGTGCTTAGCATTTCCTACGCATTGGGGCAGTGGCCCTATCGCTGGCTCAACGAAATCCGCAATCTGCCGCCCGCCTACCATCGCGAGGACACAGGCTTGCGTGCCGTGCGCCGCTTTGCCCTGGCCTGCGGTCTACTTTCGTTCGGTATGTCGGCGCTACTCTTTTGGACCCCGCTGCGTGACTTTATGCTCGGTGTGTTAATGGGGGTCGAGGCGGATCTGGCGGTACGGGCGCACACGCCACTGGCGCTCTACGCGTTCTTTGCCTTTGTCGTCATGATCCGCGCCTATCTGCATGGCATTGCCCTATTGGAACATCGGACACGCAGTCTTGCGCCCAGCGCACCGGCCCGCGTTAGCGCCATCCTGCTCCTGTTGCTTGGACTGCCCTATATGGGTGTGACGGGTGCAACCCTGGGTGTGGCTGCCCTGCTGGGTGGCTTCACTGCCGAGACCATCGCCGTCTGGTGGGGGGTGCGTGGCCATGATCTGCTGGTCGCCCGCGCCAGGGCGCAGGCGCTCTCTGCGGCCGGCCATAGCGACTGAATAGCGATTGCTTATCGTTTCTTGTAAAGGATTCTGCTCTTATGAAAGTACGTTCTGCTCTGCCGTCGTCGCGTATCCTGCGGGGTGGAAAGTCCGCCCTCCAGACCCGCCGCGGCGATCAGCCACGTATCCCCGATGAAGCGTTGCCCGTGCCGCGTGAGGTGGCGCGCCGTGTTCTCTTCAGCCTCATGTTCCCGGCTATGCTCATGCCGTTGGCCTCATCCATGGCCAACGTGGCGCTGCCCACGATTCGAGATCAATTCGCCATCCGCGCCGACATGACGGCCTGGGTCGCTACGGCATTTACGCTGCCCTTCATGGTGTTTATGCCCGTATATGGACGACTGAGTGACGGGGTGGGAAAACGGCGCCTGATTCTGGCCGGTCTACTTCTCTTCACACTTGGCACCGCGATTACCCTGTCGGCCACCGATCTGACCTGGCTGATGGCGGGGCGAGCCATTCAGGGGTTTGGCACTGCCGGTCTCGTTCCCCTGGGTATTGCCTTCATCTCGTCTGTTTTCCATCCGGCGGAACGGGGGGAAGCCCTGGGGTCATGGAGTTCGATGGGGCCCATGGCCGGGTTTATCTCGCCCCTGGCTGCGGGCTTTCTGGTGGACCACTGGGGCTGGCGTTCTGCGTTTGCGCCGCCCTTGATCGTGGGACTATTGACTATCGTCATTGTGGCGCGACTGGTTCCCCCAGGGCTGAGCACGATTGTCCCCCATTTTTGGCGCCGCTTTGACTGGACGGGCGTTGGCCTGCTCAGTACGGCCGTCGTGTCCTTCCTTTTTTTCCTTTCCAGTCGACCCATTACCGGTGTGGCGCCGCTGCAAGATTGGCGGCTGTTGGCAGTGACCAGCACGCTCTTCGTCCTGTTTGTTGTCTGGGAGCGACGGCGCGCCAACCCATTTGTGCTCTTTTCGCTCTTTTCGCGTGGGCATTTCACATTGGCTTCGCTGGTTGCCTCGATGCGTATGGTGGTGATGGGTGGTAGCAGCTTCTTGTTGCCGCTCTACCTGGCAGACGTACGCGGCCTCGGCCCCACGCTGACCGGTGTGATGTTGATGCTCGTGCCGGGCGCAATGTTCAGCGTTGTGCGTTTTGCCGGACGAATGGCCGACCGCTGGGGCAGCCGGACGCCGGTCTTTGCCGGGGGCATCGTGCAGATGCTTGTCATGCTGGCCTTTTTCATGCTCCCACCGGCCGCGCCTTTGTGGATACTCTTTGGAATTCTCATTTGTCAGGGGCTGGGCGTTGGTTTGATGTTGGCCCCATTGCATAGCGCGGCCATGATCGACGTCTCTGAAGAAGAGATGGGCGCCGCCGCCGGCCAATACAGCATGATCCGCTTCGCCGGCTCTACCTTTGGCACTGCCTTGATCGGAGTACTGCTTCAGTTCAATTTAGATCGCGGTCTGCTCACTGTCGACGCCTACCAGAATGTCTACCTCTGCCTTGCCGGCGTGGCTGTTCTTGGCCTGATGTGCGCCGCCGGCCTGAAAGGACACAGCCCCAAATGACAGCATCACCACAAGTCTACGTCTACATCACCCTGTCGGGTGAGGACAAACTGTCCATCTTCACCCTGGACAGCGCCACCGGTGCGCTCGACCATCGCCGCGATGTTCCGATCCCCGGCGGGCCTGCCCCACTGGCCGCGGATCCGTCGCGGCGGACGCTCTATGTGGCGCGTCGCAGCGCACGGATGCTAAGCAGCTATGCCATCAACGGCAAGGATGGCGATCTCCTCTTGATCAACGAGGCGCCGCTTTCTGCCGATCCATGCTACCTGGCTGTGGATCGCAGTGGACGCCGGCTGCTATCGGCCTACTATGGGGCGGGTAAAGTCACCGTCCACGCACTTGACGATCACGGCGCGATCGGCAAGCTGCTGTGCGAGGTAGAGACGGCGCCTCATGCCCATTGCATTCACCCCGATGCCGGCAACCGGTTTGTCTTTGTGCCGCACACCCTCGAAGCCAATGCGATCTACCAATTCCTATTCGATGCGGAGAGCGGGCAGTTGACGCCGAATCGACCGCTGCGCCTGTCCGCTGGGCCGGGGCATGGGCCGCGCCACTATGTCTATCACCCACACCTACCGCGTCTCTACTTTTCCAATGAAAACGGCAGTAGTGTTTCGGTCTACGACCTCGACGTGGAACAGGGCACATTGGTCCCCCTCCAAACGCTCTCCACATTGCCCGCCGGTTGGGTGGGAGACAACACCTGTGCTCAAATCCATCTCCACCCTTCGGGCAACTCCCTTTATGTCTCGAACCGAGGGCACGATAGCATTGCCTGCTATGCCGTCGATGCGGTGGACGGTTTGCTCTCCGAGGTGGGGATTGTTTCCTCCGAACGTGTCCCGCGCGTCTTTGGGTTAAGCCCCGACGGTGCTTTCCTAATGGCCGCCGGTCAAGATTCGGGACGCCTTGCCGTCTATCGTGTGAACGCGACATCAGGGGCGCTGGATCCGCTGCATGTATATCCGATCGGCGAACGGCCGCTCTGGGTGCTGGCACTGCATTTGCCGTAGAGAGATCGGGTAAAGTACTGGATTTTTCGAAATAGGGGTTGTCCTCCACAGTAAAATAGGGCACAATAGGGGATACTACGATCTATGGTATTTCTGCCTCACGCTCGGCCCGATCGAGCACCAAGAGAGGGAACTATGCATCCAGTACATCCTCACAATGAGTTCAAACGTAGCCCACTTGTTTTTGCGCTTGCCGTCTGCCTTACCGTACTGGCCGTGCTGTTTTTGACGAACGTCGGTTCAGTCTCGGCGACGGATACATCACCGAAGGCGCCGTCCATCGATGAGATCGGAGCCAGTCCGACTCAGGCCGCGCCGCCTGCGGCCGGTAACCTGGTCTACACCGTGCAGGATCCCTCGGCCTATGTATACACTGTGCGTCCCGGTGAATCCTGGATTGCGATTGCACAGCGCTTTGACCTTTCATACGCTACATTACGCGAGGCAAATTCCCAGTTGTGGTTGCTGCGCTACGAGATCATTCATCCTGGCGACGAAATGGTGATTCCCACCCTGGTGGCAGGGGACATGCCCGCCCCGCTCGAGTACACGGTGCAGTACAGAGATTCGTGGTATAAAATCGCCGATCTGTTCGGCATCTCTTATTGGGATCTTCGGTTGGACAACATCTGGCTTTGGCACCGACGCGGCATTTACATCCGCCCCGGTGATGTGATGGTTGTGCGCGGCGCAAAGCAGAACCTGGACGCCGGCATTTCAGGCGCGGAGGCTTTGGTTGAACCCGCAGTGCAAGATGAACCCGCAGTGCAAGATGAACCCGCAGTGCAAGAAACCGCCGGCGAAGAGTCTGCCGGCGAGACATCCGCAGAGACACCCACCGAGACTGAGGCACCGGTCGATGGCGCGATTATTTTGCCGCCCAGTAGTTCAGCCGGCCCCTATCTTGTTGGTGAACTGCCTGCGGGCATGAAGCTCTATGTCGTACGCCCAGGCGACACCTGGTTTGCGCTAGCGGCAGGCAATGGCCTCTCGTTTAGTGATCTGCGCGTACTCAACGCCGGACTGTGGGCAGCGCGTGGACAGGCGATCCGCGTTGGGGATCAGTTGATTATTCCCGCTAGCGCGGCACCGCCGCCCGCTGACATCAAGTCCGAACCGCTGGATCTGGATGTAACCCCGGTTGCAGGCGAAGAGCCTGGTGAAGACGGGGCCATTCCTGAAGCCACGGCGACGCCAATGCTGGAACCCGAAGTCGATGCGGACGCAGAGCGCAATGGACCCATGCAGGCGGGCACGCCGGACACCACGCGACTGCGCCTCGAAGTGGCGCCGCCCACGATCCTCTATTTCGTTCAGACCGGTGAGGACTGGGCCGCAATTGCCGGGAAAGCCGGTGTCAGTGTAGAGGCGTTACAGGCCGCCAATCCTGCCCTGCGTGGGCAGGCGTTGCAGCCTGGCGATGAAATCCGCCTCCCATAGGGGCGTCTGGTATCGCTCCATCTGATCAATCGAAAAGGGCCCGGGAAACTCTTCCCCGGGCCCTTTTCGATTGGAGCGGTTTCGGATCAACGTAGGCAAAGCCCAGGGATTGGGCCTTTACGCCCCGGCGTTGCTCAATCGCCGCTAAACGTAGGCAAACAGTCCAGAAACCGTCGTAGAACGTTCAAGTTGTGTTCAAAGAATAGGATATCCTTGACAGTATGGCCCTGCCAACTGAGTTAGGATTACAAATGCCGCACACAGAAGTAGAAAGGAGTTGGCAATGATTCGTCCTGATTCCTACCCAGGCACCCAGTCACTAGACGGGTACGCCGCAGTTCAGAGGACATCGCGACGACCTGTCCATCATGGCGCACAAGCGGCTGTCATTGATGTGACCACGACAATTGATGCCGCCCGCCTGGGCGATGATCTTGCCTTTACGCGTTTGGTGGAGCTTTATTGTAGCTCTGCGGAACGAGTTGCCTATCATATTCTGCGCACCGAAGAAGCGGCTGCGGATGCCGTGCAAGACGCCTGGATCAAGGTGCATCATGCCATTGCCCGCTTCGAGGACGGCAACTTCCGCGCCTGGTTGCTGCGCATCGTTACCAACACCTGCTATGATCATCTACGCCGTCAGAAGCGGCGTCCCTCCGTCAGCCTGGATGAGATGATGGAAGCGTCCAACGTACAGTTTGCCACCAACGAACAGTCCGTCGATCCAGAACGGGCTGTGCTGCATAATGAGCAGCGTGATCTGCTGATGGGCGCCATCCATGACCTCTCACCCTGGCATCGGGAGGTCGTACTTCTGGTCGACGTGCAGGGGTACGATTACAGCGAAGCCGCCGAAATGCTCAACGTGCCGCTGGGTACGGTCAAATCACGGCTTAGCCGAGCGCGCTCCTGCCTGCGCGACCGACTCATAGAGTCGAACCTGATCGCGGTCCCCACGATGTCTGAAGAATCGTGATCCACGGCAACGACGGCGCTTAACTACGCCTGATCGTCGCGTTCTCAACTGGTTCCAGCCGGATCGCCCGCCATACACCTATCTGTCGAAAACCGAGCTTGTCATAGACAGCCCCTGCCGCAGGATTGACCCAATAAAGGACGGGCTGCCGTTTCTGCGCGTGGAGTTCCGCACAGAGTGCACTGACCACCGCCCGGCTTAGCCCCCTTCCCCGCGCATCCGGTTTGGTGTAGACACCGCCGACCATGGCCAGGTCCGCCGTTTCGGCATTGGTCAACGCCACCGATTCAATGCGCCCGTTGACTTCGGCGATCCAGATGCGTCTACTTTGCAGCGGACGCCTGACCGCTTCAGCAGAGCGGCGCATCTCTTGGGCGTCGGCGTAGAGGGCGATCAGCGCATCCAGATCCGTGTCGAGGGCGCGGCGGACGGTGGCGCCAGGCGGTGGCGGTTGAGGGCGGAAGTCAGCGGCGGCGAGGGTCATTAGCGTTTCCGTCTCGATCCGCTGCGCCCGGTAGTTGTGGAGGTAGGGCAAGAACGATTCTACCCCTTCAGGGTTGTCTTGCAGCCGCTCGGCCTGCATGGGATGGCTATCGACGATCTGCCCCAGCCCTTCCCAATCGGCAGACGCGGATCCGTAGATCACCCAGCCTGTCATGTAGCGATTGAGGAGGGCGCGCAGCGTACCTATGGCGTCGACGTCTCCCCAGAACTGGCTGATCGCGCTGTCAAACCCCAGCGACTCTAGGTTCCCCAGTGCATAGAGGTTGAGGGCCGGTGCTCGTTGCAGCAATGTCAGCGCGGCGCGCCGATCCGCCTCGCCTAGCAGACGAATCATGGGCGATGCAGGCTTTCCAAGCCGTCACGCAGGCGTAAGACATCTGATTCGTCGTTGTAGAATGAGGTCGAGACGCGAATAAGATCCGGCCCATGGACCGAGCGGATGACAATCTTTTGTTCGGTCAGCCGGGTAACGGCCTCGTCGGCGTCGACGCCTTCCATAGAGAAACTGAGCAGCCCGGCGTGCGTTTGCGGCGTCACGATGGTCAGCCCTGGGATTTCTTCGAGCATCTCACGGCAGGTGCCTGTGATCTCCTGGATCTGCGTATAGAGGGCATCGGCGCCCATCTCCTCGCGCCAGGTGAGGCTGGCGTGAAGCCCTGCCAGGCCCGGCCAATAGACGGTGCCCATTTCAAAACGTTTGGCCCCATCTGCCGGCAGATAGTGCCCTTCATTGTCCATACTCTTTTGGCTCGGGTAGCCGGCATAGGTGGGCAGTAGATCGGCCAGACACTCGCTGCGCACGTAGAGTGCGCCTGTGCCTTCGGGGCCGCACAGCCACTTTTGGCCGGGAACGGCGTAAAAGTCGACATCAAGCTCTTTAACGTCGATGGGAATCGAGCCACCGGACTGAGCGCCGTCCACGCCGATCAGCGCGCCGTGACGATGGGCAATCGCCGCAATCTCGGCAATCGGCAGGATCGCGCCCGTCTTCCAAGAAACGTGGGAAACCGATACCAACCGCGTCTTATCGGTGATTGCTCGGGCGAATCGTTCGATCAGGGCTTCGTCGCTGTCCTCGCCGGGCATAGAGACGGTGCGCACGGTTAGCCCATAGCGCTGCGCCACCGTGTAGACCGGCATCAACCCGCCCGGGTGTTCGTGGGCATCGGTGACGATCTCGTCGCCGGGCTGCCAGCGCAATCCCCAGGTGCCGATGTTCATGCCGTTGGTGGTGTGCAAGGTCAAGGCGATTTCATCGCTGCCCGCGTTGAAGAGTCGGCCAAACTGCGCGCGCAGGCGATCTTGCATGGGGCGGTACTCGTCCATGTAAACCGAAAAGTTAGAGCGGCCTTCGTTCAACTGACGACGATTCCACTGCTCGATGGCCTCGGCGGCCGGCCGGCTCAGCGGACCGGCAGTACCTGTGTTTAGGTAGGCTTGTGTGAGGACGGCGGGGAATTGCTGGCGAATTTCGTTGCTGCTGAGCTTCATGTCTGTCTCCTACACGATGATGAAAAGTGGATTGATTGATCTTGGTGGACCGGGCAGATCGTCCTATCTACCCGGTAAAGGCCCAACGCTGTGGGCCGTGGATATCCAGGTAGCGTTGAACAGCGGCTGAGAGGTCTGCCTGCAATTCCGCCGGTTGTGACTTCATCCATTGACCGAAATCACTGATCCACGGTTCGCCCGTCATCACGGTTCGCAGCATCAGATCGCTAATGGGTCCGCCCGCCTTGCTCATGCCCGATGTTTCGAATGCAGCGGCAACACCGCTGCGATCATACTCGACCTGGCGAAAGAGCGGTTGCCAGTTGAGATCGTCTGCCGTCGAAACCAGATCGAGGATCAGATATTGTGCGCGTGGATCGCCATCGTAGGGCATACCGACGCTGCCGCTGTTCAGGATCCGTTTACCCGCCACCCGTCGATCGAGCGGACGATGGGTATGGGCACAGATGAAAACCGGCTCGTCAACATCGGCCAGAAAATGTTCAATCTTAGGGTCAGAGGTATTGGGCGTGATCCCGGTAAACGAATTGCCGGGAACGCCGTGGGTCAGCCGCAGCGCGGGGCCTGCGAGATCGTGGATGAAGATGTCATCCGGCAGGTTGCGCAGAGTGGTTCGATAGTGTGGGCTTAGCTGCTGCCACGTCCAGTGGATGACGGGGTAGCGTTCGCTGATGGCGAAGGCAGGAAAGGTTTCGGCGGTGTTGAGTGTGCCGATGACGAGATCGTGGTTTCCTTGCACAGAGGGCCAGCCCAGATCTTCGACCAGCGCCATCACTTCGTTGTTCCACGGGCAGCGGTTAACGAGATCACCCAGCAAGTAGACGGCGTCTGGGTCTTGCCTGGTCACGTCGGCCACTACCGCTTCCAACGCAGGCAGGTTGCCGTGAATATCGGCTACAAAGGCCAGGCGTAGATTGCTGCTCACGGCCGAGCTGCTTTCATGAGTGGATCACGCTGTGCCACATATTGGTCACGGCGGGTGGCCAGTTGATAGCCTGCAAAGGCGGCGCGCATGTCAGTGTCTGGGTCGACTCCATTGTCGCGGCACCAGTGATAATAGTGGATGATCTCCGGTTCGGCGCTGACCAGCTCCCAGTAGAAAAGCTGCGCCACCACGCCACCCATCGCCAACAATCCGCTGCTGTGGAAGGCTTCCAGGGCGGGGCGGCGGTCATAGTCGACGCTGTAGTGGGTGGCCTTCCAGCCCCCCGGCTCTTCAGCTTCCTCCACGCTTTCGAGGATGGCGAAGGAGGCGCGCGGATCGCCGTTGAGCGGCAGGCCAACGCTGCCGGGGTTGATCACGTGCCAATGGAGCAGCGTATCTCGATGATGTGAGGCGTAGCCGTCAAAGTAGCGGCTGCTCTCGTCGTGCGGATCGGCGAATGGGTCGATGGTGTCGAGGAAAGAGACGTGCCGGTCAACCTGGACATGCGTGTGCGCCGACAGGATCGTACGCTCGCCGATCTCTTTGATCTCAGTCACGATTTTCTCGGCCGGCATTTGTTGATAAAAGCCCACCCGATTGCGGCCGGGCACGCCGTGTGCCACGCGGATCGGCTGTGTTTCGGGAAAGTAGAGTGTGCGCTCGTCGGGCAGCGCTGCCAGATAGCGCGTCTGCTCGGTGGAAATATGCTCAACCAGCCAGTGCAGACAGCCCCACCGTTCGGGATCGGTGGAATCGGGTGCAGCGCGCGTCGTGCCGAAATCGAGCAGGTAAAATTCGTGGTTGCCCCGAACTACCGCCCAATCGGTAGCCCGAATCCTATCCAAGACCTCAGCGCTAAAGGGGATGGGGTTGATCAGGTCACCGTTGACGAGGACATAGTCGGGCTGCAAACGTTCCAGTTCAGCGACGACAGCTTCGAGCGCAATCATATTTCCGTGGATATCGGCCAGCGCGGCAAGTTTCATGCAGGTCTTCCGTGATCAATGCGAGACAATGTCACCCTATGCTACCCAGCTTGAGCGGAACCGTCAAGACAGGCGTATACGATTTCCGCGTTATGTTGACATGTTTTTGCGAGGCGGATAAGATGGTGCGTACACCGAAAGAAAAAAACGGAGGAGTCCAGCCATGTGTGGTCGCTTTACCCTACGCGCAACCCCCGAACAATTGATTCAACTCTTCGATCTGGCCGAAGCGCCTCCCGCCGCGCCCCGCTATAACATCGCGCCCACCCAGCCTGTGCTGGTCGTGCGCGTGGACGCTCACTCGGGCAACGGCAGCCGCGAGGCTACGTTTTTGAATTGGGGACTGATCCCTAGCTGGGCCAAGGATCCGTCCATCGGCAGTCGTATGATCAACGCCCGCGCCGAGACTGTGGCCGAGAAGCCATCGTTTCGGGCTGCTTTCAAGTATCGCCGCTGCCTGATTCCATCCGACGGGTTTTATGAGTGGCAGAAGGTCAAGGGCGGTAAGCAGCCCTATCTTATCGGGATGGAGGATGGTGCACTCTTTGCCTTCGCCGGTCTATGGGAACATTGGGAACGCGAGGGGTCTGTGATCGAATCTTGCACCATCTTGACGACCGACGCCAACGAATTGGTGGAACCCATCCACAATCGTATGCCGTTGATCCTTGACCCGGCCGACTATGACGAGTGGCTCTCGCCCACGCTGCAGGGAGGCGATGAGTTGCGCCATCTGCTGCGTCCATTCCCCGCGCAGCAGATGAAGGCGTTTCCTGTCAGCACTGGGGTCAACAACCCTCGCAACGAGGACCCGGCATGCGTCGCTCCGATTGAGTAAGCGCTCGACGATCACCCCGTATGTCATCTCGTGTACGTATTCCATCATTGGCTTTACTCATCCATCGCAGAACTGCCGATCCTCTAGAGGTAGCAAGACATGGAACAGTTGTTTTCAGGGTTTATCGACGCTCCGTTGCTCTTTACCATTGGCCTGGTGTTTCTGGTAACGCTGGTTGGATCGTACCTGCGCTCGCGTCGAAAGGATCCGTGCCTGGCTTCGTTTGAGGGTTTTCACGTGACGCTGGAGGGCACGAACAACAAGATTGTGTGGGGAAAACTCGAGTTGGAGTCGACGGGGTTGGAACTGCTCTATCGGGACGATGTGCAAGATGAAGCGCACCTGGAAACCAGTTACATCCTCTACGCCAGCGAGTACGAAAACATTCAGGCACTCTATCGCTACGCCGATCAACTGACGCCCGAGGGCAAGCGTAAACGCCAGATCGATATCGAGCGTTCCTTCCATCCAAAGTTGTGGGAACGTAGCAAACGCAGCCTGCGTGCGTTTATTAGCACTGCCAACGACTCGCTTAGCGAAGTCTTTGGTATCTTGGTGGGGCGGGCCAAAAAACCGGCAGGTCGCTATATCACCGAACAGGGAGAGACCTACCTTAACAAGTTGGGTGTTAACCTGATCGGCCATGTGGGCGGTGTTTTCGATCCACTGCTGGAACGTTACATTGGCCAAAAGGTGGTGGTGGAGATCCAGGAGGGTGACGAAGTCCACGAGCATGTTGGGATTTTCAAGAACTACTCGCCAGACTTCATCGAGATCCTCGACGTACAGTTCCCCGAACCACGCTCTGTCAATCTGACCGGCGCCGATAGTGGAAATGCCGGTACGGTGAACGGGGACTGCGTGCAGGTGCGCATTGAGCAGAACAGGATGACCGTCCACAATCCTATGAAGCAACCTGTTCTGCTCCACTCGTTGGAATGGGATGCTGAACCGGAACTCCTCAACGTGGTGATTGACAGCGGCGAAGCCGTGGAGCTTTTCCCGCAGCAGCCGTTGGAACACGCCGTGTTGCATGTGCGCCTGGTGCGTGAATTGGATATGGTGGTACCGCGCACACGCTGCGTGCTTCGCCACCGCGCCGAGCGCTTCAAACCCGAACTGCTGCCCGACATCATCTTTGACGTGGGATTCTTGCTCAAACCCAGTCAGCGCGACGAGGAGATGGAGCAACGCCTGCGCCGTCAATTGGATCGTACACCGAACGCTGCCCTGGCCGCCGCCAATCTCGGATCACTCTTGCTCAAGAAGCAAGAGCACGACGAAGCACGCCGCTGGCTGCGCCATGCTCTGCTCATGCGTTATTCGCTGCCTGACAACGGGCGTCGCGCCGAAATGCAACTGCGCGAACTGGAACGGCGTATTTCGGTCCACGGGGCCGTTGTAGGCCCCGCTTTGACCGGCTCATCCCTTACGCCGATCCGCGCATTGATGTCGGTGCCTGCCCAGGCGGATCTGCAACTGGTGGCCGAAGACGCCACGGCAGATTGACATGGGCCGGATCTGTCTCCACTACGGGGCAGCCGCCCGCCCCATCGGTCGCCTACGTTCCATCCATTCGTGGGTGAGCAACATCAGCGCTGATGCGATCAACAAGAACGGTCCCACTATTTCCAGCGAAGCAACCTCGGCCAGATAACCTGCCAGCCAGGGTAGGAAGGCGATTCCCAGGCTGGCCGCACCCACCTGGTAGCCGATGACATGGGCGGCGCGGCGACGGCCCAAGCGGGCGGGCGTGGCCGTCATCAGCAACGGGAAGAGCGGCGCCAGTGCGAACCCCATCAGCGTCAACCCCAGGAAGCTGATCACCTGGGTCGCCGGCCACCAGATCATCGCCGAAGCTAAGAGCAGGGCCAGCATGCTGGCGCGCAACGCAGCCAGGACGCTGATGCGATTGCCAAAGATGCCGAAGAAGACACGTCCTGCCGTAAAGCTGCCCCAGTAGATGCTGACCCACCACCCTGCACTGGCCAGATCAATGCCGCGACTCTCGGTAAACAGGGTGAAGCTCCATTGACCGGCGGTCATTTCCAGCCCGGCGATGAAGAAGAAGACCAGGATACCCAGCAATACATCGAACTGGCCGGCGCCGCTGTTCGTCGTCCGATTGGGTGTCAGGTTGGGCGTCGGTGCCTCGTCCTCTCCGGTATCGGCGGTGCGCCAGCGGTGACGGGTCAGCCAGAAAGCCACCACCATCACGCCCTGCGCGGCAGCAGCCGTGACATATCCCCAACGCCACGAAATCCCCGCCACCAGCAACGTCGTCAACACGATGGGGCCGAAGGTCGACCCCAGGCCAAACGAGGCGTGCAGCCAGTTCATGAGCCGCGGGCCGAAATTCATGGCAAAAAAGGCATTCATCCCCGAATCGAGCGCGCCCCCACCGAAGCCCACCAGCACGCCTACACTGATCATGATCAGCCATGTTGGGGCCAGGGCGTAGCCGAGTAATCCCAACCCGGCGGCAAGCGCACCAATGGTGAGGAGTCGTCCATTCCCGATGGCCGCAGTCAGCCGTCCGCTGAGGAAGCTGGAGACAATGTAGCCGATCTGTGCGGCCAACAAGAGGATACCCACCTGATCTTGCGAAAGCCGAAACTGATCGCGGATCGAAGGCCAGGCGATCCCCAACATGCTACCGGGGAAACCGAGTACCACAAACGATGTGAAGGCCAGCAAGACGACCAGAAGCGTCGAGCGATTCGAAAACAAGGCACGAGTCTTTCCAAGCGTAGACATAGAGACGATCTTCCTGACGAATTGATGGCGGTTGGAGATACGACAACTGTTGCGATGGTACACTATTCATTCTCGAATTGAAATTGTTCGGGTTGGTCGCCTCGGCATAGGCGCGCCGAATTGGGTGAATGCTGCGCTGTAGTCGGAGATTTTTGATCGCACATGGATTGTCGTTATACTTGGTTGCCGTGTTCCGAATTTCACAGACAGCAGAATTTTGCGGTTACGAGAGAAAGGGAGTGCCCCCATGCCATTCGATTCGTCCACTAAAATCGACGTCATCCACGCCGCGCAGCGCAACAAACCGGCGCAGCGACTGTTTATCCCCGGCCCGACTGATGTCCTGCCCGAAGTGTTGGCGGCGCAGACCGCGCCTATGATCGGTCATCGCACCGATGAGTTCGAGGCACTCTTCGCCAAGATCCAGGATCAGATGAAGCAGCTTTTCTTCACGCAAGCGCGCGTGTACGTGCTGGCGGCCACCGGTTCGGCCATGCAAGAAGCGGCCATCCGCAACGCAGTGGGCGGCCGCGTGATCAACTTTGTGAACGGCGCGTTCAGTCAACGCTGGCATCAAGTGTCGGTTGGCTGCGGCAAGGAGGCGATTCAAGTCGATGTGCCCTGGTGCACCGCAGTGAAGCCGGAGCAGGTCGTCCGCACGCTGAAGGACGCTCTGGCCGACGGACCGGTTGACGCCGTCACCGTGGTCCACAACGAAACCAGCACCGGCGTCGCCAGCCCTGTGGCTGAGATCGCCGCCGCCGTGCGCGAAGCCAGCCCCGACACATTGATTCTGGTGGACGCGGTCTCGTCGTTTGGGGGAACACGCTTACCGTTGGACGAGTGGGGCATCGACGTGATGATCACTTCGGCGCAGAAGGCACTGGCGGCGCCACCCGGCCTGGCCTTCGCCGCCGTCGCAGATCGCACCCTCGCCCACGCGAAACAGGTGCAGGGACGCGGCTGGTATCTTGACTTTCTCAATCTGGAAAAGTACCTGGTCCGCAACACGACACCGGCGACACCGGCTATCTCGTTGATGCGCGCCCTTTCGCTTCAGCTCGACATCATCTTTGCCGAAGGCGTGGAGCAACGCTTTGCCCGTCATCATGCGTTGGCCGAACGCACTCGGCGCTGGGCTGTGGATCATGGCTTTGCGCTCATGGCCGAGGATGGCTACGCTTCGCCCACCGTTACCACCATCGGCAATACCCGAGGGCTGGACATTCCCGATCTCAACCGGGTTCTCGCTCAGAGTGACATGGAGATCTCGGATGGCTATGGCGAGTACAAGGGCAAGTCTTTCCGGATTGCCCACATGGGCGAAGTGACTGAGACCGATCTCGACCGCCTGTTTGCGGCGATCGAGGGCTACATGCAAGGTTGACGACGGGCGCAGGCGGTTTCCGATCCGTCTTTCGTCTTTCGTCCATTTCCGTGGTACGATAGGCCAGACTTTTTCAACGACACAGCGAGGGTACAATGTCTTTTGATTTCTCTGATCTGAGTGATGAAGATCTATTTTTGCAGATGCAGGATGACCTCTACGACGGGCTACGCGAGGAGATTGTGGCCCAGACTCGGGAGGCCTTGTCCCGTGGGTTTTCCCCGCAGGCGATTCTTGACAGCGGACTGGTCGCCGGCATGGAAATTGTCGGCGTTGACTTCCGCGACGGCATCCTCTTTGTGCCGGAAGTGTTGATGGCGGCCAATGCCATGAAGGGCGGCATGGAAATTCTACGTCCTCTATTGACGCAGACCGGCGCCGAACAGATCGGCAAAATGGTCATCGGCACCGTCAAGGGCGACATTCATGACATCGGCAAGAATCTGGTTGCCATGATGATGGAAGGCGCCGGCCTTGAAGTGATCAATCTCGGCATCAACGTTGACGCCGAGCAATTCCTCAGCGCCATTGAAGAGCACAAACCGCAGATCTTGGGGATGAGCGCACTGCTCACCACGACCATGCCCTATATGAAGATCGTGGTCGACACCCTGATCGCCGAAGGAATCCGGGACCAGATTTTCGTCATGGTGGGCGGCGCGCCGGTGACCGAAAATTTCGCCAGAGATGTCGGTGCGGATGCCTATGGCCGCGATGCTGCCGTTAGCGTTGACATCGCCAAGAAGTTCTTGACGGCGCGGCGCGAAGCAAAGGCCACGGCCTGAGCATCGTGCCCAAGTGTGTTTGAGCGCCTTTTGTAGAATGTCGGCACAGACACCTATAACGAGACCATCGCACACGCCGTTGGTCTCGTTTTTTGTCACACAATCAGCGCAGAAGTGGGTGGATCATGGGTGAAGAATCATCGACCGTTGTACCGGGGATGCTCTATCTGGTGGCGACGCCCATCGGCAACCTGGGTGACATCACCCTGCGCGCCCTGGACGTTCTGCGCAACGTCGATCTGATCGCGGCCGAAGACACGCGCAAAACAGGGCGACTGCTGCAACACTTTGACATTCAAAACACACAAATGTCATTCCACGAACACAATGAGCACAAAGCCGTGGAACGCATCGTCGACGCCCTGCAAATGGGCCAATCTGTCGCCATTGTCACCAATGCCGGTACACCGGGAATCTCTGATCCTGGCTTCACGGCGGTGCGACGTGTGCTCGAGGCCGATCTGGCGGTGACGGCTATCCCCGGGCCAACCGGGTTGATCATGGCCCTCGTCCTCTCGGGGCTGCCGCTGCACAGCTTTACCTTCCGTGGCTTTCCGCCACGCAAGGGCGGACCGCGCCGCCGCTTCCTGGAAGTCGACGCGGCTTCGCCGCACACCTTGATTTTCTATGAGAGCCCTTATCGGTTGGCCGCGTTTCTGGAAGACGCGCTTACTGTCTACGGGGATCGCCCCGCAGCGTTGGCCAACGACCTGACGAAGCTCTATGAAAAGGTGGATCGAGGCACGATCAGCACTCTGTTGGCGGCGGTTCAAACCCAAGAAGGAAAGCTCAAAGGGGAGTACATCGTGGTCATCGGTGGGGAGGCTACCTAGCGCGCATGGGGGGTTCCCCGCATTGCTGTTTGGCGGCCCTCGCCGTACTATAAATCCAACAACATTTTTCGTTGTGGCCCTGCCGGACTTCCCCCGATCCGCCAGGGCTTTTTTTTGCCTGATGCTCAGTAAAGCGGCCCACCGTACTTCTGTGCAGGGCGCGCAAAGATCTTCGCCAGCACAACCCCCGCCACAAAGCCACCGATGTGCGCCCAAAAGGCGACCCCGCCCGCCCCCGGCGGCATGCCCAATGAGAGCAGACCATCCACCAGTTGAAAGACAAACCAGAAACCCAGCACTACGACTGCGGGCAGCATTGCGATCCGAATGAAATAGCCTAATGGGATGATCGTGCGCACGCGACTACCGGGGAAGAGGATCAGATACGCGCCCAGCACCGCCGCGATCGCACCGCTGGCGCCCACGGTCGGCACGGTCGAGTGCAGGTTAAGCAGGACATGCACCAGCGCCGCCAGCACGCCGCCGAGCAGGTAGAAGATCAGATAGCCGACATGGCCCATGGCGTCTTCGACGTTGTCGCCAAAAATCCAGAGGTAGAGCATGTTCCCGCCCAGATGAACCAAACTGCCGTGCAGAAACATGCTGGTGAAGAGGTCGGTCCACGCCGCCACGCCGACCGGCCCAAAGATCTGGGCCGGGATCAGCCCAAAGTCGAGGATTGTCGCCATAAAGAAGCTCTCACCGGGCAAGCGCGTGAGCAAGTAGAGTCCGATATTCAGCGCGACAAGCGCGTAGTTCACCACGGGCACGGTGCGGCTGCGGATCTCATCACTGATTGGGATCATGAGTGGCTCCTGGTTAGCGCGCCGGCTCCACCTTGGTGAGCGCACCAAAGGTGTTGATCGACAGGATCCAGCGGCTGCCGTCGGTGAAGGCTGCAGCATCGTCTGGGCTACGCACGTCGTATTCGTACGCCTGATCATTGGCGCTAAAGTGGATCGTGTATGTCTCGTGACGTTCGCCTTCGCGTTGCCCCCCCTGCAAGCGTAGCTCCGGCCAAACTGCCGACAAGCCTACGCCGTTACTGCTCACCGAGTCCACACCGCTCCACTCTTGCACCGTGTAGCTGCACCAGTCATCCAGGATTTCGTACTGGCAGTCTTGGACGACTTCACCGTATCCACTGCCTTTATCGACAGTATAGGGTGTACCGCAAACCTCGCGCGCCCCGGGCGCCGGTTCGGCCTGTGTGCTTTCCACACGTTTGCGACACTGGCCCACATCCACACCTGCAGGGATCTCGTCGAGCCAGGCTTCCTTGTTCACCGGCACCAATGCCTGAACCTCAATGCGCCGTTCCCAGTTGACCGAGTCCACCACACCAATGGTCTCTTCTGTGCGCAAACTCAAAAAGATGAAGATCAGAATGGCCGCCACGACACCGATCCCCACATAGAGGAAGAGCCGTCCGCCGCCGTCTGTCTTGGGTGCAACGACGGGCTTCTTGGCTTGCTCTCGCAACGCATCAGGCGAGGCTAATCCCGCCCCACATCGTTGACAACGTCGGGCCGTGGCGGGGTTGGCGCTTCCACAGGCAGGGCAGGTTACGTCCGGCATGCTTTCGTTGCGATGTGCGCCCAGCACTCGCCCGGCGCCACGCGCCTTTCCTTCCTGTAAATTGGCCCCACATTCTCGGCACGTCTTGGCGGTCGCGTCATTGCGTGCCCCACAATAGCCGCACTGAATATCCGGCCCGGCGACGGCGTCGGCCAGTTTTGCTTTGTCGGTGATCAACTGCTCTTGCAGGGGCTGTACAAATTCTACATCGGCGGGCTGGGGCGCGCCGCAGCCGCTGCACTCTTCTTTGGAGCCAGGATTGCGTGTCTCGCAGTTGGGGCAGATCCACTCCAGCTCGACATACCCCATTGATTTCTGTGCCATCTTTTGTGCTCGTCCTTGTGGGGTTCGTGTTCAACGATAGCGTTGACGACCGGTTAGCAAACAATGCAACGAGAGATTGTCAACGGTGGAGACTTCACCTGTATCGTTATCGGTGGATGGGGATACGCACACGTAGCCGTTTTTCAATCAACGGCGCCGCGGTGACCAATGCTACACCGGCGAGGACACCGACACCGCCGATCAACTGCTGCAGCGTGGGGAAGGTGCCGAAGAGCAGCAACGACCACACCACTGCCGCCACCGGTCCTGCGGTGAGCATGATCGAGAAGACGCTCATGTTCAGCCTGCGCAGCGCCGTGTAATAGAGGCTGCGGCTGATCACCACGTCCACCGTACCGGCCAAGGTCAGGAAAAGCCATGCCGTAGGCGTAGGGGGCAGCGCCAACTGACCGCTGCCGCCCACAATCAGCAGTAACACCAGCGACGTAAAGAGCAATCGATAGAAGAAGAAGTTTACCAGATCCATGTCCTGCATATAGCGTTTGCTCAGCGCGGCGTGGAGGGCATAGAGGAAGGTGGAGCCGATGACCATCAGCGCGCCCAGGCGCAGAAAATCGCCCGGTTGAAAGGTGATCACGACCAGGCCAAGAATCGCGACCAGGCTGCCTGCGATTTGCAGGCGAGAGAGCCGGTCGCCCAGCCAGAAGATACCGAATCCTAGCCCGAAGATTAGCGACGTCTTGCTTAACATCGACGCTGTGCCGGCGTCGATAAAGGCTACGGCTTCGTAATTGATAATGGTGCTGATGCCGATGCAAAAACCAATCACAGAAAAGAGCTTCCAGTGCTGCACAAGATAGACCCACCGTAGTTTGCGGGTGGCGGCAGCGTAGACGCCTACTTCTGCGGTGGCAATGCCCAGCACAAAGAGCACCGAGAGTGGAGGTCCGATGTGGGGCAAAAGTAGGCGGGCGAAGATGAAGTGCAAACTGTCCACAAAGAGGAGAACAGTGACCAACGCAATGCTCTGCGCTGACAACGATTGCGCTTCCTGCGCAAGAGCGGACGGTTGTGACATGATCAATCCCGGTTCTATGGGTAAGCGGCGGCAAAGTCGGTTCAGTATAGCCGTGCCGCTTTTGGATTGTCAACGATACGCCGTTTCAACGGTGCGTCCCAAGTATTTCGGTTCTGATCTTCAGGGCAGCTACGCAGAACGGACCGGCACGGAGGCCGGTCCCTACACGTAGGGATGGACCTCCGTGTCCATCCGTCGTGGCTTCCTGGAAGACATGCAGCCATACGGACACTGCGTCTGTATGGTTCGAGGTCTGTTTACAAACCGTTACTCTCCGTGCTCTGTCAGCGAGCGGATCAATCTGTCTTTCAAATCCCACAGTTTCTGTGAGACGGAGACATGGTAGACATGAGGATTGATCAGACGACGCACGCCGGGATCGAGACGCTCTACGTCGGCGCGGCGTTTGGCGCGCATTTCGTCGATATCGGGTCGATCATAAACAAGTTTGCCGTCGACGAAGACATCCACGAGCAGCGCTTCAATCAGCGAGACGTGGGCCTGATCCAGTACACGCTTCTTCACACGCGTGGACGGATGGCGCAGGATCAGCGGCGACTGTGCGCACGGATCCTCGTCTTCGAGGGTAATCAGGTCGGCAGTGGCCTGGCCGCGCTCGTCATAAATACGCCAGACCCGCTTATTGCCGGGATTGGGCGTCTTTTCGCGTGATTCCGAAATCTTGATAGCGGGTTGCCATTCGCCGTCCTGTTGGATGGCGACCAGTTTGTAGACGCCACCCAACGCTGAATCACCCTCCGACGTGATCAACCGTGTGCCCACGCCATAGACCAGCCGCTTGATCACGCTGGTGGGATCGACACCGTAGCGATGCGCCTCTTCGGTAATCTGCGTCGTGATCTGCCAGATCACCAGTTCATCCAGGTTGTTCGATAGCACGATTGAAACATCCGGGAAGCCGGCATCGTCGAGCATCTTCGCCGTACGGATGCTGAGATAGGCCAGGTCGCCGGAATCGAGACGAACGCCCACGGGCCGGTGCCCTTTGCGGCGCAACTCCTCGAAGACGGTGATGGCGTTGGGCACGCCGCTTTCCAGCGTGTTCACCGTGTCCACGAGAAGCAGACATTCGTCGGGGTAGACTTCGGCATAGGCGCGGAATGCGTCTACTTCATCCATACCCAGGGCCAGGAAAGCCTGTACCATCGAGTGAGCGTGCGTCCCCTTTGGCGGATAACCCAGCACATGCGAAATACCGGCATTGGACGAAAAGTCAGCGCCGCCAATCAGCGCGGCGCGTGCCCCGGCGTTGGCGCCTCGTTCGTGGGCGCGGCGCATCCCGAATTCCAGCAGCAGTTGCCCGCGTCCACTTTCGCGGATACGCGCCGCTTTGGTGGCAACCAAAATCGGGTAGTTGAGGAAGTTGAGCAACGCGGTTTCCAGCAACTGCGCCTGTACCATCGGCCCCTTCACCACCGTAAGCGGAATGTTGGGGTGCACCACTCGTCCTTCGGGAATGGCCATCAGCGAGATGCCTGAAAAGTTGCCGTTGATCGCCAACCAATCGAGGAAATCGTCGGCGAAGAGACGTCCCCCCGTCCGTGTGGTTTGGCTGCGCATGTAGGCAATGTCTTCGGCGCGGAAGCGGACCTCCTGCATCCAGTCGATCAGCCAATCCAGCCCGGCATTGATACAAAAACCGGCCTGATGCGCGCCGTAATCAGGGTAGTCGCGAAAAAAGTGATCGAACTGCGCCGGGCGCTCGTGTAGCCCCATGCGAAAGTAGAGCTGAGCCATCGTCAACTGATATTGATCGGTGAAAAGAATGCCCTCGGCAGTAGCGCGGTCGGCAGTGTTCATGGCGTTCCCCACAGATGATTGGTGATTGGGATAAAGTAATGGGGGATCAGGTTATCGACCCAACTGGTCGGTGGTAGGCTCCGCTCAGCAGAACCAGTGCTCGGTGAGTTGGGGCGCCTGGACGATAAAGCCCGGCGTAGGGACGGGTTCGGGCGCGGCGCGGCCGGCTATCTCGTAGGCCGCGCATTCCACAGCATGGAAAGCCGCGTAGGGATCGCCGTCGGCCGTCTCCTCAGCGATGCGGGTGACACGGCGCTGGAGTTCGTCGACGCGAGGATCGCTATGATCCCAGTGATAGGTGAAGTTTTCAGCATCGAGCGGACCAAGCCACGATTCAACGTCTGCGTGATCGAGCAGGGCGCTGCCCGGTGGAACCAACATGCGGATTGACAACTGTACCGCCGGTACAAAAGCGATCAGGTCCTGGCTGCGGATCCATGCCAGCAGATCCAGGTAATCGTCCAGCGTCGTCCATGGTGTGAAAGGCATCCATGTAGGCTGGGGGGCAATGCCGGCTGCGCGCAAGATGGCAACGGCGCGCTCCATATCTACCACCGTGTGCCCTTTGTGCAGCCGGTCAAGCACACGTTGACTGGTCGACTCGAAGGCGGAGACCACGAACGTAGCGCCGTAGCCGGCCAGCTCTTCGATGAGACCAGGATGTTCGAGGATATGCTCGACCTTCGTCGTGAAGTTGAAGGTTACCTGCGGGTGTTCGGTGTGAAGTGTGCGCGCGATCTTGCGTGCATGGCCCGGCCCGTTGAGAAAATCAGGATCGCCAAAGGTAATGTGGCGTGCGCCCGCCTGCACTTGCTGGCGAATATCGGCCAGCACCGTGTCGGCAGCGATGGCGAAGAAGCGTCCATGATAAATGGGCACCAGCGGGCAGTGGCGGCACGTGTGCAGACAACCTCTCGTCGCCTCAACGTACCCGGCCGGCACGGCCTCGCCGTTGGCCATGTATCGGGCGTATTGATCCAACTGGGGCAGCGTGGACCGCGACGGCAGCGGCAGATCGAGGCGTGTCAGCAGCGGATCGGCGACACGATCCACCGTCGTGACACCGGGCAGCATAGATACGTCCTCGTGGGCCATAACCGCCCGCGCCAGATCGCGCAGGATCAACTCGGCTTCCCCACCGATGACTGAATCGCCCAGCCGCGCATCGCCTCCCAGCAGATAGGGGGCATTCATCCAGGCATAGAGGCCATAGAAGCAGATGTGCGCACCGGGATTGAGGGCGCGCACACGCTGGGCCGCGTCCACGCCAATGCGCAGCGCCGTCAACATGGGTACGGCGATGGCCACCAGTTTCGCCCCCGTCGCGGCCTGCACCGGGAAGGGTTCGACCGCCAGATCGACTGTGTCCACATCGAGGCCGTCCTCGCCGAGGACGGCCAGTGGCCAGGCCAGACTAAGCGGTTGATGGCCTAGTTCATAACAGGAAATGAGTAAGATTTCAGGCAAGAGCGCTCCTACACCTCTGCGGAAAATTCTGGCAAACTCGAACAAGCTTATCCAAAATCGGATACGATGTCCAACCCGCTACAGAACGGGGGGTGTAAGTAAGAGTTGTCAGAGAAGATGCAGTGTAGACCCGCTCCTTGGCCTCGATACACCGGGCAAAAAGCGCCCGGCACTCGACCAGCGTCGCTAGCCTGACAACTCTTACGTGCACCCACAGACGGGTGTACCTCAGTTTGCGGGCAGATCAAACAGCGAGTTACGCCGTCACGCGCAGCCGCTCATAGAACTTTTTGCGTGCTTTGGCCACCTTCGGGGCGACGACATACTGGCAGTAAGCCTGCTGTGGATTGCGCTCGAAGTAGTTTTGATGATACTCCTCGGCAGGATAGTAGCGATCCAGTGCAGTGACTTCGGTCACGATGGGATCTTCCCAGAGGCCGGCAGCTTCCAGTTCACGGATCTTCTCTTCGGCAAGGCGCCGCTGATCCTCGTTGTGGTAGAAGATAGCCGAACGATATTGCGTGCCCACATCTGCGCCCTGGCGGTTTAACGTCGTCGGATCGTGGATGGTGAAGAAGACGTCCAGCAGATCGTCAAAGGTGATGATCGATGGATCGTAGGTGATCTGCACCACTTCTGCATGCCCTGTGCGACCCGAGCAGACTTCTTTGTAGGTAGGCTTGGGCACGTGCCCGTTGGAGTAGCCAGAGACAACCTTTTCCACACCCTTCAACTCCAGATAGACGGCTTCCAGGCACCAGAAACAGCCACCGGCCAGGGTGGCGACTTCCAAATTCTTCTCACTGTCTGATTTGTTTTGCATGATACAAAATCTCCTATTCGCTCCAAGTATAGACGCCGCCGCCAACGGTTCAGCTTCAGACACGGCGCATCTGAACAGGTACCGCCCCTGCACGGTAGCCCCGAGTCACCGTAACTCAACGCAACATGCGTCAGTTTACTCTATGCGCGCGGCGCTGTCTGTTGTTTAGCCACCATAGCTGTACCCAGTGTGGGTTTATGACGAGGCGAAGAGGGTGAGCGAAAGCTTATCTTTGGCGCGCACGATGCGCTGATAGGAGTCGTCAATGCGTGATGCGCTGATTGTGCCCGACTCGACCATATCCTGGATTACGGAGACGGCCAGGGCGACCGCATTGCCCTGCCAGACCAACGTATTGCTGATCGAAAGGACATCCACCCCGGCAAGGATGGCGAGACGCACGGCGTCCTCAAAGTGGTAGTAGGTGCGGATGGCGTCCATTTGCAGATCGTCTGTAAAGATCAGTCCCTGGTGGCCCAACTCTCCGCGCAGGATGCCGGTGACGACGGCGGGCGAGAGGGTAGCGGGCAGTTGGGGATCGAGATTGGCGTTGAAAATGTGCGCCGTCATCACGGCGTCGCTATGCCCCTGCTCGATCAAGCTGCGATAAGGGCTCAATTCATCGTTGTGCCAGGTCTGCGTCACATCCACGAAGCCGTCGTGCGAGTCCTGGCGTGAACTGCCGTGGCCGGGGAAATGTTTGAGTGTGCAGAGCACTCCTTCGGCGCTGTGTGACCGAATAAAGGCGGCGGCATGGCGAGAAACCACATCGGCATCATTCGAGAAACTGCGTGCCAGTGCGCCGATCACCGGATTGGTTGGGTTCACGTTGAGATCGACCACAGGGGCCAGGTTGAGGTTGATGCCCACATGCTTCAGGCTTTGCGCTACATTGCTGGCGTACGCAGCCGTGCGCTCCACATCGTCCAGCGCGCCCAGGTCCTGCGCCGAGTAGTTCTGCTTTAGCCCAAACTGGGCAGTGAGGCGACTGACGCGTCCTCCCTCTTGATCCACGGCCACGAAGAGGGGCAGGCCGGTCGCTTGAAAGGAGGCTGCCTGCAACGCCGTGGTCAATTCGATCACCTGTAGCGGCCAGCCCACGTTGTGCCGAAAGAGGACGACACCGCCCACCCCATAGGTCAGAATATCCTGCACGATGGGGCTTCGTTCATCGACTCGGGTACCGCTAAAGCCAAGCAATAGCATTTGCCCGATCTTGGTGCTAAGCGCCAGATCGCGGCCGGCCAGTTCCGGGCCGAAGCTGTTGGGGACGGGTGGAAAGTCTGACGACTGTGCCCGATGGGTTGAAATCGCCCCAGACGGAGAGGCTCCTGTACAGGCGCTCAGAAGCAAACCTGTACCGGCCAGACCGATCTTGCGCAGTAGAGAGCGTCGTGAGGGCAATGGGCCATGGGTGTGCATAGATCCTGCCTGGTCCTGGGTGAATACAATGCTGTCAACATCCCACACGGCGCAGATACTTGTCAAATTCCGCTGAGGATTGAAGGGTCCACGACAGCACCTTCTCGCTGATTGAGTGCGCAGCGTTATGGCGCAACGCCTGTACCAAACGAAATCAAGGGAGCGGGCCGACCGCAACGGTCGGGCGACCGCCGTGGTCGGGCTGCTTCAGAAAGCGGGTCTACGCGATCTCGTGATTGAACCCGCTTGGGTTTCGATATGCCTCGCAGACTCGGCTACTCAACCGGCGCTAGTCCCCTGGTCAAGCCAAATTTGGAATAAGGTCATATGAGCCTATACAGAATTCCTGCCCTTGCTCAACGGCGTTTGACGAAAAAGATGACGCCAAGTATTATCACAGAGCTACTGAACAAGACGATGACTATTTTGTGTCCACTTTCGGCGTCCCTCTTGACTCCGCTTTCATACGTGATTGTAGACTGACCGCCACATGCAGACATATGTCCTTCGCCGCACCTTGCAGGCGATCCCATTGCTCTTCATTCTGAGCATTATGCTCTTTTTGCTTGTGCGCGTCGCGCCCGGCGGACCGCTGGCGCAAGCAGAACGCAACCCCAACATCTCACAAGAGCAGATCGAACGGTTGCGTACCCGGCTTGGGCTGGATCAACCGCTGCCCGTGCAATACGCCAGGTGGATGCGCGCCGTCGTCTTCGAGGGCGATTTGGGGCAATCGATCAAAAGCGGGCGTCCCGTCGGCGAGATGATCGTCGAACGTATCCCCAACACCTTCCTGCTCGTGGGGCTGGCCTTTCTGATAACGCTGGTCGTGGCGATTCCGCTCGGCGCACTCTCGGCGCGCAAACAGTATTCGGCGCTTGATTATACGATTACTACCTTCACTTTTGCCGGGCAGTCTGTGCCCATCTACTGGCTGGGCTTGATGACGATTCTGATCTTTTACGTCTGGCTTGACAACCCGTTTACAGGACGACCCCTGCTGCCGTCGGGGGGGATGTACTCGCTGGGTGGCGACAAGACGTTCGGCGATCTGCTCTGGCATTTGGTGCTGCCGGTGGGGACGCTGAGCCTGGCCTGGGTAGCCTGGTATTCGCGGTTCTTTCGCGCCAGCATGCTCGAAGTGCTCAACGCCGACTATGTGCGCACTGCCCGCGCCAAAGGGCTGACCAACCAAAGCGTGATCTATGTCCACGCCCTGCGCAACGCCGTCATGCCGCTGGTGACGATGATTGCGCTGGACGTGCCCAGCATGTTCGCCGGCGCGCTGTTTGTAGAGACGATCTTCTCGTGGCCGGGCATGGGGCGTCTCTTCTGGGAAGCGGCGCGTGGGCGTGATTATCCTGTGCTGTTGGGGGTGATTTTGATCAATGCTGCCGTAATCGTCTTCGCCAATATCCTCGCCGACCTGCTTTACGCCGTGATCGATCCGCGGGTGCAGTATGAGTAGCGCCACCATCGAACAGGTTGGCCCACGCGCGTCTCTCAAACCGCAGCGCGGCGCGGAAAGCTTAACGCGTTTGACCATCCGCCGCTTTTTCCGCCATCGGGTGGCTCTGCTTTCGGTGGCCGTGCTGCTTCTCGTCATTCTCAGCGCGCTGCTGGCCCCGCTTAGCCCATATACGGCCACTGAACAAAACCCCGCCAATGACCTGCTGGCTCCATCGGCGGCTCACTGGTTTGGCACCGACGATCTGGGGCGCGATGTCTTCACGCGGGTGATCTATGGAGGGCGCATTTCGATCCTGGTGGGGCTGATGGCAACGGTGCTTTCGCTGGCATTCGGCATCGTGGTAGGCGCCGTCGCCGGTTACTTCGGCGGCTGGATCGACAATGTGCTAATGCGCATCACCGACGCCTTCCTCAGCCTGCCCAGTCTCTTCGTGCTCATCTTGATCAGCACGCTGCTGCGCGATCTGCCCAATGTAGAACTGCGCAGCAGCGTCTGGATCGTGATCATTGTGATCGCCGTGCTCTCGTGGATGTGGCCGGCGCGCCTGCTGCGCGGCGAGTTCCTTACACTCAAAGAACATGATTTTGTGCTGGCGGCCCAGTCCACCGGCGTCGGACACGGTCGCATCATGCTGCGCCACATCCTGCCCAATGCGGTGGGCATCATCATCGTCCACGGCACGTTGTCTGTCGGTTATTCCATCATCCTTGAATCGGGGTTGAGCTATCTCGGCTTCGGCATTCAGCCGCCCACACCCAGTTGGGGCAATCTACTGGCAACGGCTCAAGTCTACGCACTGCGTGCCCCCTGGCTCATGATCTTCCCCGGCGTGATGATCTTTCTCACCACACTCTCCGTCAATCATATCGGCGACGGATTGCGCGACGCCTTTGATCCACGCTCCGTCAGGTAGGCGGAACGCTGAGCGAATGATGTGACGTATGCGCATCTCTCCGCTCGCCACCCATTATCTTGGCGCCCGGCTATTATCTCCATTCATCCAACCAGTGTTTCACCATTTCACGGAGGAGAACCATGAAACGAAGTCTCTTGATAACCCTGCTGTTGATCTTGTTGCTGGCCGTGGCCGGCTGTGCAGCGCCGACCACCGGCACTGACACCGACGACGCAGCCGCAGGTGGCGGACAGGCCGTGCTGATTATTCCCGAAGAGCCCGCCACGCTAAACCCATATCTGGCCGTAGCCGCGATCGTGGAACAGGTGTCAGATGCCACCGTGGTCGGGCTGTCCTACGTGGATGCCGATGGCGAGTTCCAGCCTGAACTGGCCCAGGAGATCCCCACGATCGCCAATGGTGGCGTGTCGGAGGATTTTCTCACCGTCACCTGGACGCTGCGCCCCGATCTGCTCTGGTCAGACGGTGAGCCGATCACGTCGGCAGATATCGTCTGCACCTGGGAAGCCATTACCAATCCGGATAGCGGCAACGTTCTTTCCACCGGAATGGACCTGATCGAGTCGATCGACACGCCTGACGAGTTGACCGCGGTCTTGACCTACAGCGAAGTCAACAGCGCCTACCCTGTGCAGTTTGCCAACGGTCTTTTCCCCTGCCATGCCATCGGCGCGCCTGAGGAGATGGAGACATGGGAGTGGAATCGCGATCCGGTCGCCGCGGGACCATACGTGGTCAGCGAGTGGAATTCCGGCGAGAATATCGTCATGGAGCGCAACCCCAACTACTACGAAGAAGGCAAGCCCTCTATTGATCGCCTGATCTTCGCCGTCGTGCCCGATCCCGGTGCGCAGATGGCGATGATGATCCAGGGCGAGGGCGATATTCACCTGTGGCCCGGCGCCACGCTGGAAGATTACAACGCCCAGACCGAAGGCGTCGCCTCGTTGGCCGAGATCCCCGGCCAGTGGAACATGGCGCTGCGCTTCAATCTGAGCCAACCCTTCGACGATGATCCTGGCGCCGAGCCGCCCCATCCTTTCTTGGGTGACCTGCGTGTGCGCCAGGCCATTGCCTACGCCACCGATTATGAAACCATCACCACCGACGTCAACGAAGGCACTTCGCCCGCCGTCAGCCCCTTCGAGTACGGTTGGTACCAGTGTGACATCGAACGCCCCTACGCCTATGATCCCGACATGGCCCGGCAACTGCTGGACGAAGCCGGCTTCGTCGATACTGACGGCGACGGCATCCGCGAGTGCCAGGGCTGCCAATACGCTGAGGAAGGCGCCAAACTCAGCCTGCAACTGGAAGGCTACACCAACTTCCAGCCGCTGGTGCAGTTGGAAGAAGCGCTGGTGGAAATGTGGAAGCAGGTCGGCATTGACGCCACCATTCAGAACGACGACTTCTCGATCATCTTTGGATCCTATGCCGACGGCGCACCGCGCAAGACGGGCAACTTCGACATCCTGGTGTATGATGCCAGCCTGCCTATTGAGCCGCACGCCACCATTGCCAATTCCTTCCATTCCTCGGCAATCCCCACCGCTGACAATCCGGCGGGCGCCAACTACATGCGCTGGATTAACGCCGAGGCGGACGCCGCCATCGAAACCGCAGGCAGCACCGTGGACATCGACGTGCGCCGCGCCGCTTACTGCGACCTGGCCGAGCTGATCGCCACCGATCTACCGGAACTCCATCTCTATCTCTTCACCGAAGGCTATGGTGCATCGGATCGCATCAGCGGCTACGAAGTCAGCATCTGGGGCAGCATGACCTGGGATGTGGAAAATTGGGTGCTCGAACAGTAGAATGACCGATCCTATCAACACGACAAATTTGCACTTCAGGACTCGCAATTCAGAATGACAATGACACAACACGCCGATACGATTCTGACCAACGCATTGGTCTACACGGTGGATCCGGTTCATCCCTGGGCCCAGGCGGTGGCGGTGCACGGAAAGCGCATCCTCGCCGTGGGCAGCGTCGCCGAAATGAACGCGCTGCGCGGGCCCCAAACCACGGTGATCGATGTGGAAGGGCGCACCCTGATGCCCGGCTTCATCGACACCCACTATCATCTGTTGCACGGTTCGCTGGGATTGGATGCGGCCCAACTGCGCGAGGCCCACAGCCTCAGCGATCTGGGCGATCAGTTGCATGCCTACGCCGCCGAAAATCAGGACAGAGAGTGGGTGCTAGGACGCCAGGTCGTCTATAACATCATCCGGCCCGATCAGCCGTTGGATCGCCACTTCCTGGATCAGGTTGTGCCCAATCGGCCGGTCTTTTTGACGGCGTTCGACGGTCATACCTATTGGGCAAATACAGAAGCGCTGCGCCGCGGCGGTATTCTGCACGGGCGTGACGGGATCGGCCCCAACAGCGAAATCGTGATGGACCCGTACACGGGCACCGCCACCGGTGAGCTGCGAGAACCACCGGCGGCGCGCCCGATCCGTGACCTGATCCCCCCGCCTGATGAGGAACGTAAGCGGGGGCTGCTGCGCCGTGGGCTGCGCCAGGCCGCCGAGCTGGGCGTAACCAGCGTCCATAACATGGATGGCAACGACGATCAACTGCGCCTATATGCAGCAATGGCCGACGCCGATGAACTGACCTTGCGCGTCTATATGCCATTCGACGTCAAACCTGCCACGCAAGAGGACGAACTGCACCAAGCTGTGGCATGGAGGCGTGAGTTCAGTCAGGGGCTGGTGCGCGCCGGCTGTGTCAAGTTCTTTATGGATGGGGTGTTGGAATCGTACACGGCGCTTCTGGTGAACGACTACGCCGACGATGCCGGCAACCGCGGCAGCGCGCTCTTTGAGGCGGATCACTTCAAGCGCATGGCCGTGGCTGCGGACAAACTGGGGCTTCAGATCTTCGTCCACGCCTGCGGGGATGGTGCGGTGCGTCGCGTGCTTGACGGCTATGCCCACGTGCGCCAGGTCAATGGGCCACGCGACAGCCGTCATCGCGTCGAACATATTGAAGTGATCCATCCGCAAGACATTGACCGCTTTGCCGGGCTCGGTGTGATTGCGGCGATGCAGCCGCTGCACGCGCCGCTCCACAGCGGGGACGCAGACATCTGGCCCCATCGCGCCGGACGCAAGCGCTGGCAATATAGCTTCGCCTGGGAAACGTTGCGTCAGGCCGGCGCGCACCTGGCCTACGGCAGCGACTGGCCGGTAGTCAGTCAGGATCCAATGCTGGGCCTCTATGCCGGGCTGAACCGAATGCCCTGGCAGGCAGGAGATCCCTTCCAGGCGCAGACACTGGCAAACCTGATCCGTGGCTATACCATCGATGCTGCCTATGCCGAATTCCAGGAATCGCAAAAAGGCGCGATCAAGGCCGGGATGCTGGCCGACCTCGTCGTCATCTCGGATGATCTCTTCGCCACCCCACCCGAAGCGGTGAAGGATCTCCACATCGCCCTCACCATGAGCGATGGACGGATCGTGCACAGGCGGGGAATGTAAGAGATAGAGGACGATCTCGCCACTCGCGATTAAGTTCTGGCAGACGAGATGATGAGATATGATGATGAGATGATGAGGATGATGATCTCGACAATCATCATCCTCATCATCCCATCATCTTGTCACCCCTTCACCCCTTCACCCCATCATCTTCATCATCCCACCCCTTCTCACTCGCCAATCTCCAATTTCCTCTCCTGCGGCACCGTCGCTGACACGACGGGTACGCTGCCTGCGGACACGTTGGGCGCAGCTTCTGCCGCCCGTAGGATCGGATCGCTGTCCCAGGCCGTGACCGCGTAATCATCAAACTCGGTGATGGCGCCCTCGAACTGCGAGGCCAGTGTGATCACACCGAAATACCCCCCCACCAACGGCGACTGATCGAGGAAGGCGTCCAACTCGACGCCGTTGACGTAGATGCGCAACAGATTGCCGTCGCGCTCTGCCGATAGACGGTTGACCCCTGCGCCCGAGAAGATATGCTCGCTGTAAATCCAGGCAGTGTCATCAACCGCATCGTAGGTGAAGGCACTCCACCCGCCATTCACATACTTGAGCAGGGCGTAGCTCTGCGTGTCGGGTACAACGAAGAAGGCATAGTGGCTCTGATAGTTGCCGTTATCGCCGAAGAAGAGACCATATCCGCTTGGGTAGAAGCTGGGTTCGTTGCGGGCGTCAACGGTGAAGCGTCCATTGGTCTGCGGATCGGAAGGGGCACGATAGTAGCAGAGATAGTCGGCTTGCGCTGCCGTAACATACTCGCCATTGGCATACTCGGCCTGACAGACCTCGATCGATCCCTCAAGCCAGCCGCTGCCGGCCGTCGCAAACGGTTCTGAATAGACCTGCTGAATGCCGTTGATCACGTAGTTGTCGAAGAGCGCTTCGGTGTTGCTGTTGTATCCGGCCCAGTTGGCGAGGCCAACGAAACCGGTGGGCAGGCTGTTGTCTGCAACGTAATTGAGGAAGACGCCATTCACGAAGAGCAGGATCAGCGATCCTTCACGGCGGACTTTGAGCTGATTGACCCCGCTGTTGAGGATTGCCGTCGACGGCAGCCATCCATCGTCGTTGAGATCGATCAGGTAGTTGAATCCTTGATCGAACTCCTGCAGCGAATACTGACCACTGGATGGATCCACCCAGAAGGTGTAGAAGCGGCTGTCACCGTCGATCGTGCGGCTGTTTAGCCCAAAGACAAGCCCGTAGACACTCTGGCTCGTCGTAGCCGCCGCCACCTGGAAGACGCCGTCCCCCTGTGCAGGCGCCGGCGCGGAAGAAATGCAGACCTGGTCAGCCAGAGTGACATCCATGTAGTAGACGCTGTTTCCACTCAGGGCGCGGTAGCCAAATTCACAGACATCCACCGCACCTTTCGCCCATCCCCCGTTGCTGTTGTCAAACTCATCGCTGAAGACGTTGACACCCGGCGTCGGCGTCAACGTCGCCGTGCTCGTCGATGTTGCCGTGGGTGCTCCCGGTGTTCCGGGCGTTTGTGTGGCGGTGGCGGTGGCGGTCGCCGTCGGTGTGGACGACGGCGTGGGCGTCGTCGTCGCTGTGGCCGTGGGCAGTTGCGTGCCTTCAGGAGTCACCTTCGTCGAGGTGGCAGTCGGCGTAAAGGTGGGCGTGCTTGTGGATGTGGCTGTCCGTGTCGCCGTGGCCGTTGCGGTGGCAGTGGCCGTCGGGCTGGTGGTAGGCGTACTGGTCGCCACCGCATTCTGCTTGAGCGTGCTGGGCAGGTAGATACGGCTCTCGCCGCCGCCAGGCGTTGTGCCGGCGGTGGGCGTCGCCGATGAGGTGGGTGTTGAGGTGGCCGTGGGCTGTGTGCCGCCGCCTAGATCGATGCGGAAGACGCTGCGCCCGTGGGTGCCTGCGAACAGGTAGCGGCCATCCTTAGAAAGGACAAGATCGACGACGGTGACGAAGGGCATCCCATCATTGAAGGGGATCCACTGCTGGCCGTCGTTGCTGCTGCGATAGACGCCGGTATCGGTGCCCAGATAGATTGTGCCGGGCCGCGTCGGATCAAGCACAATCGACACGCCGGGCACGTCAGGCAGGTTGCTGCTGATGTTCTGCCATGATGCGCCGCCATCGGTCGTGCGGAAGACATGCCCCGGCGTGTTGGGCGTGTGTGTGTTGAAGCCGTTGTAGACGGCATAGGCTACTAATGGATCTGTGGGTGAAACGGCAATGCGCGAGACATAGCGGTTGGGCAACGGCGCCAGCGTGCGATTTGTCCAGGAGCCGCCGGTGTTGCGCGTCACCTGCACATTGCCATCGCTGGTGCCTGCGTAGATCGTTTGCGGATCAGAGGGCGCTACGGCAATTGTCGAGACATAGCCCTGCCCGTTGCTCAGATTCGGGCTGATGATCGACCAGTTTTCGCCGCGATCACTGGTACGGTAGACGCGATAAGTGCCCACGTAGAGCACGCCCTGCGTCGATGGGTCCACGGCGATTGGGATATAGAAGAGTGACTGATCTTGCTGGTTGATGCCGTCGGTCTTGAACGGCCAGTCGCCGGAAAAGGCCGATCCCTGATCGTTGCGCTGAAAGGTCTTGTTGAAGCGCGCCCCATACCAGATCGACGGGTTGAAGGGATCGATGGCGGCATAGCCGCCGTCGCCGCGATCGGCTGCCGTCCAGGCGCTGGTTGCGCCGCCGTTGGTGGTGAAGGCCTTGTTGTTGTCCTGCATACCGCCCTGGACGATCGATGGGTTGGTGGGGTCCACGGCGATGCCGGTAAACTGGAGGGTGGCCAGATTGGTGTTGCGATTCTGCCACGTGCTGCCGCCATCCTTGGACACCCACACGCCGCCGTCGTTGCCCACCCAGATCGTGTTGGCGTTGCTCGGATCGAACTCGATCACATGCATGTCGGGGTGCAGGGTGGTCTGTGGGTTCGTATTGGGTGTCAGATCAAGCCAGGTCTGTCCACCGTCGTTGGTGGCAATGATCACCTGGCGGATCTGAAGATCGGCGGCCGTATTTCCATCGTAGAAGGCGGCTCCGCCTAAGAGCAGGACGTTGGGATTGGTGGGGTGGACCATGGCCTCGTGCGAATACCAACATTGGGTGCCGCAATAGTTGTAGCCGACCTTGATTTCGCTCCAGTTCTGGCCGGCGTTGGTCGTCTTGAAGAGGACTGCGCCATCATATTGGTTGGGCACGGTGAGTTGATAGCTGGCATAGACGATATCGGGGTTGCTGGGGCTGATGGTCAGAATCACACGCCCGACTTGATACTGCTGCGGATCGGGCAATCCACCGGACAACTGCGACCAGTTGGTGCCGCCGTCGGTGCTCTTGAAAACGCCATATCCCCAGAACGAGGCATAGAGGATAGACGGATTGTTGGCCGCCATCACCAGATCGGCGGCGCCGGCGCACTCCTGGCAGCCGAGGAGTGATTGCCAGCTCTGGCCGCCGTCGACCGAGCGAAAGATGCCACGAGGGGGGCTGGCAATACCGCTCACACCGGAGCGTGAAGCCGCCACATAGATCACGCTGCGGTTGGTCGGATCGATGATGATCTTGGCAATACCAAGCCCCGTGAAGACGTCGGCGCCCAGGCGCGTCCACGTCTGCCCGGCGTCAGTGGATTTGAGAATACCGGCGCCGTAGTAATTGTCCAACCCCGGTGTCGGTTCACCCGTGCCCACATAAATCGTATTGGGATCGACGGGATCGAAGACAATCGCGGCTGCAGCCAACGAAGCCTGATCATCGGTAAGCGGGGTCCAACTGTCACCGCCATTGGTGGTTTTCCAGACGCCACCCAATGCCGCGCCCAGGTAGACGGTGTTTGGATCATTCGGGTGAATGGCCAGCGCCCGCACGCGCCCGCTGACGTTGACCGGCTGCTGGCCCATCGACGAACTGAGCATCGGGGCCGGACCAATATTCTGCCAGGTGGCCTGCACCTCCGCAGCCTGCATCGGCCCCATAGAGCGCATCGCCTCGACGGCTCGGGCGTAAGCACCTGCATCCACGCTATCGGCGGGGTAGGCGCGTTGAACTAGAAAAAAGTTGCTGCGTTTCAGGGGGCCGTCGCCCAGCCCTTCGAACTCGTTTTGGGGTGGCGCCGCAGCCAGTTCGGGCTGTTTCGGCTTCCCGGCCCCGATTGTGGGGAAGTCGGCCTGTGCGGCGTCCCAGACAACATCGCCGCCGATCACGGGTACGATGTCGCGGCCCAATAGGGTTTTCGTTTCGAGCCTGGGCACCGACCGCAGAGGACCCATCAACGCGGCGGACGATGCTCCTTGCATGGATGAGGGGGCAGACGTGTTCTGACAGCCTGTGAATACAAATGCCAATACCAGCCAGACAACTGTGCGGCCAACAAAGTGGCGCGCGTCGAAACGCAACGAAGGATGGACCATTCTCCTGCGCATGATGTTCCTTTCAATCGACAAGGGAAAAGCGATTCCACGACGGCAAAACTGGAATTTTGCTTACATTTTGCACAAAGTTTGATGAAATGCAAGGATGCAAAGACAAAGACGAGGTTAATGGTTTGGTAAAGGATGGGCGCGGTTGTTCACGTCCCTGCCCAGGCGATTGGATTCCTGGGTAAGCGAGTTTTGTTGCGTCAACAATGAATGACGGGTACGGTCGCTGCTTGCCGCGCCCACTCGAAATTGCATTCAAATGACAGATGACACGACCCTAGCCCGTTTTGCTGCCAATCAGTTCGTCGACTGCCTGGACGATGAGCCACGGATCAAAGGGCTTGGAAAGCCACTTCGTCACCCCCAGCACTTCTAGCTTCTTCATGGCATCTTTGTCGAGGTGACCTGATATAAAGATGACCGGCATCTTCGGGTGGGTCTGAGAAATGTGCTCAAACAACTCTGTGCCGCCCATTTTGGGCATGATCATGTCACTGAGCACGAGATCCACCCTGAAGTCTTGATCGGCCAGAAGCGACATCGCCTCTATGCCATTGGATGCCGTGACCACGCTGTAATTACAACTGGTTAACAGATCAGCCAGGCCCATGCGCAAAAACGAATCATCTTCGACCAGGAGAATCCGCTGACCGGTGCCTTGTGGTGAGTTGTCGGCGTCACCCTGGTTCGCCGTCGACGCCGCTGGATGGTGCAGCGGCGGAAAGAAAAGACTGAAGGTGGCGCCGTCGCCCTCCTGGCTCTTGACGTCGATGTGGCCGTCGTGTTGCTTGACGATGCCGTACACCTGGGCCAATCCCAGCCCGGTGCCGAGTCCGCGCTCTTTGGTGGTAAAGAAGGGATCGAAGATCCGTTTGAGCACTTCGGCGCTCATGCCGGTGCCTGTATCACGCACCGAAAGTTTCAGCCATCCGCCTGAGGCCATCCCCACGATGGGCAAGATATCTCCCTCATCGAACCATTCCTCGCAAACATCCACGTGCAAGGCGCCACCACGGGGCATTGCATCGCGTGCATTGAGCACAAGATTGGTCAAGACTTGCTGCATGCCAGTGGGATCGGCATTCAACATGAGATCCTGGTCGGTATGGTTAAGCTGAATCTCGATGTTTTCGGGAAGAATGCGTTCCAACAGTTTGACATGTTCTTTCAACAAGGGCACCAGATTGAGAGGCTGTTTTTCTCTGTTGCTATGCCGGCTGAAGTCAAGGATCTGCTCGATCAGCTTGCTCGCATGATTGGCCTGCTGATGAATGATCCCTGCGCGCTCGCGAAAACGTTCGGGCGTCTCTTCCGATCGACTGATCATCTGGGCATAAATGACAATGACCCCCAGGATGTTGTTGAAGTCATGGGCAATACCCGCAGCCAGTTGTCCTACGGCCGCCAGCCGGTCTTGACGGGCGTTTTGCTCGTCGGCCCGTCGCCGGTCGGTGACGTCTTCCTTGACGGCTACATAGTGGGTGATTTCTCCCTGTACATCTTTGACCCCTGAAATAGAGACCAATTCCCAGTACAACTCTCCATTCTTCTTCTTGTTGCACATCTCGCCGTGCCAGGCGCGCCCGCTGCGGATGGTCTGCCATAAGTCCGTATAGAACTCAGATGAGTGAACGCCGGACTTGAGGATTCGCGGGTTCTGGCCGATGGCTTCTTCTGCATTGTACCCCGTGACTTCGCAGAATCTGGGGTTGACATACTGAATCGTGCCTTGCCTATCTGTGATGACGACCGAGACCGGGCTTTGCTCGATGGCCTGGCTGCGTTGACGGAGCAAGGCCTCCGCCCGATTCCGTTCGGTGACGTCTAGCCAGGAGAGGATGGCTAGCCCATCTTCGGCGAGGTCCATCATGCTGGCGCTGAGCAGAAGGTCTTTCCGTTCGCCGCTCCTAGAGAAGACTTGCACGGGCTGGTCTTGCAATTGGCGATCGGACAAAAGGCGGGCAACCGTCGCAGATCTGCTTTCTGGGTCTGCAAACATGTTGAGCGAAGCCAGGGTGTGCTGGCTAATCTCTTCGCGCGAGTAGCCGGTCAAATGCAGGTAGCGCTCATTGACCTCATATCGTTCACCTGTCAAGATGTTCACTACATTCATGGCGATGGGCGAGGAGTGAAACGCTTTTTCGTAGCGCTCCTGGGCGGAGTGCAAGGCCTCTTGGGCGCGTTTGCGTTCTGTCACATCCACATAAGAGGCAACCGCCAGATCGCCCTCCCCAATCTCCAGCATGGCTGCGCTGACCAGCAAGTCTTTGATCTCGCCTGACTTCGTCACAAATTGTGCAGGGAAGTCTTCTAGATGCCTGTGTTCGAGCAGCGCCTGTCGCGCCTCCTGGCGTTGAGATTCAAGCACCCATGCACTTTCGGGGTTGAGTGGATTCTTGATCGGGTCATCTCGCTGATATCCAAATGCCTCAACGTAGCGGTCATTTGTGTCGATGCGCTCGCCGGTCTCGATGCTTAAGATCTGCATAGGGGTAGGATGATAACGAAAAATCTTCTCGAAGATCTCCTGGCTTTCTCTGAGTGCCTGACCGGCATGCACTTGTTCGGTCACATCTTCGTTCACCTGCGCAATGCTGCAAACAGCCCCTTGCCCGTCGGTAATGGGATAGAGGGAAGATCGCACCCAGGGCACTCTGTGCCCGGCCGGTAGCCCAAGTTCCGCCAGGATCTCTTCTGACACTGCTCTGCGGTCAGGCAGAACAACCGCCTCGCCGGCAAACACGCGTTTGAGAATCGGCTGGAGAGCCGATAGGCTTGTCGATTGGAGAATGTTAAGCCGCCCAATCAGTCTGCCGAACGTGTCGAAGGTTTGACCGTATTGCTCAACAAGGGCCTTATTCACCTCGCGCAGCGTACCGTCTGTATCGTAGATCGCGATGCCGGAGGGCGATTGCTGCATCAGCGAACGGAATCGTTGCTCACTCTCGATCAGCCTCTGTTCGGTCTGTTTGCGTGCGGAAATGTCCAGGTGGGTGCCGGCGGCGCGCAGTGGTTGTCCATCCCGATCCCAGGTCATCACTTTGCCGCGATCCAGCACCCAACACCAACCGCCGTCCTTGGTTAACAGGCGATGTTCAGTTTCATAGTAGGAAGATTCACCGCGCAGGTGTCGATTGAGGACGTCCATCACATAGGGCAGATCGTCGGGATGAATCAACTTACTCCAACTGTCGAGATGCGGCCTCAGTTCATCGGTGGTATACCCCAGTAGTTCGGCCCAGCGCTCGCTGAAAGTCACCTCCCCGGTTGAGATGTTCCAATCCCAGTAGCCGAGCTCTGCCCCTTCCAGAACCAGTTGCAGCCTCTGTTCTTGATCCGTTAGGGCTGCTTCAACACGCTTCTGCGCGGTCACGTCGAGATTGATCCCAATCAGTTCAATCAGATTCTGCTCGCCGTCATAGTGCGGTGCGGCGGATGCATTCACATAGCGGATCTGACCGTCTGTCCGAATGACTCGAAACATCAAATCAACCATCTGTTGGCCGCGATAAACGCCTTCCAGTTGATCGTGGACATGAGACGCGTCATCGGGGTGAACTTGATCGCGCCACCTGCGCGGATCTGCTTCAAATTCCTGGCGGCTGAGCCCATAAATTTCCAGCAGCTCGTCGTTCCACGTCAGGAGGCCGGTCTGCATGTCCAGCCGCCAGATGCCTAACTTTGCCGTATTGATGGCCAGTTGTAGATGATCGACTGTGTTCTGTGGCGGCGATTCAGGCCGGTTGCGGCCTGGGCTCACGTGCACCGCGGCCAAGACGACCTCTTGCCCGCCGAGATGCAACGTCGACGTGCTCCATTCCACGGCAACCACAGCACCATCTTTGCGACGCAACAACACATTCTTCGTCGTGCCCTCTGCCACAATTTCGCCGTTGGCCTGGCGCTCAACCAGACCCGGCATGAGCAGGTCTTGGACGCGCATAGCGTGTAGGTCTTCGATGGCGTAACCGGTCAGGCCCACGGCAGCCCGGTTGGCGTCTTGGATTTCGCCCTGCGTGCTCATTGCGAACATGGCGCAGCCGGGCGCCTCGTCGGCGCCGTCGTTGTTCTGGCTCTGCCCGTGACCAGAAAGCTTTTCCATATAGAGCCACTCCATCATTTCTGTACAGCGTTGTCTCTGCTAATTTACGTGTTCGGGTGTGGGTGCAACCTGAGTTAAGCGTAACATGATCCATGCAGTGAGCCACTAAGGAAATCAGTGTATTCTGGTCGGACTTGATACTATGGTTTTTCAAACTCGAACAGCGAAAAGCGGCGGAGGATCGACCCGCCGATGAATTCGCGGATGATCGAGTTGTCCGGCACAAAATCGGCGTCGACCGGGTGTACCCAACGCAGGAAGGCCAGCAACCGGCGCGCTTCGACATAGGCCGGTGTGTCCCACTCAATCTGCAAAAGGAGCGGTTCAACAATTGGTTTCAGTACCGACAGTTCGTAGAGCAGCGCCGAGTTGAAAACCACATCGGCATTGCCCTGAAACGGGAAGATGTAGAGGCGCTCGCCGCGGCGTACGCTCTCCCACCGTTCGATGGTGTCGGCGGCGGTGTAGCCGCGGTGAGCGTTGTCGCGGGCAATGCGGCGCAGCAGGCGCACATCGGACGTGGAGATACGGTTGTGCTGATCCAAGTTAAGGTGCGCCAACACGCTCACGTAAACGTGCAGCGTCATTTGATTGGGGATGGCGGTGGTCAGTTGGGGGTTGAGGCCGTGGATGCCCTCGATGATGAGGACCTGATTGGGCGCCAGTTGCACGGTTTCACCGACTTCGCTGCGCCCGGTGACGAAGTTGTAGGTGGGCAAGACAACCTGCTTGCCGTCGAGCAGCGCCACAAGGTCGCGGTTGAGAGCGGGCAGGTCGATGGCGTGGAGCGACTCGAAATCGTAGTCGCCTTCGGGCGTACGCGGCGTCAGTTCTCTGTCGATAAAGTAGTTGTCCAGCGACAGGGCGTAGGGGCGAATGCCATTCGATAGCAACTGCACACTCAATCGTTTGGCAAAAGTCGTTTTGCCGCTGCTGCTGGGGCCGGCGATAAGCACCACCCGGATGCGCCGCTGACTGTCGGTGGCCTTCCACGACTCGGCGACGGTGGAAGCGATAGTGGCGATGCGTCTTTCGTGTAGTGCCTCGCTGATTAAGGTGATTTCGGACATCTTGCCGGCAATGACGGCATTGTTGAGCGAGCCGAGATTCTGCAGATCCATGCGCCCCAACCACTCGCGATACTCTCGGTAGACGGTGATCAACGGGCCAATCGGCTGGATCGGCTGTAGCTTGGTGGGGGCGTCGCGCTGTGGGAAGCGCAGCAAAAAGCCGCCGCCGTACAGCGCCAGCCCAAACCAGCGCAGGTAGCCCGTGCTTGGGACCATGTAACCGTGGAAGTAGTTCTGCATGCCATTCAGGCTGTATAGCGTCAGATCATCTTTGCGGCGGTGGGCAAACAATGCCACTTTGCTGTCATCGCCATTGCTCTGAAAGAACTCGACGATCTCGTCCATGGGCAGCCGGCGCGAGGTGATGAGCAGGTCGGCGGCAACCAGACGGTTCATTTCCGCTTCCAGCAGGACCAGTTCATCCTCCGTAAGCGGCGAGCGCTCGGTGACGGTGCAATAGTAGCCGCCAAAGGGCAAGCTGTGCTCGACAGCGACACGCGCCTGGGGGAACACATGACGCATGGCGTCCAGCAGGAGAAAGGTCAACGAACGGCGATAGATACGAGCTCCGTCGGGGTGTTGCACATTTACAATCTGCACCGAAACATTGCGCTGAACGGGGAAGGTCAACTCGCGCAGGCGGCCATCCACAAGCACACCCATCGGAAAGACAACATCTGGCCTGTCACCCAACATCCGCCAAACAAATGGCTCCACCGTGGTCCCCTTGGGGCCGGAGAGGGTAAGGCCATCCTCGAACTGGACTTGTACCAATTCTTGTGGCGGTTTGGAGACGATGGGCGGCCACTCGTGCCGTTGGATCGGGGTGTTGATGGCGTCGGGGCTGTGCACGTTATGCAACTGATCACGTTCGTTTTGCTTCATTTTTCCGCAGCTTTCTCAAGTCCGAATCGCTATCCCGATCAGGGCTGACGTACCCGTCAGTTAAGTGGCGGCTGAGATGCGTGGCGCCCGCTCGATCAGGAGAGGCTGCGCTTCTCCACAAAGGGTACCGGCGGCCAGGCCAGACAGCCTGTCGAAACCCCTCTATTTGCGGTCGTCTTGCCCGTGGTAGATAGCTATTTGTATCAGGAAACCAAAAAGGGCGTTTTCACGCCCTTAAGCAAATTTATGGGTAGGTTTGAAGCCAGGCTAATGCCATTCCTCATCCTCTTCGACCAGCAAGTCTTCTTCTTCCTCATCCTCGTCATCGTCTCCTGGGACTTCATAGAGGCTTTCGTCGAGATTTTCCTCCCACAGCGGTTCTTCGTCGTCCCACTCGAGTTCGTCGTCGTCAGAGTCGGGGTTGACACGATAGGTTTCGTAGTCGACCTCTTCGAAAGTGACACAAGCCAGCGTTGTGGCGTCGATCTCGATCTCATCGGCGTCGCACCAGCCGTCAATGTTGAAAATGCAGTGTTCCTGCGGACAGCGGATCCGAGTCATCCTTACTTCCTCCACTCTCGGTGAAACCCTCATAACCGGTCCTGGCGGTGATGAGGATAGTATGCAATGATTGTTAAATAATTCGCAGTATATCACAGTTCAATGCGCCGTCAACCGGTTTCAGGGTAGGAATTTTGCCGAACTCTGTGCAATTCTTCTCCGGTTAGCAAGCGTCTTTGCAGCGGGTAGAACGCTGTGTGATGTACATGAACTGTTCCGCTTTCGGTGCGGGGCGCTGACCCGGAGGCCGTCCTGCATTCGAACCTGATTCTGGCCCGTGTCCCGCACCAAAAAGCTACGTTGCGTGTATGATATCTAACACGGCATTTGACTGTTATCATGTACAATTGAAGTTACCGTCGTCGACGGCGGCACAAGCGGATCGATTTGTGATAGGGTGTTTTGTTGACTAAGCCGATCCATTGTGAGTTTGAACAGGTCGCTTCCCTTATTGAGTTCAATCTAGTTCGTACAGGAGTTTTTCAATGGCGAAAAACAACCAGACCAGCCATTCGCAAACGGATCCGGCAAAGATCCTTCCCGATTCACAGAACACAGCGCCTCCAGATGGCCCGCAAGAGGAAAAGAATAACGGCTATCAGGCCGCCGGTGATGGCGCCTCTCGCCAACACCTCCCTTTGGGCAGCAGCGTTGGGCAGAGCGTACCAGACACGTCGGACATCTCGACGTCGGTGCTGCAGCATGCCAGCGCCTATTCGGTAGCCCAGAACCAGTTGACGCGCGTGGCCGAGGTGATGGGCCTTGAAGAGGATATGGTCAACTATCTGCGCATGCCACGTCGAGAGTTGGTGGTCCACTTCCCCGTGGTGATGGACGACGACAGCGTGCGCATGTTCACCGGTTTTCGTGTTCACCACAACACAACGCTTGGCCCTACCAAGGGCGGTATTCGCTATCATCCTGAAGTGAACCTGGATGAGTGCCGGGCGCTGGCGATGTGGATGTCTTGGAAGTGCGCGTTGATGAATCTGCCCTACGGCGGCGCCAAGGGTGGTGTCATCGTCAACCCCAAGTCGCTCAGTGAGAACGAGTTGCGGCGCATGACGCGGCGCTACGCAACCGAGATCAGCCCCTTCATCGGTCCAGAGATCGATATCCCGGCGCCGGATGTGGGCACCAACGCTCAGATCATGGCCTGGATCATGGATACCTATTCGATGCACAGAGGCTATTCTGTGCCCGCTGTTATCACAGGCAAGCCCATCGCCGTGGGCGGCACCGTTGGCCGCGAATATGCCACCGGCTTAGGCGTCACCTATGTGACCAGATCTTTGCTCAAGCGAAAATTGGGCAAACAGATCGAGGATGCTGCGGTGGCCGTGCAGGGCTTCGGCAATGTTGGCAGTTGGACGGCGCGTACCATGCATGAGCGCGGCGCGCATGTGGTGGCGGTCAGTGATGTTGGCGGCGGCGTCTACAACAGCCGCGGGCTTGATCCACGCCATCTGCGCAACTATGCCAACGAAACCGGCAGTGTGGTTGGCTACCCGGGCGCAGACACCTTGACCAACGCAGAGTTGCTCGAGCTGGACGTCGATATCCTGGTGCCGGCGGCAATGGAGGGGCAGATCACCGCAGAGAACGCCGATCGGATTCGTGCGTCCGTGGTCGCCGAAGGGGCGAACGGACCGACTACCCCCGAGGCAGACGAAATCCTCAACGATAAGGGCGTGATGGTGATCCCCGATATCTTGTGTAATGCCGGCGGCGTTGTCGTCAGCTATTTCGAGTGGGTGCAGGATTTACAGGCCTTCTTCTGGGACGAAGGCGAAATTCGCCATCAGATGGAGCGCAAACTGCTGGACAACCTCGACGAAGTCCTCGCCGTCACCCTGCGCAACAAGTATGATCTGCGTACGGCGGCCTATACGATCTCGATCGGCCGTATTATCGAAGCTGTCAAGTTGCGCGGGATCTACCCGTAGTGCCCGCCACCTGAGCTGCCCGCCTACACCAGGCCATCGGCTTTGTGGAATCTTTTCCTTTGGAATAATGGGCAAAAAGTGTCATAGATCTACTATGACACTTTTTGCCCATTATTTATGCTCTGCACCGTGCTGCGTCTTTCCGGCACGGTTTCGCCACCCGTTCCTGGCGGATTGCAGCCAGGCCGCCGGGTGCGCGGCCGAGTCAGCGGTAGAAACCCAGTAGTCCAGCAATTCCGAATTTGGCATGACCAGGGGGACTAGCGCTGGTTGAGTAGCCGAGTCTGCGAGGCATATCGAAACCCAAGCGGGTTGTATCTTCAAAGTTGGACTTCCTGGCCAGTAGTCACGTCCTATTGACTGTCTCCGTGTGCTAGAGTATCGTTGTGCCTGGACTGCTTCAACAACGTACCAATGTCCCATCTCCCTCTCTTGCCCGAGCGGTGAGAGTTGACTGTTTCCATTTCGCCGTTTCCAATCACCAGGAGAAACTACCATGAGTCACAGGCTGCAACGGATTGGGCTGTTGGTTCTGGCGCTGATGCTTGTACTGGCCCCTGTGGCCACTGCTGCGCCGCCAGAACGAGGACGCTTCATTGTTGTCTTTCGTGAAAATGTCGGCATGCCGGCGGCGGTAGCCGAGGAATTGGCGCAGCGGGTGGGCGGGCAGGTTGGTTTTGTCTACGAACATGCGCTGAAGGGGTTCTCGATAGAGCTTCCGGCGCCGGCTGTGGCTGGGCTACAGAACAACCCCAACGTCAAGTATGTCGAGACGGATGACGAAGTGTTCCTGTTTGCCCAGAGCACCCCGACGGGCATCCAACGCATTTACGCCGCCGGCAACGGAAACCTCGACATTGACGGCACAGACGACTTCCGAGTCGATGTCGACGTGGCCGTGATCGACACGGGCGTCGACTTCCAGCACCCCGATCTGAATGTTGTGGGCGGCGTCAATTGTACAAGCGACAATCCCTGGAACACTTCCTGCACGAATGGCGGCGACGACGACCACTACCACGGTACCCATGTTGCCGGCACCATCGCCGCTATTGATAATGGCATAGGCGTGGTCGGCGTGGCGCCGGGCGCCCGCATCTGGGCCGTAAAGGTGCTTAACAGTCAGGGCAGCGGCTACACCTCGTGGATCTTGGCCGGCATCGACTGGGTGGCCGCCAACTCCTCTACGATCGAAGTGGCCAATATGAGTTTGGGTGGTTCGGGCTATAGCCAGTCCGAGTACGATGCCATCCAGGGTGCCGTCAACAAGGGTGTGGCCTTCGCGGTGGCCGCCGGCAACAGCGACGACAACGCCAACCTCTACAGCCCCGCTGCCTTTGATAACGTCCTCACCGTCTCGGCGCTGGCCGATTTCGACGGAGCGCCAGGTGGACTGAGTTCAGCCACGTGTCGTGCAGACCAGGACGACACACTGGCCGACTTTAGCAACTGGGGTAGCGCCGTGGATATTGCGGCGCCGGGCGTCTGTATTTACTCCACCTATCCCATCGAGCAGGGCAGTACGGTACCATCAGCGGCACCAGTATGGCCTCGCCGCACGCCGCCGGAGCGCTGGCCCTGCTGGCGAGTATCAGCAAGCCATCCAACGCCACCCAGGTTTACGGACTCTACGCTCAGGTGATCGAGGCCGGCAATTTCAACTGGACCGACGAATCCGGCGACGGCATCCAAGAGCCGTTACTCGATGTTTCCTCCTTCGACGCGACCTTGGTTCCTGCTGGCGGTGGCGGCGGTGGTGGTGGTATCAGCCTCAGCGTTCGGGCCTACAAAGCGAAAGGCGTGAAGTACGCCGATCTCACCTGGAGCGGGGCTTCATCTGGCGATGTGGATGTGTACCGTGATAATGTCCAGCAGGCAACCACGGCCAACGACGGGGCTTACACTGCTGATGGTCCGACGGGCAAGGGTGGCAGATCCGCTACTTATCGAGTCTGCGAAGCAGGCGGCTCGACCTGCTCGGCAGATGTGCCCGCTAGCTGGTAGTCACCTTCTAGAATTGTTGATACATCTGTGCAAAACGGTCCGGGCCAGGAGGTACGTACTTCCTGGCCCGGACCGTCGTGTGTCAATCCCCGGTGGCTTTCTTTGACAGAACCTTTGCCCCATCGCTACAATACTCCTTCGTAACCCGCTCTATATCAAGTTGCCTGCCCGGCCTACACCGGTGAACAGGAAGGAACCCATGAGTACACGTAACCCCGATCTCGAACCGGAGATCACTGAATTTACCACGACCCGCGAGCGGGTGACCGATCTGCCTGCGCCCACCAACAGCGACCGCAAGTATCATATTTGGACGATCGGCTGCCAGATGAATGTGGCCGACAGCAATCACGTCGCCGCCGAATTGGAGAAGATCGGCTACAACCCCACCGACGATGTAGACGCCGCCGATGTGGTGGTGCTCAATACCTGTGTGGTGCGCCAGAGCGCCGAGAACAAGGGTGTCGGCAAAACCGGCAGCCTCAAACCGTGGCGGGACGCCCGTCCGGACCGCACGCTGGCGTTGATGGGCTGTATGGTCGGCGTCAAACCCACGCCGCAATTGATGGCAAACTTCCCACATGTGGACGTTTTCATGGCGCCCAGCGAAGCCGCACCCTTGATCGGCCATCTGCGTGAGGCCGAGATCGCGGCGGAGGTCTCGCATATTGAGCGCGAACAGTTGGCGCAGCGCTATCAGGTGCAGGATGAGACGCAACCTATCGGTACGGTGCAATCGATCAAGCACCTGGCCCTCAGCGGCGAAGCGCCTGTGGCCGCGCATGTGCCCATCGTCTACGGCTGTAGCCACGCCTGCACCTTTTGCATCATCCCCTTCCGCCGCGGCGTGGAACGCAGCCGGCCCGTCGAAGAAATTGTCAACGAGATCAAGGGGCTGGTGGCGCAGGGCGTGCGCGAGGTGACGCTATTGGGCCAGATCGTGGATCGATACGGCTACGACTGGATGGAAAACGGTCAGGGCAATTCGGCCAGCGTTGCCGCCTACACCGGTGCGGACGCACAGTCTGTAAACGCCGAGGGCGAGCGCGGTGGGCAGACCGATCTGGCCGACCTGTTGCGCGCCGTCCACGAAATCGAGGGGCTGTGGCGCATTCGCTTCCTCACCAGCCACCCCAACTACATGACCGATCGCATCCTCGAAACCGTGCGCGACCTGCCCAAAGTCTGTCCACACATCGAGGTGCCCGTGCAGGCGGGGAACGACGAAGTGCTGGGGCGGATGAAGCGCGGCTACACCAGTGGCGAGTATCGGGCGCTGGTACAGCGCATTCGCCAGGTAATCCCCGATGTGGCGATCAACACCGACATCATTGTGGGCTTCTGTGGCGAAAGCGCCGAACAGTTTGAAGACACCTACCAGATCCTGGCCGATCTCAAGCTCGACAAAGTACATCTGGCCCGCTACAGCCCTCGCCCGGGGACTGTAAGCGAGCGACGCATGATCGACGACGTGCCCGACGAAGAGAAGGTGCGCCGCCACCAGGCATTGGAGCAACTCCAAGAGCAAGTCTGCGCCGAGATCAACGCCAAACTATTGGGTGAGACCGTCGAAGTCCTGGTGGAAAGCGAGCACAAGGGCAAGTGGCGTGCGCGTACGCCGCAGAACAAACTCGTCTTTGTCGACAGTGAGCTGGATCTGCGCGGACGTCTGGTCGAAGCCCAGATCACCTGGACCGGTCCCTGGAGCATGCAGGGCCGCTTTGTGCGCGACGTTTCGCCCAGCGGCGAGCGCATCGAGATCCCGAAAACTACCTATGCCGATGTGATTCCACTGGTCTAGGGTGGTGTCTTGTTGAAGTCGAGCGTTGTGCCGGCGACGCCGCAGCCCTGAGCTGATCGGCAAGCGAAGGTGTTTCATTGATACCACTGCCTCTGGCAAGGTGCGGTTTCGTTGGGCCCGCACCTACCAGTGGTCGGCCCGCATCAGCGAGAGTTATCACAACGTCTGGTCGCCCTTCTTCCATCTTCAGTCAACTCTTCACTGAAAGAACGTTTCATGAACCCGTTGTTTCTTAATATTTTGCTCTTCCTGGCGGGGTTTGCCTTTTTGACGGGCGGCGCCGAGTTTTTGGTGCGCGGGGCCAGCCGTCTGGCGATCCGGCTCAAGGTGCCCCTGGTGGTGATCGGTCTGACCATTGTTGCCTTTGGCACCAGCCTGCCCGAGTTGATGGTAACGCTGTTGGCCAATATGCAAGGCGGCCCCACGGCGAACATCGCCATCGGCAATGTGGTGGGCAGCAACATCGCCAACCTGGCCTTGATCCTGGGTGTGGTCGCGGTTCTGCGCCCGGTGAGCGTGGAACGCCAACTGCTCTATCGCGAGTATCCGCTGATGCTCCTGGTGTCGCTCATCTTCTTCGCTATGGCGTGGGATGGAAACATCAACCGCGTGGAGGGGATCATCCTGTTTGTGGGGTTGCTCGGCTTCACCTACTATAGCTACACGTCGAGTCGTTCATTGCCGGCCTCTGAACAGAGCGAGGCCATCGACTATGTGGAAGATGTGCTGGATGGCGAAGATCAGGTTTCGACATTGATCCTCCTGCGCGACTTCGGCTTCATCCTGATCGGCATCATCGGCCTGTTGATCGGCGCCAACTGGCTGGTGCAGTCGGCCACCTTCCTGGCCCGCTTCTTTGGGATCAGCGAACTGGTGATCGGGTTGAGCCTCGTGGCCGTGGGCACAAGTCTGCCCGAGCTGGCGACCTCGGTGATCGCCATTCTGCGCAAAGAAGGGGACATTGCCCTGGGCAACCTTGTGGGCAGCAACCTCTTCAATATGCTGGCCATCGTCGGCATCTCGTCGATGGTGCGTGACTTGCCCGCGCCGCTCTCGATGCGCGTCGTCGACTTCCCGCTCATGGTCGGCATTGCGATCTTGCCCATGTTGCTGGTTTGGGCGCGTCCTCACGTCATGAACCGCTGGAACGGCGCGGTGATGCTTGCCATATATATAGGATACAATATCTGGCTCTTCAGCAATGGGAATGTCCCGACTCCGTAGCGTAAGACGGTGAAGGGGCGCCTGCGGTCTGCACCCCTTCACGCTCACATCACCAGTCCTCGTTGATAGAGTACCGCCATCCCCAACACATAGGTGACCGCAATCACCAGCCCGTCAACTTCGATAAAGAAGAGGCGCTTTTCGATACGGGCCACGTTGCCCACCAGCCCCATCGCCGTCAAGGTAACACCGAGAATCGCGGCCAATGTCATTGCCGGATCGATGGCGCCCAGGAAACGTCCCTGCGTATAAAAAAGGTCGGTGATCCCCAGGGCGAAAATGTTGAAGAGGTTGCTGCCAAAGAGGTTGCCGATCGCCAGATCGTAGGCGCGGATGCGGGCGGCGGCAATCGTGGTGACAACCTCGGGCAACGAGGTGATGAACGCCACCAGCGCCGCCCCAATGAAGCCGGTACTTACGCCCAATGAGACCGCGATCCCCGTAGAACTACGCACCAGGGCCGGCATGATCACCAGCAAAACGCCGGTGGCCACGGTGAACCCGATCAGCGCCATGCGCAGACTGGGCAGGGTTGCCGACTGTTCCGCTGTCAACTCTGGTTCAACAACGACGGCGGGGTTGTCGTTGAGCAGCCGGACGCCGCCAATGTAGAGTGCCATCAGCACCAGGCTATCGATGCCCACCCAACCGATGCGAAGATCTACATCGGCCAGGATGAAGACGATGGCCAGGCTGCCGATCAGCACCGCCAACCCGGCGCTCAGCGCGTGGTTCAAGGTGACGCGGCGCAGGATGCGGCTCTGTCGTGTCAGAATATCGAGGATGGCGAGCATAAACATGTTGAACATACAACTGCCGAAGATATTGCCCGCCGCCAGGTCCGGTACGTCTTGATTGATAGAGTTGATGGTGGTGAGCAGCTCGGGCAGCGAGGTGGCGCCCGCCAGGAGCAGCGTGCCCACGAACATACCGCCCAACCCGGTGCGGGCGGCGATCACGTCCCCGTACTCGGATAGCTTGATCGCCGCCGCCACCGTCACCAGGGCACTGAACGCGAAGAGCAGCCATACCTCGATCATTCGACGTCCTCCCCAAAACTGGGGCCGAACTGCCGTCGCGCGCCCCAGGCCTGATCCAACCGCCATGAGGCCATCACCCCTGTGTTGGGTTCATCCAGATCACCGAGAACACCGACCGCCGCCTCGTGATAGCGCGACACCATTTCGGCATCGGCGACGATCGCGAAGATGGTGAAATGGCCGCGTTCACTCATACTGTTCACGGGAGGAAAGCCAAAGGCATAGCGCGCCCCCATCAAATGCGGACGCTGTCTATAGATCCCCGTGCTATCGATCACCGTTGCCCCGCGCATCCCCATGTCATGCCAGGCGTCGAGCAAGTCGTCCAGTTTTTCGGGATCGTTGAGTACCAATACCATCATGTGCATGGGAGCCTCCTGTTGGGGGAATTTAGTGGAACCTCTATCGCTGTGATTGGTGGATGGGTGCGAGTTTGTGGACGGCGGGGCAGATCGATGACAAGGAGAATTCTTATCGAGCTATGGGCTGTCTGTATGAATCAAATTCGCAATGGAGCTCACGTCCTGAGGTCTGGTGCGGCAGCAGCCGCCAATCAAGCGGGCGCCGGCGTCAAGCCAGAGGCGAGCCGGTGCCGTGAAATCGGTGATTCCGGTACCCTCCACCCAGCAATGTTGATCGGCGTCCCAGCTTTCTCCGCTGTTGGGGTAACAGAGCAGCGGCTTGGGCGTGACGCCTGCCGCCGACTGCAAGAGGGGCGCCACGAAGCGCGGCGGCGTACAGTTCAATCCTACGGCGACCACCTGTGCGGATTGATTGGCCAGCGCCACACAGTCGGCGAACCGTTCGCCATGGCAGACGTGTAATTCGTCGCAACAACTGAAGCTGAGCCACGCCGCTATCTGCGGGAATTCGTCCAGCAGTTCGATCAGCGCTTCGCCTTCCAACCGGCTGGGGATCGTTTCGCAGGCGAGCAGGTCGGGGCCGGCATCGACCAGCACCTGCATGCGTGGACGGTGCCAATCGACCAGTTCCCGGCGTGTCAGCCCGTAGTCACCGCGATACTCGGCCCCATCGGCCAGATAGGCCCCGTAGCAGCCTATCGACGCCGCCACCAGTGGCCGTACCCGTCCGCGTCGGTGGGCTGCATCCGACCAGAATTGGTCGCGAGCTTGCTGGGCAAGCTGTACGCTCAGGCGCATCAGTTCGGCGGCTTTCTGCGCCGACAGCCCGCGACTCTGGAATCCTGCGAAGCTGGCCTGGTAGCTGGCCGTAATCGCCACATCGGCCCCGGCCACGAAGTAGTCATAGTGGAGCCGGCGGATCAGATCGGGGGCTTCGAGCAGCACTTTGGCCGACCACAGCGTCTCACCCAGCCTGGCGCCGCGGTGCTCTAATTCTGTGGCCAGCCCGCCGTCGAGGACCACAACAGTTTGTTGGGCGAGGATAGGGGAGATGGGATCATTGACTTGCATGGTTCGCTGCCTGACGGTCTACTGGGTCCTGCGGGTGAAGGGAGACTGATCTCACCTGGCCCGGCGGACTTCGCGATTGCGTGATCAGAATATAGTATAGCAAAAAGAGGGCGTTCGGAGTAGTCGATCGTCGATCCAAAACTCCCCAAACTTGACGGATCTGCGGCCAACAGGTACACTATGCACTGGTTACAGGGGGTCATTCCTCTGACAACCGCAAGGCCCACTAGCTCAATTGGCAGAGCAGCTGACTCTTAATCAGCGGGTTCTAGGTTCAAGTCCTAGGTGGGTCACCATACAATATATAGTATCCTCCACGGATACCGGGCACTACATATAGTGGTTCCAATCTGCACGAAAGGAACCCTTGAAAAATGAGCCCGCTGACACGTAAGGCAGCGCCGTCGATTATGGCCTGCCTTTCCGTTTTTCTACTGGATGCCAGATCCCGCCGTCTATCCCCTAAGTCTATCCGATTCTATACCCAACAACTGAATACGTTCATGGGCTGGTTAAAAGAGAATGGGGTATCGCCTGACGATGCCTCGATTGCCGACTTGGATCGCAACGATCTGCGGCAATTCCTGACCGACCGAACGGACAGCGGCCTGGCTGCTGCTTCCGTCGATGCCAGCTATCGGGCGCTGAATGCCTTCTGCAGCTTCAGCGTGTCCGACCTCACGGTAGACGGGGAGGACTCGCCGGCGCTTGCCAGAGACGAAGTCTAGGCGTTGTTGTCACCAGCCCGGCACCTGCGATCAGCGCAGGGCGGAGGTCGATTCACGGATGATAAGTTGCGTGGGAAAGCGAGGAATTTCATAGGGTTCATTCTTGAGCAGATGAAGGAGGATTCGGGCGGCCGCTTCGCCCATCTCTGTGGCCGGTTGGCGGACTGTGGTTAGCGGGGGCGTCATAAAAGCGGCCCCAGACTGATCATCGAAACCGATCAGCGAGACGTCATCCGGCACCCGAATGCCACGCCGGAAGAGGGCGAGCCGTGCCCCCATGGCCATCTGGTCGTTGGCGGCAAAGATGGCGCTAAAGGTCTGCCGTTGGGCTAAGAGCGTCTCCACTGCCAGCACCCCCGACTGCTGGCGAAAAGTACCCTCGACAATCAGGTTGGGATTCAATTCGATCCCGGCATCGGCCAGGGCCTGCGCATACCCCTCCCGACGTTGGCTGGCGTCCTGATGATTCTCCATGCCGCTGATATGGGCAATACGACGATGGCCTAGCTCAATCAGGTAATGGGTGGCCTGATAAGCGGCCTCAAAGTTGTCTATAAATAGACAGCGCTCGGCGAACTCAGGGATCTGCCGGGCCACCACCAGTAAAGGACTCTGCTCATTGATTGTATGCAAAGCCTGGACACTCAACGTGCCGCCCACCAGAATAAGCCCATCGACATGCCGGCTCATAAGTGTCTGCAAAGCCTTCTCTTCCACCCTTTCCTGCCAGCGTCCGTCGGCAAAAATGGGCCAATAACGGCTCCCCTCGAGTGCGGAGATGACCCCGGCCATAATTGCATCGTAGAATGGGCTGCCGACGTTCTGGGTCAAGACGCCGATCGTCATCGACTGCCCACCGGCCAGCCCACGGGCAAAGATATTGGGCTGATAGTTCAGGTCGGAGACGGCCTCGAGCACAGCCGACTCCTTGTCGGGGGCCACGGCGGTTGCGCGGTTCAACACGCGCGAGACCGTGCTCTTGGACACTCCCGCCCGTCTGGCAATATCTTGAATACTGACTTTCTTGGTCTTTGCCATCGTTCCTCGATGTGTTCTTTGCTCAGGATCGGTGCTCACGCTTACAGTATCATGAAACCGGTTTCACGGCAAGCGCGAAAATGCGCACCACGCGGATGCCGATCAGGGCGTATCGCCGAAATTGGCAGAACCTCAGGAGAAATACTGCCACGCCGCTCGCGATCAGCCGTGATCACCGCGCCCGCGCCGGGTTGTGCCGGCGCAGATTTCCTGTAAATGTACCCCTTTTCTGTTGACATTGACGGGGAGATCGCGTATGATTGTTGAAACCGTTCCCAAATTTACGCCTTAACTAAGGCTTATTCGTGGGAACGATTTCACGAGGTGACCGTCCAATTCAATTCAAGGACTGCTCGCTGCTGTCGAATAGACTCGTGAGGCGACGGCAGGCCGAGTTCGTTGAGGCATGAAGAGGACGTGAGCTTTCCCAAACCCGGATGGACATTCTATGCAGCACTGTCAGATGATCTCGCTCCAATCCAAGATTCATTGAGATGACGGTATCGTAACGACTCGATATCGAGCGCCATGGTACCGTACCCACAAGGAGGAAGTTTCATGAAAGTAACAAGATGGTTCCTACTGGCTCTGCTTCTGGTTATTGGCCTGGTTGTAGGCGCCTGTGCCGCCCCGGCAAGCCCGGACACCAGCGGCGCCGCTGATGGAGCCGCCTCGACTGCAGAGGAAGAGGTTACATTGCGGGTTCTCGTTCACCAGAACCCACCGATGGTCGAGTTTATGGAGAACTTCAACCAGGAATTCGAAGCCGCGCACCCCAACATCACTGTCGATATGTCCGTCGTGAATGCCAGCGACCTGAGCACGGTCACCCAGACCCGCTTGAATGCTGACGACGTGGACGTGATCGGCATGTTTGGCTTCTCCAATGCGGCGGAACCCTACATGAGCAGTGTGACGCCCCCCAACTGGCAGACTCTGATCGACGCCGGCCTGCTCATGGATCTCTCCGACCAGGACTTTGTCAGCAACTATGCGCCGGCCGCTATCGAGGACGCTGGCACCTATGACGGTAAGGTCTACCAGATCAACCTGGGACGCGTCTCCTACAGTGGCATCTACTACAACAAGGATCTCTTTGCCCAGTACAGCGTCGAAGTGCCCACGACCTGGGACGAGCTCGTGGCCGCTTGCGAAACCTTTGATGAGGCCGGGATCCCCTGCATGACGGCCGGTGGCAAAGACGGATGGCCCATCTTCGTGGGCGCCTATGGTCTGATTGGCTCCATCTTTCCCGATCAGGCGGGGTTGGTCGAGGGACTCTGGACCGGCGACATCAAGTGGAACGATGCCCAGGCCATGGAGATGTGGGAGAAGATGAAGGTCTATACCCAGCAGATGATGGAGCAGGGCGCCAGTGGGATTGCCGGTGATGCTGCACCGGGTCGCTTCGCTTCCGGCGCCGTCGCCATGTTCCCCGGAGGAACCTGGTACGCGTCCGCCATCGAGGCCGCCGAGCCTGATTTCGAGTGGGGCTACATCCCCTTCCCCGGCAGCGACAACCCTGAGGACAACCAGTACCTCTTCGGTAAGTATGATCAAGGTTGGGTGGTCGCCGCCAACACGGATCACCCTGAAGCAGCCATGACTTACCTGGCCGACTTCTCTGAGCCGGAGAACTACCAGGCGTTTGCGAACGCTGTTGGCTTCATTCCGACCCAGCCAGGCGCTACACTGGATACCCACATCGGTGAGGAAGTCGCGCCCTACCTGGATAACTTCCGCGTAGGATACGAGCAGTACTGGGTAGCGCCCAAGGGCGCGGGCGAGTATGCCAATCCCTGGGCTTCCTACTTTCAGCCCTTCGGTACCTACGATGATCCCCAGGTCCTTGCCGACAAAGTGCAAGCAGATCTGCAGTCCGGGCTCGACGCAGTTCGGTAATCTGCCCAACCTACTTCGTTGTGTAGGCTTCCCACCGGCCTGGTGGGAAGCCTACATCTTCTCATCCAGAACGTGGGGGCGTTATGGTTAACTACCATTTTGGTCGCGGTAAAGCGCGCTGGACACCTTATCTTTTGCTTCTGCCGGGATTCTTTTTCTATCTGCTCATTTTACTGGGCCCGTCGCTGGCCACGAGTGTTTACTCGTTCACCGATGCGACCGGCATCCGGGGAGCGCCGGTCAGTTGGATCGGCCTGGAGAACTACCGGGAGTTCCTCTTCATGGGCCAGGCGTCTCGCGATAACTACGCCTCCTTGATGCGGACGCTCATCTTCAGTTTCTTTGTGACGACGATCCAGTTTACCCTCGGTTTGATCGTCGCTCTCATCGTCAACCAGCGGTTGAAAGGTGCGAATATCTTCCGCACCATCTTCTTTATGCCCGTGATCCTGGGTGTTGTGATCCAGGGCTTGATCTGGTCGCTCTTTCTCTACCCCCTGGGTGGGCCTCTGGCCCAACTGCTGGGCCTCTTTGGCATCCAGTCTGAATTTCTGGGTGGACAGCCAAGCCAGGCCTTTATGTGGGTGATGGTGGTGCAAATCTGGTCTAACCTGGGCATCACGATGATGATTTTTATCGCAGGGCTCCAGACCATTCCGACCGGCCTCTATGAGGCTGCACGCATTGATGGAGCCAGTGCATGGCAGGTCTTTCGCCACGTCACGTGGCCTCTGCTGACGCCTAGCGTGAACACCAACCTACTGCTGAATATCATCGGTTCACTCCAGGCATGGCAGCTCTTCCTGGTTCTGATCGGCTACCGCACCGGCACTCAGGTGCTAGGCTACGTGATCTTTGCCCAGGGGTTCGGGCAGGCAACCGGGGGTACGTCGAGCGGCTTCCGCCAGGGATACGCCGCCGCGGCCTCGATTGTTCTGTTCGTGCTGGTCCTGGTGATTGGTCTTTCCGTACAGTTCTACTTGAACAAGCGCGAAGAGAGAGTAATGGGATGAACAGGGATAATTTCGGACTCCAGACTGTCACCAATACCAAACCAACTGCGAGTAGGCTGGTTACGAACAAGCCGGTTGACTGGGGCCGGATCGGCTCCTATCTGCTCCTTCTGATCTTTGCTGCCATCTATGTTGGCCCCTTGCTCATGCTGGTCAATACGTCTCTAAAGACGCTGCCCGAGTTTATGAAGAATGCAACCGCTGTTGCAACATCGCTGACGCTGGAGAATTTTGCAGAGGCCTGGGATAAGGCCAATTTCCCCCGCTACCTGACCAACACGATAGTCTATGCATTCTCGGCAACCGTTACCTACCTGGTCATGGCTGTCTTCGTCTCCTTTCCCATCGCACGCGGCTATGTCAGAGGCGCCAACTTTTTGCTGACGCTCTTCGTGGTCGCCCTGTTCTTGCCGGTGGCGCTTATTCCCCAGTTTCAGTTGATGCTGGCCCTGGGTCTGTACAACAACCCGGTGGGCTACGTCATGCTCTTCCTGGTCAACCCTATCGGCATCGTCATTCTGGTCAACTATATCAAGTCGCTGCCCATCGAGCTGGATGAGGCTGCCGCCATGGATGGATGCGGGTATCTGCGCTTCGTCACGACGATTGTGATTCCGTTGACGAAACCGGCGCTGGCCACAGTGGCGGTGTTGCACGCTATCGGCATCTGGAACGAGCTGATCTTGCCGACCATCTACCTGACCAACAAAGATTACTATCCCATCACCCGGGGCATGATCGTGTTTCAGGGCGTCTATGGGAGTAACTGGCCCACGTTGGCGGCAGCGGTTTTGCTCATGGCGCTGCCCATGCTGGTAATCTTCCTGCTCTTGCAGCGGTACATCGTATCGGGTTTGACGATGGGAGCCGTCAAGGGATAGCCTCTGGCCACAGGTGCACCCCGACAAGGGGAAACACCACACAACTGAAAGCGACAGTACGTGTAACCTGACAGCGAGCGGGGATCGGCCCAACACGGATCCGCTTCTCGGTCCTCTTGCCGATAACGGTGGACCGACGCTCACCCATGCTCTCGACGCCGGCAGCAGTGTCGTCTGCCCTGCGACTGATCAGCGTGGCATCGTTCGCGATGACGTCTGTGACATCGGCGCCTTTGAGAGGGCTGCGGCTCGCTCCGCAGAAGCCCCTCGACTGTTCAACGTACTCCATCTCCCTACGGTGAGCAACCGATAACCTAATGCCGACGGGCCAGACAAGTAGAGATCTCTGCTTGTCTGGCCCGTTGTGGGATGGCTCTGTCTGGTATCCAGCGGCTGAGGCGGCTGCACAAGTGACCTTGAAGCAGTTCCCATCACTTCACACCGCTGTATCACGGCAAGAGAGTGTCGGTATCTTTCCGCCGGGAATTTGCTTAGCTGCCCCGACGATAACAGCTTTGCGCTGGGATATCAGGGGTACGATCTTGAAATTGAATCCTTGACGAATCTGACACTACCGTCGCCCATCGCCACTCCGCCCTCCACGGCTAGATCGCCTGCCTGATCCTCGCTGTTCACGCTGTCCGACTCTTTGATCTCTGTAAAGTTCAGGGAGAAGTTCTCCCCCGGGCGATCCGACGCTTCCTCTTCCGTCGTCAGGCCGGTACTACTCTCCATTCTGGTTTCCGCCGCAAAGGTTTGACCTTGTACCGACGGCGACACCAAGAGAACCGCTGCTACTACCGCCGCTGCAAACGTCATCTTAACAAACTGTGTGATCTTCACGTGTGTCTCCTTTTGACTCGTAGAATGTTACTTCGTTCGATGAGCCTATTGTGACACGGGTGAGGTGCCGATGATGCCTCACGAAACGGCATGTTTGCATCGGCTGCTGATCGATTTCGGCGGCTATGCCCCGGTTCCTGGAGGTGAATTGTAAGGGAAAAGTGAACGCCTGCGCATTGAAAATCAAATACAGATCGTGCTAGACTTGATCGAGTCTGTGCCCAGCCCGTATTCAGTCGCGGTATGGACTATTGGGGCTGCCCTCTTTCCTTGTCTATTTGCCGGTGGAGATAAGCCCGCCTCCCACTGGGTGGCAGTGGTCCACTCTTCCGTCAATCGAGTCGTTACCTGCCCCTTCAGGTGGTCCCGTGGCGGCCACCGACGGAGAAGGGCGGGTGCATTTGTTCTGGGGCAGCGCGACGCCGCCTCAGTTTGTCTACCATACCTGTCTGGCCGACGGGGCTGGACCGAACCCCAGCCGGTCGGCCGGCCGTTGGGCCAGATAGGGCGCTGCACCTGGTGTGGCGCAGCAACCCGGGAAAGCGCGATGTGCCGCATGATGGAAGCCAGAGACGTACGAAACCAGCCGAGACATTATCCTGTGCATGTTTGGCCTGGGTGCGCCGCGTGTAAGGAGAAACTGCCCAAACTCGGTACCGTGGTGACCGACTATGCTTGAGCGTTGGAAAGCTACCGTGCGCGGCCTTAAGGTGGAGACCTATGTTCTCTACCTGGCCTACCGAGATCCACGCGTGCCGTGGTATGCTCGTCTTCTTGCTGTTTTGGTGGTGGGATACGCCTTCAGCCCCATCGATCTTATTCCCGATCCGATTCCAGTTATCGGCTATCTGGACGATCTGGTGCTGGTTCCCTTGGGGATCCTGTTGACGTTGAGGCTGATCCCACCTGATGTACGGGCTGAGTGCAGGGCGAAGGCCGAAGCGCTTATGCAGGAAGGGAAGCCGGTAAACCGGGTTGCTGCTGCCGTCATCGTGGCGATATGGCTCCTGGTTTTTGCCGGCGTCGCCTACTATGTTTGGCAGTTCCTAGGGGAGTGAAGCCGGGTCCAGGCACCGAGGCACCGGTCGGCCGAACATGGGGCATTCGTGCGTGATCTGACCGGGGCGTCGCATGTGACTGAAGCTGTATGCTTACCTCATCTTGATCAATAGAGGTGGCAGGCAACCCAGCGCTGCGACCCGATCTCCTGCAGTTCTGGTTCCACCTGGCGACAGATCTCCATAACGCGGGGGCAGCGGGTGCAGAAATTGCAGCCATCCGGTGGGTTGATCGGACTGGGTACGTCGCCCTCTAGCTGCTCTTTCAGTTGCACCCCCAAAAGACAAATCGCTTTTGGGGAATTGACGCAAATGTGGTATGGTTAGTATCTGCCGGTAAATAACCGGGTGATCGATTCCCCTATCACCTCCTATAGTGAGAATTCCTGATTTTTAGACGTCTAGGTACAGTAGTGGTGCTGATCCTTCATGACAAGTTGGAAGGATGGGGTTGGGCTACCTCTGAACTAGACCATATTCGAAAGAGAAAGAGAAAGAGACTGCATGAACGACAGTAAGCAGGCAGCCGCCGCCTTCGATGGCTGGCAATCGGTAGTCAGCAAGTACTCGAAGCCAGATGTTGGTAAAGCAACCTGGCAAATTGTCAACTCATTTGGTGGACTGGTACTCTCCTGGTTCATCCTCTATTGGAGTTTGAGCGTTGGCTATTGGTTGACGTTGATCCTCGCAAGTGTAGCTGCCGGGTTCATCATGCGCATATTCATCATTCAACATGACTGTGGGCACAATTCGTTTTTCCCCTCACGTCAGGCAAACGACATTACAGGGATCATTTGCAGCATATTTACCTTTGTCCCCTATGTCTATTGGCGCAAGAGCCACGCAATTCACCATGCGCACCATGCCGAGCTAGAGGAACGTGGGATTGGCGATGTGTGGACACTTACCGTCGATGAATACTTTGGCGCTTCCTGGTGGCGTCGCGCCGCCTACCGCGTTTACCGAAATCCGTTCTTCCTGTTTGTGCTAGCGCCCACGTTGTACTTCGTGATCCTTTTGCGTATCCCTTCCAGCGATTCAAAGCTGTGGAATAAGGGTGAACGCGCGTCGTTCATGTGGACGAACCTCATGCTCGCCGGCAAACTCGCCATCCTCAGTGCTATCTTTGGATTCGGCTCGATGGTAGCGATTGTGCTCCCTATGATTGCCGTCGCCAGTTGCATCGGCACCTGGTTCTTCTACGTGCAACATCAGTTTGAGCGGACCTATTGGGATCATACCCCGCAGTGGAATTACACGTTGGCCGCTATGCACGGCAGCTCCTACTACAAACTGCCCCCAGTGTTGCAGTGGTATTCGGGAAACATCGGTTTCCACCACATTCATCACCTTAGCCCGCGCATTCCGAACTACCGGCTGCATCAGGCCCATGTGGAGAATCCGCTTTTTCAGCAGGTGACGCAATTGACGATTGCCAGCAGCCTTAAGTCTGCCTCGCTCACGCTGTGGGATGAAGAGCGTCGGCGCCTGGTCACCTTCCGCGACGGTCTTCTCGCCCGACGTAGCGCAACATCGCCTGCGTAGGCAATGCCGCTATCGTGACGGGGTGACTTCATTCATCTCGAATAGACAGGGTTGGTTGCATGCAAAGAGGGGATCCGTTCAAGGGCGGATCCCCTCTTTCTGTTCAGACCATCTCGAACCGTCTGGGGTCATCATGTGGGTGGGGGCTGCAACAACGATTCCAGCCGCGGTCCTTGAGCGAAACCTGGGTGTTGGCTTGCTTGCCATTGATATTCGTGCTGAAGATGGGTAAAGAACCGCGGGAAGCGCTCGTGCAAGGCCGGGTATTCGGTATAGCGCGCTAACAAGGACCGCAGTGTCGCCTGATAGAGTTGCGCCGGATCGAACTCAACCAGACGATGGTTGAAGCGTATGTCCTTGAGCGCCCACTGCACGTGGATACTGGCCAGCAGCGCCGCCGCTTCCGCTTCAAACTGTTCAGGGAAGTTGTCATCATCTTCTGCCAACAGCAGGATAGGAGCGGACGAAGTGATGCTGTAGATTGTCTCGGCGGGCTGACTCAGCGCGTCGATTGTGGCACCAAACGTATAGAAGTCAACGCGTTTCGCATAGCGGTCATGAAGCGTCAGGCGACCCGGACAGAGGCGCTTCGGGAAATGACGGTGCAGGTCCGGGCCAAGCCGACAATGCTCAACCTGATCCTGGCTATTCAGTAACTGTACTTCAATCCATTCGGGATCAAAGTGCTTCTCGGTTGGCGTTTCGCGGATCGCAACAATAACGCCGGGGTATCCTGGGCTACTGGCATTCTGGTGGGGAATGAGGTAGTAACCCCATGTTTGCATTAGGGTAAACAGGTTCGTGTCCATATGAGTAGTGTAGCGGAAGATGCAAGGCGTGTGACCGGTGTTTTGACTGGTTTTGGTGGATAAATACTTTTGTTCTTGTTTCCTTTCAGGTACAATGGGCGAGATGTGCTCAGACTGTCTAGGTATGTTGCAGCGATTAAATGAGGGCGAACTTGGGCGTGTTGACATTGGATAGGGCTGCTCTGTGCAATTCTGTGTTAAGCGGTCACGCGTCAGGAGGCCGCACTGGTACTGTCAACGAAACCTGGCGAGACGGTTGCCCAATAGCTTAGTGATAACACGATTGAGAAATGATGCAAAACGGAACAATGCCTCCCATCTGGCTCAATGAATCTGCTGCCCCGCCGGCGCCAATTGACACTGTTATCTTTGATGTAGACGGGGTGCTGTGGGACACTGGCGACAGCTTCGACGTGGCCGTGCAAGAGACCGTCGCGTATTTTTTGAGTCATGAATTTCAGCGCCCCGACTTTCGGCCTGTCACCACAGAGGAGCTGCGGGCTTTCCGACGCGCCGGCGGGCTGAACAACGATTGGGACATGACTTACACGCTACTGGCGATGCGTCTTGCCGGCCGTGACGACGTGGAGGCCGCGGCAGCCGAAAGCGGTGGGCGTGGGCGCGTATGGGCGCAGACGTTGCTGCCAACAGGTGTGGTGGTCGACTTTCGCAAGATTATTCGCGTCTTCGATGAGATTTACTGGGGCGCCGCTGACTTCCAGCGCTGCTTCGGCGAATCGCCCTCCTATGCTCCGATGGCCACCGGCTGCTGGCACAACGAACAACCGTTGCTGCCCCATTCTCTCTTCGATGATCTGCGCAGCCTCGGCATCCGTCACTTTGGTATTGCAACGGGGCGAAGTCGATTCGAACTCTCCACCGTGCTGGAAAGCAGCGGGCTAGATCGCGAGGTGCCGCTGGAGGCCATGATCACCGGCGATATACTGACCAAACCAGATGGTCGCGTCCTAGATCTTGTGTTGGGCAGCCTCGATCAACTGGCTACGCAAAGCGCTCAGACCCGACCTGGCCCGGCCCTCTTCTGCGGCGATACCAAAGATGATCTCGACGCCGTGCTGAACTATCGATCGTTAATGGGAGAGTCTGCTCGCTGGATCGGCGCTGTCTCGGTGGTGCGCCCCGAGGAGGCCGATTTCTTCCGTCAGAGTGGAACGGAAGCCGTGATCAGTCACGTGGAGCATCTTCCGGCGCTGATCCAATCCTTGAATGCTGGTCAACTGTAAAATCATCAAATCTGGAACGAACGAAACCACCTGAATCAGGAGTGAAAGAGATAAATTCCTATGAGTGACATTTGGACACCCGGCAGCAAGCCGACGCAACAACCGAGTGGTGGCATTGAACTCCCCAAGGGCTTTTCCCGCCGTCGCAGTGAGGAAGAATCAGAACCACGCGCCGAAGAGGCGCAACCTGCCGCCGAGACACCGCCCGCGCCGCCAACGCCTCCGCGGCAGGGACAGGGCGGCCGCCCCGAGTTCCTCTTCCCGCCCCAAGGCGTGCAAGTACAATGCCCCAATTGCAGCACTCCTTTCACCGCAGCCGTCTTTAGCATTGTCGATCTGGGCGCCAATCCCGAGCTGCGCCAGGCCCTGTTGGGTGGACAGATCAACATGGCTGCTTGCCCAAGCTGTGGCGCGGGCGGCCCGCTGAGCGCGCCGTTGATGGTCCATGATCCCGAAAATGAGTTCCTTGGCGTGTTGGTGCCCAGCCAGGGTCGCATGCAGGACATGCAAATTCAAAAAGTGATCGGCGAGATGAGTCAGGCCCTCATGCGCCGTCTGCCCAATGAGGAACGCCGCGGCTATATGTTGCAGCCCAAGCAGTTCTTCGACTGGGATACCTTCCTGGAGCAGTTCTGGGGATTCGAGGGGGTGACACCCGAGGAACTGCACCGTCAACGCGACCAGGGCGAATTGGTCAACAGCCTGGTGCGCCTGGCGAATGACGAGACTGCCATGCGCCTGGTGCTGGAGCGCAGGAAAGACCTGATCGACGAAAACTTCTTCGCGATGTTGGGCCAGGTGATGCAAGCCTACGCGGCACAACAACAAGAAGACAATCTGAACGCCATCCGCAACTTGCGCCAGTATCTGCTCGACACCACCGAGGCCGGCGCCAGGGTCAAGGTGTTGGAAGGTCAACTGCGCGAGGCAATGGCTCGCATCCGCCCAGAGACCAGTCGCGATGAGCTACTCGACATTCTGCTTGAATACTGGGGCAAGGGCAGCGAAGGCGAACGCATCGTGACCACCATCGTCTCGATGACCCGCGGCCTCGTGGACTATGAATTCTTGATGACGCTCTCTGGACGAATTGATCGCAGCGATGATCCTGAAGTGCGCGCAGACTTGATGGAACTGCGCGAATTGTTGTTGTCTATGAGCCAGCAACAATCGGGCAACCGTGAAGAAATGGCGCAACAAGCGCAGGCCATTCTGCAGGAAGTGCTTCAGGCCAGCGACAGCGAAACCAAACTGCGTGAGTATGCGGACGCGATTGATGAGGTCTTCCTTTCTCTATTGGCGGCGAATATTCAGCAGGCCGAGCAGAACAATGCCACTTTCGCCGTCAAACGTCTGCGCTCGATCTATGATGCCGCCATGCGCATTCTGCAAGAGAGCATGCCCGAGGATGTGCGTCTGCTCAACGAGTTGCTGATGGCCGAAGACGAAGCCCAGGTACGCACGCTGCTCAAGGAAAATCGTAACATGCTCAATCAGGAATTCGTGAGCGCCTTACGCGAACTCGAAGAGCGCTTCCAGCAGGAAGGCAGTGCGGAGATGGCCGGTCGCATCAAAAGGTTGCGTGGACAGGTTTCGTTGATGCTCTAGAGCCTGTTATGCGCTTCGGTGGGGGCGAATCTGCCGGGAAAGAGATTGGCCCCCTATCGACTCGCTTGATGGATTCGTAACTGTACTCATTCCTTTACCCTGGTGGACGGATCTATGACTGGCTCACGTGGTTTGATGGCCGAAATTGTCACAACCGGCACTGAAATCCTGCTCGGGGATATCGTGGACACGAACGCCGCCTGGATCGCACAGCAATTGCGTGAGGTCGGCGTCAATCTTTACTACAAAACTACCGTGGGCGACAATGAGGGCCGGGTGCGCGGTGTGCTGGAGATGGTGCTTGCGCGTAGCGATGTGGTGATTGTTACCGGTGGGCTAGGGCCAACCGCCGATGACATTACACGAGATGCCATCGCCAATGCCACCGGGTGCCCGATCCGGCGAAACGACGAGATTGTCGCCGCCTTGCGCGAGCGTTTCAGCCGCTGGGGCACGGCGATGAGTGAGAACAACTTGCGCCAGGCCGACCTGCCGGTGGGCTCGACCATTGTGCCCAACCCGCAGGGAACGGCGCCTGGGTTCATCGTTCGTGATCAGCGCCAGGGACGACAGGCCTATGTGATCGCTCTGCCGGGTGTGCCCCGCGAAATGAAACAGATGATGATCGAAACGGTCGTCCCCTTTTTGCAGGAGTTGACCGGAGGGCAGGGGGTGATTCGTCGTCGTATGCTGCGCACCATCGGCATCGGCGAGAGTGCCATCGACGATCGCATCCACGATTTGATGCTTAACACCAACCCCACCGTAGGCACCGCCGCTAAAACAGGGCAGGCCGACATCCGCATTGCGGCGCGCGCGGCCACGGCGGCGGAAGCCGAGGCGATGATCGATGAGATGGAAGCGGAGATTCGCTCACGGATCGGTGATTTCATCTACAGTACTACCGACGATGAGAGCATCGAAAGCGTGGTGGCGCGTCTGTTGCACAGTGCCGGGGCGACGGTGGCTGTGTTGGAAACTACAACTGCCGGGGCGGTGGCGGCGCGGCTCCGCGCCGTCACGGCTGACGATGCGACACCGCCCATAAGCTGGCACACCGATGACATCGAAGCCTTACCAGCGGTACTGGCCCGGCTACTGTCTGTGCCGACTTATACTGATGATCTGGCGCGCCAGGCGGCCATCGAGCTGCGACGCCTGACTGGCGCAACCTACGCTGTCGTCGCCCTTGGCTCGGGCCGCGCACACGAGAGTTTTTACGCCGACGAGCCAGGGGAAAGTTGGCTGGCATTGGCTGGTCCTGCCGGTGTTGTCAGCCAACTTTCACGGTCCGGTGGCCGTGATGAGATCACTGTCCTACGCACCGGCCACCAGATCTTCGACATGCTGCGACGGGCGCTGTCAGGCATCAGCAGTTCTGTATAGCCGATCGTCCTATCTAGCACATTTCTGAAATACGGTATAGACTATAGCATAGCTTACCGGACCGAAAGTTGGTTGCGAATGAGCAATGACCAGCCAATACCTGCTCTGCTTTCATTGATTGAGCGAACGGGAGATTTGAAACAACTCCCTCGCATGGGCTGGCTGCTGGCAGGGCTTACGAATGTCGAGTCTGTTGCCGATCATACTGCGGGCGTTGGCCTGCTTGCCCTCTTTCTGGCCGAGGCTATCAACGCCGAGCCGGCTACACAGGGGCTAGATGCACGACTGGACATTGCTGTTGTGCTCCAACTCGCACTGATCCACGATCTGGCGGAAAGCGTGTTAACCGACTTGCCCAAACGGTCGACCCATTATCTTGGCGATGCCGTGAAGCACAAGGCAGAAGCTGCGATTTTACAGGACCTGCTTGAACGGCTGCCCAACGGCAGGCACTATGTCACCCTCTGGCAGTCTTATGCGCATGGTACCACTCCTGAATCCCGTCTGGTAAAAGACGTGGATAAATTGGAAATGGTGGCGCAGGCTCTCCGCTATTCTGAGCGCGGCCACCAGAATCTGCATGAGTTTTGGGAGGACCACCGCTGGTTCTACCCGCTGTGCCGAACGATTCACGAGGCCATGTTGCGCCAATGGTTACCTGGATTCTCTCCATCGTAGTATATTCCTCATGGCGCTGCGTATTTCGGTGTCTACCCTTATCATTCTCCGATTTAGCCTTCAGCAGGAGTGTTGTGTGAAAGCAATGAAACCGCGCATTCATATCCCTGGTTGGTTCGGTCTAGGCGCTCATCTCTGCCTGTTGCTACTCTTCGCAGCTTGTACAAGGACACAGGGCAACGTCCCGACGCCGCTCCCTGTAGACAATCCGGTTGAAGTGACGGTACTGGCTGCTCCTGAGCCTGCGGTTGAAACGGCTCCCGTTGTGGAGACCCGTCTTTCTGCCGGGCCGCTCAATGTGCCGCCAACGGTTGAATCGGTAACTGTGCCGCCAACAGTTGAATCGGTGGCTAGCCTGCCTGTCGTCAGGCGACCGCAACAGGCCGCCGAGGAGATGTTTCCTCTCAGCCGTACCAAGAACATTCTGATCTTGGGCAGCGATCGACGTCCAAACACGCCGAACTGGCGCACCGATGTAATCATGATCGTTGCGATGGATCTGGCCAACGGTGAGGCCGGGGTCATTTCGGTGCCGCGTGATGTCTACATCGATGTGATCCCCAACCATCAGCCGAACCGTGTTAACGTTATCGACTACCTCGGCGAAAAAGACGAACCGGATGGCGGTGGCCCCGCGCTTCTGTCCAGTATTATCGAAAGCAAAATGGGAATACGCATTGACCATTACCTGCGCTTCGACTTTGAGGCCTTCAAGGATGTGGTAGATGCGCTTGGCGGCGTAGAGGTGACTGTCGACTGTGCGGTTTCAGATTACCTGCCCGAAGAAGACATTGCGCTCCGCTTGCAGCCCGGGACTCACCGGCTGGATGGACGCCAGGCGTTGGCCTATGTGCGCAGCCGACGCCAGGGCGGCGACCTCGATCGTGTCCGCCGCCAACAGCGCATGATGTGGGCGGTGCGCGATCAGATCCGCCGCGAGAACCTGGTGTCGCGGGTGCCTGCGTTGTACGCGGCCTTGAGCAACAGTGTCCAGACGGACGTAAGCCTCGTTTCTGCCATACGCTACGTGCGTTTTGCCCTGGCGCTCGATGAAGAGGATGTCCACGGCCTGGTGTTGACGCCGCCGGATCTGTTAAAGGCAGGATGGCGAGGTGGCATGTCTGTCTTCATCGCCGACTGGGACCAGATCAGCATCCAGGTGCAGAGGATTTTTGATCGACCACCCTTTACAGAGGCGAATACCCTGGGTGCTACCCCTTCTGCCAGCCGTTGTCCCTAGAATTGCCTGGAATTTTGATTGTGAATCAACTCGACGCTGTCGAGTTCGAATACAGATGTGGAAACACCGTGCACAGAATGTTGAGTGAAATAGGGTTGAATTCGCTATGTGGAGTCGTGTAACTGTCGTTTTTTTGACCTTTGTCACACTGATCGTTGTTAGCGGCTGTCAGGCCGGCGACAACTCCGACTATGAACCGATCTTTGTTGGCCTGTCTGCCGCAACTGCGACGCCGACACTGACGCCAACGCCGAGGTTTTCTCCCACGCCCGCACCCTCGGCGACGCCAACGCCCATCCCGCCGCCGTTTAATCTGGCAGAAACGGACAACATTTTGCTGTTGGGGACGGATCGTCGCCCTGACTGGACAAACTGGCGCACCGACTCGATTATGGTCATCGGCATCGACTATGAGTATCGCCGGGCTGCTGTCTTCAGCATTCCACGCGATCTCTACGTTGATATTCCCGGCTACGGCCAGGGACGCATTAACCAGATCGACTATATTGGCGAAAATACGTTGAAGACAGAAGGTGGTGGGCCGGCGCTGCTCTCTCAGGTCATCCAGCGATACGCTGGGCATTACCACTGAGCACTGGGTGCGGATTGAGATGCGCGGCTTTGCGCAGATGGTGGATGCGTTGGGCGGCGTGACTGTTCAACTGGACTGCCCGTTTTATGAGCTGATCTACGATCTCGACGACCAGGCGTGGACGTACTTTGAACTGCCTGCGGGCGATGTGTTAATGGACGGTGAGACCGCCTATCGTTTTGTCACTCTGCGCCTTATCGAAAGTGATATTGGCCGATCCAGGCGTCAACGTCAGTTCCTATGGGCGTTGCGCAACCAGGCGTTGGACACGAATTTGATTGTGCGTCTGCCCGAATTGTGGACGGCCTTCAACCAGACCTTTTCTACTGACTTTTCGCTGTTGGAAATGGTGCAACTGGCGCGTTTTGGGCTGGCGATCGATTCTGATAATGTGCGCTCGGCTGCCTTGACCACACAGGAATTGGAGCGGTATATCACACCTGGTGGCGCCGATGTCCTGCGCATTAACGACCAGAGCAAAGTTCAGACCGTGATCGACAACGTCTGGTCGGGTACCAGCCTGGCTGAAACTGGGCGACTGAATCCGAACGCTTGCCCACCCCCGCCGCGCGGTGTGCCCGCCTATGTGGCGCAACAGGTCGCTCTGCCGGGTGCAGAGAGCACACCGACGCCGAGCCCTGATGATGTCCAGCCCCCTGATGCTGTGGGCGGCGGCGGTGGTGAATCTGGTGAGATGTCTGCCGCTCCCGAGCCTGATGCCCCCGAGCCTGATGCCATTGAGGCCACAACACCTTGATCTTGATCGGGCAAGGGGCAGTTGGTAGCGGCTGAAATGTGTCCGCCCGCTTGATTCGAATCCGCTGCCGGCCTAACCGGCACCGGCTCAGCAGTTCAGGCGGCCTATGGAGACTTTTCGGCGTAGGTTCTGGTGATAACAAACTGAAACAGACTGACACAAAGAGGCCCACAGGATTTTCCCTGTGGGCCTCTTTGTGCGGTGGGCCGATCCTACACCAGGACAGCGGTGGAGAGAGACATCTTGCGCACTTCCTCGACACAGACTTCACGTTCAAGCCGGCTCGACAGGAAGATGCCTTCGCTGATCAGCATACAGTTGAGCGCAATCTCGGCGGTGGGGATCAACTCGACGCGGCCCTGGAGCGCGGCAATCCAATGCTGTTGCGGGCCGGCGTAGACGTCACCCTCTTCGTGGACGTTGTGCCGCCGATAGATAAAGCGATCCAGGTCGCCGGTGGCGTTGAGATCGAGATCGCTCAAAGTCTGGTAAAAGCCGAACGGGTCCAGACGTACACCACCCTTGGAGCCGACAATAAACGATCCCTCGAAGCGGTCCATGTGGATGGCCCAGGCCTCGATAATGTCCAACGTGACCTGGTTATCCATGCGCACAAAGCCTACCCCCAGTTCTTCCACGCTATAGCCGCTCAACTCGCGCCGCCGTGGATCCATATCCATTTCCTGATAGGTGTGGCCGCTGATGCAGCGTGGCTGCGGATTGCCCAGCAGATACAAGACGGTGGAGATGTGATAGACGCCCATGTCATAGAGCGCGCCGCCGCCGGAGAATGACTTTTGCACAAAGGTCGGGCTGCCGTAGCCATCTACATACGGGCGCCCGCGGCGCCGATGGCCTGTGGAACGGGCGTGGTAAAGACGGCCCAGGTGTCCATCATCGATCAAGGCGCGGGCGGCGCGTGTCTCCTTGAGAAAGTAGTTGCGGTTCTGGACGCTTAACTTGCGCCCCGTATCCTGCGCCGCCTGCCACATTGCCTCGGCATCCGCATAGGCCCCTGCCATCGGCTTTTCACAGAAGACATCCTTGCCCGCCTCCAAGGCCGCCACAGTGACAGGCCGGTGGAAGTTGTTGTGCAAACAGACATCCACCGCCTGGATGTCATCTCGCGCCAGTAGATCACGGAAATCCGTGTAGGCCGCCGCGACCTTGTGCAGATCTTTTACCCGGTTGCCTTCGGCCTCGTTGATATCGGCGACTGCTACTACTTCCACGTTATCCATTTTGCTGTACTGATCCAGATGTGCTTTGCCGATCTGGCCCACGCCAATCAGGCCGACGCGGACTTTGTCCTGTGTAGACATATTGTGATCTTTCTAGTGAGGAGAGTTGAGATTCAAGATGGTTGATTCGGCGCCGGCCGGAAACAGAGATCGCTACTTCTTCAGTTGGCGCTGAATGAGTTGGAGGGTTTTTGCCCCAGCAGCTTTTTCGTCGCCGTCGAGAGGACAGCTTTCCACGCCCCAAGTGCCACTATATCCTGCGGCCTGAAGCAGGTGAATCGCTTTGCCGAGATCTACGGAGGGGTCGTTTCCCGCCTCGTCGAAGGCAAAGGTCTTGACATGTGTCAGGCGGGCATACTGGGCGCACCGTTCCCAGCCTTCTTGCTGTTTGCCTTCGGCCCAGTTGTTGGTGTCGAAGAGCAGCCCCAATCCGTCTACGCTTTCGAGCAGACGTACTACATTTTCTGGGTGTTTGGTGGGCCCCCAATGGTTTTCGACGACGATTTCGATGTCGCGGGCGGCGACGTGATCGATGAGCTCCCGATAACCGTCTACGATGATGGCGAAGATAGGATCGGTCATCTCTTCTGGTCCACCGGCGTCGATACGCACCTGAGTAGCGCCGAGACGTTCGGCAATGCTGATCCAGCGGTAGGCCATGCGCCGGTTGGCATCGCGCTGATCTTCACTTTCATCGTAGATATGTGCGCCATCCACGGCAATGCAGCCGAAAGGAAGCCCTACCTTTTCGCCGGCGGCCAGCACACGATCAACGAACCCTGGATCGGTTAGCCCTGACTCCAGGTGCTTCATCCACGGGTCAAGCTGTGTAAAGCCGGTTTCGTGGCACCATTGGATGTAATCAAAGATGTCCATTGCGCCGCTTGCGAATGAACGGTGAAAGCTGTACGAACAAATGCTGGTATCCATCGAATCTCCTCGGGGAGTGGGCAGGGGAATGGAAGACGACTGCGTTTGATTATACGATGCTGCTGACAAAAGAAAAATATCGGAGTGCTCATGTGCTCATGCCGTCACGAACGGCCCAATTTCAGCGTCCACTTGCGTTTTTGTAGATCGCGCAGCACAACCGCCGCCGTATTGCGCCCGGCGGCACCCATGATGCCACCGCCAGGATGTGTACTGGCACCGGTCAAGTAGAGCTTCTTGAGAGGACCGCGATAATCGCTCATATCCAGAGAGGGGCGCATCATGAACATTTGGTTGACCGACATCTCGAGGTGCATCACATTGCCGCGCAACAGACCCAGCTCACGTTCCAGGAAGAGCGGAGTCTCGACCAATTGACCGATGACGGCGCCGGCTACGTTGGGTGCATACTCGGCCAGCGTGGCCAGCATGCGATCGGCCACGCGCTGCCCGATGTCATCCCACGATTCGGCGGAGGCAAGCTCATAGGGATAATACTGGCCCCACAAGAAGAGCGTATGTTTGCCGGGGGGGGCCAGTGTGGGGTCGACGGCAGAGAAGGTCATGGCGATTAGGCCGGGATGTTCAGAAGGGCGACCGGCCAGGTAATCGCCGTAGGCGCGGTCCAGGTAATCGAGATCGGGGCAGATGAACTGGAGTGCACGGTGCTGCGGTCCTGGTGAACCGTCCGGCGAGGACGGTAAATTCGCGTAGTCAGGAAGAGCATTCATGGCGTAGCGGACGATCATGCCGAAGCCGTTGCCGACACGCGCGTTTTGAGCCAGACGCACTCTATCGGGGGTGACGGCACCGTTGAGCATCTTCAGCGTGGTGTGAATGTGGGCGCCAGAGATGACGGCGTGGTCGGCGGTGAAGCGTCTACCGTCCTCGGTTTCGGCGCCTACGGCCTCCCCGTTGCGGCTGAGGATCTGAGCGACCGGCATGCCGGTATGGATCTCGCCGCCGTGAGCCTGGATCATGCGCGCCAGAGCCTGGGTCAACATGCCCGACCCGCCCTGTGGGCGCTTGATTCCGCTGACGTGATACATGGGCTGCCACAAGGCAAAAGGCCCACTCAACGGCTCGGTAGGGGGCGGACCGGACTGAGCGGCCATCCAGCCGATCATGCCCTGCAATTGGGGAGACTGAAACTCTGTGCGCAGAAGCTGCCCATACCCGCCGAGGATTGCGGTGAGGCGGCGGCGGAAGTCCTGGCTCGCTTTGCTCTCGAAGGCGAGATAACGGGCGACGTTAAGCGGTGTGGGCGCATGTAAGAAGGTCTCTACCATTGCTTCGGCCATGGGAAACCAATTTTCCACGAAGGCGCGGTAGGCATCGGCATCCGCCGGAGAGACGGCTGCGATGCTCTGGCAGGTGCGATCGAGATCCTTCCACATGAATAGATGGCTGCCGTCGGGAAATGGCGAGAAGAAGAGGGGATCGACGTCGATGTACTTCAACCCATACTGGTCCAGCTTCAAGTCGCGTACAATCGGCGTGTGGTGGATCAGTATGTGGGCCGAACCGCCGAGGTCGAAGCGGAATCCGGGTACATGTTCCTCGGTGACAACCGCACCGCCCACCAGCGGTCGCCGCTCCAACATCCCAACTTTGTACCCGGCTTGAGCAAGATACCCGGCACAAACCAGCGCGTTGTGCCCTGCACCAATAAACAGGACATCATAATCCGCCATCTTGTCCTCCCCTGATTCTTGTTTTTTATCTTGACTCCTCACCCCATATTCTAACATGAAAAAGGGCCGCCAACCCCGGCGGCCCTACTCAATTTTGTCTCGACACTAGCCGAGGTATGTGGCGAACCATTCCAGTGTGCGGTCCCAGGCTTCGGCGGCCGCTTCGGGGCGATAGCTTTCTGCGGTGTCGTTCATAAAGGCATGCGGTGCATCTTCATAGGTGTAGACTTCGCTCGGCTGACCTGCCTCTTCCTCGATGATTCGGCCCATCTCTTCCAAGGCGGCTAGATCGAAGCGGTCTGCCGTGCCATAGTGGGCCTGCACCGGGGCTTTCACCTGGGCTGCCTGTTCCGGTTCCAATAGTGTGCCATAGAATGGGACGGCTGCTCCGACACGGTCGCTGTTTACTGCGGCCTGCAAGACGAGTCCGCCGCCCATGCAGAAGCCAACGATGCCGGCTTTGTCGCCTGATACGTACTCTTGATCGAGCAGGTAGGCCATGGCCTGATCGATTTCGGCCACCGCTTCCATCATATCCAACTCCATCACCAGCTTGCGCGCTTCATCCGGCTCGGTAGCAACCTGTCCCTTGTAGAGATCGGGAGCGAGCGCCACATAGCCTTCGGCGGCGAAGCGTTCGGCTAGATCCTTGATGTGGTCGTTGAGTCCCCACCATTCCTGGATCACGACGATGGCGGGCCTGGCTTCGCCATCGGCAGGGCGCGCCAGATAGCCGGTCAGTTCTTCGCCATCGCGGTCGGGGTAGGTAACCGATTCGGTGATCAGGTCGCTCATCTCACCGGCAGTTGCTTCTTCCATCGCCTCGGCTGTAGGTGCGGACGTTGGCTGGGGCACAGTACCGCCCGACGCCTCGGGTGTCTGAATCAGCGTAGGCGCAGGTGCGTTGATGGGCACGGCCTGACAGGCAGCCAGCAACATGTTGACCACACCTATGCTGCCCACAGCCAGCACAGCACGCCGCGTAAATTGGCGGCGGCTGATGTGGCCGAGCTGGTAAGACGTGACCAGGTTCATCACCTCGATGCGGTTCATGCGTTTGTTGTCGTTCATGCGTTCCCTCCTGATTGGTCTCAGCTTTCGATTTGTCTTCTTCGTTGCGGAGAAAGCTTGCGATGGGTACCATCTGGGTGTAGACGAGCGTGCCGTCGATGGCCTGGTGGCACTCTGCAACCTTAGAACGGCTTACCTCTCCTCGGTGGATTGGTTACAAGGCGGATTGCTGCCCCACTTTAGCAGAAGGCTTGTACTTTTTTTGTACGGTAGCTTCAAAACAGCAGACCAATCGAGAGGGCAAGGCTGAACAGGAGGCCGAGTTGAGCCGTTCCGGCCAGCGTTTTGTTGAGAGGACGTCCAATCTCGCGGCGGATCTGGGTGCGTAAACGCCACGCCAGCGGTAGGGTTAGCCATGGCAACAGGACGAGCCAGTGGAATTCATACACTAACCAGAGGAGGAGCGGCAGTGCATACGCCAGAAGCAGCAGAAACTGGTATTCGAGGCGTGTCCCATTACGGCCCAGACGCACGGCCAGGGTGTGCTTTCCGGCGCGGCGATCGGTGTCGATGTCGCGCAGATTATTCACCACGAGGATAGCGGTGACGAGAAGACCGGGCGGCACCGCGGCGATCACCACCGCCCAGTTTAAGCTGAGCGCCTGGACGTAATAGGTGCCACATACGGCTACCAGCCCAAAAAAGACAAAGACAAAGAGATCGCCCAAGCCATAGTAACCAAATGGAAAAGGCCCGCCTGTATAGAGCAGCGCCGCCAAAATAGAGGCCACGCCGATCACGATGATCGGCCAGCCACCCACCACAAGCAGATAGATGCCGACCAGCACCGCCAGCCCAAAGACGGCGACCATCCCCCAGCGCAGTGCAGATGGCGAGATCAGACCTACCGCCGTCACACGGGTTGGTCCAAGCCGTTCGGGGGTATCTGCGCCTTTAAAGAAGTCGAAGTAATCGTTGGCGAAGTTGGAGCCGATCTGTAAGAGGAGCGCGCCGAGCGCTGCCGCCAGCGCCGGCAACAGGGCGAACTGACTATCGTGGATCGCCAGGGCCGTCCCAACGAGAACGGGTGTCAGGGCGGCAGGCAACGTCTTGGGCCGCGCCGCCAGGATCCAGGCCTGGGTACGAGAAATGGGCGCTTGGGCGTTGGTCGGGTTGGTCACAAGTAGAACCTCTGTGGGCTGGGAAGGGTTCGCGAAACGAGAAAGTCCGACTGATCCTATCACGGTCGTGGCGGAAACGCTATCGTTCCAGGATTTGAACACCAAAACAAATGACGACCAGATCCGGATCTGGTCGTCATTTTACGTGCAGTCTGATGCAGCGGCCGGCTACTCTGCCAGGGCGGGTTGTTTGCCCCCCCTGACTTTTTCTACCACTTTCAGCCCGGCCCAGAACAGCCCGGCCATCACGAAGACCGCCAAGTAATCGATCATGGGGATGCGGATGATCTCATTCATCTGCACCCAACCACGGTCGCTGTAGACGAGCAGCACCAAGCCCGCAAACAGGGCGAGCAGCAGCGACTTCATGCGCATGGATAGCCCGAGGCCGTGCATCTGCGTGATCACAAAGATGCCGGCGAACCCAAAGAAGAACATCGGCCAGATGCCGTTGCCCTGCATCACCGCCACCAACGTGCCGTGGACGAGGACCAGGCCTTCGAGCGCAAAGGTCCACCAGCGGTTCACATGGGCGCGTGTGTAAAAGAGGCTGCCCTGCAACATGAGCAAGAAGGTGTAAAAGACGCCGATCAGATGGCCGGAAGTACTGACCATGGGATGGTACCAGAAGGTGTAAATGGTGGCCCAGGCGAAGAAGTAGCCGTGATACTCCCTGGCAAACCGGATCACCTCTTTGGAGATGGGCGCCTTTTTGCCAAAGAAGAGGCCGCGGCGATTGTTCTCCATGAGCAACACCCAGACCAGGAGCACGATCACCGAACCTTGTGAGCTGAATATCGAGACATCCTGAGCCAGTCCGTCGTACCAAATATGGGTTTGGATCAGGTGCAGGGTGATGAAGAATGCATTGGCGGCCAATGCTATCACATTTACCTTATGCAGGCCCTTCGTGTAGCTGTGCTTCTTCATCGACTGAGCGTAATAGATCAGGCCCCAGATCGAGAATTGGTGAGCAAGGTAGAAGCCCCAAGACGTTGCCCGAGTCCAAAAGGTCGGCTGGGGGAGTTGCCAGTAGTACCAGGCAACGCCGCTATCGGGCAGAAGTTGCACGCTTTCCAGGCGTCCGCCTAGTAGCCAGATCAGTCCTGTGAAGAGGGCGCTGAATGCAATGCCCCCCCACAGCGCCAGCATATCACGACGGCTCACGCCACCAGGCTGAGTTGTACTTGTGCTCATGTTTCGTTTCGCAATTGCCGCCATCGCCCGCACTCCTTTACGTTACTTGTCGATTACTCCGTCTAGAGTTGTCAGAACGGGCAGAAAGCAGGCGCCGTTTTCTGTGCAACATCTAGACAATATGCTGACCTGAGTGGATTTTACCCTACCTAACTGTTGGCTGTCCAATTGGGAATCGAGTTGAGTGATTTGTTGATTTCGTTGCTGTGTTTGGTCCGTTTAGGGTGCAAATAGAGGTGCGCGATTGCCGAGATTCTGCTAACATAGTTCTGCTCCGCTAAGTTCACTCAGTTCACGTGTCTTTTCAATAAGAAATGGTGTTGTATGCAACATTCGAATGGAAATAGTTCGGCTCACACGCCTCAGACCGACCCAGGTGGACATGTCAGTGATCCCAAAGGCAAGGCATTGCTGCTTTTAGGATTGGGCGCATTGGGCGTTGTCTACGGTGATATTGGTACAAGTCCGCTTTACGCCTTTCGCGAATCATTTCACGAGGAGTATGGCCTGGCGGTGAGTGCTGCCAATGTGCTGGGCATCCTCTCGCTGATCTTCTGGTCGCTGATTTTGGTCATTTCGATCAAATACCTTGTCTTTGTCCTGCGTGCCGATAATCGGGGTGAGGGCGGCATTCTGGCGTTGACGTCGTTGTTGGTGCCGCAGAAAGGAACGAGTCGCTTTACGCGTCGCTGGCTTTTGATCCTGATGGGTCTCTTTGGCACGGCGCTTCTCTACGGCGACGGCATGATTACCCCGGCGATTTCGGTGCTTTCGGCGGTGGAAGGACTTGAGGTTGCGACACCGTTTTTTTCACCCTACGTGATCCCGATCACGATAGCGATCCTGGTTGCGCTCTTTCTCTTTCAAAGCCGCGGCACTGAACGCGTTGGCCGCGTGTTCGGTCCGTTGACCTTGGTCTGGTTTATTACCCTGGCGGTGCTGGGTATCAGTTGGATTGTTCAGCGCCCAGACATCCTCCTGGCCCTGAATCCACTACTGGGGTTGGAATTTTTCGTGCGTAATGGCTGGCAAGGATTCACCGTATTGGGCTCGGTCTTTTTGGTTGTCACAGGGGGCGAGGCGCTTTACGCCGACATGGGGCACTTCGGCAAAGCCCCCATCCGCCTGGCATGGTTCACGGTTGTGCTTCCTTGCTTGACCTTGAACTATTTTGGCCAGGGCGCGCTCTTGCTCGAACATCCAGAGGCGGTGGTGAATCCCTTTTATCGAATGGCGCCCGAGTGGGCACTCTACCCGATCGTTGTGATTGCGACCTCTGCCACCGTCATTGCATCGCAGGCGTTGATCACCGGCGCCTTCTCATTGGCAATGCAGTCGGTGCAGTTGGGGTACCTGCCTCGATTGGAGATTCGCCACACGTCGCATACACAGTTTGGGCAGATATATATTCCCGCCATCAATTGGATTCTGATGTTTGCGTGTGTAGCACTGGTTTTGGCATTCCGTCGCTCCAGCAATCTGGCTGCCGCCTATGGCGTCGCCGTTACCACGACAATGGTGGTGACGACCATCCTCTTGTTTGCGGTGCAACGTGAGCGTTGGAAGTGGCCGCTATGGATCGCGGCGGCGCTCTCGGCGTTCTTCCTGATCATTGACCTGGCTTTTTGGGGCGCGAACCTGCTCAAGATTCCGGCCGGCGGCTGGTTTCCGTTGGCGGTTGGCTTGATCGTGTTTACACTCATGACCACCTGGAAACGCGGACGGCAGATCCTGGGTGAGCGGCTGCGCGCCGGTGCTGTGGCCTTTGAAGATTTTGTCGAGCAGATCATCGTGGGGCAGATCACGCGTGTCGCCGGAACGGCGGTCTTTATGTACAGCAATCCATCGATGACGCCACCTGCGCTGCTGCGCAATTTACGCCACAATCGGGTGATCCATGAGCAGGTGATCTTGCTCTCGGTGTCCACACTCGAACAGCCCTATGTCCCAAAGACGGAGCGTGTTATCGTCAACCAACTCGATGAGGGCTTCTGCAAGGTTACGCTGTGCTACGGATTTATGGAAAGCCCCAACGTGCCCCGAGATCTCACACTGGTTAGCCAGCATGGCCTCGATCTCGATCTAAATACCGTTACCTACTTTCTGGGGCGTGAACGGCTGTATGCTACCAAACGACCGGGCATGGCTATCTGGCGTGAACGCCTGTTTAGCCTGATGAGCCGCAACTCGCGCAGCGCCACCGACTTCTTCGCCCTGCCGCCAGACCAGGTGGTTGAGTTAGGCACACAAGTTGAACTGTAATCGAACCCAGAAAAGCGGGTCTCTCATCTTGTCTAAACGCGCAGTTAATGGCATTGTAAACAGAGGTCAGTCGACCTCTGTTGTCCCGAGCTGTTTGTCTCTCAGGCCACTGAGGCCCGAGGTAAACCGCTACAGTAACCCCACTTGAACCATTAACTACTGGATCCAATCAGATACATCACTTTAAGAAGAGGAGAAAACTCGCATATGGGACGCTTTAAGGTGGCTCTAATCGATAAAACGCCAGAACAGGTGCCGACATGGGTGCCGGTTGAGCTAGCCGCCGCCGATATTGACTACACCTTTGAACCCTGTTCAACGGTTGAGGACTTTGAACGCGTGGCTGCGGATGTTGATGTGCTTTGGATCTACGGCGGCAGTCGCCTGGCACGGGGAAATAACCTCGATTTGTTGTCCAGATGTGGCGCGATTATCCGTTCGGGCAGCGGTGTGGACGTCATTGACGTCGATGCAGCCACCGAACGCGGGATGCTCGTCTGCAATACACCGCTGGCGCACAATGGCCCGGTATCCGATCACACCATCGCCTTGATGTTCGCGGTTGGGCGCCGCATCGTCGCCCAGGACAAGATTACGCGCCAGGGGGATCTGGAGTGTGCGCGGCAAGGCCCTGCCCGAATGGCACCTTGCCGGCCAAACATTGGGGTTGCTGGGTTTTGGTCATATTCCGCGTTCGCTCGCTCGTAAACTGTCCGGGTTTGATTTGAACGTCCTCGTCTACGATCCTTATGTGGATGCGGCTACGTTGGCCGAGTTCAATGCTCGTTCTGTATCGCTCGATGAACTGTTGGCGCAGTCGGACGTGGTGTCGATCCACACTCCGCTCACCGCAGATACCCGTCATCTTTTCGGCGAGCGAGAACTACGCTTGATGAAATCTCGGCCATTCTAATCAACACGGCGCGTGGACCGATCATTGATGAAACAGCGCTCTATCGTGCCTTGACTGAAGGCTGGATCGCGGGCGCAGGTCTGGATGTCTTTGAAACCGAACCGTGCCCGGCAGACAACCCGCTCTTCGAGCTAGAGAATATCGTTGTCACCCCGCACACCGCCGGTGTCTCGGATGAATCAGTCGAAGCCACATGGCGGCTCTCGGTTGAGATGGTGATTCAAATGGCGGACGGTCGCTTCCCCCGATCCTACGTGAACCGTGACTGCAAGCCCCGCTGGTCACTGGTATAAAGGAGACAAGATGACTGAAGAAACCAAGACTCTCGACCGCGTGATGGTGATCGCTGCCCATCCTGACGATATGGAATTTGGTTGCGGGGGGACGATTGCCAAACTAGCCGAAGAGGGTAAAGAGATCACGTTGCTGCTCCTCACCAGTGGAGACAAAGGCAGCCACGATCATACCCTGCGCCCGGACAAACTCGCCGACCGCCGCGAGAAGGAACAGTATGCGGCAAATAAGGTTCTTGGCGTCGAACATGCCGTCTTTCTGCGCCATCCGGATGGGTTGCTTGAAAACAGTATGTTCCTGCGCCGTCAGTTGGCCGATGTCATCCGCCGGCATAAGCCACACATCGTTTTTGCCATCGATCCCTGGCGCCTCTACCAACTGGCGCCCGATCACCCGCGGCAGGCGAGGCGGCTCTGGATGCGCTGTGGGCCGCCCGCGAGTGGAATATTTTCCCCGAACAGTTGACCAACGGCGAAGAACCGTGGCGCGTCAAGGAAGCCTATCTCTTCTGGACCGATCACGTTGACCATTACGAGGACATCACTTCGACGATCGACAAGCGCATTGAGGCGTTGGCCTGTCATGTCAGTCAGGTAGGCGAGGATCATGCGAAACTGGACGAACGTCTGCGCGAGCGAACACGTAAAGTCGCCGAAGAAGGCGGAGAAGCCACCGCCGGGTTCACCTATGCAGAGGGGTTTAAGAAACTGAAGTTCTGAGAAAACTGAGGGAATTGTGAGAGGGAGTGGAGATTGGAGGTGATGACGTCACCTCCAATCTCCTTTCTGTTTTATCGCAAGGTTACGAGCCCACGCGGCGTTTCGATTTCTGCGATGAGTGCCGGCGTCTCCCCAACACTCACGGCGAGGTCAAGGCCGAGGGCATCCAGCATTGACTGTACGATGTGGGGGGCGGGGTGCTCAGCAACCAGGGATCGCAACAGACAACCTTGTGGCGCATCTGAGGACGGATGCGGCGTGCCATGTCCCCATTCGATCACAAAGGGGACAACACCGTCACCGGCTGGGGGCCAGGCGGCGATGCGTGTCGATCTCCACGAAAGCTGCACCCCATCCGGACGACTTCGTGCACCGTTCATCGTCTCCCCTGGATCGTAGTTCGCCTGCCTTGCCTGCGCGATGGTGGCATCCAGGTCATCGGTTGCAACCGCCCACGTCACCAGCTTTGCCCTCTCTAGCGGGTTGTCCAATCCAAATGAACGCCCTTGCACCTGGGCCTGCTCGGGATCTGGCGCGATCACTTCAAGGTATGTGTGCGGACCCAATGCCAGCAGCGCATTGTGCGTACCGCTTGGGTGTTTGCCGCCCATGGCCGGCCGTACACCCCATTCGGCTGCGATGCGCCGGATGGCGGCCCCTAAATCGGGCACTGCGTAGACGAGATGATCTGTGCGTAGCTGAGGTAACTGGCTCATCGAGTGTTCCTTTGGTTATCCACCCATACTGGCCCAAATATCGAGCTTGCGTTGGGTGCGGTCAATCACATTGTCGGTAAATTCGGTGGTGGAAGCGTGGCCACCAATATCTGGCGTACGCACGCCATCGTGGACCGCTTCCATCATCGCTTCACGGATAGCGCGCGCGGCCAGATCCGACTCTTTGCTCTCGATCTGCTTGAGCAGGGCAGCACAGGCCAGGATCATCGCCATCGGGTTGGCGATGTTCTTTCCCTGCAATGAGGGCGCAGTACCGTGAGGTGCTTCGGCCATGATCGTCTTCACGTGAAAATTCTCATCAAACGAGAGCAGCAACGATTCGGCGCCTGCAATGGTGCCGAACATCTGCAAAACCAGATCGCTCATGCAGTCGCCGTCGCGGTTTAGGGTCGGAATCACCAGCCCCTCACCGTCCTGCACAAGAAGCAGAGCGTAGGTGGCGTCGATGAGCTGTGGCTCGTAGCGCACCTGCGGATAGCGCCCGGCGGCGGCGTCGAGTTCCTCCTTAAGCATCCCTTCGTAGACGGGCGAGACCGTGTATTTGGGTCCGCCGAAGACCTTGGCATGCGAGCGCGCTGCTCGATAGAATGTGTACTCGGCGACAGCGTGGCAGGTGCTGCGGCTGATCTTCTCAGTGCGGAAGGCCCACTCGTCGCCGTTGTCATCTTTGCGCCACTCGGTAGCGCCATAGGCGTCGTCTACTGCCATGCGCACCACAGTGATCGGCGCAAAGACACCGCCTACGGGCCGCACTCCGGGGATACGGCGTCCTGTACGGACGATCACCTTGCCGTCGACCTCTTTGCGTAAGATGGCGTTGGGGCTGCCCACATCGTCGCTCTGCTCCGGTGTAATGGTGGCGGCTTTTAGCCCATAGCCGCTGCGCAGCATGGCCGCCGCCGCCTCATAGACCACCTGGTTGTCGGTCTTCCGACGATCGGCAAGGCCCAGATCATAGTGTTCCAGCGTCACGGGGGCGCCGGTCACGGCCGAGTCGAGCACGCGCAGGGAATCTTCCAGAAGCTCCTGGCCGGTCTGGTCTCCGTGTAAAACGACAATCGTGGGTGTCTGATTGGTTGACATAGAATCGATCACTTTCGGCTGTGTAGGGAAAGGGAATTATCGCCCGTGTGGCTCTATGCTTCGGCCGTGAGTGCGCCGTGGATCGCCTGCGCCGTGGCTAAGCCGGACAGGTAGGCGCCCTCTACGCGGGGACCGCCGAAGGCATCACCGGCAAAAGCCAGAATGGGATGCACCATCGCCAGCAGGGTTGGCTCTTGATAGAGCGTTTCGGGGAATGAATAGCGCCATCGTTTGATCTGCGCCTCTACCAGACGGGTTTCGGGTCGCATGTAGGGCTGAAGGTATCCGCGCATGGTCTCCAGGATCTCCACTTCAGGCGCATCCCAATAGCGGCGGCTGTAGTCTGGATCCGCATGCAACGTAACCACCTTTTCGTCAGGCGAGATTCCCTTTTGCTGATTGTCGGCAATCCATGGGATCGGATCGGCCGGACGCTGAACCGCACCGGGTGAAGGGATGGTCAGGTCACCTTCAAAGCGAAACATGGCGGCAATGCACGGCGAATAGGTGATCTTGTCGAGCGCGGCGCGGTCGTCGGCGTCAAGATGGACGTGGCCGGCATCGAGGAGCGCCAAAGATTGGGGCACCGGCGGCGTCATAATCAGGGCACCGGTGGCGTAGGTCTCGCCGGATCGGGCCTCGAGCAGCCATTGATCTCCATCCTTCTGAACGCTCTTGATCTGCACGTCAAGCTCGACGTTGATGCCTTCTGCAATGTGTTTGGCGAGTCGGTTCATGCCGCCGTGGATAGCATAGCGTGGATGACCGACGGCCTCATTGGGGGTGAGGCTGCCCGTGCTAAATCCCATGGCCCATAGAAAGGCAATGCCTTCGTCAATCCAGCGGTCGATCTGCTGCTCGAACGCTTGCGAGCGAGCCGTGAAGTATTGAGCACCGTGATCGGCAACGCCGGCCCCGACACGTCGAGTTGCCAGACGTCCGCCAACACTGCGTCCTTTATCAACCACGAGGACGTCATGGCCGGCATTGCGCAAAGCACAGGCGGCGGTCAGCCCCGCCATGCCGGCGCCGACGATGAGAATCTCTACCTTCTTGGCTTCCATGCGCGGATAAGTCCTTTCCAAATGGTGAGCAGCGGCTTCGTGTAGCCACTGGAAATTCTGCGAGTGTCGATGTGGGCGCCATGCAACCGGTGTGGGTGCGCCTATGCATAGTAGGTTCATTCTGTCCGATAATGCGGGTTTTGACAAACAAGACACAGCCTGGGATAGTTGCAGCCTGCGGCTTGTTTGCCCCGTAAGCGTCAGCGGGGAATGATAGACGGCTGAACTTGCGAGAAGATCTCTCGCGATCCTGCAGCCAGGACGGGCAGCGAAACGTCGACGTAATCGCGTGGGGTAGGGGGCAGGGGGAAAATGGCGCCGCCGTCGACATAGGATGCGCAGCCGCCGGCTTCGGTCAGCACGAGGTAGGCCGCCGCCAAGTCCCAAAGCTTGGGCGTACTTTCCACGCCGGCGAGCGCTCCTCCGGTGGCTACGGTCAGCAGGTGATAGGCTGCGCTGCCCAGCATACGCGCTTTGAGCGGCGTGTTGAGTTGAAAGTGACGGGGCGTGCGTGTGCACAGCGTAATGATCTGCTGGTTGTCGAAGTGGCCTCGCTATCCAGTTCCAGCCGTTCGCCATTGCAGAAGGCGCCCTGTTTGTTGCGGGCCGTGTATGTTTCGTGTAGCAAAGGGAAGTGCAACGCAGCCAGGATCTGATCCCCGTACTCAAGCAAGCCAATCGAGACCCCCCAGATGATCAGCCCGCGTGCGAAATTGGTAGTGCCGTCCAGTGGATCGACGACCCATGTATAGCGTACGGCAGGATCGTAGCGGGTGTCGCCCTCTTCGCTAAGGATGTTGTGCTCGGGAAACTGGGCGTGCAATCTGTGGGCGATCAGTGCGTTGGCCTGTTCGTCGGCCTCGGTGATCAGGGTACCGTTGCTTTGCGGCGGGCGTGGCTACGTCGGAAGTATCTGGTCTCTAGCCGCCCTGCTTCAATGGAGAGTGCCTCGGCATAGGCAAGCCAATCGGCATAGTCGTTGGTCATCATGTGGCCTCCCGGGCCCAGATGTCGCCGTGCTGTGCCGCTTCTTCGAGCAGGGAAACCGTGGCGGTCAACCAGCGGTACAGGCGTAGGCGCACCGCGGCGATTCGCGCTGTATTGGGTGGCTGGACGGGTGTATCTTTGCGTTGATTGCCCACAAACAGCCCGCGGTTGATCTCGACCATCAATCCGACATACGGTTGATCGGGCTGCCGGGCACTACCCAGCGAGCGCTGGTACTCGTCTGCCACGTACTTTCGCAGGATATGGCCCCCGGCGTACGGTTGGTTGAGCGCTGCCACCGGCGTCGGTTCAGGGTTTGGCTCGAGCAGCGGCAGATCGGCGAAGAGCGCCTGGGCAATATCAGCCGATTTGCGGGTGAGCCAGGTCGGCGCGCTGAGTGGCCGTCGTCCGGTCGCTTCTCCGCGTGCATTGCCGAAATTGGCAATACAGATCGCCGGCCTCACCTTGCCCGGATCCTGATAGGCGTCGGGGCCGCGCTGGGCCATGTTGTGACAGTCGAGGAAGAGCAGCGTACGCCCGGCGTTGTGGCGCAGGAGGGCATCGATCTGATCGTGATAGGGCTGCCAGTAGCGTTGACGCAAATGGATCTGCTGCTCTCTGCTGATGGGATCGCGATAGATGGCCTCGCCGTAGCTGGTCCGCGTTTTCACCACACCATCGGGATCGTCTAGAGAGTCGGGGGGGCGATTGGCGTCAATCAGGACCCGCGCAATCGGCATCTGCACCTTTCCTAACGTCGCCGCCGCCTGGTCGAGCGGACGCAGCGAGACGAGATCTGGGTGATCGAAGTCAAACAGGTCGTCGACCCAGAGATCGCACTCGTTGTACATGGTAACGTCAGTAATGGCGAGTTGATCTGCCACTTCCGGCGGCGTTTCTAATCCGCCATGAGGAATACTCTGCACGACAGGCAGCGGGGCGGTCGGCATCGGCGACTTCCTTTCTTGGTTAGCCCAATATGACCGGCTCTTCGGGGAGGAGACAAGACTGGGCTGCTCGCTTTCTGCCAATGCCACCACAATTGTTAAGGGACGAGTCGCCCCCAGAACATGGCAAAGGCGATGAGCACACGCCCGAATGTGTTGAGTTCACTGGTAAACGCCAGCGAATAGCCTGCGTTGGCAAAGGCACTGACGACTTCAAATCCCTGGCGGAAGATGTCTTTGTCGCTGTTGAGTGAGAGCGCCAGCGTAATTAGCGTCACCAGCAGTGTGCTTACCGTCATAATGGCGACAGCCTTGGCGATGGTTTCGGCGGTACGGTGCGTCCGAAGCCTACGGCAGTGCTCCGGCCCTGGGCTGTGGCCATAACGGCCAGGATCAGAACACCCAAAGTGCTTGTACTGATGCCACCGGCCATGCTTGCTGGCGCGCCGCCGATGAACATCCACAACATGATGATCAGTTGTGTCGACTGGTTTAGGTTCTCGATGGGCAGGATCGTCAACCCGGCGGTCCGCGAGGAAATGATGGAAAAGATACTAACAGCGAACTGCTCGCCAAACGACAGATGCGCCAGGACATGGGTGTACAACTTACCGTCCATCATCATAAACGCCACACCGACGACGGTAAGCACGAGCATCAGGGCAAGGGTGATACACGGGTTCATAGACAGTGGGTGACGCTTGCGCAGATAGGATAAGAGATCGTAGTGAATGGCGATG
>CAVWAL010000015.1:0-11415 GCA_963752935.1 uncultured bacterium
GGGTTGGCAGACTGCAAGAACGATTGCTTTCTGGTGTGTCCAGTTTATACACCGTGATCGAGTCGCCGGATGCGTTACTGAGCACGGCCCACCAACGCCCACCTTTCTCAAGATCACTCTGTGCAACCGTATAGCGAATGGTTGATCGGTAAGCAGATTGGCTGCCCTGTGTTCCGCGGCTGTTGCTGGCAGCCACTGTACGGTTGGGCGAGATGAGGCTTAATGACACGTTGGCGCCGCCTGACCATTCTGCGGTCACGACGATCTGCGTATTGGGGCATGTACTATCAAAGGCAGATTCCTTCTCTCGGTTGTTCGCCAAAATCGACGGGCCGGGGATGATGGAGGTGCAGGACGGACCTACACAGGAGTCATCGGCTACCGGGCGAAACGCCCTAACGTTCAGGGTATAGCTACTGCTGCCGGACGTCGATCCCACTGGAGCGACAGCTATCGTATACCGAGAAGTCGTTACATCTACCTGAGCCGTGACGCCAAATGAATCATATCGAATTGGGCGAAAGTTGTAGCGGTCGCCATCGCTCAGGGCATTGGTCGAACCTGGCGTAATGTACACATCGTATTGACCATTGCGATCCTCGACATTGAGGCTGACGCTGAGTTCCTCGTATGAACTCGGCACTGTGACCACAAAGCAGCGGACGCGACTGCCGCTCAACGAAGATGTGCGGTCATTGATGCTTACCGACTGTGTTGCGCCCTGGCACACAACATCGGCGTATGTCGTGGACACGGTCAGCGCCGCCCCCACGAATAAGAACACGATCACGCTCAGCAAGATCCACCAGCGGCTCTGTACAATGTGCATTCTCTGCATGTTGCGCGTCCTTTCGGAATGCTCCACGCCGACGATGACGCAGATAATCTTATTGGCTATCGATTTGACGCAACTGCTGCATCGCTGTCTCGTACAGCGGATCTTCGTTGCCGACCAGTTCCAGAATCCCTTCAAGATGCGAAACGGCATCGCTGGTTTCTCCCTGTTCTATCAGGATTTTTGCCGACGCCAGGTGTGCTTCCGCCATCAGTGCGTGCGGAATCGAGTCGTTATGGCTCTGCGTGATGCGGGCGTAAAAGCTGAGTGCATCGGACAGTCGCCCCCGCCCGGTGTAGGATCGGCCCAGTTCAAGATAGCCGGCCCAAGGTAGCCGCACAGACAGAAGATTGGCGACATTGTCAGGGTCTTCAAATGGCCGAATCGCTTGCAGCAACGCCTGTTCGGCTGCGTTGAAATCGCCAAGGAAATTCAGCAAACGTCCTTTGCCTGTGTAGGCGTCGGCGATGAAAATGATCTCGTCTTCTTGATCGCGGCCCTCGCGTTTGCCGAATAGCCCGGCATTGGCCGCTGCAATCACGTCGTCGTAGGCGGCCAATGCCGGGCGCCAGGCTGCGGTCAACGTGCCCCATGTCTGCCACCACGGACGGCTCCCTTCTTCAGCCCGTGCAGTGTAGAGATGACCGATCTGCACTTGCGCTTTCCACCCGATGGCCTGCCAATCGTCCACACCTTCGTCAAGCGGCGCGCTGACCTGCAATACTTGCTTGAATGCTTGCTCGGCCTGCATGTCATCAGCGGCCTGGCGTTGAATCACACCCAGTTGGTAGTAGGAGCGTGCGGCAACGTCCTTTGATACGGGCGTATGCGCCACCTGGTCGTAGGCAGACACAGCTTGCTCGAATCCATCTACGGCTTCTGCATAGAATCTGTCTTGTGGCTGACAACCGTTGCGGTAGGCCGTTGCATAAGCAGTGCCGATGTTGTAATAGGCTTTGAGTTCGGCGAAGACAGCGTCGTGTGCTGCTGCCGCTGTCTCTAGTGCTTCGGCATATGTTTCGGCGGCAATCACATAGGCCTCGCAACGAAGAATGCGCCGATCCGCCCGCACGTCCCAGGCTTGGGACATATAGTAGTTGCCGATGCCAATCGCGGCACGCGCATATCCCTGATCTTGATGAGAAACCCGGTAGATCTTGTCGGCCATTGCGTAGGCGTCATGTGCGCAGTCGCCTTCGGTTTGGCTGCTACTGCCCAGCAACGCGCACACGAAGTCGCCCGACGGTTCCGTGTTGTCGGCGCGACGCAGGTAATTTGTGCCAAGCCACAGGTAGAGGATTTCCTTGCCGTCTTTGTCGGCCCGATCCCCTAGCGCCTGTAATTCGCCCAACAACGACACCGAGGCGTCGTAGTTGCCAACTTTGAACAGGCCAATCGCGCTGACAAGCTGGCTCAAGGCCCGCACGCGCGGCACGAAGACATCTAGCAGACGCAGCCTGGCTTCGGGGTTGTTCGGCAGTGGAATCGTCACAGGGATCGGTTGCCCGAAGGCTTGATCGCCTGTGCTTTCTTCGGCGCCGGTAAGGCGCGGGCTAACGTAGAAGGCAGGGTAGTAGAGGTTTTTGCCCACATCCAGCGTGCCGTAGATCACGATATCAGCGTGTAGCTGGGTTGCCAGTTCGGCGATATCGGCTGCCTGCGCGCCTTCTTCTGAAATTGCCGATGTGCCTGTGGGGATGTGAACCACTTGGGCAAAATCAGCAATCGCGGACTCGGCAATGCTCATGTCCAGTTCCGTGAACAGATGCCCTACCAGAAAATCGACGGCCTCGACATTCGGCTCGTTGATCCGGCTGCCGACAATATCGAAATCAACCACGGCCACGTTGACGATGCCAGTGAGCGGCGCAAATTGTGGCCCTCGCCATTGCTGATAGAGATCGTCGAAAAGCGAAGCTGCGTTGAACAGAACCAACAGGATGCTCAATGCGCCGATGACGAACGCAGCAGTGCGGTACAGTCGGCGCAAGGGATCGGGCCACTGCCACACAGGTAGTTCGAGATCGAGCGCTGCGCCCTCGGTGCTACGCATGCTCAAAACCGGGATCGTCCACCCCACCTGGTTGGTTGGGTAAGCCATCGCCATTTGACGCCGCGCATAGGACAACGCCTGCTCCAGCGGCAGGCCGGCGGCCCAGGTTCCGTAAAGCTCTTCTGCAACAACCACAGCCCCCAGATCCAGCACGTCGGTCTGCATCCCCAACACGGCGTGTACTCCCTTTTGGAGCAGCGCCTGCGCGACTGTCTCGTAGCGGAGCAGAGGCATTGCCGAACGACACGAATTGAGAAAAACCAGAACAACACCTGGTTCAGCCACGATCTCGGCAAATTCTTCGGCGCGCACAAAGTCGGGATCGCCATTGGGCATTTCAAGAACAACCGTCGAACCCGCATCCTCGTCTGCATCGCTATGCCCGACAAAGTGCACAACGTGTAATGGACGTCCCTGGCCGCGCGCCTGGACCAACGCCTGTTGCAGATCGCGCCGAGTGGCGTGCAGGAGCACTTCCGTTTCGATGAAACTCTGATTGCGCAAGCGCGACGCCAGATCCCGCAAACTTCGACGCTGCCAAAGCTGTCGTCCGACCATGACCACGGTCTGCGTCAGGTTCGGCGTGCGTTGGGCGAGCGAAGTTTGCAGCCGCGTCAATTCGTCTTCGCTACCCAGGCTGGGGAATCCCAACGGTGAGGCAACCAGCACGAGCACACGGATCGGCAACGCCGCCGGCGCTGCATGGAGGCGGCTGCTTCCCGGCGCCCAACGCACCAGCGAAACATCGGCTGCCCGGGCGATGAAACCGCGTCCTTGGGCAGGATCATAAAGCAGTTCCCAGGGCAAGATGGCCAGATCCGAGGGCAACCCCACCATCAACCGGATCGACTGACCCTGCGTCAAGTTGTCTGCGGCAGCACGGTAGGCAGACTGAATCTCAGCAGGGAAGAAGGTGTAGAAGAGACGCGTCCCCAGATCCCGTGCGGCTGCGTGAGCGAGCAGATCGTGCTCTACCAGCCTTGCCCCCTGGCTTTTCTCTTCGGTGGAGAGGAGAGGAAGCGCCGAATCGATCTCTGCCTGCCAGACTGCATCGCGGAACTCAGCGCGGATCACGTAGCGTCCGGCTGTCTGCTTCTGAATGTCGAGTGTAAACGGAATAGACGTTATCATCTGGGCGTATGAGTTGAGATTAGCGTACGATCAGCGGCAGGTAGAGATCCGGCAAAGCCTCTCCCTTGATCACTTCCACCAGCGCGGTCAGTTCGCCGCTGTTGCTGATGAAGGTGATCGTTGCCGTATGGCGTCCATCGCCAAGGGCAGACGCGTCGACGCGCACGGTGAGCGATGTTGGGGTGCCGCCTGCGGTTGTATCGAACGTGAGCCAGTCGGCATCGTCGGTGGCTTGCCACGCCAGACTCGACGGGGTTCGGTTTGCCAGGAAGATGCGCCGTTCGAGTTGCGTTGTGTCGGCGTCGGCCTGGAAGGTGAGTGTCGTGTGGCTGAGAACGAGACCCGGCTCAGCCGGCATGCTCGTCGCGTCGGTGGGCAGGCTGCCGCCGCTCACCTCGGCGCCGTCGAAAATGCCATCGCCGTCTGTATCTTGTTGCCCTGGGTGGGTGCCCCATTCCGCCTCGGCCCGGTTGACAAGCCCATCGCCGTCGCTATCCTGTGCGGCGTCAGCGGCGTTCCATGGGCTGAGTTGGCTATACTGCTGCTCGTATGCGTCGGCAAGACCATCACCGTCGAAGTCCGGCAGAATCACGACGCCGGCAGTCCGCTCAATTTGACCATTCTGGCTGTCGATGGCTCGCAATGTAATCGTATGCGTGCCGACGGTGAGGGTGGCGGTGCATAGGCTACCGCTGCCGATCTCGCCGTCGCGATCTGAGAACCAGCGCAACGCGACGCCGCTTAGCACGCCGTCCTCGAGATCGTAGGCGCTGCCCTCAAACCAGATGGGGCGGCCCTGGACAAACGCCTGCGCTGCGCTGGGGGCATGGATAGACGCCCAGAGCGGATCTTTTGCCCCGACACTGAATGTGCCATTGCTGCGCGCTGTTGCTGTATGGAAGCCGTCGCTGGCTTCGACCTCGACGATGCCTTGATCGCCGCCGGGCTGCACAGAGAGTGGAACCGTGACGCTGGTGCCCGTTTCGTCCACGGCAAGGACGCGCCAGGTTGTGCCGCCATCCGGCGAATAACGCACCGAGTACCAGAGGGTGTCGCCGTCGGGATCGAAACCTGTCCAGTTGATGGTCATCTGATCAGTAGCGCCATAATTCGCACCCGCGGTGGGCGCGATCACCTGCACTGAAGGCGGGTTGGCGCTGCGGGTCTGCTGCCAGATCCGCGTGTCGCCGTGCCAGATCTCAACGCTGTCGGCTGCGGCGGGGAAGGGTTGCATGATGCTGAACGACGAAGCGCCGGTATAGACAAGCCGATCCCGATCCAGGGGATCGTAGGCGTAAAAGTCGACGGGAATGCCGAATTCGCCCAGTGGCTGTCCACTGCCCGTGAACCGCAATCGGTATGGGCTGTCTGTGTCGGCGTCGGTTGGAACATGGTTGTCCGAAAGTAGCGAGCGGTTGACGCTGATCGTATTGTCATCGTAGAGTACACCGGCAATGTAGAAGTGCGGCGTTTCGTTGACGGCACGACTCACCGCCTGATTCTGCTGGCCTCCCTTGCGCCAGAACAGATCGACGAGATCCAAGTACTCCGCCGGCTCGTAGAAGCCCTGCTCTACAGGGCTTTGAATGTTCGGCCACATAATCGAACGCAGACCGTTGCTGATCACTGCTGTCATGCTGATAAAGTTGTATCCTGCGCTGATGCTGGGGACACGCACATTCTTTGAATGGCTGCCGCCGTTCGAGTTGACTGAATTTGACGCAACCAATCCCAATGCATGACCAAACTCGTGGGCGATGGTGGTACTGGTGTCGATATCCGCCCAAAAACGCTCACCCGATTCTCGGCCAGGCCCCATGCTCGGGTTGATCCGCTTGAAGAAGAGCAGGCCGGAATATTCTGCATCCACGCCATCGGCATTTGCGTCGTTGTATGTGCGCATCTGGCCGGCAGGCAGGCCATACAGGACCTTGTCTGCATTGTCGGTGCGACGCCAGATCGATGCCTTTGGCTCCCCGCTGTCGCGCCTGCCATTGCCGTTTTGATCGGCAAACATACGGATCAGGTCACCCGGCCCCGCCGCGTTGAGATCGCCGGAGCGTTCGAATTCACCGGTCTGTGCATTCCAGTCCTCGATTTCCTGAACGTAGTATGCCAGATCCGCGGCATCGATATCGCCGTCGTAGTTTTCATCGTGCGGCATACCAAACTTGTTTCCTCCCCAACCAGATGCAGAGAAAAAGACGCCCGGGATCGTCTGGGTCTGGATCTCGTTCCCTTGACCCAGTAGAATCGCGCCCGGCCCGTAGGTGTTCACGATAGACTGGTCGTAGTTCACTTCGAGGTTGATATCTTTGTTCTCATCGGTGTCGTTGGCGACGAGTACATCGATGAGAACGATATCTTCCAAGTCCACAGGACCGCAGTTCACTTTGTCGTCGCCCGCAGCCGAACGCGTGACATTCTGATCTTTGAGCGTCAGGCTCGACGGTGACACCGTCACATCGATCAGGTCGCGTAGATCGGTGGGCAAGGTGACACCAGGTTGTTGACGGGCGAAGAAGAAGAAGCGTTTCTCGTTATTCGCTTTCAGATTGTTGTACTTGAAGGTCATCACGTCGCCGTCGTCGCTGCCGTCTGTCAGGTTGTTAATGAGGACACACGCCTGTTCCTGGCCGGCAGTGTTGCCTTGCCAGAAATCCCACAGGCCGCCTTCCCCACAGCCGGGAATGTCCTCGCTACCGTCGCAGATGGCATGATCCTGCACATAGTACTCGACGCCTTTGCCGCTGCCCAAATCGCCGACACCGTCGCGTACCGGCAACGCGCGCGCCAGATTCGCCATTTGGCGATCAAAGAGCGCCAGTTCGTCAGCGGAGGCATTTTCCCAGTCGGGCACAGAGAAGAAGAGGCGGGCCGACCCTGTTTCGACGAAGAAGGCGGCGCCGATGTCTTGTGTGATCAGGTCGACCCAACCGTTCTTAACGATCACGCCCAGGCGATGAAGCCCTGCCACCAGGTATTGGCCAGGAATGATCACGGTGATGCTGCCTGCATCGCTGTAGTCGATCTGGGTGTTGCAGAATTCCCCATACTGAGGAACGCCGCCATTGTCTTCGGTGCCAGCGAAGACGGTCAGCCCGCCGTTTGGATCGAGTAGCTGCACCGCGGCACGCGTGGCGTAGGCACAGACATTTTCGTTGCTGCTGCCAAGGTAGAGGCGCACGACAGCGGACTTTCCGGCCACCAACGTTAGCCCCGGCAATCCCTGGTGGATCTCGTAGCCGAGGAGTTGCAGACTGCCACTTGCCACCACGAAGTCGTCTGCGCTTTGATGCGTGCCACCCTGGGTACGCACTCGAACGGGGCCGGTGGTGGCGTCGGCGGGGACGATGACATCCAGCCCATACCAATCCTGCTCTTCGACGATGAGTGAGTTCCATGCGCTGTCGCCAAAGCGGACTTCGCTAAATCCGATATCCTCTAGGTTGCTGCCGTAGATGCGGAGTGGACTGCCCGGCATGCCCGTCTGTTTGGAGAGGCCGGTGATGCGTGGCAGAGGCGTAAATTCGTCGTCGCTGGTGGCGACGCCGCCTTTGCCGCGTACACGAATCGGGCCGGTGATGGCGCTGCCCGGTACACGCACCTGCAAAGTCTCTTCGTTGATCCATTGTGTATTGAAGGCGATCACCCAGCCGCTGATACTCTTGGTGCTGAATTCGATCCTGTCGCCGGGGACAAACCGGGCGCCGGTCACGGTGATCAGCTCATCTTTCGGTGCAATCAAGGGATCGAAGCTGGTGATCTGCGGCGCCGGCGCGCCCAGTGGTTCGCTGAGTGGTTGCCGGTAGAAGACGCCGCCTGCGATGTCACCGACGTTGGCTGTGTAGGACGCGCTGCCGAAATGGATGCCACCTTCATTGTCGCTGGTGATGGCGCGCAAACGCTGGTTGAGAAGCCCGCTGTTGCGGGCTCGGTAAGCCGTATACGTGGTTCCGTCGAAAGAGACGGCGCCACGCGCAGACCCCAACCAGACAAGACCGCCACTGACATGGATGGCGCGTACATTGGGGTGCGGCAGCGGATCGACCACAGTGGTCCAGCCGACGCCGTCCCAGTAGGCGGCACCAGACGGTGTACCTGCCCAGATCAGGCCGTTGTCGTCTTCGGCCAATGCTTGCACAATGTCATCGGGGAGGCCGTCTGTGGTGGTAAAAGTGATCCAGGCAGTGCCGTCATAGCGCACGACGCCGCCGTCCGTCCCCAGCCACACCCGGCCCAAACTGTCCAGACTGGCGGCCTGTACTCGATTGTTAGGGAGCACGTTTTCAGTGTTGAACGTTGTCCACGCGTTGGCAGAAGGATCATAGACACTTACGCCATCAGACCAGGTGCCAAACCAGAGGCGCCCGCGCGTATCCTGGGTGATGGCGCGCACGTTGTCACCGGCAAGGCCGCTATTGGCGCTGTTGAACTGACGCCAACCGCCATCCCAATGCCAGACACCGCCACCGATGACACCAGCCCAAATATCATTGTCGGCCAGCGTCAGAATGGCGCGGACCTGTACACCCGTCAGTTCTGTGGCCCAACTCACACCGTTGTAATGACGAACGCCGTTGTCGGTTGCGGCCCAGATTTCATCTGAAATGTAGTCAAGCGCGTACACATCGCCGCCGCCCAGCGTTTGCCAGGGCAGGGCCAGGCTGGCGGCGTAGGTCTCGTTTACACCGACATCAACGAAGCGTGTCCCAAACCAGACTCGCTCCAAATCCGCCCCCACAGCCGTCAGTGTATTCCGGGGAAGCTCACTGTTGTTTTCAGTGTAATGCGCCCAATAGCAGAGATCATTGACCCATGTACACACATAGACCCCACCAGGACCTGCTCGTTCAGAAGGATCTGTGGCCAACCAGGCGCGCCCATCTGGATCAATCGCGATGTCGGCGACGGTATTGGTGCCTAGGCCCGAGTTGCTACTATCGAAGAGATGCCAGATGCTACCGGTGGCCTCAAACATGCAGGCGCCCTCTCCTGGCAACCTGTCGATCTCGCCAAGTCGACTCGTGCCGAACCAGACCCGATCATTTCTGTCATCCGCTGCGATACGCACGGTGTAGCTAATGATGGGGCAACCAGACGTGTTCCCGTTACTGAAGACCGTCCATGTACTGCTGCCGGTGATGCGAGCCACGCCGCTGCCCGTGACGATCCAGCGGACGTCGTCGCTCGTGGTGGCAAGGTCAACGATCAGATTGTCGGGTAGATCGGAATTCGATGTCGTGAAAAATTGGCAACTGAACGAGAGCGGGAAGAAGAGGCCGCACTCGGCCAACCCACTCGCCGTACCGATGAGGTATGTACCAGGGAAGCCGGATCGATACGCGATGGCCCGAATGTCGGTAGAAGGCACGCCGCCTACGGTTGTCCACGAAGTGCCGTCGTAGTGGCTGACGCCATTTGCCGTGGCGGCCCAGATCGTTTCTCCCTGCGCCAGCAAATTGCGTACATTGTTACTGGCGAGACCGTCGCTCGTAGTGTGTCGAATCCATCGATCATCCTGGAAGACAACAATACCGGCGCCATTCGTCGCCATCCAAGGCCGGCCTTGGCCATCATGGACAATTGCGGTAATCCCTACGCCGGTTGGGAAGTTGGGTGTGCCTGGGCCGTAGTTGTCCCAGAGTCCTGTTTGGATTTCAGGCGCGGCCTGGGCGCGGTCGATGTTTGAATCTAGCGCCGAGAGACAAAAACCAAAAACAACGATGAGGAAAATCACCACGCGACGTTGCACAGAGCGCCTCCAATTGGATTAGGGCTTCAATGTCGATGAGCGGAGTGACGATCCGCACACTCCGGCTGCGTTGAGAGCATCTCTATGAAAACAAATTCCGATTGGAAATGGGTATCCCTACGGGATACCGTTGTGGGTACTTTCACTACCACAGACACCGGTACGGTACATCCCTGCTCGAAAGCGGTGATGCCGGACCTATATCGCCGTTGACGAGGACGTGCGACTTGCCGAATTCCTTGAAGCGGGCGGCCTGCACCTTGCGCGCTGCGTCCACGTGCCTCCGGATCACCGCCGAAGACTCGCCGCTTTCCAGCCCCACCAGCTCCTCAAAGGGGACGCGGCGCACGTCGACGTGAATATCAATACGATCCATGAGCGGGCCTAGGGCAGTCGCGTCTAGATGGTTAAGTGGCCAAGAACCGTGAGGAGATAGTCTTGGTTCCATCCTGCTTTGAGGCGTTTATTCTTGATGCCGACCTTGGCAGTTGTTTCTTGTTTGAGTGCATTGAGAGCGATATGGCGAAGTACGGCGAAATTCTGGGCACCATTGCCTTTGCGGATGCGGCAGTCACCTTCGCGGAAGGCGATGTCGAGAACCCAGTGCAGAGAGTTCTCAACTTGCCAGTGCGTCCGAGTGGCGTAAAGGGCCTGTGTGGCGTGAGTGGTTGCACTGCCGATGAAGTAGCGGTCTTCAAGTGAATGTTGGTCACCGATATAGCGCTCAGCGCGTACCCGGATCACTGTCTGTAAGTTGCGGAAACGGTCAGCTCCACGCAGGCAACGCACGAGTTGAGGGTCGGAGATCGCCCAGCAGTGTCGGACTTCAATGCGTCCATGGTCTTTGTCGACGGTTTTGTCATAGTCATGCGCATAGGCCGTAAATCGGCTCTCTTCCAGGTCATTGAAGAGGAGAACAACATCCTCATGCAGATGGCTCTGGTTGCCTTTGAGCGAAAAAAGATAGTCGCCCCCGCGCTCAATGATGAGTGCGGCAATGTCCACCTGACAGCCCATGGCATCTATGGTGACCAGGCACCCGTTGATGTCAAGCCGCCGCAACAACTCTGGAATCGCTGTGATTTCGTTGGACTTCTCGTCCACTTTCACCTGACCCAGCACCAGCCGATTGGTTGTGGCCCAGGCGCTCACCATGTGGATGGCGGCTTTGCCCTCGCTCTTATCATGACTGCGGCGCAGCTTTTTGCCATCCACTGCAATGATTTCACCTTTGCTCATCGTGCTGACAGCTTGCATCCATTCTAGAAAGCAGTGCTGAAACTGCTCTGGATCCAGTGCGCCGAAGACGCGCCAAAATGTATCATGCGATGGAATCCCACTCGGCAATTCGAGAAAGGTCCGCAACCACTTCTCTTTCGCCTTGCCGAAATCTTCCATCGCTGCGTAGTCCTCTCCACCACAGATGACCGTACAGATGCCGATGGTCAGAATGTCAATCAATTTATGGCGTTGCGTCCGATTGACCCGCGGATCCGTTATACCTGCAAAGTAACTCCCCATTACCGCTTGCGGACTATCTGCTTCTACCATTTCAGGCCTCCTTGGTTTTCCCCAAGTTTAACCTGTTTCGCCGTTCACTGCTCAAATCTATTTTAGACGCGATTGCCCTGGGAGCATGGC
>CAVWAL010000016.1:0-97729 GCA_963752935.1 uncultured bacterium
ATGTAAGAGTTGTATCTCTAGCAATAACGCCTTTGCCTAGTGCGTTTAGTTTCATGGACTAGCTTGCCAGTCGAACGAATAACACATTGTCAAAACACGCAGTCCCATCACTATCATAGTTTAACAACCATACACGTCCAAAGTCAGCTTCGGAATTTGCTTCAACTATACCCGAATAAGAAACCGGATGTATCTTTGTTAGGCGCTGTATAGCCATACGAATCCCACCTGCCGTTTACCATCCAATTGTGACCTGACTACTACCAACACCCCGGGAGTCTCCACGAAAATACCCAGCCTGCAAATAGCGATCTCCCTTTGTACGACAAGCCGATTGTAGGCTAACCCGTTTCTTTACGCGTTCCGATACTTTCATTCACCAAACAAAAACAATAAGACTCACAGATTCGGTAACGCTGCAGTCACATATGCCGTATCGACAAACGTATCGTACTTATATACTCGCTCAGGCCAACCAGTCGGTAGACTTGATTCTGAAAGAAAATCGTGAATCAAAATTACCGTTTAAAATCAAATTGGGTAATCTCGCGTACTTGATCCGGGTTCGAGAGCGTACAGCATCTTGCGAATTGAACTGCTGACTTGATTCCCAAAATAGCGCCAACTCAACGTACACTACGCCAGTAATTACGTCTTCTTATCAAAAGTAAATCCAATTAACTGTTGATTCTTCGTCGCTTGGATCATCCAAAGTTAAATCACAAGCCGGGGTTACGACCAATCCGATGCTCATGATTCCCCAGCTACAGTTAAAAGTCAAGAATTTCGCACCGATTTTTAACATTGGATTCCAAAATTTTTGACCAGACTTCTCAATCCATTGACTCCAGAAATTGACGGTTCAAGAATACTCAAGCTGCGCAAGCATATAGTGGATGGCAACTATTTGTCTGTGATTCAAGCCTGTATTTGCATTCAAAGTGAGCAGTTCACTCAAGGTTTCTTTGGCTTCAATAAAAGACCTGACTTATAAAGATACTTCCCCAAGAGATAAATATCCTCCGCATCAGCTTGTTCCGCTGATCTGTTTTTGATGGTAGTATGCAGCAGTCAGGTTATAAGTCGCTTGTTCAAAAACGGATTCATGCTTGAGATTTCCGTTTGAATACCATGACCAGAGAATCTCTTTTGAGTTTAGCCAAAAATCATCGTTAGCATCAGGCCATTCAGACTGCAAAAATTACCTTACGCAAAATTCCTAAATCATCAGAACGAATTGATTCGAGAAAAATCATCAAACCCGAAGTTGGAGAATTTGGACTGGGAAGGCTAGCTTTAAAACCACTTTTGAACGAGGAGTCTGTTTCTTCGGAAGACAAATCTATTTCAGCAGTCAATAAAAGACGACTAACCTCGCGGAGTTGGAGATTGAGTTTCAATTTTGAAAACCCTTGATACGTTGTGGCAACAAGTACTACCAAGCTCAACACAACGGTGCAGATAATTTCAAAACGCTGCTTTCGAATCGAACCAAGCAAAATAGTCTTTAAGATCATTTTCAGTAATTGTACTTTACGGGATCGGTGTGTGAATGGCACCGAGGATCAGGCGAATTTGGACGGATGAAAACGGCATTCCCATGATGTTCTCTGCTACCGAGACCATTCCGCAGGTGTTTGGCTTGGCCGTTTAGGCAGGGCGCTCATATAAGACTTTGCCTTCCGTCAGCACATGGTGGGTATAGAATCGATTGTGATCCGCAGTGCTCCACTCCACCTCTTCGGGCCGACAAGCGATCAGGATCAGATTGACCCGAAAAGGTCTCCCCACCGCAGGCGTTCGATTTGGCGCCGAACGATTTATTACAGTAAGCTTGGCTATCCTGGACGATTAGCAAGTCAAAATCGGTCTCCGTGTGGCATGGATCCGAATAGAATAATCTGCTTCAGCCCGACAGCTTGCAAAGCTTGCTCACCACATAGTCAATCAGATCATCCGAAGTGAATCGTCGTCGCAAGCACTGGTCAGAGTAAATCGGGTCTGAACGGCATTATCACCAACTGATTCCTCGCTGTGGCTACTCATAATATTCTCACCATTCACAACGATTTGGGCGCTGGACGGCCTCATTCAGGTTATCGACGCCGACCACTATAACACCCATGTCCGCTAAGAGCAACTGACTAAACTTCGAACCAATAAATCCGGCGGCGCCGGTCACCAAATACGTAGCCATCAGAAATTACTCCAAAATGTGACGAGTATCAACAAGCAGGGGCGCATAAACTTCTTAAAGACCAAGAGTTTAGTCGCCGCCGCCTAAATCACTTCCCAGGCGTCCATGCCCAGTTCATAGATACGTCATCAGTCCGCTTAAACCTGGATGACTGAGAGAAGAATGTTATTCACCTAATACCTCCGTTACGGGCACAGACAACCCTAGCCCACCGGACAGGGAAAGCGTTTGCCCAGGCAAGTGACGCTGACGCAGCAGTAGCCACTGGTAAAGGGCGTTCAAAGGCGTCGATGACGCCTGCTTCTATGTCAACCAACCAGACTTCAGGAATGCCCGCACGCGCGTAGAGGGGCAGCTTCACGGTGCGGTCATAGTCGGCAGAGCTATCGCTCACTTCGATCAAGAGCAGCACATCTGCGGCTTCAGGATGATCATTGGCCGTAAATTGCCTAATAGTCACTGCGAAAGCTCAGCACCGTCAGGTCTGGTTCTGGCATGGACTGTGCATCCAACCAAATCGGATCTTGTCAGCGCCGCCATCTGTCTGGTATTCAATTATGGTGAAGAGCTTGCGTGCCAGTTGGATGGTCACTGAGTCACTTTTTATCTGCTACCTTGTACGGCAACTTTAAAACCTTCAGACACATAGACTGGACAAGCATCTCGACTTTCTTCCAGGCCCCAAAAACCAAACTATATCATACTTGAGCATGAGTGCCTAAAAGAAACAGGCAAAACATCACACAATTCTTCGATATCACAAATCTTCACGCAAGAACGTCGATAGCCTGATTTCCCGGCCATTCTGCAAGAATCATGGTAAATTGAAGATGCGTTTCCAGTTGATTCAGTCGCCTGTGCAGAACTTCGAAGTGCACGTAGTAGCAGAGCTTCGCCTGGTAAACTCCACGCTGTAATTCGAATACGGCAGCAGATCCAAATAATAGCGCACCACCTGAGAGTGGAAGGCGCCGCGGTCAGAGCTCTGGCGTGGCAGAATGGTTCGTTTCGATCACATGCCGCGTATCGACAATCAGCGCTGCCTGGGTCACCACAGCATGCCAATCAAACACAGAATGATCGGTCGTAATGACCACGCAATCGGCCTGCCGCAGTGCGTGCGCGAGGTCGGGCACGCTGGTCATCGCCATCCCGTCATGTGCAAAGGATGACACATGCGGATCGTAGTACTCAACCAGGGCGCCTTTCTCTTGCAGCAGGTGAATGATGTCCAGCGCCGGTGACTCGCGCAGGTCGGATACATCCTTCTTATAGGAAACGCCCAGGATCAGGACCCGGCTGCCCTTTACCGCCTTGCCGACATCGTTGAGCGCATCCTGCACCTTTTGCACCCAGTAGCGCGGCATGTCGGTGTTGATCTCGCTGGCCAGTTCGATAAAGCGCGCCGTGTACTGCAACGAGCGCAACTTCCACGACAGATAGAGCGGATCGATGGGGATACAGTGTCCACCCAGCCCTGGCCCCGGCGTAAACTTCATAAAGCCAAAGGGTTTGGTCGCCGCCGCCTCGATCACTTCCCAGGCGTCCATGCCCAGCTTGTCGCACATCAGCAGCAGTTCGTTGGCCAGGCCGATATTGACCGAGCGGAAGGTATTCTCGAAGAGCTTGGCCATCTCGGCCGTATCGGGCGACGAGACCGGCACCAGCGTCTCCATGGCCTGGCCATAGAAGGCCATGGCCGCCTCCAGGCAGGCCGGCGTCATCCCGCCGATCACCTTGGGTGTGTTCTGCGTGGTCCAGTCGGTGCGGCCGGGGTCGACACGTTCGGGCGAGAAGGCCAGGAAGAAGTCACGACCTGCGGCCAACTGGCGAAGCGCAGATGGCGAATTGCCGCCTGCTGTCTCACTTTCTTCAACTGCCACCTGCTCCAACAATGGCAACAACACTTCGCGTGTCGTGCCGGGGTAGGTGGTCGATTCAAGCACAATGACCATGTCTGGATGCAGATAGCGAGCCACGGCTTCGCCGGCGGCCACAATATAGGAAATGTCCGGATCGCCGGTCTTGCTCAGCGGCGTGGGCACGCAGATAGAGACGGCGTCGCACCCGGCCAGGATGGAGAAATCGGTGGTGGCGGCGAGGCGACGTGATCGGGCAGAGACCGTTGGGGCGGCCTGGTTCGTCCCGGCGGACGCCGCTTGCCCACTCCTCACCGTGCCCTCATCCTCTGTGATTTTCACCTGTTCGGATTCTACTCGCTAAGCCCCAGCGCCTATCAACGCTGCCAGGCGCGACGATGGGATGTCCTCGATGTAGGATTCGCCGCGGTTGATGGCGTCGACCTTGGTCGGGTCGACGTCGATGCCGGTGACGCGGTAGCCGGCCTCGGCGAAGACCACGGCCAGGGGTAGGCCGACGTAGCCCAGGCCGATCACGGCCACATGGGCCTGGCGGGTTCGGAATTTTTCAAGTATTGGGGACTGGTTAGGCGACTGCACAGAAATTCCTCGATCAGGCGTGAAAACTTCTGTCTGTTGGCTTGCAGAATACATCGGATTGACCGGGTGCGCCAATTTGAGACCTGACAGGGATGGAAAGCAAAGGATGAGGTCAGGTGAGAATCTGATTGACGGCAACGGCGATAGCCAATCCACCCATTTGGGTCAACGAATGAGTGCCACCTGGAGATATGGATGGCCCTGGAGAGTACCTGTTGAACAATCATCCGTTCTGCTCTACAATGGTATACAATTTAATCACCGAGATCTATCGAAAAAGGACATTTTGATGAATACTGCCCTTCTCACACGCATCACCCATAATCCCGAAATAATGGCAGGCAAACCGGTTATTCAGGGTACCGCGAATTCCGGTTGATCTGATTGTGCGCATGGTCGCGCAAGGGATCGAACAACCAGAAATCCTTGCCGAATATCCCCGTCTGCAGGCGGAGGATATTCAAGCTGCGCTGCTCTACGCTGCGGCCGTTGTTGCCAATGAAGCTGTCTTTCCCATTACCTTAAGCGCGGCCTGATGCCCAAGTTTATCGTCGACGAGTGTACCGGTCTGTCCATCGTCCACTTTCTGCGTGAGCAGGGCTATGACACTATCAGTGTCAGTGAGTCTATGCCGCAAGCGATTGATGCTGATATTTTGCAGCGTGCAATCACGGAGGAGCGGATCGTCATAACCAATGACAAAGATTTTGGTGATATGGTCTTCCGTGATCGGTGCGCTCACAAGGGTGTCGTTCTCTTGCGCTTATCCGATGATCTTGTTGAAACCAGGCTTCGTGTACTCGCTGCTGTGTTGGCTGAACATGTTGAAAAACTCGCTGGTCATTTCGTGGTTGCGACCGAAGAAAACATCCGAATTCGCTCAACTTCTCGCTAATGTAAATTCTTCTGGAGCGCAGTAACTGGTGCACTAATGTGCATTCGGATCGAAACCAAGAACTCGCAAATCGTGGCTCCAGTTTGTAAGCGGACAAGTCACGTTACAAACGAATTCTTGGTTTCAAAGTGAACTCATGTTAGCTGCTCTGGCTGTCCACGTCCTTGTGGCGCCCGAATCGCATTGGAAACGGATACACGGAGTTCACTTATTTGAGCGTGGGTTCCTATAGAAACCGGACAAACACATCACGCAACGCTTCAATATCACCCAAATCGTCACGCAAGACGCGATAGACAATTTCCCGATCGACATCCAAATAGCCGTGTACTAGAACGTTGCGAAAGTCTTCTGTAGGTTATGTAGAATCTGAAGATACGTTTCCAGTTGATTTAACCGCCTGCGCAGAACTTCTACGCGTACCATGTAGTAGCCTCCGCTTGGTAAACTCACGCTGCACGTTCAAGTACGGCAGCAGATCCAAATAATGGCGTACAATCTGAGAATAGTAGGCGCCGCGATCAAACTCTTGCGTGGCGTAGATCAGGCGATTCTGCCGCACAGCTTCGTAGCGCAGCACAGGATCAGCCTTTTCCAAATAAAGAAGATCCACCTGACAGAAGCCCCGTCGTGCCAATTCCGTTAACAGATCCAACTTGACTTTGTACAACGAAGGTTCTGAGACAATCGCCAAATCGAGATCACTCTCTGCATGGACCATACCGGCGGCGGTTGAACCAAACAGGTAGACGGCCTGGATCTCAGGGTATTGAGAAAAAATCGATTGAAGTAGGGGTGCATCCACCAGATTCCGTTTGCTCATGGTCTCGCCTCGATAGAACTATCCGATTTCGACAGGCTTGTTGGCAGCGTACATTGGAATGAGCGATTGCGCCAATTTGAGACCTGACCGTAAGTCGTAGCTGCGGGCCGAGCACAGCAGTTAGCTGCATGCGCACGATCTCCGATTTCGAGACGACCCGCAGCGAAAAGCAGCGGCTACGGTCAAGCCGCCTGCCTTGCCCAGGAAGGGACGGGCGCCCAGGAAGTTGGCGACGAAGATCGCAAAGACGCCCAGCATCAACCCCACGATGCCGGCCAGGGCGGTCGTCATCACCAGGCTCATCTGTTCCATGGGATCGATGGGGGGCAGGGCCGGCGAGCCAAAGCGCACTTCACTGTTGGTGGCGGTGCCGGCCACCTGCAGTTCGGCGCTCTTGTTGTCCAGGGTGTTGAGTGTCTTCAACGCCAGATCGCGGTTACGCGTCAACTGGTCGCGACGGGTCAGCTCGGCCTCGCGCAGCGCCTGCAAGGATTGGATCTCGTCTTCCAGGGCGTTGATGGCCTCGGTCAACGGTTCCGCCGCCGCGCTGTAACTGGGCAACTCCTCCAACCCCTGCAACTGCAACAGTTCGCGTGCCCGCTCTTCGCCCAACAAGACCAGTCCATTGTTGGCCAGGATCTGTTCGGTCAGGCCAGAGAGCGCCCCGGTATCGAAAAGCTCGGGGTACTGTTGTTCCACGGCCTGAGAGAGCGGTGTCGTGGTGGAAAGCACGCTCGAGGCCGTGGCCAACGGCCCCAGGTTAAACAACTCATGGTAGCGATCCAGGATCGCCTGCGACAGGCTGCTGCCCTCGGCGGGATTAGCGGCGGGCAGGTTGCCCAGGTCGAAAAGTTCGGCGTATTGGGCGTCAGTGGCCGCCAGCAACGGATCGTCTGCCGGGCGTTGGGCATCGAGCAGGGCGTAGTCCTGGTTGTTATAAATGGCCTGCGACTGTTGGGCGATCGACTCATCCAGTGCGGCGATGCGATCTTCGATGATCTTGACGGCGGCGTCCAGATCGCCGGCCTGATCGGCGGCTGTGCCCTGCAGCGCAGCCAGATCATCCAGCACAAGTTGGAACTGAGCCTGGGGCACGACGACCGTGTTTGTATCAGATGAAACCGTGTCTGCCCAGATGAAACCGTGTTTCCGCCGGGTAAAACCGTATTGGTACCAGATACAACCGTGCTGACACGAGGTAAAACGGTGCTTACATGCGATGAAACCGCCGGATCTACTCTGGCCGCCGGTTCAGAGGCAACACTGTAAAGCCGGGTTTTTAAGAGCAGAATCGCCAGGCTGTTGCTCACCACGCCACCCTCACCGCCGTTTTGGGCCTGGGCGCGCAGGCCACGGGCGTCGTCGAGCAGGCGGTTCAGCTTCTGGCGGGTTTCATAGCTCTGCGCCAGCGCCTGCAGACGGTCGTCCACCTGTTCGTTGAAGACGGCCACCTTGGTACGGGTGTCGGCATTGGCGTAGGCTTCGAAGATCTGCCGCCGTGCGGCCTGATCGGTGGCCAGCGCCAGAGAGCGGTTTTCCAGTTCAGCCGCAACATACTGGTCGAAGATTGCCTGGCGCGCCGCCTGATCCTGATTGAAGGCATTGAGGCGGCTGTTGCTTTCCGCATCGATCAGGGCAGAGATCATGGCCTGCTTGGCTTTTTGCTCTTTGTTGAAGGCCAGCAGCCGGTTGCTGGCCTGGGCGTTGATATAGGCCGAAATGATCTGACGGCGGGCGGCCAGCTCTTCGTCCACCAACGTCTGCACCGCAGTCTGTTTGCCCGATTGCAAGCTGTTGACGATCTGCTGTTTTTCTGCGATCTCACGGTCATAGCGTGCGATCTCGTTGTTGCCAATAAAGGCTTCTAAGGCCCGTTGCGCCTCGTCGTAACCAAGCTGGGCATTGGTCACCTCGCCTTCCACCGCGTTCAGCAGATCGTCGGGCACTTGTCCATAGAGGCGGTTGACATAGGTCACATAGGAATTGGCCCAGGCATTGGCAAGGGCGGCGGCCGTTTCGGGCGAATCGGCCCGGGCCGTGATGCGAATCAGATCGCTTTCCGTACGGCTGCCTTCGGCCGTCACCAGTTCGGCCTCGATCCGCTGCAACAGTCGCGCCGGGTTACGCCCTTCTTCGTCGAACAGATCGGCTAGTTCTTGAGAAACCGTCTGCGCGATGGCGCCGTTGTAGACCAGCCCGATCAGCGATGAGCGGCGCGTGCCGGCCAATACATCGGCGCGGGCGTTAGAAGCCATATCGTCTTGGGATGTGGAGGTCTGAAAGCGTTCATCGAAGTTGACGTTGCTGGTGGTGCGGGCAATGGCGACGGTAGAGGAGGCTTCATACACAGGATTCTGCACAAAGCGCAGGGCGATCACGCCGCCTGCCGCCACGATGGCGGCCAGTAGGGCCAGGGCGATGATCTCACGCCACCAGGCCGCCAGCACCAGAACATATTGGCGCAGATCAATCTCATCCTCGGCCCAGGCAGGGGACACGGCGGGATCGGGCGTGTCAAATTGGGGATTGCTGACGGCCATAGGTGTTTTCCTCACTGGGGGCAACTCTTGGAACCACTCACAACAAACAATGTATACACGGCGCGGGCAGCATACGTCGCTGGAGCAAGACTTTTCCGGTTAGGCGCCCACGGTAGCGGATGGAGCAGATTCGGCGCTGCGCGATTGCTCTCCTGTAAGCAACGATAAGGGCATGGCCCCATACGCAGAGCGATTGTGACGTCAGTGTCCAGTGTGAGAGCGGAGAGACGGCATTGGGAGACATGTCACACATGGCTTAGAAGACGATTGCGATCATACTGTAGCCCGTTTCATTTGGCAAGTTTTGACAAGCGGTGGCGGTTGAGCGCGCAACCAACTAGTGATACACTACCCTCTACACCGCACGTCTGCTGTGCGCCGGCGCACAGCGCCGGAATCGGATTTCCGGCATTCTTCTCGTGACGGCACGCTCACGCGCGTCGCCTTTGAAGCCTGCATCGTTCCTTTCTGGATACTCTATGCCGCCCAATATGCCACCGAAGCGCAGTGCTACAGTTCTCTACCGTCTTCTCTTGCCGCTGGTTTTGGCCATTGGGCTACTGCCCCTGTTTCACGTCGCCGGCAGTACACAACCGACCCTGAGCTGCCGTCTCGACCCACCCGAGACAAGTCTGGCCCAGCCGAGCAATCTGCAACTGCGGCTGACCAATGTCCAGAACATGACGGTAGGCGAGATCGAATTGACGGTGCAGTATGATAACGTGACCCTGCTCGATCCGCCGACCTTCAGCAATGGGGATCTCTTCGCCACACTAGTTGAGCAACCGGTGGAGGCGGGTAAGATCAGCCTCACGCTCACTGCCGAGGAGCCGCAGGATCCGGCTCCCTTTGCAGTCAACGAAGGGGTGATCGCTGTCTCGTCCGTAACCGGCAACACAGCCGGGGTTGTCTCGTTCACGTTGACTCTGGACAGCGCCACCCTGGTGGACAGTAACAATGTCACGACCACACTCAGCGTGGACCCCAACTGCTTTCTGGCGATTGGCGGTGCCCAGGTGCCTACCGATACCGCCACGCCATCGCCGACCCCGACGCCGACGATGACCTCGACTGCGACGCTGACCACCACACTGACCACGACGCCGAGCCTGACCCCGAACACACCGGTCCCAGATACAGCGACGGCGATGCCGGGGGCCACTTCGCCGCTGCCGACGCCAACCTTTACGCCGATACCCAGCGAGACGCCGACCCCGGAGCCGACTGCTACACCTTCGTGGACGCCCACGCCTTCGTGGACGCCGACTGTGTTGGTGATTGCGACCCCTACACAGCGCAGCGACCTGGCTCAGTCACCGCTCGAGACGCCGACGCCGCTAATCGAGGCTCAGCCAACAGATACGCAGATTGTGGCGCCCAATACAGCCGGCACGCCCGATATCGCCCTGACCCTGACCGTGGAAGCGCAGGTCACCCTGGTCGATCTCTCTGAGGAGGATGTTGTGCTTGTACCACTGGTGGAGACGCCCGTCCTTGTCCCAACGGCAACGCCTGTGCAATCGGCGACGCCGTCGATCGAGTTGCTGTCGCCGCCTACAATCGATGAAGAGGCGACGCCCGATCTGGACTTGAGTGACGGCAGGGCGCTTGCCGAACCAATCGCAGCCCCCACCTCTGCACAGATCGCGGTGAACGCGGCAGAGCAGTCTGCCACTGCAGATCAGGCGGCTCCTGCTGCTCCTGCCGGCCAGTTACTTAGCGCCGGCCGGGTGGATCAACCGCCGGCCGGGCCGGTGCCTCGTGGCGGCCCGCTCTACCTGACCCTGGGGTGGCTCACATTCGCCGGCGCAGTTGTACTCGTCTTTACATCCTGGTGGCTACGTCGTCCCCGATAATGCCTGTACTTGATAATCTCTATCTTTTTGTTGCCTTTCCTAGAGGAGGAATGAAACCCCATGCATAGTTCCCGATTGAACCGCGCCGGTCTGTGGATCGCGCTGGTAGCGCTTTGGGCGCTGTTTGCCGCCTGCACCACGCCGGCGTTGCCCGCCATAGATAGCTCTGCCATAGAGAGTAGTTCCGGCGCGCAAAGTGAAGAAGCCACACCCACTGCCGCACCCGCCGGCACCGAAGCGCCTGCCCAGGCTGCCACAGGCGACCAGGCTACTGCCGATAACCAAGAGACGGTGGACGGCATTCCGGTAGGCTTTACCGAAGAGGGTTACCCCTACCGCGGCAGCCTCGATGCGCCGATCACTGTTTATGAATTTAGCGACTACCAGTGTCCTTTCTGCGCTCGCCATGTCATCCAGACTGAACCGGCGCTCAAAGATAACTATGTCGCCAACGGACAGGTGCGCTTTGTCTTCCGCGACTTGCCGCTAGAGTCACTGCACCCCAACGCCATCCCCGCCGCAATTGCCGCCAATTGTGTGGCCGAACAGGGCGCCGTGCCCTACTGGGAAATGCACGGGTTGCTCTTCCGCGCTCAGTCGGAATGGAGCAACATGACCGATCCCGCTTCGACTTTTGCCCGACTGGCCGAAGAAGCCGGCGCTGATCCGGATCTCTACGCTACCTGCATCGCCGAGACATCCGACGCCAAGGAAGCCGCAGTCCGCGCCAGCGTGGACGAAGCCGCCGCCTTCGATTTCACGGGCACGCCCAGCTTCCTCTTTGTCGACGAAGCCAGCAAAGACGCCTATCCGCTCGTCGGCGCCCAGCCCTTCGATGTCTTTGCCGGCTATATCGATGCCATGATCGCAGGGGAACCCCCCGTCGATCCCGCCGCAGCCGAACAGGGCGCGGCACAGATCCCCTACTGGGCCACTGCCGAAGGACTTGCGCCGGACCCCGATAACCCCGGTGTCAATATGGCCGGTGATTTCTGGCGCGGTGATCCCGACGCCCCCCTCACTGTCATCGAGTTTAGCGACTTCCAGTGTCCCTTCTGTCGCCAACATACGCTGGATACCCAGCCGGTGTTGGATGAGGAGTTCGTCGATCCCGGTACTGTGCGCTGGGTCTTCAAGCACTTCCCGGTGGAACAGAGCCATCCGCAGGCCGTGGCCTCCTCCGGCGCGGCACAGTGCGCCGGCAATCAGGGCAAATTCTGGGAGATGCACGATCTACTCTTCGAACGCTCCAGCGATTGGGCGAACAGCGGCGTCGACGAAGCCCTGGTTACCCTGGCCGAGGAACTCGAGCTCGACATCGATCAGTTTAACGCCTGTATGGAAGATGAGGCCACTTACCAGAAGATCCTGGCCGATCTTAACGAAGGCGGCGGGTTCGTGCGCGGTACGCCCACGTTTGTGGTCCTCTACGGCGAAGAAGGACGGCTGATCCCCGGTGCGCTGCCCGCCGATCAGTTCAGCGCCGCCCTTACTCAGATCCTGGCCGAGGCCGGGGGAGAGTAGCCCTTGATTCACCCAAAAACGACCGGGAAGCCCAAAACTTCCCGGTCGTTTTTTTACCCACAGTTCATGGTCCGACTCTTCATCCTGCGGCTAGCAGTGGTCTACCTCTCTGTCAGCTAGGGGTAAACAGATCATACGCCCCCAGCAGCGCGGCCTCTTCACCCAACGACCCACAACGGACCGCCACCGACAGTTCCTGTTGTAGTGCCGACCCGAAGAGATCGAAGGTGTTGGCGATACCACCCATCACCACCAGCCCATCGGCATCAAAACCGGCCACCAGCGGCCGCATAAAGAGTCCTAGATCGCGGCCAAATTCGGCAAAAGCCCGCCGCGCAGGGGCATCCCCGGCATGGGCTAAATGGGCAGCGGCGCGTACATCATCCACCGCAATCCCCGCAGCATGACAGCGACCCATCAACCCACGGATCGAAAAGACGTCGTCGGCCTGGCGTCCCTCGAAGAGCAGCGGATAGATCCAGCCGTTGGGCGGCACACCCGGCCCCTCTGTCTGTGGCACGCCGCCAACCAGGAAGGCCGATCCGCTGCCGGTGCCCAGGGTGAGGCCGATAAGCCGGTGCAGGTCACGCCCCACGCCGAACCGCGCCTCGCCCACGATCGCCGCCTCAGCGTCATTGCGAAAGCGGATGGGCAGATCCAGCGCGCCCAGACGCTGCCGCACACCATCCGCCACGTTGCAGCCGTAGATCGACTCGAACTTTTCCACGCCGCGGATGCGCGAAATCCCAGCCGCATAGTCAAACGGTCCTGGGAAGCCCATCGCCACGCCATCCACGGCGCCGGTCTCTGTCAGGTGATCGGTTACAACCCGCGCCAGCGTACCCAGGATGACGTCGGCGTCTCCCTGGCTATTCATCGCCGTGTGGATGATCTCGCCGCGCAGCAGACCGTCCTCGACCAGGGCGCTCTTTACCGACGTGCCGCCCACATCAAGCGCTATGACCCTGGCGCTCATGGCTGCGCATCCGGTTTGAGGAAGGCACAGATCACGCGTACACGGTCCGATCCTTCGTTGATCAGCCGATAAGCGCCGGCGGCAGCGGGCACGACAAAGGTTTCAGCGTAGTTGAAGCGTTGGCGCCTGCCGCTCTCGGTCTCCAGGATCAACGACTGCCCTTCGACCAGGCTCATAACGTGGGGCGATCCACTGGTTTCGGCCCTGATCTCATGCTCAAACTCGTAGCGACAGACGTCGTAGAAGTGGTCGGGGTGCGTAGGCAGATGGACAAGACGCCAGTCTTCCCCTTCGGCCAGGATTTCGGGTCGGCTGACCAGTTCGGCGCGCACACGCTCGCCCTTGCGCTCAAAGTTGAGGTTCTCGAAACCACGTTCCAAATTGATGGGACGCGGGTTGCCCTCCAGATCGAGGCGCATCCAGTCGTAGAGTTTGAAGGTAAAGATGTAGGGTGTGGCGCTGATTTCGAGGACAAGCACGCCCTTGCCCGAACAATGAATGGTGCCGTGTGGGATGAGGAAAAGATCGTGCTTGTGCGCCGGTTCACTGTTGACGAAGCGGTCGGCGTCGATGGGTACAGACTCAGTAAAGCTGCGTTCCAGTTCGGCGCGGAACCCGCTGGGGTCGATATTGTCCTGAAAGCCGAGGTAGACCTGAGATCCCGGCTCACAGTCGAGGATGTAGTAGGTTTCATCCTGGGTAAAGCGCTCGCCGAAATGCCGGCGGATGTAGTCGGGCCGCGGGTGGACTTGCACCGACAGGTTCTGCCCGTCCACGGTGTCGAGGAAGTCGAAACGAATGGGGAATTCGTAGCCGAAGTGTGCGGCGCTGTCACCCAACACCTCCCGATGGTTGTGAAACATGAGAAAATCAAACGAGACTTCGAGCAGAACGCCGCCACTCTCGAAGACGATGCCGTTTTCGGGCACGATCAACTCGAACGACCAGGCGTAGTTGGGCACGTCCTGCGGCAATTGGGGAATGTGACGCTCGATCCAATGGCCGCCCCACACGCCCGGCTCAAACCAGGGGCGCACACGAAAGAAGTTTTGCGACATCTGGTCCAAACCGGCACGCAGATCGTCACCGGTCATCCACAGCGGATCGTCGGGGCGCTGACCGTCGATCACAATATCCACGTGCGAGAGCAGATGCGCCTTGTGGGCGTTGAGCGCGGGCCAGTCCACAAAATAGAAACGCTTGTACTGTGGCTTGGGTGAGATTGGTTTCGACGCGCCCAGGTTGTTCACCGTCCCGGCGCGGCTGCGAAATTGGAGTTCGTTCTTGGGCAGGTCGACGTAAAGGGTGAGACCATGCCAACCTGCCAGCGCTGCACCGCAGCCGTAGAGGATCGACATGTCCGCCTCGGGGTCGGGTGCCAACCCGGCCAACGCATCGAGATCGAAGAAATCGGCCAGCGTGCCGGTGAAGCGCGTGCCGAAGATGGGGTCATCGCCGCCCAGGAAGGGTTCGATCATGGTTGCGATCTCGGCTTCAGGCTTCAGTGCCGGCGACACATCTACCCACGACACGACAAGTTCGCGGGCGCGCAGCGACGCATCCAACCGCTTCTGAAAATCTGGCCAGAAGATGCCTTCAAAGCCGTCGATAATCACGGTGTTCTCCTGCATCAACCGCTTCGCCAGCGATCCAAAACCGATGTTGATTTTATTGGGGCCGATGTCGAAGCCAGGGTAAAGATCGTACTGTCCAGGCTCGGTCGGCGTGCGGGAAGCCGGCATGAGATTCTGGGTGGTCTTGCGCCAGTTAGGAGGGTTTGGCACGATGGAATCCTTATTGCGAATGGCGAACTGTGATCGGTCTGCCGTCGATGCGGGTTTGAACTGCACGTCTTCGTTTTCGTTGACAAAATCCTGTGCTTGAAAACAGTCTCTACGCTACGTGCAACGGTTAGCCGCACGACGGCGACACGCCGCGCGGGGACGACCACACTGGTGGCGCCGTTCTGCACGGGCAGGTCGGCGCCGGCGTTGCCGAAGAGATCGCACGATTGGGCCGCGCTGATTTGCAGGAGACCCGATCGAATCTGGGCCGGTTGATCGGCGTCGCTGGTGTTGTGCAAGCGAACGATGATCCCCTCCCCATCCGCCGCGGGCTTGACGTGGACGGCGACGATGGGCGCTTCGGGCAGGCGCAGCAGGGAACCACGCGACGGCAGTTCGGGCACGGCGATGGTCGGTTCGCCCAATGGCTGCACCACGGGATCGCTGTTGATGGCTTCCCAGCCCCAACGGTGGGCCTGCGCTTCGTCGAAGCCGCCGGCGTGGGGATGCAAGCGATAGCGGGCCGAGACGCGGCCCGGCTGGTGGGCGCGGAAGTTGGTTTCCCAATAGTTGTTGGTCACCCAGCCCAGCAGCATTGCCCGTTCCGGTGCGCACGTGCTCTGGAAGTCGCCGAAGTGGAAGTCGCCCAGTTGCACCAGCGGGTTTTCGGGGATCGCCACCGTCATGCCGCGCTCGTCGTTAGAGAAGTCGACCCAGCCTTGCACGGTAAAGTAATCGCGGCAGGAGCCGGGCAACTGGTCCTCATGCGGGATCACGGGCTGGCCGCCCACATCGAAGCGGGCGGTGGCGCCGGGCACGTCGAAGGGGAAGAGCAGGTAGGTGGCGTCGGGGTGGCTGGAAAGGCCCATATCCCACCAAGATTCGCATTCGATCCAGTCGGCGTAGTGGGGCAAGAAGAGACGCTGCGTTAATTCACCCTCTATGCCCGCTGCGGTCAGGGTCTGGCGCACGACGATACCCAGCGGCGTGTGGAAGACGCGGTGGCTGCGCACTTCCCCGGCCTGTCGCCGGTTGGGGCGCCAATCCGGCTTCCACCCTGAACCCAGTTCGGCGCGCCTGGCCGACCACGAACGCTCGAAGAGGTTATTGCGCGGCCACTCGGCATCGTGATCCGCTACTTCCTCATGCACGAAGCTGTGCAGCGGATAGTCCGCCGTGGCGTCGACCCACTCGCAGTCGAGTTGCTTGTCAAAGAGCGAAACCACGCCGCCCCACTCACGATCAAAGGTGACGCGGAAGCGGTGATTTTCCACGCTGGCCGCTTCGCTCTGCTCGATGAAGGTATCGGGTTCGCCGCTATAGCGGGCCTGGAAGCCGCCACCGCCGGCTGCACTGCGTTCGGCAGCGTGCACAGCGTTCAGTTCGCTCTTTTTGACGACGGTATAGCCGTAGCCCGGCACTTCGGTGGGCGGCAGGATGTAGCGATCCTCTGGGCGCTGTACGAGTCGGGCCAGATCTTCCACATGACGGTGCAGCGTGTGCCGTCGATCCAGGTGGTGGCGACCGGCGGTGCCGTCCTCCACCTGTCCGCGCACATTGACCGACGCCGGCGGCAGCGGACCGGCAAGCGTGCGCGCCCATGGCAACGGGTTGAAGATGAGCACGTCGGCGTCGTCGTTGCGGGTGACGTAGCGGGCCAGTTCGGCCACACCGTCGCGCTGGAGAAGCAAGCTGAGGCTGCGGGCGTTGTAGGCGTACTGCGCCTTGTGGAACCACTGCGCCCAGGTGTCCTCGCCGTCGGGGATGCGTACGGCGGTGTCCGCACCCCAGGTGTGTTCGTCCCACAGGTTGAGGGCATCCCAGGCAGCTTCGCGGTATTTGGCGAAACTTTCCTGCGCCCATTGCGGACGGGTGACGGCCTCGGCTGGGGTATCGTCTGCCAGGGCGTGGACGGCGGCGTGGAGGGCATCTGCGCTGCGCAGGCGGGCGCGGCTCTGGCGGTTGAGCGATTGCTCGCGCGCGCTGCTGATGGCGCCAAAATTCCAGAAGTCGGTCCAGTCGCCGCGCCAGAGGGGCAGATGATCTTCGTAGCGGCGCAGCGCCTGCCACCAGGTACGCGGCGTGCAGAAGATGATGCGCGGCGTCTTGCCGGCGGCATTCCAGGCCTCGATGAAGGGTGTAAAGTCGAAGGCGCTGCCGTTGTCACCGAAGGGGTGGTAGCTCTGCAACATCAGAATCGGCAGCGGGTAGTCGATGCTGTCCAGGTGTTGCTGCACCAGCGACCACCATTCTTCCAGGTGAGCAGGGTCCTCGCGCCCGATGCCGAAGGTCCAACCCTTGTCATAGGTCCAACCGTTGTAGGTGAGCAGGGTGCGTCCGCTGGGAGCCTGCCAGCGGAAAGGCATGGGCCGCGGCTTGAGCGGGCCGCCAAAATGGTTGTTGATGGCCATGCTAAAGCCTTCGATGCCGGCGTCGAGCAGGGCGTCGACCACGGGCCAGTTCTCGCCGTTGACATCGCAGTTCATGGCGTGGCGGATGTCGAAGCCAAAGCGGCGGCGCAGACGGTCTACATTTTGCAGGCTTTCCACGACCTGATCGGTGTCATAGAGCGGCGTAATGTTGACGAGCATGCCGGTCACTTCGATGCGCCCGGCGCGCTCCATGGCCACAAAGCGATCGATCTCGGCGGGCGTGGCCTGATCGAGCCAGCGCATCAACGGCATCGTCGTCTCCACCGTCCAATGGAAGGCGCCGTCGCCGTCTTGATCGGCGTACTTCTCGGCCAGGGCCAGGGCTTCGTCGATGAAACGCACGTACATGTCCCACACCACCGGCTGATCGTGGGTGTAGCCGACGTCGGTGTGGCTGTGGTGGATGAAGTAAACGGTATCGATGGCAGGCATGGTCACCTCGGTCGATGGATAGTGAAGGGGTCGATGGAGGGGACTATAGCAGGGAGGGGAAGGATTGGGCAAACACGATTGGTCACCGCCGGTGAGCTACGGTAGTACGGTCCAGAAAGGCGTTCTGCAACGGACATGAATCCGACGCAGGAAATTTATGCTCGAAGGGTCAGCCCTGCCGCCGAGTAGGTTCACTTCTTCCCCGACTCGCGCCAGCACGTTGCCTGTGGCGTTGACCACTTCGACAACGCCTTCACGCTGCACGAGTTCGGCGTCGGCCGGCCATAAAGGGACCATCCAACGGCAAGCCAAATTTGGAGAAAAGCACAGTGCTGCGACTAGACAGAACAAAGACACAGCATTAACTGCGGAGTTCTGGGAATGGGGCGGTGTGAGGAGGCTGCGGTGAGATTCCCAGGGTCTCTTGGAACCTAAGTTTAGGCTTCTGTCAGGTTCGGGGTCAACTGGTCAGGTGACCAGGGGGCGCATCCAAAATCTGTTGGCCGATGGCAAGTATCTGGCGCCGGCGTTGGATGCCTGCCCGCTGGCGGCACGCTCGCTTCCTCAATCCACGAATCACTCTCCTGACCGAGATTGATCGGTTGTCGTACGGGTTTGGGTGGGGCGGCGGCTAGTTTCACCGGTAGGAGACGTCGGTTCTCCGCCCCACCCAAACCCCTACCTCTCGCTCAACCTTCTACCATTTGAACAACAACTTTTGGATGCACCCGAGACCAGGGGAAGCGTGAACGGTGAATAGTGAAGGCGGGTTTTCCAAAGATTCAACCTTCACACCACCGCTTCGTTGACATCCGCTCTGATCTTCCATAAGATGACGTCCAGAAGAGTTGACAGAATCAACCTCGCAACTTGTGCGTTTCGTTTTTCCGGCAAAGGCTAAGCCAAGGATCTCACACCGATGCCTGCACCCGTCCCTGCCGGTTACACACGCGGCGCAATTCTGTTTCTTGGCGCCTGCCAGGACGAACGCGCCGAGGCCCATCTGCTGCAACGTTTCTGGGAAGAGGCGGGCGGCTACGGCACACGCGTGATCCTGATGCCGTTCGACGCCGGAAGCGCCGCCATCGCCCAACGCTTCGCCGCTCGCTTCACCGAATGGGAGTCGGATTCGGTGACGCAGATGCTGGTGGACAGCCGCGAAGCCGCGCTGCGCGCCACCAATCTGGAACGCATCGAGAGCGCTACCGCCATACTCTTGTTGGGCGACAACCCGCTGCGCCTTGCCACCATCCTGGGCGGAACGCCGCTGGCGCAGAGCATTCGCCGCGCCAACGCCCGCGGCAAGATCATCGGCGGCCATGGACGCGCCGCCACGCTGCTGTGCGAGCACATGATCGCCTATGAAAGCGAACGCGAGGAAGAACGCCGCCCCCTGCTGGCGCGCCACCTGATCCACTTTGCGCCAGGGCTGGGCATCACCAACCGGCTCGTCCTCGACGTGACGCCTGCCGAGGCGGGCGCGGCCATGAACCGGCTGGCCCGTCTGCTCCACGCCGTGGCCTACAATCCGTTTCTCGTCGGCGTCGGCCTCGAAGTGGACACCGGCGCCGTGATCTACGCCGACAACACGCTGGAGATCTTCGGCGCCAACAGCGCCCTCATCGTCGACGGCGCCAACGTCACCGAAACCGATGTCCACGAATACCGGCGCAGCACGCCGTTGAGCCTGATCGGTGCCCAGGTCCACGTGCTGGGGCCGACCTACATCTTTAACCTGCAAACGCGCAGCGGCCACGCACCAGAAACGAGCGATATCCCCGACCGTGCTGTACCTGACGAGACGGGCGAATGTATATAAACGCGGGATGATGGGATAATGAAATGATGATCTACACGATCTCCCATCATCTCATTATCTCATCATCTTTTTTCTATAAAGGAGCCACCCTTGTCAACGATGACACCTCTCACCACCTCCACTCTCAGTGGTATCGAGATCCACGGTCCTCTGCCCGGCCCCAAAGCAGCCGCCTATATTGAACGCGATGAAAAAGTCACCAGCAATTGTCTGGGCCGCGTCTACCCGCTGGTGCCGGAGCGAGGCGAAGGGTGCTGGATCACCGATGTGGACGGCAATCGCTTCCTCGACTTCTTTGCCGGCATCGCCGTCTGCGCCACAGGGCACAGTCACCCTGCCGTGGTCAAGGCCGTGCAAGAGCAAGCGGCGCGCCTGATCCACGCCGGCGGTAGCGACGTTTACAGCCCCGGCTATGCCGAATTGTGCGAAAAGCTGGTTTCGCTGGCACCACAGGGCAGCTACACCGGCGATTGGCAGGTCTTCTTGACCAATAGCGGCACCGAGGCCGTGGAAGGTGCGCTCAAGTTGGCGCGCTACCATACAGGTCGCCAGCGAGTGATCGGCTTCTTGGGCGGCTTCCACGGGCGCAGCATGGGCGCACTGAGCGTAACGGCCAGCAAGGCGATTCAACGCCGCGGCTTTGGTCCACTGCTCAGTGGGGTTAGCCATCTGCGCTTCCCCAACCGCAGCCACTGCCCGCCCGGTGTAGAAGAGTTCACCTGGGGCCGTGAGATGGCGCAGCGTCAGTTCGACGAGATCTTCACCACCACCACGCCCGCCGAAGAGGTGTCCGCCGTTATCGTCGAGCCGATCCAGGGCGAAGGCGGCTACATCGTTCCACCGGATGGCTTCTTGCAGGCGATCCGCGAGATCTGCGACCAACACGGCATCGTCTTTATTGTGGACGAGGTGCAGACCGGCTTCGGGCGCACCGGCAAGACCTTCGCCATCGAACACTGGAATGTGCAGCCCGATGTGATCTGCATGGCCAAGGGGATCTCCAGCGGCGTGCCCATAGGCGGCTTCATGGCCCGGGCGGAGATGATGACATGGCCGCCCGCTGCGCACGGCAGCACCTGGGGTGGAAGCCCGATTGGCTGCGCCGCGGCGCTGGCCAATATCCACGTCATTGAGGACGAGCACCTGATGGCAAACGCTGTCGAGCAGGGCGACTACCTGATGGAACGCTTCCGCTCGCTACAAGATGAGTGCGATCTCCTCGTCGACGTGCGCGGTATCGGGCTCATGATCGGGCTGGAGTTAAGCCCCAACGTCAAAGCCTTCGAGTGGATGGAACGCTGCTTCCAACGAGGGTTGCTCACCCTGACGGCGGGGATCAACAACATCCGCCTCTGTCCGCCACTGATCCTCAGCCGCGAGGAGGCCGAACTGGGCTTCCAGGTATTGCGTGAGGTGTTGCTAGAGATGGCGCAGATGCAGCAAGTGGAAGTTGTGGGGGGGTAACAAATGGATGTTTTCTCCCCAATCAATCGGCGTTGAGGATGATACAGTATAGAAGAGTTGTGCTTTCAAACGCGTCTTCAACGAAACTCTTTTGTAAAGGAATTTTATGTTACAGCAAGTTATGAACTGGCAACGGAGTAATCCGTATCCGCTTTACTGGATGTTACGGCGGGTGAAGCCGCTGCTCAACATTGGGCGCTACGATCTCTGGTTCGCCACCAAATATGACGATGTCAAGCGTGTACTGTCAGACTACGAATACTTTTCGTCAGATTTCCGCCGTGCGTTCGGCAATGCCGAGCTTGATCGCAGCAGCAAGATCAGTCTGATCGCGTCGGATCCACCGATCCATACCAAGCTGCGCGGACTGGTCACCCGTGCCTTTACGCCACGGGCCGTGTCCAATCTTGAAGGACGCATCGCTGAACTGACCCACGAAATCATCCATCCCCTGCGCCAGGATGGGCACATGGATCTGATCAACGACCTGGCCTATCCGCTGCCGGTGATGGTGATCGCCGAGATGTTGGGCGTCCCCGCCAAGGACCGCGCCGATTTCAAGATCTGGTCGGAGGCATTGGTAAAATCGGCGGATCAGATTTTTGCCGAGAGAGAAGAGATGAGTGAGGCCGAACGCCAGGCCCGGGCAGATCTGCCGCCCACGCTGGTGGGTGGGATGGGGCCATATTTCAAAGAGATCATCGCCCAGCGCCGCGCCGATCCCAAGGACGACCTGATCAGCGTGCTGGTGGCGGCAGAACTCGACGGCGAAAAACTCAGCGAGTGGGATCTGCTGGACTTTTGTAGCCTGCTGCTGGTGGCGGGCAATGTGACGACGACCAACCTGATCGGCAACGCCGTGAGGTGCTTCCTCGACCACCCTGCAGCGCTGGCCGCCGTACGCCAGGATCGCTCCCTGCTGCCCGGCGCCATCGAGGAAGTGCTGCGCTACCGCTCGCCCGTGCAGTTCATGTTCCGCATCTCAACCAAAGAGACCGAACTCGGCGGGCGCCTGCTCCCGGTCAATCAACGCGTCATCGCGCTGATCGGCTCGGCCAACCGCGACGAAAGCAAGTTCCCCGATGCCAACCGCTTCGACATCCACCGCAGCCCCAATCCGCACATTGCCTTTGGGCACGGCGTCCACTACTGCCTGGGCGCACCCTTGGCGCGACTCGAAGCCAAGATCGTCCTCAGTATTATGCTGGATGAATTGCAGGACTGGCAACGCATTGGCCGCGGATCTCTGCCGCCGGGTGACAGCGTGATCCTCAACGGCGTGAAGACGCTGCCGCTTGGGTTCAAGACGACGCAGATGCGGGTGGCAGCGTAGTGATGCGTCAAGCGTGATGTGATCGGTAGGGGCGCTGCTTGCTGCGCCCGCACAGTGTGCCGGGCGCAGCAAGCAGCGCCCCTACGGAATTGTCATCACTTGACCGTTGACACGATAGTAGTAGGTCGTGCGTGATGCGTAAGATTGTGTTACACGATCTGACTCCCAAAGCCAGCGTCAGATCGTGTAACGCGACCAGTGCCCCCTGGTACATCGCACGTTTTCTGCTATACTTGAATCAAATCCTCCGCCGGCAATTGTTTAGCAACGGGGTGAGCACTTGAGTACAGAGACAGCACCAGAAACGCCGAACTTCTCCCATCCTCTAGAAGAGGAGTTCGCCCGTATCCTCGATTTTTACGGCATCGAATGGGAATACGAACCGCACACTTTCCCCCTGGAATGGGACGCCGAAGGCAATGTCAGCGTCGCTTTCTCGCCAGATTTCTACATGCCCGACCAGGATCTCTACGTCGAACTGACCACGTTACGCCCCAAGTTGATCCGCCATAAGAACCGCAAACTGCGCCGCATGGCCGAACTCTATCCTCACATCAACGTCAAGCTCTTTAAACGCAAAGATCTGCGCGATATGATGGTCAAGTACGGCGTCGACCACCACGCCGAGCCGATCATGGGCACCGATGCACAAGATGAGTAACCAACTGTAGGTAGCCACCTGCAACTAGAAAGAAAATTGTTCCGACTCCACAACCGCCCACACCACACAACCTCTTCCCCTTGTTGGTGGATCTGAGTGGTCTTCAATAAAGCGCGTTTGATTGAAGTTTTACGAAAGATTGTTCTCCCCAATCAACGTCTGCCAGTGGAACCAATCCTCTGCAGAATCCAAATCTAGCGCCAGTGCCGTTGACCTGATCTCGTGGATGGTGAGGTCGGCCGCTTTGGCGCGCTCGATGTGGCGCTGCCGGCTCTGTGGACCGTAGGCGAAGTCGATGGCATAGGCAGGGCGCAACAGGAGGGCGTTGGTACCGCCGTCACGGCTGCCGGCAAGCACGATGCAGCGATCATGGAGATTGCCGAGGTGGATCATTTCCCCAATGTCGTGGACGGTGAGTAGAGGCAGGTCGGCAGGCAGGATGAGGATGGCATCGGCGCCACGCTCTACGGCGACGGTGCGCGCCTGGTTCAGAGCGTTGTTGAGCGCAGCTTCGGGATCGGGAAGAGCAGGATCGGTAGGGATCGCAGCTTCGGGCAGCGTCGACGCCCCACCGGCTCGTGCCAGCGTCAAGACTTCTTCGTCGCGGCTGATGGCGATGATTCCCGCCAGATCCTCGACGGCGGCGACAGTCTTCAATGTCTGCAACAACAATCGCCGCGCCAACTCTCTCCTCTCCTGCGCGGACAGCAACGAGGCCAACCGGCTTTTGCCCAATGAAAGGGGTTTAACGGGCACGATCAGCCAGAGTTGCATTAGCGAGCGGACGAGGGGTCGACGGATGAAATGGTGCTGTTAGACTGAGTGACAAGCCCAAAGTCGACGACGGCGCGGGCCAATCTAGCTTTGCTGTGGATGTCGTGCATGATGGTGTCGGTAACGAGGGCAGGGAGGATCACAGCGTCGCTGAGGTCGGCGTCCTGGCTGTCGAGGACGAAACCGTCCAGCAGGTCGCCCAGGTGGTCAACGACGGTAAGCGGGCTAATCATTTCGCCGAGTTCCTGCATCATCTTGGCGGCAGGGCCTTTGATCGCCTGACCGCTGACGATGGGGCTGACGGCAATTTTAGGCGCTTTGGCTTGGCGCAACCGCTCCCGCAACCCCGGCACCGCCAGGATCTGGATCGATGCTGACGTAGGGGTTGCTGGGGCAGAAAACAATCAGATCGGCGCGCTCTATGGCGCGTTTGATGTCATTGGTCAGCTTCGCTCGTTCGGCGCCCAGGAAGGTGAGATCGATGAGAGTGGGCTCACAGCGACGGCGCACGAAGTAATGCTGAAAGGGAAGATCCCCTTCGTCTGTGTGGACAAGGGTGCGCACAGGTTCGTTGGCCATGGGCAGGATCAGCGATGGTACGCCCAACATTCGGCGCAGACGGTCGGCCACATCACTGAGCGGTACACCCTGGCGCAGCCATTCGGTACGGCGCAGATGTAAAGCCAGATCTTTATCACCGATGCGGAACCAGTCTTCGCCGCCGTACCGTTCCATCTCGGTAAGGACATTGAACTCCTCATTGGCGCGGCCCCAGCCGTAGTCGGGGTTGCTGACGTCAGCCAAATTGTAAAGGACGGTATCGAGATCGGGGCAGATGTGCAGCCCCCAATGCTCGAAATCGTCGCCGGTGTTGACGATAACCGTCAGCGCGCCCGGTTCCAGGATCTGCTGAAGACCCATCGCCAGCTTGGCTCCGCCCACGCCACCGGCGAGGGCCACCACTCGAATCTGCGACAATTGGGGAGAGGTCATGTCCTATCCTTTGAATAATAGTCCGAACACCCAGGAAGCCAACTTAAAGGCGCAACCGTGTAGAGGTGCAAAGCTACACTGCTAACAACCCGTTGCACCTCTGCATCCTGGCGGCCTTGTGTGAACGGTTAGCGCCAGATGACCCGTTGGCTCAGATCAACTCGGTCTTTTTCTTTGGTTTCGGCAGGGTAGCCGAGTGTGATCAACGCCTGCGGCTGCCATGCTGACGGCAAGTCGAGGGCGTTGCGCACCAGATCGGGGACAAAAAGTGGCGCACACATCCAGCAGGCACCCAGGCCGGCATGGTGCGCAGCCAGGAGCAGATTCTGGCAGGCCAACGCGGTGCTTTGCACGGCCATCAACCATTCGGCCTCGGCGCGCTGGGCGTCGGGGTAGACGTCCATATCGTCCATCGACACCGAGGCAATGATCAACGCTGCCGCACCGGTGAGGCGGGCGTGGCTGATGGCGATTCGTTTTTCAACGAAGGCAGGATCGGCGCCGTCCTTACCTAAATCACGACGCCATTGATCGCTCATGCGCGCGCTCAACCGCTGTTTTGTCTCTGCCTCGCCGACCACACAGAAGCGCCACGGTTGGCGGTTGTGCGCCGACGGCGCCCACGTCGCCGCCGTGAGGATCTGCTCGATCACCTCTCGCGCCACAGGGCGATCCTCATAGCGGCGGATCGAGCGCCGTCCCTGGATCAGATGCCAGAAGGCGTCGTCCGCCAGATCGATTGTAGCCTCTTCGAGCGGTGGTCTCCTGTCCATGTGTGGATTATAGCACGCCTGTACGCGCACCCAAACTTCCCCCAACCCATAACGAAACCGGCGAGCGGGTCCTCTTTAGAAAGCAGACCCACACAGACGGGAACTACCACAAGGAACACGGAGAACGCATGGACGGACAGGGACGCGGGCCGCTCTCTACTACCTTGACGCTCAAGAAAGGCGCGGGGTACAATGGCGGCATAGAGTAGTTGTCAGACAACCTCCAATCATCACCTCAAGGAGTCTCTCCATGACCGAACCGAAGTACACGCGCGTGGCCCTTTACTTGCAGGACAAACACCCGATCCGCGAGGGGATGGAGTATGTCCGCTATGCAGAGGAAAAGGGCTTCGAGGCCGTCTGGCAGGCGGAAAGCCGCCTGGTGCGCGATGCGATTGTGCCAATGGCTGCCTTTGCCGCCGTCACCGAGCGCATTAAGATTGGTTCCGGCGTCATCAACAATTGGACGCGCAACATCGGTCTGCTGGCCGCGACATTCCTGACGTTAGATGATCTGGCCCCGGATCGGGTGATCTGCGGCATTGGCGCCTGGTGGGATCCGCTGGCGCGCAATGTGGGCATCGACCGCCGTAAGCCGCTGGCCGCCATGCGCGAAACGTGCGAACTGCTGCGCCGTCTGCTCGACATGGAAAATGTGACCTATGAGGGTGAATTCCACAAGCTCAACGGCGTGGAGTTGGACGTAGTCCACGGGCGGCGCGAACCGCGCAACGTCCCGATTATGATCGGGGCCACGGGTCCGCAGATGTTGGAGATGACAGGCGAGATGGCCGACGGTTGTGTGCTCAACTACTGTGTGCCGCCCGAATACAACCACATGGCGTTGGAGCGTCTGGAAGCAGGCGCCAGGAAGGCAGGCCGCACCCTGGACGATGTAGACCGCCCGCAGTTGATCGTTTGCTCTGTGCACGAGGATCGGAAGACGGCGTTGGATGGCTCCCGCGAACTGCTCACCCAATATTTGGCGCAGCAGCCACACATTGCCCAGGCCAGCGGCGTCAAAAAGGAAGTGGTGGCACAGATCCAGGCGACATTGGGCTGGCCCGCCACCAAAGAGCAGGTGCGCGAGGCCATGCACTTCGTGCCCGACGATTTGGTGGAACGTATCACAGCCAGCGGCACCCCCGAAGACGTGAAAAAGAAGGTCCGCGAGTATATGGAAAACGGCGCGACCTGCCCCATTCTCTACCCGCTGGGCGACGTGAAGTTAATGATCGATACATTTGCAGGAGGGTTTTAACAAAGTTGGTCAAGTTCATCCTATCCACGCTCGCGACGGCCGCCGCGCTACCCGCTCTTCTTTCCTGGGCGCAGGGACGCGCGGAGGGGCAGATCGATAAGATGCAGGATGCAGTCTTCAATACGCCGGGCGCAGAATCGCCGGTGACGCCCGACGTGGCGTTGGCCGGCGTCGGCTTTGTGAGCGCCCATTTCGTGCTGGGGCAGAAGGTACTCGGGCTGCGCGGCTGGCAGACGATCCTGAGCCTGTTGCTCGGCATCGGCATCGGGATCGGACTCTTCTTTCAATGGAAAGGATCTGAACGATGATCGTGCGCAAGATGGGGAATGGACGGCTGCTCTGCATCCACCAGACCACGCATGCGCTGATGGCGGCGCAGTTTTGCCGTTTCTGGGGCAACGACGACTTCACCACACCTCGGCCTTACGCGCCGGTGATGATGGCGATCGCCCAACACGACAACGGCTGGGCCGAATGGGAAATGGCCCCACTCCTCTGCGACGACGGCTTCCCGATGGACTTTATGACCTTCACCGATCAGGCGGCCAAGACGCGGCTGTGGCAGCGCGGCATCGAGCGGGCATGGGGACAGCATCCCTACGCTGCGCTGATTATCGCCCGTCATGCGGCTATTCTTTATGAACAGTTTCAAGCGCGCGACGCCTATGATTCGGCCAACAACGCCGAGGTCAATCGCTTCCTGGCCGACCAACGCCAGTTGCTCGAACGTGCGCGGCAGTTGCTGGCCGACGTTCCTGAGTTCGTGATGGCGATGCAGCCGGAGGTGATCGAAGCCAACGCCCGGCTACTCCAATTCGGCGATCATGCCAGCCTCCAGGTCAGCGTGCCCTGGGCCGAAGAGGCGACGCTCTCGCACTGCCCGTTGGATTACAGCGGCGTCGAGGTCGAGATCCGCATGCGCTATACCGATGAGCAGATCAGCTTCGATCCCTGGCCCTTCGGCGTCGATGAATTCGACGTCGCCCTCGAGGGCTACCTCATCGAACAAGATCACTTCGCCGACGAACGCGCCTATCATCGAGCGCTGGCAGAGGCCCAGTTTTATCGAAAGACATGGACAGTAGTGCACTGTGCATAGTCGGTTGTGGATCATCCGGCCAACGACGCGCAGGCACTACGCACTTCGCATGAAGGACTCACCCAATGTACCAGTTCTATATCTCGCCTCGCACGCTCTCGGAAGCGCTGGCACTAAAGGCCCAGCACGCGGACGCCGCACGCATCATCGCCGGGGGCACGGATCTGATTATCGAAATGGATCGTGCCATACGCAGCGCGCCTGATGGCGGCGCCCTGGGCATTATCGATCTGACGCGTGTGCCGGGGCTGGCCGAAATCTGGGAAGCGGACGGGCAGATCCATCTGGGGCCGCTGGTGACGCACAACCAATGTGTAGCCAGTTCCTTGATTGTAGAGAAAGCCTTTCCGCTGGCGCGTGCCTGCTGGGAAGTGGGCGCACCGCAGATCCGCAACCGGGGCACGCTGGTGGGCAACATCATCACTGCCAGCCCGGCCAACGATTCGATTGTGCCGCTGCAAGCGCTGGGTGCCACGATCACCGTGCAGAGCGCTGCGCGCGGGGAACGCACATTGCCCATCGAGGACTTCGTTACGGGCTTCCGCAGCGTCGATCTGGCCCCCGATGAGATCGTAACCCGCATTTCGCTGCGCCCACTGACGGCGAATGAGCGAGGCGATTTCATCAAGTTGGGGTTGCGCCGCGCCCAGGCCATCAGTGTCAACAGCATTGCCGCCGTGGTGGAAATTGATCCGTCTAGCGCAGAAGCGGAGACGCCGGTGGCGAGGCAGGCGCGCATCAGTTTGGGCGCAGTGGCCCCGGTCATCGTGCGGGCGGCGGCGGCCGAAGACTTTCTCGTGGGCAAAGCGCTCAGCGAAGAGGTCATCATCGAAGCGGCGCGGCTGGCGGCGCAGGCGGCATCTCCCATCGACGATATTCGCGGCAGCGGCGAATACCGGTTGGCGATGGTGGAAACGCTCACGGCGCGGCTGCTGCGCCAGATCGCCTCCGGTCGTCACCGTGCAGGATGGCTGGATCATCCTGTTCTGCTATGGGGTGCAACAGACGGTAAGTGGCCGGTCGGGGGGAGTGAAAGAGAGGCAGATCGCAACCCGCAACCGGCCACCGTCAACGGCCAGAACGTCACCCTTTCCCCCAATAGGACGCTGCTCGATAGTCTGCGCGAGGCGGGCTTTGTGGGGGTAAAGGAAGGCTGCGCCGAAGGGGAATGCGGTGCATGCACCGTCTTCCTCGATGGCATGGCGGTGATGGCATGTTTGGTGCCTGCGGAACGGGCAGCGGGCAGTAAGGTGGTTACGATAGAAGGGCTGGCGAATGGGGAGCAGTTGCATCCGCTGCAGGCGGCCTTTGTGCAGAGCGGCGGCGTTCAATGTGGCTACTGCACGCCGGGCTTTCTAATGTCGGCGGCCAAGTTGCTAGAGGAACGCCCTCACCCGACGCGGGGCGAGGCGCAAGAAGCGCTTACAGGCAATTTATGCCGTTGTACAGGCTATCGCAAGATCCTTGATGCGGTAGTGATGGCTGGTCACACAGAAGAATCAAACTAACACACAAAGGATTCCACATGCTCTTCGAATTGCGTCAGTATCGCGCGAAGGCCGGCAAGCGCGAGGAATGGGTGCGGTTTATGGAAGATGTGATCATCCCCTTTCAGGCATCCAAGGGAATGGTAATCGTGGGTAGCTTCATCGCCGAACAAGAGGAGGATCTCTACGTTTGGATCCGTCGCTTCGATGACGAGGAAGATCGCAAAAGGCTCTACGCCGCCGTCTACGAGAGCGATTTCTGGAAGAACGAAATCTCGCCCAAAGTCCCCGAACTGCTCGACCGCGAAAAGACCGTCATAACGAGACTCAACCCAACGCCAAAATCGGTGCTGCGATAAGACGAGAGATCATGCAAAGGCGCTGAATCTAGAACCGCTAACGACTCCATCCCAAATTCAAAAGGAAATTCCTCAATGGCCAATTCCAAGAGCAAGCCAGAGACAACCACTCGATCAATCCGTTGGGGCATCCTTGGCTGTGGGAACGTTACGGAAGTAAAAAGCGGGCCGGCCTTCGCTAAGATCAAAGGATCGGAACTGGTGATGGTGATGCGCCGCGACGCCGCTCTGGCCCAGGACTATGCACACCGTCACGGTGTGCCCGGCTGGACGAACGACGCCGACACGCTGATCCACAATCCCGAAGTAGACGCAGTCTACATTGCCACACCGCCTGATTCACACGCCGAGTACACTCGGCGTGTGGCTGCGGCGGGCAAACCCGTCTATGTGGAAAAGCCAATGGCGCGATCCTATGCAGAATGCCTGCCGATGATCGAAGCCTGCGAGGCCGCCGGGGTGCCGCTCTTCGTGGCCTACTATCGCCGCAGTCTGCCCAATTTTCTCAAAGTGAAGGAGTTGATCGAGGCCGACGCGATCGGCGCGATTCGCTTTGTGGCCATCCGTCTCTTGCAACCAATCAAACCGGCAGAACAGAATGCGCGGGATCTTCCCTGGCGCGTACAACCGGCGATTTCGGGCGGGGGGCACTTCTTTGATCTTGCTTCGCACCAGCTCGATTTCCTCGACTACCTGCTTGGCCCGATTGTGGCCGCCCACGGGCATGCGGCCAATCAGGCCGGTCTTTACCCCGCCGAAGACATTGTCACCGCCAACTTCCGTTTTGCATCGGGCGTGCAAGGCAGCGGCGTCTGGTGCTTCACCGTGGACCCACATCAGAAGTGCGACACAATGGAGATCTTCGGCAGCCGGGGCAAGATCGTGTTCTCGGCCTTTAGTGACGATCCCGTGCGGCTGGAGCGCGACGGCGCCGTGCAGGAATGGCCGATCTCTTACCCCCAGCACGTGCAGCAACCGCTGATCCAGACCATTGTCGACCAACTCCACGGACGAGGGCACTGCCCCAGCACAGGTGAATCCGCTGCCCGTACTTCACGCGTGATGGATGAAATTGTGGGCAGATAAAAACGTTGACGGCCAGGTGCAGTGAGTGCAGCCGGCCGTCAACCTTACCTCAATCACTTGAAGTGATGCCACTTTACCCTCTGATCTCTTCAACCGCCTGTACAATGTCGGCGGCAGTCAGACCATACTTCTCCAACAGTTCCTGCCCACTGCCGGATTCGGCGAAGGTGTCGCGCAGGCCGACAAAATTCATGCGCACGGGGTGGCGTAGCGCGACGACACGAGCCACGGCTGCGCCCAGCCCACCTTCGAGGAGATGTTCCTCTGCCGTGACAATGGCGCCGGTTTCGCTTGCTGCGGCGACAATGGCTTCTTCATCGATAGGTTTGATGGTGTGCATGTCGAGCACGCGCGCTTCGATCCCCTGTTCGTGCAACTTCTGAGCGGCTTCCAATGCCGCGGCAACCATCAGACCACAGGCAATGATCGTCACATCTTTGCCGTCGCGCAGTTGATTGGCTTTGCCGATCTGGAAGGGAACCTCCTCGCCGTCGTAGATCAGCGGCACTTTTGATCGCCCTGTGCGCAGATAAACAGGGCCGTCATGGGCGAACATCGCCCGCGTCGCCGCCGCCGTTGAGGGACCGTCCGCAGGCACAAGCACCGTGAAATTGGGCAGCGCCGTCGCCAACGCAATGTCCTCGATACCCATCTGGCTGGGGCCATCTTCGCCAATACTGATACCGGCATGCGATCCCATCAACTTCACCGGCAACTGCGGAAAGGCGATGCCCATCCGAATCTGATCGAAGGCATTGCTCCACAGAAATGTTGCAAAGCTAGCCGCCAAAACATCCTTGCGAGAGGCAGCCAATCCACTGGCAACGCCGATCAGGTTACTTTCGGCAATGCCTAGATTGAAGAAGCGGCCAGGGAAGGCTTCGCCGAATTTCTCTGTGCGGGTGGAATTACCCACATCCCCGTCGAGGACCACGAGGTTTTCGTTCTCTCGGCCAATTTCCACAAGTGCCTCGCCAAACGCATCGCGCGTGGCCGGGCCATAGTCCAACCCGATTGATTTTCCAATATCCATTGTCAGTCCCCCATTTCTCCGTACAACTCGTCCAGCGCGGCTAAGGTATCGTCTAGCTTGTCCTTTGGCACCGGATTGCCATGCATGCGGTTCTCGCTTTCCTCGAAAATGGAAAGCCCCTTGCCCTTCAGTGTATGCGCAATGATCATCTGTGGGCGATCTTTGACCTTTTGCGCGGCACGCAATGTGCGCAAGACGCCGTCAATATCATGGCCGTCGACCGTGCCCACATCCCAGCCGAAGGCGTGCCACTTATCGGCGACCGGCGCCAGGCTGGGCATCACATCGCTGACCGGTCCCGTTTGCTGAAACTGATTGTAGTCGAGGATGCAGGTCAGGTTGTGGACTTTGTACTTGGCGGCGGCCATCGCTGCTTCCCAGATCTGGCCTTCGTCCGATTCGCCATCACCGATCATGACATAGACGCGGTAATCGCGTCTGTCCAGACGGGCGGCGAGGGCATGGCCCAGCCCGATAGACAGCCCCTGGCCCAGGGAGCCGGTTGAAGCTTCGACACCGGGCAGCCGGCGCATGTTGGGGTGCCCTTCCACCGGGCTGTTGATCTGTCGCAGCGTGGGCAGCAGATCATAGTCAAAGTAGCCCGCTTCGGCCAGGATGGCATAGAGACCGGGGGCAGCATGCCCTTTGCTGAGGATAAACCGATCACGGTCGGGCCAGTCGGGGTGCTGGGCATCGTAGCGCAGCACATCACCGAAGTAGAGCGCCACCAGGATGTCGATGGCGGAAAGTGAACTCGACGGATGTCCGGAACCTGCCTTCGTGGTGATCTCAAGGATCGTCCTGCTCAATTGCCACGAAATCTTCTGTAGCTCTTCCGTAGACTCGTGTCCGTTTTGGGATGTCCTGGTTGTAGATCTGGTTTTTGGGGATGTAGCCATAAAAGTGGAGCCTCCCTGAACTCGAAAACTGTAGAATAGAGTCTGAGCCATTCAATGCCGCATCCTCCACAACGGTTATCGAAACAAACATTGGGGAGGATGCACAGGCTGGTTATGTTGAACTGTCAATCTGTCAGCGCCGAGGGCGAAGATTGCGTCTCTCGCTGCGAATAGGAATCAACTTCAGAGCAGGCTGTTGTCCTTGATCGCCGATCGACAGCGCCGAAGACAACGCTACACTCAGATCGAGCACACCTTCACGAAGAGTAGCTGCTCCTGTTTGCAACCACCGGTAAATGCTATTCAACGAAATCATGGCGTTATGGTCCTTACTTGGTTCGGTTCGTGAGCGCCCAATAAGCGCCTCTTGCACAGCATAAACGCAACCGGGCCAATGCTCAATGCATCTTGGTATAACTGAAGGGTACAGAGTTGGCATGAGGTAGAGCAGGCGCAGAGCAGCGAGAGAGGGATAACGGGGTGAAGAAAACGGGAGCGCAGTTGCGCTCCCGTTGTGTAAACAGCAATTGAAACTGTCAGGAAGCTCGTCTTTGGAAGAGATTGCGGAAGAGAATCAGTACGCCGATACCGATGATCGCCAGCGGCCACAGGAACTCTAACAGGCCAAAGCTGGAAGTCAGGACCACAAACGACATGATCAACATGACACCCGCCGGAATCCAGGCCCAGGTCATGCGTCCTTTCGGGGTTGGCACCAGCCCAACAAGGGCGAAGGTGGCGCCCAAACCCAGGAAGAAGAAGACGGCGCTCGCATCACCATTCCCTATGCCCACTTCATCCAGTGCGGCAACGACAGCCAGTGTGCCCAAGACGCCACCGGGGATCACGGCCCACCACATGTCGCGGTTGAGGACGTAGACGGTGACGAAGCCCAAGCCGATGCTGCCCAGGAAGATCGATCCCTCAAAGGGGATGAAGCGCAGGATGTCGCTGGCGATAATCGTACCCGACAGCCCCAACAACGCGAAACCCGGAATCGCCATCCACCAGTTCTTGCGACCGGTTATCGCCAAACCGCCTAGAAATGCTAACCCACCCAGGCCAAAAATACCCGTCCATACGATCGACCACAGGGTCGCAGGCACAAAACTCAAGAAGTCGAACCAACCAAGATTCTGGAACAAGAAGAGAAGGCCGGCGACGATGAGCAGCCCACCCCAGAGCAGGCGTAAGTCTGAGGCGGCCTGAGGCTTGCCACCGTTAAGATTGTCGCCATTGGGTTCAGGGTTGTTGTACTCAAGGTCAGTCATTGTTTGCTTTGCCACGGTGGAAATCCTTTCTATAGGTACGGTTTATTTGCTCTTGACGCTGACACCGCCAAACATGGCGAAGCCAGTAACGATTAAGTCAGGGTGATCGTCCTGCACAAGCGGCTTTTCAGAACGGTCATCGTCGCTGCCGCCAAAGATGCCCAACACGTCACGTTTGACTGTCCATGTTGCGGGGACAACGACGTCCACGCCGCCGAACAGGGCAAAGGTGTTGATGCGGGCGGGCGCTTCCGTCACGGCGGCGGACCGTAAGTCCAGGTCTATGCCGCCGAAGATGGCCGTCGTCTCGCCGCCCTGGAAAGAAGAAGTGGTGACTCGGTGTTCAGCGCCATTGAAGATCGACAGGATGCTGACTTCGGTTTCATCCTCCCGGTGTGTGAACGGCGCCGGCGTCCTAACCCCAGACCGTTCTAACAACATCGAGCCGCCAATCAGGATGAGGATCAAGGGCCAAAACTGCCAGATCGACGCAAACTCAATGATGTCAAAGGCGGCCAATTGGAAGGCCGCGCCGCCCGCAATCAAGATCACCGGGCCGGTGATGAAGCGGAAGCGATTGGCGATCAACTGCCAGATACCGAGCAAAACGAAGACCGACGGTATCCACTGAAACGCTGAGGACAGATCCAACCATCCCAGATTGCTGACAAGAATCGCGAACCCAATCAGAACCAGAATCAAGCCAACAAAAACCTGGCTAGAGAAGGCGCGATTGCGCATGGATAACTGCTCCTTTTGTTGCATCAGGGGGCCCTCCTTGGCCGATGACCTGTTCTGAACGCCGTACCTTTTGCTGTGCACAGATCCCAGCCTGTGATGGCGTTGGGGTATCTACTACGGCTGGTGAACCACAAAGTTTCATATCTCGGTCAAATTGCTGCACAATTGACTCGTCTGGTCCTATCTTAGGTCATGAACGTTTCACTCACATCTGTCTTTCGTCACATCGTCGGTCATAAAATGTGGAGATATTGTGAGACAAAAGTTGCAGAAGGGCCCGGCACATAAAAAAACCCCGGCAACTTGCGGTCGCCGGGGCGTGCACCTTTAACGCAGATCGGGTTCGTCATGTCATCCGCCGTCTTCCGAGACAACAGCGGCTTCCTCGTCTGCAGGTTTGTCTGCCGGTTCCTCTTCGGGGCGCAACCGGTTGGATGCCCAACTGTCATAGCGTTGATGGATCGCGGTATAGTTCGGCGGCAGTTCAAAGTAAGGCGCTTCGAGCGGCGTCAACCCTTCAACGTCCGCCTTAAACTGGAAATAGTTCCACACGATCCGGCTGATCTCGTTCATGGTGCTGTTGCTCGTATCCCAGTCCATCCAGCCCTCGCGCCAGAGATAGACGCTGATCACATAGGGGCCCGCCGGTCCCCACACCAGGGCCAGGTCGCTGTGCGCCTCGTTAACGAAGCCGTGTTTGTGGACGATCCATGCCGTCTTGGGGCGAGGGAGACCGCCCCAGATCAGCTCCTGGAACTCGTCGTGGCTCATATAAAACAGGATGTCATGACACTCGCGCGGCGTAAAGGCGTCGCCAAAGGTAGACAGCAGCCGCCCCTCGCCCTGCCAGCAGCGATAGATTTCGCCCAACAGTCGCCCCATATCCACCGGGGTAGACTGAAGATGGGGATCGGGATCCGTGTTCCAGTCAGTACGCCGGTTGGCCGCCGTGGAAATAGGGGCGATGTTGCTCTTGTCCTCGTAGCCGGTCTGGATGAACGAATTGTCGAAGCCCAGCGCCTGCATCAGTTCGGTGACATGCCGGCCACCGGCGTAAATGTCGGTATTGCCGTTCCACCTCAGCACTTCATTGGCCGCCGCATTGCTGCTTTCACCCAGCGCATAGTCGATCCACTGGCCCAGATACGGTTCAGGCGGTTCCTCCAGTTGGCGATAGGCTTCGGTGACAATTGCCACCTTCATCGTGGACATACCAGAAAAGGCCACATCCACATCCACCATTGCCTCTTCACCGCTGGCCAGATCTTGCACATAGATCGCAGCAAAGCCGGGGAAATCTGACGTAAAGCTGTTCAAGACTCGGCTCAGCGCGTCCATAGACAGCGGAGGTGGTTCCGTTTCGGCCAGGACGAGATGAGCGGCGGCGTGATCGGGATCGGTCAAGGTATCGATGATCGACTGGACACTTTCCTCGACTAGCAAGGTCTGGCCGGGCGTCCCCAACGTCCAGCGCCAGTCCTCTTGCACGCTGCCGGTGAAACCGGTGGGCAGCATCTCATCGCCGCCGCTATCGGTCCACCCCCACTGCGGCGGAACGGCGCGGGCCGTCTGCGGCTCACGGTTGTGCTCGACAGCCACGTTGGCCAACCAATCGTGCAGTTTGTCGTGGTTGAGGGTGAAACGGAGCGAAACCTGGCGGCGGCGCTGCGGCAGTCCTAAGAGGTGACGCACCGAAATGTCGATGAAGTCGGTGCCTTCCAGATAGCCGGACGCCTCCATCAACATGATCTCGGCGTCGACGTGGAAGTCCACGTCTTCAGGGTCGAGGACAAGCCGCTCCTCACCAAAGTAGACTGCCACCGGATCACGGAATCGACTGCGGATCGCCTCCACAATCTCTGCCGGATCTTTGTAATGGCTCATCTCCTCACCCGCCAGATAGACACCCGGCGGGATCGGTCCTGCCGCTGCCTTAAAACGCGTATACAGCGGGAAGAGCGCCAGGATGAGGATTAGGAAGAAAACAAAGCGTAAAAATCGACCCATAGGATTGGTTTACTTCAAGGCTACTCCCACTCAATCGTAGCGGGCGGTTTGCTGCTAATATCATATACCACGCGGTTGACCCCGTCTACCTCGTTGACGATACGGTTACTCACCTTCGCCAGCAGATCGTAGGGCAGGCGCGCCCAATCCGCGGTCATGAAATCGTCGGTGGTGACGGCACGCAGGGCAATCGGATTCTCATAGGTGCGTCCGTCACCCATCACCCCCACACTGTGCACCGGCAGCAGCACGCAGAAGACCTGGCTGGTTTTGCGGTAGAGATCGGCGGCGCGCAACTCCTCCAGAAAGATGGTGTCGGCCTTGCGCAGCACTTCGAGCCGATCCCAGGTGACTTCGCCTAAGAGCCGGATCGCCAGTCCTGGGCCGGGGAAAGGGTGCCGCCAGACGATCTCATCGGGTAGCCCCAACTCTGCGCCCAGGGTACGCACCTCGTCTTTGAAGAGCATACGCAGCGGTTCGATCAGGCGGAAGGTCATGTCCGCAGGCAGGCCGCCCACATTGTGATGGGTCTTGATCGTGCGAGCGTTGCGCGTCTCCTCATTGCTCGCCGATTCGATGACGTCGGGGTATAGCGTCCCCTGCGCCAGGAAGGCCGGGTGATCAATACCCCACTCCAGCGCCAAGCGTGCCGCCTCGGCCTCAAAGACGCGTACGAAGCGTGTACCGATCAATTTACGCTTCAGTTCAGGATCGGTGACACCAACCAGATCGCTGAGGAACTCCTCTTTGGCATCGACGGCGATGAGACGCATGCCCTGGTGCTGCTCGAAGGTTTCCACCACCTGTTCGGCCTCGCCCTGGCGCAGCAGCCCATGATCGACGAAGATGCAGGTAAGGTTGTCGCCGATAGCTCGATGGATGAGGGTGGCGGCGACGGCGCTGTCCACGCCGCCACTGAGGCCGCAGATCACGTGTCCATCCGGCCCCACGGTCTGGCGGATGCGGTCGACGCTCTCCAGGATCACATTGCCTGCCGTCCAATCGCCGGTGCAGCCGCAGATGCCACGCACAAAGTTGTGCAGCAGTTGGTTACCGTGCGGTGTGTGCACGACTTCGGGGTGGAATTGAATACCATAGCGGCGGCGGCCTTCATCGGCTACCGCGGCCAGGGGAGAATTGTCACTGCGGGCGATGGAGATGAAGCCCTCGGGCAGACGGTCCACGCGGTCGCCGTGGCTCATCCACACACGCTGAGCCGCGGGCAGGTTCACGAAGAGCGGCGACTCGGACAGCAGGCGGATCTCGGCGGCTCCGTACTCGCGTTCGCTGCTGGGCACGACGTGCCCACCGCCGTAATGAGCCAGCAGTTGCAGGCCGTAACAGATGCCCAGCACCGGCACGTCCCCCGCCAGGACAATTTCGGGCAGCGTCGGCGCGCCGGCGTCATAGACGCTGTTCGGCCCACCGGATAGGATGACACCGGCCAAATTCTCGATCTGCGGCAACCGCGCTGCCGCCCGATCCCACGAAATCAACTCGGCAAAGACATTCGCCTCGCGCACCCGGCGGCAGATCAATTGGCTGTATTGGCTGCCATAATCCAGCACGGCGATGGTTTGGTGTTGCATGCAATCTCCTTGGTAGTGAAGGTATGTCAACAAAACCTAGGCAGTTGTCGAAGAACCGCCATCCTCATTCGGATCGCGCACCACGATCGCATCATTGTCCATGCTATCGACAATGGCGAGGGTGACGATGGGCACGTTGAGATGCGACAACTGGGCGCGGCCCGATTCAAACGATTTTTCGACCAGGCAGCCGATTCCGCACAACGTGGCGCCGCAGTCGGCGATCAGTTGCGCCAGCGCGTGGATCGTTTTGCCCGTGGCCAAAAAGTCGTCGATAAGCAGCACGCGGTCGGCGGGGTGGAGATATTCGGGCGAGACCATCAACTGCACGATGCCGCCTTTGGTGTGGCTGGGCGCTTCAGATGCGTAGAAGCCTGCGGGCATGGTGATGGGCCGGTGTTTGCGTGCATAGACAACAGGTACACCCAATGCCATTGCCGTAGTAAGCGCCGGTGCGATGCCGCTGACTTCAGCGGTGATGATCTTGGTGATCCCATCGACGCCGGCAGCAGCAAATCGGCGGGCAAATTCCTGCCCCATCTCAACCGTGAGAACCGGATCGAGCTGATGGTTGATGAATCCGTCAACCTTGAGGATACCGCGCCCCAGGTTGCGTCCTTCACTACGAATACGCTCTACAAGTGCTTTCACCCAATTCCTCCCCTGGCGGTTTCGCGGACAAGATCGTTGCGTCGTGTCTTCAGCCTCAGGTGAAACACGCTGTCCGTATCGTCGCATCTGAGGCGTTTCGTTGCGTCCCATTGTACTGCCCGCCGCGGCACAGGACAAAGATTCGGGGAATACAAAAAGCGCAACGATCAGCGCTGATCGTTGCGCTTTTTGGCTTGAGAGAGGGAAGGTTAGCCCGCCAGGAACTGATCGATGACGCCCTTGCTAATGCGATATTGGCTGCCGATCTTGCGCGCCGAGATCTGTCCTTCGTCGATCAGGGCCTGGATATCGGCGGGGGCGACCTTCAGATAGGCGGCGGCTTCATCCAACGTCATGACGTCGGGCACGGCGGCTGCGCCGGCGCCGGCAGCGGGCGTTTGCCCTTGCTGCGGCTGCTGTTGCTGACCGCTGTTGAAGGCATTGGCGATCATACCGGCCATACCCGCACCCATACCGATCCCCGCGCCCAAACCCAACCCTTCGGAACTGCCACCGCCGGGCTGCTGTGCGGCATCGCCCATGGCGCGTGCGGCTTTGAACTGGAGATAGGCGTTCATATCGCCGATAGCACCCATTGCGGCGCGTTCGTCGATGGCCTTGGCGGTCTCTTCGGTGGGGCTGATGGAGACGATACGAAATTGCTTGAGCGAGATCCCCATCGCCAGGAAGTCATCCTGGAGCGTGGCGCGCATGGCGGCGCCGAGTTCATCGAACATCTTGGGCAGATCGAGGATGCTGGTCATGTTTTCTGCGATCACGTCGGTCATCTTGCTGATGATGACGCTGCGCAGAAAGTCGCTGATCTGCGCTGTGCGGTACATGCCCTGCGTACCCACAAACTGATCGACAAAGCGTTTGGGGTCGGCAACCTGGATGGAGTACTGTCCGAAGCCGCGCAGCCGAACCAGGCCCAGATCGGTGTCGCGCAGGCTGATCGGCTCGGGGGTACCCCATTTTTGGTCGGTGAACTCACGCATGTTGACGAAATAGACTTCGGCGGTGAATACGTTATCGCCACCGGTGCCGAAGCGCATGAGCGTGGAAAGGACAGGCAGGTTGGCGGTGGAGATGGTGTGTCGTCCCGGCTCGAAGAGATCGAGCGAGCGTCCATCGCGGTAGAAAACGGCGCGCTGGCTTTCGCGTACGATCACTTGACTGCCAAACCTGAAATCGCCGGAATCAAACTCCGGTTTGCGTACAACCAACTCATCTGGCCCTTGATTGGGCGCTTCGACAACGTCAATGATCCTTGGCATGGTGAAATCTCCTTTGGGCTTGAAAAGCGCAGTTATCTGGTTACTGACTATTTAGATGCTTGGGCGCCGTACTGGTCGGCCGCCTTGAGCCAGTCTTCACTGACGTTGGGGGCTTCACCTTCCAGTAACGCTGGATCCTCGACGGCACGGTGGCGCTGATCGAAGAGACGGTTCATTTCGATGAGCTTCTGGTTGAGCGTATCGATAGCCTCTTCGACACCACCCTCACCGATCGCCTTCTCCAGCCCGTCTACGGCTTCGCTGATCTCGTAGGTGCGCGCGGCCAACGCCACGTCGAAGCGGTGGAGAGCGTCCAGTTGTTCTTCTTTGATGCGCACAGCATTGAAGAGACCGGCGTAGCCATAGCTGGCAGTAGTCACCCGATCGGCCAGCGTCTGCAATTTCTGCACAACCCCGTCCACATCATCGAGGTAGCGCAGACCACCGTTGCGCAGTAGGTTTTGCTGTAAAGAATAGATCCGCTGTTTTTCGGCGGTCAACCCTTCGGCAATCGTCTGGCGCAGGCGATAGTCCGCATCCCGGCGCAATTCTTTATCTACATAGCCGCGGATAATCGGCAGTCCTTTGAGCAGCCGTTCGATAGCGCCCATCTCATCTTTGGACCTGTCAACAAATGGATTGGACATTGGTTCTCCTCGTGAATACGAAAAACGTGAAAGAATGGGGAATCGAGAGTCTGTATTTATCAGGAACTTGTAGACGGCGCTGCCGTCGCTGCGGCCGCCCGCTTGGTCAAGAAGACTTCGCTGCCACACCAGGGACAAACGATCACACCTTTGCCGGCGAACTGCAATTCGCCGCCGCAGTTCGGGCACTTGCGGTTATCCGTCAGTTGCTGGCTTTCCACACTGTAGAGGACGCCTTTGTCCCAGTTGATGGCGCCGCTGAAAAGCTGCTTGCCCACTACGTTGCGGATCATCGCTTCGACCTGCTCACGCGGTTCTTCCAGTTCGACCACGATTTCCTGGATCGTCACCTGGCCTTGGGTAAGGACCATGTTGAGGATTGTTTTCTCTTTGGCAACCTGGGCAAACTGGCCTTCCTCCTGCCGTCCTTTGCGGAAAAGGTAGAAGCCAATCGCTGCCAGTGGGGCGCACACGATCAACGCCAGAAAAACGCCCAGCACGATGCCGCCGGGGCTGTTGCCTTCCGCCGTGATAACTGTCAATGACCAGCCGATCAAAAGAACGACGGCGATGATCATCATGGCGATACCGATAATGCGTCCACCTCCGCGCATAAGTCTCTCCTAAAGGCTCAGAATGAATATTCACAAAAGCATTGAACGGCGTGATGATCGAGATAAAGCGGTTCTGCCCATCAACTCATCCAAATCCACCACCGCCGCCACCGCCACCGCCGCCGCCCCCACCACCGCCGCCAGAGAAGCCGCCGCCACCGCTCCAGCCGCCACCGCTCGACGATGAACTGGCCGGGCGACTGGTCATGGTGGCGCTGGCACTGTTGAGCATGGCGCCCAATCCGGCGCTCATCCCGGCCAGACTGCTGCCCATGCCGCGGCTGGCGCTGCTCAATCCACCGCCCAGGCTGCCGCCTTCACCGGCGCCGCCCATAAAGTCACCCATTCCACCGCCTGTCGACGTGGCGATAGGACCAGTGCCATAGTAGCGCTGTCGGTACGGGCCGTAGAGCGTGGGGTTAGGGATGTACCAGCCCGGCGCAGGGGCGTCGATGCGCTCAAACTTGGCCAGATATTGTTTCTCGACGCCAAAGGCAATGGCATAAGGAAGCCAGCGATCCCAGATCGTCTTCTGCTGTTCCAGATCGCTGTAGCGATCGATATCGGCCAGATACCGCTTAAAGGCTTCCCACCGTGCTGCGGCCTCAGATCCTTGATCGGTCTTGCGCGGCATGTAGCGCGACAACAGAAGGAACCCCAACGCCGTAACGCCCAGGCCGAACCCTGGTAGAAAGGCAGCAGCCGTCAGTTCGCCAAACATCCCCAACAGGACAACACCCGCCACCACGGCCAGGATCAGAAGGATAACGCCCAGACACCCATACTGGTTGCGCACATTTTCGGGATTGCGAGCGAAGAACCCCTCTTCGGTGACCGCGTTGTACAGCGCCGTCTTGATCTTGGGGATCTTTTCGTAGAACTTGTTCTTGAGATCCGACAGCTCCACCTCCTCTTTGCCGCCAAAGACGCTATCCAGGACCAACTTTTCATAGGCGCGCATGGGGACACCTTCATTTTCGCGCCGATAGATAAAGTCTGTTGACGTCGTCAAAAAGCCGCTCTTCTTCACCTCGGTGATGCTAATCGCCTTGCGCCGTGCCAGATCGACCAGCGTCGCCACAATGTCCTGCATGTCGGCCTGTTCATCGAGGAGCGTCCCCACGAGGCCGGGCGGCAGATCATCAGGCGGCTCGGGCAAATAATCGGCCACAACGTCCACCGGTTTATCGCGACCGAGTCGATCCCAAAGCAGATAGAGCAACGCCGGTCCACCCAGCAGGAAGAGAGCGCCCAGTGCGCCCAATCCAACCGTCGCAATCGGAGCCCACCTTTGCTGATACGCCTGCGCCGCTTCGCGTTCGGCCACTACTTGATCGGCCTGCACCTGCCAGGGTTGAGCCGAACCGGCCACCACCCCAGGGGCAAACTCGACCCGCACTTCAAATTCTTCGCCCGCTTGCAAGCGTCGATCCAGATCAAACAGGACAGATCTCTGCCCTTCGAGCACTGTCGCTGTGGCGGAATCGCGCGCGTCACGCTCGTTGATATAGGCGGCCCATTCCTGGATCGGGGCCGGTGTTTCCACCGTCACGCGTCCTTCAAGCACGGGAAAGCTGCGATCCCCATAGATCGCCTTCCACCATACTTGATCCCCACCCTCGTAGAAACGTATGCCGCCGTGAACGCGGTAGCTGAGCGTATAGGTTTCCGTCTCGTTGCGCATGGGGGGGAAGTACCAGCGGATCACATAACTTGAGCCCTCTTCGTCGACCGTGAAGGTGTAGGGCGATCCGCTGCCGCTGACCAGCTCATAGCGGTTGCCGCTTGAGTCGGTTACGGCCCAGTCATCGATGTAATTATAAAAACGTATAGGGATATCTCGATAACCGAAGGTGAATTCACCATCGGTGAAACGAATCTGCTGGTGTTCAGCGACATCGAACGTACCGTCTGTGTTGACAAGGATGTCCACATCAAAGCGGTCCCACACCAGGGACTTTTCCTGAGCCTGGATCGCCAGTGGCATCAATATCACACAGAGCAGTGCGATGAGCCAGGGCAATTGACGACGCACAAGCAACTTCATGGTAGCCTCGTTTCAGGAATCATTCGATAGGGTAAGCCAATATAGCAAGAATAGTATGCTCTAGCCGCAAGCGATCCACCTGACATTCTATCAACAATTTACCTGACCTTCAACACAGCCGCAGCGTCAGGGTGTGTCCCATATTAATTATTAGGGGGTCCGTATCTTCCGGGAAGCCACGACGGATGGACACGGAGGTCCATCCCTACGTGTAGGGACCGGCCTCCGTGCCGGTCCGTTCTGCGTAGCTGCCCTGAAGATCAGAACCGAAATACTTGGGACGCACGTCCTCAGCGCAAATTCATTGAGTCGGAGCCGTCTTTGTGCTAAAATGCGTAGTGTCCTGTGTTACCTATCAGAATTTTTCGATTCACTACAGTCAGCCCAAGGAGGCATGTCTGGACAGCAATGAACTCGCTCGACGAATCGTAGAGATTGTCGAGGATAAACAATCGTCGGATATTTTGCTGCTCAACGTGAGTGAGCAGACCACCATCGCCACCTTTTTTGTAATCGCTACGGTGGACAACGAGCGGCAAGCCAATGCCATTCGCGATGAATTGTGGGAACAACTTCAAGTAAAAGAAAAAATCCGCCCCCTCAACAGCAGCGCGCCGGTTGGCAACAGTGGCGGTTGGATCTTACTTGATTACGGCGATGTCATCCTGCACTTGTTTACTGAAGAGGCCCGACTTTACTACAACCTTGACGAACTCTGGCAAGATGCAAATGTTGTTCTAAGAATGTTGTAGCGTCAGGATCTTCGGATTTGATTGGGATCAAAAAACGGCTTCCGCCGTAGCGAGAAGCCGTTTTTGCGCGTTTGCCTGGTTACGCCGTTTGACTCGCGTCTATTCGAAAATCCACGGATCGGCCGCACGTCCCCAACTGACCAAATCCTCGCCAAACCAGAGGGCGATTTCACTGGCCGCTGTGTCCGGGCCGTCGCTGCCATGCACCAGGTTGCGCCCGATTTCCAGACCGTAATCTGCGCGGATCGTGCCGGGGTCGGCTTCTGCCGGCTTGGTGGCCCCCATCGTCTTGCGCACAGCCGCGATCGCATTGGTGCCTTCGAGCACCAGTGTCACCACGGGGCCGCTGATGATGTACTGGATCAGCCCGTTGAAGAAGGGTTTCCCCTCGTGCACAGCGTAGTGTTTGCGCGCCAGTTCTTCACTGACCTGCATGAACTTCATCCCCGCGATCTTTAGGCCGCGGCGTTCAAAGCGAGCCACAATCTCGCCGACCAGGCCGCGCTGCACAGCATCCGGCTTGATGATGACAAAAGTGCGTTCCATTGTGTTGGTATCTCCTCAAATGCATGGGTCGTCTGTTGGTCGGCGCGCGGGCAAGCGGCGCGCCAGCCCATACCTTAGCGCATCCGTCAGGATTCGTCTAATTCGTCGCCGTCATTTCGCTAACTTCGGCAAAGAAGCGGGCTTCTCGCGAGGAGATCATCAGGGGGGCAGGCGCAGTATGCGCCCTATGTATGCCGTAGCGACTGGCAGCGTAAGCGCCGTCTGTGTCCATTGCAGTGAGTGGGGCCTGAGCCAACGCCCGATCGTCATCGTCGCCTACCTCGGCTGATACCAACCAGGCCAGGAGCAGGTTGGGGTCGCGGATGGCTAACGAATGCGCCAGATCGATGGCGGCATCGATCTCACCGCTCTGCCAGAGGCATTCGAGATAGCCACTATAAATATCAGGGCGATCCGGATAGCTGGACATCAAGGTGGCGTAGATCTGCTGGGCCTCTCGCCAACGGCTCCCATGCCGATACACGGTGGCCAATGCGGCCTGGCTAAGCGTCAGGGCGGATGCCTGACCGAGGGTCGTCCGTACAACGCCGGCGCGAACCTGCCGATTGTAGGGGGCTTGCTCAAAGGCCAGATGCCAGAAGCGCTGGGCCATCGATGGGTTGCCGATCTCTTCGGCTGCATTGGCAAGCACAGCCCAGGCCAACTCTTGCATAGGATCTGCTTGCAGCAATCGCCTCGCCCACAGTTCCCCATCGCGCCAACGCCGCGTCAACCACAGCGCGTGGAGCATCTGACGTTGGGCGGGCAAGTAGCGCGGCAGTTGGCGCAGGATCACAGGCAGCAAACGTAAGGCTGTACCAGGGCGGTTTTGTCCTAGCACTCGATCGATAACCTGCCGCCAACTACTCAGATCAGTGACATCGTCGTGCGGTCGATCTTGCATGGCGAGATCAGGGCTCCGCTCGCTGCAACAACTCGATCATGACACCATGGGTCGCCTTAGGGTGGACAAAGGCGACCAGGCCGTGGATGCCCCTACGCGGGGTTTCATCGATCAGGCGCAGCCCCTGTTGGCGCAGATGGTCCAAGGCCGCGCCAATGTCATCCACCGCAAAGCAGATATGGTGAGTGCCTTCACCGCGCGCCGCTAAGAAACGCGCCGTGCCACTCTGGGGGTCGATGGGGGCCAGCAGTTCCAGTGTGCTGTTACCGGCATCGAGGAAGGCAACGTCCACGCCATGCTCGGGTGCGGAATGACGCTCGAGTAGGCGCATCCCCATCAACTCCCCGTACGTTTTGAGCGCATCATCAATACTGCGCACCACAATACCCACATGATCCAGATGGCGGAGGAAGGGAGAGATGTTTGTGTTCAATCCAGATCCTTTGTGTGCGGGTGGGTGCTAGCGTAAAAACAGATAGAAAAGGATTATCGACAAAACAAGCAACCGGTCTAAATCCAGTTCCCCGGTAAATATTCGCCAAAAACGTCGCGCAGCGTGTCACAAATCTCGCCCAAAGTGACGTCCTGTTCGACGGCTTCTATGAAGAGCGGCAGCAACGGCGTATCGGGCGTGCGGGCGGTATCGGCGATACGTTGGCGGATGGCAGCAACGTGGGCCTCGTTGCGGTTGGCGCGCAACTGGGAAAGAGCGGCAATCTGGCCGGCCTGCACCTGCTCGTCCACACGCAGGATCTCTTCAATGGTCGCTTCGTCGGTCTCGAACGCATTGACACCGATCACGATCTGATCGCGGCCTTCCACTGCTCGTTGCGCGCGATAGGCGGCGTCCTGGATTTCACGCTGTACGAAGCCTTCTTCCACGGCGGCAAGTGCGCCGCCCAGGGCATCGATCCGCTCAAGGTAGGCTTGTGCCTGGTGTTCGATCTCGTCGGTGAGCGCCTCAATGTAGTAGCTGCCGCCCAAGGGATCGACCACGTCCGCCACGCCACTCTCATGGGCGATGATCTGCTGCGTGCGCAAGGCGATCTCTACAGCCTTCTCGCTGGGCAGAGCCAGGGCCTCATCTTTGGAATTGGTGTGCAAGCTCTGCGTGCCACCCAGCACGGCGGACAGGGCCTGGAGCGTCACGCGCACGATGTTGTTGTCTGGCTGCTGCGCCGTCAACGTGCTGCCGCCCGTCTGCGTATGGAAACGCAATCGCCAACTGTCTGGGTTCTGGGCGCCGAAACGCTCGCGCATGATGCGCGCCCACAGCCGGCGGGCGGCGCGGAACTTGGCGACTTCCTCTAGAAAATTGTTGTGGGCGTTGAAGAAGAAACTGATCTGATTGGCAAATGCATCGACATCCAAGCCGACGTTGACCGCCTGCTGCACATACTCGATGGCATTGGCCAGGGTAAAGGCGACCTCTTGCACGGCTGTGCTGCCCGCCTCGCGGATGTGATATCCGCTGATCGAAATTGTATTCCACTTGGGCAGTTCGGCAGTGCAATAGCGGAAGATATCGGTGATCAAGCGCATCGAAGCCTGCGGCGGAAAGATATAGGTACCGCGTGCAATATACTCTTTGAGGATGTCGTTTTGCACGGTGCCACGCAGTGCAGACGGCGCTACCCCTTGCTCCTTCGCCACCGCGATCACCATCGCCAACAGAATAGCCGCCGGCGCGTTGATCGTCATGCTGATGCTGACCTTATCCAGCGGAATGCCGCGCAGCAGTGTACGCATGTCGTGCAGGCTGCTGATGGAAACGCCAACTTTGCCCACCTCGCCCAATGCCAGATCATGATCGGCATCATAGCCGATTTGGGTTGGCAGATCGAACGCCACCGATAGCCCTGTCTGGCCGCGGTTGATCAAGTAATGGTAGCGGGCGTTGCTTTCCTGGGCAGACCCAAAGCCGGCATACTGGCGCATTGTCCAAAACCGGCCGCGGTACATGTTGGGTTGCACGCCGCGGGTAAACGGGTACTCACCGGGGAAGCCCAATTGAGCCAGGTAGGTCTCCTCCAAAACGGAAGATCCGTCACTGCTCCAATCCTGCGGTGTGTACAGTGGCTGTACTTCGATCTCGCCGCTGCTGGTGGTGTAGCGCGTGCGCCGTTCAGGGAAGCGCTTGATCAACGGCGCCAGTGTTTCCTCTTGCCAGGCGCGCTTCAGGCTCGAAAGTTTGCTGTGCGTCTTTGTCATCATACGACTTTCTTACATCTCGCTGCGCCCAGAGAGTGCGTTGCTGAGGGTGGTTTCATCGGCGTATTCAAGATCACCGCCGGTAGGCAGTCCGCGCGCCAGGCGCGTGACCCGCACGCCGAGCGGTTTGAAGAGGCGCGCAATGTACATGGCGGTCGCTTCACCCTCTAGATTGGGATTGGTAGCGATGATCAACTCTTTCACAGGGACGGCGTCGTCATTGCCTTGACTGTGCTGAACCCGCATCAGCAACTCTTTGATCTTCAGCTCTTCGGGGCCAATCCCTTCCACAGGCGAAATCGCCCCGTGGAGGACGTGATATTGGCCTTTGAAGTCACCGGTGCGTTCGATGGCCTGCACGTCCAGCGGTTCTTCCACCACACAGATGACGGCGGCGCCACGCTCAGGATCACTGCAAATCGAGCAAGGATCGCTGTCGGCAATGTTGTGGCAGGTCTGGCAGAAGAGCGTCTTTGCCTTCAACTCTTCTAGTGCAGCCGCCAGATCAAGGGCGATTCGCTCATCGCTGCGCAACAAAAAATAAGCCAGCCGGCTGGCGGTCTTTGGGCCAATACCGGGCAGTCGGCTGAATGCATCGATCACGTTGGTGACAGGTTGTGCAAGTGGTTTCAATGTGTTCCTCTTTGCGCCATAGAGACTGGAGACTGGAGATTCAAAACCGATCAAGATCTAAAGTTTCTAATCTCCAATCCCCAGTTACGATCCTAAAATCCCAAACCAGGCGGTAGATCCAGCCCACCGGTGACGCCGCCCATGCGTTCTTCGGCCAGGGCCTTGGCCTTGGTCGACGCGTCATTGATGGCGGCCAGCAGCAGATCCTGGAGCATCTCCACATCCTCGGGATCGACGACCTCGGGTTTGAGACGCACGGCTTTGACATTCTGATGTCCGTCCATATCGATCTCGACCATACCGCCGCCCGCGCTGCCGGTGACTTGCTCTTCACCCAGGGCGGACTGGGCCTTTTCCATTTCCTCTTGCATCTTACGGACCTGGGCCATCAGATTGCCGCCCATGCCACCGGGAACGCCCCCGGGCATTCCGCCGGGCATACCGCCACCGATTCCGGTCCGTCGCGGCTTTTGTGGTTTCTTCGCCATGAATCTACTCCTTGCCTAAAGGTTTCTAAAAACGAAATGTCATGTTGGCTGTTCTGGTCTATCTTTACTGCTCTCTTCGACTGCCTGAGCGCCCAGTTCATCCACGGCATATTGCACCAGTGGATCGGGTCCATCCGACTCGGTCGACTCACGGATGATACGGCCTGCCGAGGCCGGGAGCGTCGCCGATTCGCCGATCTGACAGGTGAGGCTCACCGTGCGCCCCAGGATCTGTGAAAGGATCTCGGCAACCTGATTCAGTGTCTCGGGGTTGGCAATCATCTCACGCGCGAACTTGTTCTTACCGAAGGCAAACGATGCCGCATGGTCACCCACAGCAATATCGCGCACGGCACGCAAGGCCGCCTCTTGTTTGAAGCCGCAACGGTTCTTGACCAATCCCAGGAACTCGGGCCAATGGTTCTCCAACTGTTTGACTGCGGCTTCATCCAACGGCAGCGGCGCAGAAGCGTCGGCGACAGGCGTCTCTGTTGCGGTTGACGGCTGGCCGGCGCCGTCACTGCCGCTTTTTTGGGCGGCGTTCTGCGGCCGGGGCGAGGATTTTGTACTCGCTATTGGTTGTACTGCCACCTGGTTCGGCGCAGCACCTTGAGACAAGCCCGCTTCAACCGGTGCAACGCTTTGTACCGGCGTCACTACACCTTGAACCGCTTCGATCAGCGCCAATTCTAAGGGGAGTTGTGGTTGCAATCCCCCTTTTAGCTGGCCGATGGCTTCGCTAAAACGTTTGATGGCATAGAGGATCTGTCCACGTTGAAGATGTTTCGCCTGCTGCGCCATCAGTTCCACCATGTCGAGTGGCTGATCGGTGAGCAGCGACCTGTCGCCCGTCATCTCCAAGAGCATCACCCCGCGCAAGTGCTCCACAACCTGGGTCGTAAACTCCTGCAAGCTGGCGCCGCTGAGTAGCAACTGCTGGATCAACGTGAGCCCGGCGGCAACCTGTTTCTGTGCAACCGCATCCACAAAGGCGGCCACTGACTCGCTGCCGGCGCTGCCCAGCACCTGCTGCACCTGGGCCAGCGAGATCAGATTGGAATCATAACTCGTCATCTGATCGAGCAGGCTGATGGCGTCTCGCATACACCCTTCGGCGCTGCGCGCAATGGCAGTCAAGGCCGCATCCTCGATGGGAAAGTTTTCTTCGGCGGCGATATGACGCAGATGCTCGGCAATTTCGGGCACTGGGATACGCCGGAAGTCGAAGCGTTGGCAACGGCTGTGTACTGTGGCCGGGATCTTATGCGGTTCGGTTGTGGCCAGCACGAAGCGCGTATGGGGCGGTGGCTCTTCCAACGTCTTTAGCAGAGCGTTGAAGGCACTGGTGCTCAGCATGTGCACTTCGTCGATAATGTAGACTTTGTATCGCCCTTCGCTAGGCTGAAAGCCGACCTTGTCGCGCAGTTCGCGGATGTCGTCTACACTGTTGTTGCTGGCGGCGTCGATCTCAATGAGGTCGAGCATACGTCCTTCACCGATGGCGATACAGGTTGGGCATTCGCCGCAAGGGCGCTCTGCCTCAGGCGCAGTGCAGTTGAGTGCCTTGGCCAGGATACGCGCCGTGCTCGTCTTGCCTGTGCCGCGTGGGCCAGAAAAAAGGTAAGCGTGGGCTACACGTCCATCACGCAGCGCATTGCGCAGCGTTTGGGTCACGTGCTCTTGACCGACCACTTCGTCGAATGTCCGGCTGCGCCATTTGCGATAGAGGGCCTGCGCCATGAAATGATCCTGTTGCTTGGTAAATCCCGGCGGAAATCTGTCCACGTTGCCGACCAGAGGCAGGAGTGCCAACTTTTCGCCGTGGTATTTACGCCCAACTGTATTAGGTAGAGAGCAGACGTTCAAACGTTCTAAACGTCGCCCTCTAGTTTACCATTGAGCGGGATGCGAGGCAAAAAGAAATCAAAAATTCCCCACTGCTGTGCTATAATCGTCGCCATGAGCGACAAGCTGATCAACACCTTCCACCTACGTCGAAAACTCAACGCCGATATTGAAGCACTCGGCAACACCACCAACGAATCCGAACTGCTTGAACAGGTGCGCGCGATTGCTCAAAAGTATGAGCACGACCTGATCATGACCGTGATGCGTAAGTATCTCGATACAGGGAGCAGTCAACTGCGCGGTGGACTTGGACGGCTGGCAGCCATGCTTCCCTTTGAGGAAGTCACGGCTTTGCTGCGCCACGAAGCCGCCAATCGCAACAATCCGACCCAGGCCCGACTGACAGCCGCGTTGATCCTCGAACGCTTCTTGCAGGCCGAAATTGCCGCGGCGCTGATGAGCGATCTCAAAGATCCCGAAGTGGTGGTGATGCAGAGCCTCGAAGAAGCGCTTGAGGAAGGCAGAACCAACCGCTATGTCCTGCTCGACTATGTGCGCCAAATGCGCCAGGAAAACGAAGACGTGGCCTATATGGTCATCGATCTTCTCGATCTGCTGCCGGCGGCGGATTCTCCTGAGTTACTGCGCCTCATCGCCTACGACACGCGACCCTTGGTGGCGCGCACCGCAATGGACAAGCTCGCAACGTTGCGTTCGCCCGATGTCGGTTACCAGGCCGCCGAAGCGCTAGACAATCTTCAGGTCAACCTGGCTCCGGCACTGGCCGAGTATGCCACACGCTGTCTACGCAAATTGCGCTTTAGCGGCGTGGTCTACAATCCACCCCCGATCACCGGCTGGCGCGCGCTGTTGACCCCTGTAAGCCTCAGCGGAGAACAGGATCTTTGGTTCCTGCGCTCAGAGCAGAACAGTGGCATCTTGATCGGCCTGCGCTTTGACACCACCGCCGGCCTGCTGGAAACATTCGGCAGCGAAGACGTAGAGGCGCGCTACCTGCCGCCCAATCGCGCGGTGGGCGAACTCATCTCGATTGCCATCACCAGCAACACACCGATGGTCTTTTTAGAAGTCCCGGTGGACTATGCGCGCTGGCATCTGCGCCAGGTGTTGGAGCGACACTGGCAGCAGCCGGCGCCGCGTCCGCTCCCCCTGGAATACACGTTGCACAGTCTGAACCTCTTCCGTTATCAGGCTCCGCAGTTGGATCCAAAACTGACGGCACTCTTTGAATCAGGCCCGACGCAATGGGCGGACATTATCCAGCGTGCAGATGGCTACGAAGCGGGCGGCTATTCTGGGCATCGACTGGCCGAAATCGCGGCAGAATTCTTGCGACATCCGGCTATGAGTGGCTGGTTCTTTCAAGAGCAATCCCTGCGCGAGGCTGTTTTGCGTGCCACCGCGCAAAGCGGACGCGCCGATCCGGCCACTCTGCTGCCACCGCTGATCGCGCAGTTGTTTGACGGTGCAGCCGGGGAGCTCATGATGTCCCGTTTGCAGATTGCACTCAAAGCGCAGGCGGCCTGGCTCTCGATCGCCGGACACGAGCGTAACGCCGGCTATGCCATGCTGCTTGCCGAAAGCTTCAACCACGTGCCCATTGTCAAACATCCACTGACCGCGCTGATGATGGAAGTTGGACTGATGCTCATACTCAACCGACGCACCGGTCAGTGAGAGATTTGCCGAAAGCATTCGCCTGTCTTTCTGCCGTTCAATCCAAATGAAAAAGCGTGGACGACTATGCCATCGTCCACGCTTTTTTGTTGCGAGCAAGACCGTCTGCTACGCGATTCAGCGATAGCTTAAAAGATCCCCAACTCGTCTCTAGCCTCGTCTGACATCATGTCTGGATTCCAGAAGGGCGTCCACACCAGGTGGATGTTCACTTCGTCCAGCGCGGGGAAGCCATTGTGGACGGTGCGCTGCACGTCGCTGATGATCTGTGGGCCTGCCGGGCAGCCGGGGCTGGTCAACGTCATGGTGACTTCTGCGCTCTTTTCGGGCGTAATCTCCACACTGTAGACCAGGCCGAGATCCACAATGTTCATCATCAGTTCAGGATCACGCACGTGTTCCTGAATTTCAGCGCGCACCTGTTCCGGGGTGGGTAATGTCTGTTCGCTCACTGGTTTCTCTCCTTTCGTATCAGTCTCAGATTCTTTGTGGCTACTCGCTCTTGGCAGAAGCCGGCGAGAGTACACGCAAACCTCAGGTGATGATCTTAATCTTAATACGGCGTTTCTACCCAGATATCGTCGTTATCTATCTGGATTTCGTACGTGTTGGTCGGTGAAAAAGCGGGCATACTGAGCGCTTGTCCGGTGCGAATATCGAATCGCGCACCATGCCGCGGACAGCGTATCTGGCAACCGTTTACTATGTCCCCTTCAACCAATGGACCCCCATCGTGGGTGCAGACATCCTCGATGGCATAGTAATCGCCATCCAAATTGAAGATGGCGATGCGGACTCCTTCGATCTCGACGAGCTTGCGCTCGCCTGGGGGGAGTTCGGTCACCGTCGCAACTTTGACAAATCCTTGCATAAATTCACCTGCTGTGAAGCACTCGTGGGCTGATGAGCCGGAATGTAACCGGCCGATCAAGCGATTATAGTCAATGAGTAGGGCGCTACTCAGGCCACTCGTCCAGGCCCCACACGCCGGCCTTGAGGGCCTTGAGCGGCAAGAGCGCACATTTGAGGCGCACCGGCCCAATCTCGATACCGAGCAGGTCGAGGATGTCCTCCTTGCCCCACTTCTTGAGATCGTCCACCTGCATCCCGATGATCTCTTCCATGATCATTGAGGCGCTGGCCTGGCTGATGGCGCAACCGCGACCGTCGAAGGCAGCGTCCACCACAATACCGTTTTCCACTTTCAGCTCGATGGTTACTTCATCGCCGCAGAAAGGATTGGTGTCGTGGAAATGGACATCCGGCTCGTGTAGATGGCCTTTGTGCCGCGGGTGTTTGTAGTGATCTAGAATTGCTTCACGATAGAGTTGGTCCATGATCGTCCCAATGCTTTCGGTGAGGTTGGATGAGCTATTGTTTCAGCATCCCATCATCCCACCATCATATTCTGAGTGCAAGTAGCGTACTAAATCTATATTCAGGTGCGGCGCACCTGAAACGGAACAGTTACTAAAATCCAAACAACTCAACAGCCTTTTCCAGCGCCGCCGTCAGTTTGTCCACCTCTTCTTTTGTGTTGTAGAGGTAGAAACTGGCGCGTGCACTGGCTGCAATATCATAATGGGTGTGAATCGGCTGCGCACAGTGATGACCGGCGCGGATCGCGATGCCGTCTTGATCGAGGATGGCAGAAATATCGTGCGGGTGAACGCCGTCGAGCGTAAACGCCACCAACCCCGCCCTTTCCTCAATGCCCGGGCCCAGAATGTGCACCCCTTCGATCTGCGACATCTGCTCGTAGGCATAGGCAGTCAGCGCATGTTCATGCTGCCAGACTGAATCAATGCCCACTGCGCTGAGATAGTCGACGGCGACGCCCAGGCCGATCCCCTCGGCGATGGCAGGTGTGCCGGCTTCGAACTTGTACGGCACCGTGTTCCAGCGACTGCCGCCCATGGTGACTTCGCGGATCATGTCGCCGCCGCCCATGAAGGGTGGCATCGACTCCAGCAGATCGCGCTTGCCGTAGAGAACGCCGATCCCGGTGGGGCCACACATTTTGTGTCCGCTAAAGACGAGGAAATCCGCGTCCAACGCCTGCACATCGACGGGCATATGGGGTACGCTTTGCGAGGCGTCGATCAACACTCGCGCGCCCACAGCTTTGGCTGCGGCCACCAACTCTTGCACAGGATTAATTGTTCCCAGCACATTGCTGACGTGGACAAAGCTGAAGATCTTGGTCTTTTCGGTGAGCAATGTGTCAAGTTGGCTGAGATCGAGCGTTCCGGTTTCGGTAATCGGGACATAGCGCAACGTGAAGCCCAACTGTTCCTGCATAATCTGCCAGGGGACGATGTTGGCGTGATGCTCCATTTCGGTGATCAGCACTTCGTCGCCGGGGCCGAGATTGGCGCGCCCCCAACTGTAGACGACCAAATTGATCGCCTCGGTCGCATTGCGCGTGAAGATGATCTGCTTTTCGCTGGGCGCGTTGACAAAGCGGGCGATGCGCCGCCGTGCGTCTTCGTGGGCTTCGGTAGCTTCTTCGCTGAGTGTATGCACCCCGCGATGAATGTTTGAGTTATAGTGACGATAGTAGCCATCCATCGCCTCAATCACGGCAAGCGGTTTCTGCGTGGTGGCCGCGTTGTCCAGGTAGACGAGCGGCACACCATGCACCGTGCGCGCCAGGATCGGAAACTGGCGCCGTATTTCGGCTAACCTGGCATTCTCTTCACGGATGTCGATGTTTGCATCCAGTTCAAAACTTGGTTTGAGAGTCATTTGGTTCCTGTTGTTCGATCCAACATCCTGTTGGGGTTCAGTCCATTCGATGCCAAAACATTCTCATCTTTGTACAAGACGCGTTCGATCACAACTACCCAACTGGACAGGTCGGCAATCAACCATGGTTTACTCCCGGGCAAGGATCTACTTTTCGATCGGTAAACCGACGGCATTGCCCCACTCGGTCCACGAACCATCATAGTTGCGTACTTGTGGATAGCCGAGCAGGTAGGTGAGCACAAACCAGGTATGGCTGGATCGTTCGCCGATACGGCAGTAGGCGACGACATTGTCTTGTGCGCTCAACCCTTGTTCCTGTTCATAGATCGCGCGCAGCTCGTCGGCACTCTTAAAGGTGCCATCCTCGTTGGCGGCGCGTGCCCAGGGAACGTTGCGCGCACCTTTAATGTGTCCACCACGCAGGGCACCCTCTTGCGGGTAGTTGGCCATGTGCAACAATTCGCCCTTGTATTCGGCCGGGCTGCGAACATCAACCAGTGGATTGCCTGCGGCCTGGTGCGCCAACACCTCATTGCGGAAGGCGCGGATGCGGACGTCATCGCGATCTTTGGCCGTGTAATGAGTCGCTTCGACGGAAGGCACTTCGCGCGTCACCTCGCGACCTTCGTTGACCCACTTAAGTCGTCCGCCATCCATGACCCTGGCATTGGTATGACCGAAGAGTTGGAAGACCCAGAACGCATACGTTGCCCACCAATTGCTCTTATCGCCATAAAAAACCACGGTCGTATCATTGCTAATGCCCAGGCGGCTCATGAGTGCTTCAAAGGCGTCTTTGCCGATATAATCTCGCACCAGTGGATCGTTCAGGTCATCCTGCCAGTCGATCTTGAGCGCCCCGGGGATGTGCCCGGTGGCATACAACAGCGGATCCTCGTTGGATTCCAGCAAACGCACATTCGGATCGTTGAGATGTTGGGCAACCCAGTCTGTGCTAACCAGTGCTTCGGGGTGAGCGTATCCTTTGTCTGCCATGAGTCCTCCTCTACAGCATGTGAAACGTGCATATTGACTTGCGTAGAACGTGATGTACGAAACGTGAACCGATCAACGAAAGCCTGTGGCCATCGATCGGTTCACGTTCCTGGGTACGGTGGCATCCATTCAGACCCACTGCTGTCAGCCGCCGATTTTGCGTTCGATCACTCGTTCAAGCTTGGTGCGGACGCTCTCAACGGGCACACGGTCGAGGACGGCCTGGAAGAAGCCCTGAACGATCATGCGTTCGGCCTGTGGGCGGGTCAACCCACGCGCCATCAGATAGAACACATACTCATCCTCTACCTGTGCCGCCGTAGCGGCATGGGTACAGCGGACGTCATCAGCCTCAATCTCCAACCCCGGGATGCTGTCGGCGCGGGCCGTACCGTCCAGGACTAGATTACCGTTACGCTGAAAGGCATCGGTCTTCTGCGCTTCTGGGAAGACCTTAATAATGCCCATGTAGACATTGTGCGCCCGATCTTTAAGTGCCCCGTTGAAGAGCAGATCGCTAAAGCAGTTGGGCACACGATGAAGTTGAAGCGTCTGATGGTCGATGTGCTGGCGACCGGTGGGGAAGTAAAGCCCCAACAGCTCACCATGCGCGCCCTGGCCCACCATGTCCAGATCGAGGAACGCCTTGGTCATGCGGCTCCCCCAACTGACCTGGATCCAGCGCAGATCGGTGTCACGGCCCATCACGGCGCGCCCGTTCAAGAAGTTCCACAGGCTGTGGTCGAAATCTTGCAGGTTCATGTAACGCACAGTGGCGTTGTCGCGCACCAGCAACTCCACGGCGCTGCTCTGCATCCCCTTGATGCCACCCACCAAATCGTCGACAACCGTCACTTCGGAACCGGGCTCGGCAATCAGCAGTGTGTGATGATAGCCGCCGACGCTTTCACTGGCCTGGTTGAGAATTATCTGCAACGGTAGGTCGACCTTGGTATTCTTCGGCACGTAGATGAGCGCGCCGGTGTCCCAAAGTGCAGCATGCAGCGCCGAGAACTTGTTGTGATCAACCTTGATGGCTTCGGTCATAAAATGTCGGCGCACAAGATCTGCATGATCGTGTACAGCGGCATGAAGATCGCAAAAGATCACGCCTTTGCCGGCCAGATCTTCGCTTTGTCCCTTATACAGCAGCCCACCATCCTGAAAGATCAAGCTGGCTGCGCTTTCCATCTCCGAAAGTTCACTTTGCAGCATGGGTGATAACTCGTCCTGTGCGACAAGAGCACCCGGTGTGGCAAAGGGGGTAAAATTCTTCAGATCGAAACCTGTCAAGCGCGTACGCCGCCATGACTCGTCCGTCGCTTTGGGCCAGGGCAATGATTCAAAGATCGCCCAGGCATCCAGGCGGAATTGGAGCATCCAATTCGGCTCGTTGTGCGCTGCCGAAATCTCACGCACAGTTTCTTCGTTAAAGGCGGCAGCAGCGGTTTTTACAGCTTCGTGCTCATTGATCATCAGGGTCACGTTTGGTCCTCCAAAAATATGAGTTGTGAGTGCCGGACAAAGAACCCTGAATCGGCGACCGATTGGCCGGGATTTATCGTTCTTTGTTCAGCACTCACTTCTGTTTCTTAACCGATGCTGCCTTCCATCTGCAACTGGATCAGCCGGTTCATTTCAACGGCGTACTCCATCGGCAGTTCCTTCACCAGCGGTTCGATGAAGCCACCCACGATCATAGCAGCCGCCTCGTCCTCACCGATACCACGGCTCCTCAAGTAGAAGAGCTGCTCTTCACCGATCTTGCTCACCGAAGCTTCATGGCCGACACTGACATCATCCTCTTCGATCTCGATGTAGGGATAGGTGTCAGAGCGGCTGGCCGAATCGAGCAGAAGGGCGTCGCAGACCACATTGCTGCGGCTATGGTGCGCCCCCTTGGCGACCTTGAGCAGACCGCGATAGCTGGCGCGACCGCCATCCTTGCTGATGGATTTCGATACAATCTTGGAGCTAGTGTACGGCGCACCGTGCACAACCTTGCCGCCGGCGTCCTGGTGCTGTCCGCGACCGGCAAACGCAATCGACAGGATCTCGCCGTGGGCCTTGGGGCCCATCATATAAACGGCGGGGTACTTCATGGTTACCTTGCTGCCCAGGTTGCCGTCGATCCACTCCATGGTGGCGCCTTCTTCGGCAATCGTGCGTTTGGTCACCAGGTTGTAGACGTCGGTGCTCCAGTTCTGGATCGTGGTATAGCGGCAGCGAGCACCCTTCTTCACGATGATTTCCACCACGGCGCTGTGCAGGCTGTTGCTGGAATAGATGGGTGCGGTGCAGCCTTCGACGTAGTGGACGCTGGCGCCCTCTTCGACGATGATCAACGTGCGCTCGAACTGGCCCATGTTCTCAGCGTTAATGCGGAAGTAGGCCTGCAAGGGGATATCCACATTGACGCCCTTGGGCACGTAGACAAAGCTGCCGCCACTCCACACCGCGCTGTTCAGCGCCGCAAACTTGTTGTCATTGGCGGGGATGACCGTCGCAAAATACTCCTTGACGATATCCTCGTGTTCGCGCAGACCGGTGTCCATATCCAAAAAGATAACGCCCAACTTCTCCCATTCTTCGCGCAGGCTGTGGTAGACCACTTCAGACTCATACTGTGCGCCCACACCGGCCAGGAACTTGCGTTCCGCTTCGGGGATGCCCAGGCGGTCGAACGTGCGCTTAATATCTTCGGGTACATCGTCCCAACTCTTGCCCGCCTTTTCGGTTGGGCGCAAGTAGTAGAAGATGTCATCGAAGTCCATGCCGGTCAGGTCCGCGCCCCACATTGGCAAGGGCTTGGCCAGGAAGATGTCCAGCGCGTCGTGCCGGAACTGGCGCATCCAGTCTGGTTCCTTCTTAAGGTCAGAAATTTGATCGATGACCTGGTGGTTAACGCCCCTCTGGGCCTTAAAGATCGGCTTGTGCTCATCGTGGAAGCCGTACTGATATTCGTCCTTAACCCCGGTCAGGTGTTCGCGATCTGATTGTGTAGCCATGGATCAATGCCTCCTGGCGGTAAATTCAACAATTAGCGTGTAGCGGTTTCTTCTTGTCGGCTTGCTTGTGTTACGCCGACACTGGCTCGGCATCGGCAAACTCTTTTTCCACCCAGCCGTAGCCCTTTTCTTCCAACATGTGGGCAACTTCGGGGCCGCCGGTCATCACAATGCGACCGCCGTGGAAAATGCTCACGAATGTCGGTGTGACGTAGTTGAGCAAGCGCTGATAGTGAGTGATCATCAAGAAGCCGCGATCTTCGGTGGCCAGCTTGTTGATTCCTTCGGCCACAACTTTCAGCGCATCAATATCCAGGCCAGAGTCCGACTCGTCTAGAATGCCGAACTTGGGTTCGAGCATGGCCATCTGCAACACTTCGGTGCGCTTCTTCTCTCCACCCGAGAAACCCTCATTCAGGTAGCGACGAGCAAAGCTAGGATCGACGTTATACTCTTGCATCTTCTGGTTCAGCTCACGACGGAACTCACGCATGGGCATCAAGTTGCTGCCGATGACGCCGCTCTGACTTTCCTCGCGCTTTTCGGTGTAGCCGCGCACATTGGAAACCGCGGTGCGCAGAAAATTGGCAACACTGACGCCGGGCACTGAAACCGGGTATTGGAAGGCCAGGAAGAGACCAGCGCGAGCGCGCTCATCCGCTTCCATCTCGAGAATGCTCTCACCATCGATCAGAATATCACCCTCGGTGATTTCGTAATGCGGGTGCCCGGCGATCACATAGGCCAGGGTGGACTTGCCCGAACCATTGGGGCCCATCAGCGCATGGATCTCACCGCTACGCAAAGTCAGATCAACGCCCTTAAGGATTTCAGTCTCCCCTACGGTCGCATGCAGATTACGGATCTCTAGAACGCTCATTGCTCACTTAACTCCTTCGTAAAATATGCAGGACAACAACAAAAAGTGGTTACAAAAACTGTTATCATAGATTCGGAACGCAGACAGCGCTCCTGAACGTAGCAAGCAATACCCAATACATGACATGAACAGCGTAACCGTCATGTAGATAACTGCAAGTGCAGTAAATTACCAACTATTTCAAAACGGTCAATCACTCTGCAGTGCAAGATCTTCATGAAGGGCAATCGGTTGATTCTCATTGACGCCATTTTTGCTGACAACAAAGGAGCAGCCGCGATCGCCGTCCATGAGACAAGCACTAAGCGAAACATCACTGCCCAACACCTGCTGCAACATATCCTGATCCATTTCGCAGATTTGCCGGTGTTCCTGTGCCAGTTCATGATAGGGACAGTTGTAGGTTTTGAGGATGATTGTGTTCTCATCCTGCGGCATCACATCGGTAAGCACACCCTGTCGATTCAGCACAGTCGCCATCTGTTCAACACGACGGCTGAGGACATCGGCCGTCACACTGCCTGCATAGCGATTAGCCAGTCGATTGCTGACCCGATCCATCAGGGTTGATATTCGATCGGACCCTACCATCTCGAACATTTCTTCCAGCATAGTCAGCGCCAAATCATCGCAATGACAGGCAAACAACTCCTGCGCGGCCTCAGTGAGCACGTAAACGTGGTGGGGGCGCCCAACACCGGCATGGACTGTGGTGCGATCTATATATTCTTCCAACTGAAGCGTACGCAAATGTTGACGTACCGCCGTAGTTGTTACCCCCAACATCTGCTCAAGATCTTTGATCGTTGCCGCATGGTGGCGTTGCAGATACTCGATAATCTGCCAGGCCGGCGAATTTTTGTCATGAAATACACTAAGGACCATTCGTCTTCCTGTCGGAAATTTGAAAAGGCGACACAGGGTACAGAGCAAAGAAGTTACTTGTCCTAGACTGAACATGAAGACCAAATAGCAGTCATCTTGTTTGCCCTGTGATGGATGTAAGTTTATCACCTCTCGAGGGGTTTTGTCAATTCTTGATGTTTTAATTGTTTTATCTAGCGGAACTGTTTTTAGTCGAGAAAATCAACCTAGTGTAGCACCTTGTCGAAGTAATTTCCAATTTCTGACGGCTATACCACTAGACAAATTATGATCAACTGGATCATCTTTGGGAAGACGATCACACTTGTCTCTGGTGTGGCAACAGGAATTTTGACAGGGAGTGTCCACAATCGTATAATGCTCATCTGTCCGTCTGTGATCCACCGTGTCCGCCTGTTATTGGGCTGCGTTGAAAGGAGCGGAATCCTCTTCAGTCATGTTGCCCCATTAAGAACGACTGTTGTGAGATCAGCGTGTCGGACAGCGAAGGAGTTCAATCATGCAATTTAATGTTGCTCAGCTCTTGAAGCAGCCCATAGGGGCTACACGTGAGTATGAGTTGAATGAAGAGATCGAAGGACTTGACCCCGGACTCGTTCCACTTTCGCTCCTGACTGGCAAGGTCAAGTTGCTGCGCACTCATAGTGGGATTCTCGCCATAGGCGATTTAGAAGTCACGTTGGAAGTCAGCTGTAATCGTTGCCTGGAACCGGTGGAAATGGCGGTCACAAGCCATTTTGAAGAAAGCTTTCGCCCATTGACTGATGTAGAGACTGGGCGCTTCTTGATGCCACAGGAGTTCAAGGGGCAACAGGAAGAACTCAGCGACGCAGCGCTGATCATCGACGATCATCATATTCTCGACGCGTCGGAGATCATTCGGCAGAACATCTGGTTGGGGATGCCGATGTACCCGGGCTGCACGTATGAGGACCCGGCTCACTGTCCGAATTTTGCCGTGCGACTTCAAGAGATTGAAGCTGTTCACAGTGATCTATATGAGGACGTGGAACCAGGCGCCGAGAATGTTGATCCACGTTGGGCAGCGCTCCTGGCGTTAAAGCAAAAGCAAGACGATCCAGAACGAGAAGGCTGAACGTTCTGTCTGATTGAATGATAACTATTCGTAAAATTTCTGTGTAAATGTTGTCTGACAAATAATGGTTAAGGAGAATCCAACATGGGACCGCTACCAAAACGAAAACTTAGCAAGGGTCGCCGCGATCGTCGCCGCGCCCATGATGCCCTGGGCACCCCCAATCTGGTCAAGTGTGCGAAGTGCGGTCAGCCGTCACTGCCGCACCGAGTCTGCCCAAGCTGTGGCACCTATATGGGGCGGTTGCAGGTCATCGATGTAGATGAGACTGCAGCGGCGGCGTAAGATAAGTCAACTGATGGGAACGTAAAACAGGGGATTGGGCATCTGCTTCAATCCCCTGTTTCTTGTCTTGGGCACGATTCACCCCAACCACAATGGCAAAGGCTTATGTCCGAATTTTCTTACACTGACAAATCCTTCCCTTTGGCCTTGATCTTCCCAGGGCAGGGCAGCCAACACGTGGGCATGGTGCAAGATCTGGTTGCACAATTCCCCGTTGCCCGGGAGACGCTGCAAGAAGCCGATGAAATCTTAGGCTTTGACCTGAGCCGACTAAGTGCTGAAGGGCCGGCCGACACACTGACGGCAACCATCAATGCACAACCTGCGTTATTGGCGGCAAGTATTGCTGCCTTGCGCGTGTTGCAGCAGGAAATGGGCAGTTTGCCGCGTCCGCGCTTCTTTGCAGGGCATAGTTTGGGTGAGTACAGCAGTCTTGTAGCCGCAAACAGCATCTCGTTTGCCGACGGACTACGCCTTGTTCGCGAACGGGGCCGGTTGATGACCGAGGCCGGGGCCATGAAGGCAGGCATGATGGCCGCCGTGTTGGGGCTGGATGAAGCCACGGTGGCGCAGACATGCGCCGCGGCCATGGCAGACGGTGGCGGACTGGCTCAGATTGCCAATGACAATTGTCCTGGTCAGGTCGTCATTTCGGGCGACAAGCCGGGCATGGAAAGGGCTATCTCTGCTCTTCAGGCCGCCGGCGCACGCAAAGTCGTACCCCTGGAGGTGAGCATTGCCTCTCATAGCCCATTGATGGCCCCGGTTGCTGCACAGTTGCGTGCTGCCGTTCAAGCAACACCCATCGAGCCACCGACTGTGCCGCTTATCGCCAATACGACGGCCCGACCGATTGTCGACTCGACGGCCATTGTCGATGAACTGGCGGCACAGCTTACCGGTAGTGTCCTATGGACAGGATCGATCCAATACGCCGTCGATGCCGGTGTATCCGTTTTCGCCGAAGTCGGCCCTGGTGCCGTTCTCACCGGCCTGATCAAACGCATCGCCCGCGAGGCGGAACGAATCAACGTCGCCGATCCAGCAGGGGTTGAGTCTTTTCGCAAACGTTTTGCCTGATAGAACCCGACTAAGTTTCAACTCTATCTTCAACTGTAGCAACTACAATGTAGCAACTACAATCGACGACAAGGATCAGTTGCGTCTCTTTCGACACCGCGCTGGATGTGCGCTATAATGATACACACACTCCACTGCGCAAAAGACGATAATTCACTTCGAGCGAGGCAATTTGATGGAGTTTTCGGGGAAAGTGGCGTTAGTCACCGGGAGCAGTAGCGGTATTGGCGCTGCCATCGCAAAGGAATTGGCGGCACAGGGCGCTCGTGTAGCGATCCATTATCGCGGCAATCAGGACGGCGCAGAACAAGTAGCGTCCCACATCCGAGAGGCCGGCGGCGAATGCGCCATCTTTCAAGGGGATGTAGGCAATTTGGAGGCGGCGCAGGCGTTGGTCAAAGCCGTTGAAGAGAGCCTGGGCGCCATCAGTATTCTGGTCAACAACGCAGGGACAACGGCCGACACGCTTCTGCTGAGTATGAAGCCTGACGAGTGGGAACGGGTGATCCAGACCAATCTCAACAGTGTCTATTACGTCACCAAAGCAGCTATGCGCAAGATGCTGCGGGCGCGGTGGGGGCGGATCATCAATATCACCAGCGTCGTAGGGTTGGCCGGGCAGGCGGGGCAAAGCAACTATGCCGCCAGCAAAGCCGGCATCATTGGTTTCACCAAGAGCGTGGCCAAAGAAGTTGGCAGTCGTAACATCACCGTCAATGCGGTAGCGCCCGGGTTTATCCCCACGGCGCTGACAGATCTCCTCACTGAAGAGCAGCGTGCGCAGACAATTGCGGCTACACCGGTCGGCCGTTTGGGTGAACCCGAAGAAATTGCATGGGCGGTTGCCTTCCTGGCAAGTGAGCGCTCCAGTTTTATAACCGGCCATGTTCTGACTGTGGATGGTGGGCTGGTCATGCAGTAACTTGCACAATCCGCACAGACAACGTACAGTCTAGAGAAATCTTCTAGATGTACATTTCTATTGGATAACGATTGATTTCATGGCTGGACACTCTCCGCATTCCCCAAATGAGCAGGTTCCGTCGCAAGGTGATCAGCCCGGGGCGAAACGCCGGCCCTTTCCGCGTGACGATGAGACTCGATTTCAGCAGATTCGCACCCGTCACAAAGCGCGTCAGACTGCACTACAGGTGCTCTACGAGGTCGATACCACAGGCCATAAACCGGGCCGCGTATTGGATGCACGTCAGGCTGATGCACGACTCGACAACGATGGTCTTGTCTTTTTACGCTGGTTGATCAGTGGTGTTATTGAAAACCTGGCGGATCTCGATCAATTGATCGGCCGTTATGCCCCAGATTGGCCTGTGCAACAATTAGCAATTGTTGATCGTAATATTTTGCGTCTGTCCATTTTTGAATTGCTTAGCCCTGATTCGGATGCACCGCACAAAGTCGTGATCAATGAAGCGGTAGAACTGGCTAAAATCTTCGGCAGCGACAGTAGTCCACGCTTCGTTAATGGCGTGCTGGGGACAGCGCTGGCCGAGATGTCACCCGATTAAGGCAGCCCCCGTCGTACCGATGTAGTTTGTGCCTTGGGTACCGGCAGCATCAACCCGGTCTATTCGGACTTACAACGCTTATGGATAGCTTCTTCGGTATTGGTGTTTTTGAACTGGTCTTTATTGTCATATTTGCCCTCATTTTTTTGGGGCCAGAGCGCCTGCCAGGTCTGTTGCGACAGATCATCGCCGTCATTCGACAGGTGCGCGACCTGACTGCCGATGTTACCAAGCAGTTTAACGACGAATTCGGCGATCTGGCGGAGCTAGATCCGCGCCGTCAGATCCAAAAGGCGTTGAACGAAACAACTTCTGAGATCAAAGAGGCCACCAAACCGGTCACCAAGTCCCTCGCAAAGCCCACTGCCAAGCCCACAACGGCCAAGAGTACGCCGCCCAAGACACCGGCCAAACCAATAGCCGCAAAAGCCGGCACCGATAGCGCCGGTGAAGCGGCCGGCAGTGTGACTGCCGCGGAATCGGCGGCGGCAGTGACTACGGCTGCTTCCGCTGCAGGGACAGATGGACACAAGGACGAGCCCAAAATCGCCGGCGATCAAAACACAGATACGACGATGGACCGCGCTCATTCAACCGAGCCTGCAGTTCAGGCCCAGGCTGAAGACGAATCCATTGTGGTGAAGCCCACGCCAAAACAGCCGTCGCCCGATGATCAGATTTCGCCTGCCTCTGCCTATTTTGCCGACAAAGCTGCTCACCCGGCACCTGAAGATAATGGGGCAAACCCGTCGGCGAATCATTCCGTCGCCATGAAGGCGGCCGATGTTGACATGGTTGAAGAGAACAAGATTGCCCCTCCTTCGGCACAGCACCCTTCTCGTAGCGATGTATCTGTTTCTGAATCTGAGCAAGCGGATGAGCCCGCACCCGAGGAGGAAAGTAGATGAGCCAAGGTGAGATGGTCCCTCAGTACGATCCTGTCGAAGACAGTCGTATGGGGTTATTGGAACATCTGGGTGAGTTACGCACACGCTTGATTTGGGTGGTGGGCGCGCTTCTGATTGGAACACTGGTCAGTTTCATTTTTGTCGAGCGACTTCTAGCGATCATTACGGAGCCGGTAGGCGAAGCGTTGATTGCCATCGGCCCCACCGACACCATCGGGATTTTCTTCCGCGTCGGGTTTGTCGCCGGTGCGGTGATCGCTATGCCGGTGATTGTGTACCAGATTGTGGCCTTTATTGCGCCGGGACTTTATCCGCACGAGAAGCGCATGCTTTTCCTGATCTTGCCCGGTATTATGGCGTTATTCTTAATCGGTGCGTGGTTTGCTTTCAAAATCATGCTGCCGGTGGCTACCGGGTTCTTGCAGAACTTCCTCGGTTCTGTGATTAATCAGGAATGGACGATCGACCGCTATGTCAGTTTTGTGACGCGTATCGTGTTTTGGATCGGCGTCTTCTTTGAGACGCCTTTGGTGATTGCCTTCCTGGCCCGTATCGGCCTGGTAACCGGGCCCAAGCTGTTAAGCTACTGGAGACAGGCGATAGTGGGCGTGTCGGTCATTGCCGCCATTATCACCCCGACGGTAGATCCAGTGAACATGGCGATTGTGATGTTGCCACTCATTGTGCTCTACTTTCTGGGGGTAGGGCTGGCCTATATCCTTTACCGTCCTCGTGAACCACGTGACTTCTCTGACTAAGGAGTGGGGTAGGCCCCAGTCCACGCACAGCTAAACCGATCCGTCCAAAACGAAACCGGCGAGCCAGATGGCTCGCCGGTTTCGTTTTGGACTCATGCGTAGCTTTGCACAGGCGAAATCATCCGCTCAGGTGGGTCGCAGACCTTGAGCGAGGCGTGTGCCATCTTCGACCAATGCAGCCAACGCCGCCAAATTGCGAGCGTCGTTGCCGTCGCCATCGTCATCCTTGGGCGTCTCGAGCAGCATGGGCACCCCATCCCAGCGCGCATCATTCAGAATCAGGCCAAAACCGGCGAGGCCAATCTCGCCTTCACCAATATGCGCATGACGGTCCTTGCGGCTGTTCAAACCGGATACGCTGTCGTTGAAGTGCCAACACTTGACTCGATCCAACCCTACCGTCTTTTCAATCGTGGACATCATGGCGGCATAGCCTTCTTCGTTGCGCAGATCGTAGCCTGCAGCGAATGCATGACAGGTGTCGATGCAAACACCGACACGCTCGTCATCTGTGACATTTGCTATGATCTCCGCCAGTTGCTCAAACGAATAGCCCAACGTTGTGCCCTGCCCGGCGGTCAATTCGAGGAGTGTCAGTGTGTCCGCATAGGACGGCGTCTGCGCATGGATCTGGTTGAGCGCAGCAGCAATGCGCTGAAGGCCGGCGTCTTCACCGCTGCCTGTGTGCGCCCCTGGATGCAACACCACATGAGGGATACCGTAGGCATGGGCGCGTTTGAGTTCATCTGCCTGGGCGCGCTGACTCTTTTCCCACAGATCGTCCTTGGGGGTGGCCAGGTTGATCAAGTAGGTGGCATGGCTGACAGCATATTCCACCCCCGACGGGGTCATCTGCTCGTTCCATCGCGTCACGTCGTCCTCGTCGACCGGTGGTCCATTCCACTGACGATTGTTCTTGGTAAAGACCTGTACTGCATTGCTATAAACGGCGGCTGCACTGTCGAGTGCATTGCTGATGCCGCCCGAAATGGACATATGCGCGCCAAGTTTCAACCCCTGCATGGTGACTCCCATCTTTCGTGCGAATAGATCGTGGCAGAAATTACAACATTGTTCTACTGTCTCGTTGCCGGTTGATTGTACTGCACAAGCTACGGGCGCGCCTAACCGTCCGCGCCGGTAGGGTGCGTCCCAAGTGTTTCGGTTCTGATCTTCCGGGCAGCCTGCAGAACGGACCGGCACGGAGGCCGGTCCCTACACGTAGGGATGGACCTCCGTGTCCATCCGTGATCGTCCACCAACCCGAAACGGACCGGCACGGAGGCCGGTCCCTACCGTAGGGATGGACCTCCGTGTCCATCCGTGATCGTCCACCGACCCAGAACGGACCGGCACGGAGGCCGGTCCCTACCGTAGGGATGGACCTCCGTGTCCATCCGTGATCGTCCACCAACCCGAAACGGACCGGCACGGAGGCCGGTCCCTACACGTAGGGATGGACCTCCGTGTCCATCCGTGATCGTCCACCAACCCGAAACGGACCGGCACGGAGGCCGGTCCCTACCGTAGGGATGGACCTCCGTGTCCATCCGTCGTGGCTTCCCGGTAGACATGGACCACCCAATACTATGGGACACACCCGCGCCGGTAGGGTGTGTGGACACTTCCCAGTGTCACGGGTTGTGTCTACCCTATGTAAGCGCAAATGTAACGGTTATTCATGGCATTTGTGCACAGTTCTGGTATAATTGAGAGTGGTTGTGCGCTCCATGCCCTACGTATCCTGGTGTGGGCGTGTTCGCCAGACAAAGAGCGCTGTAACCGTGAATGCATTTTGCAGTGGCAAGCAGCTTCCGTAGCTTGTTTTGTCGCTGTCCACGATAGATTCAACCTAGTGTAAGGAGATTTTCCATGATTCATGAGTCAGTCTATGAGATCCGCCAGCACATCAAGGGGATCGTCGGCATTGACGGCGACCAGGTCGAGGTGCTGGACGATCAGAAGCTCCGCAATCAGGTAATTGATGTCCTGGCGCGCGATGCAGTGTTTGGGCCCCGCTCCGTTAAGTCCTTTAGCCGTTGGTTGATCTGGGAACTGGGACAGGCTCTCGGCGCCAAACCTGCCAGCATTCACGACTACTACATGGCCCGTGCCCGCAACGAATGGTCCAACCGCACGGTACCGGCTATGAATATGCGTTTTACCACCTACGACGCCGGTCGAGCCGCTTTCCGCGCCGCCCTCAAAGCGGACGCAGGCGCCTTCATCTTCGAGATTGCACGCAGTGAGATGGGCTACACCTATCAGGAGCCGTCGGAGTTCTCGGCGATGTTGATCGCTGCCGCCATCAAAGAAGGATTCACCGGCCCCATTTTCATTCAGGGCGATCACTTCCAGGTCAATGCCAAGAAGTTCGCCAAGGACCCCGAAGGTGCGATCAAAGAAGTCAAGGACCTGGCCGCCGTAGCGATCCCGGCAGGCTTCTGGAACATCGACATCGATACCAGCACGTTGGTCACATTGGAACCGACGGCCCTGAGCGAACAGCAGTATCACAACTATGCTCGGTCGGCCGAGTTGACCAAGTACATCCGCGATCTCGAACCCAACGGCGTCACCATCAGCCTGGGCGGCGAGATCGGCGAAGTAGGCGAAAAGAATTCAACCGTCGATGAATTGGACGCCTACGTCGAAGGCTACAAGCGGATGCTGGATGAGATGGGTGACTACGCCGGCCTGAGCAAGATCAGTGTGCAGACAGGCACCAGCCATGGCGGCGTGCTGTTGCCAGATGGCACCCAGGCAGATGTCGCCGTCGACTTCGACACGCTGGAGAAGTTGGGTGAACGTGCCCGCCAGTTAGGCTCCGGTGGCGCAGTACAACACGGCGCCAGCACGCTGCCCGAAGTCCTCTTCGACAAGTTCCCCGCTGTGGAAACGCTAGAAATCCACCTGGCCACCGGCTTCATGAACGCCTTCCTGGATCACCCGGCCTTCCCCAAAGAGCTGTTGAAGGAAATCTACGCACACATCGACGCCAATCATGCCGGTGAGCGAAAGCCTTCGCAGAGTGATATCGTCTTCCACCTGTTAACCCGCAAGAAGACCCTGGGACCGTTCAAGCCCGAACTGTGGGCATTGCCCGAATCGCTCAAGCAGGAGATTTATAGTGGTCTAGAAGAGCATTATGGCTTCTTCTATGACAAACTAAATGCTACCGGTTCGCGCGACCTGGTGAACAAGATCGTGAAGCCGGTCGAGTATCATAAGCCAATGCCCAAGTTGGGCCGCGGCGCCGGTGACGACGAAGGTCTCGCCGACTAATCAGCAGCCTCAGATGACAGTCAAAACCTGGCGGGTTTGAAAGCCCGCCAGGTTTTCTATGTCTATTGCGAAGGACCACAGCCATGATCCTGGCCCTGGATACAGCCACCGCCACCGCTTCACTGGCGCTGTACGATCCCCGGAACCAAATGATCCTTGTTGAGCAGACCTGGCAGGCGCGGCGTCGCCAGACAGAGCAACTTCTGCCGGTCTTGCAGCAAGTGATGGATCAAGCAGATCTGCAGCCCGATGCCATTCGCACTGTGGCTGTGACCACCGGCCCCGGTAGCTTTACCGGCGTACGCATCGCCATCAGCGTCGCCAAAGGGATCGCGCTGGGCGCGACGACCATGCCGACACTCGTCGGCGTACCTACGTTGAGCGTAACAGCAGCGCCGTGGATCGAAGCCGCCCATGCCGCAGGGGACGCCGAGATCTGGGCCTTCATTCAGGCCGGCCGTGGACGCTACAATTGGGCCGTCTTCGCGGCGGGCGACCTGACCTATCGGCCTGATGTGAGCGCGCACCGCATCGGCAATGTCGAACGCCTGGAAGCCGAACTGGCCGCGCTCAATCGTCCTGTGTGGTTGGTGGGCGAGACGACACAGGCAATTCAGCAGATGGCAGTCCGGCTCGATCATCTCTTGCTCATCGATGCCACCAGTGGACTACGCCGCGCCTCTGCCCTGGCCCGTCTGGCTGCGCTGCACGAGCAGGCGGGTCACGTTGAAAGTGTCGATAGCCTGCAGCCCCTATACCTTCGAGAACCCTCTTGAGCGAACCACATCTGCCACTCCAGTTTCGCCCCATGACGCTGTCGGACATTGACAATGTGATGCTGCTTGAGCATCAGTCTTTCGCCGATCCCTGGCCGCGTTCGCTCTATGTACGCGAAGTCAAAGAGGGAAGATACAGCCGCTACTATGTCGCAGAGACGGATACGCCCGACGTCGACCCGCCTATCCTGGTAGGTCAGGCTGGGTATTGGCTGCTCGGGGAGGAAGCCCACATCGTCACCATTGCCGTGGATCCGCAGTGGCGCGGGCGCAGGGTAGGCAAGTGGCTGCTGCTAAAACTCCTGGCAGATGTACACGCTCACGGCGCTACCCTGGTGACCCTCGAAGTGCGCCCCAGCAACACGGCGGCGTTAATGCTCTACAAAGACCTGGGCTTCGACAAGACTGGACAACGAAAACGCTACTACGCCAACGGCGAAGATGCACTTATTCTCGAACTGGCCAACCTGACTGAACCCCACGTCTGGCAGCCCCTCGCCCAACAGTTAACCATCCTCGACACGCGATTCGCCGGTACAGCTTCTGTTTAACGCAAAGGCGTAGACGTGTAGCGAAACGAATTTCTACGCCTTTGCGTTAAGGCTTCCCACCCTTACCAATCGATGGCTGCGCCGTCATCCGGATGATAGGATTCGCGGTTGCGCCAGTCATGCCCGATCTTGTCGGCCATGGCTTCTTCATCGAGTTCGATACCCAATCCTGGCGCTGTGGGTAGATCCACATAGCCCTCTTTGACAACGAACGGCTGTTTCAAATAGCCCTCGCCCAGGGACACCTGCTCCTGTGCCAAAAAGTTAGGGATGCTGGCGTCGAGTTGAATGCCCGCAGCCAGAGAGATCGGCCCCAGTGGACAGTGGGGAGCGACAGCGGCATAATAGCTCTCGGCCATGCCCGCGATCAGTCGTCCTTCGAAGATGCCGCCGGCGTGGGAAAGGTCCGGCTGCAAGATACTGGCTGCACCCTTCTCAAGCAGTTCGCGGAAGCCCCATTTTGTGAAGACGCGCTCACCGGTAGCAATGGGCAGATGTGTCTTCTTGGCGATATCGGCCAGCACATCCACATTCTGACACTGCACAGGCTCCTCGATGAACATGGGTTGGTAGGGTTCCAGCGCCTTGATCAGGATCATCGCCGTCTGTGGGCTGACCGCGCCGTGGAAGTCCATGGCGATATCCACATCGCGGCCGGCGGCCTGGCGCAGGGTGGCGAAGCGCTCCACGACTTTGTCCACAAAGCCAGGGGTCTCGACGATGCGGGCCGGCCGCGGGCCTCCTACACCGGTTTTGAAAGCGATGTATCCTTCAGCCACCTTGTTCTTAATGTCCTGGGTTTGTTCCTCAAGGGTGGCGCCCCGGATGTGGGCGTAGATCTTGATGCGGTCGCGCAAAGGTCCGCCCAGAAGTTTGTAGACGGGCACACCCATCGCTTTGCCGGTGATGTCCCAGAGCGCCTGTTCGATGCCCGAAATCGCGCTGGTAAGGACGGGGCCGCCCCGATAGAAGGCGTGTTTGTACATCGCCTGCCAGTGGTGCATGACGCGGGTAGGATCTTTGCCCACGAGGTAGGGTTCCATCTCGGCAACGGCCTGCGCCACCGTGAGGACGCGCCCTTCGACGATGGGCTCGCCCAGCCCGACGATACCTTCGTCGGTGTGGATCTTGAGGAACAGCCAGCGCGGCTTGACCAGGAATGTTTCCAACCTTGTGATCTTCATGTAGTGAACTCCAAATCTGTTGGGGTGAGGGGATTATGAAATTAGCGATTGAGAGATTCGGCAACCAGCGTCAAAGGACTTCAGATTGTGTGCAGGATCTGAATCCCAAAACCCCGAATCGCTGAATCCCTCAATCTCTAGTCTGACTCAGGCTTTCTCTCGTAACAGTTGAACCGTCACATCCGCCAAGAGCGCGGCGCCGGTGGGGAGGGCTTCTTCGCTGATGTCAAAGACGGGCGTGTGGTGAGGACGGTTCTTGTCGTCATACTTGGCGCCAAGCATGAACATGGCGCCGGGGGCATTGCGTGTCATATAGCTAAAATCTTCAGCGCCCATACCCGGTTCAGGGACGGCCAGTCCTTCGTCGCCGAGCATGGCGCGTGTAGCGTTCTGGATCATTTCGGTGACGGCCGGGTCATTGTAAGTGGACGGGTAGCCCGACTCGATGGTCAGTTCATAATCGCCGCCCAAACTTCTGGATACGCTCAATGCCTGGGCCAACTCGCGTTTGAGCTGCTCGCGCACGTCGTCGTCATAGCTGCGCATGGTGCCGCCAAATTTAACTTCGGCGGGGATCACATTGGTTGCCACACCGGCATGGATATAACCGATGGAAATGGTGGCCGCTTTGGTAGGGTTGACACGGCGAGAGCGAATGCCCTGGATGGCGTTGATCACCTGGGCAAGGATGAACGTCGGATCGATACCCTGATGTGGGTAGGCCCCATGACCGCCGGTGCCTTTGATCACGGCGTGGAACGAGTCCTCGGCGGCAGTAGTGAACTCGGGCGCGATTTCGATCTTGTTGGCGGTTAGATCGCTGGCGACGTGCAACGCGATCACGGCATCGACGCCTTCCAGCGCCCCATCTTCGATCATACGCACCGCACCCGACTTGTTTTCGTCGTCAGAGTCCTCTTCGCTGGGTTGGAACAAGAAACGCACCTGCCCAGGCGGGCGATCCGGCATTTCACTGAGCATCTTGGCTACGCCCATGAGGATGGCCGTATGTGCATCATGACCGCAGGCGTGCATTACCCCAGGATTCTGTGAGCGGTAGGGCACATCATTGGCTTCCTCAATCGGCAGCGCATCCATGTCGGCGCGGATGCCGATCACGGGGCGGCCTTCACCCAGGAAGCCGACGACGCCAGTCTTGCCCACGCCGCTCTGTGCTTCGATGCCCATCTCGTTGAGCGCATCCACCACCATTCGCGCCGTGCGGTGCTCCTGGAAGCTCAACTCCGGGTGAGCGTGGATATCTCTTCGCCAGGCGACCAACTGTTCCCGCATTGCCTGCGCTCGCTCTAGAAACTCTTTTCCTTGCATGATCAGTCCTTTTTAGATTCACTGCGTGACTAAAGACAGCACTATAGTAGAGGGGCCCCGTCTCTTGGGCGTTTATATGGAAGTTCCACGCTGAATTGTAGACTCTCATTGTACTCCAGCATCAATTTATTGATCAACGGTATCGGATCAGGATCCGACTTGTTACCACGGATTCACCCCCTTTCGGGATTTTGGATCAGGTACGGTATACTGTGCCCAACGATTTTGGATTGTACCTGTTCCGCTTCGGGTGCAGGCGTCGGCCCAATCGGTATCAATGCCGGCAGAAGCTCGCACCTGAATAGTTGCTTTGGATTCACCATTCATGAGGATAGAAAAGACTGTGATGACCGTGTGGAATTCTCTTCGCGCCGCACCCAGGCCACGCTTTGGGTTGCGCTATATGACCTACGGGTTTGTCCTGGCGATGGCTGTCCTGTTGATGGGCGGCTGCGGCTTTCTGTCTGGACCGGAGGAACCGGCGGCGACGCCGACGACGGAAGCCCGCGCCCTGCTGCCTACCTGGACGCCAACGCCGATTCTCCTCACAGACACCCCTGTACCGCCAACGCCGCTTCCTGTGGTGCCCACCGAGCCCACCGATACCCCTCAAGCTGCGGAGGCAACCGTTGCGCCAACCGACACGCCGGCCCCTGCAGCCGCCCAACTGACGGTAACCGGCGGTGCTGCCATCAACGTGCGTCAGGGGCCGGGTACCGACTACGCTATCGTGGGTACCGTTAGCAACGGTATGACCTTTGATATTCTGGGCAAGAACCCTGCCGGTGATCGGTTTCAGATCTGCTGTGTCAACGGTGAGCAGGTTTGGATCTTCGGCACGTTGGCACAGGTAGAAAACAGCCAGCTTGTTGCAGTTGCCCAGAATATCCCGGCGCTACCGCCGACCAATACGCCTGCTCCGGTTGTGGCTGCGCCACCCACCGCTACCCCTGAACCCGCTGCTCCGCCGCCACCGCCGGCGGCGTCGGATGCGTGTGCCGGCATCGGCGGGGACGGCTGCAAGTTCAAGGTCACCGGCGGCCCTCGCTTTGGAGACAACGGCGGTCAGGAGTTGAAACTACAGTTCTTCTTCATCCATAGCGGGGTAGATGGCGGACAACCGCAAGGAAGTTACTTCCTCTGGCTCGAAAAAGATGGGCAAAAGCTGCCTATCTCTGATTCTGTGCGCAGTATTTCGCTGCAACGAAGCGAAGGATCTCTGGGCGCCTATAACTACGAGTATAAGCTCGGCGCCAGCAGCCTGCCCGGCGGTAAGGTGGCGGGCAACTACGTGGGTTGGGTCCTTGACGGCAATGGAGAACGTGACAGCCAGAATTTCTCATTTACAGTTCCTGAAGGGCAGGGCGAAGTCTGGCTCCAGTTGGATCAGGGCTAGGATCTGCACGACCCACAGCTAAAGAAGACGAAAGCCGGCGAAGGATGATATCCTGGCCGGCTTTTTGTTTGCATCAATAGAGGGCCCTGGCTGATGCCGTCTCTTCAAGAGAGTGCACACACTCCCCCCAGGGGTAAGTGAATAAGTGCTGGACAATAGACTTGTTCAAGGATAAACTGTCGATAGCCCACCATTTCTAGCGATAACCATCGATTCTGGCGAGGGAACAATGACAGCCACAACCGAACCTACGCGCAAACTTTCCACCTTCACCAAAGCTATCTACGGTCTCGGCGATTGGGGCGCGGCCTCGGCCACGACGGCGCGCAGCCTCTTCTGGCTCTTCTTCATCGTTTCAGTGGTCGGCGTCGACATTGGATTGGCAGGGGCGGCGTTTATCATCGGGCGCATTTGGGACGGGATCAACGATCCATTGGTGGGGACGCTAAGTGACCGTTTCCGCAGCCGCTGGGGACGCCGACGCCCCTTCATGCTGCTCGGTGCGATCCCCTTCGGCCTGGGCTTCTTTTTGATGTTCAACCGCCCACCCTTCGAGGAACAGTGGTTGGTGGCCCTTTACTATGGCGCCGTCTTCATCCTGTACGATACGGCATACACCATTGTCAACGCTCCGTACGCCGCGTTGACCTCGGAGTTAACCGAAGACTACGATGAACGCAGCAGCCTGGCCGGTTGGCGCATGGCCAATTCGATCTTCGCGTCGCTGCTCACGGCCGGGCTCTTCAAACTGCTGGCCGAAAACGTCTTCACCGGTTGGTTCGATGGACCGGACGCCCTGCTGCGCGGCTATGCCGTGGCCGGCGCGCTGTGGGGACTGGTGGGGACGATTGCTCCGCTGTTGGTGGTGGCGTTTGTACGTGAGCCGGATCGGTACTTGGAAGAAGAGACAGAACCGATTAACTTCATTCGCATCACGCGTGAAGTGTTCTCGAACCGTCCGTTTCGGATTGGCGCCATCCTTTATCTGTTGGCCTTCAGCGCCGTGGATATTATCACCGCCATCTTCGTCTGGTTTTTGCTCTACTACATGCAGTTGAACGCTCCGCAAGACAGCCTGGTGTTGGCCCTGGTGTTGGGTGTTGCCTTCCTCTCGATGCCGTTGAATGTATGGTTGATGAAGAAGTACGGCAAAGGCAAGACGTACGCCGGTATGATGACTTTTTGGGCGGTTGTCATGGTGACCATCAGCCTGTTGCCGCCAGGAAACCTGCCGTTGGTGATGATTGCGGGGGCATTTGCGGGGTTAGGCTACGGCGCCGCCAACGCGGTGCCATGGGCAATTCTGGCCGACGTTATCGAAGAGGACGAGTGGATTACCGGCAAACGTCGAGAAGGCGTCTACGCCGGTTTCCTGGTAACGCTGCGCAAAATTTCCACGGCGGTTGGGGTGGGCTTCCTCGTGCCTCAGGTATTGTCGGCGGCGGGCTTTATTGAAGGCGCCACCGCCACCCAGCCCGCCTCGGCGGTGCTGGCACTGCGCATCTTTATGGGTGTTGTCCCTGCAGTGCTGCTGATCATTTCGATGGTTGCCGCCACACGCTACCCCATCACCCGAGAAAGCCACGCAGAATTGGTGCGAAAGCTCACCGAACGCCGCGCTCAGAAGGCGGCTTCTCCTGCGCAGATAGGGTGATCCGACGACAATCCCAGTGCAGCATTGGGTGATCCGCAGCCATGCACTCGATGTGAAAGAGACTGACGGATGGGCTCACGCATTCCCTTGCTGCCTTAGCCTTTTGCGCGTCTCCAAACTAAGGCGCAGGAAGTTCCACACGTGTTGGATGGGCTGAATGTGGCTCGTCTCCCCCGCATAGATGGTACGGATCGGCACCCACGCCAGCCGGTACCCTCGTTCCAGGCAGACGACGATCTGCTCCATCTCAAATTCAAAGCCTGCTTCTTCGCTGGTCAGCAACACTTTGACCATCCGTTGACTTAACAATCGGTAGCCCGACTGGTTGTCGCGGATACGTGTCCCCACCGCCCAGGAAAAGAAGATGCTCCCCGCCGTGTTGGCCAGACGACGTACCCACGGCATCTGGTGGAAGTGTCGGTGCCCGATGATCAGATCCGCCCCAGTCTGAACAAACATATCGATGAACTTTGGCACTTCCGCCGGATCATGCTGTCCGTCGGCGTCGAGTGTCAACACGGCGTCGTAGCCTTCCTCCAGCGCGTACCCGAAACCGCGCTGTAAGGCCGCACCTTTCCCCTGATTAGGGTCCTGGCGCAGGACGATGGCGCCCGCGGTCTGAGCCTGAAGCGCCGTCTCATCCACAGAGCCATCATCGACAACGAGGACGGGCAGGTGAAGGCGAGTTTGCTGCACAACAGTCGCGACACGGGTGGCTTCGTTATAAGCAGGAATCAACGCCAGAATCTTCGCGGGCATCAGGGGTCTCCCTTGGGTATCTGGACGGCATCAAGTTTGACGCAGAGATGCCTCTTGCGAGCAGTTCAGTTGGGAAGGTCTCCAATCCAAAAAGAGAAACGCAGGCTTCTGATCTGCCCACGTTCCTCTTTTTGATCTTTTCCCAAATCGACGTGAGCCGATGGTCAAATGCGCCCAGAGTAAAGCGCTGGGGTGGGGACAACGGGTCGGGCGTCGCACATGAACAGGCAGGCTATCGTCCCAGATCCAGCACGATTGCGTCGTCGGTGATCAGCAGACTCTTGACCTGCAGGCCAGTAGCGTCTGTCACCCCTTGCAGAGCGCCTGCCACCTGCGTGCGCACCGTCTCTTCGACGCCGGCCAGTTGATCTGCCACCGCATCCAGTGGGAAGGTAACATCGCCTAAGCTGACACCTGCCACCGACACGGCAATCTCACCGTCTTGGGCGGTGATACGCAGACTGATTGTCGGGCGTGCTTCTGCCGTGATGCCATAGACATCGAGATCGAGAGTTGCCGTCAGTTTTGCCAGATCAGTGGGTGCCAAATCAAAAAGTGGATCGACAATTAGCACTTCCATGCCTTCCTGACCGGGTACAGAAATCGGGTCGGCCAACTGTTCGGTGAGCGTCTTCGCCAGGAAGCTCTCCTCAATTTCAACGCGTAGATCCACGCCCTCGGCCTGGTCGACAGGGATCGGCGTCGGTGCAGGGGCAGGCGCAGCGGGCGCAGTGTCAATGGTGGGCGCACAGGCCACCATCAGCGCGGCCAAGACCGTTAACCAGAGTACCTTTTTCAGGATGTGCATACAATACTCCTTATCGATTTGTGCTGGTTGGGTACGAGTCGAACATCCCAAATGATGTTGATTGACCAGAAACATGACTTGACCACTAGAACGATAACGCACTATCAGGACTCGATGAAAGGGTGCAATCGATCACTCTTCTTCCGGCCCGGAAATCACTTCAACACTGGCGCCCGGCGCCGGCCCTTTATACTCACCCAGAGCGCCGCGCCTTGCGTCACTGCCGGAGCCGCCTTCTGTTCTTGACTGAGACGATGTTTTTGCCGTGCCGCGGTGCGATAGGTTCGAGGCGCTCTCAATGGTCAGCGTATCGGCCTTCGGTCGACGCCATGCCTGCCAGCCGGTGACCAGACCCGCCACCATCAGGAGCAGCGGCCACCAACGAATTAGTGCGGACTGGGAGCCATCCTCGACTGAGAACAAAAAGAGACCGAACACGACCAGCACGGTACCGGGGATCAATGCCCACCACAGCCGCCGGCGTGATCCAAGGGCATACAGCAGCAAAAATACGCTGCCCAGGCCAACGAACAAAACACTGCCCAATGTTTCCAGGGCACCCGTGCGACTGCTGAGTGCAATGACAGCACCCAAAACGAACATAAAGCCACCGGGGATGATGGCCCACCAACGATCCACTCGATCGAGCAAGTAGACGTGTGCAAACGCTACTGCTTGTCCTGCAAAAAGGACCGACGCCGTCAGACGCTGATCTATCGATTCCACGGTAGAAAGATAGACCATCAATGCCAGTGCCAGCATCGTCCACCCCGGGATCAAACGCCACCAATGGCCCGGTGCAGATAGATAACTGCCAAAAAAGATGAAGCTGCCGACGGTCAACAAGATAGCGAGCACATATTGCAGCAGCGGTTCGTAGGCAGTAAACAGACCGAAGTTAAAGAGCAGTAACCCCAATCCACTGAAGGCCAGGACTAGCGCCCAGGCAAAGCGTCCGGTGCGATTGTCGTCACTGATTCGGCTCCACACCGACTGACTCCTTTGGCGATTCGGTGATCTGCGTTGTGCGTGCGTCGGGCTCACTTGCCGGGTGGTCGAGTGGAAGATCCCAGCCAGCACGTCGCCCGGCTTGCCCATACAGAAACGTCTGCCAGGCAAAAAGCAGCATCATTGCTGCCCATACGGCCGTTTCCCACCAGGCTGCACGAGGACGGGATGTGGCGCCGTTAAGCGTAAGCCCAAGTGTGAAAACGGTGAGGCTCAGGCTCAACGGCATCAATAACACAGGTCGTTGCCAGGCATCACGCCATCGCCACCTCTTTAGATGTCGATAGTAATCGATATAGCTAAAAGTCGCAAAGACGGCTGCCAGGCCCAGAATCCAGATGGCATCGATCAAAACATCGGTAAGTGTAAACATGGCCCGCCATGTAGAAATATGCCGTGTAGAAATATGAAGGCCGGATCGGCACAAATGATCCAGAGAAGAGGTCTGTGCATAATCATAGACCAATGCGGCCAAAATTGCGAAAGAGACTAAATCTCTATCTTCGATCCTCGTCTCAGCCCACGCCAGATCCGTTCGGGCGTGAGAGGAAGTTCATCATACCAGACGCCCACCGCATGGTGGATCGCGGCCGCAATGGCAGGCGCAGTGGGGATGAAGGGCATCTCAGCCATGCCGCGCAGTCCCAGCGGCCCCTGTGGATCAGGCAGTTCGAGGATGACGGGGACGATCTCTTCCACCACATCCACTACGGTTGGAATCAGGTAGTTGCTCAAGTGCGGCGTCAGCGTGCGTCCTTCGCGCTGGATGTAGTTTTCGAGCAGGGTCCAGCCCACAGACTGGGCCACCGCGCCTTCAATCTGCCCTTCGACTTGCTGCGGATTGACGGCTTTGCCCACGTCGTTGACGCTGATCAATCGCTTCACCGTCACGTGGCCGGTCTCCAGATCCACTTCGACATCGGCCACCTGGGCACAGTAACCGTAGGTAATGTTCGGATCGCTTGCGCCCGTCTGCAGGTCATAGGCTGTAGTCGGCCGCGGATGAAAGACAAAATCGGCCCGCGCCGGTCGCTCCTCGTTCTGCCAACAAGCCAACGCCTGTTGCGCTGCTCCCTGAATCGCGCTGCCCGCCATAAAGGTCATGCGGCTGGCCGACGTACTGCCGCTGGATCCGGTGACGTCGGTATCCTCCGCCATCAGTTCAACCTGCTCTGGCGAGATGCCCAGCACCTCCGCCGCAATCTGGATGAATGCAGTATGTGCGCCCTGCCCCACGTCGGCGCCCACACAGCCAACCCGCGCCCGCTCGATCTGCGCACCGCCCTGCAGTTCCACCCAGGCGTGACAGTGTTCGGGGAAACCCAGACTAAATCCCACATTCTTGTAGCAGACGGCGATCCCACGGCCATGCGCAACCCGCGTGCGTGAGGTGGCGAGTGAAGTAGCCGCCAGAGAGGGGGGGCCAGAGAGGGGGGATTGGCGATCGTGCCCGGAATCTGCCATCTGTGCACGGTGCGCCGCTTCTTCCAAGACATCCAGCGCGGTGCATCCTGCGGGGATAACGCTCCCTGTGGCCAGGATCGAGCCGTCGCGCAGGATGTTGCGGCGCCGCAGCTCTACCGGATCCATGTTTAACGCAGCCGCCAGCTTGGTCATCTGCATTTCGGCAGCAAAGTGCCCTTGCGGCGCTCCAAACCCACGGAATGCGCCGTTCGGGCAGTTGTTGGTATAAACGGTGCGGGCGTCGACGTAGACATTGGGAATCTCGTATGGGCCGAGGCACATGAGCGTGGCATTGCCGAGGACTTTGGTGCTGGTGTACGCATAAGCGCCGGCATCGCTGGTAACATCCATTTGGGCGGCGATGACCTTGCCCTCGCGGGTCGCGCCCCATTTGGCAGTCATGATAAACGGATGCCGTTTGTGATGACCGATGATCGATTCCTCGCGGCTCCACACGGTCTTCACCGGACGGCCTGTCTTGAGGGTGGCCAAGGCCAGCACGATCTGAACCGACATGTCCTCGCGACCGCCGAAGGCGCCGCCGATAGCCGGATAGCGCACAACGATCTGGTCGATTGGCAGATTGAGTGAATGTGCGATCTGCGCCTGATCCTCGTGCATCCACTGCCCGGCTACGATCACTTCCAGGCGCCCATCGGGCCGGACATGCGCCAGCCCGGCTTCGGGTTGCAGGTAGGCATGTTCTTGGGCGTGGGTGCGGTAGGTGCTTTCCACAATCACATCTGCCTGAGCAAAGGCAGCATCAACGTCACCGTGACGCAGATGGTATTCCAACAGCACATTGGAATTCAGGTCGCGCTCGCCGTAGGGGAAGTTGAACGCGTTGGGGTGGATGATCGGTGCAGCGGGCTGCATCGCCGCCAACGGATCGGTGATGACCGGGAGTGGCTCGTACTCGATCTCAATCAGCCCGGCAGCAGCTTCGGCCTCTGCTGCGGTCTCGGCAACAACGGCAGCCACATGATCGGCTTCCCAGCGCACAACCTGGGCCTGTGGGGTGCTGTCCAGATCCACAGAGCACCGGTTGATCGGGCATGATCAGCCCATAGGCGTTGACGGGGACATCCCGGGCAGTCAACACGGCAATGACGCCCGGCGCGGCCTCCGCCGCAGATGTATCCATGCCGGTGATGCGGGCATGTGGTACACCGGCAAAGCGAATCTTCATCCACGCCTGGTTGGGCAGATCGAGATCCCCCGGGTAGGCGGCGCGCCCCGTGACCTTGTCCACGGCGTCGATTCGTTGAAAGCTACTGCCCACTGCACGCATAGATTGCTGTCTCCTGTTCACGGGCATCCAACCTGGCATTCCCGTTGTGATTAAAGCACATCCGCTCTATCCTGCAAAGAATCGCAGCAACTCTATGCTTCGCCAGCACAGGAACGCCTAAATCGTGCCGTGATGGTTTCTGCCGGGAGTTTGTTTGTTTTGGGCATTGTCTCATGCTCGGTGTGCGTGACGCGGTGTAACGGTGCTGACAAATTCGCGCATCCGCACCAGGTCCGATTCCAGATCACTACTTGGTTCGATCACAGGACCAATCCCTACCTCGCGTTTGGCGTAGTCGGCGTAGGCGAGCACCATGGGCACATCGGCCCCCAATGCAATGCGATGGAAGCCGGTCTTCCACCGATCCACACGTTTCCGTGTACCTTCCGGCGCAATCACGACCACAAACTTATCCTGGTTGTTAAATCGATCCACGATCTGTTGCACGGTGCCTTGCGGTGCTTGCCGGTCTACGGGGATGCCGCCTAACCAGCGCAACAGAGCACCAAAAGGACTCTCAATCACCTCTTTTTTGACCATCCAGTGCAGGTCCAATCCGGCCGCCATTAACACAAAGACGGCCAGTACGCCGTCTAGATTCGACGTGTGCGGGGCACCGACCAGGAGAAATTTGGGCAGATTGGGCAGTTCTCCGGCGGCCTTCCAACCGATAAGACGCAGCACTGCCCCCGCCAGGAAGCGTGAGATGCGATTGCCACGGCGCGGGATAGCGTCGCCGCTGATCCACTGGTCGAACGAGTTAAACGAGTTACTCACGGATTGCCTCCGGCGCAGTGCGCCAGCTATGCTTTTGGTCGTATAATCGGAAGCCACGCGCCTGATAGTTGGGCAAGGCCGCCGGATGATCGAGGGTGCAGGTATGGACCCAAACGCGACGGGCATCCATGTCCCAGGCGCGTTGGATGGCCGCCGTGAGCAGAGCGCCACCGCAGCCCTTACCCACAAACGGTGGAAGCAGACCAAAGTAGGCCAGTTCCACACTGGCGTCGGGTTGGGCTTCCAGTTCAAAATAGCCCGCCGGCGTCCCCCGGACATAACCGATCCACGTCTGCAGTTGCGGACGATCCAGATAGGCCAGCCAGCGATCCTGACCCCAACTCAGACGGTCCGTCCATTGATAGTCTGCGCCGACTTCGGCATAGAGAAAGCGGTTCAACGTCGGATAGACGATCATCGACCGGCAAACTTCTAGCGGCGGATCGGGCTGTTTGGCCGGGCGAAGTTCTGTGGGATCAAGCATTTCCAGGTAGTACGTGATGATCTCTTGTGGCATCTATTCGATTCCTACGCTCTGGCTTCTGCGTTCCATTAGAATGACATCGCGCCAGATGCCCTGCAAGCGGCCAATGCGCTGGCGACGCCCCACCGTGCGGAATCCACAATGTTCGTGAAGGGCAAGGCTGCCGGCATTTTCGGGGAAGATACCGGCTTGCAGTGTCCAAATGCCTGCGGCCTCTGATGCCTGGATCAGTGCGGAGAGCAACGTGCGCCCGATGCCCTGTCCGCGTGCAGCGGCGGCGATGTAGATACTTACCTCCGCCACCCCCGCATAGACAGGGCGAGTTGAGTATGGACTCAAGGCGGCCCACCCCAGAATCTCCTCATTGCGCCGCGCGGTCAGGCGCGGCGTGGCCAAATGCCCCGAATCCCAGGCGTCCCAGGTAGGCGCTCCAGTTTGAAATGTGGCATGACCGGTGGCGATACCTTCTAGATAGATACGGCAGACGTGAGGCCAGTCCGCGGGCAGCAGCGGTTTGATTGTGCAGTTCACAGCAGATAGACCGTCCATCTTAGTCCTCGGGGATGTACCGAGTTAACACTTCGTGCCACTGAGCACTGTTGATGCGCTGTAAGATGATGCGGTTGATGGGTTCGCGCAAGTCGCTGCCCGCGGGGAGCGCAAATGCATGCGATTGGGGCACTCGTCCTGTCGACTGAATGTTGATGTCATCAAGGGGACCGGTGGCCTGGTTGCGCACATACCGTAATGTTGCCATATTATCGACAAAGACATCGATCTCGCTATTGCGCAACGCCTGCATTGCGTCAACCGCGGTTTCGTAGGTATTGTAGTCGATGTTTTCGGCGTCGAGTACTTCTGAACTCGCCGAACCATCGACAATACCCACCGTCATGTCTTGCAATCCTTCGGGGAAGGCTACCGGCTGAAAACCCGATGTCAGGGTGAGCACGGTGGTGATAGTCGCCGTCAAACTGGCTGTGATTACCATTGCCAGCAAGATCCAAACCAACGCCAGGGCTCGCCCACCCGTAGACTTGGGCACAACATCTCCGTAGCCAATCGTAGACATGGTCACCGCCGCCCACCAAAAACCAGTCCAAATGCCTTTGTGCGCCTCTTCGCCGTAGACTTCGGGTCGGTTGCGTCCTTCGAGCAGCCAGATGAGGAAGCCGACGATGGCCAACAGGACGACGATCCACAGGGCGGTGGACAGGAATTGTCGCGAGATGACGGCGCGGACGACGTCGATGGGTGTCTGCTCTCGGCGTTCTGCGGTCCCCAGCTCGGTGGTGTGATAGACCTGAGTGTAGTCGATTTCGGTTTCACCCTCAGCAGAGACGACCGCGTTGATTGCCAGATCGATTGTGCCATCTACAATACGTTCAACTTGGAAATCGCGCTGCACCTCTTGAAATTCATAGTTAATGTTGAGGACGTCTGCCACTTCGCGCCAGAGCTGCACGCTCAAGCCATCCCACATCTCACCATCGATAGCCGGATCTGTGACGGCAATGGCGAAGGGCGGATTTTGATAGACGCCGACGATTAGCGGTTCATCCGAGGCGTCTATGCCGGTGACTATTGGCTCTTGTGCATCCACCTGAGCCGTTGTTGCGACGATGGTCAAGAGCAGCACACAGAACAGGAAGCAAATGCATGTAAATCGCCGAAAAAACTGGGGGAAAGGTCGTTTCCTGTGCATAGATAGGCAACGTTCGCTAAATTGAATTGAATCGTGACAAGAGATCCATACGATAACCCGAATTGTGCCTGCTTGCAAAGACCACCGAAGGCCCGGCTAAGTCGGGTGCGTCCCAAGGTTTTCGGTTCCGATCTTCAGGGCAGCTACGCAGAATGGACCGGCACGGAGGCCGGTCCCTACCGTAGGGATGGACCTCCGTGTCCATCCGTCGTGGCTTCCCGCTAGACATGGACCCACCCAATACTATGGGACACACCCGGCTAAGTCATGCTGTTTGCACGGCATGAGTGGCTGTGCTATTATCCTGGTGAACTATACGGTACAGACCGGTGTCGATCACTACTGTGTCCTCCCTGGAAGTAAAGAAATCCCTGAAAGCAAAGACATGATGAAGATAGCCATACCGACACGATTGGTGTATACGTTGGGGATGCTACTTTTGGCCGCAAGCGCCCTGAGTGGCTGTACAAGGGAGCGTGATGTTCTAGTCGATCCATCGGCGGATACCGCGCTGGTCGAGGATAACGCCTCTACGGGCGGCGCGGCGAACGAGCCGAACGTGTTGCTTGTGCCTGTGGTTGAAGATACGGCGACGCCCGAGCCTGAGCCGACGGCGACTGAGACCCCCGTCGTCAGCACGATCCCCTATCAGGTGCAACCCGGAGACACGGTGTCGACGGTGGCAGAGAAATTTGGCGTCACCTCTCAGGAACTGCGCCAACTCAACCTGCTCAGCACAGATGCACTGCAAGTGGGTCAGGTGTTGCGTGTGCCTAACACGCCTGGACTGCAGACAAGTGAGGCTACCCCTGCGGCGCCCACTGGTCCTTTTGAGTATGTGGTTCAAGAAGGGGATTCTCTGCTCTCCATCGCGTTGCGCTTCGGTGTGACGACAAATGACATTATTGTGGCCAACACCCTGGCCGATCCCAATAGCGTCTTTGTCGGCCAGGAGTTGATCATCCCCGGCTACCAGCCGGAAGTGCCGCCGACGCCGGTGCCGCCGCAGCCGTACGAGTACGTCATTCAGTCTGGGGACACGTTGTTCTCGATTGCGCAGCAGTTCAATGTGACGGCACAAACGATCGTCGACGCCAACACCTTGCGCGATCCAGACAATCTGATCCAGGGGCAGGTGCTCATTATTCCCGGCTACCAGGGAACCGCGACCACAGGCAGAACGGGCGAAGCCGATACGACAACAACGACGAGCGCCAGCAACGCCATCCATGTCGTACGCGCCGGTGAATCCCTGTTAGCGATTGCACAGCTCTACGCTGTCAGCGCAGCCGACATTGTGGCCGCCAATCAACTGGCAAACCCCGATCAGATCCAACCAGGGCAAGAACTGATCATTCCGGGTATCGATGCAGATCAGGTGCAATCGGCCAGACAGACCAGACATACAGTTGCTAGCGGCGAAACACTCTTTTCGATTGCACAACAGTACAATGTTTCTGCCAGTGCTATCCTCAAAGCCAATAATCTGACCAACCCCAACTTCATCACCGTGGGGCAGCAGTTGATTATCCCCACTGAGGAGTAGACCACAGTGCACAGGGCTCCTCTGGTCATTTCGGCGTCGAGCGCCAACAGGCCAGGAGAGCGCACCGGACACGGCAACAGAAGCTGATGACCGTTCACGCGAAGAAATGATGGGTTTTCACTGTTATTGACCTGCGGTGAAAACCCATTCTGCATTTCATGTACCGCGGCCCTTCCTCTCCACCACAGACCTGGCGTCTTCCTACCGCTTTCCCTTTCCGGTTGCCACCTCCCTTGCACAAGCGTAAACCGCGCCCCTACCCCATGCAATGTGTCGATTTCTGCGAAGGTCTGGTAGAATTGGTTCCATCCTTCACAATGTCTGTTAAGGCACTCGATCTTCCTCAAGGGTGTGGAATTGTCTTTTCTTTTTGCCGTACCAAAATCTACTCTGATTCTTACAAAAGGAGCGTTCTGATGCCGCGAAACCGTGTCTGGATGTTGTTAAGCCTGCTACTTGTGGCCATGTTGGTTGTTGGCGCGTGTGGTGGAGCAGAAGAACCAACCACAGATCAACCGACAGCCGCAGAACCCGCGGCCACTGAGGCAGACACCGATGGGCCTGTACGGGTAGCGTTTGTCTATGTTGCCCCTGTTGGTGACCTGGGTTGGAGTTGGGCGCACGATCAGGGACGCAAGTACCTGGAGTCCGAACTGGGCGATAGTGTAGAAACTGCCTTCGTTGAGAATGTGGCCGAAGGCCCTGATGCCGAGCGTGTGATCCGTGACTTTGCCCAACGTGGCTACGATCTGATCATCACCACCAGTTTTGGCTACATGGACCCGACTTTGACCGTGGCCGAAGAATTCCCCGACGTGCATTTCATCCATATTTCAGGCTTCAAGACGGCGCCCAACATGAGCACTGCCTTTGGTCGTATGTACCAGCCTCGCTACTTGAGCGGTCTGGTGGCGGGCAGCATGACCGAGAGCAACGTCGTCGGGTATGTGGCCGCCTTCCCCATCCCCGAGGTGATTCGTGGCATCAACGCCTTTACGCTGGGCGTGAAAGAAGCCAACCCCGAAGCTGAGGTGCGCGTGGTTTGGACAAACACCTGGTTTGGTCCGCCGCAAGAGAAGGAAGCCGCCGAAGCGCTGCTCGATCAAGGCGCCGACGTGATTGCACAACATCAGGACACCACCGAGCCGCAGAAGGCCGCATCGGAGCGAGGCGCGTATGGGATCAGCTACAACAGCCCCATGCTCGACTTCGTGGGTGATGCCGTCCTCACCGGGCCAGTGTGGAACTGGGGCCCCATTTACGTAAAGTACGTGGAAAGCATCATCAACGACACCTGGGAAACCGAGCAGTTGTGGGGTGGACTGGACACCGGTCTCGTCGATCTGGCCCCGTTCAGCCCCAACGTCCCCGCGGATGTGGTTGAGATGGTGGAAGCCGCCAAGGCTGAGATTGGCGCCGGGCAAACCGACGTCTTCTGCGGACCGCTCACAGGACAGAACGGCGTGGAATTCCTGGGCGAAGGCGAGTGCATGACCGATGTGCAGATGCTCAACATGGATTGGTTCGTTGACGGTGTTGTCGGTGATGCGCCCAGCGAAGCCGCTCCCATTGAAGGCCAACCGGCCCCCGCAGCCGCCGCCCCGGCTGAACCCACTGCCCCGGTCGAAACCCCCGCTGCCGAAGAGGAAGCAGCGAGCGGTGATCTGCCGCGCGTGGCCTTCGTCTACGTGGGCCCGGTGGGTGACCTGGGTTGGAGCTATGCCCACGATCAGGGTCGTCTGGCCCTTGAAGAAATGGGCGTAGAGACGGCCTATAGCGAACTGGTGGCCGAAGGTCCGGATGCGGCGCGCGTCCTCAGCACCTACGCCAGCCAGGGCTACGATCTGATTTTCGCCACCAGCTTCGGCTACATGGACAGCGTCCTCGAAGTGGCGGCGGAGTTCCCCGAGGTCAAGTTTGAACACGCCACCGGCTACCTGACGGCAGACAACGTGGGTATTTACGATGGCCGCGGTTACCAGGGCTGGTATCTGGCCGGCATGGTTGCGGGTGAAATGACCGAATCGAATGTTCTCGGTTACATCGCACCTTATCCCATCGCCGAAGTTATCCGCAATCTCAATGCGTTTACCCTGGGCGCCCAAGCGGTCAACCCCGACGTGGAAGTACGCCCGGTCTGGATTTTCTCCTGGTTCGATCCGCCTTCGGAACGTGAAGCGGCCCAGGCGTTGATCGACGCCGGTGTCGATGTGGTCGCCCGTGAAAGCGACAGCGTGGAACCGGACAAACTGGCCGAAGAGGCAGGCGTCTATGCCATCGGCTATAACGCCATCAGCAATGATGTCGCGCCCAATGCCGTGCTTACTGCCCCGGTGTGGGATTGGAGCGTCATCTACAAGAAGGAAGTCGAAGATGTTGCCAACGGCACCTGGTCGAACGAACCGATCTGGTGGGGTATGGCCGAGGGTGTCCTTGATCTGGCGCCTATCGCCGATTTCGTCCCCGAAGAGGTAAAGGCCGAAGTCGAGGCGCAGAAGGCCGCCATCATCGCCGGCGACTTCCAACCCTTCTGTGGCCCCATCAGTGACAACAGCGGTGAAGCCCGCGTCGCTGACGGCGAGTGCATGAGCGACGAAGCCCTGTTGAGCTTTGACTGGCTGGTTGAAGGTGTGACCGGAGAGATTCCTCAGTAGAAGACTTGAGACTAGAGGGTAGAGAGTAGGCTTCGGCAAATGCCGAAGCCTACTCTCTACCCTCTTGATCGCCAATCTCTTCATTCCCATAGGAGATCCAGCGACGTGACCGCCAATCCCACCCCTGCTGCCCCCCCTGCTGTTGAGATGATCGCGATTACCAAGCAATTCCCCGGTGTAATTGCCAACCGGGATGCCACGCTGACTGTGCGCAAAGGCGAGATTCACGCGCTGTTGGGCGAAAACGGCGCGGGCAAATCAACCCTGATGAATGTCCTGGCGGGGTTGTACACGCCCGAAGCAGGGGAGATTCGGCTGCATGGGCGCAGCGTGGCGATCCGTTCCCCACGCGAGGCGTTTGGCCTGGGCATTGCCATGGTCCATCAGCACTTCAAACTGGTGATGAACCAGACCGTGGCCGAAAATGTGATCCTTGGGCTGGATGATCCCCGATTTCATCTGGACATGGAGCGCGTGAACCGGCAGATCGAGGCCGTCGGCCGTCAATATGACATCCATGTCGACCCCGATGCCTTCATCTGGCAGTTGAGTGTAGGCGAGCAGCAGCGCGTCGAGATCCTGAAAGCCCTCTATCGCGGGGCCGACATTCTAATCCTGGATGAACCGACCGCCGTCCTCACCCCACAAGAGGCCGACACGCTGGGGCAGACCCTACGCAAGATCGTGGGCGAAGGCAAGACCATCATCTTCATCAGCCATAAATTGGATGAGGTGATCCGCTTTGCCAACGAAGTCACTGTGCTGCGCAAGGGACAAGTCGTGGCCACCGAAGCAGTAACGGCGACCACCAGCACCACGCATCTGGCCGAGTTGATGGTGGGACGCTCGGTCGTCTTCCGTATTCAGAAAGAAGCTGTCGCAGTGGGTGATGTCTGTTTGAGCGTACGAGAAGTGGAGGCGCTCAACGAAAAACGGCTGCCCGCACTGCGTCGGATCTCGTTTGAAGTTCATCGAGGCGAGATCTTGGGTATCGCCGGGGTTGCCGGCAATGGTCAGAAGGAACTGGCCGAGGTGATTACAGGATTACGCCATGCCACCGGCGGCTCCTTCCTCCTCGAAGGCAAGGATCTGACCAACGCTCACCCGCGTCGTATCATCGACGCCGGGATTGCGCACATTCCCGAAAGCCGCATCCATACCGGATCCGTGGGCGCCATGAGCGTCACCGACAATATTGCGCTCAAACACTATCGCGACAAGCCCGGCCCCTTTCTGGATCGAAGTGGGCTGCGCGCCCTTACTCGCCGATTGGTCGAGTCGTTCAACGTGGTGACGCCGGGCATCGAAACCGGCGCCGGTACACTCTCGGGCGGCAATTTGCAAAAGTTGATCCTGGCGCGTGAGCTGACCACCAAACCAACGCTGATCATCGCCGCCCACCCTACCCAGGGGCTTGATGTGGGTGCGGCGGAAGCGGTGCGCAATCGACTGCTCGAACAGCAGCAACAGGGTGTCGCCATCCTCTTGATCAGTGAAGATCTGGACGAGCTCTTTAGTCTTTCCGAGCGGATCGGTGTGATTTACGAAGGCCGGCTGATGGGCATTGTGGACGCGGCGCTGGCCACGCGCGAACAGGTCGGCTTGATGATGACCGGCAAAGGTGAGTAGATTCCGTGCTGCCGAATTCTCATATTGCATACACCTGGGCAGCGCTCTCCTTGGCCCAGCAACATCTCCACCTTTCAGCGAAGCTAGATTATCGACTGGCCGCAGTGGCCGCGACCGGGCCTGATCTAATTGATAAACCGCTGGCATGGGCTTACTTCTATCGGCGCTACAAGTCAGCCGTCCTCTTCGCGCATACGCTGCTGATGCATCTTGCGGTGCTGTTGCTGATCTGGCGCAAGTTTCCTCAATGGTGGATCTATGGGGTGGCCTTCGTCGGGCATGCTTTTCTGGATCGACTCTGGTTCTTCCCCAATACCTTCTATCGGCCCTTGCGAGGATGGCGTTTCCATGTTTGGGGTAAGCGTGGATCAGAGCAAGAGAAGATTGGCAACGCTTACTGGTACGCCTTCACACGTCGCCCCGAACTGTGGGGATGGGAAGTGGGGGGGCTACTGGCATTGACGTGGTTCGTGTGGCGGCATCGGCTCTATCGCTGGCCGAATCTACTCGACTTCATACTGACCGGTCAGGTGAAACCGCCTACCCATTGATCGACTGCCTCAAATTGTGGCATCGCTCCGGTCGGTGCTACAATCTCCGCTATGAGTGTACCCGCCAAGGATACGTCACCACCGACAAACCTAGTTGATTCCTTTGCAGGCGAACCCACGGTGCGCACAGATCGCCGCGTCTTACTGAACACGAGCGCGCTGGCCGGGTCCAGTCTATGGCGGATCGGGCTTAGCTTTGTCCTTCAGTTGTTTATTGCCAATCGATTGGGTGCGGTTGGATTCGGGCAGTATGCAACGGCCTTGGCCTATCTCAACGTCTGCCAGGTGCTGAGTGAGTTGGGACTGCCACAACTTCTTGTACGGGATTTGGCGCACAGCCCCGAACATCGCCGCCACTACTTCACCATAGCATTGGTGATGCAGGTGAGCGTATCCTTGCTGATCTGGGGAGCGTTGTCCTTGCTGGTATGGGTCCTGCCTTTTCAGCCGGACACGCGTCTGGCCTTGATCCTGATCACGGCATCGTTGCCTTTCTTTGCGATCTCGTCGATCTGCGCCACGCTCTTTCAAGCTGGTGAGCGGATGGAATTGGTGATGTTGGTGGAAATGATTGTGAACACCGTCATCGCTTTCAGCAGCGTACTGGTCCTCTGGCGCGGGGGGACAGTCGTTCACCTGGCGGCGGTCATGATCGCTTCGCAGTTTCTTTCGGCAATCATGTATTGGGGTTTTCTGACTCGTACCAGTATACTAACTCAAGAACAGCGGCGAGAAGGGCCAGGGTTAGCTACTGCGTGGCTGCTTTGGCGTAGGTCTCTTCCTTTCTACGGACTTTCTCTGGCGAACGTTCTTTTACACAGACTAGATATTCTGCTACTTAGCGCGGTTGCCGGAGAGACTGTCACCGGCGTGTACAGTGCGGCATACCTGATGGTGCGTGTGCTGTTGATCCTTAGTCAGACGTACTGGCAGGCACTCTATCCAACCTTAAGCCGTTTGCGACAACAGAAGGTGCAACAGTCCTTACGGTTGGCATCGTTGGCTATTCGGTACGGATTGATGGCACTTTTGCCAATCGCGGCGGTGTGTAGCGGTGTGGCTGAACCACTGTTAGGCCTAATCTTCCCAGGGGAACATTACGCCGAATCGGTGCCTGTTTTCCAAGTTCTGATCTGGGCTCCACCGCTCTTTTTGGTTGCCTCCTTTGCCGTCAACCTGCTCCTGGTGGAGCGACATCCGCAGTATAGTCTGAGAATTGCACTTGTTCATCTGGTGGTCATCTTCCTGTGCTTACCGCCTTTGTCTGCAGCACTAGGGGCGTTGGGCGCCGCGTATGCGGTTCTGGCTGCCATTGGGTGTAGTGCCGTTGCCGGCATACTGTTGATACGGCATCTGCGTGTTCCGATAGATCTTTCATTTGGCTGGCCCGTGTTAGGATCGGCCACGCTGTTGATCGTGGTTGTTCTTGGTTTACTCTCTGCTCTGTCCCCCACCCTCTTCTGGCCGCTATCTGTGCTGATAGCCTGTGCTCTCTACTTGGCTGTGCTGTGGTATCGATCACTGCTATCGGTTCAAGATTTGATCCTCTTTCGACGTGCGCTGAGACGCTAGCAAATTTGAGAAGATATCCCACCAGGTCAGGTAGTGTTGTGCTCGTGAGAGCCAATCGTAGGGTACTTGTTTGATTTGCATCAAGCGAACGCACGTTTAGGTAGCTGAGCAGATGCACCCGATAGCTATGGGCACCGTAAGATAGCGCCTGCTTCACGCTCAAAAATCCGTGGTTGGCATAAACAAGCGTTGCAGCAGAGCACATGAAAGACGTGGGGATCTTGAGGTGTACAATGCCTTTTTGTAGAATAGAATGGTGAGCTGCATCCAATTATGACTCTTTGCGCCCTTGTTGTTAAGAATACTCCGAAAGTGGAAAAGGAATATGCTCTTCAATCGTTCCGAACAGTACCGTTTAAAACTTCGTTTCAGCCGTTGGCGATTTTTCGGCATGCTGCTGGGTCTGACAATAAGTATGACGTTGATTGGAACTGGTTACTTTGGCGCAACCTCTGTCCATGCTCAGGAAGCAGCCGGTGCTCGGGCCGATCGAAATGACCTTGGCGAGACGACAAGTCTCTCGCTACCGTGGATTTACAGTGGAAAATCCAATACCAGCGGGAATCCCAGTCAGGACTCAAATGGGCTTCTGTGCCGCTTTGGGGTTAATGCGCCAAGCGGCGTGATGAACTATCCAGTTGACGAGTTGCGAGTGGGTTGGTACCAGAACTATGCTACAAGCTTGAATCCGGATCGACCGCAGGGGATGGAGTTTGTGCAAATGATTCGCCTCTCTCAACCTGGCGCAGATAGATATACTTTCACTCCATCGGCCAGCGTAATCAGCCAGATTGCGGCACTGAATCCAGGGGCGATCTGGTTCGTAGGCAATGAGCCAGATCGGGAATTTTATCAGGACGGTATTGATCCGGATCTCTACGCTCAGGCATATCACGAATTGTATTCCCTGGTTAAAGAGACTGACCCGACTGCTCGCCTCTTCGCCGGGTCGATAGTGCAGCCCACCCGTGTGCGTCTGCTTTATCTGGACAAAGTATTGGCAGCCTATCGCAATCACTACGGTGTATCTATGCCAGTAGATGGCTGGAGTATTCACAATTTCATTTTAAATGAAGCGAGTTGCGACGCCTTTCCTGGGGACTGCTGGGGCGCAGACATCCCACCTGGCGTAGATGAGATCGAAGGGTTGAGAATCGATGTTCAGGATCACGATAGTTTCGATCGGTTTGTGGAACAGATCGAGGGCTTCCGTAAGTGGATGTGGCTCAACGGCTATCAGGATACGCCCCTTTACCTTTCCGAATACGGGGTCTTGATGCCCCAGGGTCTATTCGAGCCAGATTTTACTGAAACGCGGGTAAATCTGTATATGAAGAAGACCTTTGACTATCTGCTCACTACAACCCATAGTCAGTATGGGTATCAACCCGACGGAAATCGTCTTGTGCAGCGACTTTCCTGGTTCAGTACAGACTATACTGACTACAATGGGCAATTGTTCGATCGCACCAGTGGCGCTTTGACCGGAATCGGGCTCTATTACAAAAACTATACCAGTGCCATTCAAGAAACGGTCGATTTCTCTCCAATCAAGATTGTAACGAACCCCACTATGCCAGTCTATAATGGCGATCTAGTTACGGTTACCGTGACGGCTCAGATTGCCAACAGTGGCAATGCCCTGGCTCCTCAGGAAGTTGAGGTGAGCTTTTACGATGGAGAGCCTGGTGCAGGGGGCATACAAATCGGCGAAACTCAGTCGGTTCTGCTCTCCGGCTGCGGCAGCAATGCCTGGCCGTCGGTCACCTGGCCCAACCTGGATCAGGGGCACCATAGCGTGTATGTGGTAGTCAGTGGGCGGCCCAATGGTCTGGAAGAAAAAGACACAGCCCTCGTCAATAATCAGTTGAGCCAGGTGATCATGGTCGCCACGGAACAGATTTTTCTACCGGCACTTAGCAAGTGATATGGTTACTGTTCAGCTTCAGGTATGACGCGCTGGACAGGAAGACCTTGGGCAGCGACGATGATGGCGTCAGTGCGTCGCACCTGAATAGTTACGTGATACCAGGCCTATACGCCTCAACGCTTTAGGGATTTGTTATGAGCCATACTATCAGCAATTCTGCTGAACAAGAACAGAGCGTGGAAGCAACTCCAAGTTTGCACATTTTGATGATCGCCCCTACTAGCTTCTTTGGCGATTACGGATGTCATGTGCGGATTCTGGAGGAGACACGTGCACTCCAGAGGCTTGGGCATCGAGTGACGATTGTGACGTATCGAAATGGGCGGGATCTACCAGAGCTTGATATACGTCGTACATTGCCGATTCCATGGCGCCAGCACTACGAAGTCGGTTCGAGTCGTCATAAGATAGTGTTTGATGCCTTACTCGGACTGAAAACATTGCAGGTGCTCGGAAGTGAACACTTCGACATCATCCATGCTCATCTTCACGAAGGCGCGTTGATTGGCTTGGTACTTGGGCGAATGTTTGATCTGCCTGTCATTTTTGACTTTCAGGGAAGCCTGACAGAAGAAATGATCGATCATAAGTTTTTGAAGCGCGAAGGCACAGTACATGGACTGTTGCACAAGCTAGAAAAGTGGATTGATCATACGGTTCAGTTTACATTGACAAGTTCTGGTAACGCCGAACAGATCTTAGTTAAAGACTTTGCTTGTGATCCTGCGCTCATTCGCCCTTTGCCCGACTGTGTCGACATCACAACGTTTACACCGCTTGTAGAAAGTGAGAAACCCGCTCGCGATGCTGAACGTAGGCGACTTGGCATACCAGAAAACGCCGAGGTAATTGCCTATCTTGGATTATTGGCTGAATACCAGGGCACCGATCTGCTTCTCCAGGCGATGCAACAGATCTACAACGAACGACCCTCTACCTATCTGTTGCTGATGGGATTCCCTGGCCTAAGTTTCTATCAAACCATGGCGCAGCAACTTGGTATTGCTGATCGTGTGGTGTTTACGGGGAAAATTCCGTACGAAGAAGCTCCATCTTACCTGAAACTGGGCGATGTTGCAGTCGCACCGAAACTCAGCCTCACCGAAGGATCTGGTAAGCTGCTGAACTATATGGCGCTAGGTTTGCCTACTGTGGCTTTTGACACTCCAGTTGCACGCGAATATCTGGGTCCGTATGGAATCTATGCTGAACGAGGTAGTGTAACAAGTCTTGCTGCGAAGCTCACCGCTGCCCTGGACAACAGAGGCACGCAGAGCCTCGGCAGTCAACTGCGTCAACGTGCAGCCGTATATTATGATTGGAATAGGGCAGCAACCAAGATTGTAGATACATACGTCGAGGCGTTGGGCGTACCTTCTCGTTACCCAGCTACCCACCCTCGGGTTTCATCCATTGACTAGCGACAGTGTCGCCCAAGGCCATATGCTATGAACAGCCAGTTTACAAATTTGCCAACCGAATCTACTAACCTCGCGGAATCGATGCTTCAAATGGGCAAGCGAGCCAAATTGCTTCACCATTATCGTTTCCTTATTTATAACCTGGTGGTGCGGGATCTTAAGTCGCGCTATCGAAACAGCATATTGGGGTTTTTATGGAGTTTGTTGAACCCGCTCGGTATGATGCTGGTTTTTACCGTTGTGTCCCTTGTGCTCTTCCCAAACCGTGCAATCGAAAATTATCCCATCTTTCTCCTCAGTGGCATATTGGCGTGGAACTATTTTTCCGCCAGCATCATGACAGGAACGAACAGTGTTCTTGCCAGCGGTCATCTAATCAAGAAGATCTATTTTCCAACAGAGGTTCTACCCATAGCCACTGTTCTGGCTAACCTGGTCAACTTCTTGTTGGCACTGCTTGTTCTGTTTGCTGCGATACTATTTTTCCATGCCAAGTTTACTGCGTGGCTTTGGCTACTGCCCATTGTGATTTTGATCCAAACGTTCTTTACCCTAGGCGTGGTTTTTTTCTTGACCACGTTGCAAGTGTATTACCGCGACACCTTAATTGTTATGGATGTTGTCATGTTGGCCTGGTTCTTTCTGACACCAGTCTTCTATTCAGCCAGCATGCTGCCCGTGACATACACCATTTGGGGACTGACTATTGATGTGCAACGCATGGCCTACATTCTTAACCCAATGGCGTCGCTCATCAACATGTACCGAGACCTCCTGTATGGGGGAACTCGAACTGACCCCGATTTTTTCCTGAGAACTCTTGTTACGGCGGTTATCGTTCTCATCGCGGGCTATTGGTTCTTTGTAAAGTATAGCGGCAACTTCAGCGAGGAAGTGTA
>CAVWAL010000017.1:0-41987 GCA_963752935.1 uncultured bacterium
GGAAGCGTGATAAGATAATCATCTTGTGCCCCGGATGCGGTAAGTGTTTTGGGGTGTGAGAGAGCAGCGGCAGATTAACAACTGAAGAGTGGTAAGGTAAGAAAACCAAGTTGATTCTGAAAGAGACTCGACTGCGGAGCTTGGCCTGGGGCCTGAGAGGGTTGTGGGTTGAGTGGAGCAGGCGAGAGAATGAGTTATAAGTATCGAATTCTTTACGGAGAGTTTGATCCTGGCTCAGGATGAACGCTGGCGGCGTGCCTAACACATGCAAGTCGAACGAAGGATGCAGCGATGTATTCTTAGTGGCGAACGGGTGAGTAACACGTAGGTAACCTGCCCTTAAGCGGGGGATAACTGTGGGAAACTGCAGCTAATACCGCATGAGTTGCTTTGTACGGGAGTACGGGGCAAGAAAACTAAGGTGCTTAAGGAGGGGCCTGCGGTCGATTAGCTAGTTGGTGGGGTAAAGGCCTACCAAGGCGATGATCGATAGCTGTTCTGAGAGGAAGACCAGCCACACGGGAACTGAGACACGGTCCCGACTCCTACGGGGGGCAGCAGTGAGGAATATTGCACAATGGGGGGAACCCTGATGCAGCAACGCCGCGTGAAGGATGAAGGTCTTCGGATTGTAAACTTCTTTTCTGAGGGAAGAAGGGTGGGGAGACTATCTTGACGGTACCTTAGGAATAAGACACGGCTAACTACGTGCCAGCAGCCGCGGTAATACGTAGGTGTCAAGCGTTATCCGGAATTACTGGGCGTAAAGGGCGCGCAGGCGGCATGTCAAGTTTGACGTGAAATCTCTCGGCTTAACTGAGAGGGGACGTTGGAGACTGGCAAGCTTGAGGTAGTGAGAGGGAGGCGGAATTCCCGGTGTAGTGGTGGAATGCGTAGATATCGGGAAGAACACCAGTGGCGAAAGCGGCCTTCTGGCACTAATCTGACGCTGAGGTGCGAAAGCGTGGGTAGCGAACGGGATTAGATACCCCGGTAGTCCACGCTGTAAACGATGTGAACTAGGTGTGGGCAGTATAGACCCTGTCCGTGCCAAAGCCAACGCGATAAGTTCACCGCCTGGGGAGTACGGCCGCAAGGCTAAAACTCAAAGGAATTGACGGGGGCCCGCACAAGCAGCGGAGCGTGTGGTTTAATTCGATGCAACGCGAAGAACCTTACCTGGGTTTGACATGTACGTAGTAGTGAAGGGAAACCGGAACGAGCCTTCGGGCAGCGTACACAGGTGCTGCATGGCTGTCGTCAGCTCGTGTCGTGAGATGTTGGGTTAAGTCCCGCAACGAGCGCAACCCGCGTCGCTAGTTACAAGTGTCTAGCGAGACCGCCGGTATCAAACCGGAGGAAGGTGCGGATGACGTCAAGTCAGCATGGCCTTTATATCCAGGGCTACACACACGCTACAATGGCCGGTACAAAGGGAAGCGAAAGGGCGACCTGAAGCGAATCCCATCAAAGCTGGTCGTAGTTCGGATTGTAGGCTGCAACCCGCCTACATGAAGCTGGAGTTGCTAGTAACCGCAGGTCAGCCATACTGCGGTGAATACGTTCCCGGGCCTTGTACACACCGCCCGTCACGTCATGGGAGTTGATAACACCTGAAGTCGGTGACCCAACCGCAAGGAGGGAGCTGCCTAGGGTGGGATTGATGACTGGGACGAAGTCGTAACAAGGTAGCCGTACCGGAAGGTGCGGCTGGATCACCTCCTTTCTAGGGAGAACGAGAGAGACGGTTGAGGGGAAGCGAGGGTCAAGAGGCCGGCGAACAGCGGCTTGAGACAAGCGTGGAACCAAAAGACTGAACTCCTCGACCCCAAGGTCTAGACTTGGGAGTAGCTACCTTACCACTCTTCAGCGGTTAATCGAGAGATTAGCTGCAGCCACAAACCAGAAGCAGACGCGAGAGCCGGACGCGAAGAGAGATGCGCAGGAGATGGGAACATCTCGGCGCATTTTCTAAGTGAGACGGCTGACGTAGAAAGTTTTGGGGGAGTGGAGACCGCTTTCGAGGGCCTGTAGCTCAGTCGGTTAGAGCACTGTGCTGATAACGCAGGGGTCCGTGGTTCGAATCCACGCAGGCCCACTGCGGAAAGCGGAGCGAGCAGAGTCGAATCTGGCGGGGTGAAACCTGGCAGACAAAGACCTGGTACATTAAAAACTGAATAGGATAGAAGCATCTTCAAAAAGTAGGCAAGATGAGGAAGACCCTGGAGGCTGAAAGGGTTTGAGGCTGAAAAGCCAAACGACTGAGTAAGGAGGGGGTGGAGACATCTTGTCCACCGGACGAAAGAGTGGTTCTTAGTGGTTAAGCTACTAAGGGCATACGGTGGATGCCTAGGCGTCAAAGGCCGAAGAAGGACGTGTACCACTGCGAAAAGCTACGGGGAGTTGTGGTAAAGCTGCGATCCGTAGATATCCGAATGGGGAAACCCATCCTGGGGAATGCCAGGATAGCCGGTGGTGAATCTATAGCCATCGAGCGGGGCACCCGGGGAACTGAAACATCTAAGTACCCGGAGGAAAAGAAAAGATTCCGTAAGTAGTGGCGAGCGAAAGCGGAGAAGCCCAAACCGGAGCGATTAAGGTCGCTGCGGGGTTGAAGGACTGACAGAAGGACCTGGAGAGATAGGAGAACGGCACTGGAAAGGCCGACCGAAGAGGGTGAGAGTCCCGTACCCGAAATTGAACTAGGCTGGTCAGGATCCTGAGTAGCACGGAGCACGCTAACTCTGTGCGAAGCTGGGAGGCCCACCTCCCAAGGCTAAATACCTTTGACGACCGATAGTGAACAAGTACCGTGAGGGAAAGGTGAAAAGAACCCCAGCGAGGGGAGTGAAATAGCACCTGAAACCGTATGCTTACAAGCAGTCAGAGCCTGATGCGGGGTATCTAAGGATACTCTGCCGGGTGATGGCGTGCCTCTTGGAGAATGAGCCAACGAGTTATGGTTATTGGCAAGGTTAAGGGGATGAAACCTGGAGCCGAAGCGAAAGCGAGTCTGAAAAGGGCGACTAGTCGATAACTGTAGACCCGAAACCGGGTGAGCTATCCATGGTCAGACTGAAGCGAGGGTAATGCCTCGTGGAGGGTCGAACCGGTGTACGTTGCAAAGTGCTCGGATGAACTGTGGATAGGGGTGAAATGCCAAACGAACTCGGAGATAGCTGGTTCTCGCCGAAATAGCTTTAGGGCTAGCGTCATGGAAGAGAGTACCGGGGGTAGAGCACTGGATGAGGTAGGGGGCCAAACGCCTACCGAACTCAACCAAACTCCGAATACCGGTAGTCACGCATGGCAGTCGGACTACGGGAGATGAGTTTCGTGGTCGAGAGGGAAACAGCCCAGACCGTCAGCTAAGGTCCTGAAGTGGTGACTAAGTGGGAAAGGATGTGGAGTTACAGAGACAGCCAGGAGGTTGGCTTAGAAGCAGCCATCCTTGAAAGAGTGCGTAATAGCTCACTGGTCAAGTGATTCTGCGCCGAAAATACAACGGGGCTCAAGTCACCCACCGAAGCTACGGGTATGTATGTTATATGAAAGTATAGCGTATATGCAGTAGGCGAGCGTTCTGTCAGCGTCGAAGCCGTACCGGTAAGGAGCGGTGGAGCGGGCAGAAGAGAGAATGTTGGCACGAGTAGCGAAAACTGTGTGAGAACCACAGTCCCCGAAAGTCTAAGGTTTCCGACGGAAGGTCAGTCCGCGTCGGGTTAGTCGGTCCTAAGGCGAGGTCGAAAGGCGTAGCCGATGGATAACTGGTTAATAGTCCAGTACCACGTCAAGTTGTTTGAGCGAAGGGGGAACGCAGAAGGGTAAGTTGGCCGGCGGATGGAAGAGCCGGTGCCAAGCCTGTAGGCTGATGAGAGCGGGGATAAAAGACCGTTTGAGCTGAGGGGTGATGGCAAAGCCGCAAGGCAGACGCGACCGAACCCAAGCTGACAAGAAAAGCCTCTAGTGAGACTTGCGTGCCCGTACCGCAAACCGACACAGGTAGACGAGTAGAGAATACTAAGGGGAACGGGAGAACCTTCGTTAAGGAATTAGGCAAAATAGATCCGTAACTTCGGGAGAAGGATCGCCTTTGTAGAGTGAGAGGTCCGAGCGACCTGGAGCTTGAAGAGGCCGCAGAGAAAAGGCCCTATCGACTGTTTACCAAAAACACAGGTCTGTGCGAAGTTGAAAGACGAAGTATACAGGCTGACGCCTGCCCAGTGCCGGAAGGTTAAGGGGAGCGGTGCGAGCTGCGAACTGAAGCCCCGGTGAACGGCGGCCGTAACTATAACGGTCCTAAGGTAGCGAAATTCCTTGTCGGGTAAGTTCCGACCCGCACGAAAGGCGTAACGAATGGGGCGCTGTCTCAACGAAGGACCCGGTGAAACTGAAATAGGAGTGAAGATGCTCCTTACCCGCAGCAGGACAAAAAGACCCCGTGGAGCTTTACTGTAGCTTGATATTGGGTTAGGGCTTCAACTGTGTAGGATAGGTGGGAGACAGAGAAATCGGGCCGCCAGGTTCGGTGGAGTCGCTGGTGAAATACCACCCTGTTGGAGTTTTGACTCTAACGTTTACCGTAAGCCGGTAAGTGGACAGTGTCAGGTGGGCAGTTTGACTGGGGCGGTCGCCTCCCAAAAGGTAACGGAGGCGCGCAAAGGTTCCCTCAGGCTGAATGGAAACCAGTCAAAGAGTGTAAACGCAAAAGGGAGCTTGACTGCGAGACAGACAAGTCGAGCAGAGACGAAAGTCGGCGTTAGTGATCCTATGGCACCGAGTGGAAGGGCCATGGCTCAACGGATAAAAGCTACCCCGGGGATAACAGGCTAGTCTTCCCCAAGAGTTCACATCGACGGGAAGGTTCGGCACCTCGATGTCGGCTCGTCACATCCTGGGGCTGGAGTAGGTCCCAAGGGTTGGGCTGTTCGCCCATTAAAGTGGTACGCGAGCTGGGTTCAGACCGTCGTGAGACAGGTCGGTCTCTATCCGCTGTGGGCGTAAGGGAATTGAGAGGAGCCGTCCCTAGTACGAGAGGACCGGGATGGACAGACCGCTGGTGTGCCAGTTGTGGTGCCAACCGCATCGCTGGGTAGCCAAGTCTGGGATGGATAACCGCTGAAAGCATCTAAGTGGGAAGCCGGCCTCAAGATGAATTCCCTCACAGGGTAACCTGGTAAGTGCGCTGGGAGACGACCAGTTAGATAGGCGGCATGTGTACGGGCAGAGATGTCCTGAGCAAAGCCGTACTAACGCACGAGGGCTTAACCAGTAAATAAGAATCACGACCTTGTCCGGTTGCTGAGAAGTACAAACGAGATGTTTCTATCCTAGACAGTTTTTAGCGTATCAGGTTAAGACGTTATGAGGTTTTGGCCTTATCACGTGACTGAGCGAGCGAGAGCGCCTGAGAAGGTAGCTTGGTGGGAGTAGGGTGTGTGTGTACGTTGAGTACATGAGAGCCTGAGCCACCTGAAGGCAATATCGAAATGAGTGAGTAAGCAACGACGGCAGAAGTAGCGAGGCTGTTGTTGGTGACAAGAGCGGTGGGGGTACACCCGGTCCCATCTCGAACCCGGAAGTTAAGCCCACCAGCGTCGATGGTAGTCGAGGGGTAACCCTCTGCGAGAGTAGACCGTCGCCAACTTCAACCTTCTCTCCCTCTCCGTCGTTTCTTTTATCCCAAAAACAATAGCGTTTCCAAACCAAATAGAAAACAGCATCACTGAGCTCAAACAAAAAGGACGCCGCCTATAAGCGGCGTCCTTTTTGTTTGAGTTGAAAGTCCTGTTTCGAATTGTAGTCTTCCCTCCATTGTTGACCTTTAGACCTACTCGAAGTATGATGGTTTTGCTTTCGGTTTCCCCCACCTCAGGCTATCCTCGTCATTTTTTCCAACTTTACTTTCCGGAGGTTTTAAATGATGCAAGAAAGATCAATGGGGATCAGTCGTCGTACGTTTTTGCGTAATACTTCTTTGGTGGCGGCCGGTGCTGTGCTGGCTGCTTGCGCACCTGCTGCTGCACCGTCTGCACCGGCAGCAGGAGACTCTGGCGTTGCTGCGCCTGCCGCCAGTGGTGGAACTGTTCAGTATTGGGTCGGTTGGTCGAACCTTACTCCGGCCTGGGAGGCAATGTCGGCTACCGAAGAATTTGCAGAAATGACCGGTGGGGCAACCGTTGAATTTAAGCCCGGCACCACTGCCGAAGCATTGCTGACGGCGGTCGCTGCCGGTGACCCCCCTGATGGCGCATCCAACACTCAGTATCTTGACTATATGGCGCGCGGTGTTCTGCTACCCGTTGAAGACTGGGTAGCCAGTAGCAGCATTGTGAACCAGGAAGATTATTTGGAAGGTAGCTGGAAGGATGCCTTCTACCAGGGTACGATGTATGGTGTTCCCGCCAATGAGGGCTTTGTCCGTTATGGCCTCAACTACAACGCCCAAATGGTCGCTGATGCCGGCCTTGATCCGGATGCGCCCCCGGCAACCTGGGAGGAATGTCTGGTCTGGCACGAAGCATTGACCAAGTTTGACGGCGCGGGGAACATGGTACAGGTTGGCCTCGATCCATACGACGCCATGGGCGGTCAAATTGGTATCCAGGACGGCTTCTATCCACCCGTATCCTGGGGATGGACCTGGTTTAACCCTGAAACCGGTGAATTTGACCTCGACAACGCCAATATGGCTGAAGCGTTTGAGTTGATGGGTGAGTTCATCAAGATTGCCGGCCCTGACAACATCGCCGGTATGCGTCAGGTCGAAGGACAGGGCGGTTGGGGCCCCTCATTCAATGCCGGTGTGCAGGCCATGATCATTGAAGGCTATTGGCATCCTGGTGAAACCGCGATTCAAAAGCCCGAAGTGGCCGAACACAACCGCGCCACCTGGGCTCCTGTACCCACGGCGCGTTCTGGCGCTAAGGTGCAGGGAACCGGTGGACACTACGTCATTTTCTTTAAGGACGCCAGCAACACAGAGTCGATGTTTAAGGTTGCCGAGTTCTTGAATACACCGCCGGCCATGACAACGATTTTTGAAAACACAGGCTGGTTACCCGGACGCCCAAGCTTCTTGCAAACAGTGGATCCCGCGGCATATCCGGGCCTCGATTTCTACTTCCGATCCGTGGACGAAGCGACCGAATGGTCTTCTCCGGCACGCTGTCCTATCACTCAGTTTGTCAGCCAGCAGTACGTGCAAATCCGTGAATCACACTTCCGTGGAGAGATCAGCGGCGCCGAAGCTGCCGCTGAAATGCAGTCTCGGGCCGAGGAAGAATATCGGAACGCCGGCTTCTAGCTGCCGCGGTAAGCATCCTGTCGTGCTATGAGGGTGGGTGGTCGAGCTCTGCCTGACCACCTACCCTTTTCCCTGTGAGGTGTTCTATGACCATCCTGTCCCGCCGACGACCAGGGATGACAGCTTCCCAGCGTCGCAACCAGTTGATGGGATTGCTCTTCGTCTCCCCCTGGCTGATCGGGTTTCTGCTGTGGACGCTGTATCCCTTGATTTCCTCTTTCTACTATAGCCTGACCCGTTACGATCTGCTGCGCGCCCCGATTTTCTTAGGGTTCCAGAACTATCTCGAAATCTTCACCGATGATCCACTCTTTGGCACGGTGACTTATAACACGCTCTACTATGTAGGGCTGAGCGCGCCGTTTGGGGTGGCTGCGGCTTTTCTGATGGCGTCGCTCCTGAACACGGAGATTAAAGGGCGCTCCATGTTCCGCGCCATCTTCTTCTTCCCGGCCATTATCCCTGCCTTTGTGACGGCAGTGGTCTGGCAATTCCTGGTGAATGTGCAATATGGCGCGATCAACGGCACCCTGCAATCGCTTGGGTTGCCAATTATTCCGTTCATCGCCAACCCAGACTTTGCGAAGCCGACACTGATTTTGATTCATATTTGGGCGCAGGGCAATGCGATCGTGATCTTCCTCGCCACGCTCCAGGATGTGCCACGCTCACTCTATGAGGCCGCTACCGTGGACGGCGCCAACGCCTGGAACAAGTTTTGGAACATTACGATCCCAATGAGCACACCTGTCATCCTGTTTAACCTGGTGATCGGTCTGATCTACGGCTTCCAGAACTTTACGTTGCCCTGGCTGCTAACGGCCGGTGGACCTAACAACGCGACCGAACTCTACACGATCTTCCTGTACCGCAATGCCTTCCAATACTTGCGGATGGGAAAGGCGTCGGCGCTGGCCTGGATTCTCTTTGTGGTCATCGTCGTCTTTACCGTTCTGCTCTTCCGCTCGTCGGATCGCTGGGTTTACTACGGCGGCGACAACGATTAATCCGTGGCGAACCTGTTTCGCTCTGTCTGATGCCCTGAAAGTTGAGGTGTTATTGCCATGTCTGTGCAAGCGACCCCGACCGATCAATCTCCCCGAACGGCAACCATCGTTCGCCGCGGTGGAGCGTTTTCCATTGGACGCGTTCTGGTGGAAGTGCTGAAGTATACTGTGCTGCTGCTTCTGTCCTTTAGTTTCATCCTGCCCCTGATTTGGATGTTCGTTTCTTCAATCAAAAATGATTCGCAGGTCTACACGATCCCGCCGATTTGGCTACCCAACCCGGCGCTGTGGGAAAACTTCTGGAATGCGTGGAGTACCTATAATTTTAACCTTTTCGCCTTCAACACCCTGGTACGCCTGGCGATCCCCACCACCATTGGTGTGACGATTTCCTCGGCAATCGTGGCCTATGGCTTTTCCCGCATCCGCTGGAAAGGACGAGATGCTCTCTTCTTCGTCTGTCTCGCCACAATGATGGTGCCCTATGCTGTGACGATGGTGCCCCTCTTTATCATCTTTAAGAACCTGGGCTGGATCAACACCTTCTTGCCGTTGGTGGTGCCTGCCTTCTTTGGCAGCCCCTACTTCATCTTTATGCTGCGCCAGTTCTTCATGACGATCCCCGTGGATCTGTCGGAGGCGGCGCGGATTGATGGCGCAAATGAACTCCAGATTATGTGGCGGATCATCCTGCCGCTCACCAAGTCGGCGTTGACCGTGGTCGCGCTCTTCCAGTTCATGAACGCATGGAACGATTATCTCGGCCCGCTGATCTACTTGCGCCGTTCGGAGCAGTATGTGCTGGCATTGGGTCTGGCTGATCTGCGACGCACCATCGTCGGCACGGGCGCTGCACCGCTGGCTTACCCATACTTGATGGCGGTGAGCACGATCGTCACCGCGCCGATTTTGATCGCATTTTTCCTGGCTCAGCGTACCTTCATTGAAGGCATTTCGCTGACCGGCCTCAAGGGCTAAACCGCTAGTAAATCCCGGCGGAAATATGTCGACACGCTCTATCAGAGGTACAGACGCCATATTCCCGCCGTGGTATTTACGCCGTAATGTACTAAAAGTGTCTATCCTCTTATGATACAAGCATCGGTCGAATCTAGATCGGTTACGACTGCTCCCTTTGCAAAGCAGACGGCTCTCATTGAGATGGGGCTGGCGTTGCTCTTAGGCGCCGCCGCCTTTTTCCTCTATTTGAGGACGCTGGCGCCTGTTGTGCTGACAGGCGATAGCGGAGAATTTCAGGCGCTGGTCTATCTGCTTGGCAATACACACCCCACCGGCTACCCAATTTACTTGCTGTTGGCCCATCCTTTCACATGGCTGCCCATTGAAAGCGTGGCCTACCGTGTCAATCTCTTTTCCGCGTTTATGGCCGGAATAACGGTGGGGCTCACCTATCTGGGTGGTCGTTTGCTGACGGATAGGCGAATGGCCGCTGTGGTGGGAACGGCTGCCCTGGCCGTCTCAGCCACGTTGTGGTCACAGGCTGTGATTGCCGAAGTCTACAGCGCGGGCGCAGCGTTTCTGATCGCCATCCTCGTGTTGGTGCTGGCCTGGCGGCGCAGTGGACGTGTCCTGTTTCTCTTTGTTGCCGGCCTGCTTGGCGGGCTAAGCCTCGGCATACACATGACCGTTGTCCTCGTGGCGCCGGCGGTTCTTGTGTATTTGCTGCTCACGGCGCGCAAAGATCGCACTGCCTGGCTGTACGCAACGAGTGGCGCCTTGATCGGCGTGATCGTCTTCGTGGCCGCGTTCCTTTATCTGGACTGGCGTGCGCCTGCCGCCGATTTCATTTCTGCTGCCATTCAGCCATCCCGTTCGGTGTGGGGGCTGGCCGAAACGGATCTCGACAGCCCATGGGAACGCTTTTTGTTCAGCCTGACTGGGCGTCAGTTTCAGGATCGAATGTTTCAGGCAGAGGCATTGGGCAAGAATATCTGGCGTTATGCTACGGGGCTGAAGGATGAATTTCAGCCGGTGGCCCTGCTGCTGACCATCCCCGGGTTGATGTGGCTGGTGCGTCGCCGCCCATATGAGAGCGTGCTGATTGGCGGCGCGCTCCTGGCCCAGTGGATCTACACCTTTAGCTACAACATCTGGGATATCTACGTCTTCTTTATCCCTGGCTATGTCCTGTTGGCCTTGTTGGTGACGAGCGGTGTCGCCGCGCTGGATCTCTCGCTACGAGGTCTGCTGGCCCATAGATACACAGCAGCGCCGCCCGTGGCCACGGTGTTGCTGGGCCTGCTTCTGTTGGGCGTGACGGCATGGCCTGCCCTATCCTCGCGCTGGCCCGATGTGACGGCAGGACGTGTCGCAAATTTTAAGTTCGATGGCTACCCCGTTGACCGCTTTAATATGACCGGGCTCCACAACCAGGTAACAGCGATAGTGGCTGATCTGCCGCCGGATGCGATCGTCTTTTCGCGGTGGAACGAACTGTATCCACTCTACTACGCTGCGCATGTAGAGCAGGGACGCAGCGACCTAACATTCCTCGAAGAGAAACCCTATCGAGCCGGCGCTGTCAGTGAGAATTCGACCATTCAGTTTGTGGCGGCGCGGATTGCCAACCACCCAATCTACTTCACCGAATGTCTGCCCGAATTGACCGACGCCGGTTATGGATGTGAACCGGTGCGGTTCGGCGCAGTTCGTTACCAACAGATCCAACAAAGATAGCAGGGAATCAGCTTCCGGTGCGATGCACTGACCAGAACCGGGTTCACAGGTAGGAACTCCTCCTGGTCAGTGCATCGCACCTCCATTATTACGAAGAAGAGAGGCGAGGGTATGTCGCAACCGGTTCGGCTGGGTATCATTGGCGCTGGCAGTATTTCGATTCGGGGATTGTTGCCCCATTTGACCATGCAAGACGTCCAGGATCGGGTCCAGATCCGGGCAATCTGCGATCCGGTGGTGGAACGTGCGCAGGCCGCAGCGGACCGTTTTGGCGTCGCCCATACCTTTGCCACGGCAGAAGAGTTGCTCTCTTCGCAAACAGTGGACGCCGTTTCGATTGCGTCGCCGATTGGCTTTCACTATGAACAGGGCAAACTCGCCATCGCCCACGGCGTACACGTCCACTTTAACAAGACCATGACGACGACGGTGCAGGAAGCGGACGATCTGATTGAATCAGCGGCTGCCAAGGGGGTGCGCCTGGTTTCATCTCCCGGCGAAATGTTGCGACCGCGCCATCAGCGTATCCGCGAGATGATCCACGACGGCGCGCTGGGCCGGCTGACTTGGGCCGTCACCGGCTCCGCTTTTGGGCGCTATCACGAGGACGAAAAAGTGCGCCACGGCGATGATCCACTGAGCAACATCAACCCGGCCTGGTACTTCCGCCGCCCGGGGGGTGGACCGCTCTTTGATATGACGGTTTACGGGTTGCATGCCATGACCGGTATCGTTGGGCCGGCGAAGCGGGTCACTGCGTTCTCGGGCGTTCGCGTCCAGGAACGCGAGTTCCTCGGTCAACGGCTGCCCACAGACATGGACGACAACACGCTCATGGTGCTTGATTTTGGCGATAGCTTCTTTGCGTTTGTCTACGGCGTGGCGGCGGGTGGGTTGCCGCAGATGGGGCGTCCGCTGATCTTTGGCACAGGTGGCGTCATCAATGGCGATCGGATCAACGGTCAATTGTTTGACTATGCCGGGTGTGAACTGGATCGAGAGTTCGGCATGAATGGATCGTTGCCCCATGTTGTCGGCGATCATCGCCGCATGGAAGAGGCCCACGTCTACGAAGACGTGATGCAACTGGTCGACTGGATCGCCGACGACACGCCAACTGTGGCCAACGCCGAACATGCCCGCCACGTCATCGAGATCTTCGACGCCGCCTATCGCTCTGCCCAAACGGGTGAAGCGCAGCCACTGCGCACGAGTTTCTGAAAAGGGTGAGTGATGCGTGATCGTGTTGTGGGTCACGCATCACGGGTGGCACAGGAGTTACCTGCGGCGCAGGGTCTGCACAATCTCGTGGATCTCACGCCCCCCAAGGGCCATGTAAACGCCGATAAAGGCCGCGCCGCCCCCGCCAATCGCTGTGATCACAAAGGGCACTGTAGCCAGATCCAACTGGTGAATGGCGGTGATCATGCCCGCCATGCTCAGGCAAGCAAGCAGCAGGCGACGCAGGGTGACACGCAACAACGGCTCATCCAGGAACTCGCCGAGGTTGCGTCCAATCAGGAAGAGGGCAAGTGCCAACGCCAGCGATGCCAGCGACGACGCCCAGGCCAGCCCCACGATCCCCCACTGCTCGACCAATAGCAAACTCAACCCGACGTTGAGTATCATCCACCCGATGTTGAGCCACATGGGCACAATCGTATTATGGCGCGCATAGAAAATGAGCGACAGGATATCTTGTGAGGCATCACCGATCAGCCGCAACGAGAGGATTGCCATCAATGTGTAGACCAACCGGGTTGATCCTTCGTCGAAGGCTCCACGTTGAAAGAGGAAGGCGACGGCAGGTTCGCCTAAGGCCAGTAGTCCCACCGCAGCCGGCAGGATCAGCAGCCACGTCGCCCGCAGCCCCTGCGTCACCGTATCGCGCAGGTGGGTAGGGCTGCCGTTGTTGTACTGCTCTGCCAGCGTCGGAAAGATGACATGGGCGATAGCTGTGCCAAAGAGTGATTTTGGCATGGCCACCATCGCCAGCATTGCGTAAAAGTAGGCTGAGATGTTGCCGTCGGCCATCTGTGAGGCCAGGCGGATAAAGACGAGATCAACCGCTTGAAAGACGCCCAACGTGATCACGCGCGGCCACATCAGCCGCGCCAGTTCATAGACGCCGCGCAGCCGCAACGCCAGCCGCATCCTCATGCCGATGCGATAGCGCCGCAATGCGGGGATCTGTATGGCAATTTGCAGTGCTGCGCCTAGAATGCTGCCTATCGCCGCGCCGTAGATGCCCCAGCTTTTCCAGAACAAGAGGATGCCCACGATCTGACCGATGTCGATGACGACGGTCGCCCACGCCGGCGCCAAAAAGTGTTGGTGCGCATGCAGTAGACTGGTCATGAGGCTGGCAATGCTGATCAAGGCACTGGAAAGCAGGATTGTGCGCATCAAGCCGGCCGTGAGCGCTTGTTGCTCGGGCGAAAAATCGGGCACGAGGACCACACTCACCAGCCAGGGTGCGGCCACTGCGGCGGCTAAACAAATGCCTCCCACCAGTGCGAGCGTCAAGGTGAAGACGGTGTTCGCCAGTGCGGCGGCGTCCTCAGTGTTGCCGTGCGTAAGGTAAGACGAGTAGATAGGGATAAAGGCAGCCGCCAGCGCGCCGCCGGTGAGCATGGCGAGAAACAACTCGGGCAACTGATTGGCGGCGGCGTAGGCATCGGCGGCCGCTCCGGTGCCGAAGATCGATGTCATAAGCAGAAGCTTGCCGAAGCCTGTCACTTTATTGATGCCAAAGATCAGTATGACGAGCAGTGACGAGCGCACCAGATGCTGGGTACGGGTCATAGTTGAGCAACCTACGGTGTGCAGAATGGGTGTGATGAAGGGATCGACCGCGGCATTGTACCATGTAGAGGTAGAGAGACGAAGATGCGGACGTAGGGGATGTGCTCGCCAAACGCCCGTATGTGGGGGTGTGGAGTCGTTATGCGGGTTTCAGTAAAACAGGTCAGACGTCACCGACGCCTGACCTGAGGGATGGTACTGTGTGACGACGAGGTGCTTGATCTACTTGGCGTTACTCCACCGTTCACCGGGTTGCAGCAGATGGATCGGTTGTGCCATTCGTTCTGCTTCTGCGCGAAGGGTATCACCGAAGCCATTCTGTAGCGCCGGCGAATCAGCCGTATGTGGAATGAGAAGCCCGGCCTCTATCTGGTTGGCGAACTCTACGGCCTGTGCGCTCTCAAGTCCATTCGGGTTCTCTGCACTGCGAAGGGGCAGGAGCGCGACGTCCACTTTGAAGGCCTTGAGCCGTTCCACCAGATCGCCGCTTACTGAAATTCGGCTACAGTGAAAAAGCGTGAATCCATTGCCAAACTGATAGACATATCCTAGATCGTCATTGGTTGTATCGCTTGCCGCACCGGCTGATGGCTGTGTCGTTGCCACTGCGCTGATTTCGAAATCAGCATGGCTGACGGTATCCCCATCTTTGATGCCAAGTGGCAGCGCTGGATGGATGCCGAGGTGAGAGGCTACCGAGTCGGAACCGTACGCCGGCACAACCAGACGCATCGCCGGACTTACCGTCCAAATACCGCGTATCGTAGAACGATCTGGATGCTGATCGTCGATATAGCTAATGGTGGCAATATCAATAAAATCCAATTCCACAGGTGCTACAACGGAAGTAGCTTCCCTTTGCTCAGGCGCATGCTCAGGCTTTGCGGGCGCAGAAAGAACTGGATCCATGATAAGGTGGCGTTCGTGCCATTTCAGAAGAAATCCGTTACGACCCAACCACCAGAGGTGGAATGTGTCGTTCGCTTTGCGGGCACGCTCTACGTCTTGTAGAAACGCGCTATTTTTCATCAAAGAGGCAGTCACTGGTTGCTAAATCCTCCTTTCCCAAATAGGGGCTTATGATTGTTAATCGGATGTGAGTGCAATTGCATTTCTACTCTATCACATCCTTTCTAGCGAAATCGTAGGATTATGGCAGCGGCAGGTACAGATCTGGATATATTTCAACCGGCGAAGTATTGGCCAATATAGGGTTAGCCCTGAGTTTGGGGAGAGCCAAGTGACCGGTATAATGGTGACCGATATACTGATGGCAATGAATGAGCCCATTTGAAGTTAGGAGAACCCCTTGACACGGCATTGGATCGCGTTTGTTTTATGGATTGCACTCTTGGTCGGTGCACTGCCACAGGCTGCCCATGCTGAGAGCATAGCTGCCGTCTACGATGAACCTCCTGATACTTCCCGTTGCAGTGCGGGTGTCCTGGCAGAGTCCGAACGACAGTCGGTTCTGTCTACAGTCAACCGCATTCGTCGTCTGCATGGTTTGGCCCCTGTGGTGTATGCTCCGGAAAGCGATATTGAAGTGATGCAGTCCAGCCTGATCATTGCCGCCAACAATGAGATCACCCACTTCCCCGCCGAGAGTTCGGACTGTTTCAGCGAAGAGGGGGCAGACGGCGCCGCTGCCAGCAATCTCGCCTGGAGCTACCCAACCGATGCCAGTGGAGATCCTCTGTTGGCGCCTTCGGGCACAGATGTACGCAACTGGTTAATTGATCCCGGCGTGCCGGATCTGGGGCATCGCCGCTGGTTGCTCGATCCATTTTTGCAGGAAGTGGCCTATGGCCGAGTCGATGCGCCGCCGGTAGGCGGTGATCCCACGAAACTCGCCCACGGGGCGGCACTTAAGGTCCAGAGTGATATTAACGGGGTTTCCCTTGATCCGTCGCCTGCGTTTGTAGGCTATCCGTACGGTGATTATCCTATCGACCTCTTTGAGCTGGGGTGGTATTGGTCTTTCTCTCTCGTGGCGAGCCCGACCGACTATTGGGCAAATGCTGAGGTGGATTTCTCAGACGCAACGGTAAGTGTTCAAGGGTCTGATGGTCAGTTGACTGTACGCGATGTCTCGTCAAGCGATGCCGCCGTTGGTTTGCCCAATCTGTTACAGTGGCAGGTAGATGACGCGCAGATAAATCAACGCTATGTGGTGGAAATCAAAGGGGTACGCGTTCAAGGAGAAACTCGCAGTTACCGGTACACGGTTCGTCTTGTCCCGCCTGACTTAATGGACCTGGAGATACCAGTCCACACCGTCGACGCTCAGACTCGCGTGCTCGATATCCGTGCCGGACAAGAATTTGCGATCTACGCGCCGCCGCCCATGCAGATTCCCGATCGATACACAATCAGTCGTCGACAAATGTCGGTGCAAATGGTCGAACATTCCCCCTATGTTCGTATGTTTCGGGTCGATGGTACGATTGGCGACGAAGTTGTCCTGCCCTTTGCCGAGAACCCTGTGACGCTGCGCATCACCGAAACAGCGGACGGTGTGCGCAATCCGCTCTTTGCACTGCGTCGCGATCTGGGGATGCCGGTCTATAAGTTTTCGGCTACGGGCGCTGTCTTCTCTGCAACGCAGGGGAGCCAATTTGCGATCTATATCCCACCGACTTCTTTGGTTAAAGGGGCACAACGTGTCGAGTGGACACAATCTGCCGGTAGTCGATTTTCAATTGAATTCTATAGCTCGCGGGTTTTGCTGGTTAGCATTGAATCGGGTGCGCCAGGAGATGAAGCGACTGTATCATTGGGCGCCGATAGTTCATTCAAGGTACAGGTACGCGTTCCTCGTTGATCCGCCGTCCAGATAACCGCGGCATAGACAAAAAGGAGCCAACCGGCACAATGCCGGTTGGCTCCTTTTTGTCTATGCCGTTTGTGGTTGTTACTCAGCGACAGTGTCGCAGATCGCCCAGGCCGTTACCGACCAGGCTTCTTTGACCAGAGACGGCGCTTCGGCCACGACTCGCCAGGTTGTGGCATTGATCGGGTAGCTCCGGCTCACGTTGATCATCCAGTTCGATGTGGGGCTGGTGACCTCAAAACCACCACCGATCACTGCCTGGCCATTCGGGCACGAGGCATCGATCTGCTTCACGGTGTCAAGATTGACCTCGCTGGTGACTTTGACCTGTTCAATCGAGCGTCGCAACCGTTCGCTTACCTGTGTCTGCAAGTTCTCGGGCAGACAGTCGATAATGTTGTGCTTCCCGTCGCTGTTGACGTCCTCATCGGCGTCTGCCACACCATTCATGTTACTGTCCCAACAGGCCAACCCAGGTTCGCCCTGTGGACCTTCTGGCCCAACCGGACCCTGTTCGCCCTGCGGGCCCGCTTCACCCTGGGGACCTTCTGGCCCGATTGGACCCTGTTCGCCCTGCGGGCCTTCTTCGCCCTGCGGACCTTGCTCGCCCTGCGGGCCTTCTTCGCCCTGCGGACCTTGCTCGCCCTGCGGGCCCTCTTCACCCTGTGGACCTTCTGGCCCGACTAGGACCTTGCTCGCCCTGCGGGCCTTCTTCGCCCTGTGGACCTTCTGGCCCGACTAGGACCTTGCTCGCCCTGCGGGCCCTCTTCGCCCTGTGGACCTTCTGGCCCGACTGGACCTTGCTCACCCTGCGGGCCCTCTTCGCCCTGTGGGCCTTCTGGCCCGACTGGACCTTGCTCACCCTGCGGTCCTTCTTCGCCCTGTGGGCCTTCTGGCCCAACTGGACCTTGCTCGCCCTGCGGTCCTTCTTCGCCCTGTGGGCCTTCTGGCCCAACTGGACCTTGCTCGCCCTGCGGTCCTTCTTCGCCCTGTGGACCTTCTGGCCCAACTGGACCTTGCTCGCCCTGCGGTCCTTCTTCGCCCTGTGGACCTTCTGGCCCGACTGGCCCTTGCTCGCCCTGTGGGCCTACGGGACCTTCCGTTCCGACAACGATGGGTAAACCCTCGGCGCCAAGTTCTACGGCTTCTGCCGGTGAACCCGCCGGGAAGATTGCCATATCCTGCACACCTTCGTTAACGCTGTCAGTGAAGTGCATGCCATAGGGGATGTGCACATCGACTACATCCTCGGTCAAGTTTTCAATCACTAGAGTGCCGACACCAAAATAAGCCGGGTTGGATAGGTTGTGGTAGCCGACAACTTGCGCCGAGACTAAACCGTCGTTGACAGCATCGATCAGCGATGGCGTATTAAGGCCGAGATCCGTTGGTTCTGCACCTCCCTCGGCATAGTCGATAATACTCGGCGCCAACTTGTTGCCTGCGCCTGGCTTAATGTTGTCCACCAAATACCAGATAGCCAGTTGCACATCCCACCGATTGCTGGGGACATAGCCCTGGGCTACGCTATGTGCAAGCGCAACGCGTACTTCTGCAGGCGCCAGATCCACTGGATCGAGTGTGGCGCCTGGAAACGGGATTCCTCGGTCCATGCAATGCCCATAGACGGTCATTTTGACCGTGCCGGCGGCAGGAATACGGACCACAAATGGTTGTGCATCTGGTACTGGGTCGCTCTCTTGAGTCGGAGCTGCGGCAAGTCCTGGAACAGCCAGGGAAAGGGCCAATAGCGCGGCAAGCGCTATGAGCGTCAGGATCCCAAACCGTTTGCTCAGCATTTTGCGCAGACGACCCTTTGCACCTGACTGAATGGTGAAAAGGCGTTGCATGACATGCTCCTCGTGGATGAAGGTGGTTGAAAAAGCTCAAGGAGTAAAAATAGAGGTTCGAAACACATATAATGTGAAAAGCGCAAGTGGGGGCAAACGCTAGTGCATTCCACGCGACTATCTTACAGAATTATTGTCAGAGGGTCAACTCCGAAATAGCGAAGGTTGCACCTCGTTTTTGCTGGCCGATAGAGGCAGACACAAAAAGATACAAGAGAGTGTATATCCTGCATAGATCCTGGTCGTGTGGCTAGTGCATTTGTCGTAGTACTTTTGTACCATAATCGTATGATTGTGATGTATTTTTTGGCGCTTCCACGTTTTTGACTGTTCCTGTCTGGCTGTCTAATCCCCGTACAAGAGCGGCAAACTTGCCAACCGCAATTGAGGACAAAGTTTCTGTCCGGATGCCCGCTGTGGGCCCAGGTGGGCCGTGCTTTGTCTGAACTCCTTTGGATTGCTGTGCTTTGGGCAAATATGCCCTGTTGTCTATATCTGTTCTGCCGGCGACCGCTGTGTGCAGAGTTCGTAAAAGGAGGAGCAAGATGTTAAGCCGACGTGATTTTCTCAAGTTGGGTGCCGCTGCCGGCACAGGAATGGTCTATTTCTGGCGCGGAGGAACGCTCTACGCCCGCTCATCGGAAAGCCTAAGCGCCAGGCCCGTATTCACGCTCCCCGGCGGGACACTTGATCCCCTAAGTGTGCCCAAGTACCAGACGCCAATGTTGATTCCGCCTGCGATGCCCACAGCCGGGAAGATCAAGAACAAGGGGGGCAAGAATGCCGACTACTACGAAATCTCGGTGAAACAGTTTGAACAGCAGATTCTGCCGGCTGGTATGCCGCCGACGACTGTTTGGGGGTATGGCGCGGTGGCTGCAGACAAAAAGAAAGGGCTACTGCTGCACAATGCGCCTTCGCTCACCATCGAGGCTCAGGCAGGAAGACCGGTTGTGGTGAAGTGGATCAATGATCTGGTCGATGGCAGCGGCAACTACTCTGCCCCATCTGCTTCCTGTCGATCCGACTCTGCATTGGGCGAACCCCCTGGCGGCACGGATGGCCGTGACACGCGGCCGACTTTCACGTAAGTACGCCCGACGCGTACACCGGTCCTGTACCTACCGTCCCCCACGTTCACGGTGCGGTGGGTGTCGGCGACGAGAGCGATGGCTACCCTGAGGCGTGGTATTTGCCTGCCGCCAACAACATCCCGGCAGACCTGGCGACTGTCGGCACCTGGTACGATTTCTTTGCGCAAAAAGCGACACGAATTCTGGTGCTGTGTGGGGGCCAGGCTACGCTATCTTTGAATACCCCAACGACAACCGGGCGTCGACACTCTGGTACCACGATCATACCTTGGGCATGACCCGACTCAATGTCTATGCTGGACCTGCCGGTTTCTTCATCATTCGCGGCGGGCCCAGTGGTGACGGTGCCGTTATCGACACTCGCTTCGGCACACCTGCTGTGTTGCCTGGCCCTGCCCCCAAAGAAAATGACAAGTTCCCGCCCAACAAGAGCTACTACGAGATCCCCATCGTGATTCAGGATCGCTCGTTCAACACAGACGGTTCGCTCTTCTATCCGGACAGCCGCGAATTCTTCGATGGGATTACCGGGCCCTACATCCCGGACACCGACGTCTCGCCCATTTGGAACCCCGAGTTCTTCGGCAACATGATGATGGTCAACGGCAACACATGGCCCTTCCAGACTGTGGAACAGCGGCGTTACCGCTTCCGTTTCCTCAACGGCTGCCAGTCACGCTTCCTGATTCTGGATTTCAACAATATCCCCGGCGTGGACGTGTGGATGATCGGCAACGAGGGTGGTTTCCTGGCGGCGCCGGTGAACCTGACGGCTGTCAATGGCAATCAGTTGCTAATGGGGTTGGCAGAACGTGCCGATGTGATCGTGGACTTTACCAATGTGCCGGTCGGTAATTATGTACTCGCCAACGCCGGCCCGGACGAGCCCTTCGGGGGTGGCGAACCCGATGAGGACTTTGATGCCGCCGATACGGACTCCACCGGCCAGATTCTGCAGTTTCAAGTCGTCCCCGCGGTGGCTCCCGATCCTAGTACGCCGCCTGCATCCCTGCAGTTACCGGCCGTCACGCCGTTGCCGCCAACCACGGTGACGCGCCCGCTGGCGCTCTTGGAAGAGATGTCTTCTTTCTTTGCCGAGTCCCCGGCCGAGGCGGTGCTGGGCACTGTGGCCGGCGATCCCAATGTCGCTCCCGGTATGTGGACCAAGCGTCTATGGATGGACCCGGTGACCGAGAACCCCGCTGTCGGTGCGACCGAGATGTGGGAGATCTACAACGCCACCGGTGATGCACACCCGATGCACATTCACGAAATCGTCTTTGAGGTCCTCAACCGGCAGGAGATCTTCGTCAATGAGGAAACGCAAGAGGTCCAGGTCGTGCCTGGATCGGTGCCGACGCCTCGTGAGGCGTGGGAAACCGGCTTCAAAGACACGGTCATCGCCTATCCTGGCCAGGTGACGCGGGTGCGCATGCAGTTCAACAACCCCGGTCAGTTTGTCTGGCACTGTCACATTGTCGAACACGAGGACAACGAGATGATGCGCCCGTTCCGGGTCGGACCTGTGCAAGGGGGCAGCTGGGCCAACGTCGATGTCGGCAGTGCAGGGCGCTCTACTGCCCGCGCGGATGCCTCTCCTGACGCGAACAATGCCAATTCCATCTATATCCCGCAGGTGAGCAACGACTGATCCAGACCGGTTTGCCAGACACACCCACAGCCCGCCAGCATGCTGGTGGGCTGTTTTTTGAAAACGAGCCGCTGATTCCCACTGTGTACTGTCTTTTGATTTCGATCATTCTTTACACGCCTTCTGCCATTTGCTAGAATGCCAGTGAAGTTCCTGCATTTTGTCGCATATGGCGAGAGGATCGGCTGCTTATGTCTCTTGACTTCTGGCGCAATGTCGCTGTGATCTGGCTCTGCTTTCAGGGCTTCTTTCTGTTGCTCATTCCTCTGGCGATTGCCTTTTTTATGGTGCGTGGCATCAACTGGGTAGTGGCCAAGACGCCACCGCTCTTTCACAAGGCTCAAGGATACAGCCGCCTCGTGCGCGACAAGACGGACGTCTACGCCGGCAAAGTCGCCGATCCGTTGATCCGTGCCCACGCCGGTGCGCAGCGCGCCCAAACCGTGTGGACGCAGATCGTCGGGCCGGAGGCTGACGCGCCGCAGCGACCGTCTGCGCCATATCAATCGTCCACGCCGCATCGCTCGTCAAATCGGTAGATCCTCCACCATTGGCCAGAAAGGATGTTTCATGAAAGATAACTCTCCCCGCATGGGCATTGTCGTGCTCGGCATTATCATGGGTGCGCTCTTGGGCGGCGCTTTCGCCTGGGCTGCCACCAACCGCAACACCAAAGATGGCGACACCGCCTTCGCTAATTTGGGTCCTACAGATTACTTTCAATTGGGTATCGGTGTGTTAACCTTGGCGAGACAGTTTGGCGCCATGATCCAGAAGACTTGAACTGGTATTTTAGGATAAACATTAAAGGAGTTTGAAGTTGACCAGCCAATTGGGAACAGGAGCGCGCCCCTGCGCGTCGCTATTGTCGGCGCAGGACCATCGGGGTTTTATGCGGCCGGCGCCTTGCTCCAACAGAAAGACTATCACGTTTCCATCGATATCTTCGACCGGCTACCCACCCCCTACGGCCTGGTCCGTTACGGTGTCGCACCCGATCATCAGAAGATCAAGTCGGTAACAAAGATCTATGAACGCACGATGAGCGATTCGCGTGTGCGCTACTTCGGCAACGTGGACCTGGGCACTGATCTCACTCAACCTGAGCTCAAGGCGCACTACGATCAGATCATCTACGCCGTGGGCGCGCTTTCGGACCGCAAACTTGACATCCCTGGCGAGGATCTGCCCGGCAGTTTCTCGGCCACCGAATTTGTGGCCTGGTACAACGGGCACCCTGACTTCGTGGATTATGAGGTCGACCTCAGCGTGGAAAGCGTGGTTGTCGTCGGCGTGGGCAATGTGGCCATGGATGTGACGCGTATCCTCGCCAAGTCCGTGGACGAACTCGCCACCACCGACATTGCCGATCATGCGCTCGAAAAGCTCAAGCATAGCAACGTCAAACACATCCATATCCTCGCCCGCCGTGGGCCGGTGCAGGCCAAGTTCACCAATCCCGAAATCAAAGAATTGGGTGAACTGGAGATCGCCGATGTGATCGTCAAGCCCGAGGATCTGGAGCTTGACGCCGCCAGCGAGGCCGAACTTGCCGCCGACCGCACCACTCAGCGCAATATGGAAACCCTGCGAGAATTTGCCGAACGGGGTGCAACCGGCAAGCCCCGGCAGATTCACTTCCACTTTCTGCGTTCGCCCGTGGAACTCTACGGTGAAGATCGGGTCACGGGCATGCGCATGGAGAAGAACGTCCTCGTTGCCAAAGAGGACAATTACATTGCCTGCGAAGGTATCGGCCAGTTTGAAGAGTTGGAGATCGGCCTGATCTTCCGCGCAATTGGCTACCGCAGTACACCGATCCCCGGCGTGCCGTTTTACGACCGCTGGGGGCTTATCCCCAATCAGGCAGGGCGCGTCACCGCCACCCACAAAGGCGAGATCGTGCCCGGCGAGTATGTGGTCGGTTGGGCCAAGCGCGGACCTACCGGCATCATCGGCACTAACAAACCGGACGCCGTCGAGACCGTCAACCTGATGCTGGAAGACGTGCCCAATCTCACGCCGGTGGCGAATGAGAAAGCCAGGGCATCGGCGATTGTCGATCTGCTGCACAGTCGCGGCGTCGACTTCATCAATTTCGCCGACTGGCAAATCCTCGATCAGATCGAGACGGAGCGTGGCAAAGCCCAGGACCGCCCGCGCGTCAAGATTACCGATGTCGACGAAATGCTGCGCCTCGTGCGTGTGGAACAGACGGAAGCTTAGTTTCGCTTTAGGCTATTCCAGAAACATAATGATCCACGAAGCCACACGAAGCGACACGAAGGAAGCCTTTCTTGGTGAGCCTTTGTAAGCCTTCGTGGATAATTCAAATCTTATTGGCCTTAGTTGCATACAAAGGGTCGGTCGCTCTGTAGAGTGACCGACCCTTTCTCAGTTTGCTTTTCCTCCCCCCACCCCAATTACGACCTTCGCACCATCGTGCCCATCAACTGCTCCAGCGCCTGGGCCGGATCCAGACAGCGCCCACAGTGGACAACCGACGGCTGGATCACCGTGCTGCGCGGCGCCGTCAGCCAGTGGAAGCGGTCGGCCAGCGGCAGCGCGCCGATAGGCCCAGCGCCGTGGGCGATGGTGGGGATCAGGTCAAGGTGTGCCTCCGCCCGATCCAGATCGAAACCAGGCGGAGCAAACGCCGTCAGCCGCACTCGATCCAATTCCACGCAGGCATCCAAAAAGCGTTTCGTGCGACAAAAGAGGATCACGCCGACGTTGATGAACTCGCTTCGTTCCACTGCCGGCACCACGCGAATGATGGCGTAATCGAACGATGTCGGGCGCTGGCTAGAGGGCTGCGCGAGCACGGGTAGCCTCCTCCAGAAAGGCGTCGGCGGCGTCGCGGCGTTGGGTTAGATAGTCGACATAGCCCTGCCGATGCGCCGCCACGTCCTCAAAGATCTCTTCGCCGCCCAGCCACTGTTCGGGGACCAGATCCACGATGGCGCGCAGCAGGTCGTCGGTCAGCAGCGGACGCAGCGCCCGATCTGCTTCGTGCAGGTGATCGGCCAGGGGCAGCAGCGAATGCTGGCGGATCATGGGGAAGGGGCTGGCCGTGCGCTGGCGGAAACCGTCCCAACTGTGGTGGAAGTAGAGCGACGCGCCGTGATCGATCAGCCACAGATCATCCTGCCACATCAGCATATTGACGTTGCGGTTTGTGCGATCCACATTGGTGACATAGGCATCGAACCAGACGATTTCCGATGCCAGGCGGGCGTCGGGCGGCGGCGCCAACAATGCGTTGAAATCGAAGGCGTTGGATAGATAGCGCAGACCCAGGTTAAGGCCGATGCTGGCCTTGAGCAGATCCTGGATTTCGGGGTCGCCCTCGGATCGGCCCAACGTTTCGTCCATGGTCATCAACACCACTTCGGGCACAAGCAGACCCAACGCTCGCCCAATTTCACCGGCGATTAACTCGGCGATCAACGCTTTGGCGCCTTGTCCGGCTCCTACAAACTTCATCGCATACATTTCACCATCGTCAGCTTCGACAACCGCGGGCAGTGAGCCGCCTTCGCGAAGGGGTGTAACATAGCGTGTGGCGTAAACAGTACGCATCGATGGCAGCTTCATTCAGTCTCCCTGGGGGTTAGTTTTTTAGCGCAAGTTGCCCTATGATAGACTTGCTCTGTTCTGCCGTCAATTGTGCCGGCGATGCGGGCGGCATTTTGTTGGGATTCGCATCGCCGTCCCGCGGTGGCTTGGGTTCCATCTCGAAATTCGCTGATGAGTCTATTGGCTTTTTTCGCAAAGCTGCCCGCACCGAGAATCTTAGCTTACAGATAGAAGGGATCCACCGATACCAATGACATCTACTCTGCAACCGGATCATCTGCGCCAATCGCTCAAGCAAGTGATCGATCCGGAAATCTTTGAGAATATCGTCGATCTTGGCCTGGTTTACAACGTCGCCGTGGAGGCGCAGGATCACGTCATCGTCACCATGACGCTGACCACGCCCCACTGCCCCATGGGGCCGGAGATCATCGAAAACGTGGAAAAGACCATGCGCCAGGAGGGCGCGCAGTCTGTCGCTGTCAACATTGTGTGGGAACCGATGTGGACGCCCGACATGATGACCGACGAAATCAAGGCCCAACTCGGTATCAGCACCGAAGCTGAACCGGCATTAGAAATTGATCCGCCGCCCCCGCCCGCTCCCAAAAAGAAGGAAAAGAAGGGGCTGCTCTCGCGCATCTTAGGATGGTAGAAAGGCCATCGCTGCCGTATGTCCTGCAAACCAGCAATTTTCGCACACCGTGGCGCCAAGTCTGTCGCACCCGAGAACACCCTCCCCGCCTTTCAAAAAGCGCTCGATATGGGCGTGGCCGGCGTTGAATTGGACGTGCAGTGCAGCGCCGACGGTGAGATGGTTGTGATCCATGATTTCACCGTAGATCGCCTGACCGACGGCACAGGTAAAGTGGCCGAACTGACCTATGCCCAAATCGCGCAGCTTGATGCAGGCCGTCACTTCGATGCTGCCTTTACGGGCACGCCCATTCCTACGCTGGATCAAGTCTTTGATCTGATCGGGGATCGCTGCCAGGTCAACATCGAAATCAAGTCTACGGCCTGGGATGGCGGGCCCGAAGTGGAAGCGGTAGTGCGTTTTATTCAACAGCGCAAACTGCATGAGCAGGTCATCGTTTCGAGCTTTAACCCGACCTGCTTGATCGCCATGCGCTGGCATGATCCCAAAATTCCACTGGGGCTGCTCTACCATCAGGCCCTGCCCATCTTCCTGCGCCGCGCCTGGACAGGTCCATTCATTGCGCCGGAAGCGCTGCATCCGCATTACAGCCTCATCGACGACGCCTACATGCAGTGGGCGCACAGCCAGGGTCACTACGTCAACACCTGGACGGTCAACGATCTGTCCGTCGCCCGGCGGCTGGCCGATCTCGGTGTGGATACCATCATTTCGGATGTGCCCGATCTGTTGATGCAGGCTGAGTAGGTATTCTATTCATTGCAACTGTTCAGTTGAAGCGTTACTATTCATCATCCACTCTTCTTGCGTGAGCAACCATGACAGATCTCAATTCGTTCTCCTCTCGCTGGCGTCCAGAGTTCCCGGGGCTGGCGCGCAGTACGTATATGAATACCTGTTCGCTGGGACAACTGAGCCGCCGCTCGATCGAGGCTATGCACCGCTATATGGAGCTGTGGATGAGCTACGGGGCGTCGGCCTGGTATGAACTCTGGTTGGGCGAAATGGCGGACGCCCGCGCCCGCTTCGCCCGCTTGATCAACGCCCAGCCGCACGAGATCGCCATCCTGCCCAGCGTGGGGGTGGCGCTCAGTATCATCGGCAGCAGCCTCAGTTATGACCGGCGCGACGAAGTTGTTGTCACTGATATGGACTTCCCTACCATCCCTTATCAGTGGATGGCGCGCGGCGAGGAAGGGGCTACGGTGCGTCTGCTCAACTCTCCGGATCGGGTTCAGATGCCGCTATCATCCTTCGCCGATGCCATCAACCGGCGCACAGCCCTGGTCGCCACCACGCATGTCTACTTCACCAGCGGGTGGATTCAAGACATTGCCGCCATCAGCCGTCTGGCTCACGACGCCGGCGCACTCTCGGTAGTGGACGGCTATCAGGCTGCCGGACAGATCCCGGTGGACGTGAAGGCCGCCGGTGTGGATATCTACTTGAGCGGCGGGCTGAAGTGGCTGCTCGGCGGACCGGGTATCGTCTTCATGTATGTGCGCGAGGAACTGATCCCCCAGCTTAACCCGACGACCACCGGCTGGTTTGCGGCAAAGGATATGTTCAAGTTTAACCCCGAACGGTTCGTCCGTGCCGACGATGCCCGCCGCTTCGAACCGGGGACACCCGCCGTCGCCGCCGTTTACACCGCTAATGCGGGGATGTCGATCCTCGAAGAGATAGGCGTCGACACCATACGCACCCACACCAAGGCGCTCGACCTCGACTTGATCACACGTCTGCGCAGCGCCGGTCTCGAACCGCGTGTGCCGGTCGATCTCGACCGCCACGCCGGCATCGTCATGCTGCCCGCCGATGATCCGGCGGCGCTGGTTCAAGGGCTGAAGGAACGCAACGTGATCATCGACTATCGTCCCGGCGCGGTGCGGTTGAGCCCCTACTTTTACAACACAGTCGAAGAAAACCAGATCCTCGTCGACGCCCTCGTCGATACCTTGGAGAGCTAAGCCATGCAGTCTGGCCGGATTCGCACCATCGCCATCGCTCTCATTCGCCGCCCTGCCGACGGCGCCATCCTGGCCTGTTACGGGGAAGACGCGCAAGATGGCAAGCGTTTCTACCGCCCACTGGGCGGCGGCGTTGAGTTTGGCGAGACCAGCCAGGCTGCGGTCTGCCGGGAACTGCAGGAAGAAGTGGGTGCCGTGATTGAACCGCTGCGCCTGTTGCAAGTCACCGAGAACATCTTCTCGCACCGCGGCCAACTCGGCCACGAAATCGTCTTTATTTGGGAGTGCCGTCTGCTGGACGAAACACTCTATGCCCTCGCCGAATTGCCCATGAACGAAAATGGCGAGTTGATGACCGCCCATTGGGTGGATCCACGCCAACTCGCCGTGGAGGGCATTCATCTCTACCCCCTGGAAGTAACCGAACTGCTGTACAGGCTTTACCCATGACGATGGCCACTGCATCTGGGAAAGTTATCCTTTTCGGAGAGCATGCCGTCGTCTATGGGCGACCGGCGATTGCTGTGCCGGTGACGGATGTCGGCGCGACGGCGGTTGTCACAGACGGCGTGGCAGGCCACGGCTGCTCGCTGATCGCCCACGATCTGGGGCGCGCCTTCCCTCTCGCCTCCGCAGCGGAGGACGATGCCCTGGCGCTCATCGTTCGGCTCACCCTGGCCGAGCTGGATCTGCCCGCCAATCCCGATTGGCAGATCGAGGTGCGCAGCACCATCCCAATTGCCAGTGGTCTGGGCAGCGGCGCCGCCGTCAGCACGGCTATCGTGCGCGCCATTCATCGCCACATTGGGCGTCATGCGCCGCCCGAGGTGGTGAGCGCCCTGGTCTATTGCAGCGAAGAAGTGCACCACGGTACGCCCAGCGGCATTGATAACACCGTCATCGCCTATGAGCAGCCGGTCTGGTTCATCCGCAATGTGGAGATTCAACCGTTTGTCCCTGCCCGTTCCTTTGCGATTGTCATCGCCGACAGCGGCATCGTTGCCCCCACGCGTGAGGCGGTGGGCGATGTTCGCCGCGCCTGGGAGCAGAAGCCGGCGCAGTATGAAGCCTATTTCGAGGAGATCGGTGAGATTGTCTATGCGGCCCGTCATGCGATTGAATGTGGGGAAACAGGGCAGTTGGGGCCGCTGATGGATCGCAATCAGCAGGTGTTGGCGCAAATCGGTGTCAGTAGCGAACCGTTGGACCGTCTGATCGCAGCCGCCAGATCGGCGGGGGCTGCCGGGGCGAAACTGAGTGGTGGCGGACGCGGTGGCAACGTCATTGCGCTTGTGGATGCAAAGACGACAGCGGCGGTATCACGGGCATTCAGTGTTGCCGGGGCCAAAGGTGTGATTGTGACCCGAGTTGAGGGAAAGAGCAACGAGTCATAGAAGTGCGGACGTGGTTTTCGTGTCACCCCTATGCCGGGCGAAGCCGCGCCTCTTCTCCATGACGCAGATAGACCAGGCGTCCGCCCACGATAGTCGCCACCACCTCTAAATCGCGGTCGAGTAATACCAGATCGGCCCGGTAGCCCGGCGCCAATGTACCGATCTCCTGCTCGACACCCAACGCCGTTGCTGCCGTGCGACTGCTGACGGGCCACCCGAAGGCCAATGACCATCCCGCTGCCGCTAAAAAGTGACGCAACGCCTGATCCAGGGTCAGGATCGACCCGGCCAATGTGCCGTCGGGCAACCGACACGCGCCATTTTCAACTTTCACCGTTTGGCCGCCCAGTTCAGTTTCGCCCTCGGGCAGCCCTGCGGCGCGGATGGCATCGGTAATCAGCAGCGTGTGCCCTGGTCCTTTGCAGCGCGCCAGAATCGACATCACGGCGGGGTGGACATGGATGGTGTCGGGGATGATCTGGGCAAAGACCCGATCATCGCTGAGGATGGCGCCCACGAGGCCGGGTTTGCGGTGGTGGAGCCCGGTCATGGCGTTGAAGGTGTGGGTGGCCTGATCGGCGCCGCGGTCGATGGCAGCGATGGCCTGCTCGTAGGTGGCGGCCGTGTGCCCCAGTACGACACGGATGCCACGGCGGATCGCCTCATCGATCAGCCTGTCTGCCGCAGGGCGTTCCGGGGCCAGCGTGATCTGGCGCACAGGCCCGGCGTTGACCAATTCCTCGAACTCTCTCAGATCCGGATCGCGTACATATTCTCTGGGTTGAGCGCCGGGAAACTCTGGGCTGAGAAAAGGCCCTTCGAGATGAACGCCCAACAGGCGCGCGCCGGGCAGTGTATTGGGGTCAACGGCGGCGATGTTGCGCACGGCGGCCAGTGTGGCGTCGGGCGGAGCGGTCATGGTGGTGGCGAGAAAGGAGGTGACCCCGCGCGTTGCCACAAAGCGGCTGATGGCGTGTAGCGCCGCCGGGGTGGCGTCCATGCTGTCGTGGCCATCGCTGCCGTGGATGTGCAGGTCGACGAAGCCTGGGAGGACCGTACAGCCGTCGGCGTTGAGCGTTGCCTGGGCGGTGAGATCCGAGGGGGTGATGGCGTGAATTTGGGCAATACGCCCTGTATCCGCGATGGTCACAGTACTCGGTGTCGTAAACCCATCCATAGTCTGGTCATGGTCGGGGTACGGCAGAACGCCACCGGTTACATGACGAAGGAGAGGAGAGAAGTCGAGTGCGCTCATGCGCCAACCTGCCCTTCGGATGGTGGAATCGGGCGAGGCAGCCATAAGGTAAAGGTGCTGCCGATACCTTCACGGCTGCTGATGTCCAAGTAGCCACCGTGAAGCCGGGCAATGTGTTGAATCAGGGCCAGGCTTAGCCCTGCGCCGGGCACGGTGCGGTCATCGCGCTCGGCTTGTTCAAAGGGGCGTTGCAGCCTGCGCACCATTGAGTCTGAAATTCCGCGGCTTTCGTCGGCGACCTGTAGCCCCACGTAATTATCCAGTGAGGCGACGCTGACCCATATCTTACAGGATTCGGGACGCCGGTATTGGATTGAGTTTTCGATAAGGTGAAGGATGGCACGATGCAGATAGCGCACATCGCCGGCTACTTTTTCTTGATTGTCGGGGGTTGAGCAAACGATCTCAAGGTGAGCATCTTGCGCTTCCTTTTCCATCGCGCGGACGGCATTGTTCAGGAGTTGCTGCGCGGTCAGGGTTTCGGCTATCCCGGGCAGTTGTTGCCGGTATTGAATATCTGCCAGCATCAGGAATTTTTCTACCAGATCCTGTAAACGGTGCCCACCTTCGAGAATGGCGCTGGTGGAGACGCGCAGGGTATCGAGATCAAGCTGATCGCTGGCCACTTCGGCCAGATATTCGGCATAGCCGAGGATAAAGGTTAACGGGGTACGAAATTCATGTTGTAAAGTGCGCACAATCTGGTTGCGCAATGTGTCCATTTGGAGCTGCGTCTCTTGCGCCAGGTTTTGGGATCGGCGCAGGGCGTTTTCGACAGCCACCGTCAAGTCTTCGGGATCGACGGGCTTGACCAGATAATCTTCGATGCCGATGCTCTTGGCCTGGCGTTTGTCTTCAGGAGAAGATCGTGCCGTTAGGAAGATAAAGGGGAGCGTGCGCAACTGCTCATCGGCGCGGGTATGCCGCAACAGGGTGTAACCGTCCATTTGAGGCATCATAATGTCGCACAGTACCACATCGGGACGTTTGGTCCGCAGGATTTCCAATGCCTCTTTCCCGTTGCTGGCCGAATGAACCTTATAGTTGTTTAGCTCCAAAATGTCGCAGATGGCATTGTTCATTGCCGGGTTGTCTTCGACTACCAGCACTGTGTTTGCGGAAGACGCCGCCATAAGTAACTCCTCTTTCTCGATGGGTCTCGCTACATGGTATGCATACTGTCGGTGGCGCCGGTTGTCAGGCGTATATCGGTGCACGCAGTGAGTTTACGTTTTTGGGTAACCAGATGGAAACGGCTGTACCTCTCGCCTCTTGGCTGTCAATACGAATTGTACCCCCGTGTAGATCCAGGATCTCTTTGACGATGCTCAGCCCCAGCCCAGCACCTGAGATCCCCTGTTCCCTGGCTTGTACGCCGCGGAAGAACCGTTCAAAGATGTGCGATATTTCATGCTCAGGGATGCCCACCCCCGTATCCTGCACGACGATTTCCACCCCATCATTTTGCGCCAGACGAGCCGAGACTTCAACTCGTCCGCCTGTTGGCGTATAAGCGATGGCGTTGGCGATCAAATTCGCCAACATCTGGTTGATCTGGCTGCGATCAACATCCATTGTCACCGAGGGACTGTTCTGATCGTAAACAAACTTGATCCCCTTTTCTTGAGCCTGCTGTTCGTAAATCTGGCATATATCGTACAGCAGTTCGTTCAGATCAAAGCGCGAGACTTCAAAAAAGGTGCCCTGCAGCCGCACGATGGTGAGCCTCGATAGATCAAGGACAGATTCAATCAGCGTGTTGAGCTGCCGCGTTTCATTTACCAGGACGCCTAGATATTGTTTGTGTCTATCTGGACGGCCACGGATCAACAGATCCAGGTAAAAGCGGATGTTGGTTAACGGCGTACGCAGTTCATGGCTGATGTTGGCAATAAACTCAGACTTCATGCGATCAAGTTCATGCAGTCTCTCGTTGGCCTCGGCCAGTTGCTGGGTTCGTTCTGTGACCCGCTGTTCCAGTGTCTCAAAAACCGAGGAACGGTGCAATGCGGTGCCGATGATGCCCGTTATGGCTGCCAGCAGGCGTAGATCATCCTGTGTATAGTAACGCTCTTTGTTCAGGCTGTACCCCGCGATGAAACTGATAAGCTGTGCGCCGATAAAGATGGGTGAGAAAATCGCCGATGTTGGTGTGCTTTCAAGTCCGAACTCGTCTTGAATCGTCTCTGAATTTGTCAGTGGATCATGGATGAAATCACTGGAAAGATAAGGTTGCCCTGTGCTGATTATATGCTCCAAGAGCAAACTGTTACTGCAGAGCAGACGGTGTGGCGGCATCAACGCTGCGGATTCGTTAACCGTCGAGAGCGGTATCAGTTCTTCGCTGCCACTGTTCATATAAAGATGCACAACGTCGCACTGAAACGTCTTTTTGACGAACGATAGACCAACATCGAGGATCGCTGCCCGGTTTTCCAGTGGGCGCAATGTTGCCGTCAACTGATTGATCGTCTCCATCTCTTCGATGCGGCGTTGTGCCTGGCTGAAGAGCAGGTTTTTTTCAATTGTCATGGCGGCGGCGTCTGCAATCTGCGCAATCGTGTTCAGGTTGAAGGGAAATGACTCAAATGACGAGCGCCATAACAGACGGATTGAGCCGAGAATGCGTTGGTTGAGTTGAAGCGGTGCTGCCAATTGCAGCAGATATCCGTCGGCGAGATAGTCTTGTTCGACCACAAGAGATGGATTATGGGGCGGGCTGGTGTATAGATAGACCTGGCCTGCCAGGTTGCTCTGTGCGGCTGCACTTTCTGCCAATAAGTACGTAAGTCGGCTTTCGAGGATCGACCCGCCTTCTGTGTCGTCACACTCTCTCAATGTGTGAAGAGTTGCCTCGATTTCATCTGTCTCAGCGCCGAACAGCGCCAATTCCACGGCGTCGCAGTGGACAAGTTCATGCAAATCCCGTGTCATCGCCGGTAAGATGTCGGACACAGAAGAAGTGGCGTTCAATTGGCGTAAGATATTGCTTAATGTCTTCTGTTCGGCTGCCGAGCGGCGGCTCTCCTGGAGCAATTGAGCGGTGACAATTGTCAACGCCGCCTGGTTGGCAAATGCCTGCGCCATCTCGGCTTCTGTCTGCGTGTACGCTGCGACTTGGCGACTGTCCAGGGTGATGTAGCCGATCAGCGCATTTCTATGGATCAACGGTACGCCCATCCAGCCACGCACGTAGCCGCTGTCTCCCCACTGTTGAAAGTCGTCGACCAGTCGGACGTCATTTGCAATGATGGGCTGCATTTCACTGATCAGCCGCCGGCACAGGCTATTGTCAAGCGGAAACTTTGCGTTGAGCACCGATTCAGGCGCAGGCAGACCGATGGCCGCTACTGCTTCCGCACCATCCTCGCGATGCAAAAAACAACATGAGCTGTCGAATGGCACAACTCTTTGTAACCGCTCCAATAGCTGATGCAGCAGATCCGGCAGGTCGAGATCAAGGGTCAGGGTTGAGGTGGTCAGGCGCAGTGTTTCGGCGACTGCGTAGCGATTCTGTTCGGCGGCGAAGAGACGCGCATTCTGCAGCGCCATCGCAATCGGCGCCGCAACAGCTTGCACGGTTGATAGCATGGTGGGTTGGAAGAAGTTGAGGAGTGCACTGGACAGCGAAAGGACGCCGATTAGCTCATCTTGAGCAATCAACGGAACCACCACTGTGCTGCGTATGCTGTCGGTGAGGCCAGGAATCGGAATCCAACTTGGCTCTTGGGTTACATCCGGTGCGATCACCGCTACACGGTGTTTTGCCACCCATCCTGCTGTGCCGAAACCAACGTGCATAAACGGATAGTCAGTCTGATTCGGTCCGCGCAACAAGCCATTTTGTACACTCGCACAAAGGCGCAGTCGACCAGCATCTGCCGGATCGATCAGCATGATCTCACCAAAATCCACGCCGAGTACCCTCGTTGTGAGCAGAACGCCGCGTTCGGCCACTTGTCCGAGATCGAGTGTTTCGACAAGGCTTTGGCCCAGTTCGTTGAGGAGTTCGAGATGGCGCTTTTCCGTGGCCAGAGAATGGGCCATGTGCGCCTTCTCTACCAGGGCTGCGGCCTGATCGATGAATGTCTGGGCAAGGCGAGCTTCCTGATCGGTGAAGACGGACTCCTCACGGGCAAAGGCAGTGACACCCACAACCACGTTGTTCACCACAACGGGGGCAATCATCCATCCTTGTATGTCCAGGCCGCGGAACACGGGCGGGGCACTTTCTCCGTCCTTCAAGCTGCCCTGCAGGATCGGCTGATGGGTGGTGTGGACCTCAGTATGGTGCCGCACCTGCTCACTGGGCAGCCTGGTGCCCGGTGGGGCAAACAGATCGTGTCGGGTGCTCAGTAACTCAAAATAGCCGGCATCTTCCCAGAAGACGCCGGCGGCACTAAAAGGTAGAAATGGCTCGAGATCTTCCATGATATGGTCGAAAATGGCAACCAATTCTTGCACCGGCACCACACCCGATCCGGGTATTGTGAGGCGGAGGCTGCCACTGACCGCTGCTGCGGAATCACTCTGCTCGGCAGGTACAGGGCGGGTTGAAGGCCGCTTTGCTTCTTCCGATCCGCACGTTGGTTTCGTACTGGAAGGCTTATCCTGCATGATGGCGCCTTGTGAGTAGAGACTACTGATCGCAAGCGTGCTCTACGATGTATGCTTCTACGATGATGCACTACGAGGCAGTCGGCTTTAAGTAGATTACTGCTAACGGCGGCAGATCGATCTCGGCTGAATGGGTTCCGCTTTGCCACGGGATATCATCTGCCTGGATCATCTGTGTATTGCCCACGCCACTTCCACCGTACTTCTCATTGTCGCTATTGAAAATCTCTGTATAGCGCCCACCTTGGGGCAGCCCTATGCGATAGCCGAGATGAGGGATCGGTGTAAAATTGCACACCACAACCAGGAAATCGTTGGGGTTTAAGGCCTTTCGCTGGAAACTGATGATCGAGTGATCTACATCCTGAAGATCGAGCCAGGCAAATCCTTGCCAGCTTGTTTCCACCTCATGCAGCGCCGGCTGATTCAGATAGAGATGGTTCACATCCGCCACGTACTGCTGAAGCTGCTGATGTGTTTCTTGTTCCAGCAAGTGCCAGTCCAGGCTATTCTCTTCCGTCCACTCGCGCCATTGACCAAACTCGCTGCCCATGAAGAGTAGCTTCTTGCCGGGGTGTCCATTCATGTATCCGTACAGTGAACGCAAGCCTGCCATTTTGCGCCACAGGTCACCGGGCATTTTGTCGAGCATCGATTTCTTAAGGTGGACAACTTCATCATGGCTAAACGGCAGCACGAAGTTTTCACTAAAGGCATAAACAAGGCTAAACGTAATCAGGTTGTGATGGAATCGGCGATAAATCGGATCTTTCTCAAAGTACTTCAGCGTATCGTGCATCCACCCCATATTCCATTTTAGATCAAACCCGAGGCCACCGGTATAGGTCGGTCGGGAGACCATGGGCCAGGCTGTGCTCTCTTCGGCGATAGTCAGCACACCGGGTGCAGACTCATGGGTGACTTCGTTAAAGGTGCGAATGAAGTCGATGGCGTCCAGATTTTCGCGCCCGCCATACTTGTTGGGCACCCAATCCCCCGGTTCGCGGCTGTAATCGAGATAGAGCATCGAGGCGACGGCATCGACACGCAGCCCATCCAGATGGTACTTGTTGAGCCAGAAGAGCGCGCTGGTCAAGAGGAAGTTGCGTACTTCGTTGCGCCCAAAGTTGAAGATTTTGGTGCCCCAATCGCGGTGTTCGCCCTGGCGAGGATCCTCGTGTTCGTAGAGGTGGGTGCCGTCGAAAAAGGAGAGACCGTGAGCGTCGCGCGGAAAGTGTGCCGGCACCCAGTCCAAGATCACGCCGATGCCGTTTTGGTGACAGTGATCCACAAAGTACATGAAGTCTTCGGGCGGGCCAAAGCGGCTGGTGGGCGCAAAGTAGCCCGTGGTCTGGTATCCCCACGAACCGTCAAACGGGTGCTCGGTGATGGGCAGCAACTCAACATGGGTATACCCCATCTTCTTCACGTAATCGACCAGATCATGGGCGAGGTCGCGGTAGTTGAGGAAGCCGTTGGTCTCGGGCACACGTTTCCAACTGCCCAGGTGGATTTCGTAGATGTTGATCGGCTGGGTGAGCTTTTGGCGATCCTCGCGGCTTGCCATCCACTCCTCATCGCGCCACTCGTGTTTGTCCAGATGCCAGACCAGTGATCCAGTGGACGGGCGAACCTGCGAGTAGAAGGCGTACGGGTCCGCTTTATCCACTTTGTAGCCCATATACCGCGATTGGATCGAGTATTTGTAATCGGTGCCTTCTGGCAGATTGGGGATGAAGAGTTCCCAGATGCCGCTGAACGACTGCATGGGGTGGACGCGGTCATCCCAGGCGTTGAACGGGCCGATGACGCTGACGCGCTCGGCGTTGGGCGCCCAGACTGCGAAGTTGACGCCCTCTACGCCGTCGATTGTGCGAAAGTGCGCGCCAAGTTTCTCGAAGCTGCGCAAGAAGCGCCCTTCTCCGTGCAGATGACGCTCGAAGTCGGTGAGAAAGGGATCCTGGAATCGATAGGTATCTTCGATCTCGTATTCGCTGCCGTCTTTGCCTTGAATGAGCAAGCGGTACGCAATCGGTTCGGCGTGATCGGGCAGAATCGCTTGAAAGATACCCGCAGGGTGAATTAACTTCATCTCGTGCTTGTTGCTGCTTTCATTCTCGATCACCCAGACGGCGGCCTCGAGAGGGCGGAAGGCGCGAACCACGAGATCGGTTTTGTCCCCATTGGGCACCGTATGTTGACCAAGCAGCGCAAAAGGCGCGCCGTGGTATCCACCCGCAATCGCCTCCAGTTCAGATTGGGCAGGAGCATAGTTCAGATTCTGCTTGACGGTCGGCTTTTTCATCAACTTCTCTCCATTTCACTTCTATTCTCGGTACTACATCATTTCGTCTGACCGCACGGGCCGCACGCCGCGGATCGCTCAGGTCTTGACCAAATTGACCCAAACGTCAACAACCTCGAATCCCCGGTTCAGATAAAGTTTCATGGCGTCCGCGCACAGGGTCAAATGGGTGTGCAACGCCACTGTGTGGATAGGCTGACCGGCGCGATCCGTGCTGTTCATCATCTCGTGTAGTCCGCGGTCGAGCAGGTATGATCCTGCCCCGCGGCGGCGCCACGAGGGATCGACACGGTAGTTGATTAACGCCATCTTGCCCGCCGCGTGCATCGGGTACCAGGCAATCTGGCCTTGTAGAATTCCGTCGGCATCAATCAGCCCGATTCCGCTGTATGGGTCGCCACCGTTGTCGCCCCACTGGCTCACCGTGGGCAGCTTGCTGGCTTCCTCGCCATCGAATGGATCGTGGTGACTGAAGCTGATTGGGCGCAGGCCGGCGCTGCTCAACTCCTGGGGCCATACGGGCAGCGGCGGCGGAGCTCCTTGTCGTTCCAGCGAAACATCACCGATCTCTACAGAGAGATAGCCGTGCCTGGATAGAAAGTCGATCAGCGTTCCTTCGGTGGCGCGCACGCCCATGCGTTCTGTGCTGCCGAAGAACGGCTGCCGAGGACCTTCCACCGCACCGTATACAGGCTGTGCGTGTCCGGCAACGTGTACGGGACAGTAGTAGAGCCAACTTTCAGCGGCTTGAAGCAGGCGGCTGCCAATCCCCTGTTTTCGGAACGCTGGCGCAACATAGAGGACGGCAATCGTGTGGTTGAGTGTCCAGTTGCGGTAGAGCCCTGTTGCCGGCGGCGGGCGCAGCGCGTGGACCAATCCCACCAATTGCTCGTGACCAGCCTCGTCTGCTTGCCAGGCCAGAATCAGCCCCGCCGTGTCTGTCGCCGATGCATCGAGCACGCGCCGCTGAAACGTCTCTTCATCAATTGGATAGAAATTGGGCTGATCGGCAAAGGCATCATTCCAAAACGGGATTAACGCTGCCAGATCACCCTGCGTAAACGGACGGAGCCGCGTGTGCTGCATTATCGTCTCGCTCGTTCCAATCCTGGCACAAGATAGTCGCGCACCACCACGTCCCAACTCATCTGTTCGGCCAGAGCGGTGCCGCTGCGGATCAGTGCTTCGATATCGGTCTGGCTGGTGGGCAACAACTCAAAGATGCGCTCCGCCGCACCGCGACTGTTGATCGATTCGATCCAATCGCGGGTGCCTTGATGGATAGCCAGCGCGTCCCACGGTGTGTTTAGTGGATGCTCGTCGGGCAGAGTCACGTAATCGGCTACGACCATGTTGGGCACGTTGATGTCGTCGATCCCGGCGTTCTTGGCCGCCTTACGCACGAAACCAACACAGCCGCACACGTTCGAGACACAGGTAATGGCCCCGGCGTTGATCGGCTCCACCTGGGCGATGCCGAACGGTTCGTAGATACTCTGTCCGAACTCCAGATCGCTGCCCTGGCGAATGTCGTTGAATTCCATCTCCTCGGGCATTCGTTGGCCGCATTGCTCCTGATTCCAACCGAATTGGTTGACAAAGACCACGCGGCTGTTGTGGGCACGTTGGTTAAACGGTTGCACGCCGTCGAAGAAAAAGGGAATTTCGTTGTCGATCAGATCGCCGTTGTCGCTGCGATGATCGATCGGCCAGCCGTATTGTGCTTCCCAGGCGCGCACCCAATCGGGGCGACGACCCGAGGGCACACTGGTGCTGAGCACGAACAGCACGGCGCTCTTGTTGGCTTCGCCCAATAGATGATCCAGATGTTCCATGACGCGAATATCGCGCCAGAGCGCTTTGGAAAGCACAAGCCGTGTCACATGGGTGAAGACGTAGTCGGGGACGTAGCCGAGCAGCCGCTCGCAGTACTTCTGCAGGCGGCGTTTCGATTCTAGCCGGGCAGGTGGCGTAATTTCGTGAACGCTGACCCCATTGTAGACCAGATCAATGTTGACGTGTTGAAAGCCGCCCCCCATAAAGCGCAGCTCATCTACTACCAGGTCGCCCACGGCAAAGATATTGTCACAGCGTACGGCCTGACGAATAATGGCATCTTTGAAGTAGTAACTCTGATCCCCGAAGAGGGTGGGCAGATCCACCGCCCATTGCCTTCCTTTGACGAGGGCATTGTAGAAGCGTGTGTCGTGGCCGCGATCCTCCTCGACCAGCAGTCGCGCCGTGGCCGTTTCATGGGCGTAGAAGATGGTGCGCCACTGATCCGGCTCATTCATTTGGGCGGCGAAGACCAATGGCATACCAAGCCATTCGTGGGCCAGCACAAAGCGATCGTTGGGGTCCAGACCGGCATCGACCTGTAACGCTTTCAGCACGGCAAACAGAGGTTGAGCGATGCTAAAGTAGAGATTGAACTCGTCGTCGTGGGTGTAGCGATCGCTTTCGATGCCATAATGTTGCCAGACAAAGTAGCGGAAGCGGTAGATCGGCTCCATATTGGGGTTGCTGGCGTCCACCAGGATCACTTCGTGGTCTCGTCCACCGAAACGACGCACTCCGTAAAGGACGGCGACCTGGTAGGTTTTTTCGACTTCCTGGAGTGCCTGTCTGAGCGCCGGTTCGACATTGTCGAAGATGCCATGCAGGCTGCTATAGCGGAGGGTCAACCGGTTGCGCGGACTCGTGAGTCTTTCCATCTGGGTGTGGTCCCAGCCCGCCATGGGGCCGGCCAGAACGCTACGGTCTACTGCATCGTTGTACGCCTGCGCCGACAGCAGCCCGTCGAGCACTGCGCCGATACCGCCGACCTTGACACCCGCTTCGTGGGTTGCGTGAATCAATAAGGGAATTCGACCGGCCACACAGATCTCCTCTGCTCGAAATGCTCGTTAATAGTTATTGAAGCACATGGTAGCACAAAATTGATGCCCTGTGTAACAGGTTTTTATGGGAGGGATCAAATGTCGATAGACTGACAGTCAGCGGGTATAATTTTCGATACAATTGCTAGAGTTTTTTCAGATACTATAAACAAACTCAGTGGTTGTAGAAGAGGGTGCCGCCTTCCCCCCCGTGCGTGCGCTCTATGTGCCGAGATTGCCCTGGCCGTCGTTCTCTTCGTCTTCGGTTACATCTATCCCTTGTCGGAGAATATCGTATGACTTCGAGTGTTTCGTCTCATGCCAATCCATTGGGGCGTCTGCAAACGTGGTGGTGGTTCTTTTTGTGCGCGGAAAGTGCCGTGTTGGCCCTTTGCTATTGGTACCTTTCGGCGGGCATCGGCTTGCCACCTGGGCCACTCAACCGGTCGGAACAGTGGTTGCTGCTGGCCACAGGTGTCATTGCTGTGCAACTCTGGCTGGTGCGCCGTAATCTACGCAAAAATCACCGACGCGGCGAGACACAGTTGCTGCCTACGCTGGGGCTGGGTAATAGCCTGACGCTGATCCGCGGCCTGGCCTATGCCCTGATGGCCGGTTTTCTCTTCGCACCACGGCCAGAGGGGTGGTTGGCCTGGGCGCCGGCCATTCTTTATGGTGTGGCTTGCGTGGCTGATTTCCTAGATGGGTACCTGGCACGTATCACCGATCACAGTACGGTGTTGGGTGAAGTGCTTGACATAGAATTCGATGGTCTGGGCCTTCTGGTTGGGATTGCGCTGGCGATCCAATATGAGCAACTGCCCTTGGTCTATTTGCTGATCGGGCTGGCCCGCCCCCTTTTCGTGTCGGGGCTGCGCTGGCGGTCGCAACGTGGGTTGGCCGAATTCCCCATGACACCCAGCGCCAATCGGCGTATAGTAGCCGGCGTACAGATGGGATTTGTTGTGATCGTGCTCTGGCCGGTTTTTACACCACCCCTGACCACGCTCGCCGCTATCCTGTTTGGCTTACCTCTCGCCCTGAGCTTCCTGCGCGACTGGTTCGTCGTCATCGGGTGGATCGATCCTTCGTCGGCAGGCTACCGACGGACCCATGCCGCCGTCCGGCAGATGCTATTTGCCTGGGCGCCGCTGCCGGCAAGACTGATCGGCGCCGGAACGGCGCTGCTGATCCTGTGGCAGGTACGCCAGGATCCAGGGCTGTGGCTCACTTTGCCGATGCCATTTACCATGATTGCACCTGCATTGACCGGCGTGATCCTGGTTTTGGGGGCGATTGCGATCATCGCCGCTCTGCTAGGAGTGGCCGGGCGCGTGACGGGCATCGTGTTGATCCTGGTCGCCTGTACGGATGCGTTAGCTCGTTCGTTGGGCATTGACAATGGTCTCTTGCTGGCGATTGGCGCGACTTTGGTCATGCTGGGCACAGGGCGCCTTGCCTTATGGACGCCTGAAGAATACTTCTTTAACACTCAGACTGGGCGTCGGAAAAAGACCCATCCCACTCAGGAAAGCACCTCGTGAAATACCGCTCATTTCGCCTTGTCGAAGTTGCTACCGGGCTTTTTCTGTTTGCGTTTCTCTATTTCGTGCTGCGTACGGTTTCACCGTCCGCCCTGTGGGATGTGTTACGGCGAACTGATCCTGTGCAGGTGGCCGGGCTGCTTCTTTTCAACGGTCTGATTGTCCTGTTGCTGGCCAACCGCTGGTGGATCATCTTGCGTGGTCTGGGCGAGCGGGTGCCCTACCTGCGTATCGTCGCGTTTCGTCTGGTTGGCGCCACCATCAGCCAGGTGACGCCTGGACCCCAGTTCGGCGGCGAACCGGCGCAGATTCATCTGTTGACCCGCGCTCATGTGCCTGCTGCCAAAGCCATTGCCAGTGTTACTCTTGAGAAGGCGCTTGAATTGGTGGCCAATTTCAGCGTACTGATCCTGTGCATCCTGTTTGTGATGTTCAACGGGGTGTTTGGTCCACTTCTAGAGTGGACGGCGCCTGGGCTGGCCGTCTTGCTCTTGTTCGTGCCCGTGGTTCCGTTGATCCTTCTGTGGCGGGGTGACCGTCCCC
>CAVWAL010000018.1:0-51139 GCA_963752935.1 uncultured bacterium
ATTACCCGGTCAAATTCAGAAGCCTTTAATTCTCATCAACTTCTAAACTTGAGCCACGCCTCAACGTGAGCGACACAACACAAGAAGCAATTCAGGATCAACTTTTGGCCCTGATCTGCTCTCGTTGAAACTATCCACTTATTAACGAAGGGAATCCACTGATGAGGCGCAATGGTCCCTAAATAATATCACGACTTCTTCACGTTGTCAAATCAAACCGGGTCGTTTTTTTTACAGGTCTTGCCCCCGAAGCCCAGGAGGCAACGTTTCGCCAGGCCAATCTACACCCATGGAAGCGTAGTGCCCAAAACTACACAAGCACCAGCAAGGAAGCATTCTGCTCAACGCGCTGGCCTGAAGAGACGTCTATCTTACGCACAACACCTGCCCGCAACGCCCGAATTTCATTTTCCATCTTCATCGCTTCCAGGATCACCAATGCCTGATCTTCGGCGATTTCGTCCCCTTCACGCACCAGGATCTTGACCACAAGCCCCGGGATCGGCGCTTTGACGATCAGTTCACCTTGCGGGAGTTCGGGGCCTCGCCGCCCTTCGTTAAGACGCCGTGTACGATCATCTTCAACACGCACATGATACTGCTCTCCACGCAGGGTAACATCGAAGAGTTGCCGCTTCTCCTCGATCAGCACCTCATAGCTGCGCCCGTTAATAAGCATGCTATAGAGCTCGGGCACACCACTTCGACTCAGGTCAACATCCACCAATTCACCGTCGACGAAAATCTGCCCCTCGTCGATCTCGACTACATATTCAAGCTCACCGATCTGCGCGAAATACTTCACCAGCGACCTCCTGTTGAACGCATACGCCCCGCTTGTTTCCAGAGGTTTTGAGGCTGCACCCCGTTGCTCTCACCAATATGGACGGCGCGCCGTCCCGCTTCGTGGGCGCTGAGCACAGCCGCCACCGCCGCAATCCTGGCGTGTTCATCCAGCGTTCGGTCACTGGCAATCAACTTGCGTCGGCTGATGAAACTGGTATCAAAGGTGCCCCAGATGAATTCTGTACTATCCATCATTTCTTGATGAAATGGGATCGAGGTCTTGATGCCGCCGATGCGATATTCGTTGAGCGCACGCCGCATACGCAGGATGGCCTCGGCACGCGTCTCTCCCCAGACAATCAGCTTTGCTACCATCGGATCATAAAAAAGACTTACCTCATAGCCACGATAGAGAGCACTCTCTACACGCACACCAGGGCCGGTGGGCTCTTTGAGATAGGTAACCGTCCCACCGTTGGGCATGAAGTTGTTAAAGGGATCTTCAGCGGTAATACGACACTCGATGGACCATCCCTTGGACACGATATCAGACTGGCGATAGCGCAGGCGGCGCCCAGATGCAATCGAGATCTGCTCTTTAACAATATCAACCCCCGTCACCATCTCGGTAACAGGGTGTTCCACCTGCAGACGAGTGTTCATCTCAAGGAAGTAGAACTTGTTGTCCTTATTGTCCAAGAGGAACTCCACGGTGCCGGCGTTGACGTAATTCACCGATTCTGCTGCCGAGATGGCAATCTTGCCGATCTCCTCGCGCACCTTGTCGTCGATGGCGACGCTGGGTGACTCTTCGATCAATTTCTGATGTCTACGTTGAATACTGCACTCGCGTTCGCCCAGGTGAATGATGTGTCCGTGGCTATCGGCCAGGATCTGGACTTCGACATGACGCCCAGAAGTAATGTACTTTTCGAGGTAGACCGCGCCGTTCCCGAAGGCATTCAGCGCTTCACGCCGCGCCGCAGATAACGAACTGGTGAACTCCTCCGGATCGTGGACGACGCGCATGCCTTTGCCGCCGCCGCCTGCCGTGGCCTTAATCATTAGCGGGAAGCCGATGCGCAAGGCGGCCGACTTCAGATCCTCATCGCGCAATCCCCTTTCGGTGCCGGGGACAAGCGGCACGCCCCGTTTCGCAACGGTCTCGCGTGCGGTCTGCTTGTCGCCCATCTTGGCAATGGCATCTGCGCCGGGGCCGATAAACGTAATGCCCGCATCGGCGGTGGCGGCGGCAAACTCGGCATTTTCAGCCAGGAAGCCGTACCCCGGATGAATGGCATCAACATTCGCTTTGCGAGCGACGTCGATGATCTTGTCGATGCGCAAATAGCTCTCACGGCTGGCCGCCGGGCCGATAGGGTAAGCCTCGTCGGCGTAACGAACATGCAGCGCCGTGCGGTCTGGTTCGGAAAAGACGGCAACTGTTGAAATACCGCGCTCTTCGCAGGCGCGTAGCACGCGCACTGCGATTTCACCACGGTTTGCAACGAGTACTTTCTTAAACATGGACCATCCTCTCTTGATGGCTCGTGAATAGATCTAGATGGTCTGGCGGTGCAGTCTTGCCGTCACATAGATTCGATCAAATTCGAATGGCGTAGACACCAGATCGACGCTCTCGTGCCACTGCGCAAAGTTGGGATCCCCAGGCGTCAGCACTAATCGCCGAAAGTGCCAGAGTGTCATATCCAGGTTGCGCCCAATGCCGATTTCAAAATTCTCTTCAAACAGCCCCTGGACAGAAGCGACACCGGCAATATAACGCGTCTCCCACGTCCCATAGGGGAGCTGACCATCTTCACCCGGCGCACAGGTGACACGCAGAAAAACCTCACCACAGTTGACGGAAAGATGAGCCAGTTGCTCACGGCCATACTCGATCTCCGCTTCATCAATCCGCCCCGAAAACGCATAGACTCCTGGGCCGATAGGGTGAAACCCAGGTGACAGCGCTTCGGGCTGAACCGAGAACCAGAAGGCAGCCGCCGGATCGGGCAACAGGACGCCGCCGTCCAATGTCACCGAATAGGACTGGCCCTGATGAAGTCCCTTGTAGCCTAGCAGCGCATACTGCTCGGCGGAAAGCTCAAACTCAATCTCTGGCAATGCCATAGTCAGATCCAGGTTAGGATTGGTGGTAGGTACTGGTCAGCCCAGGTACTGTTCGTAAATCTAGCTCACAGCGGAATATTGCCGTGTTTCTTGGGGGGCAGTGACGCACGCTTATTCTGCAACATTTCCAGCGCATTGATCAGGCGCGGTCGGGTCTCGTGTGGCTCGATCACACTGTCGATAAAGCCATTTGCCGCTGCCACATATGGATTGGCGAACCGGTCACGATAGTCTTGCACCAATTCTGCTTTGCGCGCCACAGGGTCATCGGCCGCGGCAATATCGCGGCGGAAGATCACATTCACTGCGCCTTCCGGTCCCATCACCGCGATCTCGGCGCTGGGCCAGGCCAGCACCAGATCGGCGCCGATGTGGCGTGGATTCATCACACAGTAAGCGCCGCCATAGGCCTTGCGCACAATCACCGTCAACTTGGGCACAGTCGCTTCGGAAAAAGCGTAGAGCAACTTCGCGCCGTGGCGAATAATGCCGCCATGTTCCTGATTGAGGCCGGGCATAAAGCCGGGCACGTCTTCTAAAACCACAAGCGGCACATTAAACGCATCGCAGAAGCGCACAAACCGCGCCGCCTTCTGGCTGGCGTCGACATCGAGCACGCCCGCCAACACCGCCGGTTGCTGGGCAACAATTCCCACCGAACGCCCCCCCAGCCGGGCAAAACCGACAAGCACATTCTGTGCCCACAGTTCGTGCACTTCGAGGAATTGCCCATCATCGACAATGCGATGGATGATTTCCTTCATGTCATACGGCCGATTCGGGTTGTCCGGCACAATCGTATTAAGTTCTTCGTCCTGCCGCAAAGGATCATCCGTAGAGTTGGCAAGCGGCGGATCATCCATATTGTTGCTGGGCAGGTAAGACATCAACTGCTGCACCAAAAAGAGAGCATCCTCTTCATTGTCAGCCGCAAAGTGGGCCACGCCCGACTTGCTGGCATGAACGAATGCGCCGCCCAATTCCTCGAAAGTGACCTCTTCATGCGTCACCGTCTTCACCACATCCGGCCCGGTGACAAACATGTGGCTGGTGTTTTTCACCATGATGACAAAGTCTGTGATGGCCGGGCTATAGACAGCACCGCCGGCGCATGGCCCCATGATCACACTGATCTGCGGCACCACACCCGACGCCATTACGTTACGATAGAAGATTTCGGCATAGCCGGCCAGGCTCAGTACACCTTCCTGGATGCGTGCGCCGCCTGAGTCGTTGAGACCAAGCACCGGCGCGCCGTTTTTCATCGCCATGTCCATGATCTTGCAGATCTTCTGTGCATGGCTGCGGCTGACACTTCCCCCGAAGATAGTAAAATCTTGCGAGTACACGTAGACCAGACGCCCATCGACGGTGCCATACCCCGTCACGACACCATCACCAGGGTACTTCTGATTGGCAAGGCCAAAGTCATTTGAATTGTGGGTGACAAAGACATCCAATTCCCGGAAGCTGCCCTTATCCAACAGAAGTTCCAGGCGTTCACGGGCTGTCATTTTGCCTTTGGCGTGTTGCGCTTCAATGCGCTCTTCGCCGCCGCCTTGCTTGGCTGCGGCCTTCTGTTCGCGCAACTCAAGAATGCGTGGATCAGGTTGATGATTGCTCAATAGATTCACCCCTCACGTACCGCATAAAATAGACAAAGGTTTAGACCAAAGTCGAAACAACCATCACCATGCCGAGCAAGAGCAGCAGGATCGGCTGATGGATGGCATAGATCAGCAACGAATGACGCCCAAGGAAACGCAGGGCATTCATTGGGAAAAACGACGAAAAATCGGGCAAGTGAAACTGGCGCTCACCCCGCGCATAAAGTGTGTTGCCAATAAAGATACCGATCAACACCACCGAGAACCAGTGAACAAGCGGGAAATAGTCCAAATAGTAATAGTTGGGTGGCTCGAAGCCTAACCAGACGAAAGCCAGTGTATCGACCGGCACAGCCCTGATCGCATAACTGGCTGCAAAGAAGACGGCCGCGAAGAGCAAGTTCAGCCAGCGGAAGCGCAAAAACGGATAGGCCAGGAGTATCGCCACGCCGATGAAGTGCAACACCCCAAAGTCGATCCGTCCATTAAAGCCAGGAACGAACGCATTCGCCAGGGCAATCACGATCGTGATGATCATGGCGATGCCCAGGATCTTGAGCCCACGGCGCAGGAATTTGGGGTAGAGACCCTTTGTCGTGCCCGAGCGGCGTATCGTCTGGTTGTAGCTGATCACCAGTGAAATACCCACCAGCAAAATGAAAGATGTCGCCGTGGTACGTTGAAAGTAGAACCAGAACCCTCGTTGTAACGCCACCGGCAGAGCGGCGAAGGCGGTCAAATCCCACATAAAATGGTAAATCACCATCATGGTGATGGCAATGCCGCGCCATGCATCTACTTCCCAAATGCGGCGGTTGGCAGTCGACAGTGCGGCCGCCGACCTTCCTTTCGCTCCCGTTTTTGTCTCTGCAATCACTCGCGACATAAGATTCCTTTAATTCAACCAGTTCAGGTCTAGGCCGTTCCATGATATAGTCAGGCGTGACAGTTTTCATGGATGCAGGTAGGGATTTATGTGGCCACACCGTCAGACCAACATCACAACAGTGGCGGCCAGGATACCCACAACCATGCAGAACCCCACAAACGACAACAGTAGAAAAGTCAGCGCACAGCTAAACCCGATGTTCATGCCAATGGTACGCCGGTCGTGCAACGAAGACAAAAAGGCCGCAGTTCCACTGACGGCAGCGACCAGGGTCAGCGTTGCCGTTACTATACTCCAGAACGTGCTCAACAGAAGCACAGCATAGGCCACATAATACCCCAACACTGCGGATCCGATGCCGACAAATAAACTAACCAGAATGATAGGGAGTGTCGGCGTCGCTGCGGGCAGTACTGGGCCGGAAAAGCCGTTCGGCAGACGCCTGGATGCCTGGATCAGCGCCCGGAGTAGGGGTAGCACAGACCGATTCTGGATCAAAATTGGATGCTCGTTGTATTGACAAGAAGCACCGTCCAAAGCACGGAGACCGTCACCCGGCTTCAGACGGTTGCATCAAAGCTGCGATGAAAACGCCAAACCACTACCTGATTTCAGGTAATTCTACACGATCGATCTACAGATCACAAGCAAAATTGCGCTGCAAGCGTACAAGACCAGGTTTGATGATGCAAAACGCAGGAGAGCCCGCTCTCGCCAATCCACTGAAAGTTGAAGCGGTGCGTAGCGCTTTGGCGAACGCTCGCATCGGTCACCACATCCTCTACGCCAGGACAGTGCCCAGCACCATGCCGCTAGCGCATCAGACGGTGCGAGAGTCGACCTCGCGCGAGAAATGCGCGGGTCTCGTCATCGTCGCCGAGGAGCAGACTGCCGGTCGTGGGCGGCTGAGCCGTGGCTGGGATGCGCCGCCAGGGCGCGGGCTGCTGATCAGCGTAGTGATCGCGCCGCCGTTTCTACCCATTTTATCGGCGCAGTTACCCATGATCACGGGGCTGGCTGTTCTAGATGCACTGCGCCAGACAGTGCCCATGCTAGCCCGTCACCTTCACTTGAAGTGGCCCAATGATGTGGTGATTCTGGGGGACGGGGCACTGGGCAAGTTGGCCGGGATGCTCATCGAAAGCAGCTTCGGGACGCATGGTCTTGACTATGCCGTATTGGGGATCGGCATCAACGTCAACCAACGCGCCGGGGAACTGCCACCGCCGCGTGTACGCGGCCTGCCACCGGTCAGCCTGCACCGACTGCTCCACCACGATATCAGCCGCGAGGAACTGCTGATCTCACTCTGTCGCAACCTCGAGCGCTGGCTGGCTCCGGTCGATCCGCCCAGCCCCCAAGAGATTCAACGCTGCTGGCAGACCACACTGATCAACCTGGGGCAGACAGTGACCGTGCGCACAAACGCGACAGAAGACGAAGGCGCCCCGCTGATCGGCAAAGTAGTGAACACGACACTCACCGGCAGCTTGATCATAGAAACCGCAGACGGTGAACAAAGACAGGTGGATGTCGGTGACGCAGAATTTGACTGGAATCAGCCCTGATTGTTGGTTATTCGTCGGGCGCACATGTATAATCGTGCGGGTCACAGTTGTAGCGTTCTCGACGTGTGGGCAATTCGATCAGGCTGTGTCGACAGGTCACAAGTTTCCTCTGGTCAGTTGGTCGGCTCGGGGTCCGTCAACTCGACGTTGAACGACAACATGCCCACAGACTGCAGCGTAATCGCATGGGCCATCTCAACGGCACCCGGTGACCCTTGCAACAATCAAGTGAACCGATCAAGCTCAAGATTATGGATGGATCGACATTCAATATGCTGACATTCCGTCGCCTGCTGTTGCTCGCTTGTTTCATCATGGCCATCATTGCATCCGTGAAGCTTGACTTGGCAGCCAATGCAAGTGAATTGTGGCAAGAAAGCTCCCCACTCTCGCCGCTCACATCAGAGACAAACACCGTCTCGCCTGTGAGCACACCCGAGACGGCGGCAAGCGTCGATACGGTGCCGCTGCCGGCTCAGTCGGCGCCTGAAAACGCCCTGACGTCGCCCGGCGAAGAGCGAGACGTCGTGGAACTACAAGTTCCACCCCAAAGAGACGCTGCTGTCGTGGAGCCAATACGCGCCCAGATCAGCCTGGTGTTGGTCGGGTTGGTGCTGGTTGGCCTACTCGGCGTTGTAATTTCCATCATCGTCCAGGCGCGACGGACCTAACAGGACTGCCGAATGCGCTTTCTAACTTTTTCGACGCCGCCTCTTAAGATCAGGCGCACCTACTATCAGATCCCGATCCATTCGGCGTCCATGATAGTGCTTGCCCTGATTGCGGCCACACTCGGTCTATGGATAGCGATGGACGAGGCCCAGGCGCACCAGTGGCCCGCCAGGCAGATTCAACAGGATAGTCCGCTGCCGACCAGCACGCCGGATCCGTTTGCCACAGCCACGCCAGATCCGTTTGCCACGGCCACGCCGGATCCGTTCGCCACAGCCACACCAGATCCGTTTGCCACGGCCACACCAGATCCGTTTGCCACGGCCACACCAGATCCGTTTGCCACGGTTACGGCTGAACCGTTTGTGATACCGGATGATTCGGGCGGGCAGGGTTCGCCCGATATCGCGCCGACGCCACTCCTGCTTATACCGCCTGCAGATGGCGCCATTGCCCCGGCACCCGTTCAAGAACCCGTTGTGCCCTTCGATCTGATCGGTGCCGTCCTGCGCAGCATGGCCGATGTGGCCGTCTGGCTCTGGTTTGTCTGCGGTTCGTTGATCTTCTTCATTGTGGCCGGTGCAGTCGGCGGCTTTTACTTTTCTCAGCGCGAACGAAGGCGCTACGATCTGTACGCCTTAACGCCTGACGACCACGCCGATCTATATCAGACCGAGTTGCTCACCGAAGAAAAACGTACACAGGCAAAGGCCAAAGACGATGATATCTGGCCGGCGTCGCTGCCCTGACATGACTTTTTCGCGATGGTTTTGATGGTGTGTGGAGTTTGAGAGTGTCATCAAGAGTGAATGCGGTTTCATATCGCCCAAAATCTGCGGATGCACCGTCCTCTGTGCAGACGATGCAAACGGCGGACATCCACCAGGCACAGACCGCCACGCCGCACCGCGTGACCGCGCGCCAGATGGTGCTTCTGCTGCTCCTGGCGTTCGGCTGGCGCATGATCGGCCTGACCGCACAGAGTTTCTGGCGCGATGAAATCGACGTGATCTTCCTCTCGGTCCGCCCGCTCAGCGAAACGTTGAGCATGTTCATCTCGCCCGCCCAGAACGGCCCGCTCTACTACCTGCTACTGCGCCCCTGGTTCGCCGTGGCAGGCAGCAGCGAGTTTGCGCTGCGTTTCACCTCCGTCCTCTTTGGAACGGCAGCGGTTGCCTTGCTCTGGCAGGTAGCCCGTCGACTCTTGCCCGGCGACCCTGCGCACGGGCTGGGCAACGCGCCGCTTTTGGCCGCCTTCTTCCTGGCCTTTAATCCCTATCAACTCTGGTACAGCCAGGAAGGTAAGATGTACGCGCTGGTGGTCTGCCTGACGCTGCTCTCAACATGGAGTTGGCTCGAAGCCATGCGTGGCGGCGGCGCCGGCAGGTGGTTGCTCTATCTGCTGGTGACGACGGTTTCGATCTACACCCATCTGCTGACGGCGCTGATCTTGCCGCTTCATTTCCTCTGGTTTTTGCTGGCATGGCCCCTAAACCGCCAACGCTGGCAAGGGTACATGGGCGCCCTAAGCGGATTCGTGTTGCCCTATCTACCGCTTGTCTGGTGGCAATGGCATTACCTGACCACCCTCGACTACGAGACCGGTTACAGCTTCACGCCCTTTGGCGAAATGTTACGAGTGTTGTTGTTGGGCCATACCCGCGGAGCCTTCGTCCCGGTGGGGACAGTCTGGCTGGTGCCCATCTTCTTCTTGGGGTTGGCCGGGCTGCTCGTCGGCTATCAGGAACTACGCCCCAGTCCAGCGCCCGATTCAGCGCAACGAGACGCCTCTACGCTGCTGCCTGTTGACGCCCGACTACGCATGCTGATGATCGGCGCCTGGCTGATCGTACCGGTGCTGCTGCTCTACGCCGTCAGCCTGATCAAACCGCTCTTCGTGGATCGCTACGTGATCTGGATTGCGCCGGCCTTTGCCTTGATCTTCGCGCTAGGCGTCCAGGTGATCCGGCACAGCGGAGGGCGATGGGCCATGATCCTGGCCCTGGCAGTCGTCACCTATATCGGCGCCTTCTGGGTGTGGACGGGCTGGCAGCAGACACACACACCCAATAAAACGGAGCTACGCCAGGCAATTCAGCATGTTGCCGCCCAACGACAGCCCGATGACCTGCTGATCTTACAGATCCCACACACCCATTTCGCGTATCGTTACTACACAAGCGACTTCGCTTTCGATCCTTTTGATCAAAGCGAACTGCGCTTGATGCCGTGGATGGAAGGGCTGTGGACACGCAACGACCTGCCCGATGAGGCCGCCATCGCCCAGGTAGATGAAACGATGCGTCGTCAGACCGTCGGCTACTCTGAGATTTGGGTCATCCTGGTCGAAGCGGGTTCCTGGGACCCGCGCAATTTGATGGTGCGTTGGCTCGACAGCAACGGTCAACTGCTTGAACAAACGCTCTTCCACGGTATCGAATCACGGCATTACAGAATCGGGATTGGTGGTTGATCCCCATTCTCACCCTGGAACATCCCGGCGGGACTATACCGACACTTTCTACCGGTAATTCAGACGCCATATTTTCGCCGTGGTATTTTCACGGCAATGTACTCGAAAGGCATTGAACACCATGTACCGCAGACCCTCCGGCTATGGCTGGAATGCATTGACACAGAATCAAAAAATCGGCGTGATCGTCGTGGGCGTGCTGGTAGTCGTCGGTCTGCTCTTCTCAGGCGGCAGCCCGTTAGGACGGCTGGGAGATCCCAGTTGGATCCTGGCGGCGGCGGCGATTATCTTCATTGCCTTTCCCATCCACGAAATGGCACACGCCGCGGCGGCGGTTGCCCTGGGCGATGAAACACCACGCGCTCAGGGACGCTTCACCTTTAACCCGCTGGCCCACATCGACCCCATCGGCGCGGTCTTGATCTTCTTTGCCGGCTTTGGCTGGGCCAAACCGGTGCAGTGGAATCCGCGCAATGTACGCATCGATCCACGGCTCGCCTCGATCATCGTTTCGTTGGCCGGCCCCATCAGCAATCTGCTGTTGGCAGCGCTGCTGCTCCTTTCTGTGCGCATCCTGCCCACCGATGGAAGCATTCCGGCTCTCTTTCTCAACTTCTACATGCGCTTTGTGCAATCGTTTATCTTTATCAACGTGGCGCTCTTTGTTTTCAACTTGATTCCGATTCCACCGCTGGATGGTTCGCACATTCTCTTTGCGCTGCTGCCGGCGAGCATGGTCGATCTGCAAATCCAACTCAGCCGCTACGGGTTCTTGCTGCTCTTCATCGTGATTTTCATGGCGCCCAACCTGATCATCGGCCCGGTGCGTGCAATTACCCAAGGGCTGGCCAATCTCATCCTCTGACGTTGCCGACGGCGGGTCAGTTGTCCACTCTCACCTGAACAGAGTGATATGGTTTTTTGATTGTCCATCTCTCTTTCGGTATGATCGAAACATTATGCGAACAGAAACCAACCTCACGAAAGAGCCGCCTACACGCAGTCGACCCGCGCCGGGTATTGATGTCTCGCGCGTGACGCCGAAACCGAGCTGGAACCTGCGCCTTGTTTTGCGGCTGCGCCAATTTGTGCGCGGCTTGACGGCCAACGTGCGCGCCGAAGAAATGCTGGTCGCCGCCCAACTCTTATCCAAACCGGCGCTAACGCACTTCTGCCAGATGCCTGCTGACGCCCAGCGACACAGCCTCAACGTGCTCTACATGTTACAAAAAGCCGACCAAACCGATCCAGAATTGGCTGCCGCCGCCCTGCTGCATGATGTGGGCAAAATCGCAGCGGATCAAGCAGGCCTACACCTGTCTCCCTGGCTGCGCGGGCCGCTGGTGCTCCTCGACAAGGTTGCCCCCAGGCAGGTTGAACGTTGGGCGGCCGATGATCCGACGCAGGGATGGCGCTACCTGCTCCACGTCCATCGCAGCCATCCACAGATCGGGGCAGATTGGGCCGGCGCCGATGGCTGCAGCGAACTGACATGCTGGCTCATTGAGCACCACCAGGACACATTGACCCATCCCCCGCAGGCGCGCAAAGAGAAACTCTTGCTCCTCCTGCAATGGGCCGATAACAGAAACTAGTAAATCCCGGCGGAAATTTGTCGACGTTTCAGACCAGACGTAGGGTTACCGAATTTCCGCCGTGGTATTTGCGCCGCAATGTACGAGTAATGGTCTAAAACCGAAGGGATCCCTTTCATGGCAAAGTCTAAAATCAGCATTATCGGCCTGGGGCTGACGGGTACAAGCTTCGGTGCTGCACTACAACGCGAGCCACTGGATTTTGAAATTGTGGGGCACGACCGCGAGCCCGAGGCTGCTGCTGCAGCCAAGCGCATGGGGGCAGTCCAGCGCACCGAGTGGAACTTACACAACGCTTGCCAAAATGCCAGCCTGGTGATTGCTGCACTGCCGCTCAACGAGATGCCCGAACTGCTCGAACAGATCCAAGAGGACCTGAGCGACGGCGCCGTCATCTTTGCCATCAGCGATGTGATGCAACCGGTGCTCGATTTCGCCCGCCGCGCCCTGCCCGATCGGTTGCACTTTGTGGTAGGCCATCCGATCTACACCGGGTTGGGCAGCCTGTTGGAACCGCGCGCCGATCTCTTCGATGAGATCCAGTTTGCCGTCGGCGCCGATGTGGATACAGACCCCGGCGCGCTGGAGCTTGTCAACAATCTGGTGGCGCGTGTGGGCGCATCTCCGCTCTACGTAGACGTCACCGAGCACGACGGCATTGTCAGCATCGTCGAGCACTTGCCGCGGTTGATGGGCGCGGCGCTGATCCAGATGTGCACCGCCACGCCCAGTTGGCGCGACAGCAAGAAACTGGCCGGCGCCACCTTCGCCAAGAGCAGCGATATTGGCGAAAACGGCGAAGAACTGGCCCGCGCCCTCTTCGTCAATCGAGAAAATGTCTTGCGCAGTTTGGAGTCATTGGAAGGCGTGCTCAAAACCTGGCGTGAGATCCTGGCCGGCGAAGATGAAGAAAGCCTGCGCGCCGCGCTCACGGCGGCCGCCGAAGAACGCATCCGCTGGGAGAGACAGGCGCGCCTCAAAGATTGGGACAGAGTTGTCGAGTTCCCCAAAGAAGATCAACGGGGCATGCTCCAACAGATGTTCTTCGGCGGGTTTATGGGCAATCGCAACAAAAAACGCACGGACGAGTAAGTCCGTGCGTTTCAATCTAACCCGATCGCCAAGCATCAGTCAGGCCGCAAACATCTGGGCAAGCAGTGCAATCACCTCGTCCTGTGTGGACTCGTTGATTCGGCCCAGCTTGCGCGCCAATCGACCCTTGTCCACCGTACGGATCTGATCAAACACCAGTTGGTTATCCTTTCCATCAAAAGTACAGAAGAGACGCGTTGGGTACGCCTGTCCCTTCGTGGTCATTGGCGCTACAATCACCGTCTTGATCCATCGGTTCATCTCATCGGGTGAAATGACCAGGCACGGCCGTGTTTTCTTAATTTCGCTGCCAACGGTTGGGTCAAGATTGACCAGATACACATCGAACCGCTTTACTTCCATTCCCACTCTTCCTCATCCCATCCGCTGGGAACCATCTCGTTACCATCGAGCAACGCATCATCGCCACGTTCGCTCATGCTTCTAAAAGCTGCGTCCCACTCGTATCGTACAGGGCGTGATGCACGAACGATGATCTGATCCTGTTCTAACGCCAACTCGACCTCCTCACCCAGATTGCTCTGTTCGAGCAACAGCTTTGGGATACGGATGCCTTGCGAGTTGCCAATTTTGACAATGCGAGTCTTGACGACTGTAGCCATAGCAACACCTTCTCTGTGAACAAAATCCTCGGCGCAGTATCTACATCGTAATTACATTGATTGCGCTTGTCAACTAAGCGAGGATCGCGATCGCTATGAACCACTACTGTCTGACGATAAACTTCCGTGGACCTTAACATTTCTGCGTCGACCGGGTCCGCTGTGACGCACTCTCCCCGCGGATTCGTTTTGACCCGATTGGTACGGGCACGAGGGGGATGGGGGCGACGTCTCGCCCATCGTCGCAGATCTCCGTCCCATCCCCCTCATGCCCCGACAACCGACAACATCACGCATCATCGTACGGGCACGAGGGGGATGGGGGCGACGTCTCGCCCATCGTCGCAGATCTCCGTCCCATCCCCCTCATGCCCCGACAACCGACAACATCACGCATCATCGTACGGGCACGAGGAGGATGGGGGCGACGTCTCGCCCATCGTCGCAGATCTCCGTCCCATCCCCCTCATGCCCCGACAACCGACAATATCACGCGTCATCGTACGGGCACGAGGGGGATGGGGGCGACGTCTCGCCCATTGTCGCAGATCTCCGTCCCATCCCCCTCATGCCCCGACAATCGGCCCAATATCACGAAGTAGTATCCCGGCCGTAGAACCCAGATCGGCCGCTGTTTGCCAGGCCTGACAATCTCCGTCCGCGTGAGGCATGGGCGGCGTTCCGCCGACTACCACTCCACGAAGATGAGTTCGCGCAGATCGCCGGCAATGTAGCACCCTATCTGCTTGGAGATGTGTAGGACAGCAACAAATCATTCCCCACCAAACGCAGGCTCAAACGGCTGCCAAACGCCGGGGGCTGTATGCTGAGCGGGCTTACACCTTGTGCTCACTCTAGCACCACCCCAGGAGTCTGCCATGCAGCACGCAAAACGATCTGTCCAGTTTCTTCTCAGCCTCATCTTACTCTTAGCGGGCTATGTGCCACATGCCGAAGCCCACACCCTCGACGCCGCCGTCCACAGCGCCCCGCGCCAGGAGAACGGCGAGATCTTCTTCACCGTCGATTACCTGATCGAGGCCGATGTCCCCGACAACGAGAACTGTTCGGCGGACGGCTACAGGTTGAACATCATCATGGAAGGGGTGGGCGAACCCACGCCCGAAGGATATCTCGAAGGCGTCACCATCGTCGCCGATCTTACGGTGGATGTAGGACCGGGTGCCTGGTGGATCAGCGCGCCCCAACCTACTCACGCCTACCCCGCCGTCGTCAAATTGGATCGTCTCTATAGTTCACCCACCACGTGGATGACCATACCCAAACTGGTGCAAGACGTGCCGCCGACCGATGTCTTCATCGGCACCCGTGGTTGTATCGCATCAGACGGCAGCCTTCAGGTCGACACGGTCAATCTGGATCCGGCATCTTTTATCAACAATTTCTACCTGATGGTATTGGCCGCAGGTGGCATGAAAGAAGAGGAGCCGGGCAACTATCTCTCCCGCTTCCACGCCGTCTTCCAAGAGGACGGTGTGCGTCGCATTTCGCAGCGCGTCTGGTGGGGCGATCATCGCGTGCCCAGCCTGATCGTCGATCCCGACGTGGAGGGCGTCTTTCTCAGCGCCGTCCCTGCCGATGTGGAGGTGACCTATGATCCGCGCTGGGCCGACGATGTCAACACCGGCGGCCACACCTGGGTCAAACTTGGCCCCGGCCAGTGGATCAAGCGCAGCCAGTCCGCACCCCAGAAATTCATCGAGAAGATTCCCCTGGCCCCGATGGCGCCCACCCGGAAACCCATCGAAGGATGGGTGCAATTGGATGTCAACCAGCGCTCCAGCGAACGCCAGAGCAAACCCTTCACCGTGGCCCCCCAGCAGACCGTGGTCACCCCGGCGGAGATCAGCGCCACCAAACACAAGGTCGCCAAGGCCATCACCTATAAGCTTGAACGGAACATGCCTCCTTCGCCCTTCGAGAAGAAGTGGACGGCGCCAACCTGGTTCCCGCCGCCGCTTAAGGGCAAAGAGACCAAGATCATGGCGCAATTGAAGCTGACCGACGAGTACGAGTCCACGGCCACACCTGCCATCCACGCCACCAAGCTGGGCTTCGAAGGTGAAATGGAGGTAGACGGCAAGGCCGGCAAACTCAGCATTGAGGGCACGGCCAACATGAAGTACAGCGATGCCGGTCTCGAATTCCTTGACGGCAAGGGCAAGGCGGATCTGCAAATCGGCCTCAAAGAAACGATGGGGCCTTTCGATCTGGTGCCCACGCTCAAACCGTTGGTAGCTGCCGTCAACCTCGACACCTGGGTGCAAAAGTACGCCAAGATCGAAGCCGGTCTCTTCATCTTTGGCAGCGGCGACGTGGAGATCATCAAGGGCGCAGGCGGCCTCGATCTGGAAGGCCGTGGTGATGCCGGGCGTGCGCCCCATCCTCAAATTTCAATTGGGCGAGGGCAAAATTGCCCTGGAACTGGAAGCCAAGGGCGAAGGACGGCTCAAGTTTCACCTGAACATGCCCGGCGATCTCTTCCAGGGCGCCGAAGGCGAAGTCACTTTCACCGGCGCCGTTACGGTGGTCCATTGCAAATGGGCCAGAGAACAAAAGTACACCTTTTCCACAGGCGCGCTGGTGGCGCAATCGATTGACGCAGAAGCCGATGGGATCGGCTTCTGCGGCGAGAGCAAATCCGCAGCGCTGTTGCAGGCGGAGCAGTGGCACGGCAGTGGGGATCTACTCAACGCCGCCGTACAGTTGGGCGCAAGCGATCTGATCAGCGTCACGCTGGCCGGCAACGTCATGGAGCAGGCCGCCCCCAACCTCGACGCCACCGGGAGCGTCCTCTGCTGGGTGAGCCGCAGTGCCGATGCACCGGCCAGTGGCAACAGCGAAATTGTCTGTGCACAGGGGGATCTGCCCCAGTTGGCCGCGCCGCAGGCCGTCACCGCCGACACCTTCGCCGATGCCACGCCGCAATCCGCGCTGGCCGCAGCGGACACACCCCTGGTGGCCTGGTGGCGACACGATGACCCCAACCGGCCCGACACCGCCATCCTCGACGCCGCCTTCCTCAGCCACGGCGAGGTGATGGCGAGCGTCTTCGATCCATCCACCCTGCAATGGACGACGCCTATCACGCTGGGTACGCCGGGCGTGCTCGACTATGAGCCGGTAGCCGCCGGCAACGGCAGCAATGGCGCCTTCGTGGCCTGGCGTTCCAACAGCGCCGGCCAACTCAACGGCTTCGGAGACACTGCCGACACGATCTGGGCGGCGCACTACGATCCCGCCACCAAGAATTGGGGCGCGGCGACGTCGATACTTTCCACGCGCGGGCTGATCGAGATGACCGCAGCCTACGGTCCCGGTGAAGCGGCCCTGCTCTATGCCATCGATCAGGATGGCAACATAGACACCGAGGACACCGAAATCGTGGGGCAACGCTTCGTCAACGGCGTCTGGCAGAATCCGCAAACGTTGACGAACAACGCAGTAGCCGACACGCAGCCCCGCATCGCCTATGGGGGCGACGGCACGCCGATCCTCGTCTGGTTGCAGACCGACGCCAATGGTCGCCGCTTCGTGGCCTATCAGGAAGGGTGGAACGGCAGCGTCTCGCTCACCCCAATGGATGGCGAAGGCGCGCCCGGCTATCTCTCGAATCTGGCACTCAACGGCAGCGGCGATGCACTGCTCTCCTGGCGCAGCCTCTACGATGCGGACAACGTCAACGGTCGCAGCGATCTATCCTTTGCCGTGCGTCAGACGTCCACAGGGAGTTGGTCGGCGCCGCTGCGCCTGACAAATGACACCGCCTACGAGCACAATCCTTCGCTGGTGTGGCAGACGGATGACGCCCTGGCTGCGGTCTACCAGCTCACGGCGGAAGATGGCAGTCACGCCATCCAATATGGAGAGCAGCCGATCTCCGCTGCCGATGCAGCCGTCTCCGCGCTCGATATCGCTCTCGATCCGGTCAACCCTGCACCGGGGACACCGCTCACCGCCACCGTGACGATCCGCAATCTGGGTATGGCGGCGCAGTCCAACATCACTGTCTCGGTCGACGAACTCGACGCCTGGACGGGTATTGCCAAACGCCAGATCCACGGCCAGACTGTGTCGATGCTGCGCGGCGGTGAAGCGCTGGCGATCCCGATTGCGTACACCTCCGGCCAGGGAGCCAACAGCCTGAGGGTAACGCTTTCGTGCGGCGGTGCAGCCTGCGGCGATGATCTCAACGACGGCGCCACAGTCGCCGTTAACCAGCCCAATCTGGTGCTCACGGGTGCCGGGGTGGTGCAGCGCAGCGTCAACTCGGTGCTGCGGGCGACGGTGATCAACAGCGGCGTGGTCAGCGCCACCATGGTGGTGATGACGGTCACTGCCGGGCTGCCCGAGGGCGAAAGCGTACTCGGCTCTACCTTCTTGCGCATGAATGGGGAAACGGGCGTGCTGCCCGGTGAGGAAGTCTTCGGGGAATTCATCCTGCCTGCGGATGAGACGCTGGGCGAGAGCGTGCCGCTCACCGTCACCGTGGCCCCTGCGTTCGGACAGCCCGAACTCTCTACAGCAGACAACACGCGCTCGATTGTCTGGCAGCGGCAGCCTAACCTGTATCTACTGCCCGACTTCGTGGATAAGAGGCAGGTGGGCGCTCAGACAACCTTCACGGTAACCGTCTTCAACGACGGTGCGCTGCCCACACCCGCCACGATGCTGTCGGCGTACAGTGCCGAACCTGACGAAGGCGGGAGCGTGCTCGGCAGCGCCGCCGTTCCCGCCCTGGAGGCGTACGCACAGGCGGCGGTTGAATTAACCCTGCCCGGCGCCGTGGAAGGTCTCTTCCTACGCGTCAACCCGGAACAGAACTTTGCCGAGCGCACCGGCGCCGACAATGACATCAACACCATCAAGCCCATCAGCGCAGAAACACCCACCTTCCGTATCCTGTTGCCCTCGGTCCTACGGTGATCCTTCACGAGGATATGGCGTAACAAGAAGATGCGTCCCTGCGGCAGTTTCACAATTGCCGCAGGGGCGCATCTTCTTAGCCGAGTCTCTGCTTGTGTAGCGTTTTTCACAATATTGACAATCGACCCGGGTAAGAGTACGCTCCGCATAGCCTTCCCCTTCTACAAACATTCCAACCGTTAACTCATCTGATTTGCTTGCCGGGAACCCAGGGTTGACGCGTTGGGTGCAGACAGTCCTCTACCGAAGCGGCGCGCTATCGGCGTGCGGTTTTGCCCGGCGAATTTAGTTTCAGGCAGGCTGACCAGCGCCGGCAGACTCGTCGCAGTTTGCGCACAGCAGGCGATAGAGTAAGCACCTCTCCCACACAATTGTCACCCTATCCAATTGCAGCCAGGTAAAAGGAGACCCGCCGTGGAAGGATTGATGATGGATTATCAACTCACGCTGACGCCGATCATGGAACGGGCGCGGCTTTTGTTCTCTAAGAAGGAGATCGTTACCAAAGCCGGCGCCGGCCTGGAACGGTACACCTACGGAGAAATGATCGAGCGCGCCAACCGGCTGGCCAATGCCTTAGCCAAACTTGGCGTCAAACAGGGTGATCGGGTGGCGACCTTTGCCTGGAACAATGCCCGCCATTTCGAGATCTATTGGGCCGTTCCCTGCATGGGCGCAGTGCTGCACCCGATCAATCTGCGCTTACCAGGCGACCAGATTGCCTACATTGCCAATCACGCCGAAGATACTGTGCTCTTCGTAGATGCCACCCTCTTGCCCGCTGTCGAAAAGCTTGCGCCCCATTTGAAGACCATCAAACATTACGTGGTGATGGCCGACAAAGTGCCCGAGACCACGCTCAGCCCGGTTTCTGCCTATGAGGATCTGATCAACGAGGCCGACGCCGATTTCCCATGGCCTCAACTGGGCGAAAACGACGCCGCCGCCATGTGTTACACCTCGGGCACCACCGGCCACCCCAAGGGCGTCGTCTATTCACACCGCGCCATCTATCTGCACTGTTTCGGGTTGACCATGGTGGACTCGTTCGCTTTTAGGGAACGCGATGTCGTCCTGCCCGTCGTTCCCATGTTTCATGTGCTGGCCTGGGCTACCCCTTTCGCAGCCGCCATGGTCGGCGCCAAAGTCGTCTTTCCCGGGCCTCATCTACAACCGCGCGATCTGGCCGAACTGATCCAGGATGAACGGGTTACCCTGGCGGCAGGCGTGCCGACCCTATGGCTCGGTCTGCTGGCGCTTCTCGAAAAGGAACGCTATGACCTCAGCAGCCTGCGCGACATGGTCGTCGGTGGGGCTGCTGCTCCGCAATCGATGATCGAAGCCTACGACAAAAAGCACAACATCCAGATCAGCCACGCCTGGGGCATGACCGAAATGACACCGCTGGGTACGGTGAGCCGGCTCAAAAGTTATCAACTGGATCTGCCTGAGGCCGAGCAGTTTGCCATTCGCGCCAAACAGGGCACCCCTGCTATGGGTGTCGAGATCCGCGCCGTGGATGAGGAAGGGAAAGAAGCGCCGTGGGATGGCAAAACGTTTGGGGAATTACAGGTGCGTGGCCCCTGGGTCATTCGCAGTTACTACAACGATGAACGCTCCACACAGTCGTTCGTAGACGGCTGGTTCTGCACCGGAGACGTGGTCACCATTGACGCCGAAGGGTTTGTGCAGATCGTCGATCGAGCCAAAGATGTCATCAAGAGCGGCGGCGAGTGGATTTCCAGCCAGGATCTTGAAAACGTCATTATGGGGCACCCCAAAGTGGCCGAAGCCGCCGTGATTGCGGTGGCCCATCCCAAATGGCAGGAACGCCCGTTGGCCTGTGTCGTGCCCAAACCAGACTACAAAGAGACCATCAGCAAAGAGGAAATCCTGGAGCACATGCGACCACACTTCACCAGCATGTATATGCCCGAAGATATTGTCTTCATGGATGCAGTGCCCAAGACCAGCGTAGGCAAGTTTGACAAGAAAGTGCTACGCCAACTGTTTGCCGATTACGTTCTGCCAAGGTAACGATTCTTCGTTTCCCAGGAAAATGAATCAATCCAGAACCGGTGATGCGACCTAGCCCTCGCCCCCAAACTCCGGCCCGGCTACGACGAGCGTGTAGGCATCCTGGCGCAGATAGGTTTGGGCGACGCGTTGCACATCCTCGATCGTGATGGCATTGATGCGGTCGGCGTAGGTGTGAATATAGTCGAGGCCGAGGTTGTACCATTCCATGCTGAGCAGAAGGCCGGCCACGCCGTCGTTGGTCTCCAGACGCAGCGGCAAGGAGCCGGTCATATTGGCCTGGCTGTCGGACAGTTCTTCGGCGTCCACCGGCTCCGAGCCTATCCGCTCGAACTCTTGCAGGATACTATCCACGGCCAAATTGACATTGGCAGGGTTGACGCCGGCCATCGCCATCCACGGGCCCACACCCAGATCCGTGTCGAGAACGCTGTAGCTGTAGTAGGCCAGCCCCTGCTTTTCGCGCACGATCTCACCCAGACGGCCCATCATGCCAAAGCGGCCCAGGATGTTGTTGGCCACCTGAATCGCGTAGTAGTCAGGATCTGAGCGCGAGATCGCCAGACAGCCGATCACAATGTCCGACTGTACCTTGCCGGGCATGGCGGCCATCTCGCGGCGCACACTGTTATGGCGCAGCACCGGCGGGATCGTCTGATCCGCAACCGGCCCTCGCCAATCGCCCAGGTGTTGGCGGATCAGATCGACGGCGTGTCCGGCGTCGATATCCCCGCTGACGACGATGATGGCGCCGTTCGGCGTGTAGCGCTCTGTGTGGAAGTCGATCAGATCCTGGCGCGTGAGGGCGGAAACCGTGTCGGGATAGCCGGAACCAGGGATGCCATAAGGATGATCCCCGTAGATCACCTCGCCAAATCGCCGATAGGCTACACTGCGCGTGCTCTGCTCGCGCTCCTGCAAGCGAACAAGCCACTGGCCGCGCACCCGTTCCACCTGTTCGGCCGGAAAAACAGGATGGCGCAACACATCAGCCATCAACTGCAACATCTGCGCGAAGTCCTCAACCAGGCTTTCGCTGCCGAAGTTGGTCACATGCGTCCCGCCACCCACCGTCAAGCTGGCCCCCACCGATTCGACGATCTCGTTAAAGGTGTCGAAGTCATAGTGCTCGCTGCCGCGGGTAAGCAGCGACGCCGTAAAGCTGGAAAGACCGGCCTTTTCTCTCGGCTCGTGGATGCTGCCCGCGGGCAGATAGCCGTCGACCACCACCACCGGCGCCGATCGATTGGGACGCACCAGCACGGTGATCCCATTCTCAAGTCTCTCACGGTGGACAGTCTCTGGCCCGGGAATGGCATAGGTCGGTGCAGTTGTCATACATACTCCTCTGTTATTTTCAACTTCTCTGGGTAAGTTCGGCCACCAACACGTCGATTTCCGTCTCGGCATCGGCGCCGGTTTTCATCGCGAAATCGGCACGCAAGAGACGATCCATGATGGCTTCGAGTTCGTCCATGCGGTAAGCGCGAGCCTGTTGCATGGCTTTTTTAACCGGGTAAGCACTTTCACCGACCTGCTTGGCAATATCATATTCGTTGCCGCCCCCGGCGCCGACGGCATCTTTCACCTTGATCAAAATGCGATACTGTCGCGCCATCATCGTGAGCAGATAGAACGGATTGGCGTCACCACGGCGCAATTCATAGAGCGAGCGCATGGCCTTGCGTCCATCGCGCTGGCTCAATGCATCGGTCAGATCCCAGATCAGCGCTTCACTGGCATTGCTGACCATCAATTGCACATCCGCCGCCGTGATGCTTCGCCCCGAGGCATAGGACGCCAGCTTTTGCAGTTCGTTTGTCAACTGGCGCAGGTCTGCGCCCACAAAATTGGCCAGCATCTGCACCGCCTGCCCCTCGATTGGGATCCTGGCATCCCTGGCGTAACGGCCGATCCAGCCGGGCAACTGTTTGGGATCAGGCGTCGCCAACTCTTCAAAGAGGGCCATCTTCTGTTCTATCAGGTCGGCCAACCCGGGCACTCTGCGCTGGTCATCGCCCTTGCCCTGCGTGAACCCCTTCCACAGATGACGGCGTTTGTCCACCCCCACATCCACAAAGAGGACGTCGCACGTCTCCGGCGCCTTGTCCAGGCCGGTCAACAGGCGTGCAGCCTCATCGTAGGCGGCACTGTCGGTGCCCTTGCTGGCGCCCATGCGCTTGTCCAGGTGAACGAGGAACCCATTGACAATGAGCAGGCGCCGTTCGGCCAGAAAGGGCATCGTCCCCGCCAGGTAGAAGATCTCGGCGGCATCGGTGCGGCTCCCCTCCACCGTGGACATATTGAGATCGGCCATCTCGGGATCACCAAGCGCAGCTTTCAACTCCGCCACCCGGCGGCTGAGCAAATATTCATCCGCATCGAGAAAGAAGTAGATCATGGTTACGTTGTAGGGGCGTACCTCCGTGTGCACCCGTCTCTGTAGGGGCGTCCCTTCGCGTGCGCCCCTACTCTAGCGTGACACGGTATGCGCTGCGTTCGCCGTCGAGGATCGGGTCGATGCTGACCAGCCAGCGGTCGGCGACGTTGGCCAGGGTGGTGTACTGTTGCAGACGCATCCCCAAGGGCTGGGCCGCAATCAGTGCGCCCAACACCAGCAACCCCGTCGTGGCGAACTTTTCCACAAAAGGCCGCTTGCCCCGGCTTCCCGCCAACGCCGCCAGCGTGATCATCACGGTGCTGGCGGCCAGATTGGTACCGCAATTGGGGTGGATGGCCAGCTTCGATTCACCGGCTTGCAGACGCAGCAACGCCTCGCTCACGGCCTGGCGCACAGCATCCAAAGGGACGGTGCCATAGAGGGTAAAACCCCACGGGTCGCTTAACCCGGCAATGGCAATACGCGAATGACGCGCCGCCAGCAAGTGAATGGTTGCATGTTCGATGGCATGATGCTGCCGGGTCCTGCGCACAAGATGGGTAAGTGTAGCTTGCATAAACTGATCCTTAAGAGAATGAACTTCTGCATGTTGCAGCTTGCCAGGCTGTGTTGATCGTTCACAGGCTCCCCTGGTCAATTTGGCGTTAAGCGACATGACCGGCCGGTCTCCTGGCCGGTCATGTCAACCATACCTGGTCGATTCGCCGACTCTCGAACCGCTTACTTCCCGGCCACCAATCGCCTGGCCTTTTCCGCCACCGCTTCCCCGGTCAGACCGTACTCTTGATAAATGCGCTGATAGGGGGCGCTGGCGCCAAAGTGGTCGATGGCAACAATGGCCGATGTGGCCGGATCGTTGCCCACCCAGCGTTCCCAGCCAAAGGGCGTACCGGCCTCGACGGCGACCTTGGGTACACCCGCCGGCAGCACAGAGGCACGATAGGCGTCATCCTGGGCAGCAAAGAGCTCCCAAGAGGCCAGGCTCACAACGCGCACGGTTTTGCCTTCCGCTTCCAACAATTTGGCGGCGTCGTAGGCGATCTCCACTTCGCTGCCGGTGCCGATCAAGATCACGTCTGGGTTGGCGCCATTCTCGTATAGGATATAGCCGCCCTTCGCCACCCCATCGGCAGCACCAAACCCGGCGGCGCTGCGATCGAAGGTGGGCAGATTTTGGCGCGTCAGGGCCAGCACTACCGGCCCATTGCGATGCTTGATGGCGACACGCCAGGCCTCGGCGGTCTCGTTGGCATCGCCAGGGCGAATCACGGTCATCCCCGGGATGGCACGCAAGGCGGCAATCTGCTCGATGGGCTGATGCGTGGGGCCATCTTCGCCCAGACCGATGCTATCGTGTGTCATCACGTAGATCACCTGGATCTCCATGAGCGCGGCCAGGCGCATGCTCGGTCGCATATAGTCGGTAAAGGTCAGGAAGGTGCCGCCGTAGGGGATCACGCCGCCGTGCAGTGACATGCCGTTGAGGATGCCGCCCATGCCATGTTCGCGCACGCCAAAGCGGAAGTTGCGCCCCGTAAAGTCGTCGCCGCTGATGTCCTTGGCCCCGCTGATATCGGTCTTGTTGCTGGCGGCCAGGTCGGCGCTGCCCCCGATCAGGTTGGGGATCACCCTGGCGAGGGCGTTGAGCACCGTGCCACCGGCGTTGCGTGTGGCAGCGGATTTGCCCGCCTCAAAGACCGGAATCGCCGCCTCCCAATCGGAGGGCAGATCCCCGGCCAGCAGGTGGCAGAGCTCGGCTGCGCTGTCGGCGTGGGCCTGACTGTAGCTATCGAAGAGTTTGTTGTACGCCGCCTCGGCCGCCGCACCCCGCTCCACGGCCTGGCGGAAGAAGGCCAGCACGTCGTCAGGGATATAGAAAGCAGGCTCGATGGGCCAGTTCAGAGTTTTCTTTGGTGGCGATCAACTCCTCTTTGCCCAGGGCTTCGCCGTGGGCTTTGGACGTGCCGGCCTTGTGGGGGCTACCATAGCCGATCACGGTGCGACAGCCGATGATGCTCGGCCGTGGATCGGCTTGCGCCGCTTCGATGGCCGCGGCCACAGCGTCGCCATCCATACCGTCGATGGATTGTACATGCCAGCCATAGGCATCGAAGCGTTTGGCCCAATCCTCACTAAACGAGATATCGGTCTTGCCGTCGATGGTGATGTGGTTGTCGTCGTAGAGATAGATGAGCTTGCCCAACTTCAGATGACCGGCCAGGCTGGCGGCTTCGCTGGCGATGCCTTCCATCAGGTCGCCGTCGCTGACAATGGCATAGACGTGGTGATCCATCACCGGGAAACCGTCGCGGTTGTAGTGCTCGGCCAACCAGCGTTCGGCGATTGCCATGCCCACTCCGTTGGCAAATCCCTGCCCTAATGGACCGGTTGTGGTCTCGACGCCGGCAGTATGGTGTACTTCGGGATGGCCGGGCGTTTTGCTGCCCCACTGACGAAAGTTCTTCAACTCTTCTAAAGGCAGATCATAGCCGGTAAGGTGCAGCAGTGAGTAGAGCAGCATCGATCCATGCCCGGCGCTGAGCACAAAGCGATCTCGATTATTCCAGGCCGGGTTCTTAGGGTTGTGGCGCAGATAACGGGTCCACAGCACGAAGGCGGCCTGCGCCATGCCCATCGGCATGCCAGGGTGGCCGGAATTGGCCGCCTGCACTGCGTCCGCAGCCAACATACGGATCGTATTGACAGCTTTGGCTTCGAATTCAGGATCAAGATCTTGAGCGGCGGTCGGCGCGACCGAGGAAACAGTCATAGTAATCCCCCCATGTGAATGGATATAGCAAACAATGAACCGTGCGGGCACGAACCGTGTCGGGCACGGACGTTTTCCAGAGCGGAGAAACCCTCCACAGAGTTCTCGGGTTCAGGAGAGAACAACCGGCATCTCCGTGGATCAACAGGCCGGGCAATCGCCAGGCCCTGCCCTGAAGATTATAGCATCATCCGGGGTGATTGTAGAATGGCGAGCGCAGAACGCCGCCGCCTGAACAGCCCTACCACCAGCAAGCTCAGCCACAAGATGACGCCGATCCCCGATACGAGAACGCCGCGCTGCCAGGGCTGCGGTGCGAAGACGAAGACCACGTCGTGTTCCCCCGCAGGCACGGCGACCCCACGAAAGAGCACGTTGGTGGGATAAACCTGCGCGGCCGTACCGTCGACCGTGGCTTGCCAACCCGGATAGTAGGCATCGCTGAGCACCAGGAAAGACGCATCATCGCTGCGCGTACGCACAACGACGCGCTCCGCACTGTACGAGACGATTTCAGCATCACCGCCGCCGGCAGTCAGGGCCAGATCCGGCGATGCTTCCACCACAGCTTGGCCGTTCTCGTGGTCTGTTTGCAGCAGCGAGACAGCCTCTGCGCTTGAGGATACCACCTGCACACGCGTGGCCATGTAGGCCCGCTGACGCACATCAAGCGCCTCATAGATCTTGACGTCGCCACTGTGCACAAGGTCGAAGCGCCCCTGATCGCTGGTCAACAGCGGCAGAAAGGTCCGCGTACGCTCGTCGATCAGGGTGACGGCCTGGATCGTGAGCGCTTGTTCACCCGCAAGCACAAAACGCAGCGCCTCGGGCGACAGTGGGCGGCTCAGCGGCAGGCGGGCCAGGTATTCCTGACGGCCGGCCTCCACATCTCGCAAGGCGATCACTGCGCCCGATTCTATCGCCGCCGGGCTGTCGAGGGCAGCATCCGCCAGGTGTACACCGGCCAACAGCGGGATTTCCTCGATCAGTTCGTCACCGGCAAAGACTTGCACCACGGCTACTGGCTGCTTCTCGGCGGGCAGATCGCCTTCAACAAAGCCGATGATGCCCAACGTCGTGGCGTTGAAGGTGCCGGGTGCGTCCACATCCACTACGGGCGAAGACTGGGTCAAGGTTGCGCCGATCTGCCGATCATAGTAGACGCCCTCGAACCAGAGATCGCGCACCTTATCGGTGATGACGTAACGCACACCGAGCAGGCTGAGCAGATCGCTGTCGGGGATCTCGGTCAACTGCTCACGGATACGCCCATCGGGCACAAGTTTGTCGGGCGGAATGAGCAGCGACATCAACTGGTTGTAGCGTTGCAGCGGCAGCACGCCGCCGTCGAAACCGTCCACGGCGGGCACGCGCCACAGGAGCGGCAAATTGGGGGCCAGGATCTCTTGCATCTTAAGCGCCACGATCAACTGCATAAACGCCTTCGCATCCAGTTGCGCGTCGTCGCCTTCGCCATAGATCCGTCGCCAATCGGCCATGTCCCCCGGATCGAAGGCGGTCACGCTCAGGCTGAGAAAGCGCCCCATCGCCGCCGGATCCAGTGCCCGATCCGGGTCCGTGAGCAGATGAGCCGGGGCGGTGCGTACATCGTAGACCGCCTGTGGCGCCGTGGGATGGGTGTGAGGCAAAGCAAGCGACGCCAGCAGGAGATCAACCGCGATCAGGCCGAGCAAGATGAGGGAGTGCAGATTTGAGAGGAAGAGATCGAGAACCGGGGATCGTCGTCTCCCGCCCATGGCCCACTCACCCAGCCCCCCAATCGCCAATCGCCAGGCGCCAATTCCCGCCAGCACCGCCATCCCCACGGTATAGAGCATCAGCCAGCGCGCCGGGGTGCGGAAGAGATCAAAGCCGGGCACGAGTTTGAAGAGCACGTAGTAGAACGGATTCCAACGCCCCAGAGCAAGGAAGAGACCGAGCCCGGCGAAGGTAATGCCGAACCACCAGGCGCGTTGGCCGCGTCCTCGCCACAGGCCCACCAGCGCCAACACCAAAGGAATTGCGCCCACGTAGCCCACAAATTCAGTAAAGGCGACGCCGAAGACCACGCTCAGGTCGACCACCCCGTAGGATGGCAGCAGCGTCCACAACAGATTCAACGGTTGCAGGCTGAAACTGGTGGCATCCCAATAAGAAAGCCCACCGCTGCGCAATCCCAGGTCGCTCAGTTCCAACGTGGGCAGAAGTTGCGCGGCGCAAAGCAGGATGCCGAGAAGGACGCCAAGGGCATAGATCGAGAGATTAGAGAGGAGGGGACCAGAGCGTAGCGTTCGGCCGACGCCACCAATGCGCCCATGCCTCAATCGCCTGATCCCTGCCGGCCAGTCTCTGTTCACCACTTCGCCCACAACGATCCACACCCCCACCCCAAACAAATTGATGTAGGCGGTCTGCGTGTGCCCGGCCAGCAAGGTCAGCGCGACGAGGAGGGCGAAAGCCGCAGATGAGACGAAGAGCGTAGAGATTGGCAACGTAGAGATCGACAATGGCGGATTCGCAGATGGCGGCGTCTGCCCAATTCGCCCCTTCTCTGATCGCCCACTCTCCACTCTCCAATCTCTACGCTCAAACACCACCAGCATCCACGGCAGCCACGCCGCCACATTCATCTGGTTGATATGACCGATGAGGCCGCCGAAAAAGCCGCTCCCGGCCAGGACTGTGCCGGTGATAAGGCCGCAGAGCCAGCCATAGCCCCAGCGCCGCACCAGGACGTAGCCGCCCAACCCCAGGATCCAGGCGTGGAGCGCAGCGCCGGCGTAGATCTGTCTGGTCACCGGCAGCCAGCTCAGCGGCCAGTGCAGTGGATAGAGCACGGCAGCCTGTGGGTTGGCCAGGAAGGGCGCCCCCGAAAAAATGTAAGGGTTCCACAGGGGGATGCGTCCTTCGCGGAAGGCGGCGGCCGCAAAGTCACGGTAGGGGTAAAAGTAGAGCAGAATGTCGCCGCTGGCCAGGACGCTGTCGGTGAAAAGCAGCCGCGCGAAGAGCGCCATCACGAAGAGGGCGAGCAAGAGCAGGGCAGAAAGATGTGGCAGAAGACGGCGCATGGCGAAGTCAAGAGAAATGGCTACTAGAAATAGACAACTATGCGAATTGGACGTTGTCGATCACGGCCCTTGTCAGGGCTGCGAGGAGCACCAATCGCAGTACGTTTGCGCGGGGCCGGTCAATTCATAGACGGTGAAACGCCCGGCGTGTAGCCGGGCCACCGGCACGATTTGGCGGCCGGCCAGGTCGCGTTCCCAGTTACGCAGTGAGATCCATTCGGGCGCCACCAGAAAACGCCTGCGGTGACCAATCTTGGCGGCATTGTCGGCCAGATAGACCGGATTCGGATACCAGCGCAGATCGAAGCGATTTTGGGCGGGCATCTCTTCATCGAAGAAATAAAAGCGATAGTGCCAGCCCAAGACGCTGTGATAGAGGACACTGCCCGGCGGCGCCTCTGCCTCCAGCCACTCGATGACTTGATGCAGCCCGGCATAGCCGCCGTGGTCTCCGCCAATCGGCAGGCCGCCCTGTGCGGCACGCCACGCAGGGGGCAGCACCAGTGCCCATGTCACCACAACGGCAGCCAGACGCAGCCGGTTCCCAGGCGGCCGCGCGGCCAGGGTCGGCTGTGTGGCGGCGCCCAGCAGCAGCGCCAGGATTGGCGCCAACGGCAACAAATACCGATCCCACGCCTGCGTGGTCGTGACCACGTGGAAAACCACAAACCCTGCCGTCCACGCCACCAGGACAGGCGTAGCGAGCTGCGGATGTGAGGGTGTGTCGAGATCGGCCGGGCGCCGGCTTGGGCGCTGCATGGCAACGCCCGCGATTGCCAGCACACAGGCCCACAGCCAGCCTGCCCCGCTCCCCATCAAATACCAGAGCAGCGATCCCCACTCTTGAACGCGCGCCGGCCAGCTCGCCAGAGGCGCCAGCGCAAAACCGCCATAGTTGCGCACGCTCAGATCCCAGGGCGAGGGCGCAACCTGCCAGCGGGCCGCATCCCAAAGCAGGATGGGAACGATGACGAGAGCCGCGCCCAGCAGAAGGAATCCAATGCGCTGATAAGGGGATGATAGACCTTCCTCGCCCGGCGCCTCTTGGCCGCGATGCATCATCAGAAGCAGGATCAGCGGCACATACAGGATCCCCTGCTGCTTGGTCATGATGGCGGCGGCCAGCCAGAGCCCGGCCCAAAATGGACGCCGGCTCACGGTGGACTGGATGGCCAACATGCCAAACAGGATCAGCAGTGGATCGGTGAAGCCGGTGGGCGCAAAGCTGATGGCGAAGGGGCTGAACACGAAGAAGAACGCGCTCAACAGCGCCGTCCGCGCGCCCCACAGCGCGCGGGCAACGGCGGCAACCACGGTCACGGTGAGGGTAGATACGAACACGTTCAATACCCGAACGGACACCTCAGACGCGCCCAAGATCGAAAAGATTCCACCCAAAAGCCAGAGGAACATCGGTGGCTTGTCGGGCCAGACCGTGAGCATCAGCGGATCGGTGCGGGTCAGGTGTAGTGCCCAATAGCCATAGATGGCCTCGTCCTCGCGCAAGGGGAAGGCGTTGAGCAGGACGAGACGCAACAAAAAGCCCACCAGCACCAGTGCCAACAACACCGGTCGGTAGGCTACTGAAAGCTGCGTTGAGCGATCAAACAGGCGCGCCGTGCCCGACAGAGCGCCGGTAGAGCGCGGCGAAACGACCACGGCGGAAACAAGGCATCTGTACCACCGGCAGAGCGTGTCGGCATATTTCCGCTGGGATTCCCTAGAAATCGCCGTTTCGGGCGAGCGCAGCGTGCTTTGCATCAATCGGTGAAGCGATAGTGCAGCAGGGTGAGGATGGCGGTGAAACCATCACGCCATGTTAACTTTTTGCCTTCGTGAAACTCACGCCCGTTGTAGCTGATTGGCACTTCGAAGATGGAGTAGCCGCGTTTGAGGATTTTGGCGGTCAGTTCCGGTTCGATCTCAAAGCGGCGGCTGTGCAGAGGAACGCCCACGATCACATCGCGACGGAAGCACTTGTAGCAGGTTTCCATATCGCTCAAAATTGTGCCGTAGAGCAAATTCGTCAACAAAGTGACGCCCTTGTTACCCACGGTATGGCTCATACTCATCGCCGAGCGCGGACCGCCCAAGAAGCGGCTGCCATAGACGACGGCTGTGCGCCCTTCGAGAATCGGTTGGAGCAGCTTGATGTAATCACGCGGATCGTACTCCAGGTCCGCATCCTGAATCACCAGGATATCGCCGGTGGCATGTTCAAAACCGGTGCGCAGAGCCGCACCCTTGCCGCCATTGTGGGCGTGGTAGATGATCTGCAAATCGTCTTCGGCGACCATCTGCCAGCGGTCCAGGATCTCGCGCGTCCCGTCGGTGGATCCGTCGTCGATGATGACGATCTCGCGTTCCAGTTTGAGCGGGCCGGCGGGGAGCAAGTCGTTCCCATCTGTACTGACCGTTAGATCAACCGCACGCACCCGACGAATGATCTCCTCGAGTGTGTTGACCTCGTTATAGACAGGCATAATGACAGAAAGCTTCACAACATCCTCCAAGACAACGGGCCTTCTGTCTAGTGTTCGCCGACTTGATGGGCCAGAATGATCGCTTCGGCCACGGCTTTCATGGGCTTGCGATTGTTCATGCTCATCTTTTGGATGCGGCGGAATGCTTCAGATTCGTTGAGCCCTTGCGTGTCCATCAAAATACCTTTGGCGCGCTCGACGACTTTGCGAGTCTCTAGCGTTTCACGCAGATCGCCGACCTCGCGCTCAAGGGCGCGAAACTCGCTAAAGCGGGCCAACGCCACCTCAATGGCCGGGGTCAGATCGCTTTCGCGGAACGGTTTGACCAGATAACCGGCCACGCCCGCTTCGCGTGCGCGTGTCACCAATTCCTGTTGGCTGTAAGCGCTGAGCAGCAAGACAGGGGCCACGCGCTCTTCGGTTAGATAGCGCGCCGCCTCGATGCCGTCCATGTCGGGCATCTTAATATCCATTACTACAATATCGGGGCGTAATTCACGGGCCAGATTGACGGCGCTGCGGCCGTCCCCCACCTCGCCCACCACAAGATAGCCCAGGTTTGTGAGCATTTCTCGCAGATCCATGCGAATGAGAGATTCGTCGTCTGCAATGATGATGCGTGTACGCTCCACCTATGATCTCCTCTACATGCTTGCAGGCGTAAAATGCTTATCGATATAAGCCGATGACCGTTGATCGACGCTGAGCTTGTCTTCACACATCGTTGATACCCAATCGTACCACAGCACCGCCGATCAAGGACAGGATCAAGTATCGATGTGTGCAGTATGCGGCGAAAACCCGATCGCCCGACCATGCGGCGCATCAGATCGAGCTTGACTCGTTCATCTGAATCGGACGTTTGGGGAAAGTAACGCGGGCCCGCGTCCCACGTGTCGCCATAACGCCGTTCTCAGCGCCGGCGTTTGCCACGCTATGCACAGGCTCGAAGATGATCTCACCCTTTAGATCATCGGTGACCAGCGTACGCGTAATCTGCAGCCCAAGGCTGCGACTTTCTCCGAGATTGAACCCATCGGGCAAGCCCGAACCATCATCCTCGACATCGATCTGCACACGATCCCCTTGATCATCCAGCGTCAGGATGATCTCACCTTTTTGACGATCCTGTAAGCCATGCTCGATGGCGTTGAGCAGTAGTTCGTTGACCACCAGGGCTGCCGCCGTGGCCTGCCCCGCCGGCAGCCGAATATTGGGGCCGCTGAGCGAAATGGTCACCTCTTGGCCTGGATTCACCGCCACTTGTTGCGCCTGCCCGATCACCCGTTGACAGACATCGCGGATGTTGATGGGTTGGTGCTCATCCTGGCTCAAATACTCATGGATCACCGACATGCTCAGGATGCGATTGACGGCGTCGGTCAGATGTTGCTGGGCCTCAGGGCTCTGACTGCGCCGCGCCTGGATGCGCAAAATGGCGGCAATGGTCTGCAAATTGTTCTTGACGCGGTGGTGGACTTCCTGGATCATGGCGGATTTGACGTTGAGTTCACGTTCACGCTGAATACGTTCGGTGGCGTTATGCACCAGCACCAGGGCGCCATCGACGTGCTGCGCCTTCGACTGCGACTGGTTCCAAGGAATGTAGCGTTCGATCTGACGGCGCACGCCCGGTAGGGTTCCGGGCGGCGCACGCAATGGGATCACCGTGCGTACCCAAATGCGGCCATCCTGCGATTCGTAGCGATGCTCCACACAGCGATTGGCCTGCATCGCTTGATCCACCACCTTCTCGTCGATCTCTTCCAGCGCCGAAATATGCCGTCCGCGCATGTCTTTGACCGATCCAATCGAACGATACAGATTGGTGGCAATGCCGCTCATATAGCGGATACACGATTGGTCATCGACGAGGTAAATCCCGTCGAGCGAACCAAAGCCGCTCAGCTTATCGTGAATCTCGATCTCGCCGCGCACGGCCATCTCTTGAATCCAATGCACGGCGTGGCGAAAGGGTTTGTCACGCCGACGATGGCGCTCAAACTCGATCATATTGGTCTCGACCAACATCGCCGCGATCACACGGTTGGCGGCGTTGTGGACGGGAAAGACCTGTTGAATGATGGGGGCGCCGCTGCTGAGGACCTGCTTGCGGCGGCTGCCGATCCGATCTTCGGTGAGGGCGCGGAAGACAAGCGGTTGTTCTGCCGCCGAGAAGAGGCGTCCGGTAGCATCCTTGAGGTAGATCGAAGAGATCGAACGCGGGCGCGCATGTTCGGCCACCAGGATCTGCTCTCGGCCGTATAAGCAGCAAAGGAGGATGTCTGCACGACTCACATCCGCCGTGATGAAGAGGCCGGGTTCCAGGCGGTGTAACAGCGCGATATCACGTTCGGTGAGCGTTGGCCCTTGAATGACTCGTTTATCCATAGTGCATCATCGCAGAAGGATATACCTCGGCGGCGAGGAGTGGGTGCAACCGGTTGTCCCACAGCCAAAAAATAAACCGACGGCACGGACCGTCGGCGAATACAACCTGTGGCGCCATTGCCGTGCCGTAGTTAATCATCGTTAACGTTAACAATTGGTTGACTTATACCACAAGCGCCACCGCCGCGTCAATTTGTCGAAATCGAGCCGTATTGCATGAATCGATCAATTTGCTCCGCCCCGCACTCCGTGCTATACTTTCATCTAGTTGTCGGGGCGTAGCGCAGCTCGGTAGCGCGCTTCAATGGGGTTGAAGAGGTCGGAGGTTCAAATCCTCTCGCCCCGACCAGGGACCGCACCACCAGGGATCTTCCCGGTGGTGCGGTTTTTTGTTGCCCTGAGATCGGGGCCAGTCTAGAGGTCAAGGCAGACGCTTGGGCGACCCGACTTTAGCCTACTGAGCAGAACGACTGCTGTTCCAGATATCGCGGTGCCACTTCCATGCACCGCCTTCTTTTTTCCAGATCACAATAAACTTGGCTTCATCGAGCACGTTGCCGTCCTTGTCCATCAGGTTGGCCCTGCCGACTTCCCAGGCGGTGTCGCCGTGCTCTTCCAACTCCACGGTTTCCAGCGTCACGGTGGCCACACCCATGTCTAGCGCACCCTGCCAAAGCTGGCTCAATCCCTCACGGCCTTTAACGATCTCGCTATTGGGTGGGAGCGCCCACCCATCCTTGCTGTAAGCGGACGCAAGGCCGGCGCTATCGCCTTTACGAAACGATTCTTCAAAGGCACGATTGGTGCGGTCGATCCCCGAGCGTGCAGATGTGGACTGTGTCATCACTCTCCTCCTTGAAATGTGATAGAAATGAATCGATCGTCGATACGTCTATGAGCCGAAACAGTATTCCGAAAAGAGCGAGTATGACGACATGCTATCATTTCAGGCGTTTCAAAAGCGTTTCCTGATCTCCCCAATCAAAAAATCGCCCCCCGGATCAATCGGCAGACGATCTCTGACCGAGAGAACAGTTTAAGGTCGTACAATCGTAGGGGCGCTGCTTGCTGTGCCCAGAGCGGGGCCAGCAAGCGGGCCCCCTACCGAGAGTCCAACCTCTACCTGTTTCGTCTATGATACGTTGTGTGGGGGCGGTTCAACGTGACCCAGCACAGGGAGAGGCGGCGATCCAGGCGGAAGTAAGAGGCAGACTGAGGATCAGGGCCGCCGAGATGGTTTACAGGTCCACCGGCGCTAGGCCGGCGCTCTGCGGTCCCGCTGGGCCCGCTGCAAGGCCGCGGCCAGTTGCTCCTGTTTAACCGGCTTGGCCACGAAATCGTCCATGCCGGCAGCCAGACATTCCCCCTGGCTCTCCTGCAGAACACTGGCGGTTAGGGCGATGATGAAGGGTTGTGCTCCCCGGTCGAGACGGCGCCGGATCAGACGCGTCGCCTCCAGACCATCCATCTGAGGCATGTTCACATCCATTAAGACGACGTCGTAGCACTCTTCTTCGGCGGCGCGCACGGCTTCCCGTCCGTTGACGGTGACCTCGACCTGGTGGCCGAGTCGATGCAGCATGTACCGAATCACCTTCTGGTTTACAAGATTATCCTCGGCCAACAGGATGCGCAGGGGCCTGGCGTCCCCATCTGGCTCTGGATCTATCAGAGAAGCCTGGGCAAGAGATGTGCGATCTTCCGCCGCCGCCACGAGCAGTGTCACGTGAAAGATGCTGCCGCGGCCGCCTTCGCTCTCCACCCAGATGCGGCCACCCATGAGTTTCGCCAGGCGGGCGCTGATAGCCAGGCCCAAGCCGGTCCCTCCGTACTGGCGCGATGTGGAGGCGTCAAGTTGGTGAAACGCCTGAAACAGCGACGCTTGCTGCTCCTGGGTAATGCCGATGCCCGTATCCTGCACGGCAAGGTGCAGCCGCCACATCTCCTCTTCACGCTCGGCCTTAATGTCGATCGAGACCTGGCCTACGGCTGTGAACTTGATGGCATTGCTGACCAGATTGGCCAGAATCTGGCGCAGGCGGGTGGGGTCGCTGGAGATCGTACGAGGTGTGCCTGCGGCGATGTGAAGATGGAGGGCGATTCGCTTTTGTTCGGCCTGGTGGACGTAGAGTGTGCGCGTCTCCTTGACCAAGCGGTGGAGATCAAAGGGGATCTGTTCCAGTTCCAGCCTGCCCGCCTCCACCTTAGAGAAATCGAGAATATCGTTGATGAGTGCGATCAGGGTGTCGCCGCTGCTTTCGATCGTCTGTACGAGCTCCCTCTGCCGGTCGTCCAGATCCGTCTGCAAGAGCAGGTTGGTCATGCCGATGACGCCGTTCATGGGCGTGCGGATCTCATGGCTCATGGTAGCCAGAAAGTGACTCTTGGCGCGGTTGGCCGTGTCCGCCATCTCTTTCGCTTCAAGCAGGGCCTGCGTGCGCTCGGCGACGCGTTCTTCCAACAACTGGTTCTGTCGCTCCAATTGGGCGCTGAGCTGGCGTTCCCGCTGCACCCGCGCCCGCCGTTCCCAGTTTGAGACCCCATTGAAGAAGAGTAGAAAGAAGAGGCCGATGCCGACGGTGAGCACGTTGTCTACCCCCAACTGCTGGGCCGGGTGGAGCAGATCGGACACAGCATAGGTGAGCATGATCAGGGCTATCGATCCCAGAGAGACGATCAGGGGCAGGAGCACGCTCGCCAGCACGGCGCCGGCGACAAAACCGATGAAATTGGCAAAGTTGGCGCCTTCCACGCCGGTAGCCAGCAGCATGGGGACGAGGATGGAGGCAACCAGCAGCCAGGACGCAGCACGCACCTGTTGGCGCCGGTTCAGGAAAAGGATCAGCGTATAGGCCGCGAGCATAACCAGGCCGACGATGGGGTAGGTAGCACTAGTCTGCCCGTATTGCCACAGCACGCCGGTGATGACCGTGTAGGGAACGACCATCGCAATCATGATCGGCAGTACCTTGCCCAGCAGGTAATGGCAGTGTTCGCCGTCCGGCTCGCTCAGCACCCACTCCCGCAGGGTCCGCCACCACTGTATTACCATCAACTTTCCTTCTCTCGCTTCAGGTAGTGCACCTCGGCTCTGATGTCGACTTCACGACTGTTCCTATTTTCGCAAATCATCCAGGCCAGGTCCAGAGGTGAAATGGCGCAATTTAGCCAATGCATGAACGAGTGCCCACTATTCGCTCCCGTTCAGTGCTTTCCCCCTGATTCCACTATACCTATTGGGTCTCCTCGCGGCCTAGCGTACTCCCCACAAACTCGGGGGTGCCGTTGAGGAAACTCTGTACGTCCATCATGCGCTTGCCCGCCGGTTGAACTTCCTGCAACAACAGCAGATCCTGGCCGGTGCCGACGGCGGGCCCCTGCGCCGTGGAGACGACGACACCCGGCGCGGCCGTGCCGGGGACGACGCGGGCGCGACCGATTTTGAAGTTCTCCCCTTGCCAGAGGGTGAAGGCGGAGGGCCAGGGGGCGTAGGCGCGTGTCATGCGTTCGATGACGGCAGCGGGCTGCGTCCAATCGATGCGGCCATCGTCTTTTTTGACGAGCGAACAGGTGGAAACTTCGCCGGGCAGTTCAGCCTGATCGACTGGGGCCAGGTCGCCGGACAGCCAGCGGGGGAGCGTCTCCACCAGCAGACCCGCGCCCTGTTCGGCCAGCCGTGCGCTCAAGGAGTCGGTGGTGTCGTCGGCATGGATCGGCTGCTGCGCCTGCGCCAGCATGGGGCCGGTGTCCATGCCCACATCCATGAGCATGATGGTGACGCCGGTTTCATCCAGCCCATCGAGGATGGCGGCGCTGATCGGCGAGGCCCCCCGGTAGGCAGGCAGCAAGCTGGCGTGAACGTTGACACAGCCAAAGCGGGGAATCCCTAATACCGACTTAGGCAGGATCTGGCCATAGGCGGCCACGACCATGAGATCAGGCGCCAGCCGGCGCAAGGCTTCGATGGCGTCGGGCTCTCGCCGCAGACGCCCCGGTTGGAACACAGGCAGATCGTGGGCCAGGGCGACCTCTTTGACGGGGCTGGGCAGCAACTTCTTGCCGCGGCCCGCCGGCCGATCCGGTTGGGTGACGACGCCGACAATCTCCCATGCTTGCGCCGGGCCAGTTTCGTGCAGTTGCAGCAACGACGGTACGGCGAAATCGGGGGTTCCCATGAAAATGATTCGAGTCGAAGATGGGTCTCTGTTCATGGGTTGAGTATACCATACGCCTTTGCGACGAGGACGGCTGCAGCGGCGACAAGGAGAACAACGCCGCCAATTTTCCCTTGCACATGCTGAAACTTTTCTGCCGGGGCTGCGTAGAGTATAACGAGTCAAATCAACATCAAATTTCCACCGTCTTCAAACGGTTTTAGAGGAGAACATAATGGATAGCGAACAGAAGAAGAATGAACAGGAACTTGCCGGCAGCGAGGCGAGTCTCCCTGAATCAGAAGTTGTCAAGCGACAGTTGGATCAGCCGGAGCAGAAGCCTGTCTACGATATCGACGAAGCGGACATGGTGACGGCGCAGCCCGAACCCACCCATCCAAAGACAGTGGCATTCACCGATGCCGATCCTGTTTCCGTCGAGCAAGAAAGCGTGCGTGCCGGGCGTCCGGTCAACGTGACGAATGTGCTCAACGAAGAGGAGACGCCCAGCCCGGTAGAACGAACGGCGCAGTCGGCTCGCAATCAGGCGAATGCAGCCGCAGACGCCTTTCGCCGAGGCGAGTTTATGCGCGACGCCACGGTAGACACAGCAGCCAATAGCGATGATCGACTGATTGCACTGTTGAGCTATGCAACCCAGGTCTTGATTCCGTTTGTGATGCCGGCGCTGGTCTTACTCAGCGAAAGCAGCAAGAAGCGCCCCTTCCAGCGTTTCCACGCCGTGCAGAGCCTGGCGTTGACCGTTGTGCTGATCGTGCTCGGTCTCTTTGTGGCAGTGGGCACGGCCATCGTCAGCATCATCCCTGTGATCGGGTGGTTGGCGGCGTTGATCGTGGGCTGTCTCAGCCCCATCGCCGTGCTTATGGCCTGGTTTGCTATGGTGTATTATGGCTATCAGGCGTACCAGGGCAAGCGTTTCGCCATCCCTGGGCTAACCAGTTTCCTCAAGGATCAGGGCTGGATCTAGCACAAACCGTCGATCCCTCGACCCGTCAGGTCCCCCCGGCCTGACGGGTTTTTTGTTGCAGAGAATTCCCGATTGATGCTCGCAAAGAAGAGGAAAGTTATGAATTGGATCTGGCGTACAGAAACATAAAAACATGACAGCTACAATCGCAGAAATGTTTGTAGCATGTCGAGCAATGTTGCCGGCGGTCCCCCTCAAACACCATCATCCCCATTCACCGTTTATCATTTGGAAAAGGAGACCCACATGTCTGCTGTGATTCGTTCACCGAAACCCACCGTTGGGACGATTGCCCGCGCGACAGGAATGGCAATCGGCGTGGCTGTTGTATTAAACATTGTGCTCTATTTCATTGCCAGCAGCGCAGGCTGGCTGCCGGCGGAAACCACAATGGGGACACAGATTGAGCTCGTGCCGGTGCTGCTGTTTACGATTGTGCCGGCCATTGTTGGCGCCATCGTCTACATTGTGTTGTTACGGTTCCTCACCCACGAACGCGCCAATTTCTTTTTTGTGGTGCTCGCTTCGATTGCGCTGATCGGCATGGCGGTGACGCCTCTGACCGATCTGGTGACGCCTACCTTTGGCACTGTTTTGATCTTGGAGATTATGCATCTGGTCGTCGGTTTGCCGGTGATGTACTTTTTGACCAAGACCACTTAGTGATGCGGCGGCGAGGAACGCCGAAAGCGTGATTTGATCGGTAGGGGCGCTGCTTGCTGCGCCCACAGTTGCCGGGCGCAGCAAGCAGCGCCCCTACGGAATTGCCATCACTTGACCGTTGACGCATCATTAGGATTTATTGAAGCTTATGGTGCGGTGTGCCGGCGTGTTGCCGTCTCTAAGGCTGAACAGCCAGTAAAGAGACCGTGGCAGATCAGGCCTGGCGAACGGGCTGAGAATAGGTACAAAAGGGGCGCTCCCCAGGGAGCGCCCCTTTCTCTTTCAACGGTCCAACTTGGCATTTTGATGCTCTGGCGACCACGACTGCTGCCCTACATCGCCGTGATCCATGTGTTGATGGATCTTTCCGTGTCGATTTACTTTCTATAACGAACCTGCCGGCGCCAGAGAGCGCCACATCACCTTCGTCAGGCGGGTGGCAAGGCGCATAGGCGTTAAGATAAGCTCCGTTCGAGCAACTGCCGGGGTCTTCCCTCCTGGCGTCACGTCCAGAAGGGAATAGCCACAGAGAACACAAAGAACACATAGATAAGGACGTTGCCATCTTCTTCTTTGCGTTCTATGTGTTCTTTGTGGCCAATTCTCTTGCCTGCACACGAGGATGCGGGGGGCGTGGAGCATAGAGCCTTAACTTAACGCCTATGGTGGCGAGGCGCCCCTGTTTATTTGAAGCGGTTGGTTTCAGGATCTTCGCTGTCGAAGCCGACGGCGTCGATGCGCGCCCACAGTTCGTCGGGGATCGGATGATTGGCCAGCTCCACCGTCTGTGTAACCCGTTCAGGACGAGTCATGCCGACGACGGTGGTGGCGACCCGCGCGTCGCGCATGGAAAACTGGAGTGCGGCCGCGGGCAGCGGCACATCATACTCGGCGCAGATGGCCGCGATCTGGCGCACCCGGTCAATCATAGAAGCCGGGGCCTCCTGGTAGGCGTAGCGGGCGTAGGCGTCGGGCCCTTTGGCGAGCATACCGCTGCCGTAGGGGGCCGCGTTGACCACGGCCATGCCCAGCCGCTGTGCCACATCAAGCAGCGGATCCGCTGAACGGTTGAGCAGTGTGTAGCGGTTGTGCGTCTCGACGGCGCTGAAGGCCCCCGTCTCCATATAGCGAATCAGCATATCGATGGGTCCACCCGAAATACCGATGTGCTCGATCACGCCCTCGTCTTTGAATCGTTGGATCACCTCTAGCGGGCCGCCACGGCTCATTACATTCTCGAAGGTCGTGTGTTCGGGATCGTGGATATAGACGTATTGCAGCCGATCCAACCCCAGCCGGCGCAGACTGCCTTCAATCGACCGCTTCATCTGATCCCCGCTAAAATCGCCATTGTGGAGATCACGATCTGCCTTGGTGGCAAGGACGACGCCTTCGGGCACGCCGCCCAGTTCTTTGAGGACGATGCCGATTCGTCGTTCGCTTTCACCGTCACCATAGGCGGCCGCCGTGTCGAGAAAATTGATCGGCCCGGCAAAGGCGGCGCGCAATGTCTCTAGCGCCCTCTCTTCGGGGACGCCGTAGGCAAAGGTTTCGGGCATATCGCCCAGGGGCGCGCAGCCGACACAGATCGGCGTCACAACGAAATTGGTGGGGCCGAACGGTCGGCGCGGTAACGAGGATGTCTCGGTTGTCATAGGATGCTACTCGCTTTCTCTTGGGATGAGGAGTATCAGCGGCCAGGACAGAATCACCGTCCATATGCATATTGTAAATCGCGCTGTGAGGGAATACCAATCGCAGCGCTTCAAGGGGTTTGTTCTACACGGCCCAAATCACCGCCAGATCAACCACGTTTTGTCTGGTTCCCCGCTGCTGATTGTGGGATAATGGACAATCGTTTCAATGACATTCGTTCTTTTGTGTGAGGCCACCCAACGCCCATGAGCCAAGTCCCTACCACAGTCGAAAAGTTGCGCGGCTTGCCCTGGAGCTATGTTACCAACGCGACCAACACAGTCTTTGCTCAATTCGTCTACTTCGGTTCGGTCTTCGTCCTCTTTTTAGACGAACTGGCGCTGTCGAAGACGCAAATCGGTTTCATCCTGGCGTTGGTGCCGTTCGCCGCCTGTATGGCCCCTTTTATTGCCCCCTTCACGGCGCGTGTTGGGTATAAACGCGCGTTTGTCTTCTTTTTCGGTATTCGCAAAGCAACCACGATCCTGCTTTTGCTGACGCCCTGGTTTCTGGTTGCTTTCAAGGGGCAGGGGATCTTCCTGTTTATGACGGTGGCGGTGGCGCTGTTCTCGCTCACGCGCGCGGTGGCCGAAACGGCCTACTACCCGTGGGTACAAGAGTTTGTGCCCAATTCTGTGCGCGGCAAATATTCGGCCGCCAGCAACATTTTGAGCGGCATTGCCGGCTTTGTCGCCGTGGGCGCTGCCGGTCTCATCCTCGATCGGACGAGCGGCCTCAACGGCTTCATGTTCCTCTTTACCGTGGGTGTCGTCTTCGGGTTGATCTCGGTGTGGGCGTCCACCTTTATCCCTGGCGGCGCGCCCGATCCAGAGGCAGCACAAGGGCGGCGCGATCTACTGGCGGCATTGGCAGACGCCGATTTCCGCCGATACCTGGGCGGGCTGGCGCTGATTACGTTGGGGACAGTGCCCCTGGCTTCGTTTCTGCCGCTTTTTATGCAAGAACAGGTGGGGCTGAGCGCAGGCAACGTGGTGCTGCTGCAAATGGGGACGCTGTTGGGCACGCTGACGTCGAGCTATCTTTGGGGTTGGGCGGCAGATCGCTATGGCAGCAAACCGATCATGTTGACAGGGCTGGCGGCGCTGGTGCTGCTGCCTGTGTTCTGGTGGACGCTACCCAAAGAGGCAGCCCTGAGCCTGCCGCTGGCACTGCTGATTGCGTTTGCACAGGGTGCGTTCAACCTGGGCTGGGGTATCGGCGCCGGGCGTCTGCTCTTTGTGAGCATTGTGCCGACCGAAAAGAAGATGGATTATATGGCCATCTACTTCGCCTGGGCAGGGATCATTACCGGCCTCAGCCAGCTCTTAGGGGGACGCGCCCTCGACTTTTCGCAGGGGATTGCGGGAAAGTTCTTCTTCCTCACCCTGGATGCCTACACACCGCTCTTTCTGGTGGCCATCTTCTTGCCATTGGTGAGCATGGTACTGCTCCAGGCCATCCGCGGCGACAGCCCCTTCAGCACGACACAGTTCGCCGGATTCTTTCTGCGCGGCAACCCGATCCTGGCCCTCGGTTCGCTGATCCGTTTCTATCGGGCGCGTGATGAACACGACACAGTGCTCATCACCGAACGCATGGGCGAGATCCGCAGCCCGCTGGCCGTGGACGAACTGCTCGATGCGCTGGCGGATCCTCGCTTCAATGTGCGCTATGAAGCGATCCTGTCGATTGCGCGTATGCCCGCCGACCCACGGCTGACGGAGGCGCTGATCACGGTGCTGGCCGCCGATTCGCCGGCCCTGAGCGTGGTGGCGGCATGGGCGTTGGGTAAGATTGGGGTCGGCCAAGATCCGGCGCGGGCAGCGTTGCAGGCGGCCATGGATTCGAAGTACCGTTCGGTGCGCGCTCACAGCGTGCGCGCCCTGGGCAGTATAGGCGACTCCGAGATCACGCCGATTCTCATGCACTTGCTGGCGACAGAGCACGACGAAGGCATCCGTGTGGCCTGTGCATCAACGCTGGGCAAGTTGGGCGTGAGCGAGGCGATCCCCCCGCTGCTGCAACTGCTCCACGCCAGCCAAGATGAGACCATACGCGCCGAACTGGCCCTGGCTCTTGTTCGTATCGTGGGGGACGAAGGCGATTTCATCCGCTTATTTCGACAGATGGACATTGAACCAGCGACGACTGCCACGCATACACTCTCTCAGATCAAGCGCAGCCTGAATCGATCATCAGAATTCGATTATCTGCGTCAGTCGATCTCGGTAAGCGCCGAACTTTTCGCCCAAGAGCAGTTGGATAGAGCAGCCGTTCACCTGGGCGAAGCGTTACAGCGACTGCCAGATAGCGCCTTTGGCGCTACGTTGTCGCCGATTTTGACAGAGTGCACAGAGCAACTTGTCCTGGGGGGGGCAGCACGGCGCGAGTATTTGCTGCTTGTGTTGCATTTCCTTGGCACAGCAGCGCCTGATCCGGGCCAACCCCTGCCACTCAGTCTCGATCCGAGCACAGCAGCGGCGCTGCCTGTTGAGTCAAGCGACTGAGTGAGCGTGTACAAGACAAAAAAGGCCGCCGGCCAATGCCGGCAGCCTTTTTGCGCAGTGTAGGAGGTGACAATCTGTGGGCGAACCCTCTGTGGGCGAACCTCTGTGGGCGAACCCTTAGTGGGCGGCCAATCGGTCGATTGTCTCTCCTTTACGAGTTAAAAAATGATAGACGTCGCTGACAGCGCGGCGACGACCCTGCTTGCTGCTATCACGGCTTACCAGCGTTTGTGCTAACGCGGTTAAGGCACTGGTGAGTGCAACGATGCTGGGCAGCGGCCCCGAAACCGCCGACGGGGCGTAGATGATTTTGTCTACCACACGGTTCACCGGGCTCTCTAGCGAACCGACGATACCCAGGGTGCGGCAGCCCTGGCTTTGGGCAAAGTCAAGCGCACGGGCCACACTTTCGCCATGTTCGCTGGCGCTGATCCCGATGACCAGATCACGCGTATCCAGATTGGCCAGCGTTGCCGCACGACGCACTGGATCTTCAGCCACGGCTTCGGCGTGGATCTCCTGATGGCGCAACTGCGCCGCCACCGTCTCGGCCACGGTGTTGGCATAGCCTTCGGCCACCAGGTAGATGCGCTCGGCACTTTGACATAGTTCAGAGACGGCTTGCAGGTGTTCCGGCGGATTCTGAATCAAGATCTGGCGCAGGTTGTTGTCGTCCTGTTCGACTTGCATGCGGAAGATCGTGGCCGGATCATTGGGTGACAACGCTTGCGGTTCATAGACAGAGTAGATCTCACTCTTGACCTGTTCGCGAATGTCCTGCAGTAACTCAGGATAGCCGTTGTAGCCAAGACGTTGTGAGAAACGGACGACGGTAGTGGTGTCGACGTTCACAGCCTCGGCTAATTGAGCGGCTGTCATAAACGCCACCTTGTAGTAGTGGCTCAACACAAAATCGGCAACCCGGCTGTAACTCGGGCTTAGATGCTCATAATATTCGCGTATTTTTTGGCGATACATTAGATAACTCCTAGAGTCCAACGCCGTACCACACGTACAGAAACTTCCCCTAAACGAAAGAGAACGGGGTCATGGCTGTCCCAATGCACTACGACGAACCGAACGTAAAAAAGGTGGGGTAGGCGTTCACAGGAGAAACGCCCGGCAACATCAAATCTGCAGAGTCTGCACTCTGTGTACGGTAAAGCTTACAGCAACAGGCAACTTTAGTCTGCGGTCTACATTCCTAACCGAAAACTAAATTGAAGCGCAGCCGAGCCACTCCTCTCGGTTAAGAATATTGTAAGCAAGAAAGCACTCACTCTATAACGAACTTGCACGCCAAATTGTTCAACTTTGGCCCAAATTCTTGCAATTTTCTAACCCTTTCAGCAGAATCATGTTCACAGAAGCGCTTCTGAGGGAACAGCCGGCGTCGTGCAGGCGTCTGTAAACGTATCCTCATGTGTTTGTTACTAGGTGATAGGTGATGCGATTATTTTGAAGAGAGTGATTCCATCGTTAGGTGTTGTGCTCTTTGCCTGTCTGCTGGGGGCCGGGCTGCTGAGATTATCGACTGCGCCGATCGCTGCACAGGCGGTAACCGTTACGGCGACGGCAACAGCGACGGCGACCGTTACGGCAACCGCAACCGTCGGCGTGGAAGTGCCCCCCACCCCAGAAACCCTTGCGAGGTTTCCGCTTGTCGATGCCATCGACGCCGACCTGCTCAAGGCGCTGCTGCGGGTGCGCATTTTGGCGCTGATCCAGGCGAGGATCGCGCTTTCGATGACACACCATACAGTTGCGCTGCCACTCGTGTTGGGCGGTGGTCTATCGGCTGCAGAGGAACCGACCGCAGAGGAAACGGCGGTTGCACAAACGGTCGCCGATTCGCTGCAGGTTGCATCTGGCATAGCGCCTGCGCCGCCGGAAGCTGTTGTGCTCCCAACGCAGACGCCAATCCCAACGCCAATCCCAACGCAGACGGCGCAGCCACTTTCCACCCCAGACGCCGAGGTGCGTACGGCACAAGTGCCGATTTTGATGTATCACTATCTAAGTGAACCGCCCGCCGATGCGGATATCTACCGGCGCGATCTTTCGGTGACGCCGGCGCTCTTTGCACAACAGCTTGATCGCTTGCAGTCAGAAGGCTACACGACGATCCGCCTCGACGATCTGGCGCTCAATTTGACACAGGGGGCGCCGCTGCCGGCCAAACCGGTAATCATCACGTTTGACGATGGCTATCGAGACAACTATCTTAACGCTTTCCCGCTGCTCAAAGAACGCGGTATGACGGCGACGTTTTTTGTGGTTACCGATTTTATCGACAAGCAATTGCCTGAGTATTTATCTTGGGATATGGCGCGCGAGATGTATGCCGGCGGCATGGCAATCGAATCACACGGGCGCAATCATGTCAGCCTTGACGGCCGCGACACAGACTACTTGATCTGGCAGGCATTGGGCAGCCTCGAAACCATTGAATTTGAACTTGGTGTGCGTCCGCACTTTGTTGCCTACCCGGCAGGGAAGTACGACGAAAACACCATACAGATCTTCCAGAGTGCCAACTACTGGGCAGGGCTGACGACAAAGCAAGGCGCCACCCATCATAGCGATAACCTCTTTGAATTACGCAGGGTGCGTGTGCGCGGCACAACCAGCGCAGACGATTTGATTGAACTGGTAGAGCTAGACTGGTAACAAGAGATTAGAATTGGAACAGAAAGAACCACCATGCACGATCTTTCGGGCAAGACGGCGATCATCACCGGCAGCGGACGCGGGATTGGCCGCGGCATTGCGCTGGCATTGGCCGCTCGCGGCTGCAATATAACGGTCAACTATCTGCGCAAACGAGAAGCGGCGGAAGAGACCGCCGCCGCCGTGGAAGGCGCCGGTGGGCGGGCGATTGCCGTCAAGGCCAATATGGCAACCGAAACCGATATTCAACGTATGGTAGCCGAGACGGTGGCGACCTTTGGCGGCGTAGACATTTTTGTGGCCAACGCGGCCAGCGGTGTGCTACGCCCGATGATGGAGCTGGAACGCCGTCACTGGGATCGGAGCATGGATGTCAACGCTCGCAGTGTCTTGATTGGCGCGCAAGCAACCGTCCCCTATATGCGTCAGGCCGGCTGGGGGCGCATCCTCAGCCTGACGAGTTTCGGCAGCCGGCGCGTGCTGCCCGAATACAGCGCCGTCGGTGTGAGCAAGGCCGCCATCGAAGCCGTTACCCGCTACCTGGCCGTAGAACTGGCCCCCGACAATATCATTGCCAATTGCATCAGCCCAGGTGTGGTGATCACCGGCGCGCTTGACTTTTTCCCCAGTAAGACGCAGATTATAGAGCATGCGACGGCACGTACCCCCGCCCGTCGTCTGGTGACACCCGAGGATGTGGGCGAACTCGCCGCCTGGCTGTGTAGTGACGCAGCCTCGATGATCGTTGGGCAGACGATTGAGATCGACGGCGGCTATTCGCTGTTGGCATGAGAAGGGGCTCTTAACCCCACCTGGCTTGTGATTCGCCCCAATCCCTGATCACCACTGAGCATGGCTAATCGCGACGAACTGATTCAACACAAACAGGATGTGATCCGCCAATTGTCGTCGGCGCGACGCCGGTTGGAAAGTGCAGCGGCCGCACAACGAACGGCGCTGGACGCTGAAATTCAAGCACTTCAATCGCAAGAACGCGAGTTGCGTCTTGCCATAGATAGGTCACCCACCGCTATGACTTCTTCATCACCTGCCATATCGCTGCAAGCCAGGTCGTCATCTCCCCAGACTCGCTTCGATGTTTTGATGACGGCGGGCTATGATCGCGACAAAGTAGACGCGCTCGGCGCCTTGACCGGTCAACCACAGAAAGCCATGATCGAGATTGCCGGTGCACCCATGATCTGGCATGTGGTGCGCGCCCTCGATGAAAGCGCGCGGATCGGCGAAATCGTGATTGTAGGGCTGGATGAAGAGCACCATCTCGATTTTGGCCGCCCCGTTCATTACATCGAAGACCAGGGCAGCATGACCGCCAATCAACGGATCGGGGCCGAAAAGCTGGCCACCATGAATCGGCAAAATCGCTACGTGCTGGCCAGCGGTGCAGACAGCCCCTTGCTCACGGCGGATCATGTGCGCTGGTTCATTGATGCGTGTGCGCCGTATAACATGGATATCTACTGGGCGATCGTCGAGAAGGCCGTGATGGAAACCACCTTTCCGCTGAGCAAGCGCTCCTATTTGCGGCTGCGTGAAGGTCGGTTCTGTAGCGGCGATCTCTTCCTGGTCGATCTCGAGGCCGGGCTGCACGCCCACCGGCGCATGGAGCGTTTCTTCGACAGTCGCAAGCAGATCCTTCGGCAAGTGCGTATGCTGGGGTTTGGCACGATCGTGGCCTTCTTATTGGGGAGGCTTTCCCTGGCGCGCCTGTTGAAGGTGGTAGAACGCGAGCTGGGTGCAACCGGCGCGCCGATTCAACTGCCATTCGCCGAACCCGGCATGGATATAGACAAGCCGCATCAACTGGCGCAGGTGAAAGAGTATTTGCAGCAGCACCCCGAGCACCCGGCAAACCGGCGGCACTACAGCGGTCAGGGGGATCAGGGCGGTGGGGGGGATCATGGATGATCACCCTTCCGTGTTGAACCGGCTGTTCAATTGGCTGAATGACCTCGACGTGCAAATCACCGAGCGAATCTCGCTCACTGCGGTGGAACGTCGGCGGCACAGAGTTTGGGTATGGCTGGCGCATATCGGCGCCCACGCCGGGGATTCGTTGTTGTGGGCCGCCATCACCGCCTTGCTGTGGAGACGGGCGAACGGAGATCGAGACAAACAACGCCAATTGATCGGCTGGGCGGTTAGCTTCGTGGTTGCCCGATCGGCGACATTGGGGATCAAACATACCTTTAAGCGGCGGCGACCGGCCGGCGGCCGCTTTCTCTATGGGCGTGGCGCCGACGTCCACAGCTTCCCCAGTGGACATGGCTCACGCAGTGGCATCATCCTGACGTGGGCGACGGCACTCCACCCTACACTTGGGCGATGGGCGCCCTTGCTCATCCTCTGGATCGGCTGGAGCCGCGTGGCTACCGGCGTTCACTATGTAGGCGACGTGGTGGTGGGCTTTCTACTAGGCATGGGGTTGGGCGAGAGCATTCGTTTGCTGTGGAACAGATCCCTACCAGAAAACCACTTTTTTCGCCTACGCCATCTACTTGACCGATGGCGGTGATCTCTGCTTGAAAAGCGACGTCGATGTTACGGGTCAGTGGCTGCACGCCGACAACGGATGGGCCATCTGAAAACGCCAACGCTCGATGGCTAACGGGCACTGTCGGCGTGTCAATTGGGTTGATCGAGATGTGGGGACTGTCGCTTGCCGCGAAAGAGCGCCCGATACGAAATCGGGCGCTCTTTCTATTTTACGAAGGATCGTCGACGCAGTCGCGATCTTTTGCTCTTAAACCAACTTCGCGTTGAGGACAATCTCATTCACTGCGGCCAGCGCCTTCGATACAGGACAGCCCGCCTTGGCGTCAGCGGCGAACTTCTGCAAGTCATCGTTGCTCAAGTTGGGTACTTCGGCCTCGCAGTTCAGTTCGATCTTGGTGATCGCCGGGCCTTCACCGAGGGTGACGGTGGCTGTGGTGTGGATGCGGGTGGGTGTATAGTCGTTGCGAGTCAAGATCCCCGACAGGAACATCGAGAAACAACCGGCATGGGCGGCGCCGATCAGTTCCTCGGGGTTGGTGCCGTCGCCCGTCTCAAAACGAGACGCAAAGGTAAACGGTCCTTCATACTTGCCCTTGGGCAACTTCATCGTGCCTTTGCCCTCGCGCAACGTGCCTTGCCAAACAGCTTCTGCTTTAGTAACTGCCATGGTATCAGGTCCTCCATAGATGTGTGGGAGATAGAACTAGCGAGCAACGCCGCAAGGGTACACTTTGACAGAGGTGTAGAGCCTGTTTGCGTGCTGCTACAGAGAGACGTGCAATAGCATACCACACGTCCTGGCGGATTTGTGTAGCATACCGTGCAAAGTGCCGGATCCTTCTGTACTGAAGTAGACCCAGTGACCCGGGTGTGTTCCACAGTATTGGGCGAGTCCATGTCGACCGGGAAGCCACGACGGATGGACACGGAGGTCCATCCCTACGTGTAGGGACCGGCCTCCGTGCCGGTCCGCTCTGGGTAGCTGCCCTGAAGATCAGAACACGAAATACTTGGGACGCACCCAGTGACCCCTGCGCGCCGCCGTCCCCAATCCCGTTGTGATACAATAGGAGCCGCGCTGCGCAAGACTGCCCGTCTGGGTGGTGCAGTGACAGACAATCTGGTGCTAAGTTAGCTGGTAGATCAGACGCAGTCTATACCGGGCGCACGTGGAGGTACGCCCCTACAGGGGAAACCATGAACGAGATACTTCAAGAGAGCCAACCCATCAATGAGCCAACCGAACGAACCGAGTCTGCACCGGTAGCTGTGCGACGCAAGAGCATCAATGGGTGGGTGGCGCTGCTGGCGATCCTCTTGGTGGCAGGGTTGATCTGGAGCAGCATGGATCTCAGCCAGTCAGCCGTGACTGAGCGCGCGATCCCCATGCGTGTAGAGAATGCGAACACATCGCCCGAAGTGGGCGCCTTTGCCCCCGATTTCTCTCTCACCTCGCTCGACGGCGAACAAGTGCGTCTGTCCGACTACCGGGGCAAACCGGTGATCCTCAACTTTTGGGCGACGTGGTGCCCGCCTTGTCGCGCTGAAATGCCCGCATTGGAAGAGATCTGGCAACAGTATGGTGAAGGTGGCGTGGTGGTGCTGGGCGTCGATCAGGGTGAATCGCCTCAACTCGTGACACAGTTTGCACGTGAAGAGATCCCGGTGACGTTTCCCATCCTGCTCGACATCGACCAATCCATTGGTGACGGTTACTGGGTGCGCTCGTTGCCCAGCACCTTTTTCATCGATACAGACGGCGTCATCCAAGAAATCCACATTGGCGGCCCGTTGAGCGTGTCCTTCATCCAGGAGCGGCTGGCCCAGATGAAGTAATGCAACTTTGAAATCCGTAGTTTGACCAGCGCCGGTTGACTCCGACCGCAGCGGTCGGCGCCCGGAGTCTGCGGAAGGCTAAGGCGTAACGCCTGTACCAAACGAAACCCAGCGTCTTTGATAAAGGCCGACCTCCCACCTGCGCAGCTTGTCTCGATTCACTGTTTCCCATCTGAGGCATCGGCCTCGCCGGGTTTCATGCGAATGACTGAGATCAAAGTCATTCCTAAGTCACGCACTTTTCTGAGCAAACCATGCAACGCCGCCTGATCGACGACGGGGCCAGTCAAAAGCGTTTCGCCGTTCTCTTCGCGTGTGATGGTCAGGTCATCAAACCACGCCGTCCACTGCTCACCCAGATGGCCCTTGAGCCGAATTTGATAGATGACAGGTTGACTTGGGTTAGCGTTTCGGTCGAGTTGGTTCGACACTATCTTATCCTATTGAACCTGAATTTATGGCCTATGTAGAATCTGGACAATACGGTTGTAAACAACATTCGATACCATCACCTTGGTTCCACCTTGTGTATCGAAAAGCGGAACCATTGGGGTTCCACCGGTTGTATTCACAA
>CAVWAL010000019.1:0-32008 GCA_963752935.1 uncultured bacterium
TTGCCCTTAATCACCACATAGATCTCTCGGCTCTCGTCTCCCTGGCGAAAGATAATATCATCTCGCGTATACTCTCGAACTCGGAAGTCTTCAACCAGTTGTTCTAAATCGGCTGTCTTCAATGTTGCAAAGAGCGGAATCTCTTTTAGCCTGCTCGCACGTTAAGCCAAATTGTCGATCTTGCATGGTTACACCCATTCTTGCACAGCGTCGATGAAATGTTGATGAAATGGTGTACCGAAATAATGTGCACTACCGCACATCAAGCATGGTGAGTTCGCCACTTAATAGTCTGCCATTGTTGCTGCTATTATATACTATACGGGGACATAATTCAGATAAGGAACCTGAATACACATGACGCTCTTTGACTGGCTGCTCTTAGGCCACTTCATTGGCGATTGGGCATTCCAGAATGAATGGATGGTGCGACACAAGCAGGACGCAATTTTCAATCGTGCCGTATTCGTCCATTGTGCGGTCTATACATCCGTATTGCTTTGTGTGCTGTTCGTCGTCGCGGACCCGTATCCGTTGTACATCTACGTGTTCTTTGCCGCAGTGATTTACTTGACGCACTGGCTGATTGATGCTCCGAATCTTGCCGAATTTTGGATGCATGTCTTTCAACAAAGTGACGTGCAGTTTGTGCGGATTGTGGTCGACCAGCTCTTTCATCTGGTTGTTTTGGGCGTTTTGATTGAATTTATGCTGTAGCAGATGTAACGCACCGGCCATGATCGGTCAGTGCGTCACCCCCGATGCTCACCGGTTCCTGTTTTTTGTAACAAAAGCCCGCCAAAGTATCAAACTTTGGCGGGCTTCTGTCTGAATCTTCACATGCACGGCGTTCAACGCCAATCGCTTGCCTACTGCACAGCGTCGTGTGTAGACAATCGATCGATCAGGCGTAGGACTTCCTCTTCGATGGCCGAGAGTGCTTCCTCGGCGCTGGCCTGATCCAGATCGTGGATGTGCCAATACTCGATGCGATCTACCCAGCCGGCAAAGCGTTCTGCCATGATTGGGCGATGTTCCGCTTCTTTGAGCGCAATCACAAGATCGGCTGTTGCCAGTGCTGTGGGCGTCAACTGCATAGGAAAGCGTGGCGGCGTCGGCAGGGGCACTCCCCGTTCCTGCAGCGCCTGCCCAGTGCGCACCGAGATTGGCCCCTGGTTGTGATTGGGGCGATCGACGACCAGCCCATACGATTCGGCCTGCCAACTTAACCCCTTTTGGGCGGCCAGGTGGTTGAACAGGTGCTCGGCGAAGCGACTGCGATAGTAGTTCCCCGAACAGAGAAAGACGACTTTTGAAGCTGGCTCTTGCATAGAAATGGAAACCCTTTGCTCTTGGCTCACCCGTTGCCTATTCGCGCACAGAGACTTCGGTGCCGATATCGGCCCAGGCATAGAGCGCCTCGGCTTCGTCCAGGCGCATGTTTACACAGCCGTGGCTCATCGTCTGCCCGAAATTGTTGTGCCAGTAGGCGCCGTGGATGGCATACCCTGCGAAAAAGTACATGACCGACGGTACGTTGGGCAGATCATAGCCGGGGCCACGCATTCGCTGCGAGGGCAGCTTTGTGCGGATGGCGTACTGGCCCAGCACGGTGGGGGTAGCCGGTCGCCCGGTGCTGACCTGGGTGTGCATCACCACCACGTCTCCTTGCCAGGCTGTCAACGTCTGGTCGCTGAGGCTAACTTCAATGCGGCGGAGACCGTCGGCGGGGGCAGCGGATAGATCCAGGCCTTGCAGGCCGGGTGCCTCTTCGCCGGCCGCGGTAACAATCTGTTGATTGCCGTTCTGTAATGTGACGGGCGTGTAATACTCCTCGTAGTTGAGGTTGCTGTGGACGACGCGCAGCCTCAGCAGGTGCTCCCCATCAGGATAGCGTGTGGTATCGAGTTCAGTGAGCGCCGCTGCCGTAGGGAGCGCCGATTCGCCCACTGCCACGAACTGGCTCTGGTCCGGGTCCCGGTTGATCAGAATATCAATCTGCCATTTGCGGAAGCTTGGGTGCGTGGCCACGCCGTTTAGCGTTACCGTGCCTTGCAGCGTCTTCTCTGCCAGTTGGAAGCCATTGGGATCGTCCTCATCGCCGACGAGAATGAGTGAAGGCGAATCAGGCGCGGTCTCCACCGTGCCGGCCGGGTGACCGGCCGGCGTTTCGGCTGAGGACTGGTTGGCAAAGGTGATCGGTGTAAAGAATTCATCGTAGTTCAGGTTGCTGTGAACCACGCGCAGGCGCAGCAGGTGATCGCCGTCGGGGTAGTGGGTGCTGTCGATGGTGGCGAGTGGGCCGGGCGTGATCTGTGCGTCTTCGCCCCAGGCAAGAAACGTGGCCTGAGCCACATCGCCTTCGATCAGCAGATCCAACTGCCATTTGCGAAAAGTAGGGTGATTGGCAACGCCCTGAATCGTCACCGTACCCACGGCAATGCCGTTGCCGGTGAGAAGCACACCGTTGTTTTCCTCGGCGAATGCGTGCGCCGCGGGCAAAGCCATGCCCAAACAGAGCATGCACAACAAACCAAAGACCAGGCGATGAATCATCTGTACCTCCATAGTCAAAAAAACCGAAATTGAGCGTACCTATTCAGCTAAACATTTACAAGATACCCCTATTATCCAGGATGAAGGCGGCGCCTGCAAACCCGTACCGTCGTCCACCTCACGCCCATGCCCACGAACCCCGCATTCCCCGCGGGCAGGAGAATTGGCCACAAAGAACACAAAGAACGCAAAGAAGAAGAGGGAAACGTCCCTATCTATGTGTTCTTTGTGTTCTCTGTGGCTATCTCCGTATGGACGTGACGCCAGGCGGGAAGGCCACGGCACTTGCTCGAACGGAGCTTAACGTAACGCCTATGGAGGTTTGCGTGGGGCGGGCGGCGATCCCTGGATCATCGCCCGAAGCGGACATGGTAGAGCGCAACGGCAGCGGCGCTGGCTACGTTGAGTGACCCTTTGCGCCCCAGCATGGGCAGAACGTAGACGCTGTCACACAGGGCCAACAGCGCCGGATCGACCCCACTGACTTCGCTACCCACCACCAACGCGGTAGGCTGCGAGAGTGGCGGCGCCTCGAACAGCGGATGCGCCTGGGGGTGGATCTCCAACGCCCACAGGGCAACCCCGGCCGCATGCAACATCTCGGCGGCGTGTAACGCGTTGCGATGATAGCGCCAGGGCATGGTTTCTTCGGCGCCTAGCGCCGTTTTGGCGATTTTGGGGTGGGCGGGGGTCGGCGTGATCCCGCACAGATGGATCTCGCTGACGCCGACACTGTCGGCTGTGCGAAAGATCGAGCCTACGTTGTAAGTGCTGCGCAGGTTGTCGAGGAGCATGTACAGGGGCGGTCGACTGACCCCGGGCGGCAAGATACCGGCGGCATGGCGCGTAGCGTCGTCGGCGTCGGTAAAGCTGACTGCCTTTTTCAGCGCAGGAGTGCACTGGGTGTCTGCCCCACAAACAGGACAATGCAGACGCCGTGGATCGGCCGTTTCTGCCGGGAAGCGGAAGGCGCACGCCGCGTCCTGGCACTCGCAGATCTGCCACGTCATGGGGCTGCGCCGACAACGACGATTTTGTTGTGCAACCAGGCTCCACACAGTTCCTGCCACATCGTGCACCTCGAACTTATACAAATAGGACTTACGCAAGTCTGGGTTTCCATACCGCCATAACAACCGGCCAGTATCGTGTCAACGGTCAAGTGATGGCAATTCCGTAGGGGCGCTGCTTGCTGCGCCCACAATGTGCCGGGCGCAGCAAGCAGCGCCCCTACCGATCAAATCACGCTTTCGGCGTTCCTCGCCGCCGCATCACCAGTCTACCGGCTAGCTGCGTGAGCCCCACGGCTCGCACAAAGACAAAGACCTGTGGCCGTCGCCTGAGCGAAGCCACAGGTCTTTCGTTCGCCAACTTGTCAGCCGTGAAAGGCGTCAACGGTCAAGTGATGGCAATTCGTAGGGGCGCTGCTTGCTGCGCCCGTCCGCCACGGACGGATGGGCACGGAGGCCCATCCCTACACCGGATACACACGATCATGCCAAGTGACCCTTTAGTACAGGAACATCGGCTTGCCCAGGGCGCGGCGCAGTTTCGGACGATACTGTTCAACATCGTACAACTCGTCCACATCGACACGCTTGAGGCCACTGGTGACGGTGCTCATGGGAATGTGGGTATAGGTGCCATCGCGCAGGGCTACCATGCGCCCACTGGCGCCACTGGTTACAAGATCCATAGCCGCATTGGCAAAGTTGACGGCGACCATGAGGTCGAGCGCGTCGGGGGCGCCGGAGCGCATGAGATAGGCCACACGCTGATTGATGATATTCTCGCCGGTCAGCTTTTGCAATGCTTCACCGGTGATCTCGCCGATGCCGCCCAATTTGCGGTGACCATAGGCGTCTGCTTCGCCGAACTCTACCACTTTGCCGCCGGCCATGTGCGCGCCTTCGCTGACGGTGACCATGGCATAGTTGCTGGGATTGGTGCGTTTGTCTTTCAGCACCAACTCGGCCAATTTCTCGGGATCGTAGGGCACTTCGGAGATGATGGCGCGATCTACACCGGCCAGGTAGGAGCTGATCAGGCTGGTTTCACCTGAGTTGCGGCCAAAGAGCTCGACGACGGCGATGCGTTCGTGCGAACCGGCGCTGGTGCGCAGTTGGTGGATGAACTGAACACTGCGCGTGACGGCTGTGCTAAAGCCGATGCAGTAATCGGTGCCGTAGACATCGTTGTCCATTGTCTTGGGGATGGCGACCACGGGAAATCCTTCGCGGTGCAGGCGCTCGCCATAGCTGAGCGTATCATCGCCGCCGATGGGGATCAAGCGCTCGATGCCCAAGAATTCGAGGTTGCTCAAGACGTGCGGGGTGAAGTCGCGCAGGCTTGGATCGGCCGCTTCGGCCTCCAGATGTTCTGGATCGCGCAGGAAGTCGGGCACATCTTTGGGCTTGACCTTGCTGGGATTGGTGCGACTCGTGTGCAAAATGGTGCCGCCGGTGCGGTCGATGGTACGCACGGCGTTCTTGTCGAGCTTCATCAGGTACTTCGAGCCACTGTCGGCGTCGTCACGGTTGAATTGCAGCAAACCACCCCAGCCGCGACGGATGCCAACCACTTCGTGTCCTTCGTCGACGGCGCGATTGACCACGGCCTTGATACAAGGGTTCAGGCCAGGGACATCACCGCCGCCGGTCAAAATACCAATCTTCATAGCTGCTCACCTTCCTAAACATTGGTTAAAATGAATTACAGTTGAGTTAGTGACTATCTGACCAGCGCGGGGTGAGGTGCCCAGAGCTTGTGGAGGGCATGGCGCAGCGCCTGTACCAAGCGAGCCAAGCGGATTGTACGGCGATGCGGTGTTGAGCCGCTTCGCTGGTTTCGATACGGCTCGCAGACTCGCCACTCAACCGACGCTCGCTTTCTGAGCGGGGTGACCATCATCTCATCATCCCATCATCTTGAGCCAAGACCTTCTTCCCCATCACCCCTTCACCCGCTCACCCCTTCACCCGACGCTCGCTCTCTGGCGGCGCGGGCATGGCGTCCAATATCCTTCGTAGACAAACAGAAAGGCCCAAAGCGCCCCTGTCAAGAGTCGCTTCAGACCTCACAACTACACAGCGCTATTCAAATGATACGCAATGGATGCTGCGGATGCAAATTGAGGCACCTTACACCATCAGACATTACCCCTGGGGCGTGCCTAAAGGCGCACTGAGCATAATCACACTCCCTTGCCCTGGGGATGACTCGAGGCGCAGAGTGCCGCCCAGAATCTCGAGGCGTTCTTCTACGCTGTTCAGGCCAAACCCACCCTGGTATCGATCCTCGACACGCAGCTTGGAAACATCGAAACCACGCCCATTGTCGCGTACTTTAATGTGACAGAAGCCCTTTTGTTCGTGCATGGCAATGTGTGCTTGTTTTACCCCAGCATGTTTGGCTACGTTGAAAAGCAGCTCGCGCACACTCTGAAAGAGCAGCGTCCGGGTGCTCTCGTCTGCCACCCACAGATTGGCGACCTCGCCGGTGTCTACGTGCAAGTCGTGGAGCTGATGCATCTGCTCGGCCAACCAGACCAGGGATATACGCAGGTTGGTGTCTTTGAGCACAGGTGGGTTCAGATCAACCGTCAACGTGCGGGTACGCTGGATCGCTTCTTCGAGCAGGGTGCGCATCATATCGTGATGGGTCAAGAGTTCGCCGGATACTGTCTCGGCGGCAAGACCGAGGTGAAGCAGATGCAGGCGCATTTGTAGCCCATAGAGGATCTGCTGTAGATCGTCGTGCAGAAACTGCGAGATGCGTTGTCGCTCTTGCTGTTCGGCTTGCGTCAGCGCCAAAGTCAGGCGTCGGATTTGCTGCGTGCGCTTTTGGACGCGATGTTCTAGCGTCGTCGTCAGATCTTGCAAGGCACGCTCAGTCTCTTTTTGCCGGGTGATGTCCTGTAGCGATGTCACAAAGATTGGCTCGTTGCCAGGGTTACTTTCAATCGGCCGGCCATTGAAGCGTCCGATCCAATGGCGGCCGGTTGCGCGATTCGTGATCTCAACTTCGTAATCGGTAAAGGGCTCAAAGCGCTGGGCCTTGACCGCAGGCCACTCGTCAAACGGAACTTCCTCGCCTTCGAGTGTACGTAGCTGATAGGTATCCTCCAGTTGCGCCGGGTGTTGAAACGTATCTGGGATGCCGAGAGCGGGTTCCAGCCCGTTCAAGCGCAGCCCAACCGAGTTCATCATCATCAGTGAACCGTCACCACCCTGAAGGATGACACCCTCGCTGATACTGTTAAAGACGGCCTGCAAGCGGGCTTCGCTCTCCTCCGCCCGCCTGCGCGCCCGGCGCAGATCCTGTTGGACTTGCTGTTCGGCCTCGAGCATCGCCCTCAGTTCAAACTGACGCATGCGGTCGGTCAACACGGAGTGCATCACGGAGACCAGCGTGCCCACGGGCACTGGACGCCGTAACAGGGTCACGTTGCGCCGCGCCCCCAATTTTGCTAACAAGGTGTTGTAGCGCGTGTGAGTGGGTTCTTCAGCCGTAAAAATCACAATCGGCAAATCTGACCAGACCGGCTGGCTCGTCAAGAACTGCGAGAGGCGGTGCGCGGTGCTTGTTGTTAAAGCTTCTTCGATCAGAAGCAGCGCGCCCACCTCACTGCCCATTTCATCGCCCAGCCCACGCACAAGATCGGCTCCATTGGCATAGATGACAGAGGGCAGCTTGGCCGCGTGCAGCGTGCTATGCGCCACTTCTGCTGTGCGCCCGATTGGCGCCAGAATCAGAACAGGCTTGAACTCCGTGAATCGTGGGAGATTGGATACGGTCCTGAAATTCGATTGTGATTCCATACGGTCCTCCTGTAGATAGAACCAGCAGCGTGAATCTCAGGATAGCGATTCGCCGGAGCCGTCACTGCTCTTGGGTGTACTATGCCCCGGAGTGTCGCTGTCAGACGAAACTTGTGGATCCAGCTCAGAGGAATCCCATGGGTTTTGGGTGAGCGGCCAGCCACTGAGGATCTGGCGGAAGCGTTCCAGCGTCTCGCCTACCTTGATGCCATCTGTGCTAATCGAGAGCTCGCGGATCGCTTTGTCGTGGTCGCTGTGTCGCTTTTTGAAGACGGAAATGGACTGGCGGACGCGGCCGATCCCTTCAAAATGGCGTAGTACGATCACGGTATCGGCCAGATAGCTAATGTCGAGCCGGCTGTCGACGGTGCGGCCGAGGAGCCCGTGTTGGGCGATGGTCACGATCGAGAGGACGCCGAGCCGATTCAGGTAGGTGATCAGTTCGTGCATCTGCACCAGCACCTGCCGATCCTGTGCCACCGCGTTGTCGTAGCCGGTGAGGCTGTCGATGGCGACTAGATCGACGCCTTTATTCTCCACTGTGGTGCGGATAAGGTGGGTGAACTGTGCGGGCGAGACCTCACCGGCGTTGATCTGGTGCAGAAGCACGATGCCCGCCTTGACCGCCGGTCGTAGATCCATGCCCAGTTGCGCCGCCCGATTTAAGAATGTGTCAATGCTCTCGTCAAAGAGAAAGACCGCTGCCGTTTTGCCCTGCCCTGCCACCGCCGAGGCATAGAGCGTGACGAGGCTCGTCTTGCCCGTGCCCGCTGCGCCGATCAACAGGCAACCGGTGCCCAATTCCAGCCCACCGCCCAACAGGTCATCGAGAGCGGGTACGCCGCTGGTGAGGCGCGGCCACCTGTGCTGTGGGGGCAAGTCATCCACCTCATTTTGGGTGATGCGCAGGGGCGGGAAGACCTGTAACCCTCCTGTCTGGATTTGCAGTTCGTGCTGCCCTTGGATAAAGGGCTGCGCGCGTAACTTGATAACCTGCAAATGGCGGCGCAGTGTGCTGTGTCGGGTGAGCTGCTGATCGAGCTGGATCACACCGTCCACCAGGCCGTAGATGCCCTTGTGGGCCACGTCGATCAGCACATCGTCGAGAAAGAGGACCGTGGAGCCGCCGGCGGCAAAGCATTGCTGTATGGTCAGCATCGTATGTCGATAGAGCAGTGGCGATCCGGCGAGAAGGCGCATGTAAGAAAGCGCATCGAGGACAAGACGGTCCGGTTTCAGGCGCGCATAGGCATCGAGAATGACGGACGTCATCTCTTTGAGTTCAAGGTCGGCGCTGTGAAGCAGCACCTGTTCGGCGCCGGCCGACGGTTGGAGGGCACTGGCGTTGAGCAAGTGGATGCCTTCGAGCGACCAACCATGCGAAGCCGCAATCTTGTGCAGCCATTCATGGGTTTGCGAGAGCGTGATGTAGAGGGCGCTTTCTCCGGCGGCAACCCCTGCCAATAGAAACTGTAGGGCAAGCGTTGTCTTGCCGGTGCCGGCTTCTCCCTGGGCGAGGTAAATGCCTCCTGCGAGTAGACCTCCGCCTAACACGGTATCAAGCCCAGGTACCCCTGTGCTGATTCTAGTTGTGGGCTTGATCGAGTTCATAAACGGCACTTTCGACTAAATGATAGGTTGGCGTTTGATCGAGGAGAAGGCTACCCGGCCTTTCGCGGTGAGAACTACTAGATGACTAGAGCTCTTTACCAATTGGCTCTTCATAACGGGTCCTGCTCAAGCAGCACTTGAATGGCGGTTAGTAGTGCAATCGGCCCCTCGTGTTTGAAGACGAGACCGCTGGCGCCTGCGTTAATCGCTTCTTGCCGATAGCGTTCATCGCCGTGACCCGTCATGAGCAGCACCGGCAGCAACGGCCTCGTCTTGCGCATTTTGATCGAGAAATCAATGCCGCTCATCCCCGGCAGCGAGATGTCGATGAGCACAAGATCTGGTTGCAGGATCGGCACTTGTTGCAGAGCCTCTTCGGCTGTGGCGAAGGCGGCACATACTTCGATGCCTTTGGTGCTGTTGACGAGTAGTTGGCATGAGTCGCGCATGACGGGGTGGTTTTCAACAAGTAGTATCTTACGGTTCATGCTAGCTCTCCTGGGGCCCTGGTGAACAGATCGAGGGTGATCGGCACCTGAATCACGGCCCGGGTGCCTGCACCCAATGAAGAGTGGATTTGCAGCCGACCGCCGAAGAGGCGCAGCCGCTCTTGCATCTGCACAAGATCACTGCCCGCATCCAGGTTGCCAGAGTAGGCAAGGGTTGCTGGATCAAAACCGTTGCCCTTGTCCTCCACCTGGATGGTGAGTATATTCTCTTCCTGGTGTAACGTGACCTGCGCCTGATCGGTGTGGGCATGTTTGATCACGTTTAACAAGAGCGCGCGCACCAGGTGGAAGATCAGGACGCGCATCCCCTCTGACAGCGCCAAAACCGGCGCACTCCCGTCCACGTCGACGGTGACGTGCAGGTTGTGCAGTTCTTTTAGCTGGGCGCCAAGCCATCGAATCGCTTCGAGCAGACCTTCGCCTCTGAGCACAGGCGGGCTCAAGTCTATCGAGAGGGTACGGGTTACGGTCAGGCTACGCTTAAGCACTTCCTTGATACGCGCCAGATAGTCGCGACCGCTGTCGAAATCCTGCACATCCAGGGCGCTTTCTAGCACGCGAAGTTGAAACTGAATGGAGAAGAGCAACTGCTGCAGGTTGTCGTGCAGTACCACGGCGATGCGGTGCCGTTCGCGCTGCTCTGCCAGCGTCAATTCAAGCGCCAGCGCCCGGATCTGCTCAGTGCGCTCTTCCACACGCTGTTCCAGCGTTTCGGTGAGCCTGCGCAGTTCAATTTCAGACTGTTTGCGCTGTGTGACATCGTGAAACGTGACGACGCCTGCGCTGATGTTTTCATCCTGATCGTAGACAGGGGTAGCCCTTACCACCATCGCCCCCAGTGTACCATCTCCCCGCTCAAACGAAATTTCTTCTCCCGTGATTACTTCGCCGGTGGTGATGGCGCGTGCCAGCGGCCACTCTTGCGGCTGATAAGGCGTGCCGTCTGGGTGGAAGCCTTTATTCTGCCCGTATTCACTGATATTCTCTGCGTGAGCAAAGGGGCGGCGCCAGATTTTGGCAACCTGGTCGCTGCTCAGGACCGTACGACCCGAGGGCGCTTCGGCTACGATGACGCCAACTGGCAGGTTGCGCAACACCGCCTCCAGGAGCGCATTGCTTGCCCTCAGCGCGTCTTCTGCGCGTTTACGCTCGCTCACATCCAGTGCAGTGGTGAACAGGTGTGTCACCTCGCCCGTTTCTTCATCGAGTACAGGTGTGGCGGTGATGTCATAGGTGTTCGGACCATTGCTGGAATCGAAGGTAATTTCGGCCCGCCGTTGCTCTGCTTGCTCTATGGCGAGACGCTTCAACTGCATTAATTTCTCGACGCCACGTACCGTTGTGATCTCATCATCGCGCTTGCCCAGTACATTTTGTGCATCAAAGTCTGGGTGAGGATTGAAGATCCACTCGTAACGCAGATCCCTGTCTACTCGCGCAAACGTGATGGGTGAATTGCTAAGCGAGGTTCGATAGCGGGTTTCGCTCTCTTTCAAGGCTTCATCCGCCGCGCGGCGCTCGATGATGGCGCCCAAGACATTGGCTATTGACTGCAGGAAATTCGCATCGTGTTCAGTAAAAAGACGATACTCTCTCGTGTGCGCGCCCAGGACCCCATAGGGTTGAGTCTCGCCTGGGATGATGACACTGATGCCACTGACAACGCCGTGATCTTCTAACAGAGAAGGTCCCTGGAAGCGCGTCTCGTGGGCGAGGTCGGCCACCACCACGGGCGTATTCGTGCGCAGCGTGTACCCGCCCTGCGATCCCTGATTGGTGTCCACGATTGCGTTGCCCACAAGCCCCGGCTCCCAACCAATGCCGGCTTTGAGCAGCATGGCATCACCTGGGGGCAGAAGTTCCAGCACTTTACACAGCGGTACGTTGAGCGTTGAGGTGACGAGACGCACAGCTTCTTGCATGAGCTCGGCCAAGCTGATGCCGGCGAGGGCCTGTTGACCTAACTGAGCGACAGCGGCCTGCTGTCGCTCGCGCACCAGGAGCTGGGCCTGATAACGCTTCGCCTCATTGATATCCAAAAAGGTGACCACCACCCCCTCGATCTCATTCTCCAGCGAGCGGTAGGGCGACATGCGCACCAGATACCAGCGACCCTCCTGGGTGGAGACTTCCTCTGCTACTGTCTGTAACTGGTCAAGCACTTGTTCCGCCAATCCTGGCAGATCTGTGTGCCTGATCTTATGCGAAAGATGATCAAAGGGCCGGCCCAAATCCGTGGGGATCAGGTTGAAGAGGGCGTTGGCCTTAGGCGTATAGCGTTTCAATCTGAGATTGTGGTCGAGGAAGAGCGTGGCAATCTCAGTGGACGCCATCAGATTCTGGAGATCGCTGTTGGCACGGCTCACCTCTTCGATTTTGTTGGTGAGTTCACTGTTAACCGTCTGCAGCTCTTCGTTGGTTGACTGTACTTCTTCTTTACTCGCCTCTAGCTCTTCGGTCGTAGAGCGCAACTCCTCGTTGGCAGACTGTAGCTCTTCATTCGAGATCGTAAGGTCTTGGCTCGACACCTCGTATTCCTCAAGGACGGTCTGCAACCGATCATGGGTGCGGCGCAGCTCGTTTTCTAGCTGCTCGATGAGACCTTCGTCGATCGGGCCGGCGCTTTCATCACCGTGAAGAGGGCGATCCCGGGTTGCTGCATCTGCCTCATTCGGTGAAAGCGGCTCAAAGATGACCAATGCCAATGTCTCGTCCGCTTCGGCGCGCTGCAGTGCTTCTATTTTCAGAGTAAAGGTTTCGCTGACCTGGCCGCGGTGCAGCGTGATCGGCCGTGGTGACACAGTTTCGCCTTTTTCAAAGAAGCTAAACAGTGCGGAGCGTAGCTGTATGCGTAGTTCACTGGGCACATTCTGCAGCAGATTGTGATTGGGTTCGCCCTCGCTCAGATGCAAGAATCGCCCGACGGCGCCATGCAGATAGCGGATGTCGTAGTTTTTGTCTACCAGCAGGCTCGGCGGTGCATAGCGCTGCAACATCTCGTCGCGGTGGATATCGCCCAATCGCCGCACCTGAGGCTGCCCGGTCGACCGGGCGCCAGATTCCTGGCCGGTAACCGCGGGCACAGTCATCGCTTCCTGGGCAAGACGACCGGGGCCGACCTTGCGCTGATACAGGCGATGCTCGCCATCTACGGTTTGGAACTGATCGTCAGCGGCGCCGTTGGTGGTCTCGGATCTACCCAAGAAAAGGAACCCTTGCGGTTGTAGGGCGTAATGGAACAGCTCAAACACACGTGTGTGCACCTCCCGTTCAAGGTAGATGAGCAAGTTCCGACATGAGATCAGATCCAGCCTGGAGAATGGGGGATCGGTGAGCAGGTTGTGTTGCGTAAAGAGTACGCTGCGCCGGATATCTTCGCGGATTCGATATCCCTTTTGTTCAGCGATAAAGAAGCGGTTGAGCCGTTCCGGCGAGACATCGGCCGTGATTGTGGAAGGGTAAAGCCCGGCGCGCGCAGTGGTCAAGGCGTCTTGGTCCAGATCCGTCGCAAAGATCTGAATGGGCACATGCCGGGCGACAGATTCGAACAGCAAGATCGCCAACGAGTAGGCTTCTTCGCCTGTGGCACAGCCAGGCACCCAGACCCGGATACTGTCTGTGGGCGTTTTGCCCTCGGCGATCTTTCTAATGACCTGCTTTTCCAGTGCAGTGAAGGCGGTAGGGTCTCGGAAAAAGTTGGTCACGGAGATAAGAAAGTCCTTGTGTAGCGTATCTACCTCGTTCTGATTGGTACGCAGAAACGTCAGGTAAACAGGCAACTGGTTGATGGCGTTTAATTGCATCCGACGTCGGATGCGGCGCAAAATACAGGACTCTTTGTAGTAGCGGAAGTTGTGGCCGGTGCGATCATAGAGCTCGCTGAGAATCGTATAGTAGATCTCTCTCTCTTCATCGGAAAGCTGCTCCTGTGCCGACGCTAGGCCCACGCCGGCACGCGCCTGTACTTCGACCAGCCTACGCGCCAGTTCCGCTGCCGGCGCGATCACATCGACGAGGCCGCTGTCAATGGCACTGTCAATTGCGCTGTGCGTGCTGCTGATGTCATCAACGTCATCCGGGGACTGCACCATGACCACGCCTCCGTTGGCCTTTACTGCTCTAAGACCGCGCGTAGCATCGGCGCCAGTGCCCGAAAGGAGGACGCTGACTGCACAGTCCCCTGCGTCCGCCGCCAGAGAGCAGAGGAAGCCATCGAACGCCATGGATGATTGAGGGCGCAACGGCGGCGACTCAACATGCAGCATACCGGTCTGGATGGTCAACCTCTTGGTCGGCGAGGCGACGTAGACACGATTGGGGCGGACGCGCACCTTGTCTATGACTTTTGCCACAGGCATTGTGATCCGATGCCGCAACTGATCTGCCAGGCCGACGCCTGCGCCGGCATCTTTTTTGTTTTGGGCCTTGGTTGCCTCTGCGTTTGCTTCAATGTGCGGCATCAGCACAAACGCCATGCCGCTTGCCGCAGACACGACCTCGAAGAAAGAGATAAGCGCGCTCAAGCTATTGGCCGAAGCGCTAATACCAACGATAGGAAAGATGCTGTCAACCTCCTCAATTTCCCTGGTTGATCCGGAGAAATGTGACGCTAGGGTGTTCTCCTGGCTGTTCATGAGGTTTTATTGCTATCTGGGTACGACTTCAACCCATAGAATACGCCGAGAGCGAGGAGTGGTCAAACCACTCCTCGCCGTTGGGTGCGTCCCGAGTTTTTCGGTTCTGATGTTCAGGGCAGCTACGCAGAACGGACCGGCACGGAGGCCGGTCCCTACACGTAGGGATGGACCTCCGTGTCCATCCGTCGTGGCTTCCCGGTAGACTTGGACCCACCCAATACTATGGGACACCCTCCTCGCCGTTGCAACGCTGTTCACGTCCGAGGGGAAGTAACCAAGCCGGGTGGGGCAAGTTGCGCACACTTCAACCTCGTCCTTCAACAAGGACCCTTCGTCACAGGGCCGATCGTTCCATGCCATCTTGATGATAGGGCGTGTTTGTATATTTCACCGCGCCGTTCTCACCTTGTGCCGTTGAACCCTGCCCATTGGTGGCCGGCTCGTTTAGATCCACCTCATCATCCTGCTGGATCAATACTTGCCGGGCCAACATGGCTGCACGTTTGCGGTTGTCTACGTTCAGCTTTTTGAGAATACTGTGCACATGATTCTTGACCGTGCCCACTTCGATCGTGAGATCATCGGCGATCTCTTGATTGCTCTTGCCTTGTTCCAGGAGGCGCAAAACTTCATGCTCACGTGGTGTCAGTTCGGCGCTGAGCAAGGCGAGGTCCTGTCCATCATGATTCCCATAGCCGTTATAGTGGCTCAACTCGGCCAACCGCGACACCAGGGCCGCCGCGATTTTAGGAGAAAGGAATGTCTTGCCAAGGTGGACGGCGCGGATTTTTTGAACCAAATTGGCGAGTGAGTCATCGCGTAGAACATAGCCGACTGCACCTGCCTGGAAGCATTGAAGGATGAACTCTTCTGCTTTAACAACACCCATCACCACTACTTTTAGCTCTTCCTGTTGCTGGGTTGACTCTTGGATAAAGCGCAAAACATCGCTCTCCAGGTCACTTGCATCGATCAGCAGCACGTCGCAGGGCTTTCGCTGCAACATGGTCAGTGCTTCGTGTGCGCAAGCCATCAATCCAACAACTTCGATGTCCGGTTCCTCACTTAAGGCTGATGCCAGTGTATTACGGACCAGAGCGATCTCGTGCACAATCGCGACTCGCATCTTGGTTCCTCCTTCAGGTACATGGGGTACGTGCGACGCTTCTTGCCCTAACATCATTGATCCAGCGGTAATCGAAGGCGATACCGTTATCTTTGTTCTTCACGCTGTCAGTGCATTGATTCTACCGTCGCACTGAATCATCCACACTCCCTTCTCCAAATCGCCGGTAAGTTTCTACATTGCAAAGACTTCGTGCGACTGACGATAGCAGTCGCACGGTTTGCGTATCCCTGTCATAAAGGATTGATGGCAGCTCAGAACTATTCCACTACTCTAAAGCAGGTGGTGGGACGCGGCAATGGGGGGTTGCCCCCCTCAGTGGCAGAATAACCCTACTGAGATCAGGTGGAGCAGTGACAGAAGCCGGTATAGAAGGACGAGGATCGGCGGGGTAGTCGCTGGGGGCAGCCAGATCTAAAGGAATTGTGTAACTCTTTCTATTACTTCTGCTTGGACCAAGACACATTGTTCTACTCCTCCTTTCCCCTTACTCTTGAGGTCGAAGCCTGACAGACGACAGGTCGAAGCTGACGACCTCAGGTCGAAGCCTGACAGACATCAGCCATGATTCACCTGACGTCTTGTTTGTGCTTACCTGTTCAGCTTCAGGTGTATCGCACCTGAATAGTGATTTTTCGCTATCTAATCTATCTGACAGAGAACCTATATGCAATCGAACTCACTCGAAAAGCTGGTTGCAGATTTCCATAATCTATCCGTGTTGGTCGTGGGTGAATCCGTCCTGGATAGTTACCTGACGGGGAACATGGACCGGTTGTGTCGGGAAGCGCCCGTCCCCATTGTCGATGTCGAAGCTCGACACGATGTCCCCGGTGGGGCGGCTCATACCGCCACCAACATCGCCACGCTTGGCGGCAATTCGATTTTTCTTAGCGTGATCGGGGACGATAGCGCCGGGGCCACGCTGCGCGCGCGGCTCGAGCAATCCGGTGTCAACACCGATCACCTGATTGTGGAGCGCGACTACCAGACGTTGGTCAAACAGCGCATCGCGGTGGAAAAGCAAATGGTTGTCCGCTGTGATTACGGCAGCGTCGGCCCCATCAGCCGCCGAGTTGGAAGCACTGTTGATCGAGCAGATCGAGATGCTGGCGCCGCACTGCGACGCCATCCTGGTCTCCGATTACAACTATGGGATCATCACTCCGGCGATCATCAAGTTCCTGGAGCGGATACGCTCAAGTTTCGACGGAATCATCGCCGTAGATTCGAAACAGTTGGCTCAGTTGAAGACGTTGCAACCGACGCTTGTTAAACCCAGTTACGAACAGGCCGTGGATCTGTTGGGCCTGCCCACCCTTCGCCACAAGGATCGCCTGACGCAAATGGAGTCTTGCAAGGCCCAATTGCTTGCCGGCACCGGGGCGAAAATCGTCGCCCTGACCCTCGATGTCGACGGGGCGATGATCTTCCAAAAAGGCAGACCCACGGCCCGCACCTATACGCAGCCTGCGGATCATGCCAACGCCGTGGGCGCGGGTGACACCTACATCAGCACCTTCACCCTGGCCCTGGCCGCCGGTGGATCGACGAGTCAGTCGGCGGAATTGGCCGCCCACGCCGGGCAAGTGGTTGTGGCCGAAAAGGGAACGACGCCCTGCTCGCGCGAACGACTCCTGGCCCACCTTCGCCAAAAGAACGAAGGTACGACCAAGCGCGTGGAGCGGGCTGAGCTAGCCGACTGTGTTGAAGAGCATCGGCGGCAAAATCGGCGCATCGTCTTTACGAATGGCTGCTTCGATATTCTGCACGCCGGGCACGTTCAATATCTGGCGCAGGCCAAAGCGCTGGGCGATGTTCTCATCGTTGGCGTCAACAGTGACGCCAGCGTCACTCGCCTCAAAGGACCCGAGCGCCCGATCAGCGCATTGGCCGAGCGCATGACTGTCCTCTCTGCGCTAGAGAGCGTCGATCATGTTGTGGCTTTCGACGAGGATATGCCGCTTGACCTGATCCGCATCGTGCGCCCCGACGTGTTTGTCAAAGGTGGCGACTATAGCAAATCGATGTTGCCTGAGGCCCCGCTTGTGCGCGAACTGGGTGGGCGGGTTGAGATCATGCCCTATGTGATGAACCGATCCACCACGCAGATTATCAATCGGATCCGCCAGGAAGATGGACGGCGGAATGGCAATGGTAATGGCAACGGCAGAGCAGGCGTGGCGCATGCCTATTCTGTAGTCGACCAGAAGTGGTCTCCAAGTGAGAGGCTGGGTGATGACTAACTATCAAAATGGGGCACACACGACCGGCACGAACAATGGACGTTCTTGGTCGAGGGCGCGCAAGATCCTGTGTATGCGCGTGGACAACATCGGCGATGTCCTGATGACGACGCCGGCGATCCGCGCGCTCAAAGAGAGCTTTGGGGCCGAGATCACGCTGTTAGCCTCGAATGCAGGCGCAGAAGTTGCCTCGTTCGTCCCAGAGATAGACCGGGTGATCCTCTTCGATGCGCCGTGGGTGAATACGTACGAGGGCCTTGCCGACAGCGATGACACGCTGCGCATGGTGGAGCGACTGCGTGGCGAGGCGTTCGACGCCGTCGTGATCTTCACCGTCTATAGCCAGAACCCGCTGCCTGCAGCCATGCTCGCCTTCCTGGCAGACATTCCGCTGCGGCTGGCACATAGTCACGAGAATCCCTACACTCTGCTCACCGATTGGGTGCCCGACCCTGAGCCGCAGAAGTTTGTCCGCCACGAAGTGCGCCGCCAGCTTGATCTGGTGGCGCATGTGGGCGCCCACTGCGAGAATGAGCGGCTGTCGCTGCGGCCCGATGATCAGGTTCAGACGCGGCTGCGCCATGCCCTGGCCGCCCAAAATGTCGATCTCATGCAGCCCTGGCTGATCCTTCACCCCGGCGTCAGCGAAGAACGACGCCGCTACAACGCCGATGCGTATATCACGGTAGGCCGCACGCTGCACCGTCAACTGGGCTGTCCTATTCTGGTAACAGGGGTGGCGCAAGAAAAGGAGATCGTGTGCGCCGTCGCCGATGGTATCGGTCCGGCGGCGCACGCGCTGCCCGGCGCGCTCTCGCTTGAGGAATTCATCAACCTGATCGCGATGGCGCCCCTCCTGATCACCAACAACACCGGCCCGGTTCATATAGCCGCTGCACTGGGGACACCGGTGGTGGATGTCTATGCAGACACCAATCCGCAGCACACCCCGTGGCGGGTGGCGCATCGTGTGCTCTACTTTGACGTGGCGTGTAAGGCCTGCGCGCGCAACATCTGCGCCGCCGATCACAGCGGTCCGCGGCGTGAGGTTCAGCCGCAAGAGGTGGTGCGCGCAGCACTGGATCTATGGACAGAGACGCAGGCGTTGGGCAGTCGGTTGTGGGCGGGCGCTGCGCATATCAGCGACCCGAGCTTCATTGACGTCCAGACGATTGGTGGTCTGTATCTGCCCAACGCCGCCGGAGACGCTGTCCATTTCGCGCAGAGAGGCCTGCCGCCCAAAAACGTACACGCTGGAAAGGTGCAAAATGAGCCGCACGCCCCCACAGACCCTGCCCGACATTCGTAAAATCGCCGTTGTTCGCGCCAATGGGCTGGGTGATCTGATGTTTGTGCTACCGGCCCTGGATGCGCTGCGCCAGGCCTACCCCCATGCCGAAATCGTCTACATAGGGAAACCGATGCACAAAGCACTCTTTGAGGGACGCCCCGGCCCTGTGGATCGCGTGGTGGTGGCGCCTATCAGCCGCGGCGTGCGCGATGAACCCGGTGCGACGGAAGATCCGGCCGAGGTGGAGTCCTTTCTGGCACAGATGCGCCAGGAGCACTTTGATCTGGCCCTGCAACTCCACGGCGGCGGACGTCATTCGAATCCGTTTACGCTGAAATTGGGCGCGCGTTATACGGCGGGCACGCGCACGCCGGACGCCGTCGAACTCGATTTCTCGATTCCCTATCTCTACTACCAACGAGAGGTGTTGCGCTGGCTTGAGGTGGTGGCGCTGGTAGGGGCGAAGACGGACAAGATCGAACCACAAGTGACGGTGCTGGAAAGCGATCTGGCCGAAGCGCGCTCCGTCCTGGCCGATGGCACGCAACCTTTTGCGGTGCTTCACCCCGGCGCCTGTGACCGTCGTCGACAGTGGCCGACGGATCGCTATGCCGCCGTGGGCGACTTTCTGGTTGAGCAGGGGCTGCCGCTCTACATTACCGGCACCACTGCGGAGAAGCCGCTCGTCGACGCCGTCGTAGACAAGATGGTGTATCAGGCCCACGATCTGTGCGGCGCCCTCTCTATGGGCGCTTTGACCGGGCTCCTGCGTCTTTCGTCGCTATTGGTTACCAACGATACCGGTCCGGTGCATCTGGCCGCAGCCGTGGGCAGCAGCACCGTCAGCATCTATTGGGGACCGAACATCGTCAACGCCGGTCCGATTCGACAACGGGACCACCGTCCGCAGCTCTCCTGGACGCTGTTCTGTCCGCTGTGTGGCACGGATATGATGCGCGATGATGCCGAGGAGGCCGAGTGCAGCCACGATACATCCTTTGTGGTCGACGTCAGCGTCGCCGACGTGATCGGGGGTGTGCGTGATCTGCTGGCGCAGAATGGTGTGCGCAACCCTGCCGAGCAGCGCGCCGATCAAGCCGACGAGCGGCACAGCACGCCACGGCAGAGCTCGAACGGATCGGGGCGGGTGCCGGTGCGATAAGCTGAGTTATTCGTCCATCAGCCGGGCGATGCGCTGCGCCATTTCGTCTCGCGTTTGTGCGTGATCGATCAAGGTGTAATCGAGATCGATCAGGATCACCTGAATGCCCGATCCGCTCAGATGCTCCTGGACGGCGGTAAGGCTGGTGATATGGGTGATACCGGGGGCAGGCGAAGACGGTTGATGCTCTTCACGGTTAATTTCGCGGTTAATGTGGAGCAGTTGATGGGGCAAGGAGCGGGCCGACAGCCACTCACCGGCGGCGCTAAGTTGGGCCGGGTTGTCATCCACGACCAGAATCTGGCCAATCGAGGGGTTTGTCAGAGCCGGTTGCAGCCCTGCCAGGCAGTCCTTTTTCGAGAATCCTCCACAGATTGGGGGTAGCCCCCATCGTTCGGCCCGTATCCGCCATTCGGGGTAGCGCTGTAACAGAGCGGACGCTTCGATCTTGTGTAGCTGATACCCCGCTGCCCCGGAGGCTGTGGTCAATTCTCCCTCTGTCCAAATCACCGGCACCGTGTCTGCTTGCTGGAAGAGGCGATCCAGCGTGGCATGGACGTCGTCGTACAGGAAGACGACGGGTGAGGTCAGTTCGTGTTCGACGACCGCTGCGCTGAGTCGGCTGCGTTGGGCGATCAAGCGGGCCGCTGTGTGCGGAACGAATGCACCACCGTATTGCTCGGTGCAAAGGCGATAGACTTCGTGAAACAGCGTGGACTTCATGTGAGATCGCTCGATAGATTGGTCAACCACCGCTCGGCTCATGCGTCGAGACAACTGCGGGGCTGAGGCGGATTCAGGATTTACACGTCAGAGTGCGCTTTTTTAGCTGCGATGCACCCGAAGCTGAACAGCACCGTACGATTCTATCGCATAGGTACTTGTCGACCCAAACGGTGCAACGCAAACTCTGGCGCTGCTATAAGGAGGAATAAACATGCGCTCAACCGTCGATGTCTTGATTCCAACCTATCAACGGCCCGCGGCCCTGGCTGTCACGCTGACCAGCCTCTGCGCGCAGACTTTTCCGGACTTCCGCGTGATCATTTCGGATCAGACGCCGCACAGCGATCCTTTGGAGAGCGGCATCGTGCAGGCCGCGCTGCGTGTACTCCGTGCCCACGGGCACGCCGTGGAGACGCACAAACATCTGCCACGGCGAGGTATGGCCGAACACCGCCAGTTTCTGCTCGATCAGGTGACGGCGCCCTATGCCTTCTTTGTCGACGACGACGTGATCCTGGAGCCGGTCGCCATTGAAAATCTGCTCCTGACCATTCAAGAGGAACGCTGTGGCTTTGTGGGTTGCGCGTTGGTGGGGTTGAGTTTTGTGGGCGATGTGCGCCCGCACCAGGAACAGATCGAGTTCTGGGATGGCCCGGTGCAGCCCGAGATCATCGAACCGGGCAGACCGGAATGGGATCGCCACTTGATCCACAATGCGGCTAATGTCTATCACATTCAGCAGCGCCTTGGGCTGACCCACGCGCACCCTCGCAAATATAAGATCGCGTGGGCCGGCGGGTGTACTTTTTACGACACGGCCAAAGCCCGCGCCGCCGGTGGATTCTCGTTCTGGCCCCAACTGCCTACCGATCATTGCGGTGAGGATGTTCTGCTCCAGATCCGGATCATGGCGCGTTTTGGCGCCTGTGGGCTCATCCCCACTGTGGCGTATCACCAGGAACTGCCCACCACCATCGAGGATCGCAGCCATGACGCCCCGCATGTGTTGGATTTGGGCATTGCGGAGGCCGGATTGCCAGGGGCAAAGGCCGAATTGCAGACGGCACAGTGAGCGGTGTTTTTGTTTTGCATCCGGTGCAGCGCGCCGCAATTGGCGTCTTGCCCTCTGCAACTCACAAAAGGAGAACACAATGTCTGACAAACCTAAATCCATTCAAGATCTGAAGGTTCTGACCTGGCACATTCACGGCAGCTATCTCTACTACCTGACCCAGGTTCCTTGCCAATGGTATTTACCGGTGCAGCCCGACACACCCGGTTACGGCGGACGCGCCGGTTCCTACGCCTGGGGCGACAATGTTCACGAGGTGCCCGCCGACGAGGTAGACATGCTCGATCTGGATCTGATTATCTTCCAATCCAGACGCAACTATGAAGAGGACCAATACACGATCCTCAATGAGCCACAGCGGCGCTTGCCCCGGCTCTACCTGGAACACGATCCACCGCGTAAGCACCCCACCGATACCAAACACCTGGTGAGCGACCCGGCCGTGGGCATCGTCCATGTCACCCAGTTCAATCGGCTCATGTGGGACAGCAACCAGAGCCCAGCGTACGTGATCGAGCACGGCGTCGTCGTCCCCGAAACGGTCAAGTACAAAGGCAATCTACGCAAGGGGATCGTGGTGATCAATAACCTGCAATCGCGCGGTCGCCGCCTGGGCGTGGATATTTTCGAGCGTGTGCGCCAGGAGATCCCGCTTGATCTCATAGGCATGGGTGCCACGGAGTTAGGTGGGCTGGGCGAAGTCCCGCACAATGAACTGCCCGAGTTCATCGCCCAATACCGCTTCTTCTTCAACCCCATCCGCTACACCAGCCTGGGGCTCGCCGTCCTCGAAGCGGCGGCGGTGGGGCTGCCCATCGTCGGCCTCGCCACCACCGAAATGGCGGTGACCTTCAAGAACGGAAAGACCGGTTTTGTCCACACCGATGTGGACTGGCTGATCGAGCGCATGCACCAGTTGTTGGAAGATCGATCGCTGGCCGAGGAAATTTCGTATCATGGCCGGGCATTTGCGCGCAAGCACTTCGGTGTCGAGCGTTTTGTGCGCGACTGGCGAGATCTCATGCTCCAGGTGACGCAGGCGCCGGAGGAACGGGCCGAGCGCCCTGTCGCTGTGAGTGTCCCGTGAATCGTGAACGAGGAATCGTGAGAAGAGGTAAATTGTGAACCTTGCTTTTATCAGCGAACACGCATCGCCGTTGGCCGCTCTGGGCGGCGTGGATAGCGGCGGACAGAATGTCTACGTGGCGCAGGTGGCTCGTCACCTGGCCCGCCGTGGATACCATATCGATGTCTTTACCCGCTGGGATGATCCCACGCTGCCCGAAGTCGTTGACGATCACGAGAACATTCGCATCGTACACATCGAGGCTGGGCCCAAACGGGTTGTGCGTAAAGAGGATCTGCTGCCCTTTATGGAGCCGTTCACACGGGGTATGGCAGCGTTCATGCGTGCCCAACCGCACCCGTATCATCTTGTACATGCCCACTTTTTTATGTCTGCATTGGTAGCCGCCAACCTGCGTCAGCAATTGGGCATCCCCTTTGTGGTCACCTTTCACGCGCTGGGTCGAGTGCGCGTGCAGCACCAGGGCGCCGCCGATGAGTTTCCGGCAGAACGCTTCGCCGTGGAGGAACGCGCCATGAAGGAGGCCGCTCAGGTGATCGCCGAATGTCCGCAAGATCGCCAGGACATGCTCGATCTATACGCGGCCGATGCGTCCCGCATTACGGTGATACCGTGTGGATTCGATCGGGCGGAGTTCTACCCGATACCAAAGACGGACGCCTGCCAGGCCCTGGGTCTCGATCCGCAGCGCACCTATGTGCTGCAGTTGGGGCGGATGGTGCGGCGCAAGGGTGTTGAGACGGTAGTGCGCGGCTTCGCCCAGTTCGTGCGCACATCGGCGCGCAAGGACGTGGATCTGCTTGTCGTGGGCGGTGAATCCGCCGATCCTGATCCGACGAAGACACCGGAAATTGGGCGTCTGATGGCGATAGCCGCTGAGGAAGGCGTGACGGATCGCGTGATCTTTACGGGGAGGCGCCATCGAGAGGTGCTCAAGTATTACTACAACGCCGCCGATGTCTTCGCCAGCACGCCCTGGTATGAACCGTTTGGCATCACGCCGCTAGAATCTATGGCCTGCGGAACGCCGGTGATTGGATCCAGAGTGGGCGGCATTCAGTTCACCGTGGCCCATGAGGAGACCGGCTTGCTGATTTCACCAAAAGACACGGCGGCCTTTGCCGATGCTCTGACCACTCTGCTCGGCAACGAAATGTTGGCAGCACGCTACAGCCGCGGTGCTATTGAACGGGTCAACGCTTACTTCACGTGGGACAAAGTCGCAGATCAGCTCGAAGCGATCTACCGCGCCCACGGTGAAGGGCGAAGCCGGCCGCACAAACGGCTTGCTCGCATGCGCCCTAAAGTGGCGGCGGCAAAGATTGGGGATTAAGTCTCCCCTTACCAGATAAAGGATATTTTCGTATGCAATTCGTAAATGAAGTTAAAAACGTGCCTGAGGTTGATCCCAATGGTCGTGACCAGACCGGTAGCCCTGTGCGCGGCAAGGTTGCTGTCGTCACCGGCGGCAGCCAGGGGTTGGGGCAGGCCATCGTGCATGTGCTGGCCGGCGCCGGTGTGCAGGTAATCATCGGCGACGTGAAGCGCGATCTGGCCGAACAGACCGCTGCCGAGTTGTCCGCGCAGGGACGCAGGGTGAGCGCGCTCTCACTAAACGTGGCAGACGATGCCGACGTCGACCGTTTCTTCCAGCAGATCGAGGATGAGTATGGACGGCTGGACTTTCTGATCAACAGCGCGGGGATCGATGTCACCAAGCCGGTGGAGGAGATCTCCATGCAAGAGTGGGATCAGGTGATGGCCGTCAATCTGCGCGGTCCTGTGTTGATGGCGAAGAAGGCGGTGGAAATGATGTATCCTGCGCGATCGGGGCACATCGTCAACATCATCTCGACGGCAGCCAAACGGGCCTGGCCCAATGCATCGGTCTATCACGCCAGCAAGTGGGGGCTGCTGGGCTTCAGCCGCGGGCTTTTCACAGAAGCGCGGGCACACAATGTCAAAGTCACCGCCATGATCCCGGGTGGGATGCGCACCGGCTTCATCCTGGATCGTTTCCCCGAAGTGGATGTGAACACGCTACAAGATCCGTACAGCGTCGCCCGATCGGTGTTGCATGTGCTCACGTCACCCGCCGAGTCGATCATCCCCGAAATGATGGTCTTGCCGCTGCACGAAACGTCCTGGCCGTAGGGCTGTCGTGGGGCAGCCTTGAGGGTGAGCAGCGGGTGAAGGGGTGAGCGGGTGAAGGGGTGATGGGGAAGAAGGTTTTGGCTCAAGATGATGATGAGATGATGGTCACCCCGCTCAGAAAGCGAGCGTCGGTTGAGTGGCGAGTCTGCGAGCCGTATCGAAACCAGCGAAGCGGCTCAACATCGGATCGTCGTACAACCCGCTTGGCTCGTTTGGCACAGGCGCTGCGCCTTAGCCCTCCGCAGGCTCCGCGCTACTCACCCGGCGCGGGCACTTCACCCGGCGCTAGTCAATCTCGACTTTTCAAAGTTGCTTCACTTTTGCACACAGGAGTCATCCATGTTGAACCGGCAACCCGCCATCTTTCTGGACAAAGACAATACGCTGATCCCCGATATCCCGTACAACGTCGAACCTGCGCTGATCTCGCTCACGCCCGGCGTGGGCGAGGCGCTGCGCACGCTACAGGCCCACGGCTATCAACTCGTCGTCGTGACCAACCAATCCGGCATTGCGCGCGGACTCTTCCCCGAGTCGGCGCTGGGGGCGGTCAAGGCCAAGATTCTGGATCTGTTGAGGGAGTACGGCGTGCACATGGACGGTTTTTACTATTGTCCACATCACCCCGGCGGACGGATCGCGGCGTATGTCTGTGATTGCGACTGCCGCAAACCGCGCCCAGGCCTGTTGTTGCGGGCGGCTGAAGAATTGCATCTGGATCTGGCGCGGTCGTGGATGATCGGTGACATTGCAGCCGACATTGAGGCGGGACGCGGCGCCGGCTGCTCGACGGTTCTGTTCACGCGCTACTGTGACGCCGACAAAGAAATCAGGGCCTCTGCGCCCGACTACACGGCGTCTACGTTTGAGGAGATTGTGGAGTTGCTGCTTTGCGAGGGTAGAAGTGTGCCGCAGGGTCTGCGCACAGGCGTACTGCAGCATCCTTAAGTAACTGTTTCGATTTGATCTAACCTGAAGCAACTTTGAAACCGAGAGTTTTGTGACCGTCGAAGCCGCGGCGTTGGACTACCCGGCAAGAGAGCGAGCGTCGGTTGGAGTACGCCCGCTTTAGAAAGCGGGGCGCTTCAGAAAGCGGGTCTGCGAGCCGTATCGAAACCAGCGAAGCGGGTCAACACGGGATCGCCGTCGAACCCGCTGGGTTTCGATATACCCTCCGCAGGCTTCGGGCACTCAACCGGCGCTAGTCAAACTCTCGGTTTCAAAGTGATACCACTGTAGCTGATCGATATCGTTACGCACGAAGGCTGTTACGGCTCCGGTATCACCCAAAAAATCTTTGTTCGAGCGCGGCACAGAGTGCATGGTAGACCGCTATATGGCGTTCTTGGATTTCGGTGACTTCGCAGCCGGGGACGCAGATCGTCACGTCGCAGACGCTGGGGAGCGCGCCGCCGTCCTGACCGGTGAGGCCCACGGTGAGCAGATTCATGGAGCGCGCCACGCGGGCGGCGTTGAGGACATTGGCTGAATTCCCTGATGTGCTGATGCAGAGAAGGGCATCGCCGGGCTGGCCATAGCCGTAGACTTGCTGGGCAAAGACCATGTCGGCGTCGACATCATTCGCGTAGGCAGTAATAAAGGATGTTTGACTGACCAGCGAAATTGACGGCAGTACACCTTGCAAGCGATCCGCCAATGCCTCGCCGTGATCGGGATAGAACTCGGCCAGGCGCTTGCGTGTCGCAGTGGGCAGTGGCCGCGGCAGTAGAAAGGTCTTCATCAGCTCACCGACAATGTGTTCGCTGTCGGCGGCGCTGCCACCGTTTCCACAGACGAGGAGTTTCCCACCGTTGGCGTACATGCGGCTAAGTAGATCGAATGCCTTCTGCATCTGCGGAAGGCAAGGGAATAGATCAGGATGTTTATCGATCAGGCGCATATAATGGGCACTTTGGCGATGCACGGTCAATCTCCTCTGAACTGTTGAAACGGTTAGCGGGCTGTAGAAGAAGCATAGAACTGCTTCTTCTTTTGATCTATGCATCCCGGCACTTTTTCAGACATATTCAGAGGTATAAAGTGAGTGGACAAAGTGAAAGCGCCCTGCACAGGGCGCTTTCACTTTGGGCGATGGGTTGGGCAATGCGTCAGTTACGAGGCACGGGCCAGAATGGAATTCGCATGCAGGGAGTCCTGCCGGCGGCTGCGTCGCGCATAGCTGAACAGCGACGACCAGAGTCGAAATTCTGCCCAGTGGTGTTGGCGGCAGAATCATCTACTCGCTGGCTTTGGGGCGTAGACTGCGATCGGGGTGGGCCAGAATGCGCACGATTGGGCGCAGATCCATCCACCATTCCTGTTTGGGGCGCTGAAACTGAACGTCCATCATGCGCGATACTTCGTACAGAGGTGTGAAGCGTGTCTGCCCTTGCAACATGCCCAGGCAGACCGCGGGCTTCTCTTCAAGTTCCTGGTTGAGGACGCTTTCCAGATACTCCACGGCGTAGGCCGTCATGCGCGTGGCCATAATGCGATCAAACGGCGTGGGATCGCCTCCCTGCTGCAAGTGGCCGAGAATGGCCGTGCGGACGTCGAAGAGATCGCCTCCTTCTTGTTCGAAGAGCGCGGCCAGGAAGGAAGTGGTGTAGAGCGGGTTGGCGTCTTCGTTGCGGATCATCAAGCCCAGCCGCTTCCCGTGCGTGAAACCGTCCACAAGCATGTCCACATCCTGTTGCAGATCTTTGAGTGTGACGCCTTCTTCGTGCAAGTAGACACGTTCGGCGCCGGTGGCCATGGCACTCATCAGGGCGAGGTAGCCACAGTAGCGCCCCATCACTTCGACGATGAAACAGCGATTGGACGCCACCGCCGACTGTTTGATTTTGTCCACCGCCTCGACGATGCTGTTGAGCGCCGTGTCCGCCCCGATGCTCAATTCTGCGCCCGGCAAGTTGTTGTTGATGGTCGCGGGCAGGCAGATGATGGGAATGTTGAAGGTAGGAAAGTTACGCCGCTCCTGGTACATCAACAGGGCGGCTTCGTAGCCTGTCCATCCGCCGATGATCATCAGCGCGTCGATTTTGTGGGTCTCGATGGTGCGCGCGATGGCGTAGAGATCGCTGCCTTTGGGCACTTTGCGGCTGGTGCCCAACTCTGAGCCGCCGGTAGGCGACCACCCATTGACGGACATCCACTCCAGTTCGGTGACATTGTCGTTGATCAGCCCACGGAACCCGCGGTAAATGGCGAAGGGGGTGTGCCCTTTGTCGATGGTGAGGCGCACGGCGGCGCGCACCGCCGCGTTCATGCCGGGCGCCGGGCCGCCTGCGTTGAGAATACCGATGCGAAAACGTTTCTGCCCCGGCGTGGGCGGGTGTGGGGTGGCGCGGACCAGGGTGCGAAACATGCGGAATGACTCTTGAAAACTCTTGCCGCGCAACTCCATCGCTCTTTCAAAGTTGCGTTCGTTGACGGCCTGGTTAATGGCATGCGTGCGCTCGACACAGGCCATTAAGGGCTGTGTAATTACCTTGTTGTCGCTTACACCGATCAACAGCGCTTCGTCGTCTGGCCCCGCGGCAAGCACAGTCTCCGCCGCCTTGACGCCAACCAATGTGGATAACACGCGATCATAGGCGCTAGGGGCGCCGCCGCGCTGAACATGGCCGAGCACTGTGACGCGGACATCTTCGTGTAGTTGCTCTTCGAGCACCCGTTTGACGTAATCGCTGGTGATGGGGTTCCCATGCCGATCCTGCGCACCTTCGGCCACGATCACAATGCTATCGCGGCGGCCCATTTGCCGGCCTGTGCGCAGAATGTCGCACATCTTATCTTCCCAGGCGTCGACATTGGGTGGGCTTTCGGGGATCAGCACCCAATCCGCGCCTGAGGCCAGTGCGCCCATCAGGGCCAGGTAGCCACAGTTGCGCCCCATCACTTCGACCACAAAGGCGCGTTGATGGCTGGCGGCTGTGCTGGTGATGGCGTCGACGGCGGCAGTGATGCGGTGTAGCGCCGTATCCGCGCCGATGGTCATATCTGTGCCGGCCATGTCGTTGTCGATGGAGCCGACCAGCCCGGCAATGGAAAGGTAGGCGTGGGCGTCAGCGCTTTGCTGGCTGATATCCCCGCGGGCGACCAACTCGCTCAGATGATCCGACCATTCCTGACGCAGCAGGTTGGCCCCGGTCAGGCTGCCGTCACCACCAATCACCACCAGGCGATCGATGCCGTTGATGACGAGGTTGCGCGCCGCTTTGCGCCTTCCTTCGACGGTGCGGAATTCGGGGCTGCGTGCCGTGCCAAAGATAGTGCCACCCTTCTGCATGATGCCGCCGACGGTAGACCACTCTACACTGCGAATATAGTTTTCGCCCAGGATCATGCCTTCATAGCCTTCGTATATGGCAAAAACATCGGCGCCCAGACCGAGCGCCGCACGGACGACGGCGCGCACCGCCGCATTCATCCCTTGCGCATCACCGCCACTGGTGAGTACTCCTAGCCGTTTCTTGCTCAAGTCTTTCTACTCCTTATCGTCACGGGTCATTGACCACAAATTGTTTGAATCTACCTGTCTCGTTCCTGGCTTGAAAGAGGCTGTAGTGCAGTCGCAGCAAAGGATGCCGGACGGAACCGTATCGACAGACGGGGCCAGGGCGTGGAAGCGCAAACGGAGATCGTTGAGTGTTGCGCGACCGCTAAGAGTCATCGTAAATTATAGCACTTTGGGCTGACAAAACAACCTGACGCCAGAGAGGACAATCTCAACATTGTGTTAGGGAGAGAAGATCAACTTGACATAATCATGGAGTTCTTGACAGTGCTCTACCCGACGGCTAAGCTATAGCCAGAATGTGCCCGGATTCATGTGATTGAATCAACAGAATGGGTGTTAGCAAAGGAGTTGGCATGGCTGCCAGACGAAGATCGAGTGTGAAGATCGGTGTGACCGGGTTAGGACAACGGCAGGAGATTGGTCCTGATGTTTTTATCAACACCTTCTACCGCGGCTGTACGCCGGGGTTCGTGTTGACCGATGAAGGCGTGATTCTCATCGACACGCCGTTGATCCCCGAACAGGCCGAGGATTGGCGTGCTCAGATTGAAGAGGAGTGCCAGGATCGGCCCTTCCTCTACATTTTCAACACGGATCACCATCGTGGGCATGCCCTGGGCAATCAATACTTTCTGCCCAGCAAGGTCATCGCGCATGAGCGTGCCCACAAAGAGATGGCGGGCTACACCGAGAATTTTAAGGAACGCGTTTACAATAGTTTTAAGCGTGAACCTGATATTCAGCAACAGTTGACCAATATTGAGATTGTGCCGCCGCATGTTACCTTTACCGATAGCGCCAAACTGCTCTATGGGGGGCGCGAGATCCAGTTGATCTTTTTGGGCGGGCATACCCCGGCCACCAGCATTGCCTGGCTGCCTGAAGAGCGCATCTGCTTTGCGGGTGATGTGGTCTGGGTGGATCAACACCCCTATATGGCGCAGGCTGATACGCTGCAATGGATCGAGGCGCTGCGCTATGTGCGGCAGTTGAATCCCGAACAGATCGTGCCCGGGCATGGTCCGGTCTGTAAGCCCGAAGTGACGCACAAGGTCGAGGAGTACATCGCCTTTATCCGCGAGCGGGTGCGCGACTTCTACCGCGAGGGCAGAACCAAGAATGAGACCAAGAGCGGTCTGGTCGGTGAGATGGTTGAGTGGTTCCCGGTGCCGCCCGAACGTAAGGCGAAGATCGAAAGCCAGATCAAATCCGGGCTAAATCGGGTCTATCGTGAGATCCAGCGCGAGGAAGAGGTGGCGGCTGCGCTGGCCAGTGGCAAAATGATTGAGCGCAACATGGATGATGACGACGAGGAGGACGATCAAGACTAGATGGCCTACTCAATCCCAGAACAGCTTCGCAACCCGGTCAATCAACTACGAGACGATCTGGATCAAGCGGAACGCATGGTTGTGCAACTGAACGGCGAAACAGTCGAGCCGTTTCTGCAATTGCTTGATCGGATCAACAGTCAACTGACTACACTGGCCGATAGTGGCATCGATCTGCGGCCTGAGCAGACCCGGCAGGGCAGCCTGCTTAGCCGCATTGAAGGGAACCCACAACCGGTGGTGTCGGCGGCGGGGCGCGCCGGTGGTATGGCCAAGTTGCGCGCGCGCAATCCCGACTCGGATGGCTTCTGGTGGCGGCTGGATGCGGTGGTGGCTGCGGATCGACAGCGTTCGGCGCGCCGCTTCACCTTTACCATCGGTGGCATTGTCCTCTTTTTTGTGGCTCTCTTTTGGGTCGTCAATACGTTTTTCCCGCCCGATCCCGATGTGCTGGTGGTCAACGATGCCACCAATCGCTTGCCGGATCTAGCGGCCGAAGGGCGCTGGGAAGAAGCGTTGACGGTGATCGAAGAGTCCAAGGCGCAGTTGAGCACGCCGGACGCCGAGCTGCTGGTCTGGGAAGGGGTGGTCGCGGAGCGGCTGGGCCTGACGGAACGATCGCAGGCGGCGCTGGCCCAAGCGCGTGCGCTGGTGGACGCCGACAATCAGGATCTTTTCTGGGTGAGTTTGGGCAATACACGCGTCATGGCCGGCGATCTGGATGGTGCTGAGGCTGCGGCGCAGGAGGCGCTGGCTCTGGATGAAACCGAAGGGCAGGCCTATTTTCTGCTGGGCAACATCGCCGAAAGTCGCGGCGATCTGATGGGGGCCATTGATAACTACGAGCGCACGTTCGACTATTCATCGGAAGATAACCCGCAGTTGGCCGTGATCGCGCGTGTGCGGCTGGGGACCTTGCTGCAAAGCGGCGCCGGGTTTATGCCACAGGAGACGCCCACCGTTACACCGTAGAGACGCCTTGTCAGTTTGTGGCCACAGGCTTTGACCTGTACGCCCGCCTCAGGTAAAATCGAAACAACACGGACGGACGGACCGTCCGTTGTCTGCCCTCTTAGCTCAGTGGATAGAGCAACGGTCTTCTAAACCGTTGGTCGCAGGTTCGAGTCCTGCAGGGGGCGCTGAAAGCACAATATGTAG
>CAVWAL010000020.1:0-812291 GCA_963752935.1 uncultured bacterium
ATCTCGTCTCTGAGGACGTTTGTAAGCCGTGCCGGCAGAATGTGATACGAGAAGTGAATGGACGAAATTTGAGTATTAGTTCTATTGAGGGATCGCACTGTGATAGGTAAGATTTTATTAACGGTAATGCTGTTTCTGTGCTTAGTGCTCATCAGCCAACCGGTGGTGGGCCAGACTGTAAGGACGGGGGTATCAGTAGACACACAAACCATAGTAACAGAATCCTCCTCATCTTTGTTTGAACAGTTTGACATTGCGGGAAACCCGACCCGTTTAGCCGTTGAGAATTCGGGGCGAGTATGGGTGACGTTACCTGAAATCGATGCTATTGGCGTCATTTCTGTCACTGGAGTCGTTAGCCAGACCACATCATACTTAGTCCGCACATACTTCTTGGAATCCGGCAGCCACCCTTATGACTTGGACTTTGACGAGAATACCGTTTGGTTTACGGCTTATGGAAGTAATGAAATCGGTCGCCTGGATCCGGTAACAGATGAGATCAAGACGTATGACTTGCCTGATATCGATAGTGGCCCTACTGGTATTCAAGTTGCGGCTGACGGGATAGTCTGGTTTACCCAACAAAAAGCGAATAGTCTTAGCAAATATGATCCGTCGTCGGGTGCGTTCCAGTCATATCCATACACGCTGGCAAACGGGGGCCTTGAGAGCGTCGCCACAGTTAAGCCCGGTTCTGTTTGGGTCACGGCGCCCAATGTGAATAGGATTGCGAATTTTAATCCAGAAAAGAATGCATTCATTAGCATACCGACTTTGCCATACACACGACCGACAGGACTTGCATTGGAAGGTGGTGATGTTCCATGGGTTAGTGTCACCGGTGGGAATCGTATTGGACGTTATGCACCCGGCACGCTTACATTCTGGCGCTGGACTCCATTACCCGGCAGTGGCGACGGAGTAAGCGGATCAAAGCGAATTGCCTTGAGTGAAGACAGTGGACCTAAGGGTCTGTTCTATGCCGATGAACTGATGCAGAAGATTGGACTTGTTGAGATTAGTTCAGATACAGCCATCGGTAGAGTACGAGAAGCACAGGCGCCGGGAAATGCTTGTACACCTCTTGATATTCAGGTAAGTAGCGATGGCAGTGCCTGGTTTACGTGTGGAGCAGCTAACAAGGTGGTGCGATGGGTACCCCCATACTTTTTCAATATCTATGCTCCTATGATAGCAAGGTAGATACTCATTCGCAGATCGCCGGCTATACCCCTCCAATCTCTCAATATCAGCCATATCGTGCTTGCATATTTGGTAGTTCAACACTGAGGAATCAGAGATTACAATGAAAAACAGCATACACATTTCACTAAAGCAAACCCGAAGTATCGTGTTTTTTATGACTCTTGGATTAATGATAGTGTTCTTCATGCTGCATCCACACATTGCAAGGATGCAAGAACCTGTCTCCGGCGAAAATACAGCCGATACACCGAATGTTCAGAACAATCCAAGTACAGTGGCGGCAACGAATAGCCTGTTTCTACCCATGACATGATAGGCAGCAATTTCTGTTCTACTACGTTAAATCATGCCAAGAATCATTTTGGTGTTCAGGTGTATGGAACCATGAGTCCCCAGAGTCCGTATTACTGTGAGTTGGTTAGTAGCGGGGCAAGGTGGATACGTAACGAGATAAGTTGGGCTAGCGTAGAGCCCTCAAATGTTTCCCCTTCAGAGTATAACTGGCGGCTGGTTGATAGTGTTGTCGAACCCGCCAGGCAGGGTGGCTTCAACATGGTTCTTACGATCCATTACAATCCCGGGTGGGCGGCAACGAACAGTCTGGGGCCGATTGATAAGGTGCCGTTAAGTGAGTTTACTAGTTTCGTCGGCGCCCTGGTTGAACGATATGACGGAGACGGTATCGATGATGCCCCAGGTTCTCCCATCGTGGAACATTTTGAGTTTTACAATGAACCAGATGCAAACATTGCGGGTGTAGACGATATTCGTTGGGGCAACTATGGCAAGGAATATGCGCAGATGTTGGAGGCTGTTTATCCAACGGTGAAAGCCGCTAATCCGAATGCGAAAGTACTGTTGGGGGGTATCGCCTATGACTGGTTTGTTGAACACAACGGACCTTTCGTGCGTAGTTTCCTGGATACGGTGCTGGAAAATGGAGGCGGCGCTTACTTCGATATTATGAACTTTCATCAGTATCCGCCTTTTGCTGTAAACTGGGGGGCACCAAACGGTCCTGGTCTGCTGGAGAAGACGAAGGCCATGAGGGAAAAACTGGCTGAGTACAATCTTGATAAGCCGATTTTTATCACAGAAGCTGGAATGCACAGCAATCTGCCTGAAACCCCAGAAAATCAGGCGCGCTATGTGACCATGTTGTATACACAAGCCGTGGCTGCCAACGTTGATACACTTATCTGGTTTATGCTGTACGATCCGAGTGTGACCTATCCGTACCGGAATGGCCTTGTAACAACTGCCGTATCCGCCACGGTGCGTCCACAGCGCAAACCATCCTTTGTCGCGTACCAGACTGCTGTATCTATGTTGGATGGAGCACAGTTTGATCGCTCATTGACACAGACCGAAACAGGGAATGCGGATCTGCTTGCCTACAGGTTTATTGATAAAAACAACAAACCGATGTATATCGCCTGGCTTGGCCCAATTTCTCAAACTGATACCAAACCATTGAAGTTGCAGGGGGCAGTTGCTACTGTGAACGATCTCTACGGAGGCGCCTTGTCCACAGTCACTGATGCCCAGGACGGGCAATCAGATGGATTTGTGACGCTGTCGGTTGGCGCACAACCAGTTTATGTCCATATTCAACCTTAATCTACAGCGTTTTCTGTAATCTTGCAGTACCGCAAAACCTTAGCAGGTTTTGCGGTACTGCAATTTCTGTGATGTAAGGCGATTCATATCGTGTTGCTCTTATCTGCTATGAAGGAACAAATAAAGCTGAAAGACCACACGCTTCTAGTGGATATTAGTCAAGACGCCAACAGCTCGGGAACAAAGTGGCTTCGTCGCAGGTTGAGTCTATCCAGGTTGGTGCTTACGAGATTCGAGCAACTGCCTCATCGTAGATTCGCAGGGATTCTCATTGGATGTGTTTTGCTGTGCATAGCTATTGGGTTACTACTGCTCGTTGAATGGCAACCGCTGATTAGCGACCCGATTGGTTATCTGTATGCGGCGAAACGTATTGCTGCCGGACTTGGACCTGTTTATGAAGATCCAAACAACGCGCTTGCAGGACCATACTTCTCTTTGTATGCCTTTCAGATTCGCCGTCCAGACACGAACTTGATGTATTTGGGTTTTCCTCCTGGCCTTTCACTGCTTCTATCTATCCCACTGTTGTTTGGAACGGAGTCCAGTCTCGTCCATTTGGTGGTCCCCGCTACAGCATTACTTTGCATCATCTTGAGTGGGATACTCACCTGGATACTAACTCGAGAGCTTTGGGCTGCCTTCTGGGCCATGTTGCTGCTAGGTGTTACACCAGGTCTATGGTATTTTGGAACAGCAATATGGTCTGAGTTTCCTAGTGCAGCAATCATTACTGCGGCTTTGGTGCTTTACGTGTTCATTAATGTGTCACCTGTCGGCCGGTGGATGGAAACCTCCATCATGGTCCTTCTGGCCACTTTGCTTGCGTTCAACATCTACATTCGTTATACAAATTTAGTTGTGTTGTTGGTTTTTCTAGCTGCCGATGGTTGGCTGATTCTTAAACACCGCGACAAGTTATCATCACACTGGCCATTTTGGGTTCTCTCTGGTCTTGCCATAGTTTCAGTTCCATTTTTTAACTATTTTTACTATGGGGGATGGGCGTCAACAAGCTACAGTCCTGAACATGGTTGGTATCCATTACCGGCTTTTTCGATTGGGTATGCATACGGACCATCTTTTGTGGGTGGTTATAGTTTGATCGCTGGGGCAGAAACATTATGGCGTAACTTCGGAATCTTCTTGCCGCTTGCGTTTATCGGATGGGGTTTGTTGAAGCGTACTGGTGTTATACTTGCGGGTATTTCACTAGCTGTGTTTGGGTTACATTCGGTTTATGCATTTGCGCCAACGGGAATTAACGCACGGTTCCTGGTTCCGCTTTTCCCACTGATTGCTATTGGCGCCGCAACGACGATCGTTCTCATACTGGGGAAGGCGCCAAGGTTTTTGCAGTTGGCGCTTGCGTCTGCCCTTTTCTTGGTCGCCGTGTGGCAGTTGCCGGGCACCTTGAATGAATCCGCACGTAGAGGTGAATCTAACGCGCAGCATGTCGCATTGATCGAGTCAATTGCATCGGCAACACCAACGAATGCCGTGTTCATGTCATATCCATGGAATGATTCGTTTGCAGTGTATGGCAATCGTTCTGTGTTTAACTACCGACGGGTACCTGTTTCCGATCCGATTCAACAGCAGTATCGGGTGCCGGAGGCCATACCTGTCATTGTTGACGTGATAACTGTTCTCCTTGAACATGACAAACCAGTATACTTTGTGAACAACGGCGATAATTTCATTCACGATCTCCCACAGACCCTTGAATCACATTTTTTGGTTGAAACCTCAACGGTTAGCGGTATACCTGTATATAAACTAGGTCTGCCAGCAGCACCTTGAGGTTGAGTGTACCTTCAGTTGGTTGGCCAATCGCCGCAGTGTTCGCACTGGCCGGTGCAAGAAGTCTGATAGTTGATTGGCCTTTCTAACTTCGTCGTGCGCACATCATCTTCTCAATCGCATTTTGGGGATAGAATCCTCATTCAAACAATTGTGACCGTAGATCTGACCTGATCAGTGTTAGTCTTATAGAGTGTCACAGTATGAAAAGGCTAAACTTGTATCATGCCTGCAAACAACCAATCTATTGATTCCCGCAAGCCGTTGATTGACGTTGTCGACGTCTCAAAACGGTTTCGACTGCAACACGAACATCAGCGTTCAATTCAAGATACTTTTATCCGACTGTGGAAACGCCAGTGGGCCAAGCCTGATTATTTTTGGCCCTTACGCAATGTGTCGCTGTGCATCTATCCTGGTGATAGCATTGGTATTCTAGGCCAGAATGGTTCTGGCAAGAGTACCCTACTCAAAGTGATCACCGGTGTCTTGCCACCCACGAGTGGCCGGGTTCAGATCAGTGGGCGTATTGCTTCGCTACTTGAGCTTGGTGCCGGGTTCCACCCCGACCTAACTGGCCGCGAAAACGTTTTTCTAAACGGCTCGATCTATGGTATGAACAGCGAGACCATTCGCAGCAAACTTGATCAGATCATTGATTTTGCCGAAATCGGCGATTTCATTGATACCCCGGTAAAACATTATTCATCTGGCATGTATGTACGCCTGGGATTTTCTGTGGCGGTCCACACATCACCCGAGATCCTGGTGATTGATGAGGTGCTTACAGTAGGCGATCAGATTTTCCAACAGAAATGTATGCAGCGCATTTTGGAAATGAAAGAGCAAGGCGTCGCCATACTCCTGGTATCTCATAATGCAGAAGATATCCGTCGTCTTTGCGATAGGGCAATCTGGTTACATGACAGCGAGGTGCGTGCCGATGGCGCTGCTTTTGACACAGTGGATGCCTATCTCGCTTATACGAACGAGTTGTACTACTCAAGACGCCGGGCTGAACAAGATGGCTCTGCCGAAGAAACTGAATCGGGAGAAGAAGCCAAAACTGCTTTTCAAACCGAGATACGGCGATGGGGTACGTATCAAGCCGAGATTTCAGGCGTCGAACTGCGTAATGAACAAGGCGAAGAGGTGGATCAGTTCCAACGCGGGTCCACGTTAAGTATTCGTATCTACTACACGGCTCATACCCGTGTCTCTCAGCCTACTTTTGGTTTGGCGATCTACCGGCAGGATGGGGCCCACGTAAATGGGCCAAACTCAGTTGATGAAGGTTATGACATAGAGGCCATCGAGGGAACGGGGTATATGGAGTATCGAATAGAGGACTTACCCCTCAACCCGGGGCATTATGAGTTGACGGTTGCAATTTACAATCGCAATTCTACTGTTGCATTCGACCATCACCATCGCATGTACCCGTTCGAAGTGAAGGCGCCGCGTGGTCGTAGCGAGGACGGTGTTGTACATATTCAAGCGACATGGTGCCATACGGCAGTGCCCAGTCTGGTTAAGGAATTCTAGCGTACACTTAGTATAACTGGCTGTTCTTCTGCCCTATCTGCAGGCCCAACGGCCGGCACTATTTGTTTTCTATCTGATTTCACTCCAGGCGAAGTATATGCCCTATATTGACTCACGCTTGATCTTTGTCTTCATTTGGATCATAGGATGTACATCGAGCGAACTCTACATATTATGGAAACGAAGAGAGATTTCATTTCCTAGAATCCATTGGGCTGTTGTGGTGGCACTACTGGTCAGATTGATCCCCGCGCTCATTCTGCCACGTGGTGCACGTTACGAAATGAACGTTTTCGAACAGGCAGGCAGGATGCTGCTGGTGCATGAAAACGTCTATCTCTCTCAAGTTGCCCACCCCTACCTACCTCTCCAAATTTACGTCTTTGCTGCTGCTGCATGGATGACTGATACCATTGGCGGAGCATTCCCTTTCTGGACCAAGTTACCCGGTATCGTGGCAGATACTGCGATGACCGTGATGATCTATCAAAGCGTGGTTCGGATGCGCTCAAAAGATGATGCGCTTGTTTCAGGTTGGCTATTTGCGTTCAATCCTGTCATGATCCTGGTAACAGCATATCAAGGACAGTACGATGCAATCCCGCTGCTATTGCTCGTGAGTGCCTGGTACATTTTTCAGTTCTTTCAAACGCATAGAGCCAGTGTGGTCGCATCTTCATTTGTACTGGGCTTGGGTGTGTTATCGAAAGTGTTTCCAGTGATTTTGCTCCCAATTCTGCTCTTGCGCATGAAGAGAGTGAGTCACTGGCTGTTGGCCGTTTCGGCAGTAATGGTCGGGCCAATCGCTGCCATACTTTTCTATGAATGGCTCTTTCCCGGCTCGATTCTTCCAATCGTACTGCGTGCTCTAAATGTTGGTGCAATTCCAGGCTGGTGGGGCTATTCCGCGATCCTAAATGTATTCCATGAGTTGACCGGTCTCGGAAACAGGCTTTACACAGTCATTGTTCAGATAGGACGTTATTGGGCCTTGATCGCTGCCGTCATCGTCATTCTATGGCAGCAACGTATCTCGGCACTCTCATCCCTTTTGTTAACTGTACTGACTTTGTTTGTGTTCATGCCCAATTTGGGTTTACAGAGCCTGGCCTGGCTGATTCCGTTAGGATTGCTAATGGGTTCAGTTGAACTGGGCGTATATACCCTGGGCGCATTCATCCATATGGTTGTCTCTTATTGGGGTATCCACCTGACTGACGGCCTCTATATTCTACTGCCGGCGCTGTACGCAGCAGTCATCATCCAGCTCTCCTCCTTGACGGCGTGGGGAGCCACTGTCTGGTGGTGGTGGCGAGAAGTACGTCGACACGTATTCTCGAAGAACAGTATGGACGATGCAGTGGCCAGACTTCGCAGTGTGGATTTGTAGGATTCAGCTATCAAACGGATTTGACATAGCCTGCCCTTAGCCAGTAGTGCACGTATTTTTGTTGTTATTTGAAAGACTGGTATAGAATCCATCCTGAAATTCGCTTGTGAGTCCATTCGTTTTTCTAGCAGACAATGTCGCATAGAGAATGCTGCCTAAGATAACCCTTGTAGTTCTAACTTGGAATTCGCATCAGTTCTTGCGCGATTGCATTACATCCGCCTTGCAACAGGACTACCCTGATTTCTCGATTCTACTGCTAGACAATGGGTCGACAGATGGCACGGTTCAACTCGTGCGGGAGCATTTTCCTACTGTACAGATAGTCGAGAACCATGCAAATTTAGGTTTTGCCGCAGGTAACAATGTCGGCTTACGTCAGGCAAAGACTCCGTTTGTGGTGTTAATTAATCCTGATGTTGAACTGGCGCCAAACTGGTTGTCGCAGCTAATCGAGCCGATGGTGGCTGATCCTGAGATCGGCGTCGCCGGCTGTAAAGTCTATCAGCCAGGCGGAGAAGTATTACAACATGCGGGGGGGTATATCACCTTTCCTCAGGCACTGTCCGGGCACTACGGATTGGGCGGAGTAGACTATGGTCAACACGATGAGATCCGCGATGTTGACTATGTTATTGGTGCAGCCATCGCTATTCGCCGGGAAGTGATCGATTCAGTCGGTCTGCTGGATGAAGGGTTCTTTTTGTACTATGAGGATGTTGATTACTGTCAACGAGTACGTGCAGCAGGCTACCGAGTCACATACATACCCAATGCACAACTCGTGCATATGGAATCCTCGACCACGATAAAAGGGAGCGCCTCCTATTACGGGCACGTACATGCAAGCCGATGGCGTTACATGCTGAAACACTATACGCCTGAAATATTACTCGAGGCAACAGTATCTGCTGAACGGGCGTGGTTGCTTTCGCGTGCCCATGACGAACGGCTTGGGTTGCAGTATGCCTATTCCAATGCACAACGCCGGCTCCCGTATCTGTGGCAACGACGGTTTGGATCCGACTGCGATAAACACAAAGAGGATTTTGACCGGATGAACGCAGCAATTTCAGTCTTGCGCCATAATCTGTGGCTGCACCCGTCCGAATAGGGCAAGGGAAATTTATGACTGATTTGAACACGCAAAAAGCATCTACATCTGATAACGGTTCAGAAAGAGAGCAGATCACCCCGTTTGGTCAGTTGCTAGATAGAGCCCACCTCATCCCCCAGCCATTTACATCGAAATTGCCCCTAATTGGACCTGTTATCGTATGGTTTCGCAGCGCATGGAACTCAGTTTCCACGCGTTGGTATCTTGCGCCTTTGCTTCAACAGCAGAGTGAGTTCAACTATTTGGTTACACACGAATTGCGTGTTTTAACGGATAAGTTACATGTGCTTAGAAACGAACTGGGCACCGTGGCCGGCGATCTGAACAATACGATCACCGAACTAAACACGGTGAACGGTAAGCTGCATGCCCTGGAGGGCACAGCGCATACGCTTACAACCGAGCGGCAAGAGTTGAGGCAACTGATTGACGAGATCAGCGAGCGCCTGATTGCCAATGATAAAGACGTTGTCACGCTGTCGCATGATCTAGGCAAAGTGACATATGCATTGATTCGACTCAGTGAAAGCCAAACAGCATCTAGTGATGGTAGCAAAGGCTAACCTGGGTAAGTGATGACTATGAAGATTGCATACTTCTCCCCGTTGCCTCCCGAAGCCTCGGGCATAGCTGATTACAGTGCACTCCTGATTTCTGCTTTAGCCAGTTTGGTGGACGTCCAGGTCTTTGTAGATGATGGCGTTTCGCCTAAGCTGCCTTATGAACTGAGCAGGCCAATTCGAGGCAGCAGTTCGTTTCATGGACCGCTTGATGAACATTTCGATATGTGTGTCTATCAAATGGGCGCCAATATTCAGTTCCATGCAACGGTTTACGAGATCATGCGGAGGTACCCAGGCATTACGGTTCTCCATGACATTAACCTAAATGGATTTTTTGGTGAACTCTACTTGATGAGCGGGCGACTGACGGAATATACTCGCCTGATGGGGGTGGCCTACGGCAAAGAGGGTGTTGCGCACGCACGCGCCGCCCATAGAGGTGAAACGAGTTATGACGTCGTTCGGTATCCACTGTTTGAGCCAGTGGTTCAACGTAGCCTCGGCACCATCGTTCATAGTCAGTTTGCCGAAGGTCTCTTGCGTAGACGCTGCCCGGGAGCACGGACTACACATCTGCAACTTGTGGTAGATACCGACCGCACCTTTATGGACACCGCTGAGGCGAAGCAAAAAATTGGCTATGACCCATCTGACACGGTAATCTCTGTCTTTGGCTATGCGGTGCCGCAGAAGCGAATCGATCGACTGCTGACGGCCGCAGCCAAACTGCGAGAAGACTTTCCCCAACTTCAACTTGCAATCGTTGGCAAATTCTTTGATGGATATGACTTGTCGACTTTGATCCAGGATCTTGGATTGGCAGACATAACGCGCACGACCGGCTACGTTGATGACGCTCTGCTGCACACGTACCTTGCTGCAACTGATATTGGCTTCAATCTTCGGTATCCAACCATCGGAGAGTCTTCTGCAACACTGATGGGGTTGATGGCTGCGGGGAAAGCATCCCTGGTTTCAAACGTTGATGCCTTTAGAGAATTCTCAGATAACATCTGTATCAAGATTGACGTTGATGACAATGAAGATATAGAAGTGGAGAGCGCTCTGCGTCATCTACTAACCAATACAGAACGACGACACCAAATCGGATCCAACGCACGTCAATACGTTGAAACATATTGCAACCCTCGCATCATAGCAGAACAATACCTGAGGTTCATTGAAGAAGTACTCAGGCTGCAAAGCGGAGCTACTGCGTAGATTGTAGGATCTCGGTTCGGTAGCGTTATAATTGCTCGGTTGTGAAAGAATCATTGGTAACCAAGGATGCAGGCGTGAACATTTTTAATGTCAATGCAGAAGCAGCAGATGTCGAAGTCGTTCTTGGATCGGTAACACAGGTACTCCAAGACTGGGAGAGCGGACGCCCCCATCGACTGGATTTATCCACCGTTGTGAATCAAACCACTTCGATCAACCAGCAGGTCGGCCATTTGCGCAGCCAAGCCAACATTGATAGTAACGCGATAATTCATTCGACGCGCCCCGGCGTCGGCCCCTGGATCATCCGCTTTCAACTCTTTGTGCGTCGCCTTACCTGGTGGTTCACGGAACCCATCATCTTTCAGATTCGAATGTTTCAGAACCAGGCCGTCACCATCATTACAAAACTGAGCCAGAACGATCAACAGTTGACACAGAGTGTTGCAGCGATGCAAGAAGAACTAAGTGAACTACAAAAACGGCTAAGTGCACTTGAGTCGAGGCGAATCGGTGGCCCAGAAGGGCTCCACAACAAAGATGATGAAAAGCAGCAACAAAGATGATGAAAAAAAAAGTAGCAATCATCATACTGACGTGGAACGGTCTTGACTACACCCGCGCCTGTTTGGACACCCTCAAGGCACATACGTCGATAGGTCAAGATGTTTCCGTAATCGTTGCCGATAATGGCAGTACCGATGGAACGATAGAGTACTTAAAGTCTTTGTCATGGGTAACACTCCTTGAAAACGGTAGCAACCTCGGCTTTGTGCGTGGTAACAATGCCGCCATCCGAGTTGCAGATCCCCAAGATGATATTCTCCTCCTGAATAATGACATAGAAATCCTTCAAGATGGTTGGTTGGAGGAGATGCAAAGGGTGGCTTACGAGCAACCTGAGATCGGAATCGTTGGTTGTCGTCAGATTCTTCCCAACGGACAGTTCCTCCACGCCGGTACCTATATGCCCCGATCTGTGTGGTGGGGACAACAAATAGGAAGTCTAGAAAAAGATGTCAACCAGTATGGCCTTAACCGGGAGGTTGAAGGTGTTGTGGGCGCCTGCATGTATATTAAACGTGAGGTTATCAGTACTGTAGGTGTGTTGGACGAAGACTTTTTTTCATACTTTGAAGACACAGACTACTGCTTGCGCGCACGAGAAGCCGGGTATCGCACCGTGTGCGCCGGTGGAGTCACGCTCCTTCACCATCAAAATGTCACGACAACGATCAATCAGGTCAATTTTTCAAAACTATACTTGACCTCTCAAAAGATTTTTCGTCAGAAATGGGAGAAAAAGCTGATGAGCAAAGCAGAAGCGACCGTTTTCTGGCATTCTCAAGTGGGTACACCTTCGGGTTATGCTGTTTCCGCGCGCGAAATGATTCTCCAACTGGATGTACTGAACGTCGATGTGCACTTGGCCTATCTCTATGGCACCGATTGGATGGACACGCAAAAGGATGATCACCGCATTGCCGCCATGCGTCAACGCCCTAAAGATTTGAGTCTACCCCAGGTGGTGTATAGCTCAGGCGACTTGTTCTGCAAGAACAGCGGGAAGTACCGTATTGGGTACACGATGCTAGAAGTCAATGGTATACCTGATGATTGGGTGCTTCAAGCCAATGCGATGGATGAAGTATGGGTTCCTTCTAACTTTAACCGCGAGACATTCCTAAACAGCGGTGTACGGAAACCCGTTTATGTCATGCCGCTCGGCGTCAATTCTGACTATTTTAACCCCCAGGTTCGCTCTTTCCGCGCTTCGCCCCGCTACACCTTCTTAAGCATATTTGAGTGGGGAGAGCGAAAAGCAGCCGAAGTCCTGTTAAAGGCCTACCATCGAGCATTTTCGCGTAAAGATGACGTGTTGCTCTTGCTCAAAGTAATGAACAATGATCCTGGCGTCGATGTGAATAAGGAAATCGCCAAACTCAACCTGCCACAGGACGGTCCACCGGTCGTTATTCTTTACAATCAAGATCTCCCGGTGCACCAGATGGGTAGCCTCTACCGTTCTGCAGACTGCTTTGTCCTACCGACTCGAGGTGAAGGATGGGGAATGCCGATCATTGAGGCTATGGCGTGTGGCTTACCCGTGATCGCAACAGACTGGAGCGCCCACACTGACTTTATGGATGGAACCGTCGCCTACCCGTTGAACGTGGCTAAGTTGATCCCAGCCGAAGCCAAATGTCCTTACTATAAGGGATTCGTTTGGGCACAGCCGGACGAGGACCATCTCATTGAGTTAATGCGCCATGTGTATGCCGAACGAGAAGAAGCAACAGACAAGGGTATTCGTGCATCTCAACGTGTATTAGAGGCTTGGAACTGGCGTTGTGCTGCTCAAAAGATCAAAGATCGACTGATTGAAATTTCGGGCACAAGCACCACTTAGCTCGATAGTCATATTGCACAAAGGCGAGCTTGGTTCCTTGCCAACCTCACTATCACGGAGAATCGTTGACACCATGCGCATTGGCTACGATATCACGAGTCTGTATATTGCACGTGCCGGCATACTTTACTACAACGTAAATATGTTGCGTCAATTGGTGGCCATTACCGCAGCGGATGAGATTGTAATGGTTGACTATGCGCCGGTACGTCAAGACCTTCCGTTGATTATCGAGATCAACGATTTGCCGTCCGAGCGCGTGCATTGGAAAGTGATTGATGGGCCGCGCCACAGAAAGGCAAGCCGATGGCAACGCATGAATTTTTTCGGTGGTAGATTTATTGCCGGGCAGATCGATGCGCTTCTCGAACGTCCCTGGCAATGGTGGATTGAACACAAGACCCGTGAATCTCAACGCAGTACACTGAATAACCTGGATGTTTTCCACGTTTCAGATGTAACGCAGTTGGTACCCGAACAGGGAAAGCTTGTTGCAACCATCTACGATCTCTCTCCCGTTATCTTCCCGCAGTTTCATACGCGTGAGAACCGCAACCTGTTTGAACGCAAGCTTCAACATGTTCGTCAACACGCCGATACCTTGATTGCAATCTCGGAAAGTACCAAACGCGATGTTATCCGGTACCTTGATTTCCCAGAGGATCGGATCCATGTGGCGTACGGAGGCGTCGATGAAGATTTTTCGTCGCTTTACTTGCCAGATCAGTTGCGGCCTGTGTTAGCCAAGTATGGAATCAAGGAGCCTGGCTACATACTGCATGTTGGAACCCTCGAACCCCGCAAAAATCTCGCGCGACTGATTGAGGCATACTCCCTGGTGCGCCAACGTCTTGGGGATGTGGTACCGCCTTTGGTATTGGCCGGTAACAACGGTTGGGATAGCGGTGATATTTTTGAAGCGGTTCACCGGTGTAAAGTGACGGATCATGTCCATATTCTTGGCTTTGTGTTTGATGCAGATTTACCGTTTCTTTACAAGGGCGCAAGTGTTTTTGCCTATCCTTCATTATACGAAGGCTTTGGCATTCCAGTGCTAGAAGCAATGGCGTGCGGTGTGCCTGTGCTGACATCGAACGTTTCATCCTTGCCGGAAATTGTGGACGATGCCGGGCTATTGGTGGAAGTCAACGATAGCAACGCAATTGCCGAGGGATTGGAACGATTACTGGAAGATGCGGATCTTCGTCGTCTTTCGACCGAACGTGGCTTGTCTCGATCTAAAAACTTTACCTGGAAGAAAACTGCGCTGTCTACACTAGAAGCCTACCGCGCAGCAACAGGATAAGCATCACTGCTGCGGATCATAATTCAGCGTGGGCAGCGTGTCACCAAGTTACAGCAGTCTGACAGTCAGGCTGAAATTGCGGCCCCATAGGTTCAAAAGATGAAATCACTACTATCATGCGCAATGAGCTGTTGAACTACATTTGCTGTCCTCAATGTCGCGCCAATACGTTTGATACGGTCGAAAAAGTTTCAGATAGTCGCGAACTGCGCGAGGGGTACATTACCTGCCAATCTTGTGGGCAGCCTTATCCGTTTTCAAAGGGTATTCTCGACCTGATGCCCAACCCTACTGAGGCGATCGTTGCCGAACAAGAAGGATGGATCGAACTGCTTGGCGAAACCAACGATGCTTTGATTGACACCATGTTGAGGTTGCCTTATCTGGATGAAGGCCCCTGGATCAGGACTTATCACAATTTCGATGAAGTCGTCAGTCGATTCGATTTCACCGGCAAATCAGTACTGGATATTGGGGCCGGGAGATGTTGGTCAACACGCAAAATGAAGCAGCGCGGCGCTCGTTTTGCACTTGCACTAGATATTTTGCGTGAGCGATATATCGGGCTTGAAACTTCAGAAATCTATTTTGATAATGACAACATCTATTTCGAACGCCTGGTTGGAGACATGAACAATCTTCCCTTGCAGCCGGAGAAGTTCGATGTTGTCTTTATGACTGCGACGTTACATCATACTTCTAATCCTGCGCTCGCAATGAAGCAGGCGGCAACAACGCTTGTAAAAGGCGGAACGGCGATCATTATCAATGAGCCAGTACGTAGTCCACTTGTATCCGGTGACTTAAAAGGTTGTGTCGAGATTGAACACGGCATCAACGAGAACGTATACACGATCATGGAGTATATGCGTGCCTTCAAGCAAGCGCGACTTCGCCCTCGCTTGCTTATGCCCGCCTCGTTGAGTCATGCTTTGGAGTATGATCCGAATCGAGCCGATCAGGCAGTTGGTCGGTTAGGCTACAAAATTGTCAGCACCTTATGGCGTCATGAGTACGGCAGACGCCTTCTTCATAGTCAATTCCTCAAGTATTTTTACTTGTTTGCAAACATGCCGCTGGTGGTTTTGGCAACGAAAATCTAACCCCGGTTCTACAGCGTGGATGTGAAGTTAATGTATTCGGCCTTTAGTAACTGTCCGTTTTTACGTTAGCGGTTTCGCATTGCGCAGTGGTTTGGACCAAAACCGCTACGTTGTTTGTGGACAGTTACCTAGACAAGATACCTGATAAGGTCAACACAAAAGTTACCGGCAGTCATAGAAAGGGGAACCCGTGTAGTGGGAAAAAAGTGGTTTTCCGAGCAAACACTTAAGGCAATACTTCTGCTAGGCGTGTTTAGCGTTTCCTTTGGTATACGTTGGTGGCAGTACTATGCTTTTACGATCGACGATACTTTTATTTCTCTCGTATACAGCAAAAATTTGTTAGCAGGTCAGGGCCTTACTTACAATAGCATCCTTGTCGAAGGGTACTCAAACTTTTCTTGGGTAATGCTGGTTGTCTTCCTGGGTGGCATGCATTGCGAAAGAATAAACAACCAAACTCATCATTGGCTCCAGCCGGGGACGCCTCAATGGTCATCAACCGCACTGCGGTCTTATTGGAACCGGTTTTACCGCACCCTTCTTGTTTCCATCAATTGGAGTCAACTCCATTCGACGCATCATACAACTCGTCGGTCTGAGGCACAGCCTCGACAGAGTTACACGAAAGATGAGTGAAAAGGTGAAATATGCCAATAAACAGTGTAGATATTGTTTTTGAAATTGTTTATGTCACCTTAATTTCCCTGCTGATTCTGTTTTATAGTGGTTTTGGCCTTACGGCTTGGCTTATGTCCCGTGAACCTCGCCTGTCCTCTTTGATTGTACCCTTTATTGGTATCTTTGTTATTGATAGTTTGTCACATACTGCCTCCTTTCTTGGTATAAGTGGTCATCAATCATTCTGGCTAATTTTGATAGTGACCACTATCAGTAATGTAATAGCCATTCTGAAGCGGAGACAATGGCTTTCCCTATTGACTCGATCTGAAAGGATTGTTGCTTTCTGCGCTATTCCTGCTTTTGTTCTTTCGATCTTCCCGTTAGTAGCTGGAAACACCCTCATGCCAGTTGGCAACACAAATGCAGATCCAATCATCTATGCCATCATGCCTGAGTTCCTTAGAGATTTTGGTCTAAGAGATCCTGTCCCGTTCAGCCAGAATTTCCCAGTATATGTACCCGTCTTCGGAATGATCGATAGCAACGAACGGCTAGGGTTTCACTTCTTCCAGATTTACGTCAACATCATTACCGGTTATAGGGCAGTATATACCTATTCGATAATTTCATCCGTGAGTCTCTATCTATGGAGCCTCTCTGTTGGCATTTTTGCCTGTTCAGCGTTGCATTTGCCGAAAAAAGCTGTATATGTCGCAACCTTGCTGTTTTCATTGAGTGCTCTACCTCTCTGGGTTTCATTTGGAGGCTACGGTCCCCAAGTGTTGGGAATGGGGCTGTTGATCCTGTCTCTGACTTTATTGACAAACGCCATCCAGATCCGTGAATGGCACTTCGTTCTGGCCGCGTCCATGGTATCAGCAGCGATGGCCGGTGTATACTCTGATGGCCTGCCATATCTAGTTGTTCCAGCAGGCATCTTTTTGTCTATTAATCTCTGGACATCTCGCAAAACTAATACGAGTTCGATAATAAGCATGGCCGGATGGATAATTGTTCTGACACTCCTATTCAACCCAATTGGTTGGTATAGAGCATTTCAACTGGTTATGCATCGTCTCTCGGACACTGCTTCTGGTAACGTGGACTGGCTGATCGATCCTCGTCAGATATTTGGCCTAGTGCCTTTCGACAAAGACTTAGGCAGTTGGTATGGTACGTTTGCCCTTAACGGTTTGTGGGCTATTCTAACAATTGTCATCTTTCTCGTATTGTTTGGTCTATGCTCATTGAAATCTAGCGAACGTCAAGTTATCTTAAGTTTTGTTATCCCCCACCTTGGTTCACTCATTTGGTTCTATCTTAATGAAAGGACATATGGCTACTTTAAGGGCTGGACAATGGGCTTGTTCATATATGTGATTCTCATAGCCAAGGGAGTCTATGAAACCCTGAAATTCGCCAATGTCAAGGGTAATCCATTTCTTACTGCATTCGCTGGAACGTCCCTTGTGATCGTAATTTTTTTGACTAGCCTAAGTAGTATTAGGCTAAGTACATCAATATGGGATAAATTTACGGTAAAGACTACTTTTGCGGAGATAGGTGAATGGACCAAGACAATAGACACCGATAACACAATTTATGTATACACCCCAATGAACGATCTTTCACCTGTCTCAGTCTTTTGGTTAACCTACTTCTTGAAAAATCACCCTACGAATTTTAGCGTACCGATCATTTATACCAATTATTCTGGTCAGCCTTATCAGGATGAACAGTGGATTATTCGAACCAAGAGTAGTTCCCCTTTCTGGGATACGACTCACTGGGATGAAATCATCGAGAAAGAGAATTCCGATTTTATTTTGTCAAGGTTGGACTGGTCGAACAGGCAGTTCGGTCGTCCAAATATGGCGACCACACTGAATGCTAATGCTGGTGATCTGATCGAGTTAGTTGGATACGACTATTTGATCGAATGTGAGGATTCAGGTAGAGAAGTCCTAAAGCTAGCGTTGTACTGGAAGGCAAGGAAAAAGATCGATAAAAGTTACAAGGTGTTTATCCATATACTGAACGAGAAAGGAGATTTGGTACAGCAATCTGATGCATTCCCTGTCCACTGGACCTATCCCACAACTCACTGGCAACCGAAAGAGTACGTTTCAGATGTCCATGAAATTGTGGCGGAAACAAGCCTACCGCCGGATAAGTATACCGTGAAAGCTGGCTGGTATTTAGAAAAAACAGGGGAGCGGCTACCTGTATGGCAGAATAACACTTATAGCCCTGAACACTCGATTACATTGACTCGCGAGCTAGAGTTCGGCCTATGCAGCTTAAACTTACGAAACGAATAAAGTACAGTTGGAGCCTGAGGTGATTATTATGAGAGAACACTGGTCTGCACCAATTTTGGGTCTATTCGTATTATCCTTCTTGTTGATAGCTATGTTCTTGACTGCGCACCCCAGTCAATCCAAAACACTGTCTCTTTCGCCATTTACAAAGACAATAGATGGACTTGTTCGCTATTCATCCCCTGTCTTAGCAGATCTAAATAACGATGGGCACCAAGAAATCATCGTGGGCACAGAACAGGGTTATGTTGTAGCCATGCAGTATAGTGCAGATGGCACATTCACTCTTCTGTGGCAAACTTTCCTGGGAAGTGCCTTAGGATCATCACCTTCGGTTGGAGACGTCAATGGGGATGGCAAACTGGAAATCGCCATTGGTGTTGGATGGTTTCCCACTGATCAATCAGGGAGTGTAGTTTTGCTCGATCACAACGGAAGTGTACTCTGGCACAGGCAAACAGGAGATAGAAATGGTGGCTCAGATGGTATACCAGATGGAGTATTTGGTACACCTGCACTGGGAGACTTAAATAACAATGGCTACTTGGAGATAGTGGTGGCTGGTTTTGATGAAAACCTCTATGTTTTTGACTATGAAGGCAACGACTTGCCAGGTTTTCCTTTCTGGCTACAAGATGGCACTTGGGGCTCACCTGGTCTTGGTGACTTTGACAAAGATGGTCATCTCGACATTGTGATTGGAGCGTTTGCCAATCAGCATGCAACAGAATGTCCGGATTACTCCTGTGGGCGGATATTCATGCTAAATCATAGAGGCGATAGTTTGCGTGGGTGGCCAGTGCTGGTAGACGGACACATAGATTCGTCTCCAGCTATAGCAGATATAAATAATGACGGTGCACTGGAGTTCGTAATCGGAACCGGGCAAAGTTCTCAACTTCCGGATCGATTCAATAAAGTCTACGCCTTTCAGGCTGATGGCCAAATGATGCCTGGTTGGCCCCAAACTACAGGGGGATTTGTCTTTTCCTCTCCCTCGGTTGCAGATACAGATGGGAATGGTACCTACGAGATCTTTGTGGGATCTGCTGATGGCAGAATGTATGCTTGGGACTATTCAGGGCAACCATTACCTGGATGGCCTGTTACGCCTATCAATCAGAATGGCAATCCACAGTCACTGTCAACTGCTGCCTCGCCCACCATTGTGGATGCTGATGGTGATGGCCAACTCGAAGTCTTCATCCCATCGGGATGGGATATCGTTGGATTCGAATTGTCTGGTACTCCACTAAGCGACAATTATCGGTTGATGACGAACTATTCCATAGGTTCAACGCCCATTTGGGGAGACATCACTGGAAACGGTTATCTGGAAGTAGTGATTGCTAATGCACATCATATTGATGTAGATCGAAGTTTTGGTCGAATTAATGTTTGGCAACTGCCAACACGTTACAACGATCTCGGGGTGCCCTGGCCTATGTGGCGACAAAACCCCATGCGTACTGGTGGAGATGCACGGCCAATATTGGACCTAAACGTACCTAGTTTAGTCAGCGTGGTCAACCCTAATAGTCAAAGTACCGCACAGTATTCTTTTAGTATTGGCAACAAGGGTGGTGGTGAGCTCATCTATACATTCAACGCCAGCGCAGACAATGTCTCCGTAACTCCCTCAAGAGGGACTCTTAGCAATGGCGATAGAGATGACATCACCATATTCATTGACATAACAGACCTAGAGGTTCCTGGGCGGTATGAATATATGCTGATTCTTACAGCAAACGACGCACAGCAACGCCTGTTGCCAGGTTCACCACTATCCATCCCTGTAGTGGCCATAGTGACAGATCAAATCCATAACGCTTACCTGCCAACCATTACTAAGCAGTAGTTGTCGCCCATCTGTGGGAATGAACCAGAGAGGGAAATAAAATAGGATGAGGGAAGTTTACCCAAGAAGAATAGGGCTGTTGAAGGCTCACCTGCTGGAAAGAGACAACCGGATAAGCGGTTCCTCAGGCAGGAGAGAGGCAAGCACGTAACTGGCTCGGTGGCAGCTTTCCCTCGACTCGATTGTAGCACAGAACGAAGTGCGTGAGCCGTCTGGCAAAAGATGAAGATTACGGGTACATTACCATCAGATCATGAATAAGGAGCATGAGCAATGGCGACCAAATTGTTGACCGAAACGTATGTCGAGGCACAGCGAGGGCGTCAACCTGGTACGGTCACAACTTGCCGGCCCGACGGCGAAGTGTCTTGCTTGCTGAAAAGGGAATGGGCCACGCCTGCTGACTACGTGTTCGATGTGGTAGACGGAGTGTTGTACGAGTTGATGCTTGAGTTACGCCAAAGCGACAAGACTTGGCTGTTGCTACAGCAGACTCCACAGGCGCGCCTTCTGAATGATGACACGGCTACAGATAAACCCCGTATCACGATTACAGCGGTCAGCGACTGATAGGTGGCTGTGTCGCCGTAGAAACTGAAGCGCGCTTGCTCTTACAACAGCCGCAACTCATCAATGATAGAATACGCCGAGGAATGTGCAGTGCGGGTATGACGGACAGACAATGACACGAATGAACGTTGGTAGGCCGATAGACACGTTGGAGGCGATTGGGATAGGGTTGTTGATCATGATCTGTCTTGCAGGGCTTCTGGGATTAATCGCCGCACAGATCGGTGTCTTCAATCTTCCGGCAGTAATGCTGCTCACAGCCCTGGCGGTGACGGCAACCGGCGTCTGGCGCTTTCGCAACAGGCTGTTCAAACAATTTACGCCAGCCAAGACATCTCCTGCCGAAGCGGCTGGAGTCGCAGCATTGCTGATTGTTGCAGCGCTCTTCTATTCCCATCCGGCAGAATACGTGGTGGGTGGCGGTGATGCGGGTGTCTATGTCAATTGGGCGGCATATATTTCCAGGTATGGCTCTTTGCTCCCGGAAGATCCGATTACCGCAGAATTATCTTCTGAAGACATGGCCGGATTCTTACGCGCACAGCCACCCACCACAGAAACTGACTATATCCGCTTTCCAGGTTTCTATCTCTCGGAAACAGATCAAAGCCAATTGATCCCGCAGTTCTATCCACTACAATCGATCTGGCTTGCAATTGCTTATGGCGTCGCCGGTCTTTGGGGCGCGCTGCTCATGACGCCCGTTTGGGGGATGCTAGGGGTCTTATCTGTCTACTTGTTTGCACGCATTTTCTTGAACTGGCCGATGGCTTTAGTGGCGGCCATACTGCTCATGGTAAACCCGCTACAACTTTATTTTAGTCGTTATCCAACCGCCGAACCCCTTACACAGTATCTGATGTGGACAGGTCTGTGGAGCTTCACTCGTTACACAACGGTTCGATCGTTAACAGATAGCTATTGGCGACCTTTGTGGGGCTTAACGGCGGGATTGGCCTTAGGATTGGTTTCGCTTGCGCGAATTGATGCCCTGCCCGTTCTTTTGATGCCGGCCGCATGGGCGGTTTATCTGACAGTCACGGGAAAGTGGCGGCGAGAGGAACTATGGTTTTGGGTCAGTTGCATACTGGTTTCCTTGTTCGCCGTTTTCCACGCCTTCTGGTACGCGTTTCCGTACACATACAATACCTATGCCGGCGTAATCCCCATGTTGCTCCGCTTAGCCTGGCCTCTGGTTACTCTGAGTCTGGTCCTCCTGGGCGCCGCAGTTTTGCTCTACATGAGGTTGCGTAGTTACCATTCAGCCCCCCAACAGAAGAGTGCTGTTTGGCGCCTGGTACGCATAGCCGGCGCTGTGGGCGTTGTGCTACTTATTGTCTACGCCTATTTTATTCGCCCGTACTTGGGTGTATCGGTTCTGGCGAATTACTGGTACGCTCAATCGCAAATTCCCATCAGCAACCATGAGAATCTGCTCAGACTCGGCTGGTACCTCACACCGCTTGGGATCGGATTGGCGACGGCCGGCTTCTGCACTTTGATCCTCTCTGGTTCCTGGCGAAACCTGTGGCCCTGGGCACTTGTGGGAGGGGCTTTTTCCTTTCTCTACCTCTACAATATTCTGAACAATCCATTTCAAATCTATGCAATGCGACGATATGTACCTGTGGTGTTGCCGACTTTTGTCGTGGCAGCCGGTGTATTCTTGGAATGGCTATGGTATCGCAAAACACACACTCGCCTTGCCCGCAGCCTCGCCACGCTATGCCTTGTTGCCTGGCTGGTAGGTTCAATATTTAGTGGACGTCTCATCTGGTCCAACGTTGAATTTGCCGGCGCGAGTCAGCAAATTGAATCATTGGCCTCTCGGTTTCCAGACAACGCTATCTTGTTGTTTGTCGATCCAGCACCCGTCGGTTTGGGCGTTGTATTGGGGACACCCCTGCAGTTTCTGTATGATCTTCCTTCTTATGATCTACAAGAAGACGCACTTTCTGAAGCTACCCTGGTGGCCAAAGTGAGAGATTGGCAAAAGGATGGCTATGTGCCCTATATATTGGTTGCAACCGGCGCTGAAATGCCATTGCCCCCAGAATTTTTAACCGAACTTGAGCCGCTCCATATTACCTTTCCACTACTAGAACAGAGCTATGAACACGCGCCCCAGTACGTCCAACAAGTCGACTTGAAGATGGACATTTATGCAGTGTCACTGCCCGCTCTATAGCAATACTGACCCATGAAAATCCTACACATCGCCCCCCGCTATTGGCCTGCACTCGGTGGCGCAGAATCACATATTGCCGAATTGTCACGCCGTCTGTCTGCTCAAGGTCATGCGGTTACGGTTGTCACCACAATGGCAAAGAGTTTGGATGCATTCTGGCGCCACGACAGTCACACGCTGTTGCCTCGCGCTGCAATGCATGAAGGCGTGCGAATTTTGCGCTTTCCGATTCGCCACTTGCCGATGCCGAGCCTTGCCTTTCCGCTGGGTAGAGAACTCGTCTGGTCTCTGTCTCAGAGTCATGTGCCTGTAAAATGGCTACATCTTCTGGCTTCATACATACCGTCGACACCCTCACTGGCTAACTGGCTGGCAACCACCACAGAGCAGTTTGATCTGGTTGGTGCCTTCAGTATTGTCTTTGAATCACTGTGCCACGCCGGTCTTCACTTTGCGGAACAACGGCACCTGCCCTTTGTGCTGACATCGTTTACACATCTTGGCGCAGGGCACCGGCCGGGGAAGGATCGTCCGAGTCGTTCCTATACGATGCGCCATCAACTTGATATTGCGCGCCGCAGTTCGGCGCTGGTGACCATGACGCCGACGGAACGAGATTACTATGTCATGCGTGGCGTCGAACCTGAGCGGATCCACACCATCGGTTCTGGGGTAACACCAGCACAAGTCTTGGGTGGTGATGCCCAGGCCTTTCGGCAGCGACTGGATATTCAAGGGCCAATTGTGGCTTTTCTCAATGCCTTCACCTATGATAAAGGTGCGATGACAACGGTAGAGGCAGTGTGTCGCCTCTGGGAAGATGGCGAGGACGTCAATCTGGTGATGGCCGGTACACTGATGGCTGATGCCAATCGATTTCTTGCCAGGTTACCATCCTCCGTACGCAGCCGGCTGACGATCTTAGGCCCCATTGACGAGAAAACCAAACGAGATCTGTTGGCGGCCTGTGCCGTGCTTGTGAATCCATCACGCATAGATTCGTTTGGAATCGTCTTTTTAGAAGCCTGGTTGTATCGCAAACCGGTGATTGGTTCAACCGCCTGGGGAATGGCAGACGTCGTCAACCAGGGCAAAGATGGCCTGTTGGCCCCTTTTGGCGATGTCGATGCATTGGCAAAGGCAATTGCAACTATTTTGCATGATCACGATCTAGCCTTGCGGCTTGGTGTCGCAGGTGAAGCGAAAGTCTACGCTCAACACACGTGGGATCGAAAGTTCTCGTCGCTCTTTGCTCTATACAAGGCACAAGTTGCACAATGAATACGGATCAACTGCCCATAACGCAATCTACAGCCATTTCTTCAGATGACAGTGTAGCCGTCATCGTGGTGACTTGGAACGGGTTGCTCTACTTGCCCGAGTGTCTCCGTTCTTTATCTCGCCAGACTCATCCGAATTTTCAGATCGTAGTAGTCGACAATGGCTCCACAGATGATTCGGTTGCTTACCTGGAACAGTGTTACCCAACGGTTCACCTAATCCGCAATCAGTCCAACCTGGGGTTTGCGGCGGCCTGCAACCAGGGAATTCGGGCCACCGATACCAAGTATGTCGCGCTGCTAAACAACGATACGGTGGTTCACCCAGAATGGTTGAGCGCCATGATCGATGAAATGGACGATCCTACCGTCGGCATGTGTGCGTGCCGAATGCTCTCGATGAGCGACAATGATATGATCGATTCTGCCGGGATAGCGGTGGATCGGTTGGGCTTTGCGTGGGGAATCGCAGGCGGACTGCCCGACAATCCCATCCACTATCCCCAGTCAGACCAACTACTAGGGCCAAGTGGCGGCGCCGGACTGTATCGAAGACATATGTTGGACGACATCGGCCTGTTCGATGAGAGGTTTTTTGCCTACCTAGAAGATGTAGATCTGGCGTGGCGGGCACAATGGGCCGGGTGGCGGTGTCAGTTTGCCGCAGACGCAATCGTGTTCCATGTACATTCCGCAACTACCATACAAATCCCACATCTAAAAAGCCGGCTGTTGGCACGCAACCGCATCTGGATGATCATAAAAAACTACCCGACATGGCTGTTTTTAACACATTTGCCCCTGCTCATGCTGACAGAAATCGGCGTACTCCTATACCTTAGCCGCAGCAAGCGATTGGTTAGCAGTTTACAGGGTCGATTCGAAGCACTAAATCAGATCTCTTCCATGTTCAGTAAACGTTTTCAATCACCTCGTCGTGTAACCGATAAGCAGATGATAACCCGGCTGCGGCCCGTTCAGTCACCCACAAAACTGGTAAATCGGTATCAGTTTGTAGCACAAAAACAGGTATAGTCCGTGTCGATGCTCGTGCCAGGATGGCTCGTTCGCCCATGAGCCCACACCATCACACCATCCAGCTTCAACAGATATGCCGCCATGCGCTCGGCTCGCATGGCAGTTAGCCCCATGTTTTCCCCCCAGTCAACTGAACTATTGAGCGATCTACCACGCCTTGCCCACGCCCTGAGCACGGTGATGAGCCGTTGGCATCCCAACAAGAGGCCGGCGCTTACCCTCTTTGCTGCCAAGGATAGCCCGCAGATTGTGCCGCTTGTCCACCTCCTCGCCGACACAGTTGCCGTCTCGACTGCCTCTGCGGTAGACGAAGTCCCCGCCGCCTGTGATCTGTTGCTATGTCTCCATCTGCCCACAACCGGCGCGGACGAGGCCGTCTTCGCCCGCACTCTGGCAGATCGAGCCGAACGGCTGATCCTTGCCCCTGTCGTGTGGAACGACGATCCGGCGCTCGAGTCGGAACAAATATATCGTTGGCTTGGCGCATTCGCCGCCGCCGGCATGGTGTATGACGTCGCCGATGCGTCTTCCTTGCCCGCACCGTTGACCTGGACCTGGCTCTTGCGTCGTACGAACCTGGCTGCTGTGGATCGAGTGGGGTATCTCACCCTGGCCCTACACCGCGCCCACCGGCAACTCGCCGTTCAGCAGTCTCTGGCTGCTGAGCAGTATGATCAACTGGCCGCAGCCACGCACTTGCTCAGCGATCTGCAAAAGCAACTGATCCAGTCTCAGGAGCGCCACCGCCGCCTCGATCAATCGTTGGGCGAGGTCAGTGGCGACTGGTCGCAACTTCAGAACAGTCCTGGCTTTGCCCTGCTCCAGCAGATGCAGCGCGCCCGCGCTCACCTTGCGCCCCCAGGCAGCTACCGCGAAGGTGTGCTAGAAATGGGGCTGGGCTGGCTGCGCATCGTCAGGCGTCGCGGGCTGTCCGGTCTCGTCAACCACCTGCGCAAGGAACTATCCTGGCGTGCCAATCACCTTGCCGCTCATTTCGATAACCGTCGCCATTACCGCACGCAAGTCGTCGAGATCCCCGCTATCCATCAGCGCCCACAACCGCTGCCGCATCACGCCACTGTGGACATTGTGATCTGCGTGCACAATGCCCTACCCGACGTCGAGCGCTGTCTCGCTTCGGTGTTGCGACATACGTCTCAGCCCTACGCACTGATCCTTGTGGACGACGGCAGTGCCGGCCCCACCCGAGATTTTCTGGCCGCCTTTGCCCAAACGCAGACCAATATCACGCTCCTGCGCAACGAAGAATCCGTCGGTTATACCCTGGCCGCCAACCAGGGGATGCGCCACAGTTGCGCCGACTTCATCTTGCTACTGAATAGCGACACCATCGTCACCCAGGGTTGGCTGGATCGCATGCTGGCCTGTGCCGAATCGGACGCGCTCATCGGTCTCGTCGGTCCGCTGTCGAATACGGCCTCGTGGCAGTCGGTGCCCGAAGTCGCCTTGGGTACAGATTGGGCCGAGAATCCCTTGCCCGCCGGAATGGATCTGGAGCGCTGGGCTGCCCACATCCGTGAGAATGCTGCACGCCTCTACCCGTCCATGCCGTTGCTCAACGGATTCTGTCTATTGATCCGTCGCGGCCTGATCGACGACATTGGCCTTTTCGACGAGGAGGCCTTCGGCGCGGGATACGGCGAGGAGAACGACTACGCGCTGCGCGCCCGCGCTGCAGGCTGGCGATTGGCGCTGGCCGACGATGTCTATATTTTTCATGCCCAGTCGCGCAGTTACTCTGACGAAAAGCGAAAACGGCTGAGCGATCGCGCCGGTTTGGCTCTCGCCACCAAACATGACGCCAACCTTATCGAGCGCAGCGTGGCGTATTGCCGTGATGCCCCGATCCTGCATGGCATCCGTGCCCGCATCGCCCTGATCGCTGCGCGCACACAGACCATTGCACAAGGACAACGTCGTTTTGGTGGACGTCGTTTGCTCTTTTTGTTGCCTGCCGATGGCCCTGGCGGTGGGGCCAATGTGGTGATCACCGAGAGCCGCGCCATGCAGAAAATGGACGTCGATGTTGCCCTCTTTAATTTGGCCGATAAACGGCTTGATTTCGAGGCCGCCTACCCGGGCCTCGATCTACCCGTCATCTATGGCGACGCCGCCGACGTCACCGCGCTTGCGGCACGCTACGATGCGGTGGTGGCGACCTGGCACTCCAGCGTAGCGTGGCTGCACGATCAGCCGGCTATCCCCGGCTATTACGTACAAGATTTTGAACCTCGTTTCTTTGCCCCTGAAAGCGTCGAGTATCGGTTGGCGTTGGAAAGCTATACGGAGTTACCCAATCTTCGCCTTTTCACCAAGACCGCCTGGAATCAACAACAACTGCTAGATCAGGTCGGTTTACACTCTGCCGTCGTCGGTCCATCGCTGGACATTGACCGTTTCTGCCCACGCCGGCGCGATGGTTTCGACGGCGCAGCGCGTCCGCTGTCTGTGGTGGCGATGGTGCGCCCTAGCTCGGCGCGGCGCTCACCGGCGATGACTATGCGCCTGTTGCGCCGTCTTTCGCATCGCTACGGCCATCAGGTAGAGATCACGATCTTTGGGGTGGCGCAACGCGATCCTGATTGGGCTGCATTGCCCCAGGATTTCCACTGGCGGTTGGCAGGGGTGCTCACACCCGATCAGGTGGCGACGTTGTTGGCGCAAGCCGATATCTTCGCCGATTTTTCCACTTATCAGGCAATGGGCCTGACCGCGCTAGAGGCGATGGCGTGTGGTGCTGCTGTGATTGTTCCTGAAGAGGGTGGGGCTACCTCTTTCGCCCGCCATGAGTACAATGCACTCGTTGTGGATACAGCCGACGAAAACGCTTGCTGGGCGGCGTTGGTGCGTCTTGTTGAGGATGCAGAGCTGCGTGGATGGTTGCGCCGGCGTGGCATTTACGATGCGTGCCGCTTCTACCCCGAACAAGCAGCCTATCGCATCCTGGAAGTGCTTCTCACTACCGGGGGCGCGCCATGAAGCCACGAGTTCTGCTGCTCTATGAATACAGCGTGGTGGGGCTGGCACACAGCAGTTCGCACATTCGTCTGTTACGACCGTTGAGCTACCCCACTGTGCAGGATCGCTTTGAGATCACACCTGTGCCCATCTACACAGGGCAGCCCAGCGAAATCGTGATTGTGGATCGCACATGGCGGCCTGAAATCAACGGCGAGATGGCGGCGGCACTGATCAAACAGATCCAATCAAACGGGGCCAAGTTGCTCTATCAACTCGACGACGATCTTTTCTCGCTGCCCTTGACGCCCTCTTTCACAGCAGCACAGCACGAGGCCGTAGAGGTGTTTGCCCGCGGCGCAGACGCACTTCTCGTCTCGACTGCCACCCTGGCCGAACGAGTGGCGGCGTACAATCGGCGCATCCATATTGTCGCCAACGCACTCGATGAACGTCTTCTCGTCCCACACAGCGGACAACGCTCTTCCCTCTTTGCCGATTCCCCCGTGGTGATCGGCTACATGGGCACCATGACCCACGACCGCGATCTTGCGCTTGTCTTCGATGCGCTGCGAGAGGTGAGCACTGCAACGACCGTCCCTCTCGAACTTCAGATCATCGGTGTTGCTCGTGAAACCGACACGTGGATGAAACTGCGTTCGTTGCCCTTCCCTGTGCGCATGATCGAACCACCGACAGTGGAATATCCACACTTTTTGTCCTGGTTCACCGGCAATGTGCATTGGGACATTGGCCTGGCGCCGTTGCAAGACACGCCCTTTAACCGCTGTAAGTCAGATGTGAAGTTCCTCGACTACAGTGCAGCCGGGATTCCCGGTATTTTCAGCCGTGGACCCGTCTATACGCCCAGTGTAGAGGACGGTGTCACCGGTTTGCTGGTCGATGCAAGCGTGGCCGAGTGGCGCCACGCGCTACTAAGCCTGATCACCCACTCCGAGCTACGTCGGGAACTAGCCGTCAATGCGCAACGTCATCTACTGCGAGAACGTACCCTGGCGCAGCGTAGCGACGAATGGATTGCGGTCCTGGAGGAGGTCTTGTATGGCTGATCCTCAGATTTCGGTGATCATTCCCCTCTGGAATGGACGCGATCTGATCGATGACTGCCTGTCGGCGCTGCTGGCCTCCTGCGCCGAGGTGGAGGCAACCGTCGAGATCCTCGTCATCGACAATGGTTCCGCCGACGGATCCGCCGATCACGTGGCGGCGACGTGGACACACCCTCAGATTTTTCTGATCCGAAACGAACGCAACCTGGGATTTGCCGGCGGTTGTAACGTAGGTCTGCGCGCGGCGAGAGGAATGTATCTCGCCTTGCTCAACCAGGATACAATAGTACGCTCAGGATGGCTGTCGGCACTGATTTCTGCACTCGACGCTGAGCCCGGCATCGTCGGCTCGTTGGCCCTGTTGCCCGACGGCGTCACCGTTCAACACGCCGGCGGCGAAGTGGAATGGCCCACCGCTATCGCCCGTCATCTAGGCTACGGGGAACCACTGTCGCCCAAGTGGCAACATGCCGCTATGGTGGAATTCGTCACCGCGGCGGCGATGGCCTTTCCTCGCCATCTGCTCGACGAGATCGGTCCGCTCGATGAACTCTTTTGGCCGGGCTACTATGAAGATGTGGATTTCTGTTTTCGGGCGCGGGAGGCGGGTTACAGCGTCCGCTATCGACCTGACGCTATACTGATCCATGCCGAACACGCATCCTTTCGCGATCGTTCGTCCACTCGTTGGGCGCGGCTGCGTGGACGGTTACGTTTTTGTTTGAAACACCAAGACCCGACTTTTTTTCTCGATAGATTCTTGCCGAGCGAAGAGAAAATGCGATCCGTCACGCTGAACGGCGATCGATCTGGGCAGGTTGCGCTGGCCTATCTCGAAGCTATCCCAATGATGATTGCGTTGTGGAGTGAGCAGGCCACTCCGGCACAGATTCGTGAGGCAGCACGGCGCTTGCAGGCATTGTACGCTCTTCCACCTTTCCACGTACCTGGGGATAACTCTGTGGATAAGTGGATCGCAGGCGGTGATAAGCGAAAGCTTATGCAAAATATCAAGCCAATCCTAAGACCCTCTGTAGTGGAACAAGTACCACTTATTGGTCTCTTATGGGGAATTCTACGTAGATCTTTGCACCAATTGGTCTGGTTTTATGTGGAACAACGCGAAAACCGGCTAGATGTTCTCCTCAGGGAACAAGCGGAACAGCTTGAAACACTGCGGGCTGAATTGAATCGACGACAAGATAGTTCGCGGAATGAGTAACTTTGTATGCGTATTCTCTTCGTGATCCCAGCTTACGCGCCGTTCATCGGTGGGGCACAAACCTTTGCCCACGCCATGTTACTGCGTCTTGTGCAGCACGGACACGGCGCCACCGTCCTCACGACGAACGCTCGCCAAGCCGATGACTTTTGGGCGCCGCCCCAGTCTGATCAGGGCCTGTTGCCTACTCACGAGGAGATTGAAGGTGTTGAGGTTGTGCGGCTGCCCATTCGTTATCCGTGGCCGGCGCCTTACCGATTCGGCGCCCTACGCCGGTTGGGGCATTGGCTACAGCGCTCTGGTCTGCCGCAAAGTTTGCAAAAGTGGTTACTAAGCAAAATGTCTCGTTCCATGCCTCCTGTCGTCGCGCTACAATCGACCCTAGATCGCCTCGTCTTCAATTCCGATCTGGTCCAAGTGATTGACGCTACCTGGGATGGCCTGTTTACAATTGCTGGTCGCACAACCCTGGCGGCGGCAAAGCCTCTGGTGCTAACACCGTTGTTGCATACCGGCAGCACGGCGATTGCTGCACACTTTACGATGCCGCACCAGCTTGAGCTCTATGAAGACGCAGCCGCGGTGATAGCCCTTACGCAGCGCGAAAAAGCCTGGCTGGTGGAGCATGGTGTTGCTTCAGAGCATATCTCTGTATTGCCGATGGGGGTGGATGAAGATGGCGCCGGCGAACCTACCACGGCCCGTGCTGTTGCAGTCGACTTTCGGCAACAGCACGCTCTGCAAGAGCCACTGATCGCCTTCGTGGGCGCCGCTACCTTTGACAAAGGTGCTCACGTATTGATCCACGCCGTGTTGGAACTGCTCCGAAATGGTCGGCCGGTTTGGTTGGCCTGTGTGGGGCCGCAGCAGGAGCAACTGCAAAGGCTGATCGAGCATCTCCCTCCGCTCGATCGGCAGCGGTTGCATCAACACGTGCGCCTGTTGGGCGTGGTTGACGAGGCGACCAAGCAAGCCCTTTTGGCAGCGTCAACCGTGCTTGTCCTGCCGAGTCGGGTTGATTCGTTTGGTATTGTCCTGCTGGAAGCGTGGCGTCATGCCAAACCGGTGGTGGCTGCCAGCGAAGGCGGGCCAATGGAGATCGTGCGCGAACGAGAGAACGGTCTTTTGGTTCCCTTTGGTGATGCCGATGCGCTGGCTAAAGCGTTGGCTCAGTTGTTTGAAGATCCGGCGTGGGCTCGCCAACTCGGTGCAGCCGGTCGGCAGACCGTGATGGCCCACTATACCTGGGATCAAACCTATGACGCTCTTTTCAGTCTTTACCGAGATCTCTACTCATCTTCCCACGGCGACTCCCCGAGAAATTTCAGCGGAGACGGTGGCCGAGGAGACACCCCTGCTCAAATTCGAAGCGCCGCCGATGGCCTTTCACTCCCCCCCACAGGAGCCGAAAGTCACAAGCGGCATGGATAGGACAGGCATCCGTTTCTCGACTAACGAGCACAATGGCAAAAGGCATCTGCCTGCGTACGGGCCGCACTTCGTGCCGCCGGACCAGGCAGGTGGACCGCGTCGACGTATTGCCTTTGTCGTGCACAAGTTTCCGCCCGAGAGTGTCGGTGGCACCGAGCTTTACTGTTGGAGCCTGGCGCATACGTTGACGGCTGCCGGGCACGAGACGCACATTTTCTACCCGACGCCGTCGATCAAAGAGGGCATCGCGCGCTGCGAGCGCCAGGGTGTTCACCTGTGGCAGGTGCCACTGCCCACAACGCGTGAAGGGGAAGATCCTGTACACCAGTATTGGCATACCTTCCGCGACTTGGGCATCGAGGCTGCTTTCGAGACGTTTCTGCGTGAAGTACAACCCGATCTTGTCCACTTTCAGCATGTGCAGGGGGTATCGGCGCGTTTGATTGAGTTAGCCGACCCGTTACCAAAGATCGTGACCTTGCACGATTATTGGTATTTCTGCGCCGATAGTCAGTTGATCCGCCCGGATCGTCGCCCTTGCGATGGACCGAGTGCGGGTTGCCGCAACTGCGTTGACTGCGCCACTGAGCGCGCCGATTTGCAATGGATGCGTCCACTACGTCCACTGGTGGCGTTGCCTTTTGCCTATCGCAACCACTATTTGCGCCGTCTGGCAGAGAAAGTTGATCTCTTCCTGGCGCCCAGCGCGTTCTTACAGCAGAAGTATATTGAACATGGCTTCCCTGCCGACAAGATCATCGTTGTAGAGAATGGTCTCGACGTAGACAAGTTAGAACAGACGGTGTGTCCACCCTTACCCGATCCGCCAGTTCGACCACATTTCGGATTCTTGGGATCGTTGGCCTGGCAAAAAGGCGTCCACGTCCTGATCGAAGCATTCAACCGGCTCGACGAGCGGGCCTCGCTGACAATCTACGGCAGTGAACACACCTTCCCCGATTATGTGGCCGAGCTGAAGCGGTTAGCGCGTCACCCACATATCCGCTTTGCGGGGCTGTTGGCGCCGCAACAGGTAGGTGCAGCATTGCGCCAAATGGATTGTCTGGTGGTACCGTCGCTTTGGTACGAAAATTCACCTCTGGTGATCCAGGAAGCATATGGGGTTGGGGTGCCTGTGGTGGCCAGCCATCTTGGCGCTTTGCCTGAAAAAGTGCGCGACGGTGGTACGGGTCGCCTCTTTGAACCCGGCAGCGTGGATGATCTGACCATGGTGTTACAAGAATTGGTGGCGCAGCCGAACCTGTTGCACCAGATGGCCGAGCAAGTTGTCCACGCGCCGTCCATGACGTTGCACGCTGCCTACCTGATGCAGATTTATCAGGAGATGCTGGTTGAGCGTAACTCGTAAAGTGTAAGCAGGAGTCAACACGAAGTCACCCCTGCAAGTTACGTCGTGCGAATCACAAGTGAGCCATGATCGCAACGCTCTGCTATTGTGCAGGGCGTTGTTTTGAAATTCATTTTGTGCATTCGATGCGAGAGTTGATATGATTAACCCCAGGTTCCGCTGTTGCCGCTGATGCCAGCCCATCAAAAATCATCGAGGATCCGTTCCCCGGTGCGCTACGTGAGGATGCTGTCGTGACTGACACTTTGATAAAAATAGGCGCGGTTCTTGTCCTCACCATAGGCGCGATCTACCCGTTGATTGCGATGGTAGGCATGGTGCGACGGATAAACCGGCCCGGCGCCACGCCCATGTCTCCCTATGCGATGATGGTGCGCCTGCTTTTGATCGCTACAGTGCCATTGGCCGGCATCTTGGGTGGGTTCGCCGGGTTGTTGCCCGCCGTGTGGGAGAGTTTTGTGCTGCGCGTGGTGATCCTGGCGGCGACGGCGGCTTCGATCATTGGCTTTATCGCCCTGGCCGTCTTGAACCGAATGGAACGCTCGCAACCGCCGGCCAATGATCCCAAAGAGGAAACGGCATCGCACCGGGATTATCTATGATTCTATCGGCTTTCTGCTCCGATTCCATACCTTATCTCGTCACCCCAGAACAGATCATCGGCGTATAGCGACTTACGCAGTGCCATGATCGAAGGAAGTGCCAGATGCAATTCGAGCCTCACCTTTACTTTTCGCGCCGGATCTACCAGGCGTTTATGCTGATCGGACTTCTCGTCACCCTGCTCTTTGTCTGGACGTTAAGGCAAGGGTTCGATTGGCTGACCTTTCTGTTTTTAACGTTCGCAGCGATTTTTGCCATCGTCAATTTGCGATGGGCACGCACGCGGGTCGAGTTGACACCCTCGGGGCTGACGCTTTACGAACCACTGAATCAGGCAGTCCACGTCGATTTTCGCCAGATGATCGCCGTCCACGAGGCAGGGCGATTCTTCCCAGGGCTGAGCCTGGTTTACTACCCTATTGGGCAGAATGGCATGCTGGACATGGAAGATCCGCGTTCACTTTTTCTGCCCGCACTGGAAGGTCAGGACGAACTGTTGAATATTATGCAGCACGAGATCCCTGACTAACCTATGCAACCGACGACTTCCCACCGCGATGCTCTTTTTGTGCGCCGTATCTATGCGTCTGATAGCCACCAGGTATTGGCTCTGTTGTCCCCCACCCTGCAAACCACCCCCTATTGCAGCAGTATGGACAACGCCGCCGTCTTAGATTGCCTGCACCCATCGCCGCCAACGTCTCATTCTGTAAGTTGGGTGCAACACGATCTGCTCGGCGCCTGGGACGGCGAAGATCTGCTGGGCTTTGTTGATCTTGGCGTTGGGTACGACCATACAAACATTCATCGGGAAGGTGAACAACCGCTGGGTCTGCTGCGCTTCCTCGCTTTGCCCACGGACTATCTGATCGCGGCGCGAGTAGCACAAACGCTCCTCACGGCAGCGGATGCTTATTGGCAAGAGGCGACTGTGCGTCAAGTACGTGCGTTTTCATTCAGCACCGGCTATCCGGCATTTCAATCCGGCGCCGGGCTGTTGCCTGCGTCCTGGGAGGATCACATGCAGTTCCTGTCAGGGGCAGGGTACCGTTTGACCGAACGTTTCTATTGCCTGCGCTATCCCCTGCAACGTCTTCTCGCCGAGACATTGCCTGCTGGGGGCGGCTACACATACCGGCCCCAGATCAGTAACGGCGAAGGCTCCTATCAGCTCTTTGACGGCGAAACACGCGTGGCACTGGCACGGCTCCGATTTCACCAGGTGCTCTCTCCGCCGGAGGCGAATCCAATAGCGTATCTGAGCGACCTGGGCGTGGCGCCAAAGTGGCGTCGCCGTGGTGTGGGGCGCTGGTTGGTTCGTCGACTGATCAACGACGCCTATTTGTTAGGCTGTCGACAATTGGTGCTCCACTTGAACCATACTGCGGACGCCGCTGTATCGCTTTTTGCTCAGGTGGGTTTTGAAGAGATCAACTACCGCGGGTATACGTTGGAGAAACGCCTCTGATGCATATCCTTTTTGTAAGCGGTGAATACCCGCCTATGACGGGTGGGGTCGGGGCGTATACCGCTGAATTAGCAGGCGCGTTACACAAGCTAGGTGTACAATCTTCCGTTTTCACCAGTGTTGCAGCGTCAGTTGGGGAAAACTCATCAATCTATCCCCAGAGTTATCCCCAGGTCCACCGCTGGGGATGGCATACGGTGGGGAAAATTGCCGGTTTTGCACGCCAGATCGGGGCCGATTGGGTACACGTCCAATACCAGACTGCCGCCTTTCAAATGAACCCGGCCGTCAATTTTGCACCGTATCTGTGGAAGGCGCGGGGACTGCGCGTGGCCTGGACATATCATGATCTGCTTGTTCCCTACCTTTTCGCCAAGGCAGGGGCGCGGCTGCGGCGTTGGGTGACCGAGCGGCCTGCCCACGATGCCGCCATGACGGTAGTGACGAATGAGGCCGATTTTCGGCAACTACAGAACCTGACTCCCCATCTGCATAAGATTCCAATCGGTAGCAATATCCAGGGTCTGGCACTTACTGCAGAGGAACGCCGTCAGCGCCGCCATCAACTTGGCTACGCCGATGATAGTTTCGTGCTCGCTTACTTCGGCTTTCTCAACCGCAGCAAAGGTGGCATGACGCTGATCGACACCCTCGCTCAACTTGTGCGGAGCGGGCGCAATGCTTATCTGCTCATGATTGGGGAACGCGTGGGAGACAGCGACCTAACCAACCGTGCCTATTTACAAACTGTCGAAGCCCACGCCGAGGAATTAGGCTTGAGTGACCGCATCCAGTGGACCGGCCGCCAACCCGATCTTGATGTTGGCGCCGACCTCAATGCTGCCGATGTTCTGCTCATGCCCTACACCGACGGGTTGAGTCTGCGCCGGGGAACGCTTATGGCTGGGCTGGTGAATGGATGCGCCATCGTAACAACGTCTCCACAGGCCCCCGTCCCCGAACTCGTCGATGGGCGAGATTTACTGATTGTACCGCCTGAGAATGCGCCTGCAGCGGCGGCCGCTGTTCAGCGGATTATGGACGATGCCAATTTGGCAACGCAACTGCGCGCCCATGCACGCCGATCTGCAGAACAGTTTAGCTGGTCGACGATTGCGGCAAGCCATATTCAACACTACTCGATGCCGCCTTTGTCTCAAGTACACCGGGGATAGGGATTCTTTTGCCAAATTGTACTTGCGTCGCCGATAATCACATTCTATGAAACACCGTTTTTTGTCTGGTGAATCTGTCCGGGTTGCCCTCCGCTCAACTTCTGTTGTCCGCGTTGCCCTGTTCCTGCTCTTGTTCCTTAGTTTCGCACGAGTCCTTTGGCGGCTAGACGCAAACAACCTATGGTGGGATGAGAGTCTCAGCCTCCAACGTGCCGAGTCGGACTGGTGGACATTGCTGCGTGGCGAGATTGTCCTGTTTGACGGGCGCAACAGCCTACCGACAACGGATCAGCATCCGTTCGGTTTTTTTGTGCTGCTCGGCACACTGACCCGCCTGGCAGGGAAGAGTGAGTTTGTGCTGCGCTTCCCTGCAGCGATGGGCGCCACGTTGCTGATTCCTGTGCTGTGGACAATGGGACGATATGCAGTGCGTCGCTCGATATTGCCGCCTGGAACGCCGTTGATCGTCACGCTGTTGGCTGCACTGAATCCGTTCTTTCTCTACTACGGGCAAGAAGCGCGCATGTACACGCTGTTGCCACTCTTGGGGCTGTTGACGATCTACTTGCTTTTGCGCTGGGGCGAAGCAAGTTCGCCTGCACAAGAGCGCCGTTACATCATTGCGTACGCCGCCACCACATTCTTCTTTCTCGTCGTGCACTACTTCTCTGTGCTCCTGCTGCCCATTCACGCCATCCTCTTTTTCCGGGTGCTCTATCGACGTAACCGTCGCGCAGCCTGGACAGTCGTTGGATCTCTGCTGTTGCTAGGACTGTTGTTCGGCCTCGCTGCCGCATGGATCATCCTCAGCCAGCCGTTGAGCGGACGAAACTTCCAGCCCATCTCGTTGCAGATCCTGGTGCCGGATCTATTAAATGCCTTTAGCCTGGGGCTGAGTGTAAACATCGAACAGGTCTGGTGGTTGGATCTGATCTACGGGGCAGTTGCGATCTTGGGCGCGGTGTGGACGCTGCGCAGTTGGTCACGGATTCAGGCAGGGGGGTGGCTGTGGCTGGGTGGATTGCTCACTCCGATCCTGCTGCTGTTGCTGATCAATCAGGTGCAACCGGCCTACATGAACGCACGCCATCTGGCGCTCATCAGCGGCTTCTACCTCTTGTTGGTGGCGGCAGGCGTTGCTTTGCTTTGGCGTTGGTTCCGCCCAGCCGGGGGTGCATTGTTGACCTTGCTGGTGGCAGGAGCGCTGTTTAGCACGGTTAACTACTACACGCTTCCTGAATACGGCAAAGATGATTTCACAAAACTGGGCGCGTATCTAGAGCGTGAACTAATGCCCGGCGATCTCGTCCTGTTGAACCCGCCAGAGATGCTGCGTCTTTACCGCTATTACCTGCCCGTGGATACAGTTGAAGAGGCACAGGCGGCTGACTTGCCCGTGGCATGGCTAGGCGTTCCTCTGCTAAAGGGCAACCGTCAGGCAGATGAGCTGATCGCCTCAATGCTTCCATTCTATCGACGGGTGTGGGTGGTGACCTCTGGCATGTTTCCCTTTGCCGATCCGCAACGGCAGGTGCGCAATTGGCTAGAGAGCAACACGCTTCAGATCCGCGACATCAACTTTGTCAGCCCGAGGACCTATCTCGAACTCGATCTCTATCTTCCTCGCTACCCCGAACTCGATGCACTGCCAGTTGAAGTACGCCCCATCGATGCCAACTTCGGCGGACAGATCGAGTTGCAGGGCTATCGCGTTCACCCACCGTTGACCAACCAGACGGTCATCCCCGTCACGCTATATTGGAAGGCGATGCAACCGCTCGACACTCGCTACAAGTATCTGCTCTACCTGGAGACGACCAACGGAGACGGAGAAACAGTTCGGCTACCCTCCACCGAACGTGAACCCTACGATGGTTCGTTGCCAACCACAGAGTGGCCTCCGGGTCTGTTGCTGGCAGAGTATAGCGACGTCTTTGTCCCGCCAGAAATGCGTGACCTTGCTACCTCGTCGGATCTGAAGCTTGTCCTTCAGATCTACGACGCAGACACACTGACGAATTTGCCTATCCTGGAAAGTGCGCACGGTGAAATCAGCCAAGAAGGTGATCGTCTTCTCTTCGATGTCCTTCTGCCCGCGCCTGATTTGCCGTGAGTATTCAACGCGCCGATAATGTTTGCCAATCGTGCAACCGCCTTTTCAAGGGCGTCTTTTCAGGTTAGAGCTATGCGCATACTATCTTCCGGTGGAGAAGATCGATCTCCTTCTACTGCGTTGGAAAGTCATACTCGGCTTTCGACCTGGACGGAAACCCTGATAGTTGCACTGCTCATTGGCATCTTCTTCACGTTTGGGTTCGCCTACAGCGTGATTGTTCCTCCCTTTGAAACACCGGATGAGATCCACCATTATGCCTTTGCCCGTCATCTGGCCCAGGGCAACCCGTTGCCTATCCAAACAGTGGAAAGCAATGGACGTTGGGAACATGAGGGCACACAGGCTCCGCTCTACTACCTGATCCTGGGGCGATTGATCTCAGGCATCGATCAGAACGACTTTGCCGCCCTGGATCAGGTGAATCCACACGCCAATCTGGGCAACCCCCTCTACCCCGGCAACAAAAACTATATGCTTTACAGTGCCGCCGAACACCCCCTGCTGGGGACGATCTTGGCCGTGCATATTGGGCGCTGGTTCTCACTCGTTCTGGGCGCCTGCACTCTGTTGCTGAGTTACGCCTTGGCACGGCTCGCCTTTGCCGGATCGCAAGTTCTGCCGCTGATCTCGCTGTTGACGCTGGCCGCCATTCCTCAGGTACAGTTCATTAGTGCTACCGTTTCAAACGACAACGCCGTGATCTTCTTTGCCACTGCGGTGCTCTTTTGGCTGGCGCGCCTACTCAGCTTCCCGGCCGACAGATCGATCCGTTGGCATGAGTGGGTTGTGCTCGGCGTTTTGCTAGGCGCCGCACTTCTGAGCAAGTTACAGGGTCTAGGGCTGCTTCCGCTGGCGGGCCTGGCGATTGTGGGGATGGCCTGGCTACGCCACGATCTACGTTTGCCGTTCCGTGCCTTGCTGCCGGTTGCGCTTCCTGTCCTGCTGATTGCCGGGTGGTGGTATTGGCGAAATTACCTGCTCTACGGCGACTGGTTAGGCGTAGACCAATTGCTGGCGATCAACGGTCTGCGCGCCGAACCCCCGACGCTGTCGCAATTTTGGGGGGAATTGCGCGGCGTTCGCTATTCATTTTGGGGCCTGTTCGGCTGGTTCAGTATTTTGATGCCCTCCTTTGTCTACACCGTGTTGGATGCACTCTCTGTGCTGGCGTTGTTCGGCTTTGGCGCTTTCCAACTGAGGGTGTGGCAACGAGAGGGGGCCACCGCCTTGCGTCGACCTGTGCAGCGCGTCTACCTGCTCCTACTGGTGTGGACAGCCATGCTCGTTGTCTTGCTTGTATACTGGCTCACCTTCGCCACCAGTGGCCAGGGACGACTGCTCTTCCCGGCGTTGAGTGCAATGATCATCTTCTTTGTTTTGGGGCTTGATGTGTGGGTACATCGACTGCCCAATCTCTGGCGCTACGCCACGCTGCTGATCGTGCCGGTTGGCCTGCTATTGACGTCACTCTACACCCTTGTCATCTTGTTACCGCATAGTTACGCAGCCCTGGCAGCAGTCGATACACCGCCTGTGATGGAGATCGAAGGACGTACTCTCTTTGCAGATCAAATAGAACTCGTTGCCGTAGACGCGCCCAGCGGACGCTTTGAGGTCGGCGACGAAATCGAAGTGACACTCTATCTACGCGCTTTAGCCAACATCGAGCAGGATTATCCACTTTTTATTCAACTGTTGACGCCAGACCACGAAGTTTTGGCCAATATTACCAGCCACCCCGGGTGGGGGCGCTTCCCTACCAGCCTCTGGGAACCGGGACAGATCTACGAGGATCACTATCGCCTGCGCATTGAGCAGGCCGTCGAGGACCCTTCGCCGGTAGCAGCGGATCTGGTTATGGGCTTTTTCGATGCCAACACAGACGATCCCTTGCCTATCGTGCGCGCAGATGGGCAGAGCGCCAAAATGGTCACACTCTCTACGATCGATCTACTGCCGACGCATCCTCTCGATCCCGCGGATCTGGATTTGCGTTCCGCCAGCGTCCGTTTTGGCGAGGCTGTGACACTGATCGGCTATCAGTTCCCCATGCAGATCGAGGGGACGCCTGATCGCGCCACGCCCAATATCTTCCCCGTGACGCTGTTGTGGAAAGCGACCGGCGCACCAGAAGTCGATCTGACTGCGTTCGTCCACCTGACGAAAGCAAACGATGTTACCGGCGCTCAAGTTGCAGGCTACGATCAGCCCCCTGCCCAAGGGCGCTTGCCTACCAGCCATTGGCAACCAGACGATCTCATCCTCAGCAATTTCCCTGTCGACGTGAGCAGTTTGTCGGCGGGGGTGTATGACGTCTGGCTCGGTCTCTATGCCGATGCCGGCGGCGCAAATCGTCTCCCCATTGAGTCCCCTTTGTTGCAGATCCGAGATCAGCGCATTCTACTTGGCACAGTCCAACTCCGCTAGCCTCACAATCGCTTCCCCTCAGAAATGCGCCAAATATCCCATAATATTCTTTGGTAGATGTGCCGAAAATGGTATAGCAGTAATCAGTCATCTTGACGTCTGTCAGATCAAAGTTAACTAGTAAATCCCGGCGGAAATTCACCGACAGTTTCTACCAGAGGTTGAGATGCCGAATTTCCGCCGTGGTATTTACGCCAAAATGGACTAGAGATGAATAGCTACCCCTTTGTCTTACAGATAGACCGGAATTCGTAATCTTTGAGTTGAGTACAGGGTTGTGGATGAAAGGAATTATGATGAACGCAGCAACATCTGTCCGTGAACCACGCACCAAAATCTATGGAGGAAACCAGCAGAAGACAACAATCCTGGCGGATGAAGAACACCTGGTTATCTTCACGCTCGGCAACGAAAATTACGGCGTGGACATCAGTGAAGTTTGGGAAATCAATACCATGCTGGATATTACGCGCATTCCACAGTCGCCGGACTTCATTGAAGGCGTCATTAACCTGCGCGGACAGATCGTCCCTGTCATGGATCTACGCAAACGCCTGGGGTTGAAGGCCCGAACGTATGACCGCGATACCCGCATCATGGTCATTCAGATTATGGGCAATCGTCTGGGTCTCATCGTTGACAGCGTGCGCGAAGTCGTCAAAGTTTCACAGGATGTAATCGAACCGCCGTCGCAATTAACAACGCTGATTGAAGATAACTATCTACGCGGCATTGCCAAACAGGAAAATTATCTGATCATCCTGCTCGATGTACACCGCCTGCTTAACGAAAATGAACAGCAAGAGATCGAAGAAATCCAGGGCGATTGAAACCGCCTGGAGTGAAGCACAGGGTACGCGTACTTAAGCGAGCGGGAAACCAATCCTTTATGTGACAGAGGTATGCCGTGATTAGACACTATGACCTAACACCAGATGAAGCCGATGTCTTCTTTGCAGAAGCCAATGAACTTCTGGAATCGCTAGACAGTGATCTTGTTCTGATTGAACACGCCAGCGACGATGAACTGATTAACCGGATTTTTCGAGCCGTCCACACACTTAAGGGTGCGGCAGGCAGCATTGGACACGACCCGATGGCGCACCTGGCTCATGCCGCAGAGACTGTGCTCGATAAGATGCGCCGGCATGAGTTGACTGTTTCCACAGGCATGGTGGATGTACTCTTTGCCGTCGTCGACAGCCTGAAACAATTCCTTGAAGATATTGTGAATGACCAGGCGCCTTCGGTAAATGTGGATGCACTGGTGCAACGCGTCAATAACCTGCTCAACGTACAAGAGGAAGCAGCCGATCAGGTTGATGTTGATCTACCGTCACTCAACCAAGACAGCCGCGCAATGCTGAAAGAAGCCGTGGACGCACACCAGAACGTTGTGGTCGTCTATGCGGATGCAGATCCAGAAGGCGTTGCTCCGTTGGCCCGTCTGCTCCAGGTCTATATGCAGATTGAACAGATGGGCGGGCAAATCATCAGCAGCACACCCACCCTTGCCCAACTTGAAGCAGGCGAAGGGCAGCGGGTGATGGTGACGATTGTCGTCACCGATATGATCTCATCGATGATTCAGGAAGAGTTGGAGCAGATTGCCGATCTACTCTCGGTACAGGTAGCAGATTTTACCAACGCCGCCGATATGCTACTGACGGTTGAGGGTGAAGCAAACACCGTACAACCCGAGGCTATCACCTGGAGCGAAGCGGCGGATGTGCCGGTTACTGAGGCCGGAACACCCGCCGAAGAGGACGATAGCGGCGCCGGCAAACAAGACAGCAAACGTCGTCAAAATGGCGGACGCACCGTACGGACCAGCATTGAACGGTTGGACAATTTGATGAATCTGGCCGGTGAACTGGTGACAGATCGCAACCGGATGTTCAAGATCTACGAAGATCTGAGCCACGCCCTCACCGAAGAACAGCTCCAAGTGCTCAACGACACCATCACACACCTGTCCACCATCACCGATCAACTGCACGATGAAGTCGTCAAAGCGCGCATGCAGCCAATCGAGTATGTCTTCAACAAATTCCCACGGCTAGTCCGGCAGATCAGCCAGGAATTGGGCAAACAAGTCGAGCTGGTCATGTCGGGGCAAGACACAGAAGTCGATCGTTCGGTCATCGAACAGGTTAGCGATCCGATGTTGCATCTTGTGCGCAACGCCATCGATCACGGAATCGAGACCGTCGAAAAACGTCTGGAGAACGGCAAAGCGGCCGCGGGTTGCCTGACTTTGAGCGCTCGTTCTGAAGAAGGCAGCATCATCATTACCATTTCTGACGACGGCAACGGCATCAATGCGGAACGGGTCAAGCAAAAGGCGATTTCGATGGGGCTGATCACCCGAGAGCAAGCCGCTGCAATGACCTATGCAGAGGCGATCGATCTCGTCTTCCTACCTGGGCTCAGCACCGCCGCCGAGGTCAGCGATCTCTCGGGGCGTGGCGTAGGCATGGATGTTGTACGCAGTAACATTCAGCGCCTGAACGGTTCGGTAGCGGCCTACAGTACGCCGGGCGAAGGCACGATCTTTGAACTGCGCCTGCCCTTGACACTGGCGATTATTCCCACCCTGTTGGTCGAAGTCCAACAGCAAGTCTTTGCATTGCCACTACAAAACGTGCTAGAGATTTCCAAGTTGGATCCGGAATCGATTAGCACCGTGCGTGGTCGCGAAGCCATTTATGTACGCGGTGAGATCCTGCCGATCTTCAGGCTTGGGCGGGTCTTCGGCTCGAGTAAAGACAAGCTGATGCCGGTAGCCCCCGATCCGTCTGCCGGCGGGCAGCGATCCAACGGAGAGTTTGTCGTGTCACTGAATCACCGTGACACCCGGTTCGGTGTTGTTGTGGAGCGACTCTTGGGTAAGCAGGATGTCGTGATCAAATCGTTAGGATATCCGATCAACAACGTACGTGGTTTGTCTGGCGCTACACTGCTTGGCGATGGCCGTATTGGGTTGATTGCCGATATTGCAGCACTCGTTGGGCTCGCTCTCAACCAGGAGCACGGCGCGGTTAAAGCCTCAGATCACATTCCAGTGGATGCAGCCAAGGCATAGGAGAGAACCATGTCACAGAAGATCTTGATCGTGGATGACGCAAAGTTTATGCGTGTTCGTTGTGCCAGAATTTTGAGTGAGCAGGGCTTCAGTGTCATCGAAGCCGAAAACGGCATTCAGGCGGTTGAGAAGTATCAGATGGAATCGCCTGATGCTGTTCTAATGGATATTAGCATGCCCGAGATGGATGGGTTGAATGCATTGAGAGCCATTCGCGAGTTGGATCCTGCGGCCCGTGTGGCCATGCTGACCGCTATGGGGCAGCAAAATGTCGTCATCGAAGCCATCAAAGCGGGCGCAAAGGACTTCATCGTTAAGCCATTTGAGCCGGATCGAGTCTTGAAGTCTCTTGGCAAGTTGCTCATGTAATCCCGAATCCAGGTACTGCAGAACGAGGCATTCCATGAATAACCGCCAACTTTCCGGGCGAGCGTCAGGTATGTCGACAGCCGTCGCTGCACCGTCTGCACCCATTCGGGTGTTGACGGTTGATGACTCGGCGTTGATTCGCCTGACCCTAAACCGTTATCTGAACAAATTCCCCGATGTACAAGTTGTAGGGCAAGGAAGCGACGGACGCGAACTGCTGTCGCTGGTCTCCAATCTCACGCCAGATGTCGTCGTGCTGGATGTTGAGATGCCCGAAATGAACGGTATAGAAGCGCTTGAACAGTTGATGCGTACCCACCCGGTCCCCGTCATCATGCTCAGCAATCTGACCTCCGAAGGTGCAGAAGTAACGCTGCAAGCGTTGGAGATGGGGGCGTTCGACTTCGTGGTGAAGCCTCAGCCTGGGGTTACAATGGCCGACACCGTCGACATTTTAGTCGAAAAGATTCGCCATGCCGTGCAGTCCCCCATGCGCTCTCCGTTACGGGCGAACAAGTCGGCCCTTGAGGGGCTCCTCACCGAAAGAGGACAGCACAGCGCGAAATCCGTAGGGGCGCTGCAAACCACAGACACGTTGCTCATGGTGGCCAGTTCTACCGGCGGCCCCTCTGCATTGACGGCGTTCTTTTCGTCGATTTCTCCGAATCTGCCCATTGGCGGTGTGATTGTGCAGCATATGCCGGTCGGCTTTACCACCATACTGAGCCAGCGGCTCGACAAGAGCTGTGGGTATCGAGTCGTCGAAGCCACAGCAGGTTCAAAGATTCAACGCGGTCAGTTTTTGGTTGCACCGGGCGGCTATCATCTTGTTTTCGATGCAAAAGGTACGGCGCATCTTTCAGAAGCACCATCGGTCAATGGTGTGCGACCTGCCGCCGACGTCACCATGAAGAGCCTGGCAAAAACATATCGCTCTCAGATTCTGGCTGTAGTGTTGACCGGCATGGGGCGTGACGGCTTTGCCGGTGCACAAGAAATCGATCGTTGCGGCGGCAAAGTCCTGGCGCAGAGTGAAGAAAGCTGCGTCGTTTATGGGATGCCTCGCCACATTGTTGAAGGTAACCTTGCTCAAGGAACCGGGTCTCCGGAAGAACTTGGGCACAGCATTGCTAGGCGGGTAACCGAATGATTAACACCAATAGGGTAACTTCAAATTCACAGAACCGCACGGGTAACCAGGCGGCCAATGACAAGCCGGCAACAACTAGCCTTTTTCAGAACAGCGCGCTGTTCCAGGGGCTCAGTGACGGCAAGCAGTGGACGATCAACAACGAGAACTACAGGCTTCTGCGCGACGCCATTATGGATCTGCTCGATCTGGATCTCAACCATTACCGTACTCAGCAGATGGAACGTCGACTCACAACCCTGCTTGAGCGCCGACATGCCACCTCCTGGCAGGCATACGTCGTCAATCTGCGCCGAGATCCGATTGAGCTGGATTACTTCCAAGAATTTATCACGATCAACGTGTCATCGTTTTACCGAGATGCCGACAAGTGGAACTACCTGCGCAGCAAAGTGCTGCCCGGCATGCTCGGCGGCCGCTCCTTGCAAGGCGTGAGCGGCTGGAGTGTGGGCTGTTCCATAGGCGCTGAGGCGTATACGCTGGCCATGTTACTGGCCGAGCAAGCGCCCAATCGCAAACATTCGATCTGGGCCACAGATATTGATACACGGGTCCTCGAACGAGCAAAGGCCGGGGGACCATACTTCCAAAACGAACTCCGTGAACTCCCACCCGCACTTTTGCAGTTGGGAATGAGCCCGGTGAGCAACCAGCTTTTCTCGGCTCGGCCAACGATCAAATCAATGGTGGAATTTGGTCGATTTAACTTACTAAAGGATGAAGCAACCCGTAAGTTTGATCTGGTAATGTGTCGAAACGTGGTCATCTACTTCACCACAGAGGTAAAACCACTCGTTTACCAAAGAATGGCCCGGGCATTGAAGCCGGGCGGTATTCTCTTCATTGGCAGTACCGAGACCATTGCCAATTACCAACAACTTGGGTTCGACTATATTGCACCCTCTTTTTACCGCTTCAACGGCTAGCTGTTGATGTAAAGTCAGCCCTGACATTCACGTGAGCAGGACAAAAAACTTCAGGGTAGATGTCAGGATCAATGTCATTGTCAACATCGGGCAACCACAATCGTGGAACTGATCATTAGAGTGAGGAGAGTTTGTAGTGAGCGTCAATTTTATGAATCCATTCTTAAAAGCAGCAAAAACCGTGCTTGCAACAGAAGTTGGCGCAACTGTCAGTCGCGGTGATATTGCGCTGGAAAACGACTGTTACACCCCCTCGGATATCACCGTTCTGCTAAGCGTGGTCGGCGACGTGCGCGGCGTCGTGCTGTTTAGCATGAGCACTAAGATGGCGCTCAACCTGGTATCCACGATGTTGGGGCAAGAAGTGCAAGAGTTTGACGAACTGGCGCAGAGCGGCATTGCCGAAATGGGCAACGTGATCACCGGTGTTGCAACCACACACCTGGCCGAAGCCGGCTACCGTTGCTCCATCTCTGTGCCCACCCTGATCGTAGGTCGTGGCACAATGCTCTCGACGCTGGACTTTAAGCGGCTCGTCGTGCCTTTGCAGACCAACATGGGCAACATGTCGATCCATATCGCTTTGCGCGAGGACCCGAGAACGACGGCCAATTATGCGCCGACAAACGGAAAACACGTGCTACCCGAGCGCGCCTAGCAAGAGCGCAAGTTCCCGTGAGACGGTATCTTGCACGAATTCAGGAGTTTTACTCTGATCCAAAAGGCACTTAGCGCACCGGACGCAAGTGCCTTTTCTTTCGCCTGGTCCATTTCTTACTGAGGCACGCCGTGCAATAATTACAATAGCCAACTGGTACCGGCATAAAACATTACTATCGTACCATAATCAAAGCGTAAGCCATCTGTTATCTTCTACTTAGAGAATGGAACGGTTAACGCAACCGCATCCAGGCCAGAGGCACTGCGAATCCTCTGTCCACCTCATTATCCTCATCAACGATGCGAGAACTCGAAATACGATAGGAGTGTCCTCATGGCCCGTATGCTTGTCGTTTCTAGTGAGCTAAAAGATTTTCAGATTGTCCAGGCAGCCGTAATCGGTGAATCGCACTTTGTCAGCCACACAGCCAGTGGGCTTCAGGGTGTTAAGTTGGCGCAAGAAACTTTACCTGACATGATTTTTATTTCAAATCGTGCCGAGGATCTAGATGGTCTCAGCCTGTGTGAATACCTGCGTTACAACCTGCAATTGCCCTCTCTGCTCGTCATGATGCAAGACGACAACAATTTAGAAACTCGGGTAGCCTGCTACAAAGCCGGCGCCGATGACATCGTCATCAAACCCATGCATCTGGCCGAAATGCACCATCACGTCAAGGCGCTGTTGCGGCGCATCCCGCACGCCGAAGTAGAACAGGATCGCATCTCGGTTGGTTGCCTTACCCTGGATCGCACAGCCTGCTCCGTTTACGTCAAGAATCGCGCCATTCAACTGACGCCAAGCGAATTCAATCTGCTCAACCACCTCATGTCGAACCCTGGCCGAATTTTCAGTTCAGAAGAACTACTGCGCGACGTGTGGAACTATCACCCGGGCACAGGCGACCCGGCGATTGTACGCATGCAGGTGATGAAACTACGCAACAAGATCGAACAAAACCCCGGTGAACCGAGCTTCTTACAGACCGTATACCGTCACGGCTACCGCTTTGTAGGAGACATGGGATAAACGTATCGACGAGCACAATCGAATCGACCAATCAGACCGGCTGACACTTATCCATGTCAGCCGGTCTGATTGTTGGAGAGAAATGGTTGTTACGGATGTTTTACAGCCTGCATACCTGGTACAAATGAACATACTGTTTGCTTGACAGTATAGTAATGCTAGCGTTTCACTTGACCAACAAGGCACTCGCCCAGACAGGAGATAAGTACACTCGTCGGACGTTGCCTCCAGGAGGACAATCATGATCGACGTAACCCGCCTAGATGGTCGCACCTTCACATTGAATGCCGAACTCATCGAGATGGTTGAATCAAACCCCGACACGTTTATCCGACTGGTCAACGGCAACAGCTTCGTGGTGAGGGAGAGTCGCCAGGAGATCGTGCGGCGGGTGGTTGCCTATCACCGACAGATCTACCAGGATAGTACGTCGGTCGATGAAACGACGGTCGGCATCACCTTACGCGGTACGCCTGACGGCAAGTAGAGATTGACCTGTAGCCGACTGTTTGATGAGTCGCCTGCTTATGCACCACCCAATGGATAGCGATACTTTATAGATAAGGTGAAGTTAAGATGAGCCCACTTGCGTTGGTCGGGTTGTTGATGGCCCTCGGCGGTGTTGCCTTTGTGGTAGTTGTTGCGGGAACATCCCCCATGGCCCTTTGGGATCTCTCCTCTTTCGTTTTGGTGCTGGGTGGAACGGTCGGCATCACGTTTATGACCAGCCCCACCGACGATGTGATCACAGCAATGAAACTGATGGGGCGAGCCTTCGGCAATGCCGATCCCAAGTACATAGACACGATCAGCCTCTTCGTTGAATTGGCAGAACAGGCCCGCCGCGAAGGATTGCTAAGCCTGGAAGAGCGTATCAGCCGCATTGACGACAAATTCATCAAAAAGGGTATGCAGTTGCTTGTTGACGGCACCGATCCGAATTTAATCCGACAAATGCTGGAACTCGACATCGACCAATTGGCCTCTCGCCACGCCCGCCGCTACGGCACGCTAGAGACGATGGGCGCCTATGCCCCCACGATGGGCATGCTGGGCACTGTGATCGGCATTGTCTTCACCCTGTCGAACCTCACCACACCTGAAGAGATCGGCTCTAAAGTCGCTATCGCCTTTATCACCACCCTCTACGGAGCGCTCTTCGCCAATTTCATCTTCCTGCCCATCGGTGGCCGTCTCAAACGAATGAGCCAGGCCGAAGTTTCCGAACGGGAGTTGGCCATGGAAGGGATGCTCTCTGTTCAGGCCGGCGACAATCCACAGATCGTCCGCCAAAAACTGGAAGCGTTTATCCCGGCCAAGGTACGTGAAACACTGGCGAAGGAAGAATAGGACGGGTCTTCGTTATGCCACGAAAAAAGATCGTTGAGCCGGTGAAGGATGAAAGCAAACGCTGGCTTGAGACATTTTCTGATTTGATGTCACTTCTGCTGGTCTTCTTCATTTTGCTCTTTGCCTTTGGGCAAGCTGACTTGGCCCGTTTCCGTATACTCTCGAATAGCCTGCGTGCCGCCTTCAACGGCGTCAGTGTCTTTAGCGGTGGCATGGGCATGGGTGACGGCTTTAGTTCCGCCGGCATGGAAGAACCTGCTACAAACATGATCAATTTCGGTTCACTGCCTGAGCGCAAGTATGAGTACATCCGTGTCAGCTCATCGTTGACAGAGTATGCGGTTGACAACGGCATGAGCGACCAGATCGCCGTCAACATTGGCGAAGAGGGCATCTATATCAGCCTCGCCAGCGCGCTGTTATTCCCTTCGGGAAGCACGGAATTAGGGGCGGATGGCAAAAAAACGCTGGATGCCATCGCCGAACTACTCAATGGGATTCAAAACGATGTGCGCGTTGAGGCGCACACTGACGACACGGCCACGGCCAGCCCAGTCTACCCAACCAACTGGGATCTTTCCGGTGCCCGCGCCGTATCAGTCGTGCGCTACCTGCATGATACGGGCGAAGTCGCCCCCAACCGGCTCGCCGCTGTGGGGTTGGCCGAGTACCGTCCGCTTTACCCCAACGATACCCCTGCACATCGTTCGCTGAATCGCCGGGCGGACATCCTGATCCTCTTTCCGCCTGAGGACGAAGCACCCATCATCGATCTACAGCTCTCAACACAGGCCGGCAATTCTCCATAAGAACGTATCGTGGAGTCTGATTGTGGGTCAGAGACGACTTTGACAGACGGGATCGATAGAAAGTTTGAAAACAAGCACCAATAGGGCCGTCTCACCAATGCAGCGTGAAGACCACCTGGAAACATCAAGGAAAACTCATGAGTGCAATTTTTGGTCTGTTTAAGAAAATCCTGGTTCCCATCGTAGCCGTACTGATCACTGTGCTCCTCGGGCTGGGTCTTCTGCTCAGTGGGCTTTTGCCCTTTTCCATTCAGTTGAGCACAGGTGGCGCTGCGTCCGTCGATCCGAACACCGCGGCTGCGGCACAGTCGACCCCGCTGCCCTACTATCAACCGCCACAAGAGTTACATGAACTAAGCGGGGGCATCCTCTATGGCATAGAACCACGCATCGTCAACCTGGCAGACGCAGGAGGATATCGCTTCTTACGCATTTCGTTGGTTCTCGAATTCTTACCCTCTTCGCCCGACTATTACACACTCTCGGGAGACAAACTGACAGAGGCAGAAGATGTCTTCCGTGCTGAGATCGACCGTCAACGTCCCTTGATCGATAATGTAATCACCGACGTGCTCACGAGCAAATCCTTCGATGATATCTTCACCGTAGACGGAAAGGTTGTTCTGCGTGAACAACTGCGCGAACAGATCAATCTGCAGTTGCGCAATCGCTATGTGCAGCGCGTGCTCATTACCGACTTTGTGATTCAGTAACTAACGTATCGATCCAACGATGACAAGAGACGGAGTACTTCTGTGAGCGATCCGTTGGCAAGCGGGCTACTTAGTCAAGATGAAGTTGATTCTTTGCTTGGTATGCTAACAACAGTCGAAGAAGAGGAGGAGGAAGAAGAAGATCCTTCCGTCGAGCAGCCTCTAACCGGTTCCGTGGGTACCGAAGTCATCCGTCGCTACGACTTTCATCAACCGGATCGCTTCAGCAAAGAGCATCTGCGCACGCTGCGGATGATCCACGAGAACATGGCGCGCCGGCTGGCACTACAGCTTTCTTCAAAAATGCGTAACTCGGTGGACGTGATTTTGTCGTTCATCGATACAGGGCCCTACGGAACCTTCATCCAACAGATTTCGGCAGCCCCCAGCGCCATGCACTTGCTCAGCATGAAACCCTTGCCAGGGCGCATGCTTGTGCAGTATGACAATCGGCTGGCAGACATACTCATTGATCGGCTTCTGGGCGGATCGGGTAAACCAGGGCGCTCCACGGCACGCGAACTGACTGAGTTAGAAATGGAACTGTTGTCCTCAACCACCAGCGATGTCATCGAGTCCGCCATTGATGCCTGGGGAGGCACCATCCTGCTAACGCCCAAGCTCGAAGAAAAGTTGACCAACCCGTTCTTTGTTCAAGTGGCCTTGCCCTCTGACACATGCGCCTGGATCTCATTCGAGATTGCCCTGGGCGGCAGTAGCGCTGCCATGAATCTCTGCATCCCTGCATCTCTGCTGAAACCAGTAACACCTAAACTGAGCCCGCAGGCCTGGATATCCGGCAGCGGCCAACAGACCGACGAAGAGGAACTCGTCGTGGTGCGCAAAAACGTGCGTCGTCACCTCGATTCACTCAAGCTGGATGTGACGGCGATTTTACCCGGCAGCGAGTTGACGCTTTCTGAGTTAATGTCCCTTCAGATCGGTGATGTGATTCCCTTGAATCGACACATCAGCGAAGAGGTGACGATGACAATGCAGGGCCGCGAAAAGATGAGAGGCAACCTGGGAACACATCGCGGCAAGATTGCCGTCGAGATCACCCAACTCGTCGAGGATCCGTTGGTCGCAGAATAGTCGTCACCACACCGACACCGTTCATTCCACTGAACCGGGACAGTGAACCCGGGGCCATTTAAGCTTGTAGGAGGCCGTTTTGACCAATCTCAATTTGCTCGGCGACGAATTCGAAGACGACGATGACTTTGCACTCAAACCGTCTGATCTCGAAAACATTACGGTCAACCCGGCCAGCTTTGCCGAATTTGAACCCAAAGGCGCCAAACATCGCAACGCCCACGCCGAGACGACCAGTTTGGAAATGCTGCTTGACATCGGGCTACAAGTGACCATCGAACTCGGCCGCGCCCGCATGACCATCAAGGATATCCTTTCGCTTGGCCCCGGCACTGTGGTTGAGTTGAATCGAGTCGCCGGCGAACCGGTCGACATCCTGATCAACGGCAAAGCGATAGCCAAAGGCGAAGTTGTCGTGCTTGGCGATATGTTCGGCGTACGCGTCACCGACATTATTCCGCCCGCTCAGCGCGTCGAAAGTATGCGGTAGCAGAGAGCTATGGATAGCCCACAGGTAAAGTCAGCCGCCGTCCGCACCTTGTCCACTTTTTTGCGTTCGCATGGATTGACGCGTATGCAAATGGGGCTGGTCGCCTTAGCGATCGTCGCATTGCTCTATGCCGCCCTATGGACGGCGATCGGACGAACAGGAATGGGCATGTCGCCCCAGGATGCTCAACCTGTTGCGACCGAATCTACCACAATCCTGTTTGACGGAGAGACATCCTCAGAGGAAGCCCCATCTGAAGAGACCGCCTCAGATGATGGAACACTGAGTCCCACTTTCCTCGGCGAGTATGATCGACTGGCCGGCGCGTCTTCTGCCACAGAGGGCAACACCGGCGCCCAAACGTCGGCCACCAACCCGACTTCATCCACGAGCTCAATGCTCTTTTCGCTCGTAGTCGTGGCGGGTCTGGCCTACGCCGGCGTGTGGGGGTACAGACAGATTCTCATGCGTCGTCAGGGTCTGCCCTTGACAATGGATGGCAAACGCCTCTCTATACAAGAGACGCAATCGCTTGGCCCCAATCAAAAATTGCACCTGGTGCGCCTGGGCGACGAAGTCCTGTTGTTGGGGGCCACCGAACATACCATCAGTTGCCTAGCGCGCTACGGCAGCGAACCAATAGCCAACAGCTTTGATGAACACCTGGCTATCGCCACCCGTCCCGTTTCTACAGAGTCGGCGGCGACGCCCGAACCGATTCCACTACAAGAAAGTCTTGATGCACTGCGCAAGATTCAGCACCGCCAGCGTGGAGGCGACAATGCGTAAGCTACGCTGGCTAGTTCCACTAGTAGTTCCACTAGGGATCGCAATCTTGCTGGCAGGCTGCTCATCAGATGCAACAGGCAGCAACGCCGACTCGGTTTCATTGTCCTTGAACATGCCCAGCGATGGCGCCGGGTTGAGCAACAGCGTGCAGATGCTGCTCTTGCTGGCGGGCATGGCCTTCTTGCCTACCATCCTCATGTTGATGACCGGCTTTGTGCGCATCGTCGTGGTGTTGGCCAGCCTGCGCACGGCGTTGGGCGTGCCCATGTTGCCGCCCAATCAGGTAATCACCGGGATGGCGTTGATCTTGAGCTTCTTTGTGATGGCGCCGACATTTAACACAATCAATGAAAGCGCACTTCAACCCTATCTCAACGGGCAGGTGGATATCGCCGAGGCCGTTTCCATCAGCAGCGAACCGATGCGCGAGTTCATGTTCAAACAGGTAGGCGAGAACGATCTGGCCCTCTTCGTCTACCTTGCAGGCCAGGATCGGCCCGAGTCTACGGCCGATATCCCCACGTACGTCTTGATCCCGGCGTTTGTTATTAGTGAACTCAAACTGGCCTTCCAGATGGTCTTTATCATCTACGTGCCGTTTCTAGTCATTGATGTGGTGATCTCCAGCGCCCTAATGAGTATGGGCATGATGATGTTGCCGCCTACAATCATCAGTCTGCCCTTCAAACTCCTGCTCTTTGTGATGGTAGACGGCTGGAATCTGCTGATTCGCAATCTAGTACAGAGCTTTCTGGGGTAACCGATGAACGAAACAATGATCATGGAATTAGGCCGAGATGCCTTCATGATGATGATGATCCTCAGCATGCCGCTTTTAGGCGTCAGCCTGCTGATTGGATTGGTCATCAGCTTGCTCCAGGCCATTACCCAGATCCAGGAAGTCACACTGACCTTTGTGCCCAAGATCTTTGGCATCATTTTGGTGATAGCATTGCTAGGACCATGGATGTTACAGCAAATGCTGGCCTTTACCACCACGTTGTTTAACTTTATCCCGCGCCTGTAGAGCAGTTACGCTCCTTTTACAGCGCACTTACCCGCTTCATTTGCTCAGCCTCGTACACTGCTGGCATGAGCATTCCACTCGCGTATCCTTACGCTTTTTTTCTCCTGTTTATTCGGATGCTTTCGTTTCTGATGATGGCGCCGCTCTTTAGTCAGCGCACCTTTCCGGTGACGGCTAAGATCGGCCTGGCCGGGCTGTTGGCCTTTTTGCTGGCGCCGGTGAGCCCAGTACAGACGATACCCGCCGATGATCTGCGCTTCTTCACCTTGTTGGTGCAAGAAATCCTGATCGGCCTGGTGCTAGGCTTTGTCGTGTTGCTGCCCATCCTGGGGATCAGCATGGTCGGTCAGTTGATGACGAGTTCGATGGGGCTGAGCTACGCGACCAGCATCAGTCCGCTTCTCGGCGAGTCATCACCGGCCATTGGGCAGTTCTATCAACAACTGGCCCTCTTGATCTTCATTTTGCTGCGCGCAGACCATGCGGTCCTGTTGGGGCTGAAACAGTTGAGCGACACCATCCCACCCGGCGTGTTGTTGACCGACGTGGTGCAAAATGCCGGCGATCTGTTGGTGGGTCGGCTGCTCTTCTTCACGAATCAGCTCTGGGTGATCAGCCTGCAACTGGCACTGCCCGTGGTTGGTGCAATCTTGTTGGCCGACCTGGCGCTGGTGCTGATCGGGCGGGCCATGCCGCGCATGAATGCTTTCGCGTTGAGTATGCCACTCAAAGTGATGATGGGGCTGCTGATTGGCACACTGACCTTCCCCTATCTGTGGCCGCAAATCATGCAGGTGATTGATAGAGCTGGTCAACAGATGCTGTTGTTGTTTCGCTAGGGCAGTTGGGCGTAAATACCACGGCGAGAATTGGGCACTCCTATCTCTGATCGGAAACGCAGGCATATTTCCGCCGGGACTTACTGATTGGTCGCTGAAAGGGTGTTGTTGTGAGCGAAGAAAAAACTGAACAACCCACCGGCAGGCGGTTAGAGAAATTTCGCGAAGAAGGGCGCGTCGCCAAGAGTCAGGAATTGGGCGGTATCCTGGTGCTCTTTACCGGCGTTTACATGTTGTCGATTGTCGGGCCGCAGATCTCTGGGAATTTGATGGCGCTCATGCGCAGCAGCTACTTCGACGTGGCGCGACAACGCCCAGGCGGGTTGACGACCAAATATCTAGAGAACATGGCCATTCACTCGATCATCGATGTCGGCATGTCGATGGCGCCCTGGTTGGGTGCGGTGGTCGCGATTGCCATCCTGGGCAATGTCGTTCAAACGCGTGGATTGGTACAGCCGCGACTGCTCATCCCCAAATGGGATCGACTCAACCCGCTGAGCAAGATGAAGCAAATGTTTGGCAAGCAGATGTTGGTGGAAACCGCCAAAGGCCTGGCCAAGCAAGTCGCGATTGGTATTCTCGTCTACCAAACCATTAGCAACCACTTGAGCGACCTAATCACATCGGCACAGTTGGGTTTTGGGCAAGGGGTGTATGGCCTGGTCGACGTCTCCTACAATATGACGGTGCAAGCGGCCATCCTTCTGTTGCTCATCGCAGCGGTTGATTACATCTGGCAATATACACAGCATCGCAAGAGCTTAATGATGACGAAACAAGAAGTGCGCGAAGAAAGCAAGAATCAGGAAGGGTCGCCGGAAATCAAGAGCCGCATCCGACGAATCCAGCGCGAAATAGCGCAACGGCGTATGATGGCCCAAGTCCCCACCGCCGATGCCGTCATTGTCAACCCGACTCACTTTGCCGTAGCCATTCGCTACGACAACAATAGCATGAATGCCCCAAAGCTAGTCGCCAAAGGGCAGGACGCAGTTGCCCTGCGCATCATCTCGCTGGCAAGGCGTAACGGCGTCCCTGTGGTGCCCAACAAGCCGCTGGCCCGCGCTCTGTTCAAACTCCCGTTGGACACCCTGATCCCGCCTGAATTCTTCCAGGCGGTCGCCGAGGTATTGGCCTTTGTCTACAACCTGAAAAAGCGGGGCAGGCGATAATGCGCCTTGAATAGGGCCTACCGCTCAAGAGATCGTCGAATCAGCGCTCCACTGCAGAATTGCCAATCACGCCATACACCGCCCTACGATAGCAGACACCAGGAAACGAACCATGACGACTGCCGGCCCGACAACAGCCTCACCTTTAGGATCTATCACCACCTTTTTGGGGCGCATCTCGCAACAGACCGATATCATTTGGGCCGGCGTCGTGGTGACCATTGTAGCGATGATGATCATCCCCCTGCCACCGATCATGCTGGATCTGTTGCTCACGTTCAGCATCAGCATTTCGCTCACAATTTTGCTCGTGTCGATGTCCATCGAAGAGCCGTTGGAATTTAGCGTCTTCCCTTCGCTGCTGCTGATCGTCACCCTCTTTCGGCTTTCGCTAAACATCGGCAGCACCCGCCTGATCTTGTTGACCGGTAGCGGCGGCGAGATCATCCGCGCCTTTGGAGAATTTGTGGTGGGCGGCAACTACGTCGTCGGTCTGGTCGTCTTCCTCTTGCTCCTGGTGATCCAATTCGCCGTGATTACCGCCGGCGCCGGTCGTGTGGCCGAAGTGTCGGCTCGCTTTACCCTGGATGCCATGCCCGGCAAGCAAATGGCAATTGACGCCGACCTCAACGCCGGGTTGATCACCGAAATCATCGCCAAAGAACGGCGCGAAAAGATCGCGCGCGAGGCCGATTTCTACGGCGCCATGGACGGCGCCAGCAAGTTCGTCAAAGGGGACGCCGTCGCCGGCATCATCATCACCATCATCAACATCATCGGAGGCCTGGTCATCGGCATGCTGCAACTGGGCATGAGCGTGGGCGAAGCAGCACAGACATTCACCCTGCTGACTGTCGGCGATGGACTGGTCAGCCAGATCCCGTCACTGCTGGTCAGCACCGCCACCGGCATCATTGTCACGCGGGCACGTTCCACGAAGCACATGGGTGGCGATGTCATCGACCAGATCACGGCCAACCCCCGATCACTCGCCATCGTTTCGGCGATCCTGGTCGGCTTCGCGCTGGTGCCGGGCCTGCCCACCCTGCCCTTCCTCAGCCTATCCGGCGCGGTGGGTGCATCCAGTTATTTGCTCAACCGGCGCGCGAAAGACGCCAAACAAGTACCCTTGCTTGAAGGCCCTGATGGCGAGCAGAGAGCGCTGCCCGGCAGTGCTGGAGCCGAAACCAAAGACGAAAGTGAAGTCCTCTCGTTGCTGCGCGTCGACGTGCTCGAACTGGAGATCGGTTACGGCCTGATCCCGTTGATCGACAAAAACCAGGGCGGCGATCTGCTGGAACGGGTCGGTTACATTCGACGCCAGATCGCCGGTGAACTGGGATTCATTGTGCCCAAGATCCGCATTCGCGACAATCTGCGCCTCAACCCCAACCAATATGTTGTCAAACTGCGCGGCGAAGAAGTGAGCACCGGGCAGTTGCAGCCTAAAATGCTGCTGGCCATGCCAGGGCCGATGGTCACGGAAGAACTCGACGGCATTGACACGACGGAACCCGTCTTTGGGCTGCCTGCACTCTGGATTGGGCCAGACAAACGCGCCGACGCCGAAATCGGCGGGTATACTGTGGTCGAACCACCCAGCATCATCATTACACACCTCACAGAAGTGATCCGCCAACACGCGGCATCGCTCTTGGGCCGCCAGGAAGTACAAGAGCTACTCGACAGTCTGCAAGAGCGGTCGCCGGCAGTGGTCAACGAGGTGATGAATACACCCGGTCTGGGCACCATTCAACGTGTCTTGCAAGCGCTGCTGCGTGAGCGCGTGCCGATCCGCGATCTGGTGATCGTCCTCGAAGCGATTGCCGACCATTTCCAAGATGCCAACGATGCCGACGCTCTGGCCGAGCATGCCCGCACCTATCTGGGGCGTACGATTGTGAATGGGTATCGCGGTTTCGACGGCGCTTTGCATGTCTTCACATTGGCGCCCATGATCGAACACACGATCAACGAAAGTTTGCAGCAGACAGCGCAGGGTTGGATGATCAATCCTTCCCCTGATCTGGCCCAGCCTTTGATGAGCCAGATCGCGCAGCAGATGGAGACATTGGCCGCGCATGGGTTCGACCCGATATTGGTGACCAATCAACGCATCCGCCTGCCATTGAAGCGTTTCACCAATCGATCTCTGCCCACGCTCAACGTCATCAGCTTCCGTGAAATCCCCGCAGATATGGATGTGCGCGCCGAAGGCGTGGTAGACGTGGCGGCAGCGCACCTGTAACCGGAGGTGAACTCAAAGCGGTCGCGACCTCAAACGCAGGCAGGATAGATCAGACGAGGGGTCGATATGGACGACCCCTCGCCAATCTCTACCGCTCCTCGTGACGGGATGGTTACAGGAGCCAGACATATTCCTTATGTAGCCGAGGTATTTGCCGTTCCATAATGGATCAACCACGATAGCCAAGTCGATTGGCTCCTGAATCCACCGCTTGCTCTTTCGACGGATAGAGGAGTCTGCGACCAGACACATACTACCGGCGAAGAGGCTGGCATGAAAGTTAAGAAATACCGAGCGATCACTGTCAAAGAAGCCTTTGCCCTGGCCAAAGCCGACCTGGGTGAAGATGCCGTTTTGTTGAGACAACGTACACTCCCTGTCAACCCCCAGGATGCCACCGCCGCCCTGGTTGAGATTCTGGCCGCGGTCGATGAAGACGATCTGCATCCCCAACCGCCGACGCCGACGCCTGCCCGGGCACCGGCGCTCGATCCCAGGCCGTTTTTCCAGACGCCGTATACCGTGCGCCCCGCAGCCGTTCCCAGTGGGCGTATGCTGTCGGCTCAGGGGAACACACCAGCGCCCCAGCAGAAGACACTGTCGCCGGATCCTTCCGATCCAAACTATCTGCTCTTGCGAGAGATGCGCTCGATCCGGTCGATGTTACAGCAGAACGTTGCACCGCAGGCAGTGGTAGAGGCGCTTTCGCTCTGGCGCACAAGCTTGCGAGATGCCATGCTATCCACCCAGTTGATCGACGAGATCCTCTATGGGTTGGACGAGATCCTGACACCCGCTGCCTTGCAGCGCACAGATATGGTGGCAGCGGCACTGGCACAACGGCTTTCGACAGCAATGCCCCCGTCTTTAGGGGCGTTGCGCCCTGGTCGCCCAGGCAACCCGTTGGTCTTCGTGCTGGTTGGGCCTACCGGTGTAGGCAAGACGACGACGCTGGCCAAACTGGCGGCGCGCTACAGCATTCATCATCGGCTGCCGGTCGCCCTGATTACGGCCGATACCTTTCGTATCGGTGCGGTCGGGCAATTGCGCACCTATAGCGATCTGATGCGAACGCCACTCGAGATCGCCTACACCCCACAAGAACTGGCCGAACATGTCGCCCGCCATCAGGACAAGGCGATGATCTTCGTGGATACGCCTGGGCGCAGCCCCACAGACACCGAACAACTGGAAATTTTGCGTTCATTCGTCGCGGTATTGTCCCAACCACACCTGCAAATCGCCATCGCTGCCGGCACCCTATTAAGCGATGCCCGGCGCATCGTGGAGCGCTTTTCGGTTGCAGCGCCCAGTGGCCTGCTCCTGACCAAGTTGGACGAGACTACCCTGATGGGGCCGGCCTGTGCACTGCTCCACGAGACCCAACTGCCGCTCTCGTACATCACCACAGGCCAACGTGTGCCCGAGGACATTGAAGTTGCCAATGTAGACAAACTGGTTGAGCGCGCCCTGCACAGCGCCCGCCACCAGATCGACACGGAATCACATCCCGTGTCGCTGGTTGCCGATTCAGCACGCTCGGTTGGCCGGCACTTTCCCTCGCCGGCATAGCGGTAGGGTATCCAGATAGATAGCAAGAAGGAAACATGCCATGACGGCGCAGACAGATGGTCAACACTACACCGAGTCGACGGGGGTAAGGCAGAACAGCCTGGGGATTGAAGTCCCTGTGGTGCCGCGATTCTGGTTTGGCCCCGAGACCTGGAATCTGGTCTACTATGCGGTTTTAATCCTCAGTGTTGGGTTTGGCTTTGTTACCTATGTTGTCAGTGGCTCCTTAATCGATGCCCTTCTCTATTTCTTCATCACTTTGGTGGGGACGGCATTCCTGGGGATCGCGTTTATCTCGTTTGTAGTTATGCCGCTATTCATGAAGCATCAGGAGCGGCTGCGTGAGGCCCGGCGCCTCGCCGTCCTGGCCGAGAGGGCGGCGGCCATCGAGCAGATGGAACGCGAGAAGGCGGAGCGGTACCGATCGGTCGGTGCAAACTTCGCACACGGAGATACCGCCCCCAATCTGTCTGGCGCATTCCTGGATACAGAGGACGATAGCACACTGCCCAATACCCCGTCACCCGCATCACAGTCACTTACGATTGAAGACCAGGCGGCAAGTTTGCGTCGCATTATGGCGGCAAAGCAGTAGCCCCTAACTAACTGAAAAGAAGTCACTATGGTACAGGCATCACCGTCCAGTCAAGATGACGTACAGGATCTCTGGCGACTCTATAAAGAGGCTCCCTCACCCGAGGTACGCGAAAAACTGATCCTCCACTATGCCCCTCTGGTCGGCAAGGTGGTGGGGCGCATGGGCCTGAATCCGGAAGGTTCTATCGAGTGGGGGGATCTGATCAACTATGGTGTCTTGGGCCTGATCGATGCGATTGAGCGTTTTGAACCAGAACGCGGCTTTACCTTTCAAACGTTTGCCGGGCTGCGCATACGCGGCTCTGTCTTGGATGCCTTACGTCAGATCGATCCATTGGGACGGCAGGCGCGACGCCGCGTGCGTGAGGCCAAAGAAGCCATCCAGCGGTTAACCATCAGCCTGGGGCGCATTCCGACCGATGAAGAGGTTGCCGCTGACATTGAGTTAACGGTAGAGCAGTATTATCAAGTGTTGCAGGATGCCAGTCTGGTGCTGTTGAGCCTGGATCAACCCGTTGGGGATGGCAGCGCTGAACAAAAACTGCAGCTCGCCGATCTATTGGAAGATCCCCAGGCCATCGGCACGCTCGAACAGGTAGAAGAACGCGAGTTGCAAGAACGCCTCGTGCAGGCCATTCAGTCGCTCTCCAAACGCGAGCAGATCTTGTTGTCGCTCTACTACTACGAAGACCTCACCATGCGCGAGGTGGCATCTGTGATGGACATCAGCCAGACGCGCGTCTGTCAGCTTCATGCGCGGGCACTGTTAACGCTCAAAGCGTTGATAGCACCGGGACCGCCCGAAAAGACGACGGTTGGAGAAACGCCCACTGCACAAGAAGAGTCTGCGCGGCCCAAGACCGCAGCGCGTGATCGAGACCTGTCAACCATCGTGGTAGACAGACGCCGTGTCACCTATCGAGAACGCAAACGGTGGGCGCAGGCGTACAAAGATCCCTAATCCAGGCTGCCTGACTATCTTTGCCCCCTGCTAGTTCCTGTAAATCAGTAGAGTCAGTTACTCGGAGAGACCCACCATGTACGAACTTTTATTGTCACTTTTTGCCTTAATTGCAACCGTTTTTTCAGTCTGGCTCTACTGGCAAGTACAGCAAAGTGAAGCTCGCATCACGCAGAAAGATGCCGAAATTCGTGATCAGGCGCAGATTGTCGGTGAACTGGCCGATGAAATTTCCATGGCCAGCACCTACCTCTACGAAGCAATGGATCGTTTTCTAGCCGATGTTGAGCCGAAAATTCAGGCGGCACAGGAGCTAACGACAGAGGGAATCGTCGCAGAAACCGGCGCGCCGGAAAGCGTAGGCGTTTCCCCGCTGCCAGAGACGGACGATCCTACCTGGTGGACAGTTTCTGAGATAGACGAAACAGATGTCGAGATCGTTTCAGAAGAACCGGCATCCTCATTCTACCATCCGCACATCCAGGCATTGGCGCTGGCCGCCCAAGGAGAAGATCTAGTTGAGATCGCCCGTCAAACCGGACTGGGTGTCGAAGAGTTACGTCTGCTCTTGCACTTTCGAGACGAACTCTCCGTTGCAGGCTAAACTACTCTTCCCTGAGATCGGATCAACCGCATCATGCGCAACTATTTTCATTGGTCTGGACGTTCACAAAACATTCGTAGCATTGTCCTGTTAGGCCTGGCATTGAGCCTCTGGGTGATTTGGGCAATCCCGGTTGCAGCCAACGGCGTGCCTATTCAGATCTTTCTCGATCACCTGCCCTTCAAAACGACCTGGGAACCGGCCAACGGTGCACGCGGGGTTGCGATTGTGGCCTCCAATGACGAGGAAGTGCGCGTCATGGCGCAAAATCTGCCATCGCCGCCATCGGGGCAGGTCTATTACGCCTGGCTCGAACAGGCCGAGGGTGGCTTTCTATCCGTAGGTGCGCTCGACTATCGTAGCGACGGCACCGCTTCGTTGGATCAGCAGATGCCCGAACTCCCCCACTCGGAACACTTTTCATGGGTGCTGGTCTCGCTAGAAGATCCCGGCTACATCGGCAATGCCCCTGGTGTCAATGTCGCGCTGGCCGGGCGTCTGCCCAATGCGCTGGCGCTGCCTCTACGTGGCAACGAAACGCCGGCGCTGCTGCCGGTGACGGGCGCCACCCTGCCCGGTTCTACCTGGTTTGCGTCTCCGCTCATGTGGATCGCGCTGGCCCTGCTGCTCTCCCTGACCCTTGTGTTGACCTCTGCATGGAGGCGGCAACAACCCAGCCGCCAGCACATTCAGCGAGCACAAAAGGACGAATCATGATCCGTGGCATCTATACATCCGCTTCGGCACTGCGCGCCGCCACCATTCATCAAGGTCGACTGTCGCACAACCTGGCCAATCTCCAGACCACGGGCTTTAAGCAAGTATTAACCGTGCGGCAGGCTTATCAGGTCCGGAACATGGGGCGCTACAGCGCCGACAGTTCCGAGTATCTGCAAAATTTGGGCACGCTGGAACAAGGCTTGATGGTGCCCGACGAAATCATCGACTTTTCGCAAGGCACCTTTGAGAGTACCGAGCGACCTTTCGACCTGGCCGTGGAAGGCGAAGGGATGTTCCGTGTGCAGACGCCTGAGGGCGAACGCTACACACGTGATGGCTCATTCCATCGCGATACACTGGGCCAGTTGGTGACGCGCGATGGCTATTACGTGCTTGGCAGCGATGGACAGCCAATTGTGTTGCCCGCAGGCGCCGCATCTATTCAGCGCGATGGTGCGATCTACGCCGGGAATCAACTCGTGGCGCAGATCGGCCTGGCCGGGGTGGATGATCCTGCGCAATGGGTTGAAGAGAACAACAACCTCTTCCGCTCCGATGGGGCGCAGCCGTTGGATCCAAACACGATCTCAATCAAACAGGGGTACCTGGAGATCAGCAACGTGGACGAAACTGCACAGGTGCTTGAAATGATGCGCATATTGCGGCTTTACGAAGCCAGCCAGCGCACGCTTCAGGCACAGAATACAGCGTTGGGTGAAGCGCTGACTGTTGGCGAAGTGTAACTTACTTTGGAGTAAGGAAAACGATTCATGTTGAACACCCTGAACCATCTTTGGGAAATTGCCGGCAGCGGCCTGCACAGCCGTCAACGACAGCTAGATCTACTCAGCCATAACATTGCCAATGTCAACACGATTGGCTTTAAGGGCAGCCAGTCCGGTTTTCAAGCCCTGATCCGAGAGACGACGCTAACTGAGGAAGACGCCGCCCTCACCCTCAATGGTCAGGCCGGCCAGACCGTGCAGGAAGGGATGGGCACCCTCTTCACGCATAGCACGCGTTCCTTTGTGCAGGGTTCACTGACGCAGACGAACAACCCGTATGATCTCGCGGTGAGTGGCGACGGCTTCTTTCAGGTCACCAACCCGGCCGGGACTGTCCTCTACACACGAGCCGGCAACTTCCATCGTGACACCGCCGGCAATCTGGTCAGCGTCGACGGCTACCGGCTGCAACCCGTCGTCGCCATCCCCGAGGAGATTAGCGAAGTATACATCGACCCTAGCGGCCGTCTGCTGGGGCACACCCCAGGGGAGACCGCTGTTCAGGAACTGGGCGTGATTCAACTGGCGCTCTTTGCCAACCCCGATGGGCTTGAGAATGTGGGCAACCATGCCTTCACCGCCACTGCGGCCAGTGGACCGGCCGAACTGGGCGAGGCCAACGTGGGTGGGCGCGGCTCAATGATCAGCGGATACCTGGAAGAGAGCAACGTCGACCTCTCGCAAGAGATGACCGAGTTGTTGCGCTCGCAACGGGCTTACAGCATGAGCCTGCGTTCGTTGCACGTCGCAGATGAGATCTGGCGACTGGCCAACGAGATGCCACGCTAAGAAATGCCACGCCAAGAATACGCTATATAAATGATAGTTTGAACCGACTCGATCTGCCATTCTAGTAGATAGCACTGTTCAGGGAACCGGGATCTGCCGATAGAATAGTGTAGAGACCATTTTCCTGATTGAGCAGGAGGAAGCACATGAAGATTACAAACACAGGCAATCAGAACCTCCACCAAGTTTACCAGAGTCAGATCGAGCGGTCCGGCAAAGGACAAGAAGCATCACCGGCCGCTGCCCCCCGCCAATCCGATCACAAGGACTCAGTTGAGCTTTCCAGCCAGGCACGATTGCTGCAAACAGCCGCAGAAGAAGCCCAGCGCGATGAACCTGCACGGCAGGCACGTGTAGAGCAGTTGCGCGATCAAGTACAGGCGGATACCTATCAGGTGCCGGTACAACAGATCGCCAACCGCATGCTGACGGCACTCTTCTAGGTTTCGTTGACATTTTGCCTGACTTGATTGGAAAGTAGTCCGTTGTCAATGCTCCACCTGTCGCTTGCACACGAAGCAAGGGCAGCAGAGTGGGACAACGGTGGTCTCCTTGCAGACGGGTAAGCGTGCTATTGACGCCGGTGCATCCTTGAGAGCGTAGGCGCCCGGGATCGATATGGATCGATGTATGGTGTCTCGTTCTCACCGTTTGTAAGGAGTAGATATGTCGTCCGGTTCAACGAATGGTACATTGCCTGCCCCAGATCGCTCCGCGGCCAAGTTGGCTCATGTCGACCAACTTGCGCGTATCCTGTCTGATCAACAGGAGACCTGTCTCCAACTTGCCGAGTGTGCCAACGAACAACAAGATGCTTTACGCATTGGGCGGGGCCCCGATTTTGTGCGGGCATCGCTCACCCAGGCCCACCTGGCGCGTCGCTTCTACTTTTTAGAGGAAGAGCGACGCGACGCCATTGACGCCCTGGCGCGCGCCCTTTCCGAAGATGGCAGTCCGATTGATCTGGGGTTGCTGCTCGAACGGCTGCCGGCGGGCGATGCGGAGAATCTCTCGGCGCGAACTGAAGAACTGCGCCGCACCGCCGGAAAAGTGACAGAGATTCAACGGGTCAATGCCCAAATGATCCAGACCAATATTCAACTGGCCGCCGCCCTGACGCGGCAGGTCGTTGATCCCACGGTGCATTATTACGGTGCAAAACCGCCGCAAGAAAAACTACCGGCCAGCCAACTCGACCAGAGGATCTGAGAGCGATGAGTGGACTCTTTCGTGGACTTCAAATTGGATTGAGCACATTGATGGCGCATCAGCGCGCCATTGATGTCACCAGCCACAATATCGCCAACGCCAACACGCCCGGTTATCAACGGCAGCGCGTCAACCTGCAAGAGCTGGCCGCACCCAGCGGCGTGATCAACCCTCCGATCATGGGGATGGGCGTTTATGCGCGGAGTGTCAGCCGCTTTGCCACACCCTTCATTGATCAGCAGATCCGCCGTCAAACAGGATCTCAACAGTACGCCGAGAACACCGAAAGTCTGCTGCGCGACGTGGAATCCATCCTTACCGAGCCGTCGACATCGGGCGTCGCCGCCGCCCTGGACGGCTTCTGGCAGGCATGGCAGGATCTGACGGTGGCGCCCACAGAACGAGCCACACGGATTTCACTGACGCAATCGGCTACCCAGCTCAGCTCGACCATCCGCGAGGCACACACCTTCATAGACTCCATGAAGACAAACCTCAACACGCAGGTCGAGTCGCAGGTCGCGCGCGTCAATGACATTGCCACCGAGATCGACGGGCTCAACAAACAGATCATCCAGGCCAATGCCCAGGCCAACGGCAAAGATGGCGCCATCCCCCTGGAACAACGCCGTGATACCTTGCTCTTCGAACTGTCGGGCATGGTCGATTTTGAGCTGTCTATTCAGGATGGCGGCCTGGCGCGTGTGACGGTGGGCAACTATGCGCTCGTCAACGACGGCGGGCCCAAGCCCATCGAACTGGCACAGGACAAGAGCCTGGTCTGGAGCGGAAACGGCACGCCTGTGCACGTTTCCACCGGCAGCCTGAAATCGCTGGTTGATCTGCGCGACACGATTCTACCCTCGGTCCTTTCGGATCTGGATACCTTTGCCTCGGGCCTGATCGAGAATGTCAATGCTATTCACCGCAACGGTTACGGCATCGACGGCACCACCGGGCTCGACTTCTTCTCAGGGACGGACGCCGGCACGATCAGAGTCAATTCATCCATCGAACAGTTCCCCGAAGCGATTGCGTCGGCGAGTCAACCGGGCAGCGTGGGGGACATCGACACGGCGCTTGAAATCGCCGGTCTGGCGGATAGGCCATCGATGGGTGCAGGGGGGCTCGTGTCGATCAACGGCTACTTCCGCAGCGTCGTCACCGACCTGGGTATGAACATTCAACGCTCCGAGGCCGGCGCTGCATCCAGTCGTATCGTCGTGGAACATCTCAGCGACCGGCGTCAGGCCGTCAGCGGCGTCTCTATGGACGAAGAAGTGGCGAGCCTGTTGGGGTACGAAAAGGCCTTCCAGGCCGGCGCCCGCATCATTAACGTCATCGACGAAATGCTCGACCAGGTCATCAACCGCATGGGATTGGTTGGGCGGTAGAAAGCTAAGGCAAAACAGCTATGCGCGTCACAGATCGAATGATCGTCAACCATACTCTGTCGTACTTGCAACAAGGACGGGCGCGCCTGGGCGATGCGCAGACACGCGTGGTCACAGGTCGACGCCTGCTCCGTGCGTCGGATGATCCGGCCGATGTCGAACGCGCCATGACGCTGGCCAGCGAATTGCGCATGGTGCAGAAGCAAAATTCGAACCTGAACACGACAAACCAATGGCTCACCGGCACCGATGCCGCCCTTTCCAACCTGAACGATCTCATGATCACGGCGCGCAACATTGCCCTGAGCGGCAAGAACGATACCTATTCAGAAGATGAGCGCCTGGCCATGTCCAAACAGATCGGCGAAATGCTGCAAAACGCCATCTCGATTGGCAACACCAAACAAGGCGGCAGCTACCTCTTCAGCGGTCAGCAGATCAAGACCCAGCCATTCGACATGCAAGGCGGCACGATCAACTACAACGGTGACAACGCCAACATTAACCATGTTGTCGAATTGGGCCAGACCATGACAGTCAACGTCACAGGCGTGGCGGGCAACAACCTGGGCATCTATGGGGCGTTGAATGCACTGCAAGCGCTTGGGCAGGGACTGGCGGCAAATGACACGGCGGCCATCGATACCTTCCTGACGCAAAGTGAGGACATTACCGAGGATCTCTTCTCCGCACAGAGCGCCGTGGGCGTACGGATGCAGCGTGTAGATGCCACACAGACCCGCTTTGCGCAACGCGAAACCGATCTCAAGCAGCTTTACAGCAAGCTCGTCGACGCCGACATGGCCGAGGTCATCGCCGAGATGAACGCCGAGACCACGGCGTATGAAATGAGCCTGGCCGCTACCGCCCGCGTCATGCCACGCAGCCTGCTAGATTTCTTACGATAGAGGCAAGCGGCAGAAACGGTTCCGTCTGCTACCTCTACAAACATAAAAAGCCCGGCCCCTCATGAGAGGGGCCGGGCTTTTTATGTTTGTAGAGAGACCGCCTCCACCTTCAGGGATTCCAAATTTGAAGATACAAACGGCAAACCAGAGTTAGCGACCGCCGATTGAGTGCGCAGCGTATCGAAATCAAGGGAGCGGGTCTACGCGATCTCGTCGTTGAACCCGCTTGGGTTTCGATATGCCTCGCAGACTCGGCTACTCAACCGGCGCTAGCCCCTCTGGTCAAGCCAAATTTAGAATTCCTGCTCCACCTTACTCGCTCTTGCCCACCGGTCGGGCCACAACGATCACGCGATAGGCGTTGCCCTCAGGCGGCCAGCAACTGACCAACGTCACCCGCTCGTCGATGGTGGTGCCGATCCAACTGGCGTTTTGCAGACGCTGTTCCAGCGGAGCGCCCATTTCGCTCACAATAAAGGCATCCTCAACGATATAGTCGTAGCGGTAGCCATGGGCATAGAGATAGATCTCGGCGCCGGGTTGGATTTGATACAAGTTCCCAAAGACGGAACCTTCAATATTGTTGTGTCCAGAAATTACCGTATTGCCATCCTGCCCCAACAGCGCCGACCCTTCGTGGTAGCCTGCTGCATAAGAGGCAGTGCTCCAATTTTGGAACCAGACGTTGCCCATCTGATTCTCTTGCGAGTAGACAGGCACAATATCGGTGTCAATCGCCACCGCCGGCACAACGATCCGCTCCGGCCGTCCGATGGGCACGGCAATGGGCTGCGGAGCCAGGCTTTTCGTGGGTGGCGTCTCTGTGGGCATGGCGTCGGCCAATGCGTCAGGCGCGGGCGTCGGTGTATTGGGGGGAAGGGGTGTCGCCGTCGCCGGCAGACCGCGTGGCGCCGCAGCGTTTGCCGCATACAAATTGTACGACGTCGACTGCGCCTCAACCCGGCTGGAGCGGACGTTGATCTTGAATACCGATTTGGATTCGTCTTGACTGCTGCAACCACTCAGGAATAAGACAAACAGGATCAGGGAAATCCAGATCCTGTGGTCTCTGCCAACGCCGCGACTGATGGGTTCTGTCATAAGGTTAGTACTTTGGCTCATCCGTATGAACTGACGCTGCCATACATGGCCGTCATCATGTAACGTCCCTGATCATTGTACGAGCTGATCATGGCGAACTGCATGGCGATCGTGTCTCGTACCAATTCTTCTCTGCTGGTAAATGTATTCTGCAGCCGTTCGATGCGTTCATTTTGGGCATCTAGCGAACTCTTGACCGATGCCTTTAGTTGATCAACCCGGGTGTTACTGCCCTCTGTGTAGGGATCAACCAGATCCTGCACCCGCTCCATCACACCCTCGAAGAGTGAAACCACCTCGTCGTAGTTTGTTGTCAGCGCGTTGGACAGCTTCTCGGCATCGGCCAGCGAAACACTCAGACCATCGCTGAGATCGATACCCAACTGGTCCAACCGCTTATAGGTGGCGTCGCTGGGGGCATCGCTCCAGGTGCCAAAGGTCTTCTGGACGAGTTCACGGCGTAAACTCTTTAGAGAAAAGTCACTGGCCAGAGCGCCACGCGTGTAGGTGCCGTCGCCGTTCTCACGGACGCCGGTCTTGGCCGAGAGCCAGGTATTCAGGTCGTTGAGACGGCTGATAAAGGTGTTGATCGCCGTTTTCACACCGTTGCTATTGGGGGCAATCGTCAACGTGGTCGCGCCTTCGCCGCTGAGGCTAAAGGTAACGCCCTCGATGACGTCGTTGAGTCCGCTGTTGCTGCTGCGGCTCACGTCGATGTTGTTGACGGTAAAGAGGGCATTCTTGGCATCTTGCAGCGCTGCGTTTTTGAAATCGTTGGTAACGCCGCCCGTCCAGACACCTAGCCCTTCCAGGATGCCATCAGCATCAGCGTCGACCGAAAGGGCGAAATCCTCGCCGGTAGAGTCGGCGGTAAGCACCAACTGATTGTCAATGATGGTGGCGTTGAAGCCTGCTTCGTCGGTGATGGTCTCGTCATCAATTGCGGTTGAGACGGCACTGTTGATAGCATCACGGATGTCGTTGAGGCTGGCGCCATCCTCAATCGTGACAGCCACACCGTTGATGGTGAAACTGCCGGCGCCTAATCCCAGGTCGCTCGATTGGCTGGTCTGGCGATCGCCGCGCACCCGGTGTGCGCTGGCCAACTGCGTCACATTCACATCGTAGACGGCATCGGCGGCGCTCGATGTGGCGGTCGCCGTCAGCACAGACGTGCTGCCGCTGGTGGCCGTCTTGTCGTCGAAGATCGAGCTGTCGCCCTGTCGCAAGCGCCTCAATCGAACTATGCAGAGAATTGACCTTGGTGCCCAGATCACTATAGATGGCGGTTTCGACAGTGATCTCATCTTTGCGTGCTTTGGCTCGCTCCACCGCGAGTCGATAGGGCTCCATCGATGAGGTGACCAGCGCTTCGTAATAGTCTTGGGTCAGGCCGGCTGCGCCTTTAAATGCACTTGTGATGTTGTTCATAGAAAGGTCTCCATCAAATGCAGAAGCGATTGCGGCGTGAGCGACACAAAGCCACGATGCATTCTTTAGGCTGCAATACTCATGGCCTGGACTGCCGTTGCCTGTTGCTGTAGCATTTGCTCACGGGCCTGCGCCCAGGTGTTGCGTAGTTCACGAAGAATGGAGGCGGCTTCATCGTACTTGCCGGCTGCGAGCCAGGTCGGCCAGATAGCGGTAGAGGCTGAGCAGATCGGCCGCCACTTGACCACCCTCTTCGTGATTCAAGTTATCTTCCAACTCGCGTCAGACCCCGGGTGACCTTTTCCAGATTCTGTTCGCGACAACCTGCGATGAATGTAGTCGTAGGTCATGATCAGCAGTTGCAGCGGATCGGCGCTCAAAATCTGATCCTGGCGATAGTGTTGCTGGGCAACTCTGGCATTGCGAGATGAATAAGCATTGTTCTGATACATGATGTATCTCCACTCGGACTGATTTCCGTCGTTGGTTGTGCTGCTACTATTTTTATCGACAGGAGAGGAATGGATACGCAGAGTACCCAGAGTACCCTTTGCAGGGGAAGCGGATGAGAGTTTGATGGCTCATTTTTAGCCGTTGCTTTTAGCCAGGCGTCTAGCGTCATGTCAACGGTCAAGTGCTGGTGATTCCGCACGTAACTATACGACCACGTATCGTAAGGGCATGCGTGGGGCGCAGGAAGCTCGCCAATGAAGCGACATTGCTTCCGCCCCACGCATGCCCCTACGTGACCTGTACAGTTACTTCCGCACCAATAAAAAAGCTGGTGGGGCAAGCCCCACCAGCTTTGAAGAACCGAACGAATAGATTAGCGGAAGAGGGAGAGGAGACCCTGCGGGGCCTGGTTGGCCTGGGCCAGCATGGTGGTGGCCGTCTGCTGCAAGATCTGGTACTTGGTGGCTTCCAACTGGCTCATGGCCATGTCGGCGTTCATGATGCGGTTGTAGGCCGCTTCGGTGTTGATCTGGGCGCTGGCCAGGTTTTCTTCTTTGAAGCTGAGGCGGCTACTCAGAGCACCGAGCGTCTGCAAGCGTTCTGAAACAGTGTCGATAGCTGTATCTAGCTTATCATGCAGTAGTGGCAGCGGCATAGCTGTACATCGCCACTCTACTCACCTGCTTGGCGTAGTTGACGTCGCTGTCATAGTACCAGCTGTCGTAGCGAAGTCAGCCGCTTCGAAGGTAAACGTAAGTCCATTGCCAAAGTCTAGACATTGTCAGCCACTAGATCGACATCAGTAAACGCTGACTGTTGCAGTGCCATTACCGAAGGACACAACCTGTCCGGCAGCATCTGTCAGCGTACGAGTATCGTCTCAGAGAGCAGTCTTGTCAGTGCCAGTTACCGGCGCCGATAGTACTTGCAGTCGAAGGTACCCTGTTCCAAGTCGACTGATCAGCACCATGCGTCAACGCCACATATTGTCTGCTGCATGTGTCGACGCATTGGCAGTAAGTAGCATCCAGTGCACCAGCGTATCGACTAGTGTAATTGCCAGTAGTACAGTGTCAGTCATGCACAGCGGTAACTGCAGTATCGCCGTGCGCTGTCAGCGGTATGTCGCTGCCAGATGCCACCAAAGTCAATCGTCAGGTGCAGCCACTAGTAGTCAGATCTGTGCTGCTAGTACTGCAGTGCGACGGTCGTACGAGGCATGCATCCAGCATGTTAAGGTCGCTGCGCTGTCATTGCAGTACGTCTACCAAGTCATCGACAGCCGAGTTCGTTTGCGTCATTGCTTCTGCACCTGTCTGGAAAGTAATGTTGCCACCAAAGCCACTGCACTGCAGACCGTCCAGCAATTTCTTGCCATTCCAGGTGGTCTCATTGACAATGTCGTCAATTTCGTCGGCGTACTCGGTCAAGTTGGTGCTGAATGGCGTCGCGTTCGTCATCACCCAGCGTATCACTGGCGGCTGCTTCTGCCTTGTTGCGCATCTCAACCAGAATATCCTGAATCTTGCTCAGGCCACCTTCGGCAACGCTGAACAAGTTCTTGCGCGTCGCCGATGTTGTCCACAGCCGTCTTGAGGTTTTCGTTGCGGCTGCGGAACTTGGTGGCAATGGTCAGGCCGGCGGGATCGTCGTCGGCGCTGTTGATGCGGCGACCGGTGGCCAGACGGATCTGGTGCATACCCAGATTCTTGTTGACGTTGTTCAGGCTGTTCAGGGCGTTGAGGGCGCCGATGTTGCTGTTAATTCGTGAGAAATCTGCGACTGCCATGAGAGTGTTCCTTTCAGATCTTTAGGTTTTTTGGGGTGTTTGGGTTTGAGTCTTCTTCTGAACGGCTAGCATCGACTCGTTCTAACCAGGGCCACACGGGTGGACGTTCCTCGTTTGTAGATTCGCTTGTCGGTCGGCCTCCTCGCTGTGTGAACCGTTTTGTATTTCTGCTATGGTTTTCTTATCGTCGGCCCGGCCAAGATGCTACATGGTACCTGCGGGCTACCGCGTCAAGGAGTGGGGAGAAGATGGCTATCCTGCCTTTTTTCAACGTTGGTGAAATCGATGGGTTCAGTTAAAATACAGGAAACCGTCAAGTGAATGCAGGAGTTGAGCCGTGCCGTCGATTGCCCGTTTCTTTGGCATTATCGTGTACATGTACACAGAGTATAAAGGTGGACATCGGCTTCCCCATTTTCACGCAAAGTATAGTGAGCACTGGGCAACTTTTTCGATTAATCCGCCGATTTTGCTGGCCGGTTCTTTACCACGCAAAGAGTTGCGGTATATATTGGCTTGGGCGGAAATGCATGTTGAAGAGTTAGAAGAGAACTGGCGCCTGGTTCAGGACGCCCGCCGTCCAAATCAGATTGCCGGGCTTTGATATAGTATAGGTGTCTTTGGAATCGCTGACTTTAGGCAGGTGATGGTATGTATCACGAATTATTTAAAGTAGTCAGTTTTGAAATTGTTGGTGACTATATTCTGCGCGTCTGTTTCGACGATGGTGCAGAACAAGTGATTGATCTTCAGCCTGTACTGCATGGAGAGATGTATTCGCCGTTGCGTGATTTAGACTTCTTCAACCAGGTGCAACTGGATCCTGAGTCAGAAACCTTGGTCTGGCCGAATGGGGCAGACTTTGATCCAGAGACACTGCGCCATTGGCCGCGCTACAAAGACCATCTCGCCCAACGCGCACAGACCTGGGACGCAGTCACCTCCTACTGAACGTACTCTTCCTGTCGCCGATCAATACGTCATACTGCTTTTTGGCTGGGTGCCCAGACGTAGAGGCGACTTTCCTCCATACATTTTTGCGATACTCCCCCCTGTCCGGCCCATTTCTCTGACCGATCACGAGTCTTTGCTTACCTGAGCTCGTCGCCAATCTCCCTCCACTCAATCTCTAGCCCCCGATCTCCCGCCGCAATCCCCAGCCCTTTGTCTGCTCTGTTACGTGCCCGTTATGAAGCCGTTATGCTCAATCCCAATCGGCCTTTCTATAATGGCGACAGGACGCAGCCGCGATCCTCGTACGCCCGCTGAATTGGATGGGGAAAAGGCCTCATGACCACGATCACACCCGCTCAGGCAACTGAATCGACACGTCCCGAGCCGGGCCCAAAGCCGGCCGCGGCCCTGGACGATCTGGCCTTTGCCACGATGCTGGCCGAGACCGTGCGCCAGGAGACCGAATCTATGCTCTTGAGCACAGAGACATCGGGCTCTACGTCAACGATGCAGCCACAGATGGCGGCGTTTCAACAGTTGGCCTTCCTGGGCCAGCCCACGGCGCTCTCGTTGCCGTCGTTCCTTTTTAGCGATTGGACGCCGCCACAACGCTCGCTGACACCGGCGCCGTTGGCGCGCAGCGCCGAGATCAACCCCTACAGCAGTGCGCTCGCCTCCCTACAGAGTGCACCGGCGACGGTGAAGGCTCCACCATCTGTCGCACCGGTGACGGCGGCGCAATCGTGACCGCCAGCGCCACGGCGCTGCCCCTTGCCGCCTTTCCCCGGCCCCAGAATGACACAGGGCGCGGCATTCACTGGATCCCCAGCACCAGCCAGTCGCCTGACGTGATCGACAAGTACGTGGCCGAGGCGAAGGAAATGGGGATCAGTTGGGTCACCTTTTTGAATGACGGCGTCAACACAAAAGACAACGACTACCTGGTCAAAAAGTTGGTGGAAAACGGCATCGAGCCGGTGATGCGCATTTATACCGACGGCGGCGCTGCCGTGGATGGCGACCTGACGGCGACGGTGCGCCATTACAAGAGCATGGGCGTCGACTACTTCCAGCTCTATAACGAGCCCAACCTGCGCATCGAAAACCAGGGGGCAGCACCCGATCCCAAAGCGTACGCCGCCAAATGGATCGACGCCGCCCGTCAGGTCATCGCCGGGGGCGGCTACCCCGGCTTTGGATCGCTCAGTCCCACGCCCGGCCTGGCCCCAGGCGCCGCCCCCGGCGACATGGACGATCTCAAGTTCTTGCGCCAGTCGTTACAGGCGGTGAAGGCGCAGGGCGGCGCCGATACGCTGGATCGAAGCTGGTTGAGCGTCCACAATTACGGAGACGCCCACCTGCGCATTCGTGACTATGATCAGGTGGTGCGCCAGGAATTGGGACGCAGCCTGCCGCAGATCGGCACCGAAGCCGGCATTTACCCGGGCGATACCCTCTCTCAGGCCGACGCCACCAACATCGTGGCCAATGCCTACCGCTATCTGCCTCAACGCGAGGACTACTACTTCGCCTACACCTATTGGATCATCGCCAATCAATCGGGTAGCGGGCAAAACGACGCCGCCTGGAATCATCAGGCCCTCTTCCGGCCCGATGGTCAAGATCCCCTCGTCAATATACTGAAACAGGAGCGAACGGCATGAGCATTCACAATTCGTTCAGCATCAGCGGCTCGGCCATGACGGCAGAACGACTGCGCATGGACGTGATCAGCAACAACATCGCCAATAGCCAGACCACACGCACCGAGGACGGCGGCGCCTATCAGCGCAAGCAGGTCGTCCTGCAGGCGCAGGAAAGCCTGGGTACGCCGGTGAGCCGCTTCCGCCGCAACGCCGAACTTGGCGACGGCAGCAGCCTGAGTGGTGTCAAAGTGGTGCGCATCATCGAAGATGACGAAAACATGGTACGCACCTACGACCCCAACCACCCCGACGCCGACGAGGAGGGGTTTGTCGAATACCCGAATGTCGACATCACCACCGAGATGGTCGATCTGATGGCGGCCAGCAAGGCCTATCAGGCCAACGTTACGGTGATCCAAACCGCCAAGTCGATGGCCCAGTCGGCCTTGCAGATTGGCAAATAGAAAGGACTTAGCTCATGGCAATCAATCCAATCACGCTTTACCAGGCCGCCAATCAGATCGGCAGTATGGATGGAAAACTCCAGCAGCGCGCCACGCCCAAGGAGAACGTCACCCAGGTTGCCGACAGCATGGGGCAGATGGTTTCGCAGGCAATTGAGAAGCTCGATCAAGGCCAGAAGGCGACCGATCTCAGCATCAACCAACTGGTTGCCGGTGAGCCTGTCGATCTGCACCACGTCATGTTGCAGATGGAAGAATCGATGGTCAACATGAATTTGGCGCTGCAAGTGCGCAACAAGATCATCGAGGCCTATCAAGAAGTACAGCGGATGCAGGTGTAATCATCCCCAATCCCTCCTAAACTGGAATCATCATGCAAGGATTTCGTACCAAGGCGCTCGATATTTGGACACAACTGGCTCCCTGGCAGCGTTTTGCCGGGATCGCGATTCTGCTCACCACGATCGGCATGTTTGTGGTCATGGGGCTGTGGATGAGCGAACCCAAGTATGCGGTGCTTTACCGCGACTTGAGCGATCGCGATGCAGCCGCCATTGTCAACGAACTGGACAGTCAGCGTGTGCCCTACCTGCTGGCCGAGGGCGGTACATCCATCGAGGTGGAAGAAGATCAGGTGGCCGCCGTCCGCTTACGGCTGGCCGCGCAGAATCTACCCCAGGGCGGCACCATCGGCTACGAAATGTTCGATACCGGTTCGCTGGGCAACCTGGGCATGACCGAGTTTATGCAGCGGGTGAACTTTCAACGTGCGCTCGAAGGTGAGTTGAGCCGCACCATCACCGCAGTCGAAGGCGTCGATCTGGCGCGCGTCCACCTGGTATTGCCCGAAGAGAGTCTCTTCATCCAACAGCAGCAGCAGCCCAAGGCATCGGTGATCCTCAAGGTCAAGCCGGGCGTCAAACTCAGCGCCACTCAGATTCAATCCGTGCGCTTTTTGGTAGCCAACAGTGTCGAAGGGCTCGAACTCGAGAACATCGCCCTGGTGGACGTGGACGGCAATCTCTACGATATACCCAACGGCCAGGGAGAGCCGACCATTGCCTCTGTCACCGGCGGCTATTTTGAAATGCAGCGGGCGACCGAGCTAGAGAAGCAGAATAATGTGCAGGCCATGCTCGACCAGACCTTCGGCCCCAACAAAACTGTGGTGCGCGTCAACGTCGATATGAATTGGGATCAGGAAGAGTCGCAGGTTGAGACCTATGCGCCTGCAGGTGAAGTGGGCAGCGTGATCCGCAGCAGCAGCCGCGAGGAAGAGAGTTGGTCGGGGCAAGGCGCACAGGCAGCAGCCGGCGTGCCGGGCGTCGACGCCAACGCGCCGGTCGATGATTCCACCTATCAGAGCGAAGACGGCACGGCCGGCGCCTACAATCGGCGCAACGACACCGTCAACTACGAAGTCTCCAAAGAGACACGCAGCAAAACCATTCAACCCGGTGGCGTGGAACGGATAAGCGTCGCCGTGCTCATGGATGAGAGTTTGCCCGAAGAGCAGATCGAAACGGTCAAGTCTACGGTTGCGGCAGCCCTCGGCCTCAACGAAGAGCGAGGCGATGTGATCGAAGTGCAACGGGTGCCCTTTACCGATACCTTCTACGCCGACGAAATGGCCCGTTTCGAGTCCATGCAGCAGCAGGATCTTTACGTCCGCATCGGCACCATCGCCGCTATTTTGGTTGGGCTGGGGCTGGTGCTCTATTTCACCCGTAAGACGCTCGGCGATATGCAGAAGCGCATGATGCCCTTCGTCGTGGACGACGCCAATCCGGCCCTGCCCAAAGAGTCCACCGCATCCTATCCGAACGCCGCCATGATGCAACAGAATGCCAACGCCGCTTACGCAAGGGCGATGAACAACAGCAACAAGAATGCAGCGGCCTTTGACGATCTAGACGGTATCTTCCAATTGCCGCCCCCAGACGAAGCCGAACTACGTCTGCGCGCCATTGCCCGCCACAGCCCCGAAGTCGTCGCCTCTGTGATTGAGGAATGGGCCGTGCCCGAAGGTAGTCGCATGTCTCGCCATGAAACAACCCAGAACGCCTAACACGAGCCAAACATCTCATATCCCAGGTGAACCATGTCGCGCAAGACTTCTCCGCTGACCGAAGGTGAAAAGAAAGCTGCCATTGTGCTGGTGGCCTTGGGCGCGCAGATCTCGTCTGACGTCATGCGCCATTTAAAAGAGGACGTAGTGGAACGGCTTACCTATGCCATCTCTACCTTGCAACGTGTTACACCCGAGGTGCGCCAGTCTATCGCCGATGAACTGGTCACCGAGATCGAGGTGCAGCGTCAGTACAATTTCGGCGGCATCGAGTACGCCCGTGAGGTGCTATCAAAAGTAGTCGGTCGTGAGCGCGCCGAAGAACTACTCAGCCGGATCACGCACCGTGACGCCAAACGTCCCTTTGATTTTCTGGCCGATGTTGATCCTGTGCAGTTGGCCCGCTTCATGCAAGAAGAGCACCCACAGACCATTGCCCTCATCCTTTCGCACTTGCCGCCCCTGTTGGCCGCGCGTGTCTTTAGCTGTCTGCCCGAAAGCAGTCAGCCCGAGGTCGTCAACCGCATCGGCATGATGGATCGCATATCACCGGATGTCGTCAAGACGGTAGAAGCCGGGGTGCAGGCGAAGCTCTCTGTGGTTATACCGCGTGAGCGGCAGGGTGAACACATTGGCGGCGTCGACTTCTTGGTGCAACTGCTCAATCAGGTGGATCGCGGCACCGAAAAGACGATCATGGAGGAGTTACACAGCGTCAACTCGGATCTGGCCGAACAGGTGCAAGCCCAGATGTTCGTCTTCGAGGATCTTGTCCTGCTTGACAACCGCAGCCTGGAACTGGTGCTGCGCGAGGTGGACAAGAAGGATCTGCTCCTGGCCCTACGCGGCGCGCCCGACGAGGTGCGCCAGGTCATCTTCCGCAATATTTCAAAGCGCGCCGCCCAGATGATGCAAGAAGATCTGGATGTGATGGGCCCCGTCCGCATGCGCACAGTGGAAGAATCACAGAAGAACATTGTCAAGATCGTGCGTCGGCTGGAGCAGGAAGAGCAGATCGTGATCTCACGCGGCAATTCAGAGGACGTGTTGATATAGCCCATGGCCCAGCTCATTCGCAAGTACAACGCAGGGGATCGCATTGTCATTTCCGATTGGCTGCGCCACCACGGCACCGCGGATCTGCAAGAGTCACCCGAAGAATTGGCGCGTCTCGCCACAGAACAGGCACTGCTCGAAGCTGAAGCGCTGCGCGCGCAGATGCAGGCAAAGCTAGACGACACCGAGCAACAGGTGCGCGATATGCTGACCGAAGCCCAGGAAGAGGCAATCTCGATCCAGGCCGCAGCCCAGGCCCAGGGCTACGAGGATGGGTATAAACAAGGGATCGTTGACGGGCAAAACAAGGTTGAGGCGGCAATGGCAGAGGTTGTCAGCCGCGTGCAGTCGATGCTGGCCTCACTGGGCGCGCAACGAGAACTCGCACTCAATGCCGTCGAATTGGAAGTTGCTTCCTTGAGCCTCGCCATTTCCGAGAAAATCGTCGGGCACGTGGCCCACGTTCACCAACCGTTGATCGATCACACGGTTCACCGTGCATTGGCCGGGTTGACCGTGGAGGGGCCATTCGTGGTGCGCGCCCACCCGGACGATTGCACCTTCCTGGCCGGGTTCTGGCAAAGTGGATCGCCCCATCGCCCGGATCTGCGGGATGGGTGGCGTCTGGTGCCCGATGCCAGTATTGCGCCGGGTGGCTGCATCCTTATCTGTGGGCCAACGACGGTAGACGCTCAACTCAAGACGCAGTTGGCCAATGTTGCGGCCGGGTTGCAGCTCGCACTGCCATCATCTCTGCCAAACAGCGAGACTTGCCCAGAAGATGAGGAATCTCTAGAGCGTGAACCCTCTCTAGAAAGTGACATTGATTGCAAAGAGACTCAACCGTCAGGCGACCTTGCTGCACAGGAGTAGTCTTAGCATGGTGACCCCACTCTCTCTAAACCTGAATGCGTATAGGATGCGCCTGGCTCAGCTCGAACCGCTGCAACTGCAGGGACGGGTGGTACAGGTCATCGGGTTGACCATCGAGGTAGAAGGCATTGCACCCAAGTTGGGCGAACTCTGTTGGATCGAAACTGAATCCGGATCGATGTCGGCGGAAGTGGTGGGCTTTCGCAAGGACTTCTCGCTGCTCATGCCGCTGGGCGATATGGAAGGCATTCAACCGGGAAGCCCTGTGATCGCAGCGCATACACTGTTTCAGGTGCCGGTTGGGCCGAAGTTGCTCGGTCGGGTGCTGGATGGGCTGGGCAATCCGTTGGACGATCTGGGGCCGATTGAAGCCGAAGCGCTGGTTTCGTTTAACAATCATGCGCCCCACCCCCTGACCCGGCTGCCGATTCGTGAGCCTTTCCGCACCGGGATCCGCGCCATCGACGGGCTGATCACGATTGGCAAAGGGCAACGCATGGGCATCTTTGCCGGCAGCGGCGTCGGCAAAAGTAGCCTGTTGGGCATGATCGCCCGCAACGCCGAAGCTGACATCAACATCATCGCCCTGATCGGCGAGCGCGGGCGCGAAGTGCGCGAGTTCATCGAAGACAACCTCGGCCCAGAAGGGTTAGCCCGCTCGATTGTCGTTGTCAGCACCAGCGACATGCCCCCCCTGGTACGCATCAAGGGCGCCTGGGTGGCCACGGCCATCGCCGAGTATTTCCGCGACACGATGGGGTTGAACGTCAACTTCATGATGGACAGCGTCACAAGATTTGCCATGGCGCAGCGCGAGGTCGGCCTGGCGGTGGGTGAACCGCCCGCCATGAAGGCGTATCCGCCCAGTGTTTTCGCCATGTTGCCCCGCCTCATGGAACGTACCGGGGCCGGCGTCAAGGGCACGATTACGGCTTTCTACACCGTTCTCGTGGAAGGGGACGATTTCAACGAACCGATTTCGGACACCGTGCGCAGTATTTTGGACGGCCATATGATGCTCACTCGCGCCCTGGCTGCAGAAAATCACTATCCGGCCATCGACGTCCTGCACAGCGCCAGCCGCCTGATGACCCAGATCACCGAGACGTCCCATCAGGCGGCAGCGGGTCAACTGCGCGAGATGTTGGCCGTCTATGACAACGCCAAAGACCTGATCAATATTGGCGCCTACGCTGCCGGCAGCAACGCCCGTATCGACCGATCCTTGCGGCTGCTCGACGACATGCGTCACTTCCTGCGCCAGGACGCACACACCTTCACGCCCTACGAAGAAACGGTAACACAGTTAAGCACTATCCTCAGCGAATAGTAGAACTGAACTGAAACCATGACCCTGGACTTTCGCTTTCAAACCGTACTGGATTACCGCCAACGCCTTGTTGAGAATCGTCAACGGGAACTTGCCGACGCCCAGCGTGCCTGGCGTCGAGAAGTAGCCGGTCTTGATTCGTTATGCGAGCAGCGGGCGCGCTTTGCCGCTCAATTGCAGCAAATGTTAGGGGGCATCCTGCACGTGGACGAGATCGAGCATCATTACCGCTATCTGGCTGCGCTGGATCTGGCGATTCAGGCTCAACAGGCGCTGGTAGATGAAGCAGAAATCGCTACGGAAGCATCCCGTTCTCAGTTGGAAGAAGCACTGAAAAACCGCAAAACGCTGGAAAAGCTCAAAGAGTACGATCACGACCGGATCGTGGAGGCCATCCAGCAGGACGAAGCCAGGGCATTGGACGATCTCAACATCTCGCGCCACAGCCGCACCAACGGCTAATCGTCGAGTAGCCCCACTCAACGCAACGGTTACAAATATGTTATGCAGATTCGTCCTATGCCTGCTTAGACTGGAAGTAACCCCAGTTCATAGGGCGCCCAGGAGGAATGAATGTCCGATCTACTACGATCATCACTAGATGGCTTTTCGTATCAGATGCTGTACAGCGATCTACAGCGCATGATCCTCAAACGAATATTCGAACGCCTTGGAGAAATGCGGGCAGATGCGGGGACATCCACGTCATCACCCTCTGCAGGGACGACCTCTGTGCCGGCCTCCACTTTCGACAGCTTGATCGAACAAGCGGCCAGTCGCCACAACATCGACAGCGATCTCGTACGCGCCGTGATCAAAGTGGAATCCAATTTCGATCCCAATGCGGTCAGCCATGCCGGCGCCAAAGGGTTGATGCAGTTGATGGACAATACGGCCACATCCCTGGGCGTAGAAGACAGCTTCAACGCTGTGCAGAATATCGAAGGCGGCGTGACCTATCTGGCACAGCAACTACGTCGTTTCCACGGAGATACCAGCCTGGCTCTGGCTGCCTACAATGCCGGACCCGGCACGGTGATGCGTTACGGCGGCATCCCGCCTATCACCGAAACCCAGACCTACGTTCAGCGGGTTCTTTCCTATTACACGCCCGCTACCGAATCAGTGGATTACTCTGTGTAGCCTACACCATCTACGAGTAAATCCCGGCGGAAATGTGCCGACACTCTCGACCGGTAGTACAGACGCCATACTTCCGCCGTGGTACTTACGCCATAATCGACGAGTAAATCCCGGCGGAAATGTGCCGACACTCTCGACCAGTGGTACAGACGCCCCATTTCCGCCGTGGTATTTACGCCATAATCGACGAGTAAATCCCGGCGGAGCCGTGGTATTTACGCCATAATCGACGAGCGCTATGAACACAACCTCTGATCTGACCCTGACTCTGCTGCGCAAAGGACTCGATGCGCTTTCTGATCGGCAGACGGTTATTGCCAACAACGTGGCCAATATTGAAACACCCGGCTATAAGGCATCTGATGTCGCCTTTGAAGATTCCCTAAGCCGCGCGTTGACCCCAACCACGGGCGTCGCTATGAAAATCACCGATCCCAACCATCTGACCGAAACGGGAAAACGCCAACAGCAACTCACCGACCTGGAACACACCACTTACCGGCGCAACGAAACGGCCATGCGCAAGGACGGCAACAACGTCGACATCGAAAATGAGATGGTCATGTTGGCCGAAACCGCCTTGCGCTTTCAAGCCATGACCAGCCTGGCGAGCAAGAAACTGGCAATCCTGCGCATGGTCGCCCAAGACAGTCGCTAACCCAGCCGCAAAGGGGACGGGAGGATTCCCCGGTCATCTCCCCTTTTTCATAGCGGACCGGCCACATCGCCGGTCAATATACCCAACCATTCAGAAAGGATCAGGAATGTAACGTGGACGTACAAACAATCAGTGTAGCCGGACACCAGGCTCAGCCGCCACCAGGCGGTCCTTCCTTAGGGAAGGCGCTCCCCTGGCAAGCCTCACCAGAGATGCAGGCAGTATTCCAATCGCTAATGGCATCATTGATGGCCCCGCTAATGGCCACTCAATCCGCCACACCCATCATCAACCAGCCCGGCGCAGCCGGCTCCGCAGAATCGGCGCTCTCAGCCGTCGCAGAAAGCGCCAATGGCCTGCCACTGGTGTCGCTGCCCGGCATGGAAAGCAGACTCTCCACAGCGCAAGGGACAACAGCCGCAGCGACACCGCAAACCGTCGCACCGCCCTCAGAGTTCGCGCCGTTGGCGGCGTCTGATACAGCGCCGGTGGACAGTACGGCCAGGCCGGTAACGTCATCTCTGCAAACGCTGCCACAACAGCCGATGCCGGTAGACAACACAGCCACGTTCGATGCGCTGCGTATCCTGGCGCCCCCCCAGCCCACATCGGCTGAAGGCGCAGCCACTGTCGTCGCTCAAGCTTCAACGCTGACAACACCCCCAGCGCAGTCGATGATGCCGGAAGGCAGAGAAACAGCCGCCCCCACAGTTGAGGGCAAATCTGAAGCCGGCACGACACAGACACCTTTTGCCGCAGCCCTCGGCGCCTCAACCATTGCGCCCGGCACATCGGTGCAAGGGCTGGACACAGCCAAATCAACCAGTGCAACGCCGCTGCAGCAGATCGCCGATCAAGTTCAGGTGACGTTGGACCGAGGCGAGAACAGCGCCACCATTCGTCTCCAGCCCGCAGAACTGGGCGGGGTACGCATCCGCTTGCAAGTACAGGATGGCCAGGTTCACCTCTCGATTGAGGCAGAAAAAAGCGGCACCAGCCGGCTGATCGATCAGAACATCGGCGCTTTGCGTCAGAGCCTGGAAAACGGTGGCGTCAAAGTCGGCGATCTGGCGGTGCTGGCCGGGGGGCGCGGACATACCGCCGGCAGTGAAGCAATGCAGCGAGAAGTAACGCAATCCATCCGCACATTGCAAATGGAAATGGGCAACAATCCGTCACAGCACCACCAACAGCACGCCCATCAGCAACAGGCTGCCTTCAACCAGAATGGACAGCAGCAACGCAACGGCGGCCAGTATGGCAGCTTGCCCATATCAGAAGTGGCGGGTGGCGGCCTTCCCTCCATCACGGCGGCCGGGTTGGGTAACCACGGCGCATGGCGGGCCGCATCGTCTTACGCCGCCATTGACTATTACGCCTGAGTGTACCAATCACTCACATTCACGGATCGGTACCAAAGACCATGAATACCAGTATCATTGACCCCACCACGCCTGGCGAGATCGCGTCGAGAAGTGCGTCGAGGAGTACGTCGAGCACGAAGAGCAGCACCGGCGAACTTCAGCGTGGAAACTTTATGGACCTACTGCTTTTGCAGTTACGCTCGCAAGATCCTATGAGCCCGATGGACAGTGCCGCTATGTTCAACCAGATGGCACAGCTTTCTGTACTCGAACAGCTCTGGGACATGCGCGACATGATGGCCGAAAGCGCAGCCACGAGTCAACTTAGCCAGGGCGCAGCGCTGATTGGTCGCCAAGTCGAAGCCAACAGTATTGAATCTGGTCATATCTCTGGTCTGGTTGACGGTGTGCGTATGCAGTCAGGCACCGTCTGGCTTCAAGTTGGCAAAGATGAAGTGCGCATGGAAGAAGTCGTCTCAGTCCAGTAAATCGGCAGGATTTCCCCAAACGGGAGGTGACAACTGCCATGAGTGAAACAAACAACCGCATATCGCCGGCGGCCGCTCCACCTGGTAGTTCAGCGACCGCACGACCACAAGGATCACAGGTCAATCGGCAGGAGGCAGCAGGCGACTTCGAGAAGGTGTTGCGTCAACAATATGCGCAACAGCAGAGCCGAAAAGCGCAACAACAGCCCGTCACTCCGCTGCCGCCCGTTGAGAGCCGGCCCATCAGCTTTAGCAAACACGCCTTACAGCGGCTGGGCAAGCGACAGATTGAACTGGTTCCCGAGCAGAGCCGGCGTCTGCAGGATGCTGTGCAGGCCGCCGCAGGGAAAGGCGCTCGCCAATCGCTTGTCTTCATGGATGGCATCGCCTTTGTCGTCAACGTAGCAGATCGCACCGTCGTCACCGCGTTGGACGTCGGCAGCGGGCAAGGTACCGAAAACACAGTCTTCACCAACATCGACAGCGCAGTTCTCGCTTAGATCGTTCTGATTGAGTACTTAACTCAACCGTCTGGTTCAGACCGGCCCTCTCGTAGGAAGTCTGAATCCCACCCCAACCGTATCCTCTGTGATACGTAGAGAGAGGCAATCCATGTCTAGCAGTATCCTCACAGCGGCGTCCGCCCTGCGCAACCATCAGACATTCATGAACGTGGTGGCGAACAACATCGCCAATATGAACACCATCGGTTTCAAATCGGCCGGTGTCACCTTCCAGGATATACTCAGCCGCAATCTGCGCGGCGGCACCCAACCGACCACCAATCGCGGCGGTTTGAACCCGATCCAGTTTGGCCTGGGCATGCAGTTGGGCAGCATCAACAACGACATGGGCCAGGGCACCCTGCAGTCCACCGGGCGTGGAGAGGATCTCGCCATCACCGGCAGCGGCTTCTTTGTCTACGCCGGGGCGCAGCAGCCCATCTACAGCCGCGACGGTGCATTGGGCATTGACACCGAGGGCGGTCTGATGAATCTCGCCACTGGGATGCGTATTCAGGGGTGGCAGGCCAATGCCGATGGCGTGATCAATACAGATGGCGCCATCAACGATATCGAGATTCCCATCGGGGCGCCGATGGCAGCAGTAGCCACCAAGACGGTCAATGTCGCCGGTAACATCGACGCATCCCTTGAAAACGGGAAGTCTGTCTCTACCTCTGTGCAGTTTTACGACAGCCTGGGCGGCCTGCACGCCCTCGACCTGACCTTCACCAAAAACGACGACAACAATTGGGTTGTCAGCCTGGACAACGACGATGCAGATGTAACCCTTGGCCCCCCCACACCGGCGACTGTACAGTTTAATTCACACGGCGAGTTGATTGTGCCCGATGACGGCAACATCACCTTCGCCGGCGCCATGTCCAACGGGGCAGAAGATATGACGGTTGCGCTCAATGTAGGCAACCTCTCACAGCTACAAGCACCCGGTGATGATCGACTCTACGTAACCAGCCAGGATGGCCGCGCCGCCGGTGAAATGATCGACTTTACCATCGACGACAGCGGTCGTGTCATCGGCGTCTTTAGCAACGGGCTGCTGCGCACGCTGGGTCAACTGGCGATCGCCGAATTCGTCAACCCGGCCGGCCTTGCCAAAACCGGGCAGAACGGATGGGTAGTCAGCGGCAACTCCGGCGACGCCCAGATCGTCATGGCCGGGGATCGCAGCCAGATCACAGCCGGCTTCTTAGAAATGAGCAACGTCGATCTCACCCTGGAATTCAGCGAAATGATCCGTGCTCAGCGCGGCTTCCAGGCCAACAGCCGTGTCATCACCTCTAGCGACGAGATGATCCAGGAACTCGTCAACCTCGTCCGCTAAGAGAAGAGATTGGACTTTCAGTAGGGGCGCTGCTTGCCCATCCGTCCGTGGCAGACGGGCGCAGCAAGCGGCGCCCCTACGGGTCGTGATGGGCGCCCCACGACGGCCTTCACGGCCACAGAGAACACAAAGAGCACAGAGATCGATGCCTTGCGTTCTGCTTTGTGTTCTATGCGTTCTTTGTGGCTAATCCTGTCGGTGCATTTGACATGATCCTGGGTATCCGGTGTAGGGATGGGCCTCCGTGCCCATCCGTCTGTGGCAGACGGGCGCAGCAAGCGGCGCCCCTACGGGTAGTGATGGGCGCCCCACGACGGCCTTTATGGCCACAGAGAACACAAAGAGCACAGAGATCAATGCCTTGCGTTCTGCTTTGTGTTCTATGCGTTCTTTGTGGCCAATCCTGCCGGTGCATTTGACATGATCCTGGGCATCCGGTGTAGGGATGGGCCTCCGTGCCCATCCGTCTGTGGCAGACGGGCGCAGCAAGCGGCGCCCCTACGGGTAGTGATGGGCGCCCCACGACGGCCTTCACGGCCACAGAGAACACAAAGAGCACAGAGATCGATGCCTTGCGTTCTGCTTTGTGTTCTATGCGTTCTTTGTGGCCAATCCTGCCGGTGCATTTGACATGATCCTGGGTATCCGGTGTAGGGATGGGCCTCCGTGCCCATCCGTCTGTGGCGAACGGGCGCAGCAAGCGGCGCCCCTACGGGTCGTGATGGGCGCCCCACGACGGCCTTCACGGCCACAGAGAACACAAAGAGCACAGAGATAGATGCCTTGCGTTCTGCTTTGTGTTCTATGCGTTCTTTGTGGCTAATCCTGTCGGTGCATTTGACATGATCCTGGGTATCCGGTGTAGGGATGGGCCTCCGTGCCCATCCGTCCCGGGGCCGGTGGCGGCGCGCGCCGCAAAACGCTCGGTTTCAAAGTGATGCCAGTTTCGTTTCCACCCCCCTCGCCTCCCCGTAACCACGCCGTAACCGCGACCACTTACGCAATTTCTACTCATCGGCAACTCATCTTGTCCGCGCGAAATCATATACTGCCTGACAGAGGCCGACTATGATTTCATTTCTCGCATCAAGACAATCGGTTCTCCGGGGTTGGACTCGCAGCCGGAGAGAAGGGTCAGTCCGCTGGGCCGCTCTACGGCCAATCCCGTCTTGGGGCTGGGCGTTGCTGCTGGTTTTGTTATGCCAGGCGCAAATCGCTCGGGGACAGTCGTCCATCCTATCGTTGGGCGACTATCCCCGCCCCCCTCGCGACAACGGATGGGGTGTCCATTGGGCGCCCACCCTCCTTACCCAGCCCCAAGATGTTGTGGATCTTTACCTGAACGAAGTCGAAGCGTTGGATCTTCGCTGGCTCAAACTCATGCAGCCCGATCAATCCGCCCTCGAACACCAATACTTGCTGGCACAGTTGAAAGCGCAAGGCATTGAGCCGGTGCTGCGGGTGCAGAAGACGTACAACACCGCCTATCAACACCTAGATACCCTGGTGCCCCAGGCCGCCCAGGCAGGTGTGGATTATTACGAACTCTACAGCAATCCGAATGTCGCCGGTTTGGAAGGTGGTTGGCGCAGCGGACAGGCTATCGACATTGCCTTGCTGGCCCGCCAGTGGGCAGAGGCCGCACGAACTGTACGTGCCGGCGGTGGATACCCCGGCCTGCCTTCGCTTTCGCCCAACGGCGCTATCGCCGATACCGACTTCCTGCGTCGTTTTCTGACAGAGCTATCCGGACAAGGATCGCTCGATACACTGGACGGTGCATGGCTCCCCGTGCAGAACTACATGGGCAACCGTCCGCTCGACGACCCAGAAGGTTTTCGGAAATTTGAGACCTATCACCAGATCGTGCTTGAGATGACAGGGCGCACCCTGCCCATCCTTTCCACCGAAGGCGGCGCTATTGTGGGCGACAGCGAAGATCCCCGCTATCCATCGATGACCGACACCCTGGTGGCCGAGCGCACCGTGGCGGCCTTCGAGTATATGCAGGCGGACGCCCCCGATTATTACTTCGCATTGATGCCCTGGGTATTGGTCAATGCAGCCGCCGGTGGCTACGAGAACGCTTGGGAACGCCATGCATGGTTCCCATTGAATCAACCGGCGCGGCCCGTGGTCAATGCCGTCAAACGGTTGACCCAGGACGACCCTCCGTCGATCCCCATCGATCAACTTCAGTACGCCGTTCAGCCCACGCCCACCGCAGCGCCGCAAACGGCGCCCGGCGCCGACGTTCAAATCGCCTCGACGGCTATGCGCCCCCTGCAAGAGGAAACGACGACCGCCGGCGCCGTGGCTGCACCGGAGAATTCGACAGAGCCGGCGGCAGCACGGACCCTCTCCACAGGCGGCGTCACCCTGAGTCAGGGCAGCCTTACCTTACCCACCTATGATTTCGAGCGTGCCTTCATCGCCACCGACAAAGACGATAGCATCTGGCCGGCGCCGCGCCTCGACCCCGACCTGGTGGGCGCACCCACGCCCCACACCTATCGTACGCTGATACTTGAAAACGACTTTATACGCCTGACACTCTTGCCCGAATTGGGCGGGCGCATCTACCGTTGGGAAGACAAACAGACCGGGCGCGACATCCTCTATCACAACCCCGTCGTCAAGCCGACCCAGTGGGGCGTGCGCGGCTGGTGGTTGGCCTTGGGTGGGATGGAGTGGGGATTCCCGCTGCCCGACCACGGACTCTACGAGTATATGCCCTGGCGCAGTGAGACCATTGCCGATACCAATTCCGCCGCGGTGCGCCTCTTCCAAAGTGGACAGGATGGGTTGGAAGTGAGTATCACCGTAAGTCTGAACGCCGATACTCGCTTCTTTGCAGTAACGCCCGAGTTGCGCAACACCGGCGCAGAACCACTTTCCACCCATTTCTGGATCACCACCCTGTTAGCACCTGCCGTCGAAAACCATGTCGATGCCGACAGTCACCTGGTCTGGCCCGCCGACGAGATCACGATCCACGGCAGCGCGGGGACACGGTCTTTGCCCATGGGCGCTACACTCGAATGGCCTAGCGGCAGCGGTGACGATCTCAGCCATCTTTCCACCTGGCCGCAGCACCTGAGTTTCTTTGCCGCTACCACCCCCACACAAGGAGCCGCCGGTCTGGTCGATCCGAATGGCGAACTGGCGGTCGTGCGTACTTTTCCCAATCGCACGGTGCCGGGCCTCAAAGCGTACTACGGCAGTGGACTCGATCCTGCACTGTGGACCGATGGCAATCAGGACCGCTACTTTGAACTGTGGGGCGGACCTTCGCAGGATTTCAGCACACCTATCGTCCTCGACCCGCAGCAGTCGTTGCGCTGGACGGAACAGTGGTACACGGTGCCCGGTCTGGGCGATTACGTGGCGGCCAATGCACACGCAGCGCTCGCCCTCATCCCCCAGGGTGCGGAAACTGAACTGCGGCTGGCGTCGACGGGTTCACCCGCCATGCGTGCCATCACAACGCGGCTGGTCGTTCGCGTGGACGATGCTGTCGTCTACGATGAGAGCATTGCACTCTCTGCCGACGTACTTCACCGCCAGACGCTGCCCTATCGGGTTGACAGTCATCGCTGGGTTGTCCAACTGGTTGACACCCAAAATCGGGTGCTCTTTGCCTACGACAATCGTGAACCTGTCCCCGCGGCCAGCGTGGAAGCCGATCCCATCGAATGGGATGACCGGCTGGACGATCTCAACGTCGACATCATCCCCGCGGATGTGCACAGTGGTCAGACATATTGGAAGGTTGTCAAAGCCGAATTCCAGACACCCGAAGAAGGCGGCGGACGGCATCACATTTTCGTCGAAGTGTTGGACGAAGCAGGTGAACGCATCGTAGCGCAGACGATCCAGGTCCACTGGCGAGACGGCGGAGCAACCATCGTCACCGAAGACAAACCGTCACCAGAGTATGCGGCCAACTTCCCCATGTTTGGCGATCTGGGTGGCTATAGCGTCGATCTACCTGGGGTGAGCGATACCGTTATCGGCATGGGGCTTCCCTACGGGCGTCTACACGTGGTCTACAATCTTGTCTTTCAAAAGACAGTGAAGCAGTAATCAATGAGGGGTACCATGCGACACATATTGCCGGTTTTCATGCTGATCACCCTGCTGCTGGCGGGATCGTTGTTCCCCGTGCAGAGCGCAACTGCTGCGCCATCCGCCCCTTATGCAGTCGTCATCGCCCAGGGGCTCAACATTCGCTCGGTGCCGTCCACCGATGCAGCGATCGTAGGCGCGCTCAAGACCGGGGATCGCGTCACCCTGTTGGGGCGCAGCGAAGACGGCGCCTGGTTGCGGATCGAGTCGGTTGCAGGCGTCAGCGGATGGGTCTATGCAGAACTGGTACAGCCCAGCGTGCCGCTGGCCGCCTTGAGTGTAGTCTCGGCATCGACACAACCCTCAACGGGCCAGGGTGCAGACACAGCCAAAGTCGCGATTCAGGCTGCGCTGGCCGAACGCCAAACTGACTCTGCTACCATAGAAGTTGCGTATACCAACCCAACCAATGCCGGCACACAGCCGTCGCCCAACGCCGACCCTCGCGCCGTGATACCCGGATCAGACCAGGCCACCACCCCCGCAGCCACGCTCAGCGCAGACAACAGCGGCATTCCGCTGGAACCGATCTGCCTGCCCAACCGGCTGCGCGCCGTCAGCCTGGGCGGGCGTCCTCAGGCCATTACCGCCGCCGCAGATCGGCTCTATGTTGCCCTGAGCGACTTCAACACCTTGATGGTCATCGACACCGGCATGGATATGCTGCTGGGTACCAGCCGCACCACGGCACAGCGGATCGCCAATGTCACCGCTGCCGGCGATTCGCTTTACATCGTCGATGCCGAAGATCACCGGCTGATTGTCACCACTCGTCAGGGCGCCGTGCGCAACGAGATTCAACTGCCGGCGACACCCGGCCCCATTGGTGTAACCGATGGCCGGGTGTTTGTGCTGCACCCGCAGATCGGCGCCGTCAGCATCATCGATCTCAACACCAACAACGTACTTGACACCGTCACCGTCGGCCCCGATCCGGTGCAGATTGCCGTCATCAGCGGACGCGCCTTTATCGTCCACGCCTCCGGGTTTATCAGCATCGTCGACGCCTACGGTCGCCGCCAGGAACAGCTTCACCTACCCCTCAACGACGTCGCCGGTATGGCGGTCAACCAGAGCGAGGGCATCCTCTACATTGCGGGGGCCGCCGATCAGAAACTCGTGGCCGTTGACGTCAGCACCTGGACGCTGGCGCGCACCTGGGCGTTGGATACGATGCCCAGCAGCGTAGCCTACAACGAAGTGACCGATCATCTCTTTGTGCTTGATACAACCAGCCAATTTCTCACAATCCTCAGCGGCAAAGCGCCGGAGCGGATCGGCCGTCTGCAGGTGAATACCCGCCCGGCAATGGACACAGGCAACGGGCTCGTCGTGCTGGACGGGAAGCTTTACGTGGCACACCCCAGCAACGACTACCTTGACGTCTGGCTGGATCGCACGTGCAGCAACGAGATCCGTGCACTCAACCAGAGTACGGTTGACGCCGGCTATGTCCGCACCGATCTGGCGCCGCGTCAGGTAGAGGCGCGCATCGGTATTCTATGGCCGCACGGTGGCGCCGACCCCAGCCAGGCCACTTATGCCAACCTCACCGCCACCCTCCTGCGTGAGGATGGCGCCAGCCCGGCCTGTGGCTGGGAACCCACGGTCACTTTGTGGGCAGCGATGGGCGATCAACCGGCACGGCAGGTTGCCGTGGGCGCCCGCCGTCTGCTTACCGAACAGAACGTCACCTACCCTATCTACGATTTCAACGATGTGGATGTGCGCGCCACCTACGAACGCCAGATTCCTATCCACTTTTCGGTGCGCGTCGATGGCGTCGCCACCGCACAAAATGTGTGGACACATTCCGCCACCGGCCAATATTTGCCCACCGTGCGCCCTGAGCTAGACGGCATGGTTGCCCGCATCGATGGTGCAGTCGATGCTCGTCTCTGGGTTGAACGGACATCCAATGGGGCACAGGTCTATGCGACGATCCTGCGTGCAGGGACACTTCTGGGCGTGGCTCAATCCGCAGGCGGCCCCGTTCCTCAACTGCGCTGGGCCTTGGACAACGGCGTCACCGAACCCGAGTTGATCGTCGGTCAACCCGAAACACGCCAGGAAGACGGCTTCGTTTACACCGTCTGGCGCTTCCCCGGCCTCGATCCCGACGGTTTGCTGGCATCTGCTTCGCAGGCGCGCTTCTGGGTTGAAATGCCCGATGTCACGGTCAACAGCAGTGTCCTGGCCTGGGGAGCAGACATTCGTACCCTGAGCGCACGCCTGCCCGTCCCCGTAGTGGGCTGTCGTCAAGAAGTTGCCTCGCGATAGAACTAATCGATGTCTATGGTCAGCGCCACCGCACTTTTTAGCGTGTTGGCGACAATACAGCCTCGCTCGCTGATGGTGACCAGTTTCTCCATCAGTTCACGGTCCGTGTAGTCGGCCTGGATGCGCATGTGGACGGCGCTGAAACGGGGCGGCGCGCTTTCGAGCGTGCCGTCGATGGCGATGCGTACGTTGGCAACATCGGCGCTACGCGCCCGGATGGCGGCCAGCAGGTTGCTCATAAAACAGCCGCCCAAAGAGACAAGTAATAGTTCCCCACCCATTGCCCCGCGGTCTTCACCTTCTTTGGCTACAGGGCGGTCGACAAGCACGGCGTGTCCGCGTGCTCTCCCTTCGGATGTAGTTGCCCCCACTTGATCGACTTGAACCTGGATGACACTTGCCATGGTTTCTCCTTGATTGTGGCATAGAGGGTAGTATCAGGTGCGACAGATCAATCTGGTTTCGAGACAAACGCCGCACTAGGCTCAGGAGTCGGTATCCCAATCACAGATTCGGGCGCTCTTCCGCCCTATGCTAAAGAACATTGTGTCTCTTTTCACAGAAAGGATTTGTCGTGGTCGCGCAATCAATGGCGGGAAAGATCTGTATGGTCACCGGAGCCAACTCGGGCATCGGCAAGGTAACGGCGACGGCGTTGGCTGCCAAAGGGGCAACGGTTGTCATGGTTTGCCGCAGCCGGGAACGAGGTGAGGCGGCTCAACAAGAGGTGATCGCCCAAAGCGGCAATGATCAGGTCGATCTCCTGTTGGCAGATCTATCATCGATGGCCTCGACCCGGGCAATGGTCGACGGGTTCAAAGCTCGCTACGATCATCTGCATGTATTGGTAAACAATGCGGGCGCACTCTTCCCCACTCGCCAGGAATCGGTGGACGGGTTGGAAATGACCTTTGCGCTCAACCACATGGGCTATTTTCTGCCCACAGTGCTTTTGCTCGATCTGCTCAAAGCCAGCGCTCCATCGCGCATCGTCAACGTTTCGTCCGACGCCCACCGTGCCGGGCGAGTCGACTTTGACGATCTGCAGAATGAGGAGAAGTACAGAAGCTTTCCCGTCTATTCCGAATCAAAACTAGAGAATGTTCTCTTTACCAAAGAGTTGGCGCGCCGCCTGGAGGGAACCGGTGTAACGGTCAACGCCCTGCACCCTGGCTTTGTGCGCACCAACTTTGGCACCAACGGCGCCGGCAATGGATTGCTCAATGCAGCCGTCCGCCTGATCACCAAACTCATCGCCATTACACCCGAAAAAGGGGCCCAGACCTCGATCTACCTGGCCACATCGCCCGAAGTCGAAGGGATCAGCGGCGCCTATTTCTCCAACAAGAAAGCTGTTTCGCCTGCCTCCCAGGCGAAGGATGCCGAGGCCGCGCAGCGACTGTGGGCAGAAAGTGAGCGACTGGCGGGGTTGTCGCCGGCAGAAAAGGTGTGACAATGGGATGGGATCAAGGCGAAAGCGTCACCGGCAAGAAGATCTGTTTCATCTCAAAATCAGGCAGACCGGCATCCAAATCCCTGAGCAGATTGAGGGCCTCCAATGCCTGGATCGGTTGAAAGGTGCAGTGCCCAAATGCGTCGACCGCGACATTCTGATAGTAGGCGCTCCGTCCCTGGGCGTCGACTTTGGCTTTATAGAGATCCGTCTGCACATAGGGCACCACAGGGTCTCTATTGGTGTGCATGGTAACCAGGGGCACCTGCAAATAGCCGCCGGCCTGATAGTTCTTGGCGATTTCGGTCAGCGCTGCGGCATCGGCGGTAAAGCGGGCAAGTTGTGCGTTGAGTGCGACATCGTCGTTCGAGCCGCTGTAGACTCGATCCTGATTGCCAAAAGGGCGGCCGCCCAGGGTGGTCACTGCGTCATTTGTCGCCTTGATGTTGTACCAGAGTGCGTCTTCGATGGCATCTGCAATATTCTCGGCCTGATCATCCGGCGTAGGGATGCCGGTCACGGCCAACAACTGATCCACCTTGGCGCGGTTGCCGGGATCGATCAGGGCCGGTTTCACCGTGTCGGTATAGACCGTGGACCAGTTTGTATACAGCTCGGTTGGAATCTCGACGGCGGAGCCGCCATAGGGCAGCAGCAACTCGGGGAAAAAGTAGTCGAAGACGAGGCGTGAATCAGTGTAATAGTCTGCTTGCCGTTGAAAATCTCCGTATGGGCCGCACATAGCGAGACCACCGTCAAAGACCTGCGGCCAGCGTTCTACGGCCAGCGTCGCTACCAGCCCGCCCTGCGAAATACCGAGAATATAGATGCGGGTCGGTTCCGCCTTCTGGCTGCGGAAGATTTCTACCAGATCGACCAGGCTTTGGACGCCGTCAACCACAGCCAATCCGTTGCGGCTGTAACTGCTGGTGGCAAAGGCATACCCGAAGAATTGCAGCGCTTCGACGATGGACGTGCCATCCGGCAAAGTGAGCTCGTTTTCAAGCGGGGCATCCGGTTCTATATAGCCGTGGGCGTAGACGAGCAGTGTGCCGTTCCAATTGGCCGGCACACAGATCAAATACTTAGCACCGTTGCTCTGGGTGCCTTCAGCATCACACTGCGCCTGTGGATCGACCACCGGTGCAGCCAGGGCCGGTTGCCAAAAGAAAGCCATCAATGCCACCAGCACCGTGCCAAACCCCAAAAGCATCCGAAGTTTCATAAGTGTTTGTTGAGCCCTTGACTCATTTTCTTGATTGCCCACGCCAATGACGTTGGTACGTTACCGCTTATCCCCTTCACCCTGGATCACACCACGGGCTTGCCGCGAAGAGAGCTTTTCGATGTTGCTGCCCGCCACCTCGGCCAGGGTCAGATCCAATTCAGTGCAAATCTGCGCCAGGTACCAAAGCACATCGCCTAACTCGCCTTTGAGCGCTTGCCGGTCCTCTTCGCCGATCACCCCTTGTTTATCACGGAAGATCTTTTTGACCTTGCCTGCCACTTCTCCAGCTTCATTAACCAGCCCAAGCGTTGGATACACAATGGCGTGATCGGTGTGGACGAGCCCCCACGTCTTGCGCGACTCACGTTGGTAGTGGTTGAATTCGTCGATCTGCATGTGTATTCCTTTGCAACTCAAGGAGGGGAAAGGGCGTCTACCACAAAAAGAGTGCCGCCGATAGATCTTCTGCCCCGTTGCCGCGGCGGCTAACCAGGGTACTGTGTCGACCGTTGCTGCTGTTGGAGACTTCCTTCGCCAATGATTGTGCCGTAACCTGTCGATAAATGATATCCAGATCACGGTCCGCCAGCAATCGATCCACCTGCGATAGGATGGCGCCCGCAGCTTTGGCCTCGGCGGAGACAAGGACGATCAACGGGCTGGCATAGAGCTCGGCCAAACGAGCTGCCGTATACAATTGACGCTCATCGAACCCGGCGTCGGCGCTAACAAAGACAGGTTGCCCGGCCTGGATCTCCCGTTCAAGCACAAACAGTGGGAACGGATGGTGGCCGATCACGGTTCGCACCACCGATCCCATGGGCCGTTGCCTGGCCGAGACCAATGGCCAGCCCGACCGCCCCAGACTCAAGAGATCGCCTTCCCCGGCGGCGGCCATTAGCTGCGCCGCCACAGCCCCACGACGAACATCAAAATGCCACTGGACATTGTACTTCTTGCTGACGTCGCTTCCCCAACTCTCCGCCCGTTCGATCAGGACGCCATACTCTCGTTCTAGTGTCGCCACACTGAACGATCGCATCTGCGCCGACGGAATCGAGATCTCTTGGACCATTTGCAGAGCGGCCAGCCGGTGCAGACCGGCGTCTTGCACAAAGATCCCTTCAAGCCGGACGCCAAGGTGAGCGGCGATATGCGCCGCCGAACGTAAGACAGATCGACTACAGGGCGAGGCGTCCATCGCCACCACCAGCCGACGAATCATTGTGTCTGATCTTTGCAACTGCATGTCTCCCCTTTTCACGCGATTTCACCGTCCCGTTGACCAATGCACAGGGCTTTATTTGAAGCTGTTCACACCGTTCTGCCCATGAAAGGCAAACCAGCGTTCTGCAAACGACCGCAATCTATCCTGAACCGCGCGGTTGACAGTGCCTTCCGGGTACTCACCCTGGGCATCTGCTTCGCCTGCGTCTACACCGGTGAGCAGCTCAATGCCCTGGTTGATGGTTTCCACGGGGTAGATGGCAAACTGGCCTGCCTCGACGGCATCCAGCACCGGCTTGCGCAGCATCAGGTTGCGCACATTGGCCTGCGGAATCATCACCCCTTGATCCCCACTCAGGCCGCGCTCCTGACAGATGGTGAAGAATCCCTCGATCTTCTCGTTGACACCGCCGATGGCCTGCACGTTGCCAAACTGATCGACGGAGCCGGTCACAGCGAACGATTGACGAATGGGGATCTCACTCAGCGCAGACAGCAGCGCATACAACTCCGTGGACGAAGCACTGTCGCCATCCACGCCGCCGTAGGATTGCTCGAAAACCAGACTGGCGTAGAGCGAAAGAGGATAGTCGGTGGCGTAGCGTGTGCTCAGAAACGACGTGAGGATCAGCACGCCCTTGCTATGGATCTGCCCGCTCAAGGCAACTTCGCGCTCAATGTTGACCACCTCGCCCGACCCCATGCGCACCCGCGCCGTAATGCGGCTGGGTTGCCCAAAGCGTGTCTTGCCCATTTGCAGCACCGAAAGTCCGTTGATCTGGCCGACTTCGCTGCCGCTGGTGGCAATGCGCACCGTCCCTTGCAGGATGGCTTCGCGGCTGCGTTCCTGAATGCGCCCCGAACGGTACTCTTGTGCGGCGATGGCCTGTTCAATGTGTTTCGGTTCGATCACATCGGCGCCATCGCGACCCGACCAGTAATCGGCCTCTTGCAGCAGATCAGTAATAGATGTTACCCGCATGGACAGTTTGTTGGCATCGCCGGCCATGCGCGCGCTCTCTTCGACCACACGAGCGATGGACGCTTTATCAAGTGGACGCAAGTCCCTCTCCTGGCCCACCGAGGCCAACAGCCGGGCGTACAATCGCTGTGAATCGGGCGTACGCTCCATCTCATCCTCAAAATCAGCCACGACCTTAAAGAGTTCATCGAAATCCGGATCGTTCTGGCTGAGCAGATAGTAAAGCGACGGATCGCCGACCAGGGCGACTTTGACATCCAGCGGGATGGGCTGTGGTTCCAGCGTGATCACGTTGACCTGGCTGAGCATCTGCCCCGGTGTTTCAATGCGAATTTGATTGGCGCGCAGAGCACGTTTCAGACCTTCCCAGGCGTACGGCTCAAGCAACAAACGCCGCGCATCGAGCATCAAGTAGCCCCCATTGGCACGGTGTAACGCGCCGGCTCGAATCAGGGTAAAATCTGTATCCATGCCCCCCATGCGCGTGACATACTCCACGCGACCCACCAGGTTTCCATAGGCAGGATTATCCTCATAGACAACGGGAGCCCCTTTGGCATGGCTGCGATCGACCAGTGAGTTGACGCGATAGCGGTTGTAGTTGGGCGGCGTGACCATTGAGCGTGCTGCTGCCACCGCAGCAGCAGAGGCCGCAGAGGCAGATGCCTCGTCCTCGCTCGGTTCTTGCACCACAAAGCGCTCTACATTCTGCAAGACATCCGCCTGCATGGCCTGTAAGTGACGTTGGATCGCCTCCTGATCGGCATAGACATCGAGCAGGCGCTTGAAGATAGGCTCAACCGTGAACTGTGCGATCTCCTCTTGCAGGGCACGCAAGGCCGCACGTGCTTCGCGTTCCCAGTCGGGCACCTGTTGCAAGACTGCCTGCATCTTTTCTTGCATCTCTTCAATATTGTGGCGGATCTGTTCTTTTTGCTCGTCACTGAGCTTCTGGAAAGCCTCCGGATCGACCACCTCGTTGTTTTCGTTGACCGGCGCAAACACCAAACCCGACGGTGTCCGTAGCAGATCGAGTTGCTTCGTGCGCGCTTCTTCTTGCAATGCACGGAACGAGGCTTCTTGTTTTTCGCGCAGGCCGGCTTCTACCGATTGGAGACGAATGCGGTACTCATCCGCCTCGAACGCTGCCGGCAAGACAGTGCGCAACTCATCGATCACGGCGTCAACCTGTCGGCTGAATCGTGCTCCTTCGCCCGGTGGCAGTTCGATCACAAGCGGACGGTAACTGTCTTCAAAATTGTAAACGTAACACCAATCGGATGGCGTTGGCTCATCCGCAGCCTGTTGCGCCAGGAAGTCTTCGATCAACTCATGGCGCCCGCTGCCGGTATGCCCCAACGCGAAAATATTAAAGCCGGGCTGATGAATGCCGATGCCAAATTCCACGGCTTCGGCAGCACGTTTTTGTCCAACAATTTCAGTTAGCGGCGCCAGGTTTGCAGTCGTCTCAAAGGCAAACAGAGACGGATCGGTACGCGTGTAAAGTTGAGATGGAGGTAATGGTTGCGCGGCAGACATCGGCTTCCTCTTGCTTGAGCACATGCGTTGTTTGGTTGAAACATGCGTTTTGCTTGAACACATGCAGCAACGAAGTGTAGATAGAGTACCACGGGCAATATGCGCTTGACAATTCAAGCCGAAGAACCCGGGTGTGTCCCCCGTGTCGATGAGCCATTGACTGTTTCTTGTGCAAAGTACCTGTAATTTTACAGATAAACCCCGTCATTTGTTTGTAGACCGGCCCTATCGATCTCCGCTAAAATAACTGGAGACAGACTGTACGTCTCGAAAGAATTTGCCGACACTCCGGCCGGCAAGGGACACCTTTTTATGTGTATATCACAAGATGTATCTTACGTTTTCCTGAAGTCTGCTATACTATGAGGGCTCGCTAATGAGTTTGCGGGCACTTCGCACTTCATCAGCGTATGCTATGCGCTTTACACAACGCTGATTCTTGCTCTCGAATTTCATTGTTTTTGCCCTCGTACCTGTCGGCGCTCTTCCGAAGTTCCGTTGTGAATCCATCCGTTAGCAATGTCGCTACAGAAAACTCGCAGATTGCTATTCAGTAGCTTGTAGCAGTATTTTGCTTACTTCGGGGCGAATTTTTACAGTATCCGATCGGCCAAAGACGCTATAGTCCTTCAGCAAAGCTGCACGTAGTTGTTCAGGTGCGATGCACCTGAACAGTTACAACCGGCGTCTTTACTGTCTATTCACCTTGTGAAAACAGGGCGTAAGGGGATGTACTATGATTCATAAAATGCCTTCTCTACGACCAGGACATGTTCGTGTTGTGTTTGAACTCCCCGCATGCATCTGGGCAGATAGGATCTTTCTCGTTGGCGACTTTAACGGGTGGAGTACGGATGTAACACCGTTCGTACAGAGCCGGGATGGTGTTTGGCGTGCCGCAATCGAGCTGCCCGCCGGCCGCAGCTATCAATTCCGTTACCTGGTGGATGGTGCGTGGCAGACTGACTATCATGGCGATGGTTGGGTCGACAATGAGTATAGCAGTCAAAATAGCATCGTAAACGCCACGTTGGAGGAAGACGAAGTGATTCCCGTGGATCGCTCTGGATTGTTGCCTGAAGAATTTCTAGAGAGCGGGCGCATTTCTCGTCGAGCGGTGCTTAGCCCAGTTGTGCAGTCACAAAAACAGCGTTATGTGAGTTCCAGACCAATCCGCGCCGCCGGTTAGCCGACAACAATTGAACCAAGAGCGGCTTTCTAAAAAGGCGCACCTTTCGTGGAAAGGTGCGCCTTTTTAGTTTTCTCATTCGGCACGCCGATCACTTACTCTCATTCTGGCGATTCAGCGCCTCTCACGTAACTTTGGGTGTCTCTGTAAATTTGGCTACGTCACCAACGTCAGATTCAGTTCTTCTGCCCATGTCAGCGCCTGGGCAACTTCTTCGACGTGTAGTGACCTGGCCAGGACGCCGCCTGCATGCGCCGGCGCCAGGTACTGAGTCAATAAGCTGACCTCGATCCCAGGCCGCTCCGCCAACCAGCGCAAAACAGGCAATGTGCAGCATTCAGAATGGCCGGGCATGAGTAGATGGCGCACAATCACGCGATTTCCCCCACGCCGGACACGGTCAATGCCGTGGGTGACGGTTTCCCAATAATCGGGCATCCCGCCGATCCGCTCGCCACAGCCCTGGCTGCCTGTGGCCGGTCCGAACTTCAGATCGGGCAGGTAGATGTCGATCTGCCCGTCCAGAAGATCGAAGGCAGCATCGGTAAGATAGAAATTGCTGTTGAGTACGGCGGGGATTTGCCTGTCTTCACCCAAGCTGGCCAATGTTTCGAGGATAAAGGGGATGTGGGGCGCAGGGTCGCCACCAATAAAACAGACAGAACGCGCGCCCTCTTGTTGACGGCGCAGAATCCGAGTGGCCAGTTGCTGTGCCGTGACTTGGACGCCGTAGGTAGGGCGAAAGGCGAATCTAGCCGCCGTACAAAAGGTACAGGTGGCCGTGCAGCCGCTGAAGAAAATGGCATGGGCCGGACGCAACGCTGACTCTTCGCCCATGTGCAGCATCTCGCTGGCGATGTAGCTTCGGCGCCCTACGCGACAGACGCCCTCGGCCGCGGCACGCGCCCGTCCACAGTGGTGTGGGCAGAGGTGACAGTCATCCAAATGACGGGCGGCGTCTTTCTCCAATTCAGTGTTCCCTGATTCAGGCGTCTCTTAAGAGCTTCACCAAAAGCGGCAAGCGGCGAACGTGGAGCACTTTTTCGCCTTCGGCGACCACAATCGTGTGACGCATTAACTTATCCACACCGAGATAGACCTTATAACGATGGTTGCCATGACCTACCCACCGATGCTGATCCCAGATATTTTCCATGCGCGGATCGGCGAAGACTGGTTCATTGGGCATAGCGATCTCCACCCCCAGTTTCATCAGGTCGGAACATGTATCACACAGTCCGCTGCGGCGGACGCACCCTTCGCAGACCTCTTGCAAACAGACAAGGCAGGTGGCGCTATGCTGTCCGCAGTAGGGCATTGCGCAGTTAGCGCAGGTGCGCGCACACTCGCTGCACAGGAGTTCGTGGCCATGAACGCATGCCACGCCATGGGCTTCGCACATAGGTCGTTCACATTCGAAGCAGGGCACGGCATGCTCTGCACAAAGCGGAGAGCCACAGGTTACACACTGCGATTGGCAGTTGCCACAGAGGACGCGCCCACACACTGTACAGCCGGGCTCGATCAGGACGCCTGCCGGCTGTTGACAGCTCGGGCAGATGTGCAAACAGTCGGCGCAATAGGGATCACCGTTTAGCGTCTCTCGGGTGTAAAAGGTTGGCCCCATCAACCTGCCGCATCCCGCACAGGGGACAATGCAGTTGGCACAGAACCGTTGCCCGCTGACGCTGCATGTCTCTAGTTTGCTGCTGTAGTTTCCGCATCCCGTACAGCGGATGGCGCATCGGGCGCAGAGCAAGTCGCCGCTGACACCGTCGATGCGCAGATGGCTGCGACATTGACGCTCTCCACATTCGACGCAACCCGCCTGGCATGTATGACATGTATCATCGCCACAGACGGGGCAGCGGCTGATGTGCTCTGGGCAGGCTCGTTCTCCGCACGCCCAACAGTAGCGGCTGCAAGTTTCACAGTTCTGTTGGCTGCAATGCGGGCAGGTAGACAGCCCGCAGGTTTCGCAGAGGACATCCCCACAGGATTGACAGCGGACACTACATGCTTCGTCGATGACATGGCCGTTGCGGCAAAGCATTAGCGCTGTGATCGGCTGTGTGCAACTGTAGCAGGTAGGGCGGCGCAGTGCGCCGGTATAGCGATTGCGCGTGACGTCGATAGCCGTCTCTTGTTTGCCGTCGCTGAGTCGAATGTGCGCGTTGGCAACCGGCACGTGGATCAGCGCATAGCTGAAGAGGCGGACCTGCACGCGCAACCGATGGTTTTCGATCTCTTCGCCGATTTTGCGTTGCAGATCGTCCTCGAGCGCACGTCGCTTTTCACCGCTGGCATCGTGGGCATCGTAGACTTCTTCGATCTGCTGCTGATAATAGCTTGTCAGGCGCGCCAGCACTTTGTGCAGCCGGGGCAGGATATCGGCTTCGTGGCTGACGCAACGAACGTCGGCGTGGTAGAGCGCGTACTTGCGTGCGTTCTCGGCCAACCGCGTCAATTGGGTCATCGCCGGTAGCTTGGGAGGAAGGGGAGTGCCGTCCTCGTCCATTTCGGGAGGCAGCGGCTGAGCGTCGTTGAGGAGCGTCGCCAAATCAAGCGTCTCTTCGCCCGCTTCCATCGTGGATCCACCATCCCCAACCGGGACACGCCGCCCGTGCTCGTCGACGACGACGGTGTAGAGTTCCTCGCGCTTGTCATCGGCGCGGTAAGTAATGTGCCAATTAAAAACGTAGATGGGCCGCTTCTGCTCTGTCAACTGAAGACCGGCGATGGCACTGTTGCGCGGGTGTACGGCACGCAGCAGTTCATCCGCCCCGTTGTGACGGCTGGGCAGGGTTTGCACCGTCAGCGCGCCCTGGCGATCCAAATAGGACATGATCTGATCAAAGACGCGACTGCCATAGGCAACCAGATCGCTATCACTGGTCATATCAGCATTTTGAAAGACGAGGGATAGCGAGGGTTTGCCGAAATGCTCGATCATAGATTCCGGCAAATCGACGAAGATGGCCCCATGTTTGCGCCGATCCAGTCGTTTTGGCTGTGCGCCGAATGTCTCGAAAAAGGCCAAGGCAAAGTCGCGCAGATTCTGGGTCTTGGCTACCGTCTCGGCCTCTGATCTTGTTTTTTGTTTTCGTGCAGTCATTGAACGGCTCTGGAACAGTTCCTCCCCGAAACACAACGGCATCCAGTATACCATAGCATGAGTTCAACTGTAGTCATTCCGACTAGCAATTCAGAAACAGATAGGGTTGAATGTTGAGCGGATCAAAACCGGTGACGCGCCGTCGTCGACGCACGTGCACCTAAGTACACGATGAGTTCGTTTGTCCTCGCACATTGTCAACTGTAGTACACTACGGTGTACTTGAGGGTAACCACGTACTTTGCAATTCGATGTACGCCTGACTGACCATTTCGTTGGACGGTCAACTGGCTGTTTACTTCCCCGTAAACAATTCAAACACCGAAGGGAGAATGTGTCGTGGAGCATAATTTATTGGTGACACTGGCCGGTCTGCTGGTGCTGGGTATCTTCTGTCAGTGGCTGGCCTGGCGACTGAAGACCCCGGCAATTCTACCTCTGCTTGCCTCTGGCTTTTTAATTGGGCCAGTCTTTAGTCTCGTCGAACCAAGTGCGATGTTCGGGGATCTCTTCTTCCCTATCATTTCTCTGTTGGTGGGGATTATCCTCTTTGAAGGGGCTCTGACCCTCAACTTGAAGGAAGCACGCGCGGTCGTGGGCACCGTGCGCAACTTGATCACCATCGGCGCAGCGATCACCTGGCTAGGCGGCGCATTGGCAGCCCGCTACGTTTTGCAATTGGATTGGAGCCTGTCGATTCTCTTTGGCGCGTTGATCATTGTCACTGGCCCCACGGTGATTGCGCCTCTGTTGCGAAACGTGCGGCCCAATCACAAAATCTCATCCATCCTCATGTGGGAAGGCATCCTCATCGATCCGCTGGGCGCCTTGATCGCGCTGCTTGTCTACGAGTATATCGTGGCCGAAGGCGGAGGCGCACACGCGACCGATCCTGTTTTGGGCTTCCTGCAGATCATCCTGATTGGTACCGCTGCCGGGCTGCTCGGTGGGGTCATTATCGAGCAGATGTTGCGGCGCTACCTGGTGCCCGATTATCTGCGCGACATTGTGGTGTTGGGCATGGTTGTGGGCATCTTTGCCCTTGCAGATATGTTCCAGGCGGAATCGGGTCTGTTGGCCGTCACAGTGATGGGCATGTACCTGGCCAATCGCAATCTGCAGCAGTTGCAGGCGATCTGGCACTTTAAAGAAAAGTTGAGCATCCTCTTTATATCGGGTCTCTTTATCATCCTGGCCGCCAATATAGAGATGGAGACCCTGGCCTTGTTGGATTGGCGTAGCCTGCTTGTGCTGGGCATTGTGATCTTCGCCATCCGCCCCATTTCGATGCAGGTAAGCGCCATCGGCAGCAATCTGACCCGCAAGGACCGTCTCTTCCTCTCGTGGATCGCGCCCCGCGGCATTGTGGCCGCAGCGGTGACGGCGCTCTTCACCTTTCGATTGGTGGAATTGGGCTATACCGAAGCGCTTGTGCTGGAACCGCTCGTCTTCTTGATTATCGTCGGCACTGTGGTACTGCAAGGGTTGACGGCCAAACCGTTCGCCCGTTTCCTGGGCGTGGCGGAGGCGGATCCACAGGGATTTTTACTGATGGGCGCCCATTCTTTTGCGCGCATGTTGGCCAAGGCCATTCAAACGGAGGGGTTTACCGTGCGTCTGGTGGATACGAACTTCGACAACGTGCGGGCCGGACGCATGGAAGGGCTAGATGTATACTATGGCAATGTGCTTTCGGAGTACACCGAAGACCACATCGAGTTGTCGGGCATTGGTCGCCTGCTATCGCTCACCAGCAACGATGAAGCCAATGCCCTCGCCTGTCGCCATCATCAAGAAGAATTTGGATCGTCTGAGATCTATCAACTGCTGCCGCGCAGTATGGCCGAAGGTAGCAAAAGCCGTGCGCCCAGCCGTTTCGCGCTCGGGCGACTCCTCTTCAGCGACGGCATCACCTACCAGCGGCTGGCCGAATTTATCCGCGAGGGTGCGGCTATCAAACGCACGCAGTTGACCGAACAGTTTACGTACGCCAATTACCTGGAGCAGTATCAGGATCGTTTTGTCCCGCTCATGGCCATCCGTGGCAAACGGGTACAGGTGGCAACGTTGGATGATCCTTTCCAGCCGCAGCCGGGCTGGCTGCTGTTGAGCCTGGTTAAGGCGGTTGTGCCCGAGAAGAAGGCACAGACGGTTACACCCGAGACTGTCGATTCTGTGATCGAGAGTGGGGCCACAGTGACTGAACCTGCTACGCTTACGCCACAAGGAGAGTGACTAGTGCAAGAAGGCGCCCGCTCATTTGCGCCATTGTTGATCGTCATCACACTGGCCTTTGTGGTGCCGTTGCTGCTCTCGCGTTTCAAACATTTGCACTTGCCTATCGTCGTGGGCGAAATTCTAGCCGGCGTGTTGATCGGGCGTAGCGGTTTCGGTTGGGTTCAAGCCGATGATCCGATGCTGGCCTTGCTGGCCGAATTTGGCTTTGTCTTTCTCATGTTTCAAGCAGGATTGGAGATTGACTTTAGCAGTCTAGACATGGGCGCTCAAGTGGGGGCGACCTGGCTGTCGCAGGCAAGTGGGCCGATTGGTTTGAGCCTGCTCTCGTTCTTAGGGACATTAGGGCTGGCAGTGGTGGCGGGTGTCGCTATGGAGCAGGCAGGCATGATCCAAAACCCCTGGATGATGGCGCTGATCCTGTCGACGACATCGTTGGGCATCGTCATGCCGGTGCTCAAGGAACGCGGCATGATCCGCAGTGCGCTGGGGCAAACGGTCCTGCTTTCGGCGCTGATCGCAGACTTTGTCACCATGATTCTGATTACAGTGGTGGTGGCGATCTATTCTCGTGGGCTAAGCCTGGAGATCCTGTTAATCGGCCTGCTGTTCGTCTTCTTCTTCCTGTTTTACCGGCTGGGGTTGATCTCGCTCAACCGTTTCGAAGCCCTGCGCCGCACGTTTGAGGAACTGAGCCAGACCACGGCTCGCATCAAGATCCGCGGCGCCTTTACGCTAATGCTGCTCTTTGTCGTCCTCTCCGAAGCGCTGGGCGCCGAGATCATCCTCGGCGCGTTTCTGGCCGGCGCCATGATCTCGCTCCTCTCTACGCGCCAGGATGTAGAGGCAATGCACCAGATGGAAGCAGTGGGTTTCGGCTTCTTTATCCCCATCTTCTTCGTCATGGTAGGCGTCAATTTCAACCTGCGGGCGCTTTTCAACTCGGCCGATGCCATCTGGCTGCTGCTCTTCTTGCTGGCCGTTGCCTTTACCGTGAAGCTGCTTCCAACGCTGATCTTTCGGCTGCGCTTTTCATGGAGAGAGACCTTTTCAGCCGGATTTCTGCTTTCGTCGCGGCTGTCGCTGATTATTGCGGCTTCAGCGATTGGGCTGGAACTGGGCATCATCAGCGAGTCGATCAACACAGAGATCATCCTCGTGGCGGTGTTGACGGTGACGCTGGCGCCGCTGCTCTTCAACCGCTTCGCACCCGCTGCCGAAAGCGCGCGCGCTCGCTCGATCGCTGTCTTTGGGGCGGGGGAACTGGGACTGCTTGTCGCGCAACACCTGAGCGGACACCACGAACGTGTCCTGCTGATGGACGACGATCTGGATCGTGTCGAACGCGCCCGCAACCACGTGCAAAGCGAAATCGATGTAGTGCACGGCTGTGTCGATGGCGACGCCACTCTGGCTCCGTATTTAGAGCAGATTGATACGGTTGTGGTAACCTACAGCGACACCGAGCAGAATTTTCGCATCTGCCGCCTCCTGCGCACCCACTATAGGATTCAGCACGTGGTCACCTCGGTGCCCGATGCCCGTCGGCGCGAGCAATTTCAGCAATTGGGCATCACTGTCTTCACACCATCGCTGGATCTGGCGGCGCTGCTGGGCCTGTTGGCACGCAATCCCGCTGTCTACGACCTGCTCACGCAGATCAGCGATGACAAAGAGGTGGCCGAGGTGGCCGTGGAAAACAGTGAACTGGATGGGGTTGTCTTGCGGCGGCTCAATTTGCCCGGCGATGTCTTGATCCTGGCCCTACGCCGTGGTGGAGAGTTCATTGTCCCTCGCGGCAACACGCGTCTGGAAGTGGATGATCACGTCACCCTGGCCGGTTCCATCGATCACCTCAACGCTGCGCGGCGACGGTTCGGGCGCGTGGGCGTCTTGGGGCGGTAAAAGAAGGGATAAGTTGTTCTTATGGGCATTTTACGTGCTGGACTAGATGCTGAATCCTACGATCGCGAGTACAGCAATCAGGATCTGTTGTCACGCCTGGCAAACTACTTTCGCCCCTGGCTGAAGCGGTTTACCATCATCGTGGCCTGTGTGACGCTGCTCTCATTGGCGCAGGCAGGCGTGCCCATCCTGGCGGCAAGGGGCGTCGAATTCCTCGCCGACAGTGGACAGGGCGTCAACGCCGGGCAATTCTTGATCTACGTGCTGGTAGGCTCGTTGATCGTGCTGGGTGTGGCCGTGTGGGGGATCAACTGGGTGCGTCGTCTGTTAACCTCCATGCTTATCGGTGACGTGGTGCTGGCGTTGCGCAAAGATGCCTTCCGCGCCGCCATGAACCACGATCTCAGCTTCTATGACAAGTACCAATCGGGGCGCATCGTCAGCCGCATTACCAGTGACAGCGATGAGTTTGGCCGTGTCTCCGTCTTAGTGACCGACGTTTTCAGCCAGTTGCTGCTCTCGGCGGTGCTTTTCGTGGTGCTTGTCAGCATTGAATGGCGGCTGGCGTTACTGGTCTTGGGCATGGCGCCCGTCGCGCTGATGGTCGCCAATCTTTTCCGCAGCATCGCCCGCAGCATCACGCAGCAGAGTCAACGTGTCATAGCCGAAGTGAATGTCAGCATCCAAGACGCCGTCACCGGGATCAACGTGGCCAAGAACTTCCGCCGCGAACAGGGGATCTACGACGAGTTCCGCTCGGTCAACGAACAGAACTACTCGACGCAGATCACGCGCGGGGTGGTCTTGGGATTGGTCTTCCCCACGCTGCAATTCTTCAGCGGACTGGCGACGGCGATCCTGCTCTACGCCGGTGGCTACAGCGTCTCTATCAGCATCATCACCGTCGGCTCCTGGTATCTATTCATCAACAGCCTGGATCGATTCTGGTTCCCCATGATCCAACTGTCGGCCTTTTGGAGCCAGTTTCAGGCCGGCCTCAGCGCCACCGAACGCATCTTCGCCCTGATCGATGCCACACCTGTCGTAGTCCAGGACAGCGAAGAACCGGTAGGCGATCTGCGCGGCGAGATCGAATTCATCGATCTCAGCTTCCGCTACAGCGAGAAGGAACAAGTACTCAACCACTTCAGCCTGCACATCCAGCCCGGCGAAAGCATTGCCCTGGTGGGCCACACGGGGGCGGGCAAATCGAGCATTGCCAAACTTGTCACTCGTTTCTACGAATTTCAGGAAGGGCAGCTCTTGATCGACGGGCGCGATATTCGCTCGCTTGATCTGAAGGACTATCGCTGCCATTTGGGCATCGTCAGCCAGGAACCGTTTCTCTTTGACGGCACCGTGGCAGACAACATTCGCTACGCCAACCCGAAGATGACCGATGCCGATGTCGAGCAGATTGCCCGCCAAATCGCCAACGGGGAGTGGCTCGAAACGCTGCCCGAAGGGTTACAGAGCGACGTGGGCGAGCGTGGCAGTCGTCTTAGCCTGGGTCAACGACAGTTGATCGTTCTCGCCCGCATGTTGGCGCAAGATCCCGCCATCTTCGTGCTAGACGAAGCCACCGCCAGCATCGATCCGTTTACCGAAGCCCAGATTCAGCGCACGTTGGATCTACTCTTTAGCAGCCGCACCTCGATCGTGATCGCCCATCGTCTGTCCACTGTCAAAGCAGCGGATCGCATCATCGTCCTGCGTAAAGGGCAGATCATCGAAGAAGGCAGCCACGATCAACTGATGGCGCAGGGTGGGCACTATGCCGAGTTGTACAACACCTATTTCCGACATCAGAGTCTTGAATATATCGAGCAACGGCAGAAAACGGCTCCCGCCGGCGTGGCATCGGGTCCCTCAAAATAAGTCCTTCCCCTTTGTAGAGCCTCCCGCCACTTTCGCCAATCTCAATTGCCCCGCGCATCTTTTTGTGCTGGACAGCCCCTTTGTCGCTGTAGTATACTGCTCACCTGAACATCTGTTCGCCTCTCACGCAACAGGAGGGCACTCCCTTGGCCGTCGACACATTCAACCTGGATACCACCTCACCGAAGCGTGAGTTCAGCGTCGCCAACGAACATACCTATGATCGCCGCGGGCCTATCCGTTGGGTTCTGTCTCACCTGCTCCGCTACAAAGGATTGATGGTCAGTTTTTTGACTGCGGCGGTGTTGACCAACATCCTGTTCTCGTCGGTGCCGCGCTTGATCGGCCTGACCTTCGATGAAGTGCTGCAACCGGATGCCGATCCACAGCGGCTGCTATGGCTATCCCTGACCGTGCTGGGCATCATCCTGGTGCGCGGTCTGCTTGATCTGACCAACTCCTTTTCGGTAGAGACGCTTGGGCAACGCATGGAGCGCGATGCCCGCGAGGAGCTTTACATCAGTCTGCTGGGCAAGAGTCAGACCTTCCACAACCGGCAGCGGGTGGGCGACATTATGGCGCGCGCCAGCAACGACGTCCGCCAGCTAAACCCGATGATGAACCCAGGCGTGGCGCTGATGACCGAATCGTTGAGCGGGATTATTTCGCCCCTGGTCTTCATCGCCTTTATCGATACGCGGCTGCTGGTTGCGCCGATCCTCTTTGTGATTGCGTTCCTGTTTGCACTGCGCCATTACGTCAACCAACTGAATCCAGTGTCCGGCAAGCAGCGGATGCAGTTTGGCGTGCTCAACGCCGGGCTCAATGAGACGATCTCGGGGATCGAAGTGGTCAAATCGATGGCGCAGGAAGCCCAGGAGCGCGATCGGTTTATGCAGAACGCCAGCCAAGTATCGGGACTACTTCGTACGCCAGGGAGAGATTCAGGCGCGCTATCTGCCGCTGCTGCTGCTGGGCGTTGCCTTCACCGGCGCCTTCGTCCACGGTCTCTACCTCTTCTCGATAGATGAACTTAGCGTCGGGCAATTGGTCGCCTACATGGGGTTAATGGGCGTGCTGCGTTTCCCGGCCTTTATTTCGATCTTCACCTTCTCGCTCGTCCAATTGGGGCTTTCTGGCGCAGAGCGCATCCTCGAATTGATGGATGAAGAAACGGAGTTGGATGAGAACAAAATCGGCCATGCGGCGGCCATGCGCGGCGAGATCCAATTCGAGAATGTAACCTTTCGCATGGGTGCGCCCGCCGGCGCAATGCCCATCTTAAGCAAAGTTTCATTTCGCGCACAGCCCGGTGAAGTCATCGCAGTCGTGGGCCAGACCGGATCGGGCAAGAGTATGCTCACCAAACTGGTCAATCGCATATACGATGTCGACGAAGGACGCATCCTCATTGACGGCATCGACGTGCGCGACTGGCAGATGGAATCGCTGCGTTCGCAGATTTCGTCGATTGAGCAAGAGGTCTTCCTCTTTTCGCGCACGATTGGCCAGAACATCGCCTTTGGCGTGTCGCAACGGGTTGATCAGGAAACCATCGAGGAAGCTGCCCGCGCCGCGCAGGCCCATGAATTTATCCAAGGCTTCCGCGACGGCTACGAGACCGAGATCGGTGAACGCGGTGTAACGCTGTCGGGCGGGCAACGCCAACGCATCGCCATTGCCCGCGCCCTGCTCACCGATCCGCGGATCCTGATCCTCGACGACTCAACCAGTGCCATCGATAGCGCCACCGAAGACAAGATCCAGCGCGCCATCGACAAGGTGATGGAAGGGCGCACCACCTTGCTCATCACCCACCGGCTGGCTCAGATCCGTCGCGCCGATCGCATCCTGGTCTTGCAGAATGGTGAAATTGCCGACCAGGGCAGCCACGAAGAGTTGATGGCGCGTTGCGCTCTCTATCAACGCATCTTTGCGCGATACACATAATGCGTGGTTCGTATCCCCTCAAATTGGAGAACAATGATGGGCTTCATTATGGATGGCCTCGACGCCGAAGCGTATGATCGCACGTATTCGGATGGCGAGTTGCTCAAACGCATTGGCCGTTACTTTCGGCCCTATCAGGGCCAGATGGTCCTCGTCGGCGGCATGATCGTCATGAACTCGTTGATGGATGCGGCGTTGCCCGTGCTGGTTGCCACGGGGCTCAACATCTTGACCACCAACGACAACCTGAGTGTCGAAATCTGGCAGCGAAGTTGGTGGCTGATCCTGGCGATTCTGTTCTCAGGCGCGCTGGCGTGGACCTTCAACTTTGTGCGTCAACGGTACACGGCGCGCACCGTCGGCAGTGTGGTCCTCGATCTGCGTAAGGATGCCTTCAACGCCGTCCTCGCCCGCGACATGTCCTTCTACGATGAGTTCTCATCGGGCAAGATCGTCAGCCGCGTCACATCAGATACACAGGACTTTGCAAACGTGGTCACGTTGACACTCAACCTGATCAGTCAGGTGTTGCAGGTGACTATCGTGGTTTCGATCCTCGTCTTCATCAACGTGCGGCTGGCACTGATCGCCCTGGCGATTGCGCCGTTGATCATTATCATTGCCCTGGCTTTCCGCCGGCTGGCGCGACACACCACACAGCAGGCGCGGCGCGTGATCGCTCAGGTCAACGCCAATGTACAGGAATCCATCGCCGGCATCTCCATCGCCAAGAATTTCCGCCAGGAACAGACGATCTACGACGAGTTTGCCCGGGTCAACGACCTCTCGTATCGGCTGAGTTGGCGACAAGGACTCGTCTTCAGTTCGATCTTCCCCATTCTCGGCACCGTCGCCGGGCTCGGCACGGCGCTTGTCCTCTATTTTGGGGGGCGCAGCGTGCTGGCAGGGGTCGTCTCGGCAGGGGCGTGGTTCCTCTTTGTCGAGAGCATCAACCTCTTCTGGTTTCCGCTCACCGGCATTGCCTCGTTCTGGAGCCAGTTTCAATTGGGGATGTCGGCCAGTGAACGGGTTTTTGCCCTGGTCGACGCCGAAGCGCAGGTCGTACAGACCGACAATCAGCCCGTCCCGACGCTGCAAGGACGCATCGAATTTGAGCACCTCGGCTTCCGTTACACCGAAAAAGAGACCGTGCTCAACGACTTCAACCTGGTCATCCCCGCCGGGCAGACCATCGCCCTGGTTGGTCACACCGGCGCCGGCAAATCGAGCCTGGGCAAACTGGTCGCACGCTTCTACGAGTTTCAGAGTGGACGGCTGCTGATCGATGGGCGCGACATCCGCACCCTGGATCTAGGCGACTACCGGCGGCGGTTGGGGATCGTGCCACAGACGCCCTTCCTCTTTTCGGGCACGGTAGCCGACAACATCCGCTACGGGACGCCGCAGGCCGGCGACGCCGAAGTCGAGGCGGTCGCCCGCCAGGTGGGCGGCGGTGACTGGCTGCAAGTGCTTCCGCAGGGGCTAGAGACGCCGATCAGCGAGCAGGGACGCGGCATTTCCATGGGCCAACGCCAGTTGGTGGCGCTGGCGCGTGTACTACTGCAAGATCCGGCGATCGTGATCCTAGACGAGGCAACAGCCAGCATCGATCCGCTGACCGAAGCGCAGATTCAGGAGGGGCTGGAGGTCGTCTTGCAGCAACGGACTGCCATCGTCATCGCCCATCGCCTCTCCACGATTCGGGCGGCGGATCGGATTCTTGTCCTGCGTAAGGGAGAGGTGATTGAAGAAGGCAGCCATGACGCCCTCATGGCACAGCGCGGCCATTACGCCGAACTGTACAATACATACTTCCGCCACCAGAGTCTCTCTTACATAGCGGAAAGCGACGACGTGATGCCTACAATGGCGGGGCAGTAGGTACAGGCACGAGGGAGATGGGGGAGACGTTTCGCCAATAGCCGGAGATCTCCGCCCCATCCCCCTCATGCCCCGACAAACAACCCACATCACATCGTACGGGCACGAGGGGGATGGGGAGACGTTTCGCCAATAGCCGGAGATCTCCGCCCCATCCCCCTCATGCCCCGACAAACAACCCACATCATGCATCATCGTACGGGCACGAGGGGGATGGGGAGACGTTTCGCCAATAGCCGGAGATCTCCGCCCCATCCCCCTCATGCCCCTACGGATAACGCCAGGTGCAGTTGAATTCGTTGGGCGGACTGTCGGGGTGGAGTTTGTCCTCGTACCAACGGGCCGGGTTGTCCCGAATGTAAGCGCGGATATGCAGCAAATCCAATTCATTGCGCACGATGTGATCGTAGAAATTGCGCTGCCACAGCGCAGCACCCGGCAATAATCCAGCCCGTTTCACCTTCTGGGTAACAGCGCTCTTGTAGGCGCCGATCCGCGCGGACAGGGAACCGGCAATGGCGTCTCCGAACTGCCGCTCCTTCTTAGGCGCATTCACCGCCGTCGGCTCAAAGGACGCACAAATCCACAGCAGCACATGGACGTGGTTCGGCATGACCACAAAGGCGTCCAACTCGATTTCGGGGTGCCGCTCGGCGACATTCTGCCACGCTCGATCCGCAATCTCACCCAACGGATTCAGCAGCATGGTGCCGTCGTGGATGCGTCCGAAAAGACTCTGCCCCTTGTGGCAGCACAAGGTGACGAAGTAAGCCGCCGGCTGTGTATAATCGAAAACCGCGTGACGCAGACTATTGCGTCGGCGATATCCCTGCGGTGTAGCCGGCATCGGATTCTCTTTCATGCCCCGACAAACAGCCCAAATCACGCATCATCGTACGGGCACGAGGGGGATGGGGGAGACGTTTCGCCGATAGCCAGAGATCTCCGTCCCATCCCCCTCATGCCCCGACAAACAACCCACATCATGCATCATCGTACGGGCACGAGGGGGATGGGGGGGACGTTTCGCCAATAGCCAGAGATCTCCGCCCCATCCCTCTCATGCCCCGACAAACAACCCACATCACGCATCATCGTACGGGCACGAGGGGGATGGGGGGGACGTTTCGCCGATAGCCAGAGATCTCCGTCCCATCCCCCTCATGCCCCGACAAACAACCCACATCATGCATCATTGTACGGGCACGAGGGGGATGGGGGGGACGTTTCGCCAATAGCCAGAGATCTCCGTCCCATCCCCCTCATGCCCCGACAAACAGCCCAAATCATGCATCATCGTACGGGCACGAGGGGGATGGGGGAGACGTTTCGCCAATAGCCAGAGATCTCCGCCCCATCCCCCTCATGCCCCGACAAACAACCCACATCATGCATCATTGTACGGGCACGAGGGAGATGGGGGAGACGTTTCGCCAATTGCCGGAGATCTCCGCCCCATCCCCCTCATGCCCCTACGGAATAATCACTCAGTTCGCGCTGATCCAGTTCAAGCCGAGTTCGGCTAGTTTGGCCTCGGTGGGCTGACCTTTGTCTCCCCAGCCCGCCATTTGGTAGTAGAGTGTCAAGGCGTGCTGAAACTCTTTTTCGTTCAGCGATACGCCGGTGAGTCTGCCCTTCTCCAGCGGCTCGAAGAGGCGCTGAGGCAGTTGATCATCCTTTTCGCTGAAGCCCTCGCGCAGGTTGAAGAGACGAGACATGGTGTTGGCTCGTTCACCCACCTTGAGCAACTCCCACATCGTCATGTCCCACCCCGTGGCGGCATTGACGAAATCGGCCAACTGATGCAACTTGAGCGACCCGATGGGGATGCCCACAAAGTCGCACATGCCCACACTGTTGTAGAGACTCCAGATCGCCTGGGTATAGAAGAAAGCCTTCACCTTGTCGCCGTCGAGGATCATGCGATCCAGTGGTTCGAGCAGACCCACTTCGCTGAGGCCGTTGTCCAGAACGCCCAGCCCCTCGTAAGCAGGATCGTGGATGGCTTCCATATGATCGGCGCCGGTGGGCGACACAGCGTAGGCCAGGCTCAGGCCAACCTTGCCGCGCGGCTCGTGCATGGGCAGTTCTTGCCCCTTGACGTGTAGGGCGAAGCGCTCGGATCCCTGGCCGAACTTGGCGGCGGCGCGTTTGACGCCGTCGGCCAGAATGTCGCCGATCCCCTCGCGCTTGCCGATCTTGTGGATCATGGCAATCAGGGCCTCGGGGTTGCCCCAGGTCAGCTCGATGCCGTCGGTATCCTCTTTGGTGAGGATGCCCTTTTCGTAGCACTCCATAGCGAAGGCGATAGAGACACCGGTCGAGATGCCGTCCATAACGTAGCGGTTGACCCACTGCGATGCTTCAGCCACCACGGCCATGTCGCCGACGCCGCACAAGGATCCCAGTGCGCCGATGATCTCGTACTCCATGCCGCCGTACTTGGCGGTCACGCCACGTTCGGGCACTTCAACTTCGCGTTTGCAGGCAACGGTGCAGGCGTAACAGGTGCCACGATTGACCAGGATCGTTTCGGACATGCGCGTGCCCGAGATGGCGTTCGCATGCTCAAACGATCCGTCGCGGAAGTTGTGGGTGGGCAGAATGCCGTCAGCATCCAGCCCGTTGATGCCGCCCGCCGTGCCGTGCAAGTGCATGCCATCGGTCTCGCGGTCGTAGTTGTCGCGGAACCATTGCAGCACGCCATTGGATTTCTCGCGTTCCTCGGCGGCAATGCGTTCGCGCCCCCGCGTGACAATCGCCTTCAGATTTTTGCTGCCCATCACGGCGCCCAGACCGGCGCGCCCGTGGAAGTGGCGCAATTGGTTGGTAATCGCGGCGTAGAGCACCTTGTTCTCGCCCGCCACGCCGGTTTGAAGGACATTGATGCGCGAATCACCCAGTTCTTCTTCAAGACCGTCTTGTACTTCGCCGGCCAGTTGCCCCCAATATTTGCCGGCATCACGGAATTCACACTCGCCATCGTGAATGTACAAATAGGTCGGTTTGTCCGCCTTGCCATGCACGATGATGCCATCGTAGCCCGTGCGCTTCAGTTCCGGCCCCCAATACCCGCCGGCCTCGGCTTCACCATAGCCACCCGTCAACGGCGACTTGCCCGCCGCCGTGTAGCGATTGGCGCCGGAAAGGGGCAGACCATTGATCACGCTGGTCATAAAGATCAGCAAATTGTCTGGGCCGAGCGGATCGATACCGGGTTTCATGTCGCGCAACATGAAGTAGCTGGCCAGCGCGCCGCCACCCAAATACTTGCGGTAGATCAGTTCGTCGAGTTCTTCAATCCAGGTGCGCGATTCAGTTAGATCAACATGCAAGATCTTGCCATTGTAGCTACTCGGCATGGTTAACCTCCGTTGCGAATTAGGACCTCATGATCGAAAGTTGAATATTCTTGACTGTAGCGCTATCGAGCCACCGGCACAACGTCCACTAGGACAGTTTTGATTTACGAAACCAGCCATTATCAGCGGTTGCGCCAGGCTTCTGAATCGGGCACGAAGAGAGGCGCACCGAATTCTTCGACGCCGAATTGGCTAATCGCTTCCTGTGCAGGCAGCGAGACGAGCCAGTCGATGAATTGATTGGCGAGATCACCCTTGATCGCTTCATTCTTGGCGGGGTCGACGGCAATCACGCCATAGGGATTGAAGAGGATGGGATCGCCCTCGACAGCTATAATCAGATCCGTGCCCTCCAGCGTGCGGGCGAGATAGGTGGCGCGATCGCTGAGGGTGTATGCCTGCTGCTCATCGGCCATGGTCAGCACCGCCCCCATACCCTGACCGGCGGAGATGTACCAAGCGCCGCTGGGTTCGATGTCTGCCGCCGCCCAGATCGCCTTCTCTTTGGTGTGCGTGCCCGATTCATCCCCGCGCGAGACGAAGGGAGCTTCTGCCTCCGCAATCTGGGTAAAGGCGGCGGCTGCATCACTGCCGCCTGCGATCCCGGCCGGGTCGCTCTCCGGCCCGACGATGACGAAGTCGTTGTACATAACGTCCTCGCGGCGCACACCATGACCTGCCTCCATAAAGGCATCCTCCAGCGCCCGAGCGTGGACCAAAAGCACGTCGGCGTTGCCGTCTTCACCCAACTTCAAAGCCTGACCGGTGCCCACCGCCACCACGTCAACGGTTACACCGTACTCCTCTTCAAATAGCGGCAGCAGTACATCGAGCAATCCGGAGTCGCGGGTGCTCGTGGTCGTGGCCAGCGTCAACCGCTCACCGTCGACGCTGCTTTCCTCGGCCGCCGGGGTCGTGGCGACAGCCTCTGTTGCCATCTCTGCGCCGGGCGCAGGGGCAGGTAGCAAAATCGACTGACAGGCAACCAGTAGACTTGCCAATAGCGTCACAAGCAGAGAAACCAGCACTTTCGATCTCATCGATTCAATCTCCTTGTGTACACAAAATGGATGGAAGGGTTAGGCACTCACTCAGTAGATCATATCGCCACGCACAAAGGCTGCCGTCCGCGGATCTCGTGGCGATTCAAAAAACGTTTGCACATCGGCGACTTCGGCCAGGCGATTGTCGAGCAAAAGGGCCACGCGTTGGCCCATACGCCGGGCCTGGAAGATATTGTGGGTGACAAAGACGACCGTAACGCCCTCTTCCTGGTTGAGCCGCAGCACCAGCCGTTCGATCAGAGCGACGTTGGCCGGGTCAAGATTGGCGGTGGGTTCGTCCAGCAGAAGCGCATCGGGGCGCAGGATCAACGCCCGCGCCAGCGCCACCCGTTGCGCTTCACCGCCGGAAAGGGTACGCGCCGGCTCTTTGGCCATGTGCCCCAACCCCACCTCTTGCAGTGCAGCCTGGATGATTCCCCCATGGTTGCGCCGACCACGCAGGGTGAGGCCGTAGGCAACGTTGGCTTCCACACTGCGTTTGAGCAGGATTGGGCGCTGAAAGACGGTGGTCACACGTCGACGCCAGGAGAGCGGTGCATCCTGCCCACTGCGGATCAGTTGGTTCTGAAACCGGATCGTCCCGGTGCTGGGCGGTTCGAGGAAGTTGAGCAGACGCAGCAGCGTACTCTTCCCCACCCCACTCGGGCCAACCAGGGTCAGGATTTCGCCATGATAGATGTCCAGCGAGTCCACGGCGACCACACAACGGCGTCCATACTCTTTGGTTACTCCGCGCAGTTCATACAGCGTCTCGTTCATCCGTCGAAAGACTGTCCTTGCAGGCGCACGATAATGGCGTTGGTGAAAAAGGCTAACCCCAACAGAATGAGGCTGAGGGCGATGGCCATGTCGAAGCTACCTTTGCTCGTCTCCAGGACAATCGCCGTGGTCAGCACGCGAGTGCGGCCTTCGATGTTGCCGCCCACCATGATCACCGCGCCCACTTCTGAAATGATACCGCCGAAGCCGGCCACAATGGCCGCGATCACGCCTACGCGGGCTTCTTCCAGCACGGCCCATGTCGTCTGCCAACGAGACGCACCCAGGGCGCGCACCTGCAGACGCAGGGCTGGGTCCACACCATTGACGGCCGCCATCGTAAAACCGGCCACCAGCGGAAAGGCGATGATAGTCTGGGCGATGATCATTGCCTGCGGCGTGAAGAGCGCGGGGATAAACGACAGACTCAGCCCGCCAAGCGGTCCACTGCGCGAGAGCATGAGGTAGACGAAAAGGCCCACCACCACCGGCGGGAAGGCCATGCCGGTGTAGACAGAGGAAATCGCCAGCCGCCGCCCGCGGAAGCGGGTCAGCCCCAACAGGACCCCCGCCGGCACCCCCAATACCACACTAAAGGCCAGGGCCACGCCGGACACAGTCAGCGAAAGCACCACGATCTCAAACAGTGCCGTGTCGCCGCCGGTAATCAGGCGTATGGCTTGAAGAAATCCGTCAATCAGGGTGCGCATTAAATCTCCGCCAACACCTTTCCCATCTGCCCCGTATCGTAGCCGCCCATGGCGTCAACGGCGCGGACAAAGTCACCGTCCTCACGGATGAGGGTGAGCAACGGCGCCAGCAGTTCGCTCTCATAGTGTTCCACGGGGATCACCAAATCGTAGCGCTCATCGAAGAGGGGGATGAAGTCGAGGTCGAGGGCGCGGGCGGCAGCGAGGATACCCAGACCACAGTCGGCGGCTCCGCTTTTCACCGTAGCGGCCACAGCCAGATGAGTGAATTCCTGCCGCTCATAGCCGCGGATCGATTGGGGCGTCATGCCGCGCTGCTTGAGTGCATAATCGAGCAGAACACGCGTCCCGGCGCCGCGCTGGCGGTTGACGAAGATAACATCCTCGCGCGGCAGGTCGGTCAATTCGCGGATCTGTTTGGGGTTTCCCTTGGGCACGATCAACCCTTGCTGACGGTTGACAAATCCAAGCAGGACAACGTGGACATTGTGTGGTTCAAGCAGGCGACGGATGAAGCTGACGTTGTAGTCGCCGCTCTCTTCGTCCAGCAGATGAGAACCGGCGATGTGGGCTTCGCCGCGCTGCAAAGTGAGCAGACCGCTCAAACTGCCCACGTGCGCCGAGGCCAGGAATCGATCCGGGTGGCGCCGGTGCAAGCGGTCGGCCAGCAGATCGAGCGTCATGTCATGGCTGCCGATGACGACGATGGTATGATCCACTGTGCCGGCGGGGCGTAGCAGTTCAACGGTCACCGCTTCGCCGGCCTGATGGCCCTCAGAAAAGCGCGGTACGGTAACGATGCCGTCCGCTTTGACCAGCGACATCAGCACACCTGCGCCACCTTGCAACGGCGTCGCCACCATCTTTTCTCCCACCTTCCCCACGGTGACGCGCACAAAATGGTCCTCGCCCATGGGCGAAGAGAGTTTGCGGCTCAACGTAGCCCGAATCGACGTGCGTTCGGGCACAGGCGATCCTTGCCAGCGATAGAGCAGGGGTTTGACGAGGAGGTCGAAGCTCATAGCAGCGGAGACAGGGTAGCCGGGGATACCCACCAGGGCCTTGCCTCGGGCCACGCCGAGGACCACAGGATGCCCTGGGCGAATCGCGATGCCGTGCACGCGCAGTTCGCCCAGTTCGCGTACGACCGCCGAAGTGTAATCTTCGGATCCTGCCGACGAACCGGCATTGACGACCACCAGATCATGATCGGCCAGCGCTTCGGCTACGGCATCGCGCAGAGTAGGGTAATCGTCAGTAACAATCGGCCAGCGCGTGACCTGGCAGCCCGCCTCTTCGGCCTGCGCGCCCAACATCAAAGAGTTGTACTCGATGATGTCGCCCGGGCGCGGTTCGCTGCCAATCGGCACCAATTCGGTGCCGGTAGGGATCACCGCTACTTTGGGCCGCCGGTACACGCTGATCTCTGCATGACCGCTGCCGGCTACTGCGCCCAAATCTTGAGGACGCAGCCGGTGATTGGCGGGCAGGATCAACTCGGTGGCAACCATATCCTCACCCATAGGGCGCACATAGGTCCACGGCGCGGATGCGGCCAGAATCTCAATGAAATCAGCGCCATCTTGCTGCACGAGCTGCGTATCTTCGATCATGATCACGGCGTTCTTGCCGTCAGGCAGGGGATCGCCGGTATCGACGGGGATGGCCTGACTGCCTACGGCCAACCGTTTGGGGCTGGTTTCCATCGCCCCCCGCGTCTCGTCGCTGACCACGGCGTAACCGTCCATCGCCGCGGCATGGTAATGCGGAGACGAGAGGCGCGCCCAGACCGGTTCCGCCGTGACGCGGTGCAGCGCTGCGCTCAAGGGGATCGTCTCTGCGGACAGCGGTTGCAGCAGCCCGTTTTCGGCCAGCGCCGCATGCCAGTTGGCCACGGCCTCAGATAGAGCCACATCGTGCAAATAAATGTTGCGTTCGGGTAATGATGGGGTGGGCATGGGTAGGTTTCCGTTGGAACTGTTTAGACCTGTACGGTCAATGCAGATAGACACTTACCCACGCGCCCTCCCTCATCCCGCCCGAATCAAGCGGAATCTGGATGACACCGTCGGCGTTGACCAGGGTGTAGATCAGGTTCGATTTGCCGAAAACAGGGACGGCCCAGGTTTCGCCCTCGCGCTCTTCGAGGCGTACCTGGACGTAATCCTCGCGGCCGGTGGTGGATGCCACATTGCGCGCCAACCGCGCCTGCATCTGCTCACGCCGCGGCGCATCCACCCCCAGGCAAGCGTTGATGGCGGGCGCTACCACCAGGCCAAAGATCACCATCGCAGACACTGGATTGCCGGGCAGACCAAAGACGGGCACGCCATCGCACACAGCCATGATCGTCGGTTTGCCGGGCCGCACACTCAGCCCATGCACCAGCACACCCGGTGCACCCAATTCTTCGATAACGTCTACACTCAGATCGCGATAGCTGACCGAACTGCCGGCCGAAAGGACAACGATGTCGGCTTCTGCGTGGGCCCGGCGCATCGCCGCCAGCAGCGCGTCACGCTGATCCGGCACAATGCCGTAGAGGATGGGCAGGCCGCCGGCTCTGGTGGTCAACGCGGCCAGGGCGTAGGAATTGATATCGCGCACCTGCCCTGGTGCTACCGGTTGATCCGGCGCCACGACTTCGTCCCCGCTTGAGACGATGGCGACGCGCGGTGGCTGCGCCACACGGATCTCGGTGATGCCCAGCGCCAGCAGCCCGCCGATGTCCTGGGGGCGCATCAGATGACCGGGGGCCAGAAGCAGATCCCCGCGGCGGATGTCTTCGCCGATCTGGATCACATTTTCACCTTCAGCCACCGGTTTGAGCACTTCGATGCTGGACTGATCGACCTTCTGCGTCTCCTCAACCATGACGACGCTGGTAGCGCCGGCAGGGATAGCGCCGCCGGTGTGGATCAGAACCGCCTCACCGCTCCCCACCCGCAGTTGGCTCGTCTGGCCCATGGGCACTTCGCCGATCAAGGTGAGGAAAGCGGGCAAACCGGCAGACGCGCCGTAGGTGTCTACGGCGTTCACGGCGTAGCCATCCACAGTCGAGCGGGCAAATTCGGGCAAATCTTGGGGGGATGTAAGCGTCTCGGTCAGCACACGGCCCAGGCTTTGGGCGGCAGGGAACCGTTCAGTGCGCAGTTGCGGGCGAAAGTGTTCCTGAAACAGCCGCCATGCATGCTCCGGCGTCTGCACTTTGAAGAACTCCGACATGGTTTGCTCCGTACATCGCTTTTGTAAACTGCACCAACCGGCAGGCGAGAACAGGCCTACCTGACCCTGTACACTAGCACAAGGATAGAGAGATCGTCAAAGCCCATCCGTCTTGCGCAACTGCACACTGCTTGATTATATAGACCATTTGTTCTATACTCAAGCACGTCAACCCACCTTACCTCGTATTTCAAGGACGTCAAATCATCAAGGAGAGGAATGATGAAATTACTGCTCACGTCTGGGGGCGTCACGAACCCGAGTATCCGCAACGCGCTGGTCGACCTGCTGGGCAAGCCGATCGCCGAGTCCACCGCGCTCTGCATCCCGACGGCGCAATGGGGCCACCCGATGTGCGGGCCGGTCTCGGTGCGGGGCTTCGTCGTCGGCGAGCCCCCGTGGCACAGCATGTGCGGCCTGGGCTGGAAGTCGCTGGGCCTCCTCGAACTCACCGCGCTGCCCACCATCGGCGAGGAGCGGTGGGTCCCCTGGGTCCGGGAGGCCGATGTCCTGCTCGTGGACGGCGGCGACGCCACGTACCTGTGCCACTGGATGCGGGAGTCTGGGTTGGCGAACCTCCTGCCGTTGCTGTCCGAGACCGTCTGGGTGGGCGTGAGCGCCGGCAGCATGGTGATGACCCCCCGCATCGGTGCCTACTTTGTAGAGTGGCCGTCCGCCCAGGACGACCAAACCTTGGGGGTCGTCGACTTCTCGATCTTCCCGCACCTGGACCACGCCATGATGCCGGGGAACACCCTGGCCGATGCGGAGCGGTGGGCGGCGGATATCGCGGGTCCGGCGTACGCGATTGACGACGAGACCGCCCTCACCGTGGTCGATGGCGTTGTCGACGTGGTCTCTGAGGGTCGTTGGAAACGGTTTGCACACTGATGCGCTCAATTTGACTAGCGTCGGTTGAGTCCGACCGCAGCGGTCGCGACCGCTGCGGTCGGCGCCCGGAGCTTGCGGAGGGCATGGCGCAGCGCCTGTACCAAACGAAACCAGCCGGTCAACGGTTCTACGCCCGTCGTAGACCCGCTTGGGTTTCGATATGCCTCGCAGACCCGCTTTCTGAAGCGCTGCTACTCAACCGGCGCTAGTCCCCCTGGTCAAGCCAAATTCGGAATTGCTGCCACCGGGCGGGTGTGTCCCATAGTATTGGGTGGGTCCATGTCTACCGGGAAGCCACGACGGATGGACACGGAGGTCCATCCCTACGTGTAGGGACCGGCCTCCGTGCCGGTCCGTTCTGCGTAGCTGCCCTGAAGATCAGAACCGAAAAACTTGGGACGCACCCCCACCGGCACAGGCGTTGCATGACGTAGAAGATAGACCTACAATAGGGCATCATCTCATCCGCTCATCATCAGGGACCCTTGCATGCCGGCAACGTACCCGATCTCAATCCCTCGCCAATATCCGCCGGCGCCATTGGTGGGCGTGGCGGCCATCATCTTTAATGAGCACGGTGAAGCGCTTTTGGTAGAAAGAGGCCGGCCTCCCAGTCAGGGGCAGTGGAGCCTGCCCGGTGGACTGCTCGATCTTGGCGAGCCACTCGCCGACGGTGTTCAGCGCGAAGTCATGGAAGAATGTGGGGTGACCATCGAGATCGGTGGGCTCGTTGACGTCTTCGAGCCCATCCTGCGCGATGACGATGACCGTATCGAGTATCACTACGTGGTGATTGACTATTGGGCCCGCTACATGGCGGGCGATCCTTGCGCCGAGGACGACGCCGCCGACATTGGGTGGATTCCATTGGCGCAGATGGTCGACCTGCCCATGCGCGCCGAGACCCGAGACGTGATCCACAAAGCATATGGATTGTGGCTTGCACAAAAGTAGGGCCTCGGCCCAACCATACAATCACACGGGGAAGAGCAGCAGGAGCCCCAACCCGATGATGATCAGATAGAGCAGGCGCAAGAAGCGTTGCGGCTCGATGCGCCGGTTCACCCAGCCACCCACGTAGATTGCCAGCAGCATCGGCAGCAGCGACGCTACAAAAAGCGTAAACACCTCGCCATTCCACAGCCCCGACAAGCCATGACTGATACTGATCGCCAGCGTCGACGGCAAGAAGAATCCTTGCAGCGTCGCCCGAAACTTGGGCGGCGACCAGCGGCGTAGCGCCCCGTAGATCACCACGGGCGGCCCATTGGTGTTGTAGGCCGCGCCCAAAGTCCCCGCCAGCGCCCCACACAGGTAGACCCAATACGAGCGGCGTAACACCGGCAGCACAGGGCGCAGCAGCGAATAGAGGCCAAACCCGATCAACAACACGCCCAGTCCCCCTGTCACCACCTGCGCGGGGACATGCTTGATCATCCAGATGCCCAGCGGCATCCCCACGAACGAGGCCAGAACCAATCGCCACGCCGACGACAGATCCACTTCGCGCCAGCTTCCCAGCAGAATCACAGCGGAGAGCGTCACCGCCAGCAACCCCACCAACGGCGTCGCCATCTGAATACCCACCAGTAACGTCAACAACGGCATCGCGATCAGTGCGTTACCAAACCCCACCGCTGACCGCGCAAAGGAAGAGAGAAAGACAACACCGAGAACCAGAACGAATGGATGGGCGTAAACCGATTGCACGGCTCAGTCTTCTACAAACGCAACAGCCCGGCAGAACGCCGCTTCGCCGCCTTTAAACATCCACGGAAAGGCGCCGAGGGTGATGCGTTTGTTCTGCAATTCAGGAGCGCCTATCTGCCCGCCCAGATTTTCCACATGGACACAGTCGTGCGGGAAGAGGGCGTTGTGGGTCAATTGGTAGGCTTCGTCTGGGAAGAGATCGGCAATGTTTTCGGCGCCGAACTTACCCTCTACTTGTTTGCGTACACGCTGCCAGTGTTCCAGGCCGCCACGCCCCAGGAAGCGCCCGATCGGCAGGTTCATCGGATGATCGGTGGAGATCATGTCCACGCCCCACAGGTGGATCTTTTTCTCGAGCAACCAGTCTACGATACTGTGATGCGGCCCGGGGTGACGTTGAATGTACTTTTCTTCGTCGGGTTCGGCGCCGAACTGGGCGTGCTTCGACCAACCGGTGTGGATGAAGAGGATATCGCCCTCCTTGACTTCAACACGCTCCTCGATGTCCTCGGGGCGGAAGATCGCCAATTCGTCCAACATGTCGCTCAGATCCACAATCACGCCTTCACCGTAGAGCCACTCCAACGGCAACTGATCCACCGTCTTGCCGTTGGTCACAAAGTGCCGCGGCGCATCCAGATGGGTCCCCATATGGTTCGACGTCATAATATACTGGGCATTGACGCCATGCTCCGACTTGCGCTTGATATACTTCACCTCGAACGGCGGATAAAACGGCCAAAACGGCGCGTCCTGATTCAACGGCTGTGACAGATCGTAGAGTTTGGTCATTTGTTCGCTCCAATTCATCCTGGTTGATAGAAGGGCTAACGGTCGTTGAGTATGTGGATGAGTGCATCGTGGAGGCGGCCATTCGTGGCCACCGTGCTATCCCCGGCAACAGGATCGCCGCCGTGCCAGTCGGTGATCTTGCCGCCTGCGCCGCGGATCAAGGGAATCAAGGGCAGGCGATCCCACGGCTGCATAAACGGTTCCAGCGTGATGTCGGCGCTTCCCTGCGCGACCAGGGCAAACCCGTGACAACCGCCCCAGCCCCGATATTGGCGCACTTGACGGATCAATTGCTCAAAGAGTTCGCCATCCTGATAGCGGGCCACACTGAGATGCTCGCTGATGACCAGCAGAGCATCCTCGATGGCGCCGGTCTGGCTCACCGAGATCACCTCGTCGTTGCGCCAGGCAGTCTGATTATCCCCGATGAACAGTTCTCGTGCAACAGGATGGTTGACAAACCCCAAGATCGGTTGGCCATCTTCAAGCAGAGCGGCCATACTACCGAAGAGATAGTTGCGGGCGACGAAGTTGGCAGTGCCGTCGATAGGGTCAAGCACCCAGACATAACGGGCGTCGGGCTGGTGCGGCGGGAATTCTTCGCCCACGATGCCGTGATCGGGGAAGCGCCGCGTGATCAGATCGCGCATGCGCAGTTCGGCTTCGCGGTCGGCCGTGGTCACCGGCGAGTGATCCGCTTTGATGTCAACCTCAAAGCCGGCATGGAAGTAGTGCATTACCACGTCGGCGCCGGCGTTGGCCAATTCGCGGGCGAAGGGAAGCAACTCGTGCACAGGGCTAGGCATAGAAAATCTCCTCGGGCGCGCTGCCCTCCCACTGGAAGTGTGGCTCTACCCCCAGCACGCGCGCCAGCGTAGGCGTGGTATCAAGCAGCGATACCGGCGCCTGGATCACATGATCCTGGCGGATGCCCGGCCCACTCACCATCCACGGGATGGTCATATCTTCGGCCATTTCGGTTCCGTGGCTGCGGTCGTGTCCGCCGTGATCGCTCTGAAAGAGGATGGTGGCATCGTTGGGCAGGCCGTCGAGCAGACGACCGACCGCACCGTCCACATAAGCAAGCTGTTTCAAATAGCCTTCGCTCATCCACCCATAGCGATGCCCAACTTCATCCACTGTCCCCAGGTAGACGAAGGCAAAGTCGGGTGCATACTCGTCCATATAGGTGAGGAAGGCGTCGACGGTAGCGTGATCGCTGTGATCGTTGACGGCAGCATCGTTGAGGCAGCGACTGTAGTGTAGATGACCAGGACGGCTCAGATCACGCAGTTGTTCCCAATTGTAGAAGAAGGCACTGCGTTTGCCACTCTGCGCGACGACTTCGATCAGACCCGGCAGTGGACGCGCCATGGGGATATAGGTATTGCTGGTAATGCCGTGGCGGGTAGGCGGTACGCTGTGAAAGATCGACATGTGACAGGGCAACGTGATCGACGGCATCACAGAAGAAGCCTGCAACGTATAGGCGCTGCGGACGCGCAACGCCTCGAGATTGGGGCAGCCTGCGGCGGCGATGGCGTCGGGTCTCGTCCCATCGATCATCAACAAGATGGCAGTTGGCACGTCTGGTTCTCCTTAAGTAGGAAGATAAGAGGGTATAAGTTTTACGCAAACATTTGAATAGGGTAAGAGCCGTCTGCTACAATAAAACATCCATGTGACGGTGTCAACGAGTGTCGTGTTGCTGCATGCCCGATCCGCCATGTCAAAGCAACCGTCTAACCAGCGAGTCTCACACTGAAAGTAGTTCACTATGAACCTCAAACGCCTTTCCGCCGTTTCGTTTGGCCATTTTGCCATCGATATCCTCAACTCGTCTGTGGCCATGATCTTGACGGTGCTGGCCGTGCCTTTTGCCATCTCCAACGGCCAGATCGGGTTGGGGATCATGCTCTATCAACTGGTGGGATCGCTGTCGCAGCCGATCTTCGGCTGGCTGGCCGACCGCTTTTCAGGACGATGGCTGGGCGCCGCCGGCCTGTTGTGGACGGCGACATTCTACAGCCTGGCCACTTTCGCCGACGACTATATCTTCCTTGTTTCCATGATGACGCTGGCCTCGCTGGGCAGCGGCGCCTTTCATCCGCAAGGGGCGATGGTGGCGAGCAACGCCGGTGGGCATCGTTCGTCCAGCGCCACGGCCATCTTCTTCTTGTTGGGGCAGATGGGGCTGGCCTTTGGGCCGATCATCGCCGGGTTGGTCCTGCAAAGCATGGACCTTGCCGGCGCACGCTTGATCGCCCTGGCCACGCTGCCCATGGTGGCGTTGATGGCGATTGGTCTGCATCGACCGATTGCGGCGGCCGCAAAGGATGAACACGAGATCGCCGCCAAACCCAAACGAGCGTCTTCGGTGGATCGTCGGCTCAGCGTGATCATTGCCTTTGCCGTCCTCGTGGCGCTACGCGCTACAGTACAGCAAGGATACTACGGACTGTTGCCCAAATTCTTCGCCGATCAGAATTTTGAGCCCGCCACCTACGGTCTTCTGGTGGGCGTCTTCAGCACGACACTGGCCATCGGCACCCTGGTCGGCGGTATTCTGGGCGATCGGATAGATCATCGTAGCCTTCTCATTTGGGCATTGTTGCTCACCGCGCCTTTCACCTATGCTATGCTCTTTGTACACGGCTGGGCCTACTTTGTTTTGGCCGGGGTGGCCGGCTTCCTGGTCGGTGTTCCGCACAGCGTACTTGTGGTGATGGCCCAAAATCTGTTGCCCAAACGACAAGGGCTGGCCAGTGGCGCCGTGCTCGGCTTCATGTTTGCCACAGGCGCCGCAGGAACCGGGCTGGCCGCCTGGATTGCAGACTATACGGGCATGGCAGCGGCGCTCCACGGCGTGGCGCTGCTGCCGCTCGGTGCGGCGATCGGCGCCTTCTTCCTGGCCCGGCAGCCGCAGACAACAACACCCAGGGTGTCATCCCCGGCGGCGGGGCTGGGCAGAGGAGATTAGCCGGCTCAGCGCACAGGAGACTGCCGCATCAGCCTGGATCGGAAGTCTCCACCTCTAACGTTTTTTCTATCAAAGGATCCCCCTCCTATGACAAATTTACCAGAAGAGTATGAAAGACATCGCATCGTGCAAATTCGTTGGTTAGGTCGGCCACCGCGGCGACGTGTAGGGTTGGCGCTTGGCGGCGGCGCGGCACGCGGTATTGCCCACATCGGCGTGTTGGAAGTTCTCGACAAGCACAACATTACGATCGACTGCATCGCAGGGACCAGCGCAGGCGCCATCGCCGGTGGCATGTACGCCGCCGGGCTTACCCCCAAACGCATGGAGGAGTTGATCCGCAAAATGAGCTGGACGGAGCTAGCCTCGTTTTCTCTGCCCAAGCTCGGACTGCTCAACTATGATCGCGTCACACAGTGGATCGAAGACTGCCTGGAGGATCACCCGGCAACTTTCAGCGACCTCAAGATGAGATTTGCCGCGGTTGCCGCCGATATTGTCACGGGTGAACTGGTGGCGATTACCGAAGGACGCATCGCCGACGCGCTGCGCGCCAGTTCCAGTGTGCCGGGCATTCTCAGCCCCACCAACATCAACGGCAGTCTGCTGGTAGATGGCGGCATCCTCAACAACCTGCCTGTGTCCGTGGCACGGCGCCTGGGCGCAGATTATGTCATCGCCGTCGATCTGTTGCCGCCAGGGTCGATTGGCGGCAAAAAACCGCAGAATGTGGTGGAACTCAGCATCACTGCGCTCTATATGCTCATGCGCTCAACGCATAACGACGGCGCCCGCGCCGACAGGGTGATCCTACCCTTGATCAGCGACGTCAGCCTCATCGATCTGGGCCGCGTCGATGAACTTCTCGACGCCGGGCGCGCCGCCGCCGAAGCAGTCATCCCTATGATCAAACGGGATTTGGAGATGGGGTAAGGCTGAAGACGAAAGCCGGTCACAGGAGGTCGTCGGGCCCCCAGGCGGGTTCGCCGATCTCGACCTGCACCACCGGATCCCGCTTCGTGGCTTGTAAGCGCCCGGTCACTACCTGTCCGTCGTGCTGGAAGACGAGCAGGGCGTTGCGCTGCATCGCCTCGGCGCGCAGACGGCGCTTGCCCTCGATGCTGGCCATGGGGTAAAGATCGAAAGCAGGCACCCAGGCCAGCCGATCCATGTGCGCCGCCCAATTGCAGGTGTCCCCCAAAAAGAGCAGACTTTCGCCCCTGTTTTCCACCCACACGGCCTGGATGCTGTCGGTATGACCGGGCACCACGGCTGTACGCACACTGGGCGTCAAATACTGATCACCCGCCACGATCTCCAATTGACCCGTGACGCGCAGCGGCTCCCAATTTTCGGGGAAGTAGGTGCCACGCGTGCGCTCGTTGGGGTAGGATGCGTCGGCCAGTTCCTGACGCTGGACCAGATAACGTGCTTTGGGAAAGGTGGGGATCACATCGCTGTTCACATCATCCGGCACACGGCGACGCGTGGCGCCGCCGGCGTGGTCGCCATGCAGATGCGTCAACAAGACAATGTCCACGTCCGCCGGTTCGACGCCGACCTGTCGCAGATCACGCAGCAATCGCTCGTTTTCTGCGGTCATGCCCAGGTATCCACGCGCCTTGGCGTTTATTTTGTCCCCCTGGCCGGTGTCGACTAAAATCAATCCCTGCTCCGACTCGATCAAGAGACAGCGCAAATCAGATGGAATGCGGTTTTGGGTATCGGGTGGCACCACCGGCTCCCAGAGCGTGCGCGGCACCAATCCAAAGAAGCCGCCGCCATCTGTGCGTTGCCGTCCATCGCTGACAATGTGACAGCGAATAGCGCCGATTTCAAGCGTATAGGCCATATAGGTACTCTTTCAGGCTAATTGCTTTGTAAACGAAGTAAATGGAGGGTTGTTTTGTGTGGGTGGGCCTCCGGCCCACCCACACAAAATCCACAACAACATCTATGGTTCGAGTATAGCACGCAGCTTTTGACACGACGAATTGACAGGCGAAAGTCTGATTCAGGATAGGCAACCATGCAGCAGCCAGATCAAGACGAACACAAACAAGAAGAACAAGAGTCAGAAAATCATCCTCCCCAAAATGAATCCAATGAACAAGATCACGCGCATCTTTACCGGGAAGGCATGGAAGCGCTGACCCTGGAAGAGTTGGACGAATTTATGAAGCGGGCGAAGGCGCGGGCCAAAAACTTTGGCGAAGCGGAACGGCGCTCGTTGCACCAGGATATTGCCCCAGACTCTGCGCACGAAGTCGAAGAGGAGACGGTGGATTTAGACCCCGAAACCGTAGCCGCATTGACCCAGAACTTCTTTCCCGAATTACCAACACCGCTGCGCCCACGGCGCTTGGTGCAGGGGATCATTTTCGACTTCGACAATACACTGGCCCGCCTGAAAACACCCATCGAGGCGTTGATGGCAACCGGAGCGAAGACGGCCGAAGCCTACATGCGATCCACCGGCATGGATCTGCCCGACGAATTCTGGGAAAGCATCATCGAGGCGCGCATCTTTGCACAGACCAAGTCGGATGATGAGCAAGAAGAGCACACTGCCGATGATACGCTCAGCTTTCTGCTACAGTTTTTTGGCTATCCAGCCTCAAAGATGGACCCAGACGTGCTCCACCGCGCGGTCGATCTCTTCTATGCACCTGAGATGACCTCTTGGGAAGCGATGCCCGGCGCACACGATCTGCTGCGCCGGCTCAGCGAGGACGGCTATCGCATCGCCATCATTGCCAACCACCCCTGCGACCGCGCCTTCCAGCGCATGGTCGATTACGCCGGGCTGCGCCCCTTCCTGGATGCGTGTCTGGCCAGCGCGGCCGTGGAATGGCGCAAACCGGGCCGCGACATTTATGACGCCGTTCTCAAACGGTGGGATGCAGAACCCTATGAAGTGGTTTGTGTTGGCGATAGTCTGAAACATGATATCGTCGGGGGTATCGATCTGGGCGCCCAGACGATCCACTGCCGCATGATCCCCCTGGCCGAGGATCAACGCATCGTGGAGAGCGTCCGGCCCGACGCCGTCGTCACCGAGTTAGGCGAGATCCTAGCGCTGGTCCATGCCTGGAGCTGATCGGAGACCCGATCAAAAAAACGCCGCGATCCGTACGGATCGCGGCGTTTTTTGTTTTGTCAATCAGAGTTCGTAGAGAAAGAACTTTCGGTAGGGGGCCTGCTTGCCGGCCCCACTCTGGGCGCAGCAAGCAGCGCCCCTACGATCGTACGACCTCAAAACGATTCTCTATCAGGCAGCACGACGGCGGATGAACAACGCACCACCCGCCAGGACAACCACCAGCGCGGCAGCGGTCCACGGTAGGGCGCTGTTGCCGCTATCCGCAGGGCTGCCACCGGTGACCGGCAGCATCTCGGGCGCCATGGCCTCTTCTTCGGCGGCAGGCGTGCCGGTTGCCATCGCAGCTCCCATCGCTTCTTCCTCAGCGGTTGGGGTCGCAGTGGCTTCTTCCTCAGCCGTTGGGGTGGCGGTGGCTTCCATAGCCATTTCTTCCTCAGCGGCCGGGGTGGCGGTGGCTTCCATAGCCATTTCTTCCTCAGCAGCCGGGGTGGCGGTGGCCTCCATAGCCATTTCTTCCTCAGCGACCGGGGTGGCGGTGGCCTCCATAGCCATTTCTTCCTCAGCGGCCGGGGTGGCGGTGGCTTCCATAGCCATTTCTTCCTCAGCGGCCGGGGTGGCGGTGGCTTCCATAGCCATTTCTTCCTCAGCGACCGGGACCAGGACGGTATCGATCACGTGGATCACACCGTTCGACGTCGTCACATCGGCGTTAACGACCTTGGCATCATTGATCAGTACGCCGTCATCGGTGACGTGGACAGTAAGGGTGCCGCCCCCTACCGTCTCGATGGTCATGCCATCGCTGAGATCGGTGGAAAGCGCTTCGCCTACAATGACATGATAGAGTAGGATGTCAGAGAGGGCGCCGGTCGGGTCAGCCAATAAGGCATCTAGCGTGCCGTCGGGCAGGGCTGCAAACGCATCGTCAGTCGGTGCAAAGACGGTGAAGGGACCTTCGCCGCTCAATGTGTCAACGAGGCCGGCAGCCTGGATGGCGGCAACCAACGTTGAGAACTGGCCGGATGCGATAGCCGTTTCGACAATGTTCAGGTCGGCCATTTCTTCCTCAGCCACAGGCGTGGGGGTGGCATCCTGGGCGTTGGTCAGGCTCGCTGTACCAAAGAGCAAGGCAAACGCCAACATCAACGACAGGTAGTTGCGTACTCGAACCATAGGTATATCCTCCAGTGTGGGTCAACGCGAGATTGTAGGTGGTGAAAATAAAAATGCGCAGAGTGTATGGCAATGTGAGATTTCCACATTGTAATCCGGTATGAGTGTAGCGCATACAGCAATGAAATTTGGTAAAAACAGTTACAGTTGCCGTCAGAATGGTCAAACTGCTGTGAACTGGGTGTGCCGTTAGTGGACTGAGGCCCGATGAATTGGTTGACCTGTTGCGGGAATGTATAATGTCAGCACTGAACAGTCATCGTGCATGAGGAATGGAGTTCGTCAAGAGTGAGCCAGCCATTGAACCAGACTCCTAAACGCGATAGCGTGAAAGTCGTCTTTCAGCCTGCCGGTCGGCAGGGCGAAATCCCCGCGGGAACCATCTTGCTGGAAGCAGCTCGGCGGCTGGGTGTGGAAATTGAATCGATCTGCGGTGGGCACCAGACCTGTGGCAAGTGCAAAATCGTGGTAGAGGAGGGCGACTTCGCCAAGTTTGCCGTCCGCTCAAAGGCGGATCACTTGACGCCCGCCGAAGAACGCGAGCTAGCCTACGCCGCCCGGCGCAACTTCGGCGTCAACGAGCGGCTGAGTTGTGCCTGCCAGGTGCTGGACGATTTGGTCATCCGCGTGCCCGAAGAGAGCCAGACGCGTAAACAAGTTGTGCGTAAAGCGGTGGGCGTAGAGCGGCGCATCATGGTGGACGCCTCCATGCGTCTGTACTATGTAGAACTGCCAATCGCTGAAATGAAGGATCACCGCGGCGATTGGGAACGCCTGCGCCATGAACTCCAGGCCGTGCATGGATTGGATGGCTTGCGCATCGATCCGCTGCTGTTGCCTGCCCTGCAACCGGCGCTATCCAAGGGCAACCGCGGCGTCACGGTGACGGTCTTTGACGGTGGCGAAGTGGTTCACATTCAGCCCGGTTTCCACGATGATATTTACGGCGCAGCCGTCGATGTGGGCACGACGACAGTGGCGCTCCATCTCTGTCACCTGCGCACAGGCGAAGTCCTCTCCACAGTCAGCCGCATGAATCCCCAGGTGCCCTATGGCGAGGATCTGATGAGCCGCGTCAGCTACGCCATGGTCAACGAAGATGGCACAGAACGTATGCACCGCGCCATCATCGACGGCCTCAACGAGTTGCTCGAAGAGGCGGCGAGCGAGGCGAACATCGCCACCACCGACATTGTAGAAATGGTGGTGGTGGGCAACACGACCATGCACCATCTGATCTTGGGCGTCAACCCGCAAGAATTGGGCGGCGCCCCCTTCAGCCTGGTGATCAACAATGCCGTGGATGTAAAGGCACGCGATCTGGGCCTTCACCTTGCGCGTGGCGGCAATGTGCATGTGCCGCCCTGCGAAGCCGGCCACGTTGGGGCAGACAACGTGGGCGTGCTCGTCGCCGAAGCCCCCTATCAACAAGATCGCCAGATGCTGATCCTGGATATTGGCACCAACGGCGAAATTTTGCTGGGCAACCGCGCGGAAATGCTCAGCGCCAGCAGCCCCACCGGCCCCGCTTTTGAAGGAGCCCAGATCGTCCACGGCATGAGGGCCGCGCCCGGCGCCATCGAACGCGTGCGCATCGATCCGGCGACGCTGGCCGTCAAGTACAAAATTATCGGCAACGAGGAGTGGATCGAAAGCCGGCAGTTCGAGGGAGACAGCGAACTCCCACCCTCTAACCATCGAGATCCGGCCACTGCGCGCCAACGCAAGCGCGACGCCCTCCTCAACCCGCAATTGAAGACCTCGGGGATCTGTGGGTCAGGCATCATTGAGGCCATTGCGGAACTGTTCACGGCGGGGGTGCTTGCCGCCAGTGGCAGATTCGCCACTTTCGAACACCCTCGCTTGCGTACCGGGCTGGGCGAAGGCAACGGCAAGGCAGAGTTTATCCTGGCCTTCGCGCACGAAACCGCCAACGGCCAGCCTGTGACCGTCCACTCGGACGATGTGCGCGCCATCCAACTGGGCAAGGCGGCGCTCTACGCCGGAACCAAGCTGTTGATGAATCGGCTCGATCTGACCACAGTGGATCAGATCGTGTTGGCCGGTGGTTTTGGCAGCTACATCGATCCAAAACATGCTATGATCCTGGGGCTGATCCCAGATTGCGATTTGGCACACGTCGTCGCCGTGGGCAATGCCGCCGGCGACGGTGCCCGCATGATCCTGCTCGACCGCGCCAAACGCCGGGAAGCACAGTGGGCAGCGCGCTGGGTGACTTATATCGAGACGGCCGTCGAACCCTCCTTTCAGGAGGAATTCGTGGGGGCCATCAATATTCCCCATGCCGTCGACCCTTTCCCCCACCTGGCCGACTATCTGGCCGAGTGTCGATCTCAGTGGTCAACCGAGCGGCAGGAAGCCATCACCACCCTGGAAACCAGCGGACGCACCAGTCGCGCCGAACGTGAAACCCGTCGTCGTGAACGACGTGAACGCCGCGGCAGCACCTTGCCCTAAAGTGTATTTCTAAAGCAGAAACCTCACAGCATAAGTAAGAGAGACACCATGACGAGACGCGAAGCACGCTTTGGAGAGTGGAAGTCACCGATTACGGCCGACTTTATTGTCTCAAAGAATATCAGCTTAGGTGCAGCGACCTTCGACGGTGAAGAGATCGTCTGGAGTGAGCAGCGCCCCGCCGAAGCCGGGCGCGTGGCCGTGGTGCGACGCACCGCGCAGGGCCACACACGCGATCTGATCCCGGCACCGTTTAACGCCCGCACCCGTGTGCATGAATATGGCGGCGGCGCCTATCACGTCCACGCGGGGACACTCTACTTCGTCAACTTTGCCGATCAGTGCCTCTACCGTGTGGCGGAAGAGGGTGATCCCGAACCGTTGACGCCTGCAGGTGGGGATCTGCGCTACGCCGACTTTGTCGTCGATGAGCGGCGCAATCGGCTAATTGCCGTACGCGAGGATCACCGCCGGGCCGGGCACGAGGCTATCAACACCATCGTGTCGCTGCCGCTGACCGGCATCCCTGCCGACGAAAACGATGGCGAAGTCCTGGTGGCCGGCAACGACTTTTACTCGACGCCACGCCTCAGCCCCGACGGCAATCGCCTGGTCTGGCTGACCTGGAATCACCCCAACATGCCCTGGGACGGCACAGAGCTGTGGATGGCGGACATCGAGGCAGACGGACGATTGGGCGATGCACGCCTGATGGCAGGTGGACAAACCGAATCAATCTTCCAGCCATCCTGGTCGCCAGATGGGCGCCTCTACTTCGTCTCGGATCGTAGCAATTGGTGGAATCTCTATCGCTATGCTGATGGGCAGGTGGAAGCGCTGACCGGATTGGATGCCGAATTCGGTAAGCCGCAGTGGAGTTTTGGTGTATCCACCTACGATTTCATCTCGGCCCAGCAGATCGCATGCACCTATACCCAGCAAGGCGTCTGGCGTCTGGCGCTCCTCGACACGGTTAGCCTGGAACTGACGACGCTCCACTGCCCCTACACCGACCTCAGCGGACTGCACGCCAACGGCAGTTCGATCCTTTTGCGCGGTGGATCGCCGACCGAGATGCCGGTGCTGGCTCGGTTGGATCTCGCCAGCCGCCAGTTTGAGATCCTGCGCCGCAGCAGCGAAACCACATTGGATCCAGCCTATTTTTCGGTGCCTCAGGCCGTCGAGTTCCCCACCGAGGACGGGCTGACCGCGCACGCCTTCTACTATCCGCCGCACAATCCCGATTTCACCGCCCCGGCCGGCGAACGTCCGCCCCTGATCGTCGAGATCCACGGTGGCCCTACCGGCGCCACATCGAGTACGCTCGATCTGAGCAGCCAGTATTGGACGAGCCGGGGGTTCGCCCTGTTAGATGTCAACTATGGCGGCAGCACCGGCTATGGTCGCGACTATCGCCAGCGGCTCAAAGACCGCTGGGGAATTGTGGATATCGACGATTGCTGTAACGGTGCTCGTTTTCTCGCCGAGCAGGGATTGGCCGATGGCGAACGGCTGCTGATCCACGGCGGCAGCGCCGGTGGATACACCACACTGGCGGCGCTGGCTTTTCGCGATGTCTTCAGCGCCGGGGCCAGCTATTACGGGGTCAGTGATCTGGCCGGGTTGGCCAAAGAAACGCACAAGTTCGAGTCGCGCTACCTGGACGGCCTCGTCGGCCCGTATCCAGAGGCCAAGGCCATCTACGATGCGCGTTCGCCCATTTATCACGTGGAAGGGCTGTCGTCTCCGGTGATCTTCTTCCAGGGTCTGGAAGATAAGATCGTCCTCCCCAACCAGGCCGAACTGATGGTCGAGGCGCTCCTCCATAAAGAAGTACCGGTTGCATACGTTCCTTTCGAGGGTGAACAACACGGCTTCCGCCGCGCCGAGAACATCAAACGCGCCCTCGAAGGCGAGCTTTACTTTTACAGCCGCATCTTTGGCTTTACACCGGCAGAGACGCTGGAGCCGGTTGAGATCGAAAATTTGTAAAGCAGGCGCTACGCATCCATTCACCCTGGGTTCAACACGAGCATGGCCGAATATCAAATTACCTATTGGCAAGAAATCCCATCGTTGGTCACCGCTCGCCAGGGACGGCGTAATCGGGCAAGCGTAGAGCTTTCGCAGCGCTTTCAGGTCGCCATCGACGAAGCGGCCATGCGTTCGGGGATGACAGGCACCGATGCCTATATGGAGCAATGGCATCGCTCGGAGTGGAGCGACCGTGCGGGCACCCCTGAAGAAGTTGCCGCCGCCGTCGCCGCCGAGATCGAAACTGAATACACCGCGGAGCGCATCCGCGAAATCCTGCGCAGTCACACTTGAACAAGGAGATTCTTACATGAGCGAAAACAAACTGCTTGCCCGCCTTCAATCTGCAGGACCACTCCTGAGCGATGGGGCGATGGGCACGATGTTGCAAGAAGCAGGGTTGATCGATGGCGGAGCACCAGAAGTATGGAACGTCAAACGCCCGGATGTGGTCAAAGCGATCTATCAGGGCTACATCGATGCCGGTTCGCAGATTATCTCGACCAACACCTTTGGCGGCACATCGGCGCGCCTTAAGCTGCACAACGAGCAAGATAGAGTCCACGAACTCAACGTGGCCGGTGTCCGTCTGGCCAAAGAAGTGGCCGAACCAGCGGGTGTACTGGTTGCCGGCAGCGTCGGTCCTTCGGGCGAGTTGATCGATCCACTGGGGCCACTCACCCTCGAGGAAGCAACCGAAATCTTCGCCGAACAGGCTGCCGCCCTGGCCGACGGCGGCGCCGATTTTATCCTGATTGAAACGATGAGCGATCTGCGTGAGGTTGAAGCCGCCGTCAAGGGAGCGCAGAAAGCCACCGATCTTCCTGTGGTCGTCACCATGACCTTCGACACCAATTTCCACACGATGATGGGTGTCAGCCCGGCGCAGGCAGTCAAGACGTTGAGCAGTTGGGGCATCTTTCTGATCGGGGCCAACTGCGGCAACGGCCCCGGCGAGATCGAAGCGATTATGACCGAAATGGCACAGAATCGCCCTGAGGGTGTCTACTTGATGGCGCAGAGCAACGCCGGGATGCCCCAATATGAAAAAGGCGTCATCAGTTATGACGGCACGCCCGAGGTAATGGCCAACTACGCCCGCACCATGCGCCGCCTGGGTGTCGACGTCATCGGCGGCTGTTGCGGCACCACGCCGGCCCATCTGCGCTCGATGGCCGCTGCACTCGATGCCGCCAAAGATGAGCCGATCCTGGGGGCGGGGGAAGCCGTGGGGGCCGAGATTGAAACCGATGAAAGCCGGGCAGCCCGCCGTGATGCCCGCCGCGCCGCCCGCAGGCAGACAAACTAAGAATCTATCCGTAAGTTCACAGCAGCCCGGCTGTCGACAGGATCTACTCATTTCGTCTCGTTGCTTTCCCGCCGACCTGGCGAGTTCCTTGACCGGAGAAGACATGACACAAGCAATGAATGTACTCGGTGGTCCGTTGCAGCCCTGTTGCATGGATCCCCTGACTGGTTTCTATCGAGATGGATACTGCCACACCGGCGTGGGGGACATGGGGGTGCATGTCGTCTGCGCCCAGGTGACCGACGAATTTCTCGAATTTTCCAAGGCTCAGGGCAACGACCTGAGCACTCCGCACCCGGAGTATCAGTTCGCCGGGCTAAAGTCCGGTGACCGCTGGTGTCTTTGTGCGGATCGCTGGCAACAGGCGCTCGACGCCGGCATGGCGCCCCCAATCGTGCTGGCCAGCACCCACGTCGCCGCCCTGGAGTTCATCGACCTGGAAGATCTGGTGGCCCACGCCGTCGACGCCGCGGACAAGGCGGCCTCATCGGACTAGTGTTGCGTCAACCGTCAAGTGATAGCAACTCCGTAGGGGCGCTGCTTGCTGCGCCCGGCACACTGTATGGCAACTGAACACGTGATCGGTCTTTCGTTCCTCCCACACTAGCCCATGACAAACCCCTTGCTCCCTTCAGAGACTTCTTCACCCACGTGGTTGACACTGCGTGAAGCGGCCGGCCTGTTGGGAATCCACGATTCAACGCTGCGCGTTTGGGCAGATCGAGGCGAGATCGCGGTCTTTCGCACGCCGGGAGGACATCGACGCTTTCGCCTGGCCGACGTACGCGCCTTTTTACAGGATCGCGCCCAGCAGGGGTCCTCGACGGGGAACATCGATCACGTCGTGGAACACGCCTTAACCCATGTGCGCAGGGAAATTGCTAAGATGCCGGGCGAGTGGCGCAACGAGTTGGACGAGTCGGTGCGCGAAGCCAACCGGGATCGGGGACGGCGGCTCTTCGCACTGGCGCTCAATTATGTCATGCGCCCCGAACAGCGCAGCGAGATCCTGGTAGATGGGTGTATCCTTGGGCGGCAGTATGGCCATGAAGCGGCGCTTACCGGCGTCAGCCTGGTGGAAACCGGGCGCACCGTCCAATTCTTTCGACGTCAACTTCTCGAGTCGGTGCGCCGCGACGAAAGCCTCGATCCGGCGGACATGCAGATTCGCCAGGCGATTGCGCAGTTCCTCGACGAGGTGCTCTACGCAGTGCTGGAAGGCTACGAGAACGCCTGGGAAGAAGGTGGATAGAGAAGAAAACAAGGACCTTACGTGAAAGATGTTCGCACCTGCCTTCACGCGGTGCTATAATCGATTCGGAACCAGGTCGCCTCAGGCGATCTAGCCGGCTTGCCGTACCAAGGGCGTTTGTCGGCACATACTGCGCTTCGTCCACGTTACTACCACACCATCCAGAGACTTTCCCTGATGACATGGCTCGTCATTTTCGCCACAATTGTGATATTAATCGGCTTTAACGCCCTCTATGTAGCAGCAGAATTTTCCACAATTAGTGCGCGTCGTTCTCGTCTGGCCCAAATGGCCGAAGAAGAGGAGAACCGCGCCGCACAGTTGCTCCTGCCGCTGATCGAAAACGTCCCCAAGCTCGACACCTACGTTGCCGCCTGCCAGATCGGGATCACCATCTCCAGCCTGGTTCTCGGCTTTTACGGCCAGGCCACGCTCTCTGTTCTCTTGATCCCTTACCTGGTGAGGATAGGGGACATGGCGGAGGTGACGGCCCAGTCCATCGCAGCGACGGCAGTTCTGATCTTGCTGACTACGTTGCAGGTAGTTCTGGGTGAATTGGTGCCCAAGAACATCGGTGTCCAATATCCAGAACGACTGGCATTGGTGACGGTGCACCCGATGCGCTGGTCGTTGGCGCTGTTGCGTCCGTTGGTCTGGGTTTTCAACGGCAGTGGACGGATGATCCTGCGGTTGATTGGCATTGCCGACGCCGCCGACCACGCCCACATCCACGCACCAGAAGAGATCCTGATGCTGGTGGAGGAAAGCGGAGAGGGTGGCTTGCTTGAAAAAGAAGAGCGCCGTCTGCTCGAAAACACGCTGCGCCTGCGCGAACTGACCACGCGCCAGGTGATGATCCCGCGCACACGCATGTTTGCGGCCTCGGTCGATCAACCGGTGAGCGAGCTGTTGGAAGCATTGGCCGAATCACCCTACTCGCGCCTGCCTCTCTACGAAGAGTCGGTGGACAACATCGTCGGCCTGGTCCACTTAAAAGATTTGCTCTGTTTGCACCAATTTGAAGACACAGAGTCGGTACGCGCCGTCATGCGTGAGATCCGTTTTGTCTTTGAAAGCACCCCTGCCGACGAGGTCTTTGTGAGGCTGCAAAAACAGCAGTACAACATGGCCATCGTCATTGACGAATATGGGGGCACAGCGGGCATGGTGACATTAGAAGATCTGGTTGAAGAGATCTTCGGTGAATTGCAAGACGAATTCGACATTGAACTGCCTGTGCTGCAAGTCCAATCTGACAACCGCATTGTCGTGCGCGGGAATGCCCTGATCGCCGATCTGAACGACTGGCTCGATCTGTACATGGACAGCGACGAAGTCGATACCATCGGCGGTTTGATCCTGAGCGTGGCGGGTGATGTGCCTGAAGAAAAAGATGTGTTCGAGATCGCAGGTCATCAGTGGCGCGTTGAAAAGATGGACGGCAAAGCCGTGCAGAACGTCAGTGTGGTCGTATCTGCCGAAAAGGCCCGCGAGCTACGCGAGGAGCGCCTCTAGTGGAAGTTCTCACACCAGTCTTGATCATTACCATTTTGATTGTGCTAAACGGCCTTTTTGTAGCCGCCGAATTTGGTTTGATCGGGGCCCCAGCCACACGGATTGCACAGCGCGCCGAAACCGGATCGCCGGATGCCCGCCGTGTCCTCAGCATTCTACGCAGCCCGTTGGCACAGAATCGCTACCTTGCCACCGCACAGATCGGCATCACAGTCGTTAGCCTGGGGCTGGGCATGTATGGTGAACATGCCATTGCCGAGTGGCTGTACGCGCCATTGGAACACTACACAAGCTTCGCCGAGCCACTGGCCCACACCATTGCCACGATCCTATCCGTCGCGATCCTCACCTATCTGCATGTCGTCATCGGCGAGATGGTGGCCAAGTCCTTGGCGCTGCATTATGCCGAAGGGACGGCGCTGCGCGTCTCCTTTCCCATGCGCATCTTAGAACGCGCCCTTTTCCCTGTCATCTATGTGTTGAACGGGTTGGGCAATCTGGTGACGCGCTTGATCGGGGTACGGCCGCCTGAATCTCACTCACGACTGCTTTCGGCCGAAGAATTGGAATACATCGTCGACGAAAGCTACGAAGGCGGCTTGATCGAACAGGCCGAACAGCTTTTCATCGAGAACATCTTCGATCTCAAGGATCGGACAGTGGGCCAGGTGATGACCCCGCGTACCCGCATTGTGGGCATCCCAGTCGACGAAGACGAAGAGACGGTGCTGGCGCGTGTGTGTGAAGCACACCATTCTCGCTATCCCATCTTCGAACACAACCTGGATCAGATCATCGGCATGTTGCATGTCAAGGATCTGGCTCGTCATCGGCTCAAACCCGGTCAACCTTTCGACCTGCGCGAATTCGCGCAGCGGCGTCCGGTGCCGTATATCCCCGACACAGTATCCGTGCGCGAAATGTTGGTCCGCTTCCGGCAGGAACGGGTTTCTCTGGCGATTGTGGTCGATGAATTTGGTGGCACGGCCGGGCTGCTTACGCTGGAGGATCTGGTGGAAGAGGTTGTAGGCGAAATCCAAGACGAGTTCGATGTAGAGACGGCACCGTTTGAACAACTGGATGAATACACACTGCGTGTGCAGGGTTCGCTGCTATTGGATGAACTGAATCAGCACTTCGATCTGGAACTCGAACACCCCGAAGTCAACACGGTGGGCGGTCTCATCATGACGGAGCTAGGACGCATCCCCGAAGCAGGCGACAGCGTGGAAATCGAAGGCGTGATCTTCAATGTCGACCGCGTAGAAGGGATGGCCGTCCACGAAGCGACCGTCAAATTACCCGAGTCCACCATAGACAAATCCAGCGTAGACAGAGGCGAGGCTCCGCTCCAAGATCAAGCACTCAAGGATCAAAACAAAGACGAAGGATAGTTGACCGTCTCGATCGACAACTAACTATCTCGATCCCCAAAAAAAGCCCAGGTCTACACCGACCTGGGCTTTTGGCTTGCTCATTCTGCGCTTGCACACTCTGTGCTGCATAACAACCGCCGGGATTAGCTCCGCTCGGTCATCTTAACCGGGCGATAACCAAGGTTTTCCTCTGCTGCCTGCGGATCAAGAGGAGCATAGCTGGGGCTGTTTTGCCCTCGCTGTGCGGGTGCCTGTTTCGGAGAACCGCAGTAGACACAGATGTCCCACTCCTGCCGGACGAGGCTGCCGCAGTTTGTACAACTGTGCTGCAACTGATTGTGACAGTTCGGGCAGTAGACCCAGGCGTCCTTGACGGGGACCCCACAGGAATCACACGTCAGGGTTTCTTCTAGCTCACGCAGCAGGGCTTCTTCTTCCAGCGAGCGATCGTAAACCTCGGCCAGCGTCTCTTTGGGCCGAATCATCATATAGAGAATCAGGCCGATGACTGGAAAGATGAGGACCAACAGACAGGCAAGGCCGATGGCCAGCCAATCGCGGGTGCGCGAACGAATATCATTGAAGGTCCAAATGCCCATCGCAAGCCAGAAGGCGAAGAGAAACGCGCCCAACATAGCGACGAAAATCCCGATCGCGGTAGCAATGGTATTGGACAGATCTGCGGGCATGGAGCTTCTCCCTAAAAGACCGAACGTTAGCCATCTGTCCTAAAATCAATAACGGCGTTGCCGGCCGGACAGATGAAAGAATCACAACTGAAACTCAGAGTAGAGCCTGGAACAGAATAAAATTATAGCCGACAGGCGTTCTACTACCAAACCCAAACACGAAGATCGCGACATCCAACCCCGATGCAACGCATCTGTCACTGTCGTCGGGGCACAGAGGCACCAACGATCCTGGTACAGCTTACGTTCCCCGTACCCTCATTTCTTAACACACGCTCACCTGTCAACATGCGTCTCTTTATCTTTGTCGTCAAATTCCGGCACACTTTTGGTGCCTTTTCCGTCAAATTCCGGCACTTTCGCCCCAACCGAAACGCCCCCCAATTTCTAAATCGAATTTGACACGGTACACCAAGCATGATATACAGATATCCGCAGCGGGCGTTCAGGTATTGTCGCGTTTCATCCAACTCTTGTTTTGTGCAATCTATGGAGACGGTTCTAGCCCTCAGAGCTGCATCTTACCACGTTTCGACTCTTCAGAAACGCCACGCAACCGTACTTTCATGTCGGCCGGTTGTTTGACCAACACCTTCCGAACGCAGAACCATTTTTCCATGTGTACTTCTTCATAGCCATCACTACGGCCATGTTTATACTTGTTTACCATTGATCACACCATATGATCACCACCAACTTTTAAGGAGCAGTTCTACATGAATAGAAGGACCGTTTTTATTGCTGTACTGCTGTTGGCAATGGGTGCGTTTCTGTCGGCCTGTGCTACGCCGACCGGCACCACTGAGCCGGAAGTAATCGTTGTCACGGCCACACCCGATCCCAATGCCGCCGCGGCGCCGGCAGCGCAGCCCGCCGGAGAAAGCCTGTTGCAGGTTGTCCAAGATCGAGGCGAACTGATCTGTGGCGTCAACAACACGCTGCGTGGCTTTGGCTACCTGGACAGCGACGGCAGCTTCAGCGGCTTCGATGTCGACTTCTGTAAGGCCGTGGCCGCCGCAGTGTTGGGCGATCCCGAAGCGGTGCAGTATCGCCCACTGACTGCCGCCGAACGCTTCACCGCCGTGCAGACGGGTGAGGTCGATGTGCTCTTCCGTAACACCACCTACACCCTCCAGCGCGATGGCAGCAACGTCGGCATGGAATTCATGCCCATCACCTTCTACGACGGTCAAGGCATGATGGTACGCGGCGCCCTCAACGCCGAAACACTGGAAGATCTGGATGGCGCTACCATCTGTGTACAGAGCGGCACCACCACGGAACTGAACCTGGCCGACAACTTCCGAGCCTTGGGCATTGACTTCACACCCGTCGTCTTCGAAGAGTCTGCGCAGGCGTTGAGCGCGTATGACGAAGGCCGCTGTGATGGGTACACCACAGACAAGTCGGGCCTGGTTAGCCAGCGTCTTGACCTGACAGACCCCACCGAACACGTGATCATGGACGTCACCATGTCCAAGGAACCGTTGGCCGGCGCCGTGCGCCAGGGCGATCCTGCCTGGGCTGACGCCGTGCGTTGGGTCGTCTTCGGGCTGATCGAAGCCGAGCAGTATGGTATCAACAGCACCAATATCGAAGAGATGAAGAGCAGCGAAGATCCCACCGTTCAGCGTTTGCTGGGCGTGAGCGGCGACATGGGCGCTCAATTGGGGCTGGACAATGAGTTTATGGTACGCGCGTTGCAGGCTGTAGGCAACTACTCCGAAATCTACCAAAGCAACCTCGGCCCCGAGACTCCGTTCGACCTACCTCGCGGTCTGAACAAACTGTACACCGAAGGTGGCCTGCTCTACTCACCGCCTTTCCGTTAAAACGAACGGTGTTGCCTGTTGTGTGATTAAAGCTTGATTCTGAGTGGCTTACACACTGCCCTGAATGGTTCTCGAGCCACATCACACGCAACACGAAACTCAACGATCCGAGGGTGCGATGCTGCAACCGACTGAGACCAGCATCCCCCTCGGATTTTTGAACCATCTCTCCGTGGCGGGCAGTCACGCCAACCTCCCGTTGTTGTGACCTCGCCTCCTCACTCTGGCGGCAAGGAGGGCCTATGAGCGCACGTCAACTGCCTGGCGAAACGATCCCCTTTTACCGCGATACGCGTGTCCTGGCGGTGATTGCCCAGGTTCTGTTCGCCGTTTTTGTTGTTCTGTTGTTAGGCTACTTCATCCGCAACATGATCCTGGGCCTGCGCGCCAGCAATATTCCAATGGGGTGGGGTTTCTTGCAGCAAGAGGCCGGTTTCGCCATCTCTGAAGGCCCGACCTTTGCACCGGCGGACACATACCTCAAAGCGTATATGGTAGGTGTGGCCAACACGCTGCGGATTGCGGTCAGCGGCATTATCCTGGCGACGTTGCTAGGGCTGTTTGTTGGGTTGGCTCGTCTGTCGAGCAATTGGCTTTTGCGTACTCTGGCGATCGGCTACATTGAGCTGATCCGCAATACGCCGCTGTTGGTGCAGCTCTTCTTCTGGTACTTCGCTGTTATCCTCAAACTGCCCGACGCGCAGGAAAGTATCAGCATCCCCGGGTTAGGCTTTTTAAGCAATCGCGGCACCGCCCTGACCTGGATCTATATATCCGACGTTGGGCGTGGTTGGCTCTACTGGCTCCTGGCCGCGTTCCTGGCCGCTATCGTGCTGGGCGTTATACGCCGACGCCAACTTGACCGGCAAGGTCGGGTCGGGAGCACCTTGACGTGGGCGATTCCAACCTTCCTGGTGGTGGCGATTATTGGCTATTTCGTCGTCAGCGCAACCGCCAGTCTACCCGACACTGTAGCCTATGACCTACGCCGTGGGGATCGCGGGATCCTCTATATCGATGCCAACGCCAACGGCGAGTATGATGCGCAGGAAGATCGCCTGCTGTCGTACGTCCCTGTGACGCTATTGGATGAGAACGATACTGTCCTGGGATCGACCACGACCGACGCCGACGGCGAATTCCGCTTCTTCGAGCTTGACCGCGAAGGCAGCACGATCCAGTGGGAGGTGCCTGACCCACTGGTGATCAGCCGGCCGCAGATTCAGGGGTTCAATTTCCGGGGCGGGCAAGCCCTATCCCCCGAATTCTTCGCCCTGTTGCTGGGATTGGTCATTTATACAGGGGCGTTCATTGCTGAAATTGTGCGGGCAGGCATCAATGCTGTGGCCAAGGGGCAGTGGGAAGCCAGCCGAGCGCTGGGCCTCAGCGCCGGGCAGACGTTGCGCATGATCGTGTTGCCTCAGGCACTGCGCGTGATTATCCCGCCCATGACAAGCCAATACCTGAACCTGACGAAGAACTCTAGTCTTGCGATTGCCGTCGGTTATCCGGATCTCTTCAACGTGTCACGAACTATGTTTAACCAATCTGGGGCGGCGATCCAGGTCTTTATCATGATTATGTCCACATACCTCACCATCAGCCTGCTGACCTCTCTCTTTATGAACTGGTACAACAAGCGGGTTGCCCTGGTGGAAAGGTAGGAGTTATGGCGCGTTCGGACATTGACACCAGTCCTGCGTGGGTGAGCACCCAACACCCCAGCCCATCACAAAAGCCACCTGCCACTGAAGCCGGCGTTGTCGGCTGGTTGCGCAGCAATCTCTTTAGCAGCATCTTCAACACACTGCTGACCTTGCTATCGGCGGCCATCCTTTACCTGGCCATCAGCGGATTCATTCGCTGGGCCCTCTTCGAGGCTTTTTGGGAACCCGTATGGGTCAACCGGAAGTTGATTGCGGTGGGCACGTACCCAATTGGCCAGTTGTGGCAACCGGCGCTGCTCCTTGCCATTGTGAGTGTGCTCTTTGGTTTGAGCAGCGGGCGCTGGGGTGGCATCATGCGCAGCGTGACTGTGGGCATGGCAGCACTTCTTTTGCTCTTTACTTTGTTGCCCATAGGTATGCAGGCACAGATCTACCTGGGGATTAGCCTGGCGCTGTTGATTGTTTCCTACGTGCTTGCCCTGCGCGTGGCAATCCCGACGCGCTTCTTGATGATCGCCTGGCTGTTCAGTATTCCGTTGGCCCTGGTGCTGCTCAAAGGCGGGATCGAGTTCCGCTCAATGGGGATCGGCTTCTTCTTTGCAGAGCCGGTACCGGCCAGCGCCTACGGCGGGCTATTGTTGACGATGCTCCTCACCGTGGTGGGGATCACCTTCAGCTTTCCACTGGGGCTGGCGTTGGCGTTGGGGCGACGCAGTTCACTGCCGGTGATCAAATACTTCTCGATTGCTTACATCGAGGTGATCCGCGGGGTGCCGCTGATCTCGATCCTCTTCATGGCGATGATCGTGCTGCCACTCTTCTTGCCGCAGGGCATGCCCAGCCCCACAAGCGTAACCCGCGCCATGGTCGGCATCACGCTTTTTAGTGCTGCCTACCTGGCCGAAAATGTGCGCGGCGGTCTGCAATCCGTCCCCAAGGGGCAGTACGAAGCCGCTGATGCGCTCGGGCTGAGTACGCTCAAGAAGTATCAGTTGATCGTGCTACCCCAAGCCCTACGCGCCGTGATCCCTGCCATCGTCGGCCAGTTCATCGGTCTCTTCAAAGATACGTCGCTGGTGGCGCTGGTCGGTCTCGTCGATCTGTTGGGGATTGCACGCTCCATTATTCAGCAGCCCGCCTGGGTGAACACGCCGGGTGGTATCACCACGGAACTCTACGTGGCCATTGCCGTGATCTACTTTGTCTTCAGCTATGGAATGAGTTGGGCCAGCCGACAGCTAGAAGCGCGGCTCGGCGTTGGTACACGTTAACCGAAAACAGGAGCCATCATGTCCGGTCATGCCAGTTCAGAAGAAGTGATCGTCTGCCAAAAAGTGAACAAGTGGTATGGAGAGTATCACGCGCTGCGCGACGTCAGCCTGACCGTGAAGAAGCGCGAGGTAGTGGTGGTGATTGGCCCATCGGGTTCAGGAAAGTCGACCTTTATCCGCTGCATCAACCGTCTTGAAGAACATCAGGCAGGCGAGATTGTTGTCGACGGTATTCCGCTTACCCACGATCTGCGCAATATTGAGCAAGTCCGCTCGGAGACGGGGATGGTCTTTCAGCAGTTCAACCTCTTCCCGCACCTGACCGTACTCGAAAACATTACGCTGGCGCCGATCCATGTGCGCAAAAAACGCAAGCCCGAAGCCAATGCCAAGGCCATGGAATTGTTGGAGCGGGTGGGCATCCCAGAACAGGCCCACAAATATCCAGGGCAGCTCTCGGGCGGACAACAACAGCGTGTCGCCATCGCCCGGTCGCTGGCGATGGAACCAAAGATCATGCTCTTCGACGAGCCGACATCGGCCCTCGATCCCGAGATGATCAAAGAGGTTCTCGATGTAATGCAAGAATTGGCCGAAAGCGGCATGACGATGTTGGTCGTCACCCACGAAATGGGTTTCGCCAAAGAAGTAGCAGACCGCATCGTCTTTATGGATGCCGGCGAGGTCGTCGAAGTCGGCACCCCCGAACACTTCTTCACGGCGCCCCAACACGAACGCACAAAACTCTTCCTTAGCCAGATCTTGTAGGCGAGGAACACCGACCAAAAAGGTCCACACCGTCACTGACAGTGTGGACCTTTTTGATCGGATCTTTGCGTAGGGTGCGAACTTACGGCGTCGGAATGATCAAGATCGAGCCTGGTTGTACAAACTGAGCATCGTCCGGGGCCAGATTATTGGCCGCCAGGATCTCCTCCACAGTAACCCCGTAGAAGGTAGCTACCGACTGAACCGTCTCGCCCGGCTGCAGCGTATGGGTCCTGTTGCCATCAGGCGTAGGCGTTGCCTCCTGAGGAGCAGGCGCAGTGGGTGACGCCGCAGAGGTCGTCGGCAAGAATGTCGTCTCTACGTTCGTCGGGTCCATCACGAAGGTCACGGCCAGCGTCACTGCCACTTCTACCTGTGACGGCGTATCCGATCGCAAAGGGAGAAAGGCCGTGTCATCGAGAAGATTCAGGCAACTCCCTGTTACCGGCACAGCAGCCACATTTTCCGACACGGACAGAACCGGCCCCAGGCTGACGTTGAGAACGGCGGCCATAGGTTCAGCGCGGGCCCGCGCCGCCAGAATGGCGTCGCGTATCGCCTGTACTTCGAGAGTGGCGCAATCGGCCACACCGTACTGCACGGCGACATCCACCACGCGTACACTGGGATTTGCGCTCAACCGATTCAACGCATCCGATAGGAATGTAGTGAGGTTGCTCGGTTGGCGATAGGTAAAGCGGACCTCGCCGACGACGCCCGATCCATCGGGGCGACGACTAAACGGGATCACACGCACCTCCTCCAGCGGAGTGCCCGTCGCCTGTAGCGTAGACGCTACCTGTTGCAGGTCAGCTTCGTTGACGATACGCACCGAGCCGCTGTTCGGGTCCACGGGTGCGCCGGCCACATAAAGGCGCACACGTACACGATCAGGGGCAGATACGGCAACGCCGCGCCCCAGCATGGTAATAATGCGCGAAGTCGTGTTTGTGACGACGCGACTGACCACGATGGCGCCACTGTCGGCGGGGACGGTGACGGTTGGCGTGAGTTGGACGCCGGTTGATGGTGTTGGATTGTTCACCGGCGGCGGCAACGGCGAGTAGTTGGGATCGACCGTAATATTTTCGGCGAAGTACTCGCTATAGTTGCCATCATTTTGAACGACGCGCAGCCGCAGCGTGTAGATGTCGGGCTGGATCAGCGTCGTATCCCAGACGCCCAGTTGATCATCAAACACTTCTTCGACGCCCTGATCGATGTAGGTAAAGGCGTCGTCGGTGGCGTCTGACGGCTTAAAGTAGAGTTCATAGCGCTGGAAGTTGCCGATGGTAGCCGTCCCCAGGATGGGAACAACACCGTTGACAATGCTGCCACTGACGGGGGATGTAATCTCGGATTCTTGCTGGGCAAGCACAATGTTCAGTGTGCTGTTGCTCCCTGCCGCTGCCCACCAGGCGACGGCCAACAGCAACGCAGCCAGGACGACCTGCAGCCGCCGCTTCTGTATCCACAAAGAAGAGTACTTTCTATCGAAACGCATAACGTTCACCTCACTGAATAGTTCTCACAAAATCGTTCTATCGACAAGCACATTGACAGACCATCAAAAACCCCTCTGCACCTACCCCGACGAGATCAAGAATCGCTTAGCCGACATGCCCGCTCAAACACTGCGTCCATCATCTCTGGGGTAAGGACGCCGGTCTGAGTGTTCTGGCGGCTGGGATGGTAGCAGGTGAGCATGTGGGGCAATGGTCGTCCCAGCGCGCCGTCATCCTCCGCCAGCGAGGAGAGATCATAGTGTAGGCCGTGCCCAAAATCGAGTCGGGGCAGGGCGTATCCCATGGCGCGCAGTGTGCGCAGGGTGTGATCAAACGCAATCTGCCCCAGCGGGACGACGACCTTTACCTGATCCAACAGCGCCAGTTCTGTGAGCAGAAACGGACGACAATTGCTGAGCTCTGCCGGCTGCGGGCGGTTCTGTGGCGGCACACACCGCACGACGCTGGTAATGTAACAATTGTGCAGCCGCAGCCCATCACCTCGATGGGTAGAGCCAGGCTGATTGGCGAGACCGGCCCGATGCAGCGCGCCGTAGAGGAAGTCTCCCGATCCGTCGCCGGTAAAGACGCGGCCGGTACGGTTCGCTCCATGCGCGCCCGGCGCAAGCCCAACCAACAGGATACGCGCCATTGGATCGCCAAACCCGGGCACAGGTTTGCCCCAGTAGTCATCATTTTGATAGGCGCGGCGTTTGGTGCGCGCCACCTCTTCGCGCCACGCCACCAATCGCGGGCAGGCGCGACAGGCGCTCACATCGCCCGCCAGTTGATTCAGGTCCAGCACAAGATCATTGTTCATCACATCCCTTTGCTGCATAAATCTTTAACGCAAAACCGTGTCATGTGTTCCATCGCGCAGAAACAACGCAGATTAGAAACACACAACACGGCTGAAGTCTCCACGTAACCAAAAAATTATAACACATGCACGGTGACAGCCGGATCGGGTTTTGGGTCAGTCCAGGCACCTGCTCCCCGGCAACGAGGTTATGACAGCCCCCATAGTTCAGCCGCAGTCCCACCCAGAATGCGATCGCGCTGAGATGCGGTCAGGAAGGGCAGGCCCTGGCGGATCAGGCGCAGTTCGTCGGCCAACGAGAGCCAGTTGTGCTTGGTGCGGTGGTGGCCAGGGTAGCCGGTGCCCCATACGGTGCGTTCGGCGCCAAACGCCTGCAACAGCGCCTGAATGTAGGGGTGAACATCGGCAAACGGAAACGCTGCCTGAGAACGGCCCTTGACGTCGGAAAGCTTGAAAAAGATGTTGTCGAAACGCGCCAGGTCGAGGATCGGCTGAAAATCGGCGAGCCCGCGCTGCACGTCTGGGTAGCCCATATGGTCGATGATCAGGGGCAACGACGGATAGCGTTGGGCGATGGCCGCCACCTGATCGGCCTGCGCCGCCCGCATGTGAAACTGGATCACCACGTCGTGGCCGGCCAGTTCCTCCCAAAGGGCGCGGTTCTGATCCAGCGTCAGGATTTTAGAATCGGCGTAGTACATGGGGTGAAAGCGAAAGCCGCGTAGCCCTCTCTCCACAACCCAATCGCGCGCCTGGTCTGCATTCTGGGGGTCCAGAGGGTCCAACAGGCCGTGGCCGACAAAACGCCGGGGATAGCGGGCTACGGCATCGGCAATGTAGCCATTGTCCCAGGTGGACCAACTGGTCTGCACCAGGACGGCCCAATCGACGCCGTGCTCATCCATCTCGGCCAGAAGTTCCTCGGCCCGACCGGGTTCATCGGGCAGCGCCGTCCAGTTGGGCGCAGTCGGGCCAACCGGGTAGCGAGGCGGGTCGATCTCCCAGACATGAACGTGGGTGTCAACGATCATCCATCTCTCTCCTTGTGGTACGTCGCCGGTCCCTCTTACAAGGCACGCACGGGGATGAGCGGGTTGCCGTCCTGCTCCACCGTCAAAGGATTCCGCAAGGGTCGGCCAAATCCAGGAGCGGAAATTTCAAAAACATCGCCTGCCTGAGTTTCAATCCCGGCGGCAACGCTGAGGGTGGCCGTACCGAAGAAATGGCAATGGACATCGCCCGGACGGCGGAACGGCGCGTATTTAAAGTGATGGTGCTCGATATTGGCCAGGGTATGGGTCATGTTGGCCTCGCCGGTCAGGAAGGGTGCGGACCAGTGTTCCTGACCATGGCGCACGATGCGTACCGTCCCTTCAATGGATGCAGGCGCTTCGCCGAGCCGCACTTCCGGTCCAAAGGAGCAGGGGCGCAGTTTGGAGTGGGCAAGGTAGAGGTAGTTCTGCCGCTCCAGCACGTGATCGGCGAACTCATTGCCCAACGCAAAGCCCAGACGCAGCACTTCGCCGCCATCGCCGATGACGTAGAGGCCAACGAGTTCGGCCTCCTCGCCGCCATCCAGCGCAAAGGAGGGCATGGTGATCGGCTGTTCGGGCGCAACGACCCAACTGCCGTCACCTTTGTAGAACCATTCAGGCTGAACACCGATTTCCCCCGCAGCAGGGCGGCCCCCCTCCAGCCCCAGGCGAAACATCTTCATGGAATCGGTCAGGCTCTCGGCCTCGGCCTGGAGTTTGGCGTGCATGGCGTCGCGTGCCTGTGCGCTGCCCAGGTGATCGAGCCCTGTGCCGCTGATGATGCAATGGGCCGGGTCCGGGTGATCCAGTGGCGGCAGCAGGCGATGCTCGGTGATCAGAGCGTCGTAGTCGACGCTTTCGTCGCTGAGATGCGATTCGACCAAAGCGCTCAGAGACTCTCCACGACGATGCGCAGAGAGCGCCAGATCATAGACCCGCTCTACGTCTTTCAACATAATGAGCCGATCTTCACGCTCTGCCACTGCGCCCACACGGCGAGTTCCATCCGTATGGATAAACTGTACCAATCTCATGTGCGTTGTCCTTTAAGTGGGGATGAACCTACCGATGACAGACGAACAACGACGGACGACAGGTAGCTGTCGTCCGTCGTTGTTCATCTGTTGTCCGTCTTTTCTAGCGTGGTTCCCACTTCACAGCATCCCAGGCGATGAGACGCGAGAGATACTGCTCATAGGTCACGTCGGCCAGCGAGACGTAATCGTCGCGAGTGCCGCGGAAGCTATAGGTGCCCAGCGAGACCCAGCGGTCGCCGCTGGTCGATTGGTTGACGACACGCAGCGTTTTGCCGCCGGCGTGCGAAACCCAGTACCGGGCGTTGCTGGTGGTGCTGTAGCGGTTCGGCACGTAGACGAAGACCTCGTAGCGCCCGTTGGGAACGAGTTGGGGGTACCAACGTCCCCAGTTGTATCCGCTCTGTGCACTGGTGTTGTTGCGCGACCACAAGAGTTGCCCGTTATACCCTTCGTAGGCGATCTCCCAGCCTGTGCTGTTGCCGCCGCGCTCAAAGCCGCTGTCCTGATTGTCTACGATGATCGTGTTCTGGGACGGCGGCTGCGGTGGCGTGGAGCCTAAGAGCGCCCACAGCAGTTGCGCCCTGGCCACCTGCGTGTTTTCGAAATATTCCATGCGCACGTCGAGTGCGCCGCCGGTGTGATAGATGCGCGTTTCATAGGTCGTGCTTGGTTGCTCACGCCAGGCGTCGATCACAGTGCGTCCACTCAGGATGAGACGCCCGCCATCGTCCACAGTCATCAAGAAGCGATACCAGCCGGCGGGCAGGCTCAATGTGCGCGACCAACGCACGGAGAAGCGATTGGCATCGATGACGCCGGGCGCAGGCGACCCTTCGCCCCAGTTGAAGTCGATGAAAGCGTCATTGCGCACGAGAGCCGGTGCGCCCGAGAAGTCGACATTGTTCCAATACTCACCTCTCCACTCGGGGTACGAAGGGGGCGGTGGTGGCGGCGGCTGTTGACCGTCGATGCGTTCCCATGTCAACTGAGCCGTCGCCGACTCGTTGCGCTCGTAGTACTCCATGTGCACAGTGACCGGTCCACCCGGCAAGTAGATGTCGCCGGTGTAGGCCGTGGGCGCCTGTTCCCTCCAGGCGTCAATGAGCGTATGCCCGTTGACAAAGAGGCGGGCGCCATCATCCACCACAATGCGGAAGCGGTAGTTGCCCGCCGGGAGGTCGACGGTACGCGTCCAACGTGCCGAGAAGAGATCGGGCGATACCTGTGGTGCAGGGCTGCCTGTGCCCCAGTTGAAGTCAATAGCCTGCTCCTGCCGCACAAGGACGGGGGTGCCGCTGAGGGTGCCATTGTTAAAGTACTCACCCAGCCACGGTCCGGTGGAGGACGGAGGCGGCACCGGTGTGGGGGTCGGTGTCGGAGGCTCAGGCGTCTCTTGTCGCCAGGAAAGCTTCGCCACAGCGCCTTCACGCAAGTCTTGATACTCTACCACCACCAGATGATGCCCTGGCCCAAGGTAGATCACGTTGCTGTAGGTGGTGGGCGGCTGTTCGCGCCAGGAATCAATGATCTGTTGACCGTCCACCCAAACCCGCATCCCATCATCGACGACTGCCGTAAAACGATAATTGCCCGGTGTCACGTCAATGTAGCGTGTCCAGCGTGCAGAAAATTCATCACGCTCAACGCCTGGCCCCGGAGAGTCTAGTCCCCAGTCGAAATCGATGGCATTGTCTGTACGCACAAGAACCGGTTGACCACTCAACGTGGTGTTGTTCCAAAACTGGGCCTGCCAGGTCGGATCGGTGTGGCGAGGCGTGATGTCCTGCGCCAGGGCGCGCGGCGAAGCGGCGACCATGAACAACAGTGTCAGCAGGCCGGCCATCCACATAAAACGCAGTGGGATGGGTGAAGGTAAGTTACGCATAACAGCGCCTCCTAAATGGATGAAGCAAGGGCGGGGACAGAAAAGCTGACGGTAACCATTATATATGCTCAACACGTAAAAATGTCGCGCAAAGTTGCCTATGAATCATACGACGAAGTCATACTGGTGATTGTTCCATAGATTTTGCAGTCTGCTGCGAGTCCTGTACACTCAATAAAGTGTATAACCTTCTGAGGGTTCAGGCAAGGAACAATTGACCCATGCATTTCGACGCATTAACCCTGGCCGCGGTTAGCGATGAACTGCGCCGAACGGTGCAAGGCGGACGGGTGCAACAGGTGTTGCTGCCCGATCCAAAAAGTATTGGGCTGGAATTGTATGCCGAGCGACAACGGCGCTATCTGCTGCTCTCGGCTCATGCCCAGGCCGGTCGCGTTCACCTGACAGAACAAAAACTGCGTCGCGGCGTAGAGACAGAGACACCCATGCTGCTCTTGCTGCGCAAGTACGTCCGCGGCGCACTGCTGGAACACGTCGAGCAGCCGATTCCGTTTGAGCGCGTGCTCAACCTGCACTTCGAGCACCCGGAACATGGCTCAAGTACGCTTGTACTCGAACCAATGGGGCGGCTCAGCAATCTGCTCCTATTGGGTGCGGGCGGCGTGATCCGAGGCGTTCTCAACCCGGTGCCGCCCGGCGAAAACGCCGAACGCGTCCTACTGCCCAAGCGGGCATACACATTCCCCCCCCCGCAAGACAAAGTAGCGCCCCTAGATGACGTGTCGCCAGCAGGCGACGGCAGCGAAAATTATTATGAACGGCTCAAGTTAGGGCTGCGCAGCGACGCGAAGTTGTGGAAAGCGCTCATGAACAGCGTCGCCGGCATCAGCCCCACGCTGGCCCGCGAGATCGCCTGGCGCATTGCCGAAGATGAAAACATCGACACGGCGCAGGTCGACCTTACCGCCGTTGTGGCCACGTTGCAGGAACTATGGACATTGCCGCAGACCCAGGCCTGGCAACCGGGCGTCGCCATAGACGATGACGGCGCCATTGCGGGGTATGCCGCCTACGAGCTGCACTTCAACGGTGACTTCCTCCCCAGCCCGGGGATCAGTGAGGCAATTTCCCTATTCTATGGGGAACGACCGCGCGACGCCGCCGGGGCCAGGGATGCCTACGCCGCCATCCGCAACAGTGTCGCCGGCCTGCTCAAAGAGGCCGCCACACGCATTGACCGTCAACTGGCTGCGCTGGCCAAGGATGAACCGGCGCCCGGCGAACCGGCACAGGCGCGTACCCAGGCAGAGTGGTTGTTAGCCCTGCACAATCAGATCAAACCTGGGCAGCGAGAACTGGTGGTGCCGCTGGAAGAAGAGAGCCTCTCGATCCGCTTGGACGAACGCCTGACGCCGGTGGAGCAGGCGGAACGGCTCTTCGACCGCGCCGCCAAGATGGAACGCGCCGCCGAATTTATTCCACAGCGGCGTGCCGAACTCAGCGCAGATCGAGCGTTCGTGGCCCAATTACAGAGTGATCTGGCCCTGGCCGAGAATCAGCCCGAAATCGTCGGCGTGCGTGAAGAACTGCGCGCCGCCGGCTATCTGCGCACGCGGCGCAAGCGCCAGCAGCGCAGTGCACCGGATCGGTCCAACCCGCTGCGCTTCCTTTCGGCGGATGGCTTCACGATCCTGGTGGGGCGAAATGCCCGCCAGAATGAGATCGTCACCTTCGATGAAGCCAACGCCGATGATCTGTGGCTGCACATCCGCGATCTACCCGGCGCGCATGTGGTGATCCGGAACGGTGGGCAGCAGGTCAGCGATGAATCGATAGAGGCGGCAGCGCAATTGGCCGCCTACTACTCCAGCCAACGTGGGGAACAAGGTGTCGCTGTGGCGGTGACACAGCGACGGTTTGTGACGCGCATGGCCGGAGGACGACCAGGGCAAGTCCACTATCGCAATGAAGAGACGCGTACGGTAGCGGCCCTCAAACCGGATCTGTAAATATCTGGGAGGAACGACCCACATGCCGGGCGAAGTTAGTCGAAGTTGATATTGACAGGACCGCGTTGGCGGCGAGCGGTTTCACGTTTGGCCGCGGCCGCCTCGTCTTCGTCGCAGCGTTCGATAGCGGTGTCGATGAGGGCACGGGCAGCCAGCAACGTCTCTTTGCGCGCGGCGGATGCGTGCACCCAGAATTCCTCGGGCAACCCCAAATCGTTGTGGCGAAGTTCTTCGGCCACGCCCAAAACGCCTTCGATCAGCCAGGCGCTAATGTCGAAGGCGTTTTTGCGTTCGTGGCGGGGTCTGCGTGATGGTGCCTCGTAAGGCGCATCCGCTGCAGATCTGCCCTCTTCCACTGTGGCGGAAGAGGCCTCTTCCGCCACAGTGGAAGAGGGACGCCGGCGCCGGGTAGCTCTATCCGCAGCGGACACGCTTGATGGCCGATCCTCGCCGGTCTCGGCCACGAGATCGGGTTTGGCTGCATCGGACGGCGTTGTCTGCGCCGCGGTTTCTGCTTCCTCGCCCAATCCGCCGATGGAGATTTTGCCTCGTTTCGACACAATGCCTCCCTAAATCAGCCAACTGCTTCGGCGACGCGATTGCGCACGATAACACGCATGACTTTGTAGTTGACGCTGCCAAAGTGGTATTTATACTCTTCGTCGCCCTGTAAAAAGTCAAAGAGCTCGCAGCCCGCCGCGATGGCATACTGAATCAAATAGGCGAGCAGAACCCAGCCTGGGCTGAGATGGGCGAGGTGGCCCGTGTCATAGCCCGAATTGTAGAGCAAAAATTGCTTGCGATATTCAAAAGCCAATAGCGTTGCGGCCCGCTGCCCATCTAGCGACAAAAAGGCCAGCCGCAGAAAGCCGGCATCCAACATCCGTCGCGCCATGACTTTGAAAAAGTGCTGCATCTGCGGCGTCATAAACTCTTCTTTGTCGGGATCGCTCAACTGCTGAAGACGAATGAACTCATCCATCTCGCGATCAAACTGCTTGTCATCAATGTCGGGCGGTATGAGATAGAAGTCGACTTGCGCTTCGCGTTCGGCTCGACGCTGTTTGCGCCGGATCTCATGGCGTTGCTTTTTGTCGACCTGCTCATTCAGATAGGTTTCATAGTGCAGCGGAAGACGAATGTGGGGCGCTACATCCTCTTGAAAGACTTCGACCCCATATCCATCCTCTGACCATAGATCGGGCAAGAGGCTGTAGGTAAGGCTATCTTCGGGCAGATTGCAGAAGTCGCACAGATCCCACTGCGGGGCCTCATCACTTTGCATCCAGCTACGCAAGGCAGTGTAGACCGGTTTTTCCCAACCCTTAGCAATAATGACGTCGAGGAAATCGCTTACTTCGATACAACCTACGATGTGCAACGAAGAGAGCCCGGCCCAATCACCTGTGCTGTGTTCAAGCCGATAGAAAGGCGCAATCCCCACCAGCTCTCCCGCGTCTGTACGGAAAGCGGCGATCCACAGATCGCCTTCGCCCAGAGTCTCCCACCAGGTGGACTGCCATTCGAGCGTCAAGAAGAAAGTGTCGAATCGGCTGCGCGCCACCAGAGCATTCCACTCGGAGGCGAGCGCCTGAAATCCATCAATCTTTGCATCAGGGCCGTAAACAGTACAATCTAAGAGAGTATCGTCACGCTCTCCATTTGGTGTGGAATGAGCGCCCGAACCATTGTTTGTCGTCGACATGATGTCCTTGGTCTATGAGTTCATTAAATGTTTATTTATCAGTGCGGTCGAACCCACACAGCTTAGAAAATCGGTTTAGTTTGCCAAAGTCCATACGCGCAACGAAAATACCCTGCATACGCGAATAGCCTTCGCTACGATTCTTGTAGTGGGCGGTTCCATTGTAACGAATGGAATGTGGTTGAACAAGTACGCAACGATACAATAAACGATACCAGTAAATCCCGGCGGCAATAGGCCGACACCCTCTGCCGGTGGTACAGACACCACATTTCCGCTGTGGTACTGACGCCACAGTGGCCTAAGGACGCCTGCCAAAGAATCCCCACACCGCCCAAAGCGCGACTGCAATCAGCAAGAGCCACCAATACTGTTGGAAAGCCTGCACGAGACGCGGGGTGGGCGGAAGCTGCTCGTCTGTTACTTGCTCAAGCCTATTCTCGTTGATAGATCGTTCGCCCGCCGCATCGACGGGTGCGCTCGAAATATCACTCGAGATGTCAACTGTAACGACGGGGATAACCTCACGCGTCGCCTCGCTGTTGAAGGTATCGACAGCGGTCGGGCTTGCAGTAACCACCAGTGGAGAGACTTCCGCGGGGAGGACGACGACGGGGATTGGCGTTGGGGGGACGGAGAAACAAAGAGTCAACTGTACATCGTCAAGGTCCATCCATGTGTACAGACCGTCGCCATCATTCAGTACGTTGAAGTAGATGAAGAAAGTCTGGCCGATATACTCGGTCAGATCCGTGCGTTCTTGAACCCAGCCGCCATCGTTGAGCAACGTGCGGTAAAGCGGATAGTCGAGCGTCACCAGATTGGGCGTCAACAGGATCAGTTCCTGGCGATCCACCCGGTTCTGACTGGAGGGGACACCGTTGTCTTGGGTGTAGGATCTACGCGCCCACAAGAGTTCCGCCGTGACGGCAGTCTGTGGAATGGTGATCAGTTGACGCACCGACGAGTAGCTCACAACATCGGGGCGCCCCCCCTCAGGCGGGTTGCCCAGCCGCAGCGAACGTAGACCCGTAAATCCCCCACTGGCCAGGCGCGGCGGCACCGGATCATCACCCAGGATCCAACCGGTGGCGCCAACAAGCTGTTCCTCGAAACTGCCGTTCACGATCACATTGGTCAGGCAACCGGCGGGCAACGGTGTGGGCGGCAGCAGGGGGGTGGCTGTGGGCGGTGGCAAGATTGGGGTCGGCGTCAGTGCGAAAGTGGGCACAACAACCGGTGGCGTCGGTGTCGACGTTACCACGATGATATTGGTGGGGGATGGGGTGGCGCCCACTGTCGGCGTTAACGTTGCTCCCCCCGGTGTAGAGGTGGGCACAGGAGAGGCATCGCAGGCTTGTAGAGAGACACTGTCCACGTAGAGACCCGTCTTGCCGCCGACGCCGTCATTGCTGACCCCTATCGATACTCGCACAGTGCGTCCGCGCAACGGTGTGAGATCATACTGTTGAAACAGCCAACTTTCCCGATTTGTCACTTGTGACCAGAGACGCACGATCAACTCGTTGGTAATTGCATCGGTCACGTCAACAAACTGTAGATCCGTACCCGCGTCGGCGCCGGTTTTGGGCAGCAGTTGCAGGCTCAACGCTATCGGATTGGCGCCGGCAGGCAACGTGACAACCTGATAGATACCGGTTGTGATCGCTGTATTTTCGGCATTAATGATACCCAGGCGCACCGATCTCGATCCGGCGAAAACTGGCGACGTGACGTACTCCGCATCCAAGTCCGCGGGTAGGCCGGGCAAGAGCGGTTGCCACCCTAATCCTTCTGCTTCAAAACCACCGTTGATCAGCAATTCGCTGCAACCGGCGGCCGTCCCCGGCGCATCGCCCAGGCGCGGAAAGGGGGTAGCGTCTTGCGCCCATACAGGCGAAACCGTCAGCAACAAGATCGTTGTGAACAGAATCAGGCAAGCCTGGCGTAGTATAGAACGCTTTGGGAGCATAAGGAGTCGGATTCCGCTGACTGAGGATAGTTGACCAGGGCAAGACCGATGATTCACCGGAACCTCCGATGGAGTGAAACATGTGGGCATTTTACCACACAGACGATCCCGCTGCAATGGGTGCGCATCTGTTTCTGGCAAAGCGTAATCAATCTAGCAGTCTCCACCGACTGTAAAATGGTATGGTTGGGCATGATACGAGATACACGCTTTGCTACCATAGATTTACAACTATAAGTTGCTTCGGTACAATAGAATCGAATGAGAGAGGGCCGGGGCTCGTTGTGAGCACCGAGCGCTTTCTCAAACACCCATAAGTGAGTTGACTCTTGATTACAAACAACGAGAAAGACGGCACCCCCCCAAACAAGCAAGCAGAACAGGAAACGGCGCAGGGCTCCAGTCAGAAACCCCCATCGCGTATGACCTATCTCTTCTTGATTCGACACGGCGAAAACGACTGGGTCGACAGCGGCAAATTGGCGGGGCGCACTCCTGGCGTTCATCTAAACGAGAAGGGACACACGCAGTCTCAGGCGCTGGCCGAACGATTGAAGACGCAGCCCATATCGGCCATCTATTCCAGTCCACTCGTGCGCTGTATGGAGACGGCACAGCCGCTTGCCGATGCATTGGGCTTGACTGTTCGCGAGGAACCAGGTGTGCTGGAAGTTGATTACGGCGACTGGCGCGGCGCGGCGCTCAAAGATCTTTCCCAAAAGCCTGAATGGCAACTGGTACAAGTTTACCCCGGCGGTTTTCGTTTCCCTGACGGCGAGACATTGCGCGAAGTACAGCATCGCGTGGTGACGACCCTAGAGCGAATCCGCAAGGAACACGAAGGTGAAGCGGTGGCCATCTTTGCCCACGGTGACATTTTGCGAACCTCATTGGCTTATTATTTAGGCACGCCTCTCGATCTTTTTCAACGGATTCATATCAACACGGCATCCGTGAGCCTCATAGGCTTTCACCATTTTGGCCCGCACATTCTGCGCGTGAATGACACCGGCGAGTTACCGGTTGTGAGTTGGGAAAGCAAAGATGCCGAGCAATCGGCAGACAAAGAAGCATCTGGAAGTGAGGCGGAGGCCGGCGAAACACTTAAAGAGGCGACGAATTAACAGGCGGTCGATCTTTCGACCGGTGCGTCACAGCGCTCGGTGTAAAGACAAAGGAGGACGCCTTTTTCCATTACATAGAGAGAAATGTCCACCAAAGAGGCTGAAACCAAATGACGACACATTTTATGTTTGACTTTGAACAAGTAAACAGTATCGTTGCCGATGCAGTCGGCAAACCGGGCAATCGCACCTTCTTTTTGCAGGCGCGCCAGGGCAGGCAAACGGCGACATTGACCATGGAAAAGCAACAAGTCGCTGCGCTGGCGGCTTCTGTTTTGCAATTGCTCGAAGAGCTGGAAGAGAAGAATCCTGATCTGACCATGGGCGGCGCCGGCGAACAAGCCTTGCACCTTGAAGAACCATTGGATCCTGCTTTTCGTGTGGGACAGATGGGACTCGGTTACGACGAGAATCAAGATATGATGGTACTTGTGGCGCAGGCCGTTGTGGTAGATGACGAGGAAACGGCCAGCGAAGACGAAATGCCGCGGGCCCGCTTCTATGCCACGCGTGAGCAAATGCGTGCGCTGAGTGAACATGCCCTCGAAGCCGTCGCATCCGGCCGCCCAGACTGTCCGCTCTGCGGACGACCCATCGATCCGGAAGGCCATTTCTGTCCTCGCACAAATGGACACGCCTATCCACTGTCCGTTTAGATGCCCTGAGCTTCTCGATGCCGAGCGAGTCCGCCACGGGTGAGACTCTGTTGACTGCCAAGTTTCAGGGTAGAGCTTACGTTCATTCATGCCTGCAAACGGGCTTAAGTGTGCAATGCGCAACGAAACTGGGGATTTATGCCCAATACCTCTCCTTCAGATCCTCTGTTTGAGCTGCCCGACGAGGACACAACCACTCGCAATCAGGAAATTGCCGGTGATGGTGCGTCTGATAGCGACGACGCCCCCTCTACGGATGAGCCCGTATTGGTCACCATGGAGCGGGTGCTTAAGGTGTTGACCCACGGCAAGATGGAAGAGCGGGGTCTGCTGCCGTACAGTTCCAACTACAGTTTTCTCGTCCTCCTGGATGACGATGAACTTCAGCTTCCGGCTGTCTATAAACCCCGCCGCGGCGAAAATCCGCTGTGGGATTTCCCAACAGGCACACTCTGCCAGCGCGAGACGGCTGCATTCAGCGTTAGCGATCGGTTAGGCTGGGATCTGGTGCCGCCAACGGTCCTGCGCTCGGGAACGCGCGGGATTGGCAGTGTTCAGTTCTTCATCGATTGCGATCCCGATGTCCATTACTTCACCATGCGCGAAGATGCCCGCTATGCGCCGGCGTTGCGGCGGCTGGTCCTCTTCGATTACATCATCAACAACGCAGATCGCAAGAGTGGACATTGTTTGTTTGGTCACGATCAACACATCTGGGCCATCGACCATGGCATCTGCTTTCATGAAGAGTACAAGTTGCGCACAGTCATTTGGGAGTTCAGCGGCGAACCGATAGCAGACGAACTCCTTGCCGACCTGGTGGAACTGCACGAGACCCTGACCCAAACAGATAGTGACTTCAATCAGCAACTCACTTCTCTAATCACCTCTGCCGAACGCAGGGCGCTCTGCAAACGCCTGCAAACACTGATCGAAAGCGGGCAGTATCCGGCTCCACTGCCATACCAGCGCAACCATCCCTGGCCCCCTATCTAGTGATGCGTCAAGCGTGATTTGATCGGTAGGGGCGCTGCTTGCTGCGCCCGGCACACTGTGGGCGCAGCAAGCAGCGCCCCTACGAATTGCCATCACTTGATCGTTGACCCGACACTAGCTCAGGTAGGCACAAAACAGCACCTGATGGTTGTCTGACGCCTGCACCTCCACCCCGGCAGAAGGTCTCGGCTCAAGCCTTCTGTGTCGTTTTTACGACGAAAAGTAAGCATGGATTCAGACTCGAAGTTCACGTAGTACCGTGTGAAACGGAAGGAGCAGCATGTGAAAGCAGTGGTAATGGCCGGTGGTGAAGGATCTCGCTTGCGGCCGCTGACCGTAGGCCGACCAAAACCGATGGTCCCCCTGGTAAACAAACCAGTGCTGGGCCATATACTCGATCTGCTTAAATACCACGGCATTACCGAAGTTGTCATTACACTGCAATACATGCCCACCGCCATTCAAGATTATTTCGGCGATGGCAGTAGCCTGGGGATGAAGATCACGTACACGGTCGAAGAGTCGCCGTTGGGCACCGCCGGCAGCGTCAAGAATGCGGCCGCCCTTCTCGATGACACCTTTTTGGTGATTAGCGGCGACGCCTTGACTGACATCAATTTGCGCACGGTGATCGATTTTCACTGCCAACACAAAGCCCTTGCCACACTCACCCTCTACCATGTGCCCAATCCGCTCGAATACGGCGTCATTATCACCGACGACGAGGGGCGCATTACCCAGTTTTTAGAAAAACCCGATTGGGGCAATGTCATCTCAGACACAATCAACACAGGCATTTACGTGTTGGAGCCTGAGGTGCTGACGCTCATCCCCGATGACGAACCTTTCGACTTTTCCACTCAGCTCTTTCCGCAGATTCTGGCGCAAGGTAGGCCGATGTACGGATATATCGCCGACGGCTACTGGTGCGATGTGGGCAATATCCCCGAATATCTACGCGCCAATGCCGATCTGCTGCACGGGCTCGTCAATCTGCCCGAACCAATCGGCAGCCAGATCTGGGGTGGCGTGTGGACAGGAACAAATGTAGAGATTGCGCCGGACGCCCAGATCTACGGGCCGGTTTACCTGGGCGACTCGGTGAAGATAAAGGGCGGGGTATCGATCCACGGCCCGGCCGTGATCCGCGATTACACCGTCATCGACAATTACAGCCGAATCGAGCGCAGTGTGCTCTGGCGCAACACTTATGTAGGCGAAGCCTGCGAATTGCGCGGGGTGATCGTAGGCCGGCAGTGTAGTATCAAAAGCGGCGCCATTGCCTACGAAGGGGCCGTTATCGGCGACAACTGCGTGCTCGACGAAAACAGTGTCATCCACGCCGACGTGAAGCTATGGCCCAACAAAGAGATCGAACCGGGCGCTACGGTGCGGCGCAGCATCATCTGGGGGAGCCAGGGGCGGCGTTCTCTCTTCGGTAAATTTGGCGTCACCGGCGTCGTCAACGTGGATCTGACCCCAGAATTTGCCGCCAAACTGGGCAGCGCATTGGGCGCCGCCCTGGAACAGGGCAGTTTTGTAGCCATGAACCGCGACGCGCACCGCAGTTCCCGAATGCTCAAACGCGCCCTGATCAGTGGGCTACCCAGCGCCGGGATCAACGTACTCGATCTGGGCACCGTGCCCATCCCGGTGGCCCGGCATTTTGTACGCACCCATCCCTCGTCGTCGGCCGGCGTTCACGTACGCCTCAGCCCCTTCGATCAGCGCGTCGTCGATATCCGCTTCATGGACGCCGAAGGCATGAACCAGAGCCGCGCCAGCGAACGCGCCATCGAACGCATCTTCTTCCGCGAGGACTTCCGCCGCGCCTATCTCAACGAAATCGGAAGTATCGATTACCCTGTCGATGCCACGGCACGCTATCGCAGCGATTTTCTCGCCCACGTCAACCTGGATCGTATCCGCAACGCAAACCTCAACGTTGTCGTCGATTATTCACACGGCCTGGCGGCGGATACGCTCTCTCGCATCCTCAGCGATCTAAACCTGGACTATCTACCCCTCAACGCCCTGATGGATGAAAACAAGCTGGCGGTGCTGCGCGATCAGTTCAACACACACATGCGCCGCATGGCCAAGATCATGAGCGTGCTCGATGCTGACGTTGGGATCAAACTGGACGTAGGCGGCGAGAAGATCTTTTTGGTGGACGACAAAGGACACGTCCTCGACAATACAACCACATCGTTACTGCTCACCGAGCTGACGTTCTACGCCAACCCAGATCGCGCCCTGGCGATTCCGATCACGCTGCCCAAGGCATTCGACACCATCGCGGCCTGGCATGGGACACGGGTTATTCGCACCAAAAACGATCTACATCACCTGGTCTCCACGTCTACTCAGCCGGATGTGTTGTTAGCGCTCGACGGCACCGGCAACTTTGTTTTTCCTGATTTCCAACCCAATGTAGATGGCCTGATGACGACCGTACGGCTACTGGAATATCTGGCTGCGCGCGGCATGCCGGTCAGTGAGATCGTCAACTACCTGCCACACTTCCACATTGCCCAGGATCGGGTCGATTGCCCGTGGGAAGCCAAGGGGGCCGTGATGCGTACGCTCAACAGTCGCTACCGCGGGGAACATGTTGAAACCATCGACGGACTGAAGATCCACCTGAACAACGGTGAATGGGTACACATCGGCCCCAATCCCGAACGTCCCTTCTTCGAACTGCGCGCCGAGGCCGAAAGCGTCGACCGCGCCACCACGCTCGTTGTAGAATATAGTGAACAACTCAAAGATATTGTGGCGCAGCACCGGGTGATCAGAGGCTAGTGATGCGGCGGCGAGGAACGCCGAAAGCGTGATTTGATCGGTAGGGGCGCTGCTTGCTGCGCCCACAGTGTGCCGGGCGCAGCAAGCAGCGCCCCTACGAATTGCCATCACTTGACCGTTGACACGACACTAGAGATCAAAGGATGCAGGATAGATGGCGACACCACCAGAACGATTTTTGGGGGTAGAAGACTATCTGGGCTGGCCCGTGGTGAGAGCGGATCGGCGTATCCCCTACGGCGAGGACCCGTCACAGTTCGGCGATCTCTATTTGCCGGGCGGGTCCGGTCCGCACCCGACTGTGATCTTGATCCACGGCGGCTGCTGGCGGGCGCAATACGACCTGACCGCGATGGGAGCGATGGGCGATGCCCTGCGCCAGGAGGGCGTTGCCGTGTGGAGTCTGGAATATCGGCGGCTGGGCAACGGCGGCGGCTGGCCCACCACCCTCCAGGACGTGGCGGCAGGGATCGATCATCTGCGGACACTGGCCGAACCGTATGCACTGGATCGGGGGCGCGTGCTTGTGGTCGGTCACTCGGCCGGGGGCCATCTGGCGCTGTGGGGCGCAGGACGACACCGCTTGCCCACAGACAGTCCACTCTACGTGGCCGATCCGCTGCCGGTGCGGGGGGTGGTGGCGTTGGCCGGCATCCCCGATCTGGCGGCAGGCGCACGTTGGGATATCTGCCGTGGGGCCATTGTTGACCTGATGGGCGGCCTGCCCGATGAAGTGCCGGATCGGTACGCCCAGGCGTCCCCTGTCGAGTTGCTCCCCTTGGGCGTGGCGCAGTGGCACATTGTGGGCAACCATGACACGATTGTGCCGCCCGCCTACTTACAGGCGCACGTCGCCATTGCCGAAAAGTACAACGCCGCCCGTTTGGATATTCTGCCCAACGCCGCCCATTTCGAAGTTGTTTCGCCGAATGCACAGGCATGGTTCAAGGTGCGCGCCGCTATCCTGAAACTGTTGCAGTAGCGCCCGGGTTATGAGGTGTCGCGTGCCCCAGATCTCCACCCAAACATCGAATACTCAAGTGCCGTGACAAGCCGGTGCGCTGGGGCTGGTGGCTCTGCCGTGGGGCAGGCCGCATGGAGGCATGAAATGAACTATCTACACTTGCATATCGTTACACAGGCAGAACGTGACTTTCTTTGGAATGAAAGAGGAACGACTTTGCTTGTGAGACGATGGCTTTTGTTTGGATTGCTGTTGGTTGTGGTCGTGGTGCTGACCGTCGCGCTGGTCCAGCATCCGTCGGTACCGGCGGCGCCCCAGATGGTGGGGCTGGTGCCGACGCGGGAAACCAACGAACCAACCGCAACCGCGGCGGCAGCGGCGACGGCGACAACCACACCGACGCCGGACCTTCCCTCAGAAAGCAGAGAGGTAATGACAAATACAGCAGAAGCAGCGTCTGTCCGCGTGGACGAGATCCTGGCGACCATGACGGTGAAGGAGAAGGTGGGCCAGTTGTTCATGGTCTACTTTGAGGGACCGGCGTTGTCGGACCCCCTGCGCCGCATGATCGAGGACTACCACATCGGCGGGATTGTCCTGTTTGCCATTGCAGGCAACATCGAGAGCACGACGCAGGTGACAGGGCTGATAAACGACGCTCAGGCGACGGCGGTGCAGAGCGGAGCACAGGTGCCACTCTTTGTGTCGGTGGACCAGGAGGGCGGCCCCGTGGTGCGGCTAACCGACGGGTTTACGGTCTTCCCCAGCCAGATGGCGCTGGGCGCGACGGCGTCGGTTACACTGGCGCAGCGTATGGCGACGGTGACGGCGCAGGAACTGAAAGCGCTGGGCTTTAACATGAATCTGGCGCCGGTGCTGGATGTGAACAACAACCCCGATAACCCGGTGATTGGCCTGCGTTCGTTCGGCTCGTCGCCCGAGCAGGTAGCAGCGTTGGGGACAGCGATGATCGAGGCCTATCAGGCGCAGGGAGTCGTGGCCACGGCCAAACATTTCCCCGGTCATGGCGACACAGCGGTGGACTCACACTATGGCCTGCCCGTGGTACCGCACGACCGCACCCATTTGGATAGCGTGGAGTTCCCGCCCTTTAGGGCGGCGATTGCGGCGGGCGTGCCTGCGATCATGACGGCACATGTGCTCTTCCCGGCCATTGATCCGAGCGAGGGGCGACCGGCGACGCTGTCTTCGCTGGTCTTGCAGGATCTACTGCGCCAGGAGATGGGCTTCGACGGCCTGATTGTCACCGATTCGTTGAGCATGGGCGCGCTGGCGAATCTGGTGGGCACGACAGAAGCGGCCCAATTGGCCTTCCGTGCCGGCGCCGATCTGCTGGCCTACGGGGCGGATATCGGCCATACACCCGATGAGTCACTGGCGGCCTATGATCGTCTACTAGAGATGGTGCAGAGCGGCGAAATCAGCCAGGAACGGTTGGACGCCTCGGTGCGACGCATCTTAAGCGTGAAAGAAGCCTATGGCCTGCTCGACTGGCAACCGGTGGATGTAGATGCAGCGGTGGCGCGCACGGGCACGACGGATCACGAGGCGGTAGCGCAGGAGATCGCCCAACAGAGCATTACCCTGGTGCGCGATGAGAACGGTCTTGTGCCCCTGGTCGAGGGTGAACAGATCCTCGTGGTCTGGCCCGGCGAGGTGGGTGACGTGGGCGCGGCGCTTTCGGCATGTCATCGCGACGTGGTCTTGCGTCCTGTGGGGATCAGCCCCAACGCCACCGAGATCGAGCAAGTGGTGGCCGATGCCGCCGTAGCATCCAAAGTCGTGGTGGCGACGGTCAACGCGCGGCGGTACCCGGCGCAAGGTGCCTTGATCGAGGCCCTGGCCGATCGTCCACTGATCGTGGCGGCGCTCAGTCAGCCCTACGATCTGATGGCCTTCCCCTCCGTGGGCAGCTACCTGGCGACGTACGGTGTGCAGCCGGCATCCCTGTCCGCGCTGGCGCAAGTCCTGTGCGGGGAGATCGCTGCGCAGGGTCAACTGCCGGTGGAATTGCCGGGGCTCTACCCGCTGGGGTGGCGCAGCGTAGAGGAGAGAGCAACGGTCTACCGGCCCTCTACACTGAGAGAGGACGACCTCTCCATGAATAGCGATTTTCATCCATAATTGTGGGGCATGAACACTAAAGTGAATCTGCTTTGAAAACTGACGGTTCGAACCCCTCCCCAGCCCTCCACCGCAAGCGGGGAAGGAGCCGTTGGCAGGTACACGATGTGATGCCGGATTAAGGTGGGTATGAAAGGCGGATTTGTTTTGGCCCTATTGGTACGGGCACGAGGGGGATGGGACGCAGATCTGCGATAATGGGCGAGACGTCGCCCCCATCCCCCTCATGCCCCGACAACCGGCCCAACATCACGAAGTAGTATCCCAGCCGTAGAACCCAAACCCGCCACGCCGCCAAGATCCCTGATAGTCTCACCCCATCATCTCATTATCTCAGTATCATCTCTTTTGCATCACCCCTTCACCCCATCACCCCTTGCACCTCTTTCGCCTCCTCCCCTCGTTTGCCTTTCCCCCCAAACTGGTTTATCCTAACCTCATTGGATCGTCACCCACCATGAACGGTTTCCCAATGACGCACCACAGCCCGGCCATCAGGAGGACGCCCGCAGGAAGCGGGCAGCAGGCGTAGCGAGGATCGGTCCTTAGGGCCGGTTGCTACGTCGTTTTCTCTGCCGGAATCACCGCCGTTTCCTGCACGCCACGCCGACACCGGGTGGCGTTTTTTGTTGTCGAAAATAGTTCTTTCTTTCATCCATAAGGAGAAACTTATGTCTTCGCCGTCGAAACCGCCTGTTAAGAAAGTTGTGCTGGCCTACTCCGGTGGGCTGGACACAAGCATCATCGTGCCGTGGCTGAAAAACAACTACCACTGCGAGGTCATCTGCTTTTGCGCCAATCTAGGCCAGGACGATGAACTCACCGGCCTCGAAGAGAAGGCGTTGGCTTCGGGTGCGTCGAAATGCTATGTCGAGGACCTGCGCTCGGAATTCCTCACCGATTACGTCTTCCCCACGCTACAGGCGGGCGCCATCTATGAGCGCGAGTACCTGCTGGGCACCTCCTTTGCGCGGCCCTTGATCGCCAAGCGCATGGTCGAAATCGCCGCCCTGGAGGGCGCAGACGCCGTCGCCCATGGCGCCACCGGCAAGGGCAACGACCAGGTCCGCTTCGAGTTGACCGTGATGGCGCTCAACCCCAAACTGCGCATCATCGCCCCCTGGCGCGAGTGGAACATCCGTGGCCGCTCCGACGCCCTGGAATATGCCGCCGAATACAATGTCCCCGTCAAGGCCACCATGGAGCGCATCTACAGCCAGGACCGCAACCTCTGGCACTTGAGCAATGAGGGTGGACCGCTGGAAGATCCGTGGAACGAACCGCCCAAGAACATGTTCGAGTGGACCACCGATCCTGCCGACGCCCCGGATGAAGCCGAATATGTAGAGATCTACTTCCGCCACGGCATACCCGAACGGATGAACGGCGAAGCGCGTGGTCCTGTGGGGCTGGTGCAAGAGCTGAACAAACTGGGCGCCAAGCATGGCGTCGGCCGCGTGGACATCGTCGAAAATCGCCTCGTGGGCATGAAGAGCCGCGGCGTCTACGAAACGCCCGGTGGGTCGATCCTCTACAAAGCGCACGCCGCCCTCGAACAGCTCTGCCTGGATCGCGAAACGCTCCACTTTAAACAGCAAGTCGGGCTGAAGTACGCCGATCTCGTCTACAACGGCCAGTGGTTCACCCCGCTGCGCAAGGCCCTCGACGCCTTCGTGCAAGAGACCGAGCAGAACATCACCGGCACCGTGCGTCTCAAACTCTACAAAGGCACCATCATCCTGGCCGGACGCAAGAGCCCGCACAGCCTCTACCGCGAAGATTATGTCACCTTCGATCAGGACGACGTCTACAACCAGGCCGACGCTGAAGGCTTCATCAAACTCTTCGGCCTGCCGCTCAAAGTCGCCGCCATGCTCAACCTGGAAGGCCCCGGCGTGAGCGAGTATGATTCGACGGACTATGAGGACTTCAAGAGAGACTGAGTACTCTGTAGACGAAGTAAGTGCAGGGTTGTTTTGTGTGGGTGGGCCTTCGGCCCACCCACAACAACGCTATTTAGCGAGTGCCGATCAGCGAGTAATGAGGAGAGGAGATGCGTAATGAGCGACCCATTGATCGTTCCTGGTTTTGATGCCGCCGGTTTCGCCGCCGGGATCAAGAAGAATGGCAATCCCGATCTGGCGCTGGTGGCGTCGCGGGTGCCCTGCAAGGCCGCCGCCGTCTTTACCAGGAACAAATTCCCCGCGGCGCCGGTGATCTATGACCGGCAACTGCTCGCCCACAATCCAGAGGGCATCCACGGCGTGGTGATCAACGCCGGTTGCGCCAACGCCTGCACCGGTGTGCCCGGCAAGGCCAACGCCCGCCTCATGGCCGAGTGGACCGAACGCGCGCTCGGTGCGTCGGATCAGTCGTTTTTTGTGATGAGCACCGGGGTGATCGGCGTGCAACTGCCCATGGAAAAGCTGGATAAGGGCATCCCCGAAGTAGCGGCAAAGCTGAGGCCCGACGGTTGGCTCGACGCCGCCACAGCCATCATGACCACCGACACCCGCCCCAAACTCTTCTCGCACCAGGCCGAAATCGACGGACAGACGGTCTCCTTTACGGGCATGGTCAAGGGCGCAGGCATGATCCACCCCGACATGGCCACCATGCTCAGCGTCATCGCTACCGACGTTTCCATGGCGCAATCGCTGCTCCAACAGGCGCTGAAAACGGCGGTGGATGTCAGCTATAACCGCATCAGCATCGACGGCGACACCAGCACAAACGATACCGTCCTCCTCCTGGCCAACGGCCTGGCCGGCAACGCCGAGATCGGCGACGCCGGCAGTCCGGCCTATGCCGCCTTTGTTGAGGCGTTGAGCACCATCGCCGTCGACCTGGCTCAGGCTGTGGTGCGCGATGGAGAAGGCGTCACCAAATTTGTCACCATCCACGTCAGCGGCGCCACCAGCCATGACGATGCCCACACCATCGCCAACAGCATTGCCACCAGCCCACTCGTCAAAACCGCCTTCTTCGGCAACGACGCCAATTGGGGGCGCATCCTCTGCGCGGCGGGCTATGCCGGTGTCGATCTTGACCCCGACCGCGCCGATCTCGTGATCCGCGACAACGACGGCGCCACCGTCCAACTGGTGAAAGCCGGGCTGCCCACCGGCTATCAGGAGAAAGACGCCGCCGCCATCTTCGCCCAGCCCGAATTCACGATCCACGTCACGCTGGGTCTCGGCAACGGCGAATCCACGGTGTGGACGTGTGATCTGAGCCACGACTATGTGACCATCAACGGCGACTACCGGACGTAGGTCATCATTTTCGATTATCGTTGACAATGAGCAGGGGGGTGACGTACAGTTTCAAGTAAACTGTACGTCACCCCCCTGCTCATTTTGGAGAAACGAATGTCTACCAAACTTACCCTACGCATCGATGAAGAGCTGATTCAGGCGGCGAAAGAGTATGCCGATAGACGGGGCACATCTGTTTCAAAAGTTGTATCCCACTTTTTTGAGTTGTTATCTCGCGAGGCTGAGCCACACCTGGCCGGTCAATCGGGAGATCTGACGACAACGGATCTGCCCCCTGTCACCGCTTCCTTGTGGGGGCTGCTGGAAGGAAAAGAAGTGGATGTGGAGGACTATCGCCGCTATCTTGAAGAGAAGCATCTGTGAAAGTTCTCTTCGATACGAATGTCGTTCTTGATGTTCTCCTCAAGCGAGAACCGTTTGCCATACCCGCAGCACGGCTTTTCGTTCATGTCGAACGAGGAGAAATCCAGGGCCTACTCGGTGCGACTACCCTCACGACAATTTACTACCTGGTCTCGAAAGTCACCGATCGGCAAACCGCCAGGGCAAGCGTACGCGGATTGGTGACGCTCTTTGAAGTTGCCCCCGTCACGCGTGCCGTCATTGAAGCGGCGCTTGAACAAAGCACACCCGACTTTGAGGATGCCGTCTTGGTCGAAGCAGGCCGGCGCTATGCCGCAGACGTTGTTGTCACAGGCAACCAAAAGCACTTTCACAGTTCAGGATTTCCGGTCTACACACCCCTGGATCTGTTGGCCTATTTGGCTGCAACCGGCGGGGAACAGGACATCGGGTAGGTGCTGCCAGCGGCGATTATTTGACGTAAATATGCTAGAATGGAATGAGTGAAGCGACCCGTAACTTAGGAGGTTTGCGTGGAGCGATCTCATCAGATTATCAACGATGAGGGACTGCAGATTCCTCTGCCCCTCATTGAACAATATGGATTCCATTCTGGCGTAGAGGTTGTGGTAGAGATGGATGCGGAGGGCATCCGTATTGCTCCGGCTGCACCTTCAAAGGCAGAAATTGAAAACCGAGCATTGCGGGTTCTATCGCGCCGCCTGGGAGACGCAGTTCTTGTAATAGCTGAACCTGCTAAAGATCTCCATCAGATGCAGTGGAATGTAGCTGTCTATGCACGTGGTCATGAGACAGCATTAGGAGAGCTCCGCTATTCTGTACATGGGGAGCTGCTTTCTCCTTTAGACGAGGCAGTCAGTCAAATGGTCCGTAGAGCGGGTGAACTCGCTGACCGCTCATGAAGTTAGCCGTTCCTCATTACCGCCAATCTCAATCCCACACTTGTCTACCTGCCTGCGTTAGAATGGTCCTTGCCTACAATCTTGATCAAGAACTCCAACTCGACTTGATCACCTTTCTGCGTGCCTGGTCAGCGCTCGGACAGCAGGGCCTGGTGATCTGGACCTAAAAATGTCACAAACAACCATTAGGAGTGCGTACCCATGAAGATCACAGATGTCGTCACCTTTCGCGTCCACGGGCGCTATACAGGGCCGAACTTTGCGCCGGGCAATCGTCAGGCCAAATCGCTCGATCTCTATCCGGAGTTCAACACCGAAGGCGACACCAGCGTCAAAGAAAAGCCGATCAGCGCGCTCTATGTCGAAATCCAAACCGACGAGGGCGTGTCGGGGCTGTTCGGCCCCATCGAGGAACCCAACGCCTTCACCATTCACCACGCCCTGCGCCCGATGTTGATCGGCCGCGATCCGCTGGCCACCGAATTGCTCCTCGACCAGATGTTGCGCATGGATCGGCACGGCCGTTCCGGCTACTTCGTCACCGGCGTGAGCAGCATCGACATCGCACTCTGGGATCTGAAGGGCAAAGCCTGGAATCAACCCGTCTACCGCCTGCTCGGTGGACCGACGCGGCCGGTTGTCCCTGCCTATGCCTCCATGCTCGGCTTTTCGACCCAGCCTGAAGACGCCGCCAAACTGGCCGTCGAGTACAAGGAGAAAGGCTACACCGCGCAGAAATGGTTCTTCCGCTACGGGCCGGGCGACGGCGCCGACGGCATGACGCGCAATCTGGCCATGGCCTACGCCGTGCGCGAGGCCGTGGGTCCTGGGTACACCTTGATGCTCGACGCCTTCTGGGGCTGGGATCTTGCCTACGCCACCGAAATGGTGCAGCAGTTGGAAGCGATTGAACCGCGCTGGATGGAGGAACCGGTCGCGCCTGAGCGGATCGGGAGTCTGCGCCGTCTGCGTGAGGCGTCGCGTGTGCCGATTGCCACCGGCGAACACGTCTACACGCGCTGGCAGACCAAGGAGCTTCTCAGCGCCGAGGCTGTGGACGTGCTGCAAAACGACCCCGACTGGACCGGCGGCATTAGCGAACAGATGAAGATCTGCGCGCTGGCGTCGGCCTTCGAGATCCCCGTCATCGCCCATGGACATTCGCTGCTGCCCGCCCTGCATGTGGCGGCGGCGCAGTCGCCGTCCACGGTGCCCTATGTGGAATTTCTGCTCCGCTATCAGGAAGTGAAACAGTTCTTCCAGACCACCGTCTACCGCCCCGAAAACGGCGTCGTGGCCCTGCCCGAACTGCCGGGGTTGGGATTGGTCCTGGATGAGGCAAAGATTGAGCGAAGAGAGGGTTAAGGATGACGGGATGACGGGATGATGATCGTCGACGATCATCATCCCGTCATCCCGTCATCCCGTGCTGAGAAAGGATTCTGACATGGCAATGCCTGAAAAAGTGGTCGTAGAACTTCCGTCTCGTCTTGCGGCTGAGCTGGCCTCGGCCAATCAGGCGCTGATCACCGATCTTTTGCAGCGAGGACTGCGCGACCTTCACGTAGAACAGGCCCTGGATCGATACCAACTAGGTGGCATGTCATTTGCCGCCGCCGCCGAACAGGCCGGCGTGTCCATCCCAGAACTGGCCCGCGCCGCTTATGTCCGCAATATAGAACCGCCTTTTGATCAGGACATGGTCGCGGAAGAGCTTCGGTGAGCCAAACACCTGTCATCATCAATTGATCTCCCGGTTCCCCAAGACTGGGACGATGTGTGATCTCGAAAGCGCTTTAACTACCAGTCAAGACCCTCACGTGCAAAAAATGAGTACCCCCACACAGTTTTAGGACAGCATAGATCCAAAACCACACAAAGTATCGTATATATTTTTGCCCACAGTGAATGACAGTCCAGCACCCCATTTCCCTCATGCTAATCAAGTTTGGCGCGTTGTTTTTTCACCATTCAAAGGAGGATCTGATGAAAAAGTTGCTGCTCGTTTTGTCTGTGTTCTTACTGCTCGCTATCGCTGGTACCGCTGCGGCTGCCCCTGGCAATAGCCGCAATTTTGTTGCACATCTGCAGGGAAGTAACGAAGCTTTGACTGCCAGCTGATACGCAAGCACAGGGACAGGCGATATTTCATGTGAGCAAAGATGGCTCTGAGATTACGTATAAGCTTATCGTTGCCAACATCGAAGACGTACGTATGGCTCATATTCACCTCGCTCCTGCCGGCGTGAATGGATCTATCGTGGTCTGGCTTTATCTCTCAGCCCCGCCAGCGCAGTTAATTCCTGGGCGGACGGACGGCATTTTGGCGGAAGGCACCATTACCTCTGCCAACTTGGTGGGGCCATTGAGTGGAATGACACTTGACTATCTAGTAGAGGCAATGGCTGCTGGTAATACTTATGTGAATGTTCACACTGAGGCGAACTCTAGTGGTGAAATCCGCGGCCAGGATCGTTAGTTAAGACAATGTCCTTTCAGCGCCGAATAGATGAAGATGTGGACGGTGACAGGCGCTGATCACCGATCTTTTGCAGCGAGGACTGCGCGACCTTCACGTAGAACAGGCCCTGGATCGATACCAACTAGGTGGCATGTCATTTGCCGCCGCCGCCGAACAGGCCGGCGTGTCCATCCCAGAACTGGCCCGCGCCGCTTATGTCCGCAATATAGAACCGCCTTTTGATCAGGACATGGTCGCGGAAGAGCTTCGGTGAGCCAAACACCTGTCATCATCTGCAATGCAGGTCCAGCCATTGCGCTGGGGAAACTGAACCGATTGGGGCTGCTGGCCGACCTCTATACCGAAGTGCTGCTGCCTGGACCTGTCTACCGTGAGGCCGTTGTTCAAGGAGCATTGCGCGGTGAACCGGACGCCCGCCTTATTCGCCTCTTCTGGCAACGGATGGGCTGGCCGGTTGTGCCTGTAGACGATGAGCTGCTCAATCAGGTAATGCCATCGCTCATCCTGGGCGCGGGTGAACGCGCTGTGCTTGCGTTGTCCACGCAGTATCAGCCGGTTGAGGTTTTGTTGGATGATGCGGCGGCACGCGCCGAAGCAAGGCGCATGGGTATACGGACGCGCGGAACGCTTGGTCTACTTGTGCAGGCACATCGGCAACAGATCATCACGCGCCTGGAGATAGAGCTTCTTTTTCAGGAGATTTCAGATCGCCCGGATATCTGGATCAGCGCCCACCTCTGCCGCACCGTTCTCGCCGGGCTAGAAACGTAGCAACCGTTCCGCTATCAAGAAGTGAAACAGTTCTTCCAGACCACCGTCTACCGCCCCGAAAACGGCGTCGTGGCCCTGCCCGAACTGCCGGGGCTGGGATTGGTCCTGGATGAGGGGAAGATTGAGCGAAGAGAGGGTTAAGGATGACGGGATGATGGGATGATGATCGTCGACGATCATCATCCCGTCATCCCGTCATCTCTCTTTTTCCTACCACCGTGTCAGATGATAGCGTGGATGGGCCGAGAAGGCGTGACATTGCGACCCGTCGGGGAAGTCGACGGACCAGTTTTCCCACGTGGTAGGGTAGCCGGCGCGCACCCAGCGACCCCAGCGCAGGCGGATGATCTCGATCACGTCCTGGCGGCGCTGGGCGTGGTGCAGCGCTTCGAAGACGTAGTGGTGCATGAACGGGCTGGCCAGGACCATGCGCCCGTCCGCCGGTTCGTCGTCGGGGTTGAGCGAACGGGCGACGACGGCGTCGAGCAGGGCGGCGCGTTCGTCCTCGCTGGCCGTGTCGGTGAGGATGGCGAAGGCCGCCGCCAGTTGCGAATACGTTGTCCGCGCCAGGTCATCCCACCAGCGCCCATCTTGCCAAAACGCCTGCCGCATCGCCTGCTTCAACGCCTGGCATCTGCGCCTCGTCGCCTCGATGAAGCCGTCCTCTGCGCCACCCCATGCCTCGGCCAGCGTCACCGCCTGTTGCATCCCCCACAGATAACGAAAATTATAGACCGCGCTGGGTTCGCGCCGCGATTGGGGCGACCAATCCAGGAAGAGACGCCGCCCGGTCTGGCTGCGCATGAGGCCGTCATCGGCAACGTCCTGCTGGAAGCGATCCAGCATTTTGGTGAGCGTGGGCCAGTGTGCGGCCACGAAATCGGCGTCGCCGCTGCGCTCGAAATAGAGTTTGAGCAGTTCGATCCAGGTGAAGTTGTAGTCGACGACGGTATAGGCGTGTACTTCGCCCGGCATGACGCCGGGAAGGACGCCGTCGGCGTAGGCGCCTTGCGCCGCCATCTCGATCACCGTGCGCAGGGGACGCAGATCATCGCTTATAGAGATGAGGATCAGCGCCTGGGGCAGGGCATCACCCAGCCACTGCGAACTCTCGCGCCAGACACAGTCGACGAAGGTCTCTTGCAGGCAGGCCTGAAAGGTACGTTCGCAGAGTGCGATGATGGCGTCGAGTTCGGCGTCGCCGGTGTGCAGTGTGCGGCTGATGGCCAGCGGGTAGGCGGCGCTGCGTACGTGAAAGCGCAGACGCAGCCGTTGTGCCGGGCCGCTGACGTGGAAGATCAGGTAACGTCCACCGCGCAGGGCGAAGGACTCGGCGATCTGGTCGCCGGGGCGCAGGGCGAAGCGGTCGGTCAGACGCACCCGACAGTAAGTCTGTGGATCGGAGATGATCAGCTCGCCGTTGCGGATCTTTTCCTGGTAGCCGACGTCGAGCATTTCCTGACCGCCGGCGCCGACGACTTCGACCCAGCCCTGGCAGGTCATGTCCTGGCCCAGATCATAGAGCCAGTAGGCCGAGTCGTGCGCGGCCAGGTCGACGGTGAAGAAGCCGTCGGCGTCAGCGGATACGTCCGCCGCCGTGGCCGTCAACCAGCCTTCACGTAGGGCTCTGTGTGGATCGTCAGTGACCAGCGTGGCGCCGCGCCGAAAGCCAATCAGCTCCCCTGTGCGTTCCTGACCCCCTTGCAGTGAACCTTCTCCCAGCACATCCGTCCGTTCCACGAGCAGAGGAACTTGCCGCGGCTGCAGATCCGTCCACGGGTAGCCGCGGGCCGGGGCGACGATGCGGGCGGGGGAGAAGTTGTGTGCGGGCGCGGCGACGTCACCCCATTCCTCCACCTGCGCCAGATCGCGGATTTCAACGCCCGATCCGTAGATGGAGACACGCGGCACGTTCGCCGCAAAAGATGGGTCGCGGCGCACGCACCAGGTAGCGTCGGTGGTCAGAATGGCTTCGCCGTCGATGACGAGCCAGGCAAGCAGACCGGCAGCGCCGCGGTGCAGGTAGCTGAAGTGCGAGTAGCCGGGCTGGTAGACCTGCACGGCGATGATGTTCTGGCCGGCGCGCAGGTGTGGGGTGACGTCGATCTGATCCACCGATTGGGCATGAGGCCAGGAGCGGGCCGGTCCGCGCGCCAGGAATTGCCCGTTGACCCATAGGCGGTAGCGGCTGTCGGCGCTGAGGAAGAGTTGGGCGGCTTGGGGTCGCTGCGGCAGATCGAAAATCGGCGAACGGAAATTGAGATAAACCTCGTGCAGATCGAAGGGGTGATCAGAGCCGATCCACACGGCGCAAGAAGGCGGGTTGAGTTTGTTGCTCAAGGCAAAGGTTCGATCTGCTGTAACGGACGGCGTGACTTGGCCAGTTCCCAGGTTGCCTCCAGCTCGTCGCGATGTTCATCGAGCCACATCCAGATCAAGTTCAGCGCCCCTCGCGGCATTCGTCCTGTGACGGCGCCATCTGCAATCTCAATAAACGCTTCATACCCCTCATACTCCGCATGAAAATGTGGCGGAGCGTGATCACGGTATTTCATCGCGATTTTGATGCCGTAAAAGGTTGAAATCGTTAGCATGACTATTCCAGCACAGATGATCCATATTGCTGCGCCAGTTCATTCGCCAACCGATACGCCTGGATCAACCGCGCCGGCGGCACGTCGGGTTGGACGAAGTGGCCGGTGCAGAAGATGAAGCCGCCGCCGGGCGCGTAGATGTCAAAGCGTTTGCGGATGTACTCGTCGAGGGCGGCGCCTTCATGGTTGAAGAGACCGTCAACCACATCGAGCGAACCATAGATCACAAATTTGTCGCCATACTGATCTTTGATCGTGCGCGGGTCCATACCCGAGCTTTCCTGAATGGGGTGGACGAGGTCGTAGCCCATTTCCACGATGTCGTCCATGATCTGCATCATGTAGCCGTCACTGTGGAGCATGACGTAGAGTCCGCGATCTTTGGCGTGCTTGACGACGCGTTCGGCGTAGGGGCGGATCATGCGTCGCCACATGCGCGGCGAAAAGAGCATGGTGTCGTTACTGCCCCAGTCGTCCGAGAGGGTGATCATGTCCACGCCGCTATCGGCGCAATTGTCCACCAGGCCGCAGAGCCAGTCGGCGTAGCGGTCGAACCAGGCGGTCATGAGGTCGGGGTTCATGCCCAGGTTGAGCCAGCATTTTTCGATACCGAGAAAGGAGCTGGTGCCTTCGACGATGCCCCACAGGTGGGCGCGAATCATGCGCCGGCCGCCGTACCATTCCACGGCCTGGGCGACGTTGACGCCGGCGAAGTCGTAGTTCCACTCGTCGTGGGCCACCCATTCGGGGTGGCGCGGGTCGTCGAGGACGATGTTGGCCAGTTCGGTGACATCGAACTTCTGCCCAAACTGATTGGGGTAGGGCACGAAGCCGGCGAAGATGTCTATGTTGAACTCGTCGAGGAACTGCTCACGCGAACCATAATCGGCGGCGAGCATGTCGACAAACTGTCTCTGGTAGAGCATACAATCGAGCGGCGTGCGATCTACCGGGCGACGCTCGATGGTGGCGATGACGCGATCTTTACCGTTCATGAAGTTGATGGCTCGCTGATTTGGTTGCTGGGTGATCAGGTCTCATTAACAGCTTAGACGGCGACCTTGACGACGATCTTCTTCACCGGCACAGGCTGGTCTACGGCCATACCGGGCATGTGGGCGTCAACGGGCATGAAGAGGGTGAACATGCCGGCGGATAGGCGGATAAAGCTGCCGTCGCCGTGTAAAGGCAAGAAATCCTTGGCGGCGTCGTATTCGCCGGCGCTGAGTTGGGAGAGGTTGGCATAGCCCATATGCTCTTCGCCGCTGACAACGTATTGGATGTCGATGTATTTGCGATGCGCTTCCCAGACGCCTTCGGCCTTGGGCTTGGAATTGTATTCCTGGATCATGGCGAAGACTTGATCGCCGTCGATGTCGACGCGTCCAGGCGCGAGGTTGGTCAGGTCGGCCGTCTGCAAGAAGTGGAAACCGGCGGCGAGACGGGCGGCGAGTCCGTTGTCGTCTGTGGCGGAAAGCAGGCCGGGATAGAAGCCGGATTGAATAGAACGCAGTTGATCGACGATCATGTTGGTCTCCAGGTGCAAATAGGGAAGGGTGATGAGTTGGTGCGTCCATTATACCACGGGCGAAACGCTGCCGGCGATCACCTTCACGCAGAAGGGTACGTCCAAGTTTTTCGTCAACGCTCTTCCGGGAAGTGTAGGTCACGCTACCAGCGTGACGGACATGCCCAACAAGTCCGCTCCCATCGCCCGTAGCCTGCATGAAGGTGAATTCGCCGGGCAAAACCGCACGCTAATAGCGTGCAGCTACGACAGGAGAGACCACTCCCACCACCCGTAGGTCACGCTACCAGCGTGACGGACATGCCCAACAAGTCCGCTCCCATCGCCCGTAGCCTGCATGAATGTGAATTCGCCGGGCAAAACCGCACGCTAATAGCGTGCAGCTACGACAGGAGAGACCACTCCCACCACCCGTAGGTCACGCTACCAGCGTGACGGACATGCCCAACAAGTCCGCTCCCATCGCCCGTAGCCTGCATGAATGTGAATTCGCCGGGCAAAACCGCACGCTAATAGCGTGCAGCTACGACAGGAGAGACCACTCCCACCACCCGTAGGTCACGCTACCAGCGTGACGGACATGCCCAACAAGTCCGCTCCCATCGCCCGTAGCCTGCATGAATGTGAATTCGCCGGGCAAAACCGCACGCTAATAGCGTGCAGCTACGACAGGAGAGACCACTCCCACCACCCGTAGGTCACGCTACCAGTGACGGACATGCCCAACAAGTCCGCTCCCATCGCCCGTAGCCTGCATGAATGTGAATTCGCCGGGCAAAACCGCACGCTAATAGCGTGCAGCTACGACAGGAGAGACCACTCCTACCACCCGTAGGTCACGCTACCAGCGTGACGGACATGCTGGGGATCGGCGGCGTACAGATCGACGATCTGCCCGGCGTAGTCGGCAATACTCAGGCGCAGCGCAAGCGGCTCGATCACTTCGGCGCCGCGGCCAAGATCGAGCAGCCGATCACGCGCCGCTTCCAGCGATGGAAAGGAAAGCACAAGCGTGATCCGCCCCTCGTTGTCTGGTGGATCGGCTTCAGCGATGCGGGCGTGAATGTTGCTGCCGAAGTACCAGGGTAGGTACGGTACAAAATCGCCGGATACGCGCACCGTCACCGTGTAGCGCGATTGATCCTGTTCGCGGCGGGCACACCAATCCTCCCAGAACGTAGCCAGGGAAAAGTGAGCATCGCGCTCGAAGGTCTCACCGCTATCTTCTACATTCAGAAGATCGGCGACACTGTGTACACGCATCCTGCCGCCTTGGGCACAAACCAGATACCAGGCCCCGGCTTTTGCCACCAGCGCACAGGCATCGACCACCTGCTCGATCGTCACGCCGACAGGCTGCCTGTAGACAATTCGCAGTTTGTGATCGGCCCACACCGCGCTGTGCACCGTCTGTAGAAAGGGGACAGGCGTCTCTCGCTGGCGCCACCAGGTTGAATCCAGGTGGAAGCGCTGGTGTACCCAGGCCTCATCGTGACGGCGGGCTGCCGGCAACGCCGCACCCAACTTGCGCAGCGCTGCCCTCAACTCCTGGCTGACGCCCAACTGCGACAATGGACCGGGGACGCTCAACATGAAAAGCGCCCTGACTTCGCCGTCGGTCAAGCCGGTCAGGCTTGTGCGGTAGCTATCGAGCAGCGCGTAGCCGCCGTCCCGGCCGGTCTCGGCATAGACGGGCACGCCGGAGGCGCTGAGCGCGTCGATGTCACGGTAAATCGTCCGCTCGGAAACCTCCAACTCTGCGGCCAATTGGCGTGCGGACATCTGGCCGCGGCTCTGTAACAACATCAGGATGGAGAGGAGACGATCTGCGCGCATGGTAGGGTGAGAATGGATGGTGGGATGATGGGATGATGTGTCGGTTTGTGGTGGTTCGCGACTTCTGAGGTAAGTTTATCATAAAACACTGACAATAGATGTCAGGGAAACCGCTCTATACTGAAGTTGTCGACACAAAGAAAATATCGACAACGACACGAGTCTTCTTCTCACACACAGGAGCGAGTCATGAACGGTCAGAAGATACACGCAGCCACTGATGTACAGATTGTCAGACTGGAACCGATGCGCGTGGCCAGTTTCCACGCATTCGGCCGCGAACCGGAGCACGCTGCCTGGCAGAAGCTGGCGACCTGGGCAGAGTCGATGGGCTATCTCGCCGACGAGGAGACCCACCCGATCTTCGGCTTTAACAACCCGAACCCTTCGCCGGGCAGCCCGAACTACGGCTACGAATTCTGGATGGCGCTTGGCCCTGAGGTGGAATCGACCGCTGACGTACCGGTGAAAGAATTCCCCGGCGGTCTCTATGCCGTGACCCGCTGCCAGGTGAACAACATGCCCGGCGATACCATCCCGGCGGGTTGGCAGCAGCTCGTGGCCTGGCGCGAGGAGAGCCCCTACAGCATGGGCAATCACCAGTGGCTCGAGAAACACATCAGCCTCGGTGACCTCCGCAAAGGGGAGTTTGATCTCGATCTCTACATGCCGATTGCGGAGTAAAGAAACATGCCAATGCGCTTCGTGCACACAAACCTGATTGCCAGAGACTGGCAGAGATCGGTGAACTTCTACCAGCAGGTCTTCGGCTGCACCCCTGTGGTAGAGCGTCAGCTTTCCGGCGAATGGCTGGAACGAATGAGCGGCATCCCCGGCGCAGAGATCCGCATCTGCCACCTGCGCTTGCCCGGCTATGATGAGACCGGCCCCACGCTGGAGATCATCCAGTACACAGAGCAGCCGGCGGGGATGGCGACGGCAGTCAATCGGCCAGGCTTCGGCCATATCGCCTTCGCCGTCGAGGATGTGGCGGCGGCACATGCGGCAGTCCTGGCGGCGGGGGGCGGCCGTGTCGGCGAGTTGGTCAGCATTGACCAACCCGGGCGCGGACGGCTGACCGCGATCTATGCCACCGATCCCGAAGGGAACGTCATCGAGTTGCAACGCTGGGATTGAAAGCCGGAAACGTGGGACGAGGGTTCAGCTCTTGAGCTGCAACATCTCGTCCCACGTGGACAGATCGACGCCGTCCACAAAGCCGCTGTGGAACGACTCCCAGTAGACCTGATCCCAGAGAGGGACGACGGTCTTGAGTTCAACAGGCAGGCCCTGGATGATTTCGGCGTAGGCATGTTCCATCAGCCGGTAGCCAGAGGTGGGCGAGACGGCGAACTTTGGGTGCGGACGAATGATGCCGTCCTCGATCAGGGCGGCGTCGAGGACATCGCTGATCTGGTGCAGCAGATCGAGTTTGCGTTCCCAGGGCGTGGAGAGCTTCACTGCTTCGTGGACATAGTCACCCATGCGCCCAACCATGCGCGGCAGCCGCTCGAAATAGGCCATCAGCCACTTGTCATAGGGGAAGTACTGTTTGTCGAGCAGGAAGGCAAGCTGAACGCCAAGACGGATGGCGGTGCTAAAGCGAGTGGTGGCGTAGAATTCGTTGTGGCGCAGCATCGCCCGCTTGAGGGCGTAGACGCCCATGCCGGAGAAGTAGCGGCACCAGTGCGCGATCCGTCGCAGCCGCACCGGTTCGGGATAATACCCCAGAAACGCATCGCGAACGGCGCTAAATTCGCCACGCTGATCCAACCACAACTCGCCGTTGACGACGTGAATAATGTCCTCTTCGGGGATGTTAAGCCATTCCTGCCACGTTTGCGGGGCGCGGTCGAGGCCGATGGTGCGGCGCAGGAATGCCTGCAGGTTGTCGGGGGCGAGCCCGGCGCTGGCGACGTATGCCTCGCGCAAGGAATGTCCTTCGTACGAGTTAGGCACCTGTGCCTGCAGGGTCTCCAGGATCTGCGTCCGCTTCGTCTCGAAGATCGGCGCCGGCATCAGCGCGTCAATGCGCACACCCCAGTGATGATCGCGCGAATACTCATCGTCCATCCCCAGCGCCTCGGAGCCATAGCCAAAAACGCCAAACGCCGTCTGTGCCGTCTCCTCAGGAAAGTGCTCCTCCAGGATCGGCCTCACCACGTCCTCGAAAAAGCGGCGGCTGATGTCGATGATTGAGTCGGGCATAAAATGCTCCTGAACGGGTGAAGGGGTGAACGGGTGAAGGGGTGAACGGGATGATGGGATGATGAGGATGATGGATCTCGACGTGATTCATCATCCCATCATCTTCATCTTCATCATCGAGCATAAACGAAGCAAGCCACTTACATGCTGATCACGTGGTCTGCTCGGTCACGCTTTACTGCGCAGCCGCCTCTACATTCTCGGCGGTGTAGACGGTAAACGGCCCCATGAGGACGCGCAAACCGGCGTCGCGGGTGGGGTCTTTTTCGATGGTGTAGGTGCCCATGCGGCCGGCTTCGAAACTGACACCCTCTGTCGCTTCCATCTGCCCGGTGGAGAGCAGGTAGGCGACGTAGTAGGAGAGGTAGCCCAGGTCGGTGAAGCTCCACAAGGCGAATTCAGGCGCGCAGCCGTTGAGGGTGTAGGAAACCATCTCGGCGGGCAGGCCCAGGCCGCTTACCTTTACATCTTCGCACAGGCCTTCGTCCTGCATGGCTTTGGCGGCGGCGGCGATGCCGACGGTGGTAGGCGCCATGATCAGTTTGAGGTCGGGGTATTTGTCCACGAGGGCCAGGGCCTGGTTGTAGCTGTCTTCGGACTGGTCGTTGCCGTAGACAAGATCGACCAATTCGAGGCTGGCGTACTTGGGATCTTCCTCTAGCGCCTGCTGGAAGGAGGCGTTCCAGGCATTCTGGTTGGCTGCATCAGGCGACGCCGAGAGGATGGCGAGCTGACCGCCCTCTTCGCCGAGGATGCTCAACGCCATGTCGGCCATGACGGTACCGGTTTCGTTAAAATCCACCTGGGCGATGAAGACGTCTTCGCCCTCGGCCGAGGGGATTGGCGAGTCCCAGGTGACAACCGTGAGGCCTGCATCCTGGGCCGCGGCGGCGGCAGGGGCCAACTGATCTCCGGCATTGTTGGAGATCATAATCGCGCCTACGCCCTGCGTGGTAGCGGTCGTCAGGATCTCGATCTGTCCTTGCACGCTGTTCTCGGGCGTCGGCCCCAGGAATTCCGGTGCGGAGACGCCTAACTCGGCAGCCGCTTCCTGTGCACCTGAATTGGCCTGGTCGAAGACGAGGATGCCGAGGAACTTGGGCATGAAGACGGAGGTGATGTCCTGCCCGGGTTCGGGCACGATCACGTCAGCGGCGGCGGGTTCCTCAGCCGGGGCTTCGGTGGCTTCGGCCGCGGCCTCTTCGGCAGGGGCTTCGGTGGGCTCGGCTGCGGCCTCTTCGGCGGGGGCTTCCGTGGGTTCAGCGGCGGCCTCGGTGGGCGCTGCTGCTTCGGTGGGGGCGACAGGTGCAGGCGACTCGGCGCTACCACAGGCCGCCAGGAGCAGTGTCAGCATTAACAATGCACTGATCAACAATTTTGAAGACTTTCCCATAGATCTCTCCTTGAATTGTGGAAAATTGAGGAAACTATAGAGAGGTGTTTGCACACCGTTCTATCTTCTTCTGCACGGTTCAGATCCAGGTGCGATGCGCCTGCCGCCTTACCGTCTTCTCTGCCACATGCCTTGTGCATTGCGCAGCCAATTGGGCACGAGGACGGACAGGATCAGCAGTGCGCCGATGACGCCTGTCTGCGTATTGCCGGTGACGTTCAGCAGCGCCATGCCGTTGCGCAGGTTCAAAATCAGGAGGATCGCCAGCCCGACACCGACGAGGGTGCCCGATCCGCCAAAGATGCTGACGCCGCCCAGCAGCACCATCGTGATGGCGTCCAGCTCGAAACCTTCGGCCATGTTGCCGCGCACAGCACCAAGCCGCGCCGCCAGCAGCAGACCCGCCAACGCCGATATGAACCCCGAGGCCACGAAAAGCAAGAACTTGACGCGTACTACCTTGACGCCCGAGTAGCGCGCCACGTCGCGGCTGTTGCCAATCACGTAGATATAGCGCCCGAACGCCGACGATTGGAGCAGGACCAGCGTGACCGCCAGCATCACAAAGAAGATGATCAAACTCAGCGGCAGCGGACCGATCAACGGTTGCTGCCCCAAGCGGTTGAACCATTCAGGGAAACCGCTGATCGAGCGATCCTCGACAAGGATGCGGGCGACGCCGCGGAAACCGATCAGCCCGGCCAACGTCACGGCCAGGGACGGCAGGCCGAGGCGCGCAATCCAGAAGCCGTTAAAGGCACCGCAGAGCAGACCCACAGCCAATGCAAGCACGATTCCCAGGGGAGCGGGCACACCCTTGTCAAAGAGAAAAGCCCACGTCGCCGCAGACAACGCCATGATCGATGCGACCGACAGATCGATCTCGGCATTGATAATGACCAACGTCAATACCAGCGCCAGGATGATCTTCTCGATGGAAAGTTGAAAGAGGTTGATCTGATTCGACAGCCGCAAATAAAAGGGCGACTGGGCCACATTGAATGCGATCACCGCCACCAGCAGTAAGAGCAACAGCCCTTCCCAACTGCGCAAGCGGGCCAGGATCACAGACAGCGGGTTCAGTTCACGGTTCAAGGCAGGATTCACGGTAGCAGATTTCATAGACAGTTACTTCGCCCTCGTTGGGTTCAGGCGTCGTCGCGCCCACAGGGTGCGCAGGCGTTCAATGATCACGGCGTCGCTGGCCACTGCCATCAGGATCAGCAGCCCCAGCAGGGCATCGCGCCAGAATTCGCTGATCTGTGCCCAGCGCAGCAGACTTTGCTCCAGGGTTGCAATGAGGACCGTCCCCAGCAGCGCGCCGAACATGGTGCCCGAGCCACCGAAGATGGCGACGCCACCCACCACCACCGCAGCCACCGCCTGCAGTTCCATGCCCTGCCCGGCCACCACGGTGATGGTGCCGAAGCGCGACAGGAACATGAAACCACCCAGCCCGCACAACGCTCCGCAAAGGACGAAGGCCAGCAGCACCGTCCGCTGCACAGGCAGCCCAACAAAGACCGCCCCATCGGGGTTTGATCCAATTGCGTAGAGTCGCCGTCCAAACGGAAGGTAGCGCAGCAGCAGTTGAAAGACGATCACCACCACCACCGCAATGCCTACCACCAGACGAACATCGAGATCACCCATCGAAAAGAGGTTCTTCTGTGGCAAATTGACCAGCCATTCGGGCAGCGACGCCGTAATCACCGTCTGGGCGTCGGAATACTCCACCAGGATTGAGCGATAGATCGCCAGCGTCCCCAGCGTGGTGATAATGGCAGGCACGCGCCCGTAGGCCACGAGCAGCCCGTTGATCAACCCCATGGCCGCGCCCACTGCCACGGCCATGAGAACCGCCGTCAACCACGGCATGTCGTTGTTGGCGGCCAGTTGTGTGCCCACAAAATAAGCGGTGAAGCCCACAATCGAGCCCACGGAGAGATCGATGTTGCGCGTCAGCACCACCAGCGTCTGCCCCACCGCTACCACCGCCAGGATCGCTACACTGGTGGAAATGCGGTTAAAGGTGCGCGCCGTTAAGTAGTTGTCAATCTGCGTGCTAAAAAAGAGCACCGCCAGCACGATTAACAACACCAAACTCCACTCTCGAATCTGCTCCGGCCGCAGCCGGCGTTGTAGCCAGTCCATATACTGTGTGTCTCGATTCTGTGCTTGACAGATGAAGATGATGGGGTGGCTGGGTGATGATGCAATCGGGAAATGATGATTGGCTTTACCCCCGCTGGTCAGGAGATAACGGGATAATGGGATGATGAGATAATGAATCTCGACGAGCCTCATTATCTCATCATCCCATCATCTTCATCATCTTCATCCCATCATCATCTTCTCATCCCCTTCATCCCATCGCCGCCGTCAAAACTGCCTCCTGCGTCGCTTCGGCTCTGGTAAGGATCCCCTTCTGCCGTCCTTCACGCATGACGAGGATGCGGTCACTCATGGCCAGCACTTCGGGCAGGTCGGACGAAATGAGAATGATGGCGATGCCTTCATCGGCCAGGTCTGCGATCATGTGATGGACTTCGGCTTTGGCGCCCACGTCGATGCCGCGAGTTGGTTCGTCCAGGATCAGCAACTTGGGCCGGGTGTTGAGCCACTTGCTGAGAACCACCTTCTGCTGGTTGCCGCCCGAGAGCTTCCCCGCCGGCAGTGAAACCGACGGCGTACGGATCGCCAGACGCTGGCGGAATTGTTCGGCGGTGGCGTTTTCGGCGCGCCCGTTGACCAATCCCAGGGCGGAGGTGTATTGGTGCAGCGTGGGCAGCGTGATGTTGGTGGCTATGGACATAGAGAGGGTCAGCCCCAGGTTGCGCCGATCCTCGGTGACATAGGCAATGCCCAGACGCATGGCCTGCTCGGGCGAGTGGATGCTGACCGGTTCTCCTTGCAGGATCACGTCTCCCTGATCCGCCGGCTCGATGCCGAAGAGCGCCAGACCGACGTCGGTGCGGCGCGCCCCCACCAGCCCCGCAAAACCCAGGACCTCGCCGGCATGTACATCAAAGGTGATGCCGTCGAAGACGCCGTCTTTGCCCAGATTGTGCACGGAGAGCAGTTTTTCGCCGATCGTCGACTGGCGGCGGGCGAAGAATTCGCCCAACTGTCGCCCCACCATGTCGCGGATGGCGCTTTCTTGCGTCACCGCGGCGCGGGGCTGCGACGAGACGAACTGTCCATCGCGCAGCACAGTGACACGATCGGCGATGGTGAAGACTTCCTCCATACGGTGGCTGATGAAGAGGATCGAGACGCCCTTACTGCGCAGTGTATAGGCCAGTTTGAAGAGCTGATCCACTTCGTGGGCCGAAAGCGACGCCGTTGGCTCGTCCATGATCAACACGCGCACATTCAGCGAGATGGCCTTGGCGATTTCCACCGCCTGCTGTTGTGCCAGCGTCAGTCCGCGTGCCGGGCTGTGTACATCGAGGTGTACGTCCAGTTGGTCGAGGATGGCGTCGGCGTCGCGCAGCATGCGTCCCCAATGGACGAAGAGCCCCTGGGCGCGGTGGCTGATAAAGATATTCTCGGCCACGCTGAGATCGGGAAAAATCATCGGCTCCTGGTGAATGGCGGCGATGCCGTATCCTTGGGCCTCAATGGGGCTGGTCACCCGGATCGGCTTGCCATCGAGCAAAATCTCCCCGTCGTCGGGCGCATAGATACCCGTCATGATCTTGATCAACGTGGATTTCCCCGCGCCATTTTCGCCCAGCAGTGCGTGAATCTCGCCGGGATAGAGCGTCAGCGCCACATCGTCGAGCGCCTGCGTACTGTCGAAACGCTTCGAGATGCCGCGCATCTCCAAAACAGGATTGAGTGTAGTCATAGGGCCAACGGGATCAGATGTGGGGGGAACGAGTGCAAAGTCCGATCAGTATATCGGCATTCAGGAGCGCATGCAAGTTAATTTGCCTGTCGGGGGTTACCGCGTCAAACGAAGTTTGTTAGTGTGAGCCGATATGAGCCAAAAACCTGGCTGAAGCGTCAAGTATTCTGCGCTATCTCCCGCTAAGATGAACCCAGTGACACAATTCTACTTTTCCAGGAGGGAAACCATGTACTTCAAGAAGACTCGCTCACTTTTGGTTATGGCAATACTGGCGGCTGTGCTCTTCATGGGCAGCTTCAGTAACGCCAGCGCACAGGAAATCGTAGTGAATCCCCAGCCGATTCCGTTGGGTTGTTACTTCCACGGCAACTACTATCCGGTGGGCACACAACTACATTTCCAATTGTCCGAAACGTTGGATGTCACGATGACCTGCACAAGAAAGGTCCAGGTGATCAACGGTTTCTCGCGATTGGTATTCGATTGGAGCTATTCCTGATCGAATGACGCTGATTCACCGTCGAACCATCGTTGAAGAGCGCCGGGCACTGGGCCCGGCGCTCTTCCTTTCCCTGTGAATGTGCAGACGCCCCACGCAAGTGGGTGGTACGGGGGTGATTCTCCTACTGTATGATTGCTGAAAACATGTCACAGAGTAGGAACTACGTATTGCGTTCCTCGGCGGGTCGGGGTTGGGTTAGTGTGGCATGTCCTCGGGCGGCGGGGAGGTGAGGAGAGTGTTGAGTTCGTCCTCGCTGAGGCCGGTCACCTCGGCGACGAGCACCGGGTCCAGGCCACGAGCGAGCATGGTGCAAGCGGTCAGACGGATACCTTTCTCGATACCCTCCTCAATTCCTTGCTCGATGCCTTTCTCAATTCCTTGCTCGATGCCTTTCTCAATCCCTTGTTCAATGCCTTCCTCGAGCCCTTCCTGATACCATTGTTCTTGTTGCTTCTTGAAAGTGGTCTGCAACATGCCTTTGACCTCCTGTTCGGAACGGTAGACTTCGGCAAGCGAGGTGTAATCGTCGGGTCTGACGTAGCCGTGGATCGCCAGTTGTCTGTACCAGTTGAGATAAGAGCGAAACGGCCTGCTTGTCTTCTTCGCGCTGGAAGAGTGCCAGCAATTGCTCGCTCAATAGGTCAATCTCGGGCCTGGACTCGGCCAGGAAGAGTGTGGAGACGATGTTCTGAATGCCCAGCAACTGCTCCTGGCTGAATTCGTTAGCCGCCAGTTTGAAATAGCGAAAGCCGATGGCGTAGTCGCCCAACTCCGGCTCTGACTGCACCAACTCCGCCATGGTCTAGCGCCGCTACGACCAACGGTCAGTCTCCAGTCAGGAGAGTGATTCATAGAGCGAGGAAACGAGCGTGTGAGCGGCGGGCAGGCGTCCAACGCCGAGACCAGATGCTTGCCATCGGCCAACAGATCTTGGATGCACCCGTGGGCGTTGACAGGACTCCGCAAATCAGAGCGGTTCAAGGGTGTTCGGGCTTCGAAAGGTGAGCATTCGGCCATTTGGCCGCAAAGCAATTTCAGGCCGAAAGCGAGGCAGTGCGTTTAAAGAGGGCATACAACAAAAGTTGTAAATCAGGCCGAAATCTATTTTTGTGCAACAAGGTGCGGAACAATTCGGCGATGGGGTTCGTCTTGGAACACAACGGCGCACAGTGTGCCGCGGACAATCCCCCCAAAAGAATTTGACGAAGGAGTTTCTACCATGTTGCAAAACAAACGAATGTTTGGCATTTCCACCATCCTGGCTGCGTTCGTCCTGATTGCGGCGCTGTTGGCTGCGCAGGTCGGCTTTAGCCCGGCGGTGGCTCAGGCCCAGGATCCGAGCGGTGCCAATGTGCCCGGTACGGTAACTGTAGTCGGTGAGGGCAGTGTGAGTATCGATCCTGACATCGCCAACACCACCATCGGCGTCGAAGTCGTGGAACCAACGGTGCAAGATGCCGTCTCCCAGGCGCGTGAGATGATGGATGCCGTCATCGCGGCCCTGCAAGAAGCCGGCGTCGCCGAAGAGGATCTTCAGACCAGCGGGTTCAATATTTGGGCCGAGCGTAACTTCAATGGGCCAATGCCCGTGGACGCTGAGGGCACGAATGGAAACGCTGAGCAGGTCCGCTATCATGTCAGCAACAACGTGCAGGTAACGGTACGCGATCTTGAGAACATCGAGGGCGTGCTGGACGCAGCGATTCAGGCCGGCGCCAACAACATCTACGGCGTCAACTTCAGCTTGAGCGACCCGAGCACGATCGAGTCTGATGCGCGTGCGAAGGCCGTGGAAAATGCCCGTACCAAGGCCGAGGAGTTGGCCGGTTTGACCGGCACCGAGGTCGGTGGCGTCGTGAGCATCAGCGAAGTGGTGGGCCAGGGTGGCGGCTACTTCGGCGGCAACTTTGCTCAGGCATCCCGCGATGGACTGGGTGGCGGCGGCGCAGGTCCGATTGCCCCGGGTCAGTTGAACATGACCATGCAATTGCAGATCACCTACGAACTGCTGTCGGCAGAATAAACCAAAACCGCAGCGACAACCGCAGAAGTAAAAAAGGGACCTCCCACGGTGGGAGGTCCCTTTTTTAGTCTGACGTCACCCCGCAAAAGCATAGGCGTTAAGAAAAGCTCCGTTCGAGCAAGTGCCGGGGTCTTCCCTCCTGGCGTCAAGTCCAGAAGGGAATAGCCACAGAGAACACAAAGAACACATAGATAAGGACGTTGCCATCTTCTTCTTTGCGTTCTTTGTGTTCTTTGTGGCCAATTCTCTTGCCTGCACACGAGGATGCGGGGGGCGTGGAGCATAGAGCCTTAACTTAACGCCTATGCCCCGCAAGAGTCATCCCTGCAAGAGATCCTGTAACCTTTGCTTGATCATCTGCGGATCACCCTGGCCTTTGGTGGCGCGCATCGTCTGGCCCATGAAGAAGCCGAAGAGCTTTTCCTCACCCCCACGGAAGCGGTTGAGTTCGTCGGGATTGGCATCGAGGATGGCCTGGATGGCACTGTCGATGACCGACGTGTCGCTGACCAGCGCCCATCCTTGCTGTTTGACGATGACATCGGGATCTTCGCCGTTGGCTGCCATCAGTTCAAGTACTTTTTTACCGGTATTCAGGTTAATGGTCTTTTCGTCGAGCAGGCGCAACAGAGCGGCCAACTGCTGGGGGCGAATGGGCAGATCGGCAAGCTGACGCAGATCCTGGGCGTCACCCGCGGCGTAGATCAGGCGGAAGAGTTCGCCCGTGATCCAATTGGCGACGCGCTGAGGCTTGTCGTCGCTGCTGCCGTAGGCGGCCACGGCTTCCTCGAAGAAGTTAGCCACCTGAATCTCGCTGGTGAGGATCTCAGCGTCGACGGCGCGCACGCCCCAATCCTCCTCGTAGCGCGCACGGCGGGCATCGGGCAGTTCAGGCAGCGTAGCACGGATCTCGTCGATCCACGGCTGCATGATCACCAGCGGCGGCAGATCCGGTTCGGGGAAGTAGCGATAATCCTCGGAACTCTCTTTGCTGCGCTGCAAGACGGTGCGCTGTGCGTTTTCATCCCAGCCCATGTTGACCTGCTGCACGCGGCCACCTTCCTCGATGACACGAGCCTGGCGTACCGTTTCATAGGCGATGGCACTGCGCACGGCGCGGAAACTGTTGAGATTCTTCACCTCGACCTTGGTGCCATATTCGCCACGGGCCGTCTGTTCGGGCGTGCGTACACTGATGTTGGGCTCACAGCGCATGGCGCCCTTCTCCATGTCTCCGCTGTTGACGCCCAGATAGCGCAGGATCGTGCGCAGTTTGGTGAGAAAGGCGTACGCCTCTTCGGGACTGTTGATGTCGGCTTCGGTGACGATTTCGAGCAACGGCATGCCGGCGCGGTTGAGATCAACCAGCGTGTAGCCGCCGTCGTGGATATTCTTGCCCGTATCCTCTTCGAGGTGGGCGCGGCGGATGCGGATACGCTTGCTGGCGCCGTCGGGCAGATCGACATCGATCCAGCCATCGATACAGAGAGGTAATTCGTACTGCGAAATCTGATAGCCTTTGGGGAGATCGGGGTAGTGATAGTTTTTGCGCGGCGAAGACGGCCGTCTCCGCGATCCGGCAATTGAGCGCCAATCCCGTCTTGATCGTAGCTTCCACGGCCGCACGGTTGATCACCGGCATGGCGCCGGGCAACCCCAGGCAGGTAGGGCAGGTATGTGTATTGGGCGGTGCGCCCTGATAGTCGGTGCTACAGCGGCAAAACATCTTGGTGCGGGTGAGCAGTTGCGCATGAACTTCCATGCCCACTACCACCTGATATTTTTGCGTTTCTTGAACAGCAGTCATAAGTTCACAGGTCCACAAGATGGTCGAAAGGTAGAGTCGAAAGTGTCGCCATCATAGCACAGCGGATAGAGCAGAACAAACCGACCGCACTTATTTTGCGGCGCTATCGTTCGCAATGCGTGGTCGAATCAGTGGGCAAGCGCGGAACAAAAACCCAGCATCTCGACGTCTATTGAGCGAAGCTTGTGGTGTCGAGCTTATACCTGCCTCGGTTCGGTTTTTTGACAGCCACCGATTGCAGTACGGATAATGGAGATTATGGATCGTATTTTAAGTTACTTGCCAATTTTTCGCTGGGTAACAGGAGCGCTGCTGGTTTTGGCGGTAGCGTTGCTGATCACGGCGCGTCTCTGGGATCGGTCTACCGCTGAACCGGTGACCTTGACCCTCCCCACCGAAACAAAGTCTGCGCAAGGAGTTGTGCCTACCTTTACACCGACGACAGGGACAACGGTGCAAAGTGAAGGCGCTGCCTTAGCGGATAGTTCGCCGGTCAACCGCGCCGCCGAAGTGGCCGCCGTTGACCAACCGACGTTAACACCCACGCCTTCGCCGACGGCCATCCTGTCGCCAACGGAACAACTGGACGAAGCGGCGCATCTGCACCGGCTGGGCTACTATGGCGAGGAACAGACCATGCTGGCGGCGGTGTTGGCCGATGCGAGCAGTGGCGCCGTCGACCGATTGGAAGCACGCTATCGGCTGGTGGAATCCTACCTGGCCGAGGATGCCCACGCCCAGGCGCTGGACTCGCTCGATCTCTTTGTGGCGGACGCCGCCAATCTGCCCGCCGACGACCCACGGCGACTTGATGCGACCTTCCTGCGCGCAGAGGCGCTCAGCGGTCTGGGACGCGCCGAGGAAGCCGTGGCGGCCTATACCCAGTTTCTGGACGAGTATCCTCAACTGAGTGAAACCATTTTCGAGTTGATTGGCCAGACCTACCGGGACGCCGCTAACCCAAGTGCCGCCGCCGATGCCTTCGGGCGCGCTGCCGCCTCGGTTGTGGACAACGCCACGCTGGCGCGCTTGCTCGAAGCCCAGGCGTCGCTGCTTGAAAGTGCAGGCCGGTGGGCCGATGCGGCCGCTGCTTATGATCAGATCCTCTCGTTCGCCGTAAATCCAAATTATCGCACGGCGATCGGCACACGCGCCGGCAATGCCTACGCCGAAGCAGGGAACGAAGCCGAAGCCATCGCGCGTTGGCAAACCGTCCTGGCGGAAGAGGGAGCCAGCGCCGCCGCTCATCCGGCGCTGGCAGCGTTGGTGGGGCGTGGCGCGCCCGTTGATCTCATTTTGCGAGGCTCGATCAATGTGGCCGCAGGATCGACGCTCCCGGCCATCAACGCTTTCGAGGCCTTTATCAACGAAAACCCATCTGATGCCAGAGTGGGGGAAGCGCTCCACGGCATGGGGCAAGCCCATCTGGCATTAGGAAACTTCGCCGAGGCCCAGGCGCTCTTTGAGCGTACCATCGCCGAATACCCGTCCTGTGTCTGTTTCGGACAGGCGAAGATCGATCAAGCGCGCTTGGCCATCCTGAGCGGGAACGACATCGAAGGGCGACGCATCTACCGCACCTTTGCGCGGGAACACGCCGACAACCCGTTGGCGGCGGAGGCACTGTGGCTGAGTGCGCTCTCGGCGATCAGCGCCGACAACCAACTTGAAGCCGCCGTAGACTTTTTCTCGCTGGTCGACGCCTTCCCAGGTAGCGAACGGGCGCCCAGAGCGCTCTATATATTGGGCATTGGCTCAATGAGCAATCGACTCTATACACAGGCGGTGCTTAGTTTCAGTCGTCTGCAAAATGAGTATCCTGCCGAACAGCCGCAGGCGACTTCCTATTGGCTAGGCCGCGCCTACGCTGCGCGCGGAGACGCCGAAAACGCAACGGCCCAGTGGCAAGCCCTGGTCGATCGCGAACCGGACACCTATTACGGCGTGCTGGCCGGGGTGGCGTTGCTAGATACGAATCACAGTAACAACGTCTTTCGTCTGGTGCCGGAACTGCCCAATCCCGCGTCTACATTGGCGGGTGATGACGGCAGCCGGGCCTTCGCCGAACAATGGCTGTCCGGCTGGAGTGGTGTGGACGCCGGGGAGTTGGCGACGTTGCCCGCCGCCGTGGCCAACGATCCTGATTTGAGCGCGGGTGAAATGCTATTGCGTCTGGATCGCCGCGGGGAAGCGTTGTCTTTGTTGCAGCGGGTTGCCAATCGCTACAGCGAGGATGCCCATGCGTTGTATGCCCTGGCCCTGCATTTCCAAGAGTTGGGCACCTACGGTCTGGCTATCAACGTTTCGACGAAGTTGATGACGCTCAGTGGCGCGTCGCTGGTCGAGGGGACACCCTCCTTTTTGCAGCGCATCGCCTACCCCGTCCATTTTGAGGAGTTGGTGGAACGAGAGGCCGCCGAATTTGGCATTGATCCACTGCTCTTCTACAGTCTGATCCGCCAGGAGAGCCTCTTCGAGGAGGGCGCTCGATCCTTCGCCGCCGCGCAAGGGTTGTCGCAGATTATCCCTGCCACGGGGGCTGAAATCGCCGAACGTCTCCGCTTCCCCAACTATTCGAACGCGCTCATCTACCGTCCGTACATCAACGTGCGTTTCGGCGTCTTCTATCTGGATTGGGTGCGCGATTATGTAGAGAGTGGGAGCATTGTGGCTGCGCTGGCCGGCTACAATGCCGGGCCGGGCAATGCGCGCACCTGGCAGGGGTTGGCGGGCGGCGACGAAGCACTCTTCGTAGAGCTGATGACCTACAGCGAACCACGCCTGTACGTCCAGCGCATTCTTTCGCACTATTACCACTACAATCGACTGTATCGATAAGGGTAGCGAGGCGCGACGATCGTTCCTGAGCGCGCCTCGCTATTTGTCGCGCCCGCTACCAATAGCGCATGGCACCCCTGAACAACGTGCGTAGATCCGCCGCATCCGCCGGGCGAGGCGACAGTTTGGTGACACGGTGCTGGGGCAATGTCCCCTGAACGAGCGCTTCAATATCGTCCTCACCAAAGCCAATGGCGCTTAGGCCATTGGGCACACCCACTTTCTGCATTAAGGCAATGATGGCGTCGGCCAACAGATCGCCCGCCTTCTCCAGGGGGACATCGTGCGTGTCCACCCCCATGAGGCGCGCAGCGTAGAGGTGACGTTCGGGGTTAGCGGCCGCCGTGAAGCGGAAGACCGACGGTGCGTTGAGAATCACCGACATGCCGTGCGGGATAATTGCGTGGTCGGTCGGATACCCCGGCGGCTGATAGTTGCGCACCATGCCTGATACAGGGTAGGACATGCCGTGCGGCAGATGGACACCGGCATTGCCAAAGCCAATCCCGGCGAAGGCTGAAGCCAGCAACATCTGGCTGCGCGCTTCGTCGTCTTCCGGGTCGTTGACAGCGGCTACGATGTGCTTTGCTACCATCTCCACTGCCCGCGCTGCCCAAATATCGCTGATGGGGTTTGATCCTTGATAGGCAGGGCGCAGTTCCGGTCGCTCCGGCGCAGGTCGATCCTGGTAGGGCAGCGCCGTCAGCGATTCCAGCGCATGGCTGAGCACGTCCAGCCCGCTGCCGGCGGCCACCATTTTGGGCAATGTGCGCGTATTGTGCGGGTCGAGAATACCCAAAACGGGACGCAGCGCACGGTGGGCAATGCCTGTTTTGGCGTGCATTTCGGTGAGATCGAAGATGGCGACGCCGGTCGTTTCACTGCCGGTGCCCGCCGTCGTAGGGATCGCGATCAATGGTTTTAGCGGACCCGGGATCGGTTCCCCGCGGCCGATAGGCGGGTTGACATAGGCCAACAGATCGGCGGGATAGGTGGCGTAGAGATTGGCTGCCTTGGCCGTGTCGATCACCGAACCGCCGCCCACGGCGATATAGCCGTCGAATTGTCCCTTTCGGGCAAAGTCGATGGCCTGGTGGAACGATCCATCAGTGGGTTCTACACGTACCTGATCGTAGACGACGGCATCAATCCCGGCGGTACGCAGCGCCGCCAGTGTGACTGTCACAGGTTCAAGTTTTGCAAGGCGGGCGTCGGTGACCACCAGCACTCGTTGCGCGCCAAGACGGCGCATATCGCCGCCCACTTCGCGGGTGGCGCCCGGCCCATACTTGATGCTCGACGTATCCATCATAAAGGCAGTTTCGGTGACCATCGTCATCCTCCGCGTGGGTAGTCTGTGATTTGGGGTTGGAGAGTGATAGGCAGTGTACCCGCTAGAAGAGAGATCTTCAAGACGCAACCTTCCTGCCCGGCTATGCACGGGAATTTGACTTGGTTTGGGCGTTACCATAAAATACCTCGGTCACTTTTGCCTTGTGAAAGCGAATACAAAGCCCCGAGACGGGGCATGCTACAAAGATGTGGCAGCAGGCTCTTGGCCTCTGCGTGCAGGATTTGTGGGGGCAGGGGCTATTTCTATGGCTACCGGCTCCTCCTGCCGCTGGCCTGTTTTTTTGTTGGGCAGCAGAGACTACTGCTGAGGTCAGCGCCGATCAAGGAGAGTGGTTACGTATCCCTATCGTTATCCGCTGGATGCATAGTTGCATGAATCTGTATAGAGGAGGAAGTGCTTTGTTGACTGGAACCAATGCCATTGGCTTTACCCTGGCAATTGCGGTTGTCGGGCTGATCTACGTCGCCGTTCAACTGGCTCGCGTCTTGCGTATGGACGCCGGGAACGAGACCATGCAAGAGATTGCACATGCCATTCAGGAGGGGGCGGCGGCATTCTTGAACCGTGAGTATACCTTCCTGGCCGGTTTTGTCGTCGTTGTCGCCATTGTGACGGCGACCTTTTTGAACTGGCAGACAGCCGCTAGCTTTATCTTGGGGGCGTTTGCCTCAGGCGCAGCCGGCTACTTGGGCATGTACACGGCGGTTCGCGCCAATGTGCGTACTGCGGCAGCGGCGAGCAAAAGCTTAAACGATGGCCTACGTGTGGCCTTTAGCAGCGGTTCGATCATGGGGATGGCCGTGGTCAGCTTTAGCCTGCTCGGTATGACGGGCCTCTTCCTCTTCTTCTCGGCGATGGGCTTCCCCGAAACCGACGTGATCAGCTATATCACCGGGTTTGGCTTTGGGGCGAGTTCCATTGCCTTGTTTGCACGTGTGGGTGGCGGTATTTACACCAAGGCCGCTGATGTAGGCGCCGACCTGGTGGGTAAGGTAGAAAAGGGCATCCCCGAGGATGATCCACGCAACCCCGCCGTGATTGCCGACAATGTGGGCGACAATGTGGGTGATGTGGCCGGGATGGGCGCCGACCTGTTCGAGAGCTACAGTGGTTCGATCATTGCGGCGGCCGCCTTGGGGGCTATCATCACCACAACTTCACAGCCCGACACGCTCATCGTGCTGCCTTTTCTGATTGCGTCGGTCGGTGTGATCGCCTCTTTGCTGGGTACTTTTCTGGTGCGCACCAAAGAAGGCGCGACCCAGGAAGATTTGCTCAACACGTTGCGCTTAGCCATCTATGGCGCGTCGGCGATTGTATTGGTCTTTACAGCCGGGTTGATTGGGCTGACCGGCGCCAGTTGGAACTTCTTCTTCGTGGTGTTGGTGGGGCTTTTGGCCGGAAACGGCATTGGCTATTTCACTGAATACTACACCAGCTATACATCGAAGCCGACGCAGGGTATCGCGGCGGCCGCCGAGACGGGCTCTGCTACGTTGATCATTCAGGGGTTGGCGGTCGGGATGATCAGCACCGTCGCCCCTGTGTTGATCGTGGCGGTCGCCATTATCCTCTCACTTTGGCTGGGTGCCGGCAGTGGAGGGCTGAATGGTGGTCTCTTTGCCGTCGCCCTGGCCGGTGTGGGCATGTTGAGCACGCTGGGCATCACGTTGGCGACCGATGCCTACGGACCTGTTGCCGACAATGCCGGCGGTATTGCGGAAATGGCGCATCTGCCCAGCAATGTGCGCGAACGCACCGACGCGCTGGACAGCCTGGGCAATACGACTGCCGCTACGGGTAAAGGGTTTGCGATTGGTTCGGCCGTGTTGACGGCGTTGGCCTTGATGGCGGCCTACATTCAGGCGGCGGGTCTGCGCCCCGAGGATCTCAGTCTGCTCGACTCGGAAATGATCCCCGGCCTGTTGATCGGCGCCATGCTTCCCTATCTGTTTGCGGCGCTGACGATGACGGCGGTGGGAAAGGCAGCCTTCGAGATTGTGATGGAAGTTCGCCGCCAGTTCAAGGAGATCCCAGGGTTGATGGACGGCACAGGAAAGCCTGATTACCGGCAGTGTGTCGCCATCAGTACGCAGAGCGCGCTGCGCGAGATGGTGTTGCCCGGCGCCCTGGCCGTGGTGGTGCCGCTGCTCGTCGGTTTCATCCTGGGGCGTGAGGCGGTGGCCGGGATGCTGGTCGGCTCGATTGCTTCGGGCTTTATGCTGGCAGTCATGATGGCCAACTCTGGCGGCGCCTGGGACAACGCCAAAAAGTGGATCGAGACCGGCGTTATGGGCGGCAAAGGCTCGGATGCCCACAAAGCCGCCGTCGTGGGTGACACCGTCGGCGATCCATTCAAGGATACCAGCGGCCCCGCGCTGAACATTTTGATCAAGCTGATGAGCATCGTCAGCCTGGTCTTTGCCAGTGCCTTCGGGGCCGGTTTGCTCAACATCTTTTAGGCGCTGTTTGGTAACGGTTCGACGACAGGTGCGACGCACGGCCAGTGTGTCGCACCTGTTTTCTTGTGGTTTGAAAAGGTGGACGTGGACGTGAGCGCCTACCCGACCGGGCAGCGTGCCGAAAGCAGCATACTGCTCCCTTCAAAGATCAGTGAGTACGACACGATGAGTTGTGCCGGGTAATGCTCAACCGCTAAAGCCCAACAGCCAGCCGGCCAGGAATGCCGCCTGTTTTTGACGAACAGGCTCATGAAAGTGGACGTGATCGCAGTAGAGGTCGGGGCCGAGGTTGCGCGTAAAGGTGTAGAGATCGATGATCGGCACGCCGGCGGCGCGCATGATCTCATCGGCCGCCTGATTGTAGGCGACGCCGTCTGCGGCGAAACGGTGGAAGGTCATATCCGCAGTGTTGTGGATAGCCTCATCACATGGTGTGGTTCGCAGCCACACCAGCCGTGGCCGCACCTGTGTAGCAACAGCGAGGACGGCGCGCAAGTTTTCTCGATACTGGCTGAGGGGAACCTGTTTGCGTCCGGTTACCGGATCGGTCTTGATGTCGTGCAAGCCGCAGTTGACCAGCAAAAGATCGGCATCAACGCCGCCGGCTGCCGCTTTGGCAGCCAGAAATGCCAGCACCCGCCCCGAATCGCCCCCATTGGCCCCCTGCGGATCATCGAGGTTGAGCAACGCCTCCTCTTCACCTTCCTTCCTGGCATAGTCTATGATCCCGTTAAGGTAGGCTTGCAGGTACGGTCCGTACTGGATCGAGATGCTGTCGCCGATGATGTAGATTTTCTTCATTGGGTGATCCTTTACAGGTGGTGAGCGTAGTGGGGTTGTACCATTTTAGCACGGGTAAGACTTAGGCAAGTCTGGGTTTTGATATGCCGGAAACAACACCTACTCAACCGGCGAACTGCCGTTGAACGACATGAAACGGATTGCAGAAAATACGAGGATTCTATGACCCGACTGATCTTGCTCCGCCATGCGGAGACTGAAGCGAACGTGAATGGGATTTGGCATGGCGCACTCGACGCGCCGCTGACGCCATTGGGGGAGGCGCAAGTGGTTGCTACCACACGGCGTCTACTCGAAATAGACCGTGAATCGCCCATCGATCATATCTATGTGTCCCCGTTGGCCCGGGCGCAGCGGACGGCGCAAGCGTTGGCCAAGGCGATTGAGATCGATGTACGTATTGAACCCGGCCTGAGCGAGATGAGTATCGGTGATTGGGAAGGCCGGTCATTTGTCCAGTTGAGAGAAGTAGATCGGCTATGGGAGCGTTGGCAGGCCGATCCACATTTCACTCCCCCCAATGGCGAATCTCCGTTTGTGTTTGGGCGCCGTGTGCCGGCAACCTTCCGGCAGTTAGCCGAGACGCACCCTGGGCAGACACTATTGGCCGTGACGCATGGCGGAGTCATCAGCAACCTTCTGGCGCAGTGGCTGGGCGAGGGCCCCCAAGACTGGCGCCGGTGGGATCCCATGAACTGCGCTATTTCCATATTGGAACAGGGTGATGCTGGCTGGAATCCGATTCTGGTCAACGACACACAACACCTGGCCGGCATTGAACACCCATAAAGCTGGTTGAGATGGTAGTTACTTGTCAAGGCGGCGGGACATGACACGGCAATTCGTGGTTTGGCTTGACCAGAGGGGACTAGCGCCGGTTGAGTAGCCGAGTCTGCGAGGCATATCGAAACCCAAGCGGGTTCACAGACGAGATCTCGTAGACCCGCTTTCTGAAGCGGACCCGCTCGGTTGCGTCCCAAGTTTTTCGGTTCGGATCGCCAGGGCAGCTACCCAGAACGGACCGGCACGGAGGCCGGTCTCTACACGTAGGGATGGACCTCCGTGTCCATCCGTAATCGTCCACCGACCCAGAACGGACCGGCACGGAGGCCGGTCCCTACCGTAGGGATGGACCTCCGTGTCCATCCGTCGTGGCTTCCCGGTAGACATGGACCCACCCAATAACTATGGGACACACCCGACCCGCTCCCTTGATTTCGTTTGGTACAGGCGTTGCGCCATAACGCTGCGCACTCAATCGGTGGTCGCTACCCCTGGTTTGCCGTTTGTATCTTCAAATTTGGAATACTGGACAGCCCCCAAACAGAAGTGTCGTTAGGGTTCGATTAACTGATTGTTAAAAAAAGCTCAAATTGGGTATTGAAATTGGAGATCGTGGGTGCTATAATGGGTCGACTGCGCGGAGGGGATACCTTCCCCGCACTTTTTGTTCTAATTCAGATGCGTTCAGGGAGGTCTCGGAGAGTGAAACAGGGCAACTATGTTTCACGTGAAACATTCGAGACCCATTTTTTTGAGAATCAGACATGTGCCGACACTAATGGGCAATCCGGCGACAGAACCAAAAGACACCGCGCAGATCCCGGTGATGGATTACGAAGGCAGTAATTATCGCCAGGCTTTCTGGGAAGGTCAGGACAGAGAGTACGAAGATCTAGTTGAACGTGCCGTTTTAAGACGTGTTCTTCCTGCTTCAGGACGCCGTATTGCCGAGCTGGGCGCAGGGTTTGGGCGGCTTGCCGAACTCTACACCGGATACGAGCAGATCATTCTGTTTGATTACAGCCGAACGCTCCTGGCCGATGCCGTGGCCCGTTGGGGGAATGACAAGCGTTTTGTCTTTGTAGCAGGCAATATCTACGATCTGCCTCTTGCACACGCCACATTGGATACATTGGTTATGTTGCGTGTGATGCACCATCTGGCTGATGTACCGACAGCACTCACCCAAATCGAGCGAGTGTTGCATGGCCAGAGTACGGCGATTCTCGAATACGCCAACAAGCGTAATCTGAAGTCGATTGGCCGTTGGGCCATTCGACGACAATCATGGTCACCTTTTGAGCCGCAGCCTGTGGAATTCGTCAAACTCAACTACGATTTCCACCCGCGGTGGATGGAAACACAGTTGGCGGAAGCAAAGTTGTCAGTATCACGTCGATTTGCTCTGTCCCACTTCCGCTTGCCGTTACTCAAGAAGTGGATTTCATCAGAGCAGTTGGTGACCATTGAACAAGCATTTTTTGAGCGGGCAGGTCAGTTTCCCCTGGCGCCAAGCGCTCTGGTAACAGCGAGCAGTCGCAGCCGGCGCGTTGATCGCAAAGCGAGTACTGATCCGGGTGATGTTGCAAAGCTGTTTCGTTGTCCTCACTGTGGCGCGGAAGCATTTACGCAACGGAACGAGGAACGGATTCAGTGTACAGCTTGTGACCGCATCTATGGGCGGCACAATCAAATTTGGGATTTTAAGGATACTCTGCAGGCCGTTTGACGGTACCGAGCGCAGAGTCTTAGTCGACTATGGTTTGCCGTGTAGAGTGGAATATCCCTTATAGTGAAATAGCTTTCGTTATTGTAAAGTAAAGAGCCGCAGCTAACTGATGTAAATCGTTATGGAATGGGGCGGGCGGTGCAGTGAGCAAAATGCAGGTTTCAAGGGTAACCCTGCGTAAAAACGGTGCCCAATAGTCATGGAGATGCCACGAAATGACAGAAGAAATTTTGACAACACAGATCGAACAGGAAGAGCAGCAGGCTCAGCCTCTAACACCTGAACAGGCCCAAGAGCATCTGCTGACATTGGGACGTTCAAAGGGGTTCGTTAGCTACGATGATGTCTTGAAGGTGATGCCGGAGGTCGAGAACAATATCGACCAACTAGAAGACATCTTTGCAACCCTCTTCGAGCAAGGCATTGGGGTTGGACAAAAAGAAGAATCTGAAGAAGAAGAACCCGAAGAGATTATCGAAGGTGTTGAAGAAGAGGAAGATTTCGACCTAAGCCAAATCGAGATCGACGATTCGATCAGCCTCTACCTCAAAGAAATTGGGCGTGTTCCTCTGCTCACGGCAGAGGAAGAAGTTGACCTGGCGAAACGAATGGAAAAAGGTCGTCTTTCACGAGGTAAACTTTCCGATGGGGTGGAAGACTGGGAAGAACGTGAACGGCTGCTTTTGCTGGTGCGCGATGGACAGGCAGCACAAGAACATCTAATCAAAGCCAACAGTCGTCTCGTCGTCAGTGTGGCCAAGAAGTATGTCGGGCGTGGTGTACCCTTCCTTGATCTGATTCAGGAAGGCAATATTGGTCTGATTCGTGCCGTCAAAAAATTCGATTATCGGCGCGGTTACAAATTCAGCACCTATGCCACCTGGTGGATTCGTCAGGCCGTGACGCGTGCCATCGCCGATCAAGGGCGCACAATTCGCGTCCCGGTTCACATGTACGAGCAGATCAACCGGCTCACGCGTACCAGCCGCCAACTGGTGCAGGAACTTGGGCGTGATCCGACAACTGAAGAAATCGCGGAAGAATTGGGCGTTACACCGAAGAAGGTGGAACACATCATGCGTGTGAGCCAACGTCCGCTCAGCCTCGAGATGCCCGTGGGCGAAGAAGAAGACAGCTACCTGGGCGACTTTATTGAAGATGAAGATGCAGACAGCCCACAGGATGCTGCCGGTCAACAGTTGCTTCGCGAGGTTATTGATGAGATCTTCCAGAGCCTGACCCCGCGTGAGGTGCGTATTTTGCAACTTCGTTTCGGGTTGGTAGACGGTTACTGCTACACGCTGGAAGAAGTTGGCAAGAAGTTTGGCGTCACGCGCGAGCGCATCCGTCAGATTGAGGCCCAGGCATTGAGCCGTTTGCGCCACCCGAGCCGCAGCCGCAAATTGCGCGATTACCTCTCTTAAATTAAAGAGTCACCAAGACTGAAACCCCCTGGTCAGGAATTGACCAGGGGGTTTTTGTTTGCCCCTCGCCCCTATCCCCCTCGTGCCCGTACGGTGATGCGTGATATTGGCCGATTGTCGGGGCATGAGGGGGATGGGACGGAGATCTGCGACGATGGGCGAGACGTCGCCCCCATCCCCCTCGTGCCCGTACGATGCTTCGTGATATTGGCCGGTTGTCGGGGCATGAGGGGGATGGGACGGAGATCTGCGACAATAGGCGAGACGTCGCCCCCATCCCCCTCGTGCCCGTACGATGCTAGTCGTGATGATGTGGGCCGGTTGTCGGGGCATGAGGGGGATGGGACGGAGATCTGCGACAATGGGCGAGACGTCGCCCCCATCCCCCTCGTGCCCGTACGATGATGCGTGATATTGGCCGGTTGTCGGGGCATGAGGGGGATGGGACGGAGATCTGCGACAATGGGCGAGACGTCGCCCCCATCCCCCTCGTGCCCGTACGATGATGCGTGATATTGGGCCGGTTGTCGGGGCATGAGGGGGATGGGACGGAGATCTGCGACAATGGGCGAGACGTCGCCCCCATCCCCCTCGTGCCCGTACGATGATGCGTGATCTGGGCCGGTTGTCGTGTGCGGCAGCCGATAAACCCTGTATAGGTGAAATGGGGCGTTCCGTGAGCGGCATTGGCAGTTTATACTGGAGCGAACCGACCTTTCGGCCCCTATTCAGCCCTGGACTGATTTTGCGAAAAAGGTATCCTCTTGCACAAACATCCGATTCGAGCACTTGCATTGACAGATATGCCGGTTGTGGTGGCCAGTTCGGCCGGCGGCCCGGAGGCGCTGCGCCTCTTCTTTTCGTCACTGCCACCCAATCTGCCCATCGGTGGTGTGATCGTTCAACATATGGCGGCCGGTTTTACAAGGCTGCTAGGCGAGAACCTGAACCAGATCTCCTCGTATTGGATCCGTGAAGCCGAAGACGGCGACCTAATCTCGCAAGGACAATTCCTGGTTGCCCCAGGGGGCTATCACCTTTCTTTTACGGTGCACGGGGTTGTCCAACTGCTTGACGCACCCCGTGTGAACTCAGTAAAACCCGCAGCGGACATTACCCTGTCCAACCTCGCGCCACTTTATCGTCGGCGGCTCACTGCTGTTGTCCTCAGCGGCCTGGGACAGGACGGACTCGACGGTTCACGCGCGGTACGCGCCCATGGCGGCGTCGTGCTTGCCCAGAACCGAGAGAGCAGCGTGGCTTATTTCATGCCCAAAGCCGTGGTCGAGGCCAATCTTGCCCAGGATACGGGATCACCGGCCGAGTTGAGCCACAAAGTTGCTTCGCTTTCACAACGGCGGACGCTCACAATGCCCATCAAGCCCACACCCATGGTTTCTTTTCCGCTTCCTCTACCAAACGAAGCATTTGGTTCCGCCAAGCTATCCAAATAAGCCCTTCTTGCGCTGACGGGTACGCTGCAGATGCGAGAACCTTACGAACAAAAAGAGGACGCTGTCATGGTGACGGCGTCCTCTTTTTGTTGTTTGCTTTTGAAGCGAGACCTACGATCGCAGTCCCCTACACATCCAGGTTGCGTACTTCGTGCGCGTGCGTCTGGATAAAACGGCGCCGCGGCGGAACACTGCTGCCCATCAACATATCAAATGTACGATCCGCTTCGGCCGCATCGTCCACCGAAACCTGGAGTAGCGTGCGGTTTTCTGGGTTCATGGTCGTCACCCAAAGCTGCTCGGGATTCATTTCCCCCAGACCTTTGTAGCGCTGTTCGAGTTTGACGTTTTCGTCGCCCATCTCTTTGCGCATTTTCAAGAGCGCGCCATCGTTGTAGACATAACGCAGGTCGCGTTTCGACTTGCCGTTGCTCTTATCCGTCACCTGAACCCGATAGAGCGGAGGTTGGGCGATGTAGAGGTGGCCGTTTTCCACCAGCGGTTCCATATAGCGGAAGAAGAGCGTCAGCAGCAATGTACGAATGTGAGCGCCGTCAACATCAGCGTCGGTCATAATGATAATACGGTTATAGCGCAGATTTTTGACGGAAAAGTCATCGCCGATTCCCGTACCCAGGGCTGTGATCAATGCCTGAATCTCTTTGTTACCAAGCGCCTTATCCAGGCTGGTCTTCTCGACGTTGAGGATCTTGCCACGCAGCGGTAGAATCGCCTGGAAGCGTCGATCTCGGCCCTGCTTGGCCGAACCACCGGCGCTGTCACCCTCCACAATGTAGAGTTCGCTTTCCAGCGGATCGCGGGTCGAGCAATCGGCCAACTTGCCGGGCAAGGTCAAACTTTCCAGTGCGCTTTTACGGATAACCAGATCGCGTGCCTTACGCGCGGCCTCACGGGCCCGATAAGCCGTCTGGCACTTTTCGAGGATTCGACGCGCATCACGCGGATTCTGCTCCATCCACTCGCCCACCGATTCGGCAACAGCCTGTTCCACATGATAGCGGACCTCATTGTTGAGCAGTTTCAGTTTGTTCTGCCCCTCGAACTGAGGTTCCAATACTTTGACGCTAATAATCGCCGTCATCCCCTGGCGTGTATCATCGCCGGTAAAGTTCGGATCGCTATCCTTCAAAAAGGCCTGTTTGCGGGCGTAATCGTTGATCTGTCGCGTTAACGCCGCGCGCAGACCGGTAAGGTGCGTACCGCCATCAGGCGTGTTAATCGTGTTGGCAAAGGCAAAAACAGACTCGTTATAGCCATCTGTATACTGAATTGCCGCCTCAACCTGCGTACTCTCGATCTCACGGTCAATATAAATCGGCGGATGCAGGACTTCTCGGTTCTTGTTGAGATAGCGTACAAAGGATTGAACGCCGCCTTCAAAGTGGAAGTTCACCTCGCGAGGGAGATCCTCGCGTTCATCCACAAAGGTGATGTCCACGGCGCGGGTGAGGAAGGCCATTTCGCGGAAACGCGTCACCAACGCCGGCCACTCATAGCTCAAGACCTGGAAGATGGTATCGTCGCGCAAGAAGTGCTGCGTCGTCCCCGTGTCGTTGGGATCACACTCGCCGATCACATCAACATCCGTCATCGGTACACCGCGCTCGAAACGCTGCCGGTACACCTTACCATTGCGCTTGATCGTGGTTTCCATCCATGTGCTCAAGGCGTTCACGGCGCTGACACCCACACCATGCAGACCACCCGACACTTTGTAGCCGCCGCCGCCAAACTTACCGCCGGCGTGCAGCTTGGTCATGACAACGGTCAGGGCGGGGAGACCCGTCTGTTGTTGAATGCCAACCGGGATGCCCGCGCCGTTGTCGGTAACGCTGACACTATCATCTTTGTGAAGCGTTACCCAGATATGATCACAACGTCCCTGCATAGCCTCGTCGATGGCGTTGTCCACCACTTCGTAGACCATATGGTGCAGCGCCTTGCCGTCTGTGCCGCCAATGTACATACCGGGGCGGCGGCGCACTGCCTCCAACCCCTCCAAGACCTGAATTTGTTCGGCCTCGTAGACAAAATCCTGATTGCGTTTTCCGTTTGCCACTGATTGCCTCCATTCTTCGGCGACGAGCCAGCTATTGGCTGTATCTGTCGCGAAGATCGTTAGTACGAATGTATCACGCGCTCTGACGGGACGGTGTTACCGGCTCACCAACCGTAGCGAGCAGACGAGTGCGATAGAAGACCAAGAGCGCTATGGCAATCCCTGTGCCGATGAACGCATTGATCAGGGCGCCGATGATCGCCCCAAACAATCCACTTAGCGCCAGTTGACCTATCAATAACCCCATGCCAAGAGAGATTAGAGTTGTCAAAAGAATGAAGCCTACCGTTGTCCAGAAGTTATGGCGGATGAGCAGGACACTGCGGATTACCGCCTGTATGACGGGCAGATCATCGAGCACCAGCCCGATGGTTACAAAGTAAAGGTAAAAGAAGACCACCAACGAAATCCCGCTCATCAACAAGATGGCGCCGCTGCCCAATGCCGGACTAAGCGCCATGAGCAGGGTGGCGCCAATCGTGGCCGGGATGTAAATGATCAGAAGCAAGAAGAAGACGCCGACGGCAAAAAGCAGCGTACGCACCCAATGACGAAGCACCTGAACCACAAACTGCCCCGCCGAGAGCATCTTCTGTCCTTGGCCCAGGGGCAACGCCTTTGCCAACAGATTCATGTAAATCACGCCGAGCAACACACCCGAAATGCTAAACAGCAGCCCCAACGCTCCGGCTGTGCTGACCGAATCAATCTGAATGCTCCCGTGCGCGTCCTTGAGCATAGGCACGTTCACCAACAGACTGGGGACGTGATAGAGTGTGCGGCTCACCAGAAATTCCAGCAGGTTTGACGATGAACTGGTAGTGGTTAGTAAGTCGGTCATCTGATTCGACATGGCCGAGAGATCACCGCCGCTGTCCCCCAGCCCGACGCTGAGATCCTGGTAAACGGCCGCCAATCTCAACAACAGCGGCTCAATGCTGATGCGGGGCGCCAGCCATAAAAGTGCATCCAACAGCAGCGGCAATACCATTAACTCAAGATGTCGGGTTAACACACGATACCCAGCAGATAAGCTGTCAACAATCCCCACAGACAACCTCTATTAAGTGTTTATCCGTAAATTACAGTGCGCAGCACTACGTCCGCCCTAAACAGGCCAACTTCGGCGGCTGCTGTGAATTGACGGCTAGATTCTAAGCCAAAATGGCACTCTTCATAGGCACAGGTTTTCTCAGAACAACCATGTAATTTTAGCACAAATTTCAGGAAAAAGCGAAGTTTTGTGTGGTCGCAATTAGAACGCGTGTTCAGCCGGCGGGCAATTGACGACAAATGAGAGGAGGGCTACAATTCCCGCCAGATCGGACGTGCATTGAGACACGGAACTTTGCCTGCACAGAGAGCGTTGGCACAATCGCCGTCAGTTTGTCACCGTCAATTGACAGTCCCTTCCTCAGCTCTCCGATCTGAGGCCACGAATAAAACCCACAGGAGTTGTTTATGTCTTACTTTGTGATCGAGGGAGGACACACGCTGTCTGGGACAGTGGTGGCCAGTGGCAACAAGAACGCGGCAATGCCTCTGGCCGAAGCCTGTCTGCTCACGGACGATCCCGTAACACTGCACAACATGCCCGAAATCGGCGATGTCGACACGGTCTTAGATCTGATGCGCGATCTCGGCGTCGATATACAACGCAATGGCAGCAGTGTCACGTTGTGTGCGCGTGGTCTGCATTCTTCAACGCCCGACTCTCGCTCGTTTTCGCAGATCCGCGGATCGCTGACCCTGATGGGGCCGTTGCTGGCGCGCTGTGGGCACTTTTCCGTCGATACGACGGCGGGCGGTGATGACATTGGCCGGCGCCGCATCGACACGCATCTTCAGGTGTTTCGTGCATTGGGGGCCAATTTCGAGCGCAATGATCGCTTCCGACTCGATGCCCCCAACGGTCTGCACGGGAGCGACATTCTGCTCGACGAGGCGTCGGTCACCGCTACCGAGAACGGGTTGATGGCTGCGGCGCTGGCACGCGGCACAACCATCTTGCGTAATGCCGCAAGCGAACCGCACGTGCAGGATCTCTGCCACCTTCTGGTGGCGATGGGGTGCCCGATCCAGGGGATTGGCAGCAACACGCTCATCATTCAGGGGCAAGAGAAGCTGCACGGCGCCGAGTTTACGGTTGGCCCCGATTATGTAGAAATTGGCAGTTACATTGGGTTGGGTGCCGTCACGCCGGGCGAACTGCGGATCGACGGTGTCGTGTTGGATCACCTGCGCATGATCGAGATGGTCTTTGTGGATCGGCTGGGCGTGCGCATGCATGTCGAGCACAACCCGGCCACATCGAACGGAAGTGGACACACCCTCGTCATCGAAGCGGATCAAGAGCTGCGTGTGGTGCCCGATTTCGGCGGCGCCGTCCCCAAGATCGATGATCAGCCGTGGCCTGCCTTTCCGCCCGACTTGATGAGCATCGCCCTCGTCGCCGCTACACAGGCCCACGGCACGGTGTTGATCCATGAAAAGATGTATGACGGCCGTCTCTTTTTTGTGGACAAGCTGGTATCGATGGGTGCCCAGATCATCCTGTGCGATCCGCATCGCGCCGTGGTGGTGGGCCCCAGTCACCTCAGCGGACAGCAAGTAAGCAGCCCCGACATCCGCGCCGGGATGGCATTGGTGCTGGCCGCGCTGGCGGCCACAGGCGTCACCCGCATCGGCAACATTCAACAGATTGACCGTGGCTATCAGCGCATTGATGAAAAGCTGCGCAGCCTCGGCGCTCACATCAAACGAGTGGAGGAGTAATCAAAATGCTCAACGTCCCCATCGGTTGTGGTCAACTAACGTGGAAGAATGTGCCCGAAGAAACGGTGCTGGCCGAGATCGCACAGGCCGGATATGACGGCGCACCCGCTGCCCCCAGAGAAGGCCGTTCGCCCCAGGATCTGATCCACCAATTCGCGGCGCATGGTCTTTCCCCTGCACCAGGGTATTTGGGCGGCGCTTTCTGGGATCCGGCACAGAGCGACTCTATCATGGCGCAGGCGCAGAACCATGCGGCCTTTGGCGCAGCGGTCGGCTGCACCGAGCTTTACGTCGCCGCATCCGGTACGTGGACCGGCCCGCGCGGGCTCACTCGTCGCCAGGTTGCCGGTCATGTCCAGGCCGATGATGCCCTGTCCGATGCCCAATTTCGTCAGTTTGCCGAGACCCTGAATCGCGTCGGTGAAATCACACTGAAATCCGGCGTACGCTCATGTTTCCACAACCACGTCGGCACCGTCATCGAAACCCGTGACGAAATCGACCGCCTTTTCGATCTCGTCGATCCCGCGCTTGTGTTTATGGGGCCGGACACGGGTCACCTGGCCTGGGCCGGTGCAGACGTGGTCGACTTCTGCCGCACCTACGCCGACCGCATCCTCACCATGCACATTAAAGACATCGATGCCCACGTCCTGGCGCAGGGGGTGCAGGCCGAATGGGACTACCCCACCTTCTCGGATCGGGGCATCTTCACTGAATTGGGCCGCGGCTTCGTCGACTTTCCTGCGGTCTTCGACATTCTTAAGGCGGTGGGCTTCAGGGGCTGGCTGATCGTCGAAACCGATGTCACCCAGCAGCCCAACGCCTACGACAGCGCACGAATTAGCCGGGAGTATCTACGTTCGCTCGGGCTCTAAAAACGAGTACCCTCCACTATAGAAAGGACACACCCACCATGACCCCCTACCGCGTTGGCATCATCGGCACCGGACGTCCCTGGAAATCTGACGGCGCCACTGGGTTCGGCATGTCACACTGGCACGCCGAAGGGTACAAAGCATCGCCCGACGCCGAGATCGTCGCATTGGCCGATATCAACCTGGACAACGCCCGCGCCTTTCAGGCTCAACACGGCGGCGAGCATCTGTATGCGGACTACCGTGAAATGTTGGCCAACGAAGCGCTCGACATTGTCAGCGTCTGCACCTGGCCGCACCTGCATGCAGAGATGGTCATCGCGGCGGCAGAGGCAGGGGTCAAGGCCGTACACAGCGAAAAACCGATGGCGCCCACCTTCGGTGAAGCGCGGCGCATGGTCGAGGTGTGCAAGGCCCACGGCGTGCAACTGACGTTCAACCATCAACGCCGTTTCGGTCCACAATTTCGAGCCGCGCGTGACCTGCTCCGGTCCGGCGCAATTGGGCAGTTGCAACGGCTGGAAGGTGTTTGCCCGAACCTCTGTGATTGGGGCACGCACTGGTTCGACATGCTCTTCTTCTACAACGATGAAACCCCCGTGGACTGGCTGATCGGCCAGATCGATATCCGCGACGGCAAGACGTTCTTCGCCCTGCCCCATGAAGGACAAGGGCTTAGCTACTTTCAATATCACAATGGCGTCTTTGGGCTGATGATCACCGGGTATGGCGCCGAGGGCATGTACGGCAACAAACTCATCGGCAGCGAAGGGACCATCGAAGTGAAGACAAGCCGCGAGGATCCGTTGCGCATTTGGGCCAAAGGAGACAGCGCCCCCCGTTCCATCGCCGTGGACACCGGTCGTATTGATCTTGAATGGGTGAAAGATGGCGTCGTCGAACTGGTCGAATCGCTCAAAGTAGGCCGCGAACCAGAACTGTCCGGACGCCGCGCCCTGCAAGCCACCGAGTTGATCTTTGCCACCTACGAATCCAGCCGCCGACGAGGGCGCGTCGATCTGCCCCTCACCATCGAAGATTCACCACTCCAGATGATGTTGGCAGAGGCAAAATGAAGGCCCTTACTCTCCAATTGACAACCACTCCCACCCCCGCCTATAATTTGTCTGACAATATTGTCAGACAAATTGTGTTTGACGTTGACGCCCATCCAAGTTCTTCGTTCGCAGCAGGCTGCACCCATGTCGCCCGTCACCGATGAACCGAAAATTCCGCCCCGCTATATACAGGTAGAAGATGCGTTGCGCTCACTGCTTGACACAGGCGGCTACCGACCGGGCGATAAGTTGCCACCCGAACCGGAACTCGCCATGCAAATGGGTGTGAGCCGGGCCACCTTGCGCGAGGCGCTGCGCAGCTTCGAGCAGCAAGGCGTGATCAGCCGCAGACAGGGCGTGGGCACCTTCGTCAATCCACGTCCGCTTTATATAGAAAGCGGGCTAGAAACGCTGGAATCGATCGAGATGCTGCTGCGAGGACGTCATCTGACGCCGTTGCTCAAACAGCGGCAGGCACGCAGCGAACGAGCTTTGCCCAAAGCGGCCAGTCGTCTTGGTCTGGAAGAAGGAACAGCGCTGACCGTTGTCGCCAGCACCTACGCGATTGAACGCCCAGACAAGAGCAGCGCAGTGGCCTATCTGCTCGAAGTGGCGCCTGCGACGTTGGTTCCGCTGGAAAGTGTGTTGCCTCTGCCGTGTTCGCTGCTCGACTTTGTGTTGCGTGAGGACACACAGATGGATCTGGGGTATGCCATCGCGCACATTGCGCCTGTGCACGGCAGCGAGGAGATCTGCGCTGCGCTCAGCGTAGACGCACAGACACCGCTCTTCTTTGTAGAGCAAACAGTCTATTCCGGCGCGGGCGTCCCCTGCTGCTACTCGCGTAACTACTATCTATCCCATATTTTTGATTTCCACGTTATCCGCAGGATTCGCGAGACATAAAGCGCACGGATCTTGTTTTGACCAGATGTACCCGGCATGATCAAACAGAAGGAAAGGATCAATGGCACAATTCGATATTTCCGCCGTTCAAACAGCCGTCCATGATCACCGCGACGACATCATCACCTTTTTGCGCGAGATCGTCGCCATCCCGTCCATGAACTCGCAGATCGGCGAAGTGGGCGAACGTATCCAGGCCGAAATGAAGAAACTGGGCTTCGATGAGGTCTGGTTCGACAGCATGGGCAACACCGTGGGGAAGATCGGCACCGGATCGCGCGTGGTTGTCTATGATAGCCACATCGACACAGTCGGCATCGGCGACCCAAGCGAGTGGCAGTGGGATCCGTTCGAAGGCAAAATCGAGGATGGTATCTTTTATGCACGCGGCACTTGTGACGAAAAGGCCAGCACGCCCGGCATGATCTACGGGCTTGCCATCGCCCACCGGATGGGGCTGCTCGACGGCTGGACTGCCTACTATTTCGGCAACATGGAGGAGTGGTGTGACGGTATTGCGCCCCACGCCTTCGTGGAACACGAGGGCATCAAACCTGATTTTGTCGTCATCGGCGAGCCGACACGCATGCAGGTCTATCGTGGACACAAAGGCCGTGTAGAGATGCAAGTGGTGGCAAAGGGCAAGAGCGCCCATGCCGCGTCCAACCATCTGGGCGACAATGCCATCTACAAGGTGTTGCCCGTGATCGAGGCCATCAGCGAACTCGAACCGCAGTTAGGCGATCACGAATTCCTGGGCCACGGCAAGATCACCGTCACCGACATGACGGTACAAACGCCCAGCATCAACGCCGTACCCAACGAATGCACCGTCTACGTTGACCGCCGCGTCACCTTCGGTGAGGGGCTAGAGGAGGTGATCGAGCAGGTGCGCACGTTGATCCCCGAGCAGCATCGTGCGAGTGGAGACGTCACGGTGGAGATGCTCTACTACGACGAGCCGAGCTACACCGGCTTCGTCTTCCCGGTGGACAAGTACTTCCCGGCCTGGGCACTGGACGAAGATCATCCTCTGGTGGCGGCCGGGCAAAAGGCGCGCCAAGCCATCGGTCTGCCCGAAGCGCCCAGCGGCAAATGGAATTTTAGCACGAATGGCATCTACTGGGCAGGGAAAGCCGGCATTCCGTCGATTGGCTTTGCTCCTGGCGACGAGGTAACCGCCCACACCGTCATGGACAGTGTCAATCTCGACGACGTGGTCAAAGCCACCGAGTTTTACGCAATCCTGCCGTCGTTGATTGAAGCGTAAGCAGATGGCTAGCTCTTGACCTTCTTCAAGATCTGGGCAACGGTCTCATCGACACTCATAACGCTGTTGTCGATGACCAACCAACTGCTCTGTGCTTGATTGAGTTTGGCCAGGTCCTGGTGGACAGTCCGTATATAATCGGCGAGAGCGGCGTGATCAGACTCTTTGTCGGTGTGCGCTGTAGTGCGGGTCAGGGCAACATCGACGGCGGGCGAAAGCAACACCTTGTGGATGGGCAGTCCTTGCAGCAACTGTTGGTACTGACGAACAAAGATGTTTTCTGGCACGGCGTCATCCAGCGCCACCGCGAAGCCGGCTTCTGCATAGATCGTAGCCGTTTGCAGGGCAGACCAGCGAGCCAAGCGGAGCTGGCGGCCGCTTTCTACTGTTGCTTCAGGCACAGGATAGGCAGTGCCCGAAACCACCCAGCGTCGAAAATCATCGACCGGGATGTGGATGCCAAGTTCGAAGTGTTGCATCAGGGCGGCCGCCACGGTTGACTTTCCTGCACCGGGCGTGCCAGAGATCACGAAGATAGGTTGGGTTGGCTGCGGCATGGTTTGTTTCCGTAATGGTCAGGCGTATCGGAGAGGCATCAGTAAATCGTCTGCGCCAATCAGAGCATACCAGCCCCATACAGCGAATGCAAAGTAGGTTGTCCTCTGTGTTTTGACACATTCTGATCGGATTGGATAGGTAAGATCAAAACTATGCAAACTCCATCGCGGCTGGCTGTCGTTGCCATCGGTGGCAATTCACTCATCAAAGACAACAATCATCCCGAAGTTCCGCACCAGTGGGATGCCGTCCGTGAAACCGTCGGGCATATTGCAGAGATGGTCAACATGGGCTGGCACACTGTGGTCACACACGGCAACGGTCCTCAGGTGGGTTTCCTGTTGCGCCGAAACGAACTGGCTGCCCACGAAGTACATACCACACCGCTCAGCCTGATCGTGGCCGATACACAGGGATCTATCGGGTATATGTTGCAACAGGCGCTCAACAATGAATTCTACGAGCGTCATGTGCCGCGGCAGTGCATCTCGTTTGTCACCCAAGTGCGCGTGGATGCTGAAGATCCGGCCTTTCTGAACCCGACCAAACCGATTGGCGGCTTCCTAGATGAAGCAACGGCGCGCCGGTTTGAGGGCGCCGGCTGGCGCATCGTCGAAGATGCGGGGCGCGGCTGGCGTCGGGTGGTGGCATCGCCCACCCCCCAGGAGATTATTGAGATCGAAGCGATTCAGCAGGCAATTGCGATGGGCTGGATCGTGGTGGCTTGTGGCGGCGGCGGCATTCCCGTCGTGCGCAATGCCAGGGGTGAGCTGCGCGGCATTTCTGCCGTCATCGACAAGGATCGCGCCAGCAGCCTGCTGGCCCGTTGTCTCAACGCCGAGCTTTTCCTGATCAGCACCGGCGTGGAACAGGTGGCGATCCACTTTGGCAAGCCCAATCAGCGTCAGCTCGACCAGATGACGGTTGCCGAAGCAAAACAGTACATGGCCGAAGGGCATTTCGCGCCCGGCAGTATGAAGCCCAAGATTGAAGCGTCCATTGACTTTGTGGAGCACAGCGAGAACCCCGCAGCTCATGCACTGATCACCAATCCCGAAAATCTGGAACGGGCATTACTGGGGCAGACGGGGACGAAAATCATCAAATAATGCCTGACACGTGCTGCGTAACCAGAAGCTGGTGGCGCAGTACGCATCAGGCGTTACGTATTTCCCATCCAAATCACCATACTTCAGGGGGGATCAAACCCATGCAAACCGATTTACGCGGTCGCGATTTTATCAGCGACATGGATTTCAGCAAAGAGGAGATCGAAACTGTCCTCGATGTGGCATTCAAACTCAAGCGCGATCGCGCGCTGGGGATCAAACATCCCCTGCTCGATCAGAAGACGCTGGCGCTGCTCTTCTTCTTCACCAGCACACGCACACGTTCCAGCTTTGAGGTAGGGATGGCGCAGTTAGGCGGCCACGCGGCCTTCATTGATTCCACCACCACGCAGATCAGCCACGGAGACACCGCCAAGGAAATCGGCGAAATCTACGGGCGTTACTACGATGGCATCGCCATTCGCCAGTGCGATTGGGATTTCGGCAATCAGTATATTAACGAAGTCGCCCAGGCCAGCCGTGTCCCCGTGCTCAACATGCAGTGCGATGTCTATCATCCCTTCCAAATTCTGGCCGACCTGATGACGATCTTCGAGAAGGTGGGCGATCCACGCGGCAAGACGATCAATGTGAGTTGGGCCTACGCCAGTAGCTATCAGAAGCCCATTTCGGTGCCGCAGAGCCTGATCTTGCAGATGAGCCGTTTTGGTATGAATGTGCGCCTGACCCATCCGCCGGAATACAAACTGATGCCCGACATCGTGCAACAGGCCAGAGACAACGCCAAGAAACATGGCGGCAGCTTCGAGATCCTGGATGACTTCGACGCCGGCTTTAAAGATGCCGATATCGTCTACCCCAAGAGTTGGGGTGCGCTGCTCACCACGTCGGACAACGCCGAAAGCGCCGCCATCGGTAGCCAGTATACCGATTGGATCACCGATGAACGACGGATGGGGATGGCCAAATCCGATGCCATTTACATGCACTGTCTGCCCGCCGACCGCAACATCGAAGTCACCGACGGCGTCATCGACGGCCCCAACTCTGTCGTCTACGACGAAGCCGAAAACCGCCTGCATGCCCAGAAGGCGGTGATGGCGTTGACGATGCGGTAGAAAGGGATGGGGGCGACCCCAATTCCCATCCTCCGCGACGTTTTCCCGCCAGGCGTGTTATACTAACCGGACAAACGTGACCGGCACGGTTGCTGCGTTTTTTCTGCGGTGACGTGCCGGTCGTTTTTTACAGGACTCTGGATAGACGAACAGGACTCGCTATGACTTTCAATGGAAGCTCGAATGGCTCCGCCACACGCCGAGTGGTGGTGACCGGTGTCGGATTGATCACGTCGCTTGGCCACGATCTCGATACGTCCTGGCAGGCGATGGTGGAAGGGAAATCGGGTGCACGCACCAATGTCCGGCCATGACATGACCGATTACCCGACCCAATTTGCCGCCAATGTCGAGGATTGGGACCCCAGCCGTTACCTCGATCGCAAAGAAGCGCGCCGTGTGAGCCGCGGCACCCAGTTTGCCCTGAAAGCCTCGCAAGACGCCGTGGATATGGCCGGGTTGAATATGGAGGAAACCGATCCATATCGGGTAGGCGTTGAAGTCGGACTGGCCTTTGGCGGCTGGGAGATCGTCGAAGAGCAGGCACTTCTGCATCAGACCAAAGGGCCAAAACGATTCAACCCGGCGCTGCTGCTCGGCGCGCTCTCCAGCGGGGGCCCTACCCAGGTTGCCATCCGCCTCGGCGCCAAAGGACCAACCAACTGCCCGGTGGCGGCGTGTGCCACCGGCATTGTGGCGATTGGCGAAGCGGCGAGGCGCATCCAACATGGCTCTGCCGATGTGATGATCGCCGGCGGATCCGAAGGCTATCTGACGCCGCTCGTCGTGGCGACCTTTAGCCGGCTGGGGGCCGCCAGCACCAGAAATGACGATCCGCAACATGCATGCCGTCCTTTCAGTGCCGACCGCGATGGTATGCTGGTGGCCGAAGGCGCCGGTGTGCTTGTTCTGGAGTCTTTAGAGCATGCGCAGGCGCGCTCTGCCACCATTTTGGCCGAATTCGCCGGCTATGGCATTACCGAAGATGCTTACGACGCCACGGCTCCTGACCCCAGTGGAGATGGCGCAGCCAATGCCATGCAACTCGCCCTGCAGGAAAGCGGACTCACCGCCAGAGACTTTAGCTGGATCGTGGCCCACGGCACCGGCACCCATCTTAACGACAGCATGGAGACCGCTGCCATCAAGCGCGTCTTTGGCGAGGCCGCCTACAGCATTCCGGTGACCAGCATCAAAAGCATGATCGGCCATGCCATGGGCGCGGCTGGGGCACAGAGCGCGGCCGTCATCGTCAAGGCCATGCAGGCGGATCGGATCGTCCCGACCATCAACTACACGCTACCCGACCCTGAATGCGATCTTGACTATGTCACCGGCGGTTCGAGAGAGCAGCGGATCGGTACAGCCCTGTGTAACGGGTTTGGCATGGGTGGGCAGAACGCATCTTTGATTCTTAAACGCTTTACCGATTAAATCAGTGTCCAGGTTAGCCCCACCTCTCCTCAAGCGCCTGGATATTTCCTTACGGCATCGGGGACAAAAACGGCGTAGACTCGTTCAGCATCTAAGGCGTCGAAAGAAGCAAGCATCGACTGTGATTTCAGGAGAGCCCATGCGACTGGAAAATCCTTTCAAAAAAGTCGAACGTCTTAAGCGGGTCAAGAATTTGCCCGGCGAAAACCCAGATGAACGTGTGCCGCCCGGTCAATTCCTGACCGACCGCTTCCCCGTGCTCACGTATGGCAGCACGCACCATTATGCAGACCTGTCTGCGTGGGATCTGCGCATCTTCGGCCTCGTGGGTGAGGAAAAACGCTTCACCTGGGCCGATCTGATGGCGATGCCCACCAATCAGTGAAACGGTGGACATCCACTGTGTCACGCGCTGGAGCAAGCTGGACACGACGTGGACCGGCATCCCGTGGCGACAGTTTGTTGCTCAACTGGGTGTCAAGCCCGAAGCCACGCATGTGATGGTCCACTGCGAACAGGGCTACACCACCAACGTTGGCCTCGACGTGCTGGATGACGACGATACGATGCTGGCTTATCTTTACGAAGGCGAACCCTTGGAACCGGATCACGGCTACCCGATGCGCCTTCTCGTACCCAAAAAGTATTTTTGGAAGAGCGCCAAGTGGATCCGCGGGTTTGAATTCATCGAAGCGGATCGGCCCGGCTTTTGGGAGCGGCACGGCTATCACATGCAAGGCGATCCCTGGCGCGAAGAGCGGTTTGGCTGGTGAGCCTGACGGACGAAGTTCAGACGCCGCCAATCCATCTAGCTGATTTCGACGTTCTTTATAGTACGTGAACAGGTACCCTTTTTGGATGATTCTTCCGGTGCGACGCACCTGATCTGAACGGTTACCCTTTGAATTCTTGGCCGATCCGACTCTGGTTCCGACATATGTAATGGGGACTTCCTGCTCAGTACTGAGGGAGTCCCTCTTTTTACCCATCTTCCCCCCCAAGAAGATCGGCATACCGACTGGAATCAGGTAATTCCGCAAACTGCAGACGGGATTCTATGCTATGTTGAACGCATCCGATACCCACACACCTGAACTCGATGCACCCCAATCATCGATCACATTCACTTGCACGAGCAGGGCGCGCATCCCCACCTCGGAAGGTGAATTTTCACTGCGTTACTATCGCAACAATCTTGACAACAAGGAACATCTCGCCCTTGTCTATGGTGACGTAACCGGCTGCGAAAACGTGCTCGTGCGCGTCCATTCCGAATGTTTTACCGGCGACGTGCTTGGATCCTTGCGCTGTGACTGTGGCCCGCAACTGTACAGCGCCATGCGCACCATCGCCGAAAACGGGCGCGGCGTCATCATCTACCTGCGCCAGGAAGGTCGGGGCATTGGGCTGGAGCAAAAATTGCGCGCCTATAACCTGCAAGATGAGGGCTACGACACCGTCGACGCCAACTTATTGTTGGGTCACCAGGCCGATGAACGAAATTACCTGCCCGCGGCCTGCATCATCCGCGATCTGGCGTTGCGTTCGGTCCGCTTGCTTACCAATAACCCGGCGAAGATCGAAGGTCTGCGCGCGCTGAATATCAACGTCGTGGACCGCGTGCCGGTGTTGACGCCGCCCAACGCCCAAAACATTGGCTACTTACAGACCAAGGTCGAGCGCATGCGCCACTTGCTAGACATCGACGATTCTACAAAGAGCGAACTGGCGTCAGCCACACTGTCCGATCATCCACAGACCCATCACGCCGATCTCTTTGCCGCGCTGCGGGCCCAGGCCGCCGATCACCATCAGCGCACCGGACGCCCCCTGGTGACCCTGAGCTACGCCCAAAGTTTGGACGGATCGATCACGGCACAGCGAGGGGAGCCTTTTGCAATCAGTTCACCCGAGTCGCTGCGCTGGACGCATGCCTTGCGCGCGGCCCACGATGCGATTTTAGTAGGCATCGGCACCGTCCTCGCCGACAATCCCAGCCTCACCGTGCGCTTTGCCCAGGGGACAAACCCACAACCCATTGTCATCGACTCGCATCTGCGTTTGCCGATGGATGCTGCGTTGCTCCGTCAGCCTGCTTCACTCTGGATCGCCACCACCACCGGAGCAGACGATCCAAAACGCAGCGCCCTGACCGCAGCCGGTGTCCAGATCTTCGACACCCCGCAAACCGCGTCGGGGCAGGTGAATTTGAGGGCGCTACTCGACGACTTGGGCAGGCGGGGCGTGCGTAGCGTCATGGTGGAAGGGGGAGCACGGATCATCACCAACTTCTGGCACGAAGAATTGGCCCAGATGGCCGTGATCACGATTGCGCCCATCCTGCTGGGCGGCGTGCATTCAGTCAACAGCCCGCTCTACAGAGCCAACGGCAACGGGCTGCACTTTCCACGGCTGCGCCGCCCACAGACCTTTACGGCGGGCGAAGACATCATCATTTGGGGAGCGGTTGAATGACCCCATCATGGCGGCGGAGCCTCTACTTCACTGCGCCGGGAGCCGTCGCCGTGGACAACGAACCTCTGCCTATACCGCAAGCGCACGAAGTGATGGTCAGAACGCTGGTATCGGCGATTAGCCCCGGCACCGAAATGCTTTTCTACCGCGGGCAGATCCCCGAAGGGATGGCGGCGGACAGCACGATCGCCGCCTTGTCGGGCGGTGTTGCCTATCCATTCAAGTATGGCTATGCCTGCGTCGGCGTGGTGGAGACGGTGGGCGCCGCCGTGGATTCGTCCTGGCGCGGGCAGCGTGTCTTCGCCTTTCATCCACACGAAAGCCACTTCTGCGCCACACCCGATGCTCTGGCGCGCGTGCCCTCTGGCTTGCCCACAGATGCCGCCGCCTTGCTGCCCAACGTCGAAACCGCCGTCAACTTTATGTTGGATGGACGGCCGTTGATCGGTGAAACCGTGATCGTCTTTGGCCTGGGCGTGGTCGGGTTACTGACCACGGCGTTACTGGCACGCTACCCGCTGGCGCGCCTCATCGCCGTGGACCCGCTGGCCGCACGGCGCGAGCTGGCGCTACATTTGGGGGCAAGCCACACCTTCGACCCCACCTCGGCCACCTTTCTCTCGCAGATACGCACGGCAATCAACACAGAAACCAGGAGCCTGACGGCGCCGATCTAGCCTTCGAACTCTCGGGCAACCCCACTGCACTCGATCAGGCCATCGCCTGCAGCGGCTTCAGCGCGCGCGTCATCGTCGGCTCGTGGTATGGATCGAAGCGCGCCACGCTCGATCTGGGTGGTGACTTTCACCGCAGCCGCATCCAGATTGTAAGCAGTCAGGTCAGCACCGTCACGCCGGGCCTGGCCGGTCGCTGGGACAAAGCCCGTCGCCTCTCAGTGGCCTGGTCGATGCTGCAAACCCTGCCCGTCGAGCATCTGCTCACCCATCGCTTCCCCTTCGCCCAGGCTGCCGATGCCTACGCGCTGGTCGATAGTCGCGCCGACGGGGTCGTGCAAGTGTTACTGGACTATTAGGGACCCGAATTGAATCCCTGATCCCCCATTCCTATCACACGAAAGGATCCGATCCACCCATGTATACCCTCGCCGTCCAACGTGACTTTGTGGCCCAGCATTTCCTGATTGGGGGAGATTGGGGCGCAGAAAACCAGTGGCACTCTCACGCCTACCGCCTCGAGTTGCAGCTCGAAGGTCGGGAGTTGGATCAACATGGCTACCTCGTCGACATCGTCCACGTTGAGGATCTGTTGGAGCAGGTTGTGGCCCAATACAAAGACAAAACCCTCAACGAGCTGCCGGCCTTTAGCGGCCTCAACCCCAGCATCGAGCATTTCTGCCACATCGTCTGCACCTGGTTTTCCCAACAACTCAACGCGCCCAACATCTCCGCCGTCACGGTGCGCATCTGGGAAAACAACATCGCCTGGGCGTCGTACCGCACCGACCGCTAATGCGCATTGCACTTGTCATCTACGGCACACTGGATACGCTGTCGGGTGGCTATCTTTACGATCGCCAACTGGTGGCACACCTGCGCCACCAGGGAGACGACGTCGAAATCGTCTCGTTGCCCTGGCGCAGTTATCCACGCCATGTGACGGACAATGCCAGCATCCACCTGATGCGCCGTTTGCGCGATCTCAACGTCGATCTGCTGCTGCAAGATGAGCTCAACCATCCCTCCCTTTGGTGGGTCAACCGCCGGCTACGACGCTCGGTCCGCTACCCCATCGTGGCTATCGTCCACCATCTGCGCGCCGACGAGGAACATCCCTGGCAGTGGATGCCCATCTATCGTTGGATCGAGCGGCGTTTCCTGCGCACGCTCGACGGCGCTATCTACAACAGCGAAAGCACGCGCCGCGCCGTGACGGCGCTGGCCGGGCGAACCATTCCTGGGGTTGTGGCCATGCCCGCCGCCGATCATCTTTGCCCGCCCTCAGCCGACGAACTCACCCGCTTGCTCGACCGTCGCCGGCACGAGTCGCCTCTGCGCCTGCTCTCGGTGGGCACTGTCATCCCGCGCAAGGGGATTCACCATTTGCTGGCGGCGCTGGCACAGATGCCCTCCCCTGCGTGGACGCTGGAGATCGTGGGCTCGTTGACCGTGGATCCCGGCTACGTGGTGCAGTTACAACGCCAGATCGCAGAGCTCGGCCTGCGCGAAAAGGTCCATCTGCACGGCCGCCTTTCCGATGAAGAAGTCGTCGATGCCCTGCGTCGCAGCCACGCCCTGGCCCTGCTCTCGTTCGAGGGGTTCGGGATTGCCTACCTGGAGGCGATGAGCTTCGGTTTGCCCGTTATCGCAGCCCGCACCGGGGCGGCGCCCGATCTGATCGAAGATGGCGTCAACGGGTTTCTGGTGGAGCCGACCGATCCGGCCGCCAGCGCACAGCAGATCGCGCTCTTGACCGATCGTGCTCGCCGCGCCAAAATGGGAGACGCCGCTCGCCGCCGTTACGACCGCCACCCTACCTGGAGCGCCGGCGCCGCCCGCAGCCGATCCTTCCTGCTCAACCTGATCAAAGAGGGCCGACCATGACCGAATCCATCTCTTTTTTGCGCTACCTGGCCGCCAAGAAACCGATCGACGACCGCTCGCTCAATCAGCATGTCTGGCGTGCGTTAACCGATCAGATCCTGGCGCGGCGCGGGGGAGAGCGGTTGCGTATTCTGGAAATTGGTGCGGGCAGCGGCACGATGATCGAAAGGATGCTGTCGTTGGGCCTGCTGGGCGGCGTCGATTACACCGCTGTCGACCTGTGGCCGGTGGGGGTCAATGCCATCCCCGGGCGCATGGCGGCCTGGACTGCCGAGCAAGGATGGTCCATCATCACGGACAACGGACATATGCGCCTCATCCCCCCCAATGCGCACGACCTCTCGGCTGAAGTGCACGTGCGCACTATCCAGGCCGACGCCCTGGCCTTCGCTGCCGACAGCAGCAATCACGGCTGCTATGATCTGCTTGTGGCCCACGCCGTCCTCGATCTGTTTGATATTGCCACGGCAACGCCCTCGTTGCTGCCTCTGCTCGCCGCCGACGGCCTTTGCTACTTCTCCATCAACTTTGACGGGATCAGCGCTTTTTTGCCCACGGTGGACCGCGCCCTGGACGACCAGATCGAGTATCTGTATCACCGCAGCATGGACGAACGACTGACAGACGGCAAGCGTTCGGGCGATCACCGGGCCGGTCGGCACCTGCTCGTCCTGCTCCGGCAACTGGGTGTGGATCTCCTGGCCGCCGGCAGTTCGGATTGGGTCGTGCATGGCAGGCAGGGGCGTTACCCCGGCGATGAAGCCTATTTCCTGCGCCACATTTTGCATTTTGTCGAAGGCACGCTCACGGCTCATCCTGAACTGGATGCGGCCGCCTTCGCCGATTGGCTCGCCATCCGTCGCCGCCAGATCGAGTCGGGCGAGTTGGTCTACATCGCGCATCAATTGGATGTACTGGGCAAAACACTGCTCTGACCCCCACCTAGCCTCCCCATGGGCGTTAAGATAAGGGGTCACACAAGTGCTGAGGACTTCACGAAGGATACCAGAATTGGAGAACCCGTCTCGCTGCGCCGAAAAGTCCCCGGCCCTTGCTTAACTTAGCGATGCGGTCCGCGCCAAAGTTAGCGGCCGTGGAGATATTGTCTGCCTATTACGGCAACCCGGAGGTGGACTGTTCCACCTCCGGGTCTGGTTCGGTCGTGAGTTTAGGGCCAAAGTTACGCCGCTTAAGCCTGCAGCACAGGAGCCGCTACCGGGGCCGGTGGTGTCTCGTCGTCGAGCCGCACCAGGGTAGCATGAGGATGGAAGTTGGACCAGGCAAACCAATATTCATCGGATACTGGTACCCGGATCAGATCCTGGCCGTGGGGTCCGGCAAGGTAGCGGCCGCGCAAGTCCCAGGTGGTGCCGCTTTGTCCATCGTGGATCACCCCCTGCTCGGTGAGGGTCAGTTGCAGCGGTTGACCGTCCAGTCTGGCCCGAAAGCCGCTGACCGTGTCACCAATTGCCAGTAGGAAGAAATCACCCGTCTGGTTGTAAACACTGCCGCGCCCCAGCACGTCCGCTTTCGGGTAGGCCCAGGCATGCCCGGGCTGCGCCACCCCAATGACCCGCGTGCGCGCCGGCAAGCGCCGGTCGCGTGACCGGCCGGCGATCCCCGGCGTCAACTCACTGCGCAGCACGCGCTGCCACAAGCCGGGGATGGGCAGCTCGAACCGGCGTAGATCATGCGCCGTGACCGCGACAATGGCCGGGGCAGGGGTCAACTGCCTGGCCGCACCCCACGGCATGATCTGCGAGGGGTAAAACGCCAGCGTGTGGGGATGCAACGGCCCTACTGCCGACTCAAAGGTGGCCTGTTGGAAAAAGGTGCCCGTCTTGCGGTCTGCCAGGATCAGGTTGCCGTTCTTGAACGAGGCCACGTAGAGCGGCCCGATCTCGGTAGTATCGAAGGCAATGATCGTGCGGCACATGGGACAGTAGCTAAGCGCAATCAGCTTGTCAGCGAAGCGGTCGTTGACCACATGATGATGGGCGACATAGTCCAACGGGTAGGCGCGCAGTTCGCCGTCCACCTCGATCAACGCCACATCTCGCTCATCCTCGACCGGCACGGCAGCCAGATCGCGGGTGAAGGCCGGGTTGTTGTCGGCGCGGAAGATCGTCTCTTGGTGCAGCCGGTAGGCGAAAAAGAGGCTGAGCAGTTGCAGACCGAACGGAAAGAGCAGCGGCCATAGCGGCTGATCGCTTTGGGTGCTCTGGGCGATCAGCAGCAGCCCCACGACCGCAACCGTCCACAAGAGCGGTTTGCGCAAGCGCGCATGCCAGTAAAGCCAGGCGAGCGGCGCGGCCGGCGCCACGGCAAGATAGAGTTGAGCCGTGCCAAGCGCCAGCGCCAGCACAGCCAACAGCCACATGAGAAGCAGCGTGTTCACGGTATTCCCCTTTGAAGGCATGGCTCGAGTTACAACACTCGAACAGACGTAGCGGCCAGGCAGACTCGGTTGCAGCCATTCAGGCCAGAATGGCTGGCAAGTACAGATCGACCAGGGCGATAACGCGCTCCCGCGGCGGCTGCACCGGCTCGGCGCCAAGCAGACCTTGCAGTAGCACCTCCACTAAAAGAGGGCCGACGAACATCTGCGCCGCCAACCGGCTGTCGAGCGGGCGCACCAGCCCCTGGGCTTGCGCTTGCTCTAGCACGGCTGCCACCCGACCCAGCACCTGTTCGGGCACAGCGCGGCGAAAGAGTTCGCCCACATGGGGCAGCCGGCTCGTTTCGGCAATCACCACCCGCGCCAGGGCCTGATACTCGGGCTGCATGAGCGCATGCGAGATGCCGGAGGCGAGGTGGGTGAGTGTCGCCGCCAACGCCGCCCGGTTTGCCGGAGGCTGCTCTGCCGAATCGTCTGCCGGTGCTTGCTCGGCCAGATCGTGGATCAACTGCTGCAGCACATCCGCCAGCAGTTCCTCTTTGCTCGCATAGTAGCTGTACAGCGTCTGCTTGGAGACGCCGGCGGCGCCGGCGATGGCATCGGTGCTGGTGTTGCCAAAGCCATGCTCAAGAAAGAGGTGTTGGGCTGCCGTCCGGATCTGGTTGCGTTTGGCCCGGGCTCGCGGTGACAAAGTTGTTGATGAAGCTTCCACTGTGCCTCCCAAAATCAAACTGTACGGTACAGTTTGATTTTAACCTGACTCACGTCCCTTGTCAATAGCTAAAACTGAGATCTGAGATGATAACGCGCTGCATATCACAAAGTTTCACCGAGCCGATTCTGTCGGCGATATTGGAGGGAAATCCTCAGCCAAGTGAGGAACAAGGATGTGATACTATTGGAGACACCAAACCCAGGTTTTCTCAATGATTGTCATCTTGCGGTATAGGATGGAATAGAGGATCGCGAGGGAATGAAACAGGGGTGATTGCAGCAGCGGAACAGCGACTCGGGGAGTCGCTGTTCCGCTGTCGTACTACTCTCTTTCCAGGACCATTCGGGTGCCGGTCGCCTTTGTACAGAGCTGCGACACCGGGTCGCCATTCACGTCGAAAAAGTCGGCCGTGGCGTCGGCGGTGAATTCGTCGCCGTCGACCTGCATCGTCTGCGTCACCCGCTGTATGCCCTGGGCAAAGCCCGGCGCCGGTGGATTGGGTGCTGTGGTGAAGAGGATAAAGGCCTCGAAGACCGCGCGATAGCTGCCGGCGCCCTCATAGTGCCAGACTCCGTGCCCGGGGCCGCGCTGTCCGGGCTGAAAGGCCGGGCTGGCGGCGGTCTCGACCAACGTGCCGCCGCGCTCGAACGAAATCATGCTTGCGAAGGGCGGTCTCTCGGCACCGGTTGTGCAGTCAAGCGGCGTGACCTGGATGCGCCACGTGCCGGCCAGACCTTTGGCGCCCTGAGCATCGACCCGTGCGGCAGTGGTTGAGGTGGAGCCCCAGGCGAGCACGCCCGCCAAGGCCAGTACGCCCAGTGTGGCCAGCAATCTGGAAATGATGTAACGATAGTTTTTTGCTGCGGTCATGACGGTTCTCCTTGGGTTGGAAGGGATACTGTTTTGACGAAGGTTTGCGCCTCCGCATGGACTGAAACACGTTCGAACCGGATCATACGCCTGGGTTCGTTACCCGCCCGTTACTGGCCCGTTACAGAGGCCGCGAGGTGTAAAGATGAGCATCGAAGCGAGTGCAGGCACGCCGGCACGCGGCCGGCTAGAAATTCGCACACTGGGCGGCCTACAGATGGTGCGGGATGGCGAAGTGATACCCGTCTCCGGGCGCCGGCCGGCGGAAGCACTGCTGGTCTATCTGGCCCGGCAGCAGCGCGCCTTGCCGCGTGAGCTGCTGGCCGATTTCCTGTGGCCCGAACGCCCCACTGACCTTTCGTTCGGCAACTTGCGCGTAACGCTGCACCGTCTACGGCAGTCGTTGGGCCTGCACCTTGCCGTCGATCGGCATACGGTCGGTCTGAGCCCGGACAGCAACGTCTGGTTGGACGTGTCTGCCTTCGACGCTCATCTGGCCGCCGGCCGCCACGAAGCGGCCGTGGCGCTCTATGGGGGCACTTTTTTGGACGGGTTTTACCTCGACGATAGCCCGGCCTTTGAGCAATGGTTGCTGGTGGAACGAGAACGGCTCCACAACGAGGCCGTCAGCGCCGGTCAAACCCTGCTCAATCGCTACACCCAACAGGGCGACTATGAGACAGCTATTGCCCAGGCGCAGCGTCTGCTCCAAATCGACCCCTACCACGAACCGGCGTTGCGCCAGCTTCTGCGCTTGCTGGCACAGACAGGCCGGCGAGCCGCGGCCCGGACTCGCTATGAAATGTTTCGTCGCAGTCTGCTGGATGAGCTTGCCGTCGAGCCGGATCCGGCCACCGTTGCCCTGGCCCATCAACTGGAGACAGCTTCACAGGAACCACTGCCGCCGCCGCCGATTGCCCGCCGGCCACAACATGCCCGCGCCTCGTGGCCGCAAGCCGCCACCCGCTTCGTCGGCCGCGCAGCAGAGCTGAGCACCCTGGCCACCCAGCTTGCCGATCTAGATTGCCGTCTGCTCACCGTGATCGGGCCGGGCGGCATCGGCAAAACGCGCCTGGCGATTGAAGCAGGCCGCCAACAGGAAGACCGTTTTGCCGACGGCGTCTTCTTTGTGCCCCTGGTCGGTGTGACGGCGCCGGCCCACATCATCCCGGCCATTGCCCAGGCACTGGCGTTCGTCTTTACACCGGCCGCCGACCCAGAGGCAGAGATCTGCGGCTATCTGCGCCACAGAGAGATGCTGCTGGTGCTGGATAACTTCGAGCAGCTCCTGACCGGCGATCCGGAATCCGGAGCAGCCGTTGTGGACAGGCTGCTGCAGGCGACGGAGTGGTTGAAGATCCTGGTGAGCTCTCGCCAGCGGCTTTCTCTGCGCGAAGAATGGCTGTTGCCTGTACGCGGCCTCTCGACTGCCGACAGTGCCGTCGAGCTACTTGCCCAGTGTGCCAGGCGAGTTGAGCCGGCGTTCAGCCTGGTGGGGCAGGAACCCGATGCGTCGGCGCTCTGCGAATTGGTCGGCGGCACGCCCCTGGCGATCGAGTTGGCTGCAATCTGGGCGCCGCTCATCTCCTGCCGCCAAATCGCCAACCAGATCCGCACCGACCTGGACTTTTTGGCCACGAACCTCGCCAATGTGTCGGGTCGCCATCGCAGTCTCCGTGCCCTTTTCGACGGCTCCTGGCAGGCCCTGTCGCCGGTTGAGCAGCATGTGTTCGCTTGTCTCGCCGTCTTCCGTGGTGGCTTTGGATTAGGTGAAGCCGCTGCCGTCGCCGGTGCAGCGCCGGGCGTTCTGCTGGGACTGGTGGCGAAATCGTTGGTGCGTGCCGCGGGCAGCGATCGCTTCGAGCTGCACGAGGTGGTGCGCCAATATGCGGCCGAAAAGCTGGCCGAGGCCGGCGATCTCGCCCACGCCCGGCAGCGTCACTTCGATGCATACCTGGCGTTGGCCCAAACGGCCGATAGCGGGATCCGCGGGCATGAGCAGGATGCCTGTCTGCGGCGTCTGGACCTGGAGCAAGACAATCTGCGCAGCGCCCTGGATCTGGAGCGTGGCGCAGCCACAAGGCGGCGATCGAACGGCACGGCTCGTGATTGCGCTCTGTTGGTACTGGCGCATTCGCAGCCACGTGCAGGAGGCCAGGACCTGGTTGAACACAGCGCTGCAGGCAAGCGAGATCGCAGAGCAGAACCGGGCCGCTCTGCTCGTCCACGCGGGCCAAACGGCCTGGGTGCAGGGCGAGCTCGACGCCGCACAAACCATGCTGGAGGCGAGCCTAAGTCTATGGGACCAGTTGGGAGCGGTCGGGCGTCACGGTCTCGCTCTGACCAAACAGGGGTTGGGGATGACCTGTCACATGTTAGGCCGTCTGGAGCAGGCCAGTGCCCTGTTCCAGGCGAGCCTGTTGCTTTGTCGAGAGGCGGGGGACGCCTGGGGGGCGGCCTTTGCCTTGGGCTGGCTAGGCAAGGCAGCCAGCGGGCTGGGCAAAGGTGACATCGCCAGGAAAGCAACGGACGAGAGCCTGGATATTTTCCGCGGCCTGGGTGATGGGTGGGGCCTGTCCCTCTTTCTGTCGACCGAAGCTCAGGCGCTTTTGGACGCCGGTGATCTGGCCGGCGCGCGCGCCCTGGCGGAGGAAGCCTGTGCCCACCGCCGGCACTTCGGCCACAAGTCCAGCCTGGCGGAGAGCCTGCAATTCCTGGGCCAGATTGCAGACAGGGAGGGCGACCCAGAGACGGCGAAACGGTACTACCAGGAGAGTCGGGCTTTGTACGAGGAGATCGGCCATCGGAGCGCCGGCGGGCAGCCGGCATACCTGCCGACTAAGGCACCCGGCACAATCTGAACAGCGGCCGGCGCATCATTGAACGCGCCACTTTTCTTCTACCTATCGCCTACCTAAAATCAGGTGGCTTACGCCCCACAATCTACTATCTTGACTGAACCGGATCGGGATCAGTGAGTACGGTTAAGCGATTGGGGCAAAACCCTACTCTATCTTCAAATTCTAAGCGAACAGCCTAAACTTCGGGGTGTAGTCCACCCCATCTAGCGACACAACGGCGGCCCATATCTCGCTGAACGCCACAACGGCGGCCGTGAGCGCCGTCGCGGTCTCCCCCACGTGACCGAGAATGTGGTTGATCCGCTCGGCGTACTCTGACGGCGTTTGACGAAAGGCAGTGATGCGCTCCATCACTCTTTTGTCGCGCAGGAAGTAGACTTCGTTGAGGGCAAAGAGCGCCTGCGTCAGATTCGATGCAGCGCGGCTCAGGCAGCCTACCGTGTTGTATACATCCCCCTGTGCTGCGAAATCGCGTGCATGCAGCAGCGTAAACTCGGCGGACCAAAGCGAATCAGCAACGATCTTCTGTTTCAGTCGCGGCGGATAGACGGCCACTTGCTCTTTCAATTGGGCGATCACACCCGTGGGGTCGAAGACGGGAATGCAGATTTGCGTTTCGGCCAGGTAGATCACACTGAAAAAGCCGTGGGTGGGCTGTTGCCCATAATCGTGGTGGACGATTCCCTGTTGCGCATCCGCAATCGTGCGCCACACCTGATCTAGATTGCGATAGAGGAAGTCGACCTTGCCATCTGCGGTGTGGATCCAGGCGCCTCCGTTCACCCACGCCCCCCACTGATAAAAGTCGGTGACGGTGGTAGGGCCTTCTAGCGCCGCAGCATCCGCGATTCGACGGATGGCAGCGACAGAAAACGGTTCGCCCGCAGCGTAATAGATCCCCACATCGAGATCGGAGTCTTTGTGATAGCCCCCGCCCGCATACGATCCACCCAGGACAACGGCAACCACGCCCTCGACGCCAGAAAGTTGTTCCACCAATTGGTGCAGCAGTAGCTGTTTTTGTGCCGGCAAATGCGCGATCTTTTCCATCATGTCTTACTCGATCACCGCCAGCGCTTCAATTTCGATCAAAAAATCCGGATTGGCCAGGCCACGCACGCCGATCCAGGTGGTGGCAGGGGCATGCTCGGCTGGAAAGAACGCCAACAAGCCGTCGCGCACGTGATGATTTTGCCCCAACACAGACTCAACAATGTAAATGCGCATAGAGACGACGTCGGTCAGCCCGCCACCCGCCGCTTTCAGAGCCGTCTCCACATTTTGCAGGCTTTGCCAGACCTGCGCACGCAGATCGCCAGGACCGACGATCTGCTGTTGCGCATCCCAGGCGACCTGACCGGAAAGGTGCACCATCTTGCCACCGCTGTGGGTGACGACTTGAGAGAAGCCGTATTGCAGGCTTGGAAAGAGTTCCGACGGGTTGAGGTGTTCCTTAGGCATGATGGCAACAGTCCTTTAAGTGAGCGCCGTCTAGCTTTACCAGCATGTCGGCGACGAGGCAGAAGTGGGGCAGGCAATGGCGTGGTTTGGCGCACCGCCCCGTTGACACATTTTCGCATGTTAGGCACACTCTCCTCAGAGCTACCACGATCTACATTCACGCCGGCGTAAAGCTCATCCCGTTACGCGAGCAATCACTCTACACGGAGCCAACCCATGACAGATCTTGCCTACATGCCCATCGTAGAAGTCGCCAACTTACTGAAAAGACGCCAGCTCTCCCCCGTAGAGCTGACACGTCACCTGCTCGACCGCATCGACCGCGTCGACCAACATCTGCATAGCTACCGCACGGTCCTTGCCGACAGAGCGATCGAACAGGCTCGCCGCGCCGAAGAAGAAATCGCCGGCGGAGAGTACCGGGGTCTCTTGCATGGCGTCCCCATTGCGGTCAAAGACCTCGTCTATACTGCGGGAATTCCCACGGCTTGTGGCTCCACGCTCATGCAGGGCTGGCTGCCTGACTATGATGCCACCGTCATGCGTAGACTGAACGCGGCGGGCGCTGTGCTATTGGGCAAGCTCCATATGACCGAATTCGCGCTGCGCTGGCACCATCCGGCCTGGCCTGCGCCCACCAATCCCTGGGGCGCCGACCGCTGGTCGGGGGTTTCCTCCAGCGGTTCGGGTGTGGCTACGGCAGCGGGCCTTTGTTACGGCTCGCTCGGTACGGACACGGGCGGATCCATCCGCTTCCCGGCCGCCTGCAACGGCGCGGTTGGCCTCAAACCCACCTACGGGCGCGTCAGCCGCTACGGTGTCTTCCCCCTGGCGAGATCGTTGGACAACGTCGGGCCCATTACCCGTCGCGTGGCCGACGCAGCCGCCATCCTGGGCGTCATCGCCGGCCACGACCCCAACGACCCGACCTCTGGCCATTGGGCCGTGCCCGACTACGTCTCCCTCCTGGGCCAGGAGATAAGCGGCCTGCGCCTCGGCGTTGATGAGCGCTTCATCCGCGACGGCGTGCAGCCCGAGGTGAGCGATGCGGTGTTGCAGGCCATCACGCACCTGACAGGACTTGGCCTGAAACCGGTCGAGGTTGTGGTTCCGCCAATCGATCCGAAATTCATGATGGACACGTGGTCGACACTCTGTGCAGCCGATGCTGCGGACGCCCACCGTGAAACCTGGCCCGCACGAGCAGGCGAGTATGGACCCTTCCGCCAGTGGCTCGAGTTTGCGGACACGCAGACCGCGGCCGACTACGCCGCCGCCCACGCCACACGCCTGGACTATGCGGGCAAGATTGCCGGCCTCTTTGAAGAGATAGACGTGCTGGTGTGCCCGGCCATGCCGTTCGTGGCGCCCCCGATCGGCGACGACGCCCTGCCGGTCATAGATGACAACGTCGTACGCCCTCGCTTCACCTATCCCTTCAACTTCAGCAACAGTCCTACCCTAACAGTGCCGTGCGGCTTCACATCAGATAACCTGCCCATCGCGCTACAGTTCGTCGGCCCCCACTTCTCAGAAGAGACTCTGCTGCGCGTCGGCCATGTGTTCGAGCAGTCGACGGTGTGGCATATGCGCGTACCACCGGTCTAAAAGGCGTAGGCGAAAGCGTGTTGGCCGTTTCATCCCCAGCGGCTACAGACCGCAATGGGGTAGAGGTGACCGTGCAGCGCACACAACGCCATGCTCAGTGTCACTGCGTAATGAGCGGCAGATAGAGCTTACTGTCTGGATCTAAGATATCTAGCGTGAAGGTGCCGGTGATGACCTTATTGCCGTCCATCGTCAGCGTGACCGGGTTGGTTGCACTCACCACGGCCCCGCTCCAACCGGTGAAGGTCGAGCCGGTGTTCGCGGTGGCCGTCACCGTCACCACGGTGCCGTGCGAGTAGACGCCACCTGCTGGGTCGAGGCTGAGCGAACCGCTGCCTGTCCCTGCCGTAGCTGTGGTCAGCGTATAGCTGTCGAGTGTGAAAGTCCCGGTGATGGCCTTGTTGCCGTCCATCGTCAACGTAACCGGGTTGGTTGCACTCACCACGGCGCCGTCTCCAGCCGGTGAAGGTCGAGCCGGTGTTTGCGGTGGCCGTCACCGTCACCACGGTGCCGTACGAGTAGACGCCACCCGCCGGGTCGAGGCTGACCGAACCGCTGCCCGTCCCCGCCGTCGCCGTGATCAGCGTATAGCTGTCCAACGTGAAGGTGCCGGTGATGGCCTTGTTGCCGTCCATCGTCAGCGTGACCGGGTTGGTTGCACTCACCACGGCCCCGTCCCAGCCGGTGAAGGTCGAGCCGGCGTCCGCCACCGCCGTCACCGTCACCACGGTGCCGTACGAGTAGACGCCACCCGCCGGGTCGAGGCCGACCGAACCGCTGCCCGTACCGGTCGTAGATGTGGTCAGCGCATAGCCGTCAAGCGTGAAGGTGCCGGTGATGGCCTTGTTGCCGTCCATCGTCAGCGTGACCGGGTTGGCTGCACTCACCACGGCCCCGCTCCAGCCGGTGAAGGTCGAGCCGGGGCTTGAGGTGGCCGTTACCGTCACCACGGTGCCGTACGAGTAGACACCACCTGCCGGGTCGAGGCTGACCGAACCGCTGCCGGTGCCCGCCGTGGCCGTGATCAGCGTATAGCTGTCCAGCGTGAAGGTCCCGGTGATGGCCTTGTTGCCGTCCACCGTCAACGTGACCGGGTTGGTTGCACTCACCACGGCCCCGCTCCAGCCGGCGAAGGTCGAGCCAGGTGTTTGCGGTGGCCGTCACCGTTACCACGGTGCCGTACGAGTAGACGCCACCCGCCGGGTCGAGGCTGACCGAACCGCTGCCCGTACCGGCCGTAGATGTGGTCAGCGTATAGCTGTCGAGTGTGAAGGTGCCGGTGATGGCCTTGTTGCCGTCCATCGTCAGCGTGACCGGGTTGGTTGCACTCACCACGGCGCCGCTCCAGCCGGTGAAGGTCGAGCCGGTGTTTGCGGTGGCCGTCACCGTTACCACGGTGCCGTACGAGTAGACGCCACCCGCCGGGTCGAGGCTGAGCGAACCGCTGCCGGTACCGGCCGTGGCCGTGATCAGCGTATAGCTGTCCGAGTGTGAAAGTCCCGGTGATGGTCTTGTTGCCGTCCATCGTCAACGTGACCGGGTTGGTTGCACTCACCACGGCCCCGCTCCAGCCGGCGAAGGTCGAGCCGGGGCTTGAGGTGGCCGTCACCGTCACCACGGTGCCGTACGAGTAGACGCCACCCGCCGGGTCGAGGCTGACCGAACCGCTGCCGGTGCCAGCCGTGGCCGTGATCAGCGCATAGCTGTCCAGCGTGAAAGTCCCGGTGACGGCCTTGTTGCCGTCCATCGTCAGCGTGACCGGGTTGGTTGCACTCACCACGGCGCCGCTCCAGCCGGTGAAGGTCGAGCCGGTGTTTGCGACCGCCGTCACCGTTACCACGGTGCCGTACGAGTAGACGCCACCTGATGGGTCGAGGCTGACCGAACCGCTGCCCGTACCGGCCGTGGCCGTGATCAGCGTATAGCTGTCCAACGTGAAGGTGCCGGTGACGGCCTTGTTGCCGTCCATCGTCAGCGTGACCGGGTTGGTTGCACTCACCACGGCGCCGCTCCAGCCGGCGAAGGTCGAGCCAGGGCTTGAGGTGGCCGTCACCGTCACCACGGTGCCGTACGAGTAGACGCCACCCGCCGGGTCGAGGCTGACCGAACCGCTGCCCGTACCGGCCGTGGCCGTGATCAGCGCATAGCTGTCCAAGTGTGAAGGTCCCGGTGATGGTCTTGTTGCCGTCCATCGTCAGCGTGACCGGGTTGGCTGCACTCACCACGGCCCCGTCCCAGCCGGTGAAGGTCGAGCCGGTGTTCGCGACCGCCGTCACCGTCACCACGGTGCCGTACGAGTAGACGCCGCCTGCCGGGTCGAGGCCGAGCGAACCACTGCCGGTACCGGTCGTAGATGTGGTCAACAGGAAGGGCACGGTTAGGCCCGCACCGCTGCTGTTGTTGGACGCAGTGCTGTCATTGGACGCAGTGATGGTAGCCGTGTTGACGAACTGTGTGCCATAGATAGCGGCGCTGTTGCTGAGCGTGCCCGTCAGGGTGATAATGCCCCCGGCGCCCACGGCCAGTTCGCTCACCGCCCAGGCGAAGGCGGGTGATCCACCGGTCTGGGTGATGACCACACCACTGCCCACCGGGCTGCTGATGACGCCGGTGATGCTGACGCTGACCGGCACGCTGTCGGCGACGACCACACCGATGGCGATGCCGGGGCCGTCATTGCTAAAACTCAGGGTGTAGGTGACGGCCCCACCCGGCTCTGATAGTGCAGGTGCGATCGTCTTGGCGATCCCAACATCGGCGGGGACGCTACAGAAGAACGAGCGCACGTCGTCTACGTACCAGCCGGTGACGCCGGTACAGCCATCCTGACCCTGTTCAAAGCGCAGCTTCACGCTGTCGCCCGCGGCAACGATGCCGCTCAAGTCGATCTGCGACTGACCCCAACTGCCGCCGTTGCTGCCGACATCGGCGCCGGTGAAAGCCGCTTCGCCGGCCATGGGGTTTGTATTGTCTATTGTTTCAAGCGAAGTGTTGTAAGCGTTGAAGGAGTACGCTGAAGCGGGGAGCAGTGTCCACGCCCCCCCGTTGACGCTCACCTTGACGTTGCCGCCATCGTAGCCCGCCTCGGTGGCCACCCAGTGGTCGAAGGCGAGACGCGGGACGCCCACTCCGGCCGGAATCGTGAACGTTGGACTCTCCAGATAGAGCACACCGCTGTAATCGATACTACCAACGGCACAGGTGCCGATATTGGGATTCCCGACAAAGGCCGCTTTCGTGGAGCCGCCCGGGGCGCCGGAGGGTAGGGCGCCAAGTACAGCCCAGTTGGCCACAGAGAAATTCACCGGGTCGGCGACAGCACGCGTCCCGGCCAACCAGCCGCTGGGCAGGCTGCCACTCTCCCAATCCTCTGCGAAGATCGTGTGGGCGACCTCCGGGTTTGCACAGAAAGCCGGCGCCTTGGGCTGCAACACCGTGGTAAAGCCGCAGAGAGGAGCGACATCGACATGAAACTCCACGGCAGCCACAGTCTCCGCCACCTCCTGGCAATCTGCAGACGAGATGATTTCATCCGAAAGGGCTCCCGCCCCCGAGGTGCCGGTGCTCAAACTGGTCAAATTGACACCGATCAACGCCGTACATGCGGCTTCCAGGGCATCGGCATGGTCGGCGAAGTTGCTGGCCTCGGTCAGATAGTTCGTCTGTGCGTACCAGTGGATGTGGGCAGCTTTGGTCAGCCCCAACGCCGTGATCGTCTGGCCGTTGAAGACCCCGCCGTCAACCAAGAGGGCAAAGGCGTGGTTCGGTATGCCGCTGTTGGAGTGGACTCCGCCGCCGTCCGCCTTGGTGACATCACACTGGTACTGGGCATCTGTCACTTTGCCCGGATCGCCGGCGCAGGTAGGGGTCCACATATCGCGGATGGCGCCGCCAAAGGCCGTAGCATCTTCGCCCATCAGCCAACGGTAGGAATCCTCGGCGCTACCCAAACGGGCATTGACGGTAGCGCCCAACTCGCCCTTGATCAGGTTCCCCGTTGCCAGGGTCACCAGCAACGAGGGGATCGTAATCGTCGCATCGATCACCACCCATGCCGGCAACGGGTTCGTCAACGTTATCGGCGACGATGACGGCGATTGCCCCGGCATCCTGAGCGTTTTTTACTTTCACTATGAAATCACAACTGCCTCGATCCACCAGAGCAATCTTGCCGCTGACCGCTGCACCGTTGATCAAGGGTGTACAGGCATCAGACGTGGCATCTACCCCGTCATCTGCCAACACGACATCGCCGGTCACCCCAGGTGCCGTAATCGGGGGGCCAAACGATGCCGCGCCTGCGGCGTAGTCACCGGCAATGCTGAGAGGGCTGTTGATGGTGAGTTCGGAGCACATTGTTCCCCATAGATGGAACAGCTCTCGCTAGAGCGTATCGAGCGCCGGTGCGTCCGTGCCCGTCGTGTTGAGCATGTCTATCGTCTCGCCCCAGATGTCGGAGTAGGCTTCGTTCAGGGCGCCGGACTGCCACTGATAGATGAGACCGTTGGTGTATTCGGTGTAGGCATGGCCCCACTCGTGCGCCACGACGTCGTCTGAGCTAACGCCGGTGCAGTAGTTGGTTGTCGAGCCATTCCAGTTGGCATTGGGGCAATTGATGCCCGGATCGTTGTTGACCGACTTCATCTCGGCACCGGCGCCGTTGTAAGAGTCGCGGCCAAAAGCGTTGAAGAAGAAATAGTAGGAATCAGCGCCGGCGGTCACGATGTTCTGCTGATCCTGGTTGAGCCCCCCGGGGAAGGTATCGCCTTCCTGCCATACCTGGTTTGCCGTGTTCAGTTCGTAGAGGCGGCGAAACAGCGCGTCCTGTACGCCAGAGTACCGGTCGACGATTTTGCCGGTGTGGGCGTCGACGAAAACGAACTCACGCGCATTGATGGCGTCATTGACCACTTCTACCTCATAGACCAGGGAGTCGTCACCGGCCACGCCTTGCACCAACCCCATCCGGTAGACGCGAAGCTGGTTGGCTGCAATTGCGTAGCCTGCCGCCGATACGTCGCCGTCCGACGCTACGGCTTCCAGCGCGATCTCACCGGCCTGGGCCGCGCTCAAGACGGGGCTCGTGTTGACCTGGATGGCGGGCACAAACACACCGTTGACCGCGGTAAGCTGCATCCCAGAACCATAGTGGGCTTTGAGTTGCGCCCCGTACACCTCTACGCCCTGAAAGAGCTGTTGGTAGGTCAAGTGTACATCGCCGACATAGTCCGTCTGGCTGTTTACCAGCGTGAGTTCGGAAGCGGGATCCGCAATGCCAAAGAGGGCGCCGTAGGTGGCGAAGAACGTGCTCGCCTTGTCAACTGTCGTGCGGCTCTGCGCCGTGGGCATCAGATCGCCGCCGGGTGAGACACGCACAAAGCCGGCCACGCCTGTACCGGCACGCTCACGGATCGACACCACGCCTTCGGCCTGCTGCGCCAACTGCACAGCGACTGTTTGTTTGGCTTCAGGCGGCACAATGTCTTGAGCGAACAAGGTGGATGGGACAAACAGGGTCAGGACCAACATAGTGAGCCCAATCAAGCAACGCTTCTTCACGACATGTTTCCCTCGGCAAGACGTTTCTTGCCGTCGACTAACCGGCTCAGCGGCGAGACAACCTCGCCACTGCCAGTCCCGGAATCAGCATAACTACCCTACGGTAGAATCTTACCCGCTGCCAGGCGTTTCCTACAGAAGATCGGTTGTATTGTTTGTTCGCGCTGAGTGCCTCCATTGTAGATCGAGAATGCGAAATAGATCGAGCGCGCCAATCGGCAACGAGAGATAGTTGGACTAATGGGCACCTCCTGATAGATTTGCATTGGGCCGTCCTTAGTGGCACGATACCGCCCACGGCTTTGGCCGGTGGACCGCTCTGTCCTGATCGGCATCATCCTGGGAGAATCGTATCTCGCTGACAACCTGGTACAGTGCAGCGGAAACACCACGGCGGAAAGATGCCGTCTGTACCACTGCTAGAGCGTGTCGGCATACTCCCGCCGGAATTTACTAATGTTGCGTCAACCGTCAAGTGATGGCAATTCTGTAGGGGCGCTGCTTGCTGCGCCCGTCCGCCACGGACGGATGGGCACGGAGGCCCATCCCTACACCAGATGCCCAGGATCATGTCAAATGCACCGGCAGGATTGGCCACAAAGAACACAAAGAGCGCAAAGAAAAGGTATCTGTCCAGAGCAATCCTGTACATCCAAACTCGGCAAGGCAAATCCATGATCCCCCAAACCCCATCCACTCAAGCTGCGGAGCCATCCGTCTCCCCCGTCGAGGTGGAAGCCCGATTCCACACCGAGCAGGTTGTCACAGTGGCCGGTGGTCACTTTGTGCATGACTCCTTCACTGCGTTCCTGGCGCCACTCTTGCCGCTGATCCAGGATAAACTGGGGATAGGCTATGCCAGTGCAGGCGGTCTGGCCATCTTCTCGCAACTGCCCAGCCTGTTGACCCCCTTCATCGGCTATCTAGCCGATCGCGTCAGCCTGCGCTACTTTGTGATCCTGGCGCCTGCCGGCACCGCCACCCTGATGAGCCTGATAGGCCTGGCGCCGAGCTACTTCACGCTGGCGCTACTGCTCCTGACCGTGGGCGTGAGCGTTGCGGCGTTCCATGCGCCGGCGCCGGCCATGGTCGCGCGCGTATCCGGGAAACGCGTAGGCACGGGCATGAGTATCTTCATGGCAAGCGGGGAATTAGGCCGCACCATAGGTCCCATCATCGTAGTGGCCGGAGTAACCTGGTGGGGGCTTGACGGAATCTGGCGTCTGGCCGCGGCCGGTTGGATAACCTCGGCAATCCTATACTGGCGTCTGCACTCGGCTGCGGCGCGCCCGGCGATCCAAAGGCAGTTTGCGCTACAGCAGATGTGGCCGGAAGCCCGCCGCGTCTTCCCCGTCCTGGTCTGGATCCTCATGGCCAAGGCCTTCATGGCGGTCGCCATCACCACCTACTTGCCCATCTTCATGCGCGACCAACTACAGACCAGCCTCTGGTTGGCCGCCACGGCACTGACAATCCTGGAGGGCGCAGGTGTGGTTGGGGCGTTGATCACCGGCACCCTCAGCGACCGCTTTGGCCGGACGCGTGTCCTATTGTTCCTCTTTGCCACGGCGCCGCTGTTCCTGGCGATCTTTTTATTCGGCCCTACCGGGTTGATCGTGCCCTCTCTGATTGCACTCGGGCTGACCGCCATCTCGCCTACGCCGGTGTTGATGGCCGTTGTGCAAGATCAGTTTCCGGATCACCGGGCCGTGGCCAACGGTCTCTTCATGTTTGCCAACTTCTTGAGCCGCGCCGGGGCCTTGTGGGCCATCGGCCTTGTCGCCGACGGCTACGGGCTGGTCCTCGCCTTTGTCTGCGCAGGCGTGCTGGCATTGGGTGGCGTTCCCGCCGTATTCTTGCTGCCCAAAGGCGCTTCTGCCCGAAATAACCTCTGATCGACCCACGGGCGCTGTGGTCATTTAGACACGACGGACGGCAGGCGCTCTACGATGATCTGCCTGCCGTCTTCGAGCGCGCCGGGATGAACATTCCATCCGGCTCGTCTCAACCCGTCAAATCGACCTGGATCTTGATAAAGTCACCCGGCGCGGCGCTCCAGTCGGCAAAGGCGCGACCGGTTTCGGCGAGCGGATAGACCGCGCTGATCAGGTCGGTGTATGGTTTGTCGCGGGCTTCGAGCATGGCGATGACGTCGGCAAACTCGGTGAGGACGTTGCGCGCGCCCAGGATGTCCAATTCCTTGCGCACCCACATAGCGGTGTCAAAGGCGATTGGCTCTTTGGCATAGCCCACCACGGCGACACGACCGGCATAGGCCACCATATCGATGGCGAGGCGGTAGGTAGCGGCAGCGCCCACGGCTTCGATGGCAACCGCCGCCCCTTCACCGTTGGTCAGGGCGTGGATGGCCTGGATCGGGTCTTCACGTTGAGGATTGATGACGTGAGGCACGCCGAAGCGCCGGGCCATGTCGAGCTTGCTCTCTTCGAGGTCCAGGCCGATCACGGTGGCGCCCTTGCGCAGCGCAGCCAGGATCACACCCATGCCGATGGTGCCGCACCCGAGGACCAGCACCGTATCCGCCGCCGTGACGCGGGCGCGGTGGACGGCATGGCTGCCAATGCTCATCGGCTCTACCAGCGCCAGTTCGCGCGTCGTCAGAATCTGGCTACGGTAAACTTTGCGATAGGGGAAGATCACCTGCCGTGTCATGGCACCGTTGCGTTCCACGCCCAAGGTGCGGTTGTTCTGGCAACAATTGTAGCGTCCCTGGCGGCAGGATGGGCAGGTTCCACATTCCAGAAACGGGGAGAGCATGACACGATCCCCAATGGTAAAGGATGCGGGCACGGCATCACCCTTGCCGATCACCACGCCGCCCACCTCGTGGCCGGGGATGATGGGATACCTGGTGTGTGGGTACAGACCGCGGTAGATGTTGAGATCCGATCCGCACAGGCCGGCGAACTGGATCTCGATGAGCAGATCTTCCGGTCCCGGCGTGGGTTCGGGGATGTCGATGATCTCCACGGCCTGGGGACTGGGGAAAGAGACGGCCTTCATGATCAGACTCCTTTGGTCAATCTTCGTGGATCACTTGTGTGGGCGCAGGCTGTTCTTTTTACCAGGGAAGGCCGGCGATCTGCCAGGATTTACGCATGGCGGCGGCGGTTTCGGCCACAGCCTCGTCGGCAGGTAGGTCGCGCACACGCTGGCTGAAGGGTTCACTGGTGACAGGACCGTCATAACCGATGGCGACCAGGGCGTTGAGGAAAGCGCCGATATCGGTGACACCCGTCTCGGCGGGCAGGGCGCGCACCTGATCGAGTAGTTCGTCAATGGGCAGGCCCGCCACCGCATCGTTGACATGCACGTTGACAACGTCGTCCGCGCTTAGCTTGCGCACATCGTCGATAGTGGCGTGGCTGGTATAGACATGGTAGAGATCGACCAACAGCCCCATGTTGCCGGTACCGATATCGGCGTTCAGCGCCATCATGCCGTCCATGGTGTGCAGAAAGGGATAGCGTTTGTCATCGCGTAAAGTCTTCGGCCCCACGAATTCCAGCCCCAAACGGATCGCGTGTTTGGCGAGGATCTCGGCGATGGCGCCTAATCGCGTGCGGTGGATCTGATAATTTTCGTTAAAGGTGAGGGTGTCGCTGCCCGGCATGATCCAGGTGGCGCAGCGGTAGCAACATAGATCCTTAGCCAGCGCGGCCTGGGCGTCGAGTTTGGCGAGCCCTTGTTCAAAGGTGGCATCGTCTTTGCGGAAGTCGACGGGGAGGCCCCAAACGCCCAGACGCAAGCCCCTGCTTTCGAGCTGTCGATAGATGTAGTCGAGGCCCTGATCCTGAACGATCTGTTGGGCTTCGACAATGGAGAAGTCAACACCGGCAAAGCCATGTTTGGCGGCCAGGTTGAGTGCGCCAACAAAATCGGTCTTGACGCCTATATTGGAGGTGTTCAAATTGGGGAACATCGAGCGCATCCTCTCTTGTGGGGTAGAAAACTTTGATGCTTTGATTATACTGGATGTTCGCCTGCAGCGGAAAGGTCCCCGGAATTGATTTTGGCCAATACAATTGACTTTTTTTGCGTAAAGTGCCACTATTGACCATGGCTACACGCTGTCTCTATTTAGGTTAAGCGCAACCATTACGCTGTAGACCGATAGCGCTGTAGAGATATCTCGCAGCCTTTTGTGCAACCGAATCCCCACTCACCGCGTTAGCAGGTAACCCTATGAAAGCACTAATCTATCAAGGCCCCTGGGAGATGACCCTGGAAGATGTGGCCGAACCGAAGCCACAGGCCGGCGAAGTACTGATCGACGTCAAAGCAATTGGCATCTGCGGATCGGACATCCACGGCTATACCGGCAGCACCGGGCGGCGCTGGCCGGGGATGATTATGGGACACGAATTTGCCGGTGTGATTGCGGATGTGGGCGAAGGTGTCTCTTCTCACAGCGTGGGCGATGAAGTTGTGGTGTCGCCCATGTTCTCGGTCAGCCCCACCCCCGAAACCATTCCCATGAACTGGTCGCCTCACCGGCGGCTGCTGGGTGTGGAAGTTAACGGCGCCTACGCAGATCTGGTCACCGCCAGGGCGTCGCAGCTCTTCCCCAAACCGGCCGGATTGAGTTGGCAACAGGCAGCGCTGTGCGAACCGCTTGCCGTAGCCATGCATGCCGTCCAGATCACGCCCATCGACATTATGGCCGACGTCGCCATCATTGGGTCGGGTACGATTGGCCTGCTCGTCCTGTTGGCGGCCAAGTTGAAGGGTGCAGGTCGTGTGATTATGATCGACAAAATGCCGCGCCGTCTGGAAATCGCAAAGCAACTGGGCGCCGACGTGATTGTCAACGTGGCCGAACAGAACGCTGTGGAAACCGTGCGCGAAATCACGGGCGGCGGCGTCGCCGTCGCCCTCGAAGCCGTTGGCTATAGCGCCACCGCGCAGCAGGCCATCGACGTTACCCGCAACGGCGGCAACGTCACCTGGATCGGCAACAGCGCCAAGATGATTGAGATCGACATGCAGTCGATTGTTACCCGCGAAATCAGCGTGCGCGGCACCTATGCCTTCACCGACTATGAGTTTGGCAAATCGATTCAGGCGCTGGCCGGCGGCCGCATCGACATCAACCCGCTGATCGAAAAGATTGCACCACTGAGCGAAGGACCGGCACTCTTCAAGCAACTGGCATCAGGCGAACTTGACCTCGTCAAAGTAGTGTTAGAGCCATAATCGCCCGGGCCTTGTTTGCCTGTCATTTTTGTCTGTTGCCCGTCTATTGAGAAAGAGGAACCCAACATGAACCTGTTTGAACAGATCGAAGAACTGCGTTTCCCGGCGCCGCTGCCCAAGACGTTGCTGGCTGTTGAGCAGACCTTCGACACGCCCCGCATTAAGGACATCCACGCCGAAGTGGGCAAGGCACTGTCCGAGAGTGGCATCCTGGCGGCCATGAAACCGGGCGACACTGTCGCCATCGGCGCCGGCAGCCGTGGCATTGCCAACCTGCCCAAGATCGTGCGGGCCACCGTCGATCACCTCAAAGCCGCAGGCATGAAACCCTACGTGGTGCCGGCAATGGGCAGTCACGGCGGCGCTACCGCCGAAGGGCAGATCGAGATCCTGGAGGGGCTGGGCGTCACCGCCGAAGCGATGGGCGTAGAAGTGCGCGCCACCATGGAAGTAAAAGCCATCGGCCAGATCGAAAACGGGCCGATCCTCTACCAGGGCAAAGACTCAATGGCGGCCGATCATACGATCCTGGTCAGCCGCATCAAGCCGCACACAGACTTCCGCAGCCATCTGGAAAGTGGACCGTCGAAGATGTCGGTGATCGGTCTGGGCAAACAGTATGGAGCGTCGATCATGCACGCCGGGGGTGGTCGCAACTTCCAGCGCTATCTCGAACCGGCGGCGCGCATCTACGAGACCAACAGCAACCTGCGCGGGGCCATCTGCCCTGTGGAGAATGCCTACGAGGATACGGCCCTGATTGCAGGTCTGACGGATGTTGAAATCGGCACCGACAAAGAGGTCATGCTGCTCAAACTCGCCAAAGAGTACATCGCCAAAATCCCATTCGACGTCGTGGATATTCTGGTGGTGCGCCAGTTGGGTAAGAACATCAGCGGTACCGGCATGGATACCAATGTGATCAGCCGCCTGATGATTCCGCGCCAGCCCGAAGCCTTCGGCAACGTCGACACCGGCATCATTGCCGTCCTCGACCTGACCGAGCCGACGCACGGCAACGTGGCCGGCCTGGGGCTCGCCAACGTCACCACCGCCCGCGCCGTGGCGAAGATCGACTGGATCGCCACCTACACCAACGCCGTCACCTCGGGGATCTTTGGCATGTACCGCGTGCACATGCCCATCACCATGGCCGATGACGAACGAGCGCTGCAAGTTGCCGTGCGCGGCTGCGCCGAACCGCCCGACGAGGCCAAGATGGTCTTCATCCGCGACACGTTGAGCCTGGAACACTTTTTTGTCAGCCCCAGCCTGCGTCAAGCCGTGGAAGAGCATCCTCGCCTCAAGATAGTCGACGAAGTCCCCCTGGACTTTGCAGAGGGCGTCATGTCCAGCCCGTGGCAGATGGAACCGGCCAAAGAACTGGCCTGACGAAGCCGCACACAGCATAGGATTTGTCACGAAACAGCCGATAGTGCATAAAAAATGGGGCGCCAGGCGCCCCATTTTTTCTATGCACTCTTCATGGGCTTCAAGTGAATCCCCTTGGCCCATACATCGCGCACCGTTTCCAAAAAGAAGATATAATTCTGCAACGGGACATCCGGCGGGACCCGGTGATCGCAGAAGCCGATATAGCCGCCTTCTTCTACCAGGGGGGCCAGGCGATCCACCTCGGCGGCGATGTCGTCCTTCGTCTGCGCCAGGATGTGTTTGTCAAAGCCGCCCATCAGCAACAGATCCTTGCCGTATTGGCGGCGATAGCGCACAGGATCTGCGCCCCACGTGCCGATCTCCAGCGGGAACATACAGTTCACCCCTGCATCCAACCAGAGCGGAATCAACTTCTCGATGTTGCCGTCGCAATCGAGCCAGATCACATCGACGCCGTACTTGTGCAGCAGGTCGGTGATACGCCGATACTGGGGCACCATGTAGCGTTTGAAGTGCTCGGGGTTTAGCAGCGGGCCGGCATTGTAGGCCATGTCTTCCCACATACTGCAGCCGTCGAACACGCCCCCCGTCTCGAGGACGCGTGTCAATGTGCCGATCACACAGTCGGCGATGGTCGTCACCATCTCGTCAAAGAGTTTGGGATCATCGTAGACCAGATATGACAGATTCTCCATCCCCATCCAATTGCGTAGCCAACCGTAGAGGCTGCCGCCCGACAGTGCCGCCAGGTAGGGCCGATTGGGATCTTTCCACGTCTTCACCCGTTCATCCCAATCATGGGGATAGCGGGACGGACTATCGGGATCGAGGAGCGGTTTGTAATACTTTTCCCAGCTATCCCGATCGGTGAGCAGATGACTCTCTGGGTGTGGAATCGACCCCATGAACTTGCGCCGCAGCACGCGCACGCCGTCCTTCTGCTGGCGCAACTCGTATTCGCCTCGATCCTCCAGGGTTAGTTCCTCAAATTCAGGAGACAACCCCACGTTCACGTCCACCGTGTGCGTTGCCCACTCGATGCCAAAGTCCACGCCAAAATAGTCCGAAGCATTCTCCCGTTCCACCCAGGTCGGCAACCCCTGCTCATGCCAGATCGGCAGCGTCTCGTCCCAGAAACCAAAATCCGAAATCGGCGCTCGATCACGCGGCTGATAGTGCATGGTGGCCACAAACCGTTCACGTTCATTCATGCGCTGCACTCTTCACTTTCTTGGTTGAGATGGAAGTTTTCTACCAGATCGAGCAGCGTGATCAGGGTGTCATCCTGCCCAAAGCTACCCGGTTTCATGACAATATCGAACCAACGCCCCTGCACATCCTGCCCCACACACAGCGGCATGCCCGGCAGCAGCTCGGCCAGCACCGTCAACCGGTCGATGCCCAGCCGCGCCAGCACCTGCATCGCCGTGTCCCCCCCGCTGAGGATAAGCAGAGAGGGTCTCCTCTGGGCCAGGATTTGCTCTGCACCGTCGGCCAGCAGCTCGGCCAGGGCACGGGCCTGCGGGCCGTCTAACAGTGCATCCTGCGCCGGTGGCGGCAGGTGCAGCAGCATGGTGTCACCCGCACCCTCGAACACGGCACCGGCGCTGACCGTCCACGCCGTCACGCTCTGCCGGGAGCGCAATGTTTCGATCTGCCGCCGAGCCATTGCGCTGCCACTGCCAATCACCAACAGCGCGCCTTTGTTTTCATTCTGCTTTGCCCGGTGGATAGGCGCGGATCTTGGCGCGGATCTGGCCTCTTGCGCCGTCAGCGCACCGACCAAACCGGCGCTCCCACAGAGGAGAGCGTCTGGGGTGGCGGCATGCACCGCAGACAGGATGTGGTGCAAATCCGTGTCTTGGGCGGCATCGGCCACTATCAACTGTCCGCCGTGGTCGATTTTCTCACGCAGCATTTGGGCCGCACCCTCCCCGCGCAGATCGTCCAGGGAAAGAGTAGCCACACGACGTCGGCTCTGGCTACGCAGCAGTGCCGGCAGGTGGATCTGCGCCGTCACGCCCGGCGCAACCAGCACGCCGTCGATCAGCGCCCGCCCTTGAGCGGGGAAGGCCGGGCAGATCACAGCGCAAGGCGCAATCTTCAGATCGAGCAGCGCATCGATCTCGCTGCCCAGATTGCCACGCAGCGTCGAATCGATCTTTTTGTACCAGCGCACATCGAGATCCGCCAGGGACGCAACCGCGGCACGCGTGCGCGCCGCCGCCTCCTGCGCGGACAAATGGCGCGAATCCGACGTAAACGCAATCACGCCGTCGGGTAAGGGTAGCCGCGGCGGCTGTAAAAAAATCGTAGCAGGGAAACCGGCATGGCGAGAACGGGCCGCGCTATCGGCGGCGCCCGTCAGATCATCGGCGAGGATCAGCAGTGGTTTCATGGTGGTCGATGGCTATCCCAAGCGGTGAATGCCAGTCTAGATCGTATCGTACTCCATTCGCCGCGCAAAGTCGAACATTGAGGATGTACCTTCTTCTATATCTCGCCTTTATGTCGTTCTACATGCCGCTTTTTGTCAACACAGTGTACCGTTATGCAACGTGCTTTTGCGCAACCAACACTCTACAGTGGTAATTCTATTCCCTGGGCCCGTAATACCGCCCGGGGACTTCGATTGTGCAGGGGCTCGCCACGCGTGTATTGACCCAAAATCCAGAATGACGGTGTTCCAGTGTCGCAGATCTTCCATCCCAGCACCAATGCCCTGGCCAAGGCCACGATCTTTGGAGCAGTGCTCATTGTGGGCGCTATTCTGGCGCTGCTCTACTTCTACTACCGCTCGCCCTACGTGACACAAGTGGGTGTGGTCCAACCGCAGCCGGTCCCCTTTAGCCATGAACATCACGTCGACGGACTGGGCATCGATTGTCGCTACTGCCACACCTCGGTCGAGGAGTCGTCCTTCGCCGGGATCCCACCTACCCACACCTGTATGAGCTGCCATTCGCAGATCTGGAACGATAGCCCCACGCTGGCGCCGGTACGAATCAGTTACGAGACGAATGTGCCGCTGCGCTGGGTACGTGTCCACGATGTGGCCGACTTCGTCTACTTTAACCATGCCATCCACGTCAACAACGGCATCGGCTGCTCGTCGTGTCACGGTGCGGTGAATCAAATGCCGCTCATGGCCAAGGCCGAACCAATGACAATGGGCTGGTGTCTTGAATGTCACCGCGACCCGGCGCGTTACATGCGCCCGCAGGATGAGATCTTCGACATGGCATGGCAACCCGCCCCCAATCAGCGGGAGATCGGCGAGCAACTGTTGGCAGAGTACGGCATCGAGCAGTCCCGACTGGCTGATTGTTATATCTGCCATAGATAGAAGAATCTTATGACTCAACAAACATCTCCACTCTCCATCCTACAGTCCGCTCTGCAAGGGCACAAAAACGGACAACGGTTCTGGCGCAGCCTGGAGGAATTGGCCGATACCGAGGAGTTCCGGGCGCTGCTGGCGCAGGAATTGCCCAGGCAGACCTTCGCGCTCAACGCCGATCGGCGTACCTTCCTCAAACTGATGGGCGCCTCGCTGGCGATGCTCGGCCTCGCCGGGTGTACGCAGGCGCCCCGCGAAGAGATCGTCCCCTACGTCGAGGCGCCCGAGGAGATTGTGCCGGGCAAGCCACTCTTCTTTGCCACAGCCATGCCGTTGAACGGCTATGCCCGCGGTCTGCTCGTGGAAAATCACATGGGCCGCCCCACCAAGGTGGAGGGCAATCCCGATCATCCGGCCAACCTGGGCGCGACGGACGTCTTTGCACAGGGATCGATCTTCGGCCTCTACGATCCTGATCGCGCCGAAGTTGTGACGGAAAACGGACAGATCCGCACCTGGGCCTCGCTTCTGGAAACCGTCGCAGCCCACAGACAAGGGCTGAGCGTGAACGGCGGCGCAGGCTTTCACCTGCTCACCGAGACCGTTACTTCGCCCACGCTTGCGGCGCAGATCGCCCGCTTGCTGGAAGCCTTCCCGGCGGCGCGCTGGCACCAATACGAACCCACCGGCCTCGACAACGTCCGCGCGGGCACGCAGTTGGCCTTCGGTCGCATCCTCAAACCCGTCTACGATCTAAGCGGCGCCGAGCGCATCCTGGCCTTGGATGCTAATTTCCTTTCCTCGTTGCCGGGCAGCTTGCGCTATGCCCGCCAGTTCAGCAACAAGCGCCGTGCAGCCACTCTCTCTGAGGGCACCGCCCAAAACATGAACCGGCTCTACGCGGTTGAGAGTACGCCCACGCTCACCGGCGCCAAGGCGGATCACCGCATCGCCTTGCGCGCCGATCAGATCGATCATGTGGCGCGGGCCGTGGCGAACCAACTGGGGCTGTCCGTGGCCGCGGTGGATCTTGACCCCGATCTCGCCGCCTGGATCGAGGCAGCGGTCGAGGATCTACGCGCCTTCCCCGGCGCAAGCCTCGTGATTGCCGGTGAGGAACAACCGCCCGCCGTGCATGCCCTGGCCTACGCCATCAACGCCGCCCTGGACAACATCGGGCGCACCGTTTACTTCATCGAACCGGTGGAAGCCGACCCTGTGATTCAAAGCGAGTCACTGCGTGAGTTGACCGAGGCGATGGCTGCAGGCGACGTCAACACCCTGGTCATCCTCGACGCCAACCCGGTCTTCACGGCGCCCGTCGACCTCAACTTTGCGGAGCTGCTCGCTCAGGTCGATATGACGATCCACCAGAGCATCTACTACGATGAGACCTCGGCGCTCTGTCGCTGGCATGTTCCGGCCAGCCACTATCTGGAATCGTGGAGCGATGCCCGCGCCTTCGACGGCACGACCAGCATCATTCAACCGTTGATCGAGCCACTTTTTCAGAGCCACACCAGCCATGATCTGCTGGCTGCGCTGCTGGGCGAAACAACGTCGAGCAGCTACGAGATCGTACGATCCTATTGGCAAACGCGGTTCACCGAATTGGACGATGCCCCAACGCCTGATTTTGAACGTTTCTGGCGACGGGCGCTCCACGCCGGCGTCATCGCCGGGACCGCTGCTACGCCGGTGGATGTATCGCTGACAGCAGATTGGGGCGCCACGCTGGCCGATCCATTGCCTCTGCGGCCCTCGTCGCTGGAGCTGAACTTCCGCGCCGATCCGTCGATTGGGGACGGTCGCTTCGCCAACAATCCCTGGTTACAGGAACTGCCCAAACCGCTCTCGACGCTGACCTGGGACAACGCCGCCCTGATCAGTCCGACCACGGCGCTGGCGTTGGAAGTGACCACACAGGATCTCGTCGAGTTGACGATCAATGAGCGCACGATCATCGCGCCGATTTTTGTGCTGCCCGGTCACGCCGACGAGTCTGTGACGCTCTATCTGGGCTACGGCCATAGCTGGCAAAACGAGATCAGCGGCGCGCTAGGATTCAACGCTTACGCGCTGCGCACGTCTGACACGGGCTACTTTGACAGCGGGCTCACGCTGCGCAAAACGGGTGAACGTTATCCCCTGGCAACGGTGCAGAACCATTTCGCACTGGAAGGCCGCGATCTCGTGCGCGCAGCCACACTGGCCGAGTTCCGGGAAGACCCCGATTTTGCCCACGGCGAACATGCCTTCGAAGGTGAGCCGCCGTCGCTCTATCCCGAGTATACCTACACAGGCAACGCCTGGGGCATGGTGATCGACCTGAACGCCTGTATCGGCTGCAACGCCTGCGTCATCGGTTGCCAGGTGGAAAACAATATCCCCACCGTGGGCAAAGAGGGTGTCCTCAACGGGCGCGAGATGCACTGGATCAAGGTCGACACTTACTTCGAGGGCGACATCACCGCGCCGAGGACATACTTTCAGCCGCGACCCTGTATGCACTGCGAAAAGGCGCCGTGTGAGCCGGTCTGCCCGGTGGAAGCAACCGTCCACAGTTCCGAAGGATTGAATCAAATGGTCTACAACCGCTGTGTGGGCACGCGCTACTGCTCGAACAACTGCCCGTACAAAGTGCGCCGCTTCAACTTCTTTGAGTACGTGGATGACGAGCCCGAACTGCTCAAGATGTTCCGCAATCCCGATGTCACTGTGCGCTCGCGCGGCGTCATGGAAAAATGCACCTACTGCGTGCAGCGCATCAACCAGGCGCGCATCGAAGCGGACATCGAAAACCGGCCCATCCGTGACGGCGAGATCCGCACCGCCTGTCAAGAGGTTTGCCCGACCCAGGCCATTGTCTTCGGCGATATTAACGATGAGAGCGCCCGCGTCACCCAACTCAAAGCCAATCCGCTTAACTATGGCATGCTCGAAGAACTGGGCACGCAGCCGCGAACGAGCTACCTGGCCGCTGTGATCAATCTTGAATGAGGAGATGTGTTGCATGGTACACGTACCACGCAACACGAAAGAACCCAATGCAACGAAACCCGCCACCCCCATCCCAATCCCGATCATCGCCGCCCGTGCTGGCGCCGGGCCATACCTACGGCTCGGTGACCGACAAGATCGAGCGCGATCGTCTTGACGCAGAAGACACCACGCTGGTGGTATGTAGGCTTCGGCATCGGCTTTTTGCTGACGATGCTGCTTTTCTACTCCATCACCTGGCTGCTTCTGCGCGGCACCGGCATCTGGGGGATCAACATTCCGGTGGGCTGGGGCTTTGCCATCATCAACTTCGTCTGGTGGATCGGTATCGGCCATGCCGGCACCTTTATCTCGGCCATCCTGTTGCTACTAAACCAGGAGTGGCGCACGTCGATCAACCGTTTCGCCGAGGCGATGACGCTCTTCGCCGTGGCCAGCGCCGGGCTCTTTCCGCTGTTGCACCTGGGGCGTCCCTGGCTCTTTTACTGGCTGATGCCCTACCCCAACACGATGGCACTGTGGCCGCAGTGGCGCAGCCCGCTGGTATGGGACGTGTTCGCGGTGACCACTTACGCGCTGATCTCGCTGCTTTTCTGGTATACCGGCCTGGTGCCCGACATGGCGACGCTGCGCGACCGCGCCACCAATCGCTATGCTCAGTGGGTCTTTGGCTTCTTTGCCATGGGCTGGCGCAACGCTGCCTCGCACTGGGAACGCTACCAGGGCGCATACTTCATCCTGGCGGCGTTGGCGACGCCGCTGGTGATATCGGTGCACAGCATTGTCGGTCTCGACTTCGCTGTGGGCGTGATCCCTGGCTGGCACTCGACGATCTTTCCGCCGTACTTTGTGGGTGGTGCGATCTTTTCGGGCTTCGCTATGGTGCTGACCATTGCCATCCCCCTGCGGACGGCCTTTCGGCTGCAAGATTTCATCACCATGCGCCATCTCAACAACATGGCCAAGATTATGCTGGCCACGGGGCTGATCGTGGCCTATGGCTATATCATGGAGGTCTTCTTCACCTGGTACAGCGCCAATGAATTTGAATGGTTTATGATGGTCAACCGGGCGATGGGGCCCTATGCACCCGCCTTCTGGGCCATGATCACCTGTAATGTGGTGTTGCCACAGTTGCTCTGGTCGCGGCGGATTCGCAATAACATCGCCATTCTTTGGGTGATTTCGATCATCGTCAACATCGGCATGTGGCTGGAACGCTTCGTGATCGTGGTGACGAGCCTGCACCGTGATTTTGTGCCGGCGGCGTGGGGGATCTACACCCCCACCTTCTGGGATGTGGCCATGTACATCGGCACCATCGGCATGTTCTTCGCCCTGATCTTCCTCTTTATTCGAGTGCTGCCCATGATTTCAATCTTCGAGATGCGCGAACTCGTGGCCGATGAACACGGTGATCACGAGCCTGCATTGGATCCGAGGAAACCATGACCCAACCCGTTGACACGATCCCAAGACATGACGATGAACCGCACAGCGATCTGCATGGGCTGCTGGCCGAATTCGAGGATGCAGACACCCTCTTCGCCGCCACCCAAGAAGCGGTCAACCGCGGCTTTACCGATATGGAGGCGTACACGCCTTATCCTGTGCATGGATTGGCGCGGCTGCTCGGCGTACGCAACCGCCGATTGCCTTTGCTCGTGCTGGGCGGCGGTCTGTTAGGGGGTGGCGGCGCGCTGCTGATGCAGTGGTATTCAGCCGTCATTCATTATCCGCTCAACGTAGGGGGACGCCCCTTTGCAAGCTGGCCTTCGTTTATTCCCGTCACCTTCGAGTTGACCATATTGGTAGCCGGGGTCACGGCCGTCCTGGGCATGTTTGCGCTTAACGGTTTGCCGCATCCCTATCATCCGGTCTTCAACGTAGCCGAATTCGCCGCCGCCTCTCGTGACCGCTTCTATCTGTGCATTCACAGCGAGGACGCACACTTTGATCGCATCGAAACGCGTCACTTCCTAGAGGCTGTGGGCGCGCTCGTAGTCTTTGACGTGGAGAGGTGAGCCGTGAAACGATTCATCTTCGTCGCCCTGGTCTTGATGCTTTTCACGTTGAGCGCATGTGGTGGACAAATGAGCGATCAACCGCGCTATGAGCCGTTGGAGTCGAGCCTCTTCTTCGAGGACGGCAAGGCCTCGCGCGACCTGGTAGCAGGCACGGTGGCGCGCGGTCAACTGCGCGAGGACACGCTCCGCTACACCGGTCGCGTGGACGGACGATTGGCCGATACGTTCCCCTTCCCGGTGACGATGGCCGTACTGGAGCGTGGACAGGAACGGTACGAGATCTTCTGCGCTCCCTGTCACGGCTTCGCCGGCTATGGCGACGGCATGATCGTGCAACGCGGCTTTTCGCCGCCGCCCTCCTTCCACGATGAGCGGTTGCGCAATGTGCCCGTTGGCTATTTTTTCGACGTGATCACCAACGGCTTCGGCGCCATGTACAGCTACCGTGATCGCATCCCACCTGACGATCGCTGGGCGATCATTTCCTATGTGCGAGCGTTGCAATACAGCCAGAACGCGCCGGTATCCGCATTGCCGGCAGAAGAGAGGGAGTGAGCGGTTTGGAATTAAGAGAAGAAGAGACAAACAAACTAAACCGTATACAGTTTGGCGCTGCCGGGGTCGGCATCGTGGGCGCTATCCTCTGCGCGCTTGGGGCCTTCTTAGATGCGCCGCAGTTTTTCTATTCCTATTTGATGGCGGTGCTCTTCTGGTTAGGCATCAGCCTGGGCTGCCTGATCTGGCTCCTGGTCCACTTTCTGGCCGGTGGACGCTGGAGCGTGATGATCCGGCGGCTGCTCGAAGCGGGGACGATGCTGGTGCTGCCGATGGCGCTGCTCTTCGTACCCATCTTCTTCGGGCTGGGCGATCTCTACCTCTGGTCGCATGCCGAGATCGTAGCCGAAGACCCCATCTTGCAACACAAAGCGCCCTATCTCAACGTCACCTTTTTCACGGCGCGCACTGTGCTCTACTTTGCCCTGTGGATCGGATTGGCGCTGCTGCTGCGCTACTGGTCGGTGCGCGAGGACAATGCCGACGCCTTCGAACAACCCGAGATCTGGCGGCGGCTGCGTGTGCTCAGCGGGCCGGGCTTCCTGCTGTATGGGCTGACCATTACCTTCGCCTCGGTGGATTGGATCATGTCGCTGGAGCCGCACTGGTATTCCACCATCTTTGGGGCGCTGCTCGCCACCAATCAGGCAGCCATGGCGATCTCGTTTGCGATTATCACGCTTTCCTTCCTGGCCGGTAGCCTGCCGTTTACACGCATCCTCAACGAGACGCACATCTCGAATCTGGCCAACCTGCTCTTAACCAGTGTGATCCTGGCCAGCTACATGGCGTTCATCCAATACCTCGTCATCTGGTCGGGAAATCTGCCCGAAGAGGTGGTCTGGTATTTACACCGTCTGCGCGGGGGATGGCAGTGGATTCCGGTCTTTCTGCTCGTTTTTCACCTCGCCATTCCCTTTGCGATGTTACTCACGCGCCGTGCAAAACAAGAGATCCGGCGGCTGGCCTGGGTGGCGGCACTGGTGTTGTTTGCCAATCTCGTTCATCTTTTCTGGCTGATTGCGCCCGCCCTACACGAAGGGATTTTCTTCGTGCACTGGCTCGACATTGTGGCCCCGCTGGCGGTGGGCGGGATCTGGATCGCCCTCTTCCTGTGGGTGCTCCAGCGCGTCCCCATCATGCCAAGGCACGATCCTGTTTTGAAGGAGGCTCACCCACATGGCTGGGATGAAGCGCCCGTCTAGACCACCGTCTGACGATCGACAAGAGAAAAAGGGGCGAACGGGTTGTCTGCCGATGGCGGCCTGGCTGGGTGGGCTGGCGGCGCTGGTGGGCCTCAACCGGGCTGTCTCCCATCGCCACACTGACGAAGACAAGTCCACCCGGTCCGTTTTGCCCGCCGCCCAGGCTGCCCAGGATCTGCCGGCAGAAACCATCGAACACGGGCACGAAGTGCGCGGTCTGCGTCTGCGTCCTTTTTTGTATGTGTTGGCGGGGTTGACCATCGCCGGGATCGCGATTCAGCTTGGGCTATGGCTGCTTCTCGAATCGTGGACGGCCCGCGACCTCAGCTTCGATCCGCAGGTGCCGCCCGCCGTGGTCGAAGAACCAGATGCGCCGGGGCCGGATCTGCAATACGTGCCCGCCGCCGAGTTCGCCCGCTATCGAGCGGCGGAACAGGAGTTGCTCAACTCGTATGGCGATAGCGACGACGACACCGGCGCTACCCGCATTCCCATTGAGCGTGCCATGCAGATCCTGGCCGAAGAGGGGTTGCCGGCGCGGGAGGGCGAGGTCCCTGATTTTGGCCTGGATAACGCCTATCAACTGGACAGCGAAGGCGGGCAGGAATTCGATAGTTTTGAAGGAGGAGAGCAGTGATCCGTGCTGCGTGCAACGTCTTGCACGGTTGGCCCATGCAAGACCGCAGACAACACATTCGCATCCTATGCCGGCGTTGCCCGCTGCTCGTTCTGATCGCGATCACGCTGACGTTCATGTTCGCTTCTGCCGCTGCCGCGCACGACGGTGAGCCGCACACGTCGAACGATATTCTGCCGCTGATTGGCTTTGATCAGCGGTTGCAGGCGAGGGTTCCGTTGGAAGCGACCTTTTTGGATGAGGACGGGCAGACGCGGCGGCTAGGCGATCTGGTGGGCGAACGTCCGTTGATCCTGGTGATGGGGTACTTCGAGTGCCCCAACCTCTGCTCATTGACGCGCATGGGTTTGGTGGATGCACTGCGCGACGTTCGCTTCAACGCCGGGGACGAGTTTGACGTTGTGCTGGTGAGCATCGACCCGGCGGAGACCCCGTCTACGGCGCGGCGCGTGAAGGACGAGACCCTGGCCGCCTACGCCCGCCCCGAGACGGCGGCGGGCTGGCGCTTCCTCACCGGGACGCACGAGGCCATCGACGCCGTGGCCGATGCCGTCGGCTTCCGCTACGCCTACGACGAGGGACAGGAGCAGTTCGCCCACGCCAGCGGAATCGTCCTGCTGACGCCGGACGGCCGAGTGGCCCGTTACTTCTTCGGTCTTGAGTTCGATCCCCGTGATCTGCGGCTGGGGCTGGTCGAGGCGGCAGAAAACCGGATCGGATCTGCAATCGATCAGGTGCTGCTCCTCTGTTATCACTACAGCCCGGTGACCGGCAAATATACCGCCGACATTATGATGATCCTGCGCGTTGCCGGCCTTATTACCGTTTTGGCCATGGCCGGCGCAATTATCTGGATGGTAAGAAGAGAAAACCATGTGGCAAAATCCCCTATTTCCTGAACAGGCTTCCACCTTTGCCCCCACTGTCGACGCCCTCTTTTGGGTGCTGATTGGGCTGGCCGGCTTTTTCTCGATCACCATTGCCGTGCTGATTGTGATCTTCGCCATTCGCTACCGGCGTGGATCCAGCGCAGCACGCGGCGGCGCCATCCACGGCAGTTTGAAGGTTGAGATCACGTGGGCCGTGATCCCCTTCTTCCTGGCGATGGGCGTCTTCGGCTGGGGAGCGCGCGTCTACTTCGACCTCTACAACATGCCCCCCAGCGGCGTAGACGTCTACGGTGTAGGCAAACAGTGGATGTGGAAGTTCCAGCACCCTACGGGCCAGAGCGAGATCAACGTGCTGCACGTGCCGGTGAACCGTCCGGTGCGGATGACGCTGATCTCGCAGGACGTGATCCACAGTTTCTACGTGCCCGCCTTTCGCGTGAAGCGCGACGTGCTGCCCGGTCGGTATACCACGGCCTGGTTCCAGGCAACGCAGACCGGCGTCTATCACCTCTTCTGCGCCGAGTTTTGCGGTACCGAACACTCAGGCATGATCGGCTCGGTGGTCGTGCTGTCGGAACGCGACTATCAGGCCTGGCTTGAAGGGCGCCCGCTCGACGACAACGCCGCGGTGATCCCCGAGGATCGGGGGGTGTCCGGCGCTCCTGTGCAAAGCATGGCCACTGGCGGCGAGGCGCTCTTCCAAAATCTCGGCTGCATTACCTGTCATCAAATGGACGGCAACGGCCCGGGGCCATCGCTGGTCGGTCTCCTCGGCAGCATGGTTCCGCTGGAGAGCGGCCAGACCGTGGAGGCCGATATCGGCTACATCCGCACGTCCATCCTCGACCCGCACGCGCAGATCGTGGCCGGTTATCCACAAATCATGCCTACTTACGAAGGCCAGATCGACGAGGAAGAGTTGTTGTTGCTGGTTGAGTACATTCAATCGCTAGGCGAAGAAGTGCCGAGCAACGAGTAGGTCAGTGTCTATCCTGAAATTCTGTGTGTCGATGGCGTCTGCCAGAGACGCGAATTGACCCACAACAGAATTTCAGCCAGTGTCTATCCTGAAATTCTGTGTGTCGATGGCGTCTGCCAGAGACGCGAATTGACCCACAACAGAATTTCAGCCAGTGTCTATCTTGAAATTCTGTGTATGGAGGTCCTCCAACCATGTCCGCAACCGCACCAGTTCTTGAGCGCCGGCGGGCGCGCAATTACCTGAACGCCAGTTACACCATCAAATCGTGGCTGACGACGACCGATCACAAGCGGATCGGGATTATGTATCTGATCTCGATCACGGCGCTCTTTTTCATCGGCGGCGCCGCGGCCACGGTGATCCGGCTGGAGCTGCTGACGCCGCAGGGCGATGTGGTCGGTGCGGACGCGTATAACCAACTGTTTACCATGCACGGCGTGATTATGGTCTGGTTCTTCCTGGTACCGTCGATCCCGACCACGTTGGGCAACTTTCTGGTGCCCATCATGGTCGGCGCCGAGGATATGGCCTTTCCACGCCTGAATCTTGCCAGTTGGTATGTGCTGCTCTTCGGCGTCTTCTTTGCGTTGGCCGCATTGGTGGCCGGCGGCGTCGACACTGGCTGGACGTTTTACACGCCCTACAGCACCCAGTACAGCCAGGGCTATGTGGTGGCGATGGCGATTGGCATCTTCATCACCGGCTTCTCGTCGATCTTCACCGCCATCAACATCATCGTCACCGTGCACAAGCTGCGCGCCCCGGGGATGACCTGGATGCGCATGCCACTCTTCGTCTGGTCGCAATATGCCACCAGCCTGGTCATCATTCTGGCGACGCCGGTGCTCGCCGTGACGCTGTTACTGCTGGTAACCGAGAGAGCCTTCGGCATCGGCATCTTCGATCCGGCGCTGGGCGGGGACCCGCTGCTCTTTCAGCATCTCTTCTGGTTTTACTCGCACCCGGCCGTGTACATCATGATCCTGCCCGCGCAGGGAGTGGTCAGCGAGTTGATCACCTGCTTCTCGCGCAAACCACCCTTTGGCTACTCATTCATCGCCGGGTCGAGCATCGCCATCGCCCTCTTCGGTTTCCTGGTGTGGGGACACCACATGTTTGTGAGCGGACAGTCGGTCTACGCCGGGTTGACCTTTTCGTTCCTGAGCTTCGCCGTGGCGATTCCGTCGGCGATCAAAGTCTTTAACTGGACGGCGACGATGTACAAAGGCAACATCCAACTGAAGACGCCGATGCTTTATGCGATGGGCTTTATCGGTCTCTTCACGATTGGTGGGCTGACCGGTCTCTTCGTGGCCACGCTGCCCGTGGACGTGCACGTGCACGATACCTACTTTGTGGTGGCCCACTTCCACTACATCATGGTGGGCGGCGCGGTGATGGGCTACCTGGGCGGCATCCACTTCTGGTGGCCCAAGATGACGGGGCGCATGTACCCGCAAGGATGGGGGATTTCGGCGGCGATTCTGATCTTCGCCGGCTTCAATCTGACCTTTTTCCCACAGTTCATTTTGGGATACATGGGCATGCCGCGGCGCTATTGGGAATACGCGCCCGAATATCAGGTGCTCAATGTCATGTCTACGGCGGGGGCGTCGATCCTGGCGATTGGCTATCTGCTGCCGCTGGGATATCTGATCTGGTCGCTCTACTGGGGAGAAAAGGCCGAAGACAATCCCTGGGGTGGCAGCGGGTTGGAGTGGCAGATCTCGTCACCGCCGCCCACGCACAACTTCAGCCAGACGCCGGTGATCACGCGCGGGCCCTACTACTATGAACCAGAGGACGGCGATGTCCACGGGCAGGCGACAACCACGCTCGGCGCCGTCCGCGAGGAGGCCGGGCATGACTGACCTGACCAAGCCGGTAGTCCATCATTTCAAAGACGCCGAACACCAGCACGAATCGACAAAGCTGGGGATGTGGGTCTTTTTGGCCACGGAGATCCTCTTCTTCGGCGGACTGTTTGTGGGCTACCTGGTCTATCGCACCTCTTACCCCCAGGCGTTCATCGAAGCCAGTGGCCACCTCAACGTGTGGCTGGGGACGCTCAACACGGCCATTCTGCTTACCAGTAGTTTGGGCGTCGCCTGGGCCATCCACGATGTACGCACAGTGCAGAACAGACGCGCCGCCCTGTTGCTGGTCGGGGTCGTCGTGTTGGGGTTGATCTTCCTGGGCATCAAGGGCTACGAGTGGTACATCGAGTTCGAGGATGGGCTGGTGCCCGGTTTCAATTTCACCTATACAGGACCGCTGGCCCGGGGCGTCGGTCTCTTCTTCGCCCAATATTTCATCATGACGGGGCTGCATGCCGTTCACATGATCATCGGCATCGGCGTCGTATCGGCAATGGCGTACCGATCCTGGCGTGGGGACTTCACGCCCACCGATTTCGATCCCGTCGAGTTGACGGGTCTCTACTGGCATTTTGTGGACATCGTGTGGATCTTCCTGTTTCCACTGTTGTACCTGGTGCATCGGGCGTAACATGAATACACATATACCTTCAGTCAAAACCTATCTGATCGTTTACGTCGCCCTGCTTGTGCTGTTGGCTTTGACGGTAGGCGCAGCCTACGTGGATCTTAGAGGATGGGGCGTGCTGGTGGCGCTGTCGATTGCGTTTGTAAAAGCCTTTTTGGTGTTACTCTACTTCATGCACCTGCGCGACAGCGACCGTCTATTCTGGATCGTCATCATTACAGCCTTTGCCATGTTGGCCACACTCATGGTGGTCAGCTTTAGCGATTACCTCTCCAGAGGCTGGATCGGTGGTTTGTAGCCGTGAACACCTTCGAAGTGGAGCGGCAGACGAGCAGGGTACTCCTGGCTCAAAAGGACGGCTGATTTGATCTCAGTGCTGATCCTGGTCTATGCCATAGTCTTGCTGCTGGCCGTGCTCATAGCCGACTGGACACAACGCACCGTCCTCTCGGCGGCGGTGATCTTTCTGGTAGCAGGGCTGGTCGCGGGCAACCTGGGCTTCGGCTGGATTTCGATTCCGGCCGACAGCGACGCCGTCTACCAGATGGCTGAGGTGGCGCTGTTCAGTGTTCTCTTCACCGACGGCATGCGGATCAGTGTTCAGGATCTACGATCCTACTGGCAACTGCCGGGGCGCGCCCTCTTTTTGGGGATGCCACTGGTGCTGCTGGGCATCGCGCTGTTGGGTCACTTTTTGGCCAGGCTAACATGGATAAATGCGATCCTGCTCGGCGCAGTCTTAATGCCTACGGACCCCGTCTTTGCCTCAGCCATCGTCGGCCGTGAGGAAGTTCCTTTGCGGTTGCGCCGGCTCCTCAACATAGAAAGTGGCCTCAACGATGGACTGGCGTTGCCCGTTGTGCTCGTGCTGCTCTCGTTCCTGAGCGCAGAGCAGGTGCAGCCCTGGGCACTGGCGTCGAAGCTGCTGCTTGGGATCGGCGTGGGTGTCGGCGTGGCCTGGATCGCTTCGTGGCTGGCCATCCGCCCCATCTTCAAACGCACCACGGCCTATGAACCGCTACACATCTTCGCGATTGGGTTGCTTGTCTTTGCCGTCGCACGCCTGATCGATGCCAATCTCTTCCTGGCAGCGTTCAGCGCCGGGATCACCGTGGTGTCGGTCAACAACGCGGCGCGCGACGAATTCAAGGAGTTTGGCGAAAACATCGTCGAGTTGTTCAAACTGATGGCGCTGCTCCTTTTTGGCGCTCTCATCTCGTGGCAATATCTCTACGACATCACCTGGCGCGGGTATCTGCTGGCCCTGCTCGTCATTTTGATCGTGCGTCCTGTTTCGGTGTGGCTGGCACTGCTGGGCAGCCGGCTCACTCGGGTGGAGCGTCTGGTCGCAGGTTGGTTCGGCCCCAAGGGCTTCGCATCGGTCGTCTATGGGCTGCTCATTTTGCAGAATGGATTTGACAAAGGCGGCCATCTCTTCCATCTGATCGCAGTAGCCGTCGCCGGTTCGATCCTGGCGCACTCTTCCACAGATGTGATTGTGGTAAAGTGGTTCCGGCGGCAGGAAGATACGGAAGATAGATAGCGCCCGCGCCTTGCCATTTCCCACCGCTTCACGCTATGCTTCGCCTAAACTCATCCAAACAAGCGGAGCGACAACATGCCCAATCAACTGCCCCCCACCGAACAGGTCAATCCCCTCAGCGTCCAGATGGATACCCTCTCTGCACTCGAATTTGCGCGGCTGATGAATCGCATCGACGCCGCTGTGCCGCTGGCCATTGCCGAAGTACTGCCGCAGATTGCTCGCGCCATTGAGGCCATAGCCGATCAATTGAGTGCGGGCGGGCGTCTCTTTTACCAGGGAGCAGGCACCAGCGGACGACTGGGCGTGCTCGACGCCACCGAACTGGTGCCTACCTTTAGCTTTCCGCCGGAACGCGCACTTGCGCTGATCGCCGGTGGTCCACGCGCAGTCACCGGCGCCGTCGAGCGCGCCGAAGACTCGGCCGAGCAAGGACGCAGCCGATCTCATCGCCCACGATTTCAACGCCGGTGACGTTCTGATCGGCATCGCCGCCAGTGGGCGCACACCCTACGTCATCGGTGGCCTGGTATACGCCAGCCTGGTGGGCGCACCCACCATCGCCGTCGTCTGCAACCCAGATTCCGCCGTGGCCGCCGCCGCCCAGATCCCCATCGAAGTCATCACCGGCGCCGAGATCCTCACGGGATCCACGCGGCTCAAAGCGGGGACGGCACAGAAGATGGTGCTTAACATGCTGAGTACCGGGGCGATGGTGCAGTTGGGCAAAGTCTACGGCAACCTCATGGTCGACGTCCAACCCACCAACGTCAAACTCGAAGATCGGGCGATCCGGATTGTCGACGCCATCCTGGGGACGGGGCGCGCCGAAGCTCAGCGCCTGCTCGAAGCCGGCAATTGGACGGTGAAGACGGCGGTTGTGATGGGCCTGGCCGATATCGGGGCCGAGGAAGCGCAACGGCGACTAGCCGCCAATGGCGGGCGCATACGCGAGGCGCTGCTGTAAGGGATCAAGGGGTGCACGTAAGAGTTGTCAGGCTAGCGACGCTGGTCGAGTGCCGGGCGCTTTTTGCCCGGTGTATCGAGGCCAAGGAGCGGGTCCACACTGCATCTTCACTGACAACTCTTACTTGCACCCGGGATCAAGGGGCATGTATCAGAAAAGTTGGGGACTCGTGATGGACCCGCTTGGCTTCGATACGCCCTGCGCAGGCTCCGGGCTACTCACCCGGCGCTGGCGTTGCATACGTCACTGTTCCGACGAATCTGATATATGCCCGGGATCAGAACTATATTGACAGCTATACTTCATTGGCGTATAGTCTTGGTAAATCTACTCCTGTACCACCAGAAGCAGTATCATGGTTATTATTGAAACTTCGGTCTTTACTCGGCAGGTTCAGAAGTACCTATCAGACGATGAGTATCATCAGTTGCAACTGCAACTTGTTGAGCGCCCAGACGTGGGCGTCGTCATTCAAGGGAGCGGTGGACTCCGCAAAATGCGTTGAGAAAAGCAGTAGAGGTAGAATTCCATGAACGATGAACTCTTTGAAGAACTGATGGACAGCGTGCGCGAAGGCGGCGCGATTCTACGCGGCGAAAAGGAACCCTCGCGGCGCTTCGAGATCGCCGCGCCCGATGTCAAGCAGATCCGCGAGCGCTATGAATTGTCACAGAGCGAGTTCGCCGTGCTGCTGGGCGTCAGCGTCAAGACGCTGCAAAACTGGGAGCAAGGACGCCGCTCCCCGCAGGGCGCGGCGCGGGTGTTGCTCTACGTCGCCGAGAAGCACCCCGACGTCCTCTGGGATGTGGTGCATCGCAATTGACATCCAGCCGTAACAGAACAATGAACATGACAGAAAATACGAAAGAAGCCATTACCTGTGATCTGTGTGGGAAAGAAGGAGCAAAAATTCGTTTCGTCTCCAGGAGCTACGGACGGGGTGAAACGCTACTTGTGATTGAGAACATACCGGTCGTAAGCTGTCCTCACTGCGGTGAAAGCTACCTCACCGCCGAGACATTGCATGAAATTGAGCGAATTAAGCTGCATCGGCAGCTATTGGCCGACCGGCGTTCTGTGCCTGTTGCGATGTTTGCCTGATTTGTCCAAAAAAGGACGCCGGTCCCTGTATAGAGCGGGCACTGCTCCACGTCGCCGAGAAGCACCCCAATGAACTGACGCCAATTAAAAAGACGGGCACCCGTAGTCGGGTGCCCGTCTTTTACTCAACTGACGCAACTACACTTACTCAAGCTCGGCCATCATGGTGGCCTGTGCTTCGTTGGCCGATGCCGTCAGATCATCCAGCGTGGTCTGAATGTCGGCCCCTTGCATGATCTCGTTAAAGGCGGCGGTGACTGAATCACGCACGGCCTGGTACGAAATCGCCTGCGGCTCGTAGGCACCGTAGGGGAGCATTTCGACAGCCTGCGCCCACTGCGGGTTCTCGGTCAGGTAATCCACCAGGTAATCGCTGGTGCTGGCGCGGGTCGGGAAGTAACCGCTGATCTCGTCCCACTGGGCCTGGATCTCGGGTGAGGTGAACCATTTGATGAAGATCCACGCTGCCACTTCTTGCTCAGGCGTGGTCTTGGCGATCATGATGTCGCCACCATACAGGTTCTGCACCGGATCGGGTGTGGTGTGCGGAATCGCAGCAACGCCCCAGGCATCAGGTTCGGTACCGCTGTCTGCGGCGGCGGTGTCTATGTCACCCTGGTAGAAAGGAATACCGGAGCTTGAACCCTGGGTGAAGATAGCGTTGCGGGCGGCAAACTGCGGGTTCGGGAAGCCTTCGGTGAAGAAGTAGGCGCAGCCCTCGTCGTACATCTCTTTGAGGAAGGCCAGAGCGTCGGCGGTGGCCTGGCTGTTGTAGACGTACTCGGTGCCATCTTCGTTTAACACGTCGCCACCAAAGGCGAAGGTCCACGAAGCAACGGCCGAGGCATCATCGCGCAGGATGTAACCACCGGTGCCATCACCCTTTTCGGCAGCCGCGGCGCAGGCCATTTCCTTGAATTCGTCAGGCGTGGTGGGCGGGCCCGAGAAGCCAAGCTCTTCCAACCAGGTCTGATTGTAGAACAGCACTTCCATCGAGCGGTTGGGCGGGAAGCCGAGACGCTGATTGTCGAAGAGGGGCTGAATGCCCTGTTCGAGGAAGGAATCGTAGAAGTCGGCCTTCTCTTCGTCGCTCAGTCCCCAGGTGGGGTCGTTCATCAACAGATTCAGGTCAACCAGAGTATCGTTGATCTGGTAGAAGGCCTGGTCGTTCTGATAACCGACCAACAAGGCAGCAGGCTGTTCGCCGGCGCCGATGCTGGCATTCACTTTGTCGCGAATATCATTGTAATTGCCCTGGGACTGCGCATCCAGGGTGATGCCATACTCGTTGCTGCTGTTGAACTCGTCAACCAGCGTCTTCAGTCCTTCTTCGCGCGAGCCGGTGTGATTGTGCCACCACACGATCGTCTGACCACTGGGGTCGACGTCGGTGTAACTCTCGGCCATTGGTTCTTCCATCGCCGCGGCGGTGGGTGCGGCAGCCGCCGGTTCGCCGTCGGCAGGGGCTGGGGTGGGCACAGCACAAGCGCTGAGCACCATGGCCCCGACCAGTAACAACATCATTACGGTGAATAGTCTACGTCGCATAGATTCACTCCTTGCAAGTGGTATGCAGAAACAATTGAACTCCTGATAAATATGGCAAAACCCGGCCTCATCCAACCTACGCGTTTGGCCGGATCGTTGCTACCCTTTCAGCCCAGAGGTAGAAATCCCCTCGATGAACGTTTTTTGTGTGAAGAAGTAGAGGATAATGACCGGCAGCATCGTGATAATAGACCCGGCCATCTGCAGGTGAAACTGAGATCCGGCCTCGTCTATAAAGGCGAACATGCCGTATGAAATCGGTCGCCAGTCAGGCGTCGTCGTCACCAGGATAGGCCAGGCCAGCGCGTTCCACGTACCGATGAAGGCGAAGAGCACCAACGTCATGATGGCGGCTTTCGACAGTGGAATCATAACCTGAATCAGGTAACGGATATGCCCTGCGCCGTCGATCTGCGCTGAATCCCAGAGTTCAACAGGCACCTGCATAAAGAACTGGCGCAGCAAAAAGATGCTGAAGGCGCTGGCCATGAACGGAATCGTCAGGGCGGGCCAGTTGTTGATCCACGGGATGGGGCCGACGCGCCCCAGCCAGGAAACGGTGATGAAATTGGGCACCCAGGTGACGGCTTCCGGCAACATCAATGTCGAGAGCAGCAGGGCGAAGAGAAAGCCTTTGCCCCAAAATTCCATGCGGGCGAAAGCATAGGCGGCCAGCGTACAAAAGACAACCTCGCCGCTGATGGTAATAGCGGCAATCTGAACACTATTCCAAAAGTACTCAGAAAAATCGGCCTGTAACCAGGCCTGCGAATAGTTGCCCCACTGCAGTTGACCCGGGAGCCATGCGCCACCGCTGGCTTCGGTCAGGTTCATCAACGAGACGCTGACGGTGTAGAGAAACGGGATGATCGCTACGCTTGCACCGATCAACAGTATCGCGTAAATACCCAGATCACGCACGAAACGCGGTCCTCCACGTTGGCGTTTCGGCACAGGTTGTCCGAGGCGAGGCTCGGTTGCGATATTAGCCATAGTGCACCCGCTCACTGGCAATACGGTTATTGATAACCGTCAAAATGATGATGACCAAGAGCAACAGAATCGCCAGCGCCGAAGCGTAGCCATACCGTGTATCGCGCTTAAACATCTGAAAGATGACCACACTGGCGGTGTCCGTCGTACCAAGGGCCGCACCCGTGCGCAAGACGTAGATGTGGTTGAACGCCTTAAATGTCCCAATCACCGAGTACAGTGTCAAAAAGTAGATGGTCGGCGACAACAGCGGCAGCGTGATGTGGCGGAACTGTGACCAGCGTGTAGCCCCATCGATGGCGGCGGCCTCGTACATGTCGCGTGGGATGTTGCCCAGCCCCGCCAGGAAGACCACCGTGTTGAAACCGAAGAAGGTCCATACACCGTAGATCATAATGACGATTAATGCCAGACTGGGGCCGGCCGTCCAACCCGGTAGAGAGGCGTTGGGCAAGATCAAATTCAAGATGCCACCCGGCTCGTTGAGCCAGCGCAACGAGGAAATACCCAACGAAGTTAGGATGTCGTTGATTGGGCCGGTAGGACGGCTGGAAAAGATGATCTTGAAGACGGCGGCTGTCCCCACAAACGGAGCGATATAGGGCAAGAAGTAGACCATGCGAAAGAAGGCTTTGCCCTTAATGTCCTGAAAGAGCAGGACAGCAAAGACCAGGGAAATAATTAACTGCGTGGGCACAGTGCCGAGAGCGTAAAAGAAGGTGGCCGCCAGGCTGTTCCACCACAGATCATCACCGGAGCCAATGGCACGGGGCAATTCACCGATTAAGAGCCATCCGCCGACCAACAGCATGGCACCACCGGCCAGACGCAATCCGGTGCCCACAGTGGAATCGCGGCCGCTGGCGCTTTGCCAGAGCGCCCACGAAAGCGCAACCAGGACAAACCCGGCCCCGATCAAGAGCACTTGCGTCCAGATATCCAGTCCCCCGGCACGGCCGGCTTCAGTCATGCGGAACTGCAGCTCAACCCAGGTCAGTAGACCGATGCCAATGGCGGCGCCTATCATGGCAACGGCGCCGGCGAAAGTGCCGGAATAGTCACGCGGACGGCGCATGGATCGGTACGTTCGCTGTATGACCATATTGAGTATGAAGCCGACCAGCAGAGAGCCGAGCATGATCCCAAACAGGCTCAACACGGCTGGGTCGGTAAACGCTCTACCCATCAAAACGTCGAACGGTTCAGGGGTGCGCTGCCGCGATCGCATCTGATCGGGAATGGCGAGCAAGAGCGGCAAGAGGCGGAAGATCCAGGCGAGACCGAAGAGGGCGCTGACGCCGATGGCAACACCCGGCAAACTCCAGCGCCAGAAAGGCTGCTTCTGCGCCATGGCTTCAGCACGCCCGCCCCAGATCAGTCGTACCGACAAAAAGAGCAAAACCAGTGCGCCACCCAATCCAAGGACATAGGTGAGCTGGCCAATCGCGTTCACGTAATTGCCCAGCCCATCGTACGTGCCCATAATGCGGTTGATGCCGCGCAGTGTGCTCTGATAGGCCGCAAAAATCAGGGGAAAAATGCCAAACAGCCCGATAATGAGAAAGGCGGGCAGGAGGAACAGATACGCCAACAGTGATTCACGTAGCCGACGCCCCTGATACCCCGAAAAGACGGCAAACCGTTTCTGAGAGGCCGCATTGGCGCCCCCTACGGCGCGTTGTCCGCGTGTAGCAGAAGCAGGATTATTTGCTAGCTCATTCGTCACAATTATGCTCCTCGAGTCCGACCTGCCACTGTTGACAAGAGAGAATATAGCGTCTCACGCTTTGCCACGTCAAGTACAGTGGTGTCCGAAACAACGGCCCAAGCGGTGGTGCAAGATGCTGTTAATCAGACCTTTTCAAAGTGTTAACGATTAATTCTTTTAGCTCGTCGAGCGTCCCGCTGTTGTCAAGCACATCGTGCGCTTGCTCGATGGTGCTGAACTCAGTACGCAGTTGTTGATAAACCGCATAGTCTGCATCAGAAGCATCATTGTGCCGGGCCAACAGACGGTCACGCACGACAGGTTCGGGCGCCGTAACCAACAGCAGACGCCAGCAAGCGCCGTGTGTCTCCGCTAACCGGCGCGCCTGCTGACGGGGCGCATCCTCGCGGAAAGTCGCATCCAGGACAACGGAGCGTCCTTGTGCCAATAGGAGAGCAGAGCGCTCAAAGAGTGTTTGATAGACGTGATGCCCTTCTTTGGGCGTATAGCGGGGGATGGGATAAATCTCTTTGCGCACGACATCGCTGCGTAATAATTCGGCGTCAATGGTTGTGGCAATCATGCGAGCGGCCACAGACTTACCCGAGCCGGGTAGCCCCATCACAGCGACCAGGTAGAGCGGCATGGAATCGATCCTTTTGGATGTATCCAGGGCTGTTGGTTCGTCGTGAACTCTGTACTGAATTGAACAAACTGTTTCTATGCGGTAGACGCACCCAAGCAGATGGGCCTCAAATTGCCCACGGTCTTACACAAAGGTATGATACCATAGAATGGCCCGATAAGACGCATGATTGCACACATTCTCAATGCCTGGGCGGTTTCAATGCCTGGGCGGTTGATGAATGAAAGAGCCGCTCAGCACGGCGAGACCGGAGTTGTTTGAAACGAGGAGGGCATAGTGGCCCTATCACACAGTTCCCCAAGCAAGCAATCACTCCGACGACCACGTTGGCATTTGATTGTGTACCCACTGTTGCTGTTAACAGTTATGTTGGGATTGATATGGTTTTTCGAGATCCAAACGCCCGTACCCTGGCACAGCGAACTGGAACGCTATTTGGATCGACAACAGGCCGGCGGTGAAGCATTGACGTTGGTCTCTGCAACGAGAGCAGATCATCCGGAACAGATGCACAGCCATTCAGGACTTCAATTAGCAGATCAGAGCGTTTACTATCGCATCGATGCAGTGGCGGCTGATGAAGTTGTCGGCAGCGACGGGCGACGCCCACTGCCGTATCCGCCCACGGCTATTCAGTGTATCCAGTTGCAGGATGAGCGTGGCGGACGTCATGTTGTGTTGATCGCCCGCCACGCAGATCTGTACAATGCCGACTGGCTGCTCTATGAAGCGAGGGGAGATCTCAGCCACATTGTTCAGACTCTAGCTAAAATCGGCTGTGAGTTGTGAGGCCGCCCCATGATGAGTACGTTGCGGGATTTGTAATGCGTCACGCGTGATTTGATGGGTAGGGGCGCTGCTTGCTGCGTCCGGCAGCACGGTGGGCGCAGCAAGCAGCGCCCCTACGGAATTGCCATCACTTGACCATTGACGTGAAGCTAGATTAGGCGCATGTGCCGGCGCATGAGGGCGACATTGCGTCGATTGGCTTTAAAGTAGATATCGAAAGCATCCCCAATCACGGGGATGATGCCGAGCGCACTTTCCAAGAGCACGTTGCCGATCATGCGCACCAGGACCACCCGGGATGCGCCTAAGCGGGCAGCCTCGAGAATGATGTAGCCGGAAAGCAACATCCCGGCAAAGTCTCCGATGCCGGGGATGAGCCCGATCAGGCCGTCGATGCCCATACGAATGTTGGTGCCCGGAATCTCAAACGCCGTATCAAGCAGGCGGCTCAGTTGGTCCAGTCGTTCAAATGATTGTCGATTTACAGTCTTGCTGGCCATCATTTATCCTTTCGTTGGTTCGCCCTTGTGGGCCGCTTGTCCAGGCCCAAAGAGCAGTTCGGGGGGGCCATCAGGATCGGCCATCGATCGCGATGGTCAATACACCATATAATTGACGGCTTGCTTTTTCAGTGAGGTTTGTTCCGAGAAGAGTATCTCAACCATTTCCACCCAAGGATGAATCATGACCACACGCAGCATGACCCCACCCATCGGCCTCTACTTTGAGGAATTCGAGATTGGCGACGTTGCCGAGAGTGTGGGGCGCACCGTCACCGAAACCGACATCGTCAACTTTGCGGCGCTCTCGGGCGATTGGAATCGCATCCATACCGATGCCGAATACAGCAAAGAGCAGATGTTTGGCAAGCGCATTGCCCACGGTCTGCTCGTGCTCAGTATTGCCAGCGGATTGGCCGTGCGTATGGGCTTTATGGAAGAGACAGTGCAGGCCTTTATGGGGCTGCAATGGCAGTTCCGCAAACCGATCTTTATCGGCGATACCGTGCATCTGCGCGCCACCATCGATGACAAAAAAGAGATGAAGCGCCTGGGGGGCGGCATAGTCATGTTTAAGATGGAAATGATCAACCAAAAAGACGAGGTCTGTCAGCGCGGTACGTGGGAGATCCTGTGCAAGAGACTGCCCACCCCATGAGCGATTTGGTGATGTCTATGTGTCAATGGCAGTGCGCAGAAGACGATGCCGCCGATGCAGGTGCATTTCTCCAGTCTGCAGTGAATTTCCAGATAGATTCCTATTCCACAGGCCGGCCATGATTGATCTGATCTTGTCGATTGCGTTGTTCCTGGCCGCAGTTGGGGTGTTCGTCCTTCTTTGGGGGCGACGCAAACGGACAGAAGCCGGAATCCCAGCGGGCGAAGTGTTCTACAGCGACACCGATGACTGGCATCCCCCTGAGAAACCATTGATCAGCCGGCGTCATGGATTGGTCGGGCGCCCGGATTACCTGATGCGCACCAACAAGGACGGCGTCCCATTGACCATCCCCGTCGAGGTGAAGAGTCGTAAACGGCCATCCACCCCCTACGCCGGCCACATCCTTCAACTGATGACCTATTGTCTACTGGTGGAGGATAATTTCGACGTTCGCCCACCCTATGGGCTGCTCCGCTATGCGGACGCCACCCTGCGCATCGACTACACAGACGATCTTCGACAACAGGTGCTTGACATCGCAGCAGCGATCCGAACGGCGCGACAGGCCCCACACATCCCCCGTCAGCATGGAGATGAGAATCGCTGTCGGGCCTGCGGCTATCGCGCGGCCTGTGGCGACGAGGCACTGATCTGAACGCTATGATCGGGAGGCATACAAAAGGAATGGTTGCTCAAAGGAGAAGTCGATGACAGCAGCGCAAGAGAACGGTCTACACGCCGCTGTCAGCCGCATTCTGTTCACTGAAGCAGAGATTCACAGCCGTGTCAGCGAACTGGGTGCGGCCATTTCAGCAGACTACGCCGGTCGCAATCCATTGCTCATCGGCGTACTCAAGGGCGTTTTCATCTTTATGGCGGACCTTTACCGATCGCTCACCATCCCCGCCGAAGTGGATTTCATGGCAATTGGCAGCTACGGGCCGGGCGCACAGCAACAGGGGATGGTGCAGTTGCTCAAGGATCTGGAGACCGATATCGGCGGTCGGCACGTCCTCTTTGTAGAGGATATGATCGATACCGGTTTGACGCTCAACTATCTGCTGCGTAACCTGCGCGCGCGTGAACCGGCCAGCCTCGAAGTATGCACCCTCTTCGACAAAAGTCGCCGTCGCCTGATCAAGCTGCCCATCAAATACAAAGGCTTCGATCTGCCCGATTCCTTCGTTGTGGGCTACGGATTGGACTACCGCGAACGCTACCGAAATCTGCCCTATGTGGGGTTGCTCAAACCAGAGGTGTTTCAGGGGCGGAACAGTGATTAAGGAGTAGCGGCGACCTGTGTTCGCCCACCCATACAAAAGACCGCATCCCTGGGGATGCGGTCTTGATTTAAAAAATAATGGGGCCCCAAGTAACCTTCCAGCCGTTTTCATCGCTTCTTTCGGAGTGGATTCGTTCTCTTCGATCAGCAAACAGGTATGTTGCTTCGGTTCAACGAATACTCTTACTCGATTTCCTTATCAGACATCCAGTTCTGTCTAGAGTGTGTTGAGTTCCCTCAGCTCAGCCCTGTACAGCAACTTTCTCTCTGTCAAGTGTGTTTCGTCGACTTAGTTTCGCAGGCTACGCTGAGTTCTCCACCCAACGCACTCCATTGTACTTTCGACATCTGCTCGATGAAACGCTTTCCAATTTCTCGGGGCTCCCATCCTTCGTAAGACGTTCATTTAGGATTGTCTTACCAAGGTGATCAAATATTACTCCCGTGCCGGCTCGCTGTCAATGGGGTTTTGCGCCAGTTTACATGCTGTTCGAAATCAACGTGCAAATTGATTTGCGACACCCCTGCCCTTGTCCAGGAATGGGCAGATCGGCCGTTGTTGGGTAGAATTGAGTAAAGATTTGCAGAGGCAAAGAGCAAGAACGCAACAAGACCTTCGCATCTGCATGTCGCAGCTTCTCGGTATGATTTAGGAACGAGGCACTTGTGTTTGAACTAGTCTTTTTCGGTACATCGGCGTCAGCACCTTCCGTACAGCGCGGACTTTCGTCCGCTCTGGTGATGGCGCAGGAACATCGCTTTCTAATCGACTGCGGCGAAGGCACGCAGCGCCAGATCCTGCGCGGCGGATTGGGTTTTCGGCGGCTGGACAAGATCCTGCTCACCCACGGACATCTGGATCATATCCTGGGGCTGGGGGGGTTGGCCAGCACATTGGGCCGCTGGGAAGCGCTCGAGGAACTCAACATTTACGGCGGCGAATCGGCGCTGGCGCGCGTCCACGCCTTGATGGAAGTCGTCTTTGGCCCAGGACAGGTGCCCAATGTGGGCGTCAGCCTCAACATCATCGAACCCGGGGTGATGTTCGAAGGCAGCAACTTCACCCTGTCCGCTTTCCCGGTGACTCACCGCGGAAGCGGCTGTTTTGGCTTTACCTTCGAAGAGAACACGCGGCGTCCGTTCCTGTCTGAGAAGGCCGAAGCGTTGAACATTCCGCAAGGACCGGTGCGTCGAGACTTGATCGGCGGCCAGGCCGTGACCCTCGACGATGGACGCACGATCCAGCCCGAAGAGGTATTGGGAGAAGCGGTACGTGGCGCAAAGCTCTGCTTCGTGGGCGATGTCGCCCGCACCGGTCCTCTGCACAAGATCGTAGAGGGCGCCGATCTGCTCGCCATTGAAGCCACCTATCTGGATGCAGACAGCGATCTTGCCGACGCCCACGGACATATCACCGCCAAGGCTGCTGCGCGGCTGGCCCACAACGCCAACGTCAAAACTTTGATCCTTCACCACCTCAGCCGCCGCTACCGGGCACAGGATGTACTCGCCGAAGCGCAGTCGATTTTCCCCAATACCTACGTGGCAAACGATCTGGATCACTTCCGTGTGCGCAAGAACGGGCCGGTGGAAAAGGTGAAAGAAAAATGAAGAACCGTGCGCTGGTTTTAAGTGAGCAGACTGAATTCACTGAATTGGAATTGGACGGCATTTCCGCCGACAACGAAGAAATTCGACAAAAGGAGTTTTATAGCTGCACCTTTTCGAAGTGTTCGTTCCGCGAGACAAAATTCGTCCGTTGCAAATTCAATGACTGCACCTTCATCGACTGTGACCTCAGTCTGGCGGCCTTTGTGGATAGCTCTTTTGACGATACGTCGTTCGAGCGGTCCTTGCTGTTCGGTATCAACTGGACACTGGTCGCCTGGCCCGAGTTCACACGCCGCTCCCCCATTGGGTTTCAGAAATGCACGGTCGACTATTCCACGTTTATTGGGCTTACCTTGCAAAAGATCCAATTCATTGGATGCAGCGTCAAAGATGTTGACTTTTCTGAAGCGGATCTCAAAGAGGCAGATTTTGGTCATGCTGTGCTCACCAAGAGCCAGTTCCGGAAGACGATCCTGACCAAAGCCAACTTTGAGGGAGCGACGGAGTATCAGATCAACGCAACCCAGAACGATATTGCCCAGGCCAGATTTTCGATGCCCGAAGCCATGTCTCTGCTCTACGGTCTGAATATTGTCGTGCTTGACTAGTGATGCGGCGAGGAACGCCGAAAGCGTGATTTGATCGGTAGGGGCGCTGCTTGCTGCGCCCGGCACAGTGTGCCGGGCGCAGCAAGCAGCGCCCCTACGGAATTGCCATCACTTGACCGTTGACGCAACACTAGATCTGAGCCGCTTTGAGCCGTTCTTTCCCCTGTAACATCCACTAAAGCCTGCTTACCGTGCGTAGAATGATGAACGAACACACTGTTCCATTCTACGCATTATTGTTTCCAAAGGAGAAGCAACATGGCAGGCAAGCAAGATCAAGTCAAGGTAACCTTCGAGAAGATGGTTGTGAACGACAATGGGGACACCAAAGTTGGCGGTGGCAAAGGAGAGCTGTACTGGCGCTTTAACGTAGATGGGTCAACGCTGATCGAACGCGACGACAGCAACCCCGACAAGACCAAAGACGGGGAAACGATCTTCCTCGGCGAATCGCGTATCGTGGCCAAACCGCGCCTGTCGGGTAACTTCCTGACCATCAGTGGTTTGGTGGGCGACAAGGATGGCGGTTTTTCCGGTAAAGACGAACAGGACGATTTCAGCAAAGCCTGGAGCTACAAAGAAAACTGGGGCGCAGGCACCCGTCAAGTCAACCTTCGTGACGGGCGACTGGACGTCACCCTGCACTACAAAGTAGAGATTGTCTAGAAACAAGAGATTGTCTAGAAACAAGAGCCACCCCAAGCTTTGGGGTGGCTCTTGTCGTATGGGCGGGCTTTGTGCCAGCCAGACAATTGACTATACCGACGCCAATCTCGAACCGACGTCGCTACTCGTTCATCCTTCTTCATTCATGGCACTACGAGCGAAGTTTCCCACCCGTATCCGCTTCCACGCCGCTGATGATTCGCCCGCGCCAGTGCGTCACTTCTTTCTCACTGAGAACGTGGGTCAGGCTTTGATAGGTGACACGAAAGGCCAGCGACTTGTGATCAACCGGTACGGCCGGCCCGCGATAGATGTCGAAGAGTTCGACATCGACAAGCAGATCGCCGCCGTGCTGTCGAATCGAATCCTGCACACGGCGCACGGTAACATCCTCGGCCACGACGAAAGCCAGGTCTTCGATGACCGACGGGTAGGTGCTGATGGGCTGCATCGGCTCCACCTGCCAGCCGCGGCGGACAAACGGCTCCACCTGCAGTTCCACCAGGCAGACCCGCTGATCGGGCAGGTTGAACGCCGCCCGCACCCGCGGATGCACTTCACCCAGGATGCCCAGTCGCTGCTCCTTGAGCCAGACTTCGGCGCAACGGGGACCAAACGTGGTGGTGTCGGGCTGGGCAACGAAGCGCAGATCGGTTTTGGGCAAGTGCATACGCTGCACCAACGTTTCGACAATGCCTTTGGCATCGAAGAAGTCGAACTCCTCATCGCCGGCAGCGTCGGCGTGGATATTGGTGGCGCGGCGCGGTCCGCTGAGGGCGATGGCGACACGGCGATCCTCCTTGGGCAGCAGACCGTCGCTTTCCTCCGGACGGTAAACGCGGCCCAGTTCGAAGAAAGCCAGGCGCTGGGCGTATCGGCTGTTGTAGGCCAGATTTTCCATGGCGCTGACCAGCAGCGATCGACGCATGACACAGCGATCTGCCGACGGCGGATTTTCCAACTCGATGAACGGCGGCGCCGACTGACCTTCGACGGCGAAGGCGTGCATCCTGGCGTGGTTTTCGGGGCTGGTCAACGTATAGTTAATCGTATCGAAAAGTCCGCAGCCAATCAGGATATCGCGGATCTGCTCCTCGGTCTCCAGGATGAAATTGCGGCGCTGCGGTGGCAACATCGTATCAAGCAAGGTTACGCCGACTTTGTCGTAGCCAATCATGCGCGCCACCTCTTCGGTGAGATCGGCAGGCATAGCAATGTCGAGCCGGTGCCATGGCGCCGTCGCCACAAGGAGCGGTTCGGCGTCCACGCGTTTGAGGCCGAAGACGGAGGTGGGGGCAGGGTCGGCCGGTAGATCGACAGTTTCGCGCACATCGAAGTCAAGCCGCTGCAGCGACTCTGCAATCTGCGACAGGCTGACATCCATGCCCAGTTGGCGGCGTACTTCGCTCTCGGTGGTGTACACCGTCACCTCGGGCTGTGGCACAGGATAGGCGTCTACGATGCCAGGGACGATGCGACCCTCGGCAAATGCGCGGATCAGATCGGCAGCACGCCGTCCGGCGATGTCGCAGAGGGTAGCCGGTACCCCGCGGGTGAACCGGTGGCTGGCCTCGCTGTGCAACTTGAGCTTTTGGCTGGTGCGTCGATTGTTGATCCCCTCGAAGGCGGCTGCTTCGAGCAGTACAGTGCGCGTGCCGTCATGGACTTCGGTCTCGGCCCCGCCCATGACACCGGCGATGGCAATCGGTCCGCCGCTATCTGTAATCAGCAGCATCGAATCGTCCAGGGTGCGCTTGACGTGATCGATGGTGATCATCTGTTCGCCGGGTTTGGCCGTGCGCACGGTGATCTTGGGGATCTCACGTCCGCTCGCTTTGGCTCGCGCCAGCAGCAGATCATAGTCGAAGGCGTGCAGCGGCTGACCCAGTTCGAGCATCACGTAATTGGTGATGTCCACGATGTTACTGATCGGGCGGATTCCCACTTTGCGCAGTCGATCCTGAAGCCAGGCAGGCGAAGGCCCGACCTGCACATCGCGGATGATGATGGCCGTGTAGCGGGCACAGTATTCGGGGTTGTCGATGGCCACCTCGACATAATCTGCGGCAGTGTCATCCCCGGCGGGTTGCCAGGCATCGGGTGGCAAGTGCAGCGATGCATTGGTCAATGCAGCCACCTCACGCGCCACGCCACTCAGGCTCAGGCAGCGCGCCATATCCGGCGTCAAGTCGATTTCCACCACAGTATCGCCCAGATAGTCTCGCAGCGGACGCCCCACCGGCGCGTCCCCGGGCAAAAGGATGATCCCTTCGTGTTCCTCACTCAGCCCCAGTTCGCGCTCAGAGCAGACCATGCCTTCAGAGCGGACGCCACGGATCTTGGCCGGTTTCAGCTTCTTTTTGGGGCGAGGTGTCTCATCGCTGTACGCATCCACGAGGACGGCGCCGTTGCGCGCAAATGCCACCTTGAGGACGGGCAGTGTTCCTGCGGCCAGGCTCTGCCCTTTGAATTGGTAAAGATTGGGCGCGCCGGTAACCACGGTTTGCGGCGCCTCAGCACCGAACTCCACATCCACGAGGACGAGCCGGTCGGCGTCGGGATGGTTCTTGACGGCCACGACCTGGCCCACGCCAATCGTCTCTGGATCCCACCAATCGCCGACATACTGGACGGCAGTCACTTCCAGCCCGGCCAGTGTAAGCCGCTCCACCAGTTCATCGGTAGGCAGGGTCAGGTCCACATATTGTTTCAACCACGAAAGGGGTACAAGCATTGTTGGTCATCCTCATTTGCATGGAGCTCGTTTGCATGGAGACAAGTCTACCAAAACCATTGACTCGACAGTTTACCATAGCTCGGGAAGGGGCAGGAATTTCAGGGGATTGGGGATTGGAGATCCTCACCACGATCCTGACCACCAATAGCCTACCCCTCAACCAACGACTCGGGGCAGGTGAGGTAGCGGTAAACAAGATCGTGGGCCAGCGAACGCCAGTAGCCCCAGCGGCGACGACGTCCGCGCAGGCTGCGTAGAGCCAGGGCAACGTGGCCAAGGTGCTCGGGCGCCACAAGTTCATAGCCGGCGATCTCGTCGGTGTCCGTGGCGTGGAATTCGGCAGTATGGCTTTCCAGGCAGAAGATATAGCTGGTAAACGAAACCACGTCACCGCGGCGATGGAAGCGACAGGTGTAAAGCCCGACAAAACGCTGCACGGTGACCCACTGACCGGTCTCTTCGGCCACTTCGCGCAGGAGTGCATCTTCCACGGGTTCGTCCAGATTGATGCCGCCAGAAGGCAGGCGATAAATGCGATCTTCGTATTGAGGCTTGGTGTGTAACAGGACCTTTCCATTGGGCTGACGAATGGCGAAGACAACCTCACCGCGGCGGTCGGGCACAGCCCGCCAACGCTGAAGACGCAGGTGCTCATCGGCGACAATGTCATACGTGCGATGCACGGGTTGACCATAGCACGTCGCCAGTGCCAGGATCTCACTCTGGTCAACCGCCGTCATAGACGGTTTGACATCGAAAACCATAGGCATTTCCAAAGCTCTCCTCCTCGGGGGATGGGGGGATGAACCGTTTATGAGACAGTTGATATCAACTCAGTAAAGCCGTTCCTTGTCCAGTACATTGTACAGATCTTCCCCGCGCAGATAGCGGCGCAGGTTGTCACAAAAGAGATCGACGATCCGCTCATTCTCGCGAGCAGCGGTGCTGGCCGAGTGCGGACTGATCAGCACGTTGGGCATGGTCCACAGCAGGCTGTCGGCGGGGAGCGGTTCGACGGTAAAGACATCCAACGCAGCGCCGCCCAGATGACCGGATTGTAGCGCTGCGATCAGGGCGATTTCATCAACAACCGTGCCACGCGCAATGTTAATCAGTACGGCGCCCGGTTTCATGGCGGCCAGCGCAGCGGCGTCGATCAGGCCATCCGTTTCAGCGGTGTGAGGAACGATGAGCACAACGAAATCCGCTTCGGCCACCATTTCGTGCAGCGCCGTCCAGGCATAGAGGCGATCCACATGCAGATCAGCGGCCTTGATCCCGTCGATGCGGCGCTTGGTGCCGAGCACGCGCATCCCGGTGGCACGGGCCAGCCGCGCCACTTCGGTGCCCACTCGTCCCAGGCCGACGACGGCCAGGGTCTGGTCGCGCAGTTCTCCGGCGCAATAGCGCGCCCAGTGTCTGCGTTCCTTCTCGGCCATCAGATGAAAGGCCAACTTGGTGAACATCAACATCGCCATCAGGCAGTATTCAGCCAGCGGTATGGCGTGGACGCCGCTGGCTGTGGTGAAGATGATGTCGGTCTGCGCCAATCCCGATTGCTTGACCAGTTGGCCGATACCAGCGCTGGTGGCCTGCACCCATTTCAGGTTGGGCGCGAGTTGGGCCAGTTGATTGACGGTTGCGCGGTCGAAATCGAACAGTATATCGGTCTGCGCCAGCAGTTCGTGCCAGCGTTGGCGCTGTTCCGGTGTGCGCTCGATGGGCGACGAATGATCGGCAATGTAGCGGGGAGCGCCCAGCAACTCGGGTTCATAGAGAACCCGCAGCCGTGGATCCACGTCGGCGATCCGCCGCACCCGTTGCGGTTCCAGATACGATCCAATCAGCACGTTTAGCGGAGTGGACATCGGCTAGGCCACCCCCAGAGTCAACACGGCGAGCGCAAGCTGCATCTTGGTGCGGAAGAGCAGATTCTCGATCTCAAACGATTCATCTACACCATGAACGCCGCTACGCACCGTATTGGATCCCGGTGTCAGCGGCGAAAACCCATAGACCTGTGTCCCCAGCGGACGCACTTCGCGCGAGTCGGTGAACCCGACGGTCAGCCCCGGCAGCCAGTGGAGAGCTTCCTCACCCAGGGCCAATTGCGTGGCCTGCTGAATCTGTTTCACAAATTCGGTATCGTAGGGAGACGCATTGGCCGTCGCCGTCACATCCAGATCCAGCGAGATACCATCGATACCCTCGGTTAGTTTGATCAATTCGGCGCGTACGTAGGCTTCGTCCTGATGGGGCAGCGTGCGGATATCGCAGGTCAGCGTTGCCGTGGCCGGAATGCTGTTTGACTTGATCCCGGCGTTGATCATCGTCGGCGCAACGGACATGCGCGACAGTGCCAGCAAGGAGCGGGCAATCGATGGGTTGCGTTGGCGCAGATCGGCGAGGATGGCATCGAGATTGTCCAGCGTCACCGGCTCGTCGATGCCGAAAAGCTGCAAATTCTGAAAGATGGGCAGGCTCAGATCGACTTCTGGCTCGAAACTGCGGATGCGTTCGAGCAACTGAGAGAGTTTGTAAAGTGCATTGTCGGCCATCCACGGTAAGGCGCCATGACCGCTGCGTCCACTACAGGTGAAGCGCGCTTCGAGCCGTCCTTTTTCGCCGATACAGATCATATACGCCGTACCACTGTCTGTTACCAGTGGGGATCCCCCTCCCTCGTTGATGGCGAAGTCTGTGCCCACCAGGTCAGGGCGGTTGCGCGCCAGCCAGCCGATGCCATAACGCCCCCCCGCCTCTTCGTCGGCCGCGGCCAGAAAGCGCAGCTCCCCGCGCAGTTGGATGCCGGCGCGTTTGAGCAGCGTCATGGCCAGAGCGCCCGTGGAGGCCAACGACTTGGCATCATCGCTGCCGCGGCCGAAGACAGTCTCATCGACGATGGCGCCGCTGAAGGGAGGATGTGACCATTGGCCGGGATCTTCCACAGGGACGACATCGACATGGGACATCAACATCAGTGATGGGCCGCTGCTATCGCCGATCTTGGCGACTAGATTGCCGCGCGTGGGCGCTGATTCCACGATGGTTGACGAGATGCCCGACTGATCCAGGTAGGTGGCGAGCAAACGGCAGGCCTCGATCTCGTTGCCGCTGTCAGCGGCGCCGGTGTTGACAGTGGCACATTGCACCAGCGATTGGTGCAGGTGGATCAGCTCGTCCCTGTGTAGATCGACGAGATCGAACAGATTTTGTAAAGTGGGATCAAGTAACATGCATCGTCTCCTCGAAAAGTGGCCGACAAGGCGAATGGAAGAGTGGATGAACGACAAAAGGGCTCCCCGGCAGCAGTAATCCTGGCAGATCCCTGGCAGAGAGCGAACAGATGATGTGGATAATGTTGTACAGGAGGTAATATACGCCGGAGCAATTATACCATCGGCTTGCATCTCTGGTATACTCTCGGGGTACCTTTGCAACAATTTTTTGCAGACTTGTTCTCTTCATAGAGTCTATCCTGTACCACGAGTAGGTGCCTTTGTATGCGGAAGCACTTCGTATTGGTAGCATTGGCTTTTGTCCTGTTGACAGCCTGTGGCGCCGATGAACCGGCCCCACCCACGAATTCACTGTCGAATACTGCGCCCACTACAGCGCCGACATCAACCCCGACATCAATCCCGTCTCCTATAGCGGCGACGGCGACGACTACTGCCACAGTTGCGGCAACGGCCACGCCTACGCCGCCGGTCAGTCCGCTGCAAAGCATCCTGCCTACACCCGAACCGGTCAGCGAAATCCCCGTCTACGGCTACCAGGTGATCGAGGAGTATCCCCACGATCCCAGGGCCTACACGCAGGGATTGGTCTACGTAGACGGCACTCTTTACGAAGGCACCGGCCGCCGCGGACAATCCACCCTGCGCCGGGTTGATTTGGAGACTGGCGAAGTCTTGCAAGGCGTGCGGCTGCCCGATGACTACTTTGGTGAAGGGATCACGCTCTTTGAGGATCGCCTCTATCAACTGACGTGGACATCGGGCACAGGCTTCGTCTTCGACCGTGAGAGTTTTGATCTAGTCAGTACCTTCACCTATCCTACTGAAGGGTGGGGAGTGACCCACGACGGCGAACAGTTGATTATGAGTGACGGCACGACACAGCTCTACTTCCTCGACCCCGACACCTTGACGACGACGAGGCAAGTGACAGTCATGGCCGATGGTACGCCCATCGATCAGCTCAACGAGTTGGAATATATCGATGGTGTGATCTACGCCAACATCTGGCAGACAGACAGAATCGCGCAGATCGACCCTGTCAACGGCGAGGTCATCGCCTGGATCGACTTGACCGGCCTCTTTCCCCCCGAAAAGCGCAGCGAAGCCCAGGCCGTCCTCAACGGCATTGCCTATGACGCCGAAACGGAGCGCCTCTTTGTCACCGGCAAGCTCTGGCCATCGCTCTATTGGATCGAATTGGTTGCGCCTGCCGATGCCGAGTAACAGGGAGAGGAGCGTCTATGTCATATCGCTCGCCAAGCGAGTTTGACGCCCGCACCGACGACAACTGGTCGTTATCGGTGCCGGCTACGCCCGCGTCAATTAACATAAAAGTCGGTGTGCGCTGGGTAAAGGTGACGTGGCAAGCCTCTACCGACAACCATGAGGCGCCCGCCGCCGATTTTCTTCTTGCGGTTTCGCCGGGCAAACAAACCATCCGTTTCGACGCCGGCACCACCGAGACCGTGCTCATCGCGCTGGCCCCGGATCAGGTCTACTCGGTCTTTGTAGCCGCCCGCAACGCCTCGGGCAGCAGCGGTTGGATCTCTTCGCGGCCATTCACCCTCTCTTACGATGAGGCGGCGCCACCGCAAGGACACGCGCTGCTCGACGCCCAACTCTTCGAAGATCTGCTCCTGCTCAATGACGACGCCCTGCGCCTCTGGCTCGATCCTGCGCACGACATCGATTTGAAGTTGGCACTCTCGTCGCTGACGCCGCCATTGCAAGAGCGAGTGTTGGCCTGTATCGAACCGGCAGAACGCTCCATGGCGCTGCGTCGAGCCGTCCTCCCTACGCCGTTATTACGATCTTTGCCGGCCGTTTCAACGTCCACCGCTATCGCCCGCCCCGAGGATCTCCGCCCGATCCAGACACGCGCCGAGTCGTCCAAAGCGATCATGCTGCGCCCAGAGATCGTGATTCAGGTCCCCACCCCGCGCCGACGCTTCAGCCGGGGATGGATGGCGCTGCCTCTCGCGCTGTTGATCTTGATGCTGGTGGGGCTGGGTTGGCGTCTATGGCCAACGGGGGACACCACACCCGAAGCGACGGTGGCCGGAGTCCAGGTGGCCGCATCCACGGCTCAGCCGGCGGTGGCAGTTGAGGCAACTGCGACGTCCTCTGCCACAGCCACAACGACGCCGTCCGCTACGGCTACAGCCACGACGACGCCTCAACCGACAGTCACGCCGCTGGTCTATGCCGAACCATCGGTCAATTTGATCAATGTACGCACAGGACCAAGCGAGGCATACCCCGTGCTGGGGCTGATCCCGGCCGGCAGTAATGTTATGTTGAGCGGGCGCAGCGAGGACGGATCCTGGGTTTACGTTTCGTCGGGGGCGGTGGAAGGTTGGGCGGCCAGTTGGCTGTTCAGCCTACGCGCCGACCCCACGCAATTGGCGATACTGGCGGCGCCACCGCTACCCACGCCAACACAGACATCAACGCCGACAGCCGAGGACGACGCGATCCAGATCGTGGCGGTCTCCATGGTGCAGACGAAACCGGTGACGCCGACGGCAACGATCACGCCGACAGCGAAGGCTGAGGTGCTATCCACCACGGCACCAACACCGCTGTTCAATGCGTTCGCCACGGCGCTGTTCAACGCGTTCGCCACGGCGCTGCCGCCCCGGGATGTGTCGAACTCGTCGATCTGCCTGACGGACAAGGAGATCCGGCTGATCCATCCTGTGGAGAAGGGTGTGCACGATCAGGTTACCTTCCGCTGGGGGTTTGATGGACAGCTACCGGCGAAGTGCGGCTTCGAGGTGCGGGTCTGGCGCGAAGGCGAGACGCCTGAGGGGGTCCATGATGCCGTATTGGACAACAAAACCAGGGCGGTGAAACGAGTTGGCGGCGACGAGTTCGAGTTGAATGTGCCCTTCTTGCACAACTTGCCCAGCATCAGCGGCGCGGGCACCTACTGGTGGACAGTCGCCATCGTGGAGATTGAGCCGGCTTATCGTGATATAGGGCAACAGGCTGCACCCAGTTTCTTCTATGTGAATACGCCGTGACAGCAGCACGTGACCTGAGTGTTTACGCTGGAATGTTTTCCACGCCCACAATTGACAGCGACGGTTGCCCGTGCTACACTTTGCCCATTCTGCACAGTAAGCCTGGCAGGACAGTTTTCCTTGTATGCTCCATAGGGTAACCAATCAGGTTATGAACACTTTGTACATCCCCAACGCCAGGAGGCCCGCCTACATGTTGCCAGACCCCGGTCTGGAACTTTGCGCGTGGTGAGGATGGGTCTGCTCGACGACACATCTTGAAGGATGCAAAGCTCTCCAGATGGAGAGCTTTTTTTGTTTACAAGCGAGGAGAACAAGAACCATGTATAAAGCAGGAATCGCCGGCGCCAGCGGATACACCGGGTACGAACTGATCAAATTGATCCATCGCCACCCACAACTTGAACTTGGTTGGCTGACCGGGGAAAGCAGTGCCGGCCAACACTATGATGAGATCTACCCTGTCAACTGGCACTATCCCCTGATCACGTTGGACGAAGCCTTAACCCGCATCGACGAAGTCGACGTGGTGTTTCTGTGTCTGCCTCACTCGGCCTCGATGAATGCCGTCAAGCGCTTCCACGAGACCGGCAAGATGGTCATCGACCTGAGTGCGGATTTTCGCCTGGACGACGCTGCTACCTACAAACGCTGGTACAACGAAGAGCATACGGCGCCGGAATTACTGAAAGAGGCCACGTACGGTCTGTGTGAGGTCAACCGCAACCAGTTGCGCGGCAGTAAGCTGATTGCGGTGCCCGGCTGCTACCCAACCAGCGTCAACCTGGCCCTCTACCCATTGGCACGGGCAGGTTGGCTGGGAGACCGCATCATTGCCGATTCGAAAAGCGGTGTCAGTGGTGCGGGGCGCAAGGCCAAGCTCGACTATCACTTTGTGGAAGCCAACGAAAACATTTCACCGTACAACGTCGGCCACCGGCACCGCCACATCGCCGAAATGGAGAAGATCCTCAATTCGGCGAATGGCAGAGAGCGTTCGTACCGGATTCTCTTCTCACCGCATCTTCTGCCTGTCAACCGTGGTATCTTAAGCACCATCTATGTTGAGGTTGAAGAAGGCATTAGCGAGTCGCAGGTATGGGAACTCTATGCCGAGAGCTACGCCAACGAGCCGTTTATTCACCTGTTGCCATTGGGCAAAGCAGCGGCGCTATCGCACACCACCCAGAGCAATCGCTGCGCCATCGGCATCATCCCTGCGGACCCGGCCCAGCCCAACGGACGCGAGTATATCATCACCGCCAGCCTCGACAATTTGATCAAAGGCGCCAGTGGGCAAGCCGTTCAGTGCTTCAATATTTCCGTAGGCATTGATGAGACGGCCGGGTTGATCTAGTATCGTGTCAACGGTCAAGTGATGGCAATTCCGTAGGGGCGCTGCTTGCTGCGCCCACAGTGTGCCGGGCGCAGCAAGCAGCGCCCCTACCGATCAAATCACGCTTTCGGCGTTCCTCGCCGCCGCACCACCAGGCTGTGTTGTTGACGTTTCACAGGGATCCTGTGGTCGATTCAGCGTTGAGCGACAACGCGCCGGGAGAGCGCACTGCAAATGTCAACGAAACCGAAGCGAACTGTAGCATAGGGTACCGATGACTGACGCCGAAGAGACGACGATCCTGGAAGGACATATTTCAATTGAAGCGGCGTTGATGGCGCAGAGTCGACCGCTGCACGCTATCTACGTCAGTGAGCGCAAACGGGACATGGGTGTGCGTCACCTGATGCGCCTGGCGCAAGCTGCGTCGGTGCCCGTTGAACGTGTCTCGGCGCAAGAGATCGACCGGCTCGCTCAAGGGTCAACCCACGGCGGCGTCATTGCTCAGGTAGGCACGCGGCGCTTCGTGGAACTGGCGGAGCTGATCAGCGTCGACCATGCTGCCTTCGTCGTCATGATTGACGGCGTCGAGGATCCATTCAACTTCGGCTACGCCGTGCGCACTCTCTACGCCGCCGGTGTGGATGGGCTGGTTGTCCGTCCACGCAACTGGATGAGCGCCGCAGGCACAGTGGCGCGTGCGTCCGCCGGCGCATCTGAGCGCATCCGCACAGCAGTTGCAGAGACGGCAGAGGAAGCCGCTGCATTCTTTCGCAGCCAGGGGCTACTCATCGCCTGTACGGGACAGGAAAAGGCGATCGATGTTGACGCAGCCGATCTGACAAAGCCGATTTTTCTGCTAATCGGCGGCGAAAAACGGGGGATTACGCGCTCCTTTATGGATCAGGCCGACATCACCCTACAGATTCCCTATGGCAGAGAGTTTTCACACTCGTTAGGAACAGCCGCCGCTACCGCCATCCTTGGGTACGAAGTGATGCGGCAGCGCAAAAAGGCGCAGGAATCTACTAGAAATTTACCCTGAAATTCAATCAGGCCGTTCGGGTCTTAATCAGAACCGGATCGGCGCACAGAATTTGAGGCCAGAGAGCAAAGGAGAAGCCATGGATGCAGACAGGCAGGGATATGAAGCAGAGACGCTTGTGGTTCCCGGAACGGATGAAGCGCCGGATCGCTATGTGGTTGTCCTCAAGATCGGCGGCAACGAGCTTGACGACCCAACCTTCCTTTACGGGCTGGCCAATGCCATCAAAAGCCTGCAAGCAGATGGCAAAGCGATATTGATCGTCCATGGCGGCGGCAAGGCGATTGCCGATTATCAGACCCAATTGGGGCTTGAGACGAAATTTCTGGAAGGCTTACGGGTCACCTCAGATGAAGATGCCGATCTGGTTGAGATGGTGTTGAGCGGGTTGATGAACAAACGCATCGTGCGTGCCTTGATCAAAGAAGGCGTGCGTGCGGCCGGCATCAGCGGCGTGGACGACGGCACGATCTACGTGGAAAAAATGTGGCATCCACTGGGCGATCTGGGCCGTGTAGGAGAAATCCACGATGTGGACCTGCACCTGGTCAACACCCTGCTCGACGCCAACATTGTGCCGGTGATCAGCCCCGTCAGCTTTGGCTCGTATGATGCACAGAGCTATAACGTCAATGCAGATCATGCCGCGGCGGCACTGGCTGCTCATATTGGCGCCATCAAGTTGATCTTTGTGAGCAATGTGCCGGGTATTCTCATCGCCCAACGAGTGATCCGCGCGGTCACCGCAGATCAGGCCGAAGCGTGGATTCAAGAAGGCAGCATTTTCGGGGGAATGGTCCCCAAAGTACGTAGTGCGATACAAGCTGTGCGCAGCGGTGTGGCGCAGGCTGTGATCACCAATTTGGCCGGCGTGCAAGAAGGTACCGGCACCGGCATTATCGGATCAGCGTAAGAAAAGTGATTGGGGATTGGAGATCAGGGGTACCGGCCACGATCGATTCGCCAATCGCTAACCCACATCCAAGCAAGGAGAGAGGAAGCCCCATGACTGCAACAACAAGCAACAACGAAGCGATTCAGAATGAACAGGAGTATGTGCTGGGTGTTTACAGCCGCCCACCCTTTGTGATCGAGCGAGGCGAAGGCTCCACTGTGTACGACAGCAACGGCAAAGCGTACATCGACTGCGTGGCCGGTATCGCCGTCAATATCTTCGGCTACAATGATGCGGGCATCAATCAAGCGATTAGCGAAGCCGCTCAAACAGGCGTGTTGCATGTGAGCAACCTCTATCATACGCCGGATCACGCCAAACTGGCCAAGCAGCTCTGCGAGAAGAGCTTCGCCGACAAGGTGCATTTCAGCCTCACCGGTGCGGACGCCAACGAGGGCGCATTCAAGTTCGCCCGCCGCTATGCGCGTGAACAGGGCCACGAAGACAAGTACGAGATCCTGGCCTTCAGCCGGGCGTTTCACGGGCGGCTCTTTGGATCGCTGGCCGCTACACCGCGCGAGAAGTATCAACAACCCTTCCAACCGTTGATGCCCGGCGTCCGCTTCGCCGAGTACAACAATGTAGAAAGCGCACGCGCCGCTATGTCGGACAAGGTGTGTGCCATTATTGTCGAGCCGTTGCAGGGTGAGGGCGGCATTTATCCGGCGACACCCGAGTTTCTGAAGGGCTTGCGCGAACTGGCGACTGAGTACGATGCGCTGCTGATCTACGACGAAGTTCAGTGCGGATTGGGTCGCACCGGTCAACTGTGGGGGCACCACAGCATCTGTGCGAGCGAGGAAGAGAGCCGCCAGATCGAGCCGGATCTGATGACGCTGGCCAAACCACTGGCGGGCGGACTGCCGATTGGGGCCATCCTCATGCGCCAAAAAGTGGCCGATACGATCCACAAAGGCGACCATGCCAGCACGTTCGCAGGCAGCCCGTTTACAACGCATGTAGCGAATTATGTGGTGGATCGAGTAGCGCAGCCCGAATTCCTGGCCGATGTGCGCGAAAAGGGTGACTATCTGATCGAACTGTTAGAAGAGCTCAACAGCCCACACATTCAGGAAGTTCGCGGCAAAGGGCTGATCGTCGGGGTGGAGATGGATATCGAAGTGAATCCCGTCGTCGAGAAGGGCTACGAGCACGGCGTCCTGTTTGTCAGCGCGGGGACGAACATCCTGCGCTTCGTGCCGCCGTTGACCATCACCAAAGCGGAACTGGCCAAGGCCGTCGAGGCGTTGGGCGAAATCTTGCAGGAATTGTAGACGACGGCAGTAGACGCCGCCGCATAAGACGGCGGCGTCTATCATCGTTCATTTCAGCCAATGGTCTGTTTCCGGAGTCAGCATGAGTATTACAATCCGACACGCAAACGCAGAAGATGTGCCCCAAGTGGTTGCCCTGATCAATGGGTTCGCCGAACGCAATCTCATGCTGCCGCGCACACAAGCCTCGGTTTTACAGGCGCTGCCCGATTGGCTTGTCGTCGAGGACGAGGCAGAAGGGGAACGAGTCATCGTTGGGTGTGGCGCGCTGGCAGCACTCACCGAAGATCTGGCGGAGGTGCGTTCATTGGCTGTGGCAGATGGCCAGCACGGCAAAGGCGTTGGCAGCGTCATCGTCGAACATCTGGTGGCATTGGCGCGTGCGCGAGAATTTCGCAATATCTGTGCGTTGACACTGCGCGAGAATTTCTTCCTGCGCCTGGGTTTCGAGATTGTAGACCGCTGGAGCATCAGCCCCAAGCTCTGGCAAGAGTGCATCTACTGCCCTAAGTTCCATCGCTGTGATGAAGTCGCTGTGCTTAAAAACTTGACCAACCGGCCAATCGACGAGGCAATGGCCGACACGACTCAGCCCGCAGCCTGGAATTCACTGCTCAAACATCAGGCGTGGCGGCAACCGTTGCAGTTGGCCTTTAACCGAAAACCCATTCGGCTGCATGAAGATTGACTTGAACAGGTATGATTGAAGATTCTGGAGGGAACTGGATTGGAAGCAATTCTGGCGCTAGCCAATGGTGACATTTTCCGCGGAGAAGCGTTCGGCGCCGCCACAACCGTCGTCGGCGAAGTCGTATTCAACACCAGCTTAACCGGCTACCAAGAGGTCATCACTGATCCTTCGTATCGCGGGCAGATGATCTGTATGACCTATCCGCATGTCGGCAATACCGGCATCAACCGTGAGGACGTGGAAAGTGATCAGCCACAGATCACGGCGTTTATCGTGAGAGAGATCAGCCCGGTCGTCTCGAACTGGCGCTCGAATGAAACGCTGCACAGCTATCTGGAACGACATGGCATCCCAGGCATCAGCGAAGTGGACACACGCGCCCTCACGCGGCGGTTGAGAGAGCAGGGTGTGCTGCACGCAGCGCTCTGCACCGACGGCAGCCACAACGCCGAGGAACTGTTGCAAATGGCGCGTTCGTGGGAAGGACTGGATGGGCGCGATCTCGTCAAAGAAGTCACCTGCCACGAGCCGTACAATTGGATCGACGGCACCGTCGCCGAATGGATCCCGGTCTCGTCGGGCAAAGATGAGCGGCGGGGATCCGCTGAATCTGCCCCTGTGGATGCTCCGTTGATCGTGGCTTATGATTTCGGCATCAAACACAACATCTTGCGCCGATTGACGAGTCACAATCTGCGCGTGGTGGTCGTCCCTGCCGATACCGGCGCAGAACAGGTGCTGGCCCTGAATCCACAAGGTATCTTTTTGAGCAATGGCCCCGGCGATCCGGCGGGGGTGCCGTATGCAGCCGCCGAGGTTGCCCACCTACTGCGCAGCGATATCCCTATATTCGGCATCTGCCTGGGGCATCAGATCATTGGGCGTGCGTTGGGGGCAGAGACGTACAAACTGAAGTTCGGCCATCATGGCAGCAACCAACCGGTGAGCGACACAGAAAGTACGAATATTCAGATCACAGCGCAAAATCATAACTACGCCGTGAAGGAAGATACTCTGCCCGCCAGTGTTCAAGTTACGCACCGCAACCTCAACGACGGCACCGTCGAAGGTCTTCAATTGACGGATCATCCTGTCTTTTGCGTGCAGTACCACCCCGAAGCCAGCCCCGGCCCGCATGACGCCGATCTGCTCTTTACCAAGTTTGCACGCATGGTCGAAGACTATGCCAGGCGAATCAGGCAGACAGTCTAGCAATTTGTATTGCGTGTTTGGTGAACGAAATCACCAAACACGCAACACAGATCACATACCAACCCGCCCCAATCAACTGAATCAACCAGTGCCCAGCTCGTGCCCAAGGAGGCAACGATGCGCTATTCAGTGCGCCCACTCACCGCGGAGGATGAGACCTTTCTGTGGCAGATGCTCTATTACGCTGCCCACGTCGATTACGAGGAAGGCCGTAGTGTGGCCGACATGTTGCGAGATCCGGTTTTGCCCAACTACGTGCAAGGATGGGGGCGGCCTGGGGACTTGGGCTTCGTGGCGGTGGACGATCGCGGATCGTCCATCGGTGCCGTGTGGATGCGACTACCGTCCGCCACCCAAAGCGGGTACAGTTTCGTCGATCCTCGCACGCCGGAGTTGGCGATTGCGGTCGATCCATCCTGGACGGGGCAGGGCATCGGCACACAGTTGATGCAGAAAATCCTCTCCGCGGCACAGGGAACATATCCCGCCGTGCTGTTAAGCGTTCGTGAAGGCAACCCGGCCAGACGACTCTACGAACGGCTGGGCTTCTCTCCCATCAAAGAGGTTGTCAACCGCGTCGGTGGCCGCTCAATCGAGATGATTTATTCACTAAGCAAGGATGCATCCATGACAAACAACATCGCTTTGATTCGCACGATTGAAGAAGCATCGCTCAATGCCTGGCCTGCTCACAAGACAATGGTGGAACACGGTTGGTTGTTGCGCTTTGCCGACGGATATACACGGCGTTCCAATTCGGTCAATCCGATCTATGCGGCAGAAGCAGAGACAACCCAGGCAGTCATTGAACGCATTGAGCGTTGTGAAGCCCATTACCGGCAGCAAAAGCAGCCGGTCATCTTCAAAATGACACCGCTGGTGCAGCCTGCCCATCTTGACGATCTGTTGGCGCAGCGAGGATACACGCGCGAGGCACCCACCACGGTGCGTCAGCGGGCGTTGGCAGAGACGCTATCCGCAGCGGACGGCGAGGGTGAAGTGCGGATTGAAAACAGACTTTCGGAAGAGTGGATCGGTCACTTTGCCCACTTTAGTGACCTGAGCGCCGAGAGCGTCCTTGCCTTGCGGGGTATTTTGCGAAACATTGTCCCTATCTCTGGTTACGCCAGCCTGACAGTGGCGGATCGAGTCGTGGCCTGTGGGTTGGCGATTGTGGAAGGTTCGTGGGTTGGGCTGTATGACATTGTGACTGCGCCTGCGCAGCGAGGACACGGTTATGGCGTTCACCTGTTGTGTGCGTTGCTCGATTGGGCGCAGACACAGGGTGCACAGAACGCCTATTTGCAGGTGATGGACAACAATCTCTCTGCGAAGCGATTGTATGATAAACTCGGATTTATCGAACTGTATCCATACTGGTACCGAGTTCTGCAGACGTAACACTCTGTCCAGTCCACCTATACTGAACGAGAGACGGCGATGGCAAAGAAGATACGAACGGCCTTGATCGGCCTGGGCAATGTCGGGCGCGGGTTTCTACAGATCCTGGAAGAAAAGGAAGAGCGACTGGCCGATCAATACGGTATTCGCTTTGAGATTATCCTTGTCGCGGACAGCAGCGGCGTGGCCGTCCGCCCAGATGGGTTCGATGCCGGCAGCCTGCGCCAACACAAGCTCAACGGGGGACGCGTGGCCGATCTGCCCGAATTCCAAAAGAACCGTCAGGCCGCCGAAGCCATGGCGGAGCTAGCCTGTGATCTGCTCCTGGAAGCGTCCCCGGTGAATCTCAGGGATGGCGAGCCCGGTTTGAGCATCACGCGAGCGGCGCTGCAACGAGGAACCCATGCGGTATTGGCCAACAAAGCACCTCTGGTGCTGGCCTTTCAAGAACTTCACCGGGTGGCGGCAGAGAATGGGGCAATCCTGCGCTACAGCGCCACGGTCTGTGGCGCGCTGCCGGTGATCAACATTGGTCGCCGCGATCTCATCGCCGCCGACATCTCCAGAGTACGTGGGATCTTCAACAGCACCAGCAACTACATCCTCGAAGAGATGAGTGGCGGACGCAGCTACGTCGACGCGTTGACCGAGGCCCAGGTGCGCGGCATTGCCGAGGCCGATCCGTCGCTAGACGTAGAGGGGTGGGACACGGCGAATAAGTTGGTCATCATTGCCAACAGTTTCCTTGGCATCGAGGCCACGCTTGACGATGTCAGCGTGAGCGGCATCACCGACATCAGCCAGGATGCACTGGCCGCCGAAATTGCCCAAGGGCGTCGCATCAAATTGGTGGCAGAGGCCGTCCGCACTGAGACAGGCTACCAACTCTCAGTCGCTCCTCAGATATTGGCAGTAGATGATTTTTTGGCCGGCTGCAAAAGTTGGGAGATGGGCGTCGAGATCCACAGCGATCTTTATGAGATCATGTACCACAAAATTTGGGAGGCGGAACCGCTGCCCACAGCGGCCGCCATGTTGCGCGATGCCGTCAACATCTGGTACTCGTCCTAATGTCAGCTATGCAGGAACTTCATCAGAAGTACCGTCGTTTGGAGGAGTGAACTATCTTGTTGTTCACATCTTTGTAGGAGCAGTAGAATGCGCAATCAGATTCAGCTATACACACGAGCCGCATGGTTTCGATGGAGCGCGTTGGGGCTACTGTTGATCGTGGGGATGAGTCTCGGTGGATGCGCCGATTTGAGTGCAAATCCGGCACTGCGCCCAACCGTGATCAGCAGCGCCTCGACGCAGGTCAGGCCACAACTGTCGGCTTCGCCTGCCAGCGTCTACGCCGGCGTGGATGTGCAGGTTACGGGAAGCAATTGGCCTGCCAATAGTCTTGTTCTGGTAACGGTGAGTGATGGGGAAGAACGTAGTGGTATCCTGGCCGCTACCAATGCCGATAGCGAGGGCAACCTTGCTACTTCCTTCTCGTACCCTACCGGTCAACGTTGGCTCACCCCTGGCACCTTCAGCGTGATTGCCTATATGGGCAACGGCGCCGTGCAGGCGTCAAGCGATCTGGTGGTGGCGGAGGAAAGTGGCCCTACCCCAACCCAAACACCTGAAAGCACGCCAACCCCGATCGGTACGGATACACCCGTTCCAACAGTAACGCCCACCTTTACGCCTGAACCACCGACACCCGATCCTGCAGGGGATCGGCGTGGTGAGTATTGGAACAACCCCGATCTGGCCGGATCCCCTGTTGTGGTGCGCTCTGATCCGGCTATCGTCTTTAGTTGGGGAACCAATGCGCCGATGCCCGAACTCCCCGAAGATGGTTTCAGTGCACGGTGGCGTCGTGAGATCTATTTTGATGAAGGTACGTACCGCTTCTTTGTAGAAGTGGACGATGGCGCACGCGTCTTCATCGACGGTGTCGGCGTCTTGGATGAGTGGCGTGAAGGTCCTCCGCGCACAGCCTCTGTTGATTACCGGTTGGATGCCGGTATACACACCGTGCAAGTAGACTATTTTGAACGAGCCCAACGCGCCGTCATGCGATTCTGGTGGGAACGTGAGGAGCCATGATGACGAGATTCCACCAGAAGACGATTCGATAGATCAAGAGACCCGACCGGTATGGTCGGGTCTTTTTGCAAGGAATCAGACGGCTACGCTGACGTTGTCAGGCACGAAGGTTTTGTCATCCATTAAGGAATCGCCAATGACTGCCCAGAGTAGATCAGATCGACGTTCAACCGGTTATATAGCCTGACAGCCGAAACACTGACGTTGTAGCGGGCGCAGATGCTATACAAGGTGTCACCAGGTCGGACGGTGTAGTAGCGTACGGCTGTGGGTTGTGGCGTAGCCATCGCTACCGGCCATTCTACCGGCGGGGCTACCGCCGAAGGGGTGCTGACGGCCGGCAAGGGCATTGGTTCTGGCTGCACTGACGAAGCAGAAGGAACTGCCTGCTGCGCGGGTGGTTGCGTAATGATCGGCAGCGCAATGGATGGTGGTGTCGATACAGGCGCCGGCGATTGCGCTGTACCCGGAAAGCAAAGTGTCTGCCCGACGTGGAGTATGTTGATGTTCCGGATGCTATTGTTTTGCGAAATGATACTGATGGTGACGCCATAGGCCCGCGCAATGCTCGAAAGCGATTCACCTCTACGCACAACATGGCACACTGCATCCTGCGCATAGACTTCAGGCGCAGAGGTTGTCAACACCAAAAAGGACAGGGTGAACACAATGGCAAACGCCAGTTTGATCAACCAGCCAGTGGTGTAACGTGCCACGGTAGATAGAACAAAATCGGGGCTGATAGGAGCCATATGAGACATCCTTACTATGTCAACATCGACACAAGTATTCCAGGTTGTTGTTATGATGGAAATCTGTCCATCCCGGTTGATTACAGGGAGCGAATAAGTGAATGACTAGTCAATCCCGGCGGAAATTCACCGACAGTTTCTATCAGAGGTTGAGATGCCGAATTTCCGCCGTGGTATTTACGCCAAAATGTACTACCGATGGACAAAGGGTATGTAAACACCGTTCGGCACATTGCCCACTTGCTCTTCTTCTACTTCAGCGATACCAAAGTTAAGATTGATCAGCGTCTGACTCTCGGCGAGCTGTACGCTGTACTCGTCATCGGTCGTCAGGATGGTGCACCCATTTGCTTTTGCCCGAACAACATAGCTGCCGGGGAAAAGATCCGTCACCTGCCAATCACTGCTGCCGTCCACAACAGTCTCGGCTACTAGGTCACCCCCCTGGTTGAAGACGAAGATAGTGATATTGTGGCCGCCGGTTACTTCGGTAGAGTCCAAAGCACCGTTTTCATTTTCGTCTTGCCAGACGATGCCACCAAGGGTAGCATCCCTGGCAGGCTGCGGAGCTTCGAGCATGAGCGCGTGTAAAGCGTCGATGCGACCGGCGCCAAACTCAGCGTCTGGGCCCGGCTCCCCTAGATCTTCGGCGCTGAGAGAGATCAACCGGCGCAGTTCGGCCGGGGTGCGCTCAGTCTTCTGCGCCAACAGGAGGCCGGCAAGTCCTGTGACATGCGGCGCCGCCATGCTCGTCCCCGACATGAAGATGTATCCGGCGTAATAGTTGTCTAGATCAAAGTATGTACTGTAGATGGTATAACCAGGCGCAGCGATGTCAACCCATGACCCATAGTTGCTCAAACTCCAGCGCGTATCGTCCTGGCGGGTAGCGCTGACGGCAAACACATCCTCAAGCGCCGCCGGGTAGAAGGGTGTGTCGGTGCGGCTGTTTCCCGCTGCGGCAATGACAAGTACATTGTGTTGCATGGCATAGGCGACAGCGTCATGCACGATCTGAGGATTCGACGTACCGCCCAGGCTCAAGTTAATTAAGTCGGCGCCTTGATCCACGGCGTACACGATTCCCGCAGCAACGTTTGACCAGGTGCCGGAATTGGCCGCATCGAGAACTTTGACCGGCAGAATTGAACATAGGGGACAGATGCCTGCGCTACCAACACCGTTGTTGGCGGTTGCGGCGATGATGCCTGAAATGTGGGTCCCATGTCCCTGGTCATCGGTGGCATCGTTGTCATCGTTGACAAAGTCGTATCCCGGCAGCACCCGGTCAATCAGATCGGGGTGAGCTGCGTTGACACCACTGTCCACCACTGCGATCACCACTGAAGGCGATCCCATGGTGTACTGCCATGCAGAGGAAACTTCGAGCAGTGAGGGGGAGTAGACTCGCTGTGGATCGTTGAAGTCTGGATCATTGACTGTGATGAATTGCGGCGGAATTGTACTTTGTGTGAAAGCAGGGTTTCTACCGGCGGCAACAGTTTCTTCCTCTACAGGAACACCCGCCACAAAGTCGTTTGCCTCAACCGAGATTACATTACCGATCTGAGCAACGGCTGTCCTGGTCGACGCCATCGAACGCTCGGTGGGCAGAATTCGAATTTCGGCTGTATGCAGAGGAGCGATCCAGCGGAGGAGTTCGCCGTTCATCTGTGTCACGATTATGTCGCGCTGCGCCGTTGTTGTGCCTGGGGTGAACTTAACCAGGATGGTGTCAGTCCCCACGGTATCGGACTCGCCGGCATATACAGGAGATATCCATTGTAAACTCCACCACAGGAAAAATGTCAGGCAGAGTATTAGCATCGTATGTTTCCAGCTCACCGTAGCATTCATAACAGATCCCCCTACAATCGTCTTCTTTGACGATACTGCTCGTAAACCCATTAGGTAGTGAAGAGAGATCATAACCGCGTAACTTTTTATGACATCTCATTTACAGGTCGGTTACATTTACCCTAAGAGATGTGGGCATCAGTCTCAATAGGTAACAGGGGGGGGGTGGCGTGGAACAGGATTTATTAACTATGCGCTACCAAAAAACCGTATTAAAGAGCAGTAGGATATAGGGTCCAGCGACCATCAATCAATCTCAATCTATATCGATAGAGACAGCGAACTGTGCAGAGTTTACCGAGTGGGTCATATACACAGAAAAAACGGGTGTGTCCCATAGTATTAGGTGGGTCCATGTCTACCGAGAAGCCACAACGGATGGACACGGAGGTCCATCCCTACGTGTAGGGACCGGCCTCCGTGCCGGTCCGTTCTGGGTAGCCGCCCTGAAGATCAGAACCGAAAAACTTGGGACGCACACAGGAAAAACATGCGGTTTGTCGGGATGCAAGGCTGGTGCTATACTCGGAGCATGTGCGCGAGGAGAAAGGGAATCAGATGAGCCAGGTGAGCCGGATATGTCCCCAATGTGGGGGATCAGTCGTTCTTGAAGCGCGCTTTTGTGGCGCTTGTGGATTTGATACCAGCAGTGGACTGCCCGTCCAGCGAATATCGCTGCCCGTCCAGGTTGGTAAAGCAGCACTGCCCATTGTGGCCGGGTTAGCTGGTCTCGCTCTGCGTAGCGGGTGGAAGCTACTCCAACAACAGTTGGCACAGACAGCCAGTTCTGCTTTCAATGCAGCCAAAGAACCTCCCGCAGTCGTGCGCCCTGCGCCACCCCAACGCAAAGAGGAAGAAGGCAGGGCACAGCGAACGATCCGGATCCGATCATCGTGGGTAGTAGGCGATGGACAGGGGCGTTGGAAGCAGGGGCAAGAGGAACACATCATCGAAATCGATGATTGAGCGTTTTAAGAAACGTCGGCTAGATCAAAAAAGCGGGCGGTGCAGCTTAAAGCTGCACCGCCCGCTTTTTTGAAACAACGTTGAAATCAGGGAGACCGATCAGGGCGTTCGGTCAGCGTAACGTCGACTTCTCGCTCTTCGCCGTTGCGCAGCACAGTCAGTGTAACGGTATCACCGGGACTGGTATGCCGTTCAAGATAAATCAGCAGATCATCAAAACGAGACACCGGTTGATCGTCTATCGCCAAGATCAGATCACCGCCGACGGTTGCCGGACAAACCCCCATCAAGTTGGTATCGATCTGATCCGATCCCCCGCGCAGACCAGCACGAGCAGCAGGTGTTCCTGGTAGGATCGCAACGACGTAAGCGCCGCGTATCGTCTTTGGTAAGTCAAGCGGCTCTGCGCAAATCGGGCTAAATGTACTGCCACTAATCCCAATGTAGGAATGCTCATAGGCGCCCTCAACGATCAGCGAGGGGACGACTCGTTCAACGATGCTGATCGGGATTGCAAAGCCGATCCCGGTGTTGCCCAGATCAGAGACGCGGATTTGTGCATTGACGCCAATCACTTCACCACGCTGATTGAGCAAAGGCCCACCCGAATTGCCCGGGTTGATCACTGCATCGGTCTGAATCGCCTCTGGGATGCTGAACGATGTCAGGGCCGGTATGCTACGGCCAATCGCACTCACAATGCCGCTGGTAAGCGTTCCTTCAAAGCCAAAGGGATTCCCAATCGCAGCGACGCGGTCACCCACCGTCACATCGTCGATATTGCCGCGTGCAACCGGCGCCAAAGGATAGCCTTCAGGATCTATACGCAACACCGCCAGATCGCTGTGATCGTCTATGCCCACGACTTCAGCGATGGTAACCGTCCCATCCGAAAACTTCACCTGTACCTGATCAGCGCCTTCCACCACATGAGCATTGGTGACGATATGCCCGTCTAGATCCCACACAAAACCAGAGCCCTGTCCTCTAGGAATCAGGCTATTGGGATCGATCTGCAGATCGGGCACAACCGGCGTCCCCTCTTGTGGGGTAGGGAAGAGAAAAGACTGATCCCGCTGAAAACTGCTGCCCAAAGACAACGTTTCCACGTTGACGACAGATGGGGCAACGCTTTGGTAAATCGCGCGCAAGATTTCCGATTCATAATCCTGGCTATTGGCGGGAATTTGAAGTGGTTGCACAGGAACCGCGGTTGCCACAGCAGCCGGCCGGACAAGCTCCTCTGCACGTTCTACCCTGATTGTGCTTTCTTGACTGTCAGAAACGGTGTTGAGGAAGAAAAAGCCACCCACAAACACCACACCGCATATGCTAAACACCAAAATCAAGCCCACTACGCCTAACACAACCCACAAAGCCCGACTTCGCCCTACATTGTTATCTTGATTCATCTTAAGTTCCTTGACACACCCCACGCTCAATAAAAGAGATCGATCACGGCGCCACCGGATCGATCTCAATCAGACGACATTGTTGCTTCAGTTTAACACAGAACGAATCGCCTGTCTCTCTCGTATAGGTGATTTCCGGCGCCGGAACTGCTCTCAACAATTCAGGTTCAATCTCCAGCTTCTGTTGACATGACCCGGGCGCTCGCCTGCCGTGTTGTCGCTCAACCCAGAATGGGCCAGAGGGACGCGGTGACCTGTCGGCGCAGCCTAATAGCGTTCGAAGGGACTACGCGGGTCACCGTTATGAACCTCGCCTTCGTAGTAAATGCCGTTCTGCATGCGTTGGTGCACCTGCTTCTGAATTTGTGCAACCCGCCATCCCCAGATAGCCAGTGTAGCACCGGCCACAATCAGGAGCCCGGCAACCATGTAAGCCAGTAACTCAGGCCAGACCAAGATCGCCAGCCCAAACAAGACGAGAGAAAGCCCTGGTCCGATTAAAAACCAGCCGCCGATGTTGGACGCAAAACGGTTGACACGATTGCCATACCGACCAAACCGTACAAAGAAAGGACTGTTATACATTTTTGTACCCACTTCTGTTAGTCACGACGCCCCATCAACAGGAAAGCGTAATAAAGGAGCGTGGTGATCGCTTGCAATGCGGCAGCCACATAGGTCAACGCGGCAGCGTCCAAGACAGCATTGACGCCCTGCACTTCTTGCGTCGTCAACACCCCTTGCGACACCAGGATCTGCTTGGCTCGTTTGCTGGCATCAAACTCCACGGGTAGGGTCACGAGAGCGAAGGCAGCCGTAGCGCCAAACAGGATAATCCCCAGCCAGGCCACCGGCGTCACATTCAAGAAAAGTCCGGCCATAAACACAAGCGGACCCAGCCAACTGCCAATTTGCACACTGGGCACCATGGCGCTGCGCAGTCCAAGAGCGGCATAATGCTGTTTGTCTTGGATGGCGTGCCCGGCTTCATGGGCGGCCACACCAACGGCGGCCAGGCTGTTGCTCTGGTAAACTTGAGGGCTTAACCGTAACGTCTTGCTTCTTGGATCATAATGATCGGAGAGAAAGCCCTTTACCTGTTCTACGTTGACATGTTGCAAACCATTCGAATCCAGGATCATACGCGCCGCTTGAGCGCCCACGATTCCGCGACCGGCAGGGACTTTTGAATATTTGTTAAAGGCAGAGCGAACCCGCGCCTGCGCCCAGAAACTTAACAAGAGAGCAGGTAAACTGATTAGAATATAGAGTCCATATCCACCGAAGTACATAGATGTCTCCTAGAAGAAAGAAAGAACTAGCGTAGGCAATGAGAAACAGTTATCTCGGCCTGTGCGAAAGCCAATCTCCGCCTGGAGATCGGGTCTCACAGTTCGTATCATCACACTGATGATACGTGATCAGTATACAATAAGTTGCTTACCAGATTATTGGCGTCGTATTAGCGATGCGTTAGTCTTCTGCCCAGCAGAGCGAGAGCAGTGCGCAGTTCCTCTGCGCCCACAACAAATGCTACGCCGGCATAGACAGCGACGGCAATCAGGCTCCCGCTTAGAGCGGCCAGCCAGCCTGTGGGCAACCACGTGATCCATCCCGCCTGCCCGTTCAACCAGCTCAGCCATCCCCATACAACGACCCCCATCAGCGCGGCTCCCAGCAGAGACCGAAGACCACTCTTCAATAACGAAGCGATGGAAAAGCCGGCGATGCGTCTTTTGAGCAAGATCAGAAGGACGATCATTTCCAGTGCGGTGGCGACGCTATTGGCCAACGCCAATCCACCATAGCCCAGAAACTTGATCCACCATAAGCTCAAGAGAATATTGCCAATCATGGCTCCAATTCCAACGATCACGGGCGTCAGGGTGTCGTGGAGTGCGTAGAAGACGCGCACAACGATCTCCACCAGGGCATGGGCAATCAATCCCAGGGCAAAGAACTGCAGGGCATAGGCCACGGCCTGCGTACTCTCTGATCCAAAATTGCCCCGTTCCAAGAGCAGTTGGATCAACGGGATACGTAACACAAACAGCCCAACCGCCGCCGGCAGCGTCAAAAAGAGGACCGTGCGCAGCGTTCGATCCAACGTGCGAAGCAAGGCATTGTGGTCGCGTGCGGCGACCTGCGCCGAAAAGGTGGGGAAGGCTACCGTGGCGATCGCCTGGGCAAAGACGCCCTGGGGGAGCAACATCAGTAACCATGCGTAGTTCAAGGCCGCCAGACTGCCGGATGCCAGTTGGCTAGACAGGATCGTGTTGACCAGGAAATTGAGCTGTACAAAGAGCAACCCCAACACACGCGGAGCCATCAATCGCCCAACTTCACGCACAGCCGGATCTCGCCAACTGAGGTCAATTCGATAATGGGCATTCAGTCGGACCAGGGCCGGCAACTGAACGCCCAAATGGATCAGTGCGCCCACCACAACCCCGATCACCAGCCCATAAATTCCGTAGGACGGAACCAACAACCAGGCGCCGACGATGATTGCTCCATTGTAGAGGACAGGCGCCGCAGCCGGTAGCACAAAGTGCTGCCGGGCATTGAGCGCACCCATAATCAGCCCGCTGGCGCCGAAGACGATCGTGCTCACAAGCATCCACCGCATCAGATCGGCGGTAAGCAGTTGCTGAGCCGGATCAAAGCCCGGTGCAATAATGAACTCAACCAGCGGATGTGCCAACAAGGCAGCGAGGCCGGCCAACACAACCAGCAAAAGCGTCACCAGGTTGACAATCCGGCTGAAGAGTAACCAGGCGCGCCCTTCGCCGTCATCTGTCCACACCTGTGAAAAGGTGGGGATAAATGCACTGCCCAACGCTCCCCCGGCTACCAACTGAAAGAGCAGATCGGGGATACGGAAGGCTGCCAGATACGCATCCAACTCGGCGCTGGTGCCGAACTGAGCGCCAATGATCATTTCGCGCAGGAGCCCGCTGACACGGCTCAACACAAAAAAGACCATAACCACGGCAGCAGCCCCGGCAAACCGGCGACCATCCATCTGCGGCTGAGGCGTCCCCTTGTCCGCATCAGGATGGTTTGGATTTTGCACGTCTGAGGGCGAAGTCAAGATAGATGAGGCAAGTTGTGCACGAGCGGGATCAGAAGGCGTTTTCATGCGCAGCATTATAGTATGGAATAGGGCGCACTGCACGTTGGCCGGCGGATACGGGTATACTCGCTACGGTTGCCTGACCGTGGACAGATTTTCGCAAGCAGGAACGCATGTGCTAGAATAGGCCTTTCCAAATTCAGCCCCTAGCTCTTTAAGGAACAACCACTTTTTTAAGGAACCACCATGTCGTCTTCATACCTCAACATCAATGCATGGCGCGAGATCCTGGCGCGTGTCTTTGCCAATTGCCAGGTCCAGTATAATGTCAGCCCCGATTGGTTGATCAACCCGGCAACCCGTCGCAAACTCAAGGTGGACTATTACTACCCTGAGATCAATGTTGCCGCACGCATCACAGGGCTGACCGCCAAGGGACAAGGACGACGTAGTGATTGGGAAGCGATGGAAGATACGCAGCGCGATCGAATTCGTGAGGAGTTGTGCCGGGCGAATGGTGTACAGTTGTTGGTGGTCGATCCGTTTGATGATCCCACGAAGCAGGCCGATTCTTTGCTGCGCATCATCAGTCGGGCCAGCCGAATGTTGGCCGAAGGCGATGACACCAAGAAGCGCAAGCAACACGGCATGGAAGTATTAGGCAAGGCCCATCAACAGGCCAGCGATCTGCGGGGCCGCTTAAACAAACAGCCCGAACAGATGATGTCGACATTGGCCGAAGGCTGGCGTGACCGTGAGGCCGGTCTGGCAGTTGAGTTACAACAAGCGAGTCAGGTTGAACAAGCCGCGCCTTCACCGAAAGCCATGAAAGCGCTCTCGGCCTTACAATCGGGTCAGCGAGTCGTCCATTCGCATTTCGGGGCAGGTGTTGTGACATCGGTTGAGGGCGAAGGTGCAGACCTTCAGGTTTCGATCTTGTTTGATGCAGATCGCGAGCGGACTTTTTTGCTCAAACTGGTTGCCGATAAGCTGCGCGTGGCCTGAAACGCCAGATTGGACAGCGCGGCGAGATCAATCCTCTACCACTTCGCCGTAATAAGTGGGGGTGGCGTATTCAACCGGACGATTCTGCTCGTCGAGCCGCAATAGCAGGGCCGCCGTCAACCGCGTGTTTTCCTCGATGGCCAGTTGCACTTGAATCACCTCGGCAGCAGCAAACAAGGCGAGAAAGGAGATGATCCCGGCTAGAATCACCACAAGGCCAAAAACAATCCCTCCTGCCCCCTCGATCAACCACATGGGGATAAGTCCTGCATCGAACCAGGTCTGTTCGAGCAGTGATCCCAACAAACCAATGCCCAACGCCCCCAAAATCGACCCAATCAGGACGATCCAGGCCATAACTTTGAACAAGGTAGCGAGCAAACGCAACACACCAAAGCGGGCAGGAACGGTCATGCTTTCCTCGATTTAGTCACGTAATGGTTATGGCGATGCACCGACATGGACAATGTGTACCGGTTCGGTTGATGATAGTGTCTATAAAACTAATTTACCCTTGCAGAATTTGCAAGGGTAATCAACGAAAGCCAGGTGCAAGATCAAACTGACTACGATTTGGGCTTAGCCGATGTCTTGTCGCCGGCATCTTTGCTCTTGCCGGTTTCGCTGCTTTCGGCCTTGGTGGCGGTAACTGCTTCAGTCGTCACAGGTGATTCACTTGTGCCGGTGGATTCAGTCTTGGTGCTTTTGTCACTGCTGTCGCTGGTTTCGCCGTTGGACGTAGAAGCCTTCCCATTGCTCTTCTTGCTGTCGGTGATGTACCAACCGCTACCCTTGAAATGGATGGCCGGTTTGCCCAGGAGACGCGTCACGGCATCGCTCTCGCAAGCAGGGCAATCGGGCGTATCCGTAGCTGAAAACGAGACGATCTTTTCGAATTCATGACCACAACTGTCACAACTGAATTCATAGATGGGCATAAAAATTCTCCTCCGCGTTACACACGAATTCTGAAATAATGAAAAAATGATTCAATATACGGGCACAAGAGCAGATCTTGACAATAGGTAGAATTGTACAACCTGATTGTTTGAAACGTATATGCATTCTGTTCCAGTTTGTCTAACAAAGCACCTGACAGAGTATAACGACAGCAACGGCCGCTGTCGAATTTTGGCCCTGAGCCGCCACCGCTCGTCTCTTTTGAGTTAGAGAGGAAAACTGCTGATGTCGTTCGAACCATCTTCACAAGTACCAACCGGCCCCCATTGGGAATCCGAAGGAATTTACCTATCGGCCCCGTTTCAAGGCCGCTATCGCTTAAGTCAGACATGGGGAGAAAACCCTGATCGGTACGGCCAGTTTCGCATTGCGAACCGGCCCCTGCAGGGCCACAATGGACTGGATTTCGATGTGCCGCCGGGAAGCGCTGTCCTGGCGGTGACAAGCGGCGAAGTTGTGGAAATCGGTGAAGATCGAGCCGGTTATGGTCGTTATGTGGTGGTTGTCCACTGGTGGGGAGAGTCAGTCTATGCTCACTTGCAGACTATTCAGGTGGCATGTGGTGCGAAAGTAGATCGAGGGCAGCGCCTGGGCAGCGCCGGCGCAAGTGGATTTGCGAACATCCCCATTTGCACCTGGGTATCCGGATTACGCCCTATAATCGTCTCGATGGCTGGGGCGGATATACAAACCCGCTTCCTTTTCTCGATCCTGCCTCGATCATCAACACGTCACGTCGACCTTTTTGAATGTTTGGTACAGACGAACTTCTTTGAACAGATGACACGAGGTTTTGTCCTTGTTATGGTTATTCCCTTTTCAATCATTAAAATAGAATAAAATATAGAAACAACAGTAGGGGCTGGGGATATGGGGATGGTTTGCCAAACGATGCAATAGCCCTACTACATTTATTTGTGCATGGTTTCATTTCCCTATATGTAGTAGCCGGGATTTCGCAAAACAAATCGCGATCTGGGTATAAAATTGAGAATAGATTTAGAAGAGTCTGGATGAGAATCTGCAGAACAAATGAGCTACGCGAGATGTAGTGTGTATAAGTCGGGCTTCTTTTGAGGTGAGGATAAGTGGGAAAAGTGTGGAAAAGTCTTTCCAGCAGTTTTAGACAGGTGTTTTGTCCAGTTTTCAGGTGAGTTATCCACAGAGTTATCCACAGCCCTGGTAGTTATCCCCAATTGGGGATAACGATGGGATAACTTCGTCTTTTCCTCACTATTTCTCAATTTTCTCTGGTATCCGTGGACAATGCGCACTATCCAGCCCGCGTCCGCTACACCTGCGGGGATGCCCTTCCAGCCGACGGGGTGTAATTCAAGTTGGGGGCAAGCGGCATTACCGTGAAGGCCCTCACCCCCGGCCCCTCTCCCAGGTGGTATGGCATCGCTCGGGACGCACGATGTGCTCTCGTCCGCATCGTCGCCCCGGCTTACGCAGCGGGTGGGCGAGGGGAGGTGACGGGCACGATTGGTCGCTGATTGGTGAGGCCTGCGTCTTCCACGTTGGTTGGCAGTGAAAATGAACGGCTGTCTACGGCTCCCCTCTCCCACCCGCGTTCATCGAAGCGGACAATGCCGCCGTGCATGTGGGTTGAAAAGCCCACACAGCATCCTCAACGACCTGGGAGAGGGGCGGGGGTGAGGGCCTTACATGCCGGGGACTTCACGTTGGACGTGAAGCCAGGAGTGGAGACCCCATCTCGCCAGGGCGAAAAATCCCAGGCACTTGCCTTGCCCCCAATCTGAATTAGACCCAGCCGACCTCCATCCGTTGACAGGCTTCACGGTGGACAAGTACAATGCGCAAGGGGAATGTACCATCCCCACGCAGCCGTTTTTGGCCCATCTTAAGAAGCCATCCTGGAGGTCGGTTACGGGGTCAATAGGGTCTCCATCCAGCGCGATCACCATAGAGAATTTCTGGTCAGACAAAGACAGGATGGCAACATGCTTGTTCGATTGTTAACTTTTAATGTGCACGGTTGGCGCAGAGCAGACGGAAGCTCTAACGTTTTGGGCGTGGCGGATGTGATTGCTGCTACCAATGCGGATATTGTCGGGATCAACGAGGTGTTCCATCCCCAGAGAGCTGCAGATCACGATCTACCTGCCGATCAGACTGCATTGGCTCACATTGCAGAGAACTTAGGCATGCAGTATGTTTTCGGCCCTTGCCTACGTTGGCCCGCCACCGAAAGCCTGCCTACCCATAGCTATGGCAATGCGCTGCTCAGCCGCTGGCCGATCATGGCCGGCGCCGCTCATCATTTGTCCCCGATCGAAGGCAAAGAGCAGCGCGGACTGCTGGAAGCGCGCATTGCCCTGCCCGACGAAAGGCTTTTCACCGTCTACGTCACTCACCTCGATCATACGGATGAGGCCGCTCGGTTGACCCAGGTGCGCGCCCTCCGCACCTGGACAGTACGTGATCGCAATCGTCCGCACGTCTTGATGGGCGACTTCAATGCCATTCATCCCTGGGATTACGAAGATCGCCCCGATGCGTTGCAGGTGCTCGCCAATCACGCCAAGGGCAGCAATATGATCGATCATGGCAAAGGACCACAGGTGATCCCCCAATTGGAGAAGGCCGGTTACAGCGACGCCATGCGGTTGTGCGGTACCCCCGGCCAAAGAACCTTTCTGCCTGCCGAAGATGCTGTACGCATCGACTACATCTGGGTAAGCGAACCTTTAGCACCGGCAGTGCGCAGTGCCACCGTCTGGATGGAACCCGCCGGCCAAGAAGTCTCAGATCATCGGCCCGTGTTGGTAGAAGTCGAGCTGTAGCATGGATCTCTTCGATCAAGTGCGCGAAGATCGCCTCGAAGAGGAGTCGCCTCTTGCTGCCCGCATGCGCCCACGCACGCTGGATGAGTTTTTTGGGCAAGAGGCAATCATCGGGCCGGGGCGGTTGCTGCGTCGTTCTATTCAGGCTGATCGGCTGAGCAGCCTGATTTTCTACGGTCCCCCCGGTACAGGAAAGACCACATTGGCGCGTGTCATCGCCAACACCACCGCCGCCCATTTTGCCGCCCTCAACGCCGTCCTCGCCGGGGTCAAAGACATCCGCGAAGCAGTGCAAGCTGCCCAGGAAAGGCTGGCGCTGCACAATCAACGGACTATCCTCTTCATCGATGAAGTGCATCGTTTCAACAAAGCCCAACAGGATGCCCTCTTGCCCTGGGTCGAAAATGGCACTGTCATCTTCATCGGCGCCACCACCGAGAACCCCTATTTCGAGGTGAACAAAGCGCTGGTCAGCCGCAGCCGCATCTTTCAACTGAAACCACTGAACGAAAACAATCTGCGCCAAATTGTGCACCTGGCCCTTTCCGATCCGGTGCGCGGATATGGCCAGTTTGACGTACGGATTGATGAGGATGCACTCGATCATCTGGTGAACGTTGCCAATGGGGATGCCCGTGCCGTCCTCAACGCGCTTGAACTGGCTGTGGAAACGACACAACCACGCCGGTCAGATCACGCCCAAAATGTGGTGACCGAGCGACCGCTGATCCACATCACACTGCCCATCGCCGAGGAGTCGATCCAACGCCGCGCTGTCCTTTACGATAAGGAAGGCGACGTCCATTTTGACACCATCAGCGCTTTCATCAAGAGCCTGCGCGGCAGCGATCCAGATGCAGCGCTCTACTGGCTGGCCAAGATGGTGTATGCCGGTGAAGATCCGCGGTTTATCTTTCGGCGTATGTTGATCTTTGCCAGCGAGGACGTGGGCATGGCCGATCCTCAGGCGATCCAGGTTGTGTCGGCTTGTGCCCAATCCTTTGATCGTGTCGGCCTGCCCGAAGGACAGTTCCCCCTCGGGCAAGCTGCCATCTACCTGGCGACGGCGCAGAAGTCCAACAGCGTCTTCGCCTTTTTCGATGCGTTGGAAACTGTACAGAACGAACCTGAGCAGGAGGTGCCCAGCCATCTACGCGATGCCAATCGCGACAAGCAAGGGTTTGGCCATGGTGAGGGGTATCTCTATCCACATGCTTACCGAGAGCATTGGGTTGCCCAACAATATCTGCCTGATCTCTTGCAGGGGAAACTCTTCTACCAACCAACTGCCCAGGGATACGAGGCAGAGATTCGCACTCAGGTGAGCCGTCGACGAGAGGCCCAACTTGCCGCTATGCTAGAGGAGAGCGGTGCTCCTGCCGAAATTCTCACCTACTCACCTGACGATCCTGTGCGCGAGCGCTGGCTGCAACGGACGATTTCAGGTGTTGGCGCAGAAATGGCAGCGTTGCGAGAACGCTTGATCGGATCTGGTGCGCTGCCGCGGCACGCTGTCTTGCTAGATATCAATGCCGGTACGGGGCTGCTGACATGGGAGGCGCTTCGTCACCTACCCGAGGGTGGTGTCTACGCGCTCGTGCGCGGCCAAGAGGACTTTGCGGCACTACAAGAGCAGATCACGGCGTTGCCAGAAATCGAACGCCCTCTCTTGATGCAGGGCGAGATTCCAGATCTAGGGCAGATGCTGGCGGCGGATGCTCCTTTGTTCGATGCGATTGTGGGGCGCAATGCCCTGTTGCCCTTGACCGACAAAGCAGCGGCGCTGGCACTCTTGCGCGATTATCTTGCCCCGACGGGATGGTTGTCTCTGGCTGAGCGGATTTCACGCCACACACAGCGCCTGTATCAACTGGTGGATCTGGCAACCCTGCCGCCGGAACTGGCCGCGCGTGTGGTGGATGCCGAAGAATCGATCTACAGTGATCCGGCGGATTCGATGGTGAACTGGGATGAAGCATCGCTGCGGGAATGGCTGGAAGATGTCTTTGTGGATGAACGGGCATCTGGCACTGCCTCGCTCGTCGTATCCGTAGAGAAGACAAGTACCGAGATCCAGGTGACAAAGGCCGTCCTCGCCCGTTGGTTCGGCCCCGGACGGCCGGAGAAACCGTCGTACGCACAACGTTTGGCGACACAACTCTCGCCCGACGAGATAGAGCAGGTGACGAAGCTCTTTTCGGTGCAGTTGCTCAATCGCACCGTTGCCTGGCACAGCCAGACGGCCCTGGTACGCGTCAATCGACTGCTCGCATAGGGATCAAATAGGGATCAATCGGTCTTGTAGCTGGTCTTTCCTGGCGGGGTCTCCTCGCTGAGGGGTAACTCAAACGAAAAGGTTGTCCCTTCTTGGCTGTTGCTGCGCACCCAAATGCGGCCGGCATGGGCTTCGATAATGCGTCGCACATTTGCCAACCCTAATCCGATGCCCGTGTGAGTTGTTGCCGTGGTGCGCGCTCGGTAGTAGCGCTCCCAGATGCGGTCGAGTTCCTCGTCAGGGATGCCGATCCCGGTATCACTAATCGCGACGAGCACGTTCGCTCCACTTTGCTCAATACGGACCGTGACTTTGCCGCCAGGGCGATTATACTTGATGGCGTTACTGAGCAGGTTGTCGAAGACCTGCCCCAAGCGGTCGGCGTCGCCCATCACAATGGCACGGCTCAGTTGATTAATGGATTGAATCTCTAGCCCGGCTTGTCGTGCGGTCATGACCGCACTGCGTATGGCATTGTTCGCTACCGTGACGACTTCAACGGGTTCCTCTTTGAGTGGCTGTGATTCGATCTGTTTCAGTTTGAGGATCTCACTGACCAGCCGGTTAACCGCTTCAGTGCGCTCTTGGATCACCTCTAGCGCTCCACGTTGTTCGGCGTTGATCTCACCCATAGCCCCTTCGATCATCAAATCTGTGTAGCCACGAATAAAGGTAAGTGGCGCACGCAGGTCGTGCGTGATGTTTTGGATGAATTCATCGCGCTGCTGATCCATGCGATGGAGCGTGTCATAGGCTTCCATCAACTCAACCGCGCGGGTACGTGCCTGGGCCAGGAGCCGTGTCTTGTGAATAGCTGAACCGGCCAGGTCGGCAATGGCCCGAAGTAGGCGACGTGTCATCGGGTCGGCGGCGATATGGTTGGCAGTGATTACCCCGATCACCTCGGAACCGACCTTGAGTGGAATGTTGAGCAGTTCATGGATAATGAGCCCAGAGGGTTGACCGGCCATTCGCCTGCGGACTTCATCGGGATCTTGGATTTCTACCCATTCGCCGCGCACGATGCTCTGAGCAAAGGGTCCCTCATAACTGTAAACGGGACGATTGTTAAAGAAGGTGCAGTATTCCTCTGAAAGGTTGTACCCATAGGTCAGCCGCAGGGTTTCCCCTGGCTCTTGACGAAGGATAATTGCTCCTTGCAATTCGACCCCATCTTCATTTCGTTCCAGGTTCGACATGACGCGCTTCAGCACTAGCTGAAGCATTTCGTCTAACTCGAAGGTCCGATTGAGCGTTTCGCTCATATCAGCCAGGATCGTCACTTCATTCAGGCGACGTTGTGTCTCTTCTATCAGACGCAGATTCCCCAGCGCCGTGGCCGTCTGATTGCAGAGGAGCGTAATGTTGCTGCGTATCTCAGGCGAAAAGGTGTTGGGCTGGTAGCTCTTTAAGGTGAGACAGCCCACCAGTTTCGTTTGTTGATCGGAAAGCAATGGAACGAGCAAGACAGAACGGACTTCTCTGGGATCGGGTTGGTGGCCGGGATGCCAATCATCTCTTCCGCGCACATCTGGGAAGTAAATTTCTTTGTGCTCACGGCGGATTTGATCCAGATGCGCAAATTCACGCAAATTGACAGTGCGATGTCGAGCCTCCGCCGGATCGGTGTATCCTTCAACGGCCGCAAAGTAGCCGATGTCCATGTTATCGGGGCTTAACAACATAACAGAGGCGGCGTCGTAATCGACGAATTGAGTGATCGTAGACAACAGTTCTTCGGTTGCCTCAACCAACGTAGTCGTCTCCATCAAGCGAAACGAAAACTCAAGCTGAATTTCAGCAGATTGCTGGTGTGCGCTCTCCATTTTCAGCGGCCTTGCTTTGGCAACGGCGATGGAAGTCTGAGTAACGGCTTGGCCGTAAGGTGCCCGCCCAGAGATTCATCAGACGTCAGGATAGAGTTTAACTGTGATTTTATTCTGCGTACACGTATCGGGGTGCAAAATTGTTCGGGCTTCTTCAGAATGAGGGGACTACTGGGTACATAGGTACGCACTTCATTCGGCCTGCGCTTCATTTTTATTGACCTGTGTTTCTATGTGAACTTCGCTTACCCTGTCCCAAAGTTAGCACGATTAGTATAATGAAAACGTTACAGTTTGATATCAATGTTGTTGCCTAACTGTTCGGATTCAGGTGTGGGGCACCGCTCAGAAGGACTTCTTGCATGCGAAAGTGATCTGTTCAATGCGTCGCGCCTGGACGGTGACGGGTTCGGCAAGAAGAGTCATTCCGGCGCAGTGCTGCCTTCAGGGCGAAGGGCAAAAAAATCCTCAGGTGTCCATTTACGGACACCTGAGGATTTTTTGACCGGCGATCCTTGGTTGGGGATCGCTCATCTGGGCCACGAGGTTTGGTACTACTCAGAACGCTTACACGCTCTGGGTCGGCTGCCGAACCGGTGCCCCATCCTGCTTTAGGTCGGCCTTCATATGACAATGTTTGTACTTCTTGCCGCTGCCGCACCAACAAGGATCATTGCGACCAGGGCGCTCTGTGGTATTGCGTACGGTTTGCTGCTTGCCATTTGAGTCGTCGCGATCGGTGCGAATATTGCGTGCGATGGGCTGTGGCATCACAGGCTCGCGGCGAACGGAAAGGCTCATGAGGACTTTGACGATATCGTTGCGGATGTCGCCCATTAATTCCTGATACATCGCATAAGCCTGTCGCTTATAAGCCACCAGCGGATCGACCTGGGCAATGGCCTGTAGCCCAATCCCCTCGCGCAAGCGATCGAGATCTGTAAGATGGCGCACCCAACGATGATCGACCGCACGAAGCATCATCTGGCGTTCGGCGCTTCGTAATGTAGCGGCGCCGATTTCGGCTTCCTTCTCTTCGTATGCTTCCAGCCCCATAGCGACAGCAGTCTGGCGGATCTCGTTGAGATCGAGCTCTTCCCAATCGGTGGTTTCAAAGTCATCCGGAAACGGGAAGACGGCGCGCAGGGCCTGGACGAGATCTTCCAGATTCAGTTCGTCGCGGTGGACGCTGCCAAACTGGTTAACAACGGCTTCAACTTCCTGGCCGATCATATCCAGAATCGTGGGCTTGAGCGATGGCTCACCCAGGATGCGGCGTCGTTCAGCATAGATCGTCTCACGCTGTTCGTTGACCACTTCGTCGTACTTGAGCACGTGTTTACGAATGTCGAAGTTGTGCCCTTCGACGCGTGTCTGAGCGCTTTCGATGGCCTTGCTGATCATCCCCGCTTCGATGGGTTGATCGTCCTCGATGCCGAGCCGATCCATGATCCCGGTGATGCGGTCGCCGCCAAAGCGGCGGATCAACTCATCTTCCAGGCTCAGGTAGAAACGGCTGCGTCCTGGATCACCAAGACGGCCGGATCGGCCACGCAACTGATTATCGATGCGGCGCGCTTCGTGGCGTTCGGTGCCTACGACATAGAGCCCGCCTAACGCCTTAACCTTCTCTTGATTCTTTTTCGTGTCCAGATAGTTGTCGCGTAAAACAGTCGCCCACGCTTCGCTGTACTGCGTGGTGGGGTCCTGCCCATGTTTCAGCATATCGATGGCGGTGTTCCACTCAATTTGGGGGATAGCCGTCAGATCCACGCCATCCTTGCGCAATTGTTCACGCGCCACCCCTTCGTAATTACCACCCAAGAGGATGTCCACACCACGACCGGCCATATTGGTGGCAATGGTCACGGCGCCCGGACGACCTGCCTGGGCAATGATGGTGGCCTCGCGTTCGTGCTGTTTGGCGTTAAGCACCTCATGGTTGATGCCACGTCGCTGTAACATCTTGCTGATCAACTCGCTGGTTTCGATGGCAACGGTACCCACGAGCACCGGTTGTCCTTGTTTGTGCGCGTTTTCGATCTCATCGATCACAGCTTTGAACTTCGACTGCTGATTTTTGTAGACCATATCCGCCAGGTCTTCACGCACGATGGGGCGATAGGTGGGTACGGCAATCACATCCAGATTGTAAATGCTCTGGAATTCTTCTTCTTCGGTTTTGGCTGTACCGGTCATGCCGGCCAGCTTGTCATACATGCGGAAGAAGTTCTGGAAGGTGATTGTCGCCAGCGTCATCGATTCTTTCTTGACCTTGACGCCTTCTTTGGCTTCGATGGCCTGGTGCAGCCCTTCGCCATAGCGGCGACCTTCCATGAGGCGTCCGGTGAACTCATCGACAATGATGACTTCGTCGTCGCGCACGATGTAATCTTTGTCACGCGCATAGAGCGCCCGGGCGCGCAGGGCATTGTCCAAATAGGGGATCATCTCAAAGTGCTCGGAACTATAAAGATTGTCCAAACCCAGCCGTTCTTCGACTTTGATGATGCCGGCCTCGGTCAGCGTGGCCACGCGTTCCTTTTCGTTGACCTCGTAATCAGGCCCTTCCTGTAAACTACGCACCAGTTCGGCAAAGCGGCGGTAATAGTCCGAGCTTTCCTGCGCCTCACCCGAGATGATCAACGGGGTACGCGCTTCGTCGATGAGGATATTGTCCACTTCGTCGACGATGGCATAGTGCAGCCCTCGCTGCGACTGTTGGCGCTTGTCCAGCACCATGTTGTCGCGCAGATAGTCGAAACCGAACTCGTTGTTGGTGCCATAGAGGACATCGCACCGGTAAGCCTCGGGCCGTGTGATGGGGCGCAGCGCGGCAAACCGGTCATCTTGGGCCGGGTAATCGGGATCGTAGACGAAGCTACCCCGATCCGGGCTGCCGGCGCTGCTCTGGATGACCGCCGCGCTCAATCCCAGCAGATGGTAGATCGGCCCCATCAACTGCAAGCCGACTTTGGAGAGGTAATCGTTGGGCGTCACCAGATGTGCGCCGCGACCGGTTAACGCATTCAAATAGAGGGGCAGCGTGGCGACCAGGGTTTTGCCTTCACCGGTTTTCATTTCGGCGATTTTGCCGGAATGGAGCACCATACCACCCAATAGCTGGACGTCGTAGTGGCGAAGACCGGTGGTGCGCTTGCTGGCTTCGCGTACAGCGGCGAAGGCTTCGGGCAGCACATCGTTGAGAAGGCTCTCTTCGAGTTTGAGCAGTTCTTTCTGCAAACGTTCTACTTCGATGCGGGCGAAGCGCTGTTGATCGGTGCCGGCAACCGCCTCATACTCGCTCTCTGCCTCGGCTAGATCGTTGCGCGCACTCTCTGTTTGATCAGTAATGCGCCGCCGAAAATCTGCCGTCATCCCTTTCAGGTCTTCGTCGCTCTTGCGCTCAAACTCAGCCTCGAGTGCATTGATCTGTTCCAGCACCGGGCGCATGCGTTTCAGTTCGCGTTCACTAGGATCGCCAATAATGGCCGTCAATAATTTTCTAAACATGGAGTGCCTTCTGTTTTCAATCACCCACAGCCAGACGGTCGCCCCCATTGGTCGCACCGTCAGTGGATGAAGAGTCTTATGTCCAAACACATAGCCAACAGGCCGTCTCAGGTTGGATGCAGCGTGCTGGCCTGGCTTACGAGGGTTCATCCCTGGAGAAACTGTACACCAGGCATTTTACCACGCGACAATTATTCTACCACGAGACAGGGTGTGGTCAATTTGGTCTGCCCTCTTGGCTGTGGGGACGGCTTGTGGATCATGCAACGGTTCAGTGAACCTGCGACACATCGTTCAGGCCACTCGATCGGGTATCTGGATAAGGACGGTCGCAGTCCTGTGCCGACGGACGGCGTACGACCAGCCGCTGTGCCACAGGACGAGATCCCGCGGCGCGTTTGGCAAGCCGGATCGCCAAGCGTAACAGCCCATCGTCTAGCACCCAGCCATCCAGGACAACGCCATCACGGCAGGCGTGAATATGGATCTGGGCAATGGCGCCTCCTAACAACGGGTGGCGCGCCATCGCATCGCGTACCTGCCATGCCGTCACTTGATCGCTTGTGGATGGAGCAACGCGAATCATCGATTACCTTCCTCAATCAAATCGTGCACTTTGCTTGACCATCACCATACCATCCTACTGTGTGTTAGTTGTTAACCTTCTATTAGTAAAGTGTTAGCCGTTTGTACCTGTATCGTTACAGCCGTCCTGTGTGATGGTTCTGACAAGCGAATTCTTCTGTGCTACAATTCGCTGAACTTATTGCCTGCCCAATCAATTTCTGGTAGAGAATTTCTGGATAGACACATAGAAAGAAACTATGGATAGACGCCAGTTGCTCTTTATTATCCTGCTCAATAGCCTGATCAGTCTGGTGATTGCCATTGTCGTGGTTTGGGCAGCGGAACTGAGACGCCCTGATCTCGAAGAATTGGCGGCTCGCTATACACCTCCACCGCCGGTTGTGCTGATTGCCACGCCCACCGCGGAGATAGCCGGCGCGCCGGTCACAGTGGTGTCGACACCCTCTGCGGTTCTGGCTGCGCCCACAGCCACCAGCGTGAGTAGCGCGAGCTCGACCGATCCCGAGGTCTATGTCGTGCAGCAGGGAGACAGCCTGTTTGGCATTGCCATCCGCTTCAACTTGACCGTCGATGAATTGATGGCAGCCAACGACCTGGACAACCCAGACTTCGTCTTTTCGGGGCAGCGGCTGGTCATTCCACAGCCTGGCTCTGGGACGAGCAGTAGCACAACCCCAGGCACAGGAGACGCGGCACAGCCCTCATCTGCCACCAATGGGCTGACAGTACAGGTCCAACAGGCCGGCAATCTGCCAGAAGAGAACGTGCTCATCGTTAATGACAGCAACAACGCCGTCAACCTGCAAGGCTGGACGTTGGGCAAGGTGAACGGCGCCGTTTACGCCTTTGAAGATCTGCCGCTCTTCCCCGGTGGCAGCGTGCGTTTGCACAGTGAAGCAGGGCAGGATGACAGCCTCAACCTCTACTGGTCGCAGAGTGCGCCGGTGTGGGAGAGTGGATCCGTCGTGCGGCTCTTCAACGCCGAAGGCCGTGAAGTTGTCAGCAATACCGTCCCCTAAGATCGGCAAACCCACTTACCAGATCGGCACAAAACGGAGTAGAGGATCTAATGAAAAAAGTCGGCATTATGATCGGTCGCGAACGCAGCTTTCCGCGGGCATTCATCGATCGCGTGAATGAGCGCAACATGGGTGTGCAAGCCGAATGGCTCAAGGTCGGCGACGTCAGGATGGATGTACCCAACCCCTACGCCGTGATCGTGGATCGCATCAGCCACGAGGTTCCGTTTTACCAACTCTACCTCAAGCACGCCCAATTGCAGGGTGTCTATGTCATCAACAACCCCTACGCCCGTATCGTTGAAGACAAATTCACCGCCAACTTCATCGCCCAACAACAGGGCGTGGCCGTGCCCAAATCGATCATCCTGCCCAACAAAGCGTACATTGCCGACATCACCAGCGACAGCCTCAGCAATCTGATGCATCCGCTCGACTGGCAAGGCATTGCCGATTATGTGGGATTGCCGGCTGTGCTGAAACCGGCGGTGGGTGGCGGTTGGAAGTCGGTGAGTATCGTCCACTCCGTCGAAGAAATGATCGCAGCCTACGACGCTTCGGGCCAACTGTCTTTGATCGTCCAAGAGTTCATCAACTGGGATCGCTATCTACGCTGCATCTGTATTGGCCGCAACAAGGTGCTGCCCATTGCCTGGGATCCCAACAGCCCTTTCCACGAACGTTACCGCGCCGATCCGAACTATCTGTCCACAGAACTGGGCGAACGCGTGGTCACAGAGGCGTTGAAGCTGTGCGAGGGCTTAGGGCACGATATGAACACCGTGGAGTTCGCGATTCGCGATGGCGTGCCCATTGCTATTGACTTCACCAACAGCGCACCCGACTTCGACATTGTCAGCTTGGGAGAATGGCACTTCAACTGGGTTCTCGACGCCATGACCGATCTGGTTATTGAAAAGGCATTGGCCACATCATAGAGACACGCTGCTCAACCTATGCATCCTACTGACCTGGCCATCGAAGAATACAACGATCTGTTACGGGCCTGCGATGTCCCTCAACTCTGGGAATCATTCCAGGCGCAGATGAGCGACAACCTGCTCGTTTTCGGCGATCGCCCCATCTGTAATGTCCTGCGTCCCCATTTCCTCCACCCGGCCGACTATGATCGGATTGCGGCGGCGACTGCCGCTGTTGTCAGCGCCATTCATAAAATTTACGACGCCATGCGTCGCGGTGACGTGGACATGGCGGGCTTGCTCCATCTCTCGCCGGCCGAGATCGCCTTGACGCAACTGCCCGACGTTGCCGGCCGCCCTGATATCTCGGCCCGCATGGACGCCTTCTGGCTGCCCAGAGAAACCGTAGGAGAGGGTGAGCTGTACTTTTTAGAGTATAACGCCGATAGCCCTGGCGGTCTTGGGTATGGCGATGTGCTCAGCGAGCTGTTTTGGGAACTGGAACCCATGTGCCGCTTTCGGGAACGCTACAACGTGGGCACCTTCCCTGTGCGTGAACACGTCTACCGTACCCTGATCGACACCTATCGCGACTGGTGCGCGCAGATCGGCAAGCCCGCCGCACAGCAACCGTCCATTGCGATTGTGGATTGGCATGCTGTACGCACCCGCAACGAGTTCATCCTTTCGTCGCGGGTTTTTGAAGCAGCGGGCAGCGCCGTGCGCATCTGCGATCCCGGTGATCTGACGCTGCGCGAGGGACGGCTCTGGCTCGATGATTTCGCCGTGGACATCGTCTACAAGCGTGTGGTGGTAAACGAGCTGGTCAATCGTTATCCTGACCCGGTCGAGTTGATGGCGCACCCGCTGGTGCAGGCTGTTGCTCAAGACGCCGTCTGCATCGCTAACCACTTCAATTGCCAGATCCTGTATAATAAGGCAATCTTCGCGTTGATCAGCGATGAGGAACACGCCCACCGCTTCGACCGTGACGAGCAAGAGATCATCCGCCGTCACGTGCCGTGGACCCGACTGGTGGCCGATCGGCGTACCCGCTACGGTGAAGGCGAAGTCGATCTGGTAGAGTTTATGCGCACGCACAAGGACGATCTGGTGTTGAAGCCGGTGCGCGAGTATGGCGGCACCGGTATCGTTCTCGGCTGGGAAGTCGATGAAGCCACTTGGGCTGCCGGCATCGAGCAGGCGCTACGTCAGCCCACCGTGGTGCAAAAACGTGTGCCTATCCCAAGCGCATCCTTCCCGATCTGGCGCGAGAATCGGCTTCAGTTCGTGAAGCGCCTGATGGATATCGATCCATACGTCTGGCGCGGCCGGCAGATTGCCCACGCCGGGGTGCGCCTGGGCACGAGCAGTTTGCTTAATGTGAGCGCCGGCGGTGGTTCTGGGGCGCCACTCTTTCTGGTGGAGCCGAAGCAGTGAAACGCAGCCGTTGAGGGTTGCGCAAAGATGTTGAGTAGAGATGTTCAGTAGAGATGTAGAGAAAAGAGTTAACTGATGGCAGATGAACAAAAACCGACAAACAGTGGCAGCAGTAGCAGTAGCAGTGGCGGCAACAAAGAGAAGACGGGCAAACGCCGCTACTTCCGCCGACGGCGCAACAAGCCTAAGAAGCAAGAGGGGCAGGCGGAGCAGACGCAACCTGAAAGCGCACCCACCAAAGGAACTCAGCGCAGCACCGGCGCTACGGCCGAACGCAAAGGGCCGACCGGCAAAAAGCGACGGTCTCGACGCAAGCGAAACTCGCGGCGTTCTACTGGGCAGGCTGAAACGTCAACTCAGATGATCCAGGAGCCGGAACAGAAGTATGAAGAACCGACTTCTGTCTATGTCTATACCCATGTCGTGCGACCTGCCTACCGTGACATGTTGCCCGATTACCGGCCTGAATCGTCGTTCTTTTCTGGCGAAAGCCATGAAACCGCGCCAGAAGCGGCTTCGCTGCTCTCCTCTGACATCTTCGAGCAGTTGGATCGGTACTTTACCGAAGAAGAGACTGGATCGCGGCCTAAGCGCGTTATAGAGTATAACGAGGCCGATTGGGATGATGACGAGGACGAGTCGACAGAGGATGGCGCGGTGGAAGGTGGTCCATCAGGCGCAGCCTGATCCAACACGCCGAAGCGCTGTCCGGTTTACAAACTTGCAGAGTGACGGCCCACCTTCAGGTGCGAGGCACCGGCCAAATCATCGTCGATGGCTGAAGTCATCCTGAGCAGGGTGTCGCATCTGAATACTGACCTTTCCGCATCGCAATGACGCTCTATCACACCAAAGGAGCAAATGGTGGCCCCGACTGTATCAATTCGCAACCTGGCCGAACACGTCGACCAAGAAGTCACGTTAGAGGGCTGGATCTATGCCAAAACGGGCAAAGGACGACTTCAATTTCTGCAAGTGCGCGATGGTTCGGGCATCTGTCAGGCGGTCGTCTTCAAGCAAAACGTCAGCGAGGCAGACTTTGAAGCGGCCAAGACGTTGACCCAAGAGAGCAGCGTGCGTGTCACCGGCACCGTGCGCAAGGATGAGCGCGCCCCCGGTCTGCCTGGCGGCTATGAGTTGGACGCCAACGGCCTGGAGATCGTGCAGATTGCCGATGCTTATCCCATTTCGCCCAAGGAGCATGGCGTCGAGTTTTTGATGAATAACCGCCATCTCTGGATCCGCTCCTCGCGGCAGTGGGCGATCTTGCGGATTCGCGCCACCATTGTACAGGCGATTCGCGAGTGGCTTGACGGTCAAGGCTTCCTCAACGTAGATACGCCGATCCTTACACCGTCGGCAGCCGAGGGCACGACCACACTTTTCAAGATCGACTATCACGGCGAACCGGCGTATCTAGCCCAGACCGGCCAGCTTTACAATGAAGCCAACATTTTCGCCTTCGGCAAAGTCTACTGTTTCGGCCCGACTTTCCGCGCCGAAAAGAGCAAGACCCGCCGCCACCTTCAAGAGTTCTGGATGGTGGAGCCAGAGATCGCATTTTGTGATCTTTCCCAACTGATGGAGATCGAGGAGTCGTTTGTCAGCCACATCGTACAGACTTGTCTCAGCCGCAACGCCGAGGAACTGAAGTTGCTTGAGCGCGATCTCACCCACCTGCAACGGGTAACGCCGCCCTTCCCGCGCATCCACTACGACGAGGCCGTGCAGATGATCAACACTGCCGCCGCCGCAGGCGAACTCGTCCCCGGCTACGAGGACGTTGTCCCTGCTATCGAGTGGGGCGACGATTTCGGCAGTCCTCATGAGACCTATCTGGCCGCCCAATTCGACAAACCGGTTTTCGTGCATCACTACCCAACGCAGGTCAAAGCCTTCTACATGGAACCAGAGTCGGATCGGCCCGAAGTCTGCCGCAGTGTGGATCTGTTGGCCCCTGAAGGGTATGGCGAGATCACCGGTGGCAGCGAGCGCATGAGCGATCCCGAAAAGCTGATCGCCGCCATCGAACAGCATCACTTGCCCATGGACGCCTTCGACTGGTACGTCGATCTGCGCAAATATGGATCGGCCGTGCACAGCGGCTTTGGTCTCGGCCTGGAACGTACCGTGGCCTGGGTTTGCGGTCTCGACCACGTGCGCGAGACGGCGGCGTTCCCACGCACGCTTCAATATCTGCGCCCGTAGCAGGAAGTAGCCGATGGTAAGCGATGAGGAGCTGTCGACAGCTCCTCATCGCTTACCATCGGCCGACCTCTCATGTTTTACTTACTCGTCCTGGTTGTGGCCTGCGCCCTTTCTTTCGCGTTAACCCCGCTTAGCATGCGTCTTGGTCTGCATCTGGATCTGGTGGATCGGCCTGGCGGCAGACGCAAACACCGCGGGGTGATTGCGCGCACAGGCGGTGTGGCCCTCTACCTGGCGTTTGTCTTCACGGTGCTGTTGACGCTGCTACTGCCGCGTCTGCTGCCGCCAGATCTGGTGCAGAGTTGGATTCCGCCACGCAACGATCCCCAGGAACTGACTCGGCTGACCGCTCTGCTGGCCGGGGCGACGTTTTGTGTGGTGGCTGGTCTGCTCGATGACCGCTTTCAGTTCTCGTCGTTGCCCCAATATGCCATTCAGTTGATCGCTGCCCTGATCGCCATCGCCGGGCTGATCTTTATCAAACACGTCAACAACCCGATTGGCGAGGGAATTCTCTATGACGCCGTCACCGGGTTCCCCTGGTGGATCGTGTGGCCGTTGACCGTCTTCTGGTTCATGGGCATGATGAACACAGTCAATTGGCTCGATGGACTCAGCGGACTCGTGGTTGGGGTGACCGCAATCCTGTGCGCGATCCTGGCGCTGCATATGATCTTTGCCGCCGATCCGCCGCAACTGAGTGTGGCCCTGTTGCCTGTCTGCCTTTTGGGCGTGGCGTTGGGCTTTTTGCCCTTCAACTTTGCCCCGGCCCGTGTCTTCATGGGGAGCAGCGGCAGCTATTTTCTAGGATTTACCCTGGCGGCATTGGGGATTATCGGGGGGCGCGGTTGGCGACGGTTCTGCTGGTGGTGGGGTTGCCCGTGCTCGACGTCGCCTGGCTGATCCTGCGCCGATGGCGGCGAGGAGTCTCTCCGGGCCAGGGGGGGCGCGATCACTTGCATCTGCGTCTGCTCGATCTGGGCCTGCGCGAGCGCACGATTGTGATCGGCTATTGGCTCTTCTGTGCGCTCTTCGGCGGGTTGACCCTGCTGCTCGAAGCGCGTATCTACAAACTCGTGGCGCTGATCGGTCTGGGCGTCCTTGCCCTCGGCGTGTTGATCTGGGCCGACCGCGCCCCACTGCCTCAAGATGTGCATCTCCCCCCGGACGCACCTATGCCCGAGGACGCGCATCTCCCATTGGACACCAACCCATGACGCGTATTCTTGCCATCGAAACCAGTTGCGATGAAACCGCCGCCGCCGTCATCGAAGACGGACGCCGGTTGCTTGGCAATGTCGTTGCCACCCAGATCGAACTGCACCGGCGCTTTGGCGGCGTCTTCCCCGAAGTGGCGAGCCGGCAGCACGTGCTCTCGATCCAAACCGTGATCCACGATACGCTGCGCCTGGCCGCCATTGACAACGTCCGTGCGCTCGACGCCATCGCCGTCACCCAAGGGCCAGGATTGGCCGGCAGCCTGCTCGTGGGCGTCAACGCGGCCAAGGGACTGGCCTTCGCCGCCCAGCGTCCGTTGATCCCGGTCAACCACCTGGAAGGGCACATCTACAGCAACTGGATCGATCTCGATGACCGTCCTGGTGCGCGCGATGAGTTCCCGGTGCTGGTGCTCATTGTTTCGGGTGGACACACCGAGTTGATCCTCATGCGCGGACATGGGCGCTATCACCTGCTGGGCAGCACCCTCGACGATGCCGCAGGTGAGGCGTTCGACAAGGTGGCAAGGCTGATTGGTCTGGATTACCCTGGCGGACCGGCGATTCAGGAAGCTGCGGACGCCGGCGAGCCCGACCATTATCCACTGCCGCGGCCGCTCATGAACGCCGCCGAACATCGATTCAATTTCAGCTTTTCAGGATTGAAAACGGCCGTCCTCAATCTGACACGCCAGTTGGAGCGGCAGGGGATCGAACCCACGGCGCCGCAAACCGCGGCGGATATCGCTGCGTCGTTTCAAGCCGCCGTGGTGGATGTGCTTGTGGAAAAGTGTGCCGATGCCGCCCAACACTACGGCGTACGCCAGGTCTGTATTTGTGGGGGTGTGAGCGCCAATCGAGGACTGCGTCTCGCCGCCCAGAAACGCTTCTCGGCCCTGGGCATACCGCTGCATATTCCGCCGCTCTTCTTGTGTACAGACAACGCCGCCATGATCGCCGCCGCCGCCTTCTACCGATTGCAAAGCGATCCTACTGTTACCGATCATGCGCTGGCGATGGATGTCCACTCGACGTTTCCGCTTCAAGAGATGAGTGCGGAATAAACAGGTGTCGCAGAGCGCTCTGCGACACCTGTTTATTCCGTTCAATCATCTTCTTATCTTGTCGCCGTCGAACCAAGCTCCCCGCTGGTCTGTGCGCCCGTCTGCGCTTGAGAGGGTTCGTTCTCTTCGCTGTGTTCCGGCTCCGCAATCACCACACGGCGGTAGACGTATTGATGTTGTAGTTTCTTTGTCTCCGCTGTCCGGTTGCGAATTGGATCGTAGTCGAGCAGTTTGGCGTGAACATAACTCCCTACGACGCGAGAGCTGGCAATCACCGGCGCAGCCAGAAGCGCACCCAATACACCGGCGACGCTAGCGCCCACCACGACGCCACATAGCACCACAATCGGGTGCAGGTGAACGCTGTCGCCGATAATGCGTGGCACCAGCAGTTGATTTTCTAACTGTTGGATCACAAAGTAGACGCCCACGATCAACAGCGCGAACTGTAAATTGCCAATATCCAGCAAGTTGCTACCCTGGATCAACCCCACAATGACAGCGGGGATCATGGCCAACACGGGCCCGATATTGGGAATGACTTCCAGCGCCCCGGCGATGAGCCCCAGGATCAGCGCGCCCGGCATCCCGAGCAACGACAGAATGGCCCACGTAACCACGCCGACCAACAGCGATAGCAGTAACTGTCCACGGAAGAAGGCTTGCCAGATATTCCCCATCTCGCGGATCAACTCTGCCGCCTCCGAGTGGTAGGACTCGGGGAAGAGCCCCTCGACGTAGTGGCGGATCTTCGGCGCATCTTTGGTCATGTACAGGCTCAAAAAGAAGAGGAAGAGCAAGAAGAGAAAGATATTGAAAATTCCGCCCACCAACGTAAAGCCAATCAGCGCCGTGCCGCCGACCACGTTGGTGGCGGTGCTGATCAAACGGTTGAAGTATTCCAAAAGATCGCGCGCGCTGGGCAAAACCTGAAAAGCCAGTTCACCGTTGACTGTGGACTGAAGCTGACCGACGATGCCATCGATGTTGATCGCGAACCCCATGATCTCGAGCTGGCTGGGCAGATTGTTGACCCAGGTCTGCAAGGCCATGATCAACGCCTGGGTGGTGCGCGGCACGTCTACTACCAGCAGATCGGTTAACTGATTGATCAAGACCGGGATCAGCAGGATCGGGGACACGATGATCACCACCAACAACATCAAGTAGATGATCACCGTGCTCAGCCCTCGCGGTACCCGGATCCGCTCAAGCAGATCCACGATGGGGCTGATCAGATAGGAAATGATGAAGGCCAGCACAAGCACAGTAAGAACAGAACGGCTCATCCAGAAGATCAGCGCGCTCACCACCAACAAGATCACAACGGCGGTGCGTTTCGTGGCCTGATCCCATGCCGTGCTCTCGGGCAAAACCGTTAGCGTAATCGGTTCGGGCGATGTGGGATCGATGGCAAGGGTCGGTTCTTGGGCAGGTTGCGCTTGAGCAACGAAAGCTGCTTCTGCTTGCGGTTCTTCCTGTGCATTTGGGGGAGGCGTAGGTTTGTTCATAATACCGGTTAACTGAACAGCGTAGATCGGAACTCAGCCGCCAATTGGCCGGCTGATTCATACGCTCCAATGTGCATCTACTGTGTAGACTCGATTCTGGTCGATGCATCGTGCCCAGAATACATCATTCAGTTAAAACACTTCTGCTCAACGGAAGTTGCGCTCTTTCAACAGGTAGACGGTGTATTAAGAATCTATCCGTAACTTCACAGCAGCCCGGCGAAGTTGGCCTGTCTAGAGCGGACGTAGTGCTGCGCACTGTAATTTACGGCTAGAAACTCAGCGTATGCACGGCCTAGCGTCGAGCCAGTTTGCTGCGCATTTTGCGCGTCATGGACAGGTTGATGCCCTCGCTCGCCAGGAACTGCTGAAAAAGCCGATAGAACCGTTCTCTGTCTTGCTGCGAGATCACAGCGACGGCATCTGCGGTTTCAATCGGGTAAGGATAGCCCCCGCCCACCACGCTCTCGGCGCACAGGCGGTGGATCACATCGGCGGCTCGATCTTGTTCAACCAGCCAACGCGGCATTTCCACACGTGCCGGCGGGCGGCCCTGCACAAGATTTATATAGGTAAAGCTGATCTCTTTGTAGAAATCCGCATTGCCGTTGTGGCTTAGTTGATCTGAGCGGGCGCAGATGAAAAAGGGACTGCGATCTCCCCAGTATCGTAAAGTAGGCTGTAACAGTCGGGCATCGGTAGATTGTTGGATGTCGGCTCCGCCAAATAGATTGTTGATCAGCGTGACTAGATCCTGGCTGTAGGTGCTGTCCACGAAGCCGACCAATGGCACTTCGGTGCGCCTGGAACAGGCAAGTAACTCAGCCACGGCCCGCAAGTAGGGCCGTGCACGCTCTGGTCGTAACTGCCCCGCAAATGAGATGGCGAAGGAGCCATCGAAGAAACAAAGCGGGCGCTGTTCGTACGGGCGGTTTGCATATGCTTCCATGAGGTCGCACAGCTTTTCACACTCACGCACAAAGCGGACCTGGTTGACCCGCCAATTGGGGAAGTCACCGCCATCGCTGTTGTCCTCTTCGCCCAATTCGTTGGGCGGCAGCACCTCGAAGGAAACGTCCTTGATATAGCTGGCCGTTCCATTTTCCTCCGCGGTGAGGTGTTCGTTGACGAACCAGCCGATCTGCACGGCCCCCACCGGCACCGAATACTCTTTGCTCGGCGTGATCTGGCTGCCGTCTACTGCTAACGAAGGACGTTTGTAGAGGACGGAAAGCGCCCAGGTGCGCGCCTCGCGATGATTCTGCCAGTGCTCGCCAAACGGCATGTACATTGCCTTCGCCTCGTCAATCTCAGCGGTGGGCAATGCGCCGGGCCACAGGACGTCGATCTCGATCAGTCTGTCTGCGATCTGTTGCGCCGTCATCTGCCGAAACTGAGCAAAAACAGTGTCGGTTCGTTGTTGTTCCACGCCCAGGTCGGCGAAGTAACGGGAAAAGTGCGAGCGTTTCTGTTCCAGTGCACTCTTGACTCTGTTTTGCTCGAACATAGCGATCCTTGCATTCTTTCATCAAATGGAGACACCTACCTGCCTCGCAGTATATCACAAAAACGAAACATCCGTTCCGTTCGTTGCCACGCCTGCACCGTCAGTGCTATACTGAGTCCGTTCGCTCAAGTACCGTGCCACGTCGAAATTCCATCTCCATCCTCAACTGCCACCATGTCGATAACTTCTTCTAGTTCTACCAAGCAGGCGCAGTTACGTCTCGTTTCCATTGTCATCGGATTGGTGGCGGTGCTCGTTTTGATCCTGATGAGCGCGCTGCTGTGGAATCGATCGGCAGGACCGGTAACCGACGATCTAGATCGGTATCGAATCGCGCTCAAAGATGAGGCCCAACCGCTGTTGGACGGCCTGCAAACCGCGCCGCGCTACGACATCGACGTGACCCTGAACGCTGACCTCGATCAGTTGCAGGGCGCAGCGTGGATTCGGGTGCCCAACAACAGCCCCGATCCGTGGACCTACCTGATCTTCCGCCTCTACCCTGGGCTGGAGCAGTACGGCGGTCTGCTCACCATCCAGAGCGCGGCGGTTAACGGACGCACCATCTCCTTTTCGTATCAAGAAGGCGTCACGGCTGTCCGCCTCGATTTGCCGGTGGCGCTGCTTTCCGGTCAATCGGTTGACCTCTATCTGGGCTGGACGCTCGACATTCCGCAGTGGGAAACCGATAGCGCGCCGGCCTATCGACTCTTTGGCAACAGTCAAGGGATCGTGAGCCTTCCTCTGTTTTATCCGTCACTGGCAGTCTATGAGCCGGGGCCAACTGTGGCAAGTGGTCGATGGTGGCTCGAAAAAGGCTCGTCGCGCGGGGATGCTGCCTTCAATGTCACCTCGCTCTTTGTGGTGACGGCAACGCTGCCCGCCGACCAGGTGCCTGTGACGAGTGGCACGCTGATCACCCAGACCGTGTTGCCCGAGTATCAGCGCCAATATGTGTGGACAACAGGCCCGGCGCGTGAATTCTTGCTGCATACCAGCAATCGCTTTCAACAGGCGTCGATTGAAGCATACGGAACCACGGTCCACAGTTATTGGTTGCCTGAGTATGAAGCAGCCGGACGGGCTGTGCTTCAATACACGGCGGCGGCGTTGCGCATCTTCAGCGACCGCTTTGGCCTCTACCCTTACCGCGATCTGCGGGTGGCGGTGGCGCCGCTAAGTTTCCGCGGCATGGAATATCCACAGGCCTTGCTGCTCGGTGTGCAACTGTACGATCAATATCGCAGCGAACTGGAGATCCGCGCCGTCCACGAGGTGGCGCACCAGTGGTGGTATCAATTGGTCCATAATGATCCGATCAACCTGCCCTGGATGGATGAGGGGCTGGCCGAATACTCTAGCAAGATTTACTATGAGGCAATGCGCGGTCAATCGTCGGCAGATCTGTTGCAGGCCCAGCGCTGGCAAGCTGTGATCGATGCCATGGTGGGCCGTGAAGAGGATGAACCTCTCAATCAGCCGGTGATGGCCTATGCCGATGGGCGGATCTACGAATCGGTTGCCTACGGCAAGGGCGCACTCTTCTTCGACGCCATTCGCCAAAGTCTGGGGGAACGCCCTTTCCAGGATTTCTTGCACGATTATGTCGAGGAGTACACCTTCGACATTGTCACCCCGGCGGATCTGCTCACTGTTCTGCGCCGCCACAATCCACAGGTAGCCGACAGCCTCTACCGCACATGGATCGGCGAACCGCCGCTGGTTAATGATGCAACACCGGCAACGGATGACTGATGACGATTGATCTGAGGGCATACGCACAGGGAAATCCCGGCGGAACTATGCCCATCACCCTACACTAACATGGACCCGGTACTGACTCCTGCCCAACAGGCGGTAGTGGCCCATGACCGCGGGCCGGCGTTGGTCTTTGCCGCCGCCGGCTCGGGCAAGACGACGACGATGGTCCACCGCATCAGCCGCCTGGTGCACGACGGTCTCTTCCCCGCATCGCAGATCCTGGCCACGACGTTCAACCGTGCGGCCGCCGACGGCATCGACCGCGCGCTGCGCAAACGGGGCGTCAAAGATGTACAGGTCAAAACGCTGCACGCCTTCGGCTATCAACTGATCGGCGAGGCAACTGCACAAGGACTGCTTCAGGTCGACCTCACCCGATCACGGCGCGGCTTTGAAACACTGGATCGTCATCTGCTCCATCGCACATTGGCCGAGGCGCGGCGACGGCATGTCCCCTATGCCGGGGAACTCAGTCGGCTCGATCTCGACGTTTTTCTGGATTATGTGGCCGGCTGCAAAGGAAACCTGCGCTACGCCGACCTTGCGACGGCCGGGCTGCCGGCCTCGGCGCAGGCTGTGGCCTCGCAAGCCATCGCCCCACCCGAGACGCCCTGGTTCCTGCCGCTTTACCAGCTTTATGAAAACCTGCGCCGTGAATGGGGCTGGATCACATACGACGATATGTTGATGGTGGGCTGGGAAGTGCTTGTGTGCCACCCACAAATTCAGGAACAGGTACAAAGCCGCATCCGCTGCATGTTGGTAGACGAGTTTCAGGACGTCAATCTGGCACAGGTTGAACTCATCGATCGGGTCAGCCAGGCCCACCGCAACCTGATGGTGATCGGCGACGACGATCAGACGATCTACGAGTGGCGGGGTGCAGCGGCTCGCTTCATTTTGAATTTTCAACAACGGCACGCGGCGCGGGTCTATCTGCTGCAAGAGAACTTCCGCTGTCAGGCGTCACAGGTGGCGCTGGCCAATGCCGTCATCCAACACAACGCCGAGCGCAGCCCTAAACAGTTGCGGCTGACCCAAGGCTTCGACGGCCGCACAACCCTGCAACGTCATGGCGATGAGGCAACCATGGCCGCCGCCATTGTCGCCGATCTCAAACGACTGCGTCGTCCGCCCAACGAAGTCGCTATTCTTGTGCGCCTTTTTGTACAGACGGCGCCCATCGAAGCAGCCCTGCTGCGTGCGGGCATACCCTACCGCATCGAAGGCGATCTGCCTTTCTTCCGCCGCCCCGAAGTGACGGCGCTGCTTGACTATGTGCGGCTGGCGCAACTCGAAAACCAGCTCCGTGCAGGTCAACCGCTGACCGCCGAACAGAGCGACCGCTTTCGCCAGATGTGGAGCAGCGTAGCCGATCGTCCGCTGCGTTACCTCTCTCGTGCCTGGATTGATTCTTGCGCCGAGGCTGTGGTTCAGCGCAAGCTGACGATCTCCACGGCGTTGGATGCTGTGGCCCAGGACGCACCCACCGCCGTGGCCGAACGCCTGCAACGGCTCGCTTTCGATTTTCGCTGGCTGGCCGAACGGCTGGCGACGCCCGGCACCGCCCATCGTCTGTTGCAAGAATTGGATCGGCGCCTGGGCTATGCCGAAGCGATGGCGCAGGAAGCGGGCGGTGAAGCGCTCAAGTTGGCGCGGCTCTCCACCATTCAGGCCCTGATCGCGATGGCGCAGGGGATCGGCAGCGTCGATCGCTTCTTGCAGCAGATCGAGGTATGGACACCGGCGAAGCGGGGCAAAGCGCGCGCCGAGGTGACCATCACCACGATCTTTCGTGCCAAGGGACTGGAATGGCCGGTTGTGATTGTACCGGGTTGCAATCAGGGGATGTTGCCTTACGAGCGCGGCGCTGACCTGAGCGAGGAGCGTCGTCTGCTTTATGTCGCCATTACCCGCGCCCAAAAGGACCTTTACCTGCACGCCGTGCAAGGACGGCCGCTCAGTGCGTTTCTGGTGGAAGCCGAAATCGACGCCGTACTCTCTACCGTGGATGAGGTGCGCCGCCTGCTCACCGGTGATCCGGCCCGTTGGTCAGATGCAGAGGCGCTGACTGTCGCCGTTGCCGCCAGGCGGTTGGGCTGGGACGAGTTCCTGACGCGGTGGTGGCGAGACAAACGGCAGCCTGCCACAATTGCCCGCATCAGCACCCTGCTTGAATCGTTGTCGGCTGCGCGCAAGCTGGCGCCGCTGGGGTTGTCGGCGGCAGATGTTGCCTACTGGCGCAACGCCGCCGGAGGCAGTACGGAACGACAAAAGAGCCTGTCCGCACCGCCACCGGCCGTACGCGCAACGACGAAAGCAGGGCCCAATCGGCCAAACTGGTCGCGCACGCGCCGCAATCGTGAAGCACTGCGCCAATCGGTGGGGCGATTCTTTGCGTCGTTGCGCGATCTGTTGCGCTCGTGATGCGTCAAGCGTGATTTGATGGGTAGGGGCGCTGCTTGCTGCGCCCCTACGGAATTGCCATCACTTGACCGTCGACACGATACTAGTCCATCATTCCATCCTGTTTTGATCCAGAGGTTCTACCATGCCCCCACGTGCAACCTACCGCGCCGCCGTCTACGTGATCCCCGTACGCGGACGGGAAATTCTACTGTCGCAGCGATTCAACACCGGGTTCGGTGATGGGCTGTACAGCTTCATCGCCGGCCACATCGAGGCCGGGGAATCGGTGACAGACACCGCGATACGGGAGGCGGCAGAAGAGGCCGCCATCGAGATCGAGCGTGGTGATCTTCGTCACGTCCACACCCTGCATCGCGCTTCGGCGGATGGCCTCGTCTATTTCGATTTCTTCTTCACTGTGGAGCGTTGGCAGGGGACGCCGACGATCAACGAGCCGCATCGGTGTAGCGATCTGCGCTGGGCCGAATTCGATCTCCTGCCGGATGGCACACTCCCCTACATTCGGCATGTTGTGCAGCAGATCTTCGTTGAGCCGAATGCGTTCAGCGAGTTCGGCTGGCGTTAAGATCGAAACCTTCGATCAATCTGCATTTACCGGTTCAAATGCTCCTTCCTCTGGAGCGTCTTCTTGTGCCGGGCTTTGGGGGGACATGACGATACGTCGCCAGACGAAGGTTGCCAGCCAACTCGTGATGGCCGCAGCGGCGATCCCAGGCGCCCAGGCGCCCAAACTCCCGAGCAGGATACCACCGGCGGAAGGGGCGATGGCGCGGGTGGCACTTTCCAGGGCAGAGGAAATCCCTAGCGTGCCACCGATTTCTTCCGGCGCTACCGACTTGGTAAGCGCACTGTTGATCACGGTGTTCAGCACTCCGCCGGCGAAGGCCAACGGTGCGAGCACGATCAACAGCACCGGCACAGTCGGTGTCAACGCCCAGCCAACCAGCCCACCGGTCATGATCAGCATACACCAGAAGAGCAACTTCTCCTCGGCAAAGCGCTCTGTGATCTTCCCTATCAGCACGCCCTGAACCAGCACAGCCAACACACCCACGTAGGTCAGCACGAAGGCCGTTTGAGCAGCCTCCAATCCCAGCCGTGTCAACGCAAACAACGGGAAGATGGTTTGAAAGGTGGAAAAGGCCATGCTAAAGAAGAATCGTGTGTACAGCAGCGGACCAACCAGAGGACGCTGGAAGGCCGCGCGCAAGTTTTGCAACGAGAATTCCTGGCGAGGACGCGCCGCCAATTGCGCACGACGGTCGCCGGAAAGCGATTCGGGCAGGAAGAAGTAGACGGCTATCCAATTGAGCGTCGCCAGGACGGCGGCCACGAAGGCGGGCAGGGCAAACTGCCAGTGAATGTTGTTGACGATGCCGATGCCTGCACCGACGTTGCTGAGCAACCCCCCGGCGGCGGGGCCGATGATGAAGCCCAGACCAAAGGCGGCACCGATCAGGCCAAAGTTGCGTGAGCGATCCTTGGGCTCGCTGATGTCGGCGATGTAGGCCTGCGCCACCGAGATATTGCCGCCCGTCAACCCGTCAATCATGCGGCTGGCAAAGAGTACCCACAATGTGTTGGCTATGCCTAACAGGACAAAGCCGACAATCGTGCCCAGGATACTGATGAGCAACACCGGACGGCGGCCGAAGCGGTCGGACATGCGACCGAGTAGCGGAGCGCCAAACAACTGTGCCGCCGCATAGGATGCCACGAGGAAGCCGGTTACGATAGCGTTGGCGCCGAAGGTCTCGGCGTAAAAAGGCACCAGCGGCAAGATCAGGCTAAAGCCAAGTAGATCAATAAAGACAATGGCAAAGATTGTCGCGAGTTTGCGATTCTTCATGGATTGTTTCTCCGGTTAACGATCGAGTGTTGCAGCAATTCTGCTTTTCTACAATGAGCAACCTACAAGTTGGTAGAGCGGTGCCTCAAAAAAAGAGATTAATCTTGGGTCGTCACTCCTTCGAGAAAGAGATCGATGATATCTTCTAGAATCTCCTCTTGACTGCGCGCCACATACTGCATTGGAATTGCGTGAATCCCTTGAATCAGCGTGACGAAGACCAACGAAACCATCGTCAGATCTTTGTGGGTCTGGATCTTGCCGGCATCCCTGGCTCGAGAGAGCACGCGTTGTATCGGGTCGCGTAGAGCCGTATAGGCCAGCATCGTCAGCCGCTCGGCTGTGTCGGCGTTGATAGACGGCATGTCTGAATTCTTCATGCGCAGCAGATCCAATGGCGGATGCGACAACAGCCAGATCGCTGCAGAGGTCAACTGCCCTCGAAAATCAAGCCCAGGCTGGGAGACTGCCTCGTCCAATCCTTGCCGGTGGCGGTGTAGGTTGCGCTCGGTGACTTCGATGAAAAGCGCTTCTTTGCCGCCCGGCACGTGATGATAGAGTGAGGCATGTTTGATGCCGACTTCCGCTGCAATATCGCGCAGGGTGACGGTGGTATATCCCCGTTCCCCGAAGAGCCGCTCGGCAACGTCGAGCACCCGTTCACGCGCATCCGAGTGATGAGTCATGGCGGCTAGTTGTGTGATCTCGTGCGCGATTCGCTGCTGCGGCGGTTGCGTACGAGATCATAGGGGAGCGACGGATTGATGTCGCCCTCTTCGGTCATGCTCCAGTCGATTTCGGCATCGGCCTGCGCCACCGATTCCTTGCCGCCGGCGGCATTGTTGCCTTCCTGCGCCGCCAGGATCAGATCTCGACGGTGGATCAAGAATAGTGCAATCGGGCGATCTCCTGGGATGAAGCGTTCACCAATATCTAGCCCAGCGATCTTGGGCCGCTGCGTCTCGACGACTCTCTGATCCTCACGCAGTACAAAACGGTTAAAGCTGGTGGTAAGGTTGGCCACGAATTTGGTGAAGACATTCTTGCTCTTCACACGCTGATAGCTGCGAACGTAGACCATGGTGGCATCGTCATCAATGGGGGCGAAGGCGGCGACGATGCGGAAATTATCGGACAACCGGTTCTGCCAGAGATTGGGGAACTTGAAGGTGAGCAGCGCCGGACGTTGTGGCTCCGGCATTTTGGTCGGCTTGGTAGGCGGCGTGCCGTCATCGATGCGATTGTCGACCCACACCGAAAGCGTGTTGTTTTCCAGCGTCACATAGGGCCCGTTGACCAGCGTGCGATTGCCGCGGCCAATCGTGTTTTTGTGGACGAAGGGCAGATGCGAAACGTCGAGCTGATTTTCGATGGACCGTGTGTAGTGGCTGTTCCACTTAACGGCGGTTGACCCGTACTCGAACGAATCATCGAGGCCGTCGAACCAGGGGATCTCTGGATAGTCCTGGCGTCGTTCACCGTTCCAAAACCAGATGAGCCCGTGGGCTTCTTGCACAACCTGGGTCTGCGCCCGGAAGACTTTGGGTACGGGCGTGTTCTTGCCGTTGGCCGGAATAAACTGCCCCTGACCTTGCAGGTCAAACTGGAAACCGTGGAAAGGACATTCGATACAGTCACCCTGGACTTTGCCGCCGCTCAGGGCCGCCCCGCGATGCGGGCACAAATCCAACATGCAAGAGAGCTTTCCACTTGAATCGCGCCATAAGACGAGATCCTGGCCCATGCGTCGTAACCCCTTCACGGCGCCCGACTTGATCTCGTGCGATTCGGCAATGGCATACCACTGATTGGGAATCATCAAATCCTCCTATTAGGTATCAATCATCAACCCTCGGATCATACGCCTGCTTTGGATGTTTGTCAAGGTTTTGTTTAAGTATTGACGAGAATGTGTATCTCGTTTGCTCCCGGCGCAAACGAATTTGTATCACTTTGAAGCCGAGAGTTTTGCGATCGGTGAAACCGCGACTCTGGGCTACTACCCGGCAAGAGAGCGAGCGTCGGTTGGAGTACGCCCGCTTCAGAAAGCGGGGCGCTTCAGAAAGCGGGTCTGCGAGCCGTATCGAAACCAGCGAAGCGGGTCAACACTGGATCGCCGTCGAACCCGCTGGTTTCGTTTGGCACAGGCGCTGCGCCATGCCCTCCGCAAGCTCCGGGCGCCGACCGCGCGGTCGCGACCGCTGCGGTCGGACTCAACCGACGCTAGCCCCTCTGGGGTGTCCCATAGTATTAGGGTGGGTCCATGTCTTCCGGGAAGCCACGACGGATGGACACGGAGGTCCATCCCTACGTGTAGGGACCGGCCTCCGTGCCGGTCCGTTCTGCGTAGCTGCCCTGAAGATCAGAACCGAAATACTTGGGACGCACCCGAATCCAATGATCCATTTGACACCGGGATCGCGGCAGTGTAGAATTCGCCAACCCTGATCCAGGGAAAACTGGCTATACTTCTCCTGAAATCACTCTTCTTTATCCTCTCGTTCAGACTTTTAGGATCGACCGTGACTACTATCCTGGCTGAAATCCGATCCGGCGCTTACTATGATTCGGTGGTGTTGATGCAGTTGCAGCGATCGTTGGCCGGACTGCCCAATGTGCTCGAGGCAGGGGTGGTGATGGGGACGGCCGCCAACAAGGATCTGTTGGCGCAAAGTAACTTGCTGGTCAATTCCCTTGCCAATGCTGTGCCCGACGATCTGATCATCGTCGTCAATGCCGCCGATGAGGCCGCAGCGCGCTTTGCCCTTGCCCAGGTAGACGAACTGCTGACACGGCGGCGCTCTCAGGCAGCCACATCCTATCGCCCCAAAAGCCTCGACACAGCGCTAAAGATGCTGCCCGAGGCCCGCTGGGTGTTGATCTCGGTGCCGGGGCGCTATGCCGCCGGGGTGGCGCGGCAGGCGTTGGCGCTTAAGAAGAATGTCTTCCTTTACAGCGACAACGTCAGCCTTGAGGACGAGGTCGATCTCAAGCAGAGTGCGGCGCGCCAGGGGCTGTTGGTGATGGGGCCGGACTGCGGCACGGCGATTGTGACCGGCGTGGGGCTGGGCTTCGCCAACCGGGTACGCCGGGGATCGGTTGGCGTTGTCGGCGCATCAGGGACGGGGTTGCAACTGGTGACGTCGCGCATCCATCAACTGGGTGGCGGCATCACGCACGCCCTGGGCACCGGCGGCCGCGACCTATCCGAAGCGGTGGGGGCCATTACGGCGCGGCAGAGCCTCGATCTGCTGGCCCGAGATCCCGCAACGGCGGTGATCGTCCTCATTTCCAAACCGCCGTCTGCTTCCGTTGCCGCCGAGCTACTGACCGCAGCGCGCGCGTCGGGCAAGCCCGTGGTGGTCAACTTTATCGGGTACAGCCCTACCGAACACATCGAAGGCATCCATTTCGCCCGCACTCTCGACGAAACCGCCGAACTTGCCGTCCACCTTTCCGGTCATCCCGGCGGCGAAAAAGGTAGTGGAGACGGTGATTCATCCTCTACCCAATCGCCCATCCCCACCCCTCAGTCTCCATTTCTGCGCGGCCTCTTCTCCGGCGGCACTCTGGCCTACGAAGCTCTGCTGCTCTTGCAAGAGTACCTGCCCACCGTCTACTCCAACGCGCCGCTCAAGGGCGGTCCGAGACTGGCCAACGCCCACCGCAGCCAGGAGCACACCATCGTCGACCTGGGCGAGGACGAATTCACCGTAGGTCGTCTGCACCCCATGCTCGATAACGACCTGCGCATCCGGCGTCTGCTCGAAGAGGCCGAGGATCCCGACGCCGGTCTGATCCTCTTCGACGTGGTCCTGGGCGACGGCGCCCACCCGGATCCTGCCGTAGAACTGGCGCCCGCCGTGATCCAGGCCCGCTCAATCGCCCAGGCAGACGGACGCGATCTGATCTTTGTGGCGGTGGTGGTGGGTACGGATCTCGATCCCCAGGACATGGCGCGCCAGATCGAACAGTTGACGGAAGTGGGCGTCCACGTCTTTACGCGCAACGACGAAGCCATCCGCGCCATCGGCAGCCTGATCAAGGCAAAGGGCAACGGGCACAGTGAAGAAGCCATCGAGCCTCTGATCTCTCAACACGCAGCACCCGGCAGGCAGCAGGCTACCAATGACCTGCCGCCGGTTGATCTGGACCTGCTCACCGCTCCGCTCTCTGCTGTCAATGTCGGTCTCGAATCTTTCACCGAGAGTCTCACCGCCCAGAATGTGCCTGTCGTCCAGGTAGATTGGCGTCCACCGGCGGGGGGCAATGAGCGGCTGATGGGAATATTGGCGCGGATGAAGAGGGGGGTGTAAATCGATCCCGCCACCCCATCATGGCTCCAATCCTCACCGTCTTGTTCATCAACCAGGCCAATCTCTACTCTTTAGCCATTCCAAGGAGCTCGCATGACTGTCAACATTGACGCCGCCAACGCTGCCGCAGTGGAACGCATGATCGAGGCCCGTCCGGTGTTGACGGGGATGGGGAAGGCGCTGGATCTGATTCCAGGGATGCATGCCGATCTGCTGCTGCACGCAGGGCCGCCGATCACGTGGGAACGGGCCTCGGGTCCGCTACGCGGCGCGATTACGGGGGCGTTGATCTTCGAGGGCCGTGCCCAGAACGAGGCCGGGGCGCGTGAACTGGTGACTTCGGGCGCCGTCAAACTGGAACCATGCCACCATCACAACACGGTGGGGCCAATGGCGGGGGTGACGTCGCCGTCGATGGCGGTCTACGTTGTGGAAAACAAGACCCACGGCAATCTGGCCTTTTCAAACTTGAACGAGGGGTACGGCAAGGTTCTGCGTTATGGCGCCTACAGTGAGGACGTGCAAGCGCGGCTGCGCTGGATGCACGAAGTGCTGGCGCCGATCTTGGGCGCGGCGATTGACCGAACCGGCGGTGTGGACATCCGCTCGCTGGTTGCCGAAGCGCTGCATATGGGCGACGAAGGACACAACCGCAACAAGGCAGGCTCGATCATCTACACCAAAAACCTCGCCCCGCACATCGCCCGGGTTGCACCCAATGGCGAGACCGCCGGCGATGTGATTCAATCCTTGGGGGACAACGCCTTGAGCGTCCTCAACCCGGTAATGGCGGCATGCAAAGCCATGGCCGACGCTGCCCACGGCGTGGAAGGCAGCACGCTGGTGACGACGATGGCGCGCAACGGCACCGATTTCGGTATCCGCATCAGTGGGCTGGGCGGACGCTGGTTCACGGCGGACGCGCAGATCCCCAATGGGCTCTACTTTCCCGGCTTCCAGGCTGAGGACGCCAACCGCGATATCGGCGACAGCACCATCACCGAGACGGCGGGGATCGGCGCTTTCGCGATGGCTGCCGCGCCCGCTATCGTCACCTTTGTCAGCGGTACACCCCAGGACGCGTTGAACGCCACACTGGAAATGTACGAGATCACCGTGGCCGAGCATAGAGCCTTTACGATTCCGCAACTCGACTTCCGCGGTACGCCCGTGGGCATCGACCTGCGCAAAGTCGTGGAAACGGGCATTACCCCACGCGTCAACACTGGTATCGCCCACAAGGAGGCAGGCGTGGGCCAGATCGGTGCCGGTCTCGTGCGTCCACCGATGTCGATCTTCGAGGAAGCGCTGGTGGCGTTTGCCGAGACATATGGTTTCTGATCATGGACGTCTTTGCCCAGAGTGGATGACCGGTAACAGTGTGTCTGTACGTCATCGCCCACAATAAAAGAACATAGAATCTATCCGTCAATTCACTGTAATTTACGGATAGACACATAGTAAGACGCGCAGACACGAACCGAATCCCCCCGGAGGTTCTGCATGTTGACAGATTGGGTAGAACAGCTCGTCCGTAGTATGGGCTATATTGGCCTTGCATTCCTTATGTTTTTAGAAAATGTCTTTCCACCGATCCCGTCCGAAGTGGTGATGCCGTTGGGCGGGTTCCTTAGCACGCAGCAACAGTCTATGAACCTGATTGGCGTTGTGTTGGCCGGCGTCCTGGGCACGATGGTGGGCGCTTTGGTGCTTTATTACCTGGGGAGGTGGCTGCATACAGATCGTCTGCACGCCTGGGCCGAAAAACATGGTCACTGGATTTTGCTGGACCCAGACGACATCGATAAGGCGATGGACTCCTTTTCTCGCCACGGCAACACGGTTGTCTTCTTTGGTCGTCTCATCCCCGGTGTGCGTTCGTTGATCTCGATTCCCGCCGGCTCTTGTGGCATGAATATCTGGCAGTTCCTGCTTTATACCTTCGCCGGCACTATCATTTGGACCGGTGTGCTGGCCTACGCCGGCCGGATTCTTGGGCGCAACTACAGCAATGTGAGCAATGTGATCCAATGGGCTACTTACGTCGTGCTGGCCGTATTCATTTTTACCGTCATCTGGTGGGTTGTAAAAAAACGTAGGCAGAAGAGTAGCCATGCCTAGTGGTGGATGTGGGATGCGGATTGGGCAGCAAGATTCTGATCAAAAAAGCGGACGAGATCGTCGATCTCGTCCGCTTTTTTGATTGATAACCTACTCTCCGGTGCTGCCGCGGTAAATGCTGGGCAGGTAAAGCACATCTTCGGCCAGATCCAGCCCGACGATGACCGGATCGTGATCCGACGAACGGTACGGATCGGCATTGTAGAGTTCGTTGACCTGCTGCGCCGATTGGAACTCGACGTTGTAATCGAGCACGCGTGGCTCATCCGCGTTGATGTGCCAGACGGTTACGTCCGTCACCTGTGACGTCAGCGTGGACGTACCCAAAGCGTGGTCAAGATAGCCCGATTCGCCGTTGAAGACGTAGGAATAGGCCTCCGCCGCGGGGACGAACTGCTTGATCAGATCGGTGAATCCCTGGGTTTGCAGGGCACGGATGGGATCTTCCTCTGCATAGGAGTTGAGATCGCCTATGATCAGGAAGTCCTCATCGTCGCTGCCTGTCGGATTGCCCGCCAGCCACTCTGCCAGCGCATTGGCTGCCTGTGTACGCACACCATTGCAGTTGCCCTGCCCGTCGCCGGTGTCCGGATCTCCGCTACAGGACGAACCTTTCGACTTGAGATGGTTAACGGCTACGGTGAATTCGCCGCCATCAACGACGCTGTGGAAGGTCTGCGCCAGCGTTGGGCGGTTGAGCGTATCGATGAAGTCGGGATCTACCGTCGAATTGAGAATGGCGAAGGTACCCACGGGTGTCACCGCTGCGGGTTTGTAAATCATGCCCACGCGGATGGCGTCGGTGCCGATGACGCCAGTGTTGACATAGGTGTAGACAGTGCTGCCTGCGATCTGATTCAACCCACCAACAATGTCGGCCAGCGGCTCCACACCCGTCGTGTTTTCCATCTCGATCAGGCCGACAATATCAGCGTCGATAGCGGTCAGCGCTTGCAGGATCTTGGTGCGCTGTCGCTCGAACTCCGCACTGCTGTTGGCGCCGCGGCAGTCCATATTCTTATCAGGGCCGCACAATGGCTGGCCACTATCCAGGGTGAGGAAGTAGTTGAGCACGTTGAAACTCGCCACCTGCATCGTTCCACCCACGGCATCGGGTGCTGCCTGCCGCGGATTGCTCGCTGTAAACGAAATCACCTCTGTGGGCTGAATGCGATAGACGCCGAATCGTTGGTCGAGCACACCGGTCAGGTTGCCAACTGTGTCGCCGACGCGCAGCGTGTTCAGCGCCGTCAGTTCAGGGTTCGGGTAGATGATCGGATCGGGGTTCTGCACAGAATTGGCATCGTCCAGCAAGATGCGGCTCAAGTTGTTCTGAGCCGCTAGCGCACTAGCCGGTGCGCCGGGCGTGATGACATTCGTGGGGTTGAGCAGGCGTCCCCCTGCAGAAAGCGCCACCTCGCCGAAACGACCTAGATTGTAGTGTTCGGTCACGGTCAGCGTCATGGGGAAGCTAACCAACATGCCTTCGTAGGCTTCCAGAGAGGCTATCGAAGTGACGGGCAGTGTCACGGCGACGGGTGTGATGCTTTCCGTTCCTGTGCAGACAGCGGCGTTCTGCAATTTGCCGATCTGGGTGAGCGAAGCGCCACTGCTGGTGAACTCGCCGATTTCGCCCTGTACGCGCACGATTTGGCCGGCTGACACCGCCGGGTCTCCATCCGAATCGAAGACAAAGATGCCTTCAGACGTGGCCGGATCGGCGTCTTGATCCTCGGCCTCTTCCTGAAGATAGAAACCGGCCAGCCCCGATTGATAGTCACCTACGACGACACCTTCAACGATCTGAATCGACCCCAGCAACGGACTCGTTTCTGTCAGTCCCTGGATGGCATGGATCGGTGTCGCCGATTCGCCACAGGTGTCGACAAACGGGCAGTTGTTGGGTGCACCGGGTGTGTCCGCTTCCAAATTGGCAAACTCGCCAATCGTCCATTGGCTGCCGCAGCGGAAGACGACGCGCGGCACAGCCACACCGTCCTGTCCGATTGAAGTAGCACAGTAGGTGAGGTTGCCCTCGCCGGGTTCGACGATCAGACTCAAGCAGTCCCATATTTCGTCCCACGGCGGCGAGTCGAAAGCGCCGTCATTGTTGGTGTCGACGTCATCACCCAGGCTTCCGCTGAAGTCCTTTACGAGCAGATGGGTAACGTTGTCGCCGTTTTCAAAGTTGAGCGTCTCGGTGACCAGGCTGGGTAGTGCGGTTGTAAAGGTGGATTCCGCTGCCCAGAAGAAGCCGTTGGCGTCGAGACTTTGTCCGCTCAGCGGGGTGATCGATTCGATCACGCCACTGTCGTCGTCGCTACCATCACCGATGACGATATAGGTGAGATCGTTGAGATCCGTGTTGCTCAGCCCGCGCAGCTCGAAGAACTCGTTGTCGTCGGTGCCGAATTGATCGACGCGGATCTCATTGATCATCGCCGGTGGAATCGTATCGTTATCGTTGGGCGCAGCCAGAAGATTGGCGGGGTTGTCATTGACTGTCAAGAGGCCGATTAACAGGAGTACCAACCATGTAGTTAAGAAGACGAAACGTTTGATCATTTTCTATCCTTTCGCTGGGCGGAAGATGACAGGCGTTGCAGAAGTCCACAAAGGCTGCAATCAAGCGATGTCACTCGACACCGTCGCTTTCTATTATACCTTGTTAAGAGCAGAGCCGCGCATCTTGCCTTGGAAGCAATGGGATGCACCCCCTGCGCTGCGTCGGTTGGACAGGATCACCTATCAACGGCTATTCTGTACTGCATCTGAACCGGTGTGGCGCTGCCTCCAACTGCGCAGAGCATCCACACCCCAAAAGGCAATTCGACCATAGTCCATGAACTGAGCAAGGTGACAAAATGGCACACTCTTTTCCCGAAGTAAATGTTGAAAAGCCCATGCCAGACGTAAAACTGACCCCGGCGGCGTGGATTGGCTATGCCGTTCTGGCGCTTGCGGTGATGCTTGGCTTTATCATCGGCGGCGAGGCGGCCTCCTTTGCACAGACGGGGCTTATGTTTGTTCCGTTTGTGGTGGTCGCCGTGCTGTCCTACCTGGGCATTCGCTACCCTGCAGCTCGAGTGCTGGCCCTGCTCTGGCTCTTGGCCCTGATGACCATCTATCTGTTGTTGGTGGTCGGGTTCAGCCTCTTCACGGTGATGGATGTGGGGAGTGGCGGAACGGTGATGGATGCGGGGAGTGGCGGACTGTTGGGCGGCGCAGAATTTGATCCGGAAATGGCGGGGTTGTTTGCCAATGTGGGTGGGCTGGCTGTACTCTCGATCCTGATCGCCTGCATGGGCTTTATTCCAACAGTACGCCGGGGCGTGAGCCGCTTTATCCCGCTTGATCCTAACTCATTCGTCCATGCAATGGCGTTGGTGATTGTCACTGCCTTCCTGTTGATGAGCTTCGCACCCCTGCTCGTCTTGGGTGAGCCACCACTCTTGACCGATTCTGCGCTCGATTCTATTCAATCCAGTGGCATGACCGGAGCCAGTGGGCTGTTGGCACAGATCTACACCCTGGTGTGGACCGTGCCGGTGGCGATTTTTGTGGTGGGGTATGGGGTTCGGCGCACGCTGGGGCAGGCGTTTCTGCGCTTGGGATTGGTTGCACCGTCACTGCGTCAGATCGCACTAGGCGTGGGCACAGCGTTGCTCCTGGTCCTCATCATGAATCTGCTCGATCTGGCAATCAATTCGATCTGGCAGACAATGGGCTGGCCGCGCACCGACACAGAAGCATTTGGTGAGTTGCTTGCCTTTGCCCTCAGTCCGCTCGGTGCGATTGTGATTGGCGTCACCGCCGGTTTGGGCGAAGAATTGGGTGTGCGGGGGGTACTGCAACCGCGGCTGGGCATCGTGCTCTCGAACCTGTTTTTTACCAGCCTGCACGCCTTCCAGTACAACTGGGACGCCCTACTTGTCGTCTTTTTGTTGGGTGCCACTTTCGGGTTGCTGCGAAAGTATACCAACACATCCACGGCGGCGATTGCGCATGGGCTCTATAATTTCCTTGTGATCATGATGCCGCTCTATGGGATCTCGCTGTTTAATTAGCTTACCTTTACCCATAAGGTGGGTATCAAGAGCGGATTCGTTTTGACCCTTGGTACGGGCACGAGGGGGATGGGGACGACGTCTCGCCCATTGTCGCAGATCTCCGTCCCATCCCCCTCATGCCCCGACAACCGGCCCAATATCACGAAGAAGTATCCCAGCCGTAGAACCTAGATCGGCCGCTGTTTGCCAGGCCTGTGCCGACTGCGGACTTGTGGGTAAAGGTTAGGTTTAACTAGGCCGGGGGCAGCCCGTTCTGCCGTGCCCTGTTCACGCCGCGCCCGTCAACGCCTGCCACAGCAACCCGGGGTCGCGCCCTGCGGAAAGGACCAATGACGATCTCACGCGATTGGGCGCTTTGCCGAAGAGGTTGAGCATCGTCAGCGACAGCTCCGGCGTAGACAGGGTATTGGAGAGGTAGCCCGCCCATTGGCGGTGGGGCAGCGAAAAAAAGGTGCTGAAGAAGTCGTGCAATTGGCGTTCATCAAAGCGCATGATGCATTCGAGGCCGAAGAGGTAGAGATTGCGCTTGCGGATGGCATCGTTCGACCACAAAGCCGACCAGCCCGCCCGCGCCGGGTGGGCATCTCCGCGATCGAGGATCTTGGTGATTGCCACCGCCAGGCCGGGAGCGCGCTTCAACGCCGTGCCGACCTGGAAGCCTGAGGCAGGATGGACGAGGCTGGCGGCGCCGCCAAAGCCGAGGACCGGCTGCGTCAGATCCGGCAGAGGAAGGTTCATCGGAAAGAGACACTTTTCAATGTGATGCTCTTCCACGAGGACGATCCCGCGCCGAGACAAGCGTCTGATCAGGCGATCTTTGAGCAGTTCCAAAGAGACCGCGGGCACGTTGGCCAGGGACGTTTCTTCGACGAAGTAGACGTCGTCGCCCAGATCCATGGCGTAGAGGAAGGTGGCCGGCTGGGTTCGCCGTTCCTCGTCGCTGAGATGATCGGCGCGGTAGTCCATCAGCACCAGTTGACCGGCGCGCACCGGCGGTGCCGAAAAACGCCCCACGATGCCATAGGCGGCCTGATAGGCGATATCGGGTTTGGGGGGGCGGCGCACCAGCGCAGGGAAGTGTCCGCTGGCGTCGACGACGAGCCGCGCCGAGATCGCGGCAGCGTCTTGCCTGGTGACGGTTGAATGGGTGGGGAAGTGTTCAATCTCTGCCGCCGCTCCCCTCTGCCACGTCATCCCTCCCCGTTCGCACTGCCCCAACAGAGAGGACTGCAACTTCTGATTGTCGAAGAGGGCATAGATGCGATCCAGCCGGATCTCTGGGCCGTGCATGTAAGCCGAGCAATCCGTCCAGCGCGGGCCAAGTACATCGACCTCACCGACCTGGTCGACACCGACCTGGTCGACACCGACCTGGTCGACACCGACCCAGTCCACGTCGGCGAGTTCGTCGACCCAGATCCCGTAGGTGTTGACCCACGGCGCCCACGGATCAGCGGGGGTAAGGCCTGCGACACGCAGACCGGCGCGGTTGAGCGCTGCGGCCAAAGCCGTCCCCGCCGGGCCGGAACCAATCACCAAAACATCGTGCATTACAGAACTCCATACTTATCGTAGACCTCACGTAACGACTTCCCCGCCAACAGCTCGGCGCGGGTGGCATTCTCCGCCGTCACCTTCTTCTGCGCCAACGAGAAGATCTCCGCTTCTACGGCCTGCGGAACGACCACGACGCCATCGAAGTCCGCCACAATCAGATCCCCGTGATTCACCAGCACATCCCCGCAGCGGATGGGCACATCAATGGCCATCACCCGCGCCCGTCCTTTGGAATCGAGGGGGCGGATGCCGGTGTAGTAGATGGGGAAGCCCATCTCGATGATCTTGACCGTGTCGCGGATCTGGCTGTCGCAGACGCAGCCCACGCAGCCGTTGCGCCTGGCAATCGTGGACATGAGTTCGCCCCACGGCGCATTCGTTCCGCTGTGATCGGTGGAATGGACGACGACATCACCGGGTTTGAGGTCGTCGATGAGGTCGATCTCCAGCCCGTAGGGATCTTCTTCCACAATATAGTCGGTTTCCATCCAGCGTACTGTACGGGCGCGTCCCACAAAGCCGCAGGCGCGCATGTCGGGCAGCAACGGACGCAGCCGGTGGTGCATGGCCTGATTGCGATAGCCGAGATCGTCGAGCATATCACAGATGGCGGCGACGTAGAGATTGTCCTGGATGAAGGTGCGTAGTTGGTCGTCGGTGGACATAGTGGGTCTCCTCACTGGTAGGTTCGAAACGGAAGCTTTCGCCGCAGAGTTTTTGTGTCGGCTGTCGGTCGCTGTACAGGCGCGACGCACCGTCATCACTGCGTTTGTTAACTTAGAGCACGCGGTACCGCGTCACCACCTCTTCGTCCACGGTGACGCCGAGGCCAGGACCCGTAGGCACAGGCACGTATCCATCTTTCATGCGAATGGGTTCGTGGCAGAGCTGGTTGAGCAGCGATGCCGATGAGACATTGTACTCCAAATAAAGGGAATCCATGAGGTAGGCGTTAAGGTGGAGCGAGGCGGCTTTGAGCAGATCCGTGAGCCAGGCATGGGGGACACAGTTGATCTGTCGTCGGGTACACAGATCGGCAATTTGACGGCCCACGCTGATACCGCCGCAGCGCGAAAGATCGGGCTGCAGCGTCTCCACACCGCCATCGATGGCGAGGCGCTCGAAGGCTTCGTAGCCCGCCAGTTGTTCACCGGCGGCAATGCGCAAGGAGGTGGTCTGTGCGGCGACGGTTGCGTAGCCGTCGAAGTTGTCGGGGTGGAGAAAGTCTTCGAGCCAGAAGACGTCGAGTTCTTCCAGGGCGTGGACGAGCTTGATCCAATCGCGCAGCGCCCGCGGACGAAACGGATCGGCGTAGGTGATGCCATACCAGCCGCCGTCGACCATCAGATCGATGTCTGCACCGGCTTCGGCACGGGCCGCTTTGACGAGCGCAATGTCTAGATCGAGATCATGGCCGAAAGCGCCCCAGCCGAACTTGATGGCGCGGAAGCCGTGTTCCAGATAACCGGCGGTGGCGGCGCGCATGGCGTCGGGTGTAGGGCGGAAGGTGGTGGAGGCATACACCTTTACCTTTTCACGGTAGCGAGCGCCCAGCAGCGCACAGATCGACTGTCCGCAGGCTTTGCCGGCAATGTCCCACAGGGCGATGTCGGCGCCTGAGATCATCTGCATCCCGGCGCCGTGGCGGCCGTAGTAGGCGAGAAAGCGCTGCATCTTCTGCCACAGCCGTTCGCGCTGCATGGGATCTTCCCCAACCAATGCTGCGCGCAGAGACTCGAAGCCGATCTGCCCGCCTGAGGGCGCGTCTACGATGGCCTTGCCCACGTGCGGCTGCGTCTCGATATCGGCCCAGCCCGTGATCCCCTCGTCGGTGCTGATTTTAAGCAACGACACAAACCGTACGCCGTGGGCCTCCGCCGCCTGCGCTGGATCGCTGTAGTTTTTCCCCGTATCCAACACCATGGCTTCGACATCGGTGATTTTCATGGATGGATTCCGAGCAGGTTCAAGCCATCACGGTGGAGGATGCCATCGATGGTTTCGGAACGCACGCGGGGCAGTCCGCTGTCGGCGATGACGGCGTTGGCGTTGCGCAGGCCGTCGATGGACTCCTGTCCTTTGGCGAAGGGGTAATCGGTACCGAAGAGCAGCTTGGCGGTGACGTGGTATTCCTGCGCGCTGATCAGCATGTTGTAGAACTGCCATGGGCGGTAAAAGAGGGCCGAAATGTCGGCGTACACATGCGCATGTTTGCGGATCACCACCAGGCACTCGTCGGTGAAGGGATGGCCCACGTGGGCGAGGACCATGCGTAGCCCGGGGTAGCGGATGGCGACCTCATCAAACAGCCAGGGCCGGGTGAAGGCCAGCGGCGCGGCGGCGTTGAAGGTGGTGCCGCTGTGAAAGAGGATAGGCAGGCCGTTCTCCTGGCAGTAGGCGTAGATGGGGAAGCAGCGCTTGTCGCGTGGATCGAAACCGGCGTACATCGGCACCATCTTGACGCCCACCAGCCCCAGATCCTCGACCGCATGGCGTAGCTCGGCCAATGAACCGTCCTGGGTGGGGTCCACGCAGGCGAAGCCCACCAGTTTCTGCGGCGCGCGCGCAACGAAATCAGCCACATAGTCGTCGGGCACCCAGTAGCCGGTCAAGCGCGCCTTCAGGCCGAAGACCACCGTCCTCTCGAACGCTGCATTGTCGGCCATAAAGCGCTCAAAATCCACCGTCAGATCCATCGGCGCGCCCCGTGAGCGATCCGCCTCCGCCCGCGTCGCCGCCGCAATATGCACGTCCGGATCCCAGGCGTGGGCATGAATGTTTTGCATGAGTATGTCCTTTAAAGTTGGCGTCTCTGCTCTTGAAGATGATGAGATGATGAATAGGCGACCGTTATCCTATTCCCTCTTCTCTTGGAACTCTGTTTGCAAACAAAGATGATGAGATGATGGGATGATGATCGTCGAGATCCATCATCTCATCATCCCGTCATCCCGTCATCTCATTGTCCCGCCATCACTCCCCCTTCACCCCTTCACCCCTTCCGCCCTTCCGCCCTCACGGCAACACCGAATACCCCTTCACCGCCCCCCGCGCCTGCATCGGCGTAAACGCCTCTGCGTATTCGCAGCCCACCTGTTCCCCGCGGTAGGCTTCGAGACGGGTGCAGAGACGCTCGAAGCCCGCGCCCAACGCCAGGAAGAGTGCCTCGTCCTGGGATGCGTGGTGTTTGAGCAGCGAAACCTTCTGGGCATGATAGGCGGAGATGTCGACAAAATGGGTGGCAGGAAAGGTGAACGGTCCTAACGGTTCCACGAGGAAGACTGCCGGAGACGCGGCCAGCGGCGCCGACGCCGTTTCGATCACGGGCAGCGCCGCCTGCATGGCGCAATGACGGACCAGCGCATTTACCGTCACATGATCGGCGTTGTAGTCCTCGTGGTAGTGGGTAAAGATCACGTCGGCGTGGGTACGACGAATGGCCTCGATCAACGCCAGCCGCACCTTGGGCGTGTCATACAGAAACTCATCGGGCTCGCCCATGTTCACAAAGTCGGCGCCAATCGCGGTGCAGAGCGAGCTCATCTCAGCGTGGCGGATAGCGGCGGCCTCTTCTCGCGCAATCGACGGATTTTGCACAAAGCCCAGTGAGCCGTCGGTCACTGTGATGAAGGCCAGGGCATCGCCCCGCTCACGACACTTGAGCATCGTCCCCAGGCAGCGCATTTCGTCGTCCTGGTGGGCCATGATAGATACGATGTGCATGTGGATAGTCCTTGGGTGCAGTCTGTAGCGTCTGTCGCGACCAATACACCGCGAACTGGCGAAAGTGTCAAGTGCGCCGATCGGCGCACACGATCCCTTTACGTAGAAAGAGGCCCGCCGTTGGCAACTGTTGCCAACGGCGGGCCTTCCTCTTTCATCTTCCGTCGAACACTTAACCAGAGCAGGGATGAAACCACGAGCGGCAACCGCCTGTACGCGACGGGCTGCAGGCGCAACGCCGGGCTACGCATCACGCGGGATCCATCACGCACAGTTCGTTATACAGGGAACGGATATAATCCGAAACACCCATCGAAATCAGAGCTGCCTGTTCGGCAGGCGATAGCTCAAGAAATCCCATGCTTCTCCCTGCGCAATTGGCCTCTCCACACGCGCACGCCGTTACGGCCATGGAGATCGACTCGGTCATCCCATAGTGGTAGGTAAGTTCGGTGCCGACCGGCATGTCGATCAAAGCGTAGAAATCAAATGCGTCATATTCGTTTGATTTGACGCCCATGTTGGGGCTGCAACTGTGAGAAAAGACCTTTGAGGGGTCATCGAGGTAGACGTGTCTACCTGGGGACAATTCGCTGCTGGCCCAATTTCGATCAGGCGATTCGCTGAGGATGCGCCCTGAATGGATCAGTTGGCCTTTGCCAATGTCCTGTGTTGCAACAACGATCCGTCCCTTAACCGCGTGTGGAATAATACTGTACACCCTTGTCGTCCTTGTTGAAATCAATCGGTGGATAACGCACTGAAACAGCCGGGCAAGTAGAATGGCCGGCTTCTTAATTATATTGCATAGCCGAAGACAATGAGCAATACGTGAGGTCGTATGATGTCGAGCTTCTTCTCCTTGAATCGACGAATTCTGTACAAGCCCCAGTGCGCCGACGGCCAGTGTGATGAAGGCCACTGATTGCCTAGAAAAGGGACAAGATTCCGATGGCAGAGCTCCTGCTCCAAACGCTCTATGCTTTCCTGATGTCGGGGGAGAAGTTCCTCGATTCGGTTGGTCGTGCAGTTGCCAACACGCAACCACACCACCTGCGGCGGGAATCAAGTTCGCATGTAGTGTGCTCAGCTCAACCAAAGAGTCGCGCATGCTTTGGTGACGACGGCAAAACCATGTTCAGCGCGACATAGGCCCAAACTTCCAGGTCATGCGCCTGATCCAATGCCAGGAGGCGACACATGGCTTGAAGCCCGGAAATAGCATAAAGCCGCTAATCGTTGAACATTTGTAAAAAAGACAAACAACATGGGAGCGCTCAAGGAAAGAGTTTAGAAATGTTAAAAAGGATATAAACTGAACGCGGGTCAGATGTAGACGGAAAGCGAAAAAATTGACTAGAGATAAAGAAGACAAGCTTTGTCTAACATGGATTAGAGCTCCTTCTACACCTTACGCTCAGGATGGCTGCACGTAAGAAGGTGGGGGGAAGAGTAGGTTCTGGTCAAACAGCAATTTCATGCGGCCAGGGTGCGTCCTTCGCGCTCAGCCACAAAACTCAATGCAGCCAGGACGTCATCTCGGGTCAGGTAAGGAAAATCATCCAGGATCTCTTCGGTTGTCATGCCGGCTGCCAAATAGGATAGGACATCATAGACGGTAATACGCATGCCTCGAATGCACGGCTTGCCACCGCGCTTGCCTGACTCAATCGTAATGATGTTTTTGTAGTTCATGAGAATGCCTTTTCTTCAGCCCCTGATCAAAGAACGGGCAACTGACTGCATGGGCGTGACTGTTGTGGAGAACACTATACGTGTACGACCAGTTTGAGTCAACTGAGGTACACAACCCAACAGCTCATCTCAAAAGTTGCGAAAACGGCCCATTTTCGGTTGTAAATCGTCTGGCGACCTGGGCCTCGCTCTCAAATCTGAAGTACACCCCGATCGCGTTCACCTTTGCCAATGATCCGCCGACAGCCGATAATGGACGTATGGATGAACGACCGTTTACCCATCTGCATGTCCACTCGTACTTTTCGTTGCTGGGCGCCACACCGCACGTGGACGATCTGGCCGCCCGCGCCGCTGCGGACGGCCTCACGGCGCTGGCGCTCACCGACAGCCATGCCCTCTACGGCGCGGTCTCGTTTGCCCGCGCCTGCCATGCAGAGGACGTGCAGCCGATCCTCGGTATGACGGCTATGGTGCAGCCACCTGCCGACCTGCTCAACGTGGACAAACCCGATCAACTGGTGCTGTTGGCCACCGGCCCCGCCGGCTACCGTTCGCTCTGTCGTCTCTCGTCCGCGATTCAGAACCACCCCGACCGCGAGGAAAGGCTTGCACGTGGCCTGACCTGGGACGATCTACGCAGCAACCACGCCGGTCTGCTCTGCCTCAGCGGTGGGCGCCAGGGTTGGTTCGCTCACCTGTTGCGCAACGGTCAGGACGCGCTGGCCCTGCGTCTGGCCGGGCGCCTCGCCGGTCTCTTCGGCGAAGAACAGACTTTCCTCGCCCTGGAAATTCACAGCGCCGCCGATCACGCCGTCGCCCACGGCAGCATGCAGATTGGTCGTCGATTGGGCCTGCCTTGTGTGGCCGTGCAGCCCGTCTACACCCTGCTGCCCGAAGAACGCCATCGCCTGCGCCTGCTCAGCGCCATCCACCACGGCTGCCGGCTCGAGGAGGTTCCCCGCCACGTCCTGCCCGACGGCGGCGACCCCGCTGTAGATGTGCACTGGCTCTCTCCCGACCAGATGGCGACGCGCTTCGAACAATTCCCCGCGGCGCTGGCCCAGATCGCCGAGATCGTGGCGCGCTGTGGCCCTTGCCTTCCAGATGGCCGCCCCATCTGGCCCAACATTCTGCCCGAAACCGACGAAGCCATAGCGGACGCCGCCGATTCCACCGTCGCCGGCCACAGCGATCGCACAGCAACGCCGATCGCGGCGCTCGCACACCATCACCTCGCCGCCGCTGCCCACAGCGGCCTCACCCAACGCTATCCCAACGCGTCCACCCTGCATGCCCGTCTCGACCACGAACTCGACGCCATCGCCGTCCACGGCTACGCGCCGCTCTTTCTGCTGGTGGCCGATATCGTGTCGTATGCACGCCAACGTGAGATCCCCGTGAGCACGCGCGGCAGCGTGGCCAATTCGCTGGTGGCTTACTGCCTGGGCATCACCGACGTGGACCCCGTCGAGCACGATCTGCTCTTTGAGCGTTTCTTGAATCCGGCGCGGCGCGACCTGCCCGACATCGACCTTGACTTCTGCTCGCGCCGCCGTGACGAAGTCCTCGCCTATGTGCGCCAACGCTACGGCGCGGATCACGTGGCCCTGGTCGCCACCGTCAACACCTTCCAGCCCAAGTCCGCACTGCGCGAGACGGCCAAAGCCCACGGACTGAGCGACGCCGAGGCCGGTGTGCTGGCCAAACGGGTGCGCCGCACCTGGCACCCCGACCCGCGTCGCCGCCGCCAGAGTGGGCTCGACGACCTGTCGGCCACGCTGGCCGATCCGCTGCAACAGGAGATTGTGCGCCAGGCGCAGGGGCTGGTCGACATGCCCAACCACCTCTCGATCCACCCCGGCGGTGTGGTGGTGACGCCCGGTCCGCTCACCGACTACATGCCGTTACAGCACACGCCCAAGGGCTTCGCTATTTCGCAGTTTGATCACAACGATGTGGAAAAGCTGGGGCTGATCAAAGTGGATCTCCTCGGCATCCGCGCCCTCACCGTGCTCAGTGACGCCGTCGCCCTCGTGCGCAAACGCCACGATCCAGACTTCCGCCTGGCTGCCATCCCCGCAGAGGACGCCGCCACCGCCGCTATCCTTGCCCGCGGCGACACGATCGGCGTCTTCCAGTGTGAGTCCACCGGCGCACAGCGCACACTGCGTCAACTCAAGGCCGGCAACGCCGTGGATCTGGCGGTGGCCAATGCCTTCTTCAAACCCGGCCCCGCCACCGGCGGCATGGCCGACGCCTTTGTGCGCCGTTACCGTGGCGAGGCGACGGTCTCTTATTTGCATCCGTCTTTAGAGCCGATTTTGCAGCGGACGAAGGGCGTGTTGCTCTTTCAGGAGCAGATTCTGCGGCTGGCGACCGAGATTGCAGGGCTCTCGTGGGGCGAGGCCGAGCACCTGCGTCGCGGCATGAGCAAATTCCGCCCCGACGAAATGGAAAACCTGCGCGAACGCTTCGTGGCCGGCTGCTGCCGCCAGGATGGCCCCGGCTTGAGCGAGGCGCAGGCCAGGACGCTGTATGAACAGGTAGCGGCCTTCGCCGGTTACGGCTTCAACCAGGGGCACGCCACCGCCTACGCCGCCGTCTCGTTCCGCTCTGCCTACCTGCGCGCCCACTACCCCGCCGAATTCCTCTGTGCCCGTCTGGCCGACTGGGGCGGCTTCCACCACCAGGCCGTCTACATCGCCGAAGCGCAGCGGTTGGGGATCCCTGTGTATCCACCGCACGTCAATTTCAGCGAACGCAAGTTCGCGTTGGGGGCACGCCAATCTTTCGGCAATGGGACAGGTGTAGATCAGAATTTCGAGCGATCCTCTGCTCCCTGCCCGCAAGATGTCGACGATCCTGCGCTGTTTATGGGGTTGGGGCAGGTGCGCGACCTGCGTCGTGAGTCTGTGCGTTCGATCGTGCGTGAGCGCAGGCGCTCGCCTTTTGAGGATTTACGTGATTTGGTTGCCCGCGTCGATCTCCAGCCCAAGGAAGTGGATCACCTGATCCGCTGTGGCGCCCTGGATGGGCTGGGATCGTCGCGCGCCGCCCTGCTCCACGACCAGCAAGAGATCCGCCGCGCCGGCAGCGTGGACCAACTGGGCTTTGGTTTTTTCACCGACGCCGTGGCTGCCGAGTCCCCCGCCGAGCGCATCGCCTGGGAGACACGCATCCTGGGCCAGCCGCTCAGCGTACATCCCGTGGCCTTGTTGCCGTCCTCGCCCGCGCGCGTGCGTCTGGCCGACCTGGCGCAGCCCGGCAATCGTTCTGTGCGTGTAGCCGGGGTGCGCCTCCCCGGCTGGACCGGCGGCAAAGGCTTCTTCCTCGACGACGGCAGCACCTACGTCGTCGCCATCCCCGCCGAGAAGATCGCCGGCCCGCGCGTGTGGCAGCCGATCCTGGTCCACGGGCGCTGGCAGGTGGATGGCTGGGGTGGGGCACGGTTGATTGTCGAGGAGATTGAATGAGCAGAGATTGGCGATTAGGCAATTGGGCGGGGCGAGTTGGTTGAACAATTACCTGCATCCGCCAAATACTCGACACGATTGGGAGGAAGCCATGCATTTCGGTATCGAAGTTGTGCCTTTTGGAGAGTACAGCAATCCTCAGGCTGTCGTGGAGTTGGCACAGGCCGCCGAGGATGCAGGATGGGAAGCGATCTGGATCTGGGACCACGTAGTCTTTCCCTACGGCACCGGAGATCCCTGGATCACATTGGCGGCAGTGGCCGCTGTTACCAGCCGGATCAAGTTGGTGCCGGGCGTTGCCGCACTGCCCCGCTACCGCCCGCACCTGCTGGCGCGCACGTTGACGGCTCTCGACCTTCTGAGCCGGGGGCGTGTCATCTTTGGCGCAGGGGCCGGTGTCGATTTTGACTTCACCCCCTTCGGCGAAACCGTCGATGCCAGGACGCGTGCGGCCATGCTCGATGAAGGACTCGATCTGTTGGCGAAGCTGCTCTCTGGCGCAGAAATCACGCACCGGGGCAGTCATTATGTGGCAGAAAAGGTCCGCCTTGCGCCGACGCCGGTACAACAGCCACGCATTCCTGTCTGGATCGGGGGCGGCAGCAACGCTGCTCTGCGCCGGGCTGCCCAATGGGATGGCTGGATTATCGGCGTCGTCGACGAACAACAGACGATTACGACGCCCCCGGATCAGATTGCCAAACAGGTGGCGACGATTCGTCGGCATCGCTCCGCCGGCTCTCCCTTCGACGTCGCCGTGGACGGTGTCTCGAAGGCCGGGGATCCCGGCGCGCTGGTACAGGAATATGCGGATGCCGGCGCCACCTGGTGGTTTGAAGCCATCTTTGGTTCGCGCGGGAACCATACCCAGATGTTGCAGCGCATTCATGCCGGTCCACCCCGATAGGCAGGTATGCACCTACGACTCCCTTTTTGTGTGGTGACTACCAGTCACACAAATGATTCTGAGACCCTACACGTCATCGTCATACACGGCGTTGACGTCGCCGTTGTGGCAGGCGTTCTGGTAGCTGAATATGGACAGCGGATTCGTTTTGCCCCAATTGGTACGGGCATGAGGGGGATGGGACGGAGATCTGCGACAATTGGCGAGACGTCGCCCCCATCCCCCTCGTGCCCCGACAACCGGCCCAACATGACGAAGCAGTATCGCAGCAGCCGTAGAACCCAGATCGGCCGCTGTTTGCCAGGCCTGTGCCGACTGGGGACTTGTGGGTAAAGGTTAGCACTACGAGGAGGAGGGGAGTACGGTCATCAAGCACTACAGCTTCACCGGGCAGATCATCGCCACACGGCGGGGGAGCACGTTCAGCTACCTGCACACGGACCATCTGAGCAGCAACAACGTCTCCACCAATAGCAGCGGTACACAGACGGCCAACCGCGCCTACTATGCCTACGGCGTGACCCGCAGCAGCAGTGGAACGCTGCCCACCGACCGCACCTTCACCGGGCAGAAGCAGGACGGTACCGGCCTGCTGTATCTGAACGCAAGATATTACGACCCCTCGTTGGGGACGTTCCTCTCGCCGGATACGCTGGTGCCGGATGCGGGGCAGGTCCTCGATTACAATCGGTTCATGTACACTCGCGGCAATCCGCTCAAGTACACGGATCCGACGGGGCATTACAGTGATCCGGCTCTGTTTGAACACTTTGATTGTTCCGATTGGCGTTGTGTAGAGAGCCACTTCAATGAAGGCGGCAGCACTACCGACTTACCTGGAACGGTCATCTTTACACGGTCTGCTCGGTGAGGGGTGCAAAGCGCTGGATAGATGGCATGTACAACGCACACCACGCGGTGACCGCACAGGGATAACTCCTCTGTGCGGTTTGTATCGAGGAATTATGGAACTGGCTCCAACGGCCTGGGCGTAACGGTTGCCATGATCTCATCCCTTGTGGGTAGCGTCTTCAGATCGTACATTGCCTGCAGCGCAAGCCACGAGGCTGCATCGCCGCCAAAATACCGGGCGAGACGCTGCGCTGTATCGGCGGTAATCGAACGACGCTCTTTGACGATCTCATGGATGCGCGTGGCGGGGACGTCAAGCGCTTGAGCAAGCGCGTTCACACTGATATTCAGTGGCACAATGAAGTCTTCGCGCAAAATCTCTCCCGGGTGGACGGGACGCATACGGTTAATGGGTCGAGCCATCGATCTCCCCTAATGATAATCAACAATCTCAACATTGGCGGGGCCGTTCTCTGTCCATATAAAACAGACTCGATATTGACTTTAGTTTCCGGTAAAAGTGGCTCATGCAGCACGTTTTTGGCGAACATGAGCGCTGATGCCCTTGGGTAAATGGTGAGTGACCGAGTTCTTTTCTCGAAGTAGCGGCTCAACAGTGGTAAAGATTGGAAAATCAGCCTGTTGTAACACCCTGCGTAGCCGACCTGGGGTGCGCTTGGGTGAACGATCCCAGAAACCTGTCTGGAAAGGCGGCAAGGTAGCAGCCAGATAGGTCAGCATATTACCGGCGAAGAGCGCTAGTTCAGGCAGGCGGAAACAGCTCTCTTTGGAGAAGACAAAAGAACGATGGAGGCCGATCATCTGCTTGGCGGATAGCGGCGCCTGTTCAACCGGCCAGCGGTCGCGATACATCAGGTAAGGGATCTGTGCCGCACAAGTCAGGTTGGTGGCCAGAAGTAAGGGCGTCTTGTAAGCCGGGTCGGTGTAAGCATAGATGGCAAAGGTTTTGTTGAGTGGGCCAACCTTTGTGTCGACGGGAACCTGTTGATACCAGATGGCGACCTGAATCGTGCGTCCGTCCTGGACAAATTCCGTTTCGTGGTCGGGTGTGGTCGCCGCAATCTGCCGCTCTTTCCATCGACGAGGTAGTGGGCGCACCCGTTCGCCATACTCAGGCCACCGCCCTCTGCCCTTGTACTCGGGTAGTTGGTTACGACGAGCCGTGGCATTGTTCGCCAATCGGACAACATAACGCTCTACACCGGCCATCTGAAGTTCACTGATCTTGAATTCGGCATCAACCACAATGACTTCGTCGGTGTGGGCCGCAGCCTTCGCTGCCTTGAGCAGTTCAAGGCGAAAGTCTGCTTTGCCTACTTCCGGTTGACAACGCACCAGACGCCGCAGCAGTGGAATCCGTTGTGCGTCGACTTCACCAGACAACGTCATCACACCCAGCACCACTGCCGGCAATGCTCTCTGCGCCAGACTGTGAAAGTGTTTGCCCATCCACCCTTGCAGTTTGGGGCGCCAGAAGCCGGTGATGTCTACTCCTAGCACGCTGTATCCGGCGTAGCGTCTAGGCCGCCACTGGTTTTGGCTGGCTACATAGATCGCCCACTCGACTAGCAGTTCGTTCACGGTCCAACTTCCTTGACCCAGCGCCGCCCAACTTCTGCGCACTGCTTCTTTCGTCAGCCCATTCATGTGCAGCGCCATCAGCACTGCGCCTCGACTGTGCAAAAATGAGCCATTCATCATGACCCACATCATATGCGCCAATCCAAGGTTCGTACCCACGGGGATGATTTGCAGCACAAACGCGATTGCGTGTACAGTTCTTTCGACGGCGGTTAGCATAGTCCACTCCTTCAGGTATTGGTCTACCGAATTGTGGACTCCTAACCGCCGTTTGTCATTTTTCGCCTTTCGTTGTCGCTCTTTTACCGGAAACTAAAGGATTGATTGTTGATGCGAATACTGTACTGACCCTGTCGGTTACCTTTCAGTGCCTCGAGCCTGTTGCCGGGCGGTGAACGGAGAAAATCCAGCGTTTGGGCTGCATCCAATTGAGTCAGCTTCCGAATCGCAATGTTTTCAAAGGCACGAAACCGACCAGGGCTGCCGCCCTCAAACAGTGCCTGCGTCTGTTTGCACCGAAAGGATTGAATCATAGCCCATGATATTACGCCGCACGTAATATGTCAACGTCAGTTTTGATTCAGGGCAGGGCTTTTTGAAAATCCATTTGCGGCCGTTCCCCTTATCCAGCCTGCTGATAGCAGGATTTGCCTGCTAAAAACCAACCAAATGTCCGTTGCCCTGGTCATGGAATCTGCTAGACTGTCAGGGACACATCGTTGCTTTCATCGTCTCTGTCCTCTTTGTTCGTTCGTCCTGACGAATCCCCAGGCTCTGTTCGCCCATGGCAGCCTGCACCCTGGCTCTTACGATGCCTGGCAGCGTCCCTATGCCGTGAGCTACCCAGACGGCGAAGTGGTCAAGGTCGACTACAATGGACTGGGATTGCCCAAATTGCTGTGCAACGCCTACCTGCAGAACGGCAGCTACTACTGCAACCCTTCACCACTACAACCGTTTTGGGGAAATCCTGAACGACGGAACGGCTCCCAGCAACTTCACCTACGACGACCTGGGGCGACTGACGAGCGCGTACGAGCAGAACTTCAGCTACCGGCAGTCAGGGCGCTTCAATAGCTTCAACGGTGCCAGCTATGGCTACGCCAATATCCCGTATCACGCGGTGAACACCATCAACGGCGCGGACCGCTACGACTACGATGCCAACGGCAACATGACCGTGCGCAACAAAGGCTTGAGCATCCGCCAAACATTTGAGTGGAACGCCGAGAACCGGCTACAAACGGTCAAAAACAACAGCGGCGCCACCATCGAAAGCTACGTCTACGACGTGGACGGCAACCGCATCAAGAAGACCAGCGGCAGCGTGGTGACCCGCACCTTCTTCCCCGGCCACTACGAGGAGGAGGGGAGTACGGTCATCAAGCACTATAGCGTCAACGGGCAGATCATCGCCACGCGGCGGGGGAGCACGTTCAGCTACCTGCACACGGACCACCTGAGCAGCAACAGTGTCTCCACCAATAGCAGCGGTACACAGACAGCCAACCGCGCCTACTATGCCTACGGCGTGGCCCGCAGCAGCAGTGGTACCCTGCCCACTGACCGCACCTTCACCGGGCAGAAGCAGGACGCTACCGGCCTGCTTTATCTGAACGCAAGATATTACGACCCCTCTCTTGGCCAGTTCCTCTCGCCAGATACGCTGGTGCCGGATGCGGGGCAGGTCCTCGATTACAATCGGTACCTGTATGTCCGCGGCAATCCGCTCAAGTATACGGATCCGACGGGGCATTGTGCGACGATGGCGACGATGGCGTCAATGGATGCACCTGACCGCAATAGCGATCCCGACTGCTGGCGGTATGTTGATTCGATTCTCAATGTATGGGATGAAGAATCGCCATATGGCTACGAGTATGGCTACTGGGAGAGACGGTTTGCGAGTGAAGATGTGTTCAGGAAGATAGCTGCGCTTGCCGGTAACGATGCGGCTTTCTTCCAGCAAGCGTTAGCGCAGTATCACGACTACAAGGATGCAAACGACCGTGCAATGCAGGAGATGATTCAACTGTATGCCGAAAACAATCCATCGCCTGGTCCTGACTTCATTCATCCTTGTCTGGAGGTCTGGGATTGCCGGGGACTTGGTTATGATCTTGGTTCGCTAGGGCTATCCATAGTCGGTGATTCTTTGATTGCTTGTACGCCGGTATCTGGTGGACTATGTGGCGCAGGCGCAATTGCAGTGAAGTCTGCCGATTTAGGACTTACTGGCATATCACTTGCACACGCGGTTCAACACTATTCTTCTGGAAATGCTTCTGACCTTGATTTGTCAATTGCATTGGCATCATCTGCCGTCTCCCTAACTCCCGGCGCAGGAGAAGGCGCCGCACTTGTGTCTTTCATCTGGGGGTTAGTAGATCCCATTGTTCCTGATGAATCATGGGGGCGAATCAGAGTAGCACGATGAATTCCTATACTATACTGCTTACTATGTCGTTGATTGTCATAAATCTCCTACTATATCTCGTATTTCGAATCGTTTCGGTAAATCGATACGTGGTTAATGCCGGCTTCCTCTTAGTGGGCATAGGATTCGGTTACATGCTGTATCGACAAGATCCACGTTCCTTTGGGAATTTAGGATGGATCATCATCCTAATATGTGGCTGGCTAAATTATCAGCTTATTCAACTAATGAGAAGGTATGGCCATATGTGAGAGCGGGATGAGTAGATCCATGTTGAAGTATACTGCAAGCGGCTCTGGGCGAAGATCTCCTCCTCATTGCGGGTGGGCCATACACATACCGGTCTCTCTATCAAAACGCCAACCTGGGCTTGCCCAGGCTACTACGACCCTTCTCTTGGCCAGTTCCTCTCGCCGGATACGCTGGTGCCGGATGCGGGGCAGGTCCTCGATTACAATCGGTATCTTTATGCCAGGGGCAACCCTGTCAAATATTCAGATCCGACGGGGCACTGCGCTGTTCTCGATGATGGCAAGCGAGATAGCGCTGACCAGGAATGTTGGGATTCAGCAGACGCAATCTATGCAATGTGGGGCGTCGATGACTCGATTTGGGGGCGAATCTTCAGAGGCGTTGACAGAGATTACTTCATGCAGCGCATAACGACACTACAAGCGGCAGACCGGAATTGGATGCAGATGCAGCATCAAACATGGAATAATCTCCACCGTCAAGACCGTGGACTTCAGCTAACCGTGATACCCAATGAGGTGCGTAACCCCAAATTACGAGCACCAGGGGATGAACTGATCAAGACCGTTGTGATTGATGCTATCGAGTGCAGTGAAAGCTTGGCGGGATGTGGCAAAGCCCTTACTGATGTCTCAACAGGCCTCTCGGGCGTTGCCGCATTGTGTGGAATAGCTGGACTTGCGCCTTGCTCTGCTGTGGCATCTGCTGCAAGTACTGTATCCAGTTTTGCTGGAACAGTCCTTACCGGATACAACGTACCAAATGGTAATGCATCATCTGTGGACCTGGCTGTTTCAGTCACCACAACAATGGCGGGTGCAAGATATGGTGATGCAGGAGAGTACACGGTAGGTTTTGGCATAGGTATTCTGCAGTGGATTTATGATCATTGGGATTGAATGCAATGACAACATTTGAGATTCTGGCTGTCGTTATGCTGACCGTAAACGTGTTGTGTTCCCAGGTTGCACATGTTAGGCAAAACTACCCAAGTTCAAGACGTTGGCGACTCTACCTCTTTGTCTCTGGATTCGCTGTGGGCGCCTATGGGTTAGTTGCCTTACTTGAACAGGTTCCGCTAGATCTGGAGTCAACAACTTTAGTGGTCCTGCTTGGCGTCGTTGGTGGAGTCGTATTTGGGTTTCTAACTCCGGATCGCCTGGAACGTACCCTTTCCAGGCAGGACGGAGCTAGTGGCAACCGCACGAAACTCAAATAACAAACATTACCCAATTGGGCTCATTGCCAAGGGGTATAATGGTCCTACTCTTGGCCAGTTTCTCTCGCCGGATACGCTGGTGCCGGACGCAGGGCAAGTCCTCGACTACAATCGGTACATGTATGTCCGCGGCAATCCGCTCAAGTCCACGGATCCGACGGGACATTACAGTGATCCCGTACTTTTCGAGCACTTCAATTGTTCCGATTGGGCTTGTGTAGAGAGTCACTTCAATGAAGGCGGCAGCTATACCGGGCTGTGGGGTTGGCTGGCGACCTTGATGGCCGCGGAAGATGGCGACAGCGTCACTGCGTGGAGCGCCACCGAAAGTCTGAACCAGGAAGTGCAGGGACGGTTCGTCACGCGCAACGGCAAAATCATGGTAACGCCGACGCGCATGTATATGTCGTCGCCTATCTGGGATTCGCCCGTGAACCTCAGAGAGTTCGCCGGCGACTTTTCGGAGCTGGAATTTGCCAGCAGAGGCGTCGGTGTGACTGGAATGTACTACATCGAGTCGAGGACCAGGAATTACGTATAATGAGCGGCATGTGGATTGTCGCCATACTGACTGTACTGGACGATTTCTCAATGGAGTGTCAACTGCGAGTTCTGTTGTCGCTGCTGGTTGTGCGTATTTTGGTCTTGTACCATGTACTGGTACTGCAACTCTCATTAGCACTGCTAGCGGATCTGTTGCCACAGTTCGTGCTGCAGTGAAAGCGCTCGGATCTGATGCGACTGCTGTGGATGTGATAGACGCAGCAATCAGTGCCAGCACAACCGTTGCTGCTTATCATGGACATCCATACGTTGGTCCTTTTCTTAGTGCTGGACAGTGGATATACGATGAGTACACATCGCCAGCACTGCGATAGATAAGGCAACATATGCTAGATTTCTTTCTTTGGTCTCTTTTGTTGATTGCCTTCAGTGTTTTGATTTACCTTCAATTCCAATACGCACATGCTGGGTGCCCAAAGGAGTGGCGATGGCGAGCTATTCTCTTTGTCGTAGGGGGGAGCGTGCTTGATCTAGGTGGATATCTGGTAATCACGAGGATCGATAATGGATTGTATCCATCTATGGCCCACTTGTTTACGATCGCTTTCGGTGGTCTGCTTTTTGCTTGGCCTGCATGGTGGATGCGGAATATGCTCCCGCCAAAGCAAAACCATAACAAGTAGTTTTGCGTAAGTTATGCATCCCACAAAATCAGTGGTTCTATTTTGTGGTCTTGCCTTGCCAGTTCTTCTCACACTGGATGTGCAGTTAGCCCGCCGGGGATGTAATCCGCGGGCTAACTGCAATGTTGCATAGTGCGTTATGTCCTCAGTGAAGACGGCAAACCCTTACCGATTATTTCATGAGCATCACTCACAAAAGATAACAAAACTAAGCATTGACAGCCCGAGTCCATCATCCACAATTCACTCACCGTTGTCGGTCATCGGTGGTCTGTCGTCTGTATACGACCCTTCTCTTGGCCTGTTCCTCTCGCCGGATACGCTGGTGCCGGACGCGGGACAGGTCCTCGATTACAATCGGTATCTGTATGCCAGGGGCAACCCTGTCAAATATTCAGATCCGTCAGGACATGCACCGCAACATCCTGGTGATCCGGATCCGGACAATGCGGCCTGTGCTACAAGCTGGTGTTGGCAGAACCGCTGGTATGGAGCACATGGCTATAGCTGGAATGGCAATGGTTGGTCAGGGGGAGAGGAAGCTCAGTTCTACGATAACGGTATTCTCAGCGATGTCTTGGGAGAAGCGGGTATTGCTTTCGCCGCTGGGTGGGATTGGGCAAGCCAACAGCGTCAGATGACTGCCATCGGTCAAGGTGTGGTGAGACTCGGGCAGACATTGAATCGAGGACTGGCGGGATTGCAGCAACTGCTTGGAGGCGGTGCAAACCTCCATCATGTCAACCAGACTCCTCGATTCTGTTTTGGGGGGGCAGCCTGTGCTTTACCGCCGGGAACGCAGAACATCTTCTTCAGCACGAATCTGTTGAACAGTAGCAGCGACTGGATTGCCATGACCACAGTTCATGAACTGGCACACGTGATGGATTGGCACAGTCAAATTGGGTTGGGGAACGGAACTACCATATTTTCTGATGCCTGGCATGGCAGTCCGCTGACTGAATACGCCGTGAGCAATCGTTGGGAACGCTGGGCTGAAGCGGTGACTGTCTATGTCTATGGAGATCGCTACCCAAACCAGCTCGACGTGGATCATGCTGATCAGATGGCTAGGATTGACGACATGCTGAACGGGAGATATTGAAATGGCACAATTGTTGTATCGACTTTTATTTCTGATACTCTTTATATCTAATGGAGCGAACACTGTCCCAAATGTGACTATCCTCGCAGAACCAAGTGCGGAGACTTCATGCGACGAACTTCTGTTGCCCGTGTTTCGACTACATCTTGGTCACACACTTGACTTAGCCGATGGTCTACAGATGTTAGAGTCTTCGTTAGGTTTTACATCTGAACAGATTTTGGTTTCTGGGTCGCACGAAGCTGAGGACAACTGGAATGTCACAGCGACTCGGCAAACAGGAATGACAAGATTATCTTGGCAGGATGGACGGCTATCCAGAGTCTCTGTAGGTTTAGGAAAGCACCCAACAACAGCCGGGCGGGTTGTAGATTGTCTTGGGCAACAACCATCTGCATATAGAGCAATTTATGGTCCACGTATGGAGCAGTTCGGGGTTAATTACTCGTTTGAGATGTGGTTCCCTTCAGAAGGAATCGTTGCACGAGTTAACTCAAGTGCAGAAAGCGCCGAATCTATACCGCTTATCTCTCAACTCACACCCATTACCGATCTGTTTCTGGTATCCCCTGGTTCGCTAGAAGAGATGAGACAACGTATTGGCGCGCCACTTATGCCCTTTACCCCGTTCATTTATGAGGAGACTATTGCCGATGCCCTGTTGCCCCAACTCTGGCCCGCTGATTGGAGTAAAATCCAATACAGACAGGCTTGGTAAGAAGGGTAAACGGGAAGATGTTGCGAAGACTTCTTGTTATTCTGTTGCTATGTGATCTGATGGTTTTGTCTGGAGCCTGCCGCTCTCCGGTACCTATGCGCGTAAACGCTGAGTATGATAGTCTGATCTCATGTTTGCCCCTGGTATGGCCGCACTCACCATCAAAATCTACCCTGGGCACAGGGTGCGATGTCGTAATCGCTGCACCCCTGCGTGAACTGCTCGAAGATGATGAACTCATCGTCAATGCAAGTGATGAGATCATCAGACGCTTTGAGCTATCCGCTGATGAACTGATTGTCGAAACCTACGTCGGGGCTGTGGGTTTCACCTGGTGGTATCGAGGGAACCGGTATACTCTATATCTTCAAGAGGGCAAGAAGCCATGGGGAAACGTCTTCTTTGACAGTTCAGCCCCACCACTCAAACAGATCGTTGCTTGCCTAAATGAGCCTGAATCGTATAGATTCGGGTACATGCTACACGAGCGATTTATCTTTACTCTAGGGCTTTACTTTCCAGAGTATGGAGTTGTGGCGTACTCTACTCAAGTGGCGCGTCAGGAAAATATTGTCTTCAACGAAGATTTAACAACTACTCGGCTAATCCTCGTGCCATCTGGTACGCTAGAGGAAGTTTTCTCTTCTGCTTCCTATGACTCATCCGATTCAGGCCCAGCAGCTTTGGAGCCCCTGAAACTCTGGCCGGGTTCACTGGAAGCCATGATTGAAACCGTTCAAGCCGATTATTGCCTGGACTACCCAGAATTCTGCCCAACCGATGAGCCATAGACCTTATTTTCTATGAACCCACATTCCGCAGCTAGAAATCGACGAGATAACAATATTGAACCTCGGGCCCAAGGAGGCGGACAATCTGACGACGGACGTCGGTGAGATTGAGGACCTTGCGGTCGACGACCTGGTTGTTGAGACGAATGATGAGCAAGTCGACGCCCTCGAATATCTGGGCAATGCGGCGCATGGTGGGGGTCTGGGTCGGCTTGCCGGTCTGATCAGGGATGGTCTCGTCGTGGGCCTGGAGCTGTTGGCGGATCTGGCGCTCGGCCAGGGCGTAGACCAGCAGGGCCAGCCCCATGACCATGATCATGGCCATGATACGGACAGGACTCTTGAGAAAGAGGCTGTCGGCAAAGAACATGGGGTCTTTGAGGAAGCGGAAGCCCCGCTCGACCGAACTGCTCTGCTCCTTGTAGCAACTCAGCAGTGTTGCGTGGGGGAGTGTCTCCTCATCCAGGATGTTGGTGGCGAGGATGAAGCGGCCCAGCCACTGGCGGGCGTCCTCAATCGCCTCCGGGACAGCGGTGAGCTGCCCCGTCACCTGCCATCCCACGATCTGGGCCACGGCACCCTTGGCGGGACGTCCCGGTCTGGCATACTTCTTGAGCGGAACCACCTGAGCCTGGGGTCGGTGCCAGGCAAGCTGCTTCTCCAACTGAGCCAAGGCCGCATGGGCATCGGCCTCACAGGCAAACGTCGTCTGCTCTAAGCTCCGCCAGACTTTGTTGGCCGCTTCCGCTGCTCGCTCCACCCGTTTCTCCAACTGCTTGCTCTCCCGTGCATAGGCCTGCTCTGAGTAGACCAGCAACCAGCGTTGGCGGGTGTCAGCATAGGTGTTGCACACCGGAAAGAGGCGATAGCCGTCGCCTGCATCCATCATCTCTGCTGTGGTTGCTGCTTGCAGAATTCGCTTGGCTTCGCCGATAGTCTCCGGCACCCGTGTGACCCACTTGACCGTTTGCCACGCCGTCAGATTTTCTGCACTGTAGCCGGCGCTGTCCATCACAAACCACGGCGGTGTGGCGCCCTCCAACTGTCGGCAGTAGGCCTGTACGGTCTGGTTGAAGCTCTGCTTGTCACTGCTATTACCGTCCAGCACCTCCAGCCACAAGGGCAGCGCTGATGCCTGGCTGGTGATGAGTGTGACCACCACCTGCTTCAAGTCGGGACGCTGTTCTTTGGAATAGCCCTGTCTCACTTCCACCGCCCCATACCGCTTCACTGTCTCCTGCGCTAGTTTTGAATCGTACGCCCCATGCAAGCTCAAGCTGCTGGTGTCCAGATGCGCATACTGGGTGTCCACCCCAAACACCTCTACCGCTTCTGCTGCCACGCGGGCAAATAGCTCTGTCACCCCGGCCTGCTGCAACTCGTCCAGCGCACGTCCCAGCGTATCATCGTTGAAATCCGCCGCCTCAAGCCCTTCTCCGATCAGCAGATCCACTGGCTTATTGTGCATGTACTCAGGCATCAAATACAGCGCCCGTCCTGTCAGCCCCAGCGCATTCAGCACCATCGCCTGCGTCGCCTGTCCACAGCTCACTTTGCGCCCAGACGGCGTCGCCAACGATTCATCGATGATCTGAATCAGCTTGATCTGCTTGCAGATCCCTGCCACGATCCCCAAGTGATCGATCCGTTCGGTTGTGTATTCAAGTTCTGGCGTTTCCATACCCCGTAGCATACAGGAGTTCTGCTTTCCACGCCTCTTTCATCCCCCACTTTTATTCCTTTTCTGCCCACTTTTCCCCTGCGGAATGTGGGCTATGAAGGTCACGATACCTGGATTCCGCGATGTCATTCGGTTCGATTACTGAACTGAATGACATCGGGGGTAATCTACAGTCGTCATCAAGTACTACAGCTTCAACGGGCAGATCATCGCCACGCGGCGGGGGACCACGTTCAGCTACCTACACACGGATCATCTGAGCAGCAACAGCGTCACCACCAATAGCAGCGGTACACAGACAGCCAGCCGCGCCTACTATGCCTACGGCGCGACCCGCAGCAGCAGTGGAACCCTGCCCACCGACCGCACCTTCACCGGGCAGAAGCAGGACGCTACCGGCCTGCTCTATCTACAACGCCCGCTATTACGACCCTTCTCTTGGCCAGTTCCTCTCGCCGGATACGCTGGTGCCGGATGCGGGGCAGGTCCTCGATTACAATCGGTACCTGTATGCGCGAGGGAATCCGGTCAAGTAAACGGATCCGACGGGGCATCATAGTAATCCGGCTCTGTTCGAGCACTGCAATTGTTCCGATTGGCGTTGTGTAGAGAGTCACTTCATGGACGGCGGCAGTCATGCAGGGCTGTGGGGCCGCGGCTTTGCTTTACCTGGCGTAATAGTGACGCACATCAGCGGGTCAATGAACTAGTCAAGGCAAACGCGGCGTCACGCCCGGCACGGCATTGCGGCTGGCGAAGTTCTTGGGCACCTCCTCTGATTTTGGGCTGCATTTGCAGATGCGGTGGGATATCTACTTCGCGCAGCCGGCGGGGGCCGCGGCGTTAGCGGTCATTGAGCCATTGGCAGTCCACAAATGAAATGGGGATAGAGCACGTAGCGCGCGGCTGAAATCGCTCAATGACCACTTTACGCACGTAGTTTCTCCATGCTAAAATCGATTCACATAGCGTTGGAATGAGTGAGGAGACATTGATATGGAACTGCGCGATCTGTTGATCGATATTCATGCGTTGGAAGAAGAACTGCTTGCCTTCGAGCGAAAGTACGGCATCCGCTCAGAGACACTTTATGCGTCATATGCAGCAGGCGAAGAAGCGGAGCAAGAAGAGTGGGTGATGGATTTTGGAGAATGGGCCAGCGTCTACCGCACGTGGCTTACTCGTCAGGCTACCTATCGTAACGAAGTACAGCGCCTTCAGCAGCAAGATAATAGCCTTTCCAACCTCATCCAGGTTGTAGCATGAACATCTGCCACCAGACATAAAACACAACCGCGTTCCTGCGCCGGGCATGAGTTTTGTACATCCCAATCTGCCACGAATCATCGAAGAGATCGAAGACCTGATTCGTTCTCAAACTTCAGAGAATAAGTAACTTCAGAGGATAACCTGAATGTCTGACGAAAAGCTGCCCCCAATCCATCCCGGCGAAATCCTCCTCGAAGAGTTTCTGGAGCCGATGGCTATTTCACAATATCGCCTTGCCAAAGATATGGGCGTGCCGCCGCGACGGATCAACGAAATCGTGCGCGGCAAGCGGGCCATTACAGCCGACACGGCGCTGCGCTTGGCGCGCTACTTTGGCATGTCGGAACGATTCTGGATGAACTTGCAGACACGCTACGATCTCGAAACAGAAAGAGACCGACTCGCCGGCCGCCTGGATGAAGAGGTCAAAGTCCTGGTCACTCCTTGACGGCCTTGTTGACCAATCATCGAACACAACCTATGCACATAACCGAAAAACTTGAAAAGGTTGAATCGTCGACAGACAGGTAGATAACCCCCATGCCTCACTCCCCTGAAAACCCAAACTACCTGCACGAAACCCGCCGCGTTTGGGACGAGGCAGCATCCTCGTTTGATGAGGAGCCGGATCATGGGCTGCACGATCCCAAAATTCGCCGGGCGTGGATATCTCTGCTGCGTCGCATGTTGCCGACGCAGACAGGCTCTCTCCTCGACGCAGGATGCGGCACGGGCTCGCTCAGTGTGCTGCTGGCCGATTTGGGACACACGGTCACGGCCATCGATCTGTCGCCGTCTATGATCGAGTTGGCACAGGCAAAGGCGCAGGCGCACGGACAATCCATCCAGTTTCATGTCATGGACGCCGGCACGCCCGATCTTGCGCCGCAGACCTTCGATGCCATTGTCTGCCGTCACGTGCTATGGAGCTTCCCCGATCCGGCGGAGGTGCTGGCGAATTGGCGCGTGCTGCTCAAACCGGGCGGCCTTCTTCTGCTCATAGAGGGCTTCTGGCACACCGGCGGCGGCCTACACGCTCACGAAATCGTGGCAGCGTTGCCGTCTTCGTTGACAGTGGTGACGGTGGAAGATCTGAGCCAAGACGACATCTACTGGGGCAAGGCGGTTGCCGACGAACGATTCGCCATCCTGGTGCAAGGGTAAAGGAGCAGTTTTGACCCGTCCTTATGTGCAGATTTCAGCAGAAAACCAGATCGACACACTGCGCGCCCACTTGCAACGCATGTTGCCGCGCTTCGTTGCCATCGATGGTGTGCTGGGCGTGACGTTGAACGGCGGGCTGTCGCGCGGTTACGCCGACCATCTTTCCGAGATCGACGTGACGCTTTTCCTTGCCTCCGCCGCCTACCACCGCTGGCAACAGGACAAATTCCCTGTGGCCCTGGGCATCACCGTATTGGACGGTCAACTCTACGACATCAAAATCGTGGACATCGCCGCCGAGGAGCAGCGCGCCTGGGAAGACGTGGCGCTGTGGGATGCCTCCTATGCACAGATTCTCTATGATCCCGAGGGGCGGGTGCAGCGGTTGTTTGAGGAGAAGCTGGCCCCACGCCCCGACCCCGCCGCCGCCGCCGGACCGATGATGGGCTGTTGGTGGCATTTCGAGCTGGCCGCCGAGATCTGGATCCATCGCGGGGACGTGTTGCAAGGCCATCAAATGCTCAACCAGGCCGTGGACAATCTGGTGCAGGCGCTCTTCCTGGCCAACCGTGAGTACATTCCCCACGAAAAGTGGCTGCTGCACATGAGCCGCAGCCTCGCCTGGCAGCCCGCAGACTGGAACAATCGCCTGCGCGCCGCCCTCTCCACCGGCGAGATGGATATGGAAAGCGTGCGCACCCGTCAAACCATTATCCGCCAATTGTGGACAGAAGTGGACGACTCCATCCGAGCGACTTTTTTCCCCGATCTACCGGTGCGCATGATGCAGAAATCGACGTTCGACAGCCTGAAGCAGTTGGTTGATAACAGCCCAATCTCTGTGGCCGATTGGCAGGCGCAAACCGGCAGCGGACTGCCTAACCGCGATCCCTTCCACCCGCTGTTCCGCATCGAGGATGGGCAGATTCTCCTCGACCATGCGGCGCTGCTCAAGCTTGGCCCCGAAGCAATGTACTCCTGGCAGTACGATGTGCTCAACGCGCTGCGCTGAAGACCCGGCAGTCGACCCTGGTGATGCGTCAAGCGTGACTGGTTGGGTAGGGGCGCTGCTTGCTGCGCCCGCCAGCACTGTGGGCGCAGCAAGCAGCGCCCCTACGGAATTGACATCACTTGACCACCCGACACTAGATTGGACACGGACTCTGCACAGTCGTGTTCCGGCCGTTTTCGCCCGAAACTCACAGCAGCCTTTCCAACTGGGCGCGTAGACCGGAAGAGGCTTCGATGATCCGCGCCTGCCGGTAGAGACGCTCAAACCCGGGCAGATTGCAGCGCGCCATGACGACAGCCTCGGCTACCGACGGGGGCAGCAGCGAGTGGAAGCGCCCCAGTTCGAGGAAGGGTTCCACACGCGGCAACAGCCGAGACAGCACCACCCGTGCCTGCGCAGCGTGGAATGGCGGCAATTGAGCCGGCGCCCCCGGCACAAAGAGACAGTGTGCGTTGACCGGCATCACCGGTGCTCTATCGTCGTCCATCTCTTCGTGGACGCCGAAGTGCGATTGCAGCAGGTCCGCCAGCAGCAGGCCGTAGACATCGCCCCAAAAGTGAAAAAGCCAACTCCCTTCGGCGACTGGGATCGACGCCATCTCGCCCTCAGCCATCCCCAGCAGCCGCGCCACGGCCTGGCTCACATCCAGCGGGGTGGCGAAGGGCGTGGTGTGGCTGCGCAGATCCACGTCCACATCCCCGGGGCCGCTTCGCGCCACACCCACCCGATAGCGATCACGCCAGCGCACCGTCAACGTATGCCCGCCCAACCGCAGCCTATCGCCTACAAAGAGGCGCTGACTCGTCTGCGCCAGCAGGCGTCCGCTGTAGGCATCCACCAATTGCAGCGTCAGCGGATCGCCACCAATGTTGCTGTAGATCTCGTGGGCGTCCACCAACTCATCCAATGCCGGGCCGGGGCGCCATTCGCCCAGTCGCCCAGGCCGCAGATATTGGTTGGGCACAAGATGGTCGAGGATCTGCCGCAGCGTGGCCTCGTCCACTTCGGCGGGGGCCACCTGCCGCAGATCGGCCAGCCGGATCGCACCGGTGGGGCTTTGCTTGAGCAGACTGAAACACTGCTGCACCAGCACCGACGGCAGGAAACCGGCCTCATCGAGCGCCAGGCCATGTTGTGGGGGAAAGGTGGATCTTGTTGCCAGGGCGATCATGGCGCGAAATTGGGCGTCGTCGAGTGGGGAGCGCGCCAGGCAAAGGACGCGCGTCGCCTCTGTGCGTCTGCCGCCTCGACCGATGCGCTGCAAAAACGACGTGATCCCCGGCGGCGAGCCGATCAGCACCACGTCGTCGATGCTGCCGATATCGATGCCCAATTCCAACGTGGACGTACTCACGCAGAGGGCGACGCCGGCTTCGGCGAAACCACGTTCCACCTCCAGGCGCAGGGCAGGGTCCAGGTTGGAGTAATGGGTAAAGACGGCGGCCTCGTAGGGTAACTCGGCGCGCAGATAGGCCGCGGTCTGTTCCACTTCGGCGCGGGTATTGCAGAAGACAAGCGACTTGCGGATTTCGCCGTCGCCGGCGCGCAAGGACAACGCCGTTACCAGATCGTCGAGGCCGGCCATGGGCTGAATCTGCGCCAGGATGCGCCGCACGCCGGGGATGGTGACGATGCGCGGCCTGCTTGCGTTGTCAATCGCCAGGTAGCGGCGTGCGGTGCCCGGCGCATCGGGCACGGTGGCCGAGAGCGCGACGCGCTGCATGGGGACAAAGTCGATCCCCAGTTGACGGCTGCGGTAGCGGCGTACATACTCGATCCTGGGCAGCAGGCAGCGCAGATGATCGCCGCGCGGGCCGCCATCGAAGAGGTGGATCTCGTCGAGTACAATTGCGCGCAGATCGGCCAGCAGGCGCGGTGCACGCGTCAACAGCGAATCGGTCGATTCCGGCGTTGTGATCAGCACCGTCGGCGGTTGGCTGGTGGAGACGGGGCCTGTGTCGCCGCTCTTCATTGAAAGCGAAACGCCGAGCAGATCCAGCGGATCGCGCAGGCGTTCGTAGAGGTCGCGCACCAGCGCCCGCGTCGGGCAAATGTACAGGATGCGCAGTTGGGCATCCTCGGGCGCATTCGGGCCGAGGCAATGGCGTTCGAGCAGTGGAGCCAGTGCGGCTTCAGTCTTCCCCGACGCCGTGGCCGAAATCATGAGAACGGGTTCGCCGTCCAAGATCGGTGGGATGCCCGCAGTCTGCACCGGGGTGAAGTTGCCGTGACGGGCAAAAAACGGCGACCAGGTGTGGCGCAGCCGCGCTTTGAGATCGGCGGGGTCCATCAGCGCATCTGGCCGCGCAGCTCGTCGAGCATAGTAGCGGTGTCGTAGTCGGGGTAGAGGTAGAGTAGATCGAAGAGTTCCACGGCCAGGCGCACCACGCCGCGAATGCTGAGATGATCATTGCGCATGCCCTGGGCCAGATGTTCCGCTGCGCCGCGGCGGATCTGTCGCTGGCGTTCGCCCGGTTCATAGCCGTAGGCGTGGGCGTGGAAGATCATCACTTCTTCGAGGAATTGCCCGATCTCCTGGGGCGAATGGTGCGGGTCCAGTTCGAGGATCTGTTCATCGGCGAGCCGATCTTCCAGCGGCATGCGGTTGTCGCTGCGCGTCACCGTGAAGAGGAAGAAGAGCGACTGCCGTTCGCCATACGAAATCGGGTATTGGCGGAAGCGATGCTGCGGCAGCTCATCTGCGTTGACTCGTGAACGGTTCTCGCCCAATGCCGCATGGATCACACCGCTGAAAAAGAGACTGGCCTTGGGGCGCTGATAGGCCTTGAGCAGCGAATAACTTTCGGCTTCGTCGATGAGAATGCAGAGACCGCTGTACCCGGCCAGCCGCGCCAACACGCTGATGCCGCTGAGCAAGTAGGCGATCTGGCGGGCGTTGTGCCCTACGCGGTAGATGCTGGGGAAGCGAATGCCGCGCGGCGTGGCCCGATTCATCGACTTGACACGGCGCCCGCCCATGAGCCAGTTTTCCCAGGCCGACTGTTGCCGCGAAGACGAGATCGAACTGAGCGCCGTCAAGGCCACCACCAGCGGATCGTTTTCCACTTGGGCAATCTCGCGCATCTGATCGCGCAGACGAGGAATCGCCTTAATCTGCCCCAGCAGCGGCCCGACGCCACGTTCATCGCCGTCGGGGTAGCGCAGATTGCGCAGGAGGCTACCGTAAATGTCGAAGGCGCGATGGGGCGGCAGTTCGATCAAGTCCAGGCTGGTGGCGGCGACCAGGAAGCGCCGATCCAGTGCTTCGCGTGCCGTTAACTCTACGATGTGACTCTTGCCGAAACCATACTCGCCGATGATGGCGCGCACGGCGCCGCCGTGGCTGTGTGCCTGCACAAGCGCGGCGCCAAGGCTGGCGCGTTCTGCCTCAAGCCCGATGGTGAGATCGCGAATGTGTTGGGCCGGGGCCACGCCCATACGCAGCGCTTCGATCAACTGGCGGGCGTCCCATTGATCGGGCAACATTGGCGTCGGCATAGAGGATGGTGCCGCAGCAAACATAGGTCTTTCCTCGCTCTGTTCTCCGTTGAATTCCTGGCGCGGACGGCGAAAGCGCAGCCCGTTCTCGAAGCGCACCATCCATTCTGCGCCGTTGCGATATTGGGCCACGATCTGTCCACGGCCATATTGGGGATGTTCGACGATCTCGCCGATCATACACGGTTACTCTTCACGATAGGCTTCGATCAGGGTTCGCTCCAATACCCTGGTGACCAACAGGGCAACTTCTTCTGACGCCAGGTCGGCAAGTTTTGCATTTTCATCAGAATCCACCTCAGGCCCCCGCCGAATGAATTCGACGTCTGACTGGCTTTAATAGGGCGGCGTTTCCCCACCGCTCAATTCATCCACCTGCCCGCGGACGATGGCGATCGCCTCCTCTTCGCTGAGGACATGCTCGGGCCCGGCCTGTTGGCGTGCCAATTCGGTGACGAACGCTTTGACGAAGAGGCGGCGGTGGCTGACGTCTAAAAAGACGTCTCGGGCTACGTTGGCGAGGATGGCGGCGTTGGCCTGCTGTGTCTTGTGATCCAGCGAAGCGGCAAAGGCGATTTCGTAGATGGGGATCAGCTTCTCACCGATGGCCAGCATCAGATCGTTTTCGTCGAGATCCAGGTGTTCCAGGCTGATCTGTGGGCTGAAATGATTGACGCGTGAGAAGCGCCCTGGGGCACGCACACGCTGTTGCAGCGCCGGGTAACGAGGGACGATGTCGTTGATGAACTGCGGTGGCACGGCATAGACAAACATAGCGCCGGGCAGATCGTCGCGGGTGCGGTCGATGACCTCGCGCAGGTTGTCGGTGGCGAGCTTTTCGGCCTTGCCGCCGATGCTGGCCATGCGGTCTACTTCGTCGAAGAGGAGGATGAGGCCGCTGTACGAGAGCGCACGGATTACCTGTACCAGCGAACGCAACATGCGGAAGGCATTCGTCCGCGTAATCTTGCCCGTGACGCCCACCTCACGCAGGATCTTGGTATCGTCGGGCGTGGTGTTCGATCCCATCAGCCAGCGGGTAAGAGATTCCTGGCGTTCTTCCTGCCCGCGGATCAGGGCGTCGAAGTAGGCCAATGTGGCGTTTTTGTAGGCGAGGCTGTCTACGGCTGTAGCTTCCAGCGTATCCACAAGACCCGTGTAGTTGGGATGGTTCAGCGTTTCCAGGCTCAGGTGGCCGCCCACAAAGCGGGTGAGCGTCCCTTCGAGGAAGCGAGTTAGCCCCTGTTCATCGCTGATCGATTCATCTTCCTCGTGCCAGATGAGGTTGCGCGCCACGGCGGCGTAGACCAACCGCTGATCGTTGTAGGGCGTCTCCACCGGGCTGAGGTCCACTTTAGAGACGGCAAAGCCTCGGCTCCAGGCGCGGTCGCGCAGACAGTAAAGAAAATGCGATTTGCCGCTGCCATAGTCGCCCACCACCATCTTGTAGGCGCCGCCGCCGTCCTGCAAATAGGACGAGAAGTAGTATTCGTCCAATGCGTCGAGGAGCGAAAAGTTGCCCACATTGAAGTGCTGCACCCCGCGGGCAGGCGGCGTGCCGGTGCTGCCCAGCACTTCGACAATATGACGCGCCAGCGGGCGGGAGATGGCAACTGCGGTTTCGGTGATGTTTGTCATAGCAGACGTCCGTTCGGGTTACTCGAAGGTAATTTCTGAGTAGTAGTCACCGTCTAGCGCGCTGGTAGGGACCCAGAGGCTGCGGCTGGCGTTGTCGGCCTGGCTCTTGGTGGCGACGCCCAGGCGTAGGTGCAGCCGTTGCCCGTCCACCTCGACGGTGGGATCGGTGTCACGCGCCAATACCAGATCGCGCACGAAGAAATGGCGTTCATAGTCCTTGAAGGTGCTGCGCGAGGGGGCGTTCCAGAAACGTGCGTTTTGGCGGTTGAGCACCAGCTTGCTGTACGCCTCGACTAGGTTGACGCGTCGCCGCGACTTCTCCTGGTTCAGCTCGTCCCAGGCGGCGTGCAGTTCGCGCAGGAAGGCATCGGTATCGACTTTGCGATCCATGATCTGTTTGCGCTGTTGATCGTACGCCTTCACAATTGCGTTTAAGGAAAGCGCCAGCGGTCGCGTCAGCGCTTCTTTGCCGTAGAACCACCGCGCCTTGCGTGCGTTGATGTCGATTTGCAGGACCAGCGGATCCACCACCAGCGTGGGCGGCCGTCCGCTCACTGTTTCGCCACGCGACTCGAAGGTCTCCTTGAGATCGCGGGCGAACTCGTAGGCGAGGGCGTCCAGCGCCTGGGTGGTCTCGGCGGCGAAGGTTTGTGTGGCATTTTGCAGGCTGGCGGCGTGCAATTCTTCGGCCTCAACCTGGGCCAGCGCCTGCTCTAGCTTGACCAGCGCTTTCTGCATGGGCAGGGCGTCGGCCTTCTCTTGATCGGCCAGGCGCATCGCACCTTTGAGCGCGCCGGTGGCGGCGCGCAGCGCTTTGAACTGCGGATCCAACTCCTGCTGCGCCTGCTGAAGTTGTTGGCGTAAGTCTTCGTTCATCGGTGAAATGGTCCTTTGTGGAACGGACGGGATTGCAGTGTCAACTATTCGGTGATGTACAGGTGTATCTTACCTGCCGCGCCTGTTAGTCGTCAATCGGGCAGAATGGGGTGTGCCGATGGGTGGGTCATGTCAGCGGGAAGCCCGACGGATGGACACGGAGGTCCATCCCACGTGTAGGGACCGGCTCGTGCCGGTCCGTTCTGGTAGCCGCCCTCAACCCGAATACTGAGCACCCGAATGGCGGGATCGCCGGCTCAAAGACCAAGTTCTGTCACCTTCGCCCGTTTGAAGAAACGACGGTAGGCGCGAACTTCGGCCAGTTGTTCGGTCAACTCCGCCTCGAGGATCTGCCACTCGGTTTCGTCGAGGGCGTTGCCGTCGCCGGGGGCGATACGCACCATATCGCCGCTTTCCCACTCTACCAGTTGAATGAGGTTTTTGGCTTCGAGCCAGCGCAGGCTGTGACGGATCACCGCCTCCGTGCTGCCGATGCGGGCGGCGAGGCGGTCGATGGGCAGGCGGCCGTCGCGCCCGAGCGCATATTTGGCCATCCCCGCCACGCCCTTGAGGACGGCGTCGAGGCTGTCGTCGCCGGTGGCTTGACCCACCAGATAAACTTCGGAGGGGGCCAGCGTCTCGACAAGCCAGGAGAGCACTTCCCCCGCAGGCGGCACACTCCACACCACGAGGGGATGGCCGGGGGCGGCGGTAGGCGCTTCGAGCCGTGAGCGGAAAGGAAGGTCGCCCGGCGCGGCGCCTTCGGTCAACCAGAAGGCATCGGCAGGCAGATCGGCGGGCTGTACCATCTCCTGGCGCAAATCGTGGACGGGGCGGCGTTTGGGCGTGACGTCGACCACGTGGATGCTCTCCACCTCGGCGGCGCGGCTGTCGACGTAGCCCAGTTGCAGCGAGCGTTCGCCTTTGTACTCGTTGATGCCCAGACCGTAGGCGAAGTCAATCGGGCCTTCAGGCAGGATGACATCGGCGCCGCGGAACCAGATCACCGGTTGTTTGCTGCCCTTTTCGTCGGCCAACACCAACTTGCGATGGGTGCCGTCTTTGCCGATGCGACGGTCGTCGACGACGGTAAGGCGGCGGCTCATGAAGACGGGCTTGGGGTTGCCGTTGCCGAAGGGGCCGATCCGCTCGATCTGCTCCACGAGCGGGAAGTCGAGATCGCCAAACGGAATTTCGGCGTCGATGCGCAGCCCTTCGGGGCCGGCGTCGATGCGATGATGCTCGATCTGGCGGCTGAGTTCGCGGCGGAAGTGATCAATGTTTTCGGCGGGCAGCGAGAGACCCGCCGCGCCGGGGTGTCCACCGAAGTTGAGCAGCAGATCGGCGCAGGCGGCAATCGAGGCCCCGATGTCGACGCCGGGGGTGCTGCGGGCGCTGCCGCGGGCCGCTTCGCCTGGCGGGTTGAGCATGAGGACGACCGGTTTGTTAAATTCCTCGACAATGCGCGAGGCAACGATGCCCACGATGCCGGCGTGCCACTGCGGGTGGGCCAGCACGATGGCGTTGAAGTCGAGGTAGTGCGGGTTGCGCTCGATGATCTCCATGGCCGTGGCTGTCATTTGATGGGTAAGCAGGCGGCGCTGACCGTTGAGCCTTTCCATGCGCGCCGCCAGTTCTCCGGCGCGTATGGGATCGCGTGTGGTGAGCAGATCCACGGCGACGGTGGCGTCTTCGAGGCGGCCGAGGGCGTTCATGCGCGGGCCAAGCTGAAAGCCGATGTCCTCGGCGTTGAGGACGCTCGGGGTTGATGCGGGCGTTGTTCATCAGCGCTTGCAGCCCGGTGCGCTGGGTATGGCGCAGCCGTTCGAGCCCGTGTTGCAGCAGGTAGCGGGCGTCGTGGACCTGTTCGGCCACATCGGCGACGATGCCCAGCGCCACCAGATCGAGATATTTTTCGGCTTCGCCCGCCCTGTCGGCCAGTTCGTAGAGGCGCTGCACCAGCTTGTAGGCAACCCCCACGCCGGGCAATGTGCGCAGCGGATCGCCCAGACGCTGAAACTTGGGGTTGACGATGGCATCGGCGCGGCGCACGCCGGCCTGGCCGGTGGCGGCATCCTCGGCGCAGGGCGGATCGACGCCCAGTTCGCAGTCGGCAAATTCGGCAGGCAGATCATGGTGATCGGTGACGACGACGGTGAGACCGGCATCCTTGGCCAACCCCACACCCTCGGCGTCGGCGATGCCGGTGTCGCAGCTCAGGAGTACCTGCGGCGGAAAGCTGGGGTCGGCCAGATATTCGCTGAGTTTGGCGACGCGAATGCCATGGCCTTCTGTGAAGCGGTTGGGCACATGGAAGCGCACCTGCTCGTCTGTGCTCAGATCGCGCAGGGCGGCGACGAGCAGCGACGTGCTGGTCTGGCCATCGACGTCAAAATCGCCCCAGACCAGGATGTTTTGTCCTTGGGCGAGGGCGGCGTGGAGGATGTGGGCGGCGCGTTCCAACCCGACCAGCGCCGACGGCGGCGCCGGTGTGTATTGGTCGACGTGGAGGAAGGGCAACGCCTTGGCCGGTGTATCGAAGCCGCGCTGGGCCAGCAGCATCGCCACCAGGGGGTGTCCCCCGACGGCAGCGCGCAACTCTTGGCCTGGTTTAATGGGTGGGAGGAGAAGCCAGGGGCGGGGCAAGATCAAGCGTCCTGTTCGTGCCAATTTACAACATCAAGTAACGTTAACTGCCTATGCGCCAATAGATAGTTTGATGCTTTTTCAACGACTGCCGGCTGGTTCCGCATCAGCAGTGACAGGGTATCGGTATCGAGTAGCACTTGTTCGGTCATTCTTTTTCTGGTCTATCGGTCAAGAAGTTAGAGCGATCAAGCATGATTTCCTCGATTTCCTCGATCTCTGCCTCCGTCAGCCCCTCATAGATGTTTGTCAGTAAGGACAAAGGCAGCGGTTCATGGTTCGTTTCAACTGTAATCGTCACTTTTTGCCCCTCTTTGAAACCCAGAAGCGGCGCTGATTTGACGCGAAATACGCCGTTCTCATAGATGGCTTCAATGGTTTGTACTGTCATAAAGCACCTCCGATATCAAAAGGCTAATTCCTCGACTTCATCCAACGTGAATTCCAGCGCCTGATCCAGATCGACGGCGAAGAAGTTGGCCTCTTCGATCTGGGCGAGGGGACCGGCGACTTCGCCGCGGTCGCAGCGGCTGCGGTAGACGCAGTAGGCGCAGAAGCGTTTGCGGTTCTGCTCGGTGTCGGGGACAAGTGGAAAATCGGCTTCGCTGTCGCCGCGCAGGATCTCGTGTACAAGCGCTTGCAACTGCGTGCGGTTGGCGGCATGCTGGTCGGCGCTGTAGTGGAAGATCTGCGGGCTCTCGGGCGCTTCGGCGAACCAGTAGCGCATCTCGACCTGTTCGGGTTCCACCGGCCCCCAGGGCAAGCCGTCGCTCGCTTCGACGAGAACGAAGGGGTAGACGATGGTCTGCAAACGACGTTGGAGCAGATCGCGGGGCTCGGGTCGTCGGTTGGTCTTCCAGTCGACGATGACGACGCGGCCATCCTTGTCGGCGGCGATGAGATCGTACTTTGCGGCGAGGCGATAGGCGCCGTCCTCGCTGCCGAAGGGGGTGCTCAGGATGCGCTCCACTTCGCGGTGCTGGGTGGGCAGGCGCTCCGGTCGATGGCGGCGATAGGCGTCGAACCAGCGGCTCAATTCGGGATCGTCCAGCCGCTCGGCAAGCAAATCGAGATCGAGGCCGGTCTCGGCACGTTGCAGCACCTGATGGAAGGCGGAGCCGCGGCGCATCTGTTCCTCATACTCCTGAACAGGGCCGGCTTCGACGGCGGGCCAGGGCAAGCGTTGCACGTAGGCCAGCCAGAAACGCCGCGCACAATCGCTGTACGCTTGCAGGCTCGATTGGCTAAAGGCGAAAGTGGAAGGCAGATCGAGTGGCATCTAGTTATGTTCCCGTTCTGGCATCATGACAAAGCCTTGTTCCTCAAAATGTGCGTCAAAAGCGAAAGCAGCCGCCATGTCAAGCTCCGCATCGCCATGAAACTGGCACAATCGACCAGGCTCAGTCGGCATCTATCGTGGTATCACTTTTTTGAAACCGAGAGTTTTGCGACCGGCGAAGCTAGGGTGCGGGACTACCCGGCAAGAGAGCGAATGTGGCGGGAACTACCACAGAGAGCACAGAGATAAATGCCTTCCCTTCTGCTTTGTGTTCTATGCGTTCTTTGTGGCAATCCTACTGCCTTTACCGCCACAGAGAACACAGAGAACACAGATAAGGTCGCTTCCCTCTTCTGCTTTGTGCTCTTTGTGTTCTCTGTGGCGATTTTCAGCATCTCGACAGCGTCGCCGACGAGGCCGCTAAGTTCGCCTGGTCCAGGCGCTGCGCCTTCGCCCTCCGCAAGATCAGGCACCTCAACCGGCGCTGGCGAAACTTCGGTTTTCAATGTTGAATTCACTATAACCTGATCTGTGTCCGAATCATCATTTTCTCCCGGCCTGCACTGAGTACACTTCTGAGAATGTGATGGTATTGTAGCACGGAAGTTCGAGTGACTCAAGCGAGATTTCCCATCCTTCGGTAGCAGGACAACGTCTCGGCGGCCGTACGCTGCCAGGAAAATTGGCGCGCTTGCTGCAAGCTGCGCCCGGCCAGGGTGCGGCGCAAGGAGTCGTCTTCGAGGGCGCGGCGCAGGGCATCGCTGATAGCTTCTACATCACGCGGATCGAAGAGCAGGGCGGCGTCGCCGGCGGCTTCGGGCAGGCTCGACGCATCCCCGCAGGCCACGGCTGCGCCGCAGGCCATCGCTTCGAGGACGGGCAAACCGAAGCCTTCGTAGACGCTGGGGAAGACGAAGAGGGTGCAGGCACTGTAGAGCGCGGGCAGATCGGCGTCGTCCACGCGACCGAGGAAGCGCACCCGGTCACCCAGGTTTTGTGCCCCGGCCCACTGTTGCGCCTCGGGGTAGCGTTCGTCCCAGGCGCCGGCGATGATCAGCGGGGATTGGAGATTAGAGATTGGGGATTGGGGTAAGCGGGCGTAGGCGTCGACGAGACGGACGAGGTTTTTGTGCGGCTTGTTGATGCCCAGGTAAAAAATGAAGCGGTCGGGCAGGGCGTATTTGCGGCGAATGGCGTCGACGGCGGATGGCGGCTGCGGCGTGAAGCGTGGGTCCGCGGCCAGGGGGATGGCGGTGACGCGGTCTGCATCCACGGCGAAGTGAGCGAGCAGATCCTGTCGCGTTGCTGCAGAAATGGTGATGATCTCATCTGCTGCGTGTAGGGCCAGCCGTGTGGTCAGGCGGAAGAGCAGCCGCGCCCGCGACGAGACTGTCTGCGGGTGGATCATGGCGATCAGATCGTAGATCGTCAACAGCGTGGGCAGAGCGGGCCGGTAAGGCATGAGGTAGTAGGTGCTGTGATAGAGCGAGGAGCGCGGGCTGCGACTTGCCGCTTGCTTAAGCCGACGTGGGATCGTCCACTGTTGTTGGAGTGAGAAGGGCGAGACCGGCGCCGGCACGGCGCTGACCTGTTGATTGGTGAGCGGCGCCGGATCCCAGGCCGTGGCATCGGCCGGATTCCACAAAATGGACAGGCGTTCGTCCGCGCCGAGCAGCGGCGCCATGGCCGTGGCCAGATTGCGCACATAGCGCCCAATGCCCGGAAAGTGGGCGGTGGCGGTGCGGGCGTCGAGGAAGTAGTGGGTCATTAGCAAGCTCGCGCAGCAGGTGTGGCTTGTAACAGGTTACAAACCACCATCATGGCGTTCCTGAAAGCATGTGTTGCACAAGCGCTTCAAAACTAACCGTAGGTTGCCAGCCAAGACCGTACATCGTCGATGGATCGGAAATAAGCATACTGTATTCCGGTGTAAAATCGCTGCGTATTTCCACATGATCCTGCCATCGACGTCCGACACTGGCAAAACAAAGGTGCAGCCATTCTGCAATGGTGTAGACTACGCCGGATCCAATGGTCGCCTCGGCCACACCATCCTGCTGCATCAGCACCAGCATACCCGCTGCCACATCGCCGGCAAATGTCCATTCTTTGGCGACAGAGATATCGCCGATCGTGAGCTTTTCGGCACTGCCTGCAACGATGCGCTGCACGGCGTGCACAATCTTCTGGCTGACGTGATTGTCTTTCCGAAGGGGGCTTTCGTGATGAAAGAGATAGCCAACATAGGTCCTCACCCCAGAGCCCGGAAATAACGCGCCGCATATACCGACTGGATACGCGCTATGGCATAGGCGCTGCCGGGGTGAAACTTCATCATTATCCGAAATCGGCTGTCCGCGGTTGACAAACTGAACGCCGCTGCCGGTGATAAAGACCTTCGCCTGTGGACAGTGCAAGCGCACCGCTTCCAGAACATTCTGTTGCCTGTGACGATTGTGGCGTGATTCTCAAACAAGGCGCTGTGATGCGTGGTTGAATTGGCCGCCAGGTGAAAGACAAAATCAGCTTGGTGGGTACGCACAAGGGCTTCAACCTGTGCATAGTCAGAGACGTCGCCGGGATATTGTACCGAGGAGCGAGAAACACAAATTGGCTCGATTCTCTGCGCACGGCAAAGCTGCGCAAGGTAATAACCATCCTGTCCAGCAGATCCGAAGATGCGGGCGCGCACCTTTGCCTCCTTAAATCAACGCCGCGACCAGGCGGCGATAGAGGGGCAACACGCTACGCAACAGTCGCACGTACGTCCACGGATAGTGCTTCCGGTAAAGATACAACAGGCTGTCGTAATAAAGCTGTGGACTACCGTGGCTACGCATCTGGCTGGCGCTACCCAGATGGACCACCGACCAGCTAGGATTGTAGATGATGCGCCAGCCAGTGGCGCGTATACGCATACACCAGTCGGTGTCTTCAAAATAGAGGAAAAACCGTTCATCCAGCAATCCCACCTGCGCCAGGATAGACCGACGCACGCAGAAACATGCTCCGGAGATCCAGTCGACATCGATTGGGTGCGCAACAGCCCACTGGTGCCGGGCGGGGCGACAGACAAGGGCATTAACGCCGCGTTGTAACAAATACCCAAATCGACGGATCACGCCCAAAGGCAAAAGGCTGGGCTGCCCCTGTTTTCGTAAGCAGACGCGGTGAGACTGCACCCACATCGGTATGGCTGGACAGATAACCGGCCAGGGCTTTAAGCGCCACAGGATCTGCGATTACGTCGCTGTTGAGCAAAATGACCCGATCACCGATGGCCTGTCTGAGGCCCAGATTGTTCCCTGCCGCATATCCCTGATTAGCAGGGCTGACGATCAATTCGACATCTGGGAACCCCTCTCCGATCGCCGCTACCGACTCATCGGACGAACCGTTGTCCACCACAATGATCTGCCACCCTTCGTTTTGTGCGAACACGGAGATCGTTTGCAGACAAGTGAGTGTCAGTGCGCATGTGTATAATTCAACACAATTACAGAAAGCGGCGTTGTCATCCTTGTTTACGTATACTTCAGTCCGCGTTGTGTCGCTTCCAGAGTAGGCCGCGTCCCCAGCGCAGGCACGGCTCTAAATGATTGCCTTCAGCCCATTCGTTCCAGGCGTTGATGAAGATCAGGTGCCGATCTGGCGCAGGCGGCGTATAACGCTCGACCACGGCATGCAGCAAATGCCCCGTGCCGCTCAGGCGTGCTTCCGTGCAGAAGAAACGCACCCGACTGTCGGCGTGGGCTGTTGTCCCAAGAGGGCGTTGTACAGGGAAAACGCGCGTAGGATGGGGCTGGCGCAGCCAAAGAACCGCGCTTCACCCGATCGAAGTAAGAGATGGCCAGGAGTCCTCTTTGCCGGTGGATCCGTTTGGCCAGCCGCCAGTAGACTTTTTCCCGCAGTGTCAGCAACTTTGCCGTGTCCGGCTGAAACTCCACTGCGGCGTCAAAGCCCAAATAGGCAGGCGGTGTACGGTCGTCGGCAAAACAGTCCACTTTACACAGGAAGAGTTCGCCCGGACCAGCTCAATGCGCTTCCTCGCGCAAAATACTCAGCCGTCTGTTTGGATCGGGTAGGTTGCCTATGCGGTAGACAAGAAAAAGCGGTTTGCCATCAATGCGGATGTAGCGTTCGTCTTAGAAAGACGGACAACAGCCAGCGGATGTGGACACGATCATCCGCTACGGAGTAATTCTGTCCGATGAGCAATCGACGCGTTTGTCCATCCCAGGCTCGTGTCCAGTTTTCATTGGCCCAACAGAGGCAGAAGGGGAAGTCGGGCGAGCGCTGCGCCAGTACTTCGTCTAGTGGACGGTGCAGCAGGCGTTTGCCGTTGAACCAATAATGGTAGTAGCAGAAGCCATAGATTCCATATTGCCGCGCAGACTCGGCTTGGGCCGCCCGTGTCTCTACCAACCTCAGATCGTCGAACCCAGATCGGCGGGGAGATGAGGTTGATAATGGCCGCGAAACCATGGACGAGCGCGGGCGACGTTGGTCCACTCGGTGAAGCCGGGGCCCCACCACTCGTTGTTTTCGGGCACAGGATGGAATTGCGGTAGGTAGAAGGCAATCGGGCGGAGCGATTTCGGCGACACCAGTTACTGTCCCAGATCTTCAGCAGTGGCGTCAGTTAACAAACCACGCCAGACATTTAGCAGTTGTTGTGAGATGTGCTCAATCGTGTAATGCGCCTGAACGGTATCCATCCTTCCGTAGCTTTGGCCAGACGTAAGGCGGGATTCAACGTCAACTGTGCCAGGATGATAGCCAGAGCGGAGACATCGCCTTCAGGGAAGACAAATCCAGCAGTATCCATCACTTCGGGGATCGCGCCGGAGTCGGAACCAACGACGGCTACGCGACAGCCCATCGCTTCCACCAAGACACGGCCAAACTGCTCTTTCCAATGAAGCGTGGTACGCGATGGCAACACCAGCACGTCCATCAAGTTCAGATAATCGGCCACCTGATTGTATGGGACCGCCGACACAAAGTGGCAACGCTCCACAATTCCCAATCTTTGCGCTAGGGAACGTAGCGCGCTTTCCTCAGGGCCATCGCCCACCAACAGCAGTTCGCCCGATGTGGTGATTTGGGCGAACGCATGCAACAGGGTGTCGATCCCCTTTTCTGGCACCATCCGCCCCACATAGCCGATCACTGGGCCGGAAAGGGCGAGGCGTTGCTGTAACTCGGGTCGAGGTGACGGCGTGAAGAGACGTGTATCGGCGCCAACAAGCGGCATCACGCAGGTGGCATGTCGATAGCCCTGGCGACGTAGGACGTCGACAGCTTCGACGCTGGCACAGGCAATATGATCGGCTGAGCGCAGGTTATAATCCACCACCTGGCGTATGTAGAAGCGTCTGGGCCGTATAAGGTTCTGCCAGGAATAGAGAAGCAGCTTGCTTTTCGGCGCAAACAAGTGGCGCGCCAGCGCCACCTGAAAACTTCCCAGCGTTTCCACGTCGCTCTCAGCGTGGATAATATCGGGTTGGAACGCGTTCATGCCCAGGTCGGCCGTCCACAAGAAGCTGCGGTGCGGATCGTGCCGTGGCCCCAGCCTGCCTGCCGGAAAGGTTATCACACGGTAACTGCGCTGCCCATTGGCGGAGGGACAGCGGCCCGGGATACGCCCGTAACCGTCGACCGTAACATGTAGAATCTCAACATCCGGTGCATCGGCTAGAAACTCGATTTTACGATGGTAGACAGAATGAGTATAGCCCGCCAAGAATAGGATGCGCATTATCGCTCTCCCATCGTTGTCCACAGGCTCTTTATCGCCGTCGCCATGTGCGGATCCGATCGACAATCGGGCGAGCAGGCGTTTGACCAACGCTTTGATACTCATCAAGGCACGCACGGCCATAATTTTGAACGGGAACCAGTACAGTTCACGCCGTTGACGGTCGCTTAAACGGAACGACTGATGAAGCTGGGCATAGGCGGCACTAGGCCCTACTGCCTCGATCAGATCGTAAAAGCCGCAATGAGACAAATAGAGATAGCTGCGGAAATTGCCATCCTCCCACCGCTCAGTCAGTGCGCTAACCGCCGCTGTCTGCGCTTGGTCATGTAGGATCTCGCGCATACATTCATAGCGATCTGCAGCCAGTTTCAGCTCAATCTGTACTTCGTTGGGTCCAAACTTCCCCCAATTGACCTTGTTGAACCACGTATGCATGACTAGTTGGTCGGCGAGGTAGTAATTGGGCCGTTCCAGTAGCAAACGCCCTGCTACAATGATGGGGAAAAAGATGTTCATCTTAAACTTTTCCCAAGTCGCCCAGTCGATCCACTCGCGCCGCAGCACCTGTCGCGGAGGACCCAGGCGGAACCGGACACCTTGCCGACACTCTCCAATCCGGGACGATTGTACTGGCTGCGGCGAAACGTCCGGTGCAGATCGACGACTACCCCCGAACGCTCATCCATCGTGGGTAGATCGCTCAAAATGTAGCCCACATCAGGGTGTTGGCGGATCACGTCGGCAACTTTGGCAAACACGCCGGGCAGCATGTAATCGTCGTCGGTGAGGATGAAGACATACTCACCGCGTGCCGCCTCTACCACCTTGAACATGTTCGCTTGCATACCCAAATTGACAGGATTGCGATAGCTGCGCAGTCGTGGATCATGGCTGTGACGTCGGATCACATCGGGTGTCTGATCCGGGGAGCCGTCATCACCCACCACAAGCTCGAAATCGTCCCCCAGCTGTGCCAACACACTGGCGATACAGTGATCCAGGTCCTCAGCGTGTTTGTACGTGCCAACTACAACCGAAAGCAGCGGACGTTCATGCGGATCAGCCATACGTCACTTGCCCTCTGCTCTCGCCGATTGACGCCGCCAGCAGTTGCGAAAGTGGAATGGGCTATCCTCAAACTCCGAGATGCCGAACTGCTCCCACGGACGATGCCATTTGAAGTAAAGCCAGACGAGGAGGTTGAGCAGGCAACCGGGCAACCAGGCAATGGAGCGGATCTGCCAGCGTTCCAGTACAGACATGGGCTGATTAGCCAGCCAGCGCTGATATTCTTTCTCAGAGTAGACGCCCTTGGCGCGTAGCGTCAACAGGATCTTGGTGGACCGCCATGGCTGGCGTGGACAGACGGACTGTTTGGCTGCGTCGGAATAGGCGTCGAACGACCAGATCAACTCCGGCCACTTGAAGGCCCAGATTTGAAAGTATTTAGAACTCCACGAGGCGTTGCCAGCGCGAATTATAATCCAGGGGTGGGCGAGGGCGAGGGTGGTGCCAGGCAGCGGACGTTGGAAGATCACGCCGATATGAATGAACTCGGTGCCGAAGTACGATGCTTTGTCGCGTTCAATCCACAGTGAGCGACGGATCACGACGCAGCCGATGAAGGTCATATAGGTGGCGACATCATGCAACAGCGCTTCGGTCTGCCCTGAAGCGTAGAGTCGGTCAGCGGTAAAGGTGAGTCGACTCGGTTCAATCGATTCCGAGAAATTGACAGAGCGCACCTCGGCATTGACTACGATCAGATCGTGTCCTTGTTCAATCGCGGCCAGGACCGCGGCTACGGCGCCTGGCTTCACGATATCATCATCGGACATGAGCCAGCAATAGCGTCCCTGGGCATGTTCGACGCTGAGCGAATAGTCCTGATCGATACCACCCTTCTTATCCAGACGAATGTAATTGATCCGTGACCAACGCGCGTGATACGCAAGTACTACTTCCTGCGTGCGATCCGTCGATGCACCATCGACAATCACGATCTCTACTTCGTCGGTTGCCTGCGCGATAATGCTGTCAAGGGTTTGGCCGATAAAATCGGCGCGATTCAGTGTCGCTATGCAAAAAGAGAGGACGATATCGCTCACGGCTTGACAAACTCCATTCCAATTACGCCTTCGCCGGGCAGATCGGCGGTGCGGGCGAAGTAGGCGTACTCTTTCGCCATCATCCACGGTTCACGCCAGAAAGGATAAGTGGTGGCGTACTCAGTACGTTTGCGGTCGGCGTTGCGTCTGAACAGCCCCGCTGCCTTTTCGCCGTAAATGCGTGTCGATCGGGGAGCGCCGATTTTGGTAAAGATGTGTTTCTGCAGCAGATCTTCGTCATAGAAGCGCTGCCAGAAGACGTACCCATCCTCGCCGGCAGTCAGCACGCCGTACTCGTTGTGGTTGATATACTGTTCCCACGCCTGCGCGGCGCAGGGGACGGTTAGGATCAAACGTCCCCCAGTCGCGAGCAAACTCCACATTTTCTTCAGAGCAGCACTATCTTCGGGGATGTGTTCCAAGACTGAGATGCAGGTTATGGTATCGAACGATCCAGCCGTGAACGGCACATCGGCAATTGTCAGGCTGTGTAGACGGCAGCGCGCTGTCAGACCGGCTGCGTCTACAAATTGGGCGGTCAGCGCCAGATCGTTGCCGTCGGGGTTGATCATGTCTAGCTGGAGATCAGGCTGTGTTTTCGCGAAAAGGAGCGGCAACAATCGCGGCGACGATACATCCAACCAGTTGCGGACGGATGCACGTCCTAGCACGCCCCATGCATAATCGAACTCAAAGTAACGCGTTGAATCCATTGGCAGGAACATCAGATCGAACGACCAGCCAAACGAAAGTGCCAACTGACGGTTCCAGAGCAACTGCATACCCCAAAGGGCTGAACGCAGGTGAAAGTCCAGCCCAGGGGTAGCATGACGATGAGCTATCAGCCAATAGATCGGCGTCAGGGTCGCTCCCAGGAAATAGCGACGGAGTTTGTGACGAAGCGTAGGAAGCGCCTGCGCGGGCGGCCAGTGAATGTACGATTTGGGGAGGCTGGGCGTGTCCATCATTTAGTGTCAACCTTCGACGATTTCAAGGGTCGGCAGTGGAAAGATCAGCTTTCCGCCACGCTTCAAGTAGTCTTGTTCACGCTGCACCAGATTGTCGCGGAAGTGCCACGGCATCACCAGGAAATAATCCGGCTGCATGGCTCTAGCCTTTGCTTCCGAAATAATCGGGATCAGGGTGCCGGGTGTGTAGCTGCCGAACTTGTCGGGGTTGACTTCGGCGAAATAAGGAATGTCATCCACCGTCAGCCCACATAATTGCAGGATCACGTTACCTTTCGTCGATGCACCATAGCCCAGCACCAGCTCACCGTTGTCCTTAATCTTGTGGATGAGGGCAGTGAGTGACTTTGCATGGGTGAATACCCGATCGCAAAACGCTGCATAAGGGGCGAGAGTGTCCAGCCTCGCTCTCTCTTCTTGGGCAAGAACGGCGCTGATGTTCGCTCGATCGGGCTGGATGGCGCTGTCTTGTTTGGCCGCAGTCACTGAAAAACTGCCCCCGTTGATGTTATTCAGTTCCACATCGAGGACCTGCAGACCAACGCGATCTGAGGAGCCACTTCACCTGCTTCAATCCATAATACTCAAGATGTTCATGGCAGATGGTATCATAGGCGTTCACTTCGAGCATCGAAGGCATATAGCTCTGCTCAAACACCCAGACCCCGTCATCGGCGAGCACATCCGTGATGTGGCGCATGAACGACAACGGCTCTTCCAGATCATAAAACATCGCAATTGACGTGATCACCTTGGCTTTCTGTGCACCCGCCACAGCCTGCACCGTGTCCGCCGAGAAAAAGGTGGGCGCCAACTCAATGTGCGGTGGATAGAATTGGCGGAACTTGTGCCCAGTTGGATCGATGCCTAGCAGGCGCAGCCCATGAGCGGCCGGATAAGCCTGTAACAGCGTGCTGTCGTTGCTGCCGATATCGACGATCAGATCGCCTATGTTGAGCGTCACCATCTGGCGGATCTTGGCCACTTTATCGTGCAGGTGATCCACCATCGACTGATTTAGCCCGGAGCGATAGCCATAGTTCGTGCCATACATCTCCGCCGAAGGGAACGAACAACGTAACTGCACCAGATTGCAGACATCTTCCCCGCCGTCGTTGTGACACTTCACCAGTTCCAGCGGACCGGAGGTCAAGACCTCATCTTTGGTGCGCGGGAAGACGCCCGTGAGGACGTGCTCACCTAGGTGTAAAACTGAAACCAAGTTCGGATTGCCACAGATCCGACACCTTTCAATGGCGCGATATCGTATGTCCATTTCAATCTTTCCTGACAGCGTTCATCTGGATAGGTGCGTATTTCACGCCATCCTACACTGTGTCTACGGATGCAAGCGCGCCCCACCCCAACCGCAGTTGGTTGCGGGCAAACAAATAGGCTTGCAAGAGTTCAAACCGGGTGACCATGCCTAACACGATAAATGAAAAGGGAAGAATTGTAAAAATGCCTATCTTCATTGCCAAACGTATCGGGAAAGAGATGGCGGGTACCCACAGGCCGAGCATTTGCAGCGAAAACTGGATCACCAAGGCGGCTATGAACTTGCCCATCGGGTAGGGGATAGGATAACGCCGCTGCAACCACCAATACAAGACAATCTGTGGCACGCCATAGCCGATCATGGTGGCGGCGGTTGCTCCCCATATACCATATGTCGGAATCAGCAGTAGATTCAAACCGATGTTGGTCAGCGCGCCAAGCAACACGGTCACGCTGACCGAAGCCAACTGTTTGCCCATAATCGCGCCTGTTGATAGCATCGTGCCGAATCCGCTAAAGACGTGCATGTAGCCCAGGAAACCGACGTACGGCGCGGCTGGCAAATAGGCTGACCGGGTAAGGATGAGCAGGATCTCGGTGGCGAAAAGGCCAATGCCCAACCCCATCACGAGGACGGCGGCGATCAGATAGCGCGAGATGGTCACATAGCGGGCCATTCCCTCATCTTGATGCTGGCTCGCCAAGGCCAACGGCGTCCACGCGGCGTAGATGGGCGCCATCGCCACGTAGACGAGATCGGCCATGCGATCGGCAATCGTGTAATGCCCTAACGCGGTGGCTGAGACAAATTCTCCCAGGATCAATCGATCACTTACTTGCAATATCCAACCGGACAGCATCGTTGGCAGCAGAAGCAGCCCAGACCGCAGCAACTGACGAATCATCATGAGCGTAGGACGGCCAATTACCTTGCGCATCAAGATCATGTTCGTTACCCACACAGCCAGGCCCGTCACCACCGGCGTCAACACCATCCCAGTCACTCCCAGGCGCAAGATGACGATGAAGAGCAGGTTTCCCAGCACAGTAAAGCTGATGTTGATCAGGCTGAAGGTCATTCCCCAGCGCACCCGCAGACCAGCCTGCGCCGAAGCCGTCAAAGCGCTGGACATGATGCCGAAGCCAAATGATAAGCCGATCAACCGTACCAATCCCGTATAGTCGGCTAGGATCGCAGTCCGCGCCGTCAGGATAGGTGCGCCCAGAAAGAGTATCAACCCTACCGTTGTGCCCGAGGTCGCGGCAATCGCCAGAGCGCTGCCTGTTACTGTCCGCTGCCAGGCGAAATCCTCGGGCCGATCATTGAAATGCGTAGTGATGGCTTGGGGCAACGCCAGAAGGGCAAAGGTCGAAAGCGCAGATACTACTGTTAGCAGATAGTCTGCTATTCCGTAATCACTGGGCAGTAGAATGCGGGTGATGATCGGCGTTAAGATTAACGAGATAAAAGGGCCGGCCCACTGAATCGCGCCATAACCAATGATGATCTTTGAGAGCCGCTTGAGTGTTTCGCGCATCTGATTCGTTTCTGTTGCTACGAGAGGGAAAGCTCGTTACATACGCTCTACCAGCTGTTGATTCACTAACCGCAAGTGAAGTGCTACGGTTTGAGTAGCCGTATGCTGCCAGCGGAATTCGCAACCCTGACACATCCCCTCACTGCCCAAGATTCGGCCCAAATCCGTCGCTCCTGTTACCTGTCTCACCGCCGCCGCCAATCCCGCTACATCCTCCGGATCGACCAATAGTAGGGCGTCGCCCGCACCTTCGGACGTGCCGCCAGCCATCGCTTTGGTTAAGCATTCTTAAGGAGGTGCAAAGACTGTCGCGTCCCATTACCTGTCATTTCTGGTAGCGTCACGATACCACTCCACCGTCTCCGCCAATCCCTCTGCAAACGATGTTTTTGCTTCGAAGCCAAACTCGTCTTTGGCGCGTTGGGTGTCTAGTTTGCGCCGTGGCTGCCCATTCGGTTTGCTTGTGTCCCACACGATTTCGCCCTCAAACCCGGTGACTTTGGCGATAGTCGTCAGCAGATCGCGGATACTGATTTCGTAGGTGCTGCCCAGGTTCACCGGCCGGCTGCTGTTGTAGCGCTCTGCTGCCAGCAAAATGCCCTCGGCGGCGTCTCCCACATAGAGGAATTCGCGTGTCGGCGAACCGTCACCCCAGGCCTCAATCGATCGGTCGCCGCTCGCTTTGGCCTCCAGGCACTTGCGGATCAATGCCGGAATCACATGCGACGATTCTGGATTAAAGTTGTCGCGCGGACCGTAGAGATTGGTAGGCAGGAGGAAGATCGAATTGTAAGCGTACTGCTGCCGGTATGCTTCACTTTGCACCAGCAGCATCTTCTTGGCCAACCCATAGGGCGCGTTCGTCTCTTCGGGGTAACCGTTCCATAGATCGTCTTCATGGAAGGGGACGGGTGTGAACTTTGGGTAGGCACAGACCGTGCCAATGGCCACGAATTTACCCACACCGCGCCGCCAGCACTCGTGGAGCAGGGGGGCGCCCATCATCAGGTTGTCGTAGAAAAATTCGGCAGGATGTTCTCGATTGGCGCCGATGCCGCCTACCCGCGCCGCCAGGTGGATCACCATGTCCACAGGTCGATCCTGCGTCGTATCGTCGAGCAGGCGATGGATTGCGGCCAGATCACGCAGATCGTACTCCTGCCGCCGCGGGACGATCACCTGGGCTGCGCCGCGCTGCTGTAACTTTTCGACGACGAACGATCCCAAAAATCCACTACCGCCAGTCACAATTACACGTTTGTCTCGCCAGAATTCAGCACTGCCGGGCCAATCTACTGTCGGTCGATTCATTTCTCACTCATTCTTCTTGTAGAGCGCTGTAGATGCGTGCAACGTCAGTTGCGCAACGTGTCCAATCGAAGCGAGCGGCCTGTTGGATCCCCCTCTGGCGTAGCTGACCGGCCAACGCCGCATCGCCCACAGCCCGCCCTACCGCCGCCGCCAGCCCTGCCACGTCCTCAGGATCGACCAAAATTGCGGCGTCGCCCGCCACTTCGGGCAGGCTGCTGCGGTTGCTGCACACGACGGGCGTGCCGCACGCCATCGCTTCCAGCACAGGGAACCCGAAGCCTTCGTAGAGGCTGGGCATGAGCAGACAGGCGGCCCCGCTGTACAGCGCAGGCAGGTCGTCGTCGTCGACACGACCGGCAAAGAGGACGTCCTCGCTGAGCCCCAATTCTCCCACCAATGTTTGGATCGGGTCAAATAGCCATCCTTTACCCCCCACAACGACCAGGCAATGGGGATGCCCTTCCGCTTTGAGCCGCGCCAACGCCTGCAACGCCGCTGCGTGATTCTTGCGCGGCTCCAGCGTGCCTACCATCAGCAGGTAAGGACGCTCAATTGCATACTTCTGCCGCGCCGCCGCCACTCTCGGGGGGCCGATCGGAGCAAAGCGTTCATCGATGCCTTCGTAGATCACGTGAATCTTCTCGGCAGGCGTGTTGTATAACTCGATCAGGTCGCGCTTGGTCTGTTCGCTCACGGCGATGATGGCGTCGGCGGCGCGCACGAAGAGCGGCATCCCCAGTTTGAGGAAGAGACGATTGATGCGCGTGTGGTGCTGTGGATAGCGCTCGAAGATCAAATCATGTACCGTCAATACCGTGGGGCGACGCAGACAGGGCAACAGGTGCTCGGCCGCATGATAGATCGCGCCCACAGGGAGTCGATCCTCAAAAATGGGACGGCGCGCCATCTGGCTCGCCAGCACGCTCAAGCGCCACGCATACTGCCCCATCGACACCGTGCGTTGTGGAAGGCCGGTTAAGCTGGCGGGCAGCGAGTGCCCGCTATGTTGATTGTAAAAGAGGGTTAGATCCACCCGATCCGCCAGATCGCGCTGCAAATGATAGGCCAGCCGCTCGGCATAGCGCGCCAGCCCCGCATTCTGGTGCACCGCCGGCCCCGCATCCAGCACGACGGAAACATGCTGGGGGGCAAGACGCCGGGGGGAAGCCCGCCGCTGCGCCTCATCGCCGCTGGACATCGTTGTTCTCCGCCGCCAAGAGCGATCGAACGCGCGCCAGGATCATCTCCATCGCGACCTGGTTGTGTCCGCCCTCGGGGACGATGATATCGGCGTAGCGCTTGCTCGGCTCGACAAACTCCAGGTGCATGGGGCGAACCGTGGTCAGATACTGTTGGATGATGGAGTCGGGCGTGCGGCCTCGTTCTTTCACATCGCGATCGAAGCGGCGGATAAAACGGATATCAGCATCTGTATCCACGTAAATACGAATATCCATCAACTCGCGTAGAGCCTTTTCGGCGAAGATCAGGATGCCTTCCACCAGCACCACCGGCGCCGGATCGACGTGGCGCGTCTCGCTGCGCCGGGCATGGGTGGCGAAATCATAGATAGGCACCTGCACCGACTGGCGACGGCGTAAGGCGTGTAAGTGTTCCACAAGCAGCGGCGTATCCAGGCTGGAAGGATGGTCGTAGTTGCGTTTGGCCCGGTCTGCCGGCGGCAGATGACTGTTGTCGTAGTAGTAGCTGTCGTGTTGCAGGTAGGCGATGTGCACCACGCCAACCTGGGCAAGGAGGATTTCACTGACTGTCGTCTTGCCGCTGCCGGTGCCGCCGGCCACGCCAATCACAATCGGTGACGGTTCACTCATGCTCTGCCTCTTTCGTACATGGCGGCGCAAATACCACGTCGGGAATCGGGCGTCTGTGCCACTTGTCGAGCGTGTCGGTAACTTCCCGCCCGGATTTACTCGCCATGCTCGGCCTCATCTTTCGTAGAGAGACGATGCGCCTCGCCCCATGTGGTCAGCGCCGCCGTCATGGATGGATCATCGCTTTGGGCTACCAATACAGATCGATCCGGCGGCCAAGCCGCCAGTTGACAGAGCAAAAAGCGCGGACGCCGCAACAATCCCACCGCCCCAATCACAGCCAGAAACAGGAGCGGCATGATCAGCCAGTCGGCGGGGGTCGACTGCACGCTCACTTGCACACTGGGCAGGTAGCGGAAACGCAGCACCAGTTCCCCATCCGGGTAGGGGAGTACGATGGCATCGTCGGCGTTGATCACGGTGCGCTGTGTCTCTATTTCGGCTCCACTGCTTACGACCTCGACCAGAAAGCGATTGGCCTCGGGCAGCCGCACCAGCCGCACACCCAACTCCGCCGCAGGGATCAACACGGACTCTTCGCTGCCCACCGACGGAAAGGCGAAACTGAAGCGCTCGCGTTCCCCAGATTGGCCGGGAAGCGTCAAGGCCGGTGTGGGGGCATCGGCCTGCCAACTTTCCACGATCAGCGCAGGATTCGCGGGCGTCGTCCAAACGTCCACGTTACCCAGGCGCAAATGCCCCGGGCTGCGTACATCCAGCACGCCGCGTTCTTCGCCCACAGAGACCAATAGGGCAGGTGCGGAAGGCACGGTTCTGCTTTCAATCTCGGTGACAGTGTCGTCATCGGCAGCCGTCAGTTGATACGAGAGCCACAGGTCGCGGGACGGCAGGCGGAATGAGGCATCAGGCGCCAGCGGCGGTGGATCTGCCTCCCAGCCAAACGAGAGTATACCCCAAACCAGGATAAACAATCCCGCCATGGCCATCGCCAGCAGCAGCCGCAGATAGAGGAACGGCACGCGATCCAGTATGAGCCAACGCTGTTCGACTTCTGGCTCTCTTTCCGGGTCCTCGCTGGTGGGCGCAGCAGGCAACGATGTCTGCGCCGGTTGACCGATCTGCGCCGACAACGCAGGGGCCAGGGCAGAGGGGCTTTCGGGCAGGGCGATGCGCAGCCGGTAGATCGCCTGTAACCCTGGCACTGGGATCGGTGCGTTCCTGTCTGTGGGGTGCTCGATCAGGCGGCGCAGCGTGTGCATCCGCTGGACAAGCGACAACAGGTCGCCCACCTGAACGAAGACCAGCAGGGTCAGCAGCGCCAACAGCCCGCGCAGAACAAAACTATGCGTAAAATCGAAAAGCCCCAACCAGGCGAAGAGCGTGCTCAAACTCCCGTAGCTTTCCTGAGTCGAAAGCAGCCAGCGCGTCCGCTCTACGGCATCGTCGGTAAACTGGCCGGGCATCTGCGGCAACAGTGAGGCGGCGATCTGCAAGATCAGGAGGATCGCGGCCACGATCAGCAGCCATAGTGGATGGCGCAGCGTCTGCCAGATACCGGCCCAGATACGGTTTCGCAGCCAGTCTGCCCCAGGCGCAGACGCTGTCGAACCATTCGACTCGATTACAGAATCAACCATTCATGCCTCACGAAAAGATCCCGGGGCGGCCATCGTAGCCTTCCGGCAAGGACCAGGGCTTGTTGTTCAACCATTGCGCCACGGTCTCACTCAAATTCATCAACGGCGCATGGCGCACGGTGCAGGCCGGCAAGGCGTCGACAAACGCCGATCCATAGGATTTCTGCCAGATGCGGCTGTCCAACAAGACCACCACGCCACGGTCATCGGCGCGGCGGATCAGGCGGCCAAATCCCTGCCGGAAACGCAGCACCGCGTCGGGGAGTGTGTACTCGTGGAACGGGTTTTCATAGGCCTGGCTACGTGCGGCCACCAATGGATCGGTGGGCACGGCAAAGGGCAAGCGCACAATGACCAGACACGAGAGCATCTCGCCGGGCAAATCGATCCCTTCCCAAAAGGTGCCGGTGCCCAGCAATACCGACTTGCGCCCTGTGCGGAATTCACGCAGCAACTGGGCACGACTGCTCGATCCGTGTTCCAACACAGAAATCCCTGCCTGATCCAGGGGAGAGCGTACGGCGTCGGCGGTGGCGCGTAGATGGGCGTGGCTGGTAAAGAGCACCAATGTACGCCCATCGGCGGCCCGCGTCGTTTCGACAATGGCGCGCTCGACTGCGCCCTGATAGCCGCCGCGATCCAGGGTGGGCATGTCGCTGGGCAGGTAGAGCAGAACATTGGATCGATAGTCAAACGGGCTCTCGATGGCACGCGTATTGGCGCGCCAGAACCCCAATCGTTCCTGGATGAACTCGAAACCTTCGTCGGTGCGCAAGGTGGCGCCGGTGAGGATCGCCGCTCGTCGCGGTCGAAACAACTTCGATTCCAGCAGATCGCTCACATGCACAGGCGCCAGACAGAAGGTCAGGTTGTTGCGTTCCCCGTTGAGTTCCAGCCAACTGATAGTGTCGCGGCGCTGATTGGCCGTGCCGGCAATCAAGACTTCGAGTTCTTTATCGATCTCGGCTAGATAGCTATGGCTGCGTTGCAGATCACCCAGAACCATCGCCTGGGCTTCTTCTTGCCACCAGCGCGCTGCTTCCAGCTCTTCGATCAGTTCCTTCACCGTCCTCGTCAGGCGGCGTAGTTCGGTGCTGATACTGTCCCACTCGATCTCCACCTGGCTCCAGCGTGGCTGAGGACGCAGCAGATCCAGATCGACGCGCACACCTTGCCCGATGGGTTCCTGATTTTCGATCTGGCGCGACATAATGCGGATCAGCGAATCGACAAACGAACGCAGACTCGATTTGAGGCGACGCGCCTGGCTTTCGATCAGTTGCGCCAGCCGCAACCGTTGCGGATGGGCGGCAAGCAGTGTCAACATCTCTTCACGCAAGGGCAGCCGCAGCAGCACGGCCTCCATGCGGCCACTTTCCAGGCGCACCGTGAACTGCTCGGTGGCGCTATGCTCCAGCCGGTGGGCTTCGTCCACCACCACATGATCGTACTCGGGCAGCAGGCGCCCTTCGCTTTGCAGATCCGCCATGAGCAGGGCGTGGTTGACCACCAACAAATGTGCCCCTTGCGCACTGCGCCGGGCATTCCAATAAAAGTCTTGCGCCCGCCCTGGCGGTTGCAGCCACCCTAGATCGCCCGTCCCCACCGAGGAGGCCACGCCGCAGCGTTCCTCGCTGCAACTTAGCGCGTCCGATGAAATCTGTTGCCAGAGTGCTCGTTCCTGCACATCGTAGATGGAAAGCTCGCTAAGATCGCCACTCTGCGTCTGCGGCAGCCAGATCAAAATGCGTGTCAGCAAGCGCAGTTCCAGCGGGCTCAACGTGCGGCCACTGATCCAGGTGCGCAACCGGCGCAGACAGACATAGTGTGTGCGCCCTTTGAGCAACGCCGAGTGGATCGGCACATCGATCATGGCCGCCAGCCGCGGGATTTCCTGCTCGATCAGTTGCTCCTGCAGCGTGATGGTATCGGTGGCAATCACCACGCGTCGCCGATTGGCGATTGCCCACAACGCCGCCGGCAGTAGATAGGCCATGCTTTTCCCGGTGCCTGTGCCCGCCTCGATGATCTGATGACCACCATAGTTGAGCGTTTGTAGCACCACTTGCGCCATCTCCACCTGACCGGCGCGGACCTCATAGCCATCGCCCATCAACTTTGCCAGCGGAGCGCCCACGGCGAAGGCGCGATCCACCACCGCCGGGGGAACGGCTTGCACCGGTCCGTTTGGCTGCCCCGCGGCGGCCAGTCCATCTTTCAAATCGGCGGCAACCGTTGCGCCATGCCATACCTTTTCCACAGTGGAAAGGACGACCGCGTCGCGGAAAAGGATCATTGGCCCCCACAGGCTGTCGGCGCCACAGTGGACGAGGGTCTGCAAAATTGGGCGCGGTAAATGCCGCAACTTGCCCTGGATGTGCATGAACAGCCGGGCAGCGGCTTCGGCATCGTCCAGGGCGCGGTGCGCATTGGAGAGGGGAATCTCCAGCCGCCGGCAGAGTTCACCCAGGCTGTAACTGGGCATGCCCGGCAGCACAATCGAGGCCAGTTCGTGGGTGTCCAATGCGGGGCGATGAAACTGAACGCCGGCCTTCTGCAAAAATCCCAGATCAAAGGGCGCATTGTGCGCCACTACGGCGTCGACATTCCCATCCACGAACGCGAGTAACTCGGGCGCGATGCGCTCGATCGTAGGCGCGTCCGCCACATCTTTATCTGTGATCGCTGTGATCTGTTGCACACGCAGGGGAATAGGGCGTTGCGGATCAACAAACGAGGCAAACCGATCGAGGATCGTGTCGCCTCGGAACCGCACGGCGCCGATCTCAATGATCGCATCGCGACCGCTGTCTAGCCCGGTGGTCTCCAGGTCCAGAGCGACGAAAGTGCGCTCGGCCATCTACTCCCTGATCCCTTCTAGGGGCTGAGTGCTGATGCGGACCTTTGCCCTGATACGTTACCGTACTCTCCGTACACAGTAGCGATGAGCGTCTGTCCGCAGGGGGTGGGCACCGTCGTTCATGCCGGTATAGCCCTGACCCGGCATGAAGGCATTATAGCAGGTTGTTTTCGGCAAAGGCAACCGGTACACAGGGTGCCGACCGGTCGAGGAATTGCCCCGCTCTCCGATCTACGGCACAATGGCGGAAAGGAGTGGAGATTGAAGATGGCAAAAGGAGAGATGACAACGGTATCGCTGATTGCAACGGTCTATAATGAAGGGGAGAGTCTGCACCGGCTGCTCGATTCGTTGCTGGCACAGCGCCGCCTGCCCGATGAAGTGGTGATCTGTGACGGCGGCAGCCAGGACGCCACGCTCTCGATTTTGGAAGGCTATCGTCAACGGCTCCCCAATCTGCGTGTGATCGTGGAACCTGGGGCGAATATCAGCCGGGGACGCAATATTGCCATCGCCGCCGCACAAGGATCGATCATTGCCGCCACGGATGCAGGTGTGCGCCTCGATCCGGGCTGGTTGGAAGCGCTGGTGGCTCCCTTTGAGCGAGGAGACTCTGTGCAGGCGGTGGCCGGTTTCTTCGTGCCCGATGTCACCGGCGCCTTTGAAACGGCGATGGCTGCTACCGTCTTGCCTCTGGTCGATGAGATCGATCCGGCGCGCTTTTTGCCCAGCAGCCGGTCGGTGGCCTTTACCAAAGAGGCGTGGGCGGCGGTCGGTGGCTATCCTGAATGGCTCGACTATTGTGAGGATCTGCTCTTCGACTTCGGCATCAACGCACTGACGCCGGATCGGCCCAGCGCTTTTGTGTGGGCGCCGGAGGCGCGGGTCTACTTCCGGCCGCGATCCTCGTTGCGCAGCTTTTGGACGCAGTATTACCGCTATGCGCGCGGCGACGGCAAGGCTGATCTGTGGCGCAAGCGGCACCTGATCCGCTATGTCACCTATGGGGTGGTGCTACCGGCTCTGCTTGGCCATGCCTTGTGGGGATTTTTCGCCCGCCGGCTGGGCTGGCTCGGCCTGGCTGCCGGCATCATTGCCTACTGTGCACGTCCCTGGCAACGTTTGCTGCGCATCGGCGGCGAACTGCCCCCCTCTGCCCGCTGCAAGGCGGCTGCGCTCGTCCCTGTGATCCGCGTGGTGGGCGATGTGGCAAAGATGGCCGGCTACCCGGTGGGGATCTGGTGGAGAAAGCAGAAAGGGAGTTCTTCGTGCCGCTCTTGATCGACGGCCACAATTTAATCGGATCGAATGTCTTTTCTGATATCCAATTGAGCGATGTCGACGATGAGGCCAAGTTGGTGGCGCGTCTGCGGGCGTGGAAGAGTCGTTACCCCGGCAAAATTGATGTGATCTTCGATCACGGGATCACCGAGGGACGGTCGGCGCAGTTGAGCGGCGGCGGCGTGGAAGTGCGTTTTGCCCGCAATCCAACCGACGCCGACGATCTGATCCGACGCCGGGTGCAGCATCCCAAGAAAGATCTGATCCTGGTGACCAATGATGCGGCCCTCCGCCTGGAGGCCCAACGCCACAGCGTCGAGGTCTGGCGAGCCGAAGAATTTGTCGATAGAATCTTTGATTCCTCTGTACAGCCGGCGCGACCTTTGCCCACGCGATCCAGGCCGGCGCAGAGCGAAACTGATCCACCACCTGATCTATCTGATGCCAACCTCGATGCGTGGATGCGTCTCTTTTCAGACGGAAAAGGGCTCAATCAGGATGATCCCACCTGGACGCCGCCCTTCAAGCCGAGCAAACGCCGCCGTCCGCCGCCCAGCCCCAGACCCAAATCGGACGATAGATCTCAGAAGAAGCCCAAACATGGAAAACGCAAACGATAGCAAACTTGTTGAACAAGGAAATACGGAACAGAAAGAAAAGAGACGCCTGGAACGAAGGGAAGTGCCGGCGCTGCTCATCGAGTCAACGCCCAGGGCCAATGGCCTCTTCGATTGGATCCTGGCGTCCCCTTTGATTCTCTTTGTCGGCTGGCTCTGGATCGATGCCTTTGCCTTCTTCGATCCCATCCCCTGGTATTGGTTGGATGCGCTTTTGGGTGTCGCCGTTTACCTGCTTCTGATCCTGTTGCCGTTGGGATACGCGGCCCACCGCCTGGTGACAACCCTGCCGCGCCCCTTTCAGAATGCCGGCTGGGACGTGCAGCCCTTGGCCGACGTCCGCCCCGAAGAACAGTACAGCGTCAGATACATCGTCACCGAGAAGCAACGCGCCGAGACAACTGCCTCACGTGTCTGGATGCGTGCTGCGCAGGGCTGGGTTTACATCGAGATCGCCACTATCCTCATCGGCGCCATCGTGATGATCCCGCTCTTCTTCAGCGCCGTCGAGTTCGGTTTTGGGCAGTAAAGTCCCGTCCCATCATGCCGCCCCATACGCCCATCATTCTACCCCACACGGAGGAACCCCGGTGAACTACACGTCAGTACAGTCCTATTTTGAGCAGAAACAAGCGGAGATCCTCGATGCGATCCGGCTGCTGGTCGAAGAGGAAACGCCCAGCGATGACAAGGTGCGGCTCGATGCCTTTGCCGGTCGCCTGGCCGAACGCTACCGGGCAGCCGGCGCGCAGGTCGAGCTCATCAACAACGTAGAGCGCGGAAACCATGTGCGTGCGATCTTCGCCGATGCTGCCCATGTCGCCGATCCCGCCGCAAAACCGGCGCTGATCCTCTGTCATTTTGATACAGTTTGGCCGGTTGGTTCGCTGGTGACCCATCCTTTTCGTGTCGATGAACAGGGATGGGCCTACGGGCCGGGCATCTTCGACATGCAGTCAAGCCTGGTCCTTGTCGAGTACCTGGTGCGCGGCGTCCAGGATCTGGGCCTGATCTTGCCCCGCCCTATCGTGATCCTGGCCACATCGGATGAGGAAGTCGGCAGCACCACCTCGCGCCAACTCATCGAGGACGAAGCCCGCCGCGCCGCCTATGTGCTGGTGATGGAGTCACCGTTGCCGGGGGGCGTGCTCAAAACGTCACGCAAAGGCAGCGGCAACTTCAAAATCTCTGTCAAAGGACGTGCGGCGCATGCCGGGGTTGAACCCGAAAAGGGCATCAGCGCCATCCAAGAGCTGGCGCATCAGATCCTGCGTATCCACGGTCTGAGCAATTGGGACAAAGGCACCACGCTCAATGTGGGTGTCGTCTCGGGCGGGACGCGGCCCAATGTGGTCGCCGCCGAAGCCGAAGCGCTGGTGGATCTGCGCGTTTGGTCGCAGAGCGAACTGGATCGGGTCAGCCAGGCCATGTTCAACCTGCAACCGGTGATGGAAGGCGCCCAGATCGAAGTGGAAGGGAGCGAAAACCGCCCACCGCTCGAACACCATGTCACCCGCGATCTCTTCCGTCAGGCCCAGGCCATCGGACGCAACTTCAATCTCGATCTCAGCGAAGGCGGCACCGGCGGCGGCAGCGACGGCAACCTCACCGGTGCGCTGGGTATTCCCACGCTGGATGGGCTGGGCGTGCCCGGTCATGGCGCGCATGCCGACCACGAACACATCGAAGTCGATCAGATCGCCGGACGCGCCGCTCTGCTCACCGCTCTTGTCATGGAATTGAGTGCATAACTAATACTCTGTAAACGAAGTACACAGAGGGTTGTTTTGTGTGGGTGGGCCGGAGGCCCACCCACACAAAATCCACAACAACATTGTTTACGGAGTACTAACCAATCGATAACACGTTGGTAACCTGTTGAAAACGTGCGACGGCTACGATGGGCAGGAGGGAACAAACCCTGGGGCAAACCGGCACGGAAACGTGCGGTCGGTGGTCACGTTCCCTCATTCACTTATCCGCCCGTCGTGACAAAGCAAACGACGGGACTCATCCTCGAAATCTGGGCCGGTTCGCATGTGAAGATTGCGAAACCAGGCCCAGTTTCTTTTTGGCCCAACGCCATGTGCTATACTGGGGACCGAGATTGACCGGAAGGACACTGCGCCGGTCGTGTCCAATTGTGCGGATCGACAAGTTCTCCCCATTGCTGCCATGCGAATTTATCTTGATCAACTGGGCTGCCGCCTGAACTTTAGCGAAAACGATACCCTGGCCGGGCGTTTACAGGCTGCCGGTCATCACATCGTCCGCGCGGCCGAGGACGCGCAGGTGATCGTGCTCAATACGTGCGCGGTGACGGCACAGGCCGCCGGCAAGAGCCGCCAGACCGTGCGCCAACTGCACAAGATCAACCCTGCTGCGCGCATCGCCGTCACCGGCTGCTATGCTACGCTGCAGCCCGTTCAAGCGGCCGATCTGCCAGGTGTTGCGCTGGTGGCGGACAATCAACAGAAAGAGATGCTCCACACCTTGCTCGAACCGTGGAGCGCCGATTTCGACGATGCGGAAGATGTGGCGCGTCTTCATCCCGACGGCTCGCCCTTTGCCTTCGCTCCCCAAAATGACTGGGGGCGTACCCGTGCCTTCGTCAAGGTGCAAGATGGCTGTAACAACAAGTGCACGTTCTGTATCGTGACCATTGCGCGCGGTGAAAGCCGTAGCCGCACCCTGGCCGAAGTGGTGGGCGAAGTCCAACAGTTGGCCGAGGCCGGGTATCGAGAGGCGGTGCTCACCGGCGTTCATCTGGGCGCGTATGGACGCGATCTGCCCGGCGCCTTGCGTTCGGATCTCAGGGATCTGACCGAGGCCATCCTGACCCAAACCGACATTCCACGCTTGCGCCTGAGCAGCCTGGAACCGTGGGAACTGGCCGACGGTTTCTTCGATCTTTGGCAACAATGGCCGGGGCGGCTCTGCCCTCACCTGCATCTGCCGTTGCAGGCGGGCACCGATGCGCAGTTGCGACGGATGGCCCGGCGCTGCACCGTGGATAGCTTTCGGCAGTTGGTCGAAGACGCGCGTGCCGCCATCCCCGATCTGATCCTCACCACCGATCTGATCGTGGGGTTCCCCGGCGAAAGCGCAGCCGACTTTGCAGAAGGCATGGCGTTCGTCGAAGAGATGCGCTTCGCCCACGCCCATATTTTCCCCTTTAGCGCACGCGAAGGCACGGCGGCGGCACGCTTTGGTCATGCCGTCCCCAAAACCGAGAAAAAGGAGCGCTCGCGTCGCCTGCATGATCTGATCGAACGCACCGGTCGCAGCGAACGCAGCCGCTTCGTGGGCGACGTACGCCCCGTCCTCTTCGAGGGCAGCGGCCAAGAGATCGACGATCAACCGGATGCGCTTTTGTGGAGCGGGCTCACCGACAACTATCTGCGCGTGCTCGTGCAGGCGCCGCACGGCCTCTCTCTGCGCAACCGGCTCTTCGCCGTCAAGCTCGACGAACTGCATGGAGACACCCTCTTCGGTACCTTGCAGGAGGAAGTTGAGTTACCCCACACTTATGTTGACGAGCCCCTGCCTCTCCCGTTAAAATAAACGAACATCCGTTCGCGTGTTCGTCTATGTCAATCAACCTCTGTAGGTCAGACGGTGTCGCCAGCGCAGGTCGCCTGTTTTGAGATCCGTCGCCCGACGAAGAAAGTGAGTGCTCCTGTGGCCAAAACAAAAGTTCGCTACGTCTGCACGGACTGTGGCAGTGCGCAGATGAAGTGGATGGGCAAATGCCCGGATTGTGGCGAATGGAACACGCTGGAAGAGACCGTCATCGACGATGCGCCGGGGCGCAGCAACGGCGCGCTGGTGAATCTGGGCGCGCCGCAGCCGATTTCGCTGCCCGAGATCCCGACCGAACCCTCGCGCCGGATCGTCTTGAAAAATGGGGAACTGAATCGTGTGCTCGGCGGCGGGATCGTTCCCGGCGCGGGCGTTTTGGTGGGCGGTGACCCCGGTATCGGCAAGAGCACACTGCTGATTCAGATGGCGGCGGAGGTAGCGCAGGGCGGCGGCAAAGTGCTTTACGTCAGCGCCGAAGAGAGCGCCTATCAGATCAGCCAGCGCGCCGGGCGATTGGGTCTGCGCGAGGCAAATTTGCTCGTCCTCTCGGATACCATCCTCGAACAGATCCTGGATCGCATCCTCGAAGTGCAACCGGCGCTGATCATCGTCGATTCGGTGCAGGCGATCCACAGCAGCACCAATAACAGCGCCGCCGGCACCGTCTCGCAGGTTCGCGATTGTACGGCGCACCTGCTGCGCCTGGTAAAACAGCAGAACATTCCGCTCTTTTTGGTTGGCCATGTCACCAAGGAAGGCACGATCGCCGGTCCGCGTGTGCTTGAGCACATGGTCGACGCCGTTTTGCAACTGGAAGGGGAGCGCTTCCACAGCTACCGTCTGCTGCGTTCGATCAAAAACCGCTTTGGCAGTACCAACGAAGTCGGTGTCTTCGAGATGGGCGAGCACGGCATGGAAGAAGTGACCAATCCGTCCGAGTTCTTCCTGGCCGAACGACTGCCCAATGCATCGGGCAGCGCCATCGCCGTTCCGCTGGAGGGGAGCCGCCCTCTGCTGGTGGAGATTCAGGCGTTGAGCAGCCCGACGGCGTTTAGCCAGCCGCGGCGCACGGGCAATGGCATCGACTTCAACCGACTGCTGCTGGTGACGGCTGTCCTGAGCAAACGGGTGGGGCTGAATCTGGCCGTGCAGGATCTGTTTGTCAACGTGATCGGGGGCATGAAGATTGGCGAACCGGCCGCCGATCTGCCGATTGCCGCCGCTATTGCCAGCAGCTACCGCAACCTGCCGATTGCCGCCGACCTTGCGATCATCGGCGAGGTGGGCCTGAGCGGTGAACTGCGTAGCGTGAGCCACCTGCACAGAAGGCTGGGGGAAGCGGCGAAATTGGGGTTCAAACGCGCTCTGGTGCCGCGCAGCGCACTGCGGCGCAAGGGTGAGGATCTGCCTTCCGGTATCGAAATTTTGGGCATGCGTACCCTGAGCGATGCCCTAAACGTCGCCCTGGGCGAGTAAAAACGGAGACGCCCCAATCTTCCCAGAAGATTGGGGCGTCTCCGTTATCACCCTAGCGGACTCGTTTGGCCTGCCCGTGCGCTTGAATGGCGGCCAGAACATGGCAAACCCAACCAAGCAAACCACCACTGCCGATCCAAAGACCGGGCGTGATGATGAACCAGAAAATCGCCCACAAAAAACGACCATTGTAGACCTGGCCTACTCCGGGCAAAAAGAGACTTAGTACAGCGGCTGTGCCGGGACTTTTCATTGTATGTTTCCTCTCAAAAATTCTTCTACACTCACAATGCTATACGTAGCCGCCCTCAAATGGTCGCGCCGTGCGTTGTCGCGTTCCGGCTAGGGTGCGTTCCAAGTATTTCGGTTCCGATCTTCAGGGCAGCTACCAGAACGGACCGGCACGGAGGCCGGTCCCTACACGTAGGGATGGACCTCCGTGTCCATCCGTCGTGGCTTCCCGGTAGACATGGACCCACCCAATAACTATGGGACACACCCTTCCGGCTATTGAGCGATGGGTTCGGCGGCGAAGGCTTGCTCAATCGATTCCATGCGTGCCCGGTTGACACCCAGATCACTGCGGCCCAGACGCGCCGCCGAACGGAAGTGGATCAACTGTGAATCGGCATCGAAGTAAAACTCGACATCGTCGACAAAGCCAAACGTACGCGAGCGACTCTCGGCGTGGATGTAGCCCGGTTCGTCGGTAATCACCGTTGTGCGTTCCATCTCCCCAAGGATCGCCAAAATGCGTGCCTGGGCGGCTTCGACAGTGCCGGTGAAGGTCAGCGGATCCATGCGCTGTTCCTCGTTACCCGTCTGCGTTGAGACGCAGTTGGGCGAGTCGGGGCAGGCGGCCAATTGTCCATTGGTGACACCGAGGTTGTCGGGTTGTTCTCCGGCGCAGCCGGCCAGACCAAATGTGAGCAAACAAAGCAGCAGCGACCACGTCTTCCTCAACTTCATCGGTAACCCTTTCAGATGGTAGTTTTTTTATGTGGAATCAGCGCAAGGTGCGTCGGCGTTGAACTTGTCGATTCCCAATACCCCCTCTATACTAGTTGACAAAGCGCCCACTATCTGTGAAATTTTTCTCTTTTTCTTGCCAATTGGGGGAGTACCTACTATGGTTAGTAGGCTCTATCGCGTAAAATTGGAGAACCACGATGGAATTCACCGTCGATCTGCGGCCTGAAGAGTACCGGCAAGCGATGCTCTGGCACGAGTTCGCCGGCACGATTGGGCGGCGAATCAACGATTTCATCGGTTGGAGTATTCTCGTGCTGACACCGCTGACGATCATCCTGTTGCTGCTGCTTGCGCCCGATGCTTTGAGCATCTGGTTTTGGCCTGTGGCGATTATGGCGACAGCCTATGCTGTCTACAGCACCCTGGTCATGCGCTATCAGATCCGCAAACAGGCGGCGATCTTGTTGGCCCAACGCCCGGCCCTGTTGCATACCCGTTATCACGTCCACGCCAAAGGGGTGAAACTGATCGGCGCCGGTAGCGTCGAACAAGAGGAAAAGCTCTTTTTACCCTGGAACGAGATTCAACGCGTACACGCCGTTGGGCAACTCTATCTGCTTTTTGTGTCAGATGAGATGCTGCTGATTGTGCCCAAACGCAGCCTGCCCGATGAAACACGCTTCCGCGCCATTGTGCAGCAAGCGGGTAAGCTGTCCTGAAGATAGATATATACCCATCGAACTAACAGGTGAACCGATACCAAACCGGAGGGAGTAAAAAAGTGAAGAAGTCTATCGTTTGCATCACGTTCTTGTTCATGTTGATGATGGCGGCCTGTGCCCCCATGACACCGGCGACAACCCCAGTTGACACCACCGACCGAGGAACCGGCGGCCGAGGCCACCGTCCCTGCCGAGGAGGAAGCTGCGTCTGAACCCGGTGGCGAACTCACCACGGTGCGTGTTGGCTACATCCCGGTGACGATCTATGCGCCGATTTACGTGGCCGACGCCAAAGGCTACTTCGCCGAGGAAGGCATCGACATTGAACTGATGCCGGTGCAGGGCGGTAGCGATAACGTGGTACAGGTAGGCGCCGGGAACTTCGACGTCGCCGGCGGTGGCATCAGCGCCGGGATGTGGAACGCCGCCGATCGTGGCATCGAATTTGAGATCGTGTTGCCGCTCCATGCTGAACGTCCGCCGTTGACCACGCCACTGGTGGTGAGCAAGACCCGTTTTGACAACGGCGAAATCACATCTGTGGCCGATCTGGCGGGTAAGAAAGTCTCTGTGAATGCCTCGGGCGCGGCCACCGAGTATTGGCTGGAAAAGGCCTTGGAGCAGGGCGGCCTGACGCTCGACGATGTGGAACTTACCTCGGTGGGCTTCCGTGAAGTAGCCGCCGCGCTTGAGAATGGATCGCTGGATGCCGGCATGTTGGGCGAACCACTCACGACCCTGGCCGAGGATCAGGGGCTGATCCAGCGGCTGACCGATGATTTCTTGAGCGATTTCACAGTGACTGTGATCTATTACAACACCGATTGGGCTGCCGCCAATCCTGAACTGGCCGACGGTTTTGCCAAAGCCTTCCTGCGCGGGGCGCGCGATCTGGTGGGTGATGCCTGGTACGACGAGGAAAATCTGGCGATCATTGAAGAGTATACGGGTGTCCCCGCCGACGTGGTGGGCCGCGCCAGCCGCTCCTATCACGATCCCAACGGCGTTGTCCCCGTCGAGGATCTGATGATCTTGCAGCAGTTCTTCCAGGACCGCGGCACCCTCAACTATGACGAATTGATCGATGTCGAGCAGTATATCAACTCGTCGTACGCAGAGAAGGCCGTTGAAGCGCTTGGCGGACCGGTGGAAGAGTAGCGCTGGAGAGTCGAGTTAAGGAAGCGTATGCCCATCATTCAAGCATCTGCACTGACCAGGTCTTTCCCCGGCCCTGGCGGCCCAATTGCAGCGTTGGGGCCGCTCGATCTGTCCGTGGCGGACGGGGAATTCGTGTGCATTGTCGGGCCAAGTGGCTGCGGCAAGAGCACCTTTCTGCGGCTGGTGGCCGGTCTGGATGAATCGACCGGCGGTGATCTGACGTTGACCGCGCCAAAGGAGAGCGAGCGGCCGTTCAACGCCATGGTCTTTCAGGGCGACTCTACCTTCCCCTGGATGACGGTCTACGAGAATGTGGAATACGGGCTGCGTATGCAGGGGGTGCGCGATAAACAGCGGGCGGCGACGGTAGCCGAGATGCTGGGCGTGGTGGGCCTGGGCGGATTTGCCGAAGCCTATCCCTATCAACTGTCGGGCGGGATGCGGCAGCGGGTGGCGCTGGCGCGTGCGTTTGCCAACGATCCCAACGTCTTACTCATGGACGAACCCTTCGGCGCACTGGACGAACAGAACCGCATCCTGCTCCAAGAGGAGCTGCTGCGGATCTGGGAACGCAGCGACGTCCACGCCAACAGCGGACGCGGCAAGACCGTGCTCTTCGTGACCCATTCAATCGACGAAGCGCTGGTGCTGGCAGATCGGGTGCTGGTCATGTCTGCGGCGCCGGGGCGCATTGTGGACGAGATCCGCGTGCCCTTCGCCCGTCCACGCCGTGTCTACGAACTCAAGCGCGATCCCCTGTTCGGGGAGTTAGCCTATCGGATCTGGCAGAAACTGCGTGCTGAAGTGAATCAGAGCAGGGGGGAAGGGCGTAGTTCAGCATGAAAGATCGATTTCTTCAACTCATTTCCCCCATCCTGCTCCTTGTGCTTTGGGAGGCGCTGGCGTGGTTCGGTGTGATTGACACGCGCTTTTTCCCCGCGCCCTCTGAGATCTTTGGGCGGCTGGCCGAACTGCTCCAGGACGGAACGATGCTCACGGCGACGGTGATTACGTTGCGCCGCGTCGTGATTGGCTTTGCACTTGCCATGATCCCGGGCGTGTTGCTCGGTGTGATCATGGGCATCAGCCGCACGACGCGGCTGGCGCTGGCGCCGCTGGTTGCCGCGCTCTACCCCGTGCCCAAGATTGCGCTGGTGCCCGCCGTGCTGCTCATCTTCGGCCTGGGCGAAGAGAGTTATTACGCCGTCACCTTCATTTCGGTCTTCTTTTTGGTGGCGCTCAACACGCTGGCCGGTGTACTCAATCTCGAAGAGAAGTATTTTGACATCGCCCGCAACAACGGCGCCGGCCGTTGGGACATCCTGTGGACGGTGGCGATCCCCGGCGCGCTGCCCAACATTTTCACAGGGATCAACCTGGGGCTGGGCTTTGCCCTGACGGTGGTGGTGGGCACCGAACTGCTGGTACCGCTGGGCGGCCTGGGCGCGCTGATGTGGCAGAGCTATCAGATCTACGACATCGCTACACTCTATGCCGGGCTGATCGTGGTTGCGCTGCTGGGCTGGGCGTTCAGCGTGCTCGTCAGCGAAGTGGAAGGACAGATGATCCCGTGGCGGGCAGCCGAAGCGCGACAACGCAGGGCGCCGGCTGCAGCGGAGAATGAGCCGCGCATCCGTCGCTTCTTGCGTATGTGGTGGATGGCGACGCGCCCCTTTAGCTTTACGGCCAGCATCACGCCGGTGACGTTGGGCGCTGTCCTCGCCGCCTATGATGGTCATTGGGACTGGCTGCTCTTCGCCCTTACGGTGATCGGCTCCGTCTCGATCCACGCAGGGACGAATTTGATCAACGATTATTACGACTGGCGCAAAGGCACCGACACCCCCGATTCGCTGGGGCCCAACCGTGCGCTGCAAGAGGGGATGCTGACCCCGCAGCACGTCTTCTGGGGGGGGATCTTCTTCTTCGCGCTGGGATCGGCGCTGGGCCTCTACCTGGTATGGATGCGCGGGATCTTCATTCTGTATCTGGGGTTCTTCAGCGTGTTGGCCGGTTGGTTCTACACGGCAGGGCCGGCGGCCTTCGCCTACGTCGGGTTGGGTGAAGTAGTGGTCTTCGTCTTCATGGGGCCGGTGATGGTGCTGGGCAGTTACTTTGTGTTGACTCAGCAGATTGCATGGGAAGCGATTCTGGTATCGCTGCCGATTGGGTTGCTGGTGGCCGCCATCTTGCATGCCAACAATATGCGCGACCTCGAAGGGGATCTGGCAAAAGGCAAGCGCACGTTGGCCAATATCCTGGGGCGCAGGAACAGTCAGCGCGAATACCTGGTGTTGGTGGGCGGCAGTTATGTGTTGCTGGCCACACTCTTTCTCATCGATGTGACGCTGTGGCCGATCTTGCTGCCGCTGATCACACTGCCCGCCGCGCTCAAGTTGCTTCGCATCGCCACTTCCACCAGCGCGCCGGCCGTCCTCAACCGTGTCGTGCGCGGCACTGCGCAGCTTCATCAACGCTTTGGCTGGCTCATGATCCTCGGCTTCGTCGCCGCCATTGCCACGCAGATTGTTTGACGAACTCCACATTTGACTTTAGGATGGGGCAATCCGAAGCCAATCCAATCCATTCCTCCTCTTGGTGCTACCGTGACCAACGCCAACCATCCGCTCTGGGATCTCATACCACTATCGAGATTTACCGCCCCCGCGCCGAGTGGAACCAGTGCGCTGCGCTTCAGTTTGACAGACCTATGGCGCAAGGCCTGGCGACGTTTCCGCCAAGGTGACGAGGAAGACGAGCTCCCGGAACTCGATTTGCGTTCGGCCCCAGATCGCCTGCTCGACTGGGTGGCCCCCGAGCCAGACTGGGTCGCTCAAGGACAAGAAGCCCTGGGTGATATGCTTCAGGCCTGGCTGGAGAGCGATCCGGCGCAGGCAGGGATACGCACGTTGGTCTGTGCACCCCCCGATATCTGTCGCCCCATGTTGATCGAATGGGCCCAGAAAAACCATCTCTTTCTGATTGAGCCGCCCACCCCCACCCAGATCCTTGAGGCCGACGAGCGCTGGTTCGATCAATGGCCACTGGACAACAGCGTGCGCCTGGTGTTGCCCCGGCTCGAACGCTGCTTTCTCCGCCACCACAATGGGCTGCATCTCTTCCGCCATCTGCTGGAACGGCTATGGGAGACGCGCCCGCCGCTGGTGGCGTTGTCGGACAGTTGGGGCTGGGGCTATCTGAATTATGCGCTACACGCAGAATCGGTCTTCTCGTACCCCATGACGCTTGCGCCCTTCGACGAGGAACGTCTCGATGGCTGGCTGCGTCAGATCTCCTCACGGGGCGGACGCCGAGCGGTTATCTTCCGACAGACCAATAACGGACGTGCCGTCCTCGACACCAACGGCGACCTGGAGGAAGCGAACGGCGACAGTGAAAGCAAGCGGTCGTCGTTCCTGACTGAGTTGGCGATCCGCAGTCGGGGCAACCCGCGTGTGGCCTGGGCAATCTGGCGGCATAGTCTGCGCGTTGCTGTCGACGATGAGATTGAAGAGAAGGTGGAAGAGAGTGCAGAAAATGACCAGGGATTGACGATCTGGCTTCATCCGTGGCGCGATCTCGCCTTGCCCGGGCTGCCGGCGGGATCCGACAAGATCGAAGCCTTCATCCTGCACGCGTTGCTGATCCACGGTGGCCTGACCGATGCGTTGCTCATGCTGCTGATGCCCTTCTCCACGGCCGATGTGGTCCACGGACTGGGCCGTTTGCGCGGGGCCGAGCTAATCGCACAGGATGACGGCATCTGGTACGTGCAGCCGTTGGGCTACCCGGCCGTGCGCTCATTTCTCGATCAAGAGGGTTTCCCACTCGATTCGCTCTAGTGATGCGGCGGCGAGGAACGCCGAAAGCGTGATTTGATGGGTAGGGGCGCTGCTTGCCGCGCCCGGCACACTGCGGGCGCGGCAAGCAGCGCCCCTACAGAATTGCCATCACTTGACCGTTGACATGACATTAGCAGCGATATACTCGAGAAGGTAGAACTGAGGTGTTAAGATGGAAGGTGTCCTGCGCGATGTAGGAGATATTAACTGGTGGCAGATCGGCGTGGTTGTCTTGCTGGGGTGGCTGCTGGTGTCAGTGGTGCAATGGCTGATCCCGGCGTTGGCGCAACGGCTGCCCAATCGCTTTCGTATGCGTCTGCTGCCGGTGGCGCCGGTGGTGCGGATCCTGGTGCTGCTGGCCGTGGGCATCTTCATCGTTTTCGAATTGATCGAGCCGACCGCGCCCGATCTCTTCGCCGTGTTGGGGACCGTCGGGGTGGCGCTTGGCTTCGCCTTCAAGGACTATGTAACCAGCATCATCGCCGGTGTGGTGGCCATCTACGAGCGCCCGTACCAGCCGGGAGACTGGGTGGAAATCGGCGGCGACTACGGCATGATCAAGTCCATGGGGCTGCGTTCGATCAAAGTTCAATCGCCGGACGACAACACCATCACCATTCCGCATGCCCGCATGTGGAACGAAAACATCTCTAACGCCAACGCTGGGAATCGCGAACACATGGTTGTGGCCGAGTTCTTCCTGGCGCCAGATCACAATGGCTCAATCGTGCGCCAATCGTTGTGGGATGTGGCGGTTAGCAGTTCGTACACCCAATTCAAGCGCCCCATTCTTGTCATCGTGCAAGAAAAACCGTGGGGCACCCAATATCGTCTCAAGGCCTACCCCATCGACGGCCGTGACGAGTTCCTGTATCTCAGCGACCTGACCATCCGCGGCAAGGCAGCGTTGAAGGAACTGGGCGTCAAGCAGGTGTCCATGCCCATTCCCCCGTCGATGGATGAGGGACACGGATGAGGAGGCGATCAACCACCGGTGATCGCCTCCTACTCCCTACTCTTCATTCATCGCCACGCGGCGTTTGGCACTCCGTGTAAAGTCGTTCCATGTCTGCGCCAGAATCATGACCCAGTTGGTGTTGGGGACCGGGTCGATCTGGTTCTGGCGGCGGGCAGAGTGGGCTTCTTCGACCAGGGCGCGCTGCCGAATCTCTCGTTGAATGTCTTTCATTCTGTGCTGCAGTAGGTACATGTCTAGCTGGCTCACGGAAGATCTCCTTCTGTTCCGTCAGGGCGGATGATCCGCAACCCGGCGTGTTGTCTGAATCACGATGGCCTTAGCTTACCGGTTCAGCGTGACCAAAGTGTCTCTTTTCGCGTCCTCGGCGCGACGAAATCGCGACGAGTAGATCCTGCGACTTTTCTGATCGATACCCGAACACAAGTTCGATGTTGACAGTTTTGTTGTGGCTACTGTAGTATCGCGTCAATCATAATCTGACAAACGCTGCCTGCCGACGCCTCAAACCGTCTTTTGGTTTCTCCGCTCCATCTACAGTTTGGACGTGCGCCATGACGACAACCAATTCGTCCGTGAAGAAGACTGGGTTACGTATCCTGCTCATCTCGCCGCGCGGACCTCTCTATCGTCACCGCGGCGGCACATGGAGCAAGTCGCTGCGCTACGCGCCCCTAACGCTGACCACGCTTGCTGCATTGGTTCCGGCTGAACTCAATGCCGAGGTTGTCCTGATCGATGAAGGCATCGCCGAGGTGGATCTCGACGCCGACGCCGATCTGGTGGGGATCAGCGCCATCACCGGCACCGCGCCCCGTTCCTACGAGTTGGCCGACCACTTCCGCAGGCGCGGTATCCCCGTTGTGCTGGGCGGTGTGCATGTGACATTGCTGCCCCAGGAAGCGCAACAACATGCGGATGCCATCGTTACCGGCTATGCCGAGGACACATGGCCGCAACTCCTGTGTGATTTCGTGGCCGGGCGACTGCAAGCTCGCTATGATCAGGCGCCGGGGCTGAGCCTGGCCAACCGTCCCTTCCCCAAACGAGAGATGTTGGGTAGCGACAACTTTGTGATTGCCCACACCATCGAGGCCACGCGCGGCTGTATTCATCAATGTGAATTTTGTGTTGTGCCCAGCGCCTGGGGGCGCCCGATTCAGCACCCGGTCGCCGACGTCGTCGCCGATATTGAGCAAATGGGCGCCAAACGGCTGCTCTTCCTGGATCTCAATTTGATTTCAGATATGGATTACGCCAGAGAACTCTTCACCGCGCTGATCCCACTCAAGATCCGGTGGGGTGGGCTGACAACAACGATCATCACGATGGACGATGATCTGCTCGCCCTGGCGGCGCGCAGCGGCTGCAAAGGGTTGCTCCTCGGTTTCGAGACGTTGTCGGCCCGGGCCCTGGCCGAGACCAAAAAACAGTTTAATCAACGCCAGGATTATAAAGACGTCATGCGGCGGCTACATGCCCACGGTATCGGCGTTCAGGGCTGTTTTGTCTTTGGCTTTGACAATCATACGGCAGATGTCTTTGCCGAAACTGTTGACTTTGTGCTGGATGCCAACATCGATCTGCCGCGCTATGCCATCCTGACCCCCTTTCCAGGCACACCACTTTATGATCGTCTCGATGCCCAGGGCCGCATCCTCAGCCGGGATCGGACACTCTACGACGGCCAGCATGTGGTCTTTCAGCCCACCAACCTGACGCCCGATGAACTCTGGCGTGGCACCGAATGGGCCTGGAAGAAAACGTATAGCTACACGTCCATTGCCAAACGATTGCTCGCCGCTCGCCCCTGGAGTGGGCGGGTGATGCAACCCCTTGCGCTGGCCGGTAACCTCGGCTATCGCTTCTATGCGCATAATCTGCGAAAGTATTACACATGCGATTGGCGGGTCGCGGTTTGACGGTTTCCCCAAAGTCATCAATCCGCCAGGTGCTGTTTGTTTTGCTTCAGGTGCAACGCGCCGGCCGGCATCGGGTTCGAATGCAGGAAAGTCCTCCTGGCCAGTACGTCGCACCTAACGGGTCACTGCGCCACAACAGATCGTCGCCATCCTCCATCCTGGTTCTAGAAATGATCAATGTCCATTTTTAAGCCCATTGCCTATTTCTTTATGATCGTCCTCGTGCTGGCACTGTGTTGGGAAGGGTACAAGCTGCTGGCCGCGCCCGATGGCATCTCGCTGCGCGGGACGGCGCCGGTGCGCGTGGGCGAGGAACGAGTGCCGGGTCCGCTTTGCGCCGGCATCGGGCTGTGCGACGTGCGCCTGCTGATCCGCGCCGATGACCGATCCATGCCGCACCTCTGGGAGATCATCGGCACGATCTTTCAGCCGACGCGGCGCGGCAGTGACACGATTCTCTTCACGATCCTGCTGAACGCGGCGCTTTTCACACTGCAAGAAGCCATGATCGGTTTCCTCCTCGGTGCGCTGGGCGGGTTTGTGTTGGGCGTGCTCTTTGCCCATTCGGGTCTGCTCGAACGCGGCCTACTGCCCTATGTGGTGGCGTCGCAGACCGTGCCGTTGCTGGCCATCGCGCCGATGGTCGTGATCTGGTTTGGCGGCAATTGGTTCTCGGTGGCGCTGATCGCGGCTTACCTCACCTTCTTCCCGGTGACGATCAACACGTTGCGCGGGCTGCGCTCGCCCGAACCGACCGCCGTGGAGTTGATGCACTCCTACGCCGCCACGCCCTGGCAGATCTTGTGGAAGTTGCGTGTCCCTGCGGCGCTGCCTTATATTTTCACGGCGCTCAAGGTGTCGGCCACGGCCAGTGTGGTAGGGGCGATCATCGGCGAGCTGCCCTCCGGCATCGCCGACGGCCTGGGCCGCGTGATCCTCAATTTCAACCAATACTACGCCACCGGCCCCGAACGGCTGTGGGCGTCTATCATCTTCGCCTCGCTCACGGGCATGGTCTTCTTCCTGCTGATCACCCTGGCCGAACAAATCATCGTGAAGCAGCGGGTGGTAGAGGGGGACCTTTGATGAGTGAAGCGATTGTTGTGCTCGACAGCGTCAGTCAGATCTTCGGCAAAGGCGTCGCCAGCCAGGTCCACGCACTCAAGGAGATCAGCCTCTCTATCGGACAGAACGAATTTGTCTCGCTGATCGGGCCGTCAGGCTGCGGCAAGTCCACGCTGCTGCGCATCATTGGCGATCTGATCCAGCCCACCGCTGGTTCTGTGCAGGTGAACGGAAAAAGCGCGCGCCAGGCTCGTCTCGACCAGGAGTACGGCATGGTCTTCCAGGCTGCCACGCTTTACGACTGGCGCACCGTGGCCAAAAACGTGCAACTCCCGCTGGAGATGATGAAGTATTCCCGCGCCGACAAGGAGCGGCGTACCCAGGAGATGCTGGATCTGGTGGAACTGGGCCAGTTCGCCAATCACTATCCGTGGCAGCTTTCGGGCGGGATGCAGCAGCGCGTGAGCATTGCGCGCGCGCTCTCGTTCGAGCCGTCGATCTTGTTGATGGACGAACCCTTCGGCGCCCTGGATGAGATGACGCGCGAGCGCCTAAACCTGGAGTTGTTGAGTATCTGGCGCAAGACCCACACCACCGTCATCTTTGTTACGCATAGCATCACCGAAGCCATCTTCCTCTCGACGCGCGTCCTGGTGATGTCTGCGCGGCCGGGACGCGTGACTGAGGACATCGTGATCGATCTGCCCCAGCCGCGCACCTTTGACACGCGCGAGGACGTGCGCTTCTTTCAACTGGAAACCCAGGTGCGTGAGGCGCTGCGCAGAAGTGAAGGCGAGGGAGCACGGCATGAATGAGCAGTCTCAACGCATCGTAGCGCCGCTGATCATCTTCTTCCTCATCCTGTTCGCCTGGGAAGGATTGGTCACCGCCTTTCGCATCGAGCAGTTTCTGCTGCCCAAACCGTCGATGATCGCGGGCAACCTGCTGCGCCTGATCGTCCTCGATCCGGCGGCGGCGGCTACGCCCGAAACTGTGACCGCGATCCTGCGCAGCAGCCGGTTGTGGGTGACCCTCCCCACCGATGGCTATGCCGAGGAGGTAGACGCCGTCAACGCCAGGGCGCTGTTGCGGCTGCCGTGGGGCGAAGCGACATTAGTCCTGGCGCGGGGCAACAATTTGACGCCGATTCTGGCCGCTGCCTGGTTCACGTTGCGCGGTGCGCTGGGCGGGTTACTGGCCGGTGTCACCGGCGGCATCCTTGTGGCCCTCGCCACGGCGCGCTGGACGGCGACACGCGAGGCGTTGTTGCCGTTTGCCATCGCAGCCAACTCCATGCCCATCATCGCCTTTGCGCCGATCATGAACAACTGGTTCGGCATCGATGACCCCGTCTCGAAGATGGCCATTGTGGCGATCATGGTCTTCTTCCCGATCATGATCAACACCGTGCGCGGTCTGACTTCGGTGGAAAGCCGGGCGCTGGAGTTGATGCGATCCTATGCGGCCGGCGAGTATGCGATCCTGTGGAAGCTGCGTGTGCCCAACGCGCTGCCCTACTTCTTCAGCGGCATGAAGGTGGCGGGCGCGTTGGCCATGATCGGCGCGATTGTGGGCGAGTACTTCGGCGGCCCACGCATCGCCCTCGGCGTCTTTATCACCCAGGAGGCTGCGCTCTTTCGCTTCGCCTCTGCGTGGGCCGCCATTGTCGTCGCCTGCGTCCTTGGCATCGCCATCTACCTCGTGATCCTGTTTGTAGAGCGATTGGCGATGCCGTGGCACACTTCCTTCAGATGATTGGGGATTCTCCACACGATCCCCAAATCTCGAATCTACATTCTTTGTGTCTTTATGCAGCTTGTGTCTTTACTCAATGGATTGGCTACTACCAAGGAGAATAACCAGATGATGAAACAACTGATGTTGCTCGGGGTGACTGTATTATTGATGGGGGTGCTGGCGGCGTGTGCGACCCCGACACCGGCGCCGGCGCAGGGCAATCCCGATGCCGGCACAGAGGAACCGGCGGCTGAGGCGGGCAGTGGCTGTGTCGAAATGACACCGGTAAGCCTTCAACTTCAGTGGGTGACGCAGTCGCAGTTTGCCGGCTACTACGCCGCCCTGGATCAAGGCTTCTACGCCGATCACTGTCTCGATGTCACTATCCTGGAAGGCGCGGTGGACATTGTGCCGCAGCAGGTGGTGGCTTCGGGGCAGGCGGAGTTTGGCATTGCCTGGGTGCCGAAGGTATTGGCTTCCCGTGCCGAAGGTGCTGATCTGGTCAATATTGGGCAGGTCTTCCAGCGCAGTGGTACCCTTGAAGTAAGTTGGGCCGATGCGCCCGTCGCCACGGTGGAGGAGATGGCCGGCAAGCGCATTGGTACCTGGGGCTTCGGCAACGAGCACGAACTCTTCGCCGCCATGCGCCTTGCCGGCATCGATCCCAATAACCCGGACGATGTGAGCATTATCCAGCAGAGTTTCGACATGCTGGCGCTACTCAACCGCGAACTCGACGCCGCCCAGGCCATGACCTACAACGAGTACGCCCAGGTCCTTGAGGCCATCAACCCCGAGACGGGCGAACTCTATACACCCGAAGATCTGATCGTGATCAACTTCAACGATGTAGGTACCGCCATGCTTCAGGATCACATCTTTGCTCGCGCTGAGTGGCTGGCCGAAGAGGGCAACGAAGACATCGCTACTCTCTTCCTGGCTGCGAGTTTTGACGGCTGGATCTTCTGCCGCGACAACTTCGACGCCTGCACCGAAATTGTCCTTGAAAACGGACCGACACTGGGCGAAAGTCATATGCAGTGGCAGCTCAACGAGATCAACAAGCTGATCTGGCCGTCTCCCGATGGCATCGGTATGATGGACGAAAGCTCGTGGAATCAGACGGTCGAAGTCTCCATTGACGGCGGGGTTATCTCCGAAGCGCCCGGCGATGGCGCTTATCGCACCGACCTGGCCAAAGCGGCCCTGGCTCTTGTCGAGGGTGACGCCACCGGCGAGGGTTGGACGCCGGTGAAGGTAGAGTTGAGAGAGGGCGGGGAGTAGGGAGTGAAGGGGTGAAGGGGAAGAAGGGGTGAACGGGTGACGACGTGATCACTTGATCGGGGAGATTTTTGGTTTTCTGATGACGAGATGATGAGGATGATGGTCGTCAAGTTTCATGACCGCATCATCCCATCATCCCGTCATCCCGCTCACTCGGATCGGTGACAAACTCACCCCTTCACCCGTTCACCCCTTCACCCCTTCCCTCCTTCCCCCTTCACCTATTTCCAGGAGGTTTTGTCTCATGATTTTGGTGACAGGCGCGGCAGGCAAGACGGGGCAGGCCGTGATCCACGCGCTGCACGGTCGCGGAGAACCGGTGCGAGCGTGGGTGCGGCGCCCTGAACAGACGGATCGAGTTGAACGGCTGGGTGCGGCGGAAAGCATCGTGGGCGATCTACAGTCGCCGCTGATCTGGGCGCAGGCCACGGAGAGCGTGCGCGCCATCTACCACATTTGCCCCAACATGGTCCCCTACGAGACCACCGTGGGCGCGATGGCGTTGCAAGCAGCCCACCGCGCCGGGATCGAACACTTCGTCTACCACTCGGTGCTCCACCCACAGACAGAAGAGATGCCCCATCATTGGCACAAATTGCGCGTCGAAGAGTGGATCTTCGAGAGCGGCCTCGATTTCACCATCCTCCAGCCGGCGGCTTACATGCAAAACGTGCTGGCCTATCGAGTGCAGATCGAGAGCGAAGGCATCTACCCCGTGCCCTACCCGGCGCAGACGCGCATGAGCCTCGTCGATCTGGCGGATGTGGCCGAAGCGGCCGCCACCGTCCTCAGCCAACCGGGACACAGCGGCGCCGTCTATGAACTGAGCGGTCCTCAGATCCTGACGCAATGGGAGATAGCGGCGATCCTCAGCCAACGGTCGGGCCGGCCCGTCGAGCCACAAGAGATCTCGTTGGATGAGTGGGAAGCCAACGCCCGTCGCGCCGGTCTTTCTGACTACGCCGTGGACACGTTGCTGCGCATGTTCCGCTATTACGCCCAAAACGGCTTCTGGGGCAACAGCAACGTCCTGCGTTGGCTGCTCAACCGAGAGCCCAGTGACTTCGGAACATGGTTGGAAAGAGCCTGGTGAGCCGGCACTGCAGACAGGAATCCATATGTACCCTCTCTCCTCATTTTTGCGCAAACCCCCTCTTTGTGCGACAGTAACCGTAGTGGACTTTTCGCCGTTCTTGGCTGGCAACGCTGGGTTCTTGCATGCAAACTGACACACTCGACGCACACTTTCAGGGACGTAACGTCCTTATTACAGGGGGATTGGGGTTTATCGGCTCAAACCTGGCGCGGCGATTGGTGGCGGCGAACGCCAACGTCACCCTTGTGGACAGTCTGATCCCTGAGTATGGGGGCAACCTGTTTAACGTCGCCGGTATTGAGCATCGCGCCCGCATCAACATTTCGGACGTGCGCGATGAATACAGCATGGCCCACCTCGTGCAAGGTCAGGATTATCTCTTCAATCTGGCCGGTCAGACCAGCCACATGGATTCGATGACCAATCCCTACGTCGATCTGGAAATCAACTGTCGTGCCCAACTGTCGATCCTCGAGGCGTGCCGCACGCACAACTCCGCCATTAAGATTGTCTTTGCCAGCACGCGACAGATGTACGGAAAACCCGACTATCTGCCCGTGGATGAAAAACATCTTCTGCGCCCGGTGGACGTGAACGGCATCAACAAAATGGCCGGTGAGTGGTATCACATTGTCTACAATCAGGTGTACGGCATCCGCGCCTGTGCCCTGCGCCTGACCAACACCTACGGCCCACGTATGCGCATCAAGGACGCGCGCCAGACCTTCCTCGGCGTCTGGATCCGGCTGCTCATCGAAGGACGATCCTTCGAGGTGTGGGAAGGCCACCAATTGCGCGACTTTACCTATGTCGATGACGCGGTCGATGCCTTTCTGCTGGCCGCCGTGGATGATGCCGCCAACGGAGAAGTCTTTAACCTGGGCGGAGACTGTGTGATCTCGCTGCAAGATCTGGCCGATCTGCTGGTGGATGTGGGCAACGGCGGCGACTACAGCGTGCGCACCTTCCCCGCAGAGCGCAAACGCATCGACATCGGCGACTACTATGCCGACGATGCGCGGCTGCGCAACGAGTTGGGCTGGGCGCCGCGCACATCTTTGCGCGAAGGGCTGGCGCAGACCGTCGACTATTTCCGCACCCATCTTGATCGGTATGTGTAGAGGCCTTATGATCCATTCTGTGCCGCAGTGTGACCCCAAAGCCAATTATCTGGCCCACAAGCCCGAGATCGATGCCGCCGTCTCCGCCGTGCTGGAGAGCGGGTGGTACATTTTGGGCAAAGAGGTATCGGCCTTTGAAGCAGAATTTGCCCGCTACCTTGGCCTTGCCCACGGTGTGGGCGTGGGCAGCGGCACAGACGCCCTGCTCCTGGGCCTGCGCGCCTGTGGGATCGGCCCCGGTGACGGCGTGGTGACGGTGTCGCACACGGCAGTGGCAACGGTGGCCGCCATCGAAATGGCGGGGGCGACGCCAATCCTGGTAGATATCGACGACGATACTTTTACGCTTGACCCCAACCTGCTGGAAGATGCAATCCGCTCTTTCCGGGCACAGGGTGTGGACGTCAAAGCGGTGATCCCGGTTCATCTGTATGGGCACCCGGCCCCGATGGCACAGATCGTCGAGATCGGTCGCCGGCATAATCTGTGGGTCATCGAAGATTGCGCCCAGGCCCACGGCGCCTGGATCGACGGTCGACGCGCCGGCGCCTGGGGTGATCTGGCTGCCTTCAGCTTCTATCCCACTAAAAACCTGGGGGCTTTGGGGGATGGTGGCATCCTCGTAACCGGCGATGCGCGATTGGCGTTGCAAGCGCAACAGATCCGCCAATATGGCTGGCAACAGCGCTACATCAGTGAGATCCCCGGCATCAACACAAGACTCGACGAGATCCAGGCCGCTATTCTACGCGTGAAGTTGGGCGCGCTCGACGCCGAAAATGCACGTCGCCGCCAGATCGCCGCCGTCTACGACAGGGAACTCGTCGATACCCCGCTCCGCCTACCCGCCGTGCGCGGAGACGTAACCCACGTCTACCACCAATACGTGGTGCGCAGCGAGCACCGCCAGGATTTGCAGACGCACCTGCGCACGTTGGGGATCGGCACCCTTGTCCACTATCCGCAGCCGGTACATTGCCAACCCGCCTATCGGGATCGGATCGCGATCCACGGCGATCTGCGTCGCAGCGAAGGCGCCGCCGCCCAGGTGCTCAGCCTGCCCATCTTCCCTGAGATGAGCGACGAGGATGCTGCTTGCGTGGTCGCCGCCATCCGGCAGTGGACAGTCGAGCAAGCGGCGTGAGCGAGCCCCCCATGCGTATCGGCGTTCTCACCCACAACTACCCCCGATTCCCCGGTGATTTCAGCGGGATTTTCATCAAGCTACTCTGCCATGCGTTCATCGAACAGGGTGAGACGGTCGGCGTCTTTGCCCCCTACGACCCTGCCTTTGTAACGGGAGCCGATCCAAAGGTGGATCTGAACCTCTACCGCTACGTCTGGCCCGAGCATCTGCACCGGCTGGGCTACATGCGCTCAATGCAGGCGGACACCGTCTTGCGCAGCGACGCCTATCTGCTCAGCCCGTTGCTGCTGATCTCCGGCGTGTCGCAGGGGTTGTTGTGGGCACGACGCACTCGCCCCCAAATACTCCACGCGCATTGGACGCTGCCCAATGGCTTCATCGGCGCTGTGATCGGCAAGATCCTGAAGATTCCGCTTGTCGTCTCCATGCCGGGGTCGGATGCCACGATCGGGGTGCAAAATGCGCTTTTTCGGCGCTTGTCGCGCTTTGTCTTCGATGAAGCAAAGGTGATCACGGCGAATTCCGAGGCGTTGCGCGCTGTGGCAGTGAACCAACTCGGCGCCGATGCGCGCAAGTTCGATCTGATCGCCTATGGATTTGATCCGCACATGCGTTACGCCGACACTCGAGGCGTCGCCGAGCTGCGCGCCCGCCTGGGCATTCCTGCCCACGCCGTGATCTTCCTCTCGGTGGGGCGAATGGTGCCGAAGAAAGGCTTCGATTTTCTGATCCACGCCCTGGCCCGGTTGCTTGACCCCAACGCCGAACAACCCTATAGTGGACCGCCGATCCACCTGGTGATGGTGGGCAAAGGCGACCTACACGAGGAATGGCAGAGGCTGGGCCGCCAACTGGGGGTGGGCGACGCCATCCATTGGGTGGGCAACGTGCCCGTAGACGAACTCAACGTCTACTACAACATGGCCGATGTGATCACCACGCCGAACCGCGAACCGCCGGCGGATGGGCTGAATGTGGCCGTCCTCGAAGCCATGCAGTGCGGCAAACCTGTGCTTGGGGTTGATGTGCCGAGCACACGGCTGCCCATCGGCGACGGCTATGCCTTCGCCCACGAACAGACCGCTCTCCTGGCGCCGCCGAATGATCTGTCGGCACTGGCTGCTGCCATGGCCCGGCTGGCCGATAGCGCCGATCTGCGCACCCGCATGGGATCCGCTGCCCGCCGTCTCGCCGAAACCGATTTGAGTTGGCCCTTCATCGCCCGGCGCTACATCAACCATTTTAGAGAGATAGTGAACGGTAGTTAAGTTTGCGTAGTCCAATCCTTGTTTCGGAGGTTGTATGCACTTTATCTTCTCCACCGGTTCTCTTTATAGCTACAGCATTGACCGCTGTTTTGAATTTGCGCAGCGCGCCGGTTTCGACGGCGTCGAGTTGTTAATCGATCAGCGCTGGGACACGCGCCAGGCCGACTATGTGGCGCGGCTGGTGGAACGGTACGATCAACCGGTGCGCGCCGTACACAGCCCCTTTATCAGCAATCTGGGCGGATGGTCACGCGATCTGGCGGGCGGCATCGAAAAGTCGGTTTCTGTGGCCGAGGCCCTGGGCGCGTCTGTCGTCATCTTGCACCTGCCCGAGAAGGTGAGCTATTCCGTAGTGCAGATCGGCGGTCGCCGCATCCTGTTGCCGCTGCCCGGCATGCGCCGCCACGAGCAGTACATCCGCTGGGTGCAAGAGGGGATGCCGCGCCTGCAAGAGCAGACCGACGTCTTCCTCGCCATCGAAAACATGCCGGCCCGCCAGGCATGGGGCCGCCGGATCAACGCCATCAAATGGAATGCCCACGACCGCGCCAGCATCAGCGACATTACCCGCTTTCCGCACATTACGATGGATACCACCCATCTGGGTACGTGGGGTCTTGATCCGGCGGAGATCTACTTCCGCTGGCGCGACCGGGTCAAGCACGTTCACCTGAGCAACTTCAACGGCCGCGAGCATCGCCGCCCCGAAGACGGTCATCTGCGCCTGGATCAATTGCTGGCGCGCCTGGCGCAATTCAACTACAGCCACGCCGTCTCGCTTGAACTTCACCCCGATGCCCTGTCCGCCGGCAGCGCTGATGACGGCATCGTGGCGCGCCTCAAAGCCAGCCTGGATCAGTGCCGGCAGTGGGCAAATGCCAATGTATGATCCAATCGAAGCCGTCCTCTTTGATATGGACGAGACACTGCTCGACCGGCAGGCGTCTTTGCGCGCCTTCGCTCTGGCCCAACATGCCCGCCATCCCGATCTCCTCGGTGCAGGCACGGCGGATGAGTTCGCCGATCGGTTTCTGGCGTTGGACGACAACGGGCGACTGTGGAAGGACCAGGTGTACCAACGCATTTTGACGGAAAACGGCATTGCCACCCTCGACGCTCAGACGCTCTTGGACGAGTATCTCGCCGGTTTCTGCCAATATTGTGTGGGCTTCCCCGATCTGCGCGAAACGCTCGACGCCCTCAAAGAGATGGGGTTGCGGCTGGGGATCATCACCAACGGTCTTTACCCATTTCAGCAGCGGAACTTTGAGGCGTTGGGCGTGACCGACTATTTTGAAACGGTGGTGGTTTCGGATGCCGAGCAGATCCGCAAACCCGACCCCGAGATTTTCCGCCGTGCGTTATCTCGCCTGGGTTCAACCCCGGCGACGACGGTCTTCGTGGGCGACAACCCAGACGCCGACATCCGCGGCGCGCAGCGTGTGGGCATGCGCGCCGTCTGGAAGCGCAATTTTTACTGGTCTGCCTGTCCGCATGCTGATGCCACCATCGACACGCTCTCTGACCTGCCGATCCTACTCCGCTCATGCTGAAACGACTGGTCCGACTGGCGCAGCCGGTTTTCCTGGTGTTGGCATTGCTCTTCATTGCCCTCCTGCTGCGCAGCCAGTGGGACGAACTACGTACCTACGAATGGCAGATCCACGGCGGCTGGCTGGCGGTTTCGGGGATCTTACTGGTGGCGAGTTGGTTTGTCGAGGTCTCCATCTGGCGGACGGTGTTGGGCTGGGTTGGTGGATACATTGGGTACGCCGCAGCGGTACGGATCTGGTTTGCCAGTATCCTGGTGCGCTATATCCCCGGCAACATCTGGCAACCGCTGGGGATGACCGTCCTCGCCCGGCAAGTGGGGGTACGTCCGGCGGCGACTGTCGCCAGCATTGCGCTTTTCCAGGCCGTCAACTTGCTTTCGGTCGTCCCCTTTCTGGCGGGATACCTGCTCTCGGGCGGCGTGATTGGCGGGACGGCTGTTGCACAGATCACGCCGTGGCTGGCGTCGATCGTCGCCGTTCCGGTGGTCGTCTTTCTGGTGCAGCCGAACTGGCTGATCTCTCTGCTCAATTTTACGCTGGTGCGTCTGCGCCGTGAACCGTTGGCCGCTCAGATCGGATCGGGGCAACTGTTGGCGATCCTGCTGGTGTCGGTGGGCAATTGGCTGCTGTGGGGAGCGTCTTTTGCCGCGTTGACACTGAGTCTGCATGACTTTGATCCGGCACAACTTGCGCACGTGGTGCCCATGTTGTTGATCGTCTATCCCATCGCCTATGCCATCGGTTACCTGAGCTTTCTCACGCCCGGCGGCCTGGCCGTACGCGAAGGAACGTTGGTGCTGCTCTTGATGTCGACAATTGGCACGGTGGCGACGGTCGCTGCGTTATCCATGCGCTTGTGGCAGGTCATTCTTGAGGTGATCGTAGCCGGTGTGGTGGCCCTGATCACACGCCGGCAGCACCTGCCCCTACGCAGCACGCACCCTTCTCGATCTGACAATCGGCTATGAAATCCAGACTGCCTCGTTTTTCTGTATCTGGGCTAACCGCTGATGCGTATCGGCTGCTACTGGTGGTGGCAGTTTTGGTTTACGTCGTGATCTTCGCCGATCTGGCTTTCGATCTGCACACCGGGATGCGCACGCATAAGGCCGATCTAGGGCAGATGGATCAGGCGATCTGGAATACGAGCCGAGGACGTTTCTTAGAAGCCGTGGACGGCGACTTCGTCTCTACCCGTCTCACCGATCATGTAGAGCCAATTTTTGCGCTGATCAGCCCCATCTTCTGGGTGTGGGACGACGTGCGCGCGCTGCTGCTGCTCCAGGTCGTGATGGTGGCGGTGGGGGCCTTTCCACTGTACGCCCTGGCCCTTGAAAAGCTCAATCAACTGCTGACTGCCTGGCAACGCGCCCGCATCTGGCAGCGCGACCCTGTGGAACAGTTGACGCGCCCGCTGGCGCTGGCGTTGGCCCTGGCCTACCTGCTGGCGCCGCAACTCCAGGCCGCACTGCTCACCGAGTTCCACGCCATTCCGCTCAGCGTGCCCCTGATCCTGTGGGCCTTTTGGGCAGTGGAACGTCGGCGCTGGTGGCAGTTCGCCGTCGCCGCCTTGCTCGTGACGGCCGTCAAGGAAGAGGCCGCGCTGCTCGGCGCCGGTCTTGGCGTATGGGCGATGTGGCGGATAGCGGTTAGCCGTTGGAAAGCCGAGCCTGCAACTGCAGGTCCCCGGTCGGCAATCCTCGTCCCCCTCCTCGTGGCGGCGTCGGTGACGGTCCTCTCGTTGGCCTGGTTTTACGTGGCGACGTTTGTGATTGTGCCTGCGCACGCGGTGGCGGTATATGAGGTGGCCGAGAGCAGTTACTTTCAACGCTATGGGGCGTTGGGCAGCTCGCCCACCGACATTGTGAAGAGTGTTTTCACGCAGCCGCAGCTTGTGTGGCAGATCGCAAGCGAACCGGCGCGGGCTAAACCGGTGTGGGGGCTGCTGGCCGTCTTCGGCTTATTGAGTTTGCTGGCTCCAGAAATTTTGCTGCTCAGTCTGCCCATTTTGTTGGCGAATCAGTTGAGCGCGTACCCGGCGCAGTATTATGGGGAATTCCACTACAGTGCGCCGGTTGTCGCCTATTTTGCCGTGGCCGCGGCCTACGGAATGGCGCGCTTGTGGCGATTCCTGGCGCGGCGCATCAATCAGCGCTCCGGTTCGTTTCAGTATCTGCCTGCCAACAGCGCCGCCACGATGGCCGTGGTTTCGCTCTTTACCAATGCGGCGACGGCGTTGCGCCCGCTGCTGACGTGGGGTTTCGTGCTCTGGCTGCTGTTGTGGAGCGGTTGGCGTTATGCCGATGCCGGATTTGGCCCGGGCGGGGGGCGGTACAGCCCGACACCGGTCACGGCGCACCACCGGCTGCTGCCTCGCTTCGTGGATCAGATCCCGGCGCAGGCAGCGGTGAGCGCTACGGCGGCAGTCCACCCGCATGTTAGCCACCGGCGTTATGTCTATCAATTCCCCTGGGGTGTGGAGCCGAACGAACGGGCCGATTGGGCACTGCTCGACGTGACCACCAACACCGATATGGCCCCCGGAGATCTCAAAGCCACGGTGGATGGCATGCTGGCGCGGGACTGGGGCATCGTCGACGCCGCTGATGGTTTCCTCCTCTTGCGCCGCGGGGCCGGCGTGAAGGAGATCCCCGATCCCTTTTACGATTTTGCCCGCACTCGGGCGCCGGCCACAGAGTCGTCCCTCGCCGCGCGTACCCCCATCACATTTGGTCCACTGACCGCTGTCGGCGTCGAACTAGAAGATTGGCCGCGCTGGCGGCAGACGAAAGTAACCACCCTGTGGCAGGTGGAGCAGAGCTTTATCGCGGGCGGCTTCAGGCCGTGGGTAGAGTTGACTATGCCCGATGGCGCATTGCTGCACACCTATCAAGACGTTCCGCCACCGGCGCTGGTGTGGTATCCATCGGCGCTGTGGCAGCCGGGCGAGATGATTCGCATCGAGACGCCCTGGCTCTTTCTGCCGCAAGCCTGGGGCGTGGCGGTGGGCGTCAACAACAGCCCAGATCCAGCGGATCTGGGTGGCGGATTGGCCGTGGATGCGCTCCAGAACCAGCCGGCTTTGGGGATCCGCACCCCCACCCTGGCGTTGGTTGCGGCCTATGCGCGCCGGCCCGACGGCGCGCTGCATCCCTTGCCCATAGGGATGTCCCCTCTACCCGAAGCCGCCCACGTCGCAGCCGCGACCCGCCTCAGACAGGTGAACGGCGTCTTTGCGGCAGAACATTCGGCGCGCATCACCGCCTGGCTCACGTCTGATCCGGTTGCGGCAGGGCAGCCCTTTGACCTCTGGTTGCGCTGGCAGAGCGACAGCCCTCTGTTTTTCGATCCATACCAGGTCTTTGTCCATCTGCGCCAGGAGGGCGTAACGGTGACCCAAAACGACGGTTTGCCCCGTTATTTTCTCCCCGTGACCGGGTTGGAGAGCCTGCCTGATTGGCGGCAGTTGCCGCTGCCTCGCCAACTGTCGCCGGGCACGTACGATGTGGTGGTGGGGGTGTACGATCCCGGCAGCGGTGAGCGTATGCAAGCCTTCGACGCTGCAGGCAATCCTGTGGGGAACGAACTCTCGCTGGGGCAGTTGGTGATCGAGCCGCCGTTGGTCCCTGATCAAGCCTGCGCGCTGATCCCGGCGACCTGTGCCGGCCAGCCTAGATGAGGGGGTTGTTGTCTGGTATAATCAGCCACCATGTGATGCTCGTTTGGCAGGAAGAACTCTGTGTTAACCGACCAGCGTAACGGATTTGATGTATGACGGGTCAGTCTACTCGATCGCGCCTCTATGCTGGGATCCTGCTCTTTCTCACGCTCCTTGCCTTCGCCCTCCGCCTTACCCGATTGGGTGCGCAAAGCCTCTGGTACGATGAAGGCGTCACGGCGGTAGTGGCTGCCTATGACCCCACCACCTTGGTCCGCTGGACGGCGGACGACATTCAGCCGCCGCTCTACTATCTGGTCGTCTCCGCCTGGGGGCATGTGGCCGGCTGGAGCGAGTGGAGTCTGCGCTTCGTCTCCGCCGCCTTCGGCACGCTGCTGATCCCCTTGATGGCGGCGTTGACCTCCGCACTGACGCGCCGCCGACCGGCTGCACTGCTGGCCGCACTCTTCACCGCGCTGCACCCGCTGCTGCTTTACTACAGCCAGGAAGCGCGCATGTACACCATGTTGGTGGTGTTGGGCGTCATCGCTACGCATTGTGCCGTGCGCATGATGCAGGGCGAGGAGCGAGGGGCGCGGTCGACCCGACTGCTGTGGATTGGCTATGTTTTGTCGGCGACGGCCGCTGTTTACACACACTATTTCGCCGTATTTTATCTGGCTGCCCTCATCGTCGCCGTCCTGACACAGCATCTCTTGGCAACGCGCAACGCGCAGCACAGCACACGTCGTTTTTTGGTTGCGAACGCGGCCGTCGCTCTTCTCTTCCTCCCGTGGATCGGTGTGCTTGTCAACCGTCTGCGCGTGGACACGAGTTATTGGGAGGGCGCGTTCAAACTCGGCGAAGCACTGTACCATATCGCCATCCGTTTCACGCTGGGCGAAACCGTACTGGACCGCGCGGCCACGCCGTGGCTGTGGATCTACGCCGCGGTGACGGTGCTGGCCGTGGTGTTCATGGCAAAAGATGCCATGCGCCCTGTGTCCTCCTCTACGCCCCCCGCTCTGTTTCCCATTCTGTATGCAGTGCTCTTGTTTGTTCTGCCCATGGCCGCCGTGTTGACCCTGGCCTGGCTGACGCCAAAGTTCAACCCACGCTACGTCATGCTGGCATTGCCAGGGCTGATCCTGTTGTGGAGCACGGGGCTGGCGGGGAGAGACTGGAGATGGGGACGCGAGGCTTGGCGCACTCCTCGATCACCGGGTCATCTCGGCGTAAATACCACGGCGGGCATATGGTACTCCGACCTCTGGTCGAAAATGTGGACGAATTTCCGCCGGGATTTACTACTTTCTAATCTCACCCGCATTGCAGGCATTGGCGTTCTGTGTGCCGGGTTTGTCTACGCCGACGCCAATTGGTTTTTCGATCCGGCGTTTACCAAGGATCAATGGCGCGAGTTGACCCAGTATGTGCGCGCGCAGCGGCAGCCCGACGAGGCGGTGGTGCTGGTGAGCGGGCACGCCTGGCCGATCTGGCAGTATTACGCCCCCGATCTGGCTGCGGTTCGCCTGCCCGATATTGAGATCCTCGACGTGGATGCTGTGTTGGATTTCGCCAATACGGCCGATCCCCTCCGCCGTGGACTCGCCAACAGAGATGCGGCCTGGCTGGTCGGTTGGCAGGACGATATCATCGATCCCATGCAGGTGGCGCCGCTGCAACTTGCGCGTGGCGGCGCAGAGCGTGCGGTTGACGCCCAGTTTTGGGGGCTGAGCCTGCGCCGGTTTTCGGTTGACCCGACCCAAATCACAGATGAGCCGCCCATCGCCAACGCGACCGCCGTCAACTTTGGCAACGCCATCGAACTGATCGGCTACACCGTTGACGCCGACGGCACGCTCTTGCTCTACTGGCGACAACCGCCCCACGCCCCTCGCCTCCCCGATCTGCTGATGAGCGGTGAAACCTTCACCCAGTCTGGTCTGCTCTACGCTGATCTGGTGGATCAACGACCGGCCGGTTACGATTACCCGACCTTTCGCTGGCAGCCGGGGCAGGTGACGGTGGGCCGTGTTGCGGCTCGGGATTGGGCCGGCGACGCCGCTGCGCCGGGGAACTACCGTTTGCGTCTGGGCGTTTACGATCCGGCAGAAGATCTGGCCGGGCTAGACGTCCTCGCCGATGAGGGGACGCCGCTGGGCAAACGCGTGACGCTCGATGTAACGTTGCCGCGGCCAACGCTGTCGGTGATAGGTGAGAACCCGACGGCGTGGCCCGAACTTGCGCCGGGGATTTTCGCCGACGCCCAGATCGATCCACAAAGCGCCGCGCCAGGGCAGCCTGTGCAGCTTTCCATGCGCTGGTGGACGGCGCAGTCGCTGGCCGGACGTGTCCTGGAATTGGGATGGCAGCGGGATGATCAACTGGTCGCCGGCGAACAGATCGAGGTGGCGCCGGGTTTCCCACCCGTCAAGTGGGCGAACGAATGGCAAATGCGGACGCTCTACCCTCTCCGCCCGCCCCAGGAACTTGAACCCGGCGACTACCGATTGTCGATTTCGCTGAGCGGTGGCGGGGGATCTGCTCTTTTCCTGCCTGTAAAAGTGGAAGCTGACCGGCGCTCGTTTTTGGTCCCCGAGTTGGCGCTTGTGCTTGATGCGGGCTATGGGGGGCAACTCACGCTGCGCGGCTTGATCGACGCGCTGCCGGCACAGTTGCCGCCGGGCGCGTCGCTGCCCATTTCATTGGTCTGGCAAGCCAATGCGCCCATGGACGCCGACCTGTCGGTGACTGCGCAATGGCTGGACGAGGATGGGCGTCCTGTGGAGCAGATGGATGTGGCACTGCCGGGCGGTTCGGCGTCTTGGGTGGCGGGGCAAGTGGTGACGCAGCCGCTTGTGCTATCCGCACCGAATACGCCGGGAACGTACCGGCTGATTGTAGCGGTCTATGATGCACAGGCAGCGGGTCTGCCGCGTCTGCGCGTGGACGGCGGCGATGCGCTCGATTTGGGCGGCATTGAGATCGTCCGATAGGGTACTGTTTGGGCGAGACCTTCAAGCTCTGTTAGACTAATCGACTATGAACAAGACTTTCTTGCGGTGGATACCGCTTCTATTGGGGATGACCTTGTTGGCCGCCTGTGGACGGCTCGACCTGGGCTACGGTCCGCTGTTGTATGATGTGCGGGTGCAGCCGGAAGCGATTTCGCCCAACGCCGACGGCGACACCGACGCCACCGAGATCCGCTACAGTCTGCGCCGCTCTGCAGATGTGAGCATTTACTTTGAGAACGAAGACGGTGAGCGTTTTTACTTCCGTAAGGGGGAACGCCGTTCGCCGGGCGACTATAGCGTCCTCTGGGGCGGGGTGGTGGACGAACCCCAGACGGTGATGATACCGAGGGCGGGCAGATGGAGATTCTCAGCCGTGTGGTGCCCGACGGCGAGTATCGTTGGGTGATCGAAGCGGTGGAAGACGGCGGTGATCCATCTTTGAGCAGCGGGCACGATTCGTCTGAGCGACGGCGATACGGAGATGCCCGAACTGCACAATTTTGCCGTGGTGCCGCAGACGTTCGAGCCGAACCAGGATTGGATCCGCGATGATCGGGTGAGCATCAGTTACTACCTGACCAAAGACGTGGACATGGTGCAGGTTTATCTGGTCGATCCCGAAGATCCGGATCTGCGCTATTTCATCGCCGAGAGGCCCAACGTGACCGAACCGGGCGAACGCGGCTATCACGATTACGATTATGAAGGCGGCGTTGATCTGAACGCCGAGCCGCCGCCCGACGGCGACTTACTGAAATGGTGGGCGAGGCGCGTGATCTGGCCGGTAACCATGTGCGCGTGACCAGCGAGTTGACCATCCACGAAGGCGGCAAACCACGTGCGGACGTGGCGCAGGGCGAGATCGAGTGGCAGGGCGAGGTGAACCGGTCAACTGGGTGTGCCGTTAGGGCGAGAAACTTTGCTTTACAGCCGTCGTCGCAACGAGGGCACTGTGCCGATCCGCACCAGTGGCCCGACTGGCCGGGGCAAGAGTACAAATTCAGCGAGAATTACAATACGCTGGCGGCGGACGGCAATCAGTCGTGGTACAAGCAGGCGGGCGTATGGCGCTTCGGGATCAATTACGACACGGCGGGCACCGACTTATCCTTTCCGCTGGGCGGTCGGTCGTCCCGAGGATCTGGAACGCCGCGTCATCGACGGCCAGGAGCAGTGGTATCTGCTGCCCGGCGATTCTGGCAGGTTAGGGCTGCATCATGATGGACGAGACGCCGCCGTTGGAAGGTACGATTCTGGTGGGGCGGCCTGATCCATGAGGATGTGGCCGTGGTCAACAACAATATCGATCGCATTACGGTGACGGTAGGGGCGCGGTCATGGGAACCGGCTCGTGTGGAAATGGGAATACCTTTGGGCTGTTGTTGTGCCAACCGGTTATTGATGGATTGAGCAATTCGGGGATAGTAGAGGGGCCATGATCCGCCTTACCGTCATCATCGTTTCCTATAACGTTTGTGATCTGCTGCGCCGTTGCTTGCGCAGCGTTTTTGCCTCTGCGGCGCACAGCGCGGATTGGCTCGATGTGGATGTGATCGTGGTAGACAATGCCAGCCACGACGGCAGCGCCGAAATGGTGGACGCCGAGTTTCCCGGGGTGGCGCTGATGGCGTTGGAGACGAACCTGGGCTTTACGGGGGGCAACAATCTGGCGCTTGGCACATTGGGGATTGCAGGTTGCGAGGGGCGGGGGCCGAAGGTCAAGGCTGTCTCCACCCCTCATGCACCCATTCCCAATCCCCAATCGCCCGACTTCGTCCTCCTGCTCAACCCTGACACCGAGATCGTGGACGATGCGCTGGGGAGAATGGTGAGTTGTCTGCGTGAGCGTCCGCGTGCCGGGGCGTGTGGGGCGCAGCTCCGCTACGGCAGCGGACACTTTCAACATGGTGCCTTTCGTTTCCCGTCCTTGATGCAGGTTGCGCTGGATGTGCTGCCGCTGGCCGAGATTCCCGGTGTGCGCCGCTTGCTGCCGATCCTGCTGGACAGTGGCCTGAACGGACGCTATCCGCAAGCGAGCTGGCAGGGCAGCGAACCCTTCCCCGTCGATTTTGTGCTGGGCGCGGCGTTGATGGTGCGCGTTGAGGCGATCCGGCAGGTAGGCCTCCTCGACGACGGGTATTTTATGTACTGTGAAGAAATGGATTGGTGTCTGCGGCTGCACGAGGCCGGCTGGATGGTCTACGCTGTTCCCGCGGCGCAGGTGATCCACTATGAGGGGCAGAGCAGCAAACAGGTGCGCTGGGTTACGGTGGAACGGCTATGGCGCAGCAGATTTCGATTTTATGGCAAGCACCAGGACCGCTATTCACGCCAATACTTGCTTGGGCTGCAAATGCTGGTTCGGGTGGGGTTTGCGGCCCGCAGTTGGTTGGCGAGACGACGCTTCCTGCGCGGCGAGATCAACGGCACAGCCTTGGCCAATGAGATAGCCACCTATGGGCGTATTTGGGCGCAAAGAGCCTGAAGAGACAAGCACTTCACCGGTTTTGTGATGGCTGCTCACCGCTGAGCAGTTTTTCGTTGTGTACAAGGACACGAATGCTATGAAACCTCAACCTGTCGCCGAGGCGGCTGCCATCACGCCGCCGACGTCAAGTGTCGTCCCATTTGGGCTGAAAATCTCGCCTATGACCTTCGGCTGGGTACTGGCCGTTTCGGCCATCTTCTGCTTCAGCCTGGCGACGCCTATCGCCCGTGGATTGATCCTGGAAGGGGCTGCGCCGGTTGGCGTGATTGCCGTGCGCATGATCATCGCCACCGTGTTGCATTGGGGCACACTCACCGTTACGGATCGCTCGATGTTGCGCCCGAAGCTGCGCGACATGACAATTTCTATCGCCACCGGCCTTTTGAACGGCCTGGGCATGATCCTTTACTTCTGGGCGCTGGTGCGGTTGGATGCCTCGATCACGGTGATGTTGATCTCGATCAGTCCGATCCTGGTCTTGTCTATGTTGGCCATGCGCGGGGAACGGCTCACGCGCCGCCATGTCGTTCGTGTGGGCCTGGCACTGTGCGGGGTCTACCTGCTGATTGGTCCTGGCGGCAATGTGGACCTGGTCGGCGTGCTGTTGGCGCTGTTGGCCGTGGCCACTTTTTCGTCGCAGTTGGTGGTGGTACAGTGGTATCTTAAGGACAACGACGCCCGCTCTATCACCTTCTTCACCAATCTGGGCATGTTGATCACCGTTGTCATCGGCTGGTCGCTGCAAGGGTTGCCGTGGACGCCGATCAGTGTGGGCAGTTGGGTCGCCATCGTTGTGCTGGCCGTCCTGAGCACCTTTCTGGCGCGTTGGGCGATGTACACGGCCGTCTCTTACATTGGCAGCGCCCAAATGTCTATGCTCAACCCTGTGGAAATTTTGCTGGCCGTGATCTGGTCGATTCTCTTTCTGCACGAGCGACTTTCACTGACCACCTGGCTCGGTGGTGGGCTGATCCTCTTCAGCGCCCTGCTGGCGATTCAACGGATCAATCTGGCGCGTCATCGCCCACGCTGGCGCGCGTGGATCAGAGGTTGATCGCGCATGCCAGTGCAACTGATCGCCGTCATCCTCACCAAAAATGAAGCGCACCACGTGGCCGACTGCATCGCCAGCCTTGCCGGCTGGACCGATGCCGTCGTCGTCTGGGATTCGGGGAGCGATGACGGCACGCCGCTGCGGGCGCGGGCGGCGGGCGCGTTGGTGGTGGAACGTCCTTTCGACGATTACGCCCGGCAGCGGCAGGCCGTGCTCAACAGCCTCGACGCCGAGTGGATCCTCTTCATCGACGCCGACGAACGGGCCACGCCGCAACTGGCCGCCGAGATCCAACAGGCAACCCGCAACACACGACACGCAGGCTTTTGGATTCCGCGCCGCAACTTCATCATTGGCCACGAGATGCGCCATGGCGGCTACAGCCCCGATTATCAACTGCGCCTGCTTCGCCGCAGCCACGCCCACTATGACTTGAGCCGCGAGGTCCACGAAATTGTAGAACTGGACGGCGAAGCCGGTTTTTTGCAGACACCGTTGATCCACTACAACTACGCTACGTGGAGACAGTTCCACGCCAAGCAGCGCCGCTACGCCCACTACGAAGCCAAGATCCTGGCCGGGCGTGGCATCCGTCCCCGTCCGCACAACTTCGTCCTGCAACCGGTGCGCGAGTTCTGCCGCCGCTTTGTCACCCTGCACGGCTGGCGCGACGGAGGGCCTGGTTTACGGTTGGCACTGCTCCTGGCGTGGTACTACGGTGTGGTGCCATACTGGCAACTGATCAGAAGCCGTTAGCCGCAAATCCCCTCACCATACCCACTCCCCGGGGCGCGCCAGGTCGGGCCAACTGTACTTGGGGCAGAAGTTGTACCGCAGGAAATACCAGAAGATAATCGCATTGGCGAGCTCACCTACCATCATCATCTGGTTGGCGCGCAGCCACTGGCGCGGATCGACCTCGTGTGAGAAGTCGATGAACGCCTGCCAGGAGCCGTCGAAGCGTTGCGGCCATCCTCGCGCCAACGGATGATCGGCGTCGCGACAGCCCTCTTCGTGCAGGCGTCGATAGGTCTGCTGCATATCGGCCAATACGGCGCCATCGCCGATCTGCTGCCAACCCAGCGGCATGGACCCATGTTTGCCCCACTGCACCTCAATGCGTGGACGTCCGCCGTGATCATGGGCGTCATCCACGGCGGCGGGGAACGAGAGAACGTGGCTGTGATAGTAAGTGTAGACGTTTTCGACGGCGACTCGCCTGTCATCCAACTGCACCCAGATTACCTCGTGATCGCACGGATCGCGGTCAAGCGGAAAATCGATGTCGTCTTCCCAGAAGAAGTGGTAGCCGATAATCGGTAGGTGCGGATGCAGAATGGCGGCGAAGTCTTTGAGCGGCAACGGTTCACTGGGCGTGGTGAAGACCCGCGGCGTATGGCGCAGGATCAGTTCGATCTCATCGGGTGCGGGTGGGCGCGGTGGGGATTGGGTCAACGCCTGCTGATAGGCGCGGCCGGCATCGGTAACACAGCGACATCGGTGAAATTCCAGCGCAACTGCGTAGGCGTCTGTCTCGCCAAGGCCAGGGATTACACTCATTTGGTCTCTTCCTGTAGGTTGGGTAGAATCAAGGTAACTCTCTTCTATTCTGATCCATTCATCCATAAAACCAAAGAGACGATAGCGATGAAAACAATCCTCTGTTATGGCGATTCCAACACCTGGGGATCTGATCCGGCGGGCAGCGGCCGCTTCCCCTACGAGCAACGCTGGGTGACGGTGCTTCAGAGGCGGCTGGGTGAGGGCTACCTCGTCATCCCCGAAGGGCTGGGCGGGCGTACCACCGTATGGGACGATCCGATTGAGGGGCACAAGAACGGCAGCGTCTACCTGCCGCCCTGTCTGGCGTCGCACATGCCGCTCGATCTGGTGGTGATCATGCTGGGCACCAACGATCTGAAGATGCGTTTCTCGGTGCCTGCGTCCGACATTGCCCGTGGGGCCGGCGTGCTGGTGGACATCGTCAAGAAGAGCGACGCCGGCATCAACGGCGCGCCGCCACAGGTGCTCCTGATCGCGCCGCCGCCGGTGTCGACGTTGACCGGTTTCGCTGAGATGTTCAACGGGGCCAAGGCCAAGTCGCTCCTGTTTGCCCAATACTACCGGCAGATCGCCCAGGAAAAGGGCTGCGCCTTCCTCAACAGCGGGGACGTGATCGTCTCCAGCGAACTGGACGGAATTCACTTCGAGGCCGAGGAACACCGCAAGCTAGGCGAAGCCGTCGCTGCCGCAGTGCAGGCGATCCTGGCGGAGTAGCGCCCGGTGCAAGAGGAGATCGTTCACCGCTTTGTGGCTGCGGCATTGGTGCGCCGTGGGGATCAAATTCTGTTGGTGCGCCAGCAAGGGGACGACGATGTCGCGCCCTATTGGTCGATCCCCGGTGGCGTGGTGGAGGCGGGTGAAGCAGTGACGGCGGCCGCAGCGCGTGAACTACGGGAAGAGAGCGGGCTGATTGCGGATGCGGCCGGCCGATTGGCGTATGTCACCTGGATCGAGCATGCGCCGGCGCTGCGCACAACGGCGCTGGTCTACGAAATCCCGGCGTGGACAGGCGAGATCGCCCTGGCCGACCCCAGTGGGTTGGTACACGACGCCGCCTTCTTTCCCGTCGCCGACGCGCTGGCGCGGTTGCAGGCGCTGCCGTATCGATCCATGCGCGAACCGTTGTTGGCCTATCTGCGCGGCCACAACCTCCCTGGCAGTGCCTGGGTCTATGGCGACAAGGATGATCCGTGGGTGGTGTCACCGGCCGAGGCGGCGCGCTGGCAAAGTGCACAGGTGCTTTCTGACGTGGGCAGCGAACGCGGGCGCGCGGCCGTCTACGCGCTGGAAACGTCGGCATTGTTCGAGACGCTGGCTGCCTTTACGCCGACCCTGATTGGCACTATCCCCCTCGGCGTAGAGACGGCGCACAGCGATCTCGATGTCGCTTGTTTCGCCCCCAACCTCGCCGACTTTGCCCAGACGGTTCGAACCTACGCGGCGATGCCAACCTTCTTCTTAAAAGAGAAAAGAGTCCGCGGCGTGCCTTGTGTGATCGCTGGGTTCAGGTGCGCCGATGTGGATGTGCAGATCTTCGCCCAACCGCAGCCGGTGTTGGTGCAGTATGGCTATCGGCATTTGGTGGTAGAAGAACGGTTGTTGGCGTGTGCCGGCGCATGCCGGGGTGCAGGAGATTCGGCGGCTCAAAGCATCTGGGGTGAAGACGGAACCTGCCTTTGCCCAACTTGTTGGTCTGAACGGGGATGCGTACGAAGCGCTGTGGTGGCTTTCGTTTGTTGAGGAGGCGTTATTGGGTGCGGTATACTCATCAAATTGATCCTTACCCATCAGGGAGTAAATCATGTCACAGACTCAGAAGTCAGAACAGGCCAATGCCACTGAGAAACTGCCCCACTGGGATATGACGGTTGTCTATCCGGGGCTGGATTCAGCCGAGTTCGAGGCCGGGTTTGGCAGCGCCGTCTCCGCCATCGATCGTCTGCAAACGTTTTTCGACGAGCACGAGATTGGCAGTCAAGTGCCCACCCCGATCGATGCCGCGGCGCTGACACCGGCGCTGGTAACGCGCTTCGAGCAAGTGTTGACGCTGTTCAACGAGACGATGGAGCAGTTCATTCAGATCGGTTCATACATCACCTGCTTTATTGCCACCAACTCGCGCAACACCGTTGCTCAGGCCAAGATGAGTCAACTCCAGATGCAGGGTGTTCGTCTTTCCAAACTCGGCTCGCGCCTGACGGCCTGGCTGGGCACCTTGCCCATCGATGCCCTGCTGTCACTTTCGTCGCTGGCGGCAGAGCACGAGTATGTGCTGCGCAAGGCACAGATCGAGGCCGAACATTTGTTGACGCCGGCCGAAGAAGAACTGGCGGCGGAACTTGGTCCTACCGGCGGCGATGGCTGGTCGAAACTCTACGGCACGTACTCATCACAGCTCGAGGTGACGGTTCCTCTGCCCACCGGGGAGAAGACGATGCCTATGAGCGCAGCGCGCAACCTGGCCTATCACCAGGATCGTTCGGTGCGTCAGGCCGCTCATGCTGCCGAACTGGCGGTGTGGGAAGGGGCGAGCGTTCCCCTGGCGGCGTCGCTCAACGCCATCAAGGGTGAGGTGAATACGCTGGTGCAGCGTCGCGGCTGGGACTCGGCACTGGCTGTGTCGCTCTTCCAAAACAACATTGATGCGGCGTCGCTGGATGCGATGTTAACCGCGGCGCGTGAGTCGTTCCCCGATTTTCGGCGATATCTGCGTGCCAAGGCGCGCGCGCTGGGGCTGGAGAAGCTGGCCTGGTATGATCTCTTTGCGCCCATCGGTCAGAATGGCCGGGTATGGGAATATGGCGAGGGAGCGGAATTCATCGTGGCACAGTTTGGCGCCTTTTCTGACAAGATGCGCAACCTGGCCGAACGCGCCTTCACCGAGAATTGGATCGACGCTGAACCTCGCCCCGGCAAGCGCGATGGAGCTTTTTGTCTGAAGTTGCGCGGCGAGGAATCGCGCATCCTGGCCAATTTCAAGAACGATTTCACGGCGGTGCGCACGCTGGCTCACGAACTGGGGCATGCCTATCACAACCTGAACCTGGCCCCGCGCACGATGACGCAGAAGTCCACGCCGATGACGCTGGCCGAAACCGCCAGCATCTTCTGCGAAACCGTGGTCAAAAACGCCGCGCTCGCGCAAATGGACAGCGCCGAGCGGCTGCTGATCCTGGAGACGTCGATCCAGGGGTCGTGTCAGGTGGTGGTGGACATCACGAGCCGTTTTCTCTTTGAGGAGTCTGTCTTTGCCGGGCGCAAGGCGCGTGAGCTTTCGGTAGACGAGTTCTGCCACTTGATGCGCGACGCCCAACTTCAGACCTACGGCGACGGTCTCGACGCGTCGCAGCTTCACCCGTACATGTGGGCGGCCAAGTCACATTACTACAGCACGGGCCGGTCATATTACAACTTCCCGTATATGTTCGGTCTGCTCTTCGCCCTGGGCCTCTACGCCCGCTACCAGGACGATCCTGAGACCTTCCGGGGCGACTACGACGAGTTGTTGTCGAGCACAGGGATGTTCCCCGCCGCCGAACTGGCCGCACGCTTTGACATCGACATCCAAACGCCGGATTTCTGGCGCAGCAGTCTTGACGTGATCCGGTCGGATATTGCCGCCTTCGAAGAGATGGTTGGCGATTAGTTACTCTTCTGTGGGCTCCGCCGGACCGCGCCCAAAGGCTCTTTGATGGGCGCTGCGCACGGCGTCGTCTTCGAGTTTGGCGTAGATGCGTGTGGTGTTGGGGCTGGAATGCCCCAGCGCAGTCTGCGTGACGGCGAGATCGTGGGTGGTCTGGTAGATGCGGGTGGCGAAGTAGTGGCGTAGGGCGTGGGGGGTGATGCCCTTGGCGGCCAGATCGGCGCGGTCGGCCAGATCGCGGATCGTATTCTGAATGCTCATGGTCGTCAGGGGCAGGATCTTGGAGCCGGCGCGCTTGTCATGGCGGGCGAAGACGGGCAATTCGGCCAGCGGACGCTGCGCTGCGCCGTCATGGGGCTGTCGGGCCTGCAAGTAGCGATGAATCGCACCCCACGCCTGCTGGTCAAAGTAGATGCGCCGCGCCTTGCCCCGCTTGCCAATCACCCACGCCGCCTTCTCATCACCGTCGAGCTGTTTACGTGTGACTTTGACCAGTTCCCCCACGCGCAGCCCCGTGCAGCGCAGCACTTCGACGATGGCGATATCGCGCAGTTTGCCCAGGAACTCGCGTTCGTCGTCCTCGCGCTTGAGGGGGCGATCATAGGCGGCGGCCACCAGCGCGGCCAGATCCTCGGGCTTGGGGGGGTGGGGGACAAGATCGGGCGGGCGCTGGTTTTTGCGCACGCGCTTGATGCCTTCTTGAAAGCGCGCCAGTTCCTGCGGGGTGAAGGGCAGCCAGCCGCGCACCTGCAAGAACTGCACCCAGCCCACCAACGCCGCCAGATAGGTGAGCAGCGTGCGTCGCCCTACGCCCGATTCGTCGAGCAGGTAGTTGGCGAAGGCCAGCAGCCGGTCCACATCCAGGCGTTCGATTTCGGTGCTGTCGGGCAGCAGCTTTCGGTCCGTCAGGTAAGCCTGAAAGTGGGTCATCGACGTGCGATAGGTGCGCCGCGTAAAACTGCTGCCGATGCTGGCGTCTTCTAGATAGCGTTCAATCGAGTCGGTAATGAGCATAGGATTGGGAGATTCGGGCTGTGTCGGGGGTCCTCTTCACCTGAATTAGCCTGCGATTACTTGCGATACGGTACGAATACGGAATTGAGCATAGGGAAGTGTTTTTCGTTGAGTGTAACCAGGGTCGCTCCGGAAAATGCGGCTGACGCGGCGATTAGGGCGTCGGCGAGGCCGACACCGTGGCTACGGAAGAAGTCACGCCGATAGAGTCCGCCTTGCACCGCAATCTCCCTGTTGACCATGATAATTTCGAAGGCGCCGATGAACGTGTCCAATGTCCTTCGTTCGGCGCCCTGGCGTACGCCGGCATAGAGTTCAGCAACAGAGATTGCTGAAATCGCAATGTCATCAGTGGCGTTATCCAGAAATGCCACAGCCTCTTGCTGCCCGCGCAGGTAATCAATCAGCACATCTGTATCGATAAGAACCACGTTGATACTCCAATGTGGTAGTTAACCAAACGGTTGGTGCAAGGTTTGAGACACGAAGTCGACCTCAGTGAAACGAATCGCGTTCAAATTCACGACGGAGTTCTTGTACATCGGGCAAATCTTCACGCTCGCGCCACATTCCTTGCGCCTGCCGCAGGCGCGCTCGTTGATCCGTAAGGGCAGCGCGCTTGGAAACAGAAATGAAGTTTTGAACCACTTCATGTAGCAGTTCTTCTTCGGTCTTTCCTGCCTGGTGCGCGATTTCCTCCAGTGCTTTGGATTCCATCTCTGTTAAATGAATCTGAGTAACCGCCATAGTAGACTCCCCATAAAACACTACGTGCACATCTTCTGATTCTATCACGAATCCGCCCCTCAGGCACCACCGCCCCTGACGATCTTGCCGGGTTTTGCGCCGGTATGTTCCCCATCCTTAAGGACACGGCTGCCGTTGATCCAGACGTCGCGCACGCCCACGGACAGTTGATGGGGATCTTCGAAGGTTGCGCGATCGCCCACGGTCTCCGGATCGAAGATGACCACGTCGGCGTAGAAGCCGGCGCGGATCTGCCCGCGATCGCGCAGACCCAGACGATCACAGAGTGCGCCCGACATTTTGCGCACGGCGTCTTCGAGGGTGAGCACCTTCTCCTCGCGCACATACTTGCCGAGGACACGACTATAGGTGCCATAGGCGCGGGGATGGTAGGGCCCTGTGGGTTTGGCCCAGGCCGGATCGAGGCCCCCGGCGTCGGTGGAGATGGTGGTCCACGGCGCGCGCAGCTTGCGGTGCATGTTCTGCTCGGACATGGAGTAATAAATCGTGCTGATGCGCTGCTCCTCCGAAGCGAAGAGATCCATCACGGCGTCGGGCCAATCCTTGCCCATCATCTCGGCGATTTCGTTGAGGCGCTTGCCCACATATTGCTGGTTTTCTTCCTTCATGAACCCGATGGGCATTACCCCGTCCTCGCCGCACATATCGACCATCGCTTCCCAGTCACCGGATGGGTTGAGCGCTTCGGCCTTGATCCTGGCGCGCATTTCGGGATCTACGACGTTCTCGTAGAACTTGTCGTCGGCCTGCGCCCACGGCGGCAGCACCGAGGATAGCCCCGTGCCCATAGCCGTGTAGGTGTAGACGTCGGCGGTGACGTCCACGCCGTCGGCGCGGGCCTGGTTGATCCGTTCGATGGCGGCAGCCATCTTCCACCAGTTCTTCTTGCCCGCCGCCTTGAGGTGGTAGATCTCCACCGGCACGTCGGCGCGCCGGCCAATCTCAATCGCTTCCTCCAGCCCTTCAAGAAAGGCGTCTGCCTCGGAACGCAGGTGGGTGATATAGATGCCATTGTGCCGGCTGATGACCTTGCAGATTTCCACCAGTTCCTCGGTGTCGGTGTAGCTGCTGGGTGGGTAGATCAGCGCAAAGGAGACGCCGAACGCGCCCTGCTCCATCGATTCGGCGGTGACGCGCTTCATGGTCTCCATCTCTTCGGCACTGGGTTTTCCCATCGCCATGCCTTTGGCATAGGAACGCAGCGAGCCACCGCCAAGGAAGGAGCCGATGTTGGGCGACACGCCGTGGTCGATCATGGCGTCGAGCCAATCGCTGAACTTCGTCCACGTGGGGACGCGTTCTTCCCACGAGGGATCGAGCAGTGCACTGAACTGGTGCTTGGGCAGGACGCGCGTGATCTTGCCACCGTGGGGCGCCGGCGTCCACCCTTCGCCCATTACTTCAGTGGTCACACCCTGGTTGATTTTGGAGAGGCTGCGCCCGTCGACCATCAGGGGCAGAATCGAGTGGCTGAGGATGTCCACAAAGCCGGGGCAGACGACCATGCCGTCGGCGTCCACCACCTCGCCGCAGTTCTCGGTGGGGATCGATCCGGGCGGGGCGACGGCGGCGATGGTCTCGCCGTTGAGGGCGACGTCGCCGTAGATCCACGGGCTGCCGGTGCCGTCTACAATGCGAGCACCGCGGATCAAGGTGTCGTAGGTGGGCATGGTGTGTCTCCTTGTGCTGGGGAAGTCATAAGACCGATGAGTAGGCTGAAAGATTGTGCTATCATACAAGAAAGTGGACCTGGGGACAACGTGCCTACTATTCTAAACTGTCCTAAGCCCTGCTTTGGGTTCCCCGATGGAGACAACCTCATGCGAAGCATTCTTATGTCGTTGATATTGGCTGTCACTGCGATCTTCTTCTTGGCGTTAGGTCTTTCCGCCCAAACAGATCTACCCGATTTCATTGATCCGCCCTATCGGCCGCGGCCGACACAATCTACCATTCCACCGTTCGAGCCACCAACTGGGGCGGTGATCACGGTCACGTCTCAAGCAGATGATCTGGAGAAGAACGACAACTGTTCGCTACGGGAGGCGATTCAGGCGGCGAACACGGATACCCGTGTAGACCAGTGCCCCGCCGGCGATGGCAAGGACCTGATTGTCCTTGAGTCGGGTGTCTACACAATGAGCATTGAAGGTGTTGGCGAAGATGAAAATATCACCGGTGACTTCGACATTCTCAGCAGCATGGTGGTTCGTGGCGCCGGCGCGGATCTGACATTGATCAACGCCAATAGCATTGACCGCGTTCTACACATACACGAAGGGGCAGAAGTTGATATACTGGATGTAACCCTCAGTAATGGAGAGCCAACCTATGGCGAACCTGGTGGCGGACTTTATAACCTTGGCGCTGTGACGCTAACCGCCACTATCATTTCTCACAACTTCGCCGGAGATAGCATCAGTTATCGTACTACTGGTTATACCAACACGAATGGCGGTTTTGGCGGTGGTGTTGCGAATGAAGGGAGTATGGTCCTTCTTGGTTCTACGGTAGTGGGAAATCAGTGTGGTCGAGACGAGCTTGAGCCTGTACCCTATGGAGTGGGTGGTGCTGGTGGCGGCATTTACAACAGTGGAGATCTGTCTGTGATCCATAGTGATGTGGTGAGCAACACTGCTGGGACCGGTGGAAGCGTAAAGACGGGGACGGTCTACGGCAGCGGCGGTGATGGAGGTGGTATCTTCAACATCGGGCATCTCTCTGTCGTCTACAGTGTCATCTCAGCCGATCGTGTAGGCAGCGGGGGATGGTATTTGCAGGAGCCTTACCTGGACGGCACCGGTGGAGGGATCGTCAATACTGGTGTTGCTACCGTGACGAACAGCCGACTGCAAGCCAATATCGGCAGTGGTTTGCTTAATCTGGGGACTGCATCGTTGATCGCGAGTGAGATCGATCACAACCGAAATTTGGATAACAGTGTTTTTCAGCATCCACAGCATATACGAATCGGGAGTGGTGGTGGCCTTGCCAATTATGGTACGTTGGCGATGACAAATACCACTGTTAGCCATAATCAGAGTGCCGACGGAGATACATCCTATATTGGTCTGATTCCAGGCTGTGATGGGGGTGGGATCTTCAATGCCGGTAGCCTTTCCTTGGAAAACTGTACTATCTCTCAGAACATGGCAGGCGAGCAATCTGATTATTGGGGTATGGATTGGTATGAATGTGTTTATGCTGATTGTAATGGAGGCTCAGGTGGTGGGGTAGCAAATCAAGGTCACATGGAGGTACATAACAGCATTATCGCCCAGAACCATGTCTTCGACAACGGCACGAGCCCAGACTGCCTTGGGGAGGTCGATTCGCAAGGGCATAACTTGATCGGCGAACCCTATGGCTGTCTTCTTTATGGCGTCAGAGATCAGGATGTTTATCATCAATACGCCTGGCTCGCTCCGCTGGCAGACAACGGCGGTCCTACTCCGACCCACGCCCTTTTTCCTCAAAGCCCTGCACTCAACACCGGTAGCTGCACCACCGTTGATGGCACGCCGATTACCGAGGATCAACGCGGCGAACCACGTCGCGCAAGGTGAAGGCTGCGACATCGGCGCGTACGAGTCCGAGTTGGAGTTCGTGCCGCCGGAGAAGTCTTTCTTGCCGATTGTCGCTAGGGACGAAGAGTAGGTCTCTGCCCTCACTCGCTTGGCGGATGCCAACCGGCTTCTACCCAGAAACTCCGTACATAGAGCGCGTCTGGATCGTCGTCCAGATGAAGCGCGACAACAGTTGCGCGGCCGGTTGGTGTCAGGCCGATAATGTGGAGACCATCACTGCTCCACGCGAAGTGCTCAAACCAATTTTGTGTCCGGGGGTTGAACAGAGGAACGCTGTCAGTAGCCGCAGCGGTTCTGTGCTGCCTGACGTACTCTCCGTTCGACTGCGATTGGAATACGTGAACGGGTCATTCTTCATTGAGGGGCGGGATGAGTTTGCGCTCCACGGCCACTTTCAACGCTTCCGCTTTGCGCCGTAGGCCCTGACGGTAGAGTTGCATCCAATCGTCCAAATGACGTCGTTCCACCAATGACAGTGTATCCTCGCGGTTTTTTGCCAGCAAATCGCTCAGCCGAGCCTGTTGCTGCGTGTCTAGTTCCATCTGAGCAAGGCGCAACACTTGATCATCGGAAAGCTGCTCAACCGGAATCTGCATTGCGCTGCGATCCAGCCATTCGCGCAGCACATCTTCCAACGTTCGATGTGTGCGTTTGGCTACATCGCGGGCACTTTGCATAACCTCTTCAGGCACTTCGAGCGTGACAGTTGTGTTCATGGGTTTGGTTCCGTTTGTCAAAGCACCGCACATATGCTCCATGATACCACGAGCGTAGACACGAAAAAACCTGCAAACTCACGCCGGGTGTGTCCCATATTATTGGGTGGGTCCATATCTACCGGGCAGCCACGACGGATGGACACGGAGGTCCATCCCTACGTGTAGGGACCGGCCTCCGTGCCGGTCCGTTCTGGATAACTGCCCTGAAGATCAGAACCGAAATACTTGGGACGCACCCACTCACGCCCCAGGACCCTTCACAAACCGCCCCGGTGTGGACCCCGTGTGCTCGCCCTCTTTCAAGACACGCGACCCGTTGATCCACACGTCGCGCACACCCACGGAAAGCTGATGCGGCTCCTCGAAGGTGGCGCGGTCGCCGATGCTTTCAGGATCGAAGAGGATCACGTCGGCGTAGAAGCCGGCGCGAATCTGTCCACGATCGCGCAGACTCAGACGGTCGGCCACGGCGGAGGTCATCTTGCGCACGGCGTCTTCGAGCGTGATCAGGCGTTCTTCGCGCACGTACTTGCGCAGAACGCGTGGATAGGTGCCATAGGCGCGGGGATGGTATGGCCCTTGCGCTTTGGCCCAGGCCGGGTCGAAGCCGCCGGCATCGGTGGAGAACTTGATCCACGGCTGCTGCACCTGTAGGCGCAGGTTGTTCTCGTCCATAGAGAAGTAGATGGTGCTGATGCGTTGCCCTTCGGAGATGAGCAGGTCGAGGGTAGCGTCGATCCAATCCTGGCCGCGCATGGCGGCGATTTCGTCCAGCCGCTTGCCCACGTATTGTTTGTTTTCGGGCTTCTCAAAACCGATAGGCATGATGCCGTGGGGGCCGCCGCGCGTCTCCAGCCCCATGCCGTCGTCCTCAGGCGAGTTGCCTTCGAGGGCGGCGCGAATACGGGCGCGTTGTTTCGGATCGGCGATGGTCTCGAAGAATTTGCCGTCCGCCGCCGTCCACGTGGGCAGGATGGCGGTGAGGCCCGTCCCCGAGGCCGGGTAGGGGTACATGTCGGCGGTGACATCGATCCCGGCGGCGCGGGCGCGGTGGATGCGGTCGATCACCGAGGGCATCTTCCACCAACTGTTGGGGCTTGAGGCTTTGAGGTGGTAGATCTCCACGGGTAGGTTGGCTTCGCGCCCGATGGTGAGCGTTTCGTCCAGCGCTTCGAAGATGCGTTCGGCCTCGGATCGCATGTGCGTGATATAGACGCCGCCATAGCGGCTGACTACTTTGCAGACCTCGATGAGTTCCGCGGTGTCGGTGTAGGAATCGGGCGGATAGATCAAGGCATAGGATGCACCGAAGGCGCCCTGTTCCATCGACTCGGCGGTGATGCGGCGCATGACGTTGAGTTCGTCCTGGTTGGGGCGGCCCATTTCCATGCCCTTGGCGTAGGCGCGAATTGTGCCACCGCCCAGGAAGGAACCCACATTGGGCGAAACACCGTGGTCTTCCATAGCCTCTAGCCAGTCGGCGAAACGCTGCCAGGTGAGGATGCGCTCCTGCCACTCTGCGGAGATGTGAAGCACGAAGAGCGTGTTGGCCAGCGGATCGGTGTTGCGTCCGCCCACCGGCGCCGGCGTCCACGCCTCGCCCATGATCTCCGTCGTGATCCCCTGCGTGACTTTGGAGAGGCAGCGCCCGTCTACCATCAGCGGCAGGATCGAGTGACTTTGAATATCGATGAAACCGGGGCTGAGGACGTGGCCGGTGGCGTCCACCACCTCGGCGCAGTTCTCGGCGGCGATGCTGTTGGGCGGCGCTACGGCGGCGATGCGATCACCGGTCAGGGCGATATCGGCGTAGGTCCACGGATTGCCGGTGCCGTCGATGACGCGGGCATGGCGGATGAGGGTGTCGTAGGTGGGCATGGGGTTGGCTTTCTATTCAATGAGAAGGTAAGCAATCACTTTGTATCAATCCCGCGCAAGGATCGATTGGCGATCCGATATGGCAACTGCTCAAAGTACGGTACCATCGTCCCCGGCGCTGCGACATAGAGGATGGCTTTGGCAATGGGCGCGTAGCCGGCGTGGAAGTGCTGCATCGACTTGACGACGATAAAGCGTTTGTTGGGCGCGTCGATGCCGATCTGGGTGAGGGCATCGGGATTGGTGGACTGGGTGCGCAGCGAGTTGACGCCGATCTCCACGCCGTTTTCCAATTGCAGGCTGACGGCGTCGCCCATGCGCCCCTTAGACGTGCGCGGCGGCTTGCCGAAAGTCTGCCGGACATCGCGCATAATCTTTTTTACCGTCACACGCAGATCGATTGGATCGCCCGACATCGGCCCCATCTTGCCGCCCAGACGCAGATCGAAGGTGGCGCCTTCCCCGGCCGACATGGCAAGCTGAACCGCGATAGGATCCCAGAAATTGGCAAAGGCGATGTCGCCGATACCCCGTTCCAGCACCCGGCGCAGCACAAAAGTGGAATCGTTGGAGGCGCCGCCGCCGGCATTGTCGGCCACATCGGCCAGGACCACCGGCCCTGTGCCCTTCGCCTTCGGCCAGCGCAATCGCCTGATCCAGTGCGGCGTCGAGGGTGAGGTAGGGGGGCTGGGCGGCGTCGTAGATCTCGTTGAGGCGGCGGCAGAGATCGGCTGCGATCTGGTCGCCCTTTTCTTTCTGATTGTCTGTCACCACCAGGCTGCGTACGCCGAGTTCAGGTACGTCGGCCCAGGGGAAGCTGTGCCCTAGCGACACCGCAAGAACGCCATCTTTGCCCTCCAGCGCGCTCATATGATCCACGAAGGAACGCATCGGCTCGCGCGTGGTGTGGAAGACGCCCACGGCGTGGCAATCGTGCAAACTCTGCACAGGACGCACCTTGCCCGCTACTGTGTCTGCAATGAGGTCGAAGAGATCATCGGCGCGGTCGGGGAAGTCGGTATGCGGGTATTCTTTGTAGAGGATCAGGGCGTCGGTGTTGCGCACCTTTTTCTCGGTGAGATGACAGTGCAGATCCAACTCGGCGCCGAAGGGCACGTCCGGCCCGATCACGGCGCGTACCGCTTCGAGGAGATCGCCCTCGGCGTCGGCGCAGTCGATGCCGTCGGTCTCGGCGATGGGTCGATCGAAGCCTTCCACCACCATGGCGCCGTGAATAGTGAGCAGCACGGCGTCTACGGGCATGGCGGCGCGTAGATCGCTGAGGATCTCCTCTTTGTATTGGCGATAGATCGAGCGCAATGTGACGCCGCTGGGCATGGCAAAGGCGCACAGGCTTTCTACCACGTCCCAGCCCAACGCCTCGGCTCGCTGCCGCCAGATTGTCAGCGGCACAGCGAAGGTGTTGGGCTGATCGCCGTGTCCCCCGCCACGCGTGAGGTAGGTTTCCTCAAAGGTCTGCGCACTGGTCACAAAGGGCGAAAAGGTGTTGGTCTCGGTGCCAAGGGTTGCGATGAAGAGTTTCATGGTGGGTCTCCGTGGGTAAACCGGTTTTGGTGAAACGACGTCCTTCGTCAATCTCGATAGTGGTCGTACAACAGCCGTCCGATTCGCCCGAAGGCGGCATCGACGTTGTTGGTGTGTTCGCGTTTGGCGATGAGATCATCCTCGGGGATGTCGGCTGTCGAGCGCGAGAAGACGGTGACGGCGACGTGCGAGGTGTCGCTGACGTAGAGTATGCCGCTGTCGTTGCGGATGGGGCCGAGGGTGCCGGTCTTGTGCAGGCAGGGCGTGCCCGGCTGGCAGGTAACGGGGCAGCCGGTCGTTCAATTGCTGCTTGCGCAGGATGGCAAGCATGGCGTCACAGGCCGCCCGATCCAGGACTTCGGCCTTGTAGATCAGGGTGAAAAGCCGGGTGAGGGCGCGCGGTGTGCCGGTGTCGTTTTCGGGGCCGAGGCTGAAGGCGACGCCGTCAAGCGTGCGCGGTTGCTTGTCCAGTTCAAGGAGATCCTGGGTGGGATCGGCGGAGACGAGCATGTCTTCGAAGATTTCGCGAATGGTCAGCGGCACATGGATCTCGGTCAACCCCAGGTCGTGCATGGTGCGGTTGATCGAGTCTACGCCGATGCGGTGCATGACCATGTCGGTGGCGGTGTTGTCACTGATGATGATCATCAACGTCAGCAGATCGCGCAGCGTGGGCTGCAGGCCATCATCGAAGAAGGTGAGGACGCCGCTGGGTAGATTCTTCTCGGCGACGGTCAGCTCAAAGCGGTCGTCGAGGGAGAAACGCCCTGCGCCGATCTGGCGGAACGCTTCCACGAGCACGGGCACTTTGAGCACACTTGCCAAAGGGTAGACTCGATCCCCGTCGATGTCGATCTCTTCGCCAGATTCGATGTGGTGGGCAAAGAGGCTGATCTGCGCATCCGTGTTGGCCGTGATGGATTGGATTTCAGAAAGAAGGCTCATGGGGTGTGTACTCCAGAAATTGGGGGGGAAGATGATGAGATGATGTGTACTGCTTCATCACCCCATCATCTCATTATCTTTAATTTACGTCTTCTGCCGGGGATCCAACGCGTCGCGCAAGCCGTCGCCCATGAAGTTGAAGGCGAGCACGGTCAGTGTGATCATCAGACCGGGGAAAAACGAAATATGAGGATAGCGCAACAAATGCGGGCGTCCATCTGCCAGGATGCCACCCCAGGATGGCGTGGGCGGACGTACCCCCAGCCCCAGGAACGACAACGCTGCTTCGAGGATGATGATGCCGCCGATACCCAGCGAGGCCAGCACAATCACGGGGCCGAGCACGTTGGGCAAAATGTGGCGGATGATGATGCGCCAGTTTGAGACGCCGGTGGCGCGGGCCGCCGTGATATAGTCTTCGGATTTGATACTGAGCACATCGGCGCGCACGACGCGGGCGAAGCGGGCCCAACCCGTAATACCAATCACGAAGACAGTTGTCGTCAGACTGGGACCAAGCACTGCCGCCAGAACGACCAACAACGCGATGATCGGAAACGCCATCAGTGTGTCCAGAATACGTGAAAGCACGGTGTCTACCCAACCGCCAAAATACCCGGCGACCGCGCCGATCAGAATCCCCACCGTTACGGCAATGCCCGTGGAAAAAAGGCCGACGATCAGGGCAACGCGTGAGCCATAGAGCACGCGGCTGAACAGATCGCGCCCGATATGATCAAACCCAAAAGGGTGCGCCAGACTAGGCGCTTCGCCGCGCACGCCCTCGAAGCTATGCAATGGATCATAGGGCGCCAGGAGCGGAGCGGCAATCGCAACGATGATCAAAAGCAGAATGAAAATCAGTCCCACTACGGCAATACGGTTCGAGCGAAACCGTCGCCACGATTGCATCCATTCAGAGCGACTGGTCGAACTCGGTTGTGCAGCGGCAACGCCTTCCGCAGATATGACAGCCATGGAAAGTCCTTCCCATTCTCAATCGAACCGAATACGCGGATCGATCAAGGCGTATGAAAGATCGGTGATCAGGTTGACGATGACCACGAGTACAGCCAACAGCACCACAAGCGACTGCACCACTTGATAGTCGAGCCGGAAGACCGAATCGGTGAATAGACGGCCGATCCCCGGTACCGCGAAGACGGTTTCGATGACAATCGTGCCGCTGAGGAGAAAGGCGATACGAAAGCCAATCACGGTGATCACCGGTAGGAGCGCATTGCGTAAAGCGTGCCGCAAAAGAACAATTCGCTGCGGCAAGCCTTTCGCCCTGGCTGTGCGTACGTAGTCGCGCTCCAGCACTTCGAGCATAGAGCTACGCATGACGCGTGAGAAGATCGCCATCTCGCCCACGGCTAGCACGAAGACGGGCAGAATATATCCTTGCCAGCTACGCAGACCAAACGGTGGTATGCGGCCAATCAGAGGAATATCACCGAACCATTTCGGCACATAGAGTGCAAAGAGGACGATCAACATCAAGCCCAGCCAGAAATTGGGCATCGAGACACCCAAGGTCGAACCCAGGGCGTTCATGTAGTCGACGGCGCTGTTTCGACGCATGGCGGCCCAGATGCCACCTGGCAGCGCCACGACCAGCGCAACGACGAGGGCATACAAGTTCAGTTTCGCCGTGACAGGTGCGGCTTCGAGGATCATATCGCGCACGGGGACCCCAGTGCGGATCAGCGAATCGCCGAAATCCCCACGCACAAAATTCACCATCCAGATCAAGTACTGTTCGTAATAAGGACGGTCCAGCCCCCAGCGGGTGCGGATCGCCTCGATCTGTTCCTGGCTGATACGGACTTGTCCTTCGCCCAGTAGCAGATAGACCGGATCGCCTGGCATCAGGCGCATAATGACAAACGTGGCAACACTGATCAGAAAGATAACGATCAGCCCTTGCAGCATACGTGAGGTAATATAGCGAAACATAGGCTGTTCTCTCTAGTACATTTTGGCGTAAATACCACGGCGGAAATTCGGCATCTCAACCTCTGCTAGAAACTGTCGGTGAATTTCCGCCGGGATTTACTAGCGAATGCACAACCAGCGCATCTGCATAAGTGAGTGGGGACGGCATTGCCGTCCCCACTGCAGTCCTTTTGCGAAATAACTCGACGCTGCGCTTTAGGCTTCTTGAATGTAAAACTTGTGGGCAGCGTAGAAGATCTCGTCGCCGCTCAGTGGGTTCTCAGGCAGGCCACCGATACGGTTGCTGAAGATGTTGATCCACTGATCAAACTGCAGGTAGAGGCAGGGTACATCTTCCACAAACATGGACTGGATCTGATAGTAGATGGGCTGGCGAGCGTCGGGATCGACGACCTTGAGACCCTCTTCGATCAGTGTGTCCATTTCGGGGTTGAAGTAACGATTGAAGTTGTTGCCGCCTTTGCTGTGCAGCGTGCCATAGGGATCGGGCTCGGGCGTGGAGCCGTAGGTCCAGTTGAAGAGCGAGCTGTCCATTGTGCCGCCGGTCATGGCTTCGAGGATCGACGAGACCGGCGCTTCGGCCAACTGCATGTCCACGCCGACTTCGGCCAGCATCTGCTGCGCCAGTTCTGCAATCGGGCGACGGGCAGCGTCGCCGGTGATGGTGGTGCAGGTAAAGGTCAGCTTGGCGCCGTCCTTTTCACGGACGCCGTCGCTGCCCAGGGTCCAGCCGGCTTCGTCCAACATGGCCGCGGCCGCTTCGGGATCGAAATCATATTGAGGCAGGTCGTTGTTATAGTAGAAGGCATTCTTGGGCGATAGATTCGAGTGAGCGATCTGGGCGGCGCCACTCCAGAGATCGTCGATAATCCGCTGACGATCCAACGCATGCAGCATGGCCCGACGCACCATCTTATCGGAAAGCTCAGGCTTCTCGTTGTTCAGCGGCAAGTGCTTCACCGAGCTGGCCAGCGTGCGATAGACGACATAGCCGGGATCGGATTCGAGCGCAATGCTATCTTCGACCAGTAAGGGCCAGACCACGCCGTCGGCATCGCCGGTCTGCATGGCGATCATACGTACCGATGGTTCAGGGACAACGTCCTGGCGGATCGAGTCGAGGTAGGGGCGGCCGCGGAAGTGATCGTCAAAGGCTTCGATCTCGGTGTACTCGGCGGGACGCCATTCCTTGAGTTTGAAAGCGCCGGTGCCAATCGGCTGTGTGCGGAAGGTGTCTTCGCCCACCTCGGCGTGATAGGCAGCCGGCACAATCCCCGTCGCTCCCCAGCTCGCCAACGAGGCAGCGTTCACCTCGTCCATATTCACGACCACAGTGTATTGATCTGGGGCGTCCACACTGCCGATGCCGAAGAAGTCGCCCTGGATAGCGGTGGCGTTGTCGGGATTGCCGTAGAAGTCGTAGGTGTACTTGACATCCTCTGCGCTCAGCTCAGTGCCGTCATGGAACTGCACACCCTGATGCAAGTTGAAGGTGTAGGTCTTGCCATCTTCCGAAACCTCGTAGGATTCCGCCAACACCGATTCAAGTTCCACAAACTCATTGTAGTAGACCAACGGATTCAAAAGGTTGTAGATCACGACGGCCTGAACGGTTGGGCCGGTATCCGCCGGGCTGAGACCTGCTACTTCTTGATGTCCAACCCAGACCATGGTGCCACCCGGAGCGGGTTCCATGCTGCCGCTTTCGGCCGGTGCTTCGCCGGATCCGGCTGCACTTCCACTGGGTGCAGGTGCGGCTGTAGGCGCACAGGCCGCCAAGAAAGCCGCTCCGCTGCCGAGCGCCGTATAGCGCAAAAACGAGCGACGAGTCAGCCCTGCCGGCTTTTCTTCATGCTGATTTGCCATGATGCTGTCCTTTCGTGGGTTCATTGATCGTTCAACTGGATGGTGTGTATCAACGCAGCGTACACGGTTAATGAGTAGGATAAAACCAGAAGTTGAAATGATGGAATCGAGGACTACATTGTCCGCATTAGCGTGTGATAGTGGTGTAACCAGATGACGGATATGAACGAACCGTCAGCGCACGAGGAATAGCGCTGGATGGAACGCTCGGGGAACCGCCTGTCCGAATGCTAATGGTGGACAGAGTATAGACGAACGAGAGAAACGCTGTCAAGAAAGCTAGATTACTCTGGAGTGCTTCAAGTAGAACCATTTGACATGGCGTCGATCACAAACTCACATCCGCTGCAGATGATTTTCGATCAAGGCACCCATTGAATCTTCTGCTCGAACAAGTTCGGCAGATCGCCTGTGATCGACGTGAGCGCCTGGTCAGGACCACCCGTAATCGGCTTGATCCAGATCTTCCAGCCACCGTCGCGGTTGCTGAGGAAGGCAATGCGGTTTCCGTCCGGACTTGCTACAGGCAGCCCATCGACGCCGGGATCATTGGTCAATTGGGTGGTGGCGCCACTTTGAACGTCGACACGGAAGATCTCCCAGTTGCCGGTGCGTTCTTCGCTCATGAAGACCACCGAGCGGCCATCGGGCGTCCACGAAGGGTGTGTATCGCCCGGCACATTGGTAAGCGGCGCACGATCGCCGCCGCCGCTGTCCATCAGCCACAGCCCGCAGCCGTTGCCCCTTTCATCGCAACCGCGAAAGACAATGCGATCACTTTGCGGGCTCCACATTGGGTCCTCACCAAAACCCAGGCTGGTGCCGTTGTCGTTGCCATCTGCCCAGGCTGTGTAGATCCGCCAACGCCGATCCCCTTCGCGGTCGCTGGAAAAGACGAGGCGGTTGCCTTCGGGATTCCAACTGGGCATGCTGTCTTCGGCGAAGTTTGTAAAGCGGAGTCGAAGTTCGCTGCCGGGATCAAAACTGCCCAGGCCGCGCTGATCGCCGCGCATGTTGCGAAAGACGAGACGAGCGCCGTCGTGACGTAGATCGGGCTGCATTGCATCTTCCACCAGCACCAATGGGCGCACACTGGCCGTCACAGGCTGGGCGTAGACGCGCCAGCGGTTGTCGATGGGATCGCTCGAAGCGTAGAGAATACGACCGGTGCCCAGCCCACCACTGAGCACGGGGGCCGGCGTACTGCCCGCATCGGCAACCGGAGCCCCCTGGGTGTCAGTGATCACCGCCGTTGGGCTTTGCGCGCACAGCGTCTCGAACTCGGTCTGTTTTTCCGTCAGACCGGGGGTATCCTGTACTTCGATAGCGGCCACATATTGTTGTGCCGACCCACACCAATCGCTTTGACGGGCCAACGAATCGGCATATTCAAGGTGCGCTTTCTGCAACCGTTGGCGCACGTCGCGATAGCTGGGGTTGCGCTGGTAAATATCGTCGAGTAGCTCGATCACTTGCGGCCAATCGGCAAGCCAGTAGGTCAACGCATCGACATATTGCGCTGTAGTATCTCTGTTGTTGCGGATTTCGATCTCGTCGGGGCGGAGTTCCAGGGCGCGGTCGAAGAGATTGACGGCTTCTTCAAGGCTGCCATTGTTGCTCTTTTCGGCGGCAAGGCTGACGTAGGCGGTGAAGAGCATCTCGGTGATCCCCTCACGCTCAAAGTCAGGATCGGTGGCGCGTACCTGACGCAGTCTGACGATAGCGTCCTCCCAACGACCTGCGTTGTAGAGCGCCTGTGCGTCGGCCCAGATCAACGCCAATGGGTTGAGCGAGGTAGGGGTGGGCGTCGCCAATTCAGGTGTCGCCGTCGGCGCGTTAAGCGCTGCGACGGTACTCTGTGGCGCCGGCGGGTTGAGCAAGTTGCCGATCCCGGCGATGGCGTCTGCGTTTTCAGGATCGAGGATCAATACTTTGCGATAAGCTCCCAGTGCATCTTGCGGGTTGCCATCGGCCATAGAATCCTGGGCCATTTGCAGGTGAATGGCAACCTGCTGGCGGCGTTGCGCCTCGATCTGTTGCCTGCCATCTTGAATACCGCGGATGATCAGAAAGAGAATGACGATAATGGCCAACGCCGTAGCCGTGGCCACAATGATCCAAAAAAGGCGCGGCATGCGGTCAGATGAAAACTGCTCCTGTCCGCTTGAGGGTTGATTTTGCATAGCGATTAGCGTAGTTGTCCGGAATAGATGGTTCGAAAGAAGGCGCGGCCCGCATTGTCTTCCAGGCGGATCTCGATGGGACCGTCGTCGGGTAGTTGATTCGCCGGGATCAGGAAGGCAGATGCAGGTGTTGCGGGTGAAAGATCGGCCTCGAAACGGGCAAGCTCATCCCCGCCGGCGAGGATACGCAAGATCCCGGCCAATGGGCGCGTCGGGTAGAGCGCGATCCACAGCCCATCCTCATCGGCCTGTGCATTGATGGCGGCCACTTCATCGGCCCAGACCACGCCGCCTGTGGCACGGACAGGATACCAGACCTCGCGCCAGGAGACTGCGCCGCCGGGCGGCAGCGAAAATTGTATCGTCAAAAGTGGGGGTCAGACCGCCGTGTAACTCAACATAGGCCGAGCGGTCGTCTGTATATAGCCCACTGTCGAGTGCCATTTGCCAGCCCAACCCAAAGGCCTTGCTGCCACGCGCCACCTGCGCCGGGAAGACGCGCACCACGCCTGCCTCGGCAGCGTGATCGTAGACGGCGACAAACGGTCCGTGGGCGGCGGGTCGCTCGAAGAAACCCGAGTAGGTTGTCCAATTGCCCAGGATCGAGTAGTCAACGCCATTGTAAACGGGCCAACTGAAGGCTGCACCCGATGCGGGCAGGCGGGCATCTTCGCTGCTATGGACGGTCATTTCATCGCCGGGGAGGATAAACTCAGTCTCCGCGCTGGGATGGTTCCCCGGGCCGGGAGCTAACATGGCCGTCATCCAAAATGAAAAGTCGATTTCGTGCTCGCTCAAGTTTGAAAGTGTCGGCTCGATTTCAAAGCTGGCCGCGCCCGATCGCAACGAAACGGTCACGCTGCCGTTGAGCACTCGACCATCGCGGGGCGTAAACAGCGTCACCGAAGCCAGATCCTCGCTGTGTTGCAGCGGCAGATAACCCCACTCCACGCCCCAATCGTAGCCGTGTTCGACCACGGGCAAATTCCACTCCAGGCCACCGATGGCTGCCCAGCCGCGCTGCTCGCTCGGCCCCCAGGCGGTAGGTTTGACGACGCTATTCTGATAGAAGACGTTGTCGCCGCTTGCTTTGTGGATCACCTGCCAGATGCGCCCACCCATTTCGGGCAAGATGGTGATTTTGAGGAAGGCGTTTTCCAACACAATCAGGCGGTATGCCCGATCTTCTGGCGTGGATGGCGATTCACGGAAGCGCTCGTAGTCGAAGCGTTGATAGGGCCAGTTGAATGTGTCGTTGCGCGCCGCGCTTTGATAACTTTCCATCGGATAGGTGGGCAGCGTGATGCTCTCTTCGTAGACGACGACGGTGCCTACCGGCGCCGGCGCCGGAGCATACTCGATTTCTTGTGTGACGGCCGAGGAGGCGATTGGTGTGACTTGCGGCGCGGGTGTGACTGCGGTGAGGATGGTCGGTGTGGTAACGGGCGCGATGGCGCCCACATTCTCCGCACGCACAAAGGGAGCATAGACCCAGGCCAGTTCGCTGCCCACTTCGATCTGCCACCAATCCCCGTCGACGTTGACACCGACCACGCGGAAGCTGTCACCGGGCACCGCACTGGCCGCGACAGCGAAATCGGTGCCGGGTCCGGTGCGCAGGTTCATGGCATTATCTACGTAGACGGTGGGCTGTTCGGCGCCGGCGTCAACCGTCGGCTCGCCGGATACTGTGCTGGCCGTGGCGGCGGGCCCTGCTAACGCACTCGTCGGCATAGGTGTGTCAGTCGGCGGCGCGCTCTCCTCTGATCCTCCGCAGGCCGATAGGCCAAAGATGACGAGGATCGTCAGCATTGCAATCCACAGATCGGGTTTTTTCATCGACTGATCCATCCACTGCCAGGGTTGGTAGACCCCAATGGTCCATTTAAAAGCTGTTCAGAAGCCCAGACAAAACGAAACATCGTTCGGTTTTGTTTCACCTGAACGAATTTGCATTATACCCAGCGCACAGGGCAACGACCAAACCGGGCAGTGGATCGGGTCATGCGGCGCGCGGCATTTCGGGGTGGTGATCAGGACTTTGCCAGATTTCGGGCGTCAGCGGAGCCAGCCCCCAGACGGCGCGGGCTTGATCACAACGTTCATTCGGTTCACCATTGGCCCAGGCCGGCATGAACTCCCGGCAGGTGCTGGATCGTTTGGGGTAGATGGTACAGCGGACAGAGTCATCGATCTGTCCTTCCAGCGCGATACAACGGGGATTCTTCTGATTGGTGCCTTTCATGGCACGCAGATGCTCGTTCAAATCCTCTGTCAACTCAATCGGGACGGTGCCGAGGATGTACTCATCGCTCTCCGTCCAGTGAAAAGACGCACGAAAACAGGCACAGCACGCCCCACACGTAAGACAAGGATTCGGTTGGATCATAGGTTGGAAATAGACGCTCCTAACGCGAAAAGAATGAATGCAATGCGTCATTCGTCGTGCGTAAAACGAAGGGATGCCGGGTAGGCACCATCTTCGTCACCCACTACGCACGACGAATGACACATCACCATGTTGCTTATGCTGTGACTTTTTCCCCAATGCCCGCTGCCTTGCGCAAGGCAGCGGCTTTGTCGGTGCGTTCCCACGGCAGTTGGATGTCATCGCGGCCGAAATGACCGTAGGCCGCCGTCTGCTGGTAGATGGGACGGCGCAGGTCAAGGTCGCGGATGATGGCGCCCGGGCGCAGGTCAAAATGGGTTTGGATCAATTCGGCGATCTTGTCATCGCTGATCTTGCCGGTGCCGAAGGTTTCGACGTTGACGCTAAGCGGGCGAGCCACGCCAATCGCATAGGCCACCTGGATTTCGCAGCGGTCGGCGATGCCGGCGGCGACGATGTTCTTGGCGACCCAGCGCGCGGCATAGGCGGCGCTGCGATCCACTTTGGTGCAGTCTTTGCCGCTGAAGGCACCGCCGCCATGGCGGCCCATGCCGCCGTAGGTGTCGACAATGATCTTGCGTCCGGTCAGGCCGGCGTCGCCCATGGGGCCGCCGACGACGAAGCGCCCGGTGGGGTTGACGAAGATGCGCAGATCCTTGTCGATCATTTCGCCGGGCAGCACCGGATCAATGACCTTTTCGATGATCTCGCGGCGGATCTCGTCCTGGCTGATTTCGGGCGCGTGCTGGGTACTAATCAGGACGGTGTGGATGCGCTTGGGCTTGCCGAAGTTGTATTCAACGGTAACCTGAGATTTACCGTCGGGGCGAAGCCAGGGCAGGATACCCTGTTTGCGGACTTCGGCGAGGCGGCGCGAGAGCTTGTGGGCCAGATAGATGGGCATGGGCATCAGCGTCGGCCCTTCATTGCAGGCAAAGCCGAACATCATGCCCTGATCTCCGGCGCCCACGGCTTCGATCTCATCGTCTTCCGAGTCGAGGCTGCCTTCTTTGTACTCTTTGGCGCGGTCGACGCCCAGCGCAATATCGGGGCTTTGAGCAGCAATCGCCACTTGCACACCACAGGTGTTGCCGTCGAAGCCTTTGGCGCTGTCGTCGAAGCCGATCTCCTTAACCACCTTGCGGATCAAGTCATCGAAGTTGACGAAGGCGGTGGTGGTGATTTCACCCAGCACCATGACGAAGCCGGTTTTGACGGCGGTTTCACACGCTACACGCGCCTGCGGATCCTGGGCGAAAATTGCGTCCAAGACCGCATCGCTGATCTGATCACACATTTTATCGGGATGCCCCTCGGTCACCGACTCGCTGGTGAAGAGCAGAGACGGCGAGGTCATGAAGGTATTGCTCATGGGATTGCTCCTATAGCTCTATGATCTGCAAAACTAAGACGGACAAGATCTACTCGTTACTCTCTTTGCTCACTATTCGCCTGTCCCCATGCTCCACTCGTTGAGGTAGGCGGATTGTTCGTCGCTGAGCGTGTCGATCTGCACACCCATCGCTTCGAGTTTGAGGGCGGCGATGGTCTGGTCGATGTCCAACGGCACGTCATAAACCTGGGGCGTGAGTTTGTCGCCCTGTTTGAGCATGTACTCGGCGGAGAGGGCCTGGTTGGCAAAGGACATATCCATCACAGCGCTGGGGTGCCCTTCGGCGGCGGCGAGGTTGACCAGACGCCCTTCGCCGGCGACGTAAATGCGACGGCCATCGTTGAGGGTGTACTCGTCGAGGAATTCGCGCACGCGCGTGATCTTGCTGGACATGGCTTCCAACGCCTTCAAGTTGATCTCGACGTCGAAGTGTCCACTGTTGGCGAGGATAGCGCCATCGCGCATGACCTCCATGTCGTGGCCGTCGATGACATGAATATCGCCGGTTGCCGAGCAGAAGAGGTGACCGATCGTGGCTGCTTCCTGCATGGGCATGACACGGAAGCCGTCCATCACCGCTTCGAGCGCACGCAGCGGATCGATCTCGGTGACGATGACGTTGGCGCCCATGCCTTTGGCGCGCATCGCGATTCCCTTGCTACACCAACCATAGCCGCCGACGACAAAATTCTTGCCGGCCAGCAATACATTGGTGGCGCGGATGATACCGTCGATGGTGCTCTGGCCGGTGCCATAGCGGTTGTCGAAGAAGTGCTTGGTCTGTGCATCATTGACGGCCATCACGGGGAAGCGAAGCTTGCCCTGGGCGGCCATAGCGCGCAGGCGGATGACGCCGGTAGTGGTTTCTTCGGTGCCACCCACGACATCGCCCAGCAGGTTATCGCGTTGGGTGTGGAGCATGGCGACAAGATCCATGCCGTCATCCATGGTGATGTTTGGCTTGATGTCGAGCACGCTGTTGAGATGGCTGTTGTACTGGGCGTTGCTCTCACCCTTGATGGCGTAGACGGGCATTTCGTAGTAGGAAACCAGGGCGGCGGCGATGTCGTCCTGCGTGCTGAGTGGATTGCTGGCGCACAGCGCAACTTCGGCGCCGCCGGCAATCAGGATGCGCATCAGGTTGGCCGTCTCGGAAGTGACATGCATGGCCGCCGCCATGCGCACACCCTTGAACGGCTGTTCCTTCTTGAAACGCTCTTCGAGCAGATCGAGCACCGGCATTTCTTTGGCTGCCCAGCGCATGCGGAAACGGCCTTTTTCGGCCAGGTTCAGATCGGCGACATCATAAGACTTGGTTGCTGTGGTCATCGGTTGAGACTCCTTCAATTCAGAATATGAGATTTGGCGCGCTTCAATTGTGTGGTACGTGTCGACAGACTACGGATGACACCTTTGGGCGACGCCTTCAAAAAACGAACAATGTATCGTAAACCCCAACGCTTGGTAGAGTGACTGCGCCACTTGATTGCGCCGGTCGACGTTGAGGACGACGGTGTGGACCCTGTCCGCTTGCAGGGTGGAGACAATCGCCGCGGTGATCGCCTTGGCGTGTCCCTGACCCCGCCTGTCGGGACGGGTGTAGATGTTGCCGATGGCCCCGATCCCCTCGCCGCGGTGGACGATGTGGGTGCCGCCGGCGGCGACGAGTGCTCCCTGGGCATCAGCGCGCCCGAAGAAGACGCCGTCCGCCAGTTGATACGACTCATTATCTCGTCGCTAATTTCGCCAATCCTGGTTCGGCGCCAAAATTCTCTTCGTAGCGGGCAATAAACTCAGCCAAACTGAATCGGTGGCTACTCGTGCCGACTTTCTCCAGGACATAGGTGCTGCACAGCGCGCCGACGCGTCCACACACCGGCAAGGGGAGCCCGGCACCCCAGGCGGCGAAGAAGCCGCCTCGGTATCCGTCCCCGGCGCCGGTAGGCTCGGCGATCTCTTTGGGGGCGGCGATAGGAATACGAATTTCTTCGTCGCCGCGGTAAATCACGCTGCCCTGGCGACCCTCGGTCACAACCAGCGTCTCCACCTCCCGGCGGATCTGAGCCAGCGTCCAGCCAGTCTTTTCCTGGATGATGGCGGCCTCGTACTCGTTGACCATCAAAAATGCGGCGCCTGGGATGCTCTGGCGCAGATCCTCTCCATTGAGGCGTGCGATCTGCTGGCTGGGATCATAGGCAAAGGGGATGCCCAGATCGCGGCATTCCTGCGCATAGTTGAGCATCGCCTGCGGATCGTTGGGGCTGATGATCACGACCTCGGCGTCGGTCAGGCCGCGCTCGGCCAGTGAAATGTCGCGGGCGTGGGCCATGGCGCCCGTGTAGAAATTGGCGATCTGGTTCTGATCCTGATCGGTGCTTACGAAGAAGCTGGCGGTAAACTCGTCGGCAATCTCAATGATCTGATCCGTGCGCAGACCGTGTTCTTCGAGCCAGCGGCGGTAGTCCCCGAAGTCCTGACCCACCGTGCCCAGGATCACCGGATCACCGCCCAGCAATTTCATCGTGTAGGCGATGTTAGCCGCCACGCCGCCGCGCTGACGCACCATCGAGTCCACCAAAAAGCTCAAACTGATGCTTTGCAATTTATCAGGCAGAATGTGCTCAGTAAAACGGCCTGGGAAATTCATTAAATAGTCATATGCAATCGAACCGGTGACGATGACGGACATAGATACCTCGGGTTCAGAAAAATGGATGCTGAATGGGAAACCGCCCCAGAAAGAACCCCGGAAAGAACCGGGGAAAGAAAGTGTGCAGCCGGTCTGTTTAGCCGGGAACTGTCGTGCTGAACAGACTACGCGCTATGTTTCATCTTTCTTTACCCACTGCACAATACTCTCCGGCGGTCGGTGTGTAGACAGCCGATCTAGCAGTTCGACCGGATCGGGGGAGACGACCAGCAGGTCGGCGTAGGATGGACGGATAAAGCCCTCGCTGATCCCCTGTTCCACCATGCGGCAGAGTGGATCATAGTAGCCTGCCACGTTCAGCAGCCCAATCGGTTTGGCATGGATTCCCAACTGGCTCCACGTGATGGTCTCGAAGAGTTCCTCGAACGTGCCGAATCCGCCGGGCATGGCGATGAAGGCGCTGGCCAGTTCCACCATGCGCGCTTTGCGCGTGTGCATCGAATCCACTACTTCCAGATAGCCGATGGCGCCGCCGGATAGTTCCTTGGGTTTGAGCGCTTCGGGGATCACGCCATGCACGTCACCGCCGCCGTTGTAAACGGAACGGGCGACAGCGCCCATCATCCCCAGGCTGCCACCGCCGTAGACGAGACCCAACCCTCGCCGCGCCATTTCCGACCCCAGCGCGGAGGCTGCTTCTAAATAGTCAGGGCGGGTTCCCTGGCTGGCTCCACAATAAACGCAGATACGTGATAAATGGTTCATAGTCACTCTGAACTTAGCATCTCAAACACGGATTTACACGTGCCGCTTCTGCCGTCCCTCAACAATCTTCTCTTGTGCCGCTGCCACCGCGTTCTGCAAACTTTGGCTGAAGGGCGGATAGCAGATCCCCTCCTCGGTGACGATGCCGGTGATATAGCGGTGCGGCGTTACGTCGAAGGCCGGGTTGTAGACCGGCACTCCTTCCGGCGCAATCGGCGTGTCGCCCAGGTTGATGACCTCGTCGGCGCCGCGCTCCTCGATGGGGATGTGATCCCCGTCGGGCAGGCTCACATCGACGGTGCTGGTCGGCGCCACACAGTAGACCGGGATGCCGTTCTCTTTGGCGACGACTGCCAGCTTGTACGTTCCGATCTTGTTGGCGACATCGCCGTTGGCCGCCACCCGATCGGCGCCAAAGATGACCACGTCTACCTTCCCTGTGCGCATGAGATGGCCGGCGGCGTTGTCTGCGATGAGGTGCATGGGGATCTCGGCGCGCATCAACTCCCAGGCCGTCAGCCGCGCCCCCTGTAGGCGAGGACGGGTCTCATCCACCCAAACGTGGATCGATTTGCCCTGCTCCTGACAGGCGTAGATCACCCCCAGCGCCGTGCCAAAATCGACGGTAGCCAGGCTGCCGGTGTTGCAGTGATGGAGCAGATTGGCCCCGTCGGGAATGACGGCGGCGCCGTTGAAACCCATACGCCGGTTGATCGCCACGTCCTCGTCGGCCAGCCTTTCGGCCTCCGCCAGGAGCGCGCTGCGCAGATCATCCACCTTCTCGGTGACGGTCTGTTCAGCCAGTTCGAGCAGACGGCGTGTGGCCCAACTCAGGTTGACGGCGGTCGGTCGGGCGGCGTCGAGGATCTCCTTGGCCCGGCGCAATTCGGCCAGCAGGTCGTCGCGGCCGGCGGCGGTCGCTGATCTGCGCGGCCAACGCCATGCCATAGGCGCCGGTGGCCCCGATGGCGGGTGCGCCCCTCACATACATCTCGGTGATGCTGCGGGCGATGCCGTCCACGCTGTCAAACTCGGCGATCACGAACTCGCCGGGCAACAGACGCTGGTCGATCATCTTGACGTGGTTATCTTCCCAAAACACTGTGCGCATGGATCTGCTCCTCACAGAGAAAAACGTGTACCCGTTCAGCTTTGGCCACAAAAAAAGCGGCTTCAAATAGAAACTCCCCCTTGGCAGTACCCAAGAGGGAGTTCATCACAGAAGCGGGCGAACTCATCTTTCGGATCACGTTGACGTGATCCGGCGGAATTGGCACCATGCTGGCTGTGCTGACTCGAACAAGACACACCCTGCACGGGGCAGACGTGTGAATCGTTGAGCAGCAACCGAAAACCGGGACTCCAGCAGGTTGCCGGGGGATCATCGGGCCGTTCCCTCCCCCCTCTCTGGATAAGAGCCAATATGCAGTTGGATGATCCGCTGCGCGGATCTGGAGAAGGTTAGCATGGACGTGGGGCGATTGTCAAAAAAGACGATAGAAGTGGTCTGTCGACACTGTCGATTTGACTGTTGACATAGATCCGTCAGCGTTCTACGATCACCCAATCGGCATCATCATCTAAAGGAGCCAGGCGTATGCCCATTATCGAAGTGGAGTTTCTCGAACTGACCCAGGATCTCGATCTGGAGGCGTTTTGGATCGAAAACGCCCAATGCACCGGCTTCACCACGGCCAAGCCACGCTGCGCCGTCTCGTTTTCGCCCGATGATCATTGGATCTTTGAGTTTATGTCTGTACCCTCGACTGTCCGCTACTATAAGGACAAGCCCTACCGCGATGAACTGCATGGGGAAGTCAATCGTGTGACACAGGCCTACGTCGGGCGCACCTTCTTTAGCGAAGACACCTTCGAGCACAACCCCAAACGCATCGAAAACCTCTTTGGCAGCGAGTTCCTCTACCTGGAAAACAGCACGCCCTGGCTTTCGCACGTCACTGAGGACCCGGATGAATTTCTGCGCATCCTGGACCGGGCAGAGCGTACCGATATGGCGAGTTGGGCCTTGCCCGAACCCTTCGTGGCCGAGTGGGAAGCGCGTACGCTGGCGGGGAAGCCACTGCCCGATCTCGGCGGCGGCAGCCGTGGGCCGGCCACGATCATGACACAGGTGCTCAACCCACAGGTGGCCATTTTGTGGATGATTGATTACCCCGAGATGATGGGACGTTTCCGCGATATCCTGGCCCAGAAGATGATTGAGCTAAACCAGGTGCTGCGCGATTTTAGCGGCAATACAGAACTGGGGTGGTCGATCCTTGATGACAACAGCGCGCTTTTCAACCGGGCACTTTACCAGGAGTTTTGCGTGCCGGTGCTGCAACGAGTGATGGACGCACTGGCCCCCGGCGATGCCCGCCGTTACCAACACTCAGACAGCGCCATGGGCCATCTCCTTGAGGAGCAGTACGCGCTGGGCATTCGTGAGGTCAACTATGGGCCTACGGTCGACGCTGCCCTGATCCGCCAAAAGATGCCCGATGCCATGATCCACGGTCAGATGCCGCCCTTCACCCTGCGCGACGGCAGCCCCGACGAGATTCGCCAACGGATGATCGAAGACTTCCACAAAGGCGGGCAAAGCGGCGGCCTGATCGCCACCACCGCCGGTTCTTTGGCCGCAGGCACCGGCGTCGGGCGTATGAGATGGTTTATGCAGGTCGTCCAGGAAGACTGCCGCTATGGATGATCAATCGCTTCATCGATAAAGCCGCCGGCCTCCGCTTCGGCCAGCACGGCGAGAATGGTATCCACCAGGGCACGCGCTGAGGTCACGCTCAGTTCCACGGCCACGCGTGCACCCGGCCCTTGCGCCGGGGCGACGAAGTCGATGTTGAGCGCGTGTTCCAATCGGGCGTGGAATGGGTGATCATACGAAACGTTGGCCTGTGATACATCAAACCAGCCATCCTTGCCCTTGCCGCTGCCGGCCATCTTCACCTGATTGACAATCATCGTACACATGCAAAATCTCCTCTCTACGCCAAATGCTTTTCTAAAAACGCCCAGATCTTCTGCCATCCATCCACCGTTTGCGCTTGCCGATAGTTGGGGCGATCATAGTAGAAGAAACCGTGGCCGGCGTCGGGGTACATATGGAATTCGTACTCTTTGCCGTGCTTTTGCAGTTCTGCTTCCTGGATCGCCACCTGCGCCGGGGTGGGGCTGCGATCCTCTTCGCCAAAGAGACCGAGGATGGGGCAGGATAGATCGGCGGTATAGCTAAGCGGTGCGACCGGTCGATTGGGCGTGAGATCACTTTCGGCCATCACAACGCCTCCGCCCCAGCAGTCGACCAGTGCATCGAAACCGGGGACAAGACAGGCGGCGAGATAGGCATGGCGCCCACCCGAACAAGTGCCGAAAACGCCGACTTTGCCGTTGACGTAGGGCAACGAGCGCAGGTAGCGCATCGATCCGGCGATATCGCCCACGGCCTGTTCATCGGGGACGCCGCCCTGGGCGCGCACAGCGGCGGCTACGTCCTCGGGTGTTCCAGGTCCGGCGCGGTGGTAGAGATCCGGCGAGATCGTTACATAGCCGTGATGGGCAAACTTGCGCGTGGCCTCGCGATACCACTCATCCCACCCCGGCATGTGGTGGATCAACACCATGGCCGGGAAAGGCCCTGCCCCCAGTGGACGCGCCATGTAAGCGTTGATCACGTCGTCATTGTGGCCGTGGACGGTGACGGTTTCAGCCAGCATTCCCTCATACTGATCGGTTTGATACATTTCTTGCTCCTCGTGGTGTTACTGGGAACCAGCAAAGTAAGTGTGCAACTGCAACGCCATCTGCTCCAACAGCGGACGATTTTCTACCTGTTCGATCCAGGCCGACGGGATAGCAGATGCGCCCGATCGCGTCCCCACAATGGCGCCGGCCATTGACGCTGTGGAGTCGGTGTCACCGTCGTGGTTGGCGGCTGCGATCACAGCCGCCTTATAATCGTCTGCGTAGCGTAGCGCACAGAAGAGGGCAATCCCCAAGGCTTCCTCGCCGACCCAACCTTCGCCCAGGCTGAGGATGGCGCTTTCCACATCGACCCCCTGCCGGTGCGCCCGCGTCGCCCGCACGATCTGATCCAATGTTTCCTCGTGATTGGGGTGCGTACCCAACAGCGCCGTGCATCGTTCGACCGCGAGCGGCAGTGAATCTCCTTCCACAAGACAGGCGATCAAGGCGGCCATAAAGCCGGCGCTCAAATAGCCGGATGGGTGGCCGTGGGTGAGCGCGGCATAGTCGACGCCATGCTCAAATGCCTCCCTCGCCTGAAAGACCAGCCCCACCGGGGCCGTGCGCATGACACCGCCGCATCCTTTGCTATTGTTGATGGGGCGCGCCGTGACACCCATGACGCCGCTGCGTAATGCCGTCAGACACGTATTGCCCGGCGCGCGCCGTTGGTACGCCTGGTTTTGCGTCTCCAGCCAGCGCAAGTATGCCTGGTAGACATGCGCTTTCCAGTCGACCGTTTCTTCGCGCTCTTGGCTCTGCCTATAGGCGGCGAGCATCCCTTCCACGGTGGAGAGGGTCATCTGTGTATCGTCGGTGTAACTCCCCGCCGGGAAGCCCGACCAATCCTCCAGATCCGTGATCCCGTGTGCCCCATACGCGTGCTTGATGGCGGCCAGCGACATAAACTCTACCGGCGCGCCCAACGCATCGCCTATGGCCAGGCCGAGAAGACAGCCGCGATAGTGATCGAGTGTCATGGGTGCTCCTGAAGGGTATACGCAATCCGTGCTGTAAACCCGGAGGCGATCTCTTCCAGGATACTCGTGACGGAAGGCATATGGCGAATTGGTTCTGTATGGATATAGAAATGTTGTCGGGGGTGTATTGAGCGTGGGCCTCAGGCCCACGCTCAATACACCCTTTACCCAGTTTTGTTTGCAGAAATCTAAGTGGAGGGTTGTTTTGTGTGGGTGGGCCGAAGGCCCACCCACACAAAACCTATAACAACATGATTTACAGCCTACTGAGCGTTACGCTTCTGGTTGTTTAGTTGAAGACGAGATCACAGGCCTCGGCGGGCATCCAGTGCGCGTCTTGCCCTTGCCACTTGACATTGCAGCCGATGGGATTGGTCAACGGCCGGCGCACAGGTCGCCCGGCCAGGTGATCTTCCAGTGCGTTTTCCAGATCGTTGACGGTCATCTTGCCGGTCTCTTTGGGGCTGTCGACGCCGCGACCGGTGTAGACGAGCTTGCGGTCCTTGTCGAAAACAAAGAAATGAGGGGTGCGCAGCGCGCCATAGGCCATCGCAACTTCTTGCGATTCATCGCGCAGGTAGGTCCATGGGAAGTTGTGTTCCTTCATCCGCTTCACCATGCCCGCGAAATCATCTTCGGGGTGGACATGAACACTGTTGCTGTTGATGCCGACGAATTTGACGCCCTGCCCTGCGAATTTTTCAGCGGTGCGTCGAGTCACTTCGTCAGAGCCGATCACATAGGGGCAGTGGTTACAGGTGAAGAAGATGACCAGCGTGTCAACGTCGGCAAAGTCAGACAGGCTGTACGTCTTGCCGTCTGTGGCCGGTAGATCCGTAAATGTAGGGGCAGTTTCGCCCAGTTGCAGTGTGAAAGCCATGTGGGTCCTCCCATTGATTGAATTTGTTCGTACCGTACATGCTGCCAGCTCATGGTAACACGGCAAGGAACAGCGTACAAGCAACTTGCCCCCAGGTCGGTGATTGCCTATCCTTTCTTGCTTTTGTTACAATGGCAAGGCTTTGCTCACTTCATCTGCCCCATTTCATCTGGCTACTGGGAGGGAACTTTTGTCTGAAGCCGAAAACACCTGGCGCAAGTATTTGACCGATTACAACGAAGGGCTGGGATTGGTCTACGAGCGTTTTGTCTTAAATGATTTCTTGGAGGAATTGCGCCGTCGCTATGCACTGCACGCCGTGCTCGAAGCGCCGCTCTACGGCATGGCCGGCGTGAGCGGGATCAACAGTTACATCTTGGCGCAGCAGGGGGTGGACGTAACGCTGGTAGACGATGTGCCCGAACGCATCGCCGGTGTGGAGCGCATCTGGCGTGAGGATCTGCGCTCGCCTGTCAACCTGGTGGCCGTCGATCCCTATGAATGGGGGCATCTGCCCTTCGCCGACCGCAGCTTTGACATGACGTGGTGTTGGGCGGCGCTCTGGTATATTCGCAACCCGGCCTCTCTTTTGCACGAGCTGGTGCGTACCAGCCGCGATCTGATCTTCGTGGCCATGCCCAATCCCATTCAAGTGGGCTATTGGACGCGCAAACTGGTGATTGATCAACAATTCTTCGCCACCCATGACGAAACGTGGACCGACATCGGCCTCATCCGTCAGTTGCTCGAAGCGAGCGGCGTGCAGATTATCGACGAGGGCGTGCTCGATGTGCCGCCCTGGCCCGATACGGTGATGCCGGCCAACGAGGTGCTCAAACGGCTGGGCATCCGCAGCCGGTCGCTCGAAGCCCAGTTTACCGGCGAAGGCTGGCAGTGGAACACCATGAACTACTACCGCGGCGCCGAACCCGATCTGCGTGATCGGGTCCTCAAATATGCCTGGCTCGACCACGCCCCCCTGCCCTGGCAGATCAAGTCGATCTGGGCACATCATCGCTATCTGGTGGGGCGCAGAAGGTGACTCGGTCAGGTAAAAAGAAGAGGCGAAGGAGCACGCTCCTTCGCCTCTTCTTTTACCAATCGGCCAACTTCGTTACCTTCTGTGTACCGGGTACACGGTAAATGAAGTTGTTGTGGGTTTTGTGTGGGCGGGCCGGAGGCCCACCCACACAAAACATCTCTTAGCAGACTTAGTTTACAGAGTACTGAGACCTACTTCGAAAGCGCAGGCATGTAAAGCAGTGGCACAGCGTTAACCTTGAACGAGGTGATGCTTTCTGTTCAGCGATGTGCTGGTGGTGCCTGAGATTGGTAACCTTCAGTGTGATGGTCAACAAGGTTAAACCAGTCTTGCTTTCGCCAACCTCAGAGGGTTTGATCTGATAGCTGAGGTTCCGGCCCTGGCCAATCTTCACACCGGTCTCTGCGTCGCCAAGATACCAGTCATAGGTTAGAGATCCGTGCCGCCCATGACGAAGTTCAGGGCGGCATCGTAGCCAAGCTCAGACAGCTTCTTGGATGCATCGACGGCCGTAGCGGTGATGGTGTCGCCCACCTTGTAGTTCTTGTTCAGATCCGAAGTTGTCTCTAGTTTGGCCAATGGATGCATGAACTGCGGGTTGCCGGCGATCCAGGTGGAGCCGGTGAAGACGACGGTCTCCTGCGTGCCGTCCGCCAGTGTATTGGTGCCGGTGTACACGGCGTTCAGGCGGAAGGCCGGGTAGATCATGTCCTGGCTTTCGCCATTCGGCTCTTCCCAACCCGAGACGGTGTAGGTGATCACGTTCTTGCTCGTTGCATTGGGGAAGGGGACCGACTCGTATGAGACCAGCGGTTCCAGTTCGTTGCTCTCGAAGAGCTTGAGGATCTGTGTATCGTAATCGAGCAATGGGACGTTAGTGACGGCACGGCCTGTGGGCTGTTCCGTTTTGCGCCAGCCACCCATGGCCCCGACCACGGAGCCAAGCTGATTGCTGGTAGCAACCTGCACAGCACCGGTGGCGGTGGGGTCGACATAGACTTTGATCTTGCCACCAGGGCCGTCTACCGGAATCTGCACGGTTTCGGCAACGCCGGCGGCGTTGACGACGTTAGCAGTCAAGTAGCGGTTGTAGATGACCTGGTAGCCGGTGGTGGTTTCGCTGATCTCAACCGCGCCGGCGGCGCCGGTTTCACTCGCCTGGCCAAACACGACGTTGTCTACCGTATTGTAGACGGCATCGGCGGGCAGGATACCGTTCTCGCGCAAGAACTGATCGGCGATATCCTTGGCGGCGGCCGGGCTTAAGATCGCCTGTGCTTGCAGGCTATCCACCGTCCCGGTGAAGGTGCGGGCGGGATCGAAGTAGTAGAAGAGACCCGTATCCTTGTCGATCTCCAGTTGGCGGCCACTGGTGTCGGTGATGATATCGGTGCCGGTGATAATCTCTGTTGCGACGAAATTCCCATCGCGGCAGCGCTGAATGCGAAGGCATTGCCCAGGGTATTCGTAACAGAAATTTGTTCAGAGGCCGACAACGGCGGCGTTTGGAAGACGGGGAAGACGCCGTCCAATTGTGTTTGAGTGACATGGGCGGGCGCTTCGGCGCCGCAAGACTTCCACCAGTACCAGTAGGTGCCGTCGTGTGAAACGTCACTTAGCTGGTTGTAGGCACTCTCATTCCAGAACTTGCTGTCTTCCACGATGATCTGCGCTTGCACGCCACTTGGCTGCTTGGTATCGCAGGTCTTGAACCAGGCATCTTTGTAGCTGTAGCCAAGCACCATGTAGGTGGCCAAGGCAGAACCAAAGCCACTGACATCGTAGGCCGTGTTGCGGAAACCGGCGATGCCGTGCAGACCGTTCATGGCGCCATGCCAACTGCCACGGCTCGAATCGGCGATCACGCTGCATGAAAGCAGGAACATCCATTCCAGGTCGACATTGCCCCAGTAGCCCTGCACTTCGCCGTGCTGGACATAGCCATCATCGGGGGCGCGCACGGTGAAACCGCCGGGCCAGCCGTGTCCTTCGTAGAAGAGGACATCGGCCTGATCGATGTAGCTGTTGTTGTTGTCAACAAAGTCATCTTCCCACGCGTTGCTGTTGCCGTAGATGTAGCAATCGTGGCCCGAGAATGTACACCAGCGTGGGTATCCCCAAATGGTGTAAGGGTGGTAGCGCAACGTGTTGTAGAAACCCGTGACATTCCCCTGTGAATTTGGTAGGTTCCCACTACCGCCGTAGTCGGACATGTAGTAGGCCGCTACTTCAAGATCGACAGTGCTCCATGAAGAAGTTGCCTCGGTGGAACTGGCATCTGTGTCTGGTTGCGGATCATCGCCTTCATCAGCAAGCGCAGGTGACGCGCTGATGCTGAAAGCGAACGCCGCAATCACAAACGCCAGACTAAGCATGCCAAACACGGTTAGCCAAGGTTTGAATCGATGGAACTGCATGGTGTGTACCTCCTGGTATTGTTCACCATTGTGCCCACTTTGTAACAGAGAAGAGAAAGGGGGTGGGCATCCTTCCTTCGTCTTCTAGGTCAACTTGCTCTTTCTGAATGGTTCAGATGAAGCAAGAGGATCTCGTTTTAGTTAGCGCTGATCTGTGCTTCGATCAATTGGCGCAGACGATCTGGCGGCTGCACGTCGCCATCCTCTAAAAAGGGGACATCGCCGCGCAGAACGCTGCTTTCACCTCCCTGGCACATGTAACCAAAGGTATGGGTCGTGCCATCGCTAAGGGTAAAGGTCAGTCGATACTGCTCTACACACGGCGCCCGTGTGCTGAGCGGTAGTGCTTCATCCAACGTGCTCACGATTTCTTGGATGACCGTCTCGTCGGTGACGGTGGCTGCGGTTTCATAGCCGGCCTCTGGCGTTTCAACAAACTGTTCGATCTCGATCTGAGTCGCCTCGCCCAGCCGAGCCATGGCCGCCACATTGACGGTGACGTCCGACGTTGTCGTGGCGGATGTAGCGGCCGGCGCCGGAGAAGACGGGGCAGGCATAACACAGCCGAGTAAGACAACCATACTCAGTGCACCGATGAGGAGTCGGACGGCTCCTCTCTGTCTCGTTTGCATCATGGGATACCTCCTTTCAATTGGTGGCGCCTAACAAGGCGCCAGGGCAACACCGGTCATTACGGGCGAGTGACTACCGGCAGGTAAATCGTCGAACCAAGCGGACTGCCCTTGGCCAGCGGCAGGGGTGATTGCAGGGAGTAGTACCGTCCTTTGTTGTCGGCAATGCTGATGTTGCCGGCCGTATCCACCACCTGGGCAAAGTAGACGGTCTGCAATGTGCCCGTGATCTCGCCTGTCCACTTCTGGCTACTGTCATCGAATTCAAGATCGGCGCTGTACCACTCTCCTGCTCCGCTGAGCAGATTATCGGTAAAGGCGATCACGACCTGGCTGACGCCGCTGGCGTCGCTACCTTCTACCTTGATCAGCCCTTTGCCCGCATCGCTATCGAGTACACCATCCACAAAGAGAACTTCGGGCTTGATCTGGTCGGCGGCAGTGGAATAGAGCGTATCGAGCGCCATTTCACCGAAGATCCGCTGCGTGCTGCTCTGGCTGTCAAACTGCCCTAAAGAGAGGACAAGCGTATCGCCGGTTTGGGTGCGATCCCCGCCGCCGATGGCATAGGGCACTGGTGGGAACCAGCCCGGCTGGCTGAAACTGGGCTCTGTTGTATCCCCTACGTACTCGTTATAGGCCAACGCCACCACCGGATCAAAGTTCGTCACATCAGAATAGGTGCCGCCGCGGAAGATTGTGCCTCTATAGCTACCTGCCGCCGGCGCTTCAACATTGGCGTAGAAGTGGGGTTGTACGGGTGCACCTGCCGAAAAATAGGTGTTTTGATCCAGATCGAAGACATTGCCGTCGCTGGTGGTTGATTCCCCAAAGGCGCCAAAAGAGCCTGGCAAGCCGTAGTTAAAACTGCCTTTGCTCAAGTCACCGAACGATGAAGGCGGTTGGATGGTCGTGTCGGCGCTTGGGAATGGATCGTCGTCGGACAGTGTGCCACCACTGGTGACTTCGGCCATTGGCAGCCCATACAAGGTGGTCTGCATCAAAATCTTGGCATCGTAAGCGCCAAAGACGAAGACACTGCTCCAGTATCGTTGTTTCGCCGTTACCAACGATGGCCCGATTTCGGCTTTGGTGCCGCGCACGAGTTCACGGGCAAAGTTGCGCATCAGCGACTCGCTGAGAACAACGCCGCCGCCGCCCCAACCGAAACCGGTATTGCCGACGTAGCTGGCGCCTCGGCTGACAAAAGCCTGCGGCAGATCGATCACGCCTGGATCATTGAGGCCGGCATGGCAGCCAACTGCAAAGACCAGCGTTCCGCTCAGGTTTGCACTGGCCGTCAGGATCTCACTGGCCTGTATATCGTTCTCGTCAGGGGTGCCGGTAGCAATGTGCGTCGAGTGTCCGTTAATCGACTGTAAGTTGAACTGGACAACTGAGTTGAGCTGGAGGTCACGCAGTTGATTGCCCGACCATCCGGCCCCGATCAAAACGGCGTCGGTGGTGATTTCGTCGTTACTATAAAGCGTATTGATCAACGCCGCACTATCTTGCATAAAGTCGTAGCCCGTGATGAGAATCGTGCTGACCTCGTTGACCGGGTCGACGAGGAAGGTGTCAATGGTTGTGAGGATCTCGCCGGGCGTTTCGATCAGGCGGCCAATCGCGAAATCGGGTAAGAAGAGATCCTTGCCTTTCCACTGACTCGGTTCCAGATCGACGAAGTAATCATCGGTTAGGACCATATTCTCCGCCAACGCGGCTGCAATCGTTGTGTCCTGGGACACATCTGGCGCGTATTCTGCTTCCTGTTTAGAAACCGTACCTTCTGATATGCGGCGGAAGGGAATCACGCGATCATCGCCCACAATCACCACGTACTTGAGTTGCGGTGCATTGCCGGCAAACGACAGGACAATGTTGCGTACGGCCGCCGCCACATTGTTCGCCGCATCATTCTTCTGCACATTGGTCGACGCGTTGTTGGCCAGAACTGCCGCCCACTCCGCATAGGCGGTTGCCGCAGCCGGATCACTCTCCACCAGCACAACACCACCCTCCACGCGCGCGTGCTCCGACAACTGGAAGAGTTTGGCCATCACCAGCGAAGCATCGCCGTTGCCATAAAGTGTTTCCAACTGCTGGCGATTGGTCAGGATCAGCGTCTTCACCGTGGACTGATCGATCACAGGGAGCGGCGTGCTGGTGGGTGGCGGCGTCGGCGTCTTCGTTGGCGTCGGTGTCGGCGTGGGCGGAATAGTCGCCGCAATGCTCAACTCATAGTCTGTTTCAGGGCCGGTAATGTTGGTGTTGTACTGGGTAATCTGTACAAAGTAGTCACCCGGCACCGTCGGCGTAAAGACAATCTGTGCCGAGCGGCCGGGCCCTGCATCATCGTTGGTGGCGAGCAGCGCTGCCCCATCCGGTCCGTACAGATGAAGAACGGTATCGCTGTTTGGACCTACTGCCTTTGATTCAATACTGTAGTTGCCGCCGGCTACGGCACTAAAGCGCACCCGATCCTGATCGCCCAGGTTGCCATTTGTCGGGTCGGCGCAGAAGTTGCGCGGTTCGGGTGTGCCGCTGGTAGGAAGCGTGGGGGCGTCGCCGGGGCCGTTATCGCCGGTGCTCAGGTCACCACTATCCGGTGCACAGAAGCCGGTAGAAATTGAGAGATCATAGCCGGTGTTGGCGCCGGCGGCCGTTGGTTCATGATGGGTGACTCTGGCGTAGTAGACACCGCTGGTCGACGCTTTAAAGGCGATCCGCGAGGCTTCAACATAGTTATAGTCATCGTTGGTGACCAGCAACGTGCCTTGATCGTTGTACAGATCGAGCACTGTATCGGCTGCGAAATCCAGATTGCCGGTCTGGATCACATAGACCGTCCCTGCCACAAGATTGAACTTCACCCGATCTTGATCCCCGGCCGGGCAGACGTTGTGCCGTTGGGCTGCGCCGCCCACGGCCAGATCCTTGGCCTGGTTGAAGCTGTCATCCTCTTCAAAGGCGTCATCGGCACACTGAGAAGCAACCACAGAAACATCGTAATGAGCGCCGGCGCCGAAGCGGTTCGGATCCTGATTAGAGATGCGTGCGTAGTAGATCTGGTCCTGCGTGCTGCGCGAACTGATCTGCGAAGTCCCTGTGACGACGGTCGTGGCCGAACGCGCCTGGGTGCACCCGGCAAAGAGTGAGATCACGGGGTTGACGCCGCTGCCGGTATTGCCGGCGATCAGGACAAAGCTCTCGCCGGATGCCGTGCCGAATCTGATCCAGTCGGTATCGCCGGGCGATTGAAAGCGATGGGTCTGTTTGGTGCCATCGGTGGATATATCGCGCGCCTGTCCGCACACATCGTCAGGCTCGAAGTCGTCCGTGATGCCGGTGGTAGCGGTCATGGTCAGGCTGAAGGCAGTCAGCGGCCCCTGCAACTGCGGATCATTCACCAGCCGGGCATAGTAGAGGCCGCCAACCGGCGGCTGCCAGCTAAGCACGCGTTCGCCACTGGCGATATCGGCGCCACCACAGGCGCTGCGCAGCGCAATCTGTGGGTTGGCGTATTGCTGCCAATTGCTCGTCCCCAACGTATAGGTGACCCCCTCGAACGCCGTAAACTTAACCCAATCGGCGTCGGTCTCGTTCAGGTTGGTGGGATGACAGAAGGTGTGCGCCTGCGCGGCTCCTTCGGCGATCACACCGGCTGCGCTACACTGGTTGTCGTTTTCATAGGCGTCGACTTCACAGGTGACGCCGACACAGAGCGGCAGTGAGATCAGGTTATTGGTCTCGTCTTCCTCTGAAATCTGATTGTCACGATCAACCCAGGCATAGATGACGTGATCACAACTCTTTGTCGTAAAGGTGTGCTGCCGTGTGAACTGGGCTGATCCGCCGGCCGGCAGGTTCAGAACGTTGGACGGATAGCCACCGGCTGTGCCCGCTGTGGGCGGACGGTCCACCGGATCGACATAGAGATAGACGAAAGCGCTGGCGCCGGTGGCGGTTGTCCCCTTGTTGCGCACAATGTAAGTGATATCCACCTGCTGGCCCACGGCAGGGACAGGCGGGTTCATGCTGATCTCCACCGTCAAATCAGGGCCGGCCGCCACTTCTACACTGCCAACCCCTTCGGGCGCGGCGGCGGCTTGTGGCATCATCATCCACAGAAAGGCGACCGATAGAAAGAGCACTACACCCAACGCCGGCAGCGTCCGCAGTGCAAAGGGCCGGCGCCGTATGGGGGAACGAGAATTGGTCTGCATAGGGTACTCCATAAGGAAATCGAAAATTGCCTGCTTACCGGCTGACGGCGGGCAAAAAGATGGTCTGTCCGGCGCCAGGTTGCGCGGGTGCTGCATTGATGCCCAGCCGATCCTGCGCGTAGAAGACGACGCGATACTCACCCTGCTCCGGGAATCCGTTGGGGTACAAGATGCTGAACTGCCCCGGCTGGTTGGGCACCGGTTCAAGGCGGACCACCGGCATGTTCAGGTTTAAGGTGACGTCGCTGGGTTCGCTGAAGCCGGGCGGGAAGACCGCCGCCCAGACCAGTTCGACTTTTTCTGCGCCTTCCTCGATCGTGGCCGACAGGGTGCCGTCTGTGCCCTGTCGACTGACGTCCGCCGTTGTGATCGTGGGGCGCACCGAACTGAAGAAGCGCGTGACCACACGATTCTGGGCCACAGAGCCGTCGCTGGCATTGAAGGCGCCGTCGCCGTTGTCGTCAAGCAAGGGCGTCTGGTTGACACCGGTTGCCAGCACTGCATCTTTGCCTTCGTTGAAGCAGGCGCGCATGTTGCCACTATCGGCCACACACGAGAAGAACGCATCCGAAAAGTAAGCGCCCTGCGCCGAAGCATAGGCATTGTTGTCTGCACCGGTGGAGGTGATGATCACGCGGTTCAACTTGGAGATGCTGCCGGTAGCGCCTTCGCGTTTGACAAAACTGCCTGAAAGACAGGCTTCGTACACCACCGTCACTTCGGTGACGCCGGTATCGGTCTCTAACGTACGTAGCCAGCCGTCCAGGTCATCGGGCGTAATGAACTTGCCCGCGCCGCAGCCGTTGACGCAAAACTTGTTTTCCAGGCCGTGATCCATCATGTAGATGAAGAGCGGTTTGCCGGGGCCGACTTTGTTCTTGGCCCAAACCGTAATGGCTTCCTCAATCTCGGCCGGTGTGGCGATGGCGTCGGTGTCTGGGTTGCCGTCGCCGTCGGCATCCTGGGCAACAGGAGCGATGTAATAGATGTTTTCGTCGCTAAAGCCACCGCTCTTGAAGACGCGGTAGGCGCGGTTGGTGGAGTTGTAGATATTGGTCTGTAAGCCGAAGGTCTCGTTGTGCCCGGCGATGATGATCGCCGCACCCGCCTGACCCGCCAATCGATTGACGGTGACAGTCTTGGCGGTGGAATTGTTGGCGTCGTCAAAGACGGTGACGCGGATCTCGTTGGCGCCTGCCACCAGGGGAATATCTTCCACACGGAACTGATCGGTGCCCCCTGCCAGAGAGAAGTCCCACTTTTCACTGTTACTATTGGTGACGTTGCGCACGTTGACACGGCTCAGGTTGCCGCCACTATCCTGGGCGCTGCCGCTAAAGGTCACCAACTCTGCCGTGGTCGTAAAGACTGCTGCTGCCGCGGGCTGTTGAATCGTGGCCGAGGGCAGGGTTGTGTCGCTGGGCGCAACCACAGTGCAGGGCAGGGCCGGCGCCGTGGGATCGCTCAAATTTCCCGAATAATCCACGGAACGTAGGACCACATCATAGATGGCGCCGGTGACGAGGCTCGTCAGTTCAAAGTAGGTCGTCAGGGCGCCGTCTACATTTCTGATCCCGCTATCGCCGCCGGTGCGACGCGTGTAGCTGAGGCGGTAGCCTACGACATCGCGCTCTGGGCTGCGATCCCACTGCACAGCCTGGGTGCCGGCATCGACGGCCACACAGCGTGGATTCTTGGGCGTGGCCGGCGGCGTGGTATCCAATGTCACCGAAATGCGATAGTTGGCGTCGCTGCCGAACTGGCTGGGATCGAACTGGCGTAGCTCGATGAAGTAGGGGCCGGCCTTGGTCGAATCCCACTCCAGGGTGACGGTCGTACCGAAGGCATTGTCCTGTGAATCGTCGGGCGGTCCGTTGCATACGTCATACAGGAAGACGACGGCGTCGGACTTTGGCCCCAGATTTTCGATCTTGATGATGTAGGTACGGTTGGCCTGCGCCGTGAACGCGTACCAATCTGTATCCCCCTCTGCGCCAAATAGACCGGACCGCAATGTGCCGTTGGTCTCAAGGCTGTTGGCGTTCTGACAGCTATTGTCATTATCCGTCCCAGGCGTGGGGGGTGTTGTCGTCACGGTCGCCGTGGCTACTGTCCCCGTAGGTGTCGCCGTGGGTGTCGCTGTGGCGGTTGGCTGCGCCACCACCTGTTCAGGGAAGTAGTCGGCTGCTTCCTGGGCGGTGCGGAAGACGGTGAGCGCGCCGCCTTCGCCCGCGATCGGCTCAACGATGCCATCGTCGTCCAGGTCGGAACCAAAGGCAAGGCGGTTGGCCATGCCCAGCAACGCCGGCACGAACCCGTTGGCCTCGGCCACAGTGGACGAAGCCAGGATCGACTGCGCCGCCGTGATCAATCCCGTCGACCAGGTGTCGCCGCTGCCACTGGTCCAGAAATTGCCGATAGCCGTCTGCGCCGCCGTAGCCCTTTCCGCCATGTGCGGCGACACATCTCCCACCGTCGCCACCTGCCCAAGCACGCCGTGGCTCTTTTCTGCATAGGCGAGCACGCCGAAGCCGTCGCCTGGGTCACCGATTAAGGTGTCGTTATCCTGATCGCCGTAGGCCGGGTTGTCTTTCCCGTAGAGGATGTTGAGCACATGCTCGATATGCTGTTTGGCTACGGTCAGATCGTTGGCCGCCAGTGCAGTCTGCGCCAGTTTGGCATGGGTGTCGATGAGCGCCGCCTGTTCGGCCAGCCCGGCGGCATACCCCTTGTTGTCGGGTGTGTCTGTGGCGCTGCCGGTGGCGATGCGTAACTGGCTCAAGGCGTTGAGGGGGAGCTGGTCCTCGGCGTAGAGCCGTCCTTCGGTCAGATAAAAGCGGCTGTAGCGCTGAATCAGATCGCGACCCGCAAAGGTCTTTTCCAGGGTGGCGGTGGTGCCGTTGACGGTCAGCTCACCCAGTGGTTGGTGGTTGCCGTCGTCGTCGACGAGATAGCCCCATAATTGGTTGCCGCTTGCCGGCGCCGTGATGCCGCTGAGCGAGATCACCAGCTTGTCATTGGCCACGGCGCTGCCCGATTGGCGCACACCGATGCTTCCTGAACCCGTGGGGGGGAAGTAGTCGGCGGCTTCCTGGGCGGTGCGGAAGACGGTGAGCGCGCCGCCTTCGCCGGGGATCGGCTCAACGATGCCGTTGTCGTCGAGATCGGCGCCAAAGGCGATGCGGTTGGCCATGCCCAGCAACGCCGGCGCGAATGTCTTCGCTTCGGCCACAGAGGAAGAATTGATGATTGATTTTGCCGCCGAAATCAACTGCGTGGACCAGGTGGTGTCGCTGCCGCCGGTCCAATAATTGCCGATGGCCGTCTGCGCGGCGCCCACACGTTCGGCCATATACGGCGTCACGTCGGCGGCATTGGCCACCACACCGAGAACGGTATCTGCCTGGGATGCGTAGAAGAGCACGCCGAGGCCGTCACCGGGATCTCCGATCAGGGTGTCGCCGTCCTGGTCGCCGTACTCGGGATTAAATTTGCCGTAGAGGATGTTGAGCACATGTTCGACGTGCTGTTTGGCCGCGATCAGGTTACCGTCGTTCAGAGAAGCCTGGGCCAGCTTGGCGTGTGTATCCACTAATTCTGCCTGCTCGGCCATGCCCAGGGCATAGCCCTTGCCCTCGGGCGTGTCCTGCGCGCTGCTGGTGACCTGGCGCAGGTGATGGAGGGCGGTGGCAGGCAGCGACACGTCGAAGCGCGTCTGCTGCTGCATGATCTGGAACTGATCATAGAGGCCGATCAGGTTGCGCCCTTGTGCGTCGACGCTGTGGCTGATGGCATTGTTCACCACAGGCAGGTCGCCGCAGAAGAAACCACCCTCCGCACTGAGCAGGTAGCCCTGCATGCTGCTGCCTTGCGGCGGCGCGCTGACGCCGGCGAGATCGACGATCAGGCGGTCGCTGGCATAGGACGGAAACGTGCCGACGGTGATATCACGCACCGAGGCGCGCCCTGTCAACGCATCGACGGTAGCGGCGACCTGTGGCGCAAAGTAGACGCCGGCAATCACCACGGCCAGAACACCCAACACTGCGACTCTTCGTGCGGCGCGACGGACATACGACGGCGGGAATACGGCGTCTCTACCACTGGCAGAGACTGCCGGCCCATTTCCGTCGGGATTTACCGGCGCCCGCAGCCGAGGCGAGGATGTTCGATTCTCTTCAGTTGTTGCCTGTGTCAGATTGTCGAAAGAATCCATGGTCTCTCTTGTTTGTTTTGGTATCTGTTCTAAGTACTGGTAAACAGTGGTGTCGGGTGTGTACTGTGCGGGCATCCGGCCCACACAATACACCTTGACCCAGGTCTGGTTACACAGTAATCAAAGCGCGGCAGCGAATAGTTGATCGACAGTTATCTTGTTACCAACGGCAAGAAGATCTCTGGCCCTTCGCCTGCGGTCTTCGGCGTTGCATTGATCCCCAGACGATCCTGGGCGTAGAAGATGACACGGTAGTCACCCTGTTCGATGAAGCCGTTCGGGTAGGGCGCACTGAACTGACCATCCTGGTTGGGAACCGGTTCGAGACGTACCACCGGCATGGCCAGGTTCAGGGTCACGTCGGTCGGTTCGGTGAAACTGGGTGGGAAGATGGCCGCCCACACAACCTCCATCTTTTCGGCGCCCTCGGTGACTGTGGCCGACAGCGTACCGTTGCTCCCCTGAATGTCAACACCTGTGCTGACAATATCGGGGCGTAGCGAACCGAAGAACTTGGTCACCGTGCGGTTTTGGGCAAATGTTCCATCGCCGGCGTTGTAGATGCCGTCGCCGTTGTCATCGAGGAAGGGCGTCTGGTTGACGCCGGTGGCGTTGACAGCGGACTTGGCTTCGTTGAAGCAGGCCAGCAGGTTGTTGCTGTCTGCTACACACGAGAAGAATGTGTCCGAGAAGTAAGCGCCCTGGGCCGAAGCGTAGGCGTTGTTGTTGGCCCCCGTCGAGGTGATGATCACGCGTCCGGCCTTGGAAATGCTGCCTGTGGCGCCTTCACGCTGGACAAAGCTACCCGAGACACAGGCCTCGTAGATCACCGTGACTTCATCCACGCCGGTATCGGTTTCCAGGGTCGTCAGCCAGCCGTGCAGATCGTCGGGGGTGATGCTCTTGCCCGCCGCACAGCCGCTGGCACAGAACTTGTTCTCCAGGCCATGATCCATCATGTAAATGAAGAGCGGCTTGTTCGGCCCCACCTGCGCCGTGTTCTTGGCCCAGTCGACAATCGCATCCTGGAAGGCTGCCGGCGAAGAGGTGGCATCCGTATCGGGCGTACCGTCGCCGTCGGCGTCCTGGGCGACAGGGGCGATGTACCAGATGTCGTCGTCGCTGAAACCACCGCTCTTGAAGACGCGGTAGGCGCGATTGGTGGAATAGTAAATGTTGGTCTGCAGGCCGAAGGTCTCGTTATGCCCGGCGATGATGATCACTGCTCCTGGGCTGTCACCCAGTCGCCGCACGATGACCGTCTTCTCGCCGCTCAGTCCGGCCGCGTCGTAGACGGTGACCTTCACCGTGTTGTCCCCGACGTTGAGGTCGATGTCCTCGACGCGGAAGGTGTCGCTGCTGCCTGCGAGGGTATAATCCCAGCCTTCGACGTTGCTGGTGTTGTTGCGTACCTTGAGGCGACTCAGGTTGTTGCCGGCATCGTTGACGAGCCCGGTGAAGGTGAGCTTGCTGGCCGTGGTGGTGTAGATCGCTGATGCCGACGGCTGTTGCACCGTTACCGAGGGGACGGTGCTGTCGGCCGGGTTCTGCGCCTTGCACTGGACTTCACCGGAGAGTGGGCTCGTATTGTTTGAAAAATCGAGCGCCTGTACGCTTAACTTATAGGTGTCGTTCGGTGTCAATCCACCCAACTCATAGTAAGTCGTGTCACCACCGGTAACATTGTCATTGCCCGAGAAGGTGCCGCTCAGGTTGTTATAGTTGACGCGGTAACGGGTTACATCACGTTCTGGGCTACGCGTCCACTGCACGGCAATCTTGGTGTCGTTAATGGCAATACAACGCGGATTCGTGGGTTCACTGGGCGGCGTTCCATCGACGCGCACCGAGACGCGGTAGTTGGCGGTAGTGCCAAACTGCGATGGATCAAACTGGCTGAGTTGAATAAAGTAGTCGCCGTTCTTGGTGGCATCCCACTCGATGGTGACGGTGGTACCGAAGGCGTTGTTGTCGGCTGAGGCTGGATCAGATGAACAGTCGTCGTGCAAAAAGACCACCGCATCTGACAAGGGGCCTAGATTTTCTACCTGAATGATGTAGGTCTTGTTCGCTTGCGCCGTAAAGCGGATCCAATCGGTGTCGCCTTCATCGTGGAAGTTATGCGGTTGCAGGGTAGCATCGGTGTTGATCGTTTTCGCCTGTACGCACGCATCGTCGGTTTCGAAGGCATCCTGAACAGGATCGGGCGTGGCCGTTGCCGTCGGCGTGGCCGTGGGCTGGGCGGGTCCTGCGCCTGTGAAACCGGGGACAAAGCCGCTCTCGATGCGATAGGTCGCGCTGTTGGTTGTGCCTGCCGCCATTTGCCCCACGCTGTCCTGAATGCGATAGGTGGCAGACTGGTGTTCGCCACCCGCGTGGAAAGTCCACCAGCGCAGGTCGTAGTTGGTGGAGACCTGGGCAATGGCCGTGCCTGCTATCAGAAGAATCACTATCGCAACGACAGCCGCAGCAATTCTACGTCGAGGAACCATGATCTTTCGTCTCTTCTCGCTGAACGCGACGGATTAAGGCTTGTAGGTCACAAATTGGAAGTTGCACTGCGCAGGTGATCCTGCTGTGTTATCGACGAAAACAAGTAACTTCCCGCTTACACTGCTTGTCCGCGCACTGTATCCGGCGCACGTAGGCGTGACGACCGTCACAAATTTGTTATAGAGATAGCTCTGCCCGGTGATCGTGATCTCATAGCGGGTCGAGGCGGCGACCCAGGTGCTTGTAAAGTTCGGCGTGCCGACACTTTTCGTGCCATCGGTGTTGATGAACCCCAGTGCAATCGGTACCAACGGACTGGTAATGTTCCCGTTGAAGACAGCATTGCCGTCCACTTGTAGAGCCGTGCCGGTTGAACTGAAGGCGCGCACGCCGATACCGCTGCTGCTCTGCCCATCGACGCCGGTGCCACTGGTGCTAAACCCAAGCACACCATCTTCGGTGCTGCTGCTGCCGGTAACACCCCGCCCCGAAGTTGAAGTCCCCCACACACCGGTGACGGCATTGAGTGTTGGACCTTTGGCGCCGGCAACGCCGATGACGGCGGCTTCACCGATATCCGTCGAGACGGTATAGGCATCAATGCCTGTGTTCGCCGCATTTTGTTTGATCGTCAGCACCGCGGAATTCGGATCGCTGCCGCTGATCGATTCGGGCCCGGTGACGTTGACATATGCAGCGTCGTGGTTATGACTGGCGCCGGCAAAGGCCGTGCTTTCCTGCCCGTCCAACAGATCGGCGTCGACGGTAGATCCTGAGCCGTCGTTGGCTTTGACAATCCCCATCACCTCGCTGTCACGGGCAATGGCGGCATCCACGCGTGCTTCGGCCACCGTGCCTGCATTGAGATTGGTGGCGTTGCGGTAGTAGGCGCCTTCCTGCCCGTCGAGGCGGTCGGCATTGCCACTGTACATGGCATAGGCCACCGGCGCAATGCGCTGGCGCGGGGTCGCTTCGGCGTCTGCGCCCACTTTGATCCCCAGCCAGAGATCCTGCCCGGTGAAGATCGCCACCGGCAGCGCAGTGGAGCTGCCCAATAAATGGCTAAAAAGTCCGTTGGTCACCGTGAGATCTTTCAACTCCGTCCACAGCTCTGTGCCGCCGCTTTCCACGTTGTAGAGCCGAAAGGTAAAGGTGTATGATCCGTCCGCCATCGGCGCGCCCGTGGTCGGATTGAGCAGGCGCCCCTGGTACGTGAGCACGGGCGAGAGCGCGACGCTCTCGACTTCCTGGGCAACCGGTTTGGCATCCCCAACCACGGCATCCACCGTTCCTGTCTCGCGTACGCTGAAAAGGATCACCAACAAAAGGATGATGATTGTGCCGGCACTCAGAGCCATCTGCACATGGCGGCGAACCGCACTCAATCCTTTATGAAACATAGAACAACCTCCATCTGCGTTAAAGCGGTGTTGGAAGAAAACGCATGACGCGTAAAGCAGCAGACTGACGTTCGCCACCGACGTGGAAGATCCACCAGCGCAGGTCGTAGTAGGTGGAGACCTGGGCAATGGCAATGCTTGTGAATACGGTGAGCATAACGAAAGCGCCAATTAGGCTATAACGCTTCTGCATCAAGATGCTCCCTGTTCCGATTCTTATCGAAGTGGTGACTGAGCCTAACGAACCGCTGTGTATGAGAGCGATACTGCCATGACGCGAACTGTATCTGGATAGGTAGAACCTGATCCTTGGTTTTGAATAGTAATTACCCAAAGCTCTTGGGTGCCAAAACGGGATGCAGGAATGGTAAAAACTTGCTTAGTGATTACGGACGTTCCGCGAGCCGCCACAGGAGTTGCACTTAGGCTAGCTGCATCAGCAAATGTATTGCCTACAGAATAGGCTCGTGGTCTGATAAAGAACTCTATATTCCCGGCCGTGTTTGTGGTTGGATAAACATGCATTGTAAAACTGACATCGCTTTTACCATCCCGATCATCGGGGCGAGAAATGATCAGGTATGCAGGCGATGAAAAACTACGTTGCCAATCCAATCCATTAAAAGTAGCTTTAATAACAGTGCTTGCTGGATCAAAGCTGAGCGCACTTGCAGGAAACGATAGGGTACGAATTCGATCTGCGATTTGTGCATCGTTTACAGCCCCAGTTGCTATCTTGGTTGAGGTCACAGCGTTATCAGCCAGATCAGATGTATTGATAGAACCATCGACAATATCTGTCCCCGTATGGTTATGACTGGCGCCGGCAAAGGCCGTGCTTTCCTGCCCGTCCAACAGATCGGCGTCGACGGTAGATCCTGAGCCGTCGTTGGCTTTGACAATCCCCATCACCTCGCTGTCACGGGCAATGGCGGCATCCACGCGTGCTTCGGCCACCGTGCCTGCATTGAGATCGGTGGCGTTGCGGTAGTAGGCGCCTTCCTGCCCGTCGAGGCGGTCGGCATTGCCACTGTACATGGCATAGGCCACCGGCGCAATGCGCTGGCGCGGGGTCGCTTCGGCGTCTGCGCCCACTTTGATCCCCAGCCAGAGATCCTGCCCGGTGAAGATCGCCACCGGCAGCGCAGTGGAGCTGCCCAATAGATGGCTAAAAAGTCCGTTGGTCACCGTGAGATCTTTCAACTCCGTCCACAGCTCTGTGCCGCCGCTTTCCACGTTGTAGAGCCGAAAGGTAAAGGTGTATGATCCGTCCGCCATCGGCGCGCCCGTGGTCGGATTGAGCAGGCGCCCCTGGTACGTGAGCACGGGCGAGAGCGCGACGCTCTCGACTTCCTGGGCAACCGGTTTGGCATCCCCAGCCACGGCATCCACCGTTCCTGTCTCGCGTACGCTGAAAAGGATCACCAACAAAAGGATGATGATTGTGCCGGCACTCAGAGCCATCTGCACATGGCGGCGAACCGCACTCAATCCTTTATGAAACATAGAACAACCTCCATCTACGTTAAAGCGGTGTTAGAAGAAAACGCATGACGCATCAATCAGAGAAACTTGTCGAAGGGCGCTTGCGTTGTGAACGGCCGTTCAGCGGCATGGTTGACTGCGGCATACCGGCATAGCGTATTGCCTGTGGATACGCGATCACGGGCCAAAACTATAGCGGATCAGATCGTAGTTGGTGGCGGCGGGTGGATTACTGGTATTGCGTACGGTGATCCAGTAGGTGATCTTGCCCTCGCCTGCACCACAACAACCTTCCAGATGCGTTTCTACAGTCGTGTTGAGTTTGCCGTTGGGTGTCCGGGGGACGGCCCACCAGATCACCATGTCATTCGTGCTATACCCAAAAGAGGTCCAGGTGACAGTGCCGCCTGCGGGCAGGGTCTGGTTTGCCAACTGCGTACCCTTTCCGCCTTTGAAGAAACTGGTGGAATCGTTGCCGTCCAACAGATCGGCGTCGACGGTAGAGCCGGCCCCGTCGTTGGTGGTGACGATCCCCATCACCTCGCTGTCGCGGGTCAACTGGTCGGGCAACCTGGCGTCGTTCACGGTGCCGGCGTTGATGTTGTCCGCATTGCGCAGTGCCGTGCTGTCCAGCCCATCGAGGCGATCTGCGTTGTCTGCATACATGGCGTAGGCCACCGGTGAAAGGCGTTGACGTGGCGTCGCTTCTGGATCGGCGTTGACTTTGATCCCTAACCAAAGAGGCTGTCCGGTAAAAATCGAAGCCGGAATCGGTGTAGTGTCGCCGAGAACGGTGCTGAAGAGACCGTTCGTGGTCACAACAACATCCTTATTTTCTGTCCATAGCGCCACCCCGCCGCTTTCTACATTGTAGAGGCGAAAGCTAAAGGCCAGAGACCCAGTTTGGGGGGCGCCGGTGCTGGGGTTGACGATACGCCCCTGGTAGGTGAGTTGAGAAGACAGCGCAATGCCTTCAACGTTTGGCGCGGCCGTCACGGCGCCGATACTGAGTTGTGGCAAGATTGCCATTGCGATCGCGACCAACATAGACAGAACCGCCACAACACCAACGTGGACAGAAAGCTGAGTCCGACGAAGACGTGCCCAGAACATAGTTGTCTCTCCCGAAAAATGTCCGCGATTAAGAATGCTGACCGTAACTAAACAGGTGCGACGCCCTGGCCAGGAGAACGCCGTGTATTCGTCAATGATCTGGCCGGTGCATGGCACCTGAGGCTGTATACATACAGCCGACCAATTCTATGAATAAGGACTAAAACGGCCAATATGATGGAGAATTTAGTTCGGTGATCAAGAGAACGTCAAGAGCGTTGTTGCGGATCGCCTCTTGCCGACGTTGGCAGCAATGCGGTCAATCTCAATGATGAGCCGGATACGTTCAATACTGAGCGTAGTACACAATTTCGAAGGCGTGATTGATTCGATTCTGAACTGATTCAACTAGGGGAAATCTAACTTTAGCGTACTCTAATCAATACTTTTCGTCAAGGTCTCTGCAGTTTTGATTAGATAGCTGTTTAGTTAATCTGTCTCTGCCTAATGGACCTCTCAAATTGTGCCGACGGATAGAAGAGTCAGGATGAGTATGACTGATCGCGCAGCGTTTATCTGTGCACCAGGACACAGCCCGAGCGTGCTGTTGAACAAAGAAGGAGTACCAGGTGCACGATGCTCTGCTGCACCTGGCGTACGGGGAAATCACTTGTCAATTGGGGCACAACGGCGTTGGCGCCGCCATCGGCGACTGCCAAAGCGATGAAGAAGCCTTGAACGATAGGGACAGACATGGAGGAATTTGTGTCTGTCTAAGGTGCAGCCCCTGTGCAACTCTCGACAAAATCCACAATGTCAGCGACAAGCGGCGCCCTGGCATCGGTGATGGCTTCAAAGAGAAAATCAGTGTGTCCTTTGCCCGCGTAGACGATCAGCTCATTGGCGAGGCCGGCGGCATCAAGCGCAGCGGCGAATTCCCGGCTGATGGAGAGTGGCACGGTGGTGTCTGCGTCGCCGTGGATCAGACGCAGCGCCGGACGCTGCGCCTCGACATAGGTAATGGGCGACGCCGCCGCGAAGTTTTCCTCACCCCCCATGACCGCGGTCATCACCGGCGCAGTGCTGCCCTTGGCGCGCTCGAACGCCATCTGCGCGTTGACATCATACACGCCGCTCAGGCCGATGAAACCGCAGATTGCCCCCGGATCCAACGCGTACGCCGCCAACCAGCGTTCGTCCATCGTCACCAGCCCCGCCAGATGGCCGCCCGCCGAATGGCCGGCCAGGACGATGCGCGTCGGGTCGCCGCCATAGTCGGCAATGTTCTCGACGGTCCACGAAACGGCAGCCGCCACCTGATCGGTCATCTCGACGTAGCCGGCGTCAGGGTAAAGCGTGTAATTGGGGATCACCACCACCATGTCATACGGCAGCAACTTGATGGCAACCGGGGTAAAGAGCGTTTTGTCATACGAGTCCCAGCCGCCGCCATGGACGAAGATCAGCACGGGGTGATTGTCGCCTGTGGCCGGGCTGTAGACGTCGAGCCGTTCATCGCTGCCAGGATGGTAAGCCACATCGCGGGCAATGTGATCGTAGCTTTTATAGAACTGCGCGCCCGTCCGCGAGGCATTCCACAAATTCCAGTAGAAGGTGAGGTCTTCCCGGTTGAGAAAGGCAAAGACCGTTGCCGTCGCCACCACGCCGCCGATACCGAGCATCCATTTGCCAAACGAGTTCATTGAATCAGTTCCTTCTCTTCTACAGACTTTCTGTAACTGTACTGTATCTTGCTTTCACCGCTTATTTTCTTTCGCTACACCAAAATGCCGTCAGGCATTTTGGTGTAGCGAAAGAAGACTATACTATACCCCCTTTGTGGGGTGCGTCCCAAGTATTTCGGTTCGGATCGTCAGGGCAGCTACCCAGAACGGACCGGCACGGAGGCCGGTCCCTACCCGTAGGGATGGACATCGGAGGTCCATCCGTGGTGGCTTCCCGGAAGACATGGACCCACCCAATACTATGGGACACACCCCCTTTGTGAGCAGACTTTGATGTTGGCCGCGAGGCATGATATGATCTTGTCACTAAAAGTTGAATCAAGGCGCTTCCAACTGGCGAAAAGTGGCGTTATACCACGGGGGAGGAAGTCGCTCATTTCTGCGAAACAGTCGTTCGCCTGGGCTGGGGCAGTTGGAGCAACCTCCAACTGCCCCTTTCTGTTTCTTGTACCCATTGTATTTCCTGTACACATTTCTACCTGAAAGGAACCCCTGATGTCTGAAAGACGCGCCCTACTCTCTGTTTCTGACAAGAGCGGACTGCTTGACTTTGCACGCCGCCTGCACAATGCCGGTGTACAGTTGATTGCCAGCGGTGGCACAGCCCGCGCCCTTGCCGCCGCCAATCTACCGGTGACCGCCGTGGAACAACTGACCGGCTTCCCCGAAATCCTGGACGGCCGCGTCAAGACGCTGCATCCTGCCGTGCACGGTGGTATTTTGGCGCGACGCACCGATGCCCACTTGACCGAACTCAAGGAGCACGGCCTGGCGCCCATCGATCTGGTGGTGGTCAACCTCTACCACTTCCAAGAGACGGTAGCACAGCCGGGTGTATCAGAGGAGGATGCCATCGAGCAGATTGACATCGGCGGTGTGGCTCTCCTGCGCGCCGCGGCCAAAAATTTCGAGTCGGTGGCGGTGATCTGCGACCCTGCAGATTACGGCGCCGTGGCCACTGCGATGGAAGGCGGCGTGCTGGCGCCCTCATTCCGCAGAGAACTGGCGCTCAAGGCCTTCAGGCACACCGCTCAGTATGACACGGCCATCGCCACCTATCTGACTGAGCAGACCAAAAACGAAACGCCGAGCGCCCTGCCTGCCACGCTGCAAGTGACATTGGAGCAGGGGCAGATCATGCGTTACGGCGAAAACCCCCATCAGCAGGGTGGGTACTATCGCTACGCCGGTGAGACGCCTGCCTTCGATCAGTTGCACGGCAAAGAGATGAGCTATAACAACTGGCTCGACCTCGACGGTAGTTGGATGGCGGCCCAGGATTTCCCCGAACCAACCGTGGCCATCATCAAACACAGCAACCCGTGCGGGTTGGCCAGTGCAAGCACCCTGGCCGAAGCCTACGCCAAGGCCCTTGCCTCGGATCCGGTGAGCGCCTTCGGCAGCATCATTTCGGTCAACCGCCCCCTGGATCTGGCGACGGCGCAGCAGATCGGCGATCTCTTCGTAGAAATTGTCGCCGCCCCGGCCTATGAGTCGGATGCGCTCAAGTTCTTGCAGCGCAAGAAGAATCTGCGTATCCTGCTGGCTACCGGTCTGCCGGAACGACCGCTGAGCCTACGCTCGGTCTACGGCGGCGTCCTGGTGCAGGAACTCGACACCAGCAGCGAAGACATGAACCCGGCCAACTGGCAGATCGTGAGTAAGGCGCAGCCCAGTGCCGCACAACTGGCGGATCTGGCCTTTGCCTGGCGCGTCTGCCGGCATGTTAAGAGCAACGCCATCGTCTACGTCCAGGATCAGGCCACTGTCGGCGTCGGCGCAGGCCAGATGAGCCGCGTCGATTCTGTGATGTTGGCCGCCCACAAGGCCGGTGAGCGCGCCAAAGGCGCCGTCATGGCGTCGGATGCCTTCTTCCCCTTCGCGGATGGTATCGAAAAGGCCGCAGAATATGGCATCGCTGCCGTCGTCCAGCCTGGCGGCTCGATCCGCGATGAAGATGTCATCGTCGCCGCCGATCGCCTGGGATTGGTCATGGCCCTCACGGGCGTGAGACACTTCCGACACTAATCTGGGTTCTACGGCCAGGATACTTCTTCGTGATATTGGGCCGGTTGTCGGGGCATGAGGGGGATGGGACGGAGATCTGTGACGATGGGCGAGACGCCGCCCCCATCCCCCTCGTGCCCGTACCAATAATGAATTCAGCTGAGAATCATCCGTAAATTCACAGCAGCCCGGCGAAGTTGGCCTGCCTAGAGCGGACGTAGTGCTGCGCACTGTAATTTGCGGTTAGACACTTAGTGTTTGCGTGTTGATTAGTGCCTTTAGGATTTCCCATGCCTGTTTTACCGAGAGAACCCAATCCGCTTTCCGGTGTGGACGCGTTGATCACGCAGACCTGCGCATTGGTATCTGGATACAGGGCGACATCACGCGATCGAGATCGGTTTGTGCTGGCCTTCGCCGAACGCTTCGCCTACATCCGCCTTCAGGATGTGTGGAATCCGCTGCGCTTCTTGGGTCAGATGGAGGGGGCGCCGCCGGTGCAACTGGGCGTGGACGGCTTCAAACAAGCTCTCCTCGATGACGTCAATCCGGCCCGTCATTATGCCGCTTTCGTCTTCGTGGGCTACTGGCTGCCCGCGCCCTTTTCCGTCCTCATGTTGTGGGCGTGGGAGATCGCGGGCTTTGTCCGCTATGGCTATTGGAGCCAGCCCGATATGCGCAGCGGCTACGTGGGAATCTTCCACGGGCGCATGATCCGCCGCTACACCCATACGATCCTCCCCGCCTTGATGGCGCGCGATCTCACAGAAGTGGCGCGTTGGAGTCCACTATCGGACAGTGGCCGTAAAGTCCTGGGCAACACTTCGTTGGCCAACGAATAGATCCTGTGCGTTCACCGGTGAATCGGGTATAATACAGACAGATCATACCTGTTCACCCACACAACGCATAGGCCATGACACACCCCAACATCGTTTACCTGCACTCCCACGACACAGGACGTTTTATCCAGCCCTACGGCTATGCCGTGCCGACGCCCAATTTGCAGCGTCTGGCCGAGGATGGCGTCCTTTTTCGCAAGGCGTTTTGCGCGGCGCCCACCTGTTCGCCCAGCCGCGCTGCTTTGCTCACCGGTCAATCCGCCCACAGCAGCGGCATGCTCGGCCTTGCCCACCGCGGCTTCCGCCTCAACGATACCGGCCAGCATCTGATCCACACGCTGCACGCCGCGGGCTATACGTCTGTTCTGGGAGGAATGCAGCACGTCGCCGCCCAGGCCGAGACCATCGGCTATCAGCGCATCCTCTCCACGCCAAGCAGCCAGGTGAAGGACGTTGTCCCCGCCGTGGAAGGCTTCCTGGCGGAGGCGCCGGCGCAGCCCTTTTTCCTCGACGTCGGCTTCTTCGAGACGCACCGCGAATTCCCCGACGGTGAGCACGATTCGCGCTACGTGCAGCCGGCGCCCGGCCTGCCCGATATGCCGTCCACCCGCGCCGACATGGCCGCCTATCACGCCAGCGCCCGCATCCTTGATGAGGGTGTCGGCGCAGTCATCGCCGCCCTGGATAAAAACGGCCTGGCCGACAACACGCTGATCATTTCTACCACCGATCACGGCATCGCCTTTCCCGGCTACAAGTGCAGCCTGACGGATCGCGGCATCGGCGTTTCGCTGATCCTGCATGGGCCGGGCGATCTGGGCGGCGGAAAGGTGATCGACGGGTTGGTCTCGCACATCGACCTCTTCCCCACGATCTGTGATTGGCTGGGGATTGCAGCGCCGCCCTGGTTGCAGGGGACGTCGATGCTGCCCTTGATTCAAGGCCGCGCCGACGAGATCAACGACGCCATTTTTGCCGAAGTCACCTATCACGCCGCCTACGAGCCGCAGCGCGCCGTGCGCACCCGGCGCTGGAAGTACATCCGTCGCTACGGGGATCGCCTCGCCCCCGTGCTGCCCAATTGCGACGATAGCCCCAGCAAAGACGTATGGCTTGCCAACGGCTGGGCCGATCAGGAAGTGGCACAAGAGCAGTTGTACGATCTCGTCTTCGATCCGCAAGAGCATCACAATCTGGCCACGGACCCAAGGCACGATGCCATCCTCGCCGATCTGCGCGCCCGTCTGGATCGCTGGATGCACGAGAGCAACGATCCCCTGCTGCAAGGAGCGGTCCCTGCGCCGCAGGGGGCGAAAGTAAATGATCCGGCAGGGCTTTCCCCGCGTGAGCCGGCACAAACCGTCAAGTGACGAAGGAGCAAGCGACATGAGCAATGATCCCATCCGCGTCGGCATCATCGGCGCAGGACGTAACACGCGAGACAAACACATTCCCGGGTTGCGGGCGCAGCCAAATGTGGAGATCAGCGCCGTCTGCAATCGCAGTGAGGAGTCGTCGCAGAGGGTGGCGGGCGAGTTTGGCATCCCCCACGTCTATGCCGAGTGGACCGATCTGATCGTCGATCCGCAGATCGATGCGGTGGTGATTGGCACCTGGCCTTACCTGCACGCCCGCTCGACCATCGCCGCACTGGAAGCAGGCAAGCACGTCATGTGTGAGGCGCGCATGGCCATGAACGCTTCTGAAGCGCATCAGATGCGGGCGGCGGCGCGGGCGCATCCCGGGCAGATCGCGCAGATTGTGCCTTCACCCATGACGTTGCGCGTGGATCGCATGATCCAGAAGCTGCTGGCCGAGGGCTATCTGGGTGATGTGCTGGTGGTCGACGTCGAAGCAGGTGGTGAGTTTCTTAACCCCGATTCTCCCATGCATTGGCGGCAGGATAGCGACCTCAGCGGCCTCAACATCATGAGCATGGGCATCTGGTATGAAGCGCTCATGCGTTGGGTCGGCACCGCCAAGACGGTAATGGCGTCGGGACAGACCTATGTTAAAATGCGCCCAACCGAAGAGGGTCGGCTGAAAGCGGTGCGCGTGCCTGACCACATCGACATCATCGGCGAGATGGTCTGTGGCGCGCAACTGCACATGCAGATCTCATCGGTGACCGGGCTGGCGGGCGCACCCAAGGCTACACTCTACGGCACCAACGGTACCCTGCAATTCACGCAGAACAAACTGTTAGGCGGCAAGAAAGGGGAGACGTCCCTGGCCGAGATCGACATCCCAGAGGACTTGCAGGGCGCCTGGCGTGTCGAAGAAGAGTTCATCAACGCCATCCGCGGCCGCGAAGCCATCACCCACACCTCCTTTGAAGACGGCGTCAAGTACATGGCGTTTACCGAGGCGGTGAGTGAGAGCCTGGCGTTGAGAAAGTTGGTAACGCTGCCGGTTTGAAGATGAAGAAGATGATGATGAGATGATGAAGATGATGAAGATGATGGAAGATGATGGAGACCGTAGAGCATCATCTCGTCATCCCATCATCTCGTCCTCTAGTCCCATCATCTCGTCATCTCGTCATCATCGTCCCATCATCTTGCTTGACAATACGTTCTATCCACCTACACTTCTTAAGGATCACGCTATGAAACTAGAACATGTCGCCATCAACGTTGAAGATGTCAAGGCCGCAGCCCAGTGGTGGGTCGAGAACCTGGGCATGAAGGTCATCCGCTCCGGGGACACGCCGCCGTACATGACCTTTATCGGCGACGGTCAGGGCAGTATGCTCGAATTCTACAGCAACAAAGAGATTGCCCTGCCCGACTACAAGTCGATGCACCCCGGCAACCTGCACTTTGCCTTCTACGTGGAAGAAAACATCGAAGCCCGTCGCGACGCCCTGGTGGCTGCCGGCGCCACCGTCGTCGGCGACATCACGCAGACACCGGCCGGTGACAAATTGCTCTTCCTGCGCGATCCGTGGAACGTGCCCTTGCAGTTCGTACAGCGCAAAGAACCGATGGCGTAGGAGAAGATGGTGTGTAAGGTGCGACGCACTGCCGGTGCGTCGCACCGCTTAAAGTTGTTTCTCTTACGTTTCTACTTGTGATTCCCTCTGACGCTTTCTGTCGATGAAATACCAGGCCTACCCATCTATGACCGAGATTGATCTGACGCTTCCCCCTCAAACCAAAACCTTCCTTTCCGCCGGTGAGGAAGCGGTGACGCCGGCCGCCTTCCACATCATGATGAAGCCGCGCGGGGCCATCTGCAATTTAGACTGCGAGTACTGTTACTTCCTCTCCAAGGAGTTAATGTACCCCGGCAGTCGCTTCCGCATGGCGGATGAGCTGTTGGAGGAATACACCAAACAGTACATCGAGGCGCAGCGCGTGCCCGAGGTGACTTTCGCCTGGCAGGGTGGCGAACCGACGTTGATGGGCCTCGACTTTTTCAAACGCGCCGTGGCATTGCAGCAGAAGTACAAGAAGCCGGGGATGCACGTCCACAATGCCTTGCAGACCAACGGCACGCTGCTCGACGACGACTGGTGTCGCTTCTTCCACGACAACGACTTCTTGATCGGCCTCAGCGTGGACGGTCCACGCAAGCTGCACGACGCCTACCGCGTGGACAAAGGCGGCAAACCTACCTTCGATAAAGTGATGGCCGGTATGCACTTGATGCAGCGGCACAAGGTGGAATTTAACATTTTGACCACCGTTCACGCCGCCAACGCCGATCACCCGGTGGAGGTCTACCGTTTTCTGCGCGACGAAGCCAAGACGCAGTTTATGCAGTTCATCCCCATCGTCGAACGCGACAACGAGACCGGCTACCAGGAAGGCGATGAAATCACCAATCGCTCCGTCAGCGCCGAGCAGTATGGACGCTTCCTGATTGGCATATTCGACGAGTGGGTGCGCCGCGATGTGGGACAGGTCTTCGTGCAGATCTTCGACGTTGCCCTCGCCGCCTGGACGGGCAATCGCCCCGGTCTCTGCATCTTCGAGGAGACGTGCGGCAGCGCCCTGGCCATGGAACACAACGGCGATCTGTTTAGCTGCGATCACTTTGTCGAGCCGAACTACCGCCTTGGCAACATTCAAGAGATCCCACTGATCGAGATGGTGGCGTCGGCGCAGCAGCGCAAGTTCGGCCAGGACAAACGCGACACGCTGCCCCAATACTGCCTCGATTGCGAAGTGCGCTTCGTCTGCAACGGTGGCTGCCCCAAGAACCGCTTCATCCTCACGCCCGACGGCGATCCAGGTCTCAACTTCCTCTGCGCCGGCTATCGCGCCTTCTTTAACCACGTCGACCGACCGATGCAGATTATGGCAAACGAACTCGGCCAACGCCGCGCCCCTGCCAACGTCATGCGCATCCTGGCCGAAGAGGAGGCCGCCCGCCGCCGCCAATTCGCCGGCATCGGCCGCAACGATCCTTGTCCCTGTGGCAGTGGCCGCAAGTTTAAGCAGTGTCACGGACGGGGATAATGAGTAAAAGGACAATCCCTCCCTAATGACTCCTACCCGTTCCCGCCGCTTCGCCCTCCTGGCGGAGCGCGATATTAACAAAGAAACCTATGTGGAGCCGTGGCCCGAGGCCGGTCTTCAGGTCGTGGACAGTCCATTCGATCCGCAGCCGAGCCTGCGCGTCGAGGATGGCCGCGTCGTCGAGATGGACGGCAAGTCGCGCGCCGACTTCGATATGCTCGATCTCTTTATCGCCGACCGCGCCCTCGATCTGTCCGTGGCGGAGGAGTCGATGGCGACGCCCTCGACCGAACTGGCGCACATGTTGGTGGATATCAATGTCCCGGCGGCGGCGCTGCGCCGGCTGGTGGTGGGCTGCACCCCGGCCAAACTCTGTGCTGTGATGCGGCACATGAACGTGCTCGAGATGATGATGGGGCTGACCAAGATGCGTGTGCGTCGTACGCCTGCCAATCAAGCCCACGTCACCAACTGGCGCGAGAACCCGGCGCTCCTGGCCGCCGACGCCGCTGAGGCCGGTCTGCGCGGCTTTGCCGAAGTGGAAACCACCGTGCGCGTCGCCCGCGCTGCGCCCTTCAATGCCCTCTCTGTCCTCGTGGGCACGCAGACAGGACGGGGCGGCGTACTCACCCAGTGTGCCGTGGAAGAAGCGCTGGGCCTGCGCCTGGGGATCAAGGGGATGACTTCGTACGCCGAGACGCTTTCGATCTACGGCAGCGAACGGTCTTTTATTGACGGTGACGACACGCCCTGGTCGAAGGCCTTTTTGGCCGCCTCGTATGCGTCACGCGGGATCAAGATCCGCTTCACGTCGGGCACCGGATCCGAGGCATTGATGGGCTATGCCGAAGGACGTTCGATGCTCTACCTCGAAGCGCGCTGCCTGCTCATCACCAAGGGCGCCGGCAGCCAGGGCGTGCAGAATGGCTCGATCTCGTGTATCGCCCTGCCCGAAGCGCTGCCCGGCGGTGTGCGCGCTGTCCTGGCCGAGAACCTGATGGCGGCGATGCTGGGGCTGGAAGTCGCCTCCGGCAACGATGCCCTGGCCTCCCATTCGGCCATCCGCAAGACGGCCAAATTGATGCTCCAATTTATCCCCGGCACCGACTTTATCACGTCAGGCTACAGCGCCGTGCCCAAGCGCGACAACATGTTTGGCGGCGGCAACTACGACGCCGAAGATTTCGACGATTGGACGGTGGTGCAGCGCGACATGCAGGTCAACGCCGGGATTCGCCCTGTGAACGAGGAAGAGACGCTGGCGATCCGGCGTAAGGCGGCGCAGGCGATCCAGTCTGTCTATGCCGAACTGGGCTTTCCCGCCATCACCGACGAGGAAGTCGAAGCCGCCGCCGTCGCCCACAGCAGCGATGATATGCCCGAGCGCGATCTGGTGGCCGACATCACCGCCGCCGACCAGTTCCTGGCCGGTGACGCCAACTTGATCACCGTGGTACGCGCCCTGCACGCCCGCGGCTTTGAGGACGTGGCGCGCAACATCCTCGAAATGGGCCGTCAGCGTGTGGCGGGCGACTATCTTCAGCCCTCCGGCATCTTCGATCAAGCGTTTCGCGTGCGCAGCGCGCTCAACGATGTCAACGATTACGCCGGTCCTGGCACGGGCTACCGCCTCACCGGCGACGACTGGGAGGCCATCCAGCGTATTCCCCAGGCCAGGCAACCCCACGACTTTATCGACGCCCAGGTGGGCGATCCGCTGCGCACGTTGGTGGAAGTTGGCCCGGCCAAGGTGGGCAGCAACGCCAACGAAATCGTCGTCGCCGTTGGCCCGGCCTTCGGCAAAGGGCTGATCAAGACCATCGGCGAGTTGCCGCATGACCGGGTGCTGGAATCGCTCCTCACCGGCGTGGCCGAGGAAGGGCTGGTGGCGCGCATCATCAAAGTCCACCACAGCGCGGACTGTGCGGCGTTGGGGCATGTGGGCGCGCAACTGAGCGGATCGGGTATCGCCGTGGGCATCCAGTCGCGCGGCACCACCGTGATTCAGAAAAAGGGACTGGCTCCGCTCAACAACCTGGAACTCTTCCCGCAGTCGCCCAGCCTTACCCTGGAGATCTACCAGAAGATTGGGCGCAACGCCGCCCGCTACGCCAAAGGGTTGGCCCCGCTGCCCGTGGGCGTCAAGGTGGACAACACGGCGCGGCTGCGGCTGATCGTGAAGACGACGCTGCTGCACCGCCGAGAGACGGAAGATGTGCGCGAGCAGCCGCCGACGGAGGTGTTCTTTGATTGGGAGCCGGATGTGTAGGTGGCGGGATGACGAGATGACGAGATGACGAGATGACGAGATGATGAAGGGGTGAACGGGTGAAGGGGAGGTCTGAGATGGGGTCGGATGGGGCCGAGGTGCCGACTTTGGATGAAATTATGGCGATTTTGGGCGAACATTTGCCCGATCTGGCCGCGCGGTATCATGTGAAGAGCCTGGGCGTCTTCGGGTCCTATGTGCGTGGGCAGCAGCGGGCCGGCAGCGATGTGGATCTGCTGGTGGAGTTTGATGATCCGCAGGTGACGCTGCTTGAGTTTGTCGATCTGCAGAACCGGCTGAGTGATCTGCTTGGCGTCTCCGTCGATTTGGTCGAACGCGAAACGCTGAAACCGTCTCTGGCTGAACACATTTTACAGAGGTTGCCCCGCTGTGAGTGCATCACGTATCTACCGAGACTATCTGGTTGATATGCTGCCGGCATGCGAGATGTACTGATCCATCAGTATTTTGGTGTGAATCTGAAACGAGTGTATGCCACGGTCAAAGAAGAAATGCCGTCGATCTGTATCGAGATTGAACGGCTTCTAAAAGAATTGGATGAAGTTGCTGATGAATGAGACTTACCCCTTAGGAGAACGCGCGGCGGAGACGCTGCGCGCCGCCAGTGGACGTCCATTCGGCGAGATTTCGCTGGAGGCGGCGATCTCGGGCGAGTTGACGGCGGACGATCTGCGCATCGACGCCGGCACATTGCGCCGTCAGGCCGAAATGGCGCGACAGGGCGGCTATCCCGACCTCGCCGCCAACCTGGAACGGGCCGCCGAACTAACCGCCGTCCCCAATGAGACGCTGCTGGCCATGTACAACCAACTGCGTCCGCATCGGTGCAGCTTTGAAGAGCTGCAATCCCTGGCCCAGACCCTGCGCCAAGAATACCATGCGCCCGTCACCGCGGCGTTTGTGGAAGAGGCGGCGGCCGTGTACCGGCAGAGGGGACTGCTGAAGAGGGAAGAGGTGAAGGGGTGAAGCGGGTGAAGGGGTGACGAGATAACGAGATGATGGGATGATGCGATGATGGAGTAGATTCGTTACCCCATCATCTCATCATCTCATCATCTCATCATCTCTCACCCCTTCACCCCTTCACCCCTTCCGCCTCTTCCCCCTTCATTGACAAAGGAGACAATCCATTGAAAGCCATTTTAGTTTCTCAGGAGCAAACGCCCCGCCTGATCTGGGCCGAGACCGACGATCCCGTGGTTGGGCCGGATGAGGTGCTCGTAGACGTCCAGGCTACGGCGTTGAACCGGGCGGATCTATCGCAGGCCGCGGGGAATTATCCGCCGCCGCCCGGCGCGTCGCCGATTTTGGGGTTGGACATGGCCGGCGTGATCGCCGAGGTGGGGGCGAACGTCTCGGGCTGGCAGCGCGGGGATCGGGTCTGCGCCCTGTTGGCGGGTGGCGGCTATGCCGAGAAGGTGGCCGTCCCGGCGGCGATGCTCATGCCGATTCCCGCCGCCTGGGAGTTTGAGATGGCGGCGGCCATGCCCGAAGTCTTCCTCACGGCGTACCTGAACATCTTTATGGAAGCCGACTTTCAGCCGGGGGAGACGGTGTTGATCCACGGTGGGGCCAGCGGCGTGGGTACGGCCGCAATCCAACTGGTGAAGGCTGCCGGGGGGACGGTCATCGCCACCGCAGGCAAGCCCGACAAGGTGCAGGTCTGCCGCGATCTGGGCGCCGATCTGGCGATCAACTACAACGAAGACGATTTTGTGGCTGCCACCCAATCCTTCACCGACAACGGCGGCGTGGACGTGATCCTTGATATGGTGGGTGCGTCCTATCTGGCGCGCAACATCAGTTTGCTCAAAGTCAAAGGACGCCTCGTCTTCATCGCCACCTTAGGCGGCGCCGTGGGCGAGATCAACATTGGTCAACTGATGGGCAAGCGCGCCCGTCTGATTGGATCGGTATTGCGGGCGCGCCCTGTGGCCGAAAAAGCCGAGATCGTGCGGCGCTTCCGTCGGCAGTTCTGGTCCTATCTTGAAGACGGTTCCATCAAGCCGATCATCGGCAGCGTCTACCCTGTACAAGAGGCGCAGGCAGCCCACGACGCTATGCGCGCCTACGAGAACGTTGGGAAAATTGTGTTGAAAGTACGGCATGAACAATAAACCAAAGGTGAATTTCTTCGCCGGCCTGTGGCACCTGTTGGCCGGACGGCGACTGCTCATGGGCGCGTCGGTGCTCAGTGGATTGGTCTTTGCAGCGACGACGCTGATCCCGCCGCTGTTGATCCGCCAACTGATCGCCTGGATCACAGAAGGCGGCGGCTCGTCCGCAGCGCTGTTGACCATCACCGGCGTGCTGGCCGTGGTCTACCTGGCGCGGGGAACGGCGCGCTACGCCTACGGCCAGTTCTCTCATATCGTAGCCTATGCCGTGATGGCCGACTTGATGGTGCGTACCTACACGCACCTGCAACGGCTGTCGCACCGCTTCCACAACCGGCAGCGCACCGGGGAAATGAGCGCGCGCGCCATCAACGACATTGAGACGCTGGAAGATTTCCTGGCCCACGGCGTACCAGAAATGGTGCTTGCCCTCATCGTGCCGGTGACGATGTTGATCGTGTTGATGACGATCAACGCATCGCTGGCGTTGTTGGTGCTGGCGCCGTTGCCCTTTGCCGGCTTCTTCGTCTACCGCTTCATGCGCCAGATCCGCTCTACGTGGCGCAGCGTGCGCGGGGAGATCGGCAAGCTCGTGGCCCAATTCCAGGACAACCTCTCGGGCATGACCGAGATCAAATCCTTCGGCCAGGAAGTGGGCCAGGCCGGGCTGATCCGCAACCACGCCTTCGCCTACCGCGACAACATCACCACGGCCAACCGCATTTCGCTCCTCCCCGCCGGGATCATCGAGATCACCGGCGGCATCGGGTCGTTGCTGGCCGTCTGGTTTGGCGGCAGTTACGCCCTCAATGGCGGCATGAGCGTGGCCGATCTCTTCGTCTTTATCGTCTACCTGGGGCACATCTACCAGCCTATCCTGCGCCTGGCCGACATCGGCGACACGCTGCAAAAGGCCGTCGCCAGCCTGGAACGGGTCAATGAACTGTTGGACGAAGAGCCCGAGATCGTCAGCCCGGCCAATGCCGTGATCCCCCAATCGCCACGCTGGACAATCCAGTTCGACGACGTCTCCTTCGCCTACAATGACGATGGTCCTGTGTTGGAAAATATCAACTTTGAGATCGGCGAGGGCGAGATGGTGGCGCTGGTGGGCCCCACCGGCGCCGGTAAGAGTACGATCAGCAAGCTCGTCCCCCGTTTTTACGACCCGCAGCGGGGCAGTGTGCGCCTGGGTGACCATGATCTGCGCACGCTCGATCTCGACTTTCTGCGCAGCAACGTGGCGATGGTGATGCAGGACGTTTTCCTCTTTCACGGCACGGTGCGCCAGAACATCCTCTTTGGCAACCCCAACGCCAGTGACGAAGCCATGTTCGCCGCTGCCGACGCCGCCAACGCCCACGACTTCATTGTGCAACTGCCGCAGGGATACGACACGCTGATCGGTGAGCGGGGCGTGCGTTTGTCAGGCGGCCAGAAGCAGCGGCTGAGCATCGCCCGCGCCTTGCTCAAGGATGCCCCCATCCTCGTGCTCGACGAAGCCACCTCGGCCGTGGACACTGAGACCGAGTGGCAGATCCAGCAGGCGCTTAACCGGTTGACGCAAAACCGCACCACCCTTGTCATCGCCCATCGCCTTTCCACGATCCGTCACGCCGATACCATCCTCGTGCTCGAGGACGGACGCATCAGCGAAGCCGGCTCGCATGATGACCTTGTCGCCCAAAACGGACGCTACGCCCGTATGGTCCATGCCCAGAGTCTGGCGCAGCACTGGGAGATCGGCGAAAGAGAAACCGCGCGCACGGCGGCGGACTGAGGATTGTCATTGTAACGTTGCAATCGTCGAATCAAACCGTAAGGAGAGCTATCGCATGACCACCACCGTTCACCAGGAAGATCACCTTGCCGCCGCCATCGCCCATCTACCACGCGTGAAACTGGGCTACGTGAACACCCCCATCGAGGCACTGCCGCGGCTGAGCGCGGCCTTGGGCGGTCCGCCCATTTATATCAAGCGCGATGATCTGACCGGGCTGGCCTTTGGCGGCAACAAGACGCGCATGTTGGAGTTCAGCATGGCCGACGCCCTGGCCAGCCGGCGCCGACACCGTGGTGACGGGCGCCGCCGTCCAGTCGAATTACTGCCGCCAGATCGCCGGGGCCTGCGCCAAATTGGGGTTAGAATTACACCTGATCCTGCGTCCTGAACGTGAGTTTGACCGCGATCATATCAGCGGCAACAATCTGCTGCAGCGGCTGCTGGGCGCACACGTGACCACGCTGCCTGATAACGACCGCACGAAACAGCAAGTCGCCATTCGCGCCAAGATCGAGGAACTGCGCAGCCAGGGGCGCACGGTCTACTGGCCGCGCCGTGAGGAAACGGTGGATCTCGATGCCATCTCGTACGCCGAAAGCGCACTGGAAATTGTGCGCCAGTGCCGTGAGGTGGGGATCGCGCCCCGCTTCCTCTACGCCGCCGCGTTGGACACCACCCAGGCCGGTCTCGTGCTGGGGATCAAGGCGTCGGGCAGCCCGATTCACGTCAAAGGCATCTGTCCGTTTGGCGGCGACGACATGCCCGACCGCATGGTCGAAATGGCGCGCATGGCCGATCTGGCCGCCGAACGGCTCGACCTCGATCTCAGCTTCAGCGCGGACGACTTCGACAACGACGCCTCCTACGTGGGCGAGCGTTACGGCATCCCCACCCAGGCCGGTCTGGACGCCATCGCCCTCGTCGCCCGCACGGAAGGCATCCTGCTCGATCCGGTCTATACCGGCAAGGCCATGTCCGCGCTGATCGATCAGATCGGCCGCGGGCTGCTCGATCCCAGTGAACCGGTGCTCTTTTTACACACAGGTGGCGCGCCGGCGCTCTTCGGGTATACTGAAGAGATAGTGAATGGGCTGGGGCTTTGAGTGTGGTTACCCGGTCCCCAGAAAAGGAGATTGTCAATGACGACGATTCTACTGGCGACGGAAGATGGGTTGGCGGTGGCGCAACGCAATGGACAGGGCTGGCAGACGAGCCTGGCGCTGGCAGGGCATGATTGTCAATGTGTAGCGTTCGACCCCCACCGCCCAGGTCGGGCCTACTGCGGCACGTTTGATGCCGGGCTGTGGAGCAGCGACGACGGCGGCGCGACCTGGCAACAGGTCGGCGGCGCGTTACCGTCCGAGCATGTGATGGCGGTGGCGGTGAGTCCACTGGCGGTGAGTGGTGATCAAGGCGTTCTGTGGGCAGGCACCGAGCCGAGCCGACTTTTCTTTTCTGAAGACGGCGGCAACCAGTGGCAGGAGCGTGAGGGGTTACAAACGCTGCCCTCGAAGCCAACGTGGAGCTTCCCACCCCGCCCGTGGACACATCATGTACGCTGGATCGAGCCAGACGCCAACGACGCCGACCTGCTCTTCGTCGGCATCGAGTTGGGCGGCGTCATGCGCAGCGAGAACAACGGCGTCACCTGGGCGGATCGCCAACCGAATTCACAGTTTGACTGCCATACACTGCGCACCCATCCCGACGCCCCTGGTCTGCTCTATGAGGCGGCGGGCGGCGGCTTCGCCCAAAGCGAGGACGGCGGCCTGACCTGGTTGCGCCGCGACGAAGGCATGCAGCATCACTACGTCTACGGCCTGGCTGTGGACAGTGGCGATGCCCAGACTCTGATTGCGTCGGCCAGCTACGGCGCTCGCGGCGCGCACAGCAACGATCAGCGCGCCGATTCGCACCTCTACCGTCGCAGCAACGACGGGGTTTGGCGCGAGGTCGGCGACGGGTTGCCCGATCCGCAAGGGACGCGCGTCTACATGCTTGCTGCGCATCCGGCACAGGCGGGTACGTTCTATGCGGCAACCGGATCGGCGCTTTATACATCGACCGACGGCGCGCTCTCGTGGCAGCGGATCGACGTGACGTGGCCGGATGGCTGGTCGTCACGCGGGGCGAATGGGTTGGCGGTGCAGGCAGCGTGAGATGGGGCGGTTGAACGATTGAATAATTTTGGAATTGAGATAAGGCCGTGATTGCATGAACGATTCAAACCTGGTTGAGATTGACCGGCAGCGCTTTCTGCGCACCGTCGAGGAAATGGGGCAGATCGGGCTGTTGCCGGATGAAGCGGGCGGCGGACGCGATCGCTATCCTTTTTCGGGGGCAGATCGGGCGGCGCGGGCGTACTTCCGGCGTGAGGCGGTGGAGGCAGGATTGGCGGTAACGCTGGATGCCGCCGCCAATCTATCGGCGCGGCTCGATTGCGGCGATCCTGGGGCGCAGACGTTGCTGATTGGCTCACATCTGGACACGGTGCCGCACGGCGGCGCCTACGACGGCGCGCTGGGGGTGTTGGCGGGGCTGGAAGTGCTGCGCACGCTCACCGATCAGAATACGCCGCTTTCCTGTCACGTTGAGGTGATCGACTTTACCGACGAGGAAGGGCGCTTTGGTCACTTCTTCGGCAGCGGCGCCTTGACCGGTCAACTCAGCGACGAACAGATCGAGACCTTCCTGTGCAACGCCGCAGCCCATTCTGAGGCGCCGGCGAGCCTGCGCGAGTCCGTCCCCGGTGGGTTGACCGTGGCATCGGTACGAGAGATGCGACGACATCCGTCCACGCTGGCGGGGTACTTGGAACTCCACATCGAGCAGGGACCGCGACTGGAGCAGGCAGACATCCCGATTGGCGTGGTCAGTGCCATTTTTGGGCGCAGATCGTGGAATCTCACTTTCCACGGGCGGCCCGACCACGCCGGGACGACACCGCTGTCGATGCGCGCCGATGCGTTGGTAGCGGCGGCCCAGTTCATCGCCGGGGCGCGTGAGATTGTCGCCGCCGATTTCGCCGACGCCGTAATCACCTGTGGCAATGTGATGGTAGAACCGGGCGTTTACAATGTGGTGCCCAATCAAAGTGACGGTGTGGGTGGAATTTCGCGCCGGTTCGGTGGATGAATTGGATCGGCTCGAAGCCCGCCTGGATCAATTGCTCGAAGAGGTGAGCGCACAGACGCAGACGTCATTCACCCATCGGGTGGTCTCCGCCACCCTCCCCACGCCCATGGACGGCGACATGCAGGGCACAATCCGGGCGGCGGCGCAGCACTGCGGCTACAACTCGCTCGATCTCCCCTCCGGCGCAGGGCACGATGCCATGCTGCTGGCAACCATCACGCCGGCGGCGATGCTGTTTGTGCCCTCGCGCGGCGGGCGCAGCCACTGCCCCGACGAGCACACCGAGCCGGATGATCTGGTGGCAGGGGCCAACGTCCTGCTACACGCTGTGCTGGCGCTGGCAGGACGTTAACCAATATGCAAGATCCCCTCTTCGCATATCTTGTCATGCTGGGTATTGGCCTCGTCACCGGCGTCACCACCGGGTTGACGGGGGCCAGCGGCGTGGCCGTGATTGTGCCGTTGCTTTCGATTGTGATGGGTTTCGATGTCCACGAAGCGATTGCAACCAGTCTCGTTGTCGATGTCATTGCGTCTCTGGTGATTGCCTACACCTATTACCGGCATGGGCACTTGCGGGTGGGGGCAGGCGCCTGGATCGCCTTGGGATCGGTCTTCGGCGCGCAGGTAGGCGCCCTGATCGCCACGTATATCCCCGAAACGGATCTGGGCGCGGGCTTTGGCCTTTCGTTGCTCGCCACCGGCGCCATTATGTGGAAGCGGCGCGGACAAGGGCTGTTGCCTCAATTTAACCCGGACACAGCCTGGGCGTTGAGCCATCCACTCAAAGAGACGCTGGCGGCGATTGGGCTTGGGTTGCTGATCGGTACTGCCACCGGCATCACAGGCGCGGGGGGTGGGTTGATGATCTTGCTGGTGCTGGTGCTGGTGCTCAGCTTTTCGATGCACGACGCCATCGGTACCTCGACGCTGATCATGGCCTTCACGGCGACGTCCGGCGCGGTTGGGTATGCATTTCACGGGGATGTCAACCTGATCCACGGCATCGTGGCAGGGACCGGTGCGGCGGCGGGCGGTGTGATCAGCGCCATCGTTGCCAATCACATCGCCGACCGTACGCTGCGCAAAGTAGTCAGCCTCTTCTTCTTCGTGCTGGGCTTGATCATGACCGTGATCTACTTCACCAGCAGCGGGATCTCGCTGATCGAAATGTAAATCCCCCTCTTCGAAAATCACTCGAAAGGAAACTTGCGCTGCGCTTCGTCCAGGTCCAGGGTAACGCCCAACCCCGGTTTGTCGGGCACGACCACGCAGCCATCGGCGTCGATGGCGGGTGTCTCCTCGATGAGGTCGGTGAAGTAGCCGCAGGCGCCCTGGCGGAACTCGAAGATGGGGCAATTGGGCAACGCCGCCGCCAGGTGTAGGCTGGCCACAAAGAGGATCGCCGATCCCCAGACGTGGGGTACGCATTGCAGATTGTGCGTGTGGCTCAGTACGCCGATGCGTCGGGCGGCGGTGAAGCCACCCACCACGGCCAGATCGGGCTGAAGGATATCGGCGGCGCCTTTGCCGATGATGTCCCGGAAGTCGAAGGCAGTGAACTCGTTTTCGCCCGTAGCAATCGGGATCGTCGTGGCTGCGCGCACGCGCGCCATGCCTTCCCAATTGTCGCCGGCCGTGGGCTCTTCGAACCAGGCGATGTCGAACGGCTCCGCCGCCTTCGCCAGTTGGAGGGCCATCGTCTCGTTGAGTGAACCGTGGGCATCGATCATCAGGGCCACATCCGGCCCAATCGCCTCGCGCACCGCCTGGATACGGGCGATGGAACCGGCTACCTGCCTGGGCGCATCCATGCCGCCCACACGCATTTTCATGGCTTTGAAGCCGCGGCGCATGTACCCCATTGCCTCTTCGCCGGCATGTTCGGGCGGCGCGTGTCCGCCGCTGGCGTAGGCCGGGATGCGATCCCGGTATCCGCCGCCCAACAACTTGTAAATGGGCACACCCAGCGATTGGGCGTACACGTCCCAAAGCGCCATGTCGATGCCGCCCAGCGCGCAGATCGTCATGCCACGCCGGCCCAGGCGGGCGGCGGCATGGCCGTAGGTCAGGGCCAGGTCGGTGCGCGGGCCATTGTACAGCTTCTCCCACACGTACTCGGGGCGCGTGGCATCTTCGCCCAGGATCTCGGGCGCCAGTTCCTTTTCCACAATCGCCTTGATCGTGTGGCTGGCGCCGCGTGTGCGTCCATAGCCAGGATGCACCTCCCCGTAGCCAACCAGACCGTCATCGGTGGTCAAGCGCACGATCACGGCGTGCGACTCTGTGCGCGGACCATAGTCCGACACCCATTTGTGGCCGTCTGTGGGCATTTGCCAGGCCAGCGGCACCGCTTCGATGGAGTGGATCTTCATTCGTCTGTCCTTTCGTGGAGGGGTATCAGGGAGTTGAGATTCGAGACCGGCCATTGGACGATTGGGCGTTCGACTGCCACTCCTCTGCCAACAGTGCATACTCAAACGTGTCATTCCACAGGGGCCTGCCCTCGGCGTCGCGATGAAAGAAGACGTTTTGGCGCAGGTGGCCTTCGCGGCGCATGCCGAGCTTTTCCATCACTTTCCAGGATGCGATGTTTTGAGGGTTGCAGCGAGCAACAACCCGGTGCATGCCAAAATGGACAAACGCGTAGCCGATGAGGGCAGCCGCCGATTCCGTGGCGTAGCCCTGGTTGTGGTGGGCAGGGTTAAAAATATAGCCGAGTTCCCATGTGAGCAAGTCTGTGCGCTCGACCTGAGCGAAATACAGATGCCCCACCATCTCCTGAGTCGCCGAGAGGATGACCGCCCAAAAGTCACTTCCCTGTGCGCGTTGCTCGGCCAATGTCACCGCCTGTTCAAGAGAAATCGGCGATCCTGGCTCAAAGCGGTAAACGTCGGGGTTCGACAGATACGCGAATAGCGCGCGACCGTCCTGCGGCTGGAATGGACGAACCTGCAATCTTGCGCTGCTGATCATACCGGGCTCCTCGCGGGTGAGTAGATGCTGATACCCGTAGCATACCAGACAGAATCGGCGTTTGCTAACATCGATCGCCAATCAAAAACGCCTGGTCGAATCTTCGACCAGGCGTTTTTGCCCCTTACCCACCCTCACGGCGATTCAGATCAACACACGGTAGTGACAGTGACTGTTCTGGGTACCCTTGTCAACATATGTACTGGACCTACACTGTAAAGGGAAGTCGTCGGCCCAACGACAGAAGGTGGACCTGTACGGTCAGACCCAACCGCTACGCTTTGCCCCGTAGCGGGCTTGTGTTCGCCTCTGTCTTCGCCGCTACCAACGTGCCTGGGAAATCAAACCCAGGCATACGAAACACGAATATAACTATATAGTCTCAGGTGCGACGCACTGGCCCGAATCGGGTTCGAATGCAGGAAGTCATCCTGGCCAGTGCGTCGCACCTATATAGTCACACACGAATTTACTCGGCCAGATCGACCGTCCAGTTTAGTTCCTGGATGCGAGTGTCGATCTGACGTCGCTGACCTGCCCAGGCGTCGGCCTGTTGCTGAACCTCAGCCACGTTGACGGTGCTGACGAAGCGAATCTCGGTGCGCATGAAACGCATATTCGAGTTGGAGGCGGCCTGGGCCAATTCGGCGCCAAACTTCTGCCGCTTGCTTAGCGTATCGCGCAAGGCCAGGGCATCGGCCAGGTTCATATGGTCGTCGAAGGCCGTCTCCACATTGGTGCGGTTGATGCGTTGAACCAGATCGGTCAACTCATCGTATAGCTGATCCAATTGGACCAGCAAAATTTGTGGATCTTCGGCCGGCGTTTCGCCTTCTTGCACCGTGGCCACGCGCAGGATGCGCTGCTTGACCTGCTCTGTGCGCGTCTGCACATCGGCGCGGAGGATCAATGCTTCGGCTAGCTTCATGGTAGCCACCTCCTCTGCCCCCGTGGGGCTGTGTGTATTTTGTGTGTGACTTGCACAGAATACACCCTATTTGCACAGAAGTCAAGCACCAATTTTGTGATTTATGCAGATTTTGTGTTTCTACGTGCTTTTATCTGGAAGGTGGATCGGTTCCAGGGTTTCTGGCACCAGCGTCCCCAGCATCGCCGCGGCGAGAAGACCGACCCCGGCAATCGTGAATGTGGCCAGCGACAGCCCCAGGATGTCTGCCACCGCCCCCACCACCACGGGGCCGCCTGTACTGCCGGCGTCGCCGATCAGCCGCCACACGCCCAGGAATTCACCGCGCGAGTCCACCGGCGCCAGATCCGCACCCAGCGTCATCATTGTCCCCGATCCCAGGCCATTGCCCAGGCCGATGACCGATGCTGCCATCAAGAGCGAACTGAACCCAGCCGTGAAGGGGACAAGCGCCATGCCAAGCGCCTGGATGGCAAAGGAGGGCACATAGGCAAACTTGCGCCCGAAACGGTCCATGACATAGCCCGCCACCATGAAGAGGCTCATGTCCACGGCGGCGGAGAAGCCGATGATGAAGCCCACCTGCCCGATGCTCAACCCGAGAACATCGGCGGCGTAGAGGGGAATGACGATGTTGCGCCCGGAGCGGATCATCTGGGCGAAGAGTTGACCAGAACCGGCCGTGGTGAGCGAACGGAGATTCTCGCGGATAATGACGCCTGTGTGGGCGAAATGCTCACGCAGTGTCCCTCGTTGGGGAGGGCGGTAGCCGCGACGTTCCACGAAGCGCAGCGGGAAGATCAGCGCCACGACGGCCACCGCGGCATAGATCAGAAACGGCACACGCAGCCCGAAAGCCGCCCCAATCGCCCCACCGATGAAGGGGCCGGCAAACTGCCCAATGCGGTTGACGCCGCCGAAAACGGCAATTGCCTTGCCGCGTCCGCCGCTGGGTGCGGCATCGGCGAGATAGGCATGGCGGGCAATGTTCCACATGGCGCCGCCCAGCCCTAACAGAAAGCCGTAGAAGATCAACTCGAAGGCGCTGCGCGCCCAACTAAAGGCAAGGATGGAGACGATCATGCTGCTGATGCCGATGATCATGGATCGCTTGCGTCCTAGCCGCCCGATCAAGATCCCCGCAGGCAGATCGCCCACCAGTGTCCCAAATCCTTCGCTGGCAAGCACCAACCCTACCACCGCATAGGGCACGCCGAATGACGCCGCATAAAGCGGCAAAACCGGCACCAGCAGCCCACGACAAAAGGCCAGCAGAAAGGTGGGAACGTAAATTGAATAGATGATTGTCGAATTGCGCAACAGAAACTCCTGGGAAAATGGACGACCGACGACAAACACAACTCGTGTTTGTCGTCGGTCGTCGGTCGTCCATCGTCATGCTGTCTCTTGGAAGATCGCCTTCAACGCCGGATACAACGCCCTGTATCGTTGATACGCCGGTTCGTAGACGGCGACTTGCTTGGGCTGCGGGCGCGTACTGCCCGTGATCTGAACGGTGGCGCTGCAGGCGCTTTCGACGTCGGGCCAGATCCCGGCACCGACGGCGGCGAGCAGCGCGGCCCCATAGGCCGCGCCTTCGGTGGTGTTAACGGTGACCAGTTCGGTGTTAAAGATATCGGCCAGGATCTGCCGCCACAGCGCGCTGCGCGCGCCGCCGCCGGCCACGCGCACCTGGTCAATTTCGCTGAGACCCACACTGCGCATCAGCTCAAAACTGTCGCGCAGGCCAAAAGCCACGCCTTCAAGCACGGCACGGGTCATATGCGGTTTGGTGTGGCGGACGGTCAACCCCACGAACGCGCCCCGCGCCAGCGGATCCGGGTGGGGCGTGCGTTCTCCTGTCAAATAGGGGAGGAAGAGCAACCCTTCGCTGCCCGCCGCAATGTCGGCGGCGGGTGCAAGCAGTTCGTCGTAGCCCATGCCCGGGGCCAGTGTGTCGCGATACCAGCGCAGGCTGCCGGCGGCGGAGAGCATCACGCCCATGAGGTGCCACTTGTTGGGGACGGAGTGACAGAAGGCGTGCAGCCGTCCATGCGGCTCAATGAAGGGTCTATCGGTGGCGGCGAAGACGACGCCCGATGTGCCCAATGCCAGCGAGACAATCCCTTCGCTGACGGCGCCGGTGCCGACGGCGCCGGCCGCCTGATCGCCACCGCCGGCCATGACGGGTGTCCCGGCGCGCAGACCGGTGGCCTCTGCGGCGGCGCTGTTCACGCTGCCGGTGATCGCAGGTCCCTCGAAGGTAGGCGGCAGCCACCGGGCGGGGATGTTGAGCGCGTCCAACACAGCGGGCGACCAATCGCGTTGGGCCAGGTCGAAGAGGATCGTCCCCGCGGCGCCGGCCTTATCCGTGGCATACTCGCCGGTGAGCCGGAAGCGCACGTAGTCTTTGGGCAGCAGGATGTGACGCGTCCGTGCATAGAGATCCGGTTCATTCTGAGCCACCCACAGGATCTTGGGGGCAGTGAAGCCGGTGAGCGCATCGTTGCCTGTGATGTCGATAAGCCGATCTTTGCCCAGCCGCGCCCGGATCTCGTCGCACTGCGCGGCGGTGCGCTGATCGTTCCACAGAATAGCAGGGCGGAGTACCTTCCCCGCTTCATCGAGTAAGACGAGGCCGTGCATCTGCCCTGTGAGGCCGATGCCGGCAACAGCGGCCGGGTCGATGCCCGATTGAGCCAGCACGCTGCGAATGCTCTGTATCGTGCCGGTCCACCACAGTTCAGGATCCTGTTCACTCCACAGTGGGTGTGGGGTGGCGTAATCGTATTCTGTCGCCGCCACCGCCACAATCGAACCGTTCTCGTCGATTAAGAGCGCTTTGGTCGCGGTCGTCGACGAATCAATGCCGATGAGATAGGGCATATGTGTGGTCCTTGTTTGTTGGAGGGGAATGAATATCTGCTTCTAGTACATTTTGGCGTAAATACCACGGCGGAAATTCGGCATCTCAACCTCTGGTAGAAGCTGTCGGTGAATTTCCGCCGGGATTTACTAGCAATCCAGAAAAATAATGATCCACGAAGCCACACGAAGACATACGAAGGAAGCTCTTCTTAGTGAAACTTTGTGTGCCTTCGTGGATCATTTAAATCCTGGATTCGCCTACTCCATCTAGTGATGCGTCAAGCGTGATTTGATCGGTAGGGGCGCTGCTTGCTGCGCCCACAGTGCGCCGGGCGCAGCAAGCAGCGCCCCTACGGAATTGCCATCACTTGACCGTTGACACGATACTAGGCTAGCGAACGCCCAAGATCAGATCCACTACCATCTGGTCGAGCCGTTCGTAGGGTTTGCCGCGGCTACCCAATTCGACGCGGTCGAAGGAGCGGGCTTTGAGCTGAGAGGCCGCTGCGGCGGAGTACTTGGTGACCTGGCTTTCGCCGCCGCGGACTTCGGCGAGCAGGGCCTGGATTTCGCCGTCTTCGCGGAATTGGCGCGCCTTCTCTTTAAGGATGAGGTAGCTGCGCATACAGCCGCGGGCGAAGGCTTTCACGTCCGCGTAGTCGGAGGTGCGGTAGGCGTGAGCGTCGAAATGGCGAGGGTTGTCGTAGCCCACGTCTTCGAGGAACTTGACCAGGAAGAACGCCTGTTTGATGTTGTGTGACCCGAAGCGGAAGTCCTGATCATAGCGGGCGAAGTTCTGATCGTTGAGGTCGATGTGGAAGAGCTTACCGGCATCCCAGGATTGGGCGACGGCGTGCATGAAGTTGAGGCCCGCCATGTGCTCATGCGCCATTTCTGGGTTGACACCCACCATCTCTGGGTGGTCCAGCGTTTCGATGAAGGCGAGCATGTGCCCTGTGGTGGAAGGGAAGATATCGCCGCGCGGTTCGTTGGGCTTGGCTTCCAGGGCGAAGCGCAGACCGTAGCCCTGATCCTGTGAATATTCACAGAGGAAGTTGAGGGCCTCACGGAACCATTTGAGGGCGTCGAGCGGGTTCTTGCCGGCATCGGTCTCGGTGCCTTCGCGTCCACCCCAGAAAACGTAGGTCTCCGCGCCCAGTTCCGCGCCCAGATCGATGGCATTCATCGTCTTTTGCAGGGCGTAGGCGCGCACGTCCGGATCGTTGCTGGTGAAGGCGCCATCGCGGAAGGCAGGATCCGTGAAGAGATTGGTGGTCGCCATCGGCACGATCACCCCGGTCTCATTCAGCGCTTTCTTGAAATCGGCGACGATGCGGTCCCGTTCCTGGGCGGTGGCGTCGATGGGGACGAGATCGTTGTCGTGGAAGTTGACGCCCCAGGCGCCGACTTCGGCGAGCAGATGCACAATCTCGACAGGGGAAATCGGGGCGCGCACCGGTTCACCGAACGGATCGCGCCCGACGTTGCCGACTGTCCACAGTCCAAAAGAGAACTTGTCGGCGGCAGAGGGAGTAAAATCGGTCATGAATTGCTCCTTGTGGGGGAGGAGATGAGGGGTGAGGCGATTGGGGATTAAGAAGTTCAGGTCATGTTCACGATCCCCGAACGCTTAGTCCTCTAATCGCCCCAACTCTAGTCTCCCAGACGATAGAAACGAATTGCGTTTTCACGCAGGATCTTCTGTTGTTCGCCGGGGGCCAGTTCGGCGATGAAGCCGGTGGCGGTCTCGAACCAGCGCCGATAGGAGGAGGCCAGCGTCACCACGGGCCAGTCTCCACCGAACATGATGCGATCTGCGCCGAAGCAGTCGAAGATGTGCGCGGCGTACGGGCGCAGATCGTCGGCCGTCCACGCCGCGGGATCGGCTTCGTTGGCCATGCCCGAAAGTTTGCAGTAGACGTTGGGGAAGGATGCCAGTTGGCGGATGTGTGTGGCCCACGGTTCCATCATGCCGTTGCGGATACCCGGCTTGCCAATGTGATCCAGGACAAACGAGACCTGCGGACATTGCGCCACCAGGCTCACGGCGTCGGCGGCCTGAGGATGAAAGATGCAGATGTCGAAGCTAAACCCGAACTCGGCCAGGATCTGTACGCCGCGCACAAAGTCAGGCTGCGTGGCAAACCCCAATCCTTCGCCCTGGATCAGGCGGCGAATGCCCTTGACCAGGGGATATTGGCGCAGCCCTTCCAGTTGCGGACGCACCGCTTCGCCTCTTTCCAAACTGGCGGCGGCCACGATGCCAACAATGCGCGGTTCACGCCCGGCCAGTTGCGTCACCCAGGCAGCTTCTTCGATAGCCTGATCGGCGGCGCAGTCGGCCTGCACGAAGACGAGCCGTTCCAATCCCAAACCGGCCGTGGCCTCGTTGAGGTCGGCGGGCAAGAAAGGACGGTTGATGTCCGGCACAGTCTCCAGCCATGGATAGCTGAGCACCGCCGGATCCCAATAGTGGACGTGGGTATCGATGTAGCCTGATGTCTCAGTCATGGTGAAAGAGCTCCTCCATTCTGGCCCAGTGTTCGCCTTCGGCTGCGCCCTCAATCGGCTCCTGGCAGGGATCGGTCAACTTCCACCAGGCCTGTGTGACCGGATCGGCGGCCATGGCGGCCATATCGGCGTCGTAATCTTCGCCCACATACTCAAAGTAACTAAAGAGGTAGCCGTTGCGCAGATAGATGGAATAGTTGCGGATGTTGCACTCTGTGATCTTTGCCAAAACTTGGGGCCAGGTGTTGGCATGAAGGTGCTTGTACGCATCCAGCATGTCCGGTTTCACTTTGATGACCATTCCATATCGTTGCATGCGCAGCTCCTTGTTGGTGGAATGAGGGCGCCGGAACTCTATCGCGTGGGGGAGCGGTCTCTGTGCCCGGCCTGTAAACTGCCTACAAACATTGTAGCGCAAGGCCTCAGAAAGGGGAAAGCGTTGCCCTGATAATCGATGGCCCGGCACTTTCCGCCGCCTCTGCTCTGTGCTAAACTGCAAAGGAAATTACCGTCGCCTCTACCCCGCAAAGGAGCGCACCGAATGACGCAGAGCGTTGTTTCCCCCGAACTGGCTTACCGCCTGGCGCAATCAATCGACGCTTGTATCTATGCCAATTCAATCGTTGAACACGAAGGATGCATCTACAGCATGGTCAACGTAGATGCCGAACGCTATCTCGCCATCTTCGCCCCCGCCGATGCGGATATCCCGCCTGGGTTCGAGGGCGTGTCCACACAGGTTAGCGACGGCGGCGAGTGGATCGTGCGCCGCTGTGAGCGCACGCCGGGGAATGCCGACGCCCTGCGCTCGCTCTTCGCCTGGCTACGTCCGGTGCCACTGGGCACACAGACATCCTTCGGCTTCGGGGATCGGACGGGTCTGGCTACGCCGGGGCATGTCCAATCGGCAGGCGGATCGGACGTGGCGCCGATCTTCGCCCAGCAGTCGGTGCGCGAGAATACGCGTATTGGCCGCACGCCCCAACAAGTGATGGACGATGCCATGTGGGGGGTCTTTCAGGAGGGATGGCGCAAACCCTGGGGCGCAGACGCCGATCATGTGAAGGAAGTATCGAGCCTGCCCGACTTCGTGGCAGCCGGGTACACCTTCTTTACCATCGATCCCAGTGATCATGTGGACAACGACGCGCAGACAGACGACGTGCCCACCTTGCGCAAGAAGGTAGCCGCGCTGCCATTGGATCAGCTCTCCATAACAGTCGCCGAACTTGAGGAGCGCTATAGCGGTGGGTCCATCGATTTGGGCGACAAAACGCTGACCTTCAGTGACGAAAAGCTATTGCGCGCCGCGGCCAAGTATGGACGCGCCATTGCCCACGCTCGCACAGTCGCCGGCGAACTGACGGCGCAAATGTCAGGGCGTCCGTTTGAGCTTGAGTTCTCGGTCGATGAAACCGACACACCCACGTCTCCGCACGAGCACTACTACATTGCATCCGAACTCCACCGCCTGGACATTCCGGTGGTCAGCCTGGCGCCGCGCTTTGTGGGCAAGTTTGAGAAAGGCATCGACTATATCGGCGACCTCGACGAATTTGCCGACGCCCTGGCCTGGGACATCGCCATCATGAAGCACTTCGGCGATTACAAGATCAGCGTTCACACCGGCTCCGACAAGTTTAGCGTCTATCCGATTGTGGCGCAGGCCGCGGCCGGACGTGTTCACGTCAAGACGGCGGGTACGAGCTATCTGGAAGCGTTGCGCGTTGTCGCCGCTGAGGATACGGCGTTTTTCCGTGAGATCCTCGACTTCTCACGCGCCCACTTTGAGAAGGATCGCAAGAGCTACTATCTTTCGTGTGATCCAGGCAAGGTTCATGCGGCGGACACCTACAGTGACGCCCAGTTGAGCGATCTGTTGAACCAGGTTGATGCCCGCCAGGTGTTGCATGTCACTTTTGGCTCGGTGCTCGATCACTACGGCGACCGGCTCAAGAGCTTCCTTCGCCAGCATGAGTCCGAATACGAAGCCGTGCTCGTCACCCACTTTCGCCATCACCTGGAGCTGTTGACCGTGTGATCTCTCATCACAGTTGTTTCTCATCACAAGTGAAAGAATAAACTCAATGAACAGTGCAGATCTCTTTTCGCTTCAAGGAAAAGTCGCCGTTGTCACCGGCGGGACGGGCGTGCTGGGCGGCGCCATCGCCCGCGGATTGGCCGCAGCCGGCGCACAGGTAGGCATCTTGGGGCGACGGGTTGAGCAGGCCGAAGCCGTGGCCCAGTCGATCATCGCAGACGGCGGAGAGGCGATGGCCGTCCCCGCGGATGTGTTGAACAAGGACGAGTTGATCGCGGTGCGATCAAACCTGTTGGATCGGTGGGGGCGCATCGATGTACTGGTCAACGCGGCGGGGGGCAACATGCCCGGGGCCACCATCGTGGGTGACCGCACCTTTTTTGACATGGAACAGGGCGCGTTGGATGCGGTCATGGGCCTCAACTTTACGGGAACCGTGCTGCCCAGCCAGGTCTTCGGCGCGGCGATGGTAGAGGCCGGGCTCGGCTCGATCATCAACATTTCGTCGATGGCGGCCAGCAAAGTGCTCACACGCGTGATGGGCTATAGCGCGGCCAAGTCCGCGGTAGACAACTTCACGCGCTGGCTTGCCACAGAATTGGCGCTCAAATATCAAGCGCCGCTGCGCGTCAACGCCATTGCGCCCGGCTTCTTCATCGGTGAGCAGAATCGCGATCTGCTGTTGCAGGCCGATGGCAGCCTCACCGCCCGCGGTCAACAGATTGTCAACCACACGCCAATGGGTCGCTTCGGCGAACCCGATGAGTTGATCGGCACGGCAATCTGGCTGGCCGGCGATGCCTCTAAGTTTGTGACGGGGGTAGTCATTCCTGTCGATGGCGGCTTCTCTGCCTTCAGCGGTGTGTGATTCAATCCTCAAACCGGTGCGTCCCTTTTCGACTTGGCAAAAGGTCGCTCCTGTTGCTGCGAAACAGAAAACAGACGAAAGGCGACGGCTGCCCGTCGTCTTTTGTCTTATTTTTATCTCGTAATGACAGTGCGCAGCAGTCCGTCCCCTCTACATGGGTCTGTCTTGACCGGCTGTTGTGAATTTGAGAATAGAGAGTTACCCTGCAAAGGGTCGCCGCAGATTTCGTTGTGACGGAAGCCGACTTTATGGACAGAGGTGCGTCGATGAGTTCGAAGATCAGCCGGGTTTCACTGCAATTTGTGGTTGTGCTGGGCATTGCGATTCTCGTTGCCTCGTTGTCCGGAACGAAAATCCTTGGATCGGCAAGGCCCTTCATCCAGGGGCAGGCCGAAGCTGCAACGGACCTGATCCTCTACGCCGACGCGCTGGCCGATGGCTGGGCGGATTGGTCCTGGAGCAGCACCCGTGTCTTCGACAACGACGCACCGATCCAGAGTGGAGCGGCCTCTATCGCTCTGACCTATTCCGCAGCCTGGGCAGGATTTTCGCTTCGTACAGACACACCGATAGCCGGCGCAGGCTACACCGCTGTCGATTTCTGGGCCTATGGCGGCGTGGGCGGATCTCAAATCATCCTCTATCTGCAGAGTAGTGACGATGGCGCTGCGCTTCCCGGCAAAGCGCTGACCGCACCCGCCGGCACCTGGACGCATTTCACTGTACTGCTAAGTGAGTTGGGCAGCCCCACCCAAATCGCTCGCATCACCTGGCAGGACGGCAGCGGCGGCGCGCAGCCCACCTACTATTTGGACAACATCCGCCTCATCGCCGTGAATAGCCCACCCGTCGCCCTGCCCGATGCCGTCGCCGATGCTGTGCGCAGCGGGCTGGATCACCCTACCGGCATCGCCATCGCGCCGGGTGGGCGTGTCTTCGTGGCGATCTGGGGCAACGATAACGCCGATGGTCAGGGGTATCGCCAGGGATCGATCCAGAGTTGGCCGAGCGTCGCCACATTCTTTGCCGGGAACGCACCGGACATTGTCCTGGGGCAGAGTGGGGCCGCGCAGATCAGTAACCCCGAGGCGTTGACCGTTGATGCGGCGGGTCGGCTTTACGTGGCCGACACCTACAATCACCGGGTCTGGGTCTTTAACAGCGTGACGACCAACGGCCAACAACCCGATATCCTCTTCGGCACACAGGGAGATTCCAATCAACTGGAGAACAAGTTCCAATTTACCCGCGGCCTCGCCGTGGACAGTGCCGGTCACCTCTTCGTCACCGACGAGTTTAACAACCGGGTCGTCGTCTATCAGACGCCGATAGCGTCGAACAACCCGACGCCGATCCGTCAATTCAGCGGCTTGTTTGGTCCTCGTGCGGTGGCGGTGGACGGCAACGATCGCATTTACATCGCCGACAGCCAGAACGCACAGGTGAAGGTATTCGATCAGCCCTTTGCCGATAATGACTTCACCACGCCAGATCGCACGTTTGGGCAGCAGCACGTATCCAACTGTGCATCCACGGGCGCCACCACCTCAGCCACTACCCTTTCCTGCCCTATCGACGTGGCTGTGGACAGCAGCGGCAATCTCTTCATCTCGGACACGCCCAACCATCGCGTGCTGGGCTACGTGGCCGGAGAATCCGCGCCGACAACCGTCTACGGCCAGGCGGACTTCGGTGGCTATCTTTCCAACCGGGGTGGCGCGGCGGGGAACAATACGCTTTCAGAACCATTGGGGATGGCATTTGACGGCACCGGTGCGCTGATCCTGGCGGACTTCGGCAACGGACGTGTGCTGAAATTCGATGCAGCGGCGGCGCCTACGCCGACAGCGACGGCAACCGCCACGACCAGCGTTGCTACACCTACCAGCACCGCGACGGCGACCGCCACGACCAGCGCTGCCACATCCACCAGCACGCCGACGGCAACCGCCACGACCAGTGCTGCCACATCCACCAGCACCGCGACGGCAACCGGCACAGCCGGCGCGGCCACATCTACCAGCACGCCGACGGCTTCCTCTACCCCAACCATCCCCGCCAATGTGGACGTGGCGCTTTCTGTAGATGTTCAGGGCGACCGCAAACCAATCAGCCCATTGATTTACGGCATGAATACCTATCAGATGCCCGGCGATGTGCAGGCCTATATGCAGGCATTGGGCCTGACGGTACGCCGCTGGGGCGGAAACGCCAGCAGCCGCTATAACTGGAAGTTGGATGTTTCCAATACGGCCATGGATTGGTATTTTGAGAATTTTAAAGAGAGCGACGCCGTCAACCTCCCGGATGATTCTGGGGTGAATCGCTACATCGATCAAAATTCGGGTGGCGGCGTAGACAGCTTCCTCACCCTGCCCATGATCGGCTATACGGCCAAAGACGCTGTTTCGTGCAGTTACAGCATCGCACGGTATGGCGCTCAGCAGGACAACGACTGGCAGTGGCGACCTGACTGCGGGAACGGCATCCTCAGCAACGGGCAGCCTGTCCCCGATCCTTCTGCATTGGACACGAGTATCGCCATCACCACCAGTTGGGTCAGCGATTGGGTCGGCTATCTCACGGGGCGCTATGGGGACGCGGCTAACGGCGGCATCCGCTTCTACAATCTCGACAATGAACCGGATCTCTGGTGGGAGACCCACCGCGATGTACAGCCCATCGGCTGGAAGTATCAAGAGTTTCGTGATCTCAGCCAGCAGTATGCCGCCTCTATTCGCGCCGCCGACCCGACTGCGCAGATCCTCGGTCCCGTGGTCAACGGCTGGACGTACTATTGGCATGGCGCATATGACGCTCAGCGTCAGGATTGGGCATCGCCGGATGACCGCAACGCCAACGGCGGCACGCCTTTCGTCCCCTGGTATTTACAACAGATGAAAGCCTATGAAGAGACGCACAGCGTACGCCTGCTCGACTATTTGGATCTGCACTACTACCCGCAGGCCGGCGGCGTCTCTTTGTCGCAGGCAGGCGATGCCGCCACACAAGCCAGGCGCCTGCGATCCACTCGCTCGCTTTGGGATCCAACCTATGTGGATGAAAGTTGGATCGCTTCGGCAGGCCCAGATGGCGGGATTGTGCGGCTGATCCCACGCATGCGGGAGTGGGTGGATAATAACTATCCGAACACGAAACTGGCAATTGGTGAGTACAATTGGGGCGGGCTAGAGCACATCAACGGTGCGCTGGCCCAGGCCGATGTGTTGGGCATCTTTGGTCGCGAAGGCATGGATCTGGCGACCCTCTGGCAGCCACCGGCGCTGAACGACCCGGGCGCGTTTGCCTTCCGGCTCTACCGCAACTACGACGGCACAGGGGCAAAGTTTGGCGATGTCAGTGTCCACGCCGAGAGCAGCGATCAGGCGCGATTGTCGATTTATGCCGCCCAACGCAGCGCCGACAACGCCCTCACCCTCATAATCATCAACAAAACGGGCGCAGCACTTGCCGCCGATCTCTCAATCTCTAATTTCCCATCGTTACCCAGTGCTCAGGTCTACCGCTACAGCGCGGCCAATCTTGCTGCCATCGTCCATCTCGAAGATCAGCCTATTGCGGGCAACGTCATCACCGCGGTTTTCCCGGCCAACTCGATCACGCTTTTGCTGGCCAGGCCGGTCGGTACACCGGATGGGTCGCACACCATTTTCTTACCCAGTGTTGTTCGCAATCCTTGAGATTGCCAACACACTCAACTCAGCGGTAGGATCGCCACCGGTGCCGTCACCCGAATCAGTTCGTTGACGGTCAGGGCGAGCATCGTCCGATCGTCGCCGCCACCGCCGTAGACGGTCTCGTGTCCGGCGAGGAGGCCGATCGACATGTCCAAAAAGGTGGGCAAGTGGCGACGATGGCCGAAGGGCGGCACGCCCCCCGCCCGATAGCCCAACTCGGCCAGCACAACTTCTGCGGGCGCCAGCTTGACCTGATTCTTGCCTACGCCAAAATGGCCGGCCAGCCCGCGTTTTTCGATGCGCCGTTCTCCATTGCTGATGACGAGCACCGGCTGTGCCGGCGCCTCTTTGTCGGCAGGGTTATTGACGAGAAAAAGTAGCGTCTTGATAATCGCATCTGGCGACACGGCCAATGCAGCCGCCGCTGCCAAGACGGTGGGGGTGTCGCCGATCTCTTCGATCAACCGCGCCTGAATGCCATTTGCTTTGATGAATCTCTCTAGATCCGCACGGGTGTATTCGGCGCCGGTTTGCTGAGTCATAGGACAAATCCTCTGTTCAGGCGTAAACTGTGGTTAAATAGTTCGAGTGTAGCGGCGGCGGGGCTGCGTCCCTGCTCCCAGTTTTGCAGCGTCTTGGCGCTGACGTCGTACACCGGGCCTATTCGCAATGACTACTCAATTCGGCTTGGCGCAATCACCTCCAAGCCGGGAACACGAGAAAAGTGTCTCTCGTTTGCAGATAGTCGATCAGTGAATTGGTATCTAAACAGAGTCGGGTATCTGCCATTCTTGCCATCCTTGATTGAGCTGTTTGATGGCGGCGTCGAATTCGGGATCATCTTTCAGTGCGCCGCGGAGCGCCAGGAACTGCTCCAGTGGTGTTATGCGCAGCGTCTGCCCGTCAACCACGGTCTTGATCTCATCACCTTCCCGCAGGTTGAGGATATCCATCAGCCAGGAGGGGAGGGAAATTACATCTTCACTGGAACTCTGAACGACTAACGTCATCTTGCACCTTTCCTACTTACCGACAGCACGTTGTTGTCCATTATAACAGAAAAGCCGACCCCCGGGACCGTCCGGCTTCTCGTCACCGATCTGGCAGGGCCGATCGGAAAGCAGCCCACGCCTTCGCGTTCCTCACCGTGTTAGGATGCATTCACCGACGCATCGTTCGAAGGAGGCATTCATGCCCTCAACTTCTATCCACGGAACACCCGATTATGCCGAACTGGCCGCCTTGGGCCTTCGCCCTGAAGAGGTGATCTACTTTTCATCCGAATATCAATCCCTATGGGCCGCCGCCCTCGGTGGTGGATGCGCTGCGCAAGTACCTCAGCCGCGAAACATTGGCCCGCTATCCCGATAGCCTATCGTTATCTCTACGCAACAAACTGGCTCAGCATCACAATTTGTCGGCGGATTGCGTTCTGGTGGGCAACGGCACCGCGGATCTGATCTGGCTGATCGCACACCGATTTGCCGCCGATCGGCAGGTGGCGATCCTGGGGCCAACATTCAGCGAGTATGCCGATGGCGTGGTGATGGCCGGTGGGCACCCCACGCAACTTGTCCTGCCCGGTTGGGAACGCATCGGCACAGCCCGCTACGCGCCTGGCCCCATCTCATTCAAACAGACCTGCGATGCGCTCAGCGCGGCTGCCCCATGGCTGGTCTTTATCTGCAACCCGAACAACCCTACCGGTGAATATTTTACGCCGGATCAGATTTTGCAGCTTCGCCAGGCCGCGCCACATGCCCTCTGGGTGGTGGACGAAGCCTACAGCGCCTTCGCCGCCAATGGGTGGAGCGCCGATCGCTGGGTGCTGGACGGCGGTTGGATCGTCTTACATTCTATGACCAAAGACTTCTCGCTCGGCGCGTTGCGACTTGGATATTTGCTGGCATCTCCGTATTTGGTCGAACAATTACAGGCTGTACAACCACCCTGGAACGTGAATGGTCCGGCTCAATTTGCCGGAAACATCGCGCTGGATGAACTGGCGTGGCGCGATCAGACGCTTGCCAGACTTCGCCACGATCTGGACGACTTTTGCGCCGCCTTGACGAGCTACGGCTATTCACCGCGTGAGACCACGACGAACTATGTCCTCGTGCCGGTGGGCGATGCCCGATCCATGCGCGATCAACTGCTCAAAGAGCGCCTCATCGTGCGCGATTGCACTTCGTTCGGGCTGCCCGAGTACATTCGGATTGCCATCCAGCGCGAGGAAGAGAATCAGCTTCTCCTCGATGCCATGCGCACCATCGCCGAAGAGGAACGGGCCAGGCGCCGCCAGGCACGCTCCGCCCAATTGCGACAGCCAATCTGAGTTGTAGGGATGGACCTCCGTGTCCATCCGTGATCGTCCACCAACCCGAAACGGACCGGCACGGAGGCCGGTCCCTACACGTAGGGATGGACCTCCGTGTCCATCCGTGATCGTCCATCGACCCGAAACGGACCGGCACGGAGGCCGGTCCCTACCGTAGGGATGGACCTCCGTGTCCATCCGTGATCGTCCACCGATCCAAAACGGACCGGCACGGAGGCCGGTCCCTACACGTAGGGATGGACCTCCGTGTCCATCCATGATCGTCCACCAATCCAGAACGGACCGGCACAGAGGCCGGTCCCTACACGTAGGGATGGACCTCCGTGTCCATCCGTCGTGGCTTCCCGGTAGACACGGACCCACCCAATACTTTGGGACACACCCTCTTCACCGCACACGTTTGCATAAGCATGGGGGAAGTGCTATATTGGCAAAATCGACTGGTATTTATACAGTTTTGACACCGGCCACACTTTTACCCCACAATGCTCAGCAGTGCCCACGAACCGATCTCAACGACGCCGTTTTGATGGGTCCGCCTCCAATGACGAAGGCGCAGAGGGCAGCAGATCATCGGCTTGCCTTCTAGCACCAAATCTTGATGTTATCATCCAACCAGTTCGTTTCGACACCTTGTGTCAATTCGTCAGCAGCGCGCTGTCTCGCTGCGAAACAGACATAGCGGTCGTAGGCACAGGGCCGACTTGTAGAGCGAACGCTTGTCTAAGAGCGTACTCTTGCCGAAGAGCGTACTCTTGCCTGAGGACGAACTCTTGTCCAGATGAAGAGGAATGGGCGCCATGATTGAAGCTGTCACCTTCGACTTTTGGGATACAATTGCTATCGACGATTCTGACGAACCCAAGCGTCAGATGATGGGGCTGCCTAGCAAAGCCGAATCGCGGATCGAGATGTTTGTGGCTAAGGTGACCAGAAACCATCCTCAGGTCGATAGTGATCGGGCGGTAGCGGCCTACCAACACGCCAATGACACCTTCCGTAGTCGCTGGCATGAGGAACACTGGACCCCCGGTATTGCCTCTCGGCTGTATGATGCCTACGAATATTTGGGTCTGCGCCCTGAGCCGGGGAAGTACGCTCAATTGATGCGCGAAGTCGATGAACTGGTGCGCGAGATCGAAGATATGGAAGTGCGTATTCAGCCCGACTTTGCCCCTGGTGTGCACACCGCACTCGAAGTTCTATCGCAGCGCTACCGATTAGGGATCATCTCGGACACCATCCATACCACCGGGCGCGGCCTGCGCTACCTTTTGCAGCGGCAGGGCATTCTTAGCTACTTCAACTACTTCATCTTCTCAGACGAAGTGGGCGCATCGAAACCGGATCCGCGTCTCTTCCGGCAGGCGGCGCTTGGTTTACAGGCAGCACCCGCCCAGATCGTCCACATTGGCGACCGCGAAAGCAACGACATCGAAGGTCCACTGGCGGTCGGCATGAAGTCGATCCTGTTCACGGGGATCCGCGACCGGGGCAGCGATAACACCCGCGCCAATGCCGTCTGCCGCACCTATGCGGAACTGCCCACTACCATTGATCGGCTTTCGGCTTTCTCGGTGCCTACCTTTCAGGTGATCAACCGATACCCGTCCTACTTGTAGTTCGTCTGATGGTTCTATCCTGAAATCTGGGTATAGCAGACCCCAATGGCGAAAACCCTTGAATCGAGTTTTGAGGAACTGGCAGAACGGTTTGCTCAGGCCTTCCCCGTTCGTTTAGCGTCGCCGCGCACTGTTGGCCGCGAGGCGGAGTTCCCTGTCGTCGACGCCGGCGGCGCCGCCATGGATGTTCAGTCCCTGTGGTCGGGGCTGCAGCAGTTTACCCCTTCTTTGAAACCAAAATTCGACGCAGTTACACAGGATCTCATTGTGGGCCTCGAGGGCCCTGACTTTAGCTATGCGCTAGAAGTCGGCCGCGGCACATTGGAGATCAACACGCGTCCGTGCGCACACTTGTTTGAGCTAGAGCAACTCCACAGCGAGGCATTGCGCTGTCTGATCCTGGTGGCGCATGGACTGGGCGGCCGTGTCCTGGGGTTGGGGATGCAGCCGCAGAGCCCGCCCGGGCCTGGGCTGATGTCGCCCAAACAGCGCTATCGCGCCATGTTCGAGATCATGGGTGAGGATTGGCTCTGGTACACCGTCACCGCATCGGATCAACTGCATGTAGATGTGGCCCGGCCTGAAATGATCTCTCAGCTTAACCTGGGGCTGCTGCTGACACCCGTGGTCATTGCGCTGTGCGCCAACTCGTCGATCTATGCGGGAGGGATCGGCGATTTCTGCTCTACGCGCGAAGGGATCGTCACACAGCGCGGCCGCTACGCCAACCGGCACGGTATGCCCGAACGCGCTTACCTCGACACAACAGACTTTGTCACCCGGCTGAGCGACCTACCCTATCTACTCCGCCGCCACGGGCCACATCTGCTACCCGATGGTCGTCCGTTCCGCGACATTGTGCGAGAAGATGGGCCAGATTTTGACGCCTTCCTGCTTCACGATCACTACGTCTGGCACAGTGCGCGGCTGCGCACGGCGCACGCCACCCTTGAACTACGACCCGCCTGTCAGCAACCGCCGCACCAACAGATGGCCGCCGCGGCCCTCTACCTGGGGATCGTCGAAGCGGCAGATGCGTTGCAGCGCTACCTCAATGATTCGCTGGCCGAAGAGAGCTGGGCTCGGATGGGCCGCTATCACGTTCAGTCGGCGCAGCACGGATTGGCGGCGCCTGAACCTGCGCCGAACTTTCTCGTTTCTGTGATGAAACTTGTGGAAGACGCCTTGATACATCGGGGATATGGTGAGGAAATCTTACTTCAACCGCTCTGGCAACGACTAGAGATGGGGCAAAACCCGGCCCAACAGGCGCGCATCCTCTTTGCTCAACAGGGTCTAGACGCAGTCATCCACCACTATGCCTTCCCGATCCCGACAGTGGATTAGGCGAATCCAAGATTTAAATGATCCACGAAGGCACACAAAGGCTCACTAAGAAAGGCTTCCTTCGTGTGGCTTCGTGTGCCTTCGTGGATCGTTATTTTCCTGGAATGGCCTTAGGAACGCTTGCTGCGGCGGCGTTCGGGAGCGGTGACGATCGCCTTCAACTCGCCCTGATCAAGCCAGATCAAAGCGCACGTCCCACAAGAATCGATCACGGCGTTGCCCGGCCCGAGGTACGGATGCACATCCATCGGTTGCATGCAGCCGGGGCAGAGGGTTTGCCGGACCAACTGCGTTTTTTCTAACGGGCGGAGTTGTGACAGCTTTTCACTCTTTAGCCGGCGCGTCTCGACCACGCGCCGAAAATCGAGCGGTTTGATCAGGTTGCCGCGACATTTCGTACAATGGCGGACGGCGATCCCGTCGATGGCCGCCGACACCAGGATCTGTCCACACTGCGGGCAAGAAAGATCGGTCCACTCACCGAGGACGCGCACCCCCTCTTCCGACTCCGCCGGGAAGTTGAACGTCGTGCAGTAGTCACACACAAAGTAATCTCGCCCTGGCAGCGGTCGCACGGGGGCGCCACAGTTTTGGCAGTTCAATTCGTCACCCCTTCATCGTGGTTTCGATCCAGCGCGCCCAGGCCAGCAACTGCTCATCCTGCCCGAAGGGAGCGATCAATTGGATGCCGAGGGGCAGGCCATTGGCGGCCTGCCCGGCGGGCAGCGTCAGCGCGGGGACACCCGCATTCGTCCACGGCAGGTTCATGATCGGGTTGCCGGTGGCGGCGATGCCCTCCGGCGCCGGGCCGGTGGCCGGCGGCGCGATCCAGAGATCGGCGCCCAGCCGAACCAACTCTTCGGCAAGTTGGCGGCGCAGCGCAAAACGATCAGCCCGCGACTGGATCAACTCGGCTTCGCCGACACTGCGCCCCATCTCCATGATTGCGTGCATGTGTTCGCTATACAGATCGGCGTATTGGGCATACCAGCCCTCGTGCTCGATCACCGCTTCGGCGGCCATCATGCGCCGATGCTTGCGCTCCAATTCGTCAAAGTCGGACAGGAACGACGCCCGTTTCACCACGAAGCCGGCCGCTTCAAGGCGGCCGATCTGATCTGCAAAGGCGACACGTCCCTGATCCTCTGCTCGATCCAGGTATGGTCCTTCGGGGATGGCGAGCACCGGTCTGGCCGCGGATGGCCCCGAGGCGAGCGCTGCCTCCCAATCGTCGCAGAGCACCGAGGCCGCCAGCGCCATGCCGTCGAGATCCTGGGTAAAGAGGCCGACATGATCGAGCGCTTTGGAAAAATAGAGCAAGCCTGCGCTGGGAATGCGATCATAGGAGGGTTTGAAGCCGATAATGCCGCAAAAGGCGGCCGGGCGGATCACCGAGCCGATGGTCTGCGTGCCCACTGCCAGTTGAAATTCTCCCGCCGCCACGCCCGCGGCCGATCCGCTGCTAGAGCCGCCGGGGGTATGCGCCGGGTTGTGTGGATTGCGCGTCGGCCCCGGCTGGAAGTAGGCAAACTCAGTGGTGACGGTCTTGCCTGCGATCAACGCTCCGGCAGCCTTTAGCCGGCTTACCGAGACCGCTTCACTGCCCTCAAAGAGATCCGCCGGGAGCTGTGACCCGGCTTGAGTAGGGAAACCCTGCACACGGAAGATATCTTTAACGCCGACGAGCACGCCAAACAGCGCGGGGCGATCTGCTGGGGTCGGGTAACGGTCGAGCAGTGCGTGCGCTTGTTGATGTAGACGTTGACGTCGATCCACTTCAGGAAGCAAGGCGTGGAGTTGCGGCTCCACAGCGTCGATGCGATCGCAGACTTCATCGATATAGGCAATCAGATCCAACTCGCCGCCGCGCAACGCCGCTGCGGTTTCGCCTAGCGCGAAAGGTGCTGTATACATGCGGTCCTCATTCCCATTGTGGCTGGATACCGATATAATGAAGCAAGTGTAGCGCAGCAAAGAACGATTTTCAATTCACCAAAGGAACCGTCCATGTCCGGCTACCCAATCGATCACCCCGCTTTAACCCTCTTTTCAGAACTGCTTGTGGCTGCACCCTCAGGACGCGAAGAATGGATCGCCGAGATTGTACGTCGTAAGTTGGATGAATGGGGCTATGCCCATGAAACCGACCCGGCGGGCAATGTCCTTGTGCGGCTGACCGGCAGCCGGCCCGATGCGGCGTTGATCTGCTACGCGGCACACATGGACGAGATCGGCATGGTTGTCACGGCCATCGAGGACGACGGTTCGCTGCGCGTGGATCGCTCGGGTGGCCTTTACCCCTGGAAATTGGGCGAAGGACCGGTGGAGATCATCGGCGATGTGGTGCAGGCGGGTGGCCCCGTGATCGGCGTGCTCTCGATGGGATCGACCCACGGCGGCGTCGGCGATAAGGCGATCACCTGGAAGGATGTGCGCGTGATCACGGGCCTCTCCCCGGCGCAGTTGAAGGAGCGCGGCGTGCGCCCCGGCTCCACGGCGGTGCCCACTCAGGCCATGCGCGGGCCGGTGCTCTTTGGCCCGGTGGACGATCCGCTGGTGGCGGCGTGGACCTTCGACGATCGCATGGGTGTAGTGGCCCTGCTACGCTTGCTCGAACGGCTGACCCTGGACGATCTGCAACCGGTCCATCCCACGCTGATCGCCTTCACCGTTCACGAGGAAGGCGGCGGTCAGGGGGCCAAAATCGTGGCCGATCGGGAGCGCCCCCCCATCTTCATTTCGGTGGACGGTGCGCCCATCCCCGCGGGGGCGCCGCTCAAACTGGACGGACGCCCCGCTATTTGGAGCAAGGATCGGCTGGTCCACTACGATCAGCGGCTGGTGCGGTCGCTGATGCAGGCCGCCGTCAACGCAGGCACGGAACTACAGCCGGTGGTCTACGACGGCGCAGCCAGCGATGCCAGTCTCGTTTCTTATGCGGGCGGAGCCTATCGGGTGGCCTGTTTTGGTCATGTGCGTGAGAACAGCCACGGCTATGAGGTAGCGCGGCTCTCGGTCTTCGATACTATGTTGGATACGCTGGTTGCCTTTGTGGTGGCAGAGGCGTAGTAACTACATCGGGCCGATCCGTTCTGTGCCCACGTCGACGAGACCGCGTATGGATGCGTCGAAGCTGCGCAGCAGCAGATCGGCCTTGACGGCGGCGTGGGCCGGATCGTCCCATAGATTGTCGAACTCGTGGGGATCTTGTTGGAGATCGTAGAGTTCACCCAGCCCGTGTCCGTGATAAACAACCAGTTTGTAACGACGGTCGCGGTACATGGTGGCGAAGGTGTGATCGGCGTGGTCGAGGGCGTCGAAGTATTCACTGCGCACGAAGGCGCGGTGTTCGTCGTCAGCGGCCGCGCCCGTCAGGATCGGCAGCAGCGAGCGTCCTTGCATGTGCGGGGGCACAGCCTGCCCGGCAAGCTGCATGAGCGTGGGGGCCAGATCGGTCAGCTCCACCAGCGCTTCGCTCACCACCCCTTGCTCAAAATGCCCGGGCCACGAAATGATCAGGGGTACCCGCACCAGCCCTTCATAGAAGCGCGCCCCCTTTTGGATCAACCCATGATCCCCAAGCGTTTCACCGTGATCGCTCATAAAGATGATCACCGTATTCTGGCGTTGCCCGCTTTCGTCGAGCGCTGCCAGGATGCGACCTAGTTGGTCGTCGATCAGCTTGATCATGGCGTAGTAGGCTGCCTGCAATGTCTGCGCGCTGCGTTCGCCGCCCCCCTGTTGATCCAACCAATCGCTGTTGAGCGGTGAACGAGGCACAACCGGACTCTTGATGTCGAGTTCATCCGGTGTTTTCGCTTTGGATTGGAAATCCACCGCTTCCAGCTTGCGCTGCGTTTCCAGATCGCTCTGACGGAAGAGTGGACCGGGCATCTGCGCCGGATCAAAGAGATCGCGGTAGGCTTTGGGCGGGTTGAAGGGTGGGTGCGGATCGTAGATGTTGACGCTGGCCAGCCACGGTCCGTTGTGGGGCCGGCGGATGAAGTCGATGGTCTTTTCTGCGCACCAGGTGGTCTGGTGGAATTCAGCCGGGACGCCGTCCAGGTCTTGGGTGAATTGGGCCAGGTTGCCCCCTTTTTGGCGCACCCAGTCGGCGTAGTCATGGCCGGTGGCCCAGTCATCGCGCGGGGCGTGGCTGTACTGCCAATACGAGTAGCCGTCGTCGGTGCGTTTTTCGATGCGCCGGTAGGCGCTGGTCAAGTGGAGTTTGCCGATGAGGCCGCAGGTATATCCACGGTCGGCAAGGAGCTTCGTCACCAGCGGCGGGTGGCCGGGTGGGAAGCCGTCGTTGCCGTTGCGTGTAATGCGTGTGAAGCCGGGATAAGTCCCGGTGAGGAAGCTGGCGCGGCTGGGGGTGCAGATCGGGCTTTGGCAGTAAGCATAGTCAAAAGCCACCCCCTCTTGGACGAGGCGATCGATGTTGGGGGTGGAGACGTAGGGATTGTTCAAGGCACCGATGGTGTCAAACCGTTGTTGATCGGTGCAGATCCAGAGAATATTGGGCGCCGCTGCCATTGATCTTCTCCTGTGGGTGGGTGTGCCGCGTGGGGTGGATCGAGTTCGCGTTATTGTACCTTACAGGGAAGGGGCCGACAAGCAACTGACACTCCATACTGTACATTTGTACAATATACATGTATACACTGTACATGGCCGCATCATACGAGTCAGCCGCGCCTCTGTGGGTGCGTCAAGGGTCTGGTTCTGTTTGTTTACATGTGGATCCGAAAAAATCTTATACTACAATGTTTGACGAAGTCCCCTGTCGATTGTATGCTGGTTTACTAAGTCTCTACCTTACAACGATTCATTTATTCCAAGCTTCGCTGTGTTTTCTAGCTTCACTGTGCACTGTAACCGTACGAGAGAACAAGTTTCACTCTTGCAAGGATAACTTCCCATGCGGAAACAACTGACTACGGCCCAAACCAAGCATACGCCTCAAGCGTTGTCACGTCGAGATTTTCTGCGTTTTAGCGGCATGGGGCTGGCCGGGGCTGCACTGAGCGCCTGTGTATCATCGCCGGTTGGGGTGGCGCCCGCCGAACCAGCGCCCGCTGTGATTCAGCTTGTCTATCAAGATTGGCGAACCGACTGGTTCCCGCCTATGGCGCAAGACTTGTTGGCAGAGTTCCATGAGGAACATCCCAATATGCGCGTCTTCTATACGCCGGATCCTGAAAACGTGGCCGAGGTGATGTTGTCGGATATAGCTGCGGGCACTGCGCCAGATGTCTTTCAGGGTTGTTGCGATTTCTTCCCGATCTGGGCACAGCGAAAGGGCACATTGGATCTGCGCGAGTACGTGGCCGGCGATCTGGATGAAGCGACCATCAATGACTGGTCACCGGCGCAGTACAAGGCCTTCTTCCTGGCCAGTGGAGAGCAGTTCGGCTTGCCCAAGTATCACGGCGCGCTGGCGCTCTATTACAACAAGGATCTATTCGACGTCTACGATGTCCCCTACCCTACGGGCGATCGGGACCACGATGATTATCTGGACGCCATGATGCTGCTTACCCAGGATCGTGACGGCGACGGACGGGTTGATCTTTTCGGCAGCATGGTCGACATCGCCTGGGAACGCATTCAAATCCATGTCAACGGCTGGGGCGGACATCTGATCGATCTGGAGGATCCGACGCGCTGTCGTATGGACGAAACCGCTGCAGTGGCGGCCATGGAGTGGCTGCGCGCCCGCATGTGGGACGATCATGTCATGGCTACCTTCCTCGATGTGCAGAACAAAGAGACGCGGCAGGCGTTCATCGATCAGCATATCGCTATGGTCGAAGATGGCTCGTGGGCGCTCAAAGATATCCTGGTCAACGCGCCTTTCCGCATTGGCGTGGCGCCCTTCCCGGCAGGCCCGTCAAAGCGAGCGACGCTTGCCTCTACCGACGGCTTTGGGATCTATGCGCAGACCCGCTATCCTGACGCCGCATGGGAGTTGCTCAAGTTCCTCACCGGTGAGTCGTATGGCCGGGCGATGGCGCAGACCAACTTCCTGCAACCGGCGCGTGCCTCTCTGGTGGAAACATGGGTCGGCTTTATTCGCGAGGAGTTCCCAGAACAGTCGCTGGGGGTGGACATCGCCGCTTTTGCCGATGGGCACCTCAAGGGGTATTCGGTGACGGCGGAAATCGCCACCAACATGGCCGACGTTACACGCTTGACCACAAACGCCTGGGATCGCATCTTTACATTGGGCGAGGCGCCGGTGGACACCATGATCGATGTGTGTGAGCAGATCGAACAGGGCATGTAAACGAATCGCGCTCAGTCGCTGAATCACTGTAGAATACGACGGGACGCATGTCTGAACTTAAATTGAAAGCCCCAAACCTACCATCCACTTTCACATCGAACTTTGCACCTTCGCTGAATCTGCGCGGGCTGCGCGCCAAGATCATTGCCTGGGCTTTTGTGCCCACGGCGATCATTCTGCTGGCCGTGGCCTTGGTGACTTACATCGCCTACCGGCAGGTGACCGAGGAATTGGTGATTGGCCGCGATATCGAGCTGATCCGACTCTCGGCAGATCAATTCCTGTCGGAAATTGCCGAGTACGGCACGCGCCTGTCCGACGAGGCGCGCGCCGATGCGATCCGCTTCACGGATGATCCAGAAGCGATGCAGGCCGCATTGGCCGAGGCGCGCAATCGACTGGTGGTTTTTGATGGAGGCGTCATCGTCTTCGACAATTTTGGCCGGGTGGTCGCCGCCGATCCAGCGCGGCCCGAGATCATCGGTCAGAACTGGGCCACAGAACCGTACGTCAGCCGTATTCTGCTCTCGTCGCGCACGGTCTATTCTGACATTGTGCCCGATGGACCCAACGGCGAAGACGTGATCGTCGTGGCCGTGCCGATTATCGGCGCACAACGTGAGTTTCGGGGTGCGCTGGCGGGTATGTTCCGGCTCAAGGCAGAGACTGTGAGCAGCTTCTACGGGGACATCGTCAAACTGCGTTTGAACAAAGGCGGCATCGCCTATCTGGTAGACAGTCAGGGGCGGGTAATCTATCACGTCGATCCATCCTTGATCGGTGAAAACCTGTCCGATTCCACGACGGTGCAAAAAGTGGTGGCAAAGCAGACTAACGCCATCCGCACCCACAATGATGCGGGCGAAGACATTGTGGCTGCGTTTGCACCGGTGCCGGGCACACCGTGGGGGCTGATCACCGAAGAAAGCTGGCTCGAATTGAATCGATCCAGTGAAGGCTACCGCCAATTCCTTTTCCTGCTGCTGGTATTGGGCTTTGTGGTGCCGTCGCTGTTTGTGGCTTTTGGCGTCCAGCGCATCACACAGCCGATCCACGATGTCATTGCTGCCGCGCAGAAGGTAGCGGCCGGGAATTTTGATCAACAGATCGACGTGCATACCAATGATGAGATCGCCGAATTGGCGCACCAGTTCAACCATATGTCGGCGCAGTTGCAGGCATCCTACACCGAGATGGAGCAGCGGGTCGTCGCCCGCACACGGGAACTGGCCACGTTATATGACATTACCCAGGCCACCAGCCATTCGCTCGATCTGCCCACTGTGCTCAAAACCGGGCTAGAACGTGTGACCACGATGTTGGATTTTGAACTGGGTGTGATCTATCTACGTGATCCGGCGACGGGCAGATTGCTCCAGGTCTACGATCGGGGGATGACGGAGGATTTCCGCGACGAACCCGCGCGTGGGAACTTCTCGCGCCAGGTCGCCGAGACGGCCAGTGCCGTGCTCATAGATGATCTGTTGTTGGCGGACGATCCGCCCCAGAATCTGTTAGCCCGCGGTTACCGATCGGTTGCAGGTATTCCGCTGCTCTCGAAACAGCAGGTGCAAGGGGTGCTGAGCGTCGCAAGCCGCGAACAGCGTAATTTCAAACCACAAGACATGGAACTGCTTACCTCGATTGGTCGCCAGATTGGGATCGCCATCGAAAATGCACGGCTCTACGAAACCGAACAGCACCGCGCCGAACAGTTTCGTGTTATCGGTGAAATGGGGCGCACGATCACGTCGATCCTCAATGTGGATGATCTGCTCGACCAGATGACACGGTTGATCCAGTCTACCTTCAATTACTATCATGTTGGCATTGGCCTTGTCGAAGAGGATGATATTGTCTATCACGTGGGTGCAGGCAAGATGCTCGATGAGAATGAACATCGTTTCATACCGAGTCGGCTCAAGATCGGCCACGAAGGACTCTCCGGTCTGGTGGCGTCAACCGGTGAACGCTATCTGTCGCGCGATGTCCAGACAGATCCGCTCTATGTAGCGCTAGAAGGCAGCCGCACCCGTTCGGAATTGGTGCTGCCGATCATGGCCAAGGGTGAGATTATCGGCGTCCTCGATGTGCAAGAAGATCAGGTAGACGCATTCGATGAGATCGAAATGACTGTTTTGCAGTCGCTGGCCAACCAGGCTGGGGTGGCGATTGAAAATGCGCGTCTTTACGGACGGGCGCGTCAACTGGCCGTGTTGGAAGAACGACAACGGTTGGCGCGCGATCTACATGATTCAGTCACACAGGCGCTCTACGGCGCAACCCTCTACGCCGAAGCTGCTGCACGTCTGCTTGATGCCGGTAAGATCGATGTGGCAGCCGAACACCTGCGCAACCTGCGTGATACGGCGCACGAGGCGCTGGGTGAAATGCGTCTTTTGATCTTTGAGTTGCGCCCGCCTGTGCTTGAAAACGAAGGACTGATGGCTGCGCTCCACGCCCGCCTCGAAGCAGTGGAAGGGCGCACAGGATTGGAAACCGCAATCCAGATGGAAAGTACGCAGAAGTTGCCGGCGGACATTGAAGAGGGTCTTTACTGGATCTCGCAAGAGGTGTTGAACAATACGCTCAAACATGCCAAAGCCAGTCGCGTCTTGTTGAAGTTGCAGGATGCGCCGGAAGAGCAGTGCATCAAACTTGTCATTCAGGACAACGGGATCGGGTTTGATCTGGCCGAAGCACGAAACGCCGGGGGATGGGGTCTTCGTGGTATCGAAGAACGCGTGCTGCTGCTTAAAGGCAGACTTGAGATCGACAGTCACCCAGGCGCCGGGACTACGATCACCGTCGCTGTCCCGGTCGCTGAGTTCTAGTTGCCACCAATGTCGTCTACACAACACAGCCAACAGGATCATGAAGTCCGGACCACACTCACTTGCATAAGGGAGCAGCGCAGTATGAGCAACCCAATTCGCATCCTAATTACCGATGATCATGTCGTAGTCCGCCGGGGCACACAGGCACTGTTGGCAACCGAACCCGAAATCGAGGTCGTTGGGGAAGCCAAGAACGGCGAAGAAGCAGTCGCCAAGGCGTTGCAGGTTCAACCCGACGTGATCCTGATGGATCTGGAAATGCCGGTTATGGACGGTATCGAGGCGATCCGCCGCATTACGGCCAGCCGCCCAGATGCGCGCATTCTGGTATTGACCAGTTTCGCCACCGATGACAAAGTCTTCCCGGCCATCAAGGCGGGCGCGTTGGGCTACCTGCTCAAAGACTCAAGCCCCGACGACCTGATCCGCGCCATTCGTCAGGTTCATCGGGGCGAATCGTCACTCCATCCAACGATTGCGCGCAAACTGCTGCAAGAGATGTCGCGCCCCATGCAGAAGCCGCCCACCGAAGATCCACTGACGGAACGCGAGGTCGAAGTCCTCAGGTTGGTGGCGCAGGGTCGCAGCAACCAGGAGATCGCCGACGAACTGGTGATCAGCGAAGCGACAGTTCGTACCCATGTCAGCAACATCCTGGGCAAACTGCACCTGGCCAGCCGTACACAGGCGGCACTCTATGCGCTCAAAGAAGGACTCGCCTCTCTTGACGATGCAGATATCGTCTGATGCCCTGGACGTGTGGCTAGTATCGTGTCAAGGGCCGCGATTTGATGGGTAGGGGCGCTGCTTGCAGCGCCCCTACCCATCAAATCACGCTTTCGGCGTTCCTCGCCGCCGCATCACCAGGCCGTGTTGACAGGTCTCTGGTGGCCGCACAGTAAATGTTAACAGAGCACTAGCCAGTGTCCAGGTCCAATCCTGGTCAGGTGTCCGTTGATTCTGGCCCCGCATCTGGTAAGGTAAGTACAAATAAACGAACACCGCAAGTGCAGAAACTTCCTGGTGAGTTTATTCTTGAAACCGACGTAATACCCCCTTCTCTCCTGGTTGGTGGTTCTCCTTTCGGTGCAAGGCCCGGCCCCTTCGTGTGGAAGGCGTGCCGGGCCTTGTGCTATTGGGGAGACAATCCTTGCCATGCCTATTCTGGTGCGAACCCGGTACGCAAAAAGTTGTAGTCGTCTCCGCAACGCCCTCGTACAAAACCAGATCGATTTGCCATCTGTGTGGATTTCGTATCCACACAATGGGGATTTCATTGTTTTCTTCTCTTGATAAACTAGGGTTACGTGAGACCGTGAAGCGACCACAGACGGATGGTTTTGATCTTGGTCTATAGCCCGAAAGAAGAGTTTCGATGATGACAATGCCACTTTCCCACCATTCTCAATCAGATGCCCAGGATCTGAGCGAGTTGAATCAACGCCTTCAGGGCATTACATGGGCCCTGTTTCTAATAATGACCGGTTTGTTATGGCTGTTGCCCCACTGGATGACTCCGGATGGCCTCTGGTGGTTATTCACAGGATTTTTGCTCTTAGGATTGAATGGTATCCGTGCACTCAACGATATTGAAACCAGTGGGTTTACGGTTGTGCTTGGGTTGCTGGCTTTGACTGCCGGCATGAGCGGATTGATGGGTGTCGGTTTGCCGATTGTGCCTATCCTTTTGATCGCGGGCGGTGCGCTGATGATAGGGCGATCCTGGGGACGGCAAGTATAAATCCGCCTAACCCGTACAGCATTTGTGGTAGCCCACGGCGATCAATCTGTGGATGAGCGGAGGGTGGCTCTCCACCATTTGTGACAGCCCACCTACGCTACCCACCGATGTCTATTGCAGGTGAGCTGTGCTAATCTGAGTGAATCCAATTTTTGAAGGTGTTCCCTCGCACCCGATCTGTTCCATCCTTCACAAACTGTGATTTTAGTGACTATTGGCTCTGCCATAAAGATACCGTGCCCATACAAACTCTAATTGTCGATGATAGCCCTAGATCCCGCGCTGGATTGCGTGCGCTGCTTACAACCAGCCCTGAAGTAGAAGTAATTGCTGAGGCAGCAAACGGAAACGAAGCGGTTGCACAAGTTGCCCAACTTCATCCTGATGTGGTCTTAATGGATGTGAGAATGCCGGGCATGGACGGGTTGGCTGCGACTCGTACCATCAAACAGAAATGGCCGAAAATTCGGATCGTCCTCTTGACGTTGTACGACAGCTACCGCCAGGAGGCAACGGCGGCAGGCGCAGAAGCATACTTGATCAAAGGTTGTTCACTCGACGAATTGATCGAGGCGCTCCAGCCATGTTGAGCAAAAAATCGGTAGATTTCGGCTAGAGCGTGATCCTAAATCCGCATAAGACAAGACAGCACTCGATCAGGATGTCACAGACGCCATGATCGAGTGCTGTCTTGTTGTTTAGGCACAATCTGGGCCTTGCAGCGTTTTCGACTTGCTCTCTTACCCAGTTCGCGGATAATTAGGGTGAGTCTATCCATGTTTTACACTGCCTAGGCTCGACGCTGTCTCCCTCTCCCCACTCTTAGACAGGAGCAAGATATGTCCGCATCTGAAGACCAGGAACGGCTAGGGCAGGTTGAAAATGCCGTCAATACCAACTCGCGCCCGTCGGATCTGAAGATCACCGACATGCGCATCGCCGTGGTCAGCAGCAACTACGACTACCCCATCATCCGCATCGACACCAATCAGGGTGTCTATGGCATTGGCGAAGTGCGCGATGCCGGTCACAAAGAAAACGCGCTGCAGTTCAAGAGTATGTTGATGGGGCAAAATCCATGCAACATCGACATGATCTTCCGCGCGATGAAGAAGTTTGGCAATTGGGGCCGTGAAGGCGGCGGCGTCTCTGGCCTTGAAATCGCTCTATGGGATCTGATCGGCAAGGTCTACGGCGTGCCCTGTCATCAATTCCTGGGCGGCAAGTACCGCGACAAAGTACGCCTCTATGCCGATACCCCGGCCCCCACCGACTCGACACCCGAAGGCTACGCCCGGCGTGTCCAGGGCCGCAAAGATATGGGCCTCACCTTCATCAAGTTTGATATCCGCCCGGCGATCTTTGCCGATGCCGAAAATGGCATGGTCGGCCAGCCCGTTCACAGTGAGTATAATCTGGGCAAACGCTGGCGCGCTCCCGGCAGCGGCGCCAGCATCCATGTTACCGACGCCGGCATCGCACGCGTCGTCGAAGTCGTCTCCGCCATTCGCGATGTCGCCGGCTGGGACATCGAGCTGTGCACCGATCACTTCGGACACGGCTATATGACGCTCAAAGATGTAATCCGCCTGGGCAAGGCGCTGGAACCCTTCCGCCTGGCCTGGTTTGAGGATCCCATGCCCTGGTGGGACATTGACGGCCACAAAGCCGTCACCGACGCCATCAACATCCCCACCGCTGCCGGTGAGGAACTCTACCTGTGGGACGGCTTCCGCGAGATGATCGAAAAGCGTGCCGTCGACATCATCCACCCCGATCTGCTCACCTCTGGGGGCATGTTGGAAACGAAGAAGATCGCCGACTACGCCGAGCGCTATGGCATCCCCACGGCGCTGCACTTTGCCGGTTCGCCAATTGCCTTCATGGCCAACGTCCACTGTGCCGCCGCCATCTCCAGCTTCGTATCGCTGGAACACCACGGCCTCGATCTCCCCTTCTGGGAAGGCCTGGTCACCGGTCTGCCCGATAACTACATGGAAGGCGGCTACGTTACCGTCCCCGACAAACCGGGCCTGGGCGTAGACCTGAATCTGGAAGGCATCGAAGCCAACCTGCGTTTCCCCGGCCTCTTCGAAGCCACCGACGAATGGAACAACCCGAAGTTGGGCTTCTGGCAGCCCGACAGAAGATGGGACAAATAGAAACCTAGTAAATCCCGGCGGAAATAGGCCGACACCCGTGGTACAGACGCCGACTTTCCGCCGTGGTATTTACGCCGCTATGTACGAGGAGACTTTCATGCCACGCTTCGATCACATGCGCGGAGTTTTCGGCTTACTGCCGACCCCGTATACGGAAGACTATGAGATTCACACTGAGGATCTGCGACGGGTGGCCGATTTCTGCTGTCGCAGTGGACAACATGGCATCGTCTGGCCGGTGATGGTGGGCGAGTTCTACTTTCTGGGCGAAGAGGAACGTATCCGTGGTCTGGATGCGGTGATGGAAGAGGTCAACGGGCGGCTGCCCGTGGTCTTCGGCTGTTCGGGCGTCTCGGTGCCGCAGGTGCTGCTCTACGCGCGTGCTGCCCAGAAAGCCAATGCCGACTGTATCATCGCCATGGCCCCGGCGCGCACCAATCAGGCCGTCGCCATCGAGATGTACAAGCGGCTGGCCGACGCCTACGATGGCCCGATCATGGTGCAGAACGCAGGCATGTATGCACCGCTTACCGGCGAACAGATCGCCAAGCTGGTCGAGGACGTGCCGCAGATCGAGTATATCAAAGAAGAGCGCCCGCCCGGACCCAAGCACATTGCTGAAGTCCACGAAGCCGTGGGCGACAAGGTAAAGACGATCTTCGGCGGCGCCGCCGGCAAGTTCCTGCCCGACGAGCTAAACCGCGGCGCCGACGGCTGTATGCCTGCCTGCGAAATCGCCGATCTGCTGGCCAAGGTGCAAGAACTGTGGTGGGACGGCCAGGAGGAAGCCGCGCGTGCTCTGCATACGCGCCTGCTGCCGCTGATCATCCGTGAGACGCACCCCTTTATGCGCTACATTCTTAAACGCCGCGGCGTCTTTAGCAACACCATCGAACGCGCCCCCGCCGGCGCCGACACCCTCAACGCCCAGGACAAGCGCGAGATCTCGATCCTGATCGACGCCATCAAGGATGAGATCGAGTATTATCCGTTCGGGGAAGAGTGAAGGGGTGATGACGAAGTGTGATCCCTGATTGGGAAGAAGTTTTTGGTTCGAGATGATGAGAGAGATGATGAGGATGATGAGATGATGTGCATCATCCTCATCATCCTCATCATCCCATCCTCATCATCCCATTCATCCCGTTCACCCGTTCACCCGTTCACCCCTTCACCCCCTTCACCCCTTCATCCCCCTCACTCCCACTTGTCAGATTCGCGCCCAACCGCTTATACTGTCCGCATTCCATGTCCAAGTATCTTGTTTCTGTCTCCAAAGGATGTCGTGCATGAAACCGGCGCCTTTCCGTTACTTCGCACCCAAAACCATCGACGAAACCTTGTCCCTCCTGGCCGAGCACGGCTGGGATGCCAAACCCATCGCCGGTGGGCAGAGCCTGGTGCCCACGATGAATTTCCGCCTGGCGCAACCGGCGGTATTGGTCGATCTCAACGGTGTGGACGAACTCTTTTCTCTGCTCGCTCAGGACGGCACCCTCTCCATCGGCGCCATGACCCGTCAACGCACGCTGGAACGTAGCCCGTTGACGCCGCTCCACGCGCCGCTGCTGAGCGAGGCGATCCCGTACATCGCCCATCCGCAGATCCGCAACCGTGGTACGGTGGGCGGCAGTTTGGCCCATGCCGATCCTGCCGCCGAACTGCCGACGCTCTGTGTGGCGCTCGACGCCCGCTTCCGTCTACGCAGCCGCCGGGGAGACCGTTGGATCAACGCCGCCGATTTCTATATCGGTCTCTTCGCCACCGACCTCCAGCCCGAGGAACTGCTCGTGGAGATCGCAATCCCACCGCTGCCGCCGCGCACCGGCTGGGCCTTTGACGAAGTGGCGCGCCAGCACGGCAACTACGCCATGGCCGGCGCGGCCGCGCTCATTACCCTCGACGCCCAAGGGCGCTGTGCGCGCGCCCGGCTCGTCTACTTGAGTGTGGGCGAAGGCCCCACCGTCGCCGTCCAGGCCCAGAAGCTGCTCCAGGGGGAAGTCGTCACCCCGGAAACCATCGCCACCGCCGCCGCCCTCGCTGCCCAACAGGACATCGATCCCGTTGGCGACATCCACGCCAGCGCGGCGTATCGACGGCATCTGGCCAGGGTCATCGGGCAGAGAGTTCTGCTCAAGGCAACCGAACGTGCAAAGAAAGAGATGATGGGATGATGATCAGAAGAAGATGATGAGATGATGGGAACCCTCCATCATCCTCATCATCTCGTCATCCCATCATCCTTTCCCTTTAACTTATACAAGGACGCACCGTGCAACACCCAATTACCCTCACCGTTAACGGCATTTCATACACCCGCAGCGTCGAGCCGCGGCTGTTGCTAAGCGATTTTCTGCGCCACGATCTGGACCTAACGGGGACGCACGTGGGCTGTGAACACGGCGTTTGCGGTGCGTGTACGGTGCTCATGGACGGCGCCGCCGTGCGTTCGTGTTTGATCTTTGCCGTGCAGGCGGCGGGGCATGCGCTTACCACCGTCGAGGGCCTGGCCAGTGGACCCAGCGCCGATCAGATGCATCCACTGCAGACCGCTTTTTGGGAAGCGCATGGGCTGCAATGCGGCTACTGCACGCCGGGCATCCTCATGTCGCTGATCCCCTTTTTGGCCGAAAACCCCGATCCCAGCGAAGCGCAGATCCGCCAGGCGCTGGCGGGCAACGTCTGCCGCTGCACTGGATACCATAAAATTGTGGAAGCGGTGCAAATTGGCGTCAAGCTGACGCGCGAACAACAGGAGAGTTGACTATGCCCGGCCCTTCGCTCTTTTGGGAAGCCATCTCGTTTTCGATCATTGCCGTCGGCTCCATCGTCGTTTTGGCCTGGTGGTTCTACCTGTCGCCCATCAAAGCCACAGCCAAGACGGTACAGACCGCCTCACCACAACTGGCGCGCACGCTGGCGCTGCTTGTCGGCGTAGGCACGTTTTTGTTGACTGTCGGCTTCTATTGGGATGCCAGCCAGCATGTTTCTACCGGTGTCGTGCCCGGCGGCTCAGACTTTCTGTGGCCGCCCCATTTGATGCTCTACGGCGGCTTCTTGATCTCGTTTATCGTCGCCATTGCCGGTCTTGTGGCGCTGGCGCGACCCGATCTGGGCGCCGGCGTGCGTGATCCTCGGCGGTGGGTGCGTCACAATCCATACATGGGTGCGCTGGCGCTGGCGGCGGGCTACGGTCTCTTTTCGATCCCTGGTGATGCCATCTGGCATGAACTCTACGGATTGGATCTGACGGCATGGAGCCCACCCCATGTCCTGCTGATGGCAGCGGCCATCTCCACGCCGCTTTGCGCCGCAGGTCTGCTCGTTCAATCCCAGCGCGGATCGGCCAACCCGGCGCGCTGGATCGGCTTCGTCACCCTCGTCTACCTGACGCTGGCCATGAGCGAAGCCTTCCTGATCGGCGTGTTGGAGTGGGAATTTGGCCGCACCAATGGTCTGGTAGCCGCTCGCCCCACCTGGCTCTACCCGCTCATCATCGGCATGGTGAGCTACTTTGCCATGGTCTTTGCCCGCCGCCTTACCCGCCTGCCGTGGACGGCCACCACACTGGCATTGCTCTATTTCGGCTGGCGCATCGGCATGGCCTCGTTCACCATGGGCATAAGCGGTGCCGCCCCGCGTCTGACATTGGTCTTCGTGTTGGGCGCTGTTCTCTACGATCTGGTCGCCCAACGCACGGCACTGTCGGGCCTGCGCCGCCTTGTGATCGAGACGGCTGCGTTCACGGCGGGATACGCGCTCATCGCGCTGCCTACGATTGAATTCGTCTTCAAATCGTCGCTGCCCCGCTTTGCGCTCAGCGATCACATCATGACCGTGATCATGACCTTCGCCGTAGGTGTCATCGTCCACATCGCCGCCGAACGTACAGCAGCCTGGTTCCGTGGAGAGCGAACGACAGAAACAAAACAGGGCGCGATGCGGGTGGCGACCGCGTAAAGAGAAGGCAAATTATGGCAACACGCTACTTCGGTCAACCCATCAAACGCAACGAAGATCCACGGCTCCTGACAGGACGGGCGCTTTTCACCGACGATGTGCATTTGTCGGGGATGCTGCATGTGGCCTTCCTGCGCAGTGACCTGGCCCATGCGCGCATCAAGTCCGTCGACACAGCGGCGGCGAGGACGATGCCCGGCGTGGTGGCCGTCTACACCGCCGCCGATCTGGGTGACTACTGGAAGCCCGGCCCCCTGTTGGTGCCGCCGCCGCCCGTTGCGGAGCTGACCTTTAATCCACGCACACAGGTGCCGCTGGTCAAAGACAAGGTGCGCCATGCCGGCGAAGCGATTGCGATGGTGGTGGCAGAGAGCCGTTACATTGCCGAAGACGCCGCCGATCAGATCCTGGTTGAGTATGAGATGCTCGAGGCTGTCGTCGATTTGGAGCAGGCGCTCAGCGACAGCGCACCGCGCGTTCACGACGATTTGGCAGACAACGTCAACGCCCACGTGATCCAGCGAAAAGGCGACTACGAGGCGGCCAGAGCCCAGGCCGACGTCGTGATCCGTCGCCGCTTTTTTTATGATCGAGGCACAGCGGCGGCTATGGAAAACCGTGGCATCGTCGCCCACTGGGATGCCAAAGCCGGCCACCTCACCGTCTGGGACACGACGCAGGCGCCCATCCCCATTCGCAATGGATTGGCGGCGATGTTGGGGCTGTCCGAACATCAGGTGCGTGTGGTCGCGCCCTTTATCGGCGGCGGCTTTGGGCCGAAGATCATGATGTTCTATCCCGAAGAGGTGCTGCTGCCCTGGGCGTCGATGCAGTTGGGCCGTCCGCTCAAGTGGATCGAGGATCGCCAGGAGAATTTCTTCGCCACCACGCAAGAGCGAGGGCAGATCCATGACGCCGAAATCGCGCTGACGCGTGACGGCAAGATCCTGGGCATCCATGATGTCTTTCTGCATGACGCCGGCGCCTATGCTCCCTACGGGCTGACGGTGCCGATCAATAGCCAGTGTACGCTGCTGGGGGCATACGTAGTGCCCGCCTACTATTCGGAGTTCACCTCGATCTTCACCAACAAGCCGATTGTGACGCCCTACCGCGGAGCAGGTCGCCAGCACGGCGTCTTTGTGATGGAGCGGCTGCTCGACATCGCCGCCGGGCAACTGGGCATCGACCGCGCCGAGATCCGGCGCCGCAACTTCATTGCGCCCGACGCCTTCCCCTACAACAATGAGATCATCTACCAGGACTTTGCACCGCTCCTCTACGACAGCGGCAACTATGAACCGGCCCTCGACCGCGCGCTGGAGTTGATCGACTATGACCGCTTCATCGGTGAGGAGCAGCCGCGTCTACGCGCCGAAGGGAAATGCGTGGGGCTGGGGATTGTCTACTACATCGAAGGCACGGGGATTGGTCCTTACGAAGGGGCGCGCGTCACCGTGGAATCGAGTGGCAAGGTGAGTGTGGTCACCGGCGTGGGCACGCAAGGCCAGGGGCATTATACCTCTTTCGCTCAGGTCGCCGCAGAGCAACTGGGCGTGGACGTGGCCGACATCAACGTTGTCACCGGCGACACCGATCTCTTTTACTGGGGTGCAGGAACCTTCGCCAGCCGCGGGGCGGTCGTGGCCGGCAATGCGGTCAACGCTGCCGCCCTCAAAGTACGCGATAAGATCCTCAAGATGGCCGGCGCCTGCCTGAAAGTCTGCGAGGAGGATCTGGAACTGGTTGACGGCACGGTGCGCGTAAAGGGCGCGCCGGCCAGCGCCATCCCCTTGGGAGAACTGGCGGCAGAGGCCAATCCGCTGCGCGGCGCCGTGAAGCCTGAGGCCGAGCCAGGACTGGAAGCCACCGCCTATTTCGGGCCAGAACGGGGAGTCACCGCCTCAGGCGTGCACGCCATGATTGTGGAGGTGGACCCCGACACCCTGCTGATCGAGATTAAGAAGTATGTCGTCGTCCATGACTGCGGGCGCGTGATCAACCCGCTGATCCTCGATGGCCAGATCCATGGCGGTGTAGCGCAGGGGATCGGCAATGCTTTCTTCGAGCAGCTTCACTTCGCCGAGAACGGATCGCTGCTCAATGCCACGCTCATGGACTACCTGCTGCCCCTGGCCACCGATGTGCCGCCGATTGTCAGCGATCATGTAGAAACGCCGTCGCCGCTCAACCCGATGGGGGTCAAAGGCGCAGGCGAGGCCGGTGCGATCCCTGTGGGCGCGCTCTACGCACAGGCACTCGATGACGCCTTCAGCGAGCTGGGGTTGGAGATCTGCGAGATTCCCCTCAGCCCGAATCGCCTGTTCGAACTGGTCGAGGCCGCCAAAACCCGGGCACTAGAATGAGGATGTCATGAGCGTCGCCAACAAGGTAGACGTGTTACAGGAAGTCTATAGCGCCGCCGAACTCAACCGGTTGCTCGACGGCTTGTTGCTGACCCGGCTCGAAGAGTTGCGCCACCGTCTATCCGATTACGAAGCGGATCTCGCGATCTTTGAAACGCGCCACGGTATTCCGTCCGCCGAACTCTATGCCCAATTCGAGTCCGGCCGGCGCGGCAACGCCGCCGACTATCTGGAATGGCTGGGGCTCTACGATCACTATCTGCGCCTGTGCGCGCGCATAGAGCGGGTAGAGAAGGTGCTAGGAAATCCCGGCGGAAATTAACCGACAGTATCTACTACAGGGGTAGAGATTGGAACTCCAGACCACTTTCATCGACCATTTGACCGCCATCAGTGAGGAGGATCCCCGGGTGCGGGCGGCCTGGCTGTCGGGCAGTTTCGGCAAGGGCATCGCCGATAGCTTCTCGGACGTGGACGCACATTTGCTGCTGCCCACAGACGCTGTCGATAGCTTCCGTGAGGAGGTGCGAGGGTGGCTGGAGCAGATCCGCCCGTTGGTGCTGTTCCGGTTGATGTTCGAGGGGCAGATGGTCAATGCACTGACGGTGGACGGACTGCGCCTGGACCTGTGGATGCATTCCGGCGATGTGGCCGAGGTGCCGCAAGGCGCTACACGGGTCTTGTGGCAGCAAAAGGACGTGCTGCGCTGGATCCCTTCGCCATCGCCACAGCTTAGCGCCGCCGAAGTCGCCCGCCAGCTAGAGCGGCTCATCCCCGAGTTTTGGCGCTGCATTGCCATGCTCCCGGTGGGCATTGGCCGCCAGGAACGTATCGTCTGCCTCATCGGGGCAATGGTCGAGATTCAGGTGCTCACCGACGTCTTCATCGCCGGATCCGGCGTGCGCAATGACCGCGGCGCCAAAGCGCGCAACGACTTCCTGCCCGCCGAGCTACGTGAAGCAACCGAATCGGCGCTCTTCCTCCCCGATCTCAGCAGCGACGCTCTGGCCCAATTGCACCTGCGCCTGGCCGCACTCATGCAGCAACACGGGCCGATCCTGTGTGCGCGCTGGAACTTCCCCTACCCTCAGGAGATCGAGGATGCCGCACTACGCTACGTCAGGCAAACTCTCCCCGCGCTCTGGGTTGAGCGTCCTGATTGAAGAATGAAAATCCCGAAGTTCTTAACATAGCCGGGAACGTAACTGCAACTCACTCACACTCGGAGATATATGAGTCAGAACACTTCTCAGGCCGCGCAAGCTATCATCGGGGCCTGGCGTCTAATCTCGTTTGAAATCGAGAGGGATGACGGAACCGCCATTCGTCCATTCGGCGCTGACGCACAGGGTTCAATCATCTACACGGACTCGGGCCGCTTTTCAGCCCAGGTGATGCGTGGGGGGCGCCCATCATTTGCTGCTGGAGACCAGATGAGAGGAACTCCAGAGGAGATTGAGGCGAGCTACAAGGGCTGCATCTCGTACTACGGGTCATATAAGTTAGATGCCGACGGCGGTTTCGTTGTCCATCAGGTGGAGGGCTCTCTATTTCCAAATTGGGAAGGAGAGGGGCAAAAGCGATTCTTCGAGTTCTCGGGAGACCGCTTGAAGCTGAGTACACCGCCGACGCAATGGGGTGGCCAAGTGGTAGGTGTCCTTGTCTGGGAACGAATCGAGTGAGCCGCTCGCCTTTCCAAATGGCGCACCGGCTTGATTTAGCCTTACCATCGTTTTTTTGAGAAGATACGCCGAGGACCCTTGAAGATCACCTTTATCCGCCCCAATATGATGCCGGTGCGTGGCGCAGATGCCATGGAGCCGCTGGTTTTTGCGATCCTGGCAGGGCTGACGCCGCCCTACGTGGAAACGGTGCTCTACGATGACCGTATCGAGGCGATCCCTGTGGACGATCCGACGGATCTCGTCGCCATCACGGTGGAGACGTACACGGCGCGGCGTGCCTATGAAATTGCGGCGGCCTACCGCCGCCGCGGGGTGCCTGTGGTGATGGGCGGTTATCACGCCACCTTTTTGCCCGAGGAGGTGCTGGATCATGCCGATGCGGTGGTGGTTGGCGACGCCGAAGGACTGTGGCCGCAAGTCGTGCGCGATGCCGAACGAGGAGAGCTTCGATCCATCTATCGCCAGGATGGCTACCCCGATCTGGCCGGGTTTGCGCCGGATCGCAGCATCTTCCGCGGCAAACGCTATGCGCCCGCTGCCCTCGTCCAATATGGACGGGGTTGCCGCTTCGCCTGCGAGTTCTGCTCGATCCACGCTTTCTACGGCAAGAACCTGCGCCAACGCCCGGTAGACGAAGTTGTCGACGAGATCAAGGCCACGGGTAAGAAGCACATCTTTCTCATCGACGACAACATTTTCGTAGATGTGCCCAAGGCCAGGGAACTCTTCGAGGCGCTAATTCCGTTGAAGATTCGCTGGTCGTGCCAGGTGAGCATTGATGTGGCGCGCGACGCCGAACTCATGGATCTGCTGCGGCGCAGCGGCTGCACCACCGCCGTGGTCGGCTTCGAGTCGCTTAATGAAGACAACCTGCGTAGCATGAAGAAACATTGGAACCTGAAACACCACGACTATGCCACCTCCGTACGCATTTTGCAGGAGCACGGCATCATGATCTACGGCTCATTCGTCTTCGGCTACGACGGTGACAGCGCCGATTCCTTTGCGCGTACGCTCGATTTTACCGTCCAGAATAAGTTTTACACCGCCAACTTTAACCCGCTGACGCCCATGCCCGGCGCCGCCCTCTATGACCGCCTGGCCGAGGAAGGCCGCCTGCTCTACGATCGCTGGTGGCTCGATCCGCGCTTCCGTTACGGCGATGCCGTCTTCCATCCGCGCAGCATGAGCGCCGAAGAGTTGACCGACGGCTGCTATCGCATCCGTAAAGCGTTTCACAGCACCGCCGCCATCGTCCGCCGCGCCGCAGATCGCCGCACCAACGCCCGCGATCCCTATCGCCTGGGGCTTCACCTGACCTCTAACTTTGTGAGCAAGTGGATGATCGACAGGAAGCAGGGCCGCCCTTTGGGAACAGCGGACGTGGCAATTCCACCTACACCACAAAGGACACTGTCTGAATGATGCCCCTTTTGCCCCCCCAATTCAGCGCTCGGCCGCCTCGGCGCGAGGACGCCCCCGCTGTCGTGGAATTGATGAATGCCTGCCAGCGCGCCGACGGCGACGAACCGGACATGACGGTTGAGGAACTGCTCAAAGATTGGCATGGTGTGGATCTCGGCGAAGAATCGATCCTGGTTTTGGACGCCGATGGCAAGATCATCGGGTTTGCCGATCTTCTGACGCGCCATTACATCCACGTTAACGTCTATCCATTTGCCGTACCCGGCCCGCATTGGGAAAGCGTCTGGGCTTACTTGACGGCATGGGGTGAAGCGTGGGCGCAGGCGCACCTTCCACTGGCCAAAGGTGCGGATCAAATGAGCATTTACCATTTTGTCCACGCCAACAATCGCAATGCCGCAGATTTCCTGACGGGGCACGGGTATACTCTCGTACGCACCCACTACATTATGGAAGCCCGACTCGACAGCCCACCGCCGGCTCCAACCTGGCCGACGGGGATCGCGATCCGTACCTTCGCCACCGACGAAGATGGCGACAAATTCTTTGAGGCTGGCGAAGAATCGTTTCAGGACATGTGGAACCGTCCGCCCAGCACCAGGGAACGTTGGTTACAACCCACCACAGCCGAGACCTTTGATCCCACGCTGTGGTTTTTGCCCTACGAGGTGGAGAGTGGCAAGATCGCGGCGATCTGTCTTTGCTCAATTGTGGCAAACATTGGCATAGTCGATACACTGGGTGTGCGTCCTCGCTGGCGGCGACAGGGGTTGGGATTGGCGATGCTCCGTCATGCCTTTGGCGAATTCTGGCGACGCGGCATCCATACCGCCTCGCTCAATGTGGACGCGGGCAGCCCTACCGGCGCACCCCGCCTCTACGGTCGCGCCGGGTTTCAAGTTCAAAAGCGGATCCATCGCTATGAAAAGAAGATCGGGATTGGATAACGTCGGCGGTCGTCCTCTGTTCTGAAAGGATTCCCATGCACCTCACTCTGATCAAACCCAACATCGGCCGCATGGAACACAGCCTCTACGTGGATGAAGGCCGCATGGAACCGCTGCAATTGGGCGTCCTCGCCGCATTGACGCCGCCCGACGTGGACGTGGCGCTGTGGGACGACCGGCTGGAGGCGATCCCCTACGACAGGCCGACCGATCTCGTCGCCATTACCGTGGAGACGTATACGGCGCGGCGTGCGTACGAGATCGCCGGCGAATACCGGGCGCGTGGCGTGCCTGTGGTGATGGGCGGCATGCAGCCCACCCTCATCCCCGAGGAAGTGCAGCCACATGCCGACGCCATCTTCATCGGCGACGCCGAGACGAAATGGCTGGGCCTGCTCGACGACTTCCGCCGCGGTGAGCTGAAGCCTGTCTACGAAGCGCCGGTGGGGGTGGCGCATCCGGGGCTCTTCACCCGGCGCGATGTCTTCAAGGGCAAGGGGTATCTGCCGATTTCGTTGATGCAGTTCAGCCGTGGCTGTCGCTTCGCCTGTAACTTCTGCGCCGTGAGCACCTACTTCGACAAAGGGCACTATACCCGCCGTGTGGAAGAGGTGGTGGCCGAAATCGAGGCGCGTGAGCGTAAGCAGATCATCTTCTTTGTAGACGATAACATACTCTCTAACTTTGCTGCGGCCAAAGAACTCTTCCGCGCCCTGATTCCATTGAAGGTGCACTGGGTGAGCCAGGGCAGCATCGACATGACCCAGGATCTGGAGCTGATGGATCTGATGGTGAAAAGCGGTTGTGTGGGGATGGTGGTGGGCTTCGAGTCGATCAGCAAAGACAGCCTGCGCTGGATGCGCAAATCGCCCAACTTCGTCGGCGGCTTCGACGGCTACAAACAGCAGATCGAGGTGATCCGCGATTTTGGGGTGCAGTTGTGGGCCGCCTTTACCCTCGGTCACGATCACGACACCAGGGAATCGATTCAGGAGACACTGGATTGGGCAATGGAGAATAAGTTCCCGCTGGCTGCATTCAATATCCTGGTGCCCTACCCCAAGACGCCGCTCTACCAGAAATTAGAAGCTGAAAACCGTCTCCTCTACGATGGCAAGTGGTGGCTGCACCCCGAATACCGCTTCAACTACGCAGCGTTTCGCCCTCAAAACATGACGCCCGACGAGTTGACCGAAGCATGCTGGCAGGCGCGCTCCACTTACAACAGCCTGGGTTTCCTGATCCAGCGTATCTTCGATCTCAAAACCAACCTGCGCACCCTTTACAAACTGGGCGTCTACCTCAAGTACAGCCCAATCTTCCGTAAAGAAGTGTTTAAGAAGCAGGGGATGCGGTTTGGTTTACGCTGAGGATGGGAGGATGGGGATGACGAGATGATGAGGATGATGGGATGATGAGATGAATGAGGGTGAAGGGGTGAAGGGGTGAAGGGGTGAGTTTGTCAGTGGGCCGAGATAGAGGGATAATGGGATCATGAAACTTGACGACCATCATCTCATCATCTCGTCATCATCCCTTCCTCCCCCTTCACCCCTTCTGCCCACCCACCAAATCGGATCATTACAGACTAAGGAGATTTCCCGTGAGCGACAACGGCGTCACATGGATCGAAGAGGAACTGGCGCGCCTCAAAGAAGCCGGCCTCTATACCAATATCCGCACCATCGATTCACCCATGGATGCCTGGGTAACCATCGACGGACGGTCACTCCTCAACTTCTGCGCCAACAATTATCTGGGGCTTGCCAACCACCCGCGCCTGCGTCAAGCGGCCAAACAGGCCATCGACCAATACGGTATCGGCCCGGGCGCAGTGCGCACCATCGCGGGGACAATGTCCTTACACGTGGAATTGGAGCGGGCGCTGGCCGAGTTCAAAAAGGCCGAAGCCTGCATCACCTTTCAGAGTGGGTTTACCGCCAACCTCGCCACCATCCCCGCCCTGGTGGGACGCGATGACTTGATCTTCTCCGACGAGTTGAACCATGCCAGCATCATCGACGCCTGCCGCCTCAGCCGCGCCACTGTGATCCGCTATGCCCATGCCGACATGGACGATCTGCGCCGCCAACTTGAAGAGAACCCCACGGATGGGCGCAAGCTGATCGTCACCGATGGTGTCTTCAGCATGGACGGCGATATCGCTCCGCTGGATCGGCTTGTGACGCTGGCCGAGGAATTTGGCTGCCTGACCATGGTAGACGACGCCCACGGTGAAGGCGTCCTGGGTAAGGGTGGACGTGGTATCGTGGATCACTTTGATCTGCATGGCCGCGTCGACGTGGAGATCGGCACCATGAGCAAGGCCTTTGGCGTTGTGGGCGGGTTGGTGGCCGGGCGCGCCGTCATCGTGGAATGGCTGCGCCAGCGCGGGCGCCCCTTCCTCTTTTCGAGCGCCATGACCGTCCCCGATGTGGCGGCGTGCATCGAGGCCACCGCCATGCTGCAAGAATCGGAAGAGCGAGTGGAGCGGCTTTGGTCCAACGCCGCCTTCTTCAAAGCCGAAATGCAGAAATTGGGCTTCGACATCGGCCACAGCCAGACGCCCATCGTGCCGGTGATGTTAGGAGAAGCACGGCTGGCGCAACAGTTCAGCCGTCGTCTCTTCGAGGAGGGCGTCTTTGCCACCGCCATCGGCTTCCCCACCGTGCCGCAAGGCAAAGCCCGCATCCGTGTCATGAACTCCGCCGCCCACAGTCGAGACGATCTCGAAGTGGGGCTGGCTGCGTTTGAAAAGATTGGGCGCGAAATTGGGGTGATCGGCGAACAATGATGCGCAAACATGTCATCCTTATCACCGGCGCCAGCGGGGAAGTGGGCCATGCCCTGATCCGTCGTCTGGCCGAGGACGGAAATAACCGGCTGCTCACGCTCGATCTGCATGGCCTGCCCGAGGATATTCGCAATCTCACCACGCACGTGCAGGGCGATGTTCTGGATGTGGCGCTGTTGGGACGGCTGGTAAGCGAGTACGAGATCGACGCCATCTTCCACCTCGCCGCCTTGCTCTCCACGCGCAGCGAATTTACGCCCGAAATGGCGCATCAAGTCAACGTGGAAGGGACGCTCAGCCTGCTCAAACTGGCAGCGGAACAGTCGCAGTGGCGCAACCTGCCTATTCAGTTCCTCTTTCCCAGCTCCATCGCCATCTATGGCATGCCCGATCTGGAAAGCAAGAACCTCTACAACCGCGTGCGCGAATGGGAGTGGAACCAGCCGCGCACCATGTACGGCTGCAATAAGGTTTACGGCGAGATGCTAGGCACCTATTTCAGCCAGCACTACCGCCAACTGGCCGTCGAACAGCCGGTGAATATCGACTTTCGCTGCGTGCGCTTTCCCGGGTTGATCAGTGCTTATACGCTGCCCAGTGGCGGCACCAGCGACTACGGCCCCGAGATGATCCACGCTGCCGCGCGCGGGGAACCCTATGCCTGCTTCGTGCGCGAGGACGCTCGTATTCCCTTTATGACCATGCCCGACGCCGTGGATGCGCTGCTGACCCTCTCCGCTGCGCCGCGCTCAAAGCTGTCGCGCCTGATCTACAACGTCACCAGCTTTAGCCTTAGCGCAGAGGAGATTCGCGATCGCGTGCTGTCCGCCTTCCCCGACGCGCAGATCACCTTTGAGCCGGATCTCAAGCGCCAGGCCATCATCGACAGTTGGCCCGCCGACCTCGATGATTCCGCCGCACGCCGCGATTGGGCATGGCATCCGCGCTACAGCGTTGACGCCGCCTTCGACGACTATCTGATTCCGAACATTCGGGAACGATATTGTACCTGATGATGCGTCAAGGGTGATTTGAGGGTACCGGGAGTTTGACTAGCGCCGGTTGAGGAGCCCGAAGCACTGCGGAGGGCGTAGCAAACCAGCGCCTTCGATGGCGATCCGGTGTTGACCCGCTTGACTGGTTTCGATATGGCCAGTAAATCCCTGGCGTCGAAACCTACGCCGATACGCTGCGACCAGTGGTACGCAGAACGCTCATATTTCCGCCGTGGTATTTCCGCCGAAATGACTAATGAGACTACCATCGCGCTTATGAAGAGTCGCCTCTCCTCTCTGCCCAGTCGCGTGACATCGCCGCCCTTGTCTACGCTTTTCGCCAATTCGATCCTGCCCGAAGTGGTGGTCCTGGTGCTGGCCGCACTGGCTCGTTTCTGGCGATTGGGCTATCACAGTGTCTGGTTCGATGAAGCCGTGAGCCTGCAATGGGCCGGCGCCGATCCCGCCTTTATCTGGGAAAAGACCTTCGCCCTGGTCGAAGAAAAACACCCGCCTGCCTACTACCTCACGCTGCACCTCTGGCAACGCTTTCTCGATCTCTTCGGCCTCGGTCAAAACGATAGTGCGTTGCGCTCACTGGGCAGTCTGCTCGGCGTCGTTACCGTCTTAGGCGTGCTTCTGCTCGTCAGTCGCCTCAGTGGGCGCCGTGTGGCCTTGCTTAGCGGGCTCCTCGTCGGCCTCTGCCCGGCCCTCGTCTGGTACAGCCAGGAACTGCGCATGTTTCAGCCCGCCGTGACGGGGATTGTCTGGGGGATTACCTTTCTGGTCATGGGCACAACCGACGCCGCCGCTAAGGATGGCAGCGCACAGGCGACGGATGCCGGCCCCCGTACCAGGAATGATCCGGTCAATCCCGGCGGGAATATACCGACACGCTCTAGCAGTGGTGCAGAGGCCATACTTCCGCCGCGGTATTTACGCCGCCATGAACTGTTACGAATGACGCACTATCTCTTCGCCATCCTCTGCCTCACCTATGCGCTCTACAGCTATCTCTTCGCCGCCTTCGCCATGCCGGGGATTGGACTGGGTTTGTTGATTTTGTGCCGGCAGGATGGGCGCCTGCGCCTGCGACGTTTTCTCGAAGGGGTGACGGCGCTGGCCATCACCACGGCTCTTTTTCTGCCCCTGGCCCGCAACGCCTGGTTGGTCAACACCGATCAAAGCCCGCCCGGCCAACTGTTCGGCGGCTTTTGGCCCTACCTGTGGCGCCAGTTGCGCACCTTCACCGTCTGGCAGGTGGAATGGCCGGATCCAGTCGTGACGGGGATCTTGTTGCTCTTTGCCCTGCTGGTGCTGTTGGGCATCCTGTGGCCGGGGACAGAGCGTCGCCGCGCCAGGAGTCGCCTACTCCTGGCTGTCTGGATCGCGTTCCCGCTGCTCGTCGCCGGGGTACTGCAAGCCACCAACGCCAACGTACTGAAAGAAGATCGCTACTTCCTCTTTGTGGCGCCCTTTGTACTGTGGGCTGCCGCTCAAGGAGCCGTGACCCTGGCCGAACATACCCCGCGCCTGGGCTGGTCCGCTGCGGGAATCATGCTGATCGTCCTCGCCGCCGCGCTGCCCTCACTGTGGACGCCGCGCCTCTTCCGCGAGAATTGGCGCGGCGCGGCCCAGTATATCGCCGACTACCAGCAGGCCACGCCGTCGCTGCCTGCCGCCGGTGTGATCCACGCCGACTATCTCTTCCGCTCGCTCGACTGGTACCTGGGTCGAACCTTCGGCTTCGAGCAGTTGCCCGTCTACCAGATCTACAACGGCCCCATCGGCGAAGCGGACATGGAAACGGTAGCCCCACGGCTGGCCGGTATCGAAGGCACCGGCGCCCAGACACTCTGGCTTGTGCAAAGTCATCTTGAGGGCATTGACGACGCCCGCCGTCTGCAAAGCTGGCTCGACGCTCGTTATCCCGTTATTACAGACCAATTCCCCGTGGGCATTCAGTTGACCGGCTATGCCCTGCGCACCCATTACGATGAACTGCCTGCCCTGGCCGAGAATGCCGTCACGCCCGACGCCGAAGTGGCCCCGGGCATGACGCTGGCGGCATGTGAAATCGTCACCCCCGCCGTGCGCGCCCGCGACGAAACCATGCACCCCCCCAGTGGCTGGGTGCATGTGCGCATGTGGTGGCGGTCTACGCAGCCGCCGGCCGAGGCGTACACCAGTCGAGTGCAAATCCTGGGCAACCAGGGGATCTGGGGTGAGGAACTGCAGCGTGACGGCGACCCGCTGCGCTTCTGGCCCACCTCGCAGTGGAGCACAGGCATCTTCCACCGCGACGAAGCGGATGTGAATCTCAACCCATCCACCCCGGCGGGGCGCTACTCGGTCAGCGTGAGCCTACAGCGCCAGGACGGAAGCGTATTGGGGCCGGGCGTATCCTGCGGAGAGGTGGAGGTTAGAGAGTAGAGATCCGTTCTCATGTAGAAACTGGATCGGCGGCATACTCTCTGCTGCCTACTTCATGACATTGACGCCCCAGGTGTAGACCAGTTCTCCGCCCAGCCAGCCGCTGACCAGGATGATGAGGATCCCGGCGGCGAGTTCGAGGCTCAACAGCCACTTGCGCCCCGGTTCCGCCAGGAATTCAACCCGGGGCGGTGGCGCGGCCTCCCCTTTTGTCGCCGGCCGCTGCGCTCGCGGCTTCTTCCCCGCCCCCGAGTTGTGCAACCATCCCCGATAGAGGACATCTGCGTACAGCACGGCGAGGGCCAGCCCCGTTGTGGTGTGCCAATTGAGGAGCAAGCGATAGGGAGCGTCGGGTGGCAGCGCGCCCTGCGCGATCAAACCGGTGATAATGGCCGCGATCAGGCTGAACCAGCCGGCGCCCATCGCCCACCAGGTGATGATGCGCAACGACTCCAGCCGCTGCCAATGGATATAGGCCAGACCGGCCAGACTGGCCGCGATCAAAAACGCAATCGGAAAATGGACCAATGCCGGATGCAAAAGGACAAGCGACACGTCATTCCTCTTCTGTGACTGGTGGAGGGAACTGGCAAAGGTTGTAACTGGATAGAGATGGTATGGCGCAACGAGTATACCATATCACAGAAATGTAGACGGAAATTGTGCATACTCATCAGGAAGAATGTGATGGTTAAGAAAATGGTAAGATTTCCGTTACCAAATGGTAGGATTCACCGGCTAGAATGAGTACGAAGCAGAGATGATCAGGCGGATCAACCTGAACCCGCCTACACTGTCTAGATTGCGACATTCCCAGGAGGAAACCATGTCGAGCAGTTATCCCAAGATCCCATCGAGTGAGATTACGCCGGAACACATCTTTATGAATCGGCGCAAGTTTATGCTTGGCGTTGGTTCCGCTGTGGGTGCATTGGCATTGGCGGCCTGTGCTCCGTCTTCCACGTCGCCCGGCGCACCGGCAGCGGACAGCGGCGAGATCGTTGTCGAAGGCCCTCCCCCGGTGGCGGGTGCCGAGACAGATGAATTGGGCGATCCACTCAACAGCTTTAGTGAAATCACCAATTACAACAACTACTACGAATTCAGCGTAGACAAACAAGCTGTGGCCGGTCTCGCCAAGGACATGCCCACTTCGCCGTGGACGGTGACTGTGGGTGGATTGGTCAACAACCCCGGCACCTATAACGTCGAAGATCTCAAGTCCATGTTCGAGATTGAGGAACGCATCTATCGACTGCGCTGCGTCGAGGCCTGGTCCATGGTCATCCCGTGGATGGGCTTCCCGCTGCGCAAACTGTTGGAAACGGTTGAACCGACTTCGGCGGCCAAGTATGTCCGCTTCGAGACGGCCCAACTACCCGACGTCATGCCCGGGCTCAAGAGCAATTGGTACGAGTGGCCCTATGTGGAAGGTCTGCGTCTGGACGAAGCCATGAACGATCTGGCCATACTCGCCACGGGTCTCTACGGCAAGGATCTGCTCCCCCAAAGCGGCGCGCCGCTGCGTCTGGTCGTGCCCTGGAAGTACGGCTTTAAGAGCATCAAATCCATTGTCAAGATCGACCTGGTGGAAGAACAGCCCACCTCGCTATGGATGGCGGCTGCCGGCAACGAATATGGCTTCTATGCCAACGTCAATCCCGAAGTGAACCACCCGCGCTGGTCGCAGGCATCCGAACGCCGTATCGGTGAAACCGGACGCCGCGAAACCCTGATGTTTAATGGATACGAAGAGCAAGTTGCGTATCTGTATGAGGGGATGGATCTGCGCCAGAATTTTTAGATGCTCAGTCACTGTCCGCCTGGATCGTTACGATTTTTAGGAAATAACCCATGAACCTCTCCAACATTCTCACCAAACGCACCGTCCTGTGGGCTACGCATCTGGGATCTTTGTTCCCGGCGGCGTGGTTGCTGTGGGATTATGTGATGAACAACCTGAGCGTCAACCCGATCCAGGACATCACCTTCCGCACCGGGAAACCGGCGCTGATCCTGCTCATCTTGTCGTTGGCCGTGACACCCGCCAGCTCGATTTTGGGGCTACGTCAGGTGATCCCGGCGCGCAAGTGGTTGGGGCTTTACGCCTTTTTCTATGCCCTGGGTCACTTCCTCGTCTTCATCTGGCTCGACTATGGGTTGAACTGGGGGCTGCTTACCGAAGCCATCTTCGAGAAGCGGTATGCGTTGGTGGGGTTCATGGCTTTGCTCATCCTGTTGCCGTTGGCGCTGACATCGACCAAAGGCTGGATGAAGCGGCTGGGCAAACGCTGGAAGAGCCTGCATCGTTGGGTCTATGTGGCAGGTATCCTGGCCGTGATCCACTACGTCTGGTTGGTCAAGTCCGACATTCGGGAGCCGTTGGCGTGGGGTGCGCTGCTGGGCATCCTGCTCCTGTTGCGCATCCCCTTGATCCGCAAACAGGCCAACACCTTGCGCACCCGACTGAGCAGACAGAGCCAACCGGCCGCCAAACGCCCGAAGCAGTCGGTGGAAAGCCAGGCATCCTAGAGTATGTCTCCATCGCCCATGAACGCTGAAACCGTGCAACAGGCCCTCATCGATCTGGCTGATCCCGCGATTGCCGGTCATTCGCAGCGCTTTTTCAAGACCGGCCCCGGTGAGTATGGAGAAGGGGATCTGTTTCGCGGTATCCGCGTGCCCGTGCAGCGGATGCTGGCGCAACGCTTCGAACACCTGCCCCTCAACCAGGCCGAGCGGCTGCTCCACTCCTCTTTTCACGAGGACCGGCTGACGGCGCTGCTGATCCTGGTGCGTCAGTTCGAGCGCAAACAGGCTGATCACCAGGCCATCTACGATCTCTACCTGCGTAACACCCCGTTCATCAACAACTGGGATCTGGTGGATAGCTCTGCGCCGCAGATCGTGGGCGGCTTCCTGGTCGACAAGCCCCGCACTATCCTCGATACGATGGCGCAGTCCGATCTGCTCTGGGATCGGCGTATCGCCATCATGGCGACCCTGCACTTCATCAAATTGGGCCAGTTCGAAGACACCCTGCGCCTCGCCCGCCTCCTTCTCCACGATCGCGAAGATCTGATCCACAAAGCCGCAGGCTGGATGCTGCGCGAAGTGGGCAACCGCGATCTCGCGCGTTGAAGAAGCCTTCCTCGCCGATACCCACAAAACCATGCCGCGCACCATGCTGCGCTACGCCATCGAAAAGTTCCCCCCAGACAAGCGCAAAGTGTACTTGAGCAAGTAAGGAGAGGCGGTCTAGTGAGCGACGAAGGTTCATGGTACAGCCGGTCAACTTTTTGGGAACTGTTCGAGCCGATCCTGTTCAACCAGCGACGGCTATCTGGCACCAAGCAGGAGGTTGACCCCAAAGCAGCCACAATTGGGGACGCATTGACACCCGTTGGATCGCCGTCCGCGGCGCAGACAGGACAGAATTCCACGTCTCGGTGCGGTCGTAGTGCGCAGTAGATGTAGAGGCGCAAAAGAGCGGCATGCGCTACAACAGGTGAATGCAAGGATGGAAAAGTCGGCTGATCTGGATGAAGGTATGCCGTTTTAGCCGGTGTTCTAGATGACTGTCCGCCCCGGCCCTGAGTAGGAGATCGACCATTTCTACCGATTCGGCCGGTATGAGTGGAGTCCAACGCCTGTGTGTGGGGCGCGCATTGACGTCAACCCCGTCTCCGAGCAAGCGCTGCACTTCGGCTGGATCGTCTGGCGAGGCCGCCTGGTTGTGGGTAGGCCGGCGTCTATGGTTCTTCGGGGATTCCTGAAGGAGTGGCCATCCTATAGTGGTATCACTTTGAAACCGAGAACTTTGCGGCTAGTGACACCGTGGCGAGTGACGCCGGGTGAGTAGGCGAGTCTGCGAGCCGTTATGGCGCAGCGCCTGTACCAAACGAGCCAAGGAACGGGTCCACACTGGATCGCCATCGAACCCGCTGGTTTCGATACGCCCTCCGCAGGCTTCGGGCTACTCAACCGACGCTAGCGAAACTCGGGTTCTCAAAGTTGCTTCACTATATGCTCGCATTCATCTTTGGTTTGAACACGCCAGACCGGTTTTCTGCCAGGATGGTGCGCAGACTGTCACTGTTGTTTACAACGTCGCACTGTTTCCCCATCCTACCACAGCCCCAATCGCCCACCCAATGTCCTCTCCTAATCACGCACTACGCCTCAATCTCCGCCCCCACGAACTCGTTGACATACCCATAAAATGCCGTCATGCCCTGAAGACAACGCCAACTGGTGCGGGCCAAATCGCTGCGCCGTTGTTCGACGGCGGCGACGGCACGCTGCGGTCGCCCCGCCTCTAGCTCATTTAGGGTGACGCGGATGGCGGCGAAGTCGTAGTCTTCCTGGCGCAACAAAGCGACGATGCGCAGACGGCGTAGTTGACGTTCGTCGTAAAGACGGTAGTTGCTGCCGCGTTCACGCACGGGGTGCAGCAGCCCTTGTTGTTCCCAAAAGCGCACAGACGAAACCGGCACGCCCACCATCTGTGCGGCCGCGCCCACGCGCAAACGCTGCGCTTGGCGTGATTGCGCGTCCGCCGGCAATTGCGCCGTCAACAGGGTGAGCGTGGAAAGCGTCTGCTCCAGTTGACGACGGATCCTGTCTAGCTCAGCATGGCGCGCATCGATCTGCACCAGTGCATCGGACAGCCTGCCCTGATGCACAGCCTGCATGATCTGCTGTGTGCGCATCCAGCCGTAGCCGTCTATGAGCAGGCGCGTGGTTTTGAGCGCCATAAGGTGCTGCTGTGTGTAGCGACGATAGCCACTTGCGCTGCGTTCGGCGACGGGTATAAAACCGTCTGCCTCATAGTTCCGCACAAGTTGTACGCTGACCTGCACCGCCTCGGCAAGATCCTTGGTGCGCAGATGGGCTGTAACTGTCATATCAAACCCTCCAATACCCGTGGAGACTTTTGGACAAGCGTCAAGATTAAAATCGTTTCAGTTGTGGGTCAACCCTCAATACTTGCATATATGTTCTATAATGGAGTGTAACCTGATTTGCAGTAGAATCCTATCGCCGGCTCTTACCCTTGCGCCTGATTCGCGGCCTGTGCAAGGGATGGGCTTCCCCTGGTCATACAAGGAGAGAAAGATGACAGAACGCCAGTTCATCGAGGTATACGGTGCGCGCGAAAACAACCTCAAAGATGTTTCGCTCCAGATTCCCAAACAGAAGATCACCGTCTTCACCGGCGTCTCCGGTTCGGGCAAATCGTCGTTGGTCTTCGACACCATTGCCGCCGAAGCACAGCGCCAGTTAAACGAGACCTTTACCGCCTTTGTGCAGGGCTTCCTGCCTCACCTGGGTCAACCAGACGTCGATCACATCGAATACCTGAACGCGCCGATCATTATTGATCAGAAGCGGGTGGGCGGCGGTTCGCGGTCGACGGTGGGCACCTACACGGATATTGCCGTGTTGTTGCGGCTGCTCTTCTCGCGCATTGGGCAACCCCACGCCGGGCCGGCCTACGTTTTTTCCTTCAACACGCCACAAGGGATGTGCCCAGAGTGCGAGGGCATCGGCAAGACCGTTCAACTGGATCTGGATAAGCTCCTGGATCGCAGCAAGTCGCTGAATGAGGGCGCGATCCTACACCCAGACTTCAAGGTTGGCAACTGGATCTGGAAAACCTACTCTCTGTCGGGCCTGTTCGACAACGACAAGCCGATCCAGGAGTACAGCGACGATCAACTTCAGGCTCTACTGCACGGCGCGGAGATAAAAGTCTCTTTCGGTGAGTTTGGTCTGCAATACGAGGGGCTCGTCGAACGCTTCACCCGCTCGTACATCAAAAAAGAACCTGCTGCCATGTCCGAGCGCAACCGCGCTATTTTCGAACAGTTCACCACTTCGCAGATCTGCCCCCTCTGCCGTGGCGCGCGGCTCAACCAGGCCGCCCTCGATTGCCGCATCCACGGCCGCAATATCGCCGAACTCTCCGATTTAGAGGCGACCGAGCTGATCAAGTTTCTTCAGGGCTTTACCGACCCGGTGGCGGTGAAGGTAGCGGCCCGGCTCAGCGAACGCATCCAACATCTGGTGGACATCGGGCTGGGTTATCTCAGCCTTAGCCGCGAGACAGCCACCCTCTCGGGCGGTGAATCGCAGCGCGTCAAGATGATCCGTCACCTGGGCAACAGCCTCACCGAAATGCTTTATATCCTCGACGAGCCGACGGTCGGGCTGCATGCCCGCGATGTGGCGCGCATGAATAGTCTCTTGAAGAAGCTGCGCGACAAAGGAAACACCGTGCTCGTGGTCGAGCACGATCCCGATGTGATCGCCATCGCCGATCATGTGGTGGACATGGGGCCGAAAGCCGGTAGCCACGGCGGTGAGGTTGTCTTTGCAGGGAGCTATGACGCCCTCAAACAGACCGACACGCTCACCGGCAAGTTTTTGAATCGGCACCTGCCTGTGAAAGAACGCGTGCGCACGCCAACCGGGCAGGTGACGGTCAAGGACGCCAATCTGCACAACCTGAAGAATGTGACCGTCCACATCCCCACGGGCGTGCTGACCGTGGTGACCGGGGTTGCCGGCTCCGGCAAGAGCACGTTGATCAACGATGTCTTCCTGGCGCAGCACCCCGACGCGCTGGTCATCGACCAATCGCGGGTAACGGCCAACAGCCGCTCGGCGCCCGCCACCTACACCGGCATCATGGACGACATCCGCAAGGCCTTCTCCAAGGCTAATCAGGTCAGCGCTTCGCTTTTCAGCTTCAACTCGACAGGGAGTTGCCCGAACTGCAACGGTCTGGGCGTGGTCTATACGGATCTGGCCTTTATGGAAGGGATCACGTCAACCTGTGAGATCTGCGAGGGCAAACGGTTCAAGCCCGAAGTGCTGGAGTATCACCTGCGTGGCAAGACCATCAGCGATGTGCTGGATATGACTGCGGAGGAAGCGCTGGCCTTCTTCACCGAGAAAAAGAGCAAGGCCGTGTTGCAAGCCATGAACGATGTGGGGCTGGGCTATTTACGCCTGGGCCAGCCTCTCAGCACAGTGTCGGGCGGAGAAGGGCAGCGACTGAAGCTGGCCACCGAACTCCACAAAAAAGGCAGCGTCTACGTAATGGATGAACCCACCACCGGCCTGCACCTCTCTGACATCAGCCTGCTGATCGGCATCATCGACCGCCTGGTCGACGCCAGGAATACGGTGATCCTGATCGAGCATCATCTTGACGTGATCCGCCAGGCCGATCTGGATCATCGATCTTGGGCCAGAGGGGGGCCATGCCGGTGGCGAGGTCCTGTTTGAAGGGCCGCCGCAGGCGCTGAAAGATCACGAACGGAGCATCACGGCGAGGTTTATCTAGTCGACGATGCGTTGTGAGCAGGTGTAAAAAATGGCAGGGCGTTCACCACATGTGGTGAACGCCCTGCCATTTTTTACACTTTACCCACTATTCCTGAATCTTTACCAACCGCCCCGGGCCGCGCAGCCCCACATAGACCACTCCCCGAGTACCGTCGGTGGCGATCGCAATCGAGGTGCTGGCGCCTAGCATGAGCCAGGAAGCGAGGGCGTTTCCCCAGCCCAGCCACTGCTTGTTTAACTCCTTGATGAAGAGAAACGGCAGCGCGCCAAAACCAGTGGCAACCGCCGTGATAGTAGCCGCAACAAAAACGTGCCACGTCTGCACCTCGCCCGCAGACATGGCGCGGCCGACCCACACCGCCAGCACCACGGCAACAAGCAAGATCAGCGCAGCGCCGATCCCATCCAACAGGCGATTGTCGTTTGAGTGGTCGATTTTCTGCTTTGAATCGGACATTGACTTCCTTTCTGAATGCTGGGCGGCGTATATGCGGAATACCGAGCGTCCTTACAATGTCCCCAACTCTACATAGGGCACGCGCCCATCGATTTTCTCGTGCCAGGCTTCGTCGCCCTGCCAGCAGACGCTGTAAAGCGTACTGGTGTAGGGGATGTGCAGCCATTTGCGCCCCACAGCCAGCAGCGGATCGGTTTCGCTGAGCCCCAGCATGAGAAAGGCGAAGCCGCCGGCCGCAGCCTGGTTATAGACCTGGGTGAGCAGGGCGTGGAAGATGGATGGATCGTCCTCGGCCACGCAGGCAAAGCTGGCATAGGCGAAGTGGATGGGCTGCCCCGGCGCAGCCAGGGGGTGTGCGCCCAAGACCCTGGCCCCCACGTTGTAAAACGGACGCAGCCGGCGCAGTTGCGGGCCGTAAGCGTGGACGACACTCTGTTTGTAGCGCGATTGATCCCACAGCCCAAGCACACCCAGAATCTCATCCCCACGGCAGGCGACTGCGAAGTTGGACACGTTGAAATCGCGCGTGGTGTCGCCGTTGAAATCGTCTTCGCTCAATACGGGGAAGAACTGCTTGCGCCTGCCCTGGGCGTGGAGGAAAGAGACGATCTCGTGCAGGCCCACCTCGTCTCCCGACAGGATTTCGAAGGTACTCGCCATCACTTTCCGTGGACGGCGCACCACCAGCGCCAGCGTGAAGAGCCGATCCAGGCGACGGTAAGCGGGATAGTGTCGCCGCGCCTTTTCCACCAGGATGCCTTCGGCTTCGGCATTGCCTTCGATGATGGTGGTGATGTAGCCGGTGGTGGCGGCGTCGCCGTGTAACTCGTGGAAGAGACGGAAGCCCATTGGCACCAACCAGCGCCCCCGATGCGATTGGTCCACGCGCAATTGGCCGATGTAGCCGACAGTTTCCACTTCGCCGTTGACGAAGAGTGGGCGCACCGATCGTGTTGCCACGCCGACGACCTGCCCTGATTCGACGTGGCGCGCCACCAACGTCTGGCTCAGCGGCCCCATGATGGATGAGCCCAGGAAGTAGTCGGGTTCGCGTTCGTAGGTCACGTCCTGTTGGCCGGGGACGGGGTTTTGGCGCAGAAGCCGTCGGATGTCGGCGTCGTCGGCGGGCGATGCAAGTTCGAATCGATAAGGCGGTGTCATCCAGATCCGTCCTAGGCCTTGAGTAAGCTCCCCTGCCACAGTGGATCGCCCAGCGGATAGAAGTCTCTGGCGCTGACCTCGCCGCGGATCATCCAGTTGATCAGGTAGAAGTTCCAAAACATGAAGAAATCAGGACGGTTGACCTTGTCCATGCTGCGGCGGACAATGCTGGGTACGGAGTAAAACGCTCTGCGCGCTTCGAGACAGCCGCGTTGAAGTTCTTGGGGCGACATGCGTTTGGGCTGGAAGGGGATCATGTTGTAGCGATAGGCGTCGTCGAGCCACCAGGATTCGTAGAGCAGGCGTCCTTCCCTGGCCAGGCGTTCGTAGAGCGGCGTGCCGGGGAAGGGGGTGAGGTGGTTGAAGGCGCCGATGTAGATGCGGTGATCTTTGGCGAAGTCCACGGTCTGTATAAAAGATTCCGGGGTGTCCTCGTCATAGCCGAAGACAAAGGTGAGGTAGAGCTTGATGCCATAGCGGCGCAGGTTGGCCAGCGCCGGCTCGAAGCCGCCTTTCATGGTATTGAAGCCCTTGTCCATGGCCTTGAGATTGTCTGGGTTGAGGCTCTCAAAGCCGATGAGCAGCCCTTCACAACCGCTGCGCGCAATCAGATCGAGGAATTCCTCGTCGTGGGCGGCGTTGATGCTGGCCTGGCTCACCCAGCGAATCTTCAACGGGATCAGCGCTTCGTAGAGTTCCTTGGCCTGGCGCATGTTGGAGGTAATGTTGTCGTCGACGAAGAAGAAGAAGCGCTTGTTCTCGCCTCGCAAGCGCACCAACTCGGCGATGATGTCATCCACCGGGCGGCGCGTCTGCGTGCGCTCGAAGACCGTCTGAATTGCGCAGAAATCGCACTTGAAGTGGCAGCCGCGCCCCGCTTCCACAAGACCGATGGGCAGGTAGCGCTTGCCGCGGAAGATGGATCGGTCCGGGCGCAGGCCGCCCAGGTTGGGGCGTTCGGGGGCGCGGTAGATCTTTTGCAGCGTGCCGTGACGGGCATCGTCGAGCACCTGTGGCCAGAGCGCTTCGGCTTCGCCCACCACCACCGCTTCGGCGTAGTCGGCTACTTCCTCTGGGCAGAGCATGGCGTGGAAGCCGCCCATCACCACCGGGATCTTGCGCTTGCGGTATTCGCTGGCGATCTGGTAGGCGCGTCGAGCCGTGTAGGTCTCCACACTGATGGCCACCAGATCCGTCGGCTCGTCGAAGGGGATCTGCTCCAGGCGGTCGTCGTAGAACTTCACGTCCACATCGGGTGGGGTTAGCCCGGCCAGGGTGGCGGCAGGCAGCGGCTCCATCTGCCAGGTGCCGATGTACTTCTCGCCGGGTTTGCGTCCAATACAGGGATGGATCAGGGTCAGGCGCATGGTTAGCCTTCCAGAGGAAACGAAGTCGGCGCGTTAGAACCTAGTAAATCCCGCCATGGTACTTACGCCGCAACATACGGGAGCGGACTGATTGTCCGCTAACCGCGCACAGACCCGGCAAAAAGGCCCTGTACCAGTGCCCTCTGCGCCAACATGTAGAGGATGATCACGGGAATGGCGGCCATGGTGGAGCCGGCCATCAGTGGCCCCCACATGTATATGTCGGCGACAATGTGGGAGGCCAGCCCTACCGGTATAGTCTGTAGCTTGCTGCTGGTAATGAAGATCAGGGCGTAGAGAAACTCGTTCCAGGACAGGGTGAAGGCAAAGATGCCGGCGGCGACAAGACCGGGCGCCGAGAGTGGCAACAGGATCTTGTAGAAGGTCTGTAGTCGTGTGCAGCCATCGATCATGGCCGCCTCCTCCATATCCTTGGGGATGGCTTTGAAGTAGCCCATGAGCATCCAGGTGCTGAAGGGGATGCTAAAGGTCAGGTATGTGACTATCAATGAGGTCAGCGTATTGGCAAGTCCTACGGTATAAACAATGATGTAGAGCGGGATAAAGAGAAGTGAGCCAGGGATCAGGTATACAAAGAGGATCGAGCGGGCAATAGCGGCCCGTCCTCGGTAGCGCATGCGCGTGACGCTGAATGCCCCCAGGCTGCTCACTGCCATGGTCAGGATTGTAGTCGTGCTCGCCACGACTAGGCTGTTGCGCATGCGCACACCAAACTGATACCGGTTCAGTTCAGTCAGGTAGTGCTCAAATGTCAACTCCTGTGGCAGCAGCGAGACCTGGCGAGCGTAGAGTTCAGCGTTGGGTCGCAGCGAGGTTGCCACCATCCAGTAGAAGGGAAAGACTACCCAGATGAAGAAGGCCAGTAAGGCCAGGACAAAAAGCGTTCGTCGTACAGCCTGTTGTAGCCGATACTGTTCTCGCCAAAAGCTCATTCTTCTTCCCCTTCCATCATGTAGCGTGAGACAATCACAATCAAGCCCGCCAGCAGCGGAAAGAACATCATGGGCACGGCCGACGCCTCTCCAATACGTAGGTTCTCAATGCCCAGTTTGTAGGTCATTAAGGTAAAAACCTGAGTACGGTTTGAAGGGCCGCCACCGGTGAGCAGGTAGACCATCTCAAAGGTGTTAGAGGTCCAGATCAATGAGAGCAAGCAGGTAATCATGATCACATGGCGCAGGCTGGGCAGTGTAATGTAGCGGTACTGCTGCCAGGGCGTGGCGCCGTCTACTTTGGCAGCTTCATAGAGCTCTTCAGGAATGCCTTGCATCCCGGCCAAATAGGAGATGCCAAAGAAGGGGAAGCCTTTCCACACCACCAGGATGATCACAGCGATGAGGGCAAATTGGGGATGACCCAGGAAGGAGATTTTGCTTTCAGTGAGACCCGTGCCAGTGAGAATGGTATTGAAAACGCCGCTGTTGTAGTCGTAAAGCCAGCGCCAGGTAAGCGTGGCCACAAAGGTCGGTAGAGCCCAGGGCAGCATAAAAATGCCGCGCAGCAGGGCGCGGCCCGGAAAGGCATTGTTGAGCAGCAGCGCCATGGCCATGCCCACCATGAATTTCAGCACTACACCAACAAAGGCAATGGTCCACGTGTTCAGGAGCATAAGCCCGAAATCTGGCCAGCGGAGTAGCCAGGCATAGTTACTGAACCCAATGAAATCGCCGGTGGTGCCGATGGTCTTGTCGGTCATACTCAACCAGACGGCGTTGAAAAAAGGGTAGAAGATCAGACAGATGAAGAGTAGGATAATGGGCGATACCAAAAGGTACCCTTGAAGGCTCTCTCGACGGCGTGCTAGGGACTGTTTTGGTTTGGCTGGGGCCTTTATTGTAACATCGGCTGCCATTGCTATCTCCTTGCACAACATGGCTGGGAGCGAGTTCCGCTCCCAGCCATGTTGTGGGTTGAATACCTATTCGTACTTGCTGTAGATATCTTCGGCCACTTGCTGGGCTTCGGCAATAGCCTCGTCCATGCTCCAGCCATCCACAATCACACGAAGGACCATGGTCAGTGATGGGTTACGTGTGCCTAGCTCAGTCGATGCCGGTGTGATTGGCCCAGGATAGGCGGGCAGTACACCGGTGCGGGCAGCATCCAGGAAACCAGCGTTCTGCGGATCGTTCCACATCTCCATATCAGCGTACTGCTCTACGGCTGGGGCAGCAAAGGCCAATTGGATCCACGGCTCGTACTGTGCCGGTTCATAGAGGAAGCGGATCAGATCCTTGCCCATCTCCTGCTTCTCCGCCGGCACAGTAGTGAAGCTGGTCCAGGCTACACGCACACTGGCTGAGTTGAATGCCCCTTTGGGGCCGGCTGGGACACCAGCAATCGCTGTGACTTCGGCCAGTTCCGGCTTGTTCTCCTTTAGCCAAACGAGCACACTGGCTGGATTGTGTACAGAGACAACCGACTCGTTCTGGTAGGCCGCATTGTTACTGGCGTTGTCCCATTCGAAAACGTCCGGTGGGAAAATATCGGCAGCATACATCGTGTTGACGACGAAATCGAGCCACTCATGGGTCTCCGGCGAGTCAATTGTGATTGTCTCACCGCTCTCGTCGGTATTGGTCGAACCAAAGCCTAACCGCATCAAATTGAATGTGTTTTCGGCATCGCCCGCCGCCTGGTTCAGCCCAATGCCGGCACCGTAGAGATCAGGCGGGTTCTGCGCCGCCTTCATGACGTCTACGTATTCTTGCCAAGTAGTGGGGATGGCGAGACCCTTCTCGTCCAAAATGTCTTTACGAATGTGCATTAAGGAGGAACTGATCGAGTAAGGAATGGCCCACTGCTTGCCGTCAATGGTGGCCATCTTCTCGGCGACCGTGAAGAAGCCGCCGTACTGCTCCCCAATCTCGGCATAGAGTTCGCTCATGTCCTCGTAGAGACCTGATGGGTAGTGGAGGGCAATGCGATCGCCGGCGATTTCGGCCACATCCGGCAGATTTTGGGATTCGATCGCGGCTGCCAGACGTTCGTTCAGTGTGGGGACCTCGATTTCGGCTACCAGATCCAGCTTGACGTTGTTCTGGTCGGCCCACGACTCAATGTTAGCCAACAACACATCGTCGGCAGGCGGTGCAAAGGAGCGGATTGCCCACACGGTTAGCTCTGTGGCTGCGGCGGGGGCTGCATCACCCCCTGCTGCCGGTGCTGCACCCGGAGCGGCCATCGGCGCACAGGCTGCCAATGCCGTGATGCCGGCTGCACCACCGGCCAGCCGTAGAAAGTCACGGCGTGAAAGTCGATTCGATTGAGACATGATTTTTCCTCCTAGTCTGCGGTTGGCACAATAGTTGGGCAATCGGACAGCAGAGAAAAAGCACCGTCCGGACAACTGAAGAACCTGATTGTACGAGTCGGTAAAATACCAGAAGTCTTTAGTTCACGATGAGGGGTGGAGCAAGAAGCATGCAACCGGACCCGGTGCAATCTTAATATTATGCTATCATAGCCCATAAACAGCGTCAATCTGAGGATTTTTGTTGGGTCGTCTGTCATTCTGGCTCGTTCTAGCGGAGTGCTCAGACAGAAAAAGTCGATTATCCGATTCGTCGAACGGTCATTGCGGATAGCGGAGAATTAACCACGGTTAACTCTCCGCTCAACGGCCGTTTGTGCATTGTTTCACCCAGACCGCAACTGCCCACACCGAAATTCGTCCTCGATTCCCTTGAATTCGGCCTTTTCGACGTGTTATGATACCCCCGCTCCCGGTTCGGGAAAGCCAGGTTCGTCTATTACGGTGGCAGTGCCGGTCACCGCTTCTTTTGCCAAGAAGCAGTGTGTGCTGTCGCGTTCAATCATCAAGGAGATGCAGGTTGATGAAAATCATGCGCAAGAGTGTGGCTTTGTTGATCATGCCGATGGCGGCGTTGGGTTTGCTCAGCGCCTGTGTATCCTCACCGTCGTCGTCACCTTCGGCGCAGCCCGCCGAACAGACGGCCGCGCCGGTGACCTTGCCCGAGGATACAGTGCACGCCGCCGCCGTCGTGGCCGAAATGCAGGGACATCTCTTCTCCAGTTTTACACTGTGGCAAACAGGTGAGAACGGCATTGCCGACGCCCATGCTCGCCATCCACTGGCCGAGGGCCTGCCCAACCTGAAGGACGTCCTCACCGGCGAGGAGATCGACGCGCTGACCGCCGACATCGAAGCCTACAGCGCCGCTATCGAAACCACCCCCGACGACGCCGCCGCCGTGGAAGCGGCCTACACCACCGTCCTCGCCGCCTTGGACGAGACCACCCAGACGCTGGCCGGTGACCTGAACAGTGATGCGACCTTCCGGGCAGCCGTGCTACGCGACCTGTTGAACACCATCGAGCACGAATACGCCGAAGCCGTGGCCGATGGGGTGGTGATTGAGCCGGCCGAATACCAGGACGGCTTCGGCTTCTTCAACGTCGCCAAACAGCGCTACGCCGACCTGACCATCGAGAACCAGCAGATCGTCGACCAACTCAGCGCGTTGGACGCCGTCTTCACCACGGTGATGCCACCGTCCGCCGCGGCAAGTGTGGCCGATGTGGAAAGCGCCGTTGATGCCATCAACGCACAGTTGACCGAACACTTCGGCCTGGCCGAGATGGTTGAATCTACGCCTGCCGAAGTCATCGAGGACATCCGCGGTCGTGTGGCCCAGGCCCTCCAGTACTACGAAACCGGCGACGCCGACGAAGCCTATGAACAGGCCGCCGACGCCTACCTGGAAGGCTTCGAGTACATCGAAGACGATCTCATGCAGGCCGGCGAGCAGGAACTGATGGAATCCATGGAACTGCAATTCAAAGAGCTGCGCGACGCCATCCAGGCCGGCGAACCCCAGGCCGACGTCCGACAGATCGCCGACGAAATCAATGCCGCGCTGGATCAGGTGGCGACGATAGTTGAGAATAATGAGTAACGAGTAACATCCATATTCACGTGATTGTTCCCTTACCCACGAGGTTTCCGATGAAGATCCAACGTATTCTGCTGCTTGCTCTGCTCTGCGCCATGCTGGGGACGCTGCTGGCCATGCCCGTGGCGGCGGCTACCGGCAGCGGCAACGAAGAGGTCAACGTGCTGGCCGAAATCACGCAGATCGACTCCGATCTGCAACACGCCATGCGCGAATACCGGCTGGGCAACTTCGACGTGGCCTTCAAGGCCGCCCGCGCCGCCTATCTCGATCACTTTGAACTGATCGAAATCCCGCTGCGCGTGGTCGACGCCGATCTGACGCTGGAGATGGAGTATCACTTCGCCGATCTGCGTTCGCAGATGCAGGCCGGTGCGCCGGCCGCCGAAGTGGAGACAGCCGCACGGTTGGTGCGCGATGGGTTGGATGAGATCGCGGGGATGTACGCCGAATCGGGCGCGCTGGCCCCCACACTGGCCTTCGCCGGCTCCTTCGCCATTATCTTCCGCGAAGGGCTGGAGGCTGTGCTGGTCATCGCCGCCCTGCTTGGCTACCTGCAATCCAGCGGCGCCAACCGCCGTGGACGTCGTTACGTCTTCCTGGGCGTGATTGGCGCGGTGGCGGCCAGCGCCGTCACCTGGGTACTGCTGCGGGTGCTGCTCAACATCGCCCCGGTGGGCCGTGAAATGCTGGAAGCGCTGGTCACCTTCGTCGCCGTGGGCATGCTCTTCTGGGTCTCGTTCTGGCTGGTGAGCCGGTTGGACCGCAAACGCTGGATGGAATTTCTCAACGCCAAGGCATGGGCCGCCATGACCGGCGGCAGCGTCCTCGGTTTGATGGGGCTGGGCTTCACCGCCGTCTATCGTGAAGGCTTCGAGACCGCGCTCTTCTACGAAGTCCTTCTGGGCATGAGCCGCCAGACCACCGTCTATGTGCTTTATGGCTTCCTGGCCGGGCTGGCGGTGTTGGGCGTAGTGGCCTGGCTGATCCTGCGTGCCGGGCAGCGCCTGCCGATTTCAACGTTCATGACCGCCGCCGTATCCATCATCATGCTGCTGTCGGTGGCCTTCATCGGCAAGGGCGTCCACGAATTGCAGGACACCGGCCTGATCGGGGTGACGTCTTTGATCGGCGTGCTGCCCAGGTTGCCGCGTACGCTGGCCGAATTCTCCGGCTTCCACCCCACGGTGGAGACATTGGCAGCCCAGGCCACGCTGCTGGCGATCTACGTCTTCGGCGGGCTGGCCATGTGGCTGCGCAGCCGGGGCGGACTGGGCAACACGCGTGTGCAGAGCACGGTGCGACGCAACAAACCACAAGAGGCGAACGCAGCCAGATGAGCATTCGCCTTGGCGTCGACGTAGGTGGAACATTTACAAAAGCGATAGCCATCGGCCATGATGACGGCGCCGGTGGCTATCGTTTGCTTGCACAGGCTGTCACCCCCACCACCCACGCCGCCGAGGAAGGCGTCGCCCGTGGCATTGTAGAAACGCTTTCGCAACTCCTGGCCCGGCCCGACATCGATGCCGACCAGGTGACATTGGTAGCCCACAGCACCACGCAAGCCGTGAACGCCCTGCTCGAAGGAGACACCGCCGTGGTGGGCATCGTGGGCATGGGCGGCGGACGTGATGCCGCCGACGCATTGCGCCGCACGCAGATGGGCGACATCGAACTGGCGCCGCAACGCTTCCTGCGCACGCGCAGCGTCTTTTTGGAAAGCAGCGACGGCGTCAGCGCCGAGGACGCTGCCGCCGCTGTGGACGATCTGCTCGATCAGGGCGCCGAGGTGATCGTGGCCAGCGAAGCCTTTGCCGTGGACGATCCTGTCAACGAGCGGCGCGTGCTGGAAGCGGCGGCGGCCCGGGGCGTGCCTGCGTTGGCCGGTCACCAACTTTCGGGCGTCTACGGGCTGGAGATCCGCACCCTCACCGCCGCCATCAACGCCAGCCTCGTCCCCAAGATGCTGCAAACCGCCGAACTGGTGGAAGCGAGCCTGCGCCGCGCCCACATCGCGGCGCCGTTGATGATCATGCGCGGCGACGGCGGCCTCACCGACCTGGACACGCTGCGCCGTCGCCCCATCCTCACCCTCTTTTCCGGACCGGCAGCCAGCCTGGCGGGTGCGTTGCTTTCGGGGGGACTGGTCAACGGCGTCTTTTTGGAAGTGGGCGGCACCAGCAGCAACTTGGGCATCGTGCGCGGCGGACAGCCGGAGACGCGCTATGTTTGGGTGATGGATCACCCCACCTGCGTGCGTTCACTGGACGTGCGTGTGCAGGGAATTGCCGGAGGCTCGATGCCGCGCAGCGATGGACGCAAGATCGTGGACGTGGGGCCGCGTTCGGCGCACATCGCCGGGCTGTCCTACGCCTCGCTCAGCCCCGAACTACTCGACGCCGGGCAACTGCAATTGGAGATGTTCGCCCCACGTCCCGGCGACCCCGCCGACTACGTCGCCATCCGCAGTGAGAACGGCCGACGCTGGGCGTTGACCGTCACCTGCGCCGCCAACGCGCTGGGGCAGGTCCCCGCGGACGCCTACGCCGGCGGATCACAGCCGGCGGCGTTGGCCGCGTTTGCCGTGTTGGGGCGTCAACTGGGGTGTGCGGCGCAGGACGCCGCGCAGCAGATGCTGGATCTGGCGGCGGATCGCGTGGCCCAGGCGCTGGAAGGCGCCACCAGGGAATACGGGCTGCGCCGGGGCGCGTTCCAGATCGTGGGTGGCGGCGGCGGGGCCGGGGCGCTGGTGCCTGCCGTGGCGGCGCGCCTTGGCGTTCCGTTTCAACTGGTGGACCAGGCTGCGGTGATCTCGTCACTGGGTGACGCCCTGGCCAGCGTGCGCGAAACCGTCGAACGCAGCCTGAGCGAGTCGATCAGCGCCGACGCGCTGGCCAATGAAGCCGAAGCCGCCGCCGTGCGTTCCGGCGCCGACCCCACACAAGTGCAGGTGGTGATCGAGCGCGACGAAGAACGCGGCATTCTGCGCGCCGTGGCCACGGGAAACTTACCCTTGGCCGCCTCTTTGGCGCAGGTGGATGTCAGCGAAGTGGAGGCGCGCACCGTGGCAGCGCAGTCGGCCAACGTCCCCCTGGACGAGATCGCACTGCTGGCCGAGAGCGGCGGCTTTCGCATCTACCAGACCGGGAAGAAACTGTTGCGCCGTCCCCAGACGCTGGCGCTGGATCGGCGCGGCGTGGTACGCTTGCAGAAGGGCGGCGCGCAGGTGGTGACCGGCCCGCGCGACGAGGTGTTGGCGCAACTGCCGGGCCTCGCCAAAGTGGGCGTCTTTGGCGGCGCACCGATCGTTCACTTAATTGTGGACAATCGTCTGCTCGATCTCACCGCGTCCGCCGCCAACAAGGACGTGGTTGGCGCGGCCCGATCCGCCGTCGCCGATGTGGCGGCGGATGTATCCATCACCGTGATTGTAGAAAGATAAGCACTGATGAGCGTTTACCGTCAGCGACGCCGTGCGCGTCCTTTGCTTTGGGCATCGATCGTGCTGGGGATCGTGGTGATCGTGGTGGCGGCTGTGCTGATGTGGAGCAACAGCCGCCACGCTGCGCCGGTCGATCCATTGGCCGAGGCGCGCGCCCAGGCCATGGACGCGGCGCAGGGTGTCGACGTCTTCGCCATCGAGTATCCACAGGGGACGCAGGGCGCCGAACGCCGGGGCGCGCTGGATGCGCTGGCGCGTGCCCGATCCCACTTTGAGGGCGTCCAAACGCAACTGGCCCAGATCGACGCCGAGACCGTCGCCCGCATCGCCGCCAACCTCACAACCCTCACGGAACAAGCCACCGTCGGGGCACCCGCCGATCAGCTCATTCCCCTGGCTGAAGAGACGCAAAGGCTATTGATCGAACTGAGCCGCCCTCCCACGACCCCATAGGCGTTGAGATAAGCTCCGTTCGAGCAAGTGCCGGGGTCTTCCCTCCTGGCGTCACGTCCAGAAGGGAATAGCCACAGAGAACACAAAGAACACATAGATAAGGACGTTGCATCTTCTTCTTTGCGTTCTTTGTGTTCTTTGTGGCCAATACTCTTGCCTGCACACGAGGACGCGGGGGCGTGGAGCATAGAGCCTTAACTTAACGCCTATGCCCGCGACGGATACTCCTTGATCTCACCTGAAGGCACTTTGAAAACGAGTGCTTTCTGACTTGTGATGCGTCAAGCCTGATTTGCCGGGTAGGGCGCTGCTTGCTGCGTCCTCCTACGGAATTGCCATCACTTGACCGTTGACACGATAGTGGATCGAAATTCTGTGGTTCCGAATTTCGGCACACACCGGCGCCTGTTGGCCGGCATGCATGTTAATTTGCGGGGCAAAAGCGCCCGCCATTTGAACTTCACCCTTGCGTGGAGGTCTATTGTGTCTTGCCTGTGGCGTGTTCACGGAAGCGGATGGCGTAGCTGCGCAGTGCGCTCTCGGGTTCGAGATCGAGTTGTTTGGCCACGGCCACTAACTGCCAGAGGAGGCGCCCCAACTCTTCTTCGCCGGTGCCTGCCGGCAGCAGGTCGGCCAGTGCCGGGTTTTCCTGAGCCAATGCTTTGCGGCTGAGCAGATCGGCCTTTTCGGCTTTGGACTGCATCTGGCGCGCCTTTTCCAGGGCAGGCAGCGAGGCAGGCAGATCGAGCGGACCTTTGGGGGCCTGGCCCTTGGCTTTGCGCTCTTGAGCCTTGATCTCATCCCACTGCACATAGAGCGCGTCCATATCGGCGACGGCTGCTTCGCCAAAGACGTGCGGGTGGCGGCGCGTCAGCTTTTCCACACTGGCGCGCAGGGCGTCGGCCATCTGAAAACGTCCTTCCTCACCGGCCACCTGTGCGATCATCACGGTGATGCCGATCAGATCCCCCAATTCCTCGGCAGTGTGATCGTCGTCCTCGTTGTCGATGGCTTCCACGGTTTCGGCGGCTTCGTCGAGCAGAAAGCCCTTGAGCGAAGACAACGTCTGCTCTTGATCCCATGGGCAGCCTTCCGGCGCGCGCAGGTGTGCGATCAATTCTTGCAGATCGAGCAGGCTGGATCGCGGCAGTGGCGGCACGTAGACCGATGTCAGGTGATCGAAATCGCGGCTGTGATCCAGCTCATGCAGGGCGACCGTCTCCGTGCGCGCCGTCTCCGTCCCCGCGGCGTGGATCAACGTGACCGGGTGCTCCGGCGGATAGGCGTTGAGCAGCACCAGTTTCACATCCGAAGCGACATGGCGGGCGTAGACCTGAGCCACGAGCGCAGGCAAATGAACGTCGATCTGCGGGTGGTGACGGCGCGCCAGCAACATCCCGTCTACGACCTGGCTGCCGTCCATGGCGTCGATGCCCACGGCGGCCCAACTGGGTTCCATAAAACTGGCCCCGCCCAGCACGTCCACCGAGAGACCGGCTTCCACTGCCGCGGTCACAATCAGCGGCGTGGTCATTTCGCCGATCCACGGGTGGCCAGGGACGGCATAGACCACACGCCCTTGCTGCGCCCGCGCGATCACGCGATCGGCAATCGCGCCATAGACATCGGCGAAATCGGCGTGGACTTCATAGAGATCGTCGCAGCTCTCAAAGGGGGCCGACCCCTGCAGCACCTCCACGCCGGGGTGACGTTCGGTGCGCAGGATCAAGTGATGCGCCGTGTGCAAAAGCTGCCAGACCATCAGCGGAATGCTGCCCACATCACCCGGCCCCAACCCGACGATGACAATGTCGGTTTGCGGCATAGACAGTTGTGGCCACGGGATCTGTTGTGTGGTGGACATCGACGGATCTCCTCACGCTTTTCAATCGCTATACGGCTTCGCAAAGTTACGACACTTCAATTTATCGTAGCGATCCACATTTGGCAACTCAGCCTCACTCCGTCATTTGCCCCAAATCGATCCCCTCAAATTGGGGACGACACCGGCGTGTGAAGGCGTGTATTCTGGATGAGAAATGTCCTTCAATTCAGAAAGGAGTGAGTATGAACGAAGCCGGCCCAGGCATCAACTATGAATCTATCGACGGCGAACCGTTCACCGTCGGGGCACGGACCATTCGTCCGCAAAGCCATGTCCTCACCGTGCGCTGGCCCAACGGCGGTTGGGTTCTCAACAGACCGACCAGCATCAGCGTCGAAGAAGCCGGCGTCGCCCAACAGATTCCCATCCCCGACCCGACCCGCTGGGGACAGTGGATCCTGATCGGCGCCGCGATCCTGTTTGTGATCATCGGCATCAGAGCGCGCTAACACAGCTACTTATCGCCGGTAAATCCCGGCGGAAATGTGCCGACACTCGCTATCAGTGGCAGAGATACCATATTTTCGCCGTGGTATTTACACCGCAATGTACAAGGAGACAACTCAATGACTGAAAACGTAGATTACAGCGAAACCATCGCCGCTAATTGGGAAAAGAGTGTGAACGTATTCAATCGCCTCTTCGACATGGCCAAACCGTCGGCGGTCTTTGGCGAGCCGCTGCAGAAGGGCGAGTACACCGTTATCACCGCATCAGAAGTGGCATTGGGTATGGGATTGGGCAGTGGCGTGGGTAGCGGCAGCAGCGAACCCGAGGAAGACGAAGAAAACGCTGCCCCCTCAAGCGGCAGCGGCGGAGGTGGTGGCGGCGGAGGCGGCGGTTGGAGCCGCCCAGTTGCGGTGATCAGCGTCGGCCCCAATGGCGTCGAAGTGGAACCCGTGGTCGACGTCACCAAACTTGGCCTCGCCTTCTTGACCATGATCGGCAGCGTCATGTTTATGCTGCGCAAGATGATGAAGTAAGGGGCACCAAGGCAGGTGACAGACGACGGACGACGGGTGAACTTTTCCCGTCGTCCGTCGTCTGTCATCAAATCTTTGGCAGCACTCGTTTCGGCACTTTGCAGATCATGGTGTACGCCGGATCGAAAATGTTGCCCAGATCATATTCGACACATTGCCCCATGAGGATGTTGGCTCCGACCGGATCGAGGCCGTAATCGCTCTGCAGCCAGCGCAGCATTTCGGTGGTGGCGTGCTGCGTGGCCTGGTCCAGCGGACGGGCGTTGCCGGCGGTGAAGATGTAGTCGGCATTCTCGCCGCGCGGCCAGTTGATGCGCTTCCCCTTCTGTAAATGGACGGTAAACTGCACCTCGAATGAGATCTCAATGCCGGTGCCTACGATTTCGCCGTCCCCTTGCAGGGCGTGGCCGTCGCCAATGTGGAAGAGCGCGCCGGGCACCAAGACGGGGAAGTAGCAGGTGACGCCTGTGGTGTAGCCACGGTAGTCCATGTTGCCGCCGTGCTCGGCGGATGTAGCCGTGGAAATGGCCTGTCCGCGGGCGGGGGCGACGCCAAAGCAGCCCACCATAGGCGCCAGCGGCAGCGTAAAGTTGCCCAACTTTGTATCCGCCGGTTCGGCCAATGTGGCGGTACCCGCATCATTGTCGATGCGCCAGCGCGCCAGTTGTTGATCCGCAGGCTGGTGGGGCAGTTCCATGACATACTCAGGATCAACCACGTTGGCGGCCACCGTCTTGCGCGTCCATCCGAAAGCACGATTCGGGCGTCAGCCGGTCGAGGACGACAACCAGCGTGTCGCCGGGCTCCGCCCCTTCCACGTAAAAGGGGCCGGTCATGGGGTTGCCGGGTGGCGTGATCTGCTGCTCGCTGACGTCGCCGCCGCGTGCATCCACGGTGGTGGTGATCACGCTGTCTCCGTCTGCGATTTTTAAGACAGGGTCATGCGAGCCGATGGTATTGTGATAGTGAGACGGATGAAAAAGATGGGTTGGCATGGTTATTCCTGTTCGATGACGAGTTCACCCTGGTTGATGGTAATCGAGCGGACACGACCGCCAAGATCGGTCTGTGTCAGCGCGTCGTTCACTTGACGTTCGATGGCGTTGGTTGCCGCACCGGGCACAGATATACCCCTGATCGTCGCTTCGGTCATGTCGAATGTGACTGAGCCATTCTCCGCCGCCAACGTGCCCTTGATCTCAAGTGGTCCACTGAGGAGTGGCACTACGCCCTCCGCCAGCACGCCGCCCACTGTGATGACACCCGGGTCGAACCAGACGGTGAGGTCGCTGATGGGCAGGCCTTCATCCTGGGTGAGTTGGGCTGCGATCAAGCTGGTGAACTGGGCTTCGGTCATGCGCAGAGTGCCACCGCTCATGGCGGTAGCTACGGCCTGTTGTGCTTCTTGGGCCGCGGCTTCGCTGACTTCCACCGTACGTGGCGTCGGCGTGGGTTCGGCGCGATTCGTACCGAAGCGTCCACCGGAACAGGCCAGGGTAGTCGCCACAAAGAGGGCAAAGACCAACAGCAGCGATCCGGTTCGTTTGCTCATTGTATTACTCCTGAAAGTGATAGGCGCACATGGTATTGTGCGCACAGATATAGTCGCAATCGTTCTTGCGCGCACAGTTGTAGGAACAAGTGTTTTAGCGCGCAAAAGAGCTGCCAGGTTTGTGCACAAACCTGGCAGCTCTTTTGGTATGGCTACTTGGTCGAGCGCCAATCGTTCTGATCTGCGGACTCGCTGGTCGAGGAATCGCCAACATCGTCTTCGTCGGTGGCGCTGATGCTCACATCATCGGCCAGGGTGGCGGGATCGAAGATATCGTTGTAGCGACGGCATGCTTCAACCAGATGCGCCCCCGAGAAATGTCCCTGCGTCCAGAAGCGCATGCGCGATTCGCCTTCAAACAATTGCTCTACGATCTCCTCAGTAGAGAATTTTTTAGCATCGAGGCGGGCCACTTCCTGGCAGAGGCCGAGGAGTTGGGCGATCTTGCCGTGGAGTTCGGGCTGGGCTGTGCGTCGTACATTGCCGCTGCCGGGGAAGATGCGCTCAGGCCGCAGCGCGGCCAGGGCACGCAGGCTGCTGACAATGCCGAACATTTCGTACTCATTGGCCCAGGATTGATCCTTGCCGCCGATGAAGGCATCGCCGGTGAAGAGCCAGCGGTGCGTCGGCTCGTAGAAGCTGACATGATCCGGGCTGTGCCCTGGGGTTTCGATGACACGTAAGCAAAATTGCGGCGTCTTGACCTGTAGCGGGAGCGGCCTGATCTCGGTCACCGCCTTGGGCACACCCCAAAGCAGACGGCGATAAAGCTGTGGGTGCAAGCGGCTCGGATCCTGGATGATTTCGATGGCTTGGGGAGAGGCGTAGATGTGGGCCGCGGGGAAGCGTCGGTGCAACAGGTGCAGACCGCCGATATGGTCCTCGTGGGCATGGGTCACAAGAATCTGGTCGATGTGACGGTTAGCCAGAACGCGCAGTAGTTCCTGGGCCAGGTAAGCGGGGCCGGTGTCGATGAGCACACCATCTAGCCAGTATGCAGTCGTCCAATACAGAGGACGCCCCAAGAACGTGCGCGCCATGCGGATAGCCGTTACCGAACCATGTTGTTGAACCTGAATCATCCTCGATCTGCCTCTCATCTCACGGGATTGGAGATAGCGGATTAGAGACTTGGGACTGGGGCAGAGCCAGCTCCCTACCCTAAGGCCAGATCTCCATGCCAAAAACTTCCTGAATTTTGGTTCTAAGGTACTATGTTCGATATCAGATTACGCCGAATTACCTACGCGTGCAAGTGGCAATTCCCCCACTGTTCACCAACGATTGGCGAGTTTCTCGGCTCCGTGACGCAGACCATCGCTCACCCAGGCGGGGATGCTGACGCTGCGCCCGTCATCATCGACGCAGATGTGACGACTAAAGCCGCCGGCGAAGAGTATGCCCTCGTCTCGATGACATACTTCGTACTCAAAGGCAACCTGACGGCTGCGCAAGGTAGTCAACCGGGTCATCACCTGTACCGGGTCGCCAAAGCGGATGGCGGCCCGGTATTGGGCATTGACCTCGGTGACGGCAAAATTGTAACCGGCCCCTGAAATCTGTGTGTACGGTATGCCGGCCGCGTCCATCCAGGCGATGCGGCCCAGTTCGAACCAAACGATGTATGCGCTGTGATGAACAACGCCCATCATATCGGTTTCGGCAAAGCGTACCGTCACATCGACCGGGACGGTGGGTACGATGTCCATGAGTCCTCTTCTACATGTGAATCGGATGCCCCTCGACCGCATGGGCCGCTTCCATGATGACTTCGCTCAGGGTCGGGTGGGCGTGGACATTGCGCGCGATCTCGGCGGGGGTGATCTCCATCATCTGCGCCAGCGAGAGTTCGGGCAGTAGTTCGGTGGCTTCGTCGCCCACGATGTGTGCACCCAGGATCTCGCCATACTTGGCGTCAGAGATGATCTTGACGAAGCCGGTTTTGGCATTGATGGCGACGGCTTTGCCGTTGGGCAGGAAGGGGAACTTGCCCACTTTGACCTCGTATCCCGCTTCCTTTGCCTGGGTTTCGGTCATGCCCAGGCTGGCGACTTCGGGCTTGCAATAGGTGGCGCGCGGCATGAAGATGTACTTTTCGTTGGGAATGGGCATGGTCTCGACGCCGGCGATGGTCTCGGCAGCGACGATGCCCTGGGCGCTGGCGACGTGGGCCAAAGCCAGTTTGCCCGTACAATCACCAATCGAGTAGATGTGCGGCACATTGGTGCGCATGTACTCGTCGATTTCGATGTAGCCGCGCTTGTCAAGCTGGACACCGGCGGCGTCCAATCCTACATTTTCTGTATTGGGGGTGATGCCAATCGAAATCAAGACGCGTTCCACTTTGATCGTCTGCGTGGTCTCCTTCTTCATATCCTTGACCGTCAATTCCACGCCGTCGTCTTTCACTTCCACCTTTTCGGTGCGGGCGCCGGTCAACAACTTGAACCCTTTGCTCTTGAAGGCTTTGGCGACCTCGGCGGCGGCTTCGGGATCTTCCAAGGGCAGCACATGATCGAGCATCTCGATCACGGTGACGTCGGTGCCGTAGGCGTTGTAGAAATAGCCAAGTTCCATGCCAATCGGGCCGGCGCCGATCACGGCCAGGGAGGCCGGTTTCTCTTGCAGGCGGATGGCTTCTCGATACTGCATGATCTTTTCGCCGTCCACTTTGACGCCGGGCAGATCACGCGCCCGCGCACCGGTAGCGACGATGAAGTTGGCGGCGCTGACAGTCTGTTCCTTGGCGTCGGGTTTGATCTCAGCCGGGGTGATCTGCAGTGTGTGCGGATCGGTGAAGACGGCGTGCCCTTCGAGGACTTCGATCTTGTTCTTGCGCATCAGGAAACCGACGCCCTTGGTCTGTCGCTGCACCACATCGAGGCTGCGTTTGACGGCGCTGCTGAAATCGACCTGCATATTCTCGAAGGTAATGCCATATTCGTCGGCGTGCATCAGCGTTTCGAGGACGGTTGCATTCTTGAGCAGCGCCTTCTTGGGGATGCATCCCCAGTTGAGGCAGATGCCGCCCAGATTCTCACGCTCTACAATCGCCGTCTTGAGGCCAAGTTGTGCCGCCCGAATCGCGGCGACGTAGCCGCCGGGCCCACTGCCGATGACGATAAGGTCGTAATCATAATTTGCCACGCTGTTCCTCCGGTTTCTTTATGTTTATCCGTCTGTTTATCTACTGACAACAAACAGTTTAGTGTGTAGTGCGGCGTACGTAAAGCAACTCGCTTCCATTTTACCCCCGACGTCCCCCAAGTTCACCCGTCCAGTTTTCTAAAACAGCTTTCACACTGCCTACAAATGCATCCGCTTCGGCGCCGTCGAGGACACGGTGATCGAACGAGAAGCTGAGGTAGCACATGGGGCGGATGACGATGGCGTCGTCGGCGCTGGGCAGCAGCGGATGCTCGCCACTGCGCACGACGGCACGTTTGACGATGGCGCCTATGCCCAGGATGCCCGACTGCGGCTGATTGATGATGGGCGTGGCGACGAGGCTGCCGGCTACGCCATGATTGGTGATGGTGAAGGTGCCCCCTTGAAGCTCGTCGGGTTGGAGTTTCCCCAGCCGGGCACGCTCGGAAATGTGGTTGACGGCGCGGGCCAGGCCGGTGAGATTGCGCTCGTCGGCGTCGTGGATGACGGGGACGAGCAATCCATCGTCGATGGCGACGGCCACGCCGATGTGGATGCGCCGGTTGAAGATCAGGCCGTCCTCGCTGAAGCGGCTGTTGGCGGCGGGCACGGCTTGCAGCGCTGCGGCCACGGCGGCCACAAAGTAAGGTGTAAACGTGAGCCGCACACCTTTGGCGGCCAGCGCATCCTTCGCCTCCTCGCGATGACGCACCACCGCGCTCATGTCTACCTCGTGGATGGTTGTCACATGCGGTGCGCTGCGCACGCTGCGCTGCATGTGCTCGGCGATGGCGCGACGCATGGCGGAGAGGGGGGTAGAGATAGGCGATGGGTGGCCGGGTGATGCGGTGACTGGGGCGGCAGGGATCCCGCCGCTGTCCGCGTGTGCGGCTTCCTGCTCCCTGACAAACGCCAACACATCCTTCTTGGTGATCCGTCCGTGCAGGCCGGTGGCAGGGACTTGATCGAGATCGATGCGGTGTTCGGCGGCCATGCGGGCGACGACTGGGCTGATGTAGGCGCGACCGCGGGGGCGGTCGGTAGGATCTTCGTCACCTGTGGCCCTGGGGCCGCTCTCCTCCGCAACCGCGTCTGTCGTGGACGCTTCGGCATCCGCACGCTCTTCCTGATGACCGATGTAGGCAAGGATGGCGCCTGCTTCTACGGTTTCGCCTTCGGGCACGACGATCTCAAGCAGCGTCCCTGCGGCAGGGGAGGGCACTTCGGTGTCGATCTTGTCTGTGCTGATGTCGAGCAACGGTTCTAGCTTGTCCACAGAGTCGCCGGGCTGTTTATGCCAGCGCGCCACCGTGCCGTCCACGACGGTTTCACCGAGCTTGGGCATGGTCACCGGAACTGGCATGGGAGAGGCTCCTTGGCGTTGCATTTGGATCGGTAGGGCTACGTATCACGGCGTACGAATGACTTCGCGCTGCGCCAGGGCCGGTTCGTCCATGTCTGCCCCGAAATAAAGATACTGCTTGCCGGGGACACTGGTAAAACCGGCATGTTCGCCGCCGGGGGTCATGGCGACGATGTTCATATACTGGCCGGGCTGGGCCTGTAGATACGCGAGATCGGCAAGGGCTTCCATGCCTGCATCGTGCAAAGACATGCCCATCTTCATGTAGAGGACGAGACTGCGAGCCGTGCTGACCCGGATCGCCAGTTCGCCCATGCCGGTGCAGGCGGCAGCTCCATAGCGATTGTCGCAATAGTTGCCGGCGCCCACCACTGGGGAATCCCCCACACGGCCTGGATATTTCCAGGCCAGTCCGCTGGTACTGACGGCAGATGCTATGTTGCCCGCCTGATCCAGGGCGATGAAGTTGACGGTGCCATGATCCACCCTGTCTACCAGGTTGACAGGACGGGTCATGCGTTTGGCCAGTTCACGTAGCGGCATGTCGGTGAGTTCGGCCACGCCGGCATCCTCGAAGCGTTGGCGCCAGCGGTGCAACGAGTCGAAGCTGCGCTGCTCGGCAGGCTGCATGCCCAGTTCGGCGGCGAAACGTTCGGCCCCGCGCCCTACCAACAGGACGTGCGGCAGTTCGTCCATGACTTTGCGGGCCAGGGTGATGACGTTGCCGTAGTTGTGAACGCCGGCCACTGCGCCCGTGCGCAAGGTCAACCCGTCCATGATGCTGGCGTCTAGTTCGACGTCGCCGAGGACGTTGGGCAGGCCGCTGTAGCCAACACTGTGCTCCTGCGGATCGTCCTCGACGACGCGGCAGGCAACCTCCACGGCGTCGAGTGCGCTACCGCCGTTGCGTAACAAGTGCATAGCGGCTTCGGCGCCCTGGCGTCCGTTTTCGCTGGAAATGATGATCGGTGTAGAACGGGGCATGGGGTCTGTCGTCTTTCGTTGGGTGGGTGTCAGTGATGGGCGGAAGGGGAGAGCGGGTGAGCGGGTGAAGGGGTAAGAGGATGACGGGATGATGACGAGATGGGATGACGAGATGATGGGCGGATGCATCCGTCATCCCATCATCCCATCATCCCATCATTCCATAACCTCATCCCCTTCACCCGCTCTCCCCTTCCCCCCTCCGCTCCTTCTCTCCTTCTCAAAATACGCCGTTACGATCCGCACTATCTCTTCTTCCAGTCCTTCCCAGGCCGCATCAGGCAGCTTGTTCACCGTCACGAAGTCTTGCACCATGAAGACGTTGTAGACCGGTTCGAGCGCCAGGAGTTGCCGGGCCAGAGGGTGCTGCGCCGCCGCTTCCGCCGTGGAAACATTTGGCGCGGAAAGATTCAACGGGCGGTCGAACATCTTCTGCGGCAACACAAACTTGCGGGCATTGGGATTGGGCGTCTGCTGAACGTATACGGGCATGAGCGAAGTATAACAGTCCGGTGAGTGGGGTTCAAGTTTGCCAGAGAAATTTAGCAAAACCGGTTTTGTTGCATTGATCTCTTACTGGTGGTTCAATAGGGCTCTGCCCGGCACGACCACGTCGATCAAAAGAGCATCAACACGCAGCGGGAGAGCTTATGGCCGTCGCACCGAGTCAATCGAAGACAGAAAGTACGCCCACAAAGGGTACGCCCACAAAGGGTACGGCCCCCGCAATCCACGCAGACACAGCGGATGGCATTGGTGCGTGAGGTCTGGCGGCTGGCGCTGCCGGTGATCCTGACCAATCTGTTACAGAGTCTGGTCGACGTCATCGACGTCTTTATGGTGGGCCGATTGGGGCCGATTGCGATTGCTGCCGTGGGCATGAGCAGCGCGATCCGCATGTTGGTGCTGGTGATGCTGCTCTCGGTGGCGGCCGGCGCCATGAGCCTGGTGGCGCAGGCCAAGGGCGCACGTGACCCAGAGCGCGTGAGCTTTGTCACGCGTCAGGCAATTACATCGGGGGTGTTGTTGTCGCTGGGGTTGATGGTGCTGGGGTTGGGGTTGGCACGTCCGTTGTTGGCATTGGTCAATAGCGGCGGTGAGCCGCAGGCAGTGGAACTGGGCGTGCAGTATCTGCAGATTCTCTTTCTGGGTACGCCCTTTCTGGTGCTCAATATCGTCTTTAACCGGCTGATGCAAGGAGCAGGCGATACCATGACGCCGCTGCTACTCACCGGGACGCTCAATGTACTCAATGTGGCTTTTAACTTTGTGCTTATGTTTGGGATTGGTCCTGTTCCGGCGTTTGGGGTGGCAGGCGCGGCCATGGGCACCGTGCTGGCGCGCAGCATCGGCGTGTTTGCCGTGTTTTATGTGATCTATTCGGGCAAGAACGTGATCAAACTACTGCCGGGGAGCTACCGCCCCGATTGGCAGATGTTTAAAGATATCTTGACCATTGGTGTGCCCTCGGGCGTGCAAGGGCTTTTCCGCAATGGTTCGCGCTTGCTGGTTCTTGGCCTGGTCACCTCTACCGAAGCGGGGACCTTCGGCGCCGCCGCCCTGGCGATTGGCTTTCAGGTGGAAACGCTGATTTTTATGCCGGGGTTGGCTTTGAATGTGGCGGCCACTACGCTGGTGGGGCAGGCGCTGGGCTATTGGCAGCCGGAAGAGGCGCGACGGCGCGGCAACACAGCCATCTTGATTGGCCTGATTGTGATGACTGTGTTGGCCATCCCAATCATCATCTTTGCGCCGGCGATCATTCGTCTTTTCGATCCAAGCGCCCACCCCGATCTGCTGCGTGTCGGGATCAGCTATTTCCGCATCAACACTGTCGTGCTGCCGTTAGGGGCTGTGGCCATGGTGGCCAATGGGGCGCTGCGCGGTGCGGGTGACTCGATGCCGGGGTTGATTGGGACGGCGGTCACGCGGGCGATGGTATCGGTCTCGTTGGCGTGGTTCCTGGCCTTCCCGCTGGGCATGGGATCGACCGGCATCTGGTACGCGTTGGCCATCGGCATCATCTTAGAGACAATCTATATGGGCCTGCGCTGGCGTGGACGCGCCTGGCTCGATGTGGCGCTGCACAAATCCGAGATCTACCGTCGTCATCTGTATCACCTGCCTGAAACCGTTCAACAGGAGTACCTGCGAACTGTGCGCACCCCGCTTATGGCCTACCCAAATGCGCGAGAGATTGTGGGCGAAGAGGGCGTCGTCTATCAACTCCCTCATCAAGAGGATGTGCATATCCGCTTTGATGAGAACGGTTATATCTGATCAGGCGCCTGCATCGGCCCATCCCTGGGCGTGTATCCCATATTATTGGGTGGGTCCATGTCTACCGGGAAGCCATGACGGATGGACACGGAGGTCCATCCCTACGTGTAGGGACCGGCCTCCGTGCCGGTCCGTTCTGGGTAGATGCCCTGAAGATCAGAACCGAAAAACTTGGGACGCACCCCATCCCTGGCTATCTGGCGTAGGCGCGGAAGGGGTTATCGTGCGTCATCTGCCGGATGGTTGCCTGGTCGAACCCTGCCTTGCGCAGTGCGGGCAGCAGGGATGCCACCAGCGGCGTGTAGGGTCGAGGAGTGCCCCCGCCCGGCTTAGACGGATCATACCAGCCGCGGTCGTGGCTGAGGAGGAGCTGTGATCCGAAGCCGGCATCGTGGATGCGCTGGATATGGTCGACGTGCCAGGCGTCATCGAAGCGATCTCCGCCGATGGCGTCATACTCGATCCAGGCGCCGCGGCGCGCCATTTCCAGGTGCAGATCGAAGTCGGGCTCGTTCTGGGTATGGATCCAGATGAAGCGTTGGGCGCTGTAGCCCGCATCTTCAACAATATCCAGTTGATCGCGTACGACACGCCCGCGGATGGTGTGGCTGCCGATGATGGCATTGGTCTGGCGTCCGGCCCGGGCCGCCGCACGCAGGATCTTGGTTTCGGCAGCGGTGATGCCATCATCGCCGGCGCTAACCTTGATCCATGCCGCCTGGACGCCACTCTCTTCAATCTGGCCGGTCAGCTCGCCCAGCATCCAATCGGTCAGTTCGTCTTCGCCGGCTTGCATGGCCCAATCGGGGATCCACGGCTCTCGATAGATGCCGGTAGGCACAACCACCGGCAACCCGGTCGCTTCGGAGACGGCGCGGTCGATATCGGCGCGGCGTCCTACACCCATGGGTGTGCACTCTACCAGCGCTGTAATCCCCTGCGCCTGGATCTCCTCGATGTAGGGCGTCATCAGCGCGATGACCGGCTCTGGCGTGGCGTGGCGCCAACTTTCCGCTTCACTAGGACCGAGATCGACGAAGATATGCTCGTGGGGCAGGATCATGCCGAGTTCATCGGCGGATTTGGGGCCGAGGGTTGTGATCAGGTGAGACATGGGATTCCTCCGAAGGAGAGATGATGGGGTGAACGGGTGACGGGATGACGGGATGACGAATCTCGACGAGATCATCATCCCCGTCATCTTCATCATCCCATCATCTCACCACCTCTTAATCTTCACAAGTTCAACCAAAAAGCGTAGATGGATCTTCTACATGGCCCCACTCTGCACCTGTCGCCCTGGTGGCGGATTGCGGATCAAACCGGCAATGAGCACCACGAGGACGGCAACTGCCATGATCCCCGCGGTGTAGGCGACGAGTTCGGCGTTGGGCAGATACTTGACGACGATGCCGGCGTATGCCCAGACGATGACAGCCGTGAAGGCGATGTCACGGCGCGTGTAGATGACGTACCCGGCAATGGCCGCGCCTACGACGATGATCACCGCCGACCAGATCGGCGCAGGGATCGGTCCGCCGTTAAAGCCAAAGTACTGTAAGAGGACGGTGGTGTTGGCAATGGTCGCCACTGTGATCCACCCCGTGTAGATGCTAAAAGGCACATTGACCAGCCAGGTCCCCGCGGTGTCGGCCGGGCGTCGGCCGATCCCCAATCTCTGGTAGATCACCAACAGCGTGATCAGCAGCCCGATCATGATCAGCCAACTCAACGGGATAAGCAGATAGTGCCAGGCAAAGATCCAGGCGGCGTTGAAGACGTTGGTCAGCACAAAAAGCCACCCAATCTGCCGCAACCGCTGATTGTCGCGCTGCGCCGGCAGCACTTGATAGACGCTAAAGGCCAGCAGACCCAGGTAGATCACGCCCCAAATCGAAAAAACGTACCCGGCCGGCGTAAAGAAATTGTTGAAGCTATCCGAGATGTCGCCCGTGTTGCGTCCCCCGATGGCGGCGATATTGGCGTAGCTGTTCACTGTCACCGTCCCGAGGAAGGTGACCAGGGCAAGGATCTGACGAAGAATGTCGCGGTTCATGTAATACTCCTTTTGTAAACAAGATGATGGCGTGGCGAACGAATTGGCGTGCTCGCGTCATTCATCATCGCGGATAATTAAACGGTTACCTTCTGTGCTGCCGTGCGCTCGGCCTGCGCCGCCGGTGCCTCTTGGGCCGCGCCGATCAGGTCGTCCACGATCTTGGCAGACGAGATGACGCCGGGCACGCCGGCGCCAGGATGGGTGCCTGCGCCCACGAAGTAGAGGTTGTCGAAGTCCTCCGAACGGTTGTGCGGGCGGAACCAGGCGCTCTGGGTCAGCGTTGGCTGCACCGAGAAGGCCGACCCGAGATAGCTGTTGAGATCACCCTCAAAGTGGAGGGGATCGATGTAGTGCTCGGCGACGATGTTCTCCTGGAGATCGGGCAGGTAGTTCTCTTCCAGGAAATTCATGATGGCATCACGGTAGGGCTTCGCCTGCACGGTCCAGTCGATATCTGCGCCCAGATGGGGCACCGGCGACAGCACGTAGAACGATTCGCAGCCTTCCGGCGCCATCGACGGATCGCTAAGGGTGGGCATGTGCAGGTAGAGCGAGAAGTCTTCGGGCAGGCTTTTGCTGCCGAAGATCTCCGTTAGTAGGCCTTTGTAGCGCTCGCTGAGGATAATGTTGTGATGCGCTAGATTGGTGTCGCGGTATTGGCGTTTGGTGCCGAAGTAGATCACAAAGAGCGACATGCTGTACTTCTTGCCCTTGATGCGACGATCGCTGTTAAAGCGGCGCGCCTGCTCCGGGATCATGTTCAAGTAGGTCCAGGCCACATCCGCGTTGGAAACCACAGCATCGGCTTTGTGGACTGTGCCGTCGGCCATGCGCACGCCAGTGGCTTTGCGCCCTTCCACCAGGATTTCATCCACTTCGGCGTTGGTGTGAATGGTTACCCCTAACTCGGTCAGCAGCCGCTCGTAAGCGTTGATGATGGCGCCGGTGCCGCCCCGCGCATAATGAATTCCCCACTCACGCTCCAAATAGTGGATCAGTACATAAAGGGATGCTGCGTTGAATGGGTTACCGCCGATCAAGAGCGGGTGGAAGGAGAAACAGCGACGCAGGAACTCATTCTTCACAAATTTAGATACATACCCGTAGACGCTACGATAGCTCTGTAACCGCACCAGGTCCGGGGCAACTTTGAGCATATCCGTGACGTGGAGGAAGGGTTTATCGATCAGCGCCATGCCGGTATCGAAGATCTCTTTGGTGGTCTCGATAAAGCGGCTGTAGCCCTCCTTATCGGCCGGGTTCCACTTGTCGATCTGGCTGAGGATGAACTCATGATCGCCGTTGTAATCAAAGCCGCGGCCGTGGTGATCGAAGATGCGGTAGAAGGGATCGATCGGCATGAGTTCGAAATAGTCCTCACGTTTGCGGCCTGCCAGTTCCCAAATCTCATCGAGAAGCCACGGCGCCGTGATTACCGTAGGGCCGCCGTCAAAGGTGAAGCCGTCGAATTCGTAGGTATAGGCGCGACCTCCCAACTTGTTGCGTTTTTCAAAGAGCGTCACCTTGTGGCCGCGAGCGGCCATGCGAGCGGCGACGCTCAGTCCTCCAAACCCAGAGCCGATTACAATTATGTTTGACATCTGTGCAGATCCTTGATCTAGTAAGAGTATTTGAAAGCCGAAACAAGACTCGTTCTTTCGGCAAAAACTGATCCACAAAGCGCAGAGAAACCTGTGTAAAGTGAACCTTGTCCATATTTTGACTAATTATAGTACAAGTTTGGCTGAAATGAAAGTAGGCGATGTCGCCGTTGTCTAACTTGCGTCGACCACTTGCGTTAAACCGTTTGTTTCGCATTGTACTCTCATTTCTGCCATCTGCCCATAGCATTTTTGAAAACGGGCTCGACGGCGCAACCAGATTGCTTATATCGAATTCGATTATGACCGGGACTTTGATTCAATCGAGGGCAGTAGCATCAAACGGCGGGAACCCTGACCGGCGGGCAGACTGTTGAGCGTTGCTGGGAACGGAGGGCGCAAATATGCTCGGTTTTGTCCTGGATCTGTTTTGACGAAATGGGCCTGGATATCGTATAATTATCCTTCGTGGGTGGAATAATCTACCCACAACTTTTTTGTCCTGTTTGGATTTTTGTTTTCAGGTAACTATTTAGTCGAACAGGTACGTTTTATTGCTGGTACTCAATTGACTTGCAGGTGCGCCTGCAGGGCCGCCCGTTGAAGTTCCGGTTATCGGACGCGGTGAAAAGGAGAATGGTATGTATGCTGTAGTCAGGACCGGCGGGAAGCAATATCGTGTTGCTCCCGGCCATATTGTGGAAGTGGAAAAGCTCGAAGGTAATGTTGGTGACAGTATCGCCCTCGACGATGTGTTAATGATTGTCGACGACGCCGGTGATGTACAAATTGGTCAGCCCCAGATTGAAGGGGCCACTGTCGCCGCTAAGATTACCGGGCAGTACCGGGGTGAAAAGATCATGGTCTTTCGCTATCGCCCCAAAAAGCGCATTCGCGTGCGTCGCGGTCACCGTCAGTATGTGACCCGTTTGCAGATCGAGACGATCCAGGCCTAACCCCGATTGCACACAGGCAGGCGCCCGTCCTGATAGACAAGTCAGACGAGGCGACTCTATCTAAGGAGATACACCATGGCACATAAAAAAGGTGGCGGTTCAAGCCGCAACAATCGTGATTCAAATGGCCAGCGTCTCGGCGTCAAGCGCTATGGCGGCGAAGAAGTCACCGCCGGCAGCATTATTGTCCGCCAGCGTGGGACACGAATTTTTCCTGGCAACAATGTTGGCAAAGGCAAAGATGACACTCTCTTTGCTATGGCCGATGGCTTCGTGCAGTTTGAATGGGAAAAGAAAAACCGGAAGCGCGTTAGCGTCTACCCGGAGAAAGTAGTAGGTTAATCCTATGCGTGAAGATATTCATCCTACCTATTATCCGAATGCGAAGGTTACTTGCACCTGTGGTAACAGTTGGCTAACCGGCAGCACCAAGCCGGAAATGCAGGTAAATATTTGCAGCGCCTGCCATCCCTTCTACACGGGCGAGCAGCGTATTGTTGACACCGTTGGTCGTGTTGAGCGCTTTGTCAAACGCCTGGAATCTCGCCAACAGCGCGCTGCCTTCCAGCGCATTGAAGATCAGGCCCGCCGAGAGGCCGACGAAGCAGCCCGCAAGGCTCGCGCCCGCGGTGATGATCCTGAGAAAGCGGCCGCTGAAGTGTTGGCCAAGTACGAGGCACAGCTTCAGGCCGAGGCGTAAAGTCACTTCCCTACGGGGAAGCAGTCAGAAGAAGTTCAAGGCAGAGGTGAGCAATCATCTCTGCCTTTTTCTTGCCTGCGTAATTTCATTTGAACCCTGATTTTCGATACAATAGGGTAAGCCGGAATCTATCTGAAGCTGAGCAGTCATATCTGAACAAGCAGTTTTCTACTTCGGAGGCGGAGTTTCTCAATGTCCTACCAAACCCACGGCGGTTGGATCGAACTGATATGCGGGTCCATGTTCAGCGGTAAGACCGAGGAACTGTTGCGTCGTATCCGCCGCGCCGAAATTGCCAAAAAGAAGATCCAGGTCTTTAAGCCGCGCATCGATAACCGCTATGGATTGGAACGTGTGGCTTCGCACAACGGTGTGGCGCGCGAGGATGCCGTCGTCGTTGAGGATGCGGCGACGATTCTGCGGCTTGTCAGAGAGGAAACAGAGGTTGTGGCTGTAGACGAAGTTCAGTTCTTTGACTGGTCAATTGCCGATGTGTGCAGCGAATTGGCAGATCAGGGAAGACGCGTGATCGTGGCCGGTCTCGATCTAGATTTTCGCGCCGAACCCTTTGGCCCTATGCCGCTGTTGATGGCGCTCGCCGAGCGCGTGGATAAACTCCAGGCCATTTGTGTGGTGTGTGGGGCATCGGCCAGTCGCACCCAGCGCCTGATCGACAGTCGCCCTGCCCGCTACGATGATCCGGTTATCCTTGTGGGCGGCAGCGAAAGCTACGAAGCGCGTTGCCGCGCCTGTCATCAGATCCCCGGCAAGCCAGAAGCTGCCGTTGACGCCACCGTGCACGTAACTCCTGAACAAGAGTGATCAGAGCGTATTCATTTGCTCATGCCCCTGCCACTTGTCTACAACCCCGACTATGTGACCCCACTGCCCGAGGGGCATCGTTTCCCAATGCCCAAGTTTGGCAAAGTCTATGAGTCGCTGATCTACAACGGCATTGCCACGCTGGATCAGTTCCACGTGCCTGACGTGGCGGACAGGGACCTGCTGACGCTCGTTCACACGCCGGCCTACGTCGACGCCTATCTCAGCGGCAGTATCGATCCCAAAGCGATGCGGCGGATCGGCTTCCCCTGGAGCCCTGCCCTGGTACGCAGGACGTGTACTGCCGTGGGCGGCAGCGTGTTGACGGCCCAACTGGCGATGGATCATGGCATCGCCTGCAATACGGCGGGCGGCACTCACCACGCCTATCCCGATTTCGGCTCCGGTTTCTGTATCTTTAATGACATGGCCGTCGCGGCGCGCTTTATGCAGGCCGGCGGCGCGGTTAACCGTGTTTTGATCGTCGATTTAGATGTGCATCAGGGCGATGGCACTGCCTTGATCTTTGCCGACGATCCCAGCGTATTTACCCTCTCGGTCCACTGCGCCAGTAACTTCCCATTCCGTAAGCAGCGTAGTACACTGGACATCGCACTGCCCAACGGTACCGAGGATGTAGCCTATATGGCGGCATGGACCGGTCAACTGATCACCATCCTCGACGACTTCGCGCCGGATCTCGTCTTCTACGATGGTGGGGTTGATCCTCACCGCGAGGATACACTGGGCAAGCTTAATCTCAGCGACGACGGTATTTTTCAACGCGATCTCTTCGTCTTTAGCCAGTGCGCAGTCAGAGGGGTGCCGGTGGCCGCTGTGATCGGGGGCGGCTATCAACGTGATGTAGATCGGCTGGCGCAACGACATACCCTCTTACATCAGGCCGCCAGTGAGGTAATGCGCCGGTTGTGAGGTCGATAGTAAATCCCGGCGGAAATTTGTCCAGGTTTCCGACCAGAGGTAGGCGTGCCAAATTTCCGCCGTGGTATTTACGCCCAACTGTACCAGCCTGTTAAGAAAGGGTTCTCCCCCATGTCCGATCTGAAGTCGTCTGTACAGTCGCAGTTCGACCGTGTGGCAGCCAACTATCGCACCAGCACGGTTCACGCGCAGGGCGCCGAATTTGCCGAAATGCGCGCGCTGGCGGCTTTGCGCGGCGATGAACGCGTGCTAGACGCCGGCTGTGGAGCAGGGCATACCGCCGTCAACTTTGCCCCGCACGTCGCCGAGGTGGTTGCCCTCGACTTCACGGCGTCGATGTTGGGCCAGGTGAATCAGTTGGCCAACGACAAAGGGTTGACCAATGTCGTCACACAGTTGGGCGATGTGGAGCAGTTGCCGTTTGACGACGCTCACTTCGATCTGGTCGTTTCTCGATACAGCGCGCATCATTGGCCGCATCCGCAGCAGGCAGTCCGTGAGTTTCGGCGCGTCCTCAAACCAGGCGGACAGGTGCTACTGGCCGATGTCGTGGGCTTCGATGACCCCACCTGCGACACTTTTCTGAATGCTGTGGAGCTCCTGCGCGATCCATCGCATGTGCGTGATTTCACCCCCGCCGAATGGATCGGCTTCTTCCAAAATGCAGGCTATGCCGCCGATGTAGCCTACGAATGGCGCTTGTTTATTGATTTCATCAGTTGGACAGAACGCATGGACACGCCCCAACTGAACGTGGCCGCCATCCGCCAGTTGTTGGGCGGCGCATCCAGCGAGATCCGCAGCGCCATGCAGATCAACGGGCACGATTTCTGGTTCCGCTGCGCCGTCATCCGCGCCAAAGTAGACGAATAAGCGGCAATTGTCGATTTGCCTACTGGATTCTTGCCCTTTCCGTCACTACAATCAAACAGGTCTTTACCTTCTCCTGGCCGCATTCGGTAGCAGTACATCATCTTCCCCGTACAACGCAAAGCGATGAAAGGAACTTCGATGCGTAGACTCACTCTTCCAGGCTTGCTGGTTGTGCTTCTGTTGCTGTTGGCCGGTTGCCAGACAGTGGCTGTTCCTGTTCCGATGGAAAGCAGCGATTCGACCAACGATAGTGGCGTTACCGTCCTGCGTGCAGGCACCGGCGACAGCGGGGAGGGGCTGACCCCGCATCAGACCATCATCGAGCAGTATGAGTTGCAAAACCCCGATGTCTTGGTGCAGCTCGAAGCTATCGCCGGGCGCGACTACTATACTCGCATCCTTACCCAAATTGCAGCGGACCGCGCCCCCGATGTCATGAACATCGGCGATGACGCTGTGCCCTCGTTTGTGGAACGGGGCGCCTTTGTGCCGTTGGACGATTGTCTCGCCGACATCGGCTTCGATACGTCCGTCTACCTGCCCGGTCTGCTCGACCCCGGCATGATCAACGGCCAGCTCTACTTCTTGCCCAAGGACTACTCGACGCTTGCCGTCTATTACAACAAGACGATCTTCGACGAGGCCGGTGTGCCTTACCCCGAAGACGGCTGGACCTGGGACGATCTGCTCTCTACAGCCCAGGCGTTGACCCAGGATACCAACGGCGACGGTGAGCCCGATATCTGGGGGATTCAGCTTCCCGCTAACTGGACGACGGGCTTCGAGTATTGGGTGGCTGCGGCCGGTGGCAGCCTGATCAGCGAGGACGGCACATCCTATGTCGGCTATATGGATTCGCCGGAATCGATCCGTGCGGCTACCTTCTACCGCGATCTGTATAATACGTACAATGTTGCGCCCCCGCCTGCCGACTTCAGCGCCTTTGGTGGCGGCAACAGCGAGTTCGACAACGGCCAGGCCGCCATGCGCATCTTTGGTCGCTGGCCGCAGTCCGGCCTGTTGCAGAATCCGAATATCGATTTGGGCGTGGTGGGCACCCCGTCGGATGCACAGGCGGCAAACATTCTCTTCTGGGGTGGTTTTGGCATCTCATCGACCACCGAGCATCTGGCCGCTGCCTGTGACTTCCTCAGCTACTATGCCGGTCCTCAGGCGGCAACGGTCTGGAAGGATTGGGCACTGCCCGCAGTAACGTCTGTGGCCGAGACGCCCGAAGTCGCCGATGATCCGTTTAACGCTGTCTGGATCGACGAACTGAACGACTTGCAGCCGCGCGCCTACACCTTCACGCCCTATTGGAATGAAAGTGCAGATCCTGCCCTGCGCAAGGCGTTGGAAACGTTGCTCCTCGACCCCGAAGCCGACGTCGCCGCCGTCATGCAGACCGCTGCTGCCGAGGCCCAAGAAGCGTTGGATGAGTTGTTGACTCAGTAAGAAGTGGTTCCTGTTGTGTGTTGCGTAGGCAGAGGATGTTTGGCCTCTGCCCACGCAACACGCAACACGATCACCAAATCCTCCCCAACCGGAAATCCACCCCATGTCTTCCATCCGCTCTTTGCGTCAGCGTGAGACGCTGGCATTCTACCTGACCATTTCTCCCTGGCTGATAGGATTCCTTTTTCTCACCGTCGGTCCGATGCTGTACTCGCTTTACATCAGCTTCACCCGCTGGGATCTGCTGCGCGATCCGGTGTGGATTGGGCTGGGCAACTATCTCGACAAGATGCCTAATGACGACCGCTTCTGGCAGTCGCTCAAGGTGACGGTGCTCTATACGCTGGCCTATGTGCCGTTGGAGTTAGTCGGCGGTTTGGGGTTGGCGATGCTGATCCGCAACAACATCCCCGGCGTGCGCATCTTCCGCACGATTTTTTACTTGCCCACCGTCTTGGCCGGTGTGGCGTTTGTGGTTGTTTGGTTGTGGATGCTTGATCCGCGCGGGGGGCTGGTCAATCTGGCGTTGGCCGAAATTGGCATTCGAGGACCGCGTTGGCTGCTCGATCCAGATTGGGCGCTGCCCGCTCTGGTGTTGATGAGTTTTTGGGGGTGGGGGCGCGCCATGGTGATCTACCTGGCCGGCTTGCAAAGTATTCCTACCGAGCTCTACGAAGCGGCAGCCATCGACGGCAGCAGCGGCGCCCAGACGTTTTTCGCCGTGACGTTGCCACTGCTCTCACCCACGATCTTTTTCAACCTGATCTTGAGCATCATTGGCACGTTTCAAACGTTTACCAATGCGTTCGTCGCCACCAACGGCGGTCCATTGGATGCAACTCTGTTTTTCGTACTCTATCTGTACAAACGCGCCTTTGAGTTTTTGGATATGGGGTACGCGGCGGCGTTGGCCTGGGTGCTCTTTGTAATCATCTTGATTTTGACGCTGATTGTCTTCCGATCACAACGGTTTTGGGTCTTCTACGCCGGGGAGCGGACCGATGATTGACCATGCACGCACGGAAGCGCCTATCCTGCGACTGCGCGGCGGGCGCCTGATCGTTCGTTATCTGCTGTTGTTACTGGTGGCAACGCTTTTCGTGTTGCCGCTCTACTGGATGGTGGCCTCATCGCTCAAGCCCGAGTATGCCGTTTTCGCACGGCCGGCCGTATGGTGGCCCGAGTCGCCGCGTTGGGAAAACTACGTCGAAGCCCTCACATTTTTGCCGTTCGATGTCTATGCCATCAACACGTTGACCGTTGCTACCTGGTCGGTGATCGGGCACGTCTTTTCGTGTACGCTGGTGGCGTATGGGTTCGCCCGGCTGCGTGCGCCGGGCAAGAACTTTCTGTTTATCCTGCTATTGGCAACGTTGATGTTGCCTTACCCGGTGGTGATGATCCCACAGTACATCATCTTTTCTGAGTTGGATTGGGTCAACACGTTTGCGCCGCTGGTGGTGCCCACTTTCCTGGGCAACGCGTTTTACATCTTTCTTCTGCGCCAGTTTTTTATGCAGATCCCGCCCGATCTAGAGGACGCAGCCGCAATCGACGGCGCCAACATCTTCCAGACCCTGCTTTACGTGATCTTGCCTCTGGCGCGGGCGGCAATGGCAACCGTCGCCATCTTCACCTTCCAATTCGCGTGGAACGACTTCCTGGCGCCGCTGATCTTTTTACAGGATCAGTCACATTACACGTTGATGCTGGGGCTGAGCTTCTTCCGCAGTTCGTTTGAGGTCAACTGGGCGTATTTGATGGCGGCTTCGTTGACGGTAGCCCTGCCTGTGATCATCCTCTTTTTCGTGGCGCAGCGAGAGTTTGTCGAAGGGATCGCCATCGGCGCGATCAAGGCGTAACGGCTTTCTAAACTGAGTCTATTTTGAGACCAGTTGTCGGGGCATGAGGGGGATGGGACGGAGATCTGCGACGATGGGCGAGACGTCGCCCCCATCCCCCTCGTGCCCGTACGATGATGCGTGATCTGGGCCGGTTGTCGGGGCATGAGGGGGATGGGACGGAGATCTGCGACGATGGGCGAGACGTCGCCCCCATCCCCCTCGTGCCCGTACGATGATGCGTGATCTGGGCTGGTTGTCGGGGCATGAGGGGGATGGGACGGAGATCTGCGACAATGGGCGAGACGTCGCCCCCATCCCCCTCGTGCCCGTACGATGATGCGTGATCTGGGCCGGTTGTCGGGGCATGAGGGGGATGGGACGGAGATCTGCGACGATGGGCGAGACGTCGCCCCCATCCCCCTCGTGCCCGTACGATGATGCGTGATCTGGGCCGGTTGTCGGGGCATGAGGGGGATGGGACGGAGATCTGCGACGATGGGCGAGATGTCGCCCCCATCCCCCTCGTGCCCGTACGATAATGCGTGATCTGGGCCGGTTGTCGGGGCATGAGGGGGATGGGGCGGAGATCTGCGACGATGGGCGAGACGTCGCCCCCATCCCCCTCGTGCCCGTACAGTTCCGACTGGATGTCCTACCGATTGTCAGGAGGGACGGCGCCGTTCACGCCGGTTTCGCTGCGGATGACGTGACTGTACTTGACCAGGGCCACGAAGACGGCCCCCCCGATGGAATTCCCCAAAGTTGCCCACAGTAAGAAATGACCGAACTGCGCCAGTGTGATCCCCTGCCCTGCAAACAACCCCGCCAACACCTCGACAGAACCGACGATGGAGTGATGCAGATGGCTGAATCCGATGGCGGTCGTGACCAACCAGACGATCACAATCTGACTGATGGTATCGCGGCTGGCCGCAACCAGCCACGATACCATCCCCATGAGCCAGCCCGCCAGGATGGCGCTGAGCAAGATCGTCCACCAGTTGTGGTCGACGAGGCGCAACGCAATTTCGCCGAAGACCGGTTCAACGATCACGCCCAGCGCGGGGCCGGTCACCACGATCAACAGCGCGATGAGAGCGCCGCCCACCAGGTTTGAACTGTAGACCAATGCCCAGAGGCGGCCCAGCTCTTTCAGCGTTGTCTGCCCACTCAGCAGTGGCATAACGGCCAGTGCCGTGTGTTCTGTAAATAGCTCCGAACGGCCCACAATCACAATGATGAAGCCGATTGAGTACATGTTGGCCACCAGCAATTCGGTGGCCAAGGGACCAAGATTGTCTGCGCGCGTCAAGGCAATCGCGATCAGCAACAGACTAAACCCAACATCCATCCCGGCAGAGAGCCCGGCCATGAGGAGCCCAGCGGTTGAGCGCCGGATCTCGCCCAACCCTTCACTGATCTCCTGTTCCAGGATGCGCCGCGCCGGTTTACGCGGTTCGGCGGCGTCGATATCCTTCTGCTGCTCACCATTCGGTTGTTCTTTGTTTGATACAGCGTCTTCGGCAATCGTGCGTTCATGCGCCATGTCTTCAGTGTAGGGAGTCTGCGACTTTTTCTTGGCCAAGTTACCCTTTCCTTGCGTGCATTATTTGGCTTCAGGGGCATCGCCCCTGAACGGTTACCCTTGCTATAACGGTGAGGTGCTCCTTACTCAGGTTTGAGGGAGTGAGTGAGACACATTCTGAATACGCTAAAGGAAACCTCGTTGCTCTTACTGTACGCTTTTCCTCAAATCGAGTCCTTGTATATCTTATTTTGTATCTTTGTCCGGTTCTTGTTCCACTGTCTGCTGCTTCTGTCACACGAGCGCGGCTGGTGTAGAATAAAGCCAACTCAACATTCACTCACCCCTCAGCATAAGGAGGATAGGCATGTTTGCAGCGATTAAGGACAAGATCTTGGCCGAGTTGGGCATCGAAGCGCTCAATGTCGGCCTGTATGACGGCGAAGAGAAGTCTGTGGACGGGCGCGATCGGCTCGACATCGTTTCGCCCGTCAACGGTGAAAAGTTGGCCGCAATCGCCCTGGCCAACGAGGACGATTATGACGCTTTGCTCCAAAAAGCGTGGCAGTCATACCAGGTTTGGTCGAAGATCCCTGCGCCTCAACGCGGATCGATTGTCCGCGAAATCGGTGATGAGTTGAGCAAGTACAAAGAAACGCTGGGGTTGCTCGTTTCGCTCGAAGTGGGCAAGACCCGGGTGGAAGGCATGGGCGAAGTGCAGGAGATGATCGACATTGGCGACTTTGCCGTCGGTCTGTCGCGGCAACTCTACGGCGTCACCATTGCCAGCGAGCGGCCCGACCATCGCCTGTACGAGCAGTGGCACCCCTATGGCGTTGTCGGCGTGATCACGGCATTTAACTTCCCGTGTGCCGTCTGGTCGTGGAACGCCCTGATCGCGGCCGTGATCGGCAATGTTGTGGTGTGGAAGCCGTCGCCCAACGCCAGCCTGACGGCCATCGCCACCAACCGCATCTGTAGCCGTGTGCTCGAACGCCACGGACTGCCGCCCATCTTCTTTTTGATGATCGACGAAGGACGCAGCCTGGGCGAACGGCTGACGAAGGATCGTGACGTGCCGCTGCTTTCCTTCACCGGTTCCATCCGCACAGGACGGCAGGTGGCGCAGAATGTGGCGGCGCGGCTCGGTCGTTCGATCTTGGAATTGGGAGGCAACAATGCCGCCATCGTCAGCAATAAGGTGGACATGGAGATCGCTCTGCGCGGCGTTGCCTTTGGTGCGATGGCGACTGCCGGGCAGCGGTGCACCTCAACACGGCGGTTGATCTTGCATGAGGCAATCTACGATGAGTTTGTTGAAAAGCTGGCGCGCATCTACGAAGCAGTCAAGGTAGGCAATCCGTTGGAGGAGGGCGTGCTGGTGGGGCCGCTGATCAACCGGCGCAGCGTGGATGCCTACTGCGCCGCCATCCAGCGGGCGGTGGACGAAGGCGGCAGCGTGCGCTGTGGCAATCAGATCGTGAAGCCTGAGGGCTACGAGGGCGGCTTCTACGTGCGCCCGACGCTAATTGAAGCATCGGCGAAGATGGAGATTGTGGGTGAGGAGACCTTCGCACCGATCCTCTATGTGCTGAAATACCAGACTTTCGACGAGGCGTTACAGATTCACAACGGGGTGACACAGGGGCTGTCATCATCGATCTTCACCACCGATCTGCGTGAGGCCGAGACATTCCTCTCTCTACGGGGATCGGACTGCGGACTTGCCAACGTCAATGCGGGTACGGCCGGGGCCGAAATCGGCGGGGCGTTTGGTGGCGAAAAGGAGACAGGCGGTGGCCGCGAAAGCGGCTCCGACGCCTGGAAGGCCTATGCCCGCCGCCAGACAGTGACGATCAACTACGGCGACACCTTGCCGTTGTCCCAGGGGGTAACCTTCCAGGTATAAAGAGGGATTGGAGATTGGGGCGGGTGCGTACGCTGACAGGGATGGGCAGATTCGCCGCTCCATGACCCGGGAGCCTCTACGGCCCGCTACCCTCTCATCCCTACTCGCCCTTTCTCTTTGCTACGACGACCACACGATGGGTGTTGTCGTTTTCGGGCCAACAACTGACCAGGGTGAGGCGATCATCGTCGAAGGATTTGATCCACTGGGCGTTTTCTACGCGCTGTTCGATGGGTGCGAACTTTTCTTCGAGCAGCATGACTTCTTCGACTTCATAAACAAACTCCTGGCCGTCGGCCCAGAGGATGGCTTCATCGCCGGGCTGCATGGTGTAGAGCTTGCGAAAGACCGAACCGCGGATGTTGTTGTGTCCACTGAGGACGACATTGCCGCCTTCGCCGGGGTGTGCACTGTTTTTGTGCCAGCCTGCGGCAAAGTCTGCCACTTCCCATTCGCTGGCCTGTGTCCCGTCGGCCTGTTGGATCACGTGCCAGCCGATGGGGATGACTTCGGTATCCACATTGATTGAGGGCAAGGCAAGGCGCGTGGGTTGGCTGGTCGAACTCCCCATCGAGGGACGGCCCAAGGGCGGTCGGCTGTTGACCACGCCCAGAGCACCATCTGCGCCGGCGGGGAGCGCGACAGGCAGTTCTTGCGCAGAAGCGCTGCTTGCCGGCGCAGCGTTGTCACATCCACTGATTAAAAAGAGCGCCACTGCCAGCAGGATCAGCAGCCGCGGGCGCACGGTATAGGTTCGCATGATTGACTATCTCCTTCGGTTCGCGTAGATGCCGCGGTACTCTATAGGCAGCAACTCAGCCAGGGCCGACATGATCTGCTCTGTCTGCTGCTCCAGTTCATCCACAGACCACCGTCCCGGCGGCAACTCGATCAGATGACCAAATCTCACAGAAACTGGAACTCGTCGCAGACGTCGCCAATAGACAAAACACTTCTCATGCCCGTAGGCAACCACGGGGAGAATGGCGGCCGGGGCGCGGGTTGCCAGATAGGCGAGACCGGTATGTCCTTCCCCCAGGCCCCCGCTGCGGCTGCGTGTCCCTTCGGGGGCCAATGCCAGAACGCCGCCGGCCCTGAGGACGGTCAGTGCCTTGCTCAGCGCCCGTCGATCCGGTGTTCCGCGCGCGACGAAAATCGCATTGCCAAAGGTCGTCAAGATCCAGCCAAACAGATGGCCCACCCACTTGTCCGCCGCAAAAACAACAGTCCGGCGGCTCATGTGTACCAGCAGCACAGGAACATCCAACACGTGCAGATGGTTGGGGGCAAAAATGAATGCGCCTTCGGCCGGCATCCGTTCCACACCCTCCACATCGATCCTGGCGAGCAGCCGCATAGCCACCGTAACAAACCCGCGAAAGAGCCGCTGTAAGAAAGTCCACTGACGGTAGTCGAGCTGACTATAATCAGTCTGTTCAGCCATAGGTCCGATCCACCTCGACGATGAGAAGGCAAAGAGCGGGGTTAAAACCCCAACAGAGTGTTTAAGGAGCGGCACTCAGCCTGCGCCCTTGGGCGGTTGCTTCGACTCGGGCCACTGGCCCCCCCACCGGCGCCAAAACCGCGCTAAAGGTCGTTTCCCCACCGATGGGGACGACATTGTATTCGGGCACAACCTGACGCATGGCGATCACTCGATCCAGCGAATCGTACGCCGTGAGGATCACCTGTACGCTGACGGCTTCTTCAGGGCCGACGTTGCGCACGCTGCCCTCGACGGTGTAGGCGGCGTAGCGTTCGCCTTCGGTGGTAATGTTTTCTACCACCAGATCCCGATAGTAACTGCCCACATAAGCCGGTACCGCGCTGATCGGGAAGGCGCGATAGCGGGCAAATCGCCCTGGCGCTTCGCCAAAGAGGATGGCGAAGGGAGCCGTCTGCCCCACGTCTATGAAATCAAGTGCGACCAGGCCAGAGGCGCGCCCGATTTCTTGATCGGCGTCGTCGAGCAGCACGACGGCCACGCGCACCTGCTCCAACGCCGTAGCGCTGTTGTTGAGCACTTCGCCCAGCACCCACAGCCCGCCGATGTTGGTCTGGCTGAAATAGACATTCTGCGCCATGATCGGAATCGGCGTCGGCGTTGCTGTGGCGTTGGCGTCTGGATCCTCATCTTCCACCGGGCTAGGGATAATCAACTGTTGGCCCACCTGCAACGTGCGCGGATCGAGGATGCCGTTGGCATCTTGCAGGGCGGCGACAGTGAGATCATACTGTTGGGCAATGGCGAGCAGACTGTCACCCGGTTGGATCTGGTGGATCACAGGCGTCGGCGTGATGGTTGGGGTGGGCGTTGGCGCGGGTGTGTACGGAGCCGGCGTCGCCGTTGGTGGCAAGGTGGCGACGGCCTCAAGTTCGATGGTTGGCGTCGGTGTCGGCTGCGGTGTAGGGGTGGGCGTAATGATCTGTCCACAGCCGCCCAAAAACCAGAGGCTGCCCACCATCACCCACAAAATGGCCCAATGGGTTCGAATCAAACGAAGAGAAGCGTCACTCATAAAAGGCAAGTACCCACTCAGAAATCGAAGATCGATTTCCGAGTATATCACATTTTAACCGTGAAGACGTTTTTGACGCATGGTGGACAGACAATCGTGGCCCGATAGTCAAACCGACGAAATTTCGCTATACTATACCCAGGTAAGAGTTTCTGTGTTTTGGGTGTAAGCGTAGTCGTATTCCATACACAGGTGGAGCCATCCATCTAAACGCGGAGCCACACTATGAAAGTCGCCATCATTTCTGACAGTCATGACAACATTTGGAATCTCGAAAAAGCGTTGAAGGCGGTCAACGAGACCGGCGCCGGCATCCTGCTCCACTGCGGTGATCTGGTTGCGCCCTTCATTGTTGCGCAACTTGCAGAAGCGTTTCACGGTCCTATCCATGTTTTAGAGGGGAACAACGACGGCGATGGACGTTTGCAGCAACAGGTGGCATCGAAGTACAGTCATGTGACGCTGCATGGAATTTACGCCGAGTTAACCGCCGGCTCGCGGCGCATTGCCATGATCCACTACCCGGAACCGGCGCGACGGATTGCACAGTCGGGCCACTTCGATCTCGTCTGTTATGGGCACAATCATCTGCAAAATTGGGAGCAGATCGGCGACTGCTATCTGGTCAACCCTGGCGAAGTGATGGGCCGTTATGGCGCACCCAGTTGGGGCTTGTACGACTGCGACACCCATAAGTATAGATTCTTTCCGATCGAATCCTAGTGGTAGTGCATTGGATCATCATGCGAAGTAGAACCCTTCTCATTCTCAGCCTGTCCCTTGCGCTGTGCTTCCTGAGCGGGGGCATGGCCCAGGCGCGTCCGCTGCCGCAACAGGGCGCGCCTGTCTATGGTTTGCTGGGTACATTGCGCCCCTCGCAAGATGATCGCTATACAACCGAATTGGTGACACGGTATGGAATCTATCCTGTGGTGGGCGTCAACCCGCAAATGGATAGAAAGATCCAGGAGATCGCCGGCGAGGACCCGCCGGTAGAGGTCAAGGTGTGGGGGCGCGCCGTCTCTTTGCTGGATGAGAGCGAGCAACGACAGATCGTCGTTGATGATATCCTGCGCATGGACCAACTGGCGGCGACGGCAACCCCAACCCCGACACCGACGGCATCCGGCCCGGCCATTGTGATCGTCAGCGAATCGCTCTCAACCATTCGCAGTGAACCATCGGCGGCCGGCGCTGTGCTTGGCCAGGTTCGCCAGGGACGTGAGTTTGAAATTGTTGGGCGCGACAGTTCGGCCCAATGGTGGTTGATCTGCTGTCTGGATGGTCAACCGGGCTGGATCTCTCGTTTTATGGTCTCTACTGAAGGAGATTTGTCGGCGATCCCTACCGTTTCGCAGACGGCCGCTATCGTGACCGCGACACCGCTACCGCTGACGCCGGCACCGATCAGCACGCCGATCCCCGTGCAAGATTGGGCGGCTACCTATTTCCCCGATCTCTCTTTGCAGGGGGCGCCGATCTTTGCCGCCCGCGTGAACAGCGTCTCGTTTGATTGGGGGGATGGATCCCCTGTACCAGGTTTGCTGCCGGTGGACCGGTTCTCGGCCCGCTTTGAGCAGACATTGACCGTGCGCAGCGGGATCTACCGGTTCAGCGTCCAGGCCGATGACGGCGTTCGCGTTTGGATCGGCGGCGAGCTGGTGATTGATGAATGGCATTTGGCGGCGCCGCCGATCTATCAGGTCGAACGACAAATCACCGGCCCTACCTCGCTTCGCATCGAATACTTTGAAGCCGGCGGACAGGCGAAGCTGCGCTTTTCATACCGACTGCTCAGCGAATTCCCAGACTGGCAGGCTGCCTACTTTGACAACATCAACTTGAATGGCGGTCCCTCTCGTATTCTAGCGGAACCGCGCACCAACCCGGCGTTGAGCCATCAATGGAGCCTCGACTCGCCGGTGCCCGGTGTCATCCCCGCCGATAATTTCTCGGCGCGCTGGACGGGCACCTTCTTCTTCGAGGGAGGGGATTACCTCTTCTGGGCGCTCGCCGATGATGGCGTCCGCTTGTGGATCGACAACATCCTGGTGCTCGATGCCTGGGCAGCCAACCCTGGCTATGTGGAGCAGACCTTCTCGCAAATCGGGCGCGGCGATCATGTCATTCGGGTTGAGTACTTCGAGCGTGGCGGATTGGCCAGCATCAGCGCCGATTGGTATCGCATCAGTCCATAGATAGTCACTGTCCTAATCACCCATCATCTAGCAGGAGTAAACCATGCCAGACCGAGTACGCTGGGGCATTCTTTCCACCGCCAATATCAACAAAGCGCTGCTGACCCCAATCCGGCGCGCCGAACGCAGCGAGCTTTACGCTGTTGCCAGCCGAGACCGGGCGCGCGCCGATGCCTATGCCCAGCGTGAGGAGATTCGCCACGCCTTCGGCAGCTACGAGGCGATGTTGGCCGACCCCAATGTGGATGCTGTGTACATTTCGCTGCCCAACAGCCTGCACTGCGAGTGGACAGTCAAAGCCGCCGAGGCGGGAAAGCACGTCCTGTGCGAAAAGCCACTGGTGGTGAGCATCGACGAGTTCGAGCGTGTCGAAGCCGCCGCCAAAGCCAACAATGTGGTGGTGACCGAGGCGTTCATGTATTTGCACCATCCACAGACGCAGCGGGCGCGCCAGTTGATCGACCAGGGGCGGCTGGGGACAGTGCAGGTGATCAACAGTTGGTTTAACTTCTATCTCCCCCCTGAGCGCGTCGAAAACATCCGCCTGAGCAGTGATCTGACGGGCGGCTCCCTGTGGGATGTGGGCGTCTACCCCAACAGTGCGGCGATCTTCATGGCGCAGCCGCAACAACCGCAGCGGGTGTGGGCCAACCAGATTGTGGGTGAAAGCGGCGTGGATGTGGCCATGCGTGTGCAAATTGAATTTGGCGGCGATCTCGTCGCTCAGATCTCATCCGGTTTCCGCACACCCTTCCGTGAAGGACTGTCTGTGGTAGGCGACGAAGGTACGCTGCATCTGCCCCAACCGTGGAAACCTGGGCTGAACGGCGTCGACAGTGCGATGACGCTCACCGGCCGAGACGGCAGCGTAGAGACCATTGTGACGACGGCAATCGACCCCTATTTGTGTGAAGTGCAAGCGATGGAGGCGTGTCTGCTCGACGGTGCGCAACCGATGGTGCCGCTATCGTTGAGTCGAACGTTTCTGCGTAGTGCGCTGGCGATCTATGCGTCAGCGCGAAGCGGGGAAGTTGTGGCGGTATAGCGTAGACCTGTCAATTGATGGCAGTTTCGTACGGGCGCGGCAAGCCGCTGCCCGTCACCCATCACTCCATGCCTGACGAAATCACTGTCAACGAAATCACTGTCAACAAACAACCTGCCGGGTTGGCTGCAACCCGGCAGGTTGTTTATAGGAATCAGTCAAAATCATCATTGGGTGCAAGATCGGGCATAGATGCCTCAATCGAATCTGGATCTTCGCCCGCTTCGAGGCGATCCATCACCTCGGTCATTTCGGGGTCGAGCGGTTCGCCCATTTCGTCGCTCATCCGGCGCATAAAGCCGGCCAGCGCGCGTGGATCTTCCCCTTCCAACCCCGCCATCAGAGATGGATCCGCCAGCGATTCCATCCGGCTCTCTTCTGAGCGCAACATGCGTACTTTGCTCACCAGCCGTTTCAAACGGTTCCCTTCACACGCCGGGCAGATGGCAGCTTCGTCGCTTGCCGCACTGATCGTGCGAAAAAAGACGCTGACGCGCTTCTTGCAATCGTAACAGTAGTATTCGTAAATTGGCATACGGCCCTCCGAGTCGGGTGCAACCGAGAAGTGAAATAAGGGAGTTACACCTGTAAAACCACTTCGACATTCCTGTGCAGCCTAAGGATTTTCATTCAACGCGAGTGTAGACTATACTGAACATCTTAATCTCTATCCTGAACTTCTTTATGCAAGATGCATTTGCCTGCACAGAGACGGACTGACCATGGGATTTCAGGATAGATTCTCGTGCCATTATAATTCGCGGGTCGACGCGGAACAAAAGACGGACAGGGTAGACGAGTAGATTCATGACGATTGAAAACCGAGAACAGGTGACGGATATCTACCAGCAACTGAACGCGGCTCGCCCAGTGCTGGTTGTGCTGTCTGGGCCAAGTGGCGTCGGCAAGGATGCGACGCTGGAGTTGATGAAACGCCGTGATCTTCCCTTCCACTTTGTCGTGACGGCGACCACGCGCCCCCGTCGCTCCAACGAAACCGATGGGGTCGACTATCATTTCGTCAACGTCGGCGAGTTTGCCGAGATGATCGATGCCGGCGAACTGCTGGAATATGCGGTTGTCTACGGTGATTACAAAGGCATACCGAAGAAACATGTGCGCGAAGCATTGGCCAGCGGCAAGGATGTTGTCCTTCGTATAGATGTGCAGGGGGCGGCCACGATCCGCAGTCTGATCCCCAATTCGGTCACCATCTTCCTCGCCGCCGAAAGCGAAGAGAAGCTGATCCAGCGTCTGCGCGAGCGCAAGACCGAGTCGGCCGATAAGTTGAAGATGCGCATCGCTACGGCCCGTCAAGAAATGGCGCGTATCAACGAGTTCGACTATGTCGTCGTCAACCGTGAAGACGAACTCGATACCACTGTCGACTATGTGATCAGCATCATTCATGCCGAAAAGTGCCGTGTCAATTGGTCGCCCGTCGTGCTCTAAACGCCGGTTCTGAGTTTATGGCTATCGCTGTGCTATCAGTAAAGGGTATTGAGTAGAAGGCGGTTGCCTTACTGCTTTTCTCTTTGTTCACAACCTTGTTCCCGAGTAAATTCATGTACAACCCAAATCCCGAAGCGCAGGAAACCCGCATCGAAGCGTCACCTCCTAATCAAGGGTTTCAGCCTCCTTCCTTCTACATTCCACTGGCGACTCCGTGGGTCAGCCGCACGCTGATTGGTGTTAATTTAGCCGTTTTCGCCGTCACGCTCCTCTACGAGTTGATCGTTTATCGCACGATGTTTGGGCAATACTATATCGAAGTCCTCTACACCTTTGGGATGAAGTCCAATATGGACATCCTCAACGGCGAGGTATGGCGGCTGTTTACAGCCATGTTTCTGCATATTGGCGCGGTCCACTTGATCTCGAATCTGATCGGGCTGCTTATGTTGGGGCCAATTATCGAGGGCCACTTCGGGCATTGGCGTTTTGCTGCCATTTACCTCCTGGGCGGCTTATTGGGGAGCATTGCCAGCTTCGCCTTTTCGCCGGCACTGTCGGCGGGGGCATCGGGCGCAATCTTTGGCCTGTTGGGCGCGACACTGCTTTACTTTTACCGTTTCCGCGAAAACTTTGGCCAGCGTGGACGGGATATTCTTCAATCGATGTTCGTTGTCCTGGTGCTGAACCTCTTCGTGGGCGTTAGCGCCAACAATGTGGACAACTGGGGCCATGTCGGCGGCTTGATCGGCGGCCTCTTGATGACAGTGGGACTGCTGCCTCGCTATCGCCTGCCCGACAAGATTGTGCCAGGACGGCAACCCCTGGTGCGAGATCACCACCCTGTGCGCGAGATTGTGTGGACAATTCTCTACTGCGGTTTTCTTATCCTCACTTTCTGGCTGGCGATCCTGGCCGGACCACCTCTGCGTTAGAACCGAGGCCATGTGGGCCCGATCAAGGGCGTGGTCGCCCTCCCTCAACCGGTCAACCGCTCGCTAAACCGCACGATCCTACAACTTGCCATGCCGGCCGTGGTGGAGAATCTTCTCCAGACTCTGGTCTTTTTCGCCGATACGGTCATGGTCGGCTGGCTGCGTGAACCGGCCGCACTGGCCGCAGTTGGGCTGGGCAGCACGCTCTTTTACCTGTTGATGACACTCTTTAGCGCCCTGGCTGTGAGCGCGGCGGCGCTGGTGGCGCGCGCCTGGGGAGCTAACAACCGCGAACGCGCCGAGCAAGTCGGCGGACAGGCTCTGCTGCTCACCTTTCTCTTTTCCGCGATCGGTCTGGCGGCTATCTACCCCTTCGCCTCCGGTTACATTCGCCTCATGGGCGGCGAACCCGAAGTTGTGGCGCTGGGCACTCGTTACACGCAGATCATCCTGCTCTCTTCGCTCTTCAACTACCCAATGATGGTCGCCAATGGCATCATGCGCGGGGCCGGTGACACCCGCACACCTATGTGGAACACGCTGATCATGAACGTGTGGAACGTTATCGTCAGCTTCGTGCTCATCTTTGGGATGGCGGGCTTCCCCGCCCTGGGGATCGAAGGCGCAGCCTGGGGCACGTCCACTGCACGTATGATGGGCGGCCTCCTCGCTGTGGGCGCCCTGCTTAGCGGACGGGCACCCTTGCGACTGGCCTGGCACTCTTTTTTCCGTTGGAACGGACGCATTAGTAAGCGCATCCTGGCATTGGCCGTGCCCACAGCCATTGAGGGGAGCGTGGCGCAGTCTGGCTATCTTCTCTTTACGCGCATGGTCGCCTCGCTGGGCACGGCCACACTGGCCGCGCATCAGATCGCGCTGCGCGTCGAATCGCTCAGCTATATGCCCTCATGGGGACTGGCCGTCGCGGCGACGACGTTGGTCGGCCAGTCGTTGGGGGCGCAGAATCCTAAGGTGGCCGAGGATTCGGTGCGGCGTACATTGATCTTCTCGCTCATCTTCAACGGGCTTTTGGCCGCCGTTTTTGTCTTTTTTGCACGGTCGATCGTGGCGATCTTTGGCGCCACCCCCGAAATTCTGCAACTCGCCTCGCTGGCGCTGATGATCGCCGCTGCCGAACTGCCCGGCATCGGCATCGAGATGATCCTGGCCGGGGGGCTGCGTGGCGCAGGGGATACCCGCACCCCTATGATTGTTACTCTGGTCGGTGTCCTCCTGTTCAGGCTGTCGCTGGTCTATATCCTGGCGATTCAGTGGGGATGGGGACTGGCCGGTGTTTGGTGGGGCACGGCCATGGACTGGACCATGCGCGCCGTGCTGCTCTGGATCTTCTTCGTACGCGGGCGCTGGAAGACGATCAAATTGGATGAGGAATGAGTAGTGTCGTGTCAAGGGCCAAGTGATGGCAATTCCGTAGGGGCGCTGCTTGCTGCGCCCGGCACACTGTGGGCGCAGCAAGCAGCGCCCCTACCCATCAAATCACGCTTGACACATCAGTAGGGCACTTCGGGCAGATGGTGGACGTGGTGAGGATCAGGATCAGAGCGATCAAACGCGTTCTGGGAGATCTACGAAAGTGGCGAGAGCCGGTATAATTGACCTACGCGTCGGCAAAACAGAGCGTTACGCTGCGATCATCACACGGGTGCATCTCATTCTGACCTGCCCCCAAACTGAGATAGACCCTCATACCATCTGTGGTTAACCCATACCAGGAGGTTATTGTTTATGGAAGTCCCTCGATGTAGCGGTATTTTGCTCCATCCTACCTCGCTGCCCGGCCCGTATGGCATTGGCAGTTTTAATCAAGCGGCCTATGATTGGGTCGATCTGCTTGAAGAGACAAGGCAGACACTGTGGCAGGTGTTGCCGCTTGGCCCCACCGGCTATGGGGATAGTCCTTACCAGAGTTTCAGCACCTTTGCCGGCAATCCCTATCTGATCAGTCTGGAAGATCTGGTGGAAGATGGGTTGCTCGATCAGAACGTGCTGGATGATGCCCCAGATTTCCCACAAGATCATGTGGACTTCGGCTGGATCTACACTTGGAAGCCGGCCGTGCTGCGACAGGCGGCGGATAGTTTCGCCCAACGCGCCACCCAAGATCTGCAGGACGATTTCCGCACCTTCTGCCACGAAAACGCCGACTGGCTGGATGATTACGCGCTCTTCATGGCGCTCAAGGACGCACACGGTGGCGCCGCATGGAACACGTGGGAAATGCCGCTACGCAGCCATGATCCCAAAGCACTTGGCGCGGCCATCAAAGAACATGGCGAAGTCATCCACTATCACAAGTTCATGCAGTGGGCCTTCTACCGCGATTGGGAAGCGCTCAAAGCCTATGCCAATGCCAAGAACATTCGAATCGTGGGAGACATTCCTATCTATGTAGCCATGGACAGCGCAGACGTATGGAGTGATCCCGATGTCTTCTTCCTGGACGACGAGTATCAACCCACGGTAGTCGCCGGGGTGCCGCCCGACTATTTCAGTAAGACCGGTCAATTGTGGGGCAATCCGATTTACCGCTGGCAGACGATGGCGAACAATGGCTACAAGTGGTGGTTGCGCCGTATCCGCGCCGCCTTGCGTGTCTTCGATATTGTACGCATTGATCACTTCCGCGGTTTTGCCGGCTATTGGGAGGTCCCTGCTGATGAGGATACGGCTATCAACGGCGAGTGGCGTACGGGGCCCGGCGCGCATTTCTTCGATGTCGTGAAGGCCGAACTCGGCGATCTGCCCATCATCGCTGAAGACCTGGGTGAGATCACACCCGACGTGGTTGAACTGCGCAATCAGTTCGATCTGCCGGGCATGAAGATCCTGCAGTTCGCCTTTTCCACGGACGGCACCGACAAGTTCCTCCCCCACAACTACAAGTCTAATTTCATCGTCTACAGTGGAACGCACGACAACGACACGGCGTGGGGATGGTATCAGACATCGAGCACGGAACATGAGCGCGATCACTTCCGCCGCTACTTCCGCACCGACGGTCACCAGGTCAGTTGGTCGTTGATCGAAGGCGCCTTCAGCAGTGTGGCGGTGATGGCCGTCGTCCCGTTGCAAGACGTCCTTAGCCTGGGGACGGAGGCGCGTATGAACCTGCCCGGTACCGCTTCGGGCAACTGGAGTTGGCGTTTCCAGTCATGGCAGTTGGAGCGCGGGGCCATTGATCGCCTGAAAGAAGTCACCCTTCTCTACGGTCGCGATCCCAAACTCTACGAGGGCAAAGAAGAGGAAGCGGGCGGGCAGTAGCGCAAAGGACTGGAGATGGGGATCGATGTGAGCCTTAAGCGTCCAACCGTTACTCTCTGATTTCTTCGCCAAGCCGCAACTTTGTCAGATCGAGCGGCACGCCGGCAAGCAGAAAGATCGCCTGATCGGCGGCGGCAGCGAGTCGACGGTTGGCGCGACCGATGAGATCGCGATAGAGCCGGTTGACGCGACCCAAGGGGACGATCCCCAGGCCGACTTCGTTGCTGACGACGATGAGCGCAGACGACAGTTCCTGTTGTGCGGCGAGGAGGTCGTCGATCTCACTCATCAGTCGTGTGGCGATCACTGTTTCATCCACTGTTTCGAGGTCGGCGTCCTCTGCAAAAAGGGCGTTGCTGACCAGTAGCGTTATGCAATCCAAGACGGCAACCTTGCCGACATGCGGCCCAGTCCCCTCAGTGGACTGGGCCGTTGTCTGCCTGGAAGCAGCGCGCCAGGCTGCGCCTACATTCAGTGGCGCTTCAAGCGTCTGCCAGTGATCGGGGCGTTCGCTGCGATGGTGCGCGATCCGTTCGGCCATTTCCCCATCCCCGGCCTGGGCAGTAGCGATAAAGAGAACGGGATCGTCGCCCGCCAGTTGGCGCGCTCGTTCCAACGCGTAGTCGCTTTTGCCGCTGCGTGCGCCGCCCAAGATGAAGATCAACGGGGCCGGATGGCTGTTCATAGGGATCTCCTTTGGTGGAATGTGCCAGCGCCGGCTGCGTCAAGCGGTATTGGCGGGAACGGCTGAAAGACGGAAGTGAACGAGTCGCGCCGGTCATGGGGGTGTTCTGGATCAGTCGGTGACGGTAAGGAAATCCCAGATGATGCTGTGGACCACTTGCTCGACAGGTGCGTGGTCATCAGTGAAAATATCAGCGCCCGGTTCGATGACGCCTGGGCGGGCACGGGCGACGCTTTCCACCGCAAACTGGCGGAAGTCAGCCGGCAGATCGGGGGGCAGCGCCTCCACCTTGCGCCGCAAGGTATCTACATCGGCGGGCTGAACAGTGGCAACGACCAGTGAATTGGCCAGTTGGTGCGGCGGACCGGGTTCGTCCACGATGACGACGCTGGGGAAAACCTGGCCCAGCGTCGCCGTCATGGCCTCAACCAGCGCATAATCACGATCGGTGCGGCCCACATTGATGGCAACCACACCGTCTTCGCTCAAGTGTTGGCGCACCAGTTGGAAGAACTCCACAGTGGTAAGGTGGAAGGGAATGTAGGGTGGACGATAGGCGTCCACCAGGACGAGATCGAACCGGCGATCCGGCGGCTGTTGTTGCAGCCAGCGCCGCCCATCGGCGGCTACGGCCGTCAGATCGGGCTGATTCATGTCGAAGTAACGCCGCCCCACCTCGATGATGGCGGGGTCCAGTTCCACGCCGGTGATGGGGAGTGGGCCATAGATGTCGGTGTAGAGCTCGGAAACAGTGCCTGCCGCCAGCCCAATGATGAGGACATCGTCTTCAAGGGTGGGCATCGCCGATCCACCGCGCAAGAGCGGCGCCAACAGGAAGTAGTCCCAAATGCCGTGGCTGAGTAACATGTCGGGGTGATAGACGCTGTGTATGCCGACGCCTTCGTTGAGTTTGAGGTGATGTTCTGTTCCCCATTGGCGCACCGAGATGTAATTGTAGAGCGTTTCGTCCTCGTAGATGACTGCGCCGAGCCCGTCGTCGATTTCGCCGTGTACGGAGCCGGGATCCGTCAACAACGCCAGCACCAACACGAGGAGCAGCCCTGCCGCGGGCAGAGCGATCCAGCGCCGCCGTGTGTGGGCGAGCAGAAAGCCCACCTGGGCCACGATCAACAGCGTCATAGCCAGGATGTAGAAACTCCAGCGCGTGCCAAAGGTGGGGATCAACCAGAGCACGGGCAAGAAGGTGCCGAGGATGCTGCCCGCTGTCGCCACGGCGGAAAGACGGCCGGCGGTGGCGCCGGTGTGGCGCAGATCGGTGACGGCAAGGCGCAGGGTCCAGGGTGTGACGGCGCCGAGCAGGATTACCGGGAGGCTGAAGAGCAGGAGTACAGCGAGCAGCGTACCCACCAACAGGCCCGGTGCGAACGATGAGAGCCCGAGGGCGGCGAGGCGCAGAACCGGCGGACTCACTGCCGGGATCAGCGCTACGCCCAGCGCGGCCGCACTGGTGAGAATCAGCAGCGCTTCCAGGCTGGGGAAGCGATCCGCCAGCATGCCACCCAGCCATGATCCCAGCGACAGATAGAGCAGAATCAACCCGATCAGCCCTGCCCACACGATCTGGCTGTTGCCGAACCAGGGGTCGAGCAGCCGTGCTGCGCTCAGCTCTACGCCCAGGGTCACGGCTCCGGCGCTAAAAACGAGGAGGAAGAGATATTTCATGTACCCTTTGTACCACAATTCCAGGTGAGAAGCGGAAAGTTGATCGGCCGCAGCTACTTGACATCCACTCCCGTTCCGGTAGACTCTACATCAACTTGTCCCGCCATTACACCTCCAGACAGGAAGAGACGCATGACCCAATATAGAAACTCGCTTGGACAGCCGATTGGCGCGCCCTTGCCCGTCGGGTGGACGCCGCCCCCCTGGCCCTCTCACAGTTCGCTGAGTGGGCGTTTTTGCCGGGTTGAGGCGCTTGATCCGCAAAAACATGCCGCCGATCTGTACGAAGCCAACCTTTCTGATGTCGATGGCCGCAACTGGACCTATCTCGGTTATGGTCCCTTCGCCGATGTGGAGAGCTATCGCGCCTGGATGACGACGATCTACCAGGGAGAGGATCCACTCTTTTTTGCCATCATCGATGCGGAGACGGACAAAGCGGTGGGCGTCGCCAGTTATTTGCGTATCGCTCCCGCCGCCGGATCCGTAGAAGTCGGCCACATTCACTATTCGGATCGGCTGAAGCAGACGCCGGCAGCCACCGAAGCCATGTTTTTGTTGATGCAACACGTCTTCGAGTTGGGCTACCGCCGCTATGAGTGGAAGTGCGACGCGCTCAACGCGCCGTCACGCGCTGCGGCACAACGCCTCGGTTTTTCGTACGAAGGTGTCTTTCGCCAGGCCGTCGTCTACAAAGGACGCAATCGCGACACGTCCTGGTATGCCATCATTGACAGCGAGTGGCCGGCGCTGCGCAAGGCATTCCTCGCCTGGCTGGCGCCCGAGAATTTCGATGCCGATGGCAGGCAGCGGATTCGTTTGAGCGCGTTGACACGTCCTCTGCTGGTGCAGATCGGTTAGTGGACATGGAAAAGGATCAGGAACCATTGAGGTGTGCCGCACCGTAACCACAGCGAAAGGAGTGGAGTGCCCGATGGAAACGCCAATTGCTTTTTTGCATACAGCCCCTGCCAACGTGATGACCTTTGAACGCCTCTTGCGCAAGCACGCACCCGATTTGAAGGCGGTTCACATTCTGGACGAGTCCTTGTTGAACGATGCGCGTGCGCAGGGGCCAAATCCGGTATTGGCCGAACGAGTCCATCAGCGTATGGACGAAGCCGCCGGCGGCGAGGCCCGGTTGGTGGTCTGCACCTGTTCTTCGATCGGCGGTATGGCTGAAGAGAACCCGAGCCACGACTATCGTTCAATCCGGATCGACCGGGCAATGGCCGATCTGGCAGTCGCGACAGGCGATCGAATTCTGGTGGTGGCGGCGCTCACGAGCACGGTGGAGCCGACGCTGGCGCTGATTCGATCCTCTGCGGAACGAGCCGGCCGGTCTCCGCAGATTTCCGTCCTGGTGGTGGAGGGTTCGTGGGAACACTTTTTGGCGGGGGATCAGGAAGCCTACGAAACGCAGATCGCCCACGCCATCCAAGAAAATAGCGCGGATGTGGATGTGATCGTGCTGGCACAGGCGACGATGGCGGGCGCAGCCGAACGCTGCCACGGGGTAGCTGCGCCGATCCTGAGCAGCCCGGAGATTGGCATTCGGCAGGCATTGGCCGAGTTGAGGACGTGAAGTCGGTGCGCGTTGTTTCCCCCGCAATACATTCTACTCCGGCGCGCCCACCAGGATCATCCCAGCCCAGAAGTATGGTTCGGGGAAGGCGTCTCGTGTATCTTGTTGGGCCAGCCGCAGCGCATCGGCCTTGGATTGGTCCTGGCGCAGGTGGGTGTAGAAAGATTGCATGAAATGAGCCGTGGCGACATCGTCCACAGACCAAAGCGTGCTGAGCAAGGAGGGCGCGCCCGCGCGCAAGAAGGCACGCTCGATCCCCACGATTTCGTCCCCGCGGCTGAGTTGCCCCAGGTGCGTCTCACAGGCGCTGAGCACGACTAGATTGGTCATCGTCAGATCGAGGTTGAAGATTTCGTGCGTCTCTAGGCGTCCGTCGTCGACGCCGTCTTCGCCAAGGAGGATGGCGGAGAAGAGCGGGCTTTCGGACGTGAGATCGCTGTGCGCTGCAATGTGGACAATACTAAACTGGCCGGCTTGTTGCTTGAATTGTCCTTCGCCGGCATTGCCGCCGATCTGCGCTTCGGTTTGATAAAGTGCGGCAACGGTCTGCGCTTCGCGCTCGGCGTAGGCGAGGAAGGCCGCGCCCGGCGCCGACGGATTAGCCAGGGCCAACAATGAATCGTCCATCGGTTTGCGCCGCGCCAGGACGTAGGCCAGGCTGGCGGCGCTGGGCGCGGAGAAGAGGCTGTAGTTGTCCAACAGCAGCGGCCCAGAAGAATCTGTCGCCGCTGAGTGGAGGAGTCCGAATGGCAGGTAGTGCAGCGTGTCATGGGGGATGATGCCCAGCGTGGACGGCGCGTCGGCGTTGGCTGCGGGCAAATACGCTTCCACCGGTTCGATGAGCCATTGGTAGAGCGTTTGGGCTGGTTTTCGCCAGGCGTCGGGCAAGAGCAGCCCCAGCTTCATTTGGCCACGCAGCGCTTCTATCTGCTGGCGCAATGCCACGTCGCCCACGGCCACACGCTCAGCGTGAAAGGCGTCGGCACTCACCACAAAAATGACCGTTTCTTGCAGGTCGACAAGGTAGACGAGCAGTGTAGTATCGGGCGCATCAGCGCGCAACATGGCTTGTACATCCTCGACCGCGAACGGTGGCACGCTGACCAACGCCGCGTATTCGGGATTGGTCAATTGGAGATCGGTGAGCAGATCGGCATACTCGGCGCGGGTGGCGGTCAACGCCTCTTCGAGCGTTGCCAGTCGGCTGCGGTCTTCTGCCTGAGGATCGCTGCTCCGTAGCTGAATGCGATCCGTTTCGAGGCGGGCGATCTGATTGCGCAAGTCTGCCTCGCGGCGGATCAGGTCGGCGTCTTCGCTGCCTTTGGGGTCAATACGCTGGTTGCCCAGCAATGTGAGGAGGGTGCGGGCGCGGCTGCGTTCGGCATATTGGAAGGCGTCCGCCTGGCGATTCTGAGTTAGCAACTGGCGCACGACGAGTTGGTAGATCGGTGCGGCGCCCGCCGCAAAGGACGTCTGCAACGCTTCCACTTTCAGTTCACCGTAGATCGACTCCAGCACGTCCACGGCGCGCAAGGCATAGGAGAGCGCCTGTCCGGCATTGTCTTGCGCTTCGAAGAGGAAAGCCAGCGCCGAGAGCGTCCCCGCTGCGCCGGCGCGATCGCCGATCTCTTCTTGCAGAGCCAGCGCCTCCGCGTAGTAGGTCTGTGCGTCCTCGGGCTCAGCTTCAAGCTGAGCCACCGAGCCAAGGTATTGCAACACACGCGCCGTGTTGGCCAGGTCGCCGACAGATTTCCAAAGGTCACGCGCCTGCTTAAAGGCGGCGATAGCGCCCGCGTAGTCCCCTTGGAGACCCCGCGCATACCCATTGATGGTCAGGCGCAGCGCTTCTTCGGCTTCGTTGCCGGTTTCAAATGAGTCTTCGAACAACGCCTGGGTTTCGGCAAAGAGCGACGAAACGTCGTCTGCCGATAGATTGCTGGACGCGACACTGGCAACTTCTACTGTGTCCATCATTTGCATAATCAGCCGATAGACGGCCCTTGTCGAGGTGACGCGCTGCCCGAAGAAGTCTGCGTACTGTTCTGCCAGTTCGACATCGTGCTCAGCCAGATCGGCGTCGACGGCAGAGGCGCTGGCCGCCGATCCGCTGGAAGCCAGGAGGCTTTCGATGTCGCCCAGTTGCTCCAGCCCCTGGCGGAAGTAGCGCATCGCCTGGATCGAATCGCCCAGATTTTGATAGGTCATGCCGATGCTGAGGAGTGAGCCGGCTTCTTGCTGTGAATAGCCGAGATCCTGCCAACGTTGCCGCGCCTCCTGGTAGTGGATCAGGGCCTGTCGGTAGGCGGCGCGGGCGGTGTAGACGTCGCCCAGACCCGAGTAGGCAATGGCTTCGCCGCTGACGCTTTCCAATGTCGTCCACAGCGCCAACGACTGTTCATAGGCCGCCTGGGCGGCGGCGTAGTTGTTGAGGTTGCGGTAGGCGTAACCGAGGCTGATCCAGGCGTTGGCCTCTCCCCATTGATCGTCCAGCGCGGCATAGAGATCGACCGCTTCGGTAAACACGTCCAAGGATTGGGCGAAACTAGAGGCGGCGGCGTAGACGATCCCCAGGTTGTTAAGGGTGCGCACGGTTTCCACCGGGTCGTCGACCAGTGCGTAAACTGCCAGCGCCTGGCGATAATGGTCAATGGCGGCATCATAGTCGAGAAGATTGGCGTAGATCAGGCCGATGTTGTTGAGCGCCCATCCCTGGTGCAGTAGATCCTCGCGATCTTGCCAGGTGGTGAGTGCTTTTCGAGTGGCGGTCAGCGCCTGGGCATACTGAGATTGGTTGATGTAGACCACGCCGCTGTTGTAGTGGGCCAGGGCGGCGCGCTCCTCGTCGTATCCTGTCCACAGGAGAGCCGCTTCAACGTAGTTGGCGGCAGCCACAGTCAGATTGTTGCGCGCCTGTTCGAGGAGGGCCAGATTCTCGAGCGTGGTGGCGAGGCCGGCGCGATCCTCGGTGTTGGGCCAGAGGGACATGGCCTGGTTGTAGTAATCGTAGGCCGTGTCGAGATCACCGCGGTGCCAATAGACGATGCCAATGTTGTTGAGCGACCAGGCCTGGTTGACCACGTCGCCCACCTCTAGGAATAACGCCAGCGCCTCTTCGTGGAAGGTCAGGCTTTCTTCGTACGCGGCCTGATCAAACCTGAGCAGTCCCAGATTCGAGAGCATCAGCCCTGTGCCGGCCAAATCCTCGTTTTCTTGATAATAGTGCAGGGCCTCTTGCCAGACGCGCTCCGCCTCGTCGACCTGACCCAGTGTACGGTAGATCGGCCCCATATCCGCGAGGACCATCACCTGAGATGGGCGATTCTCCAGTTGATACCAGATGGAAAGCGCACGCGTATGATAGTCCAGCGCCTGCTGCAACTCGCCCAACGAAGCGTAAACACGCGCCAGATTGTGGCTGCTGGTGGCATCTCCGTGGCCATTGGGCTCTGCTGTCTGCCACATTGCCAATGCCTGCCGGTAAAAGTCGCGCGCCTGCCGATAATTGGTTTGGTTGTGATAGACGACGCCAATATTGTTGTAGATCCACGCCGTGTTGATATCATCACCCGCCTCATGCGCAAGGACAAGCGCCTCGTTGTAGTAAACCAGCGCGGTTTCGTATTCGCCCAAACCGGCATGGCTGATGCCCAGGTAATTGCGCGCAGCCCCTTCGTTGAGCGGATCATCCGACGCTTCGAAGACAGCCGGTAGCCCGGCGCACTCTTGCAGGACACGGGCATACTGCTGGTCATTTACCCACAAGCGACACATTTCTAATTGGTCGTAGTCAGATGGCGAAGTCGGTGGTGTCGGCGTCTGCGCATGGAGCACCGCGACGGTCGAGGAAGGCCGTCCAAGGAGCAGCCCAATCACGAGGATGCTCCCAGCTATCCACGTTTTCATGGCGCACCTCGAAGTGAGTTCAATTGCTCCTGTGTCTGTTCGTAGGCGTCGAGATCGTTGAGCTGCTGATAGAGCGCCGCCGCGGCTTCCAGATCCTGAATGGCGGCCTCTTCCTGGAGCAGTCCTCGCCGCGCCAGGCCCAGACCGGCCAGAGAAAAGGCTTCACCGGCAATGTCGCCCAGGGCACGATAGGCGTTAACGGCATCATCGAAAGCTTGTTCCGCCTCAAGGTAAAGCCCAACGGCCAGATAGAGATCGGCAAGCCGTTGGTGGACAGCCGGGGCCGTCACGGCGGGCGCAATTCCTTCGAGTTGGGCGATGGCATCGGTGCGCAGGCTGCGGGCGTGGTAGATTTCGGATATGAGCAGCGCTTTGGCCACATCGCTAACTGCCAGCTCGTTCACCTGGGCCAGCAGGCTGTTCACATCTGCAATTCCAGCATCATCCATGAGCACAAAACTGAGATCGAGCGCGGTGGCGTCTTTCTCCTCTTCCGAGCTGCGTCCATTGCCATCGGTGACGACGACATAATAGGGCGTGCCCGGCTGTAAGGATGGCGCGTCATCAGGGTAGCGCAGTTCGCTGGCGTTGATGGTTGTCTCCCAGTTCAAAGTATCGCCCCACACCCGCACGCTGTAGGGCGCGCCCGGCGACGAATCATGCCAGCGCAACAATGGATGGGCGTCGATGATGAAGGAATGCCGCGGCGCCAGCACGTACGGAATCACCGCCAGCACCTCGGGTGTCTGCCGCAGAGGACGCACCACCACGGCGTCGCCGCGCAGGGTGACGAGCGGCGCTGTCTGCGGGCAGGGCGCCGCGCCCAGGTAGCCGCCAGGGATGGGCGCCACCGTCTTCAAGTCGGCGCAGACGACAACACCGGTGGCGTCCGTGGCGGCGCGCAGGAGATCGGAGCGGCTCAACATCGTCGCCAGCGAAAGGGGGATCTCTTGCGTCCAGCCAGGACGGGTGCGCGTGACTTTCCCTTGCACGTCGATCAGTACGTGCAAACCCAGATCCTGTGCCGTGGCGACAGTCGGCGCAGGCGTCGGCGTCGTGTCCGGCAGCGGACTGGCGCAAGCGCCGCTGATCAGGGCGATTCCCCACAAAAGTGCGATCCAGGTATGCAGCCAAAGACGACGACGTTTCATGGTTCGTCCTCCCACTGGCGAAGATGGGTGCGCGCCAGCGCAGCCAATTCATCACGACGGGCAGGTAACAGAACACTCTGTACATTGACCAAACACGATTCCCAGGTAAAGATGATTTCATCAGGCGGGCGGTTGAGCGCTTCGGCGGTCAGTGCCAGGTTGCAGAGCGCCGGAGCATCGGCAGGGTTGAGGACAAGCGCCTGCCGCAGCGCTTCTTCCGCTTCGGCGAAGCGTTTCGCCTCTAAATAAGCCCAGCCCAGATCTGCCCACAACGCCAGACAAATTTCAGCATCCGGATCGACGCAGGCGCCACTCTGCGTGTCCACAGCCAAGCTCAACCCCGTGCGCAAGATCGAGACCGCCTTGGCCGGTTTTCCCTGCAAAATCAGGGCGTGGCCGAGTCCGCTGTAGGCGAGGACCTGTTGATCGTCCGCTTGCAGCGCCTGGGTGTGCACTTTGACCGCCTCATCGTAGTCACCGATGAGGACGTAGCGTTGGGCCAGGTTGTAGTAGGCGATGGCGTAATCGGGGTTGAGGGTGACGGCGCGAGTGAGCGCTTCACTGGCGCCGCTCAGGTTGCCCTGGGCCAACATCTGAGCACCCATATTGTTGAAGAAAGTACCGAGGGCAGGCAATCCCGCCACGGCAAAGAGGAGCACCAACAAGAAGGAGACTAACGCTGCGCCAAGCAGGCGTAGTCCTCGAAACGAGGCGTTGGGCCATAGACGATCCAGCAGCCAGCCGGCGGCGTCTCGGCTGTGCGTAGAAATGGGGACGCCGGTTAAGGCCAGCGCTGCCCCGGCACCGAGCACGGCGAACGAGTCCACACCGCTGCTCCACAAGCGCCGGATGATCTCGATGGTGATGCCGGCGGTGGCCGTCATGAGCAGACCGGCGGCGATGATCCAGGGGAGGTCGCGTCGTCTGAAACGTTGTGTTTCTTCTTCATCCAGCCGCCACCACCAGGATTGCTGAGACGGCGTGAGTGTGGACCGCCAGCGCACCCACGTGGCGGTGGGCACCTGCGGCGCAGCCCGTTTGAGCACAGCGTCGAGTTCCGCCAACTCTATCACCACGGCTACATCGCCGACCCCTTGCACTGCCTGCGCCAGCCGATCGCGACAAAGCAACGCTGCCAACACCGCCTCCGCCGTTACCGGCGGTGTCAGCAGCCCAACCGCTGCCCGATACTCTGCCAGAACAAGTTCACACGTTGACGTCATGTGTTGTTCCTTAGGAAAGACGGAGGACGAAGGACGAACGGTAAGTTTCAGATCGGCGCGGCAACAATGTCGTCTTTCGTCCTCCGTCTCCGCTAGTACAGGCTACCCTTCGTGTTGTTTCCACCTACTGCCTGGGCGGCGCCGCTGAAGTCGATGGCGCCGTATTCCTCGCGGGCGGCCTTGGCCATCATACCGGCATCGCTAGAGAGGGCCAGGTACTGGAATCCCTGCTGAATGCGCTGCGAAACCTCAGCCCCGTTGTAGCAGTGCTTGCCCGCTGCCTTGCCCGTGTTCCTGCATGCTTGCAGTACGCGCGCCATCGCCGCTTCGTGTGCTTCACCATTCATCTCTTTGAAGGTGATGCCCATGGAGAGCGCCAGGTCGTTGGGGCCAATGAAACAGCCGTCGACACCTTCGACGCTGAGGATAGCTTCGGCGTTGTCTACGGCCTCGACAGTCTCGATCATGACCATGACGGCGATGTTGTCGTCGGCCCAGGTGCGGTAATCGCCGTCGATATAGGAAGCAACGCGGCTGCCGCCGAAGCTGCGCTGGCCACGTGTTGCATACTTCATGTTGTCGACGACATTCTGGGCATCTTGGCGCGTGTTGACCATGGGCACGACCAGACCGAGCGCGCCGGCATCGAGGGTACGCTGGATCCAGACAATGTCATTCCACGGCACGCGTGCCATCGGCACGGCCCCGCCCAACTGGACGGCGCGGAAGCAGTTGACCATGGTTTCAAAGCCCACCGGGCTGTGTTCGGCGTCAACCGTTAGCCAGTCCCAGCCGACTTGCGCCATCGTCTCGGCGGCGACCGGCGAACAGAGGCTTAGCCATGCGCCCACGGCAGGCTGACCACTGCGTAGTTTGTCCAATACGGGGTTGGTCTTGATCTTCTGTTTGCCCATGCTCATGAAAAGTCTCCTTTGTGTGTCTGAATGAGGAACGAATCGTTCTGCAAAAGTGCTTAAGCTTCGCAGCGATCGAGGGGCGAGCCACCTGTATCGCTACTAACCTTCAATCCTTACCCTCTCGCCCACTTTAATCGAACGATCCACCGCTTCGAGGACGGCGACGTCGGTGAGGGCGCGTTGGCTCGTGTATGGGGGCGTTTGGCCAGTTCGATAGGCGTCGGCGATCGCTTGCCACATGGCGTCGCGGGCATCATCTGCGGGCAAGTCGATTGTCCGTGTCGATGCGCCTAACTTCTCGATGAAAAGCCGATCACGCTCCACGAGGATGACGCCCTCGGTGCCGTGGACGTGAAAATGGTTCTGCGTCGGCGGCAAACAGGATGAATGGCTGAGCATCCCGGTCATGCCGTTGGCGTAATGGAAGAGCATCGACACTTGATCGTACTCACCATACTCAGGGCGAACCTTCTGCCCATCGGCGCTGACAGCATTGGGTGTGCCGAAAATCTGCCCCAACTGAGCGATCAAATGGATGCCGCCATCGAAAAGCGTGCCCAATGGGAAATCAGCATTCTTGCGCCAGGGCGTAGACGCGTAGCTCATTGGCCCTTGCGCGGTATCGGCCTCGAAGTGAGTCACCCGCTCCCACAAAACCACTTTGCCAATGACGCCTGCCGCCAACTGTTCGGCGAGGACGGCATCTGCCCGACGGTAGCCGAGTTGTTCCGTCACAAAAAGGCGGCGCCCGTACCGTTGTGCGGCATCGATCAGCGTTCGCCCTTCGGCCACAGAGCGGGCAATTGGCTTCTCCATGATCACATCTTTACCGGCTTGCAACGCCGCCAGCGCGGTGGGCGCGTTAAAGGCAATTGGCGTCAGCACCAGGACGGTCTCTACGTTGGGCTGCGCCAGCAGGGCGTCTGCGTTGTCGAACACCGGCACCCCAGGGAACATCTCTGCCGCCTGCGCTCGTCTTTCCGCACTCACATCGCACAGGGCGACTATTTCAAAAACGTCTTGCAGTGTTTTCAGGTTGTGGGCGTGCTCACGGATCCAGATCAAACCCAGCCCAATCACACCTACTTGTATTCGCTTCACTTGCTGCATACTCCTACAGTCTGGGGGATGGAAAGAGGACGATCACGGCAGTTGGTTCGCCCCGCAATCAGAAATCTATTGGGGATCGTATCACCTAAACCGATCCAGGGCAACATGGCCGGCAAAGCAGGGTGCGTCCCAAGTTTTTTGGTTCTGATCGTCAGGGCAGCTACGCAGAACGGACCGGCACGGAGGCCGGTCCCTACCCGTAGGGATGGACCTCCGTGTCCATCCGTCGTGGCTGCCCGGAAGACATGGACCCACCCAATACTATGGGACACACCCGGCAAAGCAGCGCGCCCCTTTTTTGTCAGCCAACTGTCGGTTGATCAGCAGGATCGAGAACGTTTTTCACGATAGCCTATTGGCAAACTACTTAACGCAAAAAGCGAGAGGAGTACCGATGTATGCTCAAGTCAGACGACGATCTGTCCTTCCCGACAACTCAACGTAGATCCGTGCGCACCTTTGCCACCTTGCAAGATGCCATCGATTTCCTGGCGACCTGTCTCGAAAGTGGAACCGTGATTCAATTGTTGGCCGAGATCTACGCCGTCAGTCAACAGGTTGGCCGTTCCAGAGCTGTAGTGGATCGCTTCAAAGCGGTCTTCCAGCAGATGCAGGCGTTGCACCGCCAAGAGAATCTACGCGATCATTACCGATCCGCCCACTTCCCGCTGAAGGCCGACACCTATGAATTGGCCGGTATCCTGGCCGGGCAATGCGATCTCTCGGTACAGTTCTTGCGCCTGGATCGGGGCTGGGTGCTCGAGCGCATCGACTATCTGTGAGCGGTTTCGTGGCGGATCCCATCGGGCGAGGCCACGATCAGGTCGGTGACCAGGCCCAGAAAAAGGCCATGTTCCACGATCCCGGCGCGATTGTTCAACGTCTGCGCCACGGACTCTACATCGGCGATCGGCCCAAAGTCGGCGTCGAGGATCAGGTTTCGCTGATCGGTGTAAAAGGTAGCGCCGTCTTTGGTCTGCCGCAACGACACCGACGCCCCCATCCCCTCTAGAAACCGCCACTGTGCCCCTGCGCCGAAGGGGATCACCTCAATGGGGATGGCCCAGTTTGTCCCCAACACCGGCGATAGCTTCGACACATCCACAATGATGATCTCGCGACGGCTGGATCGGGCCACGATTTTTTCGTAAAGCAGCGCCCCGCCGCCGCCTTTGATGACACGCAGCGCCGGATCCACTTCATCTGCGCCGTCAATGGTCAGATCCACGATGGGGTGATCATCGAGTGTGGCCAGCGGAATGCCTAGCCGCTCTGCATCCACTGCTACCTGCTTTGAGCAGGCTACACCCACCACATCGACCAGCGTCCCCGCCCGAATGGCCTCTGCAATCTGAAGCAGGGCCTGGTAGGCAGTGCTCCCCGCGCCCAGCCCAATTACCATCCCTGATTCAATAAACTCCACCGCAGCCGCGGCTGCCTGCTGTTTGAGCTGATCTGCGTCGAGTACCAAAGCGAGTTCCTCGTTCAATGGAAGAAATGATGTATGAAGAATGAAGAAAAAAGAATGGATAGAGGTTTGTGATCCTCTACCCATTCTCTACCGATGACTCGTTACTTCGTGACTTCTGGTGCAACTGCTTCGGTCAGTGCTTGAATCTGTTGCACGGGTCTGCTGCCCAGGTTGATGCGCAGGACGTGCCGGTCTTCTTGGAGCAAGGCCTGGCGGTCGCCCAAGGATTGGGACTCGATCAGGATGCTAAAGGGAACCGAGGCATGTTCTTTGCCCGCATCGTCGGGGATCATCACCTCACCTTGCGGTTTGTCAACCAACTGGATGAAGAGACCGTTGCCGCTGTCGCCTTTGTGGAGTTGTCCGGTTGAGTGCAGGAAGCGTGGACCAAAGCCCAACGTCGTGGCTAGTTTCGTCTGATCGCGCAGTTGGTTCTGCATGGTGCGCAGCGCCTGCTCGGCCGCTTCGGTGGGCTGGATGTAGGCCTGAATCGAGAGATAGTCACCCTCTTCGGCCTCTTCGAGGAAGGCGCGCAGTGCGCCCGCCACGCTGTCGGCCTGCACATCACCGACCACCGACATGCCGTTTTCGGTCAACGCGGTCGATACGGATGGCAGTTGCCCCGTATCCATATACTGCGCCATCATCTTGCGCGCCTGCACTTTGGCCGATTCCACATTCGGCTGATCGAAGGGCTGGATCTCGAGCCGCGCCCCGGCCACCGCTGTGGCAAACTCCCACAGGAAGAACTGTGCACCCAGATCGTAGACATCGCGGAATTGCGTGGTAATGACAGGGTGCCCGGCGTCGATCAGCGCTTGCACAGCGGCCTCGTGGGTCTCGTCGTTGCTCCATTTCAAGTAGACGAAGAGACGATCCTCACCGTAGACGTCGGGTGCGCCCACACGTTCGCCCACCACCGGGAGGATGCCTGTGCCTGCTTTGCCGGTGCTCTCCGCCACCAACTGTTCGAGCCAATCCGCAAAAGGAGCCACTTGTGGTGAGGCAAGGATGGTCAGCTTGTCGCGCCCTGCCCTGGCCAGATCGCCCATCACGGCGCCGACTAGCGCCGCCGGGTTATCGGCTGTGTGCAGATGCGGGCCGCAGTTGTCCATGGCTTCGATGCCACGGCGCAGCAGTCGGTTCAGGTCTGCGCCGACGAGGGCCGCCGGGATGAGGCCAAAGTGAGTAAGCGCCGAGTAGCGCCCACCGATGTTGGGATCGGCCAGGTAGAGGGCCCGGAACTCATAGGCTTCGGCCAGGTTGACCAGCTTAGAGCCTGGATCGGTGATGGCGATAAAGTGCCGGCCGACTGCCTCTGCGCCCACCTCTTCGGCCATCCAATTGTAGAAGGTCTTGAAGAAAGAGAGCGTCTCGGTGGTGGTGCCCGATTTGGTCGACACCAGGAAGAGCGTCTTAGGTAGGTCGAGTTTCTGGCGCAGCGCCTGCACCGCGTCGGGGTGCGTGCTATCGAGGACATGTAGTTTGATATGCCCATCGCCGAAGAGTTTGCCGAAGACCTCGGGCGCCAGGCTGGATCCGCCCATGCCCAACACCACCGCCTCGGTATAGCGGGCGTTGTTGATGTCTTGCACCAGGGCTTCGATGCAACTCTTTTCATCGCGCATGTTCTTGGGGGTGCGCAACCAGCCCAGTCGGTTGCTGATCTCATCGGGGCTGTTGCTCCACACCGAATAGCTCTCGGCCCAGATCCGGGTGACAAGCTGTTCTTCGTCCATGTCTGCGATGGCGTTATCGATCAGGGATTGGTAGCTGCCAAGCTCAATACTGGTATGGGCGCTCAGGCTGTTGTGGACGCCGCCTGCGAACTTGGCTGCTTTGTCGGCGATGCTCTGCATGAGCGTATCGAAATCCGCCGCAAAAGAGTCGACACCGTCTTTTTGCAGTTGTTCGGTTACAACGTCGAGGTCGATGCCCAGTTTGGCCAGTTGAGCGATCTGCGCACGCGCCTCGTCTACGTTTTGATCCACCGTGCTCGCCGCCGTGCCGTGATCGAGGATGGCGTCGAGTGTGTTTGGTGGAACCGTGTTGACCGTGTGTGGGCCGATCAACTCATCCACGTAGAGCGTGTCGGGGTAGTCAGGATTCTTGGTGCTCGTGCTTCCCCACAGCGGACGCTGCACCCGGGCGCCCTTGGCCGCCAGCCTATCCCAGCGCGGACCGCTGAAGACTTGTTGGAAGCGTGCGTAGGCAAGTTTGGCGTTGGCGATGGCGATCTTGCCCTGCAGTTCCTGATTGCCGATCTTCTCTAACTGAGCATCGACTTTGCCGTCGACGCGGCTGACGAAGAAGGAGGCAACCGAAGCCACGCGGCTGAAATCGATGTTGGCGACCGCCAGCTTTTCCAGCCCACGAATGTAGGCGTCGGCGGTCGCGTCGTAGTGATCGAGTGAAAACATGAGGGTGACATTGATGTTGATCCCCTCGCCGATCAGCGTCTCGATGGCGGGGATGCCCTGCGGCGTGGCCGGTACTTTGACCATCAGGTTAGGCCGATCCACCATCGAAAAGAGCCGCCGCGCCTCGATGATGGTGCCTTCGGTATCGTAGGCCAGTTTGGGGTTCACCTCAAGGCTGACGAAACCGTCTTGTCCGGCGGTGCGGTCATAGACGGGGCGCAGGATATCGGCGCAGCGGCGAATATCCTGAATGACGACATGTTCATAGATGTCGCTGACCACCGCTCCTTCGTCGACCAGCCGCTCGATAACGGCGTCATAGTCGGTGCTGCTGGTGATCGCCTTCTGAAAAATCGACGGATTCGACGTTACACCGCGCAGACCTTTTTCCACCAGTTTGTGCATTTCGCCGGAGTCAAGGAATGAGCGCCGGATAAAGTCGAGCCAGATCGACTGGCCTAGTTGTGCAATTTCGTTAAGAATTGTCATCAGGGTATTGATCCTTTCGTATTCGATCTGTTGTGCAGGGAGCACCGTGCGTGTCGGCCGGCGACGTCAGCGCGCTGTCTGTCTCAACCCTCCACCGCGGGCTCCTCTAGGCTATCCAGATGGAAGTCCATGATCTTCTGTGTGTCAAAGTCCATTTCGCCCACTTCGTGGGCCAAGGCGTGGGCGGCCATCGCGGCGCCTACGATCCCGGCCTGGTTGCGCATTTTGGCCGGCGCCAACGGGGCGCGGGTGTCGATGTGCTTGAAGAATTTCTCGTGTTTCTTGCTGACGCCACCACCAATGATGAAGAGATCCGGTGATAGCAGGAAGTCCACCATTTGGAAGTACTGATTGAGCCGTTTGCCCCAATCCTTCCAACTGAGGTCTTCGCGTTTGCGGGCACTGTCGGCGGTCTGCTGCTCGGCATCGCCGCCGTTCATTTCCAGGTGACCCAGTTCTGTGTTCGGTGCCAGATGACCGTCCACAAAGAGGGCAGATCCGATGCCCGTGCCCAGGGTCAGAACAACCACCACGCCGGGTACGTCGCGTCCGGCGCCGAAGACCATCTCGGCAATGCCGGCGGCGTCGGCGTCGTTGATCACGGTCGTGTTACAGCCGGTCTTGGCCTCAAACAGCTTTTTGGCGTCGGTGCCGATCCAGCTTTTATCCACATTCGCCGCCGAAAAGACGACACCATTGCGAATGATGGCGGGGAAGGTGCACCCAACCGGGCCTTTCCAATCAAAGTGTTGAACGACCTGCTTGAGCACTTCTGCCACGGCAGTCGGTGTCGAAGGCTGTGGGGTTTCCAGGCGAAATCGATCGGTCAACAGTTCGCCGCTCTCGGCATCGACCAGTGCGCCTTTGATGCCACTACCGCCAATATCAATGCCTAGGATTGCCATTTTCATCTCCTTTGCTAAAGCAATTGGAACAGTGACTGCCAGATGATGACAAGAAGGATGGTTCACTCCTGGCCGGTTGCTGCCTACGCAGCCATGATCAACCCGTAACTGGCTGCGCCCATCAGCGCCACCTTCGGGTTGAGGATGACGTGAACAGGGATGTCCTGCAACAGATCGGCGAACCGGCCCTTGTCTAGAAATGCTTGCATAAATTGACCATCGGAAAGCGCAGGCACGATGCGCGGCGGAATCCCGCCGCCCAGATAGATGCCCCCGGTTGCAAGGACTTTCAACGCCAGGTTGCTGCCCTCGGCCCCCAGGATCGAAGCGAATAACTTCAGCGTCGCCACGCAGATCGGACAGTCGTCGGGGCGATTCAGTGCATTCTGCACGATCACCGGCGTCAAATCTTCACTGGCGCCGGCCTCTGCCCGCAGCCAGTCCGGCTCTGGGTACCGCCCCGTCTCTTTGTAGAAGGCATAGAGGTTAGGGATGCCGATGCCCGAGCAGACGCGTTCATAGCTAACATGATGAAACTTCGATAACAAAAAGCGCAAGAGATCGATCTGTTCCTCATCCACAGGGGCGAAGGACGTGTGCCCTCCTTCGGATGGATGAGCGCTGTAGTTGTTCCCATTCCAGGTGAGGAACGCTTCGCCCAGGCCGGTGCCGGGCGCCACCACACCGATGGCGGTACGTGGCACGGCCTTACCGGCGTGGATGGTGTACACATCCTCGGCTTCGAGCACCGGGATAGCGCTGGCTATCGACTGCAGATCGTTGAGCAGGTAGACGACTTCAACGTTCAACGCCCTGGCCAACGCCCCTTCTTCAAGCAACCAGGGCAGATTGGTGACTTCGGCGCGGCCCTCTACCACCGGGCCGGCTACCCCAAAGACAGCGCGGTCGATAGAGCCGTATCTCTGTTGGGATAGGAATTGGGCGACGACTGCTTCAAGGCTAGCATAGCGACGGCTGGGGAACGTGGCTTCGGCGACCGGCGAGTGCAGCCCGGCTTCTGGTACAAAAAGCGCCAAGTTGGTTTTCGTTCCACCAATGTCTCCGGCCAGTAACATAGGTACTCCTTCAGTGAGGAATTGGGTCAAGCCACCCGGTCAAAGGTGGTGTATACGTCCAGCATATACGCTATTGAGCGGCTGATGCTGTAATTAGCGGCACAGGCTACAAGATGGGCGTATACGGCGAAATGGTCTGCTGTGAGCCGGTGGCCGCCGCCGTGAGCATCGCTTCGACGACGGCGAGATCTTGCAGCGCTTCTTGCGGCGTGTTGCGGTGTGCTGTCCCACTGTGTATGGCACGGGCAAAGTCGGCCAATTCATACTCGACGCTGCGCAGCGTTTGAAATGACTGCACTTCGCTGCCGGTCTCTTCATGCCACACCGTCAACGCGCCTGCTGCCACCCGTAAACTGCCTTCGCTGCCCACTACATGCAGCGCCGGTGAGGATAGCCCGCTGCGGGCAGCGTAGGTGACGCTGTAGCTGCCAACGGCGCCGTTGACGAAGCGAAACGCTGCGCCCAGGCTATCCGCCGGCGGCAGATCGGGGCGGTGGGCCGCGGTCAGCGCCCAGACTGTTTCAATTTCGCCCACAACGGTACGAAACCCTGCGACATGATGGACGCCGCCATCGAGTAGAAAGCCGCCGGCGAAGTCATTGGATCGCCGCCACGTTGTGCGGTGCCCAGGCGCACCGGGCATGACAGGCAAATTCAGCGTCCAGTCGCATACGAGTGGACGGCCAATCACACCGGCGCGGATGGCCTGACCCGCGGCCACAAACGATTCTTCATAGCGCCAATTCTCGGCCACCATCCACACAAGGTTGCTCTGCTTTGCGTAGAGTTCAATCAACGCTTTGGCTTCGGCGCAGGTTGGCGCAATGGGTTTCTCGCTGATCACATGCTTGCCGGCGGAGAGGCATTGGCGCACAGCGTCGGGCAGCAAGGGGATGGGCAGGGCAATGTCGACGGCATCGATGCCGTCATCGGCCAGCATCTCATCCAGAGAGGTGTAGACAGTCACCGGCGTTTCAAACAGGCCGGCCACTTCGCGGCCGGTCTGAGCGGAACGGCTGCACACCGCGGCCACGCGCAGGTGATCGGGCAGCGATTGGATCGACGGAATGTGGGCCTTGCGCATGAAGGTTCCTGCGCCAAGCAGCCCAATGCGCAGAGGTCTGTCTCCGCTCATCATCACCCTTCCTCGCTGAAGCCATGTTCTTCATCTAATTTGTCGACCAATCCGCTCAATAGTAGATGAGCGGTGGCTTCATTGGTTGCCAGCGGCACATTATAGACATTGCAGATGCGCAGCAGACCGTTGATGTCGGGTTCGTGCGGGTGTGCGTAGAGTGGATCGACGAGAAAGAAGACGCCGACGACGTTGCCTTCCGCCACGCGCGAGGCAATCTGGGCATCGCCGCCATAAGGGCCGCTGAGCATCCGTTCCACGGCTAGCTCTGTGGCGTCTTGAACACGCTGGCCTGTGGTGCCGGTGGCAATCAGATCAAAACGCTTCAACAGATCGAGATGCTCATGCGCAAAGCGGATCATGTCATCCTTTTTGCTATCGTGGGCAATCAATGCTATCGTTGGCACAGGTAGATCCTCATGGTCTGGTTGGCAAAATCGACGTTATTATAGCACATTGAGAGAGATTGGGTTTCCGTGTCTAACGCATCTTTGTTGTTGCTGCTGGCGGTTGTGTTGCCCCCCAAAGCGCTGGATGTGTTGGGGCCGGTCGTTGAGGAACGTACGGTCGAGACCCGCTACGGCGTTGTCGGGCCGCTGGCCTTACGCCGCAGCGCCGAAGGGGCCGATGTCTGGATCCAACCCTACAGCGGATTACCCTCGCGCACCGATCCTCGGGCGACGCTGCTGGCCGCTAAGATCCTGGGCGCACATCGTGTCTTGAATTGGGACGCCGGGGTTGCCATCAATCCACTGTTACGCCGTGGACAGCCGGCGATCGTCGTCGACTATGTCGATTTTACCCGCCATCAGCCGCAGACTTTCTTCGAACGGGAAGGCATGAGCAGCATCAACCAGGATCCACCCGTCTGCACACAGATGACCGCTGCGCTCTTTGATGCGCTCGGCATTGCCGCCGGCGGCGTTTACCTGGGGGTAGATGGTCCTCGCCGCGAGACGGTGGCCGAGGCGCGCATGTTTCGCCAATGGGGCGTAGACATGATCGGGCAAAACATCGTTCCCGAGATCACCCTGGCCACCGAGTTGGAACTTTGTTATGCCGGGCTGGTCACCATCGAACACCTCAGCGCCGATCAACATGATGGCCGGCAGCATGGGGAGCTACGCACCGGGCTAGAGATGGCGATCCGGGCGCTGCCTTCCTTTGTGCAGGCGTTGTCCGAGCCGATGACTTGCGGCTGTGCGGATCGACTCAGCGTCGCTCGTCGTCGAGGATTGCTGGCGGAAAATTGGTGGCGTGAACAGAAGTAAGCCGTGTCTCTCGTGGTTTTGTAATGGAGCACTCCTATGTCCAAATTTGTCAAAGTCAGCACAGAGCTCCGTGATCTGGCGCTAATCAAGCGGGCACTCGATGATCTGAAAGTGCAGTATGCGGCGAATGAGCGTTTCGTCCATCGGTGGAGCGGTTTTCAGGGAGAAGTGCCGCTGGTGATCTATCATCCCACCGTCACTTTTGGGTTGAGACCGGCCGCAGACGACGCCGAGCGTTACGAGGTCATCGGCGACGATATGCAGATGCGTCAGATCAAGGGCCAGGTTGAGCGGATTCAGCAGCGTTACGCCTATCACAAAGTCCTCGCCGAGACGGCAAAGGCCGGCTTCACCCTGGTTGAGGAAGAGACCGACAAGGGCAACGTGATTCGTTTGACCGTACGGCGTTGGGAGTAAACCACTGTGCAAAGCCAGGAAATCGAAGTCACGATTCACCCCGACGGCAGAGTCGAATACACGATCAAAGGGGTGAAAGGCGCTGCCTGCGCCGACATCAGCGCACTGTTGGAGCAACTGGGCCATGTCGATCACGAGGAACGCACCGGTGAATTCTACGAACGCGAAGACGACACTCAAGTCCACATCGGCGGCTGAGGAACCCTCTGTGCCAACATCACGATCCGCGTCCGCCACGGTCGTCGACCCCTCTGTCGACGACGGCTTTTTATTCCCCACTGAGACGGAAATCTATATCTTACCCAATGGGCAGGTGGTGTTTGCCGATCTACCTGCCGAACTCATCGATCTCGCCGACACACTCAGTGGGAAGGCAGCCGGCCATGAGCAGTTAGCAGAAAGCGCCCCCCACGACCACACCGGCGACCACTCAGGGCGAACTGCTATCGGCTGACTGCTTTCTCCCCCCTCAAAAGGATAAAACCATGCCCACAAACATAGACTTTCAACATGTCGACTACCTTTGGGACGATGCGGTTGCCGACAAACTCGAGCCGGTTGAGCGGCTCGTCTATCGTTCCAATTTATTGGGTACCGATCAGCGGGTTACCAACACCGGCGGCGGCAATACGTCGGCCAAGCTGCATATGCCCGATCCCATCACCGGCGAGGATGTCGAGATCCTTTGGGTCAAGGGATCCGGCGGCGATCTGCGCACGTCGAAGGCAGAGAATTTCGCCTCGCTCTATATGGACAAGTTGCGGGCGTTGCAGCCGATCTACAATCGCGCCGACGAAAAGGGGGTGAAGACGCCTATCGAAGATGCGATGGTGGGTATGTATCCACACACCGTCTACAACCTCAACCCTCGCGCCAGTTCGATTGACACACCGCTGCATGCCTTCATCGACGCGGCGCACGTGGATCACACACACCCTAACGCCGTCATCGCCATTGCCGCCGCCCAGGATGGCGAAGCGCTCACCGCCGAGATCTTTGGCGACGAGGTGGGCTGGGTCGATTGGCAGCGGCCCGGCTTTGATCTGGGATTGGTGATGGAGGAGTTGTCCGCACAACACCCGGGCATGATCGGCATCGTCATGGGGCAGCATGGGCTGATCAACTGGGCCGACGATGACAAAGTCTGCTACACGCGCTCGCTGGCGTTGATCGAAAAGGCGGCCCGCTACATCGAGTCCCGCGACAAAGGAGAGCAGACCTTTGGCGGGCAGAAGGTTCAGTCACTCGATACGGACGCGCGCAACGCCCTGCTCGTGGAATTATTGCCACGGCTGCGCGGCATGGTCTCGCAGCAGAATCGGTTTATCGGCACCGTCCAGGCCGACGAGAAGATCCTGCGCTTCGTCAACAGTCACGATGCAGGGCGGCTGGCCGAATTAGGCACCTCTTGCCCCGATCATTTCCTGCGCACCAAGATCAAACCGCTCTACGTCGACTGGAATCCGCAGAGCGAGGATCTGGCGGCGCTGCTGCAAAAACTCGAAGCCGGGCTGATCCAATACCGCGCCGACTACGCCGCCTATTACCATGCCTGCAAACATCCCGATTCGCCGGCCATGCGCGATCCCAACCCCACGGTGATCCTGATCCCAGGCGTGGGCATGATCGCCTGGGGCAAAAACAAGAGCGAATCGCGTGTCACCGCCGAGTTCTACAATGCCGCCGTCGAAGTGATGCGTGGCGCCGAAGCGGTGAGCCAATACATTTCGCTGCCACAGCAAGAGGCGTTCGATATTGAATATTGGCTGTTGGAAGAGGCCAAACTAAAGCGGATGCCTGCCGAAAAGGAACTGGCGCGCAACATCGTGGTGGTGATCGGCGCGGGCAGCGGCATCGGCAAGGCTGTGGCCCACCGTGTGGCCCGCGAAGGCGCGCATGTCGTTTGCGCCGATCTTAGCGCCGACTCGGCACAGGCGACCGCCGATGAACTGTCGAAAAAGCTTGGAATGGGTATCGGCGTGGCCGGCAGCGGCATCTCCGGCTGCGGACCAGCCATTGGGCTTGGCGTCAACATTACGGATCGGGCCAGTGTGCGCGCCATGCTCGATCAGGTGATCCTGGCCTACGGCGGCGTGGACAACATCATTGTCACCGCCGGCATCTTTATCTCGCCCGACCGCAGCGGACGTATTCCTGACGACAAATGGGCGCTCACCTTCTCGGTCAACGTCACAGGCAGCTACCTGGTGGCCAGCGAAGCCCACGCCATTTGGGAAGCACAAGGGCTGCGCGGCTCGCTGGTATTGACGACCAGCGCCAACGCCGTTGTGGCCAAGAAAGGCTCCGTCGCCTATGACACGAGCAAGGCAGCGGCCAATCATCTTGTGCGCGAACTGGCGATGGAGTTGTCGCCGCTGGTGCGGGTCAATGGGTTGGCGCCGGCTACTGTCGTGGAAGGCAGCAGCATGTTTCCGCGCGACCGCGTGATCAGCTCGCTGACCAAATACAACATTGATTTCAGTGAAGACGAAAGCACCGAAGGGCTGCGCAATCGGCTGGCGGAGTTCTATGCCGAACGCACGCTTACCAAGTCACCCATCCGCCTCGATGATCAGGCCGAGATGGCTTATTTGCTCATTTCCAGCGCCTTCAGCAAGACGACGGGTCAGATCTTTACCGTGGACGGTGGCCTGCACGAGGCCTTTTTGCGCTAGCGATGCGGCGGCGAGGAACGCCGAAAGCGTGATTTGATGGGTAGGGTCAAATCTTTTCAAAGTGTGCGACGTCGACCACAAAGATAGCGGCGCCGCCGACGTGTTTTTCTACGGGCGTGGGGATGTGCATCTCGCCCGGCTCCATGACCGGCGGCAGCGGTGTGACATACTGGACGCGGCTGGTACAACTCTCGCGCGCAATGCTCAACACTTCCTCAAGATCGGCGTCTTCTACACCACAAAAGATGGTCGAACTGCTCACGTGGGTGTAGCCCCCGGCGGATGTCGTTTCGGTGGCCGAAAAACCGGCGCGGGTTAGCCGATCCAACAGGATGCGGCTGTCGTCGTTGTTGACGATGGCGATGACCAGCTTCATGGGGTTTCCTCTCGTTGTCGCTGCAAGTGAGTTTCGACGGTCGCCAAGATCTGCCGGTGGATCTCGTCAACAGGACCGGCGCAGTCGATGACATGCCACCGTTGTGGTTCGGCTGCGATCAGTTGCATATAACCGGCGCGCACCGTTTCGTGGAAGCTCAACTGCTTGGCGTCGAGTCGGTTCCACTCTTGGGCGCCGGCGCTGAGTTTGCGACGCAGCCCGTCCTCAACGGCGATGTCTAGATAAAGGGTGAGATCGGGTGTCAGGCCGCCGGTGGCGTAGCGGATCAGCGTACGCAAGGCGTCCAGATCCTGCCCGTGTCCGTAGCCTTGATAGGCCAGCGTACTGTCAGCATATCGATCACACAGGACCACAACCCCTTCGCGCCAGCGCCGGACGGATGATCTGATCGACGATTTGGGCGCGTGCCGCGTTGAAGAGGAGCGTCTCGGCGCGCGCCGACATTTCGATGTGGTCGGCGTCGAGCAGCACACTGCGAATGGCGTTGCCGATTCGGGTGCCTCCCGGCTCGCGTGTCGCTAAGACCGATACGCCGACGAGGCGCAAGGCCTCGGCCAATAGCCGGATCTGTGTCGTTTTCCCGCTGCCTTCGGGGCCTTCAAAAGTGATAAATAGACTCACGATATTTTCTCAGAAGAATCGATGCGATGGGTAGTTTGGTAATCTGTCTGCACGGCATTATAGCATCAGGCCACCCGGATCGACCATCCGCTACAAACAGAAGGATGTGTCCCATAGTATTGGGTGGGTCCATGTCTACCGGGAAGCCACGACGGATGGACACGGAGGTCCATCCCTACGTGTAGGGACCGGCCTCCGTGCCGGTCCGTTTCGGGGTTGGTGGACGATCACGGATGGACACAGAGGTCCATCCCTACGGTAGGGACCGGCCTCCGTGCCGGTCCGTTCGGGGTTGGTGGACGATCACGGATGGACACAGAGGTCCATCCCTACGGTAGGGACCGGCCTCCGTGCCGGTCCGTTTCGGGGTTGGTGGACGATCACGGATGGACACAGGAGGTCCATCCCTACGTGTAGGGACCGGCCTCCGTGCCGGTCCGTTTCGGGGTTGGTGGACGATCACGGATGGACACGGAGGTCCATCCCTACGTGTAGGGACCGGCCTCCGTGCCGGTCCGCTCTGTAGGCTGCCCGGAAGATCTGAACCGAAAAACTTGGGACGCACCCCGAACAGAAGCTGCACCTGAAAGACAATGGGGTTCACTCCATTCGCACTGCATCTGCCGGTTCTATTCGCCCCATACGCCAGGCAGGGTAAAGACCGGCGAGGAGCGCAGCGATCAGCGCCACGCCAAAGGCTTGCACAAACTCACCAGGCCGAAGCTGCATCGTGAGCGTCCATCCGAACGAGCGCAGGTTGATAATGTAGATCAGAACCAGCGCCAGGATGTAGCCGGTGGGCAGAGCAACCAGCCCCGCTGCCGTACCCAGCAGACCGGTTTCGAGGAGGGTAAGCCGCCACAGTTGGCTGCGCGTCATCCCGCTGGCGCGTAGCACGCCGATCTCGCGCATCCGCTCCAGTTGCATGCTCATCAGCGTGGAGAGGATGCCGATAAAGGCCACCAACGTCGCCAGGATCTGCAACGCTATCGTGATGGCGAAAGTCCGGTCGAAGACGTCCAACGCCGTTTGGCGAGTGCCCCGGTTTGAACGGATCAGCAGCTCGGCTTCCCCGGCGAAGGCGCTGCGCAACTCGGCCACTTTTTCATCCACATCTACATCGGGCGAGACGAAGAGTGCAATCGCTGAAATCCCGCTGTCTTCCCAGAAGCGGCGGTAGACATCGTCGGCCATAAGCAGGCCGGGCTGCACGTCGAAATCATAGGCCACGCCCACAATGGGGAATGCCATTGGTCCCTGATCGGTGAAGATCGTCAGATCGTCGCCCACGCTCAGATCGTAACGATTGGCCATGGGTTCATTGATGACCACGCCACCCGCGTCCACGGCCGCCCATGTCTGCTGCCAGTCTCCAATCGCGGACTTGTAGCGCCGATCCTCACCGGCCAGATCGCGGCTCAGGGCGGCCACACTGATGGTCACATCGCTGTCATTCACCTGCGCCGTGACCTGAGCCTCGCGGCTCGTCGAATACGCCTGGATGCCCGGGTAGCCTTGCAGCAGATCGGCCACCGATCGATCCAGATCGTTGCTCACCCGATTGGCGCCCAACAGCGGCGGCGACACGAAAATATCCGCTTGCAGCACATCGTCGAGCCACTCTTCTACCGTGAGGCGGAAGCTGCCAATCATGACACCCACGCCGATGATCACGCTCACAGCCACCATCAACGCCGCAATCGCCACCGATGTGCGCGACAACGAGCGCACGATATCGCGCGGCGCCATGCGTAGCAGGATGCCCAGGCGACGACCAACCACTCGCTGCATCCCATTCATCAGAGAGAGCGTGATCCCTGGTGTCAGCAGCGCGATGCCGATGATCATGGCGAACAGCCCCAAAAAGGTGATGATCAAACTCCACTCGGGGATCAAGAGCAGGAGGCCCACTATAAAGACAACCACACCGGTCAGGCTGACCCAGGGCAGCGCGCCGCGTACCTTTTCCTCCACGTCAGATCGTTTGAGCGCGCCGGCCGGGGGCACGCTCGTCGCTTCGTAAGCAGGGACAACCGCCGCCACCAGGGCAGCGGCCAGTCCGCTGAAGACGCCTTTGACCAGCGTCCACACCGGAATGCCCACATCGCGCACAGCCACCACGAAGAAGAGATCGTTGACCGTCTGCGTCACCGCCTGCACCGCTCCTCGCCCGAGGACGACGCCCAGTGCCAGCCCGGCCAACGTGCCCAGAAAGCCCAGCAACATCGACTCTACCAGGATCATACTGAAGATTTCACGGCGCGTCATGCCAAGTGAGCGCAGTGTCCCGATCACCGGCCGCCGTTGGATCACGCTAAAGGTGACGGTATTGTAAATAAGAAACATCCCCACGACCAGCGCCAGCAGGCTCAGCGCCGTCAAATTCAGGCGGAAGGCCGCGGTCATCTCGTCCACGGTGCCACTGCGCGCCGCCGGCCGCACCACCCGCGCGCCGGGCGGCAACGTCGACTCAATCTCGTTTAAAATCGCCGCCGCACCGTCGGGGATGATTAGATCGACCCGATCCAGCCGTCCCACCTTGGCGAGGACTTCCTGCGCGGTGGCGATGTCGGCAATGAGCAGACCATCGAGGGCGCGGCGGCTTAGATCGTCGGATGGGTCGAGCAGACCCACAATGGTGAGATCGACGCTTTCCGTCCCCACGAGCACCGTAATCGAATCGCCCGGCGCCAGATCGTACCGTTCTGCCACACTGGCGCTGAGCAAGATCGTATTTGGCTGCACGAGCAGGGCGCTCAAATCACCGCTGCTGCTAATCTCGGGGTTTGCCCCCAGATAGTTGCGGAAAGGCGGTTCGGCAAAAGGATCGATACCCAGCAGTCGCATGGGCTGAGCATCCAAGGCGGGCGCAGAGACATAGGATTCCACCACCGGCGCACTGAGCCTGTAGCCCAGGTCACGGCGCAACCCGGTATAGATCGATTCATCTAAACCGGTGGGGCCGCCTACGATCTGGTGTGTGGCCTTGCCGGTGACGGTCTCGGTGCCCAGTTCAAAGGCGCGACCGGCGGAGCCATTGGCCAGATCGATGGCCACGATCATGGCGACGCCAATCGCCACGCCGATCATCAAAAAGATGGATTGCAGCGGACGTCGCCAGGCGTGACGCCAGGCTAGCCGGTATTGGATGAGGAGAGGGCGAATTGTCATAGGTAGATGCCGTGTTCTTGAATGAGGTGAGCAGAAAGCGCAGAATGGGCGATTTCAAAAGGTCAGCCCAATACCCAATTCTTACCCCCCTCCTCGGTGTGAAACCAGTTTGCCATGTTCCAGATACAGCACCTGATCGGCGTATTGGGCGATGTCGGGATCATGGGTGGCCATGATCAACGTTTTGCCGGCGTCACGGCTCAGTTCGAGCAACAGATCGAGGACGGTGCCACCGGTGCCTTCGTCGAGGTTACCGGTGGGCTCGTCGGCGAGAACCAACGCCGGATCGTGCACGAGCGCCCGCGCGATGGCAACGCGCTGCTGTTCGCCGCCGCTCAGTTTGTCGGGGTAGGTATCGAGGCGGTCGCCCAGCCCTACCCGCGCCAGCAGATCGGCGGCGCGGCGGTGTCCTTTGCGGTCGCCGCCGGCGAGTTCGATGGGCAGGCTCACGTTTTCCAGCACAGTCAACGTCGGGATCAGGTTGAAGAACTGAAAGATGATGCCGATGTTGCGCCGCCGAAACAGCGTGCGGTCATGGTCGTTGAGGCCGGTGAGATCGATTTCGTCACCGTTCTCGCGGATGATCACCTGTCCACTGCTGGGCCGGTCGATCCCGGACATCAGATTGAGGAGGGTGCTCTTGCCACTGCCCGACTTGCCAAACAGACAAGAAAATTGGCCGATAGGAAAGCGCCAGTCAATCGAGGCCAATACCTCGTGTTCTTGCCCGGCCTCTCGATAAGACTTGCTCAAGCCGCGCAATTGTACCAGTGTGGGCGATTCCTTCGCCGCAACAGTGGATACACCCCCCGGCTGCGGCGTAGATTGTTCTAAGCGTTCCGTCATCGTTGCTGCCTCTCGCTGCGTCTTCCGTCGCATTTGGATCACACAAAATCTACCCCGGCGCTTGACCGGAGAGATGTGTTGCTGTTTGAGAAAATTGGAACAAGTGGGGTCAGTATAGCCCGGCGCGGCGGTACGCTCTGTTGGATGGATGCCAAAGCGCGTAGCGGATCATGCGCCGAAGGAGCCACCACCCAAAAAGTCGTAGAGGAGAATGAAGGCAAAGATGATGAAGGCCACCAGTCGAAAGCGGATCTCCCACAGGGTCATGTGCAGCAGGCGTTCCTTATTGGGGATGCGCAGTACCAGCGATTCCAGATGTTGTTGCCGCTCCTGCGGATCTTCGATTTGGGCCAGATCCGTGGCGGCATAGCGGGTGGTGCGGCCAATCGCAGACTGCAACGTGATGTAGAACCCCCAGCCATCCCCGCGCAACACTCGACGCAGGAAAGCGTTGGCGTCGGCGCGTAACAGCCGATCATCCTTGATCGAACCATAGACGACGAAAATGCTGACGAGCAGCCCGATGGGATACCAGAGATTCAAATGGGGTTCCTGTCTGTTGATTGGGCGATGGTTGAAATTCTCATCCCTTGCCTCGATTGTAGAAGATCCTCACCCCATCTACCAAGTATTGGCCGCCCCTTGATTGACAGGGCAGTGCGCCGGTGCTACTCTGCTCCAACTGAATCCAATCACTCCGAAAGATACCTGAATAAAGAGGAATGGCATGAAGCAAGACATTGAACGCTTGATGGCGGAACGGAATCTCGACGGTTTGCTGGTGCTCGGCGACGCACACGGATCGGTGATGCGCTACTTAACCGGCGGCGTCTTTCTAGAAGGTGCGCTGCTGCTCAAAAAAGTGGACGGCCCGTTGACGCTGATCCACGGCGGCATGGAGCGTGATACAGCAGCCGGCACCGGATTGGCGCTGATTAACCGCGACGAACGGTTCAACCGCTACGAATTGCTGAAAAAACATAACGGTAACGCATTGGATGCCGCAGCCGATTTCACGGCGCAGGCTATGGAAGCGGTGGGGCTGCACGGGCGTGTCGGCCTCTATGGAACCGACGACGTGGGCGCTACGCTGGCTCTGGTAGGGCGTGTCTCACAGTTGGTTGAAGATATCGAACTGATTGGCGAGTATGGGGAAACGGTCTTCAATGATGCGCGCGAGACAAAGGATGCCGCTGAATTGGCCGAACTGAAGCGCGCCGGCGAGTTGACATGCAAGGTCATCGGCGAAGTGCAAGAGTTCATCCAAAGCCATGGCGTACGCAACGAGGTTGTGATGCGCAATGACGGTGATCCGCTCACCATCGGCGACGTGAAGACCTTCATCCGCGAGCGCCTCTTTGTGTATGGGATGAGTGAAAATCACGGCAATATCTTTGCGCAGGGGCGCGACGCCGGTGTGCCCCACAATGGCGGCGATCTATCCATGCCGCTACGCCTTGGGCAAAGCATCGTCTTCGATTTCTTCCCCACAGTAGAGAGCGGATACTTCCACGATGTCACCCGCACCTGGAGCCTGGGCTACGCCGGCGATGAGGTGCTTGAGGCGTGGGAGACGTGCAAGACGATCTTTGATCGCGTGATGGCTGAGCTGGCGGTTGGCCGCGCCGCCCGTGATTTCCAGGTGATGACGTGTGATTTTTTTGAGTCCAAGGGTCACAAGACGGTGCGCAGCCACCCCGGCACGCAGGAAGGATACGTCCACAGTCTCGGGCACGGTATTGGATTGGATATCCACGAAGCACCCAGTTTCAGCCATCTAGAGAGTAACAAGACGATCATACAGCCCGGGCATGTCATCACAATCGAACCGGGGCTATACTACCCGGATCGCGGTTTTGGCGTGCGTATCGAAGACGCTGTCGCCTTTGATGAAACCGGTAAGCTGATCTGGCTGACCGATTACCCCTACGATTTGGTGATTCCGATGGGCAAGTGATGGGTAAAGAGGGGATGCGGCAAGGATATCGAAATAAAAAGAGGTACGCCCGGCAATTCGCCGGGCGTACCTCTTTTGTACCTGGTAGGGCTTACGCAGGTCGCCGGTTGAGTAGCCAGTTGTGTTGGCGTATCGAAACCCAGACCTGCGGAAGCCCTGAAGAAACTATACGGGGGAGGGGCGTCTACCCTCATTCTCCCGGCGGCAAGAGGACGGCGTCGATCGTATGGATGATGCCGTTGTTGGCCAGGATATCTTGACCAATCACTTCGGCCCTTTCGTTGAGGACGAGGTCGCTGCCAAAGAGTGTCAGGTTGATCAATTCTCCGTTGAGGGAGGCAATTTCGCTCATACCCGCCAGATCCTCAGCGGTATAGGTGCCGGCCACCACATGATACTTCAGCACGGCCGCCAGTGCCTCTTCATCGTTGACAAGAGCCGCCAGCAATCCTGGGTCAAGATTGAGGAAAGCGTCGTCCGTCGGGGCGAAAATGGTGAAGGGACCGTCTTCTGCCAGGATGGTAGTCAGATCCGCCGATCCCAACGCAGCTAACAAAAACGCGAAGTCTCCGATGCCGTCGGCCGTCTCGATGATATTGGGCAGGGTTGAGGTGTCCGCCTCTTCTTCGGCAACAGGTGTAGCGGTTGCTTCGGGGGCGGCCTCTTCTTCGGCAACAGGTGTAGCGGTTGCTTCGGGGGCGGCCTCTTCTTCGGCAACAGGTGTAGCGGTCGCTTCGGGGGCGGCCTCTTCTTCGGCAGCAGGGGTAGCGGTCGCTTCGGGAGCGGCCTCTTCTTCGGCAGCAGGGGTAGCGGTCGCTTCGGGAGCGGCCTCTTCTTCGGCAGCAGGGGTAGCGGTTGCTTCGGGAGCGGCCTCTTCTTCGGCAGCAGGGGTAGCGGTTGCTTCGGGAGCGGCCTCTTCTTCAGCGGCAGAAGCGCCGGCAGCATCTTCCACGATCAGGGTGAAGTTGCCTGCATCTTGGCCCGATGCAGAACTGACCTCAACGACCAGCAGCAGGTCGCGGGGGATGGCCAGTTCCTCGAAACCAGCGTCCAGCGTGTCCTGCCCTTCCAGATCATCGTTGGCGAGCAGTAAATTGCCGCTGGTGTCGTAGAGACCCAGGGCTGGGTCGATCTCGTCGCTGATGGCATAGAGGTTGATCACATCGCCTTCGCTCGCTTGCAACGTATAGCGGACGGCGACATTCGGTTCGACGCTACCGTCCACGCTATCACCGATGGCAATGTCGCCACCGTCGATGATCTCAACCGTGTTGGCGTTATCGAGGTAGTCCACCGCGGCATCCAGGATCGGATCGCCTTCGGCAAAGAGCGTCTCTTCGGTCACCGGCACCTGGACGGTGGGCGCAACACCCTTGCCCTCGATATGGATGTTGCCTTCGGCGTCAAGGGCACGGCCCGTAGTATATTGGAAGGTCTGTGGCCCGGGCATGAGCAGTTGTGTCACAGAACCGCCGAGACCGGCGGTAGGATACTCCCCTACAATGGCGGCGCGATCCTGTAGGCTCATGTCGTATGCGAAGAATTCGCAGGCGCTCGCGCAATTGGGGCCTACAATCACCGTTACGGGGCCGTTGTAACGCAGTTCTTCGGCCGGCAGGTAGAAGCGATCCTCGCCGCGTGGATCGATGTAGAATTCGCCACTGCCTTCGTTATAGCGAGCGCTCGTGCCCAGCACCAGCGGCTCGTTGAAGAAATAGGCCGCCAGTTGGTCGGCCAGGAAACCGGCGCCACCGCCGTTCTGGCGCATATCGATGATCAGCCCCGGGATCGATTCTTCATTCAGCTCTTGCATCAACCGTTCCCACAGTTGAACCGTCAACAATTCATTGTCAGAGAAGCTGTTGATACGAGCAAGCATGTATCCCGAATCGAGCAGCTCATACTCGACCGGTAGTTCAACGCCGCTCACCCCCTTGAAAAACGATGAGAAGCTGAAGCTCTGCGGTTCAGGGTAGGCGACCAGCACCTCGGTGACCTCTTCGCCGTTTTCATCGATGAAGGTGACGGCTACTTCATCGCCCACCGGGAAACGGGTAGCATAGCGCAGTTGTTGTAACCGCCGAACGTGTTCGGTGCTGAATGGCGCCGAGAAGGCGACGGCGTTGCTGACGGCCTCGTCGATGGGGACGCCGTTGATGGCCACGATCTCTGTTCCCAGGTCGATACCCACTTCTTCTGCAGGGCTGCCCGGCGTGACGAAGGTGACGATGGTGCGACCGTCGTCAGTCTCACGAATGGCGATACCAATACCGCCGCCGGCCTCAGCGCGGAAATCTTCACTATCAAATGGGGCATTGACGTGCCCATCGGGGATGGACCATGCGAAATCGCGGAAGGCAAGCAGGTAAGCACGTAAGTCGTTGTTGGCTTCGGCTTCCTCGAATCGGGGCAGGAACTCAGCACGCAGAGCCTCCCAGTCAAGATTCTTGTATTCTGTGAAGGCATACTCGCGCGAGAGAATGTCGACCAGTTCATTAAAGGCTTCATCGTAGGGAAGATCCGATAGATCGACCAGGGCTGATTCTTCCGGCTCGATCAGATCGATGACGGGGTAGCGTGAGCGATCGAAGACGAAGGGCTCGCTGTCCATGTCCACGATAGTATACCCTGCCGGCAGCGTGACGATGGGATCATCCTCGGTGAAGAGCAGTCCGTCCTCGCCGAAGCCGCTGGGGAATCCCTGCTCATCATTGGGTGCATAGACCAGAAACTTTCCGCCGACGATTTCTTTATCGGTTTCCGGTTCGGTGCTGATGCGTGTCGAGGCGTAGGCTGTAGACCAGCCGCCGCCGTAGAGATCACGTTCTTCAAGGAAGGCGTCGCCGAACGTGTTCGTCCAATAGGCGATGGCATAGATCTGAACGCCTTGATCGTCTTCGCCGTCGTTATCTACATCGCGGTAGCTGCCCTGCGGCTCCTGTGGCAGCGCCAGTGAATACGAGAAAGGCGACGTGTAGAAATCAGAGGTGATCTGCCCCAAAGTCTGTGACGATTCGGGCATCAGGAAGTATTCGTTGCGGTCAACGAAGCCGGCCTGATCCTCCGTAATCACCACGGGTTGGGCCACCCCCATTGTAAAAAAGGGGTTGGTGTAGTCAACCTCACCGGTGATGCCAACCGGCCCCCCCTCGTCGTTGACGATCTCGGCGGGCGGCGCCTCATCTTGCGCCAGCGCAGCGCCCACACTTACGACCAGACTCAACGCCAGGACAATCAACAGCGAGAGTACTCTACGATTTTGCCACGTTACCTTCATTTCAATCTCCTTTGGGAAGAGCAACACAGATTGCTGATAAACAAGTTCACAGACATTTACGTTCGTATGCAACCACGTCATCGAGGATTTCAGATAGGGTGCGCGTCGGCGCCCAGCCAATCGCTGCATGAACTTTTGAAATATCGGGCACGCGTCGCCGCATATCTTCAAAGCCGGGGGCGTAAGCTTCGTTGTAGGGAATGTAGGTCACCGTTGAGGAGGAACCGGTCTGTTCGATGACCTGGGTAGCCAGTTGGTTGATCGTCACCTCTTGATTGCTGCCGATATTATAGATCTGCCCCGCTGTAAGTTCCGGGCGATCCAATAGAGCAAGCAGGGCGTGGATCACGTCGCCGACGTGACAAAAACAACGGCTTTGCTCGCCGTCGCCAAAGACGGTAATTGGCTGATTGCGTAACGCCTGCTGCACAAAGCGCGGAACCACCATCCCGTAGCGTCCTGTCTGGCGCGGACCGACGGTGTTAAAGAAGCGTGTGATGGTGACGGGCAAGGAATGCTCGCGGTGTGCGGCCAACGCCAAAAACTCGTCGAGGAGCTTACTGGCTGCATATCCCCACCGGCTGTGGATGGATGGACCAAGGAGTAGATCGTTTTCTTCGTTGAATGGGATGTTGGCGCTCTTGCCGTATACTTCGCTCGTGCTGGCGATGATTGTGCGGCTGCGGTAGCGCCGCGCCGCCGAGAGGACGGCGTGGGTGCCCAACACATTGGTTTCGATGGTTTCGGTAGGCCGTTCCACCACCAATTGCACCCCAACCGCAGCCGCCAAATGAATAATGGCATCTACCTGGCTGGCCAGTCGATCCAAGACCAGGCTGTTGCCGAGTGATTCGATTGCAAATGAAAAACGTGGGTTTGCGGTGAGGTGTGCAATATTGTCGAATGATCCCGTACTGAGATTGTCGAGCACGGCGACGGTGTCGCCACGATTTAGCATAGCCTCGGCTAAATGACTGCCAATAAAACCAGCTCCACCTGTGATCAAAACCTGCATGGGTGCGCCTTCTACACTGTGTGGGTACTTTTGTTATAGATCTCGCCAAATTGATTGGCGAGATCGCTTGCAAATGGTGAGCGAAAGCATTATAGCGCTCTTTAGGTGTATAAAAAAGTAGTTTACACCCAAAATCAAGGGTGACCACGTATTGCAGCAAAGGGAGAACAAGAAAAGGCCGGCTGCCACACCTTTGTGACAGCCGGCCTTCGTTCCGTAGGAGGAACAAACCTCATATTTGGTTGTTAGCGTCGTTCAGCTTTTTCGTTAATGCCGCTTGCAAAGAGTCCGCCGGTGGCAAGCGATGTCAGCTTGTCATCCGTCTTGCCTTCTTCATCCAGTGTCTTCTGCAGCAGGCTGGCAGCGTCACTGTGGCCTAGCTCTTTGGCATACGTACGGACGGCGCCATACCCGGCAATCTCGTAATGTTCAACGCGCTGGGCGGCGGCGATCAACGCAGCGTCCTTCACACTGGGGTTACCATTAGCAGAAATGACCTCTTCACCTTCTGAGATGATGCCCTCCATGGCTTTGCATTTCTTGCCCTGGGGCGGCACGCCCATATCGGTGAAGATGCGTTCAAGCCGTTGGATCTGTCCCTGTGTCTGCTCCAGGTGGTTGTTAAATGCTTTGCGCAGTTCAGTCGACGAAGCTGCATTCGCCATCTTGGGCAGCGCCCGGGTGATCTGGTGTTCCGCATCGTAGAGATCGCGTAACTCCTGCACAAATAGATCTTTCAAGTCATTTAACATCATGTGTATGGACTCCTTTTGATTTCGCTTCTCGTACAAGTGTCAAGGTCCTGTAGGCCATACTACCGAATTCTACACACGGAATCAGACGGCACAGGCTTCATTGCCACTTGCCCGTATACTGTATCACGCGGCCTTTGCGCTGACCATGTGTATCGTTATAACCGGCGGTTACATCCACAGATATATCCCTTTTCTGTTATACTGGACCATGAGTTGCTCTTAACCATACAGGGTGTGAAGCCCGTCGACTTAGACAGAAAGTGAGCGTATATGATGACAAAAGCGCAGATTGGCTTGATTGGGTTGGCTGTCATGGGGCAAAATCTGGTGCTCAACATGGAACGCAACGGCTATACCGTCGCCGTCTATAACCGCACCACGTCCAAAATGACAGACTTCGTCGCCGAAAACCCCGGCAAAAACCTGATCCCCGCCGAGACAGTCGAGGAACTCGTCGCCAGCCTGGAAAGGCCGCGCCGCATCATGATCATGGTGAAGGCAGGCGGCGCAGTCGACGCAGTCATCGATGAACTTGTGCCTTTGCTCGAGCCGGGCGACATCATCATGGATGGCGGCAACAGCCTCTTTACCGATACCGAACGGCGCTACAAGGAGCTGACGCCCAAGCAACTGGTCTATTTGGGCGTGGGTGTCAGCGGTGGCGAGGAAGGCGCGCTGTGGGGCCCGAGCATTATGCCCGGTGGCCCCAAGGCCGGCTGGAACACAGTGTCGGAAATGCTCAAGGCTATTAGCGCCAAAGCGCCCGAGGACGGCGCACCCTGTGTGACCTATTTAGGAACCGGCGGCGCCGGCCACTACGTGAAGATGGTTCACAACGGCATTGAATATGGCGACATGCAGTTGATCGCTGAAGCCTACCACGTCTTGCGTGATCTGCTTGGCCTTAAAGCCGCCGAACTGGCCGAGATCTTCACCGAGTGGAATCAAGGCGAGTTGGACAGCTATTTGATTGAGATCACGAGCAAGATTTTTGGCGTTATCGACGAAGAAACCGGCCAACCGCTGGTGAATCTGATCCTCGACACGGCGGCCCAAAAGGGCACCGGCAAGTGGACGAGCCAGAACGCGCTCGACCTGGGTGCACCGATTCCTACCATCAACACCGCCGTTACCTCGCGCATCATCTCCTCGTTGAAGTCAGAGCGGATCGAAGCATCCAAGGTCCTGCCCGGTCCTGAGGGCGGGGACTATACCGGCGATCGCCAGAGCCTGATCAATGCTGTGCGCGATGCGCTGTATGCCAGCAAGATCAGCGCCTATGCTCAGGGGATGGCCCTGTTGCGCATGGCCAGCCAGGAGTACGGCTACGACTACAATCTGGGTGAAGTGGCTGCGATCTGGCGTGCCGGTTGCATCATCCGCGCCCGCTTCCTCAATGATATCACCGCCGCCTTCAACCGTGATCCACAACTGACCAATCTCTTCCTTGACGACGAGTTCCGCAAGGCCGTGGTCCAGCGTTTGCCGGCGTGGCGTCAGGTTGTGCAATTGGCGATTGGTAAGGGCATTCCTGTGCCTGCATTCAGCGCCAGCCTTGCCTACTATGACAGCTACCGCAGCGAACGATTGCCTGCCAACCTCACCCAGGCGCAGCGCGATTTCTTTGGCGCACATACGTACGAGCGCACGGACAAACCGGGCGTCTTCCACACGCAGTGGGATGCCTAGTACAGTTGGGCGTAAATACCACGGCGGAAATTTGGCACTCCTGCCTCTGGTCGGAAATGTGGACAAATTTCCGCCGGGATTTACTAGGATAGCACCCGGCGAAGCCGATGGCCGGATGAAATGGTGAATAGAAGATGCAAAGCCTGAATCGATGGCACTTCGCCTTTGTGACAATTCTGCTTGGTGGCGGCTTTTGGCTATGGTGGACACAGGCCCCCACCATCGTCGAGGCCGAGGTCCGCGCCCCACAACCGGCTGTGAACCATCCTGCCCCAGAGATCGTGCTCTCTGTGCTCGATAACAGTGCGCCCTTTGAGCTTGCGCATCTGCAGGGGAAGCCGGTCATTCTCAACTTCTGGGCGACCTGGTGCGCACCCTGCCGCGCCGAGATGCCCATGTTGCAGTCGACATGGGAACGCTATGGAGAGAATGTGGCCATCGTCGGCGTGGATCTAGAGGAAGACCCGGCGCTTGTCCGGCAATTTGTCGACGAATTGGGCATCACCTTCCCGATTCTGCTCGATGAAGAAGGAACGGTGTCCGAGCGCTTCAATGTGCGCGGCTTGCCCACCACCTTTTTCATCGATCGCGACGGCGTTATTCGCCAGATCTACCCGGGTCAACTGCACAGCGCCATCCTCGCCGAAGGGATTCTCGATATCTCTCGCTGAACGGGCGGCATCAAACCGGCCATATGTAGTGAACGCATCGGCCGATCCAGGTTCAATCAACCTGGATCGGCCGGTGCGTTTTTGGTGAATCCACCCGATGCACCACCGGCGCCCATTCCTGGTACCCCTCCTCCTCTTACTGCGTTAGGGCTTACACAGGTCGCCGGTTGAGTAGCAGTTGTTGTGGCATGTCGAACCCCGGACTTGCGCAAGCCCTATTTGTATTAAGATCCCTGAATATTTGTATAGTAAAACTGTACCTTCTGTTAAGGATTTTCCAATCATATTACTCTAGACTGGAACACAAGTCAGCCGGTAAACGCTATTAAGCAGACGGCTGGAGGGGAGAGTTCGAAAGCAGAGACAACCCAATTCTACGAGGAGGGACAACTCATGGACATACCCATTCGCGCTGAAGTACGCTGTTATGACGGCGTCGCCGGACGTTCGACCGGCGTTGTTTTTAACGCTGCCAAAGAGGCCACACATCTGCTTGTTCAAGAACGCGGGTGGCAGGGCGCTGAGCGGATCGTACCTATCCGCCGCGTACTACGCACCACGTCTGAGGTCATCTATTTGAACTGTACACGCCTTGAACTAATGGCCTGTGATCCGTTTGAAGAGGCGGAGTTTGTTAGTGTGCCTCTCCCGAATCAGTTGTCGCCAGACAACTATCGGTCACTTTTAGACAGGTTGGATTAGGAAAACCGATGACCGGTGGCAGTACGGGTACACCGGGTGTCCCACCGCCCATCTGAAGAAGCTTGGGCTTTTCTCAGAATGGGCGGTGGGTTGTCTTTTTATGGGCAAGGGCTTCTCTGGACCATACGGCATCAATCAATCCTCTAGGCGCCTAATCTCCCAATCTTTTCTTTCAGGTGTATACTATCTCCACCAAAGGAATCTCTCCCTTTCACCTGAAGGAGTTGCCTCGTGACAAAATACGCCTATTTCCACAACGAGATCGTTCCCATAGAGCAGGCCAAGGTCAGCATTATGACCAATACGTTCAACTACGGCACCGGCTGTTTTGGCGGCATTCGCGGCTATTGGAATGCGAGTCGACAGCAGTTGTACGTCTTTCGGATTCTGGATCACTACCGACGCTTCCTCGACAGCGCACGCGTTCTACTTGCCAAACTCGACTACACGCCTGAATCGCTGGCGGCGATTACGCTCGATCTGTTGGCCCATGAAGGGTGGACACAGAACTGCTATATCCGCCCCATCGCCTACAAGGCCGATGAGTCGATAGCTGTACGCCTGCACGATCTCAAGGATGAGGTCACGATCTTTAGCCAGCCGGTGGGGAATTACCTGCCCATCGCCGAAGGGATCGCCGTGGGCACGAGCAGTTGGCGACGGGTCGACGATACCGCCATCCCAGCGCGAGGAAAGATCATTGGCAGCTACGCCAATAGCGCGCTGATCAAGAGTGAAGCGCAGCTTAACGGCTTCGACGATGCCATCGTCCTTAACCAGGATGGGCACGTTTCTGAAGGCAGCGCTGCCAACTTCGCTATGATCCGCAATGGGGCATTGGTGACGCCGCCGACAAGCAGCAATATCCTCGAGGGTATTACGCGCCGTACGATCATCGAGTTGGTGCAGCAAGAATTGGGCCTGCCCGTGGAGATCCGTGAGATCGACCGTAGCGAAGTCTATCTGGCCGACGAGGCGTTCTACTGCGGCACCGGCGCCCAGGTTTCGCCCATCATTTCCGTGGATCATCGCCCGATTGGGACGGGCAAAGTCGGCCCGCTGGTGACGGAATTACAGGCGCTCTACTTCCGTGTGGTCAAAGGCGAAGAAGAGAAATACATGCACTGGCTTACCCCCGTGGGGGAGACGGTGAAGGCGTAGTCTGGGCACAGGGCAGCAAGCTTTGTAAAAAAGAGAACTGTTCCGGTGCGTCGCACCGGAACAGTTCTCTTTTTACGGCCTCGGGTGTTCTTCACTTTCTTCCGACATGCCGGATGGCGGCAGGGCCCACACGATGTTGAATGACCCAACGGGGCCAATCGCTCGTTGTTCGTTCCGTCGCAGCAGGTACGAGGGGAGTATGAAGCTCGATGGATCGAGGTAGGGCAGCGGATCGCGGAAGCCGCCCCAACCGTCGGCGCGGTCTGCATTCGGCAAGCGGATGGCAAAGTGCAGGTGTGGCCCGGTGCTGGCGCCGGTGTTACCCGATGCGCCCAGCGTCTGCCCACGATCGACAGCCTCTCCTACCGAGATGTCGACATTGTTCATGTGGGCATAGAGCGCTTCGCCCCAGCCGTGCCGGGTTACGACAAAGTGACCGTAGCCGCCCACATCAAAGCCGACCTGTGCGACTACGCCATTGTCCACTGCCAGGAGCGGAACGCCCACGGGCATGGCAAAATCCACTGCATTGTGTCCTCGCAGTGCCACCCTATTGTAGGTGTAGCGCCCGTATATACTGGGGTTCTCACCGAAAAGCTGTGAAATAGGACGGCGTCCCTGGAAGGGCGCGCCGAGGAATCTTCCCTGATTGGGTGCGGGTATATTCGTCCCCGGCAACTGGGGCGGGGTCGACACCAGGATAGTGCCGTTGTCTAGCTGTCGTGCAACCCAGCCGGTGACGGCTTCTCCGCTGGTGACGATGCCACTGACCAGCCACCAGGCCAGGCCATCCCCATCCTGTGGCCCACCGCGCACCCACAATGTACTGTCCGGCCAAAAACCGCCCAACACATCGCCTTCGGGCTGATTCACATGACCGGGATTGCGGCGCAAGCGCACGCTCGTCGTCGTGACGACACGATCGCCGATCTGAAATTCCGACGGCGAAGGGGGCGGGGAGACATCCTCGTCATCGGTCGCCACCGGCGTGATCAGCGCCATGCCATCCGGACCTGACTGCGCCATCCATCCGTTGTACTCAGACCCGGCAACGCCTACTGTAACCTGCCACCAGGTAAGGCCGTCTACGGTCTGTGGCTCAGCAATCAACTGCACGATGGTCTGGGGTGGCACCTCAACGATCACGTCGTCGTTGGATTTGCCCGTGTGGCCCGCGCTGCGGCGCAGCCGGACTGTGGTCTGCGTGGTCGCTTTATCACCCGGCTGCAGGGTAGTGGGTGACGGTGTTTCAATTGGCGCCAGCAGGCGGATGCCATCGGCAGTGGATTCGGCCATCCATCCTGTAACATGCTGCCCGGTGACTATGGCTTCCACCTGCCACCATGTCATATTGTCGATCTGGCGCGGCCCATCTTCGATCACCACCTGGGCCTGTGCAGGCGCGGCCACAATGACATCGTCGGCGGGTTTATTTTGAATACCGGGGGTTTTGCGTAGATTGACCAATGCCTGCGTCGTCGCCGCGTTTCCCACGCTTAAGATTGCACGTGTCGGTTCTGGCCGGCTCAACGAATTGGCGTGGAGCTGGGGGGCCGGCTCGAAAAGAGGCGAATCCGCGCCGGGCACAGTTCTGGCGATCCAGCCCTGCAAAGCAGGTTGGCCACTGGTAAAGACGCGTTCCACATGCCACCAGGAAAGACCGTCCGCCTGCACAGGCTCGTCTTCTAAGACGAGCAGACGATCATCGGTCGAGACCTGAGCCACTACATCCTGGGTTGATTTGCGCAGATAGCCAGGCCTGCGCCGCAGGTTGACAGTTGTCGTCGGGCGGAGCAGATCCCCTGGAACCGGGCTGAATAAGAGCGACATCATCATTCGGGGTCCATTCGATAGCGGGTGGAGTAGATCTATAGTGCCATTGTACCCGTCCACTTACGGTGATGCAACCCATGAAACCCAAGATTCGTTGCCTTTACGGCGTGGTGATGGGCAGCGTCAAGGGGGCGTTGTCCACCTGAAAGCGGGCGATCCACGAACCGTCGGCAAGTTGATACCAGGCACTGTTCTGTGTGCGGCCCACAATCTCTAGCGATTGGCCTGCCCTGACAGTACCCACACTGGCAAATTCCGGTCCTGGCCCGGCGCGCAACACCGCCGCACGATTGGCCGTGGCGCGTTCTGTGCCCCACATTCCCTGCCCCTGGATCATGGCGTCGGCCTGGGCCATGCGCAACTCTGGCTCGTACTTCACGTCGCCGCCCACCGGCACCACCTGCGCCCATCCCTCGCGCACCAGGATCTCGTTCACCATGCGCCCGTCCGATAGGTAGACATAGCGCAACAGGCGTCCGTTGCGGTCGGCCTCGTTCTTATCCTTCTCTAAATAGATTGTCTGCCCGGCGACAAGCTCCTGATTGCGCGCCATCGCCGCCTCGCCCAAGGGTTCATCCAGCGTCGGAGATTGGGAAAGCACATAACGAACCTCGTGTAACTCCTCGCCGATCTGCACCTCGATCGTGTTGCCGTCTAGCGCTTGCACGGCCGTGGCCTGCACAAATTCGGGGGGAAATGGGAAGGGCGTCGGCGTCTCGGTTGGGGTTGGGGTGTCCGTGGGTGCCGCCGTCGCCGTCGGTTCAGGCGTAGACGTTGCCGTCGGCTGCGCAGCCACCGCCACGGCCGACGGGGTGATCCGCACGGGTGGCGTGGTGGTGGGCACCTCCGCCCGGCTGCCGGGCTGGTTGGCACAGCCGGCAAGCAAAAAGGCGAAGAAGATCCACGTAATGGCAAGTGTACCACGTGAAGAACGAACCGAATGATTGGATAGGACAGTTGTCATAGAGATCCCCGCAGTGAGGCAAGGTGACATGGGCGTACGTCATCGTGACGCAATTGACGTTCCGAAGGAATGATTTTAGCACGGATGCGGGCAAGGTCAACTTGTGTTGCACATGATCCCTGGATGCAGCGCCTGTTTAGGGGCGGGCCAAATGTGGGGACTTTTCGCCGCAGCGAGCCGGCATCTTCTCTTGTCGCCACCTCCTGCCTGAAGCCCCGCCAGATTCCCTTACAGAATGAGGTGCACCCACTGCTCTCGACTTTTGCCCAAGAATCTGAATTTATGGTAGCCTCTGCTACATACCTGATCCAGGTGTAGACTTGACGAAAGTAGTTGAAAGGATGGGAGACGGTGGCTGAGCAGAAGTTACGAGTGGACGTGGGCACCGAGCAACAGAGCGATCTGGATGTAGAAGTGGCAGTCGAAGGTAAGTGGAAAATCTTTATCCACAATGACGATGTCACGCCGTATGACTTTGTCATTTTGGTGCTGCGCCGGATTTTCCGTCTCTCGTCAGAATTGGCCGAACATGTGACCATGCAGGCCCATACGCAAGGGATTGCGCCAGTGTGTACGCGTCCTCGCTCGGAGGCAGAGCGCTTGATCACCGAAGCACATACGGCGTCGCGCGTCAACGGCTATCCGCTCACGTTTACCATGGAGCCAAAATAGTGGCGGCCCACGAGGATCATACGCACGATCCGCTGCGTCCGCACAGCCACGATCCCAACCCCGAGCCGCCTTCGTCGGATGCTGCCTTTACCGTGCGTTGGCCCAACGGCGAAAGCGTCTATACCCCCGCCGATCTGCAACAGTTCCCTGCCCTGACCCTGAGCAACTGCTTCATCGTCAGCACAGGGCATGGCACTTCTGGCCCGTTTTCTTTTTCCGGCGTGCCCTTGTTGACGTTGATCGAACACGTCCTTGGCCCACAGCCCGTATGGACTGAAGTCTCCGTCGTCAGCGGAGACGGCTTTGGTGTTCGACTCTATCGACAGGAAGTCGTTTCGCTGCCACCTACCCGACCCGCATTGCTGGCCTATAGCCTGGATGGACGTACGCTCACACGTAGCGAAGGATTGGTGCGCCTCATCGAACCCAACGAAACCGACGATGCCCTGCGCCAGGTCAAGTGGATCGCCCGCATCGACATTGCATAGATTTCGTGTAACTGTTCACCTGATTCGTCCAACAACTTCTTTCTGAACCTACTTCTCACCGTTCCGGCACGCTGATCCAGCGTATGGGGATGATGGCGAGCAAAGTGATGAGCCCGCCGGCGATGAAGAACGCAGTCAGCCCCATGCCGTCAAGCACCGGCGAGAGCAGCCACGCGCCCAGCCCAATGCCCAGATCGAAGGCAAGGTAGAAGGAGGCCGTGGCGCGCCCGCTCGGGGATGCTGTCCACATGGATGGCAATGAGGGTGGGGTGGAAGACACCACCCGCCGCTGCGGTCAAGGCGGCGGCGGCAAGCAGCAGCCACAGCGTGTCCGCAAAGGCGAATGCGAACAGTCCTAGTGCCATGAGCAGCGCCGCCGGCGGCAAAACCTGCCGGCGATCGGGCCGATCCAGAAGGCGGCCGGTGAGCAGACGTGTCCCGATAATCGACAGCCCGTAGACCGTGTACGCCAGCCCCACCGGCTCCAATCCACGCCGTTCGGCAAGCAGCGGTAGGAACTGGTAAAAGACGCCGAACCCTACGCCGAAGAGCCATGTCGTCAACATGGGGATGCGTAGCACCGCCGGAATTTTGATCAACGAGCGGGCGATGAAGGGTTTGCGTTCTCCCTCTCGCGCTGGGATGGCAAACCAGACCAGCACCCCGCCCAACAGGGCCATTACCGCGCAAAGCAGAAAGGCTCCGCTCAGGGTCAACAGGGTCAACGCTGCGCTCACCGCCGCAGGCACCAGCGTGATCGCCACGTTCGCCGCTGCGCCAAAGATAGCCAGCGCGGCTCCCCGCCGTGTCGAAGGTGCCAGATCAGAGATCAGCGAGGTTGCCGCCGTGGTAAAGGCGACATAGCCCGCTGCCTGCAAGATGCGCAGCGTAAAGAGCAGTGGCGGCGATGTCACAAACCCGACGCCGACTGCACCCAGCGCCAGCGACAGCGTGCCAAAGAGGATCACGGGGCGAAAGCCCAGGCTGTCGGTTAAACTTCCTGCCAGGGGACGCCCCACCAGCGATGCAATCCCAAACGCGCCCATGATCACGCCGATCTGCCAATCGGGCAGACCGATCTGCGCCAGGTAGAGCGGCATGGGTACAATCAACGTGTAGAACCCGGCAAAAAACAACAATGTCGCCGACCACGTCGTCCAATACGACCGCGAGTAGGTGGTAGACGGCTCAGAGTACGATTTAGCGGTCATGGGCTTTCTCTTCAGGGAAGCTTATCTTTACGCATAAGGTGGGTATGAACAGCGGATTCGTTTTGAGCCGATTGGTACGGGCACGAGGGGGATGGGGGCGACGTCTCGCCATTTCGCAGATCTCCGTCCCATCCCCCTCATGCCCCGACAACCGCCAATACGCATCATCGTACGGGCACGAGGGGGATGGGGGCGACGTCTCGCCCATCGTCGCAGATCTCCGTCCCATCCCCCTCATGCCCCGACAAGCAGCCCAGATCACGCATCATCGTACGGGCACGAGGGGGATGGGGGCGACGTCTCGTCCTATTGTCGCAGATCTCCGTCCCATCCCCCTCATGCCCCGACAACCGGCCAACTATCACGAAGCAGTATCCCGGCCGTAGAACCCAGATCGCTACTTGCGTGCTTTGATAGAGGCGCTGCCGAAGCGACTCACCAGATCGGATAGGATCGATTCGGGCAAACTTGCCAGGGTTTCAGGCATGTTACCGAAAAAGTCGCTGAATTGGTAATGGTGATCGAACTCGATGGAAATCTCCTTAAAACCGGCGGCGCTGAGGAGCGAGGTGAATTCGTCCACAGTGAGCGCGCCGGCGATGCAGCCCGCCCAACTGAGCCCCGCCCGGATCTGTGCTTCGCTCACGGGTAGCCCAGAGAGATCGCCGTCGACCACAATGTCCGAGATCGCCAGCCGTCCACCCGGTTTGAGCACACGGAAGGTCTCGCTCAGCGTGTTGTCCTTTTCGGGTGAGAGGTTGACGACGCAGTTCGAGATGATGACATCGGCGGTGTTGTCGGCCAGGGGCAGATCTTCGAGATGGCCTTTGCGGAATTCGACATTGGTGGCGTTTAGCCGTGCCGCGTTGCGCCGCGCCAGTTCGAGCATCTCATCGGTCATGTCGATGCCATAGACAAAGCCGGTTTCCCCTACCTGTCGCGCCGCCAACAGGACGTCCAAACCGCCGCCGGAGCCTAGATCGACCACCACTTCACCGGGCTGCAACGCCGCAATCGCCTGCGGGTTGCCGCATCCTCGGCTGCTGCTTACCGCTTCGGCGGGCACAAACGAAAGATCCTGATCAACATAGAGTGTGCTGCCGCAACTGCCATCGCTGCAACAACCGCTGTTTTCGAGGGCGACTTTTCCATAGTGTTCGCGTACCTGGGCATGAATTGTTTCGCGAGTGTTCGTATTCATTCGTTTCTCCATTACTGTTGCATTAAGTGGACAGGCGCCGCGGAATTCGACGGACTGCTTGACAGCCGGGTCAACCTCCTCGCGTGTGATGACGCTGAAGCCGAACTTGGGGAAGAAGTCGGCGGCAGTCTCGGTAAGCAGGTAGACGCGTTGGATCTGCCACTGCTGGGCCAGATCGAGTATGTCGTGGGTCAGTTTGCGACCCAACCCCTGTCCCTGGGCGCTGGGGGCGACAGCCAGCGAGCGCAACAGGGCCGAGTGACCATATACCTCCAGCGTGGCAGAACCAACGATCTCATCGTCGGCGCGGGCGACGAGGGTACGGTCGACGTGCTCAGAGAAGCCGTCTTGGGGCAAATTGACCGTCTCTAGCAGTTCGTGGAGCACAGGCAGATCGCGTGGGGTGGCCAGTTCGAGCACCAGTTTGGCGGTGGTAGACATGTTCGTCGTTCCTTTCTTGTATTGAATATTTTCGATATAATGGACAAAAAAATAGGGTAGGACTTGCGTCTTTGTGGCGATTTTCAGCGCGGTCGTCTAGACGAATTGGGGTACACTTAACCAATTCGGCTTACTCACCAAAGCCGGCGAGAAAGGTTCGCACTTTGTTCAACGCACTTGAACGCACAACATAGTAGATCCAGGTGCCGCGCTGTTCGGCGTCCACCAAACCGGCCTGGCGCAGTACACGCAGATGATGCGAAATCGTCGGCTGCGACAATTCAAAGTAGCCTTCTACATCACACACGCAGACCTCGCCGGATTGACGACTGAGGATATCGAGCATCTGCAGACGCACCGGGTTGGCCAGCGCTTTGAAGACCGTCGTCAGCTCGGATGCTTGCTCGTCGTTTAGTTGCAGTGGCAGGATCGGTCCACAGCATCCGCTGGTGGTTGTGGCCTCAATACGGTTGATCGTTTCCAGTGGCGAGAGAGTTGACATGATCGTCCTTTTCACAGAGATTCCTGTGCTCTTTTGACAATGCGCTTAGTATAAACCATGAATTGAACATTGTCAATATAGAAATTAATCAATATAGAAGCTTGTGAATATAGCGGCTCACCAATCCTTCGTCTGTCAACTGCCGATGAAGAAAAAAGGAGGGTGTATGGCGAATCTACGTGGGGCGGTGCGTGCTGTATTGGGCATTCTGCTGGTGCTGGCCAGCGTGCCGGTCGTCTTGATGGCATCGTTGATGCCGTTCAAGATTCGGCGGGCGCGCCCGGCATTGTGGGTGATCCTCTATGCGTCGCGCCTATTCAACTTAATCTTCAATGTGCGCATCCGGTGCCCAAATGTGGATCTGCTGCGTCGCCACCAGGGATTTATCTTTCTCAACCATCTTTCCTACCTGGAGCCGCTGGCGCTCCTGTCTTTAACGCCGGTGCGCTACCTGGCTGCCCTTGAACTGCACCGGCGTCCTCTGGTGGGCTGGATGGCTGCGCAGATAGGCACCATTTTCGTTGAACGTGGGGATAGTGAATCGCGGCAGGCGGCGCGGCGGACAATCGCCCATCTCCTCAGTCGCAGTAGTTATCCACCGCTGATCGTCTTCCCCGAAGGGCGGCTGGGGTTGGGCGATCAGGTCTATCCTTTTCGCTATGGCATTTTCGAGACGGCCTGCGCGTTCCGCATTCCCTACCTGCTCTGCGCGTTGCGCTTCAGCCATCCTGAAATTGCGATATGGAAAGGGCGCATCGGCGAAGGATTGGTGCCTGCCGTATGGCGACTGGCTACCTTCCGGGGCCCCTTGCTGGTGGAACTCACTCCTCTGCACATCGTCTGTCCGACGCCAGAGGACGATCCGCGTGAGATGGCCCATGCCGCTCAACTTCTTGTTGCCGAAGCTGTAGGGTTGCCCACCGATCTCGGATCCGATCGCTAGTCCCCGATCCCTGTGTGATACAATACGGGCCATCTACTTTCAACCACCGGTCGAACCACCATGAACCCAATTACAATTTCCGCCCTCACCCATCACATTATGCAACTCTTCGCAGGGGATGAGCTGCTGCGCGATGTATGGCTTGTGGGCGAGGTGAGCAACTGGACCAAAGCGCGCAGTGGACACGTCTACTTCACGGTCAAGGATGGCGGCGCCAGTCTGTCCGCGGTGATGTGGAAGGGCAATGCCTTCCGCCATTCCTGGCTGCCCCGTGAAGGGGACCAAATCATGGCGCACGGTTATGTCGACGTCTACCCCGAACGCGGCGTCTATCAGTTTTACGCCGACGAGATCCGCCCCGCCGGGCGCGGTCAACTCTATGCCCAGTTTGAGGCGCTCAAACAGAAGTTGCTGGAAGACGGACTCTTTGCTACTGAACGCAAACGGCCCATTCCTACGGCAGCGCAGCGGATCGGCGTGGTGACGAGCGAGGGCGCCGCCGCCTTGCGCGACGTGTTGCGTGTGCTTTCGCACCGCTGGCCCCTGGTCGATGTGATCCTCTTTCATACGTTGGTGCAGGGCAACGAGGCGCCTCCTGGCATTGTGGCCGCACTGGCCGCGGCCAATCAATACGGACGGGGTGCATCGCTCTTCGATGCCACCGATCCGCTCGATGTGATTCTGTTGGTGCGCGGCGGCGGCAGCATCGAGGACCTGTGGGCCTTTAACGACGAGCGGGTGGCGCGTGCCGTGGCGGCGAGTGAGGTGCCGGTGATTGCCGGTGTGGGCCATGAAACCGACTTCACGATTGTGGATTTTGTGGCCGATCTGCGCATGCCCACACCGTCGGCGGCTGCGGCCGCGGCTGTGCCCGACCGAAACGAGGTGATTGCCCAACTGCGCCAGGTGGAGCATACGCTTACGCAAAGGGCGGTGGATCAAGTGGTCTCGCGGCGCAACCTGTTGCGCGACAGCCAGGCGCGTCTGTTGCGGCTCAGCCCCGAACGCCTGCTCAGCCGTGAACGACAACGACTGGATGACAGCACTACTCGCTTACAGCGCGCCATGGATCGAAGGCTTACCCAGGCTCGTGAGCGGATCGAGTTCTCTGTCCTGCGCCTGGATGGCCTCAACCCGGCTAATGTGCTGGGGCGTGGCTACAGCCTGGTGCAGCGTGCTGACGGCTCGATTGTGCTTGGCCCGCAGGACAGTCGTCCTGGCGAGGAACTGACTGTCAACGCCGCCCATGGGCGCTATCAAGTGCAGCGAGTTTCTGCCTCTGAGGCTGCGTAACACGACGGTTTTTCGATTTCGACATTCTAGCATGGTTGGTGAATAATATTGCACAGTTAGCGGGGTAACCCTTAAGCCAAATTGTGCATTAGTTTTCGCTTTACAGCACGCGGATCTGCGTTGCATCAGTTCAAACCTCTTTAGCAAATTCAAGGAGCCTGACGATGTTGCAGCACACAACTGAGTGGGAAGAAGAAGCCGTCAATCTGCTCGGTCCCGGCGAGGACGACGATGATTGGGATGATGACGAAGACTGGGAAGAGGATGAAGACGAAGATTGGGATGATGATGACGAAGACTGGGAAGAGGATGAAGACGAAGATTGGGATGACGACGACGAGTAAGGTCGCGTCAATCCGTTAACAGGGACCGGCTGACGCAACAAATCAATGCTAAGGCCAAAGCAGAGCGGAGGTGGATAAGTCCACCTCCGCTTTTTAATCTTAGCTGCGTCATCTAGTGATGCGGCGGCGAGGAACGCCGAAAGCGTGATTTGATGGGTAGGGGCGCTGCTTGCTGCGCCCGGCACACTGTGGGCGCAGCAAGCAGCGCCCCTACGGAATTGCCATCACTTGACCGTTGACACGATACTAGACGCGCTTGCGCATATAGTCGAGGCTGTAGGCGATGCGGCCTTCGGGATCCTCGCCGCCGCGGAACTCGAAGGTATAGATCAGCGGCTGCGGCAGGCTATCCAGCGCCGCCAGGATCCTGGCCATCGGCAAAACACCCTCACCGGGGACTGTGGGAGATCCCGCGGCATCAGCCGGTTGATCTTTGACGTGAACGGCCACGGCACGGTCTCCCACCGTGTTGATGGCGGCGATGACGTCCTGCCCGTGTAGCCAGTAATTGCCAATGTCTAGATTTGTCATCAGGGCTATCGATCTCAGCCTGTTGAGCACAGTCTGGATCTCGTCCAGTGTACCGCCTGGTGTGCGTGCATAGTTTTCCAGGGCAATGATCACGCCGCGTTCGTCTGCGTAATCTACCGTCTCACGCGCCACCGCCCAGGCCGCATCATCGTCGGCGTCAGGCAACTGCCCTGGGAAGAAACGCACCAAAGGCGATCCCAGAGTGTAAGCAGCGTCGATGTCTGAGCGCAGTGTTTTCAGCCCATCTGCATCGCTGCTAAAAAGGGTGGCGTGGGTGGCATACGTTACCTGCAATTCTAGATCCTCGATGCGTTGCCGGGCGCTGTCCAACTCCGTCTCCCAGGCAGGCCACAGCTCGCGGCGCAGCTCCACCCCGTCTGCGCCCAGGCGATGGGCAACATCGATTACATCGAAGACCGTGCGCTTTGCAGATTTTAGATCATCTTCAAACTGCATTACCGAAATCAGCAGTGGGCGATATGTGTACATAAACCTTTTTGTTCTCCTCGTGCCGCTAGGGATGGTGGCCGATGATTTCAAACTTGACTTCATTATCCCGGATCTACCCGTTGCCTACCAAATTGACCCCAAAGACCAGACGTCGATCCGCTCGATCTGAGCGGCGCCACCCAGGCGCACACCGATGCTCGAGGCTTGCCGCGGGTAGACGCGCCCGCTGAGACAGATACGCTCGTTGGCGAAGATCTCCACCACCGAGCCGTCCACGAAGACGCGCAGATCGAGTCGTCCATCAGGGAGGGGAACCCTGGCGGAGAATGAATCAGCGACGGCTTCTGTGTCCAGACCGGCACGGCTGCGATCCAACGTCAGCTCGCCGTCGGCATAGCGGATCAGCGTCTCCTCGTGACCATCAGATGAGCAGAGGACGGCGAGGCTGACCTGATCCTTGTCGCCGGGAACGACGCTCAACGCGATCTCCAGCGCATTGCCGCGCACTTGGGCCAGCGGATTGACGCTGTTTGCGCTCAAGGTTATCTCACCCCACTCTTTGTGCTCCACGCGCAGGTCGGCCAACTCCGGCACAGGACGCTGCCCCAGTGTGCCGTCAGCGTGCAAAAAGAGTTGGCGGGGCAGCGACATCACCCCCGACCAACCGGCGGCGCGCTGCGCATCTTTGGATCGGCTCTCTTGCAGCCAGCCCCACATCAACATGCGGCCCTGGTCATCTTTCATGGTCAGCGGCGCATAGAATGAATCGCCGTGATCGATCTTGCCCTGTTGCGTGGGCACCAGCCGCCAATTCTGTAAGGTGCCGGCATAGAAGGCGGGGTAGCGCAGTCCGCCCGTGCCCTTGTCTTGCACCGAGACCATGAGCACCGGCAGATCGTCGACGTAGAAAAAGTTCGGGCATTCCCACATCGTGCCCGGCCAGAAGGGATCGCGCACCGTTGGGTCGCCCGCCAACAAGGGGTGGAGATAGCTCCAATCAAGTAGGTTGTCCGAGCGGTAGAGCAGCGCCAGCCCCCCTTCGTCCACCTGCCGCGATCCCATGACCATGTACCAGCCGTCGTCCTCGCGCCAGACATAGGGATCGCGGAAATCCGAACGTTCACCGGCGTTGATCGAGGGCGGCGGCCCGTCGATGAGCGATTGTGGGTTCTTGCGCCAGGAGGCCAGATCGGTGTCGGCGCTGGTGGCGGTGCAGACCACTTGTGGGCTGACCCCGGTGTAAAACAGCCGCACATGATCGCCCAGGTTGACGGCACAGCCCGACCAGCAGCCACCCTCATCGGGGCCGCCGTCTGTGGGCGTCAACGCCACCGGTAGATCGCGCCAGTGGATCAGATCCTCGCTGATGGCGTGACCCCAATGCACGCGTTCATGCCAGGCACCTCTGGGGTTGTACTGGTAAAAGAGGTGATAGGCCCCCTGCCACTGCACCAGTCCATTCGGATCGTTCATCCAATGGGCAGCGGGTTGGAAATGGTAAACAGGTCGATGGTGATCGTTGGCGAAGCGACGCAGCATAGACTGGCGATCGGTTGGAGAAAAGGTACTTTGCATGGCTTATTCGCTCCATGTTGATTATGGTTCTGCTCAAGTTCTTATCCTGAAGTCTTTTCTAGAGCAACCTTCAAGCGCAACGATAGACACACAAGTGAATTTCAGGATGACTGCCAAAATTGTAGCCAGAAATATTGGAGGACCCCCAGCAAGAGGACGATCCCCAGCAGGCGGCGCATGGATGGGCCGGACAGTTTCTGCGCACCCCAACGACTGCCCAGCCAGCCGCCGGCCAGACCGGCGGGCAGCAGGACCAGTCCAAAGACGCCAAAGAGAAAATTGCCGCCCAGAATTCTCCCCAAAATACTGCTAATGGAATTGACGATGATGAATCCCGCCGACGACGCTGCGGCTTCCTTGGCCGTCCCCCACCCGCTGAGGACGATCAGCGGTGACAGGAAGATGCCGCCACCCAGCCCCAACATGCCCGAGAGCAGGCCAATCGCGGCGCCGCTGCCCAGCGTCCACAGCCACGAAACGTCATCGTTGCCGACCTTATTTTCGGCCGGCCCATTAGAGAAGAGCAGGCGCACGCCCAGGTAAGAGAGCGCCAGATAGAGCAACGTCCGATAGAGCGTGTCGGTGATCTCGATGTAGCCGCCCACGAAGGCCATCGGCACCGACGCCAGGAGGAAGGGCCAGAGCAAGCGAGGGCGAAAGTGCCCGGCCTGGCGATAGGCGCTAAAAGCGAGCCCGGCCACGATAATGTTCAGCGTCAACGCGGTGCTTGCCATCAGATCTGTGGACAGGACGAAGAGCCCCATTGCGGCCAGATAACCGGACGCACCGCCGAAGCCGACGCTTGCATAGAAAAAGGCCACCACGAAGACGAGGATAGTTAGCGTCCACGGTGGGAAAGATGCAACAGACATCATCCACTCCAGATTGAGGATTGAGCGGAATACATGCACATCATACCACGATCCGGCCGAACGTACAGGGAAGGGTTATTTCGACGCCAGGGTGACTCTTTGCTAAGATATGGGTTCAACGTCGATGCTGAAAATCGTGAATGACGGACGACACAGCCATCGCCAATTCCATCGGAAAGCAGCCTCCATGAGTGAATCCTCTGGCCTGGTGCAGCGGTTGTTGCGTATTCCGCTCTTCTACAAAATTTTGCTGGTCAATTCGCTGATCGTGGTACTCGGCGCGATTGGGGGCACGGTTGTGACGGTGTGGCACGTGCGCCGGTATCCTGAGGATCTACACTTCTGGTTGATCGCGGCCTTCGTGGCGGTGGGCATGCTTGTCAGCTTCCTGGTAAACAATATGATTTTGCGCCTGACCCTCAAGCCGCTAGATCGGCTGCAAGAAGGCGTGGATGCTGTCGGCAAGGGACGGCTCGACGTACAAGTGCAAAAAGATGCGCACAGTGACGAACGCTTCGACCGTCTGATCGACACGTTCAATCAGATGGTGCAACAGCAGCAGGCGGATGCGCGGCGGATGCAGATGCTCTCGCATCGCATTTTGCAGGCACAAGAAGAAGAACGCCAACGCGTTGCCCGCGAACTCCACGACGAGGCGGCGCAGGCGTTGACCTCACTGCTCGTCCACTTGCGTTTGCTCGAGCGGGCTTACACCCCCGAACAGGCGCAGCAGCGTGTGCACGAACTGCGTGAGCTGACGGCGCAAGCGCTGGAAGAAGTGCGCCGTGTGGCCCTGGATCTACGCCCCAAAATCCTTGACGACCTGGGGTTGATCGCGGCATTGCGCTGGCGCGTCGATGAGTTCAACGCCGCCGGGCAAGCCAGGGCTACCTTGCACGTGGAGGGCGTCAGCGAGCGCTTGCCGCGCACAGTGGAGCTGGTCTTCTACCGCGTGGCGCAAGAGGCGCTGAACAATGCGGCTCGTCATGCCGAAGCGACATCGGTTACAATGACCCTGGCTCGCCACGATGACATCCTATCCCTCTCCATCACCGACGATGGCAAGGGCTTCGATCTTTCTCAAAAATTAAGCGGCAAGTACGATGAGATCACAGGCAGTACCGGCGGATTGGGGCTAATGGGCATCAGCGAACGCATGTCCATGATCGGCGGCTTGGGCGAGATTCAGTCGTCGCCCGGGCAGGGTACCCAGGTTTTGGTCAGTGCGTCGCTTTCTGTGCCCGGCATCGCCGAGAGCGATGCTCACCGATCCAGTGCAGTGTTATCACACGTGGATGGCAACCTGCTCACCTCAACTTCGGTGTAATCGAATCTCCACATTACTTGAAACGAGTGGAACCATGTCTGAAGCAATTCGTGTCGTTCTTGTAGATGATCATCCGGTGGTGCGTCTGGGGCTTTCTGCACTCATCGACAGCGAACCGGGCATGACGGTAGTCGGCCAGGGCAGTAATGGTGTCGAAGCGCTGGAACTGGTGGAATCGCTCAAACCCGACGTGGTGGTGATGGACATTTCCATGCCCGAAATGGACGGCCTGGAGGCGACGCGACGTGTCCGCACCGGGAATTCGGGCGTCCATGTGTTGATCCTCACCGTCCACGCCCAGGAGCGCTACCTTTTCCCAGTGCTTAAGGCGGGCGCAGCCGGATACATGCTCAAATCCACTGTTGACACCGAACTGCTCGACGCCATCCGCACCGTGGCCAAGGGAGGCGCTTTTCTTTATCCGGGTGCGGCGCGTATGCTGTTGGAAGATTATGTCAACCGCCTGGAATCGGGTGGCTCTAGTGCCGATTACGAAACCCTCAGCGACCGCGAACAGGAAGTGCTCAAGCTCATTGCCCTGGGTCATACCGCCAACGAAGCCGCCGATCAAATGGCGCTCAGCCCCAAAACGGTGGAAACCTACCGCACACGCATCATGCAAAAGCTCAAACTGGGCAACCGCGCCGATCTTGTGAAGTATGCTTTGTCACGGGGTTTGCTGGACGAGTATACATAGCGAGCCGGGAGTGAGCGATCGCCCTTCCCCCTCCGTTGAAAGGACATCATGACAACACAGCATACTTCCCTCGCTCGCCAACTCGGCCTCTGGGGAGCGGTGATGATGGGTCTGGGTTCGATGGTAGGCACCGGCGTCTTTGTCAGCATCGGCATCGCTGCCGGGATTGCCGGGCCTGCCGTGATTTTGGCGACGGCGATAGGGGCACTGGTGGCTGCCTGCAACGGGCTGAGTAGCGCGCAATTGGCCGCCAATCATCCGGTTAGCGGCGGCACTTACGAGTATGGATATCGATACCTGCGCCCGTGGCTAGGCTTCACGGCGGGGTGGATGTTCCTGCTCGCCAAGTCGGCTTCGGCGGCCACGGCGGCGCTGGGGTTTTCGGGCTACCTGCTCAACGCTTTCGGCGTCGAGGACCCCGTGTGGCGCATTGTCGTGGCGCTGACTGCCGTCTTGGTGCTCACCGGCGTTGTGCTGGGCGGAATTCAACGATCTAACATGACCAACATTGCCATCGTTTCGGTGACCCTGGCCGTGCTTACGTTCTTCGTGTTGGGCGGTCTGCCCACAGTGGTAAGCAACGGCCGCACCTTCTTCGTTCCCTTCTTCTTCAGCGAAGCGGGCAACAGCGGCGCAGGCGGCGCCCTGGCCGCGCTCTTTCATGCCAGCGCGTTGATGTTCGTGGCCTACACCGGATATGGTCGCATCGCCACCCTGGGCGAGGAAGTTCGCGAGCCGCGACGCATTATCCCACGCGCTATCATCGTCACCATGATCGTCACCATGATCCTCTACAGCGCGGTGGCCATCGTCGGCATCGGTACGGTCGGCGCCGAAACGCTCAACCGGGCCGCACTGGCCGTGGCTGCCCCGCTGGAAGAAGCAGCCGATGCCTTCGGCATCCCGGGCGCGGCGCAAATCCTGGCGGTGGGCGCAATCACGGCGATGCTGGGTGTGCTGCTCAACTTGATCCTGGGGCTGTCGCGCGTCCTCTTGGCGATGGGCCGTCGCAAGGATATGCCCGCCGCTACCGCCGTCATCAATACGGCGGGGACGACACCCACCGTCGCCGTGATTGTTGTTGGCGTCCTCATCGCCGGGTTGACGCTTATCGGCAATGTGAAGACGACGTGGAGTTTCAGCGCCTTCACCGTGCTGATCTACTACGCCCTTACCAACCTGTCGGCGCTGCAACTCAAGCCGCAAGAACGGCTCTACCCGCGCTGGATCTCATGGGCCGGGCTGCTTGCCTGTCTCTTCCTGGCGTTTTGGGTGGAGACGCAGGTCTGGCTCTTGGGGATAGGGCTGCTGGCCGCCGGGCTGATCTGGCACCTGGTGGCGGTGCGATTGCGCCGGTGAGAAATCACCCCTCAAACAAGCGTTCTCCCCGATGCAGCCGCCGTGCGATCCCATACGTCTGTCCCTGGGCCCGCATGGTGGGGGCATGGGCGGCCAGGTAACGCGCCGCCGCCGTGAGAACATAGATCCCTTCTTCGTTGACCCCCAAAATTTGCTGCTGGCGGAAGGCTGCCTCCACCGATTGAATGGTATGGAAGTCGCGATCCTCGCGCAGGAGTAGTCGCCCCAATTCGGCGCGCATCGCCGTTACATCGCCGCCGTGGAACAGATACTCGGCGACGGCGTTGCCGGCCGGGTTCACCTGTTGCTGCTGATCGAGCAAGTCCAACAGGGGTGGTAGCTTGGCGGGCGTCTGTCCGTTGCTGCTCTGTTCGGGCAACCGCGCCGCCGGAATGTTGAGAAAGCGATCCAGGTAGATGCTCATGGCGGCGTCGAAGACCCCGCGCAGCAGAAGTGGATACTCTTCTTGGGGCAGGGGCAGATCGGCCAACCGCTGCAACCCGGCGTGGACGGCATTGGCGAAGGTGAAGGTGTGCAACGCCGTGTCCCAATCGCCGAATTCGTTGCTGGTGTGAAAGCGAGCAATCCGTAGCGCCGCCGCATAGGTCACCGCCTGGGCCAGCGCCGCCGGCGACGCTCCGCCCCGTAATGCTGAAAGCAACGCTTCCCCGATCGCCTTCGGATCGTCGCCCAACAGGATCTCGGTCAATTCGTTCGCCGGCTGCCATGCACCGGCTTGGGCGCCGTCCTCCAGCGCAGCGGGAATCTCATCGAAGCAACCGTGCAGGATCGCCACCAAATCGATGGGATGGCGCCAGGCATTGGATTCCTCCATGCGGGCGGCATCGGCGTAACCGGGCGCCAGACTGGTGAGCACCTGCGCGGCGTGTTCCCACCCGATGATGTCGAGCGCCTCGAATGCCTTATTGGTGAAGTCGAGTGAATGCCCCACGCTGATGTAGCGATGATCCGTGACCGCGGCGAAGAGCATGTCGGCCATTTGGGCGGGCGTGGCGCCGGCTTGAATGGCGGAGACAATACAGCGTTCTGCGCCTTCGCTATCGCGCACTTCAATGAATTGGCGGAACCAGCGTTTGAGAGTAGGAATGTCGAAGTCGTCACCGGGCAGTGGCTGAACCAGGAAGCGCGGCGGATGGCCGGCGCTATCGGCAGCTACCGCCGATAACCCTTGATAGAGGGCGCGGGCGCGATCTTCACGGCGCAGACTGGGCAGCAGGTTTTGCATGACGGTGAGGATGGTTAGCCCCTGCCCCCACCCCTGCATACGGAAGCGGGTGCCGAAATCCACCCCGGCCAGAAAAGGACTCACCGTGTCATTGGCGTCATCGACCAGGGTGATCACGGCCTTAGCGATTACCAGCGACAGATTGCGCTCCAAACCGTCGGTCAGCCGTTGGCGTTGGTGTACCAGTGGATCATGGCGCAGGTTGAGATCGACGTAGACCTCGCCGTCGCGCACGTCAACGGGATAGGTGGGCACATCATCGGCCCATAGATCAAAGGCGCCGCCGCTGCACAGATCGAAGCGGGCGTGGTGCCAATGACAGGTCAAGATGCCGTCGTGCACACTGCCCCGATCCAATGGGAAGCCCATGTGAGGGCAGCGGTTGTCTACGGCGTAGATATCGCCTTCGTGCAAAAAGAGGGCCAATACGTGGCCGTCGACCGATGCCGTGTGTACGCCGAGTTTTGTCACCTCGGCCAGCGACGCCGCGCGCGTCCATGCGGATATCTGTGTTTGGGTCACTTTCGACTCCTTTCAAGCAACTGGGGTGCGGCAGCAAGAGGATGGGGATCGCCGCAGGGTTCACTGCGAGTCTAGCAGGCTGAGTAAAAAGGGTCAACCTCTGTTTCTGTGCTAGACCTTCGCAAATACATAAGTTTGCGGACATAGGCGAGCAAAATTCTGTGCGAAACTGAGATTAAGTGCAAAGGGCGGTTAGACAAGGAGGTCTACCATGTGGCTAGGAATCGTCATTGGTTTTGTAGTGGGCGCCTACGCAGGAATCATCTTGATGGCGACGGTGGCAATGTCTAAAACACTCGACTCCGAGTTTGATGCTGAGATTGACAAGCCGCCTTACCTTTATTGACGTGTGTTCTCCAGTTTCCTTCTTGGTTGGTTTCATTGAAGAAGCGGCACAGCCTGAAAGCTGTGCCGCTTCTTCGTGTTATGGGCCGTCAGGGAGTAAACAGAGGGCCATTGTGTATGTCCGACCCCCCGCTTCCCTTCCTCTAGCGCACGACTGACGGCAGGAAGATCTGCGTCTGCCCGGCCAGCGGATCGACGAGAATCAAGCCGCTGTAGGTGGGGCTGGTGCTGTCGCTGATGACGATGTTGCCGCTATCGCCCACGCGGACAGTGTAGCTTTCCCCGCTGAAGAGGATGCCACTGTTCCAGTTGACGTTACCCGTGATGTTGTGGCTGGCGATGTCCGCATTGACGAACTTGATGACGCTGTTCGGTTTTACCATAACGGTGGCCGGGCTGAAACCGCTCTCGGTGATGGCGATGACGAGGTCGGCCTCTTGCGTGACGGCGGGCGTCAGGCTGATCACCTGGTTGAACAGATCCGAGACGGCCACTTCGTTGCTGCGGAAGGGTTGATAGCCGTTCTTGGCGGCGGTGACAAAGTAGCTGCCCGCCGGCGCCGAGAAGAGATAGCTGCCGTCCGCCGCCGTGGTTTGCGGGTTGCTCTGACCGTAGTCGCCGCCGTTCCAGGCGCTGTAGATGCCCTGGTCGCTTTCCCCTGCGTAGAGGGTGACGATGGCATCGGCCAGAGCCGCGTTGCTCACAGCGTCTTTCACCTGGCCGGGAGTGGCGTTCTCGGCGCTGCCGTCGTAGACGGCCTCGCCATCGTTGGTGACGACGGTCAGGATCAGATCCTGGGCGGCGGATGCACTGCGGGCCGCCGTTTGACCAATCGTCACGCTGCCTTCGTAGCGACCGTCGTTGTCTTCATCCGTCAACGCAACCGAGCCTACCCCGGCGACTTCGAGCGAGATCTGGGTGTTGTCGCTCTGCTGACAGATGTTGATGCCCACCGTGTATGTGCCGTTGGGTAGACGCACCTGCCACTGTTCACGCCCCCAGCCCAGAGTGTTGGGGTGGAAGATCCGCCCATTTTCGGCCTGGAAAGCCAGGCTCATGGGATCGATACGCAGATCCGTATTCACGTTGAAGCGGACTCCCTGTAGTTTTGGCGAGGATTTGTCGAGGCGCGCCGTCGGGCCACTGCCCCGGCCGACCACGCCGCCGGCATAGCTGCCGCTGCCCAGATTCGTCCAGGTCGTGCCCCAGTTACCAGCGGGGCCGACTTTGACGGTGGCGGTCAACGGGCCGGGCCAGTGGGTGATGACGGCACTGGCCTGGATATCTGCGTGGTCGTGCAGCGGAACCAGTTCAACAACCAACTCGCTACCGGGGATTCCGGTGCCGGCCATCTCCACACTCGTGCTGCACGTCGTGCCGCCTGGCACCAGGAAGGAACTCCACGGGGCCTTGATGCCCACACGCGAGGCCGGCAGTTCGACCGTAAGCGATGACGTTTGTTGGTTATTGTCCGGGTTGACGTCGTTTTCGCTGGCTATCACAGCCAGGAAGCCTTCGATGACTTCGTTGTTGACGAGCGCCGATGCCGGGAACTTACCTTCAATCATGATAAAGCCGCGACTGTTGGCCGGGACATCGCCCAGTTTGACAACCACCACGTCTCCTAGCTCAACGCTGCCCTTTTCCAGGGCCGGCACGGACTGCACGCCGCTGATCGTCATCAGGCTGGGCACCGTCAGCGTGTAGGAAGCGTTCTGGGCGGTCTGGCTGCCCAGATTGGCGTAGCCGGCACGGAAGGTGACCTTGATCTCTTCGAAGTTGAGAGAGGTGGCCGCCGCGTTTGCGTCTTGCATAGGCACAGGCTGCCAGTCCAGATCGATGTTCGCCGCCATATCGGCGCCATTCAACTGTGGACGGCGTAGATAGTCTTCGGTTTCGCCGGTGCGGAAGGGAACAGCGTCACCGTTGGGGAGAACGTTACCGCGTCCGTCGCCGTAGGGTTTGTCATCCGGCGTTGCCAAGGTTTTGATGGACTTCTGCTCGGCGAGGGTCAGGCGCACCCAGGCCTCATCTACTGCCGGGTTCGCCGGCCAGGGAACGCGACCGGTGGTGACGTTGATCGTGTGCAGACCGGCGCCCAGGGCGGCGACGTTGATCGGCTCATCGATGATGATGTGCTCGGGTGCGTACTCCTTGGCCTGGGTTTCAGGATTGATACATTCCTCATAATCGTCCCAGTTGCCGTCGCGGTTGCCATCGATCCAGCCGTTGAGGTAGCCGAAGCCCCCGTTGTTGGCGATGATCCAGGCCGCGGCCGCCGGGCTGATGAAGACGCGCACGGGGACAGTCGCCGGGCGGCAATTGTTGAGCACCCAACTGTTGGGGTTTGCGCCGTCGTCGAAGTTGTCCTGATCGGCGATGTTGGCGGGCGGCACGATGTTGCGTGGCGCCGGCGCCAGGTCGGCGTCACGTTCCAGATCCACGGCTGCGCCCAGGTGGAAAGGACGGGGCCGGGCATGCGCCGGTCCGTTAGGCAGACCGGTGGCGGGGTCAAAGACGGTGGGGAAGGTGGCCGGTACAGCACCATAAGTCGTCATGGGCGCACCGAAGTGATTGCTGCTGTCGGGCGCGTCACCCACATCCCACGGGCGGACCTTGAACTTGTCGATCTGGGTTTTGATCAGGCCCGGATCGAGCACGTCGAGCGGAATCTCAGCCAGATCCAGGGGCAGGACGGCGAACTTGACCGTACTCTGAATCTCTAGCTCCTGCGCAGCATCGCTGGGGATTTCGGCCATCAGCGTACCGAGGAGCGCTGCCGTATCAGCCAATGTATCCACCGAGACGCTTTCACCCGCTTCCAGGGTGAGGACGCCGGTGTGGCGCTGTGGCATCATGTTTGCGGCGGCGGGGATTGCGGTTTCGACAGCGGCGATCTCAAGAACGTATCCAACCGTCACTGGACTCTTCGCTGTGCTGGTGAAGTACGTGCGCAGCGGGATGGCGCGGAAATCCTGGATCTCGAAGTTGCCCAGTTTGTCCGCTTGCACGGCAACGGGACCCAGATCGCTGTTGTCTTCGAGCACGCTCTGGCTCACCGAAATGTTGTCGATAGTCGCACCGGGGCATAACGCATCGAAGCCGACCGAGGCTGTCAACGGTTCGCCGTTGGGGTGACGCACTTGCACCGTGTTGGTGATTTCCTCTGTCTGCTGATTCGGCTGGCAGAGCGGGTGTATATGTACTGGGAAGGAAATCTGGATCTCGGCGTTGGGGGCCAGCGTCCCCTGCCAGCGGATGATGGTGTTGAGGCGACCCTGCCCACCGCGCTGATACTCTACGCCGGCGAAGAGCGGTGTTACCCCTGTCATCACCTCAGTGACGTTGACGGGGCCGAGCAGGTGCTGCGGGTAGACCAGCAGGTCGCGGATTTCAGCGGTGATTGGCTCGGTGCCGCCCATGTGTTTGAGGTTGATGTTGTAGGTCACGGTGTCGGCGTAGCCCACCGGGTTCGTCTCCGAAATCACGCTTTTGGTCAGGACCAACTCGCCGGGCTGCCCTTGCGGCTGCGGCTTGTAGAAGTAATCCTCGGTTTCGCCGAAGGCGAAGGCGTTGGGGGCAGCCGGTCCACGGCCATCGGCGAGATTGATGGCCGGATCTTGCACGGCTTGGCGCTCGCTGAGCGTAAAGCGCAGCCAGTGTGTCTGGCGCGGCGCAGGGTTGTGGACGAGAACCGTGGTGACGTCGATATCGCGGAAGCCACCGGCCGGGATGCCGGCCATGTCCACGGCAAAATCCTGCACGATCCACTCGTAGCTGCGCGCCTGCTGGCCGCTTTCGGGATGGGTGCAGACAGCGGCATCGCGCCAGATCGCCATCACGGTTGCCGTCGAAGAAGACGTTGAGGTATGCCGTCTCCAGCGTCGCCGTGGCGGCTTTGCTCACGCGCACCGTCAGCGTGGTGCGGCGGCAGTCTGGCAAAGGCGCATTGCGGTTGAGCCAGCCGTCGTCCGCCCGGTCACGATTGGGCACGAGGATGGGTGCGTTGGCCTGTAAGTTGTTGGGGCCGTCTTGATCTGCCCCTTGATCGGCTTCTTCTTCGGCGGAGATGTAGTCGCCCAGGATCATTTCACCAGTCTGGTTGATGTGCTTCGGGCCGGACGGTTGCGGTCCTTCCCAGACGGTGGGAAACTGGCCGGCCACAGGCCCGGCGTAGGCGGGGCTGTTGAGGCCCGCATGATTACCGATGCTATCGGGCGCATCGCCAAAATCTGTGCGCTGGCGGTTCGGGGGATCCTGTTCCACTTCGAAGCGGACGAACAACTGAGGTGCAGGGCCATCTTCCTTGCCGTGGAAGTAGACACCGGCATCCGCCGTGCCCAGGATAACGCCGAAATTGGTGGTGGGATTGTCATACCAGGCTTGCACGAGTGGGGTGACATCCCAGGCTACCCAGTTCAGGTTTGCCACCACGGCGGACGGCGCCGCCGAAGGTCGCGGTGGGGCTGATGTTCCAGGTGACGGCAGCCTCGTTCCATTCACTGTCAACGCGGCCAATGCCAACGGTGCTGGGGGGACTACCGGCAAAGCTGGACGGCTTGAGCCGTAGCTCCGCCGTGATGATGGTGGCGCCTGGCGGCAACGGTGACAGATCAAACTGCACGTATCCTCGCGACGTGGGGAGCACGCCGATGGGGCCGACGCCCAGATTGCTGTCCGGTGCGCTGGAACTCACATAGGCATCCTGTTGAGCGGGGAAGGTGGCGTTGAGGATGGCGGACGATGCAGCGTGAAGCCGCATCGTGCCAATCAGCGCCATCATCGCCATCAGCACCCCCAAGAGGAGCATTGATAGGATGAGCGGTCTACGAAGTCTAGCTGGCTGGTGTGGAAACATCTCATTCTCCTTTTGAACGTGAACGGTGTAATACAGTGATTGGGGGACGAGTCAAGATAATCAATGCAGGTACTGCTTAGCTGAACAGTTGTGAATGCACTTCTCTTCTCGCCACCCGTGATACATCCTCAGGGATGGCTACAGTGTAGTCTGCGTATATCGAAAAGAGTGGCAGTTAGCGGCTCAAATCGACTCAATTACGGCTCACGTGTGGATTGCGCCGCTGACTGGTTGGGGGCCTCGTTGACGATGGCAGGCAGATAGAGGCGGAGTGTGATGGTGGGCTGCTCCCACGTCGCCTCATTGGATCGGGCAATGAAGACACCTTCTGCGTTGCGTGCCAGCACAGCGTAGCGATAAGATGCGTCCGGCGTCAGGCCCGTCTGAATCGACGAAGTCTGTGTGAGCGGGAAGGTGGCTTGCAGCACCCAGTCCAGATCGGTGGGCGCCCGTGCAAAGAGCCAATAGGCTTCTGCCGATTCATCGTTCGTTTCGTCCCAGGTAAGCATCACGCTGTCGTCGCCCGCGGCGGCCAGCGTCAAAGTGATGGCTTCGGCGTTGGCATCGATCACGCGTGCCGGGGGCATGTAATTACACCATTGGCCCACCGTGGGCGTGCCCAGATCGGTATACCACGCCGACAGGAAGTCGTCCCAGATGCCGTCGCGGGTCAAGGCCAGCGAAGTGGGTATCGTCAGGATCTGAGACGCATCGACCGCCCACGTGGCCGTCATCGGTGCGGTCTGCGTGTAGATGCTGGCGCGCCAGGCGACTGTGCCCGGCGCGTTCCGACGCAGCGGCGCCAGGATGGTCAACGCGTCGTCGTAATCCCAGAGCTGATCGGGAGCGATGTAGGGCTGCCCTATGCGGTAGTTGCGGTGGACGTCTGCAACCTGTGCCATCACATTGTCCGCTGCGGCGTGGACACCGGCCGGGTCACCGCTGACAAAGGTGGCGCGCAGGTTAAGGGCGAAGCGACCCATCCCAATCAGTTCATCGGGCGGGGCAAGAATGTAGCGTTGCGTGCCACACTGGGTAGTGTCGGCGTGCCGGCTCTCCTGCGCGGCGCTGAGGATGCGCTCCTGCTGGCCCCCGAACAACGCTTTGCCCAGGGCCACGGCCAGGGTATCGAGCGCCGCCGCCAGATCCTCGATCTGGGTGCGGCTCACCCAGAAGATGGCATTGGGGTGCGTATTATCCAGACTGCCCTCATAGACCCGGATCATTGCATCGGCAATCGATTCGGTCGAGGCCGCCGGCGCCATCTGCACCACATAGCGAGCGTAGGGTGCAGACAACCAGGCGTAGTTGGGCGAAGCCACAAAGATTTGGGCTGCCTGTCGGATCTCGTAGAGTACGTCGAGGTTGCCCTGGAAACATTGATCGAAAAAGATCAGGTCCAAAGGATCGGCGCCGTTATCGGTGGCCTCGGCAAGGGCACGGCCCAACTCCACCGTGCTCATGTAGGTGAGGCTGGTCACATCACCGGGTGTGTACTCCTGTCCTTGGGGCAGGGGCGGCGCTTTGGATCGCGTGGACGGCTGTGCAGCCTGAATTTCAGGCGCAGGGCCGACGCCGTGCCCCACGATGAAGGCGAAGGTCCGCGTTGCTGCGTAATTGGTGCGCGCATAGGTAAGGAACCAGGCCAGCACTGCGGGATCGGCCGTGTCCACTTCGGCCACGCCCCAGCGATCCGAGACGGCGTCGGTGCGTTGGACCTGCCCACCCTCGACGACGACGATATCGCTGTTCCCCTCACCGCGACGATCCACGAGGACGACGGCGCGCACGTTGGGGTTATTGGCGCTGCCGACGCGTAGACGATCGACAATGTCGACGCCATACTCCGACAGATCGTTGTCAAAGGCGGCGTAGACGGCCAATAGAATGGTCTCGTCTGAAACAGTGACGCCCATCCACGGTGCAGGTTCGCTGCGCAGCATATCTGGATTGGCGGCATGGGCCGGGGTGACGCTGCGCACCTGCACAAATACCGTCTTTCCGGGCGGCAGGTTGTTGAGAAGATAGCCGGTTGCGTTTTTGTCGGCAGTCTGACCGTGGACAGTGTATGTGCCCGTCAACTCGTCGGCGTAGCTTACCACATAGCCGCCCCCGTCCCCTATGTAGGGGATGGGCTGCCAGTTGAGCTGGATGCTGTCGCTGGTGATGGCGGTGGCGCTGATCCGGCGCGGCGGCGCGGTCTGTGTCTGCGCCCAGTCGGGATCGAGCTGGTTCAGACATTGGCGGATCCTGGTGTTGAATGTCTCTAGTGCGTTGTAGCCTAGATCGGTCTCTATCAGGTTGTCGCGCAGCAGACACAACGGTGCCGGGACGCGCCCGCGCAGCCGGTTTCCATCAATGAGCAGATGGGTCAACGCGCCCAAGCCGCCGATTTCAGGCGGCAGCGACCCGGTGAGCCGGTTACGGCTGAGCTCGAGAGCCGTCACCTGACCATCGGTGCAGGTGACGCCGTGCCAATCACAGTGGCTAACTCCTGGTGTGGTGGAAAGCCACTGATCGTTAACGATCCACTGATCGCCGTCGGTGGCGGTGTAGAGTGCGATCAGCGCATTGCATTCGGTCTGCGCCACACCGGTCAACCCGGTGCAGGCATCCGCTGTTGTGTGGATGGGCTGCGCCACCGCGCTGGCGTCAGTGGACGAGGAAAGCACGAATAGTAGTCCCCATGCAGCACAGATCGCCAACAACACGCACATGGCGATATGAACGCGCCGGCGGACGATCGGGGCACGCGTTGCCATAAGATTCTCCTTGAACTCACCTAAGCTCGATTTTCAATCGTTTATGTACTGTTGCGCCTATCGCCTATAATAGACCAGGGTAAGCAACTTTACTGACCGTTAGGCGCACGAAACCGGCTCAAATCGGCTCAATGTGTCGCGCAGACTGGGGCCATGCCAATCATGAATTCAGCGAATGAAAGTTTACAAACCGAGCCCGACCTGGAAGAAGACGCGTTGGCAGAGGAAGCCGTCAGTGTGTCCGTCGATGTCAAATGGTCTACCCATCAACTGACACAGGTGTCGTTGGTCCGCTGGGTGAACCTGGCGTTTAAGTACTATCACAGTATTCTCTCCCTTTCGCGCTTGCCGCTGGCGAACTCCCCGCTGATCGCCCCGGCGCTGGTGTTCGATCCTGTGTCGCCCACGGCGGACGAGCGAGGACACGCTGTGCGTCTGCTTTTGCGTTGGGCGGTGGCGCAATTGGCGCCGGGTGCGGTGCGCTATCGGCTCGAAGACGACCGTCCGCTGGATGACCCGACCTGGCGCGACCCCTTGTGGTGGCGTTACAACATCTTGCGCCATCGTTACCTGAATCCACTCCACCCCGATGAATTTGTAGACGGCGGACGGTTTACCGAGACGATCCTGGCTCTGACCGGCATCCCCTCGGCAGATACCTTCTTCCACGAGCGCAATCGCGCCGTGCGCGAGGTGGCAGAACGCCTGCGCCAACAACTAAACGACGGGGCCGGCAACGCGGTATTACAGCAATTGGCGCTGGATGAAGCCTATCGTCCTTTGCAGGCGCACCCCGCAGCGCAGGCTTTGCTGGGCGTGGCCTCGACCTTCGACGATGTCTTTCCGCGGGCATTGTTGACTTCGCTCGCCAGCGAAGATCGCCTCCTCGACCCTGACGCTGCGCTGGGCTACCTGACGGCACGGCGTTTTCTGCTCACGGGCGATGAGGGCGCGTCGCTGTGGATCTCGCCGGTGCTGCGATCCTATGTCTACAGTCATCAGGCGGCGCCCGAACAACAGCGTCGGCATCGACAGGTAGCACGCTACTATGAGCGACAACTTGAAGCGCTGCCGGCAGCCAAACATTACCAACTGGCGAACGAGTGGTCACAGGCGGCGGCGATCCTGTTGGCGGCCAGTGAATCGTTGATCAACGAACTGCAACTCGACGAGCTGCGCGAGGCATTGGGCAAGTTTCGGCCCGAACACCTGGCAACGGCACAGTGGCGCGAGATCCAGATCCTGTTGGCGGATCTCTATTCACGCCTTGGGCAACGAGACGAAGCGCTGCACGCCTGCCGTCGTGCGCTCAAAGGCGCCGAAGATCCGGCGGATCAGGCGCGCGTCTATCGGCGGCTGGGTAAACTCTACGAAATGCACAACCAGATGCACGCGCTGGGATACTATCAACAGGCCGCCGAACGGTTCACGGCGAATGAAGCCGAATTTGTGCAGATGCTCAAAGATCGGGCCTGGATCTACATCTTGCGCAAGGAATGGGAGAAGGCCGAACGCGATCTGGCGTTGGCGCTACAGCAGGTGCCCGCCGATGCCGTTGAAGCGAGCGCCGATATTTACGACGCACTGGCTGCTCTGCACCGCCATCAACTGCACTTCGATGTCGCCCTGGAAGATGCACAGCGTGCGTTGGCGCTGCGCGAAGAGAGCGGTGATCTGCTCCAGATCGCCAAAGCACTGGGAAACCTGGGCTTTCTCTATCAGGCTTTGCACGACTATGGCCATGCCCGAGCGGCGCACCAGGAAGCCATGTCCGTCTATCAACGGATGGGCAACCGGCAACTGACGGCGACGGCGTTGCTCAACATCGGCATGACCTTTCACCTGGGCGGTCAGCTACAGTTGGCGGTGGAGTATTATCAACAATGTCTCTCGCTCTGCCGGGAGATCAACTATCCGCTGGTTGAGGTCAAAGTTCGCTCGAACCTGGCCGAGGTCTTTGCACAACTCGATCAACCGGCAGAGGCGCGGCGCCATTGGCAGGCCGGTTATGCGCTGAGTCTTCAGGCCGGCTTCGAGGATCAGACCCGCTATTTCGTCCAACTGAGTGAGAGCATTTCCGGGTTATCGACGGCACCCGATACACCGGACAACGCCACAGAATCGTATACGACGCCGTTTCATGCCGAGACGCCGTTGCCTGCTGAAAGCCAATCTGCGTTATTGCTTGCCGAGCAACGTGGACAGGTGACCACGCGCGATCTGATTGATGAGACGGGCGTCAGCAAAGCCACGGCGACGCGTCGCCTGGCCGAACTGGCTGAGGCCGGTTATCTTGTGCGCTGTGGACAGGGCCGCGGCACCTATTACGTACTCAACGACAGCAGGCAAACCGATCCACAGCCCGTTGACCGAGCCACCCTGCAAGACAAACCGGCGGACCCTCAGTTGTTGCATAACGAGATGGATTTTCTACGCAAGACGTATGACGTCACCGACGTTGCCCTGGCCGAATCCCTCGCAACTTTTGTTACGGTGCGAGTGCAGTTTAACCAGGAGCCGACATTTCAGCAATTCGTGGATACGCAAAGACATCTGGCGGCCGTACTGCAACGTCCCGTTCATTTGGACGTGCATACACCAAGATCATGATGAATGAGATTCGAGGATATCTATCGCTTCACGTCCGCGAAGTCTACGGGGTGGACGACGTTTTCGTTGTCATCGAAGAGGATCTTTCTTTTGGCGGGGAATCAGCTTGCGCAAATCCCTTTGTGCCTATTAATGGATGAGACCACTTGCCGCCGCATACCCTCCTACCTCTTATCAGTTCTCAACTTGTGCTGCCATCACTGTTAAGGCGCCGCGGGATGCTGTACAATCCTGTCTGGAAGTGTCACTGTACTGGGTGTGACTGCACGAGGGGAAGAAAGATCTGGTCAGGCGGATTGGTAATATTGTACAGGCGGGCATGCACATCCATAATCCAAATGCTGCCATTGGCGGCAATAAATGGTGAGGTCTGTACCAGCGTTGCCGGATCAAGAGAATAGGTCCATAGTAATTCTCCATTCTCATTGAGCCCGTAGCATGCTCTTGCGATGGCGCAGAAGTAGACATTTCCCTCAATGTCCACCACGGGAGGGGAAGCTGTACGGGTAGATAGTTCATCAGCCATGCGGGGAAGCGTAAACTTCCACTTCAGTTCTCCGTCAGGGTGCACCGCATAGAAGTGAGAGTCAAAAGGTGTTACGCCTGTTAGCCGAGAGGTTCCAAAATACACGGTGCCATCCAGACCTATAGCGGGCGGACCAGCAGTCTCAGCGCCATACTCCCATGCTTCTTCAGTTACGAAGATCCATCTCTGTTCTCCTTCTGGAGAAAAAGCGTACAGCTTTCCACCTTGTTCACTCCCACCACTAACTGTACTGTAAATCGTTCCATCATCGCCAATAGCGGGTGAATCTGCTGTACCAATCTTGCGCTGCCAGCGAATCTTTCCATTCGTGGTGTAGGCATACAGAAATCCATTTGCCCCTGCATAAATAGTGCCATCTTCACCCGCAGCCGGTGAGGAATGGGAAAACCAGCCTCCATACGGATGAACCCAGCGCAACTCCCCATCCGTCGTAAATGAAAACATCGCGTCGTGAACAACATACAGGTGGCCATCGGGACCAAGAACCGGTGAACTACCAAAGACATAGTTTAGAGAGAGGCCAGACACAGACCAGAGTCGCTCCCCTGTGGGTGAGAGCGCTATTACCGAATCACCACTCCCCCAGTAAAGTGTTCCGTCCTCTGCAATAGTCGGCACACTCCGGCTGTACACCAGCTCCTCATCCTGAACGTTGTACGACCACTTGACGGTCCCATCAAGCGCCACTCGAGAAAGATATTGACAGGCCGCTACATAGACGTCGCCATCTTCTGCCTGTACCATGCCCTGGGCAGTTTCGCCACAGTTTGCCGGCAACTGAATACGCCAGCGCAGCTCTGGGCTATCTGTAATTCCGGTGAAAGAACTGCGCCCCTGGCGATATGAGTTACCCTGGAGAGTGGTCCAGGGTGCAGCCGGAATAGTCGATTGTGCTGGCTCCTTAGCAATGGTGAGCACACTGGGGCTTAGCCAAAGCAGACACAGGAATACTACTGAATACCAGAGAAAGCGGGATTTGGGGTACATGAGGTAAAGTCTCCCAGGTAGACACCGTGCGAGTAGCACTCAATTCTTTGCCAATACAGGCAGCGAATACATCGAGCTTAGTAGAGATATTACAATGTATTAAGTAGCCAGTATTGGGGTGTTGCAATCAACATCTTCGCTAAGAATGAGGCCGAGCGACAGAAACGCAAGCATGAAGCCCAGGTAGTTTTCGTTGAGAAATCGGCTGCCGTAAAAGAAGACAATCAGCAAGACGGCGTAATGCCAGCACGCAGCGCTTAGCGTGTTGTCACGTTGCTGGCGCTGCAACAACCAGAGCAACACCGGCAGCGTCAGCACCACTTGAAGGATCCAAAAAGGCCACTGGCCAAAGCGATCCGCCACCAGCCCCAGGGCGAGGACAAAGTTAGCCGCACCCCACCCCCAGATTTGATAGCCCGTCTCCCCTTGTCCGCTGCTCCAACGCCAGACATCGTCATACAGGGCATGGGCGTCCCAGATCAGATAGGGGATCACCAACAGGCCAAACACAGCGAGCGCCGGCCAGACCCGACGCAGCATGCGTGGAATTCCCCGCAGCAAGGCTTTCCAGCCGTTCAGTGCCAATTGGGGTTGATCGACCAGAAGCAGCAACGCGTAAAACGGAGCGAAGAACCAGGCCGTGGGTTTGCTGGCACAGGCCAACCCGTAACAGACCGTTGACAGCCAAAGCCAGCGTTCTCCTTGCCCGCCGGCTTCTGTCTCTCGCCAGCGCTGCCATGCCACCAGGCTGAAGACGATCCACGCCAGCACGAACGAATCGTTCTGCCCGAAGATCACGTCGAGGCCCATCACCGGGTTGAGGCCCAACAACATCACCAGCGCCAGTTGCCGTCTTTCGCCTGCAATCAAGCGCGGCGCCAGGATCAACATGATGCCCCACAGCAGCAGATAGACCATTCGCTGATCATACAGCCCCATCAACTGCCCAAGCAGATAGAACGGGGCACTGAAGACAAACGTCCACGGCAGGTATGGATAGTGGTAGAGCGCAGTGCGATACTCATCGAAGCCCCACTCGGCCATCGGCGTCTGGGTATAGTCTTCACTGTAGGGGTTGCGTCCGCTCAGGAAATAATCGATGGTGGATTCGGTCTGGATCACGCCGCCATCGTGCGTGTAGCTGGCCGGTCCGCTCTGTGCTCGCAACAGGATCAACTTGGTGGTAGGCAACACAATCGTCGTCACGAGCAGCGCTGTCAACAGCCACCATTTGGCCATGCTACGCCAACGACTGTGCCGTGTCAGATCGACCAGCAGGTATAAGATCACAAAGGCCAGGCTCAGCGCGATGAGCAACAAGGCCAGCGGCTCTCCGGGCCAGGGGCTCTGTTCCCCCAGGGCGGCCACACCCTCCGCCGGAATCAACCGGCCCAGGATGGGATGGCGCAGAACGTCCTGGCGCGAGAGGGGTAAGGCAAAAGGCTCGGCCAGGCTGCCAATGCGTACCTGGGCAAAGACCAGCACCGCCAGCAGCAGTGCATCCCAGCCGGGTCGAGACGGCGCAGGCGAAGATGTGGCGCGAGCTCGCATCAGCGATCCTCGCGCATGGCATGCAGAATTCCATTTGCATCAGGAATGAAAATACGCCCTCCACCAACGGCCGGTTGATTAACTACGCTGCGCGCGGCCGAGCTTGCCCCCGAAATCAAGGCGCCGCCCACGCTATCCAGAATCTGAATGTAGCCCCCTGTGCTGACAAAGAGGATCTGCCCATTGCCCACCAGCGGCCCACCGACAATCTGGGTGCCCAGGTTATAACTCCACGCTTCCGCGCCGTTGGCGCGGTTGATCGCCTTGACAAAGCCATTGCCAACCACGTACAGGCGGATCCGATCCAGCGCCATCACATCAATTCTGTCGCTGCCCGTATAGGTCCATAACAGGCGGCCGGTAACGGCATCCAGGGCGTGAACTCTCCCCCCGACATCGGCGGCATAGACTTCAGAGAGCGCGATCACGCCTGGAAAGCCGTAGACGGGCGGCGCGCTGACACCACTCAACAGCTCGGGCGGCGACTCCCAGATCAGCGTGCCGCGGTTGAAGATATCCACGGCCCGCAGTTTTTGGTTGCCGGTGTAGAGCAACTGATCGCCGACAACCGGGTATTGTAGGGAGACGCCCTCGGTGGAAATCTCCCAAATGGTGTCACCGGTGAAACGGTTGAGTGCAAAAACATGGCTGTTCTGGCCTGTTGCGAAGACGATATCTCCTGCGATATTGAGACCAGTTTGGGGGATGATGTTCAACGACTTCATCCACAAGAGGTTGGCGCTGTTTCCCTGCTCGCGCAGACCGAAAACCCGGCCACTACGATCGATGACGTAAACATCTAGATTCCCATCGGCAATTTGGGCTGCAGGCGCCACATTCACCACCTCTCCGATGCTGTAGCGCCAGCGTTGATTGCCGCGTTCGCGGTCGAAACTGTAAAGGTGTAGATCCTCATTGGCAACGAGGACACTTTGCCCAACCACAAGTACCGGCGACGAAAAGGCCTGGTAGGCTTCCGTCGTGGTCCAATCTGGCACCCAGGGCGCCAAAAATGTCTGCTCGACGGCTGCCTGCGCTGCGCGATCATGGCGCAACAGAGGGAAGTCGCTCTCCGGAATCGGCGTCTGGCTGGGAATGGGTGTCAGCGGGATCGCCGCCGACTGTCGTTCGAGCAACCAGCGTTCATTGTTTGGTGAAGCGCCGGTTGGGGCATTGCCCGGCAGTTGATTGTCACGAATATCCAGGTTGATACGGCGTGTCCAGCCTTCAATATTCAATTCACAGCAAAGGTAAACCCATTCACCCGTTACGTTTCGTCCTTGCATCACCACCCGCTGCCCACTGGGGATCTCTGTAGTCCGGGTGTAACGACTGCTCGGACCGGCGTAGACGCCGGCATTCTGCCGGGTAAACGCCTGCAGGGAGACGGTAGGTTGGGCGACGGGCGCGGGCGTCGGCGTGGAGAAGGGTGTTTCAGCGGCTATTTCGGTCGGCGTTGCCGTCGAGGTCTCAGTCGCCGTCAAAGCATCCACAGGTGGTTGATCCGCCGGCGTCGGGCTCCCAGCTTCGACTCCATCTGACGCATCTGTGGTTGGGGTTTCGTCGTTTACATCAGGTGACGCGGTTTGGGTGGGAGTGCCCGACTCTCCGTTCACGTTGGGCAACACGATGACCACCGTGATTTCGGGCGTTGGTGTCGGGGCGGCTACGCTGGCCAGTGTGGGCGTCGCTGTCGCCGTCGGGAACGGGGTGTCGGTTGCCTGGGGTGTAGGGGTATCTACACCGATCATGGCCATCTGCTGAGCGCGCTGCGTGGCCAACTCCTCGGCGTTTTGGGTTGCACGAAAATCGAGGGTGGGTGTTTCGGTTGCGGATCTGCGGGTTGCCGTCGCGGTGGGTGTGGGGCCAAAGGCGAACCCCTGCTGAATAAACCAGCGGGCGCCTGCCACAAAGGCGAAGAGCGCGACGATCAACGTGATAATCATCCATGCAGATCGGCTTTGGCGGCGACGGCGTGAAACAGAAGGCGCGGGCAAGGTTGGCTTCATGCATACATTCTATCAACAAGCAACAGAACCTTCAAAAACGCTTGGTTTTTTTCTGGGCGGAGAGTATAATAGGATCGCTCTAGACGTTTGCATACTCTGCCGTGGCGCCGTTTCGGATCTATGTATAGAGGATGCTTGTCGCTGCGGGTAAGTCTGGTTACGGACGTGCAGCCGGGTGATGCCCTAGTCTGACGGGGGCAGGGCGTCCGTGCGGCAAGACCTGTCTTGACTCTACTGCCGCAGAGAGCTATAGAGATGAAAAGACCGATGGAGCAAAATGTCCCGTCTGTGCCGCGTGGGCGTCGCCCTGTCCGGGTAGAGATTTATGTGTCGGCTCATTGTCCTATTTGCAACTACTCCCACGAGGTTGCGGCTGTCATCCGCCGCGACTTCCCAGAGGTTGAGCTGAAACTTGTGGACGTCGGCGCGGCCGATCAGCCTATTCCTGATGTCGTTTTTGCGACGCCGACCTACCTTTTGAATGGACGGGTCTGGTCGCTGGGCAACCCTTCTTATGCGGATGTTCAGGCGCGGCTGTCCGAAGCGTTAGCGCCATTGTAAATGCCAGCGTACGTTAACCGGAATGAGTAGGAAATCATGGAATCGACTTACAGTACCGGCTCTCCCCAGCCGGCAGAAAAAATGAAGTACCTTTCAGAACTGGCCGTCTTTCAAGATTTGACGCCCCGTGAAATGGAAGAGTTGAATCACATTACCACCATGAGCACCGTGAGTCGCGGTCGCGTCTTCTACCGCCCAGAAGAACCGGGCGAGGTCCTCTTTATTTTGAAGGAGGGGCGCGTTCAACTGTATCGGATCAGCCCTGAAGGCAAGAAACTGGTGATCACCACGCTCGGATCGCATACCCTTTTCGGCGAAATGGCGCTGTTGGGGACTAAGATGCACAACACCTTTGCCGAAGCGGTAGAGGACTGCCTGATCTGTGTGATGAGCCGCACCGATCTCGAGCGTTTGATCCTCAATAAACCGCAGGTGGCATTACGCATTCTGGAGATTACCGGGAAGCGCCTGCGCGAAGCCGAAGAACGCCTGGAAAGCATGGCCTTCAAAGGCATACCGGCGCGCCTGGCCAGCCTGTTGCTGCGATTGGCCGATGAACAGTCAAGCGACGAGGTGCGCGGCCTGACCCACCAGGATCTGGCCGAAAGTGTGGGCACTTACCGCGAAACCGCAACACAGGTGCTCAATGATCTGAAGACGCAGGGCCTCATCGAGATCGGCCGTAAACGGATCGCCATCCTCGACCGCGAGGAACTCCAGGAGATCGCCGAAAGTTGATGGGTCAAGCCTCTGAGCTTAAAGTGAATTCACATTGAAAAGCGAAGTTTCGCCAGCGCCGGTTGAGGTGGCTGATCTTGCGGAGGGCGAAGGCGCAGCGCCTGTACCAGGCGAACTTGGCGGCCTCGTCGGCGATTCCGCCGAGATGCTGAAAATCGCCACAGAGAACACAAAGAGTACAAAGAAGAAGAGGGAAGCGACCTTATCTATGTGTTCTCTGTGTTCTCTGTGGCGGTAAAGGCAGTAGGATTGCCACAAAGAACGCATAGAACACAAAGCAGAAGGGAAGGCATTTGTCTTTCTGCTCTCCGTGGTAGTATTCGTTGCGTGGCTTCGCCGGTCGCAAAACTCTCGGTTTCAAAGTGATACCACTATAGGATGCGACGATCTTGCCCGCCATAGACGACCCGTTGTGGCGTCGGTTGTTGTCGCGGTGGTTACGACGAATTACCCAAAACTTGCCGATAAAGTTGACATACATGGGGTGGCGCATTACAATGTGAACAGTTTTACAAACGAGGACATTTGCCCTGTGCAGCCGTCTTGACCTGTTGACTCATGGCAGCAAATGTGTCGTAGATCTAGGACTGTCTAAACGCTTTTTTCACATAAACGGCTCCGATCCATCCGTTCTCTTAGGAGGCTACTGTATGACCCATGTGATTTTCGACTTGTGTATCCGCGACGGCGCTTGTACAGAAGTTTGCCCGGTTGAGTGCATTATTCCTGGGCAGCCAGAAGAAGAATGGCCCTGGTACTACATCGATCCGGATACCTGCATTGACTGTGGCGCCTGTGTGCCTGAATGCCCTGTCGACGCCATTCTCCCCGAAGAAGATCTGCCGGAAGAGTACGCGTACACCACCGAACTTAACGCCATGTATTTCACCGAAGGACCGGGTTACGCCGCATTGGAAATGGGCTGAGCCTCTTGCTTACGCTCAGGCTTAATAGAGATCAAACCCCTGCAATCTTGTAGGGGTTTTTCTTTTAGACGGACTTGAACTTTTCCCGTAGATGCGTACTCTATGAGATCCATCTACCGCTCCTGACGGATTTATCCACAAGACAAGGAAATTGAAGATGAGCGAAACGAAAAAGATGCTACCCCCCGATTGGCGAGGCGTTGAACGCGTCCTTGTGATCATGGCACATCCCGACGATCCGGATTTTTCGTGCTCTGGCACGGCCATACAGATGGCAAAACAGGGGATCGAAGTCACTTATATGATTTTGACCAACGGGGACAAGGGCAATCACAACCCGTTGATCACCCGCAATCAACTTATCCTCATGCGCAAGGAAGAACAACGGAACGCAGCGGCGCTGTCTGGGGTGAACCATGTTTTGTTTATGGACGAAGAAGACGGTTTTTTGCGCCCCACATTTGAGTTGCGCAAACGCGTTTGCCGAGAGATCCGCCGGATTCGACCACAACTAATCATCTGTCCCAGCCCTGAACGCTACCTGGTGGGGGATGGCTACATCAACCATCCCGATCACCGGAACGCCGGATTGGTGGCACTGGAAGCGCTCTTCCCCGCCGCAGACAATCCGATGTTCTACCCGGACCTGGCCAACGAGGGCTACCCGCCCTACAAGATCAGCCAGCTCTACGTTACCGGGTACGATGACCCCAGCGTAGAGGTCGACGTCACCGCCGACATCGCGACCAAGATCCAGGCGATCCTTGCGCACAAGAGCCAGTTCGATCAACCGGCCGAGATGGAAAAGTGGCTTCGAGAACGCTGGGGCGACAAACAAGAAGACGGTTCCATGCGCTATTTCGAACGCTTCAAAGCCATGCGTTTCGACAGACGCGACGATGAAGAAGTGGACGAAGAAACGAGTGAGGAAGTGACGGAGAGGGCAACTGAGGAAATGAGTGAGTAAGTAGAGAAAGGGCGATCCGGCCGCCTGGCTCAACCGCCGGCAACCGGCGCGCCGGCCGCCGGCGCCCTCTCTCCGCTCTCCGCTTTATTCACTGTACTGTTGGTGTTGATTCCACACATACTGGGGGGCGTAGCCGAAGGCGGCGCGGGCTTTGGCCGTACTCAGCGGAGATGTGTGACCTGTCATTGAGGACCGAAGCGTTGTCTTGTCGCCGAAGAAGCGGCGGATCAGCGCTTCGGTCTCTTGATTCAGGACGACTTCGGCCCCGGTGATGTTGTAGGCGCCGGAGGCAACAGATGCCACTTCGATGGCCTGACGACAGGCGCGGGCGGCATCGCGCGCATCGGTGCGCGTCCACAACAGCCAACTGCCCCAGGCCGGATCCTGTGCCATACGTTCGATTTCGGAGGCCAAGCGCGGCACAGGACGCACGCCCATGAATCGAAACGACAGGATCGTCAACCCAAAGTTCTGAACAAAGTAATCGGCAGCCTGCTCGCCTGCCATTTTAGAGAGCGCATAGCTGTTGACCGGCCGCAGTGGATGATCCTCGTCCACCGGCGCGTAGACTGGCGGCGCACCGGCAAATCCGTAAACCTGCGCACTCGACGCCGATACCACTCGCTTGATCCCCATGTCGGCGCATGCCTGGAAAAGATTGAAGGTCCCCTGCACGTTTTCACCATACGTACGCGGATCGGGCACCTTGCCCGCATCTGCCCACGCCCCTAGATGCACCACCGCTTCGGCTTCGGCACGTGCCAGCGCATTATAGATCTCGCCCGATCGGGTCAGGTCCACACGCAGAAAGCGGCCGGGTTGCTCCGCCCGCGCCGGCTGTATATCCACACCCAAGACGCTGTGGCCTGCGTTGGCTAACTCCTCCACGACGTAGCTGCCAATCCCGCCACTGCTCCCTGTCACCAGGACTTTCATGGTCTCTTCTCTCCTTGTGGTACAGTTGAAAAGTCATGCGTTGATTGATAAATCCAGACTCGGCCCGCCGCCTGTGGAAAGCGCAGACGCATGGCATACGTGCCCGGGCCCAATGGTAGATCCTGCGGATGGAGGCCGGCGCGGCCAACATGGAATGTCTCATCCGCCTCCATCAACGTGTAGGACATCCCTTGTGGGCCGGTCAGCCGGATTGCGGCCGGCCCCGCATCTATGTTCTGTAACAGAATATAAAAGTCGACCAACACCACGTCCGTGAGGGTAAACTCGTAGGCAGGCGTGTCTTCGTAGTGGATCTCGGACAGATTCGCCGACGCCACCCGCGCATAGCCGGGTGGAACATCCGGTGGGTTGCCCGCTCCGAATTGGCTGTACAGTGCCGCGCTGACAATCAGCGTCAGCGCGCTGAGCACGGTCAGGCGAAGCAGGGTGCGAGATGCACCCGCAGTGAAGCTACGCTCCGATGCGCCCTGCCACAGCGCAAGGATCTGCGCCAGCCCCCCTATGCGCCGCAAGAAGATCGCCCAGCCTGCCACGTAGAGCGCGATCGCCCCAGCGCCGATCACACTCGGCGCTATCTGCGACGTGTCGAGGAAGATCGTCACATCGTCGCCGGGGATACGCTGTGCCAACCCAAAGAGGGGGATGGCGATCCACGGTAGCAGGCTGTTCAACACGCCCAACGTGCCGATCAGCACCATCCACCGCCATACAGGATCAGCCTGCTGGGGCGCATGCAGGATGAGGACAACCCAAACGAGCAAGGGCAGGCTGATTCCGGCCACGCTGATCAGGCTGCGCTGCCAGCGCAGAAGGTCGCCATCGATGGCAACTTGCGCCGTCAACATGCTCGCATCCATGCGAAAGCCGGTCACCGTGCCGCCGAAAAGAAGACCCATCAGCGCGTGACCGGCTTCGTGAAGTACGGTATAGAGCAGCAGTACACAGAGTGCTACCCAAAGCACGATGACGATTCGGGCTGCGCGGCTCGGTTGCCCTGTCAAAGATCACCCCACCCCGCCGATCATCACATTGTCGACTCGGATCGTCGGTGATCCCAGCGCGCCCCCCATGGGCGCAAAGACCAGATCGTTGGCTACCGCTTTGACGTTGTGCAGCCAATCCTGGAGTGAGATGGCGATGGTGACATTGTTGACCGGATGAACGATCTCACCGTTTTCGATCCAATAACCGACCGCCGAGACCGAGTAGTCGCCGTTGATCGGGTTGATGCTGTGCGTGTTCATCACGCTTTCGACGTACAGACCGCGCTCGACGCCACTGATTACCTCTTCGGCGCTCTGCGGACCTGCCTGAAAGTAGAAGTTGCTGGCGCTGACCGAAGGTAGGCCGGCATGAGAAGTTCGACTGGCGTTGCCCGTGCTGCTATCTGTACCGTCGCGCGCCGCGGTGTACGTATCGTGGAGGACGGCCTGGAGCACGCCCTCATCGATCAGGCGCGTGGCGCGCGTGGGCACGCCCTCATCATCGAAAGGACGCGTCGCCAGTCCACCCGGAAGACGCCCGTTGTCGAGCAACGTCACCATATCAGAGGCCACTGCCTCGCCCAGTTTGCCCTGCAAAAAGGATCGGCTGCGCTGCATAGCCTGGGCCGTGAGCGCACTGGACAGCGCACCGACAATACTGTGCGCCGCATAGGGAGAGTAGACGACGGTGGCTTTTTGCGTGGGCACAGGCCTGCCGCCCAATAGCTTGATCGCCTTCTTCCCTGCCTCGCGGCCGACGGCATCAGGATCAAACTCCTTGAGCCACGACGCCACACCGACATGGAAGGCTACCGCCCGGTCCTCGCCGTCTTGGGCCATGGCCATCAGATAAGAGCCGATGAAGCTCTTGCGATAGCTGCCCGATACGCCGCGGCTGTTGGCAATGGCGACTGTGCCACTTTGGGTTAAGAGGGTGCAGAAGTTGGTCACGACCACGCGTGGATCGTAGCCGAGTGCGGCTTTCTCCACCCGTTTGGCGATATCGACCTTCTCCTCCGCGCTCAATGCGTCAATGGCGGGATCGTAGATCGCCAGATCCTCATCGGACGTGGTGGCCGGGTCGGGCAGACGGCGAAACTCGTCGCCGTCCACAATACCGGCCAGATCCACCGCTTCGTCGAGCAGACGGTTCACGCTTTGCTCGCTGAAATCCGAAGAGTAGGCATAGCCCACCTTACCGTCCACAAGTACACGCACGCCCAGCCCTTTACTGCCGGCCTGCGACAGCTTCTCCACCTCGCCACGCGAGACCAGAATTTCTGCCTCTTGTCCCACATTCAAATAGGCTTCGGCCTCGACGTTCGCCGACTGTGCCTGGGCCACGACTCGGTTTACCAATTCAAGATAATCGTTGTTCATGGTTTTTCTCATCACTCCGTCCCGCCGACGGTGAGTTTGGGAACACGCACAGTTGGTTGGCCAACGCTCACTTTGGCCGATTGGGTTTTGCCGCAATGGCCCATGCCCGGATCGAGGGCCAGATCGTTGCCGATCATATCGATCTCGCGCAGGGTTTGCGGTCCATTGCCCACCAGGGTTGCGCCGCGTACCGGCCTCGTCAATTTACCGTCTTCGATCAGCCAGCCTTCGGTGACGGCGAAGACGTAGTCTCCGCGCCCGATCTCCACCTGCCCCCCGCCCATACGCTTGGCGAAAATGCCTTTCTTCACCGATCCGATGATCTCTTCGGGGTCATGTGGGCCGGCATCGATGAAGGTGTTGGTCATGCGGGGCATGGGCATGTGGCGGAAGGACTCGCGACGCCCATTCCCGGTGGAGGCGCGACCCATGCGCCGCGCTTCGGTGAGATCCCACATGTACTCTTTGAGGATGCCCTTTTCAATGAGGACGGTGCGCTGCGTGGGCGTGCCTTCGTCGTCAAAGTGCATCGTGCCGCGGCGGCCGGGGATTGTGCCATCATCAATGGCAGAGAGAAAATCGGGGCCGATGCGCTCTCCCACAAGGCCGGCATAGGCTGATGATCCATTCGTAATAAAGTCGGCTTCCATGCAATGTCCGCACGCCTCGTGAAAGAGGACACCACCCCAACCGTTGGGGATGACCACCGTCATCTCGCCGGCGGGCGCGGGTTTGGCATCCAACATGAGGATGGTTGACTCGGCGGCATCGATGATCGACGCAATGGGATCACGCTGCTCAAAGAATTCGAGCCCGCTCTGTGCCCCCAGTCCTGTAACCGCCGACTGCAGAATCCCGTTGCGTTGAGCCGTCACCTGTCCGCGGAATTCGAGGATCTCGCGGTCGTCCTCGGCCCACACCCCGTTGGAGTTGTAGACGTGCACACGCCGGCTGATTTCGTCGTAGCGTACGCCGACCTGCACCACGTCTGAGCTGACGGAGCGAGCGGCTTCGTCCATGCTGCGTAAGATGTTGGCTTTGGCCGCCGTGCTCATCTCCTCAAAAGGGCGATCAATGCCGAAGCTATGCGGGCTTGGGGTTTGCGTCAGGTCTACCAGCAGGCTGGGTTTGTTACTGCCGCGTGCCGCCGAGGCCGCGGCTTTGGCTGCTTCGATGAGTGCCTCTTCGCTGAGGTCGTCGGTGTAGGCGTAGGCCGCCGTGTTCCCGTAAAAGACACGTACACCTCCGCCTATATCATTGCCGCGCACGGCCTGTTCTAACTTGCGGTCATCGAGGACAAGTCGCAGACTCTCGGTGTTTTCTAGATAGACTTCGGCAAGCTCTCCGCCATTGGCCAGCGCCGCCGACAAAATTCGCTGAATCGACTCGATTGGAAGCATGTATTTCTCCTTTTCATTACCCATCGATAGCATCGAGACGTTCGATCTCTTCGGGCGAAAGATCTAGATCCAGCGCCGCCATGTTGTCGCGCAGGTGATCAAGATCTTGGGACATCGGAATTGTGATGACGCCCGGCTGTTGGATCAGCCAACCGATCGCAACTTGAGCCATCGAGACGTCGTGGGCTCGGGCAATCAGACGGACGGCCGCATGTTCGAGCACGCCGCCCTTCACCGGCGAATAGGCCGTGAGCGGGATGTTGTGCTCGCGGCAGAAAGCCAGCACACCGTTCTGCACCGGTTTGCGATCCAGCAGATTGTAGCGAACCTGGTTGGTGGCGATCGGCGTCTGGCACAGATCCATCGCCTCGCGCATCTGATCAACGCTGTAGTTGCTGACACCTACGCGCCGAACTCGACCGTCTTTCACCAGTTCATTGAGCGCACGGAACGTTTCCCGCTGTGGAATGTCATTGTTGGGCCAGTGGATCAGATAGAGATCGACATAGTCGGTGTCGAGCCGGCTGAGGCTGCCGCGGATGGCGTTGTGGACGCCGTCATACTGCAGATGCTCAGGAGAGACCTTGGTGGTAATGAAAAGGTCGGCGCGATCAAAGCCTTTGATCGCGCGGCCAACCACTTCTTCGCAGTGGTTTTTGCCGTAGGCTTCGGCGGTATCGAGATGGGTATAGCCCATCTCAATGGCCTGTTTGATGATGCCGATCATCTCGTCGTCGCGCGAATAATCGGCCTGACTGCCACCGCCCATCTGCCAGGTTCCCAATCCCAAGACAGGGATCGTCGTGCCGTCGGGTAGAGATTCAAATTGCATAGGGGAGATTCCTTTCACTGTGTGATCTAAGGCCGGCACGCTGCTTCCACCACAATGGAGGGCAAGCAACGTGGCGTGCCTAATCTTACCACGCGATCCCATCGGCGGCGATGTCTGCTCGGTTACCTCCTGTGGCCCCATCTTCTGTCTGACGATGTCAGCTAAATGTCGGCCTATTCTGTTTGTTCGGTATTGACTGAACAAACAGAACCAAATAGAATGGAAACTGTTGGATATGGTTAACTGTGCAACCGAAGCACTGCGAATACGATTTTTTCCTTTGGGCCAAATGAGTGGCGAAACGAGTAATGAGTATGAAACCAACTCGCAAAGAATTGCAGTACGTTGAGGAATTCGGTCTCTACTGGGAACAGGTCGGGCTGCCACGCATGACGGGACGCATCCTGGCCTGGCTACTGATCTGTGATCCGCCTGAACAGACGATGAACGATCTCACTGAGGTGTTGCAGGCCAGCAAGAGTTCGATCAGCACCGGCTCGCGTATGTTGATGCAGTTTGACTTTATCGAACGGATCAGCCTGCCCGGTGAACGCAAAGACTACTACCGGCTGCTGCCACACCTGTGGACACGTGTCCTTGCGGCCAAGCAGGGTCAGCTCACCGACTTCCTGCAACTGGCCGAGCGTGGACTCGCCTTGCTCTCCGATACGGAAACTCAGCGCCGTGAACGATTAGAGGAGATGCACGATCTCTATGCCTTCATGGAAGTCGAGTATCCGAAACTGTTAGAACGTTGGCGTACCGAACGCAGCCAGCGAACCCAAACGTCAGAAAGATGAGGAATGGTCATGATCATTGATGTTCGCAATCTCACATACACCTACCCGCAGGGGACCAACCCCGCGGTCAAAGGGATTGATTTTGCCATTGAAAAAGGCGAAATCTTTGGTTTCCTGGGGCCAAGCGGCGCCGGCAAAAGCACGACGCAGAAAATATTGATCAAACTGCTGCGCGGGTATGAGGGCGATATTAAAGTCTTCGGGGAGGATCTGAACAGGCTCGACAGCCGTTACTATGAAAAGGTGGGTGTCGCTTTCGAATTGCCCAATCACTATCAAAAATTGACCGCGCTGGAGAACCTGCAACTCTTCGCCTCGCTCTATAGCGGCAAGACGCAGGATCCCATGCAGTTACTCGACATGGTCGGCCTCAAGGACGATGCCAACACACGTGTCAGCCAGTTCTCGAAGGGCATGCAAATGCGCCTCAACTTCATCCGCGCTATGTTGCATCAGCCGGAACTGCTCTTCCTGGATGAGCCGACCACCGGGCTGGATCCCGTCAATGGTCGCAAGATCAAAGAGATCATCCTGGAGCAGAAAGCTGCCGGCCGCACGGTCTTCTTGACCACGCACGATATGTCTGTGGCCGAGCAACTCTGCGATCGCGTGGCCTTCATTGTAGACGGCCGCATTACATTGACTGACTCACCGCGCAATCTGAAGTTGCAGCATGGACAGCGCACCATCCGCATGGAGTACAGCTTGAACGGCAGCAGCGGCAAGATCTCCGAATTCCCGTTGGATGGGCTGAGCGATAACGGAGAGTTCATGCACGTGCTGCGTGAGGCGCGTATCGAGACGATCCATACGCAGGAAGCGACGCTGGAGGATATCTTCATCAAATCAACGGGAAGGAGCTTGATATGAGCAGGCTGCTTTCGTCATTGCGCTGGGAGACGCAGATCCAATTTCGTCAGGGGATCTACTATGCGGCGGCCTTCATCGCCGTCATGTGGTCGGCGGTACTCTTCCAGATCCCAGATGCAGGGATCAAACCGATCCTGGTGTCGGTGTTGTTCCTTGATCTGTCGGTCTTCGGCTTCTTCTTCATGGCCGGGCTCTATTATCTAGAAAAAGGCGAGCGCGTGCTCGAAGGGCTGGTGGTGACACCGCTGCGCATTTGGGAATATCTGGCGGCCAAGATTGCAACGTTGAGCATGGTCTCTGTGATCGTAGGCGCCGTAGTGACACTGATCACCTATGGTGTCGGCATCAACTGGGGCTGGTATGTCGTGGCCATCGTGGCCATGTCGGTGCCGTTGACACTGTTCGGCTTCGTGATCGCCGCCCGCTACAACGGGATCAACGAATTCCTGCTGCCGGCGGTGCTCTTCCTGAGCGTCATGCAGATCCCACTGGTGGGTTACTTCGATCTGTGGGATCACTGGCTGCTCTACCTCATCCCCAGTACGCCGGGGCTGGTGCTGCTAGAAGCTGCGTTCGGCACGGTTGCGCTGTGGGAGATCGGCTACGCGCTGCTCTACTTGCTGGCGTTGACGGCGATTGAGTTACGTGTGGGCGCGGCAGACGTTCGAGAACGTCATCGCGCGCAAAGTGGGTGGATAAAAGGAGGCTTTGATGAGTATGATCACCGCCCTGGGTATGGGCGATCTCAAAAATGTGCGCCGTGATTCGTGGATGTTGTTTCTGCTGGCCTATCCGTTGATCCTGGGCCTCTTGCTGCGCTGGCTCTTGCCGTGGGTGACCAACGGGTTACAGGGAACCTTCGATCTGACGCCCTATCATCTGCTGCTGACCAGCTTCTTCGGTGTGTTGATTCTGCCAATGCTGACAGGCTATCTCACCGGATTCCTGCTGCTTGACGAGCGCGATCAGAACACGCTGACGGCGTTGATGGTGACGCCGCTGTCGATGCAGAGCTATGCGCTTTACCGCGTCGCCAGCCCGATTATCATGAGCATTGTGGGCATCCTGATCGTGGTGCCGCTGATCGGCATCGCAAGTTCTGCCTGTGGAGCAACTCTTGCCGATCGCGATTGCCGGCAGCTTGCTTGCTCCGATCTTCGCCTTCCTGTTGACGGCGTTTGCCGGCAACAAGGTGCAAGGGTTCGCCGTGATGAAGGGCATGGGCACCTTCATGATCGGCCCAATGCTTGCCTGGTTCGTGCCGGAGCCGTGGCAGTGGCTGCTGGGAATCTTCCCCACCTTCTGGCCGGTCAAGGCTTACTGGCTGGCCGCTGCTGGGGAACCGTATCTGTTGACGCTGGCCATCGGCGCAGTCTACGCCCTGATCTTGACTGTGTTCTTGCTGCGGCGCTTCGAAGCGGGTCTCTATCGGTAGAAGAACAAGATAGGTGGGTAATGAAAGGGGGAGACGATCTTTTCGCTAAGATCGTCTCCCCTTTTACTATCCTTCGCCTACAGCAGCGCCAGGGTTTTCTGTACCGCCGTCGCCAGAACGCTCTCCAGCATCTGCGCCGACATACCGCCGCCCTGGGCAAAGTCGGGGCGACCACCACCTTTAGCGCCAAACTCGCTCAGCACATCGCGCAGCAAGTGCCCCATGTTCAAGTCGACGTCCGCTGCCCGTGCAAAAATGACCGTGCCTTTGTCGCCGCTTTCGCCGCAGAGCAAGATCACCGTCCCCGGTTCGGACTGAAGCGTCTGCGCCATTCCCCTCAACATGCCAGGATCAATCCCACGTAAGACCTGCGCCACCAGCCGACCATTGCCTAGCGGCTGCCCCGATTCGAACAGAGAACGCGCACGGACGGGCAACAGTTCCTCTTGCAGGCCGCGCAACTGGCGGTCGAGATCCTTGTTCTGGGTTTGCAGCTTTTCCACCAGATCGGGGACCTGCTCATAGTGGGTGTCGAGGAGGGCTGCGACCTGGCTCAACAACGTTCGCCGCCGTCGATAATCCTCGATCACGCGTCCGCCGCACACAAAGTGGACCCGCGTCTGCCGTCGTATCTTTTCCGTTCGCAACAGGGCGATGGCGCCGATCTCCCCGGTGCGGCGCACATGGGTGCCGCCACATGCCGACCAATCGTACTGTTCGATCTCCACGATGCGGATTTCTCCTGTCACCTTGGGTGGTCGGCGCAACGGGATCTGTGCAATATCGGCGTCGCCTACAGTGTAACAACGGATGGGCAGATTCCGCCACACGATCTCGTTGGCATAGGCCTCCACGGCAAAAAGTTGCTCGTCGCCGATCTCTTCAACGTCGAGGTCGAGCGTGGAGACACTCTCGCCGAAGTGGACAGAGACGGTCTCCATCTGCAAAACATGGAAGAATGCCTGTGAGAGCAGGTGCTGCCCCGAATGCTGCTGCATATGATCGTAGCGACGCGACCACACCACTTCCCCTGTGACGGGACTTTCCAGGTGCACATCCTCGCCGAGCACGTGCCAAACCACGCCGTCATCGTCGGCCTGAACGTCGATGACGGCGACGCCGTTGAGCGTGCCCAGATCGTGCGGTTGTCCACCCGAAGTGGGATAGAAGAACGAGCGATCCAGCGCCACCGCCGCATGTCCGTCATGGGTGGATGTGTGCACGACGTTGGCTTCAAACTGCACGGTGTAAGCATCATCAAAGTAGAGGCGTTCGGTCATCGGGTATCTTCTTTAGTGGGGATTGTCGTGTCAACGGTCAAGTGATGGCAATTCTGTAGGGGCGCTGCTTGCTGCGCCCACAGTGCTGCCGGGCGCAGCAAGCAGCGCCCCTACCCATCGAATCACGCTTGACGCATCACTGGTTTGTGATGGGCAACGCGCCTTAATCGGGCTTCGACAGTACTTCCTCGCGCCGGGCGTGGGTCATTTCTCCATTTTCAACATGTAGCAACTGTGCCTGCCCTAAGAAAGAGGGCGAAAAGTCGTTCCAGTCAGTCGTGGTCACTACTGCCTGTTCCACCCCCGCCAGCACGTTCAGCAGCATTCCCCGGCGTCGTGCATCCAACTCGCTCATCACATCATCCAAAAGCAGCAATGGCGTTTCGTCGGTGTCGCTGATCATGGTTTGCAGTTCGGCCAGTTTGAGCGAAAGCGCGGCGGTGCGCTGTTGACCGCGGCTGCCGTAGGTGCGCAGATCGCGCCCATTCACGTTGAAGGCGATATCATCGCGGTGCGGACCGTAGAGTGTGTTCCCGGCGACGATCTCGCGATCCCGGCGGCCTTCAAGTTTGGCCCGAAAGGCGGCGGCAAGCAACTGCGCCGTGGGCAGCGGATCGGGCAGGCGGATCAATGCGTCTGCTGTATCGCCGTTGATGAGCCGGCGATAGTCGGCTTCACTGAGCGGACCGACGTTGAAACTGGGCAGATACACCAGGCGCAGCCGTTCGTTTTCTTCGGTGAGCAAGGCATGGCGTGCGCGCGCAACCGGATCCATCGCCGCCAGGAAACGGAAACGACGGGCCAGCACATAGGCGCCATGCTGCACCAGTTGATCGTCCCAAAAGGCCAGTTGAGCGGCAACTGCCGGCGAGCGCCCGGACGCACCCTCCTCGCGCAGTTGCTTGAGCAAGCTGTTGCGTTGGGTCAACACTTTCTGATAGCGCGACAGGTGTTGAGTGTACCCGCGCTCGATCTGACAGAGCGCAATGTCGAGGTAACGACGACGTTCGGCGGGGCTACCCGCCACCAGGATGACGTCCTCGGGCAGAAAGAGGACGGCGCGCATCTCGCCGATCAGATCGATGCCGCGTCGTCCGACGCCGTTGATGCGCACTTGCTTGGTGTAGTTTTGATCGCCACCGCGCGATGTAAAAAGGACTTCCAGCTTGTGGCGTTCGCTGTTGCTGCTGCGCACCGTCCCCGTGATCTGGGTATAGGGGATGGGCTCATCCTCTGCGCTCCAGCCCACCACCTCCCGTTCGGCGCGAGCATGGCTCGATTTGCTCGTGGCGAGATAGTAAATCGCTTCGAGCAGATTGCTCTTTCCCTGCGCGTTGCGTCCCTGCACAAGCGTCAGGGGCGCAGTGAAATCGAGATCCAAATGTTTGTAATTGCGGAAGTGGGTCAAGGCCAGGTGCGTCAGGAACATTAGCTTGCTTCCGGCAAATACCATCCCACTGTCTGGCGATTGCGCACGAAGTAGCTCTGCGCTACGCGTTGCACGTCCTCGGCGGTGACGGCGCTAAGCGTTTCCAGCCAGGAGGCGAACCATTCGGTATCGGCGATCACCTCACTGAAGCCGATCCAATAGGCTTGATTGGTGACGCTTTCGCTGCTAAAGGCGAACTGCGCCTTGGTCTGTTTGATGGCTTTGTCCAGTTCGCTCTGCTTCACAGGTGTCTGCTGTACCTTCTCGATCTCAGCCCAGATCGCCTCTTCGACCTGCTGATGGGTTGATTTGGGGCTGATCGTGGCGCGGAAGGTGAAGAGGTAAGGATCAATCGTGGGCATGTAGCCGCAGCCGGCGCCGACGGCCAGTTCGGTATCCACCAACGCCCGGTAGAGGCGGTTGCTGCGATTCGATGAACTGCCGCCGAAGAGCCCCATCCCTTTGGCGCCGCCCAGGATGCTATCGAGCACGGTCAGTGCGAAGAAGTCCTCGTGGCTGGCTTCGGCGGCATGGAAGGCCATGTGCAAGTAGCCGGTGAGATCCGCTCCGCGCAGCGTGACGCGGCGTTCGGCCAATTGATCCGGTTCTCGCAGGCGCATGGGCGGCAGGGTAGGCCCAGGCGGCAACGAGCCGAAGTGATGATTGATCCGCTCCAGCATCCACTGGCTGTCGAAGTCACCGACGGCGACGGCGATGGCGTTGCTGGGTGTGTAAAAGGTGCGATAGTGGTTGTAGAGATCCTCGCGGTCGATGGTGAGCAGATCTTCCTTCCACCCAATCACCGGGTGCTGGTAACTGTGCGCCTGGTACGCGGTCGACTGGACTTCCTGGTTGAGTAGCCAGCGGTAGCTGTTTTCGTGCCCTTCGCGCTCGCTGATGATCACCGTGCGCTCCGATTCCGTCTCACCAGGGTCGAAGATGGCGTTGACCATACGGTCGCTTTCCACCTCTAGCGCCAGTTCAATCCGATCCGATGGAAAGGTCTCGAAGTAGGTGGTCCAATCCTGCCAGGTCATACCGTTGAACGATCCGCCGGCGCGTGCTACTGCTTTGTCGAACTCTCCTTGTGGATAGCGCTCGGTGCCTTTGAAGAGCATGTGCTCGACCCAATGGCTGATGCCGGTAAGGCCGGGCCGTTCATTGCGGCTGCCCACGCGGTAATAGACCCAAAAGCTGGCCACCGGTGAAACATGGCTCTCTTGCAGGATCACCTGCATCCCGTTGGGCAACTTTGTCTTGGTCAGGGGCGGCGCCCCGTTTGTGCTGGTTGACATTTATGCAGTTCCGTTCGATTCGACAGGGGTTTGTAGGGGTACGTTCGTTTGCGTGAGTTCCGTGTCCATAAAGCCGGCCATTTGGCCGCGCCCGACCGCTCGATAGACGAAGCCGACCCGCTCCATCTGGAGTGGACTGTAAATGTTACGCCCGTCCACTATGATGGGCCGTGCCATACTGGCGTGGATGCGCGCCAGATCGAGATGCTTGAACTCATCCCATTCGGTGCAGACGAGCAGTGCGTCCAGACCCTGGGCCAGATCGTAGGGGCTTTCGGCCAACGCTAGCTCTGGATCAAGTTTGGCTGCGCCCTGCATTGCCACCGGATCATAACCGCTGACCACGGCGCCTTCAATGCGCAGCAGATGGGCGATCTCCATGGCCGGGGACTCGCGCAGATCGTCGGTGTTGGGTTTGAACGCCAGCCCGAGCAGACCGATGCGCTTGCCTTCGAGCCGGCCGCCCATCAGTTTGCGCAGCGTGATGACTGCCCAGCGCCGGGCGTCGCGGTTAATGTCCATGACGGCGCGCAGCAGCGAAGGGTGCGATCCTTGTACCAGCGCCATGTGTTCCAACGCCTTCACATCTTTGGGGAAGCAACTTCCGCCGTAGCCCAGCCCGGCATTGAGGAAGTGCGGGCCGATGCGTTTGTCATAGCCCATCCCCGCGGCCACTTCACGCACATCCGCCCCCAACTTTTCGCAGATCGTGGCGATCTCGTTGATGAAGCTGATGCGCGTGGCCAGGAAGGCGTTGCTGGCGTACTTGATCATTTCGGCGGTGCGCAGATCGGTCACGATGATGGGGGCGCGCAAGGGCAGATGCAATTGGGCCACTTTGTCGGCGGCCTCGGGGCTGGTGCTGCCCAGCACCACGCGATCCGAATTCATAAAGTCGGCGATGGCCGATCCTTCCTTAAGAAATTCGGGGCAACTGACCACGGCGAAGTCAATCGGCTGAGGTTGCGTGCGCGTGATGATATCCGACACCCAGTCGCCCGTCCCCACGGGGACGGTGCTCTTGTTGACGATGATCAGCGGGTGATCCATGGTCATGGCGATGGATTCGGCGGCCATGCGTACATAGCGCAGATCCGCTTCGCCGTCGACGCCACTGGGTGTGCCCACACAGATGAAGACAAATTCGGCATCGGCCAGTGCATCCTGGTAGCTGGTGGTAAAGTTCAGCCGCCCCGCCTGCACGTTGCGCGTGATCAGCTCGCTCAGCCCAGGCTCATAGATGGGCACTTCACCCTGTTTCAGCATCTCGATCTTCTCTTCAGAGATGTCGATACAGGTGATCTTGTTGCCCAGATCGGCGAAACATGTGCCGGTCACCAGACCGACATAACCTGTGCCCGCCACAGCAATATGTCTCATTGGCTTAGCCTTCCTTAAGTTTTGAAATCTCTAGACCCTGCGCACTTTCAACCCCAACGGCTGCCCGTGCTTCGTCGGGGGATGGATCTGCTTGCGCTTTGGCCTTGCTGAAATCGTCCCAGCGCAGTTGTTCGCGCCAGAAGAAAAACGCACCCAACGCCGTCACCGGCAGCCAGAGCGCAGCATGGAGCGTAAAGGTGTAGCCGGCGGCAATGTTCCGTTCCACGCCGAAGGCGACCAGGGTCTCGATCCCCGGTGCGTCGAACGTGCCCACATATCCCGGCGCAGAGGGCAACGTCGTCGCCAGATTGACCAGCCCGTTCATCAGCATCAGGACGATGAAGCTGACTTCAAAGGGAAAGGCGTGCATCACAAACCAGTACTTCACCGTTTCCATCAGCCATACGACGACGCTTGTTGCAAAGATCATCAAGATATCTGTACTGCTGCTGAGGCTCTGCAAACCGAAAATAAAGCGCTCGTAGATGTCGTCGGTGCGCAGACGAATACGTTCGGGCAGGATGCGCCCGGCGAACCAGTTGTAGAAGCGAATCACCCGCTGTGGTCGCGCGGCCATCCAGATAAAGACGGCGGTTGCCGTCAACAAAAGCACGGTGAGCAAGACGACCAGATTGCGATACATGACGGGCATGGGGGCAAAGGGCAGCGCCAGGAAGACGAAGATGAGCATCACCAGCCCATCGAAGATCCGCTCAATGATCACCGTTGCCAGGCTGGAACTCATGGCAATCGATTCTTTGCGCTTGAGCACATACGAACGGATCACTTCCCCTGCGCGCAGCGGATAGACGTTGTTGCCGAAGTAACCGATACACACAACAGGGAAGAGTCGGCGCAGCGAAACAGGTTTCAGGTGTCGCAACATGTAGTGCCAGCGCCAGGTTCTCGCCCAGAGACCCAGAAAGTAGGTGGCAACCCCGGGCAGGATCCACCAATAGTTTGCGGTTTGAAGTGAGTGCCAGACATCGGGCAAATGCAGGCTGGGTAGCACCAAATAAATGAAAAACGCGCTGACCAAAAGGCCGATCAGCAGTTGGACAGTTCGTTTCATGAGGGCGGAATCTACCTCAGCAATAGCGCCTGACGCGCAAATGGGGCACAGTTTTGTGCCGAAAGCATAGCATAAGAGAGGCGTAACTCAAATCTCTACCCGATAGCCATTTTCCGCGATTGAACGGCGGAAGATCTCCTCGTCCAGGGTAAGCCCGAAGCCAGGCGTTTCGGGCAGGACGACGTAGCCCTCCTCGACGACGTAGCCGGGTGCGTGGATGCCGGGCGTGACGGCCTCGTCCCATTCCACAAAGGTGAAGCCGTCGATGGCTGCGGCCAAATGCGCCGAAACATAGTTGCCCAGGTGTCGCCCGTAGTGATGGGGCGCACTGCGCACCGACCAGTTATCCAACTGCTGCCCCAGCGCCAACCATGAGGTAAACCCATAGCCAAAGATGTCGTATTGGACGACGTCGATCAACCCTTTGCGCGCCCATTCGAGCAGAGAGGAGGAAGCGTCTCCTTCCCCGTCGGCGATCAGGACGGGAATGCCTTCTTCGGCCAGCCACGCTTTGAGGTCGCCGTACAGTTCGGCGTCCTCGTGAAAGGCTTCTTCCATCCAATAGAGGTGGCTGGCAGCGGTCTCGTGCAGAACGCGTTTGGTGAGGTTCAGCGTGTAGCCGTTGTTGGCATCAATCATAATCACGGCATCCGGCCCCGCCGCTTCGCGCACCGCCTGGATGATGGCGATGTCGCGGGCGGTGCCCTCTTCGACGGGCAGATGGCGGGCGCCACGGCCCACTTTGATCTTGAAATTGCGGTGGCCGCGCGCGTAGCCCTCGCTTGTCTCTTCGGCCAACAGCGCCGCCGCGGCGTCTCGGTCGGTCAGGTGCAGGTCGTCGAAATAGAGGCTGGTATCGTAGCAGGGGACGCGCAGCGACACCGGCGCCGATTTACCCGTCGTTGTCGCCGCCAACCGATAAATCGGCTCCTCGGCGCGTCGGGCCACCAGATCCCACAGCGCAAAGTCGAAGAAGTGGCCATGCGGTCGGGTGCCCACTTCCGGGTTGAAGAGATCGTCGATAGTGCGCCCCAAGAGGCGTTGCGCGCTATCCTCGTCGGCGCGGGCATACCCGAAGCCCTGGCTTCCGTCCTCGGCGGTGAGGCGAGCGATGGGCACGCGCACAGTGACGCCATGATCGCCCAGCCGTGCATTACGGCCGGCGTGGCGTGGTCTCTGTCCGCTGAGTTGCGCCCACTCGACGGCGACGATGACCGGATTGTCGGATGCTGACATAGATTCGCTTCTTTCTGGGATGGGTTCGTTTCAAAGGTGCTTCACTTTAGATCGTTGAATGGGCGCCATAGAGGGCCTGACGGCCGGTCGCTATGGTCGATGCCCAGGATTCAATCACAGTGGTCAGGCCGCTGCGAAAGAGTCTGCGCCGATGGTATCTGCGATTTCCTGGCGGGAAGCCCCCAGAGCGATCAGGGTTTTCATCAGTAAGTCAATCGAGACCGATGGATCGCCTGCTTCCATCTTGGCCACTCGCGATCGGCTCGACCCGGCAAGACGGGCAACCTCGTCCTGTGTCAACCCCTGCCGCTGGCGAAGCGCACGAACCTCCTGACTCAGGGCCAACTTTACTTCAATATACTCGGCTTCTTCACTGCTCAGCCCCAGAAAGTCGCCCACGCGCCCAACCTGCCAGCCGTGCGCTGCGAGTCGCTCTTGTTTTGATTGTTCCATGCTGCTATCCTCCCATAATCTCCTCGTAGCGCGCCAATCATTTCTCGTAGATCCATCATATGTCAGATTTGGCATATCGTCAAGCTGTCCGTTTCCGAGTTTCAGAATGTAACCTGAACTATACCCGCCGGACTATTGTAGGGACCGGCCTCCGTGCCGGTCCGTTCCACGTGGCCGGGCAAGACGGGTGGACACGGGAAAAACAAGGACTCTTTGGTACCCAAGAGAGATAATCAGATGCACGCATGATCCCGTTTCAAGTGGATCGGATGCGGCATGGACGGCAATTTGCGGGTATAATTCCCCAAACATTTGAGTGTGCGCCCCCCAGCCACCTGTGCCCACCCCACAAAGGATTCGCCATGATCGATTTTGCCCGTTATCTGAACATCCGCAGCGCCACGTCGCCTGTCCTTTCGCCCGACGGCAGCCGCGTTGCCTTCCTCAGCGACATCACCGGTACTCCTCAGGTGTGGAGCGTTGCCACCGACGCACAAGATAAGCAATGGCCGCGCCAGTTAACCTTCTTCCCCGACAAGGTTTGGGAAGTCCACGGCACCGGTGCGGCTGCGCACCTACTGGCGGTGAGCGATATCGGGGGCAACGAGAAGCAACAGTTCTATCTCATCACCAACTATGGCGGTCAGGATAGCCACGAGGTGCGCCGTCTGACCCGAGACGATGAGGCCATCCACCGGTTCGGAGGCTGGAGCAGCGACGGCCGGCGCATCCTCTACACCAGCAATGTGCGCAACAACGTCGACTTCGATCTCTATATCATGGATATCGACGGTAGGGATACTGAGGGCGGTGCGCCGCAGTTCCTGTGCGAAATGGCCGGCAATCGCGAGGTGATGGCGTGGTCGCCGGATAACCGCCAGGTCCTTGTGCGCGAGCAGGTCGGTCCGCTGGAGGATCGCCTCTTCCTGGTCACATTGGGTGCCGATGCGGTGACGGAACGCAGCCTTACCGATGGGGTTGAGGCCGCTCGCTACGAGCAGGTACGTTGGGAAGCGCACGGCATCTACCTGATCACCGACCGGCTGCACGATCGCGGTGCGCTCTGTCGTCTCGATCCGGCAAGCGGCGAGCTAGAAGCCATCGTGACTGCCGCCATCCACGACGGCGACGGCGAACTTGAGCTGTTGGCCGTCAACGCGCAGGGGACGCGGGCTGCCTACACCTTCAATGCCGGCGGCTACAGCGAACTCTGGGTGCTCGAGTTGGAAAGCCACAGCAGCCGCCGCGTCGAAGGCATTCCCGATGGACAGATCGGCAAGATCAAGTTTCGCGGCGAGGGCCAGGTTATCTTCGATCTGATGACACCCAATCAGCCGTCCAATGTGTGGACCGTGGATCTGGTCGACGGCGATCTGGATGTCATCACACATAGTGACCTGGCGGGGATTCCACGTAGCAGTTTTGTGCTGCCCCGGTTGATCGAGTTCGAGAGTTTCGACGGCCGGCAGATCCCGGCGTTCTACTATCTGCCGCAGACCCCCCAACCCGAGGGCGGTTATCCCTGCATCCTCTATGTGCATGGTGGGCCGACCAGCCAGTTGCGCCCGGATTTCGACGTGCGCTTTCAGTACTTTTTGAGCCGTGGTTATGCCATTCTGGGCACGAATGTGCGCGGCAGCACCGGCTATGGCCGCACCTATGCTGCGCTCGACGAGTTAGAACTGCGCCCCAACAGTGTGGCCGATCTCAAACAGGCTGTGCTCTGGCTGCATACCCGGGCCGAAATTAACAGCAGCCGCATTGCCATCTACGGGCGGAGCTACGGTGGGTATATGGTGCTGGCCGCATTGACGGCATACCCCGAACTGTTCGCCGCCGGGATCGACGTCGTGGGCATTGCCAACTGGGTCAGCTTTATGGAGCGCACCAGTGTCTGGCGGCGCGCCCACCGTGAACGCGAGTACGGCAGCCTGGACCATCACCGCGATCTCTTGGCGCAGCTCTCACCGATCCATCAAGCCGAACGCATCAGCATGCCGCTCATGGTCATCGCGGGGGACAACGATCCGCGTGTGCCGCTCTACGAGTCCGAGCAGATCGTGGAGCGGGTGCGCAATGCCGGCGGCACCGTGGAATTTCTCCACTACGCGGATGAGGGCCACAAGCTCAGCAAACTATCCAATCGCGTCGACAGTTTCACGCGTATGGCCAACTTTTTGGATCGCTATCTATAGATCTGACGTAACGATTCAATTTGTAAACACCGGTAATCTTGTCTTTTGTACTCACTCGAAAAGGACTCATGATGGAATCGACAGCCAAAGAATTTCTCAAAGATTTGCTCGTTGCGCCTAGCCCATCAGGGTATGAGCAGCCTGCCCAGCAGGTCGTGCGCGACTATGTGCAGAGTTTCGCCGACGAGGTGACCACCGATGTCCACGGAAATGTGATCGTGGGCAGCAATGTGGACGCGCCGCTGCGCGTACTCCTCGCCGGTCACGTTGACCAGATCGGGCTGGTGGTGACCCACATCGACGACAAAGGCTTCCTCTACGCCAAGCCGATTGGCGGTTGGGATCCGCAGCAGTTGATCGGCCAACGCATGACGGTGTGGGCGAAGAGCGGAGCGATCCCTGCCGTGATTGCGCGCAAGGCGATTCATCTGCTCAACGAGGAGGAGCGCAAGAAGGTGGTCAAGCTGGAAGAGCTGTGGATCGACATCGGCGCTACCGATAAAGCCGACGCCGCCAGTCTGGTGCGCATCGGCGATCCGGTAACGCTGGAGTTGGGCTATCAAGAGATGCGCAATGGCCTCGCCAACGCCCCTGCTATGGACAACAGCACCGGCGTCTGGGTGGTGATCGAAGCGCTGCGTCGCGCCGCTGCACGTGGGCTCAATGTGGCCATGTATGCCGTCTCCACCGTGCAAGAGGAGATCGGTCTGCGTGGGGCCATGACCAGCACCTTCGGTGTGGCGCCGCACATTGGTCTGGCCGTCGACGTCACCCACGCCACCGATTGCCCGTCTATGGACATGCGGCAGCAGGGCGACATCCGTCTGGGCGGTGGGCCCGTCATCGACCGCGGCCCCAACGTCAACCCGCGCCTCTTTGACCGTTTGGTCGAGACGGCGGAGGCGGCGCAGATCCCCTATCAGATTGCGGCGCACGGGCGGGGTACCGGCACCGACGCCAACGCCATCCAGCTTTCGCGGGCGGGCGTCGTCACCGGGCTGGTGAGTATCCCCAATCGCTACATGCATAGCGCCGTCGAGACCATCGCCCTCGACGACATCGACCGCGCCGCCGATCTGTTGGCGGCATTGGTCAGCGGCCTGAGCGGCGATGAGGATTTCACGCCATAGGGCCGCGGCGTCATTAGCGTTGCGCCAGGCACGAAATGATGGGTACGGGCGCGGCTTGCCGCGCCCGTACGGAACCACAGCATCTATTCTATGTGTTCTTTGTGTTCTCTGTGGCGATGAAGGCGTTCATGGGGCACCTATCACGACGTCAGGCTTTACCCGTAGGGGCGCCGCTTGCTGCGCCCGTCTGCCACACACGGATGGGCACGGACGGATGGGCACGGAGGCCCATCCCTACACCGGATGCCCAGGATCATGTCAAATGCACCGGCAGGATTTGCCACAAAGAACGCATAGAACACAAAGCAGAACGCAAGCATTTATCTCTGTGTTCTTTGCGGTGGTTCCTACCGCTTTAAGGTGCTTAGGTCGGCGAGCCTTTGGATTGCCTGGCCGTAAAGTCGTTGATCAAACGGCGGGCGATGCTCAAGGGCGGCGGCAGTTGTGGCATGTCGTCTGCGCCAAACCAGCCGGCTTCGGCGATCTCGGCTTCTTCGAGTGTGAATTCGCCGCTTTCGTACTCTGCGGTGAATCCGATCATCAACGAGTTGGGAAAGGGCCAGGGCTGGCTGCCGAAGTAGCGCACGTTGCGCACGCGTATCCCCACTTCCTCGAAGATCTCACGCTCGACGCACTCCTCCAATGATTCGCCCGGTTCAACGAAACCGGCCAACACGCTATACCGCCCGGCGGGGAAGCGATGATTGCGCGCCAGCAAGATGCGCTCTCCCTGTTCGGTGTGGCGGATCACCGCCGTGATCGTGGCCGGTGAAATGCGCGGATAGCTCGACAGCCCGCAATTTGGACAGCGCCGGGCGCGCTCGTTGGGCATCGGTTCGGTGGGCGTGGCGCAGCGACCACAGAACTGGTGATTGCGATCCCAGTCCACGATCTGCACGGCGCGGCCGGCGATGCCAAAGAGCACATCGTCGAGCCGTGTGTGCAACTGGCGCAGTCCATCGGCGCTCAGCCCCTCTCCCAACGCTTGCGTCGACATCACACTCCGCCGAAAAACAGTGGACGGGCCTCCCTGTGCCGTTTTCGAGATAGCCCAGGTATTGATGACGGATCGGCGTGATCCCCAGGACAGCCGGCTCGGTGGCACACGGAACGGTTACATGATCGTCGTCCACGGCCTGCACGATCAGGCGATCGCCTTGAAAGATGAACCAATAGGCATCGCTGTTGCCCGCTTCCGGCGCCTTCACACTGGGGACAAATCGGGTTGTTTGTTCGTTCGACATTTCTACATTCCCCTCTTGTTTGTTCAATCTGCCGGCAACCAGCAGGACCATTCCGGCGCGGCGGCGGCGACATTGAAGCCGCAGCGTGAATAGATACGCTCGGCGTTGTCTGCTTCTACATCCAACATCAGCGGTGTACGCGTTTCTATTTGTATCTGCTGCATGAGCGCAGTCGCCAGCCCGCGGCGGCGATAGGCAGGCCGGGTAGCGACATTCTCAATGTAGCCGAGTACGTCCGTCCAGAAGCACATAGCCGTCGCCGCCGGGACACCGTCGACCCAGACAATATAGGAACGCACCGCCGGCGAAGCCATCAATGTGCGCGTGCGACGGCGCAGCCAATCGGTGCCGCTCCACGGAGAACCGTCGGCCTCGATCTGCACGATGGCCTCGATGTCGGCCAATGTGGCCTGTGTCAGCGTCGACCCCTGCCGGGAGACTGGGCGGCGGCGGTGGCTCTCCTTGCCAGCGCATCACCCGGTAACTACTGGCGCTGCTCTCAAAGCCTTTCGCCTCTAGCCGCCGGCGGAGGTCGACCGGTGTCGCCTGCGGATCGATGATCACGCGTGGCGTCAGGCGGCGCGTCTGGTAAAAGCGTACGATCTCGTCGATGGCAGAGGTGGCAGTCTCCTCAGTACAGCGGATGTAGCGCGCACCATTCGCTTCATGGTAGTCTGGATTTTCCAGATTGTAGAGTAACAGTCCCCACGGGCGCTTGCGCACCTGTGTATACAGCTTCAGAAATTCGAGTTGCAGTGTCAAACGCTCGTCGAGTGCATTCATGCCGATTCTCCTGATCGATGAGTTTCTGCCCAGTATACGCCGCCTGGACTGCGCTCACAACCTGGGGCGGCAGGGTGTGTCTACTTCACACGCCAATATCTCCTTCGCCGTCGTCGGATCCATACTCAGCCGTGGCACTTTGCTTTGCGCCCCGATCCGTTCACCCAGCCGACGCTGGAGCCAGCGTTGGAAGGTGCCCGGTTGCACGAGGTGCAGCCGGGGAGCGGAGAGGCCAAAGCCAACGCCGCTGCGCTCCCCGGCGCGGCGAGTCTTGGCGTAGTCATAATGATTGTCGACCAGGAAGTGATCGAGGGCGGTGGCAAGGACGGCTGCATCCACAGCGTGGGGATCGGCGACTTCGAGCAGCCAGAGGTGTTGGGCGTTGCCGCCCAGGCCGTCTGCCATCTGCGCCGTGACAGCGTATTCGACCAACGTCAAATCGAAGGCAGTACAAATTTCCCGTACCGCGGCGTCGGTGGAATCGACGAGCAACTCCTCGCCGCTAATATTGAGAAACTGCTGCACCCGTCCACTGACCACCAGCCGGTAGGGCTCGGTATGCGTAAAGCGGACGGTATCCCCGATCAGGTAACGCCACAGCCCGTTGATCGACGAGATCACCGGCGCATAGTCTACACCCGTTTGCACGTCGGCCAGCGGCACGGCCCGCGCAAAATCGCCCCGCTCCGCGTCCTGGCGGCGTACAAACTCGTAGTAAATCTGAGCATCGGGCATGAGCACCATGTCGCCGTCGTCCACTTGCAGCGCGTAGAACCCTTCGGTCCCGTTGTAGACCTCACTGTATAAGAAGTCATGATCGGCTTCAACCTGCCCCAGGATCAGCCGGTTCAGATCGCGCACATACGGAGCCGGGTTGACGCCGCCCACCGTCGCCGCCATCAAGTTGGGCCAGACCTGGCGCAATGTGCGTTTCCCTGTCATCTCCAGGATGATGGCGCCGAAGTTGCGCAGCCAGGTGGGCAGCCCCGCCAGGTGGACAACGTCCTCGTGCAGGGTGGCTTCGGCCATGCGGTAGAGCCGTTCTTCCCAATTGGGTAGCAGCGCAATTTCCTTGCGCGGGGCGCGGCTGAAGCCGAGATACCAGGGCAACAGGTGGATGCCGAAGGCGGTGACATCACCAAAGATCCGCTGCGAATCGGAGGCATCGGGGTGAAGGCCGCCGCCGAAGAAGATGGTTTTGCCGCGTAGAAAGCGCCGCCGGTTGGGGATTCGGCCGAGAAGCTGCGCGATGTAGGTGGCGCCGGTTGCCTGATAGAGCCGGGTCCACGCTTCTTGCGGCAGGGGAATCTGCTTCTTGCGCCCACTCGTGCCTGACGATTCGGCAAACCAGCGCACCGTCCCCGGCCACAGGACATCGGCTTCGCCGGCCACGGCCCGATCTATAAAGGGTTTCAGATCCTCATAGCGGCTCACCGGTACGGCGGCCTGGTAGTCGTCCAATGAGCGGATGGTGTCGAATCCATGGGCGCGGCCAAACGCTGTGCCGCTTCCACGCGCCAGCAGAAAGTCGAAGATCCGCTGTTGGGCATCGTGCGGGTGATGCAGCGCTCGATGAAAGCGGCGGCGCATCGGCTCGACGTAGAGACTCTCGATACCCCGAGCGCCGAGTGGGGACGAAATAACCGAGTGGAGAACTCTGCCCAGGATCTGATCCGGCGCGCTCATTCGCCGCGAAAGACAGGGGGGCGCTTTTGCAGAAAGGCGAGCACTCCTTCGGCATAGTCTGCCGTATCGAAACAGGCTTCGGGCAGCACCGCTTCTTCAGGATCCAGATCGACCAGATCCGCGCCGCGCAACACGGTTTTGATCATCTGTTTGTGCCATCGTTGGGTCAGCGGAGCCACTGCACAAATCTGCTCTGCCAGATCGGTGACCGTCTGATCTACCTCTGCCATGGGCACAACGCGACTACAGAAGCCAATCGACTGGGCTTCCTGGACATCGATCAGCCGCGCCGTGAGCAACAGATCGAGCGTGGCGCCGACGCCGATCAAATGGACCATCCGCTCTAACTCATAGTAATTGACCAGCGCACCCAGCTTTGCCACAGGCACGCCAAAGGTCGCGTTGTCTGCCGCCAGCCGTAGATCACAGTAGGCTGCCAACATGAAGCCACCGCCAATGCAGTAGCCTTTGAGTACGGCCAGGGTTGGTTTGCGTAGGCGGCCAAGATTGCGCAACGCCAGCTCAATCTTGCCGTTGTAGATCTTGGCCTGCCACGGGTCGCTGCGCCGGTGTTCAAATTCGGCAATATCGCCGCCGGCGCTGAAGGCGCTCTCGCCCGCGCCCCGGATGATCACCATGCGCACTTGATTGTCCTCTTCGAGCCGGCTGAACAGTTCGGCAAAACGCGTCCACATCTCGTAGGTGATGGCGTTGTGTTGCTCGGGGCGGTTGATCAGGATGGTGGCAATCTGATCTTCAACCGAAAGCTGCAGGGTATCCATTTCCGACTCCTTGACAGAGCGATGGGGGAGAAACAATGTAGCGCATCAGGTAACACATCAAGCATACCTGTAAGGTTCCATCGGCGTCAACCGCAGGAATGCCGCGGCCGCGGGGTACGTCCCAAGTTTTTCGGTTCTGAACTTCAGGGCAGCTACGCAGAACGGACCGGCACGGAGGCCGGTCCCTACACGTAGGGATGGACCTCCGTGTCCATCCGTCGTGGCTTCCCGGAAGACATGAACGCACAATACTATGGGACGCACCCAAGCAGCGCCCTTGGGAGACACGGCAGAGCCATCGTTTGAGCGCAATCAGCCTTTGACGTAAGACAGTTTCTCAGTGATTTTGCCATTGCGCACACGGAAGAGATCCACCCCGCGCACATGTCCCTGGCTGCCATCGTTGTCCGTCCAGTGGTACACCCAGCGTACAACGCAACGATCGTCGGCGGCGAAGATTTCTTCGGTCTCGAACCGTGCCAGTGGTGAATTGGTGAAGAACAGATCCCAGGCCGCGCGCACCGCCGCTTGGCCCACGTAGCGCGTGCCATCAGGTACCGGAACAGTGTTCTCAAAGACGCAATCATCCGTCATTGCTGCCATGATGGCATCGACATCGTGGCGGTTGAAGGCCGCGTTAAACCGTTCGACGGTGGCGACGGTATCTAGGCCAGTCTCTCGCCCTTCTTGGTAGGTTGGCGCCATAGGTGTCTCCTTTCTCATTCATTGTCGTTCTAAATGGATAAACGTTGTTTGGTGCATTGTGGCGTAAATACCACGGCGGAAATTCGGGATCTCAACCTCCGGTAGAAACCGTCGGTGAATTTCCGCCGGGATTTACTAGCTGTAGGGCGCCGTGAGTTCAATCTGTATGTTGTCTGGGTCGCGGAGTGCCAATACATAGATACCCAGATCGGACCCCAGGTCTTTGATGTCGCCACAAGGGATCCTGCGCTCGCCGAAGAACTGCACAGCCTGCTCCAGTGCATCTCGATCCTGAACTGTCAGGCTCAGGTGATCGAGGCCAACCCGGTTTTCATCGAATTCGTCACCAGGGATCGCCCGATCGGGATCGGGCGCATGGTGAAGTCCGAGGATGACACTGCCGTTGCTGAGCACGATGTTTGGACCAAATTCTATTACCTCGTCAAAACCAAGCACCTGGCTGTAAAAGGTCCGGGCGCGTTCTCGGTCGCTCACGGTCAGCACAAAATGGTGGACCGCGCCCGTGACCAGTCTCTGCGCCGTTGCTTGTTGAGTTTGCCCTTGCTGTTTCATGCTGTAGCCTCCTGTTGATAGGGAATATGGAATAACACTTCGACTATCAGCCTATATTCCCTGCGCCCTGCTGTCACCTATCCTTGGATAGGGTTGGGGGGGTGGGAATCATGGAACGGTAGGGGTTGGTCGCAACGAAACGAGGGGAGAATTCGGTGGACATCTGCTCTCAGGAGTGGAGCAGCCCAAGTGCACGTCCGCGTGCTGCTGCCTGGGTACGACTACCTACGCCGAGCTTTTCGTAGATCTGATGGGCATACCACTTGACGGTTCCCCTGGCAAGGATCAGTTCATCTGCAATCTGCTGGTTTGTGAAACCATCGGCAATCAGATGTAGTATCTTAACCTCGCGCGGCGTCAGAGGATCGGGCAACGGCTGGTTCACCACAGGGTCCGTCTCTTTGGGAGGAGGCTTCGCCTGATCAGAGAGCAGCGGCGCCGAGAGTTCGGCCAGAAGAGAGAGGGCAACAATCTGCAGATGCTCGCCGTTATCGTCCTCCGCTGCGGACTGGGACAGCGCGGGCAGCAGAGCACCGTTACAATGCTGAGCAAGGCGCTGTCTGGCTCGTTCGTGTGTGTGGTAATCGCTGCTAGGATGGCGTGCTGTGTAGCAAAGCAGTTCGCAGGCACGTTCCTGGCGATCGAGTTGCCACCACAGATCGGCAATTGTGACGAGAAGCGCCAATGCAATGGGTGCAAGCCGAGCCGTCGTGGCTGTATCCAGCGCTTGGTACAGAATTTCGTGTGCGCTGTCGGTATCGCCCAGCGCACGCGTTGCTTGGCCCAACCCACCTAACGCCGTTGCCAGGCCGCCGGAGTCGCCGATACTCCTATAGATCGCCACACTCTGCCGGTAAAGACACTGTGCCTTGGCCCATGCCTTCTGCGCGAAAGCAACCTCGCCGAGATGGTTCAGTACAACGGCGATGCCTTCTGGATCGCCAAATTTAGAACGGATGGCATAACTTGCCTGGTAGTGCTGGACGGCCTCGGTATCGTTTCCTCGCAAGTGCGCCAGATTGCCCAATTCGTTCAAACAGTATGCCGTGAACCACTGGTTTCGTGCTCGCTGCGCTAGATCATAGGCCAGGTGGGCGTGCGTTGTAGCACTGTCCACATCCGCCTGAGCGAGGTAGGCACCTGCCAAAACATAATGGGAAAACATCAAGTTGCCCTGGTCTGAGCGCTGCCTGGCTCTGCTCCTGTGCTTTTTTCCCTAGATCGACAGCTTTTGTATAGTTGCCTCGAATTGAAGCAAGGATACCCAGTGGATTGAGTGGATCGGTTGCCATGCCTGTGGCGGGCGGCGCAGCACCCAACTCCGTATAGAGGGCATGGCTGCGTTCTAGAAGGGCATTTGCCCGTTCTAAATGGCCAAGTCGAATGCAAAACCATCCCAGGTCGACGAGAAGTTGTGCCACTGTGAGCGTCTGCCTTTCTGCAGTCTCTTGTGGCAGGTTGGGCTTTTCAGTGTCCAGGCGGCGCAGCGTCGCCTCCCAGGTCTCGACGCCTTCTTGATATTGGCTCTGAAACTGATAAAAGAGATAGAGCGTTTGGGCCGCGCGCTGAATGTCGCTGATTCTGCCCTGTTCAACAGCATGGGCCCAGGCCGCACGTATATTGTTTAACTCTGATTTGATCTCGGCGGTGGCGCCTCGCTGTCGCCCGCCGTTCATGTCGTGCAAGCGTCGGTGGAGAAAATCGATGTAGTAGGTACAGTGCCGTTCTTGCACATGGTATGCGTCTGCCACCGATTCGGATAGGCGCTCCTCTGCGTATTGGCGGAGCAGTTCGTGAACAGCATAACGCCCGTCTACGTTAGTTAGCAGCGATTTATCAACCAGCGCTGTGAGCACGGGCAGAGAAGCGTGAGTGATCTGTTGTGCGGCGTCTCGCTCAAACCCACCGTGGAAGACGGACAGTTGTTTGAGAACTGTCTGTTCTTGCTGGCTAAGCAGTATCCACGACTGTTGAAAGACAGCCCGTATGCTGCGGTGGTGTTGGGAAACGTTTCGTACTGTCGTCGATAGAAAATCCAGGTTCCGTTGGATCTCGGCTGCAATGGTCTCACAGGGCAATGCGCGAACCCAGGTAGCCGCCAATTCAACTGCCAGTGGCATACCCTCCACCAACTGGCAGATACGAAACGTCGCAGCGCGGTTGTCTGCCAATGAAAATCCTGGCTGCACCCGTTGTGCCCACGTTAGAAAGAGACGTACTGCATCCTGCCGGTCACCTTCGTCATCCTCCCCCTGTGGATAGTCCAGTCCCTGTACTGGATACAGCCACTCCTCGCGGAGGTTGAGTACTTCCCGCGAGGTGACCAGCACCTGGAGATCCGGTGCTGCTGCAAGCATTTGGGACAGGAATCCAACTTCGTCCAGCAGGTGCTCGAAGTTGTCGAGGATTAAGAAGAGGGATCGGTTTTTCAGGTAATTGAGCAAGTGTGCGCGCTGCTCCTCCTTACCTGAGGAGCAACCAATGGCATCGGCAATCGTGGAAACGAGAAATCGGCTGGCGCGTACGGGCCGGAGCGGAACAAAGTAGACGGGAGTCCCGCTTCGTTTCTGCAGTTGCGCGCCGATCTGCTGTGCAAGGCTCGTTTTGCCTATCCCACCGGTGCCTACCAATGTCAGCAATCGACACATCGGATCGTCCAGCCTGGCAAGGATGTCGGCGATCTCTTGATTCCGCCCAAAAAAAGGTGTGGTGAGGCGCTGTACATGCTCTCCCTGAATGAACCCGTTCTGCTCTTGTTGGTGGGGCATTGGGCGCTGTCTCCCAGCTTACTGCGCGTGACGCCTATCTCGTGTCCGGAATCTTCATTATATCACGCGCATTCTGCGCCAAAGTGACGCCATATTACATACACCAAACTGAACCGATTCAGTTGACGAATTCCAGGGGTGCGTTGATAATAAGCTGATTTTGCCTGCCGTACGATTTCGCTTGATTTTTGTGTCAGGATGGAACATGCAAGAGGCTCAGACATTGCGAAGCAGCCGCGTGGTCAATGCCACGCCCTTTTTTTACGGCTGGGTGGTGGTGGTGGTAGGGACGATTGGCTCGCTGATGATGGGTCCCAGCCAGACCTTCACGATCAGCATTTTTGTCGATCACTTCGTGGCCGATCTGGGCATTCCGCGCTCGACGATTTCGCTGCTTTACGGGGTGGCGACCCTGCTGGCGTCTTTCTTGCTGCCACTGACCGGACGTCTGGTGGATCGTTTCGGTCCGCGCCGGGTGATGTTTGTGGCCAGCATCGGGCTTGGGATCGCTGCCGCCAGTCTTTCGCTGGTAAGCGGGATGCTAACCCTGTGGATCAGCCTGCTGCTCTTGCGTTTCTTCGGGTTCGGCTCGATGCAGTTGGTGAGCAACAACGCCATTGCCCAGTGGTTTGTGCGCCGCCGCGGCTTTGTGATGGGGCTATATAACCAGAGCCTCTCGATCAGTCTGGTCCTCTTCCCCTGGTTGACGGCGCTGCTGATCGGGATCGTGGGCTGGCGTACAACCTGGATCGCATTGGGCGGGCTCGTGGTGATCGTCATGTTGCCCGTCACTTTTCTCTTCTTGCGCGATCGCCCCGAACTCTATGGGCTTGAACCCGACGGCGACGTGCACGATCCAGACGAGCTCTACGCCGGTCCTGTGTCGGAAGAGAATTGGACGCTGGAAGAGGCGCGCAGCACGCCCGCCTTCTGGGTGTTGGCCGCCGCCTTTGCCACCATGACCATGGTGCTTTCCAGCCTGGCCTTTCACCAGGTGTCGTTGCTTGGCATGCGCGGGCTCGACCAGACCGCAGCGGTGCATACCTTCCAGATCGTGGCGTTGGTCTCGGTCTTTAGTAATTTTTTGATGGGACGGCTGATCGACAGCGTGTCGGCGCGGCTCTTGATCTCAATCACGCTGTTGATGCTGGTGGTGTTATTGGGTGTCGTGCAGTGGTTACACACCATGCCGCAGGCCTTGATCTACGGCACGCTGACGGGGATCGCCAGCGGCGGCTACCGTGTCCTCGATTCGGCGGTCTGGCCTAAATACTTTGGCCGTCGCTACCTGGGATCGATCAAGGGCGTCACCCTGATCGGCACGCTGGGGGGCACGGCGCTCGGCCCTTACCCGTTGGGGTTGAGTCTGGATATGTTGGGCAGCTACGCCCCGGCGCTCAATGCACTAATGGCCATCCCGCTGATTTTATCGGTAGTAGTCTACTTTGGGATCAAACGGCCGGCGAAGAAATAAACGTCGCAAACTCATCCAACGACTTGCGCTTGATATTGGGGACGGTTGCATCGTCCGCCGGATAGCCGACGACGAGCAGCAGGAAGGGGCGTTCGTAGTCCGGTCGTTCCAGGATCTTGTTCAGGAAGCCCATGGGGCTGGGGGTGTGGGTCAAGGTCGCCAACCCGGCATTGTGCAAGGCCGCGATCAACATCCCCGTGGCGATGCCTACCGACTCGGTCACATAGTAGTGTTTGACCTGCTGTTGCTGTTCGTCCAGATGATGGCGCTGGGCGAAGATAGCGATCAAGTAGGGCGCTGTTTCCAGGAAGGGTTTGTTGCTGTCGGTGCCGATGGGGCGCAGGGCTGCACGCCATTCTTCGGGGGCGCGATGATCGTAAAACGCACGTTCCTCGATTTCGGCGGCCTCGCGGATCTGTCGTTTCACCTCTGGATCACTCACCGCTACAAAATGCCACGGCTGCATGTGGGCCCCACTGGGCGCGGTCGATGCCGCGCGTAGACAGTCCTCGATGATGGCGCGGGGAACACTCCGCCCAGAAAAAGATCGAACGCTGCGCCGTCGATTGAGCAAGTGGTAGAAGTCGATCGCCCGCCTGCCCATCTCGGCTTCAGCGAGAAACTGAAATTCAAGGGGGATCTGTTGGGCCTGACCGTGTGCGTTCTCCTCTGCACTGGGATCGGGTGAGGCTGGGTTGGGTAAGGTTGTTTCGGACATGGTTATCTCCTGCACGTGAATTAAGAGCCCATCCTATACGTTATGTACCGATCGCCACTACAAAGGCGACTGCATACGCCTGGCTATGGCTCAGGCTCACCGACCACTCGGTCAACCCCAACGCCTGGGCGCGCTGCTCTGCCAGATTGTGCAAGCGCACCTGAGGCTCGCCGCTCTCGGTATTCCGAACAACTTCCAAATCGGTCCAGCAGATGCCATCGCGCCAGACCCCGGTGCCCAGGGCTTTGGCAATGGCTTCTTTGGCGGCGAAGCGTACGGCGAGCGAGTGCGGCTGCGCCCGGCAATAGGCAAGCTCATCCTCAGTATAGACACGCTGTAAAAAACGGCGCCCGTGCGCCGCCACGGCTCCCGCTACCCGCTCGACTTCAATAATATCTACACCAGTTCGCAACATGGCATCTTTCAGGCTTTCGTCTGTTGAAAGGTGTACTGCATGGTTCCGTTTGCCAGCGGCATGTAGTGGCCATAGACTGGTGCATCGTCCTCCATCAGTAGCGGGATCAGGTGGTAGAGGTCATCGACCAGCGGGTAGTTATCCAGTTCGTCTAAAGGGATCCAGGCCGGTTCGCCTTCACTGCTGCCCTGCACGGTTCGCTCACGGCTTTCGCCCTGAAAGAGAAAGACCATGACACCGGTGGGCGCACTTGACGCAGGTTCCACGGCAATGTTGAGCACGCCGCACAGCGAGAGTGCTATCCCCGTGAGGCCGGTTTCCTCGGCCAGTTCGCGCTGCGCGGCTTGATGGATCTCCTCATGCCACTCGACGTGACCACCGATGCCGTTGTATTGGTTGGCCCACAGGCGTTTGCCGGCCGCTCCCTTGATCAGCAGCAGATCACGGCGCTCTGTTTGGGGGTTTGTGCTGGTGATGAAGATCAACGTGCGGGGAACGACACGGTAGCGTTCTTGTTTGTCGCTTTGTAGACCTTGTTGGCTTGCCTTCATCGCACTTGACTTTCAGATTGAGGTTCTGTCGACATTGCATAGGCCTCCTCTAGGGGCCGCCAATACTCATGCTGAGTCGGTAGGAGGCCGCATTGTACATGTCAACACGGCCTAGTATCGTGTCAACGGTCAAGTGATGGCAATTCCGTAGGGGCGCTGCTTGCTGCGCCCGGCACAGTGTGGGCGCAGCAAGCAGCGCCCCTACCGATCAAATCACGCTTTCGGCGTTCCTCGCCGCCGCATCACCAGTAAATCCCGGCGGAAATTCACCGACAGTTTCTACCAGAGGTTGAGATGCCGAATTTCCGCCGTGGTATTTACGCCAAAATGTATTAGTCGACGACGGCATGAGGTTCTTCCAGGTTGATGGCAGGCGGCAGCGTATCCGGCGCATCGGTGAAGCCGTAGGCCATAGAAACGATATAAAGTGGCCGATCCTTAGATTCGTCGTAAATGCGCCCCAGGTATTCGCCGATGATACCCAGGAAGATCAGTTGGATTCCGCCCAAAAAGAGGACGGCGACCAGTGTGGTGGCCTGTCCTTCAAAGGCGTTGTTGCCGTAAAGGCGCAGCACAATCGTGAGCAAAATACCCAACAGGCTAACGGCGGCCAGTGAAAATCCAAAGTACGTTGCCAGCCGCAAGGGGAGATAACTAAAGCTGGTGATGGCGTCCATGGTCAGGCGCAGCATTTTGCGCAGCGGATACTTGGTTTCACCGGCGTATCGTTCGGACCGTTGGTAGGGGACGCCGATTTGGCGAAAGCCCAGCCAACTGCTCAGCCCGCGCATAAAGCGGTGATGTTCGCGCAACTGGCGCATGGCCAACACCACCCGTCGATCCATCAAGCGGAAGTCGCCGGCGTCGAGTGGAATATCCACATCTGTGATACGGCGTAACATGCGATAGAAGGCGCGCGCCGTCCACAACTTAAAGAAACTCTCACCACGGCGCTCTGCGCGCACGGCGTAGACCACTTCGTAGCCTTCGCGCCAGCGCGCCAGCATCGTTTCGATCAACTCCGGCGGATCTTGCAGATCGGCGTCAATGATCACCACAGCGTCGCCCTGTGCATAGTCCATACCGGCGGTGATGGCGATTTGATGGCCGAAGTTGCGGCTAAAGGTCACCAGTTTGATGCGGGGATCGGTTTCGTGCAGTTCGCGCAGCAGCTCAACCGAGCGGTCGCGGCTGCCATCGTTAACGCAGATCAGTTCCCAGCTTTCCCCAATTCGATCCATCACCTCGGTCATGCGCCGATAGAGTTCGGGGATCACCGCTTCTTCATTGAAAATGGGTACAACCACCGAGACGGTGGGGCGATCTCCCGGCGTGATCGATTCATCCGCACGGCGTTGGGGCTGCGTACTTGTCATGGCGCGTCGAGTTTCTGTGACTAGTGCCCTGCTGACATTGCACGGGTTTCCTCTGGTCAAGTTGGCGTTGAGCGACAACAGTCCACGAGACCGCACTGGCAATGTCAACAGAACCTAAAAGATGGATTGAACCGATGCACATTTTGCAAACGTGGGCACACACTTTCGATATCAAGGTAGAGTCTAAATCAAAGTCAAAGCGCGGTCAAACAGTAGCCGTCAGGCATCGGTTTGCTTTAGATCGGGGGCGAAGCTGCCGGGCAGTTTACGAAGGCTGTGGCGACAGTAAAGAAGGCGCTGTCCGCTGGTTTTTGGGGGGATTGACATTGCCCGCACGCCTCCATACAATACAGCCAGTACTCTACCTCCCCGCCTAATCGAAATCCTGATCACCTTCAGGAGGTTGACCATGCCCCCACTTACCGGTACGGAGTGGCAGCAGCTACGCAATGCCCTGATGAACGCCTTCCCGGTGCCGACTGGACTGCAGCAGATGTTACAGTTCCGTCTTGACCGGAACTACTTCGAGTTTGCCGGCGCCCTGGGTAGTTATCCCGATACCGTGTTTAACCTGATCCAGGCCGCAGAGGCGCAGGGGTGGACCGACGCGCTGGTGGCGGCGGCGCGGGCATCCAACCCTGGCAATGAGATGTTGATGGCGTTTGCCCAACAACGCGGCATGGCCTCCACCGCTTTGGCCGGCCAACAGCTCCAGCGTATGATCAAGAAGTCGCAGGGTTTCCTCAACGTGGCCCAATGGCGCACCCGCCTCGGCCAGATCGAAACCCGTGTCTGCCGGATTGAGCTTAACGGCGACGCCAAGGGCACCGGTTTCTTGATCGGCGCAGATTGGGTGTTGACCAATTACCATGTGATGGAAGCGGTCATAGAGGGTGTGGTCGCTGTGTCGGATGTGGAAGTGCGCTTCGACTATAAGAAGCTGGAGGACGGCAAGACCCTGAACTACGGCACCCCCTATGGGCTGGCGGACGACTGGTTGCTGGCGAAGAGTAAGCCCAGCCCCGTAGACACTGAACCCGATCCTGGTGATCGACTGCCGGCGGAAGATCAACTGGACTACGCGCTGATTAACCTGGCCGAACAAGTCGGCAATCTGCCCGTGGGGAGCAAACCAGAGCCTGGCGCACCCGCCCGCGGTTGGGTCAAACTGGCGAGGACCGCGGCGACCTTCGAGGCCGACACGACCGTGCTGATCATGCAGCACCCGCTGGGATCGCCGCTCAAACTGGCCATCGACACCTTGATCGGCCTCAACGCCAACGGCACCCGCCTGCGCTACACCACCAACACGGAACCCGGTTCGTCGGGATCGCCCTGCTTCGATGTCAACTGGAATCTGATCGCGCTCCATCACAGCGGTGACGCCGGCTTCGAGCCACTGCACCGGCCAACCTACAACGAGGGCATTCCTATCGGAAAGATCAGTGGGCAACTGGCCAAAGAGGGTATCGAGCTAGACAAGGAGGAACTATGACTGCCGAAGAATCCCCCATGATCTGTGTGGATCGGGAACTCCCTGAGGAACTGCTCAGTGAAGCGGCCCAGCGCGCCGTAGAGGAAAATCCCAAGAACGCGCCCGAAACCGCCAATCCATTTGAACTGGTGGTGACGACAGGCAAGCTGTGGAAACCGGGCCGTACGCTACACGTCCGCTTTTTAGAAGGGGCTCCCAGCATGCATGCCCGGGTCGAACAGGTCGCACTGGAATGGACCCGCCACGCCGACATTCACTTTGCCTTCGACAACGCCATGAATGCCGAAATCCGGGTCACCTTCCAGCAGAATGGCGGAAACTGGTCCAACGTGGGCACAGACGCACTCAACCTGCCCGCCGGCCAGGCGACCATGAACCTGTCGTTGACGCCACTTTCGAATGACGATACGTATAGGCGCGTGGTGCTTCACGAATTCGGACACGCCCTGGGTTGCGGGCACGAACACCAGAATCCGGCGGGCGGCATCCGGTGGAACAAGCAGGCGGCCTACGCCTACTATGGCAAGCTGGGTCTCACCCCTGCCGAGGTAGACTTTAACATCTTCCGCCGTCTGCGCAAGGATCAGACCCAGTTCACCGACTTCGATCGCGCATCGATCATGCTCTACCCGGTTCCACGCAGCATCACCGACGGCACCTTCGAGGCGCCCTGGAATCGCCAACTCTCTGCAACCGACAAGCGGTTCATTGCCCAGATCTATGGGCCGGCCCGTACGGGATCTCCTGTGGGATAGTCTGCCGCACAGCTAGAAGGCGAAGGATGACGACAAGGGCCAGAGCTTCTTCTCCTTCAAATCGGCGACCACGGCGGGGGCGAAGACGGCATTGCGCCGCGGATCGTCGGCAGTCTGCGTCTCGGACGAATTGCCGTCGCCGCGTCCACGCTGGATACCCACAACAACCTGATGCTCGTCCAGGATCGGTGCTCCTGAGGCGCCGGGTGATGTCTCAAGCCGGTGGACGATGCGCAGCCCGTTCTCCGAATAGCCCAGGAATGCGCCCGGTTGGTAGAGCGCCGTCAGTTGAGCGCCCTGCCAGAAGTAAATGATGCCCAGCGGATCGCCCGAGGCTAAGCGGGCTGACTCGGCCAGGGTCAGCCATCCGCGTGGACGGCTCTGGCGCAGCCCGCTGACCGTCTCCTCGCCGGCGGGGCGCGCCAGGCGTAACAGGGCGTAGTCCAGTTTGGGGTCGGCGGCGAGCAGCCAGGGCCGTTCGGTGTTAAAGCGCGCCTGCGCTTCGCGTCCCACTGCCAGTGCGTAGGCCTGCCCTTGCGACAAAATATCATTGGCGCGCGTCGAGAGCAGGTCGAAGCGGAAGGTGAGGTTCTGGGGTGGCAGGCTTCCTTCTACAATCTGTTGGACGGTGTGGTAGGCCGTGAGCACCAGATCAGGGCCCACCAGAAAGGCGGTGTGGTAGGTGGGTGTAGCCTGGGTTACCTCCCCGCGGCAGATAGCGGAGGTACGCTCTTCCAGCCCTGCCTGGCCCGACTGTCCGCCGATATGGATGCCCTTGCCGATGGCAATACTGCCGGAACTGATGTTGCCATAGACGACTTTATCCCTACCCACGAAGTCGCCGCCGGTAACGTCGACGGTGTCGCGAATATAGGCGCCGCCGCCGGTGTCGATCTTGCCGTGGATTTCCTCTCGGGCGCGCTCGGTTGCCATCTTCAGGAACTCTTGCATACGCGCCAGGTTGGGATGACCGATCTCGGCGTAGATCGCCTCCGCTGCTTCCAGATGGTGTTGCGCTTCAGCCGGGCGGCCCAATTCCAGATGGCTAAGCCCCAGGAAGAACTCACAATCGGCGGCTTCATTGCGGTCATGCGCAGTTTCGGCCCATTCGAGCGCCGCCCGATAGTGGGTAATCGCATCCTCATAGTGGCCAAGCTGAAAGTAGGCGTTGCCCAGATTGCCGTGGACGTCCGCCTCCACTTGCCTGTCGCCAATCTCTTGGGCCAGTTGCCGCACCTGTTCAAAGTACTCGATCGCGCGCTGGGTTTCGCCGAGTTCTGCATAAGCCAGCCCCAGGGCGTTCAGCACATTGACCTCGCCGCCGCGGTCGCCCATGGCGCGAATGAGGGGCAGGGCCTGCTCGTAGTAGCCCAACGCCTTCTGCGTTTCCCCCAGGGTAGCGTAGACCCGGCCAATGTTGTTGAGGGTTTGGACTTGGCCGGCATGGGCACCCACGGCGCGCAAGAGGGGCAGGGCCTGCTCAAAGTAGCCCAGCGCCTTCTGCTTCTCGCCCAGGTCAGCGTAGACCGCACCGATGTTGTGAAGGGTCATGGCTTCGCCGCTGCGGTCGCCCACGGCGCGGAAGAGGGACAGGGACTGCTCATAGTAGCCCAACGCCTTCTGCTTCTCGTCCAGAACATTGAAGACCGCGCCGATGGTGTGGAGGGTGTAGGCTTCGCCGCTGCGGTCGCTCCCGGCGCGGAAGAGGGACAGTGCCTGCTCAAAGTAGCCCAACGCCGCCTGCTTTTCGTCCAGGTCGGCGTACATCCGACCGATGCTGTGGAGGATGACGGCTTCGCCGGCGCGGTCACCCACGGCGCGCAAGAGGGGCAGGGCCTGCTCAAAGTAGCCCAACGCCTTCTGCTTCTCTCCCAGGTCGTCGTAGACCCCGCCGATGGTCTGCAGGGTGTAGGCTTCGCCGGCGCGGTCGCCCACGGCGTGCAAGAGGGGCAGGGCCTGTTCAAAGTAGCCCAGCGCCTTCTGCTTCTCTCCCAGGTCGTTGTAGACCGCCCCGATGAGGTTGAGGGTGGATGCTTCGCCGCTACGGTCGTCCACGGCGCGCAAGAGGGTAAGGGCCAGCTCGTAGAAGGTGAGCGCCTGCTTCAGGTTCACACCGCGGTCGCCTGCACTCCGTTCCAGGTAGGCATTGCCCAGGCGGACCAGTGCATTGGCCTCAGCCTCGCGATCCCCGCGTTGACGGGCGCGCGCCAGTTGCTCCTCGGTGGCAGTGATCACTGCTTCCGGGTCCGTCGACTCTTGGGCAGGGCGGGTCGAGATCCCCAGCAGGTCGAGCAGTTCCTGCAACTGGGGGCTTTGTGGCAGGCCGATCAACAAGGCCTGAAGCAATTGCGCCAGCCGCCCGTTGGTCTCGGCCCAGCTTACCAGATCGGCAATCCTGCGCTCGGGATCCTTGGCCCGGCTCACTTCGTTGAGATCGATGTCGAGTTCGGTGCGTACCAGCGTCTGTAGATCCGCCACACTGAAACTGTCCGCCAGCAGTGTCTGGAGGAGGGCGGCCTGTTCGCCGGTCAACAGCAAGCGGGCTTTGAGTAGATCTACCAGGGTAATGCTCACGGTGGGGGTGAGCGGATGCGCCTCGACCAAGCGCACCAGATCGCGGGCGATGCGTTCCCACGGAGTCCCCTCCAGGTAGGCCATCCAGGTGGAGTAGAGATCGCCGCGCCACTCCGCCTTGACCTGCTGAGCCAGCACACCCGGCTGTTGATCCAACTCTGTTGAGCGCAGATCGTCCCACGTGGCCAGTGCGCTGGCCAGCACGTTCAGGTTGGTCGGTTTGTCGCTGCCCAGGCCGAGTAGACGAACGGCCTGTTTCACCAGTTCGGGGGTTTCGGCCCCGACCTGGGTGGCGGCATCGCGCAGCAGAGCGGGGTGTTCGAGCAGGCTGGCATCGTCCAGCCTCTGCCAGAGTTCCAAGAGGGTGTCGTGCTCCTGGCGGACTTCGGGCGCGTCGGGTGGGTAGAGGAGATGGGTCAGGCGTACAATCTTCAACTGAGTGTTGACGGCGGCCGTGTCGTCGCCCAGGCGGCGGGCGATGTGCCGGGCGCGGTGATAGTATTCGGCGGCGGCAGCGAACCGTTCATCTGTCTCGTCCATTGACGCCGCCAACAGGAGAAGATCCTGCATTTCGACAGAATTGGGTGGGGTGCGGCGGATCCCTTCTTCCAGGGTGTGATGGGCCGCTTCGATCTGGCCGAGCCCGATCTGGGCCAATACCTGCAGCGGATAGAGCGGGCTACCCAGACTGCGTTCTTCTCGCTTTTCCAACTGGGCCAGGGCGTCGGCATAGGCACGCAGGTTGAGCTGACGTTGCACGCTGCGCGCGGTCATCTGTTCCCAGGACTCCAGATCGGCGGCTTCCCACACGCCGGGATCGAGCTGAATCTCCACTTTGACGCGCGAAACCAGGTAGGTCTGCGCCTCCACCGGCAGATCCTGGATGGCGCTGCCCAGTTCGTTGGCAATTTCCTGGAGGTCGTTGGGGGTATAGCCGTCGAGGAAGGCAGGGGGTTCTTTAAGGGCCAGCCGGTGATAGACCAGATCGGCGCCGTCCTGCACATTGGCCGGCGATTGGGCGGCCACTCGCTTCTCGAAGTAGGCGACGGCGAGCTGATGGATCTCTTTGACTTTTTCACGGTCGTCCTGGAGCAGCAGCTCCAGCATAGCCAGGCGTAGTTCGGGGCGCTGGCGAATCTCGTTGGGGTCGGCGTGGTTGATTTCCACCACTGCGACTTCTTCCTGCAGTTGGGTAAAGAGTGTTTGGGCGTCCTCAATATCTTTGACCTCGATCTTACAGGCCTCTGCCAACACGTTCAGGATCAGGTCCGGGGTGACGCGGCGCAGGACGAGACCGGGGTGGGCTAAAGCCTGGAGGCGTGGATCGTGGATGTGGCCCAGGATACGCCGGTAGAGCACGCCCTGGATCAAATACTCTTTGACCTGATAGAAATATTCCTGGCGCGCCTCCAGATTTTCAAACGCCTGCATATCGCCTTCCAGCCGCCCGTAAAGATCGGCAGACAGCCAGAGGCTGAGCGGACTGCGCCCCACAATTTCGATGATCTGGTGGGCGAAGATTTCGTTGGGGATGCCTCGTTCGAGCAGGAGATCGACGGCGGACTGCAGATCCAGGCCATCCAACAGCAGTGCCTGCACTGGAAACTCCAGTGGCAGCGGCGACCGGCCCGAGAGGACGACGCGCAGATCGGGGATCTCACTGTGCAGCAAAGAGAGGAAGCCCCAGAGGTCGCCCAGGTACTCGCGGTTGTGGTAGAGCAGTTCTTCCAGCGTGTCGAGCACGATGAGGAACGGCTGGCCCGTCTGGGGTAGATCGGCAATTGCGTCTACGAACTCGAACACGTAGCGATCCCAGCCGCGGCGCCGCGCCGACGCCACCGATTCCAGTCCATAGGCGGCTTTTTGCGCCGGGTTGTCCTGGGTCAGGTCATCGACGCTGCGCCGCCATTGCTCATACAGACGGTTCCAGCGCTCCTCATCCATGGGATATTGAATGGCAAGCTGGCGTACCGCTTCCAACAGGAGAGAAATGGGTTCCTGAATGTCGACGTCGCGGCGGTTGAAGTCGATGTAGACATAAGGCAGGCGTTGGCTATCTTCGGGGTCGGCATATTCGAGAATGAATTTTGAGATCAGGGTGGACTTGCCGATGCCGCCCGGCCCGTAGATCAGCAGCGGTTGATCGGGCGCCGGTGTCGCTTGTGTTCGCGCCTCGGCCCGGATCCCCACATAGTCGCGCAGCAGGCGCAGTTCGTCACTGCGGCCACGGAAGTGGCTACCGACCAAAAATCGGAAGGGCTTGAGCAGCCGTTCGCGCGCGATGATCTGGCGAAGTTGGTCGGGCGAAGGTAGATCGGGCAGGCAGCCCGCCAGCCATTCCACCACCTGCAGGGTGGCTTCCAGTTCGGGCAGGGTCTGGCCGTCCACGTCGGGGGCCGTGCCGCGAATGTAGCCGTCCAGCATGGTTTGCAGGATTGATGAATGGTTTGCCGGGTTGGCATCCAGTGTTTCCACCAGCCGTCCCTGCCCGGCAAGCCGTTTGAGTGTCGCCCGGCGTACATCGTGGTGTAGACGCCAGACGGGGCGCCCATCCGCCGTGTAGACTACCGATGACTCGAGCATGACTTTCTGAAGGGCGGCCTGGGCATCGGCGTCGATTGTGCCGGAAGGCTGCAGTTCGTCTAGATCGCACTCGACGCGGACGGCGGCTCGTTCGCGGTAGAGCCATTGGGCGGGCGTAATCTCTATGCGGCGGGAGCCAAAAGAGAGGTTGGCTATGCGCTTGCTCAACTCCTCTTTGGAGAGGATCGGGTTTGACTTTTCCATGGGCCTCACTCCGTCGCCAAAAGTTGTTCCGTCGTCTCCATCACGCGTACCATGATTTCCAGCATGCGTTCCTCGCCGGTCACAGGCAGATCATGTAGGATCTGGCCGGCTACTTGTACCACGTGTTGCTCGTCGAACGGCAGTTGGGCGTGTTGAAAGAGCTCCCGAAAGAAGGCTTCCATTTCAGGTTGATCCACGGCGCGGATGTCCTCGTTGCGCACGAAGGGACGCAGTTTACGCGGTAGCGATGCCAGTTCGAAGTCGAGTAAGATTAGGCGGGTTTGGGGGAGTCGTTTGTCCACGGCGTCGATCAAGTGTTTGACCAACTGTTTGGTCTCCTCTGGCAGATCCGGATTGCGAAAGCCGTCGAGGACAATCCAGTAGTGGTTGCCCCCGAGTTGGATCTTTTTGACAAGCCAATCGCACAGTTCCTGCGCCCAGCGGTCTGGCACATTTTGCTGTTCGATCATGGGTTCGGTTTCGGGCAAAGCCAGGTCGCGGTCGATCCGCCGTGCCATGACATCGGGGTAGTATTTGCTGGGAATCTCCTGCTCCAATTCGATGAAGCAGAACTGGTAGCCATAGTGAGGGGCGGCGGCTTCGATCAAATAGTGGGAGTGCGTCTTGCCAGAACCGGGTTCGCCGTTGACCACCAGGAAGCGTTTGCCCTTTTCGGGCACCAACTCCTCACAGTATTGGCGGAAAACTTTGCGGTCGATAAAGGGGCGCCCCTGATCGAGTAGATAGGCGTTGAATGGCTTGGGGGACCTCATCCACAGCGATCCCTGACGGGCCAGATAGCTCTGCCTCACGATGTCGAGGGCTGCCTTTAAGCCTGCATTCTGCTCCCACCCCTGCACCTGTGTCGGCATCTCTATGAGGGCCAGGATCTCGCCTTTGGCCTCGTATTCCTCGATGAGGGCGTCGATGCGTACGCTGATCCCCGACATCGGTGCGAAATCGTTTGGGTTTTTGCTTAAGGCGCGCACCAGCGTATCGAAATAGGGCGGGGTACTGAATGAGCCGGACAAGGCAGCTCTCATCTGTCTGCGTTCGGTATCGTTGAGTCTCATCTGGCTTCTCTCCTGTATGACCAGGGCTGTGTGGTGCCGAAAACGAGAAGTGGTTCCACTGGCGCTACAGTTAGAGTGAAGTAGGTGTACGGCCTATCCTCGTAGCCAACAGTCGTCCGCAATAGGGGGTGTCTCCATTGTAGTCGAATCTCTGGCCCGGGGCAATCGTTGTGCAGAGAGCTTCTGTCAGGTCGGTTGACAAAGTTTGCAGATCGACGCATAGTGAACGCACCGTCAATTCTTTACCCCACCCACCTATGAAAGTCGAAAATCCATGTCTGCCCAGACCGAATACCGCTACAATCGTTTGACCTGGCCGGAGATGAATGACGCCATCGAGCAGCAGAAAGTCGTGATCCTGCCCACCGGCTCCACCGAACAGCACGGACACCACCTGCCGCTCGACGTGGATGTCTTTCTCTGCGAGTCGATCTGCCTCGAAGCCGGTCGCCGCGCACCCGATAAGATCCTCGTGCTGCCGCCCATCGCCTATGGCCTCAACCTGCATCACATCGACTTCCCCGGCACTATCCATATTGAGCCGGATGTTTTTATCGCTTTCTGCCTCAACATTACCAAGAGTGTAGCCTATCACGGGTTCAAGAAGATCCTGCTTGTCAACGGTCACGGATCAAATACGCCGTTGATCGATCTCATTGCGCGCAAAACCGTGCTCGAAACCGGAGCGGTTTGCGGCGCACTCGGATACTTCCCCCTGGCTATGGATGCCTTCAACGCCGTGCGCGAAACCGAAGTCATGGCCCACGCCGACGAATTTGAGACGTCACTTTACCTGCACCTCGCCCCTGAACGCGTGCAAATGGACAAAGCCGTGGCCGACGATGACGTGCGCGGCAAGTATGTCAGCTCCGACAGCATCTACTCCAACCCCGTCCGCTTCAACGACTATTGGGGGCGCTGGACCAAGACCGGCGTTCACGGTGACGCCACCGCCGGCACTGCCGAGAAGGGCAAAGCTATCTTCGAAGCCGCGGTCACCGGTCTCATCGAAGTCGCCGCCGAATGGCAACAGTGGCCTATCGCCGAGCGCTCAGATCAGCATCGCGGGCCGGTGCAAGGGGAGATCCGCTGGTGATCCGGTGAAAAAGAACTGGAGACTGTAGGTACAGAGGAAGGCTCATTTCTCGACTATCACCCAACCATCACCCAACATGGGGGCCCCCCTATGCGTATTCTCATCGCTGAAAGCAAACAGGAGATCTCCTCGTTCAACCCGGTGCTCACCCGTTACGAGGATTTCGAGGTGGGCAGTGGACCGGAGATCATCGACTATCATCGTGGGCTGAACACTGAAATGTGTGGCGCGCTCGATCTCTTCCGCCAACGCTCGGACATTGTGCTTGCGCCTGCATTCAGCATCCGCGCCATCACGTCTGGTGGGCCCACGGTGCAGGCCGACTACGAGCGAATGGCCCAGGAATTTCTGGATGCCGCCCGCGCGGCCCTGCCCGTGGACGCCGTCTACGTCTCGCTGCACGGCGCCATGGCTTCTGAATTGGAGCCGGACCCCGAAGGCTATTTCTTGCAGGAGATCCGGCGCATGGTGGGGGATCAGGTCCCCATCGTCGCCTCGTTCGATCTGCACGGCATCCTCACCGACCGCATTCTAGAGGCAGCGGATGCAATCGTTGCCTTTCACACCTACCCGCATGTTGACTTCTACCAGACCGGCGAGCGCGCTGCCCGCCTGCTCCTGAAGATCATGGACGAGGGCGTCAAGCCGGTGACCGCCGTGGTGCCCATCCCCGCGCTGGTGCGTGGCACGCAACTGATCACCGCTACCGGTCTCATCGGTGGCATGATCCGCCGCGCCCAACGCATCGAAAGTGAGCCGGGCGGTCTTTCTGCCGGCCTCTTTATCGGCAACCCCTTCACCGACGTGCCCGATCTGCGTACCAATACGTTCGTCGTCGTAGACGGTGATGTTGAACGCGCCAAACGCGAGGCGCAAGCAATGGCCGAAGATTTCTGGGCCGTGCACGAGCAGATGTTGCAACCGCTGATCTCGCTCGAAGAAGCCGTGGAAAAGACCAAAGCCAACCAGAGCGGGACCGTCATCCTGACCGACGCCGCCGACGCCACCAGTTCCGGTGCATCCGGTGACAGCAACGCCATCCTCGCGGCGTTGATGGCGGCAGGCTATGAAGGTCGCCTGCTCACACCGGTGGTCGACGCCCCTGCCGTCGACGCCGCCCTGCGCGCCGGTATCGGCGCCACCATCGACATCACCCTGGGCGGACAACTTGATCCCCAGCGCTTCACGCCGCTGCCCGTCACTGCCACCGTGCGCATGCTCTCTGACGGCGATTTTGTCAGCGAGAGCAACGGCGCCGTCTGGCATGGCGGCAAGAGCGCCGTACTGCAAGTCGGCAACCACACCGTCGTCGCCACCAGCCGGCCGGTCAGCCTCTATGACCGTTCCCTCTTTTGGGGGCACGGCCAGGAACCGAGCCGCTTCGATGCCGTCGTCGTCAAGTCGCCGCACTGCCAGCCCCACATGTTCAACGACTGGGGCGCCCTCGTCCTCCACGTCGACGCGCCCGGCTCCACCAGCGCCAACCTGCCTTACCTTGGCCATACCGTCTGCGCGCGGCCGATGTTTCCGCTGGACGAGGATGTTCAATTCACGGCAAGGGTAAAGGTCTTTGAGAGATGAAGGGATGATGAGATGAAGGGGTGAAGGGGAGATGATGATGAGATGATGGGATGATGGTCGCTCACGATCCCACTCCCATCATCCCATCATCCCGTCATCTCACCACCCCTTCACCCGCTCACCCCTTCACCCCTTCACCCGTTCATCTCCACCAACTACTAACCACCAGCAACCAACCACGAGGTCTCTATGAAAATCCGCGAAATCCGCGCCGCCGGTCTCTACGGGGTGACGCCCGAAGGCGGCTGGAGCAACGAAATCAGAGAAGAAGACTGTGTGCATACCCTCATTGCCGTCGTCACCGACGAGGAGTTGGTGGGCTATGGCAGCGTCTTCACCAGCGAAGATCTGGTGCGCGGCGCGCTCAAAGTGCTGGAGCCGCTCTACCGCAACGAAAATGCGCTGGAGCCAGAGCGGGTCAGCGAGAAATTGCACCAGCACACTTTCTGGCAAGGGCGCGGCGGCGCCATCACCCACACCATCAGCGGCATCGACATCGCCCTCTGGGATCTGCTGGGCAAGGCGACCCAACAGCCGGTCGGCCGTCTGCTCGGCGGACGCTACCGCGAGCGGGTCAAGCCTTACGCATCGCTGTTGATGGAAGACCCCGATCCCCTGCGAGAGCATCTGCTCCAACTCAAGGATCAAGGCTTTCGCGCCTTCAAAATGGGCTGGGGACCCTTTGGCCGCGTCAATAAGCATCTGGACGAACGGATCGTGCGCACGGCGCGCGAGACCATCGGTGAGAACTCGCTGCTCATGGTCGACGCCGGCGGCAGCGACGCCTACTGGCGCGGCAACTTCAAATGGGCCATCAACACCGCCCATATGCTGGCCGAGTATGACGTGGCCTGGTTCGAGGAAGCGCTGCACCCAGACGCCCTTGAAGACTACGTGCACCTGCGCCGGGCTGCGCCGCTGCCTATCGCCGGCGGCGAAGTGCTCACCCGTCGCCAGTCCTTCCAGCCCTGGCTGCAGGCCGGTGCTTTCGATATCGTCCAGCCCGACGTGACCAAGGTCGGCGGTATCAGTGAAGAACGTCGCATCGCCTGGATGGCCCAGGAAAACGGCGTCCGCTTTATCCCCCACGGCTGGAACACAGCACTCGGCCTTGCCGCCGATCTGCAACTCGCCTCGGCCTTCCCCGATACCGATCTGGTGGAATATATCACAGGCTCACCCTACCTGGATGAACTCGTCCTCGGGGGGTGGCGCCTCGACGCCGATGGCATGCTCGCCATCCCCAGTGGGCCCGGCCTGGGCGTGGAACTCGATCCCAGCGCAGTGGAGAAGTTTACCGGAAACAAGAAGATTTTCGACTGAAGGAGGAATTCATGCCCGTAACCCAATCCATCCCCACCTCCCACCTCCGCTTCGGTCATGCCCGCGAGGACATTACGCCGCCCGTCGGCATCTACCATCGCATGTGGGGCGCGGCCCGCCATGACCGCGCCACCGGTGTGCATCGACCGCTGGTCTGCGATCTCCTTTTCACGGCGCCGCTGCGCGGGGATGCCTCGCCCATGCTGCGCATCCAAATCGACCTCGTCGGCATCGACGCCGCCCGCTACCGATCCCTGGCCCAGGCCGCGGCGGAGGGCGCAGGGCTGCCCGCCGAGCGAGTCGTCATCAGCTTCTCGCACACTCACTCTGCCGGCCTCATGACACCGGATCGCTTCGATCTGCCCGGCGGTGAACTCATCCCCGCCTACCTCGATCAGTTGGAGGATGCCCTGCGTCGTGGCGCTGGTCGCGCCGCGGCCTCGGCGCAGGAAGCGCTGATCACCTACGCCGTCGGGCGCTGCGATCTCGCCGCCAATCGTGATTTCTGGGACGAAACGAATCAGCTCTACGCCTGTGGCTTCAACCCTAACGATGCAGCCGACGACACGCTGCTGGTAGCCCGCGTCACCACGCCGGGCGGCGATCCGTTGGCCGTGATCGTCAACTATGCCTGCCATCCCACCACCCTGGCCTGGGACAATACCTTGATCAGCCCCGATTACGTCGGTGCTCTGCGTGAGACGGTGGAAGATGCGTTCGGTGCGCCTTGTGTCTTCTTCCTGGGTGCGTGCGGCGAACTGGGACCGAAAGAGGGCTTCGTCGGGGATACCGCCGTCGCCGACCGCAACGGACGCCAGGTGGGCTATGCAACGCTCTCTGCGCTCAACTCGATGGGCGCACCTGCGGCGGATTATGCCTACCAGGGGCCGGTCGTCTCCGGCGCTACGGTGGGCGTGTGGTCTTATACGGGGCAGACAGAGGAACGCCGCCTCGAAACCCAGCGTTTTGGCGGCGGACAGGCTACCGTCGATCTACCGCTCAAGCCGAAACCCGATCCGGATCTGCTCCAATCCGAACTGACCGATCGGGAAGCAAAGTACCGCGCCGCCGAGGACGCGGGTGACGTCGTCGCCGCCCGCACGGCCCGCGCCCGCGCGGAGCGTGCCCGTCGCTGGCTTATGCGTCTGCGCCAACTGCCAGACAGCGCCACCATCCCATTCCCCTTCTCGGTTTACCAACTGGGCGACGCCCTCTGGGTTACCTGCGCCGGCGAACCGTCTAACCAGGTGCAGACCGAACTGCGTCGCCGCTTCCCCGACACGCCGATCCTGCTGTCGCCGCTGGCCGGGGACATGCAAGTGGCCTATCTCCTGCCTCGCCCGCGCTACGGCCTGGGCCTCTACCAGGAAGAACCTTCGATCCTGGCCCCAGGCTGCCTGGAATTGTTGATCGAGGCGATTGATGAGACAATCGAGGAGACACTTTAACAAACGTCAACAATTGAAAGGCCCCAAACAATGACCTATCTTCCCGCATCCTCTCGTTACGATGGGATGGTTTACAACCGTTGTGGGCGCAGTGGATTGAAGCTGCCCGCCATTTCGCTGGGCTTGTGGCACAACTTCGGTGGCGTGGACACACTGGAAACCGCCCGCACCATGATCCACCGCGCCTTTGATCTGGGTATTACCCACTTTGACCTGGCCAACAACTATGGCCCGCCGCCCGGCTCGGCGGAAGAGACCTTCGGCCAGATCATGCGCCAGGATCTGACACCCTACCGCGACGAACTGATCATCTCGTCCAAGGCCGGCTATCGCATGTGGCCAGGGCCGTACGGCGAATGGGGATCGCGCAAATACCTGGTCGCCAGTCTCGATCAGAGCCTCAAACGCATGGGGTTGGACTACGTAGACATCTACTACAGCCACCGCTTCGATCCCGAAACGCCACTGGAAGAGACGATGAGGGCGCTTGATTATATCGTTCGTTCGGGGCGGGCGTTGTACGTGGGTATCTCGAACTACCAGCCCGAGCAGACGCGGCAGGCGGCGCAGATCTTGCGCGAGTTGGGCACACCCTGCCTGATCCACCAGCCGTCGTACAGCATGTTCAACCGTTGGGTCGAAGATGGTCTGCTCGACACACTGGCGTCGGAAGGCATGGGCTGCATTCCCTTCTCGCCGCTGGCTCAGGGGCTGCTCACGAACAAATATCTGGGTGGCATCCCAGAGGACTCGCGGGCCGCCAAGCCCCACGGCTTCCTCAAGCCCGATCGCATCACCGAGGAAAAACTATCGCAAGTGACGCGGCTCAACGAAATCGCCCAGGCGCGCGGGCAGTCTTTGGCGCAGATGGCGCTGGCCTGGGTGTTGCGCCACGACGTGGTCACCTCGGCCCTCATCGGCGCCAGCCGTCCCAGCCAGATCGACGACAGCGTGGGGGCATTGCAGAACCTGGCGTTTAGCGAAGACGAGTTGGCGCAGATCGAGACGGTCCTCGCCACAGCCTAGACGACGGACTATTTATCCTTGATTGGAGAATCCCCCTTGCCAACCATACTGGTCGGTGTTTCGCCCGACCGCATGACAGAAGATCATCTGAAACAGATCCGTTCGGCCGCACCGGGGTATCGTGTGCTGTTTACCCAGAACGAGGACGAAGTGGAAGCCGCCCTGGATGAGATCGAGATCGTCGTGGGCGACTTCCCGCGCGATTGGTTGAACCGGGCGCACAACTTACGCTGGATGCAGCAGTGGGGTGCGGGCGCGGACTGGCTCATGCGTCACCCCGAAGCCGTGGAGAAGGAGTTTATCCTCACCAGCGCCTCGGGCGTGCACGCCATCCCCATCACCGAGCACATCTTCGCCTTCCTGTTTGGGCTGGCGCGCAATTTCCAGGGAGCGATGAGAGATCAGATGGCGCACCGCTGGGGTAAATCCAGGATCGATGATCTCTTTGAACTGCCCGACAAGACCATGCTGCTCGTGGGCGTGGGCGCTATCGGCGCGCAGACCGCTCGCGTCGCCGCCGCCCTCGACATGAAGGTCATTGGCGTGCGCCGCGATCCGTCGATCCCTGCCCCTGGGGTGACCCGCATGATCGGCGCCGATCGCCTGCTCGACACCCTGCCGGAGGCCGATTTCGTCGTGCTCACGGTGCCGCTGACCCACGAAACCGAAGGCATGATCGGCGAACGTGAACTGCGCGCCATGAAGCCCAGCGCCTATTTGATCAACATCGGCCGCGGCAAAACGGTGGACCAATCCGCCCTGGTGCGCGCCTTGCAGGAAGGCTGGATCGCCGGCGCAGGTCTCGACGTCGTCGATCCCGAGCCGCTCCCCGCCGACTCACCCTTGTGGGATATGCCCAACGTGATCCTCACGTCGCACTATTCAGGGCTGACGCCCTACTATGACGATCGCGCGCTGTCGATCTTCCTCGACAACTTGCGACGGTATCAGTCGGGTGAAGAGATGCGAAACGTGGTGGATAAAGAAGCCGGCTACTAAGTAAATCCCGGCGGAACTATGCCGTCATACGACGCCCATTTTGGCGTCGACTTCTACCAGCGGTACAGACGCCATAGGTTCCGCCGTGGGATTTCCGCCGCCATGTACTGTTAAAGGACAAACCGATGATCCTCGACACCCACACCCACTTCTATGATCCGCGACGGCCGCAGGGTGTGCCCTGGCCTCCGAAGGACAACACGCTGCTCTATCGCCCTGTGCTGCCACAACACCTTACCGATCTGGCCGCGCCGCTGGGCGTGACGGGGACGGTGGTGGTGGAAGCCAGTTCCTGGCTCGAAGACAATCAGTGGATCCTCGATCTGGCCGCCGATGAGCCCTTCATCGTGGGGTTCGTGGGCAATGTAGTGCCTGACCGGCCCGAATTCGGTGCGGAACTGGCGCGCTTTGCCGCCAATCCTATCTTCCGCGGCATCCGCTGCGGTGGGCAACGTTTTGCCCAGCTTGACCGGGGCACTCTTGTGGATGATCTCCGGCTGCTGGCCGATCAGGACCTGGCCCTCGACGTCCTGATCCACGCCGATCACCTGGATGGCGTGCTGGAGGTGGCGCGGCGCATCCCCGATCTGCGCATCGTGATCGACCATATCCTCCACATGCCCGTGGACGGCAACGCGGTCAGCGCCGCCTGGCGTGATCGCTACCAACGCGCCGCCGAGCAGCCCAACATTCACATGAAGCTCTCGGCCATGATGGAACAGAGCACCGTCACCCCTGCGCCTGCGGACCTCGACTTCTATCGTCCTACCCTGGACGTGCTGTGGCAGACCTTCGGCGCCGACAGGCTGATCTATGGCAGCAACTGGCCTGTGAGCGACCGCTCCGGCCGATCCTACGCCGACTATTTGGCTGTGGTGAAGGCCTACTTCGCGGAAAAGGGAGAGGATGCGACGCAGAGGTACTTCTGGCGGAATGCGCAGCGGGTGTATGGGGTGAGCGGGGAAGAGATGAAGGGGTGAACGGGAGAGCGGGTGAAGGGGTGAAGGGGTGAAGGACGTTGCATTCTCCTCTGGTTGCTTGTCGGGTTGGCGCAAGATGATGGGATGATGAGGATGATGGGCGTCGCATTCTCCTCTGGTTGCTTGTCGGGTTGGCGCAAGATGATGGGATGATGAGGATGATGGGCGTTGCATTCTCCTCTGGTTGCTTGTCGGGTTGGCGCAAGATGATGGGATGATGAGGATGATGGGCGTCGTATTCTCCTCTGGTTGCTTGTCGGGTTGACGAAAGATGATGGGATGATGAGATGATGATTCTCCTCTGGTTGCTTGTTGGGTTGACGAAAGATGATGGGATAATGAGATGATCATTCTCTCCGAGATCCATCATCTCATCATCCTCATCATCCTCATCATCTCATCATCCTTCACCCCTTCATCTCGTCATCTCATCCCCTTCCCCAAACAACCCCCCCTGCACGTACTGTTCGCGCTCTTCGTAGTCGGCGTCGGCCTGCGCTTGGAGCGCTTCGGTCTGGGCGTCAAGGCCAAGTTCCTGTTCCAGCCAGGCAATCTGTTGGCCGAGTTCGTCGGGCGTGCATTGGTTGACGGGCTTGCTGTAACGGGCAATCAGCAGCGCGTTGACCTTGCGGATCGTCTCGCCGTTGACGGTGGCATAGCGTTTGGCCGCATATTGCCCCACCAACCCCTGCCGACGACGGCGCAGGGCTTCGCGCTCCTCTTTGTCGGTGACGTAGGCAGGGTCATCCACTTCGAGATCGGCCCGATAGCCGTTGTGATCAAAGCCGAGCCCCGAAATTCCCTCCAGTTCCACACCGTTGTACAGCAAGCGAGGACCGACGTTGCCGTTGCCCAGGCCGCTGCCCTGGCTGGGATCTTCGTCCTCGGCGCGCATTTTGACGGCACGCTCGGCCTCTTTGCGTTTGGCGTTGATGTATTGGCGCATGGCGCGGTCGTTCAGGCCGAAGATCCAGGCCGTCTGCTCGGCACGCGGACGGTTGGGCACAATGCGGCCCGCACGCATCGTGAATTGATCGAGCCAGTTGTACTCGCGCACGCCGTTGAGGACGGCGGCGACGGCGATGGGTTTGTAGTCGTAGCCGACGTGGGCCATGCCCACCGTCACCAGCATGTCCCAGCCACCGCGCTTGAAGAGACGTAGATTCTCGTGGGCGTTGTTGTCGTCGGAGACGGCCAACAGGCAGCGCGCACCCAACGATTCCAGATAAGCCATCACCTGGCGGGCGTGTTCCTGTGTGGCGCAGCCGGCGATGCCGCAGTAGCGCGGCCAGCTTTCCTGGAGTTCTTTGACCTTCTCGAAGGCGTGACGGGCGGCCACCTGCCAGAACTGGGGATCGGTGGCAACTTTGGTCAACTGTTGCGCGGTGAATCGCAGATCCACTGCTTCTTTGGCGTAGTAGGAAGCGCCGTCGCGTTGCCGCCTTCGGGTCTGATAGAGCGTGCCGTCGAAGAGGACGGCGTCGAAGGGACGCAGGAAGCCTTGCGCCACCCCATCGCTGTAGGTGATTTTGACATCGGCGCGGATGTTGCCGTCATCGTCGTATTCGGCAAAGACGATGGGGTTCTCGTCGGAACGATAGGGCGTGCCGGTCATCACCAGTTTGAAGGCGGCGTATTTGCCGATATTGGCCAGGATCTTGGCGGCCTCGGTGGTTTCGCCGCTGCCGTAGAGTTTTTGCCCCAGGTAATGGGCTTCGTCGCACACGATCGCCAGCCTTCCTGAACGGCGGCGGGCAAAGCGGCGATGCACAATCGAGTCTGCTGTGAGCGACTGATAGCTGGTGACATAGCCAAAGGCACTCAGGCTGTCGATCCCCGCGTTCTCGCGGTGGACAAGCCCATTCATGGCATCGGGCTGAAAATGGGTGCGCACAGTTTGCCAGTCCAACTCGAACTGGGAACAGAGCCCCAGTCGCGGTGTGAGCACGACGGCGGCGTCGATGCGACCGGCCTTGTATAGCGCATCCAACACCGCCAACGCCAGGATCGTCTTGCCGCCACCCGGCGGGATCACGGCGGTCAATGTGCCACCGACAGATTTGCTCAATGCCGCAGCCACGGCGTCTTGTTGGTGTTCTCTAAGGATAAACATGGGCAGAATGATGATGGGATAGTGGGCGGAATGATGGGCAGAATGATGATGGGATGATGCGGCATCGGAACGACACGTCTGTGCATCGTCCTTCCGGATCTAGACGGTCTACGATCTAACCCTATTCCGCTATTCTCTGCAAAGATGAGGATAGCCCAATTCGCTCATCATTCTCAAAAGTTGTACGATGGGAGATATCTATTGTTCCTTTTCACGCTTTGCTGCGTTTGGTTTTAATGCAGCCCCCACGATAGGAGCATGACGCATGACCGTTGAACTTTCCACCGCATTACGTCGCAGCACACCCGAAGCACAGGGCGTGCCATCGGCTGCGGTCCTCGACTTTTTGCAGGCCGTGGATCAGACCATCACCCATTTGCACAGTTTCATGCTTGTCCGTCACGGCGCCGTGATTGCCGAAGGCTGGTGGAATCCCTATGCACCGGATCTGCCACATATGCTTTTTTCGTTGAGCAAGAGTTTTGCGTCCACCGCGGTCGGCTTGGCGGTAGACGAAGGACGGCTGACGCTCGACGACAAGGTAGTTTCATTCTTCCCCGACGATCTGCCCTCGCAGGTGAGTGAGTATCTGGCGGCGATGCGCGTGCGCGATCTGCTCTCCATGTCCAGCGGTCACCACGAGGACACTACGCCTTCGTTGTGGCAGCGTGCAGACGGCAACTGGGCCGCTGCCTTCCTGGCGCAGCCGGTGACCCACGAACCGGGCACCTATTTCGTCTACAACAGCGGCGCAACCTATATGCTCTCGGCCATCGTGCAGAAGTTGACCGGCCAAACGCTGGTAGACTACCTCACCCCACGTCTCTTCCAGCCGCTAGGGATCGAGCACCCCACCTGGGAAAGCTGTCCGCGCGGGATCAACAGCGGCGGCTGGGGACTCAACATCACCACCGAGGATATCGCTCGCTTCGGCCAGATGTATCTGCAAAAGGGTGAGTGGCTGGGCCGGCAGATTGTCTCCGCCGCCTGGGTGGAAGAGGCCACCCGCGCGCACAGCGACAACAGCCGCAACGAAAATCCCGACTGGGCACAGGGGTACGGCTATCAGTTCTGGCGCTGTCGTCACAATGCCTACCGCGGCGACGGTGCGTTCGGCCAATACTGTATCGTCATGCCCGAACAGAACGCCGTCCTCGCCATCACCTCGGGCGTGGCCAACATGCAGGCCGTCCTCGACCTGGTGTGGCAACACTTGCTGCCGGCGTTTGGCGCAGAGCCGTTGCCCGCAGACGAGGCCGCGCAGCAGACGCTGATCGGCACACTCGCTTCGCTGGCGCTGCCGCTCCAGGGCGGCGAAGCATCCTCGCCGCTCGCCGCTGACGTTTCGGGCAAGGTCTATACCATCGAAGCCAACGACGCCGGTATCTCGACCCTCTCGCTCGCTTTCGGCGCCGGTGAGACGGTGTTCCATCTGCACAATGAGCTGGGTGAGCACCGGATTGTCTGCGGTCATGGCGAATTGCGCCGTGGTATTACCACCATGAACGGGCGTGGCGAACAGCGCGTCGCCGCCAGCGCCGCATGGACCGATGAAGATGTCCATACCCTCAAGCTCTATTTCTACGAAACTCCCTTCTGCCTTACCATTCGCGCCCACTTCCACGCCGACGAGATCACCGTGAATTTCGAGCCGAACGTGGATTTCGGGCCAACGGAACGGCCCGCGTTGAAGGGGAAGACGGTCGGCTGACGCTTCAAAACATCCTTATAGCTTTCACCCACAGGAGATTCAATTTATGAAAGTCCTTTTCATCGGCGGTACCGGCATCATCAGCTCGGCATGTTCACAGTTGGCGTTGGACCGGGGCATCGACCTCTATCTGCTCAATCGTGGGCAGAGCGCTCGCCCTGTGCCGGCGGGGGCCAACGTCTTACGCGGTGACATCCGGGATGCCGCCTCGGCACGGGCCGCGTTAGGCGATCAGCACTTTGATGCCGTGGTCAATTGGATTGCGTTTACACCGGAGCAGGTGGCCGCGGATCTGGAACTCTTCCGTGGACGCACCGGGCAGTACATTTTTATCAGCTCGGCCTCGGCCTATCAGACGCCGCCCGCTGCGCTGCCCGTCACCGAGTCGACGCCGCTGCGAAACCCCTACTGGCTCTACTCGCGCAACAAAATCGCCTGCGAAGATCTTCTCACCCGCGCCTACCGCGAGGAAGGCTTCCCGGCCACTATCGTACGCCCATCACACACCTATGACCGCACAATGCTGCCCTTCAACGGCGGCTGGACAACCGTAGCCCGTATGCGGCAGGGCAAAAAGGTCATGGTCCACGGCGACGGGACATCACTCTGGGTGCTCACCCATCACAGCGACTTTGCCAAGGGATTCGTGGGCCTGCTGGGGAACCCCCATGCCGTGGGGGACGTTTTCCACATCACGTCCGATGAATTGCTTACGTGGAACCAGATCTACGAGACGGTGGCAAAGGCCGCCGGTGTCGAAGCGCAACTGGTCCATGTGCCGTCAGATTTGATTGCGGCTTTCGACGCCAACCTGGGCGCCGGGCTGCTGGGCGATAAGGCGCATAGCATGATTTTCGACAACACAAAGATCAAGCGCCTCGTCCCCGATTTCGTATCCACCACACCCTTTGCCCGCGGGGCTGAAGAGATCCTGGCCTGGTACGATGCCAATCCCGAGCGCCAGGTAGTCAACCAGGAGATGGATACGCTCATGGATCGCATCATCGGCGCCATGGAGTCGATCTGGCCGAAGTAGGTAGATGATGGCGATGATGGGATGATGAGGCGGAATCTGCATCATCCCATCATCGCCATCATCCCACCATCTTTTTTGGAGTAACCCATGCTTTCACCCAATCATGCCCAACTGGCTGTGCTCGTCGGTGCGCCGCATCCCGGCAATCTGTCGATGCATCATGATATGGGCTTAATGTACAATGTGCTGCGCCACCGCGGGCTAGACCCGAGCCAGATTGTGAGCCTGGAAGGACAGCTAGATCGGACGATCCTGTTGAACTTTCTGCGCTCGATCGGCAAGCGTATCCACGAGCAGACGATCCGCACGCTCTTCCTCTATGTGACAGGACATGGCTTTGTTCTGGGTGAGAAGGCCAAGTCTGCCGCACCGGGGTTGGATCTAGGCGGCGGTGAGCATGTGCTGTGGGAAGAGATCTGGCCCCTGCTCGATCTCAACACGCAGACGAATCTGTTGTTGCTTCCCGATCACTGATTTACCAACTTGCTTGCCGGCCGTGTGCCGGTCAACGTATCTGCTATCGTCATGAGCGCCTCGCCCGGCGCGGAGCTGTCCTGCCGCGCCCACGAACGCGAGTTCTTCTACCGAGACGAGGCGGTGCGACATGGCATCATTTCGTACTATGCTGCCGCCGGTCTTTACGTGGCTGAGACCATGCAGCACTGGCTGCGCGTTATGGATCGGACCAGCGACGAAGATCTGCAAGCCGGTCGACTGGTTGAGTTCTACCACCCCTCGATGCAATTGATCGGCCCGCCGAACGCCCTGCTCATCGGGAATCCGGCGCAGTAACGCCATACCAGGGATAGACATTTACGCTGCGGTCTCCTGGCGAGTTGTCGCTCGACGCCGGATTCACCGGAGGAGCCATGTAAAATGTCCAGACAGCCTAACTGCCCTGGCATAGTTCTTTGATCATCTGCTCATAGATACCCACCGCTCTTTCCAACTCCGCCACATCGATCCATTCGCCGATCGTGTGCGCCTGTTCGATATTCCCCGGCCCCAGGACGACACACTGCATGTGCTCTTTGTACAGGATCGCTTCGGTGCCGAACGGTACGTTGACCGCGCGGTCGACGCCGCTGGCGCGACAGGCCGACTGTACGATGGGCGCATCCGGCGAGACGGCGAAGTAGTCCATGGTGTAGGTGTCCACGTCCAGATTGTGGGCGCGGGCGCGCTCCTCGATCAGTTGAACGGCTTCGCTGAAATGCGCATCGGGCATGGCGCGCAGCCCAAGGATAGCCTCAGTGCGCGCCGCAGTGACGTTGGGCCGGGTGCCGAAGTCGTTGATGGTGAGGTTAAAGGCGTTGGTGGGCGGATCGAACTCATGGTTGATGAAGGTCTCGTCGCGGCGGAAGCGTTTCGCCAGTTCTGCCATTTCGGCCAAAAAGGGTGCGATGAGGAAGTTGGCCGAGACGCCTTTGTCTGTGCTGGTATGCGCCGCCACACCGTGCGCCGTCACCCGGATGCGAGCGCCGCCCTTGTGCGCGTAGACGGGGATCATCTGCGTCGGTTCGGCCACCACGCCGAATTCGGGCCAACCGGCCTGGAAGATCTGCGATTCTTTTAACATCAGCCGCGCACCGTGATACCCCTGCTCCTCGTCGGACGTGACGGCGATGAAGAGCGGACGCGTGAGATCGTGGGCGTGGACACGGGCCGCCGCCGCCATTGTCGCCGCCAGTGGGCCCTTCATGTCACAACTGCCGCGTCCGTAGATCTTCCCATTGGCCAGGCGCGGGGTCAGCGGTTCCCAGCCTTCGCCGCCAGGCACCGTGTCGGAATGGGAAAAGAGGCAGAGACCGCCCGGTCCGTCGCCCTTCTTCGCCACCAGCGTCACCTTCTCTTGCTCGTTTTCATCCCAAAACGACAGCCGCTCTACCTCAAACCCGATCCTGTCCAGTGCAAAGGCCAGAAAATCGGCGATCTCGGCATTGCTACGCTGGCTTTCCGACGGCATCGCCACCAGATCTTGGGTTAACTTCACAACATCTATTGGTTCAGTCACAATTTGTGCTCCTGATGAGGGGTTTGTGGCAACGACGTAAAGGACTCGTATCGTGTCAACGGTCAAGTGATGGCAATACCGTAGGGGCGCTGCTTGCTGCGCCCGGCACACTGTGGGCGCAGCAAGCAGCGCCCCTACCGATCAAATCACGCTTTCGGCGTTCCTCGCCGCCGCATCACGAGAAGAATCGTGGCATCTCTTTTTGTCCCTGTTGCGGTGCGACGCACTGGCCGGAACTGGGTTCAAATGCAAGACGCTGTCCCGGTCGGTGCGTCGCACCGGATCTGTACAGATACGAGCTGATTCTGTTACACAACCCCAGCGGGCAGCGGAACACCAAAGTGTGCCGCGGCGTCACGCAACTTTTGCAGCGTACCCGGCGGCAAAGGAATTCCGTTGGCGCTGCGTTCGTCGAAGACGGCGAACTCGGGCTCGCCCGGCATGAGGACATCGTTGAAGCCGTCGGCGCGAGGAAGGCGCTTGAGGGCGTCGATGGTGTCGTCCACCTCTTGTTTGAACTCGGCGGGGTCGATGAAAAGGCCAATGTCGATGGCGGCTACCACACTGTTCTGATTGTGTATGTTGACGCCGTCGTTGAGCCGCGGCGTGATCAGCGGATTGCCGGCCAGGATGCTGGTCAGCGCCTGGAACATCAGCGCCAGCCCCGATCCTTTGGGGCCGCCGGCGGGCAACAGGATGGCGGCGGCGTGCGCGTCGACCGTGGGGTTGCCCGCCGCATCCAGCGCCCATCCTTCGCCCAACGGAACGCCCTTGTCCTGGGCCAGCCAGAGCTTACCACCCGCGGCCACACTGGTCGCCATGTCCAAACTCAGCGGACGGTGTTTCCCGGCCGGTGCGGCGATGGCGATGGGGCTGTTGTGCAGACCGGCAGCCTTAGCGCCGAAGGGGGCCATGTTGGGGGGGCTACAGACAATCGCCATGCCGATCATGTCGGCCCTGGCGGCCATTTGGGCGTAGTACGCCATGGCACCCTGATGGGTCACATTGCGGATCACGGCCCAACCGATGCCGACAGTACGCGCCTTTTCCATCACGCGTTGCATGGCGGGGATGGTGGCGACGGGGCCAACTGCCTTGTCTGCATCCAGATAGAGGACGGCAGGCGTCTCTTTGATCGTCTGGATGTTGGGACGAGCGTTCATCTGTCCGCTGGCGATCATGTCCAGATACCAGGCCAGTCGCAGCACCCCATGCGAATCAATACCGCGCAGATTGGCCCAGATCAACACCTCGGCCTCCATGGCGGCGTCGGCGGCGGGCATTCCCGCTTCAGTAAAGACAGCTTGAATAAAAGCCTTGAGCGGCTCTGCGTCGATGCGTACTTCGTTCTGGGCCATAACGGGCCTCCAATAGGTGGTGGATAGTGGGGTGGAAGATGTTTGGGAGTTGTATTGTAACGTTGGGCGGAGTGGGTGGCAACCGGGAGAATAAAGAGCAACGGCTCTTTGCTTCTATTCTGGACAGGTGGACAGGTTCTTTCCTCCGCGCCTGTCGGGGGACAGATAGAGAGTCAGTGGCTAGATTAGAGTGAGTCCACCACCGACTTTGTCGACGATACTATCTGGAGAGAGTGCTATGGAACCTATTGCGTATCCCCCCCCACGTTTGGTTTTTTGGGAGACGACGGCCGGCTGCAATCTGGCCTGTATCCACTGCCGCCGAATGACGGTTGCCGATAAGCTGCTGCCTCAGGATCTGACGACCGCCGAATCATTCGATCTGATCGACCAGATCGCGGCGTTTGCACGTCCGATCTTCGTCCTTTCGGGTGGGGAGCCGCTCTTTCGCCCAGATATTTTCGATATTGCCCGTCACGCATCCGATGCCGGGCTGATCGTGGCGCTGGCCACCAACGGTACGTTGATCGACCGCAACGTGGCCCATGAGATCAAGAAGGCGGGCATCCGCCGTGTCAGCATTAGCTTCGATGGCGCCGACGCCCCGACACACGATATCTTCCGCGGCCAGGGCGCCTTTGATAAGTCAGTCATCGGCATGGAACACCTGCGCGCCGTCGGCGTCCCCTATCAGATCAACACGACAGTGGCCCAACACAATTCGCATCAGATGCCCGATACCCTGGCCCTGGCCAAAGAAATGGGAGCCGCCGCGCTGCACCTCTTCCTGTTGGTGCCGGTGGGCTGCGGTGTGGAGATTGCCCCCGATCAACAGATCACATCGGGCGAGTACGAGTCGATCCTCAACTGGATGTACGACGCCGAAATGGAGGGTGGCATTGAGTTGAAGGCCACATGCGCCCCTCACTATTTTCGCATTGTGCGCCAACGGCAGGCCGAAGAACGGCGCATGGGCATCATCCGTGAACGTCCGCAGAGCATGCACCGCCAACACGCCGCCGGCGGCAATGGCAACGGCAACGGACACCCCGGTGGGCATCCAGGTGGACACCCCGGCGGACAGAATGGCGATGCGGCCATGAGCGCCATGACGAAGGGCTGCCTGGCAGGCACCGGCGTCTGTTTTGTCAGTCACCGCGGCGAGGTCTTCCCCTGCGGCTATCTGCCTGTGGAAGCAGGCAATATCCGCCAACAGCCGTTTCGCCAGATCTGGGAAGATTCTCCGCTCTTCGCCGAGCTGCGCGACCCCGATCAATTGGGCGGCAAGTGTGGCCTGTGTGAATTTAAGAAAGTTTGCGGCGGCTGCCGGGCCCGCGCCTACGGCATGACGGCCGAATACCTGGGCGAAGAACCGTTCTGCACCTACGAGCCGCGCACGATCCGGCTGGAAAACTGATTGACGAGAAATCCTGGCGGGAATATGCCGACACACGACGCGTATTTTGGCGTCGACTTCTACCGGTGGACCGGGCGCCATATTCCCGCCGTGGTATTTACGCTGCAATGGACGAGAGAAGAGACTGTATGTCAACCAACACGCAAAAGCCAACACGCAAAAGCGTCGACGTCGCTATCATTGGCGGTGGGATCAGTGGCCTGAGCACGGCATGGTACGTGCAGAAAGGCGATCCCAAGCTCTCTTATGTGGTGCTGGAACGGGGCGAGCGCTGGGGTGGCAAGATCCGCACCGACAACGTGGACGGTTTCGGCGATGAGCCGTTTGTGGTGGAAGGTGGCCCTGATTCATTCATCACCCAGAAACCGTGGGCCATGGCTCTGGCGCGCGAGTTGGGCCTGGGCGACGAACTGCTCCCTACCAACGACGACCGGCGCCAGACCTACGTTCTCAACAAGGGGAAACCCACACCGCTGCCAGATGGGGTGTTGATGATCATCCCCACCAAGTTTATGCCCTTTGCCTTGTCGCCGTTGATTTCGCCGTTGGGCAAACTGCGGATGGGGCTGGATCTCTTCATCCCTGCCAAGCGAGACGGCAAGGACGAAACCCTGGCCGAGTTTGTACAGCGCCGCCTGGGCAACGAGGCATTGGATAAGATCGCCGAACCGCTGATGTCGGGCATCTACAACGCCGAGGCCGAAAAGCAGAGCCTGCTCGCCACCTTTCCCCGCTTCCGATTGATCGAGGAGAAGCACGGCAGCCTGATCAAAGGCATGCTGGCATCGAAGAAAGCCTCTGACGAAGCAAAAGCCAAAGCCAAAGCTGTCGCCCAACCCAATGGGCACAAACCCATGTCGGTTTTCATGTCGCTCAACCAGGGCATGAATGCGCTTGTTCACGCCCTGACCGCACAACTGAGCGGCGACCTGCGCCTGCGCACCGGCGTGGACTCGATCCAGCCCACTACGCAAGGCTATCGGCTGGCGCTGAGCGACGGCTCACAGATCCAGGCGCGCACCGTGATCCTGGCGACGCCCGCCTATGTCAGCGCCGACTTACTCGGCAAACTGGCGCCGCAGGCCGCAGATCTGCTCAACGGCATCCGCTATGTCAGCACCGGCACCATTTCGCTGGCCTTCCGCCGCCAGGACGTGCCCGACAAATATCCCGGCTTCGGCGTCGTCGTCCCCCGCAGCGCGCAACGCGACATCAATGCCATCACCTGGAGTTCCACCAAATTCAATCGCCGCGCCCCACAGGATCATGTGCTGGCGCGCGTCTTCTTTGGTGGATCACGCAGCCCCCACATGATGGATCTCGACGACGACGAAGTCCTGCGCCGTGTGCGCGCCGAGTTGCAGTCAATGACCGAGGTTCGTGCTGAACCTCTCTTCTACAAGATCTACCGCTGGCATCGCTCCAACCCTCAGTACGACGTCGAACACATTGAGCGGGTCGACGCCATCGAAGCCGATCTGCCCCAGGGCCTCTACGTCACCGGTAGCCCCTACCGTGGCATCGGCGTCCCCGACTGTGTGCATCAATCGCAGCAGACGGCGGAGAAAGTTGTGGCCGCCATAGCCGCAAGCGCCGAAACGACAATGGTCTCGGCAGACTGAATTTGAAGGAACAGAATGGGCACGACGATTCGTGCCCATTCTACTTTTCTGCTCGACACCCCCATAGCGTGCCTGACCCCCATCGAACATTTCCCGACATCTGGCTTCCGTAAAACCCTCACACAAATCCTCCCTGTCTGTCCAGGTTGAAGACTCATCCTTTGCCAGAGAGAAGCCACTACTCTTTCCGTTACACTATAGATTATAGAGTGAAAGCTGTAGCACCCGTCTTTATAAAACTTCTTCGAGTATGGAGCTTCTATGCGCGACTTCAAGTACATCTGGATCGCCGGCCTGATCGTCACGGCGGCTTTGATCCTGATCCCCGTTTGGGCTTTTGCCACCGCAGACGTAGAGCCGGACAACGATCCATGGGCTGGGGTGCCAACGCCGATCCCGCACACCAATCACGCCAACCTGATGATCGACTCCTTCGAGAGCGGGTCGGAGGTGACAAAGACCTGCTTGACCTGCCACCCCGATGCCGCACATGAGGTAATGGCGACATCGCATTGGACGTGGGAAAGCGATCCTGTGCTGATAGAAGGCCGCGACGAGCCTATTGCCACCGGCAAGAAGACGTCGATCAACAACTTCTGCATTGGCATCCAATCCAACTGGGCAAGCTGCACCAGTTGTCACGCCGGCTACGGCTGGGACGATGCCGACTTCGACTTTGAGGAAGAAGAAAACGTCGACTGCCTGGCCTGTCACGATCAGTCGGGCCAATACATTAAGAGCAAGGCCGGTCTGCCCGCCGAGGGTGTAGACCTGTTGGCCGCGGCGCAGAGTGTTGCCTCGCCCACCCGCGACAACTGCGGAAGCTGCCACTTTAACGGCGGCGGCGGCAATGCCGTCAAACATGGTGACCTGGACCAGACGTTGCTCAACCCGCCCGAATCGCTCGACGTGCATATGGGGCGTTTCGACTTCACCTGTGTTACCTGTCACCAGACCAGCGAGCACCAGATTACCGGGCGCGCCATCTCCGTCAGCGTGGACAACGAAAACCAGGTCTACTGTGCCGACTGCCATACCGGCGCCGTGCATGAGGATGAGCGGATCAATTCACATACCGAGAGCGTCGCCTGCCAGACCTGCCACATCCCTGCCGGGGCGGTGCGCGAGGCCACCAAGATGCACTGGGATTGGTCCACCGCCGGGCAGGATATACCCGAGGACACGCACAGCTACCTCAAGATTAAGGGCAGCTTCGTCTATGAAGAAGGCTTCATCCCAGAGTATGTCTGGCACAACGGCCTGGTTGACCGCTACGTCCTCGGCGACATCATTGATCCCACACAGTCGACGCCGCTGAACCTGCCCCAGGGCAGTATCGACGACCCCGACTCGAAGATCTGGCCCTTCAAGATTCACCGGGCCTTGCAACCCTACGACGCCACGTATAACTACCTCTTGCAGCCCAACACTGCCGGCAAAGACGGTTACTGGACCACTTTCGATTGGGACAGTGCGCTGCGCAGCGGTTCTGACACCGTGGGGATGGACTACAGCGGCCAATTCGGTTTCGCCCCCACCGATATGTATTGGAATCTTTCGCACATGGTGGCGCCGTCGGAACAGGCGCTGCAGTGTGACGACTGCCACGGCGAAAACAGCCGTATGGATTGGGAAACATTGGGCTATGAAGGTGATCCCATGCGCTGGGGCGGACGCACCGTTGGGGAACGCACCGCCGATGGGAGCTCAGAATGAAAGACAGGACTATGACGCGCTTCACTGTATTCCGCTGGATCGTTCCGGTTGCCATCGCCGCCCTCGCGCTAGGGTTCATCTTTTCTGTGGCGCTGGCGCAGACGAGCCCCAACGATGTGGATAATCCCAACGCGCTGCCGTCCGGCTCGCCGCTGCACCCGGTCTATGCGCTGCTCGACGCCGAGGGCAACAACGTCCTCGATTCGCAGCAGCCGGTTTCCACGCTGCGCACCTGTGGAAGCTGCCACGATACCGAATTCATTGTCAATCACAGCTTCCATTCGGATCTGGGCTTGAGCGACTTTACCGTTCCCGGTGCCGTGGACGGCGGCAACGGCTGGGATACCAGCCCGGGCGCATTCGGCAAGTGGAACCCGCTTACCTATCGCTATCTTTCACCCGAGGGTGACGACATCGTCGATCTCACCACCGTCGAGTGGATCAAGACTTTGGGCCTTCGCCACGTCGGCGGCGGGCCGGCTGTTACCGGCCGCAATGGTACGCCGTTGCTCGATCTGCCCGCCGACCCGAATGACCCCGAAACCAGTCTCATCGATCCTGTCAGTGGCGAGCGTACGGCCTGGGATTGGAACGAATCCGGCGTGGTCGAGATGAACTGCTTTCTCTGTCACCTGGCCGATCCTAACAACGAGGCCCGCATCTCTGCGTTGGAAGCAGGCAACTTTGGCTGGGCCAACACGGTTACCCTGCTCGATACAGGCATCCTCAGCGGCACCGTGGAGGCGCCGGTTTGGAATGTCGACGCCTTTGACGGCGAAGGCAACCTGCTGCCCGCCTTCGTCAGCCTGCAGGACCCTACCAGCGAAAATTGCGGCCAATGTCACGGCGATGTTCATATGAACAACCGCGAGCCGCTTGTCCTCGATGACTGCGAAGACAACGGTTGGACGACGACCACCACGGGGCAGGTCTTTTCGCCGCAACGGCTCTTCAACTCTGGCCTTAATTTGGAGAACAAGAACGAACTTGCACTCTCGTGGGATGTCCACGCCGAGCGCGTCGTGGCCTGCACCGAGTGCCACTATTCGGTGAACAACCCCGTCTACTACCAGGAAGATGCGGCGAGTAAGCCCGATCACCTGGTCTTTGACCCACGGCGCATCGACTTTGGCGAGTATCTCTACCGCCCGAACCACGAGTTCGCCAAAGGCTCCAGCGCCCAGGGATCGCTGGCTCCTGAATTCGACAACACGCTGCGCCGCTGTGAATCATGTCACAACGTGGAAGACAACCACAATTGGTTGCCCTACGCCGATCGCCATATGGACGCCCTGAGCTGCGAAAGCTGCCATATCCCCGAACTGCACGCCCCGGCGCAGCAGTCGGTGGACTGGACTGTGCTCCAACTCGATGGTTCGCCGCAGACCGAGTGCCGTGGCGTCGAGCAGGCGGACGGCAACACACCGCTGCTCACCGGCTACACGCCCACACTGCTGCCACGCAGCAACGGCGAGGACGGTTTCTCGCTGGCCCCACACAACTTGATCTCATCCTGGTATTGGATCTACGGCGAACCGGCCCGTCCTGTGCCGTTGCGCAACCTGGAAGCGGCCTGGCTCAGTGGCAACGCCTATCGCGCCGATGTGTTGAGCGCCTTCGATGCCAATAGCGACGGTCGCCTGGACGATGCCGAACTGGTCATCGACGGCGACGCCAAAGAGGCGCTGATTGCGGCCAACCTCTCTGCACAAGGGCTGGCCAATCCGCGCATCGCCGGCCAGGTTCAGCCATACAGCATCAACCATAATGTGGTCACCGGCGAATGGGCCATCCGCTCGTGTGATACCTGTCACGGTGACGAGTCGCTGATCGCGCAGGCGATGCCGATTGCCAACCACACACCCGGCGGCGTACTGCCTACCTTCGTCAGCGACGGCTCGGTGCAGACACCCGGCGCGCTGCACATGGATGCCGAGGGCAGGCTCTTTTACTCTCCCAAACCCGATACCGACCTTGATCGCGCCGGTCTTTACATCCTCGGCCACGACAGCGTTTGGTGGGTGGATTGGGCGGGCATCGCCCTCTTTCTGGCGACGTTGCTCGGTGTGACTGTACACGGAGGGCTGCGCTATGTGGCCGGTCGTCGCTATCTGCACCAACACCCGGAACTGCGCGAAGTCTACATGTACACCATCTACGAGCGCTTCTGGCACTGGATGCAAACGGCCGTGATCCTGGGGCTGGTTTTCACCGGCCTGATCATCCATAAGCCCGACAAGTTCGGCCTCTTTAGCTTTGCCTACATTGTGCAGGTACACAACGTGCTGGCCGCGATCCTGTTGATCAATGCGGCGATGGCGGCCTTCTATCACTTCGTCAGCGGCGAGATCCAGAAGTTCCTGCCTCAACCGCTTGGATTCTTCAACGATATGGCGATTCAGCTTAAATTTTACTTGAGCGGCATCTTCCGCGGCGAGGAGCACCCCTTCGAGAAGACCATCAGCCGCAAATTCAACCCGCTGCAACAGGTCACTTATCTGGCGATCCTCAATGTGTTGCTGCCGCTGCAAGTACTTACCGGCATCTTCATGTGGGGCGCGCAGCGTTGGCCCGGCATCGCCGCCCAACTGGGTGGACTCGTTTACCTTGCCCCCTTCCATACGCTGATCGCCTGGCTCTTTTCGACCTTCATCGTCTTGCACGTTTACCTCACCACTACCGGCCCCACGCCGATCACGGGGATTCGCTCCATGATTGTTGGCTGGGATCAGGTGGAAGTGAAAGGATAAGGAGATCCCATGACAACCTATGTTGAACCACAATCTGGTGTGACTCGTTCGGAGACACAGGCACTCTCCCGGCGGGTAGCGAAGGACTATGTAAATCCCTATTGGGCCGGCATTTTATTGGGACTGGTCCTCTTTGGCACCTTCTTTTTCACGGGTAATGGGCTAGGCGCATCAGGTGGGATGAACCGCCTGCTCGTGGTTATCGAAGACGCCGTCGCCCCTGAACACGTGGACCGTGTACCCTACCTGCTCGACATGGCCGGCGGTAACAAGAATCCACTGGATAGCTGGGTAGTCTTCGTCACGATTGGCACGGTCTTCGGCGGTTTCGTGTCGGGCTGGCGCAACGGACGCCTCAAGATCGAGACGAAACGAGGACCGCAGGTGCCTGTGCGCGTGCGCTGGGTGATGGCCTTCCTCGGGGGCGCGTTGATGGGGTATGGTGCGCGCCTTGCCCGCGGCTGCACTTCTGGCCAGGCGCTTAGCGGAGGTGCAGTCCTCTCGGTGGGCAGTTGGGCCTTCATGTTCGCCGTCTTCGGCGGCGCCTATGCATTGGCCTATTTCTTCCGCAAATTCTGGAATTGAGGATAAGGTAGCTATTATGACACCGTTTCCGCTGCAACTGACCGCACTCATGGGCCATTGGGGATCGTATTGGGTTTACTTGTTGATTGGTTTTGCCTTTGGCTACGTCTTAGAAATTGCCGGGTTTGGTAATTCACTCAAACTGTCGGCGCAGTTCTACTTTAAAGACATGACCGTACTCAAGGTGATGTTTACAGCCATCATCGTGGCAATGGTGCTGATTTTCGCCAGCACCGCGCTGGGGCTGCTCGACTTCAACCTGATCTGGGTCAACCCCACTTACTTGTGGCCGGGGATCGTGGGTGGTCTGATCATGGGGGCAGGGTTCGTCATCGGCGGCTTCTGCCCGGGGACATCGCTGGTCTCGGCGGCGACGGGCAAGATCGACGGCCTGATGTTTGTGTTGGGGGCCTTCTTTGGCATCTTCCTTTTTGGCGAGACCGTTGGCCTCTACGAAGGGTTTTGGTATTCTTCGTATATGGGGCGCTTCATCCTGCCCGAATTCCTGGGCTTGGAGACGGGCTGGGTAGTGCTGCTGGTGGTGGTGATGGCACTCTTCATGTTTTGGGGTGGCGAACAATTGGAGCGCATCATCGGCAAACAGGATCTCTCCAAAGCGCCCAAGTGGCGGTATGGCGCCGCGGGCACGTTGGTGATGGCCTCGGTTGCACTCATCTTCATCGGCCAACCCACCAACGCCGACCGCTGGTCCTGGTTGGCTCCGGTGCAGGATGCGCGCCTGGTTGAGCGCAAAGTGCAGGTCCACCCTGGCGAGCTGCTCGATTCCATCCACAACCCCGGCCTGCGCGTCTATATGATCGACGTCCGCCCCGAAGCGGATTACAACCTCTTCCACATTCTCGATGCCAAACATGTCACACTGGATGAGTTGCCTGCGCTGGCGCCTTCTCTGCGCGACGAGCCGGCCAATACACTCTTCGTGACGATGAGCAACGATGAAGGCGCGGCTACCGAAGCCTGGAAGTATCTGATCGCCGAGAGCGTGCCCAACGTTTACATCCTGGCGGGTGGCGTCAACAATTGGTTGTCCACCTTCGCCGAGGACGAGTTCAAACTCACGCGTACCCTCGCCGTCAGCGGCGACGATCAACTGCGCTACGTCTTCGACATGGCGCTGGGCGCGCGCGCCCCGGCGGCCGAACCCGATCCCCACGACTTTGCGCTGGACTATGTCCCGGTGATCGAACTCAAAGCCAAACGCGGAGCAACAGGGGGCGGCTGCGGTTAAGCCGCCGCGCCTGCCCAGCATCTGACCCGCGCCGGGTGAGTAGCCTTCAGCGTAGCTGCACGCTATCAGCGTGCGGGATTGCCCGGCGAATTCACATCCATGCAGGCTGACTAGCGCCGGGTGAGTCCGACCGCTGCGGTCGGCGCCCGCAGCTTGCGCCGGGCATATCGAAGCCAAGCGGGCTGTACGACGACTCTAGGTAGACCCGCTCCTTGGCTTCGATATGGCTCGCAGACCGCTCGCGCTACTCACCCGGCGTCGCTCTCTTGGTGGGTAGTCCAACGTCGCGGTTTCACCGGTCGCAAAACTCTCGGTTTCAAAGTGATACCAAATTTGGAATAAGGTCATATGAGCCTATGCAGAATTCCTGAAGATCAGTCAAGGGGCTTGTCGCCGCCGTGAAAGAGAGAGAGAATAGAGAGAGACGCGTTTCGCAGATTCGTCTACTTGATACTCGATCGGCAAAGCCCGGCTTCGCCGGCCGCAAAACGCTCTATTTTGGAGTGAACCCACTTTAGGAGGAACCGATGACTGCCATGCGTTGGGATCCGTTGCCCCGTGAAGAGGTGATTGCCGCCTTGGAACGCCGCTCTCCGTCCAGGATTCCGCTGGTACGGGCAAAGTGGTGGGGCGAGGGGTTGGTGGAGCAGTACGGCGATCGTTTGCAGATGTTTGATCACTACCCCGAGGATGCGCCAATCCTCTTCATTCGCCCGGTCGAGGCGGAAAAGATGGGGCTATCGTGGGCGCTTTCGACCGACGGCGGCCTGGACAATCGCGCCATTCTTGACGATTGGGCCAAGTTGGATGAGTTCATCGAGAAGTTGCCCGACCCGGAGAACGATCCACAGATGGATGCGCTGGTGGCCGAAGCCGAGATCATCCGCAGCCAGGGACGCTATTTGCTCTTCGGCTGGTGGCGCCTCTTCTTTGAGCGTCCGTGGGAGATCCGCGGGATGCAAAATCTGCTCATGGATTACTACTTGTACCCCGAGGAAGTACACCGGCTGCATGAAGCGCTGTGTACACTCTACATGGGCTATCTGCGCCGAGCCGTGCGCGAGATCAATCCCGACGGCTTCTGGACGAGCGACGATCTGGGCCATCAACGCCAACTGTTCATGGCGCCCGATACCTTCCGCACTTTCCTCAAACCCTACTATCTACGCATAGGTGCTCAGCTTGCCGAGGACAATCTGCACTGGTGGCTGCATTCGTGCGGGAACAACACCGCCATCCTCGATGACCTCATCGAAGCAGGGGTGGACGTCTTCCATCCTGTGCAAAAGGGGACGATGGACGAAATCGCGGTGGCGAAGGAGTATGGCGATCGGCTCACGTTTTTGGCGGGGTTCGACGTACAGCACGTTCTACCCGAAGGCACACCCGAGCAGGTGCGCGCCGAGGTGCGCTTCCTCATCGATACCTTCGACCGCGCCGACGGCGGCCTCTGCCTGGCCGCGGGCAACGGTATCGTCTCCGGCAATCACCTGGAAAACATCGAAGCCTTCCTCGACGAAGCGTTGCGCTACGGCGCTGCGCATCGACAGCAGATGGGGAGCGCTGACTAAAGATTGGTGATTGGGTGTTATCGGAATCTCAAATCGCCCGATCTCTCTTGCAACGAGAGATCGGGCGATTTGGGTAAGGCCTCGCAGTCTCTAATCTCGGTTTACTTCCTGCGTACACGCTTCTTTGGCAGCGGTTGCGGCTTTAACGCCGGCGTCAGCGTCATGAGCAGCACCAGGGTCATCACCACCGCCGAGGACAGGCACCACATGCAGACGGCGCCGATCACAAACGGTTCGAGGTAGGTGAGGTAGAGCGAAAAGGCGACGCCGAAGAGGGCCATGCCAAAGAGAGCCTTGGGCACGTAGACGGCCAGTGGATCCTGGCGCAGTCGTGACCAGCCCCAAAAGATCAGGATCACGGCATAGCCGACCATGCCCAGGATGCCAATGGGCAACACGCCAAAGAGGACGGCGTATGCGCTGCCCTGTACGGCGTTACAATCCCCCACGGGGCCACAGATCGCCTCGACCGATTGGGTCTCTACGTAGGCCATGTACCCAGAAATGGCGAAGCCGATTACGGCCAGCACGGGCAATGCCCAGCTTGCCACACTTGCCGAAATCCAACGCGCTTTGCCCATCCAGGCGGCGGCGGCGTAAATCAGCGCCAGCACCATGCCCACGATCACGGCCATCGCCAGACCAAACCCGCTCACTTCACTGGCGACAGGACGAGTGCTCGCCGCGCTAACGACCTCCCCCAAATCCATGCCTTCGACGATAAAGCGCTTGCCCTGGTTGATCGAAAAAGCACCCAACTCAGGATACTCAACACCGCCCGCCGCCATGTACTGCTCAATGTAGCCTGGCAGTTGTGCGGGGATCTCGCCCGATCCGATCATAATGTGATCGCCGATCACCATCAGCGGCACACCGATGTTGTCGCCTGGTAGGCCATACTTCACCGCCAGCGCGCTCAACTTCTGAAAATCACCATCGCTCTTCAGCTCGATCATCTGAATATCCAACTGATTGCCGTATTGGCTTTGAATGGGGGGCAATACGTTTTCGATGACCTCGTGGCAATGGGGGCAGGTGCTCAGCCAAAACAGGACAGCCCGCACCGTCGGCGTATCCTGCGTGGAGTTGGCCGCCTGTAGGCCGGCAGGGAGGACAAACAATAACGTGACGACAATCAAAATACGCAAGACCGTTCTTTTCATTGGAAACCTCCTTATGTGAAGCAGAGCAACGTTGCTCAGTAGACAAACTCGCGGATATCGTACACGGATATACGCACCCCTTTGGGGTGCGCCCACGGTTTGAGCGCAGTGCGGAACGCTGCGATCTCATCGTCGATGCATGGTTCGCTCATCGCCTCGATGCCGGCGTTCTGCGCATCCTCCACGTAGGGAGAGGTCGCATCCGCCACAAAGGGGGAGAGGTAGATAATGTCTTCGGCGTCGAGGGGCAACCGGGTCAGTAGATCGACCGTAGCACGTCGATGCGCCTCGCGGAACTGTTCGCCGCCCACGCCCACCATCACAATCAACCCCACCGACACGCCGCCCGCTTTGATCGTATTCACGGCGTGGCAAACGTCGTCGGCGGCGCCGGGTTTGCGCAGAAAGCGGCGCAGGGGATCATAGCCACTTTCAAGGCCGACGTAGACGCGGCGCAAGTTGCGGGCACGCAGTTCGGCAAAGTCGGCGCTAGTCTTGTGCATGGCATCCGGCGCGCTGATGAAGGCGTAGATCCCGCCGCCTTGGGCCAATGGCATCGTGGTGTTGATGGTGTCGAGCACGGGGATCAATGTGTGCTGCGCCACGATGACCGCATTGGCATCGGCCAGGAAGATCGCCTTGCGCAATGCCCGTCCCCGCCCCAAAAATTCCTGGACGCCCGCAATGTGGGATGCCAGGGTCTCCCCGGTTTTAATCCGGAAAGGACGATCCCGGTAGAAGGTACAGAATGAGCATTCGTTGTATGAACAGCCCTCCGTCACCTGCACCACTGTGGAAAGATACTGATCGGGCGGCAGGATCGGCACCGGTTTGTAGACCGACAAAAAGCGATCCCGTTCTCCCTCCAGATCTGGGCCGATCCCAGCGCGCCACCGCAGCCAGCCAGGTTTGGATCTCGTCTACCGCTGCTGCATCCAGTGGCGCTAAAGCATCGACGGGGATCAACTTTGTGCCTGTCAGCCCAGCGTTCACATTGGATGCCGCCGCATAAACACGCTCCACCAACACTCGGCGTTGCGGTTCATCCAAAAAGCGCCGCTGTCTGTGTTGGCGGTCGGACGGCTCGATCCACTTGGCCAGGATGCGATTGTCCAACGCCCGCCGGTAGGTTACCTGATCCCAAAACGCACCGACCATCCGTCCTTCGCCGTCAAAGGACAGATTCACCTTGCCGTCGAAACTCAGCGTCAACGTCCCGGCGCCCAGTGAAATGTAGAGCGGCGCGCCGCTCTCCTGCCAACGAAAGGTGAATGCCATCCTGACTCCGAAATGTACGAAAGTAGAATCGGGCCTGACTCGTTTGTCGTCTAAAAAGGGGACAATGCCGTGGATACCCGGGGGTGTCGATCACCGGTCGCTGATACCCGTCGACGTGGCGGTTCGCCAACGCGCCAAAAACGACGGACTCCCCTAGATTGGGATGGCCGACAAGGACAACAGGCACGCCATCGGTTTGAATCTCCTCTATAGATTCCCGTGAGCGACAGTGCATAGCCGCAATCAAGCCTCCGCGCGGTAGTTTCTCTCCAGTAGTAGCCTACGCGAAACAGTGGTACAAATCACCCATCAGGTGGCTAGACTGGGGGCGAGTTTCGTCTACTGTCCACTCGACCAGGATGAGGACTTTGAACTCTGCGTGCCTTCGTGGTAAGACTGTATCGAATAGTTCGTTTCCATCACACGTCTGGAAAGGACGGAAAAGATGGCTCGTTTTCGTGACAAGGTTGCCTTGATCACCGGTTCCTCGCGCGGCATTGGGCGGGGGATCGCCGAGTGTCTGGCCGCGGAGGGTGCGTCCGTTATCATCAATCACCTGGGCGACGGCGAGAATGCGCAGCAAGCAGCCGCTGCCATCACCGCCTTGGGCGGGCAGGCGTTGATCCACGAAGCGGACGTGGCCGATCGCGACGCCATGATCGAAATGATGCGCACCGCTGTGGACCACTTTGGATCCATCGATATCGCCGTTGCCAATGCGGCCTTTTCCATCCGAGAGCCGGTGTTGACGGCGCAATGGCAGAACGTGCGCGCCGTACTCGAAGTGGCGCAGTTTGGCGTCTTCCACACCTGTCAATTGGCTGCACAGCAGATGGTCAAACAGATCGAAGCAGGGCGAGCGGGCGGCAAGATCCTTGTCACCGGCTCGATTCTGGGTGAGTACCCTTTCCCCACCAGCGCGGCCTATAACATGGCCAAGGCCGCCGTCAATCACTTCGCCCGCACCCTGGCTGCCGAATTGCTGCCCCACCGCATCAACGTCAACGTGATCAACCCCGGCTGGATCGATACACCGGGCGAACGCCGTTACACCAGCGATGCCGAGATCGCCGCCGCGGGCAAGACCCTGCCTTGGGGCCGTCTGGGCACCCCCGAGGACATCGGCAAGGCCGCGGCCTTCCTGCTCAGCGACGACGCCGACTACATCACCGGAACCTCGCTGCGTGTGGACGGCGGCTACATGGTGGGGATGCGATTGCCGCGCTAAGAATTGGCGCCCCCTCAACCGAAAATTCCAAAAGGAGCTTCCCATGCAGATCACCAATGTCATCCCCTACCCCGTTTGGGTGGGGCATCGCAATCAGTTGCTGGTCAAGATCGAAACCGACGAGGGCATTTACGGCTGGGGCGAGTCGGGCCTGTCGGGGCGGGAACAGGCCGTGGTGGGCGCGCTCAATCACTACCGCGGGCTGCTCGTCGGTCGCGATCCCATGCAGATCGGGGCGATCTGGCAATTGCTCTATCGCAGCCAATATTTCGAGGGCGGGCGTGTGCTCGCCGCCGCCATCTCGGCCCTGGACATCGCCCTGCACGACATCGTGGGCAAGGCGTTGGGTGTGCCCGTCTATCAGTTGCTGGGCGGAAAGCAACGTGACTACGTCCCCTGTTTTGCCACGGCACGCGGCGACTCGGCGGAAGGGCTGATAGAGGATGCCCGTCTGCTCCTTGATCAGGGTTGGAACGTGATCCGCGTCGGGCTGCCACGACCCTACGAAGGGACGCAGCACATCTTCGAGCCAAGGGAATCCATCGCGCAGATGGCGTCGTATCTGGTCCAACTGCGCCAGGCGATTGGGACAGCGCCGGTGTTGGGCATCGACTATCATCACCGACTCAACGTAGCCGAGACTGCTTCGTTCTGCCAGCGCATGCCTTCAGGCACCCTTGATTTCCTCGAAGAGCCGATCCGGGATGAGACGCCCGAAGCCTACGAGTCCTTGCGTACGATGACCGACGTGCCAATGGCCATCGGTGAGGAATTCGCCAGCAAGTGGCAGTTCCTCCCTTATTTGGAGCGGGGCATCACCCAATTCGCGCGTCTGGATATCTGCAACGTGGGCGGCTTCACCGAATCCATGAAGGTGGCGGGGCTGGCCGAAGCCCACTATATTGACCTCATGCCACACAACCCGCTTGGCCCGATCTGTACGGCGGCATCGGTGCATTTGGGCGCGGCTGTGCCCAACTTCGCCTGGCTCGAAGTGCGCGTCTCGCCCACCGAACCGGCCCGCGCCCGCTACAGCGAAGAAGTCTTCCCGGTGCAGCATCTACTGGACGGCAGCCGTTTCCCCGTGCTCGACACGCCGGGTCTGGGTGTCGACGTCAACGAGGAATGGGTCAAAGCGCAGAGCTTCCAATATTGGGAAGCGCCGAAGTTGAGACGGCCGGATGGATCGCATACAAACTGGTAAACTGGTTTCAAATTCCCCTGACTTTAGGAGTGGACGATGAAGATTACCGAAGTAGAAATCATTCGTGTGCCACCCAGTTGGGTGTGGGTGCGTATCCATACCGATACGGAACTGACCGGATTGGGCGAACCCTATCTGGAAAACCACCCCGAAGTGGTGATTGCCGAAGTAGAGCGTCTGGAACCCTTCCTGGTGGGCAAGGACCCCACGCGCGTCGAGGAGCTTTGGCAGGTGATGTACACGAGCGGGCTGGGCTACGTCGGCGGCCCGGTCAAGATGAGCGCGCTGAGCGGCATCGACATGGCGCTGTGGGATCTGGCGGGCAAGGCGGCGCGTCTGCCTGTCCACCAACTGCTGGGTGGGCGCTGTCGGGATCGCATCCGTATGTATCGCGCCACGGGCGGCGCTCTGCCGTGGACAGTGGAACCGGGTGATCCCTATCGGGCGGGGCGGCCGTCTACACCGCCGGACCCGCGTGATCCGCGCACCTTTGCCGAAGCGGCGCGCATCCTCACGGCGGAATGGGGCTTCAGCGCGCTCAAAGTCCACTTCGGCCCCGGGGACGGTCTCGAAGTCACCTCGCGCGTGGATCAATTCGCGGCCCAGTTTGCTGCTGTGCGCGAGGGGGCCGGTCCCAATGTCGATGTTGCTGTGGACATCCACAACCCGCACCCATCCATCGCCGGTCAGCTCATCGAGGCGCTGGCCCCACACCGTCCACTCTTTGTGGAAGAACCCATGCCCGTAGAACGGGTCGACGCCCTCGTGCAGGTGGCGAGCCGTACAAACGTCCCCATTGCCGCCGGCGAACGCTGGATGGGCAAGTGGATCTTCTTCGATGCCCTGGCCCGCGGTGCGCTTTCCGTCTTGCAGCCCGATATCTCTCACGCCGGCGGCATCACAGAATGCAGGAAGATCGCGGCCATCGGCGAGGCCGCCTACGCCAAGGTTGCCTTGCATTGTCCGCTCAGCCCGTTGGCGCTGGCCGCCTCGATTCAACTCGACGCCGTGTTGCCCAACTTCCTGGTGCAGGAACACAATGAGGTGAACGACACCCGTTCGGGTGGGCGCACCTACATCGGCGCCGGCTACTTCAAGGATCCCTTTGTGCTCGATGACGACGGCTGCGTTGCCGTCCCCATGGCCCCAGGGCTGGGTATCGAACTCGACGACGAGGGCATGCAAAAGATCATGGCGAAGCCGTGGGCGGCCCAAAGAGGATAAAGCCGAGAGGGTACCTGCTCTAGCCTCAGGTGCGACGCACTGGCCGGAATCGGGTTCGAATACAGAAAGTCCTCTTGGCCAGTGCGTCGCACCTAAATGGTCACAGAGAGGGTAAGCATGGCTCGATCGTCTGAACTCCCGTTTATCATCACCAGCCACCAATCTAGGAGAAATCTACATGGCCGCACAACCCTTCACCTATGAGGAACACTTTGACTGGGCGCAGTTGCCCGAGGGCTGGACTTTCCACGAGGTGGTCGACGTCGTGGTGGATCGGCAGGATCGGGTCTACGTCTTCACGCGTGGTCAGCATCCGCTGATCGTCTTCGCCCAGGACGGCAGCTTCCTGGCCTCGTGGGGCGAGGGCATCTTCACCCGTCCGCATGGGCTGACGCTGGCCCCCGACGGCAACAGTCTCTGGTGTACCGATGATGAGGCCCACGTCATCTATCAATTCAGCCTGGATGGAGAACTGCTCACGACCATCGGCCGCCCGGGGCAGGCCGCACCGGCGCTGAGCGGCCAACCGTTTAACAAGCCAACCAAGGTGGCCTTCGATCCTGGCAGCGGCGATCTCTACATTTCGGATGGATACGGCAATGCACGTGTTCACAAATTCACCACGGATGGACGGCATCTCTTCTCGTGGGGTGATTTCGGCGTGGAAGCAGGAGAGTTCAACCTGCCCCACAGTGTCTGCACCGATGCCGCAGGACGTGTCTACGTGGCCGACCGCGAAAACCACCGCGTGCAGGTCTTTGACGATCAGGGCAACTACCTGACCCAGTGGAACAACCTGCACCGCCCGTGCGGCTTTCACATTGCGGACGATCTGGCCTATGTGGGTCAACTGCCCTCGCATCTCGATGTAAACGCCGCCTATCCCAACATCGGCGCCTGCGTCACCATCCACGATCTCAGTGGACGCCAACTGGCACGCATCGGTGACGCAACTCGCGGCGAGGGGCCGAACCAGTACACGGCGCCCCACGGCATCGCCGTCGACTCGCGCGGGGATCTCTACGTGGCCGAGGTTTCGTATAGCGCCTATGGACGTCTGCTCAATCCGCCGCGCACGGCGCGCAGCTTTCGCAAATTAACCAGGCATCAACTTTGAAACCGACTAAACGAGAAAGAGTTTATGACCAATCCTCTCGATGACTTACTCACCGAAGCCTACGGCATGCGTCAGGCCGAACGCGCCAACGCGCTGACGATCCTGGGCAAGAAAAAGAGCCGCTCGGCTCTGATCGAACTGGTGGATGATGCCGTGGGGTTGGCCGAAGTGGAGATCTCGCAGGTCGCTATGTTTCGCACGGCGTGCGAAGCCGGCTGTGATTGGTGCTGCTACCAGCGCGTCTCGGCTTCGCCGGCCGAGGTGTTGCGCATCGCCGACTATCTGCGCCGCACCCACGCTGTCGAAGATCTGGTCGAGCTACGCCGTCGTCTTGCCGCTGTGGATCCACAGACACGCGGTCGTTCGGCCCAAGAGCGGTTAGCCCTGCACGTCCCCTGCCCGCTCCTGGTGGACGGCCGCTGCTCGATCTACCATGTGCGCCCCTTGACCTGCCGCGGCTACACCTCGTCTGACGTGGATGCCTGCCGCCGCAAAGTGGAGACGCCGCACGAGCATGTGCACATTGACGCCGACCCGATCCGCTACTTCTACTGCCAGGGCGTCCTCAACGGGATCGACGACGGCCTCTTTGCCCACGAGTTAGAAGGCGGCCTCGTCGAATTGATCGCGGCCCTGCACATTGCGCTCGAAGACGAGACGACGCTCAAACGCTGGCTGAGCGGCGAGCATGTCTTCGACGGTGCACACGTGGCGCCGGTGACGGGGGATTAGTTTGCGGTATGCAATGGGAACGAGCGAGTTATGCGTCGTGAGGTTTTGGTATTCCCATTATCCAGAAGTAAACATGCGTACACAAGCATTTTTACTTCAATGGTCCTTTGTGCCCCAAACCGGCACCCTGGATTATCCCTGGCCGCGGCTCTACTTGCCCAGGGTAACTCGTTAACCCGTCGTTGGTTCTATCGTCATCAAAACGCCCACCGGTCACTGACCGGTGGGCGTTTAACATGCCGGCAGGCTACCTGCTCAACCCTCGGCCTTACCCCTCATGTTTCTTGCCCCACCCGCCGCCGCCCGGGGTCTCGATGCGTAGCCGCTCGCCCGGAGAGAACCAGCGCGTGAATTTGGAGGGCAGCGTTTCTTCTCTGCCGTCGGTGTGGATCAGCGTATTGCGTCCTACCCCGCCAGGCTCACCGCCGGTTGATCCCCACGGGGGCACGGTGCGCCGTTCGCTGAGCATGGTGACGGTGGCCGGGGTCAGCATCTCGTACTCGCGCACAATCCCTTCTCCGCCGCGGTGGATCCCTTCTCCGCCGCTATCGCGGCGCAGACTGTAGCGCACCAACCGCAGTGGGTAGGCCATCTCGAGCGCCTCCACCGGCGTGTTCAAGGTGTTGGACATGTGCACGTGTGCCCCGCTGAGGCCGGCGCCCGCCGGCGCCGCACCCATGCCGCCGCCGATGGTTTCATAGTAGGCCCAGGGCCTTCCATCCTGTGTCTTGCCGCCCATGGTTACATTGTTCATCGTGCCCTGGCCCGCTGCCGGCAGCCGGTTGGGCATCGCCTGCGCCAGGGCGCCGATCACGGCGTCTGTGATGCGCTGTGATGTTTCTACATTGCCGCCCGCCACAGCAGCCGGTGGGTCGGCATTGATCAGGCACCCTTGCGGCGCTATCAGTTTCACCGGCGCAAAGCAGCCTGAGTTGACGGGGATCTCGCCCAATTCCTCGCCCACCAGGCAGCGCACCACATAGTAGCAGGCCGAGCGCGCCACGCTCTCCACGGTGTTGAGCGAGCCCTGAATGGCAGGCGCGGTGCCGGTAAAGTCGAAGGTCACCGTTTCGTCCTCAATGCGCGCCGTCACGCACAGCTTCACCGGGGTGGATAGGTCGCCGTCTACAAACTCGATGACGTCTTCAAAGCTGAAATCTCCTTTAGGCCAGCCCGCAATCGCCGTGCGCGTCAACCGTTCACTATAATCGAGCAGATGACCGGCGTAGGCCAGCACTTCGTCCACCCCGTGGACGGTCACCAGATCACGCAGCCGTCGTTCGCCCACGGCGTGGGCGGCGCGCTGCGCGGCCAGGTCGCCGCGGCGTTCGTCGGGCGTGCGCACGTTGCGCAGGATCAGTCGCAACAGGCCATCGTTCGCCTGCCCCGCTGCGTACAACTTTACGGGCGGAATGATGATGCCTTCCTGATACAACTCCGTCGACAACGGCAGCGAGCCGGGGCTCATCCCCCCCACGTCGGCATGATGGGCACGCGAGGCGACGAAGAAAGCAGGGGCGTGGGCATCCCCTTGATCGTCCAATCGCTTCTCGGCAGTCTCGACAAAAACCGGCGAGATCATCGTGATGTCCGGCAAGTGCGATCCTCCGGCGTAGGGATCGTTGAGAAGGACGACATCGCCGGGGGCCCAGGTGGGGAAGGTATCGAGCGCGGCCTGCACGCTGGCCGGCATGGCGCCCAGGTGCACGGGGATGTGGGCGGCCTGCGCCACCAGCCGTCCCTGGCTGTCGAAGACGGCGCACGAAAAGTCGAGCCGTTCCTTGATGTTGGGTGAATAGCTCGTCCGCCGCAGGGTAATCCCCATCTCCTCGGCAATGCCCGAGAAGCGGTGGCGGTAGAGTTCCAGGGTGATGGGATCCATGAGCATTTATCCTGGGGTGAGATTGGTGATTGATGGGCAGGAGAGATGGCGGGATGATGAGATGATGGCAGCGGCGTGATGACGGGAGAACGGGATGACGGGATGATGGGAGCGGCATGATGACGAGATGATCGGAGACGATAAACCCCCATCATCTCATCATCTCATCATCTCGTCGCCCCTTCACCCCTTCACCCCTTCATCCCATCATCTCTTTCAATCCAAAGATTCCGCCACCCATCCACCCACACTTCCCAGCCGGGGGGGACGACGACGGTTGTGTCGAATTGGTAGATCATGGCCGGCCCTGTGCAGCGAGCGCCGGGGTGCAGACGAGGTCGATCGTAGCAGTCGACCTGTTGCGCCCCGTCACGGTGGAACCAGACGTCGGCCACGCCCAGGTGCGAAGGTCCAGGATCGGCGTCGCCCAGCGCTTCTTCGTGCATCTCCGGTTGTGCGCCAGGGCCGATCCCCTGCACACGCAAGGTGACCACTTCTACCGGCTCATCCTCGGCGGCGTACCCGTAGCGCTGGCCGTGGGTGGCGTGGAAGCGGGCCACGGCGTCCGTCACGGCATCTGATGTAACCGGCGTCGACAGAGGCACGGTCAGTTCGTAACTCTGGCCGCGGTAGCGCATATCCAATGCAGCTTCCAGGCGAGGATCGGCCAACCCTTCGGCCAGCAACACCGTACGGCACTCGTCGGCCAGCCGAGAAAAGGTCTCGGCCAACAGGGACGGATCGTCGACGAGCGCGCTTGTCGTGGCCAGGATGGCCTGCGCCGTCTCGTGTACCACGTCGGCCATGAGCAGGCCCAGGGCGCTGAGCACGCCAGGGTGAGGTGGCAAGAGAATGCGACGGATGCCCAGCGACTCGGCCAGTTCACACGCATGCAGCGGACCGGCGCCGCCGAAAGGCACGAAGACAAATTCCTTGGGATCGTAGCCACGCTCCACCGACACGCGGCGCAGCGCCCGTTCCATGGTGGCGTTGGCGACACGGATCACACCTAGCGCCGCTTCCTCGGCGGAGAAGCCGCCCAGTTCGGCGCCCAAACGGGTCAACGCCGCGCGCGCTGCGCCGGCGTCCAACTGCAACGTGCCGCTGCCACCCAGGAACTGCCCGGCATCGAGCCGCCCAAGCACGAGATTGGCATCGGTGACCGTCGGCTGTGTGCCGCCTCGCCCGTAGCAAACCGGGCCGGGCACCGCTCCGGCACTTTGCGGCCCCACATGCAGGCCGCCGGCGGCGTCCACATAGGCCAAACTGCCACCGCCCGCGCCCACAGTGTGAATGTCGATCACAGGCAAGCGCAGCGGTAGACCGGCGATCTCGCTTTCCGCTGTGCGCAGGATCTCGCCCGGGCAGAGCGAGACATCGGTGCTGGTGCCGCCCATGTCGAAGGTGATGATCTGCACCGGCTCGTTGGGGGTTCGGTGGGCCTGCGCCGCCAGGGCAAAGGCCCCTACCACACCGCCCGCCGGCCCACTCAGCACCAAACGCGCCGGCTCGCGCCCTGCCTGTTCCACGCCGATGGCGCCGCCGTTGGATTGCATGATGCGGATGGCGCTGCCCGGCAGCGAACCGGAGAGCCGGTGCACGTAGCGGTCCACCAGAGGACGTACGTAGGCGTTGATTGCGGTGGTGGCCGTACGTTCGTATTCGCGATATTCGGGGAGCACGTCACTGCTTAAGGACAGGAGCAGATCCGGGCGGCGGCTTTGCAGCATCTCCGCCACCCGGCGTTCATGGCTGGGGTTTCTGTATGAAAAAAGGAGACAGATGGCCACGCTCTCAGGCATTGCCTCCAGCAGACGATCCAGCGTCTGCGCCAGCGCGGTTTCGTCCAGGGGCGAGAGGACGTTGCCATCCACGTCCAAGCGTTCGACCACCTCGAAGCGCAGCGCGGCGGGCACCAATTGCGGCCGGCCGTTCCTGATGCAGCTTGTAGAGAAAGGGCCGGTTCTGCCGCCCGATCTCGATCACATCGGCAAAGCCTGCCGTCGTCAACAATGCGGTGCGCGCTCCCCGGCGTTCCAGCAGCGCGTTCGTCGCCACTGTCGTGCCGTGGACAATGTCAAGTTGGCCGGCTTCGGTCAGCCCCATCTCCTGCAAACCGGCTACAATGGCCTGGCTCTGATCTGCCGGCGTTGTCGGCGACTTGTGGACGCGCAATTGCCCGTCTACAAGTGCCACGAAATCCGTAAATGTACCGCCTACGTCAATACCCACCAGAAGCGCCATGATCTGTCCTTTTTTCGCGCGTAGTTGAGCTGTTGATGTAGGGAATTTTTACCGCAAAGGCGCAAAGATGCAAAGCTGGGAACCGCTAACTGCTCTCGCCCGCCACCCGACCATTTTGAATTGCCAGACATTTTTGTGCTATACTCAGACTATCCACGCCCCCGTAGCTCAGTGGATAGAGCACTAGTCTTCGGAACTAGGTGTCGTCCGTTCGAACCGGACCGGGGGTACTATCATACGTACAGAAGCCGTCCCCATGGACGGCTTCTGTACGTATTTACCGAAACTGACAGGAACAGCCCCCGTTGAACACCAACACGAATGTACAAAGCGCAAAATCCAGGCAATTGATCTGGCTGCTCACCGCCGGTGGTTTCTTTTCGTTCTTCGTTTTTGGCTTTATTGACAACCTCAAAGGCCCCACCTTACCCAGCGTACTGCGTGAGATGGAATTCGGCTACGGTCAGGGCGGCAGCATTCTCTTTGGCGCTTACCTCGGCTTCGTGATCGCGACCCTGCTCACCGGTCCCCTGTCGGATTGGATGGGCAATCGCACGGTGTTGGTATTGGCCAGTCTGTTGATCCTGAGCGGCATTGTGGGCTTTAGCACGATGCAGAGTTTCGCACTGCTCTTTGCCGCGATGCTGGTGATCGGGTTGGGGATGGGTGCTATCGAGGTTGGCGGCAACGCACTGATCGTCGATGTCCACCGCCAGGAGCAGGGCCGTTATCTGAACCTGCTGGCGACCTTCCACGGTGTGGGCTCGTTGCTGGTTCCGCTGTACGCTGCGTGGCTGCTCAATCAAGGAATTTCGTGGCGGCAAGTCTTTCAGTTTACGCTGCCGCTGGTCGGGGCGCTCTTCCTGTTGTTCTTGCTCATACCGTCGCCGCCGGTCACCCGGCAGAGCGGAGCCGGCGGGGGGTTCGATTGGGAGGCGCTGCGTACGCGGGGCTTCAGCGGCCCCATGATCGGTTTCTACATCGCGATCAGTCTTTACGTTTCTACCGAACTGGGGATCGGCGCCTGGCTGGTGGAATTTTTGATCCAGGCCAAGGGGTTTGAGCTGACAATGGCGTCGTTCTTTCTTTCTGGTTTCTTTGGAATGTTGATGATCGGCCGCATCGTGGGCAGCTTTGTGGTCGAGCGCATCGGCTATCTGCGTTCGATCCTGTTGGCCGCCATCGGCGGGCTCGCCTGCTTGCTGCTTGGCGTCTTCGGCCCGCCGGCGCTGGCCTTTTTCGTGCCGCTGACCGGCCTCTTCCTCTCGATCATCTTCCCCACGATCACGGCGGCGGTGTCTGCGCTACACACGCAGAACACCGGCACCATGCTCGGTCTACTCTTTGCCGCCGGCGGCGTGGGCGGCGCGCTGGGTCCGTGGGCGATTGGGGTGGCGGGCGATCTGACAGGCATCCGCCTGGGTTTTGGGCTGACCACGCTCTTCTGCCTGGGCCTGATCGTTACCTTGATCATCCTGATGCAGCGGATCAGTGCTGTCCGCTCGCCTGGGCTCTGACCAACGCTGCATAGTAGCCATCGGGCTGATTGACCAACGTCTGATGATTGCCCAGTTCCACAATGTGCCCCTGTTTGAGGACGACGATCTGATCGGCCTTACGGATCGTGGACAAACGGTGTGCGATCACCACGGCGGTGCGGCTGGCCATGAGCTTCTCCAGCGCGTCCTGGATCAACATTTCGGTCTCCGTGTCCACGGCGGAAGTCGCCTCATCCAGCACCAACACGCGCGGATCGGCGAGGATGGCGCGGGCAATCGAGAGCAACTGGCGCTGCCCAATGCTGAATTGCGAGCCCCGTTCGTGGGCCACCGTCTCGTAGCCGTCGGATAACTTCATAATGAAGTCATGGCAATTGGCCAGTTGGGCGGCAGCGATCACCTCTTCGTCGCCGGCGTCGGGCCGTCCATAGCGGATGTTGTTGGCAATCGTGTCCGAGAAGATGAACGGTTCCTGCAAGACGACACCGATCTGTGAGCGCAGAGACTGTTGCGTCACGCTGCGCACATCATAGCCATCCACCGTGATCGAGCCGCCGGTCACATCATAGAAACGGCAGAGCAGTGAGGCGATGGTGGTCTTGCCGCTGCCGGTCTGCCCTACCAACGCCACCAGTTGCCCCGGTTCGATGTGCAGGTTGACATCGTGCAGCACAGCCCGGTTGGTGCCATAGCCGAAGTCTACATTTTCAAAGAGGATCTCCCCGCGGATGCGCGGCAGTTGACCGGCGTCAGGCGTGTCTGTGATCATTGGCTGTGTGTCGAGCAGTTGAAAGACCTTACCCGCCGACGCCAGTGTAGCCTGCATCACCACATACATATTGGTCAACGTGCTGATGGGCGCCCACAGGTTGTTGATGTAAGCGGTGAAGGCTACCAGTGTGCCCACGGTCAATGCGTCTCCGCCTAGCCCCAACTGATAAGCCGCCACATAGAGGACGATCACCAGTGCTGCGCTGCGCGTCACCTCGACCATTGGTGAGAACCAGGCCTGAAGATAGATCACCTTCATCCACTCGCTGACGACACGCTCGTTCGACTCGCGAAAGTGCCCCAGGTTGGTCTCTTCGCGACCAAAGGCCTGGATCACACGCATCCCCGCGATGTTTTCGGCGAGAAAGATGTTGAAGCGCGTCATATTCTCGCGCACCAGTTCCCATCCCTGGTAGAGGCGCGGGCGCATGTAGAGGCCAATCAGCGTGAGGACGGGCAGCATGAAGAGCGCGATCAGCGTCAGCGCCGGGTTGATGGCGAACATCAGCGCGATCACGATCACGCCCGAGAGCAGATCGTTGACGACGTTGGCGATCTGGTTGGTGAGGAAATCGTTGAGCGTGTTGGCGTCGCCGATGAAACGTGTCATCGTCTTGCCCACGGGTTCATTTTCGTGGAACTTGAACGACAGCCCGGCCACATGCCGGAACAATTGCCGCCGCAGATCCCCGAGGATGCTCAGGCTGATGCGCTGCATGAGTAGCGAACGCATCAACACGCCGCCCCAATTGAAGGCATGGGCCACTGCTGCCAGCGCCAGCAACGGCAAAAAGCCGTCGCGGTTGCCCACCGCAATATGATCGTCGATCAAAATACGATCCACATATGGGTAAAGCTGCGTAATCGTGACACAGACCACATAGATCGAAAGCGCCATCGCCATCCGGCGTCGATAAGGGCGCAGATAGGCAAACAGCCGCGTCAGCGTTTTCCCCATGGGCGGCAACGCAGCCCCATCGGGGCGTTGAATCGGTTTGAGCAAACTTCGTGTAAGCATTGTTTTCTCCGCTAACTGCCGGCTACAATCGGCTCGCCGCCGGCTGTGACCGGCTGCTGCTCTGCGACGGGTTGTTCACTGTTCTCTGTGGGCGCACTCTCATCGGCGGGCGGCGTTCCCAGCACATCGGCCACTGCGGCGCGGGCGCTCATCTCTTGCATGTCCAGCACATGACGGTAGTACCCGTCGCCCTGGGCCAGTTGTTCGTGGGTGCCCTGTTCCGCAATTTCGCCATCGTGTAGGACGACGATGTGATCGGCGTGTCTGGCCGTGCTCAGCCGGTGGGCGATGAGAATGGTGGTTCGTCCTTGCATCACCGTGGCAATGGCGGCCTGCAGCAGCTTCTCGGTCTCGGCGTCCACCGCAGACATGGAATCGTCCAGGATCAAGATCTTGGGATCCATGAGGATGGCGCGGGCAATGGCGATGCGTTGTCTCTGGCCGCCCGACAGACCGACGCCACGCTCAGCGATCTTGTGCTGGTAACCGTCTTCCATGTCTATGATGAAATCATGGGCCTGGGCCAGACGTGCCGCGCGCTCGATCTCCTCTTGCGAGGCATCAGGACGACCGAAGGCGATGTTCTCGGCAATCGTCGCGCTAAAGAGCAGTGTGTCCTGCGCCACCATGCCGATCTGCCCACGCAGTTCGTGCAGATCCAGCGTGCGCACATCGTTGCCGTCGATGCGCACCACACCTGATGTCGGATCATAGAAGCGCCCGATCAGGTGGATCAACGTGCTCTTGCCGCTGCCTGTTGCCCCCACCACCGCCAGCGAGGAACCGGCGGGGATGCGCAGATCGATTTCCTTCAAGGTCTTGGCTTTGGAGGTGGGGTAGGCAAAGCTCACATCTTCGTAGACGACCTCGCCGCGCCATTCCCGCGGATGGACGATCTGGTCTGCGGGCGGCACGTCGATGGTCACCGGCTCATCGAGCAGTTCAAAGATGCGCACCGACGCCGTCGCCGTCTGGCTGAACGAGTTCAACTGCACCCCTAAGCCATTGACTGCGCCGAGCAGGAGCAGGCTCAAGTTCACCACAGCCACCAGTGTGCCCAGGCTGATATCGCCTTCCATCACACGGTAGCCGCCCACCAGGAACAGCCCCAATTGCATGAAGCGGGGCAGGCTGCCGATGAAGACCCAACGCTTGTTCCACATGTCGCCGATTTGCAGGTTGCCCATGCGGACGGCCTGTTCAGTCTGACCGAATTTATCTTCTTCTTGCGCTTCTTGAGCGAAGGCTTTCACCACTTTGATGCCCGACAGGCTGTCTTGCAGGGTAGCCGACATCTTGGCCAACCGTTCATGTTGAGCCGTCCACGGCGCATGCAACTGCCGGTGCGCCAGGTACATGCCCACACCCGAAAGCAACACGGGGCCAATGGCGATGAGTGTTAACCAGAGATCCTGTTGCAGGAAGGCGAACGTGGCCAGGATGATGGTTAGCACATGGCTCATCGACTCGATCAAAATCTGAGAAAGGAAGATGCGCGTGCTTTCCACGTCACTGCTGACGCGGCTCATCAGGCGACCGGTCTGCTGTTTGTCGTAGAAACTGTAGGGGAGGGCGAGCAGCTTGCGATAGAGGGCAGTGCGCACGTCGGTCATCACCAACTGCCCCAGTTTGTTCTGGCCATAGGAGTAGAAGAAAGTCGAGATGGCGCGGCCAAGCGTCACCAACAGGAGTAACCCCAGGTAGGGCATAAGTAGATGCAGTTGTTGTTGTCCGATGACGTCGTCGACGATGGCCTTGATGACCAACGGCGCGACGGTCAGCATAGCCGACAACAGAATGTTGACGACGATCAGCGCGATCAAAAGAGGTTTGTGTAGGCGTAAAAAGCCAAGTAGCCTGCGCATGAGCATGATCCTCGCACGCGAATAACTCGATCAGTTGTCGCTATTCAACCAAGAGAAGATAGCCGGTTTGTATCCGCCCAACATCTTGCTCTGTAGAAAAACCGGACTTCTGATTGAACGGGTATCTGTTTTGGTAAGAGAAATGGCAAACAGTGCAGCCTTTGCTACGGTGCACGGGGAGAGGATGGTTGGCAATCTGGGGGTAGGATCGCAGCAGCATCGCCGGGGAGCGTGTGGCGTCGGCAACGGTCCATATTCAATTGATGGGCAAAGAACGGGTCAGTGAGTTCGTGAGCCGTTGCCATAAATGGTTCCTGTATGAATGATAGCTCGGGAAAGTAACTCATTCTACTATACTATAGTGACTGCTGCGCAACAACCCCATTGTCGGTCTATTGTCGGTCAATAGCGCCACGTAAATAACGTAGGTTGTGGGCAAAAGAGGACACTCTGCGCCACGATCCGCGTTGTAAATCGCTACCTGCCCAAGAAATGTAGCGGGAATACTTGAAATAGACGGTTTTTTCGACGGCCAGAGTTGTTAGGATAGAGGACAGACTAAGATTCTGCCTTAAATTTGCCGACGGCTTGACAGGGCAGTGGCCCAGAAAGCAACAAGTCCACGTGAAGTCAGACCGCAAAAAAGCCGAACCAGCAGCGGCATCCTCCTCGCGTTCGCCACGAGCTGAAAACAAGAGTGTGGCTGTCTTTGTCGCGCGCCAGCCGATTTTTGATCGCGCGCAAAATGTCTATGGGTACGAACTCCTCTTTCGCCAGGGCGTGGGGCATGTTCTTGACGCACGCGGCGACTCGGCCACGTCAGTAGTATTGACCAATAGCTACTCTCTGATTGGGATGGACACGCTGACCAGCGGTAAACGCGCTTTCATCAACTTCACGCGCAACCTGCTGCTGCGCCAGGTTGTCACAACCTTGCCTACGGATGGGGTAGCCGTCGAGATTCTGGAAGATGTCGAACCGGATGCTATGACGATTGAGGCGTGTCGAAAGCTCAAGGAACGTGGCTACATGCTCGTGCTGGACGATTTCGTCCATGAGCCGCGGTTTGCACCGCTGGTCGAGATGGCCGATATCATCAAAGTCGACTTCCTTACGACACCCGTAGCAGAACGGCGGCGTCTTCCTCGTGAAGTGGGCGGTGCAAATCTCAAGTACCTGGCGGAAAAAGTCGAAACGCAAGAGGAATTTCAGATGGCACTGGATTTTGGCTATCATTACATCCAGGGCTATTTCTTTAGCAAACCAGAGACCATCAGCGTTCATGACATCCCAGGATACAAACTTAACTACCTCTACGTCTTGTACGAGATCAACCGGCCCGAGGTGAACTTTGATTCACTCGAAGCGGTGATCCTGCGCGAAGTCTCACTGTCGTACAAACTGCTGCGATTCATCAACTCTGCCTATTTCAATCTGCGCCATCGGATCAAAACAGTGCGACATGCCCTGATGTTGCTCGGCACCGAAGAGATCCGCAAGTGGGCATCGTTGGTGGCGTTGAGCGGTATGGGCGACGACAAACCCGACGAACTGGCCGTGCTCAGTGCCACCCGCGGCAAGTTCTTTGAATTGTTGGCAATAGAATCCAGTATGGAACGCTACCGCACCGATAGTTACCTGATGGGGCTTTTCTCGCTGGTCGACGCCTTCACCGATTGTCCACTGCACGAGGTGCTAAAAAAGCTCCCACTGAATGAGGAAGTCAAACAGGCGCTCCAACAACAGGGCGGACGGTTTGAACCCCTCTATCAACTGGCTATTGCCTATGAAGAAGCCAACTGGGCGCGGGTGAATGAACTATCTACCATGCTGCGCGATGGGGAATCGGGCGTTCCCAAACTCTATAAAGAGGCTGTGGCCTGGGCGAATCAGATTTTCTACAACGAGAATAATGTTGATTAGGCTCACTCAGATCACCCCATCTGCCCGCAACTGCGCAATCTCCCCTTCGCTCATACCCAGTCGCTGCTGCAGAATCTGCGCCGAGTGTTCGCCCAAATAGGGCGGCGCACTGTGGATCTGTAAAGGCGTTCCCGTCATCTTTGCCACAGGACCAACCAACTGAATCGTTTCACCACGGCTGTCGATCACCGATTGCACCATGGCGCGCGCCGTCGCCTGCGGATCGGTCAACGCCGTCGGCACATCGTTGACCGGCCCACAAGGCACATCCACATCGAGCAGCCGCTCGATCCAGAGATGGGTAGGCGCCTGCGCAAATGCCGCTTCCAACCGGGGGATTAAGATGTCGCGGTGATCCACCCGCGCCGGATTGGTGGCAAAGCGAGGATCATCGGCCCACGCCGGTTGTGCCAACACGGTGCAGAGTGATGCAAACTGGCGATCGTTGCCGACAGCCAGCATCAGGTGCCCGTCGGCAGTGGCAAAGGTCTGATAAGGGACAATCGTACCGTGGGCATTCCCGTACCGTCGCGGCGCTGCCCCGGAGACCAGGTAGCTGCCGGCCACGTTCACCAGCCACCCCAACTGCGCATCGAAGAGGGCAATGTCGATAAACTGACCTTCGCCACTGCGTTGGCGGTGGTGCAACGCTGCCAGAATCGCGATCACCGCATGCATCCCTGCGCTAACGTCGACAATCGCGACGCCGACCTTGAACGGCTCCCCTTGGGCAGGACCGGTGATGCTCATTACCCCGCCCTGCGCCTGAATCACTGTGTCATAGCCGGGGCGATCCTGGTAGGGGCCGGTCTGCCCGTAGCCGGTGATGGCGCAGTAGATCAGCCTCGGATTGATTGCACGCAGATCGTCGTAGCCAAGGCCCAGACGCGCCATCGTGCCCACCTTGAAGTTTTCGATCAGCACGTCCGCTTGTGTGGCTAACTCACGCAGGATCGCTTTCCCGCGTTCATCTTTGAGGTTAAGCGTCAGGCTCTGTTTGTTGCGATTGGCCGTGAGAAAGTAGGCGCTTTGACCCTGCGCGGTGAAGGGTGGTCCCCAGTGGCGGGTATCATCGCCCTGGCCGGGTTGTTCCACTTTGATCACCTGGGCGCCGAGATCGCCGAGAATCATCGTGCCGTAGGGGCCGGCGAGCACGCGCGAAAGATCCAAGACTGTCACATCAGAGAGCGCAGCAACCATCGAACGATCCTTTCGGATTTGGGCAGACAGACTGAAAGTGATAGAGTGTGCAAGAATACATGGGCGCCGGCTACAGATGGTGCGAAGGTAGAAGCGCAGCGCCGGCCATGTGTTCTTCGACCGCAAAAACGCTGACAATTGATAAGAGAAAGGGTTCCCAATGAAACAGTATAACAAAGCCCCCGAGATGCAGATTGATTCTGAAAAGAAGTATACGGCGACGATTAAAACCAACCGCGGTGATATTGAAGTTGAACTCTTCGCCGACAAAACCCCGAAGACGGTGAACAACTTCGTCTTCCTGGCGCGTGACGGCTTTTACGACGGCATCAAGTTTCACCGCGTCATCCCCGATTTTATGGTGCAGACAGGCGATCCCGAAGGCACAGGTCGTGGCGGCCCCGGCTACAAATTTGCCGATGAATTCCACCCACAACTGCGGCATACCGGCCCCGGCATCTTGAGCATGGCCAACGCCGGCCCCAATACCAACGGCAGCCAGTTCTTCATCACCCACGTCAAGACGGATTGGCTCGACGACCGTCACAGTGTCTTCGGCAAAGTCACCAAGGGCCAGGATGTTGTCGACGCCATCCGCCAGGGTGATGTCATGGAATCGGTGGAAATCTCGGAAGAGTAGTAACTCCCGGTGGGAATAGGCTGAACCGCTCTACCCGTGGTACACACGCCATATTCCCGCCGTGGCATTTACCCCGCAATGGAGTAGTTATGATCATCGATGCCGATTGTCATATTTCTTCACACAAGTTCGACGACCTCGCCATCACCGCCGAAGAATTGGTGGTGCAGATGGACCGTGCCGGGGTGGACCGTGCTCTGGTTTGGCTCAAACCACCCTACGACAAAAACATCGAACCTGAAAACCGCGCCATCTACGTGGCGGCGCGGCAGTACAGCGATCGACTGATCCCATTCGGGTGGACGAATCCACGCCTGGGCAAGCAACGTGCATCGCGCATCGTCAAACAGTGTTTCGAGGAGTATGGCTTTGCCGGCATCAAGTTCAACGGTGCACAGGACGGCTATGTGATCGACGATCCTGCTGTGATGGCGTTGATCGAAGAAGCGGTGGGCTACGGCAAACCGCTCGCCTTCCACATTGGCGGCGACTTTCCTGAGAACACGCATCCGTACCGGCTCGGGCAGATTGCACAGCGTTTCCCCCAAACGCAGTTCATCATGATCCACATGGGCGGTGCCGCCTTCCCGCCATTGGATCGATCTGCCATCGAAACCGCACAACGTCACGAAAACATTACGCTGATTGGCAGCGCCATCCACGAGCGTGCCGTCTTAGGCGCGATTCAGGCGTTGGGCCCGCAGCGGGTCTGTTTTGGCAGCGATATGCCGTTTTTCTTCATGCACGCACGGCTGGCCATGTACCAGGCCCTTCTGCGCGACTTCAGTGAAGAAGACAAGGCCAGCGTGTTGGGCGGCAACATCGCCCGCCTGGTAGCTTAAGTCTGTTGCATGGCGCCTGACCTGGGTAGGCGCCATGCAACAGACCATCCTTGCCTCATTTTTCATCTTCGCCAAAATTTCATCTTCGGATGGATCCTCACGTTATTCGACTGCTAATTCACGGTATCATCCCTACCAAACATTAGGTAGACAAATCATCGACAAGGATGCGCCGGCAGACGAATCGAGTCAGTTGTGACAGATTGTTTTGCCTGCCCAACCCACTCTTCTGACAATCGGAGACGAATATGTTGTGGCAACCATCGACTTTACGCGAAGCTTGTCCTGAACAGGCTGTCTCCGCCTGCCGTGAGTTGACCCGAGAGTACGCCAATACCTTCTATCTGGCTTCGCTGCTCTTCGACAGTCAACGCCGGGCCGCTGTATGGGCCTTGTACGCTGTCTGTCGATTGGGCGATAACTATGTCGATGAAGCCGATTATGGGAGCGTGGACGAACGCAGCGCTCATTTGGAACGATGGTGGCAATTGGTGCAGTCTGCTTTTGCCGGTGAACCGACTGGCGAGCCGGTGTGGACGGCGCTGGCGTGGACCGTCCGTCGCTACCCGGTTCCCATCCAGGCCTTTGGCGAACTCTACGCCGGCTTTCGCATGGATCTGGAAATGGATGCCGCCTTCACGCCGTTCACCAGCCTGGATGATCTGGAACTCTACTGTCGCCGCGTGGCGGGTGTGGTGGGGTTGCTGATGGCTCCGGTGTGTGGGTATGAAGGCGGTGAAGAAACCCTGCACCGTGCTGTTCGGCTCGGCCAGGCGATGCAGTTGACGAACATCTTGCGCGATGTGGGCGAAGATATGGCGCGTGGACGCACTTACCTGCCAACCGAGTTGTTAGCCCAATATGGGCTGGATAATGAGACACTGCGCAACGGTGTCGTCACCCCTGCCTACCGGCGTATGCTTCAAGATCTGGCTGCCCTGGCGAGGCGCTGGTATAGCGAAGCCGAAGGTGGTATTGCCAGCCTACATCTGCCTGCACGCCTTTCCATCGCCGTGGCCGCGCGTGCATACGCCGGTATCCTCGATGCCCTGGAACGTAACAACTATGACAACTTTACCCGTCGCGCTTACGTCTCACATACACGCAAATTGGCACTGATCCCCCCTGCGTTTTGGCGGTTTCGGTCGCTGCGGCAAACTTCATAGCCTGTCGTACCCCACAACCAGGCAAAGTCGGCGCGTCAGTTATGTGTTGTCGGCTCAGGCGGCGCGGTTTCCTCAGAAAAGTGAATATATGCAAAGCTCTCGGGGATATGCGAATCCCAGACACCGTGAGCGCTCCAGGCCCAGCCACCGGAATCTTGGGCCGGCGGTGCTTCTTTATATTGGTTGAAACGAGAGAAGTTCATACGCCAGATGTCGCCCTGGCGCGGCGGTAGCGATCGTCCATCACCGTTGGTCGGCACCTCCATTCCTGCCCAGGGCAGGGCCAATTCCACTGTCCAGCCGCGGTCGCGATCCTCGTTGTGGTTGAGCGTGCCATCCACAAAGACGCCACTTTGCAGGCCGGGGAAATCCCAATGCCAGAAACCCAGCCGCGGCCCACGTGGATGATCCGAGAAACCGACGCCGTTGAAGGGGCGCAGCCCAGGGTTAGTCTTTTGTAGTCCGCCAAAGCGGCTGAAGTTTCCTCGTTCATACGCCTCTTCCCACACAAAGAGGACTTCGTAAATTGTGCCCAGCGCGTTGATCTCGAACTCATAGTAGGCATCCGGGCCGGCGATGAAGAGTTCGACATCATTGTCGGTGTAAATCAGCGCGTCCCGTTCGCTAAGGAAGGCAGTGACGAACGGCTCCTCGACCCAGAAGCCAACATAGAGATTGTCATCGTCCCAGAGGACGGCGGCGCGCGTGTCGTGGACGGTGGCTTTGCCTGTAATCAGATCCACGAAGCGCGGTGAACGGGGCGCAGCCTGCCAGCAAAGCTCGTCCAGGTGACCATCAATGATCGGTGGATGCTCCACACGATAGGCGGTGTAGTGTTCGATGCGATCCTCGGGCCAGGGGAAGGGTGTGGGCATGGGGCGCGATCCTTTGCGAATACTCGGAGTTGGATGATTGAAAGATCAGCCGTAACGCTGTGTATGTGATTCTAATGCACTACCCAGGTCTGTCAAACACCAAATCCGAAGAGCTAATAACCTGCGTTTGACGTACAACCCGATCCCCGATACGATCTTGATTGTGCCCGAGCGCCTGTGCTATACTCGAACGGAACATCCGTTCGCTAATTCTGTTCAGATTGACCAAACATGGCCCGCAAACGTAGCAGTAAACGCAAACAATCGAAAGTCGATCAGATCTTCGACGCCCTAAAGGTGATCACGCGCCCCGAGGTGGTAGGGCTGACGTTGATCGTGATTTCGGTCTTTACGCTGCTCAGCCTCTTTACCGACAGCCGCGGCAGCATTACCGGCTTTTGGATCGAGCTGTGGCAGGCGTGGACCGGCGTCGGCGTCTGGGGGGTGCCGCTGATCACCGGCTCCGTGGGGCTGTGGATGGTGATTCGTGTCATCGAGAAGATGCCCGATTTACCGTGGCAAAGGCCGGCCGGTCTTTTCTTGCTTTTCATCAGCTACATCACGGCAGTGACGCTATGGGCGCCGCCCGCTACACGTTTGGATCTCGCCACGTCGGGCGAGTTGGGCGGTCAGTTGGGGCTGTGGCTGGCCAATGGGCTGAGCAACGCGCTCAGCATGTGGGGCGCCTGGGCAGTGGTCACCTTTCTCGGCATCACAGGCCTGATTCTCTTGACGGGGCGGCTGCTCATCGATCTTCTGCTGGATAGCTGGGATGCGCTGCTATCGATCCTGGACGGCTGGCAGGCTCGTCGTCAGGATCGCGCCATCGATCTACAGCCGGAGTTTCCACTCGCCAGCGGCGAAGTGCCATGGTGGAAACGGGTGCTGGATCGTTTCCCCAAATCGCAGCTTCCTCAGCCCGAGCCCAAACCACCGATCCAATTGCCGCTGCGCGGACGCAGCCGCTCTGCGCCTGCAGGGCCGCCTGTATCCAGCCGCTCAACATCCGCACCCGGCTCCGGGCAGTCATCACCTGAAGATCCACGCCAACGCGTACCGCTGACCAAGCCCAGCGAAGAGAGCGCGCTCACCCCGCGCGTCGTGGGTGGCGTCCAATCGTGGACACTGCCGCGTGTCGACGACATGCTCTCCGACTGGGATCGGTATGTGGACAGCTATGAGAAGATCGGCGAACGGGGCAAGCTCATCGAGAAGACGCTGGAGTTGTTCGGCGTCCCGGCCTACTTCAAAGAGGTCAACATCGGCCCCACCGTCACTCAATATCTCATCGAACCGGGCTACATCGAACGCACCGTGCGCGGTGAGGTCAAGAAGACCAAGGTGAAGATTGCCAAGATTGCCGGTTTGAGCAACGACCTGGCGCTGGCGTTGGCTGCTCCCAGTGTGCGCGTGGAAGCCCCCGTGCCCGGAACCAACTATGTAGGCGTTGAGGTGCCGAACGGCGAGAGCAACGTCGTCGGTCTCAAAGAGTTGATGGAGAGCGATGAGTTCGATGCCATTCGCCGCAAGGCCAAACTGCCTATCGCCCTCGGCGAAGATGTCAAGGGCAAGGCTGTGGTCACCGATCTGGCGCGCATGCCCCACGCCCTGATTGCCGGGGCAACTGGATCGGGCAAATCGGCTTGTATCAACTCGATCATCAGTTGCCTTTTGCTCAGCCACACCCCCGAAACCTTGCGGCTGTTGATGATCGACCCCAAGATGGTTGAGCTGACCACGTATAACGGCGTACCCCATCTGCTCAGCCCGGTGGTCACCGACGTGGACAAGGCCGCCAGTGTTCTCTTCTGGGCCGTCAAAGAGATGGAGCGGCGCTACCAACTGCTCAACAAGGCCAACACCCGCGATCTTGAACGGTACAACGAGTATCTGCGCAAGCGCGGCGAAGAGACGCTGCCCTTCATTGTCATCATCATCGACGAAATGGCCGACCTCATGATGACTGCAGCAGAAGAGGTTGAGAAGCACGTCTGTCGTCTGGCCCAGATGGCGCGTGCCGTGGGCATGCATCTGTTGATCGCCACACAGCGCCCGTCGGTGGACGTGATCACCGGGTTGATCAAGGCGAATTTCCCTACACGCATCGCCTTTGCCGTGAGCAGCCAGACCGACAGCCGCGTCATTCTCGACGTGCCTGGTGCGGAGCGTCTGCTCGGACGCGGCGACATGCTCTTCATGCCGCCCGATTCGAGCAAGTTGGAACGTCTGCAAGGGACTTATCTCAACGACGATGAGATTAACCGCATTGTGCGCTATTGGAAGGGTATTCGCAGCCTGGAAAGCTACACGCCGCCCACTGTCCCCGACGTCACTCAGGGGCTGGACACGGACTATATACCCGATCCTGCACGCAAGACAACGGTGGAAGATTGGGACGATCCCTATGCCACGCGATCCAAGGCGAATGAAGAGCCGGTGGTGCAGCCCCTCTTCGAGCAGATAGAGGTGATGAAGACCGTCGAAAACCGCGATGACCTCTTTGAAGCCGCCGTCGAAGTGGTACAGGCGGCCGGCCGCGGTTCGGTGACTTTGCTGCAACGTCGCCTGCGCGTCGGCTATACCCGAGCCAGCCGCCTCGTCGACCAGTTGGAAGAAGCCGGTATCCTGGGCCCCGATCAGGGCGGTTCGCAAGGGCGCATTGTCTATATCGACGATCCGGAGCGCAGCAGCAGCCCTCCACCGCGCACGGTCAACCCCAACACGCCGCTCAAACCGCGCATCATCGGCGACGATGATGATGACACACCCAACATCTGGATGTGATCCGCCCAGATCGGCAGCGGAACCGCCTCCTGTCGCTGTCTATCTCTCTCCTCTCAATTCTGCTATACTTGAACTGGTAAAGTACTGTTTTTAGCGTATTTAGACCAGAAAGGAACGTGATTGTGAGCGAGATCCCTCGATCCTCACCCTCCACGGAAGAGACACGGGAGAGCTCTCGTGATGGACGGACGGCGCCCCCACACGCCGACGTCTCCCCGGAAGGACGTGAGTGGTTTTTGATGTCGGTGGACGAAACGACGTCCACGCTGGAAGTTGACCCCAAGCAAGGACTCAGCACGGACGAAGTCAAGCGCCGTCAAGAGAAATATGGCCCCAACGAACTAACTGAAGAGGATCGCATCCAGCCCTGGCAGATCTTGCTACAGCAGTTCACTGAACCGCTGGTGCTTGTCTTGATCGCAGCGTCTGTGGTCTCGGCAATCTTATGGGTGATTGGGCGGGGCAGCCCCGGTCACGAGCCGCTGCCCTATGACAGCATCGTGATCCTGGCGATTGTCATCCTCAACGCGCTGTTGGGTTTCTTCCAGGAGTATCGAGCCGAACAGGCGGTGGCCGCGCTCAAACAGATGGCCTCCCCCGAATCGACTGTGCGGCGTAACGGCAAGATTCAGGAGATCCCGGCGCGTGATCTGACGCCGGGCGATGTACTGCTGTTGGAAGCGGGAGATCGCATCCCCGCCGATGCCCGCTTGATCCAGATGGCCAATATCAACGTCGAGGAGTCGGCCTTGACGGGAGAATCGGTGCCGGTTCACAAACAGCTCCGCGCATTGGAGGACCCTGAGGCATCGTTGGGTGATCGCAAAAACATGGTTTATATGGGATCCGCCGTCACCTATGGCCGCGGCGAAGCGGTGGTGGTGGCCACAGGCATGCAGACGCAGATGGGCAGCATCGCCACGCTGATTCAAGGCGTGGAAGAAGAAGAGACGCCGCTGCAGCGCGAACTGGCGCGTATCGGCAAACAACTGGGCATACTGGTGCTGGTGGTGGCCGCCGTCGTGACCTTGACCGGCGTGCTGCGCGAAGGCAGTTTCAGCAGCAGCATTCTGATCGATATGTTTCTCTTTGGCGTGGCCCTGGCCGTGGCGGCTATCCCCGAAGGACTGCCCGCCGTGGTGACGGCCGTGCTGGCTCTGGGCGTGCGCAGGATGGCGGAGCGCAATGCCATTGTGCGTCGCCTGCCCGCGGTAGAGACGCTGGGCAGCGCTACCGTTATTTGTAGCGACAAGACCGGCACCCTGACGCGCAATCAGATGACGGTGCGCCAGGTCCTGCTCGGCGTGGATAGGGTACTGTCGGTGAGCGGTGAAGGCTACGATCCGGACGGCGATTTCAAAACCGAAGACGGCAGCTCTTTTGCCAAGGACGATCCGCATCTGGTGGCGCTGCTGCGTGGGGCGACGCTCAACAACGACGCCCGGCTTGTGCGCAATGCTGAGGATCGCTGGGCGATTGAGGGCGATCCCACCGAGGGCGCGCTCTTGGTGGCGGCGTGCAAGGCCGGCATCGATCCCGAAGAACTACGCCTTCATATGCCGCGCAACGGCGAGATTCCCTTTAGTTCCGAACGCAAGCGTATGGCCACCATTCACAAATTGGATGACCGACCTATCGCCTTTGAGAAGGGCGCGCCTGATGTCGTCATCGATCTCTGCTCACATGTGCGGGTTGATGGTGGTATCGAGCCGATGACGCCCGAGCAACGGGAGCGGATTCTTGAGTTAAATGCAGAATTCGCCGGCGGCGCCCTGCGCACGTTGGCCTTTGCCTCGCGTGAGATCTCCGACGATCTGGCCGATCAGGATGAGTACAACGCCGACGAACTCGAACGCGATCTGGTCTGGGAAGGGTTGATGGGCATGATCGATCCGCCGCGTGCCGAGGCCAAGGATTCGGTGGCACAGGCGCACGATGCAGGCATCCGCACGATTATGATTACCGGCGATCATGCGCTGACGGCCCTTGCCATTGCCAAAGAACTGGGTATCGCCGCTGAGGACGCACGCGCCGTCACCGGCCAGGAGTTGGGCCGCATGGATGAGGCCGAACTGTCTGAGGTCGTACGCACGGTCAACGTGTACGCCCGTGTCAACCCCGAGCACAAACTTGACATCGTGCGCGCCCTCAAAGACCATGGCGAAGTGGTAGCGATGACGGGCGATGGCGTCAACGACGCGCCGGCGCTGCGTCAGGCGGATATCGGCGTGGCGATGGGCATCACGGGCACCGATGTGAGCAAAGAGGCCAGCGATATGGTGCTGGCCGACGACAACTTTGCCACCATCGTCGCCGCCATTGCCGAAGGGCGCAGTATCCTTGACAACATCAAAAAGTTCATTCGTTATCTGCTCAGTAGCAACGCGGGCGAGGTGATGACAATGTTCTTCGGCATCGTCCTGGCGAGCGTGTTGGGGTTGGTTGACGAGGGCGGCGAGCTCTTCTTGCCGTTGTTGGCGGTGCAGATCCTGTGGATCAACCTCGTTACCGACGGCGGACCGGCGTTGGCGCTGGGTGTTGATCCGGCCGAAGAAGGGTTGATGGCGCGTCCACCGCGCGACCGTACGGAATCGGTCATCAATCGCAGCATGTGGGCGACGATTGGCCTGGTGGGGTTTGTAATGATGCTGGGCACGCTTTTTGTCCTCGATGGCTATTTACCTGGGGGGCTCTTCGAGTTGATCAACTTCAGCCAGGATGGCGAGTTTGTGACGCAGTATGCACGCACGGCGGCGTTCACAACACTGGTCATGTTCCAGATGTTTAACGTCTTCAATATGCGCAGCGAACGACGTAGCATCTTTACCAGCGGGCTGTTCCACAACCGCTGGCTGTGGATAGCCGTATTTTCGAGCCTGCTCTTGCATCTCCTTGTGGTATACTTTCCGCCGTTGCAACGAGCCTTCGATACCGTGCCACTCACCCTGTTTGATTGGCTGTTGGCCGCTGCGGTTGCCTCATCGGTTGTCGTGGTCATGGAAGTGGTGAAATTGGTCTTCCCGGATCGGAAGCGATAAAATGTCGAGATTCTACCTCACCCTGCACGCGATTTGTGGTAAAGGATGCCTGTGTCGTTTCGTTCTCGCCTGAACTCAATCGATCGCCGGTCACCTACGTTCGTGATCACTGCGGTGTTGATTGCTGCTGTGCTGCTCCTGGTTGCCTGGCTAATCGTCAACCGGTCCGGCGGTGGCATTCCGCCTGCTGAAGAACTGGCGGATTGGATGGGAGAACGGCTGGAGGGCGTCGAAACGGTGCAGGGGAGGCTACAACTGATCAACGGCTCGGTGGTGCTCGATCAAGAACTGTGGATCGAGCGACCGCGCCGTCTGCGCAGTGAGATTGAGGCCGGTCCTCCGGGGTTAGGGCCGGTGGGGCCAAACCAGAAGACAACTCTGGTCCTTTCTGAAGAGGAAGCCTGGTTTTATAACCCGAACCTGAGTATCGCCACCGTCACCAGTCGCTCTACCTACGCCCCTGAAGCCGGGCTGGATGTGGGCGGCTCGATTCTGGAGTCCATGCCCGAAGCGGTGCTGGCGGCGCTGCACAGTGCCGCCGACATTCAGATCCTGGGGGAAGAGGAGATCGCCGGTCGACCGGCGTTGCGTGTGCAGATCCTGTTGGCGCAACCTCAAGAGCCATTTGAGGCACGCCGTTTGACGGTGCTGCTGGACCGAGATTTTTACTATCCACTGGCAGTCGAAAGTGGAAGTGGATTTGCCCTACGGTTTCAGAGCGTGCGTTTCAATGATCCCATCGATCCGGCCACGTTTGTCTTTGTCCCTCCGGCCGGCATCGTGGTCGACCGCATTGGCGAGTAATCACCCCATTCACACCTGCATTCTCAAACGAGGGCCACTGTGTCGGAACAACAGAAGAGTCGCCGGCAACTGACCAGTTTTCGTCAGTTGCTGGCGGTTGCCATCGCCACACGGCTGGTGATCGATACCAAAACCCAATTCTTCAATCCCTTCCTGGCTACAGTGGCGGCGGGTGTTGGTCTCGACGTCGTCACTATGGGTCGATTGGTCAGCCTGCGTAGCGCCATGGGGCTGGCCGCTCCCTTTTTCGGGGCGTTGGCCGACAGCAGGGGCTATCGGCGCATTATGCGGTTGGGGTTGCTCATGGCCGCAGCAGGCACGCTGATCATTGGGCTAAGTAACAGCCTCTGGTTGCTGGCGCTGGGGATGGTCCTTTCGGGGTTGGGATTGAGCAGTTTTGTGCCAACGCTGCAAGCCTATGTCAGCGCGCGGCTACCCTACGAGCGTCGCGCCCAGGGCATCGGTATCCTGGAATATGCGTGGGCGCTGGCCAGCATCGTGGGCCTTTCGCTGATGGGGCTGTTGATTGAGGCACAGGGCTGGCGGGCCCCCTTCTTCGTGATCGCGGCGGGCATGGTGTTGGGGTGGGTTGCCTTCGCTTTCATGCCCAGTGCCCGCGAAGATGGTCAGGGTGAGCGGCTCGAACCGGTGATGCGTCTATCGGCGGTGAACCTTCCCCAACGGGTGCTCGCCTTCTTCCGGCTGGAGAGCAACAACCGCTCCACCTATGCGCTGATCCTGGCGAATGCGCTCTTCTTCTTCGCACAGTTCCACATCTTGATCATCCACGGCGGCTGGTTGCAGGCGGAGTATGGGCTGTCACCCGCCGCGCTTGGAACGATTGCGTTGATTCAAGGGGTGGCGGATCTGGGCGGAAGCGTGCTGGTTTCGCTGATCACCGACCGCATTGGCAAACGTAGAGCGGTGCTGAGCGGCATGATTGGGGTCTTTGTGATCTACGCGGCACTGCCGTTTGCCAACGTTGCCCTGTTGCCGGTGGTGATCACCCTGGCGTTGATGCGTTTCTTCTTCGAGTTCGGCATCGTCAGTAACATTTCGTTGGTGAGCGAGCAGGTCCCTGCGCAGCGGGGCAAAGTGATGACACTCTCGGCTGCCTTCACGCTGACCGCCTCGACGCTGGCCGGGTTGACCGGTCCGTGGGCGTATACCGAATTTGGGGTGATGGGGCTGGGGCCTGTGGCCGCGGTCTGTGTGGCGGTGGCTGTGGTGCTCATCGCCGGCTTCGTCAAAGAACGGGACGCGACGCCGACAGCGTAGGGCTGCACGGCTGGTGACCGGGCAAAAGCACTGCGTAATGCACCGTCCGGTTCAATTGCCACTGTTCAGAACATTGTGATAAAATTCTCTGATTACGTAAAGTCACAGATTATTCTAGTGCATTGATCCATCGTTCACCCAACGTTGAGTACTTGGCTTATGAGATCGACCAAAGTTACGACAAAGCGCAGTAAAAATGATATCCCGGATATTGTGATTGGCCGCTTGCCGGTCTATCTGCGAACACTCAATTTGCTGGCGAGCGAAGGACGGGAAGTTACTTCGAGCCAAGAACTTGGAGAGCACCTTGGGATCAGTTCCGCACAGATCCGTAAGGACTTGAGTCACTTCGGCGAGTTTGGCAAGCAGGGGACGGGCTACAACATCCCCTACTTGTGTAAGCAACTCCAGAAGATCCTGAACGTAGATCGGATCTGGTCAGTTGTGCTGGTAGGCGCCGGCTCACTAGGGAATGCGATTGCCAATTACAACGGATTTGAAAGCCGGGGATTTCGGGTGTCGGCGATTTTCGACGAAGATGCGGAGAAAATCGGTAAGTCTGTGGGCGATCTTTTTGTCGAATCGATGAGTCAGTTGCCCGGCCGTGTCGAGGAACTTGATGCCCATATCGCGGTGATTGCCGTGCCCGTACAGGCTGCACAACGTGTCGCCGACTTTTTGATTGAAGCAGGCATTACCAGCATCCTCTGCTATGCGCCGATTACTTTGTTGGTGCCGCCGCATGTGCGTGCGGAGTATATCGATCCGGTCATACACTTTCAACACATGACCTACTATCTCGGATAGCTTACCGGAGCGGCTCTTTACGGGGCAGTCCACGTTGTCGAGGATACACCTGCGGTGTCAGGCTGATCTTCTTGATCAAGAGAATGCGACGCTCCTCTGCCAGAAACGGAACCGTAACGGGTGCAAAGCGCACGGTTTCTCCCCCCAGCTTCGTGATGGCTTTTTGCGCCTCCATAAATTCTTCGGCAGCGCTTGGTCCTTTATAAGCCATTATGTACCCACCCTGGCGGGCAAGTGGAATTAGATATTCCACCAAGGTGTTGAGCCGCGCAACGGCGCGAGCCATCACCAGGTCAAATTGGTGACGAAAGTCGGGTTGTTGTCCTACCTCTTCCGCCCGTCCTTGCAGCACCTCTACGTCGTTCAAACCGAGTGTCTTCACAACCTCTTTTAAGAACGAAACTTTCTTGCCGGTGCCATCCAAGAGCGTCAACTTGAGCGATGGCCAGACAATCTTAAGCGGCACGCCTGGGAAACCGGCCCCTGAACCCACATCGATGGCGCGTAAGGGGCGCTGTGGCGGCAACGGTTCGCCCAGCTCCTCGGCAATGAGAGGCGTGCCAACCAGACAATCGAGAAAATGTTTGGTCTGCACACCTTCCAGATCTTCGATGGCCGTCAAATTCATCTTCTGGTTCCATTCGACCAGCAATTGGAAATATTGTTCAAACTGCTCAAGTTGCCGTGCAGACAGCGGTAACCCTATTTCAGCCGCTCCTTCATCTACCAGAGCCATCACAGCGATATTCTCCTTGATTCTTCTGATCGTTTTTTCTATTCTACCACAACCGCTATCCGTTTCATCGGTTTACCCGGGCGGCATAGCTGTGAGAATTGCTTTTTGACAGTGCTTTTCTTTACGTCGTATAATTTTCTTTAAAGAAACTATAAAAATTATTAGGGACTGTGACTGATCCTACCAATCGATGGTCAATCCATGTTGACCCGTTTGGTTTAGACATACGATAGAGAATCGATGAGAACCTTTTGCGGATTAACCACCGATGGAATGCTTGACTATCTGGCCAGCATTTACAGGCTCGATCAACTTGAGCACAAAGTAACAACCAGCGGCCTGGCCGAGCGGATGCACGTTTCTGCTGCTGCTGTCAGTAGCATGTTCAAGCGGCTGGAAGAAGCTGCACTCATCGAAAGATCTGGCTCCGATGGGGTTACCTTGACGGATCAAGGACGTCTGGCGGCACTGCAATTGGTCCGCCGTCATAGGTTGCTTGAAGTTTTTCTTGTCGAAGTCATGCAGTTTAGCTGGGATCAGGTGGAAGCAGAGGCACATCGCTTGGAGCACGCGGTGAGCGTCGCCTTTGAGGATCGGATGGATGCCCTGTGTGGCTATCCAACGCACTGTCCGCACGGCGATCCCATCCCCACCAAAGATGGTGTGATCCCCGATGACATCACGGTTTCTCTCACCGCCCTGGACAGTGGTCAGCATGCACAAATTCGGCGCGTGGCGACGAACGATGCCCGCATCCTGCGCTATCTTTCGAGATTGGGATTGATGCCCGGCCAGGACGTGCGTTTACTTGATATTGCACCGTTCAACGGCCCTGTATCAGTTGAACGGCTTGTTGCCCAAAACGGACACGGGTTTGCTGCGCTTGATCAACAGATCCTGGGCCACGAGCTGGCCCGGCTGCTCTATGTAGAACAAAAAACGCAGCCTGTCGCAGCCTCGCTCCCTGAAGGGGCACACTAGAAGGCCTATACTAGATGGAGATCAAACGGTATCGTGCGGCCGGTGGCATTGTCCTACAGCGGGGAATTGTTTCGGGCCTCGATCCGCAGCAAACCTATGTCTTGCTTTTGGATAGACCGGGCCGCGGTGAAGTACGCCTCCCCAAGGGCCACATCGACGGCGGTGAAAGCGCTGAAGAGGCCGCACTGCGTGAGACAGTCGAAGAGGCCGGCTACAGAGACTTGACCATTGTGGCGGATCTTGGCCATCAACAAGTTGAGTACGAGTATAAGGGGACTCACTATCTCCGTGAGGAACGGTATTTTTTGATGCGTCTGGCTTCCAACGTGCAGATACAGCGCAACCAGGTCGACACGGCACAGTTCCAGGTGCGATGGGTCCCATTGGCAGAGGCAGGCAACCAATTGACCTATGAGGCCGAGCAGCAATGGGTTGAGCGAGCCCTTCAATGCAATGGTTAGCCACCCAAAAACGGCACAAAAAAGCCGAGGAGAGTTCTCCTCGGCTTTTTACGTTTCAAGCAGCAGTCCTACTATGCGTGATGTTGGTCAGAGATCGTGGATTGCGTCTACATGAAGTAGATCTACATCGAATAGACCGGCCAACGCCTGGGCGCGCGTGTTAGGTTCGGTACCGATAGACAACACGGCCTCGCGTCAGGTCATAGGGGCTCATTTCCACTTTGACCTTGTCACCAAGTAGTACTCGAATATAGTACTTTCGCATTTTCCCGGAGAGATAGGCCAAGACTTCGTGGCCGTTCTCCAATTCCACTCGGAACGTTGCATTAGGAAGCGTTTCTGTTATCTTCCCATCGAACGTGACTGTTTCCTCTGCCATACATCTCCATTCAGTGTTTTAGGTAGCACGCCAACCTGCAAACCACATCGGACAGGTTTCGGTGACCTCTAGCGGTCAGGTCGTGTTGTCACGCGGCGGGCTTTGCGGATGGCTTTCTGCTTTTTAATGCGGCGGATTTCGCTCTTGGACGTAAACCAGCGTTTTTGGCGGACAATCGGCAGGATACGCGCTTCTGCAACAGCTTTGCGGAAACGTCGCATCAAACTTTCCTGAGATTCACCAGGTCTTAGCTCTACACTCATCGAATTCACCCCCTTCCACGGCGATGCTAACTATGGGGTGCCCTGATTCGACATCGCAAATGGTCCTGTTGAACCGTGCGCCTGTCGGACACTAGACACAAGAAACCTGTCAGCGTGCCGCCGGTTGAGCAGATCAACTCGGCTCAGGCAGGGTACCATCTGACAGGTTCTTAATTATACTGTAAAAAGACCAGGACGGCAAAAAAGCCAGGCGCTGGTGCCAACTACGCTACAGATCGGGCTATTCTTCGACTTCCGCCTCTACCTCGGGCTCCGCTTCTTCTTCAGAGTCGGATGCCTCGGGTTCGGATGTCTCCGGTTCAGATACCTCGGGTTCGGATGCCTCGGGTTCGGATGCCTCGGGTTCCTCTACCTCAGAGTCGGATACTTCGGCTTCAGGAATGGCAGACTTGGGCGTGACTCCCTCTTTTTCGAGCAGTTCCTGACCCATCAACTCATCTGCCTGACGGCGACTGAGACCAATCCGTTGTCGATCGGCATCGACACGTAGGATCTTGACCGGAACTCTGTCTCCGGGTTCGACCGTACGCAGCGGCTCGGCCACCGCAATATCGGCCAGCTCGCTGATATGGATCAAACCTTCCACGCCGGGTTCCAACTGGGCAAAAGCGCCAAAGTCAACCACACGCGTAATGGTAACAAGCACAGTTTCACCTGGCTTGTAGCGTTCCTCAATGCTTTCCCAGGGGTTAGGCAGCAACTGCTTGCGACTCAGGGCAATCCGGCTACGGTCTGCATCCAGCCGCAGGATTTCAACCTGAATGACATCGCCAACCTTGAGTACATCACGAGGATGGCTCACCGGTGTCCAGCCGATCTCACTGACATGCAGCAACCCATCGGCTCCACCGATATCGACAAAGGCGCCAAATGGGCGCAGACTGCGTACCTCGCCCTGGACGACATCGCCGACCTTCAGTTCTTCGAAGAGTTCGTTCTTACGCTGCGAACGATACTCGCGCTCTGCATAGCGATGTGAAAGCACAAGGCGGCGGCGACGCCGTTCCACTTCAATAACCTTCGACGGCAGTTTCTGGCCGATCATCTCTTCGAGCTGATCGTTGCGCTCGTCTTCGTTCATGTTTCGCGGTAGACCGACTACATGCGAAGCAGGAATGAAGCCGCGCAAATGACCAAAGGTTACCAGAAGTCCACCCTTGTTGTAGCCGACAACTTCGTACGTGTCGATTTCGCCGCTTTCCAAAAGCTTTTCGGCCACAAGCCAATCTTGCTTCTGCAAAGCATCGGCGATGCTGAGGATCAACATTCCTTCGTCTGTCGTCAACTTGCTGACGACAACAGGAACCATATCACCCTCGGCTAGACTATCAACATAGGATTCTTCCAGTCGAGCCAGGTCCGATTGGGGTACAACCCCATCACGCTTTGCACCCACGTTGACCAATAGCTCATGAGGACGTATTTCAACGATCATGCCTTCACGTAGATCGCCACGTTCAGGTAAGCTTAGGTCCTCTTCTCCGGCGAGATATTGTTCAAACAATTCACGATCGGCTACGCTCTGATCGTCGTTGAAACTATCAAAGCGGTCCAACCCTTCGCTGTAGCGTTCTGACTCAATCATGGTGCTTCTTCCAAAGGTGGATTTAAATGGATAACGTTCGGCGCATGCCGGTACTTCGACGTAACTGCACTCGAAACGTAAATAAGGCCGTTTCTACTCATCCAAGGCTTAGGTTTCGTTGACATTACCCGTGCGGACTCTTTGCGTGTTGTCGCTCAACGTCGAATCAAACAGAGTCGAATTGAACAGAGCAGCCCTGTGAGGTATCAACACAGCCTGGTTACAAGAGCCCAACTCTTTCAATCTAACAATAATGTCACAAAAGGTTGCAAAGAATGAGGGCGACAGATACAGTTATTTGAATTTGTAAGGGGATTATAACAGTCACAATAGGGGGCGTCAAGGCGAATTCATTACAATTGAGTAGGCATTACTTGTCAATTGAGTAAGAGTGTTGTAGTGAGATTTTTGTTGTGAGCAGATCTATCCGCTTTTGGCACTGTCTGTTACAACTTGCCCTTCAGATCTGCCGGTGTGATCGTGCGCAGCCTTTCATTTTCTTTCATATTTGTGCCTTATGCCTCCGGCTCATTCTTGGCTGCGTCAGCTTCTTCCTCTTTAGACTGCTGAATGGCCTTGCGGATTTTTTGCCACACTTGTTCGAGAAATGGGATGGATTCCGCTTCCGCCGCTCGGGCGGCAAACTGCACCTGTACAAACTGTTCGGTGAGCGTATCCACCGGGCGCTCTTCGTCGTTGCGGAGGGCTTCTTCCAACCGGGGTGCGTAGCGTGCGGGTGTTTCACCGGGGCGGCGGGCCAATCCGGCTTCGCTTGCCTCTTGCAACATGCTCAAGTAGAAGTAGCGGACCCGCTGTGTTGGGTTCATCTCTCCCCGACGAAAACGGCGCAGCGGATCGCGCCAGTCGAAGCCATTCCCCGTTGGTGTATCACCGTCTTCGCCGCTGGTGAGTGTCGATCCGCGCCATTGGTCGAATGCCTGCCATAGCATGGCCCAGGAAAGCCGGAACCGTTGCCACCATTGTTGTAACCACCCGAACTGAATCCCTTTCCCGCTCAGGTAGATGTAGGCGGCATAGCCTAACAACAGCACCATAATTCCCCAAAAGAAGGCGCCGCCCAGCCAGGGCGCGACTTCTGCCGATGCCCGCGTCGCTTCGACCAGCGGCTGTTCTGGGCGAGACGGGGCAGGTGGCGGAGCACCTTCGTCGCCGCCGGGCATCAACGCCATCAACAGCCCAAGCACGAGGCCGATCAACAGGCCCACCACCGAATAGATCGCTGTAAGGAAGGCCATGAGAATTTGCGCCAGCCAAAACGTGCCACCTAAAGGCAGCAGCGCGGCCATGATCCCGATCACGCCAATCAGACCGATGACGTAGAGGGGCCAGTTGCGCGAGATGCTCTTGGCGGCGTCGATCTCTTCGATCTGCCACTGAGCGCGCAGAATCGCCAGACGGCCAATCGCAATCAAGATCAAGCCGGTCAGAAAATACAGGATCCCGCTGCCGATTACTGCGGGGGGGATGGCCTGCCGTGAGATGGCAAAGAGCCCGTTGCTGCCCGGACCAAACTGGCTGCCGGAGGTGAGCAACAGAATCAGAACGCCGCCGAAGATCCAGAATTCGGTGAAGCGGTTAAGCATACTCCGTCGATCGCTGCGGATGCGCGAATCGTAGACGGCGCGGTAGCGGTCGGGTAAGCGCTCGCCGAGTTCATCGGGGCGGAGGGCCATCTCCAGGAATTGGCCGGTCACCAGCGCAGAGGCCCCCCAGGAGATCAGGATCAACAGGATCGCGGCGACGTAACTGCCGGTTAAGACGCTGAGGATGGGCTGGTAAATGATTTCGGTCATCGTCGGCCAGCCATCGACCAGGATCCATAATAGGGCGCGTGCCACAAACAGGATCAGCCCCAGTTCCGCCGTCCGGTAGGCGGCAGTGCGTCTATCCCGCTGATCGGGGCGGATCAAGAGTGTGGTCGTGTAGCTGCCGATGATGGCGCTGCCGGCGCCTAAAATGACGAGCAACTGGGCATGGACGGCGGGCATACCAGGCAGAATGTGACGCAAAAAACCGACCACGGCCACGTCGATACAGCCGATCAACAACGTGATCAGCAGAGGGCGAAAGAGCGAACTCTGCCAAAAATCATCGTAGCGCACACTCAGCCGGCCGGCCGGCGCATCGCGGAAAATGGCATCAGTGGCCGGCCTACCGTTGTCGCTGTTGGCGAGAGGGGACTGGTCCGGTTGAATGGGGGTAGACATGCGGCTTAGCCTCCGGCCACAGGTGCTTGCTGCAAATGGGCCAGATCAGACTCCCAGATCACCTCGTGCGCGGTGATCCCCAACGCTTCGGCCTGAACGCTGGTCGCCTTAAAATCGGCGTGGTGGACACAGACAAGCACCAACACCGTGATGCCACGCCGGTAGAGTGAATGGAGCGACCAGAGCAACGGTTCGCTAAGGCGAGGCGTGACCACGATCAACGTTGTGCCCCAGGTCAAGGATGTGGCATGGTTGAGCAACCATGTCTCAATCGCTACGTTTGGCGCTTCTCCGGGGGGATGGGTGCCGTTCTCGGGCAGCGCTTTACGCACCTGGATTCGGGCCAGCATCTCCAGAATTGCCATCAGATGACCCCGTCCGGTCTGGCTGTGGATAGGCTGAACCTCGCGCTCACTGACTGGATCCCAGCCGTTTGAGAAGAGGCCGACCGATTGCCGGTGTTCGGCCAGATGGCTCGCCAGGGACGCAGTCACCACAATCGCCCACTCGCTGGCACTGTAGCGTTCCCGATCGGGAAAGGCGTCGTCGTTCAGATCGAGCACTACGGTCGTGTCCAGCGCGATGGATGGCTGGAACTTTTTCACCAGCAGGGTGCTCTCGTGGGCGCTGGCGCGCCAGTGAATATGGCGCATACTGTCGCCACTATCGTACGGACGCACGCCTGACATGCGTGTGGGATCTTCGAAGATGCGTTGTCGTGTCTTAACCGTGCCAAAGGGGAGCTGGCTGGGCAGCCCCAATTGGGGCAACGTCAGCACCTGTGGATAGACGGTGATGTGGGTGGGGTTGCTCTCTTGCCAGGCGCTCTCGGCGAAACCGAACAGATCCCCGGTGTAGAGTCGCAAAGGCCCCACACTGTAGTAGCCGCGGCGTTGGCAGTGCAGGTGGAACGTGTGTTGTGTCTGCGACCGGCCGCCGATACTCACCACGGTTTTGTAGGCATCGCTCCCCTGGAGTTCAAGCGGCACGCTCTCATGAATGCGCAGCCAGGGGACAGGCAACCGGCTTTTGTTGGTGATCACAATCTCGACGTCGACATCCTCCCCGGTGAACGCCTTGGGGCTGAGCCGGCGATTGACCGAGAGATAGCTCAGGCTACGGCGCACCCACCAATGGCTAAAGAGCCAGACGCCGCCCACCACGTAGAGCAAGTAGTAGATCCAATCCAGGCGTAGGAAGATGGCGACGCCAAATAGAAAGATGAGGAGGAAGAAGAAATCGAACATGGGTTAGGGCATAGCTCCCAAATCCACCGGCACTTGTTCGAGCAGGCCGGCCACGATCTGTTCGGCGCTACGGCCACGCAGTGCGCTGTCTGGGCGCACAATACAGCGATGGGGCAGCACCAACGGCGCCAGTTCCTGGATATCATCAGGCAGGACATAGTCGCGCCCTTGCAGGGCAGAGCGGGCCTGGGCGGCACGGTAAAGCGCCAGCGATCCACGCGGGCTGGCACCCAACGCCAGATCCGGGTGAGTGCGTGTGGCGTGGACGAGCGCCACGATATAATTGCGCACACTCTCTGAAACTGTGATCGACCAGATCCCTTCTGCCAATGTGGGCGCTTCCAGACCGTCCACGACGCTGGCGAGCGTCTCAATTGGGTGTCGGTTGCCTAAATTGAGCAGCATGGCGCTTTCTTCGCTGCCCGAAAGATAGCCTAAACTCAACTTAAAGAGGAAGCGATCCAACTGGGCTTCGGGCAGCGGAAAGGTGCCTTCGTACTCAACTGGGTTTTGCGTGGCCAACACCAGAAACGGGCGCGGCAATGAACGCGTCTCGCCATCCGATGTGATCTGACGTTCGCCCATCGCCTCAAGCAGAGCGGCCTGCGTTCGTGGCGTGGCGCGGTTGATCTCATCGGCGAGCAGGATGTGTGTAAACGCCGGGCCGGGCAAAAACTGGAACTGGCGCGTCTCCTGATTGAAGACGCTCACCCCGGTAATGTCGCTGGGCAACAGGTCGGGCGTACATTGCAGGCGTCGAAAGTCAACCCCCAGACTGACGGCCAGCGAGCGGGCGAGCATGGTTTTGCCCACGCCGGGCACGTCCTCGAGCAGGACATGTCCTTCGCAGAGGAGCGCAATCACCAGCGATTCCACAACCGTGCGCTTGCCGACAATCACCTTTTCAACATTCTCAATAATTTCTTGGGCAAATTCCTGAACGCGCTGCATAGGCTTCTGCTTTTCTAGTTAGTATAGTGTGGCACAAATACCACGGCGGAAATATGGTGTCTGTACCGCTGGTAGAGAATGTTGGTATATTTCCGCCGGGATTTACTAGAGGGATAGACGGGACAATTGATAGCCTGATTGTACCCCAAAAGCAGTCGTCGACCTAACCCCCAATGGCGTTCCCTGGAATTGGCATACGTTTTGACGCTCCTGGCGCTTTATGCTATCGTATCGTAGTTCAAATTGAACACGCTTGCCCCCGTAGCTCAGAGGATAGAGCAGAGGTTTCCTAAACCTTTGGTCGTGGGTTCGACTCCCGCCGGGGGCGCACACTTGCCCGTTTCTCTCTGGTAGAGATGCCATCTACCACGAGAGGAGCGGCTTTTTTATGCACTTCGACCAGAGTACCCCATCCGGTACCAGTACACCTGCGTTCGAGGAAGCGCTTGCGATTTTCATGTTGGACATGAAGGCGCGGCGTCTCTCCCACCACACATTGGACTTCTACGAAAGCCGGATGAATCAGGCTTTTGCCTGGTTCAAAGAGCGCGAGATTACCCACGTCGGCCAATTGACGGCCAACCACATTCGCACCTACCTCGGCTCACTGGATGACCGCGGGCTGGCCGGCCACAGCCAGCACGCGGCGGCGCGGGCCATCAAGACCTTCTGCAATTTCTGCGTCAACGAAGAGTGGATCGAAGTGTCGCCCATGAAGCGCGTGCGCATGCCCCGCGTCGAAGAGGACATTCACCCGGCGCTGGAGCCGGAAGACGTCCAGAAGCTGCTCGACGCGTCGCCGAATGAACGGGACAAGGCCATCATCCTCTGCTTGCTCGACACCGGCTGCCGCGCCAACGAGTTCCTGTCGTGGACCGGCGGCGACCTCGACATCGGGCAGGGCACCGTCAAGGTGATGGGCAAGAACCGCAAGGAGCGGCTCGTCTACCTGGGCGCTCGGTCGCTGAAGCAACTGCTGCGCTACTTCATCGAGCGTGGACGCCCCGATCCGGCGGAGCCGATCTGGGTCACCGTGCGCGACACCTCTGAGCCGATGACCTACAACGCCCTGCGGCTGATGTTCCGGCGCTTGAGCGAGGAAACCGGTGTGAAGGACGTCACCCCGCATCGCTTCCGCCGCACCTTCGCCCTGTGGAGCCTGCGCAGCGGCATGTCGGTCTATGAACTGCGCAAGTTAATGGGCCACGCCGACCTCACGGTGCTCCAACGCTACCTGGCGCTGGTGGAAAGCGACCTGGCGCAGGCGCACCAGCGGCACGGCGCCGTGGACAACATGCTGCGCAAGTCTCAACCACACTGACGCGAAAACCGCCCCATAAACGCCCATCGCCCTAGCCGGCGGGCTAGAGCGATGGCAATGCGGCGGGCATTTGGGTGAAACAACTTTCGTGGGCAACACGGCGGGCCGGCCGGTTGCCTGTCATTTCATTTGGGAGTTTACCATGAGCGCAAGCACTTTTCAAGACGTCCTCGCGCAGATTCATACCGTGCCGCACGAACTGCAAGTGCGACGTCAGTGGATCTGCTACCGCGCCGTCCCCTCTAAGAAGCGGGCGGGGAAGACGGACAAGTTGCCCTGTTCGCCCTTCAGCGGCGAAGTCATCAACGCGCATGATCCTGCGCACTGGGCAGAATTCTCACAGGCGGTGGACTACGTCTGCACCCATCCTCAACAGGTGAGCGGCGTCGGCTTTGTCCTCACGGCGGATGATCCGTTTGTGGGCATCGACCTCGACAACTGTGTCTGCCGCGGGGCGATTAAGCCGTGGGCGATGGAGATTGTCGCCACGCTGAAGAGTTACACCGAGATCAGCCCGAGCGGCACGGGGCTGCGTATCTTCATCCGTGGTACCCTGCCACCCCGAGGGCGGCGCAAAGGCACGGTGGAGATGTACACCGACGGCCGCTTCCTCACGCTGACGGGCAACCATGTCCCGTCCACGCCGGCGACGGTGGAAGACCGTCACGCCGAAATTGCGGCGCTGCATCGACAGCTCTTCGGCGCCCCCACGCCCGATGAATCTTCTGCAAAGCTCGCCACGTCGCTTGAACTGAGTGACCAGGAGCTGATCACGCTGATGTCACAGGTCGATGCCGAGTTTGCTCCACTGTGGCGTGGGGACCCGTCGCGGTACGACGGCGATCACAGTGCAGCCGATGCCGCACTCTGCCGCAAGCTCGCCTACTACACCCAGGGTGACGCCCAGCGCATGGATCGTCTCTTCCGCGCCGGTGGGCTGATGCGAGAAAAGTGGGACGAAGCGCGTCCTGGCGGCACCTATGGCAGCAATACCATCGCCTACGCCATGCAGAACACGAAAGCCAGAGGGAAGGCGTCGTCCACCACCTTCACCGCCGGCGGCTCATCACAAGCCAGTACTGTCACCGGCACAGCGGCGGCGACACCCACGGCCTCAGCGTCTACAGTCACGGTCTCCACGCCGCAGAGCAGCAGCCTTGTCCTGCCCACGCCCGGCTACCCCTACAGCATCCTTGACGGTCGCATCGTCTATCACCATCTCGACAAGCCAGGCGGGCGGGACCAGATCACGCCGGTGGCCGATTTCACGGCCACGATTACGCAGGAGATCCTGGGCGAGTACGGTGACCGGCACTTTGTGGTGGAAGGCATGGGCAAGCGTGGCGGGAAGTACACGGTTGAAGTGCCCGCCGAGGCCTTCGGCGAAGACCGGCGGCTGCGTTCCCTCCTCGAAAGCGCAGTGGGCGCGCTGGATCCTGTCTACGCGGGGCAGGCGAAACACCTGGCGCCCGCCATCAAGAAGCTGACCGACGAACGCGATCTGCGCCAGATCCGCACCTACACCCGTACCGGCTGGACCGCCGACGGCAAGTTTCTGATTCCCGGGCGTGAAGACGGCCACATCCGCATCGAACTCAATCGCAAGCTGGCCTACGCGCTTGATGAACAGGCTGATGTCGTCCTCGGCCTGCAGGCGTTGGAGGCGCTGATCGAGTCGGTCGGCGCCGAGCGGACTACCATCCTGCTGGCCCACAGTCTGACCGGGCCGATGGCGCGGCTGGCGGGCTGGCGCAACGAGCGCTACGCCGTCATGGCCAGGGGCCTGACCGGGACCTTCAAGACCACAGTGTCGCAGCTCATCATGAGCATCTGGGGGCCCGATTTCGTGCGCGACGAGCGGCTGATCAAGTGGGGCGAAGGCGCTACCCGCAACGCTGTCATGGCATTGGCCGCCAGTGCAAGCGATCTGCCCTTCTTCATCGACAACTACAAGCCGCAGACCGGCGATGGCGAGCGGGACTTCATCAACCTGATCCACAACATCCTCGAAGGCGGCGAAAAGGACCGGCTGAATCGTTTCGCCCAGTTAAAGGAGACAAAGCCGGTGCACTGCTGGCCGCTGATCACCGGCGAAGACGTGCCCTCCTCTGATTCGGCCAGCCTGGCGCGTGTTCTACTGGTCAACTTTGAGAAACAGAGAAGCCGGCAGAATGCACAGTTGAGCTTTGCGCAGAAACACGCCGGGCACCTGTGCGCCGTGGGCAATGCCTGGTTGAACTGGATCGAAGATCCGTCTGGTCAGGATGCGATCCAGCAGACCGCCAACCGGCTCGCCGAAGCGCGGTCCTCGTGGGCGGACTACCTCTACCGCCGTCGCGCCGATCTGGCCGATCCCCTGCGCGTGGCGACGAACCTGGCCATGAACGAACTCGCCTATACCCTCGCCTGTGAGAACCCTGTGCTGGGCGACGTCCTCAAGCAGTACCAACGGCTGCACATTGCCGGCCTGGAGGCAGTGGCCAACGCCATGGCCGACAGCACCGCCGAAAGCCTGGAAGCGCTGCGTTTCCTCTCCGCGCTGCGGGAACTCCTTGCCACCGACCGCGCTCTGCTGGTGGACAGAGCCAAAGCCGGGCGCGACCACATCACCCCACAGGACAGGGACCGGGTGATCGGCTGGGTGGACAGCGACGGGTCTGCCTACTTGCTGACCGAGGTAACCGTCAATCTGATTGAACGCCACACCAAAGGAGAAGTTCCACAGCAACCGGCAACTCTTCTCACAGTTCGATGATCTGGGGTTCCTCGGGCAGCGGGATCCGGGGCGGCAGACAAAGAGTCTCAAAATCGACGGACGGAAGCATCGTACGGTGCATCTGTTGAAAGAGGCATTTG
>CAVWAL010000021.1:0-32936 GCA_963752935.1 uncultured bacterium
TTTTTTTGTACGGTAGCTTCAAAACAGCAGACCAATCGAGAGGGCAAGGCTGAACAGGAGGCCGAGTTGAGCCGTTCCGGCCAGCGTTTTGTTGAGAGGACGTCCAATCTCGCGGCGGATCTGGGTGCGTAAACGCCACGCCAGCGGTAGGGTTAGCCATGGCAACAGGACGAGCCAGTGGAATTCATACACTAACCAGAGGAGGAGCGGCAGTGCATACGCCAGAAGCAGCAGAAACTGGTATTCGAGGCGTGTCCCATTACGGCCCAGACGCACGGCCAGGGTGTGCTTTCCGGCGCGGGCGATTCTTGGTGTCGATGTCGCGGACATTATTCACCACGAGGATAGCGGTGACAAGAAGCCCGGGCGGCACCATGGCAATCACCACCGCCCAGTTTAAGCTGAGCGCCTTAGACGTAATAGGTGCCACATACGGCTACCAGCCCAAAAAAGACAAAGACAAAGAGATCGCCCAAGCCGTAGTACCCAAATGGAAAAGGCCCGCCTGTATAGAGCAGCGCCGCCAGGATAGAGGCTACGCCGATCACGATGATCGGCCAGCCACCCACCACAAGCAGATAGATGCCGACCAGCACCGCCAGCCCAAAGACGGCGACCATCCCCCAGCGCAGTGCAGATGGCGAGATCAGACCTACCGCCGTCACACGGGTTGGTCCAAGCCGTTCGGGGGTATCTGCGCCTTTAAAGAAGTCGAAGTAATCGTTGGCGAAGTTGGAGCCGATCTGTAAGAGGAGCGCGCCGAGCGCTGCCGCCAGCGCCGGCAACAGGGCGAACTGACTATCGTGGATCGCCAGGGCCGTTCCAACGAGAACGGGTGTCAGGGCGGCAGGCAACGTCTTAGGCCGCGCCGCCAGGATCCAGGCCTGGGTACGAGAAATGGGCGCTTGGGCGTTGGTCGGGTTGGTCACAAGTAGAACCTCTGTGGGCTGGGAAGGGTTCGCGAAATGAGAAAGTCCGACTGATCCTATCACGGTCGTGCCGGAAACGCTATCGTTCCAGGATTTGAACACCAAAACAAATGACGACCAGATCCGGATCTGGTCGTCATTTTAGTGCAGTCTGATGCAGCGGCCGGCTACTCTGCCAGGGCGGGTTGTTTGCCCCCCCTGACTTTTTCTACCACTTTCAGCCCGGCCCAGAACAGCCCGGCCATCACGAAGACCGCCAAGTAATCGATCATGGGGATGCGGATGATCTCATTCATCTGCACCCAACCACGGTCGCTGTAGACGAACAGCACCAGGCCCGCAAACAGGGCGAGCAGCAGCGACTTCATGCGCATGGATAGCCCGAGGCCGTGCATCTGCGTGATCACAAAGATGCCGGCGAACCCAAAGAAGAACATCGGCCAGATGCCGTTGCCCTGCATCACCGCCACCAACGTGCCGTGGACGAGGACTAGGCCTTCGAGCGCAAAGGTCCACCAGCGGTTCACATGGGCGCGTGTATAAAAGAGGCTGCCCTGCAACATGAGCAAGAAGGTGTAAAAGACGCCGATCAGATGGCCGGAAGTACTGACCATGGGATGGTACCAGAAGGTGTAAATGGTGGCCCAGGCGAAGAAGTAGCCGTGATACTCCCTGGCAAACCGGATCACCTCTTTGGAGATGGGCGCCTTTTTGCCAAAGAAGAGGCCGCGGCGATTGTTCTCCATGAGCAACACCCAGACCAGGAGCACGATCACCGAACCTTGTGAGCTGAATATCGAGACATCCTGGGCCAGTCCGTCGTACCAAATATGGGTTTGGATCAGGTGCAGGGTGATGAAGAATGCATTGGCGGCCAATGCTATCACATTTACCTTGTGCAGGCCCTTCGTGTAGCTGTGCTTCTTCATCGACTGAGCGTAATAGATCAGGCCCCAGATCGAGAATTGGTGAGCAAGGTAGAAGCCCCAAGACGTTGCCCGAGTCCAAAAGGTCGGCTGGGGGAGTTGCCAGTAGTACCAGGCAACGCCGCTATCGGGCAGAAGTTGCACGCTTTCCAGGCGTCCGCCTAGTAGCCATATCAGTCCTGTGAAGAGGGCGCTGAATGCAATACCCCCCCACAGCGCCAGCATATCACGACGGCTCACGCCACCAGGCTGCGTTGTACTTGTGCTCATGTTTCGTTTCGCAATTGCCGCCATCGCCCGCACTCCTTTACGTTACTTGTCGATTACTTCGTCTAGAGTTATCAGAACGGGCAGAAAGCAGGCGCCGTTTTCTGTGCAACATCTAGACAATATGCTGACCTGAGTGGATTTTACCCTACCTAACTGTTGGCTGTCCAATTGGGAATCGAGTTGAGTGATTTGTTGATTTCGTTGCTGTGTTTGGTCCGTTTAGGGTGCAAATAGAGGTGCGCGATTGCCGAGATTCTGCTAACATAGTTCTGCTCCGCTAAGTTCACTCAGTTCACGTGTCTTTTCAATAAGAAATGGTGTTGTATGCAACATTCGAATGGAAATAGTTCGGCTCACACGCCTCAGACCGACCCAGGTGGACATGTCAGTGATCCCAAAGGCAAGGCATTGCTGCTTTTAGGATTCGGCGCATTGGGCGTTGTCTACGGTGATATTGGTACAAGTCCGCTTTACGCCTTTCGCGAATCATTTCACGAGGAGTATGGCCTGGCGGTGAGTGCTGCCAATGTGATGGGCATCCTCTCGCTGATCTTCTGGTCGCTGATTTTGGTCATTTCGATCAAATACCTTGTCTTTGTCCTGCGTGCCGATAATCGGGGTGAGGGCGGCATTCTGGCGTTGACGTCGTTGTTGGTGCCGCAGAAAGGAACGAGTCGCTTTACGCGTCGCTGGCTTTTGATCCTGATGGGTCTCTTTGGCACGGCGCTTCTCTACGGCGACGGCATGATTACCCCGGCGATTTCGGTGCTTTCGGCGGTGGAAGGACTTGAGGTTGCGACACCGTTTTTTTCACCCTACGTGATCCCGATCACGATAGCGATCCTGGTTGCGCTCTTTCTCTTTCAAAGCCGCGGCACTGAACGCGTTGGCCGCGTGTTCGGTCCGTTGACCTTGGTCTGGTTTATTACCCTGGCGGTGCTGGGTATCAGTTGGATTGTTCAGCGCCCAGACATCCTCCTGGCCCTGAATCCACTACTGGGGTTGGAATTTTTCGTGCGTAATGGCTGGCAAGGATTCACCGTATTGGGCTCGGTCTTTTTAGTTGTCACAGGGGGCGAGGCGCTTTACGCCGACATGGGGCACTTCGGCAAAGCCCCCATCCGCCTGGCATGGTTCACGGTTGTGCTTCCTTGCTTGACCTTGAACTATTTTGGCCAGGGCGCGCTCTTGCTCGAACATCCAGAGGCGGTGGTGAATCCCTTTTATCGAATGGCGCCCGAGTGGGCACTCTACCCGATCGTTGTGATTGCGACCTCTGCCACCGTCATTGCATCGCAGGCGTTGATCACCGGCGCCTTCTCATTGGCAATGCAGTCGGTGCAGTTGGGGTACCTGCCTCGATCGGAGATTCGCCACACGTCGCATACACAGTTTGGGCAGATATATATTCCCGCCATCAATTGGATTCTGATGTTTGCGTGTGTAGCACTGGTTTTGGCATTCCGTCGCTCCAGCAATCTGGCTGCCGCCTATGGCGTCGCCGTTACCACGACAATGGTGGTGACGACCATCCTCTTGTTTGCGGTGCAACGTGAGCGTTGGAAGTGGCCGCTATGGATCGCAGCGGCGCTCTCGGCGTTCTTCCTGATCATTGACCTGGCTTTTTGGGGCGCGAACCTGCTCAAGATTCCGGCCGGCGGCTGGTTTCCGTTGGCGGTTGGCTTGATCGTGTTTACACTCATGACCACCTGGAAACGCGGACGGCAGATCCTGGGTGAGCGGCTGCGCGCCGGTGCTGTGGCCTTTGAAGATTTTGTCGAGCAGATCATCGTGGGGCAGATCACGCGTGTCGCCGGAACGGCGGTCTTTATGTACAGCAATCCATCGATGACGCCACCTGCGCTGCTGCGCAATTTACGCCACAATCGGGTGATCCATGAGCAGGTGATCTTGCTCTCGGTGTCCACACTCGAACAGCCCTATGTCCCAAAGACGGAGCGTGTTATCGTCAACCAACTCGATGAGGGCTTCTGCAAGGTTACGCTGTGCTACGGATTTATGGAAAGCCCCAACGTGCCCCGAGATCTCACACTGGTTAGCCAGCATGGCCTCGATCTCGATCTAAATACCGTTACCTACTTTCTCGGGCGTGAACGGCTGTATGCTACCAAACGACCGGGCATGGCTATCTGGCGTGAACGCCTGTTTAGCCTGATGAGCCGCAACTCGCGCAGCGCCACCGACTTCTTCGCCCTGCCGCCAGACCAGGTGGTTGAGTTAGGCACACAAGTTGAACTGTAATCGAACCCAGAAAAGCGGGTCTCTCATCTTGTCTAAACGCGCAGTTAATGGCATTGTAAACAGAGGTCAGTCGACCTCTGTTGTCCCGATCTGTTTGTCTCTCAGGCCACTGAGGCCCGAGGTAAACCGCTACAGTAACCCCACTTGAACCATTAACTACTGGATCCAATCAGATACATCACTTTAAGAAGAGGAGAAAACTCGCATATGGGACGCTTTAAGGTGGCTCTAATCGATAAAACGCCAGAACAGGTGCCGACATGGGTGCCGGTTGAGCTAGCCGCCGCCGATATTGACTACACCTTTGAACCCTGTTCAACGGTTGAGGACTTTGAACGCGTGGCTGCGGATGTTGATGTGCTTTGGATCTACGGCGGCAGTCGCCTGGCACGGGGAAATAACCTCGATTTGTTGTCCAGATGTGGCGCGATTATCCGTTCGGGCAGCGGTGTGGACGTCATTGACGTCGATGCAGCCACCGAACGCGGGATGCTCGTCTGCAATACACCGCTGGCGCACAATGGCCCGGTATCCGATCACACCATCGCCTTGATGTTCGCGGTTGGGCGCCGCATCGTCGCCCAGGACAAGATTACGCGCCAGGGGGATCTGGAGTGTGCGCGGCAAGGCCCTGCCCGAATGGCACCTTGCCGGCCAAACATTGGGGTTGCTGGGTTTTGGGCATATTCCGCGTTCGCTCGCTCGTAAACTGTCCGGGTTTGATTTGAACGTCCTCGTCTACGATCCTTATGTGGATGCGGCTACGTTGGCCGAGTTCAATGCGCGTTCTGTATCGCTCGATGAACTGTTGGCGCAGTCGGACGTGGTGTCGATCCACACTCCGCTCACCGCAGATACCCGTCATCTTTTCGGCGAGCGAGAACTACGCTTGATGAAATCGTCGGCCATTCTAATCAACACGGCGCGTGGACCGATCATTGATGAAACAGCGCTCTATCGTGCCTTGACTGAAGGCTGGATCGCGGGCGCAGGTCTGGATGTCTTTGAAACCGAACCGTGCCCGGCAGACAACCCGCTCTTCGAGCTAGAGAATATCGTTGTCACCCCGCACACCGCCGGTGTCTCGGATGAATCAGTCGAAGCTACATGGCGGCTTTCGGTGGAGATGGTGATTCAAATGGCGGACGGTCGCTTCCCCCGATCCTACGTGAACCGTGACTGCAAGCCCCGCTGGTCACTGGTATAAGGAGACAAGATGACTGAAGAAACCAAGACTCTCGACCGCGTGATGGTGATCGCTGCCCATCCTGATGATATGGAATTTGGTTGCGGGGGGACGATTGCCAAACTAGCCGAAGAGGGTAAAGAGATCACGTTGCTGCTCCTCACCAGTGGAGACAAAGGCAGCCACGATCATACCCTGCGCCCGGACAAACTCGCCGACCGCCGCGAGAAGGAACAGTATGCGGCAAATAAGGTTCTTGGCGTCGAACATGCCGTCTTTCTGCGCCATCCGGATGGGTTGCTTGAAAACAGTATGTTCCTGCGCCGTCAGTTGGCCGATGTCATCCGCCGGCATAAGCCACACATCGTTTTTGCCATCGATCCCTGGCGCCTCTACCAACTGGCGCCCGATCACCGCGCGGCAGGCGAGGCGGCTCTGGATGCGCTGTGGGCCGCCCGCGAGTGGAATATTTTCCCCGAACAGTTGACCAACGGCGAAGAACCGTGGCGCGTCAAGGAAGCCTATCTCTTCTGGACCGATCACGTTGACCATTACGAGGATATCACTTCGACGATCGACAAGCGCATTGAGGCGTTGGCCTGTCATGTCAGTCAGGTAGGCGAGGATCATGCGAAACTGGACGAACGTCTGCGCGAGCGAACACGTAAAGTCGCCGAAGAAGGCGGAGAAGCCACCGCCGGGTTCACCTATGCAGAGGGGTTTAAGAAACTGAAGTTCTGAGAAAACTGAGGGGATTGTGAGGGATTGGAGATCGGAGGTGATGTCACCTCCAATCTCCTTTCTGTTTTATCGCAAGGTTACGAGCCCACGCGGCGTTTCGATTTCTGCGATGAGTGCCGGCGTCTCCCCAACACTCACGGCGAGGTCAAGGCCGAGGGCATCCAGCATCGACTGTACGATGTGGGGGGCGGGGTGCTCAGCAACCAGAGATCGCAACAGACAACCTTGTGGCGCATCTGAGGACGGATGCGGCGTGCCTTGTCCCCATTCGATCACAAAGGGGACAACACCGTCACCGGCTGGGGGCCAGGCGGCGATGCGTGTCGATCTCCACGAAAGCTGCACCCCATCCGGACGACTTCGTGCACCGTTCATCGTCTCCCCTGGATCGTAGTTCGCCTGCCTTGCCTGCGCGATGGTGGCATCCAGGTCATCGGTTGCAACCGCCCACGTCACCAGCTTTGCCCTCTCTAGCGGGTTGTCCAATCCAAATGAACGCCCTTGCACCTGGGCCTGCTCGGGATCTGGCGCGATCACTTCAAGGTATGTGTGCGGACCCAACGCCAGCAGCGCATTGTGCGTACCGCTTGGGTGTTTGCCGCCCATGGCCGGCCGTACACCCCATTCGGCTGCGATGCGCCGGATGGCGGCCCCTAAATCGGGCACTGCGTAGACGAGATGATCAGTGCGTAGCTGAGGTAACTGGCTCATCGAGTGTTCCTTTGGTTATCCACCCATACTGGCCCAAATATCGAGCTTGCGTTGGGTGCGGTCAATCACATTGTCGGTAAATTCGGTGGTGGAAGCGTGGCCACCAATATCTGGCGTACGCACGCCATCGTGGACCGCTTCCATCATCGCTTCACGGATAGCGCGCGCGGCCAGATCCGACTCTTTGCTCTCGATCTGCTTGAGCAGGGCAGCACAGGCCAGGATCATCGCCATCGGGTTGGCGATGTTCTTTCCCTGCAATGAGGGCGCAGTACCGTGAGGTGCTTCGGCCATGATCGTCTTCACGTGAAAATTCTCATCAAACGAGAGCAGCAACGATTCGGCGCCTGCAATGGTGCCGAACATCTGCAAAACCAGATCGCTCATGCAGTCGCCGTCGCGGTTTAGGGTCGGAATCACCAGCCCCTCACCGTCCTGCACAAGAAGCAGAGCGTAGGTGGCGTCGATGAGCTGTGGCTCGTAGCGCACGTGCGGATAGCGCCCGGCGGCGGCGTCGAGTTCCTCCTTAAGCATCCCTTCGTAGACGGGCGAGACCGTGTATTTGGGTCCGCCGAAGACCTTGGCATGCGAGCGCGCTGCTCGATAGAATGTGTACTCGGCGACAGCGTGGCAGGTGCTGCGGCTGATCTTCTCAGTGCGGAAGGCCCACTCGTCGCCGTTGTCATCTTTGCGCCACTCGGTAGCGCCATAGGCGTCGTCTACTGCCATGCGCACCACAGTGATCGGCGCAAAGACACCGCCTACGGGCCGCACTCCGGGGATACGGCGTCCTGTACGGACGATCACCTTGCCGTCGACCTCTTTGCGTAAGATGGCGTTGGGGCTGCCCACATCGTCGCTCTGCTCCGGTGTAATGGTGGCGGCTTTTAGCCCATAGCCGCTGCGCAGCATGGCCGCCGCCGCCTCATAGACCACCTGGTTGTCGGTCTTCCGACGATTGGCAAGGCCCAGATCATAGTGTTCCAGCGTCACGGGGGCGCCGGTGACGGCCGAGTCGAGCACGCGCAGGGAATCTTCCAGAAGCTCCTGGCCGGTCTGGTCTCCGTGTAAAACGACAATCGTGGGTGTCTGATTGGTTGACATAGAATCGATCACTTTCGGCTGTGTAGGGAAAGGGAATTATCGCCCGTGTGGCTCTATGCCTCGGCCGTGAGTGCGCCGTGGATCGCCTGCGCCGTGGCTAAGCCGGACAGGTAGGCGCCCTCTACGCGGGGACCGCCGAAGGCATCACCGGCAAAAGCCAGAATGGGATGCACCATCGCCAGCAGGGTTGGCTCTTGATAGAGCGTTTCGGGGAATGAATAGCGCCATCGTTTGATCTGCGCCTCTACCAGACGGGTTTCGGGTCGCATGTAGGGCTGAAGGTATCCGCGCATCGTCTCCAGGATCTCCACTTCAGGCGCATCCCAATAGCGGCGGCTGTAGTCTGGATCCGCATGCAACGTAACCACCTTTTCGTCAGGCGAGATTCCCTTTTGCTGATTGTCGGCAATCCATGGGATCGTATTGGCCGGACGCTGAACCGCACCGGGTGAAGGGATGGTCAGGTCACCTTCAAAGCGAAACATGGCGGCAATGCACGGGGAATAGGAGATCTTGTCGAGCGCGGCGCGGTCGTCGGCTTCAAGATGGACGTGGCCGGCATCGAGGAGCGCCAAAGATTGGGGCACCGGCGGCGTCATAATCAGGGCACCGGTGGCGTAGGTCTCGCCGGATTGGGCCTCGAGCAGCCATTGATCTCCATCCTTCTGAACGCTCTTGATCTGCACGTCAAGCTCGACGTTGATGCCTTCTGCAATGTGTTTGGCGAGTCGGTTCATGCCGCCGTGGATAGCATAGCGTGGATGACCGATGGCCTCATTGGGGGTGAGGCTGCCCGTGCTAAATCCCATGGCCCATAGAAAGGCAATGCCTTCGTCAATCCAGCGGTCGATCTGCTGCTCGAACGCTTGCGAGCGAGCCGTGAAGTATTGAGCACCGTGATCGGCAACGCCGGCCCCGACACGTCGAGTTGCCAGACGTCCGCCAACACTGCGTCCTTTATCAACCACGAGGACGTCATGGCCGGCATTGCGCAAAGCACAGGCGGCGGTCAGCCCCGCCATGCCGGCGCCGACGATGAGAATCTCTACCTTCTTGGCTTCCATGCGCGCATAAGTCCTTTCCAAATGGTGAGCAGCGGCTTCGTGTAGCCACTGGAAATTCTGCGAGTGTCGATGTGGGCGCCATGCAACCGGTGTGGGTGCGCCTATGCATAGTAGGTTCATTCTGTCCGATAATGCGGGTTTTGACAAACAAGACACAGCCTGGGATAGTTGCAGCCTGCGGCTTGTTTGCCCCGTAAGCGTTAGCGGGGAATGATAGACGGCTGAACTTGCGAGAAGATCTCTCGCGATCCTGCAGCCAGGACGGGCAGCGAAACGTCGACGTAATCGCGTGGGGTAGGGGGCAGGGGGAAAATGGCGCCGCCGTCGACATAGGATGCGCAGCCGCCGGCTTCGGTCAGCACGAGGTAGGCCGCCGCCAAGTCCCAAAGCTTGGGCGTACTTTCCACGCCGGCGAGCGCTCCGCCCGTGGCTACGGTCAGCAGGTGATAGGCTGCGCTGCCCAGCATACGCGCTTTGAGCGGCGTGTTGAGTTGAAAGTGACGGGGCGTGCGCGTGCACAGCGTAATGATCTGCTGGTTGTCGATCGTGGCCTCGCTATCCAGTTCCAGCCGTTCGCCATTGCAGAAGGCGCCCTGTTTGTTGCGGGCCGTGTATGTTTCGTGTAGCAACGGGAAGTGCAACGCAGCCAGGATTGGATCCCCGTACTCAAGCAAGCCAATCGAGACCCCCCAGATGATCAGCCCGCGTGCGAAATTGGTAGTGCCGTCCAGTGGATCGACGACCCATGTATAGCGTACGGCAGGATCGTAGCGGGTGTCGCCCTCTTCGCTAAGGATGTTGTGCTCGGGAAACTGGGCGTGCAATCTGTGGGCGATGAGTGCGTTGGCCTGTTCGTCGGCCTCGGTGATCAGGGTACCGTCTGCTTTGCGGCGGGCGTGGCTACGTCGGAAGTATCTGGTCTCTAGCTGCCCTGCTTCAACGGAGAGTGCCTCGGCATAGGCAAGCCAATCGGCATGGTCGTTGGTCATCATGCGGCCTCCTGGGCCCAGATGTCGCCGTGCTGTGCCGCTTCTTCGAGCAGGGAAACCGTGGCGGTCAACCAGCGGTACAGGCGTAGGCGCACCGCGGCGATTCGCGCTGTATTGGGTGGCTGGATGGGTGTATCTTTGCGTTGATTGCCCACAAACAGCCCACGGTTGATCTCGACCATCAATCCGACATACGGTTGATTGGGCTGCCGGGCACTACCCAGCGAGCGCTGGTATTCGTCTGCCACGTACTTTTGCAGGATATGGCCCCCGGCGTACGGTTGGTTGAGCGCTGCCACCGGCGTCGGTTCAGGGTTTGGCTCGAGCAGCGGCAGATCGGCGAAGAGCGCCTGGGCAATATCAGCCGATTTGCGGGTGAGCCAGGTCGGCGCGCTGAGTGGCCGTCGTCCGGTCGCTTCTCCGCGTGCATTGCCGAAATTGGCAATACAGATCGCCGGCCTCACCTTGCCCGGATCCTGATAGGCGTCGGGGCCGCGCTGGGCCATGTTGTGACAGTCGAGGAAGAGCAGCGTACGCCCGGCGTTGTGGCGCAGGAGGGCATCGATCTGATCATGATAGGGCTGCCAGTAGCGTTGACGCAAATGGATCTGCTGCTCTCTGCTGATGGGATCGCGATAGATGGCCTCGCCGTAGCTGGTCCGCGTTTTCACCACACCATCGGGATCGTCTAGAGAGTCGGGGGGGCGATTGGCGTCAATCAGGACCCGCGCAATCGGCATCTGCACTTTTCCTAACGTCGCCGCCGCCTGGTCGAGCGGACGCAGTGAGACGAGATCTGGGTGATCGAAGTCAAACAGGTCGTCGACCCAGAGATCGCACTCGTTGTACATGGTAACGTCAGTAATGGCGAGTTGATCTGCCACTTCCGGCGGCGTTTCTAATCCGCCATGAGGAATACTCTGCACGACAGGCAGCGGGGCGGTCGGCATCGGCGACTTCCTTTCTTGGTTAGCCCAATATGACCGGCTCTTCGGGGTAGGAGACAAGACTGGGCTGCTCGCTCTCTGCCAATGCCACCACGATTGTTAAGGGACCGAGTCGTCCCCAGAACATGGCAAAGGCGATGAGCACACGCCCGAATGTGTTGAGTTCACTGGTAAACGCCAGCGAATAGCCTGCGTTGGCAAAGGCACTGACGACTTCAAATCCCTGGCGGAAGATGTCTTTGTCGCTGTTGAGTGAGAGCGCCAGCGTAATTAGCGTCACCAGCAGTGTGCTTACCGTCATGATGGCGACAGCCTTGGCGATGGTTTCGGCGGGCACGGTGCGTCCGAAGCCGACGGCAGTGCTCCGGCCCTGGGCTGTGGCCATAACAGCCAGGATCAGAACACCCAAAGTGCTTGTGCTGATGCCACCGGCCATGCTTGCTGGCGCGCCGCCGATGAACATCCACAACATGATGATCAGTTGTGTCGACTGGTTTAGGTTCTCGATGGGCAGGATCGTCAACCCGGCGGTGCGCGAGGAAATGATGGAAAAGATACTGACCGCGAACTGCTCGCCAAACGACAGATGCGCCAGGACATGGCTGTACAACTTACCGTCCATCATCATAAACGCCACACCGACGACGGTAAGCACGAGCGTCAGGGCGAGGGTGATGCGCGTGTTCATGGACAGTGGGTGACGCTTGCGCAGATAGGATAAGAGATCGTAGTGAATGGCGATGCCAAATCCACCCAGAAGAATGAGGATAGACATGATGGCAAGCGTGTAGTAGTCTGAACCAAAGCCGAACAGCACCCCATATTCAGTCCCCGAAAAGAGATCAAATCCGGCGTTGCAGTAACTGCTGACAGCGTGGAACAGAGCGTACCAAAACGCTTGACCATCGGGTAGGACGGTACGCCAGCGCAGCCACAGCAAGAAAGCACCGGCCAATTCCACGGTGACGGTGATCACAAGCACGATGATCGCCAGTTGCACGGCGCCGCCATTGGACCGCACCCCCAGTGTCTGCTGCACGATGAAGCGTTCGTTGAGCGTGACGCGCCGCCCAATCAGGCGGAAAAGCAAGACGCTGAAGGAAATGAAGCCGACGCCGCCTACCTGCAGCAAGACCAGGATGATTACCTGCCCAAAAAAGGAAAAGTCGCGTGCCGTATTCAAGACCACCAATCCGGTGACGGTGATTGCACTGGTGGCGGTGAAGAGTGCTTCGAGCCAACCTATCGACTCACCCGTAGCGGATGCAGCCGGCAGTTTGAGCAGTAGCGTGCCCAGTAAGATCAACAGCGCAAACCCAAGAATCAGAACCTGGGGTGTCTGCAATCCGGTCTTTTCGGTAGTCCGTTGCATCGAACGCTGCACTGCGCCCATCCCCGGTGCGATCTCTGCATCGCGTGGCGCCGATGCATACGGAGGACGTGGCGCTGTGGCACGCTCGGTGACATTGAGTCGAATCAGATAATGTTCAGATGGATGGGATGCCGGTGAAGGTGTAGACGTATCATTTTCGATACGTTTGGGCATTTCGCCCTCTGGTCGAGACATCGAAGCCTGGTCTTTCTTGCGCAACTGATCTGTCAAACTGACGGTGGAAGACGGCGCCCCCCGGCAACGGGCGCAGATTATTCTGTCGATTATGCAATGGACTTATGACGAGGTCAAGCAGGGGAGTTGAGCTGGTGAATTTACCTTTGGGGCACCGTCGTTAAGTCACCGTTAACCACGACCACAGACGCAACGACCCAGCCATCTTGACCCGACGTAGTGGAGATGCGCAACCAGTCGCCTGTGCCTGTCCGCTCGATGACCGGGCGTCTCTCGTCGGGTTGGAGGAGTTCTAGAATATCGAACTCAGTACCCGGTCCGCTGCGGATGTTGGTTAAAAAGCGTGCTTGTACCGTGACCGGTACGGGCACAGGCGATGGCTCTGGGGATGGCGTCGGGTTGAGCGGCGGCGAATCGATCGCCGCCGGTTCGGTAGGAAGTATCGGCAATTCGGGCTGTTGGATCGCAGCGTCGCCCTCTGTAGATCCTTCCAACTGCCGGCGCAACTGATCGATCGGATTGGACGAAGGGACGGGTGAAGCCTGTGCAGATGGCTGCGGCTCGGCCGGGGGTGTAGCCGCCGGTTCTACTGTTGCTACGGCTGTTGCGCTTGCTATGACTGTTGCTGTCGCCGTCTGCGTTGGTTGTTCACTTGGGTTCTCTAGCGCGGGCGTAGGCACGATCTCGACCAGCCCAGGCGACCGCTGACTCGGTGTAGTTTGTGTTACCGGGGTCGCTCCCGGCTCTGGTTCAAAGGCAGCCGTGATCTCCGCGCGCAGCGTTGCCAAACTGGGCAGTGAGGCCAGTAAGAAGTCGCGTTGTGAGATCGCCAGCATCAGCACAAGTGCACTGAATATGATCAGAACCGCGAACCGCCCAAATCGGCTGATCGACACCGATGTTTCTGATGGTTCTTGTGTGACGGCCCCCATACGCGGCGCTTGCGTCAGTGGGGTAAGGGTAACTGGTGGTAGGAATCCTGGCGGCACTTGGGGGAATGTACGCGGAAAGAGCGTGTTGTAGGCATGTCCCAACCAGGTGCGTTCCAAGATCAAACTGGTCACCGCCGCCGTTTCTCGCTGCAAGAGAGCGTCTCGATCGACGAAGTCCTTCCAATCAGTCTCCTCCACGGTGGGTGGGACCTGTGCCATGATCTCGTCGACCGAAGGCTCTGCCTCTGTTTGCAAGAGCATGGCGTCGACGTGGACGCGATTCTTGGGCGAAGATAGACTTTCCCAGGCGGCAGTGAGCAGGCTTAGATCGTCGCCGTCCCCCTCCTCGCTCAGACGAAGATAGACGCGATGGATCTCTTCCGGATCGGTGTGCGGAGGAACGCCAAGTCGATCGTAGGCGCTGGTGCGATCTGGCTTAAACATGTTTCTCGCCTAGTTCACTCAGGAGCAGCCCGGCCAGAACGCCGTCTACATCGAGGATGGCGCGGTTGTATGGCAACGACACCGCGCTTTCGAGCAAAAGGATGGCCTGCTCTACACGTTGGTTTTGCAGCAATGTGGTAAGCAGCAGGTTCAGGCAGCGTGTGTAGAAATCTATATCGGCGCAGGAGCGGGCGTGGGTGAGCATCGCCTGAAAGTAACGCTGCACCTCCGCCCATTGATGGTTTGCCGCCGCAGCCACGGCCAGTCGGGTGTGGACATCGACGAGCAGCATAGCGGATTCAGGATCGGCCAGGTATCGCATCGCCTGCGTGGCATTGCTCAGCGCCGCCTGCAAGTCGCCACTGTCCAAATTGTCTACGGCCCGATTGTGGTGGATAAAAGAAAGTTGGGTGCACGCTTCCTGGTTGCGGGCATCATAATGCAGGGCGCTGAGAAACTCGCGTTGGGCGGCCTCTGTGTCTTTCCTCGCAAAGTGGCGTTGACCTTCCGCCACATGGGCGCGGGCCAGCAGAGGTCGCAGTTCAGCGCGCAGCGCAGGGAACTTGCCCTGAATCGCAATCACGTGTTGGATCAACTCTTGATGTCGTCCGCTGTCGATGAGCTGTTCGGCCCAGCGCTCTGCTACGCTACCCAGGCTTGTCTCCTGGCCGGGAACCTCTTCTGCAGACTCCTGATACATGCTCAGGGCCAGTTGGAGCGCGTCGTCAAGCGCACCCTGCGCCATTAGATCGTCGATCAACTGACGTTGAGCATGCATGTACAGCGGATGCAACCGCTCTTCGGGCAGTGAAAGTTGGCGACCCACAGTCAACGCCAGATTGTAATGGCCGGCATTGACCAGGGCCTCCACCTCAGCGTCGGGCAAAAAGGCGGCACGGAGCAAAGAGCGTGCATCGTCGTTGATGGCAATCTGTGTCAGGGCCGTCAAAAAGATCTCTACGGTGTCGGGTGCGTATCGATTGATCAATGTCGGGCTGATCAAACGCAAGACGGGTGTAGGCAGATCCACCCGGCGTGCCGCAGCCAGCCGAAAGGCGTGACGCATAGCCAGCGCGCTCTCCCACTCCCACGAGAGCAACGCTGCATAGCGCCGCCGCATCTCTTGCGAGAGCACGGGTGGCCAAAGCTCTGCGACGAAATGGGCAATGTGTTCGGGTAGCTGGGCCGGCTCTATGCTGCCGGCGCCGGCACCGTAGTTGGCGCGACGGCGCTCGTACCAGGTGTGCCAATAGCGTGGTTCGGAAAGCACAACGGCCCAATGCGCAAGGGCCAACGGCCACACAGCCTGTGTTGGCAATGATTGGGCAGCTTGTCCCTGGACAATGGCACTGTTGTGATGACACTGTAGTATCGCATAGTCATCTGTGGGCAGTGGATCACTTTCCGACAGGGAAGGTCGGTAGCTTCCGGCAGTCAGAAAGCGTGCGAGATGGTTGGCCAGCAGTTCGAAGTTGCCTTCGCACCAGAGTTCTTTGAGTAGCATTGCCTCCAGATCGGGCACGGTGAGCAAGTGGTCTAGATCAGGCTGCCAGTCGCGAAGCAGCAGATGGGTGGTGGACCAGTCGCGTTGCTGCAAGCTATGCAGGAGCGCCTTGCTTACCAACAGGCGTTGGAGCGCAGGGGCCTCATCCTTTTCTAGCACGGCAAGTGCTGCCTGCCAGCGCTGATGCGAGGCGTGATCAATGGCTTCGATCTGGCGTCGGTCGGGTGGATCCAGCCAGCGCAGCAGAAGTAGCCGTTGGCCGGCGTCGGCCTCTGACAAAAAGGTCCTCACGGCGGAGCCTGCAATGGCCTTAATGAAGGGCTGTTCTGGATTGCGACCCGGTGCCGGATCGGAGGACAATATGAGTCGATGTAGCCTGCCGGCGCCCGCGCGATGGCCAAGGGGCGCGGCAGTGCGCATCGACAGGCGTCGCCTGGGCGCGCGCTCTGCAATCTGGCCCGCAATCCAGTTTAACGCCAAAAGTGCTGCCTCGGGGAGCCGGTCACCGGCGCGAGCCTGGATCTCTGCCAGCGCGCCCACTGGATCGTGCTCGAATGTGCGCAAAGCAGTGAGGATGGGAAGATCCAACTCCTGCTGTGTGCCCACCGAAACGGCCAGGATCCAGGCATCCAGGGCTTCACGCACCTTTCCCTGATCGTATGCCAGCCATCCTTCGCATAGATAATAGAGGGGTGTCTCCCGATCTTCATCGGCAAGGTCACGAAGCGCGCTACGTAGCAGTGTTGGTTCGTGGGCCAGCATTGCCATGAAGGCCGCGCGCAGGTGATTGCCGCTGCGCACATAACATGCCTGTGCGGTACCCCAGTCCTCATCGATCTCTGCGATGTAAGCACGCAGATCGGCACTGGCCGCATCGGCGGGGTAGCTGCGAAACAAGAGTTCGGCAAGGTCGCGCGCCTCTGATAGGCGATTGTCCTGGAGAAACCAAAGGCAAAGGCGACGTCCGCTTGCAATGCATTCGGATGGGGTGGACAGAAGTTGCCGTAAGAGTTGTTCGGCCTGAGGAGACGGGGACGCACACTGCATCAGCTCGTCGATGCGTTTGACGTATGGATCATGGCCAAAACGGTCGAGGAAGGTACTGTATAGAGTCATGGCCTGGGCCGAAAGATCGGCGCGGGCCAGACACACGTCGACCATGAAACGCAGGGCGCGTTCGGCGCCCGCCGTCCCGGCAGACAGGCGAGGAGGAGCCAACTGCGGCGGTTGCTGCTGAACATGGGAGATAGCCCATCGCGCACACGTCGCCTGAGTCGAAAGCGCGGCCACGCGTTCGACTCAGAGGATGCGAACGCGAAGCAGGCCGACGGGAAGAGGGGGCAGCGTCGAGCAGTGCCAAGTACGGAACGATCCGCCGCAACAGCCCGTCAAAGATATCGTCTGCAGCGGCGAAATCACCCGACCAAAAGAGGCCTAAGGCCACCTCCAGGCTTTCTTCCCATTGGCGTAGGTTAAGGCTACATTTGAAACGTGCCAGCAGGCGTGAGACCATCGACTTGTTTCTATCAGGCTGGTGAGCACAGATGGTGCTGATTAGGCTGTGTTGACATTTGGCAGGTTTGCTCTGGTCCATTGGACGGTAAGCGACAACACGCCAGCAGACCGCACTGAACATGTTAACAGAACCTGGAGCGTGCTGGTAGTGTACAGGCCACTGGGACGCAAACGTTGCGCCACAACATGTACAACGGGGCTAACAGGAGTTTACTAAATGCTGAGCAATTCAACAAACTGACAGGCACTATGCGCGCTTGCGTTCTAGTGATGCGGCGGCGAGGAACGCCGAAAGCGTGATTTGATGGGTAGGGGCGCTGCTTGCTGCGCCCGGCACACTGCGGGCGCAGCAAGCAGCGCCCCTACGGAATTGCCATCACTTGACCGTTGACACGATACTAGGCCGTCCCTGGTTCCAATTCAACCTTAATCAGTGTACCCTGGCCTGGCTCGGACTTAATCGAGAATTTACCGCCGATCCCTTCGATTCGCTCCGCCATGCCTACGATGCCGAGATGACGTTGGCGGGCAAGCTTCACCAGGTGGTCGGGGACCGTGAAACCCTGCCCGTCATCTTCAATCTCCAGCGTCAGCAGGTTTTGCTGATAGCTCAATCGAATCCAAACATGCTGGGCATTGGCGTGATGGGTGACGTTGTACAGCGCTTGTTGAAGAACACGATACAGGGCCAGGATGATATCTTCTGCCAAAGTGGGCAGGTCGTGAGCCAGATCGGTGGAGATGGCATATGGCGGATTCTGTTCAGCAATGGTACTCACTTCGTTTTCAATGGCGGCCACAAGTCCAAAATCAACGACTGCCGGTGGGCGCAGACGCGTGGTGAGTGAGCGCAGGTTTGCAATCGTACGTTCTAGCTTTGCCCCGACAACCGCCAATGGAACTTTTTCGGTTTCGTTTTCTACCTTGTTTCGGTAGGCGGCAAGCTGGTAGGTAAGGGCGCTCAGTTCTTGCACCGGGCCGTCGTGTAGGTCGTGGGCCAGCGTACGCCGCTCGGACTCCTGGGTCTCGATCAAGCGACGGCGCATTTCAGCCAGTTGCGTCTGCTGATGGTCCAGTTCGGTAATGTCCTGGATGACGAGCAGAATCAGGTCAACGTGATCCAGCCTGCGTGCGCCGAGCAGCATGAGACGGTGCCCGAAGTCGGGGAAATCCGCTTCCACCTGAAAGTCACTGATGACGTTTTCTTGGGAAAGCACCTCGTCCAGCAACATGCGTAGCTCAGGAATGTCCCAACAGCCGTTGTTGACCTCATAAATGAACTGGCCTTCGGTGTTTTCTGCACTGAGCCCAAATGTCTGGTAGAAGGCACTGTTTGCCGACTGGATGCACAGGTCTTCATCCATCACCACCAAGGATTCTTTGACCGTCTCAACGATAGACTCGGCGAACTCCTTGGACTTGGCCAGCGCTTCGGCCATTTTGTGGCGGCTTGTAATGTCGACAAAGGTAACGACGACGCCGTCGATTCGATCGTCCAGGGTGCGGTAAGGACGCAGCCGCGCCAGGTACCAGTCGCCTTCGTCGCTCATCACCTCGCGTTCCACGCCGGACAGGTGTTCGAGGACTTGTTGGGCGTCGCTTTCCAGTTGATCGTAATCGAGCTTGGGGCGCAAGTCGGTGATCGGCCGCCCCTGGTCGCCCGGCGTGAGGTTAAAGAGTTGGACTGTGCGCGCTGTGTAGCGCCGAATGTGCAGTTGGCGATCCAAGAAGAGGGTAGCGATATCGGTAGAAGTTAGCAGGTTCTGCAGATCGCCGTGGGCCTGACTGACCTCGGCCACCCGATTCTTCAACTCCTGGTTCATGGTTTGCAGCTCTTCATTCATCGACTGCAACTCTTCTTTGCTTGTCTCCAATTCCTCTAAGGTGGACCGATACTCTTCGTTGATGGACTGGAGTTCTTCGTTGGCGGCCTGCAGCTCCTCGGTGGAGACTTCGTGGCCCTCGCGCATTGTCTGCAATTGGCTTTGGGTGTAACGCAGTTCGGCCTGTAGCTGCCGGATCTGGTCATGCGACGCCTCGTCTTCGGGGGCATCTACATCGATGTCGATCAGCGCGCCTTCCAGGAAGTAGACCAGCGTCTGGCGTACAGGCGTACCACCCTCTTCAAGGGTCGTCATACGTGTCCGTGCAATCATGTGGATGAGTTCCGCGACACCGTTCAACTGCACCGAAACTGGCCGGCTGGTGACAGGCATGTTCTGTCGCTGGGCCCGCTGCAGCGTAGCGCCCAATTCGGTGCGCAGTTCAGGCCGCACCGAGCGCAGTACGTCGTTGGTCCACACCCCGCCGGATGGCTGCATAAAGCGACCGGCGGATTCAGACAAGTGCAGCACACGGTTGTGTGAATCCAGCAAGATGCTTGGCGGCGCGTACTCTTCTAACATGCGCTGATGTTGCTGCACCACCGCGCGAACTTGAGGAACCGTCTGCGCGGGTGTTGCTCGTCCCCCATCCGTCATGGACATCGGCAGCGTTGGTACATGCACAGGTCCATCGATGCGCCTGTACATACGGTGTGTCTTATCTACCGTTTCGAACAGAGAAGAAACCCCATTGACCGACTCGGCACTACCCAAAAAGAGATAGCCGTTGGGGTTCAACGCGTAATGGAAGAGTTCGAAGAGCTTCTCCTGCACGTCGCGCTGTAAATAGATGAGCAGGTTGCGACAACTGATCAGATCGATCTTGGAGAAAGGCGGGTCCTGGAGCGCGTTGTGGGCGGCAAAGAGCACTCGCTCGCGCACTTCGCTGCGCACGCGGTAGTGATGATTCTCGCGCACGAAGAAACGTTTCAGGCGCTCTTCAGAGATGTCGGTTGCGATGGCCTCGGGGTAGACGCCCTCACGCGCATAATTCAAGAAATCTTCGCCCAGATCGCTGGCGAAGATCTGGATTTCGGGGGGATGGTGCATCTGCGCCGTCTGCTCCAAAAGCAAAATGGCCAGTGAATAAGCCTCCTCACCGCTGGCGCAGCCTACCGTCCAGACCCGAATGCTTTGCCCCAATGGCTTCTTTGACAAGATGTCAGGAAGAATATCCTGCTGAAGCATGCGAAAAGACGTTGCATCTCGAAAGAACTCGGTTACTGGGATGAGCAGGTCGCGGAAAAGGGCGTTCGCTTCACCCTCGCTGCGATCCAGGTAAACGCGGTAGGCGTCAAGGGTGGGTGAATCGGTAAGCTGCATACGCCGGTTAATGCGGCGCAGCAGCGTGGATCGCTTATAGCGGCTGAAATCGTGAGATGTTCTGTGGTGGACGATAGAAAGGATTTGCAAGAGTGCGCTGAGCTCATCTGCGTCCAGTACCTCGACGGTGCGCAGCGTGATACTTTTATTCCTGGCAAACCGGATCAGACTGTTCGCCAGTTCCTGGATGGGGGCAATCACGTCGACAAGGCCGGTGGCAATTGCGCTACGGGGCATGCCATCGAACTCGGCTTGATCCGGGTCTTGTACCAGCAGGAGCCCGCCGCGCTCTTTTATGGCTTTGATGCCCACTGCGCCATCGCTGCCTGTGCCGGTGAGGATGACGGCGGCGCCATCGCCGTGTTGATCGGCGAGGGTGCGAAAGAAGGTGTCGATGGGCAGTCGCTGCCCCTGTGGTTCGTCAAAATCGGCGATGTCCAGGTGGCTATCGGTGACAAAAAGCCGTTTGGCCGGCGGAATGATGTAGACCTGATTGGGTTCCATCTTGACCCGCTGCGACACCTGCGAGACCGGCATCTTTGTCTGCGGTTGGAGCAACTGGGCGAGCATGCTTTCGTGTTCTGGCGAAAGGTGAACGACCACCACGAAGGTTAATCCAGTGTCTGCGGGCAGTGCTGCAAAGAAATCGCGCAGCGCGCTAAGACCCCCGGCGGAGGCCCCAATCCCTATGATCGTCAACGGTTTGGACGACGGTGGAAGCGACGAGGATGCAGTCGGGTTTTGCTCAATCAAACCATCAGCAGAGCCCATATCTTTTCCTTTCAACAAAGGTGCATCAAACTCAAATGCGGGTACAAGCAGCCAAAATGTGGGTTTCTGTCTGCTGTGCAGGAGATAGGGCAGCGTAAGAGGTCATGGTGAGCGCCGAGAAACCCGCTCTGGCTTAAGTGTACGTGCCTCGTGTGAGATTGTCAATTGAAACTTGTGATTTTGGTCCCGGAGGCCGGTGCTTAAGCGCAGAATGTGTCCGTCTTTGTGTCACTGCCGTGTACCAGGGTCGATAGCCGTTGACGCTTTGGCAGCCTATGCTTGAATGAACAAAATGAACAAATCGATCTGAAACACAGGAGATATGCATAATGGTTCAACTTGGCTATGCGCTTTCAAGCGAGGAGCATCGACCTCAAGATCTGGTGAAGAGTGCGCGAAGAGCCGAAGAAGTCGGCTTTCCTTTTGCGTTGATCTCTGACCACTACCACCCCTGGACAAGCGAACAGGGCCAGGCGCCCTTTGTGTGGAGTGTGTTGGGCGCGATTGCCCAGACCACCCAACACCTCCGGCTGGGGACAGGCGTTACCTGCCCGACGATGCGAATTCACCCAGCAATCATCGCCCAGGCTGCGGCCACGGTTGCCGCGATGATGCCGGGGCGCTTCTTTCTCGGCGTGGGTACCGGTGAGGCGCTCAACGAACACATTCTGGGCGATCATTGGCCCGAACATTCGATCCGGCTAGAGATGCTGGCCGAGGCGGTGGAGGTGCTGCGCACACTCTGGCAGGGAGGCAATCAGTCACACTATGGGCAGCACTACGTGGTGGAGAACGCCCAGATCTTCACCTTGCCAGAGGAACTGCCGCCGATCTATGTGGCGGCCAGTGGCCCCGAGGCAGCGCAGACGGCAGGAAGGATCGGCGATGGTCTCATCAGCACTGCCCCGGTTGAATCGGTGGTGAAGCAGTTCGAGCAGAGCGGTGGACGCGGCAAGCCCAAGTTCGCACAGGTGACTGTGTGCTGGGCGAAAGACAAAAAAGAGGCAGTCGAGACGGCCTATAAGATCTGGCCCAATGCAGGGGTCAGCGGAGAACTCAGCCAGATTCTGCCCACCGTGACCCATCTGGAGCAGGCGACCAAGATGGTGACCAGGGAGATGGTCGAGGAGAAGGTCGTCTGTGGTCCTGACGCACAGGCGCACAAGGACAAGATTCAGCGTTATGTCGACGCCGGGTTTGATCACATCTACATTCACCAGGTCGGCCACGATCAAGAGGGATTCTTCGATTTTTATCAACGGGAGATTCTGCCGGCGTTCGCATAGCGTTTGGGATAGCGTGGAGTCAACAACGTGGAGCCGGCGCAGGTGAAAGTTCTGCCGGTAGGCTCAAAGATGACGGGGCACGATTTTCGTGCCCCTATTGCATTTCTAGTTTGAGGGCGATATCCATAGAAAACGACGGCAACTCGATGCGTAGCGTGCCATTCTGCGCCGTGGCCACTTCGTCTTCCCGCCACGTCGCGCTTTGTGGATCAAACGTACGGATGAGGTAATCGCCGTCGGCCAGGTTTGTAACCGTCAACTGGAGGCCGGTTAAGGGGTCCGGTTCGTAGGTCCAACTGGTCATGGTGCTGTTGGTGCGGATGGCGTCGAGAATGGCGGCATTGTACGCGTCGTTGGCAACGGGCACGTCGTATGCCTTATTGCGCACCCAGAGCAAACGGCGCTGGCCGTCGGCGAGGACGAGCGCGTCCGCCGTCGACGCCGAGAGGACGGCGCTGCCCGGCTGCAACATGGCCAGATCCTCGCCTGCCAGGAAGTGCGAGATGCCCCGAAAGTGCCCCCACTGGTCCTGCGGATCGACAAACCCATCCCACCACCAATGCATGGCGGTGCTGGCGTACCCGGTAAAGGGCGCCGTCCATAGACCGTTGTGCAGGTGGATACTCTCCAGCCCGGCGGTATTGGCGTCGTCGCCCGACGAGAACCCCAGCTCACCGAAGACGATGGGTTTGTCGCCGGCGCTGCGCGTAATGCGCTGATAGGCAAGGGGGAATGACTGCAACGGATTGAGCCCGCTGTAGTCGTGCTGCTGCGCAAAGTCCAGTGCCGGGCTTGCCCAGATCCCTGTGCGCGTTCCGTCAGCGTAACTGGTCGTAATCAAATGATCATAGGGATCATACTGCTGAATGTAGGCGGTCATCTCCTCCGTCCACGGGCTAAGATCGCGGTCGACAATGCCGGTCCAGTTGACCTCATTCCACCATTCCCAGGCGAAAAGATTGGGAGAATAGCCCCAGCGGGCGGCAATGTAGCGCAGCCGTCGCTGAAACATCTCTCGCGCCAGGGGATCGGTCATAAATTCATACGGAACCGAACAAGGGCCTCCCAATGCTGTGTTGTAGGGATTTTGATCCCACTCTGGGTTAACCGATGTGCTGAATGCGCCGTGATTGATCAGGGTCAACATGATGGTGATGCCACGCTCCTCGGCCATCAAGAAGATCTGATCGAGCAGCCACGCCTGCTGCATGCGGTTGGTATAATCGCCCAGACCGGTGTCGCTCCACTCGATGGCAAACGACCACGAGGCCATCCACACCCTGGCCACGTTGCCTCCATTTTCGCTCAGCCGATCAAACCAGCGCTCATAGTCGGCGAGGACGTCTCCATTTGACCAGGCGATGTTGAGACCGATGGGGAAGTAGGGATCGCCGTTGTCGAAGGCGAAATAGCGTGGATTGCGTTTGTCGATGCGCACAAAGCCTGGGTGATCGCTCGACCCAACGTCAAAGGCGACGCGCCCTCCCAACGGTTGCCCGTCAAGGAGGGCCTCTGCCTGCCAACTGCCGCTTTCGGTTGGGGTGACCCGCGCTTTCCAGCCCGGGGCGCCCGTGGCCTGCAAGGCGCTATCGTACGCTTGATACCAGAACGCAGGTACGCTGATGATGCGGCCAGAGGGTGCCGTGAATTGGACGAGCAGATCGATCTGGCCCGGATCGAAGGGGTTGTCCACTCGTTTATCGGGCGTAACGTCGAATTCTACCCTGGTATAGACGCCCGGCGTTCCGTCCACGCTGTCGGCAAGACGCAGCACCGCCTCGTCCTTGTGGGCACAGGCGGACAACAACGCTGTCAGCATAGAAAGCAGAAACAATAGGGTCCAGGGCCTGGCTATCACACGCATAAGGCCATCAGCCTTTCAGACCGGTTGTCACGATCCCCTGTACAAAGTACTTCTGCCCGACGAAGAAGAGAATCAAACAGGGCAGAGCCACCATCAACGCCGCAGCCATCAGCAGGTGATCCTGTGGCCGCGAGACAACCGCCGAGCCGCCGGCGAAGGTGCTTTGCAGGTAGCGCAGACCCACGGCAACGGTGTATTTGCTTTCGGTGTTGAGGAAGATCAGCGGCCCGAGGAAGTTGTTCCAGTTGCCGATGAAGCCGAGCGTCGCCAGTGTGGCCAGCGCGGGACGCGCCAGAGGCAGAATGATCCGCCACAGGATCTGCCAACTGTTGGCTCCATCCAAGCGGGCTGCTTCGTCCAGGTCATAGGGGATGCTCATCATAAACTGGCGCATGAGAAAGATGTTGAAGGCGCCGCCACCAAACCAGGCCGGGACGATCAATGGGTAGTATGTGTCGATCCACCCGAATTTTTGGAAGAGCAAATAGGTGGGGATCAGGGTGACCTCGACCGGCAGCATCATGGTTGCCAGCGTCACGAAGAAGAATGCATCGCGGCCCGGAAAGCGAAAGCGCGAGAAGCCATAGGCGACAATCGCCGATGAGAGTGTGCCGCCAATCAATGCCCAGAAGGTGACGTTGAAGGTATTGAGCAACCACCGGCCAAAGGGGACAACCGTCCACACTTCGCGGTAGTTGGCAACAAATTGCGACGATTCCGGCCAGAAGGTGGGTGGGTAGCGGTAAAGTTCGGTGATAGTCTTGCCCGAACTGACCACAGTCCAGAAGAACGGCATCATCGACGCCACGGCCCCAATAATGACGACCAGATAGAGCAAGCTAGTCTTGCTGAACCGCATCATGGTGTAGGTGGGTTTGTGTCGCCGTGCAGGTGAAGTTGAGAGGACTTTGGTAGCCATTGTCAGCGCTCCGCAGCGTAGAAGACCCAGCGTCCGGACAGTCGGAACTGGAGGAAGGTAAGCAAGAAGAGCAAGATGAAGAATATCCACGACAGCGCGGATGCGTACCCCATGTCAAAGCTGGTGAAGGCGTTCTGGTAGATGTGGAGGGAAATGAACCAGGTCGCACGCGCTGGACCACCTGCCGTAGAGACAAAGGCAATGTCAAAGGTGCGCAGGGCAAAGATGATGCCCAGCACCATGTTGAAGAAAACGGTGGGCGTGATCATGGGCAGGGTGACGTGCCAGAACTTGGCCCACGTCCCGGCGCCGTCGATCTCGGCGGCCTCCAACATTTCCACCGGCACATCCTGCAAACCGGCCAGGAAGATGATCATGCGCGAGCCGCCGACACTTGCCCACAACCCCATGATGGCCAGCGACGGGATCGCCCATGACGTGCTGGAAAGCCAGCCTGGCCCCTTGATGCCAATCAAGCCGAGCAAATAGTTGATGAGACCCACATCGGGGTTGAGCATCCACCGCCAGAGGAGGGCTGCGGCCACAATCGGCGTCAGAGTGGGCAAGAAGTAGAGAGTGCGCCAGACAGTGGTCGCTACCAACTTCTGGTTGAGGAGAATCGCTACAAACAGCGAGAGGACCATGGCAATGGGTACGCTTAACAGAGCGAAGTAAAAGGTGCGCAGGATGGACGGGATAAACAGGGGATCGTTGGTGAACATATAGATGAAGTTGTCGATACCGATGAACTGCGGAGGGCGGAGTACGTTGTATTTGGTGAAGCTCAAGTAGAAGGAAGCGGCCAACGGGCCAAGGATAAAGACCAGGAAGCCGACAATCCAGGGCAGAGTGTACAAAACTCCTTCGATGGCTTCGCGCCGGCGGGCCGACGACATCCTTTGCCTGCCGGGCAGCGCCGCCGTAAGTTGGGGTGTTGCAGTTTTGGTTGTCATTGGGCGTATTCGCTCTCTGCTAAAGCAATGGGGTTAGGGATTAGAGACCGGTGATCAGAGACCAGGAATCATGCTCCTAATCTCCAATCCCTGGTCTCTAATCCCCAGTCTCTAGCGGTGCTTAGGCGGGTTCTTTATCCAGGACAGCCTGGCACAGTTCCTGAATCTGATCGGCCGCGGCTTCGGGCTGCAATTCGCCCAATTCCATGGCATCACATGCCTGTGCAAATGCCTGGTCGAATTCCAGGCCGCGATAGTTTGCGACCAGATAGTCTGCTTCGATGCTTTCCATAATGGGGCGCAATTTGGCGTATGTGGGGATCGTGTCGTAAAGCCGCTCGTCGGACCAGACATCGGCACGCGCAATCGGGCCTTTTTGCCCTTGCAGAAGACCCTGAATGTTCATCTCTCTGCCGCAGAACCAGGCCAGCGACTTGAAGGCGGCATCGGGGACTGTGCTCTTGGTTGTCAGACCGAAGACGTGTTCGTTGAGCATACTGCGGCGAGCATCGCCCTTGTTGACGGTCGGCGTCAGGAAGAAGTCGATCTCAAAATCTGTATAGGTGGCGGGGTAAATCTGAACGCGGAACGGCCAGATATCGACGGCGAGGACTTTCTGTCCGCCGAAGAGTTCCGGAGCGTTGATGGCGCCCGCAGCGGGGGAGGGGGATACATTCCAGGTATTCATCAGGTCGTAGCTGTAGGTAAGCGCCTGTACGAATTCATCCCTCGTGTCGAGGAAGGCTACCTTGGTGCCTTCTTCGTTTACCGCTTCCACGCCGAACTGACGGTAGAAGGGCATACTACCGAATGCATCAGATCCACGGTCGGCGCGATAGTAGCCGAAGACGTCATCGGTGGTGCCCTGCTGCGCCCATTCGGCCAACTCTGCAAAGGTCATGTCATCAGTGGGTTCGGGCAGCCCCATCTCTTGGACCTTGGTTTTGTTGTAAGCGATGATGGGGACAATCGGCTCCGAGATGAAGGACATCCAATAGGTCTTGCCGCCAAAACTGTTGACTTCAACGGCGCCGGGGAAGAAGTTGTCTTCGAGCACGTAGCCGGCCGAGTCGGCATAGGTGCGCAGATCCTGCACGATGCCGTAGCTTTCGCCCCAGGCAATGTGGCTACGATGCCGCGGCGGGAACCATACGAGATCCCCCAATGTGCCGGAGGCGGTGAAGGAGAGGATCTTGGGGACATATTCAGGCGTCCAGCCGGGGATGGTCTCCAGCGTCAGCTCGATGTCGGGGTTGTTCGACACGAAGCCGTCAATGTCCTGATCGAGGCCCATCTGGATCCAGGCCGACACATCCTGCTTTTCAACCATGTGGGCGCGCACAACGGCCTTTTCCACGGCCGGTGCAGCGGAACCGCCGCCAGAGGAAGCCGGTTCTGACGGGGTGCTTGCGGCAGGTGCACAGGCGGCCAGGGCAGCGCCCAATGCAACAGAGCTACTCATAGCCAGAAACTGGCGACGGGATAGCTTCGATGTACTCATCTGCATTCTCCTTGTAAATGATGATCCGAAAATGGGGTAAACAGTGCCAGCATATGCCGGGTAAGGATGGAACCATCAAACACCGAGTACGTAAGCTGTTGTCTTTGGTGCGCCTCCTTGTGACAGAAGCAAAGAGTCTGTGCACGGGGTGCCGTTAAGAACGGAAGAAGGTAGATGACTGCCGGGAAATGCATGATGCGTATGCCTGCAGACCTGCGAAGCTGCACATCACACATGGATAGTTGTGGGCCCAACCCGACTGACCGTATCTGAACGAGGCGCAGATACGGAACCACGTTCGATCAGTTCGGGCAAAATGACGGTGCGTAGGGTGGCGCTCATTGGGTTGTCGAGTCGATCTAGCAGTATATCGACGGCGCTTCGTCCCATTCGCTGTTTGTCCACACGCATAGTGGTGAGCGCGGGGCGCACGTGTTCAGCCAGGTTTATGTCGTCATAGCCGATCACCGAATAATCTTCGGGAACGCGTTTGCCCAGTTTATGCAGAAGTTGCATGGAATGAATCGCCACAAGATCGTTGCAGCCGACAATCGCTGTTAGCTGTGGCGACTCTGCCAGAATCGCCACCAACACCGGCTCAATATATTCGGGACGGGGAAGGCTGTCGGCAAAGTAGGCAGGCAATCCTGCCTCGCTTAGGGCACTTTGATACCCCCTTCTACGCCCCATGAGACTTGGATAGCTGTTGGGATTGGTCCCGACCAGGGCAATGTGTCGATGGCCTCGCTCGATGAGGTGCATGGTGGCCTTATAGGTGCCCGCTTGATTGTCCGAAAGGACGGCATCATGTTCATCGTCGATGTGGGCGTAACTATCGACAAGGACGAGCGGCACAGCCATGTGCCTCAGCACGCCATAAATCGCCTCGTCCAGCCACAACCCGGTGATGAGCAGCCCGTCCGCCGTGTTGTCTGCCAACATTCTCGGCATGTTTACAGGGATGTTCTCTTCGTTGACTTCAAGGTGTGCGTAAAGCAAGTTTACATGTCGCTTGCGGCAGACCGTTTCCATACCCGATAAAAGCGGCCCATAGAACTGGCTGGTCATGTCGTCGTGACTTTTGGCAAGTACGCCAACTGTATTGACCCGGGGAGGCGGCATACCGTCGATACTTTTGATTGTGTAACCCAAGGCCAATGCGCCTTGAATCACCCGTTGGCGTGTCTCCTGGCTGACACCCGGCTTGTTGCGCAGCGTTAACGAGACGGTCGATGGCGACACACCGACCCGCTGTGCAATGTCTGTAAGAGTCGTCTTTGTATCAGATGGCATACCACGGCCAATCGAGCCTGAACTACAAACAGAATAGCAACGGCGGCTGGCGAGTGAACTGTATGGAATTGTGAAGAGACTTATTTGGTCAACAACTAACTATTTACGGGGGTAGAGAAGATGTAATCAGATTAGCATAGAAAAATATGGCTGTCAATAGAATTAGTAAAATATTTAGTAAAATTTCGAATAGCATATTGGGTGCTCCTCGACTGCTTTCCGGATCTGAGCGGAACCATTTGTGCTCGCAAACCGTTGGCAGGAGGAGTGCCAATAGTGCTTCCTCAGTTATACGCCATACCATGTTCACCATTCTGAAGCACCAAAGGAGAAAACCCCCAATGAATCAAAACAGAACCAATCGCAACAAGTGGTATCTTCCGGCAATGATCAGTTTGCCTGTGCTGCTCTGCGCCGGACTGCTCTTTGCATGGCAGACGATCTCACCGATGTCGGCTCTGGCGCAGGCGGAATCCGGCATTACCTCACCGGCGCCGGACAGCACTGTCAGTGGAACGGTAACGATCCAGGGTACGGCAACGACGGAGTCGTTCCAACGCTATGAGCTTTACTACAAGCCAAGCGACGGCGGGGAGGCGGCCTACGTCTACTTCGACGGCGACGACCAAGCGGTGATCGAAGGTCAACTCGGCGCTCTGGATGCGACGGAGCTTGAGCCCGGAAGCTATGATCTGCGTCTGCGCGTTGTGCGCGCTGACGGCAACTATCAAGAATATCTTTCGACCGTGCAGGTCGTCGCTCCTCAGGAGCAACCGGTGGTGCCGATCACCGTCACTGCCACATTGACGGCGACAGAACCGATCACGGACGCCGAGACGGTTGAACCGACGGTCGTGCCAGTGGAAACGGTAACGCCTACAGTGAGCGCCGAAACTGAGCAGCCGGCGGATCTGCCCACAGATGTTGCTCAGGTCCTGGCCGAGCGCAACATCAACGTGCGCAGTGGGCCAGGCACCAATTATCCGATCATTAGTGCGCTGCAAACGGGTCAGAGCGCGCCGGTGATTGGTCAAAACGAGGCGGGTGACTGGTGGCAAATTGAGATCTTCGGCGCCGACGGTTGGGTGCTGGCGAGTCTGGTAACCGCCCAAAATACCGGCGATGTGCCGGTGGTGGCTACACCTGCCCCACCGCTCACGCCGATCGCAACTGCCACGCCTGTACCGACCTCTACCCCCATCGTGACCCCGATCGTGACCCAAACCGAACAGGTCACCGTCACTCAGACCACCACCCAAGAAGTCGTTTCGGCCCAAGTCGTGACGATTACCGGCAATGATGCGGATCCCGATGCGCTACGCGCCTTCTTGCGCACGCTGCTGGCCGGCTTCGGCCCCAGCAATACGACCGTGACAGCCACCATCGGGACCTTGCCCGCAGATCTGCCGATTGAGTTGACCGTGCCTGCTACTGCCACCGTGATCGGCGGTGTAGTGCGCTCCGGCGACTTTGGCGGCAGCCAGCTCTTCCTGACATCGCAGGGGGCGGCTGATGATCTGGTGGCGGTGCTGCGCCAACAATTCGTGAGCGCCGGGTTCACCGTTCCATCACAGCAGGCGGTGGGTGGATCGGGTCAAGTCTTCCTTTCCAGCGATCCGTTTGCTTTGCCGCTGGTGCTCTGTAGCCCCGACGCCGAGACCATTGTGAATGTGGGCACGGCTCAGGTGTCCGGTGACAGCGAAATCGTGAGTTTGAGCACGAATGCCGGCAACCGCTTCGGCGGCCCTTGTGGCGAGGACGCCAATGGCGCGGGCGCAGTCGTCGACGTGCTGCCCAGTCTGGCGCCGCCGCCGCAGGCTCAGGTGCGCGGCAGTGGTAGCAGCAGCAGCAGTGGTTCCGACGGCTTCAGCATCTCGGCCGAAGCTGAGATCGAAGCAGATCTGACGGCCCCGGCACTCTCCGCTCCTTATGAAGCGCAACTGGAGGATGCAGGCTGGACGCGTCTGGATGAGAGCAGTACGGACGATCTGGCCTGGAGCGCCTGGTCGTTCAGTGACGACGAGGGCAACGAGTGGAGCGCCGTCTTCTACCTCGTACGCCAGGGCGGCGAAGTAGATACTTATCTGGCGACCCTGCGCGCCATGACGGAGCAGTAGAGGCCATCGAACCCCTGCACGTAAGAAACTTGTAACCAGTTTGAGACCTCCCTGTAACCTGTAGCGAATAGGGTAAAGAGGCAAGACCTGATTCTCTTACCCTATTCACTACAGGAGGTAGCTACATGGTACGCAAGATTTCGTTTCTGTTGGCAGCTTTGCTATTGGCGGCGCTGGTGATTGCCCCCGTTCCTGCTCTGGCCAACCCGGGTCAGCCGAGCTTTAGCGAGCGAGTATATGGGGATGGCGTGGCCTGGGGCACCAAGGGGACGACGTCATTGCCGGCCCCTAATGCCCACAATGTGCAGTCGTTTGACAAACTCTTTGTGATTACCAATGGCGTAGACGGACAACTTCCCGTCGCTGAGGCTGCTCCTGGGAATGTGAACTATAACGGTGGGCGTTGGTTCACCCATACCGTCACGTGGAAAATCGAATCCTGTCCTACTGACCTCGTATGCCCAGATCATGGACTACTTGGAGTCGGAGCAACTCGTGATTGCAGAAGGCGCTCCTGGCGGCCCTGGCAGTCCTCCGGATTTCTTTCAGTGCCCCCTGCTGCCCGTAAAGTAGGGCCGGCGCCTGACTCGACTCAGCGACACAGAGAAGTCCGATCCCATTCAGGGTCGGGCTTCTCTGCATCACGCGCCGATCCCCAATCACTGTCGGGGTATAGTTCACAATAGTCGGAGCACGGACGCCGCCAACGCTAGCGTCGGTTGAGCTTGTCGAAACCAGCGGGTCTACGGTCAGGTCTCCGACGAAAGTGAACTATACCCTCACTGTCGTCCCACGGCGCGGACAAAAGCCTCGGCCTCGGCGACCGATTGAAACGGTTCCTCTACTGTAACCCAGACGCCACGTGGATCGAGCGCGTCGAGGACGGTGATGGCGTCGGCTGGATCGTGGGCGATCAATTGCAGCGATTTGCCCGCTGCCTGGATGCGCCGGTAGACATCGATCCAGTGCGCGGCCGGTCCTGCGCCTGCACCGTAGACCCACTGCACGGCATCGAGTTGGGGCAGGTCGAGCAGCAGATCCAGATGTCGCAGCGCCTTGGGTCCGTCCAGGTGAAAGATGCTGCGTTGCAACGGCGCCATTTCGGTGAGGATGTCGGGCAACATCATCTCGGCGGCCATCTCCCCAGACACCATGATCCAGAAATCGCAGCTCGGAACGTAGGCCGGCCCTTCGTGGTAGGTGGGCAACCACGTGGTCGAGCCGAAGCCGGCCGCTTTCACCCTCTCATATTGGCGTTGGAACATGGCCAAAAACGCCTGGGAGACGTGGCGTCCGGCTTGACGCACCAGGTCGGGGCAGTCGATAAGATCGAGGCAGAGTTGCTGCGGATCGCGCAGCGCGGCCAGAATATCGTAGTTGCCGTGTAGATCGGTCATGCCGACCACGTAGCGACCGTCACAGCGTTCAATCGCCAGATCCATCATCTGTTCCATCGTGCGCCAGTAGATATTGTCGAAATCGGGCTGCATGGCGAGGATCTGATGCCAGCCGTCGCAATCGTGCACCACCGGGTGCGACCAACTGGTGCGCTCGGTGAAGGTGAGTTCGCAGCCGAAGGGGACTGCGCTGATCTCCGGCCCGATGTTGGGCCAGAAGACGGGGAAACTGTCGCCCACGTAATCGGTGCGTTCCATGCGGGCGATGGCCGACTCCACGACGAACTCAACATCCAACCAGCGCGTTCGCTCGTCCTCGTGCTGTGAATGCGGACCTGCATACGATCGCTGCGGCGTCACCGATACCGTAACCGGCGGGCGATCTACGATTTCCCCATGCCACCACGCCTCGAACCGCTCCACGGTCTGTGCAAAATCTGGTTTCCAAGCCAACGCCGTCGTCATCGACTCTGCTCCTTGAGTGTGTTTGAAGTCTATTGCCATGATCAGATCGTATGTTTTGGGCTGCCAGACGTCA
>CAVWAL010000022.1:0-89103 GCA_963752935.1 uncultured bacterium
ATGAGCTCCCTGGGACTCGAACCCAGAACCCGCGGCTTAAAAGGCCGCTGCTCTGCCAATTGAGCTAGGAGCCCGTAGCTCCACCTACTATACTCGATCTGGGCTCAAATCACAAATTTCGTTGGATTCCCCGCACACCTGCCAATACGACCGCCTAGGGCGTCTCGGCAATGGACAAGGTCTGCGCCCCTGATCGGGTGAGCACTTCGCCGTCAGGAGAAGACGCCACCACCCAGATGGCGTAATCCCCTGGGGATAGGGGCGCCTCTGGGGTCACGGACCACCGCCCACTGGCATCGACCTCGGCTTCGGCAATCTGTCGAACGTCAGAGTCCTCGACAGAACGGACGAAAACGGCGACGCTTGTTCCCCGCGGCGCGCGACCACTCAAGGTAGGCTGTCTATCTGAGAACGGTTCGGTCAAGGGCGTTCGGATCGTGGGCGGTGATACGGGCACAGCATCAGGCCCGATGCTCAGCATCAAGGTCTGACTCTCTCCTCGCGAGCGTCCGGTCACGTCGACCATCCCCACACGTACCCACGTCATGCCTACTGGTAGCGGTGCCGGGGTCACGAACATCCATTCGCCATTGGCATCCGCCTCAACAAAGTAGCGACGATCGTCCACATCAACAGCAAGGATTGCGCCTGCCGCTGCCTGGCCAAACAACACGGGCCGACTATTGGCTGAAAGCGTACTCCCCTGACCCAACACCGATAAGGTCACCGCGTTGGCGGACTGTGTAGGAATCGGCGTCTCGGTGGCCGTGGGTGTGTCGGTGGCCGTCGGCGTTTCCGTGGGTGTGTCGGTAGGTGTCGGTGTTTCCGTGGGTGTGTCGGTGGCTGTCGGTGTTTCCGTCGGTGTGTCGGTAGGTGTCGGCGTTTCCGTCGGTGTGTCGGTAGGCGTCGGCGTTTCCGTCGGTGTGTCGGTAGGCGTCGGCGTTTCCGTCGGTGTGTCGGTAGGCGTCGGCGTTTCCGTCGGTGTGTCGGTAGGTGTCGGCGTTTCCGTCGGTGTGTCGGTAGGCGTCGGTGTTTCCGTCGGTGTGTCGGTAGGTGTCGGCGTTTCCGTCGGTGTGTCGGTAGGTGTCGGCGTTTCCGTCGGTGTGTCGGTAGGTGTCGGCGTCTCCGTGGGTGTGTCGGTAGGTGTCGGCGTCTCCGTGGGTGTGTCGGTAGGTGTCGGCGTCTCCGTCGGTGTGTCGGTTGGTGTCGGCGTCTCCGTCGGTGTGTCGGTAGGTGTCGGCGTCTCCGTGGGTGTGTCGGTTGGCGTCGGCGTCTCCGTCGGTGTGTCGGTAGCGTCGGTGTTTCGGTGTGTCGGTAGCCGTCGGTATCTCGGTGGGCGTGTCTCGGTACTCGGTCGGTGCCGTCGGCGTCTCGGTTGCTATCGGGATCGCCGTTAGCGTTGCCGGCGCAGTTTCCGTTGGAGTGGGCGTCTCTATCTCGCTCGCCTCGACCGCTTCTGAACGAGCACCGATCACACTCTCATCGCCGGATTCGTCTGTTCCAAGTGGCTCCGCTTCAGCAGGCTGCTCCGCCGTCTCGGTTGCTGTCGCCGTCTCGGTTGATGTCGCCGTCTCGGTTGCTGTCGCCGTCTCCGTCGGCGTCGCTGTGGCGGTCTCCTCGGCCGCTTCCGGACGAGCATCGATCACACTTTCAGCGTTGGTTTCGAGGGTTTCAATTGGATCCGCTTTGACAGCCTCTTCCACGGCGAGAGGAGTTACCGATTCAACTGTGACGGGCAGTGGGGTATCTTCCTGGACGGCAGAGGGGGTGGGCGTATCTGTTGCCACGGGGGCAGGGGGCGATCCTTCCAGGATCAGCGCCACCTCGGACGGTGTTGCCGTCGATGTAACGGTTGGGGCTGCAGCCACTTGACCACCAGGATCAAGAACGCGTACCTCGGTGGTGGATAGTGGCAGTAGGCTGTCTGCGACCGCAGGTTCGCTTCTTGGGCTCTCCACCCCAATCCACCACCAGATTAGCAGTCCCAACAATAACAGAAAAGCCACACCGATCTTCCAAAGATCAAGCGGCCATGCCAGATAGGGGCGACGCTCTTGGGGTGGTTGCGCCATAAGGGAACTCTATCCTCTGTTGTGTAGCGAGGGAGCGCTCAGGCTTCGTTGCTCAACTGCACAGCCTGCTCGAGCCAAATTTTGAAGTCAACACTCTCCCCGGCAGCGGCGGCTTCCGGTAAAAGACGGGCCAATGTCTGTGGAGATAGACTGGCCAGTTGCCTGTAGGTGAAGATCCCAGCACGGTAAAGTGTTTGCTCTGAGAGACTGCCAACCCCGTCAATACGAGTGAAATTGTCCGGCACAGGACCAGCGTACGTTGCACCCACTCGGTCAAACTGCTCGGCCAACTCGCGCGCCTGTGCAATCCATAGGTTTGGATCGCTGGTAGACGGCGCTTGTGCGGCCGTTTGGAGTGTTTCTACATTGGAGGTGGCTACCTGGTGCCAGGTGAAGATTCCTGCATTATACAGTCGCTTCTGGTAAACGATCCCAATGCCGCGAATCCGCCACAAAGGATCTGGGTAACTGCTCTCGCCAGGTGCAGAATGGGCCTCAGACACACGAGTTGGCGTCTTGGCAGAAGATCCCCAATCCGCGGCAAGGGCTTCGCGTTCGGCCACAATATCATTCCCTGTGGATGTGCGCGGAGATGCATATGCGACGCGCCTCGACGGCTCTGAACGCGCGCGGCGCTGGCGGAACCACATCCACTCAATCAAGGTCGACATGATCCAACCGAGCAAAAACCCGGCGCCTATATACCACCATATGGATTGTCCGATGAGCAAAAGAACCTCCAACTGGCCTGTTTCGTATGCGCCATTACTTCGGTACAAGCATTACGCTCTGACTGAGATAACCCAATACAAGTCATAGAATACATTGAGAGTCTACATTGAGCAAAAGCGATGGTCAATGCTGCGACAGATGCAGATCAAATCGGTGTGCCGAATTCAACGCCCCAGTCGTCGCTGCCGTGCTGCTTCAAAAAGAATGATCGACCCTGCCACGGCTGCATTGAGCGACTCTGTCTGACGATGCATGGGGATAGCGATGCCGATGCCGCGTGCCAGGGCTGCACTTCCTGCTCCGGATGCCTCGCCGCCCACCACCAAAGCTGCAGGGTGTTGCCAGGGGACGGCATCGTAGGTCAATGTCGCATCCGCCGCCGCCACGTAAACTGCACGATCCCCCAGTTCTGCTTCGACTGCATGCCAGTCGGCGCAGACCCGAACAGGCATCCGAAAATGTGCGCCCATTGCCGCCCGCAATACTTTGTCGTTAAAAGGATCGACCGTCTCAGGGCCAAAGATCATCAGATCGACGCCCGCTGCCGTCGCACTGCGCATCAATGTGCCGGCATTGCCAGGGTCACGAACACGATCGAGGACTAGAATCAACTGTGGAGACGAGGGCGGAACCAGGTGGGGTAGGGACACGATGGCGACGATTCCCTGTGGCGTCACCGTCTCGGTCATGGCGGACAAGACAGCGTCAGTCACCGTGAAAGTGGGGACACCCTGCGCCCGCATCTCGGCAACCAATGCACTATGCGGACTCTCGGCGGACACATAAAGCGCATCCACATGCGCCTTTGCCTGCCACGCATCCTCGATCAAACGCGCGCCCTCGAGAAGACAGAGGCCGCTCTGATCGCGATAGCGTTTGCGCTGTAGCTTGCGCGCCTCTTTGACGCGTGAGTTGCCGGTGCTGGTAATGTCAGCCATTTTCAACTTGTGACCATCAACCAATGAAAGACGACAGGGAATAAAATTCCCTGTCGCCTTTTCGTCTGCCGATTAGGATTCTGATTGCGCCGATAAACCTACGACAGGTGTGATTTCGCCAGTTCGGCCAGTTTGCCAAACGCAGCACCATCGCGCACTGCGATGTCGGACAATACTTTGCGATCTACCTGAACGTTGGCTTGCTTGAGACCATGGATCAGACGGCTGTAGGTGAGACCATTCAGCCGCGCCGCTGCGTTGATACGCGTGATCCATAGGCGACGGAAATCGCGCTTACGGTTGCGACGATCCCGGTAGGCGTAGAACAAAGACTTGAGCATCGCCTCATTGGCACGGCGGAAGAGCTTCGACCGCGTGCCAAATTGGCCTTTGGTAAATTTTAGAACTTTTTTGTGTCGATTGCGAGCATAAACTCGCGGTGACGAACGAGGCATGGATGGCTCCTTCCGTGAGGGCGGGCACGTCGATGTTTCCACCGTGTGCCGCTTTCAACTGGCCGATCACGTACTTGGTTGAGTAAATACTGTCAAAACCCTTGCGTCACTCAGTCGGATCGTTGACCGTCTGCTTGACCATATTCATCAATGGCTTGCTTTCGCTGGGCACTGCATGGCGCAGATCCGCCGTGCGACGCTTGTTGCGGCGCAAGTGGCTGCGTCCCTGCTTCATACGCATCACCTTACCGTTTTTGGTGACACGGAAGCGCTTCTTGGTGCCTTTGTGAGTTTTCATCTTCGGCATGGCGTTGCTCCGTTCTTTGCTACAATCGGCAGACACACAAAACGGGCTGTAAAAGCCCGCTTGATTTACGACTCGTTATTTTAACACCTATTGGACAAAATACCCAAAAATGCATTCAGTCGTTTAGATGGAAACCTTCGCCTATTTACTGCCTTCGGGGCTCAACAACATCACCATGCTGCGTCCCTCGAAGCCAGGCTCCGATTCAATGACGGCCATCTCTGATAGATCTTTGGCCACTCGTTCCATCAATTCTAGCGCAACTTCGCGGTGGACAATCTCTCGACCGCGGAAACGAATGCGTACACGGACCTTCTGCCCATCCTTCAAAAACTTACGCGATTTCGTGAGCACAACCTGAATGTCGTGTTCCCCAGTTTTGGGGCGCAGACGCACTTCTTTGATTTCAACTTGTTTCTGCGCCTTACGAGATTCACGTTCGCGCTTCTGCTTTTCATAGAGGTACTTGCCGTAATCCATCAACCGACAAACGGGCGGCTGAGCGTTCGGTGCAACCTCTACCAGATCCAATTCTCGCTCTTGGGCGAGTTCCAGCGCATCGCGCACGGTCATAATCCCTAACTGCTCACCGGCGGCGTCGATGACCCGTACTTCACGAGCACGAATCTCTCTGTTGACGCGTGTAGTATCTTGGCTAATATCAGTGCTCCTTGTGTTGACTGAAATTCATCTTAAAACGTGGGGTACAAAACCCAACAGGCCAACCAACTGATTCTGCTAACGAAAATCGCAGAGTTGACCAACTAGAGTATAGCATCACCGGTCGAGAGCGTCAAATGTTTTTTTGCCATTTCTACTCTGGCTGACCAGATGGGTTGAGATGCTGCCGTGTTGTCGGCTGTGGTACAATTTTGTCAGCGATTTGCTAAATCCACACTCAATCCCATGCCCAATCTAAACCCTATTGAGAGAAACTAATGACCATTTCTTACCTCTTTGACGAGATCGCACGGTTGCCTTTACCGGGCGACAATGTGGCGATTGCAACCCAAAAACTACCGGCCGGCGTCCGAATTTCATACAAAGAACTCTCGTTCAGTTTGCAGCACACCGTGATGGAGGGGCATCGCTTCGCCGTCGAACCCATCGCCGCCGGTGATAAATTGCTGTCATGGAATCTACCGTTCGGCGTGGCCCTGCGCGATATCGAAGCGGGCGAATACGTGGTCAATGACGAGATGCTCAAGGCATTGAGTGGGCGCTCTATCGATTTCGCCCTGCCCACCTCGGCCAATTTTGCCGATCATCTCGAACCCTATCAGGTGGACGAAGAACGCTTCCGGCCTGCCGCTCAAGTGACTCGCTATGAGCACGATCGCACCTTTCTGGGCTACCGGCGCGCCGGGAATCGTGGCATCGGCACACGCAATACAATCGTGCTGCTGGGTACATCCTCGCGCACCGGGGGGTTTGTCAAGCAGCTAGAGGAACGGTTGGCCGGTCTCGCTGCACAATACCCCAACATTGACGGCATTGTCGCCGTGGCCCACACCGAAGGCGGACACGAGGATCCCAACAATCTCGAATTTGTCCTGCGTACGCTGGCCGGCTTTATCGTTCACCCCAATGTGGGGGCGATCCTCGCCGTGGATTACGGCATGGAGCCGGTGACCAACGAGATGCTACGCCGTTATCTCGTTGAACACGATTACCCGCTGGATGATCTGCCCCATGCCTTCCTGTCGATTCAGGGTGGTTTTCAGACGGCGATGAGTGAGGCAGAAAGCATCGTGCGCGGCTGGCTTGCTGAAGTGAACGCTACGTCGCGCACCCCAGAATCGCTGGCCCATCTCAAGATCGCGCTCCAGTGCGGTGGCTCCGACGCCTTCTCGGGTATTTCGGGCAATCCACTGGCTTCGTGGGTCGCCCGTGAGGTGATCCGCTACGGTGGCGCTGCCAATTTGGCCGAAACCGACGAGCTCATCGGCGCCGAACCCTACGTGCTGCAAAAGGTGCGCGACATCGAAACCGCGCGCACCTTCCTCGATGCGATCAAGCGCTTCGGCGACCGCGCTGCCTGGCATGGTGCATCTGCTGCCGGGAATCCCTCCGGTGGCAACAAATTCCGCGGACTCTACAACATTGTGCTCAAGTCGATTGGCGCCGCCATGAAACGGCACCCCGACGTACGCCTCGACTACGTCATCCCTTATGCCCGGCCCATGCAAGCGCCCGGCTACTATTTCATGGACAGCCCAGGCAACGATCTGGAAAGCATCGCCGGCCAGGTGGCGGCGGGCTGCAACATCATCTTCTTTGTGACCGGCAACGGCTCGATCACGAATTTCCCCTTTGCGCCGACGATTAAGATCGTGACGACGACACGGCGCTATCAACTGCTCAGCCGTGACATGGACGTCAACGCCGGCAGATATCTCGACGGCACGCCTATGGACGAACTCGGCGCCGAGATGCTCGATCTGATGGTCGCGGTGGCCTCGGGTCAGCGCAGCGTGGGCGAAGCGGCGGGCCATGCCCAGGTGCAGCTCTGGCGCGATTGGCGACAGACTGACGACAGCAATCTGGATCGTCTGCTCCACGCAGCGCAGCCCAACGGGTTGCCCATCCCCTTGACTTCGGCTGCGCAGGATGCGAGGCTGATTTCAGCCCCGTCTGCCGATCACCCCCTTGCCCTCCTGGCCGCCTCGCCGCTGCCCGTGGCGGAGCAAGTCGCCCTGATCCTGCCCACGAGTCTCTGCGCCGGACAGATTGCACGCATGATGGCGCAGCGCTTCAACCAGGAAAACCTTGGCGACGGACGGCGCTTCGTTGCCCTTGTGCATACGGAAGGCTGTGGCGTCTCGGGCGGCCCGTCGGAACAGTTGTACGTGCGCACCCTGCTCGGCTATTTGAGCCATCCGCTTGTGGGCCGGTGTCTGCTGCTGGAACACGGCTGCGAAAAGACGCACAACGACTTCGTCCGCCATGAAATCGTTCGCCTCGGCCTGCCCGAGGAACGGTTTGGCTGGGCCAGCATTCAAATGGATGGCGGCATCGACGCCGTCACCGAAAAAGCCGAGACGTGGTTCCGTGCCAACCTCACCGAGAAGACGCTGCCGCCGCGGCGTCGCTTCGGCCTTGATGCCGTGCGTCTGGGCCTGATGAGCGTGGGTCCTGTATCTGAGGATGCGCAAGAGGCGCTGGCTGCGGTGAGCCGTTCGATTGTGGCCGCAGGCGGTACGGTGGTCGTCCCTGAAAACTCGACGTTGCTCTCTGCGCCCACTTACCTCGCCGCCACGGTGGGGAGAGATCCGATCTTGCCCACGTTGGCCTACGGCCAGGCCCCACAGGATGCGGCGGGCGCCGGTTTCCACGTGATGGAGACGCCTACGGCGCATTGGACAGAGACGCTCACCGGCCTCGGTGCAACCGGCATCGACGCCGTCCTTGTGCATGTGGGTGAGCACCCGATCCAGGGTCATCCTTTGCTGCCGGTGATTCAGATTACGGCGGACGAAGAAGTGGAACAGCACTACGCCGCCGATATGGACCTCGTCCTCAGCGGTGGGGCGGAGACATGGCCGCAGGCGATAATTGATCTGGTGGCCGACGTGCTTTCACAGCGCACTACGGTCAAGGCGGCCCAGGTAGGCAATATCGACTTCCAATTTACCCGTGGTCTGCTGGGGGTTTCGTTGTAGCGGAGCCATTTGTGGTTGTCCGGCGATCACTTCGATTCCCCCAATACATTTCAATTCCCCTAAAATGACTTTGCGGAGTACCCGGTTCGCTCTCGTGAACCGGGTACTCCGCAAATCAAGGGCTGTTCTTTTGGGGTGAATTGCCAAAGCAATACTCGATCTAGCGTACCAGATGGGGCAAATAGAGCCTTTCGTTCAACGGCACGGCGGATCGCGTGGTCCATTCGCCCACGTGGCCCACGCCATCGACGGCGCGCACGCGGATCTCGTCCACCTCGGCGCTGGCAAACGATGCCGACGTCGTCAGCGGATCGGCCAGCGTAACGGGTTGCCACGCTCCGCCCTCGAACCGGGTTTCCACCGTGTAGCCGGCCACCCCCGAGTAGGCATCCTGGCCCAGCCACTCGACCTGCACCGCGGATTCATCTGCGCCAACCACTGTCACGTTTACAGCCGGCCCACTGTTGTCAATGCCAAAGTCGAAGAAGTGACTAAGGCTATAGTTGCCGGCCTTGTCCTCGGCCCAATAGCGGACACGATGACTGCCTTCGCCGTCGACTAAGAACGGTTCGCTGTAGAGGACAAATGGCTGACCGTCGAGGACATAGGCCAATCCGTTGAGTCCGCTGGTGCTGTCTTCGCCGCTCACTTCCACCTGGATGGGGCCGGCCAGCCAGCCGTCCACTGCACTGACGGATGCGCCGTTGAGATCGAGCGCCCGAATCGACGGCACCGGCCGCGTCACGTCGACGCGCAATTGGCCCTCTTCACTAAAGCGGACCTGCCCCAGTTGGTCGGCCACCTCGAAACGAACCACGTGCTCCCCTTCGGGCACCTCCGACAATTCGATACCAAGTTGCTGCACCGCCCATGCATCGGCGGGATCGCTCAGGGCGGCGACGTGGCTCTGGTCTCCTACATGCAGGCGACCGCTGTTGACGGCCAGCCCGCTGCCCAGGTCTTGAACGGTGGCGGTGAGGGTGATGGGCAATTGCGTTTGCCATCCCTGCGGCCAGTTGAGCGAGAGAAACGTGGGCGGGTTCTCGTCAGTCACGCGAATTGTCTGTGAGACGGGTGCGCTGACATTGCCGGCGCGGTCAAAGCTGACGGCAGTCACGCTTGGGCTGTTCGTGCCGACGGTCAGCGGCCAGGATACGTTCTGCACGCCGCCGTCGATGAGCCGGTAAACCTGGATACGGTCAAAAGCCAGATCTACTTCACCGAACCACTGCACGCGGAATTCCAGGCCGGTGGGCGGCTCGAAGATGTAGAAATCGACGGCGATCTCGGCGTAACCATCATCAAGGGGGAAGTCGCTTAGCCATAGATCGCGCAGTCCCAGACGCAGGTCGCCGAAGTGGTCGGTGACGTCCAGCCGGGCCAACGGGCGGTCTGTTTGGATCGCCTCGCTGCGCGAAGCCGCGCTGCCCGCAATGCGCAGGCGGAAGAGTGCACGGTAGGTAGATCCGGCGGGGATGGCGGTGGTGTATGGTCCATACCAGTAGCCTGGCGTCTGCACACCGACCTGGGCCAGCCGCGCCGTGGATTGATCCGCCAACGCGTCGGCAATCGTGTTGTCCATGCCCACGGTGCTCGAAAAGGCCTCGGCCTGCCAGAGCCAATCGTTGCGCAGACCGGCCTGCTCGTCGGCGGCCGTGATCACCTGCACCGTCGCGCGGTGGGTTTCGGCGCTTTCCGGCGCGTTCAGGCTCGGTGCAGACGGCGGCGTCCGGTCTAGTTGCAGCGTCACGACGTCCTGTTGCAGGCCGGAAACGGCGAGGCTAACCTGGATGGGTGTGCCTTCGGGAGCATCCAACAGGTTCCGCCAAACGCCGCTGCGACCGTTCAACAGGAGCGGTGCAGCCGCGGCGATGTTGATCTGCAGGGGCAGAGGAAGGGCAGGGGCCAATGTGTTCCAGCGAACGCCACCGGGGGGCAAGTAGCCATTCGGTTCCAGCCCCAGCAGACCGCCCAAAGGCTGCGCCGGATCGGTAGCATTTTGCAGATAGACACCCGTATAGTAATGCCCCAGGATCTGACGATAGTTGTGGCCGGCCTCCGCGCGGGCTTTTGCGCCCCATTGGCTCAGCCCGTAGCCGTGGCCGTAGAGCGCGCGGCCCAGCCCAAAGAGATCGGGGACGCCGCGCAAGTAAGTGACGGCGGGGTTGTCCCGGGTGGGGTGGCTGTTCTGGGCGCTGTACATGGCAATGATGGGCGCGTGGCCGGGATCGTTCCGGGCCGAGAGGTATTGGCCGCTGGTTTCGGCCACCGCTTGATCACTGCGCGGAAAACGGCTGTCGCACATCATCTGATAGTTGGCCCAATCGGTGACATCGTAGGGCTGCTTGCCAAACTCCTCGGGCGTGGATGCGGGGCCGAGGCGGATCTTGTACCAGGCATAGGTGCGCGCGGCCACCGCCTGCGCCTTGAGCGCCTCGATGGACCAGGATACCGGCGACTCGGCAGGCACCGAGCGCGCCACATATTCCTCAATGGGGATGGTGTCGATCTGCCAGGGCGCCACGTTGCGGCAGCCGTTGCTGGGATGATGGGCCACCCGAACCGTCTCTGGGTACTGCACAGGCCACTGGTCGGCCGCGAGGGTAGGCGGTGTGGCCGCGACCACCGACTCTACGCTCACCCGTCGCGAGGAAGTGTCGTAGAATCCGCGCGCGCTTGTCGTCTCGAAGCGAAGCCGGCTGCTGTCGATCCACTGCGGCGAATGGCCGGACAGTTGGTCGATCAATTCTCCGTCGGCAGAGTACAGGTAAATCTGGGCCAGGTACGCCGTCTCTGTGCCCGTGGGGATCACCTCGACGGCCACCTGTCGACCGTCGGGGCTGGGCTGCGGACGTCCCAGGTGAACGCCCTCTCCGTCGAAGACAGTGCGCCCACCGATGACCAGCGCCGGCTGGGTAACCGAGCCTTCCAGGCGCACGTCTATGGGCCCAAGAAGCCCATCGTCAGGGCGATCCTGTACGGGCGGCGCCGCCTGGGCGGAAAGCAAGAGGAGCAGCGAAAAACCAAGCGCCGTGCTGAATGCAGACAATGCACGCCGACGCCCTGGGTGGAGGATGGTCCACAGGTTAAACATAGAGGCTCCTTTAAAGGGGGGAACGAACCCATCGCAACTATCTGAATCTTGTATTCCCTGTGTCGATCACAGCGATCAGAGAAACGTACGAACTGCCTATCTGCTGTTGGTACACCCACCATGCTAGCATGGTTGTCGCCATGCCAATATCAGGAATCCTAGTGAAGTATTTGTAAATTTACGTGAGTTGTTCCTGGCCAACGACAACGTAATTAGATGCTGAACAACCGAACCCCCGCACTTGATACTTCTGCGCCTGCCACGTTACAATCTCATCTATGATTCTCTCCATCGATATCGGAAACAGTAACATTGTGATCGGCGTCTATGATCTCGCCGCCAACGCTGCCTCGGCGGAGACCACGCCGGTGGCGAGTTGGCGTCTGGCTACGGACAAACAGCGCACCGAGGACGAGTACCGGCTGCTGCTGCGCCAGTTGCTTGACGAAGCTAGCTTCTGCCTCGATGATCTGGATGACGCCGCGCTGTGCAGCGTGGTGGCGCCCTTGGGTGAGGTCTGGGTGCGTCTGCTCACACACTTGCTTGGCAGAGAGCCATTGGTCGTGCGCTATGGGCTGGATTTGGGCATCGATGTCGCCGTACTCCGCCCCGAAGCCATCGGCACCGACCGCCTTGTGGACGCCGTTGCCGCCTACGGGCGGATTCAGGATGCTGTGATCGTCGTCGATTTTGGTACAGCCACCACCTTCAACGTCATCGATCGTAGTGGATCATTCCTCGGTGGGGCCATCGCGCCGGGATTGGGCACCGTCACCCGTGCTTTGATCGAACGGGCCAGCGCCCTGCCCGCTGTGGAACTAACCGCACCGGTCAGCACGATTGGCCGCGACACTATCCCGGCCATCCGATCTGGGCTGGTCTACGGCTACGTTGGCCTCGTCGAAGGACTGTTGCGCCGCATTCAGGATGAATTAGGCCAACCCGCCGCGGTCCTCGCCACCGGCGGCCTCGGCGGCGTCATTGCCCCCCTCACCGACGCCATCCACTGCTATGATCCGTGGCTGACGCTGGCGGGAATTGTGGAAGTGTACCGGCGCAATCGAAGGGCATAAATACTCATAGTATCCATTCCTTTCCCAATCTGATCCTGGACAAACCCATGCCCCCCATTCTCAACGGAAAACGCATAATTCTCGGTGTCAGCGGCGGCATTGCCTGCTACAAGGCAGTGACGCTGGCGAGCCGATTGACGCAGGCCAACGCCCAGGTTGACGTGATTATGACCGAGGCGGCCACCAAGTTTGTGGCGCCGGTCACGTTTCAGGCCATTACACAGCGCGCCGTTTCGACGGATACCTTCGCGAGTTGGACCGATACCGGCCGCTTACGCAGTGGGCACGTCACCCTGGCCCACGCCGCCGATCTCTTCATCGTGGCCCCGGCGACGGCGCAGACCATGGCGCGTCTCTCGCTCGGCCTTACCGACGAGTTGCTTACGCTCACCGCACTCAGCTATAAGGGGCCGATGCTGATTGCCCCTGCCATGGAGACCAACATGTGGGATCACCCGGCCACGCAACAGCATGTGGCAACGCTGCGCAGTTGGGGTGTCGATTTCGCCGGCCCGGCCAGCGGACGGCTCGCCTCGGGTGAACATGGCGCCGGGCGCATGGTCGAACCGGACGACATTTTTGAGCAGGCCTGTCGTGTGCTGGGGCGGGGCGGTCCACTCACGGGGGTGTGCGTGGTGATTACGGCGGGCGGCACACGTGAACCCATCGATCCGGTGCGCTTCGTGGGCAATCATTCCACAGGCAAAATGGGCGTAGCGCTGGCTCGCGCCGCCCGTGATTTCGGCGCAGACAGTGTGCTGATCCACGCCCCGCTTTCGGTGCCTCCACCGGGCGGCGTCAAACTCGTGCCTGTGACGACGGCACAGCAGATGCATGACGCCGTGATGGCGCACCTGCCCGCCACCGACGTGCTGATTGGGTCGGCAGCCGTGGCCGATTATCGTCCTATCCACAGCGAAGACAAGAAGATCAAGAAGTTGCCCGGCGAACAGACGATCTTGCTTCAGCGCACCCCCGACATCCTCAAAGCGGTGGGCGAATTGCGCGTCGACGACCCGCAGCATCCCCGGCTGGTGGTCGGTTTTGCCGCCGAGACCGACGATCTTGAAGCCAACGCCCTGGGCAAACTCCAACGCAAAAACCTGGACATGATCGTGCTCAACGACGTCACCGCGGCAGACAGCGGATTCGCCGTCGACACCAACCGGGTCATCATCTTCGAGCGTGGCGGCAATCGCGAAGACTGGCCGCTGATGAGCAAAGAAGAGGTGGCGCAGGCAATCCTTCAGCGCATTGCCGCTCGGCTTGGGCGACAGAATTGGCAGAAGCGCTAGCCGCGGACAAGAATGTCCGTCAACTCATTCACGGCCTGGTACAGAAAATACGTTGAGACCGATTGGGGCATGTACAACCGGTTTCAACCGGTTTTCTGTGTCAGGCGCCGATTTTGATCGCTGCTCTGTTTGAAACCGAGAATTTTGCGCCGCCACGCCACAGCCAACAACCCAATCACAAACGCCGCCCCGACCCCAAACAAGCCCAATCCCCATCGCCATGAGGACGGCGCAAACCACATGTGCACCCTCACCTGCCCCGCGCTCACGGCCACAGCGCGCAGCGCATGGTTGGCGCGCAGTACCGGCGTGTCCTCACCGTTGACCGTTGCCCGCCACCCCGGATACCAGACTTCGCTGAAGACAAGATACCCCACCGACGGCGTAGCGCCTTCGACGATCAGCTCGTTAACCGAAGGCGCCGAGATCGAGAGCTCAGAGCGTAGAGGTTGAGCGGAACCAGTCCCCGATCCCCGGTCAACGGTTTCTACTGCCCAATCCCCGATCACAGTTTGGGTCGGGTCGAACGACGGCGATTGCAGCGCGGCCAGTGGATCGTCCACGATTTGGGCGTCGGCAACGAACCAGACCCGGGGCAGCGGGTCGGGGTTTTCGTAGACGGCCAGCGGCCCCGGCGCATCAAAGGCCAGGGCAAACCCGGCGGGCAGCGGTGTGCCGTCTTCCACAAGCACGTAGCGCACGTTGAGCATATCGTAGAGCCGGCTTTCACGGCCACCCAACGCATTCCACAGATCCTGCCAATGACGCAGTGCCAGTGGGTTCACAATCCCGCCCACATCTTCCAGCCCGGTCAACGCCGCCGTGTCGGGCTGCCAGATGGCGTCGATGCCGGTCTTGCTGTCAATGCGGAAGAATTGACGATTGTTGGCGGCCTGCCCCTCTTCTTGCAAGAAGGCCACGATCTCGGGGTGGTCAAAGTGGGCGGCGGGATTGGTCTCGGCCACATCGGTGTACGAACCGGCGGCGCACAGTTCCACGAGCAGCACGCCAATCACAAAGACGGCGAAGAGGCGCGCCGTGAGCCGCCCACGCTGCCAAAGGGCGACGAGCAGCCAGATCGCCAGCCACGAAAGTGTGGCAATCGTCACCGCCAACCCGGCCAAAGACGTGCGTAGAAAAGCGATTGAGTCTTCTTGAAAGAAGAGCAGCGAGGCGTAGGTCAACGGCAACGCCACCACGAGCAACACCAATCCGCCCCAACGCAGGAGGCGGACAAGGGACGAGGGGCGATGGGCGAGAGCAGTAGGAGTCTCTGTACTCTGCCCCTCCCCCTGGCGCATTGGCTCCTTGACGGCTTTGCGTTGAAACAACAGAGCGTCGAACCCTGCTGCCGCCAGCATCGACAGCGCCAGTGTAAAGAGGACAATGGCCCGTGCCGGTGCGCGAAACTGGGCGAAACCGGGCAGAATCTGGGTTAACCAGCCGTGGACAGGGGTGTAGATCCCCAGGGCGACGACGAACCCGAAGAGGGCGAGCACGATCCACGGCAGCAGGCGACGCCGCTTTTGTTCAGTGCCGATCAGCAGAGCAGCGATGGCCAACAACAACGTGGGCACCCCGGCATAGGGCAACTCGACCCGATCCCACAAACTCCAGTGCAGGGCAGGGCCGCGACCGAAGAAACCGGGGGTCAGCAGGCCGACGATCCCCGGCACTGGGGCCAGCGAAAAGCCTACCGTATCCTGATAGTTGAACTCGGCCCGCCCGGTGTACGGCACGATTTCCAGCGCGGGCAGCAGGATGGGCGCGGAGAGCAGGAAGGTCAACAGACCCACGGTCAAGAGCGAGGCCAGCGGCTGAGCGATTGGGTGATGATAAAATTTCAGGTTCTCGCCCCGTTTTCCTGCGCGCCAATTCCCCATCACCCAGACGACGGCGTAAATCCCCACTGCCAGCGCCACATAATATGAACTCTGGGCGTGGCCGGCGTAATTGGCTACGGCGAACAGGCTGGCCGCCACGACCGCCCATCCTAGGTTATGCCGGGCCAGGGAAAGGTGAAACGCAGCCAGGATCCAGCCGATCCACGAGAGAACGGCGATCAGGTTGAGGTTGCCCAGGTGGATGAAGAGCGGATCGCTGAGCGCAAAGGCTGTCCCCGCCAGCAGGGCGGCCGGCCGCGAAAAGCCCAGCACACGGCCAAGAACGTAGACGCCCAGCCCCGCCCACCACAGGTGACCGATCGCCAACCACTGCATCGACGTGTAGGGGAAATCAGCGTTGCTTAAGAAGAGAATCAGATCGGGCGGGTAGAGGAAGCCCGCCTGAATATCGCTGATGAAGGGTGCACCACCGTAGAGGGTGGGGTTCCACAGCGGGAGATCGCCCCGGCTGAGCACGTCCGCCGCCCACCGATACGTGGGATACAGAAAGCTGACCAGATCGCCGCCGTCGGCCGGTTGAAAGACATCCCCGATCAGTGTGCGCCAGAAAAAGGCGACAACAAAAAGCGCAAGCAGACCGCCTGCGCTCAGATCCTGCCACCGTTCATCGTTGCGTCGTGCCAGTAGCGTCATTGTGCCCAACCACAGCAGCGCGATGCCCAGCCAGATCCATGTGCTCATGGCGAGAAATTATACAATGGATCAAGCCGAATGCGTAACCGGGGTCAGTTTGCCTTCACTTCATCCCACGAGACGGCGTTGTTGCGCGTGGGGACGCTGCCCAACTTCTCAGGTACGCGACCGGTGATGGCGCGCACGATCTTGCCCACATGGTTGTGCGTGGTGGAGATGAAGTATTGAAACTTGCTCTGCGTGCCGCCTACCGCCGTCCCTGCCACATAGAGACCGGGCACGTTGGTCTCCATCGTCTGCGGATCATAGACCGGCGCCTCGCCGGGGTGCACAAGTTCAACCCCCGCCGCACGCAGCAAGGATTGGTCCGCTTGAAAGCCGGTGGCCAGAAGCACAAAGTCGGTCTCGTGCCGCGTGACACGCCCGTCGGGGGTGACGCCATCCTCGGTGGATGCCAGAAAGACGGCATCGTTGGTAATTTCCACTGGGATCGTGGACGGGTAAAAGCGGATTTCATCTTTTTCGAGCCGCGTTTTGAGGTCGCCTGACAGATGCGGTTTGACCACATCCCACTGAAAATCGCTGCGCCGATAGCTCAACGCCACCTCGCTGCCGGCGCGCCAGCAACGCAGCGCCGCCTCCAACGCCGAATTTTTGCCACCTACCACCAGCAGCCGGGTGCGGAAGTAAGCGTGCGGTCCGGGAAAGTAGTGGGTAACATGCGGCAGATCCTCGCCGGGGATGCCCAGCCGCCTTGGACCGGCCATGCCCCCGGTGCAAAGGACAACGTGGCGGGCGCGGTAGCGGCGATCTTGTCCGCGCTTCTGGGTGCGCAGGAGGAATCCCTCTTCGGCACGGTCGATGCCCGTCACCGGCTCGTAGTTGTACAGGTTGAGATCGAAATACTCCACCACCATGCGCATGTAGGCCAGATACTCTTCGCCGCTGATGGGTCGTTGATCCAACGTCTGCACAGGGATGCCGGCCAGAGCCACATGTTCGGGCGTACTAAAAAAGTGTGTATGCGGCGGCCAGCGGCTGATCGCCTCACCGATCTGCTTCGCCTCAAACAGAATGGATTCGACGCCCACTTGTTTGAGGGCAACCGCCGTTTCGATCCCAATCGGGCCGCCGCCCACGATGGCCACATCCGTGGCGCCGTCGAAAGAAGATTCGTTCATATTCGCATAGTCCTCGCGCTATTGCTCGCGCTGATAATCGCTGTGTCAACTATGCCCATGCTATCACAGCCGCACCTTCGTGCGAACAAGGATGCTTCCAATTCCGATTTCTGCAACAGGGATTACCGATATCGACTCTTTGAGGGAATACCCTTGACTGTACTCCATGACCGTACAGTGAAGACTGAGTTTGGCTGCTCAAGTTGAACAGCCTACGATGCACACTCGAAAGGAGTCCCCTTATGTCTAGCCTCATGCAAGTTCTGATGAACACGTTGGGGCCAAGCGCCGTACGTCAGGTGAGTAGCCGCATCAACGCCGACGAAGGCGCTACACAGCGAGCCATCAGTGCTGCCATTCCGTTGCTCATCGGTGCGCTGAGCAAGAAAACAAACACACCCGAAGGCGCTCAGGATCTCGACCGTGCGCTGGAAAAAGATCATGACGGCAGCGTGCTCAACAATGTCAACGGCTCTTTGGATGACCCAAAGCTGAACGAAGACGGCGAGGCGATTATGCAACATATTGCCGGTGATCGCCGCCATGCCATCGAGAAAGGGGTGAGCAAAGCCAGCGGGATTGACACGTCCTCCTCCTCAAAAGTGCTCAACTTGCTGGCGCCGCTGGTGATGGGCCAACTCGGAAAGCAAAAGCGCACTCAAGGGCTGGGCGCCCAGGGCATTGCCGGCCTACTTGACAGTGAACACCAGGAAGCAAAGGGCACACTTGGCGGCTTGATGGATCTCCTCGATACCAACGACGACGGCAGCGTCACCGACGACGTCTCCAACATCCAGTCGAAACTGGGTAAGCTTTTCGGCTAATGCCCTGTCAATGCTCAAGTGATGGCAATTCCGTAGGGGCGCTGCTTGCTGCGCCCGGCAGCACAGCGGGCGCAGCAAGCAGCGCCCCTACCTATCAAATCATGCTTGACGCAACAGCGGGAATACCCGCGTTCATGTCAGGGGACCCAGCAGGATTTGCCACAAAGAACGCATAGAACACAAAGCAGAAGATCCAGCATCTATCTATGTGCTCTCTGTGTTCTCTGTGGCCATGAAGGCAGCGGACGGATGGGCACGCAGGCCCATCCCGACAGCGGGAATACCCAGGATCATGTCGGGCGCTTTATTGCTCAAGCCAGGGCAAGAACAGACTGTTGCCCGTTGATGGGGCCTGCCATCGCGCAAGGACTACCGGCAAAAACATGTTGTTCTCTGGCGGTCCTGCCCACCACGGCTCAAAGAGCACATCGTCGCTGACACCGTTACCGGTCCCCGTCGGGTTCTGCGTGGCGTGATGTGGCCCCGAGGCGCTGCCCCAGAAATTACTGCGGGCGTCGATCTCCGCGTGCGCTGCGCTGAGTTGGGTTGCCCCCATCTCATTGCCCTCTATGCTGTTATTGCGCAGCACAGCCACGCTATCCCCTTCGCCGAGGATGCCCGGCCCCAGGTTGTTGATAATCGAGTTCCTGTTGAGCGTTACGCCGGAATTGACGTTGATCAATCGGATGCCGGTGCCGTTGCTGCCGATGTAGTTTTCGTCGACCACCGGTTCGGCGCCGGCGCCGCGTATCTCGACGCCGCTGCCGCCGTTGTCCTGGATCATATTGCCGATCAGGCTGGGTGACGCCGCGCTGATCACGATGCCGCTGCCTAATCCTTGTGCCAATTCGGTCGCGCCGGCGTGGCTGATGACACTCTGGCGCACGCTGACGTCGTCACTTTCGATGACAAGATTGGCGGCGAGATCGCCTTCTTCGCCGCAGCCGCCGCCGTAGCGGATCTGCGTTTGATCGAGCGATCCCCGGCTGCCGGGATGGAAGCGAATGCCGCCGCCGGCCCCGTCAGTTGGGATCGACTCGGAGCCGTTGCCATTGGTGTCGCCGCCGACGCTGTCATCGTGGAGCGCAGTGAAGATGATCGGATTCGTCGCCTCCCCATTCGCCGTCAACTGCCCGTGCACCTGAACACACGTACTCATTTTGATCAACGTCCCGGGCGGAAGTGTCAGGTGTGCCTGGGGGCCGACGGTCAGACTGCGCGTCACGATGCCGGTGCCGAGCACGGCGCTGCCCACGATAAACGGAAAGTCACTCTGCCCCGAAATGGTGATCGTGCCTGTGATGCCGGGGGCGGCGCCCATATCGGTGATCATGAAGCCGTTGAACGACGATCCGCTGCTGCTGTTGCCGAGCAGGGTCACGTCCACTTGCTCACGGTCGAGCATGGCCCAGACCGCGCCGCTGCCGTTGTCTGCAAAGTGATTGTTCTCGAAGACCACCGGCTTATTTTTGTCGAAGCCGTTCCACTGGATAGCCCAGTATGTGTTGTCGGCAAAGGTGCTGTCGCGTATCGTGGGGGACGCCTGCTCGATGCGCAGCGCAGCGTCCTGATCGCTCTCATCGATGGCGGCGCCATAGGCCAGTGTGACATGATCGAAGATCAGATCGCTGGTTTCTATGATCACCATGCCCTCAGCGGTGGCGTAGCCTCCGTACCCGATCCACGTGTGCGTCAGCATGCTCTGCGTCGACGACGGCGTAAAGAGGATGCTGCGCCAATCTCCCGCCGCCGGCTGCGACACACTGCCGTCGCCGTTGGTGTCGCCGCCGTAGCTGTCATCGCGGATCGACGTGAAGATCACCGGTGCATTGGGCGTGCCCTCGGTCACCAGCCCGCCCTGTACGTCCATGCGTTCTCCGCTTAGCTTGACGGTAGTCCCTGCTGCCAGGATCAGCCTGGCCGACTCGGGCACGGTGACAATGTAGGGCGCTTCGATCAGAATCGGGAAGTCGCTCTGTCCGCTGATCGTGACGGTGCCGGTGATGATGCCAAAGTAGGGCGACCGGTTGAATCCCCAATCGCCAATGCGTATTCCGTTGCGTGGCGACCCACTGCTGCTGTTGCCGTCGAGGATGATGTTGGCCGTCTCCTCGCGCATAATCACCAGTACCGCCGCATCGCCATTGTCCTCAAAGCGGTTGTTGCGCAATAGTAGCGGTTTGACAGCGTCGTAGCCCTCGAAGCGGATACCGACGGCCGAACTGTTGGCGAACAAATTGTCTTCGATGACGGGGGATGCCTCGCGCACATAGAGCAGTGCGTCGTTGTAGTCCTGACCGCCGTCACGGAAGGTGCTGTTGCGGATCGTCACTTCGTTGCTGGCGACGATCACCATCCCGTCACTGCTGGGCACACCGCCGTGGCCCACCCATACATGGTCCAGCCTGCCCACGCTGCCCGGCGCAAAGGAGAAGCTATGCCAGTTACCACTCTCCGCTGTAAAGGTGATAGGTCTGCCGGCGGTTCCTGTCGCTACCAGTTCACCGCTTACCGTGATGCGGCGGTCTTCGGCGATGCGCACCTCCGCACCGGCCTCGATCGTCAATTTGACGCCTGCCTCCACCGAGAGATCACCCGTGATCACATAGGGCGACGCTGCCATGGTCCACAAGGTGTCGGTCACAATAGCACCGCTGACCGCAGTGAGCGGTGCCGCTGGTCCATCTACTTTCGCCGATAGTCCTGTCGGCTGCAACACGAAGAATAGTCCCGACAACAACGCACATGTGACCCAAATCAGTGCAGAAAATCGGCGTAACCGTGTAGATGCCATGCAATCCTCCTTAGAAGAGATAAAAGAGAGCCTGTTGCTATTCTATGCCGTTGTGATTCAAAGGTTAACCGGACAATTGGCGCAGTGAGGGCTGAATTGCGAGTCGTTGAGACAGAGAGAAAGGGAGGCGGTTCTGTTTTATGGGCGGATTCTGTGATATAACAGGCGATGGGAATACTGAGCTTGGTTTTGTAAGTGCTCAAGGTTCGTTGGTGCGGGGCAGGGGGTCGTCATCTATACCGTCAATCAAAACCCATCAAACGAAACTCGTCAATCGCCAAAAGGAGTTCCACGTGCAAGCCGATCTGGTTCTTTACAACGGTGATATTCATACCATGGATCGTCGCCATCCGCGGGCCACTGCGGTCGCCATCTACAAGGATCGGTTTGTGGCGCTGGGCAGCGACGACGCCATGCGTTCGTTGTTGATGGGTGACGGCTATGCTGTCAATTTGGGCGGGCGCACGGTGACACCGGGCTTCATCGACGCCCACATCCATTTCCTTTCCTATGGGCTGAGTTTGCGAGAGATAGATCTGGTGAACACGTCGACGCTGGCCGCGGCCCAGGAGCGGGTGCGGGCGCGTTCTGCCGAAACGCCGCCGGGCCAGTGGCTGATCGGCCGCGGTTGGGATCAATCGGTGTGGGGCGACGGTGCCTTTCCGCACAAAGCCGACCTTGACGCCGTTACCACGCTGCACCCTGTCTTTCTGCGCCGCAAATGCGGACACGTGGGTTGGGCCAATAGTGCAGCGCTGGCGTTGGCAGGCATCACCGCGCAGACCCCCGATCCTGATGGCGGCGAAATTGAGCGCGATGATCGGGGTGAACCCACCGGCATCCTCAAAGAGAATGCCTTGGGACTAATGTTCAAACTCCTGGCCGAGCCAACACCCGAAGAAGCCATGGATGCCGTACGTGTGGCCATGCAGAACGTCCATCGCATGGGCATCGTGGGTGTTCACAATTTGGAAGGCGCGGCCGCCCTGCGCGCCATGCAGCAGTTGCGCCATACCGGCGAGTTGAAATTGCGGGTGATGGCGCAGATCCCCGAAGCAGATCTGGATGCCGCGATCCAGTTGGGTTTGCAGAGTGGCCTGGGCGACGAATTTCTGCGCATCGGCGCCGTCAAGGTCTTTAGCGACGGCGCCCTGGGTGCGCGTACGGCGTGGATGATCGAGCCCTATGAAGGCGAAGCGGGCAACTACGGCATTGCCGTGGCCGATGCCGAGCACATGAAGGCCGTCGTCGACAAGGCTATCCGCGCAGGATTCGCCGTCTTTACCCACGCCATCGGCGATATGGCCAACCGTGTCGTGTTGGACGCAATCGAGAGCAGCCGCCGCGCCGGGAACGGCCTCAATCTGCGCCATCGTATTGAACACGCTCAGGTGCTCCACCCCGACGATCTGGATCGTTTCGCCGCCCTCGGCGTGATCCCGTCGATGCAGCCGATCCACTGCACGCAGGACATGCTCGTGGCCGACAAACATTGGGGAGCGCGCAGCCGCTACGCCTACGCCTGGCGTACCTTGTGGGACAGTGGCGCCACCCTGGCCTTTGGCTCCGATGCCCCAGTAGAGACGCCCGACGTCCTCCAGGGCATTCACGCCGCCGTGACGCGGGTGCGCGCCGACGGCACACCGGGCGGCAACGGCTGGATCCCCGAAGAGCGTATCGCCGTCCACGAGGCCGTGCGCGCCTACACCGCCGGCGCGGCCTATGCCGGCGGCGAGGAGAATTTGAAGGGCACCATCACACCGGGGAAGTTGGCGGATCTCGTGGTTCTCTCGCAGGACATCTTCAGCATCAATCCCATGGCTATCCTGGAAACCGATGTCGTCGCCACCGTCTTCGGCGGTCGCTTCGTGCACGATACGGCGGGATTTGCCCGTGAATCGGCAACTGGTATCTGAGGAGTGAATGATGGAAAGCAAGCAGGCTGGTACCGAAGCGAAGGCTGACTTCGTGCCTGGGCTGGCCTTAAGCCGGTCGTTTTTCACGGAGGCTGTTCAGCCGATTCTGGGCGAGGAATTCCCCGATCTGCGCTACGCCGCCGCGCTCCTCGGCAGTGGATCGGAAGTGCTCGGCTTCGACGATGCCATGTCGTCGGATCACCACTGGGGGCCGCGCGTCCAGTTGTTTGTTGACGAGGCCGCGCATGGCCGATACGCCGCAGCGATCCATGAGCGGTTGCGCCATCGGCTGCCACATTCGTTTGGCGGTTACCCTACCAATTTCAGCGAACCTGATCCCAATGACAACGGTGTGCAGCATCTGCAAACCATCGACAGCGGACCCGTAAACCATCGGGTGTCGGTGTCGACCATTGCCCGCTTTCTCGATAGTTACCTGAGCTTTGACAGCGCACAGCCCATCGCGCCCGAAGATTGGCTCACCTTCCCGCAGCAGAAGTTGCGTACCCTCGTCGCCGGTGGCGTCTTTCACGACGAGATGGGGCTGGCGGAGATGCGGGCGCGCTTCGCCTGGTATCCGCATGACCTCTGGCTTTACCTGCTGGCGGCGGGCTGGGCCCGCATCGGCCAGGAAGAACACCTGATGGGCCGCGCCGGTTTCGCGGGCGATGAAATTGGATCGGCGCTGCTGGGGAGCCGGCTGGTGCGCGACGTCATGCGCCTCTGCTTCTTGATGGAGCGCCAATACGCGCCTTACCCCAAATGGTTCGGCAGCGCCTTCGCCCGCCTCGACTGCGCGCAAGAATTTTCGGCTACATTGCGCCGGGCCCTGGCAGCGGAAACATGGCAGGCGCGCCAGGACGCGCTGATCCCCGCCTACGAAGCATTGGCCCGGATGCACAACCGGCTGAGCCTCACCGATCCACTGCCCGAGACCGTGCGCGACTTCTGGGGCCGGCCGTTCAAAGTCATCGCCATGCAGGGGTTCGGTGATGCCCTGTTGGGCCGCATTACAGACCCGGCGGTGCACCGGATCGCTCAACGTGCGCTCATCGGCAGTGTCGACCAATTCAGCGACAACACCGATCTGTTGGAAGCCGCCTCATTGCGCACCAACTTACGCCAACTCTACACCTGACCCTGGAGACGATGAAGATGCCCGGCACAAGCCTGGATGATCTGTCACCCAATGCTCGTTCGCTTACACTGGAATCGATCGATTGGTCGAGCCAATACTGGGATCCATCGCGGGCACTGCTGGCCCTCGATTCCGAGAATCTGGACGGCCCCATCCACCACAGCGTGCGTAACTCCTCCTGGTATGCGCTGGGGCTGCTCATGCGCAACCAGGACGGCGATCTCGAACGCGCCATACGGACGTTTCATGCCGTGTTGGATTATCAATTCGATGAGCCGGGGACGCCCTTTCACGGCACGTTCTACCGTGCGCCGCAAGAAGCTCACCCGCCCGTGGACGCCATCATGTGGCGACATTACGATCCCAACTGGCGGCAGTTCATCGGCACCACCTTGATGCTGGCGTTGGATGAGTACGCCGATCGCCTGCCCGCCGATCTCATTGCACGCATGGATCGTTCCATCGAACTGGCCATTGTGGGGGAACCACCCGATCGCTGTGCTCCCCACTACACCAACATCGCCTTGATGAAGGCCGCCCTCATGACATGGGCCGGTGACCGTTACAATCGCCCCGATTGGGCTGCAGAAGGCGAGCGCTTCGGCCAGGCCGCCTACGACGTCTTTCGCCGGCATGGCACCTTCCACGAATACAACTCGCCCACTTACTACGGCGTGAACTTCTATGCCCTGGCGCTATGGCGGCGCTATTCCCGGTCGGCGCAACTCGCTGCACAGGGGGCGGAAATGGAGGCCGCACTCTGGCGCGATGTGGCCGCATTCTATCACGCCGGATTGGGCAACGTGGCGGGTCCATACAGCCGTACCTATGGCATGGACATGCACAAGTACGGCGCTCTGCTGGGCATGTCGATCTGGCTGGCCGTCGGTCGCAAGTTGGCGCCCTTCCCCCGTGAGCGTGGCATGTTCGCCCACGGACACGACTTCTGTTATGGACCGGCGATGGCATTGGCGGGCAGCGAGGTTCCCGCCGATGCCCTGCCCCACCTGCGCGCCTTCCAGGGCGAGCGGATCATTGAGCGGCGCCTGCCCACCACGCACGAGCGCACCGCCAGCGCATGGATCGGCGCAAGTGTGATGGTTGGGGCCGAATCGTTACGCCTCACAAGCGAAGTGCCGGGCGTCATCCCTGGGCTGGATAGCCCACAATACCATCCTGTGACTATGCACTGGGCCATGCCCGATGGCGATGTTGGCTGGATGCGCCTGCGTCACCTGGGGCCGGTGGACGCCCGCGCCGCCGTTGGGCGGCTGACGATTGTGGGGCCGCTGGCGCCGTCGGGGATGGACCGCTACGGCGACATGCACCGGTCCTACGTCTTCGAGATGGCCTGCAACGCCGCGTCCGGCACCGACATCAGCGCCGAAAAGTGGATTCTGCCCGGTCTCACCGTTCACGTGCAGAGCGATCTCCCGGCGCCGGATATTTCCATCGACGGCGACCTGATCTACGTTACCTATGTGCTGCCCCTGGATCGGCCATCTGCTACCTTTGAGCTTGTCCTGGTCTCAGATAACACGTGACACTCAAACCAATCCTGCCTACGGAGCGACCCATGCCCCCCAAATTGATCGACCTGACCCAAGTTATCGAACCGACCGGCGCCGATGTGCCGCGCAAGTTTGTGGTCAATATCCACAACGCGCTGCACGAAGTCGAAGGCAAGCAACGTCCTCAAGGCGAATGGTACATTATGAGCGATGTGGAACTGATGAACCACGTAGGCACCCATATCGAAACGCCCTTCCACTGTTTGAAGGAGGGCGCGGACCTTTCTCAGATTGGGCTGGACCAACTGTGTGGTGAGGCGGTGATCCTCGATCTGCGCGGCGCAGAAGCCGAATTTGGCGTCACGCTGGAACAGGTCCGGGCCGCGGCCTCAGCGGCAGGTGGCATCCGCCGTGGGGATATCGTCTTTGGGCAGATGGGCAAGACACGTTACTTTTCCACTGAGGGGTTGCGCTGGATCGTTGAGCAGGGAATCAAATTGATGGGCGTCGACTCGGGGGGTGTAGAGCTCTCGCACGACAAGAGCCATGCCAACATCAACCACCTGCTACTCTTTCGCGCCGGCATTCCACTGATTGAGAATCTGGCCAACCTGGATCAACTCAGCCAGGCGCGTGTCCAGGTTTACGCCCTGCCCGTCCCCGTGCGCGGGCTGGACGCCTTTCCACTGCGCGTGGTGGCGGTTGAGACAAACTGAGAGATTGGAGATCGCTTCCCTGCAAAGGTTACTCTTTGGGCTGGAAGATATAGTGCCATCCGTGATCCGGCAGCAGCGTGCAGTCGACAACCTGATAGCCGGCGCTGAAACAGGATTCGGCGGTCTCGCGCAAGAAGTACCGCCATTCCAGCAGTAAGCCCGCTTCGACTCTGATCGATGCCACACTTTCAGGAACTGGCACAGCGATGGGCTGTCCATCAAACGTCAGGTTGGGAGCAACGGGCGCGTTGACATGGATGCTGGGGCCAACTCGCCGCGTAGGCAGGATCGTCAGGTGAGACGCCATCCAATCGACAGGCTCTTGTTGCGCCGCCAGTGCATTTTCCACACGTTCGCTGCGCAGATACCAATCGACCTGAAACCGATCGCTGGGCATCCCGGCGTTGAGGTGATCCTGCATTTCGCCGTACTGATTGCGTTTGTAGGTTGAACAGAGCGCGCCCAGGCGGTGAATGTTAAAGGCTCCGTTGATCCGTTGCAGCGGATCGTAGGTCCATGTGACCCAGTCTGTGATTCCCTGATCGAGGAGGATCTGGCGTTGGGCCAATTTCAGGCGCAACCCTACGCCGCGTCCGTGCCAATGCTGCAGGACGCCGACCATGTGGCTACAGAACTTGGTCTTCACGGCGTTACCCTCTTCAGCGAGGCCGGGCCAGCCAAAGGCAATGCCCACCATCCTGCCGGAACTCGCCGGGCCATCTTCGGCAAACGCGCCAAGCAGCATCCCACCGTTCTGTGCTTGTGTAACCAGCACATGAACAGGCACGATCTCGGTATCAGGTTCGCCGACCCAGACGCGGTGCTGGATCTCCTGGAAATTCTTGCAATCTTCGACGCTGATCAAAGGGCGGACGGTGATCTCGGGTGCAGCGGGTGCGGTATTCATCAATGGCTCAGGTCCGAATCAGTGAATGAAGGGTAGAATTGGATGTTGTGTCAAGCATGAGATGATGGTACGGGCGCTGCTTGCCGCGCCCATTCGGCACAGGGCGCGGCAAGCAGCGCCCGTACGAGATTGCAATCGATTCACAGATGACGTGACACTAACGTACACGATCAAAGCGGATCACCACGGTGACTGCATCTTGCTGGGGTTGCAGGTCAACCGGTTGAATGGAGACCAGTTGAAAACGGGCGGCCCTGGCATAGGCGATGAGGGTGGCCAATGTGTCCAGGGCGTCAACAACCACGGCCACACGCAAGATCCCCAGCCGATCCAGATGGCGGAAGATGACATCGTCTACTTCGGGCGTGGTGGGCGTAAGCAGCGCCACGTTCGTTTCGTACTCGCCGCGGTGTAAATGATCGAGGACGCGTCGCACCCGTCCGCGGTGAAGGGCGACGTTGTCTGTGCCCGCGATATTGGCTTCCAACGCGGCCACAGGCAATTCTTCATTTTCGACGGCGATGACGGTGGCTGCATGTTGCGCCACCCCACGCGTAATGATCCCGGCGCCCGCCCAAAGGTGGATCACATGTTCGAACGGCTGAACTTCGAGTACTGACGCCACGACAGCGCCAATCACTTCGTCACCGAGCAGATGTGGGGAAACGACCGGGGCGCCGCCCATAGCCGGGTAGGCCACCAGCGATTCCTCACCCCAGCCGACCGTGTAGGTCCAGTCGCCGACGATCAGTTCGACGGCATCCAGATCATCGCGCTGAGGACGGCGCAGTAGTACGTTGACCGGCAAATCAAGTTCGAGATCAGGAATGTCCCCGCTGCGGCTTTCCAAAACGACGGTGCCCTGATGATTGTCGCTCACTTCGCTGGCCGTGCCGCCCACAGAAAGCTCAATGCTCATCAGATCGCGGGCAAGTGCACTGCCGTCGGCTTCGTCCACGGCAAAGGCGGCAAAGAGATCGGCCAACTGCGGATGCTGGAGCAGACAGAAGTCGACGGGCATCAGCAACGATGTTGTGTGATCGGCTCGATACGCCTGGCGGGTCGGCAGGCAGCGGCGTCCTCGGGGGTCGAGGCGGAAGGTCATCTGCGTCAGGTAGCCATAGTCCAGGGCGACATCTTCCTCTTGGTAAGGATCACCCAACGCAACCACCTCGGCCACCACTTTCGCGGCGGCCTCGCGTTGATGACGAACTGCACCTTTGAAGATCGACGCCCGCACCAATTCCTCGATGATCATCGTGCGTTTCAGAGTCAACTGTTCATCGTAGGCAATGTGCTGCCAGGCGCACCCGGCACAGCGCGGCAGCCCATCGGGGTTCAACTGTGTGCCATCAGGCAGGCTGACAGGCTGCGGCGGACCAAAGTAGGGGCACGGCGGCGTCACCCGTTGGGCGGAGGCCTCCACAACCCGGCGCAACCGTCCGTTCAACTGAGGCAACGAGGCATCGGCCATCTCCTCGTCTTCGATGTCGACGACCACGCGTTCGCCGGGGATCGCGTCCGCCACCAGTACGGGTCTGCCATCATCAGGGTGAAGCCCGACGGCTTCACCGCCGGTTGCGATTGTGGTAAGGGTAAGCTCTATGGACTGCGCCATGCAGGCAATTGTCTCTTTCCATCGGGAACTGGTCGGCCAGATCGAATCAGCATCTTGCCCGCTGATTGTACCCTCCAGCGCCATCCATAGCAAGCTATCGCAGTCTGTGCAGAGAGTGTTGCGGCGGTTGTGAAAAGTGGCGGCTGGCGCTATACTAGGCGACGGCGCACCCCGTCGGTCGTCCACCGAGTCAGGCATTCATACGCCATTCAGGCCACGTTGCTCGTTAACCGTCAATTCCTAGATTCCGCATTTACCCAAGGGAGCAGAACATGAACCGGCTGCCTACGTTTTCAACACGCCGCGCTCAGAAAGCGCAAACCGTTGCCCCGATCGACAAACAGTCGCTTCAGATCAGCCGTCTGCTTTTGTGGATGATGGCGGCGCTGTTGGCCGTACTCGCCACCACATCCGTTCTCGCCCAGGACGATGGGTACACGTACACCGTCCAACCTGGTGACAACTGGTCGAGCGTGGCATTGCGTGTTGGCCTGACCGTAAAAGAACTACGCGCCGCCAATCCACAGGCCATTCGCTCAACCGGATGGCTGATCGTCGGTGAAAAGCTTTTCATCCCTACTCCGCCCGAAGTCAAGCAAGTCTACTACGAAGTCCAGCGCGGGGATGGGTGGTCGATGATTGCCAAGGAGTACGGCATTCCCACCCGGTTGTTGCAGGCGGCAAATCCACGCTCACTGCGCGCCGGGCAAGTCTTGTACGTGGGCGAGAGGCTGTTGATCCCCACTGCCGCCGAAGCGCAGCCTACCAGTGCCACAACGCCAACCCCGACGGACGAACCTGTTGAAGAGGCCGCCGTGGTGGAAGTGGTGGTGGTGACGGACGAACCCACAGCGGAGCCTGCCGAAGGGCGAACCTCCGGACAGACTGAAGAATCGACACCGGAGGCAACGGTCGATCCGCTTTCGTTGCTGCCCGAATGTCCGCTCGCCTTTGAGGAGTACCCGCCGGCGATCCTGGCCGTCCTCAACAGTGGACCGACCGGCCGCGATCTGCTGATCACCTACCTGGAAACCTGTGGCATCGACGAAAGCGCAGCGATCACTCCGCTCGATCTGGGCGACGACGGTGAAGATGTCATCCTGACTTACGAGACCAGTGAAACGGACGCGCGCAGTTCGGTGGCGCGTCGCAGTGAACTGCTGATCCTCAGCGGAGACGCCGCCGAAGGCTTCGAGGTTGCCTATACGGCCTACGCCGCCGGCAGCGTCGAACTCCTCTCCACCGAGGACATTAACAATGACGACCGGCCTGATGTGGTCTGGATCGACACGACCTGCGGGGCCAGCACCTGCTTCGATACCGTCTACGTGCGCAGTTGGGATGGCTCATCCTGGCGCGATTGGACGGAAGGCACCGTCACCATGGCCTCCGCCGAGGTGACCCTGACCGATGCAGACGACAGTGTCGACGGGCAGGAATTGCAGATCACAGGCGGGCAGTACGGCAGTTTCGGGGCCGGCCCCCAACGTGTGCGAACCGAAATCTGGGGCAGCGTCGACGGCGGCCCCTACACCATGCTGTCCGAGACATTTGAGAGCAGCGACTGTCTTTATCACACAATCCTTGATGCCAATCAGGCTTTTGCCGCAGCCGACTTTGATGCGGCGCAGACCCTTTACGAACGCGCGGCCAGCGACGAAAGCCTGACTGCCTGTTGGACCCGTGCGGACGAACTCGACGAACTGCGCAGCTTCGCCTGGTTCCGGCTGGGCCTCATCACCGGCTACCGGGGTGAAGTGGAGGATACCGAAGCGTTGATCGCTCAGTTGGTCGAATCCTACGCCGATATGCCTTACGCAGATATCGGTCAGCGCTGGCTCGACGCCTACCTGGATAGTGGCGATTTGAAGGTGGCCTGCACGCAGATCAATGAGTATGCGGCAGGCGCAGGAGCCGCCGCCGTGGAAATGCTGGCCGACTATGGGTATGCCAATCCGTCCTTTGCCGCCGGCGACGTTTGCCCGATCCTCAGCGTAGACGCACCGACCATCGAACCACGCGGCGACGGCACATCTGACGCCACGTCGAGTCTCAGCAGATTCCTCTGCCGCAACCACCGCGCCTGACACGAAAACGCTGGAACTTACCCTGACTGAGGAACTGCCCGAATGCCCGGCTACGTTGGGCGAGTATGGTGATGTACTGGCCGAGGTGCTGGCGCAGACTGACGACACCCTTGTGCTGGAAACCTGGCTGCGACTGTGCGATGCCCTCACCGATGATCGGGGTGGGCTGGTGGTCTTCGATCTGAATGAAGACGGTACAGACGATCTGTTTGTCTTTCCTACCATCATCAGCGACCTGGGCTACGGTCCTGGCGGCGCCGACGGCGTGCTCATTATCTTTAACCTCGATGATGAGGGCGTCTACAGCGCCGTCTACAATGAGGCCGTTTACGGCCTACCGACCCTCCTCTCCGTGGGCGACGTCAATGAGGACGGCCAGTCCGAACTCATCTGGCAGGTGGAAAGCTGTTCGACTTTCTGTGTAACCGGCGTACAGTCGCTCAGTTGGGATGAAGAAAGCGGCACATACGTACAGGGTGTTGTCCCCGGTGCGGCGACGGCTAACGGCGAAGTCTTCATCGAGGCGGTGGGCGAGGATGATCCTGGCGTTGGGCGGCAGATCCGGTTGGTGGGCGGCCTGAGTGGCACACCCGCCGGTGGCCTGGAAGTTGCCCACGAAGAAGTCTGGCAGAGCATTGACGGCGGTCCTTTCCGTCGCATTTCGTGGACCTATGACCGTGAGGCCGAAAATGGCGACTGCCTGGCCCTCCATCTGGTCGAAGCGGATGTCGCCATGCAAGCGTCGGACCTGCTGGGGTATGACGCCGCCATCGACAAGTACGCGGCGGCCCTTGCCAACAGCGATCTGCGGGCGTGCAGCATTTTCGCCATGGAAGAAGATGAGGAATTGGCCCTGCTCCGTGGGCTGGCTAGCTTCCGCCTGATACAGGCGCAAGCCCTGAGCGGAGACGACGAAGCCGCGGCCGCTACCCTGGCCGAAATGACGGCGAATCAACCCGACGCCAAGTACACGACCATCGCCGGCACCTGGCTGGAAAGCTATCAGGCCGACGGTGATGCCGCTGCTGCCTGTGACGGTGTTGTTGATATCTTCGAGGTGGACAGCAAGCTCTGGCAAGTCACCGATAACTATGGCTATGATCACCCGGCCCTGGCCGCCGAGCAGATCTGTTTCGTCCCATCCGAATGAGTAACTGGTTACTCTGTAACCAATATTGTTGTGGATTTTGTGTGGGTGGGTCGAAGACCCACCCACACAAAACAACCCTTCATGTGCCGATAAAAATGCTGCACGAGCAGGCCGGCGTCGGCGCGAGCAGCAAATCTTCATGATTTGCTAACGTCGCCTACATACAATCGCAAAATTGAGTTGATATTCTTTGTGCTCGACTACCTAAACCTGCCGTTGGCAGTGCAACGGTAGTCTTTCGCAGACCAAACCAACTTTCAACTCGAAGGAGCCTTTGTATGTCGGTGACGAAGCACTTTTCTCAGCGCTGGCCTCTGTTTTTGCTGATTGCGATGACGCTGCTGATCGGCGCGTGTAGCCAAACGGTTGCGCCGGTGGCGGAGTCTATCGCCGAGCCGGCCACAGCGCCGGAGCCCACGACTGCCCCCACAGACGCCCCCGCCCTGGAGGAAGCCCCTGCCACTGTCGAGCCGACTTCGGCCCCTGCCCAGGAAGTCGCTGCCTCTCCCGCCACACCGTTGGCCTTTGTCATCGACGGCGAACGATCCCAAGTGCGTTTTGTGATCGATGAAGTCTTACGCGGCCAGCCTACCACCGTCACCGGCGTCAACAATCAGGTGAACGGCAACATGCTGGTGGACCCATCCAATCCTGCTGCCACTGAGATCGGCATGTTGACTATCGGCGCCGGCGCCTTCGTCACCGACAGTGGACAGCGTAATGGCGCCATCCAACGCTTCATTCTCCAGAGCGGACAGCACCCCACCATCACCTTTGCGCCCACGCAGCTCAGCGGCCTGCCTGCATCCGCCACGGTGGGCGACAGCTTCGACTTCCAGGTCAGCGGTGATCTCACAATCCGAGACATCACCAATCCGGTCACCTTCGATGTCACGGCCAACATTGTCTCAGATGGCGAACTGCAATTGAGCGGCAGCACTCAGATCCTGCGCGGCGACTTTTCACTCAGCATCCCACAGGTCCCCTTCGTCGCCAGTGTCACAGACGAAGTTGCACTCGAATTCGACCTGGTTGCCGTAGCCGAATAAGTAGAATCGGGATGGCTGAACCTACCCAATCTCGACTTTCTTGTTCGTGCGCGCGGATTCGTAGACGGCCATCGCCATGGCCACGGCGGTGATGCCCTCTTCGATGCCGACGCTGGGTTGTTTGTCCTGGGCCACGCAGTCGAGGAAGTGGTTAAAGGCGTGGGTATAGCGAGTGTTGCCCAGCGCCTCGGGCGATTGGACGATGCTGTGTATGGCTTCGTCGGCGCGCGTGGCCCAGGATAGCTGTTCCCACATGTGCTCGCGACCGCCAAGATGGGCCTGACCGTTGGCCGTGATCATGTCGATGCGCGGGAAGTGGCGGTGAGCATTCGTGCCGATGCCGCCAATCGTCAATGCGGCCACAGCGCCGCCGGCAAATCGCACCGTCACGGCGGCGGCGTGTTCTGAGGGCGTAGCAAGCGGATTGATCGCCTCTGCAGTCAGCGAAACAGGCTTGCCCAGCAGATAGCAGACGGCGTCGAAGAGATGGCCTGAGTTTTCGTTAAAGATGCCGTTGCCGCTCTGCGGGTTCCACAGCCAACCACCGGCGGGCGGATTGAGGTTGAAGATGTACTCGCCGTTGAGCAGCCAGCCTTCGCCCAGTTCGCCGTCCATGAGGCTGCGCAGTCTGGCAATCGCCGGGTGAAAGCGGAAGCTGAAGGCGACCATCACTTTGGCGTCGTGGTCGCGGCAGATGGCGGCCAGGCGATGTGCCGCCTCCAGATCGGGCGCCCACGGCTTTTCTACAAACAGGGGCAACCCTTTGCGCGCCGCCGCAGAGACCAACTCCTCACGTGCGCCGGGAGCGGTGGCGATGCAGATGGCGTCCAGATCCTCGCGCTCGATCAGTTCCAGGCCGTTGCGGTAAGCGGTTGCCCCGTAGTGGGCCGCATAGCCGTCCAATCCGCCGGGCAGATCGGCGCTACGGTCGGCGATCGCCACCAATTCTGCGTTCTGCATGTTCGCCAGGGTGCGCACCAGTTGACGCCCGAAGCGTAGGCCGATGACGCCAATACGGATTTTGTCCATATGTTTCCTCCTAGGGGATGTGGTTGGGATTTGGGCAAGATGTTGCGGAACCGAAGATGATGAGATGAGACGCGGTATTACCCTGTCGCCGGCACCACTGCACGCCCCAGGCGCACAAACGGTAGCATCAACAACAAACAGATCGCCAATCCCATCGCCTCCAAACTGAGGATGTACCAGGGCCAGGGACCCAGCATATCGATCAAGCTGGGCGTTTCTGGTTTGTGGGCGATGAACATGTAGTTGCTCCCTAACAGCCAGTTGACGGTCCCCACAAAGGCCATGTAAAGGTTCATCCCCACCATCACCCGTAGCACCGAGCGCCAGGTAGGCCGGTAGCCGGCGACGATCACCATGTAGAGCGCAGCCAGCACGATCCCTCCATGCGAAATGTAAGTCTGCCAGAAGCGGAAGTGGGGAAAGCCGTGGATCGTGAGATCCGGCGTGAGCAGGGCTTGTAGCGCGCCGCCAATGCCCATGAAATAGGCAAACTCAAAAATGCCGTAGTGTTGAGTACTGAGCAGCACCGCGCTGCCGTAGACGAGCACGCTGCACAGGTGCAGGGGCAGCATGGTCTGCACGCTCCACTGACCGTGGACCCAATGCCACAGATGCCAGAGCATCTCGTTGGTGAGCAGAAGCGCTGCCAGCCCATAGCGGAAGCGAAGCTGCGCCCAGGGCAGCCCCCGCAGTTGGGGCAGCAGCAACGCCAGGCTCGCGATCACCGCCAGCGCGGTCAAATGCGCCGCCCCAAACAGATGAAAGGGTTCACCTGTGTAATCCCAGGCAAAATAGTGGCTGATCATGGATGGACTCCTAAAGGTGGGGCAGGATGGTGGGGTGGTGGATAACGAGGTGATGGGATGATGAGTCAGGCGCCCATCATCCCATCATCTCGTCATCAATATTCAATCGACGTCGTCATCACGTACTTCTCCCCCCTCCGCGCCGATTCCAGCGTACCCACCATCATCTCGGTGATGTGGATGCCCCAATCGACGTTGGGGAGCGGTTCGCGGTCTGCCAGGATGCAGTCGATCAGGTGCTGCGTAGAGGCGTGGTAGTAGTTGAAAGAGCCGGGCGTGGGCTGCGGCCATTTGGCTTTGCTGCGATCGCCACGCACGGGGATGTGATACCAGCCGTCGTCGTCGACGTGGGGCAGCAGCTCCTTGCGCGTGGAGATGATGGAGGCGCTGTAGCCGGCGCCGAAGATGAGGTTGCCCTCGGTGCCGAAGATCTGCAGGCTGCCGCCCCCCGATCCGGGCAGCACCGGATGGTAGATGCGCCCCACATGACAGGCCCCCACCACGCCGCCGTCCATTTCGTAGAGCGAGTAGGCGTTGTCCACCGCTTCCATGCGCACCGGCTGGGTGCGCGGCAGATCGACGACCACATCCCAGTAGTTGGCGGCGTCGGGATCGGTGGCGTTGGCCAGGAACTTGTCGTACTCGGATTCGGGGACGATGTGATGCTGGCCTACCGAAATCGAGGCATACGCCATCACACTGCGACAGGCGCCCAACACCGAAACGATGTTGGCGGGCGCGTAGGGCAGGTCAAAGAGGAAGCCGCCGCTGTCCCTGGCGTAGAAGGCTGCCTGCCCGTAGGGATTCATGCCCAGCGCCGGTCCGTAGGTGGTGGGGCCGGTCGATCCCAGCGAGAACCACAGAATGTCCCCCAGCACGCCGGCGCGCACCAGTTGGCGCAGGTGGGCGATATCGGGATCGAGGGGCGAGTTGGAGCTGGGTTCGATGATGCACTTGACGCCCGCCGCACGCACGGCCGCGGCGATGGTACGCGCATCCTCCATGTTTGTCGCCATCGGTTTCTGCAAGAGCAGGTGCTTGCCCTTTTCCAGCGCCTTGAGTGCAAAGGGCACATGCGTCCCCGGCGCCGTGAGGATGAAGACGGCGTCGAGATCCGCCTCTTCCAACATCGCATAGTAGTCGGTGTAGGCGGATCTGGCCCCAAAGAGGCGCATACATGCCTCCGTGCGCGCCGGGACGAGATCACAGACCGCCGTGATCTCCGCCGTCTGCATGCGCATCAGATAGGGCAGATAGTAGGCCGTGGCCACGACGCCGCAACCGACGACGCCGACCCGGACTTTTCGCTCTGTCATTCGTTCGCTCCTTCTTTGTGCGAAAAGGTCACATAGGGGAAGCATTCGGGCCGGTGCGTGTCATACTCTCCATGAGGACTGAGCACCCAGGCCGGATGGGGCGAAATCTCTTGACCGGCGTTAACGAGCTTTTGAAAGCGCCCGAAGAACATGCGCCAGGTATCGCCGTCTTGGGGCGGCAGGCTGCGCCCATTTGCCAGGACGGACATGCCCGCCCAGGGCAGCGCCACCTCCGCCGTCCAGCCGCGGTCTCGGTCACTGTGATCGTTAAGGGTGCCCTCCAAATGCACGGCGACCTTCAGGCCGGGGAGATCCCAGTCGGTGAAGGCCCAGCGGGTGCCGCGCGGGTGGGTGCCGTGCCAGAAGGAAGCCGGCGCCCGGTCATAGTCGCCGCCGAAGGAAAAGGCCTGATGGTCGAGCAGATCAAATTCGGCGATGTCGAAGCGGCTGCCGCGGGTGTAGGCGTCGCGCCAGATGAACATTACTTCGTAAATCGTGCCCAGCGCGTTGAACTCCAGTTCATAGTAGCAGTCTCCGCCGTCGACGAAGACTTCCAGATCATTTTCCTGGAAGATGATGGCGTCGCGTTCGCTGTGGTGCGCCTCGAGAAAGGGCTCATCGGCCCAGAAGCCGATGTAGAGATAGTCCTTGTCCCACAGGGCGGCCATACGCGTGTCATAGAAGCCGGGTGCGCCGGTGACGGTGTCCACGAAGCGGGGAGACTTGGGTGCTTTCTGCCATGCTGTTTCATCCAACCGGCCGTCGATGGTGAGGGGCTGGGGCGTGTAGTGACAGGTGTAGCGGGCGATCTGATCTTCGGGACATTGGCTGGGGTGCCGCATGGGTTTCTCCTTAGTCGTCGGTTGCGTCTTAGTTTACTTTTCTACGCGGTCTTGGGCAAAGGTGGTCGTTCCGTGTGTGTCCCGTATGATCGGGTGGGTCCATATCTTCCGTGAAGCCACGACGGATGGACACGGAGGTCCATCCCTACGCGTGTTGGGCCAACCAATCGGACGGCGAACGCGCGCCGGCGCGGTTGATCAGTTCGGCATCCCATGAGATGAGTTGGGTGTGATAGATGGCGGCTGTGGCTGCGTAGAGGGTGTCGGCGCCGCGTAGCAATGTCTGTGTGCCGGTGAGGATCGCCTGCCCCAAGAAGGCGGCATCCATCTCGATATGGGTGATCTGGGGCGATGCCAGCATGGCAAGGGCCAGTTTGCGCCCGGCTTCGGCATTCCGGCGTTTGCGCGAGAGGGCGCAGGCGATCTCAAGCTGGGCAAAAGACGGCAGGTAGATGGTGAGCCGCCGGTGTGCAGCCTGGGCGAGAAACTGACGGCTGACCTGAAAGAAGGTGTCGGATCGATCGGCGGCGGCAACCCACACATTGGCATCAATGGTCAGTGTAGATAAATCGGGCATGGGTTAGCGGCGCTCCAGGCGGTTGCGGTCTTCTTCCAACAGATCGCGCGCCGTAGGGCCGGGTGGGGCGTCCTGCATCACGGCGTCGGCCAGTTTAAACCAGTCGTCCAGCCATTGTTCGGCGGCGCGGCGTTCTTCGGCGTCTTCGGGCGGCTGCGCCAGCCGTTGCGCCAGACCGGTGCGCACCAATTCGGTGACCAGCTCGCCCAGCTTGCGTCGTTCGCGGGCGGCCACCACCTTGACTTCGATCATCAGTTCGTCGGGTAGGTCGATGGTTGTTTTCATGTTTCCAATTTAACGGAAAAATGGATTTCCATCAATATGCAATTTGTAGGGACCGGCCTCTGTCCGGTCCGCTCTGGGGTGAAGTGACGATCAGCGGATGGACACGGAGGTCCATCCCTACGGTAGGGACCGGCCTCCGTGCCGATCCGTTCTGGGTTGGTGGACGATCACGGATGGACACTCCTTTTCAACATAGCAGGAAACCCGGTTATAATCGTGCGATGTTTAGCGGGAGTGATTTTGAGCCACTAGCCGGCAGACGCCAACGAGGCACCCTTGCATGAGACGCTACCTCCACACCATGTTGACCCCGGCGATGTACCATGGCCATCGGGCGAGCCCGCCCTTCTTCGAGGGCTGGTATTTTAAATTGATTAGCGCCGATGAACGACACCGATACGCGATCATCCCAGGCGTAATCCTGGGCGAACAGGGCCACGCCTTCATCCAGGTGCTAAACGGCAACGAAGGCACAGCCACCTACCACCGCTTTCCCCTGGCGCGCTTCTGGGCTTCAGACCGCGCCTTTGATGTGCGGATCGGCGAGAGCCATTTCACCGGGGAAGCGATTCGTCTGAAAGTCGCAACCGAACATGGTTCACTAGAGGGTCAGCTTCGCTTCGAAAATCCGATCCCCTGGCCGGTTAGCTGGCGTTCTCCCGGGATCATGGGGTGGTACGCCTGGGTTCCCGGCATGGAATGTTATCATGGCGTGCTTGGCTTTGACCACAAGATCCAGGGTTCGCTTTCGATTGATGGTCAAACCGTCGACTTCGAGGGCGGTCGCGGCTACATCGAGAAAGATTGGGGGCAGTCGTTCCCTTCCGCCTGGGTTTGGTTTCAATCGAACCATTTTGAGACCCTGGGCACCAGCCTCACCGCCTCGGTCGCGGTGATCCCCTTCCTGCGCACCGCCTTCCGAGGCTTCATTGTCGGCCTCTGGCACCAGCGCAGGCTCTACCGGTTCGCTACCTACACCGGAGCCAGTATCCGAACCCTTGACATCCAGCCCGACCACGTGCGCTTCGTGATCAGTGACAGCGAGCATACACTGACACTCGTTGCCAGGAAGGCCGCAAGCGGGGCCATCCTCGGGCCGACACGAGTCGGTATGGGTACCCGAGTCAACGAGACGTTGCAAGCGAAGGTGGAGGCGCGCCTGGAGACCAACAACGGGCAACTCCTCTTTGAAGGGGTGGGGCGCAACGGCGGTCTGGAGGTCCAGGGCGATCTGGAACGTCTTCTGGATTGATCACGGCTGGCCAACCCGCATTGACAGGCAACAATCTTCACAGCAAAATACTCTTTACATCAAAACAAAAAAACGGGTAGAGGATCTCGCATCCTCTACCCGTCTTTCATTGCCTATTCATCCCGCTTCCGCGGCGGCAGCTTCGGCAACGCCCGGCTTGGACGACTCCTGGGATCGGGCGGTTGCAGCGGAGGGTTCGCCGCCAGTTGCGCCAGGATGGTCTCGATGGCCTTAGCCAACTGCGCATCGTGCCCGGCCCTATAGTCCTGCGGCGTGTTGTCGATTTCGATGTCGGGATCCGTGCCGTAGTTTTCCACGTTCCAGCCCACATCGCGGAACCAATGGCTGAACTCCGGCTGCGTCGTCACCGTGCCGTCGACCAGGGCGTGGCGCGGCCAGATGCCTACGACGCCGCCCCATGTGCGCTTGCCCACCAGCGGACCCAACCCCATCAGTTTGAAACTGTGACAGAAGATGTCGCCGTCGCTGCCGGCCAGTTCATTTGTCAGCGTCACCAGCGGGCCGGCCACCGACTCTTCAGGGTAGGGGGAGTAACCTCCCCAACGCTGCACATCATAGCCCAACCGCCGCCGCGCCAACTTCTCCAGGATCAGCGCGCTGACATGTCCACCGCCGTTGTAGCGGACGTCGATGATCAGCGATTCTTTGTCGACCTCGGCCAGGTAGCCGCGGTGAAACTCTGCATAGCCGTGTGGCCCCATATCGGGGATATGGACATAGCCAACTCGCCCGTTCGTCGCCGCGTGAACCTGCGCCCGGTTGCCGTTTACCCAGGCCCGATAGCGCGCCATGCGCTCGTCGGCGAGCGTAGACACCGTCACCAGTTTGTAGGGAGACTCCTCCAACTCAGGCTGCGCTTCAGAGCCATTCTCCACTGAACGCGTCTCACCCTTGCCCGGCTCAGTCTCTGCTCTCTCGACCCTCTTGCGGATCGTCAGCAGCACCTCTTCGCAGGCCTGATTCACCAACAACTGGGCCGGGCTAACCTCCTGGCTCAGCGTCTGCCCATTGATCGCCACCAGCACATCGTCCGGCTGCACGTCCACGCCGGGCGCCGCCAACGGAGAATGGGCCTGGCTCTCCCACGTGTCCCCGTGGACGAAGTTGTCGAGCCGGTACCCCTGGGCTTCTGCATCCCACGTCATGTCTGCGCCCAGGAAACCCTGGCTATAAAATGGACGCGGTCGGTAATCGCCGCCGAATTCGTAGGCGTGGCTTGTGCCCAATTCGCCCTGCATTTCCCACATCAGGTCGCTGAATTCGCTGCGGCTGCTTGTGCGCTCGATCAAAGGGAAGTAGCGATTGTAGACCGTCTGCCAGTCGACGTCCGACATGTCTTCCGTCCAATACTGATCGCGTTGTAGCCGCCATGCCTCGCGGAACATCTGCTCCCATTCGCTCTGAGGATCGATAGAAACCTTAACCCGGCCCAGATCGATCCAGCCGCTCTTGCGCGGGCTGCCACTGCTGCCCGGCGCTTTATCGCCCGCCGCGATCACCCGCAAGCGATCGCCGCTGCCATAGAGCAACTTTTTGTGGTTGCGTGATAGATCGAACCGATCCACATCATCGGCCAGCGTCTCGGCGCGGTACTCCTTGAAATCGTACATACGCAGCAGACCGCCACCGCCCTCGCCGCCCTCGCCGTCATCGTCGTCTTCAACGTCCATCAGCGTCCCGCGCACAGGAAAGATCGTAAAGATGGCCTTGTCTGCCACACCTGCAATTTCGCTGTAACGCCCTTCGGGCACGGGGAAGGCCAGCACGCGCTGTGCGATCCCGTCCAGATCAATGCGTAATCGTTCCGGCGCCGCCTTTTTGTCGTCGACTTTCTTGTTTTCGGTTTCGGTTTCGTCTGCGCCGGCTTTGGCAGAAGCCGCCTGATCGTGGCCGCCCGCTTCCTCAGTGGATGCGAAACGACGTCCATTCCTCTGCGCATGCATGGCAAAGAATCCATCGTCGTCTGCGCTTCCTTCGTCCGATTCATCCTGATCGTCGTACTCGTCCTCGCCGGCCGGATCTTCGCCGTCTCCGCCTTCATCACCGTGATCTTCGTCACCGTGATCCTCATCACCGTGATCCTCGTCTTCGTCCTCCTCTTCTTCGCTGGGCCGCGGCACAAATGGGTTGGCCACATCGGCGCGCAGCGTGAGCAGGTAGGGCCGTGCCCCACGCGGAAAGCCCAGGTCGAAATGCAGGCTATCGTAGACCGGGTTGAACTCACGGTAACTGATGAAGTAGATGAAATTGCCCTCAGGATCGAAACTCGGCTCCATGTCGTGCAGAACCGGCGCGGTAATGCGATGGATGGCGGCATCACGCTGCGCCTCATCCTCGGCGTCGGGGTCGGCCAACTTGTAAAGGCGCAGTTCGGTGGTCTGGTGCGTCGCTGCAAACCCATAGACGATCCAGCGTCCATCGGGAGACCAATCCAGCCCGGCGATGCGCCGGTGCGGGCTGCGATCCACCACAACGGCCGATTCTGCCTCCAGATCGATGAGCAACAATTCGTGGCGATGATTGGTCAACGCGATCTTGTCCGCCGTGGGCGAAACCACCAGATCGACGGCGCGGCCAAACTCGATCTGGTCGAGGCGGCGCGCGGGCGTCCCCGGCTGTCGGCTGTGGATCTCCAACATCTCTTCGCCCGGTTCGTCGCTCACCAGCACGATCCGTTCGCCATCGTTAAGCCAATCGGCCAGCCGATAGCGTACGCCGTTCGCCTTGCCCAGTTGGATCACCGCGCCCTCGTGGTTGTGAAAGGTGAAGGCGCGCCCGCGGCTGGTCAGCGCCAGCGCATTGCCTTTGGGGTTGAGCGCGGCGCTGTCGGTGTAGCTGCCACAACTCACGAAACGGCGATTGCGCTGCACGCGTGGACTGAAGTAGGCTACGTCGACGCGGCGGCTTTCTTCCGTATTGACGTTGTAGACATAAAGATCTGCACCGGCATGATAGACGATCTGGGCGCCGTCCGTGGCCGGGTTGCGCACATAGTAATCTTCGTGATCGGTGTGGCGTTGCAGATCGCTTCCGTCGGGCCGAGCGCTGTAGAGATTGCCGATCCCCTCGTGGTCGCTTACAAAATAGACACGGTCTACGCCATCATCCCCGCTGTCTGCTGGGCCGCTGCCTGCTGGGCCTGCGCTTCGCTGGATCCACATCGGTGAGGCAATGTTGCCTTCCAGATCGGCTAGGTAGCGCCCGAAATCGCCATCTCCATTGTGATCGATCCACAGTTGACCGGCTGTGCCGCCGCGATAGCGCTTCCAGCGGGCCGGGTCGCCCGTGTTGCGGCCCAATACCGTCGCCCCGGCAGGACCAAAACTGATGGAGCGCGCCGGCCCATAGGGCAACAGCGCGGCCGGCCCGTTGGGTTCCTCCGCCGGTACGGCGTAGAGGACATATTCTGCGCTGTGCGCCTGCCCGTAATTCGAGCAGTAAATGACGTGGGTGCCTGCCGCGTTCCAGCCGACGACGCGGCACTCGCTGCTCTGATAGGTGAGCCGTTGGGCGGCGCCGCCCTGTGCCGGCATCACATAGACCTCGGGGTTGCCCTCCTCGCGGCCAACGAAGGCCAGCCGGCTCCCGTCGGGAGAAAACATGGGGTAGGTGACTGCACCCAGATTGCTGGTCAACCGGCGGGCAATACCCCCGGCGCTGGGCACATGCCACAGATCGTCCTCAGAGACAAAGACGATTGAATCGTCGTGAATTGTGGGAAAGCGATAATAACCTGAAGTCATCCAGTTCCTCGAAATCAAGAAAAGACGCGCGGCGGGGCGCGTTACTCGTATCCATTGATCAATGCCATGACAGTGTAGTATATCGGTTTCGGCAGAGGAGTGGCAAATAAAGAGGGGGATTGGGGTGTATCTCAATATCCTTGTCGGTCACCTTTTGACGGATTTGCGCCGATTCGTTACGCTAGGCTGCAAATCAACCATCCATTTGCACAGGGTAGCCCATGCGATTCCTCACACGCTTGATGGTAGCCAGTCTATTCTTGCTCTTTTTCGCCGGCGGCTGCGCGCCCAGTGATGAAACCAATGTCATCGGCTATCTGCTCGAACGTCAAATGGGGGGGCCTTTCGATCAGGGCGTCGGCGAGGAACCTGCTACGCTCACCGGCCAGGTGGCGTACCTGGGCGAACCGGTGGCAGGCGTCTCCGTCGTCGTGGCCCGGCGCACCGGCGTCCCTTACAGTGCTGTGACCGACGCCCAAGGGCGCTACCGCATCGAGGGTATTCCGCCGGGGCAGTATGTTCCCGCCGCCGTTGGCCCCGGTTTCGACGAGACCGCGCTCAGTGGAATTGGGGGCGTGCCGTGGCTGCTCACCCTCGACGCCGGCGAAACCGAAGAAGCGCCGCCCATCGACCTGATCCGGCACGTCCCCGCACCTTTGCCGTCGCCGCTGCCCGCCGCCGTTGATCTGCAAATCGGTCCGTCGCACGTCATCACGGCGCCCTTCCCCTCTGGGGCCATCGCCACCGGCCAGCCGTTTACGTTCACGCGTGCCGGCGTCGTCGTCGACATGCTGCGTCTGTATCGTCCACTCGACGCCGCTGCCGATCTGCCCCTGATTTTTGCCTCGTATCCGGGCACAGTGCAGGGCTGGGAGCCGGTAAGCGTCGCCTTTGCCTACGCCGGTTACAACGTCGTGGCGATTTCTCCCATCGCGGCACGAGGGCTCGACGTCGATGCCCACACGCAGGATGCACGCGTCGCCCTGGCCCTGGCCCGCGGCGGATACCTGGGCGTGGATCTCTCCACTGCGCCCACCGTGGCCGTAGGGGGCAGCTTTAGCAGTGCGATTCTGCACCGGCTCCTGCGCGATGAAGGCGATAGCTTTCGCGCCTGGATCACAGCCGGCGGCATCACCAGTGCCTTTCGCGGGGCCGCCGAATTCTACGCAGGCACCATCACCCTGCCCGAGCAGTATCGACTCGTCATCCCGGCGCTAGGCGCGGCCAACATCTATCCACTTGGATTTCTGCGCTACTCGCCGGTCTATACCGCCGCCTATCTGCCACCGACGCTCATCATCCATACCGACGCGGATACCATCATTCCAATTGAACAGGCGTATGAACTGGAAGCCGCCCTGCGGACGGCAGGCGTACCGGTGGACGTATTCTATTACGAAGACGTGAGCCACTATCTGCAAATCGGCGCAGATCTCACCGACGCCGGGCAAGAGATGTACTATTTGATTTTGCGTTTTGTTGAGAAATACACAAAGGATGAATCATGACTTTCGCCCAAACCACAATCGATGACCGCGCCTATGCCGCCCTCATCCGCGGCGCTGGGATATTGGAACGCCCGCAACATGGCCTCTTGCAGTTGACTGACGCCGATCGCGCCGACTTCGTCCACCGCATGACCACGAACAACATCAACGCATTAGCACCTGGCCAATCTGCGGTGACGGTGTTGACCAGCCCGGTGGCGCGCATTCTGTATGTCTTTACCGTTCTCAACCGCGGCGACGATCTGTGGTTGCTCCCGGCCGGCGAGGATGGCGCACAGTTGGCACGCCATCTGCGCGGCCAGATCTTCTTCATGGACAAGGTCAAAGTGACTGACCTTAGCGAATCGCATCGTCGTCTGCGTCTGATGGGGCCGGCTGCCGCCGACTTATTGGTGCAGGTCGGCTTGCCCGTGCCTGCCGCCGAAGCCTTCGCCGGCCAGGACGACGTCACCGTTCTGCATCAAGCAGCCTTCGATGTGCCCGGTTACGAGATCCTTGCCCCAACGCAGGCCTTCTCTGCACTGCAAGAGCGACTGCGCACTGCCGGGGCTGTTGACGTGGATGCAGATACATACAACGTCCTTCGCATCGAATTGGGGCGGCCGTCCGTGGGCAACGAACTTGTCGAGGCCTATAATCCGCTCGAAGCCGGGCTGGCCTGGACGTGCTCTGACAACAAAGGCTGCTACACCGGGCAGGAGATCATCGCCCGCCAGATTACCTACGACAAGGTCACCAAGACCCTCGTCGGTCTGCGCAGCGATCAGCCGCTCGCCGTCGGCGCCAATCTCAACGCGGACGGGCGCAGCGTGGGCGAAGTCACCAGCAGCGCATACAGCCCTGCACTTGATGCACCCATCGCCCTGGCCGTAGTCAAGCGGCCATACAACAAGCCAGATACCATGCTCGAAGCAGATGGACAGCGTGCCGTCGTGGCGGAAATTGGGGATCAGGGCCGAGTATGACACCTGACGCTTTCCCTCGCGCTCGCTGGCGACTGATCATTGAAGACGCACCGCGCAGCGGCGCCGCCAATATGGCGGTGGACGAAGCCATCGCCATCGCCTGTGCCGCCGGAGATGTACTGCCCACGCTGCGCTTCTATCGCTGGTCGCCGCCGGCAGTGAGTCTGGGGCGTCATCAGAAGGTGGCAGATATCGACGTGGATCGTGTCCACGCCCTGGGCTACGATCTCGTGCGCCGCACCACCGGCGGACGCGCCATTCTGCACACCGACGAACTGACCTATTCTGCGGCGGCGTCCGGCGATGAGCCACGCATGGCGGGCGGGGTGATGGATGCCTACTTGCGTCTGAGCAATGGCCTGTTGAGTGGTCTGCAGTCGATTGGGCTGATGGCCGAGAAGGCAGGGGGGGATGTTCGTGCGGGCAGAGACGTTTCGGCGGCCTGTTTCGAAGTGCCGAGCGCTTACGAGATCACGGCGCACGGGCGCAAACTGATGGGCAGCGCGCAGAGTCGCCGTCAAGGGTACGTCCTTCAACATGGCAGCCTGCCCCTGGTGGGTGATATTGCCCGATTGGTGGATGTGCTGGCACTGCCTGCACAGGAGGCTGCATCCTTGCGCGCTCAGTTGAGCAGCCGCGCCCTTACCCTGGCCGACGCCCTGGGCATCCCCCAAGAGTCGCCTTTACTCGACTTCGCCCACCTCGCCGCCGCCATGTCCACCGGACTGGCCCAAACGCTCAACCTGGAACTCATTCCCGGTGCGTTGACACCGTCTGAGATCCAATGCAGCGCCAGACTCATCCGTGAGCAGTACGCCAACCCCGCATGGACACAACACCGGTAAAGAATGTGTTGCGTGTTACGCCTTGTAGGGATGGCGCGTGGTCTGCGTCACTTGCAACAAATCTGTTGCAGGTGAAAGACCAGTGTTCCCAACCCACGTAACACGCAACACGCAAACCAAAATGACCATCGGACTCCTTACCCTCGAACTCTATCTCCCGCTCGTACACAGCCTCAAGGAAAAGCGCGGGATTCTGAAGCCTATGATTGCCCGTTTGCGCCGTGACTTCAACGTTTCCGTCTGCGAGGCTGACGCACAGGATGTGCATACACGCGCCGTGGTGCAGGTCGTTTGCGTCAGCCAGAACAGCGCGCTGGCGCACCGTCAACTACAATTAGCGGCCAACCGAGTGGAGGGCTGGCGTATGGACGCGGAGTTGATCGATTACTTTATTGAGATGATAGAGTAAGCGGCGTATTCCCCGGATGCAGGGATCAAAAAAGCCTCGAACGACCATCGTTCGAGGCTTTTTTGATCGATTGATCCTGAATCAGCGGCGACCGGCCGCCCTGGCCGGTTTGCGTGTCGCCGGAGAGGGGGCAGGGTGGACGCTCAACTTGTGTAGCGTTTCTTCAGGATGCTCCTCTGCCGACCACCCTACGTGCCGCCAGATCAGCAGCGCCGTCGCCAGCACAACAGAGATAATGGCGATCCACTGAGCGGTGGCCAGCGCACCCATCGTCCAGGCGTCGGGGCGGAACATCTCAACCCAGAATCGTCCCATCGGATAGGCGATGAGGTAGAGCAGCGCGCCGTCGCCCCGGCGCAGCTTATGGCCGTAGTTCCGAATCAACAAAAAGAGCACGCCAAACAAGACGAGGTTCCACAGCGCTTCGTAGAAAAAGGTCGGGTGAAAGCCGTGGTTTGCATACCAGGCCACCGTTTCAGGCGTCAGATTGCCGCTGCCGCAGTAGCCAATGCCCGCCGGCAAATTAGGCGGTGGCTGACATGGAAATTGTGGGTTAATGTGAAAGGCCCACGGTACATCTGTGGCGGGGCCATAGAGTTCCTGATTGACGAAGTTGCCCATACGACCCACTGCCTGCGCGATCAAGACGTTTGGTCCAATATAGTCCAGGTAGTTGAGTACGCTTAATTTGTTGACATAGGTGTAAACCAGAATCGCCAGGATACCGCCCACGAGACCGCCGTAGATGCCCAGTCCCCGAAACCCGCCGTTCCAGAAGTTAAAGATATCGCCGGGGTTTTCACGGTAATAGGCCCACCCCGGCGCATCTGCCGGTGAACTGAAGACGTGATAGAGACGCGCCCCAATAATACCGGCAATCAATGTCCATGCCAGCAAATTCCACACGTGGTCGGGGTTTTCGCCGGCGCGTTCGGCATAGCGCGCCCCAAACCAGGCCGCGATAACCGATCCACCCACAATAAAGACGCCGTACCATTGAAGGGCAAACGGACCAAATTCAAAAATGACAGGATTCATAAAAGTGCTTCTCCCCCTGATCTGGATAAATGCGCCTGATCTGGATAAATGTTCTTTGCGCTAGTATAGCGGCACCGATCGCAATTCGCCAACGTTTCTTTACTCCCTATTCAACACTGCGCCTTCTTCGAGCCAGAGTTCCAGTGTGCGGCCCACACGTTGAAGGGCCTCCGCGCTGACTCTATCGGCGGTATCGGCCAGGGTTGCGCGGTGTCGATACACTGGATCTGTGACTTCGGCAAATGGAATCCCCGCCCGTTCAAACGGATTGGGCGGAACATCCTCTACCGGGGACGGGGCGTCCATCGTCCATTGCGTATAGCCTAGTGCATTGGCAACCTGCCACAGGGCATCGATTAAAGCGCGGTCCCCTGTTTGCGGACGCACAATCGTCTGATCCATATCGCCGACGCCGTTGACCGAAACGGCGAACTCCGGCTGAGCACAGCGCGGCAACGAGTCGATCTGATCGACAAAATACCGACCGCCCATATTGGCATCCCAACCGGGGATTCCGCCATTGTTGCCTGCGTCCAGGAAAACCAGACAGACTTCGTGTCCTCCCTGATTGACTTCCAGCGTGCGCGCCAGTTCCAACAGCACCGCCACACCTGAGGCATTGTCATTGGCGCCCAGCATGGGTTCGCTGCGCCGCGCGGCGACAGAGTCCTGGTCTGCATAGAGGCGGCTATCGTAGTTGGCGGTCAGCATGACGGTGGGGCCCGTGCCGCGCACGGCCAGGATGTTGCGGGCGGGGATTTCGGCTTCGGTCACCTGGAACGGCTGAATGTACACCGACCATCCCAGTTGACCTAACTCTTCGATCAACCAGTCTCCCGTGGCTTCATTCCCCGGCGATCCCGTAAAGCGCGGGCCGTAGCCGATCTGCTGGTTCAGATGCATCATGGCCTGTTGGCCCGAGAAGGTGGGGTTGGCTGTTGCCGGGTCAACCAGTCCGTAGCCCAGGTAAGCAAAAAAGCCGATAGCTGCCAATAAGGCAGCGATCAGCGAGATTTCGATTGAGTATGCACGGATTGGCTGCAAAAACGTCACGGCGCCGCCCTCGGCAAAGTCTACTCGTCTTTCCTATTGCGTCGCCGCATAAAGATGCGGATCGGCGTGCCCAAGAAAGGATAGTATTCACGAATCTGATTTTCCAGATAGCGCACATAGCTGAAATGCGCCAGATCGGGATCATTGACAAACAAGATGAAGGTCGGCGGGGCGGTATCTGCCTGTGTTGCATAGTAGATACGCAAACGGCGACCCGTGTGGCTGGCAGGCGGTGTGCGATCATAGGCCTCTTGGATCAGCCGGTTCAACTCGCTGGTGGGGATGCGATGCTTGCGCTCGGTGGCCACGGCTAGCGCCGTGGGCAGTACCGTATGGATGCGCTGTTTGGTCAGGGCGCTGATAAAGATCACCGGCACATAATCAAGGAACTTGAGTTCCTGACGTACCTGACGCGTATACTCCACCATCGTGTTGCTGTCTTTCTCGACCGTATCCCACTTGTTGACAATGACAACGACGCTCGTCTGCTTTTCGAGCACGTAGCCTGCCACATGTGCATCCTGGGCGGTGACGCCGTCAGCGCCGTCAATCAGCAGCAGCGCAACGTCGGCGCGGTCGATTCCTTGCATGCTGCGTAAGACGCTGTACTTCTCGATGCCCGGCTCCACTTTGCCACGGCGACGGATACCGGCCGTGTCAATCAACCGGATCTTCTGTCCTTCGTAGATCAACTCTGTATCAATAAAGTCGCGCGTCGTCCCTGGCACGTTGCTGACGATGGCGCGCTCCTGGCCCAGGAGGCCGTTGAGCAGGCTGCTCTTGCCCACATTCGGGCGGCCGACGATGGAGATGCTGACGCGTTCATCCTCGTCTTCATCGACCGGATATTCGGGCAACACTTTGACCAACTCGTCGAGTAGATCGCCCACACCGTCGCCATGATAGGCGCTAATCGGCACAGGTTCGCTAAGTCCCAGCAGCCAAAACTCGGCGGCGTTAAGCTGCCGCTCCTTGCTTTCCGCTTTATTGACGGCCACAAAGATCGGCTTTGTGCTCAGGCGCAGCGATTCCGCAAGCTCTTGATCCGCCGCGGTGACCCCATCTTTGCCGTCGACTACCAGGATAATGGCGTCCGACTCTTCCATCGCCAGTTTCACTTGATTCTGAATCTCGGCGATGAAGAGGAGCGAATCTTGGGCCAGAGGAGAGGCCCCTGGGATCTGCGTTCGATACTCAGCCGTCGATTGTGCTTCAAGGCCGCCGGTATCGATCACAATGAAGCCAACGCCATTCCAGTCGCTTTCACCGTAAATTCGATCGCGCGTCGTGCCGGGCAGATCTTCCACGATCGCGATCCGTGTTCCGGTGAGACGATTAAACAATGTTGACTTTCCTACATTAGGCCGCCCAACCAGGGCAACCACAGGCTTACGCATACTCATAGTTGGTCTCTTTTACCCTGCAATAAAAAAGCGGCGCCGCTAGTGCTACCGCTTTCATCTGTCTAGCTTCTTCAATTAATTGTACCGCGTCGACCTGTGTGGCACCTAATTGTCATGAACCCCATACAGATCGAGCGCTGCCCATCGGCTTCACACCGGCAGGTGCTGCGGCCACCTAAAGCCTTCGGGCGTCGTCGTCGGCGACGGTGTCGGCACAGGGATCGTGCCCCCGGGGGGTGATGGTGTTCCTGCATTGGTGCCTGTCGGCTCTGGCGTCACCAGCGCTTCTATGGTGACTTCCACGGCCTGTGGAATCACCCCCTCAACGTTGATGCCCTCCGGCGCAACAATCGTGGGGACAACCACATGGCTGCCCGGTAACAGCCCCGAAAGATCGAGCGTGACGCGCACATCATCAGAATTGATGGCGTCGAGTCGCGGCAGTGGTCCGCTGACGATCACGTCGATGCGGGCCAGCGAAACGATGGCGCGCAAGGTGCTGTCCAGTCCTTGAATAATGGGTGGACGGCTCAATGGAATGCTGCTGACGATAGGCGAGATTGTCACCTCGGCCGTGACGCTGGCGTCGCCCAGCGTAGAAACGTTCGCCGGCAGGATCAAAGGCAAGCGTTCACGTACATCGCTTGTGGCATTTTCAATGTTGAGCACAGGGGTTTCGACAAAGCCGCCGACTTCAAGCAGCGCCTCGGGGCTGCCGCGCAGGATCACTGTACCCGGATCCGAAGAGATGCTGGTTAGCCGGTAGCCGGGCGCCGGTTGTCCTTCTACGGTGACAACGACAGCCACCTCTTTTCGCCCCGGTCTCTGTACGATCGGCACGACGATCAGAGCGTTTTGTGGTTCGATTGTCACCCGATCCACCGGCAGGTTTTGGGCGCTACGTGGGGATAAGGACTGCGTGCGCTCCACCTGACTTTTGGCACTGCGCAGGAAGACTTCCGCTACGGCGCTGTTGACTTGTTCGACCTGCGTACGTGGACCGCTGACCGTCACGGTTTCCGGTTCGATCAGCGCCTCTTGCGCTTCATAGCTAAAGGCCGGGCTATCCATCACTTCAACCTGGATGGGAACCGTCTTCGTGATCAGTTCTTCGATCTGAACGCGGAGTTGGCGAGGCTGCTGATCAACCACGATCACTTCGGTATCAACAGGATCAACGATGATCGGGACTTCATAGATTCCAGGTTGGCGACCGCTCAGATCGATGTACGCATTGAAGTCGTCGGGCGAGATGTTTTCCCAAGTGCTTTGTGGTGCGCGCAGTGTGAGGAAGACGTTGCGTTTGGTCAGATCCTGTAAGGTTTGCGTGCCATCGGCGAGACCGAGGACTTCAACGGAGACCGGCTGATCAAACTCCTGGCGCACGAGTGGATTCTCTTGATCGATCGCAAAAAACCAGACGATCAGCGCCAGCAGCACCGACATGATCAAGGTGCTGAGGTTTTCACGCATACGGTTATTGAGTTTGAACACTGTGCTCTGCATTCACTTCTTCCTGCTCACTACCGGCCTCCGGCGTCCGTGGATCGTAGAATTCAGTTAGGATCCTGCGCAGTCGATTGTTGTCGAGCCGACGTGTGATGCGGCCATTACGTGCAATGGAGATAGCGCCCGTCTCTTCGGAGACTGCGACAGAAAGCGCATCGGATTGTTCTGTGATGCCAATCGCCGCCCGGTGACGGGTTCCCAGTTGTGGATCCAGGAGATCTCGATGGGTGAGCGGAAGGACGCAGGCAGCGGCGGCGATCCGTCCATCGCGTACGATCAGGGCGCCATCATGCAGCGCCGTCTTGGGGAAGAAGATGGTTGTGAGCAGTTCGGCGCTGACTTCCCCCTTAATGGGAACGCCACGATCGATGTACTCGCCCAACCCTGTCGTCCCCTCCAGAACGATCAGCGCGCCAAAGCGATTGTCTGCCAGTTGTTCACACGCTTTGACGATTTCGTTGATCATCTGTTGGGTATCTGCGCCCTCCACGCGTCGGTTAAGGAAAGGGGTTCCTCGGCCCACTCGTTCGAGGGCGCGACGCAGTTCCGGCTGAAAAATCACAGGGATCGCCACCAGCACCGCCCATGAACTACTACGCAGCAACCAGCTAAAGGCGGTTAACTCTACTGTGCGGCTGACAACGGCCACCACCAGGGCGATGACCAGAATCCCGCGCAGTAACTGAACGGCTTGTGTTCCCCGAAAGAGCCGAAGCAGGATATAGAAAAAGAGAGCGACAAGGCTCAGATCGATGATACTCTGCCAGTTCCACAACCGACCGAGGATCGGTAACAAGTCACTCATGTGCGACAGCACCAGTGGCAGACCTATTCAAGCGGCACATTCCCCAATAAATGGGCCAGCACGGCCTTCTGCGCATGCAGCCGATTGTGCGCCTGAGGAAAGAGCACACTGCTAGAGCCATCTGCAACGTCATCGCTGATTTCTTCGCCGCGATGGGCGGGCAAGCAGTGCATCACCAGCGTCGCCGGGTTCTGTGTCCGCGCAAGGAGTTCGGCGTTCACCTGGTATGGCGGGAAGATCTTCATGCGCTGCTCGCGTTGCTCTTCCTGGCCCATGCTTGTCCACACATCGGTGTAGAGAATGTCTGCACCGATAACGCCGTCCAGATCATCGGTAATCACGACTTCGCCTTCGCCGGTGTTCAAAACGTCGGGCGAAGGTGTGTAGCCGACAGGGGCAACAATCCGCACATTCATGCCGACTTTGCCGGCGGCCATAATCAGGCTCGTCGCTACGTTGTTATCGCCATCCCCGACGTAGACCAGGGTGCGATCCGCCAGATCACCCAACTGTTCCCATGCCGTAAAAACGTCGGTAAGGGCCTGACAGGGGTGGCTGAAATCACTCAAACCGTTGATGACCGGCACACTGCCCCAAGATGCCAGATCGAGAATATGTTGGTGATCGAAAACACGCGCCATCACCCCATCCACATAGCCGCTGAGCACACGCGCCACGTCGGCCGCACTCTCGCGGCTGCCCAGCCCAACTTCCTGAGGACTAAGGTAGAACGCATAGCCGCCCAAGTGCTGCATCCCCATTTCAAAGCTAACGCGGGTGCGCAACGAGGGCTTTTGGAAGATCATAGCCAGCGACTTGTGCGCCAGGATCGGTTCGTTCTTGCCGGACTGCATACGTTCGTCTTTGAGCCGTTTGGCCAGACGAAGAAGCCCCCAAAACTGTTCGCTGGAAATTTCGTTTAGATCGGTGAAATGAGTCAAAGGTTTAATAGAAGACACAGATCGTTCCCTGTTCGATGCGTGCTTGATGGCTACTGACTGCTGGGCCCGATGGGCTGGTGATGCATCAAGGGTCACTGAATGGGTAGGGGCGCTGCTTGCTGCGCCCCTACGGTATTGCCATCACGTGACCTTTGACATGACACGATAGTGATATCAGGCTAGACGCCTGCGATCACGGGGTTAGACAATGTGGCCAACCCTTCGATTTCGACGGTCACCGTATCGCCAGGATGCAAGGGGCCAACCCCTTCCGGCGTACCGGTGAGGACGAGATCGCCCGGCTCGAGCGTCATAAACTGCGACACGAACGAAAGCACCTTCCCAATCGAGTGGACAAACTTGGCAGTGTTGCTTTCCTGGCGTACTTCGCCGTTGACGAGACAGCGGATTGTTTTGTTTTCGGGATCGAAGCTCGTATCCAGCCAGGGGCCTACCGGCCCGAATGTGTCGAAGTTCTTGCCGCGTGTCCACTGCACATCGCGTTTCTGCAGATCTCGCGCCGTGATGTCGTTGGCGCATGTGTACCCCAGGATAATGTTATGGGCATCCTGTGGGCTGAGGTAGCGGGCCCGTTTGCCAATCACCAGGGCCAACTCTCCTTCATAATCCACGCGCTCGCTAATTGACGGCAAGATCACCGATTCGCCTTGCCCGATGAGGGTTGTGGCTGCTTTCAAAAAGATAGCCGGCTCTTCGGGCACTTCATTCCCGAACTCGGCTGCATGCTCGGCGTAGTTGCGCCCAACACAGATGATCTTGCGCGGATCACAAGGCGGCAACAGTTTGATGTCATCCAATAGCAGAGGGCTGCCTTCGATTTCAGGCGCGAAATCCCGCGCCAATCGGGGGCTTTCATAGGGCGCTCGCCGTAAAGGATATACATACTTTTCCAGTAGAAGCCCCCACGTGGGCTTTCCTCGATTATCGTCTACATTCGTTACGTAACGCACAATACGCATAGCAAGTTCCGCCCTTGGTGGATTGATAAAAGGGTTTCGTAACCGTCTACAGCCGAGAAGGTACTCTACACACTCTAGTAAATCCCGGCGGAAATTTGTCCACGTTTCCGACCAGAGGTAGGAATGCCAAATTTCCGCCGTGGTATTTACGCCCAACTGTACTAGGAAAACCGAACATTGTTGATGATCAGTCTGAACTCGCAGTTTAGGAACTGCACAGCCTGTCTCACCATTGTCATGCGGCTTAAGAAGATCTCAAAATATTCGATGACTTGTGCAAAATTCGTGTCGATTTCAAGCTCCAGGGCAATCACATTGTCTTCGGCTAGAACCCGCACAAAGCTGCGCGTGGCGGCATAGTTCACCCGATCATGGATGTCAAACTGCGCCATATCAGGGTTCTGCACCCGACTGCGATGCACATCGGCCTTGTCTGCAATGATGACGGCCGCGGCGACGGGATCGGTTGCTGTGCCCCGTTCTTCCTCGTGATTGCCGATCGCATTCATGATCAGGGCGATCTCATCGGATGCCATTCCCAGCCGCTTCAAGATCGGCCATGCCATCAAGGCGCCGCTCTGTGCATGGTTCTCGCGGTGGATCAGATTGCCGATATCGTGAACATAACCCGCCATATGCGCCAACTGGCTGGTTCGCTCGTCAAAGTCGAGCCGATCCAGAATGTTTTCGGCAATATGCCCTACGAGGCCGGCATGGCGTTGGCCATGCTCGGTGTAGCCAAGCGCACGTAGACTTTCGTTGGCCTGCCTCACAAACGCGATGACTTCTGCATCGCGGCGCAACTCTTCGATGGTGAGGCGGGGCACGTCAGGTTGTGCGATCTCCTGAATCTTGCCTGTTTCTGACGCGTCGTTTTCTACTGATTCGAAGTTGCTCACTGTCATGCTTCGTTTCTTGGTGGTTGACTGTACCGGTGAATTTTAGCCAGTTGATCTTACAAGAGCGCCGTCTGCCCAATCGCCAAGGCGCTTAGGATCAGCGCCACCGGCCACCAGAATTCTACCTGGCGCAGCGGCTGTTTGCGATAGACTGCCAACCACGTGGGCAGCCAGAGTACGCTGAGCAGGGCCAGCCACAGAGGCGCCTGGGCCACAACGATCTGAATGCTGATGCCAATCTGGGCCAGTGCCACAGCCGCCAAACCCAGTCTATCCTGCGAGGCTTCGAGGTTGCGGTTCGCACCCCACAGGTGAAGCGTCCACAACACGGCGAGGATCAAGGGATTGCGCCAGTTGGCGCTCGCCTCACCGGCGAAGAGTTCACCGGCGAAGAGTAACATCGTTGCCCCCCAGGGGAGCAGCACGCTGACCAACGCGTGCAGCATCACAATGGGCATCAACTCTACCTGGCGATGCAGCCAACCGGCAATGCTGATCACAACCACGACGAGCGTTAGCCAAAAGAGCGCCATGTCGAGGCTCAGGGCCACGATCAGGGCCAGCAGAATGCCCGGCAGCGCCACACGCCCCAAGACCGGTAGAATCCCCGGGCTGTCGGTTCCAAAAAGCCGCGCCGCCGGTGAGCCGGCCCGTAAATAGGGAAGCCAGAACCGAGGCTTTTGGAGCGGCTGCTCCAGGCTCGGCACGCTATTGGGCACCGTCATTGATCCCCAAATGCTCCCCCACAATAGATCAAGCAACAGGAAAAGCAGTAGCAGCCGCGCCGGATCGATCAGATCCAGGCGGCCGGCAAACCCAATGCTAAGCAGCGCCGCCGCCATGGTCCAACCGCCGGCAATGCGCCAGGGGGAGCGTTCCAGCCAGATACGACCATCGAACACTGCACTGCTGTTGGTGTTCCATAGGGTTGACCGTACAGCAGCCGATCGCACTCGCCCATGCTGCATCGAAAATTCCTTCGGTCTGTGGTCAAGATCTTCGGCTGTAGTCGGGGGGGCTACAGATCGAGGCACGTGCGTTTCGCTAGTATATTGCGGCGTAAATACCACGGCGGAAATACGGCGTCTGTACCACTGGTAGAGCATGGCGGTATAGTTCCGCCGGGATTTACTAGTCAATCGCTGTTCGCTGTTCAGTCGCCGCCGTATCTGTTGTGGTTCACGACAAAATCGACGGTAAGCACAGGCAGTGTGTAGAGCCAAAAATGAGAAACCCACGCAGCCATTGATCGATAGCTGCATGGGCGTTCACCCACTTCCGATTATAGCAGAGGTTGGAACCGATGGGAAACCTCACCGCACTGCCGGGCGCGTCTTAAAATGAGGATGACGCTATCCTATCTTTGCTCGTTGTCTCTTAAACCAGCACCTGCAATCGTTTCGGCTCCATCGTGATCGAGACGGCGCGGGCCTGTTCGGTGATCACTTCGCCGTCGGTGTGCAGCGGCACTGAAATGTCGCTTAAGATCGTGACGGCGGTACAGCGCGTCAAGTGGACGGCCGGATGGTTACGGTGCGCTCCCGCCATGACCTGGGGCAGCAGCGCCAGGATCTGGGGTGTGTTCAATCCCCGCGCGAAGGCGAGGTCGAGCATCCCATCGTCGACCACGGCATCCGGCGTAATGTAGAAGCCGCCGCCGGTGCGCCGGCTGTTGCCAACGCTGACCAGCAAGGCACTCTGGTTTATCTGCCGGGTCTGCCCCTGGGGCGTACACCAGCGAATCTGCACGTGTGGATGCCGGTAGGCGCGTAGCGCTTTGATGACCGCCAACAAGTAGACGGCGAAACCGCGCAGACGCACGATCTTATAGCTCTCCACCGTCACCTGCGCCTCGAACCCCATGCCCAGATTGTTGTCGAAATAGCGCGAGAGGAAGCCGGTCTCCGTGCGAACCTGGGCGTGACTCAGATCGATACCCCGGGTCCGTCCCCGCCGGATGGCGGTGGCTGCATCAGTCAGATTGCGAGGAGTACCCACCATATCGGCGAAGTCGTTCCCGGTGCCCACCGGCAAGATGGCGAGCGGACCTACCGGCTCACCCGCTGCGGCGGCCTGTGCAAGTCCATTCACAACCTCGTTGATTGTGCCATCGCCGCCGGCCGCAGCGACGATGCCGTAGCCACTGTGTTTGGCTTCACGCGCGACGTCGATCGCCTCGCGCGGTCGTGTCGTTTGAAAGATGTCAAACGGAATGGATGCTGCGTGCATGGCACGATGGATGGCGTCAACGGCTTCGGCGCCTGAGCCACGACCTGACTTAGGGTTGAGCACCACAAAGACTTTGTCCACTCACGACTCCTCTCTGCGTTTTAGCACCAATGCTTCGCGGCCGGCAACCGTAATGCCAGAAAGTTTTGCAGAACGAGACGGGTAGCGTCCCTCTCCCCACACTGCTGTGTACACGCCATCTTCCAGCCCATCGGTCAGCGCCAGATCGATGGTTGCCTGTTGGTGGCCGACGTTGAAAACGACAATCATCTCTTCTGTGTCGAGAACTCGGTTGAAGGCGTAAATGTTCCCACGGGCGTGGAGGACTTTGTATGAACCGGTGCGCAGGGCCGGGTGCTGATGGCGCATGTCAATGGCGCGCTTGTAAAACTCGAGCAGATCCTGGTTCCAACTCGCCTTGTTTTGCCAGGGAAAGGCGGCCCGACAATAGGGATCATTGGCGCCGGTCATGCCGATTTCGTCGCCATAGTAGATACACGGTGCGCCCGGCATCGTCATCTGGAAGAGCGTGCAAAGACGTAGTGCCTGTTCATCTTCCCTCACCGTCCACAGCGTGCGGGCGGTGTCGTGACTGTCCATCAAATTCAACTGTGCCAGATTCACTTCCCAATCGTAGAGGGCCAGCATCTCATCAACGGTTTGAGCAAACTGTTCGCTTGTCAACGCCTTCAGGGGGAAGCCACCCGGTTTGTACTCGGTGTGTAACGTGTCCGCGCCGAAGAACCCCAGCGCAGCGCGGCTGAAGATGTAGTTCATAACCGAATCGAACATATCTCCCCTCAGCCAGGCCTGGGCTTTGCTCCAGATTTCGCCGGTAATGTAGGCATCGGGGTTGACGTCTTTGACGACTTTGCGGAACATTCGCCAGAACTCAGGATCGTTGATCTCTTCGGGTACGTCCAGATCGCCAGCCGTCAGCGCCGAACTCGATCCAATGGCGCGAGACATCAAGTAGATATTGGCGCACACCCTCATTTTGCACGTTGAACTTAGGCAGTGCCGGAATGTCCCACCAGGCCGCGTAATTGTGAGGGGCTTCTTTGTCGTGCTGATAGGGACGCAACGGCCAATCGTTGATGATGAACCAGTCCAAATAGGGCGAGTTCCCTCCGGTTTCTAGAATGTGGTGGAAAGCCCAAAAGCCGCGGCTGGCATGGTTGAAGACGCCGTCGATCACCACACGAATGTCGTGATCATGGGCGGCATCCAACAGGGTGCGGAAAGCGGCGTTGCCGCCCAGCAATGGATCGACCTGCATGTAATCATAGGTGTGGTAGCGATGGTTGGATGCCGACGAAAAGATCGGGTTGAGGTAGAGGGCCGTAATCCCTAGTTCTTTGAGATAGTCTAGCTTGTCCACAATGCCCAGTAGATCGCCGCCCTGGAACCCTTCTTCTTCGGGAGGCGTGCCCCATGTTTTGAAGGTGACGCCGGGCAGCGGCTTTGTATTTTTACCCCGTGCAAAACGGTCGGGAAAGATCTGATAGAAGACGGCGTTTTTTACCCAATCAGGGGTGCGAATTGACATATGATGATTGCTCCAAATGTGGCTCGGGTTGCTCTAAATTCTGGGTACGCATTGTGGCATAGCCATCTGTGGATGTCAACGCGTTCACATTATTCTTTCTTTGCAGCGCTGCTGTGCTGACGTAGAATAACAGACATGAGTTATATCTGAGTTCTTCAGCCAAAAAGGAGCCGCTTGTGAGGTGTACTAAGCTGCCAGTAAATCTCGGCGAACCTATGCCGACACGCTCTATCAGTGGCACAGACGCCATATTTCGGCCCTGGTACTTACGCCGCAGTGTGCTGCGTCGTTTACCGGCGTGGTCAACTTGCTGTTGTCGCATCGATAGTGCTCCTCATCTTTCTTGTCTCGGCTTGTGTCAGCCCGATCGTTGCGCCATCGGTGCCGCCGGCCGGCGTCGTGCCCACTTTTACACCAACGCCGGAGTCTACGGACGGTTCCACCTTGATCCTCGCTGAGAACCCTACGGCTGAACCCGTTATTGAAGCTGAAGTCATGCCACTGACCGTCGGGTTATCGCCACTCTTGGCTGAGGACGACGTATCCTGGCTGATGCCGTTGCTGATGAGTGTGACTCAGCTTGAAACCGTCGACGGCCTGCGTCCGCTGCAACTGCTCGATCGCACGAGCAACGCCAACTTCAGGCTGGAGTTTGTGCCGCGCGCCCAGGTGAGCGGTGACTTCTTGCTCGAACGCTTCTTCGCGCCTGTGGTCCCCTTCGACACAACAACCGACGATACGACGATGTCGCAGTTGGCGGCACGGTGGCGCGGTGAAGAAGCCGGTGGATTGGTGGTGCCGCTTGAGTATATGGCCGAGCTGACCGCGCTGCTGGGTGAGTCGCCAGACCCGGCGCTCGTGCTGACCAATACCGATCTGCTCTTTGACGCCTTAATGGCTGCGCCAGGAAGCATCGGCATCATGCCCTTTGATCTGTTGCACCCGCGTTTCAAGGTGCTCAACGTGGATGGGGCCAACGTCCTCAACAACCGGCTGGACACTGCCGCGTATCCGCTGGCCGCGGCCCTTGTTGTGAACGGCGACGGCGCCGATGCCCTGATGACGCAACTTGTCGCTCAGGCTCCGCCGTCAAGCAATCGTGCCGGTGCTCAATTGACGACCTTGATCATGACGGGCGTCACGGCCATGTCGCGGGTCACAGCTTTGCGCATGGAACAACGCGGCTATGTCTATCCTGCGCTGGTGATTTCGGATACGTTGGCGGCTGCCGACATCACACACATTAGCAACGAAGTTCCCTTCCTGGATAATTGTGTGGTCAACGCCGGCGAGAACAATCTTGTCCTGTGTAGCCACACCAATTATTGGGAAGCGCTGGCCGCAGTGGGGACAGATATCGTGGGGCTGAGCGGCAACCATGTCAACGACTTTGGACGCGACGGCGCCCGGCGCTCGCTCACATGGTATCGAGAAAACGAGATTCCGATCTATGGGAGCGGCATGAATATTGAAGAGGCGTGTGCACCACTGCTCTGGGAACACAACGGCAACACATTCGCCTTTATTGCAGCGCTGGCATTTGAGCCGCAATTTGCCTGGGCCACCGAAGATCAGCCGGGCGCCTGTTACTACTACAACAACAAACAGTTGATCCTGGACTCTATCGCCGAACTGCGCCCGCAGGTAGACGTCCTCGCCGTCGAGCTACAGTATCTGGAAACCTACGAACCCTTCCCCACCGGCCAACAGGTGAGCGAATTCCGCGAACTGCGCGAGGCCGGCGTAGATATTGTGACCGGCGTACAGAGTCATGTGCCGCAGGCCATGGAACCCTATGCGCCCACGGCCGACCGCAACGCCAGTATTATTGTCTATGGGCTGGGCAATCTCTTCTTTGATCAGATGTGGAGCTGGCAGACGCGTACCGAGTTGATGGCGAGACATACCATTTACCAGGGGAAGCTGCTCAGCACTGAGATCTTGACCGCCGTCCTTGAGGACTACGCCCAACCACGTTGGGCCACCCCCGACGAACGCACGGAGATCCTCAATCGAATCTTCGGCGCTGCGCCGGAGCGATGATGGGAGCGTAGAGAGTAGGGATCGTGTTGAGCCTCAAATTCTCAACACGATCCCCGTACTCTCTAGCCGCCGCCTCCACTCGACGTGGACGTCGTGTATGTGCGCTTGAGCGTCTGCAACAGCACACGGCCAGGGCCGCTCAGTCGTGTCATAAAGATCCCTTCCCCGCCGAAGATCATCTTGCGGCAACCGCCTACGCCTTGAATGTCGTAATCGACCTGCGAGGAGAAAGCCGCCAGATTCCCTGTGCTGACCAGCACTTGCTCTCCCTCCCGCATCCGGCGATCATGGAAGTCTCCGCTGCCGTGGATCAGCACATGCCCCACCCCTGAAATCTGCTGCAAAAAGAGCCCGGCGCCGCCGAAGAGGGCCGCCCCAGCACGCCGCGCAACTGTCACCGTGATGTCGATGTCGCTGCCCCACGCCGCCAAGAATGAACCGCGTGTTGTCGTCACCGGGCCATCTTCTTGCAGATCCCACAACTCTAAATGACCGGGCGCGTTGGCCGCCAGGAGTGCATACTGATCGGGCTGTGTGCTTTCCAGGTAGCTGAGCGAGACCCCTTCTCCGGCTAACGAACGACGCACGGCGCCACCCAATCCGCCCGGCAGGCGCAATGTCCACGTTAAACCGGGCGAGTAGGCCATCAGCGATCCTTTGCTTGCCCATACATACTCGCCCGGCTGAAAGTCGAAGCGTACCGACTGTGCAATCTCACCGGAAAATTGGTACTGCATTGAAATCTCCTTTGTGTGCTGAACTGGCTGATCCTGATGCATTCGCATCTCTCTACGCTACTGCATCCGGGCAGGTTTCATCGTTGGCGGCTCTATGGTACCCTGGACTGACATCGCAGAGTCACTTGTGTGGAGGATAGAAAAATGTCTGAGAAAAAGAGCCGCCTCGTCTTTTCAACCGATCCCGACCCTGAGCCACAACCTGTCAAACCGCCCGACTTGCCAAAGAACCCGGCGGCGCCCTTCGCCATTCAAGGTGACCAGCCTGTACGCGTACGCCTGGAGCGCAAAGGACGCCGTGGTAAGTCGGTTTCGGTTATCGAAGGCGTTCTCAGTCCCAAATTGGGCAAAGAAGCGTTGCTCAAACATCTGAAAAACAAGCTAGGTAGCGGCGGCACCTTGCAAGGCGACCTTCTGGAGATCCAGGGCGATCAGCGCGATCGACTGGTGGAAGAACTCATTGAACTGGGGTACAAAGCCAAGAAGGCAGGCGGATGATGTAGAGGTGGTACCTGTTTGACTTCAGGGGCGGCGCACTGGTCGATGCATTGACCAGTGCGCCGCCCCTGAAGTCACTCCTACCGCAGATCTACACCGATGGTGCGACCACTGCGGATCGTTTTGCTTTTGCCGAACGCTTGCGCGTCGCTAAAAGGATGGATGACGACGTTGCGTCCAATCGTCAACCCTTCGGGCACGACCGATCCTTTGCCCAGCAGGGTGATGCCGGTATTCAAGCGTTCGGGCAGTTCGTTATTCGGCTTGTTGTCTTCGCCGTAGCCGACTCTGGCCCCGGCGCCGATTCTCACTTCTTTGTCTACAATACAACGTTCCACCACAGCCCCAGCTTCGACTATCGTGTCGCTGAGGAGCACACTGTCGCGCACCACCGCTCCTTCGGCCACGTAGACACCTGACGAAAGAACACTGCGCTCTACGATCCCATCGATGCGGCACCCGTTAGAGAGCAGCGTCCCATCGATGTCAGCCTTTGGGCCAAGTTTGACGGGCGCTCGCTCTTCGCTGCGCGTGTGGATCACCCACTCCGGATCGTAGAGATCCATCGCCGGGTCCTCGGCCAACAGGTTCATATTGGCCTCCCAATAGGCCTGAATGGTACTGGCGTCGGCCCAATAGCTCTGGTAGATGAACGAGTGGACATGGCACTCGGGGTCGGCAACCACGGGCGGCAGCAGATCGCGCCCGAAGTCGTCGTAGTCAGTGCCATCGAGTTGCTGAATCAGAAACGATTTGTTGAAGATGTAGACCCCCATTGAGGCCAGATTCTTTTGACTGCGTCTCGGCTTCTCCTGAAAATCCACGATGCGACCATCGTTGCTGACCGAAACGATACCGAAGCGATGCGTCTCGTGGAAAGTGACGCGGCGCACGGCGACCGTGATGTCCGCCCCAGAGCGTACATGCTCCTCAATGAACGGGCGGTAGTCCATGCGGTAGATGTGCTTGCCCGATAGGATCATGACCAGCTCTTCGGGCTGATCGCGCACAAAATCAAGGTTGCGGCGCACGGCGTCGGCCGATCCACGCTGCCAGTCGCCATACTTTCCGCCGGTGTACGGCTGCAGAAGCCGCAGCCCACCGGCGGCGCGGTCCAGATCCCAGGGCTTGCCAATGCCGATGTGCTCGTTCAGGCTGCGCGGTCGATACTGAGTAAGGACAGCGACGTTGTATAGTTCGCTGTTGACACAGTTGCTCAACGAAAAGTCGATGAGCCGGAACTTTCCACCAAAAGGAACCGCCGGTTCTGCGCGGATCTCGGTAAGGGTGCTGAGATCTGGATTGTCGCCCCCGGCCATAATCATTGCAAATGCTTGAGCCATCAGATGCTCCCATTTTAAAGATGCTGGTGATGTACTAGATCGTCATCCCGTCTTTGACCTGCCCGTCAGCGGGAAAGTGCTCTTGTTCGCGATCGCTGTTGATCAACACATTGCAGCCAATCCGCACCCCGTCTGGGATAGTGGCGCTCTTGCCGATGACGGTGATCCCGGCAAAGAGCTTGTCGGGGAGGCGCTCGTTAGGCACGTCCGGATCGCCCACGCCAATTTGAACGCCGGCGCCAATCACAACTTGTTTGTCGATGACGGCCTTTTGCACGAGTGCGCCAGGCCCAATCCAGGTGTCATTCATGATGATGCTGTCTTCAACCACAGCGCCGGGGCTGACGTAGACACCGGGGCTAAGGACGCTGTTGATCACGGTGCCGCGCACCACACAGCCATTCGAAATCATGCTTTGCGTGACATGTGCCTGCGGTCCATTTTTTACCGGTGGTCGTTCTTCCGAGCGGGTGAGGATAGGCCACTTCTCGCTGTACAGGTCGAGCGCAGGCTGCGACTGCACAAGTTCCAGGTTCGTGGCCCAATAGGAATCCACCGTCCCCACATCCACCCAATAATCTTTGAACCGGTAGGCGACGATCGAATCTTCGGCCGCGAGCATAGCCGGGATCACATGCTTGCCAAAGTCCGTGCGCGGTGACTGCTCGTTGCCTTCGCTCAGCCGCCGGATCAGCACATCCGCTTTGAAGACGTAGATTCCCATCGATGCCAGATTGCCCTTGTCTCGATCTTTCGGCTTTTCAAAGAAGGCCGTAATGTGATCCTGTTCGTCCACCGTCATAATGCCGAAGCGGTTGGTCTCTTCGATGGGAACAGGCATCAAGGCGATGGTGAGATCTGCGTTGCGCTCCTGGTGATAGCGGAGCATAGGACGATAATCCATTTTGTAAATGTGATCGCCCGACAGAATGACCACTGTGTCGGCCTTCTGTTCCTTGATGTAGTTCAGGTTCTGATAGATGGCATCGGCTGTGCCTGCATACCAGATCTGTCCTCCGCGACCCTGGTAGGGCTGAAGAATCCGTACACCTCCGCGCGCCCGGTCGAGATCCCAGGGCTTGCCAATGCCAATGTGTTCGTTGAGGCTGTGAGGACGATACTGGGTGAGGACGCCCACCGTGAAGATGTCACTGTTGACACAGTTGCTCAGGGTAAAGTCAATAATCCGGAACTTTCCGGCAAAGGGCACCGCGGGTTTAGCTCGTTTCTCTGAAAGAACCGTGAGCCGCGTGCCCTCACCGCCCGCCAGAATCATCGCAATCGTGGTCATCGGACTTCTCTTTCCTGATCGTGGATGCGCAGGTCTTCCCTGATCGTGGATGCGCAGGGTCGAAAGACTTTGTCTTGAGCGCGTCTCAGGCAAGCGAGGAGCAAACTTTGGATCAAACAGAGTGGGCAAGGGGTCTCAGGTTGTTCTTGCCGTGTCGACGCGCGAATTGTCCGCAGATTCCAGAGTATCCTATCGTAAATGGTGTAGAAGTTCAACAGTCCTTCGCGATCTCTTCGCGATCTGCAGACGTATCGCATCTCACATTCTTTCGGCAAACCCAACGGGTTACCTACGATTTGACTGTGGTGAGCGCTAATTCGTTTTGAGTTTCCGCTAACCGGCTGTTATAATTTCATGCTGTGCAATTCCGTAAAGACATTGCTATATAATGACATGGCTTTGTAATGACAGAGCGCAAAGATAGAGCGTGTCATCTAATAAAAATTCGGCTGGGTACGGTTTATCTGGCTGACCAAACCTTAGGAGGAAAGCGTGCTGCAACGAAAAACCCAGACGGCTGCTTTCTGGCGCGATCAGTTTGAAATCAACGAAGAGGATCTGGATTTCTTCCATGATCTGATTCTCGATGCCACAGTCCCACTGACCACGGAGCAGCTTGCGCTGCGCGTCATCCAGGAGTATCAACGGCGTGAGACCAGCCGCATGGAATCCGAGCTGTCCAAGGGGCGGATCTACCAGCCTGGCGACAGCTATGAAGTGGGCCAGACGCTGGTCTTCCCGGCCATCGACTTTGCTGTCGGTGAAGTTGTTGAAAAGCGCCGAGGACAGAATCCCGAGCACGGTGATTTTGATGTAGTAGGCGTCAAGTTTTCTGATGAAGAGAAATTGCGTGAGTTCGCTTCGCGCCTGCCGACGCCGCACCGTCTTAACCAACCCAATGGCCAGGGATTGTCTGAAGAGGGCGCCTTGCTCTCTGCCAGTGAAATCTACGATCTTTATCAAGACGAGATCGACGAGAGCATCCTGTATGCCCTTGAAGAAGGTTCACGCGCAGACGAGTTTGTGCAGGTGGATGATTATTGGCTGCTCGCCGATCAATTGGCCGAGCTGCATATCGGTCATCTCAACATTGCCGAAGCAATGATCGAGATGCAAGGACATCCGCTCTTGCCTCAAGAGATCCTGGCCGAACTTGATCTACCCGAGGATGTGTCGGAGCCTATGCGCGTGATCAGCCTCAACCACGGGCTGGGCAAAGACGAACGCTTTGACAGAATTGTGAGCGGTGCTGAGCAGACCTGGTTCCTGACTCGTCTTGAACCTGAGGAAGCGCACCGTATCCCGCCGCTATTGCGACCCCATTCCCCGCGCTACAACCGCGCCCTACTCAGCGTGGAGTTGCTGCAAATCGAGTGGGAGCTGGACGACGAGTGGGGTGAAAGCGGCGTGGGCAGCGACGTGCCTTCAGTGGTGCCCAGCACCAGCTTTGCCCTCATCTATCCGCATCGGCGCTACGGAACGTTGCCTCTCAGCAGCCGAACGCGTAGTTTTTTCCCGATCAGCAGCCAGGGCCGATCGCTCGTCACAATTATCGACGGACGCTGGGGAAACCGCTACCAGGCATGGGTCGTCCATGAAGGTCGTTATGTATCGGGCATGCGCAAGTGGATGGATGAACACTCCGTTCCGGTGGGCGCTCAGATCACGTTAGAGCGCAGCAGCAAGCCCAATGAGGTGGTCATCGACTACCGTCCGCGCCGCATGAAGCGCGAGTGGTCGCGTTTTGCCACCGCAAACCCCAAAACGGCATCGATCTCATTTGAGATGAACAAGATTCAGATCTCTTGTGAATATGATGATTACCTTGTCGTTTCGGCTGAAGATGAGAAAGCTATCGACGCGCTGCACGCCGAGGTCGAAAAACGCAATACCGATGTCGACGCCATCGTGGAAATGGTGGTGCCCGAGCTGACCAAACTCAGCCCACAAGGGACTGCCCACGCCAAGACGGTCTACAGCGCGGTGAACATGATCTATCGCTGCCCGCCTGGGCCGGTTTTCTACTCGTTGATTAGCAATCGAACCTTCCAAGACACTGGTAGCGGTTATTTCGCACTCGCTTGATCGACCAACGCAACGACGAATTTCAGGATAGAACCCTAAGAGATAGGAGTATCATAAATGGCTGCTAACCCGAAGTCGGCGATCGCGTGGTTCCGCCCGACCGTCGACACCAAATTCCACATCGACTACAGTTGGTGGGAGGAAAGCGGCCGGGATTTTCGGCTCTACTTGCGCGATCAACTTTGTGCAGAATGTCGCGAACGCTTTTCTGATCACCGCAACACAGAAGACGTCGACTGGGTTGACCCCGAAACAGGCGAAGTGCATCGCACCGATGCCTTATGGGAGTGTTTGCGCACGCGCTGCGCCAACGATCCGGACTATATCAACGAGCATCTGCCTTTGGCGTCGGCTTGTTTCAGAATTTTTTTGGCCAATGACAATACGGCACTGACCCCCACCGAACTGAATCAACTGATGCCGTGGCGCTCACCAGAAACGATCCTGCGCACCTTGGGCGGTCGTGAAGTCTACCTGGGGCTGCGTCCCTGGCGCGAGAATCGATCCTGATCCCGCGTCTTGCCTGCGAGTGTTCTAGGGACAACAGGGTCAGTGAAAAAGTAGCCAAAAGAGGCCGAGACAACCGTCTCGGCCTCTTTTTAGTACGCCCGCCAAGTGCGGCGCCTAGAAGCTAACTCTCACCTCACAGGCCTTCGCAGTGGTGCTGGTCAAGATACCGACCCTTTCTCTATCCGCAAAAATCAGCCCGCCGAGGACGTCTCCTCGGCGGGCTGGCTGCCTTGTGGGCTAGGGTGTCACGTCGTCGGGTGGAGGGGAAGTGAGGAGGGCGTTGAGTTCGTCCTGGCTGAGACCGGTCACCTCGGCGACGAGGACGGGATCGATGCCGCGGGCAAGCATGGTGCGAGCGGTCAGGCGGATGCCTTGTTCGATCCCTTGCTCGATCCCTTGCTCGATCCCTTTCTCGATCCCTTGCTCAATGCCCTTCTCGATGCCTTCCTCAAGCCCTTCCTGATACCATTGTTCTTGTTGTTTCTTGAAAGTGGTCTGCAACATGCCTTTGACCTCCTGTTCGGAACGGTAGACTTCGGCAAGCGAGGTGTAATCGTCGGGTGTGACGTAGCCGTGGATCGCCAGTTGTCTGTACCAGTTGAGGAAGAGCGAAACGGCCTGCTTGTCTTCTTCGCGCTGGAAGAGGGCCAGCAATTGCTCGCTCAACAGCTCAATCTCGGGCCTGGACTCGGCCAGGAAGAGCGTGGAGACGATGTTCTGAATGCCCAGCAACTGCTCCTGGCTGAACTCGTTGGCAGCCAGTTTGAAATAGCGAAAGCCGATGGCGTAGTCGCCCAGCTTCGGCTCTGGCTGGACCAACTCCGCCATGGTCTGCGCCGCCGACCAACGGTCGTCTCCATTATACAACAACAGCGGGAAGAGGGACGGCAGCGTTTTGGCCTCCTTGTGCTCCTGACGCCAGGCCATGTAGAAGTTGGTGATGTAGTTGAGCATGCGCAGTGCCATCCACGGGTCTACGGTGGACTGGAACTCGAGCAGGACGTAGACGTAGAGTTCGTCATCGCCATAGGGGAGCCGATAAATGAGGTCGCTCTCCGTGGTCTGGTACTCCTCAGAGACAAAGGACTTGTCCACGCGTTCGGCGCGCTCGAAGTCGAGTTGGGCCACCCAGGGTTGGGCCACAAAGGTCTCCATCAGTTGGCGAAAGATGGTACGATTCGAGAAGAGTATTTTGTAGCCGCTGTCGTGGACGTTGGTCATGCTTGCCTCCTTGACGGTAAGTCTACCCGAACGCCTGTTCTTGTCAAGTGGGTTGGTGGGCGTTGGCAGCAACCCCGAATTTGGACCGACAAGAGGATTTGTTATACTGCATAAAATCTTACTCTTTGACGCAAGTTGCGGTATCAGCAGAAACGGTGATGCATCGCCCATGACCACCCCCATCCATACCCTCCACCTGATCTTCAAAACCCATCTTGATCTTGGCTTTACCCACTATGCCCGCCAGGTGGCCCAGCAGTACTTCACGCAGTACTTCCCCACTGCCATGCAGACGGCGCGCACCCTGCGCGCCGAGGACGAGTCGATCCGCTTCGTGTGGACGACGGCGTCGTGGCTGGTGTATGCCTATCTGGAACAGGCGTCGCCCGCGGCCCGCCGCGAGATGGAACAGGCGATTGAAGACGGCGACCTGATCTGGCATGGCCTACCTTTTACGATGCACAGCGAACTGCTCGATCCGCCGCTCTTTCGACATGGTCTGAGTATCGCCAAACGACTCGATCAACGCTTCGGGCGGCAGACTATCGCCGCCAAAATGACCGACGTCCCCGGCCACACGCGCGGCATTGTGCCTCTGCTCGCCGAGGCGGGGATCGAGTTCCTGCACATCGGCGTCAACGAAGCCTCGACGCCCCCCAACCTGCCGCCCCTCTTCGTCTGGCGCGATGAGGCGACGGATCGTGAAATCGTGGTCATGTATGCCCACGCCTACGGAGCCACACAGGGCGCGCCCGGCCTGGCCGAGGCCATCGCCTTCGCTCACACCAACGACAATGCCGGCCCGCAGACGCCGGATCAGGTGCGCCATGCCTATGCCCATCTGCAAGCGGAATTCCCAGATGCCAGGATCGTGGCCTCCTCGCTGGATGCCTTCGCCCGCGCCCTGCGCCCTATCAGGGATCGGCTGCCCGTCATCACCTCCGAAATCGGCGACACCTGGATCCACGGCATCGGCACCGACCCCAGCAAGACATCCGACTATCGCCTGCTCAGCCGCCTGCATCGCCAATGGATCGACGACGGTCTCTCGGCGTCTGTCGCCCCCGCGGCCTGGGATCGCTTTGCGACCACGCTGCTCTGCATACCCGAACACACCTGGGGCATGGACGAAAAGACCCACCTCGACGACTATGACCACTACAGCCGCCCCGATTTTGACGCCGTACGCCACACGCCCAAATGGGAAGCGTTCGCTGCGTCTTGGGCCGAGCAGCGCGCCTATGTGGATCAGGCTGTGGCCGCGCTGGCCGGAACGCCGCTTCACGCCCAGGCCGCGGACGCGCTGACAGCGCAGCGTGCTGCGCGTGCCAAACGCCCGGATCTGGCCGGTTTCGCGCCAATGGCACTCACCAACCAGCTTCAGACCTCCCACTTCAGGATCGGCTTCGACGACACCGGCGCCATCAACCACCTCACCGATGCGGCCGGCGCGTCCTGGGCCGCAGACGATCACGTGCTGGGGCGATTGGGCTACCAGACCTTCGACCGCGACGATTACGAACGCTTCATGGACCAATACCTGGATCGCTCTCATTGGTGGGGCATCCTCGACTTTTCCAAACCAGGATTGGAAAAGTCTGATGCGATCAGCCGGTGGTGGTCACCGCGTCTCGTCGAGGCCCATGCAAGACAATCATCCGATGCGGCTCAAGTCTGGTTACAGGTAGCGTTCGCCCAGGATGCGTCTATCCACTATGGCGCGCCCACCGAAGCGTGGATCCGCTACGACTTCGCTGCCGGCAAACCACAAATCGACGTAGACGTCCAATGGTTTGGCAAAGCGGCCAACCGTCTGCCCGAAGCACTCTGGTTCTCGTTTGCACCGATCACGGCGCAGCCGGCTGCCTGGCAACTTCACAAACTGGGCCGGTGGATCTCTCCGCTCGATATCGTCGACCGCGGCAACCACGAACTCCACGGCGTCGACGCAGTCCGCAATGGGAGGCTCAGCATCGAAACTCTGGATGCCGTGCTCGTGGCCCCCGGCGCACCAAGCTTGCTCAATTTCCAAAACAAACCGCCCGATCTGCGTCAGGGCATGCACTTCAACCTCTACAACAACGTGTGGGGCACCAATTTCCCCATGTGGTTCGCCGACGATGCCCGTTTCCGGTTTGGGCTGAGGATTGGGGAGAACTGATCTGTGAAAACCCGTCTAGCCTATCGCTCTCTTTTCTGCACGGAGTCAGGAGTCTTGTGTGAATCTACTTTTTGATTTGGACGGCACTTTGACTGAGCCGAAACTAGGCATTACCCGCTGCATCCAATACGCTCTGGAGCAGATGGGGCAGGTGGCGCCGAGCGAAGCAGAATTGCTCCGCTTCATCGGGCCGCCGCTGTCGCAGACTTTCGCCAGTTTTCTCGGCGACGGCGATGACGTGCGCGTCTCCCAGGCCGTGGGCCTCTACCGCCAACGCTTCGCCGAAGTGGGAATGTACGAAAACGAAGTCTTCGTGGGTATGGATGAAACCCTGTCCACGCTGGTCGTCGAGGGGCACCGGCTCTTTGTCGCCACCTCCAAGCCCCATTTCTTCGCCACCAAGATCCTGCATCACTTCGATCTGGCGCGTCACTTCGAGGCCATCCACGGCGCCGAAATGGACGGCACCCGCCAGGACAAGGCCGATCTCATCGCCTACATTTTGCAGACAGAAGAACTGTCCGCGGCGCAGACGGCCATGATCGGCGACCGCAAGCACGATATTCTGGGCGCAGTGGCGAACGGGGTAACGGGGATTGGGGTGTTGTGGGGATACGGCGGCGCCTCAGAATTGACGGATGCCGGCGCTGCCTATCTGGTGCGCTGATCTGATCTGAACTGATTCGAGACATCGTGCATAGGTTAGGCTAAAGGAGCCGTTCTGATGTTTACACAATATCTCAACACTGATCTTGTCCTTGTTTCAGAAACGCCGCTGGATCAACTCTGCACTGAGTTTGAACGGACCTGTTATATTCTTAGCCACGAGGTTGGCGAGGACGGCAATTGGGAGGCCATCATCGAGAGCAGCGTCACCGGTAGCGGGGATGCCGCTGTGGACATTGCGGCCCTGCTGCGCGCCATCGCCGCCTTGTCGCCTGATGCACGGCGCCAGTGGAAAGCGTGTGACAGGCGCGAATTCGATCTAGGGTTCGATGCGGGCGAAACATGGACGTACAAACATGAGGTCCCAGTTGCCCAGGTGAAGAGGATTGCCGCCGCCGGCTGCTCGTTTGTGGTGACGATCTATTCAGCGGCAAAAAGTGACTAGCTGCGCAATGATCGATGTGGACAATCCCGTCGTCAAGCTCTGCACAGACGGTGCGCGCGCCGAGTTTGAAGGCCGCCGCCAGGCCGCCTACGCCCTCTATCGCCAGGCCTGGGCCATTGCCGCCAATGACTACGAAGCCTGCATCGCTGCCCATTATGTCGCGCGCGGCCAAGATTCTGTTGAAGAGACCCTCGCCTGGAATCTGGAAGCGCTGCGTCGCGCCGATGCGCTGCACGATGAACGGATCAGCGCGTTCTATCCATCGCTCTACGTAAACGTGGGCCACTCCTATGAACAAAGCGGCCAGATGGCTGAAGCACAACGCTTCTACGATCTGGCCGCAGCCGGCGGGTCGATTCCCCCGCGCGTCGCGGGCACGCTCACACCGAGAAGCACCGATTGAAATCGGCGCCCGGTACAGGAAACCGCTTGAAACGCGTTTCCTGTATCAGGCCGTGAATTCATTCACGCACATTCATGGCGGCTAGGTTCCCAAATCTCTGGGGACGTACACCCTCCACCTGGCCCCATTTGCCGTCGCCGTCTGAGGACGCTATACTTCTTCGCTAGAGAACTCCACCGACTCGCCACACCATCCGCATCAAAAGAAGTGAGCTAACCATGAAACTTGGTTACAGCACCTGGGGTATGCCTGACGTCCCAATTGACGTGATCGTGCCTCACCTGTCCGCGCTTGGGTTCGATGCCATTGAAATCTGCGTGTTGCCCCGCTTTTCCACCGCGCTATCCACCCTGGAAGACGGTGAACGCCGGCGCATCGCCGAATTGCTCAGGCAACACGGGCTGACCCTGTCGGCTGTCAACTACTACGTGGCCATGCTCGAACAGGACGAAGCCACCTATGCCCATAACCTGTGCCAGATCAAGGGGGCCATCGATCTGGCCGTAGGGTGGACACAAAACAGCACGCCGCCGGTGGTGATCACCGGGGTCGGTGGCCGACCGGGCGATCTGGCCCGCCAGGAAGCGCAACTGATCGACCGTGTGGGCGAGCTGGGCGATTACGCCCACGCACGCGGTGTCACCATCGCTTTGGAACCACACATCGGCGCCGCCATCGAAACCCCCGATCAGACTGTCGACTTCATTAAGAAGGTCACTTCCCCGGCAGTGCGCATTAACTTTGACATCAGCCATTACAACATACTGGGCATCCCCATTGAGGAATCGGTGGAAAAAGTGCTGCCCTACAGCGCCCACACCCACATCAAAGACGAGCGCGGACGTGCCCCCGACTACGCCTACCTCGTTCCCGGCGAGGGCGACTTCGACTATGTCACCTATTTGCGATCGATGCACGGTCACGGCTACCAGGGCGTGATCTCTGTCGAGATCAGTACGATGGTGCAACGCCGCACCGACTACGATCCATTGGCCACGGCGACGCGAAGCTACCAGGTGGTATCGCACGCCTTTACAGAAGCCGGCATTGAACGGACATCGTCCAGGACATCCACAGAGTGACCTTACTAATTCAAGAGAGCGACTTTGCCCAATGACTGAACCCAACTACGCAGCCGTTGATGCTGAACAGTGGCTGCATATGTACGAGCAGATGTGCAAGATCCGATCGTTTGAGGAAGCCACCAACGAGTTGTATACCAGCGCCAAGATGCCCGGGCTGGCTCACCTCTACATCGGCGAAGAAGCGGTGGCGGTCGGCGTCTGCGAAGCGCTGCGCCGTGATGATTACATCACCAGCACCCACCGCGGCCACGGGCACTGCCTGGCCAAAGGCGCCACTCTGGATCGCATGTTCGCCGAATTGCTGGGCAAGGCCGCCGGTTACTGCCGCGGCAAGGGCGGATCCATGCACATCGCCGATCAGGAGACGGGGAATCTGGGCGCCAATGCCATCGTCGGTGGCAGCACCGGCATCGCTACCGGCGCTGCCCTTTCCATCAAGATGCGCAGCAGTGATCAGGTGGCCGTCTGCTTTTTTGGTGACGGCGCCCTGGGCCAGGGGCTGCTCTATGAGTCGATGAACATGGCGCAGTTGTGGAAACTGCCCGTGATCTACGTCTGCGAGAACAACCTCTACGGCGAGTACACCCACCACACCGAAGCCGCCGCCGGGGACATGCTGGGCCGCGCCCGCGCCTTCGGCATCCACGCCGTGGACGTCGACGGTCAGGACGTACGCGCCGTCAACATGACGATGCGCGAACTGGTAGAGCGCGCCCGCAGCGGCGGTGGGCCTGCCTTCCTGCTCTGCCATACCTACCGCTTCCACGGCCATCACGTCGGCGACATCAGCCGCGACTATTACCGGGCCCGCGAAGAAGAAGCCGGCTGGCGGCAGCGCGATCCTATCCGTCTGCTCAATCAATGGCTAACCGAAACCGGCATCAGCGAAAGCTCGATCCTCGACCGGATCGAGGCGGACGTACGCAGCGATGTGGAACGATCCGTGGAATTTGCCCTCAACGCCCCTTACCCCGACCCCAATGAGGTGACCCGTCATGTCTACGCTTGAGGCGCTGCGCCAATCGAAAAGCAACACCCCCATGCGCGAGATTACCATGGCGCAGGCCATTCGCGAGGCGCTGGTCGAAGAGATGCGCCGCGATGAACGCGTCTTCATTATCGGTGAGGACGTGGCCGAAGCAGGCACCGTCTTCAAAGTGCTCACCGGCCTGGTCGAGGAATTCGGCCCGCAGCGCATCATCGATTCACCTATCTCCGAGGCCGGGATCGCCGGCATCGGCGTAGGCGCAGCCATGACCGGAATGCGCCCGGTGGTGGATATTATGTTTGGTGATTTCACCACGCTGACCATGGATCAGATGGTCAACCAGGCGGCCAAGATCCATTACATGTCGGGCGGCAAGCTCAAAGCGCCGCTGGTGTTGCGCACGACGATGGGCGCCAGCCGCCGCTCCGCTGCGCAGCATTCCCAATCGCTCCACGCCTGGTTAAGCCACATCCCCGGCCTCAAAGTTGCCCTGCCTGCCACCCCCTATGATGCCAAAGGGCTGATGAAGAGTGCCATCCGCGACGACAACCCGGTCGCCATCTTCGAAGACAAGATGATGTACCAGACCAAAGGTCCCGTGCCCGAAGAGGAGTATACGATCCCGTTTGGCGTGGCCGATATCAAACGCGCCGGTACGGACATTACACTGGTAGCCACCAGCAGTATGGTCTTGGTGGCGCTAGACGCCGCCGAACAGTTGGCGCAACTCGGTATCAGCGCCGAGGTGATCGATCCGCGCACCACGGTGCCGCTGGACAAGGAGACGCTGATCAACTCGGCCAAGAAGACCAGCCGCGCCATTGTCATCGACGAAGGCTACGAGCAATACGGCGTCACCGCCGAGTTGACCTCGGTGATCGCCGACGGCGCTTTCTACTATCTCGATGCACCGGTCAAACGATTGGGCGCCATGAACGTGCCGATTCCGTTTTCGCCTGTCCTCGAAGATGTGACGATTCCCACGGCTGCCGATGTCGTCGCAATGGCCAAAGGTTTGTGCGGCAGGCAGTAGCAGGCAGTTCCCGATCATTTTTCATTGCAACACAAACGAGAAGACCTTATGCCTAAAGAAGTCATTATGCCTGCCTTGGGAATGGCGCAGGAGACAGGAACCCTGTTGCGCTGGTTGAAGCACGAAGGGGACAGTGTGACGCAGGGCGAACCGTTGATGGAGATCGCGACCGATAAGGTCGATGTCGAAATCGAAGCACCCGCCAGCGGTCTCCTCACCCAGATTCGCGCCGGCGAAGGGGACGATGTGCCCGTGGGTACGGTGATCGCGCTGATCCTTGCGCCTGGTGAATCGCCGTCCGCCGCGCAGAAAGCGTCACCATCGGCACCCCCAGCAGAGGAAGCGCGACCTGCTGTGCCACCGCGTGCCCCCGGCGTGACAGTTAGCCCGGTGGCGGCGCGCATTGCCGCCGAGCACAACGTTGATCTGGCCGATGTGATCCGCAGTGGAGGCCCCAGCGGGGGGCGCATTCAAAAAGATGATGTGTTGGCCTTCCTTGACGAGCGGCAAAGTCCGCCGGGGTTGACGGCTTCGCCCAAGGCGCGTCGATTGGCCTCCGAACAGGGCGTCGATCTGCGCAACGTGAAAGGCAGCGGACCGGGCGGCGCCGTCCTGGCTGCGGATGTTTCAGCGGCGGCGCTGCCCGGCGCCGAACCGGCGTCGCTGACGGCCAACCTGATGCCACGTGCATCGGTCGCACACCTGCCCAGCGGCGAGCCACAGCCGCCGCTCTTTAAACGTAGCCGCCCCACCGGCTCGGATGGTCGATCGCGTTTGTGGCAGGTGATGGCCGATCGGCTCAGCCAGAGTTGGCGCGAGGTCCCTCACTTCTATCTCAGCCGCGATGTCGACGCCACTGCGCTAAAAACATGGCGTCAGCGTCTACAGCAGCGCGGGCGCAGCAGTGTCACCTATACCGATCTGTTGGTGAAGTTGGTCGCCATGGCCTTGATTGATCATCCGCGCCTGAATGCCAGTTGGATCGAAGACGGCATCTTCTACAATGAACACATTCACATAGGGCTGGCCGTCGCCATCGAGGATGGGTTGCTGGTGCCGGTAATCCACCATGCCGATCAGTTGGGCCTCGTGGATCTGTCGGTTCGCCGCGCCGAATTGGTCGGTCGCGCCCAGGATGGCAGATCGACGGCCAACGATCTCACCGGTTCGACTTTCACGATTAGCAACCTGGGCATGTTCGGTGTGGACCACTTCAACGCCATTGTCAACCCGCCCCAGGCCGCCATTCTGGCCGTCGGTCGTATCGCCGACCGCGTCGTCGCCGTGGACGGTCAACCGGTTGTGCGCCCCATGACGACGCTGACTTTGTCGTGCGATCACCGTGTGGTCGACGGCGCACGCGGCGCCAGATTTCTGAATGACCTGGCCGAAATGATGGAAGATCCGTTGCGTGCTTTGGACTAGACCTTGTGTGTCAACAACCGGCGTCGAACAAGTCCACCGGCGTGGAACTGTTTGACGCCGGTCGCTGTCTACAGACTTTTTGCGTGGTTTCCACTCTCATCCATCTCTGCAAAGGCAAATGACTCAATGACTGTGACTCGTCCACGGCTGCTGTTCGCCTTTAACCGCCATGTGCGCGAGCACTATTTGGATCATACGGATCTGGAAAGGCTCGAAGCGCTGGTTAGCTGGGATCGGTTTGATTGCGAGGGCGGCGGCATTTACACGTCCAACCAGGATCCGGAAAGCGCGGCCGCTCTGCGCACACGCATGGCCCCATACGATGGGTTGATCCTGTGCCACGGTGCGCCTACCATTACCCGCGAGATTTTGGACGCAGCACCGCGTCTGCGTTTCATCGGCGAGTTGGAGGGGGATCGCTTCGCCAGCCGCATCGATCTCGACGCCGCCTGGGCGCACAACATCCGCGTCGTAGACACCACCAACGCGTCCTCCTATCCTGTGGCAGAGTGGGCGTTGGGGTTGATCCTGCTCTGCATGCGCAATGCGGGCGAACACTTCCGCCGTATCATCGCCGGCAGCACCCGCATCGATCAGGAAGCGCGCGACCGCATGCCCGGTCGTCTTACCGGCAAACGGGTCGGCCTGATCGGCGGTGGACACATGGGCCGACGGCTAATCAAACTGCTACGCCCCTTCGACGTGGACATCTGGGTACATGATCCCTATCTGCCGCGTGAAATGGCCGAAGCCCTGGCCTTCACACAAACGTCCCTGGATAACCTGCTCTCACAGTGCGATGTCGTGGTCTGTCTGGTGCCGCTGACGCCCAAGACCAGCGGCATGCTCGGTCAACGCGAGTTGGATCTGCTCGGCTCCGGCGCAGTCTTCGTCAACGTGTCGCGCGGCGGTGTGGTCGACTCAGCCGCCCTGATTGCACGTCTGCGCCGCGGGGACATCATCGCCGGGTTGGATGTCTTCGACCCCGAACCCATCCCACCCGACAGCGAGATCATCCAAATGCCCAACGTCTTCCTCAGCCCGCATGTAGGCTACTACACCGGCGATCAGCATCCCCACTTCTTCAACCTCATGGTCGACGAGATCGAGCGTTTCTTCCACGGCCACGAAACCTACTTCGATCTCACCCCCAATACCAGGGCCAATCGGACGGGAACGGAGTGATTGACGATTGACGATTGTAAATCAACCCTTTCTAAGGAGCTTGTCATGTCGATCCGTTTCGGTTTTTCTCTCCCCATCTTCGCCTCGCCCGGTGGACGGCTCTTTCGCACGCCAAACTACGCCGCGCTAGATGCTCAGACCAGCATGAGGCTGGGGCAGCACGCCGACAGTCTGGGCTTTGATGATCTGTGGGTGGCCGATCACTTGATGCTGGGCAAGGACAACGCCATCCTCGAAGGGTGGACGACTCTGGCCGCCTTAGCCGGCGCCACGCAACAGGCGCGGCTGGGCATGATCCATCAGGCCCACTTCTTCCGTAGCCCGGCCCTGGCCGCCAAGATGATGGCGACCCTGGATCAGATTTCAGGTGGACGGCTGATCTTCTTCGCCGATCCGGCCTTTGGTCGCGCCGAACATGTGGCCTACCATCTGCCCTACCCCGAAGCGGTGGAAGAGCGCATCGCCCGCACCATAGAAGGCGTAGAACTGGCGTTGGCGTTGTGGGAAGGGTCCGGCCCGGTCACTTTTGAGGGTCAGTTCTATGCCGTCGAGGCTGCCACCTGCACCCCGCAGCCCGTGCAGCGTCCGCATCCGCCGATCTGGTTTGGCGAGGCCCATCCCGACACCTTGGCCGCCGTGGCCCGTCTCGGCAATGGATGGAACACCGTCCCAGCCGCCATGCCCGAGTTGCAGCGTCGGTTGGACGCCCTCGCCGCGGCCTGTGCCGCCGTCGGACGACCTTTCGCCGAAATCGAGCGCAGTCTAGAGACGCAGATCCTTGTGGCGGAGGACCGCGACGCCGTGCGCCGCGCCCTCGCCCGCATGATCGCCCTTGCCCAGGACAAACCCGCCGCCGATGTGGCCTCCTTTGTGCAGGGCGATACCGACGAATATCCGCCTTCGCTGACCGATACGTTCATCATCGGCACGCCCGATGACGTGCGCCGGCGTATGCAACAGGTCATCGACCTCGGCATCACCCACTTCATGCTCTGGTTCATGGATGCGCCGGATCGAGCGGGAATGGATCTGTTCGCACACGAAGTGATGCCGCGGTTTCGCAGCTGATCATCCTCAACCAACAATCATCCCGAAAGGAATCCACTCATGGATCTACAACTTTCCGGTCAAGTTGCCGTCATTATTGGCGGCGCCAGCGGGATCGGGTTGGCAACGGCACAGGCGTTTGCCGCCGAAGGCGCGCCGGTTGCCATCCTCGACCGCAATCCCAACGTACAGGAGATCGCCCGGCAGATCGGCGATCAGAACGGGGTCCGCGCCCTCGGTCGTCTGCTTGACGTGACCGATTATGCAGACGTGTGCAGCGCCGCCGCCGAGATCGAGACGCAACTCGGCCCGGTGGTGCACGTGGTCAACACCGCCGCCGTGGGTTCAGGCAAAGGCGGTTTTCCCTTCTGGAATCTCGAACCCGGCGACTGGGATTTTGTGTTCAAAGTAGCGGTGATGGGCGTGGTGAACACGGCACACGCCTTCGCCGAACAGATGCGCACCCGCCGCCAGGGGACCTTCCTCTTTCTGGGCTCGGTGGCCGGACAGATCGGCTCGCAGACCGATCCACCCTACAGTGCGGCCAAAGCGGCGCTGCTCAACTTCACCCAATGTGCGGCCAAGGATCTGGCGCCCTACAACATCCGCGTCAACATTCTCAACCCTGGCATGGTCAACACCCCACTGCAAGAACGGGTCTATGCCGGGCAGGTCAGCCACCTGGCCCCGGACAAACGCCCGACCTACCAGGAATGGGCGTCGGAAAAGATCGGGCGGCTGATCCCGCTCAACCGCTGGCAAGAGCCCGAAGATATCGCCAACATGATCGTCTTTCTGGCGTCGAAGCGGGCAGACAGCGTCACCGGCCAGTCGGTCAACGTCGACGGCGGCTGGGTCATGCACTGGTAAAGAAGGGCCGACTATGTCGAACGAACTACGCTTTGAAAGGTTTCAAGTCTGGCAGGTCGTCGTTCCGGCCCGGCACGACATCCTGTCTGCGCCGGTGAGCCACCTGCCTCTCTATGCCGGCAATCTATCCTGGCCGGATCTGCCCATATTCCTGGTGGAAGGTGTGACAAACACGGGCGTTACCGCCGTGGGCGAATGTGATCGGGGGACGTCCCCGGCCACATTGGAGGCGACGTTGCACGATCTGCTGGGGCGCAATCTACTGGCCAGCACCCCGGCGACGATGTGGATGAACGACCGTGACGCCGTCGGCCTTCCCGCGCGCTACCCCTTCTGGTCTTGGGAGGTGAGGGGCGAGCGCAGCTATCTGCTCATGGAATCGCTCTGGCTTGATGCAGTAGGCAAGGCCACAGGTCTGCCTGCCCATCAACTGTTGGGCGGGGCCGTGCGCAAAGTCGTGCCCACCGACTTCTGGGCCAATCGTCCCTCCGCGCCCACGCTGGCGGCGTTGATCGCCGAGGCCCAAGATCGCGGCCTGCACGGCATCAAGATGAAGTCCGACGGCAGCGGCGATACGGCCAAAGCCGTGCTCGAGATTGCTTCCGATCTGCCCGCCGACTTCCGTATCACCATCGATCCCATGAGCGCATGGCGCTCCCTGCGTCAAAGCGCCCGGCTCTTCGATGCACTGGCCAAACTCCCCTGCGCCATTCAGATCGAAGATCCCTTCCCGGCGCAGGCCATCGAGGATTGGCAGCGGGCGCGCAGCTATTCGCCACTGACTATCGTCTGCCATCCGCGCGGCGAGTCGATCCTGCGCATGGCGCTGCGCGAGGAGATGGCCGACGCCTATAACCTGGGGCTGGGCAGCACCTACGGCTTTCTGCACATGTCCAACGTGATTGAAGCGGCGGACAAAGACTGCTGGCAGGGCAGCTCATTGGAACTAGGCGTGGGGCAACATGTGCGCCTGCACGCGGCCGCCTGCTCGCGTAGTTGTATCCTGGGAAGCGACATGCAAAGCGAGTGGGTGCGCGAGCATACGCTCATCACCCCACGCATGGACTATCGAGACGGCGGCGCCGTCGTCCCCGACCGGCCTGGTCTCGGCATCGAGCTTGACCACGCGGCGATTTCGGGGTACTGTCAGCGAACATATGAAGTAGTACACAATGCCTGATCCGCCCCCCTACGGGCGATAACAATGCAGTACGCTCTCCCACCACCACAGGAGGAAACACGAACCATGTCACGTCGCGTAAGTTTTGAGCTCACCGACAAAGTTGTCGTTGTCACTGGGGCCGGCCGCGGGATCGGCAAGGCGATTGCCGAAGTCTGCGCCGAATACGGCGCCGATCTGGCCCTGGGTAGCCGCACGTTGGAGGAGTGCGAGGCCACGGCGCAGGTTTGCCGCCAATCTGGCGTAGAGGCGCAGGCGTGGGAATTAGACGTTTCCAGTGTCGCCAGCATTCGCCAGTTTGTGGACAATGTGCTCGAACGCTACGGGCGCATCGACGTGCTGGTGAGCAACGCCGGCTACAATTCGCCCAAGCCCGCACTTGACTACACCGAAGAGGAGTTTGACTATATTTCGGATGTCAATTTCAAGGGCGCCTTCTTTATTGCCACGGCTGTGGCCCAGAGCATGATCGACCGCCAAATTGCCGGCAGCATCATCACCATCAGCTCTCAGGTGGGGATCGTGGGCGGTCCGCTGCGTGCGATCTACGCCGCCGCCAAGGGCGCAGTCGGACAGTTTACCCGTTCTCTTGCCGCCGAATGGGCGACCCACAACATCACGGTCAACGCCGTAGCGCCCACCTTCACGCGCACCCCGCTGCTCGAAGAAGCCGTCAAGAATCCCGAATTCGCCAAGAATCTGCTCAAGGTGCCCATGGGGCGCCTGGCCGAACCCGACGAAATGGCGGCTGCCGTGGTCTACCTGGCTTCGCCCGCCGCCCGTATGGTCACAGGACAAGTCCTGGCCGTTGATGGTGGCTTCACAGCCGTCTAGGAATCCTATTCATTCTCACCCTTTCCGGAGAGATTTCTTATGCCAACAAAACTGCGCGCGGCCATTCTTGGCTGCGGCGGCATGTCCCGCAATCACATTCGAGGATACATCGACAGTGGACGCTACGAGATCGTGGCCCTGGCCGATCTCAATGAAGCGGCCATGACCGAAGTGGATCGGCAGTTCGACATCACGCCCAGGCATTACACCGACGCCCGTGAAATGATGGAGGCCGAACAGCCCGAAGTGGTTTCGATCTGCACCTGGCACGCCGGCCATTCGCCGTGGACGATTGCCGTGGCCGCCTTTCAGCCCAAGGCCATCCTGTGTGAGAAGCCGATGGCCGATACGGTAGGCGCCGCCGAACAGATGATGATCGCCTGCCGACGCAACGGCGTCAAACTGGTGATTGCGCATCAGCGCCGCTTTTTGCCCGCTTACACCCTGGCCAGGGATCTGATCGCGCAGGGAGCGATCGGTTCGATTCACCTGATCCAAAGCTTTGGCGGCGCCGGCTTGCCCAACTATAGCTCGCATCAGACCGACATGTACCGCTACCTGCTTAGCGATGATGAGTGCGAGTGGGTGATGGGCAACATCGAGCGCAAGACCGATCAATACGAGCGCAGCACACGCATCGAAGACAGCGCCATGGCCGTCTTCCAGTTCCGCAGCGGACCGCGGGCCTTGATTCTCAGCGATCTGGTGCCCAACTACTACCAGGGCGCCTTGATCGTGGGCAGCCAGGGTATGATCAACATGACCACGACCGATCTACAACTGATGAACGCGGAGACGGGCGGACAATGGCAGCGCCACGCCCCCGACGGCAGATTCTACAAAGTCGAAGAGCAGGGTGATCGCTTCGAGTGGGTGGAAGCGGGCGCAGCCCAGGCCGATGAACTGGCCGACTGGATCGAAGGCGTCGTGCTCACCCATCGCGGTGCGGCGGAAAACGGCTACAAAGCCTTGCAGATGATCCACGCCGTCTATGAGTCGGCGCGCATGCACGAAAAGGTCGTCATGCCCATGCGCACGCGACTCAACCCGCTCGACCTGATGGTTGAATCCGGCCATTTGGCCCCAGAACGGCCCGGCCGCTACGACATTCGCGCTTTCCTGTTGCGCGGCGAAAATATGGCCAAGGATGACCCAAGTGCGTGAGGCGGATTAGAGAGTGATGAAAAGGAGAGAAGCACATGGCTGGTCTGAGTGAAGCACAGGTGAAGCAGTTCCATGAGGATGGCTATCTGATCGTCGAGGATCTCTTCGATCCGGAGGCGGACCTCGATCCGATTATCGAGGAATATCATGGCGTGCTCGACCGGCTCGCCAACGATCTGTTTGCCGGCGGCGAGATTGCGTCGACCTACGCCGAACTTCCCTTCGGACCCCGGTTGACCCAGATCTACGCCGAAAGCGGCAAGGTCCACGCTCAATACTTCGACTTTTCGTTGCCACAGGCCGATGTGCGGGCCGATACGCCCATGTGGGTGGGTCCGGCCGTCTTTCGCACCTTGCGCAACGAACGCTTGCTCGACGCCGTGCAATCGCTGATCGGCCCCGAGATCTATTCCAATCCGGTGCAGCATGTGCGGCTGAAACCGCCCGAACACCTGACCCCCAAGAACGATGATGGACGCGTCCAGTTGGGCAAGACGCCCGTCCACCAGGACAACGGCGTCGTCCTGCCTGAGGCCGACCAGTCGGAGATCCTCACGGTCTGGTTCCCATTGATGGATGTTTCGGTGGAGAACGGCTGTCTGTGCGTGTGGCCGGGGAGCCATCGCCAGGGGCTGCTCGATCACTGCCCCAGCCCGATTGGGCTGCGTATCCCCGGCAAGCTCCTGGGCGGTACCAAAGCCATGCCCGTTCCCTTGAAGCGGGGCGGCGCACTCTTTATGCACAAGTTGACCGTCCACGCTTCATACTCGAACACCAGCGACGTGGTGCGCTGGAGCTTTGACCTGCGCTACAACCCGATTGGGCAGGCTACCGGGCGCAGCGCCTTCCCCGGCTTTGTGGCGCGCAGCGCCGCCCACCCTGAAACCGAGTTGCACGATCCCGCGGCGTGGGCCGATCTGTGGGTGCAGGCGCGTCATCGCCTCGCCAGTGAAGGCACCGGCGCCTTTAACCGCTGGAGCGCCGAGAATCCCGTCTGTGCGTGAGAATGGGCAGAGAGTGGGGTTCGAGCACCCGCTCCCCACTCTCTTTGCTCAAGTTGACCAGGCGTTCGGGCGGTCTACGCTGGACGCCAACCTACGGCTTCGCACAGTGACTGCGCTGCGAACGCGTCGGGAGACTCTCCCCACCGGCGCCAGGCAGCGGCAACTTCGGCTGCGTTCTCAACACCGGCCTGGGCGTCCTTATCTGCTCGTTTCGCAAAGGATTCCCCCAAAGCAAGCACCCGGTCTGCCGTGCCATAGGAATCATAGCTGGCTGAGGCTTCGACATCGACAAACCCGGCCTGCCTCAGAAAGGACCGTAGCTTCTTGCCAATCCGGACGTGGACGCCTTGCGCCAGTTTTGCCTGTTCGCCCCGTAGTGACCATGCTTCAAGAATGGGATCGCTCGGCGTCGTCAGGTAGCCGTCGCGGTCGGCAGTGCGCACACCCAGGACGCCGCCCGGCTTGAGCACACGGTACATTTCGGCAATCGCCTTCTGCGGTGCGCGTAGATGATCGAGCAGTGCGTTCGAGAAGACGGCGTCGAAAGAGCTGTCGGCAAAGGGCAGCGCGTAGACATCGCCCACACGAAAGGCAACGTTTGTGATGCTGTTTTCAGCCGCATAGGCGCGGGCACGTTCAACTTCTTCCTCGCCAATATCAATGCCCACCACCTGCCCGGGTGCGACGAGCCTGGCCAGGTCCGCCGTGATGGAACCCGGCCCACTGCCACAGTCGAGCAGATCCATGCCCGAGTGCAGATGTGGCAGTAAAAAGGCGGCCTGCCTGGCGGCAGTCCGTGTACCCATCATGCGCTGGAACTCAGTCCCTCGCAATCCATATTCCTCTCGCGGCAAACCTTGTTGTACCACATCTAATTCGGGCTGTTCCATCAGAATACGCTCCTTGGGTGTGTCCCATAGTATTGGGTGGGTCCATGTCTAGCGGGAAGCCACGACGGATGGACACGGAGGTCCATCCCTACGTGTAGGGACCGGCCTCCGCGCCGGTCCGTTCTGGGTAGCTGCCCTGAAGATCACAACCGAAAAACTTGGGACGCACCCACTCTCCTTGTCTGGCTACGGCCATACCAATTCACAATCGCTCTCCAAGATATACCCACCACGTGCAGAGCACAAGCGGTATTTTCACAAAAATTCCACAAAAATAGTGGCTGTTGTTTGTTCCTAAAAAGAAGAGTAGAATAATCACCCCCGACACACGTGTCACAGTTGAATGTAAACTGTAGGAGTGACTGAGCCTTATGTCTAGTACCGCCTCATTGACATTCGGTCCTCTGCTCAAGTATTTGCGCAAACAGGCCGGTATGACCCAGGGCGATCTGGCCGCTGCGCTTGGCTATAGCCATTCGCTGATTTCCAGCCTGGAAACAGGCAACCGGCTGCCCGATCTGCAAGCAGTGCGCAACCGTTTCGTCGCCGCACTTGGTTTGCAGGATAGCCCCAGTATTGCCGCCGCGCTGATCGAGCAGGCTGCTTTGGCGCGTGGAACGCATCTGCCTGGCGCCGGCCTATCCATGCCTGCCCTGCGCCTGCCGCTCCTTCTCGGGGAAGACGGCGGAGATACGCGCTTGCCCGCCCTGCCGACACCGATGATCGGGCGCACCACTGAAGTCAACCAACTCTGCAATCGACTGCTTGGTCACACGGGGCGTTTGCTGACGTTGGTGGGGCCACCCGGAGTGGGCAAGACCACGCTGGCGTTGGCCGTGGCTGCCCAAATCCAGCACCACTACACAGACGGCGCCTGTTTTGTCGCGTTGGCGGCGGTGAGCGATCCCATGCAGGTGGCGTCTACCATCCTCAGCCAGGTCGCGCCTGAAGATGTCAGCACCAGGCCGCCGCAGCCCCGCTTGATCGAATGTTTGCGCCGCAAGAGCATGCTCCTGGTCCTGGACAACCTGGAGCAGATCGCCGACGTCGCCTCCTTGATCGCGACGATGCTCAGCGAATGTCCGTCGCTTACGATCCTGGCGACGAGCAGCGAACGGCTGCATCTGCGCGCCGAACAGCGGTTCAATGTGCCGGCACTCAGTTTGGCGCAGGCAGTCGAACTCTTTGTCCAACGCGTGCAGGCCGTGGATAGTCAGTTTCTGCTCACCGCCGAAAACGAGCCGACCATCGCCGCCATTTGTACGCGGCTGGACTGTCTGCCGCTGGCATTGGAACTGTGTGCGGCACAGGTGGAACTCTTCACGCCGGAACAATTGTTGGGCCAACTGCACGCCCGTCCTCTCGATCTGCTGGTGGACGGTGCGCGCGATCTGCCGCCGCACCAGCGCACCTTGCGCCATGCCATTCAACGCAGCTACGCCATGCTGCCGGCAGCGCAGCAAGCACTCTTTCGCCGCTTAGGCGTCTTTGTGGGTGGTTTCGATCTGGCTGCTATGCAAGTGATGCTGGACTGGCAAGAGATGCCGGATTCGGCGTCCTTGATCCCCAACCTCGACTCCCCCAGCTCCCTGCTCCAATCTCTGATTGCCAGGAGCCTGGTACGCACGGAAACGCTGGACAACGGTGAGCGACGCTTTTTCCTACTGGAGACGATCCGTGAGTTTGCGCTGGAGCAACTGCAACACGAGGACGAGGACGAGCCGGCGCGGCAGCGCCACTATGCCATTTATCTACAACGGTTCCGCAGCGCTGATACTCACTTGCGTGGTCCAGACGCGCCGTTCTGGTTTGCGCGGCTGCAACCTGAGCATGACAATTTCCGCGCTGCGATGCAATGGACGATCAATAACGCATTCTATAGCGATACCGCATGGCTGATTGTTGCCGCAAATTGGTATCTGGAATATTGCAATCATCAGTACGAGGCGGGCAAGTGGCTAATGCCGCTGATATCACATTTTCAAGTACTCGTTCCCGACTTGCGTCTTGCTATTTGGATCATCCTGAACGCGTATAGCGGTTACTTAACAGAGATATCTCAAACAGTAAAACGCCTTGCGGAAGAGGGACTAGCCCGAGTCAGCACTTGTTCCTACAGAATCTTGCAGTCGGCGGCATGGCAAGTCCTTGCCGAGACCTATGCTGACGCATCGCAAGCGACCTTCGCCCGAGAGAACTCACTTGCCTTGGCGCGTGTGGCCTATGAATCGCCTGCACTTGGCTCCGAATTTTGTCTGCTGGCCGACCGTGATTTTATCCTCGGCGGCGGACTTTGGAGGCATGCACGTCTGCAGGCGGAACAGGGAGATTTTGTTCACGCTCGTTCGCTTGCGCATGAGAGCGTCAAGATCTTTCAAGCACGAGGAAATCGATATGAGCAGGCCGGTGGATTGGGCACGTTGGGATTGGTGGCGCTGTTGCAAGGAGATCATCAACAGGCACGCAAGCTGCTTGAGGATGCGTTGGCGCATGCCACAATGCATAATAGTTACTGGATGGCCTGCCAGTGGCAACCGATTTTAGGATCTGTGCTGCCCTTTATGATGGCGAGACGCAGTTGGCCCGCAAGTTGCTGCATGAGAGCTGGAAGCAATGCATCGAATTGATGCACAAACCTCTTCTTGCAAGGATATGCATCTATCTCGCTGAAACATCTCTTTGGGACGGGGCGATTGATGAGGTGGAAGGTTGGCTGACACAGTGTATGGACTTTCATGTTCATCCACACCGGATAGGCAGCGCCAACTTGAACTTGCTCTTTGTGGCGGCGCGTCTGGCAGTCGCTCGCAAGCATTTTGACAGCGCTGCGGTGCTCTTCGGCGCGGCCGAAGAGATGCGGGTACAAGACGCACCGTACACTGGTTGCGCCGGTCCGAGGGCAAGTCGATGCGGCGCTGGCGGCAGTGCAGGCTGCACTCGACCCCGTGACCTTCGCCGACGCCTACGCTGCCGGACGGCAGATGACCCAGGTAGAGGCATTTACGATGCTGTCTACCTCGCTAGGCGGCGAAGTGCGGCAGGACATACTCGGCCAGCAGCCGCAATCCCTCGATATCCCCTGACACTGTCCAGTGGAGCATTAGCTTTTCATCCGCAGATGAGGCTCCCTGGCGACAATAGTTTCGTAAAAAGAGAAGATTCTCTTGACATCAAACAGCACGGATGGTAAACTGTCTCCAAAATGGAGACAACATGCGTGTCTTGACGAAAAAGAGATTACGTGACTACTGGGCAAGACATCCTCAGGCAGAACAACCCTTGAAGCGTTGGCACGATTACGTGCGCAAAGCGGACTGGTCCTCGCCGGATGATGTAAAACACGATTACCGATCCGCCGATATTCTCCCCGATAACCGGGTTGTCTTTAACATTGCGGGCAATAATTACCGCCTTGTCGTCAAGATCGAATATCGATTTCAGGATGTCTATGTTCGATTCATAGGAACCCATGCAGAATATGACCGCATTGACGCAACAACTATCTGAACCCGTGCTGATCAGGCCGATCATTACAGAGGCGGATTATGAAGCCGCTTTGGTGGAACTCGACAGGTTGGTTGGACGGGTGGAACCGGGCACGACCGAGGGCAATCGCTATGAGATTCTGGCCTCTCTGGTGGAAGCCTATGAAGAAGAAAATTATGCGATAGAACCTTCGGACGATCCTATTGCGATGATTGAATTTGCCCTCGATGCACGTGGATTGACTCGCAAAGATTTGCAGCCGTTCATCGGCACACGACAGCGCGTCTGGGATATTATGGAAAAACGCAGACGACTTACGCTGCCGATGATTCGTTCTCTGGCCGAAGGTTTAAACCTACCTACAGATGTTTTGGTGCAGGAGTATGCCCTTTCGTTAAAGTGATCTATTTCCTGTCCGCTCCAAGATTTCCGCCACCGTCTCCTCCACG
>CAVWAL010000023.1:0-917500 GCA_963752935.1 uncultured bacterium
TCGCTTAATTGGAGAGTTTTTTGGTTTTTTGGGTAGTGTCGTCGCCCACGGCTGTAACAGCCTGCACGAGCAACGTATCTACCGCATTGATAAGCCATGGACAAGACACGCCGATCCCAGTCAGAAACTGACATCTCACCCTCGCCTATGGATGGAGACAGCATGACCCAACTCACACAACTACTTGACGAGTATCTTCGTTTCGCCCTGGCAGATGATCCCATCGAGGCCACGCAATTGGGCATGCATGAGCATGATCACCGTTTGGGCGATTACTCTGTGGATGCACTGACCGCAGCCGCCGACCGTCGATCCGCATTCCTGGCGCAATTGAACGCCATCGATCCAGCAACGCTCAGCGCCGAGGACGCACTCAATCGCAGCGTGGCGCTGATCGATCTGAAGACAGCATTGCGCCGCCACGCCGATCTGCAAGTTTGGGCGCGGGCGCCGTACTGGTATGTGGAGCGCCTGGGCAGCGCCTACGCCGGGCTGCTCCGCTCGTCGGATCATCTCCCCGTGGCGGAACAGGGACGCAGTCTGCTGGCCCGTCTTTCTGCCACGCCGGGGTACCTATCCGCAGCACAGGACAATCTGGGGATGGATGCGCCGCCGCTCTACGTAGAGATGGGCCTGACCGCGGTGCGCGGTTTGCAGAATTTCCTCGACAGTGCCGTGGGTGGTTTCGCCGCCACATTGCCCGATCCGTTGCAGAATGATGTACGCCGGCAGGTGATCCAGGTGCAGACCGCATTGACCGAATTCAGCGCATTTCTGACAGGGCTGCACGGCCGCGCTCGGGGCAACTTCGCCTGTGGCCCTGAACATTTTGACTTCTTGCTGCGCGAGTTTCACCTGCTCGATTTCGATCACCGGTCACTCTATGTCTTCGGTCAGGAACGCATGGCCGCCGATCGGGCTGCGCTCGACGCCTACGCCCGCCAACTGGATTCCAGCCGATCCTGGATCGAGCAGTTGGAACAGATCAAGGCCGATCATCCGCCTGCGGATCGGTTCCTCGACACGTATCATGCCGAGATGGTGCGCGCCCGGCAGCACTGTGTCGATCATGCGTTGATCACGCTGCCCGCCGGTGAAGAGTGTGGCGTGGTCTGGATACCCGAGTATCTGCGCGCGGGGGCGCCGCTGGGCTTAATGCACACCGTGCCGCCTTTCTCCGACGGACTGCAGAGCGAGTTGCTTTTGACGCCGGTCGATCCCCATGCGTCTGCCGAGCGGCAAGAACAACACATGCGCGACAACTGCTACGCATTCGCGCGCTCAATTACACTGCACGAGATCTACCCAGGTCATCATTTGCAGAAGGTACATCACAAGTTGGCGACGGAGAATTCCCCGATTCGCCGCTATTTCAGCAGCCCAGTCTTTGTGGAAGGGTGGGGTCTCTACACCGAGGATCTGATGGAGGAAACCGGATTCATGGATGATCCGGCGGTAAAGCTCTTCAAACTGCGCAATGCACTATGGCGATCCGCCCGTGTCGTGGTGGACACGGGTCTGCACACGCGCAACCTCTCGTTCGCGGATGCCGTAGATCTGCTCCATCGCCAGGTTCTCCTCGACCCGCACATGGCCGAGGGCGAAGTACGGCGCTACACCACGCACGACAACCCCACCTATCCCTCGGCTTATCTGCTGGGCAAGACCGCCATCCACGCCCTGCGCTCCCGCTGGCAGCAACAAGAGGGCAACGCCTACAGCTTACAACGCTTCCACGATACCCTGCTCAGTTTCGGATCGCCGCCGGTGAAACTCGTGGCAGAGTGCATGATGCGGGACCAGGGATTGGAGATCGGGTAGAGCCTGCCGGCGGCGTGATGGGTATGAAGTCTTGAAAAGAGCTAAAGAGATGATGAGGATGATCTCAATACACCTGTGCAAAAGTCCCGCCGAGTAGCTCTACGCCGGGTGTGACAAGGCCCGGCTCACTCAGTTCGCTCAGTTCGTTGCGGAAGACGGCGCCATCTTTCATGACGAGACGTATGTTACGCAGGTCGCGGATCGTCTGATCGGGGTTGCCGTCAATGACGAGCAGATCGGCGCGTTTGCCTGGGGTGATAGTGCCGGTGATGTCGAGGAGGCCGCAGACTTTGGCCGAGTTGTGAGTGGCCGCCTGCAATGCTTGCAGCGGCGACAGACCTGCGTCGAACCAACAGTTCCACCTCACGAATCGTGGCCACCGTGCCGTCCACGGGATCGCTGGGCAGTAGATCGGTGCCGTTGCAGATCGTGACGCCCGCCGCAATGCCGCGGCGGATCGAGGCCAGATGCTCTACGGCGGCGGCTTTGGCCTTATCCAGCATCCACTCCTGCACACCGTGGCGGCGCATGTAGTCCAATTCCTGTGTTACGCAGAGCGTCGGCACAAGGAAGGTGCCTGCTTCGGCCATCATGGCGGCGGCTTCATCATCGAATTGGTAGCCGTGCTCGATGCAGTCGACGCCGGCGCGCACGGCATCTTTGATCGGCTGGGTGCCGCCAGTATGCGATGCCACAAGCTTGCCTGCGCTGTGCGCCACATCCACCACAGCATGGAGTTCGTCATCGGCCATCTGCTTATCGGCGGGCTTTTCGCCGGGCGTGCCGATGCCGCCGGTGAGACAGATTTTGATAAAATCGGCCCCGGCGCGCAACTGCTCACGGGCAGTTTGGCGGAAGCCTTCGACGCCGCTGGCTTCAAGGCAACTCATCGAGTTATGCCCATGGCCGCCGGTGGCGATCAAGGCCGCGCCTGCCGCCCGAATACGCGGACCGGGCAGAACGCCTTTCTCGATGATGGCGCGCACGTCCATATCGGTGAAGTGGGCTTCGCCGACGACGCGCACACTGGTCGTTCCACTGGCGATGGCTTCCAGCGCACGGCGATACATCAACAGCGTGCGGTAACCGCGCTCGAACTGGTCGATGCGCCGTTCGAGGAAGGGCAACCGCAGCGCCAAATGCACATGGACGTTGAAGAGCCCCGGCATTACCGACTTCCCACCCAGATCGACCACGCGATCCTCGGCGGCAGGCGTCGGCGCATTCTGGGATGGACCGCACCAGGCGATCTCCTTGCCCGAAACCACTACCGTCGCCGCTTCTACTGCGGCAGCGCCGGTGCCATCAATGAGCCTACAGTTGGTGAAGAAAGTTTGCATGTGTTGGATCTCCGTAAGTGTTGGGGTTGGGGATTGGGCGGAAATGAGAGGCAGATCCCGGCGGAGGTTGCCCGCCTATCACCTGCGCAGCCCATCCCCCATCAGGTTCGTACCGGTAACAAAGAGGGCAATCGCCAGGCCGGGGAAGACGGCGTTCCACCAGGCCAGGCTGAGGATGCTGCGCGCTTCGCTGACCATGCTGCCCCAAGCCGGCGTAGGGCGGTTGTACGCCAAGCCCCAGGAAACTCAGGGCAGCTTCGGCCAGAATCATGCTCGACATATTGACGGCGGCGATGACGGCCAGCGTAGGCAGTAACGAAGGCAGCAGATGACGCAGCAGAATACGTCCGTTGCGGGCGCCGACGGCGTGAGCCGCCACGACAAATTCCTGGTTGCGCAGCGTCATCGTGAATCCACGCGCCACGCGAGCATACTGGACCCAGGTCACAAAGGCCAGCACGATGATCAGATTGAGTAACGTCTGGCCGATGGCGGCCATAATCGCGATCGCCAGGAAGACGGGCGGGAACGAGAGTTGAATGTCGATCAGGCGGCTGATCAGCCCGTCGACTTTGCCCCGATAGTAGCCGGCAAGCAGCCCGATCACGGTGCCGAGCGTGCCGCCCAGCAGCACAGAAAAGACGCCGACTGCGGTGGAGACCCGCGCGCCGTAGATCAGCCGTGAGAGCAAATCACGCCCTAATCGGTCGGTGCCTAATGGATAGTCCCACGTGCCCTTTTCCATCCACGCCGGCGGCATGAGCGACTGGCGTAGATTCTGCTCTCCGAAGCCGTGAGGTGCGATCCACGGCGAAAACACGGCCACGGCAATGATGGACACAAAGATAAACAGTCCGACCCAGAACTGGGCTCGTTGACGAAAACGCATGAGGACCTCAGCCGTCCAGGCGAATACGGGGATCGAGGAAAGTGTAGAGCAGATCGACCAGCAGGTTGATCAGTACGAAGCCGATGCCCACCACCAGCACCACGGCGCGGATCAAGGGTAGATCACGGTTTTGAATACCCTGCAACATGAGCCAGCCCACACCCGGCCACGCAAAGACCGATTCCACCACCACCGAGCCGCCCAACAGACCGCCCAGTTGCAGCCCCAGCACCGTCACGGTAGGGATCATGGCGTTGCGCAGCGCATGACGATAGAGCACCAGCCTGCGGCCAAGCCCTTTGGCGCGGGCCGTACGGATGTAGTCTTGTGCCAGGACATCGATCAGCGTCGAGCGTACCAGCCGCGAAACCAATCCAATGCTATAGATGGCCAGGGTAAAGCCCGGCATCAAGATGTGACGCCAGGTGCCGTCGCCCGAAGAAGGCAACCAGCGCAGCCGATCGGCAAAGGCCAGGATCAACAGGATGCCCAGCCAGAATGAAGGGATGCTGATGCCCACAAACGTGATCATCGAGATCAGCCAATCCAACGGGCTGTTGGGACGCGTGCCCGCCAGGATGCCCAGCGGAATGCCCAGCACGATGGTCAACCCCAACGAGAAGAGCGCCAGTTGCAGCGTGGCGGGCAACTTTTGTAGCACCAGATTCAGCGCAGGCTGATTGTAGCGGTAAGAAAGCCCTAAATCCCCTTGCAGGGCATCTTTGACAAAGTTCCAGTATTGCACGGGGATAGGTTGATCCAGCCCGTAGAGGCGCGTGATGCGCGCCACATCCTCGGGGCTTGCATCCAGCGGAGCCAGAAGCCGCGCCGGATCTCCCGAGAGATAGACCAGAAAGAAGACAAGAATGCTGACCGCAAACAACACCCAGAAGAGGTGATGCGCACGACGAATCAGGTAGGTAGACATGGCGTATGCCGAAGAATGGTGAAGGTAGGCAACTTAGGCCCATGAAAAGAGACCGGAGACGAAAGGGTAGAGGGTAGGGATCGGCACTCTGTGCAATCCCTACCCTCTACCCTTTCGTCTCAACAACTTCTTACGATCGCGTCAGGTGAATGCCGCCCAGACGAATCGTGTTGTCCTGGTGCGGTTCCCAGCCTTGAACTTCGTTGCGGATGCCATAGATGCCTTGCTGGTTCCACAGGAAGACCCATGGGCATTCTTCGTAGATGATATTGCCCAACGTCTTGTACATCTCATTACGGGCCACCGGGTCGAGCGTCTTGGGCGCTTCGTCGATGATCCGATCCACTTCGGGGTTGGTGTACCCCTGCCAGGCTGCCCCGGCTCGGCCAGAGTGGAAGTTGATGCTCAGTGTTGCATCCAACAGCACGCCCACCTGGCTGAAGAAGAAGGATTCGTGGGTCTTACCCAGCACACCATCAACGAAGGGGCTCCAATCCATCACCTGCACCTGCGTGCGCACACCGACTTCGCTCCACATGCCGGCAATCGCCTCGCTGGCCAGTTTGTCATTCAGATAACGGCCATTGGGCGAAACCAGGGTGAAGTCGAACCCGTCTGCATAGCCCGCATCGGCCAACAGTTCACGCGCCTTATCCGGATTGTAGGGATATGGCGCCATGGTCTCATCGTAGCCGGGGATGCCGGGGCCAAACGGACCGGCCAACTGGTACGCCGCCCCCTGCATAATGGTTTCGATCAGGGTTGGCACGTCGATGGCGTAATTGAGCGCCTGGCGCACACGCACATCCTTAAGCGGCTCGGCCAACAACTCGTTGAGCACAATCAGGATCGAGTTGAGCTGGCGGAAGGCAAGGGGCGCCGTCTCGGGGTCGGCTTCCAACTCGGGAATCTGCACCGGGTCGACCGGCGAGATCAGATGAGCTGTGCCCGTCTTTAGTTCCACGACGCGGGTAGTGGATTCGGCGATGGGCTTCCAGATCAGCCGCTCCAACAGAGGCTGGCCGCTGAAGTGTTCGCCGTCGATGGCATCCATCACCATCTCTTCGCCAGGAGCCCACTCGACGAATCGATAAGGACCGGTGCCGATGGCCTCAACCGCCGGATCGACCTCCCCGCCGGTGATGGCGGCGGGCATAATCTCACAGTAGCTGGCCAGGACTTCGGCGAGCAGAGCGAACGGTTCCTCGGTGATCATGCGCACGGTCAGCGGATCAATAATCTGAACTTCGACCACCGGCGCCAACTGTGCGGCATAGACATTGCGGATGTCCGGGCTTTTGTAGCGTTCGATGGTGTCGCGCACGTGATCGGCGCTGAACTTCTCGCCATTGTGGAAGTAGACCTCGTCGCGCAACTTGAACTCCCAGGTGGTATCGTCGACGACCTCCCACGAAGAAGCCAACCACGGGATCACCTGCATATCAGGCGTCCAGGCCAGCAGCTTGTCGTACATCGCCCACATCATCCCCTTGGACGCGCCTGACGTAGTCACATGTGGATCGAGCGATTCGGCGTCGACGCCCTGCACGATAACCAGTTCTCCATAGGGGCCGCTCGGCGTCTCTTCCACGCTGACGGTGGTTGCGGCACCCGGCGCGACGGTCGTTGTCGGTGCGGCACATCCCCACAAGAGACCGGTGGCTGCGCCGGTGCCCAGCATAGCCGACAACTGCAAAAAGCGGCGGCGGTTGAATTTACCGCCATTCCCAAACCTGTTCACTTGCGCCATTTCCCTCTCCTCTGGTTGAAAGAACGATATTGCCGACAGTCCAGCAGAAACAGATCCGACCGATGCTGCCGATCGGATAGGGCACTCCATGTATAATTTGCATTGAATTGGGTGGGAACAGACGTTGTTCCAAGGGTGGCCCGCATAGGAGGAATTGCGTAGCGCGGCCATTATAGAATGAAGCGCGATGGTTCTGCAAAGAATTGGTATGAAGATTCAGAGAGACAAAGGGCAGAGGGGGGAATTCCACGGAAAATTCGCCAAATAGCTCAAACTTGCTTACAATAAAACCATTCGAACCCTGATCGGCCCGGGTGTCGTCACGATATTGACCATAGGATATGGACTGTCGGCTATCTGCCATGACTACAACACTCTCGACCCAACAGTTGATCGACCGGCTGAAAGACGCCGGATACAAAATGACACCGGCGCGTATGGCCGTGCTTCAAGTGATCGATGATGAACACGCCCACCTAAACCCAAACGACGTGCTGGAACATGCGCGCCGGATCTACCCCAAGTTAGGGCGCGCCACCGTCTATCGGACACTGGAACTGTTGACCGAACTGGGGATCTTGCGGCCCATCTACATGGGCGAAAGCACACCGCGCTTTATCCGGGCCGAGGGCGGCCACCATCATCTTGTCTGCAACGATTGCGGTGAAATCATCGAATTCGACGAGTGTATGGCGGGGGATCTGACCCAGAAACTCCAGGAACGGTTCGGCTTCGAGATCGACAGTCATTTGCTAGAGTTTTATGGGCGCTGCCGCGACTGCCTTAACTGAAGTGGTGTCACTGTTCACTGCTGTATCCACCTCTGCGCGGTCCACATCCTCAGCGGCTTTCCAATCTCCCAAACCTGGTGCAACCAATTTATTTGACAATCCGTGCGCTCAACTTTAGACTGATAGATAATATTGAGAAATAGTCTCATTTAGCGCGTTGGTGTTCCGGGCATCCCTGGATGGGATGAACTGAAGGTTGGAGTCAGACGATATGTCACCTCTTTATCCTCGTGTTACCCCACATCGCGAAGATGCACCTACCCTTGCGTTTGACGCGGTTTCAGTGCGCTACGATGGAGTCTTGGCGCTGGACGATGTCTCCTTTCAGGTGGGTGACGGCGAACAGGTTGCCCTGGTCGGGCCGAACGGTGCCGGCAAGAGCACGGTCTTCAATGTCATCGTGGGCAAGTTGAAGCCCTTTCGAGGCGAGGTGCAGATCTATGGCAGCGGTCCTAAAGGGCACATTTGCATTGGGTATGTGCCGCAACGCAACGCCATCGATTGGCGCTTTCCGGTGACGGTGCGCGATGTGGTGATGATGGGCCGTACGGGCAAGATCGGCTTTCTACGCTGGGCCGGTCGCCGCGATCACCAACTGGTGAGCCAAGCGCTGGCCGATGTCCATATTGATCATTTGGCCGACCGACAGATCGGGGAGCTTTCCGGCGGACAGCAGCAGCGGGTTTTTCTGGCGCGGGCGCTGGCGCAAGAGGCGCAGTTGCTACTGCTCGACGAGCCGTTCACCGGGCTAGACGCGCCCAGTCAACAGGCGATCCTGGAAATTTTGGTAGAGCTGCGCAATCGCCGCATCACGGTTCTGGTTGCCACCCACGATCTCAATCAGGCAGCGGAACGCTTTGATCGGATCCTGTTGCTCAACCGACGCTTGATCGGTGACGGTCCACCCCAACAGGTTCTGACCGCCGAACAACTGCGCAGCGCTTATGGCAGCCATCTCCACGTCATCCCCAGCCAGGACGGGGCGCTCTTCGTCGCCGATACCTGCTGCGATCATGGTGTCATGCCTTTGGAAGTGGAGCGCGCCTGATGGAGATCTTCGATTGGTTTCTGGCGCCGCTTAGTTATCCGTTTATGTGGCGTGGGCTGCTGGCCTCACTGATGGTCGGTGTGCTTTGCCCTGTATTGGGGTCGTTCATTATTTTGCAGGGGATGGCCTTCTTCGGCGATGCGCTTTCCCACGCCATTTTGCCAGGCGTCGTCGCAGCCTTTTTGCTTAGTTGGCCGCTTTCGCTGGGTGCGCTGATTGTGGGGGTGTTGGCAGCGGTGGGGATTGGTCTGCTCAGCGAACGGGGCGAGATCCGCGAAGATACGGCCATCGGCATCGTCTTCGCCGGGAGCTTTGCGCTGGGCATCGCCATGATCAGCACGGTGCGCAGCTATGCCGTTGATCTGACGCATATCCTGTTTGGCAACGTGCTCGGCATCTCTATGGCCGATCTGTGGCTGGTGGCAGGGTTGGGTGTCCTGATCCTGTTGACGATCGTTGTGCTGTACAAGGAATTTCTGGTGCTGGCCTTCGACCCGACGCTGGCCGTCGTACTGCGCCTGCCCACGCGTGCGCTGCGGTATCTGCTCTTGGTTTTGATCGCGCTGACCATCGTTGTTTCACTGCAAACCGTGGGCATCGCGCTGATGTTAGCCATGTTGGTAACGCCCGCCGCCGCCGCCCAATTGCTTACACGCCGGTTGCCTACCATGATGATAACCGCCGCGGCCATCGGCGCCTTCTCGAATGTGACAGGGCTTTACCTTAGCTTCTATTTCGACATCGCATCCGGCCCGGCTATGGTGCTGATGGCGACGGCGATCTTCCTCCTCGTTTTCCTCTTTCGCCCGGGCCGGGGATACGTCTGGCGTGCGGTCTCGCAGAGTGCGCCGGTCGGGTAGGCGATTGAGCCAACGCCGGATCTACCGTCTGTCTCCGCTTCAAAGCAGACAATTGGCCACGCGTCCTATCTTTGCCTTTTGCCTTCAACGAGGAGTGGGCCCGCCCATACCTCTGCTCCACCTGATAGTGGTTCGCCGCGCACTGCGGTCAAAACACCACTTCGTCCTGCACAGGATTCCCCAGCATTGGATCGTCGAGATCTCCCTGCAACACGCTCAGCAGGGCCAGGGTGAGCGCCTTGGTGTTGAGCAGGGGGACGTCGCTCTCGCCCGCCACAGGGACAGGCCCCACGCAGGCCGGGCAGCCGTACCGACAGCCACAGGTCTCGATCAGCGCCTGGGCAGCGGCGAGCAACTCGGCGTGACGCTCAAAGAGCTGGCGGCTGAACCCCAACCCGGCGGCAATCTGCTCGTAAATGTAGACGCGGGGGGTTGCCTGCGTCGATTTGCCGCCCGTCTTTTCAGGGCGGTCTTCGACCTTATCTTCGCGCATGACGGCAACGCCGATATCGGCGCGGTCGCACATTAAGAAGAGCGGCGCCAGATTCTGCAACGCATAGGATAGGCCATCGAGGCCCGAACGTGTGCGCACACCTGCTTCGACACGCCGATGGCAGCGCCGACAGAGCAAGGTCAAATTGTTCAAGCGATTGGCCTCAAGATAGGTTTCGTTTAGCCCCGGCACATAGCCAAAGGTGCGGAAGGGACGCAGATGATGCACGTCATGCTGGCTGTTTGAGGGTTCGGGCGCGCCGCACTCGCTACAACGGAAACCGTCGCGCGTACGCACCTTCTGTCGCTGTTCCTGCCAGTTCGGCCCGTAATCGTTGGGCGAATCGTGCCACTGCCTGGCCCGCATGAGCACGTCCTGGGCGGCGGCGGTGACTTCGATCCAATACCCGCTGGTTTCCAACGTCTGCGGCGGATAGTCGAGTGGATAGATCCCCAGCGTTTCATGGGTGTAGTGGCGCACACGCCGATAGTCGGTCACCTGCCAGGTCACAGAGAGATCGCCATAACAGACGACGGCGTTGCCCATCTCTGCCTGTTCGTGGACCGTGAGAATGTCAATTTCGGTGTGCAGATTGGCGTCAGTATAGAAATCCACGGCCTGCCGCGCCACCGAGGCCAGCCGCCCTTCGAGATCAAGCGATTCGACCAGGTAACTCTGCCCTTCGTGAATGTAGACTGCGCCGGCGTGGACCAATCGAGTGGCGCTGGCGACGTCGATCTCCCCCACGATATGCACGGTTTCGCCGTCGCCGGGCCGATGCTGAATGACGATGACGTCGCTCCCGCTGTTGCGCAGCCCAATCCGCCGCGCCGGGTAGCTCTCGCCTTGCCACAGGAAGCGGCCCTGGGCCAGGCGCAGATCGCCCTGTTCGGCGAGCAACGCCAACACGTCGCCGGTATAGATCGAGGCCCCGAAACGTTCATTTGTCTGAAAGGGGAGTTCGAAGGCGGCGCAGCGGATCTGATCCACCAACAGCATCAAATTATCGGGGTTAATGAAGGCGTGTTCGGGCGAGCGCTCCAGCAGATATTCAGGATGGGTGACAATGTACTGATCGAGGGCGCCCGCCGTCGCCACCAGGATCGCCAGGGATGCATCTGCCGTGCGTCCGGCGCGCCCCATCTGTTGCCATGTCCCCGCAATCGTGCCAGGATAGCCGCAGATCAAGGCGGCTTCCAATCGCCCGATGTCGATGCCCAGTTCGAGCGCGTTGGTTGCCACCACGGCGCGCACATCGCCATTACGCAGGCCTGCCTCGATGGCGCGCCGCTCCTCGGGCAGGTAGCCGCCACGATAGCCGCGCAGTGCGGTTTGGGCAACGGTGCGTCGTGGATCGACGGTATCATCGCCGGTCAGGCCCGGCGTGCGCATCATGCGCTGACGCAAATAGGTGAGCAGCACCTCGACGGTGAGCCGCGAGCGCCCGAAGACGATGCTCTGCACGCCGCCCAACAACAGTCGGGTGACGATCTCCTGGCTCTCCAATACGCTGCTGCGGCGCAATCCTCGCGCCGGATCGTAGAGCGGTGGATTGTAAAGGATAATGTGTTTCTCGCCCTGCGGCGCGCCGTTGTCATCGATGACGCTGACAGGGGCTTCGACCAGTTGTTCGGCCAGTTGACCGGGGTTGGCGATGGTGGCGCTGGTAAGGATGAAGCGAGGTTTGCTGCCGTAGAAGGCGGCGATCCGCTGAAGGCGGCGCAAGACGTTGGCCATGTGGCTGCCGAAGACACCGCGATAGATATGCATTTCGTCGATCACCACGGCACGCAGACCGGCGAAGAACTCGGCCCAGGCCGCATGATAGGGCAAGATGCCCACATGCAACATGTCTGGGTTGGTGATGATCAGGCGCGAATTGCGGCGGATGGGGGCGCGGTGTGCCGTAGGCGTGTCTCCATCGTAGGCGGCGAATGTGAGCGGCGGACCCGGCGCATCCCCTTCCTCGATGGTGCGCTGCCATTCGTCCAACTCCTCCAGTTGATCATGGGCCAACGCCTTGGTAGGGAAGAGGTAGAGCGCGGTTGCGTCTGGATCGCAAAGCAGTTCGTGCAGCACCGGCAGGTTGTAGCAGAGGGTCTTGCCGCTGGCGGTCGGTGTGACGACGGCCACATGATGCCCGGCCAGGATCTGCTCTACAGCCTGGCCCTGATGGACGTAAAGCCGCTCGATCCCACGTCGGCGCAATCCGTCGGCCAATGTTGGGTGCAACTGGGGTGGGAAGTCTTGGGTGCGCGCCGGTCTGGACGCAAACGTCTGCCAGGCAGTGACATTGGTCATAAACTGCGGATCGCGACGTAGTTGGGCAAGCAAATCGACGAGGCTCATACCTTTATTATACGGTGCCCACGATGACGTGGCAATCCTCTGCATGAATTGCAGCCGAGGTTTTGCCTTTGTTATACGAATGGACGAGTTGCGAGTATAATGATCACGGGGAGGGGAACTGACCGACAACTTCAACATAGCCAAAAGAGTAAATGCCTATGATTCACATTGTGATTGTCGACCAGGTACGCCTGATTTTGGAGTCGATCTCCGCTGCATTGGCCGGTGAAACAGATATTACGATCCTGGGGGTTGCCACCAGTAGAGATGAAACCCTTTCTATGCTTCAAACACATGAAAAGCCCTGCGATGTCGTATTGATCAGCGCCGATCTGCCCGACGAGGATTCGCTGATCCTGGTTCGGGAGTGCGCCGAATTGGATCCCGCGCCGCGCGTCCTGGTGATGGGTGTGCCCGAAGCCGAGCCGGTGATCATGACTTATATTGAAACGGGGGCCGCCGGCTACATCCTCAAAGACGACACGGTGGCCCATCTATTGCAGAATATCCGCGCGGCCCACAACGGCGAAGCCATTGTCTCCCCCGAAATCGCCATGAGTTTGATGGAGCGCGTCACCCAACTGGCCGATAGGGTGGTTGATTTCGATGCAGGCTACTACTCGGAACTTACACGCCGCGAGCGAGAAATTCTCGATCTACTCGGCGAGGATCTGACGAATCAAGAGATCGCCGACCGACTGTTTATTGAACTTGGCACCGTCAAAAACCATGTCCATCATGTCCTCGACAAACTCAACGTTGACAGCCGTCAAGACGCTGCTTCCTATTTAAGCCTCATTCAAAAACACAACTCCGCCATCGAATCCGAACCAGCCGAGGACGAAGATACAGACGAAGATACAGATGAAGATGAAGACCAGATGACCGAGGCCCGAGGCATGTAATTTCGGGTCCGCTGAGAGTTATTGCCTGCGAATCTCAGGGTCTCTACACAGGTTGATCCGCCGGTTCGAGCAGATGCTGCACCTCGCCGGTTTGCACGCCGATCAACCAGAGTGAAGGCACAATTTCTGGTCCTAACAGGGGAAACCGCCGTGACAGCAGGTAGCGACCATCGGGCGACCCGATAGGGTTGCCGTTGTCGGCGTCGGCGGTGAATGGGCGCGCCTCGCTGCCATCGCTTTGCATGATCCAGATCTGTTTGCCACACCCCTCTTGTTCACGGCGCAGGACTTTGCGTCGAAAGACGATCCACTCGCCATCGGGCGAAAAGCCGGCCCCGCTGTCGTTAAAACGCCCCCTCCCCGCTCAAATCCGTGGACTCGCCACCGACCACGTCGATCTGATACGTGCCCCTATGGCGGGTGTGTCCCAAATTATTGGGTGGGTCCATGTCTACCGGGAAGCCACGACGGATGGACACGGAGGTCCATCCCTACGTGTAGGGACCGGCCTCCGTGCCGGTCCGTTCTGGGTAGCTGCCCTGAAGTTCAGAACCGAAAAACTTGGGACGCACCCCCCTATGGCTGCAAAGTAGCGTAGATGCGTGGTCAGGTTTACAATGGGGTTGGTCTAGGGATCAATTGGCGTCATGGACTATCTCATCCATTCCTCGTTGTATGGGTCACCACGATAGATGCACCGGCGTCGAAGTTCTCTCACCAAAGGTACGTGAAACGCCATCCGGCGCGTAGATATTTCTTCGCCCCACTTGAAACAGATTACAAAGGATCATGATGAACAAAAGACTTACACTCTCCCCGATTTTGCTCCTCCTGCTCTTCGGTCTGGCAGCCTGCGGCGGCAACCGTGCCGAACGCATGCCCACGCCTATTCCACGGTTCACAGAGGCAGCGCCGATTGTGATTGCACCGCTGAGGTCGTCCGCGTTGACGCCTCGGCAGTCGGCAGCACCCACACAGGTCAGCGCAGCACCGGCAGCCGAAGTGACGGCCACGTCGACGACTGCGGCAACCGCCACGCCCACGGCAGAAGCAACGGCAACGCCCACTGCACAAGCAACGGCCACACCCACTCAAGAGGCGACGGCCACGACGCGACGGCCACAGAGGCGACGGCCACAGAGGCGACGGCCACAGCGACTGAGACATCGACCGCCACGACTGAACCTGCAACACCAGTGGCCGTTGTCGTCACCGTGACGGCTGATGAAACCCCCGAAGCAGCGAACACACCTGAACCTGAAGCCACGCCGACAGCGACGGCCACAGAGGCAACGGCCACAGAGGCAACGGCCCCGGTGGGCGCCGTGACGGAACTGCCTGCCGACATGGCCAGTGCGCTGGCCGCGGCCAATCCGGCCAACGGCGAACAACTCGTCACAAGCAACGGGTGTACGGCCTGCCACAGTATGCAACAAGGCGTCATTCAGGTTGGCCCCAGTTGGTACAATGTCGCCGGCCATGCCGAGACGCGTGTCCCCGGCGAAAGTGCAGAAGCGTATCTGTATAACAGCATCACCCACCCGAATGATTTTGTGGTGGAAGGCTTTCAGCCCAACTTAATGCCGCAAATTTACGAAGCGACCTTGAGCCAGGAGCAGTTGGCAGACATCATCGCCTATCTGCTCACGCTACGCGGCGAAGAGTAAACACAGCCGACGCAGTTTGGTTCGCGATGGAAGAGCCGGGTTTCCCAGAGAGGCCCGGCTTTTTTATAATGAAGCGTGTTGATGCTCCATTCCCTTCATCCCAAAGACGCTTCAACCCACAACCGCCCACCACAAGAGAGGTTCCGTCGTGAAACGCATTGCGGCTATTTTGACCGAGTACCGGCCACTTTCTCATGCTGATGTGATCATCACCAAGTTCTTGCGTGGTATTCCGACCGATACTGACCTGGTTTCTCCACGCGTTGAAATCGCGTCGATGTACGTGGATCAGTTTCCCGACAACGATCTCAGCCGCGGCTACGCCGAGGAGTTCGGTGTGCCGATCTTTCGCAGCATCCCCGGCGCACTGACGCTAGGCGGCGACACACTGGCAGTGGATGGGGTGTTGTTGATCGGCGAACATGGCGACTACGCCTGGAACGAGAAGGAGCAGCACCTCTATCCACGCAAGCCCTTTATGGAGCAGATCTGTGGCGTAATGGCGACGAGCGGACGCACAGTACCCGTCTTCAACGACAAGCACCTCTCGTACAATTGGGCGGACGCACTCTGGATATTCGAACGCCTGCAAGGGCTGGGCGCGCCGTTCATGGCCGGTTCCTCACTGCCCACATGCTGGCGCAACCCCTGGCTCGAACACGAGTTGGAAACACCCATTAGCGAAGCGCTTGCGATTGGTTACAGCGGGCTGGACAGTTACGGCTTCCACGCCCTGGAGACGTTGCAGTGCATGATCGAGCGGCGTCGCGGTGGGGAAAGTGGCGTTGCGGCCGTCACCTGTCTCGAAGGCAGCGCCGTCTGGCAAGCGGCCAGGGACGGTCTATGGTCGCGCGAACTGGCCGATGTTGCTCTGGCCACCATGCAGAAAAAGTCAGGCGGCGCCGTGGAGGATGGTTGCCCCAACCCGGCGCTCTTCCTGCTAGAATATCGTGACGGCACGCGCGGAGCCGTCCTCATGTTGACCGACTACGTCGAAGGTTTCGCCTACGCCGCCCGCGTCGGCGATGAAATCGTGGCGACTGAATTCTATCTGCAGGGCGGCAGCCCCCACGCCCACTTTAGCTATCTCAGCCTCAATGTCGAAGAGATGTTTGTCAGCGGTGTCCCCACCTACGATGCCAAACGGACCCTGCTCACCAGCGGTGTCCTCGAAGCAGCGCTGGAATCCCGCTACCGTGGCCATGTCCGCGTCGAAACGCCTTACCTCGACGTCGCCTATCGTTCGTACACGTCCTTGCCCTGGCGCGCCCAAGGACCCCGTCCCACCGGCGCGTGTTTGACCGAAAGCGGAGATTAGAGATTGGATCTCATCACAGGATCTGCACTCATCTAATCTCTCAACCTACAATCGCCAATCCCTTTCCGGCCCATCCCACAGGAGAGATCCATGCGAGCTGTTCAAGTTTTGGCCCCAGGCCATGCAGAGTTTATCGAAACCCCCAAACCCGAACTCAAGCCGGGCTATGCCCTGGTGCGCCCACTGCGCGTGTCGTTGTGCGGCAGTGATATCTACATGCTGCACTATGCCCCCAAGGAGTTGTATCCCTTCCCCCCAGGGACAACGGGCCACGAAATGGTAGGGGTGGTCGAAGCCGTCGACGCGCCCGGATCGGGCATCGAACCGGGGACGGTGGCGCTGACGTTGGCGCCGCGCCACGAAGCGATGGCCGAGTATTATCTGGCGCAGATCGATCATGTGCTGCCGCTGCCGCCGGGTAAATCCATCGAAGAACTGCTCCAGGCCCAACAGTTGGGCACCATCCTCTATGCCGCCAAACAGATCACCACGTCGCTGATCGGCAAAGATGTGGCTGTCATTGGCCAGGGCTCAGCCGGTCTCTGGTTCGACTGGATGCTGCGTCGGATGGGCGCGCGCCGCGTCATCGGCATCGATCTGCAGCCCCATCGGCTGATGTTGCCCAAGATGTACGGGGCGACGCATACCGTCCACAATGCCGACATCGACGCCGCCGAGGCCGTGGCGGAGATCACCGATGGGCGCATGGTCGACTTCGTGGTGGAAGCGGCCGGGGAGCGCGATACCGTGGCCATGACGTCCACACTGATCAAGGAACAGGGCGAGATCCTCTGTTTCGGCATCCCCCACTTCCAGGAAATGACCTTCGACTACGCCAACTTCTTCCGCAAATATCCGCGCCTGAAGACAATTTCGGGCGCGGTCAACGATCCGGGGCAGGGCGTTACCCGTCAGGCACTGGAGTTGATCGCCAGCGGTGAGATCGACGTCAAACCGATCCTCACCCATAGTTTCCCGTTTGAGCGTGTCTTCGAAGCGTATGAGTTACAGCGCACCCGCGATGAAGGAGCCATCAAGATCGTGGTTGAGATGCCAGAGTGAGGAAGGGGTGAAGGGGTGAAGGGGGATGACGGGATGATGAGATGACGGATGATGGGGACGGGATGATGATGGGATGATGGATCTCGACGATCATCATCTCATCATCTCATCATCTTTGCCTGCCAACGGAATTCCAAGAGCAGAGGCGCCGGGGTAACGGATCGCCATCATCATCTCATCATCTTCTCTTCTGCCTCTCCCCTTACTTTAGCTCAAACTCGAACCGAACGCTGTCTGTCTGCTCGCCGGACGAAATGGTCAGATCCATCACCCAGTCACCGGTCATGTTGAAACGGACGCCCTCAAGCAGATAGTCGCCGTTGCCCAGATTTTCGGTGACCTGTGGCGTCGTGGGGAAGCCGTGATTGTGGGCAGGCATACCGCCGTCGACGGCGATCTCGGCGTCTTCCACCGGCGCACCGTCTGCATTCTCTACATGCAGCAGCCAATTGTGGATCTCGTTGATCGTAATCGGATCGAGCCGGCTGGTGGCCGTAACCTGAAAAATGCCGTTTTCGGTGAATTGCGGTTCGAGCGCATCCGCCGCCATCGCACCCTCCGCCATGTCCCCGTCCCCATGATCCATCGTAGCCATGGGCATCGTACTGCCGGTCATCTCCATCACAGGAATCGTGATATCCATGGTGCCGGCGTTTTCAAAGGTCAACGACAGCGCCAGTTCATCGCCGGCCGCTAACCCTTCAGCAATGCCTATCAACATCACATGTTTGCCACCTGGTTTCAGTTCCACCAGAGAGCGCGCAGGGATCTCAAAGCCATCGGGCTTGGGACTCATGCGCATGACCCCATTCTCTTCTGTCGTTTCGTGCAATTCGGTTGCACTCGCCACAGTGGACTGCACCGAAATCAGTCGATCCGCGCTTTCGGTGGGGTTGACGATAGTGAAGTAGGCGGCACCATTGCCGCCCCCGGGTGCTGGGCGGGCCATGACGTTCTCAACGCGCAGGGAATCGCCGCTAAGTTCAGGTGTGGACGTCGACGCCATGGGCATGCTGCAAGCCGCCAATACGACGACGAAGAGCGCCGCAGGTAAAAAGCGCCGCAAAGTGTGCATCTTCATAGACTTTGTCCTTTGTAGAATTGAAGTTTCTTATAGAAATGGCGGGGGGCTGTGAGGCCGATAATCCGGATCACGAGTCTGCCATTGCGCGCCATTGGTTTCCTGTTATGCTAGCAAGTTTAGCATAATTTCCTGGCTGAACTGAAACAGCTAAAGGCAGGGACAGACTCAGTATGGACACAGATTACGCACTGTTAACAGTGCCCTAATCTGCATTTAACAGCATCGGTGCATACTCTTCACAAGAGAGACGGCTGTTGCTCCTGCGGGAAAGCTATCCTCCCCCGGCAATCTTTCTCGCTTCCTCTCCTCTTCACGCGCAGAGCGCCTCCGATCTATAGATCGAGGGCGCTCTGTGTGTTTTCTGCATGATAGTTGGAACCTGTACAGGCTCAGGTGCGGCCCACTGCCCACTCCTGCCAGTGCGTCGCCCCAGGGGGTGACAAGTGATGAACTTATGCGTTCAAGGGCGGATCGCCCCATCGCGTCGTCACCACCGACTCGCCGCGTTTCATAGCCAGCAGCAACGCATCCTGATCGAGCGGAAGGGCCATACAGCGTACGCCCACGGCGTTGTAGACGGCGTTGGCAATGGCGGGGCTGATGGGGATCGAACTGATCTCGCCCACGCCTTTGGCCCCGTATGGACCATCGGCGGTGCCGTGCTCGACGATGTGATTCTCCATTTGGGGGGTCATTTTGATCCCAGGCATCTTGTACTGGCCCAGGTGTTGGGTCCACGGCACGCCGTTTTCAACGATGTAGTGCTCTGTCAGTGCATTGCCCATACCCATGACAATACCGCCTTCGATCTGCCCCGCCAAACTGAGCGGGTTGATGGCGCGGCCGACATCGTGTGCAGTGATCACCTTTTCGACTGCGATTTCGCCGGTATCTTCATCCACGCTAACCAGCGCCGCATGCACGGCATACGAAAAGGCGAAGTGCATATCCCCGCCGGTACCCAGTGGCTGCGTCTTCGGCGCCCAATACTCGTACTGTAATTTGGGCTCTCGGCCTTCGGCGAGCATGGCGTTCACGGCGTCGGCGAAGGAGATGGAACGTACTGCATCGCGCATGGTGTGCGATCCATTGGGCTGACCGTTGGTTTGCCCATTGCCGTTGGGTTGTCCATTGGTAGACCCGGCGACCTGGCCCAAGCGCGATTCGTCGACATAGGCCAATCCTTCATGGAAGGCGATGACGTCGGGATGAACGTCGAACTTTTCGGCCAGAACGGTCTGCATCTGCTGGCGCATGGCGCGAGCGGCCAGGCGCGCCGCATTGCCGCTGACGTAGGTCTGGCGGCTGGCCGTCGTCGGTCCGCCATCGGGCGTGAGATCCGTGTCCATCACCAGCACACGCACCTTGTCAAAGGGCAGACCCAGTTCCTCGGCGGTGCAGGCGGCCAACACGCCGATGAGATTCTGCCCCATCTCGGCACTGCTTGTGCGGATCTCTGCCGTACCGTCGGCAAAGACCTCTACCTCGGCGGTGGACTTGTCCGGTGCGCCGCCGCCCAGCCCGGTGTTTTTATATCCGGCGGCGATGCCCCAGGCGTACCGCTTCTTGCCAAGTTTGATCGGCTTCCACAGGTCGGCGGACGCCTCGGCACTTTCTGATCTCCAGTCCCGAATCCCCTTTTCCACCTTCTCAAGACAGTCCAACAACCCCACACTCTCGCGCAGGAGTTGACCGGTGGCGGTAGTGGTGCCCACCTGCATGGCGTTTTTGCGGCGCAATTCTACGGGATCCATGCCCAATTCCTGGGCGAGGATGTCCATATTGCTTTCCACGGCGAAGGCCGATTGGGTGACGCCGAAGCCACGGAAGGCGCCACAGGGCGCGTTGTTGGTATACATAGCATAGCAGTCGATCTTGCTGTTTTCAACGACATAGGGGCCGGTGGCATGGGTGGTGGCGCGGGTCATCACCTTTTCGCCCAAACTGGCGTAGGCGCCGCTGTCTCCGTAGAGTTCGGCTTCTACGGCCACCAGGGTGCCATCCCGTTTGGCGCCGGTCTTGACGCGGATCAGCGTAGCATGGCGTTTGGGGTGGAAGCGCAGACTCTCTTCGCGATTGTAGAGGATTTTTACAGGGCAGCCCGTCACCTGTGCCGCCAGCGCCGCATGCACCTGGCCGGCGATGTCTTCTTTGCCGCCGAAACCACCGCCCATCAACGTGCCCCTCACGCGCACCTGCTCGTCTTCGAGCCCTAGCGATTTGGCAACTTGACGGCGGTCGCTGTAGGGAATCTGGCTGCCCACGTAGATGGTCAGCTTGTCGTGATCGGCGTTGTAGCCTGCGGGCACGGCCACAGAACATTCGGGTTCCATAAAGGCGTGCTCAGTCATCGGTGTACGGTAAGTGCGCTCCACGATCACATCTGCCTGGGCGAAGCCTGTGTCCACATCACCGTGGCGCACTTTAATATGTTTGAGCAGATTGCCCGTAGGCCGATCCGGGTGCAGGACGGGCGCCTCGGGCTTGCGCGCTTCCACGGGATCGGTGACCGCGGGGAGCACATCGTATTCCACGGCGATCAGCGTTATCGCCTCTTGGGCGATTTCGTCTGAATCGGCCACCACCAGCGCCAGTGGATCGCCCACATAGCGCGCCGGGTACTTGCCGCCGGCGAAGACAGGCCAGTCGTTTTCCACCAATCCGTGCCGAGGATCGCCGGGCACATCGGCGTGGGTCAGCACGGCATGGACGCCGGGCAGAGCGCTCGCCTTGCTCGTGTCGATGGATAGGATGCGGGCGTGTGGGTAGGCGCTGCGTAGCGTCACCCCGTGCAGCATCCCGTCAAAGGAGTAGTCATCGGTGTAGAGGGCGGCGCCGGTTGTCTTCGCCACGGCGTCAGGGCGGGCCAGGGGTTTGCCGATCTGCTCGAGCGGTTCGATCACATGGGGAATTTCGGGCAGCGGGAGATGGCCGGTGCGCATCTTTTCGCCGGCAGCCTTGACTGCGTTGATGATCGACGTGTAGCCCGTGCAACGGCAGAAGGTGTCTTTGAGACATTCCTTGATCTCGGCCTCACTCGGATCGGCGTTCTCATCGAGCAGCGTCTTGGCCTGCATAATGAAGCCGGGCGTGCAGAATCCGCATTGGGTGGCGCCATGGACGGCGAAAGCTTCTTGCAAAGGATGCAAGTTGCCGTCTGCGTCAGGCCACGCCGCCGCCAATCCCTCAATCGTGAGGATCGTCGCATCCTGGGCTTTGAAGGCAGGGTAGATGCACGAGTCCACCGGTTGGCCGTTGACGATCACGGTACAAGCGCCGCATTCGGCTTCCTCGCAGCCGATCTTGGTGCCGGTCAGTTTTAGATCGTAACGCAGAACCTCAGCCAGATACCGATTGGCAGGCACATCCAGCGCGTGATCTACGCCGTTGACGATTAGCTTGAGTTGAGGCATTGAGTGTTGCTCCTTGATTGAATCTACCACAAGCCTGTGATACAAAAAAAATAAATCTACCACGAGCCTGTGGTATGGCGTAGGGCTTAGAGATGCTGAAGATACGCCTGCGGCGAGTTAAGAAACGAACGCGTGACGCTGACATGCTCCAGTTCCTCCCAGGGAACAGGGGCGACGGGAGTTTGATCGAAGTTAAGAATCGTGGCACCGGGAAAGGCCATCAGGATTGGCGAATGGGTGGCGATGATAAACTGAGCATCCTGGGCCACCATTTCCTTGAGCAGTGCCAAAAACCCTACCTGCCGCAGCGGCGACAACGGCGCTTCCGGCTCGTCCAACAGATACAACCCATCGGGCACAAAGCGCGACTGAAAGAGCGCCAAAAAGCTCTCGCCGTGCGAACGTGCGTCCAGTCCATCGCCGTAGCGCTCTTTGATGGCGTGTAGTTCGCGAGCATAGGGCATCTTGGCCAACCCCTTGGCCTTTTCGGATCGCCCGCCATACTCGCTGTCTACGGCGGCCAGTTCGTGCTCCAAGTCTGCACGGATCTGGGCGATGCGTCTGGCGAAGCCGAAAAAGTCCTCGGCGCGCAGGAAGAAGCCACGATGCGTGCGCCGGGTCCACGCCAACTTCAGGTGACGGGCCACGGCGCGCGCCGACGCCAGTGTCTCATCGTTCCCCATTTCGTTGCTGCCCACGGCTATCGAACCCGCGGCAGCAGCCAACGCCTCCAAAAGCGTGGACTTGCCCGATCCGTTTTCACCCACCAGGAAGGTGACCGGCGACTCGAAGCGGATCTCGGTCAACGAGGCCAATGACGACACCGAAAACGGAAACTCGGTCCGGTTGCGTGGAAACGAACTCCTCAGTTCAACTGACTGTAGATGAATCATACGTTTCTCCAGGGGGCCGGTCACACACGCTCAGCCCTTTGCCCTCTCCACCGCTTTGGGTAGAACACGGCGCAGCAGCACAGCGATCATTTCGTGGCGGTAGTCCTGGCTGGCACGATGTTTGCTGGTGCGCAGCCTCACCTGTGCTTGCGCTGCGGCGATAACCTCTTCGATCAGAGCGTCATCGAAGCGATCTGCCCCCGTGAGGACGGCCTCGGCGCCGCTCGCCCGGAACGGGATGGGGCCGGCGGGGCCAATCGCGACAATCGCCTCGCCCACGCGGTCGCCGTCTTCGCGGAGGCTCACGCGCGCCGCCAGCCCCAGGATTGGCAACGCCACCCCTTGCGGACGCATGATTCGATCAAAAGCGCTACCTTCCCTGACAGTGGTAGGGTGAAAGCGGAAAGCACTGATCATCTGTCCACGCGTCAGATTGTTCTGCCCGGGTCCGGCAAAAATCGAGAGCAGCGGCTGCCATGATCGGGTGACACGCCCTTCGAGCAGTGTGCAGATCTCTACCTGGGCGTCGAGCGCAAGCAGACCGATAGTACCGTCGGCAGCGGGGAGGGCGTGGGCCACGTTGCCGCCCAGCGTGGCCACATTACGCACCTGCGGGCCGCCCACGACGCGGCAGCTTTCGGTGAGACACGTACCCATCTGCTGTAGCAGAGCGTGGCGTTCGACTTGATAATGCGTCACCCCGGCACCGATCACGATCCACTCGCCGTCTGCGTCAGACAGGGGGCGGATCTCATCGAAGCCGTTGATTCGCGTCACGTCGACCAGTACTTCGGGCGCGGCGGCGTGGCCTGATTCCATATCCAGGATCAGATCGGTGCCGCCGGCAATGATACGCGCGCTGCCGTCGTACTGGCCTAGCAGGGTGAGCGCCTCGTCAACAGTGGCAGGCGTAAAGTATTCTTTCCAGCGTTTCATATTGGTCTGTCCCAGTGTGCAAAACCGGATCGATTGATTCCGTTCGTCAACCCGAGGCGGAGGATAGTTCGCACTTTTCGCCGAGCGAGGGTGCCCGACGCCGACTGATCAACCAGCCGACTCACCATCCGAAGGATGCAGAGAAAGTATAACAACCTCGCTTTAAATTGTCCATACATGGAGAAACTCTGGGTGCGTCCCAATACCCAGAACGGACCGGCACGGAGGCCGGTCCCTACCGTAGGGATGGACCTCCGTGTCCATCCGTCGTGGCTTCCCGGTAGACATGGACCCACCCAATACTATGGGACACACCCAGAAACTCTTTGCTTTTGGACGATCATCCAGGCGACGTCTATAATGCACAGAGCGAAGAGGGGAAAATGCGAGTCGTCATGGTAAGCAAGGCGCTGATCGTCGGCGCCTATCAACGCAAAGCTGAAGAGATCGCCGCACTGGGCGTTGACCTGACGGTGCTGATTCCACCCCGGTGGCAGGATCGGCGCGGTCGCCAACAGGCCGAATCGATTCACACTCAGGGCTATCGCTTGCGTACGATCCCTTTGGCCATGAATGGCAACTACCATCTTCATTTTTACCCGACACTGCATTATACGTTGCGTCAGATTTGCCCGGATCTTGTGCACATGGACGAAGAACCCTATAACCTGGCAACCTGGTTGGGGATCCATGCGGCTCGCTCCACAGGCGCAGCCACCACCTTCTTCACATGGCAGAATCTCTTTCGACGCTATCCGCCGCCGTTCGCATGGGTGGAACAGAGCAACTATCGGGCCTGTGCCGCGGCCATCGCCGGCAATCAGGACGCCGCCGCGGTGCTGCGGCGCAAAGGATACGGTGGTGAGATCCGCGTCATTCCACAGTTTGGCGTCGACCCGGCGATCTTTTCGCCGAGATCGGCTCAGCGGACGCAGCCATTTCAGATCGGCTATGCCGGCGGTCTGCTCGAAGAGAAGGGGATCGATCTGCTGTTGCGGGCCTGTGCCCGGTTAAGTGGCGACTGGCGCTTAATCTTAGTCGGCAGCGGCGGTGCCGAGGCGGAGTTGCGTAGATTGGCCGTCGAACTGGGTATCGCCGATCGCGTCGAGTTGGGGCGACGACTGGCAGCGCATGACATGCCCGACTTCTATCGGTCGCTCGATCTGCTCGTACTGCCCAGCCGCAGTCGCCCGAACTGGCAAGAACAGTTTGGCCGCGTCCTCATCGAAGCTATGTCCTGTGGCGTGCCTGTGATCGGCAGTATCTGCGGCGAAATCCCAAACGTCATCGGGGAGGCAGGGTTGCTCTTCGCCCAAGAGGATGTCACTGCGCTGCATGCACACATGCAGCGCTTGATGGACAATCCAAACGAGCGGCGAAAATGGGCCGAAGCCGGTCGACAGCGCGTTTTGGCAACGTACACCATGCACCAGATCGCCGTGCAAACCGTCGAACTCTATCGGCAGATGATTGGGGATTAGAAGCCAGGGGGTGACGAGTCGAGCCACCCATCTTTTGGCCCCCGGTCTCCACCCCCTTCGGTCACCACATTCATGCACATTGTCATCGACGCGCAACTGATCAACACGGCAGAATCGTACCGAGGGGCGGGGGTTAGCGTGTACAGCCGGCAATTGCTGACAGCCCTGGGGCAGGCCGCGCCAGAGTTTCACCTGACCGCATTTGTCAACGATACGGCCTTTGCCTGCCCCGGCGTAGAATTGCGACGGACGCGCTGGCCGGCACAACGCCCTCTTGCGCGGATCGTATGGGAACAGACCGCCCTGCCCTTGGCGTTGGCTACGTTGAAGGCCGACCTGATCCACGGGTTGGTCAACGTGTTGCCACTGTCAACACGACGGCCCGGCATCGTCACCGTCCATGATCTGAGTTTTGTACGCATGCCCGAGCGCTTCCCTGCCGCCAAGCGCGTTTACTTGACGCAACTCTGTCGGCTCAGCGTACACAAGGCACAGCGCGTGATTGCGGTTAGCAAACAGACCGCCGACGATCTATGTACGTTTTTCGACGTGTCCGCACAGAAAATCGATGTCGTGTATAATGGGGTTGGCAAACGTTTCGCACCTGGAGATCCTGCCGCCGTGGAAACGTTCCGCCGAAAGCGCGGCCTGCCCGAGCGCTTCTTGCTTACCCTGGGCACCCTGGAACCACGCAAGAATCTGGAACGCCTGATCGATGCCTATGCAGCCTGGCGCGCCCACGCCTCCACTCAGGATCGCGATATTGCGCTCGTCCTGGCCGGTGGGCAGGGCTGGTTCTATGAGCAGATATACCGGCAGGTGAAGACGTTAAATTTGACCGATGTGATACACTTTCCCGGTTACGTGCCCGGCGAGGAACTGCCCGATTGGTATAGGGCGGCGCTGGCCTTTGTTTACCCAAGCCTGTTTGAAGGATTCGGGTTGCCGGTACTCGAAGCCATGGCCTGTGGAACGCCCGTCCTGTGCAGCCGTGCGCCCAGCCTGCTGGAAGTGGCAGGCAACGCCGCTTTGACGTTCCCGGCGGAATCCACAACTGATCTGACAGACGCAATCCGGCATATTGTGAACGACAACACACTCCGCAGCGACCTGCGCCAACGTGGACTCGTCCACAGCCATGATTTTACGTGGGCACGTTGCGCCGCAGAGACCTTGGATGTCTATCGTCGTGTGGTTTGATCGTGGATGGACAATTTGCCGCCTCGACTGACTGCAACTGAACCACAGGCGTCTACACTTTGATCCTGCCAACGGGCCTTTCACTAGTTTGGGACGATTTAGAAAATGACCGTCGAGCCATTTAAGCGAGATCGCATCGCCATCGCCGAAAAGGATCATTGGCTGATTCAACTCATCCAGGGTGTGAGTCCACAACTGTGGCCCCACCTGCTGCGCGTGAGCGATTCGCTGCTTATCGTGCTGGCATTTGCACTCGCCTATCTGATCCGATATCGGTTGCAGTGGTTCCGTGCGGTTGATCCCGTCTTTCAAACGGATTTTTCCTCGTATGTGTTTTCGTGTTTGGCGTTGGTCTGTATCCTCTTTTTGCTCTTTCACTTTTCGGGTGTTTACCGTCAGCGCAGGGGACGGCTCTGGATTGAAGAGATCTACACCATCGCCAGTGCAACCACGATTGGCGTGGTCACATTGATCACCATCAACCTGGTCTTCAGCCCGATGCTCTACAGCCGTCTACTGTTTCTATACACCGCCATCCTCGTCGTCGTGTTGCTGGGTTTGAATCGAGGCACGATTGCCCTACTGCGCACGTACTTGCGCCGTTATGGCATCGGCGTTCAGCGTGTGGTTCTTGTGGGCGCGGGGGATGTGGGGCGCATGGTGATGCGCACGATAGCCGCACGACCGGGCCTTGGCTATCGGCTGATTGGCTTCCTGGACGACAACCCGGCCAAAGGGTCAACCGATATTGGCCGATTCAAGGCGCTTGGCTCCGTGGACAGATTCGCACAGGTGCGCGAGACATACCCATTGGATCTCGTCATCATCTGCTTGCCCTGGCAGAGTCATCGGACGGTGGCGCGTCTGCTCAACGAATGTGATCAGGCGGGGATCAAGGCGCAAGTGGTGCCCGATATCTTCCTTATGACCAAAAACCAGATGGAAGTGGAGGAGATCAACGGCATCCCGTTGATCAGCACACGCAGCGTCTCGATTGCGGGCTGGAACTTGATCATCAAACGAGCGCTCGATCTCGTCATTTCGTCGGTCATTGCGCTGCTGACGTTGCCGATTACACTGTTGATTGCACTGGCCATCCGGCTCGATTCGCCCGGCCCTATTCTCTATTCACAAGTGCGCGTGGGCAAGAACGAACAGCGTTTTCGTATCTACAAATTCCGATCCATGGTGATCAACGCCGACGCACAGCGCAACGCAGTCGCCAACCTCAACGAAGCCACGGGCCCGCTCTTCAAAGTGCGCGATGATCCACGCAAAACCCGCGTCGGGCGTCTCTTGCGCCGTTTCAGCCTGGACGAATTGCCACAGTTGATCAACGTCTTCCGTGGTGAAATGAGCCTGGTTGGTCCACGGCCCAACTTACCCGAAGAGGTGGCACAGTACGAAGAGTGGCACCACAAACGGCTCTCGGTGAGCCCCGGGGCGACAGGTCTGTGGCAGATCAGCGGGCGCAGCGATCTTACCTTCGACGAGATGGTGCTCCTCGACATCTACTACGCCGAGAATTGGAGCGTGGGCCTCGATCTCAGTATTCTGTTGACGACTATTCCCAAGGTGTTGTTGGGCAAAGGGGCGTATTAGGAGGGAGAGGCTTGTTGCGTCTTTGCCCTCTTATGCCACCAGCTTCCGCACAAGACCCGGTATCCCTTCAGTCGCCTGGGTGTTCCACTGGCGGTAGCGGTCGACCGACGTGTACATGGCATTGATCTGGGCCTGATCTTGGAGCAGACTTTGAATGAGGGTATGTTGTTCTTCGGTGGTGAGGGCAACCCACCCCAATCCATTGTCGCGGATGAAGTCCAGGTTGGGCGTTTCCTGGCCGGGAATGTAGGTGGTGGCGATGAACGGTTTCCCCAACGTTACCGATTCGAAGAGCATATTCGGCCCGGCCTTTCCCATGATCAGGTCAGCGGCAGCCATATACGGGGCAATCTTCTTGGTGAAGGGTAAAGGGTAGCAATGCTCCACATTGAGGAACTGTGCGCGTAATGCCTCATTTGTCCCCGTGGCGAGGATGATTTGTAGTACCGGCGAGGACGACTGGCGGTTGATGTGCAATAAATTCTCTACAGTCTGCGTAAATTTCGCTGTTCCCTCTCCGCCGCCCTGTAGGAAGATGGTTAATCGATCTGGGGCGAGATTGAGACGATGGCGAAAAGCGGCTACGTCTTCGCCATAGGCCTCGTAGAACTGTCCACGCACCGGCCAACCTGTCAAGTGGACCCGTTCTGGATCGAAACCGGCGTCGAGCGCTTCTTGCACAGTGTCACGCGTCGGCGCCAGCGTTGCCTCGGCATTCTTGTAGGTCAACCAGGCAGCATGGACAAACAGTGGGTCTGAAAACAGTATGCCCAGAGGTACGTTCTGCCTCAAATCTTTTAGCGCCTGGATAGTTGCATAGGTGTAGTATGCGTATGTGGTAAAGATCAGCGAAGGTTGATAATCACGAATCAGCCTGACAAGTTTGTGCTTTGAGAGCAGTGTGAATATCAGGTGCGTAAGGTACGCGCGATTGGGTGTATTGGATACGCGATATTCGGTTCCCCACAACCAGAGCGCATGGCGGCTCACCAGGCGATAATGTGTCAGAAACAATGCGGACTGTACATCAGTTATGCGAACTTCATAATCCTGGCCTATTCGATCCTGCAATGACTCTGCAAGGCTGACGTGTCCTCCACCTGTTCGGGATGCCAAAATCAAAACGTTGGTTTTTGTCATAGTTGTTTCAGAATAGTGAACTAGCGAGAGCGTATGAGCCAACTTCGTTTCTGCTCAAGAGGATCGGGTTTCCCCCTGTTACTCCTGCATGGATTTGGTGTTACATACAACATATGGGAGAATCTTGGCCCTTTATTGGAGTCTCATTTTCAGTTGATTATCGTTGAGCTACCGGGAATGGGACCTTCTGCCAGTGCTCTCAACCCCGGTTCTTACTACGCTAATTGCGTGCAGGATTTGGAGCAAATGCGGGAAGAGCTTCAAATAGAAAAGTGGTCTATATTTAGTTACTCCATTGGGACACGGGTAGCTGAGGCTTATATAAACCGTTACCCGCATCGAATCGGCGAGGCTGTCTTTTTGTGCCCGCTCTACATTCATGGACTACGCTGGAAAACACTGAGCCTACTAAGAGTGATCGACTTGTACATCCCGCATTTCGCAAACCGCCTTTTATCAGGCCGGAGTCTGTACGGGCTGGTTGTCTTACTGGGTTTCAATGGACATCGAAGTCGGTATGCAAGAGAGTGGGTAAATGAGATTTCATCTCAAGACACTGCTGTATTGAAGAAGATACTGCACGACCTTCCCAATTCAGGCAAGCAGTTATTCGATCTGCCAGTGCCGTCTCTCTACATCTTTGGGCGCCACGACATTATCACGGCAAGATCACCCTACGGCCATGTGAATGTACAATACATTCGAGCTAACCACAGCGCCCCGTTGCTTGCCGCAGATCAAATCGCCAAAATCAGCATTGCTTTTTATTTGATCAATGGTTGCCCTGCTGTGCCCTTGCTTGCCGATCACGACACCGCTAGTTTGACCATCGACTCTTGCATAGTAAGCGAGTTACAATGTCTACCATCTTAATCTTAATGAGCGACACCGGAGGCGGTCATCGTGCCAGCGCGCAAGCCTTGCAGGCCGGTTTCGCGGAGCGGTATGGCGACCGCTTTCAAATCGAAATCGTCGACTTGTGGAAATCGTATACCCCCTGGCCCATCAACGTGCTGCCTAACACATACAGTCCGCTGGTCAGTCATGGCCTGCATTTGTGGAAGCTGATGTGGCTGATTAGTGGGCAAAGATACCTGACCTCGCCGTTGTTGAGGGCGGTCGAAGTGCTGGTCCGCCGCTCGGCACGAACGATGTTCGAGAAGTACCAACCCGATTTGGTGATCTCTGTCCACCCATTGATGCAAAAGATTCCCGAACGAGTCTTGCACAAGTATCGCCCGAATACACCTTTCATCACCGTGATCACGGATCTGGGTTCGATTTCGCCGATCTGGTTTCACCGTCGAGTGGATCGTTGTTTCGTGCCCACAGAAGCCGCCTCTCGCAGCGCGCGACGCGCCGGCCTCAAGCCAAAACAGGTCTGCGTCAGTGGATTGCCTGTGCGCCCGGCCTTTGCCCGCTCGCCCCGTCCGCGTGTGGAGTTGCGCCGCGAGCTTGGCATTGATCCGGATCGGCTGACGGCCTTGATTGTGGGCGGTGGCGAAGGCATGGGTCCGGTTGAGGCCATTGTTGCCGCCTCGGCAGCACGTCTTGCCTCGGATGGTCGTCACGCGCAGTTGGTCGTGATCTGTGGGCGAAACGAAAAGCTGCGACACTCGCTGAACTCGCGGAAGTGGCCATTGCCCGTCCGGGTGTTGGGTTTTGTCGATAACATGGCCGAGTGGATGTCAGCCGTGGACTGTATCGTCACCAAAGCCGGACCTGGGACGATTGCTGAAGCGCTGATCACCGGGCTGCCCATCTTGCTCAGTGGCTACATCCCCGGCCAGGAAACAGGGAACATTCCTTATGTGGTCGACAACGGCGTTGGCGCCTACAGCGAAGACCCACACCAAATTGCAGCTATCCTTAGCCGCTGGTTTGGCCCCCAACAGGATAAACTGGCCAAAATGACCGCCGCCGCCAAGACCTTGGGGCGGCCCCAATCCACGTTCGAGATCGTGGACGAAATCGCCGCAATGCTCGAATGATTCGGATTAGATGGCCACCTACCCCTCCCACGCCAGCAACTTCGCCAGGTTCCCACCCTTGACCCGTTCCCGATCTGCCTCAGACAGGTGGGCCAGATGCACATCGACGATCTTGGGTGATCCGCTGCCCCAGACCATGTGCGCCGGGCCGAACGTATCCACGACACGGCGGGTGAAGGAGCGTGCGCTCTCGTAGGTGGGCGCGTCGTCGGCAAAGTGGTTAAGCCCCGAAAGCTTCATGTAGACGTTGTCGTACTGTGCCAGATCGAGGACGTCGGCATATTCGACGGCGTTGCCCAGTTTCGCCTCGGCCAGGTGATCGATCAAGACCGGTGTCCGTGGGTGGGCGCGGATCAGATCGACGGTTTGCCGGGCGAAATTGGGGCCGATGTGCAACTCCACGATCAGCCCCAGCTCTGCGGCGGCCTCCCACAACGCCACCACGCCAGGATCGGCGAAACTCTCCAGATAGTGATCGGTGCCACGATGGGCATGAAACCGAGTAGACACAATGTGTGGTTCCTGTGCCACCAGATCGCGTAGCTTCTGCACAGCCGCAGGGTCGCGCGGGTAGAAGAGCGATGTGCCGCGCAGCCGATCCGGTTCCCGACGCAGCGCGTCCAGGATCAGCCTGTGATCGTCGCCATACGGCTCGGGGTGAACAACCACGGCGCGGTCGATGCCGTGTTGCTCCATACGTGTTAAGTAATCGGCCAGCGGATCTGCCGACCAATGCGACGCATCCGGCACATAAGCCGCCTGCGCATGCAACGGATAGCGTTCAGTGTCGGCAGAGAAGAGATGGACATTCCATTCGATGATCATCAGGTTTTCCTATTCTTCGTTCACATCGATCTTGTACAACACCAACCCCACGGGCAACGATTCCCCAAAAACCCAACTCTCTTCCTCTTCGCTCAGGACGGCATCGGGGTCGTTGAGGATGCGGCGGAAACGCTCCGGTTCGTGTACCCCAGCCAGCCAGGCATCGACCTGATCGCGGATCTCATCCGGCAGATCGCGGGCACGGTCTCCCGTGAAGCGGGCCAGCAGCACGAGCGCATTGGCCGTGCCGCTGTTGTGTGCCGGCTTCATGGCCAGGAGTTTCTGTACCCAACGCGAGGCCTCTTCGGGGGCGATGACCCGATCTTGGGGGCCATAGACGGGACTGCGTGCCCCCAGGCGGCTCAATGCCCACAATGTTTTCGATCCCGGCTTCCCTTGCATTTGATTGAGCAGTTCGCGCCCCAGGTTGATCTTGTCGTTGGCCGCCAAGCGCTCACAACTGGCCAGCGCCATCCAGATTTCATCGGTTTCGCCACTGCTGATGTGCTTAGGCAGGCCACCTTTGGGCGTTTTGCGCTGATTGGCAGGCTGCGTGTAAACGCGCAACTGATGATAAAGCTGAGACTGCTGACCGGCGGAAAGACCGCCGGCCACGCGCCGCCATAGCACCCAATATTCATGGCGCGCCTGCCCATCGCGAGGATGATCTAACCCGCTGAGGAAGAGACGCCACACCTGCTTCATGCGCCACTCGTCCACAGGATCACCGTAGCCGGGGCGCAGACAGTAGCCGAGCAAGTTGAGCCAGCGCGCCTCGTGATCGGCGCTGCGCCCGTGCTGATCGATGTACTCGATCAGCGTGTCGGCCAGTTGGCGAATCAATGTGGTGGGCCACTGTTCCTTGGGCAGACCGACAATGCTTTCAAGATTGTCTCGCAACTTTGGCGCACGGCCATCCCCTGCATAGACCTGCTCGATCTCGGCTTGGGCGGCTTCAATCAATCCTTGATCCAGGATCTCGCCGCGGTCGCCCGTCACGCCATCGGCAGCCTGTCGCACGTCAAAGGCCAATTGCCAGCGGTGATCGCTCTCCTGGGCGTAGCACCAGATTTCCAGCGTGCCCACGGCGCTCAAGTGGACGCCCAGGCGCACAGGCAGCCGCTGCACGGATCCTTTGCCAAAACGCAACACGGTGCGGATCGGGGGCAACTCGCTGATCTCCTCTGGCGCCAGGTGAACCACATCCCCGACCTGATCCCCCAGCCGTGTGCTCGACGTGAAGACGCGGAAAGAGACCGGCTGGTTGGTCAACGCGGCAAAGCTCAGTTCATTCAACTGGGTCTCAAAGCCTTCCTCTGCGCCGCGTTGGATCAGGCAGACCGCGGTTTCGGTCTCTTGGTTGACATTCTCAGTATCGACGGCGACATAGTACGCGCGCGGGCTGCCACTACCAACACGCACGCCTTCGCCCAGACGCACGCGGCCGTAGTAGGCGGCGCCTTTGGCCACGGCCAGTTCAAGTTGCGCACTTTCCAGTTCGGCAGGCTTCCAATCGGCCCCGGCTTCGGCCGCAAACCACTCGCCGATTACAGAGCGCATCCGTTGGCGGATGGACTCTGGGATCAGCGTACCGCCATTGAAAAGAACAAAGTCGGGGAAGGGTGCCTCACGTCCACTCTGCGCAGCCAGGAACGATTGGAAACGACGCCAGAAGGCGGCCAGATGGTGGGTGATCGCCGGATCTTGGACGTAGGGCAGCCCCAATTCGGTGAGACCGCGGCGGCGGCTACCTTCGGGATCGCTGTCGATCGGCGCATTGGGGAAGAAGCCGTCGAGGATCAGTTGGATCACCTCGGCATGGCTGAGCGTGCCGCGCAGCGTGCCGCCGATCAGGCTGCGCCCCGAGGCGCCGACAATGGCGATGTCCACGGCGTCAGCCGCTTCGTCGCCTGCACGGTTGAGCAGGCTCTCTTTGGCTTTGCGACATTGGTAGACCAGTTGATGCCAACGCGCAGTATCGAGTTTACCCGGTGCGCCCATCAGCTTTGTCTCCATGTGGCGCCCCAGCGTCATGTCCATGTTATCGCCGCCCAACAGCAGGTGCTCACCCACAGCCAGCCGGTCGAAGCGCAGACCACTTTCGCCCTGACGCACACCCAAGATCGAAAAATCGGAGGTGCCGCCGCCGATGTCACAGACCAGGATCAGTTGTCCATCGCGCATAGACTGCTGCCACGTACCTTCGTGTTGCGCCAGCCAGGCGTAAAAAGCAGCCAACGGCTCTTCAAGCAGTACAAGACGGCGGATGCCCGCTTCTTGGGCGGCCAGGACCGTGAGTTCTCGGGCCACTTCGTCGAACGAGGCGGGCACGGTGAGCACGACGAGTTGATCCGCCAGTTGATTGGCTTCATCCTCCACGGCGTGCACAGCGTTCCACGCTTCGCGGATGTGTTGCAAATAGCGCCGCGCCGCCGCCACCGGCGACACCTGTGGCGTGCCATCGCGGGCCCCCCAGGGCAGAATCGGGGCGGTGCGATCTACCCCGCTGTGCGCCAGCCATGACTTGGCCGATGAAACCAGGCGGCCGGGGACGCGTGCGCCCTGTTCACGCGCGAACTCGCCTACCACATAGTCACGTGTTCTTGCCCAGGGTAATGCCGTGGACCCGGCAGACAAGTCGTATTCGCCGGGCAGGTAAAGAAACGACGGCAACATGGATCTGTCTTCGACTTCGCCCGCGGCGACCAATTGCGGAATGTCGAAAAGGCGGATCGTCCGTTCCTCGTCGCGTAAATCGACGTAGGCTACGGCAGAATTGGTGGTACCCAGGTCAATGCCGATGACGAAGTTGTACTCTTGCGCAAATGCTTCGGTTGATTGTTGTGTCATAAATCTGCAGATTGATAATGGAATAGTCGGCTCGGTTTGATCATCCGATTATAGAGGGTGGGGTAGGTATGGGGCAAGTAGTACCACGGGGGTGTTTCCACAATTTGCCCAACATGCCTATTTCCATTGGCGCTAGTTTCGCAGTAGAATTGTCATTCTATATCGGTTTTCCCTTGATTCTACAACTGATTCCACACAAGGAGCGCCCGTCTTGAACACCAGGCACACGCAGCTAGGTTGGTTTCGATTTCTGCTGATTTTTGTTGTTGCCCTCTCGCCGCTATCAGGCATGTTTGCCCCAACAGCGGCCCTGGCACAAGGACCCGATGATATCCCCATTTTGTTGGGCGAGTTTGTCCAGCAAGAGATGGCAGCCGATGATGTCATCACCTATGCCGTCTATGTACCCGAGGGCGGTATGTACATGATCACCACCGATGACGACGAGGCAGCTACCGTCTTCGACGTGGTGGTCTACGATGCTGAAGATGTGTTGTACGAAGGAGCGCTGCTCGATGCTACCGATCTTGAGCTGAGTGAAGGTGTCAACTTTGTAGAGGTTACGGCGACTGACGATGGCCTGCTTGGTATGTTTGTGCTGGGCATGATCGGCACGATGAGTGGCGGAGAACGCACACCGGGCAAACTCTATCCTGGCAGCATCTATGTGGACGAACGTGTCAGCGAGAACCGATACGCCACCTTGTCGATCCCCGATCTAGGCTACCCGCAACAAGTATTGCTCTATATTGATGCCGCCACCGAGGACGTTTTCACCGTCTCTGCGGAAGGCGAAGACATCGGCTATCGCTACGCTTACAGCGACGACAACAACCTGCTCGGTTTCTGGACCGAAGGCGGCGACTATCTGATCACAGTGGAACCGTGGGAACGACGGTCGGATTTCTCGTTGATCGTCTTCCTGAGTGGTGCACCGGCAACACTGCCGATGGATGAAACATTCGATGGCAATCTGGTTGCGGGCAACGATACAATCGTCTACCAACTGGAACTGGGCACTTTCTACGATGATGTGACCGTTGAACTCGAAGGTGGCGACGAGGACAATCCGCTCTATATCACAGTGGTGGATAGCCTGTACAGTACGGTGCAGCAGTACTACTCTGAAGAAGACGACGGCGTTCAGATCGTCAACATGGAGGGCGTTCTGCCGGGCACCTATTATGTGGTGGTGAATCGTTACAGCACCGAAGACGATTTGCCCTTTACGCTGTACGTCGAAGGAACTGAAGGCGAACCGTTGGCGCTGCTCGAAGACGGCGAGACGATCGAAGGCGAGATCGCTGAGAGCGAATCCATCTACTACCAGTTTGAGGTGTCACAGGCCGGCACGCTGATCGATGTCGACTTGACCTCGGATCTTGAAGAAGGCGACTTTGATCTCTCGGTCGGCCTCAACTTGCAGAATCTACCCTGGTCTAGCACATCCTTGGGTGTGAATGAGCACATCTCGTTCATGGCCCCGGTCGCCGGGCTTTACTTCGTCAAAGTGTATAGCTACAGCGGCGAAGGCGCCTTTGAATTGACCGCCGGCGAAGGTGATTTCGCCCCTGAGCTGATCAGCGGTGAAGTCACCGAAGGCAGCGTGGATGACGACAGCCGTACCGTCTATCGGTTGGTAGTCGATGAACCCGGCCAGATCCTCACGGTGTTGCTGGTGGGTGGCGACGAGAGTGATTTAGATCTCAATGTGAACCTCTATAGCGAAACGGGTGACATCGTCAACGGGCTGAGCAGCGCCAGCCTGGGTTCTGCCGAGATCGTGGCGCAGGCCGCTGCACAGCCTGGCATCTACGAAGTCACTGTTCGTTCCTTTGGGCAGGGTGATGATTTCCGGATCCTGGCCCAATTGGAAAGCCCAGACGTTCTGCTCGACATAGAGACAGAATAGGGGAACGGCGGCTAACGTCGGCGCTTTGTTCGTTGTAACCAGCAGTCTGACTTCGCGCTGAACAGGTACTTTTTACATCAAAAGTGAGGTGAGAACAGTCCTAGTGGCTGATCTCACCTCACTTTTTTGGTCTATAATAGATCCTTAGCAGTTTTGTATAGAATGGTTCGGCAAAGGTCGTGGGAATTGCGTGACGACACCAAGATCAATTTCCGATAGACTGAAGCGGACGCCGTGAATCTTCGCCATGGCGGCTATATAATTGATTGACAGCTCATTTTTGTTGGAAGAAGGGTTCAAGAATGGAAAATTTGGAACACGCATCAATGCTCTCGATGCCTCTGTGGACTACTGGTTTCTTCGTGGCAATGTTGCTTTCCGTGGCTGCATTCCCTCTGGTAGCGGAACACTGGTGGCACAAAAATCTCAACAAATTTATCGTCAGCATTGTTTTGAGCGTACCGGTACTGCTCTACCTGCTGGCAAACGGCGGCATCAATGAAATTGAGCATGCTGCCGAAGAGTATTTCGCGTTCATTGTGCTGCTCGGATCGCTCTTCGTGATTTCGGGTGGCATTCTAGTAGAAGGTGATATCCGCGCCACACCTCTGATCAACACCGGGTTTCTTGCCTTGGGTGGGCTGTTGGCCTCGATCATGGGCACCACCGGCGCCAGTATGTTACTGATTCGCCCCCTGTTGCGGACAAACAGCGAGCGCAAATATACACTGCATACGCCGATTTTCTTTATATTTGTGGTCAGTAATGTAGGGGGGTTACTCACCCCGCTAGGTGATCCACCGCTCTTCCTCGGCTATTTGCGCGGTGTCCCCTTCGAGTGGACGCTGACGCTTTGGAAAGAGTGGGCCTTTGTCGTCGCCATTTTGCTTGCCATCTACTTCGTCCTCGATACGCGAGCCTATACGAAAGAATCGTTGGGATCGCTGGCCAAAGACATTCGCCAGGTGGAACCGCTACGGGTGCGTGGCCTTCTCAACTTCGTATGGCTGCTGGGTGTGGTGCTGGCCGTGGCCTTTATGAACGAGAAATACATCGGCGACGCTGCCCATTACTTCGCACGCGAGTGGACAATGATCGCCATGGCAGGGCTATCCTGGATCCTGACCCCGAAGCTTCTGCGTGAGCGGCAAGACTTCAACTTCGCGCCGATTACCGAAGTGGCCGTGCTCTTTATCGGCATCTTCGTCACCATGATCCCGGCGTTGATGCTGCTTGAGGAAAAAGGCGCCGATCTGGGGCTGACGCAGGCCTGGCAGTTCTTCTGGAGCACCGGGGTACTCTCTTCCTTCCTGGATAATGCGCCCACCTATCTCACTTTCTTCTCGCTGGCGCAATCGTCGACCGCGGAACTGCACGCACTCTACCCCGTTATGGAGATGATCCAGCGCATCCCTACAAACATTTTGGCATCGATCTCACTAGGCGCCGTCTTCATGGGCGCCATGACCTACATTGGCAACGGACCCAATTTCATGGTCAAGGCAATTGCCGAAGCCAACGGCGTCAAGATGCCCTCTTTCTTTGGGTACATGCGCTGGTCGCTGCTCATCCTTTTGCCGGTCTTCGCGATGGTGAGCGTACTCTTCCTGAACTAAAAAAGTGTGAGGAGAGCGCAAAGCGGCACTATCCTCACACCAACCGGCCCGGTAAACAAGCCGGTGCTCGAAGTTCGCTTCGAGCACCGGCTTCGTTATGCGCTGATGGCGTAGCGTCGAACGAACTCTACGCTACGCTGGGCGACCTCGCGCCATTGCACATCCAGGGTGAGGACGTGCCCGCATTGGTCGACAAAGGCCAATTCTTTTTGTGCCGATGCGACTTGATCGTAGACGATCTGGCTGCTGCGCGGATCGATGATTTTGTCCTTTTGGCTGTGCATCACGAGGATGGGCGAGGTGATTCGCTGTAACTTGCGCCTCACCTGTCGCGTTAACGTGAACAACTCGTGCGCCGCCAAGACCGGATTCACGTCGTAGTCCCAGAGACGATCCAGCGCACTCGTGTCCACGAAATCGTGTGGTCCTTTGGGTGAGAATTTGAGGAAATATCTGGCCACCGGCACAAGAAACGCCAAGCGGTCAAGCGAAATCAGCGCCGGGGCGTACGCAATGACGCCGCTCAGTTCGGCTCCTCGCCGTTCTGCCAGATCCAGCGCCAGCACGCCCCCCATCGACTGCCCCGCCACAACCACCGTCGTACACTGCTGCTTGAGCCGATCCAATGCCTCGTTGACGGCCTGTTGCCAATCGGTATAGCGCATCGTATTCATCTCTGCCGGCGTGGTGCCATGCCCCGGCAACAACGGGGCATAAACGGTCCACCCTTGCGCATGAAACTCCTCGGCGACGGGGCGCAATTCGGCTGGGGATCCGGTAAAGCCGTGGATCATCAGAATACCGACCTCGTTGCCTTCCAGAAAGAAGGGATCCGGCGTGACTGTCTTCATCGGCGATTCTCCTTCATGGTTATCGTCTATCCTGTTGCCTGCCTTCACTGCGGTGCTGTCTCAAGTATATCATGCAAATTGACTTGACTTTACCCCTTGCTACGGTATCATCCCTAGTAAATCCCGGCGGAAATATCCCGACACGCTCTACCCGTGGCACAAACACCTAATCTCCACCGTGGCATTTACGCCGCCATGTAATAACGTCCCGACATTAAGGAGATTCGACCATGTCTGACTTGATCACGCAGATGCAGCAGACGCAGATCATACCCAACAGCCTTGCCATCTGGGGGCTGGGTCAGATCGGCGTCGCCGTCAAAGGACCGGAAGGCATCCTCTATATCGATCCCTGCCTTTCGGACGTGGTGCGTCAACAGTTCGGCGATTGGTGGGTTCGCGCCTACGATCCACCCATGCTGCCCGAGGAGATCACCAACGCCGACTACTATCTGATCAGCCACGAACACCTCGATCATCTCGATCCACTGACCGTAGGACCGGCAGCCAAAGCGTCGCCCGACGCCAGATTCATTGCCACCGGCTGGTGCCTGGATCTGCTGGCCGAACTCGACATTGCGCCGGAGCGCATCACCGTGCCGCCCGCGTTGGAATCCATCGAATTGCCGGGGACGAGCCTGAAGTTGACCGCTGTGCCCGGCGCCCACTATGCCAAAGAACACGACGACGTCAAAGGCTATCGCTGGTTTGGCTACCTGATCGAATGGAATGGGGTCACTTTCTACCATGCCGGGGATACGATCATCTATGCAGACTACATCGAGACGCTCAAGCAGTTGCCGGTGCCCGATGTGGCGTTGATGCCCGTCAATGGCCGCGATTATTACCGAGAAACCGAGGCCGGTGCTGTGGGCAATCTGCTCCCGGCCGAAGCCGCCCGGCTCGCCCGCGACTTCGGCTGGGATGTGCTGATTCCCGGCCACAACGATCTGTACCCCAACAATGCCATCCCCAATGCCCAGATCGTCGCTGCGCTGGAGACCATCGCACCGCGCCAGAAATACAAGTTTCTCCAACCGGGTGAACTCTACTATTACGTCAAAGGGAGTTAAGCATGAAAGCTGCTGTCTGGCATGCGCGCAATGACATCCGCGTCGAAGACGTCCCCGATCCAGGCGAACCAGGCCCCGGCGAAGTCGTGATCCGTGTGGGGGCGTGTGGCATCTGCGGCACGGATTTGGAGGAGTACAGAGACGGCCCGCTCTTCATCCCCGTAGACGAACCGAATCCACTCACCGGGGGGATGGCCCCGTTGATCCTGGGGCACGAGTTTGCCGGTGAAGTGGTGGCTGTGGGGAAAGAGATAACCGAGTTCAAAATCGGCGACCGCATCGCACCCGATGTGCTGATTTACTGCGGCGAGTGTTTCTGGTGCCGGCGCCATCAAGTCAACCTGTGCGACAAGATGGCCGCTCTGGGGCTCATGGCGGATGGCGGCCTGGCCGAGTACTGCAAAATGCCCGGCACCATGTGCATCCTCCTCCCTAACGGGCTCGCCTATGATCATGCCGCGCTGGCCGAACCGCTGGCAGTGGCGGTGCGCGCCGTGCGCCGCGGACGCATGACGCCTGGCGACAAAGTCGTCATCTTCGGTGGGGGGACAATTGGACAACTGGCGTTACAATCCGCGCGTGTAGCCGGAGCCGGGGAAGTCTTTCTCGTGGAGCCCTTGTCGTCGCGACGAGAGTTGGCGCGCAGCTTTGGCGCCTCCGCCACCATCGACCCCGCCCGCGAAGAGGTCGTTTCCGCCCTCTTGCGCCTGACGCACGGTGTCGGCCCGGATCTGGTCATCGAAGCATCGGGGAACGCAGGCGCAGTGGCAACGGCCATCCAAACCGCGCGCAAAGGAGGGCGCATCGTCCTCGTAGGGCTGCCGGTCAGGGAAACACCCTTCAACTTCTTCGATCTGGTATCGAGTGAGAAAGAGGTGATCGGCTCGCTGAGCCACATCTACGACGAAGACTACGCCACCGCCATCCGTTGGCTGGGGGATGGTCGCATCCATGTCGAATCGCTGATCTCGGCGCGCATTCCCCTGTCCAATCTGATCGCGGAGGGGCTGCACCGCCTGGAACAGCGTGCGCACGAAACGCTTAAAGTGATCGTGGAACCGTAACCAATTGCTGACTTTGTGAAAGACTGGCTGGATATGATCAAGTGTCGGTAAGGACGGCTCTGGCATCCTTGAGGGTGAGCATCAAGACGGTGTCGCTGATGGGTGAGGGCGTGAACCCAGCATGTCTGTAAAAGGCTGCTGCCTTTTCGTGCAGCGCATGAACCAGGATAGCACGGATACCGGCAATTTCTGCAGCTTGGAGTGTGCGCAGAATCGCATCGCGGAGTAGGGCATTTCCCAGTCCCTTGCCCTGCCATCCCAGATCAATCGCCAATCGGCCCAGGACCATGACGGGAATAGGATTAGGCATGTTCCGGCGCACCCGGCCTGGCGCCTCTTGGGCCAGGACAGAGCCGTTGGCGAGGGCGTAGTAGGCAATGACGCGGTTGTCTCCGGTGACAACATAGGTGCGTGATGCCCCGGAAACCTGATTGGCCAGGGCACGGCGCACCAGCCAATCGTCAAGTTCCGCTTCTCCTGATGAAAAATCCGCCAGATCGTGATGATGGCTGAGCAACTCCGGTGCGGACAGTTGTGCGGTCTCCATCACCTTAATCCCAGGGGGCGGATGTGGAAAGCAGCTTTCGCAGCGCTGCACTCGGTTTTACCGGCGCATCCATGGCTATGGTAAACGCCTCCCACTGCACCTCATCCAGCAGGAAAAGCCGCTGATCCAATAGCGTATTCTCAGCCTCACGCGTGGCTACGTCCAGAATGAACTCAGTGCGCGATTTTCCTACCGCCTGCGCTGCCCGGTCGATCAGATCTCGCTGTGCAGGCGCCACACGGATGTTGATATTCGTACTTTTCGATGTCACGTTGGCTTTCTCCCTCGTAGCCTCTCCCTCATGCGCTAGAGCTATTCTACAGGATACGCAGAAGCCCGTCAACACATTGTACGCACAAATTCAAGTGGTACACAGCGCAAGCGTAAATTTGTTGTGGCCAGGTTTCGCTGATATTACCCGTGCGCTTTCATGGCCTGTTGTCGCTCAAAGCCGAATTGACCGGAGGAGCCCTGTGTAATGCCAACACAGCCCAATTGCAGATCAGAGGGGTCTTGGCGAATGGGGTCTTCTCGACTATCATACGAGCACCGCTTGAACACCTACCCAAAAGGAGAATTTCAATGAAGCAATCAACTGTCGCGACTGCTGTAAACATCACCGCCGAGGACGTTGCTTTCTACCATGACAACGGTTATTTGGTGGTAGAAAACGCCCTGTCGGCCCAAGAAGTCCAGGAATTGCGCGCCGAAACCACCGCCATCTGCCGTGGCGATCGCGGGGACATTCGCGGCGTCGTCCCTGCGGATGCCTCTGAATCCGACGATGATGTGCTGCGCCAGTACCTTTGCATCCACTTCCCGCATAAGCTTTCCGGCGTGATGCACAAATACCTGGCCCATCCGGCTATCGTCGACGTGCTCACCAAGGTGATTGGCCCCAACGTCAAGTGCATGCAGTCAATGCTCTTCATCAAATCGGCGGGCAAGCCCGGTCAGGCCTGGCACCAGGACGAAGACTTCATCCCCACCCGAGACCGATCACTGGCCGGTGGCTGGATCGCGCTGGATGACGCTACGGTGGAAAACGGTTGCCTCTGGGTCATCCCTGGGTCGCACAAGCGCGGCATCTTATGGCCGCAGCGCGATCACGACGACCGCGAATTCGACTGCACCATCGAATCGTTCAACTTCCCCTACACCGACGAAGACTCGATCCCCGTTGAAGTCAAAGCAGGTGCGATTGTCTTCTTCAACGGCTATTTGCTGCACAGGTCCTTGCGCAACCGGGCCGCCGGTGGCTATCGACGCGTGCTCGTCAACCATTACATGAACGCCGATTCGCTGTTGCCATGGCGACTCAAACCCGGCGAACGCCCCGCCATCGCCGACTTCCGTGACATCGTCATGATTGCGGGCGAAGACATTTACAACTACAAAGGCATAGAAGACATTAGCTCGGCGCATGTGCGCCCCAGCGGCGAAGGCGGCTGTGCCAAAGATCCGGCCAAGACATCGGAAGCGATGTCGGCCATGTCGGCGATGATGCCCCCCAAGATGGGATAATGGAGAAGATGGGATGAAAGGCATGTCCTTCTCGCCTCCGCGTAACCACGGTTGTCGAATTTCCGACGAGTGGACCTTGCGCGGAATGCGCACGTTGATTCTGGAAAACGATCTGCTGCGCGTGACGGTGCTGCTCGACCGCGGCAGCGACATCGTCGAGTTTCGTTACAAACCGCTCGATCTCGATTTTCTGCACTTTGGGCCACACGGGCTGCGCAACCCGGCGGCGGAGACGCCCTCTTCGTTCACCGACAGCCCCTATCTTGATGTCTTCAACGGGGGATGGAATGAGATCCTGCCCAATGGAGGACCACCCGTCACCTACAAAGGCGCCTCGTTGGGCCAACATGGCGAGATCAGCCTGCTCCCCTGGCGCTGCGCATTGATCGAAGACACGCCGGAACGCGTCTCGGCACGGCTGTGGGTGCGTCCACTGCGCACACCGTTTTTCTTGGAAAAGACGCTTTCGATGGAACGGGGAAGGGCGGCGCTCTTCATCGACGAACGGCTTACCAACGAAGGCGGCGAGCCCATGTCGCTGATGTGGGGACACCACATCGCGCTGGGCCGCCCCTTCCTCGATGAGGGCGCTGTCATCCATATGCCGGCGCGGCGGTTTCTTGTGCATGAAGCGATGGCCGGTTACGAGCCGCGGCGTTTCGAGCCGGGCAGCGAAGGCGTCTGGCCGCACATCACCGCCGCCGAGGGGGGAATGGCCGATGCAAGCGTCATCCCGGCCTATAGCGAAATCCAGGCCCAGGAAATGGCCTACGCCACCGGCTTTGAGGATGAGGGCTGGTATGCCGTATCCAACCCGGCGCGACAGGTCGGTTTCGGCATCCACTTCGATCCCAACATCTTCCGCTACGTCTGGTATTGGCAGCAATTGGGCAATGTCGCCACCGGTTACCCCTGGTGGGGACGCACCCACATCGCCGCCCTTGAGCCATGGACGAGCTACCCCACCACCGGTCTCAACGATGCAGTGGAAAATGGCAGCGCCCTCACTCTGGCGCCCGGCCAGGTCGTGGAAACGTCGCTGTGCGCCGTCGCCTATACCGGCAGCGGACAGGTAAAGGGGATCTCGCCGAGTGGAAAGGTAGAGATGGCGAGCGGATGAGCCGTTGGCAACCATGAGGTAGACGCGCCAATCGCCGTCGGGCTGCAGTCGGGATTGCGGGGGAAACACTCGCTGCTGACAGCGCAATTGAGCGCTCAATCCAAATAAACCTTGACCATCCACGTGAAGCGGATTATAATCGGCACAGACGTGGTCTTACCATTTGACCATCCCAATCCCTCAAGAATCCCTAAACCTAAAGTCAACTGTCTGTAACTCGATTCATCGGCTGATCGTGCCGGGTTGAAGGAAGTTTTGCACTCTCGTGTCCCTCGTGGCAACGCGGACCCTTTGCTTCTCCGCCGCGCTGATAGTTCATTTTCGCTCCAGGTATGTGCTCATATCCCACACCCAAAGGAAGAACTATGTCAAACGAATCGTTGGAATCGAAGAAACGACAAGGAAAGCCACTGAGTCGCCGCGATGTGCTTCGCCTGTCCGCCATTGGGCTGGGCGGGGCTGTGCTGGCCGCCTGCGCACCTACCGCTGCGCCGCAGGCCGGTTCAAGCGCTGCCGAACCGGCCAACAATGAGCCGCGTCAATTGATCTTCTGGGGTCATGATCAACACCCCATGGATCTGGCCGCCGAAGGCTTCGTGTTGGAACACCCCGAGATCGAATGGGTTTCCCCGCACCCCGCCGACCGCGGCGAGAAGATCCAGGCAGCCTTTGCGGCCGGCAGTGATCTGCCCGACCTCTATTGGGCTGAAGCCACAGAGGCCCAGGACTGGGGCTGTAACGCGCTCCTCGTCGACCTGAGCGAAGAACTCAAGCCCGAAATCGACAACTACCATCCACTCAAAATTTCTGAAACCTTCGTGCAGAAGACCGGTCAGCATGTGGGTTGGCCCGGCGATATCAGCGTCAGCGGCTGGTACTACCGCCCCGACAAATTGGAAGAAACAGGGTACGGTGACATCGACTTCGAGACCTGGACATGGCCGGACTTCTATGCCATGGCCACCGATATGGCATCGCAAGGAATGTACGCCTTCGTCTTCCCCGCCGATGGCTGGAGCGCTCTCTACATGTTTGCGCTGCACCAACTGGGCGGCACCGCTGTCAGCCAGGATGGGCAATCCATCACCATCGATTCGCCTGAAGGCCTGCAAGCCATGCAGATCGTTAAGAATCTGTGGGACGCAGGCGGCCTCGACGTGGCCTGGTGGAGCGCTCCGTATTGGGCCGCACTCAAAGAAGGCCAACTGATCGGCGACTTTGCCGCCGCCTGGGCGCGTGGCTTCTGGGAAGCCCAGTTGGTCGCCTCCGGCGAGGAAACTTCTGCCGAGTGGCGCATCGCCCCCTTCCCCGGCGGCGAGGGCATCAAGTACCGCACCGGCATCTGGGGCGGCGCCCAATTGGTTACCCCGACAATGGCGGCGAACACGACCGACTCCATCACCTTTATGAAGTACGCACTGGGCAGCATCGATGGCGCCAATCGCTGTGGACAGTGGGGAATCATTCCGTCCTATCGCCCCTACCTGGAATCTGAAGAATTCACCAGCATGCGTTCACCCATCTTCGGTGACTGGTCGTTCAACGAATTCTGGGCCGGGCAAGAGAAGGAGCTCTCCACCGAGTTCTTCCGCCCGGCCGGTTGGGGAGCGGTCAACACCGTCCTTGAACGAGAGATGGTGGGCATCATGAAGGGCGAGTACGGCATCGAAGACGGCATGGCCCGCATCAAAGAACTGGCGACCTCAGACTTCGAACGCACCAAGTGCATGTAAAGCGCCAGGGGTTCGGGCCAAGGTTGGCGACCGGTGATGCGTCAAGGGTGATTTGACGGTAGGGAATTGCCATCACGTGACCGTTGACACGACACTAGAGTATGGAGAGATTCAGCGATTTCAGAAACGTGACGAAGGCCAATCGCTGAATCTCCCCATCGCCCAATCTCTTGTCTTAAGTCCCCGAACTTCGGTCCCCTTCCCCCAGGAGAACGTCAGGAGAATGTCATGACCACACAAGCTATCCCTGCGCGTCGCCTGCCGGCGGAATCGCGCAAACCCCTGTGGAAACGTATCGCAGAACATTGGATCGACTACCTGTTCATCGCGCCTTTTTTCATTAGTTTTGCGGTGTTTGGGCTCTATCCACTTTTGTGGGCGTTTCAACTGAGCTTTAGTAGCTGGCGCGGCTTTGGGCCAATGCGCTGGGTCGGCCTGGAAAATTACCAGGTCATGTTCAAAGATCCATACGTGTTTCAGTCGTTGATGAACACGCTGCAATTTGCCTATATCTTGCTCCCCACCGGCATTTTCCTCTCGATTGTCTTTGCCGTCATTTTGAACAACAAAAACGTATACGGCCGCGGTTTCTTTCGTACACTCTATTTCCTGCCTTACGTCACCTCTTCGGTGATCGTGGCCATCGTCTTTACGCAGCTTTTCGACGATCATATGGGCTGGGTAAACCAGGGGCTGGCTGCGTTAGGAATCGACGGCGTGCCCTGGCTGCGCGGCAGCCCCTGGGCCGCCAAAATCGTGGTGATCCTCCTCACCCACTGGGGCGGCATCGGCTACAATATCCTTCTCTTCCTGGGTGGTTTGCAAGGCATTCCCGAGGAACTCTACGAAGCCGCACGTATCGATGGGGCCAGTGAATGGCAGATCTTCTGGCGAGTTACCCTGCCGTTGCTCAGCCCGATCATCTTCTTCCTCGTCGTGATCGCCACCATCGGCCTCATGAACATGTTCAACCAACCCTACATGCTCACCGAAGGCGGTCCACGTGGCGAGACGACCACGTTGATGTTGCGCCTCTACGAAATCGGTTTCAACGGCAATCGCTTCGGCGATGCCTCGGCCTTCGGCTTTATGATCGGAGCCCTGGTGATCTCCATCTCGATCATCCAGATTCGTTTCTTCCGCCGTGGCGCAGCCGGTGAATAGGAGATCCCAGCCATGACGACAACCGTTCGACCGATACAAACGACACCCAGGTGGCGCACCCGCATCCCGCATATCCTGACCTATACGCTGATCTACGCGCTGCTGATCCTCTTTGCCCTGCTCTTTCTATTTCCTTTTTACACTATGTTCATCGGCTCGTTTATGCAGGACAACGAACTGTTCAGCAGCACACCCAACCTCTGGCCTGCCAGCGGCTTCGACGTGGGCAACTACGTCAACCTCTTCAGCGAGCTGGGCTACGGACGCCCTCTGCTTAATACGTTTTACCTGGCCATTGTGCGCACGCTCGGCGTGCTCTTTTTCTGCTCGTTGGCCGGATTTGCCTTTGCCAAACGACGCTTCCCAGGGCGCGACACACTCTTTGTGATCATGTTGGCGACCATGATGCTGCCCACACAGATCACGTTGATCCCCTGGTACTTGCTGATGGTGAAGACGCTGGGCTGGGCCAATACCTACCTGCCCTTTTGGGTTCCCGAATGGGCCACCGCCTTCGGCATCTTCTGGATGCGCCAATATATCGCCTCGACCATTCCCGACGAAATGATGGAAGCCGCCGCCATCGATGGTTGTTCGGTCTTCGGCACGTTCTGGCGCGTCGTGCTGCCGTTGATCATCCCCGGTATGGCGGTGCTTGGCATCCTCAACTTTGTAGAAGGCTTCAACCTCTTCCTGGGGCCGCTGCTCATCCTGACCAACCCAGACATGATCACGGCACCGCTGGCGTTGGCCAACTTCAAGGGGACAACTGTCATCGCGCCACGCTACTCGCTCATGTTTGCCGGCAGCGCCCTGGCGACGTTGCCGCTGCTCATCGTCTTCTTCTCCTTCCAGCGCCAGTTGATCAGCGGCATCATGTCGGGCGCGGTGAAGGGCTAGAGCGATTTGACGGGTAGGGGCAGTGCCTTCGACCCCTGTAGGGCTGGACCTCCGTGTCCAGTCCTACACCGAATACCCAGGATCATGTCAAGTGACCCGGTAGGCCGGCCACAAAGAACGCAGAGACCACAAAGCAGAACGCAACGCTTCGATCTCTGTGTTCTTTGTGTTCTCAGTGGTAAAGGCAGTCCTAGGGCACTCGACACGACATCGTTGCTTACCCTGTAGGGGCGCAGCTTGCTGCGCCCGTCCGCCGCGAACGGATGGGCACGGAGGCCCATCCCTACCGCAAAAATGCCGGCATGCAATGTAAGTGACCCACTAGAGAAGGCAAAGGACAAAGCGCAAAAGGATCGCGACTTTCCCGACCTGTCAGGTCTTCTGGTACTGGCAGGTCTTCTGTTTGGGCAAGGTCTTCTATCACACGAAAAGGTGCAATGATGCCCATCGATACTCAACAGATCACCACACTCCTGGCGCGCTGGGCCGTCGCTGTGGAACCGTTCTGGTACGCGCCTGCAGACGAACCCGACCTGGGCTGTTACGGTCCTGGCTATATTCATTGGGGCGTGCAGTCGAACTTCAACTACGCCGCGGCCATGGCCACCCTCGCCGACCAACCCGGCGTGGCTACCCCCGACCACTGGCGCAGCCGCGCCCTCTCCGCCCTACGCTTTGCCCTGGCCAGCCACCACAGCGGCACCCGCACCGGACTCAACGGCGAACGCTGGGGGCACAGTTGGATCAGCATGTTGGGCATCGAACGCGCTATGCACGGCATCCACCGCCTCATGCCCTCCCTCAGCGACGAGGACCAATCCGCGCTGCGCCGTGTCCTTGTCAGTGAGGCCGATTGGCTGCTCCATCACGGACACCGCGGCGGACACGTCGGCGTCATTGCCGACCTGTGGAACAGTTCAGGCCGCAATGCGCCCGAATCCAATATTTGGGCGGGCGCACTGCTCTGGCGCACGGCGCAGATGTTCCCCAGCGAAACCGCCGCGCCTGCCTGGGAGGAACTCGCCCACGCCTACTTGATCAACGGCGTCTCCGTCCCCGCCGACGCCACCGATGACACCCTCGTCGCCGGGAAACCGGTGCGGGCGCGCCACGTGGGCGCAAACTTCTTCCCCAACTACGCCCTCGATCATCACGGTTACCTCAACGTCGGCTACATGGCCATCTGCGTCAGCAATGCCGCACTGCTCCACTTTGACATGCGCCAACTCGGCCTTGCCCGCCCCGCTTCACTCGACCACCACCAGGGCGATCTGTGGGCCGTGCTGCGCCGCTTCATCTTCCCCGACGGTCGCCTCGCCCGCATCGGTGGCGACAGCCGCGTCCGCTACAGCTACTGCCAGGAATACCTGCTGCCCTCGCTGCTCTATGCCGCCGACCGCTGGGGCGATCCCCACGCGCTCGCATTGGCGCGTCGACAGATCGATCTGATTCAAACGGAGATGGACGCCGCGGACGAAGCGCCGGAAGGCATGCCCACCGGCGGCACCTTCTACGGTCGCCGGCTGGGCTGGATGCGCGCCGCCAATCCGCACTACTTCACCCGCCTGGAATCGGATCGGGCCTGCGTGCTGGCGATGGCGCTCAATTACGCGCCGCTTGTCTCGGCGCCGCCCGCACCCGCCCAGCCCTTCGAGGCATCTGTGGGCGGGGGCTGGATCGAAGCCGAACACGGCGCCGTGATGCAGCGCAGCGCCACACGGTTGGCCTCCTTTTCGTGGCGCGCCTATGGGCTGACGCAGGCCATGTGCCAGCCGCCCAACTGCAGCGACCTGGCCGAATGGCAGTTCAACCTCTGCCCACAGGTGCGCTTCCTGGGTGACGACGGCAGCGTGCCAGGGCGCCATCGCCGCCTGCTCCGCCAGCAGACCGAAGCCTTCGACGGCGGCTTCGTTACCTGTGGCGCCGTGATGGAAGGCGTCGACATCCGCGTGGATGAAGGCGCAAACTGCACCGATCAGGCCGTCACCCACATCGCCTTCGCCGCCCTGCCCGACGACCACACCTGCCTCGCCCTTCAATACGTCGTGGCGGCGCCGGATCGGGTGGGCTACACCGTCGACGTCAAGAGCCTGCACCTCAACCTGCCCAACGACCTGTTCAACGGCTTCCGGCGTCACGTCTACACCCACGCCGGGCGGCACGAGTTGTCCTCGCCCGTAGCCGCAGCCGAGCGGATCGATCTCGACGGATCCTGGCTCAATGTGGAAGACAAGATCGGTCTGGTCTCCCTCTATGGCGGAACCCAGTTTGTGATCGACCGCTCCCCACAGCGCCGCGGCGGGCGCTATGCCTCGCTCCTCGTCGACGAAATCTGTCTTCAGGTAGAAGGGCGCACCCTGCGCCGTGCCCCCAACGAAGCCATCTGCGATGTCGGTTTCGCCGTCATTTCCAGCATAGATTCCCTCGCCACCGCCCAGGTGACGGGCGACCCCTTGATCTTCGAGCCGGCCGGCGTGCGCGGCGTTTCCATCCACGGCCAGGACGGGGTGCGCTACGCGTTGGTGGCCAACTTCGGCACAACCGATGAGGAGATCGACGTGTTGGGGCGGCGCGTGGTGTTGGCGGCGGGGCAGGCGGCAGTGGTGAGAGTGAGATGATGAGATGATGAGATGATGGAGATCGTGACGATCTCCATCATCGTCATCATCTTCATCATCTCCATCATCTCATCATCACTCGTCCCTTCACCCCTTCACCCCTTCATTCTTCCCCCTTTCCCTTCACTGCTTGAATGGACACAGCGGCTGGTATACAATCAACTTGCAGTTACCTTTTTCACAAATACAGGAGGAACCTAATGAATCTGCGAAAGTTGATGTTTTTGTCGGCCGTGATGCTGGTGATGGTGGTGGTCGCCGGCTGTGCGCTGCCCACGACGGCGCCGGCTACGACCGAAACAGCGCCCGGCGCCGAGGAAGCCGTCTCTGAACCGGTGAGCATTCAAGTCTTCTACCCCGTGGCCGTGGACGCGCCCATTGCCACTATCCTGCAAGGCTATGCCGACGAATTCATGGCCGAAAACCCCAACATTACGGTGGAACCGGTCTTCGCCGGCGGCTATCCTGACGTCAAGACCACGATCCAGACCACGGTGGAGGGCGGCGGCACGCCCCCCGCTTTGGCCGTGATGCTGGCCACCGATCTCTACGATCTGGTCAACGCCGATCTGATCATCCCGTTGGACGGCTACATCGAGGACGAAGCCTGGCTAGATCGCTTCTACCCGGCCTTCCTCTCCAACTCCTACTACGATGATCAGATCTGGAGCATTCCCTTCCAGCGCAGTCTGGTGGCGGTGTACTACAACGCCGATCTGCTGGAAGAAGCCGGCCTCGATGTGCCGTCCAACTGGCAGGAATGGGCCGAGGCGGCCCAGGCGCTCACCGTGACCGAAGGCGGCGAGACCACACGCTGGGGCTTGCTCTTCCCTTCGGACTGGCCGTATTGGCTCTTCCAGCCGCTGGCGATTGGCTCCGGCCAGAACATCATCGACCCGATGGACGATACTGCCATCTTCTTCGACAACCCCGACGTGATCGAAGCCATCCAATTCTACAATGATCTATCGGCAGAGTATGGCGCCATGCCCGCAGGTGTGCAGGCCAACTGGGGACAGGCTCCTTCTGACTTCGCCGGCGGTGCGGCCGCCATGATCGTCCATTCCAGCGGCAGCCTGGCCGGTATTCTCAACCAGGCTGACTTTGAGGTAGGCGTTATGCCTGTCCCGGGCCAGGACGGTAACGACCCGGCCTCGGTGACCGGCGGCGGCAATCTCTACATCATGCAAGGCATCGGCGACGCCGAGCAGGACGCGGCCTGGCAGTTCATCGAGTTCCTGTTGCAGCCCGAGCGCGTCGCCGATTTCAGCATCGCCACCGGCTACATCGCCAACCAGCCTGCCGCTTACGAAACCAATGCCTATGAGGTCTACCTCGCCGAGAATCCACAGGCGGCACAACTGCGCGACATGCTCCCCTTCGCCGGGGCCGAAATGTCCCTGCAAAACCTGGGTGAAGTGCGCAGCATCTTCCACACCCACCTGCAGGCCGCCATCAACGGTGAAGAAACACCCGCCGAAGCGATGGCTGCGGCCCAGCAAGAGGCCGAGGCGGCGTTGGAACCGTTTAGAGAATGAGAAGGTGAGAACGTAATCGTGTCATTGGCACGTTGAACGTTCGTTGCGATGGTGAAGATGATGGGATGATGAGGATGATGAGGCTTCGCCACGATCATCATCTTCATCATCTCATCATCGCAGTATCCGCCAAGACATCACCGCTTCACATTCTCACCCCGTCATTGCCAAGAGGTCTGCCGTGCAAAATCGCCTTTCCGCTCCTGCCCAAAGACGACGTTTCGATCCGCTGCCGTATCTATTGGTGCTGCCGACGGTGGTTTTTGTCGCACTGTTTACAGCGTGGCCCACAGTATTGTCGTTCTACTTGAGCTTCTTTCGACAGCGGCTAAACATCGCCCGCTTCCGGGAACCCACCTTCGTCGGCCTTGAGAATTATCAGACGCTGCTCGCCGATGCCGGCTTTCATCGGGTGCTGCTCAACACGTTTTACTACGTGGTAGGCACAGTGCCGATCAGCATTGTGCTGGCCTTCTTCCTGGCGCTGCTGGTCAACCGGCGCATGCGCGGCGTGGGCTTCCTGCGTCTGGCTTTCTTCTACCCAACGGTGTTGCCTATGGTCAGCGCGGCCACGATCTGGCTCTTCTTCTTGACGCCGGATTATGGACTGTTCAACCAGGCGCTCACCTTCTTGGGCTACAGTGGACCGCAGAATTGGACGGGCAGTTCCAGTCTGGCGCTGTTGGCGGTGATGCTCGTGGCCGTGTGGAAAAATGCCGGCTACTATATGATCTTCTACCTGGCGGGTCTGCAAAACCTGCCTACCGACGTCTTCGAAGCAGCGGATCTGGACGGCGCAAACGGATGGCAACAGCTCTGGTATATCACCTTTCCGCTGCTGCGCCGCACAACGCTCTTCATTTCGACGATCGCCTTCATCAGCGCCTTCCAGACGGTGGATCACATCTTCGTGATGACCGGCGGCGGACCGAGCAACGCCAGCACGGTGCTACTCTACTGGCTGTGGCAGGTGCGGTTTGAGTTCTCGAATGTGGGGCTGGCGTCGGCGATTACGGTGGTGCTGGTGCTGATCCTGCTCATCTTCACAGTGACCAATTTCTTGCTGGGCGAACAACGGGAGACCGCCGATGTCGGCTAATGGGACACGTCGACCACAAAGCTGGTTAGGATGGCTTGGTCGCTGGCTGATCAACGGGGCCGCGCTCTTGCTGGCGTTGAGTTGGCTGTCCATCGTCGTGTGGGCGCTGATCGTCTCGTTCCGCGATCCATCGGATCCACTGGGCCGAGGCGACGTCTGGTTCAGCCCGGTGATGACGGTGGAAAACTATGTGCGCGCCTGGGAACTGGCGCCCTTTGGCCAATACTACATCAACACAATTCTGCTGGTGTTGATGATCCTGACAGTGCAGATGATAACAACGACGCTGGCCGGGTTTGCCTTTGCCCGCTACCGCTTCAGCGGACAGCGCTTCATCTTCTTTTTTATCCTGCTCCAGTTGATGATCCCCACGACGGCGCTGCTGGCGCCCAACTTTTCCACGATCCGTGTGCTAGGCATCTACGACACACTGCTGGCGATTGGCATTCCCTACTTCGGATCGGCATTCGGCACCTTCCTGATGCGCCAGGCCTTCCTCGAAGTGCCGCAAGAACTGGCCGACGCCGGCATTGTGGATGGCTGCTCGTGGTGGCAGTTGCTGCGTCACGTCTACCTGCCGCCCACCATCCCAACCTTGATCGCGTTCGGGCTCTCGTCCACCGCCTGGCACTGGAACGAATTCCTGTGGCCGCTTGTGGTGACCATCAGCGACAGCAGCCGTCCACTCACCGTGGGCCTTGTACGTTTCACCCAGTTGGGCGAGATCGGCGCCCGCTGGTCGTTGCTCAGTGCCGCCACCCTGCTGGTTGCCGGCCCACTGCTCGTCACCTTCCTCGTCTTCCAACGCCGCTTCGTACAGAGCTTCCTGCATTCCGGATTGAAGTAGTGACACAGCGGGCAATGTGCACTAGCCCACACGATGATTTGCGCTACGGCACAGCCAGTACCCCCAATTAGATCTACCCTGAACCGCAAGTGGCAGACACTTTGTCTGCAACACCCTTCGTGCACTAAGAGAGAATCCCTCACTCTTAACTCGCCAAAGGAGGCGGCCCATGTTTCTCTATCGAGCTTTTCGAATCCCAATTCTGCTTGTCTTCTTCCTGCTGTTGGGGTTGCTGACCGGTCTCACCGGCGGTCGCTCAAACCCAATTCAGGCACAAGAAACAAGCGGCGATGTTCGTGTCGCCATTCTCTACAGCACCGCGGCGGGCGACGCCCAATCCTATGCGGCGTTGCTCAACCAAAATGGGTTTGCCGCCCAGACCTTTGCCGTGGCGCAGCCGGATCTCCCACAGCCGCCGCAGCAGAACCCCCTTTACCTGCCCCTGGTGACCGGCGGCAATAGCGGCAGTCAGGCCGCGGCGCTACAGGCCGTGCCCGACTTTTCGCAGTTTGATTTGATCATCATTGCCCCCGACACCGGCGCCGGAGACAAATGGAGCCCCGAAGCGGGTCTGGTCGAAGCGATCCAGACCAGCGGACTGCCCGTGGTTGGCCTGGGCGCAGGCGGCCATGCCTTCTTCGGCAAGCTTGGCCTCAGCATCGGCCATCCTGGCGGCGTCAATGTCTCCACAGCGTCGGTACAGGTGGCAGACTTCGGTGACAGCCAGGGTTACTACGTCAACCCCAACACCATCCCCATCCCCGGTGACGAGATCCTCCAAATCTTCAACGCCGAACAGTCGGGCATCGCCATTCCGCTCAGTGAACGGCTGCCCGAAGGCGTGCGCGTCGCCTCTACGTCCGCCGGGCAATACGCCATCGTCAAGGAAGGTCAACGCTACCTGCTCTGGGGATTCGGCGCTGCCCCCGCCGACATGACCGACACCGGCCGCGCCTTCTTCGTCAACAGCCTGCGCCAGCAGGTACAAAGCCTGACCGTCTCTCTGCGCGGGCGAACCTTCACCCCCAGTGCGGGCATCGAGCAGGCGCTCTTGGATAAGTTGCAGACCGTCGACTCTCTGCACGCGCTGGTGCAGCTAGACCGACTGCCCACGACCGAAGAAGAGAAGGCTCTGGCAGATGCAGGGCTGACCCTGCTGAACTATCTCAACGGCACGACCTACACCGCGCGCGTGGACAAGGGCTTGAACGCTCAGAATGCCGCGGTGGCCGACCTGGTACGGTGGGCCGGTCTCTTGCAGACCGAGGACAAAGTCGATCCCAAGATTGTAGCCGGCGTCTTTGAGGAATGGGCTGTGGAGGGCGACAACGTCAAACTCCTGGTGCTCTTCTTTGAAGATGTGCCCGATGAAGCGGCCGAGGCGGTTCTGGCCAAGTACACGCCGCTGTCGGTGACGCCGCATGCCGAGAAGACCTGGGCCATCGTGCTGAACAAGTCACAGATCCTCAGCCTGGCTGCCGAGGATGCCGTGCGCTGGATCGAAGAAGGCCCGGCGCCAATGCGTATCATCAATGATGTCACCCGCGCCGATCTCAACGTAGATGCCGTGCAGAACCCCACGGTCAGTGCAGGTTCCATCTTCTACAATGGGCTCGACGGCAGCGGCGTCAACGTGGCGATCTTCGATACGGGCATCAACACGCCTACGTTCAGCCACCCAGACTTCGCCGGTCGACTGTTACGCACTCAGAACGATACCAACGGGCATGGTTCACATGTGGCGGGCATCGTCGGGGCCAGTGGCGCACAGTCGGTGGCCAACTGCCCTTATGGCGGCGGCTGCACCGATTTCCAGATGCGCGGCATGGCTCCCAACGTGGGGTTGGCCCCCTACAGCGGTTGGAATGCCGGAACCATGGACGACGCCGTCAACAATCTGGGCGTCGAGGTCAGCAACCATTCCTATGTGATGGCCTGCGGTGTGTACGATTCAACGGCCCAGGGCGTGGATAACCTGGTGCGCGGCGACTTGACCAGCGGCGGAACCGCCATCCCTGCGCATACGATGGTATGGGCAGCAGCCAATCAGGGCACCGGCGCCCAGTGGTGCACAACCGGCACGTTGCCCGGCGGCGGAGCCGATCCCACGACGGGTCCACGCGGCTACTTCTCGGTACTCTCGACCGCCAAGAACCAGATCGTCGTCGGCGCAATGAACCCGAATTCCAACTTTGCCTTGCGCCCTAGCAGCAGCCGCGGACCGACCTGGGATGGCCGCTTGAAACCCGATGTCATGGGCGTCGGCTGCCAACAGTCCACCGACAATGATTCGCCGGGCTACCGCTCAAGCTGTGGCACGAGCATGGCTTCTCCTTCGGTGGCGGGTATCGTGGCGCTGATGACCGAGCAGTATCACAACACTTTCGGCGGTCGCGCCGTGCCTTCCACACTCAAGGCGATCCTGATCCAGACTGCGCGCGATCTGGTCCACCACCCAGGGCAGGCCGGGTTTACCGAATATACATGGAACGACCCTGATACCGGCCAGCCTGTCATCTTCCATGAAGGGCCGGATTGGTCCACAGGCTATGGCGCAGTCGACGCGCAGGCCGCGGTGGCATCGGTACGCGCAGGCAACTTCGTCGAGGGAACGGTTTCCCCCGCCGACATGATCGAGGAATATACCTTCAACCTGCCCGCAGGCCGCACTGATATCAAGTTCACCCTGGCCTGGGACGACGAAGTAGGCGATCCAACATTGGCGATTACCGCAGCCCAACTGGTCAACGATCTCGATCTCGAAGTCGTCGATCCCAACGGGATCCTGTGGCGGCCGTGGGTGCTGCCTGCACTACCCCAGTCCAACAATCTGGCCGGCGGCGCCGCCGATCCCATTGTGCGCAACACGCATGTCCTGCCTGCCTTCCGCGGCGTGGATACACTCAACAACGTGGAACAGGTTTCGGTGAACAACCCCGCCGGGTTGCCCGCCGGCAATTGGACGATCCGGGTACGCGCCAGTGCGCTGCCCAACAACAACACCCAGGCCTTCTCGTTGGCCGGTGACTTCCGCACCCTCAACATCGTCGAGCCGCAGACCGGCAACGTGGCCGAGGCCGGCGATCCCAACAACCCCAACGTCATCCTCGTGGTGGTGGAAGCCGTCAACGCCGTCACCGGTCTACCCGGCGCTTCTACACTGCAAGATGCCGAGGCGGGCGACTTCACCGTCAGCATCGACGGCACACCGGCGACCATCCTCAACGGGCTGGCGGTGGGCGATCAGTTCTGGCTCAACGTGCGTCCGCAGAGCGGCGTCTACGCAGGCGGCAGCAAGTACGATCTGGCCGTCGAGTGGACCGGCTTTGGCAACGATCAGGAAACCCGGTCCGTCCTCTTCACCGAGCGTGAAGTGACCGACCGCGCCATCGTCGTCGACTATTCGGGCAGCATGAGCGATTACGACAAGATGGGCGCAGCCAAGAACGCCGCCCGCCTCTTCGTCGATCAGTCGCTGGTGGGCGATCGGATCTCGGTGGTTGGATTTAGCACGGGCACGGTGACGCCCTACCCGTTGGCCGAAGTCAGCGCCGATCCGGGTCAGCCGGAGTTGAGCGCGGCCAAAACGGCCGTCAACAGCTTCACCCCCTTCGACTTGACCGCGATTGGGCTGGGCCTGCTCGCCGGTCAGACTGAAGTGACCAAGGCGCCGGCTGATTTCAGTGTGGCCGATGTGATCGTCCTGCTCTCCGATGGCATGGAAAATGTGGACCCGCTCTACGACACGCCGGCTGTGAAGGGTGTCATCGAACCGACGGACACGATTGTCCACACCGTGGCCGTTGGCCCGTCTAGCGCCGGTATGCATGCACTGCTGGCAGACATTGCCGACGACAACGGCGGCGAAAGCTACGTAGTCAACGAGACCGGCGGCGCCATGGCGGCCAACGCTGCCGCTGTGGGTGCGACGGTTACCGGCATCGACGCCTGGCCCACCACCCTGCCCAACCGTCTGGGAGACACCTATAAGGCCATCGCCGAAGAACTGCTCGGGGAAAGCCGTCTCTTCCAGGCCCGCGGTCTGGCCGAGAAGCAAGGCGCCGAACGTTGGGAGATCGAAGTGCCCGAAGGGCTCAGTCGCCTGACCTTCGCCGTCAACTGGACGAACGCAGGCCAGCCCATTCGCCTGCGCGTGGAAGACCCCGACGGCCAGGTCTATGAGTACGATCAGAAGAATCCCTGGTGCCGCACCGACGCCACCCACGAGACCTGCATCATCGACGAGAAGGTCGTCCCTGGGAAATGGCTGCTCTCGATCCACTTCCTGGAAGGTGGTGTGGGCAACGAATTCATGGTCTGGGCCAGCGCCAAGCACCCTGTCAGCTTCCAACTCTTCGTCGGCACACCGGCTCGCGAACGTGTGGTCCAGCGCCCGATCCAACTGGTGGCCTTCCTCAATCAGGGAGAGAAACCGCTGGCGGACCAGGATGTGATGGTGAAGATCTTCGGGCCGGGTGAAGGGGACTTCGCCGGCAACTCGTGGACGCTGCAACTCTTCGATGACGGCAACCACGGCGACGGCGTCGCCAAAGACGGCATCTACGGCGCTTCCTTCACCGGCGGCATGCAGGAAGGCTCCTACGCGGTGCGTGGCCGGGCCAAGGGGACCGGCGTAGATGGGCAGCCCTTTGAACTGCTGCGCCACACCAGCTTCCATCTCCTGCCCAAGGCGCTCTATATCCACGATGGTGACATTGCCAAGGGCAACGAGGTGAAGGATCTGCTCCAGGACAACGGAATCGGCGTCGATCTGGCGCCCATGGACAGTGTCCCCGCCATCGACCTGAGCCACTACAACCTGGTCATCGTCGGGCCCGAGACAGGGTATCTGGACAAGTGGGGCAGTGATGCCATCGTGCGTCACATCATCAGCTCCGAAATTCCTGTCCTGGGCCTTGGCGAAGGAGGCTACGCCTTCTTTGGCAAGAATAAGCTGGCGATTGGCTGGCCCAACGGGGCGCACGGCAAAGGCAACACCATTCTCTACGGCCTCTCTGGCGATTCCATCTGGGACTATCCGTACGAGGGCATCCTCAAGGAGAAGTTGCTGCAACTCTACAAAGAGGAAAGCCCCGGCGTCGACATCCTGCTCGGCAGTCAGAACAACGTGCAGGTCTTCGGTTACAAGAACGGAGACGACCGCTACGGCAACCTGGTGATGGAAAGCAACTGGTGGATGCTCTGGGGCTTTAACGATGGCCCGTCGCGGATGACCCCCATCGGTCAGCGTCTGTTCGTCAACACCGCGCACAGAACGCTACGCTAGAGGTGAGGAGCCTGGAGCCCGATCTGGAGTCAGCGCTCTCCACTCTTGTGAATTAGGTTAACTTGAACGTCAAACAGATTCAGCAGCGTACGGTTCGTCTCAACTGACAAATCGTGCGCTGCTGAATCTGTCTCTGTCAAGTGAATTGACGGACTGACGCGGCGTTGTTACAATGAAGCCGCACCTCTCAAAGGTCTGACCAATTTGCCACTTATCAGCAAAAGCGTATAAACCCCACCAACTCTCAGCGGAGGAACTATGAAACTGGTAACCTATGACGGTGGACAAGGACCGCGTTTGGGTCTCGTGTCCGGTGACCGCATTGTCGATCTGGCCGATGCTTCCAATGGCGCACTGCCGGCGGATATGCGTAGCTTTTTGGAGATGGGCGACGCCGGTATAGCGCAGGCGCAGTCGATAGCAGACAACGCCGCCGGGCAAGGACACGCCCAAAGCGACGTCCGCGTGCTGGCACCCATCAGCAATCCGTCCAAGATCGTGGCCATCGGCCTCAACTACATGGATCACTGCCGCGAGCAGGGCATTAAGCCGCCCACACGCCCTACCACCTTCACCAAGTTTCCGTCGTCCATCATCGGCCCCGGCGATGAGATCCGCTGGAACCCCGAACTGACCGCAAAGGTCGACTGGGAGGTGGAACTGGCCGTCATCATCGGCAAAGAGGCGCGCAACGTCTCGGCGGCGGACGCTTTCGACGTAATCGCCGGGTACACCATCTGTCACGACGTCAGCGCGCGTGACCTGCAATTGGAAAAGGGCGATCAGTGGATCGTGGGTAAGTCGCTCGACACCTTCTGCCCGCTGGGGCCGGTCATCGTCACCAAGGACGAGATCGCCGATCCGCACGATCTGCCGTTGCGCTGTCTCGTCAACGGCAAAGCCATGCAAGATTCCAACACCAAGGAACTGATCTTCAACATTCCCTACCTGATCGAATACCTGACCAAGGGCATTACGCTGCTGCCCGGTGACGTCATCACCACCGGCACACCCGACGGCGTGGGCGCCTTCCTCAAGCCGCCCATCTTCCTCAAAGACGGCGACGAAGTGACCGTGGAAATCCCCGGCATCGGCGCCATGACCAATCGTTGCGTCGAGGAGAAATAACCATGACCGGCGAAACTTTCCTGCTCACGGGGTCTCTGGGCTGTATCGGGGCATGGGTGTTGCGCAACCTGGTTTCCGAAGGGGCCAACGTCGTCGCTTCGGATCTGGCGACCGATCCGATCCGCCCCGGTCAATTGCTCAGCGATGAAGAACTGAGCCGCATCCACTTCACCAAGTTGGATGTCACGGATCGCAAGGCAGTGGTGGGGACGGTGGCCGAACACGGCGTTACCCATATCATCCACCTGGCGGGATTGCAGGTGCCCTTCTGTCGCGCCAACCCGTCGGTGGGCGCGGCGGTGAACGTGGTAGGCACGGTCAATATTTTAGAGGCGGCGCGCGAGCATTGGGGGCAGGTCAAGGGGCTGGCCTATGCCAGTTCACTGGCCGTGCTGGGGCCGAGTGATCTATACACAGAGAGGCCCGTGCGCGACGATGTGCCGCGCATCCCGCAGACGCTCTACGGCGTCTACAAAACGGCCAACGAAGAGACGGCGCGTATCTACTGGCAAGATTGGCAGATCCCCAGCATCGGCCTGCGCCCCTACATCGTCTACGGCGTCGCCCACGATCAGGGCATGACGTCAGACATCGCCAAGGCGATCCTGGCCACGGTGGCGGGCAAACCCTATCACATCAAGTTTGGTGGACCGGTGGCGCTGCAATACGCCGACGATGTGGCCAAGATGTTCATTGCCTGCGCCCGCTCCGGTTATCAAGGGGCGACGGCCTGCAACCTGCGCAATGACGTCGTCGACGTGGCCGAGTTCATTGCCGCGCTCAAAGCGGAATTGCCCGGCGCAGAGGTCACCTACACCGCCGACAATCTGCTGCCCTTCCCCTATGATCTGGATGACAGTGGGCTGCGCAGCATCATCGGCAAGATTCCGCACACGCCCCTGCGCGCGGCCATCCGCGACACCGCCGACCGCTTCGCCGCCCTGCTGGCGGAGGGGAAGGTTGATCTGGCACAGTTAAACTAAGCGTAGAGAGTGGGTTACCCGGAAATTGGGTGACTTTGATGTATAAACAAGATGATGGGATAACGAGATGATGATCTTGACGATCATCATCTCGTTATCCCATCATCCCGTCCTCTTGTCTTCCTACCCCTCATTGAACTGGCCAATCAGCGTCGTCAACGGCGTATCCCCCGCCTGCCAGTCACCGGTTCGCCCAAAGCGCTCCTTCTCTTCCAGCCCACGCTGACGAATCCAGTTGGCGCCGGAGAAGTCGCTGATCATGACGATCAGGCGTTCGTCCGCCTGGAATTCTCCGCGTTCCTGGGCCGCCGCCACGACGTTGGCCAGCGTTTCGGCTTGCTGCAACTGCCGGGCCAGCAAGCGAGACGCCTGCGCATTTTCTGTGTAGATGCCGCCCCAACTGGTCTGAATGAAAAGGGCCAGAGGACCGCGCACCAGGTAGTAATGGATGGCATAGGAATTCATGCCCCGGCCGGCATACCCGTAGAGGACGTAGTCGTCCACCGGCTCGCTGCCCACCTCCTGTGCGAACCAGGCGATGTCGTAAGGAGAGGGAAGATTGGTGCGGGTGGCATAGAGCCACTCATCGACCGGCTGCAATCGATCGGCCAACTCGGGTGGAATCCACGGGAAGGGCAGACCCTGTGCGGCGAATTTGGCGCGTGCGGATGAGATCGTCGGTGCGGAACCGTTCATATTGAATGCCCTATCGCCAATCGGTCACAACAGGACCGTCTTGTTGATTCATCAGCGGCCCGAGGAAGTCGGCCAGTTTGCCCAGGCGGACGAGGGTGGCCTCGATCTCCTCGTTGGTTACCAACCCGGCCAGGGCGTCGCGCACGAGTTGGGGTGTCTGGTTCAGTTGGATGATCTTCTGTGCAAAAGTATGGTCGATCTCGTTCAATTCCGAAGGCATCTTGCCCAGCACAGGGCCAAACGCCTTATTGAAGCGACTCATCATCTCGTTCTGATCGTAGTCGTAATCCTTGCCAAAGGCCAGATCATTGTCAATAGCCTTGGCGCCTTTGATCACACCATTCTCAAGGATAACCATATAGTTGCCGGCGTGCCGGTCTACCTGTGCGCAGATCACGTCGAGCAGATAGATCTTGGAAAGCCCCTGCCGGATCAGCGGGTGATCCATGTCGATATCGTCGTCTTGACGTGCCTGTGCCCCTGTCACACCCTGGATTTTCTCCATGACGATACCGGCCTGCCCGCCATGCACAGCGGCAAAGGTGGGCGGCACAACATTAGCGCCCAGGAGCTGGTCGATCTTATACATGGCGATGTTGCGCTTGCCAAACTCGGGGTTGTTGGCGGGGATGCCGGCCCTGCCCTCGCCGCCGCGGTGTTGGCTATTCATTACATCAACGTCCACGTCGGCCTTGAAGAATCCTTCAAACGTGCCGCCGTCCGCCTTCAGATCCTCTGTATCCGTATGGCGGACGCCGAAATCGTATTTGAGCAGTTTCACCGTGTTCATCATGCCGGACTGCGTTTCGCCACTCTGTCCTTGAGACAGGTTGGCGTCATCGAAATCATTGGCGGTAACTGAATGTAGCTGTTGCTCCAGGTTGTGAACTTCGGTTTCAAGATCTTGTTTCAGGCTGATCACTTTGCTTCGACGGCTGGTCTTGGCCTGGTCTCGAGTATCGAGCCAATTCTTGATCTGAAGCAACATGTTATCCAGATGGGCAATACGAGCACCGATAGGCGCAACTTGCAAAGGACCGTGATACGCAGCCAGATCCTGGGTGATAGCGGTAAAGAAGTTGCCACTCTTGCCTTTGCGGCCCGTCAGGCTTGTCTTTTTCTTGAATTTTTTGGCACTGACCAGGCGCTGGATCGTGACAGGCGATTGGGAAGCGGCTCCCCGGCTGAATGTAACCTTGCGGGCCACGGTTTGCGAGGCCGCCCCTTGCTGAACGGTGTGGGTGAGTTCATGGGCCAACAACTTTTGTCCACTGTTGCTGCCCGGTTGATACTGCCCTTGCCCAAAGAAGATATCGTTGCCCGTCGTGAAGGCTTTGGCGTTGAGGCTGCGGTTCAGGCTATCGGCCTGAGGACCGGTGTGGATGCGTACGCCACTGAAATCGGCGCCGAAGCCTTGTTCCATTGAACCGCGCACACGCTCGTCCAGTGGATGCCCTCCACCGCGTGCAGCCTGGATCGACTGTTGAACACTCTGCTCAACCTCTCCACCCTCCGCCCCGTGCATCTCTTTGCCCTGAATCATCTCCTCGTCTTCCAGATCGCGCTGGATTCGCTTGCCCTGGATCATCTCTTCGTCTTCCAGATCGCGCTGAATCCGTTTGCCCTGGATCATCTCCTCTTCGTCAACGTTGCGCTGCAGCGAAGAGATCGACCCGACCGGCTTCATCTGGAGAGCGTCTTCCTCTGCACGCTGAACGCCTGCCTGTGAGCCGGCCATGGAGCCGCTGTTCAGATTGCCGACGACCTTGTCCGCCACTTGATCCGCTTCGCGCTCATACTGATCCCCGGCGGGGCCAAGTTTCAACTGAGCCTGCAGAATAGGTTGCAGCAGGTGCACTGTCGCCCGGTTGCCGATGGATCGCTGCAACGTAGAAACATCCTGGGGCGTAACCGAACTGGGATCGGCCATGACCCGCTGAAGCACCAAATGGTGAGAAGGAGTTGGCTTTTTTTGTGCGTGCGAATGAACACCCGGGTTCCTGCCTGCGTATGACTTTGCTGCCTGCCGTTGTTGAGTGGGCATGAGCGCTCCTCCAAAGGCCCTGAATGTCAAGGGGACGGCTCAGAATACAGATCAAGCTTCTGCATGGGCCTCGATTATATCGCACGCAACTTTTGATGGCAACAGTACTTGTCAGTCGTGGGGCGTAGTTCACAATCGCAGGATATGGCTGTGTAAACGCGATGATGAGATGATGCGATAGTGCCGCTTGACGACCATCATCACATCATCTCGTCATCAGGAAACCAGAGATCGCCCCAATAAAGCGCTCACCCCATCACCGTTCCCCCTTCACCCGTTTCCCTCACCATGGATACCCCGGCAGCATCTCGGAAATCCAGTTGCGGATCACCACGGCCACACGCGGCCGCGCCGTCAGTGTGGTGACGGCGACGACTACGTTTTCATCACGATGGACGGCGGGCATGTGAATGTTTCCTTCGCCGGGCTGATCGACCACATTGATCAGTTGTCCGCCTTCGTGCGCCTCGACGGCCACGGCGTGGTTGACGGCGCGTACGTCGGTGGCGGCGATGACGAGCCGCGCCCCTGCCAGATCCCCGGGCTGATAGGTGCGCGCGATCCACTCGACAAGCCCCTGCGTGGTCCACGTCGCCAGTGCAGGGGTCAGGATCGGTGAGATGACGCGCACACGCACGCCCGCATCCAGCAAGCCGCGCACTTTGCGTTCACCCACCTTTCCTCCGCCCACTACGACGGCAAGCATCTGCGGCGTCTGTGTCAATGTAAGGGGAAGCATGCCAATTCCTCCTGTTTGAACGGGGCGACAGGCACGGCCATCGCCGCTAGATCATCCATTTCCACAAAACCGGCGGAGGCGCCGTCGGGCTGATACCAATCCAAAAAATCGTTCAGACCGGCCACTTCGCCGATCACGATGACGGCAGGGGACGCAATGCCGCCATCGACGATCGCCGCCGGAATCTGATCAAGGGTCGCGCGCACACTGCGCTGTTGATCAGTGCTGCCGTTGGCGATGGCGATGGCGGGTGTTTCGGGATCGCGACCCGCCGCAAGCAGCGCCCGCCGGATCTGTGCGATGTGGCCAACGCCCATCAGAACCACCAGGGTGGGGATGCGCGCCAGTGCCGCCCAGTCGGTAGCGTCGTCGTCTGTCTCCGCGCATTCGTGGCCGGTGACGACGGCGAAACTGGTGGCGACGCCGCGCTGGGTGACAGGCACACCGGCGTAGGCAGGCACGGCCAGTGCCGACGAGACACCGGGCACGATTTCGAAGGGGAGACCGGCCAGGCGCAGCGCCAGCGCTTCCTCACCGCCGCGGCCAAAGACGAAGGGATCGCCCCCCTTCAGACGCACGACCACCTGCCCACGCTGCACCCTATCCACGAGCAGCCGGTTGATGGCATCCTGATTCAGCGTATGGTAGTCGGGCCGCTTGCCCACGAAGATCAACTCTGCGCCAGGATCGACTTCATCCAACAGTTCCTGCGCGATCAGCCGATCGTAGATCACCACGTCGGCCTGACGCAGCAGCCGCAGTCCGCGCACGGTGATCAGATCCGCTCGCCCCGGCCCTGCGCCGACGAGATAGGCTTTGCCAAGAGAAGATTGATAGGTCAGCATAATGGTCCTTTACTCTCTAATTTGTCGATAAGAATCTGCACCAGCCGCGGATCGTAGCCCAGGTATGCCGCCTGCCGAATGTCCACATGCGGGTGGCGTTGTTTTGCTTCGGCGAGCAGGGCGGGCAGATCCGATTGCGTGTGACGCCCGGCATGCAGAAAGTAGGGCACGGTGATGATACGGTTACTGCCGTCGGCCACCAGTTGGTCGATGGCCGTGGGGATGGTAGGCGTGTTGCAGTCGAGATAGCCCACCAGTACGCGGCAGAAATTGCCACGAGCATGGACCCTGGCCGCGATGCGCTCTATGGGCGCATTCGCCTCGGGGAAGGGTGTGCCATGCGCCATCAACAGTACGCCCACGGGTCGCCCTTCCTGGCCCAACGCCGGATCGACGGCGCGCACTCGATCCAGGACGATGTCGGTGAGCAGGCGATGCTGCCCGAAGACTTCGGCCATGGCAAAGTCGATGCCGGGATAGCGGACGGCAATCGCTTCGACCTCGCCACGCAGATCCTCGCGCACATACTTGCCCTCGATTAGGAAGTACGGTTGCACGGTGACTGCGCTTGCGCCCTGCACGACGGTGGATGCGACCGCGTCGCGTAACCGTGGCTGGCTGTAGTTGAGGAACCCGGCCTCCACAATGGGGGCGGCGCCTTGCCGTTTGAGTTGGTCCGCCAGACGCAGCATGGCCTTGCCGCTGTCGCTGATCAGGCTACCGTGTCCTATCAGGACGATGGCCTTCATCGCGCCTCTCCCGTATTCCAATGCAGGCCGCACTCGGTCTTGGCGAGCCCCGCCCAGCGTCCGGCGCGCAGATCTTCGCCCGGTTGCACAGCCCGGGTGCACGGCCAGCAGCCAATGCTAGGATAGTTCCGTTCGTGCAGATCGTTGGTGGGCACGTGGTGGGTTTGAACATAGCGCCAGACATCATCTTCATCCCAGCGCACGAGCGGCGCCACTTTGACGATGCTGTGTCGCGCGTTCCATTTGACAACAGCGGTCGAGGATCGGGTCGCCCCCTGATCGCGACGCAGGGCGCTGACCCAGGCCGTGCTGTCGCGCAGGGCATGGGTCAGCGGCTCCACTTTGCGCAGGTGACAGCAGCGATCCGGCTCGCGAGCGTAGAGTGCGGCGCCGCTCTGTTCGTCCTGTTCGGCGACGGTAAGCGCCGGGGTCACACGGCGAAAGGAGCGCTGATAGTGATCCTGCGCCCGCTGGATCAGCGCGTACGTTTCGGGGAAGAAATAGCCGGTGTCGATGTAGAAAATATCCACATCAGGATCGATGCGCAGCGCCAGATCCACCAGGACCATGCCACTGGCCCCAAACCCCGTTCCAATCGAAAGCCCCGATCCAAAGTCCAACATCGCCCAGCGCAGGATCTCCTCCGCCCCGGCATGCTCAAAGCGCCGGTTGAGGCGAGCGAAGAAGATCAGTTGCCAGGCGTCGAGAGGCGAATCATCTATTCGTGTGGTTGTCGTTTGGTTGCTCATGAGATCCCTCTTAAGCCGCTAGATCCAGGGTTAATCGCTCAATCTGCCCCACCTCGGCACGGACAACCCAATCGCCCAGCCGTTCGCCGGGAAGACGGTGTGCCCGGTAAGCGAGCAGAACCTCACGCAGAACGCTACGCAGATCGTCTGAGTGGACAAGTTCACGGTAGAGGACGTTGAGCCGGGTGCCTTCCAGATTGCCGCCGAGATAGATGGCATACTTGTTCAACGTCTGGCCCACCAATCCAATATCGGCCACATAGGGGCGGGCGCAGCCATTGGGGCAGCCGGTCATGCGCACGGCAAACGTTTCGTCGGCCAGACCCAGATCGGCGACCTCGGCCTCCAACTCGGTGATCAGGTCGGGCAGATAGCGCTCAGCTTCGGCCAGGGCCAACCCGCAGGTGGGCAGCGCCGGGCAAGCCATCGCATTGCGTCGGACGGCGCTGATCTCCTCGACCTGCGCAATGCCATAGTGGGCGAGGAGGGCGTTGATCTCGTCTTTTTGCCCGGTCGTAAACCCGCTGAGGATCAGGTTCTGCTGACCGGTGATGCGCACAGCCGGTGTATATTTGCCCACAATGTGGCGCAATCCGCTGCGCAGCCGGCGGGGACCGTCGTCGCGCACACGACCATTTTCCACATAGACGCCGATAAACCAGCGGCCATCGGCCTGTTGATGCCAGCCCAGGTGATCGTGGTGGACGAGTTCGGGCATGGGCTGCACCGGGTCGAGGTGATAGCCCAGGTACTCTTCCACGGTCTGGCGGAAGCGCTCGATGCCCCACTCTTGCACCACGTATTTCATGCGGGCATGGCGTCGATCCGAGCGATCCCCGTGATCGCGCTGGACGAGGACGATCTTTTCCACAACGTCGATCAATTTCTCGGCGGGCACATAGGCCAGTGGATCGGCCAGCCGCGGATAGGTTTCCTCTTTGCCGTGAGTCTGGCCCATGCCGCCGCCCACGAAGACGTTGTAACCGTGGACCTGACCATCCTCAGCGGTGAGCGCGGCCAGGCCAATATCATTGGTGAGAATATCGGTGCAGTTGTCGCCGGGGGCGGCGACTGCGATCTTGAACTTGCGCGGCAGATAGGCCTTGCCGTAGATCGGCTCTTCCACTGCCTCACCAGAACCGTTTTCGCTCGATTCAAAATGCTGGCGAACTTTGACGCCGTCCTCATTCTCGAGCCAGATCTCATGATAGGATTTGGTGCGAGGGGCGAGGTGCATGGCGATCTGGCCTGCATGGTTCTCGATCTGATGGCGGAGAGCGTCGCCGGTGGGTGCCGGGCAGCACATCACGTTACGGGTGACATCGCCGCACGCCGACAGCGTCGACACCAGGGCGTTGTTCAACCCGCGCAATGTCCCTTGCAGGTCGCCTTTGATGACGCCGTGAATCTGAACGGACTGGCGCGTCGTCAGGCGAAAGTCGCCTTGCCCGTACTCATCCGCCAGCGCATCGTGGACGAGATACTGATCGCTGTTGAGCGCGCCGCCGGGCACTCGACTGCGCACCATGAAGTTGAATTCCCGGTTACCGCGGCCACGCACGTCCCGATCATGCTGTTGATAGATCCCGTGGAACTTGAGCAGTTGTTTGGCGGCCTCGCTGAAATGGTCCGCTTCGCTGCGCAATTCTTTGGGCAGTGGGCCGCTCAGTCCGTTGCTTTCCAGCTTGATGGTTTCGAGTGATTGCTTGCTCATAAGGTTTCTCCTTGATTGGTGATAGACGGAATACTCGTACGCGGAAACAGGCTGCGCGGAGTCGAGATCGATCCGTCGGGCAGGTGGCACAGGATCGGCGCGGCTCGTGTCCAATGCAGGGGACAGCAGGAGCGGCGCGAGATCGTCGGTGCGTCGTTTCGATGAAGTTTTTGCCCAATGTCATCAAGTTGCGCAATGGAAGTTGGCGCAATGGCGCACAGACTTGCAAATGGCGTCATGCCGCTTAACCGCAGCGACGATACGTTGATGAGATTGAGTTATGGGTCAAACAAATTGGGTTAAAGCAGGTTCGAGCAGATTAACAGCAGCAGGAGGTACAACAGGAGGTACAACAGAAGCAGGTGGCGCGGTGTGCGGACAGCATGAACTGAGCAGCGGTGCGAGGACTTGATTGTGGCGGCAAAGCCGGCACTCTTTTTTGGCTGAATCTGGCGTAAATGGCCATCTTCTTCTCCCTGGCTAACAATAACACCGAGACAAAAAACGCCCAGGGACAATCCCTGGGGCGCCATGCCACAGAACAGTTTCTGTTGGCGGCAAGTATAGAAGGTATTGAATGCAATGTCAATCGTGGAAACAAGGGTTTCAATAAAAAGCGCGGGCAGGCGCAGCATAGCTGCGCCTGCCCGCGCTGGATACCACTGTTGAAGCTTACAGCAATTCCTCTATCAGGCGACCGCCAATCCGCCGTCGACGAGATAGGCCGCCCCGTTGGCGTAGCCGGCATCATCTGTGGCAAGGAATGTGATAAACGGCGCGATATCCTGCGGGGTACCGGTGCGGCCCAACGGGATCTGTGCTTGCAGCCGCGCTTCTCGCCCCTCAGGGTCAGGATGATCTTCGTGCATGGGGGTACGTTCCAGGGCGCCTGGGCAGACTGCGACACAGCGGATGCCGTACCTGGCATAGTGGACGGCCACATAGCGGTTGAGCCCCATCAAGCCGTGCTTGCTTGCCACATACGAAACGTTGGCCGAGCGTCCGTTATACGCCGTCACCGAAATCACGATCACGACGACACCGCCGGTTGCTTGGGCTACCATCTGCGCCAGCCCATGTTTGAGCGTCAAAAAAACGCCGCGATAATTCACATTTTGCGTGCGATCCCACACGTCTTCGGGCAGGGTATGCAGTTCTCGATCCTCTTTGTGGAGTTGGATGCCGGCATTGGGCACCAGGATGTCGAGTTTGCCCCAGGTTTCCACTGTGGTGGCCACCGCGGCAGCCACCTGCGACCCGTCGGCCACATCGGTGACGACGGCGATGGCCTCATGCCCGGCGTCGCGCAGATCAGCCGCCACCGCCTCGACTCCCGCCGCCGGGATACCCACCACGGCGACGCGCGCACCTTCCTCGGCCATACGCCAAGCCGTGGCTGCACCGATGCCGCTGCCCGCACCGGTGATCAACGCCACACGTCCCTTAAGTTTCATCATTCGCTCCTCTATCAGAAAGTAGTCATCCTTCGTAACGCTATAGGCGCAAAGCAGAACAGAAATCGACCACGCCCTTAGATCCAGTAGCGGTTAATTTACAGCATATGCAGGCAATAAGCCATCTGCTTTTCCTCTGCAACCGGAGGCCGCGCCGTCCTTCCTGCATCGGACACAACCGAAAGGGTGCGTCCCAAGTTTTTCGGTTCTGAACTTCAGGGCAGCTACCCAGAACGGACCGGCACGGAGGCCGGTCCCTACACGTAGGGATGGACCTCCGTGTCCATCCGTCGCGGCTTCCCGGTAGACATGGACCAATAATATGGGACACACCCGACCGAAAAATGGCCTACCGCACTTGAGTCAAACATGGTATGATCTCGGGAGTCAGGAGAGCAGTTCCCTTCGTTCAGACATCAAAAGGATGAATCATTATGGCAGATCTGCCGCTAAATGTGCTGCGCCATGGCGTCGACGAACCACTGCCCGAAGAAAGGACGCTGCGTGCCGGCCCGCTTTCGCTGCTCTACAGCAACGGAGATCTGCGCGCCATTCGCCTGGGAGACCAGGAGATCCTGAACCGTGTCTATGTGGCGGTGCGAGACCACAATTGGAACACGATTCCGATTGCGCTCTCTGATGTTGAGGTTGAGGAGAACGGCGACAGCTTCCACATCTCGTACGTCGCCGATCACCGCCAGGGCGAAATCGACTTCCACTGGCAAGGAGCGATCCAGGGTGCGCCGGATGGCACGATCACCTTCTCGATGGACGGTCTGGCGCGTTCGACCTTTCTGCGCAACCGGATTGGCTTCTGTATCTTGCACCCGGCAACTCTGGCGGGAGCGACCTGTATCGTCGAGCATGTGGATGGATCCAGCGAAGAAAGTACCTTTCCACAACGTATTTCGCCACACCAGCCCTTCGTTAACATCCGCGCGATCCGCCATACCGTGCAGGAGGGCATCGAGGCCGAGGTACGTATGCAGGGCGACATCTTCGAGATGGAAGATCAGCGCAACTGGACTGACGCCTCGTACAAGACCTACTGTACGCCGCTGGGGTTGCCCTTCCCTGTGGAAATCACAGCGGGCACGCACGTGCGCCAGGAGATCACTTTACGGTTACACGGTGACGCTGTCGATGCAACCCCTGGCGACAACCTGCCCCTTCGTCTCGATATTCAACAGCGCACCATCGGCGAAATGCCGCGCATAGGGCTGGGTCTCTCTAGCCAGGAAAGCGTCCTCGAACGCAAAGAGATCGATCGACTGCGCAGCCTGCATCTGTCACATCTGCGCGTGGACATCGACTTTGCCCGCCCCGACTGGCAGGACGAATTGCGCCGCGCCGGTGACGAAGCCGACGCCATTGGATCTCGGCTGGAAATTGCGCTGCACCTTTCCAACGATGCAGAGGCCGAACTGGCAACACTGCGCTCGATCGTGGCCGATCTGCGCCCGCCGGTGCAACATTGGTTGATCTATCACAAAGACGAAAAGGGCATACAGGCACAGTGGGTAGAGTTGGCTCGAAAGCACCTGACCGACTATGATCGCGTCGACTTCGGCGCAGGGACGAATGCCTACTTCACCGAGCTCAACCGCAACCGGCCCCCTTCCACGGCGCTTGACCTGATCTGCTACTCGCTAAACCCGCAGGTTCACGCCTTCGACAACCGCTCGCTCATGGAGACGCTGCCCACACAGGCTGCCACCGTGGAAAGTGCCCGGCTGCTCGCCGCCGGTCGCCCCATCGCCGTATCGCCCATTACCCTGCGGCCTCGCTTCAACCCCAACGCTGCAAGCGCCGCGGCAAGCGCCGCTAACGATACGTCCGATCAACTGCCCAGCGCGGTGGACGTGCGTCAGATGTCGCTCTTCGCCGCTGCCTGGACGGTGGGCAGCCTCAAGGCAATGGCCGAAAGCAGCGTGCAGAGCGTCACCTACTTCGAGACGGTGGGTTGGCGTGGCGTTATGGAAGGCACAACCGGCTCACCCCTGCCCGAGCGCTTCCCCTCGCAGCCAGAAGAAGTCTTCCCGCTCTACCACATCCTCGCCGATGTGGCGGGATGCGCAGGTGCGCCTGTCCTCCTCAGCCAGAGCAGCGACAATGGTCGAGTCACCGGCTTTGCCTTCCGTCGCGATGGCGAGATCCGCGTACTGGTCGCCAATCTTACCGATAAGATACAAGAGGTAACCGTCCACCACGGCGGGGATCGGGTGCGCCTGCGTATCCTCAACGAACGCAACGCTCGCACGGCGATGAGTGCACCCGAGGGGTTTCGCGACGAAGAGCGCTTACCTATCGATCCTGCATACGGACAGACGGCACTGCGCCTGTTACCCTATGCTGTAGCCCGTCTCGATATTGGGCCGGTGCAATAAGCGAGGAGTTCCAGCGAGGAGGTCTCATGCAAACCACCACTTTATCCGACATTGTGCGAGCGCATCCCTACGCCGATTTTGCCGATTGGTGGCCCATGGGTGAACATTTTTTGCGCTTCATGTCCAACGCGATCGGTACGCTATGGCGCACCGTACACCGCAATCCCCAGCCACTTTCTGTGGTAGAAACATATACAGCGGAATACCTGTCCACTGTCTACGGCCGCACGATGCGCCCGGATCTTGTCAGCAACTTTGCCACCGGCCAGAATCTCGACACCCTCTACTCGGGCGAGTTTGATGCGCTCTCGTATGGATACTATCGGGCTGCATATATCTGGATTGAATCGCATGCAAAGTCGATAGCGATTGATCCTGCCGCCGAAAAGCGCATCTTCGCAGAGCGTGTGGGCGCCCGTTTCTATCAGCAGCTACACGAATACCTACAATTGGATCTACCCCAACATTTGGAGACCCCCGCGCAGTTCGCGCAACTGGAACAAGCGCTGCAAACCGTGGGCAAGTTTCTGGTGGACGAAGGCTATCTACGCGACCACTTTGCCTTCCGCTTTGATGTGAATGTGGAACACAACAATCAGATGATTCGACAGTCCGCCGCGGATGCATTGCACAAACTGAGAGAAGACGGCCTGATCTATGCGCTCTACGAAATGGGATACCCCGTCATATTGCCGTCGGCGGTCTATCTCTACCACACGATGGGCGAAGCGCAGCATCATTCCTCGCGCACGATTCAGGAACTCTTCTTGCGCATGGGCTATGCCGCCGGCGAAACCAAAGACTTCGATCCCACAGGCTATCCTTCGGAGTTGGTTGTGGAACTGTGGGAGATCGGCCCAAGATAAAATATGTCCCAGGTCCGTTGGACCTGGGACATCTATATTTAACTATCCGAGTTTGCGAGTCGGTTCGCCCGGAACGTATTCGAGCAAAACCAAACGCGGTTCGAGAAGCACCGACTCACCCAGATAGATTGTTATTGAGCTGTTTGTCACGAACCCATTTGCTACTGATGCTGATCATCTTCGCGCCGGTATGTTAACGCCACGTTGCGAAAACATTAGCGTTTGATAAGCGTTCCTGGGTCTGCTTAAATGGGAACGGCGATACGGTAGACTAGACGAAACGAAAGCAGCGAAAGCAGCGGCACATTTCGTCCTCCGCCTATCCAAAAGTGGATACGCCTGCCGCCAAAAATACATTACGCAGGAAAAAGTACCGACAGTGACTACGTTTCTAGCCTGAGGTTCACAGCACCCGGCGAGACAGGCCCGTGTAAATAGGAAGGAATGCTGCGCACTGCAATTTCGGGATAGAGATTAAGATTGGACACAATTGACATGACTCCCCCAACCGTACGAAACAGTGTTGCCGGGTTGGTATTGTTGCTAACCCTGTTCTTAACTGCTTGTAGCCCATCACCCCTGCCTATCGCCTCTTTGCCGCCGTCCGCCCCTCAAGTTGACACACTGCCGCTCAGCTTTCCATACGGCGTCGCCAGCGGTGACGTGGATCAGAACAATGCCGTGCTTTGGACACAGAGCACGGTCACCGGTCCGCTGACGTTTACGGTGGAAAGCGCAGATCTTGCCGCGCCTCAGCTTCTCGTGACCACCGTCGTCGACGCCGCCACGCCGGTCACCGTTACGGCGACGGATCTGATCCCGGGTGCGCACTACACCTATCACGCCGAAAATGGCGCGGGTGAGCAATCGAGCGGCCAATTTCGCACCCCGGCTGCAGACGGCTATTCCGGTCTACGCTTCGGGGCTTCGGGCGATTGGCGCGGGGACATGGCGCCGTATCCGTCCATCGCCAACGTGGCGGCGCGCGATCTCGATTTCTTCGTCCTCATGGGCGATACCATCTACGCCGACATACCCTCCGCTGCAGTGGACGGCCAGGCGCGCACGGTGGACGAATTCCGCCGCAAGTACGCCGAAGTCTACGCAGCGATGGACGGCGACAATCCGTGGCCTGCCTTGCGGGCATCGACATCGCTCTACATCACGCTGGACGATCATGAAGTACTCAACAACTTCGCCGGCGGGGCCGAAGCAGCCCGCGACAGCCGCTTCCCTGAAGAAATCGGACGCGTCAATGACACCGCCACCTATGAAAGCGCGCTTGAGGCGCTCCAGGACTACAATCCACTGACCGCGCAATTCTACGCAGACGTGGGCGATTCGCGTGTAGACGGTGAACGCAAGCTGTACCGCTACCGCACCTTTGGGCAAGACGCAGCCCTCATCGTTACCGACAGCCGCTCTTTCCGAGATCTGCCGCTGGCCGGTCCTGATCGAGACGATGCCGAGGCGGTTGCCGCCTTCCGTCAGGCCACCTTCCGTACAGATCGTACAATGTTTGGCGCGGCGCAGGTAGGCGACCTCAAACGCGATCTCCTCGACGCCCACCAACAGGGCGTCACCTGGATCTTTGTAGTGGTGTCGGTGCCTGTGCAAAACCGTGGCCTGATCTCCGCGCAAGATCGCTTTGAGGGCTTCGCTGCCGAACGCGCCGATCTGCTCCAGTTCATCGCCGAAGAGGGGATCTGCAACGTCGTCTTCCTCTCGGCCGATATTCACGGCACACTGATCAACGACATCCACTACCGCACTGCCCAGGACGCCCCCGATCAGCCGACCGGCGCTTTCGAGATCACCGTCGGCCCGGCGGCTTTCTACCCGGCGCTAGGGGAAGTGGTGCGCCAATATGGGCTGGATCAGGGCTACGTCAGCGAGGAAGAATCTACCTTCTATCGCAGCCTGCCTGTCGCCTCCGACACGGATGACGAAATCGACGACCGCGACGACTGGGTAAAGGCCAAGATCAACGAGGAACTGATCGCCACCGGCTATAACCCGCTGGGGCTGGCCGATTCCGCATTGGATGTTGAGTTGGTGCAGGGCGACTACGTGCTCGTCGAGTATTTCGGCTGGAGCGAGTTCGACGTCGACGTCGAAAGCCAATCGCTTACCGTGACAACCTACGGCATTCCCCCCTACGGCACCACGACGCTGGCGGAAGATCGAGCGGGCGTCCTTGGGCGGACGCCGGAGGTGGTGGGGCAGTTCGTGGTCCAACCGTCGGCGTGCCGCTGACACCAAAACTGGATTGACCCGATTGGTACGGGCACGAGGGGGATGGGGGCGACGTCTCGCCCATTGTCGCAGATCTCCGTCCCATCCCCCTCATGCCCCGACAACCGGCCCAACATCACGAGGAAGTATCCCAGCCGTAGAACCCAGATCGGCCGCTGTTTGCCACGCTCTATGCTTTTACTGCAACGCGTCCAGTTTGCCACCGTCGATCTGGATCGTGGCCCCGCTGACATAGGATGCAGCCTCTGACGCCAGAAAGACGACGACGTTGGCGAATTCTTCGGGTGTGCCCAGCCGACCGGCGGGGATACTGGCCTGTGATTCGGCTTTGACCGCCTCGACGCTCTTGCCGCTGCGTTTGGCGGCAGCCTGATCGAGTTCGTCGATACGCTCGGTGGAGATGCGACCCGGCGCAACCACGTTGACGGTAACGCCGGCGGGCGTCACTTCTTTGATCATGGTGCGTACGGTGCCAAGGATGCCGGTGCGCATGGCGTTCGAGAGGACCAGATTCGGGATCGGCTGCTTGATCGATGAACTGGTGATGGCGATGATGCGCCCCCAACCGGCGGCCTTCATCGGGCCGAGCACGGCCTGCGAAAGCCAGACAAAGCTCATCAAGTTCTGGTCGAAAGCCTTGTACCATTGTTCGGTGTTGACATTCTCGAAGCCGCCGGCAGGCGGTCCCCCAGCATTGTGGATGGCGATGTCGACACCTCCGAATTCCTCAATGCAGCGTTTTACCGGCGCGTTGACGCCCTCCTCGCTACTGACGTCGGCGGCGACGGCGATGACGCGGACGCCGGTCTCGGCGCGGATCTGCTCGGCGGCTTGATCGATGTGTTCCTGGCTGCGGCTGGTAATGACCAGATCACAGCCTTCACGGGCCAGGCCCAGGGCGCAGGCATAGCCCAATCCACGACTGGCCGCCAGGACGACGGCGCGTTTCCCCTTCAGTCCAAAATTCATCAGGCACTCTCCAATAGGTTGAGTCGGTTGAGAATATCGTCGAGGTCGGCAAGCGTCTCCTCATCCACCGGCATATAGGGCTTGCGTGGCGTGGGCGACGCGATGACGCCTCGTTTGGCATAAATGTGTTTGCGCAGCGCCAGGTTGATCCCCTTCTGGTTCTCAAAGCGGATCAGCGGCACGTAGTGGTAGAAGGTCTCTGTGGCGCCGTCGATGTCGCCCGCCGTCCACTTGCGGTGGATCTCCACCAGGATCTCGGGGAAGGCGAAACCGGTCATGGTGCCGCTGGCGCCGTGGCGCAATTCTTCCAGGAACATCATGCCGCCCAACCCGCCGAAGATGACCATATCTGGGCAGGCTTTGCGCACGAGGCTGACTTTGCTGGGCGACGGTTCGTCCTCGAGCTTGAGGAAGTTGCAGATCGGCGCTTCCGCGGCGATGCGGGCGATGGTGTCGACGTGCATGGTCACGCCGGTGCTGCTCGGGATGATCCTGCATGACGATGGGGATATCGAGGGCGTCGGCGATGGTAAGGTAGTGGCCACGGATCGCCTCTTGATCGGCCTTCATGAACTTGGGCGGCGCGATCATCACGGCTTTGGCCCCTAGCGCCTGGGCGCGCTTGCTGCGCATGAGACAGCCTTCGGTGCTGTCGTCGTGGCTGCTGCCCACGCAGATGGAAATGCGACCATCGTTGGCCTTGAGGATGCCCTCGATCACCAGATCGCGCTCGTCCTCGGCCACCTTGCTCGTCTCCCCCAACACGCCGAGGATGGTCATCCCGTTGACGCCCTTCTCCACGTTGAAGTCGGTCAGTGTCTGCAAACTGTCCAGATCTAGTGAATAGTCCGGGTGAAACGGCGTCGGTGTGATGTTGTAGATGCCGGTTACGTAGCCAAAATCGGGCATAAAGATCTCCTTGTAGAGAGTAGTGGTTGGAACAGAGCGGCACCGTGGGCAGAGACGAGATGACGGGATGATGAGGATGATGCACTTTTCGCTCGATCGTGTCATCCTCATCATCGCATCATCTCATCATCTCCACAAATCCCGCGGGCAGGCGCCGGGCAGGCCCGGGCACGTCCGCTACGCGCCGATCGGCCCACAGCGTGGCGACGCCAGTACGGCAGTCAAATTGTGGCAGAAATGGGTGTCGTCCGCTGTGTGCGACCAGACAGGGAGGAAAGATCAGGGATTTGTCGTTTTCAACGGAGACACAAGCCAATTGTCCGATCCAATTACAGGGCGCCCGGCTTAGAATCACAGACAGGCTAAGCGGTCTCTGCCAATCCTATCGAGTGCATTTCCTCGCTCCAGCCAACCGCAAATACGCTCATTTCGTTGTAAGCCACGGTCTTTCTTCACCTGAGGAGTCCGTTTGTACTGACAATTTTCTCCGTATCAACCCTTCATCCCTTTCGCAAAGGAGGTACTCATGATATCCGCCAAACAGGGACAACACATCCTGATTGGTGCATTGCGCGCGTGGTTGCCGGCTTTACTAGGAGGACTGCTGCTGTGTATGCAACCATCTGGGCGGCTTCTGGCTCAGCCTCCTGAGCAGGAGATGGACGGCAGTCAGCAGGTCAATACCAGTATCGCTCTGGCGTCAATGCAGGCTGTGATTCCAGCCTGTGATCCGATTACCAACAACGTCACATGGGAAGCCGGCAATATCTACGTCGTGCAAAACTGCAATCTGACGATTGCCGACAAGGCATCCCTCACTATTGAGCCGGGCGTCATCGTCAAATTTGGGGGGACAGCGCCCGGTTACGGATCAGCGTTAGGCAGCGCAGCCGTCATCATCGAAGGGACTATGCATGTCAACGGCACAGAAGCGAACCCGGTCATCTTTACCAGTTATGCCGACGACACGTATGGCGGCGACACGAATGAAAATGGGAACAGTAGCGGCGCCGCGGGAGATTGGTATGGACTGGTTTTCCAATCGGGCAGTAGCGGGCAGTTGGAGCATTTCTTCGTCGGTTATGCCGGATCGGGGGTATTCAATGCCATGAACGGTGTCGGCTATGGCCGGGCACAGATTGATGTCAAAGAAGGCGCTCTGCAACTACGGCACGGAACCATCACCACAGGACTGCGCAAGGGCATCTACCTGGAAGGAAGCGGCATCACCCCCATTATCGAAAATGTCCAAATCGTCCACAACGATGACCCCACAGATAGTTACGGCACCCTGGGGACGGCCATCTACCAGGCCAACATCAATATGCAGCCTACCTACAGCAACCTCACCCTCAGCGACAACGATCGGAATGAGGTGACTATTGGCGACTTTCGAGGCGATCTGACACAAGACGTAACACTTGGCGGCGCCAACTATGGATTTCTCTGTGGCTACACTGTTTGTCAACTAAACGTTCCTACTGGTCGTACCTTGACGGTGGCGCCAAATACACTGCTCGACTTTCGCGCATCCTATGGTATTGCCATCGCAGAGGATGGCAGCCTGAGTGCCGCGGGAACGTTGACTCAGCCAATCACCTTTACTTCTAAACTGGCAGCGGCCGAAAATCCCAACCAATACTGGATGGGGATTTGGGCCAAACCGGGCAGCAACCTGCTGCTTGATCATTGTGATATCAGCTATGCCGACGATGGTAATTATGGACAGGGCGGACTCGAGATCAACACAGATAATGCTACGGTCAGCCAATGCAAAATTCACCATAACAGGCAAAATGGCCTCTACATCTACAGCAGAGATGGTGCCACCATTCATCCCACCCTGACCAATGTGGATGTCAGCGACAATGGACGGTACGGCCTTTTCCTAGACACCAGCAGCGGCAGCGTCAACTCCGTCACCTGGGACGGTGGTCGGATCAGCAACAATGGTTGGTCGGGTGTGGCGGCGAGCACATGGAACAGTATCATTAACCCCACATTGCGTAACCTGACCATCGCCGACAACGGCGCATCCGGCGATCTTGCCGGACGCTACGAAGGGCTCTACTGGGATGATCACAATGTCAATCCTACGCTGGAGAATCTGACCATCACCGGCAATGCAGGTGCAGCCGTCTATTGGTATTGCAACGGCTCGATCACTGCCCGCAACCTGATCGCAACGGACAATGGCACGAATGAGTTGATCATGCCCGGCTGTGCGCTCAGCGGTGGTCGGCAATGGGATCTGGGCGATGCGGGCATCGACACACGGGTGACCGGCGCCATCGAAGTCAACCCCAATAGTCTGCTCTCCCTTCAGCCCGGTACATCCTTGCGCTTCGACAAGAATCAGTACGGCTCGGCGACTGGCATCTTGGTCAAGGAGCACGCCGGCCTCTATGCCCTGGGCACGGCGGAAGATCCCATCCTCTTCACCGGGAGCACCGAGACTCCGGGCTGGTGGACGGGGATCGAAGCCACCTACGCCAAAGCATCGGTTGTACTCAACCATTGTGAGATCGCCTATGGAGCCAACGCCAACCTCGCTCTCTACGGCAATTCGGCTGTCTCTCCATCGCCTGTTAGCGTGCAAAACTGCGATATTCATCATTCGGCCAAAAAGGGCATCTTCTTGGATTGGGTCTTGACCGAACCACCTTTCGTTCGGAACAATCAGATCCATGATAACGGGGCAGAGGGTATCACCAATTGGAATGCACCTGTCTTAGATGCCCGCCAGAACTACTGGGGCGCCCCTAGCGGACCGTTCCACGCCACGCAAAACCCGGCCGGCCTGGGAGATACAGTGGGCGACAACATCCTCTTCTACCCATGGCTGACAACACCGTCCAGTAGTGATGATGCAGGTGTGGGGCGGATGATCGTCTCCACCGGAGCGCCCAGTCAGGTCAGCCCCGGCGAGACCGTGGACTTTGCAATCCAGTATCTGAGCCAGATGACCAAAACGTTGGACAGCAGCATCCTCATGCTGCAACTGCCCGAAACCGGCCATTTTGTCGAGAGTACGGGGGGTGGCCTTTACTGGCCGGATCGCCATCAGGTGTTTTGGAAGCTAGGGAATCTTGCACCGGGGGCCAACGGGTTTGTCAGCGTGCGCGTGCGCTTCCAATGGGGGTTGACCTCAGACTTTGCCGACGGTTCTCTGACTCAGTTTGCGGCCAAAAACTACAACAGCGCAGCGCTGGATGTCGCCGAATACAACGCTTACGAATCCACTTTGCTCAGCGTTTCCGATTTGAGCGGCATGAACACCGAGGAGTTCGCCATACTGCGGGGAGCCAATGGGGATCTAGAAAGTCTCTATCAAAGTGCGTTGGGCGAAGGGTTCCAATACATGAGCGCGGCCCGCATCACCTATGCCGATGGCACGGTGGTGGTGAACGCATCCCTGCGTACGCCCGATCGCAAGTATGGCCGCATCCTTAGCCTGAGTGACGGCGCCGTGTTGGCTTCCACCGTAGGAGGGGGCAAGCTGGATCTGCGAGATATGAACGGCGGCATGAGTGCGGATCTGAACAGCCAGACCTATGCGTTCTGGGGCAGTTGGATGCCGGCCGAGTCGAACCGGGCAGGCGCGGCCTGCACCGAAGATCGTTGCTTCTATAGCTGCATGCTCAAGGCCAAGAGCTGGGGGGCAGTGGCACGCAAGGTGGCTGGGGCCGTATCCTGGGTGATTCCGCCTCTGGGTGCTGCCTGGACCACCTATGAAGTCTACGACGAAATAACGACCTATCAACAGTGCAAAGAAGCGTGCAAACAGGATCCTACTACCCATTGCTGCACGCCAGGCGAGATCCGTTGGTCGCCCACAGGGTTGAAACAGCAATGCGCCAAGTACAGTTGCGACGCCGTAGGTACCTGGAAACAGACCCCGGATGGAATTTCAAAGTGTGGCTTTGGGGAACGCTGTGTCGCCGGCAAAGGAACCGCCGGTGGCTGCAAAGCGTGTGAAGAGGATCTCATCGCCGCTCAATTCACTGCCGTTACCCTACGACCCCAAATGGTGAGCATCGAGACCAGTGAGGATGCCATCTGTGCAGCAGGCCAACTCAACCGTTGCTCGAACCTGACCCTGCGCCAGGCCAAAGATCCGAACGCCATCTATGGATCAGAGGGAGATCTGCTGCCAGGGGCCACCGCCGCCTATACCGTCACCTATGAGAATGTGGGCGAAGGTCGAGCGTATGGCGTCTACGTGGTCAACGTACTGCCGGGTGTCTTCGACCCCACCACCCTGGATCTGCACGGGGCGGGCGTCTATCTGCCATCCAGCCGGGAAATAGTCTGGTCGGTAGGTGAGCTAGGGCCAAGGGGCGCTGTCGATTCCGAAGGAGCCATCACCTACACCGTGGCGCTGACCGCTGGGCTGGCCAGTGGCACAATCATCGCCAACCAGGCCGTAGTCTACTTCCCCAGCGTGCCGGAGGAGACGCCGACCAACACCTGGGTGAATCTGGTTGCACCCCTCGTCGCAACGCCGCAGGATCTGATCACCAACTACATGACCCCTCTCGCCATCACCCTGCACGGATGGGAAGCGAGCAGCCTGCCTCTGACCTATAGCATCGTGGAAGATCCCCACGGCGGCACGCTGGCGGGCACACCGCCCAACCTGACCTACACTCCAGCCGAAAACTTCACCGGCCCGGATGGCTTCAGCTTCCGCGTCAGCAACGGTACTTCCGAGAGCCGGGCAGCCCAGGTGCGTATCGACGTGATCCCAAACGGGGACGTGACCCCACCCTCCGTTCTATGGACGACCCCAGAGGCAGACGCGACCGACGTAGAGGCGTCCGTCACACCGGTCGTTACCGACACAGTCGGTGCGCTCTACACACCGTCGATCTTGATCGGCGTCTCCGAAGCGTTGAGCGAGACCACCGTTACAACGGCCGCAGTCACCCTGGCCCTCACGGGTGGTACACCTGTGACGGCCACAGTAAGCTTCAATACCGGCATCAACCAGATCGTCCTGTATCCACGGCTGGCGCTGGCAGATGGGATGTACACTGTCAGCGTGGACACGAGTGTCAAGGATCTAGCGGGGAATCCGCTGGCAGCACCCTATACCTGGCGTTTCAGCGTTGGAGATGGGGAATCCGATATCTTTTTGCCGGCAGTACAGCGGTAGAGTCTGGTAATGCGCGCGGGGACTGCTTGCCGTGTCGAACGGAGGCGGTCCCCGCGACGTTGCCAACCTTTCGGCAAAGGGTCCACCAGATCTACGATATGATGAGCTACTTACATAGAACAATCGCGGTTAGCTGCAAACTGGTAGATTGTGGCGTAACGACCAGGGCGAAAATACGGCGTCTGTAACACGGGTAGGGGGTGCCGGCATATTCCCGCCGGATTTACTGTGCTGCGCCTAGCGAAACCAAAGATCAGGAGATTGACGAAGATGAATCCATTTGGCTTTACCCGCAGTGTCGTCGAGCGCAATCATGCGTTGATCACGCCTGAGAGCCATGTGCGTGCGCCATTGCCAGGGTGGACAAAGACCGGCGGCGTTATCGTCATCTCCCCGCGCATGGGCGCACACTTTGTGCAGTACATGGCGCAGATGGAGCCTGGCGGCACATCCGGCGCGCCGCCGGCAGACGTAGAGCGTTTCGTTTTTGTGGAGCAAGGACAGATTGCGATCTCGATTGGGGCAACGCAGACGGCACTCACTGTCGGCGGCTATGCGTATCTGCCGGCGGGGACGCCCCATGTGCTGCGCGCCGAGTTGCCGGCCCACTTGACTCTCTTCGAGCGGCGCTACGTTCCGCTGCCCGATCTCGCCACCCCCGATCCGATCCTGGGCAATGAAGCAGATGTGGGCGCCGATCCCTTCCTGGGCGACGACGCCGCCATGCTCAAAACGTTGCTGCCCACCACGCCCGAGTTCGATATGGCCGTCAATCTCTTTACCTTCGCCCCCGGCGCAGCGCTGCCCCTTGTCGAAGTCCACATCATGGAACACGGATTGCGGCTGCTCCAGGGCAAAGGCATCTATCGCCTGGGCGACGCCTGGTATCCCGTGCAGGCCGGCGATGTGATCTGGATGGGGCCCTACTGCCCGCAGTGGTTTACAGCGGTAGGCAAGACGCCGGCGCGCTATCTCTACTACAAGGATGTCGGACGAGATCCGCTAATCCATACTGACTTGTCAGACCAACCACTATAAAGAGCCTGACAATTTCGCTACCTTGCCTCCCCGCGCAAATGGACGCTTTCACCGGATGATCCGGTGAAAGCGTCCATGTCCACATTTCCACATAACTCTACCTGACCGGTTGTGTCTCTTTCACTACTTGATTCACCACCACATCGACAAACTTTTCCGATTCACTGACCCAGGGGCTGTGGCCGGAGTGTTCAAACCAGATTAACTCCTTATGCGGCGCATCCAGCAGTTCGTAGTATTCCTCAATCAGCGCAGAGGGCGCATTGACATCGTGACGGCCAATCAGGAAGTAGACCGGCACCTCCAGTTGCGGCGCCTGTTGGCGGAAGTCCACATCCCACAACTGCTGGTAGACGACGCCCAGCGTGTCTAATGGTCCGCGAATCCAGTTGACGGTATCCAGCAGTCCATATTCAGGACTCGTCAGATCGCGTGGGGTGTTGAAGCCGTTGATGATGGCCGGGTTCTGATCCATGTAGGCATAGGTGTCTTTCAGATAGTTGACCTGCTGCCAGGCCACATCTTTGCCATAGTAGGGCGGCGGTCCTTGCTGGCGCAGTTGTGCCGCTCGCTGGGGATTGCCCTGTTCTTCGGCCAGATTAATGGCGAAATCGTAGCAGAGCAAGTCTGTCTCCAGGAAGGCGACCATCTGCGCCGTGCCGATGTGGGCGTAGAAGAGTTCGGGGTAGCGTTGCACCAGCATGATGCCCAGCGCGCTCCCCCAGGATTCACCTAATATGTAGATCTTGTCCTGATTGAAGCGCTCGCGTAAGTACAGCACGAGTTCGTGGGCGTCGCTGACGTATCGTTCCGGCGTCAAGGTCGAACGGTCCACGGCGTTAAACGATTTGCCTGCGCCGGGCTGCTCCCAGTTGACCACGACCAGGTGCTCTTCGAGCCCGGCCAGTTCATGGCGTGCGGTCGTCAGTTGGCTGCCGCCCGGCCCGCCCGCCAGGAAGAGGAGAACCGGGTTGTTCACATTGCGGCCACGGATAGAGATCCACTGCTCGCTATCGCCCAGTGTCACTTTCTCTAAAGTGGCGACGCTGCCTGGAACAACCTGTCCTTGCGCATCGGTAATAGGCGGCGTGGTGGCGTAAACCTGCGAAAGCCAGACCGCCACAGCCGAGACAAGCACCACGCCAAGGAAGATCCCGGCGATCGGCAAAGGTGTCCCTGTGATACGGAAGAAGAGAACAATCAGCCCGATATCGATCACGGCGAGTAAAATCGAGAGATAGAGCGGTACGGCTGTGGCCACGAACAAGAGCAAGACAGGCAGGGCCAATATCAGGGCAATCAGCGTGCCCAAGAACCAGAGCACCCCCTTGCCAATTCGGCCCAACGCGCCAACGCTTTTCTGAGGGGTTGTACGGCTTGTAACAGAAGAAGAGACAAAATCCATGATGGGGGTCCTTCCTGAAGTTGACTGCGAAAACTGCAAGTACTTGACTTCTGTGGCCCCATCATAGATCGTTGTCAGTGCAAACGGATCACGCCTTTGTTGAACATAAGTATGCACGTTGTGGAGAGAGTGACTAACCATATGACCAGGGTTAGACGACATGCACCCGTCTACCCCAACGGTTGCCTGGCGCGCACGAAGGCCGGTTGGGGGTAAATCGGCCTACCCGTTACCCTGCAATCCGCTGCCGCGCGTAGACGCCTGCCCCCAACAGGCCACTATCCGCGCCAAGCTGTGTGGGCAGGATGGGAATGTTGCGATAGGACTTCATCGCCGCCACCGCATAGGATCGGCGCACGTCGTCGAGATAGCGTTCGCCGAGCAACCCAATGCTGCCGCCCACGAGCAGGACTTCGGGGCCGAGCATGTGGGCGGCCATCGCCAGCCCATGACCCAACCAATGCGCAGCTTCGTCCACAGCGGGGATCGACGCTCCGGCCAGATAATCGGTGGCCAATGCGCGCAAGGAGGCATAGCCGCTGGCCGGCAGCATCACACGCATCCCCGCGTACGATTCCAGACAACCGATCTGCCCGCACGTACAGGGACGCCCACCCGGCACCACGCACACATGACCGATCTCACCGCCGCGGCCCATGCTGCCGCTGTACAATTGGCCGTTGATGACCAGGCCACCGCCCACGCCTGTCCCTACCGCCAGCAGAACCTGATGCCGATAGCCGCGTCCCGCGCCGAGAAGGGCCTCGGCGAGGGCGAAGGCATTGACATCATTCTCGGCAAAGATGGGCAGATACAGAGCGTCTGCCAGTCTTCGCCCCAGGGCCAGCCCCGTCCAGCCGGGCAGATTGTCGGTGGCAAAGACCACATCCCCCTGTTGGGGATCGATCTGACCGGCGCTCGCCACCCCCACCGCCAGCGGACGCTCCTGTGCGGCGGCCATCACATTCTGCGCCAGAGCAATCAGCCGCGCCAGGATTGCATCGGCGCCTTCGTGGGCCAGCGTGGGCACTTCGGCGCGCTGCTGCAACGTATCATCGGCGGCCAGTATCCCCGCCGCCAACTTTGTGCCACCCACGTCAAGGGCGAGGACGGGAGGTGGTGTAGGTGCTGTCATGGGAGACCCTTGCTCATTTGTTCAACAACTTGCGTGCCGCTGCCAGACTGCCCGGTACACCGATCGTCAACGGATCGAGGCCACCTTCGTATTCGAGGGAGAGCCAGCCGTCGTAGCCCGCCTGCCCCAGAATCGAGATGATCTCGGCCAGATCGACCTGCCCTTCGCTGACGACAGTGCCGGTGTAGCCGACACCGTCCAGCCCTTTGTAGACGTGGGCAGTCTGCCCTTCGGGGGCGACGGCAAAGTCTTTCAAATGGACGAGCGCCACCAGATCGGCCAGGTCACGTGCGGCGTCGGTGGGGTTCTGCCCCACAAGCAGGAAGTTGCCCGTATCCAGATTGGCACGCAAAGACGGTGAATCGACGGTCTCGATCATCTGGCGCACCTGATCGCTGCGTCCGGCCATCAGCCCGTGATTCTCTAGCGCCAGGACAACGCCATGCTGCGCGGCGTAGTCGGCGCTGGCCGACAGCCCCTCGATGATCCAGATCCATGCCGTCGGCCAGGGTGTAACCTTGCTTGTGATTGCCGCTGAAAACGCGCATCAGCCCAACTTCCAGGGCGTTAGCCGTATCGACGCCGGTCTTCATATCGGCCAACTGCTTCTCCCACAGTGCCCGATCCGGCTGGAAGAAATCATTGCCCACCGAATAGACGGCCAATTCCAATCCGGCGTCGCGAACCTGCTTTTTGATGCGCGGCAACTCTGCCGCCTTGTCTTTCCAGAAATAGTCGAGCAGTTCCACGCCTTCCACGTCTTGCCCGGCGGCGAACTCGACAAAACCGGCCATATCCATCTGTCCTGCCCGCACAGGGTGGACAACACTCCACATACTGACGCTAAGTTTCATGGTTTGATCCTTGATTTTGAGGAGGACGACGTCGTCTGCCGTCCTCTCTTGGCGCTGGCGTACGCTTCGTCAATCACTCGCATGACCGCAAGCCCGTCTGCCCCACTGACCTTGGGCGCGGCGCCGGTGAGCGCGCTGTTGAGGAAGCTCTCGGCCTGCAACGAAAAACGATTGGGTGTGTCGAAGGGGAGTTGGGTCCACTCCGCGTCGCCGGTCAATTTGTAGCGTAGACCCTCGGGCTGGGCATAGTCGATGACAGCCTGCCCTTCACTGCCGTAAATGCGCACTTCGGCCTCAGAGACCGGCGTCACCCAGCTACACGTCAACGTACCCAGGACGCCGCGTTCGCTGGTCACGAGCATGGACGCGCTATCCTCGACGGGGATGGCGTGCAGCGTAGAGGAGATCGCGGCGCTGACATCGCTCACTTCACCGGCCAGGGCGCGGAAGATATCCACGCTGTGGACGAGCGTATCGATCAGGATGCCGCCGCCTGCCACCTCGGCATCGGTGAACCAGGACGTGCCCGCCCGCGCAAAGCGGAAGCCGAAGCGGTTGTGGATCTGAACCACGGTGCCCAGCTTGCCCGACGCGATCAACTCTTGGGCCTGGGTGACACTGCGGTGGAAACGGTGACAGAATGCGAATTGTAGAAAGCCGTGGCTCTCGTCCATGGCAGCGACAAGCGCCTCGGTTTCAGGCAGATTGCGCGCCGGTGGTTTCTCGCATAGGACGGCCAGATCACGGTTCGCCGCTGCCTGCACAACGGCCAGGTGCAGGTTGGGTGGCGTACACACGCTCACGGCATCGGGGCGCACCTCATCGAACATTTCCTCGAAATCGGCGAAGGCCTGCCCGCCGAAAACAGCGACTCGTTCCTCCGCCGCAGACAGATTGATGTCGGCGACCCCCGCAATTTCACAAAGATCGGGCCAATCAGCATACGCCTTCAAATGCGTCCCGCCGATGCCGCCGGCTCCGACCACCGCAACACGAAGTTTCTCGCTCATGTGATCTCGCTTCTACTCTTGAACTGGCAGTGAATACGAATTACACACTACTGCCCATCCCCTCTACAAACCACCGTGTAATCTCTTGAGGCCGGGTAATGGCGCCGCCGACGATGGCCGCCAGAGCGCCGGCAGAGAGGGCCTGACGCACCTGATCCGGCGTACGGTAGCGCCCTTCGGCCAGCAGCGGAACGCGCAGGCGTGGCGCCAGTTGACGCACGAGATCGAGATCGGGTTCGATCTGTTGTGGGCTGTAGTCGGTATAACCGGACATGGTGGTAGAGATGAAATCTGCGCCCGCTGCTTCGGCGGCGATGCCTTCTTCCAGCGTCGAAATGTCCGCCAGCACAGGGAGACGCGTCTCGGCATGGATGGCGGCGATGAAGTCAGTCAGCGTGCCCGGTTGCGGACGTCGCCGATCCGTAGCGTCGATGGCGACGACATCGGTCCCCGCTTCGGCAACGGCATGCACATGCGCCATGGTTGGGGTAATGTAGACATCATAGCCGGGGATGTTGTCTTTGAAGAGGCCGATGATGGGTAGATCCAGCGCAGCGCGGATCGCACGGATATCGTCGGGGCCATTGGCGCGGATGGCAGCCGCGCCGCCTTCCTGCGCAGCCAGGGCCATGCGCGCCATGATCGCCGCACCGTGGAGTGGTTCATGCGGCAGCGCCTGGCACGAAACGATCAATCGATGCCGGACGCGCTCGACGAAACGGCTCGCCTGTTGGGCACGATCTGAAGGGCTGGGGGTGCTCATGGCCGGTCTCTCTGGGCTGCTGGCGGTGGGTCGAACTGATACCATAACGGTACCACAAACGCCGAAAAGATGCCTAACGAAAACCGCTCAATCTCCATCGGTCAAAAACGCCACAATAGCGGAGGCAAAATCATCCAACCGCTGCACACGATCGGCGACGCGATCTCGCTCTGCGCCGATGAGCAGCGTCAGCGCCGGGTTCTCGGTGTGCTTGCGATCGGTGCAATCTTCCACATTGCCGTGATCGCTGCTCACGATAATCAGGGTTTCGTCCAGGTCAGCGGCGGCATGCAGACCACGAAGGAAGCCGTCGAAGATCTCGAAGTTGTCCACGGCGGCGGCGTGGTTGCGATGGTGGCCCAGATAATCGGTGAGCCAATGCTCAAAGAAGACGAACCGATAGGGCTCGGCGATGCGCCAAAGCTGAGCGCCCGCTTCTTCAGGCGTGTAGACCGGCACGTCGGCGTAGCCCAGTTCGGTGCGCCAGCCTTCGCCGGTAAAGTTGGCACTCAGCGCGCGCCCTGCACGCATATCATCCACGGTCAACAGCTTCTGTCCCCCGGCGGTGGCGGCATAGGGGACGGCACTGAGCAGCCGTTTGCCGCGGTCCACGGCGGCAAAGTAGCCGGCAGGGTAGGCATTGCAAAAGTAACCGGGCAACCCCATCCCGTTGAGGCGAGCAAAGAGACCCCCTTCGTCGAGGATGTCGCGCACACGCTGATCGGGACGAGGACCGTAGTGCTCGCTCAACCGTCCGGGCGCATTGATCCCGGTGAGGATGGCAGTCTGGCCGGTGGCACTCTGCGGTCGCCCCGCCACGCCCATATGGGCGTCGGTGGGGATGAAGTGCGCCTGCGCCGTGGAGAAGCGTCCGGTGGACGCGGTGGGCGGACAGCCGTCGAGCAGCCCGCGCAGGGTGGGCATACGCGCTGCCACCAGGGGATTGACGGCAGGGTCATCAGAGCCGACACCCACCCCATCCAAAAAGAGGAAGATGACGCGCTTCACAGGCGATCTTTCAGCAGATGGACCAGGCGATCTTGCAGTGTTTGCAGACCGCTGTCAGCCTCACGGTAATCCAGCCCTAAACGATGGGCGGCGGCGCGAGCACGCGCCGACTCATCCTGGTCGGATGACTGGCGCAGGTAGAGGATCTCTTTGTAGTTGGCGAAGTAGAGGTCGCGGAGTTCGGGAAAACGATCCAGCCCCAGCTCGGGGATCACGAGTCCTTCAAAATGACGGGCCAGGAAGTCGGTAAGGTAGAAGGTGCCCGGCTCGCGTTCCGCCTGCTCTAAGAAAATGTTGCCGCCGTAGAACTCGTAACAGTGCGGCCCCGGAATACGCACGGCCTGTGGATAGCGCGCCAGCAGATCGTCCAAGGCGCCGCCGGTGCCGCAATCGGCATAGCCCACCAGGATCAGATCGAAGCGCGCCGCCCATTCGTCGAGTCGTTTTTCCACGGCGGGCGCGATGCGCTCGGGCCGGTTGTGTAACTGCGCCGGCACTGCCGTCAGCTCATAATCCCAGCCCAGGTTGTTGGCGATTTGGGTCAATTCGCGCACGATGGCGCCACAGGCGATGATGCCGATATGCAAGATCAGATCCTCGATTTACAAATCACGGATGGTCTGTTCGATTTTCTCACGCCACACCCCCGGCACCTCTGCCCCCACCACCACCGATTCTGCCCCGATGAAGGTGATCAACTCGCGCAACGATCCGGCGATGCCGGCGGCGGTTTCGGCGTTGACATCCTGCTCACGCTCAGGATAGATCATGTGGATGTGGTAGACGCCGGTTTTGCGATCCAGTTGCGAATCCATCCGCCCGATAAAGCGATCTCCGTGCAAAATGGGCAGCACGTAGTAGCCGTATTGGCGCTTGTCTTTGGGCACGTAGATTTCGATGCGATAGTTGAAATCGAAAAGCTGCTCGGTACGCGGACGATGACAGATCAGGTTGTCGAACGGTGACAAAAAGACCGTGCGCGGCGACCAATCCCCGCCGCGGATGGCGTCCAACGCGGGGAGGTGCGCGCTATGGATATACCACGGACCGGGCCAGGGGCTGTCGCCGTCCACAATCTGTGCGGCGACGATGACGCCGGTCTCCTCCAGTTCGCGCAGGCGCTGCTCTAACTGCGGGTATTGGTTGCGGATGAAGTGATTCTTGATCTGCGCGGGTGTGGCGACGCCCAACGCTTTCAACGATTTGCCGGCACTCGTTCGCACCACGTCGCTTTCGATCCACGGATCGTGATCCACCCATTCGGGCAGCCAGGCGTCGACGAGGTGCCAATATTTGGTGTTGCCGTTGCGCCCCACCGACATCACCTCGCCTCGCCCGTATAGAAAGTCGAGCATACGCGTCACGTTACGTCCGGCATTCCAGCCCGTCGACTCCCAGGGCACGGCGGCAATGTCATCGAAGTCACTAGTCGATAATGGTCCGTGGCTGCGCAGCCGATCCAGGACATGCCGACGGAGATCGTCATTGGCGGCCATCCACTCGCGGACGCGTTCGCCCCACACGCCGCCACCGTTCGTGGGTTTGCGCATCCAATGCGAAAAGAGCGGATAGTCTTCGGTCAACACCAGCGACGCACAGTGTGCCCACGCCTCGAAGATCAGCCGATCCGCCTGCAACTCATCGAGCAACGCAGGGTCGAAGGGACCGAGCCTGCTCCAAAGGACGAGCAACTGCGTCCGTTCCACGGCGCGGATGGGGTCGATCTGCAGGCAGTTGATCTGTTGCAAAATGTCCAACACCCCATCGTGCGTTGCTTCGGGGCGCGGTCCCGCTAATTGCTGCGCCAAAACGGCGAGTCGGCGGGCCTCCAGGGGAGAAAGGTTAATGGTCATGCGCGCTATCCTCGATTCAGACAAGAACGTTTGTGCATATTAGTATGACACACAACGCCTGATCTCACGAATCGAGATCCCATGCAGCCGAGAGCGGAGTTCAGCCGTTACCTGCTATCCTACAAGTGTCGGTGGACAGCCCAACTCTGCGATCACTGCACAGGCCGCCTCCACATGCCGTTTGCCGTTGTGCAGGCTGAAGGTGAGGTGACCGGGCAACAGCGCGTCGAAATCGAGGGTGGAAAGGTGCAGGATCGATTCGATGGACTGGGGAACGCTGCAATCCCAGGTGTGCTGCAACACGATGCGCCCGGCGTAGAAGATGGCGTCGCCGCCCACCAGATAGCTTCTGTCTGCGCGGGTGACGAGATACGAGCCATGATCGTGGCTGTGGCCGGGCGTGGGCACGTATTCGATGGTCAATTCCCCGATCTCGACCCGATCCCCCGCCGTCAGGACCCGATCCACTGCGCAAGCGCGGTATGTATAGTCTGCAGGGTAAACGCCCGCCTTGCGCGCCGCGGGGAGGCTAACCGCCTCCTCGTCGCCCGTGGTGACGATACGCGCCGTGTCCGCTCCGGCGTAAACGGTCACCGTCGTACGGTCGCGGACGTGAGCCGCGCCGCCGCCGTGATCACCGTGAGCATGGGTGAGGAAGAGGTGATTGATCGCCGACGGGTCGATCCCCTCCTGGCGACAGACGGCCCAGATGGCGTCCATGCCCATGCCCGTCCCCGCATCGAACATCACAAAGCCGTCCCCACTGTCGAAAAGAAAAATGTTGCAGTCGAAAGCATCGGTCAAATTAAAGCCCATGTTGCCGCTGCCGATGAGATAGAGATTGGGTTCGAGGCGCATAAGAAGATCCTGTAAAGCAAGTGGTTGGTGGGTGGGGACGTGTTGGACGAAAGGTGATGACGGGATGATGGAAGCGGCGTTGGGAAAATGGTGTGGGAGTGGGAACATCGCTGTTTGAAAGCAGATGATGGGATGATGGTCGTCAAGATCCATCATCCCGTCATCCCATCATCTCCATACAAAATCTCCAGACGAAATCCCAAAATAGACTCTCTACGGAATAATGATCGTCTTCAATGAACCCTGCTCTTCAATCGTGGCGTTTTCCTCGGCAAAGACGGAGGGGAGCTGGTCGAGCCGGTAGCTGACCGAGTTCTCGAAGATGATGTCCAGGTTGAAGACGCCGCGTTCGACGGCGCGGTAGGCTTCGCGCATGTTTTCCACAGAACGCAACTTGGTGTAGTGGACGGCGTTGAGGTTGCGGATCTCGAGCCCGTCCTCATGGAAGCGGTGGAAACAGAACGAATCGACCGGTGCATAATTATCTCCGTAAAGGGCGATGATGCCGTTGTGGCGCACCATGCCCAACGCCTGCTTGATGCCGATGCCGGTGCCACCGATGGCCTCAACCGCCACGTCCACGCCTTCGCCCCGTGTGATCTCCGTCACCGCCGCCACAGGATCGACCTTGCGGGCATCGATCACGTGATCCGCCCCCAGACGGCGGGCGATCTCCAACTTGGCGGGCACCACATCCACGGCGATGACCTTCGACGCGCCCGACTTGATCGCCCCTTGCAAGAGGATGTTCCCCGCAAAGCCCACGCCGTTGACGGCCACGATGTCGCCCAACTTCACGCCGGTGTGGATGGCCGCCCACGCCGCGCAGCCCAGCGGCTCGTAGAGGCAGCCCACCTCGAACGAGACGCCGTCGGGGATTCGTTGCAGATGGGCAATGTCGCAGACCCAATAATCTGAATAGGTGGGGTAGATCAGGCTGCCTACACGGTCGCCCACACGCACCTGGCCGCCCCCCAGATACTCGTCCACGCCGGCGCCCATGGCCTCGACGGTGCCGCCGCCCTCGTGACCGAGCGGACCCATGGGGTATGCGTGCGCACGATCATTCTTGCTATGTTCGCCCAGTTGATACTCTGATCCGCCCTTGGCTTCATCTTCCGGACGGACATTGATGCCCTGGTAAAAGTAACGCTCCGATCCACAGACCGAGGCCTGATGCGTCTTGACCAGGACTTGATTCGGTTTTAGTTCGGGCAGCGTGATCGTTTCAACGGTCAACTTGCCCGGTTCCAAATAGACAACGCGTGTATTGAGCATGGGGTCTCCTGTGGGGAAAGGTGTCAAATAGAGCGGTTCAATTGTTAGTCAGTACTTGCCGTGAACGTTACCGCCGTCTCATATCGATGCCGCGTGTTGAAGAAACCGTCGCCGCTGCCCTTTGGATCGGTGCGGAAGACGACCACGGTGTAGGTCTTTCCTACTTCGAGTGGAGAGACTTCGCGCACTTCTGAACCCTGAGGCGGAATACCATAGGTAATGGGGGATTGCAGTTCATTGGCAAATTGGCCCGCCATCCGCACCGACCAGATGACGTCGAAACCATTGAGGTTTTCTGTGCCTTCATAGAAACTCACCTCGTAGGCATTGGCGGGGGTCCACGAGATGGTAGGGCGCAGTCCAGTGCCCACGCTGACCACCGGCACTTCGCGTTTGTCGAAAAAGTGCACGCCGCATCCTCCTGTCAATAAAATTGCAAGTATCGCCAGGATGGCGATGCGAGTCTTAGATAAAGCCTGGTGGGGCACAACTTCCTCCTTGGTAGCGTGAATAGACGGTTGCCTTTGATTGTAACCAGAGGCGAGGAGGATTGCAACCAGATTCCCAGGTTTTGTGTTTCTTATCATTAGAATTCATCAACACGATTTTTCCCCAATCTTGCGCTATCATAGAGTTACAAGTACAGATATGTAGAGAGGAAATTTCAATGTCTACCCTTCATCTTAGCTTACACAACCACTTCACGCCCGAGGACAAAGCGCGTAGCGACTATGCGTATGTCCCCTTTACGTTGCCCGAAGCGGCGACACATCTGCGCGTCCGTTACCGCTACAGTGCCGCCATGTCTTCGGACGAGGTGAGCGGCGGTAACGTGATCGACATCGGCCTCTTCGACCCGCGCGGAGATGACTTCCCCGGCGGCGCCGGTTTCCGCGGCTGGAGCGGCTCGGCGCGCAGCGAGTTTTTCCTCACACCCACCGAGGCCACGCCGGGCTACCTGCCCGGTCCACTACCGGCGGGGGAATACCGGGTGATCCTGGGGCTCTATCGCGTATGGGAGCAGGGCGCCGATGTGGAGATCGAAGTCGAGGCGGAGAGTGACCCCTCCCTAACCCTCCCCGCCAGCAGGGAGGGAACTGTTGCCGCGGCGGGTCAAGGCGCGCCGGCAACCGCATCCCCACCGCAAAGTCAGACCGTCGACGCGGCAACGGTCCTCCCTCCGCAATCCGTTGAGCGGGGGGAGCTAGAGGGAAGTGATCTCCCCGCCAGCAGGGAGGGAACTGTTGCCGCGGCGGGCCAAGGCGCGCCGGCAACCGCATCCCCACCGCAAAGTCAGACCGTCGACACGGCAACGGTCCTCCCTCCGCAATCCGTTGAGCGGGGGGAGCTAGAGGGGGGTCTCTGGCTGCGCGGCGACCTCCAATCCCACACCGTCCACAGTGACGCCAGGGGTACGCTCGACCAGTTGATCGGCAAAGCCCGCGCCCTGGGGCTCGACTTCCTCGCTGTGACCGACCACAATACGGTGAGCCATCATCCCTTTCTGCCCGCGCTCGCCGATGAGGAGCTGATCCTGATCCGCGGCCAGGAGGTGACCACCTACTACGGCCATATGAACGTATGGAATACGAGCCGCTGGTGCGATTTCCGCAGCCGCAGCGACGCCGATATTACCGCCATCGTGGAGCTGGCTCACAGCGAAGGCGCGCTCTGCTCCATCAACCACCCCAAACAGGGCGGCCCGGCCTGGGACTATACGACCGACTTGCCCGTAGACAGTATGGAAGTCTGGCAAGGACCCTGGCCCCATCGCAACACCGAAAGCCTGGCCCTCTGGGATCGTCTCCTCAGCCAGGGACGCCGCCTGCCCGCCGTCGGCGGCAGCGACTACCACTGTCCTAGCGGTGCGGACACCAATCCGCTGCGCCTGGGTCAACCGACGACGTGGGTGAAGGTCTATGAGCACAGCGTGGACGCCATCCTTGCCGCCATTGTGGCCGGCCGCGTCAGCATTAGCGCCACGCCGGACGGGCCGCGGCTCGACCTATCGGCGACGGTCAACGCCGAAACGGTGGGCATGGGTGAAGCGATTGGTGGCAATGAGAACGGGTTGGTGACAGTCAGCGTGGAGGTTCTCGGCGGGCGGGGCAAGAACGTTGCGCTTGATAGCCGATGGAAGTGTTGCCTACGAAACCGCAATTGACGACGAGAAAGTCACCATCGAGGCAGAGTTGCCGGTGCAGACCTATGTGCGCGCCGAACTTGTGGGCGATATGTCGCATGAGGCGCTGCCACCGGATGCGCCGGCCGATCTGGATCTACGAGACTGGCGGTGGGCGTTGTCGAATCCGATCTATGTGACTCGGTAGAATTCCTGGGTTTCACCGAAGACGGTGAGATTGCGTCTCGATGAACTCACGAGCACTACCCGAGTTTTGGAGGCTCTACGCCCAGTTACCCAAAAACATTCGCCGTCGAGCAGCAAAGGCCTATTGGATCTGGCGCAAATATCCGCGCTCTCCTGGTTTGCGGTTCAAGCGGATAGGCAATCGTCGTTGGCCGAGGATCAAAAATCTCCTGATCGCCCCCTCTCATGGAACGCTTATCTTTACCCATAAGGTGGGTATGAACAGCGGATTCGTTTTGACCCTTGGTACGGGCACGAGGGGGATGGGGGCGACGTCTCGCCCATCGTCGCAGATCTCCGTCCCATCCCCCTCATGCCCCGACAACCGGCCCAATATCACGAAGCAGTATCACAGCAGTACAACCCCGATCGGCTGCTGTTTGCCACGCCTGTGCCGACTGGGAACTTGTGGGTAAAGGTTAGCGTGGAACGAGAGGGGGCGACCAGGAGATTTCAGAGTCTCCGTACGAGAACCCCCATTACCCTTCACGCAAGCGCGGGTTGCTCACTTCATCGAACCCGATGTGGACGAGGTAGAGCGTGAGGAAAAGCACCATCAAGGTGATCACCGGCGTGATCCACCACCACCACAGGTTCTGGAAGATGGCGCTGTAGCTGAGCGCCCAATAGATCATCATGCCCAGCGTCATTTCGCGCTGTGGCCCCAGCCCCAGGATCGACAACCCCGACTCGGCCAGCACGGCGGCGATGAAGGCGTTGACGAAGTTCGCCCCCAGCCATTGCAGCATGTGTGGCATCAGTTCACGGAAGATGATCTCCAGCCCGCCCATGCCCGAGAGGCGCGCCACCTGCACAAAGCCCCGTTCCTTGAGGCTTAGCACCTGGGCGCGCACCTGCCGGGCAGGGGAGGGCCAGGCAAATGCCCCGATGATCAGCGCCATCGTCGTCACCCCCACGCCGCGCACGAGGGCCGCAATCAGGATCAAAAAGAGCAGCGACGGCACCGACAGGAAGACGTCGATCAGCACACGCAAAATCGAGTCGACCCAGCGCCCAAAGTAGCCGCTGACAAAGCCGATCAAGGCGCCGATGACGGTGCCTACGGTGGCGGCAATCAGCCCCACTTGCACCGAATTGGGGATCGCTTCGGTCAACTGGATGGCGACACTCTGCCCCAACGACGTTGTCCCCAGCAGCGATTCCTGTCCGGGAGGTGTACGCACAGGGAAACTGCCCGAGCGGCGCAGCGTAGGATCGATAAAGAGGCTAGCGATGAAAGCGATCAACACCAGGGTCAAAAAGATGGCGCCACCCGTCGAGAATTTGGGATTGCGTAGCAGATCCCAGAAGACACCTTGACGGCTTTCGCCTACCTGCTCTTGCACTGGAACGACGGCCATATCCTAGCTCCCTTGTGTGCCTTCGAAACGGATGCGCGGATCGATGATGGGGTACATGATATCGATCAAAAAGTTCGCCACAGCCACCGCAATGATGATCATCAAAACGCCGCCCTGGATCAGGGGATAGTCGAGACTGTTGATGGCGTTGTAGATGCGGTAGCCGACGCCGGGATAGGCGAAAATCACCTCGGTGATCAGCGCACCGCCCACAATGTGCCCCAACGAGATAGCGAGGCCGGTGGCCTGCGGCAGCAGCGCATTGCGGAAGGCGTATCCCCACAGAATACGCCGCTCGCCGATCCCCATCGCCTCGGCGTTGAGGATGTAATCTTCGCCCTTGAGTTGGATGATCAGGCTGCGCATGCTGAGGAACCACCAGCCCAACGAAACGAGCAAGATGCTCAAGGCCGGCAGCGTGGCATGGTGCAGCACATCCAGGGCAAAGGCAAGATTCCAGCCGGGGCGCATGTTGACTGAATAGGCCCCGGACAGCGGGAAAAGCGGCCACAAGAACGCGAAGACGAAGACCAGGATCAAGGCCAGGATATAGTACGGCGTCGTATACAAAACGAGCGCCACCGGCACCAGCGCGCGCCAGCCACCCGCCTTTCGTCCTCGCCAGCCCACAACAGCCCCTATCACCGACCCCAACACCCAACTGAGCAACGTGGTCAACGTAAGCAGGCCGATAGTCCAGGGCAGCGCCGAGGCCAACATAGTCGATACTTCCGCCGGGAAGTTGCTGATCGAAAAGCCCAGGTTGCCCCGCATCAGTTCGCGCCAGAAGCTGATGTACTGCTCCCACATGGGGCGATCGAGGCCGAAACGCTCCCGGTATTCGGCCACCATCTCGGGTGCGTTAACGGCGCCACCCACCGAGGCCATATTGGCGAAGATTGCGCCCAGCGGGTCACCGGGCACCAGGCGCGGCACAAAGAAGACAACCGTCATTGAAATGAAGACTGTGACCGCCAGAATAATAAACCGTTGGCTGATATAGCGAAGATAGGCGTTCATAAGTAAGCAGCAATGAGCAATGAGTCAGGGCGGATGATGCCCCGACTCATTGCTCATTGCTCATTGCTCCTTTACGGAACTAACTCATTGCGAATCATTTTACTGTCCTGCCTGGTGAATCCCCGGTACCCATGCGCCGGTGGTCGGTGATTCGTACCCGGTGAGGAGCAGGTTCATGGTGGCCCACCAGTTGACGGGCATCATCCACGGGTCGCCGGCGGATGGCCAGCCTTCCCAGTAGGTGTAGTTGAAGGGAACCAACGCCGGGGCCTGGGTCAGCGGGGTGACGGGTAGGTCTTCATACCAGATCGTCATGGCCTGGTGGTAGAGATCGATCAACTCGTCCTGGCTGGCATTGCGGCCCAGCGCCAACAACATCTCGTCGACGACGGCGTCGTATTCGGGATTGTTGTAACGGAAGGAGTTGCGTTCGTACCAGGGCGCAGGCGTGCCCAACGGTTCGTAGAACTTGCTGTGGAAGAGCTCCAGGTTCTCATAAATCGTGCCGGGGCAGAAGGCCTGTGGCGCATAGAGATCCCAGCTACCTTCGCGCAGGGCCGAGTCGTTCACACTGCCCGAGAGCGGTTGTAGCTGCACCGCGACGCCACCGATTTCTAACTGGTCGGCCAACACCTGGGCAACCTTCATGTTCTCAGGTGAATCGGAGTTGGTTTGCAACACCGGCGATAGCCGCTGACCATCACGTGTCCAGAAACCGTCGCCGTCTTTGGTGAAGCCGGCTTCGGTGAAGAGTTCCTCAGCGCGGGCGGGATCATAGTCTACGTTGGCCACGATATCCGTGATGGCATCGAAGTAGGGCTGCAGGCCAGAGTAGGCCGGCCAGACGGTGTCGGCTGTTGCGGTGGCGCCTTCATAGGCCAGCGCCACAATCTGATCTCGATCCACCAGGCTTGAAATAGCCTTGCGCACCAGTGGTTCGTCGTAGGGCGAAGTCGCATTCTGGAACATCAATGCGCGTGGGCAAGGATCGTACCAGGCATAGGGCGCTTCAGGCAGCCATGCCTGTACCTTGTCGTTGCGGCTCTTGACCGAGAGGAACGCCCCAGGCGACAAGATACCGATGGCCGGGGTGTCGATTTCGTTGGCCGAAAGCGACAGTGCCACGCTCGTTTCAGGGCCTACGTGCATGAAGTTGACATACTTGGGCGCAGGCGTCACACCGAAGACGTCGGTGCCCCACCAGTCATCACGGCGTTCGTAGGAAAAGGCCGATTCGGTCGCGTTCGCCAGTGTATACGGACCGGTGCCCACCGGTGGATCGTTTTTGAACGCCACTGGATCTTCAACGCTGCTCCAGATGTGCTCAGGCTGAATTGTAATACCGCTCCACACCGGCACGGCGGGGAATGCCTCGCGCACCAGATGCAAACGGGGGTTCGGCTCGGTCAGATTGAACTGCACCGTGTAATCGTCGATCTTCTCGACAGATTCCACGGCCTTGTTCGCCTCGGACGCCCACACCATGCCAGGGTTGTCTTTCAGCATCTGATAGGTGAAGACGACATCGTCGGCGTTGAAATCTTCGCCATCGCTCCATTTGACACCTTCGCGCAGCGTCACCGTGATGCCGGTGAAGTCTTCGTTGTATTCGTAGCCGGTGGCCAACCACGGAATGTAGTCGTTGGTTTCCAGGTTCAAATAGAAGAGATACTCATGCACCAGGGCGCCCAGGCCGCTGCGCGAACGGTCGAAGCTGGGGTTGTAAATGTTGTAATTGGTAGGGTCGGCGAAGGGCTTCGAGATAGCGATGTTCAGCGTTTGCGCACGCACTGAATCGACGGGCGCGGCGCCTCCTTCTACCGGCACAGGGACGGCTACCGTCTGCGCCTGACAGGCAACAGTGAGGAGCATGACAACCAACAGCAGCATTGAAATCAGCGTTCTGCGGTTATAAGCAGTCATTTGCGTACTTCTCCTTGGTATCATTGTGGATGGTTACATTCTGGAGTTCACAGAGAGCGATTCGCGGGGATCGATTCGCGGGCAGCACCTCCTTTGGTCTGTGTGATAACGAAGTGGAAAGAATTTTCGGCTAAGATCGCACGACAGGCGTCGCGGCACCCGATGGTGCACCTGATGTACGGATCAGAAGTTGATCCATCTCATCAAAGCTGAGTGTCGGCGCATCCTGGTGCAGGTAACAGGTAGCGGCGCGGTGTTCATCCATACGGAAGAAGGGCGGCGCTTCCTGCAGGCATGGCTCAAAGGCGTGAGGACAGCGATTGGCGAAGGGACAGCCACGATTGGGGTCTGCCTGTGCAGCCAACGTAGACGGTTCCGGCTCCTCTTGCCACAGACGGTCGGGATCAGGTCGTGGAATCGACCCGACCAGCAATTGCGTGTATGGATGTTTGGGATCCTTGACCACCAAGCGCACGTCCCCCGCTTCGGCCACATAGCCGCGGTAGAGCACGATTATGTCGTCGCAGATCTGAAAGGCGGTCGTCAGATCGTGGGTGATGTAGATCAGCGAAATGCCAAAGTCATCGCGCAACTGGCGTAAGTTCGCCAGGACTTGGGCCCGCAACGAGGCGTCGATCATCGACACCGGCTCGTCGGCGATGATCAGCTTGGGATCGAGCAGCAGCGCCCGCGCCACCATCACACGCTGCCGTTGTCCGCCGCTCAGTTGATGCGGGAAACGGCCCAGCGTCTCGTCAGGGCGCAGGCCCACGGCGTCGAGTACTTCTTCCATGCGGCGGCGCATCCCCTGCCGCGAATCGGCCAGTTTGAACTTTTGGATCGGCACTTCGAGCATGTGATCGACCCGGTAAAACGAGTTGAACGATTCAAACGGATCCTGGAAGACAGCCTGCACCTCGCGGCGGAACGTGTGCCGTTCACTGCCGCTCAGGCGGTTCAGATTGTCGCCCCGGTATTCAACGCTGCCGCGCGTCGGCGTCTCTAACCCCAACAACAGACGCGCCATCGTGCTTTTGCCGCTGCCGCTTTCCCCCACAACGCCGGTGATCGAAGGCTGATCCGTGTCGATGCGAAAGGAGAAGTTACGCAACGCCGCCGTCTCGGTGCGGTGGATAAAGCCGCCGCCGAAAATCTTGGTCACATTTTTGGCTTCGAGTAACGTCGTCATGCGCGGCTTTTCTCCAGCGGTTTCAGCGGTGACTCGATATCCTCATCGTGGAGGTGGCAGGCAGCCCACTGGTTCGGCCCGACCTGAATATAGGCAGGGTCGATGTCAATGCACCGATCCATGACATAAGGACAGCGAGGGTGAAAGACACAGCCCTGCGGTCGTTCGGCAGCGGACGGCGGCGATCCAAAGCCGCCTTCCAGCGCTTCTTTCTCTTCCAGTGAGGGCAGGCTTTCCATGAGCAAACGTGTGTACGGGTGTTCAGGCTTACGAAAGATCTGGCGCACGGGGCCCTCTTCAACCAGCTTCCCCGCGTAGAGGACACCGATCCGGTCGGCAAATTGCGCCATCAACCCCATGTCATGCCCGATGAGGATGACGGCGGCGCCGATTTCTTCCTGCACCTGGCGCAAGGTCTGCATCACCTGGCGTTGTACCACCACGTCGAGCGCGCTGGTCGGTTCATCTGCAATGATCAGGCTGGGGCGCAGGCTGATGGCAAAGGCGATACAGACACGCTGTTTCATACCGCCGCTCAACTCGTGGGGGTACATGTCGGCGACCTCACGCTTCAGCCCCACGCGCACCAGGAGATCGGCCAGCCGATCGCGCGCCTCATCTTTGGAAACATTCACGCCATGACTGTTGAGTCCGTCGGCGAACTGCCGGCGGATGCGGATCACCGGGTTCAGTGAGTTCATGGCGCCTTGGGTCACCATCGCCACCGAGGAAAGACGGCGGCGGCGCATCTCGTCTTCTGAAATCGTGAGCAGATTTTCTCCGTCGAGCAGGATCTCGCCCGACTTCACCTCGCCCGGCGAGCGCAGTAGCCGCATAATCGCCAACGCGATCGTCGACTTGCCCGAACCGGATTCGCCAATCAGCCCAAAGCGCTCACCGGAATCGATCGAAAAGCTCACACCGTCCACCGCTTTGATCACGGCGCGAGATGTGTTGAAGTAGACGTGTAAATCGTTTACCTGCAAAACTGGTGTCATATTGAAATACCAATCAGGAACAGGTCCTAAGGCCTATTCAAGGGTGGATGATCGATTGTGTGTGAAGTATTGACGATGAATGCTAACGGTAGATCAAGAAATGACACTTCGATTGTTAACACTTCGTGTCAGAATCGCCATTCAGCGCACAGCCACATACGTTTACATAAGCCCAGGCAACGGTGCTGCGAAACTTAAGGACGCGGTGCGAAAGGGTAGCTAAATTGTAGGGTGTACCTGGTCGGGTGCGCCGCAGATGAAGGTGAACAGGTACTGTAGGGTAACCTAATTGTCTATGATGCTGTGGGGTTTGTCAAGGAAGAGAAAAATGGGAAGGTGAAGGGGGGAAGAGATGATGGGATGATGAGGATGATGGATCTTGACGACCATCATCCTCATCATCCCATCATCTTGAGCCAAGAACTTCTTCCGAATCACCAGAAATTCTTCGTCACTACCCCTTCACCCGTTCACCCCTTCATCTTCTTGCCTCAGTCTCCTGCCACCAACTCCCCTTCTTTTGCCCATAGGGCGTCGAGCAGGACTGGCGGTGACATGGGCAATTCGGTCATGCGCACGCCCGTGGCCTGATAGATGGCGTTGGCAATCGCAGCAGCCGGCGGCACGATGGGCACTTCACCCACACCACGCACACCGAAAGGATGATCGGGATTGGGGACTTCGACAAGGACGGTTTCGATTGCGGGCAGGTCGTAAGCGGTGGGCATACGATAGTCGAGCAGGCTGGCGTTGAGCAGGTGGCCCTGTTTGTCATAGATATAGGCTTCGTTCAGCCCCCAGCCCACGCCCTGCACCACGCCACCCTGGATCTGACCCTCTACATAGCTGGGATGGATAGCCTTGCCCACATCCTGAATGGCGGTGTAACGCAGGATCTGCACCTTGCCCGTCTCTACGTCTACTTCGACGTCAACGATGTGGGTGGCAAAGCCCGGCCCGGCTCCCTTGGGGCGCACCGAAACGCTGGCCGTGATGGGCGGGTAGGAGTTGGCCAATTCCTGAGCCGCTTGCTTGAAACCGATCTTGTGGTCGCCTGACACAAAGAGGCCATCTTCGAACTTGATCGAATCGGCGGACACGTCCCAATACTCGGCCAGATACCCCGATACTTTCTCGCGCAGCGCCAGCCCCAGTTGATAGGTAGACCACCCGATCTTAAAGGTAACGCTACTGCCACCGGTGCCGCCGGTCAGGCCGATGGAGTTGGTATCCACCACGGAGGGGTTGACGTCTTCGGCGGCGATGCCCAGGGTTTCGGCCAGCATCATGGCCGCAGACGCTCGTGATCCGCCGATGTCGGTGGAGCCTTCGATCAGGTTGACGGTACCGTCGCCGTTGACCACGGCGGTCACGCTCGATGGGTTGCTGCCGTTAAACCAGAAGCCCGAAGCCACGCCGCGCCCGTGGTGTTTGCCCTGCAGGGGGGTGGCGTAGTGCGGGTGATCAATCGCGGCTTCCAGGGTTTCTGCATAGCCAATCTTACCGTAGATGGGGCCGTCGGGGCGCCGATCGCCCTCTTTTACCGCGTTCTTCAAGCGGAACTCCAGGGGATCCATGCCGATCTTCTCGGCCACCTCATCGAGGACGGCTTCCGATGCGAAGGCGGCGTTGGTGCCGCCGGGCGCACGATACGCACCGGTCTGCGGCCGGTTGACCACCACGTCGAAGGCGTCGATCTGCACGTTGTCGAGTTTGTACGGCGCCAGGATCACGCCTGCGCCTGCACCCACAGGCGAGCCGGGGAAAGCGCCCGCTTCGTAGGCCAATTCAGCCTCTGCCGCCGTGATGGTGCCGTCCTTCTTGGCGCCGATTTTGACGCGAATGTAAGAACCCGAGGTCGGCCCCGTAGCCATCAACACTTCGGCGCGATTCATGACCAGTTTCACGGGGTGATGGCCGCTCTTACGCGAAAGCAGCGCAGCGGGGACGTCGAGGTAGGCGGTGAACTTACCGCCGAAGCCGCCACCGATTTCCGTGGGCGTTACCTTGACCCTGGCAATTGGTTGTTGCAACAGTTCGGTCACCTGATCGCGGATATCGAACGCGCCCTGCGTGCTCGTCCACACATCGATGTGGCCGTCATTGCGCCAGTGGGCCGTAGACGCCTGCGGTTCGATGTAGCCCTGGTGCACCATTGCCGTGTTGAACTCACGCTCGACGATCACATCGGCGTCGGCGAAGCCGGCCGCCAGATCGCCACGCTGATGGCGGACATGGCTGGCGATGTTGGTGGGCTTGTCGCCGGTCTGGCCCATTTCATCGGTACGCAGATCGTCCAAAAGGATGGGCGCATCGGCGGCCATGGCCTGGTGCACGTCCATGGCGGGGGGCAGCACTTCATAGTCCACCTCGATCAAGGCCAGCGCTTCCTCGGCAATGTGGACGTTACGGGCAGCCACAGCGGCTACGGCATGTCCATGATAAAGGACCTTGTCGTGCGCCAGGATATTGGCGCTAAGGTAGCGCAGGTTGGTGGCCGATTCACCCATTTCCTGAATGTGATCGGCGGCGGCGGCCAGATCATGCGATGTCACCACCGCGGTAACGCCGGGGTAGGCTTCGGCCCTGCTGGTGTCAATGGAACGAATGCGGGCATGGGCATGGGGGCTGCGCAACACCCTGCCGTAGAGCATGTTGGGCAGCCGCGTATCCGCACCGTATTTCGCCGCACCGGTCACCTTGTCCACACCGTCATGACGGATGGGGCGGGTGCCGATCACTTTGTAGTCTTGCTTATGACCATTCTCTGCCACGGTTTCCTCCTCTGGAAAGAATATTTGGATCGCCAAAATGGTGATGAGTGCAAATGTTGCGTGGAGGGAAGTATACATGAAATCAGAGATACACACTATGTATCTTGAATCACCGGACCGTCACGCATAGGAATACCATCTATACGTGACATTGTCCGTATGATCTCATCCCGGCTTGCACTTTTTAGTGAAACGCAGATTGGGTTGTGCCAACACCGACGGATTGACGATCTGCGCCGGTTGTTCGCCACGCAGCACGTACGCCACATTTTCAGCGGCAGACCGTTGCAGATCCTCGATGGCGGCTTCGGAGTAGAAGGCCACATGCGGCGTCACCAGGACATTGGCCGCTGCCAACAGCGGATGATCGGACGGCGGCGGCTCTTGCGCCAGGACGTCGAGGGCGGCGCCTGCGATCCAACCCTGGCGCAGGGCGCGCAACAGGGCGTCCTCGTCGATGATGGCCCCGCGCGCCGTATTGATCAGCAGTGCCGTGGGCTTCATGCGGCGCAGCGCGGCTTCATCGATCAGGCAGCGCGTCTCGGCGTTGAGCGGCGCGTGGATCGAGATGAAATCTGACTCGCGCAGCAGCAGATCGAGATCGTTGGTGGCGATGTGTGGTGAATCGAGCGCATCGGACGAAAGTCGTGGCGTGTAAGCGATGACGCGCAGCCCGAAGGCCGCCGCCTTGGGTACGAGCGCGCGGGCGAGGTTGCCGAAGCCGATGATCCCCAATGTCTTGCCGCGCAGGCGAGGCATGGACGCGTCCGCTTTCTGGCTCCACCGGCCCGAGCGAGTGGCGTTGGCAAAGTGGATCAACCGGCGTGTGCTTGCCAGCAACAGCGCCATCACATGATCCGAAACTTCGTCCAGGCAAAAGTCGGGGACGTTGGTAACAAGCATCCCCAACTCTGTCGCCCGCGCCACCGGAATGTTATCCAGACCAATCCCATAGCGGCTGATCACACGGCAGTTGGCGGCAAGATCCAGCGCTTCCACCGGCACCTGTCGCCAACAGGTGAGGATAGCATCGGCCACGGGTGCCAGTTTGACGACTGAATTTGGATCGTTTGCATCGGCGACCAGCAGTTCAGCATCGAGCGGATCGAGGATCGAGCGTTCGATGTCGAGCGACGGCCAGGCGTAGTCGGTCACCAGCACTCGGTAGCGGGCCACGATCTCCTCCTACCAGGTTTTTTGGATAGCGGCGATCTGGGCCAGCGTATCGGCGTCGAGTCCGTACCCATTGGCGGCGTCCGCGTTTTGGGTCACCTGCTCAATCGTGCGTGCGCCCGGAATGGCGGCGGAAACGGCCTTCGGGCTGACGGAATATCGCAGCGCGAACTGACCAAAGCTGCCGTCGTGCTTTGCGGCCAACGGCGCAAGCTGCCGGGCATGGACGATCAGTTCGTCGAGTTTGTCGCCCAGCATCGCAGCGCGATGACCTTCAGTCTCCTCTTTTTCGCTGAACTTGCCGGTGAGGACGCCGCGCGCCATGGGCATACGCACGAGGATGCCCACGCCGTGCGCCTCGGCCAGCGGGAAGATCTCGTCGCCGACGTCGGTATACCAACATGCTGTAGTCCACTTGCAACACCTGAGCCAGACCGTTTTCGATCAGCCAGCGCCCGCTGGCGGCATCGTTGATCGAGACACCCGAAAAGCGGATCTTGCCCTGCTGCTTGAGCGTGTCCATGGCTTGAGGCCAATCGTATGCCTGCATTTCGGCCAGGCTGGGGCTGTGCAACTGGTAGATGTCGATAGTCTCTCGTTGCAACCTGCGCAAACTGTCTTCGGCGCGGGCGATGATGCGTTCAGGATACCATTCCTTGGCACTGGTCTCACGGTCGCGGCTGACTTTGGATGCGATAAGCACATCTTTGTTGTTGCCCACAGCTTGCCCCAGGATCTCCTCACTGCGGCCCCAGCCGTACGATTCGGACGTATCAAAGACTGTGATGCCCTGCTCCACGGCAGCGTGGACGAGGTTGATCCAGTGAGCGTCCGTCTCCTGTTTTTCGCCGAGACGATTACAGCCCATGCCGATTTCAGAAACCTGCGCGCCGGTGTTGCCCAGCGGTCGGTAGTGCATTGAATTGCTCCTTTGGGGGTGATTGGAGGGTCTAACCGTCGATTCGATTCTCTTCGATGTAGTCCCACAAAATTTGATAGCCCATCCCCGGCTCTTGGGACAGGTGAACGTAGCCCTCCGCGTCCATGGGATCGGCGATGGCGGCAAGGTAGGGCGGCGGCGTTTCATAGTCGATGCCAGGGGCAAGCAGGCCGCGCTCGTAATACTCGCAGACGTCGGCGCTGGTGGAGCCCAGGATCTGCAAATTGGCAAAGCCGCTCATGTGGATCTCGCAGCGCACACCGAAGGCTTCGCACAGGCCGGTCATCTTTTTAACGCCGGTGATCCCACCGCGCAGGACGTCGATGCGTGTACGATCCGAAGCGCCGCGGCGGATCCAATCGGCGCGGGTGTAAATGCTGCCCGCCGCGATCTCCGGCGCAAGGATGGGGATATCCAGTTCGGCGCTGAGCTTCTCGTACAGCCCCACCAGATATTCGTTCATCGGGTGTTCGTACCAGTAGAAATCGAGTTCTTCGAGTACACGCCCCACCTTGAGCGCATCATCATAGGTGCGATAGGTTCCCCATGGGTCGTAGCTGAGCACCATGTCATCGCCGACGGCGTCGCGGATGGCGTAGCAGACTTCAATGTCCTGTTCAATATGCGAAGGGCGACCTGGATCCGACTCTTTGGTAACGGGGTTGTAGAAGTAATAGGGATGGATCTTGTAGTGGGTGTAGCCCTGATCCTTGCAAGCCAGTGCGTGCTCGGCGTAGCCCTCAATCGTGGCCATGTTGGGGAAAGTGCTGGCGTAGGCCGGGATCTTCTGGCGGCAGCCGCCCAGCAGTTTGTAGAGCGGCACGCCGAAATAGCGCGCTTGCAGATCCCACAGGGCCATATCCACCACACTGAGGATGTTCTCGGGCAGGTTCGCCACCCACATCCAATGCCAGAACTTCTCACGGTCAAACGGATCGTGGCCGGCCAGCATGTTCTTCATGCGGCCTTCGAGCATGGCCCGCTCGTCAGCCATCAATCCATCGGCATCGCCATGTCCGTGGCCGCCCAGATAATAGCCCTCGGCTCCCTCATCCGTGACAATCCTGGTCAATGTCTGCACCACGCGCGTCTCGGGCAACCACTCTCCATGCCGAAACGGCCGCCGCGGCACCCAAAACGGAATGACCTGCAAGTCGACGATTTTCATGATTCTTCTCCTCGAGTGACGGATTGATCCGGGTAATTTATACCGAATAGACAACTTTTATGATCGCATCGAGTTCACGCATTGTCTGCGCCTCGACCGGTGGGGCCGGGCTGCGTACCGTATTGGTACGCAGGATGCCACGTCGACGCAGCAATTCTTTGTGGACGGTGTAAAAGATCCCAGATCCCTGCGCCGCCACACGGTTGATCGGCATGATCGTACTGTCGAAGATGGCGCGGGCCGTGGCTTCATCGCCGGCCTGGAAGGCGTTCCACACCCCCACAAAGGCTTCGGGCTGGCTGCAAAAGGGCATGGTACCCACGGAGCCGCGACGCATCTCCTCGATAAAGTAACCACCCCCAGCCCCCCCGAAGACGGTCAACACGTCGCCCGAGGCCTCGACCATGCCGGCAACTTTGGCGGTAATGGGCTGGCTTTCCACCTTAATATACTGCACCCATTCGCATTCCTCGGCCAGTTGACGCGCCAGCCCAGGGCCGATCACAGCGCTGGCCGTGTCCTGCAAAAAGATGGGGATGGAGACGGCCTTGGAAATGGCCTGGAAGTAATCGCGCACCTCGTCGGCGGTGGCGGCCATGAACGTGGGCGGCATGATCATCAGTGCGTCTGCGCCGTTGTCCTGGGCGGAGCGGCTATAGTGGACGGCCAGATCAGTGCCGGCGGCGCCACTGTTGATGACGACGGGCACGCGCCGGTTGACCTGATCCACGACGATGCGGGTGACCAGATCTCGTTCCGCTTCGGTCAGCTTGAAGACCTCGCTGCCCAGCGCCACGCCCAGCCCGTGGACCCCGGCGTCGAGATTGAAATCGATCAAGCGGCGCAGGCTCTCCTCGTCGATAGCCCCGTCCTCGTGGAAGGGGGTCACCAGGATCGGATAGACCCCGCGCATGGGTTCTGCCGGCATTGAGTTTTTCTCCCTATGGTGGTGGATACGTATGGTGGTGGATGAGTGGTCCTTCTATTATCGGGGGAATCGGGGGGGAGCGCAAGGCAAAGACAAAACGGCCGATCTGGGTTCTACGGCCGGGATACTTCTTCGTGATATTGGGCCGGTTGTCGGGGCATGAGGGGGATGGGGCGGAGATCCGCTACGATGGGCGAGACGTCGTCCCCATCCCCCTCGTGCCCGTACCAGTCGGGTCAAAACGAAATGGGCTACGCCGCTTCCATCGCTATCGTTACTTTATCTTCGCCCAGTGAAAATGTCCGGTGCGGATGTTCCTGGGGGGTGGGGATTCCGGCATCGACTTCAACCTGGACGATGTCCACCGCATTGATGGCTTTGCGCATTTCGGCCTTGTGCTCGTTGAGGATCCCGCGCACCAGCGGCGTGTCGGTGATATAGAGCGATATGCGCTGATCACCCAAATCGCTCTCCTGGCGCAGGCGCTTTACCTCACTCAAAATTGTCTGCTTATACTCCTGAATTTTCTGTTCGCCTTGCATGTTATCTCCTCCTTGGGGGGTGGTTGGACGATACAGCAACGCTTTCACTGTAGCAACAGCCTGCCGACCCGAGAAGAAGGAGGCTTACATTTGACCAAGAGAGGGATCCATTTTTGTATCCCCGGTTACCGTGATGTCACCTGCACCTGCCGCTCGTCCACACCTACGCGGATGTACCCTGCTTCTTGCGCGGCATTGCGGCTGCGCCACCAGATGTAAACCCATTCGCCGAAGACTGAGCTGGTCAAGGCGGTGGCGGCGATGGTGACGCCCGGCCATGCGGTCAGCCAGGTGAATAGAGTCAGCAATGCCACGAGGACACTGACGCTGATCGCCACCGAATGGGTGATGTACTTCGTCTGCTTCAGGTGGACAAGCACGCCACGCTGCCACGAGATCAAGGTGGCGATGGCGGGCAACGGTGCAATCAACATCGTAGGCAAGATGGCGGCTTCTACCAGGTGGGGCGGCAGGCCGGCCACGACGATGTACCACCACTGGGCCAGTGGCGTGAGAGCAAAGAGCAGGAAAAGCGCGCCCAAGAGCGCAGCCAATATCCAGGCGAAGCGTTGCAGTTGGCGATAGGCCTGGGTGTTGGTGAGCAGTGCCACCACCGCTTCTTGATACGACATCGCCGCCGAGCGCCCTAAAAAGAGAACGCTCATGATCACCGGCCACACCGCCAAAGACAGCAGCGGCTGAGGCGCGCGTGACATGGACGTGGTAAAGAGCGGCTGATTCGCCAGCGTGATCAACGAGGTCAACGCCAGCGGCATATAGAACGAAAGCAAATCCGGCCAGGTGAGCACCTTGCCATCGGCGGCATTGTCGCTCAACTTCTCCATCAATTGTGGGGCGGACGAAGATGTACGATGCAATCGCCGCCGCCACTACCCCCAAACTCAGCCCAAACGATGCAATGTAGACCCCATCTACTCGGATCCAAAACATCCCGACAATCAACGTCAACGTCGTCATGGAAAGGCGGGCGGCAATCGTAATCGGCACGACGTTGGTGCGATCATTGCGGATCAACACGCCCTGCCACAAGCGGCGGTAGGCGATGGCGGCGGTCCACGGCGTCAGCAATAAGAACCCCACACGGCTCAGATGAAGCACATCCTCGGGCGCGCCGATGAGGCGACCGACGAAGATGCCGTAGAGTGGCGTCAGCCCCACGAGCAGGTGCAGCCCGGTCAGGCTGATGGACATGATGTGGGTAAAGTTGAGCAACCGCTGATAGGACTGGCGATCGCGCGGCAACGCCGTCCCCGCCGTCAGCAACATGATCACAGGCCCCTCCACAAGCAGCGCCAGCGACCAGGTCACCCCGAATGCGGCCAGGTTGAGTTCGGGGTTGGGCAGACGCGCCATCACAGCCGAGATAGCCGGCTGCTCCACCGCCATCATGAGCCACATGGTGGCCAGCGGCAGCCAGAACCAGAAGATACGGCGCGGGGTGAGGAGTTTGTCGAGTGACACACTGTTGTCCTTGTGGGCAGGGTTGGGATCTAAACCGTTTAAGCACAAGGTCTGATCCTACCTGTTGCACAGAGGACGTGTCAAACGGGGGGCGTACTGGGGATGCATCCAGAATCTGTTGTTCAAATGGCAGAACGTTGAGCGAGATGTAGGGGTTTGGGTGGGGCGGGCAACCGACGTCTCCTACCGGCGAAACTACCCGCCGCCCCACCCAAACCCACAGTGTGCCGGGCGCAGCAGCGCCCCTACGGAATGGCCAGCACTTATAAAGTCCCTGGCTATAGACGCACCGGCAAAGCCCGCAACCCGTGCAGAATGAACCCTGTGCGCCATTCCAGCCCGTCTGGCTCGGCGGCCAGTTGTAGATCAGGGAAGCGGCGCAGCAGCGTGGAGAGGGCGATCTCTCCTTCCAGGCGGGCCAACGGCGCGCCCAGGCAGAAATGGATGCCGTGCCCGAAGCCCAAATGACGATTCTCAGCGCGCAGGACGTCGAGATCATCGGGGTTGCTGAAGTGGGCCGGATCATGGTTGGCCGCCGCAATCGCCACAAAGATGCGTTCGCCGCGGGCGATGGTCTCGCCGCCCAGGGTGATCTCCTCGCCGGCGATGCGGGTGACCATGTTCACCGGGTTGTTGTAGCGCAACAGTTCCTCGATGACGGTCTTGACGGCGTCGGGATTGGACTGCACCTGTGCCATCTGTTGCGGATTGCGCAGCAGCGCCAGCGTGCCGTTGCCGATAAGGTTGACCGTGGTCTCGTGCCCCGCCAACAGGAGGAGGATGAGCATCGAGAGCAGTTCCTCTTCGCTGAGGCTTTCGCCTTGAGACTCAGCATGAATCAACGCGCTGACCAGATCGTTTTGTGGGTTGGCACGTCGCTCGGCGATGAGGTGACGGAAGTAGCGAACAAAGGCGTTGACGGTCATGAGCAGGCGCAGCCGGTCTGCGCGCCAGGGAGCGAAGCGGCGCAGAAAGGCAAAGCCTGATGTGGCTTTGACCATTTGCTGCTCTTCCACCAGCAGTTCACCCAGGCTACCCACCAACAGATCCGACCAGCGCCGGAATTTGTTGCGGTCGGCCACGGGGATGCCCAACAACTCCGAAATCACGATGATGGGCAACGGGAAGGCGTAGGCGTCGATCAGGTCGATCCGTGGCTGATCTTGCAGACCGTCGAGCAGTTCGTCGGCGATCTGTTGGATGCGCGGCGCCAACTGCTCGATGCGCCGTGGCGTGAAGGCTTTCGACACCAGCGCCCGCAGCCGCGTGTGATCGGGCGGGTCTTTGCGCAGCATGTTGCTGCTGAGCATGGCGAATTGGCGCAGCAGGGCGGGCACGTGCTGCGGTTGCGTGTTGTCTTCGGCCAGGCTGGCAAAGTCTTTGATAAAACGACCGTCCTTGAGGACGGAGACCACGGCATCGTAGCCGACAACGACGCGCGCGGTGCGTCCATCGGGCAGGGTGACGCGTGCCACGGGGCCTTGTTGGCGCAGGGTCGCAAAGCTTCCGTATGGGTCTGCGCGGAAGTGCGAACTAAAGAGGTTGACTGAAGTAAGGGTTGACATGGTTGGACTCTTTCAGAGATACCAGGCAAATAAGCACAGTCCGGGAATATATGATCCACGAAGCCACACGAAGCGACACGAAGAAAGCTTTTCTTAGTGAACCTTCGTGTGGCTTCGTGGATCATGTAAGTCTTGGATTCGCCTATCGGCAGAATGTTGTCACATTGTCATTCTACGCCCGCTCGACGCCGATGGTCACATCCTCGCTGCCCAGTGCGAACGTCTCGGTAGATGCCGGGACGGCCCCGTTCTGCACGACCTGCGTGGTGAGCGTTTCTTCTTTGACGTAGTCACCGTGTGCCGCCAGGACAGCGCCGACCAGCGCGGTGTCGCTGACGTAGAGGACGATGCGATCGCTGATCGCCAGACCGGCGTCCTTGCGCAGTTGCTGGACACGACGCACGAGTTCGCGGGCATGGCCTTCCAACTCCAACTCAGGCGTGAGCCTGGTCGTAACGGCGACCAGATAGCCGCCATCTTCGGCCACGCTGTAGCCCTCGCGCGGGGAGGTGCGTACTTCGACGTCGCCGGGGTCGATGGCGTAGCTTTCGCCGCTTTCTACACGGACCTCCACGGTTTCGCCATTGCGGAAGCGGGCGGCCAGCTCCATCTGATCGAGGGCGGCGAAGGCTTTGCGGATCTTGGGATAGCCGGAGCCGTACTTCTGCCCCAACTGCTTGGGCAACGGGAAGACCTGCACGTCGACCAGGTCACCGGCGGCGCCGGCGAAGGCCAGTTCGCGGATGTTCAGTTCGCCCAGGATGTACTCTTGCATCCGGCGCAGGCCGCTTTCTTCGTCTGCGGTACGGGCGCGCACGACCACCTGTTGCAGCGGTTGGCGCACTTTGAGCGCTGCGCCTTCGCGAGCGGCGCGCCCCAGGGTGGTCACCTTCTGCGCCAGTTCCATGTCGGCGTGCAGTTGCTCGTCGATCAAGGCTTCGTCTACGTCAGGCCATTGCGCCAGGTGTACGGAATCGGGCGCGGATGCGTCCACGCGGGCGACGAGGTTCTGATAGAGTTCCTCGCTGATGTAGGGCATGGTAGGCGCCAGCAGTTTGCTCACGGTCACCAGGGCGGTGTGCAGCGTGGACAGCGCAGCGGCATCACCTTCCCAGAAGCGACGGCGGTTGAGACGCACATACCAGTTGCTCAGGTTGTCGACAAAGACCTCGATGGGCCGCGTCGCCCCCAGCACGTCATACGTCTCGAACGACTCTGTCACATCGCGCACCAGCCGGTTGAGATCAGAGAGGAGCCAGCGGTCGAGCAGGTTTTCGGTTTGAACCGATCCCCGGTCCCCTGTCCCTGGCCGCCAATCGCTCAGGTTCGAGTATGTGACAAAGAAGCTGTATGTATTCCACAGCGTGTTCATAAACTTGCGCACAACTTCGCCTACCAGGTTGACGCTGAAGCGGCGGGTATTGCCGGGCGGGCTGGCGGTGTACATGTACCAGCGCGTGGCGTCGACGCCGTGTTCGTTGAAGACGTCCCACGGGTTGACGACGTTGCCCTTGGATTTGCTCATCTTCGAGCCGTCTTCGGCCAGGATGTGGCCGAGACAGATGACATTCTTGTAGGCGGGTCGGTCGAAGAGCAGGGTACTGACGGCATGCAGCGTGTAGAACCAGCCGCGGGTCTGGTCGATCGCCTCGCAGATATAGTCGGCCTGCTGTTGTTCTTGCCACAACTCCTGGTTTTCGAACGGGTAATGCCACTGCGCAACGGGCATCGATCCACTGTCGAACCAGACATCGCAGACTTCGTTGACACGGCGCATGGTGCCACCGTCGGGCGCGGGCCAGGTGACGTCGTCAACGTAGGGGCGATGTAGTTCAAGATCACTCAGATCGATTCCACTCTGTTCAGAGAGTTCGGCGCGGCTGCCCACGCAAACGGCGTAGGTGCTGCCGGGTGCATCACTCTTCCAGATAGGCAGTGGTGTGGCCCAGTAGCGGTCGCGGCCCATGGCCCAGTCGACGTTATTTTCGAGCCAGTTGCCAAAGCGACCGTTCTTGATATGGTCGGGCACCCAGTTGATCTCTTCGTTGAGCGCCACCAGGCGATCCTTGTAGGCGCTGGTGCGCACATACCAGGTGGTTTTGGCCCAGTAGATCAGGGGCGTGTCACAACGCCAGCAGAAAGGATAGCTGTGCTCGTAGGTGCCCGCTTTGTAGAGCAGACCTCGGCCCTTTAACTGCTCGCTGATGGCAGGGTCGGCTTTTTTGACGAAGACACCGGCCCACGGTTCCACTTCGGGTTTGAACTGGCCGGCGGCATCCACCGTTTGGAGGACGGGCAGGCCATATTTGCGCCCCACTTCCATATCGAGGGCGCCAAACGCCGGCGCGATGTGGACGATGCCGGTGCCGTCTTCGGTGGAGACGAAATCGGCGGTGACGACGTAGGCGTAGTCCTGCTCGACGGGGTAGAAGGTGAAGAGCGGCGTGTAGTGCTTGCCTGCCAGCTCGGCGCCCTTCATCTCGCCCAGCACCTCGTAGCCAGGACGCAACACCGCTTCGAGCCGCGCCTTAGCCAGGTAGAGGATGGCGCCCGATTCATCGCGCACCCGCACATAGTCGATGTCTTTGCCCACGGCCAGTGCCACGTTGCCGGGCAGCGTCCACGGTGTGGTGGTCCAGGCCAGGAGGTAGGTATTTTCTTCGCCCTGCACCGCGAACTTCACGAAAACGCTGGGATCGACGGTGCCTTCCTTGTAGCCCAAAGACAGTTCGTGGCTGCTCAGAGGGGTACCGCAGCGGGGGCAGTAGGGCACGACTTTGTAGCCCTGGTAGAGCAGGTTCTTGTCCCAGAACTGTTTGAGGATCCACCAGAGCGATTCGATGTAGTCGTTCTTCATCGTGACGTAGGCATCTTCGAGATCCACCCAGAAGGCCATGCGCTCGGTGAGGGCCGACCAATCTTCCAGGTAGTTCCACACCGATTCTTTGCTGCGTTGATTGAAGGCGGCGACGCCGTATTGCTCGATCTGCTCTTTGCCCGTGAGGCCCAGTTGCTTTTCCACTTCGAGTTCCACGGGCAGGCCGTGGGTATCCCAGCCACCTTTGCGCAGGACATAGTACCCCTGCATCGTTTTGTAGCGCGGGAACATATCTTTGAAGGCGCGGGCCAGTACGTGATGGATGCCCGGCCGCCCGTTGGCGGTGGGTGGTCCTTCGAAGAAGACGTAGCGTGGGCCGTCCTTGCGCTCGTCCATAGAACGCTGAAAGACTTTGCGTTCACGCCAGAGTTGGAGGAGCTTCTCTTCCATCTCCGGGTACGCGACGGAGGATTTGACCTCTCGAAAAGTTTCTTTGCTGGTTGTACGTGTCATGGTTGCCTCTGTTGTATGAAAAATACTTGCTATAAATCCATCTGCATCCACTCGATATCATAGTAGCGCCCGTCCCACTTGATATACCCCTCCTCCACAAACGTAGGGGTAAACCCTGTCGCTAGATAGAGCCGACGGGCCGCTTCGTTGCCCACGGTGACGGCGATGATCAGCCGTTCCAATCCGCGCTGTGACCGGGCATGGTTTAGGATCGCCGTCATCAACGCCCGACCGTGGCCGCGGCCTCGCGCTTCGGGGACGATGTACATACTGCCCACAATGGCGCGGTGACGTGTCTTGCGTCCTGGGTAGCGACTCAGGCTGGCGATGCCGACCAACAGACCATCGACGAAGAGGCCAAAGACGGCTCTATCCGCCGGATTGGCGGTCAACTGCGCCGCCACCTGTTCGATAGCCGCGTGGCGTTCGTCGTAGTAGTCGCGACCGAAGGCCTCGGGGTGATCTTGCAGCGCCCGCAGCCACACCGACTGAAACTGTGCTGCATCCTCACCGGTTAAGAGACGAACGAGCATGTCATCCTCCCTGCAAACGCATCGGTTTGCGCCATCCCCACCCCAGTTTGTAGAGACCCCGTTCCACCCAACGAGCGTAGCTGCTGAAGGCCCAGGTTTCAGGGCGACTCACATGGCCATGCTGTATCGGATCGTAATGAATCCTGTCCAGTGCGGTTGCGAAGGCCGCTACATCCGACACCCGTTCAAGCGCACGCCGGCGATCCCACACTTCCAACGAACCGGGGATCCCCATCAACTGCGCATAATCGCGCTGATACCGCTGTAGGAACAGCTCAACCACGGGCGACATGGCCTTCCCCGGCGTTGACCTCAGGAGCAAATGGACATGATCAGGCAGAATCACATAGGCCGTCAGATCAAAAGACTTTTCGCGCTGCAACTTCTCCAAGACTGACAACACCAGGTGCGCCGTCGCCCGCTGCTTCAGGATCGACTCCCCGTTCGCCGCCCAACAGGTCACCAGCGTCATCGACTCCTCAAAGAAGGGAGCGTAGACGGTGGTGGGCTGGTCGGGGATCGGATTCATATAGGTTCCGTAATCTCCACATAGATCCGCTTGTTGATCGCCCCCTTGCTCTTATAGTCCACTACCTTGATCCGCCCCACCTCGCTTGTATTGCGGACGTGGGTGCCGCCATCGGCCTGCAGGTCGAGACCTTCGAGTTCAACAGTGCGGATCTCGCTGATCTGGGGTGGAAGCAGGTTGATCTTGGTGCGGATCAAATCCGGGATCTGGAAGGCTTCTGCGCGCGGCAGGCGCTGCGTTTTGATCGGGCGGGCAGCGGCAATTTCGGCGTTACAGCGCTCCTCGATCTCGCCTACCAGTTCCTTGCTCATAGACGCAAACTCGAAGTCCATGCGCCCTGCGCCAGGATCCATGTTGCCACCGGTCACCTGTGCAGCGTAGTCGCGCCACACCACCCCACACAGGATGTGCATGGCCGTATGAGTGCGCATGAGCAGGTGCCGCCGATCCCAGTCCACCGTTCCCTGCACGGACTGACCGATGGTAATCGAGGGCATGCCGCCGTCGGTGTTTTCCAGCGTGTGCCAGACCTGTTCGCCCTCCTTTTTGACCTTGGATACGCGCACCTGTTGGCCATCCATCGTCAACCATCCCTCGTCGTTGGGCTGGCCCCCACCGCCGGGGTAGAAGGCCGTCCGATCCAAGGCAACCCGTATCTTGTCGCCGACTTCGTCTAGTGCGGTCACGGCCGCATCGAACGAGCGGACATAGGCATCATCGTAGTAAAGTAGTTCGGTCATGTTGAAATCCTCCGTCATTTTTGCGCCCGACACAGCACGCGGTTGATCGAGTAAAAGAAGGCCTTCCGTTCGTCTTGGTGGGCCAGATCATCGAGCCAACGTTGCAAATCGTCCTCGTCAACCAGTGCTTTTTGGCGCAGCCACTCCACCATCATATGAGCGGCACGGTAGCCGTAAAGATCGGGTTGCCACACAGTGTTGACCAGCGGATAGACCTGGACGTCGACTTTTTCAAACCCTGCCGCCCGGCAAAGGCCCAGCAACTCACGCCCGATCTGTCCATTGGGGCCGGCGTCGTTGAAGGCATGGACAATGCGCCGGTTCAGTTCAACATCGGCGGCATTGAAGACCTGGGTGTCGAAGTCTGAATGGATCACCAGGGCCGTGCCGCCCGGTCTGAGCACCCGGCGCATCTCTCGCACCGCCAACAGTGGATCGACTACCCATTCCAGTGTATCCACACAGAGGATTCGATCCACATCGGCGGCGTCAAAGGGCAGTGCGCGTGCGTCAGCGGCCCGGAAGCGAATGCGATCCGATTCCGCTGAGGCGACATCATGGGTGGCAGCGTAGCGGGCCGGGTCCGGCTCCACGCCGATCACCTCGCCTATCTGCGGGTAGAGACGCACCAGCAACCGTTCGGCATCTCCTGTACCACACCCCACATCGAGGATGCGATCCCCGGGCTGCGGATCGAGCGTCGACAGATAGAATCGCCACTGCGCCAGCACATCGGGCATCGGCGGATCGAGAAAGCTTTCCTGGGCCATGCCGTCACCTTCTGCCAATAAAAAAACCCGTCCCCCAAACAGGGACGGGCTCGAAAGTCCGCGGTACCACCCTGGTTCCTGATCAGAACGATCAGGCGCCTTGTGCGACACTGCCGAACGAGACACTTTTCAAAGTAGTGAGACAAAGCCAACCTGCTCATTACTCTTTGCTCATTCTGCAAAGTCACCGTGAGGATAACGGTTCACGAAACCGGCGGCGTCTACTCGGCTGTTTGGCCCATCGTGATTTTCAAGATGGATGGGTTGCCTTTTGGGCCACTGCTCAGGAGGGATTTTCGACGGCGAAGGGTCGATCCGGCTTCCACCATCCCGGATTCGCTGAACGACGTTTCGTCCGCTACTCGTCTCCGTCAACGCAAACGATGTTTAAGTATGATTGAGTTTAGCAGCGCAGGGGGCGGTTGTCAACAAACCAGAGTTTTATTCGTCTTGACGCCGGTTTGCTTCTACGCTAACGTACGCAGAGCACCGTTATACACTCTAATGCACTCACTTAACAGTCAATAAATTCAATCAAAGGAGGCAGACCATGCGCCTTACACACTCAAGATGTGCCGCGACCCCGCCATGCACATGGACGCGTGCTCTGTTCAGCGTCATCCTGGCGATTGCACTCTTCGCCGGCATGATTCCGCAGCCCGCCGTTCAGGCCGCGCCCCGCGCCAGACTGAACCCGACGTCGGCACCGCCGTCATCCACTATTACCGCGCCGACGGCGACTATGACGGCTGGGGGCTGCATGTCTGGGAAGACACCACCGAATCGGTCACCTGGGCCGATCCCCTGCCCCCGACCGGCGAGGACGATTTCGGCCTCTACTGGACGGTTGGCGTGGCCGAGGACGGCGAAACCCTGGGCTTCATCGTCCACAAAGGCGAAGAAAAGGACCCCGGCCCCGATCAGTTCCTCGACCTGACCACAGACCGTGAAGCCTGGATCCTTTCTGGAGACACCAACGTGTACACCGAAGCCCCCGATCCCAACGCGATCGTCGTCGGGAACATCAGCCGGCAGGCTGCCTATTGGGTAGATAGCAACACCATCTTGTGGGACGTGGCCGACCTGCCCCCGGACGCTGTGATCACGCTCCACTACAGTGCCAACGCGGGGATGACGTTGGGCCAGGCCGGCGTCAGCGGCGAAGGCATCCGCGATCTGGCCCTCACGCGCGTCGAGGACGGCCCCAGCGCCGCTGTTTTGGAGCGCTTCCCCCATCTGGCGGACTACGCTGCCTTCACGCTGCCCGCCAATGCGCCCAATCCCGCCGTCCTCGTGCGCAGCCAGTTGGCCATCACCGCACTCGGCGCGGACGGCGATCTGCTCGACGCTTCCGGCCTCCAACTGGCCGGCGTGCTCGATGAGATCGCTTACTATGACGGCCAACTGGGCGCGGTGTGGGAGGGTGACACGCCGACGCTCAAACTATGGGCGCCCACGGCCAAGAATGTGCGCCTCTTCCTCTACGACGACCCCGCAGCGGACGAACCTGCCGAGATCGTCAATATGCGCCGTGGTCGCGGCGAGGAGCTTTCCGTCTGGTCGGTGGAAGGGAAACCGGACTGGCAGGGCATGTACTACCGCTACGAAGTGCGTGTCTTTGTGCCCAGCACAGCGAGCATCGAGACCAACCTCGTCACCGATCCCTATAGCTTCAGCCTTTCTAGCAACAGCAGCATGAGCCAGATCGTCGATCTCAACAATCCGGCGCTCATGCCCGACGGCTGGCAGACCCTGGAAAAACCACCACTCGAAGACTTCGCCGACATCGTCCTGTACGAGCTGCACATCCGCGACTTCAGCATCTATGACGAGAGCGTCCCCGCCGGGCAGCGCGGCACCTACCTTGCCTTCGCCCAAGAGGAGAGCAACGGCGTCGCCCATCTGCGTTCACTGGCCGATGCCGGGCTGACGCACCTCCACCTGCTGCCCAGCTTCGACATCGCCACCATCGACGAAAACAAAGCCAACTGGGTGGAACTCGATCCGGCTGAACTGGCCGCCCTCCCGCCAGATTCCGAGGATCAACAGGCGCTCATCGGCCCCATCCGCAACCAAGACGGCTTCAACTGGGGCTACGATCCTTTCCACTACACCGTGCCCGAAGGCAGCTACAGCACCGATCCTGGCAGCACGGCGCGCATCCTCGAATATCGCCAGATGGTGCAGGCGCTCAACCAGATGGGGCTGCGCGTCGTCTCCGACGTGGTCTACAACCACACCAACGCCAGTGGTCAGGCCGACAAATCGGTGCTCGATCAGATTGTCCCCGGCTACTACCACCGCCTCAACCGCAACGGCCTGGTGGAGACCAGCACCTGCTGCGCCAACACCGCCACAGAAAACGCCATGATGCGCAAGCTCATGCTCGATTCGCTGGTGACCTGGGCCACGCAGTACAAGATCGATGGCTTCCGCTTCGACCTCATGGGCCACCACATGCTCGATGACATGATCGCCGTGCGCGCCACGCTCGATAGCCTGACCGAGGAGGAAGACGGCGTCGACGGTTCCAAGATCTACGTCTACGGCGAAGGCTGGGACTTCGGCGAAGTGGCCGGCAACGCCCGCGGCATCAATGCCACCCAGATCAATGCGGCGGGGACAGGGATCGGCACCTTTAACGACCGCCTGCGCGATGCCGTGCGTGGCGTCGGTCCGTTTGACCAAGGCGAGGATCTGCGCAAGCAGGGCTTCATCTCTGGTCTGGTTTTAGATCCGAATGAAGTCCAGGGAGAACCGACTGAGGCCGATCTGCGTCGTTTGCTCCACGAGACCGACTGGATCCGCATTGGTATGACGGGCAACCTGCGCGACTACGTGCTGATCGACGGCCGCGGCGCAGCCGTGAGCGGCGCCCAAATTGACTACAACGGCGCACCCGCCGGCTACACCCTCGATCCGCAGGAATCGATCAACTACGCCTCGGCCCACGACAACCAAACGCTCTTCGACGCCCTCGTCTACGGCGCGCCCCAGAGCACGTCCATGGCCGAGCGGGTGAAGATGCAACAGCTCGCCCTTTCCGTTGTGGGGCTGGGCCAGGGTATCCCCTTCTTCCATGCCGGCAGCGACCTCCTGCGCTCAAAGAGCTTCGACCGCAACAGCTACGATTCGGGCGACTGGTTCAACGCCATCGACTGGACTTACAACGACAACAACTTCGGACATGGCCTGCCCCTGGCCGAGGACAACCAGGATGACTGGGCAATCATGCAGCCGCTGTTGGCCGATCCGGCGATCAAGCCGTCGCAGGCCGACATGACGAGCACCGCCAACTACTTCCGCACGCTGCTCGCAATCCGGCGCAGCAGCCCGCTCTTGCGGCTGGAGACGGCGGCACAGATCAACGAAATGGTGCGCTTCCACAACACCGGCCCCGACCAGATTCCCGGCCTCATCGTGCAGAGCATCACCGAGCGGGGCAGTGAAGACGTCGATCCTGACCGCGAGGCGATTTTCGTCCTCATCAACGCCCGCCCCGACGATGTAGAATTTAGCGCCGACTGGCTTGTGGGCCAGGAATTGACACTGCACCCGCTGTTGGCGCTCCAGTCCGGCGACCTGGGCCGTTCTTCGTTCGATTCTGAAACGGGGACCTTCACCATCCCCGGTCGCACGGCCGCGGTCTTCGAGGCCGGCGAAGTGACCGAAACCTTCGTCGACGGCCTGGACGCCCTGGACGCCCAGATCGACGATCTGCTGGCCAACCCGCCCGCCCTGCCGGAGGACGAAGAAACCCCTGCAGCCGACCGTCCTGTGCCCGACAGCGTCAGCTTCCCCGGCACGATTGGATCGGTCCTCGGCGGCGCAGATTGGGCCCCCGATGACGCCGCCGTGCAGGCCGCCGACGAAGACAACGACGGCATGTGGACGCTCAACGCGCTCCTCCCTGCCGGCGACTACGAATTCAAAGCCGCCGTCAACGGCTCTTGGGACGAAAACTACGGTCTCGGCGGCGCGCCCGGCGGTGACAACATCGCGCTTTCCCTCAGCAGTGAAACCGAGGTCACCCTCGTCTACGACCGCGCCACTGACGCCGTCTACGTTACCGACGGCGAAGGGAATGTGCTGGCGGGCGAGGCGGCGGCGCAGCCCGCCGAACCGGCTGAACCCACCGAAACGGCCATCGACAGCGTCAGCTTCCCCGGCAGCTATGCCCCCCAGATCGGCGGCGTAGAATGGGAACCCGCCGATCCCACCGTGCAAGCAGCGGACGAAGACGGCGATGGCGTGTGGACGCTCACTGTGCCGCTTGCCGGCGGCGACTACGAGTTCAAAGCCGCCGTCAACGGTAGTTGGGACGTCAATTACGGGCTGAACGGCGAAGTAGGCGGCGCCAACGTGCCGCTCAGCGTTCCCGCCGAGGGTGGCACCGTCACCTTCTCATTCAATGCTGCCAACAACGAAGTTTCGGCCACAGTGGGCGAACCGCAGGTGGGGCAAGAAGCGCCCTCCTTCCCTGGTGACGGACAGATCGGGCGCAACGGCTTGCGTCACGACAGCCGCAGCGACGCCTACCGCGTCCCCTTCGGCGCAGTGCCCGAAGGCACGGACGTCGTCCTGCGCTTCCGCACCTACGCCAATGACGTCGAAGCCGTGCGCCTCGTCCTCCAGGAGGAGAGCAGCGGCGCGCGATCCAGTGTGCCGATGGACCTTGTGGCAACCACTCCTTCGGACGAAGGAAACGGCTACTCCTGGTGGCAAACGAACGTCAATGTGGGAACCGCGCCGACGATCCACACCTACACGTTCGAGATTGCGGACGGCGACACCGTGGTTTACTACAGCGACAACGGCGGCGACGGCGGCCTGGGCAGTGCCAACAGTTCTCCCCCTGCAGGAGGAGGTAGAGGGGCGTTCTGGGACATCTACACCTACGTCCCCGGCTTCGAGTCGCCCGATTGGGCCAAGAATGCTGTGATCTACCAGATCTTCCCTGACCGGTTCCGCAACGGCAACCCCGACAACGATCACACGGCAGACGATTGGTTCTATCCGGAAGAGCGTGGGCACGTCTTCCCTGTGGAGCCATGGAACACGATCGTGCCCGATCCGCAGCCCAACGATCCCGGCGCCAACCCCGACTGGTACGCGACCTGGAGCAGTACTTTCTACGGCGGCGATCTGCAAGGCGTGATCGAAAAGCTCGACTACCTGCAAGAACTGGGCGTCACCGCTATCTACTTCAACCCAATTTTCGAATCGCCGTCGAACCATCGCTACGATGGCCGCACCTTCGATGAAGTGGATGACAATCTCGGCGTCCTCGGCGATCCCGCAGCGTCGCTGGCCGTGCTCGAAGAACTGGGCCGCGCCGCCGAAGAGCGCGGTATGCACCTGATCCTCGACGGCGTGCCCAACCACCTCTCCACCGACGCCTACATCTTCGACCGCTATGGCCGCCACGACGTCGAAGGTGGCTGCGAATCGCTAGACAGCCCCTACCGCGACTGGTTTTTCTTCCGCGAAGCCAGCACAGGGAGCGGCGAATGTGCGGGAAACACTACCTACGAAAAGTGGGCCGGGGTCAGCACCCTGCCCCAACTCGACAACACCAACCCGGACGTGGTGGAAAACTGGCTGGGCGAAGACGGCGTCGCCGTGCGCTGGCTCTCCGTCCCCGCTGTGGACGGCTGGCGCATCGACGTCGTCCCCGATGTGGTCAACCTGAACCCGCGCTTCTTCGAACAGTTTCGCGATGTGGTCAAGGCAGCCGAACCCGACGCCATGCTCTACGCCGAAACATGGTTCGAACCGGATGTGCGCGCCCGCGTCCTCGGTGACGAGTTCGACAGCACCATGAACTATCGCTTCCGCGCCGCCGTACTCGGCTTCCTGCGCGACGGCGATTGGCAGGATGGAGACGGCACGATTCGGGCGCTCAGCGCGCCCGAATTCGACGACGCCCTGCGCGCCTTGCAAGAGGACTACCCTCCCGCCGCATGGCAGAGTGCCATGAATCTGATCAGCTCCCACGACGTCAACCGCGCCCTGCGTGTTCTCGATCACGATGACATTGATTACGGCACGCTCGAACCGGCAAATGATTTTGAAGATGGCAGAAAGCGGCTTCGTCTAGCCGCCGTCCTCCAATTCACGCTTCCGGGTGCGCCCACCATCTACTATGGGGACGAGGTTGGGCTCGTTGGCTTCGGCAGTGACGTGCCCCGCGATGATCCCTACAACCGGCAGCCCTACCCGTGGCCCGACGAGGCCGGCTACGACGATCTTCCATCCTGGCGCCAGCAGCAGACCGATCTGCTGGCGCATTACCGGTTCCTGGGGCAGTTGCGCGGCCAATACAGCTTCCTGCGCACCGGTACGTGGACGACCTTCACTGCCGAAGATGGGCTCTACGTCTATGGGCGCAAGGATGAAAGCGGCGCGGCCGTGATTGCCGTCAACCGCGGGGACGCGCCGGCGAACGTCGATCTCAACCTCACCGGTTTCGTCCCCCTCGACGCCGAGATGATCGACGCTGTCAGCGGCGACGTGATCGAAACGCCGCTCAACGCGACAGTCGGTCCGATGGAGTTCGCCATCTGGATCAGCGAAGCCGACACCGATCTGAGTCAGCCAGAGACGCCCACCATTCTCTCTGCCACTGCTGCGGAAAGCCAGATCACGTTGGAGATTGACGTCGCCGATCCCACCGCTACCAGTGTCATTGTATGGAAATCGGCCGTGGACGGGGGCTATGAACCGGTCCAACAATCGCCCATAGAAGCGCCCATCACCTTCGTCTATACTGAAGCGGAGCTGCCCAACGGTCAGCCCGTTTACTACCGCGTCAGCGCGGTCAAGGCCAACGGCATCGAGAGCGTACGCAGCGCCGAAGTCATGCTCATCCCCAGCTTTGAGATCGACGCAGCCATGCTCCTCGAACCGCTGGACGTGGAAACCGTAATCAGCGCCATCACCCCCACCCGGCCGATACAAGGCATGGTCCTCATCGAGGGCGTTACCGAAGCGGACGGCGCCGCCGCGTCCGTTCGCGCCGAACTGGGGCTGACGACCGTCCTCCCCGGTGTGGTGCCGCCCGTCGAAGTCACGATGTGGATTCCGGGCGCGTACAGCGGCGAACTCGACGGCGCGGATGTCTACACTGCCCAGGTGACGCCCGAGATGACCGGCGAGTACAGCTACGGTTGGCGCTTCAGCACGACGGGCGGAGAGGATTGGGTCTACGCTGACGCCGGCGGCATCGTCGCCGGCCCACCATTCGAGCAGCCCGGTGCGTTGACCGTCCTCCCCAGCGATGACAGGGAAGCGCCCAACCGGCCCTTCCGCATTTCAGAGGTCTTCGCCTCGCCCGGCCAAATCGTGATGGAATGGCGCGCCTCGCGCACTACCGACCTACACGCCTATGCCGTCTGCCGCCGTGACGTCACCGCCAACGAGGACGATCCCTGCGCCACCCGCTTCCTGGTGCCGAGAGACACGCAGATCTTCACAGACACAGCGGTCATCATCAACCACACCTATGAGTATACCGTTCAGACCGTCGACACCAGTTTCAACGCCTCAGAACCGTCGGACGTGCTCACGTCAACGGCGGCGGAGAACTTTGTCGACGTCACCTTCCTCGTGCGCGTGCCCGACTTCACCCCGGCGGACGATGTGATCGTGATCGCCGGCGACGACCGCGATATCTTCGGCGGCGAATGGACCCCGGTACAGCCCATGGTGCAGGTCGAAGACAATCTCTGGTCCTACACGGTGACGGTGAAAGAAGGCACACCGCTGCAATACAAGTACACCCGCGGCTCGTGGGAAACCGTGGAACAGTGGGACACGATGACAGGCATGGCCAACCGACCGGCCGAAGTCGTCGCTACCCCAGAAGGTGTAGCGCTGATCGACAACACCGCCACCGACTGGGGCGACGGCGAAGACAGCAGCAAAGCCGTGCGCAACTGGCGCGATCCGCTGGTCACCGACGTCAGCGTTGAGGACGGCGTGATCACCGTCACCTTTAACGCCGCCGTCGTGCCCACCGCCGAGATGGGCGAAGTCATCACCCTTAGCGACGCAGACGGCGCGGCTCTCCCCGGTGCGGTGGCACAGGTTAACGAAAAAACCTTCACCTTCACACCAGATTCTCCTGTTGTTGGGTCCGTCAACCTCACCGTCTTCAATGTGGCAACAGACGTGGCAATGGTGCGTCCGTTTGAGGGGGAAGTCGTCATCGAGTAACAAAGTGAGGTGATGGGCAGAAGGAGATGATGAGGATGATGAGATGATGCGGGTGGTGGCGAAATGCGCACTTCGCCGTCATCCATCATCCTCATCATCCCATCATCAGTCTCTATAGTATCTTCAACTGTGGTCGTGGATCGGCGACATGGGTGTTGAGGCGTAGAGCAATCAGCCGCGCCAGAGTGCGCAGAGAGGTTGCCGTGCTGCTGTCAGGCTGGGCAACCACAACCGGTTGGCCGTTGTCACCGCCGATGCGCACGGCGGGATCGAGTTCCACGCGCCCCAGGAACGCCACATCCAACGCCTTCGCTGCCTTTTCCCCGCCGCCGCTGCCGAAGATCTCACCCGACATGTTCTCGATGACGCCGATGATGGGCACCTCAAGTTGCACGAAGGCAGCCGCGCCGCGCATGGCGTCGGAAAGTGAAACTTCCTGTGGCATGGTAACGATGACGCCCCCAGAAAGCGGCACAGTTTGGGCCAGCGAAAGCTGAGCATCGCCGGTGCCGGGCGGCAGATCCACAACGAGGTAGTCGAGTTCTCCCCAGTTCACATCGGTAAAAAGCTGCTGGATCGCTTTGTGCAGCATGGGCCCACGCCAGATCAGCGCTTTGTCCTTAGGCATCAGGAACCCCATGCTCATGACTTTGACGCCGTGGGCGACGGCGGGCATCAGCTTGTTCTGCTGCACCGGCGGGATCTCATCCACACCCATCATCATGGGGATATTGGGGCCGTAAATGTCGGCGTCAAGCAACCCCACGCGCGCGCCTTCTTGGGCCAGGCTCACCGCCAGATTGGTGGACACAGTGCTCTTGCCGACGCCGCCTTTGCCACTTGCCACAGCAAAAATGTGGTTGATCGACAGCCCCAACTTGTCGGCGATCCGCTTATCGCGGCGGATTTCAGTATCAAAATGAACGTCGACTCGAGAGATACCATCGATTCCGCTCACAGCCCGGACAGCGTCTTCGCCGATCTGCCGACGAAACGGATAGTCAGGCGTGGGCAGCAGGATATAGAGATGCGCGATCTCGTTCTCGATTTCCACATTTTGCAACATCTTCAATGAGATCAGGTTGCCCGCCAGATCATGCGGGTGAACGCCCTCTACCTTTTTGCGTATGGTCTCTATCATTGAGCTTGTGCTGCGTTGAGTTTCAGACATACGCCTCCCCTTTATTTAACCTACGGTTCTATAACAGTTCCAGTACTGACAAAATATCCCGCAAACTACCTGTATTATCTTGTGAGAACTTTCACACTTTACCTATGGGACCTATATCTATGCCTATAGGAACTATATCTATAGAGATCACACCCCTGGAAAGGAACACGAGATATTAGTGAATATTGGCACGGGCACATTACTTCTAACTCATTACGTATGTCAAGAATTCGTGGTTACATTTGAGGTAGAGCTGCACTTTTCGTGGTTCTGGTGTCGTGTTGCGTGAGGTAGTGCGCCAACGCATTCCTGATGCACATAGGCTATGAACGAGACTTACACCCAACGGTGAATTTACGCGATCCCTTCTTTGTACTCTCCCCAACACCGTCTTTAGGGATCAGCACCAGCTCAGGCGATAGACAAGGACGCTAGTCATGATTTCGCATGATTTACCTGCTCAAAAATGCTCCGCTTATACCCCGATTAGGCGCCGACAGGTTACATCTCTTTGCCTGGTCATACTCATTTTGATCAGTACGTCATCATTGGTAAACGCACAGGAAGGCGTGATCGGCCCCGCCGTTCCACCTGTTACAGACACACCGGCGATGGCTGCGACGACAGGAGCAACTTCGACGGATTGCGAGGGTGTGCTGGTGCCGGCCTCCAATGTCGAATATGAAGCAGCAGTGGTGGTGTTGATCAATGACATTCGAGTGCAGAATGGCTTACTGCCCTTGAAGCACGTGGACGCACTGGACAATTCTGGCCGTTACCATGCTCACGATATGGCGGTGGATGGCTATTTCGCTCACGACAGCCGTAGTATCGTCAACAATCAACTGGTAGAGAGTTGTACATGGAGCAATCGCATTCAGGCCTATTACACCGGTTGGGGGAGGCTGGCAGAGAACATTGCCGCCGGTTATCGCACCCCTGAAGCAGCCGTGCAAGGGTGGATGCAGAGCGAAGGCCATAAAGCCAATATTTTGAATGCAGATCTGTGGGAAACCGGGGTCGGCTACTTTGGTGGTGCAGGACCATACGGTCACTATTGGGTACAGGACTTCGGTCGCCGCAGCGGTCAGTATCCCCTCATCCTCGACAACGATGCGCTGACGACAGATACCGGCACGGTAACCGTGCACCTGTATGGCGACTGGCAAGAGGTTCGCCTACGCACCGATCAAGATGCCTGGTCTGAATGGCAGCCTTTTCAACAAGTGACGTCCTGGTCAATCACCGGTGGAGCAGGCGAACATACCGTCTCTGCCGAGATGCGCAAGGGCAACGAAGTGGTGTCGAGTAGTGATACGATCATCCTGACGCAGAGCAAAGCACCCCCTGTCAATTTGAGTCAACTGCCCGATACGCTCTCGTTTACCTACTACAGCCAGGGGCATGTATTTGCCCCATCGGTACATGTCTTACGCCCATTGGACCAGCCGGCGATCGGGTATCACTGGCGTGTTGACGTCGACGGCAATTGGCTGAATGTGTCGCCGATGGAGAGCAATGGCGCCGATCCGATGGAAATGCGTGCGCTGGTCTCCACTGCGGAGAGCGATCAATCAACTACCGCTATACTCACCTTCTCACTGTTGAACAGCAACAACGAGGTCGTGGATACACACACGACATCGGTTCAACTGGCGGTTGCCAATGGCACCCTGACCGACATCTACTTGCCTACAGTGATCCGCTGACGACATCCAACGCGCAGTCAGATGCGCAATTGAAGACGAACGTTCAGCTTTGGTTGTGCGATTGAAGCAGACTGGCGACACGACGCCCCATTTCGACGGCGTAGTTTGTTCCTCTATCCCACGGATAGACCTGACTCATGGAGGCAAAGTAGAGGCCGGGCAGCGGGGTGCGCAGATCAGGAATCATGGACTCGTAGTGGGTTACAGGGACGGGTTGAGCGTACTTGGCCCGGTGTAACCAGGCGCCGGTAACCCAACCTGGCTGAAAATCGGGGTTAAAACGGGTCAGCGCGGGCAGAAATTCAGACAACAGTTCGTCCTGGCTCATGTTGAAATAGCGGTGGCCTGGATCGAGATAGTCGCCCAAGTAGAGCAGGTGATCGCCGGCATAATGGACAGGATCGATCATATTGGTATGCTCGACCAGGGCCAGAAAGGGTAGACCCTCTGCCTTAGGAACGTTGATCCAATAGGTTCCCCTGGTGAGGGGACGATCAAGCGCAACGGTCATCACTACGGCGCCCATACTTTTTAGCTGAGCGAGTTGCCCTAAATAGGCGGCCGGTAGTGCAGGCGCCAGACGCTGCATGAGATCTGGGCTCACCGTGCTAAGGACATAATCGGTCTGTACAGTGGGTCGATCGGCAAAGTGCAGGTTGAAGCCACCCCCGGCTAGCGGAGCGATCTCTTTCACGGCCACGCCCGTCTCTACACTGACCCCCAGCGAACGCACTTTCTGGGCCAGCGTATCAACAAACGCTTGAAACCCACCCTCGTAGTACCCCAACCGGGGAGTACGCTTGTAGACCCGCGCCCAAAACCACGCCAGGTTGACGTCTGCATAGTGTGGCCCAAACTTCCCCTCCAACATAGGACGCCAGAGCATCTTGTAGCCATGGCTACCCATCCACTGTTCCAGCCACGGATCGGCGAGGATGCGGTCAAAGGAGTGCCAGGGTGGGCGAGGATGGTACTTCAGGTAGGCCAGCACAGCCCCCATACGCAGCTTTTCGAGCAGCGAAAGGTGTGGAAAGCGCAATAGCCGCGTGGGTGTATCAAATGGATAGTCGGCGCCCTGATAGTGCATCACCGTGGTGGGGCGATGGAAGGTCAACAGTGACGCCGCGCCGATCTCGCGTGTCAGTTCGATAATGGCGTCGTCGTTCGTAAATAGGTGATGATAGAACTTTTCCAACGGCCAGGCCCATTCAGGACGGCCCTTGAACCCGGCGGCAAGCCCGCCCACAGCGTGGCTCGCTTCGTAAACGTCAATTTTGTAATGACCTGTACGGGCCAGATCATAGGCAGCGGTCAGACCGGCTACACCGCCTCCGATAATGGCAACGCGCGGGGCAGACGTAGATCCGTTTGGTGTCACGATAGCGTCCTATTCAACGTGCGTACAGTGCAACAACCGTACAGTTTAAAGAGTAACGAGTAAAGGGTCATAACAGAAAAGCCAGCGCCATCAGGCGCCGGCTTTTTGCCAGAGTGTTCTGCCAAACTATGCGGCCAGAGAGAACGTGACAACACCGCCATGGAGATACTGTTGAATCTCTTCTTGCGCTTCTCGGTACAAATTCAGGAGTTCCATATCGGTCCCCTTGAAGGTTTGAATCGACTGCGTCGAACAGAGTGCACAGCCGCGCAAGAACCGGAAATTGTTGCTATGGCACTTCATACAGGGCCCAAGCTTGACCATCATCAGCACAAACGCCAGGGTATCGGGATGGGTATCGGGTAATTTCGAGACACGATCCACAAGCTGACACCACTGATCTCCGCGCAGATCACGCAAAATCGGGATCAGCCGGGCTGGGAAAAATAGTTCGGCGGTATCATTGACCATTTGATCTGTAAGCTGTTGCATACGTTCCTCCATTCGCTGGTAGATGCCAGCATCTAAGGCCCGAAAGACAGCCTACTGCATGGGAAAGCTGATGAATATCGGGTTGCCGGCATTCACACTGATCTAGCCAATGCCTCCTCTGTTGACAAACGATTCTGACTAAGAGCGTTGTGGCACAGAGGGCAACATCGTGACTACAGGCTTAATTCAACATTGGGCAGTTTGACTCGCTTGATCTCACCATTCTGCCCGGTGCCGCTTTGGCCAGCGGCTGTTGCGGCGAAAAGACCGTTTAACGACTGCACAATTTCCGCGGTTTCGAGGCCACTGGCACGGCAGACCTGGGCCAGGGCATCGTCAGGGTTGACAGCGCAGCTACTACATCCACCTAAGTGATAAGCGGACAGCACTTCCTGTGCCTGGGGGTGCAGAGCGTAGATCTCGCGCACCGTCATCTCCGGCGAGAAGGCGGCTTTGCCGGAGAGCCGCGCCGTTTCGCCGCGCAAGACCGCAAGCTGTTGCGAATGTTCCTCGCGCAAACGACGGATCTCATCTGTCGCTTCAAACAGCGCCCGATTGTAGCGGTCGAGCCGGCGCGTGGACTGATCGAGTCCTTGTTGGAGCATCCAGGCATATACCAACGCTGCCCCTGCAAGAAGCAACGCCACCACAGCAAGTGTAGTTCCCATAACACGTCTCCAGGAATGAATGTCGAATCACATCAAGTGCAGGTGGACCGGGCGCCAGGCATTAGAGCTCGTAGCTCTCCCCCGGCTCCAAAACAATCCCTTCAATATCGGCTTCATCATGCAACTTCTGTGCAAAATCGTGCGCGTTCTGCTGAATGGGCGGAAAGGTGTTGTAGTGGATAGGAATCACACGTTTTGCTTTGACAAACTGCGCCGCTTGAACGGCATCATCCGGCCCCATGGTGAAATTATCGCCGATGGGTAGCGCCGCCAGGTCAACCCCACCGGCTTCGCCGATCAGGCGCATGTCATAGGTCAACGCCGTGTCACCGGCGAAGTAGATATCGGTGCCGTCGTTAAAGTAGATCAGCACACCACCGGGATTGCCGCCATCACTGCCATCGGGCAATTGGCTGCTATGGTGAGCCGTTGTCCACTTGAGCCGTCCAAACGGGAAGTCCCAGCCGCCGCCGATGTTCATTTGGTGAACATTCTCCACGCCGTTGTCCGTGAGCCAGTTGCCTATCTCGAAGTTGCAGATCACCTGGCAGCCGGTGCGTTTGGCCACGCCAATAGCATCCGCCACATGATCTCCGTGGCCATGGGTAAGGATCATGAAATCAACTTCGATACGGTCGGCAGTGGCAGACGTGGGCGCCAGTGGATTGTTGGGCGCCAAGAATGGATCGACAATCAATTTCACGCCGTCTGCGTCAACTGTAAACGTGGAGTGGCCGAAGTAAGTAAGCTTGACTGTCATCGGTTGCCTCCTGGTGATCTGTAAATTTGAAAGAAAGAGCCAGACTTACCCCTGGCAAGCCTGGCTCATAGCATAGCGATTGTAGATGCGAAGTGTCAAACGGTGTTCAACTCTTTATGTATGAGCAAGGCGTCGGCGCTACTCTTCTGATTCAGCCTTGCGCTGCCGGGCTCGTTCTTGCGCCTTGCGCTTGAGTTCTTCTCGGCGTGCTTTTGCCGCGTCCTCCTCGTTATTCTCGGCGCCATTGGCTTCGACAACCTCAGACGTGGGAGCAACAGGTTCAGGGGCAGCATCGCCCGACGTCTGGGCCCTGGCCGCAGTACGTTCCTGTGCCTTTCTCTTTAGCTCTTCAAGGCGCGAGTTGCCGTCGCCATCTCCACCGGCAGCCTTGGCTTTGGCCGCAGCCGCACGCTCTTGTGCCTTCTTCTTCAGATCTTCGGCGCTCTGAGAAGATTTCCCTGCGGTTGCAGGTGCGGCGGCTTTGGCAGCAGCTTTGGCTTCGGCAGCCCTGGCCTTGGCTGCTTCTTGGACAGCCTTTTCTTCTTCTTCCTTACGTCGTTTTTCTTCTTCCTGCGTATACTGAGTCGGCCACAACGCCGCGTAATACTCCACGGGAACCGTAAGTTCTTCCAGATCGTAGACGAGTTGAGGATAGCGATCATAGACCGCCAACTCGTAATCGTGGTTCATCTTGATCGCATCGAATGGACAGAACTCGACGCAGAAGCTGCAACTCATGCAGACCGCAGCATCAATGTAAAACTCAGAGGGCCGCGTGACCGGTTTGCCGTTCTCGTCGCTGTCGCGCACGATCCAGATACACTGCGGCGGGCAGACCTTGGCGCAAATGCCACAGGCTGTACAGCGATCCTCATTGCGCGCCGTATCCCATATCAACATAGGAATGTAGCGGAAAGTTTCCGGCAAGAGACGCTTCTCTTCCGGGTACTGGATCGTCAACAGCCCTTCTTGCGTAATCGGCTGATCAATAATCCGGCGACCGTTGCCCAGCTCAATACTGCCTTCGTATCGGCTGGGGACGTTCTCTGCATCATCTTTATAGCTCTCAACAAAGTGCCTGAGTGTCACGCCCAAGCCTTTGAGTAATCCTGTTCCAAACATGTCTACCCCCTCCAGAGTCCAGGCTGCAACGAATGTGTACCAACTGCAGCACAATCCTTGTGCAACAATTTTTACCGATCCACTTCGCCTAACACGATGTCGATAGCGCCCAGGATAACGACGGCATCAGCGATTTTGTAGCCAACTGACATCGGCCCCAGTGCATTCAAGTTGATATAGCTTGGGGCGCGGACGTGATATCGATAGGCGTTGGGCTTGCCATCGCTGACCAGATAGAAGCCGAGTTCGCCTTTGGGCGCTTCAATACGCGCGTAGATCTCGCCTTCAGGCGGACGCAGGTTGTAACCACCTTTTCCGCCCATGATCGTGCCGAACCCCTGACTCAGGGTAGCAGATGCATAGGCCGGAGCGCCGTTCACCTCTCCACCGGGGATATCGCGCAGCGCCTGTTGCAGGATCTTCACGCTTTCACGCGCTTCCAGCAGGCGGATGTAGTACCGATCAAAAATGTCACGATCGGGCAAGGTTGGAATGTCGAAATCAAAGCGCTCGTAGATGCCATAAGGCTCGGCTTTGCGAATATCATAGGCAAGACCGGCGGCACGGATCATCGGGCCAGAAACGCTGAGGGCAATCAGATCCTCTGCAGACAGATACCCGACACCGCGCCCACGCGCCCGTAAAATCTCATTGTCGGTGATCAGGTGATCGAGTTCATCCAGTGCCCGCGGCAGGCGTTCATTCGCCAGATAGCGAGCCTTGGTGACCCACCCGGGCGGCAGATCGCGTACGACACCGCCAAAACGCATGTAGTTACACATCAGACGTGCACCCGACGCTTCCTCAAACAGATCGAGGACCATTTCGCGTTCTTCGATGGCATAGAGCGCCGGGGTCTGCAACGCACCGAGATCGTTGAGAATAAACCCAATCGACCAGGTATGGTTGACGACACGCGTAAACTCGGCCATGATCACACGAATGTACTCGGCACGTTCGGGCACTTCAATACCGGCTAACTTTTCCACGGCCTGGGCCAGCGCCCAGTTGTTGCTCATGGAATTGATATAGTCAAGCCGGTCGGTAAACGGCATGTTCATGAGCCAGGTATTGCGCTCGCCAATCTTTTCGTGATTGCGATGCAAATAGCCCATCTCCGGCTCAAGCGCCAGGATCGTCTCGCCTTCGATGCGGGTGATCATGCGGAAGACGCCGTGGGTGCTGGGGTGATGTGGCCCCAAATTGACCACAATGCTCTCTGTATCCAGGTGATCGGCGCCGGGAGCATGCTGAGGCGCCTGACTCACGGGTACATAGGCAATAGGTTTTTTCCAGGTATCTGGATCCCAGCCCACAGGGTATTGGGTGTTTTTACCCCAAGGCAACGCATCCTCGTGTAGTTTGTAACTGCCCTTAGGATGGCGACTGCGGAAGGGTTTGGCATCTTCGTCGAAATAGGGCTCTTTCCAATCCTTGCGCATGGGGTGGCCGTTGAAGCCATCCCACAACAGAGTGCGGCGCAAGTTAGGATGGCCGACAAAGTTGATGCCGTAGAGATCGTAGACTTCGCATTCTTGCAAATTGGCGCCAGGGTAAACCGAAGTAGCCGAAGCGATTGTGTCTCCGGCAGGCACACGTACGTGCAAGTTAATGTGTCCGCCACCTTTTGTGGTGCTGTAAAGGTGATAGACGACCTCAAAACGTTCCTTTACCCCTTTGCGATTCTTGCCTTGATAGGTCAAGTAATCGGTGCAGGTTAGATTAGAAAGAAAATCGTATCCCTGCTCATCGCGCAGATAGGTCAACAGTTCGATGATTTTATCCGGTGCGACCAGATACGCCTTGTCGGTCTCATCTGCCCAAGTGCCCACGATGGCGCCGGGAACCGCATCGTTGAACGGCAGCCCTTGATCCGTGCTTTCTGCTACAGCCACTGCATCAGTCATGCTCTATCTCCCTAGTACGGTGCGGCGTAAATACCACGGCGAAAATACGGCGTCTATCCCCCTGATAGAGGCCAGTCGGCCCATTTCCGCCGGGATTTACTAGGCCTGCTGTTTGGCTTTCGCGCGACGACGTGCTTCCTCGATGCGATCTTTGGCCTTGCTAGAAATTTCACGCGGGGCCTCGGCACCGGCTGCAGCGCCACCCTCACCACCGCGCTTAGCCCGTCCGTCGCTGGGCGCCGCGGCGGCCTTCATTGTGTATTCCTTGATCAACTCAACCTGACGCGGATCAAAGATATCCGGGCCAAGACGGGGAACGGGCACAAATTCAGACTGTTCCTTGCGATACCAGGGAACAGTGGTGATGCTTTGTCGTTCCACCTTTTCGTGGATCTTCAAAATACCGTACATGAGAGCTTCTGGGGTGGGCGGGCAACCCGGCACATAGACATCGACTGGAATGTACTTGTCGATTCCACTAACGACGTTGTACCCTTCTTTGAAAGGACCGCCACCGGTGGCACAAGCGCCCATACTGAGCACGTAGCGTGGTTCGGCCATCTGGTTGTAAATACGCACGATGGCAGGCACCATCTTCTTCGTCACCGTGCCCGAAACGATCATCAGATCGCTCTGTCTTGGGCTAGGACGCATGACTTCCATGCCAAAGCGCGAAAGATCATAGCGGCTGGCGGCGGTAGCGATCATCTCGATCGCACAACAAGCCAGGCCAAAGAGCAACGGCCACATGCTGGACTTGCGGCTCCAGTTATAGACCTTGTCCAGTGTTGTGACAAGGACATTCGCCTGAAGCTCATCCGGCACCACAATCGTGTCGTGCAGATAGGGCTGAATCTGTTCATTTTTCAGTTGTTGGAAATCAGCGTGAACGGTCGCCATTCTATTGTCCTTACTCGGCTATCCGGTTTGGCAGTGAGCCATTCCGATCTCAACAAGTGGGAGCAAACTTGCTGTGAATACAGCACATCTATACCTGATTTGTGATTGCCTTAACAAACTAAGAGCGTGATTACTATACCGTAGCGCCTCTTGAAAAGCAACTTTCTACGGCTGTTTGGGCATCTCTTATACAGCTTGACATCCCCTTAAGGTGTGCAAGACATTATAGGGGTTTGGGCAGACAAAGGTCAAGTGTTTTATTTCACAATTGGCAAAAAGACAGGAGACCATGACCGATTCACTCGTTTTGGGGATTGATGGCGGCGGCACAAAGACGACGGCGGTGGTCATGCAGGAGGATGGGTCGATCCTCGGGCGCGGTCAGGCCGGCTCGACCAACTGGAACAGCGTGGGCGTTGAAGCGGCACAGGCTCATTTGTCTGATGCGATTGAGATGGCCGTGGCTGAGGCAGCGACGACACGCGCCGGAATCGCTGCGGTCTGCATTGGCGCCAGCGGCGTGGATCGCCCGCTGGATCGGGAGCGCATGGGAGCCTGGATGCAGGCACTCTTCCCATCGGCCCGGCTGGCGATCCACAACGACGCCGTGATTGCGCTGGCATCGGGCACGGGTGGGCAGATCTATGGCGTCGTCCTGATCAGCGGCACAGGCATGATCGTCTATGGTTTCGACAGCGCCGGCAATCGTCGCCGAGCCGGCGGCTGGGGTGCGCTTCTGGGTGATCCGGGCAGTGGATATGCGCTGGGTGCGGACACGTTGAAGGCCGTCACCTGGGCGGTGGACGGGCGGGGTGCGCAGACCATGTTGACCGATCGGCTGTTGGCACATCTGGGTTTGGATCAACCTCAGCAATTGGTCACGTGGGCCTATCAAGACATTGCCTGGGAACGCTTCGCGGCCCTGGCGCCACTGGCTATCGAATGTGCCGGCGCCGGCGATGCCGTCTCACAACAGATCATTGCGCATGGCGCAGAGGGGCTCGCCATCGCCGTGAAGGCAGTGGTAGAAGGATTGAACTTGCAAAAAGAAGCGATTCCACTGGTATTGGCCGGCGGCATGTTACGCCCCGGCCCCTACCAGGACGCCGTACGCAGCCGACTCAACGCCTACGCGCCCAACGCCGATATCATTCGTCCCACGGTCGATCCCGTGATTGGCGCCGCCATGCTGGCCCGGTGCGAGCTACGCTGAAACGAACAGAGATTGGAGATTAGATCTGGTCGAGGAACTGAATCTCTCCGTCCAATCTCCAATCTCATGCCGCATTACCAAAGCGTATATCCACCATCGACAACCAGATCGTGCCCGGTGACATAGGCCGATGCATCCGAGGCCAGATAGACCACCGCTCCTTGCAGATCGCCGGGTTGCCCCAACCGCCCCATCGGCGTATTGGAAATCCAGGTCGCACGATCCTCGTCGCTGGAATGAGCCGTCATCGGTGTCATGGTATGACCGGGGCTGATGCTGTTGACGCGCACACCACGTTGTGCCCATTCGGCAGCCAGGGTGCGGGTAACCTGCACGACACCTGCTTTGCTGGCGTTATAGTGAGCATGCCGCTGTGGTCGGTTGACGATCTGGCCCGACATAGAGGCCACGTTGACAATCGATCCGCGCCCTTGTGCCAGCATCACCCGACCCACCGCCTGGCTACACAAGAAGACGCCCTTGAGATTGACATCGAGGATGGCATCCCATTCGGCCTCCTCGATTTCTTCGGAAGGGCTGCGGCGGGCGATCCCCGCGCTGTTGACGGCGATATCGAGCCGCCCCCACTCGGCCACAACGGATGTGACCATCTGCTTCACCTTCGCCACATCGGTGACGTCCACGTCGAGGGCCAGGGTCTTGACACCTAATTTTTGAATTTCATGGGCAGTCGTCTCGGCCAACGCTGTGTTGACGTCGACAATGGCCACATCCGCACCGGCTTCGGCCAGTGCGGTAGCCAGCGACTGTCCGATTCCTCGGGCAGCGCCCGTGATCAGCGCCGTCCGTCCTACCAAAGAAAATTGATCGAGAATACTCATTTCACTATCCGCCTTCCCAAAGGATGACTCCAATTTTGTTGCGAAACAGGGTTGTCGCTAAACAGGGCCACACGCTCAACGCCTGATACCCGGCGCGGAGGTGATCCCCTCGCCCGCCGGCGGCGCATCCTACCGTTCGCACGGTACTTTCTATAAACGGTCGATCACCGACAGGCAGTGATCAACCTCATCCAGCGTATTGTAGTGAGCCAGGCCAATCCGCAGGAAACCCCCACTTTCCTCAACGCCCATGCGCTCGCTGATGCTGAGTGCGTAGAAGTTGCCGTTCCAGCAGAAGATATTCTCGGCGGCGAGGGCTTCGGCTACCTGTTGAGGAGTGGTTCCACTCTTACGCAGGACAACGGTCGCCACTCGCTGATCCCAATCACGGCGGTCTGTGAGGCCGTAGATGCGCACACCCGGGATTTGCTGCAACCCGGTGATCAAGCGTTCGATCAACTGCAGCTCGTACTCGTGGATGACGCGCCAGGCCGCGGCAAGATGCTCACGGCGACTCATGGCCGTACTCGCTTTGCCATAGGTCGATCCCAGGTGGGCGAGATAGTTGACAGCGGCGGTGACGCCGGCCATCGCTTCGTGATTCTGCGTGCCCGTTTCCCATTTGCCCGGCGGTTGATCATCGGCAGGGCGCACTTTGTAGGCGCGCAGCCGCTGCAAGTGCTCACGCTTCGCGAAGAGTTGCCCGCTATGCGGGCCGAAGAACTTATACGATGAACAGGCCAGGAAATCGCAGCCGAGGGCGCGCACGTCGATCAATCCATGCGGCGCATATTGGACGGCATCAATGTAGGACAGCGCACCCACTTCTTTGGCCCAACGAACCACCGTCGCCACATCATTGATAGAGCCGGTAGCATTGCTGGCATAGCCGACCGCCACCAACCGAGTGCGCGACGTGAGCTTCTGCCGCATATCATCCATATCCAGGGTGCCGGTTTCGACGTCGATATCCACCCACTGCACCGATGCGCCGGCGTCTTGGGCGGCGCTGACCCACGGCATCACGTTGGCATCGTGGTCAAGGCGGGTCACGACGATCTCATCGCCAGGGCGGAACTCCCGGCCCAGGGATCGGCTCATGGCAAAGGTAAGGCTTGTCATGTTGTTGCCGAAGACGACTTCGTCGGCATCGCAGCCGAACAGATCGGCCATTGCCTGATGCGCGCCCTGAATCACGGCATCGGTGCGACGGCTCGTCTCGAAGACGCCGTGGGTGTTGGCGTTACTGCGCACCATGTAGTTCACCATCGCTTCGATGACGCTGACATGGACCTGGGTGCCGCCGGGATTGTCGAAAAACACAGCCGGTCGCCCGTTGAACTTCTCTTGCAGAGCGGGAAAATGACGGCGGACCTCATGGGGATTCAACATAAGACAATGCTCCTTGGTGAGAAGAATAGAGATTGACGATAGAACATGTTTACACTTTGGGCAGCCCATCCGCCATGAACCACACCCGTTCAGCGCTGTAGAGCACCGTCCAATCGCGGCGCAGGAGCAGCCGGGATAGGGTGTGTACGTCCTGATTGAGATCGGCGTCAAGTTCACGAGCCGTTACCGGCAGCAGAGGGCGCTGCGCCTGGATGGAAACGAGATCGACGCGGGCATCGGTGGGTAGATCGGCCAGCCGCGAAGCCGCATCCAGCGCCGCCTGGAAGTCACCGATTTCGTCGATCAGCCCGTTCTCCAGGGCCTGGGCCCCTGTCCACACTTTCCCGCTACAGACAGCATCAAGTCCGTCGAAGTCCAGCTTGCGTCCTTCGGCAACGCGACGCTTAAAGCTTGCATAGGACTCGTTGATCTGAGCTTCGATGCGAGCGCGCTGCGCCTCTCCCCAGCGCTGTTGATCGCTATAAATATCGGCATTCTCACCGCGACGGACGCTGTACCGCTTCATCTGTAGCTTGTCATAGGCGCCGGTGGTGACCGGCTTGCCGATGATCACGCCGATGCTACCGGTAAGCGTGGCCGACTGAGCGACAATATGCTGCGCCGGGGTGGCGATGTAATAGCCTCCGCTGGCCGCTACATTGCCCATGTAGACAACCAAGGGCTTCGTGGCTGCCAGCAGTTTCAATTCCCGCCACATCAGATCGCTGGCCAGCGCCGATCCGCCGCCGGAATCCACATGCAGAACAACGGCGGCGAGTCGATGATCTTTCATGGCGGCGCGCACCGCTTGCTGCACAGTAGCGCTGCCGATGGTGCTGTCGCCGAGCAAGGGCAACTCCACAGGAAAGCGGCGGCTCTTGCCCGTCAGGATGGTGCCGGTCAGGCTCAAGACGCCTATCTGCCCCGCCGCCTGTGGTCGTGGATGGCGCAACAGATGGCGTCTCGCGTCGACAAAAGTCAGAAAACGCGCCTCACGCTCGTATGGATCACCGGTTTCGTCGGCGCGCTCCTCCACGCGCAACAGCCAGGGGAGTTCATCCTCATAGGCCAGCGCATCGACCAGACCTGCCGACAGCGCAGCATCTCCGCTGTGAGGCGCCGTGTCGATCAGTGATTTCACGGCGTCGACCGACAGTCGCCGGCCCTGGGCGATGGCCTCAACCAGATCACGGTAGAGACTGTCGAGCAGCCAGTCCAACTGTGCAGCGTCGGCCTCGCTCATGGATGACCGGCTCAAACGATCGTAGGCAGTCTTCCACGGCGCAATCTTAACCACGTCAAAATCGATCCCAAGCCAGGCCAACGTGTCCGCCAAATAGGATGGTTCGCTGTGCAGGCCGGTGACGTTCCAGTCCGTCAACGGCGGGATGATCAGTCGATCCGCAGCGGCTCCCATCGCGCAGAGAGCGTTGCCGGTCTGCTCCAAATAGACGACGACCTGCTTGGCGTGGAAGTCAGAACGTCCGCCATTTTCAACCTGATCCCAGCGGCGGAAACGAGCGAAGAGCGCCGTCAGACTCTGAGCCTGGGAAAGCGTCAACGCCAACCCCTTGACCAGAAAGACGACACCGCGCACATCCGGGTCCTGTGCGATCTGGTGCAGTGCCTGTGCCAAGCTCTCTAGAGACAAGGCCGGCTGGAAGAAGGGGAGCTGTCGATAGATCCATGGCTGCACCGGCGTGCGCTCCGCCAGTTCGCCGTCAAGCGTAAAGACGATGTAGTCTGGGCGGCGCCGGCGCATCAACCGCCGGCGCCTATTCAAGAGGAAGCAGATCAGGCGTTGCCAGATCTGCCCCATCACTTTCATTCCTCGGGCCGGCGCTCTACCGAGCGGACGAAGCCACTGCATGGATGTGTCCTTTGATTCGCTCTTCATTCTCGATTACATACTATACTCGCAGGGTTACGCTTCTCACAAAAAACAGGACAAAAACCAGCCCTGTTCTCTTGCCTGAAAAGAGGGCTTATTGATACACTGTTATATTGGGGCGTAAATACCACGGCAAAAACGCGGCGCATGTACCACGGGTAGAGAGTGTCGGCCTGTTTCCGCCGGGATTTACTGTTACATTGGGGCGTAAATACCACGGCAAAAACGCGGCGCATGCACCACGGGTAGAGAGTGTCGGCCTGTTTCCGCCGGGATTTACTACGCACTCATGACCATCTTCAGACAACGGAGTTTGGAAATCGGGTCTTCGGCAATTAACAAAGGAGCAGCAGGATGATTATTGGCCTTCCCAAAGAAGTTAAGGATAGTGAGAATCGCGTGGGATTGACCACCGGCGCCGTACGCAGCCTCACCCGACGAGGGCATCAGATTCTCGTGCAGAGTGGTGCGGGCGACGGCAGCGCCATCAGCGATGAAGAGTATGTCGCTGCGGGCGCAGAGATCGTGCCCACCGCGGCGGACGCCTGGGGCGCGCAGATGGTGGTGAAGGTCAAAGAGCCGGTTGCTTCGGAGTATGGCTTTTTGCGCAAAGATCTACTGCTCTTTACTTATCTTCATCTAGCCGCAGACCGTACACTGACCGAGCGCTTGCTGGATGCGGGAACCACTGCGGTGGCCTACGAAACGGTGCAAACCGCCGACGGACGGTTGCCGCTCTTAATGCCCATGAGCGAAGTGGCGGGGCGCATGGCTACTCAGGTGGGCGCGGCCTATCTACAACGCAATAATGGCGGACGCGGTGTCCTGTTGGGCGGCGTGCCCGGGGTGGCGCCGGGCCGGGTCGCTATCCTGGGGGGCGGGATCGTGGGGACCAACGCCGCCAAGATGGCGTTAGGATTGGGCGCACACGTCACCGTGCTGGATATGAGCCACAACCGCTTACAGTATCTCGACGATGTCTTTCACGGTCAGCTTGAGACGCGCACCAGCAACGAGGCCAATATTGAAGAAGCCGTCTTCGCCGCCGATCTAGTGATCGGCGCCGTCCTCATTCCCGGTAGCCGCGCCCCCTGGCTGGTAACCCGTGACATGTTGCCCCACATGAAGAAAAACTCGGTGATTGTAGACGTGTCCGTCGACCAGGGAGGCTGCGTCGAAACGAGCCACCCCACCACGCACAGCAATCCCACCTTTGAGATCGATGAGGTGGTCCACTATTGTGTGGCCAACATGCCGGGCGCTGTGCCGCGCACCAGCACCTTTGCACTCACCAATCAGACGCTGCCCTACGCGCTGCAACTGGCCGACAAAGGATTGGACGCCATCCGCACAAGCGTTCCCCTTCAGAATGGTCTCAACACCCATGCCTGTCAACTGACCTATCAAGCCGTTGCGCAGGCGTTCGGCATGAGTTACGTTGATCCCCTCACGGCTCTGAACTAACCGACAAAGTAGGGTTGAACGAAGAACGGGCGACGAGTGTCGCCCGTTCTTCATTCAATTTGTCCGCCTATTGATCAAGCAACCTGGCGAGCGCATCAACCTCGGTGACGGGTAACTTGCAGGCGAAGTTTTCGCAGACGTAGGCGGCGGGTTTGCCTTCCACCAGACCACGCCCTTCAAGGAGGGGCAAGAAGCTTTCCTCCTGGGTCGCTTCTTTGAGGGCGAGGACGGTGTTGGGTAGATAGCGGCGGCGCACCGTGTCGAGCAGAGCCTGGGTCGCCGAGTCCCTCAAATCGCCGATGATGGCAATTTCCTGGCTGGGCGACAGGTAATCGTTGAGGGCGCAGAGCATACGCCCGAAACCGGTGGGCTGCTGAGACATGGCCGATTCCATCAATTGGAAGATCCGTATGGCCTCTCGACGATAGTCCTCGTTGCCGTTGAGCTTCGCCAGCCGGATCAGCAGATCGGCAGCCACAGAGTTCCCACTGGGGATAGCATTATCGACGAAATCCTTACGGCGTACCACCAGCGCTTCGTGGTCGGCGCCGGTCTGGAAGAAACCGCCCAGGTCACTGTCCCCAAACTGACCGATCATGAGTTGGGTCAGGCGACTGGCTTCTGCTAACCAACGCAGATCGAAGGTGGTCTCGTAGAGTGCAATCAAACCGCGCACGAACGCCGCATAGTCTTCGAGATAGGCGTTGAACTTGGCCTGGCCATCTTTGTAGGAGCGGTAGAGCCTGCCATCAGGCTGGCTCATGGCGCCGAGGATGAAGTCGGCGGCGTTGACGGCAGCCGTAAGCGCGTCCGGGCGATGCAGCGTGACGCTGACTTCGGCGAGCGCATGGATCATGAGCCCGTTCCACTCGGTGAGCACTTTCTCATCACGGCCCGGCTTGATGCGCTCTTCGCGCACCGTGAAGAGCTTGCGGCGCAGATCGGCGACTTTGGCTACCAGGGCCTCAGGCTCCATTCCCAGCGACTCGGCGCTTTTCTCTAACGACTGCGAGAGATTGAGGATGTTGTGCCCCTCAAAGTTACCCCTCGTCGTGACATTGTAGACTTGCTTGAACAGCGCAGCGTCCTCCGCGCCCAGGATCGACTCGATCTCGGCGGGCGTCCACACAAAGAACTTGCCCTCCTCGCCCTCGCTATCTGCATCCTGGGTGCTGTAAAAGCCGCCATTGGGCGATGTCATTTCGCGCAGAACATAGTCGGTGGTCTCTTCGATGACGCGACGGAAATCGGCGCGCCCGGTGATCTGCCAGATGTGCAGGTAGCTGCGCAGCAACTGGGCGTTGTCGTAGAGCATCTTCTCAAAATGCGGCACCAGCCAGACCCGATCCACACTGTAGCGGTGGAAGCCGCCGCCGAGATGATCGTAGATGCCACCTTGGGCCATCTTTTCCAACGTCAATTCGGCCAGATAGAGTGCATCGAGATCGTCGGTGCGCGCAAACTGGCTCATGGCAAAATCGAGCGTCATGGGCTGCGGAAACTTGGGCTGATCGCCGAAGCCACCGTGATGCTCGTCGAAGTAGTGTTGCAACTTCTGCACCGCCTCTTCGAGGATCTCCGTGCTGAGATCGCTGCCATTGCCGACAATGGAGCCGGAACGATTGAGCGCTTCGGTCAGCCGCTGCGCCTGCCCTTCGATCTCTGGGCGACGATTGGCATAGGCATCAGAAACGGCGACGAGCACCTGTTTGAAGCTGGGCATTCCGTAGCGCGGTTCGGGGGGGTAATAGGTGCCACCGTAGAAGGGCTGCCCTTGCGGCGTGAGGAAGACGCTCATGGGCCAGCCACCCTGGCCTGTCATGGCCTGCACCGCTTCCATATAGATGGAATCGAGATCGGGGCGTTCCTCGCGGTCGACTTTGATGTTGACGAACCGCTCGTTCATCAGTTGTGCGGTCAACTCGTCTTCGAAGCTCTCGTGCTCCATGACGTGGCACCAATGACAGGCGCTATAGCCAACGCTCAGGAAGATCGGCTTATCCTCGGCCTGGGCGGCAGCCAGCACTTCCGGGCTCCACGCCTGCCAATCGACCGGGTTGTGGGCATGTTGCAGCAGGTAAGGTGACGTCTCGTGAATGAGACGATTGGTGTGCTTTGGTGAAGCGGTTGAATGTGCCATGATGGCTCCTTTGAAAAACGATTCCTTTGAGACGTCTTGTGAAATGCGATGCTTGAAACAGCACGGTCTCCCCAGGGGTTAGGGGAAGGCTGGCCGACGCCGTTTGAGCAAACGTTGTCGCGCAAAGATGCGGTAAACATGTGGACATCTTGTCCGGAAGTCATGGGGTGGAGATACCGTGTTCTTATTATAGCGGACTGATTTTTTAGCACAGAAAGGAGCGTTACAGATACACCCGATATCTTACTCGAAGATTGACAGAAGAGATTGCAGGTGCTACGATTCGCCTGCTGGTCCTGGCAGTACAAGTCATCGGCTTTACCACCGAATCCGCGCCGTCCCCCGGCAGACGATTCATCTTTTCGTGTGCGCGTTCACAACTTTACCTTTGCGCATTCCACACCTATCAGAACCACAACCAAACAGATGGAGGCAGAGCATGCAACAGAAGCGTCTCATAATTCTGGCAGCGCTACTCACTGTCATTCTGGCATTGGCGGCTTGTTCCCAGCCGGCTGCGCCAGCACCGACAGTCGAAGAACCAGCGCCGGCCGCGACAGAAGCCCCAGCCGACGAAGCCGCCGCTGAACCGGCCGAGGAACCCGCGGCCACAACCGATCAGACTGGCGCCTGGGTGGATGAGGTGGTTGTCGTCGAAGAACCCAGCGCATCGGCCGCCGTCAGCCGCCTGAGCGCAGGCGAACTCGATGTCTACGCCTACGCCGTCAGCGAAGCGGACGTTTTCGATGTGGTCAAGAATTCGCCTGATCTGGCCTATTCGAACTCCTTCGGTTCGTACAACGAACTGACGCTGAACCCCGCCGGCCCCGTTCTGAACAACGGCAAGCTCAACCCCTTCGCCGATCCGCAGATTCGCGAAGCGGTGAACTGGCTTGATCGACCGCAACTACATCGTTCAGGAAATCTTCGGAGGCCTGGCCGTACCCAAGTACTTCCCGATCAACAGCGCCTTTCCTGACTATGCCCGTGTCATCGATGTAGCCCGCCAGATCGAGTTGCAATATGCGCCCGATCCCGAGCGTGCCGCCGAGATCATCGGCGAACGCATGGTGGCCTTGGGCGCCGAGCAGGTAGACGGTCAGTGGCAGTATGAAGGCGAACCGGTAGATCTGCTCTTCCTGATCCGCAGCTGAGGACGAACGCCAGGAGATCGGCGACTACGTAGCGACCCTCTTCGAGGATCTGGGCTTCGCCGTTACGCGTGACTATCGCACCAGCGCAGAGGCTTCCCCGATCTGGAACGGAACCGATCCGGCAGAAGGGCAGTGGAACGTCTACACCGGCGGTTGGGTCACTACCGCCATCAACCGCGATCAGGCCAGCAACTTCGACTTCTTCTACACAGATCGTGGCTTGAACTCACCACTGTGGCAGGCCTACACCCCCAGTGAAGAGTTTGATACACTGTGCCAATGCACTGGCCAACAGCGAATTCACCGATCTGGAACAGCGAAAGAGCATGTTCGGCGATGCCCTTACTCTGGCCATGCAAGATTCGGTCCGTATCTGGCTCGTCGATCGGCTGAGCTTCTCGCCGTACAAGAGCGACATCACCGTCGCCTCTGACCTGGCCGGCGGCATCTACGGCTCGTGGCTGTGGCCAGACACGCTGAACCGCGGCGGCGAAGCAGGGGGCAGCGTCACCATCGCCATGCCCGCCATCCTCAACGACCCGTGGAATCCGGTAAACGGCTCGAACTTCATTTACGACACCATGCTGATCCGAAGCACCGGCGATCAGAGACATCATGCCGGATCCGTACACCGGTCTCTTCTGGCCGCAGCGGATCGAACGCGCCGAAGTCACCGTGAAAGAAGGCTTGCCCGTTGGTGTCGACCCTGGATTGGGTCACTCTGGACTTTGACCGAAGAGATTACCGTGCCTGAAGACGCCTGGGTCGACTGGGATGCCACCGAACAGCGCTTCATCACTGCCGGCGAAAAGTTCCCCGAAGGGTTGACCGCCAATCGCAAGAGTATCACCTACTACCCCGAGGATTTCTTCGATATCAAGTGGCACGACGGCAGCACCATGTCCATGGGCGACCTGGTCCTGGGCTTTATCCTTAACTTCGATCAGGGCAAAGAAGGCAGCGCCATCTTCGACGAAGCACAGGTACCGACCGTCGAGAACTTCCTCGAGCACCTTCCGTGGCCTGCAGCATCGTGCAAGAGGATCCGTTGGTGGTGGAATATTACAGCGATCTCTACTATCTGGACGCAGAGTGGAATGTGGTCGGTCTCTACCCGCACTTGCTGCGAGGGCCTGGCCCATGGCACACGGTTGCCAGCCGGCATGCTGGCCGAAATCAATGACGAACTGGCCTTCTCTGCTGATAAGGCCGAGGCAACTGGGAGTGGAATGGATGAGCTACATCGCCGGCCCAGCCTTGAAATCCTGGCACAAGAAGCTGGATCGAGGGCACTGGCGAGAACTTTATCCCTTATGCACCGACGTTGAGCGAGTACATCAGCAGCCGATGAAGCCACAGAACGCTGGTCGAACTTCCAGGCGTGGTACGCCGACAAAGGGCCATTTCTGGGTTGGTGCCGGCCCGCTGATACCTGCAAGAAGCCTTCCCGGTCGAGGGTACTGTGCAACTCACCCGCAACCCCGACTATCCCGATGCATCTGAGCAAGTGGGCACGCTTCCAGACACCGATGCTCGCCACCACCGAGGTCGACGGCCCAGGCCGTGTCACCATCGGCACCGAAGCTGCCTTCGATGTCTTCATTGACTTCGAGAGTGACCCCTACCCGGTGGACATGATCGACACCGTCACCTATCTCATCTTCGACGCCACGGGCGAGTTGGCCATTACAGGCGAAGCGACTGCAGTCGATGATGGCTTGTGGGAGATCGTCCTGACGGCCGAGCAGACGGGGCAACTGGAAGCCGGGGCAAACCGCCTTGAAATTGCGGTAGCCGCGCTCCCGGTCAGCCTACCGTCGTTTGCTTCGATGGAGTTCGTGACCGTTCCGTAGGATTGCGTATGGCCTTTTGAAGTTGTAAACCCGCCCAACATGTCAGTCACATTTGGCATGTTGGGCGGGTTTTTCAGACGCAATCCCGTGTAAAAGGATGGAATAATGGCAGAAGCATCTTTACCACTGTCAACAACGAGCACTCGGCAGCGCAGTATCGCGACAAACACGTTCATCCGAGTGGCTCGCTATACCCTGGTCAAACTGATTGCACTCTTTTTTACAGTGGTGATCGGCGTCTACTTGACGATTTTGATTGCCAACATGGGTGGCTACGTGGACACGATGCGTAGCAACTTTGTCCGCGAAGAGATTTCGATGGCCGTCGGCCTCGACCCACAACTAAAGGGCCTGACGACGCAAGAGCGTGCGGACTATATTGACAAACTGGTGATTTTACAGGAAAAGCGACTCGGTTTGGATCAACCGTTCATGATCCGTAGCTTCACGTATCTCACCAACGCATTGACGCTCAACCTGGGGCGTTCTCAGATCATCAACAGTGACAGTGGATCGAAGCAGGTTCGTTTGATTTTGCTCGAACGGCTACCGCCGACGTTAATTCTGTTCGCTTCTGCCCAGCTCTTGCTCTTCTTCTTATCTGTGATTCTGGCACTCTCCCTTTCCAGGAGTTATGGCAGTTGGCTGGATCGGGTGGTGATTGCGCTGGCGCCTACTTCTGCAGCACCCTCATGGTTTTACGGACTCTTTATGATTTTGATCTTTGCTTCAATCTTCAGGGTGCTGCCGTTTGGGGGGATGGTGGCTGCGCCGCCGCCCAGCAACTTGTTGGATTACTCGGCCAGTCTGCTCAAACACCTGATCCTGCCGGTGTCGGCAATCGTGTTGAGCGCCATCTTTCTGAGCATCTACTCGTGGCGCACCTTCTTCTTGATCTACTCCAGTGAAGACTATGTGGAAATGGCCCACGCCAAGGGTCTTTCGTCCGGTGCGATTGAACGGCGCTACATCCTGCGCCCGACGCTGCCCACCATTGTCACCAACTTTGCGCTCACCCTCATTTCTCTGTGGACAGGCGCCATCGTGCTCGAAACCGTCTTCAACTGGCCGGGGTTGGGGCGTCTGCTCTACCAGGCCGTCAATGTCTATGACACGCCGGTCATCGTCGGATCCGTTGTGATTTATGCCTACCTGCTGGCTTTGACGGTCTTCCTGTTGGATATCATCTACGCGCTACTCGATCCACGCGTCAAAGTGGGCGAGGGGAGCCGTGGCGCATGAAAGCGATTTTACTGCCCTTTCGCGATCTACTTCGCTATCCGTCGGCGGTGGCGGGTCTGCTGCTCATCGCCAGCCTCTTTGTACTGTCCCTTTACACGGTCATCTCGCTCCCCTACGACGAGGCGATTTCGCGCTGGCGCGGCGGTGAGAACGTATGGATCGAGACGCCACGCAATGCGGAACCAGCCTGGGTCAACCTGCTCCCCGGCGTTAACAAACCCGAAACGATCATCCTGAACAGCACCGACGCAGGATTCGAAAAGACCCGCACCGACGTTTCCGAAGGCATCGCGGATGTCGTCTTCGAGTTCCCCTTCGAGTACAGTTACGACGGCTTCCCGCAGGAAATGGCCGTCTTTTTAACAGCCGAGTTTGAGGCAAAACGTCCTCATGTTTCCATGACATGGCTCACGCCGGATGGACGAGAAATTCGCCTGGGCGAACTCACCGTGCAAGGCGGCACCGAGACCTATCGCGCGGCGCAGGATGAGCGCCTGACCCGGCGTCTGCGTGGGCTTTCGCCCGAAGTGGGCCTCTTTGCCGATCCCGACTCACCCGAGGATGCCCCGACGCCACTCAAAGGAACCTACACACTCCAGATTGCAGGTCTCGTCTTTGAGCCGGATGCCACTATAGACGCCCAATTGATCGTCTACGGCGAGGTGTACGGCCTGGCCGGCACGGATCACCGCCGCCGCGATTTGATGCTGGCGCTGCTCTGGGGAACCCCGATTGCGCTCTCCTTCGGATTCCTGGCTGCGGTCGGTTCAACCATCAGCACCATGATCATTGCGGCTGTGGGTGTCTGGTTTGGTCGCTGGATCGATGCCTTAATCCAACGCCTGACCGAAGTCAACTTGATCTTGCCCCTCTTGCCTATTCTGGTGATGATCGGCACTTTCTATTCACGCAGCATCTGGGTGATGCTGGGTATGGTCATCCTGTTGGGTATCTTCAGCGCCGGCATCAAAAGCTACCGCGCCATCTTCCTGCAAGTAAAGGAATCCCCTTACATCGAAGCGGCTAGAGCGTATGGCGCAGGGAACTTCCGCATCATCTTCGTCTATCTGATCCCGCGCATCATTCCGATCCTGGTACCGCAGTTCGTGGTGCTGATTCCATCGTTCGTCTTTTTAGAAGCGACGCTGGCCGTGCTTGGGCTGGGTGACCCCATCCTGCCCACGTGGGGCAAAGTCCTCAACGATGCGCGCGCCAACGGTGCGCTTTACAACGGTCATTATTACTGGATGCTGGAACCTGCCGTCCTATTGGTCATCACCGGTCTGGGGTTTGCCATGGTCGGGTTTGCCCTGGACCGCATCTTCAACCCCAGGCTGAGAGAACTGTGATGCAGAAGACTGATAACACACTGCTGAGCGTAGAAAATCTACGCCTGCATTTTCGTACGGGCAAAGGCATCGTGCAGGCGGTTGACGGTGTCGATTTTGAACTACACAAAAACGAAGCACTGGTGATTTTAGGCGAATCTGGCAGCGGCAAGACATCGTTGGCCAAGTCGATCTTGCGCTTGCTGCCTCGCAACGTGGACGCTTTCTCCGGCAAAATCTGGCTCAACGGCCAGGACGTGATGACGCTAGACGATGAGAGCTTCCGTCAGCAGATCCGCTGGGTGAAGGTCTCGATGGTGCCACAGGCTGCCATGAACGCACTCAACCCCGTCTTGCGCGTGGGGATCAGGTTGCGGAACCGCTGGTGTCACACCTGGGCATGCGCAAATCCGACGCCATCGAACGCGCCAAAGCAGCCTTTGGCCACGTCGGCGTACCCGTGGACTTCATCAGCCGCTATGCGTTTGAACTGAGCGGCGGCATGCGGCAGCGGGTGGCGATTGCGATGGCCCTGGTCACCGATCCCGATCTGATCATCCTCGATGAGCCGACCTCGGCGCTGGATATGCTGACGCAGGCCAATATTATGAACACGCTGAAGCGCATCAAAAATGAAACGACTACCAGCTTCATCCTCATCACCCACGATATTGCCACCTCGAGCGAGTTGGCCGACCGTGTAGCGGTGATGTATGCGGGCCAGATGGTGGAATTCAACGACGCTCGCAACTTTTTCACCGAGCCACTGCACCCATACTCGCAGAAGCTGATGGCCAGCGTGCCAAAGCTGCGCCAGGAACAGGAGCCTGAGTTCATCTCGGGGCAACCACCCAGCCTGCTCGACCTGCCTACCGGCTGTCGTTTCGCAGACCGTTGCACGAAGCGCTTTGATCAGTGCGCCGAGCAGCCGCCACTGGTGAGCATGGGCGAACGTCAGCGTGTCCGCTGCTGGCTCTATCCGTGAGGGAAATCGCATCATGACTGTTGAAACCAAGAATCAAGTTCGCCCCGACCTGGTAGCGGCGACGGCCTCAGCCCCCAAGAAGGTGCGCCGATCCTCTCACTGCGCAACCTGCATACATGGTTCGAGCTTAAGCGCTGGGGATTCGGGAGTGCCGGCACTGTACGTGCCGTGGACGATGTTAGCTTCGATCTGCACCGTCGGGAGGCCATCGCGATCGTCGGTGAGAGCGGTTGCGGCAAATCCACGCTGATGAAGACGATCCTGGGGCTGCACAAACCGACCAAAGGGCAGGTGATCTTTGACGGCAAGGATCTGGCCGAAATGGGCGACAAAGGGCTGCAATGGTATCGATCTCAGGTCGGCTACGTCCAACAAGATCCGTTTGGCGCGCTGCCGCCCTTCATGCAGGTAGAGCGCATCCTCGAAGAGCCGCTGATCATCCACGGCATGAAGGACAAAGGCGAACGCGCTCGACGTATCCGCGAGGTGATGGAAGAGGTTAAGCTCAGCCCTGTTGAAGACTTTTTAAACAAGTTCCCCCACATGCTCAGCGGCGGACAACAACAGCGTATTGTCATTGCCCGCGCCATGATCCTGCGCCCCAAGTTGATCGTGGCTGATGAGCCTGTCTCGATGCTCGATGCGTCGGTGCGCGTCGAGGTATTGCGCCTGTTGCAACGGCTACAAACCGATCACAACCTGGCCGTTATCTACATCACCCACGATCTCTCAACCGTGCGCTACTTTTCCGAGCGCATCTTCGTGATGTATGCGGGGAAGATGGTAGAAAAATCACACATTCGCGATCTGCTGCGTCGTCCGCTACACCCATACACACAGGCGCTGTTGGCTGCGATCCCTGACCCCGATCCTGAGAATGCACTCAGCTATCGCGAAGTGCCGCCCGGTGAACCACCGAGTCTGATCAAGCCACCGACAGGGTGCCGATTTCACCCGCGCTGCCCGCAGAGTATTGCGGGCTTATGTGATTCCGAAGTCCCCCCGGACTTCGAACCGGAACCAACCCACTTCACAGCTTGCTGGTTATACAAATGAACGAATTCCCTCCCCTGGGTCTGATTATCATCGGCGGTTTGCTGCTGGTACTTTCTGTGGTGATCAGCTTTTTTATGGTGACCAAAATCGTTGAAGTGAGCTATTTTCTTGTCTTTGTCACCTATGGCGCTTCGTTTGTCGGCCTCATTGTCGGCATCATCGGCGTAGCCATGTTCAGTACACGGGGAAGAGACTAATGGATAGCCTGTCAGTCGCCGTGGACAGCAGCGAACTGGACGATCTAGGACGCCGGTTCGGCAGCGTCCCCTTTCAACAAGTGGTGCTCGAGGTCGATTCGCCCTTCCTGGACGGCGAGCACCAGATGCTCACGTCCGCCGGTCGTCGCGCTGAGATCTGTTACGTCCTCCACCGCGGCGATCCCAATGACGGCGTCCTCTTGCACCGCAAAACTTTCTACCCGCCCGACGCCTACCGCTTACCGACGGGCGGGATCCACCGAGGCGAAAAGGTACTCGAAACCCTGGCCCGCGAAATCGCCGAAGAGACCAGTTTCTTTCTCGATCTCTCCAACTACGGGGACATCCGGCAGAATCAGCGTCCGCATGATGGAGTCACAGTGAGCTTGCAGGCATTCCTGGGCACATTGGCCTACGAAATGCCTCACCGCAGCCAGGGGACGATCCACAGCTTCGCCACCTATCACTTCCTGATCGCCGCCCCAGCCGACGCCATTCCCGTCGTCAATGATCCAGGCGAACACCTCGCCGGCTGGGATTGGCAGCCCACACGTGCGCTTGCGCAAATCTCTGACCGGCTCGAGCAGGTAGGCAACACCTATCCTGTTTGGGGCGACTGGGGTAAATTCCGCGCGCTCAGCCATCGTTTTGTTGCAAGCGCCGTCAAGACCTTATGACTCCTGTAGCTTTTTTGCGTTAGCCTTTTAGGCTGATCTGTGGGATCCCCATGCTGCAACTTTGCACACTCGGTAAATTTGATGCCTGCATAGACAGTATCTCGCTGACAGAGGGTGTAGAACCGCGGCGCGGCTTGTTGCTGGTCTACCTTGCCGAGCAAACAGATCCGCAGATGCGCAGCAAGATGGCTCAATTGCTGTGGCCGCATGCGACACCGGCGCTGGCGCTTAACAGCCTGCGCGTGATGCTTAGCCGTATGCGCCACCAAAGTCCCCAACCGATCCTAAAAGCCGACCGCACCACGATCGCCATCGCAGAGGGACTGGAAGTTGACTGCGACGTGGCGCAGGTGCGCCGGATTGGGGCCGAGACGCACAAAGCCGACGAAGCGACGCTACGCCGGGCAGCCGATCTTTATCAGGGCTCCTTCCTATCCACCTGTCCGCTCGACGGTTTCCCAGAGTTGGATGAATGGGCGTCATCGATCCGGGCCGAGGCCGAAATGTCCATGGTGCGTATTTTGCATCGTCTGCTGAAGCTGATGCTCAGAAGCCACAACGATGCGAAAGCTGCGGTTGGCTATGCAGAACAGTTGGTGGAGTTGGCGCCGGATGACGATGAGATCCAGGGATTTTTGTTGGAAGCGCTAACCGCAGATGGGCAGTTGGCAAGGGCACTACAACAGTTTGCAGTCTATCGGCGCAATTTGCCTGAGGGCAATGAGGTAGGGGGCGAATTAACGGCCCTGATGGCAAAGTTGACCCGCCCTGAATATGCGGCGCGATTGGCGAACACGGCACGGCTGCTTGTGCAGCCCATAACCGAAACTGTTCCTTCAAACAAGGGCAACGAAACGGAAAGCGCATCGATCACAAGAGGGATCGGCACACTGAGGGCGCCCCTCTTTCGCCACATCGAACACCCGCTAATCGGGCGCCGCAACGAAGTAAGGGCCTTGTTCTCGACGTTGGACAACGGTAGCCGGCTGGTGACGCTGGTGGGGTTAGGTGGAGCGGGCAAGACCTTCTTTGTACGCAGTCAGATTGAAACGCTGCAAAAGCGCTTTGGCAACCGGATCTACTTCACCGATCTCCGCCGAGACCGTGTGGAAAAGGTCCAGGCAGCGGACACGTTGTTCCAGGCCATTGCGGCTGCGCTACACGTAACGCCGCAAGAGGACAAACCACTCTTCGCTCAAGTGGTGTCGGCGCTATCCGGGGATCCATGCTGTCTGGTGCTCGACAACTTTGAGACAGTGCAGCCTGCAGCCATGTCGGTGTTGGATCTATTGCAGACGGCACCCCAGTTGACGATCCTGGTTACCAGCCGCATCCGCCTCCACTTGAGCAATGAATCGATCGTCAACATCGGCGGCCTGAGCCTCGAACCCCAACCCAATGCGACCGCCGGATCCAACCGACACGAGGGTGATGCGGTCTCCTATTTCATCCAGTGTGTGCACCGCTACCAGGCAGACTTCTGCGTAGACGACGTCAACCGCCCCTTGATCTACTCGATCTGTCGTCTGGTAGAGGGTCTGCCCCTGGCAATTGAACTGGCGGCCATGCAGTTGGATTTTTATACTCTGGCTGAGCTGGCCGACAGGATCGCGGTGGATAGTCGTCTGCTGACTACGGGAGCAAGCGATCTGCCGGAAGATCATTACAGCATACGGGCAGTGCTCGACAGCATGTGGCAGGCCCTAAACGAAGAAGAACGTATTGTGCTGACGAGGTTAAGTGTCTTTGCCGACGTGTGGCACCGTGAGGCGATGCAGGCGGTGGTAGCGGCGGCGCACGACATCTACACGAAGCTAATCAATGCTTCGTTGTTGCGCGTTGAAGAACCGGCCTGGTTTTCACTGCACCCATTGGTCAAGCAGTATGCGGCAGCACGGCTGCCGCATGACTCTGGGGTAGCACAGCGTCACGCCCACTATTTTCTGCATATGCTCGACCTGGGCGATCGACTGTACGATGCGCCCAATGTGACTAAGTTACCTATCTATGACAAGCTACGCCGCCAACAGGCCGATATCATGGCGGCCTGGGAATGGGCAGTGGCGCATCGAGCCTGGAATCTGCTTGATACCGCCCTGGTCAGCCTGGGAGCCTATTTGAAGAATAGGCAGCAACGAGAGGAAGGTATCCGCCTCTTTACACTGCTCGTCGATTCTCTTCCTGCATTTGAAGAGCGGTCAGAGATTCAACAGCGACTGGCCGGGCGAGCTGCGTTTTCGATTTCGCGCCTTTATCCTTCTCAAGGTGGGGATCAGAACATTGCCTGGCGTGAACGGGCCATTGCCTGGCTCGAAGCAGCCGGCAATGTATATGATCTGGCGGCAGCCTGTACCTACCACGCCCATTCCCTCTTCCTCCACAGTAACCATTTAGAAGCTGCCATTCAAGTGCTGTCGCAAGCGGCAGCATTAGCAGACACACATGGATTCGATCATCTTCGTACCACCGTCAACGCTGCACAGTGCTACGCCTTCACCTTGCTGGGCAAATGGACTAAATTGCAGACGCTGGATCGAAAACTCGACGGCCGGCTAGGCGACGCGCCGGCCATGATGGTGTGGGTTAACGCGCTGAACAGTTCTGCAACACTCGATGAGTGGTCGCGCCTGGTACAGCGCATTTCCCATTACGAAAAGACATTTTCTGGGCATCAACTGGAATCTCGATCTAAGTTGCTGATGACCCATTTTCGATCCATCCTCCTCAGCCAGCAGGGAGATCTGAACTCCGCCATTGCCCTTCTACGCTCTATCCTGGGTGTCTATGCCAGGTACGAGCCGCTTATAGCACAGGTAAGCTATGCCGAATTGGCCTTTTGGCAGGCAAGCGCGGGCGATATAGCCGCAGCGCGGACTGCAGCGCAAGAAACATGGGTGACGATCAAACAAAGAATTGATGACGGAGACAACACAATCGCGGCATTGCACGGCCTACTGTTTGTGGCTGCCACCACACTGTTAACCGGCGATGCCACAGCAGCGAAAGCGCAATTATTGAAGGTCTTGGCCGCCGGTCAGGCAAAACGCGATGCAATCGCCACGTTCGGTGCCCTGTACCACTTGACCCTCCTACATGCACACCAATTGCCGCCGACGCTCTATCGGCACATCATCAAAATTGCCGCCGTCTCGCCGACCATGCACTTCATACTCCGCCCACTGGCACGAGGCCGGCTACTGAACGAAGGCATTGTGATCCAGGAAAATGAAACAGCGGCTCTGTGGGCGACAGACTTGGAGAGGGTAATAGAATTGGTTCAAGAGGTAGAGGAACATGTCAAAGATCGGACGATCGGTTAGTTCAAGATCCAATCGGATCCCCGCTCAACCCCCCGCCCCCCTATCGAAACGCAGTACGATGGCGTTCCTGAATGAAGAAATGCTCGCAGACATCGACAATATCGTCTGGGCCTGCCAGCCAGCGCCAATCAAGCATCATGCTCATTTCGGTGTCGATGACGCCTTCGGTTGTGCGCACCCAACTCATCACGTATCCGGTCAGAGATGAGACATTCTTGCCTAGAAGCAACAACGTCAGATCCGACTGTTGACTGTGATAGGTGTTGAGCAGCCAAACGCGCTGCACGTCGGGATGGACGGGCAGATCGATGAGCGATTGGAAGCAGCGCCGATCCAGGCCTGGTTCCACATCGATCATCACCGTCGAGGCTACAGTCTGACTGTTCGGGCTGACCTCCATCTCCAGTTCCAGGAGGGCATCGATGTTGGCACGCCCACCAAAGCTGAGAGTGGTGTGCGTCTGCCGGACGCCGTCCACGCTGCGCACCACATCGAGCATGAAGGTGTTAAACTCACGCACATCGCGCACAAAGCATGCGAAACGTAGATCCGCACGCTGACGCAGCCAGTTGACCCACAATGGCGCCACCCCATCGGATTGATATGCACGCAAATTATTGAGCAACTGTTCACGCGCAATCTCATCACGTCCACTGACAATGTCGGCGTCGACAAAAGCCAACATCGGGCTGACGGTAATGGGTTGGCGTTGTTTGGTTCGTCTTGGTGAAGTCATAGGATGTGGTATGGTGTGGGTGATGTGAGTGATTGGAAGTTGGTGGACTACAAAAGGAAAACGAGTCGAGGGTTGCGGGTGGACGAAATCGTCACCATCAAAGTGAATCTTCCTCAGTTTTCAGCCATCTGTAGCTGTTCAGCCATCCTATTGAACAGTACAATGATAAAAAAGGCAAACGAACGGCTGAAATTGACACACGTTCTGTTTACCGTGAGAATAACCAGCGGTTTGCATGACTCGACAGGATTGATCGATTGTTCTCGAAAGTAAAGTGAGGTTCGTTTGTACGAGTATACGTGTGACGCCCAGTCACCAGCGCAAAGCAAGCAAATTTGGAGCCGGATGCCGCTCCAGCCCTTTTCGGATATTTTGACGCCTTTCAGCTACAGTGTGTTGTCCGAAATCAGCCGGCGCGCCTGGTTCCGCTACTACGAGCGGATCGGGTTCACCTTGCCCTTTGCGCCCAAACACATCTGCCGACAACAGTATGGGCGCCCTTACCTGGATATAAAATGGATCTGCGAACGCGATGTTGAGGCGGCCGGGCTAGAACCGCTGGCCTTCCAGGTCAACGGTGAACGGTTGACCGTCTGCGCGTGGACAAAGCCCAATTTGCTGGGCGGGTTGCGCAACAATCGCAATCAGCGTCGGCTTGGCAACGAACTCGAACGCATGTCCGGCGATATCGATGAGATCACAGCCCGAGCGCGCGCCTGGTACGAAAAGGTAAGCGCGTTGCGCTGGTCGCAAGCCGAAATTCTGCAAATCATGGAAGAGATCGAACGATATGGCGCCGATCCGCTTTGCACATTCTACGCCGCCCGGCATAACCTGGAACGAGCCTACAACCTGATCTTGCAGATGGATGGTGAAAGCAAACCCGTCGCCCGTCTCCAAATGATCAACAACACGCTCTCCGATTTACAGGGGCTGACGGAGCTTTCGCTGACCGATGCCCTGCTTGACGTAGCGCAGCTTGCACATGCCCACCCATCTGTGTTGAAGTGGCTGGCCGATGGCGAATTTGATGGCTGGGAAAGCCACTGGAGCGATCACCCGTTTGGACGCCGCCTGCACCAGTTGATGGCGAATTACGGCCATCGAGCCACGGGTGAAGGTGAACTGGAACATCCCCGCTGGTCGGAACAGCCCAGCTTTCTATTTAAGGGTATTCTGGCCTGTGCAGAGTGCGGCGCGCAGCGTCCGGCGCGTGTGCCTTCAACGGCGGCGGTGCAGCAGTTACTCGACACACTGGCCCCCGATCGGCGCAAAGAGGCAGAGCGACTGCTCACCCAGATCCGCTCGCTGTCGGTCTTACAAAGTGGCGCGTTGAATGCGTTCAGTTACATCCTGGCCGGGACACGTATTTGGGCCAGAGCTGCCGGCCACGAAGCCGCTGAAGACGGCCGCCTTTCCTCGATCGACGAGACCTTCTTCTTCGAGTTAGAAGAGGTGAAGCGAATGATGACCGGCGAGTGGAACATCAGCAACATCGACGAGATCCACGCCACGGCAGAGCGACGAAAAACTGACTATGCAGCATGGCAGAATGCCCAACCCGGAGACCTGCTCTTTGGTGACGCCGAAGCCTATCCAATCCAATCTGGATTGCCCGGCGTCGTAGGGCAGGTGACCGGCCCGCTACGGCGGCAGAAGATGCTGCTCCCCGTGCTCTGTGAACACGCGGTCGTGGGCGCGCACCAACTCGATAGCGGCTGGGCGGCTACGTTGCCGGTCGCGGGTGGTTTGCTGGCGGCGGCGGGCACGCCGCTCGATCCCATTGTGGCCGCGGCTCGCATCTGGCATGTCCCCACCATTGTAGGGCTTGGGCCGTACTACAACACACTCGTCGACGGCGCACAGACGCGGCTCGATGGTGGTCTTGGTGTAGTCGAGCAGTAACAACCCCTATCGCAACGTATCTGCACCAATCGAGGCAGGCGCAAGGGTGCAATGGCGCAAGCGTTCTCTTTGTACCGTTGCTCCCCGGCGCCTTTGCGTTGACTCATGATGCGGTCGCATTTCGCTCTCCATTCCATTCCATTCCCACTATACGAACAGACCAAAGGCTCGCCCATGTCTAACGCACTACTTTTGCGCACAATCGAAGCCTCAGTGCGCACACTGAACGAGATGGCAAGCTTTGCAGAGGCGCCCGTGTCACAAGAAAAGCACAAGGAATGAAGAGAAGCCGCCCGCGGGTTCGCCTCCAGAATGAGACGCACCTGTTGCCTCAGGTGTAATTCAAGTTGGGGGCAAGTCGTAGGGGTTTGGGTGGGGCGGCAGGTAGTTTCGCCGGTAGGACACGTCGCTTCCCCGCCCCACCCAAACCCGTACCTCTGTTGGGGGTGAAGTACACCCTGTTGCCTCACCGTGTTTTACCGGACCCCGTTTTCTATAGTATGATATCCGTATAGACCGAGTTCTTCCCCGGTCGTTCCGCGTATCCTCTTTCTTGGTTCCGTTGACATCTGCAGTGCGGTCTCCTGGCGTGTTGTCGCTCGACACCGAATTGACCAGAGGAGCCCTGTGCAATATCAAACAGCCTGGTCTGCGCCATCGGTATAATCTGTGGATAGCCCTTATCCGATTGTTTCACCATTCAAATAGGATCTTTCCATGTCCGACGATTTTGTCCACATCCATACCCACTCCGAATACTCCCTCCTCGATGGTCTGGGCCGGGTAAAGGATCTGGTCAAAGAGGCCAAAAAGCTCGGGCAAAAAGCCCTGGCCTTGACCGATCATGGATCCATGCACGGTGCGGTGGAATTCTTCCGCGCCTGCAAGGGGGCGGACATCAAACCGCTGATCGGCGTGGAAACCTATCAGACAGTGTGGGGACGTCCTAAAGAGGGCCGCGAGCATCAGGTCGACCGCGAGAACTATCATCAGTTGCTCGTTGCCAAAAACATGACCGGCTACCGCAACCTGCTCAAGTTGGTCAGCCAGAGCTATGTCAACGGCTACTACTATAAGCCACGCATTGACCACGCCCTGTTGCAAAAACACGCCGATGGACTGGTCTGCACGACCGGCTGCCTGGGCGCCGAAGTTCCGCAGTTGCTCATGTTGGGCCGTGAAAAAGAAGCCTACGAGCGGCTGGGCTGGTATGTGGATCTCTTTGGCAAAGAGAATTTCTTCATTGAACTGCAAGAACATTCCATTGACGAGTTGAAGGAAGTCAACAAGATCCTGGTGCCGTGGGCCGATAAATTCGGCATCCAATTGCTGGTCACCAATGACGTCCACTATGTGCGTGAGGGCGACAGCACGCCCCACGAGGTGCTGCTCTGTGTGCAGACCGGCACGCGCATGAAAGACGAAAAACGGATGCGCTTGAGCGATCAGAGCTACTTCCTCAAGAGCCGGGCGCAAATGGAAGCCACCTTCCGCCCGTTGATCGATCTGCCGTCGAGCGCGTTCGACAGTTCAGTACGCATCGCCGAAATGTGCGAAGTCAACCTGGAAGATCCCACCTATCATCTGCCCGATCTGCCCATTCCCGAGGGATTCACTTACCCCAGCTATCTGCGCCACCTCACTGAAGAAGGGCTGGAAAGGCTCTATGGCGAGCGCGCCAGAACGCCCGAAGTGCAAGAACGCAAGGAACGCGAACTGCGCATCATCGGCGAGATGGGCTTCGACGTCTACTTTTTGATTGTGGCGGATCTGTGCGACTTTGCGCGCAGCCGTAACATCTGGTGGAACGTTCGCGGATCGGGTGCCGGTTCGCTGGTGGCCTACTGTATCGGTATCACCGGCCTGGACCCGCTGAAGAACAATCTGATCTTCGAGCGCTTCCTCAACCCTGGCCGCGTCACCATGCCTGACTTCGATCTGGATTACCCTGATGATCAGCGTGAAGAGATGATCCGCTACACGGTGGAGAAGTACGGCAACGATCAGGTGGCGCAGATCGTCACCTTTGGGCGCATGAAGGCGCGTGCCGCCATCCGCGATGTGGGCCGCGCCAAGGACGTACCGCTGGAACAGGTGGATCGTATCGCCAAGTTGATCCCCGCCATCCCGGGCAAACCCGTCACGATTCGGGATGTGCTCACCGAGGGCAACGAGTTCTACAACCCCGAATTGCTGGAGTTTTACAAAAAAGACGAGTGGGTGCGCGATCTGGTGGACACGTCGATGCAGTTGGAAGGTGTGGCGCGCCACGCCGGTATCCATGCCGCCGCCGTGATCGTGGCCGATCGCGAACTGGATCACTACACGCCGCTGATGCGCGGCACCAAGTCGACGGTCACCTCGACGGTGACGCAGTACGAGTTCCCCGTTTTGGAGTCGATTGGGCTGCTCAAGGTCGACTTCCTGGGGCTGAGCACGTTGACGGTGATGCGCGAAGCCGGCCGGTTGATCAAAGAAAAACACGGCGTAGAGTGGCGGCTCGACAACATCCCCTTTGAGGGCGAAGCGGCGGTGGAAGCATTCAAGCTGCTCTCTAGCGGCGAAGTGAGTGGCGTCTTTCAGGTAGAATCGCAGGGCATGCGCCGTGTGCTCACCGAGATGCAGCCGAATCTGTTCGAGCACATTATCGCCACGATTTCGCTCTACCGCCCGGGGCCAATTGAGTACATTCCGCAATTCATCCGTCGCCTGCACGGTGAGGAAGAGGTCGAGTACAAGCACCCTGCGCTGGAGCCGATCCTGTCGGAGACCTACGGCATCATTGTCTACCAGGAACAGATCATTCAGGTGCTGAGCCAGTTGGCCGGTTACACCCCCGGCGAAGCGGATCTGGTGCGCCGCGCCATCAGCAAGAAGAAGGCGTCGGAAATTGAGCGTCACAAGCAGATCTTCGTGGAAGGCTGCGCCAAAAAGGATATTCCCGCCGCCGCCGCCATCGCCATCTACGAGGACATTGAATTTTTCGCGCGCTATGGCTTTAACAAATCGCATGCGGCCGACTATGCGGTGATCACCGTGCAAACGGCCTATCTCAAGGCCCACTATCCCGTAGAGTATATGGCGGCGCTGCTGCTGGTGGAGCGCGACAAGACCGAAAAGGTGATCAACTTCATCAACGAATGTCGACGCATGGGCATTCAGGTCTTGCCGCCCGATGTCAACTACAGCGGCATGGATTTCGAGACACAGGCCGTGCCCAAAGAGGCCGCTCACCAGGCGTTGAGCAAAGATCCCACCATTGGCTACAACTTCCCGGTGCCGCCGGGCGCGGCGATTCGCTTCGGCATGGCCGCGGTGAAAAATGTGGGCGAAGGGCCGGTCAGCGTGATCATTGCCGAGCGGGAGGCAGGTGGCCCCTTCCGCAATCTCGAAGAGTTCTGCGATCGCATCGATCTGCGCCAGGTCAACAAGCGAGCGCTGGAATGTCTGATCAAAGTCGGTGCGCTCGATCGCTTCGGCAATCGCAGCCAATTGCTGGCTGTGCTCGACCAGATGATGGCGCGCTCAGCCGCCACGCATAGCGCCAAAGAGAGCGGACAGATATCCATGTTCGATCTCCTGGGCGACGCCGGTGAAGTGCAAGAAGTGCCGATCGTGCTGCCCAAGATCGAGGAGACGAGCAGCAAAGAACGGCTTCAGTGGGAAAAAGATATGTTGGGCGTCTTTGCCAGCAGTCATCCGCTGCAACAGTTGAAGGTTGACCTGATGCAGATCGTCACCTGTTCGTGCGCAGAATTGGGCGAGAGCCACCATGACAAAGTCGTGACGGTGGGCGGTATGTTGGCCGACGTGCGTACGACGATCACCAAGAAGGGCGACAAGATGGCCTTTCTGCGCATCGAGGACATGGTGGGCCAATGTGAGGTTGTCCTCTTTCCGCGCACCTATGAGCAGTACAAGGAACAGTTGGAAGTCGATCGCGTGATCCTCGTGATCGGGAAAGCGCAGACGCGCAACGGTCGCACCAGCGTCCTCGGCGAGGAGATCAAGACCAGCCTCGAGATCGCACGTGCCGTGGTCAGCGATGAAGACGGCCGCTACCAAGAGAAATTGATAGAAGCGCCTACGTTCAACGGTCAGATCAAAAACGGGCACAGTACGAACGGGCACACTACGAACGGGCCTGCTGAGTAACGAAATCACAAGCAACGGTCATGCCAGGAAGGATGCCGTGACGAAGAGTCCAAAGAGCGAACCGCCCAAGCGAGAGAGCACGCGCCAATCTGCCCCTATGCAATGGGATCCCGGCATGGACGGTTACAGCGCCGACAACGCTCCGTCCATGGAGGAGGAGAGCCCGTTCGCAAATGATTTTCCAGAGATGGGGAATGGGGCGACAGCGAGTTGGGAAGAGAAGGCAACTGGCAAAAAGCAAAGTGCACAAGTTGTCGAGGAAGACGCTAAGGTAGCGGTCAAAGAAAGCAAGCAGGAACTACCAGATCGAAAAGAGAAGGCAAAAGGGAACCTGAGCACTGTGGCCGGCGAACGTAGCAAACGGAACAGCGAGGACGATTCTGCAGTGGCGATCAAAGAGAGCAGACAAGAATTTGGGGATCGGAAAGAGAGTGCCGATGAGGCGGACGCGCCGCCCACTCCCCACGCCCCGCAACCGGCACATCGCCATGCGCCCACCGCTCACCGGGGACGGCGCATGCTGCGCATTGTCTTCTCGCGTTCCGGGCAATTGGATCGCGATAAGTGGCGGCTGCGTGAAATCGTCGAAGCGGTACGCGATCCCAAGGGGCGCGATCAGTTTGTGATCATCACGGAGACCGATGGGCGCCGGCATCAGCTTTCTTTCCCGAACGATTACTGCACTGTCACTGAGCGACTGCTCGGCGAGTTGCAGAAGTACTTCAACGTGGATGTGTCCGTCGAGGAGTAGTCTCCCGGCGCATCACGCACCTCGACCCTTTGAGGAGAAGACATGAGCTTCCGCATTGCTGCAGTCCAAATGAATACCCGGGATGACAAGACGGAGAATTTGCGTAAGGCCGGCGCCTTGATCGATGAGGCGGCCCGGCTGGGGGCTAACCTGGTCGCCTTGCCCGAAATGTTCAACATCCTGGGGCCAAACGATGTGGTGCGGGCGGCGCGTGAAGCGCTGCCTGGGGAAACCAGCACCTTTTTACAGGAGAAGGCCCGCCAGCACGGCATCTATATTCACGGCGGCAGTATCCCGCTGGCGGTGGACGACAGCAACAAAGCGTGGAACACGACACTGGTCTACGATCCACAGGGAGAGCTCATTGCACGCTACAACAAGATCCACCTCTTTGACATTGATGTGACCGGTCATGTGGCAGACAATGAATCGTCCCGCTTTGAGGCCGGGCAAGAGATGGTTACCTTCGAGACGGAACACGGTCAGTTCGGATTGACGATCTGCTATGATATTCGCTTCCCCGAACTGTATCGAGCCCTGACGCTGGCCGGTGCCCGTGTGATCTTTCAGCCTGCCGCCTTCACGCTCTATACCGGCAAGGATCACTGGGAACCGCTGATCCGGGCGCGGGCGATCGAGAACCAGGTCTATCTGGTTTGCCCGGCCCAATTTGGCAGCCATCCGCCCGGCAAACAATGTTTTGGCAATGCCATGATCGTCGATCCGTGGGGAACCGTAGTGGCGCGGGCACCCGAACGCGAATGTGTCATCTTTGCCGACCTGGACTACGCACAGCAGGACAAAATCCGCGCCCAATTGCCGTCGCTCCTCAACCGACGTCCTCAAGTCTATGCGCCCTAAATCGCGCTACTACGTGAATTGTACCGGGTTATGTACCCTGGTTCTGTCTCTGGATCTGTACTACGGTGCAGTGAAAGCGTTAAGATGAGTACAAACCACAGGCGCAGAGTTCTGCGCCTGTTTTCATACGCCCCGCCTGCTTGACTATCTCGCATTTGGTTGTTCAGTATTTTGAGAGGTTTACAACGTGAAGACAGATTCAGTAACGAGTACCCGAAAGTCGCATGCTGCCGACCGATGGTGGTCGCCGGTAATTGCCTTCTTTCAATGGCTTGGCCAACGCGAACTACCGGTGCTGATTGCTCTGCTGCTGTTCTTCACCACAACCTTTGGCTTTGTCAAACTGTCGGATGAGGTCATTGAAGGCTCCACACAGACTCTCGACGAACGCATCCTGCTCTCCCTGCGCAACCCTGACGATTTAAACACTCCTATCGGGCCGGAGTGGCTTGGCGAAGTCATGCGCGATCTGACGGCCCTGGGCGGGGCGACCTTGCTCATGCTGCTTACGCTATCGATCGTGATCTACTTGATGCTGTTGCGTCGCTTCGGCGCCATGACATTTCTCATCGCCGCGGTGCTCGGAGGGGTCCTCATAAGTTTGGCGCTTAAACAAGCCTTTGGCCGGCCACGGCCAGATCTGGTGGTGCACCTGAGTTACACAGCCACGAGCAGTTTCCCCAGTGGGCACTCAATGCTTTCCGCGGTGACTTACTTGACCTTGGGCGCGCTCCTGGCGCGAATTCACGCCGCCCGCCGCTTCAAGGCCTTCTTTCTTCTGACGGCTGTGTTGCTCACCGTGATGGTGGGGATCAGTCGCGTCTATCTTGGCGTGCATTGGCCGACGGATGTGCTCGGCGGCTGGGCGGTGGGCGCAGCCTGGGCGACGCTGTGCTGGTTTGCCGCCTATTGGCTGCAACAACGCGGCCAGATCGAAGAGGAAGTTGAGACATAAGCGAAGGAACCTCAGCTCGCCGTGCGCTCAGCCACATAGGCGGCGAAGTAGCGCTCGAACCGTTGATGTAGTTCGAGCGTGATCGGCCCAGGCCTGCCGTTGCCAATCGGGTGACCATCCACGCGCACCAGCGGTAGAACGTGACGGCTGGTGCTGGTAAGAAACGCTTCGTCCCACACGGGCAGGTCTGCCACGGATACCTTGCGGCGTTCGACCGCAATCCCGGCCTCAGCCGCCAACCCCAGGACGATCTGCAACGTCACGCCGTCAAGGATGTCGGCGACGGGCGGCACCGTCAGCACCCCATTACAAACGACATAGAATGTACTCGTCGCCCCCTCGCGCACGTTGCCTTCGCCGTCCAGCAATAGCCCTTCGTGTTCGCCTTCTGCGCTAGCTTTTCGTCGCGCCATTGTATTGACAAGCGTATTGAGCGACTTGGCTTTTGGCAAAGCCCGTTCGCCTGGATAGGTCACTGCACCGACGCCGGTCGCCACCATCCCGGCATCTGGCGCATGCAGCGGCACAAGCCATGTAAACGAAGACGGCCCCACACCGTTATCCGGGCCGACGGCAAAGAGGCGGATCGTGGCGCGGCGGATTGCTCCCTCGCGTCGCTCGTTCTCGGCTGCAATCAAGGCGTAAACCCAGTCTCGATGATCGGCCAGATCGCCCGCCAGCGGCAGTTCAATCTGCGCCGCCGAATCAAGCAATCGGTTCAGATGGTCGTCCAGATGAAAGATCACCCCGTCCCATAGTTGGATGCTCTCGTACACTCCCCACGCCCCGTAAAGGACATTGCCCAGTACAGATACCGTCGCCTCATGGGGCGCGATCAACTCACCATTACAACTCACGATTTGTGGCAACGAAGCGCTTGACATATGGCTTGCCCCTTATGGATAGTGCCTATTGTGTGAGGTCAGGAGATCACTCCACCCAGATCAGATCTTTCTGAGCGAAGGAGCGGGCGGCAATCCAATAGAGGACTGCGGCGCCAAACAGACAAAGAATCGCGGCGGTGACGGGCAGCACGGCGCCGGACAAAGTCAGCGCAAGCGGATCGGTGAGGAGCAGCGTGCGCACGGGCCACACGATGCCGTTGACAACTTGCACGATGCCGTCCAGTTGGTTGAGTTCAAGGATGCCACGCCATTCGTCCACCGTGAAGAGGAGCGCAAGTAGCACGGGCACAGCCAAATACGATCCGCCGCGGCTGACCAATTTACTCGTCAACAAGCCCAACGCAATCACCAACACAAAGAGCGGCAGCCAGCGCGCGCCGATCTGCACCGCCAAGATTGGGGAGAGATCGATCTTGTGCTGAATCAGGGCCAACGCCGTGAACAGGACGGCCATGCCGATGCTTAGCGCCAGCGTGGACAACCCCAGCGCCGCCAGGAGCGATCCTCGACGGCGCAGTAGCACCAGCCACGGGTAGCTGATCCCTCGGTTGATACGCCAGGCCATCAACAGTGTAGTCACATAAGTCACCACGAGCAACGCCGCGCCCGCTACTGCTGCAAAGTAGTCGAGGGTGGCGGGATAGGTGAAGGTGAAGGCGTAGAAAATCAGCGTGAGGGCCGGCGGAACCGCCCCCGCCAAGGATCGGGCCAGATCGCGCAAAAGAAATCCTGTCAACGTGACGATCTGAGACAAAGAATGCCCCTTCATGGTTCAAGCTCCGACCGGAGCGCCGCAAGGTAGAGTTCCTCGGGCGTTGTGCACGCCTGCTCAAGGCGCAACACGTCCACATGGCCATCGAGCAAGGCCCGCAACAGATCGTTTTTGGCGGCGCAGGCGTCACCAATTAACGAGATCTCTGCATCGCCGATAAGCGCCGTCGGGAAACTTCTGTGCAACATCGACACGATTTCAGGCGAGAAGGGCTGTGTCTGGATCGTAATGCGATCTTGCATCGGCAGCAGTTGTTGGCGAGGACCGGTACGGACAAGTCGTCCCCGGTGGAGGATGGCCAGGTGTGTACACAGCGGCGCGATGTCGTTGAGCCGGTGCGTACTGATCAGGATAGTATGCCCAAGCGCGTGAATCCGCTGGATCTGCCCACGCATGGCATGTTGCCCGGCCGGATCGAGGCCGTTAAGCGGCTCATCCAGGATCAGCAGCGACGGTTCGTGGATCAGCGCTGCGGCTAAGGCAAGCCGTTGCAACATCCCGCGCGAACAAGATCGGATTCGCCATTCGGCGGCATGGATCAGATCCAGATCGGCCAACTGTTGCCGCGCCCGCTGACGCAGCGTGGATCGATCCAGCCCAGACAGGGAGCCGATCAGTTCCAGGTACTCTATCAGCCGCGCGCCAAAGGGGAAGTTTGGACGATCCGGCAAGTAGCCGATCCGGCGTGGATCATCGGCAAACTCGATCCGCCCGGCATCGGCGTGCAAGAAGCCCAGCACCAATCGAATGAAGGTCGACTTGCCCGAACCATTGGGGCCGAGCAGGCCAAAAACAGCCCCGGATGCAACTGTCAACGACAGATGATCCAGGGCCAGCGTCGATCCGTATGATTTGGTCAAACCATCCACATCGAGGAGCGTCGTCACACCCAAATCCCTAGTCTTTGCGCAATGCCGCGCTGATCTCCTGGGGAGAACCGATGATGCGCTGCACTTTGACGCCGCGCGAGGAAAGGTAGATCAGCGAGAATTCGGGCACGGCCTCTCCATCGCCGATCACGGTGACCTGGCGCGCGTTGGCGGCCTCCTGTACATCGAAACCGAAGACCCATCGTTTTTCGGCCAGTACCGGTGTCAGCAGCGTCAAGTGCGCCCGCGTGGATGCCTTGTCGGGCGCACCCAGCAGAACGTACCGGTTGATCACGGCATCAGCGACAGCCGGCTTGCCAAAGGGCACCGTCAAATCAACGCGCTGTTGATTGTTGCCATCCATGGGCAACAACCTGGATTGAACGAGCGGCTCGAGTTCACCCGGGCGCACAACATGCACCACATAGTTCCCTGGCCCCAAATTGCGCAGACGGAAGGTACCGCTCTGCCCAAGCGCACCTTGCGCCATCACCTCGCCCTGATTGACCAGACGCAACAACAGGCCGGTGCCATTGGTCACCGTGCCCTCGATCACACTATTGTGCGGCGGCAGCACAATCACGACGTTCGCCGTCTGTCCGCTCGTTACTTGCACAGAACGGCGCACACCTTCCAGGCCCAGATCGTATGTACCCGGTATCAGCGCGGGGAAGGTAAACCCTCCCGATGCATCGACGCTAGCCGAGTCCACGACATCTTCGCCACGCTGCAACATCACCATGAGACCGGCGCGGCTGTTTTCCACCCGCCCCAGGATTGTCCCCGTACGGTCGGGGGCCTTGGTCTGCTGAAACTCAACCAGAAACGAATGGTGAAAGAGCGTGTTGCCGTTGCCGTCGTCGCCAGGATTGGGTTCATCGGGATGATTGGTACGCAAGCCATGAACGCGATCACTGGGCAGCCCCACCATCTCCACGCTGCACACCTGCCACTTCCACATGGGGAAGTTGGCGCCCGGCTCATTTGCGGGCTTGTCCAGCGTCACCACTTGCTCTCCGCCGTCCCATTTGATACGGGCCTGGCTGGTGCTGATGCGGACACCGTCGGGCGACAGCGCCTCGAAAAAGATATGATGGCGACCGCCATTCTCTTGGGGAGCCAGATGGTAGACGCGGGTCACACGCCAATAATCGGCGCCCGGCGGCACAGCGGCCTCCTCGATAGTCACGCCGTAATCCACGGCATTGTTCTCTACCTGGGCGGTTGCTCTAGGTTGGAGCAAGCGTTGCATCCCACTTTGATCCGGATCGGTCGACGACTTGTCATCCGTGCCAGACAACCAGCGCAGTAAGCGATTCTGTGGACTCATGGCAGCGCCTCCAATTCGGTGCTTAACGTTTCTAAATTGCCACTCACCTGTGTCACAGGCACCTTGTTTTCGGCAAGTGAACGAAGTAACGCGTCCGGCGGAGCGCCGATGATCGTAACACGCTCGGCCTTTATGCAGATATCAGGGTTGAAGCCGACGGTAGGCGATTTGCGCAAGATATAGTCGACGGCCAGGGTCAGTTGTGAATCGGCAACTTTGGCGTCCGACGTCGCCAAAAACAAATAGTGGCCAAAGCGCGTCGATGGCCTCGTGCCTGTGGCAGGCAGTTTCAGCTCGATCTGCACCTGCACCTCGGCGTCTACCGTCACATTTGCTTTGACACTGGGTTGTTCCGCCAGCCGCACGGTGTACTCGCCGCCGCGCAATTTTTCAAAGCGGAAAGTCCCATCTGCCGCGCTGACGGTCTGCGCGCTCATCGCACCCGAAAGGATCAATGTACGCCCGGCCACGGTCTGTTCGTTGGCATCAACCAGACGACCGGCAATCGAGGCCAGCGCACGCGCCGCCAACTGCACATCATGCGTCAGGGTGGTTGATCCGTCCACGCTCAGATTTTCGGCGATGAGGCCGGCGCCGACCGCTTCCAGCCCATACACGCCGGCGCGCAACTGGGCGAAGCGATAGCGGCCATCGCCGTCGGTCTGGCTTTCGGCGATACGCTGCCCCAGCGATCGCAGCCAAAGGATCGTATTGATCACAGGTTGCCCTCTATGATCGGTAATACGCCCGGTCAGGGCGGCGTCTTTGCCCAGGTCGCGATCAAAGGTGGGACCGGCGGCCCGATGCAGACCATCGACGATCAACTGCTGCGCGGGGAGGACACTATCCTTCAGGCGCAGAGTATATGTATCCGCAGGTAGGCCGGAAAAGACGTACTCGCCGCTGGCATCGGTCTCATCTTCCTGGCGGATGCTGTATGTTTCACAGGAAAGGATGACGGTAGCGGATCGACCGGCCGGTAGCACACGCCCTACGATCTGTGCCAGCAGGGGGAACTCGATCTCGGTGTTCCCGATCCCATCCAGCGTGATGTCGGCGGAAATGATACCGACGCCCTCCAGACCAAGTTGGTAGATCCCGGCAGGCAGATCGACGAAGCGGAAGCTGCCGTTGTTGAGCCGCATCAGTCGCGGTTCGGTCCCAGTACCGCTAAGTGTCACCGTCGAGGAGGCCGGTGCACCCAGAATGCGCCCGTAGACGCTACTATGGTTGCCCGCAAAGGTTGCGGCTTTGCGTTGGAAGATCACTTCATACGCAATGGGGCGAGGACGACCCGGCATCTCCGCCGTGATCAGATTGTCGGCGACCTGACTCTCATAGGCGGGGTCGAGGATGTCGATCATAAAGACGCCCGCCGTGTGGATGAATTCAAAGTAGCCGCGCGGCTTGAACTGATTCTGTCCACTCTTGACAGTGGGAAAGTTGGTATCCGGAGCAGCTCCTGTCCACCGCATGCGGACGGTCACGCCATCCAACGCATTGCCCTGTTCATCGAGCACTCGGCCAAAGATCATGTTGTTGTTGCCTGTCTCCTCGGGCGAGAGCAGGCGCTTTTGGGTGACAGCGTAGCGCTGCACGCTCGGCGGCGGCACAGTCAGATCGACGTTTGCATCGGTCCAGCCGTCGACGGTGACGTTGCGCCGTTCGGTGGATTGTGCTGTGCCGGGGGCAACGCGCACCCGGAATTTGCCCGCCGCAAGTCCGGGGAAAGTGTAGCGCCCGTCGCCATCGCTGCGGGTTTCGGCCAGCAGACGCAGTGGTGACGCCTGATGCAGCGTCACAGGCAGATCAACCTGGGCCGCGCCATCTGTGTCGATCACGCGACCGGTAACGCGACTGTTGCGCCCCACCTCGGCACGCAGCGTCAACGATCGGCGGTCTTCCTGCCCCAGCCTGATTCGGCCAACCTCAGCGCCGAAGGTGAGCAAGCGATAGGAGCCGGCCGGCAGCCGATCCAGGGCCAGCCGCCCTTGAGGATCCGTAGTAGATTGGAAACGTCGAGGTGTGCTATCGCCCGTGCCGATGGATTCAACCTCGACGGTAACGCCGCCGAGCGGTTCATTGCGGTCGGCGCGCTGCACACTCAGGGTCAAGGCGGCGCCGGACTGACGCAACTCGGGGCGCACCTGCGGGGGCAACTCCTTTAGCGCCTGCACAATGGGCAGTTGGCCGGTTAACCCAAAGCGTTCGTTCCATGCGTCGGTGTACCAACTCATCTGATCCCAGGTAGCATCCCGATCACCCAGTGGACGGCTCGCCAGCAGCCAGGTGCAGCAGCTAAAGTACCAGGCAGGTGCACGTTCCTGTAAGAAGCGGACGGTTTCAATCTGCCACTCCGCCTGCCGATTGGGGGTTACTTTGGGGTAGCGTGGATCGTCTCCGGCACCGACAACCGGGCCACCTTCGGTGCTGATCACAGGCAGGTAACGCCCCAAAACGTTGTAGGCGTCCTTCCCGGCGATTTCCCAGGCGCGGAAGCAATTAGCGTCCTGCTCCAATGTCTGGAGAGGTTGTTTGTCGCGCGCGCGCAGCTCGTTAACCGCTTCCAGCGAGCGATTGTCCCAAGCCCAGGCAGGGAAGCGTTCAAATTCCGCCCGGGTGAGTTCTTTGCCCTCTCGATTCACAGGATCGTCGGGGTAACTGGGCGGGCGGTTACGCATGTAGTTGCGGATCGCCAGCCAGACGCCTTGCGCGAGGAGATCTTCGTGTCCGCTGTCGGCGACGCCGCGCAGGAAGCGGCGCAGAAACTGTTCCTGGCTACCGGTGCTCAGCGCGGGGGCAGCGGGCAGCCCCCCTTCGCCCAGCACAATCTCGGCATCGTGAACAAACGCGTCAACGGCGAGATCAAGCCAGTTGTCAGGGCGATTGCCATCCTTCCACTGTGCGGGCAGATCTGGATCATAGTTGGTTTCAAAATAGCGTACACCGGCGGCGGTCAGTTTGCGCACACCGCCGACCCGACGTTCATCCAAGCGATCTGGGTTAGGCTGACGACGGATGATACGCACGACCGGCATCATCCCAGCGCCGAGGAGCCGCCGACAGAGTTCGAGCGAAGATGCGTCGCCGTCATCGAGCAGTTTGACCCACTTGATGTGCATCGCCGCCAATTCGTTGATCCAAAAATCGAGATCACGCCCTTGGGGGTGATGAGGACGCGCAGACCAGTGGACGCCGCGTCCATTATCTTCAGGCGGTCGTGGGAAATCAGCGATCTGCATCGAAAATGCTCCTCTCGGCGCCGAGGATCACGGCAGGCAAGGGTTGCCATTGAAGTTTATTGATGTAAAAGGCGAAGCGAATTATAGCATAGGCGGAAACGAAATGAAACGATTTTGTGCCTTCACTCGTTAGACCACTACGAGGGTTTGACGTTTTGCCCCCACTTAGTTAGAATAGAACCACATCGGGGAGTAGCGCAGTCCGGCAGCGCACAGCGTTTGGGACGCTGGGGTCGTAGGTTCAAATCCTATCTCCCCGACCATCTTTTGCGGGTATAGCTTAATGGTAAAGCACTAGCCTTCCAAGCTAGCTATGCGGGTTCGATCCCCGCTACCCGCTTGAGCACTGGGTGACTGGGTTATTTGGTGATTGGGCTACCTACAATCACCCAGTAATCGGGTCACCCAGTTTGGATCGGTAGCTCAACGGCAGAGCAGGGGGCTCATAACTCCTTGGTTACAGGTTCGAATCCTGTCCGATCCACTTTGCGCCACTCATTTCCCCGAAAGGACATTTTCAGTGATCGTACGCGACATTATGTCCAGCCCAGTGATCACCGTAACACCCGAAACGTCGATTCAGGCGGTAGCACAGTTAATGCGCGATCGACACATCAGCGGGGTGCCCGTCGTTGAACACGGACGACTAATCGGCACTGTCACCGAAGTTGATCTGATTGCACAACATGCACCCGCTCAGGAGCCTAACTACATCTCGCTGCTTTGGGCGACCATTCCCCTCCGGTTCGACGATTACGCGCGTTACAAAGATCGAGTACGTCATATTCTGGCGGTGAATGCCCGGCAATTGATGACCGCAGATCCAACCACCGTCTCGCCAGAGGATACATTGGAGCACGTCGCCGGTTTGATGATCCAGCCTGGGCACAGTTCACTGCCCGTCCTCGAAAAGGGCAAGTTGGTCGGCATCGTCACTCGCACGGATCTGGTGCGCGTGATCGAGCAGTTGGAAGTTCAAGGGTAAGGTTGCCGTGCCCGCATTGTTTGTCAGGCGTTCATCAAGCGGGTAACCGGCGCCTATCAGAATATTTGCCCAGAGGAGCGACGAATGTCGCTCTTCTTTTTTAGTCCGGCGTCAACTTTTTTCTTGAGCGGCGTCGTGCTTGTATTGCTTCGAGGAGTTGTTTGAGCAGGAAAAGTTGGCGCACTGTCGATGCGGTCCACGGCACAGGAGCGTGGTAAAATGACAGCCATTGTAAGAAGTCAACGGTACGCGAACCACAAGGGCAACCGTCAAAAGCACTTGTTGCTCTTGTGTTTTGAAGACGCGGCACCTATAGCGCCGTGAGGACAGATCGACCATGAAATTGAATGGATTCGCCCGCTACGCCTGGGGCGTCTTGGCCTACAACTTGCTTGTGATCATGTGGGGCGCGTTTGTACGTGCAACCGGCTCGGGCGCAGGCTGCGGACGACATTGGCCTGCCTGCAATGGAGATGTGATCCCTCGCGCCGAGTCGATAGAAACAGTGATCGAATTTTCGCACCGTGTCACCAGTGGATTGGCGCTGCTCGCCGTGATTCTGCTCGTGGTGTGGGCGTACCGAGCGTATACGCCAGGCAGCCCAGTGCGCCGCGGCGCACTGACGGCAATGGTGTTGATGATCGTCGAAGCGTTGCTCGGCGCCGGGCTGGTGCTCTTTGAACTGACGGCGGACAATGCCACCGTCGCCCGCGCCGTAGCCATGGCGCTGCATTTGATGAACACCTTCCTTTTGCTAGGGGCAATCACCTTGACAGCCTGGTGGGCCTCGGGTGGACGCGATATCCGTATGCGTGGCCTGGCGCTGCGTCTGCGTTTCGCCCTGGGTGCCGCCTTCATCGGTACCATGATCCTGGGGGCCAGCGGCTCCGTCACCGCCTTGGGTGATACGCTCGTGCTCACTGCGGGCCTGACGCCCGCCGATGCGCCCCTGTTGACTACGCTGGTCGAGCTACGTATCTTCCATCCTGTGATCGGGATCATTGTGGGCGGGCTGATCTGGCTGGCCTTTCAGACAGCGCGGCAAGGATACGAAAGCCCTGGAATGCGTCGCACCGGCTATGCGCTGATGGGTGTCTACCTGTCCCAGATCTTGCTGGGCGGCGCTAATGTGCTGCTCAAAGCACCGGTGGCGATCCAGATGTTCCATCTCCTGCTGGCCGATCTGATCTGGATCCTGTTGGTGATCCTGGCAGCGCAGCGATTGGCTGTCACCAGCAGTGAGTCTACACAGACGACGCTGAGTAAGGCCGCCATGCAAGCCGGAGATTGAACCGGTTGAACCACGTCCGCATAGTCGACTTTGGGCAAGAGGCTCTTTGCAGAGCCTCTTTTTTTGATAGCGGAAGACGAAGGCACGGAACCCGGTACATGGGCGGATAGAAGTGAACCGAACCGGTAGTACAATGAAGGGAGGCCGTGACTTACGAATTCGCCAGGAGTTGATCGTGAATTTAACAAAGTGCTCACTGCACATGATTTTGAGAACGCTAGTGGCTGTGATCCTATCCGGCGCTCTTTCACTCTCATTGGTACAGGCCCAGGTAACAGATGACCCGCAACAGCCAGACGTGCTGCGAGCTATGCCTCGTACAGACGCCCCACCCCCCACACAAGTGGCGCCTGGAATAGTCTTGCTTCGTCTCGACAACGCAAAGGTTACGGCAGCGCAGATAACCGACCTGGCGACGGCTTTCCCACAGATCCAGAGCGCGCAGCAGAACGCGACCCTACCGGATCTTTATGAGGTGCGCGTCCCCGTGGGCAGCGAGCAGAAAATCGCTGCAGAGCTGAGCAGCGACCCTCGTGTTCTTTTGGCTGAACCAGACTACATCTTTCACACCACAGCCACCCCCAGCGATCCCTTGTACGATCGTTATCAGTGGAACTTGCGCCAGATCCGTGCCGATCAAGCCTGGGATCAGACTGTGGGCAGCAGTGACGTCATTATTGCCGTCCTCGATACCGGCGTTGATTTGACCCATCCCGATCTGGTTGGGAAGTTGGTGCCGGGCTACGACTTCGCCAACAATGACAACGATCCAAGTGATGACCAGGGACACGGCACTCACGTCGCCGGCATCGCAGCCGCAAGCAGCAACAATGGTATCGGAATCGCCGGGGTATCCTGGTCGGCGCGCTTAATGCCCATCAAGGTTCTCAATACAGATGGATCCGGCCGATCTTCTGATATCGCGGAGGGGATTGTATGGGCAACGGATCAAGGCGCAGACATCATCAATTTAAGTCTTGGGGCAATCCAATATGCCACAGTCGTGGCCGATGCCGTCCGCTATGCACATGAGCGCGGGGCGCTGGTGATTGCCGCATCGGGGAACTATTACAAAGATGGCAACCCTATCGTCTATCCTGCGGCATTGAACCATGTGCTTGCCGTGGCAGCCGTGAACGATAGTGATGGCCACGCATCCTACTCTAGCAGCGGCAGTTATGTCGACATCGCCGCGCCAGGCGGCGATCCCGCGGACACCACGGATGGTGACAACCAACATTGGATTCCCGGCACTTATCTGCGGGCACGAGGTGCTTCCTACGCATGGCTTAGCGGCACAAGTCAAGCCGCGCCCCAGGTGGCAGGGATTGCGGCGCTGTTGTTGGCCCTCGATCCATCTTTGTCGCCCGATCAAGTGGTGGGCCTGCTCACCCACAGCGCGGTCGATGTGGAATCTCCCGGTTGGGACGAACTAAGTGGTTACGGACGCATCGATGCGCTTGCCGCCATTCAGGCGCTGTACAATAGCATGCCTACTGTGACGCCGACGGCAACCACACTCCCCACGCCGACACCAACCAACACCCCGCAGCCCACGCCAACGCCTGCAGCTACCACAGTTCCACGCCCGCGCGAAGATACGCGGATCAACAGCACAGTCGACAGTTATCAGTCGGATGCGGCTATCAACGCAGACAGCAGTGGTGCGCTAAGCGTCATCTGGCGCGATGGACGCAACGGCGGTGAAAGTTTGTTCAGTGCACACCTCGGCCCTACAGCACTCTATTGGGGCCCAAACTTCAGCCTGGACGGCGCTACTCAATCCGCCGGTACCCAGACGCTGAGCCCGCCGGCGCTGGTCAGTGACGCGCAGAACAATCTGCACGCCGTTTGGGTGAGTACCGACGATTCGGGTAGTAGCACGCTTTTCTACAGCAGACAAGCGGCGGGAACGACTTCCTGGCAGAGTGCCCCGGCAACTGCGCTCGACGGATCCATCGTCTCTTCTGTGCAGCCGGCGCTGACTCTTGCGGCCGACGGGACGCTCATAGCAGCATGGGAACAAGCAGACCCAGACAGTCAGAGCGCTACCCTCTTTTGGAGCCAACGAACCCCAGGTAGTACACAGTGGAGCGCTCCTGCCCAAATCGACGACGACTCTGTGGCGCAGAAGTATGAAGTAGCCCTGGCGGCAGATGGAGATCGAGTGCTGGCAGTCTGGGTCAGCCGCACGGAGGGGAACGCATCGCTCGAAATGGCTTCACTCAGTCAGGGAACCACTACCTGGTCGGCGCCGGTCACCATCACGACACTGAATCCAAACACAACCGCATACACACCGGATCTCGCCGTCAGCCTGGATGGAACCGTGCTGCTGGCCTGGGCCGACCTGGGGACGCAGGAGCAAGGGCAAGACATCTTTGTAATCAGACGCGCCGCCGGGCAAGGGAACTGGTCATCGCCGGTGCGCGTCAATGCCGATAAGGGCAACGCCGATCAATCCTCGCCGAGCCTGGCCGTCAACGCCACGACGGTAACACTGGTATGGGAAGACAACAGCCACGACGTCGGGGATGTTTACATCGCCTGGTCTGACCTGGGGCAACCCAGTTGGACGGCAAGCCGGCGCGTCAATCAAGACAAGAGTGGCGCCCGGCAACAGCGCCCAGACGTGGCGATGGATAGATGGGGCAATGTGACGGTTGTGTGGAGCGACTATCGCACGGGGATTGTAGGGCCAGAGATCTATACCCGGTTCATCCCTGCCGCAGAACGCTTTCAGATCTTCCTCAGTCAGGTGCAGAAACGCTAGTAGATTTTGGCGTAAATACCACGGCAGAAATTCGGCATCTCCACCTCTGTAGAAACTGTCGCTGAATTTCCGCCGGAATTTACTAGAAGGCGTGTCCGCCACACAGCGTCGTCCAGGATCTACGTCGTCTACGATACGAAAAGGGAGCATCCGGTCGGGTGCTCCCTTTCACATTCACAATGACATTGAATCCGCGACAACATTTGGCTCAGTCGTCAGTGCCTTGTGGTCGCAGGCGGGCAGGTACAGGTGTTTCGATGCGTTCGGTCGACTGACGCGGAAGTCGTGTCCCCCACAGGGTTAACAGCCCCAGAACCAGTGCAGCCGACAGGTAGGCGATTCCTTCTCCGAATGCGCCGAGAAAGCCATTGCCCCAGACCGGCCCCACCGTACGCCCCAGGCTCTCCATAGCGCCGCTTACCCCTTGAACCTGTCCTTGTGAGCCCTGCTCACCCGCCTTGCTGATCATAGAAACCAATGTAGGGTTCGACAAGGCAGATCCAATGGCTGCCGGCACCATGGCGACAATGAAGAGACGCCAGTCATACGAGTAGGCGGCGACGGCAAGCCCTATGACGGCCAAGATCAGCCCACAGAGGTAGGTCGATTTTTCACCAAACCGACGCACGATAGGGCCAACCGCTCCGCCCTGGATCACAGCGCCGATGAAACCGACCAGTGCCAACACATAACCGACCTGAGAAATATTCCACCCAAAGCGGACACTGCCAAAAAGCGCAAAGGTAGTCTGATAAACTGAAAACGCCGCCCAGTAGACAAAGTCCATCAGCAACAGGGGTCCAATCACGGGGCGGGTAATCATCAAAGGAATATCTCGCCAGGGAGTACGGCGCATAACACTGTGTTCTCGATTGGTCTCGGGTAACCAGATGAATGTCAACACCAGTGCCAATAAGGCCAGGATCGCGGCACCCCATGCCGGGGCAGCATGACCGTAATTGCCCAAAAGACCGGCGAGTGCCGGTCCGAACACAAAGCCTAGACCGAAGGCTGCACCGATGATGCCGTAAGCCCTGGCCCGATCCTTCTTTTCAGTAATGTCACTGATATAGGCACGCGCCGTCGAAACATTACCGCCCGATAGGCCATCGACAATCCGTGCAATAAAAAGCCAGAGCAAGCTGCCGGCCATGGCCAGCATCACAAAACTAACAACTGTCCCTAACAAGCTTGCCAGCAAGATCGGACGGCGGCCCCATCGATCCGAAAGGCCGCCTAACACTGGAGCGGCGACGATCTGGCACACGGAGTACGATGCAAACAGCAGCCCAATCTGCAGGCCACTGGCTTGAAAGTCAGATGCATATAGCGGCAGTAGAGGAATTACAATCCCGAAGCCAAGCAAGTTAACAAAGATGATCAAAAAGATAATCGCAAGTGAACGCTGATTCGACATAAAGACCTTTCACCATCAGCACGGCAACAACCGAAATCGACAAAGGAACACGGGTATTTTGTGTCCTGAAAATGCTATTTTCAAAAGCAGACAATGCCCATCGCGAACAGTGAATCCTAACACAAGCGGCAGAGAAGACCAATCCACCTGGATGAAAATCGGCTTCAGAAACTCCATCGCAGCATCCCACAGATCGCCAGGCAGTTAGCCATGGCGATCAAATACTCTACGCTTTCCTGACGATTGCCCTATGCAATAAATTGTCCAGATCGATTTCAGTCCAAGTGCCTACACAGTGGTTTGTCGATGGCTATGGATCGGGATATAATACGCGCAGATTTTGCTGCGCACAGTTTACAAATCGCATTTATGAGACACGCCCGTTCGCACAAGTCATCTGTTCGCATCAAACCGATGATGAAGCAAGTTCTATCGAAAAGAACCTGACAGTGTGAACCGGCATGTCAAAAGTCAGAGGGCAAAGATGAGATCACCGAAAGCTTTTTTTAGCAATACGTTGCTTGTGATGGGCGTCTTGTTTCTAGGGGGGTTTGCTACATTCGAGCTTAATGGTGTTCAAATTGATCCCATTGTACCCGCTTTAGCCGCATTCTGTATCGCCATAACCGCGCTCATTGATCGGTTAGGCGCCAAAGAGTTAGAGTAACATGGTTTTTTCGTTGACCATACGACCGAGCCAATCGACTGATGCTCCGTTGCTCGATCCTTCCGTTCCCCCGGTTTTGTAGGTTCCCTCGCACCCACTGGTTTTCCTGAATTTCTTAGGTTTTGGCCCATTGGTTTTTCCTGGTCAGTTGTCTAGTTGGCGGACTAAGCCTCAGGACATTGTGAATAAAAGCACAAACGTTTATACTCAGTCAAGCGGAAACAATCCAAAACGTCATGACAAACCAATGGGTGACACAAAGACGTGACACGGTTCTACGCCCTTTACGCCTGACGTCTTGTTGTCCACTGTGCATATCATCGAATCTGGCGCCACCTGACCTATGAATTCTAAATCGGAGGAACTATGCAAAGCGTTGGACCTTATATCAGCGAGTACGGAGTTGAGAATCACGGCATCGACAACGCCGAGACCGTCTATTGGAATTTACCGACGCCGATGCTCTACGAAGAGGCCATCCGTCGTCGCGAGGGTGCTGTCACCCATTTAGGGCCGTTGGTCATTCGCACAGGCGATCATACGGGCCGATCTCCTAACGATCGCTTTGTTGTGCGCGAACCGGATACAGAAAATAACATCTGGTGGGGTAAGATCAACAGCCCGTTTGATCCGCAAAAGTTTGCCGATCTGTACAGACGCATGCGCTCATACAGCCAGCACCGCGATCTGTTTGTGTTTGATGGATATGTGGGCGCAGACACACGGTATCAGCGCAAAGTTCGTGTCATTAGCGAAAAGGCTTCATTGGTGCTCTTTGCCCGCAACATGTTCATCCGTGAGTTTGATGGCGAGAAGTTGCGCACCTTTGTGCCTGACTTCACCGTGATCGATATGCCCAGTTTCCATGCCATTCCTGAAGAAGACGGCACACGTAGCCAGACCTTTATTATCCTCAATTTCGCCAAAAAGTTGGTGCTCGTCGGCGGCAGTGCATACAGTGGTGAGATCAAGAAGTCGATCTTCAGCGCCATGAATTACATCTTGCCCATGGAAGGTGTCATGAGCATGCACTGTAGCGCCAATTATGGCAAAGACAAAGACGATGTTGCGCTCTTTTTTGGCCTGAGCGGTACCGGCAAAACGACGCTTAGCGCAGACCCGATGCGCACGCTCATCGGCGACGATGAGCATGGTTGGAGCGCCGACGGTGTCTTCAACTTAGAAGGGGGTTGCTACGCCAAAGTGATCAAGCTCGACCCGAAGGGAGAGCCGGAAATCTACGAGACGACTCGGCGCTTCGGCACGATCCTTGAAAACGTGGCTTACGACAGCAAGACTCGTCGCATCGACTTGAATGACGCTTCGCTTACCGAAAACACACGAGCCAGCTATCCCATCACCCACATTGCCAATGCAGATCCAAGTGGTGTGGCCGGGCATCCGAAAAACATCGTCTTCTTAACGGCGGATGCGTTCGGCGTATTGCCGCCCATCAGCAAGCTGACCAAAGAACAGGCGATGTATCACTTCTTGAGCGGTTACACCGCACGTGTGGCAGGCACAGAACGTGGGGTCACCGAACCCAAACCGGTCTTTTCGGCCTGTTTCGGCGCTCCCTTTATGCCCTTGCACCCGGGCGTGTACGCCGAGTTGCTGGGCAAGAAGATCGAGGAACACGATGTGCAGGTGTGGTTTGTCAACACCGGATGGACAGGTGGTCCCTATGGTGTCGGCTCACGCATGAAGTTGCAGCACACGCGACGGATGATCTCGGCGGCGTTGAGCGGAGAACTCGAAAACGTAGAGATGGAAGTCGATCCAATTTTCGGGTTAAACATCCCGGTCGCCATCGAGGGTGTACCTTCCGAAACGCTTGATCCGCGAAAGACATGGTCCGATCCTGCGGCCTACGATAAGAGCGCTAGGGAGCTGGCCGCCATGTTTGCAGCCAATTTCAAAGAGTTCGAGGATGGTGTCAGCCAGTCGATAATCGATGCCGGACCACAACCGGTCGCAGTCCGCTAAGCTGACGACGACTCGTATTGGCGAATGTAGCATAAACGAAATGGGTAGCATGCAAGCGCCGGGTAGGGAGACCTGCCCGGCGCTTACGCGTTACCCGCCTGCTTTCATGGTATACTAAGCATTCAATTTGACCGCCTTTGTTGATGTCACCTGGAGAAAGAGCGCCGTGTCGCCTAAGTCAAGTCAAGACATACCCGAATCAGATGATCTTGAAGCCGAATTCGCCGATCTGTTGAGTGGACAGGCCGAGCTGCCTGAAGATCATCGTAGTGGATTCGTAGCTGTGATCGGACGCCCCAATGTGGGCAAGTCTACGCTGCTCAATCGGCTGCTAGGGCAGAAGATTGCCATTACCAGCGACAAGCCGCAAACCACACGCGATCAGATCCTGGGGATTCGCAGCGAAGAAGACGCACAGTACATTTTCCTTGATACGCCGGGAATCCATCGCCCAAAGCATAAGTTGGGTGAACATATGGTTCAGATTGCGGAAGAGACGATCACCGATGATGCCGATGTCGTGCTATGGCTGGTCGATGTCACGGTGCCCCCGACTGCCGAAGATCAGATGATTGCGGAGCGACTGCGCACGCTTAGCACAAAGTCACCCTTGCCTTTTCTGATCTTAGGCCTCAACAAGTTCGATGGCTGGCAGGAAGACGGCGTCACGCTCGCCGAACGGTCGGCTGAGTACACGTCTCTGTTACAGGGAATCAGGAGTATCGGCTCGACGGGCGCTTTCCCGTACTATCCCATCAGTGCTATCGACGGGCGCGGCGTCGAAGAACTGCTGGCAGCGCTGCGCAGCGCGTTACCACCTGGCCCACAATATTACCCGGCCGACCAGGTAACCGATCTCAACCTGCGGTTTCTGGTCGGTGAATTGGTGCGTGAACAGGTGCTGAACCTGTTGCATCAAGAAGTACCCCACAGCGTTGCCGTCGGCGTTACTGAATTCGAAGAACGTGGCCCGCAGCTAACCTACATTGCAGCCACGATCTACGTGGAACGCGCTACGCAAAAGGGAATTGTACTGGGCAGTGGTGGGTCCATGATCAAACAGATCGGTAAGATGGCCCGCCCCCAGATTGAAGAGATGGTGGGCACCAAGGTCTATTTGGAGCTTTGGGTTAAGGTGTGGGACAAGTGGCGCAGACGCGAAAACTTGCTACGTCGGCTGGGGTACGACATCGGAAGCTAAGCGATCTGGCGACCAGAAACAAGATCAGAAGTCATAACGATGCAGCAGGAAGGTTCGCTGTGCTTCGAGGCCGTGTGCCTCAAGGAACAAGTTCCCTACCGCCGTCGACGGCATCGGTCCAACAGAGAGAGTCTGCCATCCTGCCTGGGCAGCCGCGGTCAGTGCTTGACGCCAGAGCTGAGTGCCAATCCCCTGCCGCCGCCATGACGGCACCACACCACCGAAAAGCAGGCGCCCGGCCTGTTGTCTCTTGCGCCGTACGTGCCGCTGTAACCAAAACCGCCACCAGACACGACGTCCACCCTGACTAAAGCGCAAAGCAGAGGAGAGATCGGGCTGCATCAGCACAAACCCTACGGCCTCCTCATTAACCGTAGCGAGCCATCCTTGTAGTGGCCAACTACCTAACCAGGCCATCAGAAACTCTGTTTCCCTGGCATCGGGTGCAGGAAAGTCGGCCCACTGTGGCATCGTCTGTTGGAAGAGAGGAAGCAGATCGGTTGCCAGCCGTCCCGGATCAAAGGATTGGATATGGGCTTTCCCAATGTCAGCTTGCTCTAGGTGCGTGGGAATCGTGACTTCATAGAGCAGACTGCGCCCTAAAGGACGACACACTTGCGCCATCAGTTCAGGCAGGTAAGGTGGGTTATAGGCAGAATGAAGTGGCGGCAATCGATGAAAGTAGTTCTGCAGAACGCCACTACCCAGGTAGGGCGAGAGACCGGTAGGTAGGACTATGCTGCGTACGCCGAGTGGCTGCAGCATTTCTTGTGCCCGCGCCAGAAAGCGAGACAGACTTTCGCTGTCGTTGGCAAGGTGAAGTGCAGCGGCATAGGCCACGTCATCACGTCGGCGCGGATCGCGCAGGAGGATACCGGCGACGACGGTCTCTTCAAACAACGCTCCCGAGAAGGCGGGCAGTTCATTATGCTGTGGAGATCGGGATTGTCTGCGTTGGGGAAGCGCTTCGCCGTAGAGCAAGATCGGATCCATGCGCGCCAGGTGGGGCACGCTGCTGTTGCCGATCGCCTGGATGAAGTTGGGCCAGTAGGGCGGAACCCAGCGTGTATCGCCTTGATAAATCCGACGCCAGCGCGCCACAAAATCCCGCCGCTGCCAACCGCTTTCAACCATGTGAAATCGATAGTTGAAATATCGAGCCACAGTGGATCTACTCCTTGCCAAAGGCTGTCCACCAAACACAGCCGCACCTATCCTAGCCTGAATTTCCCTGTGTCCACCAAGCCTAGCGAAGGCCAAGCGACCTCACAAGCCAATTCTGGCGTGGATTCTTATCATACACCAGCGCACGATCCAATCACAGGGGGGAAAGTAGCCGGGTGCTTGCTGCATCGGGAGTACAAGTTCGGCGGCTGGGGACAAAATTGGGGATAAATTGGGGCAACTTTGGATAAGTCAGGCCGTACGTGGATAACCGAAATCAACCGGGAGCTCAGCAGCAGGCTCCCCTGGCAGGAACCTTAAATTTTACCGAGATTTTATGAATGCCTTGTGTTAAGAAACTCTAATATTTTGGGGGCATTCAGGTATAACCCGCTAGATGTCGCGTAGAACATTTGAACACGAAACCTTGGAGACATAATCTTGATGCCCAAGGCCTCCTAATTCAATTGGCATTTAAAGGCGCCTCTGCTATACTACGCCGTACTGGACTGTTCACCGGCAGACGACCCCCAGACACATATCTTATCGGCGTGATCTGTACTCTCAGAGTCCTCACCAAAGGCCCGGCGCCACCTCTGTTACTGCTGGTATGTGTCCACTGTACGCACGGTCTGACCTCGGTTGATATCACAACAACAGATTCACTTCCGTACATGAATTGGTGCACCATGAATTTACTCACCATAGCATAGGCGCTCTTTATCGCGCCGTTGATCAGGCACCGGCGTACGGAACCACTCGGACAGATAGGAGGAGGGCACTCAATTGAGTAAGTATCTATACTCTCCACGGCCATATAGTTCCCCACCGGCGCAGCCTGGCGGGGCAAACGCAGCTGATCTCTGTACAGCCGCGTACGATCAAGATAAGCCGTCGGTAGAAACAAACGGCCCTCTTCTTCCTATCAGTAGTACAGACAAACTTGATGCTGCTCCCCAGCACGTTGGAGACCAGATCCGAGCGGCAGAGATCTGGCAAATGGCGCTATCAGATCTTGCCCTCCAGATGCCGGCAGCCACCTATGAAACCTGGGTGCGCGATACATCTGTCATTGCCTATGAAGATGGCGAGTTTATTGTAGGAACGCCAAACCCCTATGCACGCGACTGGTTGGCCAACCGACTGCAGACAAGCATCAAACGAATATTAAACAAACTTCTGCACCGCTCTGTACAGGTGACATTCCGTGTGCGTCAACACACGCGGACCACCGATCCGAGGGACGATCTGTCGCCGCTTTACCAGCCACTAGAGATAGCGGCAGCGGAGCCGGCTCCGGTTAGCGAAGAACCTACACAAGCGGAGAGCAGACAAATTCCGCCGAAGGGATCAGATCCGACAGGGCGTGGGGTAGTAGACCGAACGTTCGGTGAAAATACTTCCTTTCCTCAGCGCCGAGCCGTCGTTGCAAACGATACAGTGCAGGCAGGTACGCCCATGACACAGTCGACAGCATGGAACGACCGTTCCTGGCCGTCAGCCGATTCACAAGACGAGTCGACTGGCCGTTCCTGGTCGGGGCGTTCAGAGATACACAGTACGCCACTCAACCCGCGCTACACCTTTGAATCGTTTGTTGTGGGCAGCCACAATCGTTTGGCCCATGCCGCAGCGTTATCCGTCGCAGATCATCCTGGGCAGCGGTTTAACCCGCTCTTTGTCTATGGGGGGGTTGGTTTGGGCAAAACCCACCTGCTCCACGCCATTGGCAATCAGATGGCCAGCCACGGCATGGAGGTGCTTTACTGCTCTTCTGAACAGTTTACGAATGATCTGATCAGTTCGATCCGCAGTCAAAGCACCGAAGAGTTTCGCAACAAGTATCGGCAGGTTGATCTTCTGCTTATCGACGACATTCAGTTTATTGGCGGCAAAGAGAGCACGCAGGAAGAGTTCTTCCATACTTTCAATCACCTACACGCCGCCGGCAGACAATTGGTGATCAGCAGTGATCGTCCACCCAAAGAGATTGCCACGCTGGAAGCCCGTCTGCGTAGCCGGTTTGAAGGGGGCCTCCAGGCCGACATCTCTCAGCCGGATCTTGAAACACGCGTCGCAATTCTGCAAACCAAAGCCGCGATGATGAAGACGGCCGTGCCCATGGATGTCTTAATGTTGATCGCCGAACGAGTTGAAAGCAATATTCGCGAGTTAGAAGGTGCGTTAAACAGGCTTATCATTCAGGCGCCACTCTATGAGGGCGGCCTCAACCGGCAATCGGCGGAAGAGATCCTAAACAATCTCATGCCACAACGCCGTCCGCGAGAAGCATCCAGTGTGGTGGCTTTGGTGGCGGATCACTTTCGCATGACGGTACAGGATCTGACGGGGCGGGCACGTACGAAAGAGATTGCCTACGCCCGCCAGGTCGCCATGTATCTGCTGCGCGAGGAAAACGGCATGTCACTACCCACCATCGGTCAATTGCTAGGCGGGCGCGATCACAGTACGGTTCGCTATGGTGTAGAAAAAGTCACCGTCGACATGGAGGATGACGAAGAACTCCGCCGCGATCTGTTGATTCTGCGTGAAAAGGTCTACGCTCCTCCTGCCAGCCGTTAGGGAAAAAGACATTTCTCGGCGAAAACGTACCCGAGGCTGAACAGCGAAGCAAAGACAGTGATTTGCCCGCAATGCCAGTTTCACACTGTCCCGGTTACGAAGTGCCACCATACCGACGCCTGGCAGAATTTCCGCTAACCTGCGGCTGTGCCAAGCGTCGGTACTACGTTCATAGGATTCCGCAAGTTAGTTTGCATATTCATAGTAGGTACAGTAAACTAGCAACGGCGCAGATGATTGGATTGTACACAAACTTGACAAGTGACAATCGTCCTTAGGGATGCCCCTTCGTAATAGGTGCCGTAGTTCTTGGAGATCTTATGTCGAAGGATGGACGCCAAAAAGCACTCGAAACGACCCTCGCCACCCTGAACAAGCGGTATGGCGATGGGATCATTATGAAGCTAGGCGACGCGACCCGGCTGGATGTCAAGACTATCCCTACCGGTAGCTTAAGTCTCGATATTGCTCTTGGCGTGGGTGGAGTTCCTCGTGGACGCATCATCGAGATCTATGGGCCCGAAAGTTCGGGCAAGACAACTGTCTGTCTGCACATCATCGCTGAAGCACAAAAGACGGGTGGTTACTGCGGCTTTGTCGATGTTGAACATGCACTTGATTCAGTTTATGCACGGCATATCGGTGTCAATCTAGATAACCTCTACATCAGCCAACCGGACACAGGCGAACAGGCGCTCGAAGTCACCGAAGCCCTCGTTCGCTCAGGGGCGATGGAGGTTGTGGTGGTTGACAGCGTGGCAGCTTTAGTGCCTCGCGCCGAAATTGAAGGCGAAATGGGCGACAGCCACATGGGTCTTCAAGCGCGGCTGATGAGCCAGGCCTTGCGCAAACTTGTGGGCGCTGTCAAAGCTAGCGGCACATGCCTCATCTTCACCAATCAGTTGCGTCAGAAGATCGGCGTCATGTTTGGCAGCCCTGAGACGACTTCAGGCGGGATGGCGCTCAAGTTCTATGCCAGCTTGCGTCTGGACATCAGACGCATTCAATCGATCAAACAGGGCGCTGATGTGGTAGGCAACCGTACTCGGGTGACGGTACGCAAGAACAAAGTTGCGCCGCCGTTCAAAGTTGCCGAATTCGACATCATGTACAGTGAAGGCATCAGTACCGAGGGCGATCTGCTCGATCTGGGTGTTGAGCATGACATCGTTGAGAAACGAGGCGCATACTATCGCTTCAACGGTGATCCCATTGGGCAAGGTCGCGAAAATGCCAAGATTCATCTCCAAGAAAATCCAAATTTGGCGCTAGAGATTGACCAACTGCTCCGGGTGCGCGCAGGGTTGCCTGCCCTGACGACAACCACGGATCAACCGTAAATGCTCGTCAGTTGCACAGGCAATCCCCCACCTTGCCGCTGCACAGCATACAAACAGCAAGCTACCCATCCACGATTTACCAAAAGGTCGCCTGTCAGGTATACTAGACTCAGAGAGAGCTGCAACTAGGTTGTAGCCGGAATCGAACGATTTCTACAGCGCAAAAACGATTGGCACAAGCACCGGTTGCCCGGTGATCCTGAAGATCGAGTACTCTGTTGTGACACCTGCTTGTGCAGGTTTGATACATATATGCAGTGTATCGGGGGAATCGATGGCTAGCAAGGATGCCGTGTTGCAAAACCGGCATAAGTTTAAGGTTAGTGCCTTGCACCACTCAGTGGGTCGACACATGTTTCTCAAACCATAAAGTTTCCTAAGCGTGACGTCAGGAGCCCAATGGTCGGATACAAGGGTCGATGCAGTTGATTACTACCTGGTCGGCATAATGTTCTTTCAATAACAGCAGAACTATTGGATTTGGGCAGTTTGATCTATTGAACTGCCGCTCATAGAATGTGCCGTTATCGGAATGAAAGTGAGGTTCGTGTCAAAGCCGGCTGTCCCGTAGTCGGGCAGACTGTTTCAGACTGAACCAACCAATGCGCTGTGGTCGTTGCCGCAGCGCATTTTGTTGTTCAAAAGAAAGGTGTCCATGGCCGGGCAGATCACAAGTCTGCGCTTTCAGAAAGGCAACCAGGAGCGCGTCAACGTCTATCTAGATGGCGAGTACGCTTTTGCACTCCCTGCGGTTGAAGCTGCAAAGTTACGTCGAGGTGACTCTCTCGACGATTCTGACATTGAGCAGTTACAACAGGTTGACCTCGAAGCCAAGGCATACGATCGGGCAGTGCGCTTTCTCGGTGTACGGCCTCGTAGTGAGTGGGAAATCCGTGGCAATTTGCAGCGATATCGCCCACGGCGTGCAGATGGACTAAGCGAAAGTCAGATCGAGCAAGTCATTGAGAGACTCAAAGCCCAGGGCTACGTGGATGATCGGGCATTTGCACACTATTGGGTAGAGCAACGTAACCGCTTCAAGCCAATGGCGCCGCGGGCGCTGAAGTACGAATTAAGACGCAAGGGCGTTGATGCAGCCATCATCGATGCCGTGGTCGAAGCAGAAACCGATCCTGGTGCAGCAGCGCTTGATGTTGCCCGTCGTCAGGCGCACCGTTGGGTCCACTTGGGCGAAGCAGCGTTTCAAAAGAAGTTGGCCGGGCTGCTACAACGGCGGGGATTTCGATGGGAGATTGTGCGTGATGTAATACAGCAGGTCTGGCAGGAACAAGACATCGATCCAGACACAGTCAATGACAGCAATGAACAGGACTAAACCTTGCAGTGGATCCCCACGATTCACCTGCACCTAACATATTCAATCTTGATCAACCTTAGATAGAGGGCCCGGAGATGGAAAACCCAATCACGATAATCCTGATTATCGTCGCTGCGCTGCTTGGCGCAGCCATCGCCGGTTACGTCGCCTTTCAACGTGGTCGCAAAGCAGGTGTTGAGTCAGAACAAGAACGCCAGCGCGCCACCCTTCAGACAGCGGAACAAAAGGCTGCCCAGATCCTGACCGAAGCAGAGGCAGAGATCCGGCGCCGAGAACTGACCCTGAGGGAAGACGAAGTTCGTATGCGTGATGAGATGGACGCCGAAATGACCCGGCGGCGCAAAGAACTAGACCGTGTTGAACAACGACTACAGAGCCGGCAAGAAAACACAGAAAAGCGGATGGATCAGCTAGAGACGCGCGAACGTAAGCAGAATCAACGAGAAAAGCGTCTCGACCAACAAGAAGAGGAACTCGCCAAAGCAGAAGAAGAGCGCAACACCGAACTGCAACGGGTAGCGCGCATGACCGAAGAAGAAGCCCGCGCCGAGCTTCTAAAAGAAGTCGAGAAGAAGACCCGTCACGATATGGCGCGATCCATTCGTGAAGTCGAAGCGGAAGCGCAAGAAACAGCCGAACGCCGTGCACGCGAAATCGTCACATTGGCTGTAGAACGCGTCGCCAGTGAACATGTGACTGAGTATGCCGTCAGTACCGTCAACCTTCCCTCTGATGAGATGAAGGGACGCATCATCGGCCGACAAGGACGCAATATCCGCGCGATTGAGCAGGCCACAGGCGTTGATCTGGTGGTGGACGATACACCCGAAGCGATTCTGATCAGCAGCTTCGATCCTGTGCGGCGCGAGGTAGCGAGGATTGCGCTGAGCAAGTTGGTGGCAGATGGTCGGATTCACCCGGCGCGTATCGAAAAAGAAGTTGAACGAGCCCAACAGGAAGTGGAGCAAGTTATCCTCGAGGCGGGCGAACAAGCGCTGATTGAAACAAACACGCAAGGCTTGCATCGAGAATTGCAGAAGTTGATTGGGCGGCTCAAGTATCGGACGAGCTATGGCCAGAACCAGTACTATCATGCAATGGAGACAGCTTACCTGGCCGCCGTAATCGCCAGTGAACTCCACGCAGATGTCAAAACTGCCCGCATGGGCGGCCTGTTGCACGACATCGGCAAAGCAGTCAGCCATGAAATTGACGGGCCGCATGCCCTGGTCGGCGCAGAGATCGCAAAACGCTACAGCGTCAACAGCAAAGTGATCAACTGTATTGCCAGCCATCACGGCGAAGTCGAGCCGGAAAGCATCGAAGCCGTGATTGTAGCCGCCGCCGATGCCATCAGTGGCGCCCGCCCTGGCGCTCGTCGTGAAAGCCTGGAAGCATACATCAAGCGTGTGACGGCGCTGGAAGACATCGGCAATAGTTTTGCCGGCGTCAGCCAGACCTACGCCATTCAGGCCGGTCGTGAGATTCGTGTCATCGTGCGCCCGGATGATCTGGATGATCTAGAAGTCATCGAACTCAGCAAAGACATTGCCAAAAAGATCGAAGACAATCTGGAGTACCCCGGACAAATCCGTGTGACGGTCATCCGCGAAACCAGATCAGTCGCTCACGCCAAGTAGCAGATCCACCACTGAAACTGCAAAAGCAAAGCCCAGTGAACCGAAATGGTTCACCGGGCTTTTTTATCAGTACCCGTCTCTAGACTGCGCTCGTTAAGACCCTTCGCCGGGAGAATCTCCCTTGTTGCGGCTGCGCCGTCGTCGTTTGCGCCGAGCCTGACTCGATCTATTACGTCCACCTTGACTGGTCGACGATTCAGCAGTAGACGCCGGTTTCTTCTCGTCGTCGTCACCGTCTGCAGAAGCAGAGGCCGCCGCTCTGGCGCGCTCTGCCAGCATTTTGGCATTGTCTTCCTCTGCGGATGCACGCCGTTTTACGGTGCACCCACCGCAGGTGCCACAACTGCCACCACTCTTTTTACCTGTAATCAGTTCTTCCACTGTAAATTCGACGAGGACATTGTTTAGCAGCCAAACAGTCACCGATTCTTTTAGTGGATGCAAATGACGCACCCGGCCAACACCTTGGGGTGTTGTCACTTCTGAACCGATTTTGGGCATCTTCTTGTTGGCGTCTTTGTAGGTTTCGTCTTCATACGAAAGACAACAGAGCAGACGCCCACAGACCCCACTGATTTCGTCCGGGTTCAGCGGCAATTGCTGATTTTTAGCCATCCGAATACCTACCGGCGCAAACTCACGCAGCCAGCTTGTACAACACAGTTGACGACCACACTTGCCCACCCCGTCGAGCAATTTCGCCTCGTCCCGCACACCGATTTGACGCATTTCAATGCGCGTTTGAAGTGTCCGTGCCAGATCTCGCACCAACGCTCGGAAATCTACTCGATTTTCGGAAGCGAAGAAGACAGTCAGGCGGCCTCCTTCGTAGTTGTACTCACAACTGATCACCTTCATGTCAAGATTGTGCTCCGCAGCGCGTTGCCGGCAGACCGTCAAGGCATCGCGTTCCTTGTGTTTCCACAAATCTCGGCGCAACATATCCCACGGGGTTGCGCGCCGCAGCACTGGCTTGAGTTCACCCACAATTTCATCATTTGGGATATGATGCGGCGCCTGTACGATCTGCGCCAGTTCGTGCCCTTTGGCAGTATCGACGATGACATAATCATCCTGCACCAGATCCAGGTGGATCTGAGGGTCAAAATAATAAACTTTGGTGACGGGTCCAAACTGCGCACCAATGACCGTCTGCATAGAGACTCCTATAGAGTATAGAAAGCGGCTGCTTGGGGCGCCGCGGAATGAGATCAAGTTCGAATGGGTGCCGGCAAGTCGAGCAACAGGACATCCAACGCCAGCCCGGTATTGACGGTATGACGCAAATAGCCCTCGATGCGCGATAGCGTATGTAAAAAGTGATGGACACTTGCCGGAGCAAAGGTTCGAGCATCTTCCTGAAGCAAGTCAAGCTGATCCACATTGCTACAGCTATCAATACAGCCGGACTGCACGAGCAGAACATCGCGCCACCAGCTTACCCACAATGCCAGCAACGGAAAAAGCAGTTCATCGCTGCGCCCGGTTGCGAGCTTCTGCGAAAACTGCAAGCGCTCCACACGACGAGAGCGGGCGAGCGCCCGTAACTCTTCGATCTGGTTACGCCGGGCGTCTCCCTTATCCGGCGAGGTCAACTGTTGAACTGCCCATCCTATCCGCCCATGTGATAGACGAGCCCAGAGTGCGGCATCTTGCGGCGAGGCACTCCATCGATCGACCAGAGAACGTTCGATGCTCTGAATAGCGACAGGACGAAGCTCGATCACCTGGCAACGGCTCACAATCGTTGGCAGTAGACCGCTACGATCGTTCGCTGTTACACAAAGGATAACGTATGCCGGCGGTTCCTCCAGCGTCTTAAGCAACTTGTTAGAGAAGCTGTCGTTGGCCTGGTGTGCATCCTGAATCAGAAAGACCTTGTAGCGCCCCTCTACCGGTTGTAGCATTGCATCGTGAATAATCTCTGACGCCTGTTCGACCCGCAACAAACCGTTAAGACGATCGACGGCGCCATTTCGATCCGTCGGCTGGATCACACGAAAATCTGGATGCCCGCCCTTTTGCATGAGACGACAAGCACGACAGACACCGCATGGTCTCTGTGCCAGATCAGTACACAGGAGCGTTTGGGCGAACACTTTGGCCAGTGTGGTCTTTCCGACCTGGGGGGAACCCAGAAAGAGGTAAGCGTGGCGGAGTCCGCGCTCTGAAGATTCGAGCGATTGCTGTAACAGACGAATCGCCCACTCATGGCCCACCACAGGCCAGGGTGCATGCGCAAACGACGTGGCGGTCTCGTACATCTTGGTTCCTTCGTTGCTGTGCATTCCTCCAATGATTCTATCACAGAGGCAAAGGAAGACCAAAGCATTTTATTCGAGTAACGGTGAATGCAATCGTTTAGGGATGTCGAACGCAGGGTGGGTTATCGGTAAAGCAAGAAGAGGGAACGTGGAGACTTGATCCACGTTCCCTCTTCTTTTCTCGCTAGTGCTTGTCTTGAAGACCTTACTTGATCTCGACGACAGCGCCTTCGGCTTCGAGCTGCTTCTTGACGTCTTCAGCTTGTTCCTTGGGCACGGCCTGCACGATAGGAGCAGGGGCGCTCTCGACCAGATCCTTGGCCTCTTTCAGGCCCAGGTTGGTGACGGCACGCACAGCCTTAATCACGTTGATCTTCTTGGCGCCCACGTCCTTGAGGATAACGTCAAACTCGGTCTGCTCTTCTTCCTCAACAGCGGCAGCGGCGGCTCCGCCGGCGGCCGCGACGGCGACCGGTGCAGCAGCGCTAACACCCCAGGAGGATTCGAGCATCTTCACCAGTTCGGACGCCTCGAGCAAAGTCAGGCTGTCCAGTTGTTCCTTGATTGCTTGTAAATCAGCCATTGTTGAAATTCCTCTCCAAAATAGATTTAGTTCTTAAGAAGTTCGGTCAGTACGGATCGGTTTGATAAGTTACTGAATACGACGGCGTTGCAGCCTTTAGGCCGCTTCTTCCTGCGGTTCGGCATGCGCCTTGATGACACGGGCCATGCTGGCGCCCGGTTCATTGAGTACACGCGCCAGTTTGCTAGCCGGTGCCAGAATAGTACCAAGCAGTTTGCCCAGCATTTCTTCGCGGGTGGGCAGTTCAGACAGTTGAGCCGCTTGAGAAGCGTCTAGAATCTCATTCTGTAAAATCGCGCCCTTCACCTTTACAACTTCACCGCCAGTTTCACGGATCCAATCGTTTAGTGACTTAACGCCTCTGCCGATATCTTCACCGATAAAGGCAACAGCAATGGGGCCTTCAAAAACGCCATCAGATTTCAGTTCACGTCCACTTTGCTCAAGAGCGATCTGGAGCAGTGTGTTCTTCGTGACCATATACGTAGTACCAGTGGTACGCAGTCGAGAGCGCAATGCATTCACCTGAGCCACCGTGGCGCCACGCGAATCGGTCAGAACAATAGCCGACGCGTTGGTAATCTGATCTTTGTAAAGCTCAACTAACTCTTCCTTCTTTGCACGATTAATTGCCAAGAGAGTTTCCTCCTTTCCGCAGGATTTCATATCTGGTAATGCTTCTAACAAAAACGCCCCTGTGCAGAAAACACAGAGGCGTTGAGCATGCAGAACAATGCAATCATGGCATCGACTGGCCCATTTCTACCTCGGCAGGCGGTTGGGGATCCAACGCTTATGCTATGCACCTGCTGTCTTCAGCACCGAAATGTTGTCGGTCTATTCGATTTTCAAACTATACCAGTTTACACACAAATGGCATCAGGTGACAAATCTTTGTCAAGCCAGGTGGCGTTACACCTTGTATACTGGCCCTTCAAAGTCGGCCGTTACGCTTCTGAGCGCAGGTTCGAGGCACTGCTAATATCAACCTTAATACCAGGCCCCATGGTGCTGGTCAGGGTGATCTTCTTCAGGTAAATGCCCTTCAACGCCGCCGGCTTGGCCGCCACAACTGCTTCCATCAAAGCGGTAAGATTCCCCACCAGCTTATCTTCATCGAAGCCGGCTTTGCCGATGGGGGCATGGATGTTGCTGGTCTTATCGACGCGGAACTCGACACGACCTAACCGTGTTTCCTGAATGACCCGGGGCAGATCATCTGCCGGGACAATCGTTCCGGCTTTCGGGCTAGGCATTAGGCCACGCGGGCCGAGGACACGGCCCAAACGACCGACCACACGCATCATATCGGGTGTAGCCAGGACGACGTCAAAATCGACCCACCCTTCCTGGATACGCTGCGCCAGGTCGTCGGCGCCTACATAATCGGCGCCGGCATTGCGGGCCAATTCGGCGCCATCGGGGCCGGCAAAGACCAGAATACGAACATCGCGCCCGGTACCGTTGGGCAATGTCACCACACCACGGACCTGTTGGTCGGCATGGCGAGGATCAACACCGGTATTCAGGTGAATTTCAATGGTTTCATTGAACTTTGCATTAGCCGTGGACTTAACCAGTTTGATGGCGTCTTCGGGCTGGTAAACTTGCGTGCGATCCACTTGAGTACGCAGTGCATTGTAACGCTTGCTGTGCTTAGGCATCAGATTTCCTCCGTGGTGCAGGCGGGGAAGTCCCCTCCCACGTGAACGAAATAAAAGGTAATCGAGTTTTAGTCGACGACAGTTACACCCATGCTGCGCGCAGTGCCTTCGATCATACGCATGGCACTATCCAAAGGCAGGTCACCCAGATCTTTCAATTTGATCTCGGCGATCTCGCGCACTTGCTGGCGAGTGATCTTGCCCACCTTAGTCTTGTTGGGCTCGGCGCTTCCCTTGGGCAAATTGGCTGCCTTCTTAATCAGATCACCGGCCGGTGGGGTCTTGGTAACAAAGGTAAATGAACCATCCTGGAAGATGGTAATATCTACCGGGATGATCTGACCGATTTGCCCCTGGGTACGGGCATTGTACTCTTTGCAAAAGCCCATGATATTCACACCCTGAGGCCCCAATGCAGTACCTACAGGCGGCGCCGGATTGGCCTTACCGGCAGGAAGCTGTAGCTTCACAATTGCTTTAATCTTCTTTGCCATTGATATCGACTCCTTAATGTCTGCCCGAGAATTTTCTTGGGGCGCCCAGATCAATTCAACTTTCGATAGGGCAACACAAACTTAACTTCAAAAATTATGTTTCCCGCTCCAATTGCAGGAAATCAACTTCAACGGGCGTCTCACGGTTGAAGAAGCTAACCATCACCCGAGCCTTACCTTTGTCAGCATCAATCGCATCGACCATGCCTGTAAACTCGGCGAAAGGACCTTCTGTAATACGGACACGTTCTCCGATCGCGAAACTCACCTTCACTCGCGGTGCGTCCGACTCAATCCGGCTCATGATGCGATCAACTTCATCCTGGCTCAACGGCGTCGGCTTGTTGCCCATACCGACAAAACTGGTAACGCCAGGCGTATTTCGTACTACGTACCAGCTATCCTCGTCCATCACCATCATAATCAGCACATAGCCAGGGAAGACACGGCGCTCCACTTCACGCCGAACACCGTCTTTGATTTCGATCTCGGTCTCGGTGGGCACTACAACCTGCAAGATCCGATCGGTCATGCCCATTGATTCTGCACGATGCTCAAGGTTACGCTTGACCTTGTTCTCCATGCCCGAGTAGCTATGAATTACATACCAGTGTGCAGTAGGACCGCTGTCTTCTTCTTGTTCCTCACCGTACTCTCCGCCTTTGAGATCGTTTTCGTCGATATCTACTGACAGATCGTCTCCATGAGGATCTAAATTCGGTGTCTTCGATGAATCGCCCACAGAAGCCTCCTTGACTCGCAGATTCTGCACGTTTGTCTAATGACGTACATGCGGTTCTCCCCGATCACAACCGCACCCATCCGGCGCTAAGACTCTACCCTATCATTCAACGGGATCTATTCGTGCCTCAACAGGCAGAATCTTTCCAGAGACCTTTAGGATAGATACAAATTGATCTTGAAGCGCTCAGGTTGCTGAGATAAGCAGTGTGATCAGATAGCTGAACAGTGAATCCACAGCAAAGAGTACAATAGACGACACGGCCGTCACTGCCAAAACAACCAGCGTCAAGCGAATACCTTCTTCACGCGTCGGCCATGTGACTTTAGCGAGTTCGGCTCGTGTATCCTTGACATAACGGACCAGGGCGTTCTCGTTTCTTTGTACAGATGAAGAACGGCTCACTTGAACCCCCATTTCTCAGGGTAGATCACACAGAGGATCTACACATGTACGCATAATGAAACACATTGTTTTCGACAGACAGTTTAGCTCGAAGCCATGACTGTCCGTTCATAATTCCTGGCGGAAAATGACCACCGACACCCGCCGGTGGTCATGTTCGAGGCAGGCGAGGCAGGACTTGAACCCGCAACCTGCGGTTTTGGAGACCGCTGCTCTGCCAGTTGAGCTACTCGCCTATAGCACCGAGAACAGTCGAAACGTTCTCGGTTATCAGCTATATTTACGGGCTCAGCCGCAACAGACTACAAAGTGATCTGGGTAATGACACCCGCAGCCACTGTACGACCACCTTCGCGAATCGCGAAGCGGCTACCATTCTCCAACGCCACCGGCGAGATCAACTCGACACCCATGGTCACGTTGTCGCCAGGCATCACCATCTCCACACCCTCGGGCAGTTGAATCTCACCCGTGATGTCCATGGTGCGAATGTAGAACTGCGGCCGGTATCCCTTGAAGAATGGGGTGTGGCGTCCGCCCTCTTCCTTCTTCAAGACGTAGATCTCGCAGTTGAACTTGGTGTGGGGTGTGATGCTGCCCGGTTTCGCCAACACCTGGCCACGCTCCACATCGTCGCGGTTGATGCCGCGCAGCAGACAACCTACGTTGTCGCCCGCCTGTCCTTCGTCCAGCAACTTGCGGAACATCTCAACGCCTGTCACCACCGTCCTGCGTGTCGGCGCCAGACCCACAATCTCCACCTCTTCCATCGGGTGGATCACACCACGCTCGATACGTCCGGTCACCACCGTACCGCGGCCCTTGATGCTGAACACATCTTCAATCGGCATCAAAAACGGCTTCTCGGTCTCACGCACAGGCGTCGGAATGTACTCGTCCACCTGCCGCATCAGCTCCCAGATCGGCGCATATTCCGGCGCATCCACATCTGTCGAGGTCGATTCCAGTGCAGCCAAGGCACTGCCGCGCACAATCGGAATGTCATCGCCGGGGAAGTTGTAGCTGTCCAACAGTTCGCGCAGCTCCATCTCCACCAGTTCCAACAGTTCCTCGTCGTCCATCATGTCACACTTGTTCATGAAGACGACCATCGCCGGCACTTCCACCTGCCGCGCCAACAAGATGTGCTCGCGTGTCTGCGGCATCGGCCCATCCGGCGCCGCTACCACCAGGATCGCACCGTCCATCTGCGCTGCCCCGGTGATCATGTTCTTGATGTAGTCCGCATGCCCAGGGCAGTCCACGTGCGCATAGTGCCGTGTCGCTGTCTGATACTCTACATGCGAAATCGCAATCGTGATCCCACGCGCCTTCTCTTCCGGCGCATTGTCGATCTGATCAAAGGCAGAAAAATCCGCCCACCCCTTCAGGGCCAACACTTTCGTGATCGCCGCCGTCAGGGTCGTCTTCCCATGATCGACATGTCCGATTGTTCCCACATTTACATGCGGTTTGGTTCGCTGAAATACTGCTTTTGCCATTGACCTCGTACCTCCTCAAATTGCGTCTGCTTGACAGTGACAGCACACGACACAGACGAAAATCGAAACGAACGGCAACACCCTGCCTGCGATCGTCATTAGCCGCCCATCATAATACGCCATGACTGAATGACGCCACGGCTCGACGGACGGCCAATCTCAGGAACCCTACTGTGCTTGTCAGCTCCCAACTAGGAGCATTCGCTTTTTCTGGCAGGAGCCCACAATCGGACTTGAACCGATGACCTCATTCTTACCAAGAATGTGCTCTACCGACTGAGCTATGTGGGCTTGAGTGGGCGGGGGCGGATTCGAACCACCGTAGGCGATAGCCGGCTGATTTACAGTCAGCTCCCTTTGTCCACTCGGGCACCCGCCCAAAACCAGTTATGAACGTGCTGTTGCAAGGTGCTGCAACTTCACAGTAGTGTCACCCTGTACAGCACCGACGCACCCACGTCGGTAGAGCCGACGATCGGACTTGAACCGATAACCTGCTGTTTACAAGACAGCTGCTCTGCCGTTTGAGCTACGTCGGCAAAACTGCCTGACACCTGAACGATTATATCATAGTTAGGAAGTTGGTCAAATTTAGAGGCGCTAAGAATTGAATCAATGTTCTGCCACAGGCAGAGTTCCGCAGCCGCTTAGCTATACAACCGGCAATTGAACGAGAAAAACCCGCGTGGTACAATTTCGCTCATGAAATATACTGCACCTGACCATGTCAGACAAAAACTGGATGAACTGCCCAATACCCCAGGCTGCTACTTGATGCGGGATGCCAATCTCAAGGTCATCTACGTAGGGAAAGCGCTGGTGCTGCGCAACCGCGTACGCAGCTACTTTCAGCCTTCTGCGGATCATCCGCCGCGCATTCGGCAGATGGTCGATGAGGTGCAGGACGTCACCTGGTGGGTGACTCGCACCGAGCTAGAAGCGCTAATCCTTGAAAACGACCTGATCAAGCGCTACAAACCGCGTTACAATGTCCGCCTCAAAGACGATAAACAGTACCCATATATTAAGGTCAACTGGCAAAACGACTTCCCCAAAATCGAAATTGTGCGCCAGATGACGAAAGATGGAGCGCGCTACTTTGGTCCTTTCACCAGCAGCCGCGCCGTTGGGCAAACACTAGACGCATTGCGCCGCGTCTTCCCCTATCTCGACTGTGACCGTACCATCGATGGCCAGGACGATCGCCCTTGCCTCTACTATCACTTGAAGCTGTGCGGCGGACCCTGTATCGGAGCGCAACGACGCCAGGAATACCGCGAGACTATCTCCGAGTTGATGGATTTTCTGGAAGGCGACACGGACGATGTCATGCGCCGGCTCGAAGGACAAATGGATGCGGCCGCCACAGATTTCCAATTTGAGCGAGCAGCGGTCTATCGGGATCGGATCAAAGCAGCACGCCGCATTGTGGAACAACAACAGGTGGTCGGCGTCTCACATGAAGACGAAGACGTGATCGCCATTTCGCAGGACATAAAGACGGCAGATACAGTCGTGCAGATCCTCTTTGTGCGGCGAGGACGCCTGATTGGCCGCGAGAGTTTCGTGCTGGAAGGCGTGCAGGTAGCCGAGTCTGCCGACGAAAATCTTGGCGCCCTCATCGGCACTTTTATCCAACAGTTCTACGATGGAGCAGCGCAGATTCCGCCGCGGCTGCTGGTTCAGTATCAGCCCGCCGATGCCGCCGTGCTCGAGGTTTGGTTGCGCCAGAAACGCGGCCACAGTGTTGAGATCCGCATGCCGCAGCGGGGCAAGAAACGCAAATTAATGGAACTCGCCCAGCAGAACGCAACCGAGTACCTGCGTGTGCAACAAGCCGAGTGGGCTGTGGACACCAATCGCCAAACCCAAGCGCTCAGCGAGTTGCAGAGCGCCATTGGATTATCCACGCCGCCATCCCGCATCGAGTGCTTCGACATCAGCACGCTGCAAGGGACCAATACAGTTGGCTCTATGGTCGTTTTTGCCAAGGGCGCGCCCCTCAAAGCAGCCTACAAACGATTCAAAATTCGGGGCAAGGGCAGCCAGGGCGAGCCGGATGATTTCGCCAGTATGCGCGAGATGTTGCGCCGGCGCTTCCGGCGCAGTGTGGAAGCTGAGCACGCTGATCCCGGCAAGAGCGCGCGCAAAAGCGATGAACAGTGGAAAGTCCTCCCCGATCTGATTATCGTCGACGGTGGCAAAGGGCAGTTGGGGATTGCAGTCGAGGTACTCAAAGAGTTCGATCTCTACGGCACCGTCCCCATCGTGGGGCTGGCCAAACGCGAAGAGGAAATCTTTCTGCCCGAACGCTCTGACCCAATCTGGCTGAAGCGAGGAAGTCAGGCTCTTTACCTGGTGCAGCGCATACGTGACGAGGCGCATCGATTTGCGATTACGTATCATCGAAATCTACGTAGCAGCAAACAGATTCGATCACTGCTTGATGACATACCCGGCATTGGCCCCGCGCGCAAGAGGGCGTTGCTACAGTACTTTGGCGGCGATGTAGAGAAGATCCGTCAGGCAGACCTGGCGGAACTACAGGCGGTGCCAGGCATGACACGCAAGGCTGCCGAAGCGATCAAGGAACACTTGTAACACTATGGCCAATGCCGGAAACACCCCGAATCCATCTGGAGCGGCGTCGCATAAACCGCAAACGGCCGTGCCGGAACTGCTAACGCAGATCTCCTTCCTGGCCGGTTTGCCGCGCAGCGAAGTACTGGACGTGCTGCGTTCAAGCACAGATTTTCTACCGATCCATAAAGACACAGTCCTGACCAAACAGGACAACGAAGCGGACTATCTGTACTACATTGTGCAAGGAAAGGTGCGGCTGGAACGAAAACGCCCCAGTGCGGATGACAAAGACAGGCAGGTCAACGTTGTCGAACGGTCGATAGGACCGGGTACCCTGATCGGGCGGTTTGCACTTGTCTACAACCTGCCCTACACGAGCCAGACAACGGCAGAGACCGACGTCCTCGTCCTCCGCTTCCGCACCTCAGCGCTGGAGCGGTTGCTCTATCGTTTCCCCAATATCCGCAGCCAGATCGTGCCACAGGCCACCATCAACCGTCTGCGCACATTGCCGATCTTTCGTGAAGTGGAGCCTGTTACGCTGAGTTATGTGGCCGAGGATGTTCAAACCGAAACGTATGCAGCCGACGACCTGATCTACTCACACGATCGCCCCGCAGATCACCTTTACCTTATCAACACAGGTCAGGTAACCGTTTACCACCCGCGCCTGGCCGAAAAGCGTCTACGGTTGGGCACCGGCGGCGCCTTCGGATTCCCGGGCAGCATCGGCCCAGGACCGGCAAGCACGACGCACTATGGCCATTGGGTGCAAGCCACCGCGCCGACAGTCCTCTATAAATTACCGTGGAAAAGCATAGACTGTCTGGCGCGGCGTTACCCAGGTGTGCAAGATCCACAGATCCAATTCATGCCATTTGAGACACTGCGCGAGGTTTCCGTCTTCAAAGACTTCTCTGATGAACAAAAGCGGAAATTGGCAGGTTTCTGTAGCTTTCAACATATGCCGCAACACCATATGATCCTACAACAGGGTGATATTGGTGACAGCATGTGGATCTTATTGGCCGGGGGCAAAGCCATTATCAGCGCGCTGGAGCAAAACACGCGCGCCCTGCCTCGCATCCCGGTAGATGGGGTTTTCTTCTTTCACGAAACGGCGCTACTGACAGAACGCAACGTGCGCTCCACCGTGGAAACTGAGCCCGGCAGCCTATGGCTCCGGCTGCACTGGCAAGATTTCCGCCGCTTTCTCCAGGAAGAAGGCGAGCAGCTCATGCAAAAGCTCAACATCCCGATCCCCGAAGATGAGACGATAGCAGGCACTACCCTGGCACAGGACTTTGACTGGTTGGGCAAAGGGGAAGCACTGATATCGTACAACCATCGCCACTGGATCGCACTGCTGGACAAGCTACGTTGGCCGGTGGTCTCCATTGTGATGGCACTGCTGCTGGCCCTCCTATTCAACACCTTCATCCCAGCCTGGTGGCTAGGCTGGGGCGCGGCACTGGCCGTCCCGGTTATCATTATCTTCGTCTGGGGCATCATCGACTACTACAATGACTATTTTATCGTGACAAACCGGCGCATTATTCAACAAGAGAAGGTGATCCTAACCAAGGAGTTTCGTCGTGAGGCCCTGCTCGAACAGATCGAGCGTGTGGATGTGCAAACATCCTTTTGGGGAAATGTCCTCAAATACGGAACCTTAAAGATCTTTACTGCCGGCACAACAGGCTTTATTGAGTTTGACCTGGTGCCTGCCCCCGACGAACTCAAGGCGATCATCTTCCGCGAGAGCAACCTGCGCAAGATGCGCTATCGCGCCGAGAGCAGGTTGGAGATCCAAAATGCGCTGGAACAGCGGCTGGGCATCACCATGTCGTTGCCCAGCCGGGTGCGGTCACCCCAATTTGACCAGCAGCCGACGGATCCTAAGCTGACGGGCTGGCAGCGCTTTTGGCGCACCATGCGTACTCGTGAACTCAAACAGATCAGTGCGGATCGGACAGTCTGGCGCAAACATTGGCTGATTTTGCTGCGCGAGATTACAGTGCCGCTCTTCCTTCTCTTGTTGCTGATGGCCATCATGCTCAGCGCTCTGTTGAGCAGCACCTTTGGCTGGCTCGAGAGCCTTCAGAACTTCGTCCTTGGATTTGAACTCTTGTTGATCATCCCCTTTTTGTTACTCTTTGGCTGGGTAGCCTACACCACCATCGACTGGTGGAATGATTTCTACGAAGTCACAAAAGATCGCATTGTCGACGTTGAAAAGCTCCCCTTTTTCTTAAAGGAGCTACGGCGTGAGGCGCAATTGGCCCAGATTCAAGACGTCACCTATCGCATCTCTTCGCCGGTTGAAATGTTATTCAATTATGGGAATGTTGAGGTACAAACGGCGGCCAGCCAGGGATCGTTCACATTTACCAGCGTCCCCGATCCGCGGGGGGTGAAGGAAGAGATCAACCGGCGCATTGTGGAGTGGCGACGGCAAGACGAGTTGCGCAAAGTACGTGAACAAGTCCATAATCTGCCGGATTGGTTCGAACTCTACAACCGGCTCGAAGCTGGACAGGAGCCGACCCGCCTGATTGAATAGCCCCTACCAGCCGTAATTGAGGCGGTCGATCAGGCGGCGAGGCAGATTGGCAACGCGCATAAGGCTTTGCGTCAGGTCGATAGGGTAAGGGACACGCTTCTGCACCCAGGACATACTGTCGAGGTCAAGCAGGGCATAGGCCGCCCTGGGATCATTATCGCGTGGTTGCCCGACGCTGCCGGGGTTGAGGATCAGCCGCTGCGTGGCGGACGGCTCTAGTGCCATGCACAGGTCGACTTCGGGCGTCAGGTGATCGATGGTCACTTCGCCTAGATGCTCATTTTCGAGGCCATGTTCCAACTGCCAGCGATAGATGGCCGGTTTGTGTGTGTGCCCCACGAGACAGACAGCTTGATCGAACGCATCGAAGTTTTCCAGCGCAATGCCCGGGGTCAGAATATACTCCCACACCGGTTCACGTGGACTGGCATGGGTAATGAGAAAACTCGCCGCACCCTCTGGCTGAACAGGGCGATCGGGCAGACTGTCGAGAAAATTGCGGTTTTCGTCTGTGAGCGTATCGCGTGTCCACAGCACGGCCTGCCGCGCCATCGGGTTGAAGTCATCAACGTCGATGCCCGGTCTGCCCAGCACAGCCCAATCGTGGTTGCCGATCACACATAGATCGGCGTGATCGCGCACCCACGCCACACATTCATTGGGCGAGGGGCCATAGCCAACCACGTCTCCCAGACACCAGACGGCATCGTAAGCGCCGTCGGCATCGCCCACAACACTTTCAAGCGCAGCAATATTGCCGTGAATATCCGAAACCACCAACACGCGCATCGTTGTACTGTCGCCTTTCTAGAGTCGAACTGCAATGTGCGTCCATCATAACACAGTGCAGAGATGGCCCCGAAACCGAATTGGCCGGTGCATCCTAAGTTTTTTGGCAACGATCTTCCTTTTGGGAAGATATGGACGCACCCCGGATTGGGCGGGTACGTCCCATATTATTGGGTCATGTCTTCCGGGAAGCCACGCCGGATGGACACGGAGGTCCATCCCTACGTGTAGGGACCGGCCTCCGTGCCGGTCCGTTCTGGGTAGCTGCCCCGAAGATCAGAACCGAAAAACTTGGGACGCACCCCGGATTGGGCATCTTATTTGACGGAAGCCTATGCCTGGTCTAAGATGGAACACTGCATCTGCAAGGATTGGCGAGTGCGTCCACCATCGACCCGCTTCCCGTGTCCCACGGCAAATTCCCACTGTCAAATTCAGGAAACATGGCATGTCCCAGCAACCCCTGCCCCAGTTTAGCAACGATCAACACCCAAAACCTGACCCGTCGGCCGTCCCACCATTCCATGACGTGGGCATTCTACACCACCCCAAGAAGCCCGAATCTCTCGAACTCGCCGCCCAAATTGAACACTTTTTGCACGAGCATGGCGTCACTACAACCTGGCGCAGTTCGGCGTGGGACGCTACAGAGATCCGCGAGAAATTGCCCGAGGCCGATCTCCTGATTACCCTGGGTGGAGACGGCACCATGCTGCGTGCTGCTCGCCTGGGGGCCGCCTACGATGTGCCCATGCTCGGTGTCAAAATGGGTCGATTGGGCTTTCTGGCCGAAGTCTTCCCCCAGGATTGGCAAGAACCGCTACACAAAATGTTGATGGGCCACTATTGGGTTGAAGAGCGGTTAATGGTTCGCGTGCGTGTGGAACGTTGCTCTCCCGATGGGTCCGAACGGGTTGTACGCTGTGAACATGACGCACTGAACGATGTCGTGTTGAGCCGCGGCAGCCTGGCCCGCATTGTCCAGGTCAGCGCCAGCCTAGAGGGTGGGTACCTGACCACCTTCACCTGTGATGGCCTCATTGTGAGTACGGCCACCGGCAGCACGGCCTACGCCCTGGCCGCGGGTGGGCCAATCTTGCCGCCGGAGCTGCGCAACATCCTGGTGATCCCGGTTGCTCCACACATGAGTATGGACAGGTCGATTGTCCTGGCCGAAGGGGCCGAGATCCGGCTGCGTGCCTACAGCGATCATACCGCTATGCTCACCGTCGACGGGCAGTTCGAGGTGGAAGTAGACGACTCGGACGAAGTCATCGTCGTGGGCAGTCCTTACCTGGCCCGTTTCATCCGCACACGCAGCCGCAGCTACTTCTATCAATCGCTCATGGAAAAGCTGAAGTGGAGTGGTTGATCATTGAATCGGTCAGACTGCAATCTGGCTGACGATGTGATTATACGAAGTGTGTATAATGGAAGGGACGTAAGATCCGCATAAAATTGGGACGGAGTTATGGATACCAAGCAAATAGATCGCAACAAAGGTTACTATAAATCGCTAGATGTCTCACCCGATGCCTCGCTGGATGAGATCAACCGGCAGTACGAACGCCTGCAACGACTGTATCAACCGGATCGTATTGAGGATCCAGAAGATCGAGCGTACGCAGTGGCCAAACTTGCCGAGATTCAGGAAGCATACGCGGCCTTAGCCGACGAGAAGCGACGCAGCGAAGCAGGGAACAGTGTTACCCCAGACGCAACCGATGGCGACGCAACAAGCGCCGGTGAAGAGGTGCTTTACTGTGCCGATCACCCGACGGTTGAGACATTGTTGCGCTGCAATCGCTGCGGTAAGCCGATCTGCATAAAGTGTGCCATACAGACGCCGGTGGGCTACCGCTGCCGTGAGTGTGTGCACCAGCAGCAAAATGTCTATTTCAACGCAGAAAGCACTGACAATCTGGTCGCTTTCGGCGTTGGCTTCGCCGTGACCGCCGTTGCCGCGCCCATTCTCGGCCTGCTCATAGGTTCACTAGGCTTCTGGGGATTTCTGGTTGCCTTCTTCGTGGGCTCCGGCGCAGGCAGTTTGCTGGCACAAATTATCCGCCGTGCTGTAGGACGCCGACGTGGACGACAGTTGCCGATGTATGCGTTGATCGGCATTGTCTTTGGCGTGTTGGTGGGCAACATGGCGCTCAGCCTTGTGATCGGCGCACCGCTCCTCACCTTCATCTTCAACCTGCCCATGTTGCTTTTCACCGCACTGGCACTCGGCTCGGCTTATCCCCAGCTACGCTAACAAAGTTCGAGAGTACATCAAAAACAGGGACGGTGGCGATCACACGTCCCTGTTTGTTTTTGCCGATGCTCACCCCAAGCTGGCGAGCAATTGATCCCACCCACGCCTGAGGACGTCTTCAATCTGGACGAGAGTGGCTTCGTATGCCTCACGCTCAAGACCATAGGGATCGGCCAGATCTTCGTTTTCCCCAACCAATTGGCGAAAGAGCATCACTTTGTGCGCATGCTGCGGCGCTCGATAGGCTATGTGACGGCGGTGTGCCTCTTCCATCACCAAAATTAGATCGGCACCCTGAACGTCTGCGACGCTCAGGGTAGTCGACCGATGCCTGGATAGATCCAGGCCCCGGCCGGCGATCACATCAACACCGTACACGCTGGCCGGCATATTCGGGGGTGCAAAGACGCCCGCAGAGCGGACTTCGACGGACTCGCTCAAATTCGCTGCTGCCAGTTTATGGTCCAACAGTGCGTGAACCATCGGTGATCGGCAGATATTCGCCGTGCAAACCACCCACACGATCTTCTTATCGGCGGTCATTCCCGCTCCCTCTCAGAGACACACAGAACTCCTGATTTTCTCAACAAACTTCTTGGCTTATCTGCTGCCCGACTTGATGCGCCGGAGCAGTTCATCGTTCGAGGGCGTCTTGGCCAATAGCTTGAGCAGGCCGACCATGGCCGCTTTGGCCGTGCCTTTCGCCAGCCATCGGCGCAGGGCCATCAACCGTTGAATCTCCTCTTCGTTGTAGAGGAGTTCCTCCTTACGCGTGCCGCTGGCGAGGATATTGATCGCGGGGAAGATGCGCGATTCTGCCAGGGATCGATCGAGCACAATCTCGCTGTTGCCGGTGCTCTTCAGCTCTTCAAAGACATAGTCGTCGAGGCGAGAGCCGGTTTCGATCAGCGCCGTCCCCAACACGGTGACCGAACCGCCGTTCTCAATGGCGCGCGCCAGGCCAAAGAATCGACGCGGGATCTCCATAGCCTTGGCGTCCAACCCACCGGACAGCGTGCGTCTCGCCCCCGATCCTTGCAAGTTGAACGCGCGCACCAGCCGCGTCATGCTGTCCACGAGGACGACGATGTGCCGTCCACACTCTAATTCACAGCGAACATGGGCCATCGTCAATTCAGCCAAACGGATGTGCTCGTTCAGGCTTTGATCGTTGGAACTGGCCAACACTTCGCCCTGCACATGACGGCGGAAGTGGGTCACTTCCTCGGGCCGTTCGTCGATCAGCAGCAGAATGACCCGCGTCTCAGGTTCAGATTCGTGGATGGCGTTGGCGATCTCTTCGAGGATCTGCGTCTTGCCCGCCTGCGGCGGCGCCACGATCAGGCCGCGTGTACCCTTACCAATCGGCGCAACCAGTTCTATCACGCGCATCGAAGCATTGTTGCCGTCGCCCAGCCGAATCCGTTGATTCGGGTTGATCGCAACCAACCGCTCAAAGGGAGTGCGGGCAGCGAAGGCGGCGGGTTTGAGGCCACAGATCTCGTCGATCGTCTCCAACGCCGGTCCTTTGGCGCCACGACGGGCGGTTCCGCTCACGCTGGCGCCGGCGACGAGACCATAGTCGCGAATCAATTTGGCCGAGACCGCAGGATCATCGGGCATAGGCTGGAATGATATCGAGGCATCACGCAGGAAACCGCCGCCACGCGGCAGCCGTTCTAATACACCGCTCACTTGTTGGGACATGGCTGAATCGTTTCGTCTAGGGTCAATCGCGGTGTAGAGTCAATCGCGACAGATGAAGAGGGATACACAGGTAGATGAAGGGTTGTCGGTGGCTTTGTGATGAACAGAAATTGCCGACCAAGTGCCGACTTCCGTGGTTGAGCGGCAATTCCGATCATGACCTCTACCGTGACCGGCACCGAAGGATCGGCGCCGGCCACGGTAGCCAGCCAACTTATTATCGTGTAAGAGGTGCACACAGTGCAACACCTGCAGGTCTTCCGCAGGGTTGACCGGATCGGACTACACCCTATTGGGTCAGGACCGGTAGGTAGAGTCTTATGTCCTGCAGAGGAGAACTGTCTTCCTGCTGAACCATCACCGGACCGTGGAAGATCCGCTCACCCGTCATCGAAACTTCTTCAAGCCAGTAGTACACGTCCCCATCAACAGGATCGCTGTCGGTGTAGCTGTAACTGGCGCCCTGTCCGCCTGCCCCGCGTGCGGCGATCATCGTGTCGGTGATGCGGACTGCTTCCGTGCGATCCACGCTCGATCCACGCCGCAGGTGGAAGCCTAAGACGTCGATCTCTGCACCAGTGACCCAGCGCACTTGCACACCATCGGCGTGGGCGATAGCACCAAAGCTGAGCAGAGTGATCGCCGTTGGACTCTTGGTCACCGTCGAGGTGTCGGACTGCCCTTGTGGCTGCCCCGCCGCATCACCATTTTCGTCGATTACTTCACCGAGTACAACCGTGTTGACCGTTGCCGTCGCCGTTTGACTGATAAAGCGGAAGGTTACCGTAAATGAGACGGACGCACCTGGGGCCAGATTACCCAGTTCTGTCGAGACGTCGCTCCAGAACAGCGCACCATCGCTCACCTGCGGCGCGGTTGTCAGGCTGGAGCGCACGTACGACAGCTCTGCCGGTATGAACGTATCGTTCACGGGCAGGATATCGAGAATCGTATCCCCGGTATTGCTGATGGCGATGGTAAAGGTAACGAGTCCATTGAGATCCACCACGCCGTCGGCCGGATCGGTTGTCGTCTTGGTTACCAGGACGCGGGGATCGGTGATGCGCACCGGCGCATCGTCCACCACCGGCGGCAGGGTGGTTGTGCCATCGGTGGCTCCGTCCACCAGGGCGACATTGATCGTCTGTTTGCCGGGCAGGCTATCGGTGCTGGCCAGCGCATCGAAGGTAACGGCGACGTCGATCGCGCCTTGTGGCGGCAGTACGCCGGCGCCGGTGAGATCGTTCCAGAGAATTGTGCCGGGCGTCGATGCGTCGTCGGGTGTGGGGGTAGCCCGCCGATAGGCGAGATAAGTCGAATCATAGGTGTCGCTCAACGGCACCACGGTCAACGTGACCGGGCTGGTGTTGGTAACCCGGATCGTGTAGGTAAGCGATTGCCCGACAGTAACAATGCCATCGGCGGCATCACCGCTGAGATCCAACGTTTTCAGAATAGCAATGGCAGGTAGCGGCGTAATCGTGACGGTGGCGTCGTCGCTTGCATTGGCCGAGTTGCCGTCGCTGTCCTGCGCCGTGGCCATGACGGTATCGGTTTCAGTGTAGCCGGCCGTGCCGGTCACCGTCGCCGGGAACTGACAGGTGTACGCGCCGCCCACCGCGATCTGCTGCGGTACGCTGCACGTCCCTTGCCCGTTGAGATTGCCGTGGATATCGTCCACCAGGTTGGTCAGTGTCAGCGCTTCTTGCACGGTGTTGGTCACCGTCACCGTAAAGGTGAAGACACCTCCCGGCTCGGGCAGGCTAAGCGGATCGGCTACCTTTTCCACGGCGATGGCGGGCAATACAACAGGTGGCGTAATCGTGACGGTGGCGTCGTCGCTTGCGTTGGCCGAGTTACCGTCGCCGTCCTGCGCCGTGGCCGTGACGGTATCGGTTTCAGTGTAGCCGGCCGTGCCGGTCACCGTCGCCGGGAACTGACAGGTGTAGGCGCCGCCCACCGCGAGCTGCTGCGGTACGCTGCACGTCCCTTGCCCGTTGAGATTGCCATGAATATCGTCCACCAGGGTGGTCAGCGTCAGCGCTTCTTGCACCGTGTTGGTCACCGTCACCGTGAAGGTGAAGACACCTCCCGGCTCGGGCAGGCTAAGCGGATCGGCTACCTTTTCCACGGCGATGGCGGGCAACGCACCGGGTATGACAACGGTGGAGGTATCATAAGCGGTGTGAGTCGTGTTGTCTCCTGCCGTCGCCGTCACGGTGACGGTATCGACCTCTTGGTTGTTGTTACCCACAGAGATTGTCCCGTCGAAGTAACAGGTGATTGACTGATTGGCTTCCAAAACTGTGCCAAGCACATCGGCACAGGCCGGTGCGAGATTGGAGGCAGTGGTTAGCGCGGCATTTGCTCCGTGCAGATCATCAGAGATGTTGGTGATGGTCAACGGGTCCACCGTGGTATTGGCAATCACAACTTTGAAAGTCACAAGGGAATTGTCTGAAGGCGCCTCTTCAAGATCGGTGAAAACCCCGTCGCCGTTGGCATCGTTGTATTTCAGCACAGCCAACTGTGGAGAAGGCACCAGGAAGCCCCCGCCTGCCCAGCTACCCGATTCACCCCTTTGATCCGCTTCGGATTCGAGTTGGAAGGCAACCCAGGTTGCATTTGCAGGGATCAACAGCTCCACCTCGAGGATGCCCCACTCGGGTCCGATGTTACCACCCACCGGCGGATCAATGCCAAGCGAGCGGTATGGTGCAGATTGCGCCCCACCCGGGTACGGGTGCCCTGGTTCATAGGCTTCGTCTGGGGCAGGGTTGACGGTGGGTGTACAGGGCAGCGCCGGCCCCGTGAAGGCATCGTTGACAATCTCAACACCGCCGTTGATGCCGAAACCTCTTTGCGTAACAGGGTCACCCTCGACCAGATCGAATGTCACCGCGTCAGGAGGCGAACCGCTACCGGCGAGCATCCAAATCGCGCCCCCACGGCAACTGGTTGCCGTCGAGTCCATGCCGGCATGTGCAAAGCGAACCGATGCAACGCGCGCTTCCGGCACAGCAGGGAATTGGTAGATCAACAGCTCGGTAAACCTTTCATTCGTATACTGCCAGAAGTATGCATCCACACCGGCTTTAAGCACCACACGTCGAGGAGTGGCACATTCTCCTGTGCTGTAGACAATGGCAATCGTGGCTCCGTTGGTATGTTCGTTGGCGCTATCCCAGCCCGAGATGCTCAACGGGATGGCCCCCGGCTGTGTCACCAGCCCCGCGCCGTTGGGACCAATGTCGGCGTACCATCCATACCAATCGGGGTTAGGGCGGGTCGCCAGACCAGCCGCACCGGGGAAAAGAGTGCCGACAACGTCCTCGGTTAGGACGCCGTTTCCAATTTCGAGAATGCTGGTGCCGTCGCCTGCCGGTGTGTCGTCTTCGACACCCACCCAATAGATGAAGGCGTCTACAACCTCACCCGGCACACTGACCGTGACGTTGCCGGCGCCGGTGCCAAACATGCCGACGCCGAAGCTTTTCACATCGTAGCAGCCGTCAGCTTCATAGTAGATAACTTCACCGTCGGCTCGTACATCTCGTGGGCTCAGTACGGTAAAGCAGGCAAGGACGACAGCAAATAAGATCCCCCATCGTCTCAAATTGATCAAGAAGGTTGGTGGTTTCTGACGTTGCATAAGTAGGCTCCGATCGATAGTAATTAGAAGGGGGAGGTGGTTTACTTGACCCAGACTGGATCCCAGTCATCTGCAAAGCCATCACTTAAGAGGCGCAGGTTACTGCCGTCTGGTGAGATAATATACAGTTGCTTTCGACCACTGCGGTTAGACCAAAAGACGATCTCGCTGCCGTCAGGCGACCAACTGGGATGGCGATCCCACTCCCATTCATTATTGGTCAAACGCCGCAGATCGCTGCCATCTCGATTGACTACATAGAGTTCGTCATTTTTGGGCTCATTCGACACAAAGGCAACACGCCAACCGCCCGGCTCAATGGCTGGATCCCAGGCGTCGCCTGCACCAAGGAAACTTACCTGACGTTCCACATCAAAGTCGGCATCGTAAAAGAAGATCTGATAGTTACGTGAAGCTTCGTTCACAAAGACACGATAGGTGCCGTCGCTGCTCAGCACGTCCTGGGCGAGGGCTTGTTCATAAGGCCAAGTAGCAGTCAACTTCTGGATATCGCTGCCATCTGGATTGATTGCATACACATCCAAGCGGTCATCCCGATTTGATCGAAACAGGATCTTCCCCCTGAGTACGTCGGGGAAGGGCTGTGTGGGTGTGGGCTGTGGCGTTTGTGGCACACCTCTGGGCGCCCAGGGCACGCTAACCGGTGTAAGTGTCGGCAATGGCGTAGCCGTATCGGTGGGCGTGGGCGTGGCCGTAATCCACCACGCAGGGATGGGGGTAGCCGTCCCGGTGGTGGCGGCCACGGCCGTGGCATAGTCACGTTCATACTCGCGAGTCGCCTCATTGAGGGGCGTCGGTGTGTTGGTGACGACAACAGGTTGTGGCGTAGGAGTTGCCACCACAGCCCCAAACGGCAGAGTGGATTGGCTCTGAGCCGATTGTGCCACGCGTGTTGCAGCATCAAAAACATTGCGAGGCTCAGGGGTTGGTTCAATCACAAAGGTGCTTGGGGTGGGCGTAGCCGTCTCCTCCGGCATCTCGTTCAGGCAGAAGAGGGTATCGCGGTAGATGAACGGATCGGCTTGATACCTGCCCGCATTTGAAATTTGTAGCTCGACCAAATGGGTCCCAGGCGGCAAATCGAGGACGCGTGTCTCGCGAAAATCGCGTGTCGAAATGGGCCCGCTGTCGAAAACGAGATCATTGGCGGTTATGATCTTCACATGCTCAATGGGAACGCGGCCATCCTGCCGGTCAACGACCTCAATACGGACAAGACAGCGATCCTTGCTCCAACTCAAGCTGAATTCGCCACCATCGCTCATCTCAGGCTCAGAGATCTCGCCGCCATCCCACGGCGGCTTGATCCAGATCGGATCCCAATCTTCAAAAGCGTTGTCGCTCACGTTTTGATATTCTGTGCCATCGGCGGTCGTCACCCAGATCTGACGGTGATCTTCGTTTTCCACAGTCAGGGCCAATCGATTTCCATCTGGAGACCACGACGGATGTTTCGTCGTGCCGACACTGGGCGGCAAGAGGATTGACGTCTGATCGCTCTCTAAGTTGAACAAGTTGACGAAGGGGCGCCCCTCAATCTCGGCAACATAGGCGATTCGCTGCCCGGCAGGTGACCAAGCCGGGCCGTAGTATGACCAGGGGCCACCTGTAATCTGTTGTTTCACTTCGGTTTCCAACTCCCGGTTAAAGAGATACTGGCCGTCGCCGAAGCGTTGCACCACTATCTGGTGAGTGCGCGATGAAGAAAATGATTCGAGCTTGGCTGCTTCGCTATACAGCGACGGTTGGTCGAAGGGGTGTTGATTGCTGCCGTCGGCGTTCATGACGTACAACTGTTCTTCTCCGCCTCGATTCGACTTGAAAAGAATTTTGCCTTGCATAGCCTGTAAAGATGCAGAGATACTGGCCGATTGATCGGCTGTGTTGCGAGACACAGCAACAGACTGACCGATGGTGATCGGCGCGGCGACAGATTCTTCAGGGGCCCCGCTGAAAAAGGGAATACGACTACACGCAGCCAATATGCCGAGCGCTGCCGATCGAACTACCCAAACGATATGGCGCACCAACTTTGACCATATCAAATGGAAAGGGAAACGGGTAAACAATCGGGGGAAAGGGTTCACATCATACTCGCCAGTTCAACTACAGTCCTGCAATCTCGATCAACTCCTCAAGTTTCTGTTCTGAAATCCCAATGAGGAACCACTCTCTAGCCAACGAATGACCACAAAGAATCGGAGTATGGAAGCTACGAATGGATTCCATTTTGATAAGGATGCTCGCTTTTTGTGATTGTCGTCACGCGTTTGGTGGTAGGTCTTGTGTCATTCGCGGCCTCTTGGAACGCGTATGGAAGCGGATCAAGATCATCGGCATTATCTAGTTCAAGTTCTTGAAGTTGCACATCCGAGAGGGTGGACGATGTTGACTGCGCAGGCAGTCTGACCTCATAGCGCACATTGTCGGCGCCGTCGATGACTACGTAGTGGCGTTCGTTTCCTTGCTCCACCAGGATGATCGGCTTCATCAGCTCATGGGCGGTGCGGCCGATATCCTCTAGCGATCGGAGTTGCACAATAGTCTGATGAGGCGTAGGCATAGGCAACGTGAGCGCCTGTACGATCACATCTCCGTAGCGCCGCTGCAACTCACTCGCCATCTGCTGTGAAGACAGTGGTGAGCGAACTGCCCACTGACTAACGCCACCCCAAATCAAGAGCAGGACAACGGCTATCGCCAGACCAGTGGTAGCGACTTGTGAGTAGAGGGAGCGCTGTGGGTGTGGAACGTTGACCGACTTACCCAGGGTACCTGACTCCTCCTTAACAGGCGAGCCGCTTGTCACCAGCTCTGCATCTTGCCAGCGAAAGCTGAAGCCATGCACAAAATCCGGACGTATGTCGCCTACACCGGTTGAAATCGTTGGCCAGATGCGCACCTGAACTTCGACTTCCAAATCTCGGCCTGGGGTATTGACTTCATCGCGCACCACTTCTGCTTCGGCTAAATAGGCCTGTATGGGCAACGCGAATGAAAGCGAAAGGCTGGTGTCATCTACAGGGCGGTGTGGCACAAGGATCTGTTCTTGCGACCACAGATCGCCTTCGCGCAAGATGGCAACCACCTCGTATTCAGCTACGCTCTCTTCTGGAATCGGCAGCGCTTCGCCGGTAGGGCTGCGGAGGGTGATGTCATAGTCGTAGGTCATCTGCATCGACTCGACCAGGACAGAAAAAAACGAGGTGCGCGGTCCGAGTTGCGTAACACCGCCATAGACGGTATTAGGCTTCAAATAGGCTGTATAGTCGAAAGCACCCCGCTGGGTGTAGATCAACTCTGTTTCTTCTTGCACCAGAGTCTCGGGCAGTCGCCATGAATAATATAGGCCCGCTGCCGCCACAATCGCCAAACAAAGCAGAACAAACCATATAGACAAAGTGGCTGTCTCGGATCGGGCAAGTCGTTTGAAGAGAAGCCCTACTGAATTCATGCATTATCTTCAGCTTCTACCGGCACCCTGACAGCACTGAATTAAATAAACATGACTATTCAAATGTCCTGTATCCCAAGCCTGAACAGTTACAAGTGAATTTAAGTCGGTGCACGGCTATTCCGGTCTAGTCGCAGAGCAAAAGCGCCTTTGCGAGCAAGCACAGTTGTTACGGTGTAGCGATCCTCCATGCGTCGATCTTGCCGGAGATAGTCAAGCGAATATCCCGATACTCACCGACTTGAAACACAACGGCGCCCAGAGTTGACTTTGGATCAAAATCGTCTGAAGAAGAAGAACCTGTCTCATCGTTGGTTCCGTCCATGACGGCGCTCACCCTCGTATCAGCCGACTGGACAGCTTCTGCAACGGGAGCATCCGACACACTGCTCAGCAGCGCTTCAAAATCACTTTTGTCAAAGTAGACACGCAGCTTGTCTGCCAGCTTGTCTCCGTCCCGATCAAGAAATTGAGCATCCAGCGACAGGATGCCACCGCTACAGCCAACGAAGTCACCCATGCACAGGTGAAATACCCCCAAACTCTCATCCTGCCGTCCCGTCATCAAAACGACGTGGGTAGAAGGTATAGAAGCGTCGAAGTGCAGTGGATCTGTGCTGTTGCCATCATATTCACTCATCGTGAACCGGTGATTCACATCCACGGCAGCCGGGGTCGGCGTGGCAATCGTTACAGCAGTGCCGAATGTATTCGGGCCTTCAACACTGACGGCAAACGAGTTTGATGCCGCCCAAACGGCACTCGTGATGATTATGATGCAAAGGACAACAACGACTACTCTCCAAATCATGATTGCAGGGACCTTCACCAATTCCTGCCATCGCCTGGCATTTATAGTATTGAGATCGGATTGCCAGCACGGAAACCTGGCCGGAGGATCCGGTTTCAGTTCCGTCTCACATAGCAACTTACCACGCACGTTCTCGACGTCGCTTTTCGAGACGTCGCTTTTCGATCCGGGCTCGACGGCGCTGGCGCGGAAGGCTACGGTGTGGGCCAAGTGGCACCATCGCAAAGAGCATGAAGACGCCTGCGGCTGCGGCCACACGCCACGGATCCTCTTGCAAGAATGCAATCAGAACACCCAGCCGAGGAACGTGCAAAAACGAACGCCCAATGATCCTATCGTATGTAGGCATCCACGGATCGATATTACTTCGATTATCCCCTTGTGTCAGAAATGCGCTATGGGGGGTTTCGCCCACAACGCGATGGATGACATACTTTTGGCTGAGGTAGTAATCATCTACGCTGTAGGCAATAATGTCGCCCACGTGATATTGGCTACGTTGCCTCACCACCACCAGATCGCCATCCCAAAAGGTGGGCTCCATGCTGATGCCGCTAATAATCAAATAGGTGGCGGGGCCGCCTAGAACTGTAGGCCGCAACGCAACAAACCAAAACGCCAATATCAGCAATGAAAAAGCAGCAGTCAACAGCGACTTGGATGTCGTGCTCATTGACCGTACCTTTCCCGCTGATTCCAAAACACATACATATAGCTGTACTGACAACTTTGCTGGGCTTCTGCCTGTGCCAAGTACTTAACACAGCACATCGACCTGATGCTGTTGCACCAGGTCGACGGACTCGACCGAAGGCTATTCCTGAAAGGAGTTACTCGACGATTGGATCGGGGTTATTGGCCTCTATCAGCACGTACACATTGGTGACGTCACGCACGGGCACGTCCGCCTGCGAAGCATCAATATCAACACTTCCGCTCCCGTCAAGAAAATCTGTGAGCGTTGTAATTCCCTCACCATCCCCATTGGTAAGGGTCACCTTCACGAAGTCCCCGGCACAGTTCGCGCCTGCTCGCAACTTCACCATACCAACTTCAAAGTCACCGAGTACACTGTTATACTCACCACCCGTCACATCAATTGCAAGGTCAGTGACACACTGGGAAATAACAGCATCGCCAGAAGAAATATTCTGCTGTCCGTCGACTGCCGCAAGCGAATTCACATTAAATGAGTTGGCAAAAGCAAAAGCACTCGTTACGACTGCGACAAGAAGCAGAAGAGCTAAGAGCTTACGCATTGGATTGTACCCCTCCTACCGGATTTGCTGTGTGAAAAGACAAGAATGAGGCAACGACCAATGAAGCCGCGTCGCATCATCTAGCCAAACTCGAAACTCCAACAACTGCCTAGGGAAGGGTACATGGTATTCCACAAAAATAGCATAAATAAAGCATAAAAATTCTTATAAATGTATCGAATCAACTTATAATACACACGGGGATTCGTATAGGTGTCTAGACGGCCGCCAGATAGTATCCTACGCCGCGCTGGTTAAGTAAGATACGAGGTTCAGCCGGATCTGCCTCGATCTTTCTGCGCAGATGCCCTACATAAATCCGCAAATACTCTAGCTGATCCACGTATTCGGGTCCCCACACTTCATGTAAAATCGCTTGATGCGTTATGATCTCGCCCTGCCGCTTGGCCAGACACGCTAACAAGTTGAACTCGGTTGGCGTCAAGTCCACAGATTCTCCATCAACAAGAACCTGTCTGCGTGGGATATCGATGGCGACATGTCCGGCGGTAATTACCGGATTACGGGAAACACCGGTCATTTGAGCACGACGCAACGAAGCCTTGACGCGAGCCAAAAACTCCTCGAACCCAAATGGTTTGGTTACATAATCGTCGGCGCCTTCGTCTAGCGCCTGCACCACCGTGCTCTCCTCCGAAAGCGCGGTCAACATGATAATCGGCATCTCGCTCATCTCGCGCAGTCGGCGACACATCGCCAACCCGTTAATCCCAGGCATCATGATATCGAGAACGGCTAGATCCGGCTGAGTCTGGAAAGCAACCTTCAGTGCATCGGCGCCATTGCCGGCGGTAACTACCGTATACCCATGTTTGCGTAACTGAGCAGCAACGAGGTCTAGTAGTTCCTTTTCATCGTCTACCACTAGAATCGTTGTCATTCGCTATCTCCTTGCAATGCGTCTAAAGTAAATCGAAAAGTTGTTCCGCGCCCATCGCCTCGTTCTACCCATATCTCTCCACCCTGTGCCTCTACAGACATCCGTGTGAGGTAAAGACCTAAACCAAAACCCCGTCGCTTCTTGCTTGCATCACTACCGCTGCGAAACGGGGAAAAGATCTCCGGTAACTCTTCGGGCACGATGCCGTCTCCATCGTCTGATACAGAAACAACGATCTGATGGTTGCGCGGCCGGGCCGTGACCGCAACCATACTGACCTGACCACCGTGATCGATAGCATTCTGAATGAGGTTTTCCAGCACGACCTCCATCAATGCCCGGTTACCAAGCGCAAATGAAACATCCGGGGAAATATCTAGCGGAAAGACCAACGTTGGATACTGTGTCTGGAAGATGCGCAACGTCTCCTGCAACAAAGGGCCCAAGACCAAAGGTTCCAAGGCCGGCTTATAGTAAAGCCCACGTTCAAGCCGAGAAGCCATCAACACTTGATCGACCAAACGACGCAACCGAATACTCTGCTGTTTAAGCGTTGTGAGTACAGCCCGGTCGGGATTTTCTTGAGCATCGGCGTCGGCGAGCATCTCGGCCGCCATGCTGATATTGGTCAGGGGTGTGCGCAGTTGATGAGAGACCAGGGAAATAAACTCAGACTTCATGCGCACCAGCTCTTCTTCTTTGGAAATGTCCCGCACCACCGATACAGTGCCCGTGATCTGTTCTTCGCCGGAAAGCAGCGGCGCAACACTATGGCTGACAGCTCGCCGCTCGCCGTTTCGCTGGATGATCCACGCTTTACAATGCGAAAGCGCCTCAATCGCCTGGCTGTTCATAGCATCGTGCAGTGACAGATCGTGCCGGCACAACACACAATGCTGTTCTTCACACACCAGGAGTTGTTGGATAGGCATGTGGCGGGCCTCGGCAGCAGAGTAGCCGGTCAAGTCTTCGGCCGCCGGGTTGAAGTCCGTGATGAGACGATTGGTGTCAACGCTGAAAACGCCTTCTGCCACGTGATCGATCAGCAGTTGGATGCGCTGATGAGCCTCTTTCAGCGAGTCGTAGGTCAATGCATTACTCAGTGCGACCACAGCTTCGCTCACCACAGCTTCACTCAGCTTCACCTTTGCCGGGCTGAAGGGTTCGCCGGCTTCCTCCTGCGTAAGGACAGCGATGCCAAACGGTTGCTCATGAAAAATCAACGGCAAAAAGAGTGAGGACGTGACATCGTCGCGAAAGACCAATGACTTTTCGTAGGGCGTCATTTGCGAGATTGCATTGCCAGGGTTGATCTCAACTGCAACACCATTAGTCAACACTCTCTGATGAAAGGGCAGATCGTCAATGTGAAAGACACTCTGATACTTGCCCTTGTCTTCGTTACTCTTCTTTTCCCTACTGTTGTCTTCACCATTTTGGGAAAGTGAAGGTACGCCCATCTGCCATGTAGCCGACCGTTTGACCAAAGTGCTGCCGTCTTCATCCATCAAGTAGACCTGACAGCCCGCCGCACGCGTCACCTGCATCAACTTACGCGAGAGGATCTCAACCATCTGACCAAGATCCAGGGTAGTGGCAAACGAATTGCTGGCGTCGAGCAAAATCGCCAACTCATTGGCACGTTGGGTCAGCGCATCGTCAGTTTTGGCATGAAGCAGCGCATTTTCGATTACCAGATGACCGCGCGCCACCAAAAGCTGAATCAGTTCCTCTTCCCTCTTGCGGAACTGATTCGTGTGTCGCCACAAGACCAGGATACCAGACTCGAGGGCAGGACTATTCAGTGGGACGATCAGAATGTGCGCGTTCTCATTCGGCCACGACTCTGGTAGTCGAATCCGCGGATCTAGATGAATGTGCGACAAATTCACCAACTGATCCTCGGTCAATGCCCACTGCATCAGACTCGACATCTCTCCGAACTTGACTTGGGGCGCACCCACCAACTGCTGCTCCACCCCTTCCGAAACGACGACGTAAAGCTCACCGGCAGTCGCATTGGTCAGTTCGATGCTGTTTTCTAGAATCCACACCGGCAGCCTTTCCAGATCAAAAGCCTGCACAAAGGCGTTCTCGAACTCCAAAACCATCTCAGAAAGACGGTGGTGATCACGACCAAAGGCCATCAGAGTGGAGGCAAAAATGGCAAAGACATTGTAGGCTAGCAGCAGAACCAATACCTCGAAGGTAGACGGCGCCCATCCTTTTACAGCAAACTGCCCGGCCCAGTTTGGCAAGTACATCCCCGTACAGAAGACGGCTATCCATACTGCGACACGTTGATCAAGCACATAGGCAGCCAGAATAATCACCAACAAGTAAAGATAGCGCAGCAACTGGTGAGCTTCGCCCGTTGTAACATTTCTCTGGACCAGAATCAACGACACTCCCAGTAAAATGAGAAACGTTCCTAGTGTGGCATAAACCTGTAACCAGTGGGACTGAGAGTTAGAAAACAATTCAGCCAAATCTCCCAACACAGAAAACGGATGACGTTGTCGGATGTTGGGTTTACGAATCCAATGTCTAAACGATATCGAAGATGAAGCTCTATTCAAAATGTCCCCCAAGAGACAGACTCAGCCGCAATCGCTTAAGCGCGAAGAGGGTGAATAGCCGAGCCGGTTAAAGCAACATAAGCAACAGGCGAAAGGTAATATTACAGGCAAGGCAAGCATTAATCCCCCGTTCCCACGTCCACAATACAGAGCAAGTAATAGCCAGCATCACAGGCTGCAATAGGTAGATCGTGATCTGCTCTGGGGGCAGATTCAAAGGCATGAGTGGCAGGTAAACAAGCACATTAAAGACCAACGTAGTTAGAAGCGCCCACCACAACGATACCCCGCGTACCTTGTGAAGGTAATCAAAGATCACGGCCCGAAAGATCAGTTCTTCGGCAATTGTCTGAACAAAGATAACCGTAACCAACCACTGAACATGCAACAATGGTTCGAACGGGATGCTGAGGAGTGACGCGCCGGCAAACTCTGCGCCTAGCAACTGCTGAAACATGAGCAAGACGCCGGCTACTGTGCCCAAAAACGTAGCCTTCAACCTCCATGACGTCAGTATGCGACAGAAAATCGACTGGTGGCAATGGTGGACTACCAGTAACCCTGTGCCCGCAATCACGATCAGAAGAGGTATCAACGAAACGATGCTATAGGGCCAAGACATTTGCCGAGTCGACTGTAAGTCGACCTGAAGGAGGGAGGCGCCCAAGAGTGTTGCCAGGAAAGCAGCGATTGCCACAATGACAACAATCAGATAGCGCGACAATTGTTGAACGGGTGCACGAGTCGCTGACCAGCCACCCACCCCAAAAAGGACAATCCACATCGCTTCTGCACTAAAGATATGATGGATTGGCGACCAGATCACCAACCAGCGGTAGAGACTGACCAATAGCACAAGCCCAATCACCACACTCGCTACGATCATAAACATGGGCTGCATGATCGCCTGGTAAGCAAGGGCGCGCTCACGCCAGTTGGAATGGACTTGAAATCCCGCTAACAACCCATAAGATTTTTTTAACATATCGATATCATGTCCACTCTGGTCTTCAAGACCCCCCCTGCAGCCTGTCTCCAAGTACCCTAACCATCCGTATTATCGGTAATTGTCCGATGAAGATGATCAATTTATTAACAAAATTGCGGCTTTTTACCAAATTTTAATATTTGATTTATGCGTTTTTTGGGTGTTTCCATATACTCTCACTAAGCAAAATCATGCAGAAGATACGCAAATTACGCAGGATCGCCTCAATCGAGTGCATGCCGCTAACCGTAGGCACTGCCTTATCCTACAGCAAGGTAGGTCGGAGCAACAATCTTAAGAAAACTACGATCTCGGCGATCTTTTGGTAGAGATATTGCGGGGGGGGAGGAGCCGTCCGTAATTTCTAGTTCACGATGTTGTTTTGTTGCCGAATATTCCTTTCCCGAATAGATGGTGGCTAAACAACAAGTGGCTGGCGTAACAGGAGAAATCAATATGCAGGTACAAAGACAGGTGCACAACGATGCAGTTCACCTGATGGACTTTGTTGAAGTTTCATTTCCGAAGATGGGTGGGGTGATTGCAATCATTCCCGCTCATAATGAGGAACGCTTTATTGGCAGCGTTGTGCTGTCCACAGCTCAGTATGTGGATACCGTCTTGATCATTGATGACGGATCTAGCGATGACACTGCATTGGTGGCAGCGGCCGCCGGCGCAAAAGTGATCTCAATGGAAACCAATCGTGGCAAGGGTGCTGCACTCAAGCGCGGCATTGAAGCTGCACTAGAAAGTGGAACAGTCGAAGCTATCGTCCTGATGGATGGCGATGGTCAGCACCAACCGAAGGAACTCCCCGAAGTGGTTCGGCCCATTCTCGAAGACACCGCCGATATGGTCGTCGGATCACGTTTCCTCGAAGTTCACAGCGATATCCCCTGGTGGCGGCAAATCGGTCAGCATGGGCTCACCTGGGTGACAAACTCCGCTTCGGGCGTGGCTATCACAGATTCGCAAAGTGGCTTTCGGGCGCTGTCGCCTCGGGCAGCGGCGCTCCTCACGCGGCAGAAAAGCAATGGCTTCTCTGTCGAGTCCGAGATGCAATTTATTATCAAAGAACATGGTTTGCGCGTCGAAGAAGTGCCCATCAGTTGCATCTATGCCGAACCGCCAAAGCGCAATCCGGTTGTCCATGGTATGCAAGTGCTCGAAGGCATTGTCCGTCTGCTTGGCCAATCGCGCCCCATGCTCTATTTTGGTGTACCTGCCATCGTTTTCCTGGTCTCGGGGCTGTTGATGGGCAACGGCCTTGTGGACACCTTCAACAACACGCAGCAACTGTCGCTTGGCTACGCGCTGATGATGGTGCTGCTGGTACTGCTTGGCGCAATTGGACTGTCCACCGGGGTGATCCTTCACTCGATCCGCGCGCTGTTGATCCGTATCTTGAAGGACGAGTAATGCGTATTCTCACTGCTGCTCAGGCGGATGAATCCGCACAGAGGAAGAGAGAGAGCACGCCCATGATCACAAACCAACCGCTCTGCAGCGTGATCATCACTGCCTACAATGCGGCCAATGATCTGCCGGCCTGCCTGAATGGTCTATTGGCGCAGGATTACCCCAACGTAGAGGTAATCCTGGTGGATAACGCCTCGACTGACGACACCGCATCGGTTCTCGGGCCTTACCAGGGAAAGATCCGCGTGGAGACGCTGCCCATCAACCGCGCCATTACGGGCGGTTACAATGCCGGGGCAGCCCTGGCCACGGGCGAAATTCTGATCTTTATCAACGCCGATACCATTCCGCAGCCAGGATGGCTGCGCGAACTGGCGCGTCCCATTATCGAAGACGACACCATCGGCATGACGACCTCGCGCATTCTTCTCTACGATGCCCCAGATCTGATCAACACCTGTGGCAACGACCTGACGTGGACAGGGCTGACGGTCTGCCGCGGCTTCAACGAACCGGCAGAGAAGTGGCAGATGCCCAGCGACGTCGTCGCCGTCTCGGGTGCGGCCTGCGCCGTGCGCCGCTCGCTCTTCGAGACCATCGGCGGCTTCGACGAGACCTTTGAGTTCTATCTGGATGACACCGATCTATCGCTGCGCGCCCACCTGGCCGGCTATCGCATCCGTTTCGTGCCCGACTCGACGATCCTGCACCGATACACCTTTAAGTTCAGTGCCAACAAGGTCTTCTACCTGGAACGCAACCGCTGGTTGACCATGCTGAAGGCGTTGCGCTGGCGAACCCTGATCCTGATGTTGCCGGGGCTACTGCTCGGCGAAGTGATGGCGTGGGTCTACTCGGCGATGCAGGGCAAAGCCCATCTCAAGTCAAAGTGGGCATCCTGGCGATGGCTCTGGGACCACCGCGGCGAGGTTGGCAAGTTGCGCCGCCAAACCCAGGCCTTTCGTCGAATTTCGGACAGGCAAGTGCTGTCCGTTCTTTCACCCGAGCTGCGCTTTACCGGCACCGTGCCCGACCGCGTCGCCCGCCTTATGGAAGGATTTACTCAACCGTTGCTCTACGGCTACGGGCGCATTTGTCGTTTGTTGGCGGCCTGGTAAGAGCAGAGAGGAGCAAAGCATATGAAAGTCTGCCTGGTCACCTCGTCAGGAGGGCACTTAACCGAAACACTCCAGATCGTGGATGCATTCGCCGACGACGAGATCTTCTTCGTTACCTGGACAGGATCGCGTGAGGAGGATGTGAGAGCGATTGCACCGGCCTATTTCATCGACTCGTACGGCACCAACCCGTTGCGCCTGCTCGCATCACTGCCGCAGGTCATACGCATTTTGCTTGTCGAGAAGCCCGATGTCATCGTCAGCCTGGGCGCTGAGATTGCATTACCCTTTTTCTACCTGGCCAAACCGTTGGGGATCAAAACAGTCTTCATCGAAAGTTGGTGTCGCATTGATGGGCTATCCAAGACCGGCAAATTGGTCTATCCCATCGCCGACACATTTTATGTTCAATGGCCGCAACTGCTCGACGTTTGCGGCCCGAAAGCACGTTACGAAGGAGCTGTCATTTGATTTTCGTCACCGTCGGCACCAACCCCACCATGCACTTCGACCGGCTGCTCAGACCCATGGATCTGCTGGCGGCCTGGATAGCCGAAGAGATGGAAGAATCGGTGATTATGCAGACTGGGTGTTCGGCCTATGTACCTCAGCATGCAGAATCTTTCACCTTCACCACCAGCGAACGCATCGAAGAGCTGAACCGTTCGGCGCGCCTGGTTGTCAGTCACGCCGCCGCCGGTTCAGTGATCACGGCGCTCCGCTACCAAAAACCTGTGATCGTCGTACCACGACGCCACTATCTAAATGAGCACATCGACGATCATCAACTTGAACTGGCGCGCGCCCTGGAAGCCCAACGCCGCGCCATCACCGTCTACGAGCCGACAGTCGAATCGCTGCGCCAGGCGATCCAATTGGCGTCGCAACATGGATCGGAAGGCAACGGAGCAAAACCATTGATCCGCTCGCTGCGCAGTCAGTTGGATGCGTGGCACAAAGGAGCGTCTGCCGACAGACGCGAGATGGTGCACCCTTCCGCGAGGAAATCCTGACCATGCGCGTTTGCATGATTGCCTCTACGCCCTTCCCTCCCCAAGAGGGCATCGGCTTTTACACCTGGAATCTGGCTACCCAACTACGCAAGCGCGGCCATGATATCCAGATTATTACACGTGGCGGCGTACGGCGCACCCAACATCAGGTGATCGACGGCATCCATATCTGGCAGCCGACCTTTGTGCCGGCCTACCCCTTCCACGTGCACATGCACAGCCTGTGGGTCAATCGCCTGGTGAAGCAGATGGAAGACGAAGTAGACGTCTTTCATTTACACACCCCGCTGGTGAAGCGTCCGCAGACGAAACGTCCGATCCTGGTGACGGTGCACACGCCGATGAAGGCCGACGCCGCTGCGGTTGGCTTCGAATCGCTGTTGAGCTGGTTGATCAAGTTGCAGGCGCCGATCAGCTATCGCCTCGAACAGGATCTTTTTGATCATGCGGCGGGGCTGACGGCTGTCTCACACAGTGTCGCCGGCGAACTAAGCGCCTACGGCGTGAATCCCAAAGCGGTGCAGGTGTTGGGCAATGGCGTGGATACGGATCTTTTTGGGCCGCCATCCGGCAACGGACGAGACACGCCAGAGGACGGCCCCTACGCGCTGACAGTAGCCCGACTGGCGCCGCGCAAAGGGATCGCCGATCTCATAGAATGCGCCGATCTGGTGATCAAGCGCAACCCGTCCTTTCGCTTCCTCATCGCCGGCAGTGGGCCAATGGAAAACGATTTACGCCAGGAGATCCAACGCCGCAATCTGGGCGAACAGGTGAAGTTGTTAGGCCACATCAGTGACCGGGCGAAGCTGGTCGATCTCTACAGCCACGCAGCAATCTTTGTGCATCCGGCCCACTATGAAGGGCTGCCCACCGTTCTGCTCGAAGCGATGGCCTGTGGGCGGCCCAGTGTCGTCACCGCCGTCAGCGGCGCACTGGACGTAATCGAACACAATCAGAATGGGTTGCTGGTTCCGCCTCGTGCCCCACAGCAGATGGCCGAGAGTGTCTTGCATCTGCTCAACCAACCCGAAGTGGCGAGACAGGTTGGCCAGGCCGCACAGCAGACCATCGAAGAGCGCTATTCCTGGCGAATCGTCAGCGAAAACTATCTGGCCGCATACGCAGCGGTGGTGTGAGGAACATCTACCCAATGAGTGAGTACAAATCTGTTTGCCTGATTACAGGCGGCTATACCGAAAAAAACCTGCGACTACAGCCGTGGCGCTACCTTTCTGAAGTGGCGCAGCAATTGGCCGATCAAGGACACACAGTGACGGTAATCAGCGACGGCGGCACAAATGGAACCGACGCAGACGACGCCACCACGACCATCGACGGCGTCACAGTGCGGCGAATCCCCTCGGTGAACCGCTATCGGTGGCAGGATAACCCAACACTGCGTCGCGTAGTGCAACGCAGCGATCCATCCGTGATCTTATGGCATTTGGGCCTACCCAGTTTCTTGCACCAACGCATCGACGGCTGGCCGGCTGTGCCTGTGTTGGGCATCTTTCCCGGTCTGGTCTACAAACCGGCGGAACTATGGCGGCTGGGCCTCAAACGCATAGCCAAAGGCTATAAACTAAGCGCCATCCATCTTGCGGGAACGTTGGTGCCCAGGCAGTTGGTGCGTAGCCCCATGACTGATGGGCGGTTGAACAGACTGGTGGTACAGACACACTCTACCTACCAACGTCTTGTAGAAAGTGGTGTCCAGCCCGGCCACGTGTGCGTCATCCCCCCCGGCGTGGATGAAATTTGGGCCACGACAAGTTGTCACGGGCAGTGTGCCGCGCGCCAAAGATTGGGCTATACCGCGCAGGATAAAGTCATCCTCTTTTTTGGATCGCCTGCGCCGTTGCGCGGTCTGCACACGCTGATCCGGGCAGTCGCAGTGGCGCGCAAAAGCGATCCGTCGATCAAACTGCTGGTGCTTAACCGGCGTCGCCGAGATGAACTCCTGCAAGAGGACGCAGAGTTACGCCACTTGTTGGAAAACAGCGAAGTCGGGGCGCACGTTCACGTCATCAGTGGATTTTTGCCGCCGCTGGAACTCTCGCAGCAGGTGGCGGCGGCCGATGTCGTGGCCTTGCCCTTCGAACTCGTTCCGGCCGATGCGCCACTGAGCATTCTGGAAGCTCAGGCGCTGGGCAAACCGGTTGTCACGACGCGGGTAGCCTCGCTGCCCGAGATGGCCGCAGCCGGCACCGGCTATCTGGCAGAACCGGCGGACCCCATCTCGTTGGCCCAGGCGCTGTTAAAGGCAGCGGCCGACCTTGACCAGAAACGCCGAAACGAGCAAACAGCACCTCCCAAACGCACGATTCGCAGTTGGCGGAAAGTAGGAGAAGAATGGTCGCAACTACTTCAGGCATTCTAAAAAGACACGATGACGCTACCTTTGTCTACATTACCGGGTGCGATGGCACAGGCAAGACGACCCAGGCCGGCCTGATGATGGATCATTACCGGCAGCAGGGCCGCGACCCTCGCCACCTTTGGCTGCGTTTCCCCTTCTTTTTGACACTGCCTTTACTCGTCTATGCGCGACTGCGCGGTCTGAGCTGGTACGAAGAACGCGACGGGGTGCGCCAGGGGTATTGGGACTTCCGCCGGTCGTGGCTGCTGCGCACGGTGTTGCCCTGGGTGTTGCTGATCGATGCCGGGGTGGCGGCTCTCTTTAAGATCCACTGGCCGTTGCGCCGTGGAGAGACGGTCGTCTGTGAGCGCTTCGTGTTCGACATTCTCGTTGATTTGTCGCTGGCTTTGCACAATCCAGATCTACATCGCCAATTGCCGGGCCGCCTTTTCCTGCGACTGCTGCCACGCCGGGCGCGTTGCGTCATCCTCTATCTGGATGCCGAAACGTTGCGCGCACGGCGCAGTGATCTGGAGATCGACAAACGCCTGGAGGATCGGCTGGCCGGTTTTCGGCGTCTCGCCCACGATCTCAGCCTGCCCATCTTGTCGAGTGAGATGAGCATCGAACGAATTAACGAGAAGATACTGCACATTGTGCAAGAGAAAAAATAGGAGATTCAAGATATGAAGCCCATTCGCATTCTCATCGCCGACGATCAACTGCTTCTGCGCGAAGGAGTTGCCGCGCTGTTGAGTATGTTCACCGATCTAGAGATTGTCGGCAAGGCTTCGGGTGGGCGCGAGGCGGTTGAGATGGTCGAGCGTTACCAGCCCGATGTCGTCCTGATGGATGTCCGCATGCCGGACATGAACGGCATTGCCGCCACCCACAAAATCTGCTCGCAGTTCCCCAACATTCGCGTGATCATCCTCACCACGTTTGACAACGATGAGTATGTCTACGAATCGTTGGAATCAGGCGCCGCGGGTTATCTACTCAAAAACGCCGATCCAGAACGGCTGGCGGCCGCAGTGCGGTCCGTGTACAACGGGCAGTCGATCCTGGATCCCTCTGTTACGCGTACGGTCATTCGGCGCATGGTGCATCAGGGAGACACCGACGCCTGGGAACCGATCCTGACCGAGCGGTTAACCGGCCGAGAACGTGAGGTGGTAACGTTGATGGCGGCAGGCATCAGCAACGGCGACATCGCCGCTCAGCTTTCGCTGGCAGAGGGCACCGTGAAAAACTACGTCAGCCAGATCATCGCAAAACTTAACGCACGCGATCGTGCCCACGCCGTGCGTCTGGCCGTAGAGTGGGGGCTTCTATGCGATTCAGTCCGGGCCTGATGCAAAACCTTTTCCAGTTTACAAAGATTGAACGTCTGCCGCTCACGGTCGCTCAATCCGCACAGGATAAGCCGGCCCCGCGTATACACGCCGTGGCCCATCGTCTCAGCCTGTTGCTGTCAGCCTGGATCGGCGTATCGGTGATCACAGAGCTGTTACTGCAACTGACCTGGCCCGGATTGGGCCGAGTGATGGCGTACCTATGCCTGGGGCTGACACTGATCGCACGCTATCCGCTGTGGACACACAGTTGGTTCACCGACGAGACACCGGTGAGCGTCCACCTCTCCTGGCTGGGAATCGGCGCCATCCTGGCGCTGACAGGCGCATTGGCCTTCCCAGGCCACATGCTCTTCTTCCTGACGATCCTGGCGGTAGAAGGGCACATCGTTCTCTCGTTCGTCAACCATCGCTGGGGACGAAGCTGGTACATACTCCTGGCCGTATTGGCAGCCTGTATTCACATATTAGCCGTCGGCGGTGAGGCCGGACTCATCGATGCACTGCGGGCCGCACCGCTGGTCATGGCGGCCCTGATTGGTCTCGATCTACTGGTCGATGCGATCCTGCCCGTTGCCCCCACCCAGGCGATCGATAGCAAAGAATCTACGCACAGAGAAGTCTCAATCCAGCGCTATCGCAATTACGTCAACCGTGTCGAAGCACTGGCTGTGGCCAAAGAACGCTCACGCATCGCGCGTGAATTTCATGACACGTTGGGGCATACCCTCACCACGCTTGATGTGCAGATGGAACTAATGGCGCGCCTGCCTGTCAGCCGGATCGATGAAATTCAAGAAGCAGCACGCCAAGCACGTACACTGGTCAAAGACGGGCTGGCTGATGTGCGCCGCTCAATTCGGGCGCTCCACCCCAGCGCGCTGGAAGGCTTTTCGGTGGTGGAAGCCGTCCAGAGCCTGGTGGATGAATTCAAGCGCGCCACCCAAACTCAGATTCAATGGCGAGTCGAGGGGAAAGTGTCACCGCTTCCCCCGGATCTCGCACTGCCCCTCTACCGGGCGGCCCAAGAGTCGCTGACCAATGTCCGCCGTCACTCGGGAGCCACTGAGGTAGAAATATCCCTGCTCTTTGCCGGCGACATGGTCCGCCTTGTCGTAGAGGACAACGGCCGTGCCCAGGCGCCGCAAAGATTCGGCTTTGGGCTATCTGGCATTCGAGATCGAGTGGGCGAACTGCGCGGGCACTTTGCCGCCGGTCCGCGACCCGAAGGCGGCTTTCGCCTGGTTGTGAAGCTCCCGAAATGAGGATCGACTACCACACCACGCTCTTTCTGGGCTATGGTGATCGGTCAGATACACTTTGCGATAACTTGTCGCTATCCAGCGAATAACACTTACCCATAAAAAACAGCATGGACCTATACCCTGAACGTTCATCACGCTTGAATTCGAGGCTGACTGGAGATTATCTGCAGCAGTCGCGCGTTTTATGGATTCGCCAGACAGATCGCCCAGATCTTGAGGATCGGGGAGACCGATTGGTGAAGGACCTATCGACCGAAATGCGCCTGCGAGGACTACGTCTGGAAGTTGTACGTCTCCAAGAAATGAACGCCCGCCGGCTGATCGGCGTAGATCTGGTACTCTTTGACGCCTTTGATAATTTCGAAGAGGCCCTGCAGAAGGCTATCGTCGCCATTCGGCTCCACAGTCGTGTGCCCCTGGTGATGGTGACCAGCAACTACACCAGCGATCAGTTGATCAACGCCCTGCGCTCTGGTGTAGATGCAATCTGGTCTAGCCTGACACCTTTCGATCTTCTATTGGCCCGCTGTAACGCGCTACTGCGACGCTGGCGGTTGAGCACCGAATAGCGCCGCGTCGCCTCCTGCGGTTGTCTTCCCCACTGCTTCTCTTCACAGATCATCCGAGTACGCAGCAGAAGAGATCCACGCAGCCCGCCCAGCCAGAGTGAGGGCGACGGCGGCGCGCGAGAAGTTGCTCTCGTCATGGGGAAGTCATGCTGTCGGCCAGAAAGAATGTGATCAACCCGTGGCGCGGGTTAGGTGATCCGTCGTGTAGATGCACTTAGACTCAACCTACACATCGCCTTCACCTGGTTAGAGGAACAAGTGCTACAGATGCTAACTACGTACGAATCCACCATCTCCAGTCCACAGTACATCTCCTTCCTGGTTCGCATGTGGCGCGAATCGGACGAAGAAGGGGAATGGATCGCCCAAGTGGAACACATCGTCAGCGGTGAGATCAAATACTGCTCCTCTCTCGATGATCTGTTTACCTATCTGCGCCTGCATGCCGACCAGGATAATTCCTGTGTCGAATAGCACGGCCGCCACCCTGCAGGCGCGTTGAGGAGCTCTGGCCGATTCATGGTTCAGACGCAGATCATTCGTACGCATCTGCGGGGCGGAACAGTTCAGTTCAGTCCGGGGCAGCAGTTGCCGGGGCAGCAGTTGCCGGGGCAAGAGGTGTCAGGGAAACGTCGCTTGGCAAGGGCGGCGTATCCTGGCTCAGCCCTGTACACAATTCATCCAGTGATTGGATCGACAGCATGAAAGCAAGAAAAATCTACTGCAAATTTGAATCAGGGTGGCTCCAATGGCTGGTCAGCCATCTGTTTGTGGCCGTGGCCATGCATTGGACAGTGCAGAGTATGTTGTACGCCGATGCCACCGAACGACGCTTTCGTATCGGCCTCGATCTGGCCCTCACTGTCGTGAGTGCTCTCATACTCAGCCTCTGGTGGTCCTGGCCGGTGGCCTGGATCGTCGGCTTTCTGATTGCCCATACCCTGAACTTTTTGTTTAACGCACATCTCTGCGCACTCTCTAAAGATTACGGGCTCGTCCAACATACCTACGACCAATACCAGCACTACGTGCAGAGCTTCTATACGCGAGCTCAGCAGGAGCCGGCCATCGCCCATGTAGAACTGCGCGGCGGGTTGACGCGTCAGTCGTGGACTCCGTATTCGGATCTGGACGTGCGGCTCTTCCGCAGCCCTGGGTTTGTCAACGGGCTGCGCGCCTCCTGGTTTTTGCTGTGCGAACGTTCACGCGCGCTCTTTGCCTGGTTTCCACTGGACGCCTATCTGCGCGATGGGGAACCCTCGACAGAGGAAAAGCTGACGGAACTACCCGCCATGCACATGAAGCAGACGGCTGAACACCCAGTCACCACAGCCCAGGCCCCAACCGTCGATCTCTTTGGACGACAGGATCGCGGCCAGGCCAGGGAGACAACTTCTGCTCACCCGCATTTGGTCTATCTACGGGGCGCATTCGTTGAGGACTATGGGCAGACCAGCTATCGGATTGCCTACTATCTTCCTGAGTTTGGGTTCGACACAACCCTCGTCCAGATGGGTCGCCATGCCGATCAGTGGACCGATCAGGGGATCGACGTGGTCGTGCTGCCGGTGACCGCCATCCCCATCATAGGGGGGCTGCTGGTCAACTGGCGAGCCTTGCTCTGGCTCTGGAACCATCCCTGTGATCTGTTGATCGTGAACCCAGGGCTTATCTTGACCGCACTGATCTACAAACGCTTCCATCCAGAGGTGCCTTTGATTGTGGACATTCGCTCGGTTCCCGTTGAGATCAAAGGGGTGCAGGGGTGGCTGCTTGAACGCTACTTTACGCTATCGGTCAGGGCGCGGGCGCTGGATGGCCTGAGTGTGATCACGCCCGGCACGCTGCAGATGACCCAGGAGCGTTTCGGTGGACGTACTGATCTGCCCACGGTGATCTGGCCTTCCGGCGTCGATGAGGATCTCTTCGACCCTGCATTGTCGGGCGACGACATCCGTCAACGATACGCGCTGCAGGATGCGTTTGTGCTGATGTACCACGGCTCACTCACACCGACGCGCGGTCTGGACACTGTGCTGCAGGCGATGCAGTTGTTGACGGATGAAGGGGAAACGCGGCCGCTGTTGATCTTCATCGGCAAGACCACAGAGCACGCTCAGGAGTTGATGGCCCAGGCCCAAGCCATGGGTATCGACGACCGCGTCAAGTTCCTGCCACCCGTTCCTCACGAGGAGATCCCTGCTTACGTGGCCGCCGCCGATGTCGGGCTGGATCCACTGCCGGATCACAAGTGGTGGAATTTCAGCTCACCCATGAAGGTCTTCGAGTATCTGCGCATGGGCAAACCGGTGCTGGCCACCGATATTCTGGCCCACCGCCAGATCTCCGACGCCGTGTTGCTGGTACCCGAAAAAGATCCTGCCGCCCTGGCCGCAGCCATTCGGCAGGTTATGGAGATGGACACCCCGGCACGCGCCCAACTCCAACAGGCTGCATTGCAGGCCGGCGCCAACAATACGTGGCGGATGCGTGCCGAGACGTTGGCAAATTTTATCCATCAGCACTTTCTACCCGAAGCACCGCAATGAACCGTATTGGCAAGCTTGGCGGAATCGGGTTGGCGCTGGCACTGTCGCTCATGCTCATCGGATGGGCGCAGAGTTTCCCCGTCAGCCTGACTTCGATCCATGAGCGCAACCTCGAACAGATGAGTATTCTTTTCTGGATCGGCTTCTTTATGGCCTATCCCATGCTCTTTCTGTTAGGCATACAGCGATCCGCAACGCTACGGGCGGTGAGTTGCGTGTTGCTCATCTTCCTGCTCACGGCGCCAAAGCTGCTTTACTTGCAAACAGGGAGCGACACCGAAACCTTCGTTGGCCTACTCGATTTGTTCGACGGCGTCCATCTGTCGACCTATGGCGAACAGACCTATGCACAGTGGCCGGTGCTCACCATGTGGGGTCGACTGCTACAGTTGTACTGTGGATGTGACAGTGCCGTCGTTTACCTACTCTTCTGGGCAGCGATGATCGTAGGTCTGGGGCTGGCCGGCTTCTTGCTCTACAGCCGGGGGTCGACATCCAATCCGGCCGATTTCCTGGGCCTCTATCTCCTGATCTCGATCTTACTCTGGTTGTGGGATTGGCAGGTCAGCGCCTACAACCTGGCGTTGATCTTCAGCCTCGCCCTGATCGCGCTGTTGCCGTACGAACACTGGGCTTACCGACTGCTTGCCACCCTGCTGTTTGGCACGCTGGCCTTCAGCCACGGTCTGGTGCCGATCTGGATTCTGGCCATTGTACTGACCATCAGCCTGCTAAAGTGGCTGAATCTCTCGCCTTCTCGGGTGGTTACCCTCTGGCGAAACCGGACGGCACAGCGCCCGGACTGGCACTGGCTCTTCCGTGGGCGGGCAAGATCCTGGTTCATGTTTTTCGGCGTCCTGGCGCTGATCCAGGGGACGGTGATGGTGTTCCACTCCTCGCGCCTGATCCGCCGCATTGTGCTGATCGTTCAGGATTACTACACGGCGATCCTGGAGGAACAGTTGTCGGGCAATACCGTGGCCCGCTACGCCTCGATGGCGGCAACCGTGCCCGTGGATAGGTTCGACACAATCACCAAATGGCTGGCCTGGCTGGATTTGGGGCTCAACGCCCTGCTGATTGTGCTTTGTTTTGCAGCGTTGCTGTGGGGGTGGCGCCGGGCTGCCGTTCGAGATTGGACGGTGATCCTGGCCGTGTTTCTGATCGGGTGTGCCCATTATGTAGTCGGCAACTTTATGCCCATTCTGGGCACCCGGGCGCTCAACATCATTCTGATCCTGCCGATGTATGGCGTCTATCTTTTGCTAGAAACGACCAACCTGCGCCGATGGGTAATCGGCCTGCTCTTTGTGGCATTTTCGCTCTACCCTGTCAATCTGATGAGACTACAAATGACCCATACTCAATACAACACTGAAGAAAGTTTTCGAGCCCTGCGCTACATCCTTCCCCAACTGGAGCGTGACTTTATGGGGGGGGATGAGGGCCTTAAAGTACTGGCCGATCAATCTCAGTACCACTATCTGCGCGTGGCACTGCCCCGATTTTCACTTTTCGGCATCAACTATCGCGGCGGAAGATCTGCCCACATGGAATTTCCGCTACATCCTCGATAGCACAGAGACGGATGCAGCCCTGGCAACGCGCCGTTGGCCCCCAGTGGCAGATATTCTCAGCGCCACGCCCGACCGCCCATACAGTCGTATCTACGATTCGGGTACACACGTCTGGTTCGAGCGCTATCAACCGCCTACACCCCAGGTGAATCGGGAGGGCGATTGCCCAAGATGCCCGGTCGAAGTGGCGGCTCAAGAGACGAGGGGGATCGAATGACGCCCAAGTCCGCCATCCACAAAATGACCGTACAGATCAAACATCAGTTTGCCAATCCGCTGATCAACAGCGCTTCATACTTGATTGCGCTGCAAATTGCCATCTCCTTTTTCGGCTTCTTTTTTTGGGCAGTGGCCGCGCGCCTCTTTGCCTCTGAGCAGGTGGGGATCGCAACAGCGGTCTTCTCGATGGCCATGTTGCTCGGCTCGGTAGCCAATCTGGGGCTGCCCACCAGCCTGGTCTACTTCTTTTCGCGCACCGATAACCCAAACCGGTTGATCAATGCCTGTTACAGCGTGCCGATTGTGACATCGCTGATCCTGTCCACCGCCTTCCTGGCCGGGATCCACATCTGGTCCCCCGATCTGGCTATTCTGCAACAATCAGGCATCTACATGGCGATGTTTGTCCTGGGCACCATGGTCATCAGCTTGACCAAGGTACAAGAGGTGCTCTTTGTGGCGGATCGCGTGAGCAAGCTTTCGTTTTATTCAGGAATTGTCACCAATGTCGCCAAGTTTCCGCTGCTCTTCCTGGCTTTCGTGGTCGCTGATTGGAGCGTGATCTTTGCCGCCATTGTGCTGGCGTCGCTGCTAGGGCTTGTCATTTTCAACTGGCATTATCAGCATCGGGTACGTCCTGACTACCAACCGGGCATCGTCCTCACCCCGAAGGTGTGGAAGCCGCTGGCCGGGTACTCGTTGGGGAACTTCCTGGCGGATCGGATCTCGCTGCTGCCCGACACAGTGATCCCGATCATTGTGCTCAACACCCTCGGCCCGGCATCCAGCGCCCACTTTTTTATGGCATGGAGCATCGCCGGCACCCTGAGCATTGCAGGCCGGGCGTTGGGGTTGGCGCTCTTTGTCGAAAACAGCCATGACGGCAAAGCATCTCAGAAGAACGTCCTGCGTTCACTCTTCTTTGCCGGGCTCGTCCTCATCCCCGGTATTCTGGGAATCATACTGTTGGGGCGCCCACTGCTCAGCCTGTTAGGCAAAGAATACGGGCAAGAGGGCAGCACCCTGCTCTATCTGCTGGCAATCTCCAGCATCCCGCTGACCGTCTATCGTATTGCCGGCAGCGTGCTCAAGGGGCAGGAGAAGATCAAGTCGCTGGTGGTGGTCACCATCCTGAGCAGCGGGCTCAACATCGGCGTCAGTCTCTGGCTCATCCCGGCCCTGTCCCTAACCGGTGTCGGCCTGGCGCGCATCCTGGCCACCACGATCACCGCCGTGATCATCGCCTGGGTGGCCTTCCCACACGCTATTCGTCTACAACTGGTGCGGCTGCGGTCGGTCTTTGTGCCGTAAGGCAGAGCGGACGCGCCCCCATCTGAATCCGTGGCCGGTCCACACGCCGTCCACACTTGAAATGAGGAAAGATCATGAACAAGCAGAGTTTACTGAACAAATTTGAGAATCGCGACGCCACGGTTGCCATCATCGGCCAGGGCTATGTAGGGTTGCCGCTGGCGGTAGCCTTTGCCGAGGCCGGTTTCCGGGTGATCGGGGTCGACGTCTCCGCGCAGCAGGTCGAACAACTCAACCAGGGCGTCTCGCACATCCCCGACGTGTCGTCGGCGACCATCAAACGGCTGGTATCGGCGCAGCACACCGCCGCTCCGGCACAGCAGACGCAGTCTGGCAGCATCAACAGCAACGGCCACGCCGGCTCTGCGCTGGGATCCTACCAAGCCACGACCGATTACGACCGTCTGCGCGAGGCCGACGCCGTCATCATCTGCGTGCCCACGCCGCTGGGCAAGACCAAAGATCCAGACCTCTCGCTGGTGGTCTCTGCGGTAGACGGAATCGCCCGGCGCCTACACCCGGGTATGCTGATCGTCTTGGAAAGCACAACTTACCCGGGCACCACAGAGGAGATTGTGCTGGACAAACTACAGGCCGGCGCCCCGGCCTTGACGGTTGGCGTCGACTTCTTCCTGGCGTTTTCACCCGAACGTATCGATCCGGGTCGCCTGGACTGGAACGTGCGCACCACGCCGAAAGTCATCGGCGGTGTCACGGCCGACTGCACCGAGGTTGCCACTGCCCTCTACGGCTGCGCCATTGAGACCGTAGTGCCGGTCTCTTCGCCAAGCGTGGCCGAAATGGTGAAGCTGCTCGAAAACACCTTCCGAGCGGTCAACATTGCCCTGGTCAACGAAATGGCGATCATGTGTGATCGGCTCGGGGTCGACGTCTGGGAGGTGATCGATGCCGCCAAGACCAAGCCCTTCGGCTTTATGCCGTTCTACCCCGGCCCCGGGCTGGGCGGCCACTGTATCCCGGTCGATCCCCATTATCTGGCCTGGAAGTTGAAGACGTTGAACTACAACGCCCGCTTCATTCAACTGGCGGCAGAGGTAAACTTCGGTATGCCTGAATACGTCCTCAACAAGATCTCGGATGCGCTCAATGAGAACGACAAAGCGCTCAAGGGTTCGCGTCTTCTGATTATGGGTGTGGCGTATAAAGCCGACGTGGGCGACATACGCGAATCCCCGGCCTTAGATCTGATCCACTTGCTGCAAGCCAAAGGCGCCGAGGTGCTCTATCACGATCCCTACGTGCCCACACTGCAGATCGACGACCGGTATCTGGAAAATCATGAACTGGACCAGGATCTCGTCGAAGCAGCAGACTGTGTCATCATTGCCACGGCGCACACCGTCCACAATTGGGAGTGGGTTGTGCAGCATAGCCGGCTGGTAGTGGACACCCGCAATGCCACCAACGGGTTCGCTGACCCACAACAGAAAGTGGTAAAACTCTAATGGCACGCTACCTTGTTACCGGCTGCGCAGGCTTCATCGGCTCGAATGTGGCAGCGCAGCTCCTGGCCGATGGACACACCGTCGTCGGGGTCGATAATCTCAATGATGCCTACGATGTTCAACTCAAACATTGGCGGCTGGAGCGTCTACAAAAACACGAGGCATTTCATTTCCACCGCATCGACATCTGCGATCATCCTGCCCTGCGCGACCTGATCTATACCGTGACCTCACAGAAACAAAATGGGGCCGCCCCCTTTGCCGCCATTCTCAACCTGGCGGCGCGCGCCGGGGTCCGTCAGTCGGTCGAAGATCCGTGGTGCTACTTTGAGACCAATGTGACGGGCACACTCAACCTGCTGGAGCTGTGCCGCGAGTTCGGTATTCCAAAATTCGTGCTGGCCTCAACCTCCAGCCTCTACGGCAAGAGTTCCCAGCAACCCTTCCAAGAGGATGCACGCACCAGCAAACCGCTCTCACCCTATGCCGCGTCGAAGAAGGCCGCCGAGGTCCTCTGCTACACCTATCACTCCCTTTACGAGATCGACGTGACCATCGTGCGTTACTTCACCGTCTATGGGCCGGCAGGGCGCCCAGATATGAGCCTCTTCCGCTTCGTGCAGTGGATCAGCGAAGGCAAGACGGTCACCGTCTACGGGGATGGTCGGCAATCGCGCGACTTCACCTACGTCGAAGATATTGCGCGCGGCACCATCGCCGCGCTCAAACCCATAGGCTACGAGATCATCAACCTGGGGTCGGATCACCCGGTGGTGCTCGCCGACACCATCCACATGATAGAGCGTCTGGTGGGCAAACCGGCCAGGCTCACACACCTGGAACGTCATCCTGCCGATGTTACCGCCACATGGGCCGACATCCGCAAGGCGAAAGAGTTGTTGGGGTGGCAACCCCAGGTGCCGTTTGAAGACGGAATCGAACACCTGGTCGACTGGTACCAGGAAAACGCCCAATGGGCGCGCACCGTGGAGACAGGCTGACATGGCAGATCGTTGGCTGCAAGAAAAGGCACCGGCGCAACAACTCATCTCGCTACGGCATGAGATGCGCCAATCATCAGCACTACAGCAACTGCTCGCCTATCCGGATCTGTCGGCGAGCATGCTGCTGGCGTTGATCCTGGCGATCAGTGCGCCCTTTCCCCTGCGGCCGGCACTGCTGGATGCAAGCCTGGGTGTTTTGTTCATGTTCTACATCCCGGGTTACGTGCTGTTGGCAGCGCTCTTCCCCTGGGATGGCGATCTGCACCCTATCCAACGGCAGGCGTTGATCGTCATTATCAACCTGGCGCTGACCCCGATGCTTGCCTATCTGCTTTACACACTGCCCATCGGCCTGGCGCTACCCGGGTGGAAGCTGGCCACGGCCTTCGCTACACTCTTTTTGGCCGGTGTGGCGTTTTGGCGACGTCAGCAGATCGGGGCAGAGGCCCAAGGCTTCCCTGCGATGGCAGGCTGGCCTGCGCAGATCTGGCAAGCGGTGCACGCAGACTCAAAGTCCACCCCATGGACGGCGGCAGCGTGGGTGGCCGGGATCGTGCTGCTGGCCTCAGGCATCTACGCCGGCTTAACAGTGCAGGCGGCAGGCGACTTCACCGAATTCTATGTAGACCCTGCCTTGTCCACACAGATATCCACTGCATCCAATGCGCACACTCAACTGGCTCTGCAAGTGGTTAACCAGGAAGGGCGTCGCATGGATTACATCGTGGAACAACAGATCGCCAATGGCGCGCCGAGCATCATTGCACGTTTTTCCCTGGAAGCAGGCCAGATCAAACAGGTGGAAAGCCAACCTATCTCTCGGCACACCACGGCAACCCCGGTCACCTTCATGCTGTACGTGGACAACGCAGTCGACAAAGGTTTTGCGGGCTGGCTTCGCTGGTTGTTGGACAACCGGCCCCGAACCCCCTATCGCCACCTGGAGCTATGGGTATAAATAGACCGGCGCTCACTTTACTGGGGAAAGGAACGACGTGATGAAGATCCCTATGCTGTTCTCACTGATCTATTGGGATATGCGCATGAACCGCGGTTTGAGTTTCGACCAGATTCGCGCCAAACTCTTGCTGATCGAAGTCAGATTGGAGCAGTACATTTACCAGAACATGAGACGCCATTCCAATCTATTGACGACGTTGACCTGGTATGTGTGCCGCTTCGTCGGTTCCATCTTCCAATGGTTTCTTTGCAATTCAAACATTCCCGGTTCAATCACGCTCGGGCGTGGATTGCGCCTGCCCCATCCGCAGAACATCATTGTGGCGCGCAACACCGAGATCGGCGAGTTCTGCATCATTTACCACAATGTTTCGATCTCGTGGAACGGCTTCTATCCCATGGTCCCCGCTCGCCCTCAGATTGGGGATCACGTTCTCTTGGGCAGTGGCGCCATTGTGATCGGTGACATCACCGTCGGCGATCATGTGCTGGTTGGGGCCGGCGCCGTGATCGCCCGATCCGTACCCAGCTACTCACGCGTGGTCGGCGCTCCAGCCGACGTTGCCGCACGCCACCCCTCGCAAGAGGCACTGGTCGCCGGCAGCGACGACCATGTGAACGATCCCTATGGCGTGTGGCGTTGATCCAACCCACTCGATAGCTTCAGGAAGGGAACCTAATGGCGACGCTAATCAACATCTGTGGCACCAGTCGATCCGGCAGTACCATGCTGGATCTGATGCTGGGCAATGCCCCCAATGCCTTTTCATGTGGTGAAGTCTCGGCCTGGTTCCGCCCCTACCGCAAACATCACTTTCGGCTAGACTGCCCGTGTGGGCAGGATCCTTGCCCGGTTTGGAGCGAACTGAAAGATCTGCCCATGTCAGAATTCCATGCTCAGGCGGCCGCACGGCTGGGCGTCGACTACATCGTGGATTCCTCAAAGGATCTGTGTTGGTTGATCGATGCCCAACGCTGGGCTATCGACGAGGGCATGCTTGTCTTCAACCTGCTGATCTGGAAACACCCCATCGATCTGGCTTACTCTCACTGGAAGCGTGGCCGTTCACCGGCAAACTGGCGCAGCGAGTTCGTGAAATACCATCAACGACTCTTTCAACTCAACCCGGCCCTGTGCAGCGTGAATCAAGATGATCTGGTGCGCGATCCACAGACGATCCTGGCTCAGATCTGCACCCTGGTGGGGATGGAGTATTTCGAAGGCAAAGAACGTTTCTGGGAGAAAACGCACCATCACCTCTTCGGCAGCAACGGCGCCCGTAGACAGGTTGAAAGTGGAGAATCGAGGCTCAAACCACGCGGCGATTTCTCGCCCGAATTCGCCGATTCCCTTGCGACTCTTGAACGGCAGATCGAAAACGACGACGAAGTGCAGCAAATCTTACACAAAATTAGCAGTCTGGATGTTATGCGTGGGGACGGACAGGCGGATCTATCGGTGCACGTCGCTCCTGCCCCGCCCTACCCGGTTTGGTGCTATCTGATGCGGATGCAGACAGCGGTGCAACGCTACTTCCCCAGGACCTATCCATAACGGGCATCGGCAAACACTCGTTCGGCGTCTCGCATTTGCGGGCTACAGTACAAGAGGAGATACCTAGCGTGGAACAGTCCCAGTCACGCAGCGCGTCGTACCAATCAAAGAAGAGCTTGTGGCAACGCCTACTGCTAACCCTCTACTGGCAGACGGCGCGCTTCCCATTTCTGCACCGGGGGTTAGTGAAGCTCTGGCGTGCCTACAGTTGGCGGCTGTCACTCACGATTTGGTGGCTGCGCTCTGGTGTGCGCTCAATTTGGGGCATCTATCAGCCGTGGCTCGACGATGGACGCCTGCATTGGATCTCGCCACAGCAGATCCAATTTTCTGCGCTACGCGAATTCGACCTCAACGATTTCCGAGGGCACGTTATTCCCGGCGACTGGGACCGCCTGGAAAAGCGCTTTGAAGATCTGGACGTCTTCAGGGCCTTCCAGCAAGTGTTTCAAGAAGGCAAGGCGTGGCAAGAGACGCAGTTCTACCAAAACATGCTCACGCGTATTCAACAGCATCACGCCCCGCGCGGCTATCGCACGCAGGCCGAGCTGGATCAACGCTGTCAGGATCTGGCCGCTCTGCACGAAACAATTGCACGCAACGGCTACTACTCGCAACTCGAGCTGTTGACAGGAGCCCAATCCCACAATCCCTATCTGCGCAACGATGAAATCACCATCAGCATCGGGCGGCATGGCGATCTACTCTTTAGCAACGGGGCGCACCGGCTCTCCTTGGCCAAACTACTGGATCTGCCCCGGGTGCCCGTCCGCATCGCCGTACACCACCCAGAGTGGCTCGACTTTCGTCGCCAACTCGAGCTGTACGCGCGCAGGCATGGGGGCAAACTGCCACAGCCGGTAGAACATCCGGATCTGGCGCATATTCCCGCCCACACCCCTGACGAAGAGGGTTTGCGGCTGCTCTACGCACAACTACCGGTGACGAAGGGCCGAATCCTGGTCCTCAATGCGGGGCTAGGCTACCTCTGCCGGCGACTGGAGGAGGAAGGCTTCACGGTCTTCGCCCATGACCCGGACCCGCAGATGCGTGAGTTCCTCTGCAAACTGTGTCGGGCCGAAAACCGCAACTTTCACCCGATGGGGGCTTCTTTGCCGGCCGCGATGCAGAACGGCCCGGCACACTTCGACGCCGTCGTCGCCCTACACGGGATCGACACCTATCTACAAACCGCAGAAGACCGGGCACAATTGGAGGCCTTTTTACGCACAGTAGAAGCCGACAGATTTCTCATTGCCGGGCCGGCGCCCGAAGCATCAGTAGCAGCAGAGCAGATCACGCCACAGTGGGTCGACTTCGTCGCCCAGAATCGTGGAGCGATCCAATGCGACAGCCAGGGCGCCGTGTCGGCAGGAAATGTCCTGTACAAATTCGTTCCCTAACCGGAGTTAGGCCATGTTGACATGTCAGCGGCCTCCTTGTGGCCGCCAATATTCACGGTGGGTCGCCGGCAGGCGCACTGCAAATGTCAACGGAACTAGAAAAATAGGAGCTAGAAGAGACCCTATATGTCACTATCGAAATTTTACGCTGTGGTGCTGGCCATGCTCGCCTTGACGCTGAGCACAAGCATCAGCCGCGCTGAGTATAATCTGATCGAAAATCCTGGTTTTGAACAAGGAGACGGTAACTCTGTTACGCCTTGGCAGCATACCGGCTCTGTCGAACGCGTCACCGATGAAGTCTTTGCCGGCAACTATGCGCTCAAAATCAGCGCAAGCGGAGACACATCAAAGATCAAATCGAACTGGTTCGAGGTACCACCGCATGCCCAAATAGATCTTTCGGCGTGGATGAAAGCCCAAGATGTGGTCGATTCGGGATCGTACTATAAGCTGCGGGTCAGCCTGACCGCCTATGCGGCGGATCAAGAGACCGAGATCGACACCTGGGATCTGGTCGCCACCGAGGGTTCGTTCGACTGGAAGAAAATCCAGGGAACGATCCTGGTGCCCCCAGAGACAAAGTACATGCAGTTTTCGGCGCAGCTTTCACAGACCACCGGGACTTTCTGGATCGACGACGTGAACGTTCGCATCGTCCAGGCTGTCCCCACAGTGGATATGAGCAGCGTCGAACCGCCGCTCATCCTGCCCCAACCGTGGCAGATCCAGACCGACCAAACCACGCTGCCGATCCAAAAGGTCATCGTGCATGCCATCGCAACCGATCACCACGTGAAAGCGGCGCTGCGTACGCTGTTGAATGAGCAGCAGATCACCTACCAGTGGATCGGTGAGGCTGAAGCAAATCGTCGTGGCCTCTTTTCCCTGCAGATCGACGAACTCGAACAACCTGACATGTTGGCCCGCCTCCAGCAGTCCTTCCCTACCGTCCAGCCATCCGATCTGGGCTCGCAGGGGTACTTCCTGGCCGTCGATCCCGGCAAGATCTACCTGGGCGCCAATACCGAACAAGGCCGGTTCTATGGGCTACAGACACTCAGGCAGTTGTTCGATCCCACCCAGGCCGCCATCTATCGCGCAGCCATCGCCGACTATCCGCTGCTTACGCGGCGCGGCATTGCTGCGGGCAAACCCTGGTTTCGGGACTCAGAAGAGATGTTTTCGCGGCTGGCGGCCAATAAACTGAATTTCGTCTGGGTGCAAGGCACCTTTTTGGAAGACCGCCTCTGGTACAACTGGCGCGATCCCTTCACGACAGAGGACGAGCGCGCACTGCGAAATCTCATGGGGCAGGCGAAACGCAACTTTGTCGATCTCTACATTTCGATCGGCCCACGCGGCGAAGACGCCGCCACCCACACCGTATATTCTTCTGACCAAGAGATCGATTTGCTCTTCGCCAAGATGACGGCGCTGCACAAAATGGGGCTGCGCAATTTCGGCCTTTCTTTCGACGATCTCGAACATTTTGAACAAGACCGTCTCTACGGCGCCGATGTGGAGTTCTTCAACAACAACATTGGTGAGGCACACGTCTACTTCGCCACGCGCATTTATGAACGGCTCAAACGCTACGATCCCAATATCCATTTTATGATCGTGCCCATGGACTACCACCAACTGAGCAACCGCGGAGACGAAGATGAAGCGTACCTGGATGCATTGCGCCATCTACCGGCAGGCGTTGAGCTGTATACCAGCGTCGAGTCGCCTGAAGATGCCCGGCTCGCCATCGAGATCACAGGTCGCCGTCATCTCGTCTGGGATAACCTGTGGGCAAACGCCTATCGCGATCCGGCGCCTGACTTCGTGGTGCCGCTCAACCGGCCCAACGATCTCAACGACCAGCTTATCGCCGGCTATACCTTCATGCCGTTGATCCCAAGTCTGGAGGGCAACGCCCGGATCTCATGGAAGACAGCCGCGGACTACGCCTGGGCGCCCGCTCGCTACAGCGCCGGAGTTTCCTTCCAAAAAGCTGCCATTCAGTATCTTGAGTCCAATGCAGTTACCAATGCACTCAGTTCAGCAGCACAGTCCCAGGCTCTTGCCGCAAACGATGTCAACACAAGGCAAGAGTAGAACGCCCTTTTGCCGGTGCGTCGCCCAAGCCCATGTTTTTTGCCGGAACCGTACGACGCTACCGTTAGTCAATCCGTATAGCAACACTTCTTGATGGGGATCCCCCCTCCACACAGAAAGGTAGACAAATGCATACTTTACATTCACGAATCTGGAGCCCGGCCGCAGCCATACTGCTGGTGCTAATTGCAGTGCTGACGCTTTCGGTACTGGCCTCTGCCCAAGAGACGCCTGCTCCGGGGCTCTGCTTTGCCGTTGCCGATCGGTATATTGATAGTCAAGGTGTTGAACAGAATGCGGAAGATACCCTGGCCTTCCTTGACCGAAACACCGGCCACACCCAATCAGTCAACGGCGTCGTTCCGAACATCGACACCCAGTTTATCGAAGCGATTGCTTTTCAACCGGGCGGTGCTCAGCTCTTCGCTGCGGACAAGAACCGTCTGGGCACACTCAACCTACAGACCGGCGAATTCACCGAAATTGGCATGTTCGGCAGCGGTCAGGGCCAGCAAGATACCGACGCCGAACTCGAAGAGCAGCCTTTCATTGACGTCGACAGCCTGAGCTTCAACCCGATTACCGGCGAATTCTGGGGTGTCCACTACAACCTGGGCTCAGTCCCCGATGTCCTTTTCAAGATTGACCCGGCGACAGGTAGCTACATCCCCGGCGCATTTACAGATCCCGTCACCGGCGGGCAACAGGTCGACTATGTGCAAGTGCAGCCCATCGATAACATGAACGACATCAGCGATATTGCCATCGATCCGCTTGACGGCACCATGTACGGCCTCATGAATTCTGCCGGCGGCCCCACACGGCTGGTGACTATCGATCCGACAAACGGCGCAACAGCCGAGATTGGCTTCCTCACCCGCTCTCTCAATGGGGAGACCATTCAGAACGTAGACGGGCTCGGCTTCGACAACAGCGGCATTCTCTACGGCACGACCGGAGCCAACAGTCGTCCCGACGCCAACGCGCTGTGGGCTATCGACAAGCAGACCGCAGTGGCCACTTATGTTGGCGCATTCAGCGACAACCTGACCGATATTGAGGCCCTCGACTGCCTGAGCAGCAGCGGAGAGATCCTGCTCGAAAACTATGTAAACGGCGTCGACGCCGATCGCAGCCAAGACGCCATTTCCGTGCGCGCAGGGGAGTCGATCACATGGACTCACCTGGTGCGTAACGGTAGTTCTTATGACCTGAGCAACGTCGTCATCGTGGACGACAACGGCACGCCCGGCGACGCCAACGACGACATCACCGTCTGTGAGATCCCAACCCTGGCTCCCGGCCAGAGCAATGTGGATGTCGGCGCAGCTTGCCAGCAGGTGGGCGTGGCGCAGGCAGGCGAACATGGCCATGTGGCAACGGTAACGGCCAACGATCCGGTCAACAATGTCTACCAGGCCCAGGACACCGGCTACTACGTCGCTTACACGGGGGTGACCGTCAGCGGGCGCGTCTGGCGCGACGTCAACCAGAACAACATCCAGGATCCCTTTGAAGCGGATCAAGGCATCGAAGGGGTTGCCGTCACCCTCCTGGACAGTAGTGCCGACACTGTGATTGCGAACACCACCACGACAAGCAATGGAACCTACCTCTTCCAGGATTTGCAGCCTGGCGAATACTACCTGACTTTTGCCCTGCCCGCGCAGTTTGTCTTTGCTATTCAGGATCAGGGCAGCGACGATAACCTGGACAGCGATGTCGACGCCGACGGTCGTACGGCCAACTTCATCCTGGCCGACGGTGAGATTAAAGACAACGTCGACGCCGGCCTCATCGGTCAAGGCGAGCCGGCAACCATCCAGGGCTACGTCTGGGAAGATCTGAACGGAGATGGGATCCAAAACGACGGCGACTCGGCGACCGTAGCCATCGCCGGGGCAACGGTCACCCTCCATACGCAGATCGAAGCACGCTCATCCAATGCCGTTAGCAGCACGATCACGGCGGAAGACGGAAGCTACAGCTTCGCCAACATCGAACCTGCACAGTACTACTACCTGGTTTTCGCACTGCCCGAAGGCTACAATAGCTTCACACGACCAAACCGGGGCGACAGCGATGCGCTGGACAGCGACGCCGAGCGTGGTACAGGCAAAACCGCCGTCTTCCCACTGGGTTCAGGTGAAGTCAATGACACGTGGGATGCCGGAATGGTCAACGGTGTGACCGTTGACGGCCGCGTCTGGCAGGACACCGACAAAAATGGCCTTCGCGATCAGGATGAACCCGGCGTCACCGGGGTAAGTATCGCCCTCACCGACAGCAATGCTACCGTGATTTCTACAACGACAAGCCTTGCCGGCGCCAGCTACCTCTTCACGCATGACAGCCAGGGGCTTCCGCTTCTGCCCGGTGAGTACCAACTCACCATAGCCTCACTGCCCGCAGGCTATATCGCCACCCAGGCCAACGTCGGCAGCGACGACAGTCTGGACAGCGACTTCGTCGACGGCACGGTTGCACCGTTCACCCTGACCTCAGGCGGCGAGATCCATAATCAGGATCTGGGGGTGTACACCTCAGACATTGTCCTCTACCTGCCGCTGGTAACTCGGTAAAAACTTCACCACACCGAATCGGGATTGTTGTGACCATATAAAAACTGGCGGGTTCTGTACGAACCCGCCAGTTTTTGATGTAAGCTTGCCTTCCCTAAGAAGTTACCTGCCTAGCGCGAGAGCAGTGGCATAAAGAGGAAGGCACTCGGGACCGTTGTGGACGCAGCAGCCAGTTCGTATGATCCGATGTCGATGCCGGCCCCCTGTGGGCGGGCAAGTCCATCGGCATCATGCCCCGGCGCCCCGGTGTACGATCCCTTGTCGATGGCTGACGACTGGCCGCGCAGCCGGAAGTTGAATTGCGACGGATCCACAAAACCAGGGTCATCGGTCTCGAGGTTATGGTCGAGGGTGACAGCCGCGCTGTTTGCATCTGAGTCGATGCGGATCCCGCCATTCTGATTGTGACTGAAGATGTTGTTGCGCACAAGGATCTGAGACAGCGCCTGGCTCGAGATGCGCAGGCCAAAACCACCGTTCCCATAGACCGTATTGTTGACCACGCTGATGTTGTGCAGCGGCCCTGCCTGGCCGTGATCGGCCAGCCAGATTCCGTGATATTTGTTATCCACAAACAGATTGTTGTAAATGTGAATATCATCCACAGGGCCTTGCCTCTCCGAGGCGATGGTGATGCCATGCTGCGAGTTGCTGACCTGGTTGTTATAGATTGCCACGTTGCGCACAGACTTGTCATAGCCATCTACGTAGATCCCTGTGCGGTCGATGCCGTTGACAATATTGTGGTGAACACTGCCACTGGCGGAACCGCTTTTGATGTTGATCCCTTCTTTACCGCGGATCTCCCCATCGATTACAAATGAATTGTGAACACGATTGTTCATGACCTCGAAATCGCTGGTATTGCGGATCGTGAGGTGTTCGTTGGGGGTAAAATGCGGGGGGCTGCCACCCACCCCATGGCAGGCGCGCTGGATATCATTACCATCGATCAGCACGTGCCGGCTGCCATCCACGTAGACGCCGGACGAGTAGGTGAAGTCCGTTTGGTTATTGCGTATCGTGACGTACTGGGAATCCTGCACCCGAATGCCAAAGAAAGGGGAATTAACGATCTGCAGCCCTTCGATCGTGATATAGCTCTTGCCCACAATGTCGACCAATCCGCCGAAGTCGCCTGCTTTTCCGGCCTCCCCATCGATGATTGCGCTCTCGCCGGGGGCGGCCGCAAAGGTGATCGGTTTGTCCGCCGTTCCCGAATGCTGCGGCGCCAGGATCTCATGATAGGTACCGGCCTTGATATAGACAGTATCGCCGGCCGCAGCCGCACCGGCGGCCCTGGCCAGCGTCCGCCACGGCTGCGCCTCGCTGCCCGAGTTTTTGTCGTCACCGTGGGGCGCCACATAGTATAGGGTGCCACTGGTGCTGAACCTCGAAGATGCGGCCGACGCCGATGGCGGACGTAGGTGCGGCGCAAGGATCAGCAAGGCTAACAACAGAATCCCGAACAGCTTGTAGCAGACGCAGTACGCTTTGGTCGAATTCATTAAAAATTTCTCCTTCTGATGTTTCAGTGAGTGATACAGCGCCAGGGCGCGTCGAACTGATTTGATGGAAAAAGGCAATAGCTATCTGCCTGCCGTCTTCTAAAAACGGCAGTTACGCTGATCTATGCGATTTGTTTTGGTTGAGAGTGTGCTGCTACGTGGCGCCAGGTGTGCAGCCGGAGGGGGTCACCGCATCACATGAGGGGCTCGCCTCGGGTAAGTCCATGCCGGAGAAGTGCCCTGATGCTGAACTGTCTCCTCAGTGGGGGATCTCCCCTATATGCTTGACGGGACATCCCCGATAGATAGAGCCGTTCCTCTACCGTATGATGAGAGCATGTCGTGGACCGGGTACTGACGTTGGATTGAAATTGCATTCGGTTTCTTTGCCTGTGATACCACCATAGGTGATGTTGAAGTGGCCTTGACCCTACCCATCTTCGCCGGCAACCGGTGGTACCGGTAAAGGCCATAGATTTTATCTATCTGTAGCGCCCAGACAGACAGCCAGGTTGCGCGCCGACAGTAGAATGGGCTTTCCAAGCAGTCTAGCAGATCATGGGGTTGCGGCAAGTCCGGGGAGCTAGTGTCTACAGCAGAAGGCGACCGGCTGCCGAATGTTGTCGGTTTGGCGTCGAACGGGCGTCGAACAACAGTAGGCGAAACGTTGGCTGGTTTAGGATTCAGAACGCATCCGGGGCCAGGACCACTGCGGTTCGAGCTGGTGCAGCCATTGATGGCGGATCAAGCTATCAGATCTCGTCTGATTTTCCCAATATCGGGCGCGCAGGCGCATCATGTAAAGTTGTAGCCACAAGTTAAGCGCGATCCCTGTAGCCAAAACAACAAGAAGACTCAACACAACTACCATTGTTCACTCCTACCTCAAACAAAGAGAGGAGGGGAAGGCGTACCCCTCGTAGATGATCCTTGCCCGGCGATCGGGTTGCTTTCAGTTTAGGATCTTACCCGAGGTTCGTATTTAGTACTATTGTCCTATAGCCCGTAAACAAAACTTCTGCACATAGATTGGACTCCACCCCCTACTATAGAAAGAAATCTGGCTTGCCGTCCGCTTGTAGCGTGGAGACACGCGCCAAACTTGTGTATGGCTGCATCCATTTAGCAACATTCGCGCCAGGCTTGCAGTACTGCCCGTGTACGGTTCTCCTCCTCGTCCCCCACAGTTACCTGTTCCATCTTCGCCAAGTATCCATACGACATACATCCGTACAACGTACGTACTTCGATGTGCGTGCATGGATGCCACATACAAGAGAGCCGGTCACAAAACCATCACAGACAGGTAGCAAAATGATGTGACAAAAAGGTGACCCTCCTCAGATGTTCGATTGGGCAACGACTGCTAGACTCTGAAGCCGGGTGCACCGTGCCCCATAGGGTGTCGCAGGTGTCCCTGTTGCCCGAGGCTGCGCCCCTGCACCAGGTGCGCCGACGACGATGTCGTTGATCGGGCGGCCCAGTCGAATCGAAACACCAGGAAGGAAGACCATGAAAGCAGTTATCCTTGCCGGTGGATACGGGACACGGCTCAGCGAAGAGACCGGTGTCAAGCCGAAGCCGATGGTGGAAATCGGCGGCAAGCCCATCCTCTGGCACATTATGAAGATCTACTCCAGCCACGGCATCAACGACTTTGTGATCTGCTGTGGGTACAAGGCCCATGTCATCAAAGAATACTTTGCCGGTTACTTCCTGCAGATGAGCGACGTCACCTTCGACATGAAGGCCAACAAGATGCAGGTCCACAAGAACGGCGTGGAGCCCTGGCGGGTCACTCTGGTAGATACGGGCGACGGCACTATGACCGGAGGACGCCTCAAGCGCGTGCGCGAGCACGTCGGCGACGAAACCTTCTGCCTCACCTATGGCGATGGCGTGAGCGATGTAGACATTACCTCTCTGATCGAATTCCACCGCAGCCAGAAAGTCCTGGCAACCCTCACTGCCGTACAGCCGGAGGGTCGCTTTGGCGCATTCGCTCTGGGCGAAGGACAGAACCGGATCTCCAGTTTCCGTGAAAAACCCAAAGGGGATGGCGCCTCGATCAACGGCGGCTTCTTTGTCCTTGAACCACGCACCATCGACTATATCGAGGGTGATTCCACGGTCTGGGAACGGGAGCCGCTGGAAAGACTGGCCGGCGAAGGACAGCTAGCGGCTTACCGCCATACCGGCTTCTGGCATCCGATGGACACCCTACGCGACAAAAACGATCTGGAGGCAGCCTGGCAATCTGGCAAGGCTCCCTGGAAAGTCTGGTAATTCGGTCGGCAGCGTCTTCTCCGGCGCACAGGTAGATAGTTTCTTCATTGATATCAATCATCTTGATCAGTAGGTAACTATTCAACTTCAGATGCGAGGCGCCGGCCGGAATCGGGTTCAACTGCAGACAGCCCTCCCGGCCGGCGCCTCGCACCGAAGAGTTACATCAAAAGGAAGAAAAGATGCGAAAAAGAATGTTGATGTGTGTGTTGGGGATAGTGATAGCGTTAGCGCTCCCACGGACTATCTTTGCGCAAGAGGTAGGCCCGACTGTTGTTCTTAGCGCCTTCCCCAAGGATCTTCAGGTCTACCCACGCGATCTCAGCACGAATACTGCCCTCGTTCCCATTGCCGGAATCGTGGAGACACCGGGCCAGGATTCGGTGATCCTCAACGTCTATCGGGACAACGCACTGGTTGGCACCTTCACCCAAGCGCTGGTCTACAATAGCGACGGCGCAGCTTTCTCGTTTGCGCCCGAAATCGTCGCCGAACTGGCCAACTATGAGTTCGAACTCTACAGTAAGGCCGGGGCAACCGAGGTACTCATCAAGCGGGCAGAGTATGTGGTCGCCGGCGACGTCTACCTCATCAACGGCCAGTCCAACGCCTTTGCAAAACGCCAGGTCGGCAGCGCTACAGCGAACACCAATCAGGGCCAATTCCTGCGTTCCTTTGGACGGCGGGACTTTGACATTGCCAAGATAGAGGCCGACCTGGATTGGCACCTGGCCGAAGGGGACGGCTACTGGGGACCAGGCGCCGTCGGTCAATGGGCGCTTCGCATGGGGCGTCTGCTCGTAGACACATACCAGATCCCCATCGCCATCATCAACGGCGCCCACGGCGGCAAAAACATCACCTTCTTCCCACGCAACGATGCCAACCCCGGCGACATGGAGACCAATTACGGACGATTGCTCTTCCGCGTTCAGCAGGCAGGGGTCGCAGACAGCGTGCGCGCCATGCTCTGGTATCAGGGCGAGGCGGATGGTGGACGCGCAGAAGCCCACGAAAACGGGGTCATCGATCTCTATTACGACTGGCAGGAAGACTACCCCAATCTTGAAAAGATCTACACGCATCAGATACGCAACTCCACCTGTATTTCCTTCAATCTCGATCTGTTCGAACGCCAACGCCTGCTCGACCGCTTCGACAAGCTAGAAGTCATGTCTACGACTGCCGTCGACGGCCATGATGGCTGCCACTTCGTGTACGACGAGGGATACGAGCTAATCGGTGAACACATGTTCAACCTCATCGCACGCGACCTCTACGGTTCGACCAACACCCAAAATATCGATCCGCCTTACATACAAGCCGCCTACCGCAACGGAAGCAACGAGGTGGTGCTGGCCATGCGCGATCCAGACGATACGCTGCTTTGGGAGGCCGGGGCCGAAGCCGATTTCGGGCTCGAAGGGACGTCGGCAACGGTGGTCGGCGGCAGCATTGACGGCAACCTGATCCGGCTGGCCCTTTCGGGCGATGGCTCTTCCGCCACCCATGTCAGCTACAGTGGACACTCCTATGCCGGCCCTTGGGTGATGAACAGCAACGGCGTCGGCCTGCTCGAATTCCGCGTTGCGCTGGGCGAAGCACCCCAAAACCCGCCCACGGTCAGCGTCAGCAGTCCAACCGAAGGGGCAACCTTCACTCAGGGTGAAGCCATTACGCTGGCCGCCAATGCCGCCGACAGCGACGGCAACGTCGTCCAGGTAGCTTTCTACAGCAATGCCCTCCTCTTGGGCACAGCGACCACCGCGCCCTGGCAGATCACCTGGAGCGACGCTGCGCCGGGCAACCACGCCATCGTGGCCGTAGCCACCGACAACGGCGGCAGCAGCACGACTTCGACGCCGGTGAATATCGTCGTCAACGAGGTGCTCAACCAGGCGCCTACTATCAGCATCACGCAACCTGAGTCTGATGCAGGTTTTGTGCACGGCGACGATATCCTCATCAGCGCCGATGCGGCCGACACCGACGGCAGTGTAACCCAGGTCGATTTCTACGCCGATTCCACCCTGCTGGGCTCCGACACGGCAGCCCCCTGGCAGTGGATATGGAGTGGTGCGGCCGAGGGATCGCACGCGCTAACGGCAGTAGCAACCGATAACGACAACGCCACCACAACCTCACCCGCTGTCCAGATCACCGTTTCCACGCTGACTGTGGGCGATGTGGTCCTGAGTGTGCAGCCGGCGGTGAGCCAGGTGATGCCGGGTGAAGAGTTCAACATCACCGTGCAGGTGAGCGCCGAGGGTCAGGGTATCAGTGGCGCTGCCGCCTACCTCGACTTCGATCCGGCGGCACTGACGGTGCTCAGTGTGACACCTGGGAACGCATTCGCCATCACCCTGCAGAACGAGTTCGACAACGCCACCGGCCACATCAATATCAGCCAGGGTGCAGAACTGGGCACCGGCAACAGCGCCACCGGCACCTTCACCCTCGCCACCATCCACTTCAAGGCGCAGGCCGTGGTCCAGGCGCCCAATACGGCACTCACCTTCTCCACAACCGCACCTCGCCAGAGTGAGGTGACCGCCGGCAACACCTCGTTGCTCAGCGGCACTCAAAACGGTTCCATCGTCTTCACCGGCGCTCAGCTTACCGGCGTTGTCACCTTCGAGCGCGATGCCGCCACCCAGTCGCCGCCGCACCCAAGCTGGCAGGCCCCGCTCACCGTCTCCCTCTATCACCCAGGCGAGACGACCAGCCCGGCCTATACCTTCACGCCGACCACCGATGCCAACGGCGTCTTCCATCTCTACGCCATTGAGCCCGGCGCCTATGTCGCTACCGTCAAGCACAGTCACTCGCTGCAGACGGCTCAGTCCATCTCACTTGTCGAGGGCCTCAACAACATCGACTTCGGCACGCTGCGTGAGGGGGATGCCGACGATTCCAACCAGGTCAACATCGTTGACTTCTCTATCCTGGCCAATACCTTCGGCCTCTGTCAGGACGCCGCCGCCTATGATGCCCGCGCCGACTTCAATCTGAGCAGTTGCATCTCGCTCTTCGACTTCTCGCTGCTCTCGCTCCACTACGCCGAAACCGGCGAGGATGCCTCGACGCCTCAGGCCGTCGCCGCCGCTACCGCTGACCCGGCCGCTGTCGCCAATGTCGATCTGCGCCTCCTGCCCTCTGTCGCCACCCTCACCCCCGGTCAGTCGTTTGACTTGACCATTCAGGTGGAGGCCGGCGACCAGACGGTGGACGCTGCCGCCGTCTTCCTCGACTTCGATCCGGCCCTCCTCAAGGTGCTTGCCGTCTCGTCAGGCGATGCGCTGCCCACCCAGTTGCGCAATGTCTTCGACAACCAGAGCGGCTCCCTCCGCTATGAGGCCGGTCATCTTGGCGCCCCTTACCCATCGGGCACCTTCACCCTGGCCACCGTTCGCTTCGAGGTTCTCGCCGCGGCTCAGACTCAGATCTCCTTCAGCCTCGACGATCCTCGCCGCACTCAGGTCTACAGGGCAGGCAGTGAGCACTTGCGTTCGGCTACCCCTCTTCTCCTTGAGCCGGCCGACTCTGCTGGTTTCCAGATCTTCTTCCCCCAAATCCAGAATCCGTAACATCGGATGATGTAAAGGGCGGAATGACAACCTGAACCGGGATACTCTTGACGAGTATCCCGGTTCAGCACAAAGCCGGCACTGAAGCCGACAGCGTGGCCATCAACATCAAAGCAGCCGCCCACCCCGGCCCTCCTTGGCGCCGGTATATTTTGCACAGAAGGTGACCCATGAATACCGCCGCCAAGAAAATACTGACGTTGGGTCTATTCATTGTCTGCTTATCGCTCATCCCACACTTCATCTCGGTCGCCAGGTCGGCAGGACCCGACTGGATCGCCGCCGAGTGGGACGTAGACAACCTGCCCGGTATCAAAATGCTCACCTTCTGGAACAACAAGGAGCGGGCCTCGGTCGATCCCAACAACCCCTACCATCCTGACAACAAATCCTGGGAAGAGTGGACCGAACCCCGCCTCACCATTATGGACACCTTCCAGTGGGCCATCAAAGAGATCCTCGTGGATATCAACGTCCGCGCCGGTATCCCTGCCGACAGCCAGATCAGCCTCTACAACACCCAGACCAGCTACCCCATCAAACCGGATGGTACTTGCTGCATTACCGACTACCCGCCTCACGTCAACTTCCACTACCATTGGTCCAACACCAGTACGACACAGCCAGGCTGGGATGCCGACCAGAACGGTCACCTCTACGGCCAACCCGCAACCCGCAACGGCATCGAGGTCGGCTCGATCTACCGTTACAAGTTCAACAACGCCAACGCCTGTGGTAAACCCAGCCTGATCATCCTGAATTCTGACGAGTGGAACGTGCGTCTGCGTAAGGACTGCTCGCAACTGCTGGAAGAACGCTTCACCGCTGATGGCGGGTACCAACTGCGCGTGGACGGCAACAGCCCGCTCTACTCGGCGCGCAGCGAGGAAGGCATCAACAACGTCAACATCTACAAAGACGGCACCCTCATCTTCTCTGTCTACCGCAGCGAGTACGTCTTCACCTCCTCCCAGGCCAAACGCGTCTACACCGTCAAAGACTTCCGCCGCAACAAGCTCATCACCGAGACGATCCTCTCCGACCCCAACGATGGCCACATCCTCAGCCATACGGTCGTTGAGGAGGATCTCGTCGCCGGACCCACATCCACCCCGACTGTGACCTCTACGCCGACAGCAACCTGGACGGCGACGGCCACACCTACCGGCACAAATACCGCTACAAGCACGCCAATGCCGACGGCAACCTTTACACCGACGCCGACCTGGACGCCGACACCTACCGGCACGAACACTGCTACAAGCACGCCAATGCCAACGGCAACCTTTACACCGACGCCGACCTGGACGCCGACACCCACCGGCACGAACACTGCTACAAGCACGCCAATGCCAACGGCAACCTTTACACCGACGCCGACCTGGACGCCGACACCCACCGGCACGAACACTGCTACAAGCACGCCAATGCCAACGGCAACCTTTACACCGACGCCGACCTGGACGCCGACACTCATTGGCACGAACACTGCCACAAGCACGCCAATGCCAACGGCAACCTTTACACCGACGCCAACCTGGACGGCGACGGCGACATTCATTAGCACGAACACTGCTACAAGCACGCCAATGCCAACGGCAACCTTTACACCAACGCCAACCTGGACGGCGACGGCGACGCTCATTAGCACGAACACCGCTACAAAGACGCCAATGCCGACGGCGACCTTTACACCGACGCCGACCTTCATAGCGAGCAGCACAAGCACACCCACCCAAACACCGGTGCCTGCCCCGGGCGACGTGGTCCTGAGTGTGCAGCCGGCGGTGAGCCAGGTGATGCCGGGTGAAGAGTTCAACATCACCGTGCAGGTGAGCGCCGAGGGTCAGGGTATCAGTGGCGCTGCCGCCTATCTCGACTTCGATCCGGCGGCACTGGAGGTGCTCAGTGTGACACCTGGGAACGCATTCGCCATCACCCTGCAGAACGAGTTCGACAACGCCACCGGCCAGATCAATATCAGCCAGGGTGTAGAACTGGGCACCGGCAACAGCGCCACCGGCACCTTCACCCTCGCCACCATCCACTTCAAGGCGCAGGCCGTGGTCCAGGCGCCCAATACGGCACTCACCTTCTCCACAACCGCACCTCGCCAGAGTGAGGTGACCGCCGGCAACACCTCGTTGCTCAGCGGCACTCAAAACGGTTCCATCGTCTTCACCGGCGCTCAGCTTACCGGCGTTGTCACCTTCGAGCGCGATGCCGCCACCCAGTCGCCGCCGCACCCAAGCTGGCAGGCCCCGCTCACCGTCTCCCTCTATCACCCAGGCGAGACGACCAGCCCGGCCTATACCTTCACGCCGACCACCGATGCCAACGGCGTCTTCCATCTCTACGCCATTGAGCCCGGCGCCTATGTCGCTACCGTCAAGCACAGTCACTCGCTGCAGACGGCTCAGTCCATCTCGCTTGTCGAGGGCCTCAACAACATCGACTTCGGCACGCTGCGTGAGGGGGATGCCGACGATTCCAACCAGGTCAACATCGTTGACTTCTCTATCCTGGCCAATACCTTCGGCCTCTGTCAGGACGCCGCCGCCTATGATGCCCGCGCCGACTTCAATCTGAGCAGTTGCATCTCGCTCTTCGACTTCTCGCTGCTCTCGCTCCACTACGCCGAAACCGGCGAGGATGCCTCGACGCCTCAGGCCGTCGCCGCCGCTACCGCTGACCCGGCCGCTGTCGCCAATGTCGATCTGCGCCTCCTGCCCTCTGTCGCCACCCTCACCCCCGGTCAGTCGTTTGACTTGACCATTCAGGTGGAGGCCGGCGACCAGACGGTGGACGCTGCCGCCGTCTTCCTCGACTTCGATCCGGCCCTCCTCAAGGTGCTTGCCGTCTCGTCAGGCGATGCGCTGCCCACCCAGTTGCGCAATGTCTTCGACAACCAGAGCGGCTCCCTCCGCTATGAGGCCGGTCATCTTGGCGCCCCTTACCCATCGGGCACCTTCACCCTGGCCACCGTTCGCTTCGAGGTTCTCGCCGCGGCTCAGACTCAGATCTCCTTCAGCCTCGACGATCCTCGCCGCACTCAGGTCTACAGGGCGGGCAGTGAGCACTCACGTTCGGCTACCCCTCTTCTCCTTGAGCCGGAGGTCACCTCTTCTCACTCTCTCTTCCTCCCTCTGATCGGGAACCGTTAACCCAGCCATGATGTACGGGTGGCAGAACATCCTGAACCGGGGCACTCGTGATGAGTGCTCCGGTCATGGGTCTACCTCAGATTCAAGGCGAAGCTGCCGGGACTTCGCAAAAACGCGTCGACAAGAGCGAAGCCACCAACATCAAAGCAGCCGCCCGCGCCTTTGCGCCGGTTTACTCTAAAAAGGAAACCTAATGAATACAAGCATCAAGAAAACATTAACTTTGGGTCTACTCATTGTCTGCTTATCGTTCATCCCACACTTCATCTCGGTCGCCAGGTCGGCAGGACCCGACTGGATCGCCACCATCTGGGATGTAGACAGCCTGCCCGGTATCCAGATGGGCACCTTCTGGAACAACAAGGAGCGGGCCTCGGTCGATCCCAACAACCCCTACCATCCTGACAACGAATCCTGGGAGGAGTGGACTGAACCCCGCCTCACCATTGCAGACACCTTCCAGTGGGCCATCAAAGAGATCCTCGTGGATATCGACGTCCGCGCCCGTATTCCCGCCGACAGCCAGATCAGCCTCTACAACACCCAGACCAGCCACCCCCTCAAACCGGACGGCAGTTGCTGCACGACCGACTACCCGCCTCACGTCAACTTCCACTACCACTGGTCCAACAGCAGCACGACAGAACCGGGCTGGGATGCCGACCAGAACGGTCACCTATCCGGCGAACCCGCAACCCGCAACGGCGTCGAGGTCGGCTTCATCTACCGTTACAAGTTCAACAACACGAACGCCTGTGGTAAGCCCAATATCGTCACCCTCGATCCTGACGAGTGGAACGTGCGTCTGCGCAAGGACTGCTCGCCACTGATGGAAGAACGCTTCACCGCTGATGGCGAGTACCAACTGCGCGTGGACGGCGACAGCCCGCTCTACTCGGCGCGCAGCGAAGAAGGCATCAACAACGTCAACATCTACAAAGACGACACCCTCATCTTCTCTGTCTACCGCAGCGAGTACGTCTTCACCTCCTCGCAGGCCAAACGCGTCTACACCGTCAAAGACTTGCGCCGCAACAAGCTCATCACCGAGACGATCCTCTCCGACCCCAACGATGGCCACATCCTCAGCCATACGGTCAGTGAGGAGGATCTCTCGACAGATCCGGCCCCATCGCACGACCTGGATCGCCCTAAATTCTGCCCGCAGCAGAGCAGCGGCAAGTCACCATCGCTTCACGACTACCAGGACGATTCCGTAAGCGACTCTGGTAGTCTTTGCCGAATCACATGCTCGGCCCAACATCCTATGACCAATTGGTTACCCCTTTTTGATGACCTGTGCCCGCGATTCTGTTAGACTCTGCGTAACAAGATTTGGCTAAGAAGTGCAAGGCAGCGGGCATTCCTCGTCAGGCACCGACACATGGCCTACCCCCAACTCGAATGGCATCCCCGGTTCATGGCAAAGCCTTTAGCTTGCGCCGGTTCATTCTGAAAGGCAAACTTATGTATACCGCCACCAAGAAAATACTGACTTTGGGTCTATCCATTGTCTGCTTATCGTTCATTCCACACTTCATCTCGGTCGCCAGGTCGGCAGGACCCGACTGGATCGCCACCATTTGGAATGTAGACAGCCTGCCCGGTATCCAGATGGGCACCTTCTGGAACAACAAGGAGCGGGCCTCGGTCGATCCCAACAACCCCTACCATCCTGACAACAAATCCTGGGAAGAGTGGACCGAACCCCGCCTCACCATTGCAGACACCTTCCAGTGGGCCATCAAAGAGATCCTCGTGGATATCGACGTCCGCGCCCGTATCCCTGCCGACAGCCGGATCACTCTTTACAACACCCAGACCAGCCACCCCCTCAAACCGGACGGCAGTTGCTGCACGACCGACTACCCGCCTCACGTCAACTTCCACTACCACTGGTCCAACAGCAGCACGACACAGCCGGGCTGGGATGCCGACCAGAACGGTCACCTATCCGGCGAACCCGCAACCCGCAACGGCATCGAGGTCGGCTTCATCTACCGCTACAAGTTCAACAACACGAACGCCTGTGGTAAGCCCGATATCGTCACCCTCGATCCTGACGAGTGGAACGTGCGTCTGCGTAAGGACTGCTCGCCACTGATGGAAGAACGCTTCACCGCTGATGGCGAGTACCAACTGCGCGTGGACGGCAACAGCCCGCTCTACTCGGCGCGCAGCGAAGAAGGCATCAACAACGTCAACATCTACAAAGACGACACCCTCATCTTCTCTGTCTACCGCAGCGAGTACGTCTTCACCTCCTCGCAGGCCAAACGCGTCTACACCGTCAAAGACTTGCGCCGCAACAAGCTCATCACCGAGACGATCCTCTCCGACCCCAACGATGGCCACATCCTCAGCCACACGGTCAGTGAGGAGGATCTCTCGACAGATCCGGCCCCATCGCACGACCTCTATCTCCCTCAACTCGGTCGGGAGCAGACCAACTGAAAGCCGATCGGTGCGCCAGGACTACCAGGGCGATTCCGTAAGCGACCCTGGTAGTCATCACCGAATCACATGCTCGGCCCAACATTCTATGACCAATTGGTTACTCCTTTCAGGTGATCCGCGCCCGCGATCCTGCTAGACTCTGCGTCACAAGATGTCGATCTATCGGCTCAATGTTCCAACTATCCGCACAGATCCGCCGGCCGATCTCAATACCTCATAAATTCTGGCGGGAACATGAGGATACACGCGACCAAGTGGTACAGACGCCATATTTCTTTCCGCCGGGATATTGACGCCGCAATGTAGTGGCAACGGCGGACTCAACGCAGAGGAGAAAGCAACTGTGAAAGTACTCGTCACCGGCACCGATGGCTACATCGGGGCTAACCTCAGCACCGTCTTGCACCAGCGAGGGCACACCATCACCGGCCTGGATACAGGTCTTTACCGCAATGGATGGCTCTTCAACAACCGCGCCGAACAGTACCCCACCGTGATCAACAAAGACATCCGTCACATCACCGAAGCAGACCTGGAAGGCTTCGACGCCGTGGTACACATGGCCGAACTCTCCAACGATCCACTCGGGCAGTTCAACGCCCAGATCACCTACCAGATCAACCACGCCGGCAGCGTCGCCCTGGCCAAGAAATGCAAGGCAGTGGGCATTCCTCGCTTCGTTTACACTTCGTCGTGTAGCGTCTACGGCGCAGGCAACAACGACTGGAAGACCGAGGAATCCGATCCCAACCCGCAGACCACCTACGCCGACTGCAAAGTAATGGTGGAACGTGACGTCTCGGCGCTGGCCGACGACACGTTTTCGCCCGTTTTCCTGCGCAACGCCACCGCCTATGGACCATCCCCGCGCATGCGCTTCGATATTGTACTCAACAATCTGGCCGGGCTGGCGTGGACGACAAACGAGATCCGCATGACCAGCGACGGCACTCCGTGGCGGCCTCTGGTTCATGTGTTGGACATCTGCGATGCCATCAACGCCGCGCTGGAAGCGCCGCAAGAGGTCATCCACAAGCAGATCTTCAACGTCGGCGACAGCGAGGAAAACTACCGGGTACGCGAGATCGCCGAAGCCGTGGCCGATGCGTTCCCCGGCTGCAAACTGAGCATGGGCAACAGCGATGGCGACAACCGCAGCTACCGCGTCCGCTTCGACAAGATCAACGAACGCCTGGGATTCAAAACCAAACGTACGATCCATAACGGAGCACAAGAACTATACGAAGTCTTCCGCCGCATTGATATGTCACCCGAAACCTTCAAATTCCGCGCCTTTACCCGGCTCAATCAACTAAAACACCTGATCGAGACCGGCCAGATCGATAACGATCTGTTCTGGCAAGCGGACAAAGTCTCGCTTGCAGAGCCCGCCGCGGTGGCAGATTAGCGAATCCCTATTCCCCCACCCCCAACTTCAGAAAGCGATCCAACTATGATCTTCACCGAAACGAAACTCAAAGGTGCGTATATCGTCGATCTCAAACCCTTCGAGGATGAACGGGGATTTTTTGCGCGGGCCTGGTGTCAGCGCGAGTTTGAGGAACACGACCTGTCGCCTGATGTGAGACAGGTCAACCTGTCATACAACATCCACAAAGGCACGCTGCGCGGCATGCACTATCAGATCGAACCCTACGGCGAGGCCAAGATGGTACGCGCCATCCGCGGCGCCATCTACGATGTGATCATCGATCTGCGTCCCGATTCACCCACCTACAAAGAGTGGATCGGCGTGGAACTGTCGGCGCAAAATCATCGGCTGCTCTATGTCCCCGAAAACTTCGGACACGGCTTCCAAACCCTGACCGACGACGTCGAAGTGCTCTACCAGGTGAGCCAGTTCTACACACCGGGCGCCGAACGAGGCATCCGCTATGATGACCCAACCTTTGCAATCGACTGGCCGCTGCCGGTCTCCGTCATTTCCGACAAAGACCGCACCTGGGCCGATTTCCAGGAAGCCGCCGTCGTCGGCTAGCCCAAAGGAGAATCGAACATGATTTTGATCGATACTGCACTGAAAAAGCGCGCCGCTGAGGGCAATCCGATCCGCGTGGCCATGATCGGGGCCGGGTTTATGGGCCGCGGCATAGCCCTGCAGATCCTGCAGAGTACGCCCGGCATGGAATTGGTCGCCATCTCAAATCGTCATCTGGACGGCGCCAAACGTGCTTACACTGAAGCCGGCGTCGAGGATGTGCAGATGGTCGAGACGGTGGCCGCGCTGGAAGAAGCCGTCGCCCGTGGACGCTACGCCATCACCGAGGATGCCCTGTTGCTCTGCCGCGCCGAGGGCATCGACGCCGTCATCGAGGTAACGGGCGCCATTGAGTTCGGCGCACAGGTTGCGCTTACCGCCATCGAGCACGGCAAGCATGTGATCCTGATGAACGCCGAATTGGACGGCACCATCGGTCCGCTGCTCAAGGAGCGCGCCGACCGGGCCGGTGTGGTCATCACCAACGCCGACGGCGATCAACCGGGCGTGATCATGAATCTCTATCGCTTCGTCAAAGGGATTGGCGTCAAGCCCGTGCTGTGCGGCAACATCAAGGGGCTGCAAGATCCCTACCGCAACCCCACCACGCAAGAGGCTTTCGCCAGGCGGTGGGGGCAGAAGCCGCACATGGTGACGTCATTTGCCGACGGTTCGAAGATTTCGTTCGAGCAGGCAATTGTAGCCAACGCCACCGGCATGACGGTAGCCAAACGAGGCATGCACGGCCCCACTGTCGCCGGCGGCACACCGCTGCAAGAGGTAGTGGATCTCTACCCGCTCGAGGATCTGATCAACGGCCCCGGCATCGTCGATTATGTCGTGGGCGCAGCGCCTGGGCCGGGCGTCTTCGTGCTTGGCACCCACGACCACCCCATGCAGCAGCACTATCTGAATCTCTACAAACTGGGTGAAGGCCCACTCTACCTTTTCTACACACCCTACCACCTCTGCCATTTTGAGGTACCTAACACCGTGGCACGCGCCGTGCTCTTTGGCGATGCCGCGATTGCCCCTCAGGGTGCGCCCACTGTAGAAGTGGTGACCACGGCCAAGACAAACCTGAGCGCAGGGGATGTGCTTGACGGCATTGGTTTCTATATGACCTATGGACAGTGCGAAAAGGCCGAAATTGCCCGCGCCGAAAACCTGCTGCCGATGGGGCTGGCCGAAGGCTGCCGCCTCAAGCGCGACCTGCCCAAAGATGCCGTCCTCACCTTCGATGATGTGGAACTGCCGCCCAATCGCCTGTGCGACAACCTCTGGAAGGAACAGATGCACCTGTTCGCCCAGCCCGTATAATTGAAAACCCGCCAGGTCTTCGTGACCTGGCGGGTTGCATAGCGTTTGCAGTTAGCCCCAGTGGAAAGTCTTCATCGCCCCACTAGGGATCCTATCCACGACAGCCATGTGATCGGCACCGATTGTCCCAGGATCCAGAGGGCAATCCACCCCATCCCAATCTCAATTGCATAATACAGAGGAATCGGCACGCTCACACTGGTGGGCAGCGGCCACAACAACGGGGCGGTGCCATGTGAGGCATCGCGTACCATGTGCGAGAGCAGCACCCCCAACACCAGGATCGCGCCTAGCGGCTCCCGGCTGATGATCCACGTGAGCGCGGCCATGGCGATGGCAAAGGCGAAGCTGTGCGCGATGGGACGCCCGCCCAATTCCAGTGCGTCCTCCAGGGCGAACGAACGGGCGGCGATGAAATGGTCGAGATCCACCAGGACAGCCGCCATGGCCGCCACCGCCAGCCAGATCCAGAGGTGACGCTGGATGGCAGGGTGAGCAAAGAGCGGAGCCACGACCAACAACGCCAGCACCAGATGCACCGGCGAATCGAGTAGCGCCCACAACTGGGTAGGGATCCCTTTGGGCCACGAGTATACCAGCGCGTCGCCCAACACCATCACCATCAAAATCGCGGCAGACAGGATCACGGCGCTGCCCATGGCACTGTTTATACTCTGCACTTTCGCACCCACTCCGCTCTTCTGGCTCAACCTGATTGTCCTTTGACGCTCCACACTGACCCTGTGGTGTACGTATTCTGCTCTGAACAGAGGAACTCGACAACTTCGGCCACCTCTTCCGGGTCCGAATAGCGCCCCAGTGGATTGCCAGGATTGGCGATAAACTCTGGGGAAAAGCGAGGCACCACCATATCGGTGAGCGCGCGCCCGGCTCCACGCCGTTGACAAAGATCCCTTGCCTGGAATATGAGTTCCCCAATGCACCCACCAACGAGTAGACCGCCCCTTTCGAGACGCCGTAGGGCACCTGATTGGTGGCCGCGTGCCGCGCCCCAGAGGTGATGGTGACACAGCGTCCCCACCCATTTTTCAGCATATAGGGGAAGGCGGCCTGATGGGCATGGAAGACACCGTAAACGTTGATGCGCATCACCTTATCAAATTGAGCCGCCGACTGTTCGAGAAAGGGCGCTTCGATGCCCAGGATGCCGGCGCAACAGACCAGGATATCGATGCGCCCAAAGATGTCGGCGCTCTCGTCTGCCAACGTTTGGACGGCGACTTCGTCAGTCACATCGGTGCGCATGTAGCGTGCCTGTTGGCCCAGCGCTTCGATCTCGGCGACCACAGCCTCGCCCTGTTCATCCAACAGATCGGCGATCACGACATCGCGCCCGGCCTCGGCCAGACGAATGGCGCAGGCGCGGCCAAGGCCACGCGCGCCGCCGGTGACAATCGCCAGTCGACGTTCAACAGGCGCAGCAAAACGGAGGTTGGGCATTAAGGATCCTTTGTAGTGGTGGTTGGATGTGGAGAAGCCTGACGACGTCTTGGTTCTCAGTCATCGCTATGAAGTAAGCACGGGAATACCCAGCTCGCGCGCCGTATTGTGGAAGAGCCGCGACACAGCGGGTAGATCGGCGGTGGCGTTGCCCTCTGATATGACAGGGTACTCGGGAGACAACGCCTCCACGCGGCGCAAGAGCGTCTTGAAGTCCATATTACCTTTGCCGGGGCAGCCATCTTGCAGGTGCAGCGCCAGTTTATTCTCAATCCAGATATCCTTGGCGTGGGCGCTGACAATGTGTTTGCCCAGCAGATCGAAGTGGTGATTGAGCGCCGATGTGGTGTCGAAGACGGTCTCCAGCGTGATCCAGTTGGCCGAGTCATAGTCGCAGCGCACCCATGGTGAATCCACTTCATCCAGGACTTCGAGCGTAATCTCGGCATTCTGCAACGTCACCAGTTGGTGGCTCTCCAAACTGAGGAAGACACCCGCCTCTTCTGCGGCCGAGACACACTCTTTGAGCGTCTTCACCAGTTGACGCCGCGCCGACGCCGTCCAGTTGTCAGGGTGCGGATGCCACGGCCCCGTAGGGTTCATCGAGCCGGGGCCGGTGTCGATGCCACGCGCTCCCATCCACCCGGCCAGCCGCAAGGCTGCACGCACGGTGCTCACCGTCTCCTTACGCGCGCTTTCGTCGGGCGTGATCATGTTCTGCCAATAGCCCGTGGACTGGTAGAGACGCACCCCTTCGTCGGCCAGCAAACTGCGCAGTCGCTGTGCCTTTTCCCTGGGCGTCGTGTGGGGATCATTCTGGCGAAAACGTGTAAAAATGCCCGAAAACCCCAACTCGCGCACACGTCGGCATATAGCCGGGGTGACATCGTCCATATTTTCAGGCAAGAAACAGCCACTCATTCCGAAACGCATAGAACCTCCAAAAAAAGCAGTGGGTGATCGGTGATCGGGGGCAGAAGGGGCTAGAGGCGAGAGATTGTGTTGACGATCCCCAACCTCCAGCCCCCGTTCTCTACAACTTATACGTCCGCTTCGCCAGATCATAAGATAAGGCGTGGACCATGCGCCGGGCGTCTTCTTCGTCGACGATGGCGCGCACCACGAGATCGGCGACCCAGTCGCAGGCGGCGCGACGCCACAAATCATGCCGCGCCGGGATCGACGGATAGGCGCGGGTGTCGTCGTTGAAACCGGCGGTATTGTAGATCCCCGTCGTTTCCATGACCAGATCAAAGAAGCGACGGATGCCGTTGAGGCTGTCGAAGAACCACCAGGGCGGCCCCAACACCAGGCTGGGGTAGACGCCGGCCAGCGGCGCCAGTTCGCGCCCATAGGTCGTTTCGTCCAAATTAAAGAGGACGAGGGTCAGATCACGCTGCGTACCGTAGCGGTCGAGCAGCGGTTTGAGGTTACGCGTAAACTCGCTGCGAATGGGGATGTCGGCCCCCATATCGCGGCCAAAGCGGGCGAAGATGTCGGGGTTGTGGTTGCGGAACGAGCCCACGTGCATCTGCATCACCAGGCCGTCATCGCAGCTCATGCGCGCCATTTCGGTCAACATATGGCCGGTGAAGCGGCGCGCATCCTCGCCGGTTGCCTCGCCCTTCAGCGCACGCTGAAAGATGCTATCCGCTTCGGCAGGGCTGAGGATCTCGGTGTATGCCGTCAGCGCAGCGTGGTCGGTGGCGGTGGCGCCCATTTCGCGGAAGAAGAGTCGCCGTTCCTCCAACGCCCGAATATAGGAGCGGTAATCGCGTACGTCCACACCAGAGACGGCGCCGAGTTGCTCGATGGCCTGCACCCAGCCCGCCATGTCCACGTTGACCACGGTATCGGGGCGGAAGGTGGGGCGGATCGTGCCCTGCCAATCCGAGGCCTGGATCGCCTTGTGGTGTTTCAATGTATCGGTGGCGGCGTCGGTGGTGCAGAGGACCTCGATGTTGAACTGTTCGTACATGCGCCGTGGGTTGAACTGCGGCGAGCGCAGCTTTTCGTCGATCTGATCATAGACCGATTGGGCGTTGTCGCCGGTCAGTTTCTCCTGGACGTCGAAGACATTGCGGAGTTCATCTTGCAGCCAGACGCCGGTAGGCGTCCCCCAAAACAGATGAATGTGATCGGCGAAGGTCTGCCAGATCTTGCGCTGATCTTGCTCCGTTTCGCCGCCATCGGCACGCGGAATACCCAGATCTTCCAGCGGAATCCCCTGTGAGTAGAGCATGCGAAAGATGTAGTGATCGGGAATCAAGAGCAATTCGGTGGGTGATCCAAAGGTGTACTCCGGATCGGCAAAGAGCCGCGGGTCCACGTGCCCATGGGGGCAGATCAACGGCAGATCGGCGACCGTCTCATATAGATCTTGGGCGACACGCCGCTGTGCAGGATCAGACGAAAAATAACGCCAGGTGGGGCGTTCGAGTGAGGTCATCACCTTTCTCCTATCAGAAAGTGTGGGGAGTGAGTGAATACAAAGTCAGCCTGATCGTAATACGGGATGCAGGAACCGTCAATCGTGCGCTAACGATTGATCTCAGCGTCGATCTGCCGATAGATAGAATCCCAGTCCACCGCAGCGCCGGCTTTCATCAGGTCGGCCATCCGTCGCGCTTCGGCCCCATCAGGCAACCAGCCGGTCAGGATGCGCGGCATGTTCATACGCCAACCGGCGGCAATCACGCTGGAATGACGGTGGGGGTAGCGGATCACGTAGCGCCCGACGCGCAGCGCGTGTTCATCCATCGTCATCACACCCTGGCGGCCGGCTTCAATGTCGTGCCACCAGAGATTGCCGAAGGCGAATTTGCAGCTCGCACAGGTCGGCGGACCGCCGCCCAGTTCGCTGCCACACTCATCACAGCGTATGCGACACATGGCCATGTCGGCCACCGTCCACAGATGGTCGTCGAGTTCGGCGATCACCACCTGGGCAAGCAGCGTTTCGTCCGCCGAAGCGGGGGCAATCTGCTCGTCGGCCAGTAGCGCAGCCCAATCCGCCTCCCAGAAACGCTCGATAGCATGGTGGCAGCGTGGACAGTCCCGGTAGTTGAAGCCGAGAACTTGACCGCACTGTGAGCAGCTTTCTACGCCCGTGGGCCGGGGAAGGCGACGACCGGCCGGCCGCCGTTGTTTGTCTGAATTCATTGGGCAAGGCCATCTTTAGCGAAAGAATCTGTTCAAACCTGGCCTACGATTATAGCAGAAGTGAATGAAGCCGGTGGGTTCTGTTTTGGCTGGGCCGTCCGTCCCTCAGACGCGAAGAGTGGGATGTGTCCCTAGCCACATCCCACTCTCGTTTCCTACTATTTGATTTTCTTACCCTATGCTGTCAACCGTGCTTAGTCATCACCGACGGCTTGTCCCAGGGCCGGGCTTTGCCGGACGACTCGTCGCTGCGGTCGGTTCCACGGAGTGCCTACCCAGCGCAACAGGAAGTAGTCGGCGCCAAAGTAACCGGCGGTCTTCCAGGCGAAGATGAGGGTGAGGGCAATCACAAAGAGCCACGGGTTGCTGCTCGCCGAACCGGCCATCATAAAGTTCCAGTTCATAAAGGCGCCGGCGAAGGCTGCGATGCCGACGAATGCACCGATGATGAGGGCAACGCCGATGGCAAACTCACCGTAGGCCACTACTTTGGCGAACCAGGTGTAGGACTGCGTGTCGAGCAGGAACTGTAAGAACGAGCGATACCAGTCGAATGTAATGGCAGGGCGGCCCCCATCAGGAATCGCTACCGCGCCTGTCCAAAATCCCTTCAAGGCGTCACCGGTCTGCACCCAGCCCGGATTTTCAATTTTGTGCAGACTTGCTTCGATCCACTGCCAGCCGAGCCATACCCGTAAAACCAACCACACAATCGAAAAGCGTACATCACTGAACAGGGTCTTGATAAAGGCCGGTTCTTCGATACCGCTGAGACGCTCCTGTTTGAAAACGTTTAACATTTGAATTCTCCTTGATGGATGAACTACTTATCTCGCTGTCGATGGCACTATCTTAGCGCCACTCAAGGAGGTCGTGTAGCGGGCAAAACCCGCTTGTTTGGCCGGCTTTTGCCAGGGTTTCCCCTGCGCGTCCCTGGTCAGTAGACAGATCGCCGTCCTGGCCGTTTACTCGACCGTTTACTCTAAATGGCCGTGTTGAAGCGCGGACTGAACGAGCTGGGCGCGGGTGGTCAGGTCGAGTTTTTCCATGCCGCGAGCACGGTAGCTTTCCACTGTTTTCACGCTGAGGTGGATCTCGTCGGCGATTTCCGCGTTGGTGTAGCCCAACGCCACCAGTTTCATCACCTCAAACTCACGCTCGGACAGCTCCGCCCATGGATCGAGGGGTTCGGCCACGGTTGGCTGGGTCAGCGATTCCACCAGTTTCTGCGTCATCGCCGAGTGGACGTAGGTCTCGCCGCGGCGCACGGCCCGGATCGCCATCAGCAATTCCTGGTCGACGGCATGTTTGAGCACGTAGCCCGCAGCGCCGGCGTTGAGGGCCTGGCGCAGATGGCTGGCATCGTCGTGCATGGTCAAAATCAGGATACGGGCAGCGGGCACGTCGGCGCGCAGGCGGGGGATCACGCTCAACCCATCCACCTTGGGCATGCTCAGATCCAACAGGATCAGATCGGGTTGCAGCGCACGCGCTTGCGCCAGGACTTCGTCGCCGTCTCCGGCCTCGCCCACCACTTCGAGACCGCGCTGGGCGTCGATCAGCAACCGCAGCCCCGAGCGCAGGATGGCGTGGTCATCGGCGATCAGAATGCGCATGGTTTCATCTGACATGATCGGCTATGCCTCTTTCTGGCTTAAAGTGGGCGTTCCGGCCGCATAGGGAATTTCCACAAAGAGGCTGGTGCCGTGGCCCGGCTCAGATTCGATGGTCAAACTGCCGTCGAAGAGGCTGGCCCGCTCACGGATGCCTTGCAGCCCCAGGCTCTTGTTTTGTGTATGGACGATGTTCGGGTCAAAGCCGATGCCGTTGTCCTCGATGATGACGCGGATCATGCTGTGGCGGTGGCTGATGATCACGCTGGCGTGGCTGGCCTCGGCGTAGCGCGCAATATTCGTCAGCCCTTCCTGCACAATGCGGTAGATACTCGTCTCCATTTCGGGCGGCAAGCGCCGGTCCAGGCCGCGCACTACATAATCGACCTGCACCCCGTAACGCCGGCAGAAATCTTCAATGGTATGTTGCAGCGCCACTTGAAGGCCCAGATCATCGAGTGCGCTGGGCCGCAACCGCCAGGATAGCGAGCGGACCTCCTCCAATGTGGTGCCCACCACATGGCGCAGTTCATCGATCTTGGGGTCGTAGCGGCTGTCGTCGATTGATCCCTTGAGGTTTTGCAGCCCCACGAGCAGCGAGGTCAGAGATCGGCTGGTGCTGTCGTGCAGTTCGCGGGCGATGCGTTGGCGTTCGTTTTCCTGTGCCAGAATCACGCCGCTTACATAGCGTTCGCGCAGTTGCGCCTGGGCCGCCCGTTCCGCTTCGGCACGCTCCAATGACTCCATCATACGGTTGAAGGCGGTGGATAGCTCGCCGATCTCATCGTTGGCCCAACGCGGCACCCGCCGCGAAAGATCGCCCTGCGCCACGGCCTGGGTCGCCGTCACCAGCCCCAGCAACGGACGGGTCAAAATCCAGGTAAGGAAGAAGGCTGCCGCAAAACCAATCGCGATCATCAGCAGCGTGATCGCCAACAACTGCATCGTCACCGAGCGCACCGTCGCCTCGATATTGGTGCGCGCCAGCGACATGTGCAAGAGCGCCTGGGTGTTGGGCAATGGCGACGTGACCTCAACCTGTGACGGACCAATGTGGATGGCGACGCTGTCATGCAGGTGTGTATCATCCTCCGCCGGCAGCAGATCATCGAGTGCCGGGATCGCGCCGACGCCGGCCAGGATTGAACCGTCGGCGTCGTCTTCGACGTAGAGGAAGGGGATCAAGGTGTTGTGGCTGCTGGACGAATAGTGTTCCTGGCGCTCGAAGAGATAGGCGCGCAGCGCCTGTGGATCGTCCTGTAACTGCAAGCCGGTAATCTCATGGGCGATGGTATCGGCAATCGAAATGCCCTGGGCCGACAACTCGACAAGCAGTTTGTCGGTCAGTACAGTGCGCATCTGAATGATTACAAACGCGCTCAAAAGGAAGATCACGCCCAGCACAATGCCGAGCACCTTGACCCGAATGCTCACGCCGCCGATGATGGTCCAAATGCGGCGCGCCCAGGGCGACTGAAGAAGTGTCATGATAGAACCTATCTGAATGGATACTGCGCAACAGCCTACCTCTGCGCATGGCCTGCCCACAGTGTAGTACAGGTAGCGAATTCGCCCAAAGCGCTTTCTCTCCAGCATCCCCGTCACGCTGATAGCATGACCTACGGGTGATGAGAGATCTCTGGTCTATCGTAGCTGCACGCTATCAGCGTGTGGTTTTGCCCGGCGAATTCACGTTCGGGCAGCCCGCCGACCGGCACACCACAAATCCCCACACTTGCACGAGGACCGTGGCGGGACGGTCCAGGCGCACGTCAGGTGCGAGCAGTGCCGGGGACTTGCTCTCTTGAAGGTTAGCCAAGCGACTCGTGCGGCGATCTCGCCAATCCAGACAAATGGCGTCACGAGATCGTGGTTACGATCTCGTGACGCCATTGTTTAAACAACCAGTTTTCGGCCTGTTTGGGTGGGCCGACGGGTTCAGCAAGCAGAACCCCTACTCAGCGATGTTGATCCGGTTCGTCTGTTACCCGCTCTGCTCAGTGAATCAATCTACTAATGACTAAAGATCCGCACACGGCGGAAGGGTTCGCGGCCATAGCTGTGGCTGATCAGGTTGGCGGCGCGGGCCAGTTGGTGTTGCTGGCTGCGGATCGCCGCCGTCTGTGGGCTTAACTCCACCGACTCCTCACCGCGCAACAGGCGCTGGATGGCGTCTTGCGTTTCACGCATGGCGGCATCAAAACCGTCTTCGCTCGTCTCCGTGGAGAGTTGGAAGACATCGAGCAGGGCCTGCTCCATCTGCGTCACGGTGTTGCTGCGCAGCACATAGACCGGCACATTGCGCCGTTCGGCATCCACAATGGGCTGCGGCTTCTGGCGGAAGTAATTCTTTAAGGTGATGACGATGTCGGCATCGCGCAGTTCGTTGACGATGTCCACGGGCACGTTCAGATTCTTGGCCGCCGAACGCAGACGATTCTGGCCGATCCCATAGGGGAAGACACGCACGATGGTGCGCTGGCTCTTGCTGGGGGCCGCCTCCACCTCGACATCGGCAATCTCATCCACAACATCCTGCCACTCCACCGGCCCAGGCCGGCGACGTCCGTTGCGCCGGGTTTCGCCGGGCAGGTCGCCGCCGCGCTCACCACGGGCGCCACGTCCGCCTCCGCCGACGCGTCCTTGTTCGCCACGCGTGCCCGTGCTCTGCACCTGTTTGCGCTGCATCTGTTGGTTCTGATCCAACCAGCGTACCTCGGGCGTCAGCGTCCATCCGCGTAACAGTGAATCGACAGCCATCGCCACATCGTGGTGGACGGTCATGTGCTGGCGATCCTGGATTTCGATCAGCACCTCGAAGGTGGGCGGCGCCTTGCGTTCCAACACCGTCTTCTGTGTGCCACGACGACGTGCTTCTTCGTCTGACAGGGTGACGGAGTCGATACCGCCCACCAGATCGGAAAGGGTTGGGTTCATCAACAAGTTTTCCAGGCTGTTGCCGTGGGCGGTGCCGATCAACTGCACGCCGCGCTCGGCAATGGTGCGGGCGGCGATGGCCTCTAGCTCGCGGCCAATCTCGTCGATGACGACGGCCTCGGGCATGTGGTTTTCCACCGCTTCGATCATCACTTCATGCTGCAAGGTGGGCGTGGCAACCTGCATACGCCGCGCTCGCCCAATCGCGGGGTGCGGAATGTCGCCATCACCGGCGATTTCGTTACTGGTATCAACGATGACGACGCGTTTCTTCTCGCCGAGGACACGGGCGGCCTCGCGCAGCAGGGTTGTTTTGCCAACACCCGGGCGACCGAGCAACAGGATGCTCTTGCCGCTGGTGACAATGTCTTCAATGATATCGATCACACCGTAGACCGCGCGCCCCACGCGACAGGTCAGGCCGATCACATCGCCGCCACGATTGCGAATGGCGGAGATGCGGTGGAGCGTACGCTCGATGCCGGCGCGGTTGTCTGCCCCAAAGTCACCGATGCGATCGATGACCTTGCGCAGATCCTCACCGGTGATCTCCTCGTTGCTCAGATAGATTTCGCTGTCCATAAAGCGTGCTTCGGGCAGTCGACCCAGATCCATTACGATCTCGATCAACTCAGAGGCACGTCCTTCTTTGCGCAACGCAGCCTGAATACGTTCAGGCAACACGTCGAGCAGCAGATCGAGGTCGTCGGTAATTTTCAATGTAAACTGACCAGATTCTAAGCGTGGTTCTCTATTCGGTTGTTTGATGGGCAATCGCTCCGTTGCCACTGCCTCACTCGTTTCTCGTGTATTTGCCATGATGGTCTATTGGTCTCTAAAGCACTCAGGTAGGCAGCAATTGTTAACCGCTGCCGGATGAACAATGCACATACCTACTCAGGCGTTAAGTGCAACATGCCTGAATAGTCACCGAGTACGTTCCACAATTATACGCTCAGTTGGCGGTGTTGGTTCCGCCTGGGTTCTACCCACTTCATCATCGCACCGCCTTTCTGTTATCAGCTTCTATTAGTAGTGCCAGTGTGGTCTGTTGACGGATGATGCCTGCCTGGTTTTTCACCGACGACGGCACTCCCATCCGGCGTGACGTCGACGGCGATATCCACTGAGATATCGACATCCGCCGCAGCGACAGCACGGCGGCCTTTGCCATGTACGGCTTTAGGCAGCACCAGCGAACCGGGGATTGCATCTTTGACGGTCTCCAGGGCGGCTGCCCGCACGTACGCCGGTCGATACGCCCATTGCCAGATATTGCGCACCATGCGCGCGCGATCGGTAAAGGGGGCAAACCCATACTCCGCCAGGATCGACTCCATGCCCCGCTGATACTCACGCACCGAGATGTAGACAGGATGGGCGCTCTTATCCTCCATGATTTCAGAAAGTGCATGTCGAAGCAGCCGATGGACCGCCTCTGTGTCAGGGCTGTTGGTATCCGTCCACAAACGGACCCATGTACCCAGCCGGCCCCAGATGATCTGCACACAGCCGGCCAAACCGTCCTGGCCATCCAAAACGAACTGGCTGCGTGGCAGACCTAGATCATCCACCAGAATAGGGCAGGTTAAGCTGTCCACATAGTCCTTGTCCCCAAGGGTCAGCCCGCCCTCTGCCTGGCGAACCAGGGGAGGCGTGATCCGATCGTATAGTCTTGTGACGGGCCAGTGGTCTTCAGGGTGGAGCAGGCGAATGGGCGCCGCCGCCGGCAAGGGCGAATGCGATGGCAATACGCTCAAACGCCAGATCGTTTCACGGGCGTAGAGCTGAAAGCCGGCTTGCCTGAACGTATTGACGACCAAAGGCTGATCGGGTAGATCGGCGAAAAGGCGGGTGATGCGACGTTCGATGAGGTCTTGAATACTCTGCGAGAGCAACTTCTGCCAGATGGCGGGATGTCCTTGCGGGGCAGCGAGCGCCGGTGTTAACAAAACCACATCGGCTTCGGTGTGCTCGGGGCGCACTTCAATCTGGAGAAAGCCGGCGCGAGCCAATCCATTTTCTTCTTGCCGCAGCACGTAGGTCATGCAAGGGCCACTCCCCCAGGGAAGTGCTGTGCGTAACGCATCCAACATGCTGGAGCGAGGCTGCAGCAGACTCTTTTCTATATGGAGTTGTGTTGCATGTCTGCTCAATCGTTGCAGCAGAATAATATCGCCAGGTGTAAATGGGCGAATTGCCAAACGAGACACTCCTCACCGGCTACGGTTAGGCGTCGAATCGCCTACCAAAGTCCATCGGTGCAACTGTAGTTCGACACGGGACAAAGGTCTCAATCCACAATCGGATATCTCATTCTACAGAAAAGACGGGCGCCTGACAAGTAGTCTAGCTCCACCCTTAGGGCCCAATTTGGACATACATTGGCATGTTCGGGGTAGAGGTATTCATAAAACGCCGCCAATTCGCATTCAGCCGCTGAGTTTGATACAATGCCGCAACGGAGGAACGACATGGATCTACCTGATGTGTGCAATCCCAAAGAGTGGCGGCAGTCTATCCGTCGGAAAATAAACATCCGGCTCGGCGCCGCAATTCTGTTGACACTACTGACAACCGTACTTAGCCATCCAGCCGCCTTTGCATCGGTGGCGAGCGCTCCCCTGTCTGAACCGACGACAGAGTTATCTGCCGAGGCGCGCCAGGCAGCCCTGATCATCAATCGTCTGCGCATGGACGCCGGTCTTGCCCCTCTTGCGGTTCACCCTCTCCTCAACCTGGCGGTTACACAACACATCCACGATATGGTGACAAGCGGACATTACGGCCACAGCGGCAGCGATGGTAGCGATGTTCAGCAGCGCATCAGCCGCACCGGGTATACGATCTCTGGTTGGGCCGGTGAAAATTGGGCCGTCTCTGATACGGTGGACCAGTCGATCCAGTGGTGGATGGGCGATCCGCCGCACCGGGACAATGTGCTGGGCCGCGGGTATACAGAGATGGGATCGGGTGTCTACCCTCACCCCAAAGGATGGGGATTGATCCTCGTGGTTGACTTCACCACCGGTAGCAGCAACCAGGAGGGCGGGATTGTCCTGCTGCCGGAGACGGCGGACGCCCCGATGCCGATGGTTGAACTGGCTGCTCCTGTCGCCTCACAGGCGGATGGCGCTGCCTACACCATTCGTCAAGGCGATACACTTTCCAGCGTCGGCCAACGCTATGGGCTAAGTTGGCAGGCGCTTGCTCAAGCCAATGGCATGGCCGAATTCTCGATTCTGACCGTGGGCGAAACGATAGTCTTGCCGGGCGTCTCATCGGCCCAGGATGAAATCAGCGCCCCCGCGGCCTCGAGTAGCGCCGGCGGCACTCACCCAACCCGACCCCTCTGGCACGGTCAACGAGCAAATCCATGTCGTCGCCCCTGGGGACACCATCTTCGCGATTGCCATCGAACACGGCCTGAACTGGCAGACACTTGCTGCGTATAATGGGCTTTCCAACAATGCGCTGCTGCAGATTGGGGATTCGGTGCGTATCCCGGCGCCGGCTGTGGGTGGTGACATTGGCGTCGCCGCTCCTGCCCCGGCCAGCCGCCGTCATCTGGTGCAGCCGGGCGATACCCTTTGGAGCATCGCCGCTGCCTATGATGTCAGTTGGTCTGAGTTAATGGAAGCCAACAATCTGAGCGAAAATTCGGTCTTGTCGATTGGCCAGGAAATCCGCCTACCGTAGGCTGTGTCGAAATTTCTGGCGGCTTCGCCGGTTGCGAGTACTGCAACCATCCTGGCAGCAATGCCTGGAATTCCAAATTTGAAGATACAAACGGCAAACCAGGGTTAGCGACCGCCGCGGTCGGGCTGCTTCAGAAAGCGGGTCTACGCGATCTCGTCGTTGAACCCGCTTTGGTTTCGATATGCCTCGCAGACCCGCTTTCTGAAGCGCTGCTACTCAACCGGCGCTAGTCCCCCTGATCAAGCCAAATTCGGAATTGCTGGCCGTGTGCAATCCCCGTTACTTGCCTCTATGATCATCCGCCAGCTCGGTCAGTGCTTCAAGCTGTTCGGGCGTTCCCAGCGAGATCAGCATATCCCCCGCTTCGAGGATGTGATCCCCGCTGATGACCGTGTGGGTCTGCCCGCTTGGTCGGCGCACGGCGAGGACGTTGGCGCCGGTGCGCCGGCGCACATCACATTCGGCAATAGATTTGTTGCTCAGGAATGAATCCGCATTCACCCGAATCTCTTCGATGCGGATCTCCACTTGCCCACGACGCATGACCACATCCATGAACTCGACCACATTCGGGTGGATCAGTTGGCGCGCCATGCGGTGCCCACTGATCGAGTACGGGTTGATCACATGGTCGGCCCCGGCAATGCGCAATTTGCGTTCGTTCGACTGTGTGTTGGAGCGGGCGATGATGGTAAGCCTCGGGTTGAGGGTGCGCGCCGTGAGCGTGACAAAGACATTGTCGGCATCGTTGGGCAGACAAGCGCACAACCCCGCCGCCCGCTCGATCCCTGCCTGGCTCAGGATAGCGTCCTCAGAAGCGTTGCCCACGATGGGGATGATGCCCAGTTCCTCGATCTCGGCGAACAGATCAGGATTGGCCTCGATTACCACCATATCCACGTTATGGTGGCGCAGTTCCTGGGTCACTTGCGACCCCACGCGGCCGTAGCCGCAGACGATGTAGTGCTGCTGAAGCTGTTTGATGCGTTTCTCCATCTGTCGCCTCCGTAAAATGCCGCGCAATTCGCCGGCGACAATGTAGTCGGCGACGGTGCTGAAGGTATAGGCCGCCGCCCCCACGCCCAGGACAATCAGCAGCGCCGTGAACATACGCCCGACCTGATCCAATGAGCGAACCTCACCAAAGCCCACGGTGCTCAACGTGATCACGGTCATGTAGAGGGCCTCGTACCAGGTCCATCCCTCTAGCCACATATAGCCAATCATGCCGAAAAGCAACAGGCTCAAAAAGAGCAGCAAAACGCTGATCATCCGGCGCAGCAGATCAACATTGGGTTGGCCAAGGGGCGAAAGGGATTGCTTCATGCGACGCCGGGTTCTGGTGATCGTGTGGGTGTGTGATCAGTGAATGATACTGCGCGCCATAAATTACTCATCTTCGTTGGCACGGCCGGGCATGTCGAAGAGCAACACCGGCACATTGCCACCCTGTTTGCGAAAACCGAAGGACTCGTACATTCTCTGTGACCGCTGATTGCTCTCTTGTGTGTTCAATTGGATGCGGTAGATCGACTGGCTATGTGCATACAGAATGGCATCCACCAGCAACTGGCGACCAATCCCGTATCCTTGCACCGAAGGATGCACCGCGATCCGGACAATCTGCGCTTCGGATTCGCTAAAGGGACGTGAACCGTTTCCATAGAGGGCCGTTGCCGTATAGCCGGCAAGTTGATTGCTATACTCGGCCACTTGAAGGCGCGAAGTGAAGCAGAGTTGCAACAGATCGGTGCGTCCCATATGCCAAATTGGGTGGAAGGTATCGGCATCCAGGCGGGCCAACGGCTCCAAATCTGCCTCTTGTACAGGACGCAGGACAGCGGGTTGGGGAACTTCGGGGATATCGTGCCGGGTATGTAGGTAAAACCGAATCTGATCCGCTTCGCGGAAACCGCTCTGTAGCAGCGCCGATGTCAACCAGGAATGTCCGGTCAGCGCCATCAGTTGCAGTGGCTGTGGATGCCGATAGAGGATCTCCAGCACAGCATCCACGAGGCTGGGCATTCGCTGCGCCGTAAAAAGACCCTGGATCACCGCTGCGGCACGCAACGACACACGATCTGCGCTGCCAGACGGTAACGTTTCGGCGCGCTGTTCGATCTGAAAGGCGAGGAAGCCCCACAGGACGCCTCGCCGATCTTCGCCCACCACCGTCACCGCTTGGCTGAGCAATGTCGGCAGATCTTCCATCCCCGCGTTGAGAAAACTGCGATTCCCCTGCAGCAGTTGACGAATTTGTGGTAGATCGGCGAGTTCACCTGATCGAATGGGCATGGGAATCGGCCTTGGACTCTACGCCAGTTCCTTGCGGTTGCCATAGACACGCTGATAATACTCACGGAACTCGCCGCTGCGGATCGGTTCCCACCACCAGCGATTCTCCACGTACCAGCGCACAGTGGCGCGGATCGCCTCTTCGGGCGTGTAAGAGGGCTCCCAGCCCAGGGCCATAATCTTGCGCACATCCATGCTGTAGCGGCGGTCATGCCCCTGACGATCCTCGACGTGGCGGATCAGGCTTTGCGGCTTGCCCAACTCGTCCAGCAGAATCTCGACCATCGCCAGATCGGTCATCTCCTTGCCGGTGCCGATGTTGTAGACTTCACCGATCATTCCATGGTGCAGCACCAGATCAATGCCTTCGCAATGATCGACGACGTACTGATAGTCGCGCATCTGTTGCCCGTCACCATAGACCGGCAGAGACTGATCGGCGAGGGCATTCGTAACAAAGAGGGGGACAACCTTCTCGGGGTACTGAAATGGCCCAATGTTGTTGGCGCCGCGGCTGATCGTAACCGGCAGGCCGTAGGTGATGTGGTAGGCATGCACAAAGTGATCGGCGGCGGCTTTGCTGGCCGAGTAAGGGCTGCGCGGCTGCATCTTGTCCTCTTCGAGGCTGTTGTGATCACCGGCGATGTGGCCGTAGACCTCATCGGTGCTGATCTGATGATAGCGCAGATTGCCGGCTTTACGCGCCGCCTCGAGCAGCGTGTAGGTACCCAGGACATCGGTTTTGACAAAGGCGTCCGGCTCCAGAATGCTGCGGTCAACATGGGTTTCGGCGGCGAAGTTTACGATGGTGTCGACGTCGTATTGGCCAATAGCAGCATCCACGTCGTCGGCGCTACAGATATCGCCCTGCACGAAGGCGTAGCGATCCCCAAAACGCTCGGCCACGTCCTGTAAATTTTCCAGGCGACCGGCATAGGTCAGCTTGTCGAAGACCACAACGCGATAGTCGCTGTACTTTTCCAGCACGAGACGCACATAGTTGCAGCCGATGAAGCCGGCGCCGCCGGTGACCAATAGAGTACGCATCAGATCAGACCTCCAGAACGACGAATTAAGGGTAATGTTACCTATCTGCGCTGTCGCCAATCTTTGCGCATCCACAGCCGGCGCAGCCGGCGTAGTCGACCGGGTTGACGGTGTGCAGGCAATGGGAACGACATCGAAAGCGTCAACGTCGGCAGTTCATCCAAAGGGCGCAACAGTTCAGGGGCGAGGCCGAGCGCGGCCTGTTTGGGCCACGAAGGTTGCCACTGCGCCCGTTCCTCGCTGCCCCCTGCTGTAGAGAGGAAGCCGATATCCTCACTCAAAATGCGGCGCACCGCGTGTATCACTGAGATCGTCCGTTCCCAATAGGCCACGAGTTTGGGCTGGCTGATCTCGAAAAAGTGACTGGTGAACGAGGAGCGCCGGTCGGTGCGTTCGGTGAACGGATAGCCCGCCTGATAGGCCGGGAAGAATTCCTGCGCCCAATATTGTTCCATGCGCTGAAAGGATGGCAGCAGTAGATCGGCGTAAAAACTCACATGCACGGTGCTCACCCGCTCTGAAACGGAAAGCAAGAGTTCGACCTGGGCCGGGTAGAGATCAAAAAACGCCGGGGCGTCGAACTGCGCCCACTCTCCATAAGCCGACGACATGCGGCGCAGTTTCTCGGCAACGGTGGACACGGTGTGCGCTGCGCCGGCCACTTCTTTATCAAAGTCACCCTCCTCCACCTGGTAAAGGGGGACCAACGGTGGCCCCAGCAACTGCACCACATCCGAAGTAGGCAAGCGCGCCCGGTCGATTCGCCGCACCGCCACTGCAAAGGCGGGCACCGAGCGGATCGTCTGCATATCCATTTATGCTTCGTGTTTGAGCAAGTCTATCAAGTACTGTCCGTACCCGTTGGATTTCATTTCCTGAGCCAATTCCTCTAGTTGTACACGGTCGATATAGCCGCGGCGGTAGGCGATCTCTTCGGGGCAAGACATCATCATCCCCTGACGTTCTTGCAGCGCCTGTACAAAATTGGCCGCCTGCAAGAGCGATTCGTGCGTCCCGGCGTCAAGCCAGGCGAAGCCGCGCCCCAGCATATCTACTTGCATCTCACCTTTGGCAAGATAGACCAGATTGACATCGGTGATCTCGAGCTCGCCACGCGCCGAGGGCTGTAAGTTTTCGGCAATGTCGATCACCTGATTGTCATAGAAGTAGATGCCCGGCACGGCGTAATGGGATCGGGGCTGCTTGGGCTTTTCTTCGATGCTGAGTGCTTTGCCGGTTTCATCGAATTCGACCACGCCATAGCGTTCAGGATCACGTACGGGGTAGGCAAAGATGCGGGCACCGTGTTTCTGGCGCGCCCCCGCCACCAGCTTTTCGGGCAGGCCATGCCCGTAAAAGATATTGTCCCCCAGAATCAGGCAGACGGAATCATCGCCGATGAACTCTTTGCCCAGGACAAACGCCTCGGCGATGCCACGCGGTTGATCCTGTTCGCAATAGACGAACGAGATCCCCCACTGACTACCATCCCTGAGCAATGCTTTAAAGAGCGGCAGCGCGTCCGGCGTACTGATCACCATGATCTCGCGAATCCCGGCCAGCATGAGCATAGACAGTGGATAGTAGATCATCGGCTTGTCGTAGACCGGCAACATCTGCTTGCTAACGCTGATGGTCAATGGATAGAGCCGCGTGCCGTGACCACCGGCCAGAAGAATGCCCTTCATTGTTGTCCCTCGCCCTGATTGATGAGCCAACTATCTTGATAGGTGGTGGGTCGACGATTATACACCATAGCGTCCGGCAACAGCGGCATCCTCCTCGGCGTTGACGAGGACGGCGCCGACGATGTGCGCCCGCACCTTCTGCAGGACGTCGCAGGCGCGTTTGGCCTGCTCCCGCTTGGTGCGCCCGGCATTGACGACGAGCAGCACACCGTCCACCTTACCGGCCCAGAGCGCGGCGTCAGTGACGGCCAGCACCGGCGGCGCGTCGCAGAGGATGTACTGCGCCTCTCCCTGCAACGTGGAGAGCAACTCCGCCAGTCGACTCGAACTGAGCAGTGCTACGGGATTGGGCGGCGGCGCCCCCGAGGTGAGCACGCGCAGCCCAGGCACAGATGTCTCTTGCAAGAGGGGTGCGCCGCCATCCTTGAGCCAGTCAGTAAGGCCGCGATTGTTGCCCAATTCAAAGATCTCGTGCTGTTGCGGGCGGCGCAGATCGCCATCCACCACAACCACCCGATCCCCGGCCTGGGCCATGACCACAGCCAGATCGGCCAGTGCATCGCTCTTATCCGTGTCAGGATCGGCGCAGGTGATGAGCATCGAGCGCAAGGGCCGCTCTAGCCCCGAAAATTCAATGTTGGTGCGCAGACTTTGGAAGGCTTCCGCCGCCGGGCTGCGTGGATCGGTCAGTGTGATTAGAGGCATAAGGTTTTTGAGTGAAAAATGATAAATGGGACGGGTTGATGTTCTCGGCTACGCTATTTTTTGGCTACGCTGTCTTCGGCTTTGGCACGTACGATCTCGCCCGCGGTGGATTGGCGACGTTCCCCTGACCGCTGACGGCGGGGATAGCGCCAAGCACAGGTAGAGCCAGCGTGCGTTCCACGGCGTCGGGTGTGCCCAGCAGATCGGCCTCCATCCACGTAAGCAGCAAAACGACGGCGATGCCCAGCAGCAAGCCCAGCACGCTGCCGGCCAGGGCATTGAAAAGCGGCTGCGGCTGATACTGTGGCGCGTCGATGGCTCGGCTGACGATCTTCACCTCGATACGGTTCTCTTTGTCCTGTTGGGCGTAATAGGCGGTGCGCTCTTCGACAAACTCGTCGGCCAGCGCCAACGCCATCTGCTTCGCCACCTGGGGATCACGCGAGCGTGCTTCGATCTTGATCATAAAGGTGCTGGAATCAGGCGAAACGGTGGTCTGCCCCAGAAAGTCGTAGGGGTTCATATCCAGCCGGGCGCGTTCAATGGCACGCTGCGCCACTTCGGGCGTGCGGATATTGAGGGCAAAGTTGCGCATCAAATCCTTGGCGGTGTTGCCCAGCCCCCAATCCGGCCGTGCGGGCACCGTACTGACCTGCACGGTGGCGCGGTACATTTCCTGTTGCAGCGAACTGACGCCATAGGCAGCCAGCCCGGCCAGCAACATACCGGCGATGATGATCCAGCCGCGGCGGCGCAGTATGCGCAGATAATCTTGAACGGTCATAATTTGTCTTTTAACCTCATCACTTTTTCGGGATTACCCCGATCACAGACAACCCAATCTCTTCTAGATCGCGCGTCCGGTGCACGGATGTGTCGAGATAGGCCAGCACGAAGACAATCCCTACACCGGCGATCAACGCCAGGATCACACGCAGCGGAAAGTCGAGACGGCTGCGCAAATCCGGCCCGACAACACCTACGCTAGGGGTATCGAGCAGAGAGACGACGGCGTTTTCAGTCCCCAGTTGAGAGAAGTAGGCGCCGGCGTTCTCGTTGAGTTCGGCGGCGGCGGCATCGGCAATCGCCAGCAGTTGATCCGCATTTCCCCACGAAAACGAGAGGGTGATGATGCGGTGTTGGCGACCGGTGTTGGCGCTTCCGCTGATCAGCCCGGCGGGAATTTCGATCCCCTGTGCCACGAGGCGACGGTTGACCCCCTGTGCAAACAATTCGCTGCGCACCACTTCGGTGAAATCGTCCACCAGGTATTCACTGGTGAGCCAGGCATAGTAACGCGGATCATAGTCGGCGAGATCGGCTTCGATCAGCGGCAGCACACCCATCAACAGCCGGAAAGACGTGGTGTATGTGGGCGGCGGCGATTGCCAGGGGCGCAGTTGCCAGCCACTCAACAGCGCCACCAGCACGGTCAACCACAGCGGGATCCACCAGCGCCGGGCCACGATCTGCCAATACTCACGTAATTCCATGTTCGCTGATCATTCCTCGGTGCCGGTAACTTGGGCAAGATAGTCGAGCAATTTACGGCGGAAGCTGGCCCGGCTGAATCGTTCAGCCTGGGCACGACACGCCTCAGGATCGTAGCGTTGCGCATTGAAACCGACGAGAACGGCGTGCAGCGCGTCTACCGTCTGCGCCGCAAAGTGTTCACCGGTGATGCCGGGAAGCACGGTATCCAGCGCGCCGCCCCCGGCAAATGCAATCACGGGGCGCCCGGCGCTCATGGCCTCGACCGGCGCAATGCCGAAGTCCTCTAGCCCGGGAAAGAGAAACGCCTTACAGCCGCGCATCAGAGAGACCAGACGATCCCACGGTTGCCGGCCCAAAAATGTGACGTTGGGCGGCGCCGACGCCCTCAACGCAGCCAGATCGCGCCCTTCCCCCACGACAACCAATTTCTCGGCGGGAAGGTTGGCAAAAGCGGCGACGGCCAGGTCGATCCGCTTGTAGGGGATGAGCCGGCTCACGATCAGAAAATAATCACCCACAGGCACAGCCGGATCAGGCGTAAAACGGTCGGTGTCAACCGGCGGGTGGATCACCAGACTCTCGCGCCCATAAATGGTGTGAATACGCGTCTGCACTTCTCGGCTGATGGCGATGAAGTGATCCACGCGCTGGGCGGCGGACCAATCCCAGCGGCGCAACAGGGCCAAAACAGGTTGCAACACGGCGTTGATCCCCACCCCGATCTGTTCGCGTTGGCGATACTGCTCGTAAAGCCACAAAAACCGCGTCGGCGTCAGGCAGTAACATACGTGGATGGCCTTGCGTGCGCCGTTGCGGGTGCGCACACCGTGGCAAAAACCACTCTTGTTGCTCAACACCAGTTGATAGGCGCTGAGGTCTGTCTGCCCAAAAGCCAGTGGGTAAAAAGGCAAGTAGGCCTGATGATGGGTGGCAACAGCGGGCAGTCGCTGCATAAAACTGGTGTGGATCGGCCAACTTCGATAGGCATCGGGCATGCGGTCGGGCGCATAAATGCTGGTGTAGAGCGGTGCACCTGGGAAGAGATCCACCAGTTCTTCCAACACGTTTTCCGCCCCACCCATCTGGTTTAGCCAGTCGTGGACCAGCGCAACATTCACGGCTGTGGGCGCTCTGTCAGCATGGCGATCTCTTCGGACACGAAATGATCAATGATGGTACGGTAGATGCGTTCCACCAGTTCGGGATCGAGGCCGGTTTCTTCGGCCCACTGCCGCCGGGCGTCGATGACCTGACGCTGCCGGTCCACAGCGTGAACATCGGCCTCGGTGCGTTTGAAGCGCATGATCGCTTTGACGTAGCTGCGCCGTTCAGCGAGCAGTTCGACAATAGCACGATCCACACGATCAATTTCAGACCGGACCTGGTCAATTGAGTGACAGTCGGCTGGCGATACCATAGATCCTCACAGGAAAGTACTGGACGCGGATGGTCGATCAGGAACGGTCTCCATTGTACCGTAGGAGTGGACCTGAACCAAATGAAGGCAAGATCTTTGAGGAAATGACTTGCTCCCCAACAATGCGGCAACCAGCACAAAACATCGCCGCGATACCGTATCGCTACCCAGCGTTGTTTAGTCCGGGCTTACGCAGGTCTGGGTTTCCATACGCCAAAACAGCCGGCACTCAACCGGCGATCTGCGGAAGTCCTATTAGTTCAAGAGTTGGCCCGGCCTGGTGACCGCGGTCGCAATGTGCGCCGTGGAACACGCCGGGGAAAGTGAGGAACCATGTATTCGTTCGATATGACGTCGGAACAGAAAATGCTTGTAGACACGGTACATCGGTACGCCGAAAAAGTGTTACGGCCTGCCTATCGAGAGGCCGAAGAGGATCAGTGTGCGCCGTCCAGCGCGATCCGCACCGGCTGGGAACTGGGGCTGCTGCCCGCCGCCATCGATGCGGAGTTCGGCGGTTTCGGTGAGTATTCGGCGTTGACCAGCGCACTTTTCCTCGAAGAGTTGGGCTGGGGCGACGTGGGGCTTTCGCTGCACTTGCTGTCACCCAATCTGTTTGCACTGCCCGTTTCCCTCTTCGCGACGGCGGAGCAACGAGCCACTTATTTGCCGGGCTTCTGTGCTGAGGAGTTCCCCAAGGCCACGGCTGCGCTGATCGAGCCCGTTTTACACTTCGATCCAGCCGAGTTGACCACCACTGCCCAGAAAGTGGAAGACGGCTACGTGATCAACGGCGTGAAGACGATGGTGCCGCTGGCGAAAGAGGCAGAGACCTTTTTGGTCTACGCCCAGGAACGCAACCGCACCCAGGCATTTATTGTGCCCGCGCAGACGGCAGGTGTTTCTGTGGCGGAGCGGGTGACGATGATGGGGGCACGGGCTCTGGCGGTTTACACCGTAAAATTCAGCGATGTGCACATTCCTGGGCAGAACCGCCTGGGCGGCCTCAAGGGGATCCGGCTCAGCCGCCTGCTCACCGTGAGCCGTATGAGTGCGGCCGCGCTGGCGATCGGCCAGGCGCGGGCGGCCTATGAATATGCATTAGCCTATGCGAAGGAACGCACCGCCTTCGGCGAACCCATTGCCCATCGCCAGAGTATCGCCTTTATGTTGGCCGAAATGGCGATGGAGATCGAAGGCGTACGGCTGCAAGTCTGGGAAGCCGCCTACCGCTTTGACCATCGGGAGGATGCCACCCGTCTGGCTGCGTTGGCCAAGATCGCAGCAGACAAGATGGTGCTGCAAGTCACCGACCACGCCGTGCAGATTCTCGGTGGCCATGGATATATCCGCGAACACCCGGTGGAGCTATGGCTGCGCAATGGGCGCGGCTTTGCGGCCTGGGGCGATGGTCTTGTGATGGCGTAGAAAAGGAGCAGGTATAGCGATGTCAATTGAATTCTGTACACCGGAAGAGATCGAAAAACAACTGCGGCAGGTGGAAGTGGTGGCACAAAATGTTATGCGCCCCGAAAGCCGCCAGTTGGATGACAATGAACATGCGCGGCCCCTGAATTTTATCCACATGATGTGGCCCCAAATGAAGGAGATGGAACGCGCCAACCTGGAGGCATCCTTGCGGCGGTCGAGCAACGGACACGGCGAGAACGGCACAGCCGAAGCCGTGCAGAAACGGCCCCGTACGGCCAATATGCAACTGATCCATATGATCGAGATGCTCAGTTGGGGTGATGCCGGCGTCTATCTTTGTATCCCCGCCAGCGCATTGGCCGGCGCCGCCATCCAGGCCGTCGGCACGGTGGATCAAAAGGAGCGCTTCTTACGCCGGTTCACCGAAGGCGACCCCAAGTGGGGCGCCATGGCGATGACCGAGCCACAGGCTGGGTCCGATACCAGCAATATTCAGACAACGGCCACGTTCGACGCCGAGACAAACCAGTGGGTTCTCAACGGGCAGAAGATCTTCTGCACCAGCGGCAAGCTGGCCTACGAGGAATCCGAGGGGCTGATCGTGGTGTGGGCGACCGTCGACAAAGCCGCCGGGCGCGCGGGCATGAAACCGTTTGTGGTGGAAGCCGGGACGCCAGGGTTAAAGATCATCAAAGTCGAAGAAAAGCTCGGCATCCGCGCCAGCGACACCGTCTCGTTTATTCTCGAAGACTGCCGGATTCCGGCGAGCAACCTGTTGGGCGAAGCCGAAGTGCAAGGAGGCCGGGGCAACAAGGGGTTCAAGGGGGCCATGAAGACCTTTGACGCAACCCGCCCGATTGTGGCGGCCAGCGCCATCGGTATTGGCCGCGCCGCCTTCGAGTTCTGCCGGGATACCCTGGCCGCTGAGGGCGTGGCCATGGATTACGAATCCCCGCGCTGGAAGTTGAGCGCGCCCCAGGCCGATCTGCTGGAAATGGAGATCCAACTGCGGCAGGCGTGGCTGCTCACGCTTAAGGCCACCGCGCTCCTCGACGCCGGTGAAGAGAATCGATTGGCCGCCTCAATGTCCAAAGTCAAGGCGGGCAAGGCTGTGACGTGGATCACGCAGAAAGCCGTGGAGTTGCTGGGGCCGATGGGGTACACAACGCAGATGTTGGCCGAAAAGTGGATGCGCGACGCCAAGATCAACGACATCTACGAAGGCACCGGTCAGATCAACACGCTGATCGTGGCCCGCACCATCCTGGGCTATAGCCGTAACGAGTTGAAGTAGAAAAGTGATCCTTGTTCGGCTTCAAGAACGATACAGCGTGCAGAACCGGGTTCGAAATCTTTCAGGCCTCACTCCCCCAATCTTGAGCCACGCCCTACACAAACACCGGAGGCCATCTGGCGCTCCGGTGTTTGCTGTCTATCCTTGCTTGCGGGTAGACTGTGAGAAGTTCTATTTGCTGTCGTTCAGGAAGGTGATTGTGGTAAACACAGACGGTGCTGTGCTTTGGGATCTCGACGGAACGATTGCCGATACGGGCGATCTGCACTTTGTGGCATGGCGGGAAACCCTGGCAGACGAAGGAATCGACTATTCGCGGGCAGACTTTGAACGCGATTTCGGGCGATCCAATCCAGAATTGCTGGCCGAATGGTTGCCAACGCAATCGCCGGACGATCATCGACGCATCGCCGAAAAGAAAGAAGATGCCTTCCGCCGTGCCATGCGCGAGCGGGTGACGCTCTTACCCGGCGTCAAGACATGGATGGATGCTTTGCGCGCGGCCGGGATCACGCAGGTGGTCTGCTCGTCGGGGCCGATGGCGAACATTGCGTCCACCGTGGCCCAGTTGGGCATCGCCGATGCCTTTTTGGCCCTGGTTTCGGGTGTGCATGTTCCCAAAGGAAAGCCTGCCCCTGATCTCTTCCTGCGCGGAGCGGCGGTTGCAGGCAAAGATCCTGCCAGGTGTCTGGTGATTGAGGACAGCCGTCACGGAGTCGAAGCCGCAGCCCGCGCCGGGATGCGCTGCGTCGTGGTAGGGGCATTGGCTCGACAACCCGAAACATTGACCAGTCTCTTTGAGCAGGCATATCAGTTGATTGCAGTGGAAAGCCTCGATACGCGCAGCCTATTTGACGCGATTGAGCCCTGAAGCACTGAGATCTTGGAGGAGTTGTAGTGGACAAGCAGTCGCAGTTGGCCTCAGTCCTGGCTACTCAATTTACAACCGAAGCAGGAACCATGATCCGTACCCGATTAATCCGCCCAGAGGATGCCGATCATCTGATCGATCTCTTCAACCATCTTAGCCCGGCGACCAAACGGCGCCGATTCAATGCAGGATTGCAGAATATTGATGAAACCCGGGTGCGCGCCACAGCCGAGCAATTGGCCTCGGTGGACAATCGCACGGACGGCGGCGCCATCCTTGGCTTTGCCGATATGCCAGAGGGAGAGCGTCTCATCGGCGTGGCGCGGTTTGCACGGTTGCCCGATTCGTCGGAAAAGAGTGTGGCCGAGGTCGCCGTGGTCGTGCGCGACGACTTTCAGCGGCAGGGCATTGGCACGGAACTTTTACGCTTGTTGTTGATCCTTGCCCGGCAGATTGGCATCGACGTGCTCACAGCCGGCGTACAGGCCGACAACACCACGATCTTTCACATGTTGAGCAAGATGGAGATTCCGGTACGCTCGAGCACGCACCAGGGCGAGACAGAGTTGTGGATCGACGTGGATAGGGCAAGTGTGTAGGCGACGTTTTACAGCGTCACCTGGCAAATCACGGCAGAAATAGGGGGGGCGTCTGTATCGGTACAGACGCCCCCCTATTTCCGTTGTGGTACTCAGGCCGCACTATACCGGCGGCTTCGCTTTAGGTTGAATGGCGCCAGCCATAGGCCCGGCGATACCCATAGTCCGTGCTAAAGCTGCCAAAGATCTTTTTACCTGCCATGCTCAGCGGATAACGGCGCAGGGAACGCATGCCCCGCAAGGCGATCTGAGTAGGGCTGTAGATTTTGCGGCAGAGCCAATCGTAGGCGTCGCGCAGTTCGTCGGGTGAGAAGTTCTTCGGCATGAAGGTGACATGCGCCGTGTCGTAATGGCTCCAGGGCACATCGAGCAGGCGATTTTCGGCCACGCACAGATCGTGGAAAGGTGTGGCAGGGTACGGGGTGAGCACGGTGCAGCTCACGCCGTCAAGGTCACTGGTGCGGATAAAGTCCCACATGGCCTGGAAGGTTTCAGGGGTGTCGTGATCGAAACCCATGACAAACAGACCGACAACGCCGGTGCCGGTTTCGTGGATCTTCTTGATCGCTTCGCTGGTCTGCATCGCCACGCCCTTCGACTTGCCGCCCAATGAACGCCGGTTGTCTGGGTTCACGCTCTCGAAGCCGACGAAGTGCTTATCCAGGTGAGCGGAACGGCCCATTTCCAGCAATTCAGGATAGGCGGCAATGCTCATCTCAGACTGGCAGGTCCACCCCTTGAGATCCAGGGGTCTCAACGCATCGAACAGCTCGGCACAGTAATCAGGATCGGTGGAGAAGTTAAGGCCAAAATTATCGTCTGTGAGGAAGAAGCGTGAGATGTTGCGCCGTTTGATCTCGTCCACAACTTCATCGACGGGTCGCAAACGCATTTTCCGCCCACTGACTCGAATCGCAGTACAGAAATCACAGTTGCGCGGACAACCGCGGGTGATCTCCATGTAGGGCGTCCAATAGTTGTTGTTTTCGTCCACCATTTTGATCACACGATCTGAAATCGGTGCGATGCCGGCCAGATTTGCCCACGATTCATCTTTATAGACTGGCTGCAGACCTTTGATCCCGTCGGCAGCAAAATCCTGCATCGCCTGCATCCAGGTGTAGTAGCCTTCACCCACAAAGACACTGTGCGTAAACTCTTGCGTGTGTTCAGGCATGAGGGTGGAGTGAACGCCACCAATCACAACACCTGCACCTTGGGCCATGGCCGTTCGGGCAATTTGTTCGGTGCGCTCGATGGTCAACGTCATTGTGCTGATGCCAACCAGATCCCCTTCGCGCAGCGTATCGAGTGGCAATGGACGTAGTTCTTCGTCCCAAATCTCCACAGGAATTTCATCGGGCACCATAGAAGCCAGGCGCATAAGCGTATATGGCGAGCCAGGCGCTTTCCCGAAAACTCGTCCATCTCGATAGGGTCTAATCAGTACGACACGTCGCATGCAATTCCTCCGCGGTTACACAACACCGATAAACAGAAATTTATCCTAGCACAGAGTCTGGAGCAGAGCAAATTTATAAAAGAAAATTTATAAAAATCCCCTGCACATGAGCAGCTTCCATAGAGGTTACAGCAGCAAAGAGAGTTCAAACCAGACGACGGCATAAACAATGCCAACCGCAGCGCCGACAACGACTTCGACCGGTGTATGGCCGATCAGTTCTTTGAGTTCTTCATCGCTGACGGGTTGACCGGTAAAGAGTTCGCGGATGATCTGGTTGAGCACTTTTGCCTGTTTGCCGGCGGCCTGCCTCACCCCAGTGGCATCGTACATCACAATAACGGCAAAGATAACAGAAAGGGCAAAGATTTCGCTGTGAACCCCCTGTTTGATTCCTATGACAGAGGCTAAACTGGATACCATTGCCGAATGGCTACTCGGCATTCCCCCGGATCGGGCGAAGACGCGCAGATCAAAATCGCGGCGCAGCACCCACTCAAATAGAAATTTATAGAGTTGTACGCCTAATGCCGCAGACAGTGGGATCCAAAGTACATCGTTCGACCAGATAGAAGACATCGTCATTACCAGGGTTTGAAAGATACCGAGACTGTAGAGAGAATCAGTTGGATTCGTCGCCATTCCAATCGTCAAAGGAGGTTGTACTATTCCCTTCTTGCCAGCGGCGCACGCGCAATTCAGCCTCTTCCAACACGTGGGTACAGTGGGCAGAAAGGTGCGTTCCAACTTCATACATTTTTAGCGATGATTCAAGGGGAAGATCGCCGCTGTCCAGGGCAGAGAGTACGCGCTGGAGATGTACATAAGCATCCTCATAGCTAAGCTGATCGATCTCCTCTTTGCTAAGGATGATCGGCGCCTGAGCATCGTCGGTCATAAATGGTCCTTTCGAGTAACCGATTCGAGTGGAGAAGAAACCGAGGAGAAGAAACCGCCCCAGGTTTCAAATATTCTTATTCCGTTCCAGTATAGCAGATGCACCGTGCAAACCGTAACCAACAAGGAACTTCTGGTTTGGCTTGTCGAAACCCAGACTTACGTAAGCGCTCATCAATTTACCGGCGTCGATGCCTGTGGTATGCTGGCAAAGGCAGGCGAAGAATCATCCTGCCCGTACACAATTCGGATATGTATTCAAGGGAAGAGATAAGGTTAGCAGATGAGCATGTCGAACAGAGCGCAGGATTCGGCGAATTCCACCCCCGGCGGGGTTCACGTGCAGTCTATCGTCATTCTTGAAGATGATCTCTTTTTCGCGCCCAGACTAGAGGATGTTGTGCGCGCCCAAGGCGGCCGCCCCATTACAGTAGAGACAGCCGAAGCCTTCGTCGAGGCCGTGGATCGCTATTTTCCTGTGCTGGCACTGGTGGACTTGAAGACACCCGGAGATCGGGCTACGGCGATTCAGCGCTGCAAGATGCGACCGCACACCCGTGCTGTGCCTATTTATGCCTTCGGCAGCCACGTCGAAGTGGATGTTCTCAGCCGTGCGCGCCGGGCCGGCGCCGACCACGCCTGGGCACGTAGCAAAATGATGGAAGAAGTCGTTGAAATCGTAGGCCGTCACCTCGATCCCCCGCGCCGGCTACTTGAGGGCTGTACAGATCCACTCAGCAAGTATGCCGTTGCCGGATTACTAGAGTTTAATCAGGGCGAGTTTTTTGAACAGCACGAATATTTGGAATTGGCATGGATTGAAGAGAAACGCCCCATTCGCGATTTATACCAGGGCATTTTACAGGTTGGCGTCGCATTTTTGCAGATCCAACGGCAGAATTGGCACGGTGCGATCAAAATGTTCCGACGAGGGTTGCCCAGGCTGCGCGATCTGCCCGCGGTTTGCCAGGCGGTGCAAATTGAACCGTTCTATCAGGCAGCCGCCGCGATCCACGCCGAGATCAGTGAGGCAGGGTCTGCCCGTCTCCACGAGTTTGATCAGACACGTTTCCCAAAGATTGCCTTTGAGAATCCGTACGACGCGTTTACGCCTGAAGATTTGAACCTTTATACCGGTACGGCCTCAGGCGCGACGCAGTAGTTCCTCTGTGTTCCCCGCAACACCCTCTTATCCTGTACGAGTCTCGTTCACGCAAGCCGGCAGCAGGCCGATTAGCTTCTGAAGCCTGGCAAGCGACGAAATTGTATGTACCATTTAGCCGAAGGGCTATTGGGTGCAGGATCCTATATCAATCCCCTACCATATTTACGTATATTAGCCTATGGAGAATTGTACTTTCGTAAGTAGCCGTCAACACTTTTGTGGCATAAGCACTTATTGCGAGGGGTTCTTTGCAAAGGGGCGCAGCCTGAGTCCCCTGCGCCTCCCGAACGTCTGCGATATGGACAAGAAAGGTCGACTCGATGCCTGCTGTAGAAATGAGCACACAGAAACGAAGACGTGTTGCTCCCTGCCCGGTGAACGCAGGACGTCTCATCTGTAAAGGCAGTGGATTCGCAGTGCTTGAAATCACCGGATCCGTCCTGGTAGAGTCAATGGAGGGCGGCAACGCTTATATTATGGGCGCACGTTCGGTGCGCGCTACCGGCAAGGGAGAGTGGATCGACCAGGGAGAGTGGACATTCTTGCTTGGTTGGCATGGACAATTAGCGGTCAGCGGCAGTCGCTGCCAGATTCAACTGGCAAAGCGGGCGATTAACTTCCAGGCGAACGGTGAGGGCGCAGTGCGTGTCCGTGGTGATGGGCACTGTGTCTACAACAATCAGGTCATCCCGCTGACGCGAGAGTTTCAGGAAATCTCACTGCACTAACCTGACCCATCACTCCACGGCTTGTTGGGCTTGACCGAACGGGAGGACTCAAGAGGAAAATTGACGAGTATCTTGTGAGCCCGCTAAAAAAAGTGGCGGGATCCGAGGGGCAGGGGTGTCTGACAGGGAGCACGCTCAACTTGTTCGAACGCCCTCGACCCGGCATCAGTCAAGAGTAGCGTTGCGGCGGGAAACTTCTGATTGCTATGTACCCAGCGACGGTGCACCAGTTGCTCAACGACACTGTCGGCTAACTCAACCTGTTCCCCGCTCAACCCGTGGAGACGATAAATCTTGGTGCCATTGAGGTAGCGATGCGACTTGAGCGTCCACCCGGCGTGCAGAGCGCGCAGGACCTGCATCTCTGCAGGAGAAGGCTCTTTTCGGTGCCACAACCAGTTGAACACGGCGATCCTCACTATCCCAGCTCGTGAACATGCTCCTGCAACTTGCGCTGATTGATCTTCTCGTACTCGTCGCTCAGGATCTCATCTAGCTCTGCGGGCGACAGGCGGACGCTCAAAATCGCCAGCGCGTCCTCGGGGCTTTCCCCATAGGCTAACTTTTTCTTCCCATTCTTCATGGAAAAGAGGTACATGAAGTGGGGGTTAGAAAAACTGCTCATGTTGAATCTCCTAACTACGCCTTGACAAGGGTCTCGGCATATAGCCCCTGATACCCTCGCCGCCGCTCGCTGTCGCTCAGCCCACTGTTCACTTCCTCATCGTACTTGCCTGCCAACAGCTCACGATAGAAGGCATAGTCTACCCCACGCACTTTTTCATCGTCGGGGAAGCGGTGATAGTTGTCTTTGCTCATCATGCTTTTGCCTTCCGCAATCAACTGAAAGCCTAGCGCTGACCCTGGATAGGGTGCGTAGTATGAAATCGAAGGGAAGACTCGTTTCATCCGCTTGAGCATACGCATGGTTTTGAAGGCATCTTCGCGGGTTTCGCCAGGGATGCCCAGCATGATGTTCGACCAGAATTTGGGTGGTTCTTTGCCTGCAGCGGTCATATCATCGCCGATACGGTTAAGCAGATCGATGGCGAAGTAGTTGTCCTCTTCGTTACACTCTTTGTTAAGCAGTTTGAGAACACGCTCACTGCCCGATTCAAAGCCGATAGAGATCAGATTCCAGTTGGTTTCGCGCACCAGTGCCTCAAACAGATCAGGCCATTGACGCACCGTATCGGCGCGGCCCGGCGGCCCAGTAAGGCCACACTTTGTTGGCGCGGCGTGGATATTTTTCCAACCACTCCTTCAACCAGGATGGGTTTTGGAAGAACATCGAGTCGTGGATCACGACAGAACCGACGCCGTACTTTTCGTCCAGATAATTGAGTTCGTCGATGACGGCATCTACAGGCTTGCGCCCCATATTGGGTATGTACGACGCCTCGTTGCAAAAAACACATTGCCAGGGGCAGACGCGACTGGTGATGATGGTCGCCACCGGAGGTGGACCCCAACCACATTCTGGCTCCAGGGGCCAGTTGAACTTGCGGCGCAGCTTCCAATTGGCGGGCTTGGGCCACAATTCGCGATCCATCATCGGCCAATCGGCCATAGACTTCGAGCCTTTGCCCATGAGCACACGCGGGAATGCATCTGGATTGCGCACCAGATCGACGATCACTTCTTCGCCAGGCCCCTTGCAGATCTTGTCGAATTCCTTGACCTGCTCCATCTCGTCGGGCGCCACCGTAGCGTGCATGCCACCGGCCATGATCAGCCCTTGCGGGTTGATCTCCTTGAAGATCTGCGCAGCTTTCAACGCCGCCGGATAGGTGTAACTGCGCACGTTCATCAACATCATCTTGTAGCCGGGGAGTTGTTTGGCCAACTGATCCCATGAAGTGACGGCACGTGTCGAGAGGATATCCGTCTGGATGCCGTTCTGATGCAAGATAGTCCGCAACAATCCCAATCCATGATCCTGCCACTGTTCGTGAGGACCGTTGGGATGCACCAGATCACCGAGATCACCGAGATCCAGCCAGACAATGTCCGCTTGGCGCTTTTGATTCCACGGCCAGGGAAAATTCATCACGCTACTTCCTCCGTTAACTTTTTACTACATCCAATGACACCTTCGCCACCGTGGGCGGGTGCAGTAACATATTGGCGTAGCTGGCATTCGCCATAGGGCAAGCGCACTCTTTGCGCTTGATGCTGCCGCGCAGTTGTTCCATGGCCTGCCCCTGCCATATAGGAACAATGTCATAGTTATGTTCACGCAAGTTGCCCACTGATTCGGCACGGATGCAACAACTCCACAGGTCACCATTCGGGGCAATGTGGGCGCTGGCCCACCCGGCATAACAAGGAATCACCTGATCTCGATCGCGCAGCACACGCTTGGCCAGTTGATAATACTGTGCCCGAAACGCTTGTGTAAATTTGGCAATGCCGCGCGCCGGCACCAGCTTTGCCTGCTGGCTCAGAAAATCGGCGATCTCGTCGTAGTCATCCGGACGAGGGGTAATGCCCCAGCCCATCGTGTCCAGTTCTACACGTTCTTCGGCCACCTCGGTGATATAGCTATCAGGTTGCAGGAACTTCAGGCCATCCTGAATTGCCTTAAAGCGGTGGACATTGAAGCGGCTGATTACTGTGTGAACGGTGAGCACCAGATTTTTGTGCTGCGTCTGCAATTCCTTGAGTTGCCGCCACGTTTCCATGGAAAGCGCCCAGTTGCCCTCGACGCCACGGATATCGTCGTGCTCATCGCCGATGCCGTCAAGGCTGAGGTTGATGCCGATGCTGCTCTTGGGGCACTCACGGCACATGCGCTCGACCATGGCGACGACGCGATCTGTGAGCATCCCATTGGTGGGGATGGTGATCACCTCGGGCCGGCAATGACGGTATGCACTGATCACCATCTCGTCGAGGTCCTTGCGCAGGAAGGGTTCGCCGCCGGTAAAAGTGATGTAAAAAGGCGATGTGCCCAAATTTTGGAAGACCTTGTCCCACTCTTCCACCGTCATGTCATCATTGGGCTTGCGCCACACATCACAGGTGCGGCACTTGCTGTTGCAGCGAAAGCTGATGCTGACGACGACAGAGAAGGGTTTCACTTTAGGCCAACCAAAAGCGCGAAATGCCCAGTATAGAGGAAGCTTTGGAACGAGTCCGATCATAGTATTTTCCACAAAAACGGCCCGTCCCATTCAGGCAGGCCGTTCGCGTTCAATTCAGGATCCCGGCCTGTACCGGTGCAGGCTACGCCAACGCCTTCTGCTTTTGCGGTGAAGATCCAATCGCGTCGGTCGTTTGATCTTTGGTGCCGATGAAGAAGCGTTTGATCTGTGCAAAGGTGTTGGGTAGATTTGTCCAGTTTTCCTTGAACATCATCTTCTCTATCACCCGCTCGGGGCGGTAGAGGTAGAAGCGACGGTAGGCTTCGCGCCACTTCTTGATCACCAGCTCAGGATCGTAAACGCCATCGTGCATGGTAAAGCGTGACTTCTGCTCATGGATCGCAAAATCAGTCCAGTTGTCGGCAAAGACCTCGCCACCCTCCATGATTTGATCATACATCACGGTACCGGGGAAGGGCGCCGCCAGCATAAAGTTGGCCAGATTCGGATCAAGTTCCAAAGCCAACTGGATGGTCTTTTCCATGGTTTCTTCGGTGTCACCGGGCATGCCAAAGATAAAGAAGCCCATGGTTTGCAACTCGGCGGCCTTGGCGTTGCGGAAGGCCTCGCGTACCTGATCCAGTGTCTGCCCTTTGCGGATCACATTGCGCAGCATGGCCTCGTCGCCATTTTCTACACCAAAGCCCACCCGTTTACAGCCTGCGGCCTTCATCATTTGGAAGAGTTCCAAATCGGTGTGATTGACCTTCATTCCGTGGACGGTGACCCACGGCACATGATTCAACCCCTCTTCGACGAGACGGCGGCAGATCTCTTTGGCGCGTGGCAGCTTCAAATTCCAAATATCATCGGTGACGCCGATTTCGGTGGCACCCAGACCGTTGACCAGCCACTTCCACTCGGCGATCACGCTCTCTACAGAGCGGGCACGCCAGGTATCCCCCGTGACAGGCTTAGAGCAGAAAGTACATTTGTACGGGCAGCCACGGCTGGTGAGGATGGTAAAACTGCGCGCGTTCGGATCCAGGCCGTCGGTCAGTGGCTGCAAATTGGTGTAGCGGTCAATCTTGAAGAGATCATGAGCCGGGAAGGGTAGCGCATCCAGATCGGGGATCATAGGGCTTTCTGGGCTGGAGACGATCTCCCCGTTGCGCTTAAAGTTGATCCCAGGGATCACGCCGGGTTCCTTGCCGGCTTCGAGCAGCGTAACCAGTTCCAGAAAGCTATACTCGGCTTCGCCTCTGAACACATAGTCGACGTACTGATCGTGCGGCGCCTCCAGCGATTCCAGGGGCATGATGGTCAGGTGTGGCCCGCCCAGGACAGTGAACATACCGCGCCGTTTGCACAGTTCGGCCATTTCCCACGCTTCCTGGATCAGTGGGGTTGTGGCAGTGACGCCGATCAGAGCGTAGGGGTTTCCGTCTGCTTCAGCGAGATCGAGATAGTACTCGACGCCAACATCTTCAACAGCGGCATCGAAAATCATGACATCGTGTCCACCCTCACGCAGCACCGCCGCCAAATAGCCCAATCCCAGGGGAATGTGCTTGCGTGCACTCCAAACTTTCGCCTCTGGGCTTGCCAGGATAATGCGCATAAGAAACACCTCAAAGTCAATGGTGGTACGGCTCAAATTGATTGGAAACTGCCGATCTCAACACAGCCTGATTCCCGATCTTTAGTACAGTTGGGCGTGATTTGATCGGTAGGGGCGCTGCTTGCTGCGCCCACAGTGTGCCGGGCGCAGCAAGCAGCGCCCCTACGGAATTGCCATCACGTGATCCTTGACACGATACTAGATTGCGCCTTCGGCTTCCATCTGCTTGCGCAAGCCTGTCTTTTCCTTTTTAGGCAAGAAGGTACGCAGGGCAATGCGAATATTGCGCGGCAGGTTAAACCAAAAATCTTTCGTCTTCAGCCGGCGAATGATGGGTGAAGGGCGCAAGTAGAAACGGCGATACGCTTTGCGGTACATCTCTTCGACCAGTTCTGCGTTCATTTCGCCCATTTCGTAGCGCGCCTTCTGCTCGAAGAAGACGTAATCTTCCCAGTCGTTGATCAGAAAACGTCCTTGTCGTTTGACGATCTCATAGACTTTGGTGCCGGGATACGGGGTCATCATCGAGAAATTGGCGATGATGGGGTCGAGTTCAATCGCGAAGTCAATCGTGCGCTGCATCGTCTCGCGGGTCTCACCGGGCAGACCGATAATCATAAAGGCGATGGTTTCGAGATCGATCTCTTTGGCATTCTTGAACGCCTGGCGAATCGTGTCATGATCGACCTTTTTGTCGATGGAAAGCAGGATCTCGTCATCGCCGGTTTCCACGCCAAAAGCAACACGCTTGAGACCGGCGGTCTTGAGCAGCGTGAGCAGTTCCTTGCTGGCCAGGTTGGCGCGGATGCCGTTGACAAAGATCCACGGGACATGGTTCAAGTTGTTCTCAATCAGCAGATGGGCCAGTTCTTCGAGGCGTTTTACACGGATATTGGCGCTGTCATCCAGAACGCCGATCTCCTGAGCGCCCATGTCTTCGACCAGATGCTTCCACTCGGCCAGCACACTCTGAGCGCTGCGGCTACGCCACTTGATGGGCATAATACTCTGTGAGCAGAAAGTGCAGCGGTATGGGCAACCACGGCTGGTGAGGATGCTGAAGCTGCGTGATCCATCGACACGATCGGTGGCGGGCTGCAAGTTGGTATAGTGTTCCATCTTAAAAAGATGGTAGGCAGGCCAGGGCAAACTGTCGAGATCGGCAATGGGCGTCCGATCCGGATTGTTGTGGATCTGGCCATCGCTGGTCTTGTAGGTGACACCCAAGGTGTTGGCGAAGATCTCATTCTCGGGATGCATGAAGGCTTCTGTCGAATAGACCGGCTGCTCCTTTAGAAATTCTTCCAGGAGATTGCAGATCTCGATCCAGCCATCTTCACCTTCGCCGCGCACCACAATATCAACGTAGGGCTTTTCACAGCTTTCCTCGGGCAACACACTTACATGCGGGCCGCCCAACACAATTGGGCAATCATACACCTCTTTGATGGCCTTGGCCGCCCGCCAGGCTTGTTTCACCTGGGGCGTGTTCGCCGTGATCCCAACAATATCGGGACGAAACCCCTGCACGAATTCAGCAATCGATTGCCGTTCCACATCGGCGTCAAAGATCACAACTTCATCGCCGCGTCTTTCGCTGACTGCAGCGAGATACGCCAGCCCCAAGTGAGGCGTCGTGCGCGTATCGATGGGAAGACGGAAACGTGGGTTGATCAGCGCTATACGCACAGTGGTTCCCTCCTCTGAGTGGGAATTCTATCCATTCCCGGCTGGAATACAAGCAAAAGACAAAAAACAAGGTCACAAGTTGTGTCAGTCTATCACATTGGTCATGGATGCCCAAATAATTATGAGACTTTTTAGAATAATTACCGGACCATTTGCCCACGCCCAGGATACAGGAGTAAAAAAGGCGGGGGCAGGATCACAATCTCACATGGCTCAGTACATCCCCACCAGTGGATCCACTTCGCGCGCATACGCATCAATGCCGCCGGCCATGCTGAGCACATTGGTCCATCCTTGCTGAAGCAGCCACGCCGTTACCTGTGCACTACGTATGCCATGATGGCAAAAGACAACAATTTCGGCATTTTGATCGCGTGCGGCCTCGGGCAAAGCGGCCAGTTGGCGCGCGGCCAGCTCGCTCAGTGGAACCAGTTCAAATGTACCAGGCGGTAAAGTGGCCGACTGCAACTCATACGGTTCACGCACATCGATCAAAACGCATGCATCTTGTGTTTCAAGCTTGGCCGCTACATCGTGGACTGATATCTCTGGAGCGCCATAGGGATTGGGCATGTCTTGTCCTTCTGAATGGAGCCACAAGAAAAACATCACAAAGAAGGATCGGCTTCTTCATTTCAGTTTGTGGCTTATTCTGCTGTTGAAGCACCTGGGATATCAGAAAGCTCTGGGGGCAAGGTAAATAGGGCATGATCGAATCAGACCGGCGAACCCTATGTTGAGCGCTTGTAAAGGGCAGAGATGTCAATGTCTGTAATGGCGTTGACACCAGAGATCTCAGTGAAGTTCTCTTTGAGCAGACGTTGAATGCCCAGTTTCATCGTCAACAGACTGATGGGGCAATCAATACAAGCACCTAGCATCTTCACGTGAGCCACGCCTTTTTCGTCCACTTTTAGGATTTCGACGTCGCCGCCATCCATGTAGAGGGTAGGGCGGTAGCCGTCCAATACTTCTTGAATACGGTCGATCAAAGCGGATTCTTTACTCACCAAGACCATCCAAAGAAAAAGAGTGGATAAACACGGGCATCTGCAGGCACCTCATCAGGTATGCACAAGCGTGCGAAAATTGTCTTTCAATTCTCAAAGTCATGCTCGTCGATCAACTGACGCTGCTTATAATCGGCGCCAAGCTCGTGCCAGTAAAGCAGATCTGGATCGCCAAATTGCCAACAGAGATAGACTTCGCGGCCATGACGTCGAGTTAGAATATCAACCACACCTTGATCAATATCCTTCACCAGAATGCCCATGCGCAAGATGCCTTTTACCCCAGCCTCCAGCCGCAAAAAGTGGGCCAACATTTCACCGGCCGCCAGTGTACCGCCATTGCTCGGCAGCATGACTCAACGCAGGCCACACATCTGGCCGCAAGCGAAGAATTTCACGTCGAGCAGACTGCACATCCTCCATCAATGCCGCGAGCTGGGGAAGCAGTAACCGTGCCTCGTGCAGAGTATAATAACGAGCATTCACAGATCACCACCCCACCAACCGAGATTTACTACCCATTGTCAAAACTGCGCCAAGAGGAAGGCGAGGGCCCGGTACACTGGAACCCTCGCCTCATAGTATCCAATCAGCAGTAAATTTTAGTGACCGCAGCTCTTGGGCATTTCTTCGCCGTCGTGGCTCTGCGTCGTACGGAAGCTGCTGCCACAGCCACAGGAACTGACAGCGTTCGGGTTGTCAATGTGGAACCCGCCGCCCATCAAGTTTTCGACATAGTCAATGTTAGCACCGCCAACGTAGAACAGGCTGGTGGCATCGACAACCACGCGCAGGCCGCCCGGCTGTTCATAGACTTCGTCGGATTCCGAAACATTCTCATCGAAGGTCATGCCGTACTGCATTCCGCCACAACCGCCGCCTTTGACGAAGACGCGCAGTGCATGGGTTTCTTTCATGCCCTTCTGTTCCATCAGGCCGCCCAATTTCTCGGCTGCATTGGGTGTTAGCGTGACGCCTTCCATTACCATCGTCATAGTTTAGCTCTCTCCTTGACTGAACCGCTTGAATTGACAAAAACAAGGTTACTATTCAGGTGCATCGCACCTGATGCCGAACAGTTACAAAAAATACGTCTTCACGCTACTTGTATAACGAGTACTTTAACAGGAAATTCGTGTTTCACAAAACAAATTTCCTACAGGCAGGTCATTTAGCCGCCAATCTGGTTCATCGACCGGTTCTCAGCGATGACGCCCGACGCCAGGCCATGTCCCCACGGCTTATGAAATGAACCTTCGCGCATTATCTCACGCATTTCGGTAAAGGACGCTCCATTGCGCAAGGGCGTGAGTAGATCGACTTCATCTTCGCGCAACAGGCACAGCCGCAGTTTGCCATCCGCCGTCAACCGCACGCGTCCACAGCCCTGACAGAAAGGTTCTGTCACACTGCTGATGAAACCGAGCGTTCCTTGTGCCCCTGGAATACGGAAGGGGCGGCTGGGATCGACGAAATCATAGGTGGCTTCTTCTAGCGGCCCAAACACAGCTTCGACCATGTCGCGCATTTCGCGGAATGAAACAACGTTACTTTGCTGAAATTCCGTTACCTCGCCGAAAGGCATCATTTCAATAAAGCGCACTTCCCAATCGCGATCGAGGGTAAGTCTGGCCAGTTCCACCACATCGTCGTCATCATTAAAGTGCCGCGTGACAACGCAGTTAAGTTTGATGGGGCGCAGCCCAGCCGCTTCGGCAGCCTGCACCCCCCGCCACACATCGTCAATTTTGCCCCAGCGGGTAATACGATGAAACTTCTCAGCGTCTACTGTATCCAGACTGATATTGACACGGGTTAAGCCGGCCTCTGCCAGTGGAGCAGCCAACTCGTCGAGCAAAATGCCATTGGTGGTCATCGCCAGATCGGTGATACCCGGCGTAGCCGCAATCTCGCGTACCAGATCTACCACACCGGGGCGGATGGTCGGCTCACCGCCGGTTAAGCGGATCTTGTTCACGCCGAGGCTAGCACCTACCCGTACGAGGTAAAGCAATTCCTCGTCGCTCATCAACTCGTGGCGAGGGCGGAACTTCATATGTTCGGGCATACAGTAGACACAGCGCAAGTTACAGGCGTCAGTCAAACTGATACGCATGTAATTGATGCGCCGCCCATAACTATCATGCATCGGCTCGACAACATACCCTGGAGCCTGGGCAATCTGCACGTTGCCCCAATCCGTGTGATATTCCTGCATTGGTGACAGAGCAATCTGTCCACCGGTTTCGCCGGACGCCGTTACCGGTGCATTGGGCGTACTACGCAATATCGTGGGCATCTAGGTTTGTCCGATCAATGGAATTTCAACAGTCGAAACAGAGGCTTCAGTGGCTTGATCACTCACTTGAAACCGATAGGTACAGCAGTGACCATCTTCTGCCAACGAATCCAGTCGACAACAAGAACGGCCTACCAGTTCACGCATCAACGACAAGTCCATCTGACATAGTTCACGATGCTCGCCAGAGACACCGGCATAAGGACAGTTAAACGTATGCAGCAGGTAGCTTTTGCGATCCGCAGAAAGGGCATCCTCTTGCATGGTATATAACGACGACAATTCACCTTCGCGCGGCGGCTCTTGTTCCCAACGGGCCAGATACCCGCGCTCATTCAAGAAGTCCGCCACCCGATCCAACCGTACTTCCAAATCAATCTCGTCGAGTTCTTCGTCCTCTAAGAAAGATTGTGACATCTCTTGCGCCAGGGCACAAAAGGCGGCTTCTACCTGCTCGGGATTCAGCGCCTTCTTCAATTGAGTAATGAGACCCGCCGTCAGCGGCGCGAAGTTATCGGGAAAAAAGTCGTTCGCCTCTTTGGTCAACGAGTACAACTGTTTCGGGCGCCCTACATTGCCCTCACGGCGTACTTTGCTCACCTGAATCAGGTTATCACCCTGCAAAATATCGAGGTGATAGCGCACGGAAACCGGCGCCATATCCAAATGACGCGCCAATTCACCGACTGTCGCACTCCTGCGTCGTTTCAAAATTTCTAGGACGCGCCTTCGGACGGTTTGCACGAACGTTTCTACCAATCTGTCTTCGTCTAGAGAAGCGCCATTTGTGGAGATCGCCACTCCCGAGATCATGTTTCCTGCCCTGTAAATCGTAGGCGCAGTATAACACGGATGTTCCTTCAATGTCAATTATTATGAAAAGCACTATAAAAATAAGTGGGGGCCGCGCTTCCCCAATGTCACCTTTCCCAACGTGCGCGGACCAACGGCGCCGGTGCAAGACGGAACATTGGCCGGGCGATCGTGGATCGTCAGCCATGCCATCAGCGCAAAGGCGAGTGCCTCTTTGGCGTCATCTTCGATGGCGATTTCAGCCAGATCAGCATGACGCAGAACCGGCACACAACGCCCCAATCTCTCTTCCAGTTGGGCAGATAGGCGCGCCATCAGCACAGGATTGCGACCACCGCCGCCACCCACCACCGTCTGCACAATTTGGCCCGGGGCAAAATGGAGGTAGGCATCGGCTATCGATGCAGCCGTCAACTCGGTGAGGGTAGCGATGAAATCCACAGCGACACAGCCTAGGGCTTGAGCTTCTCCCCACCATTGTTCGACCAGGGCGCGTGTAAAAAGCTCACGGCCGGTGGATTTGGGTGGCAGTTGCCGAAAATAGGCGAGATCGAGCCACCGATCCAACAAGGTAGGCGAAACCGTGCCTGCCGTCGCCAGTTGACCGTCGAGATCACAGCGCAGTTGCCCGTCACTGATCGCCGCCGCAGCCCAGTCGATCAGGACATTACCTGGCCCGGTATCGAAGGCCAGTGGTTGGGCGTCGAGTGAACGGGGCGGCAAAAAGGTGACGTTGCCGATGCCGCCAATGTTCTGAACTGCCCGCCAACCGCCAAGCTCGTCAGCAGGGCGCAACAGCAACCAATCGAAGATTGGGACAAGGGGCGCACCCTGTCCACCCGCAGCCACATCCGCGACACGGAAATCGGCGACGGTGGTGATGCCCGTCCGCTCTGCGATTACAGCCGCCTCGCCTATCTGCAGTGTACTGCTCACATGGCCCGATGCGTCCACATCATGCCAAATGGTCTGCCCATGTGATCCGATGAGATCGACTTGTTCCGGTGCAAGGCCGGCGGCATCGATCACGGCCAAGGCGGCGCGCGCGAAGCCTTCGCCCAACACAAAATTGGCGCGGCAGAGCGTTTGCACCGTGGCCTTTTGCTCGAACAACTCAAAGATCAAGGAACGTTCCTCTGCACGCCAATCCACCGAGACAGATCGACGTTGGCGCAGACGAAGCTGACCGTCGATCTCGTCGATCTCGGCCAGCACAGCGTCGATTGCGTCGGCCGACGTGCCGCTCATTAAGCCGATAACCAGCATGGGGCTTCCTTTCTGGTTCAAGTTGCCCAAAGCGTCACCCGGAAAGCTCGGTAAATGCCGGTTTGGATCTCGTGGCTCAAGAAATTGCACACGGCATACTGGGATGTGCCCAAGCATTGGTGGTTCAACTTGCCCAAAGCGTCATGCCTGAGAGCCGGCCAACATGCCACTGGTTCGGAGCTCTTGACTCAAGTAAATTGCACACGGCATACTGAACACAATTGCTAAACCGGTAAATCCAAAGTACAATTTAGGAGGATTATATCTTTGGCTCCATCTGATCACGAATCACACCTTTCCTGGTTGTCGGTTTCGTTTTTCTCAACACCTACACGTTTACCCGTTCTGAAAGACTCTCTCTCCCCTTGAGAGTACTGCAGTTAGCTCTGATTGCTCTGTTTTTTCAGGCCAACCCATCCCAACCTCTATTCGTCGAAGACCTGATACTCTTTCATCACCATCACCTCAACTCTAAGGAGAAAACAGGATGAATCGTGTACCGTTAGGCATGACCAAGTTTCGGATTGGTGTTTCCCGTTTGTGGCTTGTGGCGGCTCTCACTCTGTTGCTCTCGTTGCTGTTGACCGCCTGTGCGCCGGCTGCGCCATCAACCGAGTCGGGCGCGGCGACTAGCAGCGACACGGTGAGCGAAGAAGGTCCTTCCGGCAGCCTGACCCTGGCACTCGGCTTCGACCTGCAAAGCCTTGACCCGATTCAGACCTACGCGCTCAACAATGGTCGCTGGCAGAAGAATGTCTTTGGATATCTGATTCAACGCGACGAGGAAATGAACATTGTAGAAGGTGGCGGCCTGGCCACCAGTTGGGAACAAGTCGACGATCTGAACTTCATCTTCACTCTACGCCAAGGGGTGAAGTTCCACAATGGTGAGGATTTTAACGCCGACGCCGTGGTCTTTACCTTTGATCGGCTGCTTGATGAGTCAAAAGCCTCGCCGCAGCGCTTTAACTACACGGCGATTGAGCGCTTCGAGAAGATTGACGATTACACAGTGCGCATGGTGATGAACGCCGTCGACCCCGTGATCATCTCCAAACTGTCCGGCTATGGCGCGGCGATTGTGCCCCCCGGCTTTGTACAGGAACAGGGCGATGAGTACGTTGGGTCTACGAGCATTCCCGGTACAGGCCCCTATCAGATCGTGGAATACAAGCGCGACAACAGCCTGACCCTGGAAGCCTTCGACGGCTTTTGGGGCGAAGCGCCCAAGATCAAGACCGTCACCTATCGGATCATCCCTGATGATGCGACCCGTCTGGCCGAGTTCCTCAGCGGCGGCGTTGATGTGCTCACGCTGACGCCGGCGCAGGCGCAAGCCGTCGAAGGACAACCCGGGCTACAGGTGATCTCAGTCGGCGTGCCCACTGTAAACGGTCTGCGTCTGGATGCGAGCAAGGCCCCCACCGACAACCCGAAAGTGCGCGAAGCGATCGCCTATGGCATCGATACGCAGCTAATCATCGACACCATCCTCAACGGCAACGGCGTGCCTATGCCCGTCTGGCAGAGCCCGTACAGCTTCGGTTTCGATCCGGAAATGCAGCCCTACGCCCACGATCCGGAACGGGCCGCTGCCGCATTGGCAGAGTCCGGCGTCGAGAACCCCACCTTGATCTACGATGTCATCGGTGATGATACACAGGCGAAAGAGATCGCCAATACGGTCAAAGCCATGCTAGAGCCACTCGGCTTTACGGTTGAGATCACTCAGAAAGAGCGTGCAACCTACTTCGACGATTACCGTGCAGGGTTGCTCGGCAACGTGGTGCCGTTTGGCTGGGGCGGCTGGACGCTCGACGCCGACAACACCTACTATTCCATGTACTACACAGGCGAGTCGTACAACCCCAGCTACTCGAACCCTGAGCTAGATGCCATCCTGGATGAACAGCGCTCAATCGTCGACCGCGACCGTCGCCAGGAATTGCTCTCCCAGGCCAACGAGATCATCTACAATGATTATGTTGACGCCATGCTCATCCAGAGTGAGTATCTATGGGGCGTCAACGACCGGGTCAAAGATCTGCCGCTGCCCGCCGATGAACGGCTGTGGTTGGCTCCGGCTTCGGTGACCGAATAACCTCCTTCAGAGTAGAGAGTAGAGATCCTGGGCTGCCGGGATCTCTACTCTTTTCACTCAATTCCCGATAAGCTGGCCGGTATGATCTCCTATCTCATACAGCGTCTTTTCCACTCGATTTTCGTCTTGCTCGGCATCAGCATGATCGTCTTTGTGACCGTGCGCTTGACGGGTGATCCCATTGCCATGATGTTGCAAGAAGGGAATCCGTCTCAAGAAGATATTGCCGAGATGCGCCGACTGCTCGATCTGGACAAGCCGCTGCCCATTCAATACGTCAATTTCGTCGTCAAAGCCGTACAGGGCGATTTTGGCAACAGCTTCCGCTATGGCATGCCCGCGCTTGAACTGGTGCTAGAGCGAATGCCGGCGACGATCAGACTGACCCTTGCCTCGATGGCCGTGGCGTTGCTGTTGGCCTTCCCGCTGGGGATTGTCAGTGCCGTGCGGCGGGGTGGATTCGTCGACTTCGGCGTCCGTGTGATCAGCCTGATCGGCATCTCGATGCCGAACTTCTGGCTGGGCATCATCTTGATCATCATCTTTGGGGTACAGCTCCGTTGGTTGCCAGTTTCGGGCAGTGATTCGTGGCGCCATTTGATCATGCCCTCGATTGCGCTGGGCGCCGCCCTTTCGGGTTCATTGACACGCTTGCTACGGTCTAGCCTGTTGGATGTACTGGGCGAGGATTACATTCGTACGGCTCGCGCCAAAGGGCTCAATGCCCGCGCCGTGCTGACCCTGCACGCTCTGCGCAATGCGCTAATCCCGGTGATGACCATTATTGGGCTACAGTTTGGTCTGCTGCTGGGCGGGGCGGTGATCATCGAAAACGTCTTTTCGTGGCCTGGGGTAGGGCGGCTGGTGGTCAACTCGATTGGGGTGCGCGATTACCCGGTGGTCCAGGCATCGGTTCTGCTGTTGGCACTCATTCTGTTGATGGTCAACCTGCTCGTGGATCTACTCTATACCGTCGTTGATCCGCGTGTTACGCTCAAGTAGATAAGCCGACTATGACACAAACTTCTCGTAGTACCGCGACCAATCCCCCTTCTCTGGCGGGCGAATTGCGGGCGCCTAAGCTCCCCGATAGCGATCGGCGACGGCGCTGGATGCGTATACGCTGCCACATTGCAGCGCGATCCGGCCGCCCTTTTTGGCCTCGTCGTCTTACTGATTGTGATCTTCGCAGCCATCTTTGCACCGTACATCGTGCCCCACAATCCAGACGCCGTCGATCCGCTTAAGCGCCTGCTGCCGCCCATGTGGCTGGAAAAGGGCACGTCCGAGTATATCCTGGGCACCGATGCCGTAGGCCGCGACATCCTCTCACGGATCATCTACGGGGCACGCGTCTCTCTGGCGATCAGTTTGATCTCGGTGATCTTAAGCAGTATTCTCGGGGTAACGCTTGGCCTGTTGGCAGGCTACTACGGGGGATGGGTCGACGCCGTGATCATGCGCATCGTGGATGTGCAACTTGCCTATCCTTTGATTCTCTTTGCCATTACCGTGGCGGCTATTTTTGGCGCAGGGCTTCGCAATTTGTTGATCGTCCTCGTGATTGCCAATTGGGTGACCTACACGCGAATCGTGCGCGGCGAAGTATTGGTGCGCAAGAACATGCAATATGTTGAAGCGGCTCAGGTCAACGGTTGCCACGACGCGCGCATCATAAGCCGGCACATTTTGCCCAATGTCTTCTCGTCGGTGCTGGTGATCTTCACATTACAGGTTGCGTTCGTGCTGATCCTCGAATCCGGGTTGAGTTTTCTGGGGTTAGGGGTAGAACCGAGCATCCCCACCTGGGGATCGATGCTGAACGAGGGGCGCAACTATATTATGACCGCATGGTGGTTGCAGACCTTCCCCGGTCTGGCGATTATGTTCACAGTCATGGGCATCAACCTGCTGGGTGATCTGGATCCGCGATGTGCTCGATCCTCAGTTGCGCATCAGCTAAAACGTTCTGTCCTCACGGCATCAGCCTCTTTTCGTACACAAGTAGGCAGTATCCACCAGCCAGGAAGCGCGGAGCTGCCTGGCTGGTTGTGGTTAGCATTGAATTCGCCGCGTGCGCTGGAAGCGGATAAGGGTACGCCCGTCCTCGCTAACGTGGATGCAGCGACGCATGGGCTGGGCCGAGTCGGCAACCAGTTGCAGCATGGCCAGGTCGGCGGTGCGCTGGGCCTCGGCACATTCAGCCAGATAGTCTGCCTGAGCCGTTTCGTCCGGCACTTCGGTGACCCAATCAAAGAGGGTAATGGTGGGGAAGCGGGCAGCAAAGTTATGTGCGCCGCGCCGATCTCCCTGTGCATGGCCGCGAAAGAAGAAGAGCATATCGTTGTGCGTCTGTAGAGGCGAGGTTTCTGGCGCCCAACGATGACCATAGGTGTGGTAGCGATCCAGCCAGTATTGGTTGCGCGCGTGCAGCCAGGGTGTCTGCGCCACCGCATCAGAAACAGCCTGTCGCAGTGCGGTGGCGGCCTCTCGCTGCATAGACTGTTCAGGGCTGTCGACATACGAGACGATGCCATAGAGCATCGCCTGCACCACTTGATACGAGACAACGAATCGCGGCGGCGAGTTATACCCGGCGAACGGCTGACACCACTCGTGCGAAGGCACGCCATGATTGTCGACGATACCATCGGGCAGCCAGGCCGACCAAAGTGTCATGCGGAATTTGGCCTCACCGAAAAGCGTTGCCGGGTTAAAGGTATCGGACGAAAATTCTTTGCCGGCGGCGTTGAAGCGAGCGGCGTGATGCTTCCACCGTGGGTGCTCGGCCATCAGTTGGTAGTGGAAGGCTGCGCCATCGGGATTGGCAATGGGCAGGATCACGACGTTGACCCGTTTGAGCAGGGATCGGTAGGCAGGATCCGTGGCCAGATCGCGAGCCAGATCGAGCACAGCCGTGGTGCTGGAGACTTCGTTGGCGTGATGACGGGCGATGATCAGGCAGGTTGGCTTCTGTTGCGTCAGTTTCAGGCGCGAGGAGTGGGTCTGCCCGGGGTGGAGCGGACGGATCACATCGATGGCGTGGCCGGGGCGTCGCTGGTAGGATCGACCGACCTGCCAGGTCGAGATCCCGGGTAAGCGGGCGAGGTCGGCCAGTTTGGCCTCCAATTGGCGCGGTCCGATCACGTCCGAGACGGGATGGTGCACAGGCTCAGGTGGACGCGGCAAAGGACCTACCTGAGAAATGCCCAGTTCGACGCGTTCCACCGCAGCGCCCCCCACACACTCCACCGTCACGGCGACCGCAGCGGGCATATGGATCGGCGCCAGTTCGCGGCGCCGCGCCAGGATACGAGCCGCCAGCCGCGCAGAGGCAGCGTTGGCGTACTCGACGCGGACCGTAGCCGCCGTCACCTGTTCTGCGCCTGGGTCGATGGTTATGGCAGAGAGCCGCACTTGCACAGCAGCGGGCATATCGCTGCGGCTGCCGACGACGAGATCGAGCGGGGGCAGGTAGCGCGGCAATGCCCAGGCCGAGAGCGTTACCTGAGCACGCGGCGACGATTGTGGGATGCGTGTGCCGTCGGCTGCATAGAAATCGTGGATCAGCGGCATGACCTGACCACCGGCGCTAATGGGCAGGCCGCAGAATTGCTCGCCCAATGCGGCCAGGTAGTCGAGGGTGTTAAAGTAGATATCTTCGTGCAGCGCCTCGCCCACGGAAACAAACTCTTCGTAGACATCAAGCGGTTCATCCGGCCAGCCGAAGTAGGCGTCAACTTGCAACGACTCGAAATACGGCTCCCACTCGGGCGTAGGCCGCCCGCGGCTGACAGAGAGGATATGGCTGCGCAGCGATGGCAGCACATCATTCTGATAAAAATCCCAGAAGAGCGATTCGTCGGTCTTGACAGGCCAGGTGTCCTGACGGCCATCGGGCCATTCGACGATGATGCCCCCCGTGCTGGGGTGAACCAGCCCGTAATCGGCCATACCTGTGAGGTAGGGTCGCTCTTCCCACAGTAGCGGCAGGGCCGCGCGGTGGATTACTTCCTCGTCGGCGTTGTAGGCGATAAGCTCGTAGATGTACGACGAATCGGAGTCGCCCATGTGCAACTGGATCCGCTGGGGATCGAGGCCAAGTCTGCGCGCAAGCAGTTCATCTGCCGGGAAGATCTCTTGCAACCACCGGTGGGGCAGATCGAGCCAGCGGGTTGAGCCATCTGTTGGGCGAAAAGGGCGAAAATGGAGTTCGATACGGGCGACGTTTTTATCCGCCAGCAAGGGAATCTGTTCCTCTTGCAGCCAGGCCAGCCCCGCTTTGTGGACAGGCAAGACGCGCACGTTGCCAACCTGATCCTGTGTGGCAAGTGTCAGCGAAAACTCCGCGGCCAACTGCCGGCGCAGAGAATGCGGTGCGCTGCAAAAGATTGTAATCTGTTGCGGAATCGTTTTGCCTTGCGCCAGCTTGGAGCGTACTTTGCGGCTCAAAATACGACGCAGCCGCCCCACGTGATCGAGCCGATCCGACGGATTCCATGCCAGTCGATAGACTTCGGACCGCAAGTCCGAGACATCATCGACAGGCACCGGTTCACCGGCCTGTACTTCGGCCAGGGCCAGCCAGGTGAGGGGCGTACGCGCGTAGATCAGGTCATCCACGGCGCTGATGACGGAGCTGACGGAACGCGTGCTTTGGTGTACTTGACTCATGCGATCCAGATATGGGTAGACTTCGGCCAGATAGCGCGCCGTAGACGTTGTCAGGTGCAGGTGCGCCGCACCGGGAGCAAGCACCTCAGGGGCTTGATCAAAGCCTAAGAGCAACGCATAGTCGGCCGATGTGTCCGGGTCGGGAAGTGTATCGAGTGCAAAAACCAGTGGCAGAATGGCGCCTGTGGTTTCTAATCCCAGACGAGCAGCCAGATCAACGGCGGCCATGCCCGTGGAGGTGTCGGTTCGTGGCCCCAATACCAGCCGACAGCGAATGCCGTCGCGGGTAAAGCCATCCTGATCTGAGCGAAAGAGACCGTGCGCGCCCTGTTTGTAGAGTGCGGCCAGATCTAGATCTGCCCGATTGGTGGAGGAACTGGATGGTGCAGGCGAAGGCGTTTGCGCATGGGCGACAGCGAGCCGATTGAGCAGGTCGGCCAGGGCGTCGGCATCGGTCGCGTGCAGACGCAGCGCGCAGCGATCCTGGTTGTAGAGCCAACTCACTTCCATTTGGTCGGTGGCAAGGAGTGGGGATTGGACGGCGAGATCGGCCCACGATGCACTGTCCGCCGTGGGCGGAGTGTCGCCGATACTGAGCAAAAGCGCGATCTGCCACGATTCAACGAATTCCAAAGAGGTGACCAGCGGCAGCCGAATTGCCGATGATTCCAACCCCATGCGCGCGGCAAGATTGGCAGCGGCGGCCCAAACCGGCGGGGTAAACTGCTGAGGCGTCAACGGCACTATACAGGCGGCGATGCCATCAACGGCGTCATCCTGGTTGTCATCGAGTAAAATGCCGTCGGGTCTCGGATGCCACAAAAAATCCCAGTTCAATCTGCGTCTCCAGTGGTAGCGGCGATGTGTTGTCGTGCGCAGTGTCGTCTATTTTGGTTGAGTACCCGCTATCGGCTGCCCGGATCACCCCACTACTTGCGCCACAAGTCGGTGAACCTGGGGGCGGAGAGCGGCAATTCCCTCGGGGTCACGTCCATGATAGACCCTATTTGTAAAGAGTGCTACGGCAATATCTTGTACAGGATCGCACCAGAGCGATGTGCCCGTGTAACCAGTATGACCGAAACTATCCAGGCTAAATGCTGTGCTGCATGAAGGATCGGGATCGCTGCGCAAGATCCAGCCCAATCCACGCCGGATGCCCTCACTGCTAACGATCTGTTGGCGAACACTTTGGGCCACCAGTGCCGGGGAAAGCAGATCTTCACCGTGCTGCAAATAGAGCCGCCCCAGCCGGCAGAGATCAGCGGTGCGGCCAAAGAGCCCGGCATGCCCGGCAATGCCGCCCAGGCCGGCGGCATTTTCATCGTGGACCTCTCCACGCAGCCGTCGCTGCCGCCAGGTGTCGTCTTCAGTTGAGGCGATGCGGCGATGAATCTCGTCGGGCGGGTTGAAGAGGACGGATAGTCCCAGAGGCACAGAGATCAGGTTGTGGATGGCCCGATCGAGCCGTTCGCCGTGCAGCCGTTCGATGGCAAAGCCCAATAAAATCAAGCCGATGTCGCTGTAGAGGTAGTCGGCACCCGGCGGGTAGAGGAATGGAAAACCGACAATGGCGTCCAGTGCGACATTGTGACGACGGGCAATCTCATCCTCGCTGAGTTGTTGACGAGCGGGGACAGCTCCGCAGAGGCGGTAGAGGCTGCGCCAGGCAGGTAGCCCACTGACATGGGTAAGCAGTTGGCGAAAGGTAATGGTCGAGGCGTCGACGATCTGCCCGCCCCAGCGTGGATCGGCGGGAATGGGACGTTTTGAAATCGGGTCTTCGCTGCCGCCAATGATGCGCCGTCCGCCGAATTCAACGATCACATCGGCGACGGGTTGATCGATGGTGACCCGTCCCAATTCCACCAGACGCAAGAACGCAGTCACGGTAAACAGTTTGGTCAACGACGCCAGATCGAAGATCGTATCCGGCGGGGTCGGTCCAGTCTGGGAGGCAGGGTTGAGGAAGCCAAAGCCGCTGTCAAAGAGGAGATCGCCCGCCTGTTCCACACGGCAAGCAATGGTCGGGGCTACCGTCTCGCTTGCTTGTGTCAACAGGGCTGTCAGTGCAGAAAAATCATGCGCCATCCGAGATCCTACCTGCTTATCATTTTCGTCATCTGCCGGTAACTTCGATACTTCTCGAAACCGGCTTTCCCGTAGAAATCGACGAGCGTCGTCCAGTCGATCACGCAGCCGTTGATGCCGTTGTTGTGCAACCGGCGCAGACCGGCGTCGAGCAAGGCCAATCCAAAACCGCGCCCACGCTGGTCGGCCGAGATACCGATGGAGCCAAGCTGCCCCCAGGGGCGCGGCAGTTGATAGGGGTAGAAACGCTCGATAGGCCAGGCCGAATCCTCGAAGGTAAGACGGCAGGCGCCGTGGACACCGTCTTCAGTCCATAGAATCATGTAGTCAGAGATACGCCCACCATTGGCGAGGATCTCCAGGAATTCAAATGTCCAGCGGCCGGGGAACTCGCGCTGCAAAAAGGTGAGCAGTGCAGCCTTATCGCCGGGCTGAGCCGGGCGAGCGGCGCAGGGCAGGCTGTCCAGGCCGGGAGGCGGTGTATACCCGGCCAGGTTGCGCGCCACGTCCCACACAATACCGTCACCGTGTGGGGGTGAATAGCCACGTGCAGCAAAGAACCCGGCGGTGGAAAGTTCTGTGGGGACGCCGGGAAGAAACGGACGCAGGCTGGTTCCCACGTTGATCTGCGTACAGCCTTGGGCGGCTAACCAGTCTTCGGCCCATGTCAGCAAGGAAGCGCCGATCCCCTGCCGCTGAAAGGGCGGCGTGACGGCGATGGCATCGATCCACCCGATCCGCGCATTCATGGTAGGCGGGGCCTCGGGATGAGCGCTGGTCAGGACAAATCCGACCGGGCGATCCTCGCTATCGAGAGCGATGCGCCCGGTCTGCCGTCCGCCGTGAACCGGGCGCGTGTTGAAACTGACAAAACCGCTGGAGATAGGCAGGTGTTCATTGACGGCACTGTTCCATAGTGCAGCAATCCAATCGATCTGTTCGCTGTTCTCCGTATCAAAAGGCCAGAACTTGATCGCCATCATGATCACTCACCTACCTGTTGCCCAATGTTATGGGCCATGGCTTGTTTAACAATGAATGTGGCCACAGCGACATCCTGTACGGCCAGGCCCACCGATTTGAAGAAGGTAATCTCATCCTGGCCGGTACGTCCGGGTAGGTTCCCGGCGGCGATGGCGCCGATCTCGCCGTAGATGGTAGCTGCGTCAAAAGCGCCCTCATTGCAGGGGATAATCAGATCGCCTGCTTCGGCCAGACAAGCACTGGTCTGATCGGTGACGATCTTGGCGCGGCGGATCGTGGTTGTGTCCACTTCGCGGGCGACGGCGAGATGAGCGCCCACGGCGTTGATATGTGTACCGGGTTGCAGCCAGTTCCCATCGAAAAGCGGATCGTGGGCGCTGGTTGCGGTGATGATGATATCGGCCGCACGCACAGCCATTTCCACGTCAGCAGTTGGAATCATCTCCACACCCAGACGCAGGCTCTGTTGTTGTGCAAAGCGCTCTGCGTTTTCAAAGCGCCGCGACAGCACAAAGACCCGATCTATGGATCGTTCAGCGCAGACGGCTTCCACCTGAAAAGGCGCTTGTACGCCAGAGCCGAAGATTGTTACCGTGCCGGCGTTGGGGCGCGCCAGGTGACGCGCCGCCACGCCGCCGGCCGCGCCGGTGCGGACAGCGGTCATGTATCCTGCCTCAAGAATCGCCAGCAGACGGCCGTCTTTGGGATCGAAGAGGACAAAGTTCCCCTGGATGGCAGGTAACCGGCGCTGTTGCGGGTTGTCGGCGTAAAGCGAAATCAGCTTGACGCCAAGACCGGCTTCTGCACCACCTATGTAGGCGGGCATAGCAAGGAGGCTGCCATTATAATCGGCAATGGACAGGTTGGTGCGGAGTGGGAGCGCTGTCTTTCCTGCGGAGAGTAGAATGAAAGCCTGTTCCACAGCATCGATAGCATCAGGCATGGTCAGGATCGATTGTACATCGGAGCGAGTTAGCCAGAGCGGCATCAGGGTGAAATCCCCCCGTGAAACAGTGCTTAGTCACTTGGCACAGCATCATAGCACAGCCGGTATGTTGTTCCAATGTATAGACTAAAAGCGGGTGTAATTCAAGTTCGGGGTGTGCTGCGCAGCCGTTCAGTTCATCGCGTCGCCCCTTCCTGGAAGGCTGCACCCCCTAACGCTGGGTATGGAAGATGCGTCGTGGGTGACGAGATTTGGTCTCTTGTCCTGAAGATGTTCAGATTTTAGCAAATAAATGTCAGTTACATAGTACCATTGCACACCCCCGTACACGAACACCATAATGATGCATACGAGAAACAACGAAGCCATATCAACATCATTGCTCGTAGAAGTAAAGGAGGCTGTACTGTGCCGTCACTCACGATTCTCGTCGCAGATCCAGATGTTCGCGTACTTCGAGAGATGCGACACATACTCGAACCGATGCAGCCACACTGGGCGCTCTTTTTCACCGACGATGTGGATAGGGCCATCCAGTTCCTTGAGGAAAAAGCCGTCGATGTGGTAATCGTCGATGGCCAATTTCCGCCGATCAAAAGTCGACATTTGCTCGACTATGTCCGCATCTGCTCTCCGCGCACGGTGCGCTTTGTCATGGCAACTGAGGCCGATCAACAGAATCTGGCAGAAACGCTGATCATCGCCCACCAGTATCTGCCCAAGCCTTGTCGACTGCAATGGATCATTGAAGCGTTGCACCGCATCGACACCGCCAAGAACAGCACAGAGAGTCCTGTCCTCGAACAACTGGTGCGTAGCATTGGCATGTTGCCTACGCTGCCCTCGACTTACATAGAGCTGATGCGCCTGATCCAGAGCCCTGAGGTGTCGATCAAGGAACTGACAGCCCGGATCGAACACGACTTTGCCATCTCGGTCGAAGTGCTACGTCTGGTCAACTCCGGCTATTTCAACTTGCGCCAATATGTGACCGATCTGCAACAGGCGGTGATGTTGCTGGGCATCAATATGGTGCGCTCGCTTATTCAGGCGGTAACCCTCTTTTCGGCAATTGAAAACGAAAAGACGCGCACCATGCGCCAGGAACTCTATTTTCATGTAGTCCAGGTCAGCCTGCAAGCGCGCAGCATTGGCCGCATGTTGAACCTGGACAGTACGACCCAGGACACCATCAGCCTGGCCAGCATGCTCCACGACATTGGCAAGCTGATCTTCTGTGGCTACCTATCGCAGGATTACTATCCGACTATGAGTCTGGCAAAAGCGACACAGCTACCTGTATACCAGGTAGAACGCCAGATTTTCGGTGTCACCCACGCCCAGTTGGGCGCCTATTTGTTGGGCTTGTGGGGATTTTCGGATGAGATTCTGGTGGCCGTGGGCTTTCACCACGATCCTTCACGGCACGAGGGAGCACCCCATGCCGTCCTCACTGCGCTGCATGTGGCCGATGTGATCGTTCACCAACAAGGCGGCAACCAGGAGCAAGGGCTCGCCCTGTTGGATCAGGTCTATGTCGACAGGCTTCCCCAGCGCGATCAACTGCTGGCCTTGTGCAAACCACCTCGTTCGAAAGCCGCCTGAGCCCTCCGCAAACGGTGAGGACCTCAAGCGGCGCTCGCCAAACTCAGGGTTTCGAAGGTGCATGGCTCTGGGCGCGATACCACGCCACCGTCTCTCGGATGGCGGCGGCGTGGGGCGTTGTCCGCTTGCCAAAACGGCGTACAAACTGGCTGTGATCCACCACAAACGCTTCACCAAATTCATAGTACAATCTTCACCCCGTTGGGCAACGACTCTTTGACCTGCCCACTACGGTTGGCGACGATCACACGCCGCCCGCGCGCCACCAGTTCATCCATCACCGCCAACCCAACCGGTCCACTGCCCAACACGATATTCAAGGATTCGTTGTTCATTTTCGTTCTCGTTTCTATACCAGGTACGCTGTCAAGTTGATGATTTCAAGCTACACCTTGACACTGTGTTAAAGTCAAGAGGCAATTTTCAACTGGTATTCATCAAGGACGATTTCATGTACAACGCCTACCTTTTCGATTTGGATGGGACGATCTACCTCGGGGATCGATTGTTGCCGGGGGCAGTCGAGACCATCAGCGCCTTGCGTCAAGCGGGGAAACGGACGATTTTCCTCTCGAACAATCCTACTCGGACACGGCACCAATACGCCGAGAAGTTGACACGGCTGGGCATCCCTACCACCGTCGAGGATGTGGTCAATTCGTCGTTTGTGATGGCGCAATGGTTGCGCGTACACCTCCCGGCGGCGCACCTATTCGTCGTGGGCGAGGAACCGCTCAAAGAGGATCTGCGCGCTGCCGGTTTCCACCTCAGCGAGGATCCCGCCGAGATCGACGTGGTGGTCGCTTCGTTCGACCGCACCTTTGTCTACCGTAAGTTACAGATCGCATTCGATGCCATCAACGCCGGCGCGCGGCTGGTCGCTACGAATGGAGATCGCTACTGTCCTGTGCCGGGGGGCGGCGAGCCCGACGCGGCCGCCATGATCGCAGCCATCGAAGCCTGTACCGGCGCCGTCTGCGATCCCATCGTCGGCAAGCCGTCGCCGATTATGATCGCCACCATCGCCGACCTGTTGGCCCTGCCCGCGGAGCAGTGCATCATGGTGGGAGATCGGCTGGAAACGGATATTCAGATGGGTATCAACGCGGGGATGGCCACCGCGCTGGTCCTCACCGGCGATGCGGATCGGGCCAAACTGGCCGCGTCAGGGCTGCAGCCGACGGTTGTCTTGGAAAGAATAGACGAGCTGCTGGGGCTGTAGATCGCGCTTTATTTCGCTGTGGCGCAGCATCAACATCCCGCGCAATTGTTCCACGGGCAGATCGTCGCCGGCAGACAGCAGTTGCCCGATCTGCTCCAATGAAAGTCCAAGATCCTTGAGCGCAATGATTCGATGCAGTCGCGGCAGTTGATCGATGGCGTAGTAACGATAGCCGGTCCACTTGTCGATCTGGCTCGGCTGCAACAGCCCCAACTGATCATAGTGGCGCAACATGCGGCTGGATACCTGCCCGAGCTTCGAGAAATCCCCGATCTTGAACATGCACTCCCCTTATCGAAACACGTCCATCGACTTGTCGCGTTGCAACGTGGTGGACGGCGCTGCCGGCAGATCAGGTGGCGCATAACCGCGGATCAGCACCACCGGGCGGCCTTCGTTGCTCTGCCCCATTAGCAAGCTGGCGGCAGCGGAAAGCTCGTCCGCGATACACTCTTCGCTGGCCACCAACTCGTAGCCGAAGAGATCGTGCAGGCCGCGCTGGTTCCACAACGGCGGGATGCCGGCGCAGCCAATGCAGACCCCTACCGTGCCCACGCGCCAGGGGCGACCGTGGCTGTCATTGATCAACACCGCCACCGATTTGCCTGTCAACTCGGCGATGCGGGCGCGGATGCGCTCGGCGCTGGCGTCGCTGTCCGCCGGCAGCAAGGCGACGACTTCATCGTCGGGGTCATCGCTCAGCGCGGGGACGTTGCTGCGATCCATGCCGCCGTGCGCACAGATCCAGCCGCTCTTCTGCTCGACAATTAACAGACCGGGACGGGCGCGCACGATCTCATTGCTATCGTCGAGCACCACCTGCACCCGGCGCGGATCTTTGCGTGTCGTGGCGGCAACTTCTTCGGCGCACTCGTTGGGCGTCACGTCGGCCAGGCGTACGAGTCGATTTTCGGCCTTGCTAACGATCTTCTGTGCAATGACGAGGATGTCGCCGTCTTCGAGGGGCCGGTCGGCTGCGGCAAGTTTCGTCACAATCAACTGCGCTACATCGTCACCGGGCACAACCAGCGGCAGCCCAGGGACTGCATACAGGGTCATTTCTTTGCTCATAGCAATGCTTCGTCTCTATCAGTGGATGAGTTTAAGGATAAATGGTGGAGGATGGCTTCGAGCACACCCCCGCCGATAGCCAACGACTTTTCTGAAATGGTTACAGCGTGGTCGGGGTCGGCGCGAGGATCGAGATCGCCGATCTTCATGCCAATGCGGACAGGCACGCTTTGGTGGATCAACCCGCGCAGCACACCGCCGAAGGGGGCGGTCAATCGCACCGTTGCGCCGTCCGCTGTGGTCACTGTGGCGAGGAGATCGCCCTCCTCGACGGCTTCGCCGATCTGAACATGGGGCAGTAGATCTCCGGTGGCCGGCGCCCGCAAGACGCGAGTCGTACTGACGACTGCACCCGCCACGCCGGACAGGGCGCCAGGCACACCGGTATCGGCCAAGGCAGATCCATGCTCGATGACGCGGCCCAGTGTGTGTCCGCGGTGAGTTTCGATCACAAGATCGCAGTCTACGCCTGCGCTAAAGCCAGGGCCGAGGGCAATGACCAGCGGCGCATCGTCAATGTGAGTGCCGGTGTTGTGCTTCGCCATCACCGCATCCACCAACACCGAAGGCATCAGCTCGGCTGCCAGTGATGCCGTTGGATCGACCACCACCGGGATTTCGTGGGCGGCGAGGACGTCGGCGACGTCCGCTGCATAACAGCGGCGCGCCGTCACCCCTTCCACCGTGACCTCACCGTCAAACACGGCCTGAGCAAAGGAAACTTTGCGGCGTACAGCGAGCGGCTGTTCAATTTCGCCGATCACGACAGGGAAGCCGCAGCGATACAGCCGCCAGCCAATCCCCGTCGCCAGGTCCCCCCCGCCTTTGATCAAAACAAGTTGGTCACTAAACATAGAATAAGCCTCGTGTGGCGTGGTACATACGACGCTCTACTCTTCCAACGGAGTGCCGGCATCGCTCACGGCGAAGGCTACAGCTTCGTCGGCGCGCAGACTAATGCAGTTGACTCCCTGAACCACGCCTTCTTTAGGAGGGACTTCATTGGCGGCAAAGCGGATCAACTTGCTGAGTTGCGAGATGATGAAGATGTCTTCGTCTTGGGCCACGAGTTGCGCATCCACCACACGGTCTGCCTTCATCACGGTTTTGCCGCCCGCGCCGGGCGATTTATTGGCCCGGAAGCCGCTCATTTCGCGGATCGTGCCTTTGCCGTCATCGCTGAGCAGAAAGACACCGCTGCTTTCATTTACGTTGGCAATGGAGAGCGCTTCGTCGCCGCCGTCGAGCCGTATCCCCAGGCAACCGCCCTGGATCGGCACCAATCTCTCCTCGAAGCGGATGCCCTGTCCTGTTTTGGTGACGATCAGCAGATCGCGGTCGCCGCTTCCCCAACAGGCCGATACCGGGAAATGACCGGGGCGGACTTCCAACGAAGTGCCCGGCCCCAAGCGCGCCATCTGCGTCCCCGCCACCCGGCGCACCCAACCTCGGTCACTGAGCAAATAGAAGTGCGCGGCGCTCTGTTCGGCCAACGCCACCGTGAGCTTCTCATCGGGCAGCAACGAGACCCACTTTGCCAGTGGCTCTCCGCGGGCGCGAACCGGCGCTTCGGTTAGTTCTGAAACGCGCAGAGAGAAGAATCGGCTGCGGTTGGTAAAGAGCAAGAGGCGAGCTTGTGCGTCGGCGACGATGACGAAGGCAGGCAGATCGTCTTCGCTGCTTTCGATGTCGAAGACACCCATGCCGCCGCGCCGTTGGCGGCTGTAGAGATGACGCGGCGTCCGTTTGATCATGCCATCACCGGTGATGGTGATGACCATCTGGGTCGTGGGCGCTTCGCTCGGTTCCGTGACGACAGCGCTGCGCCCGCCCGATGATTCAGATTGGGCATCAGCCAGCGCGTCTTCGAGATATTCAATGTAGCTGCGTACATCGTCTGGGAGTTGTGTCAGATCGGGTCTTTGTGGGGGCATACTGTGTCTCCTACGATCATGCGGTGAGGATAGGGTTCGATTCATCCACGCCGGCCACAACGGCGCCATCGTTCTCTGGGCAAAGTTCTCTGCGCAAAGTTGACCTGCGCGGATCGTCACTGTAGTATACACACACAGCCGGAGTCTGTCCGAAAAATCCCTTCTGCGTAACCGTATGGCGGGAAAGTATCCAACACCCTTTTCATCTACGAAGGACACAGGTATGACTGAATACGACGTTGTCGTGATCGGTGCAGGCGGTGTGGGCGCTGCCACGGCTTATCATCTGGCCCGAGATGGACGGCGCACGTTGCTACTGGAACAGTTCCATGTCGGCCACAAACTGGGCAGCAGTCATGGCGCCAGCCGCATTATCCGCTACAGCCACTCGGAACACGAGTATGCATCGCTGGCGCCCGACGCCTTTGCGCTCTGGCGGGCCCTGGAAGCGGAAAGCGGCGCCGAACTCGTCCTCGAAACCGGCAGCCTCGACTTCGGCCCGGCGCAGCTTCCGTCGCTGGTGGGCCGCATCGCCACCATGGCCGATCTCGGCTACACGGCCCACGTCCTCGATCAGGCAGCGCTGGCACAGCGCTTTCCCCAATTCCGCTTTGCAGAGGATTGGATCGGCTTTTACCAGCCCAACGCCGGTATTGTCAATGCCGACCGCGCCGTTGCCACGATGACGGCGCAGGCCGTGCGTCACGGGGCAGTGCTGCAAGAGGAGAGCCGAGTACGCAGTGTTGCGCCGAAAGGTGACGGTGTTGTGATCGAAGTCGAAGGGCCACAGGGCGCGCAAACGATCCAGGCCGCGCAGGCGGTGATCACGGCGGGGCCCTGGGCGGGGCACTTCTTCGATCAACTCGGTCTGACAGCGCAACTGCCGACACCGCTCAAAGTCACGCATCAGCAGGTCGTCTACTTCGACGTGGCGCCCGACGCACTGGATCTGTGGTCACCCGCGCGCTGTCCCGTCTATATCTGTTTACCCATGCCCCACTTTTACGGTTTCCCCATCTGGGAAGCGCCGGGACGCATCAAGATCGGCCTGGAACTCGAAGAGGAAGGCGTCGATCCTGACACTCACCCGCGGCAGGCGCTCGACGCCGCCGTAGATGCGCTGTGCGCATTGGTAGAGAAACACATGGTCGGCATCATCCCCAAAGCCGTGGAGGTAGTGCCCTGTCTTTACACCCAATCACCCGACCAGGACTTCATCATCGATCATCATCCGGATCACCCGCAGATCCTGTTTGGGGCCGGGTTCAGTGGGCGCGGTTTCAAGTTTGCGATCCTCAGCGGGCGATTGCTGGCAGATTTGGCGGCAGCGCCAGGGGCTTACGCGTCCCCACTTTGGCGCGATCTCTTCCGCCTTGAGCGATTCCGCTCGGCAACGCAACCAACCGTTCGCTCCTTGAAAATGTAAAGGATAGGCTGTGATCATCGGCATCGACGCCTCGCGGGCAACCAGTGTTACCGTGACCGGCACTGAACGCTACGCGCTGGAGATCATCCGCCATCTGCTGGCTCTGCCCGAAGCCGTGGAACACCGCTGGCGTCTCTATATGCGCCGCCCCGTCGATCCGTCGCTCTTCGGCGCTGCCAATCTTACAAACGTCGAGATCCGTCCGCTCGGCGCCGCCCGTCTGTGGACACACCGCGCCCTGGCCTGGGAAGTGGTGCGCCGCCGCCCCGACGTCCTCTTTGTGCCGTCCCATGTGATCCCGCTGCTGCCGCCGCGCCTCCTGCCGCCCTGCGTAGTGACGATCCACGACGTAGGCTATCGCTACTTCCCCGCTGCCCACACGCGCAACCAGCGCCTCTATCTCGATTGGTCCACGCGCTGGAGTGCGGCGGCGGCGCGGCGGATCATCGCCGTCAGCAAAGCCACGGCGCAGGATCTGGCGCGGTATTATGCTGTAGAGAGCGAAAAGGTGGATGTCGTGTATGAAGGGATTACGGAAAGGCAAGCGGCAGAAGGGGCCGGGGTAATCGGTGCGCGAAGGTACGCCCTCTACGTGGGGACGATCCAGCCGCGCAAGAATCTGGCGCGGTTGATCGAAGCCTTTGCCCGCTTGAACCATCAGGACGCAGTCGATTGGGATCTGGTGCTGGCAGGGAAGCAGGGATGGTTGAGTGCGGATCTCTACGCTGCGGCGGTGCGACACGGCGTCGGGGATCGGGTTCACTTTCCCGGCTACCTGCCCGACGACCAGATCGATGCGTTGATGGAGGGGGCGCGTTTTTTTGCGTTCCCGTCGCTCTTTGAGGGCTTCGGACTGCCCATCCTGGAAGCTCAACAGAAAGGAATTCCTGTCATGTGCGCCAACAGTTCGGCCCTGCCCGAAATCGCCGGCGACGCCGCGCTGCTCGTGGACCCCGTTGATGTCGACGCCATCGCCGATGCCATGCTTCAGCTCAGCCAGGATGAGGCCCTGCGGCAGCGGCTGATTGCAGCAGGCCATGAAAACGTCAAACGCTTCTCCTGGCAGAAAGCGGCCCAAGAGACGCTGGCGGTGCTGAAAAAGTCAGCAAAGCTGGAATAGAGAGGGGCGAGGCGCCGGCGCCTCGCCCCTCTCTATTCCACTTGTCACTCTACACTGCGGGTGCGTCCCAAGTCTTTCGGTTCTGATCTTCCGGGCAGCTACCCAGAGCGGACCGGCACGGAGGCCGGTCCCTACACGTAGGGATGGACCTCCGTGTCCATCCGTCGTGGCTTCCCGGTAGACATGGACCCACCCAATAATATGGGACACACCCCTACACTGCTTACCCTTTGACAGCGCCTGCGGTCAGGCCTTCAACGATCTTCTGTTGGAAGATGAGGACCAGCACGATCAAAGGAACGGTTACGACAACAGAGGCAGCCATGATCTCACCAAAAGGCTCTTGGAATGCTCTCTCACCACTAAAGAGAGCAATCGCCACAGGAACCGTACGAGCGGTTGGTTGGATTGACGTAAAGGTTAGTGCAAACAGATACTCATTCCACGATTGAATGAACGCCAACAAACCTGTCGTCACCAATGCCGGCATGGTCAACGGCAAAAGGATCAAGTAAAACGTCTGAACAGGCGACGCTCCATCCACCTGCGCCGATTGCATAATTTCCGTGGGCAATCCGCGGAAGAAGGATGTGAGCACCCACACGGTAAACGGCAGGGTAAAAATCATGTAAGAGAGAATCATACTTGTGATGGCCGTGATCCCCAGCGTCGTGATCACGGCATAGAGACCCGCCAAGACAGCGACCTGGGGGAACATGGTCATCGCCAAAATCGTGTAAAGTGTCGGCGTTTTCCCTCGGAAGCGTAGTTTTCCCAACGAAAAGGCAGCAAAAGCACCCACCATGAGCGATAGAACGGTGGTCGATAGCGCAACGATCACGCTGTTGAGCAGCCCCCGCAAGAACGCATCATTTTGGAAGACTGCCGCGTAATTCTGAAAGGTTGGCGCAATATTATGGGTGCCTGGATCCCTGGGTACAAAAGTAGCAGGGGTCATGAACAACTGTGGTTCGGCCTTTAGAGAGGAGTTGATCATCCAATAGAACGGAAAGAGCATATACACGAAAATCACAAACACCAGAATCCAAAACAGAATGTCATTAAGTATTTTGCTGGTTCGACTGTTCATTCTGATTCAACCCCCAGCGCTCGAATGTAGATGATGGCGAACACAAATATGATCACAAAGATCACCACACTACTGGCGGAAGAGTACCCGGCGGCCCGATTGGCGATCAACTCGTAATAGGAGAAGCTCGCCATGGAAAAACGACTTTGGGCCAGGACGATCTGAAACAGATCGAAGACGCGCAGTGCATCCAGGGTACGAAAGACTAGCGCCACGGCTAGAGTCGGCCGGAGCAGAGGCAAGGTAATGTAGAAGAACTGCCGGATCTTGCCCGCACCATCCACGTCTGCGGCCTCATAAACGTCGCCGGGGATCAGTTGAAGCCCTGCCAGCAACAGCAACGCCATAAACGGAGTTGTCTTCCATACGTCGATCATGATCATTGAGGGCATCTGCCATTCAGCGATGTCCAGAAAGGCAATTTGACCATTGCCGATCCCCAGGTTCTGGAAAATGACATTGAAGAAACCGGTGCGAGTCGATCCAAGCATCCATTCCCACATCTTTGACGAGACGGCTGTCGGAATCGCCCACGGCACGAGCATAACGGCGCGCATCATGCCACGACCGGGAAATTTACGCTGCACAACCAGGGCGACAATCATACCAAGCACGGTCTCAAGCAGAACAGTCCAAAATGTGAATGTGATCGTGTCCCGTGTCGCCAGGATGAACTCGGGATCCGTGGCGCCAAGAACATACTGTGCGCCAAAGATATTGAATTGCCCCAATTCACGGTAGCGCAGGGGATCTCTGGGTAGCACCCTGACCGCTAATTCATATTGCACTTCACCAGTGTCTGGATCAACCAACGGTTGCCCGGTGGCATCATCCACACGTACGGGCAGTTCCTTAATAGTGATACTCAAGAGTTGCTGGTAATTGCGAAGACCAATAAACTCGGTCTCAACAGCACTGGCAAATGTGCTATTGGTTAGGCTTGTGTAAAACACTTGACCAAGTGGATACAGAGCAATGGCAAACAAGATCAACAAGGTTGGCACCAGTAGCATCAGCGCCAATCGTTCTTCTTTTTGAGCCAACTCGCTCAATCCACCTCGCTTGCGGGTGGTAGTCGCTTCTGACATAGAACCGCTCCCTGGCGTTTGGACGTGTATGAACGCAGGATTACTCCGGTAAGTGGTGGCTGCCTTTCATAGAGTAAACGCAGAAAGCTCCACCGAAAGCCTGGAATCTGTAATTCGATTATGAGGGATAGCCGTCGTATTGATTTGGGGAATATGAATATAGATGGGGTCGGCGTGATGCCGACCCCATCGAACGATTAACCTTACTGCTCAGCCATAGGCAGACCTGTCACATCCGCCAGATCCAGTTCCAGCTCGGCGAAGGCAGTTTCCGCATCGGCGTCGCCTTGCAACACACTATGAACAGCGGTGTAGAAGAGACGTGAGGTTTCAGCATATCGAGGCGCAGTGATGGTCGAAGGTCGCGCCACCGCATTGATGAAGACATTGTAGAGCGTGCCGAAGAATGGCGTTGCAGCCAATACGTCGGGGTCTTCATACAGCGACATGATGGTGGGATTGTACGAACCTTCAATCGCGCGGATCTTCTGTTCTTCCTCAGAGGCCATGAACAGCGCCACATCGGCAGCAACTTCCGGATTCTCGCTATACTTGCTCACGGCCAACTGCCAACCACCCAGCGTAGCGGCACCGGAGCCGCTGTCGCCGGCCGGCAGCGGGCTCACATCAAAGAGACCGGCCACGGCACTGTCTTCGGCGTTGCCCAGACTATAGGCATAGGGCCAGTTGCGCATAAAGGCAGCATTGCCGGCCTGGAAAACGTTACGAGCATCTTCTTCAGCGAATCCAATCACGCCATCAGGCGAAATCGTGCCGACCCAACTCGCAGCTTGATCGACAATTGCGATGGCCTGCGGGTTAAAGATGGTGATCTCACCCGTGTTGCTCACAATGGTGCCACCATCGTTCGACGCAACCCATTCTAGAGCGTCGCAAGTGAGACCCTCGTAGGCATTGCCCTGCCACACATATCCCCAGAAGTCCTGATTGCCTTCAGCGCGCTCGCCTTCCTGAATCGTGTTGGCCATTTCTTCCAAATCGTCCCAGGTAGCGGGAGGACCATCGTACCCATACTTCTCCAGCAGATCGGTCCGGTAGTACAGCAGGCCGGCATCGGTAAACCACGGGATACCGACCAGGTGGCCGTCCACAGTGTTGTTCTGGATGATGGCGGGGAAGTGATCACCGGCAACATCAGCCGCACCATAATCATAGAGATCGACTAGATGCTCAGCCAGATCACCGGGCCAAATCACGTCGATCTGATAGACATCGACCTCGGAGGACTGGGCTTCGAAGAACTGAAGGTAGAGGCCCAATCGATCGTCGGCCAGATCAGGGGTATCGAGGACATTTACCGTGACGCCAGGGTTTGCGTCCATGTAGCGCTGCGCCGCAGCCTGGGCCAATTCAAACTCGATCCCAACTGCGCCGGCTGCAACCGTGATCACAGTGCCCTCACCGCCGGCAGCACTCTCTTCGGCAGCAGGGGCCGTGGTCGGCTCTGCCGCAGCTTCTGTATCGGCGGCTTCTGTTGGCGCTTCTTCAACCGTCGCTTCTGCGGCGGGGGCTTCTGTGGCAGGCCCTTCCGCAGCAGGTGCTTCCGGTGAAGCACAAGCCGAGAGTACCAACACTGCTGTCAGCATCAGTGCCAAGATGGTTAGAAATCTGCGATTCATGTGCAATTTCTCCTTACTGAATTGGTGAAAAGGTTAAGAGATACCAATGGATATTGAAAACCAGCCACTCGACCTCCACTGCAAATGTTCTGTTGGTAATGTGTCGAGCACTGGCAAACAGCGAAAAAAAGTTGGTTATTGACTTCGGATGGTTTGCGGGGCACCGCTGGAGTTTCGTACTACCAACTCTAGCGAAAGCTGCCGGTAGGGATCTGTGAGAGATTTTCCATTCATCAAGTCCAAAACCATCCGTGCGGCTTCGCTGCCCATTTGATGCATGGGCTGGCGGACGGTTGTCAGCCCGGCAAACGAGGCCAGGTCGATATCGTCAAAGCCGACCACAGCCAGTTCGTTGGGAATGCGAATCTGACGACTTCGGGCGTATTCGATCACGCCCAGGGCCAACATATCGCTGGCAGCGAAGATCGCTGTAGGCGGCTCCGTGTGGGACAACAACGCCGCCGCCGCTTCCCATCCTCGCTTTCGAGAGTGACCGTCTCCTTCATGGATCAACGCCAGATCGACTTCGATACCCGCTTCAAGCAACGCTCTGGTATATCCACGACGACGATCCAATCCGGGCCAGTTGCCATCCGGCCCATTCGGGGCCTTGAAGTGATCTTGAATGTAGGCAATCCTGCGATGCCCCAAACCAATCAAATGTTCGGTGGCAAGGTAGCCGCCGTAAACATTGTCAACAAAAACTGAGGGCAAATGGGCATCCCGATTGTCGGTCACGACCACCGGAATGTTATAGCGCCGGAAGCGTTCGACAAATGGTGACGGCAACGAGAACGAAATCACGAGCAATCCGTCGGAACGGTGACCTTCTGCAAGTCTCTCAAGCAACGGATTTCGCCTGTCCTGTGACTCCAAATTAAATATGATCAGATCAACTTCTGCCTGCGCCAGCGTCTGCTCGATCCCCTGTAACACCGCCATCTGAAAAGGATTGGTCAGAAAACTCAGCACTACACCCACCGTCCGCAAGCGCGACCGGGAAAGATTCCGTGCCATAAAGTTTGGTTTATAGCCTAATGCCTCGATTGCTTCGAGCACCTTGCGGCGTGTCTGAGCACTGACATTGGCGTTGTCGTTGAGTACCCGTGAGACTGTACCAATGCCGACCCCTGCAGCTTTGGCTACGTCGTAAATTGTGACGGCCATTCCACTCTCTTGTCAGGGTGAAGGACGCAACACACAAAAAGGTAGTCACTCTGGCATCAGATGCGATGTGCTCGCCTCAGCCATTTTCTGGTGGCATCTACTCCTGGCCGTCTGTCGCACCTGAATCGGTACCCAATCGTACGTCTGTTGCGATATTTCTGCGTTGGCTACTACTTACAATTTTCGTTGCTAAAGTGGAGAAGGGTTGCGCTTGCCGGTTTGTTTGCAGAGGAGCCGTACCATTGGGGTAGGTACAAACCCGATTGGAAGCGCTTCCAAATTGATTATAGAGGAGGCATGACCCATTGTCAAGTCAATTTTTTGAGCAGTTGTGTAAAAAACGACTATGTCAGATCCTTGAGGGAACGGTAGGCAACTTGCGGCAACCCAGCCGAAACACCGTCGCGCCGAAACGTAACGATGACAAATCGACCGGGTACCAGTTCAATCGTCGCCTCGGCATCCAGCCCGTCGGGAGCAACAACATAAGTTGTCAACGGCAGTTGATCCAGCCATGCGGTGAAGGGAGCATCTTCGACTGTGCCGGTTTCGGTGTAGTGTTCCGCGCCCGCTTCGCCGATGATCCTGATGGGCAGCCCATGCCGCCCTAGAACATGAATCAGGATCCCTTCCCGACCCTCGGCCACCGTCTGCTCATCGACACGCCAATCCCAGGCAGCGGAGAGATCGGGCAGCGTCACGCTGAGCACCTGCCGCGCATGGACATCCAGCCCCGGCTGCCAGTAGCCGTTGCCGCTTAATGTGTAGATCCCCACCGGAATACTCTCGAAGCGAACGATCTGTGGTTCACTTTCCTGTGCTTGAGTATAGACAGCGCCTGAATCGTCGAGCAGGCGGAAGGGCTCCTCAACACCCATTGAGCTGAAATCCGGCGTGTAAATTTCGACCGCGCCCAGCCCTTCATCGCTTCTGACGCTTGCGGCATCATCAAGGAAGTGGGTAAAGTTGATCTGCACCTGATTCTTGCCATCAATCCCGATGCGATTACGCGCCGTCTTTTCCTCCTGGCCGGCCAATGCTACGGTGTAGAGGCCAGGATGCAGATTGTCGAACTGATAGCGATCCTGTTCATCCACCTCCACCATCCGTTGGCGACCTTGTTGATCGGTGAGCACGAGCCGCTGACCCCAGCCATCGGCCACGTGACCGTAGATCTGCGAAAACTGCAAAAAACCACGCTCAAACGGTCGATTGTGAATAAAGGCAAGCAGCGTGGGGCCGCCGATGCGCACCAATGCCTCTAGCGCCTGAGGCTCACCTTCCATGGTGGTGATGCCCAGCACTTCGGCTCGATAGTCCCCACTAGAAAGAGGCGCGATCTCGCAACTGGCCACCCCGTCGGATCGACGCGCCATGGGCACCACGCGGCTGCTCTGTCCGCTCTTATCGTCGATACGGCGCAAACGAATGGCCAATGTCCCTGTGTCCATCGTCAGCGCGGAAGACTCGACGCGGCAGCGCAAGAAGGTCGGCCCCCCTTCCTCGAGCGGGATCAACTCGTACCCCCACCGATCTACGGTCAAGCGCACTTCGAGTTGGCTGCGGCCGTCGATTTCGAGATTCTCACGGCGACTGCCCTGTGGCCGTTCCACCCACAGCGTATAGCGCCCTTTCGCCAGATCCACAAACTCGTAATTCCCGGCGCTGTCGGCCAGTGACCGGTAGAGAACGCCATCCGAACGCACCAGGCAAAGAACTGCGCCCGCGCCGCCGCGCACCTGCCCCGACAGAGTAGATGCCGCCATCGTTTGAGGCATGACCGACCGTGGCCGGGCCGCAACCGGCAAAACCGTGTCCACGTCGGCGGGTGCGGCGCTTCGGCCCGCCTCATGGTTCGGCGTCCAAAAAGGAAGACGTGTTCGCTTGGGTTCGGCCTTAAGCGCAGGCACAATGGGCAACGTCTGCTGCGGCCACTCCGCGCTGTACCAGGCTTCTGCCTCGGGGATGGTGCGGTCACTTTCGATGGCGTCGTTGGCCAATAGCCAGAAGGCACAGCAGAAGAGGGCATCGGGTGCGGCGGGGTAGCGACGGCTGCTGCCCATCAGCACCCGGCAGGCTTCGAGCGTTTGGGCCAGGTGCAGGAGCGGTGTCACGGCCGGATAGCGGGCATCCTCGCCAGATCCAACGATCCACCCCCCGGCCGTGGCCAGGATGGGCAGGCTGCGCCCCAACAGACGCTGATTGATCCCATCGATGGGTTCATAGGCCAGCCAACATTCATCTTCGGCCGGGATCTGCACATGGTCAAAGTGCTCTCCCTGTGCGACCTGCCGCCGCAACGAGTTGATCCAGGCAAGTTCGTGGCCCTGCCAGGCGTCACCTGACCAGGATTCGTGGAGCAACGCATCGTAGTATTCTTGTGTGAGGGGCGCGCCGTCACGATGCCCTGGATCGTGGGGGAAGTTGAGCGGACGGTTGAGCCCGCTGTTGCGCACTGCCTGCCAGATGGGCGCACGCACCAGATCGAGATGTCCGCGCTCGATTAGCAAGCGGATCAGGTCGAAGTGATGGGTTGGGGCGAGCGGTGGCAGGCCCGGCAGACCGCCACGCGCCAGAATCGCCCCCAGGTCGGCGACCACTCGATCTGCCATCACGTCGATGGTCTGGCGCAACGGAGGCACACGCGGCGAATTCGATACGTACTGCGGTTCAAAGTAGCGCACCCCGGCCGCTATGAGCGTATCGATGGCCTCAATTTCATCAGCGGAGAAGGCGAGGCTGCGGCTGTCCTCGCGATGAATCTGGACGATGGGCATGATCCCAGCGGCGAGCAGATCCTCGGCCAATGAAACGGCATAGCGATGATCGGCGAGCTTCACCCAGCAGACACCCAACGCATGCAACTCTGGAATCCAAAACGAACGCAGTTGAGACGTGCTGACATGGCTGACGCCGGCGCTCCAATGGACGCCGATGCCGGTATCGTTGATAGGTCGTGGGTAGTCGTACAAATCCATGTGCGATACTCTATCGTGGCAAGATTTGATCTGAAAGGCAGAACAGATGAATTATACCAGCGTACGCGGTGATGTAGCCACAGAGCCCGACAACGCGGGTGTGTCCCAAATTATTGGGTGGGTCCATGTCTACCGGGAAGCCACGACGGATGGACACGGAGGTCCATCCCTACGGTAGGGACCGGCCTCCGTGCCGGTCCGTTCTGCGTCGCTGCCCTGAAGATCAGAACCGAAAAACTTGGGACACACCCCGACAACGCCGGAAATGACCGGCATGGAGGCGGCCCCTACACTGCACCCCAGAATCACGCTGCTTTGCTTTGGAAGGGGAAGATGAGGTATTGTTTAAGCAGTGTATCTACCGCATAGCCCGCTGCTACCGCATAGCCTATTGATGGACGAGTCCATGTCTTCTCTCTCATTTGCGCCGCTAGGCCCTGGCCAGACGGCATCGCCCGATTTGCTGGCTCGGCTGCACGATCGACTTCAGTACGGTCTGCCCCAGACATTGGGGATCGAGTTGAAGAGCCTGGCCTATGGGCAGTTGGTGATGCAAATGACGGTTACCGAACGACATCTGGCGGTAAATGGTTACTTGCATGCCGGTTCTGTGGTGAGCCTGGCCGATACATCCTGTGGATTTGGCTGTATCGCGCATCTTCCTGAAGGCGCCGTTAACTTTACAACGGTTGAAGTGAAGAGCAACTTTGTGGGGACAGTAACCGCAGGCGTTGTCATCAGCGAAGCGGAACTGCGCCACACCGGGCGCTCGACACAGGTGTGGGATGCGAATGTGCACAGCGAACAGGGTAAAACGCTGGCACTCTTCCGCTGCACGCAGATGATCCTCTACCCACGCTAACAGCGCTTTTGTAGCCTGCCGTACACAAGCAGAGGAATGGATCGTCGATAATCGGTAGTATTTTCGTGGTCGTGTTTTTTCTTTTGGGAAATGCTGATCCAATCCAGCCGTTTCCTGTGTAGAATTTCCTGAGAAGGAGTTTCCATGCAAGTGGTTCGTTCGATCGCAGAGCGGGTCATGGGGAATGTCGAGAAGGTGATCCTGGGCAAAGAGCAAGAAGTACGCCTGACCATGGTGGCGCTGCTCTGTGAAGGACATCTGCTGATCGAGGACGTGCCCGGCGTCGGCAAGACGATGCTGGCACGCGCGATTGCGCGGAGCATTGGCTGCACCTACCGGCGCATCCAATTCACCCCCGATATGCTGCCTAGCGACGTGACCGGCGTAAGCGTCTTCAATCAGAAGACGCAAGAATTTGAGTTCCGACCTGGTCCGCTGATGGCGCAGATCGTCCTATCGGACGAGATCAACCGCGCCACGCCCAAAACCCAATCCGCCATGCTTGAGGCGATGGAAGAACGACAGATCACCGTCGACGGGCGCACTTACGAGATGGAACGCCCCTTCCTGGTGTTGGCGACGCAGAACCCGATTGAGTATGAGGGCACCTTCCCGCTGCCTGAAGCCCAGGTTGACCGCTTCATGATGCGTCTGCGCCTGGGCTACCCTGAAAAGCGCCATGAGATCGAAATCCTGGATCGCCAGGCGCGACACCATCCCATTGAAACACTGGAACAAGTGGTGAGTGTCGAAGAACTAGTGACGGCGCAGGAAGCGGTGAAGGACATTTACATTGACAACGCCGTCAAGGAATACATTGTGGATCTGGTCACGGTAACGCGCGATCACCCCGATGTCTACCTGGGCGCCAGCCCGCGCGGCAGCCTCGCCCTCTTCCGGGCAGCGCGGGCGTGGGCCGCCATCAATGGGCGCGACTTTGTTCTGCCCGACGATATCAAACTCCTGGCCGAACCGACACTGGCCCATCGTTTGATCGTCAGCCCGTCTGCCCGCATCAAGAATGTAGACACTCGTCATGTGATTGAGGATGCGCTGTCCCACACCCCAGTGCCGGGCAGTCGTGTGCGGCCCCACTGATGTCATCGCGTGCACTGACACTGCTGATCGGGGCAATTATCGCCTGGATCTTTGCCATCAACAGCGGGCGCGTCCTGGCTTATAACCTGGCCTACCTGCTAAGCGGTGTCCTCGGCCTGAGCTACCTATGGGCGTGGTTCAGCATCCGCTTTGTGCAGATCAACCGCTATACACGCGCCCGGCGCAGCCAGGTGGGTGAATTCTTCGAAGAGACGCTCGAAGTACGCAACCGCGGTCGTCTGCCCAAACTCTGGCTCGAACTGCGCGACTACTCCACGGTTCCCTTTCACGACGTCAGCCAGGTCATCAACGGGCTACCGGGCCGCGGGACACAGCGCTGGCAGATCCGCACACTCTGCCAGCAGCGTGGCTACTACCGGCTCGGCCCCCTAAGCCTGCACAGCGGCGATCCGTTGGGCCTTTTCACCATGAATCAACGGCTCGATTATACGGGTGGTCTTGTGATCTACCCGGCCGTCTTCGATCTCGCCACCTTTCACCCGCCGATTGCCGATATGGCCGGCGGAGAAGCCCTCAGCCGTCGTGCCCAATTCCTAACCACCAACGTGGCCGGCATCCGCGAGTATGCGCCCGGCGACAGTTTTAATCGTATCCACTGGCTCAGCACGGCGCGCACAGGCCGTTTGATGACCAAAGAATTTGAGCTTGATCCCTCCGCCGATATCTGGATCTTCCTCGATCTTTTCCAGGATGCAGCGAGTGCGCTCCCCTGGCAGCCCACGCGCCCCGAACTGTCTATCTTTGCCTTAGCGGGCCGCCGAAAGCGGACAGAAGCACCTATCCTGCCCCCCGATACCACCGAATATGCGGTGACGGCGGCGGCGAGTATTGCCCGCTATTTTCTGTTGCGCAATCGAGCGGTGGGCATGGTCTGGCACGGAGAATCGCGTCAGTTGTTGCAAACCGATCGCGGCGAGCGTCAGATCCGAAAGACGTTGGAGGCGCTGGCCGTTGTCGGGGCTGTCGGTAGGGTGCCCTTTGCCGATCTGCTGGCCACCGACGGAATTCGCCTCAACCGCAACACAACCATTATCGCCATTAGCGCCGACCCCAGCCCAACCTGGGCGCGCTCCCTGCGCGAGATGCGCCGCCGAGGTGTAAGCAGCGTCGCCATTGTCCTGGACGGCACAACGTTCGGCCGGCGTGCCCCTTATGACGAACTACACCACGAGCTACGGATCAGCGACATCCCCACCTACGAGATCCATCAAGGCGATGCCATCGATCAGGCACTGAGCAACGTCAGTCGTATCCCCGATTGGTCGCCGCGCGGACGCTAGTATCGTGTCAACGGTCCAGTGATGGCAATTCCGTAGGGGCGCTGCTTGCTGCGCCCGGCACAGTGTGGGCGCAGCAAGCAGCGCCCCTACCATCAAATCACGCTCGCCGTGGTATGTAGGCAGCGGTGTACCGGCGAGGGGAATTCTATCCGCTTAAGTGCTTTCACGCACAACCAGTTCGACCGGTGTCACATCGGGAGAATTGATCTCCGCTTCGCTAATCTGTTCGCTGATCAATCCAAAGAGTAAAGAGAGTGCTTTGCGAATACGACCGGTGACATCGTGCTGAACGGTGGTCAAGGGCGGGAAAGAGACGGCGGTTTCGGGCAGACCGTCAAAGCCGACAATGGCCAGATCATCGGGGATGCTGATGCGTGCCTTACGCGCGCCACCAAGGATACCCAGGGCACGCACATCGCTGACGCAGAGAACTGCCGTCGGTCTGGGGTTTAGCGACCAAATCCTGGTAAATGTCTCGTGGCCGGCGGCAAGAATGCCGGGGGTATACACCACTTTCAGTGCATCTGCGGGTAGACCGGCATCGCAGATCGCCTGCCGATAACCGCTCAACCGGCGTTCCATAGCCGGGATAACGACCCCATCGGTGCGTGGCCCCAGCGTCGCCACGGCAATACGTCGATGGCCGCGCTCGATCAGATGCTGCGCAGCACGATAGGCTCCGCCAAAGTCATCCAGGTTAAACATGGGCACATCCAATGCCTCGTCGCCGTTAAGCATCACGACAGGGCGACTCGTCCGTTCAACAGCAACCCCCAACGGGTGCGAACGATGAATGGCGAACGACAGGAAACCGTCGGCGGCAATCGTCGCCAATGCATTGGGCGAAACTTCACCCGTTGCCGGTACAAGCAGAATTCGCATCTTTTGCTCATCGCAGACGGCGCCCATTTCTCCCAAGACGATGCTAAAGAAGGGATCGTGTAGCAGCCAATTGAGACCCGTCGGCACAACCAGCCCGATCGTGTTGGTGCGTCCTGTGGCCAGGGTGCGCGCGACGGGGTGTGGTTGATATCCGAGCTCGGCCGCCGTCTCCAAAATTCGTTCGCGCGTGCTCTGACTCAACTGATGGGGTGCATTGTAGGCAAAGGAGACCGCAGTAGGCGATACGCCGGCGTGTTTGGCTACATCGCGCAGCGTGACTCGTTTCTTCTTAGCCACAGAACAGTCCCTCACTTTTTAGATGTGACGATGATATTGAACAAGGATAGTCACTGACGTCTGGAGGCGGGGGAGTCCAGACAAGTGGACGTAAAAACAGGATGTGAGATCGAGAAGAAAGTCAGGCGGACAACCCGCCAAACAAGTTCGCGACCCACAGGTGTCACGACAAGAGGAAAGGGAGGCGCTTCCTGCGGAACAACGGCCCGGCAATGCTGGATGCATGCGACTCCGCAGCAACCCGGCCCACCGGCGCATCCCAGGACGCTTAACAGATCTTATCCGAAGCCGGCGTCCTCCAATACTTGCTTTTGCTTACCGATCAGTTCGGCGATGCCCATTTCGGCCAATACAATCATGGCATTCAATGCGGCCCGGCTAAAGGACTTTCCTTCAGCGGTGCCCTGCACTTCGATGAACTCTCCACTCCCGGTCATGGCGACATTGAAGTCCACATCAGCAGCCTGATCCATCGCATAATCCAGATCCAGGACTGCCTTGCCATTGACCAGCCCCACACTGACCGCAGCGACGGCGTGTTGCAAGGAACCCGGTTGGAGCTTTTTCTTGGCTTCGAGGCGTTTGATCGCCATCGCCAGGGCGACATATCCACCGGTGATAGACGCTGTACGCGTGCCGCCATCGGCCTGGAGCACATCACAGTCAATAATGATCTGGCGATCCCCCAGTTTGTGCAGATCGACAGCCCCACGCAGACAGCGCGCAATCAGCCGTTTGATCTCCTGTGTACGACCTTTGGGATAGGTCGTTTCGCGTTGTACACGATCTTGTGTGCTGCGCGGCAGCATGGCGTATTCTGCAGTCACCCATCCATGCCGTTGGCTGGATCGGTGAAGCCAGCGCGGCAGGCTCTCTTCGACGGTTGCGGTGCAGAGAACTTTGGTATTACCCATGCTCACGAGGACGGAGCCTTCAGCATACATCGTGTAATCTAGTTCAAACTTAACCGGACGCAGTTCGTCGACAGCACGTTCGACTGTTTGCAAGGTGGGGATCCTTTCTGAGCGATTTTCGGGGAGCACTGCAATACACGCACAGATCTAAACTGTTTAGCGTATCGTCTGAAATCATACAGGGGAAATGCAAAAGGTGCAAGCACGAAAGACAATAAAAAAAGACTGGCGAATGCCAGTCTTTGGTGGAGCTAAAGGGACTTGAACCCTTGACCTCTACAATGCCATTGTAGCGCTCTCCCAACTGAGCTATAGCCCCATATGCACTTGTGACAAACACCCGCCGAGTTCTTAGTGTATCTTACCCTCAGAATTCCGTCAAATCGAGTGGTCAGGTGGAGCTGAAGGGACTTGAACCCTTGACCTCTACAGTGCGATTGTAGCGCTCTCCCAACTGAGCTACAGCCCCCTAATCTCGCCGGACAACAGAAAAAGTATAGCAACGCCCACTGATTTCGTCAAATTGAAGACGGAGGGATAGGCGACTGCACTTTGACAAAGGAGCAGGCCGCTGGGCAAAATGAATACCGTGTGTAGTGAATCCCCAGAGCAGCTATCCAGGAGCAACTATGCAGGAGCAGATATGAACGAAGAGTACCACCGCCAAGTGACGACGGACGCACTGGCCGACCAGTTGAATCCCGCCGATCTCGAGATCGTGATCCAGGCCAATATCGGCCAGGACAGAGTGTGGAACTGGCTGACCACGCCGGAACGACACTACGACGGACGCCGCTTTGCCCAGGCGGAAGCCTACATTGCCCAGGAGCGCGCTCACGCCGTGGCCGCCTTCCAGCGTGGGGATCGGGTTGAAGCGCTGCAAGCGATGGGTCGTCTGTTACACACCCGCCAGGATTTCTACTCGCATTCCAACTGGATGCAGCGTTGCGCCGAAGAGGCAGGCAGCGCACCACAGAGCGCGCATACCCCGACCATCTGTCTTGATCCGCAGGCCGACACCACACTCTTTGCCGCCCGCGCACCCTTCCTGATCCACGCCCTCTACCTGATCCCGCTGATTGGGACATTGATAAAACGCATTTACCTGCCTGCCGACTACCATGAAGCCATGCATCTCGACGATCCCAGCCGTGGGCCTCTGTTTGCGCCATCCCTGGTGGCAGCACGCATCCATACGCGGCTGGAGTGGGAGACCGTCCAGAAAAGAATAGCGAGCTAGATGCGACGCGCCTAGCTCGCTATTCTTGATTTGTTTCAGTTCAGACCGTCTGCGCGGCGGGATCGAGCGGCAGTGCTATCGGCGCACCGCCCGCTTTGGACGATTCGCGAATGGCGACGATGATCTCTTGGTCGAGCCGCGCTTGCAGAGGGCCATACGTCGGTTCACCCCCGCTGCGCACGGCTTCCACCAGGCTGAGCAGACAGCCGGCCACGCCGATCTCATCGTCGTGCCACTGCACGCCATGCCCCTGTTTCTGGGCGCGGAAGGGGTTGTCCCAGCGAATGGTGGCGTGGGTGGGATCGCCGGTGTGGGCGAGCATGGCGATCAGCCCGCCGCCGTCCACACGTTCCCATCGGCGCTCCACCGTTACGAAAAGGGGCGCTTCCCCATCTGCCGACAGCAGCGAGAGTCGTTCCTCCACATCCAGCCCCACGCCGACGGTGATGCCCATCCCCTTTTCGGCCAGGAAGCGACTGCTGCGCCACCAGCGCAACGGCGAATCATAGCCGACACTTGTCCAATGGAAGATGCCCAGACGACCGTCGTCGTACTCGATCAGGCCGTGTTCCTGGGTCTCGGCTCGCGCCGAGGTCTTGTTGCCGATGCGCGACCAGTGAGATGCGAGATCATACTGGCGCACAGCGCCGCTCACCTGCACAGGGGTGGCATCAAAGCCAAGGTAGCTGCGCATGACGCTGACGCCATGATAGCCGTGACCGGCGAAATCGTTGAACGATGAGTAGACCTGCCCAAAGAGACCGGCTTCGATCATCTTGAGCTTGATCTGCTCCAGCGGGCGGCGGTGGAATTGTTCGGCCACCTCGATTTTGAGTCCGCGCTGTGCGGCAGCCTGGATGATGGCGTCCGCTTCGCTGAGTTTGTGGGCAATCGGTGTTTCGAGCAACACATGCAGCCCTGCTTCCACCGCCATCAACCCCACTTCGCCGTTGGCCGAATACGTCACCGAAACGACGCCGATCTGCGGATCGGTCTCGCGTACAAGTTTCTCCAAATCCGTGTACCACGGCACATTGAGGCTCTCACCCAGACGGCGCGCCGAGTCCTCGCTGCGGCCCCACACCGAAACCAGCGTCACCAGTTCGGGCAACGCCTGTAGAATCGGCCCATATAGATAATCCGACCGCTTGGCCGTGCCGATGATGGCGACGCGCAGCGGCGTTTGAGATTGGGACATTGGGATTCCTTTCTTGCTGATACCTCATTACCTACATTCTTACCAGGCGTAGGCCTCCGGCGCCTCGCCACCAGGGCCGGGCCAGATCTCATCGAGCCGTTTCATCACATCGTCACTGAGGTTGATCTCCACGGCGCGTGTGCTCTCTTCGAGTTGGGCCATGGTGCGCGGACCGATGATCGGCGCAGTGATGACAGGATTTGCCAGCATCCAGGCCAGGGCCACATCTGCCGGCTTTTCGCCCAGTTCGGCGCACAGGGACTCATACTGTTCGAGCTGAGCGCGCACTGCCTGGGACGCGTTCTCCAGCCGGCCGCGGGCGCGGTCGCCGCTGGCGTGTTCCGTACCCACAAGCAACCCGCCGCCCAGCGGGCTGTAGGGGATCAGCCCCAGCCCGTATTCACGACAGGCCGGGATCACTTCCAATTCGATCATGCGCATGTTGAGACTATACTTGCTCTGTTCGGAGACCAGCCCCATGAAGTTGCGCTTTTCGGCGGCATGTTGGGCTTTGGCAATGTGAAGTCCGGCGAAGTTGCTGCTGCCTACGTAGAGCACTTTGCCCTGCTGCACCAGCAGCTCCATGGCCTGCCAGATCTCTTCCCACGGCGTGGACCGTTCGACGTGGTGCATCTGGTAGAGATCGATGTGATCCGTCTGCAAACGGCGCAAGCTGTCTTCACAGGCCTTGCGGATGTGATAGGCCGAAAGCCCACGATCGTTGACGCCTTCATCCATTGGCCCATAGACCTTCGTCGCCAGCACAATCTTGTCTCGGCGGCCGGAATCGGCGCCGATCCAGTTGCCGATGATCTCCTCGGTGTAGCCGTTGCGCACGTCACGCCCGTAACGGTTGGCCGTGTCAAAGAAATGGATTCCCAATTCCAACGCCCGGTTCATAATAGCGTGGCTGTCTTGCTCACTGGTGCGAGGGCCGAAATTCATGGTGCCCAGGCAGAGACGGCTGACGGTGAGGCCGGTGCGGCCAAGTTTTGTGTATTGCATGAGGGACTCCTCTTTGATGAAGTTTTGGGTTGACAATTGAGTTCTGTCTACGCCATCAGCGGCATGACCTCCTCGGCAAACAGGAGCGCGCTCTCTGGCGCGGGGAAGTCGCAGAAACGCAACATGAAGTAGTCCACGCCCAGCGCCGTGAAAGAGCGCAGACCTTCGGCCACCTGCTCGGGGGTGCCTACGAGCAGATCGTCGCCGCCGAATGGTGATGAGGCGGCGAGGCGTTTGGCGTCGGCTTCGCTGTGGGCAACGGCGACGCGCTCACAGGCCCACGTCTTGCGGATGCTGTCATAGTCGCGCCCCACTGCATCGCAATGACCACGTAGAACGTCGAGTTTGTGTGCGTAATTCTCCACGGTGCCGCCCGGGAAGTTCCACCAATCGGCATGTTTGGCCACCACGCGCAGAGTGAGTTGTTCGCCGCCACCACCGATCATAATCGGCGGGCGTGGATCGGGGCGCGGCTCGCAGTAAGCATTTTCAATGCGATAATACTGCCCTTCATAGCTGGCCGGGCTTTCCGTCCATAATCTCTTAACGATCTCCACCGTCTCTTCCAACTGGCGGATGCGCGTGGCCGGCTTGGGGAAGTCATAGTTGTAGGCGGCGTACTCGTCCACCTTCCAGCCGGCGCCGATGCCGAGGATGAAACGCCCTTGCGAGAGCAGTTGCAGTGTGGCCGTCATCTTGGCCAACAGGGCCGGGTTGCGGTAGGACTGGCAGAGCACAATCGTGCCGAAGTCATACTCTGGGAAGGCTCCCGCCAGATAGTTGATCGAAGCCAGACACTCCAACGTGGGCGTATCGTCCGACTGAAACTGTGCCCACGGAACGAAGTGATCGGCCACCCACGCCGAATCAAACTTGCCCTGCAACTGTGATAGATTCAGCCCGATCTGCTGTAAAAAGGTGGTCGGGGTGCTGCCGTCGACAGGAAAGGCGGGTACACGCCAGCCATATTCAATCTTTGCCACGGGTCAACCTCCGTTCATAGTGATTCTGATTCATTTGAGGATGGTACGAAAAAGCGAGGTGCACTGCTGCATCCTCGCCTTTTCGCATCATCAGTTCATCGGTTCCTTAACTCCAGAGCCGGTCGTGAGAACGTTCGTTGTCCCACAAGTCGGTGGGCTGATCGAAGTAGATCGGGTCGCGTGGATCGATGTACTTACGCAGTGCTTCTTCGTTGATGTCATCGAAGCCCAGGCCCGGTTTCTCGGGGACAGTGATATGGCCATTTTTGATCAGCGGTACATCGAGGCCGATAACCAGTTCGTTCCACTCGGGGTGGTCGACAGAGTGGTTTTCCAACACGAGGAAGTTCTCCGTCGCCGCCGCGCAGTGGACATTCGCCAGCGCCGAAATCGGCGAACCCGCCATGTGCATGGCCATAGCGATGCCGTACTCCTGAGCCATGTCACCGATCTTCTTCGTCTCCAAAATGCCACCGGAAGAGGCAAGATCGGGGTGGATGATGTTGACGGCGTTCTTCTCTAGCAGCGGCACGAAGCCTTCCTTGAGGTAGATATCCTCACCGGTGCAGGTGGGCGTATCCACGGCGCGGGTCAGTTCGGCCCACTGATCGGCAAACTGCCAGGGGATCATGTCCTCGTACCAGGCCAGGGTGTACTTGTCCAACGCTTTGCCCAATCGGATGCAAGATTTGACGCCAATATGGCCGAAATGATCTACGGCCAGGGGCACTTCGTAGCCGATGATGCTGCGCACGTCCTCGACGTATTGGCAGAGGTGATCAATGCCAATATCGGTGATCTGGATGCCGGTGAACTGGTGCATGACTGTACGGCTTTCGAGCATGCCAGGCGGGGCGATCAACGCACCGGGCACATCCCACAGCAGTTGAATGCCCACGTCCATCTTGAGGAACTTGAAGCCCTGCTCCATGCGGCCTTTGAGCCGCTCGCCCATCTCTTTGCCGTCACGAACCGAAGGGGTATCGCTGTAACAAAGAACCTCGTCTCGGAACTTGCCGCCGGCCAGCATATAGGCAGGCACTCCGTAGGCCTTGCCCGCCAGATCCATCAGCGCCATTTCCACACCACAGACCCCACCCGCCTGCCGTGCATGATGGCCAAACTGTTTGATCTTGCGGAAGATCTTGTCGATGTTGCATGGATTTTCGCCGATTAAGCGGCTTTTGAGCAACAGCGCGTAGGTTTTGCTGGCGCCGTCTCGCACCTCTCCGTAGCCTGAAATGCCCTGGTTGGTGTCGATGCGTAGCAAGGTCACACGCATGGGGATACCGGCCAGATTGGCGATGCGTACATCGGTAATACGCAAATCAGACGGTTTGGAATTGGTGTTGATCTTATTCAATGTCTGTTCAGTCATTACGTTGTGTCTCTCTAGCTGAGGCTTTCTGATGAAAGTATTTGGGTAGAGGTGAGAAACGACCGAAGCGGTCACAAATAGTTTATCGCAGGTAGATAATTTATACAACGGCTGCCCTATACACGCTTTAGTACTCTGTAAACTAAGTATCTGGAGGGTTGTTTTGTGCGTCTGGGCTAACGCCCAGACGCACAAAACCCCTAACAACTTTCTTTACAGAGTATTTAGACGCGCCGTCCATATGAGCAGAAATAAATTGGGGGTTGACAAACTACGAATATTAGTTTATAAACTATTTATATTAGTTTACACTTTGCCCAGATCAGGAGAGAGAGACCATGTTAAACACTACACCTACTTCCGACGTACACGTGCAGACGCAACGGCAAGCTGTTTTTAAGGGCCATCAGATCACCCGCTTGTGGGTGATGAACACTTACCTGGTTGAAGAAGATGACGGCCTGACCCTCATCGATACCGGCATGTCGGGCAGCGCAGAACAGATCCTGCAGGCGGCGCAGGCGTTGGGGCAACCGATTCGACGCATCTTGTTGACCCACGCCCATACCGATCATGTGGGGTCGCTGGACGCCTTGATGCAGCGGCTGCCAGAGGTAGACTTCCTGTGCAGCGCCCAAACCGCCCGGTTTCTGCGTGGCGATCTGGGTCTGGAAGCAGGGCAAGCAGAGACTCCACTCAAAGGTGGTTTCGTCCGCTGCCAGTCGGCGCCAACCCGCACGGTTAAGCCCGGCGACAGCATCGGTTCGCTCCAGGTCGTAGCGGCTGCGGGGCACTCACCCGATCAAATAGCTTTCCTTGACCCGCGCGACGGCACCCTCTACGCCGGGGATGCCTTTCCAGACACAAGGCGGGTTGGCCGTCTCTGGTGATCTACGCTGGCGCTTTCCGTTGCCGGCCTGGGCAACCTGGGATAAACCCACTGCCCTGGCCACAGCCAAAAGATTGGTCGATCTGAGGCCGTCCCGTCTGGCCGTCGGTCACGGCCCAATGCTCGAAAATCCCATCCCGGCGCTGCAAGAAGCAATTGCCCGGGCAGAAAGGAAATTCCAATGATCAAGCGCAGAACCTTAAACAAAGAAGCCGTCGTGCGTCGCGCCGTAGAGATGATCAACGCCAGCGGCAACCCGGATGCCCTATCGCTGGCTGAGCTGGCGGCGTCGCTAGACATCAAGACACCGTCGCTCTATAACCACATCACGGGGATCGAAGGGCTGCACCGCGAGCTGCATCTCTACACCTGGCAGCACCTGGGCCAGCAGATGCGAGAGGCCGTTGCCGGCTATACCGGGCGCAAAGCGCTCTTTGAATTGGCCTATGCCTACCGTGCCTTTGCCCAGACCAACCCAGGTCTCTACCGCCTGGCCCTGGCCTCGGCCATCGACGGCGAAGACGCCGAAATGCAGGCCGCCGGCGGCGATACCCTGACCACGATCATGCTCTCCTTCAACTCGGTGGGCATGGCCGGCGAGGATGCCATCCACGCCGTACGCGGCTTCCGCAGTCTGCTCCACGGCTTCGTCTCGCTGGAAAATTCGGGCGGCTTCGCCATGCCCTATGAGATTGAAAAGAGCTTTCACCGCGCCGTGACAGCCTACATCGACGGCATCCTCGCTACAGCGACGTCGCTCGCACCGTCAAGATGAGGATCTAGCCGCTGTGAACAGAGAGGGAATCCATTCGCCCTCTCTGTTCACAGGCGGATATCGGGCTTGCTCCAACTATCGCCCATAGACTTGACACCCACGGCCTTGCCCTCGCCTTCGCTGACCTGCACATGCACGTCTTCGCGCTGCCAGAGGTCGGGGTTGAGCTCGATGCCCAGGCCAGGTCGGTCTGTGGGCAGGCTGGTGTGACCGTCCACGATCTGCACGTCCAGATCCGTGAGTTCGTGAAAGTAGGTGCGATAGAAAGCGCGCACCGTCTCCAGTTCAAAGAGGTTAGGAATGTTGGCGGCCACATGCAGGTTGGCGGCGTGCGAAATGGGGCCACCGGCGTTGTGTAGGACGAGCGGCAACCCAAACGCTTCGGCCATGGCCGCCAGCCGCTTCGTCTCCCCAATGCCGCCGGTCCAGGCCACATCGGTCATCACGATCTGGCTGGCGCCAGAAGCGATCCAATCGCGCATCTGCCATCGGCTCAACAGCGTCTCGCTGCCCACGATGGGGATGCGCGTCTTCTCGCTCAGCCGTTTGATCTCCTGGTGGTTGGGGGCGCGCAGCACTTCTTCGATGAAGTAGATGTTGTACGGCTCCAGCGCGTAACAGATCTGCTCCATAGCGGCGCGGTTAAAGCGGAAGTGGCACTCGATGCCGATGCGGAAGTCGTTGCCCACGGCGTTGCGGATGCTGCGCACCGGCTCCAACCCCCGTTCGATTTCCTCGCTGAAGATAGACTGGCCTAAGTTGCGTTCGCTGTACTTGTCGAAGGGCCAGATCTTAACGCCGTGGATGCCCTGCTCGCGCAGTTCCAGGGCCAGATCACCGGCATCTTTGTGGAAGCGTTCGAAGTCGTTGTAGGCGCCGTGACCGATGCAGGTATTGTAGGTGCTGATGCGGTCGCGCACGGCGCCGCCCAACAGCCGAAAGACCGGCGTCCCCAGCGACTTGCCCAGGATGTCCCACAGGGCGATTTCCACGGCGGAGAGGGCGCGCAGTTCCGCTCCGGCGAAGCCGTGATAGAGGATCGTGTCGAAGCTGAAATTCCATAGCCGCTCGATGTCGCGCGGATCGTTCCCCAGCAGGATCGGCGCCAGCGTGCCGTGCAGCGCGCCCAGCGAGCCGGGGACCTTGTCATACGTTTCGCCCAGGCCGATGATGCCCTCATCCGTATGCACGCGCACCAACAGCAGCCGGGGCAACCGGTCAAAAGTAAGTGATTCGATTTTTGTAATTTTCATGGTTTTGTCCGTAAATCGCGAGTGTTGCTGATGATCAAAACCAACTATCGCCCTGTTTCCGCAGGGCGATAGTTGGTGTAAAAACAAGTACCATCTCTACCAGCGCGTGGACATAAACTTCCAGCCCGGTTCTACCTTTTGCATTTCGATTTCGTCGTTGCGATAGGTGAGGCCGCAGGCGTTGTACTGTTCGTGCAACCTCGCCAGCGCCCCTCGATCCAGTTCGATGCCGAGACCGGGTTCATTGGAGACTTCCACGGCGCCGTCCTCAAAGTGGAAGCGACCCTGGGTGATCACTTCTTCGCTCTGCCAGGGGTAGTGGGTATCGCAGGCGTAGGTGAGGTTGGGCACTGCCGCCGCCAGGTGAACCATGGCCGCCAGCGAAATGCCGACATGGCTGTTGGAGTGCATAGACATGCCGCGCTCGAAGACGCGGCAGATGCGGGCCAGATCCATGGAGGCCCGCAGCCCACCCCAGAAGTGGTGATCGCTTAGGATGATGTCCTCGGAGTGGAGGCGCACGCTGCCGGGCAGATCCTCAAACGATGTTGTACACATGTTGGTAGCCAGCGGAATATTCACCGCCTCACGCAGCGCGGACATGGCTTCCTGCCCGCGCACCGGGTCTTCGTAGTATTCGAGCACGCCTTCCAGCTTCTTGCCCCACTCGATGGCGGTCTCCAACTTCCAAATGGCGTTGGGATCGAGGCGCAGCGGCGTTCCAGGACCAAACGCATCGGCGAGCGCCAACATGGAATTGGTCTCGATCTCCGGTTCGAGGACGCCGCCTTTGAGTTTGATCGACTTGAACCCGAACTCTTTGCACATGGCCTGCGCCTGCGCCACAACACCTTCGGGATCGAGTGCAGCGGCCTGACGTGCGGCAGCCCAGCCTGTGGCGTTGGGATCGGTACCGAACCCAAGCTCGCCACCTGCGCCTTCGTACTTGTAAAAAAGGTAGGCCGAGAAGTCCACACGGTCGCGCACCTTGCCGCCCAGCAAGTCTACCACGGGGCGACCAATCGCCTTGCCCACCAGATCGAGACAGGCCACGTCAAGCGCGCTGATCACATGGACGAGTTTGCGCTGATCCCAGGGTGCAGTGCCGCGAGCCTCATCGGCGCTGCCGAAGCGTTCGGTCAGGCGTAGTTGCATGCTGTTAAAGTTGAAGGGATCGCTGCCGATCACCACCTCGCGCGCCGCCTCCAGCGCGGCGAGCGTGTCATGGCGACCGGGAACTTCGCTCAGCCCGTAGATGTTGTCATCGCTGACCAGTTCCACCACGATGCGGAGGGCGTAGGGAGCGTGGAGACCGGCGGCGTTGAGCAGCGGCGGATCGATGATGGCGATTGGGGTAATGTGCATATCGGTAATGCGCATGGATCAGACCTTTCCGGTAAGTTGGTGAGAGCTGGGGCGGTTGTTTGTTACAAGATCCCCCATATGCCGCGAACGCCAAAGTTCGGCGCATCGCTAGCTGGGGAAGATCAAGGAGGGATCAATTCAGGCTTGATCCCTCCCCAATGGTCCTGTGTTAAAACTGAGGGGTAACTCAAAACAGACTGATGCAGATCGATGCGATCAGATCAGACAACCCCACCGGCGGCCAACCATTCCTTGAAGTCGGCTTCGATCTCTTCGCTCCAGGTGCGATCGATTTCACCGGGCGTATACTTGCCCTGTTCCAGGCGCATTTTGCCGAAGGTGTCGCGCACGCGGATGTCTTCAGAACGCTCCACGACTTCTTGAATGAGGTGGGGCGGAATGAAAATGACACCGGTGGGTGTGCCGAGGACTGCATCACCCGGGAGAACGGTGACATCGCCGATACGGGTGGGGCGGTTGACCCCGGTCAGCGTCACATCCTTAATCGCGGAGGGGTCCATACCGCGATGGTAGAAAGTAACGTCGGTCAGTTGGCTGATGCCCTGAAAATCGCGGATACCGCCGTCGATCACGGCGCCGGCGCGGGTGCGCTTGCGCACGGACGTGGAGAGGTTGTCGCCGACGAATGTACCGTCCTTCACTTTGCCGAAGAGGTCGACAACCAGCACATCGCCCATCTGCAACTCATCGATCACCCACGAATTTTGGCCGCCGATGCGTCCCTCTTCGGCGCCCTGGGCCTGGACAACGTCCTGCAAATCGGGGCGTTGTGGCATCATCATGCAGGGGAGCGCCCGCCCCACCAGGATCTGGTCGGGGTGTGTACGCAGCCAATTCCCTTCGAACTGATAGTTGTAGCCATGTTTGCGCATGGTGCCCCAGGCTTCCTCGGTGGTCACCAGTTTGAGCCGCTCGATCAGATCGTCGGGGATGTGCGGACGTCCATCAGGATAGCGGTCGAACGGATTATTCGGCGTGAGCGCGATCACGTCCTCGGGGCGTGGAAAGATCTTCATCAGATTGATATCTGCCTTTCTGGTGTGGGATAGTGGAAGATATGTAAGTCTACCCGATGGCGACGGCAAGGGCAACCTGATCGCCTAATTGTGTGGGCTTCGCTCTGACAATGAGGGCCCACTCTGCTATACTCTTCGCCAGTACATTGTGTCGTCAATACCACGGCGGAAAGTTGGCGTCTGTAGCATTGGTAGAGAGCGTCGGCACATTTCCGCCGGGATTTACCAGCGTATGCTTGAATCAGCACCGGATTTGAACGCCATCATCACCGTCGAGGCCACACATGGCTTACACTTTCACCGATCATTACCGCCCTGTTCGTATGATGCTGCGCGTCGATGGTCTTGTGATTGGGGTCGGCCTGGGTACCCTTCTGCTGATCTATCCGGTGGATCTACTCATGGATCTGGGTTTCGCGGCGGGCAGCCCCAGTTGGCCGGCCCGTCTGGGTGGTTCAAGCCTGATCGGTCTGGGGATCGGGTTGCTCATCGCCGCCAGTGAACCAGAATTGCGCATCGCGTCCCTGATGGCGGCCATGATCAGCAATGCGCTCATCGCCGTCTCGTTGCTGATGGCGTACTTCCAGGGGGAACTGGCCGATCTCAGCGCATGGGGCTTTCTGTTGCTGATGCTCCTCTTTGTGATCTGTCTGATCATGGCCGTGCTGCCCATCCCCTACGTGCGTGGGATTGAACGGGTAGGAACGAGATCGAATTGAGGGTGCGCGATCGGTTTCAGCGCTCCTGGTTTCCATCCGAAATGTGCAGAGTACGTCACGCCTACAATGGAACACTGGTTACGACAACATCTGAACCAATATTGTACATTACGGTCATTCTTCCTCCTCCTTTGTGTGTAGAGAACGGCGAGTCGCAAGCGACTCGCCGTTCTCTTTGCACACATCTTTCGCTCAGTTGTTGTCTACGCCCATTTCGGTGTGCTAAAGTAGTGTCACCCTGAAATCGAAGTTTTGCGACCGGTGACACCGTGGCACCGGACTACCCATGTAATGAGGATTAGCGCCGATGAGTTTTTTGAAGAAGCTCTTTGGGTCAACAAAGTTGGATGGCGAAAGTTTGGCCCAATCCCGTGAGATCGAAGAGGTTGCGCAGATCGACCTCTTGACACGCTTTGCCGATCCACGCCCTCAACACGATGAGCGTGAAATTCGGCTTTGGGATCGGGTGCTGCCGCGGTCCTATGCGCAGCAGCTCGAACTCTTTCAAAAACAAGGGTGGCTGATCGGCGAGGAGACTCTAGAGATCACGGCAGCGGCGCGCCCGTTCGTCGAGCGCTATCGACAACGTCAAGAGAGCGAAAAACAGCGGGCAATGGCGGGCGTGCGTCAAGCCCTGGAGCAGAAAGACACCAGCGAAGCCCTCGACATTCGGCGACGGTACGAATCTGCCCACCCTCTGGGCAAGGCCGACTGGACAGGGCCCGAGCCACAGATGAGCTACAGCGCCCTCACGCGACGCATCCTCTTTCTCAATCACTGGCTGCTCGAAGGGTTAAGCGCATCCACAGCCCAGTGGCTCAAATTCTATGCGGCCGAAGAGCATCTGTGGGGCGCGCGCTGGCGATTGACTGCGGCCGATATCCCGGCGGCGGTGGCGGCAGAGCTCTCCACCGATCAACTAGACGGCGTCGAAGCGGCCTATTGGCGAGCCAATCAGTTGGCACTCTACGTAGATAACCAGGAGACATGGCAGCGCTGCAAAGGTGGCGATCACGTGCGCCGTATCGAAATCATCGGCCCGAATGACAACAACACATGTGATCACTGCAAACAGTCAATCGGGCAGCAATATCTTGTCAGCCGTGTGCCCGAGCTGCCGCACAAAGAGTGTACATCTCCGTTCGGCTGCCGCTGTGAGTATGCGCCCGTGTTGGATACATACGAGGACGTTGAATAACGAGCAGGCAGAGGCCCTGGCTCGTTATGCTTTTCTCTCGCGCAGCCATTCGCGCAGCGCCAGCGCAAACCCCACGGCGATCATCGCCGCCACCAGGAGCATTTGATCGTGCATAGAGTGGACGATCTGTTGTGGGTCGGCGGCCTCGATGGAAGTAGAGGCGTTGGTGTAGACGTGTAGCCGAAAGCTGAAAAATGCGCCGAGCAGGGCGATCCCAATCGTCTGCCCCATGGTGCGCGTGGTGCTCAAAATCCCCGACACCACCCCCAGCCGCGATCTCTCCACCATGCCCATAATGGCACTGTTGTTCGGGCTTTGGAAGGTCGCCATGCCCAGACCGATGGGCACCATGTGCAAAATGAAGCCCACGGGTGTCGTGTCGACGCCCAAGGTGGTCATGCCCAGGTAGCCGATCAAGATTAACGCCAGGCCCACCACGGTCACAGGGCGTGTACCCAGCCTATCCGAGAGACTGCCGGATAGCGGCGCCACGATGCCCAATAGCACCGGCACCACCGCCATCGCCAATCCCACATTGCGCTGCGAAAGGCCAATCACCAATTCCAGGTAAAAGGGCAGCAGCAGCACGACGCCGGCGATGGCAATAAAGGTCAGCAACCCGTTGAAAAGGTTGAGCCTGAACCCGGGTACGCCGAAGATCGAAAGATCCAGCATCGGGTTGGCGACGTGGAGTTCGGTCCATGCGAAGAGGGGCAGCAGCAACAACGACATCACAAGCAAACCCAGCGTGGGCAGCGCCGTAAAGCCGATCTCCTGCCCCACGGTCAGCGACAGGGTAAAGGCCAAGAGCCCCGCTGCCAACAATCCTGCCCCCAGAAAATCGAATCGTTCGCGCGTCCCTTTCGGGCGCAAAGCGGGTACATAGCGCAGCACCATCCACAACGCCACCAGCCCTAGCGGCAAGTTGACGAAAAAGATCCAGCGCCAGCCAAGGCTTTCAAGAATAACGCCCCCTAGCGCCGGCCCGGCGACAATGCCAAACGAGATAATGCCACCCGTTGTGCCGATGGCCTTGCCCCGCTCGTGAGCAGGCCACGTCTCGGTGACGATGGCGACACCCAGGGCCAGCATCATCGACGCGCCGATGGACTGCACAAAGCGGAAACCGATCAGCCAGTAGACGGTGGGCGCCAGCCCGCATAACACCGATCCCGTCACAAACAGGACAAGTCCTGTGCTGAAAATCTGCTTCTTGCCGATGAGATCGGCCAACCGCCCCACCCCAATCATGAGAACGGTGACACCCAGCAAATACGAGAGGACCACCCACTGAATCGTGGCGAACGTAGTGTCGAGAGCTTGCAAAAGCGTGGGCAGGGCGACATTGACGATGCTTCCGTCCACGCTGCTCAAAAACAGCGACAGACCAATCGCGGCCAGAATCCACCATTTGCGCTCCTCGCCATCATCCTCTGTAGGAGAGGGCGAATCTACCCGAGGGGATGGCCGGGTGACATCGCCGGGGGCGGCAGAGCTGGTGCGTTTTGACATAGAGCGTTTGTTCTCTTTCGCTAGTGATGCGTCAAGTGAATTCACATTGAAAACCGAAGTTTCGCCAGCGCCGGTTGAGGTGGCTGATCTTGCGGAGGGCGAAGGCGCAGCGCCTGGACCAAGCGAACTTAGCGGCCTCGTCGGCGATTCCGTCGAGATGCTGAAAATCGCCACAGAGAACACAAAGAGCACAAAGAAGAAGAGGGAAGCGACCTTATCTCTGTGTTCTCTGTGTTCTCTGTGGTAGTTCCCCCGATATTCGCTCTCTTGCCGGGTAGTCCCGCTCCTTAGCTTCGCCGGTCGCAAAACTCTCGGTTTCAAAGTGATACCACGATAGTGCCTTGCAGTGTCAATATGGCGTCTGTCTCAAGGCAGAGAGTGTTGGCACATTTCCGCCGGGGTTTACCGGTTACGTGCATGAGAAACCGCCATGAAACTGCTGTTGGCAAGACATCTGTTTTCTTTTGGCTGGGGCGGCTTTATGCTATAATTCGTGTGTTTTGCGCGCAACCCTTAAGCGTATTCAAGCAGACCAATAGTATACGTTACTCACCGCCGTGCTACAACCGGTTCCAGAAGGAGCACCGTAGATGAGCTTCGATGGTCGTACCTACACCGTGCAAATCGGTGACATCAAGCGGGATCTGCCAATTTTCGCCGTGGCGCCTCACGTGAAGATCGCCATCTTTAACATGTTGGGAGACACCGAAGTTGTTGAGCAGTCTGTAGAGTTGTTGGCGCAGCGCGTGCCGGACAATGCCGAGGTGATCCTGGTACCCGAAGTCAAAGCGGTGCCCATGGGCCATGCCCTATCGCGTCGTTCGGGGCTTCCTTATGTCGTGGTACGTAAAATCCGCAAGCCCTACATGGTCGACTGTTTAGAGGTCGACGTAATTAGCATTACGACAGGCATGCCGCAAACATTGTACATTGACGGCAAGGACCGATCTTTGCTGGAAGGGAAGAACGCCCTTTTGGTGGACGATGTGGTCAGCACCGGCAACACACTGCGTGGTATGCGTCAATTAATCGCTTCTGCCGGAGGCCAGGTTGTCGGCGAAATGGCCGTCTTCACAGAAGGCAACGACGGTGAATGGTCTGACATTATCGCTTTGGGCAATCTGCCTGTCTTTACCGACTGATCAGGGTAATCAACCAATAGGATTCTATGGGTCTCGAAGAGCAACTTCACAAGATTGAATCGCGTTTTGACGAGCTTAACAGCCTGATGTCCGATCCAGAAGTGATCGCCGACTATGGGCGCATGTCGGAACTGGCTCAAGAGCGCAGCAACATTGAAACGCTCGTCAACGTTTACCGCGACTATAGCTCAATACGCCGCCAACTCGAGGAAAGCCGTACACTCTACAACGAGAGTGAGGATCCCGAGATGGCTGAACTGGCGCGTCTTGAAATCGAGTCGCTCGAAGAAGACGAAGTTCGGCTGGAAAAGGAACTCAAACGCCTGCTGCTGCCGCAGGATCCGAACGACGATAAAGATGTGATCGTCGAGATCCGCGCCGGCGCCGGCGGTGATGAAGCCGGCCTGTTTGCCGCCGATCTGTTGCGGATGTATATGCGCTGGGCCGAAGATCACCGCTTCAAAACCGAGATCATGAGCGGCAACGATACAGGCGTCGGCGGCTTCAAAGAGGTGATCCTCAACGTGCGCGGGAAGGGAGCGTTTAGCAAACTCAAATACGAATCTGGCGTGCATCGTGTGCAACGGGTGCCCAGCACCGAAAGCCAGGGACGCATCCACACCAGCACAGCCACTGTCGCCGTGCTTCCCGAAGCCGAAGAAGTTGAGATCGAAGTCAATCTCAACGATATCAAGATCGATGTCTTCCGCAGCAGTGGCCCGGGCGGTCAGAGCGTCAACACCACCGACTCGGCTGTGCGCCTGACCCACCTTCCCAGCGGCATCGTTATCAGTTGCCAGGACGAAAAAAGCCAGCTTCAGAATCGAATCAAGGCAATGCGTATCCTGCGCACAAAGCTGTATGATATGGAACTCCAACGCCAGATGGATGAGCTAGGCTCGACCCGCAAGACGCAGATCGGCTCAGGGGACCGCAGCGAGAAGATCCGCACCTACAACTTTCCGCAGAGTCGCGTCACCGACCACCGCATCAACAAGACCGTCTATCGTCTCGATGCAGTCCTCAATGGGGATCTCGATGAGTTTATCGAGGACCTTGCTGCTCAGGACCAGGCCGAGCGATTGCAGGAGATCGGTGAAACTGCATAAGATTCGGTATAGTTTTGCCGGTAGTGGTTATCGTACAGTGGGAATACGACAAACAGGTACTCATCACATATCGACAGACGGCTCTATCCGAAGTAAAATAGGGGCCTACCCGAACATGCGACTGTTCACCCACACGCTGTTTGGAACAGTTGTCAGAAGGTAAGCGTTATTGTTTCGAATACGTTAACATCCTGGCGCTTGCATGCGTCGACCATTCGATTCAAAGACGAATCGAAATGACACTGAGATAGAGACCCGGCAATGATGCCTTCTCTCTCTCAGATGAGCCTTCATGGTGTCCCGATCGGTGGGTGTTTCAATCCCGGTCAGGAGATGGTAACAACGAGCATATTTTATAAGGAGGCAGCATTGGCTATTCTGCAGGTCAACGTGAGACCGGCATCTCGTGAACGTAAGTCTCTACGATCCCAATGGTGGGAGAAAGAGCAGGCAGTTACACACCGTACAGATACATCGGTTCTGCTCGATTCCAAATCGACATCAATCACTCATTCCTTCGCCGAGGTCAAGCCAGACTCAGCATCAACACGGTCTTCTATGCAAACGACGACTCCGCTGGAAGATGGGGACAATCCCTCGGCAAAATCACGAAATAGTTCAAAAACAAATTCACCCCTGGGTAGTCAACCGTTTAAGTGGACATTGACACCTTCGACGCCGGTTGGCCGCGCGCTCGTTTCCGCCGTACAGCGACTCAACGAAGCCGGCTGTGACAATGCGCGCCTGGATGCTCAGGTGTTGCTGGCCCATGTTCTGGGGCAAGAGCGCAGTTGGCTCTTTGCCCATCACGATCATCCACTGAGCCAGGCAAATGCCGAAGAGTTTACGGATCTCGTGGCCCGGCGTGCCTGTCGCGAGCCGGTGGCGTATCTGACAGGGCGCAAAGAGTTCTACGGCATGGACTTCGTTGTCGATCAGCGCGTGCTGATCCCCCGCCCCGAGACGGAATTGCTCGTCGATCTGGCCTTAGGGCAGATTCGCGACCGCGCCAATCGACGTGTAGTCGTGGCCGACGTAGGCACCGGCAGCGGCGCAATTGCCGTCACGATTGCCGTCCACGCGCCCGAAGCGAAAGTCTTTGCGCTGGATGTCAGCCCCACGGCACTGGCCGTTGCCCGACAGAACGCAGAGCGGCTGGTGGCCGGCAATGGCATCAGCTTCTTGCAGAGCGATCTGCTCGCCGCCCTGCCGGAACCCGCCGATCTGATCGTCGCCAATCTACCGTATATCACAGACGAGGACTACCAATCCTTGTCGCCCGATGTGCGCGACTATGAACCCCAAGTGGCATTGAAGGCAGGCGCACTCGGGCTCGACGTGATTGAGCGGCTGCTGCAGCAGATCAGCACCCATCTGAAACCCAAGGGCGCCGTTCTCCTCGAAATCGGCTCTGAACAGGGCGACGAAGTGACCAAAATGGCCAAAGCGATGCGGCCTAGACCCAGTTATGTGGGTATGCGCCGCGACTACAGCGGTCATACGCGGATGGTGACAATCGAATTTTAGTCTTGTATCTATTCTGGTGAACAGTTAAGGCTTTTTTGACAGATGATGAGATGATGAGATGATGTGTGAACATCATCCCGTCATCTCATCATCTTTTTCATCCCTTTTCGCAGAAAGACACGATCCCGGTGAACCATTCCCGCCCCTTCGATCTCGTCGTCCTCGATCTGGACGGCACAATTTTGGACAAACGCTTCGAGAACGGCTTTTCCACCAACGTTCTCAGCACCATCGCCCAGGTACAGGAGAGCGGCGTCCCGGTGACCATTGCCACGGGACGCGTTTTTGACTATGTACGCGCAGCAGCGCAACGCCTGGTCATCGATCTGCCCGTGGTGACGACCCAGGGCGCAGTCGTCGCGCACCCGGTTAGCGGTGAAGTCATCTACCAGGCGCTTCTACCCGATGAACTCGCCCTGGCCGTGGCGCGCTGGGTGGATGAGAGCGGACCTGTCACCGCGCTCTACCTCAGCGATGGCAACGGCGGCGCTCACATCTACCAGAACCGCGAAGAGGACGATCCTGATTTCTACGATCATTGGTTGGGGACACCTCGTCAGATCCGCACGGGGTTTTATGATCTGCTCAGTGCAGGTCAAGCACATGGGGCCTTCAAATTCATCTTCTTCAATGCGCGAGAGCATGATCACGATTTCAGCTCGACGTTGACCAGTAGTTTTGGCCCCGGGTTACACGTCACCCGCACCCACGATCTGCTGGTCGAAGGCACAGCCGCCGGTGTGGACAAAGGCGAAGGGCTGCGCCAATTACTGGCGTATCTTCACATCGATCCCAGCCGCGTCATGGTCATCGGTGATAACGACAACGATATTCCAATGCTAGAGATAGCCGGTTTTGGCGTGGCCATGGGGCAGGCGACAGAGAAGGTTAAAGCGGCCGCAGATTGGATTGCGCCCCCAATTGAAGAAGACGGCGCAGCGGTTGCCATGCAGAAGTTTGTCAGCACTGGTATTACAAAGCAGAGACAAGAGAATTGAAGGGCAAGCGCTCAGGCTGAACGCTTGCCCTTCGGTACATTGCGGCGTAACTACCACGCCTTGTTTCCGACGGGGATACAAATCCCCCATCATTCTGTCTATTTCGGCCGTAAGGCGAGGAGGCGCAGACCGTTTGTCACGACGATCAATGTGCTGCCCTCGTGGCCAACCACGCCCAGGGGCAACGGCAGGACAAAGCCGGGCACGAACACCGGTACCAAGATCGTCAGCGTGATCAACGTCAGAATCACACCCACGGCGAAGATCAGATTCTGGCGTACAATCTTCTCGGCGCGGCGGCTCAGGTCGATCAGGAAAGGCAGTTTGCTCAACTCGTCGGACATGAGGACCACATCCGCGGTTTCCAGGGCGACGTCGGTGCCGGCGGCGCCCATGGCAATGCCCACGTGCGCGGTGGCCAGCGCCGGCGCATCATTGACGCCATCACCGATCATGCCCACGGTGCCTTCACGCACCAACTTTTGCACGATCAGCACCTTTTCCTCGGGCAGCAGATCGGCATAGATATCGGCATCGTCCAGCCCAACCTGTCTGGCAATTGATTCGGCCACGGTGCGATTGTCACCGGTGAGCATGGCCATGCGCTTGACGCCCAAAGCCCGTAACTGCGCCACCGTTTCTGCGGCATTTTCGCGCAGGGTGTCCGCCACAGCCAGGTACCCCACCACTTCCCGATCTCGGTCACTCCCCAGCGTATTCTCCACCGTACCGCGGCGCACAACCAGCATCGCCGTCTTGCCTTTGGCTTGCAACTGCTGGCCGATCATGCGGATGGCGGGCGAAATCTCCATTTTTTCAATGGCAAAGAGCTTATCATTGCCGATGTAAATGCTCTCGCTGTGATCGCCGCGCTCGTAGATTGCCTGGATGCCGTGACCGGCAATCGAGCGAAATTCTTTCGGCTCCTCCGGTTTGACACCGGCCTCACGCGCCGCCGCCAGCATCGCCCGCGCAATCGGATGTTCGCTCAAGCTTTCGGCGCCGGCAGCAATGCGAATGACGTCGTCGCGACTATAGCCGTTGAGCGGTTTCACCGTCGTCACCACAGGGCGACCGTGCGTCAGCGTACCTGTCTTGTCGAAAGCGAGGATATCGAGCGCGGCCGCCTTTTCCAGATAGACGCCGCCTTTGAAGAGGACGCCGCCGCGCGCCGCTGCTGCAATCGCGCTAAGGATGCTGGCCGGCGTGCTGATGATCAACGCACAGGGACTCGCCACCACCAGCAGTGTCATCGCCCGGTAAATAGTGGCGCTGAACGGTTCACTCATGAACAGCATCGGGATGGCGATGGCCAGCAGGGTTGCACCAATCACCGCCAGCGTATAGGGCTGGCTAAAGCGGTCGATCATCCGCTGCGTAGGCGCGGCTTCTTCTTGCGCCTCTTGTACCAACTGGATGATCTTGCTCAACGTGCTTTCCGACGCCAGCTTGGTGACCTTGACCTCCAATGCGCCGCCGCCGTTGATGGTGCCGGAGAAGACTTCATCGCCACTTTCTTTGTAGACGGGCACACTCTCGCCGGTGACAGGACTTTGATCCACACTGCTGCTGCCGCCAATCACCTGACCGTCCACAGGCAGTCGTTCGCCAGGGCGTACCATCACCATATCGCCGACCTGGAGTTCCTCGACGGCAACCTCGATCAGGGCGCCGTCACGGCGCATATGGGCAGTGGCGGGGCGCAGATCAATCAACCCCTCGATCGCCTTGCGCGTGCGCTCCATGGCGAACTCTTCCAGCGCACCGCTAAGCGTAAACAGGAAGAGCAACAGGGCCCCCTCTTCCCATTCGCCAATCGCGGCAGCCCCGATGGCCGCAGCCAACATCAGGAAATCGATGTTAAGCTCTCCGTTACGGGCATCGGCAATGGCGGCGACGAGGCCAGAATAGCCACCGGCGCCGAATGCGACCACGGCGAAAACAGTGACCAGCCACCCAGGCAGCGCCCCGGTGACAGAACCACCGAGCCAGCCCGCCAGCAGAGCAATCAAAGTGATGACGGCCAGCGCCAGCTCGGGGTTCTCGCGCCAGAAAGCCACTGTCGTCAGAGTGCGCCCCCAGTTCACTTTGACTTGTTCACGTTCTTTTTGCTTTTGTATAGTCGTGTCAATTGTTGTCGTCATGCTCATGTTGCCTTGGTTGAATATCCTTGAATAATAATGTAGTCGGCTGATTGGCTGCAGCCGCAAAAGTGAATCGAGCCAAAACAGAGCGAACTCTTTCCTATCGTGCTGTCACTTAGGGCTGCAACTGCCGCCGGATCTCTTCGCGCCTTCGCTCACGACAATCGGGACAAAAACCAACCATCTGCACCTGCATCCCTACCGGCTGGAAAGCCGTCTCATCAAAGACCTGGCGATAGAGGCTTTCCAGCGCAATATTGCCATCGTAATCGAAGACTCGATCGCAGCGCAGACAGATCAGGTTAACATGCGGCTCCGGGTTGATATCATAGTGGGTATGCTCGCCTCCCACGCTGATCTCCATGATGGCGCCCAAATCGCGCAGCGCATTCAATGTGTTATAGACCGTAGCGCGGCTAAGGTCTGGATGGACAACGCTCACCGCGGCGTAGACCTCGGATGGCGTAGGATGGGTTGTGGTCTGCTCTAAAAACTCACACACCGCGCGTCGTTGATCGGTGATGCGGAAACCACCTCGCTTAAGCGCATTCAAATAAGGTGAATCGACCGGCATACCTTTGCTCCTAAAAAAATGGGCCGTTGACCGACGGTCCACTTTAGATTCATTCTAATGTAGCACCTCAAATAGTATACTACACAACCCGCTCACTGTCAACATACTTTAGACTCGTTCTAAACAATGTCTTTATTCCGTTGACAAAGAGATACAGGCGGTGATAGTGTAAAGATGCAGTACGCACCTCTACGGGCGCTCATCTTCACGCCACCACCCCACTGAAGAGGAGGTTCACATGTTAACCGATCTTGACGTTCGCCAGGCCCTTGAGTTCGAATGCGAGGAGCATCCCGTCCTCAGTGTCTACCTGAACGTCGATCCGCATCAACGTACAGCGGAACAATACAAACTGGCGCTGCGCGGTTTGCTGGCAGAAGTGGAAGATCAGGCTCCTGCCGAGGCACGTCAGGTTCGGAATTTCATCGAAACCGGGTACAACTGGCAGGGACGCGGCCTGATCATCTTCGCTTGTCAGGCCAAGGATTTCTGGTGGATGCGAAGTCTGCCCGTGCCGGTGAGCGATAGAGCCTTCGTCAGTTTTCGTCCATATGTCTATCAACTGGCCGCCTTGCTCGATACCTATGCGCGGCTCGGTGTGATCCAGGTGGATCAAATTGGGGCGCGCCTTTACCTCTTCCACCTGGGCAAATTGGAAGCAGTCGAAGGCTATCTGGGCGAAGAGGTCCATGTCCACCGCGCCGGAGGCTGGGCGGCGGCTCGTTATCAACGTCATGAAGTTGGAACAGCGCGCCAGAATCTGAATGATGCCGCCGAGTTGGCCGAAGCATTCTACCGCAAAACAGAGACGCGCCGGTTGATCCTGGCGGGCACGGACAAAAACGTGAGAACGTTTGAGTCGATGTTGAGCAACCGGCTACGCAATCTCGTCATCGGCGCCATTCCAGCGGACGCTAATGCGACACCGGCGGAGCTACAAAGGGCAGCATCCGAGCTGGCACACAGCGCCGCCACAGAAGCCGGGAAAGAGCTTGCCGATCAAGTGATTACGTTGTCGCATAAAGGGGGCAACGGTGTGTTAGGGTTGGCAGATACACTCTATGCCGTGCAAAGTGGACGCGCCCAGCATGTTGTTGTCTTAAATGGATACTCACAACCGGCCTACCGCTACAAAGAGAGCAAGTACGTTGTCCTCAACGAAGCAGAAGCCACTGCCACCGGCAGCACTGAAATCATCGAGAAACTCCCCGATGCCGTGGACAGTGTCCTGCGCCGCTCACTCCTGTACGGCATCGCCGTCACCGTGCTTGACGAGCATCCTGAATTGGAAAGAGCGGGCAAGATCGGGGCCTTGACCAGGTACTAGTAAATCCCGGCGGAAATTCACCGACAGTTTCTACCAGAGGTTGAGATGCCGAATTTCCGCCGTGGTATTTACGCCAAAATGTACTAGAAGAACGGTATCGTGCGGCGTGTTGCCGGTAACATCGGCAACACGCCGCACGGTTGTAACCAAGAATGAATCCTCCCACAACCCCGCCGCAACAACTCTGCTCTATTCTGCTTTGGCCCACAGACTGTATCGACAGACGCGCCACCGATCAGGCCGGCGTCTGCGTTTTTTGCCATTGAAAAGGAGAAACAGGCTATGTCCCACGCGATCAATCATGTGACCGTCATCGGGGCCGGCACGATGGGCGCGGCGATTGCCGGTCATCTGGCAAACGCCGGCGTCAGCGTCCACCTGCTCGACATTGTGCCCGAAGCCCCCAGCAACGAAGAGGCGGCCAAAGGGCTTTCTCTTGCGGATCGGCGGGTGCGCAACCGTCTGGCCCAAAACGGATTCGAGCGCATGGTCAAGAGCAAACCCGCCAATCTCTTCGCAGAGGATAAGGCCCGGCTGATCACGGTTGGCAACCTCGAAGATGATCTGGAAACAGCCGTCAAAGAGAGCGACTGGATCATCGAAGTGATTGTGGAGCGCCCCGCTCCCAAACAACGATTGATGGAACGGCTGCAAGAGATTGTCCCGCCTCATGCCGTGATTAGCACCAACACATCGGGCATTCCCATCCACCTCATTAGCCAGGGGCGCAGCGCGGACTTTAAACGCCGCTTCATGGGCACCCACTTCTTCAATCCGCCGCGCTACTTGCACCTGCTCGAGATCATTCCCACCGCAGACACCGATCCGGCGCTGGTGCAGCAGATGAAGGAATTCGCCGAAACGCGGTTGGGCAAAGGCGTCGTCATTGCCAGGGACACGCCCAACTTCGTGGGAAACCGCATGTTCAGCATCATCCAAAGCGACCTCATGGAATTTGCCATCGAAAACGGCTACACTGTCGAAGAGGTAGATCGCCTGACCGGTCCGCTGATTGGGCGACCCAAGACGGGCACCTTTCGGTTGGGTGACGTAGTGGGCATCGACGTCATGGGCATGGTCGGCGAAAATCTCTACGACATGGTCCCAGACGACGAGGATCGCGACGTCCTGCGCGGCAAGTACGGCATGTCTGTGCTGGAATTGCTAACCAAAAACAACCTGCTGGGCAGCAAGAGCGGCCAGGGGTTTTACAAGACCATCGCCACCGATAAAGGTAAAGAATTTTGGGGGCTGGATCTGCAGGCCGCCGCCGAAGGCGAACTCGACTACGTGGCCCCGGCCAAGCCACGCTGGGCCAGTGTGGGCGAAGTCAAGGACGATCCTCTGCCCGAGCGGCTGCGCCGTCTCACCCGGGCCGACGACGAAGCGGGCGACCTGATCTGGCATACGCTGTCGCGCACCTTTTCTTATGCGTCGAAGCGTGTGCCCGAAATTGCCGACAGCATCGTCGACATCGACAACGCCATGAAATGGGGGTTCGGCTGGGAATTGGGCCCGTTTGAAACCTGGGATCTGCTGGGCGTCGCCGACACCCTGGATCGTATGGAGGGCGAGGGAATGACGGCCGCACCCTGGGTGCGCGAGATGCTCAAAGCGGGCAAGGAGACATTCTACACCTATCAGGAGGGGGAAAGGGTCGCCTATAATCCGGCATCGAAAGAGTACGAAGCGGCATCGAACGATCCAAAGACAATTCGCATCGCCGATCTCAAACGTACGCGCGGGGTGCTGGTAGAGAACGACGGCGCTTCGCTGGTCGACATGGGCGACGGCGTGTTGCTCCTCGAATTCCATACCAAGATGAACGCGCTCGATCTCGAAATCGCCGAGATCATGAACGAGGCCATCGAACGTCTCCACGGCGACGCCAAGGGGCTGGTGATTGGAAACCAGGGCGGCAACTTTTGCGCCGGGGCCAATCTCTTCCTCATCGGCATGTTGGCACAGTCGGGCCAGTGGCAGCAGTTGGATGGCGCAATCCGTGGGCTGCAAGGTGCGATTATGGCCATACGCACTGCGCCCAAACCGGTGGTGGCGGCACCCTACCAACTGGCATTAGGCGGCGGCTGTGAGGTGTCTATGGGTGCGGACCGCATCGTGGCGCACGCCGAGACATACATGGGGTTGGTGGAATTCGGCGTGGGCGTCGTCCCTGCCGGCGGCGGCTGCAAAGAGATGGTGCGCCGCAACCTCAGCCCGCACATGCACGCAGAAAACGTCTACCCCAGCCCCTTCTTGCAGCAGATCTTCGAGACCATCGGCTTCGCTAAGGTGGGCGAATCCGCCGAGCAGGCACGAGCTCTAGGTTTCCTGGGGCCGAACGACCGCATCGTCATGAACCTGGATCACCTGCTCAGCGAGGCCAAGGAAGAAGTGCTGCACATGGCGCAAAGCGGCTACACGGCGCCGTCGGTCAAGGGCAACGTCTACGCCGCCGGCAAGGATATGCTTGCCAACTTGCGCATCGGCATCTATTCCTTGCGCCAGGGTGGCTATATCAGCAACCACGACGCCAAAATTGCCGACAAGCTGGCCTGCGTCCTCTGCGGCGGGGAACTCAGCCAGCCGACGTGGATGGACGAACAGTATTTCCTGGATCTGGAGCGAGAGGCCTTCCTGAGCCTGTGTGGTGAAGCCAAGACGCAGGAACGGATCTGGGCCATGTTGCAGAGTGGAAAGCCATTGCGCAATTAGTCAATCGCGGCGGAAATAGGCCGGCACCCGCACGCAGTGGTACAGGCGCCATATTTTCGCCGTGGTGTTTGCGCCGCAATGTATAGCGATAATTCGCCCCTCGTCCCAACGCAGGGGATATCATCAAGGAGAACCTCTATGTCAAACGCTGTGATCGTTTCAGCGGCGCGCACTGCCGTTGGCAAGGCACCACGCGGAACGCTACGCACCACCCGACCCGAGGATATGGCGGCGGCGGTGATCAAAGCTGTGCTGGCCCGCGCGGAAGGTGTGGACGCCGCTGAAATCGAGGACGTGATCCTGGGCTGCGCCATGCCCGAGGCGGAGCAAGGGATGAATGTGGCGCGCATTGCCGCCCTACGCGCCGGGCTGCCCGTTTCGGTGCCGGGGCAGACGGTCAATCGCTTCTGCTCCAGCGGGTTGCAGAGCATCGCACTGGCCGCCCAGCAGATCATGGCGGGCATGGGTGACACGATCATCGCCGGCGGCGTGGAAAGCATGTCGCGCGTGCCCATGAGCAGCAACAAGTTCATGGCCCACCCCGACCTGGCGCTGGAATATCCCGCCATCTACCTGGGCATGGGCCTGACCGCCGAAAACGTGGCACAAAAATACGAAGTGCCCCGCGACGAGCAGGACGCCTTCTCGTTGCGCAGCCACCGGCGCGCCGCCGCCGCCCAGGAATCAGGCAAGTTCGACGCCGAAATCACACCGCTTGACGTTCACGTTAAAACAGGTGAGGGCAGCAACACGCAGGAGTTGTCTACCACCTTCGCCAGGGATGAAGGCATCCGCCGCGACACCTCTGTCGATGCGCTGGGTAAGCTGCGCCCCGTCTTCCACGTCAAGGGGACCATCACCGCCGGCAACAGCAGCCAGACCAGCGACGGCGCGGCGGCAGTGATGGTTATGTCCGAAGAGAAGGCCAGAGAAAAGGGGCTGACACCGATAGCACGTTTCCGCAGCTTTGCCGTGGGTGGCGTCCCACCAGAAATGATGGGCATTGGTCCTGTGGAGGCGGTGCCCAAGGCGCTTAAACTGGCCGGCCTCACCCTCGCCGACGTGGATCTGATCGAACTCAACGAAGCCTTCGCGGCGCAGGCGTTGGCGGTGATCCAGACCCTGGGCTTCGATGAGGACAAAGTCAATGTCAACGGCGGCGCCATCGCCCTGGGTCATCCACTGGGCGCTACCGGGGCCAAGCTCACCGTGCAGATCCTTCACGAACTCCAGCGCCAGGATAAGCAGATCGGGCTGGTCACCATGTGCATCGGCGGTGGCATGGGTGCAGCGGGGATCATCGAGCGAATCGGCTAAATGGCCGCCTCGCTCGCGCCTCGCAACCCGGCGCCCGCTCTTTCTGTCGCCGGCGAGGACGGCGCTAGGGCTAGAACATCCAATCCGGTTCGGGGACAGGCAAACGCACGACCCGATCCAACGCCTCGATCAATTCGGGTGGACCGGAGAGATCGTCGGTAAGTGTCAGGCCGCTGGCCGGTGTCACACCCAGCCACAGTCGGGTGAAGGCACTCACCGACGCCGTGAGCAACGGCAGATCGGGCTCTTCCCCCAATCGGGCATAACTGGGCGCGCCCAAATGGATGCGATAGCGCCCACCGATTCCACGCCACGACGCATCCGCCGGCAGGAAGCGTTCGATGGGATCGGCGAGGTGCAGATTGAAGTCCACTTCGCCGCCGGTGAGGACAGTCTTTGCCAGGCAGCCGGGCAGATCGAGGATGCGCATCTGCCAGTAGGCGCGGGCTTCGACGCCGCTGGCGAAAGCACCGTCTTTGGTCAGGCGATCGGCGCGCCGCGGAGACTGGATGAGATCAAGCAGACGTAACGCCGGCGGTTCCCAGATGCGCACGGCCAGTACCTGATCGCCCAGGTTGCGCAGCAGCCCCATCAGTTCGAGAAATTCCGAGCGGTTGCGGTAAACCATCCAGTGCACATGATAAGGACCATAGCGCATGGTTTCCGGCATGATCCAGAGATAGTGGGTTAACTGACCCTGGTCGTCCCGGTAACCGAGACCGAAGCTAGCGTGCGGATCCAACATGTCCATGCGTGAGGCTTCGGGCGCAGTCAAATCGCAGTAGCCGTGATGGTGCATGCGCTGAAGCCGCGCCGCGTGGATCTCGCGCCAGTCATCTTGGCCCAGGCGAATGGGCACACGCCGGTTTTCGGGCACAGTCAACCGATCCGGATCGATGGTGACGTTGTGCATATAGCTACCGGTGCCAAAACCCATGCGGTTGTAGTATCCCAGTTCGAAGGTAGTGAGACCGGCGATCTGTCCGCCATTTTCCGCAGCCTGAGCAATCGCAGTTGCCGTGGTGCGACCGGCGATGCCCTGCCTGCGCGCACCGCGTCCTGTTGCCACCGTGTTGACACAGACGAAGCGCAGCGATTCGTCCTGGTAGCGCAGGGAGCCGGGTGCCGTGCCGACGAAACATTCCAGTGAGCCGTCGACCAATCCCACCGTACCGGTCCCAGCAGCGACCAACGTTTCCAGGCGCAGCGGATCTTGAGGCGAACCGGCCGCCCACCCAATGTCTCCCCAGACGCGCAGCACGTCGTTCTGGTCCGTCCTGGAGGCGTATGGGCGAATCAGTTGCATAGGATCGGCCTTTCTCTACACTGTCAGGATCGCCCGCTTTTCAATCTCTGCCCGATCGGGGTGCGGCTCGATCCCCGGTTCTTCGGGGGCGGTGACGTAGCCGTCGACAACGCTGAGCGTACCTAGATCGGTGAGGCCCTTGATCTGTTCGCTGTCGATAACCAGTTGTTCGTAGTAATCGTTGTTGGGGATGGCGGCGCAGATGTGCAGGTTGGCGTAGCCCATGCCGTGAACCTGGGCGCGCATGCCAAATGACTCGGCCAGATGTGCCACCTTCATGGCCCCGGTGACGCCACCCTTGAAGCCGGCGCTGGTGCGGATCATGTCGAGGGCGCGATATTGGATCCAGGTCGCCGCATTCCAGTGGGCGCCGTCGGAAGTCTCGGCCGCCAGCACGGGAATGTCGAGGCTGCGGCAGAGTTCGGCGTAACTGGGAATATCAAACTCGCGCATCGGTTCTTCGTACCAGAGAAAATCTACTTCTTCGAGCACACGGCCAAACCAGAGCGACGTCGTGTAGTCCCAGCCGGCGGAACCGTCAAACATGAGATCAGCGTCGTCTCCCACCCACTTGCGCAGGTTACGGCTGAGTTTGGCATCTTGCCTGGCGTCGCCCCAGGCGTGAAGTTTGAACGCTTTAAAACCAACATCCCGGCTCTCTTTGATGTAGCGTTCGTATTCGTCCATCGTGTCCCAGGTGACGGTGGAGGCATAGGCCGGCACTTTGGGATCGTAGCCGCCCAGTAATTTGTAGAGCGGCATGTTTGCTTTGCGCGATTTGATGTCCCAACAGGCGACATCGAGCATCCCCAGCACGTGGACCTGCAACTCTTCAATGCGGTCGATCTCCCAGATGCGATGCCAGAGTTGTTCCGTCATCAATGGATCGAGGCCGATCAAAGGTTTGAGGCGGCGACGCACAATGTCAGCGACCATATAGCCGCGCCCTGCGTGGGCACAGCCGACGATGCCCTCGTCTGTCTCTACTTTGAGGAGAGCGTGATGGGTGGGCTGACCAGGCGGCGTCCCATCGCCGAGGGGCAGTCCTGTGCGCCAGCGAAAGCGCGGCGGTTGCGCGACGGATTCGAGCACATAGCATTTAATGTCCGTGATCTGCATGCTGGGTGTCCTTTTGTGGCGAGCGGAGGATAACTTGGTGGTTGGGTGTCCTGGTTACCTGGATCACGTCGACAAGTTGAAATCGCCTGATCGCTGCGGCGCAGCGCCTGTAGCAAGCGAACGTAGCGGCCTCGTCGGCGATTCCGTCGAGAGGCTGAAAATCGCCACATTCGATCTCTTGCCGGTTGTCTCGCACCTTAGCTTCGCCGGTCGCAAAACTCTCGGTTTCAAATTGACACCACTTTAGAATCTATCGTAAGTTCACAGCAGCCCGGCGAAGTTGGCCCGTTTAGAGCGGACGTAGTGCTGCGTCAAGCGTGATTTGATGGGTAGGGGCGCTGCTTGCTGCGCCCGGCAGAGTGCCGGGCGCAGCAAGCAGCGCCCCTACGGAATTGCCATCACTTGACCGTTTACACGATAGTAGTGCTGCGCACTGTAATTGACCGATAGACACTTAACGTAAAGCGGCAATGATAAAGGCGAGAATCAAAAAGAGGATGGGGAACGCAAGCATAATCGCCGGTCCCCACCAGCGTTGCCAGCGGCTTTCAAGGCGCTCGGCGAGACGGCCGGGCAAGTCCAGGCGGTTGGTGACAGAAAGCCACCAGTCGGGTCGCCGGTCACCGCGTGGACGTTTGGGTTTGGACTTGCGTGTTTGTTTAGGAGACATAGGTTTGATAGGGTGACTGTCTGCCAAGGTGCTCGTGCAAACCACCGTCCATGCACCCCGTCCTTTCAAGGTGGCGGCTCAAAATGGCGGCAAAGTGAGCGTCTGCCCTGGCGACAGGAGAGCGTCGGGGCCAAGGATATTGCGGTTGGCGTCAAAGATCTCTTGCCAGCGAGCGCCTTCTCCGTAGTATTCGACTGCGATCCACCACAAACTGTCGTCTGCCTGCACCGTGTAGGTGGCAGGCAGGCGGATCAGCAGATCAATGCCGTTGACTTCGTCTACGCCGGGCAGCTTCTCGGCCAGGGCAAGCAAGTCTATGCGGTTTTGGGTTGAAGAGACCGTCCCTTGCAGGATCAGCGTACCACCCTGGAGGCGGGCGCTAATCGGCAGCGCAGCCAGATCAGGCCGCTTGTTTTGGCGAAGAAAGGCACCTAGATCAAAAGCCTGGCTGGTGGCCAGGGCATCGACTGCGCCCGATTCATCGACAGAGGCAATAGGTTCTGGCGACGGAATCGGCTCTACCGCCACGTCATTGACGGTGGCGATAGGCGCTTCAACGACATTGGGCAGCGGTGTTGCCGACGGCAATGGCGTAGATTTCACAGTGGGCGTCACCGGTGTCGGCGTCGGCGTCGCCGGCGTTGGCGTCACTGGTGTCGGCGATGCCGGTGTGGGTGACGCCGGTGTGGGTGATGCCGGTGTGGGTGATGCCGGTGTGGGTGATGCCGGTGTCGGTGACGCCGGCATGGGCGGCGTCGTTGACGTGGGCACCGCAACGGCGTTGTTCGCGCCTGCAGGGATCCCCTCACTGTCGTCGACCGCGTTAATCGTCGCTGCCTCGCTCGACAGGTCAAGGCGGCGGTTCAGAAATGTATCCGGCCCCAAGAGTTGACTGAGCAATGGCGCCTGCCACCAGATCAAGAGGGCAAAGACGCCCGCTACCGGCAGCAGCCACGCCCAGCCGAAACGACGTGGACGTGACTCTTCTTCAGCAGATCGATTGGACGAAGCGCGATCCGGCCTGTTCAACTTTCTGACGATAGGATCAACCGATAGTCTGCTCTTGTTCTTGCCAGATTGAGTCGCCTGGCGTAGGGCGCGTTGTTCTTCTTGATGGGAACGCACCAACCATTCCGCTTCACCACGCAGACTATCGTCCACAGGGATAGCGGCCACATGACGGCGCATCTGATCATACGCCTGTTGCCTGCGATGGATGAGAGCGGCCAACAGATGCAGTTCGCTGGCATCGACGCGCGCCAATCCACGCTCAATTTCGGCCAGTGCTTCGACGTCGTTTCCCGCCACTGCCAATTCGGCAGCGCGATCATAGTACCCTTGAACTTCATCTTCGGGTAAAAAAGCCGGCCCGGCTTCAGATGGGATCTGATCGCGCAAGTCGGCGTCACATGTGGGGCAGCGGAAAAGAGGAGGATTCACTTGGACCAGTGAACCGCACTCTGTACAGGTTATTTGCATACTGTAGCGACTGTCCTGCGATGCAAGATGGAACGACTGTAGCAGTCTATCATGCGGCGCGACGCGGCGCAAACGAGGATCAAAACCAGCGTGCTTTAGTAGACAAAGTGGGAACAGAAATTTAAACAAGTCGGCAACGGAATCTTCATCGTTTCTAAATAAGACTATGTCATACTCATCGCTATGTGATTTGCTGAACACGTCAATCATTGAGTCAGATGGAAGCGTTTTATGGCCAAAATCGCATCTGCCGTTACTGCATCGAGCGTAAAAAGAAACGATTCGGGTTCAGTGAAACACGTCAGAACGTCGCCATCGAACCAAACACCAACCGAGGAAGCAACAACATGAAATCATCATTTGGACAACGTACTTTGATCATCAGCACAACCGCTTTGGCTGCTTTCATGATGCTGGCCTGTAGCACCACACCCACGCCAGAGACCAGAGCACCTGCGGCCACAGCTACGACAGCAACAGTAGAGCTGACAGAGACGCCGGTTGCGACAGAAGCCGCCGTCGAAGAGGCGGCTCCACCAGCCGCAGCCGAAGGTACAGCCGCCGTTACCAACACAAAAATCAACCTCAACGACACCAGCGGCGACGAGTTGTTGAACACGATCCCTGATTTTAACCAGCGCTGGGTGCGCGAGTTCTTAGAGTACCGGCCCTACATCAGCATTCAGCAGTTCCGGCGAGAGATGAGCAAGTATACCAACGACAGCCAGATCAGTACGTGGGAAGAGTACGTCTACGTTCCCGTCAACGTGGACGAATCGGACGCGGCCACGCTGATGCAGATCCCCGGCGTGGACGAAAGCACCGCCAACCAGTTGATCGACGCCCGTCCTTATGGCGCGAATGAGGCCTTCTTGCAGAAGCTGGCTGAGATCTCCGGTGTGGATACAGCAACGGCTTCCGGCTATCTGGCTCAGTAGCCGGGGCCACAACTCACAACCCAACCGACCACAAAGCAGCCGGAACCAGATGGTTCCGGCTGCACCGACGAGGATCGATTTGATGAACGACACTATGATCCTGGCGCGACTACGCCACTTTCTTTTTGTGCTTGCTGCCCTGCTCTGCGTGGGCACCTTTGTGGAACTCTGGTCGGCCGAGCATTACCAGGAACCGATCCAACTCCTCCCCTTCATCCTCGCCGGGCTGGGTCTGGCGACGATCCTGGTTGTCCTCTGGCGGCCGCGGCGAGTGACGATGCGGGCAATGCAGGTGGTCATGGTGTTGAACGCGCTGGGTAGTGCGTTCGGCATCTATGAGCACATCGAAAACAACCTGGGCTTCGAGTTGGAGATCCGCCCCAACGCCGCCGCCGTGGACGTCTTCATCGAAGCGCTGCACGGCGCCAGTCCTCTGTTGGCACCAGGCATTCTGGCGCTGGCAGCGTGCCTGTCGCTGGCGGCGAGCTATTGTCACCCTGCGTTTACAAAACCAGGTGACTGACTACCAATCCACCACACTGTTGTCACTTGGATGGTAGAATTCGCCGCCCAGTTCTTCTACATAGTCCGATTCGGCGCGCACGGCGGCTTCGTCAACTTCAATCCCCAGACCAGGAGCGGTGGGCAGTTCAATGTAGCCGTCCACCACGCGCCAGGGCTCCACAAGAATACCTTCGCCGATGCTATGGTCGACATGTTCCTGAATCAGGAAGTTGGGGATGGTGGCGTCCACTTGCAGACAGGCCGCCAGTGCCACTGGGCCGATGGCGCAGTGGGGCGCAATGTGCATATAGTAAATTTCGGCCAGGTTGGCCACCTTTCTTAACTCACTGATGCCGCCCACATGCGATGCGTCGGGCTGCAGGTAGGAGGCGGCGTGCTTTTCGCAAACTTCACGGAATCCCCAACGCGTCAGGAATCGTTCGCCGGTGGCAATCGGGAAGGGCACGTGATCCGAGACGAGTTTGAGGGCATCGACGTTTTCTTGGGGCACCGGCTCTTCCACAAACATGGGGCGCATCCCCTTCATTTCGTGGCAGATTTCAATGGCCAGCCCCGGGGTAAATTTGCCGTGAAAATCGAACCCTAACTCCACATCCGGCCCCACCCACTCGCGCATGGCGTAGGCGCGCTTGACAAAGGCGTCGATGACCGATGGCGCTTCGTGCCCTCGCCACTTGCCCCCCGGCCCCGACTTGAAAGCCGTGATCCCTTGAGCCTGTAAGCGTTCCAGACGGGCACGCGATGCAGCCTGCCCTTCGTCGCTCAGATTGTGAATGCCCCAATGTCCATAGACCCGGATCCGATCGCGCACGGCGCCGCCGAGTAGTTGGTAGACCGGCGCATTGTGAAACTTGCCGGCGATGTCCCACAGCGCCTGATCGATGGCGGAGAGTGCGGTCATCAGCACATTACCGCCGCGAAAGAAAGCGGATCGGTAGATATGCTGCCAATGGTGTTCGATGCGCAGGGGATCTTTGCCGACCAGGTATTCGCTCAACTCTTCAATGGACGCAGCCACGCTTTTGGGTTTTCCCTCCAGCGTCGCCTCGCCCCAGCCATCGATCCCGGCGTCGGTGCTGATTTTGATCAACCGAACGCGGGGACGGGGAAAAAAGTGCTCAATGCGCGTGATCTTCACAAGGGCCTCCTCGGTGGGGATTGATGATTTGGGATTGGTGGGTGGGTGTAGAGCAAGGCCATATCCGTTGGTCGGAGCGGCGGCCTTATCGTATCACAGATCGAGATAGAAAGGGATGCGCGATCGCCTGGCGCTCCCTTCATGCGGACCTGCCTTATCTTGCCCATAAGGTGGGTATAGAACAGCGGATTCGTTTTGACCCTTGGTACGGGCACGAGGGGGATGGGGGCGACGTCTCGCCCATTGTCGCAGATCTCCGTCCCATCCCCCTCATGCCCCGACAACCGGCCCACCATCACGAAGAAGTATCCCGGCCGTAGAACCCAGATCGGCCGCTGTTTGCCAGGCCTGTGCCGACTGCGGACTTGTGGGTAAAGGTTAGTTTCTGTGTGCGGGGTTAGAGACCCCTCCCCAGCCCTCCACCGCAAGCGGGGAGGGGGCTGTTGGCGCGGACAAGGTGTGAGCCTGGATTAAGGTGGGTATGAACATCGGATTCGTTTTGACCTATTGGTACGGGCACGAGGGGGATGGGGGCGACGTCTCGCCCATTGTCGCAGATCTCCGTCCCATCCCCCTCATGCCCCGACAACCGGCCCACCATCACGAAGAAGTATCCCGGCCGTAGAACCCAGATCGGCCGCTGTTTGCCAGGCCTGTGCCGACTGCGGACTTGTGGGTAAAGGTTAGACGCAGACCTGCACAGGGTGCGGCCCCCCGTCGGATCTGCTATAATGCCCGAAGGTGATCGCAACCCCGCACTATGCCCAGGTGCTGCCTGCTGCGCAGATCCCCTTTGCGATCCCCAACGTAGACCTTACCCTCGACGAAGGCCCTATCGACGGAGAAGAACTTCAACTTGTGACGTTCGTCCGTCGTCCTAATATGCCGAAAGGAACCCCACATGACGCTCACCATAAAACACCTGTCGACTGAGGAATTGGAAGCGGGTCTGGCTGAGATCCGCCGTGCCCCCAAGGATGGAGGCGTATTGCAGTTGATCGTGCGACGCCCTGCCGTAGAGGAACGCGAAATCATCCAGGAAGGCCAACTCGATGTGACCGAGGGACTGGTCGGTGACAACTGGCGCAGCCGGGGCAGTTCGTCCACAGACGATGGATCGGCCCACCCCGAAATGCAGATCAACCTCATGAACGCCCGCGCCGCCCAACTGGTGGCACAGGACAAGGAACGCTGGCACCTGGCCGGCGATCAGCTCTACGTCGATTTCGACCTGAGTGATGACAACGTCCCGCCCGGCACCCGCCTGGCGATCGGTGAAGCCATCCTCGAAGTGACGGCTGTGCCGCACAATGGCTGTAAAAAATTCGTTGCTCGTTTCGGTCTGGACGCCATGAAATTTGTCAACTCCCCGGTGGGCAAAGAACTCCACCTGCGCGGCATCAACGCCAAAGTTGTCCAAAACGGCGCGATCCGGGTGGGAGACAGTGTGAAGAAGGTGACGGGGTAACTATGTCGACTGTTCCACTGATCGAGTATGAGGATGCGTCGCCGGCGGCGCAAGAAGTCTTCGACGCCATCAAAGCGGCGCGCCAGGTTGAGGATGTCAACAATTTCTGGAAGGCGTTGGCCAACCATCCCACCACACTCAAACGGACGTGGGAATCGCTGGCAGAGGTCATGCGTCCCGGCGCGCTGGACAGCCTGACCAAGGAGATGCTTTACATCGCCGTTTCGATTGCCAACAACTGCGATTACTGTATCCACTCGCACACGGCGTCGGCCTTCACCAAGGGCATGACGCAGGAACAGTATGCCGAACTGCTAGCCGTGGTGGCGATGGCGCACGAAACAAATGCACTCTCCACCGCCTTCAAAGTGCCCGTCGATCCGCAGTTTCTCGCCCAAAGGGAGGACAAACTATGATCCACGCCATTGTCATGCATCAGCCGGGTGACACGTCGGTGCTGCAGTACGAAGAAGTCACGGTCGCCGCACCGCAGGGGAGCGAAGTGCGCGTGCGCAATCACGCCATCGGCATCAACTTTATCGACACCTACTACCGCACGGCGCTCTACCCGTGGCCACACAGCCCCCTGATCCCCGGTTCCGAGGCAGCAGGCGAAGTGGTGGCGGTGGGCGACGCTGTCAGCCACGTCAAAGTGGGCGACCGCGTCACCTACACCACGCCCGTCGGGGCCTACGCCGAGGAACGCATCATCGATCAGCGCCATCTGGCCCTGCTCCCCAATGACATCGCCTACGACACCGCTGCCGCCGTCACGCTCAAGGGCTTGACAGTGCAATACCTGCTGCGCCAGACCTTCCGCGTCGAAGCCGGGCAGACCATCCTCTTCCACGCCGCCGCCGGTGGCGTGGGGCTGCTGGCCGGACAATGGGCAGCCTCCCTGGGCGCAACCGTCATCGGCACCGCCGGCTCAGATGACAAAGTCGAACTGGCCAAAGCCCACGGCTACACGCACGTCATCAACTACCGCAGCGAAGACTTCGTCGCCCGCGTCAAAGAAATCACCGACGGCCAGGGCGTCGACGTCGTCTACGACTCTGTAGGGCAAGACACCTACCCGGCATCGCTCGATTGCCTCAAACGGCGCGGCATGTGGGTCAGCTTCGGCCAATCATCGGGGCCGATTCGAAACTTTGAACTGGTGCAACTGGCCAACAAAGGCTCACTCTTTGCCACGCGGCCAAAACTGTTTGACTACATCGAAACGCCCGAACGGCTCTCCGCCGCCGCCAACGAACTCTTCGACGTCATCCGCCGCGGCGTCGTCGGCGTCTCCATCAACCAGCGTTTCGCCCTCAAAGATGTCGCCCAGGCTCAGCAAGCGCTCGAAGGACGGCGCACCACCGGTTCCACCATCCTGGTGCCGTAAGGTTCAACTTTGCATGCCCACCGCATTCATGAATGCGGTGGGCACAGAAGCCCAAACCCCATGCTCGAAAAACCCGACTTCCCCGACGAACTCCTGACGCGCGCCCTGGCACGGCACTATGCGATCCGTGTCACGGCGTTGACCTTTCTCCCCCTCGGCAACGACGCCGCTTGCTCCGTCTACCGGGCAGATGCGTACGATGGGCGCGCCTACCTCCTCAAAATCAAGCGTGGCCGCCTCTACGAACCGAGTTTGACAGTCCCATGCTTTTTGGTAGATCGGGGCATCGACGCCGTGGTTGCACCGCTGCCAACCCGCAGCCATACGCTGTGGACTCCCCTGGGCGACTTCGCCCTGATCGTCTATCCATTCATCGAAGGCCCACGGGCATGGACGCAGATCTGTCAACGCAGCAATGGAGCTCCCTGGGTGCGATCCTGCGTCAAGTGCACGCACAGCGACCGCCAACGGCGCACATTCGGCGTGAGTCCTTTCGCCCGGCGTGGGCCGAACAGGTAGGTGCAGGCGATCCAACAGCGCATTGACGGCACCGACTTCGCCGACCCAGTTGCCGCCGAATTCGCGGCCTGCTGGCGCGCCCACAAAGATGATATCCAACGCATCTGTGCCCGCGCCGACCAACTTGGACGGTTGAGCGCGGCCAGCGAACTACCGTTTGTCCTATGCCACGGCGACATCCACACCGCCAACATCCTTGTCGATGCCCAAGGCAACCTGCACATCGTCGACTGGGATCAGCCCATGCTCGCGCCCAAAGAACGCGATCTGATGTTCTTCCTCCACAGCGGGCCGGCTGCCCCTACCAATCCGTCCCTCCGATATTTCCTCGATGGCTACGGAAACGTAGTCATCAACCGGCCGGCGCTGGCCTATTACCGTTACGAATGGGTTGTCCAGGAATTTGGTGACAATGGAGCACGCGTCCTTGACGGCAACGGCGGCGACATCACCAGGGCCGAGGCATTGCGTAGTTTCCGCCAACTCTTCGATCCTGGAGACGTGGTCGATGTCGCCTACGAGGCCGAGGGGTGGATGTAGCGATACCTGTACGTTCGATTTCTGTGTTGCATTTCCAGAACTCATGTTCTATAATTATTGCTTCACTGATTCTTTCGAACAAGGAGCATGCAACCATGACGACGACTAATTCTGCGGCTAATTCTGCGGCAAACTCTGCCTTTAGGATCAAGAAATGGGAAGAAGTCCCCTACCTCGAAGGTGAAGACGGGCGCAAGCTTACCAGGTGCAGCGTAGAGTATCTATACGAAGGTGATCTGAGCGGCGAGAGTGTGCTCGAATATCTGATGAGCTACAACCCCGACGGCACAGGCACTTTCGTCGGTATCGAGCGCGTGGAAGGATCTTTGAAAGGCAAGCAGGGCAGCTTCGTCTTTCAGCATGTCGGCACCTTCGACGCCACTTCGGTCAGCGGCAGGTTGACCATCGCCCCAGGTTCGGCCGACGGGGATCTTACCGGGCTCAGCGGCAACGCCGATCTTCGTATCGCCGGCCACGCCGATGCGTATCCGTTGCTATTGGTGGTTGAGGGTGTGTAAACACCGGGCGTGCCCAAAAAGGAGGGGCTCATCGATCGATGAGCCCCTCCTTTTTTGGCAAAACCGTGTCTTTTGGCAAAACCGTGTCGGCTACGACCGAGCATCCACCGGTAGGTAGTCGCGTTCCTCGGCGCCGAGATAGATTTGGCGCGGACGGGCGATGCGCTGTTCCGAATCCTCGATCAACTCAACCCATTGCGCCAGCCAACCGGGGGCTCGCCCCAATGCAAAGAGCACGGGGAACATATCCACCGGGAAGCCCATAGCCTGGTAGATGATGCCGCTATAGAAATCAACATTCGGGTACAGCTTGCGCTGAACAAAGAACTCATCCTCAAGGGCGATGCGCTCTAGCTCAATCGCGATATCCAACAGTGGATTGGTGCCCGTGACATCAAAGACATCGTAGGCCACCTTCTTGATGATCTTGGCACGCGGATCGTAGTTCTTGTACACGCGGTGGCCAAAGCCCATCAGCAGTACTTCGCGCTTTTTAACCCGCTCGATAAAGGCGGGGATGTTTTTGACATCGCCAATTTCGTTGAGCATGCGCAGCACTTGTTCGTTGGCGCCCCCATGCAGTGGGCCATATAAGGCCGCGGCAGCGCCCGCCATAGAGCAGTATGGATCGGCGTGGCTCGATCCAATATTGCGCATGACCGATGTGGAACAGTTCTGTTCGTGATCGGCGTGCAAGATAAAGAGAATATCCAAAGCCTTGGCCAGCACCGGGTTGACCTCGTAGCTGCTCTGATTCATGTAATCGAGCATGTAGAGGAAGTTAGCCGTGTAGTCCAATTGATTGTTGGGGTAGTTGTAGGGGCGGCCGATGCGATGGCGATAGGCAAAGGCGGCCATCGTGGGCAGCTTACCCAGAATCCGCCAAATGTTCTTGAGCCGGATTTCCTCGTCGTGGATCTTCTTGGCATCAGGGTGGAAGGTAGAGAGCGCCGCCAGCGAAGAAATCAGGATGCCCATAGGATGGGCGTCGTAGCGAAATGACTGCATCAACCCCGTCAGGTTTTCGTGGATAAAGGTGTGGTGCATCACCTTATACTGCCAGTTGGCTAATTCATCCGCCGAGGGTAGCTCGCCAAAAATCAGCAGATAGGCAACTTCTAAGAAGGTGCTCTGCTCGGCCAACTGCTCAATCGGATACCCACGATAGCGCAGAATCCCTTTGTCACCATCGATGAAGGTGATGCTGCTCTTACAGGAAGCGGTGTTCATGTAGGCGGGATCATAGGTCATCATGCCGAAATCGTCGTCTTCGACCTTGACCTGACGCAGGTCGATCGCCTTTATGGTGTCATGTTCAATGGGGACTTCATAGGTCTTACCTGTGCGATTGTCCGTAATGGTCAGACTATTATTGCTCATGGTATTCGCTCCTCATGCGTCAGTGCGATGAAGTGAGAACCTATCTATAAACTCAGTGTCAGTGTAGAGAATCTCGATTTAATCAATTGGTGGTGTGAGTTGCCAGATAGGAACAGAATGAAGGTGAGCCAGGATGGAGGATTAAGTCCATTATGCCCCGTTCCCAAGAGAAAGACAAGAGTCGGGGTCCCCTGGGGAGGGTTTCCCTGCCGTCAACGAGGGCAGTGGAGATCGTCCAAAAAGGTGCACCCGCCACACGAGGCAGATGCACCTTTCGAACGTCAATCATGCCGGCGAAGGCAGGGTCGTTACGCCTTGACTCGATTGGGCATGGGCGTGTTGTTCAGACCACCCAGGACATTTTCGGCAGCCATCACCGCCATGTTGCGACGGGTGGCGACACTGGCGCTGGCAATATGCGGCAACACGACACAGTTCTTAAGTGTAAGCAGCCGGTGATCAGATGGGAGCGGTTCCGGTTCGGTGACGTCCAACCCCGCCGCCAGGATATCGCCGCTGACGAGTGCCTCGTAGAGCGCGTCGTGGTCGACGATGGGGCCGCGGCTGGTGTTGACGAAGATGGCGCTCTTCTTCATTTTTCGGAAGGCGTCGGCGTTGAAAAGGTGATGGGTTTCGGGGAAGAGTGGGGTATGCGTGCTGACAAAGTCGCTGCGCGCCAACAGATCCTCGAACGAGACATATTCGATCCCCAGCGAGTCGGCCAATTCTTGATTCGGATAGGGATCAGAGTAGATCAGCTTGCAGTCGAAGCCGCTCAACATTTTGGCGACTGCTGCCCCAATCCGACCCAGCCCGACGATGCCAACCGTGCTGTCGTGCAGATCCTGGCCGGTGAGCCACATGGGCTTCCAGGTCTTCCACTCGCCGTCTTTCACAGCCTGCACGCCCTCGGGGATACGCCGCGCCGTGGCCATCAACAGCGCCACAGCCAGTTCCGCCGTTGTCCTGGTCAGGACGTCGGGGGTGAAACCGATGGCGATGTTACGCCGCGCGCACGCTGCGACGTCCACATGATCGTAGCCAACCGACATCGTGCTCACCACTTTCAACTGTGGCCCAGCCGCATCGAGCAATTCATCATTGATCTTCTCGGTCAGCAGGCAGTAGAGGCCATCACAGCCAGCCACCCACTCTAGCAGCGTGGCCCTTGGAATTGGTTCGTCGCTATCCCAAAGCTGAACTTCGCACGTCTCTTGAAGCAGTTGAATCGCTTCTTGAGGCACCCGTCTGGTTACAACGACTCTCGGCATAATCTACTCACTTTCTAATGGAGATGAGTGGATGGATATGGATCAGGTGTATCTCAGTCTGGGGCCGGTCAAGAGCTGCCCCAGACGGAGACACATCCTATGGATCAGGCATTTAGCCAATACTTGGTAAACCTGCCGGCCATCGAAGCGGGCAGTCGACCTTCCATAATCGTCCCTTCGCCGGTATATTCCTCCTGCTCGACATGGCCGTATTGGTGGAAGAGTGACACCAGATCGCCATGCTGGTAAGGAATCAACATGCGCACGTGCACCATTTCCTGGCGCAGACGATCGTCGATCAGGTTGAGCAACGTATCCATGCCGGTGCCGCGCAGTGCGCTGATAACCACAGCGTTGGGATAGTCTGCCTGCGCCGTCGCCAACCAGGAAGCGACTTCGGGATCATCACTATCGAGCCGATCCACTTTGTTGAGCGCGGTGATCACCGGTTTATCGCCTGCGCCCAATTCTTCGAGCACCTCTTCGACGGCGGCAACCTGTTCATCGGCGTTGGCGTGTGAGGCGTCCACCACATGCAGCAGCAGATCGGCCTCGTTGATCTCTTCGAGGGTGGCGCGGAAAGAGGCCACCAACGTAGTGGGCAACTTCTGGATAAAACCGACGGTGTCGGTAAACAGCGCCAACCGCCCGCTGGGTAATTCAACGCGGCGAGTGGTGGGATCCAGTGTGGCGAAGAGTTGGTCTTCGGCCACGACATCGGCGTTACTGATGGCATTGAGCAACGTGCTCTTGCCGGCGTTGGTGTAACCAACCACGGCGACGACGGGTGTGGGCGATTGGCGACGCCGTGCCCGATACTGTTCGCGGTGTTGGCGAATATCCTCGAGTTCGCTCTTTAAGGAGGAGATGCGGCGCCCGATCTCACGGCGGTCGACCTCTAGCTGGGTTTCACCAGGACCACGCACACCCACGCCACCGCTGGCGCCGCCGGCCCGTCCACCAGCTTGCCGGGCCAGATGGGTCCAGGCCCGGGTGAGGCGAGGCAGCCGGTACTCGTACTGCGCCAACTCCACTTGAACGGCGCCCTCGCGCGTGCTGGCATGTCGGGCGAAGATGTCGAGGATCAATGCCGTGCGGTCGATCACTTTGACCTCTTGGCCAAGAACCTTTTCGATCTCGCGCTGTTGATTGGGCGACAGTTCATCGTCCACGATCACGACATTGGCGCCCATTTCGACGACCATCGTGTTCAATTCTTCTAACTTGCCGGAACCGATAAACGTGGCCGAATTGGGATGATCGAGGCGCTGCGTCAGGCGCCCTGCGACTTGAAGACCGGCGGTCTGCGCCAGCAACGCCAGTTCATCTAGCGAGTCGTCCAACGACAAGAGGCCCGGATCTCCGGTGAGTTCTACGCCGACGAGCACTGCGATCTCTTCAGGACCGCCAACATTGAGCAAACCGGTATCGTCGCGCACGTCCACTGTGCGGCCGCGGTTTTGTGATCCAAAATCATCGACCTGGGTAATCGAACGGTTACGGTTGACGTGACTCTCGTTTTGTGCCATAGGGTTCCTTCCTAAAGATGGGCCATCATGGCGCATCCCTGACAATAAATTCGCTACTGATCCAGCCCTGCATTGGTTCAACAACCTGCAGCCATGCGCCGTCGGCTGTAGTGGCCAGGACAAGGACACGCTCGCCCATGGGCAGTTCGCCCAGGATCGCACCATCCAGCGATGGGGCCTGGCGTACACGCAGGGCGTCTGCGCTCGTGCTGCTCACCAGAGGGCCGATGTGTACAGTATAACCGCCGCCAGCCCCCTGCGCGGTGGAAAGATGCAAGACCCGTTGCTGATCGATCCAACCCTGAATTGGTTCAGCCACATGCGCCCAGCGCCCATCTCTGCTGTAGGCGTCCACATTGACCAGGGCGCCGGGAGGAGAGAGGTAAGCCAGGATCGTCGTGTCGATCTCCGGTTCAGCATAGACCGCCACAGGTTCTTCACCGATGCGCACCAAACGAGGAAGGGGATAAGTCTGGTTGAGCCAAACAGAGACACGTTCAGACAGAGCGTCTAAATCGGCGGCGTCGACGGTATCATCGCTTTGCCAGAAGGCCAACGTGTGGATCCAGCCATTTGCCGGGCTACGTAATGAAAAGGAGACAACACCCAACAAGGTCAGTGCCAAAAGCGAAGCGACGATCCAGCGCCGATTTTGCATCCACGGGCGCAATCGTACTCCCCATTGTACACCAATTTTCTCAAAAGATCGCCACTGCAAAAATGATGGCGTCGGGCGATTCAGGCGCAGGCTTCGTAGATTCAGACGAGACAGCCGCTCCCACAGCAGTCGTAACCAGCGAGGATAGCTGTAGCGTTTGGGCGCTACATCCAAAGCCAACGCCCAACTTTCCACAGCCCAATCAGCAGCTTCGGGGGTAATCGCCAGCCTATCTTGCAGGCGACGCGAAAGCCGCTGCCAGTGGATCGGGTTCCCGGCCATATTGCCGGCGGCAAGCAGATCGAGCGGGATCTGCTGTTCCTGTGCGTGGACGATCACGAAGATCTCGCGGTAATGCTGGCCGCAGATGTCCTGCAAGAACGCTTCGACGCGACGCGGATCGGAGTGGAGCGTTGCCCCGTAATGGTGAATAAGTTGACGGAGGATCTGCCGCGGTTGTTGATGCATGGCCTAGAAACGAACTTCGCCTTCCGCACGACCAAAGTGAATGTGTACCCCTGAGGAGAGGGTGACGGTCTGCCCCGGCAACACTTCGTGGACAGCGCCGTTACGGTCGGTGCTCACCCATTTTTGATCGCTGAGATTCTGCAACCCCCAGATCTGAGGATTGCGCGGGTGCTGAACGACCTGCGCCGCCGGCCGGCTGAAATTGTAGTGTTGGCTGTCGTCAAGGTGATGAGGATAGAGCGCAGTATCATGGTTGAGCATGATCACGGCGCGCCCCAGACGCATGCGCGGCGGAAGGCGGTGGGGTTCATTGCATGCCCAGCAGCGGGCCGGCTGTCCGCCATTGGCGCGCAAAGCGTCGACATCATAGAAATTCTCGGCCCCACATTGTCCGCAATAGAGGATAGAATCGCGTAGCTGCACGAGTGCCGCCCGCCACTCACTCTCGCGCACCCGCCCGTGAACAGGATCTTGGATGCCATTGGTAAAGGCGCGCACGAAGAGCTCGCGTATGAAAGCGGGATAGATCGGCCAGAAGGCCATCGCGTTGTCGTGGAAACCGGACAGCGGTCGGTTGCGATCATCGTTCGGGTCGAAGATAAAGATCGGATCCGTACCGTAGAGACGCGTCATGGCGGGCAAATCGAAACAGCGGATCTGGGCCTCGCGCTCCCCCTCCAGTGGGTGATGGTTGACGAGCATGTAAAAGAGCAAAACGGCCAGCGAAAAGAGATCGGTTTGAATGCTGGGCTCCGCTTCGCCGCGCACAATTTCAGGCGCCATAAACCGCGCCGTGCCGCCGATGCCGCCGCTGCTACGCCGATCCACGCCGACGTTGTCATTGTCGCAAATGCGGACTTCGCCGCCGGCGGGGTCGAAGAAGACATTGCCGAACGAGATATCCCGGTAGCAGAGTCCTTTGGCGTGCAGGTGCAAATAGCTGTGCGCCAGTTCAAAACCCGCCGTGATCAGCGTGCGGAAACTCGGTTCCACATGGCGCATGACTAGATCCACAATGCCGACGAAGCGTTTGTCGCGCAACGGCATTACATAACCGAATCCCGGCGTGCCCGCCGACTCGACGACCTCTTGCGGCCATAGGAAACGGTCGCTGGGGGCGCCCGCGCTCACTGCGCTTTCCAGCCGCTCGCGAAGTTGCGGATCGCGGCGCAGATAGTGAGGGAAGAACCACTTCAGCGCCACGGATGAAGCAGGCGAGCGGCCCGTCGCATCCGTCACCGTGGCGGTGTAGACTTCGCCCTGCCCGCCACCGCCAATGAAATCGCCTACTGTATACGTCAAACCAGATGTCCTGGCTGTAACGGTTTGTCCTGATTGAAGGAGTTGGTTCATTGTGCTGTTCTTTTGAGCATAGGGAACTCATGTTACGCCGTCAAAGGGCGTAGGGCCACCCCATGGTGTGGCCTTAACAGAGCGTAACCGAGCCAACGGCGGAACGTGAGTAAGGAAGTTGATGCAAACAGGCGCTCATTCTACCACATGCAGAGGCGCTCGGCTGTCGCCGCCGTGGCGGAAGGCCATTGCCACAGTGATGTCGTCGCCACTGCCCGAGAATGATGTGTCCGCTAACCATGTCGGCAGTTCGGCGTCAATCGCGGGGACGCCCTGAGCGCGTACAGCGTCGAGCAGATCTGCGCCCACCTGGATAAAGGCATCTGCATCGACGAAGGAGTTGGCGTAGCCATCCGTTGCCAGGAGTATCAACGATGGCGGCGCGCCGACCAGTGGCTGAAAGTAGAGGCGCACACTCGACCACGCATCGCGCATGCACAACGAAGTGGTTTCGTTGGCCAGGAGCCGTGCGTCCTCGGCCAGTGGCGGACGCGAAACGCGTCCATCGGCGGCGACGGTGAGGATATCGCCGTCGCCCAACTGCACGTACAGGTGAAACTCCTGCGTCAACAGGGCGGCGATCAGGGTGGCTCCATAGGCGTGAAGAGCGGATCGCATGCCGGCCGGTTGATTCCTGTCCGCAGAGGGTTTCGAGAGCAAGGCCCGTTCAGCGTCGGTGAGCGGATAGCGGCGCAGATGACGTTGCACACGTTCCTGCCAGCGGCGCACGAGGATCTTGGGCAGCCAGCCTTCGATCTCTCGTTTGAGCTGAATCAGATCGAGTTGGGCGGCGTCGGCGGGGAGCAGATCAGACAGATCCCGCGAGAGCACTTGCACGGCCGTGCGCACTGCCAGCCGCGCGCCCAGATGGCTGCGCGCGTAGCGAGCGCCGCCATGTCCATCGGCGATGGCGAGGATCAGCGAAGATCCTTGCCCTTGCCGCGGCCACCAGCGCAGGGCATCTTGATTGGGCCGATTGGCGCGGACGTGGGCAGCGCCACGTACGCTTGCCCCCAACGCCTGCCAGTGCGGATAAACATCCTGTGCAGGCTGCCCATCTGTGGCGGCGGAGCCCTTACCAGACATCATCGGCGTCGGTTATGTCGTCAGGAACAGGTGGCAGCGGCACATTGACGCCTGTGGTGGCGTTGACCGTTTGGCTGGTGGGTGAGGAGGCGGATTGTAGCACCGCCGTCGAGACCCATTTGACATACTTGACCAAGGCTTCGGCGTTGTTGGCGCGCAGCGGTTCTAACTCGGGGTGGCCGATGAAGCGTTGCAGCGTATCCTTGTCGGCATCGTCGCCGATGGCAATGGCGATGCGTACGGCCTTTTTGCCCCACGGTTGATCCATCAGTGTGCGCAGACCATCATTGAAATCGTCGGTAGGTTTGCCGTCCGAAATGAGCACGAGGACAGGCGGCAGTGCACGCCGCGGCATCACATCGGGGTGCAGTTGATCGGCGACCAGTTGCAACGCCTTGCCCATATCGGTGACCCCGTCGGCAGAGAGATCGTCCCAACGGAAATTGGCTACAGGTGTGGCGTGGGCAATGTGCCACTGTGCGCCGTTGGAGAACTTAACGGCGCGTACCATCACCTGTGCATTGGGGTTTTCGTTCGCCACGCGCTGCATGTGTGGGATCACCTCGCGAATGGCGTTGTTGAGCGCCTGAATCTTGCCGCCGTGCCCCATGGAACCGGAGCAGTCAGCGATCCAGATAAAGTGGAGAGGACGGCTGGCAAGAGCGCCGCCGGGAAGCTTCGACATAGATACCTCCAGATTAGGGAAAGTGTCACCCAACTTGCTGCGGCCCCGCGCCAGGACGGCTGACAATCACACGCTCGACATCGGGCAACTGGGCAAGGCGCGCTTCGATCACAGGGGCAAGAGCCGCTTCACAGATGAGGTGAACGTTAGGACCGGCATCAATGGTGAAATAGACCGGCAGACCCTCATCGCGGCGCCACTGTTGCACGAGATGCAGGATCGACAGGGTGCCCGGCTGCCAGTAAAGCAAGTTGGGCGTACTGGTCATCATAATGCTGTGCATCGTCAGGGCGTCGAGTTCAATAATCGGCCCCAGGCGGGCGATGTCCCGCTCCACAATGGCCCGGCGAACCTCGGCCAGCCACCCATCCACGTGTGAGCGCCGGGCATCTATCAACGGGCTGGTCAATGCAAGCAGGTGACCGTTGGCGCTGCTGACCTTTTTCTCTTCACTGCTGACCACGGCGACGATATCGCGCAGATCCCAGTGATCGGCAGGGTAGAGGGGATGGGCGATACTGTCGCCGTCGTCGTGGCCCCGCTCCCATTCCACGAAGCCCCCGAAGAGGCTACGACTGGCCGATCCACTGCCGCGGCGGGCAAGGGCCGAGAGCCGCGATGGGTCCAGATCCAGCCCCAGAGCTGCACAACCGGCGACGGTTAATGCCGCAAATCCGCTGGCCGAGGAGGCAATGCCTGAAGCCGTAGGGAAGTTGTTGAGGCTGGTCACCTGGGCACGGTAGCCGACACCGGCCAGGCTGCGCAATCGATCCAGATGATCGACAATTCGTTTCGCTTTGGTCGAGGAAAGCTGCTCGCCGTCCAGCATCACTTCGTCGGCAGCGAGACGGCCCTCGCTGTCCCAGGTGACAGTGGTAGTCGTGTGGGCATCGGCCAATGTCATGCTGATCGAATTATTCAATGGGATGTTGAGCGAGGCATCGGCAACACCCCAATACTTAATGAAGGCGATGTTGCTGCCGACGCGAAAGGTAGCGGTGTGGGTCATGGGGTATAAAGTCCACCTTGCTTGATTTTAGGATAATTCGCGCTCGGCCAGGATCTCAAAACGGCGCATGAGATCGTCGATCAGTTCGTTGTGAGCCTGAAAATGGATCGTGACACCGCCGTTGGTCGGTTCGATACGCGCCTTCCAGCCGATGCCTTCTACAAGTTCGTACTTTTCGGCCACGCCGCCGCCCAGTTGTTTGAGCAACTTTTCGGCAAGCGCGGGTGTCAGTTCATCGAAGTGCAAAACATCCACATCGTACAGCTCGTCACTCTGAAAGCGTGGATCGCGGTCGTCTTGATCGCCAAACGATGGTGTGCTAATGGGCATAGGTGACTTCCTTCCTCTCATTAAATTGGCATCATACCCTTCGAGGCTGGAGTATACCACGGGTGAGAGGATAGGTAGAAAGAACTTGAGCTGCATACCAGAGTGGTTTGGGGCAGACCGGCGACGCGGGGCACAACCCGGAATGGCATCGTCGAGCCAACTGCACACCGCCTACTATGTCCGTTTCGATTGGAGCAGTGGATCGCCCACGGCTTCGGCCACCCCAAGTTCTTTGAGGAAGCGCGGCACCAGCGCGTGGAGTTCGGCCACGCGTTCCGCCGGAGTGGCGCTGGGTAAGTGGATGCGCCCGCCTGCCATATTGTCGTGGCCGCCGGCGGTGCCACTGCGCCCGACAATACCGCGCACCAGCCGGCCGGCGCGCGCTTCCAGCGCATCGGAGCGAACAGAGATCACGAGTCGATCTTCGTAGATGCCAAGGCAGACGGCCCAGCACAGATCTTCTAATCGCAGCAACAAATCGGCAACCTCGGCCGCCATGTCCGGTCGCTTCATATCGAAGAGCAGGCTGATGGCTACGTCGCCGATACAGGGCTGGCTATCGCCATCGCCGTTGGTCTGCACCAAGGCGGGATCGCAGTGATAGAGCATGGTCTGCGACAGGGCATCACTGAGGCTGCGGAAGTAGGATCGGGGAAGCTGAACGTGCTCGATCTGATTCAGCAACTCGGTGTTGATATGGTTACGCAACTGGGTGTACGCCCAAATATCGAGTTCGTCGGTATGGCGGCTTAAGCCACGCGTGTCCGCTTTGATCCCATAGAAGAGCGCCGTGGCCAATCGTTCGTCCACATCCACTTCGGCCACGGCCAGGTATTCACAGAGCATGGTGGCGCAGGCGCCCACTTCGGGCCGCACATCGTGGATCACCGCGCGCACCTGGCTGCGTTTGGGCGGATGATGATCCACGGCCAGGATCACATTTTCGATGGGGTAGTCCGTATCATAGAGGACATGATTGCTGGCGCCGGGCTGCGTGTCCACGAGGATGACGGCATCGTAGGCGTGTAGGAGTTCGTTTGCCTCGAAGGTAGGGATACGCTCCACCCTTGGCATAAAGTCTTTTGCCATGGTTCTGTTTTCGGCCCGCCCAATCAAGCCGCCGTGTGCCAGCGTATAGTTGGCCTTGGGCAGGAAGTGGCGAAAGAGCTGTTCCATGGCCACCCCGCTGGCAATGGCGTCGGGGTCGGGGTCATTGTGGAGCAGAATCAAGGTATGCCGCTTCTGCTCCACCTCTTCCACGAGTTGTTGCATGCGACGTTCTAATGCACTTCTTCGTTGGGCAGAGTAGTCGTCGGGGAGTGCAATGATTGCCAAGGAAGGATCCATTTCTGATGGAGTCAACAATTGTGCGCCTATTATACCCGGATCTAGAGAAGTGATAAAGGGGAGATCAAAAAAGAAGTTGACAGCAGCTTTGACACACCTATGCCCCGGTGCTATGCTTTTTGCAGATTGTTTAGGTTCCACCCCAGCACCCGTCATTCACCAACCACCTAGTAAATCCCGGCGGAACTGTGCCGGCACTCTCTACCAGTGCGACAGACGCCAACTTTCCACCGTGGAATTTACGCCTCAATCGACTAGAACGGGAACCGTCTATGCCCATCTTTCGCCCAGAAGAACTTACTGAGTTTGCCGGTCGCATTTTTCAGGCGGCAGGCGCCCCCCCCGCCATCGCCGAAATCGTGGCAGCATCGCTCGTGGAAAGCAACCTGGTGGGCCACGATTCGCACGGTGTCGTGCGCGTGGTGCAGTATCTATCCTCCATCGAAAGTGGACAACTCGATCCACGCGCCCAGCCGACGGTGAGCCAGGAAACCGCAGTCATCGCCATGATCGATGCGCACAGCGGCTTCGGACAGGTAGCGGCCCACCTCGCCATGCGCATGGCCATCGACAAAGCTCGCCAACACGGCCTGGCCGCCACCGGTCTCGTCGACTGTGGACATGTGGGGCGCATGGGCGAGTGGGTCGAAATGGCGGCCCAAGAAGGGATGATCGGCCTCGCCTTCTGTAATGGCGGCGGCGGACGCGGCATTGTGACACCCTTTGGCGGTATCGCCCGTGTCCTGGGTACGAACCCGATCGCGGCGGCGATTCCGCTGGCTGAACGCGCGCCGATCGTACTCGATTTTGCCACCAGCGCCGTGGCCGAAGGCAAGGTGCGCATCGCCCGCAACAGTGGCAAGTCGATCCCCGAAGGCTGGATTTTGGACAAGCACGGCAATCCGTCCACACAGCCCGCCGACCTGTATGATGACGGTGTCCTTCTCCCTGCGGCGGGACACAAAGGCTTCGGCCTTTCGCTACTCGTAGAATTCATGGCCGGGCTGCTCACCGGCTCGGGCTGCCCTGCGCTGGGCATGGCCCCACGCAACGGTGTCCTCTTCATGGTGGTCAACGTGGCGGCCTTCCGCCCGCTGGTCGATTTCGGCGCCGAAGGAGACGTCCTGGCCGAAGCCGTGAAAGCCGCCAAACCGGCCCCCGGCTTTGATGAAGTGCTTCTCCCGGGCGAACCCGAATCGCGTACCGCCGCCCAGCGGCGCGCAAACGGTATCCCGTTGGACGAGACAAGCTGGGCACAATTGGTCGAGGCGGGGACAAGGCTTGGGGTAACAACGCCAACAACAAATTAACCATCCTCTTTTCACAGAATCGACAGGATCATGACAACAACACCCCAAAAGCTGCGGCACGTCGTTGTGGGCGTGGGCGCAGGGATCTTTTCACTGCACAAGGATGCGCTGGCGCAGACGCCCGAAGCGGAATTGGTGGGCGTGTGTGATATCAACAACCAGTTGGGCCAGCAACGAGCCGACGAACTCGGCGTACCGTTCTATCAGCAAGCTCAGGTGATGCTGGCCGATCTCAAGCCAGACGTCACGTCGATCATCACGCCACATCCCTTCCACGCCCCCATCGCCATCAACGCCTTTGAAGCGGGCAGCCACGTCATCGTTGAAAAACCGATTGCGCTCCACGTCGGTGAAGCGGATCGCATGATCGCCGCCGCCGACGCCAACGACAGGCTGCTGGCCGTCAACTTTCAGCATCGCTATCGGCCCGAGGTCATCGCCGTGCGCGATCTACTGCAGTCAGGCGGGCTGGGCAAAATTCTACGCGTGACGGTGGTGGAACCATGGGTGCGCACAGCGGCCTACTTCCGCAATGCCGGTTGGCGCGGCACCTGGCGCGGCGAGGGGGGTGGCGTGCTTATGAACCAGGGACCGCATGGGCTGGATCTGATTTGCTATTTACTGGGGATGCCCGTTCGCATCGTGGCATGGACACGTACGCTTCAGCACGCCATTGAAACCGAAGACACCATCACATCTATGTTTGAATGGGCCGACGGCGCGATTGGCACGGTTTACATGTCCACCGTAGAGGCGGGGCAGCGTCGCATGGAAATCGCAGGCACCGGCGGCACCCTGCTCCTCGGTGAGCGCGATATCGTCTTCGAACGCTTCCAGCCTGAACTACTCGAACACATCGCCACCAATCCCAATCCCTTTGGCCGCCCGGAACAGGTGACGGCCACCCTGGAAATCGAAGCATTGGACGGCCCAAGCGGGCACGCTGCGGTCTACCGCAACCTCTACGATGCCGTTCTCCACGGCGCGCCGCTGCGTTGTGACGGCCGTCAGGGCCGCCAATCGCTGGAACTGGCCAACGCCATGATCTACAGCAGTCAGACCAATCAGACAGTGGATCTGCCGTTGGATCGCGAGGGGTACGAGGCGCTGTTGACCAGGTTACAGGGCAAGTAGGGCTGTTATTCTGATTCCAAAAGGAAACTGACCATGTTATTCGGCTGTTGTTGCAGTTTAGATCAAGCAGAGGCGGCGCGAACTGCCGGTTTTGACTTCGTCGAGTGTACCGTGCGCTCTCTCGTTCCCGAGTCGGATGAGTTCGCGCCCATCCTGGCGGCGTACGGGGCTGCTCCGCTGCCGGTGCGCGCCTTCAACGTCTTCCTGCCCGGCGATCTGAAGATTACGGGGCCGGCGGTTGATTGGCCGGCCGTGCAAAGTTACGTGGATGAAGCCTTACGTCGTGTGCATTTGATTGGGGCGAAGACGGTGGTTTTCGGCAGCGGCGGAGCGCGCAACGTGCCCGATGGCTTCAGCGTTGAAGAAGCCAACGAACAGTTGGTGCGCTTCCTCTATATTGTGGCTTCGGTGGCCGAAGTGCTGGGCATCACAGTGGTGATCGAACCGCTCAACCGGCTGGAATCGAACGTGATCAACAGCGTCCCCGCGGGGGTGAAGTTGGCCGAATCGGTGGATTCCCCTGCGGTTCAAGTGCTGGCCGATCTCTATCATATGATGATGGACGGTGAAGCACTCGACAACGTGCGGACGCATGCTCACTGGATCAAGCACATCCACGTCGCAGACAGCGGACGCTTCGCCCCCGGCACCGGCGACTACCCATACCGCCAGTTTTTCGGAATGCTCCACAGCATCGGCTACGCCGGATTGATCTCGGTGGAATGTCGTTGGCGCGACTTCGCCGCCGAAGCGCCGGCGGCGGTGGCGTTCTTGAAGAACATGTGGCAAGAGAGCGCGTAAGCGAAGGAGAGGGTAGGGATTGAGCGCAACACGACGATTTGAAATCCCTACTCTCCCGGCCCCACTATAGACCTATGTACAAGACACTTTTCATCACAAGTCGGAGCGCGTTTCATCAACAGAGAGCACTGGCAGCCGCGCCGCCCGAGCTTGCGATCACGATGCTGCAGAATCCAGACCGGGCGACGGTGCTGGCGGAGATTGCCGATACACAATTCTTGATCAGCGAGCGCGCCGGGATCGTGGACGGCGACCTGATCGAGGCAGGGCAAAGGCTCTCTCTGATTCAACGGCTGGGATCGCAGACCTTCGACATCGATATAGCGGCGGCGGCGGCGCAGGGAGTTGCAGTCTGCTATTGGCCTCTCCCCGGGGCAATTGCGGTAGCGGAGCATATGCTATGGCAGATGCTTGCCCTGACCCGCCATGCGCATGAAGTGGAAACCGTAGCCCTTGCCGCCGGTGATTGGGGTGTTCCCCGGCGTACGGATGCGAATATCTTCGCCGTCAATTGGTCGCGGCGCACGTCGCCGGTAACGCTGTGGCAGCGTACCGTGGGCATTCTCGGTTTTGGTGAAATCGGCGTGGAAGTGGCACGCCGCCTACGAGGCTTCGGCTGCCCTATCCTTTATCACAAACGCAATCGTCTGCCTACGCACGTAGAAGCAGAGTTGGGCCTCCGCTATGTCGACCTGCCGTCGATCCTGGCCGAGAGTGACGTTCTTTGCTCGCTGTTGCCCTATTTCGCCGAAACCGATCACCTGCTCAACCACAAGGCCTTTGCCCAAATGAAGCCGGGCGCGTATTTCGTCCACTGCGGCAGCGGCAGCGTGATCGACGAAGCGGCGTTGGCGGTGTCATTGCAATCGGGGCATCTCGCCGGCGCTGCCCTCGACACCTTCGAGTGGGAACCGCTCACCTCCGACAATCCACTTCTGCCCCTGGCCGCCGATCCCCAGGCCAATGTCATCCTCACCCCGCACACGGCTGCAGTCTCTGATCGGCGCGGACGTGCCCTCGAATATACCAATCTACGCGCCATGATGGCAGGCCTTCCACTTCGTTACCGCCTCGTTTAGCGGGCGCTCTTCTGCGTTTATACCCTGTTCTATATCTTTTGGCTATACCGGGATAGATGGCGCCTCGATTGGCGCCATGATATTCTTAGGACGGAAGACGGCACTGCAGTTGGTCTGTTGTATCCCTCCCCCCCGCAACAGGCCAACTGCGCCTGCCGCCTTTATTTATTTCAGAGATAAGCAGTTTTAAGAGTTTTGAAGGGAGCCGCAGCATGACAAACATCAATAACGCGGAACAAAGACAAGAGAACAGGCAGTCGGCCCCGTTTGACGCCACAGAGGATGCCCGTTTGACCGCAGGTCAAGCAGAGGGTGAGGCCGAATATGGCGATACATATACAGGTCAACGTCGTCGCGTCGCAGATCACATCGGCGATGACAGGAATCAATACAACAAAGACATGACGCAAGAGATGCAGGCCCAGGCCCAAAAGGTCCGTGGACAACTGGAGGCCGGGTGGCATCAAGTGAATCAGGCCATCGACCAAAACCCGACGACGGCCCAAATGCGCAACCAGATGCAATCCTTTGCCGCCGAGCAGGGGATCACGATGGGTGAAATCAAACGCTGGTTGGCGATGATCGGCGGCGGTATCCTCGCCATTCAGGGGCTGCGACGTTCGCTGGGTAGCCTGTCCATCGCCGGTATCGGCGCAGGACTTGTCGATTGGGGAATGACGGGCAAATCGCCAATGAAGTTGGTACAACAACGCGGACAGACGACCCATCGCGACGCCGAGACACGGATTCGTTCGGGTGAGGAGACCCCCACCATGAACGTGGGGGCAACGCCTAAGCTTGTCACCAAGAGCACGATTGTCAAAGCAAACGTCAGTGACGCCTTTAATATGTGGTCGAACTTCGAGAATTTCCCGCTCTTTATGCAGCACATTCGCTCTGTGCGCAAAACAGGCGAAGGGATGAGCCATTGGGTGATGGAAGGCCCGATGGGGGTGCGTATTGAATGGGATGCACGCACAACGCGTATCGATCCCAACAAGCGCATCGGCTGGAGCAGCGTCAACGGCGACATCAAGACGAGCGGGCAGGTCACGTTTAACAGCCTGCCTGACGAACAGACCGAAGTCACGGTCAACCTGCAGTATATACCGCCCGCCGGTATGGCCGGAGAGATCGTAGCCGAGCTGTTCGGGGATCCAGAAGGCAAACTTGCCGAGGATCTGCGCAACTTCAAGCGCCACATCGAGAAGAAATAAACGAAGAGTGACAAGCAAAATCGGGTCTCGTTGACAAGTTCACTTCCAGGCCTGGAAGTGAACTTGTCAACGAGACCTTTTTTTGTGGACTATGCCGGTAACTGACCAAGCAGTTGCCTATGCTTTACGGAACCGTCCAGCCGCCGTCGATGGTGATACCGGCGCCGGTGACGAAACTCGACGCATCACTGGCTAGAAAAACAGCCAACCCTCCGATCTCCTCCAGTTCGCCCCATCGGCCCAACGGCACTTTCGAGACAAATGTGCGATAGGCTTCTGGATCTTCGACCAGCGACTGATTCATTTCCGTCGCAAAAGGGCCGGGTAACATCGCGTTGGCGGTGATCCCATACGGCGCCCATTCCAGGGCCAGCGCCCGGGTCATCTGCAGAACGGCGCCCTTACTGCTGGCGTAGGGGGTCCGCTCGGCAATGGCGATGATCGAGAGGGTCGATCCGATATTGATTACACGCCCATAGCGTTGCGCCTTGAGATAAGGCGCCGCCGCCCGGCAGACCAACCAGACGCCGGTTACATTGGTGTCGATCACTTCTTGGAATTCGCTGAGCGTCAACTCATCGATAGGGCCGCGGATGTTGATACCCGCGTTGTTGATCACAATGTGGATGCCGCCGAAATCGTTGATCAATTGACCCATCATGTTTTCCACGTCGCCTGGATTGGATACGTCACACCCGTAGCCAATGCACTTGCGTCCGGTGGCGCCGGCGATGGCTTGGGCGGCCTCCTCGGCCCGCGGCAGTGAGCGACTGGTCAACGCCACATCGGCGCCCGCTTCGGCAAGCGCCAACGCCATCTGCCGTCCTAGACCGCGATTCCCCCCGGTGACAAGCGCCACCTTCCCATTCAACTTAAACGAGTCTAAAATCGGCATGCCTTCCACAATCCTTTCCTGACTGGTGTCATGTCAGCGGTCACGTAATGGTAACTTTGTAGGGGCGCTGCTTGCTGCGCCCACAGTGTGCCGGGCGCAGCAAGCAGCGCCCCTACCGATCAGATCACGCTTTCGGCGTTCCTCGCCGCCGCATCACTATAGTGAAGCACCTTTGAAAACCCGAATTTGACTAGCGCCGGTTGAGGTGCCTGATCTGGCGGAGGGCGAAGGCGCAGCGCCTGTGCCAAGCGAACCAGCGAGTTCGACGGCGATTCCTTCGAGATGCTGAAAATCGCCACAGAGAACACAAAGAAGAAGAGGGAAGCGACCTTATCTATGTGTTCTCTGTGTTCTCTGTGTCGTTCCCGCCACATTCGTTCTCTTGCCGGGTAGTCCCGCACCATAGCTTCGCCGGTCGCAAAACTCTCGGTTTCAATCGGCCTATGCCCGCCAGGATTTACTAGACGCTGATCAACGTGGTTCCCAGCGCAACGCATCCCAGAGGACACGCGTGCTATCCGCTTCTTCGCCGCTGATGTTGGCCAGTGTCACGTACTCACTGCCACTGCCGGCGAAGGTGTAAATGCCCAACGGAACCCAGCGCCCACCGCCGGCGGCCTGATCGATGAGGCGCAATGTATAGCGACCATTGGCAACGATCCAATAGCGCGCTTCTCTGGTTGCCCGTTCGGCGCGGGGCACAAAGACGAAGACCTCATAACGACCCGGCTGCAGCGTGGGCTGCCAGCGCGCCCAGACATAGTCTGTCTGGCCTGATAGCAAATTGGCAGCAGAGAGGAAACCATCGCCGTAGCCGCTGGTAGAGATGCGCCACCGCTCCTGGGCGCCGCCACTGACGAAGGCCTCACCGGTATTGTCGACAATGATCGCCGCCTCTGTCGGGGTTTGGTCGTCGATATCGTCGGCGGCAACCGTTGCCGTGGGAGCTTGCGGCAGGGCAGCGGAGGGCAGATCGTCTATGCGCGCCCAGGTCAGTTCCGCAACCACATAGCCCGTTCGCTCATAGTATTCCATCACCACATCGAGTGGACCGTCGGGATGTTCGATTCGAGCGGTGTAGGTGGTCGGTCCCTGATCGCGCCAGCCGTCGAGCAGTATCTCGCCGTCCACGAACAGCCGTCCGCCATCATCCACACGCATGGAAAATTCATAGATCCCGGCCGGCAGATCGAGCGTGCGGCTCCAACGCACCGAAAAGTTGTCGGCGAGAACCACCCCGGTCTGAGGTGACTGTGCCTGCAAAACCAGCGAGATGTCGGCTTCATCGCGATAAAGTACAGGATCCCCGCTCAACGTGGTGTTATTGAAGTACTCGGCCATCCATCCCTCTACGCTGACCGGCGGACCCACGTACAGATCCCAAGCCACTTGCAGGGAGGCCGGACCGGCGGCATCGTAATAGTCCACGCGCAGCACATGGGAACCGGCATCCACGACAATATCGCCAAAAAAGAGACCGCTCGACTGATTCCACTGGCTGCCCCAGGCATCGACGACCAGCGTATCGTCCACCCAGACGCGCACACCGTTGTCGGCAGTCGCCGTGAAACGATAGGTGCCCGTGGTCAGTTGAACAGTCCGTTCCCATTGAGCGGACCAATAGTTACTGTTGAGCGAATCGAGGGGGGCGCCGTCGCCCCAATCCCGGTCTAGATCCTCACTTTCGATCTGAGTAGCGCGCCAGAATCCGGCCTGGCTGGGATTGTTCCAATAGGTAGCGCGCCAGGCATTGGAGGGCGGCGGCTCTGATTCTTGGGCATTGGCAGTGAACGGGGTCAGGCAAAGCAAACCAAGGAGAAGGAAAACCATTTTGCGTAGCATAAGAGAACTTCTCTTTCTGAACCTTTGGCGACAGGAGGCAATGCGACAGAAGGCCAGGCGCTGCCTCCTGTCGCCACCCCCTAACTCATGGTACGCAGTTGAAATCAGATCCTAATGCACTTCCTCGCACCCTGTCTCGGCCATTGCCTGGCGCAGCTTTTCGACGGCGTAGGTCATGCCGCTGGGGCCGCTAAACCCTGTGCTATGGCCGGCGACGACCAGATGCGGCTCCAGAGCCAGGAAGCCCTGATAGCCACTTTGGCGCAGATGGGTGAGCAGCTCGGGCACCTGCCCGTCGCCCTCGCCCGCCGCCGTGACGCTGCCGTCCACCAACAACGCATCCTTAATGTGGACGTACCCGATGTACGAACCCAGCAGCGGCCAACCGCGTTCGGTCACCCGGGCTTCGTGGACTTGAATGAAGTTGGCCGGATCCCAGGCGAACCGCAGATGAGGACTGTCCACGGCGGCGAGGATGGCGTGACAGCGGGCCATAGTATCGCCGACAATGTCTTTTTCGTTTTCCAACACCAGCAGGATGTCTTCCGACGCGGCCAATTCGGTGAGCGCTTTCAGCTTGGCGATGGCTTCGTCTAGATGCTGATCGTAATGGGCATTGGTGCTGATGTCGGGCGGATAGAACGAGAAGACGCGGATCGTGCGCGTACCCAGAGCGCGGGCGATCTCGATCAGGCGTCGCAAGTTGTTCAGCTCATTTTCAATGGGATCGGCCAGCGGCGACTTGCCGATAGGGCTGCCCAGTGCGCTGACGGCGATGCCCGCATCGGCGCACAGATGGCGCACCCGTTCGACTTCTTCGTCGCTTAGCTTGAGCACGTTCTTGCCCCAGGCGCCGCGTAACTCCAGATAACCAACATTCAACTGGTTGAGCAGTCGCAACTGCTCGGACAGATCGTCGGCGATCTCGTCACCAAAGGCGCTCAATCGAAAGATAGCAGGGGTTGACACAGCTAGACCTCCATTTCACCGAGACGGGTGAGCAGCTCGCAGTAGGCATCCTGGCCTTTGTGGAAGCTGCTCCAGCGGAAGAATTCGTTGGGTGCGTGGATGTTTTCGTCCTTCAGGCCAAAACCCAGGGCCACTGTGGGCAGGTTGAGCGCATCCAAGAAAATGCCGGTGATAGGCACGCTGCCACCACTGCGCACCTGGTAGGGTTCCATGCCGTAGAGCTTGCGCAGCACGTCGGCCACCGCCACATTGCCCGGATGATCGGCAGGGACGAGATAGGGCTTGCCGCGCGTGCCCAGCACCGTTGTGGAGATCGTCACCCCACGCGGGGCATTGGCTTTGACATGAGCCTGCAACAGATCAATGATGTGCGCCGGGTTCTGATCGGGCACCAGACGACAGGTGATCTTGGCGTGGGCTTCGTTGGGCAGCACCGTCTTGATGCCGTCCCCTTGAAAGCCACCCCAGATCCCGTTGATCTCTAAAGTCGGGCGGATCCAGGAGCGCTCGCGGGTGGTGTATCCCGGCTCGCCGAAGGTCTGCTCTAGCCCCAACTCATCGAGATACTCTTCCTCATCGAAGGGGACACGGGCAATGGCGGCGCGTTCGTCGTCTGACAGCTCGGTGACTTCATCGTAGAAGCCGTCCACAGTGATACGGCCATGTTGATCGTGCATGGTGTTGAGCAGTTGCACCAACGCGTGCAGCGGATTCTGGATCGTGCCGCCGACCATGCCGGAGTGAAGATCGCTCCTGGCGCCTTTGACATCGATCTGAATCCCACAAATCCCGCGCAGGCCCACCATGATCTCGGGTTCGGTTTCGCTGAACTGACCGGCGTCGGCGCTCACCGCCAGATCAGCGGCGAAGCGATCGCTGTGTTTGGGCAAGAAGACGGGCAATTCGGGGCTGCCGATCTCTTCCTGCCCTTCGAAGCAGAACTTCAGGTTGACGGGCAGGCTGCCCTGGCTCTTGAGCACAGCCTCGACCGCCAGGATGGGCACGAGCATGTTGCCCTTGTCATCCGTGGCGCCACGTGCATAGATCCTATCCCCATCAACGGTTGGCTCGAAGGGCGGATTCTTCCACAGATGAAGTGGATCCACAGGCTGCACGTCGAAGTGTCCGTAGATCAGGATCGTCGGTTTGTCGGGAGCGTGCAACCAATCGCCGTAGACTACGGGATGTCCGCCGGTGGGCAGGATCTCGACGTTTTCGATCCCGGCCTGACGCAGTCGATCCGCCACCCATTCGGCGGCACCCTGCACATCTTTGGCATGTTCGGGCAGCGCCGAAATGCTGGGGATGCGCAGGAAATCGAGCAATTCGGCGTCAAAGCGCTCCTTGTTTTGCGACAGATAATCCTTCCAATTTGGCATACAGTGCGCTCCTTCGTGGGAACGGTGAGTTGAACAGAAATGATTCCAGCGTCTCGTCATTATCGGCAAGAATGAGATTAAGGTCAAAGCGCGGTGATATAATCGGTAGTAGAATGTGCTAAATCCAAACCGATCTAATCCAGTGTCAACCAGATGAAAGTGCGGATCTCTCATGACGCCATCGATTCCACTCGCCGCCAGCCTCGCCACCGTCCAGCCCTCGCGTATTCGGGAGCTGGCCAATGTGGCCTTTGCCATGGACGGCGTGCTCAAACTGCAATTTGGTGAATCCAACCTGCCCACGCCCGATTTCATCAAGGCGGCGGCGACACAGGCCATGCAAGACGGTTTCACCTTTTACACCGAAAACGCCGGTCTGCCCTCGTTGCGCCGGGCCATCGCCGCCAAGATCACAGAACTCCACGGCGTCGACGTCAATCCCGTCGACGAGGTGTTGATCACGGCGTCGGGCGTGCAAGCGCTGAACGTCGCCATCAAATGTGTCATCGATGCGGGAGACGAGGCGCTTGTCCTCAGCCCCAACTGGCCCAATGCCTCGGCCATCGTCGAGATGTTCGGCGGTAGGGCCGTCGAGATCGCCATGCAGCAAAAAGAGGAACGCTTTGTGATCGATTTCGATGCGCTGGAAGCCGCGCTGACACCGCGCACGCGACTGCTGGCTTTCACGTCGCCTTCTAATCCACTGGGCTGGGTGGCGACGGTGGCGGAACAGCAGGCGTTGCTCGATTTCTGCCGCCGCCATGGGTTGTGGCTGATGGCAGATGAAGTCTACGAGCGCATCTACTATGGGAGCGAGGGCGTGGCGCCGTCGATCCTGCGCCTGTGCCGCCGCGATGACGCCGTGATTGTCGTCAATTCGTTCTCGAAGAGCTACCGCATGACGGGTTGGCGGTTGGGGTGGGTGGTGGCACGCCGCGATCTGGTGATCAAAGCCGCCCAGTTGAATGAATTTATCATCTCGCACGCGGCGTCCTTTGTGCAGAAAGCGGGCGAAGTGGCGCTGGCCCACGGTGAGGACGAGCTTGCCGCTATGGTCGAAACCTTTGATGAACGCATGAACTTCTGCTATACGGCGCTGGCCTCGCTCAAATCGGTCAGGGTCGCCAAACCAGACGGCGCTTTTTACCTCTTCCCGCGCATTGAGGGCGTCGAGGATTCCTTTCAGTTCGCGCTCGATCTGCTGCAGGAAGCCAGGGTAGCGGTGGCGCCGGGCAACGCCTTTGGCAACGGCGGCGAGGGTGCCATCCGCATTTGTTATGCGCCCGATATGACGATCCTCGAACCGGCGATGGATCGTTTCTGTCGCTTTGTCGACGCCAGATTTGGGTGAATTTGCGGGGCGCTCCTAAACCGCTGTAGACTCTATGTTTTGTGTTGCGTATTGTCCTTCACCCTACTATAACAGGAACCCACCATGTCGGCGTCCCCCCGCGTGCGTATGACCTTTACGCGCAATGTCTATATCTTTCTCGCCATCGAAGCGCTGATCGGCTTCACCCTGGATGGCGGCGTGTTTTCGGTGCTGTTTAACATCTTTCTGTTGCGGATTGGCTATGGTCCTGAATTTGTCGGGATCGTGAATTCATCGGGCCTGCTGGCCTTTGCCCTGATCAGCCTGCCGGTTGGGCTGTGGGGACGGCGCTGGGGGATCAAACGGATGATCCAATACGGGCTGTGGACGATGTTCGTGGGCGGCACCTTGCTGCCGTTGGCCGAGTTATTGGCGTCGCCCTGGCAAGAGGCAGGGCTGATCATCGGTTACGTGGCTATCATGAGTGGGGTGGCGGCAGTCTTCGTCAACGGCACGCCCTTCCTCATGGGCAGCGTTGCCGGCGGAGATCGCAACCGCGTCTTTTCGCTGCAGACGGCGCTGATTTCGTTGGCCGCGTTTGCGGGCAGCCTGATCGGCGGGCGGTTGCCCCTCTTCTTTGCCGATCTGTGGGGGCTGACCACCGACTACCCCCAGGTCTATCGCTATCCACTGCTGCTGGCCGGGATCTTGATGCTGCCCGCCCTCGGGCTTATGCTCATGGCCGAGGATGTCGATCCACGCCTGGCAGAACGGGCAACGAAGGTGAGTGGGCAGGCTTCGCCCAACACGGTGACGACGGCTGCCCCCTTCTTCATCCTGGCGATGTTGGTGGTGGTGCGCGTCTTTCAGGTTAGCGGCGTCGCCACCACGTCCACCTTCTTCAACGTCTATTTGGATACCGAGTTACATGTGGCGACCACGCAGATTGGCATTTTATCGGCGTTGGGGCGCTTGCTTGCCGTAGCAGTAGCGTTGCTCTTGCCCATGTTGGCGCGCCGATGGGGAAACCTTAACCTGGTGGTATGGGCCTGTGCGGGGACGGCGCTCAGCTTTCTGCCGTTGGCGCTGATGCCTCATTGGGCCGCAGCCGGCGCCGGTTTCATCGGCGTTGTGGGATTATCGGCTTTGCGGTACCCTGCGTTTATCGTCTACGCCATGGAATTGGTTTCGCCCGAACAGCGTGGCATGGTCGCCGGGTCGGGCGAAATGGCGTCGGGGCTGATCTTCGCCGTCATCGCCTTGGGCGGCGGCTATTGGATCACAGCGTTTGGCTTCCAGACACTCTTCATGTTGGCTTCCGTCCTCAGCGCCATCGGCGCCTTTCTCTTTTGGGTCTACTTTCGCAAACGGGAAGCCGTCCACAGTGCGTCACCGTTGGCCGTGCCGGTTGAGTGAGGTTGTGGATCGCCGATCCAGGTTGCCCGCTCATGGTTTTCTCGTCGCCAATCCCTTGTCAAGAAAGGACTCTCCTCATGCCAACTCCCTTCCGCGTCGGGGTTTCCGGTGACTTCAAGATCACGGCGGCCGGTGCGATTGAGCCGGCGCTGGCGCAGATCTTCGATCCGCTACCCTTTGTCGAGGTTGAGTTCTACGAGGCACCCGCCAACCGCGCCGTAGACCCACGCACGATCGGATCGTATGATGCTCTCATCGTGCTGGGGACGTATTTCGACGGCGGCTCGTTTGCGGGCGGCGACCGACCGGCGTTGATCGCACGCTGGGGCGTCGGCTACGACCGCATCGACGTGGATGCGCTGACCGCCCACGACGTGATCCTCGCCATCAATGTTGATGCAGTGCGCCGTCCTGTGGCCGAGGCGATTGTGACGCTGATGCTGGCGCTGGCCAAGAAGCTGCCGGCCAAGGATCGACTTGTGCGCGCCGGTCGTTGGGATCTGCGCGGCCAGACGTTTGGGCTGGGGCTGCGCGGCAAGACCATCGGATCTATCGGCATGGGCAACATCGGCGGCGAGATGTTCCATTTGCTCGGTCCGTTTGAGCCGGGGCGAAAGCTCGTGTACGATCCCTACCTGAGCGCCCAACGGGCGGCGGCGGCAGGCGTCGAACTGGTCAGCCTCGAAACACTTTGCGCCGAAGCGGACTTCATCGCGGTCAACTGTCCACTCACCGACGAAACGCGCGGCCTGATCGACGCCCGCCTCTTCGCATTGATGAAGCCGACAGCCTACTTCGTCAACACAGCGCGTGGGCCTATCGTGAACCAGGTCGATCTGACTGAAGCGCTGATCAACGAAGAGATCGCCGGCGCCGGGATCGACGTCTTTGCGGCGGAACCGCTCTCACCCGATGATCCGCTCACCCGGCTCGAAAACGTGATCCTCTCGCCGCACGCCCTGGCCTGGACCGACGAACTCTACCGGCTCAACGGCGAACACGCCTGCGAGAATGTGTTGCGCGTCCTGCGCGGAGAACTACCCGATCACCCGGTCAACCGCAGTGTGATCGAGCAGCCTGGTTTCCAACAGAAACTCGAATCGTTGCGCCGCCGTTGGTCCGCCTGGAATCAGTGAGCGGATCCACGAACATCGTCAGCCTACGTTCACTTTTCCACTAAGGCGAATCCAAGATTCAAATGATCCACGAAGGCACACAAAGGCTCACTAAGAAAGGCTTCCTTCGTGTTTCTTCGTGTGCCTTCGTGGATCATTATTTTCCTGGAATGGCCCAATTCACTTTCCTATCAAGGAGAAGAAGATCATGAAAGAGAATCGTTGCAAGCGGGTGATTGAAGAGGGGAAAGTCCCCGTTGGGCACATGATTATGGAGTTTGCGACCCGCGGCATGGGGCGCTTACTGACGGCAGCCGATCTCGATTTTGTGATCATCGACATGGAGCATTCGGGATTCAGCACGGCTGATGTCGCCAATCTCATCGCCTGGACACATGCCGGCGACGTGGCGCCGTTTGTGCGTGTGCCGCAGATCGAATACCACCTGATCGCGCGTGTGATGGACGCCGGGGCGTTGGGCGTGATGGTGCCCAACGTCGAGTCGGCCGACGAGGCCCGCACCATCGTGGATGCCGTCAAATATGCCCCACAGGGGAAACGTGGCGCCGGGATTGGCGGTCCGCTGACCGGCTTCCAATCGGTGAATGTGGCCGATTTCATTGACTATTCCAACCGCAACACCACCGTCATCTGTCAGATCGAGAGTGAGCAGGGATTGGCGAATCTTGAGGGCATCGCCACCACGCCGGGGGTAGACATCCTCTGGGTAGGGCACACGGATCTGTCGCTGTCGATGGGTATCCCCGGCCAATTTGGCGAAGCGCGGTTTGTCGACGCCATGAAAGAGGTCATCGCTACGACGCAACGCCACGGATTGCGCGCCGGCATCCAACCCGGTAGCCTGCAACAGGCCCGCCTATGGATGGAGTTGGGGTTCGACGTCATCTCCTACGGCAGCGACCACCTGGTCTATCAGCGGGCATTGAGCGAGGGCGTCAAGCAGATCAGGGGGTGATCGTACGTAGATTTCGTCGGCCTGTGCCATTCTCGTATAATCCCTCTAGATCATCGCTATGCTTATCAGTGCGCAGGTATTCTAGCTGCGATCCAACTGCCAGACAAACGAGGCGTCCCAAGATGATGAACCAACGTGAGCAACCCGGCAGCCGTTCGCTTTGGCTGTGGTCTGAAGAAGAATTCCAGCCGGCGGCACCTGGCTTTCGACCGTGGCTTGATCCGTATCCATTGGAAAGTGAGCGGTTGACGGGCGCGGTCTTGATCTGCCCCGGCGGCGGTTATACGCAGCGCGCTTACCATGAAGGCATCCTCATTGCCGAATGTTTCAACGCGCTGGGCTACCATTCGTTCGTTGTCCATTACAGTGTGGCGCCGCACCGTCACCCGCAACCATTGCGCGACGTGGCGCGGGCCCTGCGCATGATCCGGCAACGCGCCGCTGAGTGGAGGGTAGATCCGAACCACATCGCCGTCTGTGGCTTTTCGGCGGGCGGGCACCTTGCTGCCAGCCTCGGCGTCCACTATGGGCACGCTGCCCTGCAACAGGACACGGCGAGCGACGGTGTCTCTAGCCGGCCGGATGCGCTGATCCTCGGCTATCCTGTCATCAGCAGTGGCGAATTTCGGCACCAGGGATCGTTTGACAACCTGCTGGGCAGCGATGCCGACGAGGCAGCGCTCCACGAAATGTCGCTCGAATTGCAGGTGAGCGACGAGACACCGCCAACCTTCCTCTGGCATACAGTTGAAGACGCGGGGGTGCCGGTTGAGAACAGCCTGCTCTTCGCCCAGGCGCTGCGCCGCCATGACATCCCATTCGAAATGCACATCTACCCCCAAGGTCGCCATGGTCTCGGCCTCTCTGCCGAGGATCCCCACGTGGCGACATGGGTGGATCTGTGTGCAGGTTGGTTGCGCGGGCGAGGGTGGTAAACAGATTTGAGTCTGAACGGTCAGGCGGTTTCAGATCAATCGCCTAATCACTTTCCCGCAGCGCCTCGACGATGGCATGTAGATTGTAGCGCATAAAGTCGATATAGGTGGCGGCCGGGCCGTCGGCTGCGCTCAGCGATCCAGTATAGATGGGCACGATCCGAATACCCAGATCCTCGGCCAGTTGCGCTTCTTGATTGGGGCGGGTGGTGGTGCCGATGAAGATCGCCTGTACACCGGTGGACTGGATCAGATCCTGGAGGGCGGCAAGTTGCCGGGCCGATGGCTCGGCCAGTGTGCTAAACGAGGGGATGACAGCGCCCACGATCTCAAAATTGTACTCTGCAGCCAGGTACCCCAGCGAATCATGATCGGTGACAAATTTGCGCCGCTCGACCGGAATGTCATCGACCAGGGCTGTCAACTCATCGTGAAGTGCTTCTAGCTCGGCGGCGTAGGCCTCGGCAGCGGCCGCGTACTCCTCGGCGTTGGCGGGATCAAGATCACTCAAGACATGGGCGATGTTGTGTGTCCATACTTCCACGGCATGGATACTAAACCATGAATGAGGATCGACACCCTCGTGGGCGTGATCCGCATCGGCGTCATCTTCGAGATCTGCGCCAAATTCCACTGCTTCAATGCCGGTATTGACCACAACCGTCTTCGCAACAAAATCATCCAACGCCAACGCCATCGTTTCTTCTAACCCCAGCCCGTTGACAAAGATCACATCGGCGTCGTTTAAGGCGCGCAGATCCTGGGGCGTGGGCTGATAGCTGTGTGGATCTGCGCCAATCGGCAGCATGGCGTAGAGATCCACGCGGTCTCCCGCCACCTCGCCGACCACGTCCGCCACAATGTTGGTTGTCGCCACAACCTGAAGCTTTTCTCCGTTTGTCAGCGGAACGGCGGCGAGTTGAGGCAGCTTAGCCGGTGCAGGCCCGGCTTCGTGTGCCTGATCAGTTGCGCCGGATGGGGCGGCAGTATTCGGCGTCTCTGCTGTGGGTTCAGCCGTACAAGCGCTGAACAGTGCGCTCAGCACAAACAGCACAAGGACAAATCGCAAAGTCATGGAAGCCTCTCCTCGGGAGTTCAGGGATAGACAGCGTTGCAGGAAATGGCGCAGATCCCCAGAGCAAATGAGACATATTCTCAATTGGCGCATCATAGCGAGAAAGCAGGGATGTGTCAACTCCTGACCATGTACGCATGTACGTCAATTGTCTTCGTCTACGGTTGTCGTGTTTACCGGGGGAAATGGACGTCTACGTCCAAAGTATGAGACGCTGTTTCTACATTTAGACAATGTCGCCGGCCTGTAGAAGCGCGAAGATCTGGCTAATTCACAGAGCGTTGACTTGTAAGCCAAACCAGCAACCGAAAGGACCATTCACATGACCATCGATACGAATAACTACCCTGAAGAGACACGACAGACGAGGCGCAGACATTTGCGCGAAAACCGCGGCAGTTGGGTGGGTGGCGCCGTCCTGATTGGGCTGGGCCTCATCTTTCTGATGCAGAATTTCGGCATTTACAGACTGGACAACTGGTGGGCACTGTTCATCTTGATCCCGGCGTTCAGCGCGTTGGGCGCAGCATGGACTATCTATCGAAATAACGGCGGTCACTTTAACCCGGCCATGACGGGTTCGCTGGTGACCGGTGTCCTCCTGACACTGTTGAGTATCGGCTTCCTGTTTGGGATGAATTTTGGCCTGGTCTGGCCGGTCTTCCTGATTCTAGGCGGTCTGTCGATTCTGTTTACGTCAATGGCCGAACGCAATTGAATGACCATTTATCCACAAGGAGACTTCCCCTGATGCGCAGCTTCATTTCGCTTCTACTATTGCTGGTGATGTTGCTTTTGGCAGGATGTACAATCGTTGGCGGGTCGGGTCGGATTGTCAGCGAGGAAAGAGAGGTCAGTGGGTTCCATGCGGTGACGTTGACCGGCACGGGCGTGGTGACGGTGGAGCAGGGCGATGAGGAGTCGTTGGTCGTGGAAGCCGACGACAACATTCTCTCGTTGATCCAAACTGAAGTCCGCAACGGCACGCTGTCTCTCGGCTTCAAACCGGGCGCTACCATTGTCAATCCTTCTCGGCCGATTCGGTATCTGGTCACCGTTCCCAGTTTGAATGAAGTGGTGATTTCAGGGTCGGGCACAGTCAATGTGGATCGGGTGGTAGATGAACGCTTCGCGGCGACGATCAGTGGGTCGGGCGAGATGAATGTTGACTCGGTGACGGCGGCAGACGTGCGTGTCACCATCAGTGGATCGGGCGATGTAAACATCGCCGGTGCAGCCGAGACTCAAGACATTCGAGTCAGTGGTTCGGGCAACTATCTTGCCGGCGACCTGGCCAGCCAGAGCGCCGATGTGAACATTTCCGGGTCGGGCAGTGCCACGATCTGGGTCGCAGAAAGCCTGGATATCACGGTTAGCGGTAGCGGCGACGTCTCATACTACGGCAATGCGCGGGTTGATCAGCAGGCAACCGGTTCCGGTCGTATCAGGAGCCTGGGCGACAAGTAGCAAAGTGGCTGTTTTAGCAAAACAGAGGGACCCGATAGCGCTATCGAGTCCCTCTGTTCTTTTGTTATACTTTGGCCGGGTTTAGCTATGCCGTTGATGAGCATTCATGCGTTCATTGACAGCAGCTTCCGCCTCGTGGCGTTCCCAACCGTACCGCTCCTGAAGAACACCAAGCAACTCTTCCTGGCTTCCTTCAATGCGATCGAGATCATCATCGGTGAGTTTGCCCCACCACTGCTTTACGTTACCTTTTACCTGTTTCCATTGACCTTTGAAAACATCTTCATTCATAAGTTTCCCTCCAATTGTCGGATAGCAAAACATCGTCGGTGCGTAAGTGATACACCTGTGATCAGCCGCCGGGTATAGGATGTACACCTGGCGTTGACATGATCGTCAGTTTGCTAGAACAAGAATCTTGCCACCAACAGCACCAAGAAGATGATGATGAAGATGGCGAAGAGGACGCGTGAGATAGTTGCTGCGCCTCGCGCCACACCGCCGAAACCCATGACACCGGCAATCACGGCGATGATCAGGGCAATAATCGCCCACCATAGTAGATCCATTGGGTATCCTTTCTAGAGTCGTGTTGTTGTCCATCCGGCAGAAAGTTGTACTACATTCAAATCGCAGCCAACAGGACCGGATGGGGTATGCCTACCGAAGCGATAGACGTTACGATCTCTCGTACGTCAGTACCTTATCAGGAGCAGCAGAACAGCGCCATCTATCCAGGTACAGAAGAAGGAGTGAGGTACCGATACAAAATCTGGGAAACAGACGCCTGAACGCAGTTTTATATGCCCTTACCGCGCAGATGGGGATATTGTGGCTGCAAGTAGGCCAATATCTCCTGTTGAAGGGCTAACCTGTGCCCACAAGTCCCTGGTCGGCACAGGCTTGACAAACAGCAGCCGATCTGGGTTCTATTGCTGGGATACTGCTTCGTGATGTTGGGCCGGTTGTCGGGGCATGAGGGGGATGGGACGGAGATCTGCGACAATGGGCGAGACGTCGTCCCCATCCCCCTCGTGCCCGTACCAAGGGTCAAAACGAATCGGCTGTTCACACCCACCTTATGGGCAAAGATACGTGTTGAAGGGAGGGAGCGAGGCGAAATCGGGGATGGTGAAATTCAGGCAAAGGTGCTATGCTTCCTCTGCTGCGAAGCTTCGCACGTAGCGTATGGATCTATGGTTGTCCTCTGTTTTTTGTACCCATCGTCTTCAACAACATTCACCTCAAAGTGCATCATCGGAGGTCCCCCATGTTTACTACATTGCGGCGTAAGTACCACGCCAAAAATACGGCGCCTGTACCGCTGGTAGAGCGTGTCGGTATATTTCCGCCGGGGTTTACCGGCGATTCGGTTCGTCGCCACCGGCTTTCAGGTTTGATGGTGGCCGTTTGCTCTCTGCTCGTGATTTTGGCTTTGCTGGCAACCCCGGGAACTGTGCGCGCACAGGGAGAGATCCCAGAGATGCCGGTTGGCGATTTCCGTCTGGTGCTGACCGAGGCCTTCCTGGTTGAACAGCTAGAAACGCAAATTGCGCCCTTTATAGACGAGTTGTCCGTTTATGGGTTTACCATCTCGGATCCAGCGATTGATTTGCGCGACGGCAATCTGATCGACGTCAGCATGACGACCGATCTCCCGCTGGGCAATCAAACCTTGACTGTACGCCCGACAGTGACCGTCGCCGTGACGGCCGTCGATAATGAAATGTCTTTCACGATTGAGGGGATTAGCATGGAGGGCCTGGCGCTACCGGCCAGCCTCTTGGGGTCTCAATTGGAGGAAGTGCAGACGCAGGGGCAAGAGCAGATCAACAAGTTGTTGGCTACGGTTGCGCGCCTGGGTGGGATCGAAATGGTTTACATCGGCACGACCGATGATCTGCTGATCCTGGACTTCAACTTCGATCTCACATTCTATGAAATGAACCAGTAGGCACAGGCCTGGCAAACCGGTTGTCGGGGCATGAGGGGGATGGGACGGAGATCTGCGACGATGGGCGAGACGTCGCCCCCATCCCCCTCGTGCCCGTACGATGATGCGTGATATTGGGCCGGTTGTCGGGGCATGAGGGGGATGGGACGGAGATCTGCGACGATGGGCGAGACGTCGCCCCCATCCCCCTCGTGCCCGTACGATGATGCGTGATATTGTCGGTTGTCGGGGCATGAGGGGGATGGGACGGAGATCTGCGACGATGGGCGAGACGTCGCCCCCATCCCCCTCGTGCCCGTACGATGATGCGTGATATTGTCGGTTGTCGGGGCATGAGGGGGATGGGACGGAGATCTGCGACGATGGGCGAGACGTCGCCCCCATCCCCCTCGTGCCCGTACGATGATGCGTGATATTGGGCCGGTTGTCGGGGCATGAGGGGGATGGGACGGAGATCTGCGACAATGGGCGAGACGTCGCCCCCATCCCCCTCGTGCCCGTACGATGATGCGTGATATTGTCGGTTGTCGGGGCATGAGGGGGATGGGACGGAGATCTGCGACGATGGGCGAGACGTCGCCCCCATCCCCCTCGTGCCCGTACGATGATGCGTGATATTGGGCCGGTTGTCGGGGCATGAGGGGGATGGGACGGAGATCTGCGACGATGGGCGAGACGTCGCCCCCATCCCCCTCGTGCCCGTACGATGATGCGTGATGTTGGGCCGGACATTGGATACTAACGCCCCAACCAACCGCCATCCACCGGAATCACAGCGCCGTGGACGTAGTTGGAGGCGGCGGAGGCCAGGAAGAGCGTGATCCCGGCCAGATCCGCAGGGTCGCCCCAGCGCCCGGCGGGGATGCGATCGAGGATAGACTGACGACGCGCCGGATCGCTCCACAGCGCTTCGGTGTTGTCGGTGACAATGTAGCCCGGCGCGATAGCATTTACATGGATCGACTGCTGCGCCCACTCGTTGGCCAATGCTTTCGTGATCCCGGCCAGCGCGTGTTTGGCCGCGGTGTAGGCCGGCACCAGGATGCCGCCCTGATGCGAAAGCAGCGACGCCACCTGAATGATTTTACCTCGTGTCCCCCCTTCAACCGGCTGGGTCTGCATCCAGCGAGCCGCCGCTTGCGATAACCAGAAGGGTGCGTCGAGGTTAACGTTGAGGACGCTGCGCCAATCGTCCGGGGTAAAATCGAGGGCCGGGGCGCGGCGAATGATCCCTGCATTGTTCACCACAATGTCCAGGCGCCCTAAGCCGGCCACCGTTTCCTCTACTGTAGCCGCCAACTGCGGCTGTTGCGCCTGCGCCAGATCCAGTTGGATGGGCAGGAAACGTCGTCCCATCGCTTCGACCTCAGATTGAACATCGTCGATCGTGTTGCGGTAGAGACCGGCAATGTCAGCGCCGGCGGCGGCCAGGGCCAGCGCCATGGCGCGCCCGATGCCGCGTCCCGGCCCTGAGACGAGGGCAACCTTGCCCGTGAGATCGAAGAGTGATTGCGGTGTAAGCTGTGGCACGGTCCAATCCTTCTGTACGCTGGAGTTTGTGAAGATGGGGTCGCTAAGACTCAATTTTGCGCGGCGGCGCCGTGGACTCGCGGATCATTAACGGGCTCTCCAAGAGCATATATCCTTCGCTCGGCGTATGATCATGGCGCAGCATCGAGCGCAACAACTGCACCGCCATCCGCCCCATACGGTATTTGGGCTGTGAAATTGTGGTCAGCGGGGGGTTGGCGTGGGCGGCCATGGCGATATCGTCGAAGCCGATCACCGAAATATCCTCGGGGATGTGCATGCCCTGGTTACGGATGGCGTGTAGCGCGCCCAGTGCCATCAGATCGTTATAGACGATGACGGCGGTGGGCAGATCACCGGCCGACGCCACCAGCAAGTTACCCATTGCTTGAAAACCGCCTTCACTGTTGGGGAAACCGGGCACGCACCAATGCAACGGCAAGCGCAGACCGGCATCGAGCAGCGCTCGTTCTACCCCCATCTGGCGGCTTTGGGATGAATCGGAAAGCGGCGGACCCGAGATGTAGGCAATCTTTGTGTGGCCCAGGTTGAGCAGGTATTGGGTGGCTCGATAGGTTGCCCGTTCTGAATCAATCAACACACAGGCAATGTCGTTTTGGCGGATGTTGCGGTTCATCACCACCATGGGTACCTTGCGTTTGCGCTGAAATGCGACCAGATCCTCGGACGGCAGACGCGACCCACAGATCAACACGCCTTCGATATCCCAGGACAACAGGCGGGCCAGGGCGCGCGCTTCGCGTTCGGTGTCTTCCATCGTATCAAAGAGGAGGAGGGCGGCGCCGTCGCTGTCAATTTCCTCTTCGATGCCGCGCACGATCCGCGTGTAGAAGGGGTTGAGGATATCGGTGACCAGCATGGCGAACATCTCTGGGCGCGCCGGCAAGGACTGTTGACGGGGCACATAACCGAGATCTCGAATGGCATGTTCGACGCGGGCACGTGTGCGGTTGCTGACGGGCGCAGTATTGTTGAGAACCCGCGAGACGGTCGTAGCCGAAACGCCGGCCTGTTTGGCCACATCCTCAAGGCGCGGATCCTTGGACGTATCGCCGTCGCTTCCGTGCTGAGCATAGCCGTCCCTTGAATGGTCATCATCCTTTCCGTATCGGTTGTCGATCACTTCAACCTCCAGTCTTGCAGATGATCGATCGCAAACACGCTATACCTGGCGGCACAATTGCCGGGTATCAGCCAGATAACATTCAGGATAGTGCGTACAACGAAGGGATGGCCCAAGCCGTCTTTGATCTTTCCGCCAAGCAAATAAGTTCAATAGACATCTAGTAGATGTGAGATGGGTGTACATTAAAGAAAGGATAGAAGGGTGAAAATGACGTATTGAGGATGAAAATTTCTGAAAGCACATACCAAATATAGCATTTCTTTCATACACTTGTCAATATGGTCTTGACAGCCGTTGGAAGATCAGATACACTTGCGCTAGCTGTATTCCCCTCATCCTCATACAGCTAGCGCAGTCTGGATAGCCTGTTTTGACAGAACGACTTTGACATCTTGTGCCGCCCTTTGTGCAAGAAATGGTAGAAGCCTGCTCCAGGCTTGTTGTCCGATTCGCAGCGTTTTCGAGCACACATACTGCACTCTCAGCAAAGTATAACGACTTCCAGAATGGTACTTTGATCGTTAGCGAAAAAACCTCGCCTGACTGGTTTTTCCCTGGAATCGTGCATAGCCTTACCTCGTCAACCCATACCAACTGATGCAGCCGTGCTCACAGACCAACATTTCGTACTCTAATGACACCGACCCTTGCTGTCCCGGTTCTCGTTGATCACTGCCCCCCATCGGAAGCAGCAGGACCCGATGCGGCAGTTCATCTATCCAGGTACGGTGCTGCCCCCGACCACGATTCTATCCGCACAGAACGTGACCCTCGGTGGTTGTGTCTTGCCTGATCAACCCTTTTCATCCTTTTACTCAATCTCCATAGAGAGGAGAAGCAAACGTGCAATCACTTAGCCTTTTGCCCAAACTACGTTGGTCTGCTTTGATTGCAGCCCTGATTTTGGGTCTAGTGCTGGCTGCCTGTGCACCGGCCGATACGCCGGCAGCCGGTGAACCGGCTGCTCCGACGGCGGCAGAACCTGCGGCCCCCGCAGCCGATACCAGCCAGATGGAAGCCCCTGCACTGGCCGAAATGGTTGCTGCCGGTGAATTACCCCCCCTCGAGGAACGCCTGCCCGCCAATCCCATGGTCGTCACCCCGGTCGAAGGCCCGGGAGAGTACGGCGGCATCTGGCGCAGCGGTCTGCGCGGCGGGGCGGACAACGCCTGGCTCACGCGCACCATTGCTTACGAATACCTGGTACGCTGGGATCCCACCTGGTCTGAGGTAATTCCCAACGTAGCCGAGTCCTTCGAGGCCAATGCCGACGCCACCGAGTTCACCTTCAAGCTGCGCGAAGGCATGAAGTGGTCTGATGGCGAACCCTATACCGCCGATGACATTCTCTTCTGGTATGAGGATACGCTGGTCGACGAAGGGTATTCGGCGACCCATGCCGTTGGTGGATGGCTTATGGCCGGTGGTGAGCCGCCTGTGGTAGAAAAGGTCGACGACTACACCGTCAAGTTTACCTTTGCGGCGCCCAATGGTCTCTTCCTTCAACGTCTGGCCACACCGGACGGCGCCGGCCCTGTGGGTCTGCCCAAACATTACTGCTCGCAATTCCATGCCAACTACAATGATAATCTGGACGCGTTGATCGCTGAGAACAATGCCACTGACTGGGTGAACCTGTTCGAACTCAAGTGTGGTAATGTGCCCGGCACACCCTATGACTCCGCCTGGTACAACGCCGATCGACCGGTGCTGTGGGCCTGGGAAATTACCGTTCCCTACGAGGGCACTTCGACCCAGGTCGTAGCCGAACGCAACCCCTACTACTGGAAGGTCGACACCGAAGGTCGCCAATTACCCTACATCGATCGCTTCGTCGCCGAAATTGGCGAAGATGTGCAGGTGTTGGTATTGCGTGCGCTTAACGGCGAAATCGACTTCCAGGATCGTCACATCGCCACCCTGGATAACAAAGCTGTCTTTGCCGATAACATGGAAGCCGGCGAATATCACTTCTTCGACACCATTCCATCGAGCATGAACCAGGTGGCGATTGCGTTCAATCTGACCCACAAGGATCCCATGAAGCGCGAGATCTATCAGAACAAAGATTTCCGCATTGCGCTTTCTCATGCCATCAACCGCCAGGAGATCATCGACGTGGTCTTCGTGGGCCAGGGTGAACCCTATCAGTTGGCCCCGCGCCCGACCTCTCCTTTCTACAACGAGACGCTGGCCAAGCAGTACACCGAATACGATCCGGATCTGGCGAACGAGATCCTCGACGGTCTCTTCCCCGAGAAAAACAGCGACGGCTTCCGCTTAGGGCCGGATGGCAACCCGATCGTCGTCGACATTCAGGTAACGAACGTCAACGTCAGCCAGGTCGACACCATGGAACTGGTGAAGGGCTACTGGGATGCCGTGGGCATTCAGACCAACGTCAACAACATGGATCGTTCCCTCTTCTACACCCGCAAGGATGGCAACGAGCACGATGTCGCCATTTGGGGCGGCGATGGTGGTCTGGATGTTGTTCTCGAACCGCGCTGGTACTTCCCCTACAGCGGCGAATCTCTCTTTGCCGAAGCCTGGCAGTCCTGGTACAACAACCCATCCGGTCAGGGTGCGTTGACGGCTCCGGAAGAACCGCCTGCCGATGTCAAAGCGCAGATGGATCTCTACGATCAGATCAAGGCCAGCGGCAGCGCAGAAGAGCAGGCTGCATTGATGGCCCAACTTCTGGAGATGGCTGCCGATCAGTTCTACGCGATTGGCATCGTCCTGCCGTCACCGGGTTACGGCATTGTGAAGAACAACTTCCACAATGTGCCCAGCCCGCACCCCGGCGCCTGGCTCTATCCGAATCCCGGCCCCACCAATCCTGAGCAGTACTGGATTTCGGAGTAAGCTTGTAGTCTAGTGTTTGTGTAGTCAAGGGCCTGCCCATAGATGGCTATGGGCAAGCCCTTTTCCAAGATGGAACTCACCCTCATACTCCACAAGGAAGTGACTCAATGAGAGACATCCACCAGGCATCTCAATCAAGAAAAACGATCTATCGTGTGCTTGCTTTGCTGTTACTCGTCACGCTTTTAGTCGGCGCTTGTGCACCTGCCGCAACACCCTCTGAACCTGCCGCAACACCCTCTGAACCTGCCGCGGCGGAACCCGATGCCGCTGAGCCTGCTGCTCCCGCAGGCGAAGCCTCCAACGAAGCGCCCATGCTGGCCGAGATGGTTGCTGCCGGCGAACTGCCGCCCTTGGAAGAACGACTGCCTATTAACCCGCTGGTGCTTGAGCCAATCGAGTCCATCGGTCAATACGGCGGCACCATGCACCACCCGCTGGTGGGATCGTGGCCGTCACGCTTCTATTCGATGATGGGCGCAGAAAACCTGGTAACCTGGACGCCGAATTGGGATGGCGTCATCCCCAATGTGGCGGAATCCTGGGACGTGAACGAGGACTCTACCGAGTTCACCTTCCACCTGCGCGAAGGCATGAAGTGGTCTGACGGTGAACCGTATACTGCCGACGACATCATGTTTTGGTATAACGACATCGTGCTCAACCCAGAGTTTACACTGGCTCAGCCCAGTTGGTTGACGGTCGAAGGCGAATTCGTTACCGTCGAGAAGATCGACGACTACACGATCAAATTCTCTTTCGCCGCACCGTATGGTCTCTTCCTCCAATTTCTGGCTACGCCGTCTGGTTCTGACATGATGGAGTATCCAGAGCATTACATCAAGCAGTTCCACCCCAGCTACAACACCGAAAACCTGGATCAGATGGTAGAGGATGCAGGCTTCCCGAGCTGGGTGGAGCTTCTTAAGTCCAAGACCGACACACGCGTCGCCGGCGCCAGCTGGACCAATCCCGAATTGCCGATGATCTACGCATGGCGCATCACCGAACCCGCCGGTGGCAACGTCACCCGCGCCGTCACCGAACGCAACCCCTACTACTGGAAAGTCGACACCGAAGGCAACCAGTTGCCCTACCTCGATCGCATCGAATGGGAATTCGTCGGCGACCCGCAGGTGCTCTTGCTGCGTACGCTCAACGGCGAAGTGGAGTTCATGAACTACTACGCCAATTCGTTGCAGAACAAGGCCGTCTTCTTCGACAACATGGAGCAAGGCGACTATCACTTCTTTGATCAGATTCGCGACACGGCGAATACGCTCATGCTCCACCTCAACATGAACACCACCAACGAAGCGCTGCGCGAAGCCTTCCAGAACAAAGACTTCCGCATTGCCCTCTCTCATGCCATCAATCGGCAGGAGATCATCGACGTGGTCTTTGTAGGTCAGGGTATCCCCTATCAGGGTGCGCCCAAACCGCCCAGTGAGTATTACAACGAAGAGCTGGCGACGCAGTACACTGAGTTCGATGTGGCGCTGGCCAACGAAATCCTCGACGGAATCTATCCCGAGAAGAATGCCGAGGGCATCCGCCTGTTGCCCAACGGCGACCCAATCAGCTTCGACATGATTGTCGACGGCACCCGCTTCCCCGACTGGGTGAATGTGTTGGAACTGGTCGAACTCTACTGGGAGGATATCGGCATCGACATGAATATCGGCGCTATCAGCGGTGAACTGCTGACACAACGCCGCGAGGCTAACGACTATGACGCCACTGCTAACTTCAGCGACGGTGGCCTGGCTACCATCCTCAACGTAGGTCCGTTCCTCATGCCTGCCGGCCCCGGCAGCACCTTTGCCCCCGCCTGGGGTGCATGGTACGATCTGGGCACCGGCACCATCGAGCCACAGGAACCGCCGGACGATGTCAAGCGACAGATGGAACTCTACGAACAGGTCAAGGCGACGGCCGACCTGGAAGTTCAGCGTGAGTTAATGGGCGAGATTATCGACATCGCCATCGACCGCTTCTGGGCGATTGGCATCAGCCTCGACACCGGCCAATACGGCGTGGTCACGAACAACTTCCACAACGTACCGTTGGCCATGCCCGAGTCGTGGAACTATCCGGATCCGTTCCCGACCAATCCTTCTACCTACTGGATCGAACAGTAGGGTAGCCGGCAGATACCTGTGCCCCCTGTTAAATCGGTCTCAGGTATCGCTTTCGCAGGTCGAACTGGGCCTCGTCTCAACAACGAGGCCCAGTTCAAAAATCTGATCGATTCCGATCAACCAAAAAACGGTTTAAGACTGAAGTTTGTTATTCGTGGTGATTTCCTTTTGTTCCGACGCATTGGGAGGGCTTTATGCTCCAGTACATCATCCGGCGTATCCTCTTTATGATTCCTACGCTCATTGTGATTTCGATTGTTTCGTTCGTGATCATCCAACTGCCCCCAGGCGACTATCTGACTTCCCTGGTAGCAACGATGGCCTCCACAGGTGAAACGGTGGACCGGGCGCAGTTGGTAGCGCTGGAACAGCGGTACGGTCTGGGCCAGCCAATTTATGTACAATACTGGAAGTGGATCTCTGGTATTCTGCTGCGCGGTGACTTTGGCCAGTCATTCGAATGGAACCAGCCGGTCAGCGCCCTGATCTGGGGACGCCTGGCACTGACCTTTGTCATCTCTTTGACGACATTAGTCCTGACCTGGGCCATTGCCTTCCCCATCGGCATTTTTTCGGCGGTACGCCAATACTCGGTGGGAGATTATCTCTTTACCGTAATTGGATATGTTGGGCTGGCGATTCCGAACTTCTTGCTGGCGCTGGTCTTGATGTACATCGCCTTCAAATACTTCAACCAGAGCGTCGGGGGTCTCTTTTCGCCCCAATATGTAGATGCGCCCTGGAGTTTCGCCAAGATCATCGACATGTTCAACCATATGTGGATTCCTGTGGTGATTATCGGCACGGCCGGCACGGCCGGGTTGATCCGCATCATGCGCGCCAATCTGCTGGATGAGTTGCACAAACCCTATGTGGTGACTGCACGCGCCAAGGGTATGCCCGAACGACGCTTGCTGCTCAAATATCCGGTGCGGGTGGCCTTGAACCCATTTGTCAGCACCGTCGGCTGGACGTTGCCGGTGTTGGTTTCAGGTGCGGCGATTGTGTCTATCGTCCTTAGCCTGCCCACAGCGGGGCCTCTCTTGTTACGCGCGCTTATGTCCCAAGATATGTATCTGGCCGGTAGTTTTATTATGTTGCTCAGCACGTTGACGGTCATTGGCACGCTGATCTCGGATATCTTGCTTGCCTGGCTTGATCCACGTATTCGGTTTACTCAGTAAAGGGGAGTTCTCATGGCAACAGAAGTCCGACCAGCAACTCGCGAACGCAAACAGCCTGAAGCGCCCATCGATCCGGCTGCGCAGCCTATAACTTCCGAAGACTCCGAATCAAACATCTACGTCGCCTCACAGTGGACGCTCATGTGGCGGAAGTTCCGCAAGCACCGGCTGGCGATGATAGGCGGGGTTGTCACCATTTTGATCTATCTGATTGCCCTGTTTGCTGAGTTTCTGGCGCCCTTTTCGCCGGTAGCATTCAGTTCGCAGTACACCTATGCACCACCGCAACCGTTGAATCTCTTTGTGCGAACCGAATCGGGGTTAGATTTCAACCCTCACGTCAACGGGTACAAAGTAGAAGTCGATCCCGTGGCGCTGCGCCGCACCTTTGTGGTAGACGAAGAGCAGATGATCCCGGTGCGATTCTTTACCAGAGGAACGCCGTACAAGCTGTGGGGTCTTATCCCCATGGATTACCATCTGGTGGGGCCTGTGGAGTACGACCAGGATCCCAACCGCATCAACATTCCTGTCTACCTGATGGGCGCAGATCGGCTGGGGCGCGACGTGCTCAGCCGTATGATCTTCGGCACACGTATCTCGATGACGATTGGTCTGGTCGGTGTGACGATGAGTTTCATCCTGGGTATTGCGTTGGGTGGCCTTTCGGGCTACTACGGCGGCAGCCTGGATAATATCATCCAGCGCGTTATCGAGTTCCTGCGCTCTATCCCTGAGATCCCTCTGTGGATGGGGCTGGCGGCGTCTCTGCCTTCGAGCTGGCCTCCGCTACGGATCTACTTTGGGATTACGATCATCCTCTCGCTGATCGGCTGGACGGGGTTGGCCCGCGTGGTGCGTGGACGCTTCCTCTCCCTGCGTACGGAAGACTTCGTCATGTCCGCCCGCCTGGACGGTAACAGCGAATGGCGCACGATTTGGGTACACATGGTGCCCTCTTTCTTGAGCCACATCATCGCCTCGTTGACTCTTTCCATCCCCGGCATGATCCTGGCCGAGACGGCGTTGAGCTTCCTGGGTCTTGGATTGCGTCCCCCGATTGTGAGCTGGGGCGTGTTGCTGCAAGAGGCCCAGAACATTCGCTCGGTGGCGACAGCCCCCTGGCTGCTCTGGCCCGGTTTGGCTGTCGTCGTGGCTGTGCTGGCGCTCAACTTCCTGGGTGACGGTCTGCGCGATGCGGCGGACCCGTATGGGCGATAGTGAAAATTCGACGAATTCCTTGAATCGACAGGATGTTTCAATGAGCAAAAAACACGATCTCATGCTCGAGGTCAAGGGTGTCAAAACCCACTTTTTCACCGATGACGGCATCGTGCGCGCCGTGGATGGGGTGAGCTTCGACATTAAACGAGGGGAGATCCTTTGTGTGGTGGGAGAAAGCGGCTGCGGCAAGAGCATTACGGCGCGCTCCATCCTCCAGATTGTTGACTACCCCGGACGCGTGGTGGAGGGAGAGATTCTCTTTCACCAGCGCACGCCCCAAGGGAACGGCACAAGTCAGTCGGTGCAGACGGTCGATCTGGCCGCCCTGGACCCGCGTGGCAGCCAGATTCGCGACATCCGCGGCAAAGATATCTCGATGATCTTTCAGGAACCGATGACATCGCTCAGCCCGATCCACACGATTGGCGATCAGATCACTGAGGCGATCCTGCTGCACATGCCCATCACCAAACAAGAAGCAACTGAGCGTGCCATCGAATTGTTGCAGCGAGTCGGTATCCCCAAACCGGCGGATCGCATCAACAATTACACCTTCCAACTGAGCGGTGGCATGCGCCAACGTACCATGATCGCCATGGCGTTAAGCTGTAACCCCAGTCTGCTGATCGCCGATGAACCGACAACGGCGCTGGATGTGACCACGCAGGCGCAGATCCTGGATCTGATGCTCGAACTCAAAGAAGAATTCGGCATGAGCATCATGCTCATCACCCACGACCTTGGGGTGGTGGCCGAAATGGCCGATGATGTCGTGGTGATGTATCTGGGCACGGTGGCAGAAAGAGGCACGGTCGACGAAATCTTCCACGATCCCAAGCATCCGTATACACAGGCATTGCTGCGTTCGATCCCCAAGCTGGGATTGCGGGCAGCGGGCCAACGGCTCAACTCCATTCGGGGCATGGTGCCCGATCCCTACAACCGGCCACAGGGCTGCCCTTACCACACCCGCTGTGATCAGTTCATGCCCGGAAAGTGTGATCGAATCGTCCCGCCGCCGATTGAATTGGAAAATGATCGAGAAGTACGCTGTCTACTCTATGGCGGCGCCGAGGGAGTACCGGCGACGTCTCAAGCTGAGGTAGCCAAATGAGTTCAATACAAACCAACGGTAAAATTCAGCCATCGGATGTCACCTCATCCGTTCACAATATGCGCAGTGACGCACTGCTGCAGGTGCAAAATCTAAAGATGCACTTTCCCATCCGGCGTGGTGTCTTTCGGCGCGTCGTTGGACATGTCAAAGCCGTGGATGGCGTGAACCTCTTCATCCGGCCAGGCGAAACGCTGGGATTGGTGGGAGAAAGCGGCTGCGGCAAGACGACAACAGGCCGCTGCATCATCCGCGCCTACACCCCAACATCCGGCAAAATCCTTTATCGCAACGATGACGGCAGCGTCGTCGATCTGGCGCCGCTGGATGGACAGGATCTCAAGAAGTACCATCGCGAGATCCGTATGATCTTCCAGGATCCCTACTCGTCGCTCAACCCCCGCATGCCCGTGATGGATCTGGTGGGAGAGCCGCTCAAAGTGAACAATGTAGCGCGCGGCAAAGAGCTAGAAGACCGGGTCGCTTCTCTGATGCGCCGTGTCGGCCTGCGCCCCGAGTATATGAAGCGGTATCCCCATGCCTTTAGCGGCGGCGAACGCCAGCGCATCGGCATCGCCCGTTCGTTAGCGCTGGATCCAAGATTGGTGATCTGTGACGAGGCTGTTTCCGCCTTGGATGTGTCGGTACGCGCGCAGATCCTCAATTTGTTGGAAGACCTGCAACAGGAGTTCCACCTGACCTATCTCTTCATCGCCCACGATCTCAGCGTCGTCGAGTATATCTGCGACCGCGTGGCAGTGATGTATGTGGGGCAGCTTGTCGAACTGGCAAGCACAGATGAACTCTACGCCCAGCCGCTGCACCCTTACACCGAAGCGCTGCTATCGGCAGTGCCACAGCCCGATCCGCGTATGCGCGAGAGCAAACAGCGCATCATCCCCGAAGGCGACGTGCCAGATCCGGCCAACCCGCCCAGCGGCTGCTACTTTCATCCGCGTTGCCGCTACAGCGATGGAAAACGCTGTGTCCACGAAACGCCCGAACTGCGTGAAATTCAGCCCAATCGCTTTGCCGCCTGTCATTATTCCGAGACCCTCAACCTGCGTGGCGTGGTTTCGCCCGGGGTTGTCGCCTGATGATGGATCACCGTCCGTATGAACGAAATCAGCCGACCTGGCAGAAAACGCTCTATTACGTCGCCTGTTACCTGCTCTGGTTCGCCTATGGCGCACTCTCGTTGTGGACAGTTCTTCAGTATAGAGATGCATTGCTGCTGCTGTTGCCCGTGATTGGGCCGTGGATTATGGGCGCTCTCGACAAGTTTGGCCTACTGTTGTTTGGGCTGATTGCGCTGATCTGGATTCTGTACCTTGAACACTATCTGCGCACCGGCGTCGAAGTAGGCCGATTCTGGAACCGAGCCATCCGGGCAGGCGTTATTCAGATCGCGATCCTTGCCCTGGCCTATGCCTTCCAGTGGATCGCTATGTTGTTCTGATAACTTTCGTAACGATTCAGGTGCGTTGCACCTGAATCGTTACGCTGCATCGCTTAATCGTAGATTTTTGTGATTGTTCACAGCCAGACTTACCGTTTCCCCCTCCTCGCCCCAAGCACTTAACTGAATCACTTAACAATTTGGCACGATCCGAGTTCATGAATGCGTACTTTTGGATGCGTCAACGCCACCGGCTGAAGCTTGCCTTTGCCCTTTAGCCGTTTACTGACATCTGGCTTTGCTCACTATCGAAAGGAGTCGAACGCATGATTCGCATCACTCAGCCCGAGGAACCACCGGCCGAGGTCAAGCGCCAGATGGAACTCTACGATCAGATCAAGTCCACCGGTGATGCAGAGGAGCAGGTCGCGCTCATGAAAGAACTGCTCGAAATCGCCAAGGATCAGTTTTACGTCATCGCCATCTCATCGGCGCCGCCTGGATACGGCATCGTCAAGAACAACTTCCACAACGTACCGGCTCTGATGCCCGGCGCCTGGCAATACCCCACACCGGCGCCCACCAATCCAGAGCAGTATTGGATCAGCCAATAGCGTAGCGCCCGGTTGTAGTGTCGTGTCAAGGGTCAAGTGATGTCAATTCCGTAGGGGCGCTGCTTGCTGCGCCCACAGTGTGCCGGGCGCAGCAAGCAGCGCCCCTACCGATGAAATCACGCTTTCGGCGTTCCTCGCCGCCGCATCACTAGCGAATTCTGATTATTCAGAAAGGAATGGCCTATGGGCGGACAATGCGTGTCTGTGTTTGGTTGGTGAGACAATCCACTGCTATCCGCAGTAGACAATCAGTTCAAGCAGACCATTAAGGAGAAGAGAGTTGAACGACAGCAAACAGCTACACCCCAGGTTAAGCCGACGTGAATTTCTACGCTATTCCAGCCTCACTACGGCAGGCGTGTTACTGGCAGCCTGTGCCCCGGCAGGAGAGTCACCGGCGGCGCCTGCGCCTGTGGCAACGACCGCAGCCACCGTCCAGGAACCGGCAGCCCCGGCCGTAGCCGGTCAAAAGTACAAGGAAGCGCCTGAGTTGGCCGAATTGGTCAAAGCCGGGCAGTTACCCCCAGTCGACGATCGTCTTCCCAAGAATCCCGTGGTGGTGGAGCCGGTCGATCAGATCGGCCGATATGGCGGCGAATGGGCGGGCGGTACGATTGAAACCAACGGCAACTTCTTTATCCGCAATGGCGGTTACGAGCAACTCGTACGCTGGACGCCTGAATGGGATGGCATCATCCCCAACATTGCCGAGTCTTACGAGCCGAATGAAGATGGCAGTGAGTATACTTTCCGGCTACGCGAGGGCATCCGTTTCTCGGATGGCGTCCCCTTGACCGCTGACGACATTATGTTCTGGTATGAGGATGTCTTCTTAAATGAAGAACTGACGCCGGTGAAACCCTCCTGGCTTACACCGAATGAGCAGGACGTGATTGTTGAGAAGCTCGATGACTTTACCGTCAAGTTTACTTTCGCCATACCCAATGGTCTCTTCTTGAAGAATGCTGCGCAGACCAACCTCGACCTGACCACGCGCTATCCACGTCATTACATGGAGCAGTTCCACGTCAAGTACAACGACAACATCGATCAACTTGTGGCGGAGTCCGGCCAGGATACCTGGATTGCGCTCTTTGAGGAAAAGGCCACGCCGCACGGCAACGCCGACTTGCCGAAACTCTGGCCATGGATCCCCACCACCAGCATCGCCGATGCACCGAGTGGCCGTGTCATCAGTGTCCGCAACCCTTACTACTGGAAGGTCGATCCAGAAGGCAATCAGCTCCCCTACATGAATCGTTACGTCATTGAAATCGTTTCCAATGTAGAAGTGCTGGTGCTCAAGGCGCTCAATGGCGAACTCGACTACCAGGAACGCTTCATCTCTGCGCCGACCAACAAGGCGGTACTCTTCGACAACCAGGACGCCGGTGAGTACCATTTCTATGACCTCTACCCCACCACCGTCAACGAGATGGTGATCCAGTTCAACCAGACCACCACCGACCCCGTGCTGAGCGAAGTCTTCCAGAACAAAGACTTCCGCATCGGTATGTCCTACGCCATCAACCGGCAGGAGATCATCGACGTTGTCCACGTGGGGCAGGGCGAAGCGTGGCAAGCCTCTCCGCGACCCGAATCACGCTTCCACCACGAGCGGCTGGCCAAGCAGTACACCGAGTACAACCCCGAACTGGCCAACGAACATCTGGATAAAGCAGGCTACACCCAACGTGATGCGGCCGGTTTCCGGCTTGGGCCGGACGGCAAGCGCATCTCCTTCATCATGGAAATCGACGCCGGACGCACCACCTACATCGATGCACTGGAACTGATCCTGAATCACTGGAACGACGTCGGCGTCGAGATGATCGTCAAGACCATGGACCGTTCGCTGTGGGAAGAGCGCTGCCGCAGCAACAACACCGATTTCCACGCCAGTGCCCACCGCTTCGGCGGCGGTAGCGGCGACGCTGTGATCCTGGATGCACGCTACTGGCTGCCCATCGACACCGGCAACTCGATGTATGCCAAAGCCTGGGCCTTCTGGTACAACGAACCTGAAAACGCAAACGCCGTGGAACCGCCTGCCGAGGTGAAGCGGGCGATGGAACTCTACGATCAAATCCGGCTCACCAGCAGCGACGAAGAGCAGTTCAACCTGATGATGCAAGTGCTCGACATTGCCGCCGAGCAGTTTTATCACATCGGCACTGTGTTGGAACCCAACGCCTTCGGCGTGGTCACGAACCGTATGCGCAACACGCCGGCGTTGATCGCCAACTCGTGGATCTACCCGACGCCTGCGCCGTACAACCCGGCCCAATTCTGGGTAGACGACGCCTAGTACCGCGTAGTGCTCTGCACACAGAGTTTGTTTATTGTGTGTGGGCCTTCGGCCCACACACAATAAACCTCCGGCCAATCTGTCCACCTTCCATCCTCATTCACAGTTGAAAGCGATAGGATTGCATGAGCATTAGACAACTACCGGCCTTCCCCTATGGGGCCGTTTATTTTCGCAAATCGAACCCGCCGCGCCAGGACTGGGCGACCGACTACAAAACCGCTTCAGAAGATGGCATGAACAGCTTCCGCCACTGGTTTCTCTGGTCCGCCATCGAGATTGCCCCCGGCGAATACGACTGGGAAGAGTACGACCGTCAACTCGATCTGGCGGCTGAAAACGGTATGAAGACCATCATCGCCGAGATGATCACCATTGCCCCTGAATGGGCCTATCGGGAATTTGCCCACGCTCGCTATGAAACCCGCGACGGACAGCGACTGGAAAGCCAGATGCACGGAAGCTGTGCAGTGGGCGGCGCCCCGGGTCTCTGTCTAGATAACGACGACTTCCGCGCCGTAGCCGGGCGCTTCTTGCTGGAGATGGCCACCCACTACAAGGATCACCCCGGTCTGGGCGGCTACGATATCTGGAACGAGTGCAATTACGGCCACACTACCTGCTACTGCGATGCCACCGCCGAAAAGTTCCGCACCTGGTTGAAGGCCAAATACGGCGATCTGCGCACCGTTGCCAAGACCTGGCGTCGCTACAGCCTGGCCGATTGGGCGGACGTAAAACCACCACGCACCCTCTTGCCCTACCCCGACAGCATGGATTGGCTGCAATTCCGTATCGACAACGCCTATGAACAGATGCGCTGGCGTGCCGATCTGATCCGCAGCGTCGATCCCGATATCCCGATCCTCGCCCACGGCGTCGTGGGCAGCCTGACCATTGCCGCCCCGCGCGGCGGCGATGACTGGCGCGCCGCCGCCGAAGCCGAAGCCTACGGCTATACCTGGGGCTCGTCGCGGCACGGCGACGAACCGTGGAAACAGTTTCATGCCGTGGATCTGGTGCGCGCGGCTTCACGTGGCAAGCCGTTCTGGCATGCCGAAACCTACGCCGGCCCCCTGTGGATGCAACAGCAGGTCATCGGCAAACCCCGCGACGAAGGACGCATTGCCACCCCCGAAGACATTCGCTTCTGGGATCTGAGCAGTTTCATGTTGGGCGCAACGGGCATGTACTATCTGCGTTGGCGTCCTCTCCTCGATGGTCCGCTCTTTGGCGCCTTCGGCGGCTACGCCATGGACGGCTCGCGCACGCCCCGATCCGAGATGATGCGCAAAGTGGGCAACTGGGCTACGGCGCCGGAACAGCAGGCGATGTGGCAGTCTCGCCCAATCCAGGGTGAGATCGGCATCGTCTACGTGCCCGAGACGCAACTCTTCACCTACGCGCAACAGGGCGAGACCAGGTTCTATTCCCAATCCACCCAGGGAGCGTATCAGGGATTCTTTGACAACAACATTCAGGCCGATTGGGTACACATTGATCACATCGACGAATATGATCTGCTCTATCTACCCTTCCCGGTCATGTTATCGGCCCAGACGGCGCAGCGGCTGAAAGCATGGGTACACGCCGGGGGGACGCTGATCTCTGAGGGCTGCCCTGCGTACTTTGGCGACGGCGGGCATGTGGGCACGGTCCAGCCCAACTACGGCCTGGACGAACTCTTCGGCGTGCGCGAAAGCTACGTGGAGTTCACACCCGACATCCTGGGCGATCTGCGCGCCAACCTCAGCGGGACACCCTTCTGGGGTGGGATCTTTATGCAGGCATACGAACCCACCACCGGCACGCCCGTCGGCTGGTATAGCGATGGCAAAGTCGCGGTGGTGGACAACAACTACGGCGCAGGCCGCACACGCCTGATCGGCAGCATGGCTGGAGCCGGCCATGCTGCTCACCCCAATGACGGATCGGCGGCATTCTTTGCCAAACTGTTCGAGTACGGCGGCAAAGACCAGCACGTGGAAAGCAGTGATCCGCACATCAAAGCGCGCCTGCATGACGGCGAAGGCGGCACCTATCTGTGGATCGCCAACCCCACGCGCCAGGCCCGACCTGTACGCGTACAGGTGGGCGAGATCGGCGGAGAATTCAGTACGGCAACGACGCGCTGGGGCGCCGACGCCGAAATCGAAGGACGCACCGTCGTCCTCACCGCACCGGCCCGCGACGTAACCGTCCTGGCGCTGAAATAGAGGGGACTGGAGATGGAACAGGGTAATGCAAATGCCGCATGGGCCGACCGGGCGACGCGTTGGTCACAACTGACGCTGGTCGACAACGATCCGGGGCGATATGATCCACAGTTCTGGTTGGATTTTTTCAAACGCACAAAATCGAATGCGGCCTGTTTGAGCGCAGCGGGCTGCGTGGCCTACTATCCCACCAAGATACCGCTTCACTACCGCAGCGCATGGATGGGCGACACCGATCCGTTTGGCGAGTTGGTGGCCGGCTGCCGTGACATGGACATGGTGGTGATCGCTCGATCGGATCCCCACGCCATTCACCAGGACGCCGCCGACGCTCACCCCGAGTGGATTGCCGTGGATGCTGAAGGCAATCCGCGCCGTCACTGGGCGATGCCCGAACTTTGGGTCACCTGCGCTCTGGGCAGCTACAACTTCGAGTTCATGACCGAAGTCCATCGCGAGATCATGTCTATGTATCAGGTGGACGGCATCTTCAGCAATCGTTGGGCCGGATCGGGCATGTGCTACTGTGAGCAGTGCCGGCGCAACTTCAAGCAGGCCAGCGGCTACGATCTGCCCCGCACCCGCAACCCACAGGATCCCGCCTTCCGCGCCTACCTGGGCTGGCGACAGCAGCGCCTCTTCGACCTCTGGGAAGTGTGGGATCAGGAGATCCGCAGCATCAAACCGTCGGCGCGCTACATCCCCAACTCTGGCGGCGGCGCCCTCAGTTCGCTGGATATGGCCACGATTGGCGAAAAGTCTGTCATCCTCTTTGCAGACCGGCAGGCGCGACGTGGACTGATGCCGATCTGGGCCAACGGCAAGCACGGCAAGGAATACCGCGCCACCATGGGCAACAAGCCCATCGGCGGCATCTTCAGCGTCGGCGTGGAAGAGGCGTACCGCTGGAAGGATTCGGTGCAGAGCGAGGATGAGATCCGTATGTGGGCCCTGGACGGCATCGCCCACGACCTGCGCCCGTGGTACACCAAATTCGCCGGCGTCATCCATGATCCGCGCTGGCTGAAGGTGGTCGAAGATATCTATACCTGGCATCACAGCGTGGAAAAGTATCTGCGCAACCAGAAGCCGGTGGCGCGCGTCGCCATCGTCTATTCTCAGCAGACGGCCACTTTCTATGGGGGCGAACAGGCCCACGCCAAAGTGGAAGATCACACAATGGGCTTCTACCAGGCGTTGATCGAGGCGCGCATCCCCTTCGAAATGGTCCACGACAAGCTGCTCGATGCCGACCATCTCGCCCCCTTCAAGACGCTGATCCTGCCCAATATCGCGGCGCTTTCGGATGCACAGTGCCGGCAGTTGCGCGAGTTCGTGGAGCGCGGCGGCAGCCTCATTGCCACCTACGAAACATCGCTCTACAATGAATGGGGCGAACAGCGCAGCGATTTCGGGCTGGCCGATCTCTTCGGCGCTTCCTACAGCGGCCAACGTGAAGACCGCATGCAGAACTCGTATCTACGCCTGGAAGCGGATCCAGAGAGCGGCGAACGTCATCCCTTGCTGGCCGGGCTGGAGGAAGCGCCGCGCATTATCAACGGCGTCAAACGATTGGTTGTAGATGCCACACAACCAATGCCCAACCCGCCGCTGACTCTGATCCCCTCGTACCCCGATCTGCCCATGGAAGAAGTCTATCCGCGACAGGATCATACGGGTATTGCGCAGGTCTTTCTGCACCAGGTGGGCGCAGGACGCGTGGTCTACTTCCCCTGGGACATCGACCGCACTTTCTGGGAAGTGCTCTGCGTCGATCATGGAAAACTGCTGTCCAACGCCGTCGATTGGGCCACCGACGAGGAGCGCCCCGTCAGCGTGGAGGGCCCTGGCGTGCTCGATGTGACAGTCTGGCAGCAAGCCGACTCGATGACCGTGCATCTGGTCAACCTGACCAACCCCATGATGATGAAGGGGCCGATCCGCCAACTGCTGCCCGTGGGCGAACAGATTGTGCGCATCCAACTGCCCGAAGGACGCACAGCCGGTCAAGTTCACCTGCTGCGATCCGGCGAGACACCCCAGGTGGAGCGCGAGGAGAAGCATCTAGTTGTCACAGTTCCCAGCATTCGTGATATCGAAGTGATTGCAGTTGATTTCGCTTGAGTGGATTTTGTGTGGGTGGGCCTTCGGCCCACCCACACAAAAACAACCCGCCATTTGCTTCGTTTACAGAGTACTGAGTCACTGTTGGCATTTAATCATAGCAAAGAGGCTCCCATGACCATCGGCACAGTCCTTCCCCCAGAATGGAAAACCACGACCGACCCCCAGACTGGCCGTACCCTGCGCCAGTTAACCTCGGCGGCGGCCAACAGCTACCCGCTTTACTACTTCATCGATACGATTACGCCGGACGGCAAGACGTTGATCTTCCACAGTGAGCGCAGCGGCTGGGTGCAGCTTTACAAAATGGATCTCGACAGCGGGGAAATGGTACAGCTTTCCGACGGACGCACGCGTGATGCCGGTTGGGCTATCTGGTGTGAACACCATCTGCGCGGGATCTACAATCATCTGGCCGCGCTCAATGGTGTGCGCCGAGAGGTCTACTACTTCGAGGACGAGGAACTGCGCTGCACACAGATCGACAGTTTGCAGAACAGGCTCATCCACAGCCTGCCCGGGCGCATCTCTATCGGTCAGAGTGGCTTTTCGCCAGACGGCCGCCACTACGCTTTCATCCACGCCGACCGCGCCCAGTTTGTAGAAGCCATTGCCGACCGTGAGGCCCTGGCGAACATGGGGCGCCCGGTCAATCACGAGGAATGGCGCAATCAACTGCCCGTGGTGATCGGGTTGATCGACACCGAGAGCGGCCGCTACCGGGATGTGATGACGGTGCCGTTTCACGTTCACCACGTCTTTTTTATCAGCAACGAGCGGCTGCTGATCAACCATACGCAGGGCGAAAACGGCATGTGGACGGTGGATCTGCAGGGGCATGGGCAGCGGGTGCTCCGCTCTAGCCGGCAAGGACATGGCGCCGTCTGCCATCAGGTCATCACCGACAACGGGCTTTTCTATGAGTCCAATCAAACGGTAGATGGCGAACGCCGCGTCTGGATCGGGCACTATGATCTCAACAACGACACCTTTTCCGAGGTGCGCCTGCCCAACGTCGGCTACGTCCACACGGGGCGCGACCCGGCAGGGAAGCTGCGCTTTTTCGAGAATCAGATGGGCAGCGACAGCCACCAATTGCTGCTCGTGCGCCACGCCGATGATGGTGAGCCAATGCAGGTCGAAGTCCTGCGCGCGTTGGCGCCGATTGTCCGCGGGCAACGCTATCATGCCCATCCCTTCCTCAGCCCAGATCGCCAATGGCTCGTCTTCAATGAGGTCGTGGACGGGTTCAGTCAGATCTGCGCGCTCGACGTTACCGATCTAACACAAGCCTAAGGAGAGAGCAGAGAAATGATGATCCACGAAGTCACACGAAGGAACACCAAGAGCAGAAGGAAGATTTTTCTTCTTCGTGCATCTTCGTGTGGCTTCGTGGATAAATAGAATTCTGAAATTTCCTAAGCGTTCACTCTGAAATGAGGAATCCTACATGACCACGTCTGGTTCTGATCAAACAGCCACAGCCGTCTCCATCACCTACTGTGTGCAATGCGACTACCTGCCGCAAGCGCGCAGCCTGGTTGCGGCGATTCAAGAGGAGTTCGGCCTGACTGCAGCGCTACAAGAGGGACATCGGGGCATCTTCGAAGTGAGTGTAGATGGCAAGGTAATCTACAACAACTTCGATCAGGGCGGAGAACTGCCCACCAACGCCCAGATCTTTCGTGAGATCCGCAAAACAGTGGCGCCGTCAACCAATCGGCGCAGCCCTAAAATGACGGTGATGAACCCGATGGGCTACCCGCCGCAGATCAAGCCGGTGGCGATGGCCCCACGGCTGAACACACTCGACGGCAAGACCATCTACCTGGTCGATGCTCGCTTTGACGACAGTGACCGCTTCCTGCTTCAGATGCAGCAGTGGTTCAGCGAACACCTGCCCGCAACCAGGACGGTCTTTGTCAGCAAATCGGGTGTCTACACCGAGGATGATCCGGTTCTCTTCGCCGAGATCAAGGCACGGGGCGATGCGATGATCATGGCGGTCGGCCATTGAAGCACCTGTGCGCCGGCGGTCGCCGTGCATTGCATCAATCTGGAAAACGAATACGCCATTCCCACTGTCTCGATTCAAACCGAGGTCTTCGAGGGGATCGTCACAGCTACATCCTATGCCCAGGGCATGCCCCATCAGCGCCACGTCTACGTGCCGCAGCCGGTGATGGGCAAATCCGATGCCGAGCTACGCGCCTACGTGGACGGCCTCGATCCGCTGACGGGCAAGCCTGTGATGCAAGAAGTAATCGACGCACTGACACGCCCGTTAAGTGCGCAAGAGAGGCAACCGGGCGATTTTGATCGCACTACGCCCCGTTTTGTCGAGCCAGATAGTGAAGAGAATTTGAATCGGTTGTTTATGCAGAGCGGCTGGACCGACTACCTGCCCATTGTGCTGCCCACCGAAGATCGTGTGGCCGAAATGCTGGCCCACACCGGCCACGCAGCAGACGAGATCGTGGGCCGGATGCGCCCGACGTCGACGCGTGAAGCGTGGGAGTACACCGTCGAGAAGGTCGCCGTCAATGCCGTGATGGCCGGCGCCCGGCCAGACTTCTTCCCCGTGATCCTGGCGCTGGCCGCCACCCAATCCAGCGCGCGCGGCAGCACCACCAGCTCCACGGCGTCGATGGCGGTTGTGAACGGACCGATCCGCAAAGAGATCGGCATGAACTGGGGCACCGGCGCCATGGGTCCATACAATCACGCCAACGCTGCCATTGGCCGCGCCTATGGTCTGCTCTCACAGAATCTACAGGGCGGCTCAGTGCCGGGGCAGACCTACATGGGATCGCAGGGCAACAACTATATGTACAACAGCATTACCTTTGCCGAAAACGAAGAGCGCAGCCCGTGGGTACCTTTCCACGTGCAACACGGCTTTGGCCCCGACGAGAGCGCGGTCAGCGTCTTTGGCGGTTGCCGGTCCACGGCCTTCATGCTCGGGCTGCGCGAAAGACACTGGCAAGATCACGTGCGCAATCTGCTGCGGGGGATGAACCCGCATGTGCCGCCCACGCTGATCCTCGATCCCATCACGGCGCGTCAGTTCGTCGGACGCGGCGGCTTCGACACCAAGGAGAAGTTGATCCAGTGGGTGCATGACAACGCCACCCTGCCCGCCGGCGTCTACTGGGACTATCAACTCGTGCAGAACTATCTCTACCCGCGCGGCTTGAATGGGGAAGAGCCTTATGCGTCCAAGCTGAAAGCCGCCGACGATGAGCTGATCCCCATGTTCCGCTTAGAGGATATTCACGTCGTCGTGGTGGGCGGCGAAACCAACGGCTATTGGCGCATCATGGGCTGTAAGTACGCCAAGACCGAATCGATCGACGCCTGGCGCTAAGTACAGTGCGGCGGCGGATTCCCATGCCGCCGCCGCTCAATCTCTACTCTCCACTCTCACCGGAGGTCTGCCATGAATTCGCGAGAACGTGTGTTAACCGCCCTCCGCCGCGGACAACCCGACCGCGTTCCCTGGATCGAGGGGGGCGTGGATCTGCCGATGCAGCGCACCTTGATGGGGCGCGCCGACTTTCTGCCTGAGGATCTGGCCAACACGTTGGGGTTGGACAATCTGATCGCAGACTTCTTGCCGCCGATCTTCGCCGAAGTGGAGACCCACGACGATGTACCCTTCATCGGGGCTCCGCTGTTGCGCACCCGCGCCGACCTGGACTCGATGATCTTTCCCGATCCGGAAGACCCCGCCCTCTATGCTGCCGCCGAGGAGATGGTCCGCCGCAACAATGGACGCTATGCCGTGGCCGCCAAGATGCGGCTGGGGGCGTCGCCCACCTTGTTGGGGCTGGGGCTGGAAGGATTTTCGTACGCGCTGGCCGACGACCCCGGCTTCGTGGAGACGATCCTGGGGCGCTATGCCGACTGGTCCATCGCCGTCATCCGTCATCTGCGCGAGGTGGGTGTCGACTATGTGTGGACCTTTGACGACATGGCCTACAAGACGGCCCCGATGTTTTCGCCCAAGACGCTGCGCCAGATCTTCATGCCCCATCTGCGCAGCGTGGCCGACGCCATCAAGGGCGAGGGCTTCCCCTGGATCTTCCACTCTGACGGCAACCTGATGCGCATCCTCGATGACCTGCTCACGCTGGGCATGGATGGCCTGCATCCTCTCGAACCGGGCGCCATGGACATCGAAGCGATTAAGCGTAACTATGGCGACCGGCTTTGCCTGATCGGCAACATCGACCTACACTATACGTTGACGCGTGGCACACCCGCAGAAGTTGAAGATGAGGTGCGGCGGCGCATTGAGATCGTGGGCAAAGGCGGCGGTTATATGATCAGCAGCGCCAACTCCATCACCTTCTACTGCAAAGTGGAAAATGTATGGGCCATGGCCGCCGCCATCCGCAAATACGGCGCATACGAGGAAATCACCGCATGAAGATCAAATGTCTAAGCTGCAATGCGCTCACACGCATGGTCTACTTCTGCGCGGCGCTCTCACCGCATCAGGTCGACGTGGAACTCTTCGAGTTGGGGCTGCACAATCAGCCGTCGGAACTGCGCAAACGGCTGCAAGCGCGCATCGACGAACTGGTCGACGAACCCTACGATGCCATCGTGCTGGCCTACGGGCTGTGCGGGCAGGCCACGCTGGGGCTGACGTCGCGCACCATCCCGCTGGTGATACCACGCGCCCACGATTGCATCACCCTCTTTCTGGGCAGTCGGAAGCGCTACCAGATCGAGTTCGAGGCCGAACCGGGCACCTATTGGTACACGCTCGACTACATCGAACGCCGCGAGAATCCCAACGTCACCCTGGGATTTGGCCTGGGTGCGGACCCGGCCAAACAGTACGAGGAGTATGTGAGCAAGTTCGGCAAAGACAACGCCGATTACTTGATGGAAGTGATGGGCATGTGGCAGAGCCATTACAAGCGGGCCGCCTTCATCGATCTGAACCTGGGTGACGGCGAACCTGTGGCCGAAGAAGCCGAAGCGATTGCCCAGCGTCGCAACTGGCGGTTTGAACGCCTGGAAGGCGATCTCGGGCTGATCCGCCGCCTGATCGACGCCGACTGGAACGAGGATTTCTTGATCATTCAGCCGGGCGAGAAGATCGAGCGGGCTTACGATGATCAGGTGGTGCTGGCGGGGAAAGAGTAAACAGTGAGTTTCGCTTTCCTCGTTTGACGCAAACTGCCTGTGGGCGCAAAATAGAAGACCAGATTCAGAGATGTTTGAACCATGACTATTGAGACTCGTCCCCTAACTGAAATCACACAGGATGCGCTTCGCTTGCTTTACCGTGAGCTGGGTGTAGTGGAAACCGTGAGATTCCTGAATCAATTCACTGGTGGTTTGGGAAACTATACCGAAGAGCGCCGTGCCCTGGCTGAAACGCAGACGTTGGACGCTCCTACTCACCCGGCGTTCCTCGCCGGGCGTCGCTAGTGATGCGGCGGCGAGGAACGCCGAAAGCGTGATTTGATCGGTAGGGGCGCTGCTTGCTGCGCCCACAGTGTGCCGGGCGCAGCAAGCAGCGCCCCTACGCAATTGCCATCACTTGACCGTTGACACGATACTAGCCCGAAGACACCCAATTTCAAAGTTGCTTCACCGTAGGGGGCATGTCGATGAACGGAGTACACATAGATTTGATCACAACCAATCCCCATGTTCGTGGCGGTCGACCTTGCCTAACATTTCGCAGGAATCGGATTTTCTCTTTGGCATTTGTACTTATCTCGGCTTTTCTGCTGTCAGGTTGTTTGGGCAATGTCTTGACCTACCCACGCCGTCCACGAGAGAAGACGGTCAGTTTTGAAACGGTTCTACACAGTATTGAGTGCTACGGGGACGCATCTGTCACCGAAATGCGCCTCGTGATTCTGGATAGTGCAGACGACCTGACCCAACTTCAGAATTCGACAGTTGCGGATGCCGCCCAAGACGTTGACTTCGGGGGCTATTATCTGGTCGCAATCTTTCGTGAACTTCAACCGGCTTACCCGAACGACGTTACCATTAGTCGAATCGTGCAGCGAGACGATCTGTTGATTGTTCATGTAGAATTTGGTGAGCCAGGAGGTCTTGGAGCGGCGGTCGGTCGGCCTGAAGGTCAGTGGCCTTGTCATGTGGTTAAGATTGCAAAGACCGACGAAGGGTCACCGAAACGGCTTGAGATTCGTGGGAAGACTGTCTACCACCCTTAGTGCGCTCCGCATTGTCACGGGGATCAACCAAAATGAATACACTGGAAACGTAGTTATTACTCATTATTCATCCTCCGGAAAGGATCTTGCATGACAGTTCATCCATCCCCCACCCAGGCCCGCAGCGCCGAGTCCGTTCAGCACCCCAAAGTCGTCGTCATCGGCGCCGGGAGTCTCTTCTTTGGGCGGCAGGCCGTCTGGCAGATGGTCCACTCGCCGCACCTCAACACCGGCACCCTGGCCCTGGTCGACACCAATCCCGAGCGCCTCGACGCCATGACCCAACTGGCGGAGATGGTGGTAGAAGACAACAACGTTTCCCTCGCCATCGAATCGGCGGCGGATTGGCGCGATGTGCTGCCCGGCGCCGACTTTGTCGTGCTCAGTTTTGCGCGTGATACCGTAAAGTATCGGGGCATCGACTGTACAATCTCCGAGAAGTACGGCGTGCGCATGTGCTCGGGCGACACGATTGGGCCGGGCGGCATCTTCCGCGCCATGCGCGAACTGCCGCTCATCCTCCAATGCGCCGACGACATCCGTGAGCTTTGCCCCGATGCCTGGGTGATCAACTACATCAACCCATCCACGGTCAACGGCATCGCCATGATGCGCCAGGCCCCCGATCTCAAGAGTTTCGCCCTCTGCGACAGCCTGCACATGCCGCACGTCAAACGCCGCTACGCCCACCGCGCCGGCATCATCGAGAATCCCGCCGACTATACAGACGAGATCGACCGCGCCTTCGACATGCGCATCGCCGGCGTCAACCACTTTACCTGGATGCTCAAGGCCGAGTATCAGGGACAAAACCTCCTGCCCAATATTGCCGAATGGCTGCGCCAGGACGCCGCCAAAGAGGATACGGGCGGCGATACCGGGGCCAAGGCCATCTACAACAGCGCCATATCCTACCAGCTTTACGAGATCTTCGGCTACGTGCCTGTCTGCGTTGCCCACACCAAAGAGTATCTGCCCTACTGGCAAGGGCGCGGCGTGCGCAAAGACGCCATCCCGCCCCTCTCGATCTGGGAGACCGAGGCCCGCTATGACCGCCACGAAGCCATGTGGAAACAGGTCGACGACTTCGTCAGCGGTCGCATCGCCATCGGCGACTATATGAATGTGATGGGTCCCGACCATGCCACCGACATCATCGAAAACATGGTGGGCAACCTGGGCCGCCCGTTCTACATCAACAGCGCCAACCGCGGTGCGGTGACCAATATGGGCGACGACGCCTTTCTCGAACTCCTCTGCGACGTGGACATGAACGGTCCTGTGCCACGGGCGGTGGGCGAGATGCCGCGTGGTCTGTTGGGTCTGCAACAGACTGTCCTCGATACGCATGAACTTACCGTTGAAGCCGTCGTCAACTGTGATCGGCAACTGCTGCGCCGCGCCATGCTCGTCGATCCAATTGTCAACTCGATTGCCGATGCTGATGCCATCATCGCCGACCTCTTCGAGTTGGAACGCGATGTGCTGCCCAATTGCTGGTTTGAATGAGAAATCGGCACCTGGATTGAGAAGTACGCTAGCAACTATACAGCCCCAGGTGCGACGCACCTGTGTAGTCACGTATGCTGTAAGATAAAATTGGCTACAGTCAGCACAAAGCCAATGTGTCAGTATTTGAAGTCAAAAGAGGTAGCCGTCATGAAAACCATCACAACCCGTGGAACAGTCATAAGTGAAGGCAAACTGATCATTTCGATCCCTACCGATATCCCTGTTGGCGAGCACAACGTCGTTGTTGTCATTGAAGAACTGATGACTGCGCCTATTGTTTCGAGCGAGCGCAACGGTTTGCCAGTGCATGATTGTGGTCCCTGGCCGAGAGATCTGTCGCTAAGCAGGGAGGATCTGTACGATGAATGGGGACGTTGAATCACTTTTCATTGATACCAACGTCCTTGTATACGCCAGCATTCTCAGTGCTCCGCTCCACTCAGTTGCACTGCAACAGATTCATGAGTATCAGGAATCTGGGACCGAACTTTGGCTAAGTCGACAAGTGTTGCGCGAATATCTGTCGGTAGTAACGCGTACGCAGATATTCGCCCGTCCAATTAGCATGCCGGTAGCGGTTGCAGATGTAAGACTGTTTGAGCAGAAGTTTAGGATTGCCGACGACAATCGTGAAGTTGGTCGGTATCTCTTCGAACTACTGGAAAGCGTGCGGATAGGTGGCAAGCAGGTTCACGACGCAAATATTGTCGCAACAATGAGGGCATACGGCGTGAAAACCCTGCTGACCAACAACCAGCGCGACTTCACACGGTTTTCCGATTACATCAAGATCCTCACACTAGAAGAATAAAATATGGCATCTTTGATCAACGTAAGAACTGTCTTCCCAGGGCCGAACGAAGTCATCTTGCGTGAGGATGAACTCCCTGCCGCGCCGCCGTCACACACCGTCCGCATCCGCACGCACTACAGCCTGATCAGCCCCGGCACGGAACTGGCGCTGCTCACACAAACCCACATCGGCTTTAGCAAACCCGAAACACATGGCTGGGTGCGCTATCCGTTTTACCCTGGCTATGCAGCGGTAGGAGAAATCGAGACCGTGGGTGCCGGGGTTGATGGTTTCGCAGCGGGCGATCTGGTCTTCTATATGGGCAAACACGAACTGTACGCCGATGTCGATCCCAACGAGACGCCTGTGCTCCCCGTTCCCAGAGACGTGCCGCTGGAACGGCTGCCCTTTGCGCGACTGGCCCAAATCGCCAACTCTGCCGCGTATGTAGCCCAAATCGGCGCCGGGGAACGCGTGGCCGTCATCGGCTTGGGATTGGTGGGCAACCTGGCTGCCCAGATCTGCCGTCGCCACGGTGCGGAGGTGATCGGGGTCGATCTTAGCCCGGCTCGACGCACGCTGGCCGCCCGCTGTGGCATCGTGCATACGGTCGCCGCCGAATCCGAGGATGCCGTCGCCGCCATCAACGCGTGGAGCGGCGGAGGCGGCGCCGACGTGGTCATCGAAGCCACGGGCAACCCGGCGCTCGTCACCCCGGCCTTGCAGATGGTGCGCCCGCGCGGGCAAGTGATCCTGCTCGGCTCGGCGCGGGGGACGGCGGAGATCGACGTCTACACCCTTGTCCACCGCCCCGGCGTCAGCCTGCGCGGGGCGCACGAGACCGTGCTGCCGCTGATGGCAGCGGAGGGCCTTGACCGACGTGCAGTGATGACGCAGATGCTAAACTGGATCGCCGAAGGCCACCTGATCGTCGATCCACTGATCACCGATATCGTCCCACCCCACGCCCTGGCCGAGGCCTATCGCACCCTGAATGCCGACAAAGAGCGCGCCCTTGGTGTGCTGGTGGACTGGCGCGAGCTGGCCGGCGAATAGGTGCCCGGCTGTTAACTCACTTTCTCATTTTGTCACTTTCTCAATCTCCATTTCGCTCAGAGGACACAGGTACATGAAGATCACCGAAATCAAGACCTATCTCATGCACGCCGGTACCGGCGACGCACTGGCCGGCGGCTGGGCGCGGCGCAACTGGCTCTTCGTCAAAGTCTTCACCGACGAAGGGATCTATGGCGTGGGTGAAGCAAGCGGCTGGCCGCGCGTCGTCGAGACTGCCATCCATGATCTGACGCCTATCCTGATTGGCGAGGACCCCATGAACATCGAGCGCATCTGGCAGAAGATGTTCATCGCTATGATGGGCCACGGCATGACGGGCATCGTAGGCGGTGGCGCTACCACGGGCATCGAAATGGCCCTATGGGACATCAAAGGCAAGGCGCTGGGCGTGCCCGTGTGGAACCTGCTGGGCGGCAAGATCCGCGACACTATCCGCATGTATGCCCATGCCGGCAACGCCGAAACCGCACTCAAGATGGTGGAACGCGGCTACACCGGCGTCAAAGCGGGTGGCGTCAAGAATCCACTGCAACGCGCCAAAGAGATCCGCGAGGCCATCGGCCCCGACATAGACCTCATGCTCGATGTGCATGGGCCTCCCTGGCTGACCACCGGCGACGCGATCTCGCTGGGCAAGGCATTGGAGGAATTTAACCTCCTCTTCTATGAGGATCCGGTGGCGCCGGAGAGTATCGAATCTATCGCCCGTGTGCGCCGTCATGTAGACATTCCGCTGGCGGCGGGCGAGCGGCACGCCCACATCTATGGCCTGCGCGAGTTGATCGAACGCGAACTGGTGGACGTGGTGCAACCCGATACCGGCCGCGCCGGCGGGCTGCTGCAGATGAAGAAACAGGCGGCGATGGCCGAGGCACACGGCATTGGCTACGCCCCCCACGACGGATCGCTCGGTCCTGTGGCCGAGATGGCCGCCGTCCACCTGTTGGCGACGCTGCCCAACTTCCTCATCCTTGAACACCGCGAGGATGACGTGCCGCAGCGCTACGAAGTGATGGAACCGCAGCCTACCATTGTCAGTGGATCGATCGTCGTGCCCGACACCCCCGGTCTTGGCATCGACATCGTAGAGGATGCCATTGCCCGCTATCCGTCCAATGGCAATATCTCGGCGCCCGAGATGGACGAGTATGTCTATGTGCAGGCGCGCTACGGGAGAGATCGCTGGTTGACGGCGTAGCACAAGATTTTCCAACGCACACGAAAGGTGAATCAATGACAAATCGCTCGATCCGTACCCACATCCTCAGCGATGAAGCAGTGGAAAAGCTGAAGCAGGTGTCTACGGCGACCTTGACGTCGCAGTTGAACAAGCGCGGGTTGCGTAACACGTTCATGGCCGGCATCTATCCACTGCGCCCGGATCTGCGCATGGTCGGCTATGCCTTTACGCTGCGTTACATCCCCGCCCGCGAGGATCTGGCCGACGAACTGTACGACAACACCCGGAACGTGCAACGGCTGGCCGTGGAAGCCGTCGGCCCTGAGGACGTCCTGGTCATCGACGCCCGCAGTGATGTCTCTCAGGGCGCCACACTGGGACACATCCTGGGCACGCGAGTCCACGTACGCGGTGCGGCGGGTATTGTCACCGATGGGGCGCTGCGCGACACACCCGGCTTTCAGGATCTCGACCTGGCCACGTACATTCGCGCTGCGCACGCCACCACCTCTTTTGTGGCCCATCACCCGGTAGAGATGCAGGTGCCTATCGGCTGTGGCGGTGTGGCCGTGCTCCCCGGTGACGTGATCGTGGGCGACGCCGAAGGCGTGGTGGTGATCCCCGCCAAGATGGCCGAGTCGGTGGCCCAGGACGCCTACGAGCAGGAGATCCGCGAGGAATTCTTCCAGGCCAAGGTGGCAGGCGGCGCCTCGATCCTCGGCGTTTACCCGCCAAACGAAGAGACGTTGGCCGAGTTCGCGGCGTGGCGGAAGCAGCATAATAAGTAGACGTCGTGATGGCGGCATAACAGACTGATGACGCACGACAATTGATACACAGGTAAGAAGCCGGTGAAGTTGACTTCACCGGCTTCTTGTTGCATACCGGTCAGATAACCAGGGCAGTTTTACACCATTTGACGTAAGTCTTAGATTCTGATATTCTGGTCCCAGCCTAGACAACCTGTGCCTCCTTTCCCCAGATCGGGAGCAGGTTCATGGCTTCCCCTCAGATTTTCTGCTGAAGAATTCATAGTCTGTCGCCCACGGTCAATCGGGCAGGTATCATAGCCCCCTGGCTGTAACGGGCACTCGTGCGGACGTCGTCGGCTGTACACATGTTCGATCCGTGGATCGAGCCTTGCAGGCTGACCAGTTACAAGCACCTATCTCTTTCGTCTGGCTTTCTAGAGCCACCGCGATTGGTTTTACTTTACCGCCTCACATCGCTAACATCTATTTCCAATCAATTACCATATTTTCAAGGAGGATGATTGTGACTAGTTCACCTGTATCAAGACGTCAGTTTCTGCGTTTGGCCGGTGGCGCCGTCGGCGTAACAGCTCTGGCCGCCTGTGTGCCCGCCGCGCCCACTACAGCCCCCAGCGCCGGCAGTGACTCAGGTTCTGGCTCAGCCCCTGCCGCGGAGCCGACCACACTGTGGGTGCTCCACAAGCAGGACTTCCATCCCGAGTACAATGACTACATGCGGGCGCACATCGTGCAGTTTGCCGAGTCTAAAGGGCTAACGCTGGACGTCAATTTCACCGCCGGCTTCCAGACAGGCGGCGACATCACGATGATTGCTGCGTCCGTACAGGCCGGGGACCCGCCGGATGTTTGGATTGATAACATCAATCCCTTCCAGCTTTATCAGTTGGGTGTGTTGCAGCCGTTAAGCGATATACAGGCAGAGGTCAGCGCCAAGTACGGCGAACCGAACCCGCGGCCCAAGGCAGAAACCTTCCTGGACGGCGAGTATGTCGGGGTCACCCTGCACTGCCGTAGCGATGGCGGTTGGGCACGCAGCGACGTCTTTGAGGCGGCAGGCGTTGATGTCGTCGCACTGCGTACCTTCGAGGAACTGCGCGATGCAGCCATGGCCGCCTCCGACGCCTCCGCTGAAATGTGGGGGTGGGGTATGACGGTCAACCGTGGTGGCGATGGCGGCTACCTGGTCAATCGTGTCCTCAACGGTTGGGGCGCCACCTGGACGGATGAGACCGGCACCAAGGTCACCATCGATTCGCCAGAGGCTGTAACAGCCGTCGAATGGTTGGTTGACACCTACACCAATCCTGCCTGGGAAGCCATGTTACCCCCGGGCGTGTTGAGTTGGACAGACAGTTCCAACAACGAAGCCTATCTGGGCAGCAAGGTTGCCTATACCCAGAATGCGGGTACGGTCTATGCCAAAGCGGTGGTGGACGGTAACGAGGTAGCCGGTCTCACCGTGTACGATCCGCCTAAGGGTGGCCCGGTTGTCAGAGACTTCAACGGCCTGGGTGGCATGTACCTGCATCTGATCAAGGGAGCAAAGAGCCCCGAGAGCGGCAAAGAACTGATCTTGAGCTTCTTTGACGAGGATGTACTCAAGGGCATGTACACGGCGGCCACAGCCTACGCCGTGCCCGGCTATGATGCCATGTGGGATTGGGAAGAGATCGCCAGTGAGCCGATTTCTCTGGCGCTGAAACCGGTGGCGCTCGATCCCTCCGCCTGGACCGGCCTTTCCTGGCCCGGCCCAAGCACAGCCCAAATGGGCGCCGTCGGCACGGCCAGTCTGCACACCGACCTGATCGCCAACGTGATCAACGGTCAAATGAGTGCAGCCGAAGCGGTTACGGATGCGGCGGAGAAGTCCGTCGCCATCTTCAAAGAGTATGGTGTATCGGGTACTTAATGTGGTGTAACTTTGAAACCGAGAGTTTTGCGGTGAGTGGCGGCGCGGCTAGCGAACGCCGGGTGAGTAGGAGCGCTTCGGAAAGCGGGTCTGCGAGCCGTATCGAAGCCAAGGAGCGGGTCAACACTGGATCACCATCGAAGCCGCTTGGTTTCGATACGCCCTCCGCAAGCTCCGGGCACTCAACCGGCGCTAGTCAAACTCGGGTTTTCAAAGTTGCTTCACTTTAGTTTGGATATGCCCGGCGCTCCAATTGATCGGGGGCGTCGGGCATATCCGAAACAGGATGCAGATTGCCGGCGTCCCACATGGGTGAATACCCAAAATCACAGAGGCAAAGGCTAGGAGAGAGGATCTATGAGCCAGAGAACGACCCAAGTTGGGTTAAACATCGCCGAGTATCGGCAGCGTAGAAATCTTAGGGCGAACCTGCGAGATATTTTGGGTCGGGATTGGGCCACGGCTTACGTCTTTGTTCTGCCGACCATCTTGCTGTTGGGTGGGCTGATTGCCTACCCCTTTATGAATGCACTCTTCTTGAGTTTTACCAATACGGTTTCGCTCCAGACCGGCCCCTTTGTGGGGTTAGCAAACTATACCTCTCTATGGGCCGACAGCGTTTTCCGACAGGCCGTGAGTAACACCGTCGTCTACACAGTCAGCGCCGTCTTCTTTAAGTTCTGGCTGGGCATACTTGTCTCCATTTTGCTCTACCGGCTTAAACGGTTTCGTGAGATCCTTACGGCGCTGGTACTCCTCCCCTGGATCGTGCCGTCCATCGTGATCGCCATTACCTGGCGCAATCTGCTGGACCCGATTTACGGCGGCGTCAATCAGTTTCTCATCCAAATGGGGATTGTAGACGTAGGCTTTCCGTGGTTAGGTTCTTACGCTACGGCCATGCCTTCGGTGATCATGGTCAACATCTGGCAGGGCATCCCCTTCTTTACGATTATGATGCTGGCCGGTCTCAGTTCCATCGACAATGAACTCTACGAAGCGGCCCGGATCGATGGCGCCAATGCCTGGCGGCTCTTCCTTCACGTTACACTGCCCGGCCTGCGCTATGTGATTATCGTGGCGACGCTGCTCTCCACTATCTGGACATTCAACGGTTTCACCGATGTCTTTCTGCTCACCAATGGAGGGCCGGCAGGGGCCACACGCGTCTATTCCATTCTGGCCTGGGAATACGCCATTCAGGCGCTACGGATTGGGCGTGGTGTAGCGGTAGCCATGACAATGGCGCCAGTTTTAGGCGTAATTATCTTTTTCTTGGGCCAATATATGTCTGCCGGCGGAAAGGTAGAAGAGAAGACGGCCAAAGAAAAAGAGCGGGAGAACAACAGTGTAGTCTCTTGGATCTTCTGGCCGTTCCGTGCCGTCCTGAAACTGGTTTTGGCCATCTTCTGGTTTGTGAACGATACCATCGAGACGCTGGTGGAAAACCTTGCCCGTGCTTTTCGCAAAGTGACGGGTCAGAGCAAGCGCAGAGGTCGTGGCATCGGGGCCGGTATTTTTGGCGGCATCATTCTGGGCATCATCGTCCTCTTTGAGCTGATCCCATTTTACTGGGTACTGATTACCGCCTTCAAAACCACGGCGCAATATACCACCTTCCAATCAGTCTTCTGGCCCGATCCGTGGTCTTTTGAACAGTTCAAGGTTCTCTTCGGGCCCACGCGGGCCTTTGGTCTTTGGTATCAGAACACGGTTGTTGTGGCTCTGGTCAGCACGGTCGTTTCGGTGGCGGTGGCATCTTTAGGCGCCTATGGGCTGACCCGGCTGCGCTGGCGAGGGGCGAATTTCTTCAGCAGTGTGGTGTTGATCGCCTACCTGATGCCGCCGGTCTTGATGTTCATTCCCATCTATCAGATCTTCAGTGCGCTACAACTGACCAACAAACTGGCCGGGCTGATGATCGCCTACCCAACCTTCTCGCTTCCTTTTGCCACCTGGTTGATGATGGGCTATTACGCCTCGATTCCCCAGGAATTAGAGGAAGCTGCGCTGATCGACGGCTGTAACCACTTCCAGGCCTGGTACCGCATTGTGTTGCCCCTGGCCGCCCCGGCGTTGATGGCGGCATCGCTCTTTGCCATCACCGGCGCCTGGAAAGAATTCATCTTCGCCTATGTCTTCCTGTCCAAGGAACGACTCCTTACCCTCTCCGTAGGGCTGGCCAAGATGATCGTCGGCGATATTCTGCCCTGGGGACAGCTCATGGCCGCCGCCCTTTTGATGGCGATTCCCGTCGTCGTGCTCTACATGTTTGGCCAGCGTTTTATGGTGGCCGGCCTGACTGCAGGTGCGGTTAAAGGATAGAAGAAGAGCCGAAGTGAGAAAAGAAAGGGGGACGATCCCGGCAGCGGGATCGTCCCCCCTTTCTTTTCCCCTCTGCACTATTCCTTTGAAATCAGCGGCGTGACCATGCGGCAGTAGTCGAGTTCCCACGTTTCAAGCTTGTCTTCATTGAACGCTTCGTTTTCTCGCACCGCGGCCACGGCTTCATATTGCGCCCGACACTTGAAGGTGACCACGTCTCCCGGCAACAGGACCACGGCTTTGGTATCAGTCGTCTTCAACACGATGATCTGCTGTGGCGGCGCATAGGGTGTAGCCGGTTCCGCCGAGCGCACGAGCAGACGCACGAAGCCCTTGCCACCGAACTCGGCCCCAAAGTAGGAACCACCCAGGTATCCGTATCCGCGGGCCTGGATCCCCGTGACGTCGCCTTGCGCCGGCGTCGTCTGCTGGCTAAGGCTGGCAATATCGCCCACTACCTGGCCGGTAATCGTGTACACATTATCGTCCACAGGAATACGGGCATTGGTGCTGTAGGTCTGCGGGCTATCGCTGGCGGCCTGCGGGGCCTGGCCACGACAGCCGGCGAGCAGAAGCAGCGCGGCGAGCAAAAAGAACAGTTTCTTCATAGATTTGTCCTCGAATCGGTAGGGAACAGCAACAGGTGGTTTTCCTTCACAATCCAATACGCAGATCTGATGATTCGGTTGCGCCTCTCATTCTCTTGGGCCATTCCATGAAAATAGCGATCCACGAAGCGACACGAAGGAAGCTTTCTTAGTGAAACTTCGTGTGCCTTCGTGGATCATATAAATCTTGAAGTTTTCTCTACGGGCGCACAATGCTGCCATCGGATCGCCGATCTTCGGCCATGTAGAATGATTGTGCGGCCAATTCTGGGTTGAGGAGTGCGCGCGCCTTCTGCTCATCCACATCAATGCCCAGACCCGGTTGCCGGTTGGCGTAAAGATAGCCGCCTTCGAGAAGGGCGTGCCCGGGGAAGAGATCGTACTCTTGGGGGAGGAAGTGGTTTTCCTCTTGAACGCCGAAACTGGTGCTGCACAGATCGAGGTGGACGGCCGCCATCTGGTTGACGGGATCGTTGTCACCGCCCTCTTGCCACGCCGTCTGCACGCCGAACCACTCACACAGGACGGCGATCTTGCGGCATTGGGTGATGCCTCCGCCCTTGGAGACCCGTACACGCACGAAATCGATCAGGCGTTCGGTGATCAACGGCGTCCACTCGTGGGGGTTGATGAAGAGCTCGCCCATGGCCTGGGGTGTCGTACACTGCTGACGCACCAAACGATACCAATCCACCTGCTCGGGTGACAGCAGATCCTCCAGGAAGAAAAGCCGGTAGGGTTCCAGCAACTTGGCCAGCGCCACGGCGTTGTGTGGCTTGAGATGCTCGTGGACGTCGTGGGTAAATTTAGGACCAAACCCCAGTTTGTCGCGCAGGTGGGCGAACATCTTGGGCAGCGTCTCAAGATAGGCTTCATCGTCGAAAGCGTTGACCTGTCCGTGCAGGTTTTTGGGCATCCGAGCTTGATTGGCAGGAATAAAGCCGCCGCCGCCATAATGACCGAGCTGGCAGCGGATCACCTGGTAGCCTTCCTCGATATAGCGACGCACATCGTCTTCGAGTTCAATCAGATCCTCACCGGATGCGTGCGCATAGGCCATCACCGCCGCCCGCGTCGGCCCACCCAACAGTTGATAGACGGGCAGCCCCGCCTCTTTGCCTTTGATATCCCACAGGGCCATGTCGATCCCCGCCAACGCCGTGTTGAGGATCGATCCATTGCGCCAGTATGCGCTGGTGTAGACCGTCTGCCAATTGTCCTCGATGGCGCCGGCTTCGCGGCCGATCAGCTTGGGGGCAATCGTTTCGATGGCGGTGATGACGGTGCGCGCGTGATAGTGATCACTGGCGGAACCAATGCCGTAGAGACCCGGCTGATCGGTAAGCACCTTGACGAAGACCCACGATCCATTCTTGCGGGTGCGTATAATCTGAATGTCGGTAATTTTGGCCATGATGACTTCTTTCCTCTCTGGGTGACAGGTGGGATACGTGAAGAAACCTGGCAGGTTACAGCAAACCTGCCAGGTTTCGGGTGTTCTCAGAACCGTGTTGAGCTATGGTTCAGGCGTTTCCAGGATCGAACGCGCCGCTTGATTCGCAATCTCGGTCTTAGACGGTGGTTCAACCAGCGCTCGTTCTCGGGTGCCCAATACAGGATGGGCGGCGAGGTATTGTTGAACGGCCTGACGACCGGCTGCGACCAGGGCGTTCCGTTTTTCATCGCTCATGTTGAACTCCACCATGCCGACCCCACCGGCCGGCAACCGCACAATGTGATCTTTGAACAGCTCAATCGAGGCGGCATCGTGGGCCTGAGTCATGGTATTCACCAATCGCTGCACCCGCTGCACCGTGTTCAACTGCCAGACATCGCCCTCATATTCGATCAGGGAACGTTCTGTAAAGGGGATCGCCTGGTTGTCGTCGATCAACAGGCCAAGCACAGCATCACTGGTATCCGGCCCCATAATCGTCTTCACGCGGGCGTCCGGCGCCAGGAAGAGCGAGATCGGGAAGTTCGACAGCATGCCGCCATCTACAATGGAATGGTCGGTGATGTTGTGCTGCAGATAGGCTCCCCACTTCTCTTGCCAGATCACCTCTTGCCACAGTAACGGAATGCTCATAGACATGCGCGCCGCCCAAACCAGCGGCAAGTCAGGCGCTGTCGTGTGGTTGAGAATCAACATGCGCGCCCACGTCGTGTCGGACGCGATGAAAGACACTTCGCTCCTGGTTGCCTGGAAGAACTGCTTCAGCGTCATCTGGCTGAAGGTACGCGGCTGACCGTTGAAGGTGCCTTCATCCAATTTCCGTTCCATCCAGGTGACGAAGGCATCGGCACTAAACCAGCCGCCGCGCTCTACGAATGAGTAGAGGTTGTTGTACTTCTCGTTCTTGGCCAGTCCTTCGGCGATCTGATCGTCCAACTTATCTTCGACGAAATCGGGCACAAACTTCAGATTCACATCTTTTAGGAAGCCGCGCAGCGCGCTCTGCTTGATCTCCTCTTTGCTCAACGGCGCTGGCTCACCCATAAACGCATCGAAGACAGGCTTGCCGTTGTCATCTTTTTCATGGAGTGCGCTCAACATCTCGGCGGGTGTGTAGCCGGCAGCCAAAAGCGCCGCCATGATTGCGCCTGCCGAGGTCCCCAACAACCGCCCCGGCTTATGTCCTGCTGGGGAGGCGAAAAGCTCCTGCAACGCGCCGACGAAGACGATTCCCTTGGCGCCGCCACCTTCAAAGACCAGATCCAGTGTTGCCATCGATGTACCCCCTTCTCCTTTAGCACAATTCAATCACTCGGAACCAGACAGGCTACACGCAACGAATCACGCTAGCAGTGAGCGACGCCGGGTCGGCTACTCGCCGTCGATATAGGCGATCTCCTGGGGCGTGAGCTTCACCTGCGCGGCACGTACGTTCTCGCGGAATTCGTCACCTGTGCGCGTGCCCACCAGCGGGAAGACATCAAGATCGGGGTAGCTGAGCACGTAGGCCAGCGATACCTGCGGCAGGGTCAACCCCTTCTCCTTGCCCAACTCCTCAGCCCGATCGACGCGCTGGAAGTTCTCTTCGGTGCAGTAACAGCGGACAACCAATTCATCGTTGTAGCCGCTGAAGGTACCGAGGTTGTCACGGCGGAAGCGCCCTGTGAGGAAGCCACCGGCCAGGCTCGACCACACGAAGAGCGGCATCTTCTGCTCGGCATACCAGGCGCGATCGGCGGCAGCCGACGGACCACTGATGCTGAGACAGTTGGGCCAGGGTTCTTCTTTCTGATACGCCATGCTAAAGTTGGGGCTGCTGGCCACGAAGGGCAGAAGATCGTGGGCGGCGGCATAGGCATTCGCTTCGGCAATGCGGGCAGGCGACCAATTGGATCCGCCGAAAGCGCCGATCTTGCCCGCCTTATGGTGTTCGTTGAGCACCTCGACGATAGGACCAACCGGCACCCTCGGGTCATCGCGGTGCAGCAGATAGAGATCCACAAAGTCAACCTGCAGTCGGGCCAGCGAGTCGTGCAGGTCGGCGCTGATATCGTAGGGCGTCACTCGCTGGCGATCCCGATTGTGATGAGCGCCCTTGGTGAGGATGACCACATCATCGCGGATGCCCCGCTCCTTGATCCAACGGCCCAGCACGCGCTCGCACTGTCCACCGCCGTAGCCGTGTGCCGTATCAAAAGTTGTGCAGCCTGTCTCAAAAATGGCGTCGAGTAGCTCAAAGTTCTCGTCGATCATGGTTTCGAGCAGCATGACTGTGCCCTGCACCAGACGAGAAATCGGTTTGGCGACACCGGTTACATGACCGTATTCCATAGGTGTATCTCCGTATCAGAAGATGGATAAATAATGATGGCTGGATAGGTGACTAAAGGGTAAACCGGCTGTGCTACGCCTCCCCCGGATAGCGCAACCCCCACTCGGCGCGTAGCGCATCCATTGTGCGCATGACGTCGAGCGTCAAACTCCAGGGGAGTTTCTCGCTTTCAGTAAGACCAGCGCGCAGGCAGCGCCCGGCTTCGGCGGCTTCATAGTTGTAGCCGTTGCCGATGACTTCGGGGGTAATGGTCTCTTCGGGTCGGCCATCGCGCTGTATGGTGAAACTGGAAGGCGCCCACCAACGTTCATTGAGCAAAATGCGACCTTCGGTGCCGGCAATCACGGCAGTATGAGGTAGCGCCGCACGGATAGCCGTACTCAGCACGGCCACGGCGCCCGATTCATAGCCAAACAGGAAGGCGGCCTGCTCATCGACACCGGTCGTTCCCAGATGGGCCAGCGTGCGTACTTCCTGCGGTTGGCCCAGCAGAAAATGTGCCAGGTAAACAGGGTAGACGCCCACATCGAGGAGCGCTCCGCCACCCAGCGCCGGATCGAAGAGCCGTCCACTTGGGTTGACCCGGGTGCGAAAGCCAAAGTTGGCCTGGAGCATGGTCACCTGGCCAATGGCGCCGTCGGCTACGAGCCGCATCGCTTCTTCAAGGTGAGGGAGCAGCCGTGTCCACACCGCTTCCATGAGGAAGATACGCCGGCGGCGGGCAAAGTCAATGACGCGCTCTGCTTCGGCCGTGTTGATGGCAAAGGGCTTTTCACAGAGGACGGCCTTGCCCGCTTCGAGGCAGAGCAGGCTGTTTTCAGCATGATAGACATGGGGCGTCGCCACGTAGACGATCTCCACATCGGGGTCGGCAGCCAGAGCTTCATAGGAATCATGGCGATTGGGTGCATTGTAGGTATCGGCAAAGCGATTGGCGCTGTCGATGTTGCGGGAACCAATCGCGACCAACTTGGCATCATCAAGAGCGGCGAGGCCCTTGGCGAACTGATTGGCAATGTTGCCGGTCCCCAAGATTCCCCAGCGAACGGGTTGCATCGTCTACTCCATTTCTCGTACAGTCTTGCGTAAATACCACGGCGAAAGTTAGACCCGAGCAGAACGGTGACAGACTTGCGCCGGAATTTACTTGTTTGACATGGGATTCAAAAGAGGCACTGCTATCTTGGAGTCTACCACAGCCACAGCGGTTCCCCAATCCCTTCAGGCGAACAGGATGCATCTCAAGTTTTTCGGTTGCTGAATCGTCAGGGACAGCTGACCCAGAAACGGACCGGCAACGGAGGCCGGTCCCTACACGTAGATGAACCTCCGTGTCCATCCAGATCGTGGCTTCCCAGGGGGACTAGACATCGGTTACCTACCCGAAGCTTGCGGAGGGCGTATCGGGACCACGCCCACGGCGAACAGTGATGACATCTCATTCTGGTGGCGAAAGGGTGGGGACTTGGCGGTAGTAAGGTGTGCCGACAACAGAGAAGATGGCATTCCTTGAACCGCCCTTCTTCGGTTGCGCGGATATCCGTTCGATGGCACTATAGCTAGATGATTGAAACCCCCACCATAAACCCTCGACAAGGATAGAAGGCATGTCTTCCATACCACTCGTAGAAAACCCTGCCCAGGAAGGGCCGACCACGGTCGAGAAGATCCAGAAGTTGCCCTGGTCGATTGCTTCCAACGCAGCCAATACCTTTTTTGTTCAGTTTACCTTTTTTGGTTCAGTCTTTGTGCTCTTTTTGAACGAACTCGGCCTCAGCAAAGGGCAAGTCGGGTTTGTGCTCTCATTGCTTCCGTTTTCGGGACTAATTTCATTGGTCGTTGCCCCGTGGGTGGCGCGCATCGGCTACAAGCGCGCCTACCTCACCTTCTGGGCACTGCGCAGCGTGGCCGCGTCCTTTATGCTGGCCATTCCCTGGGTCATTGGGCGCTTTGGCGAAGACCGCACGCTTATCTTCATCTCGTGTACAGTGGCTGCATTTGCCCTGCTCCGCTCGGTGGGGATGACGGCCAACCTGCCCTGGGTTCAGGAATACGTCCCCAACTCGGTGCGCGGCAAGTACACGGCCACCAGCAACGTGTTTACGTCGCTGGCCGGGTTCATTGCCATCTTCGGCGGCGGGTATATTCTCAGCCAGATGCCGGGGATCAACGGCTTCATCCTTTTGATTGGCTTTGGTGTTCTCGCCGGTTTCGTCTCGGTCTGGTTTGCAAGCTATATTCCGGGCGGCGGACCTGAGCCAACGCGTGCCGGTGAAAAGCAGGAACGCAATCTGATCACCGCCGTACGCGATCCAAGCTTTCTGCGCTATCTGATTGGCGTCGCCATCCTGACCCTGGCCACCGTGCCACTGGCTTCGTTTGTCCCCCTCTTTATGCAGGAGGAGGTAGGGTTGGCCAAAGGCAATATTGTGCTTCTGCAAATTGGATCGCTGGCCGGTGGCCTGCTGTCGAGCTACATGTGGGGATGGGTGGCAGATCGCTACGGCAGCAAGCCAATTATGTTGTGGGGTCTGCTGCTGCGCCTGTCACTACCACTGCTTTGGATGGCCATGCCACAGAACAGCGAGAGCAGTCTCTACATCGCCGGAGGGATCGCTCTCTTCCAGGGGATTGCAGACATGGGCTGGGGCATCGGATCGGCGCGGTTGCTCTACGTCAGCGTCGTGCCCCTGGAAAAACGCTCCGACTATATGGCGCTCTACAACGCCTGGATCGGCATTGCCGGTGGCCTCAGCCAGATCCTCGGCGGCCAGATCCTCGCCCTGTCATTGGGCCTGAGTGGACAGTTCTTGATTTTCGAGATCAACTCCTACTTCCCACTTTTCGCCATGGGCATCGTGCTCCCCCTGCTCAGCATTGTGATCATGAACTCGATCCGGGCCGAAGAGACGCTGGGGATCGGCGAATTCGCCGGAATTTTCTTCCGCGGCAATCCCTTCCTGGCGATGACGTCGATGGTTCGCTACCATCTGGCGCGCAGCGAAGAAGCGACTGTGCGCATCACGGAACGGCTGGGCGAAGCGCGCAGCCCACTGGCCGTCGACGAGTTGCTCGAAGTGCTCAAAGATCCGCGCTTCAATGTGCGCTTCGAGGCCATCGTCTCGATCTCGCGTATGCCCTCGGAACCGCGGCTGCGCGACGCCCTCATCGAGATCTTACACGGCAGTGAACTGGCACTGAGCGTCGTCGCCGCCTGGGCGCTAGGGCGCATGGGCGATCCAGAAGCGTACGAACCGTTACGCGACGGATTGTACTCAGAGTACCGTTCGATCCAGGCGCACAGCGCCCGCGCACTAGGCGCATTGGGCAATAAGGAGATCGTGCCTGTGTTGTTGGATCGGCTCACGCGCGAAGAGGACAAAGGTCTGCAGATGGCCTATGCCTCTGCACTGGGGAACTTACAGGCCGTCGACGCCATCGACCAAGTGCTCGACCTGTTGATGCATACCGAAAACGAAGGGGCGCGGATGGAACTTGCCCTGACCCTCGCCCGCATCATCGGTGATGAGCATCACTTCATCCAACTCCTGCGCAGCGTACGTGCAGACACGGGCACCGCCATTGCCCAGGAACTCAACAACCTGAAACGCAAGCTGGCCCGCGAACAGGGTGTATCCGAGCAGGCGATCACAGTGTGTGGCGACTGCGCCGATCTCTTTGCCCGCGCCGCACTCGAAGCAGGCGTCCAGTGCCTGAGCCAACTGATTATGGCGCTGCCCCTAGACGAGTACGATCCTGCCAAGCAGAGGATCCTCAAAGAATGTGCCGCTCGCCTGACCGAGTTCAAAGACACACATCAGGAGTATATTTTGTTGGCGCTGCACGCCTTGTTGCTGAGAAGTGAATAGCGTAAGAACAGAGGATAGCAAGATCAAGCGACTGGCCCGTTGAACCAGTCGCTTGATCTTGGGACGGCCAATCGCCGACTGCTATTCGGCGAATCGCTATTCGGCGAAGTAGAGCAGACTGTAACAGAACGGCGATCCCTGCTGGCCGCCGTAGCGGAAGCCGGCGGTGCGCAGCCACCGGCGTGTCACCTGGGCCGGGACGTAGGCCGGGTGCAGCATCTCTTCGCTGACGGCAATACGCCCACCAGGACGGATCACCCGGCGCACCTCTTCGAGGGCAAGCAACCGGTCGGGGATTTCTGGCAACGTGGCGATGAGAATGGCGATGTCCACGCTGGCACTCTCCAGCGGAAGCCGGTAGGCGCCGCTGTGATGAAACGAAACGCGCCGCTCAAGCCCGGCTGCACTGACCCGCAGGCGCGTCGACGCCACCATTTCCGCTTGAATGTCAACGGCGTGGACATGGCCATCCTGGCCCACTTGCCGGGCCATTTCCACCGTAAAAAGACCGGTTCCGCAGCCCAGATCCAGCACAGTGGAGCCGGGCGCAATGCCGAAGGGTGTCAACGACTGTACTGGATCTCGGTACTTTGCACGCAAGTTGTGATCCAACAGGTTGGCCGCCTGGCGCGGAAAAGGCCGCGGCTGTTTGAGGTTTGCATAGCGCAGCCCAACCTGGCTGCCCACAAGGGTGCCTGTGCTCAAGGTCAGTAAATCTAAGAGTCCCATATGTAGCCTCGATATCATTCCGGTTATGGTTGAGACTAAGGTTGATGTCGCTTAATCCCCAATCTCTGCCGCCACTTTCTCGGGGAAGCGCACACGCAGTACACCCTGGGTAAAGACCGCGCCTGCCGCATCGCGCTGGGCGAGAACAGTGGGCAACAAGATCTCGCGCTTGAAATTACCGATGGTGATGAAGAGTTCGTCGCCGCGTTTGGTCAGTTTGACCTTCTCTAACTCGACATGAGGGAGCGGCAACTTCAAGATGTAGTCGCTGCCTTCCTCTTCGATCTCTTGTGCCTGCCCGTGGAAGAAGACTTGCCCGGGATCCGCATCGCCGAAGAGATCACGAGCCAATACAGAAAGGCGCTCCGGCCCCACCATTTCATCCCCAGACCACTGGCTGCGGAAGATGGGCAGCGGATAGAAGTCTCGCTCAATTTCGCCCAGATAGCGCGCTTGAATCTCTTGGAGCTTGCGTAAATACGGGTCGGCGCTTGGTTCGACCACTTCCACGTTGCCCACCCCCTGCGAAACAATACCCGGCAGCACTCGGTTGACAATCGCCGCATCTACAGGATAGTTGAACAGCGAAAGATAGGTCATAGCGCGGGCGCCCTCTTTGACCACCATCTTTTCGGGGTTCAGCACGATGCGATAACTGCTGATCTCCGGATCGCTCAGGATGCCCTGGAGCATTCTGACGTCATCGATCAACTTGGGTAGCCCCTGCATTACATCCCGGTCGGGGATCACTTTGCGCAGCAGGCCGCCGGTGAAGCGCATCGCCGTATCACCCCAACTGTAGAAGCGATCCACATACCACTGGAAGCTTTCGGGCATGGTGAGCAGGCGCATGGTCTCGCCCGTGGGGGCAGCGTCGACGATGACGCGGTCGAAGTTTCCCGCCGAGGCGTTGCGATAGATGTGCAGCAAGCTGACGATCTCTTCCATGCCAGGAATAATCGCCATTTCTTCGGCGATAGCTTTGCTCATTCCCTGCTTGCGCAGCATGTTGCCCATATAGGCCTGAAGCTTGCCCCAGTGGTTGCGCACTTCATCGAGAACGTTGATCTCTTGCGCGTACAAATTGGGCGCGATCTCCACCGGTTCGCTTTGCAACGGGCGGTCGAGGCTATCGGCGAGACTATGGGCAATATCTGTACTGACCACCAGCGTGCGCTGTCCTAATTGAGCGCTACGCAGCGCTGTGGCGGCAGCGACGGTGGTCTTCCCGACACCACCTTTGCCAAGATATAAAATGATACGCAATGTGTGCGTCCTTTCGCAGATTGGTGACTGGTAAATCCCGGCGGAACTATGCCGACACCGTCTACCAGGGGTAGAGGCGTCCTATTTCCGCCGCAACGTACCAGAGACAGATGATCACGGGTATCTATCACTGCCGTCTCTACGCAACCGCCCCCAAAAGGTTTCACTGGCGGCGTCGACGCCAGGCCCACAGAATCAGGATCGACGAGAAGAGTACGCTGAGGGCGGTGTAGGCGGCGTTACGGCTCAGGCCAAACCAGCCACGGATCTGCCACCAGATGTATGGCAACTGCAACCAGTAAGTCCAGCGTAGATGCCAACGGTGACCGGTCTGGAGGACGTACTTGCCCATTTGATTGTTAGGACTCCACACCACCAGATAGCAGCGACCACCTACCAACGTACGTGTGTCGATCAGCGGCCCAGGGTAGTAACGGACGCGCGTCAACATATCCTGTACGGGCTGCAAAAGTCGGCTGGGCGGCGGCGCCACGATGGCGCTGTAGCCTGCGGGCATGGCAACAGGCAGATTGTGCACATCTGCGCTATAGGGCAGGCTCTGGCCGATGATGGCAAAAGCCGGGGCAACGGAGCCGCCTTGCGGCAACACCGGCATAACCATTTGAATACGAATGCGATCTCCGGCCTGACACTCGGCGCTGTAGACGTGCACCTGCCCTGGGCGGCTAAACGCGTTGAAGAGCAAGCGCTTCTGGGTGAAATCCGCCACCGGCAAGCTGTTGGTCAACTGCGACCCGGGTATTCCGGCAAAGATGGGGCGGCTTCCTGCCAGATCCACGGCGGGGCGAGATGCCGGAACGTCTTCGGTTTTTGGCTTATCGGACACAGGACCTCCTGAATATCGCACTCAACGTTGCGCTTGGGCCGGGAGAATGGGCGGTCGCTTCCTCAATGGATCTGGAACATCCGCCACGAAAAGTCTAGCATCCTCGTGGATTGGCGTCAATCGGCGTTGCCATGCGGGGTGTGTCCCAAATTATTGGGTGGGTCAGCATGTCTACCGGGAAGCCAGGACGGATGGACACGGAGGTCCATCCCTACGTGTAGGGACTCGGTCCTCCGCTGCCCAAATCCGTACGACATACAATCAAACTCCGTCAGGAGAGTGTTTCGTAACATGATGAGTCGCTCTCTTTCTCTGGGCATCGCGTTCGCCGTTCGAATTCACAGATGCTCTTCGCCGATTCATACCCATCTGCTAGCATGCGGGGTGGCGGGCGAAACGGATGCAAACAGGCGTGGGGATAGACACGGAGGTCCATCCCCACGCCTGATGTAGGGAGCGACCTCCGTGCCGGTCCGTTTCGAGGTGCCGGGCTTTACTGTTTGACGGCGCCGGCCAGTCCCTCGATAAAGTATCGCTGCAAGAAGAGGAAAAGGACGATCACGGGGATGATGCCGATCGTGGCTGCCGCCGCCATGCCACTCCAGTCGGTGAAGTACTCACCGCGGAACGCATACATCCCTACCGAGAGTGTGCGCAGTTCAGGCCGCGGCAAGGTCAGGACAAGCGGCAGCAAAAAGTCGTTCCAACTAGAGATAAACTGCATGATGATCGTGGTGGCAATGATCGGTTTCGAGAGCGGTAACATTATTTGAACAAAGACGCGCAAGAAGCTGGCACCGTCCATCACGGCTGCTTCTTCCAGTTCGCGCGGGATCTGCCCGAAGTATCCGGCAAAGAGCAGGATGAAGATCACATGGGCGCCGCCGCTCTGCGCCAGAATCACGCCCAGCAAAGAGCCGTTTAAACGCAGCGTGCTCACAAGATCAAAGACCGGGATGATCGTGTAGGCCGCCGGCAGAAAGACAGTGGCAATAAAGAAACCAAGGATCGGCCTCTTGCCGGGGAAATCGTAGCGACCCAACGCATAGCCCATCATTGAAGTTGTAACCAACACAATGGCCACCGTTGCCACGGCAATGATGACCGTGTTCAGGAAATACTGCCCAATGCGCGCCTGGACCCACGCCCGCGCGAAGTTTTCCCAGTGCAGGGCAGTCGGCAACAAGGAAACCCCTGTGCGGAAGATTTCATTGTTTGTTTTGAACGCGGCCGAGACCATCCACAGAAACGGATAGATCCATAGAAAGGTGATTGGGATCAGGATCAGCGTGACAATGTACTCACGCAATCGTGCGGGGCGCAGCCAGTGTCTCTTGGTAACGGTGACCAGAGACCGGTCGACAGGTTGTGTTACGCTGCTCATCCTTCCATCCCTCCTGCTTCCACGCCGCTACGGTTGACCCGACGCGTCACAAACCACTGAAAGACCGCCAACGCCATTACGGTAAAGCCAAAAAAGACGGCCGTTGCCGAGGCGTAGCCTAAGCGCGGCAGGGTCTGCGATGAGGCCGAGCCGAAGGCCGTGCGGTAGATGTACACTTCCATGACCTCAGTCGCAAAGTAAGGACCGCCACCGGTCATCGTCTGTACGAGCGCAAAGACTTTGAGCGTTCCCACAGCGGTAATCAAGATGATCACAATGGCGAAGGGTTTGATCAAAGGCGCCGTAATGTGGCGGAACTGCTGCCACACATTGGCTCCATCCACTTTGGCGGCTTCGTAAAGCACGCGCGGCACGGTCTGCAACGCGGCCAGCCAATAGATCATTGGTTGCCCCAGCCACTTCCAGATCTCAACGCCGACGACTGTCCACAAGGCCGAGTCCGCTTCGCCCAAAAAGTCGATCGGTCGATCCAGGATTCCCAAGAAGACCATGCTCAGATTGATGGGTCCGTTGAACGGGCTCAGAATAAAAGTCATAACGATGCCGACGATCGCCGTCGTGGTTACTACGGGGATGAAAAAGAGTGTGCGAAACACCGGCGAGAGACGCAGGGCCACATCGTTGAGGATGATGGCAATGATCAGCGCCAGCGTGAGCTTAACCGGCACGCTGGTAAACATGAAGAGGAACGAACGACCAAACGCGCTCCAGAAGAATTTGTCCTGGATCACCTCAGCATAGTTGGCCAGGCCAATGAAGGTCGAATCGGACGTAAACCCCGACCATTTGAGCAGCGAGAAATATATCGACGCTACAATCGGGTAGAAGGTAAACATGCCGGTCAGGATAAGACCGGGCAGCATAAAGAGGTAGCACCAACGGGCCTCGATCATACGCTGCCAGATCGGTTTTACGGGGCGAAGCCTGCCCTTTTGATCGGCTGCCACGGCGGATCCTGGTACGGTGCGAACGGCCATAGAACCCAGCCTTTCGGAACGAAATTGCAAATTGCCCATGTTGTAAGATGTTCATTGTGTGTGGGCCTCCGGCCCACACACAATGAACATTTGCCGAAATTTGTTTACAGCGTAATCAGCTTCTCCAGGCGCCTCTTATTCCAATTCGGCATAACTCTCGGCGCTGTAATCCTGCGTTGGATCCCAGTTGGGGAAGACGAAGTCTTCGCGCGAGACGTTGGCGCCGGCGGCCTTCGCTGCGGCGATGGCCCGGTCCAGTTCCGCTTCGCTGCGGTCATTTAGATCCTGCAAAGCGGCGCTGATGTCGGTGACCTGCCCGGTGTAGAGACCCTGAACCGTCTCGGCCAGGTTCGGGGTGACCGGCTGAAGTTGCAGCGTAACCTGCACCACATCGGGGTTGCGAACCAGCGGACTGGGGCCGACGCGAACCTGTTCGACGAACATTTGCAGCGCGCGTAACGCAATTGGATCAAGATCTGCGCCTTCCAACGCCTGCGGGAAGATAGGACCATCGGCTGCGCCGACGATACCGGCCCAGGCCCGTTGTCCCTCTAGTGTGCCTATATAGTGGAGGATGTCTCCTGCTATCTGCTTGTTGGCTTCAGGCGCATCGGCGAAGACGTAAAGCTGATTCGAGCCGCCCGGCCCGACCATGAGCGGCACCATCAGCCCTGGCTCCATGAGCGGTTGGCTGGAGACGTTGAAGTTGAAGTCAGGATTTTCGGCCTGCCAGATGGGAATGTTCCACGGTCCCTGCAAAATCATCGCCGCCGCGCCCTGAGGCATCATGGCGCGGGCTTGCGGTGCGTTCATCGACATGGACCCGGGGAAGATACTCCCGTCGTCCTTCATGGCCAGCAACAATTCAATGGCTGCCACATAGCGATCATCGGTGAAGTTGAACTGACCGGTGCGATAATCGACACCATAGCCGCTGTTCCAATCGCCGGCAGAAGCGCCCGCCATCCGTGCAAAGTTCGAAACAATGTCTGCCCAGCGGTTGACCTGATTGCCGCCGACGATAAAGCCGTAATACTGACCGGCGCCGTTTTCTGTGGTCTTGCGTGCTGCTTCACGGAATTCTTCCCAGGTGAGCGGCGTCTCCGAAGGATCATAGCCGGCTTCTTGCATGTAATCCACGTTGTACAGCAGGTGCGAACCGTAGCGCTTATTCGACGTGAACGGCACATTGTATGTTTTGCCGTCGAAGTCCGTCACGCCAGGCACGAAAACACCGGGCGGGAAGGTAGCCTTCCACTCGGCAAAGTTCGGGATTATATCATCAAGTGCAGCCACCCAGCCTTCTTGAACCACCTGCGCCGCCGAATAGGAGAGTGGGATTTGGAAGACATCGTGCGCCGTGCCGTTGCGTACGCCCAGCGGCACTACCTGGGCAATTTCATTCCAGGGGAGCGCGTCATATTGAATAGTGATGTTGGGATACTGCTCCTGATAGGCGGCGAAGAATTCGTTCCAGAAGACAGCCTTCTGATCCCCACTATCCACCCAGCGAAAGGTAACAGGGTCGGTGGGCAGTTGTGCACCGGATTCGGCAATCTGAATCAGGCTCTCTCCCGTTGGCGTCACCTGCGGCGCAGTGCTGCTCGAACCACTGGGGGCTGGGGCGACAGGTGCAGCACATGCAGCTAACAAAAGGCCACTGCTGATCGCAGTCAAACGCAAAAACTCACGTCGATTCACGCCACTGCGCAAAGACTTTCTTGGTTCCGTCATCTTCTGTCTCTCCTTTGAGATAAGGTGGGGTGAGAAAAGGTAGGGTCAACGTGCGGTTATGCTCGATTGAACCCTGTCGACTGACGTTGCATCAAGCGTAGTGAAACGGTTTGCACGTCACTTTCACAGGCGCGTCAATCAAGGTGGTAACCGCCACAGAGACCTACCTTTTTGCTGCCTTTACAACCAAAGTTGGATACTAGCGAGGCATTGGAACGTTCCAATTCTACGAGTAAGGTAGCACATCTTGTGGTGGCGTGCAAGGGTTTTTTAAAGCGTAAAGCGCAGGGCAACCGCTAACTAGATAGAAGCAGGAAGTTGATGGCGCCAAAATCCTTGCATAGGCGGCTCTCGTCTTCACGGAAGACGATCTCATTCATCTCGGGTCAGCGTAATCAATGAGAAACGCGTGGGGGGTCAACACGAAGATACCTCGATAAGGGGAAAGCGTTAGCAAATCTTGATCCCCGCTGATGATGCACGCTGCGCCGCCGCTTATGGCAAGTTCGAGAAATTTGTTATCCTTGGCATCGCTGCAATCAGTTACTTTGGCCGTTACTTCGACCATCTGGGCAACGCTCAAATATGTCGCCAAAAAGCGAAGCCGGTCTTCTTCTTGAACATAGCGATTGAATTTGGGCCGTCGCAGCACGTCATCCAACTCGGCGATTGTTTCTTGAGAAATCAGAACGATTCCAAGAGCAAAAGCTGCATCAAACGCCTGACGGGGAATCGAGCGTGGCATCAAGAGGGCACTTATCGTTGTGTTCGTGTCGAGGACAAACCTGACCCTATTCGTCACACAGTAAGTCCTCTAGAATTTCCGGCGTGAGCCCTCTTGCCTGTGCCTGCGTGCCAATATCATCCATGACCTCGCTCAAGGACTGACGCGGCATCTCCGCCAGTTCGCGCAAGCGTAGACCCAGGAGCACCTTCATTTTCTGCTGATCCGAAGGCGATGCCGTCAAGTAGACCTGCGCTGTTGCCGCATCCACAGGAATGGCGATTGTTGTTTCAGTCATCGTTTCCGCACCTTTCTCACTACGTGCTGCCTCTGTGGGAATTATAGCACAAGGACGAGCCGACGCGCGCAGTACTGTCGCTACCGCGGAGGCCAGCTTCGGCGTGAATGATGCACAACGGCCAAGGACGGTATCTTTCTTGGCCGCTGTGGTTACTCTTAATATAAACGATCCAGGTTTTCGATGTCCTCACTCCATAAGCGGTTTCGCGAAGGCCCTGTTCAAACGCGAAAGTGAGCCGCCATCTCCATCTGTTTCCTTTATACCTTTGCCACTTCCGAGACACGCCAGTCGGCGCCAGTGAAGAGCGAATCGAGCCACGCCGTGCCAATCCCAGGATGTTCGGGCGGCAGCGCATGACCGGCTTCGATCAACGGCTGTTCGGTGATCAGACGCGGATAGATCAGGTTGATGTGGGCACGCACGGTCTCTTGCCAGGCGACGTTGGCGGTGGCCGTGGCAACCTGAACACCCGACAGCATGGTCAACGGGCCGGTGCAGTCGTGCATGACCACAGGCACATTATACGTTTGCGCCTGTTGCGCAATGCGGTGGGTCTGTGAAATACCGCCCACCCAGGTGGGGTCGATCATGATATAGTCGGCGCCGCGCTTTTCAAGGACCATGCGGTAGTCGTCGGGGCCGATCATCATTTCGCTGACGGCGACGGGAATGTCGGCTTTGTCGCGGAAGTCGGCGATGGTGTCGATGCTGTCGGGGCGGATGATGTCCTCGACCCAGAGCACATCCAGCGGACGCAGCGCCCGCGCAATGCGCAACGCCATCGCCAACTGGAAGAAACCGTGCCCATCGAGAATCAGCTCAACCTGATTGCCCAGAGCCTCGCGGATTTGGCGCAGCGGGCGCAGCGCCTCATCTAGATCTTCAGGGCGCAGGTAGAGACCGCCGCGCACTTTGTGGGCGGCAAAGTCGAGTGTCCACGTTTTGAGGGCGCGGTAGCCTAGATCCAACATCTGTTTGGCATAGTCTACAGGGCGGTTGACCATGGCCCAATAGTCGTTGTACGGCCCTTCGTTGCCCACCTCCCCATAGCCGGGCCAGCCCAGAGAATTGTCGCTGCGCGGGCCGCCATAGCTCGGCCCGCCACTGCTGTTGTAGATGGGAATCGACGGCTGAGTACGCCCCCCCAGCAACTGCCAGATCGGCTGCTCGCACACCTGCCCCAGAATATCCCACAAGGCAAGGTCGATGGCCGAAATCGCCCGCAACTCTGTACCGCGTGAGCCAAAGTTGGTGGTGCGCTCATAGAGAAAGCGCCAATGGCTTTCGACGGCCAGAGGGTCAGCGCCCAGCAGCCGCCGCGCCATCCAATCGTGGATCATGGAGGCTACGGCGTGGGGCACGTAGTAAGTCTCGCCGCACCCGATGATGCCGGCGTCGGTGTGGATACGCAGCAGCAGCAGCCCCGGCATGATCTCGGGGACGGTGGTGGTTTCGATCTTCGTAATTTTGAGGGGCATGTGTGGGAGCCTCGGGTGGTGGATAGGGTGGTTAGGTTGGTTGCTCGGTGGCTGGATTATCTGGTTACTATTAGGCAGATGATGAGATGATGAGGATGATGGTTGTCGAGATCATCATCCTCATCATCTCATCATCCTCATCCTCGTTATCCTCGTTATCTCGTCACCAATTCTCTTCTACGAAAAATCATAGGATGCAGCTTCCGGCAACGGCACCGGCGGGCTGTCCTCTGTGCAGATGCTCCAATCGGCGAGGCGCAGGCGCAGGTCAGCGAGGATGGGTGCATTGGCGGGATCGGCGGCGACGTTCTTCAGTTCCCAGGGGTCATTGACCAGATCGTAGAGTTCGTCGAGATCGCCCATTGGGTCGTGAACGTACTTCCAGTGGCGCGTACGCACCATCTTGCGCCGGCCTTCCGCCTCGCGCCAGCGCAAGGATCGCATCAGCGCAGCGCGGCCGTACGGTTTGGGCAGCTTCGCCAGATCGTCCATGTGGAAGAGCGGGCCGCCGGCGCCGTATTCAGAAAAGGTCGCCTCGCGCGGTACGGCCTGGGTGACGGTTGGCAGCAGCTCGCCCTGCATTGACCGTGGAATCTCGATTCCTTGCCGGTGCAGCAGCGTGGGCACGATGTCGATGAGGTTGACCATGCTGTCGTCGCGTACGCCTTGGGCAAACTGCCCCGGCCACGAGACGATCAACGGCACATGGGTAAGGCAGTCGTAGAAGACGCCACCTTTGCAGCACATGTTGTGTTCGCCCGCGAAGTCACCGTGATCGGCGCAGAAGACGACGATGGTGTTGTGGCGCAGCCCCAGCCGATCCAGCGCGTCGAGGATCTGCCCAACGCCGTCATCAACGAAGCGGGTCATACCGTAATAGCAGCTCAGTACGCCGTAGATGTCCTCTTCGCTGTCCTCGTCCATGCCCAGGATCTCGTAGAGGACGCGATTGCGCTCCGGCGCGCTGCCGTCGCTGAACTCGTCCTGACGGGAGGGAGGCAGCTTGATCTTCTCGGGCGGGAACAACTCGGCGTACTGTCGGGGCGCTTCCCACGGTTCATGTGGATCAGGATAAGAGACCCACAACGCAAACGGCTCGTGGCGATGTGCCTCCAAAAATCGTACCGTCTGCCCGGTGATGAGGCCGGTGGAATAGTCTTCGAGCGGGTAATCGGTAATGGCATAACCGAAACGTGGGCTCTGCCTGGGCATGGCGCGGCGGGTGGCGTGGGCGGCATTGATGGCGTCGATGGGGCGGAACCATTGCATACCGCGCGTGGTGGGATCGGCCGGTAGGCCGCCGTGCCCAATCTCGCACCAGGTGTCAAAGAGCGCCTGGTCTTCGGGCTGTGTAAAGCAGTGATTCTTGCCGATCAGGCCGGTGTGGAAACCGGCCTCCTTCCACAGACGGAAGGCGTGATCCTGGCCGGGCGGCATATGTGTCTCGTTGCGCCGCCCCCCATGACTGTGGGGAAACTGGCCGGTCCACACCGACACCCGGGCGGGGACACACAACGGATGGGGCGTGATGGCGTTCTCATAGAGCACGCCGTCGTTCGCCAGTCTCTGCAGCGACGGCGTCTGACAAAACGAATTCCCATAAAGATGGCTGGCGGTCGCCTTCATCTGATCCGACATGATGAAGAGGACGTTGGGCGTTGCGGTCATAAGAGGGCCCTTTCCAGGGATCAGTTTATCCGAATCCACGCGCATCCATCTCGAACGGCGTCACGTCGGCAGTCTGGATCAGCCAGTCAAGCATTTCGCGTTCGAGGCGTTGTTGGATGGCGCTGTGTTCGGGTGTGCCGTATTGGTTGTGTAGTTCTTGTGGATCTTGGATGAGATCGTAGAGTTCGCAGAGGCCGGTGGGCCGATGGACCAATTTGTGGGTGGCGGTGCGCAGCATGGTGACGCGCCCGACGCTGTCGGGGTGGTCCTGTTGAAGCCGACCCTTAGGATAGTAGATATGGCTGCTGCTGCGGGCGAACTGATCACGGTTGGCTCTGCCCTCGAAATTGTGTGGCTCATGCCGGGCGTAGCCGCCTTCGCAGTAGACGGCGCGTTGGGGGTCGCCGGGGTCGCCGTGGAGTTGCGGCACCAGCGACCGGGCAAAGTGAGTGTGCTGCGCTTCGATGTCGGCCAGGTCGAGCGTTGTTGCCATGATATCGAAGAGTTCCACCGGTTCGGCAACGACGTGTCCTCGTGTGCCACCGGGGATGCGGGCGATCAGCGGCACGCGGGTGATGACGTCCTCGACGGCGCTGGGCCACTTTTCCACCAGACCGTAATCGCCTGCATAGTCACCGTGATCCGAAAGGACGAAGATGGCCGTCTCCTCGGCCAGACCGCTTTCATCGAGCGCTTCGAGCAGCCGGCCCAGCAGCCAGTCGATGAAGCCGGTCATGCCCAGGTAGACGGCCTGGATCTTGCGCAGAACCGATTCGTCAATCTGATCGAGGTGGCGGGTCTGGCGAATGAGTTGATGGAAGTCGGGCCGGGCCGGCAGATCGGCCGGCCGCAGCGGCGGCAGATCGGCGGGATCGATCTGATCGTACCACGGCTGCGGCGCCGAATAGGGGCAGTGCGGAAAGGTGAGCGGCAGATAGAGCATAAAGGGCTGCGTGGGCTTGCTGCGCAGGAAGTCGATGCCTGCCTGCACGTTGGCGTAGTCGCCGTGATCTTCGAGCGCGCCGTCATACGGATCATAGAGAAAACTGTAGTAACGCGGATCGTCCTCGGCGAAGGGATTGGGGCCGAACTTGCCCTTGCCTCGGCTCTCGGCCACGTCTACGCTATCGGCGAAACTGTCGGGCGAGAGCAGATCGTTCTTACCGTACCAGTGGACGGTGTAGCCGTTCTGTTTGAGGTAGCGCAGCAGATTGGGCTCATCGGGGCGCAGCAGGTGCCAAAGCGTGCGATGTCCGCGCACGTGGGGATACCAGCCCGTCATCATCGAACAGCGCGACGGCGTGCAGACCGAGTGCTGTACATGGCATTGGTCGAAGCGCACACCGTCCGCCGCCAGCGCGTCCATGTTCGGCGTCTGCACCAGCGGGTGTCCATAGCAGCCGACGCTCTCGGCGCGCAGTTCGTCGGGCATGAAGAAGATAAAGTTCATTCGCGCAGCCCCTCTGCTGGTCCCCACGGCGCCAGACCGACGGTGCCGTAGGGATTGAAGATGATGTCGTTTTCACGGGCGGCGAAACGCCACATTTTGCCCACCAACTCTTTTTTGATCTCGGTGTATTCAGGATCATCGGCGACATTGACCATCTCATGCGGGTCGTTGCGCAGATCGTAGAGTTCATCGAAGTCGAAACCGTTGTAGACGTACTTGAAGTCGTGGGTCATGACGGCGCGCTGACTGTAGTAGAGTTCGACGCCGTTGCATTGGGTATAGAGCGCATCGGGCCAGTTGGATGGTGTGCGTCCCTGCATCAGGGGCAGCAGACTACGACCAGTCAGGTCGTCGGGTGGCTCGATGCCCACCAGTTCGAGGAAGGTGGGCGCAAAATCGGCCAGCGTCACGATATCATCGACCTCGCGCCCAGGGTTGGGGATTCCTTTGGGCCAGCGCATGATGCAGGGGACGTGGTACGCCTCGCGAAAGGCAGGGACGCCCTTGAGGTAGAGCCCGTGTGCGCCGCAATAGTCGCCATGATCCGACAGGAAGATGACCAGCGTGTCGTCGGCCTGCCCGGTGGCGTCCAGGGCGTCGAGGACTTCGCCCAGCATGGCATCTTCCATGGTGCAGAAGGCCCAGTAGTGGGCGATAGACTCGCGCACTTCCTGTTCGCTGAGTTGATCCCAAAGTTGGCGCCGCATGCGCTGGTAGAGGCGAGGCTTGTCTTCGAGGGTGTCGCGGTAGCTTTCGGGCAGTTCGATTTCGTCCGGATCGTACATATCGACGAACTTTTGGGGTACGTTAAAGGGATCGTGAGGGCCGACCGGACCGACAAAGAGTATCCACGGATCTCGGGTATATTGCAGATCGTGGATGGCGCCCACGGCGCGGCTGACCACTTTGTAATCGTGAGAATCTTCGTAGCCTTTGGGTCCACCATTGGGCAGCGTATCGTAGACGACGAAGTCGCCCCAGCCCGGGCGCTGGATGTGCCCGCGTTGGCGTTCGCCGTCGGCCGCAACCTCGGCGGCGTACTCGGTGGCGGCGCGGCGCCAGTCCTCGATGGTTCGCCCGTGATTGGTGCCTTTGGTGGCGGTCGTGATCAGTTCGGTCCAGCCGCGGTCGGCAGGGTTTTCAGCAGCGCTCACATGCCACTTGCCGCTGAAGATGGTGCGGTAGCCTTGCGCACGCAGTTGTTCGCCAAAGGTAGAGACGCCGGGGTTCAATTCGGTGTGGATGGCGGCGCTGTTGAAGATGTTGTTGTAGATTCCGTGCCGGCTGGGATAAAGGCCGGTGAAAAAGGTCGCCCGCGCCGGGCAGCAGTGAGGCGACGGCGTGTAGGTATGGCGAAAGCGCAGACCTGCGGCGGCCAGCCTGTCGGCGTTGGGTGTTTTGCATGGGTGACCGGGTTCAACGACCTGTCCCTGCTCCTGGTCGGTCATGAAGATCAAAATATTGGGTCGGGTGGGCATTGGGGTGTCCTAACCGTGTGGTGGATGTGGGTTGTGGCTATCATTGTACCGATTTGGCGGGGATTGTCTACACAGGAACGGGGATGGGGAGTGAACTACCCTCTTGTCGCTGAAATAAATTCGTGTGAGCTACGTCAAATCGATCGTATCTGCATATGCACGCGTCTTTTCCAATAAAACAGGGGGAGTGGCGATTGGGCCACTCCCCCTGTTGGCTGTTTCGGTTAGCGATCTAGCCGCCGATAAATCTCACCTCTTGCGCCCAGATCGATCACTAATATGATCAGTTGATCTTCTTCGATCTGATAGATGATGCGCCAGGATCCTACTCGCCACTTTCGGTATTCAAATCCCTGCAAATGTTCCCCAGCATGGGGGTCTTTGGCGATTTCATCCAACGCCGCCGCAATTCGCTTCATCACATCTGCAGGCAGCCGCCTCAGTTGACGTTTGGCCTGACGCTGAATAATGAGACGCCAGGGCGATTCTTCAGTCACTGGTCAACAGTCCATCGGCGATCAATTCCGCCTTGACTGTTTCCCAATCTTCCCCACTCTCAGGATCTTCGAGCCACTCCTGGTGCGCCACCTCAGCCCGTTGACCAGCCCGGTAATCTTCCAGCGCCTCAAGAATCGCTGTGTAGTCATCGAAGGGAATCACAACGGCTGTCGGGCGGTTGTAGCGCTCGATGACGGTGTCATTGCCGAACATGGCGCTTTCCAGCACGTCACGCCATTTGACGCGTGCTTCGTCACTCTTCATTACCTGCGTGGTCATTGATCTTCCCCTCCTAAAGTCACTAGTTTCTAGAGACAGTATAGACTTGCATGTCAATTCTGTCAATCTCGGGTGTGTCCAGAATCTGTTGTTCAAATGGCAGAACGTTGAGCGAGACGTAGGGGTTTGGGTGGGGCGGTGGGTCATTTCGCCGGTAGGAGACGTCGGTTCCCGCCCCACCCAAACCCGTACCTCTGTTGGGGCCAAGTTCGCCCCGAATCTGAAGTAACCCATTTCACCTAACCAACAAGCAGAAGTCGTCAAAGTCGTGTATCATGGAAGGGGCTCTTTTGTTGTTGGTCCAGGTCGGCCTGACAATCTCCCTGTACCACAACTCTGGGGTCTCCTTCTTACTCGCCCTACAACAGAATCCGGGAAACAAGCATGCCTGATCCCAAAGACGACAAGAAAAGCGAAAACGGCGACAAACCCAAGAAGTCGCCCGAAGAAAAGAGTGTGCAGACGCGCCATACCGTCACCATCGACGGCGTGGAGATCCGCTATACGGCCACAGCGGGGACGTTGTTGCTCAAAGAAGACGACGATACCGTCAAGGCATCCGTCTTTTACGTGGCCTACACGCGCGACGATACAGAGGATGCCGGCAACCGTCCGCTGACCTTTTCGTTTAACGGTGGACCGGGCTCATCCTCGGTATGGATGCACCTGGGGATGTTGGGGCCGCGCATCGTGCAGATGAACGAGGATGGCTCTGCACCGCCGCCTCCCTACCGACTAGGCGAGAACCAACATTCGATCCTGGACGTGACGGATCTTGTCTTCATCGATCCGGTGGGCACGGGGTACAGCCGTCCTGCCTCAGGAGAGAAGCCCGATCAGTTCCACGGCTACAAACAGGACATCGAATCGGTGGGCGAGTTCATCCGCCTGCTCACGACGCGGCTCAAGCGCTGGTCGTCGCCCAAGTTCCTCATCGGCGAGAGCTACGGCACCACGCGAGCGGCAGGCCTGGCCGGTCATTTGCTAGAGCGGCACGGGCTGGTCTTCAACGGCATCATGTTGATCTCGACGATCTTGAACTTTCAGACGGCGCGCTTCACGGTGGGCAACGATCTGCCCTATATCGTCTTTTTGCCCACATACACCGCAACGGCTTGGTATCACGGTCAACTACCCGCAGATCTACAAGATCGTCCGCTGCGCCAGGTGCTGGACGAAGTGGAAGCCTTCGCTATGGGCGACTACACCCTGGCCCTCATGCGCGGGGACAGCCTCCCCGCCGCCGAACGGACGAAGATCGCGACCACATTGGCGCGTTTCACCGGCCTTAGCCCTGAATATGTGGAACGCACCAATCTGCGCATCGACATCTTCCGCTTCACAAAGGAACTATTGCGCGAGCAGCGCCGCACCGTCGGACGCCTCGACAGCCGCTTCATCGGCATCGACCGCGACGCCGCCGGAGAGAAATTCGAGTTTGATCCCAGCTACAGTGTGATTCAGGGATTGTACACGGCCACACTCAACAATTATGTGCGCCAAGATCTACGTTTCGAGAGCGATCTGGCCTATGAGATCCTGGCCAATCTGTACATGAAGTGGGATTACAGCAACGTGCAAAACCAATACCTCAACGTGGCCGAGACACTGCGCCAGGCGATGACGCAGAACCCGTATATGAAGATCTTCGTCGCCAACGGCTACTATGATCTGGCCACGCCTTACTTCGCCACCCAATACACCTTCAACCATCTTAGAACTGGACCCAGTACTGCACGCCAATATCTCGATGGGCTTCTACCCTGCCGGGCATATGATGTACATCCACCCGCCGTCGCTGGTACAGGTCAAACAGGATCTGGCCGCGTTCATTGCAAACTCAATTGCCAAAGAGAGTGTCGATCCGGTGGGATCATTGCCCAAGAACAGAGGTTGAGGCTAAGCCTCACTTTAGTACGAAGTGTGGATGAACCCTGCCGTCTTGGGGAACAACGTCTCGACAAGCAGACGCCAAATGCCGCCGGTGTTGACGTCGGGGTTGGTGGCGCGTAGCTCTTCGACGCTGGCGTGACCGAAGATCAGCGGGATGATCTTGAGCGGCGGCAGGTTGATCGGCCCTTGGGCGAAGCCGCCGTCGAGGACATCGACCAGCCGCCCCTGCTCGAAGCAGAGATCAATCGAATCCCGGTAAAAGGCGAGCTTGACGGTGCGGGTGAGGCCGGCAAAGGGCGAGGCGGCGATGCGTTCTTCTAGCACAGGAGCAAGCGCGCGCAGCAGCGCCACAAAATCGGCCACGTGGATCTGCCATGAATAAACGCCCATGTCGTGGGCGCCTACGGCGCGGGCCACTTGCCAAAGCGGGTTGGCGGACGGCAGATTCAGGCGAATGCCGGGCAGGGTGCGTTCCTGGGCCAGCGTGCGACATTGGCGAAGGACGGCCAGGGCCGCCTCGTAGCTCAACAGCGACGCTTCGTTGATCGACAACTCATCGTAGAAATGATGCTTGGGCAGCATGAAGTAGCCTACGACCGCGCCGCCCGCGTCGAGGACCAGCCAATACTCTGGGACGAAGGTTGTCGACTGCGGCGATTCGAGCAGAAAGCGCCACTGGTCTTCGTTGCGCACGGTGTGGATGGTGAGGGCGGCTGCCGCTTCAGTGAAGAATCGCCGCAACAGAGGTATATCCTCTACGGTGGCGCGGCGAAAGCCGAAGGCAGGAACCTCCCAGTCGGGCAGTTCTCGGCCTGTCATGCGCAGGCCGCCTTCCAGGGGCAGGGCATATTCATAGCCGAACTGACGGTAGTAATAGGGAATGCCCTGGATAAACGAAAGCAGCGCGCCCCGCTCTGCCATGCGTTCTTTGAAAAGGTCCACTTGTACCCGCACCAACCCGCGCCGCCGATAGGATTCGAGCGTGCCCACCAGCCCCATCTCGGCCACCGCCAGATCGACGCTGCCGTAGCGCAGCATCCACGGCACCAGGCAGAGTGACGAAACCATCTCGCCGTCCTCATTGTCCACGAAGATCCAGATCGGCATTGGTCATGCCGGGGTAGTCGTTCGCCAGCCCATAGACGGCGGGGATCAACTCTTCTCCGTGGATCAGCCCGTTGAAGCGGGCCAGCCGCTCGATGTCCCCGGCATTGCGCGCGGTGCGCAGGATCAGTCCATCGCCCAGCGGACGGGAGATCGGAGCCAATTCGCTTGTTTCAAAAGTCACAGTCTTCCTCGTTTTTGGGATATTGGGGGGGAATGAACACAACCTTGTGTGGCGTCATGTGCCAAACGCGGAGTCGACAACGGCCAGCCATTGCGCTTCCTCTTCGGCGATTGATTCGGCCAAACGCGCCGCCGCCATGATCGGCAGCCACGCCTGAATCAATAGCCCCGGCATGGGCCGCAGCCGCCGGTAAGCGCGCAGATAGAGCTGGTAGTAAAGTCGCCGAATGAGTTTGATCACCGGGATCTGTGCAGCCGGGATAGCCGGCGGCAGACCACTGCCCAGGAAGAGCAAAGTCGTGCGCGCCACATCGGCGGCAGGCGGCCCACTTGAAGCCGTCATCCAGTCAAGAACAACGGGCCCGCGTTCGCTGACGATCACGTTATCTGGGTGGAAATCGCCGTGACAGATGGCGTTGCCGTCGGGCAGAGAACGCAGTCGGCGCAAGGCACGCTCTTTGATAGACGGTGTCAGTTGAGGAACGTAGTCGATGCACCACTGCAAATGTCCACGCATCGAACGCAGGCCGGGCCGGCTGACGTTGTGCATCTGCGCATGGAGGATGGCCTGCTGCTGCGCCGCCCATAGCAGGCGCCAGGGGCGCTGCGCCACCACCTGCAACAGCGTCGGCCCGTTGACCCGTTCGTAGAGCAGGCCGGGGCGTCCATCCACCACAATTTGGCCGGCAAAGGCCGGTGCGCTTAAGCCGGCGGCGTCAATGATCTGGGCGACACGCGCCTCCTGATCGGCGGATCCGCTTGCGCCTGGATTGCGCATGAGTTTGAGCACCTGGTCATTCTCCCAGGCGAAGATTTCGGCTGTGCGCCCCTGCCCCAGCAGTTGACCTTTTGGCATGCCCCCTCAATTCTGTCATCCTGCCAGGCGGGCCAGGAAGTAATCGCAGACCTGACGAAATTCTTCGGCGCAACTCCACATCAGGGGGTGATCGCCCTCACCCGAAAAGTAGACCCGGCTATTGGGAATTTGTTGCGACATCGATGTCACCTGCTTGCCCACGTTGGCGAGAGCGCTATCTTCGAGGCTGGCAGTGAGCAAAACAGGGCACTCGATCTGCGACAGACGCCCTTGCGACCAGTTACCGCGAGTCTTACGCATCGAACGTTTGATCATGTCGGTATCGGCATCGACCACCGCTTCCCAGTCGTCGCCGTGGGCCAGTTGCCAGAATTCTATCTGGTCGGGCAGACGTTGGCTGCGACCTTCTATGGCGTTTTTGAGCATCCCTTTGGTAAAGCGCTCCACGGTGCTGTCGGCGATGACGCCGCGCACACGTTCGGGGTGCAGAATCGCCAGCAGCAAAGCGACGATGGCGCCGCCGCTGGTGCCGATGACCACCGCGTTCTCCTCTCCCAGATGTTCGATCAAGGCGGCGACGTCGTGGGCTGCGATCTCGAACCAGTTCACCGGCCACGGATCCAGCCGCTCCGACTGTCCTGTGCCCAGGAAATCGGGCGAAACCGTATGGAAGCGCTGTCCGAAATAGTCCAGTTCGCCGCTATGCAACGCCGACGACGCCGTGTTGCCGGGCAGGATCAACAGCAGCGGCCCATTGCCTTGCTCGCGATAGAACAATTGGTGACCGTCGTGGGTATAGGTAGGCATGCATCTTCTCCCGAATTTCCGATTGATGATTCTCGATTGAGAATCGTCAATTATCCATCTTCTCGTTGACGTGCCGGTGCAGCGAAATGCAGACCGGCTCAAAGTGACGCAGCCAGAAACGGGCGGCTGGCACGTTCATGGCCTCGAAGTCCACTGAACAGCGGACGTATCCACTCTCTTGCGCCCACTGAAGGCCGCGGTTGAGCAGACTGGTGGCGATGCCGTCGCGACGCGCGGCGGGAACGGTGTACGCCCCGGTGATGCTCGCCGTGCCCGGATCGCGTACGATGGTGCAGGCGCCTTCGTTGTTGCCTTCCAGGCGCAGGAAGGCCACCGGCTTTTCGTTGCGCCAGGCAACGAAAAATGCCTTCTGCGCATCGTTCAACTCTGCTTCTAACTCGGCAGTGTGATCCTGGCGGTTGTCACCGCTGAGGAAGATAGGCGACGCCGTCAGGTGCGCCCACAGTTGATCGTCCAGATCGGCGACGACGGCCAGATCCGCGATCCCGGCGCGGCGCACGTCGATCTCGGGCGCATTGGGTGCCGGCGACAGCGGACGCAATCCGTCAATGACGAAGTAGCCGAAACCAAGCCACTGCCATCCTTCGATGCCGGCGCGGTCGTTGGCGAAGATCGTCAAATTGTGGACAAAGTAGCGTTGGCTCACCCAGAAAGCGGCCAACCTGGTGTAGAGGGCCTGGTAGATGTGGCGAGCGTCAGTGAGCTCTGCTGCGTTGGCCCATTCAGGGCTGTAGGCCAGTGGATGTCCGCGCCAGGATGGGATCATCCACGCCGCCAGGAAGCCGACCAGCTTGCCATGGCGCAGCGCCACCACCGCCGGCGCAGTCTCGGTGATCGACTTGAGCAGGGGACCGATCACATCCAGGTCGGCATAGCGTGGCGGCGCCAACGGCAGTTCTCGGCGTAGATCTCGATAGCGGGCCGTCACCAATGCCGCGGCCTCGTTCAGATGCTTTGCCTGAAAAGGCACGATCTCCGTCTCACTCATACTGTTTCTTCCACACGTACCCTTTGTATGCCTCGGTGAAGCCCATGGCGCTGTAGAGCGCGTTGGCGGCCAGCATGTCGCCCGTGTCTACGGTGACGTCCACGGCCCCGATGAGACGCAGACGGTGCAGCCCTTCGAGCATCAGAGCACGCGCCAATCCTTTACGCTGATGCTCGGGATGGGTGCAGACTGGTTCGAAGATGCCGCGGCGGTTGACGACATCATATGGGATGCCGACGTAGGCAGCAAATGCGCCGTCGGGGGCCACCATCACCAGATCGAGTTCCTGATGGAAACAGGGCGACAGGCGCGTGAAGTTTTGATATTCCTCACCGTTGTGGAAGGTGCGATGAAAGGCAGCGTTGAGCAGATCGGCAATCTTCCGGCAGTCCTCGATCTCCTCCGGCCGGGTGACACGCAGCCTGTACCCCTCGGCGATGACCGGCTCGGCGATGACCTGCTTGCCGAATCGCAGATGACGGATCATGCCGCCGTACTCCATCTTTTCGAAGCCGCGCTCTGCCAGCAGATGCTGCCGGTGTGCGTCGTACTCGTTGACGAGAATCTCAAGCTGTGGTGGGCCGTCGCCATCAGGTGCGGCCAGGTTTCCCTCTGCCCAACCGATCATCTCCGCTTCCAGATGACGATAATCGGGGTGGACTTGCAGATGTGCGTCACCGCTGCTTTCGGAAAGGACATAGCCGACAAGCATACCGTCCTGTGTTTCCCAAAGTTGCACAGGACGTACCAGTAGTCGGTTGGCTTCGATATTTTCATTGTAGAATCGTTTGCCGTCCAGCCGACGCATATCCCAGTTAAAGCCGATGGGTGTAATGGGGACAGTGTCGATCAATAGCTGGCGCATGCGCCAATAATCGTCTTCTTGCGCCATGGGGCGCGTGGTGATCTGTTCTACGTATATGCCTGTCATTGTTCGCTCGGTTTATGGGTAGCCCGGTTTAGTCCTGGCTCAGTTTGATCGACCCCATGACGACCTGGGCCGATATGGCGAGTGAGGGTGTCTTGGCGGAAAGAGCGGCTTCGTTCCAGAAAGCGCCTTCCTTCTTCATAAAACCATCGCCGACGTCGACACTGCCCAGCGTTGCTTCGGCGGTGAGTCGAACGGCGGTGGTTTTGGGCACGTCCAGTTCGATGGAGGCCATGCCCGTGGTGATCTTGACGGACGCATCGCGGCGCAGTTCTCCACCGAAATCGAGTTCAAAGGACGCCGCGCCGCCTTCAACGATCATGCGCCCAAAGTTGGCATTGGCCAGGTTTTCCATCTCAATGCCTGCTGCACCTGCCGAGACGGTGATCTCTGCCATCTCCTCTGGATTTGGCTTCGAGAAGTTAAAATCCTGTTTGCCGGCGCCGAATTTGACGGTCAGCCCACGCAGCGGGAGCCCGCCCAGGTCCATTTCGCTTTCCGATGCGCCGCCCTCGACCGTGAGAAAGTACGCCTTGCCCTTGCCCAGCTTGAGATTGAAGGTGGGCGGGCGGTTGATCGATCCAAAGGTAGCGGGAATGTTAAATTCCTGCGAGATGCGCACAACGTTGCCGTCCTGGGTGATGCGCAGCGGCATGGCGTTGGACACATCATCGTAGGTGCCGGTGACCCAGGCATCTTCCTCGCCGGGGACAATGCTCAAGCGGCAGGCCCCAACCGATAGGCGCAGGTGTAGGTTTTCGACTTCGGGAAATGGGATGTTGATATCGGTAAGTGTGCTCACGGGGGATCTCCTTGTGATTTGACTCGGTAGAGTCCGTTTGGTCGCTATTGGGTAGTTTACCGTGAGCGGGATGGGCTGTCACCCTCTAGTTGATGAGATTGGATGAGTCATTTGATGGAAGACGGTGCGCCGGTCTGGCCGCGAGTAACCCAATGGTTGCCCTCCAGTCGACCTTCGTCATGTAAAAATCATCAGTAGCCACAACGCTGCCATGCCGGCGCCGATGGTGAGCAGCGTGTTGCGTGTGCGCCAGGCAATGAGGACGGCGACGAAGCCGGCGACGAGGCGATGGTTATCCAGGGTGACGGCGAGGCGACCCTGCGGCATGAGCAGTTCAGGTACGATCAAGGCGGTTAATGCGGCGACAGGCACGAAGCGCAGGGCGCGGCGGACAGTATACGAGAGCTGCAAACGCCCGGCGTTGACCAAAAATGAAGCACGGATGAAGTAGGTGGCCAACCCGCTGATGACAAGAACGAGCCAAAGGATCATGAGGTGTGCCTTTCGTTGTCGGCGGCAAGAGGAACCGGCCGCCGATCTTCAACCGCCAGCCCCACGAGGATGCCGATCAGCGCGGCGACGATTAGCCCCAGTTTCAAGGGCAGTTGTACGGCCAGCAAGACGGCGATGCCCGCGGCCAATGCTGCCGCAGCAGAGGATCGGTCGCGCACGGCAGGCATGACCAGGGCAATTAAGGTCAAGGGCAGCGCAAAATCCAGCGGCCACGAAGCAGGCACGTTCGCCCCCAAGAAGACGCCGGCCGCTGTGCTGATCTGCCATGCCAGCCACAAGGAACTGCCCGACCCCAACAGATGCCACCCTTTGTGGGCCGCTGTAGGCAGGCGAGGATACTGTGTAATCGATGCGGCGTACGCTTCATCCGTAAGCAGATAGGCCAACAGCGCGCGCCAGCGCGTTGCGAGCGAAGCCAGATGGGGCGACAACGAGGCGCTGTAGAGCATGTGTCGCAGGTTCACGACGAAGACGGTTGCCACAATCACCGGCCCAGGCGTACCGACTGCGAACAACTGGGCGGTGACAAATTGCGCCGAACCGGCAAAAATCACGGCGGACATGGCCTGGGCGGCGACAGGCGGTATCCCTGCCGAAACCGCGGTGATGCCGTAGATGAGGCCGAAGGGAACAGCACCGATCAACAGCGGCGCTTCGGCGCGCACACCGGCCCAGAACTGTGTTCGGGCGCTCATAGAGAAACCTCGTTTCGCCAATCGAAAATTGTCAATCCTCAGTTCCCCTCACCCCAGCAACTCCCCGTCAAGGGCCGGCGCGTCATATTTAGCGCCGTGACGCCGGCACGATCCAGCGTGATCCGGTAGCGCATCCATGGAATGTAGAAGTAGACATAGCCGCGCAGACAGATCTGCGCCTGAGGACGGTCAATGCCACCGAAGACATCGGGCACCTGGATCGGCGCGTAGCGGATATCTTCCAACGCCAGGCGCTGCACCCAAAGCCCGGTCACATTGTACGTCATTTCAGCGGCGCGACGGGCATTAACCGACATACGCTGTTCATCACCATAGACAGGTGGCTCAGGGGGATTGAAGTAGCGGGGGAGCAACGCCAGGGGCAGGGCAAAGAAGATGATGAAGAATCCGACTTTGAAGCGGCGGGAGCGCACACCAAGATCAACCGCTTCAGAAAAAATCCGCGCCAGCACAGTCAAGACAAACAACAACAGCCAGATGAGCAGCAGATTGAGTACAAAATCGAGTAAGTAAAGCGAAACATTGCCGTCCAGCCCAACCGTGGCAAAGGGCAGCGGATAGCCCATCTGCCCTGCACAGCCGTCCGGACACCCCACAAAGTGAGGTGGAATGACAAACAACGAAAAGGTCGCGACATCGATCAAGGCGGCAGAAAGCAAGGTCACCGAAAAGACGGTATACCAACGCTCGCTCTGCTGCCGCCACCAGATCAATAACAGCGTACCCAGCAGCAGTCCGGCTCCTGCCAGGATAAGATCAGACCAACCGGCGAAGTATGACCACTGCTCCATGAACTGTGAAGACTACTCCCCTGCGCCTGGCTCTTGAGCCGTGGGATCTTGCCAGCAGGCGTGAATACGGATCACATCCAGCGGCAAGAGTGCAAAGGGTTGCGGCGCTTGATCCACCGGCCACACCGCCAACGTCGATTGCTGACCCGTCACTTGTGCCGGCGGAGCCTCTGCGGTGGTTGGCTGCGCGTCGGCAGGCTCCGTGTCCGTAGCGCTCCGTGTCGGTAGATTCTGAGTCGGTTGGCGCTGTATCAACGATCTCCGCAACCGATTCACCCGTGATCGAGAGCATGACGCTGCTATCCTGGCAGACGGCGAAGTCTTGCATCAGTGTGCCGGCAGGCAGAAGATAGGAGGTGTTGCTCACACTGCCGTCCTCAGCGATCTGGATCGACACGATGCCAAACCGCTCTAGCGCAAAGACGCCTTCCGGCGAGAATCGGCTACGCGCAAGGATCAGTTCGTCGTCGTTGCGCCAGGAGAGATTGGGCGCCAGGAACTCGAAACGTGTCTCCGTTTCGTAAAGCTGGACGGGTGTTGCCTCCTCGCTTGCATCCAGCGCCAACAGGAAGAGACGATTGGGCGGCTGGACGAAGCCTTCGGTCAAACTTTCCAGTTCAGGATCGTAGACAAAGTAGGCCAACCGGGTGCCGCTGGGGTTAACGCGCAATGGGCCGCGGTAGCTCCCCGCCTCTAAGAGACGCGCCACTTCACCGACGCCATCTTCCGTCAACACCACCCGGAAGAGCCCGGTGTTCAACTGTCGGTTGACCTGATCCGCAGTTTCTACGAGCATCGAAAGACCCGAATCGGTCATACGGACGTCGATTAGCCGCGGTTGCAGCAAGACCTGTGCACTGTTCTCGAAGAGGGACAACGGCAGTTGTGCGGCCAGTGAGAGCCGGCCCTGTGCGCTGTCGTAATACCAGAGTTGCCACGTTTCCGGTGCAACCTGGGAGACTTCGATCCACCACAGATCGCCGACGCCGTCCCCGGCGACCCCGGCCAGGCTGTAGAAGGGCTGTGCTGTCACCTCGACCATGAGACCGTCGTTGCGCAGGTAGACGAAACTGCTGATCCCGGCGTTGATGTTGCTGCTGGGGATGACAGCGCCGCCGTTTTCACCTTCGATAGCGACAATGCCCTGCCCACTATCCCAGATGCGGGTGAAGTCGTCGTCAGTTTCCAGCAACCAGATGCCAGGATCGTCGCTCACAGAGAGCAGCGTGAGCGCTTCGTCACGGGCAATGGCTGTGGCGTAGCGCGGCACGGTGAAGAGACGCAGGCGGTTCCAGTCCGGCGGCGGGGCAACGATGCGCGCACGCTCTACGTCGATAACGTTTTCATCGTCGGCATTGGCCTGGCCACGAACGTAGATCCGCGTCCCCGGCCAGAGCAGTTCAGGCCGGGCGGATAACCAACGATCATCGGCTTCACCCAGTGCGCCGCTCCAGATCTCCACCTGATCGCTGCGAGAAAGATCGAAATTGAGCAGATATTCGCTGCCATCATCGCTCACGGCAACGATGGGATCGAGCGGATTGGCCGGGATAGACTGGCCCAGCACCGTGAGGACGAGCTCATCTTCTTCAGGCGCAGGCAGCGGCCGCGCCGGGATCTCCTCCTCAGCCGTGGGGGTAGGCAACGGAGAGGTCTCCTCCTCAACCGTGGGAGTAGGCAACGGAGAGATCTCCTGTAGCGGCGTCGGTGTGGCGGTTGCCGGGGTTTCGCCTTCAGGCTCAGGCGTCGCCACGCTCTCGGCTGTTGCTTCTTCTGCCGGCTCGGCTGTTGCTTCTTGCGTTGCTTCGTCTGCCGGCGGTTCCTCGCTCGCCTCAGGCGTGGACGTCTCCTCGTCGGAAGGTGGCAGCGGCAGGCCTTCCAAATCGAAGAGTGGCAGCGTCACCGGATCACCGAAGAGTTCGATCAATTGCAGCGACATCCAGCCTTCCAATCCATCCTCTTCAAGTCGTTCGTCAATCACCTTGATCAGCACCCAGGCGCCATCCTCGCTAAGGCCGCCCAGAAGCAGTTGGGCGCCTTCGGGCAACCGGGCCACAATTTCGCCTTCGGTGTCAGGAACAGCGCGAACCCGCGCCGGGGAGAGAGCGACTGTGCCGGTGACGATATCCGGGGCCGTCAAATCAATCTCGGCGGGGAAGTAGGAAACTACCGTCGGTGTCGCAGTCGGCGTTTCCGTCGCCGTCTCGGTCGGTGTTGCAGTGGCAGTCTCAGTTGGCGTTTCCGTGCGTCTCAGTCGGTGTCGCCGTGGCTGTCTCGGTCGGCGTTTCCGTCGCGGTTTCGGTTGGTGTGGCCGTGGCGGTTTCAGTCGGTGTTTCCGTGGCAGTTTCGGTCGGTGTGGCCGTCGCCGTGGCGGTCTTCAGTCGGTGTCGCCGTGGCGGTCTCAGTCGGTGTCGCTGTGAGCGTCTCGGTTGGTGTCGCCGTGGCGGTTTCAGTCGGTGTCGCCGTCGCCGTCTCGGTCGGTGTCGCCGTGGCGTTTCGGTCGGTGTCGCTGTAGCGTCTCGGTTGGTGTCGCCGTGGCGGTCTCAGTCGGTGTCGCTGTGAGCGTTTCGGTTGGTGTCGCCGTGGCGGTCTCGGTCGGTGTCGCCGTGGCGGTCTCAGTTGGTGTCGCCGTGGCGGTCTCGGTCGGTGTCGCCGTGAGCGTTTCGGTTGGTGTCGCCGTGGCGGTTTCGGTCGGTGTCGCTGTGGCGTTTCGGTTGGTGTCGCCGTGGCGGTCTCGGTCGGTGTCGCCGTGGCGGTTTCAGTCGGTGTCGCCGTGAGCGTTTCGGTTGGTGTCGCCGTGAGCGTTTCAGTCGGTGTCGCCGTGGCGGTCTCGGTCGGTGTCGCTGTGAGCGTTTCGGTCGGTGTCGCCGTGAGCGTCTCGGTCGGTGTCGCCGTGAGCGTCTCGGTCGGTGTCGCCGTGAGCGGTTTCGGTTGGCGTGGCCGTGGCGGTCTCGGTCGGCGTCGCAGTTGGCGTACGCGAGGGCGCAGGTGTTACAAGATCAATCGCGGCATAATCAGGTGTGGCGGCAATCCGAACAAGCTCATACTCACCCGCATCGTTGAGTTCAAAAAAGGCGTCAAAGGTGCGCGTGCGGTCGGCGTTGTCGAAAAAGCGCAGACGGGTGCTGATCGTCGTTGCCGGCAGCAGCGCGCCGCTATTGGGATCTCGATACAGACCGATCCACTCGCCAGGTTGATCGAGATCGAGGCTCAGCCCAACGTCCGCCACACCAGGATCGACAGCAACGTTGGCGGCAGTTTGGGTGTCCCCGGCCTGCAAAGCGTCGAGGAAGCGGCCCAATGTTGTCAAGGGTGTCGGCAGCAGAGTTTGCTCGCTCAACTCGTAGATCCAGCGATCGGGGATACCCTCAGTCGTACTGACCAGAACCGGCGTCCAGAAAGTACGCGCGCTCTGTTGCGCCAGCGGCGGTCGCTCGACGAAGACCGACGGCGCATCAAGCGCCTCGCGCAGGGCGGCGTCTTGGGGCAACGGCGAACTCACCAGGATCCCGGGCAGCACACTCTCGGTAACGGGCAGAAGTTGCAGCACCATCCCGGTGGGCTGTGCCGTCCACAACGGCTCCTCAGTGCTGCGCCAAACAGTGCTAAAGCGCTGGCCGGGGGCCGCAGTCAGCGCATAGACGGCAACCGCATCACCCGGTGTGCCGCGTTCCACCAAAAGAACAACCAGCCGGCCTTGAGCGTCAGTTTCAATCAGTGCCTGCAGTGTGCCGGTCAACAGCGGTGCGGCGTCGGGGGCGTCGGCCAACAGGGGGAACAACGCCTGCCCAACGATTTGACCGTTGTCGGCCTGCCAGAAGAGCGTGGGCATTGGTTGCCCGTCGGCAGTGCGCGGCACGGCCAGGGCAGCCCAGCGGTCTCCGGTCAACTGGGAAAAGGAGAGCGATGAATAACGCATGCCTTCCGACTCTGCCAATGCATTTAGCAGGGCAGAAACAGTTTCGGGTGTTCGCTGATCCTGCGCGAGAGCGGCGATCTGTTCGCTGCCCAGGCGTGCAAAACGTACGGTCCCCAACGTCAGGCCAGTTTGGGCGGATGCATCCTGATCTTCCTGGGTGACAGGTGCGGTCGGCGTCCATGTCGGCGTGAGCGTGGGTGCAGGCGTCCATGTGGAGGTGGCGTCGGGCACGATGGACGGCAAGGGCACGACCGCCTGTGTGGGCGTCGGCGTAGGCGGAACCAGCGTCGGCGTGTCGGTGGCGGGTGGCAGGGTCGGCGTGTCGGTGGGCGCAGGCGGCGGTGTATCCGTAGGAATGACGGGCGTATCGGTCGCGGTGACAACGATCACCACAGGCGTCGGCGTGTCGAGGACGGGGGTGTCGCTGGGCGCCGGTGGAAGCGTTGGCGTCTGCGTGGGGACAACATCGACAACGGCACTCGTGGCTGTCTCCACTGCGGGCACCGTCGATGTATTTGTGGGCGTTGGGGTGGCAGACGGCTCGACAAATGCTTGTTGGGCCACCGTCGTCATCGTCGCACCCAGAGCTTGCGCCGTGGCCTGCTGCGCCTCTGTATTTTGGATGCGCCCTTGCCGCTGGCCTACGCTAAATAGAATGAGCGAAACCACAATCAAGAGGGTAATGATGACACCCGCTCCAATCAAGACAAAGCGATTAAAGCCTGTGGATGGTTCAGGCGAATTGGATCGATTAAACATGGTCTACCCTCTCTGATACAGGCCTACGGAATGCTACGGCAGAAATTGGGCCATCTTACCTCAGATCGAACCTGTGGATAAGGTTTTGCCGATACTTGACGACAAACTTCAATTCTGGACGGTCAGCGTGACGCGGCATGGCTGGGGATAATTCCCAGTCGTATCGACGACCACCAACTGGATGGTATAGACGCCATTGGCGAGCCCGGTACTGTTGAGGTTGCCCAACAGGCCGCCGACCACCGCGCTTTGTCCTCCGTCGAAATAGGTAAATCCCTGGCTGGCTCCGCTACCGGGTGCTTGTTCTAGCTTGTAATAGCTGAACTGATCATGTTGGGCCGTGCCCACAATGGCAACAGATCCACTGACTACAGCACCGTTGCCCGGTGACACAATCGCAGACCGACCATCGGGACACAAGGCCGGGGCAACAGCCGGCGCAGGAGGCACGGGTGTCGGCTCAGGCGTCGCTTGAACGATAGGCGTCTGCGGCGAGATCGACGTCGGCTGGGCGTTGAGGGCCGCCGTGATCGTCTCTTGCTGGGCGACAATCGCGATCGGCGTCACCTCTGGGGTCGGCGTCGTCGGCAACGGCGTGTTCGTCGGCGTCGGAATCATGGGGATCGCTTGCGGCTGCGGATTCAACGTCTCCTCGACCACTGTTTCGACTGCCAGCGCCAGCGTTGTACTGACGAAATAGGTTATCCCCATTACCAACAGGATCGCCATTGCCGAGATAAAAATGTTATAGAGATCATTCAGCGCCTTCTCTCGTTCCAGCGAAAAGATAGCCTGACGGCGCTCAGCCCGCGACTGCCATGTGCGGTACAGTTGCAGTAAAGCAAGAAATCCGCAGACGGCATAGATGAAAGGTGCTGTATCGGCGACGAACTGAATCACAAATCCCATAGTATAAGTCTACCGTAGCCGATCCATTCCGCCAAAACGATCTTCATGATTGGGGGATCGGTGAGGAGTGATCGGGGCTACTTCTTGTCATGCCGGGTCTATACTGTGGCGATATCTACCCCTGGTGGGTGCGTCGCGCCTGCTGCGGTGTCCTTGCATTCTACACCGGATGTTCTTAAGATAAAGCCAGAAACCATCCACCCAGCATGCAAAAGGAGACTCTGTGAACTACGACTTTCAGTTTCGCTCACGCCGAAGCAATGTGATGGCGCGGCATGGTATGGTCGCTACCAGCCAGCCATTGGCCGCCCAGGCCGGGTTGTCGATCCTCAAGGCGGGCGGAAACGCCGCCGATGCCGCGGTCGCCACCGCTGCCATGCTCAACGTGGTCGAGCCGGTCTCAACTGGCATAGGGGGAGACTGTTTTGCCCTCTATTGGGATGCAAAAGAGAAACGAGTGACAGCGCTCAATGGTTCCGGTCGGGCGGCAGGTGCCGCATCGATCGAGGAGCTGCGCAGCCAGGGCTACGATCAGATGCCCACCTTCACCGGCCATGCCGTCAGCGTCCCGGGGACGGTGGCAGGTTGGAGCGACCTCGTCGAACAGCATGGACGGATGCAACTGGCCGATCTGTTGCAACCGGCCATCCAAAACGCCGAGGAAGGGTATCCTGTCACCGAGTGGATCGGACGGGGTTGGGCGACACAAGTAGCCAAGTTGCTGCGTCTACCCGAGTGGGAAAGCGGTGATCTCAATAACGGGCCGGAGCAGCCAAGCGGCAACGAATTGCTGATCGACGGGCGCAGCCCGGCGGTTGGCGAGATCATGCGGATTCCTACCCTGGCTGAGACGCTGCGCGGCATCGCCGCCGACGGCAAAGATTACATTTACAAGGGCGAGTTTGCCCGCAAACTGAGCGAGCACGTACAGCGTTATGGCGGCTGGATCACGCCTGAGGATATGGCCGCCCACACCAGCACATGGGATGAACCGATCACGGCGACGCTGGGCGACGTAACGCTCTACGAGTGCCCCCCCAATGGACAGGGACTGGCGGCCATCGTCGCCACCAATCTGGCCGATGGCTTCGATCTGGCGGCGATGCCCCCGGCGGAACGGTTGCACGTGTTGATCGAATGTATGCGCCTGGGTTTCTCGGATGCCCAACAATGGGTGGCAGACCCGCGGGTAGTCTCGTTGCCTATCGCCGAGTTGACCAGCCGCAGCTACGCTGATCAGCGCCGCAAGTTGATCAACAAACAGGCAGCGATTCGTGTGCGCTATGGCAACCCATTGGTCGGTTCCGACACCGTCTACTTAACGGTGGTAGACGGCGAAGGCAACGCTTGCAGCTTTATCAATAGCCTGTACATGGGCACAGGCACGGGGTTGGTGGTGCCCGGCACAGGCGTTAGCCTGCAGAATCGGGCAGCACTCTTCGTGCTCGATCCGCAACATCCTAACGCACTGGCCCCACATAAGCGCCCCTATCAGACTATTATCCCCGCCATGTCGACGCGCAACAACGAGTTACACATGTCCTTCGGTGTGATGGGCGGCTATACGCAGCCACAAGGACATATGCAGATGATGGTCAACGTCGTGGCGTTGGGGATGAATCCACAGCAGGCGCTGGATGTGCCGCGCTGGCAGTTAGCCGGCCCCGATGCCGGGTTGGGCGCACAGGAAGCCGGCGGTCTGGTCATGATCGAAGAAGGCTGGGACTTCAACATCCTGGCGGAGTTGACGCGCATGGGGCACCGGTTGGCGCCTATCGATGGTTGGAGGCGCATCGGTTTCGGCGGTGGGCAGATCATCCTGCGCGATCCGGAAAGCGGCGTCCTGATCGGCGGCAGCGATCCGCGCAAGGATGGCTGTGCCGTGGGCTGGTAACAGACGATCCCCTGGTGACGGTGCGCCGCCACCAGGGGATCGTTCAATTTGAGTGGGGCAATCTGCAGCCTGGTTCATAATGAACCGGTTACAATGGCCGCAAATCGAAGCCTGGATCAACCGTTGACGGCTCGACGTTCTTCGCCTTGATCCCGTCGTTTTGATACCGTCATTGAGAATAGCGTTGTCCTCAATAGGGTGCTCTATCTTCCACGGTTGCTTCCAGCATCACCTCAGACCTGTACGGACAATTGTCCAGGACAACGGTTAGTTCTTTGATCTTAAATGGCTTGCTCAGATAGTCATCCATCCCGATGGCCAGACATTGCTCCCGATCGCCTTGCATGGCGTTGGCCGTCATCGCCACAATGTATGGCTGCTGATCAGATGGAAACTCACGGCGGATGGCCGAGGTCGCTTCCAGACCATCCATTTCAGGCATTTGGACATCCATCAAAATCAGATCGTAGCGTTGCCGGGTCAGGGCATCCAACACTTCATGCCCATTGGCGGCCAGATCGGCGCGGTAGCCAAGCCGCTTGAGGATATGGAGCGCCACCTTCTGGTTGACGGCATTGTCCTCTGCCAGGAGGATACGTAAGGGGCGCGTTGTCGATCGTTGCGACTCGTCGTCAAAGATGGAACTTGTTTTCTTTGACTCGCTCAGGTCAATCTGGGCTTCTGAGAAGAAACTGGTTAAGACACGCAACAACTGTGCCCGGCGCACAGGTTTCGTCATACAGTCGATGAAGCCCAGCTCCGCCACGCGCGATTTTGTCTCTCCACCGCCCAAGGATGTCAACATGATCAGCGGCAACTGTGCCGCTTGCGGATGATCGCGCAAGGCTTCGGCCAACATGGCGCCGTCTATGTCTGGCATCTGCATGTCGAGGATGGCCAGATCGAAGCGGGCATCCTGCTCCATCAGCGCCAGGACGTCTTTCGCATGCGCCATGGCAACCGAGTCCATACCCCATGCCTGCATCTGACGCGACAGGATCTCGCGATTGGTGGCGTTATCATCCACGATCAGGATGCGTTTCCCCTTTAGGCTGACCGAACGAACAGCGGTGTCGAAGCGACGTTGTGCTGCTACTGCTTTGCCCACCACCGTAAACGAGAAGGTGGAACCCTGACGCGGTTCGCTTTCTACCCACATCCTGCCACCCATCAGTTCGGTCAGACGATAGCTGATCGCCAACCCCAGCCCGGTGCCGCCATAGCGTCTTGTGGTGGATGCATCCACCTGTGAGAAGGACTGAAACAGGCGATCCATGCGGTCGCGCGGGATCCCGATGCCTGTATCGCGCACGTCGAAACGCAGCTCGTACGCATTCTCCTCCACCGGCAACGCGCTGAGCTGGACAACCACTTCGCCGTGGTCGGTGAACTTAATGGCATTGCCCACCAGGTTCACGAGGATCTGACGCAAGCGGGCGGCATCACCGATAATGCTGTGCGGGGTGCTGGTCTGCATCGAGTAGGCCAGTTCGATTCCCTTTTCGCTCGCCTTGGTTGCCAACAGATCGAGGACATCCTCGACGCAGTCCTGTATGTTGATAGGTTGATACTCCAGCTCCAACTTGCCGGATTCGATCTTCGAAAAATCGAGGATATCGTTGATCAAAGTCAACAGCGCATCGCCGCTGGTGCGAATGGTCTCAACAAAATCGTGCTGCTCCTGGTTCAACTCTGTGTCCAGCAGAAGACTTGTCATGCCGATCACGGCATTCATGGGGGTGCGGATTTCGTGGCTCATGTTGGCCAGAAATAGTGATTTGGCGCGATTGGCGTTTTCGGCGATCTGCTTGGCCTTGAGCAGTTCAACCTCTTGCTGGAGTCTATCCAAACTCATGCCGATTTCCACGCCGACGATCTCGAAGAGCGATTGGCGACGCAGATCCCAGGCCTGGATGGAATCGACGAAAAGTAGAAGCACGCCCAACACCCGATTGGTAGATTTGAGCGGGATAGCGATGTGCCCAAAAGAGACAGACCCATCACCGAAGTCACAGGTGCAGCCGGTGGGCGTGCAAGCCCCTTCGCTCTGAATCTTCCCAGATTCCACGGTCCGTCGGCACAGTTCTCGCACCAGCAGACCCATGGCACACTGTTTGATGAACTGGTCCATCTGCGCGCCCTCTGTGGCGGCTAGCTTCAACCCATCTTCCGCCGAGTTTAGATAGACGGCGGCACGTGGATGGATCTGCAATTCTTCGAACCCCACCACCAACTCAAGGACACTGCGCAGGAGTTCGTCTACGCTCTTGGCACGCTGGAGGACACGCTCAATATCGAGCTGAATGCGGAACTCTTCAGCCAACCGAGACAGGCGCTCTGCATCGCGCTTACGCTGTGTTACATCCTGTTTAATGGCGATGCAGTGGGTGAACTCCGCAGCGTCATTGCGCACAGGGGTCAGTGTCATCTCTTCGATGTAGAGTTCGCCATCTTTGCGCCGATTGACCAGTTCGCCGTTCCAAACCTCACCGGTAGAGACAGTTTGCCAGATGAGGGTATAGAATTCTGCCGATTGAATTCCTGAATCGAGCTGATAGAGGGTCTGCCCAACGGCCTCTTCGCTGGAGAATCCGGTCAGTTCGACGAATGCACGATTGGCCCACTCAATTTCACCATCCTTGTCGAGGATGATCATGGCATTGGCGGCGGAGTCGAGCGCCGCCGCCTGCAAACGGAGTCTTTCTTGGGCCTGCTTCTGAGCAGTGACATCGGTGGCGACGGTTAGAATCTGAAAGGCGTTGTCCGGTTCCGAGAAAATGCGCCGTTTGTCGTAACGGAACCATTGTGTTTCGCCGTCCTTGTTGATGAAGATGTCGTTCTCTACAGAAATCTGCTGACCAGTCGCAAGGACATGCCGATCTTGCCGGCTGTAATATTCGATTTTGTCGTTTAGAAGCTCGGAAATCCCATCGTCGGTCGAACCGATCATACTGCCCGCCGCATAGCCGAAGCGCGATGCGTATGTTTCATTGACAAAGGTATAGACGCCGTCGCCATTTTTGGCCGAAACAGCGTTGGGCAGAGCGTCGACGATCGTACGCAGATACGTTCGCTGTTGTTGCAGCAAGCGCTCCCACTGTTCACGTTCTGTGACATCGCGCACGCTCAGCATCACTTGCTCGTCAGTATAGGCGACAATGCGTCCTTCAAAGTAGCGCACGGCGCCGTTCTGCGTAGCCTGGTACGCCACCATTTGGAGTTCGCCGGTGTCTAGCGCCGCTTCTAGTGCCTTGCGTAACCTTGTGGCCAATTCGGGGAGATAGACCTCATCGATCGACATACCCAACATCTGATCGACAGGGGCCGGTAGTTCACCGTTCCACGAAGCCTTGTAGTCAAGAAAGATGCCCTTGGCATCAAGCACAAAGAGCTGATCAGGAATCGCTTCGAGCAAGGCGTTGTTTTTGGCCTCACTCTGGCGCAGTGTCTCTTGCGCCAGGTGCTTTTCGGTCACATCACGCAGGATGATGAGTCGCCCGATCAGTTGTTTGTCTTCGCGCAAAAGCGACGAGACTTGAAGTTCAAAAAATGTAACCGAGTCGCCCTTGGGCAGTGTTACCGTCACCAACAACGGCTGTGCAGGATCTACAGCAGCCATCAGCGGCCATCCTGCACCGATCTGCCGATACGGCTCAAACAGCGTATCGATATGGCGCCCGTTGAGTTCGATTTCATGTGCAAAGATAGCGGCAGCGCGTAGATTGAAGTCGACGACACGTGAGCCAAGATCAATAACGATAAGACCGTCAACTAGATTTTCGAGTACCAGCGTGCGCGCCATGGGGCTAAAATCGATGAAGTGGAGTCGAAAAAAGGCGACCAATAGCGCCAGTCCACTGATGAGAAAAGTCATCGGTGTCAGATCGGCATAGACGTTGGGCAGTAGTCTGAAGACGTAGAGCACGTTGACCACAGTGGGAAGCAAGGCCGAAAAAACAACCAACGCCACCTGAAACCGATGCAGGTGGCGTGATTGGAGGATACGGAAAAGCAAAACAGTGGTGCCGATAACGATGATAGAGTAGGATACCGCCAGGTGTATCCAGAACCACGGACCATAGCTCAACTTGATCACGAGCAGCGAGTCCTGTGGCACCAATTCTGCGCCTGTCCAGTGCAAATGGTGCAGATCGTTCGTCCACACCATGAGCAGCGTAATGCCGGGCACGATCAATAGCCACTTCCACCACCGTCGCACAAGATCGCTGTAACCGGCATATTGAAGCGAAAAAAGACACCATATAACCGGAACAGAAACGATGCCGACATACTGAATCTTGATCCAGAAAAGCTTATCCTCAATCGTTGTCGCAAATAGATCGAGCAGATTCGTCGCCATCCACCAGGCGCTGGCGGCCAATAACAGCGTCACGAAGAGCGCCGCTGCCGGGCGCTTCGGTGTTGTGACGGAGTAAAAGATCGGCAACCCGATCAGGGTAATCAGGATCAACAAGGTAGTCAGGATGACGAGTTGCGTCATGGATTTCTCACAGTGACTTGTCTATTCACACCGATTGCGATAGTGTAGAAAACAGTTCCGGTTTGCGTCTGTGGACAGGAGCAGCGCAGGCGCATATCATTCATGTAGGCGTTTCAGGCTATACAATACTGAAAGTACACGCAAAAGCAAGAGCAAAACTACGCGAGTATCCTGTCCACGTGAGTCTCTTGACTATTCTGGCAGATACCACCCAAGTATACCGTCACGGAAAACACGCAAATTAGTCCAATGGAGGACGATACACGATGTCTTACAATCCCCCCACAACCAATAAGAAAGAGTCGGACACGCAATCGGCCGCGCGTTTTGCGCCGTTTGCCGCTAAAATGCGAGCCGCTCATCTTCCCGAGATTGCAATTAAGACCTTCCGTTACTACTACGACAAGTTACTCCGCGGAGATACGGGATACATTAGTGGGCAGACAGCGCAGCCTGTATCCGATCTGATGCGCAAAGAAGATCTGGCACCCTATCGACAAGCAGGCCGTGAGGCGCTGCAGCAACTGGTGGTGATCAAACTCAACGGCGGGCTTGGCACCAGCATGGGCATGACCGGACCAAAATCATTGATTGAAGTCAAAGACGGGCTCACTTTCCTTGATATCGTGGTGCGCCAGATTTTGCACCTGCGCGCACGGAGCGGGGCCCGCGTCCCCCTGGTGCTGATGAACAGTTTCAACACGCACCAGGCTTCTCTAGACGCATTAGAGCGCTACCCCTCCATCGGCAGTGATATTCCCTTGGATTTTCTGCAGCATAAAGAGCCTAAAGTCTGGACCGAAGACTTGACGCCCGCCGAGTGGCCCGAGGACGACGACAAAGAGTGGTGCCCCCCCGGACATGGAGATATCTACCCGGCGCTTATCTCTAGCGGCATGTTGGAACAGTTACTCGATGCCGGGTACGAATACGCCTTTGTCAGTAATATCGACAACCTCGGCGCCACGGTGGATGAAGAGATCCTTGGCTACTTTGCACAGGAAAAGCTGCCGTTTTTGATGGAGGTCACCCGACGCACGCCCGCCGATCGCAAAGGTGGTCATCTAGCGGTTGACCTACAAGGACACCTGCTGCTGCGCGAGATCGCCCAGTGTCCACCTGAAGAACTTGAAGAGTTCCAGAACATCGACCACTACCGCTACTTCAACACCAACAACCTGTGGATCCACCTACCGACGCTGCGACGCGTGCTCGACGAACAGGATGGTTTGCTGGGCCTGCCCATGATCCGCAATGAGAAGCCGGTCGATCCCACCCAGCCCGATAGCCCCCGTGTCTACCAGTTGGAAACAGCAATGGGATTGGCGATTTCCGCATTCCCTAAGGCACAGGCATTGAACGTGCCACGGCAGCGCTTCCGCCCGGTCAAGACCAGCAGCGACATTCTCGTCCTCTGGTCGGATGCCTATGAACTGACCGACAGTTTCCGTATCGATCTCATTGATGAACGCAGCGACGAGCCGCTGGTCGAGTTGGACGAACGCTACTATGCGCTCTTCGCCGATCTTGAAAAGCGCTTTCCACACGGTGCACCTTCGCTGCGATTCTGTGATCGGCTCATAGTAGAGGGCGATGTCACCTTCGGCAAAGATGTAGTTGTCAAGGGAGATGTTACGGTCAGACAGCCGGGCAGCGCAGCATACACCGTAGCAGATGGTACGATCCTGACGGGGAAGACGTAAGGCTATTCACGCCTTCCTCGCATCCAATCGAGAATCAACGGCATCGCTCGATGATAGATCCGCCAAAGCAACGGCTGCGGCGACCAGTCCCATGCGCCGATGTGGGCGGCGAAGTGCGCATCGAATCCCTCTTTAAAACTCCAAACGCCCTGCAACCCGTCGTCGGGGTCGGCCAGATCAGCAGGTGCACCCCACCAGTCGTAGCGGGTGCACCCCTGCGCTTTCGCCCACCGCATGGCCTCCCACTGCAACAGGTGATTGGGCATATCACGGCGACGACGGTCACTGCTGGCGCCGTAGAAATAGTAGGCGTCTCTGCGGTAACGAAAGAGGAAGACACCGGCCAGGGGCATTGTTTCCTCGGGATGTTCGGCCAGCAGCAGTGCCCCACCCGCCGGGTTGTCCGCATCGTCCTGCGCGGCCAGGAATCCTCCCCACACTTTTTTGTAATAGCCAAACGGCCGCACCAGAAAACCGTCACGGGCGCTGGTCTCGGCGTAGAGATCATAAAACGCAGGCAGATCGGCAGCCGTTCCACTGCGGATGGCGACGCCGCGGCGTTCAGCCAGGCGAATGTTGTATCGCCACTTACTCTTAAAGGAAGCCAGCAAATCCTCATCGTCTACACTGAGATCGGTGTAGGCTGTATTTTTGAACTGGATCTGCTCGGGGCTGAAGCGCCAGCCACGGGCGCGCAGTAGTGCCAGCAGGCGCCGTCCGCTGCGCTCGGTTTCGAGCACGTCAGGATCAATCTTGACGAAGAGGCAGCCGAGGCGCCGGCAGATCTGCTCGATCTCTGCCAACGTGGCGGCCACGAGTTCCTCATCCTCCCAGTCAAGCACCGGCCCCTTGGGGATGTAGCCCACACGCAACGGCAGCATCGGCAACGGCTGCCGCCACAGGAACTGAAAGGCCGCCTGCGCTGCGCCGCCTGCCCCGGTCACCGCATATCGCTGGGCGCGCCAACCAGTCTGCTCCTTGATTTCGCCCCACTCCCAACTCTGAAGCACATGCGGATACGGCAGCGCCGAGAGTGTTGAGCACCATTGTGCAGGGGAATTGACGATTGACGATTGACGATTGACGGGTTCCCGTTCGGGATCTGGTGTCTGCATTGGCGACACCAGCGTGGACTTGTGAGAGCGTAGCTCTCGAAGCTTCAATCCCGCTTGATATACTTTGTACCCAAGCCGATTGATCGGCATGTCCCAGGCGCCAACGTAGCGTTGGACGGTGCCGCCGAAGCCGTCTTTGAAGCGGAAGACGCCCCACAGATCGCCCTCAGGGAAGGCATTGACGTCCACGGGGACATTCTCGCTGTGCACCGGCGCCCCGCTGTCGCCGCGCATGCCGGCGGCTATCTGCCCGATCTCGTCGGGGATGCCCCAGAAATCATAGTGGGTGGCGCCCCGATCTTTGGCCCAGCGGATGGCCGCCCATTGCAGCGCGTGATTGGGCATGCGGTTGCGTTCACGATTGCTGCTGGCGCCCCACAGATACCATGCCGTCTGCCCAACCTGCAGGACGACAATCGTCGCCAGCGGGTTGCCTTCGTACTCGGCAAAAAGGAAAACGCCCTGATCAGGGACAAAGTTGGCGTAGGCCATGCGGTAATAGTCTATGCTGTGAACGTCGAAGGCGTCGCGCTCGCCGGTCTCTTGCATCAACGTCTGAAAATGACGCAGATCATCGGCGTTCCCGGCGCGGACTGTGACACCCTTGCGCTCGGCCAATCGGACGTTGTAGCGCCACTTGCTCTTCATGCGCGCCAGGATAGTATCTTCGTCGTCGCCGATGTCGAGGAGCACGGTGCTGCGCGGCTGCACAGTCTGCGCGCTGGGGCGAAACCCGAATCGCGTCAGCATGGCCCGATGCTCGCCACTGTCGGGCAGATCCGGCTCGATCTTCAGCAGGATCGCCCCCTGTCGCTGTGCCTCGGCCCGAATTGCCGTGAGCAGCCGCTGCGTAAGCGAGAGATCGCGCCAATCGGTCAGCGGTCCTTTGGGGATATAGGCCAACGTCAACCCCGCCACCTTGCGAAAGAGGACCAGCGCACCGGCCAGGATGGCGCCGTTCTCGCCGTGGACGGTCACTGTGCGGCTCCACCAGCCAAACGCGCTCTTCAGCGCGCCCCAGCCTTCTGTCTGCAAAATATGCGCCTGCTCATGCCCGGCCACAAACGCGTCCCAAGCCGCCGGTGTGGCACCGTCGGCAGAGGGCGTCTCTATTTCAGATCGAAGATGATGCAAGAAAGGTTCCTTGTTGTTGGTTGAGTCCCACATGGCACGAAGTTGTCATGTTTCCCGCCTCAATGCCGACACCTACTCGCGCTACGACGGCTGATGATCTTCGTTTTCGGTGCGGGCGATGGCGACTTCCAGCACCCGTTGGCTAGAAAAATCGGGCAACTGGAGATAGTATGCAGCGGCCTCGAAGAGGACGTCCTGAGGAACGAGGCCGATGAGTTCGCTGTGCACGATGGAAACGCCGACTTTGGCGGCCTGGGCACGGATTGTCTCCACAACGACGTGGAGCGGAGTGCGCCGGAAGTCGACCAGATTCATGCTGACTTGCGCCTGCCCCGCCACGAGCAGACCGAGCGCACGTACGGCAGGCAGTCCGCCGTCTCGCTCACGGATGGTGCGGGCGATGCGTTTGGCGATGGCGACGTCCGCACTGTCGAGGAAGACATTATACGCGATCAAAAAGGGACGCGCGCCCACGATCACAGCACCGGCAGGGCCAACCCGCGCCGGGCCATAATCGGGTTTTCGTCTGGGCAGGTCGATCTCACGTACCAGTGCTTCGTATTCGCCCTGGCGCACCATTGCCAGGTTTTGCCGCTCTGGGCAAGTGGCCGCGGCTTCGTAGAGATAAACGGGCAGTTGCAGTTCGTCTCCGATGCGTTGCCCGAGCCGGTTGGCCCAGGCCACACATTCCGCCAATGTCACATTGCGAATGGGGATGAGTGGCACCACGTCGGTGGCCCCCAGACGAGGATGAACCCCTCGCGGGCCGCGCAGATCGATCTGCTGAGCGGCGACACGGGCAGCCGCCAAGAGACCATCTACCACTGCCGCAGGCGAGCCGACCACCGTGATCACCGAACGATTGTGATCGGCATCGCTGCTTCTGTCCAACAAACGTACCCCCGGCGCCAGGATCGCCTCGACAATGGCGTCCACCACCTCAGGGCGACGTCCTTCTGCAAAGTTGGGCACGGCTTCAATCAGCGCACCGTCCGACATACACAATCCTTTATCGTCAGCCTTTAGTATTTGATGAAACACTACCCCCCATTCCTACCGCAGAATCAGATTTCTTGCAAAGGTTAGGGGCTGGGGGACAAAGGATGAGAAGCGGATCGAAACTCTTTGATCTGGTATAATGCCTTTACAATGCCCACCAATTTGTGACGAAATGAGCGACTATGCCCGGTGAAATACTTGAAATTGCAGTGGAAGTAGATGGCGAAGCAGCGGAGGCGGTCAGCGAGCTCTTCAACCGCTACAACGGCGGCGACTGGGAAGAAGACAGTGAAGCGGGCGAAGCCTCGGGCGGCGGCGCTGTGATCGAGGCCACCGGCTTCGACGATTTCCACCGCCCTGTGGAAGGTGAATATCGCGTCGTCGTCAAGACCTATCTGAAGCCCGGCCCGCGTGGACAAGAGATCCGACGTCAGATCGAAGAGGGGCTATGGCGGCTCAGCCTGCTTTACCCTATCCCCGAACCGGCTATCCGTACTGTACGCGAAGAAGATTGGGCGCACGCCTGGAAGAAATTCTACAAGCCCATGCGTATCGGCCGACGTGTGCTGCTTGTCCCCGCCTGGGAAGAAGTCGCAGCCGGCCCCGGTGATATCGTCGTGAAATTGGAGCCGGGCATGGCCTTCGGCACCGGCATGCATCCCACCACGCGTCTCTGCGTCCTCGCCCTGGAGGAATTGGTGCAGCCGGGGCTGGCCGTCCTGGACGTGGGCACGGGCAGCGGCGTCCTGTCCATCGTGGCAGCCAAGCTGGGCGCACAGCCCGTTATGGCCACTGACATTGATTCACTGGCCATCGACGCCACCCAGGACAACGCCGTACGCAACGAAGTCAGCCAGGGCGATGGTGGTGTCCTCACCGTCCAACAGGGCAGCGTGCCGGCAGAACAAGCGGCGCGTTACGCCATCGTCGTCGCCAACATTTTGGCCGAAATCCTCGTCGGTCTCTTCGATGGTCGCTACGGCAACGTCCCCCTGGCGGAACCCCTTGCCCCCGGCGGACACATGATCCTGTCGGGCATTCTTGACGAAAAAGTCGGCATGGTCCTCGAAGCCGCTGCCCGCTACGGTCTGCACGAAGTGGATCGAAAACAGGAGAGCGATTGGGTGGCTTTGGTTGTCAAGAAAGAGGCCTAGGCGATCTGTGCCTTAGAACCCTGGCCCCACGACGGCGATCAAAATCAACGCCAGCAGGCCGAAGAAGACGAATTCGAGGAGGACACGGCGGGTGAGGTGCTTTTCCAGGCCCTGCTGCGTCATCCCCACGGTGAGGTAGAAAATCAGGAGCAAGAGCAGCCCGCCGGTGAGACCGGGCAGCAGCCAATAGTTGAGCGCCCAGGTCACCTGCCCCAGGATCAGGCCCACGATGGCTGCATAGCTCAACACCAGATCTGCCCGGCGTGTGCAGGTACGCAGCAATTCGGCGGCAAGTAGCATAGCCGTTGCCGCTACCAACGTACCCGAAAGCAGACTGCGCGTGCGGGTCTGGTAAACCAGCAAAAAGAGGACCAATGCCGCACCGTAGGCTAACACATTCAACATTAACCGGGAGCGCCCAAAGCCGGCAGTGCTGGAATCTACGGTGGCATACAGCCCGAAAAGGGAGACCGCCACGGCAAAACCACCCAGGCTCAACACTGTCACCTGGAAGATGCGCGTGGGCGCCTGGGGGATCAGTAGAACCGTCAAGATCGACAGCGCCGCCGGCAGCGACCAATAGGGTATAGAGCGCAGCCGGAGCTTACCGCCAACCTGTGCAAAGGACGGGTGTGCGCTCACCACCATTTGCGTGCCACTGGCCGCCACCGCCGCAATAAAAAGGGCCATCATCATCGCATCGCTGACCATGATCGTAATCGGCGACCCCAGTGCATCCAGCGAAAAGACGAAGGTGGGCAGACGCAGAAAGAGTGATGCCGCCATCCCCGCCACCACAGCCCATGTCACCACGCTCACCCGACGCAATATCTCCTGCTGGTCTGGTTGCTCTGGCACAAGAGTCGGGTTAAAATGGCTGCGCTGTGAATCTGTAAGTTGTAAAGAAGAAAACGATGTCGGTGGTTGCATGGCCGCATTGTACGCTGCACCAGGAGAGCTGTCAAAACTATGCCCGTTTGCCAATATCGCAATTTCGACGTCACCATCGCCGGCAGCTACCTCCCTTACCCCGTCATAGCCACCTATCGCGGTGGATCCGCCCAGGGATCGTTTGCCCACGACGTCAACCAACCTTTTTGGCAAGACTATAGCACGATCCTCAACGGCCTGCTGCGTTCACCGGGCCAAGAGAGCTTGACCCGCATCGGCGTCTATCTCTTCGAGCATCTCTTGGCGGCAGACCTGCGCGATCTGTGGCTCCAGGCTCGCAACGATCTCGATGATGTCGCCGCGCCCAGGCTGCGCCTGCGTCTCAGTATCCACCCGCCCGCCGTCGCCGCCCTACCCTGGGAAAGCATTTTCGATCCCCGGCGCAATCAACCGTTCGGCGCCGATCCGTCCATCTCGCTGGTGCGCGTCGCCAACCAGGTGGGGTACACCGGGCGCGCCCGCCCGCTGGCCGCGCAGTTGCCGCTCAAGATCCTCGTCATCGCCATCGACGACCCCGAGGGTCTCGACGCCGCCGCCGAACTCGCCGCCGTGGAAAGTGTCCTCGCGCCGCTGCGCCCACACCAGATCGACCTGCACACCGCCAGCGGACGCTTCGACATCCACGCTCTGCGCCGCCGCCTGCTCGAGGTACAGCCAGACGTGCTCCACATCATCACGCACGGTGATCCCGATGGGCTGCTCTTCTGGTCGACCGAGGGTGACCTTGAGTTCGTCACCGGCACCCAGATCCAGGCTGTGCTGCGCCAGGTTGACTCGCTGAAACTCGTCTTCCTCAACGCCTGCCTGGCCGGTCAGCCCGACGACGGCTCCCCCTTTGCCACGGTAGCCGAGCGCCTTTTGCAGACCGGTCTGCCCGCCATCATCGCCATGCAATTCGAGATCGCGGATCGGGCCGCCGTCCACTTTGCCGGTTTCCTCTACGAAGCGCTCGTGAGCGGATCCTGCCCCGGCGCCGTGGACCATGCCGTGGGGATTGCCCGCAGCAACCTGTACATCAACGCCCCCGGTCGGCTGGGCTACATCACGCCCGTTCTTTGGCTCAACACGGAGGATGGCCTGATCTTTCGTCTGGCGCAGCCTGATGAGTTGCCGTCCCAAACGGCCATGCCGCATCTCCACGCCGGTGATTCTGGCGCCCTTCTGCCGCCGCCCCCCAGGATCGACATTGGTCTTGCCGAAAAAGAAGCATGGCTGGCGTCCCTGCCCACCTACACAAACAGAGATCGACTCGATGCACAGGCACATCTCTTGCTCGATCTTCTGAAACGTGAAGTAGACAGCACCCGAATCGAACTGAACACCTTGCGAGAATACGATAAAAAACAGCAGGCCGGAGAGATTGTCGCGGTACACATCCGTGCTTCGATTCAGCGGTTTGACGAACAGCGCAGCAAGATCAACCGGCTGACAAAGCTCCTCGTTGACAACGTTAGCCCTGGGAACTAGACCGTTGGCCCGACGTATAGCTGCCGCTCTACGTCTGTTCTCCCTGTATGCCGTCCTGTGCAGCAGTGTGCTTGTGACGGTGCTTCTCGTGCGCGCTGCCATCGAAGCCGGACCCGTTGCCAACGCGCCCCAGCCGCCCCAGGACGCCCCGGCCGGCCAGATTCCCCTGCTCGGCGTGACGGTAGAGTTAACCCAATATGCCACTCGACAAGAACGCCTTGCCGCATTGCGTCGCCTGCATGATGCCGGTTTCGGATGGGTGCGCCAGCGCGTGGAGTGGTCTAGCGTCGAGCCGATACCCGGTGACTTCCGTTGGGAGACGTTCGACGCTATCCTTGCCGACGTCGTCGACGCCGATCTGACACCCGTCGTCGTCCTCGACGGTAGCCCGCCCTGGGCGCGTGATCCGCGCGACGCAAACAATCCGTTGGCCCCACCCCAAGATATCACTGACTTTGCCCGTTTCAGCGCTGCCTTCGCCACACGTTACGCCGAAACAGTCCGCTTTTACCAGATCTGGGACGAACCCAACATCGCGCCCCATTGGGGCAACCGGTTGGTGGAGCCTATCCACTATGCCTTGCTGCTGAAGGAGGCTGCTGCGGCCATCCGCGCTGCCGACCCCAACGCCGTGATCATCACCGCCGCCCTCGCCCCCACCCAGGATCGCGGCCACACCGCCATCGACGAAGTCTATTTCTTGCAGCGACTCTATGCCGCCGGCGCCGCCCCGGATTTCGACGCCGTGGCCGTGCAGCCCTTTGGCTTTGGCAATCCGCCCACCGACCCGCGCAGCCGCATCGAAGTGCTCAACTTCACCCGCCTGCGTCTGATCCGCCGCGTTATGCTGGCTGCGGGTGATGCCGAGACGCCGATCTGGGCCGTCCGCTTTGGCTGGAACCGCGCCCTCAACGTTACCTGGGGCACAGTGACCGGCGCCGCCCAGATCCGCTACACTGAGGAGGCTATTGCCCTTGCTCGATCGTGGCCGTGGCTGGCGGCCCTGGGCTGGGCAATCGATCGCCCCGCAGGGCCGTCCTCTGAGCCAGATTGGGGATTTGCGCTGTTCGATGCCGACGGCAGCGTCGATCCACTATTGACGGCGTTTACCGATCCTGTCATTGCACCGGCCATGCCCAGCCCCACGCCGTGGACACTGCCCGCCGCGCTGGCAGGCTTTGTCGTGTCGGCAATGGTTGTGACGTGGCGCAGTGTTGCCGCGGCGCGGGTTCTGTCGTTCGGGGCAGGGATGGCACGCTATCGATCTGCCAGGCCGGCGTGGCGGCTGGCTGCGTGGATCGCACTCCTTGTCATCTATTATTTCGCCATCTGGCCGCCGCTGATTGGCCTCTGTCTGTTGGCCGCTGCGATCCTGATTTATGCCTGTCCCGTTGACGGTGTCATCCTGGTTGCAGCGCTGTTGCCTTTCCACTTTCAGCACAAGGAGATCAACCTGGTTGCCGTCACCCTGGTTTTGCCGCCGGCGCATGCGGCCTTGATTGCCACTCTGCCTACCTGGTGGAAAGAGAAGAGAAAACAGGCGCATCGACGGATTCGCCTTTCTGATGGCCTCGCCCTGACATGGATCGGGATCAGCCTGCTGCCTGCCTTTAGCGTCTGGCAGTGGACGGCCTACGCTGCGGGCCTGTGGGGGCTGGTGCTGGCGCCTGTCCTATTATATGCGGCGGTGCGCCGGTGGATTGTTGACGCTGAGCAGAGGCGAACGGTCTTCGTGGCCCTGGCAATGGGCGGCCTCGTCGCCGCCGTGATCGGCCTGATCCAATGGTTAAGCGGCGGTGGCGTAACGGTGGACGGTGTGCGACGGCTGATGGGGCTGACCTTTTCACCCGATCAAACGGCGCTCTATCTGCTGCGTACGCTGTTTGTGGTGATCGGTGTCATGCTGAGCCGCCGCTCAGGCAGTTGGCGGTGGAGCTGGGCGGCGGCGGCAGCACTGGTTAGCGTGGCGTTGATCCTGACGGGTAGCCGCGGCGCGCTGCTGTTGGGCATCCCCGCCGGGATAGCCGGGCTGATCTGGCCGGGCCGCGGGCGACAGATGCGCCGCCCTGCCCCATGGCTAATCGCCGCGATTGGCCTGATCCTCGTGGCCGCAGTGGGGATCGGCATGTTGCTGCTGGGCGACCGGCTGCAAAACAGCGAGACGGTGCTGCGTCGCTTTGCCATCTGGCAGGGCGCGTTGGATTTGTGGCGATCCTTCCCCATAGCCGGCGTGGGACCGGGTGGCTTTTTCTGGCGCTATCCGGCTTTCATCGCACCCGCAGCGTTGGACGAGCCGAATCTACTCCACGCCCACACCGTCTGGCTCAATCTGACGACTGGGTGGGGCGCGTTCGGGCTAGTGTGGATGGCGGCGCTGTTGACCTGGCTGGTGTCGACCATGCGGAAATTGCGCACCCCCCGATTGGATTGGCTGTCGGTGGGGGCCATGGCAGCGTTTTGGGCGGCGTTGATCCATGGGCAAGTGGATGCGTTTATGGTCCTCCCCGAACTGGCAGCATGGAATTGGTTAATCCTTGGGCTGATAGCGAATCAAACCGAAACAAAAATCTAACAGAGTGCCTGTGCAATTCTCACAAACGGAGGGTATAACTATATTTATGCACACACAAACCGTGCCCCCTGTCCGATGAGCCAGTTGATAATTTGCATTGTATTAGCATCGAGACGTTTGGGAATCTGACGTACCTATCTGAACACGGTTCTGTGACAATTTATAAGAGCGGAACGCTTTAGATCTCGACAACCCCAGTGGTTGATTCGAATGCCCCAGAATACAGCGTATGGTAAGTCCCCTCTGGGGATACTTCAAAGAGAGGAACACAAGCAGCATGATGCGTTTTGATCGATTTACAGAAAAGGCCCAGGAAGCAGCGATGCGGGCCCTGGAAATCCTGCAACAATATAAACACTCACAAGTAGATACAGAGCATCTCTTTCTGGCTCTGGTGCAACAACGTGACGGCACCGTGGCCCAGATTGTGGACAAATTGGGCGCCTCTGCCGATGTCATAGCGCGCAAGTTGGAAAAGATTCTGGAAAGTGCGCCGAAATCGAGCAACGCGCCCTACGGTGGCATGCCCACGGCGCAGGTCTTCATTACGCCTCGTCTCAAGCGCGTGATGGATGTGGCCAACGAAGAGGCCAACAAACTCCAGGATGAGTACATCAGCACCGAGCATATCCTGTTGGCGATTGCCAGCGAGCGCAATACGCCCAGCGCCAACATTCTGCGCGAGGCCAACATCAGCAAAGAACGCGTCTACCAGGCCGTCGACGAAGTGCGCGGCGGACAACGAGTGACCGAACCGAATGCCGAGAGCAAGTATCAAGTGCTCGAACGCTACGGACGTGATCTCACCGAAGTGGCGCGGCAGGGCAAATTGGATCCGGTGATTGGCCGCGATGCCGAGATCCTGCGCGTGATGCAGGTCCTCTGTCGCCGTACCAAGAACAATCCGGTTTTGATTGGTGAAGCAGGTGTGGGTAAGACCGCTATCGTGGAAGGGCTGGCCCAGCGCATCGTAGACAACGACGTGCCCGATATCCTGGCCGACCGCCGCCTGATCTCGCTTGATCTGGGGGCAATGGTAGCCGGTACTCGCTTCCGCGGTGAATTTGAGGAACGCTTAAAGCCGCCATGGATGAAGTCCGCCGCAGCGAAGGCGAAATTATCCTCTTCATTGACGAGTTGCATACCGTGGTTGGTGCAGGCAACGCCGCCGGCGCCATGGATGCAAGCAACATGCTCAAACCGGCCCTGGCCCGCGGAGAATTGCAGTGCGTCGGCGCTACCACACTGAACGAGTATCGTCAGCACATTGAAAAAGACGCTGCGCTGGAACGCCGCTTTGCGCCCGTCCACGTGGACGAGCCCAGCGTTGAAGACAGTATTGAGATCCTACGCGGGCTGCGCACTCGCTATGAAGATCATCACGGCATCACCTACACCGATGCTGCGCTGGAACAGGCGGTTAAGTTAACCAGCCGTTATATGACCGAGCGCAAACTGCCCGACAAGGCCATCGACGCCATCGACGAAGCAGCGGCCAAGCTGCGCATCGCCATGCATTCGATGCCCAAAGAGTTGAAGCAGTTAAAGGCTGAGATCGAGGAAATGGTCGAAGGCGAAGAAGAAGCCTGGGCCGACCGCGATTACGAAAAGGCAGCGCAGATCAAGACCGACCTCGTGCGCATGCGCGAAGAGTTCAAAGTCGACATGAAGAAGTGGAAGAGTGACGCCAACCTCGACGACGTGGTGGAAGCCAGCGATGTCGCTTCCGTTATCCACGGGTGGACGGGTATCCCTGTCACCGATCTGTTGGAGGCTGAGACCGAGAAGTTGTTGCGCATGGAAGAACATCTGCATATGCGCATTGTCGGCCAGGAGAAAGGCATTGTTGCGGTCAGCGACGCTATCCGTCGAGCACGCAGTGGGTTGAAAGATCCCAAGCGGCCTATCGGCACCTTCCTCTTCCTGGGGCCGACCGGGGTGGGTAAGACCGAACTGGCCAAGGCGTTGGCAGCTTTCCTCTTTGATGACGAGAATGCGCTGCTGCGCGTGGACATGAGCGAGTATCGCGAAGGACACACGGTGAGCCGTCTCTTTGGGGCGCCTCCTGGTTATGTGGGCTACGATCAAGGCGGTCAGTTGACCGAGCAGGTCCGTCGCCGCCCGTTCCGGGTGATCCTCTTTGATGAGATCGAGAAGGCGCATCCCGAAGTGTGGAATACGCTGCTCCAGATCATGGACGATGGTCGTATGACCGATGGTCAGGGTCGCACGGTGGACTTCCGCAACACGGTGATCATCATGACCAGCAATGTGGGCGCCGACGTTGTCAAGCGCGGGAAATTGGGCTTCATGACGCCTGAACTGGATGAGAGTAAACTCAAGGAAGGCGAGTACGGCAAAGAGCTCAAGCGCATGTTCCGGCCCGAGTTCCTCAACCGCATCGACGAGATGATCGTCTTTGATTCGCTGACCCGAGAAAATGTCCGCGAAATCGTGGGCTTGCTCATGGGCGAGATCGAAAACCGGCTCGACGAAATGGGCATTACTGTGTCGCTCACCGAGGCGGCCAAAGATCATCTGGCCGAAATCGGATTCGACGCCGAGTATGGCGCTCGTCCGCTGCGCCGTCTGTTGCAGCGACGGGTGGAAAACGAACTGAGCCGTCGCCTGTTGCGCGGTGATTACCAGACGGGTGATCACGTGACTGTGGACTATCGTGAGAACGAAAACGGTGAGATGGAACTGGTCTTTGAGTGCGAGGAACCGGCTCCCATCGCCGTAGAATGGTCCACCAGTGAATCACGGCCTGCAGAGGATCGAGATTAAGAACCGAGGAGTACGGATCGGTTAGCGATCCGGCTGTCCTAACAGGACATCGAACCAACAAAAGCTCCCTCCCGGCAAAGAAGCCGGGAGGGAGCTTTTGTTATTGGCAGAGAAGCCAACGAACTACCAAAAGACGATCATTTCGGTATTGGACTGCAAGTCTATCTCATCAAACGATAGAACCGCCATCAGCAGCGGAAACCGATACGTGACCTCCACATGAATGAAGTTTTCAGGTGGGAACCCTTGCATTTCATAGTCGATCATGATGGAGGCCAGATCCGGGTTCAGCCCGCCGCGTGTGATTTCAGCCAACGCATGTTGCGTCAGGACATCTACTCCAACATCTGAGTCCGCACCGTGCAGGGCGGCTTCGCGGCTGGCGTTGAGGACCACCACATACGCCTGCATGGAACGCCCCACGTCTAAGATCCCGGCCAGAATCAGGATGAGCACCGGCAAAAGAAAGGCCAGTTCAACCAGGCTCTGTCCCTTCTCGTTCTTATTCCTCACCGCTTCCGTCATGAACATCGGCGTGGTGTCACTACCGGTATGGCTGGATGAGATGCACTCTTCGCTCTTCATACAACTTTTCCGTTCTACATAGACTGTTTTCAAGCAAATCATACAGTTGGCTTGATTGTATCAAGCAGCCTATCCTCTGCTCAATAGGAAAGAAGATAGGACCGGTAGCCCAGCATATGTTAAGGAATTCGTAAGCCAAGAGCTTGACAAAGAAATCGAATATTACGGGACGAGAGTACCATTGTTGACAAGGGAAGGCCGACTTACACTGAAGGCACACAGCAAGGTTGACCTCTCTACAGACAACGAAGGATGGGCCAACATCTGCAAGAAACTCTTCAGTTCATCGGCGCTACTTTGACTCTTATCCTTAGGAGGATACTGTGAACACACTGGCTTACGTTTATCTTTACGTGAAGAGCATGTTCTCGTCTGACGAAGACGGGCAGGGCATGGCAGAGTATGGTTTGATCCTCGCCTTGGTTTCTGTCGTGGTAATTGCTGCTTTGACGACGCTCGGAACGGGTCTGAAGGCTATCTTTGCAAGTGTCACAGGGGATCTGAATTGGTAGCCGCCGGCTGCTGATAGCTTAACGTATTGTAAACAACAAGAATAGTCATGATTGTAGAAAAGGGAAGCATACTTGCTTCCCTTTTCTGTTTGCCAAACTCTAGCAGAGAATCATCCGTGTATGGGTAGCTACTGAGGTAACACAAGTACTATTGAGATATCGTGTCCTCGCTCAGTAAATTTGATATAGAGAATTTTAGATCCTTTGTTCATGCTAGATCGTTGGTGAGGTGAACTCGTGACACAACGCCGGGGTTGGATATGGCTTTTTGCAGGTGTACTGATGGCGCTGATTGCCGGTCTACTGACCTTTCGCACGATCAATGAAGTAAGTAGCAACGCCGCGCTGGCACGCCTGGACAACACACCCACGCTGCAAGTGCTGGTGGCCGCGCAGAATATCCCGGCCAGGCAGTTGCTCGACCCCGCCATGGTCAAGATCCAAAAGGTGCCGGCAGCGCTGGCGCCAGAGGGCTATCTAGTTTCTACCGAAGACGTCCTCTTTAAAATGTCGAACACACCGATTGTGGCCGGCGAGATCCTGCTGCAACAACGTCTGACCGATCCAACCGATCCTGATGCGCCGGTTCTCTATCAACTGAGTGCCAATGAAGTACTGATTTCCGTGCCTGCCTTTGCCATTCTAGGGAAGCTAGGCATGTTGGCCGTCGGCGATCACATTGACATCGCCTACACCGTCGAGTTTGAGTTTGACATCAATGATCAAGAGGAGAGTAGCAAGGCGAAAGACGTCCCCGCCAACGACTACCTTCCTGAGTCTGCAAAATCTGGAGGTAAAAGGTCTCTTACGCAAACAGACACCTGGCGAAGAGAGCGCTGTTTTGCTCGGTCCCGAAGCCATTTTGCTGGCCGTAACGCCACAGGATGCGTTGGTGCTCAAACATTTGATCGATGTCGGCGCCCCTATGGACTTCTTCTTGCGAGCGCCGGGCAACGAAGCATTGGCGCCGGTGATTCCTGTCGACTCTAAGTACCTGATCGACCGCTTCCAGCTACAACTGGATACGGCCCAGGGATTGGCCACGGCCAATCCATTTAGTGCGACGGCACCCTCTACGCTGACGGCTGATATCACGGCCGCCATCGAGCAGAGCAATGCCGCCGCCGAAGCGACAGGCAACAGCGCCGGCAGCCCCTAGGCGGAATAGCAGTTATGTCGAATTTCAGGGTGCATCCACAGTTAGAGCGGATTGATAGAAGGATCTGAAGATGGCAACTGCGAAGAACAGCGAGTCAATTCAAGCCCTGGTTGTAACCGACCACGCTGAGAGTGTCAACCGTTTACAGCATATCCTGTCGACAGACAAACGCTTCTCGGTGCGCTTTGTCACTACGGCACAGGATGCACTCAAGGCGGTTGCTCAGGATGCCCCGCGGGTGATCGCCGTGGACGATGCGGTCAAAGATGTGACACCGCTAGAAGCGATTCGAAAATTAACCCTGGTCTCTCCGCTAACGCCGATTGTGGCCCTGGCCGACGAGCGAGCCGTGGCCTATGTTCGCGATGCGATGCTGGCCGGCGCCCGCGCCTTTATGCTCAAACCGCTAAACGAAGCAGACGTCTTCACCACGTTGAATCAACTGGTCGAAATCGAAACACTGCGTCAGGACAGCCTCGTCAACAGGCAAACGGGGCCGCGCCGCAATCAGATGATCTTGTTTATCAGCCCCAAAGGTGGCGCCGGTTGTACCACGTTGGCCGTAAACACAGCCATCCTGTTACGCCAGCAGACCAATGCCAGCGTTGCCTTGATCGATGGTCATGGCAGCCTCGGCGATCTAGAGACAGTTCTCAACCTGACCGCCCAGTTCACCAGCAGCGATCTGCTGGCACAGGGCGCTGATATGGATCTCGACCTGATCACCGGGATGATGGTGGTACACAAGAGCGGCGTGCATGTGCTGGTCAGTGGACGCAACCTCGAAGATACGTCACCCGCTAACGTGGAACAGTTCGAGAAAATGCTCTCTCTGATTGCCTTGGAATATAGCTATGTCGTGATCGACGGCGGCGCCATCATCGAAGAGCAGACAAGCGTCACCCTCAGTCTGGCCGATAAGGTGTTGTTGGTGGTGACGCCCGAAATGACCGCGCTGCAACGCACTTCACTCTTCCTAAAAGCCGCCGATGAGAATGGCTTCCCACGCGAGAAACTCTTTCTGGTGGTTAACCGAGACGGCATCAAAGGCGGCCTGACGGCGGACGATGTGAGCAGTCATCTCAATATGCAGGTGATGGCAACCATTCCCGAGGATACGGGGCTGGTTATCTACTCGCTCAACCGGGGGATTCCGCTTGTCATCACCGATCCGCGCTGTGCAGTCGCCCGCACCATCGAAAAGCTGACGAAGCAGATGATCCCCGATCAAAAGCAGAGCGCCAAACAGGCAGAAAAGGGTCTGTTCGGTCGCCTTTCAACCATGATTCAAGGGAGTACGGCGTAATCTACATTGCGGCGTAAATACCACGGCGGAAATCGGGCGTCCGTACCACTGGTTGGAACTGTCGGCATATTTCCGCCGGGATTTACTAGCGCATGCTTTTCTCAACGTGTAGGGTGGGCATCGGTTCCACTTGTTCTGGACTGAAGGATAGCGACTGTGGCTCTTCTGATTACACTGATTGTCATGATGGCGGTCATCGTCGTCTTCGCCGGGATCTATTTTACCCTGGGGCCTGACAACCGATCTGGAAGATCGACTGGCCCTCAACGCCATGCTGTCGGACGATGAGATGGGATCTTCGTCTGATCAGTTGAAAGACCGCATGAATGCCCAACTTGTGCGTGGCAAGTGGGGCGGCAAGTTGAATCTTGCCCTCTTCCAGGCCGGGGTCAAACTGACGGCCGTGGAGTTCATGGCGATCAACTTCGGCCTCGTTGCTTTCTTGTTCTTGTTAGGCTGGCTAATCGGCCAGAATCTCTTCGCCGGGCTGGGATTGGGTATTTTGGGCGCTTTCCTGCCACGTATGTGGTTGAAACGTCGTAAAGAACAGCGCCTGGCCCTCTTCCAGAATCAGTTGCCCGATGTGCTAAATCTGCTCGTGGGCAGCCTGCGCTCAGGCTATGGCTTGATTCAGGCCTTACGCCTGGTGGCGCAGGAGATGCCCAGCCCCAGCACTGAGGAGTACGAACACGTCACCCAGGAGATCGCCTTTGGCGTCTCCAGTACAATGGCTCTGGGCCGCCTGGTTGAGCGCATGGAAAGCCCCGATCTCGAGATGGTCGTCGCTGCCATTCAGGTTCAAAATGAGGTCGGTGGAAACTTAGGCGATATTCTGGCCACAATTGCGGAGACAATCCGTGAACGCATTCGGCTTAAAGGCGAGGTACGCGCGATCACCAGTATGCAGCGTGCAACAGGTTACCTGCTGGCGGCGATGCCCTTCCTGATAGGTTTGCTGCTATTGTTCATGAATGCTGACTATATGATGCGCATCTTTGTTTATCCCTGGTTCTGTATCCCAGGCTTTGCATTAGGCAGCGTCTTGCTTGGCCTTTTCATGATTACGAAAATGGTAAACAGCATCGAGACCTAACACAGTTGGGTACAACAACTGATCCCCAGTCAGGTTTCTGACTGAACAATGAACTGGTAGCAACGAACATGCTGATCGAAACCCTACAGAATTTACCGTCCTCCCTCCTGCAATGGCTCAACAACACCCACTGCATACATGGTCTATGCGTCTCTATGTATTGGGCTGGCCTGTCTCTCTGTTGGGTTTGGCCTTTTCCGAGAGTATCGCTATCGCATAATCCAGAAACGTCTACGCTCTCTGGCTGAATCAACACAGGGTGCAGACACCACGCTGGCGATTGATAGCTTTGCCGACCGTGTCGTTATACCGCTTGGCGCATTCCTTCCTGGCGAAGTTAGGTGGCATGACGCCGGGGAGCAATCTTGAGTTTTTGCGCCAGCAGTTGGCGTTGGCCGGTAACCCCAATAATCTGGTGGTGATCGATCTCCTGGGGTTGAAGATGTTAAGCGGTATCGGTGTCGGACTTTTGGCCGGTCTCTACTGCTTCAAGTTTGCGGATATCCCAACATTTTCAGCAGCCATGTTTGGGGTGGCTGGTCTCCTGTTAGGGACTTATATTCCGAATTACTGGCTAAAAGGAAAGATCAAAAAGCGCACTGAAGAGATACGTCGTTCTCTGCCCAATGCGTTGGATATGTTGACAACGATGGTCGATGCAGGGTTGGGTTTTGACATGGCCCTGCTGCGCCTTTCTGAACGATGGCACAATGCCCTAACCGATGAGTTCGAACGCATGGTCAACGAGATGAATATGGGTGTGCGCCGGGTAGATGCACTGCGCAATCTGGCCGATCGGAACGGGGTGGATGAACTGCGCACCTTTGTGGCCGTGTTGATTCAGGCCGACAGCCTGGGCATTTCGGTTTCCGATATTCTGCATACCCAAAGCGATCAAATGCGGATGCGCCGCCGCCAATGGATAGAAGAACAGGCCAACAAACTACCGATTAAGATGTTACCGGTTATCACCATATTCATTCTGCCTGCGCTCTTTGCCATCATACTGGGGCCGGCTGTTCCGGCTATCATGGAGTCATTTCCAGGCTTTTAGTGCCTGTCGCGTATACCGAAGAGTCGTACCTGTGGAACTTGGGTGATGGCAATTCCGTAGGGGCGCTGCTTGCTGCGCCCGTCAGCACTGCGGGCGCAGCAAGCAGCGCCCCTACCATCAAATCACGCTTGACGCATCACTGTTAAATCTGGGCGGGAATATGCCGGCACTCTCGACCAGTGGTACAGACGCCATATTTACGCCGCAATGGTCTAGGTGAACGGATAAAAAACGATGGCTGCAAACACATCTGCGTGGCAAGATCCAAGGTATCAAGAAGCTGCCCAACATGTCCAGAATGGGGCATGGAAAGCCGCCCTTGATAAATTGCGTGAGTTGCAAAAAGACTATCCCGACTATGCAGATATCCAATACTTGATCGATAGCGCCAAGATCAAGATAGAGCTAGAGCAAAAGCCGGTCGCAGGGCGATCGGCCTTCATAGTAGCCATTACCAAGCGTCGGCGGCTAACGATTGCCGCCGTTGTCCTGCTGATCCTGGCTGTGCTGGTCGGGGGCTGGTACGGATATGGCCGTTGGGTGGTCCCGATGCAACTGATCCAACGCCACGAGCGTGAACTGACGCTCACGTTGAATCAAGCTGAACTTTCGTTGGCCGGCGCAGCCTATGTTGAAGCGGCGGCCCTCTTCGAAAAAGTGCTGCAAATGTCGCCCGACCACGAAGCCGCACTTGCCGGTCTGAACGAAGCGCAGCGACAGATGCGTCTAGGCGAGCAGTACCAGGAGGCAGTGACCTTACAGCAGGGTGGTGAGACTACCGCTGCACTGGCCATCTATGAAACGTTGAACCAACAAGAACCCGGCTATAAGGACGTGCAAGCGCGCATCGACGCCATTGGCGCCGGTGCTCACGTCGAACAGATCTTTGCAGAGGCCGAACTGGCGTACCAGCGCAGCGACTGGTCAAATGCCATCACCCTCTACAATCTGATCCGCGAGCAATCGGTCCTTTATGAACCGGATACTGTGGAGCTGCACCTGTACGAAAGCTATACTCGATCGGGCGCAGGGCAGATGGGCCAGCCGGGTCTGTCACTCCCGCAGGTGGATCAGATCGCCGAACTCTACCGGCGTGCGTTGAGTCTGCGTCCTCGTGATGCGCTGGCTCAGGGCAACATCAACCTGTTGAGCACGTACCAACAGGCCAAAGGCCTGATGGCGCAGCAGCGCTATGATCAATCGACCGGCCTGCTCCTGGCGCTCTATGTCAGCGTACCCGATCTCCTCGGCGGTGACGCCCGACAGGCGCTCTTTGACTCTTACCTGGGCTATGGGGCACAACTTGAGACGGCCGGCGATCTATACGGAGCGCTGGCTCAGTACAAGGCAGCCGCCGACCTGCCTGTCGACGGTGCTACCGCAGCCCGCTTGCGAGCGCTTAAAATAGAGGTGGCGTTAATGCCCACCCCAACGCCGACGCCGACGATGACACCGACGCCGACCCCCGATCCATTTGAAGCAATCATGAAAATCATGACGCCGACACCGTCGCCCATTGACCAATTTACAGGGTGGATCTCGTTCAGAAGCGATCGACCCGGATCGCGCAGCGGGCTTTGGGTGATGCGACCTGACGGCAGCGAACAGACACCGGTGAACGATCCAACAGGGCTGTACGATAGCTTGAAGGTTCAGACGACCTGGTCGCCTGACAACCTGCGTCGTATCTGGGTCGAGGACGATGGCAGCGGTAAGTCTGTGGCTATTTACATGTGGCGCTACGATGTGCCGCCACATTGGCTAGAGGCGCGGGTTGAACTGCTCAACAACAGCGGCATCAACTATCAAGTCACGTTTGCCCCCGATGGCCAAAGCATCGCCTTTACTTCACAACGTGGCGCAGGGCCGACCGATGGCAATTGGGGCTTATGGGGCGACGAAATCTTTATCATTCACTTTGCCGATTACAATTCGAGTGGATACGTTATGCCGAAGCGGTTGACGGTCAACGACTGGGAATGGGACAAACATCCGACCTTTAGCCCCGACGGGCAGACCATCGCCTTTTGGAGCAACCGCATTTCGGGGCGCGCACAGATCTGGGCCATGAATATCGACGGTTCAGCAACAGCGCAACCTTAGCAACAATGACTGGAATGATTGGGATCCGGTTTGGCTCATTCCACGCCGCGAAGTACCGGCACTGACCGATGGGCAGAACTCGTTGGAACTCTTCGATCCCGCTAAATATCAGGCTGAACAGTAAGCAAGTAGGCAGGTATGGGACTCTTCAATCGGACGGCCTCACAACCGACTAGACGAATGACGGCGCCGCCACCGGCATACAACACCGACCCGGTGTCGCCAGTACAACCAGCGCCGACACCGGCTGCAAAGCCCGCGCCCTCGTCCCGTGCACCTGAAGTGCAGGCCCCTATCGTCAACAACATACGGTCAAGCGGGCGCGAAAAAGAGCTACCTTCAGCGTTCATTATCCTGCGCGACCGTGTACAACAAGAACTGATCCGCGACGCCAGCCTGCACACCGAACGCATCACCATGGAGGACGGACGCTACCTGATCGAGCCGATCTTCGCCCGTTCCATCACAGAGTCGGGTCTCGTGCTCAGCCGCATGGAACGTCAGAACTTCTTCGATCTAATCCTGGCCGATATACTTGGCTTTGGCCCTATCCAACCGCTGCTCGACGATGACAGCGTCTCCGAAGTCATGGTCAACGGTCCGTTTCAGGTCTACATTGAACGCGGCGGCAAACTCACCCGCAGCGATGTCAAGTTCCAAGACAATGGACACGTTCTGCGCGTGATCGAGCGCATCCTGGCCCCATTGGGTCGACGCGTCGACGAAAGCAGCCCAATGGTCGACGCCCGCTTGCCGGATGGCAGCCGCGTGAACGCCATCGTGCCACCGTTGGCCATCGACGGCCCCAGCATTACCATTCGTAAATTTAGCAAAAAGCCGCTCTCCGTTGCCGATCTGATCAAGTTTGGCAGCTTCAGTGAGGATTTTGCCAAATTCATCGAAGCGGCCGTAGTCTCACATCTCAACATCATCGTCAGCGGGGGCACGGGTTCAGGGAAGACGACGCTGCTCAACGTGCTGAGCAGTTTTATTCCTGTCACCGATCGTATTGTGACCATCGAAGACAGCGCCGAACTGCAACTGCGCCAGGATCATGTGGTGCGTCTGGAAACACGCCCACCGAACATCGAAGGCAAAGGGGCCATCGCCATTCGTGATCTCGTCATCAACAGCCTTCGTATGCGCCCCGACCGGCTGATTATCGGTGAGTGTCGTGGCGGTGAAGCGCTGGATATGCTCCAGGCCATGAACACCGGCCACGATGGATCCATGTCTACGGCACACAGCAACTCTCCCCGAGACACCTTGAGCCGTTTGGAAACCATGGTTTTGATGGCGGGCATGGATCTACCGTTGCGGGCCATTCGACAGCAGATCGCGGCGGCCGTCGATGTGATCGTCCACATCGAGCGTATGCGCGACGGCACCCGTCGGCTCGTCTATTGTACAGAAGTCTTGGGGATGGAAGGCGAAACGATCCTCACACAGGACATCTTCCATTTTGAAGAAGAAGGTATGGACGAACACGGCAAGATCATCGGCCAGTTGCGTACCACCGGCATTCGCCCCAAAGTTTTGGATCGCATGAAGTCTGATCAGGTCAACTTACCGTCGGATCTCTTCTCTGCCAACCTTAACCGGCGGCGAAGACCCTAGACATTTTTGCGTGAAGGAGAAAAAAGTGAGTGCCCCCTCATTGACCGTTTACAACGCCAGTGCCAAATCCCGTCTTGTCACGGCGGGGAGTGTAGCCAATAACTTTTGGACACGCGGGATTGGGCTGATTGGCCGCAAAAGCCTCAACCGTGGTGACGGGCTGCTCATCGACCCCTGTGGCAGCATCCACTGTTTCTTTATGTCGATGCCAATTGACGTAATCTATCTGGACAGGCAAAACCAGGTGGTGGGGGTGGATCGGACGTTGAGGCCCTGGCGTATAGGGAGATTCTATCGCGGGGCGAAACGTGTCCTCGAAGTGCCGGCCGGTACGGCCGACGCCACCACCACCAACGTTGGGGATCAGCTTCAGATCGTGGTGAATGGTTAATTCGCGATCCGCACCCTAGAAAATCTCGTCCAACAACGACGAGTTACGGGGCACCATCAAATCCCCTCAACTTCTTTTGCCGCCGTCGTTGCAATCCCGTAGAGCAGGCGGCCATGTCTTTCTACCAGAGAAACTTGACCAACCAGATCGTCGCTGAGCAGGGTCATTTCCAGATAATAGCGGCGGATGCTGCTCAGATCGCCCAGGTAAAGACCGTGTACCGTGCGCACATAGGTCAAGCGGAATGGATCGTCGCTGGACAACAACGCCGATCGAAATTCGCGCAGCGTGCTCTCGTTCAAATCGCTGTCAACGCTACCCCACACCGCCGCAAAATCGACCAAAATGCCATGCGAAGCCAGCCGGTCTGAGACGTCATAGTTGGCGGATGGCTTGGCATGGCTGCGCAGAGACTCCAGGAAGCGGTGGATCAGATTCTGCGCGCTGGCCTGCCGGTTGCCGCCGTCGATCTGCACCAACAGCGGATGGCGCACGGAGACCGCATCGCGCCAGAGCAGATCTTCCAGATTGCATTCCTTGGCCAGCCGACGCACCAGTTCATCGCGCACGGGTTGCGCCGATGCGGCGCTGAGTTCGGCAATGGTCGCCTGCACCGTCTCGCGCAGCAGTGACTGCATGGCCTCCGGCAGCGGTTGCTCCCCATGTTGCTCCAATAACAGCCATTCCAGCCGTCGCCGCCACGCCACCGAGCGCCACGACGAACGTAAGCGCTCCTCACTGCGTCGTCCTTCGCGATCCGCTTTGCCGCGCAGGTGATCGCGGCAGAGATCCCACAATCGCTGGTTCAACTGTGGACGGCGCAGATGGGTGCCGGCGTATGTTTCGGGCGAGGGCATGCCGTCGGCCACGGCCCACGCATTGAGATCCTCGGTCGTCTCTTCCAACGCACGCGACATTTCGTTGAGCATCTGCGCCAGATGATCATAGGCGCGCACCAGCCCTTGCTGTACGCGCTCTTGCAAATAAGCCGTGAGATCTGCCTGCGCCAATGCCACTCGTTCGCGCCGCAATCTGCGGATCTGTTGCAGTCGTCGCCGGTAACTGCCTGCGCCACCCACCACAGCACCCAGAAAGACACCAAACAGCAGCCCGCCATCGATGATCGGATCGAATGGGCGGTTGAAGAAAGCCAGATAAGCCGATGCTACCAGCACCACCGCGGCCACCAGCAACGCCGAACGCAGCAGAGCCTGCCCCAACGAAGGTGCGTTGAGACGATTGCGTTCGTAGCGCGCCCGCCACTGACGCAGGGCAAGCTGCCTTTGCGCGCCAACCATGGCTCGCTGACCTGGCGCATGGCCGCTCAATGCACGCCGGCGTTCTTCCTCTAACTCAGCCTTCCACACCGCCAGATGAGCCTGGGCCTGGCGCAGCCCCGCCGGCGATTCTGCCAGTAGATCAACGAAGGTGCGGCGCATGGCGTGGGCGGCAGCAGGCAGCAGTCGCCTGTCGCGCAGGTTCTTGGGCAGACCATTTTCATGCAGCCCATCCAGGCCCCAGGCCTGATCCAGGGCGTTGACGCCTGCCAATCGCTCGAACTGAAGCGCCGCCGTTTCCAGGCGGTCGTCGAAGGCGTCGAGCCATTCTATCGGGCCCAAATTACGTAGTTCACCCGCCAGCGACGGTGGCAGAACAAAGTCCGGATGCACGGCCAGATCGTCCATCTGCTGCGGCGCCACGTCGAGGAAGAGATCGGGCATCTGCGCCACCAGTTGCGCCACCACCTGCGTCTGGGTGATCCCCAGATCGGCCAACGATGCGATCGGGGCGTCTTCCTGCGCGCGCTCCGCCCCCAGGATCACCTCGCGCACGAGGCGCTTTTCCTCTTGCTGGTGCACGGCCTGGAAAAGATAGTCCAGCGGCACATAATCCCCGGCAGCACCCATCAAGCTGTACGGACGTTCTTCGGCGTTACGCAGATCGATGCCCAGTTGCTCTTCGATGAACTGATTGCCATCGGTGGTGATCAACGCCTCCAAGGCGTTGCCCACGAGGACGCTCAGTTCATAGCTGTCGCGCACCAGCCCCTGATTGCTCTTTTCACGATCAACCAGATAGATGCGGTCGAAGATCGAACGGCCCACCCAATCGCTGAGCGGGCCCGCCAGCCTGGACAACCCCGGCATGGCCTCGCCGCGCACGACCGGTTCGATGGCCGGCGTAGCCTCAGGATGCAGGTTGCTCAGCGCTTCCAATTCGGCCAACGCCGCAAAGGAGGTGGCATCCTCGACTGCGCGGCTGTTGTCACCGGCGTAGCTGCCTGTAGCAAAGATCGCCACCACCTGTGAGATATGGCGATCCCCCAGATAATTGAGCAAGTGGACCAGCGTGGGCCAGATCAACGCGGAGGAGAGCGGCTCAAACAAGGGCGCCACCACGTAGAGCGTCGTTTGCACGAATGGATCGCCCGGTACCAGCTCGTCCTGGCGGATGGGGGCGAGCAGATGCGCGTCGAGCAGGCGCGCCACTTCTACGCCCTGGCGGAGGCCGGCGCGAAAAACGTCGCCGCGGCCGGCCGCGAAGGGCGGCCTCTCGCCGTGACCGTTGCGCGAGGCGTAGAGCGTGTCCGAGTGGTTGAGCGACTGCAAAACCGGCTCAGTCTCTTGCAACAGACGTCGGGCGCGGCGTTCGCTGCTGGTACTGCCCACGCTGACACCCTGCCCGTGGAAGATCTCATGGGCCAGCCCCGCGCGCCAGTCGTCTTCATCGTCCGGGTGCGCTTGCTCTGCATCGAGCCGTTCCAGCACCTGTTCCAGATAAAAGGGCGGGAGGGATAGATCCTGGCGCCGTTTGCGCAGGTGAAGCGGCACCCGTCCGGCGGCATCTACCGTGGAACCGGTCAACAGGGACGCCATCTGTGTGATCTGCGTCAGATCGGGGCCTTCGACCTGGCGGGCGCGGCGTTGATCCTGAATGGAGCGCAGACGCGGTTGAAGATGGAGCATGGTCTGCAAGCCCCATCCGCCAAAACAGAGTATCGCGGACCTACTTCGTGTTGCCCCCGTAATCATGGTTAGCGCCGATCCGGCGAGCTCCAATTCTGGTAGTTCGTGCCTGTGATGCGCGTATTGGTGACATGGGTCGGCGGCATCTCTGGTGTGATCTCAGGCAGATTCACCCACAGCGGGTTCAAGTGGAACTCCTCGCCAACAGGGAAATCGTGTACATTTTCGTATTGGGCTCGGAACTCATCCAGCCGTTCCAACAGCGTCACCGGTAGCCCATGGACGATCCAAACTGCGTCCATGCGGCTGACATCGCCGGTGGGTACCCACTTGATATCTTCCTGCCCGACCATGGCGATGGCCATACCCGGATCATCCTCACGGCTGCCGGGTGTGGCAGCCAGGCGGATGTGTTCCAGATCGGCGTCGTGGAAGCTGAATCGATCCGAGTCCCAACGGATGTAGGGGTTGAGGCGATCCAGCCACTGATGGATGCGGTTGTTGGGCAGTGGACGCGAGGCATCCACCTCTTCACTGTGCTGCACGCCGATGATGTGGCGAATGTCGACCAGTTTGCGCACGCGGCCGATCAGCCCCGTCTCGTCGATGAGACCGGTGTTGAGGATCTCGATGATCTGGTCGCCGCTGAGCGGGTTGTTCTGAACAAAAAGCCCATCGATCAGCCGTCCGATCAGCAATTGCCGATCGGCCGGGTAAACAGCCTGGGCGGCGCGACGGTAGAAGTGTTGCAGATAGTCGCGTCCTACGGCGCCGGTCTCTAACTCGTAATAGGTGCTGGTGGTGAGCGAACCATCGGGGATGCGCGGATCGATGCGTTCGGCCATCTGAGCTGCTTCGGCATTGGCGCGCACCAGGCCCTGGGCGGCGTTGTTCAACTGGTTGCGAAAGACCTCGCGCAGGCGCGTGGCCAGGTGCATCAACTCATCGACCAGCACGCGCTCGGTAGCGTCGCGACGCTGATAGAGACGGGCACGCGCCTTGCGTGAGCTTAAATCGCGGGATCGTTCTCGCGCTTGTCGCGGGCTAAAGGCCGACAGCAGCAGATCGCTGAAACCGCCTGCCAACTGGCCCGCCCGCTCCGCGGCGCCGCCCTCCTGGGCCAGCACCGACCGCCAGCGGCCTCGGTCCTCTTCGCTGACGGCCTGGTTGTCAAGCAAGAAGAGGCGCTGCCCGGGCAACGATTCCAGCGGCGGCGCCGCCGGGTTGCTGGGCCCGATCAACTCGGAAAGGGCAATTGCACCGCGCAACCCCGCTTCGACAATGGCCTGGCGGAAGGCGCGTTCGGTCAACTCGCGGAAGGTGAGCCAGGCCCCGCGGCCTTCTTCGACCTCGACCGCCATCTCTTCCAATCGGTCATTGTTGAGGGCAAGATAGCGGGTGCGCAACTCGGCCAACAGCCCCTGCCAGATCGTCATCACGTTCTGGCGTTCCTGGGGGGACATGGGCTGGCGCGGATCCTGCAAAGTAGGGCCGGCGGCAAAGCGACGGATCACATCGGTGACAAAGGCGCGCTGCCAGAAATCGGTGAGCGATTCGTCGGGGGCCACCAGCGCCGACGCCGCAAAACTGCTGTACACAAGAAAGTGGCCCGACTTGGTCTTGCGTTCACCCACCACCTGCCCGGCAGGCAGGTTGGGATCGGCCATCCGTTCGCGCACCACGTTGACCTCTAGCCCCAGGATCTCGCTGCTGAGATGGCTGATAGCGGTGAGCTGGATCAGGTGCGCGGCCAGGTTCTCGGCGTCGGCCTTGCGCGCCAGGCTACGTCCTTCGCGGTTGGTGCGCCCCACCAAAAAGATGAAGTCGAAAGGAGCGTAAGGCGTGTCGGGCAGGGCACGCTGCTCGCTGGGGTAAAGTTCTGAAAAGGTCTGCGTCTCTTGGAAGTAGTTCAGTTCCTTGAGCGCGGCGTAGGCGTTGGCCTTGATGCGCCGTCGTTGCAGATCGCTGGTGATCTCCTCTTCGAGCACGTCGGGCAGGTAGAAGATGCCGACGACGCGGGCGTTGCTGCGCACCAATGCACGCACGCGGTGCGCCACGTCCATAAACATCCCCGAGCCGGTGCCGCCGCAGAGGCTGCCCACCACATAGACCAGTTGATAGTTGCCCATCACCGGGAAGCCCCGGTTCTGCGCCATCTCCATGTCGCGGATCTTGTCCAGTGAGGCATACTTGGTTTCGAGCAGTCGCTTGAAGGTGACATAGTTGCGGAAGAACGAGAGCCGCCCGATGGGACGAAGCTGTTTGGCCCCGTTGTGAATGTACCCAAGTGGAATCGAGGGGTAGTTCCACCAGCGTGCGATCTCAGGGTGATTTTCCAGATTATCGATCAAGCGTGTGGCGTCGAACTTGCCCATGTAGGCAAACTCGTCGGCGTAGAGCGGCTCTTGATCCAGCCGATTGACCAGCGGTTCTGTGTCGAGGGCGAGCAACTGAACCATGCCGGGCAGCGTATCGCCACCCCACACCTTGCGCAGACGACGTTTGACTGAGCGCACAGTGTTGGTGCCCATCCCGCCCACACCGATGACCAATGTGGGGTAGATGGTTGCTTTCTCGCCAATTAAATGCGTACCGTTACCGTTCATGAATATCCCTAATGGCTTATGCGAACCAAAATCAGTTCTGCTATTTCACCGTAAAGTGTCAGAAACACCAAATCAGAAGATAGGCGTAGAGAAGCAAATCCCTACCACCGCGTCGCCCACGGATCATCCTGTGTGGGGCCGGATGGTTTGGGTTTTTCGGATGTAGACGCGCTGATTCCAGTCGGCGTCGCCCCACTGCCCGCCGCCCCAAGACGATTCCGCCGCGTTCGTGGGCGGTGCCGTGGCTCCAAATGTCGCTGCGCCAAAACTCGACGTCGAAGGTGCGAAGGCGGGTGTAGGCAGCGTTACTACCGGTTCCTCTTCGTCGACGGCATAGCCACCGCTGCGCACCCGCGCCAGTGCGATCAAAAGCAACAACAGCGTCAACGGACCCGAACAGAGCAGCCAGGGCAGGCTATAGATGGGCAGCAGCCACCACGCCACATAGCGCTGAAAGCCGGTGGGGCTGCGGAATCCCACGTCCACCGTGCGCGTTTCGTTGGGCAGACCCTCAATGCCCAGCGTTAACGTGCCGGCGTAGAAGCTGCCCCGCAGCGGATCCTGTGGAATGGCCTTGCTCGCCGCCAGCGTAAGCGGCACCTTGTAAAAGCCGTTGGCATCGGGTTCGCCGGTCACTTCCACCGGCGGCACGGCCAAAAATGAATTGTCCAGTGAGACGGGGCCGCTGTCGGTTTCGCCGGCGACATCCATCGAAAGCACCCGCACGGTGAAGGGCGTCCGGCCGTCAAAGCGTACCAGCAACGGCTGCGTGGACTGTTCACCGGCCAGCCCCAGATCACCAAAATTGAGTGAACCCGCCGCACTCCACTCCAGGTTACGCACACGCAACCGGTAGCCAATCTGACTGGGGAAAACATCGAAATCCCCGTTGGGTCCGCTCAACTGGATGCTCCCCGTACAGGCGCCAGGGGAGACTGGTCCACTGCTTTGCAGCCGTATCGGCAAGACGTATCCATCGCCCTGGGGCTGCATCTCGCCTGCACTGACCGTCAATCCGGCGCAGGAACTTTCGGTTACCTGTGCCGTCAGCCGGAAGGGGCGGCCCTGCTCAAAGACAAGTGGCATGGTGATGGTCTCGTCTACGCGGAAGTTGGGCGACGTCTCGAAGGGGAGATCACCAAAATCGGCCTCCGAAGACTGAATCCGCGCCGTCGAACGGTCCACGGTGAGGGTTACCGGCAGCACCGGCGCCGGCCGGATCTTCACCTCCATAGGGCGACCGGCGGGATTGGTGGCGGACAGCACGATCTCGCCTTCGTAGTCGCCTGGCCGCAGTTCGTCCAGCCCGTCCACGCGCAGGGTGGCAGACGTAGCGGCATTTTCGTCCACATCCACCGAAAATTGCATCCCGGCATTGGGGATGATTTCGCCGGTTTCGATGCTGCGCAGCGTCAAGCGCGCGTTGAGCGCGCCGATCTCCTCGGCGGTGCCGGCCATGACCGTGATCGGCCAGCCCTCGGCAGGCATCTGCGCCAGATCGAGGGTGGGGGGCAGACCGCGTAGATAGACCGCCGGTTCCACGTCCAGGTTAGTCTCGGCCCAGTCGCCGAAGCGGATCTCCTCGCTCACTGCCGAGAGCAGAAAGCGCAGCGCGTAGCTGCGTCCGTCCGTCGGGGTGAACCCTTCGTCGGTGCAGAGGCGATCCACGCAGCTCATGCCGGCCTGATAAACCGGCGTCCCTGTGGCGTCTTCAGTAATGTCATTGACGTAGACGGTCGCTTGCAGCGACTGCACGGGTACCCCCGGCCCAAAACCAACCTGGAGCCGGGCGCGGCCATCTTCAAGCAGCGCCGGGCTGTTGGGCGCGGGCGAGAAGACCTGAGCGCGCGGCAGATCCGTGCGCGGCGAGAGCACAAAGTCGCGGCGCAACTGCAAGGGGGAGCGATCTTCACCCAGTTGCAGCGTCAACGTGCGTTTGTTGGGCGGCAAAGGCATGGCCGCCAGCGATCCACTGCCGCTGAGCTGAGGAATCACGGTCTGGCCATCGAGCAAAAGCGGCTCGCCGGCAGCAGCCCCCGCGCCGCGCGCCACGATCAGAGGCGTGCTGCCTGCCGGGAAGTAACGGGGCGAGGCCGGGCTGCCGGCTACGCTGGGCGGCGGAAAGATCAACTCGGGGTAGCTGCTGGTCTGCACGACCACAAACGCGCTGGGATCGGGTGTCTCGGCCACCCAGGTCCCGGCGGGCACATCGCCGTTGATCACGTTGAGATCCACGTTGCTGTCTTCGAGGATACTCTGGGTTACCACAGGTGCTCCGTCACGATGCACTGCTTGAATGGCGCCGCGCGGGCTGACAAAGGCGAGCTGCCCCACACCGTGGGCGGCGCGTGTCTGGAAGGCCAGGTTGCCCTCGGTGTTGCGCGAGGTAACCACCGTTCGGTCTGACTTCATGGAGGCGAAGATTTCGCTGAAGACGCGCAGCAGGGCTGTAGCCGATTGGGCTTCACGCAGATCAGGGCCAAACTCCTGGGCCAGAAAGTCGCCTGCACAGCCCGAAGTTGGATTACACAGCACCACCGGGAAGACGAGCACATTGTCGGCTTGCAGTTGATCAATCAGCGCGCTGATGCGCCCAGGTTGACCGGGGGCGGAGCCAGGCGCGGTAGGTTCCCCATCGGTAAGCAAGAGGACGTATTGGCTGCGATTGGGTTGGCGATCGGCGGAGAGCAAGCGGTTGGCTTCTTCCAGCCCCAGGTCGATGCGGGTATAGCCTCGCGACAGATAGCTCTCGGGCGGTTGGAGCGAGTCGGCCAGGATACGACGACGCTCGCCGCTGCCCGCCTCTTGCAGGGTGCCTAATACACCGACCCCTTCGGCGGCACTGTCGAAGCGGATCACCGCCACACGGTCGGCGGCGTCGGCCAGGTGGATCAAGAGACGGGCGGCAGAGTAGCGCAACTCGTCCGGATCGCTGGGATCGTTACTGCTGGGGAAGCGGCAGGGCGGCTCAAACGGCAGTCCTTGTTCAGGCCAGGGCCAACAGGTCGCCATACTGCCCGAATCATCGAGCACCACCACGACATCGATGGGTTCAGTGGCAGGCCCGGTGGGCACTTCAACCTGGGTTGTGGGCGCAGCCAGTCCTGGGTAGATCAGGGCAACGACGATGCCAAGCGCCAGGACCAGCCCGACGAAAACCTTCCTCAATCCATTCCTCCTGGAGCAAATAACAGTAGAAACGCCAGGTTTGGCGTCTTTACACGTCCCGCGACCGACGATGCAAAAAGTACGCGCATTGTATCACAGGTAGTCTGTTTCAAAGAATAAATCGGTCATCTTATGTCAAGTAGAAGACAACGACTTGTCCACGAAGCGGCGGTGTAGTGTATCTGGTGGCTAAACGAGTAGCAGGCGGGGAATGTTCCGTATGAAGATGGTCTGGAAAGGAGAGGGGGTCAGTGCTCTATGGCTGCGCCGGTGACGTCGTACATCCGCACAGGCGTGGAGGCTGCCGGTGAGTTGGCGAAGTCGTCGGCGAAGATCGACCAGATCATCGTGTCTCGCGGCTGGCCGTCGGAACGGACGGCACGACGGCGCAGCGTGGCTTCGTGGCGATAGCCCAGTTTGCGCGGCACAGAGGCACTGCGCACGTTGGCCGGATCGCAGTGAATCTCCACACGATCAGTCTGCGGCAGCGCGAAGGCAACGCGGGTCAGTGCTGCCGCAATTTCGGTGGCCAATCCTCGATTGACGTGATCGGCGTGGATCCAGTAGCCGATCTCGAATACGTTCTTGCCCAGCCGTGTGTGTAGACCGGTTCCCCCCAACACACTCGTTTCATCCTGATTGAAGATTCCGTAAACGTAATCCTTGTCCAGGTCGAAATTGGCGCGCCAAAAGCGTATGCGTTCCACCTTGGTTTGTAGCGGCGTCGGTTCACTCATGGCCCAGGGCATCCACGGGCGCAAATGCTCGAGGCTGGCGTCAATCGCCACCTTGAGCATTTGTGCGTCCGTGGGCTGCCAGCAACGCAGCACCGTGCGTGCGGTTTCGATTCGATAGGGCGGGGTGGAGAAGTAAACGCTATCTGTCAATCTTCCTCGATCCAATCCGGTTTGATTTCCACGCCCAGGCCGGGTTTTTGCGGCGCCGCGACATAGCCCTCACCGTCCACAACGGGCGGTTCGGTGAACATGGACCAGCCGTGCTGGTACTCACCCACCGGCGGATCATGCAGCAGTTCCAGGTAGGGAGCGTTGGCCAGGGCACAGACCATGTGCAAGTGGGCGACGGTGCCCAGACCGCGGCCGCCGTGATGGGGGACAACCTGCTTGCCATAGGCATCGGCAAGGACGGCCACGCGACGCACCGGCGTCATGCCGCCCAGCACCATACCCTCGGGTTGCAGGACGCCGTACACATTCTTTTCCAGCATCTGCACGAATTCGTGGAGGCCCGGGTTGTTCTCGCCGCCGGCGATGGGCATTTCCACTTTTTCACTCAAGCGCGCCAGTTGATCGAAGTGATAGCGCGGCAGAGGTTCTTCGAGCCAGTAGACGCCCAGGCGCTGCAGTTCACGTGCGGTTTCCACGGCGCGACGGAAATCCCAATGCAGGCCCGGCTGCCAATTCCCACTGGATTGGGCCTGGTTGGCGTCGACCATGATCGTCATGCGGTCGCCGACGGCGTTGCGGACCTGCTCAACCAGGGCCACATCCTCGGCCATCGTCTGGTAGTGCAGGCGTAACTTAATGGCTTGCCAGCCTTCGTCGGCCAGGCGGGTGGCCAGATCCACACGCTCCTCAACCGTGGAGAGGCGCACCATACTGGCGTAGGCGGGCACTTTATCCTTGGCGCCGCCCCAGATCTTGAAGAGCGGCTGTGCGCTGGCCTTGCCGATGACATCCCACAGGGCGATGTCGAGACCGGCGCGCCCCTGATAGTGACTGCCGCGGATGTAGTAGCGCATAATGCCTTCGTGGCGTTCCATATCGAACGGATCTTGCCCCACCAGGATCTCACGCGCCCGCCCGAGCTGCCCGGCTTCTATGCCGGGGCCAACGCCCACGATCCCGGCGTCGGTGTGGATCTCCACGAAGGGCGTCCCACCCACGCTAAACGGCATCTTGCCGCCCAGATCCCAGGCCGGTTCGATAAAGCCTAGATCCTGGATCATCTTCAAGCGGCGTAGTTTTACATCTGTGATTTTGATGCGAGAAGGTGTCTGCATACAACCATTCCCTTTCATGTGCGCGAGAGATCGGAAATCCCCGTCGCTTCTTCCTATTTGCGAATCCTGGATCGGAAGGCGGGTTTCCCCTTCACCCCCAGGTTGATTCTGTAGAGCGCGCCGGCGGTCTCGCCGTTCTCGGCGGTGTCGTGGCCGCCCGCCGTGGTGACGTACATATCGGTGTAATCAGGGCCGGCAAAGGTGAGGCTCGACACTTTCTTGGTGGGGAACTTGACCACGCGCAATTCGCTGCCGTCAGGCGCGTGTTGCACGAGGCGGTAGCCGTCCCAGCGCGCCGACCAAAGGTTGTCGTCGGCATCCACGGCCATGCCGTCGGTCTTGCCATACTCGGGCCGCTGCTCATGCACGATGACCTGCGGGTTCGAGATGTCGCCCGAGGCGCGGTCGTAGTCGAAGCGGGTGATGGTGCGGCGCATGGTGTCGGTGTGGTAAAAAGTGGCAAGATCGGCGCTAAAGCCCATGCCGTTGGAAAGCCCGGCGTCTTCGAGGACGACGCGGATGCTGCCGTCGGGGTCGAGCCGGTAGAGCTTGCCGTTGCGGTCGCCGATGGGCATGGTGCCGCAGAAGACGCGCCCTTCAGGGTCGGCGATGACATCGTTGAAGCGGCCGTCAACTTCGGCATCGATCTGCGAGACGATGTCGGTCAACTCTCCCCGGCGCAGATGGGCGATGCGTCCGCGCCCCATGAAGAGCACAAACGAACCGTCATCCTGGATCGTGTAGCCCCCGATGGGCAGATCGGCCTGGAAGATCTGCTCGTGTTCTCCGGTGGCCGGATCATAGCGGAAGATCTTGCCCGGCGGGATATCCAGCCAGTAGAGGCGTTGTTCATCTTCGTGCCAGAGCGGACCTTCACCGGTAACACAGTGGTAGTTGGCGCAGAGAGTAAGTTCCATACATTGCTCCTTTTCAAACAGATACAGAGTTGATCCACGAAGGCACACGAAGATACACGAAGGCAGAAGAAGAAGAGAGTGCAGCCTATTTAGCCAGTCTTTGCCACTCCAGCTTACCGGTACTACCAAAGTTGATCAGAAGCGCAACACGTAACCCGGTGGCTTTCATGTAGTTCAGAACCTGCGCCTGATCACGGGAGGTGAGATGTTCCATTGCTTTCAACTCCACAATGACTGTGTCATAACAGACCAGGTCGGCAATGTAGGTCTTGGTCAATAGAGATCCCTTGTAAGAGATACCTAACGGCCGTTGCGACTCGTATGGAATTCGGCGACTCTGGCACTCTATCTCCAATGCCTCTTGATAGACGGCCTCCAGAAAACCAGGACCCAGTTCCGTATGGACTTCCATCGCCGCACCGATAATGTTATAGACCTCATCCCTCAGTAGCAACATACTGCAACATTCCCTCTGGTGAACTCCCTGCTTATCTCTGCCTCTTTCTTCACGTACCTTCGTGTGCCTTCGTGGATCAAGTTTCTGCCACTAGATCTCGATATCCTTCAGAAGCAACAAACCGCTCCACTTCCTTTGCTACTTCTGTTTCTTTTCTCTTCTTCGTGTACCTTCGTGTGCCTTCGTGGATCAAATCTCCGCCACTAGATCTCGATATTCTTCAGAAGCAACAAACCGCTCCACTTCCCTTACTGCTTCTGTTTCTTCTCTTCTCTTCTTCGTGTACCTTCGTGTGCCTTCGTGGATCAACTCTCTGCCACTAGATCTCGATAGCGACTTCTTTGCCCTCACGCTGGCTGCGGTAGATCCCGTCGAGGATCGAGAGTACTTGCAGCGAATTTTCGGCGGGAACGGGAGACGGTGCGCCTTCGGCGATGGCTCGGGCAAAGGCGACACATTCCAGTGCGTGCGGTTCCATGACGTCGTTGGTCAGGCGCAGACGGTTGGTGTAAAGCTGTTTCGTCTGATAATTGGTGCTGTGGAAATTGGCCGACGGCCAGTGACAGCCCGCTTCGGTGCCGTAGAGCCAGATCTGCATGTCCTCACCCTCGGTCTCATGATGGAGCAACCAGCTCACTTCGAGCATAAGCGTGCGCCCATCGGCGAAACGCACGAAGGCCGCCGCAAAGTCTTCGACATCGAAGTCGCGGGGGATCAGATCGCCGCCGCGCCAGACCGCAAACGAGCCCTCGTGGTGGGCCAGCGGCGCTTTGGCCACACCGCTCACCGCCACCGGCTCGGGGTTGCCCATCAGCCACAGCGTCAGATCAAGGACGTGGACGCCAATGTCGATACAAGGTCCGCCGCCGCTGTGTTGTTTGTGAACGAAAGTCGGTGTCGCCACCAGTCCGTTGCGCCGCAACATCCAACTGCGGGCGTGATAGATATCGCCCAGCGTACCCTGATCGATCTCCGCCTTCATGGCCTGCGACACACCCTTGAAGCGGAAGTGCTGCGCCGTCATCAACTGTTTGCCCGAACGGTCGCGGGCTTCGATCATCTGGCGAATTTCGCCAGGGGTGGGCGCCAGCGGCTTCTCGCAGATCACATGTTTGCCTGCATTCAGCGCCGCGATGGCCAGGGGGGCGTGGTACATATTGGGCACAACAAGGTCGATGATGTCGATGTCGGGGTCCGAAAAAAGCTCGCCGGGATCGGTGGTGAGCTTGGGAACCTTGTACGTCTCGTTCCAGACCTGTAGCACGGTGGGGTTAATGTCGCAGGCGGCCACTACTTCGGCGTGTTCCGAAGCCGCCCAACCGGGCATGTGCGTGCGCAGGATACCGCCGACGCCGATTACGCCTACTTTTAACGTCTCTGCCATGCGTAGTTCCTTTTAGCTGGTTCTGTAGTGTTGGTGGAATGGTTGCTGATCCTGGATGAGACGCGCCCAGACCTATCCGCTATCGAGCATTTGATGGATGACTGAAGCCGGTAGGATGACGGTTTCACGCAATCCTGAGGATAGATGCAGTCTATCACGTTGGGAAGCGATGGCACAAAGTATTGCGTCTTTCGCATTGTGTGGGGGAGGGACAATTCGGGCCTATTTGGCAGGCACGATTGGGCGCGCTACCTTTCCAAAAATCGTTCGAGTTCTGCCTTTGTCGGCATGCCCACCCGTGCCCCCGTGACGGTGGTGCAGAGCGCGCCGGTGGCGCTGGCGTAGGCGAGCAGATGGTCCCAATCGTAGCCGGCGGCGACACCGGCGGCGAAGGCGCCGTGGAAGGCGTCGCCCGCGCCGGTCGTATCCACAGCAGCAACGACAAACGCCGGAAAGTCACCATTCGCCTGCCGTGTGCGCCAGACCAATCCACGCTCACCCAGCGTGATCACCACATGAGGGGCGAGTGCGAGCAGATCCTGGGCGGCGGCGTGGAAGTCCGCTTGATGGGTGACTTCGCGGGCGAATCGTTCCGATGCCACAAGATAATCGACTTGGTTGGCCAGAGCCAGGCTGCCGGCGTGGGCGCGGTCGGCGTCAATCACCGTAGGAATTCGGCGCGCTTTGGCCCAGTCCATGATCTTTTGCGACAGCTCCAGGTGATGTCCGTCAAAGAGGATGGCCTTGACGTGTCCATCGCTCAAATCAGCGTAGGCCGGATCCAGTGACAACGGCTCTTTGTAGTTGATGATGGTGCGGTGTCCGTTGGGCTTTACCAGGATCGATGAAAGCGACGTGGCCACATCCCCGCGCGCGATCAGGTGTGTGTCGATGCCCTCGGCCTGCAATTCGTCTACATGGCGAGTGCCGTAAAGATCAGTGCCCAGGTATCCGGCGTAGGCCACGCTGTGCCCCAAGCGCGCGGCGGCCACCGCTGCATTGGCGGCTGTTCCTCCACCACACTGCACAAACGCTTCAGCGGTGATCTTCTCGTCGGCGTCAGGGTGATGGGGCACCTGGAAGATCAGATCGTAGCAGGCAATGCCCACGCAGAGGAGATCGACAGACCACGGAGATCCCATCGACGGCCTCCTTTCTAAAGGAAGAGGCTGACATTCAGAAGATGAAAGGTGAATCAGCCAGGTTGATTTCAGCTTAACGAGCACCACAGTGGCGCAACGAAACTTGTTTGACAGTGGATTAGGGGTAATCTATAATGGGCGAACCAGCGACTTGGCTTATTCAATTGCTGATACCTCTCCCCCGCTTTTGTCGGACGTAGAATCAGCCAGGTTGTATCAACTTACCCATCCAACTTATTTCGACAATCCATTCTACTACTGCGCTCTCTTTTTCGGTATTCCAATGTACAAGGCGAGTTCTATCTACCGCCAGTAGTTGTTTTAGCGTGAGTACCCGGCACGTGTTTCTGCCTCTGGATTGATGATCCATTCCCCGCAGGAAACCGTGCCGTCTTCCCGGCACAACTCCATGTTGTCGGTTCTTCAACACTACTACATTCCATTCACACGTACTTCTTGTCAGAAAGGAGGTGTCCACGAGAGCGCTTGGTCTGCTTGATGATAACCGTCGACAGAAAGCGCCTTCAAACAGCCAGTTTTACGATTGGATCACACCATTCCGCTTGAATCAACCATGGAAAGGGAGTCGTACCGTATGAATAGATTTCGAATGTCCTGGCTCGTCGCTATTATGCTCGTGGCTGTGCTAGCGTTGGCCGCCTGTGGTGGTGAAGAAGCACCGGCGCCTGCCGCTGCCCCCACCGAGGCCCCCGCTGCCGCAGCACCCACCGAAGCGCCGGCCGCTGCCGAGCCGACTGAAGCACCGGCTGCTGCCGAGCCGACCGAAGCCCCGGCTGAAGAACCTGCAGCCGAAGCCGAAGACTACATGAACGCTTCGCGTGAAGAAACCGTGATTTGGGACATCGACGGTGGTCGTTCGGCTGATCCCGAACTGTGGAATACATTCGTACCTGGCGCCCGTCTAGACAACGGCTACCACCAGACTATTCTCGAACCACTTTTCATTCTCAATTACCAGACCGGCGAGTTTATGCCCTGGCTGGCAACTGAAATGACGTCCAACGAGACCAATGACGTGTGGACACTGAAGCTGCGCGAGGGCGTTACCTGGCAGGATGGCGAAGCCTTCAATGCCGACGATGTCGTCTTCACCATTCAGATGATGTTGGACAATGCGCCCGAGCTACAGCGCTCAGCTTCTATGCAGGATTGGGTAGCCAGCGTTGAAAAAGTTGACGATCTGACCGTACAGTTCAACCTGACCCGCCCGAATCCCCGCTTCCAATTGGACAATTTCTCTGTCAAGATCTGGGGCGGCATTAACATCGTGCCCGAGCACATCTGGAAGGATGTCGATCCCCTCACCTTCAAGTTCTACGACCCCGAAAAGGGTTGGCCGATGGGCACCGGGCCATACAAGCTGGCCAGCGTCGGCCCGACCGAGTTCACCTACGTACGTGATGACAACTGGTGGGGCGCCGCAACCGATTGGAAACCCCTGCCCGTCCCCAAGAAGATGATCTGGACCTGGGGCGGCCCCGAAGAAACCCGCGCCGCTCTCATGGCAGACGGTCAGCTCGACAGTCTCATGGACGTGACCCTGGGTGCGCTGCAAGCTTTGCAGGCCAAAAACCCCAATGTGGTCACCTGGTTCACCGACATGCCTAAGGCGTGGGTGCCTGATCCCTGCTCGCGCACCTTGTTCATCAACAACCTCGTTGAACCGTGGAACGATCCGGAGATGCGCTGGGCGTTGAACTATGCCATCGACCGCGATCAGATTGTGGCGATCGCCTACGAAGGCACTACCCTCAAGTCGCGCAGTTTCTTCCCGGCCTACCCGCCGTTGGATGCCATCATTGACAATGCGATTGAGGCCGGCGCCTATGACCTGGACAAACTGTGGACATTCGATCCAGAGATGACCAAGGCCATCTTCGAAGAGAAGGGCTACACCCTCAACGGCAATGGCTACTACGAGAAAGATGGGCAGGAACTGACCATCAACATGTCTACACACGAAGCCTTCATCGAGAAGCAACGCATCGCCGCCGTCCTGGTTGAGCAACTCCAGGCCGTGGGCATCAACGCTTCTAGCCGCAACGAAGCCGGCGCCACGTGGGACGAAAACCGCCGTATGGGCAACTTCGACCTGCAGATGAACTGGCACATGTGCGGTTCCGTCAACGAACCATGGGCTTCCATGGACACGGCCAATGTGAAGTGGTTCAAACCGATTGGCGAGGCGGCCGACAACGATCAGATGCGCTGGACAGGCGAGCAAGCTGACGCCTATGGCGCCCTGGTCGACGAGATGGGCACCCTACCCATTGGCGATCCCAAGGTTCAGGAACTCTTCAATCAGGCCATCAAGATCTTCGAGGATGAACTTCCCGTCATCCCCATCACACAGGCCAAGAAGATCATTCCGTTTGACACCACGTACTGGACCGGATGGCCGACCTTCGACAATCAGTACATCCATCCCCCAACCTGGTGGCAGAGCACGCATGTGATCATTCACAACCTGCAGGCTGCTCAGTAAGCAGATTGTAGAGTTTGTGACAGTTCTGACATGGGCGCTGGGAAGTTTCCAGCGCCCATGTTTCAGATACAGGTTGGCAATCGGATCACAGCATAGCGGTTTATCAATTTTGGAACAGTCGTTGCACCTGATCGACGACCGTTGTGAGGAGTTATTATGGGTGGATTAACACCGAAATATATAGCGCGAAGATTGGGCATGTGGCTGCTCACCATCTGGTTGGGATCTACCATCATCTTCATCATTCCACGTCTTGCCCCGGGTGATCCGATCTCTGCTATGGTCAGCCGTCTCAGTTTTCAATCCGGATATGTTGAAAACAGCACAGCGATGATTGAGGCATGGCGGGCGCGGTTTGGATTGGATGGCCCCTGGTACGTGCAGTATTTCAGCTTTATCCGCAGCGCAGTTACCTTCGACCTTGGCTATTCTTTGGCATCGTTTCCCAGCAGAGTCGATGAGATGATCCTCCAGGCCTTACCCTGGACTTTAGGCCTTCTTACCATCTCTGTCATTATTTCCTTTTTTGTAGGCAACATGATCGGCGCGCTGATGGCCTGGCGCCGTACACCGAATATTGTCCGAAACCTGCTACCGATCAGCCTGACTTTTACGTCGATTCCGTTTTTTATGTTGGGCATTTTACTTATCTACCTATTCGCGTTTGGCCTGCGCTGGTTTCCACCATCCGGTGCCTTCGGGCGCGGCCTGGACGTAGGGTTTAATTGGCCTTTTATCAAAAGTGTCATCTATCACGGTACCCTGCCTGCGATCTCCATCGTCGTCACCTCCATGGGCTTTTGGGCTTTGGGTATGCGCGGCATGATGATCACCACCGATGGTGAGGATTACATGATCCTGGCGGATGCCAAGGGACTTCCTCCATCACGGGTTTTCTGGTGGTATGGGGTGCGAAACTCGATTTTGCCTCAGGTTACAGCTTTGGCCCTCAGCCTGGGAGCCATTGCGGGGGGTTCCACGCTCGTGGAATACATCTTCGCTTATCCAGGCATGGGGTACTTACTCTATCTGGGCATTGTTAACACAGACTACACACTGATTCAGGGAATCGTTTTCATTTTGATTGCCGGTACGGCCACAGCCGTCCTGATCCTGGATCTGTTGTATCCCTTAGTAGATCCACGTATCACCTATGAGAGAGGTTAGAATCCATGACTGTTTCGACTGCGGATGCTAGCCAGACTACTGACGGCAAACGCAAGACCGGCCTGAACCGCTGGGACTCGCCGTGGCTGAATGCCAAATTCCTGACAGGTCTATCCCTGATCATGGTGGTGGTGCTGATGGGGCTGTTAGGACCGTTCCTGTGGGACACAACGCTCGCCCGCGTAGCCTCGTCCCCACTGAATTTACCACCCCCGTGGGCAGGATACAACATTCTGGCCCTTCAAGCGCCGACGGCGGCTGCGCCCCAAGTGGTAGCGACGACAAGCAGTTCGGCATCCTCTGCACCGACTTCCGCCGCCGTCAGTTCTGGTGGGAGTTCCCTGACAGGCGGCAATCCATTGGCGGCTGCCACACCTGCAACCGGTGGCGGTTCCATGACAGGCGGCAATCCTCTGGCGGCGGCTACACCCGCAACCGGTGGCGGTTCCATGACAGGTGGCAATCCTCTGGCGGCTACCCCAGCAACAAGCGGTGGTGACACCCCGGCACAACAGACAGATCCGACCCAGCCAACCCCGCGTCCGCGAGCGACGGCGCCGGTGGTTGCCGGGCCGACGACTGACAATGCCTACGGGTTTGGCGTGCCCACATGGGATCATCCGCTCGGTACGGAGAGCAACGGCCGCGATATGCTGGCCGTCCTCATTGTGGGCGCTCCCCGTTCTCTGCGCATTGGTTTCATCGCCGCGGGTATCGGTATGTTGGTGGGCATTTTATTGGGCTTCACCGCCGGTTTTCTGGGCGGCTGGGTAGACAACGTTATCCGCACGCTGGCCGACTCGGTGATCACCATTCCATCTCTGGCTGTGCTCATCGTCATCTCGGCCTACGTCCGCACCATGAGCGTGGACAATATGGCTCTACTGTTGGCCATATTTGCCTGGCCGGGCCCAACCCGCTTTATGCGTGCTCAAGTGTTGACCATGCGCGAGCGCGGTTATGTGCAGATGGCTCGTCTATCCGGTGCATCGACGTTCGACATTATGTTCAAAGAGATGATGCCTAATCTGTTACCCTATATCGCTGCCAGTTTCACCGGCAACGTTTCGGGTGCGATCCTGGCGGCGACGGGTCTGGAAGCGCTGGGGCTGGGGCCGACACGTATCCCCACGCTGGGTATGACGATCTTCTATGCGATTCGGGCGGCGGCGATCTTGCGCGGCATGTGGTGGTGGTGGGGATTGCCCATCGCCCTGCTCGTCGTCATCTTTACGGGCCTCTTCTTGATGACCGTTGGCCTGGATGAAATTGCCAATCCCCGCCTGAGAGGAGTGCAAGCGCAATGACCGTTTCGGTAAATCATATCGTGGAAGAAAACAACAAGCCGGGCAAAGATCGCAAGGTTGTGCTCGAGATCAACAATTTAAAGGTCTATTACGCTACCCCCACCGGCGATGTGCGCGCCGTAGACAATGTAAGCTTCAAAGTCTACCAGGGTGAAATCGTGGGTCTGGTCGGTGAATCCGGCTGCGGCAAGACGACTACCGCCATGGCGATCTTGCGGTTGGTGCAGCCGCCGGGGCGCATCGTCGGCGGCGAGATCCTGTTGGATGGCATCAATCTGGCCACATTGCAGGGCGCCGATCTGCGCTCGGTGCGTTGGGATCGGCTGGCGTTGATCCCGCAAGGCGCCATGAACTCGCTCAATCCTGTCATGCGCATCAACAAACAGATCGCCGACGCCATCGAGACACATGCAGGGCGGATGCCGGCACAAGAGATGAAGACGCGTATCATCGGGCTGTTGGCCACTGTAGGCTTGCCCAGCCGTGTCTATAACATGTTCCCACACGAGTTGAGCGGCGGCATGAAGCAGCGAGCCTGTATCGCCATGGCGATTGCGCTCAACCCCAGCCTCGTCATCGCCGACGAGCCAACCAGCGCGCTGGACGTGGTGGTGCAGCGCGTGGTGGGCGAAACCCTGCTCGACGTCAAGGAACGTTTGGGCGTGTCGATGATCATCATCGGCCACGATATGGGGCTGATGGCCCAATTGGTCGACCGCCTGGCGGTGATGTACGCCGGTCGCATGGTCGAAATTTCACCGGTGGGCACCGTCTTTGAGGAGCCATTGCACCCGTACACGCAACTGCTGATCGAGTCCATCCCCTCGATCAAAGAACGCAAACCGCTCAAGCTGACCGAAGGGATCACCCACGATCTGCGCAACCCACCGCCCGGCTGTATCTTTCAATTGCGCTGCCCCCATGTCCACGAAAAGTGTCTCTCGGTCGATCCACCGCTGGCGGAAGTACGGCCCAATCATCACGTAGCGTGTCACCTCTACTATGAATAACAGTCAGGATCTTTTAATGACGCAACCACTACTTGAGATCAAGAACGCCACCAAGATCTACGGTGGCGGATTCATGAAAACCAGCCCGGTGACGGTGGCGCTGCAAGATTTTAACATGTCCATCGAGAACAAACCTGCCACGATTACGACGATTGCCGGCGAAAGCGGCAGCGGCAAGACGACGCTGGCCAATCTGGTGTTAGGATTTATCACCTTGACATCCGGGCAGATCTATTACAAGGGGGCCGATGTCGCGCAGATGGATCGCAGCCAGATCATGGAGTATCGGCGCGAGGTGCAGGCCGTCTTTCAAGATCCATATGCCGTTTACAATCCTTTTTACCGCGTCAAACACATCTTCGATCTGGTTGTCAACAACTTCAAGATGGCGAGTACGAAAAGCGATGCGCGTGCGTTGATCGAAGACGCGCTCAATGTGGTGGGGATGCGTGGCGAAGAAGTGCTGGAAAAGTACCCACACCAATTGAGCGGTGGACAGCGTCAGCGCATGATGGTGGCGCGCGCCTATCTGCTCAAACCGCGCCTGATTGTGGCCGATGAACCGGTCTCAATGGTGGATGCCTCGCTGCGCGCCATGATCCTCGACATCATGCTGCGGCTGCGCGACGAGCACAACATCTCTTTCCTCTACATCACCCATGATCTCAGCACGGCCTATCAGATCGGGGATCGCATCTATCTGCTCTATCAGGGATCAACCGCCGAGCGCGGCGATACGATGCAGGTGATCGAGAATCCCAAACACCCGTACGTGCAACTGTTGATCAATTCGATCCCTGTGCCCGACCCCAAGATACGCTGGGGTGGAGGCAGCGACGCGACCAGCGCCGACGACGAACAGATGCGCGTCGACGTCAAGAGTGGCTGCCGTTTCTATCCACGCTGCCCTCTCCACATGGATCGCTGTCTCCAATCCATGCCGCCGCTCTATGAGGTCGGCTCAAAACGTCACGAAGCAGCTTGTTTCCTCTACGACGAAAACCCGGTTGCGGTCAAAGGCGACGCCCGCCAGGTCGCCGCTGACTGACCTGAAACAGCCCATTTTCATTGTTCGTTGTGCCCCGTATGGGCATGAACACTCAAGTGAAGCACCTTTGAAAACCGAAGTTTCGGACCCCTCCCCAGCCCTCCGCCGCAAGCGGAGAGGGAGCCGTTGGCGCGTACACGATGTGATGCTGGATTTAGGTGGGTATGAACAGCGGATTCGTTTTGACCCTTGGTACGGGCACGAGGGGGATGGGGGCTGAACGTCTCGCCCATCGTCGCAGAACTACCGTCACCATGCCGTCCCTCATGCCCGGAGACAACCGGCCCAATATCACGAAGCAGTATCCCGGCCGTAGAACCCAGATCGGCGACAGTCCTCCCCACGCCCGCTGTCCTCAGCGCCCGCTGTCCTCAGCGGCTTGTGCCTTATCTTTACGCATACGTTGGGAATGGACAGCGGATTCGTTTTGACCCGATTGGTACGGGCACGAGGGGGATGGGGGCGACGTCTCGCCCATTGTCGCAGATCTCCGTCCCATCCCCCTCATGCCCCGACAACCGGCCCAATATCACGAAGCAGTATCCCGGCCGTAGAACCCAGATCGGCGACAGTCCTCCACGCCCGCTGCTTTCAGCGCCCGTACCCACCATTTCATGCTTGACCCTACACGACACGTCGGTCATTCCTCCACACCGCTGACGAACTTTCCCTCACGCTCGAATCAAACTTTCCCTGATACCTTTCAGCCTGAATCGCACGTACACTGTCTCCAGCACCTTCGAGAAGCTTTCCGGAGTAGAGACGTAGCTGGCGATGGACGTTGTCCATGTCGAAAGGTGGGTAGGGGTATGGTGATTCGACTCTTATTGGCAATTCCGCAGAGTGCCGAACTGGCGCTCGTCCACTCGATCCTCGATTCTGCCCTCGATCTGACTTGCCTGGATGTGGGCACCGACGAGGCCAGGCATGTAGGCGATCTGCTCTCTATCGTTGCCGAAGAGCGCCATGACGTTGTGGTGCTGGATTGGGACATGGCCGAAGCGGAGACGCCCGACCTGGTTCGCTCGATGCTGGGCGTCAACCCCTCTCTGCGCGTCGTTGTCCTCCTCCCCCTAAGCTACCGTCAGTATCGCCAATTGGTGTGGGAGGCCGGTGCCTGCAACGGCATCCCACGTGAGCACATGGATCAGGAATGGCTTTCAACCGTGCTCTGTTTGATGCACCGCTCAATGGAGCGCGAAAGTCGCATCCTGTCCGCCTGCAAAAAGGATGAATCTGTGTATGGCTAGAGTCAATCTTCAGATTACCCGCCGCAAGTTCTTACAGGCCGGTGCCATGAGCGCAGGAGGGTTGCTGCTCTCGACGCGTATGACACTCGCCAACAAGCTGGAACAATCGGGCATCCCCGTGCCCTGGTTCCTGCAAGGTGAAATCAAGACGACCTACAACTACTGTGACATGTGCCCCTGGCGCTGCGGCGTTGTGGTACAGAGCCAGAACGGCATCGTCAAAAAGATCGACGGCAACCCCAATGATCCCAAGAGTCGCGGACTGCTCTGTGCACGTGGACAGGCCGGCCCGTCGTTTATGTACGATCCGGATCGGCTGCGCTCACCCATGATCCGCACGGGTGAGCGGGGCGAAGGCAAATTCCGCGAGGTCACCTGGGAAGAGGCGCTCGATTACACCGCCGAAAAGTTGCAGGCGCTGACCGATACATACGGCCAGGAATCGCTGGCCGTGCTTGGGCACACATCGGGTGATTTTTGGTTTACCGATTACTTTGCCCAGGCCTTTGGCACTCCGAACGCGGCCAAACCGTCGTCGTCACTGTGCACCAGCCCGCGCGAAGAGGCGGCGCTGCTCACCTTTGGCCTGGCCATCGGCAACCATGAACCGGTCGACTGGGAATTCACCGAGTGTGTCGTCCTCTTGGGGACACACATTGGCGAGGATGCTCGCAACACCATGATGCAGGACTTCGCCAATGCTCGCGCCCGCGGCGCCAAAGTGATCGTGGTCGATCCGCGCTTTTCCAGTGTGGCAAGCAAAGCGGACTATTGGCTGCCCATCAAACCGGGCACAGATACGGCGCTGCTGCTGGCGTGGATGAACGTGCTCATCAACGAGGAACGGTACGATCAGCCCTACGTGGCCGAGTGGACGGTAGGCTTCGACGAACTCAAGAGCCACGTCCAGGAATTCACACCCGAATGGGCCGCCGAGATCACCGACCTATCCGTGGCGCAGATCGTGGAGACCGCCCATTTGATGGCCGACAAGCTGCCCCGTTCCGTGATTGTGCCGGGGCGCCATGTAGCCTGGTATGGCAACGATAGCCAGCGCATGCGTGCGGTGTACATTGTCAACGCGCTCTTGGGATCGATCGGCACAGAAGGTGGCCTTTACCTGAACAAGTCCCCGTACATCGAAGCCTATCCGCACCCGCCCTTCACGGTGCAGGGCAGTTCGGGCGGCTGTTCGGCCACCCCCGGCGAGGAAAGTGACACCCTGCCGCTTGGCCCAACCGGCAAGGCGCGCGCAGACGGCGTGCGCAAGAAGTTCATGCGGGGGCCGACGGCGGTGCAGGAATTGATCGAACCGATGGTGACGGGTGAGCCCTATCCGATCAAAGGCTTGATCGCCTATGGCATCAACCTCTTCCATACCATCCCCAACGGGCCGCGCACGCAGCAAGCGCTCAAGAATCTCGATTTCTTCCTGGCGGTGGATGTGTTGCCCATGGAGCATGTGGCCTGGGCCGATGTGGTCTTCCCTGAAGCTACCTACCTGGAACGCTACGACGAACTGTGGACGTGCGGCCACAAGACGCCCTACATCGGTCTGCGCGAACCTGCTGTCGACCCGCTCTACGATACCAGGCCCGCCTGGTGGATGGTACGCGAACTCGGCATGCGTCTGGGCCTGGAGCAGTACTTCCGCTGGGAGACGGCGCAGGAATACCTGGACGCCCGACTGTTGTCGATTGGCTCAAACGTCGAGAAACTGCATGAAGCCGGCGGGGTTATGGTGCAGAAGGGCAAAGCCTATATCGCCGATTTCAAGGGCGATTCTCCCTTCCACACGCCCTCAGAGAAGATCGAACTCTACTCTGAAGCGATGGCGATGGCCGGACACGATCCCATGCCCGTCTACGAAGAAACCGAAGCGCCGCCCGACGGCTACTTCCGCATGTTGTATGGCCGCCATCCTTTGCACACCTTCGCAAAGACGCAGAACACACCGGTGCTACACGAACTCTACCCAGAGAACGAAGTCTGGGTCAACCAGGATAAAGCCGCTGAAGACGGGCTGAGCAATGGTGACTACGTCTGGCTCGAAAACCAGGACGGCGTGCGCAGCGGCCCCATCAAGGTGAAGGCCACCCAACGCATCCGTGGCGATGCCGTCTATCTCGTCCACGGATTCGGACACAACGCACCTGGGCTGAGCAAAGCGCATGCTGTGGGCGCAAGCGATGCGGCGTTGGCAACCAGATATAAACTCGATCCGATTGCCGGCAGCGCGGGCATGCGTGTCAACTTCGTACGTCTGGTCAAGGAGGCCTGATATGGAACCACGATATGGAATTCTCATCGACCTGACCCGTTGTATCGGCTGTCAAGCCTGTGTGGTTGCCTGTAAGGCCGGAAATGAACTGGCCGCCGGGCAGGCATACATTGACATTCAAGAGAAGTTCCACGGGCAGTTTCCTGTGCTGAGTGGCGCCTTCCTCACCCACCGATGCTATCACTGCGGTGACGCCGCCTGCGTCGCCGTCTGCCCCAGCGGCGCACTCTATAAAAAGTATCGCCTCACCGCGGTAGACGTTGAAAAGTGCATTGCCTGTGAACGCTGCGTCAGCGCCTGCCCCTACGGTGTGCCACAAATGGTCGATGATCATGTCTCCAAGTGCACCGGCTGCATGGACTTGATCGAATCGGGGGGTGAGCCCTGGTGCGTGCAGACCTGCCCCAGCGGCGCACTCACCTTTGGCAGTCGCCGCACATTGATCAACGACGCCCTGGACAAGATCGAGTCGATCCAGGCGCAGTTCCCCAAGGCGCAGATCTACGGCAAGACCGAGGCCGGCGGCTTGAGCGTCTTCCTGATTCTGCCCGACGACCCCGCCGCCCTTGGCCTGCCCAGCAGTGAGGAAATCGAAGAAAATCGCAGCAAACTTCGCACGGCCGCCCAGTCGGCCGATGTTAAGAAATCAAGCCTGGGCACCCTTGCCCTTACGCTAGGATTCACCGGTCTCGCTGCCCTGTTCAATCGGCGGCAACAGGTGAATCAACATGAATACCAAACTATCACACCTCTGCAAGGAGACGATTGATGCGTACTTGGGGATTTTCTCGCAATCTGGCCGCACTGTTTTTGACCGCTGCACTGCTGCTGAGTGGTTGTACCACACTGCCGCAGATCACGTTGCCCGTCGCACCCGAAACACCCGCTGCAGCCGTAGTCGAAGCGCCGACAGCGGAAGCAGTCGAAGAAGTAGCCACAGCCGAACCAGTTGAAGAAGCTGCCCCCACCGGTGAAGTGGATCTGGTGGCAACGGTTGACGCCTACTTGTCGTCCATCCCCGACGGTTTCATGGCCATCGGTCTGGATGCCTTTAAGGAACAGATGGACGTCACCGACGTCTACGTGATCGACGTGCGCGAGCCGGGTGAATACGAAGCCGGCCACATCGAAGGCGCCGTCAACATTCCGATCCGCAGCCTGGCCCAGAATCTGGACAAAGTGCCCGCAGACATGCCCGTGATCGTCTACTGCGCATCCGGTCATCGGGCCGGGATGGCAACCAGTGTGTTACGCTCGCTGGGTTATGCCAACGTGCGCGCCTTCGCCGCCGGTTGGCGTGGATGGAGTGCAGCCGGCGAGCCGGTGAGCACCGAAGCCGCCGAAGCCGGTTCCTTTGAGGGGACGGCCGATCCTGCCGTGGTGGCCGCTGCCGATGAATTCCTGAGCAACATCCCCGACGGCTTCTATGCCGTGGGGACGGTGGAAAAGCTCCAGACCATGATGGACGCCACCGAGATCTTCTTGATCGATGTACGCGAAGAAGCCGAAGTGGCCGAGACCGGCATGATCCCGGGCGCAGTCAACATTCCGATCCGCACCCTGGCCCAGAACGTGGATCAGATCCCCACCGATATGCCGGTGGTCGTCTACTGCAAGAGTGGCTTCCGCGCGGCCCTCTCGGCCGGCGCTCTGCACATGATGGGCTTCGAGAATGTACAGGCCTTCCCACCCAGTTACCAGGGCTGGGAAGAAGCCGAAGTCCCCGCGGTTGAGGAACCGGCGGTTGAGGAACCGGCGGCGGAAACCGGCGAAGCGCAATCTGACAGCGTCATCGCTGCCGTAGACGCCTATCTCTCGGCGATTCCTGACGGCTTTATGGGCGTCAGCCTGGATGCCTTCAAAGAACAGCGCGAGGCCACCGACGTCTATGTGATCGACGTGCGCGAGCCGGGCGAATACGAAGCGGGCCACATCGAAGGCGCCGTCAACATTCCGATCCGCACCCTGGCCCAGAATCTGGGCGCCATCCCCACCGACATGCCCGTGATTGTCTACTGCGCGTCCGGTCATCGCGCCGGGATGGCGACATCAACGCTGCGCTCACTCGGCTATGCAAACGTTCGTGCCTTTGGCGCCGGTTGGAAGGGCTGGACGGCCAACAGCGAGCCTGTGAGCATGGACGCGGTGGAAGCCGGTTCCTTCGACGTGCCGGAAATCGACCCGGCCCTGGTGGCTGCCGCCGACAGCTTCTTGAGCGCCATCCCCGACGGCTTCTACGCCATCGGCACCGTCGAAAAATTGAACGAAATGATGGACGCTACCGACGTCTTTCTCATCGACGTGCGCGAGGATGCCGAAGTGGCCGAAACCGGTATGATCCCCGGCGCAACCCACATTGCCCTGCGTACCTTAGCTCAAAACGTAGACCAGATCCCCACCGATCAACCGGTGATTGTCTATTGCAAGAGCGGCTTCCGTGCGGCCCTGGCCGCTGGGGCGCTGCATGTGATGGGCTTTGAAAATGTCCGTGCGTTTCCGCCTAGCATGAATGGCTGGCTCGAAGCAGGCGAGGAAGTCGCCCAACCGTAAACTGTACTAATGTCGTGTCAAGGGTCAAGTGCTGGTGATTCCGTAGGGGCGCTGCTTGCTGCGCCCGGCACACTGTGGGCGCAGCAAGCAGCGCCCCTACCCATCTAGTCACGCTTGACGCATCACTGGATATAGCCGCATAGGCCGTTCGTCACCAGAATTGAACCCACTTCAAGGCATACGCAGCGTCCTCCCACGAATTTCTCACACCAAAAACGGGCGACCCAGATGGGTCGCCCGTTCCACTTTTGGATTCGCCTGATCGTCTGCTTACTTGCTTACTTCGGCATGTCGCGCAGACGCGCATAGGCCGGTCGATCCCAGAGGCCGAACTGGGCCATTTCACTGTCTGGGTTGACCACGTTGAAATTGAGATTCCAGGCAAAGGCCGGGCCGACCCAGCCCCAGTTCTTCATCATTTCATAGGAGCGCACCAGGTACTGCGCCTGCTCTTCCAACGTCACATCGGCGGCGTACTCGTAGCCTGCCACAGGGACCGGGCTGCTGGCCCATCCAAATTCTGTGGGCCAGATTTTCTTGGCCGAGTCGTTGTTGGCCGTCATGACATTGCGATAGCGCAGCATCGTCTCTTGGAAGAAGAACGAGGGGTGATTCTTGAACTCCCGCTCTGCAGGATTGGTGTACCCGAAGCGTACGTCGGGCGGATTGTTGTATCCGCTAGGATGCGCGCCCAGCCCGTCGAAGCAGGAGCGGGCGCCGTTCTGATACATCCGCTGCAAGAAGACAACATCGTCAATGGCGATCTGTCCGTCGTTGACACCGGTGGGTGTCAACCCACCCGAGAGTACGCGCACATCGGCGTCCTGGGCCTTGATGGCGTTGTACCCTGCGCAGAGTAGACGCACATATCGGGCGGCGTCGAGCCGTTCATTGCCCCATTCGTGCCATAGATTCGGCTCGTTCCACAGCTCAATCGCCTGGACCTTGCCCTGATAGCGGGCCACGAATGCGGTCAGGAAATCAGCATAATCTTGAGGGTTCTCCGGTGGACCATCTACGGTCAAATCTGTGTTGTCGGGTCGAGCCCAGGTTGGTGCTTTGACCACGGACACGGCGACATTCAGGCCGCCATCATGCAGCGTATTGAGCACACTGTCCAGATCGCCCCAGTTGTACTCCCCTTTGGCGTTGCGCTCGAAGTCTTTCCACGGCACCTGGAAGCGCACCCAGTTGAAGCCTGCGCCTTTGGTCGCATCCACCACGAAATTGATGTCCGCCCCCCAGGGTTGGATGCCAAACCCATAGCCTAAGGAAGCACTGGGGTTGGGTGTGGTCGTGGTCGTCGCCGTCGCTGTGCCGCCACTTGTGCCAGGAATCCACAACCGTTGGCCCACGCGGATCAAATTGGGATTGGTGATGTTGTTGGCCTGCATAATCGCAGTGACACTGACGCCAAAACGGGCAGCGATGCGGGATAGGTAGTCACCTGGCTGAACGGTGTACCAGAACCCATCCGCGGAGGGTGTACTCGTGGCGGTAGGCTCAGTCGTCTGCGTAGGCTGCTCGGTTGGTTCGGCTGTGGCCGTCGGTCCACCGCTGGCGCCAGGAATCCACAGTTTCTGGCCGACGCGAATGATATTGGGATTGGTGATGTTGTTGGCCTGGATGATCGCCGTCACACTGACGCCGAACCGCTTCGCAATCAGCGACAGATAATCTCCGCGCTGCACTGTGTACCAAAAGCCGTCACCAGGAGACGATGTGGGTGAGGGCGTTGCGCTCCCGGTTGCGGTCGCCGTGGGCGAGGCTGGCGGCGTCGGTGCCGTCGAACCCGGAATCCACAACTGCTGCCCCACATAAACTAGATTCGGGTTGGTGATGTTATTGGCCTGCACAATCGCAGTGACACTGACGCCAAAGCGGGCGGCGATCCGGGATAGGTAGTCGCCTGGCTGAACGGTGTACCAAAATCCTTCTTCCTGCTGGCTGACGGCGCCGGGAAAGAAGAGCCTTTCTGCGGCGCTCACTGCGCCCGTCCTCATTCTGATTGACAGAACAGCGGCCGCGAGCAGCGCAATTGCCAGCAGGGCCATGAACAGCGGACGGCGGGGTCGCTTACGCTTTGGACTCAGTGCATTGGAGACGACGGCTGATTCTTCCATAGCAGAGATCGATCCTTTCTTGGGCCTTCGAGTAGTGTGCGCCTTACTGGGTTAAATCCGATGCCGGGTAGTCATTGTGCAGAGAAACAACATGACCGGTATACTATACTGCCCTTCGTATAGAAAGTCGATTGTGAATATTTCGTAGAGTGCATCTCATGCTAGAGGTGTCGCCTTCGAACCCGCTGGGTTCGTTTGGTACAGGCGCTGCGCCTTGCCCTCCGCAAGCTCCGGGCGCCGACCGCTGCGGTCGGATTCAACCGGCGCTAGTCAAATTCGGGTTCTCAAAGTTGCTTCACTATAACCATGCCCGCGTTTAGTCGACAAGCTGGCCCAGCCCTTTTTGCATTTTGTTTTGCCAGTGCGGATGCAGATCGGGGATGGTGAGCGCTTGTTGCGCCAGCACAGGATCAAAATCCCGGTAGGTACAACGGTTGAGCGCCTGGATTGAGACTCCGGGATGGCTGCGGCTCTCCAATTGCCAGATGTCCCCAGCCTGGACCGTGCCCGGGGTATCGACCCAAAGGTAGAAACCGGTGCGCAGTTCCTTGATCGTCAGATCCACCCAGTCGGCGCGCCCCACCCGATAGGCCTGCTTGTAACAGGGAACACGTGGGCCGCTGACACGCACACGCGCCGTCCCCACTTGATAAATATCGTTGACGCAGATGGCATCCTCATCGGCGTCGCTCAGCGTCCAATTCTCACCTACGTTCCCCGCCGTCAAGGCCATGCCGTGCGCTTGATTCCAAAATGTGTAATGACTCAACGGATGGCAGCAGACGGCCTGGCTGGGCCGGCCATGATTGCGCGTATCGCTCACTTGATCGCCGGCGAGACCGCGCAGCCCCAGTTCAACGGGGCCTTCGACCCGTGAACGAAAAATCGAGGATTGCCAGGTCCCCCGTTCGTCGGTGTAGCTTTGCGGTTGCCCCACGAAAATCGAATCAATCGAAATGACAGTCACTTGTCTTCCTCACTCTTCTCACTCTGAATCTGTTCTACGGCCTGACGCAAGGTCGGGTAGGGCACGGCGCCGGGGATGAGATACTGGTGCTCGAAGATCAGCGCAGGCACGCCCTGTAGCCCATAGTCGCGGGCCAGGGCAATATCGGCGTCGACCTGGGCGATATACTCAGGATCATCGAGCGCAGCGACGAAGGCGTCACCGTCCAGCCCGCTACTTTCGGCCAGCTCGCGCAGGACGCTGCGGTCCTCGATATTGCGGGCTTCGAGCCAATAGGCGCTCAGCACTTTTTCGTGGAAACTGTTTCCCTTGTCCTGCGCTTCGGCGACTTTGACACCGATCAGCGCCGGACGGCTATCCACCCCAAAGGGGCCGGGGTTCATCTCGACGCCGTACTGTTCACGCGCCGTGGCATACATTTGCGGGCGCCCCGCCTCGATCTTGGCGCGATACTCCGGCGAGATGGGGGGTGCGCCCTTGGGGCGTAGTTCAAACGAGTGCCAGTTCAATTGGACATCATGTGTGCGTTCTAGCTCCGCCAAACTGACGGAGACGAGGAAGCACCACGGTCAGTTAAAGTCGGACCAGACGTCAATGTGGACAGTGTTTTCGCTCATCTTCTTTTCCTTGGCATGTGTCGGTAGGGTGCGCCCACGCCAAACCCATTTTCTGACAGCCACTCTGGGTCTGGGCCTGGCCAGCCGAAACGGCTGAGATCGACGCTTTCTTCCACGTCGAAAAATGATCCCTTCGTCTTCGAGCAAGAGGCGCTGCTCTATCGTACTCGACATGTTGCCGCGTGGGCTAATCTTCCCCTGGCTATTGATCACGCGCTGCCAGGGCACGTCGCTTCCTTCAGGCAGGCCGGCCATGGCATAGCCCACCATGCGCGGTGTACAGTGACCTTCGATCCAGGCGATCTGACCGTAGGTTGCCACCTGGCCCTGTGGGATCTGACGGGCAATTTCGAGGATGCGCTGATAGACAGGCTTGGAAAGCGGATCTGACATGAATGTTTAGCTTCGATTGAACTTTCGCATTATATCCCGCACGCGATCGTGCGGTAGGGCGTGGACTGTGTTGCCGTCGCGTCCACGCATGGTTTGGGCGGCGACCAGGGCGTTGACAATTGCCTCCTCGGTGGCGAGGACGGTAGCCTCGAAGATCGGGGTGATGCGATCATTGGGCAACACCGTGACCTGAGCAAGATCGTCACGCTGCCAGCCATCAGGGTTCGCCGTGGAAAAAGCAATGAAGATGTCGCCCGAACTGTTGCTGCCCATGCCGCCCATGCGCGCAATCCCCAACGAGACCCGCTGCGCCACCCGGCGCAGTTGATGGGGCAACAGCGGCGCATCGGTCGCCACCACGCCGATGATCGAGCCGGCCCCCATGGGCGCGGCCCCCGTCTGGATCTCCGGCAGCAGATCGGGGATCTCACGGCCGACGGGGACACCGGCGATGAGTAGATTGCGCCGCGCTCCGTAGTTCGCCTGCACCAGCACACCAACGGTGTAACCGCCCGTATAGCCGCCTTCGTCTTCGCTCAGCCGACGCGAAGATGTGCCGATGCCGCCCTTGAAGCCGTGGCAGATCATGCCGGTTCCGCCGCCGACATTGCCTTCGGGCAGCGCGCCCGTCGCCGCAGAATCGAGCGCCGCAAAGACGTGCTCGGGCTTCACATGGAACCCATTGATATCGTTGAGCGTGCCGTCGTAGGTCTCGGCCACGACAGGCAGGCTCCAAAAGACGTCCCCTTGCAGTGGATGATAGAGACGGTTCTTCACCGTCCAGGCGATGACGGCGTCGCGCACCACGCCCACGCTGTGTGTATTGGTGATCATCACCGGCCCTTCAAGCCAGCCCGATTCCTCGACCCAGATCGTGCCCGTCATCTCACCGTTGCCGTTGAGGACGTGTACCCCGGCAAAGACGGGGCTGTGCACCCGTCCACGCGGCAGGATCGCCGTCACCCCAGTTCGCACGGGTCCTTGCCCGACACGTAGGGCGCCTTCACCCGATATCAGCGTCGTCTGCCCGACGTGAACCCCGTCCACGTCGGTAATGGCGTTGTAGCGTCCCGGCGTCCCCTCGAAGGGAATGCCCAAATCACGTGCGCGTCGCATGGTTTCTATTCTCCCACTGTGTACACAAGAACCTTGCCTTGATTCTCAATGGCTCCGGCGCGGATTGAACCGCCCAGGGCGTAGACCTTCCCGGCGGCGGCGGCGACGGGGAGACCGTGCAATCCGGTGGGCAGGTCAGGTAAGAAGGACCAGCCGCTTGCGGGATCATAGACTTCTGCCGTGGCCAGCGCCTGCCAGGGCTGTTGATCCAGCACTTCGCCGCCGACAACCACGATCTTGTTGTTGACCACTGCCGCGCCAAAGCCGCTACGCGCTTCGCGCATAGACGGTCCATCACGCCAGGTATCGGTTGCAGGATCGTAGATGCTGACGCTGGCCAATGTGGCTGAGCTGCTCTGGCGCCCGCCCAGCGCCCACAGCTCTGCCCCGAAAACGACGGCGGCCAGGTGCTCGCGATGATACGGCAGCGCGGCCAGAGTAGTCCATGTGTCTGCGTCGGGATCGTAGTGCAGCAGGGCTTCGCTACCGCCCACGCCACCGATCACGTAGATCGATCCGTCCAGGGTCAGGGCCGCGCCCGACATGCGGGTTTCAGGCATGGGCGTCTTCTCCGTCCAACCGTCGGTGGCGGGGTCGTAGAGCCACGTCGTATTGGTAGGCAGCCACGATGTCCCCTGTGCGCCGCCGAAGAGATAGATCTTGCCGTCGAACGCGCTGGCCATGGCGTGGTGTCTTCCTTGTGGCATGGGGGCCAACGATAGCCACCGGTTCTGGGTGGGGTCATAGACTTCCAACGTCGTCAAGCCCAAGAAGCCGCCCGGAATGTAGAATTTGCCGTCTGACACAGCGACCGGCATTTCGGAGCGGGCGGTGGGCAACGTGCTCACCTGTGCCCATCCACCGGGGACATTCTCTTCTTCGCTATGGCGAAACGTTTCGGGCGCTCTGATCGGAATCCCACCCTGTTCCGCACACCCGGCAATCAGAAAAATGACCAGCATAAGGAAAAGACGCTTAAACACGGTGAACCTTCTTTGAGGTGGATGATGTGACGAGGGAACGATCCCCCGCGTGCAGTTCTCAGTCGGCGGCAACAGGCAATTCGGTCACGGCGTCGACGGCGGTATTCTCTAGCACGGCGACGAAGACACGCGTATCGTAGAAACGGGCGCTGGCGCCCATGTCCGTTTCATCTTGCGGTGTGATCTGGTTGATGTTGCGCCCGTCTGGGCTGAACTTTGACCACCAGATGCCGGGCGCCAATACGGTGCCGGGAATGATGCTCTCGGTTACTTCGGCGGTGAGATGGACTTCGCCCAGTTCGTTCCACACGCGCACGCTGATGCCGCTGACAATGGCGCGCGCGGCCGCGTCTTCGGGGTGGATCTGCACAATCGGCATTTCTTCGCGACGACGGAAACGGTCCACGTTGGCGAAGGACGAGTTGAGGAAAGAGTGGGCCGGCGGAGAGATGCAAAACAGCGACCCCTGGCCCGCCGCGGATTCAGTGGCTTCGGCGGGGGCGATGTCTGATCCCTCCGCTTTGGGCGCACTGTACACCGGCACAGGTTCGTAGCCATCATCGGCCATGCGCCGGCTGTAGAATTCGCACTTGCCGCTGGGCGTGGGGAAGTTCCCCTGCGCAAAGGGAAGGTAGGGATCCGGCAGGTTGAGGCGGGCGAACCCGTTGTCGAGCAGACGCTGCCATGTGACGGTGGCAAAGACCGGATGGGTCTGCGCTTCGATAAACTCGTGCAGGATCGTCTCATCGTCTTGGCGGAAACAGGGGTCAGTGTAGCCCATAGCGGCGGCCAGGCGGCGGAAGATCTCACTGTTGGGCAGGCTCTCACCCACCGCTGCAATCGCCGGCCGGTTGAGGCTGACAAATTGATGGCCATAGGCGCGCAGAAGATCCCAGTGTTCGAGCTGTGTGGTGGCGGGCAGCACATAATCGGCGTAATCGGCGCTGTCGGTCTGGAAGTGTTCGAGAACGACGGTGAAGAGATCCTGGCGTCGCAGCCCGGCCAGGACGGCTGCTTGATCGGGCGCCACGGCGGCAGGGTTGCAGTTGTAGACGATCAGCGCTTTGACAGGCGCAACCGCGTCAGCCGCGCCAGGCTTGCGATCCACGGGGCGGGGCGCATAGTAGGCTTGCGCGATCCGCGCCGGATCGAGGCTGAGGGCGTCGCCCAGACGGTTCATGTTGATGGTGCGCGGCGTGCGCCCAAGCAGGAAATCAGGACGCTGGAGCCGGCTGTAATCGAAGTGGCGGAAGCTGCCGCTGGAGCTCAACTGGATTCCACCGCCCTGCACTCGCCATGATCCAATCAGGGCGGGCAGACAGGTGATGGCGCGCACCGCCATGCCTCCGCCGTAGTGACGCTGTAGCCCATAATTGATGCGGATGGCGGCCGGTGAAGTGGTGGCATACTCGCGCGCCAGTTGGCCAATGCGGTCGGCGGGGATGCCGGTGACGGCGGCAGCGCGCTCGGGCGTCCATGCGGCGACAGCGGCAGTCAACTCTGCGTAGCCCTGCGTGTACCGTTCCACATAATCGGCATCGACGAGATCCTCGGCAATGATGACGTGCATCATGGCCAGCGCCAGTGCGCCATCGGTGCCCGGGCGGATAGCGATCCACTCGTCGGCGGCTTTGGCGGTGCGGGTGCGCGCCGGATCGATGACGATGACGCGTGCGCCCTGTTTGCGCGCCTCCTGCACGAAGGGCCACAGGTGCAAATTGCTGGTGAGCGTGTTCGTCCCCCACAGCAGGATCAGGCGGGCGTGGGCGAAGTCCTCGGTGGCAACGCCTTCGGTGGCGCCGATGGTATAGCGGTATCCTTCAAAGCCGGCCTCGGAACAGATGGTGCGGGCGAGGCGACTGGCCCCCAATGTGTTGAAGAAGCGCGACGCCATCCCTTCACCCTGCAACATACCCATCGTCCCCGCGTAGGAGTAGGGCAGCACAGCTTCCGCTCCATACTCGGCGCTGATCTGGGCGATCCTGGCTGCGATGTCAGCAATGGCTTCCTCCCAACTGACAGGCTCGAACTGCCCACTGCCTTTGGGGCCGCTGCGCCGAAGTGGCGTGGTCAGGCGATCGACATGGTAGGTGCGTTCAAGATAGCGATCTACTTTGCCGCAGAGTTTGCCCTGGGTAATGCGATGGTCGGCGTTGCCCCAGATGTCAACCGCGCGTCCGCTGGATTTGTCCACGGCGACTTGCCAGCTACAGGTGTCAGGGCAATCGTGCGGGCAGGCGCCGCGGATAACTTCGATTCCCGGGTTATTTTCATACAGCGTTAGTTTAGACATAAGCTCTCCTTGCCTGGGCGCGGCGATCCGCTAAAGTGTTACCAGTTTACAGCATGGGCTATGGGGCAGCAAACCTTCTAAACCGCCTGCTTTTCTTGTGCATTGTGCACAAGGGGTTCTTTATGCATTTTGTTGAGGTTGACTATCACTGTTGATCCTGGGACTGTTTATACTATCCTGGACACCGTCTGTAACTCTGGACGAATCGTGGACAGACGGCGTCGATGTTCCTACCTTTTGAATGTTCGGTTTTCTACTTTCACTAGAAGCAGGCTTTCCGGCAACGCAATTATCACTGGTCAATCGAGCGTGGCAGAGGACTACAAGGGTCCGCAGTCGCACTATTGGCAAGAAGATGCGGTAGCCGGTTTTTTGTTGGTTGATGTGGCAGGTGACTGTTCGTTGGTGGCTGGGTCCCCTGTTTTATTATTTTGTCTTTCTGTTCATACCCCATTCAGTGAAGGAGTTCTGTGCATGGCTCTCAATTGTCAGAGTGCATCGGATGTCACCCATGTTGTCAAGGAGATGGACATCCAGTTTGTCGACCTGAAGTTTACCGATCTGTACGGTCAGTGGCAGCATTTTTCAGTTCCGGTCGATTGCTATGATGAAGGCGATCTGTTTGAAACTGGACTCGGATTCGATGGCTCGTCGATCCGTGGTTTCAAATCGATCGAAAGCAGCGACATGCTCCTGGTCTGCGATCCGGCGACGGCATTTATCGATCCGGTGTGCGTCCATCCCACACTCAGCCTGGTCGCTAATGTCTTCGAACCGGGGACAATGGAACGGTTTAGTCGGGATCCGCGTAACGTTCTCCTGGCGGCCGAGGCCTATATGAAGGCCAGCGGCGTTGCCGATACGATGTTCTGCGGCCCCGAAGCAGAGTTCTTCATCTTTGATCAGGTGCGCTACGAAACCAGCCGCTATTCCAGCCAGTACGAAGTGGATAGCAGTGAAGCCGCCTGGAACACCGGCGACTGGGGCCCAGGCCATAAGATGGGCCACAAGCAGGGGTACTTCCCGGTTTCGCCCTTTGACTCTTTCCAGGATATGCGTTCTGAAATGGTCAACGATATGGTCGCCGCCGGTCTGAGGGTGGAACGCCATCATCACGAAGTCGCCACCGCCGGTCAGACGGAGATTGACCTGCGTTTTGCGCCGATGGTGCAAATGGCCGACTGGATGCAGATCTACAAGTACATTGTTAAGAACGTTGCCGCCAAGTATGGCAAGACGGCCACCTTCATGCCCAAGCCACTCTTCGAAGACAACGGGTCGGGGATGCATGTTCATCAGAGTTTGTGGAAGGAAGGCAAGCCGCTCTTCGCCGGTGATGAGTATGCCGGGCTAAGCCAGATGGCGATCTGGTACATCGGTGGTATTCTCAAGCACATTAACTCGTTGCTGGCCATCTGTGCGCCCACCACCAATTCTTACCGGCGTCTCGTGCCCGGTTACGAAGCGCCCGTCGTCATCGCCTACTCTGCCCGCAACCGCTCGGCGGCCTGCCGTATCCCGGTTTCTTCACAGTCGCCCAAGGCCAAGCGCGTCGAGTTCCGCTGCCCAGATCCGGCCGCCAATCCTTATCTGGCCTTCTCTGCCATGTTGATGGCCGGTCTTGACGGGATCAAGAATCAGATTAACCCGGGTCTGCCCTCAGAGATGGACCTCTTCGAAGGCGAAACGCTCAAGCACGTCAAGACGGTCCACGGATCGTTAAGCGAGGTGTTGGATGCGTTGGAAGCCGATCACGACTATTTGACTGAGGGTGGTGTCTTCTCGACTGAATTGATCGAGACGTACATTGCCAACAAACGGATTGCCGACGTAGACGCTGTGCGCCTGCGCCCGCATCCGCACGAGTTCGTCATGTACTATGGCGTCTAATGCTTACCCTGAAAATGCTTGACCTGCGAATCGTACCGTCGAGCCTCGTTGCAGATATCCTAAGCGGATCTGTAACCGGTTTTCAAGATAGACAAGCTGAGATGTTATAAGCATGTCAAGGGCAGCAGCGTTCCTGTAGGATCGGCTGCTGCCCTTCATTTTTTGATGGTTTTGCAGTGATTTTTGCATAACCTGTAGGATCTACTCTGCCTCGGTCAGCCCCAGCCGTTGTGCATGGGTGTGTCCCATAGTATTAGGTGGTCCATGTCTTCCGGGAAGCCGCGACGGATGGACACGGAGGTCCATCCCTACGTGTAGGGACCGGCCTCCGTGCCGGTCCGTTCTGGGTAGCTGCCCTGAAGTTCAGAACCGAAATACTTGGGACGCACCCGCTGCATGATTGGGGTTGGTCGAGCAGTCTAAAGAATGTTACAATCTTGCTGGTTATTCCCTCTCACATCGACCGTCTGTGCCGACTCAAGAAGGAGACAGAAAGCCTTCATGTTGTACGATAATGCGACCCACAACGATAGGCTTGATCAATTGGCCATTGTCGATGACCTGATCAAGCGGAACAACATCCGCTTTGTGCGCTTACAATTCAGTGACATTGTCGGTGTGGTCAAGCAGGTCACCATTCCGATTGAACACTGGGATCAGACGGTTGAGCAAGGCGTCTGGTTCGACGGTAGTTCGGTGGAAGGATTTGCGCGTGTTGCCGAAAGCGACATGTATCTAGTGCCGGATCTGGAAACTTTCGCGCCCATCCCCTGGGAAATGGAACTGTCGACGGCGCGCGTGATCTGCGATGTCTACACGCCCGACGGTGTCCCTTTTGCCGGGGATCCACGTCATGTATTGCGTCGTCAGTTGGAGCGGGCGCGTCGCCTGGGGTTCGATTTTATGGTCGGCCCTGAACTCGAATTTTTCCTCTTCCGCATTCACAAAGATGGCAGCCTCTACCCTCTTGAAGCACACGATGAAGGTGGATACTTCGACGTAAGCACCGATCTGGCCCACAGTGTACGTCGCCAGATGATCGATTCGCTTAGTGCAATGGGGATCAAAGTCGAGGCCGCCCATCACGAAGTTGCCAGCGGACAGAGCGAGATCGACTTCCAATATGGCCCGGCTTTGATCACGGCAGATAATGCCATGACCTTCCGCACCACGCTCAAAGCGATTGCGCAGAAGAACGGTCTCCACTGCACCTTCATGCCCAAACCCATCGCCGGCGTGAACGGATCGGGCATGCACGTTCACCAAAGTTTGTGGCACCAGGGCAGCGGCGAAACCGCCATGCACACCGCCGAAAACGAATACGGGTTGAGCAAAACCGCACAGTGGTTCATCGCCGGTCAATTGGCCCACGCCAAGGCCATGACACCGATTATGGCGCCATTGGTCAACAGCTATAAGCGACTGGTGCCCGGCTACGAAGCGCCCGTCTACATTTCATGGGGACGGACCAACCGCAGTGCGTTGATCCGCATTCCGCGCACGTCGCACAATCGCCCACAGAGCACGCGCTGTGAGCTGCGCTGTCCTGATCCAAGCGCCAATCCATACCTGGCCTTTGCCGTGATGTTGGCGGCCGGCCTCGATGGCATCGAGCGCAAGTTAGAACCGCCTTTGCCGGCGGAAGAAGATCTCTACCAGGTGGATACGACCCGCGCCGGCTTCGATACGCTGCCCGGTAGTTTGGGTGATGCGCTTGATGCGCTCAAACAGGACAAAGTGATTCAGGATGCGCTTGGCCAGCACGTCTTCGAGCGTTTCATCGAAGCCAAGACATTGGAGTGGGATTCGTATCGAATCTACGTCACCCAATGGGAATTGGATCGGTACCTTAAGATCTTCTAAGGGCGCTTTGCTCTCTCTGCCTATCCATACCCCCTATCTGCAAACGATGTAGCGATTCACACTTCTTTTGGACAAAGCGCCAGGTCTCTCATAGACCTGGCGTTTCCATTCACACAGGAGGATTGAACAATGGCTCAACGAATCGTCGATCTGAGTTTGACGCTTTATCCCGGTATGCGCGGCGTGGATTCCGATCCTGTTTCGCGCATCGAGGCGGAAGGATATAACACGACAACGCTGCACCTATACAGCCATGCCGGCACACACATGGACGCACCGCTCCACTTTGTGCCCGACGGCGGCACCATCGATCATGTACTGCTAGAAAAGTGCATCGGGCCGGCGCTCGTCGTCGACGTGACGCATATTGGCCCGAATGGCTTGATCGAGATCGCCGATCTGGGGGCAAATGCAGAGCGCATCGGCCCAGGATCCCGCCTGTTGCTGCGCACGGATTGGTCACTCCACGCCCAGATGGATGACTATCGCACGCATATGCCGCGCATTTCCGCCGAGTTGGCGCATTGGTTGGTCGATCGCCAACTTGCGCTGTTGGGCGTGGAACAACCGTCTGTCGCCTCGTTGCGCCCTGAAAATCGCGCCGAACTGACCGAAGTCCATCAGATTCTGTTGCGGGCGCAGACCGTGATCGTTGAAGGGCTGACCAATCTCAACACGCTTACCCAAGACGTTGTCCACTTCATCGCGCTGCCGCTAAAGGTGCGCGACTGCGATGGCTCGCCTGTGCGTGCCGTCGCGATTGAGTCTTGATAGGGTGCACCCCAGGCGCCATCCTCAGCAATCTCTATTGACGATTCAAGCGCGGCAACACCTCTTCTACAAACATCTGCGTTCCCTCTGTGCGCGGGGAATCGGCGAAACCGACCATCAGGCGTGTGGCGCCCTGCTCGAAGCCGGCGAGCAGGCGCTCGCCGATCTGTTCGGGGGTGCCGGCAAACCCATTGGCCCCCACCGGGCGCACGCCTTCGCGCTGCTGTAAACGACGCACTTCCTCTTCTGTTTCTCCTAACAGCAAATGGACGGCCAATGCCTGTTGGATGGTGTCGTAGTCGCGGCCCACGGCGCGACAATGATCCTTGAGCACCTCTTGTTTGTGGGCGTAGGCAGCCCGATCCTGGTAGATGTAGTTCCACCAGTCTGCGTGCTCGGCCACGACACGCAACGTGAACTTTTCGCCGGCGCCGCCCACCATCACCGGCGGCAGCGGGTGCGGCTGTGGTTCGCAGTAAGCATCGTGAATCTGGTAGTACTCGCCGTCAAAATTAGCGGGGGCTTCCGTCCACATCGCCCGGATCAACTGGATCGACTCGGCCAATTGGGCGATGCGCACCGCCGGCTTGGGGAAGGGCCAGTTGTAGCTGATGTACTCTCCTTCATTCCACCCCGCACCGATCCCCAACACAAAACGCCCACCCGATAGAATCTGCGCCGTCGCGCCCATTTTCGCCAGGTGGGCCGGATTGCGGAAACTGTTGCAGAGCACCTGATGCCCGCAGACTTTGTCCGGATAGCGCGCCAATGCCATTGCCAACAGCGTCCATCCTTCCGCCACGTTCGCATTGTCATACTGCACATGATCGGGCAGCCAGATCGAATCAAAGGGGGCAGCTACCTGATCGAGATAAGGGAAGGTATGGCCGACCAGGCCAGACCAGATGCTGATACCGACAGATACGGCGGACATAAATACCTCCTGTGAAGGGTAGGATAGTAGGGTCAGGCAGAACGGAAGGATGTAAATCAAATGGACAAAGGATCTATTCAACGGTACAATGGGTGCGCCAGAACTGCAACTGCGATCTTGGCGAGGCCACGTGCCGTGGATGCTGAGAGATGACAAATACTCTGTACTCGGACGCTGGGGGCTGAGGAGCTGCCCAGCGTTTTCGTAAATTGGACGGTACTCATGCGTATCTAGGCAGATAGAAGGAGAGCGTGTATGGATCAAGCTGAAAGTGCAGTGCTAGAGGATGAAGAGGTTTACACAGTCGATGAATCGACGCTGTTGCGTTTTGTTCCTCTAGGTGGTTTGGGTGAGATCGGCAAGAACATGATGCTGCTGGAGTCTGGCGAGAATATACTCATCGTGGACGTCGGCTTGATGTTCCCCAACAGCGACATGCAGGGCGTTGATCTGGTCATCCCCGATATCGAGTACCTGCTCGACCACCAGGATTGGATTCGTGGCATCTTCCTGACTCACGGGCACGAGGATCACATTGGTGGCCTTGCCTATATCATCGAAGAAGGCGTGCGTGCCCCTGTGTACGCAACGGCCTTGACGCGTGGCTTGCTCGAAGGCAAGCTGGCCGAACATCGTGTCTTGGGTGAAGTGCCAATCAATACCATCACCGAAGCAGATGTGATCGATCTCGATCCCTTTACCATCGAGTTCTTCCACACCTGTCACAGCTTTCCAGACAGTGTTGGGCTGGCAGTAATGACCCCAGCCGGGCGTGTCATCATCACCAGCGATTACAAGTTCGATCCGACGCCGGTGGATGGCAAACCCACCGAAGAGGACAAGTTGCAGCGTTGGGGGGATGAAGGCGTTTTGCTTCTGCTCGGCGACAGCACCAACGTAGAGCGCCCGGGCACCACGCCCAGTGAGCGCAACGTTGAAGCCAGCCTCAACGATATCTTCGGCAAGGCCGAAGGACGGGTGATCCTGGCCACCTTTGCCAGCAACATTAGCCGTGTGCAGCAGATCATCGATGTGGCGCGCAAACATGGTCGACGTGTCGGCGCTCTGGGCCGATCGATGGTCAACAACTTCAAGATTGCCATGCACCTGGGCTACCTCGACATCACCCCAGAGGAATTGATCAATGTTGATGAGATGGAGAGACTGCCCGACAGCCAGGTAACGATCATCGCCACCGGCAGTCAGGGTGAGCCAACCAGCGCCATGGTGCGCATGAGCATGGGGGATCATCGCCAGTTGACTCTACGCCAGGGCGATACCGTCGTCCTCAGCGCCGTGCCCATCCCCGGCAACGAGGAACTCTTTAACCGCACTGTGGACAATCTCTACCGTCGCGGGGCGCGTGTGATCTACCACGAACTGGCGGACAACGTGCATGTCAGCGGCCACGGCGGGCGCGATGACTATCGCCATATGCTCGAACTGACCCGGCCGGACTACTTCATCCCCGTGCATGGGGAGTATCGCCACCTGATTTTGCACGGCGAGTTGGCCCAAGAGACCGGTCTACCGGCGGATCATGTCTTCGTGGTAGAAGATGGACAGGTCGTGGAGTTTGGTCGTTACAATGACGAGATGGATGACGTGCAGGCGCGCCGGGGCGAGCACGTCAACGCCGGGCACGTCTTTGTGGATGGGCTGGGCGTGGGCGACATCGGCAGTGTCGTTTTGCGCGATCGCAAACACCTGGGCAACAACGGCTTTATCGTCTGCATCGTGGCCCTGGACGAGTTCGATGGGTCCATCCTCTACGGGCCAGAGATCATCAGCCGCGGCTTCGTCTATATGCGCGACAGCGAGGATCTGATCCGTCGCGCGGGGGATCTGGTGCGCAAAGAGATCACCGCCGGCGCCCCGGCCTCGGCCATTTCGCGCAAGATTCGCAACGCACTCACCACCTTCGCCCAAAAGGAGATGGGACGCCGTCCCATGATCCTGCCTGTAGTGCTTGAAGTCGTAGACAGTGCTTGAAGTGCAAATTTATCGGTCAAAAGGCCCGCGGATCGACGATCCACGGGCCTTTTTTTGGGTATGCTGCATGGGCACGTCAGGTCGTACTGGTTGCAATCCGCCTTATCTCACGTCGTCAATCCCGGCCCGAATCTTAAAGATCGCCTCGCCGATCCGGTCGATTTCTTCTGGCTCGGCCAACAGCATATTCTGAGTCAGCCAGATGGCCTGAGTGCAGGCCTGCTCGCTGGCCGGGCAGTCGAGGACGCGGCTGTGTGGTTCCTGTAACGGCGGCTGCGCATAGAGTGGCATCGGGTACCCCGTGGAACAGGGGATGCCCTCCGCCCTGAGCGCGGACACGAACCGATCGCGCGGCAACCCGTCGAAGCCTGCGGGCAAGTAGCGCATGATGAAGAGATGAAAGGCGTGCGACTCGGCGCGTTCGTCCCAGCGTAGCGGCTCCAGCCCGTCCACTTCGGCCAGGATCGTGTGCAAGCGCCGCGCATTGTGCATGCGCCGGCTTAGCTGGGCGTCGAACACCTCAAGTTGGCCCAGCAGAATGGCGGCCTGCCAGCCGGTAAGGCGCAGGTTGCTGCCCACGTCACCATGTTGATACCAGGCACCGCCGGGCGTGCGCCCCTGGTTGATATAGCTCCACAATTTGTCTTTGAGGGCATCATCGTTGGTGGTCAGCGCTCCGCCTTCCCCGGCCGTGAGGTTTTTGCTGGCCTGAAAGCTGAATGACCCAATATGGCCCAATCCACCGGCAGGGCGCCCGCGCCAGGTGCTGCCGTGGGCATGCGCGGCATCTTCGACGACGCTGAGGTTGTGCGCAGCGGCCAGCGGCAGCAGCGCGTCCATGTCCGCGGGCAGCCCGGCAAAGTGGACGGGGATCACTGCCTTCGTGCGCGATGAGATGGCCGCTTCCACTGCGCTCACATCCAGGTTGAAGGTCTCCAGCTCGATGTCCGCGAAGACCGGCGTTGCGCCGACCAGGTGGACGGCGTTGGCCGTGGCGATGAAGGTGTAGGGCGGCACGATCACCTCATCGCCGGGGCCGATGCCCAGCACGTGCAGTGCCGCCACCAGACTCAGGGTCCCATTGACCGCGGTGAGGCAGTGTTTCGTCTGCAACCGTTGGGCGAAGGCACGTTCGAACTCAGCCACCGCCGGGTCGAAACCGCCCCACTCGCCGCGTGCCAACACCGCTTGCAACCCGGCCAGTTCTGTCTCTTTCCACTGAGGCCAGCGCGGCCACTTTCCGCTGTGCACCGGCGTACCGCCGTTGATGGCAAGTTTGCTCATCTCCCCTCCTTTAGATGTTGTCATCGATGGCTAGATGCCCTCATTATCGCACAGGACGGGGCAAACGCTGCCTTGGGAAGAGGGGGTCAGAGAACCCATAGGCGTTAAGATAAGGCTCGATGCTCCACGCTCCCGCATCCTCGTACTGGCAGGCAAGAGAATTGGCCACAAAGAACACATAGAACGCAAAGAAGAAGATGGCAACGTCCTTATCTATGTCGTTCTTTGTGTTCTCTGTGGCTATTCCCTTCTGGACGTGACGCCAGGAGGGAAGACCCCGTTTGCACTTGCCTGTGCCGACTGCGAACTTGTGGGCCTAACGGTTAACGCCTATGTGCGGTCAGAGAACCCCTCCCCAGCCCTCCACCGCAAGCGGGGAGGGAGCCGTTGGCGGGTACACGATGTGATGCCGGATTGAGGTGGGTATGAAGAGCGGAGCCGTTTTGACCCGATTGGTACGGGCACGAGGGGGATGGGACGGAGATCTGCGACGATGGGCGAGACGTCGCCCCATCCCCCTCATGCCCCGACAGCCGGCGCAACGGCAGCGATCGTGTCAACCGTCAAGTGATGGCAATTCCGTAGGGGCGCTGCTTGCTGCGCCCACAGTGTGCCGGGCGCAGCAAGCAGCGCCCCTACCGATCAAATCACGCTTTCGGCGTTCCTCGCTGCCGCATCACTATTGGCTCACTTGTCATTAATGAGTGAATGACCCATCATTAGCCGGTGAATGAATGGCAAATACCCAACAATACCCCCGACAGGGGGTGCGTCCCAAGTTTTTCGGTTCTGATCTTCAGGGCAGCTACCCAGAACGGACCGGCACGGAGGCCGGTCCCTACACGTAGGGATGGACCTCCGTGTCCATCCGTCGTGGCTTCCCGGTAGACATGGACCCACCCAATACTATGCGACACACCCCCCGAAAGGGCGATCTGTTGCGGAGATCCGCACGTCGCGCAGTATAATACGTGGCGAAGTATGCTAAAGAGAACAAAGCTCATTCGCCACAGAAGCGTCCACGGCAAGGAGAACACGATGGCCGATGCACCCGCGATTACGGGAACCGAACTTTTCGAGCGCGCCAAGTCGATCCAGGAACGGATCAGCGGCTGGCGACGCCAGATCCACCGCTACCCTGAATTGACCTTCACCGAACATCGCACCGCCGGGCTGGTTAACGCCACGCTGATCGACCTGGGGCTGGAAACTGAAACCGAAGTCGCCAAAACCGGCGTCGTCGGCCATATCCGTGGTGGCAGTGGGCCGGTCGTGGGTCTGCGCGCCGACATGGATGCGCTGCCGATCAGCGAAGAGAGTGGCGACGATTTCAGCAGCACGCGCGCCGGCATCATGCACGCGTGCGGTCACGATGCGCACACCGCCATGTTGCTGGGAGCGGCTACCCTGCTCAAAGGGCTGGCCGACGAAGGACGGCTGCCCGGCACGATCCGGTTGCTCTTCCAGCCCAGCGAAGAAGCCCAAGATGAAGAGGGCAAATCCGGGGGGATGCGGATGGTCGAAGAGAAGGCGCTTGCCGGCCTCGATGCCGTCTTCGGTATCCACGTTGACCCGACGCACAAGGTAGGCGTGGTCGCTACCAGGTCCGGCCCGATGATGGCCGCCGCCGACCGTTTCGAGATCACGATCCGCGGCAAGGGTGGTCACGCGGCCCGCCCACAGAGCACAATCGACCCGATCCTGTTGGCGAGCCATGCGATTCAGGCCATCCATCACATTGTGAGCCGCCGCCTCGATCCAATGGAGTCGGGCGTGATCACCGTCGGGATGATCCAGGGTGGCACGGTCAACAATGTGATCCCCGAAACCGTCTATCTGGCGGGCACAATCCGCTCTTTTACGCCACACAGTCGACAGCTTTTGCAGGATGAGTTGCGCCGCGCCTGCGGCGTGGTGGAAGCGCTGGGCGGCCACTTTGATCTGACGGTTCATCAGGGCTACCCGCCCACCGTCCTGGATGAGACGGCAACCGCTGTCATGATGGCGGCGACGCGTGAGTTCCTGGGCGAGGACAACGTCAAACTGGCCTCGGCGATGATGGGCGCCGAAGACTTCAGTTACATGGCCCAAGAGGCGCCTGGCTCCTTCCTGCGCCTGGGCGTAGCCGCCCCCAGTTGGGATGAGGTCTACTATGTGCACACGCCCCAGTTCCGTATGGACGAAGATGCTCTGCCCATCGGCGCCGCTGCTCTGGCCGCTGCCGCCGTGAAGTGGATGCAGGAGCAAACAGGCGAATGACCGCTAAATTGGTGGGGTGGATCGGCTTCGTGCTTGCGGCCATGCTGCTGATGGCGGCCTGTGGAGCGGGAACTCCTGAGCCGTTGCTGTTGGGCGAACCGGCCTGGCAAGCGGGGGAACGCAGCGAGTACCGCATCACCAATCGCGACGGTGTGGTCGCCGGCTCCGCCGTCTATGAAATTACACCTGCCGACGACGACGGATGGATCTTTCGACGGGTGATCAACGACATTGGCGTGACTGAAACGGTGAGCGTGACGGTGCAAGCGCAAGGGTACCTGCCTCGCCACAGTCTCACGATCCGTGCCACGCCTCAGGGGCAAGAGATCGTCGAAGCCGAGCACGATGGCGGACAGGTAGACATCGCCCTCACCAATCGGCAGGGCGCTACCGTCTATGAACGGGTCAACGTGCCTAGCGACAGCCGCGACGAGCGGACACTGTTGCCCTTGCTGCGTACCTTACCCTTGCGTCAAGGATACACGTCGAACATCAACAGCGTCCTGCCTGTCACCGGCTTCAGCGAACGCTTCTCGATCCGCTTTCTGCGTAGCGAGCAAGTCAGCGTGCCCGCCGGCACGTTTGACACCTGGCAGGTAGAACTCAAGACAACGGATCGCACTACCCGCGCCTGGATCGCCAAGCAAGCGCCCTATGCGCTGGTCAAGTTTGTCGACGGGCGCTCACAGGCAACCTTTGAGCTAACAGAGAAATCATTTTGAGGTCGTACGATCGTTCGTTGGCACACGGTTCGACTACAAGCCCTACGGGTCAGCCTGCATGAATGTGAATTCGTCGGGCTAAACCGCACGCTAATAGCGTGCAGCTACGGCAAAGGTTGATCTGATCCAACGCGTCAAACTCGCTGGGTTCGTTTGGTACAGGCGCTGCGCCTTAGCCCTGTGCAAGCTGCGGGCTACTCAACCGGCGCCGGTGAAACGTAAGGGATCAAAGGTGTATCTCAATAAGTTAAGTTTCTACAGGGGAAGGATGGGATAGGAAGCTACTATGCCGATCAAAATGGATCGATTTACCTGGGCCGTGGTGGGGTTGGTGGTACTGTTATTGGTGGGCGCGGTGCTAACGCTCTCACTGGCCAATGACACGACGGCCCCATCTGCTGCCGACTACCTGGAAGAAGACTCGCCTTCTGCGGCGGTCTACAATGCCTATGTGGCCTTTCTGAACAATGATATGTCCACTGCCCGCCAGTATTACTCCGCCGGCATGCTAGAGGAAGTCGATAAGGATGGCACATTCAAGGATCGCATGTATTACAGCCGGCCCGAAAATCAACGCCTACGCATTCTGAACGTCGAAGAGCGTGGTGAAGACTCGGCGCTGGTCTCGATTGCCGTCGATCACTACAGCGGTGGTGGCCTCTTCAACAGCGGCTCCACCTGGACGGATCAGCAAACCGTGCCCGTGGTGCGCGAAGAGGATGGTTGGAAGATCGACTCGTTGATTTGGTTCTACTAAGAAGGGGGGAATTGGGACGATGAGCGCTGTTTCTGTCAGGTCAGGCAACGTCGGGCGTTTGGCGACGATCCGGCGGTTGTATTTCTATCTGGTCGCCTTCATCAGCCTCACCAGCGGGCTGTTCGCACTGCAAAGCCTGCTGGCCATGCTGTTAGAATTCTGGTTCAGCGGCGCAGGGTTGATGATGGCGAACAGTGCCGACTTTGTGCGAAACAGAGTCGCCCGCGACGGCGGGCTGCTCTTGGTGGCAGCGCCGATCTTCGTGATCCATTGGGCCTACGTGCAGGGGATCGCGCGCCGGCAACGCATTGATGGCGAGGAAGAGCGTACCTCCTCGCTGCGCAAACTCTTCCTCTACGCTGCCGCCGGCCTGACGTTGACCCTGGTGGCGGTGGATCTGCACCAGTTGGTGACGCAAAGCGTACTGGTTCTCTTGGGCAGTAGCGCTATAGCGCCGCCAATCTGGCCGAGCGGCTGGCTGTCGCTGATCGTCAACATGCTGCTCAATTTGGTTGTCCTGAGCTACTTTGTCCATCAATTGCGCCGGGATGGCGATCTGGGCCGTGAGTTGTCCTGGGCCGGCACGCTGCGGCGGATCTTCCAAACGTTGGTGGGGCTGATCGGGCTGGTGCTGCTGTTGGGCGGCGGCAGCACCCTTCTCGAACAAGCACTGCGCCGTTTGCTAGAGATGGCGAGTGATCCTGTGCTTTTGCGCACGGGCACAGGCTGGTGGCAGATTGGCATTGCCGAAGGCATCGCCAGCATTGTGGTGGGCGCGCTGTTGTGGTGGATCAACTGGCAGCGCTGGGAAGGGCTGATCGGCATCGAGGATGGCGAGGCGCGCAGCGCTCTGCGCCGTTTCTATCTCTACGCCGCCACCCTGATCAGCGCTGGCACGACGCTGGTGCCTGCTGCGCTGCTGCTTTATCGGCTGCTGCTACAGGTTTTCGGCGTGGCAGTCCCTGCCGAATTGCCCGATCTGGCCGGGCCGCTGTCATTGGCGCCGCTTGGGCTGATCGCCTGGCGTTGGCATTGGCGACAGGTGAGCCGCGAAGCAGACCGCTACGGCGATTCGCCCGAAAGCGCCACTGTGCGCCGGCTCTACTACTATCTGGTGGCCGCCGTCGGGTTGGTTTTGCTGTGGCTGGGATTGGTGGATACGCTGCGATCCTTGCTCGATTGGCTGGTCATCGGCGGCGCAGGGATCTCCACCGGCTTCCGCGCCGAGCAATTGGCGCGTGGCATCAGCTTTCTGGCGGTTGGGGCGCCGGTATGGGCGCTGCACTGGCGGGCCGTGCAAAGTGTGGCTCGCGGTGAGGGCATCGCCGCCCAGGCCGAGCGCCTATCGGGTCCGCGTCGGGCCTATCTGTACGGCGTGGCGCTGGTAGGTGCGCTGCTGATCCTCTTCGACCTGGCGCTGGTCATCTATCGAGTTTTACTTTGGGCGCTGGGCGATCCTAACGCCGACGTCTTCGGGGCCGAGACGCTCGATTCTGTGGTGCGCAGCGGATCCGCCGTGATCTTCTGGATTGTCCACGTGCTGGCGATTCGCACAGACACCCGGTTGACCGAGCGCAACGCCGTCATCGTGCCTACGCCGGAGGAAGCCGCCGAACGCCGTGCGGCCCTGGTGCTGCAGATCGAACAATTGGAGACGAAATTGGCTGTGGCGCATGCCGAACTTGCTGCACTGAATAGAGAAGCGTACGGTTAGCACGTTGTGGCTACCACGGGTAGAGCGTGCGGCAAGTTTCCGCCAGGATTTACAGCGGCCGTGGACGGGTGCGTCCCAAGTTTTTCGGTTCTGATCTTCAGGCAACTACCCAGAACGGACCGGCACGGAGGCCGGTCCCTACACGTAGGGATGGACCTCCGTGTCCATCCGTCGTGGCTTCCCGGTAGACATGGACCCACCCAATACTATGGGACACACCCGCTGTGGACAGATGTTCTCTTCATAGTAAAAAGCGGATTCCCGATATGGGGAATCCGCTTTTGATTGGCGACAGTATAGTTTGGCGACAGTATAGTTTACCTGGCGCCCAAAATATGTCGAGTTGACCGGTAGTCTGCGCCGCTGGAGTGGGCATCCCTGGGCGGGTTGCTGCTCGACCTTTATGCCGCTGTTGGCAGTATAGCAATGGCGTGTCCCGCTGAATCATAGCTAACCTTTACCCATAAGTCCCAAGTCGGCACAGGCCTGGCAAACAGCAGCCGATCTGGGTTAAGGCCGGGATACTTCTTTGTGATATTGGGCCGGTTGTCGGGGCATGAGGGGGATGGGACGGAGATCTGCGACGATGGGCGAGACGTCGCCCCATCCCCCTCGTGCCCGTACGATGATGCGTGATATTGTCGGTTGTCGGGGCATGAGGGGGATGGGGCGGTAGATCTGCGACGATGGGCGAGACGTCGCCCCCATCCCCCTCGTGCCCGTACCAATAGGGGCAAAACGAATCCGCTCTTCATACCCACCTCATGGGTAAAGGTAAGTGAATCAGAGGAAGGGAGGAGTCGCGCTCTAACAAAAGTCGGTGCTGCAAGGGGAGGGCTCCGACAAAAGTTGCAGGCCGAGGCGGTGGTTCGGATGGTTTTCTGACTCGGCTATGCCGTCAACTGGCGCACGACTTCATCGGCGGCAGCATGCGGGCTTAACTCGCGGCGGCGGATGGCATCGATCAACCGGGCGATGGTTTCTGCCGGCAACGTGGTTTGCATTCGTCGGCTCAGCTCGGTATGGATCAATGTTTCGAGGGTGCGCGCAATGCGGCTTTCCTCGCCTTGGGCCAGACCCGCATCGGCATGCAGCCATTCTCGGTGATCGTCGATGGTGCGCCGCAGCTCGTCGATCCCCTCTGGTTTGGTCGCTATGGCCTTGAGCACCGGGATCGTCCACGCCTGCGCCGGCAGGGGCGCAGCGGGCAATGCAACCGTCATCACCTGCCCGTGATGGCGCAGAGTGTGCGATGCGCCCTTGCGCTGCTCCAACATCATTTCCAGCGCGCTGACCGTGCGTTCGGCGCCGGGGCGGTCGGCTTTGTTGACGACGAAGATGTCGGCGATCTCCAGCACGCCGGCCTTGATGGCCTGCACTTCGTCGCCCAACCCGGGCGCTTCAACGACGATGGTGGTATGCGCCGTGGCGGCGATTTCCACTTCGGCTTGCCCAACGCCCACCGTCTCGATGAGGATGCGATCAAAGCCTGCCGCATCCAGCACTTGCAGCACGTCTATGCTGGCGGCTGCCAGTCCGCCCAGGTGACCACGCGTGGCCATGCTGCGGATGAAGACACCGGGATCGCCGCTCAACTGGGTCATGCGTACGCGATCGCCCAGCAGCGCGCCCCCGGTGAATGGGCTGCTGGGATCGACGGCCAGGATCGCCACGCGCTCCTCATGGGTGCGGTACACCTGGGCCAGGGCATTAACCAGCGTCGACTTGCCCGTGCCCGGCGCGCCGGTAATGCCGATCAGGTGGCTGCGACCGCCGTGGGCAAAGACGCCGTCCAGGATCGCACGCGCTGCGCCGTCACCGTTCTCCACATGGCTGATGGCGCGGGCAAGGGCCAGCCGGTCGCCTGCCAGCAGACCGGCGATCAGTTGAGCAGGCGGTGTTGATCTACGCATACGGAATCAATTCTGCCGCGGTCAGGTGGCGGGAAGCGGGGCGATTCATTCGGTCACCGGTTGTCCCAAAGCAGTGTGGATGAAGTCGGCGATTACCTGACTCGCCGTGCCGGGGCCAAAGACAGCGGCAATGCCCGCTTGTTTGAGTTTGACCACATCTTCATCGGGGATGATGCCACCCACGAGCACAAGGACATCATCCTGGCCCTGGGCGCGCAAGAGATCAACGACTCTGGGGCAGAGCGTCATATGGGCGCCGCTGAGGATGCTCAACCCAACGACGTCGACATCTTCCTGGAGCGCGGCCTCAGCGATCATTTGTGGCGTCTGGCGGATGCCGGTGTAGATCACCTCGAACCCGGCGTCGCGCAGGGCCTGTGCAATAAACTTCGCCCCGCGATCGTGGCCGTCCAGACCGGGCTTGGCCACCAGCACGCGGACCTTGTCAGTAGACATGAATCGATCCTTTCGGGATGTGTTGCATGCAGTTCGATGTGTGAAATATTGTACCGGAAAGCGAATGGAGCGCCAACGTTCTGGATCAACGGGACACACAGTCACCCAATCGGGACGGGTGTGTCCCAAATGATTGGGTGGGTCCATGTCTACCGGGAAGCCACGACGGATGGACACGGAGGTCCATCCCTACGTGTAGGGACCGGCCTCTGTGCCGGTCCGTTCTGGGTAGCTGCCCTGAAGTTCAGAACCGAAAAACTTGGGACGCACCCAATCGGGACGGCACCTTCCTACAAACAACGCCGGCTATGGTAGAATGGATTCGTTTTGAGAGACGACTACCGTAGCGATCCACCGTCAGGAGATCCGCATGATCTATCCGCGCAGTGAACGTCAAAAGCGCTTTGTCTCGCTTGCCCGCCAATTGGCCCAAGTGTTTGCCGAGCGCGCCGCCGAACATGACCAGGCAGGCAGCTTCCCGCACGAGAATTTTGCCGATCTGCGCGCCGCAGGGATGCCCGCGTTGGTGATCCCCGAAGAGTACGGTGGCTGGGGCGCGGATCTGCTGGAAAGCGTGTTGGTGATGGAGACATTGGCCGAAGGCGACGGCAGCACTGCGCTGAGTTTTACCATGCATGTCCAGGTGATGGGCTCGGCCGCCGAGGCTCGATCCTGGCCTGCCGCGCTGTTTGAGCGGCTCTGCCGCGAATCGGTCGAACGCGGCGCGCTGATCAACGCCGTGGCCACCGAACCGCGCCTGGGCAGCCCGTCGCGGGGTGGGCTGCCGGACACCACCGCCGATCCCGTTTATGCCAACGGCACACAGGAAGATCCTGTGGGCTGGGTGATCAATGGGCATAAGAACTTTGCCAGCCTCAGCCCCGCACTCGACTATTTCATTGTCCCCGCGGCGCTGCAAGATGGCAGTGGGCAGGTGGCGCGCTTCGTGGTGCCCGCAGGCGATCACATTGAAATCAAAGAGACGTGGAACGCCATGGGCATGCGCGCCACCGGCAGTCATGACATGTTCCTGCACGATGCCCGCGTCACGCCGGATCTCATGCTGGGTCGAAGCGACGCCAGGGCCAGCGATCCCACAATTTCGACGGGTAATGCCTGGTTTACGCTGACGGTCAGCGCCGTCTATTTGGGGGTGGCCCAGGCCGCGCTGACCTATGCGGCCGATTTCGCGCACAAGCGCGTGCCCACGGCGCTGGGCAAACCCATCGCCGAATTGGAGAGCATTCAGCGTCGTCTCGGCGAAGCAGAATTGGCGCTGATCCAGGCGCGATCCATGCTGTACAGCGTGACCAACGATTGGATCGCCTTACCGGATTGCCGGCATGAACTGTCCCCACTGTTGATGGCGGCCAAGGTCACCGTCACCAACAATGCGATTCAAGCTGTCGATCATGCCATGCGGGTTGTGGGCGGGGCCAGTATGTCTCGTGCGCTGCCACTGGAACGCTATTACCGCGACGTGCGCGCCGGTCTCTACCATCCTATGGTCGACGATCAAGCGCTGCCGATGTTTGGGCGGCTGGCGCTGCAAAAAGTGAAGAAGTAGCGTCTTGCGAGAAGAGTCGTTTGGTGATACGGTACGCCTACCCTGGTTGACTGTTACTCCGTAACACTCATTCTTTGAGGAGGCTAGAATGCCCTTGCCCAAGCCCACCGGTGATGCTCTCCGGGTTCCACCAACCGCAGTTGGGGGCTCCCTGTCGGAGCCGTCGGTTCGTTTGTTCCTCCAGGGCTTTGGCTTCGGCTTTGTGAGCTGTCTGCTGCTGGTCGGCCTCTTCGCATGGATGGCCCGCCGCCCTGATCCCTCGTCAATTGTGCTGCAACCGCCGCCCACCCCTTTGCCGCCGGCGACACCCTTGCCCACAGCAACCCCTGCCCCCATCGTCGTCTTTGTGTCCGGTGCGGTGGCTTTCCCCGGCGTCTACAGCTTGCCCAGCGATGCGCGTGTCGGCGATGCTCTGATTGCGGCCGGGGATCTGCTTGATTCTGCGTTGAGTGTATCGATCAATCAGGCTGAACGGTTGTGGGATGGGGCGCAAGTACACGTACCCAGTGCGGCCGATCCAGTGGCAGCCGGCGCACCCGACGCTGGGGTTTCGGGCGTAGCGCCCCCTGCACAGAACACATCGACGAGCAGCGGGGGCGGACGTGTCAATCTGAACACGGCCTCCGCCGAAGCGTTGGCCACCCTGCCCGGGATCGGCCCGGCCAAGGCAGAGGCAATCATTGCAGGCCGACCCTACGTCAGCATTGATGACCTGGATCGTGTTTCGGGCATTGGCGCCAAAACCATCGACCTGTTTCGTGAACTCGTCACTGTCGACTAGAGGGTTTGCTTTCTAAGTGCAATGTAGCGCAAATAGGACGACACGCTCTAGCAGTGCTAGAGCGTGTCGTCCTATTTGCGCCGTGATTTACCGGTCTGTTCAAACTCGATTTTAGCCGGCGAACTTCGGTTACAGGTTAGGAACGGCTACACCTGTGCTGTTGCTTTGCGGTGTGCTGTCGTCAGCGCCACTGTTGGGGAATCCACCGGGCATGCCGCCCCGCCCCGGCATTCCATGGCCGGGCATACCGCCGTGGTCGCCACGGCGTCCAGGCATTCCAGGTCGCTCACCACCAAAACCGGACATATGCTTGCCTGGGCCAAAGCCGTCGGCCTGCTCGGCGAGCAGCGCATCGGCCTGCTCCTGCGTGATGGCGTCATCTTCTACGGCTTGCTGCACTGCTTCTTCAAAGGCGCTCTGCATACGCTCGCTCAGGTAAGGCTGCAAGGCGGTGTGTGCCTGCATGCGGTCGGCCTGTTCCTGCGTGATCTTGCCTTCTTCGACGGCCTGAGCCAGCGCTGTGTCCCTGGCGGTGCTTTGGGCAGCCTCTAGATCCTCGACGCTGATGCCCAGCGCATCGGCCAACAGCGCTTCGGGGTCAATCGTGTCGCCCAGCATGGGGCCGAACCGGAAGCCGCGATCCATGCCGCGTGCCTGAATCTGGTCGGCCTGGGCCTGCGTGATCAGCCCTTCATCCACGGCCTGTTGCAGACCGGCGGCCGCCGCTTCGCTCTGTGCGGCCTGGAGTTCCTCTACTGTGATACCCAGCGCATCGGCCAGGAATTGAGCGTGATCGGTGTCGATGCGATCACCACGAGTGCCGGGGACGGCTTGCTCGATGGGTGTGTCCTCGGCGGCGCTGCTGATCTGCGGATAGACAGCAGCCGTCGTCAAGAGGACGCCGGTTATGGCAACCGAGCCCAACAGCCAGCGCACACGTCTTGTGTTCAGTTTCATGTTGTTTTCTCCTTCTGCTTGTACTTGCGAAACGGTTGATAAAATAGGCTTTGTGGTGCCTGGGCCACGTTTATGGCTTGCCCCCAGTGTAGCGAAAGAATGTTTAGGAAAATTGAAGATCCATCGAGGAGATTGTTTGGATATGCGTTAGCAGATTGGGGCGTGCTGACATTTCACAGAGCTCCTCTAGTGATGCGTCAAGAGTGATTTGATCTGTAGGGGCGCTGCTTGCTGCGCCCGGCACACTGTGGGCGCAGCAAGCAGCGCCCCTACAAAATTACCATCACGTGACCGTTGACATGACACCAGTCAAACCGGTGTTAAGCGACAACATGCCAGGAGGCAGCACTGTACATGTCAACGAAACCTGGAAGATGAGCAGGTTGACAGACTAGATCGCTTCTGATAGGATTTTCCTGACGCAACGCGTTATAGAACGGAGACTACGTCGGCCATCCGTCGTCAAAAATAGCCAAGGGGAGCAAAGCTGATGAGCGAAGAAGAACGAAACTGGCAGGAACAGATGAAGGATGCTGCCATCGATGTGCGCAATGAAGCAATCATGCAAGGAGCATCACTCTATCTACTGGCGCGCCGGGTCTTGTTGGCCGGTTTGGGCGCGGTTGCGCTCAGCACAGAAGAAGCGCAAGCCTTTGTGGACAAACTGGTCGAGCGGGGTGAAATTGCCGAAGCCGACGCCCAACGGCTGATCGAGGACTTTCGCGCGCGCCTGAAGAAGAACGAGGCGCAGATCCAAAGCGCCGGGGAACAAGGGAAAAGGCAGGCAGAGACCGTGTTGGAAGATCAGATCGGCGCCGTGCTCAACCGCATGAATGTGCCCAGCAAACGCGACATCGATCTGTTAAGCGAACAGATCGAGAGTCTGAGCGCCAAGATCGACCTCTTGCACAAACGGAATACGCCGTAGGCGCTTGCCCGCAGTACAGTCTCAATGGGGAGCAGTCGCTGGGGCGGTGAGACGAAACGAAAACCCGCCCGGTCGGGTGTGACCAGGCGGGGACAAACAATCGATCTATGTACATGACCTGCCGGGTTGCAGAACCCCTCGGCAGGTCTTCTTATTGGTAAATAATCAGATTCGGCGTGATCTCCATGTAGCCTAGATTGGGATAGGCTTCGACGCCCAGCGATTGTGCGGGGCTGAGGAGTGGTTCATCCCAGCGATAGAAAAGTTTGAAGGCGACGAGGGGAGAATCGGCGTTGACCAGCGAATTGTACTTGCTAATTTTGCCCCACGGGCCACCCCAGCCATCCACCGATAGGGTGAGGGCGACGCCCGGATAGCCAGGATCCAATTCGTCTTTATTGACGATCATGTTGTCTTGAAACTGGTGGACAAGCAGAATGCGCGGGCCGGCGATGTCGTTCTCGTCGAGGTAGGCCTGGATCACCGCCTGTGTCTCGTTGACCTGTTCCGCCGTGACATAACCGATCGGGTTGCCCGGCCACAGTTGTCCCCGGTGAGCCATGGCAAATTCAGGATCAATCGCCAGATGGACATTCTCGTGGGCCAGATAGGGCAGCGCCGACGAAATTGACTCAGCCGGGGTCAACGCACCGATCTGCACGTCGAGAATCACAGCGTAATCCAATTCTTTGGCCTTGGAAATGTAGGTCATCACCAGTTCGTCATCCAAAAAGCCCAGATGACTGCCATCCCCAACGGCCTTGGTGGCCATGCCGTAGACAAGATGAAAGGCCGGTTTGATCGCGAGATCCGGTCCGTTGGCTTCATCGTAGGCATTGGCTTCTTCCTCTAGACGTCGTGCTACCTCGTCTATATCGAACTCGCCCAGGATGCCCATGATCGGGACATCAGGCCGCCCGTAGTAGGTGAGCCAGGTCTGGTTGTAAAAAGGAGAATCGGGCTGCACCTGCTGGGCGAAGATCGTCATACGTTCGGTGATGGTGCCACGCGCCTCGACTTGCGGTGCAGTGGACGGTGTCACGCCCTGGGGGATCGAACCGTCCGCGGCAGGGATGACCAATGACCACCCCACGGAGAGCACGTTGGGATCGGCCAGATTATTGGCGGCTTGCAACGTTTCGAGATCGACGTTGTAGAAGGTGGCAATCTCGCCCAACGTATCGCCAGGCTGCACAACGTGAATCGTCGCCCGATCTGCTGCGGCGATCGTCCCGGTATCGGATACTGTGGCGGTATCGGACACGGTTGCGGTGTCGGACACGGTTGCAGTATCGGTCACTGCTGCGGTGTCGGTCACTGTGGCGGTGTCGGACACGGTTGCAGTATCGGTCACTGTCGCGGTGTCGGTCACGGTTGCAGTGTCGGATACTGTGGCGGTGCCGGATACTGTGGCGGTTGCCGTGATTGTCGCCGCGGTTGTGGCTGTGGTGGTGGCGGTCGCGGTTGCAGGCGGCGTCGAGGTCGGCGACGGTGTGGGAGATGGCGACGGTGTGGGAGATGGTGAAGGCGTGCCGGTTGCGGTGGGCGAGGGCTGCGCCGGTTCGCCGGTCTGCACAGGATAACGCGCTGCGTCGGCGGGCCAACGCAGCGTGATCACCTGCCCGTTGGCGCCCAATTTGCCCAAAGGACGGCCATCGGCGCTCACCTCCACGCCGCCGGCGTTGCCAATCAGCAGCACGATCTGCGTGCCGGTCCAGCTTTCGCGGCGACCGGGTTCCATCAGCGCGTAGTAACGTCGTACGCCGTCCACCGTAGCCTCGATCCAACTGCCGCTTACAACATTGATGCTCACGGTGTGGGTTTGTTGGGATGGCGGCGCGGCGTTGGCCTGACGAAGCCCCCCAATCAGGAGCGCACAAAGCAACGATGCAGCGACCAATGCGGAGATGAGTGGGAAGGGTAGACGCGAAACGAGAAAAGACGCGAATCTGTAACGGGGGAGGTACATCCTGTTGCTCCTTAGGTAGAGGTGATCACGCAATGATATCGGGTCGGTAGACAGCCCAGAAGGTAAGCCAGGGCGGGGCAACGGTGAGCATGTGATCCCAACTGCCCGGTTCTGGATCGGGCGGGGCGGCAGGTTCTTCCCAGATCCCGCGCAGGACAAAGCCACGACGCGCCAGGCCCACGGTAATATCGCTCAACGTGTGGCAAAACTCCCGCGGACCGACGATCTGGCGCGTCTGCCCCTGGCTGTCGGTGACGTCCCAGTGTGGATCGGCGAACTCAATCTCGCCGCCGACGTAGATCCGTGAGACCGTGTAGCCACTGCCATTCCACTGGCGTTCATCCAAATCGGTGAAAAATGGATTGCCACATTGCATGCGATAAAGCCCGCCAGGGCGTAGTACCCGCGCCACTTCGCCAAAAACAGCCTCCGCCGACGGCACAAAGTTGATGGAGAAGGCATGCCAGACGATATCGAAGGCATTGTCATCGAACATCGATAGGTCGCGCATATCGGCTTGAATGATCTGGATGTCGGCGTTGTAGTGGGCGGCGGCGATGCGGTCTTTTTCCAGCTGAGCGGGCGTCAGATCGGTGACGGTGACCCGTGCACCAAGGACGGCGAAGGCAGCCGACTGTTGCCCACCACCGCTGGCGAGGCAAAGTACATCCTTGCCGGTGACGTCGCCCATGATCGCTTGCGCATCGACCTCGGCACGGGCTGTGTCGACAGTCAGATTCAGAAGTGGGCGGGCAAAGGCCACATCAGCGGCCACCAGATCTGTCCATCTTTCCTCGTTGTCTCGGGCAATGTCATCTCGCATCGCTCTGTTCTCCTTTAGGATAGAATGTTCGCCCTCACGCACACAGGTCAAACTCGTCCCCAATTTGGACCACACCCGGTCTGGTTCTGGGAGTTGTCATTTTCGCAGATCTGGGTATGATTGTCCATACATCTTCCCCGGTGGGCCCCTGATTTTGCGTATAAAGTGGATTGCATGCGCACAAGCTCTTAACTCGTGCGGTAGGATCGGCTGTTGCCCTGGTTTTGAATCCGTTCACAGGAGAATCCTAATGCGTCTGTTAGGCAAGTATGTTCACTTTGTCGACGCGCTTACCGAACGTGTCGGTTGGCTTTCCATGATCATCGCAGCGTTGACTGTGCTCGTGGGATTTTACAATGTCGTGGCTCGCTATGTTGGACGCTTTATTGGCCTGCAGCTCTCTTCGAACATGTTCATTGAACTGCAATGGTACATGTTTTCGCTGGTCTTCTTTTTGAGTTTTGCCTATATCTTGAAAAACGGTATCAACGTGCGCGTAGACTTCATCTATGCCAATTGGTCGAAGCGTCGCAAAGCCACCCTCGATTTCTGGGGGCATCTCTTCTTTTTGCTGCCGTTCTGCGTGCTCGGCATCTGGTTCACGGTCAACCCCGTCCTCTCGTCCTGGGGGAGGCTGCCCAATGGCAATTGGGGGCCGTGGGAGATGTCGCCCGACCCGAACGGTCTGCCCCGGGCGCCGATCAAATCGATGATCATCGTGGCCTTCACGCTGCTTCTCCTCCAAACCATCTCCGAATTGATCAAACTCTATGCAATCATGCGCGGTCAAGAGCGTTTGCTCGACATTGACCGCGTTGAAAGTGACGCCCCGGTGCGCATTGAATAGTTTCAGCCGTTGGCTCGTTGCTATGCCCACACCCGAAAGGATCTCTCATGGGGTTTGAATGGCTTGCCGTCATCATGTTTGTGCTGTTTTTTGTGCTGATCCTGTATGGCTACCCGGTCGCATTTTCCTTTGCCGGCACCGCCATCGTCTTCATGTTGATCGGCCTGGCGGTAGGCGCGTTTAACATTAATCTGTTGCGGCTGCTGCCCAATCGCTGGTTCGGCACCATGTCGGATTTTACGCTGTTGGCGATCATCTTCTTCGTTTTTATGGGCGCCATCTTTGAAAAGTCTGGGCTGGCCGAACGGTTGTTGGAAACTGTGGGCATTATGATGGGGCCGATCCGCGGTGGACTGGCGTTGGCTGTTGTGCTGGTAGGGACGCTGTTGGCGGCGGCCACGGGTGTGGTGGCGGCCACGGTCATCGTCATGGGGCTGCTTTCGCTGCCGGTGATGATCCGATACGGCTACAATCATCAACTCGCCACCGGGATCATCACGGCGTCGGGGACGTTGGCGCAGTTACTACCGCCGAGTCTGGTGCTGGTGGTCTTGAGCGATCAGATTGGCGTTTCGGTGGGCGATCTCTTCCTGGGCGCGCTCTTCCCGGGGCTGATTCTGTCGGGTCTCTACGCCCTCTATGTGATCTTTATCGCCATTATTCGCCCGCAGGACGCGCCCGCCCTCCCACCGGAAGCACGCACACTACGCGGTGCGGCGCTGGCCCGGCGGGCTCTCGTTGCCGTTGTGCCGCCATTGCTGCTGATCTTCGCAGTGCTGGGCAGCATCTTCTTTGGCGTTGCCACACCCACCGAGGCGGGCGCGGTGGGCGCGTTTGGGGCATGCTTCCTCAGCTTTCTCAACGGCAACCTGAACTGGCGCTTGATCCGCGACGCCGCCCGCGCCACCGCCAATATCACGGCGCTGGTGATCATGATCCTCTTTTGTTCGACCTACTTTGGGCTTGTCTTTGACGGTCTAGGCGGGCAGGAGTACGTGAAAGGCTTCCTGACCAATTTGCCGGGCGGCTTCTGGGGCTTCATTATTGCTGCTAATATTATTATCTTCCTGCTGGGCATTAACCTGGAGTTCATCGAGATCAGCTTCATCGCCATGCCGTTGTTGGTGCCCGCTGCCCGCGAACTGGGTGTAGACCTGGTCTGGTTCGGTGTGATGATGGCGATTAACCTCAACATGGCCTTCATTTCGCCGCCGGTAGGCTTTTCTCTGTTCTATCTACAGAGCGTCGCCCCGCCCGAAGTCAAGACCATCGACATTCACAAAGGCGCGCTGCCCTTCATGGTCTTACAGGCCATTGCCTTGATCATCGTGATCTTCTTCCCACAGACAGTGCAGTGGTTGGTAGAGGCTGCGAATAAAGTGCAGTAGAGGGAGAGGTGCGCCGGGTTTTTGAGGATCGATCGAGTGAATCGTGCGGTATGCGGACAGTTCGTTAGCGAAACTCCGCATACCGCATGATTTTATTAACTCTGCGCTCGCGACTTGATATACTGGCTGAACGCAAACTCATTGAGACCACTCCAGCCGTTGATCTTGACGCGGAAGGCATCCCACTGTTCAAAGATGGCGGCAAACTCGGCATCGGCTGCCGAAAATTCCTGATAGATCTCGTTGGCGGTTTCGTAGGCTATATCCAGGATCTCCTGGCTGTACTGGCGCAGTTCGGTGCCCGAATCGAGCAGACGCTGTAACGCCTCGCCGTTACGCGATTCGTAGAGAGAGAGCATCGTTAAGTTGGCTTCATAAGCCGCCGTGCGGATGATCTCCTGGTATTCCACAGGCAGATTGTTCCACTCGTCGAGGTTAATCTCCACTTCAAGCGTTGCACTGGGTTCCCACCAGCCGGGGTAGTAGTAGAACTGCGCCACTTTGTTCAACCCCAGGATCTCATCATCGTACGGACCCACCCACTCGGCGGCGTCGATGGCACCGGTCTGCAAGGCCTGGAAGATTTCTCCGCCCGGCACCACCTGCACGGTGACGCCCAGGCGGTTCATCACTTCACCACCCAGCCCGGGGATACGGAACTTGATCCCTTGCAGGTCGGCGGTTGTGTTCACCTCGTTACGGAACCAGCCGCCCATCTGCGCCCCCGTATTGCCCGCCGGGAACTGGATCACGTTAAAGCGATCGCGATAAAAATTCTGCATCAATTCCAGACCGCCGCCTTCATAGAGCCAGGCATTCTGTTGCTGTGCCGTCAGCCCAAAGGGCAGTGTGGTGCCAAAAGCCACGGTCGGGCTTTTGCCGGTGTAGTAGTAAGAAGCGGTATGTCCACAGGGGACGGCGCCCTGAGAAACAACATCCAACACCTGGAGGCCGGGCGCCAATTCACCCGCAGCGCGTGGTGTAATGGTAAACTTGCCACCGGTCATGGCGCTGACCCGATCGGCGAAGAGCTGCGCACCGCCGAAGAGCACATCCAGCGACACAGGCCAACTGGTGGCCATCTGCCAATCGAGCGTGGGCAGCGACGGATTCTCACTGGCGGCTTGTTGCACCTGTGCGGCGGGCAGGGCCGTCGTACAGGCAGCAGCGCTGAGCGCGGCCACACCGACCGCCCCTTTAGACGCCAAACCCAAAAAGTCTCTACGCTTCATAACATGCTCCTTGTTCGATTCTGATGGAAAACAACGTGGCAAATCGACAACACGAGAGGATCCTGCCCCAATGGCTGCAAGCGCCAGGATCGCCGAGACAGAAAAGTAGGGCGATACCAGTTGCGCATGTATGGATGGGAGGCAAAGGGAAGTGCGACTATTGTAACCGGAAGTAAGGTGTTGTCAAGTTGATTGCGAGTGCGCGGTGCCGGGTACTGAGGGCGTGCTCTGTAGTACAATTCCACTATGCAGACGACGATAGAACTAGAACTGGATACGATGACGCCGGGCGGGGATGCGCTGGGGCGTATGGACGGGATGGTGGTTTTCGTGCCTTACGGAGTGGCGGGGGACCGGGTACGCGTCCGCCTGGTACAGCGCAAGAAACGGTTCGCCCGCGCCGAGATTGTGGAAATCCTGCAACCATCGGCGCAGCGGACAACGCCGCGCTGCACCTACTTTGGCCGCTGCGGTGGCTGCGACTGGCAGCATATTGACTATCCGACGCAGGTGGCCTACAAAACGGCTATGGTTGAGGAGCAATTCCATCGCATCGGCCAGTTCGATGCGATCCGCGTGCGGCCCTGTGTGCCCTGCCCCACGCCCTACGGCTATCGCAACCGGGCTCGTCTGGCCCGCTCCGCGCAGAATCGCCCCGGCTATCGGGCAGCCCGATCCAACACCGTCATCGAAGTGGACGATTGCCCCATTCTCGAAGCGGAGCTCAATCGCACATTGCAGGTGGCGGCGCAAAACGGACTGAGCAACGGCTCGGGTGACTGGGAATTGCGCCCCGAGGCGTCTAGCCTGCGCGTGGGCGACTTCGTCTACCACGTTTCACCCGAATCGTTCTTCCAGGTAAATACGGCGATTGCTGCCCGGCTCGTGGATGAAGTGTTGGCTCGCCTGCAACTGCCCGAATCGGCGCGGGTGCTCGATCTCTACTGCGGGGTCGGACTCTTCACGCTGCCGCTCAGCCTGCGCGCCGCCGCTGTGACCGGCGTCGAGTTCAGCCCCACGGCCACGGACGATGCCCGCCGCAACCTCGCCGCCCTGCGTCAGGATCATGCGCAGGCGGCGACAGCCACGATCCTCACCGCCGCCGTGGAAGAGGCACTGACCCGCACTGAAATCGCCGATACCACCTGGGACGCCGTCATCCTTGATCCGCCGCGGGCCGGGGTGGATCGCACCGCACTGGCGCGGATCGTGGCGTTGTCCCCGCGGCAGATCATCTATGTCTCCTGCGACCCGGCCACGCTTGCGCGTGATGCCCGCCTGCTCGTGGACGCGGGCTACCATATGGGCGAAATTCAGCCGCTAGACATGTTTGCGCAGACGCACCATGTAGAGTGCGTGGTGGGCTTTATGCGGGGTTAAGTGGAGAATGACTCTGGTTGTGGACGTGCAAGAAAACCATCCACGCGACGTCCCACACTTAATGTGGTATCACGTTAGATCCCGTTACCTCGAATGAACCCTGCCTCAATGGCTAAGCGGCGGAGCTGTTGTGCACGTTCGCGTCGAGAACCGTCAAAGTTGTCTAGCCCAAACCGGTCGTAAATCAGCGTGATGTAGTTGCGAATGGTACTCTCTGAACGCGCCGTGAGGTCGGCGATGGCACGGCGATCCGTGCCGTCGAGATAGAGGCCAAAGGTGGCGAGAAGGACTGGATTGGCTCTGGCGTCCCCTCGGGTAGAGAGCAACTCAGCCAGGGTAGGCAGCTTCTGAACCTGAATCCGGCCGTCGGCGAACAGTTCGGCCAGCAGACGTCGGATCGGCTCATCTGCCGCCTCGGTGATCTGATTGAGCAAGTGTACGTTGAGCAGGTCCAAGACATCGGCAGCGCGTTGTCGGGTAACGGCGTTTCGATGGGTAAGCAGTTGCTGCAATTCTGGAATGGCTTGCTCACCCAAGTGTTTGACGAGGATGCGCTCGGCCAAGCTGGCTTGCAAATCGGCCACAAAGGCGTGGGTGCAAACCGTCGCCATGATCTGTGGATGCCACCAATGCGGAAAATAATCAACGTTCCACTGGGCTGCCCAGCCGAAACCGAGTGCCATCTCTTCTTCGGCGCGTTCGATCTGTCCTGTCTTCAGGTAAACATAAGCCAGGTGGCAGCGTAGCGCGAAGATGGAGAGTTCGTCACCCGAGGTTTGGTAAAAGTTGAGACTCTGGCGCAGCAACTCTTGGGCATCATGGTACCGTGCGGTCAGGCTGTAAAGAGCGGCCAGGAAGACGTTGAAGCTGGCGGTCTGGCCGCGATCGGTTGTTTGTAGAGAACGGAAGATGCGCTGTCGTGCGCCGGCATAGTTGTCGACCAGGATGTCGAGCCAGGCACGGTTGATGTCGATCCATGAACGGAAGAGCTCGAAGCCGATTTCGGTCAGCAGTTGATCGGCCTCTTTGTACAGGTCGGCTGCTTCTGCATAGCGCCCCCAGCCACGCAGCACATTCGCCCGGCTCAACCGTTGGTAGACACGATACTTGCCCAACTGTTGTTGATCGGCGTGGAAGATGGCCTCTTGGCCAATCGCCGCCGCCTCGGCAAAATCGCCCTGGTACCAATGATTGTGGATCTCGCTGTTGCGTAACCAGGCCAGTGTCCACGGTGGCGGTGTGCTCAGGGCAAGGCGACTGCGCGCCATTTCCAAATAAGCGGCGCCCATTTGGAAACGCCCCATCTGTCGCGCCGTGGCGCCGATGAGCAGGATGGCGTTTAACTGACCACCGACATGACGGCTTTGTTCATAGTAATGGAGTGCTTGCTGCCCAAAGTGCAGTCCCTGGCTTAGCCATCCCACATCAGGAGCCAGACGCGCCAACCCAAAGTAGGCTTCTGCTTGCACGTCGGGGGGGAGTGCGGGGTAGCGTGTCAGAAGGGTAGAGACTTCTTCGGTATAGAGCATGGCTGCGCCCAGATCCTCGCGACGATGATGGATCTGCGCCAATAGCAGACAGGCGAGCACTTCACCGCCGACTCGCCCGGTGTCGTTGTACAAGGCGCGTGCGGCTTCGGCATAAACCAGCGCCTGGTCCAGCTTTCCATCGGCCAACAGCGCACGCGCGTCTGCCAACAATGAATCTGGATCGTTCGATTGCGGAAGTGGTACGGGAGTAACATCCATCGAGGCAATCACCTTGAAAAAAGGCAAGGGAAATACGAGGCCCATGATTGCGAGGATGGAGTGATGAGGGCGTTGGCCTGATTATACCACGGTGCGACGCCGTGGCAAAAGCAGGCCAACAACCTGGGGTGCGTCCCAAGTTTTTCGGTTCTGATCGTCAGGGCAGCTACGCAGAACGGACCGGCACGGAGGCCGGTCCCTACACGTAGGGATGGACCTCCGTGTCCATCCGTCGTGGCTTCCCGCTAGGCATGAACCCACCCAATACTATGGGACACACCCAACAACCTGGGGTAACTATCAGATTCGGGGCGAACCTGCCGGGCACTTCACGAAGGACTTAGACAGGAAAGGCGCGGATTGTGATACGCACAGCGGTACGCTTGGCGTCAAAACCGTCCTCTACCGTGAGGAAGGCCGGCTGTTGAATCAGATCCAATCCGTCTTTGGTCAAATAGTCTCGGGCGATGATGGTCGCCTTGAGCGCTTGATAGACGGCAGCTAATCCCATGGCGTGAAGATGAATGATCGGCTGTACGCGCAGCATCTTAGCGATGGAGCCGGCGAGTGCATGCGGGGGTGAACTGGATGAAACGCGTAACACTGGCGCTTCGGTGTCCGCAGTGAGTGAAGATCCAGATGAAGTGGTGAAATAAAAATCATCAATCATGACGCCCTCTACAGTTAGATGTTCGGCGGAGGAAACAAAACCTAGTGCCGACTCTATCACGTAAGGATCGTCAGGTCACGGGACTAGATGTCCTGAAGGAAGCGTAAGAATGTCCGGTTTTACGATTCGACCAGTTCGCCCAGCGCGCCAGCGCGGCTTCGAGGGAGGTGTCGATCTCCTGGAGGCGCGCCATGATGCCTTGGCGGTGTCAGGCAGATTCGCCAGCAGCACAGGGTCAAGAGGGGGTGCGTCCCAAGTTTTTCGGTTCTGATCTTCAGGGCAGCTACCCAGAACGGACCGGCACGGAGGCCGGTCCCTACACGTAGGGATGGACCTCCGTGTCCATCGGTCGTGGCTTCCCGGTAGACATGGACCCACCCTAATAATATGGGACACACCCGGTCAAGAGTGGCGATGAGTGCAGGCGGTAACTCCAATTTGGCCTTCTCAGAGAACAGCAGGCGGGCCCGATAATTTACAGCGTATCCAAAAGCCTGGATTCGGCGGATAGGCCATCGACTACAGCAGTTGATTTTTCCGAAAACGCTGTATGAGGCTGCTGCGACGGCCATAGCGCGTGGCCAGGGTTTCCAGGCGGCGTTCAAATTGGGCCAACTCACCGCGCTGTTGCGCCAGTTGGCGCAGGCTCACCAAGTATTGGGTCGCTTCGTCGTAGGCATTCGATTTGTAGGTTTCGATCAACTGTTCAATCTCGGCCCATACGGCTGGTTCGCGACGCGCCAGAGCGGCCAACGCCTCTTCACGACGTCGATCGGCTTCCTGGCGAAGTCGCTCACGTTCCGCTGCTTCGACTTCTTCTGCAATTTGCATCAGTTCAGCCATTGTGCGCTTGGCAGGCATCTGCTGAGGACTGGCGTCGGGAAGCAACGCTTGCAGGCGACGCTGCAGCTTGAGTGACAGATCGGCTTCGTCTCTGGCCAGGCGCAAGAGGAAGTCGTCCGCCTCCGCACTGGGTAGCCGTGTCAGCGCCGTAGCGTAGTCGATTTTCGGCATGTTACCGGCGTTATCGCTGGCCTGGGCCGCCGCACGGATCATCGATTTATCGATGTTAAAGAAGTTGATAAACGTTTCCAGGGCAGAGGTAGGCTGACGCAAACCAGGCGGCACCGGCGGTTCAGGCTCGTCCTCGGCGATGTCATCTTCATCAGATAGTTCCGCTGCGCGCAACCAACTCAGGTAGAGGCAGCGGTAGTCTCCACGCAGGATGGCGGCGCGCAATGGTGCAACGGACGCCAACCAGTTCTCGTCATCCAGCCAGAAATCGTCATCTTCGTACTCTTCGGACGACAGGTCCCACGACAGGATATAGGAATCACCAATCTCATTGAGCGTGATGTACGGCTCAACGATATACGGTTGCAACGGCCAGGGATCGAGTAGATCCTTGGGGAAGCGCAAGGCAAGCTGTCGGCTACCCCAGTTGGCAAAGTAGAGATAGGCGTCGAAATAGTCGGCCAACACCTGAATCGGATCGTGCTTGAAACTGCTCCAATGATATTCCACCCAGGCGCCGGTGGCTGTCACCGACATGTGGCTCGATAGGCCGTCCACCGCGCGGCGTTGCGCCGTCGTCAGCGGCCGATCAAGGGTAAGCCAGGCATGAAGTTGATATTCGCTCATACTCAGACTCCTTGTCGAAAATTGTGACGGTTACGATTCGGCCAGTTCGGCCAGTTCGGCCCAGCGCTCCAGTGCGGTTTCGAGGGAGGTGTCGATCTCCTGGATCTGCTGCGCCAGGGTCTGGAGGCGGGCGTAGTCGTCGCCGGCAGCGTTGAGCTTGTCATGGAGGACGAGGCGTTGGGCTTCCCAGTCTTCGATCTGCCCTTCCAGCGTTTCCAGTTCGCGGCTCTCTTTCCACGAGAGGCCGCGGCGTTCGTCTCGCCCGCGCGTGGGCTGGCCATTCCCCTCGGCTTTGGGCTGCACAACGGGCGCCAGTAGTTCCGCTTCCTCCTGGCGCAGCCGGCGATAGGTGACGTAGGGGGTGGGGTAGCGTTTGCCCAGTTTGCCATCTTCAAAGGGAATGATGAAATCGACGGTGCGGTCGAGGAAGTAACGGTCGTGGCTGACGACGATCAGGCAGCCGCCGAAGTTATCGAGAAACTCCTCGAGGACGGCCAGGGTTTGGATGTCGAGATCGTTGGTCGGCTCGTCAAGGAGCAGCACATTGGGGCGATGGACAAGGGTGCGTAGCAGGTAGAGCCGTCTCCGTTCGCCGCCGCTGAGGCTGTCGATGCGCCCATACTGCATTGAGCGCGGAAAGAGGAACCATTCCAGAATTTGGGCAGCTTCGATGCGCTCGCCATCTTTGGTGCGGATCAGCGGGGCTTCCTCTTCGATGAACTCGATCAGCCGTTTGCGTTCTTCCAGATCCGCGCTTTCCTGATCGTAATAGCCCAACTGCACGGTGTCTCCCCAGTCCAGGCTGCCGCTGTCGGCCTCGATTTTGCCCGCCAGAATGTTGAGGAAAGTGCTCTTGCCGGCGCCGTTGGGGCCGAGGATACCGATGCGGTCGCCTTGTTCCAACTTGAAATCGACCTGATCCACCACGGTTCTGTCGCCGAAGGACTTGGTGATGCCGCGCGCGCTGAGCACTTTGGATCCGAGCCGCTGGGTGGCCAGCGCCATAGAGACGGACTGTTCGCCCAGGTCGTATTCGATCTTTTGCAGCTCTTCGACACGGTCCTTGCGTGCTTTTTGCTTGGTGCTGCGGGCGGCAGGGGCGCGGCGCACCCATTCCAGCTCGCGTTTGAGCAATTGGCGCTGCTTTTGTTCGTCGGCGGCCAGGCGCGCGTTGCGCTCCTCGCGATCTTCCAGGTAATGGCTGTAGTTGCCGCTGTAGCCGATCAGCTTGCGTCGATCCAATTCGACAATGCGGTTGACGACCCGATCCAAAAAGTAGCGATCGTGGGTCACCATCAGCAGCGCGCCGGGTGTGGTGAGCAGGTATTCCTCTAGCCAGGCCACGGTTTCGGCGTCGATGTGGTTGGTCGGCTCATCGAGGACAAGCAGATCGGCGCGGTCGATGAGGGCGCGGGCCATGGCGACACGCTTGCGCTGCCCGCCGCTGAGGGTGGCGACGATGGCGTCGAAGTCCTCGATGCCCAGTTGGGTGAGGATCGCCTTGGCGTTGGCTTCGGCCGCCCAGCCGCCTGTGCGGTCCATCTGGGCCGAGAGGTCGAGCAAGCGCGTCTGCAGGGCGGCATTGTGCGGATCTTTCTGGATCTGCGCCGTGGTCCACTCGTAATCGCGCAGCAGTTGCATCTGGGGCGAGTCGCTGCGAAAGAGTTGATCGAGCACCGTGGCCGATTCATCGAGTGCGGGGTCCTGGTGCAGAAACTCGACACGCCGATGGCCCCACACCGTCACCGAGCCGCTATCGGGCTCTTCCTCGCCCGCGATCAGGCGCAGCAACGTAGACTTGCCGCTGCCGTTGACGCCGATCAAGCCGATGCGATCGCCTTCGTTGATCATCAAATCCACGCTGTCGAGGAGCATACGTTCGGAATACTGTTTTGAGACACCGTCAAGGGTTAGGAGGTTCATCGTCACACCGCCGCCCGGATCGCGTCTACCGTCGATGCATCTTCCAAACTGCTGACATCGCCCAGATCCTGCCCCAGATAGGCGGCGCGGATCAAGCGGCGCATGACCTTGGCGTTGCGTGTCTTGGGCAAGGAGGTGCAGAACTTGATCTCACGCGGTTTGAGCGCACGACCCAATTCGGCGCTGACGAGCGCCTCCAATTCCCCTCGTAAGGGCTCGTTGGGCATGATCCCCGGCGCCAGGACGCAAAAGACGATGACGTCGTTGTCTTTGATGGGGTGGGGCACGCCGATGGCCGCCGATTCTGTGACGGCCGGGTGTGCGTTGAGGATCGATTCCACTTCGGCGGGGCCAAGGCGTTTGCCCGCCACCTTGAGCGTATCGTCGCTGCGCCCAAGGATGTACCACAATCCGTCTTCGTCGATGGCGGCAAAGTCGCCGTGTACCCACACATTCTCGAAGCGGCTCCAATAGGTGTCGAGGTAGCGCTGTGGGTCGTTCCAGAAGCCGCGGGTCATGCCGATCCACGGGCCTCGGATCACCAGTTCGCCCACTTCGCCACGCACCGGCGCGCCCTGATCGTCCACCACATCCACATGCATCCCCGGCACAGGGCCGGCGAACGCTGCCGGTTTGAGCGGCTTAAAAAAGCTGCCGCTGAGTATGCCGCCGCTGATCTCGGTGCCGCCGCTGTAATTGAGGATAGGCTTTGCCCGGCCTAAGACATGGGTGAAGATCCAATTCCACGAATCGGGATCCCAGGGGCTGCCGGTAGAGCCGATGGCGCGCAGCATGGACAGATCGTGTTGCAACACCGGCTCGACGCCGTGCGGCATCAGCGCTCGCACCAGCACCGGAGACAACCCCAGGTGGGTTACGTTGTGCTTCTCGCAGATCTCCCATACCCGGTCTGCGGCCGGGAAGTCTGGCGCGCCGTCGTAGAAAACCATGGTAGCGCCGTTGAGCAACGCCCCGAAGACGAGCCAGGGGCCCATCATCCAGCCCATATCGGTCATCCAATAGAGGGTATTGCCCGGCTTCAGGTCGAAAGCATGGCGCAGATCTTGGGCGGCTTTGATGGGGAAGCCGCAGTGGGTATGCACCGCGCCTTTGGGTCGCCCTGTGGTGCCGCTCGTGTAGATGATCATCAGCACATCTTCGGCTGCGGTGCGCTCGGTTTCGGCTTTGGCGGGGAAATCGGGCACAAACTCGTGCCACCAGCGATCGCGACCGGCGCTCATCTCCACATCGTCCACCTCTGAGCGGTTGACCACGATGACGTGGGCGACGCTGGGCGTCAGGTGTAGGGCTTGATCGAGGGTTGACTTCATGCGGACGACTTTGCCGCGCCGGTAGCAGCCATCTGCGGCAAAGACGGCTTTGGCGTTGGCATCCGCCAATCGGGTTGCAATGGCTCCTGGCCCATACCCGCTGAATAGGGGCAGAATGACCCCACCGATCTTGACGATGGCGAGGAACGCGATGGCCAGTTCGGGGATCATGGGCATAAAGAGGCCGATGGCGTCGCCTTTGCCCAATCCGAGCGCACGCAGCGCATTGGCGCAGCGAGAGACTTCCTGTTCGAGTTGAGCGTAGGTGAACCGTTCAGAATAGCCTTCTTCCGACTCCCAGCGCAGGGCGATATCATCGGCAGTGTGGGTCTTCAGCCACTTATCCAGGCAATTGTGAATGATGTTCATTTGCCCGTCGACACACCAGCGCGGAGAGTGGATGCCCCGGCTCAGATCCACGATCTGACTGTAGGGCTCATAAAACTCTATGTCGAGATCTTGCAGTACAGCGTCCCAGAACCAGCCCACGTCTTCCACCGAGCGCGCCAGCAGTACATCGTAGTCAGGAATGTGGTGTCGCTGCATGAAGGCGCTCAGATTGCTTTCGGCTATCCACACCGGATCGGGCTGCCAGGCAATTTCCTGGCCAAAGGGAAAGGTCGCTGCGGGCCTCGTCTCGGGCATAGTCTTCTTCCTTAGGACAACGATGGGTGAATGCTATACGAACGCAGAACGAAGATTGGGTGGCGCAATCTTCGTTCTGCATCCCTTTTAGTCGATACTTTCGTCGGCAAGTTCAACCTGACTGATCACATCGCGGATACCGTCGATGTGGGCGATGATCCGCTCTGCGCGGCCGATATCGTCGACGGTGGCGACAGCGCCACGTACGGTGGCGATGCCGTCGTGGACCTCTACGGCAAGGTCAAGGTGTTGGGTTTCGCTGTTGATGCGCAACGCTTCCTTCGCCTTGTCGGTCAGCGCCCAATCGCTTTCGTCTAGCTGATCGGGCAGGTCGACGACACTGGAATGGGCGCTTTCCATCGACGGAGCAAAACCAGCGCCGACATCGCCACTCTGTAGATCGTCGCCGGGGATGACCGGCGGATCGCTGGGTGGCGTGTAGACAAGCCCTTGCTCGTCGGCTACCGACGGGTTGAAGGTGCTGCCATCGCTGTGCTGCGTGTCCGACACATATTCGACGGCGATGTCTTCTTCGTATGGTTCGAGTTGGGACTCGTGAACGCCTGTCGCCTCGTTGTCATCGTCCTCAAGTTCGTGGCCCTCGGGCGGTACAATGCCCGGTGTCACAACGTCGTCATCCTCGCGGATTGGGTTGAACTCGTGTTCCTCTTGTTCTTCTTCGCCGGTGCGGCTCGGAATCGGCTTGCTGTCCTTGGGGGATCGTTGGTCAGCCATGATACTCCTTATCTCCAAAATTCGGTACGAAACCACGCTCTTCGTGTCGGCCCTGAAGTGCTGTGTGCCGATCGCACTCGCTCCTCTGGCGAATGGACGCACAATCGAATTTCAGGATGGATCCGAGAAAGCCAGCATGGCCTCAGACACATTTTGCGCTGCATCTGGGTCTTCATTATACCGGAGATCGGCTGAATGTGAAGGAGGGTTGCTCCCGTTAGGGTTGGAAGGTACTCCAAATCGAGGTAACGATCAGGGCCTGGGCAGGCCCATAGGTAAGCCAGATCCAGATATTCATGGCCGGGAGTTGCCGGTCGCGGAAGAGATCGAGCGCAATGAGCAGATCGCTGATCAAGAAGAGGGCGCCGCCCACGGCCAGTCCTGTAAAGAGGGGGTGTTGGATCGCCAATCCGCCGGCCACCCCCGCGGTTGACGCCAACAGGATCGAATAAACCAGGGCGGCACGTCGTAACACCAGGGGTTGTTTGCTGCGCATGATGACGGCGTAAGCGAGGGTGGCGCCCACCAGCACCCAGATCAGCCAGGCAATCCACCCCAGCGGCGCATAGCTCACGATGGCTGTGATGTAAAAAATGTGGCCAAGGCCGAATGCGGCCATGCCTGTGACCATGCGATTGGATGACGGCAACACCTGCGCCATGTAGAGATCGCCGACCAGCCCCAGTGTCATCCCTGCGGCGATGAAACCGGCGTAGCGCACCGCCGACAGATCCTCCGCTAAAACGTAGCCATACCAGACCAGGATCACCAAGACGAGCGAAGAGCCCAGTCGAGTCCAGCGGGGCATGCGTAAGAAAATGACGCCGCCGAAGAGCAACAGCGCCCAAACAGCCACCAAAATCCAGGCAAGCAGATCGAGGGGAGGCATAGGTTCCTATTCCGTGCGGTAGCCGAGGAGTTGTGGTTCTGCCCAGACGGCCCAGTTCCAACGGGCATCCCCCAGGCCGTCGGTCATCCACTGGATCACCGCATCCTGCCCGGCCAGGCTGGGAAGATCCACAGCGTGTCGTTCCCATTGCGTGGTCTGCTTGGTCGCACTCCATAAGCGTACGCCGTTGACAAAGATACGAAAGGCGCAGAGGTTTTCGCCTTCCATCAGCGCCCCGTCGCGAATACCGACGGCAAATTGCAGGCGCAGGCGATCCACGTCGGCGGGGATGTGTACTTGATATTCCACCACGGCGCTGCCGCTTACGGGTGGGTGCTGCCAGAGCGCATTCTGCTGAACCATGCCACAGGTGGCCGACCCGACCTTGACTTCCATCAGTGCCGGTTGACGGGTGGCCGCCTGCCGCGCCTGGCCAAAGTGTTCGAGGAAGTCGTACTGCCAGATCAGGCGTTGACCGCTCAGCTCTTCGTCCTCTTCAGCGAAGAGACTATGCCAGAGTTCCTCTTGCCACTTGAGATAGCTGATGTATTGGGAAAGCTGGATCAGCGACTGTTCACTGAGATCGCCAATGCGTCGAATCACGGCGTCCAGTGTCTCTTGGCGTGGATCGAAATCGGCCATAGGGGTCGATCCTATCAGGTGGGGAGAATGAGTTGATTGCAGCAACGAAAAGGCCGACTTTGCGGGCAAAGCCGGCCCAGATCTGAATAGATATCCTATGCGGAGCGCGTGCTAGGGACCGTCTGTACGGGCATGTTCCCCTGCATCAATCCGTTCATCATCGCTTCCCAACGTGAGGCAGCGATGGGGTTGCTCAACAGCACCAGAGCCACATAGCTAGGCTCAAACGGTTTGCGTTGCAGCACCATGCCCGCCTCATCGGGGAGCAGATTACCCTTTTTGTGGTTGCACGTCTGGCAAGCCGTCACCAGATTGTCCCAGCCATGGCTACCACCCCGGCTGCGCGGGAGAACATGATCTACGGTTAGCTCGCTTCGTCCTGGCGTACCGTGACAATATTGGCAGGTGTAGGCATCGCGCAGCATGATGGCGGCGCGGGTGGGCGGCACCGAGCGGTGTGGCAAACGCACATAACGGGTGAGGCGGATGACCAGCGGTTCGGGCAAGGCGCGACTCGTACTGCACAGGACGCGCTCTGTGGCTTCGACAAGTTCCGCTTTTTCTCGCAAGAGCAGCACAACAGCCCGCCTTACCGAAACCAGGCTGAGCGGCTCGAACGTGGCATTCAAGACAAGCACCGTTCTGGACATTCAGACACCCTCTGTGTCCCGCACTGCTACCGATTCGGGTGAAGGACACTACTACGCCGCAGCGACAACACCGGCGCGAATCACGACCTCCATCAAAAAGAAACAGACGATAGCCATCAAAATAGACTTAACGTTTTCATCTTCCAGGCGGCTGAAGTAGCCATAGGCCGCCGGCAGCGTAATCACTGCCACACAAGCATACAAAATATGCACAAATGCACGAGGCAGATTGTCCCCCAAGCCCTGGCCATAGAGGACGAATCCCAAAACAAACTGAACGACGATAACCACTTCGGCGATCACGGCCGCTCCATACCAACTGCCGTCTAGAGGCTGTGAGCGCAAGCGCTGCACGATGGCCCAGGCGCCCAATGCAATGAAGAGGAGCATTCCTGTGCGTGCCAACCCTTGATGAACTACGATCAGTGTCTCCACAGCAAGATCTCGATCACTGAGTGGATGAATTATATAGCCTGAATTATAGCGGACGAAGTGAATTATTGTCCATATTTCCACAATTGCGATTCCGGTTTGTGCTTTTGTGGAATTTCACGTTCATACCGGTTGGTGAACACCCAGATACTGCGCCAAAACGCCGATCACGGGAGTGCTGCCAATATCGTAGCTCACCCATTCGTTGCTGGTGCCCAATCCATAGATACAACCACCGAGCACGTAGTCATCCTGCTGCATGGCTTGATCGTACCAGACAAGTTGCTCCATGTACGCGCCCGGCCCCCACAGCCCATAGCCGTTTTGCGACCAATACTCCTGGAAGTGCTGCCAGCCGCGCGCATCCTGTGGCCCAGGACGACCGGCGCGCACCAGTCCGTCCACGCCCAATTCCGTCATCGCCAGCGGGAGGACAAGTCCCCTGGGTTTCAAGATCTGATTGTAGACGTGACGATAGCGCAACGTCAACCAACCGGTGTCCTGTGCGCCGACGCCGGGAGACCGGCCTTGCGCTGCGCGCGTGCTCAAATAGTAAAGGGTGGGGGCAGCATACTCGTGCAGGCCCAGCCAGCCGTCGTACTGCTGTGCGGCCTGGATAGCCGGGATGAAATGCTCCCAAAGTTCAAGCGGTGGTTGACCTGTGCCAAAGTTGCCGATGATGCTGCGAATGCCGTAGTCGGCCAGCAGGCGCACGCGTTCCACCTCAAATTCGGCGAGGCGCTTCATTTCTTCGGCGTTGCCGGGCACCGGTTCATTGTAGGCTTCCCAGCCGTCGAACAAGTTTCTACGCGCCGGATCGTTGGCATAGGGCAGCAGTTGATCGACAAACGCGCGCGCCGTAGGAACCGGATCGATCGACGCCAGCGAGACCTGATCGGTGTGAATCCGCCCAATCAACTGTGTCCGCGGGGATGCCTGTTTGATCTGCGCCGCAAAATTGGGGTCGAGTTCCAGCGTCTTCACTATGCTGATGCTGCCGGTGTCAAGCAGGGTAAAGAGTTGGGGATCGTTGCGTTCCACGTGAACACCCAATTTGCTGGGCGGCCCAGGCGGAAACGGTGTGGCGATCGGGGTGGGCGTTGGCGGCGGCGCAGATGTCGCCGTGGCCGGCGCCTTGACCGGTGTTGGTTCGATCCTCGGCTCGGGCGTGGCGCGTGGAACACTCGATTGAATATTGGGCAAAAAGGACGTGTACTGTTCCGGCGTCGATGTGGGCAGTGGTGAGCGCGGCGTCTGTGTCGGTGTGGGGGTGGGCTCTGGTTGGCGGCTACAGGCCGCGGCTAGTAACCCTACCCCTGCGGCGACGCCGCGTAGAAAACGGCGACGACTCCACGGCGCTTTGTCGAGATTAGAAATCAGTTCGCCTTCTATGTGCGGGAGTTCAGGCCTGGTTGGCTGCAACTCACCGAGAGAGGCCTCTGCTTCGTTCGATTGGAGCGGGGAAATCTTCCCGTTGATCTGACTTGCGGTGGTATCCTCGTAACTGTTTCTGGTTTCATCCGTCATAGCTGTACTATACCATCGACCAAAATCGCAGCCCAAATTGAAGTTCTGTCACTAACTTTGGGGTCAATGTCATCATCTGCTATGGTTTTGGCAAAAATCGTACCGTGGATCACATTCATTGAGATCGGTCTGGTTAACACTGATAGTCGCAGTTGTTGCAGCATCTACCTTCCACCAACGTCAGGAGCCAGGAGATTCCCATGCAAAAGTATGAAGTGAGCATCGAATACTGCGTTCAGTGAAACTACACCCCTCGGGCTGTCCGTGCGGCAACCGATCTATTGGACAATTTCACCCCTGCCATTGAAAGCCTCAAACTCATCCCCTCTTCGGGCGGACGCTTTGAGGTGATGGCCAACGACACCCTTGTTTACAGCAAAAAGGCCGAAGGGCGTCACGCCGAAGACGGCGAGGTCTCGCGTCTCTTCCAGGAAAAGTTAGGCGTCACGCCCAGTCCTAGAAAATAGGGGGCTGTTTACAGCCCCGTGGGCAGATCGATGAACTCGAATTGGATGCCAAAGGCGTCGACTAGATGCTGCCCTAATGCCTGCACACCCACCGTTTCGGATGTGTAATGCCCGCCGTAGATGACGTTGATGCCGTAGTTGAAGGCGTCATAGTATTGGGCGTGGCTGGTTTCCCCGGTGATGAATGCGTCGCATCCCAATTCGGCGGCCTCTTCGATCTGACGCGCACCGAAACCACTGAGGATGCCCACACGGCGGATCTGTGCCGGCCCGTGCGCCAGGACCAGATTGACGTCGCCTACCCGCTCTCGGTAGCGGGTCACCAGAGCGTCGAGTGTCAACGGTTGCGCCGCCTCGGCCAGGACGGCGAGCGGCACACCGTTGACCTTGCCCCACCAGTTGGATACGGTCAACCCCAAGCGCGCTGCCAATTGGGCGTTGTTCCCCACTTCCTGGTGTGCATCCAGGGCAAGGTGGGCCGCGTACAGATTGAGATCTGTCTGCATGTAGGCGCGTACCAATCGTCCGTAGCCGCCGCTCAACTTTTGAGGTGCACCCCAAAAGATGCCGTGATGCACAAGCAGAAGATCGGCGCCGCGTTTCAGCGCCGCCTCTACACTGGGCAGGTGCGCATCAACGGCGCCCACGATCTTGTTGACCTCGTCTCGGCCCTCGATCTGCAACCCTTGCGGACCATAATCTTTGATCTCGGCGATCTTCAAGTAATCATCCAGGTAACGGACAAGTTCAGCGCGCTGCATGGGTTCTCCCTCTGTGGTTTATAGATTTGAGTCAGCATCTTCCGAGGCGGCGCCACGCTTGACGAACTGCTTCACATCCCGGGCGAACTTTCGGCGTGGGGTCAGGACGCGACGGCCACAGGTGCCGCAAACAATCCCAATGTCGGCGCCGATCCGCACAACTTCCCAATCGGTGCCGCCACAGGGATGGGCTTTGCGCATACGCACCACGTCGCCCACGTAGAGCTTCTCGTTGATCGCCAGCATTCGAATCTCCCTTTCAGCAAAAAGACCGGAGGAGAGCCTCCGGTCTCATTGTAGGCGATTTCTGTGCCTTTGTGAACCAAAGGGATCAGCCTGCTACCACCGTTGTAGAGCTTTCATCCCGTCGCGATCCAACCTGAACGGCGCGCATGAGACCGCCCAGCGCAAAGATGAAACTCAACAGGTAAACCAGCCAGCCCAACAGAGGAACGCGCCCTAGCACGACGATGAGCAACACGCCGACGAGCATGGCGATCAGCAGGCTGGCCGAACGGTCTGTCTGCTGGATGATGCGCCGGCCTAGCCACACGCCTGTAATGATGGGGCTGAACGACCAGAGCAGTGCCAGTATCCCAAAAAGAAAGATGAAGATGATCAGCCCCGAGAACCAGCCCCAGAGCAGCCAAACCAAAAAGACGAGAAGCGCCGACAGGAATGGGATAAAGATCAACAGGATCGCACCCGCCAGCCCAAAGAGACCGGCTGCCACCGGTTCAGCATCGATGACATCGGCAGGACCGGTCAATGCGGCTGGTGCAAAGTGCAGCAGCAGCCAGCCCAACAGCGCAAACCCAATCAGGATCGACAGCGTACGCAGCAGCCAGCCCAAGAGGCTCACCACTACATTAGGAGCATTATCCTCACGCACAGGTTCCTGATAGGTGGCGTCACCGTGCGACAGCGTCCACACCGGCGACCTGTTCGGGCGTCGAGTAGGTAAGCAGGCCGGCAACTGCGGCGCTCTCTCTGACAGTCAGCGACTCTGAGTAGATGTCGGCGTTCCCTGTTACCCGTGCACCGAGGACGACGTGGCCCATTCCCACAGAAAGATTCCCGCCGATTGAGCCGTCGATGTCACCTTCGGCTGCGGCAATGTAGACATCGCCCCCAATCTGCGCCGAACTGCCCAACCGAACGCCTTGCTCGATGGTGCGATTGCCTATCTGCAGAGGGATGGCGAAGCCGCCCGGGACAGCACCGCCACCGGCGACAAAGAGGTCATCCTGGATGGTGCCCAGAACGGTGATCCCGGCGCCGGCTATGCGCACATCGTCGCCGACTGAACCGCGGATGACAAGACTGCCGCCTGCCATGACAACGTCGCCTGTCACCTCGCCGTTGACTTCGATGTATCCCCCCGCCGCATATAGATCCCCGTCTACGGTGCCGTCGATGAAGATTTCACTGGCGGTGACGTAGAGATCATCGTTGACAATCTCGCCCGAAGCCAGCCGATAGACGTCACCGGCGCCGAATTCTGCGGCCACTGCCGCACCCGACAACAAGAGTCCGAACAGCGTAACGAGCGAGAGTGCCACCAGCCATCGTCGTTTGTATCGTTTCATCGCCTATCTCCTATGTTGTTCTCTTTGTGGTTGGTTGCGGCTATGCACGGCGCCCGTCCACTGCGGTGGCTCAGGCCAGACGCACACCGGCAAAAAGATCGTTTTCCACTCGGCCGGCCATTGGCGCGGGGTAGGCCAACGAGTATTGTTCCTTGCCGGTCAAGCGACGCCGCACGAAATTCGGGAAGATGCGTAGGAATGACGGTCCGCCCCCGTATTGGCTGGCGTGCGCGCGGCTGGCCAGTTCCTTTTGATTGGCAAATTGGGTGATGTCTATCTCGGCGTGGATCGGCATCTCCCACGTGCTGATCTCTTCGAGGTTGATATCCTTATTGCGGCCGACGGCACGCGGGTCTTGCCCCGACAGCTTCATAAAGCGCACTGCCCACTGCATCAAGCGGCGATCAAAGGCGCGGAAGTAGAGTTTTTGGGGGGCATAAGGAGCGAGCGCAGGATTTTGCCCCTGATAGGTGGGGTTGCCGGCCTGATAAAACGCCGCGGTTACCGCTTCGCTGAGCCGAATGTGATCAGGATGGCCGTAGCCGCCAAAAGGATCATGGGTGATGATGACTTGCGGGCGCATGCGCCGCATGTAATCGACCAGTTCCGCCACCAGTTGGCTGATAGGCTGGCGGATCAAGGCACGCGGATGGTCATTGTCGGGGCTGCCGCGCATGCCGCTGTCGCGAAAGGGCAGATTCCAGATCGTAGTCACATTGAGCAGCAACGCTGCATTGGTCAGCTCTTCCATACGTTCCTGGGCCAGGGTACGTTCGTTGTCGCGGCGGTGGCTCTCTTCGATCGATCCGGCGTCGCCATCGGTGCCGATGATCACATGTACCTGGGCGCCAGAGGCAGCATATTTGGCGAGCGTGCCGCCCGGGCCAAAAGTTTCATCATCGGGGTGGGCGAAAACACCGAGCAGTGTAAGTGGTTCCAAAACAGACAAAAGACCCTCCTAAGAAGAAAGTAACTGGATCATTGCGGATAGGCGGCGATCAGTCGCTGCCATTCCTCATTGTACACCTGTTCCGGCGCATCGATTAGAGAGCCGGTTGCCGATCCCAGCGTGGCGGCCGTCACTTGAAACTCGGCAATTGAGGGAAGTTTATCATAGGCACAATCGTAGTTTCAAGAAGGTGACATTATTTGTTGTGACGGTTTCAGAGGCAGATTATGCCCGTTGATCAACCTGTGGCCAAACAAGCAGCCAACAACACGCCGGTTTCCACCACCTCGCACAGCGCGCCATAGAGATCGCCGGTCAGCCCACCGCCCAGCCGCTGCGCCGCCCAGCGCGCCAGGACGATCCCCAGCGCGGGGACAAGCGCGATCCAGGCCGGCATGGGCCAGATCAACATCGCGCCAATCTGTGCTGCCACAGTGATGACTGTTGCGATCACGATCTGTTGTGATCCCAAGCCCTGGCGCATAAACTGCCCCAAGGAAGAGCCGGGGCGGGCGTAGGGGAAGCGCTGCGCCGCCCAGACCAGCATCCAGCGTCCCCACATCGGCGCCAGGATCAGCGCGGGCAAGGCCAGATCCGAGCGCGTTAGTTGGGCGAGTAACACCCACTTCATGCCCACCAGCCAGAGCAGGCCGACGATGCCGAAGGCGCCGGGATGCACATCTTTGAGGATTTCGAGCCGCCGCGGTACGTCCACGGCGGCAAAGAGGGCGTCGCAGCTATCGGCGAGGCCGTCGAGGTGCAGCGCCCCGCTGATGAGGATCCAGGCGCCGAGGATAAGGCCGGCCACTACTGCCGCATTGAGTGGCGTCCAGGAGAGCGCCCATTCCACTGGGGTGAGGATCGCCCCGATCAGTAAGCCCACAAGGGGATACCACGCAAAAGCGCGACCCGGGATCGTCGGGTCGCGCTCGAATTCCTGGGTGGGGAGCGGCGAGAGCGGCAGTGTTGTCAGGAAAGTGACGGCGGCGCGAAAGAGTTTCATTGCCCCTGTTGGTAGCGCTGCACATTGGCGACGTGCTCATCCCAGGTTTCGGCGAAGACATGCGCACCGCTGCCATCAGGCGTAGCGACGAAGTAGAGGTAGGCATGCTGATCCGGATAGAGGACGGCGCGGATCGATTCCAACCCTGGGCTGGCGATAGGGCCAGGGGGGATGCCGGGGTAGAGGTAGGTGTTGTAAGGGCTGGCAACCTCCCCATACTCTTCCAGGGTGACCGGTGTTTTCCACCATTGGTCCGCGGCATCCTGATAGCCCATGGCGTACTGCACGGTGGGATCAGCTTCGAGTTTCATGCCCAAATCCAACCGGTTGAGGTAGACAGCCGCAATGGCAGGTCGTTCCTGGGCGACGACGGCCTCGCGTTCGACGATGCTGGCGATGATGAGCACGGCGTAGAGATCGAGTTCGCTGCTCCCTTCGGCAATGGCTTTTTCGTAGAGTGGCATCACTTGTTCGGCGAAACTGTCGAGTTGGCGACGGATCAGATCATCGGGTTGAGGATCCTGGGCCGGGAGTTCGTAGGTGTTGGGAAACAGGTAGCCTTCTAGCGAGGTGCCAAGCGGCCGTGTGGCTAAAAAGGGAAAAGCTTCAAGATCAAAATCGCCTGTTTCGGCAAGTTGCCGGTAGAGCGCGCCATCCAGGAGTTCGGCGTCTGTCAGATAATCAGCGGTCTGCTCCAGTCGCCATCCTTCGGGGATGGTGATGCGAATGGCCTGGATGCGGGCATCTTGCAGCACGTCGGCGATTTCCACAACCGTCATGGCGGGGCTGAGGCTGAACGAGCCGGCTTCGAGTTGTTGGGCGATGCCGTTGCCGCGCACGTACGCCTCAAAGAGTTGGGCGTCGGCGATGATGCCTTCTGTCTGCAACTTCTGGGCAATGGTGCGCGCCGTCATGCCCGGGGCCACTTCAAAGGCCACGGGTTCACCCTGCGCGTCAAGGGGCACCGTCAACGCGGCCCGGTTGTTCTGCAAGTAGACTTCCATCATGGGGTCTTGTGTGCAGCCGGCGGTGAAGAAGAGGACGAGGAGGGCGATCCATACGAGGGGTGAGGGGCGAAGCACAAGGGAACGCCGTATGCCCCGGGCAAGTCGCAGCCGGCAGCCCACCCCTCGCCCTTGGCTTTGGGATTTCAAAGATTGAATACTTCTACGCATTGTATGTCTCCTACTACTACGGTGCAGCGGCGAGGAACGCCGAAAGCGTGATTTGATCGGTAGGGGCGCTGCTTGCTGCGCCCACAGTGTGCCGGGCGCAGCAAGCAGCGCCCCTACGAATTGCCAGTCACTTGACCGTTGACACGATACTACCGTCACTGAGCCCGACAGAGAAGCCGAGCAGTTGGCCTGTTCGCCCCAATCTACTTGCGAAAGATGGGATCTTGTTTGTAGAGATTCTGTAGGCCCTTTTTGAGCGACACTTTGGGCCGAAAGTCGAGGAGCCGCTCTGCTTTGTGCAGATCGGCTACCAATCGATCCACGCCGCGTTCGTTTTCCTGGTTATAGAGCAGATTGGGTTTTCTGCCCACCACCTCGCCGATCAACTGTGCCAGGTGGTTAATTGTCGTCTCTTGTCCACTGCCCACATTGATGGTCTGTTGATCCACCCCGGGGGCGGTGGAGGCGGCGACCAGGGCATGCACCACATCCTCGATGTAGACGAAATCGCGGCTCTGGTTGCCGTCTCCATAGACAACCACCGACGCGTTCTGATCGATCTGGTGCATGATGTAGGGGATGACGGGTGCGTGCGCGGGCGGGATTGTCTGTCCTGGGCCGTAGGCGTTGAAGATGCGCAGGCTCACCGTCTCGAAGCCGACCAGCCGGCCCATGACGAACAGGTAGTGCTCCGCCGCCACCTTGCTCACCGCATAGGGGGCGGCCGGTTTGACGGGTGTATCCTCGCTGACGGGCTGCTCCGTCTGCTGCCCGTAAACAGTAGCGCTGCTGGCCAGGATCACGCGCCCTACGCCTACATCGCGACAGGCTTCGAGCAGAGCGACGGTGCCGCCGACATTGACATCGTTGTATTCTCGCGGATAAAGGATCGATGCCGGTACGCTTACCCGCGCCGCCAGATGATAGACAACATCGACCCCATGGAGCAGCGACCAGATGTTGGGAACATCGCGCACGTCGCCACGTTTGACGAAGATATCAGATGAAAACTGAACTAAGTTGCCACTGCTCATATCATCAAGCACGCGAACGTAATGCCCTTCGCTGTGCAGATAGTTGGCCAGATGAGCGCCAATGAAGCCGGCGCCGCCTGTAATCAAGACTCGCATAAAGGGGGGCCTCGTCGGTGTCTTTCCTGAAATCCTCTTGGAGAACCTCCAACTGTGCGCCGGAGACGACCATCGATCTTCAGGATAGAGACCTGCTGGGTAGCGCAGAACTCGTGGGAATGCGCCACTTGTGAATATGCGCGCAGTATACCATTTGCAGCAAACCGAGAGCAAGTATACCCTGAAATTGGGGAGCGTCTAGCTTTTGCTTACGTTTGTGTACCTTCTCGACAATTCTGCTATACTGGCTCAGTTGGCGTTACCCTTGTCGTATTTGCCAAAAGTCCATGACGAAAGTACCTGTGCAGCTTCAGGTGCAAGCGGAAAACGCAATGCGTGTCCTTGTCACCGGTATTGCCGGTTTTGTTGGAGCCTGGTTAGCCGAGTATCTGCTGAGCCTGCCCGACATCGAACTATACGGAATCATCCACCGCCATGACCGTCGCATTCGACATCTGCAAGATCGAGTGACGCTCCATCGCGGGGATCTGCGTAATGCCATGTGGGTGGATGAAGTGATCCGCGATGTGCAGCCCGACTACCTGCTGCATCTGGCGGCGTGGAGTGACGTAGGCGGCAGTTGGCAGCAACCGTGGGTCTCGTACGAATTGAACATTCACTGCCAGTTGAATCTGCTTGAATCGCTGCGCCGCTCTGCGCCCGAATGTCGTAGCCTGGTTGTGGCGTCGAATGAGGTCTATGGCCTGGTGCAACTCGAGGACATCCCCATTGATGAGGAGACGCCATTCCGCCCCAACTCGCCCTACGGCGTCAGCAAAATCGCGCAGGACATGATGGGGCTGCAATATTGGCACAATTATCGGCTGCCTGTGGTGCGGGTGCGCAGCTTCAACCACATCGGCCCCGGCCAATCCGAAGACTTTGTGGCCAGCGCCTTTGCCCGTCAGATTGCTGAGATCGAGGCCGGGCTGCATCCACCTATCCTGCAGGTGGGGAATTTAGATGCCATCCGCGACTTTACGGATGTGCGCGATGTGGTGCGCGCCTATTGGCTCACCGTCTGCTGCGGCGAAGCGGGGCAAGTCTACAACGTAGGCAGCGGTGAAGGGCGTTCTGTGCGTTGGATTCTGGATTCGCTGCTGTCGTTCACGGCTACCGCAATCGAGGTTCAGCAAGATCCGAACCGTTTGCGCCCTAGCGACGTTCCTAAGAGTATCTGCGACAACCGCCGCCTTGTGAAGACCACCGGTTGGCGCCCTGAAGTGGATCTACGACAAACGTTGGCCGAAATCCTCGACGGCTGGCGAGCGGAGATCGCAGGATGAGCTATACCCAACAGTGCCAAAAGAACCATTCGTTTAAAGGAGACACTCTATGCCTATCGCGTTAGTCACCGGCATCACCGGGCAGGATGGCAGCTATCTGGCCGAGTTCCTGTTGGAACAGGGCTACCGAGTCATCGGCATGGTGCGCCGTACCAGTACCATCAATTTCGACCGTATCAAACACATTCAAGACAAGGTCGAAATCGTGCAGGGCGATCTGCTCGATCAGATGAGCCTGGTCAGCATCTTGCAGAAGTATCGCCCCCAGGAGGTCTACAACCTGGCGGCGCAGAGCTTCGTGCCCACCAGCTTCGAGCAACCGGTGCTCACCGGGGAGTTTACCGCGTTGGGTGTGACGCGTGTGCTTGATGCTATCCGCATCGTGGATCCTTCGATCCGCTTCTACCAGGCGTCGAGCAGTGAGATGTTTGGCAAGGTGCGCGAGGTGCCGCAAACCGAGTCGACACCCTTCTATCCACGCAGCCCCTATGGCGTCGCCAAAGTCTACGGTCATTGGATCACGATCAACTATCGCGAGAGCTACAACATCTTCGCCTGCTCGGGCATCCTCTTCAACCACGAGAGCCCGCGCCGCGGCCTCGAATTTGTCACCCATAAGATCACCAACGCCGTGGCGCGCATCAAATTGGGGCTGGAACACGAACTGCGCCTGGGCAACCTTGAATCGCGCCACGACTGGGGTTATGCGCCCGACTATGTACGCGCCATGTGGCTAATGCTGCAACAGGAACAAGCCGATGATTACGTAGTGGCTACCGGTGAGACCCACAGCGTTCAGGAATTTGTGCAAGAAGCCTTTGGTCATGTTGACCTCGACTGGCGCCAATACGTGATTCAGGACCCGCTTTTCTACCGCCCCGCCGAAGTTGATCTGCTTGTGGGCGATCCCGCCAAAGCCGGTGCAAAACTCAACTGGGAACCAACCGTCAGCTTCAAAGAGCTTGTACGCATTATGGTTGATGCAGACTTGAACGATTGGCAACGGCGGCTGAAGCAGGATGCAGTTCTTCATTCATAAGGGCCACTATGTTCTACGACAGCCCGTACGGCAAACTTCACTATGTGGCCTCTCCTCGCAGCCAGAAAAAACGCGCTGCTGCGGCACGTGCCCCTCTGGTCTTGGTGGCCGGGGTTGCGTCGACAGTCTGGCACTGGCCGCCGCAAGTTCGCCATTTGGACGAGACGCCTGTCTACGCGCTTGATCTGCCCGGGCACGGAGATTCGGAAGGTAAGCCACTCGACACCCTGGACGCCTATCTGCCTGTGCTGCTTGATTGGGCCGATCATCTGGGGTTGGATCGCTTCGTGCTGGGGGGGCATTCCATGGGCAGTGGCATTGTGCTCACCTGTATGCGCGATGCGCCCGATCGGCTGCTCGGTGCCGTCCTGGTGGGGGCGGCCGCCCAGATGCAGATCAAGCCGTGGATCCTGGCAGGCCTGCTCAGCGACTTCGCCCATACGGCCGAGGAAATCGTCGAATGGTCCTACGGGGCGAGGGTGGGAGACAGTCTGAAAGAGAAGGCGCTGTCCCAGTTGCAGGCCCTTGATCCCAGGTTGCTGCTGACCGACTATTCGGCGTGCAATCGCTTCGACATGACCGACGATCTCGCCGATCTGGATACGCCCACGCTGATCCTCTGCGCTGCCGAAGATCATGTGCTGCCGCCCGCGTACAGCGAATATCTGCATACACACTTGCCCAACAGCCGCCTCTACTGTATGGAAGAGACCGGTCACATGATACAATTTGAACAACCGGAGACCGTCGCTGCCCAGTTGATTGCCTTCCTGGACGAACTCTCTGCATCCTGAAATTTTGACAAACTGTCCACACCAGAAAACGATGAACCATGGCTGAAACACTACGCATCTTTGTCAGCGCCACGCGTGATCTCGAAAGTGCCCGCGCCGTGATCGGGCAAACGCTGGCCGAACTGCCAATTCAAATTGGCGCTGAAATCCGCCGCTACCCGGTAGACGGCGTCAGCTTCGAGACACTCTTCGAAATGATCAGCAACGTGGATCGGCTTTACTTTCTGCTGGGGCGCGACATCACCGCACCGTCAGGAGCCGAATGGGATCTCGGCCTGCGCCTGGAGCGCTCCATCCTGCCCATGAAACTGGCCGGCGCCCGCACCGCCGCGGCCCAGGAATTTCTGCGTTTTGCACCTATCGAGTGGATCACCTTCCACAATCAACGCCATCTGGCCCAACTGATTGGCCTCGACCTCATCGATCTGCTGCTCCACCCTAAAAACCGATACGGGCTCAACCTCACCGAGATCGAATCTCTGCGTGTCCGCCGCGCCCAACTGCGTGAGGGGATGGTCCACACCGTCGTCGATCCTGGCGGGGCAGAGGGCGGCGGCGTCCTCCTCGACCGCGAGCAGATCATTGACGAGGGTGAGGGCGTGCTGATCGAAGAGTAATGACTATGGATGCTCAGGGAAACACCCCCAACCGCGCGCCTGGCCTGTGGATCGTGGTGCTGCTCTCGATCTTTGCGTGGGCGCCGGCCACATATCCTGGCTATTGGCAGAGCCTACAAGGGTTTGCCCCCATCTTCAACTCCCGCTATCTCTCACCCATTGCCAACATAGGCATCATCGCCGACATCTGGCGCGGGGCGGGCAGCGCAACCTTTTTGCTCACCAACCCATTGACCGAGCTTGGTCTGGCGCCGACCCTGGCCGTGCGCATCATGTTCATCCTCACCGTGATCGCCGGCGCCGTGGGGATCTACGTCTGGCTGCAACCGCGCTTTGGGGATCGGGCCGCCGGGCTGGCCGGGCTGATCTACGCGCTGATGCCGCCGCTGCTCAACACGATCTATGTGCGTGGAAACCTGGCCGATGCGCTGATCCTGGCGCTCTTGCCCATCGTGCTGGCCGGCGTTACATTCTATTGCGCCACGCGCAGCCCGGCCACGATCGGCCTCGCCGTCGTCGCCCTCCTTTGGATTTGGCGCACGCAGGCCGGGTTGGCGGTCTGGATCTCGCTGCTGGTGCTGCTCTACGCCCTGCTTGTAGAGCGGGATCGCCTCGCCACACTGGCGATGCTCGTCACCGGCATTGCCGGCGCCCTCAGCCTGATCCCGATCTGGTCGATTCAAGGAGCGCCGCCCACCGTCTTCGCTGCCCATTTTCTCAACGGCTACCAACTCATCGCCGGCGGTGGAAACCCGACACAGCCCTTCGTCGTCGGCTTTGTACCCCTGGTCTTTGGGTTGATCGCTGCCTGGCTGCTCTGGCGTCGCCATCGCACAGACAAGCCCGATCTGCTCACGCCACCCTTCCTGCGCCGCCAACAGGATCGGCTGCTGGTCTTCGGCATCGTCGCCGGCGTCTTGGCGCTGCTGCTGACGTTGCGTATCACAGCGCCGCTGTGGGCAATCAGCCATGCCGACCGTCTGCTCACCTACCCCGGACAGATCTTGCTGCCGATCCTGCCCTTTCTGGCGGCGGTGGCGGGGAGTCTGCCTGCGCTGCTGCCTGTGCTGGCGCGGCGAAGTTATTGGGCCGTCCTCCTGGCCGTGACGGTGCTGGCGAGCCTGCCCTATGTGACGCCAACGTTTACCCAGTTCCCGGTGCCCGATGTGCCTGTCGCCGTCTTCGGAGATCAAATTGATATCGTGCTGCTGACCGCCGGCGTCGATGAAGAGGGTGATAACGGCGAGGGCCGCGCCATTCTCACGCTAGCCTGGCAGCCGCTGCAGCCCATCACGTTTGACTACAATCTCTTCTTTCAGGCATTGCGCGCTGATCCTGGCGGAGACGGCTACGAAGTTGTACGTCAACTCGACGCCCAACCATTGCCCGACCGCGCGGCTACTTCCTGGCAACCTGGCGAAGTCCTCACCGCCACCTATACGTTGGATTTGCCTGTGGATCCCGCCGGCGCCAACCTGCGTTACTACTTCGGCTTCTACGACTGGCGCGACGGCAGCCGCCTTCCGCGCGGCGACAGCCCCGACGACAAGGTGATCCTCTATGGCGAGTAGAGCCTCGTCTGTGGAACACGGATCGCTCTGGCGCGACAGTTTTTTCTGGCTGGCCCTTGCGCTCACCGTCTTCGCCGTCGCCCCCTTCCTGTTGCCCGGCTACTTCTGGGGGGCCAACGATGCCCGCCACCATGTCTACTTTCTCTTCGAGTTCAACCGCCTCGTAGAAGATGGTATCTGGTGGCCACGCTGGAGCCCCGACTTCACCTTCGGCTACGGGTACCCCTTCTTCAACATCTATGGTCCACTCAGCCATTTCGTGGCCGAGCTCTTCCTGCGCTTTGCAGGATTCAGTTATACGGCCGCCGTGGAAACTGTCTTCGGTCTGGGCATCGTAGCCAGTGCCGGGGCCATGTACGGGTATGTGCGCTCGTTAGCCGGGCGTCACGCCGGGCTCATTGCCGCCGTGATCTACACCTACGCGCCCTATCATTTACTCTTGCTGTATGTACGCGGCAATCTGGCCGAAAGCACCGCCTTCGTCTGGCTGCCGCTCTGCCTGTGGGCCTTCCGCCAGAGTGTGCGCCGCCCCAGCCTGGGGTGGATCGCTGCGGCTGCGGTCAGCTATGCCGGGCTTCTTCTCACCAGCAACCTGATCTTCGTCCTCTTCACACCGCTGCTTATGCTCTACATTTTGGCGCTGCTGTGGAGGGGAGCGGTCGCCGCCCCCGCCTGGCCCCGTCGCCTATGGGCGCTGGCCCGCGCCGCACTGGCACCGGCCCTCGGCGCGCTGCTAGGGATCGGACTGGGCGCAGCCTTCCTGATTCCGCTGCTCGCAGAGCGTCACTTCGTACGCACGGACCAATGGTTCGACGGGCGCTATGACTTCCACGACGACTTCCTCTACTTCTTCCAATGGTTCAGCCCACATTGGGGTTTTGGGGTCAGCCAGGCCGGGCCAAATGATCCCATCGGCTTTCAGATCGGTGCAGTCTTGCTTGTCTTTGCGTTGATTGGGTTGTCGGCGGCATGGCGGAACGTCCATTTGCGCGGCGAGCTCGTCGTCCTGGTGCTGGTGGCCCTGGGCGCGGCCGCCGTGAGTTGGGTTCCCTTTGCCGGCTTGTGGGATTGGCCTGTGCTGGGCAGTCTGCTGCAGTTCGCTCAGTTCCCGTGGCGCTGGCTGCCCATCAGCGTGCTCTGTCTTTCGGTGCTGGCCGGCTTTGTGGCCGAGGAACCGCCGGGATCAAGGCGACTGTCGATGTCCACGCTGGCGTTGGTCGCCGTCGCCATCCTGGGCAGCTACCCGTTGCTGCAGGTGCAGATCAGCGAACCCGCCGAGGGCCCGGTGGGACTGGCAGCGCTGATGCGTTTCCAACGCAACGCCGACGAAATGACCGGCAGCACGGCCTGGGTACGCCAGATCCCGCGGTGGAGCCCGATTGCCGAACACTACGTCGTGGGGCTAGACGAAGCCGGGCTGCCGGTGACGCCCATTGCCTCCCTCGTGGACTATGAAGCGGTGGACTACGAACAGATTGCCGTGGGCTCCGTGCGCCATAATACCGTGATGGAAGAAATCTACTTCTGCACCGATCCCGGCACGCGCCCCGGCGAATGTGCCCCGCTCGACGATCAGCAAATTGTCTTCAACCACTTCTACTACCCGGGCTGGCGCGCCTATTTACTCGATGGCCGCCATGGCGAGGTTGTGGAAGAACTGCCCATTATCCCCGAAGGGTGCCTTTTAGCCGCAGAGGTGGCCGCCGGTCTGGAGGGTGTGGCCTGCCCGCCCTGGGTCAGCTATACAGAAAGGGCGGCCCGTATTGCCCAGCAGACGCGGGGCAGTTCGCTGGGGCGAATGGTTGTGCCTGTACCGGCCCAGGGAGAAGGGTTCATCCTCTTGCGCTACGAAGATACCCCGGCGCGCACCCTCGGCCAGTGGATCTCCCTGGGATCACTGGGCCTATTGGTCCTTGCATTGGTGGGGCAAAGCGTGGCAGAGAGGCGAAGAAAGCCATAGGAGACGTGATGGGGGCGTGGCGTTAAGATAAGCAAGTGCCGGGAACTTTTCGTCGCAGCGTACAAGAAACTGGTTGTGCTCGTTGGCTACTGACCCCCCTCTAGCTCCCCCCGTAAAAGCCGCTGAGGACAGCGCCGCTGAGGACAGCGGACGTGGGGAGGACCGTTGCCGCCTACACGGAGCCGGTCGCGTTGTGGGTGCCTCCAATATAGGATCACATCTTGTACACGTCAACGGCTCCCTCTCCGCATCTTTTCGCTTACCTTTACCCATAAGGTGGGTATGAAGAGCGGATTCGTTTTGACCCTTGGTACGGGCACGAGGGGGATGGGGGCGACGTCTCGCCCATTGTCGCAGATCTCCGTCCCATCCCCCTCATGCCCCGACAACCGGCCCAATATCACGAAGAAGTATCCCAGTCGTAGAACCTAGATCGGCCGCTGTTTGCCAGACCTGTGCCGACTGCGGACTTGTGGGTAAAGGTTAGATCTTTTCGGCGGGGAGGGTTGAGGAGGGGTCTTCTGCCATCGGCGCTAAGATGAGTCCGTGCAACCTTATCTTAACGCCGATGAGGGACGGCAGCGTGGCTCGATCTGGGCGATCAGGTTGATTGAACCCTTTGGCCCGATCAACCTGATGATCTCGACCTATCCGCCGTAGTCTCTAGACTGCCCGCGGATAGAATTGCAGGCAGACCGGCAAGGGGACGTTCGCTTCAATACCGGTGAATTCCAGCGCACCGCTGGCGCGATCAATGCTGAAGACGACAACGTTGTTCGTTCCCTGGTTGGCGGCCAGCAGGAAGGTGCCCGTCGGGTCAATGGCAAAGTTACGCGGCGTGCGGCCACGCGTCGACTCGTACCCCACAACGTTGAGCGTACCGTTGTGATCGTCAATGGAAAAGATGGCGATGCTGTCGTGGCCACGATTTGATCCATAGAGGAAGCGACCGGACGGCGCAATATGAATATCGGCGCAAGTGCTCTCACCATCCCAGCCTTCGGGCAGCGTGGAAATCGTCTGGATGGGTGTAAAATTCACGGTGTCGGCGTCAAAGGTGAAGGCGGTGACGGACGATCCCATTTCGTTGATCACGTAGAAGAAGCGTCCGCTGGGGTGAAAGACGAAATGACGTGGACCGGCCCCCGCGGGCGCCTGGGCAAAGGGCGGGTCGTGGGGGGTGATCTTGCCCTGCGCGGCGTCGAGATCGTAGATCATTACCTTATCCATGCCTAGATCGGCCACCAATGCGCAGCGATTATCGGGCGTCACATTGATCGAATGGGCATGCGCCTGTTCCTGACGCTGCGGATTGGGGCCGGTGCCCTCGTGTTGCACCCTATCCGTCGGGGCAGAGAGACTGCCGTCAGCTTGCACTGTGTAAACTGCTACATTGCCGCCGCTGTAGTTCGCTACCAAAACGGCCTGTCCGCCGGCGTCAACGCTGACATAACAGGGCGCGGCGCCGTGGGTGGGCTGCTGATTCAAGAAGGTAAGATCGCCGCTCTCCGCATCAATGTGATAGGCGCTCACCGCTCCGCCGGAGGTGCCGTTGAACTCTCCAACTTCATTGACGGCGTAGAGCGTGTGCAAATCTGGATGAATCGCCAGAAAGGACGGGTTAGCCGTCTTGGCGACGACAGTGCCGCCTGTCAGTCTTCCCGACGACGGATCCATCTCGAAGTGATAGATCCCCTCACTCTCGGTGCGAGTGTATGTGCCCACATACAGCAATAGCTTTTTGGCGCTGAGTTCGGTCATGGGTGCCCTCCATCGATTGGGTAACTACGGTTGGTTGCGTTTGAAATCAAGCCGCCACACCTTCGGCATGCATCAACTGATGCTCATGCAGTTCTGCATAGATGCCCCCGTTTTGCAGCAGCTCGACGTGCGTTCCTTCCTCGACAATACGCCCTCGATCCATGACGATGATGCGGTCTGCATCGCGTACGGTGCTGAGTCGATGCGCAATGACGACACTGGTGCGTGAGCGGAAGATACGCTCCAGGCCTTCTTGAATGATGGCTTCGGTGGCGGTGTCAATACTGCTGGTGGCTTCGTCCAGGACCAGGATGCCATCAGGACAGAGCACCAACGCACGTGTCAGCGCCAGGAGTTGGCGCTGTCCTTGCGAGAGGTTGGCGCCGCCGGGCAACACGTGGAAATCATACTGGCCCGGTAGTTGTTCGATGAAGCGCGCTGCATTGGTGAATTCGGCTGCACGCCGGACCTCTTCGTCGCTCACGTCATCGTACAGGCGAATATTGTAGCCGATGGTTCCTTCCAGGCAGATGGGATCTTGGGGAACCACAGCCACCGCTTTGCGCAGAACCAGCAGATCTACGTTGCGGATATCTACGCCGTCGAGCAGGATTCTACCCGAGGTCGGGTCGTAATGTCGAGCAAGCAGACTGACCATGCTCGATTTCCCTGCACCGGTGGCGCCGACAATGGCCACGGATTGCCCCGCCGGAACGTGAAGCGACACACCGCGCAATACCGGTTCATCGGGGACGTAGGAAAACTCTACGTTGTCGAATTCAATTTCACCGGTCAATGGCGTGGGCAAGGCGTGAGGATGAGCCGGCGGTTGGATGGTAGGCTCGGTTTGCATCATCAGATAGATGCGCTCTGCCGCGCCCAGGGCAATCTGGATCGTGTTGTACTCTTGAGACAGACGCAGGATGGGTTGAAAGGCCCGTTCGGTATATTGTACGAAAGCCACCAGCACCCCCAGCGTCGCCCATTGAGCCAGTACACCGCGACCACCGGCGTAGAGGATGAGACCCATGCTGATGGCCGACAGCATTTCTAGCACTGCCAGAAAGACGGCACTGTGCTTACGCAGCATGATCAACGCTTGTCGATACGTGCTGTTGTAGATGTCAAACTCTTGCTCGCTTTCCTGCTCGCGGCCAAAGAGCTGCACCACCGTCATGGCGTGGATGTGTTCGTTGAGGAAGGCGCTGATGCGCGCCATCGCCGACCGCTCCCCGCCCGATGAGGCACGAATCCGGCTGCGGAAGTAGATCGTCGTCACAGACACAATGGGCAGCACCCCGAGCGATATGAGCGCCAGCTTCCAGTTGGTTGCCAGCATCACGCCAATAATCGCAATCAGGGTAACGCCCTCAACCAGGATCACGACAATACTGCTGGACAGGACGGCGTTGACACTGTCGATGTCGCTGGTTAGCCGCGAGATCAGGTCGCCGGTGGGCGTGTTGGTGATGAAAGCATGATCCTGTTTGAAGATGTGGTTGAAGAGCCTGGATCGTAAATCCGCCAGAGCGCGTTGCCCCGCCTGTTGCAGTGAAAAGGTGTAAAAAAGTGTCAAGATAAAGAGCCCGATGGCAGTCACGCCATAAATCGCGGCCAATTGCCAGAGCACGTCGGTGTTGCCGTCTTTGATCGGTCCGTCGATGGCTTGCTGCAACAGAAAAGGCGGCACCACGTTAAGCGATGCCACGCCCAGCATCAGCACCATCGCCAGGATCAACCACCACCGGTACGGCGCCAAAGCACTGCCTAGCAATTTGAACAGCGCAGTGTCTTGACTGGACGGTTCCTCTTGGGCCTTTGCACGTTTACGCCACATGCGTTGCCTCCTCGGCCTGCTCGATCTCACGATGATACATTTCTGCATACTTGCCGTTGCGTTGCAGCAGCGATGTATGCGTACCGCGCTCCACAATACGGCCATCTTCCAGCACAATGATCTGATCGGCATCCTGGACGGCGGCGATGCGCTGGCTGACGATCAGGCTGGTCCGCTTGCCTTCGACATCGCGCAACTCTCCGATAATCTCGGCGGAGGTCTTCATGTCCACGCTGGCGAGGGCATCATCGAGCAAGAGGATACGCGGTTCGCGCACCATTGCCCGCGCAATAGCCGTGCGCTGACGCTGTCCGCCCGAAAGTGTGGCGCCGCGTTCCCCCACGGGGCTATCCAATCCCTTGGGCAACTGGGGCAGATCGTTGGCCAAGCGCGACTGTTGCAGGGCACGATTGATCTGTGCATCCGGTGGATCGGGCAACCCCAGTGCGATGTTGCTGCGCAACGGCATGCTGAAAAGCAGTGTCTCTTGCGGCACATAGATCACGGTGTGGCGTAGCGTGGATAGCTTAATTTTACGTAGATCGTGGCCGTCGATGAGGACGCCGCCTTCATCCGGATCGTGGATGCGCCCCAGTAGGCTGATCAACATGCTCTTGCCAGAGCCGGTGGGGCCGACGATGCCCAGCGTTGTGCCCGCCGCGATATCAAGGTTGATGTTGCGCAGCACCCAGCGTTTTTGATCCTCGGCGTAAACGCCCACATTTTCAAAACGGATGTGCCCCTGCAGTGGGGGATCCTCGGCATCTGGGGCGTCGACGATCTTAGGCCAGCGATGTAATATTTCGCCGATACGCCCGGCAGCAGCGCTGCCTTGCTGCAAACGTTCAAAGGCGCTCGTGATCTGCTGTGCCCCGCTGTTGAGTAGACCCAGGTAGACGATGAACTGAACATACTCGCCGAGTGTCAACTGACCGCCGATAATGAGCAACCCACCGATCAACACGACCAGTGTAGCAGAAATGCGTACCATCAAACTGGGGATGGGCGAAATCAGCCCCGAGCGCCATACGAAGTGCAGTTGGGTATCCACATAGACTTTGTTGGCCTGCTGAAACGCTCTGCCCACGGCGGGCTGTTGGGCATAGGCTACCAACATGCGCGCTGCATTTAGGTGTTCTTGGGCAAATTCAGAGAGATGAGCCATCTCTTGTTGGACGCGAGTGAAGCTGCGCTCGAGGATCGGGCCTAAACGTAGTTGGAAGGTGATGCTGATGCCCAACATGATCACCACCATCAAAGCCAGTTGCCAGTTGGTAAGTGACATCAAGGTGCAGCCAATCAGCAGCAAGAAGAGCGCATGGATCGCCATTTGGAAACCGGCGCTGTAGAAACGCCAGATATAAATGAAGTCGCTGGTAGAGCGGGAAAGCAGATCGCCCGTGCCATACTGCTGGCGTGTCTCCTGATCAAAGAGCAGCAGCCGGTGGAAAAGATCATTGCTCATGCGGTAGGTGATGCCCGCCGCAATTTCACCGGTCAACATACGCAGCGAGTAGCGGAAGATGGCCACGATGACGGCCAACCCGACCAACCCCAACGAATAGAGCGCCAGTTTGCGCACCTCTAGCCCTGTTGTCAGATCATCGATCGCCCAACCAAGCAACGTCGGGCTGAATGCACTAGAGGCAGCGCCGATCAGAGCGTAGAAAGTGCCCAGCGCCAATGATCCATAATAGGAGCGCATATAGGGCAACAGAAATTCGAGTCCTCGGTGTTTCATGACAAACTCCCTGAAGGTGAGCCGATGGCACGGCGTCTCTGTGGACTGTATGAAACAAAAAACGCCCGGCTCGCGGGCGACACCAATTTGTGAATGCGTACAGTATACCCGATCTCAAAAAGGGTGGCAAAACCGCTTCAGTAAACGGGTAGTACCTGCCTAGAAAACTGATTTGCTCACTGCGTCTGCCCGTGCTATACTCTAGTCGCCAGTCTCTGGCATACGTCCGCCATCCTTCCCCATAGGACGTACCGCATCCTTCCCGAGTGGAATCTGCTCGTCAAAACCGCATAGCGGATGTCAAGGAGGTGCGCCGACCCTCAAACGATTGTGTCGAACCGAAGTTTGTACCCTACTCTTGTTTTCGTCTACAGTGCCTCTTAACTGGGCGGTATAGGCAATGAGCCCCACCAGGTTTGTCTGGAGTGATTGCTCGCCCCATTCTTGGTGACCGAAAATTTCTGCCGGTTGAGCAGGCATACAACGGCATATTGATGCCATTCCAAAGGAGCAAGAACTACCCATGTCGAGTGTAACCTACGAACACGTTTACAAACGCTTCGGTGACGTCGTAGCCGTCAACGATCTGACGATTCACGTTGAAGACAAAGAATTTTTGGTCTTCGTTGGCCCGTCGGGTTGTGGCAAGACCACTAGCCTGCGTCTACTTGCCGGCCTTGAAGAAATTAGCGAAGGACAGATCCTCATCGGCGACCGCGTCGTCAACGACGTGCCGCCCAAGGATCGCGACATCGCCATGGTCTTCCAGAGCTATGCGCTCTACCCGCACATGAGCGTGTACGACAACATGGCTTTCGGTTTGAAACTGCGCAAGACCCCCAAGGCCGAGATCGAGCAGCGCGTACGCGAGGCCGGTCAGATTTTGGGTATCGAGCACCTGCTCGACCGCAAACCCAAGCAACTTTCCGGTGGACAGCGACAGCGTGTCGCCGTGGGTCGCGCCATTGTGCGTGAACCGGCTGTCTTCCTCTTTGACGAACCGCTTTCGAACCTGGATGCCAAGTTCCGCGTCCAGACCCGTGCCGAGATTTCCAAGCTGCACAAACGCCTCGCCACCACCTTCATCTATGTGACCCACGATCAGGTCGAAGCCATGACTATGGCTTCCCGTATCGCCGTCATGAAGGATGGTCTCTTGCAGCAGATCGATTCACCGCAGAACCTGTACGATCACCCCAACAATGTCTTTGTGGGTGGGTTCATCGGCAGCCCGAGCATGAACTTCTTCGATGCGACACTGGTCGAAAGCGACGGCAAGCTCGAGATCAACGCCGGCGGTTTCCGCCTGGAAGTACCCGGTGAGAAGGCCAAGGAATGGCGCGCCCACAAGGGCAAAGAGGTCATCTTCGGCATTCGCCCCGAGGATATCCACTCCAAGGAATTCTCGCCGCCCGGTATCCTTGAATCGGACATGAAAGCTAAGGTTGATGTCACCGAGTTGATGGGTAATGAGATTTTCCTCTACTGCATCAGCGAAGACAACAAGCAATTCATCGCCCGTGTCGACCCGCGCGTGCGCGTCACCACCGGCGATGCGATACCGCTGGCAGTCAACATGGCCAATGCGCACATCTTCGATCCCAAGACCGAGGTTTCGCTGGCCGGCTAAGTGGGTGGTCAGTACAGTCAGAAGTGAAAGGCCGGGGAAGCAACTGCTTCCCCGGCCTTTTTGCTTGAATCTGGCATCCTCTGCTCTTTTGGGGGTTCAATGTTATACTGCTGAGAAGCAAATAAATTGTTATTCCCCAAGGAGTGAGCAATGTCTGCATTTACAGAGTTTGATCTGATGAGGGATCTTCATCAGAAGGGCGATAAGATTGTGTTGCTGGTAATGGACGGGCTTGGCGGTTTGGCGATGGAAACCGGCGGCAAAAGCGAGTTAGAGACCGCCAATACGCCTAACCTGGACAAGCTGGCCGCACAAGGAATGTCGGGGCTGAGTGTTCCCATTCGGCTCGGCGTGGAACCTGGCAGTGGACCGGCCCACATGAGCCTCTTCGGCTACGATCCGGTGCGCTACGAGATCGGGCGCGGTGTCCTCGAAGCGTTGGGCATAGGCTTTCAACTGACTCCAAACGATCTGGCCGCGCGCGGCAACTTTGCCACTGTGGACAAAGACGGCTATATCACCGACCGCCGCGCCGGACGCATCCCCACCGATGAATGTATACGGCTGTGTGAAAAGTTACAGAAGGCAACCGGCGACATGTTCGAGGACTATCAGGTCTTCGTTGAGCCTGTCAAGGAGCATCGCTTCGTCTTTGTCCTGCGTGGACCGGGTTTGGGCGGCAGCCTCACTGAAACCGATCCACTGGAAACGGGCAAGAAACCGCTGCCTGTGACAGACGAAAGTGGCAGCGAGGCCGGCCAACATAGCGCCGACCTGATCAATCAATGGGTTGAGAAGGCGCGTGAAGTCCTTGCCGATGAAGAACGCGCCAACAGTCTCAACCTGCGTGGCATCGCCAAAGACCCCGGGCTGCCCCTCTTCCCTGACATTTACGGACTTCAGGCGGCGGCGATTGCAGTCTATCCAATGTATAAGGGTGTTGCCAGCCTGGTAGGAATGGAGGTCGTCGAGTTTGAAGGGGATCGGCCCCAGCATGAAATCGACGCCCTGGAGCGAGTGTGGAAGGATTACGACTTCTTTTTCATCCACATTAAGAAGACAGATAGCTACGGCGAGGACGGCAACTTTGACGCCAAAGTTCACGAGATCGAGGCCGTTGACGCCATTATTCCGCGTATTCTGGCGCTCAAGCCTGGTGTCTTGATTGTTACCGGCGATCACAGCACCCCGGCAAAACTGCGCAGCCACAGTTGGCACCCTGTGCCCACGCTATTCTGGAGTCCAGATGTTCGAGCTGATGGTGTCCAGACATTTGGGGAAACAGGCTGCGGTCAGGGCAGTATGGGTGTCTTCCACGCTACGCAGTTGATGCCACAGGCGATGAGCCATGCCGGACGGCTCAAACGCTTTGGCGCGTAGGCAGGGCACACGAGGAACGGGGTAAAGAAAAGAGTGGGGATTCCTCCCCACTCTTTTTGCTTACTCGCTTTTCTGCCATTCCAGCCAGTTTCCCTCGATCACTTCCTGCCGGCTCGGGCTGTCTCCGATCTGCCAACGTATCGGCAGGGGACCCGTGCCGGATTGTCGCTGTGCAATCAGGCTGTACGAATCCTCTTGAATCGTCGCCGGAAGTTCGTAGGTGAAGGTGACGGTGTGAACCGAGCCGGGCTTCATGACGAAGAAGCCTGACAGGACCTGGGCGCGGGCTTCGCCGCGCTGACTGCTGATCGAATCTTCTTCCACGCCGTCCACGCTGATTAGCGTGCTGTTGCGCGGCACGTAAAGCCGGATGTAGTTAAAGTAACAACGTTCAATCATGTCATCGTAGGTGTCACCGTAGCGCGGGGTCTGGTCGCAGACGTGCCCCGGGCTGGCGACGGGATGGACATAGGTGATCTTTGTCTTGGCCAGCGCACGACCCTCTGCGCCGTCGGGCCAGGTCACCGTGTAATTTATCTCACGTGTGACCACAGCGTTGACTTTGTTGAAACCGACGTTGGTGTCGACCAGCGCCAGATAATCTGCGTCGGCGACCGGATGCAGCGAACCATCCCAGCCGAGGGCGGCCAATTGTGCCGTCGCCTGAGGGTTGTCCAGCCAGATCTGGACGCTGCGTTGGTCCAGTGCTTCGGTGCCGGCGGAGACAAGGCGCATAAAGCTGAAATCGCGTGTTTTGAGCCGATCCAGAATGGCGCCGGCCAGGACGGGCACGAAATCCTTGCGCGAATCGTACCATTCTTGCCAGTTGCTGTCGGTTGTGGCTTGTGTACTCAGCGGATTGGACCAAAGTTCCTTGATAATTTCCACCACGTTCGCACCGGTGATGGTCTCATCAACGCCTTCGATCTGAATGCCATCTAGCGCGTCAACGATCATTTTCACGGCATCGAGATCGACGGTGACGACGCCGTCGATCTCAGCATCGCGCACCTGTTCGTAGAGTCGCCGCGCTGTGCGTCCGCTGGTGGGCAGATCAGGTGACCAGTTGGCATCACGGAAAACGAGGATTTCACTTTTGAGATACTTCTGCATGGCTGCGGGCGCCTGCGGATATGCCACGTCCTGACTGAAGACATCGTAGGCGTTTTCAGTTTCCAGCGCCACAAGTTGGCCCCGGCTGATGGTCAAAGCACCAACTGCGCTGATAAAGCCGCCGGTAGCGCGCAACTCATGGTTATTCTGAAAGAGAACCAGATAGGTCACCGGCTTGCGCATCCCCAACAGATCAGGAAAGGCCTGGGCGGCCTGTAAAGACGGCGCCATCAGCGGTGCGAGCGATTGTACCTGCGCCAATCGCTCGCCCAACGCCGGGTGAATTTGATCGGCGGGAATCGCCAGCAAGGCCGTATTCGCCCTTTCCGCGCGCTGAGCCATGCCCGCGAAAAGGTCAGGATTGGCGGCAACCAATTCGGTTAGCGTCTCCAGTTGTATTCCATCATCACCGCTGATGACAGGGCCGACTGCATGGATGGCGTCGGCGGCCAGCGTCGTCAGTTCGCTGCCGGCGATCAGTAGATCGGGCACTGCCGCCAGGGTAGCACCGTACGGCGTCCATCCACGTAATGATTGCAGCAGAGGCGCAAACGGACGCATCTGTTGTTCTATGCCAGAGACGGAGGCGGCCAGCGTCTCTATCTGGGGTTGAAGTGTAACCAAATCGGCGCTATCGGCGCTGTTGCGCACCGTGGTCAGGATCGTCGTTCCGCTATGGTAGGCATTCCAGGCGTAGAGGCCGATACGGAGCGCTTTGTAGCCTACCCAGCCAATGCCCAAAACGAGCAACGCACTGAGTATCCAAACGGCGACACGCTGTACTCGGTTCAATTGGTGGGGTGGATTCAAGTTGCGGTGCTTGGGCGACCCGTGGCCTATGGTTGTCGATGTCCCAGGGGAATCGTTGAGATTCAGATGATGGGTGAGCATGGTGCATCCTCGTCATTCAAACTAGGGAGAGACGGAATAACGCCAAATCGGACCTGCTGGCGTCAGGTGTTCTTGTGTCGATGGGGCAACTACTTCGGTGAAGAAGACAGGTCTTTCTGCCGCGCTCGTGGTCAGGATCGTCTGAAGGTCACGGCTTTCTACCCCGGGCAGATTCGGGTAGAGATCCGCCAACAGATCGCGGTACCACTCGAACTGGTACAACGCCGTATTGATCAGAACCAGGTTAGGGACAACGGCCTCTATACTTCCCTCGCCGTAAACGCCATACCAAAGAGTAAAGGTTTCGGCGTCTGCGCTGCTGAACACAATACTGTCCGGCTCTAGCACTTCGGCCGTCTCTGCCAGGAACGCTTCTGCCGCGTAATCTGTTTGTAAAGAGTAGCCGGGCAATCGGATTCCTGTCAAGATTAAGAGTGCGCCTGCAGTGATCCCAAGGAGAGGATAAGCGCCGATGCCGATACGTCGGAGTTGATCTCCGATCAGGACGATTCCCTCAGGGATCCAGAGTGCTAGAAGCCAGACAACCGGCAACAGATAGATACGACTGTCCACCGTGTTGTATGAAAGCATGTAAAGGCTGACGGGGGTAAGCCATATCAAACAGAAAGTGCGCCAACGAGGACGATTTTGATCGAAGGCATAGAGACCTGCTATGGCGAGGGCAAACCCAACCGCTGTATATTGGCTTATAAGCACCGCAGCCCATTGGCTCACTTGAGGCAGCAGATTTTCCACGGTGAGCCCTGAAAGGTAAGGCCGGTAGGCTTCGCCGCTGACCAGCCACCAGAAATTGGACAATGTGGTTGCGTATCCCCAATTAACCGGGGGGAGCAGCGCGGCGACGAACGGAACCCGCACATAGAGCAGTAGCCCAGGCAGTAGCGCCAGCATAAATGCTACCCAGAACCGAAGATGACGTAACGGGCGCTCTGAAACGCCCCACAGCCAGTAAAACACCGCCGGCAGCAGCAAAAGCAGTGTCAGGTGGTGGGCAGCCCCTAACCCAACGATAAGCCCCAGTTGCGTTCCTTTCGCGTGGGGCAGAGACGGCTGTGGCGCCGTAGATACCCAGGCCAACAGGCTAAAAAGCAACGCGTGCAGCGCATAGACTTCAGTGATCACCGCCTGACCCCAAAACAGCGGCGCTACGCTCCATAGCAGCGCAGCCAGCGCTGCATACAACCAGGCATAAGAGCGGGTGGGCGCAAGGAGTCGATAGGCAAGATGGGCCGTTAATCCCACGCTGAGGGCGGCAGCCGTCGCGCTGAAGAGATTGCCACGCCAGGCCAGATCGCTGCCCGGCAGTAGAAATCCCCATACCGCCAACCAGCCTTGCAATAACAATGTGTAGAGTGGGTAGCCTGGCGGGTGTGGCACACCATTGCTAACCGCCGCGGCAATGAGTTCGCCCCCATCTGCGCCAAAATTAGCCCAAGTCAGTCCTGGGGCAAGGGTGAAGAGGTAAAGACAAAATGCCAACCCCGCCGTTGCGTAGGCAACGACGGGGCCTGTCCACAGAGATAGTTCGCTCTGAAACAGAGACGGATTGTTTAGCCGCGGTTTGGTACCCACAGCGCAGTCTAGTTGAAGGCTGGCAAAATGGCCGGCGGCAGACCGATAGACACACCCGCGGTTGCAGGCGCTCCGTTGTCGGCAAAGGCGACCGCCAGATTATCAATGACAGTGCCCGGCGTGGCGTCTGCTGAGACTTTGAGGGTGAGCACGGCTTCTGCCATTTGATTGGCGGCCAGTGTATCCCAGGCAAAGATGACCACGGTTGCATCGTCGTCATCTTTGTCCAACAAGGCTGTGCCACCGCGATCGGCTTCGGCGGCCACCAGGGTTAACGTGTCGGGCAGACGGTTGCGTATGCGTACATTGCCGGCTATCTCATTCGCCGGGTTACGCACCACCATACGGATCTCGATAATTTCGCCGGGCAACGCACCCCTGGGTGCATTCATGACAAGTGACATGGTAAAGGTTGGCGCCGCCAGGGTCACGGGGACGCGGGTCGCTGTTGGTGTATTGGTGGGTGGCGCCGGTGTATTCGTGGCTGTTGACGGCACAGGTGTATTCGTGGGCGCTGCGGTTGCACCTGGCACTGGGGTATTTTGCGGCGGCACCGGTGTATTCGTAGGCGGAACAGGTGTATTGGTTGCCGGCGGTGGCACCGGGGTCTCGGTTGCAGGCATCGGTGTATTCGTCGGCGTAATCGTGGGGACTTCTGTATCGATTGGCGTAGCAGTGGGAACGGGCACCGTTTGTTGCAGTCGGTCTGCCAGCACAGATGGCGTAGCCATGAAAGCCAACCCCATTACCAACAGCGTGATCACGATCGGCCAACTGCGCTTGATCATTCGTACAACACGCACGCGAGTGTTTAACTTTTCAAAATTCCTATTCATGGTTCCTCTGCTTTCCGCTGTGAATTACAAATGCACAAATTCCTTAGCGAGCGCCTCGTCCTGCCCATACAGCAGGGAGGGTACGTAGTAATATTTCGATATCGCGCCGCAGACTATAGTGCTCGATGTAGTCTAGTTCCAGACGTAGACGTTGAGCAAACGAAAGGTCTCCTCTGCCGCTGATCTGCATCGGCCCCGTCATGCCGGGCTTAACCAGCAGTCGTTTGCGCTGGTAGTCATTGTAGCGGCTTACAATCTGCTCCTCTTCAGGGCGAGGCCCGACCAGACTCATCTCACCACAAAGCACGTTCCAGAATTGGGGCACTTCATCGAGGCTACTCCGCCGCAGCAACGTCCCGACACGCGTTATCCGTGGATCATCGGGCAATTTGTAGACTGGTTCGGCCAACTCATCCAGGTTGATCAAGGTGCTGAGTTGGCGTTCGGCGTCATAGGTCATGCTGCGCAATTTGACAATGCGAAACGGGCGGCCGTGTTCGCCGATGCGCGTCTGCAAATAGAAAATCGGCCCCGGTGAATCAACTTTGATGGCGAGTGCGGCCAGCAAGATGAAGGGCGTAGAGACCGCCAACCCAACCAGCACGCCGAGGATATCCATCCCACGTTTAATCAGTCGCTTCCACCCTGGCACCACCGGTTCGCGCTGACCCGGCAATGTGCCGGCAAAATGCACAGTGCCCACCACATACCCCAATCCTAGCGAAAGCGAGCGCGCGGCCAGCATCACCGGTCCCAGGGCGGCGAGACGCCACGATCGCTGTGCCAACTTGCGCACAAAAGGGATCGTGCTGATCAAAAAGATGAAAATGAACAGCAACAGTCCCCAGCCTGCGAGTCGAAAAATGGGCCAGACCAGCCCCAGCAGCGCCAGTGGTATCAGCCCGACGATGGCCGCCCACAGCAGCATCTGCACCTTGAGCACTTGCGGCGTGTGGCTATCTTGCACCATGCGTTCCGGGTGCCAGCGGGTAAGCAGCGCCTTCCAAAAACCAATGAAGTATTTGCGGCGGCAGTACTCGGCCAGGCTTTCATCGTGAATATGTTCGACCTGTGCATCGGGTGCGAAGATCAGGCGGTATCCTTTGGCGGCGAGGCGGAAGCTGAGTTCCTGATCCTCGACACTGGCAGTGGTGAAGATCGGATCAAAGCCGCCGTTTTCACAAAAGATATGACGGCGATAGGCGGCAGAGTAGGTGTCGATAAAGTCAATTCGCTCCTGGCCGCGCATCCGATCGTAGCGATCTTCGTACTCGGCCTGGACGAAACGCGGCGCCGGCGCGGTCTGGGCAGTCGTATAGCTGCCCTTCGCCCCGGCTACCGTTGGATCGGCCATGGCGTCGAGCATTACCTCGACCCACCGAGGATGGGGGGCGCAGTCGGCATCGGTAAAGAGGAGCAGTGGCGCCGCAGCCACATTGGCGCCGTGATTGCGCGCCGCACTCGGACCCGCATTCTGCTGGCGTACCAGCCTCCAATGGGCCTTCTGGGCGCGCTCCATCCATGTTTGGACGATGGCATCTGTATCATCCGTCGAGCCATCGCTTACGATGATGACCTCGAACTGATCGGCGGCTACCGTCTGAGCAGCCAGTGCATCCAGGCAGCGTTGAATTGTCCCCGTGCCGTTATAGACGGGGACGATGACGGAACAACGGATATCTTGCGTAAACGGAGGGGCTGACTGCTGCATGGTTAACCGCATCCACTCCACTGGGTGTTTTGGTAGATGCTACTGATCGCTTTGCGCCAACTCCGCGCGTACAATCACTCGGTGTGTGGTGGAAAAGTCAGGCCAGCCACTGATCAGTGTGAGCGAAGGGGTGGTGGTGGGTGCAGCATATTGAGCGGCGAGTGCTTGTTCCTCGGCAAAGGTATCGGGAATAGGCAGCGGATCGGTGACTTCGGTGACGATATAGGTGAAGGTATTGCCATCGGCATCGCTCAGCAAGATCTCTTGGCCCACCACCACATCGCCCAAGGCGATGGGCGCGAAGGCGGCGTCCCCTAGCAGTTGATGGCCGGAGATCACCACGTTACCGGCACTGCCCGGACTGGCACTGTTGGGGTGCCAACCGGCCCCATTATCGGGCAATATCCACGCCGTAGTGCGTACGCCGTCGGTCTTGACGACACGCCAGTCCATCACGGAAATACGAATGTCCATATCGATTTCAGGAATACTCAACGCGACCGGCGGCACGCCAATGGCTTCACCAGAAACGACTTCTGCCGTCGTCTCTTCGGTGGCTATCCCTTCGGGTGTCGGCTGCTCAGCCGTAGGAACGGTTGTTGCCGTTGCCCTCGTCGACCCGGCAGACGAAGCCGGCAACGGTAGCGACGTAGCGGCCCGGCATCCGGTTAGCAAAATAGCTAGCAAAAGGGCCGCGGACAGCGCAGAAAAGCGTTCTTTTCGTATAAGTCGTTTCCACATAATGCTACACCTGTTCTTTGCTGAATGCTTGATATCACGAACTGCCGGAGAGCACAGGGTAAGGGTCAGAATCAATCCAACGGAGTCAAGTTGGCAATGCACCGTCAGAAACGTCATGATGGTTCATTTGGTTTCATCACAACCAATCCTCGATTTGCAGACGCATTGTAATAGGAGCAACTGTATTCTGCCAAGTTTACCGAGGAGGTACCGGTGATCCGCCGAGGGTGTCATTCGTCAGCCATAGACGTAGATCAAGGGGTAGCGGTTGTTCTTTCACCTGAGCGTGTGCTATCATCGGTGCCAATCGGCTGGCAAATCGCGGCAGAAATATGCCGACCGTTCCGACCAGTGGTACGGATGCCTGATTTCCGCCGTGGTATTGACGCCGCAGTGTACTGGCGTCTATTGGCCTGTACAGATGCGCTCTGCCCACGTGTTGTCATTCAACGCCGAATTGACCAGAGGAGACCGATGAAATGTCAACAAAGCCTGGTGTCGGTCGTCTGCGTTTTCTTCTTCCCCTGATCACCTCCGCCTCATCCCATGTAACAAAATATGTCGCGAAATATTTTGGAAACAAGGAGAATGCCATGGCTGACTGATCCTCAAGTATATGCCCTTCTTGTCGGTGTGGACGAGTACAAAAACTCGTCTGTGCCCGACTTACGCGGCTGTGTGGCGGATGTACGCGCTATGTACACCTGGCTGACTACCAGCCTGGCGCTGCCTCCGCAACGCATTATACTGTTGACCTCTAGCGGTGAGGAGACGCCGGAAAGCCGCGCCAGCCGGGCGAACATTCTGTCGGCGTGGACTGATCTGATCAACCGCGTGGGGGCAGGCGATCAACTCTTCTTCCATTACAGTGGACATGGCGCGCAGGCGCGCAGCATCGATCCCAACGAACCCGATGGCTACGATGAAACGGTCGTCCCTTACGATAGCCGCGACGTCGACACAACCGGCAAGCCTGTCTACGATATTCTCGACAAGGAACTGGCCGCGCTCATCGGCCAAGCAGAGGCCAAAGGCGCGCTGGTCACCGTTATCCTGGATTGCTGCCACTCGGGATCGGGGACACGCGAGGCCGAAAAGCCCGATCGCACCAAACCGCTCACCCGCCGTGGTCCTAAGGATGATCGGGTGCGTCCACCCGAAACGTTGGTGGCAGGGACTCGTCTGACCGACGTCGTCGAGATCCCCACGGCGGCGCGCAACACCAGCGGCTGGCAGATCCGACCCGATAGCCAACATGTCCTTCTGGCGGGCTGCCGCGACGAGGAGTTGAGCCATGAGTATCGTGCCCCCGAAACCGGCGAATGGCATGGTGCAACGACGTACTTTCTGCTTAAGGCGCTGCGCAACTATCGACCCGACCTGACCTGGGGCGAGGTTTCCGATTTCGTGCAGACGCGTGTCAATGCCGTCTACAAGGGGCAGATCCCCCAACTCGAAGGGCCGCGCAATCGGCAGGTCTTTGCCGGTATGACGGCCCCGGCCGCGCCCCATCTGCTTGTCAGCGAGGTAGAAGACGACAATGGGCAGCTCTATGTGCGCATCAATGGCGGTGCTGCCGTTGGCTTGACCGAAGGCAGCCGTGTGGCGCTCTACGCTGAGGGTAACGACGACATGAGCGGCGCGCCGATCGCCGTCGGCGAAGTCGTGCAAACCAAGCTCGACTATGTCTACGCCAGTCTGCAAACTACGTTGACCAAAGATGAGATTCCCGTTCCCGGTCGCGTGCGGGTGACGGCAATGGGTTACGACTCGCTCACCTACACCGTCGCCGTGGACGATCCGCTGGTCCTCGATGCGCTGGCCGGCGCGCAGGGCCAGTCGCCCTTCCTCGATGTGGTGGCGGCCAATGAACCCGGCGCACACTATCGGGTCGTTCGCCGTGCGGATACGTTGACGATCCAGGATGGCAGCGGTGTGCAGATTGTCAGCGAAGGTCGGCCTCACACGGCGGAAGGTGCGCTGGAAATTGCCCGCAACCTGCACCATCTCGCCGTCTACAACAACGTGCGCAACTTACGCAATCCCCTAGAACCAGAGGAGCTGGCGGCAGGGCTGATCGTGACCGCGGAAAGCTACACCAGCGCAGGGTTCTCCGGCCCGAAGGATGGCCTTCCACTGGAAGATACGGGCGGCGTGCTGACGCCTGGGCGCAAAATCTGGCTGACGGTGACCAACAACACCGACGAAACGCTCTATGTTTCGATCTTCAACTTGAACGCCAACTTCGGCATCCAGCGCATTTCGCCGTCGCGGTCCAGCCACCACACGCTCGCTGCGGGCAAGAACATCCCGATCCAGGGAATTGCTCCGCGCGTCAACAATCCGTTTATTACCCAGAGCCGCGAGATCCTCAAGGTGTTTGCCACGCGGGCGCCGATGTCGTTCGACGTGCTGGAAATGGAGAAACTGAACGAGCCGCCACGTGAGATCGGAAGTGTGCGCGAGGCCGGTCCGTTGGGGGAACTGCTCAAGGGTATCCGCCGCCAGGGGACACGCGATCTGGTCGTTGAAGAGGATGTCAATGCCGGCTGGATCACGCGGCAGGTAGAAGTGGGCGTGCTCGTAGACAACGAGATTCGTGTACTGCCCGAGGGCGAGCGCTCGGTGGAGATCGGTTCGCCGCTATCCATTTCCCTGGACAAACCGGCGGGCTTCAGCGGGGATCTGATCATCAGCAGCGTCGGGCAGATCGCGCGTGCCCTGGACGCAGATGAGACAGTGCCCCTGCCGCCTGGTCTGAGCAATCCCGACGCACAGGGGACCTTCCGTCCGCTCTCGTTTGGGGGCAGCACGCGCTCGACGCAGAGCGCGGCAGGCGTTTTCGCCATCAACAGTACACCCGAGCAACTCAGCGCTATTAATGAGGGGAACCCGCTACGGCTGGAAATGACGGTGGAAGACGAAGACGACCTGGGTGGCATCTTGCCCGTAGCCTTCGATGGTGAATTCTTCTACCTGGCCGGTCAGGCCGAGGAGCCATCCACACGGACGCTGGCCGGCGAAGGGGAGCGGCGTCTAGCCGTCTCAATTACTCACTTGCCGCTGCCCGCAGACGCCAACAGCGGCGGTGGCGCGCGCACAGCGGGTGACGTGCCTACCCGCGACCTCAAGCGGACGGTGCGCCTCTTCCTCTACAAAGTCTACAAAGGCGGCCAGCTTCCGCCGGATACGGGGCTGCGCAAGGCCGAACGCGCCGCCAACGGTGAGCCGATCTACTCGAAGGCCGGCGCCGAAGATGTGGCGCGGGCACGCAGAGTGGCCCTGCTCGTCCACGGGTTCGCCGGCGATACGGTCTGGTTCGTCAACAAGGTGATGCCCATCCTTGATGAATTGGGGCACTACGATCTCTATCTGGCCTACGATTACGAAACATTGAACACCACCATTATGGAAAACGGCGTGATCCTAGCGCAGGCATTGACCGCGCTTGGCTTCGGCGAAAACGACGAGGTGCAAGTCGACGTCTACTGCCATTCCATGGGCGCACAGGTGGTTCGGGTGATGGTGGAGTTGAACGGCGGACACGCCTACGTGGATCGGGTCTTTATGGGGGGGCCGCCCAACGCAGGGACACGCCTGGCCGAGATCAAGAAGCTCGTCTTCTGGCTGGGGACCGTGGCGCTCAACCATACGGGGGTGACACCGCCGACGCTCATCGCCAATTGGTTCTTCAAGAAAACGGTGGACAGTGCCGTGAGTATCGACGATCTGATGCCGCGGTCGGAACTCTACCGTGCGCTCAACGACAACACCGAGGCGATGGACGTAGCCTACTTCGTGCAGATCGGCAACAATGCCAGGTTCGACTATTTTGATTGGAAGCTGCTCTTCAGCAAGGCCGGGCTTGAATTGTTGGCCGATGCAACCGTGGATCAACTGTTGGGCGGCCCCAACGATCTTGCCGTCAGCGTGGCCAGCGCCGAGGCGGTGCGCCACGGTCACTGGCGCCCGCTGACGGTCGAACAGGTGCCGGGCAATCACTTCGCTTACTTTTTCACTGAGGAGAGTGTAGCCATTCTGAAGCGCTGGTTGACTGCACCGTAGCTTTTTGCATGCAAAACCCCAAACTCTCAATCTCCTAAGCGGACGGTGTCACCGTCAACAAGACCGTAACGACAAACGATGAATTCCGTGATAAAGTGATTCGAGACGATTCATTGACCGATTTTGCTCGACTCAAGAGCATCAAATGGTGAGAGTAACATGGAAAAAGCACGCATTCAATCGGATCCCAAAGTGATGATGGGCAAGCCCGTCATCGCTGGAACCCGAATCACAGTAGAACTACTGCTGGAGAAGCTCGCCGCCGGCGAAACAAGTGAAGAGATCAAAGATGCCTATCCTCATCTGCCTGAAGGTGCAATCCCAGCAGCACTTGCCTTTGCCGCCGAAGCACTGAAAGCAGATGTCGTCTACCCCCTTCCAGTTGAAGCGGCATGAATCTCTTAGCAGACGAAGGTGTTGATCGGCCGATTGTCGAAAAGTTGAGACAAGACGGCCATCACGTTGTGCACATTGCAGAAATGTCGCCAGGAATCGACGATGACACGATATTGCGACAGGCGAACGCCAACAACGCTCTGCTACTGACGCTGGACAAGGATTTTGGGGAGTTGGTTTTTCGCCAAGGACTGGTTCATGCAGGTGTCATCTTGATTCGCCTTAGCGGTTTGCAATCAGCAACAAAAGCAGATGTTGTTGCTGCAACCTTGCGTGAACATGATGCCGAACTGCTCAATGCTTTTAGCGTCATCTCGCCTGGTTCAATACGAATCCGCAAGCAAAGGTAATCTCTCGGTTTTGGAGCAACTCGCCATAAAGAAGGTGGAAGCCGTCCTTGCAAGGGCGGCTTCGTTGCTCCCTCATACCCCTGAAAACGGCTCGTGAAAGTTTCCCTTCAAGCCCGCTCAAGCATCTCGAACGCCCGCTAAAGGACGCGGCGACGGACCGTTGTCGTCAGGGGACTATGCACGGACGCATGCTGATGTTGCGTTTTGCCGCCCACCGTCCCATCCAGTACAATAGTGAACGGGGGGGGATGTGCCCCGGTGGGCGCCCTGGTCTTCAAAATCAGTGGCAGGTGGCGCAGAGCCGGCTGCGGTGGGTTCGACTCCCATGCCCTCCCGTTTTTTACATGCCAATCAACCTGTGATCAAGATGACTGAAATCAACCTTTTTGACGATGATGAGCCTCTCCGCTTTAAGCATATTCTGATCTATCCCTATCCCGATTTGAAACGACTTTGGGTGCGGATCTGGTTGCCGGCCAAACAAGGTGCGGAACCCAACATAGAACTGCGTCTCCTCAACCCCAACGGCAGCGAGAACAACAGTCTGCTACTCCTGGCGCAGACAGACGTGCGGCTCAACAACACCTTCCACGTCAAGGATCCGATTGAGCCGGGGGCAACCTACACAATGGTGGCCGAATTGTCGCAGGGGTTTGGCGATGAGAGCAAAACGCTGGATCGACGTGAGTTCGACGTGGTCCTCGAATTTCGCAACCCTGAAGCGGGGGATGTCGGTTTCGGTGTTGGGCTGGAGCAACTCTTTTCTGACGACGAGGAGATGCTTTAGTGGGTCGCTGCCCTCTCTGCGGGCACCCCAATCCCATTTTGTTATTGGCGCAGCCAACATCGCTGCGCTTTTCTGTCTCCCGGCTGATCAGCGCTGAGCACCCGAATTGGTCACCAACCCAAGGGATCTGCCCTTCTTGCGCGCTGGACTTTGCCGAGCGGATAGCCGAAGAACGCTCCGCCGCCTCATTACACACCGAGCCGCCCCTCTCTGTTAGTTTTCCCTACTATCATCGCCATGAAATGACCGTGCTGCCGCTCACCGAGCGTCTGCCCGTACACCCCGGTTTTACCGGGCGTGGGATCACCATCGCCTTTATTGATAGCGGCTTTTACCCCAACCCCGACTTCATCGACGGTCAACAGTCAGTGCTGGATCTGGGGCATACCAACGCCGAGGTAGGGCGGACGCGCCGGCTTTTGGAACGGCAACCCTTACGCATCCGCCAGTACGTCAATCTATTTGAAGGCAGCGAGCACATCGGTCTCGATTCGCCCAGCCTGTGGAGCGACGCGCCCAACAGTTGGCACGGCCAGATGACCAGCGCCGTTGCTGTGGGGAACGGTCTGTTGAGCGACGGTGAGTACTGCGGGTTTGCACCTGAGGCGGGTCTGCTGCCCATCAAGATCGGCCTGACCGGCGGCGGCATCCCCGAAACCGAGATCGTGCGCGCCTTGCACTGGCTTCTGCACGACGACAATTGGGCGCGCTACCAAGTTCGTGTGATCAACGTCAGCGTGGGCGGTGATCGTCCGCAAGCGTGGTGGGAAAACGACGTCTGTCTGGCTGCAGAAGAACTGACCCGACGCGGCGTGCTGGTCGTCTCTGCGGCCGGAAACAGCAACCGCAGCCAGTTGATCGCGCCGGCACAGGCCCCATCGGCCGTCACGGTCGGCGGTATCGACGATGGCAACCGCCGCATCCGCCTCGATCGTCCACAGGAGATCACGCGCTACCAGGGCTATCATCACAACTGGGGGCCCGTCTACGTCGATTCGCTACAGATTGCCAAGCCCGAAGTCGTCGCTCCGTCCATGTGGATCCCCGCGCCGATTTTGCCGGTCAGCCCCATCTTTCGGGAAATGTGGGTGCTGGGCCAGGCCTGGGATGCGCTCCTGGCCGGGAACATAGATGCCGCCCGGGCCGTTGCGAAGAGCTGGCGCACGCTGCTGGAATTCGAGCCGGAGATCGGCCACGCCTCTGCCGAGGTGCTGCGTCAGGCGCTCTTGTCGCGGATGAACCCACACAAGTTCATCCACGCCCACTATCAGCATGTGGATGGCACCAGCGTCGCCGCACCGCAGGTGGCGGCGACGGCGGCGCAGATGATCGAGGCCAATCCAAATCTCAATCCGTATCAGATCAAAGAACTCCTCACCCTTTCGGCATACCCGCTGTTTCACTTGCCGCCGGAACGGAAGGGGGATGGCTTGCTGATGCCGGCCACTGCGGTCGCCATGGCGTTACGCACCCACGGTGGGCCGCTGCAAGGATACCCGATCAGCGGGACCATGATCTCACAAGACGGGTTGCGGAATCTTCCGATCCCGGTTACAGTAGCGGTAACGGGTGACAACGTCGTCGTTGGAGACGGGTGGCGCGCGATCTACCTCGGCTGTCTGGCTCCGGCAGCGCGCAGCGTCACCTTGACAGGTTCATTCAATCGCTGGCAGCACAATTCGTTGTTCCTCTCGCCGGCACGAAATGGCTGGTGGCATGGCATCTTCCTCCTACCGCCTGGCAGCCACCTCTACCGATTCTGGATCACCGACGCCGACGGAATGGCGCATTGGGTGTTTGATGCAGAGAACCCGGTGCGCGCTGAAAGCGGGTTTCGCCATCCTCATAGTGTACTCAACGTATAAACCAGGTAATCACCCAGGCAGGTTTCTATGTATCGGGAGTATCACCGCTGGTACAGTCCCCAGTTGAATCGGGACATGGAATTGTTGGTCTTTGGTCATGCGGGGGCGCGAGCGTTGGTCTTCCCAACGAGCCGGGGCCGTTTTTTTGAATTCGAGGATCGCAGCATGGTGGCGACGCTGAGCGATCAGATCGAAGCCGGCAGCCTGCAACTCTACTGCCTGGACAGTGTTGACGATGAGAGCTTTTACTGCCGCTGGGCCCACCCATCGGGCCGTATCCACCGCCACGTGCAGTACGAAGAGTATATCCTCAACGAGGTATTGCCGTTGACCCGGCAGCTCAACGACAACCCTTTTTTGATGGCGTTGGGGTGCAGCTTTGGCGCATATCATGCCGTCAACATTGGTCTGCGCCATCCACACCTTTTTGGGCGGGTGCTGGGGATGAGCGGCAAGTACGACATGTCCAGCTTTTTTGATGGTCATTACGAAGACGCCATCTACTATCACACGCCGCTGCATTATGTGCCCAATCTTTCTGATCCGAATCTGATCCATCACCTGCGCAATCTGGACATCATCCTGGCGGTAGGCAAGACGGATCCACACATCGAAGAGAACCGGCGTTTGAGTAGCGCGCTGTGGGCCAAGGGAATCGGCAACGCCCTACGCGAGTGGGATGGCTGGGCGCACGACTGGCCATATTGGCAGCAGATGGTGCGTGCGTATATCGGTGGCGGATAACAGAACGTACAAACCGACAAACAAGGGAGCGAATCATGGCCGAACTCAAGAAGATCGGGTTGATCGTGGGCCGCGAGTGGAGTTTCCCGCCGGCCTTCATCGAAGAAGTGAATCGTCGCGAGGCGGGGGTTGTTGCCGAATATGTGAAACTGGGTGGAACGGTGGCCAACGAGCCTTGCCCCTATGCGGTGATCATTGACCGCATCAGCCACGAGATCCCCTACTATCGCACCTACCTCAAGAATGCCATGTTGCAGGGCACCTATTTGATCAACAACCCCTTCTGGTGGAGCGCCGACGACAAATTCTTTGGCACCTCGTTGGCCGAGAAGTTAGGCGTTTCTGTGCCCAAGACGGTGGCGTTGCCTTCACACAGTTACATCGACGGCGTGGTCAACGAGAGCTTGCGCAACCTGGAGTATCCTATCGATTGGGACAAACTGATCGGCTATGTGAAGCTGCCCGCCATCCTTAAAGATGCCTGGGGCGGCGGCTGGAAGCATGTCTACGTGGTGCACACAAAAGATGAATTGATCTACCATTACAACAAGACCGGCACCCTTTGCATGATGTTGCAGGAGTTCATCGATTGGGATCAGTTTGTGCGCTGTCTGTGCATCGGGCAAGAAGAGATCCTGCCCATCAAATACGATCCCAAAGAGCGCAAGTATCATATCGATCACCATCATCTGTCGCCCGAACTCGGTGACCGCATCGTTGAGGAAGCCCGAATCCTCAACCGCGCCCTGGGTTACGACATGAACAGCATCGAATTCGCCATCCGGGAAGGTATCCCCTATGCAATCGACTTTACCAACCCTGCCCCCGATATGGACGTCAACAGCCTGACCCCTCACTATTTTGAATGGGCGGTCAGGTCTATGGCCGATCTCGCCATCCGCCGCGCCCACGATCCGATTCCTCAACGCACAGAGATGCGCTGGGCGCGATTTTTAGGATAACGAGAGACTATGAACTCACTTGACGCGATCCACCATTACCACGACATTCTCCACAGCGGCGAGATGGCCCAGGATAGCTGGACGGCGCTGATCCCCGCTCTGCGCGCAGACCGGCTAACCTTTGGCGAGAGGCCATTGTGTAACGTCCTGCGCCCATTGTTTTACAGCCCGGCAGAATGGGAGTATTTGAAGCGGCAGACGACGACAGTGTTGCGTGCATTTGACCGCCTGGGCCGCATGATGCTCGAAGACGAAAAGTTGCGCAGCCAGGTCCACTTGACCGAGGACGAGGAATACCTGATCGGCCTCGATCACGGCTACGCTACGCCGATCCCCACGGCGCGGCTCGACAGCTTTTATGCCAGGAACGGCGATGGCGCGCGCGTCCTCAACTACATCGAGTTCAACGGTGAAAGCCCGGCCGGTATGGCCTACGAGGATGTGTTGGGTGCGCGCTTCGCGCAGATCCCGGTGATGCAGGAGATGGCGAAACGCTACAACCTACGCCTGCTCGAAAGCCGATTTGCCGCCGTGGAGGCGATCCTGAGCATCTACTATGAATGGCGTGGCAACCGCGACAAACTGCCCGACATCGCCATTGTGGACTGGGATGGTGTGCCCACGACCACCGAGTTTCATCTCTTCGTCGATTACTTCGCGCAGAACGGGATCCACGCGGTCATCTGCACGCCCGATGAACTCTCGTTCGAACAGGGACAGATGTTCGCCAACGGGGTCGCCGTGGACTTCATCTACAAACGCGTGCTCATCAGCGAAATGCTGGAGCGCTACGGCCTGGATCACCCCATCGTGCGGGCGCTGGAAGCCGGCGCCATCTGCGTGATGAATCCCTACACCTGTAAAGTGCTGCATAAGAAAGCCAGTTTCGCCGTTGCCACCGACGAACGCAACGCCCATCTGCTCACGCCCGAGGAACGGCAGACGATCCTGGCACATGTGCCGTGGACTCGTGTGATCGAGAACCGCAGTACCTTTGATGTAGACGGACATCCCATTGATCTGCTGCCTTGGGCCAGCGACAACCGGGATCATCTTGTCCTCAAACCGAATGACGAATATGGTGGCAAGGGCGTCATCATCGGCTGGGAGACCCCGCAAGACGCCTGGGACGCTGCCTTGCAAGATGCGCTGAGCAACCCCAGCGTGGTGCAGGAACGTGCCACCATCGCCTACGAAGATTTCCCCACGATGGATGTCGAGGGCAAGTTGGTCATTTCGCAGCGGCTCGTAGATTGTGATCCATTCCTTTTTCGCGGACATTCCGTCACCGGCTGTCTGACCCGGCTGAGCAGTGTGACGCTGCTCAACGTCACCGCCGGCGGGGGATCGATTGTGCCTGTCTTTGTCGTGGAACCGAAGTAGCATTTAGAATCTATCCGTAAATTCACAGCAGCCCGGCGAAGTTGGCCTGTTTAGAGCGGACGTAGGGCTGCGCACTGGTATTTACGGATAGACACTCAGTCCGGAGAAATCTATGGCCAATTACAAACAGCCCAGCTTCAACATCGGCATCGAGGAGGAGTACCAGCTCATTGATCCCGAAAGCCGTGAGTTGCTGGGCTTCTTGAGCCAATCCATGAGTCGCGAACAGATGCTGGTGCGTGAACGCCGACCCGACCTTGACTTTGCCCAGCGCATCGGCGTCGATTCAATTGAGGTGGGCACCCCCGTCTGCGAGGATGTGAAAGGCGCTCGCGCGGAACTTGTGCGTATCCGCTCGACCTTAATGGAGATGGGCCAGAGCTACGGGTTCAAGGTTGCAGCCGCAGGCACTCACCCATTTAGCCATTGGGCGTCGGGCAGCCGCGACGCCGCTCCCTCACGCTACCGCGCCCTGCTCGAAGATGCACAGATCATCTCGCGGCGGCTGCTCGCCTTTGGGATGGACATTCACATCGGCGTCGAAGATCGCGATCTTGCCATCGATGTCATGACGGGGATGCGCTACTTGCTGCCGCACATCCTCTGTCTGGCCAGCAGTTCACCCTTCTGGCTGGGGCGCAACACCGGTCTCAAGAGCTACCGGGCGGTCCTGCTGGATGCCCTGCCGCGTACCGGCATTCCGGGTGAGTTCCGCAGTTACCACGAGTATGAAGAGTATGTTGAAACATTGATTCGCACCAATAGTATCCCCGGTCCAGGTCATATCTGGTGGGATATCCGACCGCACCACCGCTTCCCTACGCTGGAGATCCGCATTTGCGATATGATGCCCGACATTGAAGACGTCCTCGCTATGACGGCGTTGATTCAGGCCATCGTGGCCTGGATGGTCGATCTGCGCCAGCGCAACATGACGTTCCGCATCTACGAGCGGATTCTGATCGCCGAAAACAAGTGGCGCGCCGTTCGCTATGGGCTAGACGGCAAACTGATCGACTTCGGCATAGGGCAAGAAGTGGACGTGCGCAGCCTGATCGATGAACTGCTCGAACGCATCGAGCCGATAGCCGACCGGCTGGGCAGTCGCAATGAAATCGAACACGTCCACACCATGTTGAATCGTGGGTCGAGCGCCGATCTGCAGGTGAAATATTGGGAAGAGCATGGCCGCGACGGCAAGGCAGTGGTCGATTATTTGATCGCAGAGACGGAGAAACTGGTATGATCAAGCGCCCGAATTTGAGTATCGGCATCGAAGAAGAATATCAGGTGGTTGATCCAGAGACAGGATTGCTACGTTCGTTTATCACCCAACTCATCGAAGACGGCAAAGTGGTGATGGTGGAACGAGAGATCAAGCCCGAATTGCACCAATCCATGGTCGAATTGGGCACACCTGTCTGTGAAACACCGGCTCAGGCCAAAGAGGAACTGATCAAGCAGCGCGCCTTTATTCACCGGCTGGCCAGCGACAAGGGATTGGCCATCGTCGCCGCGGCCACCCATCCTACGAGCAAGTGGGGCGAACAGCAGGTAACGCCCTTCCCCCGCTACCTGGGCGTGATGCAAGAGATGCAGGTGTTGGCGCAGCGCCTGCTCATTTTCGGTATGCACATCCATATCGGCATCGAGGATCCCGAATTCGGCGTTGACGCCATGAATGTGGTGCGCTACATGCTGCCTCATCTGTTGGCCCTGAGCACGAGCAGCCCTTTTTGGGCAGGGCGCAAAACCGGCCTCAAGAGCTACCGCGCCGTTGTCTTCGAAGACTTTCCACGAAGCGGTATCCCTGATATCTATCGCACCCCCGCCGAGTACGAACGGCTGATCCGTACCCTTGTCAACACCGGCTGCATGCCCGACGCCAGCAAAATCTGGTGGGATGTGCGTCCTCACCACAAGTACCCGACGCTGGAATTCCGCGTCTGCGACATCTGCACCCGCGTCGATGAGGCCATCGCCATCGCCGCACTCTGTCAGGCCATGATCCTCTGGCACTGGAAGCTGCGCCGCCAGAACATCTCGTTCCGCATTTACCGCAAAGAGTTGCTCGACGAAAACAAATGGCGCGCGGCCCGCTTCGGCCTCGACGGCAAGTTGATCGATTTTGGCAAACAGGTAGAACTGCCGGCGCGTTCCCTCATCCGCGAGATGCTAGACCTCTTTGCCGAAGAGATCGACGAACTGGGATCGCGCAACGAGATCGAGCCGATCTACCGTATGTTGCAGACCGGCACCAGCGCCGACCGTCAACTGCGCGTCCACGATGCCAATGATGGCGATCTCAAGTCCGTGGTCGATCATTTGATTGCAGAGACGATCATCGATGTAGCGTGAGCCATTCACCACAGCTTTACAATTTCATCTGCATCAAAGCGAGGAAGCTCCCCACGTTGTCCATGACGGAGCGCATAGATCCCTTCGTCTGCGGGCAGAATGCGACCGATCACGGCGCTGTCGACGCCGAGTTGGCCCCAGACAGACTGGAGTGCTGCGACATTGGCCGGGGCGGCAGTGGCGAGTAGCGCGCCGGAGGCAATCGTCCCCAGCGGATCGAGGCCATAGACCGCGCAGAGTTCGCCAGCGATCGGCGGTATAGGGATGGCGTCGAGATTAACTTCGAGACCATTGCCCGAAGCGAGGGCAAGTTCAAGTAGCCCTGTGGCAACGCCGCCTTCGGTAGGGTCATGCATGGCGCTGACGTAGCCATGCTGCGCGGCAGCCAAGGCCGGCGCCAACACGCTGATCCCCGGATCATAGAGGAAATGGGCCGCCTGCTCGATGCGCTCCGCAGACCAACCACGCTTTAGCAGATCGGCGCGCTTTTCGCGAGCGACAAGGCTCGTGCCTTCAACAGGGCAGACCCCGGCCAACAAAATTACGTCACCAGGATGGCAGCCGGCGCTGCGCACGAACCGTTCGCGTGCTACTTCGCCCAGCATCGTCCCCGCGATGACGGGCTGCGTGACGGCGGCGGTGATCTCGCTGTGTCCTCCGGCGACGACAATGTCCAGTTGACGACACGCCTTGGCCACCTGTGCAAAGATCACTTCGACGGCATGCGCCGTAGACTTGCCCGCAGGCATCAACAGCGTGGGCAGGTAGAAACGAGGTGTTGCTCCCGTCACCGCCAGATCATTTGCACAGACGTTGACGGCGTAATAGCCGATATCTTGTGTAGCAAAGGTGATCGGATCGCTCTTGGCGACGAGCAGCCGCTGCGCTGGAAAGTCGATCACGGCGGCATCTTCGCCGATGCCCGGCCCCAGGATCAACTGTGGATGACGTGTGGGCAGCGCGGTCAGCAGGCGACTCAGCAACGCGGCCGGCACCTTACCGCTCGCTAGAAGTGCATCCTGCTCCGGTGAAGAGGGGCTATCTGTTGTTTGCTTAGATGGTTCATTCAGCATGGTCCACGATCGATCGGTAGCTTCTCTGGTTGAGGATCGAAGAGTTCGAGCAATGGCAAGGGGATCGGTCATCCACACGTGCAGTGGGAGAAACACCTCATCCCTGCGCCAGATCATGCTGACAGAGGAATCGGCCGGCAGGTCTTACGCCCGTGGCTTAGAAACCAGGGAATCTTCCGCCAGAACTGACGATAAGGACGGTCAATAACGCCAGGGCAAGTAGGAGATCGCCAACTTGGTAGTCTTGATTCTTCACCATGCGTGTTTCCACTTATCTGTGATAGAAGCGGCGGGAGGGCCATCCCCATGATGCTTCAAGGACACGAACCGAGGATTTTGCTACATTGAGCGTAACGTGAGTTCCAACAAAAGAGAACAACCATATTGGCCCAGCTTTAGGCCCAATATACGCCCAGATTTTTGCAGCAGTTGGACCATCCTCTGTTCGTGCGACTACAGAAGTCGGACCGTTTTTGTACGATGCCTGACTTGCTGTCGATGGTACGACTCGTTCACAGATAGCACAGTGTTCTATCGAACTACCTAGCAGTGCGGTTGATCACATTTAGAGCTGCGCCCGTCAATCTACAATATGAACGGGCATGCCGATGTATGCTAAATCGAAGAGCGTTTTTGCATCTTCATCCAGGAGCATTGCGCAGCCAAAGGTGGCGGGCTGGCCGACCAACGTGTCCCACAACTTCTGGCCGGTGGACCATTCCACAGGCAGCCCGTGAATACCGTTTTCATAATTGCCCACGTCGTAAAGACCAAGCCAGTAGGGCATGTCGAGCCGATAGGCGCTGCTTTGGGCAACCTCGAACTTGCTCTGGACGGGAAAGGTGCCGGTGCGGGTAACCCATTCCCCTTGCCCGGTGCTGCATTTCCACTCGTAGCTCACCTGGTTCCCACGTATGACCCAACAACGTTGACGACTGATGCTGATCACAAACTCACTGCCCGATCGCGGTGTGGGCGGGGTGAGTCGATCCATCAACGGTGGCCCATAGGGAATGCGGACTTCGAGCCCGGAATAGAGCGTTTCGATATCGGGCAAATTGTTATATCGGACAATTGCCTGGGGCGTACTGTTGAACTGCTGCGCCAGTTCAGATGGCGTTTCACCTGCCCGCACAGTGTGGTAGAAAAAGCCCGCTTGCGCCGGACCTACTCTCGGCGCCGGTTTGTTGTTGCTTTCCACCGGAATCAGTAGATCCTGCCCGGGCTGGATGAGATCCGGGTTGCTAATACGGTTCATGCTCATCAGCACATCGAGTGAGGTTCCGTGACGCTTTGCAATCAAGCCGAGGCTGTCGCCAGGCTGCACGGTGTAGTGGGTGGGTGCTGCAGAAACACGCAGCTCCTGCGCCGTAGCGGGGAGGATCAACTCCTGGCCCTCGCGCAGCGGTGCGTCGGATGCGAGGTCGTTGACTTTCTGCAGCGCCGCCACATCCAAATCGTAACGCAATGCGATCCGCCTCAATGTATCGCTGGTTTGCACCGTGTAGGTTGCGTTTAGACTTGTGGTGCGAACAGGTTGCAGCTCGGCCAAAGACGGCTCGCCGGCAGCCGTTTCATCGTCCTCTGAAGGTTGGCTTGTCAGGTTGCTGCGTGCGCCGGTCTCCCCGCTTGCTTCACCTGGGGGGGATACAACGTCAGTTGGTGGGCTTTCAGTTTTGCTTTCCTCAGCCGTGGAGGATGCGTCCGTCTCGCCTATCCGATTGGGAATGTATAGAGGCTGACCTACGTAGATTGCATCTGCGTTGGTGATGCCGTTAACCTGCATCAGTGTTGCCATCGAAACATCGTAGGACTTGGCGATTTCGCTGAGAGTTTCACCCGCGCCGACAACGTGGACGGTGGGGTCGGCATCCTCTTGTGCCAGCACGCCGTGATTCAAAGGAGCCTGGATAGTTGCAACGACCAATAGAAGTGACAGAACCAAAAAGCAACGTAGTGCTGTCCAAATGGTCCGACTTGCGGCTGTTGAAGGTAAATGCGTATGAGGTTGCATGTGAGTTGCTATTCGTCGTGTGAAATCGCTGTGACAGGCGTAAGCACAGAGGACAGGTTCGTCTGCGAGAAGGTTGTGCTTCTGAAAAGGCTACTCGGTTTGTACCTGGCTGTCAAACCAGCCGTTAGGGCAGGGTGTGTCCCAAATTATTGGGTGGGTCCATGTCTATCGGGAAACCACGACGGATGGACACGGAGGTCTATCCCTACGGTAGGGACCGGCCTCCGTGCCGGTCCGTTCTGGGTCGGTGGACGATACGGATGGACACGGAGGTCCATCCCTACGGTAGGGACCGGCCTCCGTGCCGGTCCGTTCTGGGTCGGTGGACGATCACGGATGGACACGGAGGTCCATCCCTACGTGTAGGGGCCGGCCTCCGTGCCGGTCCGTTCTGCGTAGCTGCCCTGAAGATCAGAACCGAAAAATTTGGGACACACCCGTTAGGGCACCCTTAGGGCAGGGCATAGTTGACATCGTCGAATTGCAGGGCCTTGTTTGCCTATGCTATGATTACATCCATCAGGAAACTGTAGATCAGCTTACATGCGTATCATGCAGGACTATCCACTCTCACCGATACTGACGAATCCCGGGTTGGTTGACTCTTATGTTACAGCCTCAGAACTACCCGAAACTGATAGGGCAGGCACTGGTTTTTGAACCTGATCCATTTGTTGTGATGGTCGATGATGACAACCCCTGGCTCGAAGGGCTTTTCTTCACTGTTGTCATTGGCTTCATCGTTGCCGTCGCCCAGATTGTTGGCGGTCTGCTGCTTAGTGCTGTCTTACCCAATCCTACCGCTGTCCTCGAAACCATTTTGCAGGCGTTCGAGCAATCGCGACCCTTTGGGTTGAGCACCACAGAATTGCTTGTGCTTCAAGACAATATCCGTTCGGTATGGCCGCTATTTACCGGATTTTACCACTACGGCAACGGTTGGGGCAGGCTTTTACTCTTGGTCACGACGCCATTGGTCCTGGTGATCCAGTGGAGCCTTTACGGGCTGTTAAGCCATCTGATTGCAAAAGCACTCGGCGGCAACGGTTCTATTGGTCAGACATTGGGTGTCACCGCCCTGGGGATGGCGCCGCGTGTCTTCCTGGTTGTCACAGGGATCCCGTTTGCGTCGGTGGGCGGACTCATGATGCAGGTGTGGGGGATCTTGATTGCATACCGCGGGCTGGAAGTGGCTCACGGGTTCGAAATGCGCAAGGCGGTGACGAGCGCGCTCTTCCCCGTGGTCATCCTGATTCTTTCTGCGGTTGTGATAGCGGCAGCGGTCGCCTCGTTTATTGTCTGGGTTGGAGGTAGTTGATGATCTGGCGAAACTGGTTGCCCGTCCCGCAGCAGATGAGCGATGCGGTTCAATTACGCCGTCATGCCTACACCAATATCAGCATGCAGCAGGCCCTCGGCATGATCATCCTCTTGGGTTTGCTGGCCGGCTTCATCCCCTTTACCGTGAACTGGGTAAACTCGGCGCGGATGGATGCTGCCTTGCCCCTGGCCGAAGCGGCGCGTGCCAGCATTCGACTCGATCAGACGTTGCCGACCTTTTTCGTGGGTATTCCCGGCATCAACTCGGCGTCGTTGGTCGAACTCTACCCAACGCTGGCCGGCTTGCCGCAGCCATTTCCCGGTTGGTTGGCCGGTGGGCTCAGCGCGCTGGGAAGGTGGCTCAGCCTTCCACTCAACTGGTTGGGGATCTGGATTGTCTACGGCGCGCTTGTGATGGTAATCAATAAGGCGTTTGGCGCCACCTGTACGTTGCAGCGATTCTATGCGGCCACAGGGTATGCGGCTGTGCCGCTACTATTGACCGGGCTTGCACCGGTGGATTGCCTTGGCGGCTTGGCAACACTGGCAGGTGTGGTATGGGCTGTGGCTGTGTATATCCGCGCCAATCAGGACATAACCGGGCTGCCTCTGCTTCAATCCGCGCTGGCGTCTGTGTTGCCTTTCCTGGTGATTTTGTTTGTCGCTGTGCTGGCCGCGATTGTTTTTGTCGGCACCCTCTTTGTTGTCGCAGTCTGATTCTGCCCTGCGTATCCGGGTGTAATGTTTTGATCTTCGTCTTCCATCGATGAGCAAGAGCAGCGTTCGCCAGAACCCCTCGTCTTTTTGACACCGTTTTCGCGACTATGCTACCATCGACCTAGTTCTGTGTAATACATACTACAATCCCACAGTTCGCTCGGATCTGATAATTATCCGTATTCATCCACCATACAGTGCGAGGACTATTCATGTATCCCGAAAGCGAGATTCTCTTTCCCTACCGTGCCATTGCTCCATTACGCAGAGAACGCGGCGACGAATGGCAAGAGTTGGTTGACCAGGTTTCAAACCAGAGAGATGGGAACGAAGATACCCTCGCTTTTTCGTTGTTGATGATCCGTTTATGTGATTGTCTTAACTGTGATCAAAGTAGTTACAAGGCCTCTTTAGGCTGTGTAGCCTGCGCGCGGCGTACGGTTGCAGCCGAAAAGACATCTGATCTGATGCTGCGTCAGTCCTTTGAGCAGACTCGTCAGGAGATCCGTCAGCATTTGAGTCTGCGCTGACCGACTGACCGAGCCACTATTTCTCAAGCGAAACGCCCACACCAAAAGGTGTGGGCGTTTTTATCTTTGGCCCTGTCGTTTTTGACACCGTCGCACCTTTCTTACCTTTACCCATAAGGGGGGTATGAAGAGCGGATTCGTTTTGACCCTTGGTACGGGCACGAGGGGGATGGGGGCGACGTCTCGCCCATTGTCGCAGATCTCCGTCCCATCCCCCTCATGCCCCGACAACCGGCCCAATATCACGAAGAAGTATCCCAGCCGTAGAACCCAGATCGGCCGCTGTTTGCCAGGCCTGTGCCGACTGCGGACTTGTGGGTAAAGGTTAGCGCACCTTTACGGGGCGGATGTGCCCGGCGCCGCCACCGGGAGCGCGTAGATCTTCACCCAATCGTACTGAGCCGACACCGTCCCCTGGCTGCGCGCACCACCGCCTAGACCGATATCTCCCGCCGGCAATCGTGGATCAGAGACCGTATAAAGCAACTGGTCATTGGCAAAGAAGTGGAGCCGGCTACCGTCGTCTTCCACACCAAGACGGTTACTGCGGCCATCACTGTGCAGTGCAGACGCACGCGTCCACGGTTGCACGATCTGCCAGATCCCTTGCTTCTGCAATTGGATCTGATACAACCCCTGCGCATCGACCGAGAAAAGATAGAAGTTGCGCTCATTGCCATAGCGCACCAAAATGGCGCCATATCCAAGCGGCGGTGCATCGTCCGAATCGGTGACGCCGGTCTCTATGGTCAAGGCTGTTTCGAGTCGATAGGTGCCCACATCGAGCAAGCCGAGGCTAGACCAGGCCAGATTGCCCGGTTGCTCAACCTGAACGCGGTATGTGCCATTGGTGAAGCGTGAATCCCACTGGCCGTCGATACCTTCCGCGCCCATCGCAAGTGTGGGACGGGTAAAATTGTCGTCCAGGATCAGCCGACGCCCCTGTGCGTCCACCGACACGTTGCGCGCCGGTGCGATCATGTCGTAGAGCATCCACACCGTCACCAGAGCGATGATGACCAGGGCAAGAACCGACACCCAGGTAAGCGTCGTGCCCTCTTCTTCCTCGGGCGGGCGCAGGATCTCTTCTCGTGCCGTAGGACGGCGCGCATGTAGGCCAATGGCCTGGCGCTTGCGAGCACGTTCTTCTTCTGGTGAAAGCGAAGTGGTCATAGGTTCTGTAGAGTCGTTCTGTGAAATAATAGCCTCAATGAAAACCAAGCATACTGAGCAGACTGCCCAGGCATCCAAGCGTCGTTTGTGCAGGCTTGGCTGTCGTTGTCTCGCTGACGGGCAGGGGCGCAGAGGAGGTGCTAATATCCCCTGATTCTACAGACGATGGTGCTCCCCAACTTTCACCCGAAGCAGTGGGTGTTGTTGGCACAGATCGAGCGGCCCGCACTGCCGCCAATGCATCAACCCGTCCTACCCCCTGTGCGGTGGCGGATAAGCCGAGGTCGACCGCAGTATCCATCAAGATCCATTTGATGTCGTCGGGCAACAGGCTGGGGTTTGCCGACCACATCAACGCACAGACGCCGGCCACATGGGGGACAGCCATGCTGCTCCCTGTGACGCTCGTATAGGCTTCGTCGATGGGCGCGCCCAGGGTGGTGCCTGCGGCGCGCGCCGCAATGACATCGCTGCCGGGCGCCACGACCTCGGGTTTGGTACGGCCATCGGCAGTCGGACCGCGTCCGCTGAATTCTGCGATCGCGCCGTCATCGATGGTGGCGCCGACGGTGATTGCCCTGTCCGCAGCGCCGGGGCTGCCGATAGAATAAGGTGCAGGGCCATCGTTCCCGGCGGCGACGACAACCACCTTGCCCATCTCGACAACCGCGTTGACCATGGTGCAGAGGGCATCCGTGCCATCGCTGCTGCCTTCTGTGCCCAGCGAAAGCACGAGGATACCTGCTCCGTTTGCGGTGGCCCACTCGATGCCGGCCATGACATCGCTCATGCGCCCATTTCCGTGCCCGTCAAGCACTTTGGCAGCCATCAGCATGGCCTTAGGCGCAATGCCACGGTACATGCCGCCCGATGCGACGCCTGACCCTGTGACAATGGACGCAATGTGGGTGCCATGCCCATGCAGATCCGTCACCGAACCAAGACCGGTGAAGTCGGCGGTAAGCTGAATACGCCCTTCGAAGTCCGGATGACTGGTGTCGAGCCCGGTGTCCAGAACACAGATCGTGGTGCCTTCACCTTCAATGCCTAGTTCGGACCAAACGCGGGGCACGTTGATGGCGGCGACAGACGAGTTGAGCATGGTATAGACAGGTTCATCGTACCAAACTTCGGCTACTTCCTCCATACCGGCCAGACTCTCGATTTCGGTAGCCCTGAGCCACATGGCAATTGCCGGGATCAACGAGTAGTCTTTGCGCGTACTTTGAACAGTCAACGGCGCTGTATGGCTATGAAATTCTGTCTTGCTGTGTCCAGAATGAAACTTTACGATAACGGGGATCTGTTCCCCGCGGCGGTCAGCTTCCGCTGCCATACGAAGAGCGCGCGGGCTAACTTTCCCTGGAGCCATGGGTAGCGTCTCCTCTTGGCTTTGTGTCATTGGTCTAGGTGCGGAGACGAACACGCCGCCGGTTGCGTGACTGTCAAGCTTGCCACTGTACTTTCGAGGAATGAAGGATGTAGCGCATTACCGGGCTGCGTTGATCTTTCACAGATTTCCTCTGGTCAATTCGGCGTTGAGCGACAACACGCCGGGAGACCGCACTGTAAAATATCAACAGAAGCTAGTAAATCCCGGCGGAAATTCACCGACAGTTTCTACTAGTCATGCCGAATTTCCGCCGTGGTATTTACGCCAAAATGTACTAGCTGACGGAAACGCTTACAGGTTGATCTTGCTCAACGGCAATCAACCACGAGCAGGACAGCAGATCCTGCAAGGATTCGCCTGTACCGGTAACGGAAAAAGTCGGAATGAGCGATGTCCGCCGGCGGACAGAAAACCCAGCTTCTTCTATCTGTTTTTGTTGATCGTCACCGACCTCAGACACGCGCAAAATCAGATCATAGGAAGTATCTGGAGAATCTTCCAATTTTCTGCGCAGAGATTCGGGACATTTCTCGAACAATAAGTGTGTCATGCCTAAATTATAGCACTTTGGGATTGTCGTCGCAAGCGTTTCGCGGAACTGCCTCGCTTTGTCTGTGATTGGATTCGAGCCTTTGGCTCTGGTATACTTTACCTGAGTGGTCGGTATAGATTTCATCGAACCCGCACAGTTTGCGAGGTATTCATTGATTAACGACATTGGGTTTGCAACCTGGACACTCGGTGATACGCCCCTGACTGATTCACTGCCCCCATTGGTGAAAATGGGATATCGTGGCATCGAGTTGATCGGTGATTCTGTGCGTGTCCCCGCCGAGGATGTCCGCACGTTGACCGGCGAATACGGTGTCTCGGTGATGTCCGTGATCGCCATGAATGAGATCGATCTGGCCCATCCGCTCCACTCTATGCGCCAGGACAGCGTAGAAATGGTGCGCGACTTGATCGAGTATTGCGTTGACGTTGACTGCCGAAAGCTGGTCTTGCGCGAGAAGCCAGGGCGCATGCGTCCGATCGTGGGGCGACTAAAGGAATGGAACCTCCTTCAACAGTCCCTACGTGCCATCACCCACAGCGCCGCCTCTGTCGGTGTACAGATCGCCTTCTTGCCGGTCAATCGTTATGAAGGCTTTCTTGTCAATACCGCGCAGGATGCACTCTCGCTCCTGGGGCGCCCCGAACCACAAGGCGCTATGGTGGCCTTGAACAGTTATTACATGAATCTCGAAGAACAGGGATTTCGCTCTACCTTTGAAGATGTAGGCAATCGTTTGGGGCTATTCTATGCGGCAGAAAGCAACCGACGTGCCCTGGGCGATGGGCGCATCGATTGGCTCGAAGTCTGTCTTTCATTACAGGCCATCGGGTATGAAGGGGACATCCTGATCGAGTGCCAGGCGCTGGGCTCGGATCCTTTGTTGCCGGTTGGGCGTTCGCCGCATTGGATTGAAGAGGTTTTCAGCTTTGCAGAGCAGTCGATCCAACATTTGCGGGTGGCGCTGGCCGCCTGTCGTGAGTGACATTCGTTTTGTGACTATTCTGGAGTAAACTCGTGAGCAAACAGTATTATGGTGGACAGGCAGTAATCGAGGGCGTCATGATGCGCGGCCGCAAGTCGATGGCCGTCGCTGTGAGCAATCCTCAAGGCACAATTGTTATCCATGAAGAGCCGTTGACGGCCAAAATCTACACGAGCAAGTGGGGGCAGTGGCCCTTTGTCCGTGGTCTGGCATTGCTCTGGGATGCCCTTGGATTGGGGATGCGTGCCCTGTTGTGGAGTGCTGATGTTGCGATTCAGGAAGAAGGGGATGAACAACCGACAGAGTTCACCGGCCCTGTTGCCTGGACAACGATTGCTGCCAGTCTGGCGTTTGCGATTGGCCTTTTCTTTCTGGTGCCAACCTTTGCCAGCAAGTGGATAGCCGGCTTCTTCGGGGAGCATGCCGTCGTCGACGCCGTCATGGAGGGCGCGATTCGCCTTTTGCTCTTTGTGGTCTATCTGTGGGCCATCGGCCTGATGCCGGACATTCGCCGTGTTTTTGGCTATCATGGGGCCGAACACAAGACGATCAACGCCTACGAAGCCGGTGAGTTGCTAACCGTTGAAAATGTACAAAAGTACAGCGTTCAGCATACACGCTGTGGAACCAGTTTCCTGCTCTACGTGTTGGTGATCAGCATTATCCTTTTTGCGCCGCTGACCTTCTCTTGGGTGGAACAGACGTGGTTGGCGCTCTTGCTGCGCTTTGCAACACGCTTGCTGCTTGTGCCGATCGTGGCCGGGATTGCCTACGAGATCATTCGATTTAGCGCCGCCCATGACAAGAAGCCCTTGATGCGAGCGTTGATTACCCCTGGTCTGTGGTTGCAGAAACTGACCACGCGCGAGCCGGATGATCAGATGGTGAGATGCGCCATTGCTGCGCTTGAACCCGTCTTGGCGGCAGATGGAATTACCAATGTCGTGGTCAAGTCGACCGAGGTGCAGCAGACACAGACTGCCCCGGCGCCTGCTGTCTCGTAACGCCGCGCATAAGTCTTTTCTCAGGTACACGACGATACATCCCCGCTGCCTTCGCTCGAAAGCAGCGGGGATGTATCGCGCTATGGCCTGTGTTGTAGCAGCCTATTCTGGGCGCAGCGGGCCGACTGTCACGGTGGTTGCTTCAATTGTCACAGTGTCACCGCTCTGCAGTTGACGACCGCGTCGCCTCTCTACTTCCCCGTTAACCAAGACCATCCCCGATTGGATCATCTGCTTCGCTTCTCCACCGGAGAAAGCCAATCCTTCGCGTTTAATAAACTGATCCAGTTTGATCGTTGGGTTCATTTGAGACATTTCCTACTCCCCTTCATTGGTGGCAACGTACTATAGGCAGAAATGAGCGGGAATTATATGATCATTGCCAGATATTCATGCTAAGACATAGAGGGCAACCGTTTGCCGGGCAGTACCATACGTCAGTCTATCACGACCAAATGTATCAGGGTAGACAGACAATGATGGCGTCGGTGTGTATCATCATAAGTGATGAACTTTCCGCCGTCATATAGGAAACGACAGGACATAAGATGATAACCCTCTCTTTTAGTGAATTTGCAGCCTTGGTGGCCTTACGACAAAGGGCCTCGATTCATCAGGAAGATCGCGAAGTGATAGTGCGCCCTGATCAAATCTGGCCCCCGAAAAAACAGCAGCAAAAACACCTGGCTACGTGCCCGGCCTGTGACGCTGTGGTTGATGCCGATCTCCTTGATGTGCGCAGTGGGCTCTGCCCCCGATGCCATGCAGAGTCGCAGCAGTATCGTTGATGGATATCTATTCAGCTAATCAGTGACGTGGACTGTTTCTAGGTTTGGTTGACATTGTCCACACAGCCTGATCGGAGTGCGGAACCGCAGGTTTTATTCCTCGTGACCTATTTCGGCTACCGAGACTAATTTCGACATGACAACATCTGCGCTTTCCACAAAACGTTCCGAATTAGGACAGACGATGGTAGAGTTTGCCATGGTCGTACCGTTCTTGATCCTGCTCACCCTGGGTGTCGTTGATCTCGGCCGCGTCATCTTTATCAACACCATGCTTAGTGCAGCAGTTCAAGATGGCGCCCGCATTGGGGCTGTATCATCCAATTTTTCGATGATTCAACAGGGTGTAGAAGCCAAATTGGTGGGTGTGGAAGTAGGCGAGGTAACGATTTCTATCGAGCGTACAGATGTATACACCGAGGTGGGGGTTGTGTACACTTTTAACCCCATAACCCCAATCATTTCAAACATTATCGGCAGTGAAGGGTTGACCTTACGTCGTTCGGCACGGATGCAGCAACTGGGCGTCTTCCCGTAGTATGTGAGTGATTCCATTCACGCGGCAAAATACAGGCTGAATTATACCCCGCAAGACAACTGAAACCGATATCCAAACAGAGAGGGGCGCTGATGGCAGCGCCCCTCTCTGTTTGGATATCTGTTTGGTTTCAGGTGCCGGTTTGGACACACAAAATCAGTCAGTTGATCAGCCCCGTCGCTGCTGCGCCCAACGTTGTACCTGGAATGATCTGACCACCCAGGATGACGGTCTGTTCAAAGTACCCGCTGATTTCACTGTTGACGCCACGAACACGCACTCCGGTAATGCGGAACTTCCCGAAACCGGTTACGGTGTAGCGCAAATTGGCGCCGTTGCCTGCCACTTCATCAGGATCATAGAAGAAGACGTCGATGGTCTGGCCGATTTTGTTCGCCAAACTGCCGCGCACAGCGCTGATCGAAACGCCGGTCTTTCCCGCCACCTGATCACCAATCGTGAGAATGCCGCTGTTAGAGGTGTCATCGATATTGGCGCGCAAAACGGATGCACTCTGTGATTGTCCCGCCCAGCGGACCCAGCCATAGTTGCCACCGGGGCCCGTCTCCCCTATCCAGATATTTACTTCATGATCCAAAATCCACAGATCCTGGTCAACCGCAAATGGCAGTAGATCGCCGCTTTGCCCTTGTTGCCCAAACTGCGAATCGGCGTTGGCGCCCACGGGGATCTCGTTTAGCCCGAAGAGAGGTGTAAACGCAGGCACTGTATTGGTCCGGGCAATAACCTCCGCTTTATCTCCCGTCACTGAGTACTCAGAGAGCGCAAGGTCTGCGCCATTGGCCAACAAAATCTGTTGGATGCGCTGAATGGCCGCCGCTTCCCCGTTGCCTAGCGCCAGTTCACGTGTTCCGGCCAGCGCCGCCGTATCTGAAGCTGTCTGCATTTGGCGGTAGCGTCCGTACGCCAGGCCCATATCGATGACCAACCCGAGCATACCGATAAATGCCATCATGAAGAATGCGCCCAACACCATGGATTGCCCACGTTCATCGCGGAGTGGACGCAACGGAGACTCCGCAACCTGTTGGTGTCTATTGTGAATGATACGAACCATCGCCTGGACCTCCGTAACACGTTAAGCGTGCTGCTTAGCCGACTAAGCTGTTACTAACTATTCTATTGACATTTCTAAAATGTCATACGATGCAGAAGTACTATGCTTACTAGAATTAGCGTACTATTTCCCTCCTCATTCCAGAGGCGTAAGCTTGAGGCTAGGAACTGTATGCTATGAACTCGCTCAATTGCGCCTTCTGTTCAGGATTTGTTGACATTACCAGTGCGGGCCACCGGCGTGTTGTCGCTTAACGCCGAATTGACCGGAGGAGCACGGTGAAATGTCAATCCAGTCTAGTCGCCCGATCGTCAGCCCAGTCGCCAATCCTGTACTTGTGAACTTCTTATTGATCCACAGTGCAGAATCTGCTATTCAGAAAGATTCGCCATATGAAACTATCTATCCGCCCCCTCTGGTCAGCGCTCATACTGAGTTTTAGTCTGATTTGTGGTGTCTTGCTGGCGATCTCAGTAGCGACGAACGTCGCAGATGCAGATGATTCCTGGCAGACACGAACGCTTCAGGGTGAGATCGTTTTGCTTGATGGTTCCACCTTGACGCTTCAATCGTCTGATGGGTCTACCTATCAGGTTGTGATGCAGCCACACGTACAGATCGTTGCTGCCAAATCGGTTGCTTCTGGTCAGGCAGAATTGGCGGTTGGGCAACAAGCTACCCTGCGTGCGATGCGCGACGACACAGGAGAGATCCGCACCGCCTATGTGCGCATTTTGCCCACAGTTTCCGCACCTGCACCATCGGAGGCAACAGGCGAACTCCTCGCCCAGGATCTGGCCAGTGTACAAAGTTGTGGTGTAAACGGCAGCAACTGGTCGATGTTGGGCCAAAATACAGACCACACCTTCTACAACAAAGAGGAGCAAAGACTCTGGCCACCGCTCGATATGTACTGGAAGGTGCCGGGTCAGTGGAATCTGAGCATCCCTGCCGTGGTGGGCGATGTCGCCTATATCGGTGGATACGATGGGTTCCACGCTATTCATCTGGGCACGCAGCAAGTGCTTTGGTCGCACCTTACTGATACGTCCGGTGGTATGCTGATCGGTGACAATGATCTCTCTAGCCCTGCTGTTGTCGAAAACTTCATCTACTTTGGAACGTGGGCCGGGTATGTGTATGCGCTGGACAAATCGAGTGGTGCGGTGCTGTGGGGCACAAGCATTATCCCAAGTGCGTACATGCCCAACGTCCATTCGCCGCTCATCTATCAGGACAAACTATTCATTTCTGCCGAGTACTGGGACGACGCCACTCTGCGCTGGCGGCAGGTGGTCTATGCGTTAGACCGCATCAATGGCGACCTGATTTGGCAGGTCGATGTTGCCGTGAAAGAGAGCGACATCGGTGTACTCTCAGATCCAATCTATGCGGAGGGCCGTGTTTTTGTCGCCAGTACAGTAGACGGTGTCTTCGGCCTCAACGCCGCCAATGGCGAGGTGCTCTGGCACCAGGCGCCGCCGCCCGAAAACAACACGGCATACGTTAACTTCGACGGTTACCTACATGTAAGTGCCGGACGTGTATACGTGCTGTATAACCTGGGCGGAGAGGCCGCCTATCAGGATCGACTCTATGCACTGAATGCCGCCACCGGTGAGGTTAGCTGGAAATATGAGCCGCCTGCCCCCGCCAACCTGTTTGGATCATCCTTGTTGATGGACGGTCCGCTGATCTACGGCTTCGTCGTGTCCCCCGATGACACAGCCAACAAGTACATGGTGGCAATCCACTCTTCGACGGGTCTAGAAACAAGACGCTTCCCTTACACTGACAACGGTGATGATGGCGGCTGGTGGTGGCTTTCTGGGGCGAATGGCGTAGCCTATCGTGTGTCGGCGAGTGCGAGTCTCGTTGCATTTAACCTGGAAGATGGCTCTAACATCTGGCCGTACACACCGGGCGCTTCTGTAGAGATCCCGGCCGTACCGGCCAATGGCCGTCTCCTGATGATCGACGATGCCTCAAATCTTTATGTCTTCAGTACAGGCTGCCCGGCGGCGACGCCCACCGTAACCCCAATGCCTACCCACACACACACGCCGACAGCGACGCCAACTTTCACGTCGACCCCAACGGATACGGCGACACCTACGCCGACCTTTACGCCCACACCCTTCTGTGTGGATGAACCGTCGATCACAAGTATGAATGGGTTGGCCGTAGGTACCGTGCTCAATGATCAGGTGCCCGGTGTGGTGATTTGGGCAGAAAACAATCGCGACTCGCATCCAAGCAAAGCCATTGTCTTCGACAGTTCACACCCAACTGGCAATGACTATGACCTGGGCACGCCCAATGAAGCGTTCGATGGCCCGGGTGTAGGTGCTGGTGGCAGGGCCGGACAGCCGGGTGAAAACGCCGTTGCCCTGGGCAACCTGCTTGTCATCGCTGAAAACGATGCAGATGCCAACAGCGATGGGCGAGTCGATGCGCCGGCGGATGAAGGCTCGGGTGGAAAGCTTTTCTTCCAGTTCACGGAGCCACAAGATGTCGATACGCTGCATGTCGTCGACGTGGATGGCGCTGAAACCGGCGGTACTGTCCGGCTCTACAGCGCCGGCAATCAATTGCTGGACACGGTGAGCATTGTCTCGCTCGGCAACAACGCCGTGCAGAATGTCGATGTGAAGGTGCGTGCCGTTAAATGGATGGAAATCGAACTGGTCGGCTCCGGCGGCCTGCACACCTTTGGAACCTGTTCAATGATCGCTGCGCCGACGCCGGCGCCAACCCTTGAACCAACGCCGAGCCCTACCCCGGCGACAACGCCCGATGTCGACCAGTTACCCGATCCCGATTCCTGTTACGGTGTCGCAGATAGCACAATCAATCTCCTTGACCACAAGCAGTTGGATACATTGACCTTCCTGAATCGCTTGACAGGGGCAACTGCCTCGGTCAACGGATTGGTGGGGAACACCGGAGTTTACAACATCGAAGCCGTGGCCTTCCAGCCGGGCAGCCTGGTGCTCTATGCCGCCAATGCCGGCCAACTAGGACGCCTGAACCTGGTCAGCGGGGCGTTTACACCTGCGCCCAATCTCATCGGTTCAGGAACGGGTTATATCGACAAGCAAACGACATTGAGCACGGTCACCATAGACGATATCGATAGTCTGAGCTTTAGTTCGCGCACCTTCGATCTCTATGCCACCCACCGTCGCGACGGCAAGGATCTACTCGTCCGTCTCGATGTGACCAGTGGCCGGCTCGTGCCAGATTCGTTCCCCGATCCCTATCACGCCGGCCAGCGCGTGGACTTCGTCGAAGTGGGTGCCATCGGCAATCTCGATGATGTCGACGACATTGCCTTCGATCCCGTAACCGGCGCCCTCTTCGGCTCGATCAACGAAGGAAGTGAGACTATCGGGAAACTGGTAACCATTGACGTCGCAAGTGGCGCAGTCAGCTTTACCGGCGATTTCGTCGATGGCAGCGGCACTATGGTACAAGATGTGGAAGGACTGAGCTTCTTCAACGATGGTAACCTTTATGCCTCCACCGGCAAGAGTGGACCGACCACAAATGGTCTTTATCTTGTCGACAAGTACACAGGCGTAGTCACCTTGATCGGGCAATTCACCGAACCCCTGCGTGACTTCGAAGGCTCCGACTGTCTGACAGGGTCGGGTATACCAACTGCAACCCCACCACCACCACCCACACCTACACCGACACCCATCACAACGCCAGATGTCAATCAACTGCCCAGTCCTGACGTCTGTTACGGAGTGGCCGACAGCACTACGTCATCGAACGACGGCGCCCAGGCGGACACGTTGACCTTTTTGAATCGGCTGACCGGCGTCACCGAGCCGGTCAATGGTCAGATCGGTAATACCGGCGTCTACAACATCGAATCAGTCGCCTTCCAACCAAAGAGCGTTGTTCTCTACGCTGCCGACGGTGGGCAATTCGGACGGCTGAATCTTAAGACGGGTGACTTCACGGCGGTGGGGCAAGGGTTTGGCAGCGCGCGTGGCTACCTCAATGGGAGCACCAGCCTGAGCTCGGTCAACCTGAACGACATCGACAGCCTGAGCTTTAGCCCGTTGAACTACGACCTCTACGGTGCACACCGCCGCAACGGCAAGGATCTGCTCTTCCGCATCAATGTGGCGACAGGTGAATTCGTGCCTAACACGTTCCCCGATCCTCATCACTCGGGGCAATTCGTTGATTTCGTTGAAGTCGGCGCGATTGGCAATCTCGAAGATGTGGATGACATCGCCTTCGATCCCATCACCGGCGTGCTCTACGGCGTCATCAATGAAGGTAGTGATACGCTCAGCAAGTTGGCCGTTATCGACTTGATCACAGGCGCGCCCACCCTCATCGGCGATTTCGCGGATGACACTGGCCACATGATCCAAGACGTGGAAGGTCTGAGCTTCTTCAACGATGGCAAACTCTACGCCTCTACGGGCAAGAGTGGGCCTACCACCAATGGCCTGTACCGTGTCGACAAGACAAGCGGTGCGATGACGCTAATCGGGCAGTTCACCGAACCCCTACGCGATTTCGAGGGTTCCGACTGTCTGACGGCGACGGACATGGTCGAGCCGCCCCCCACCATGAATGTGCAACTCTGCTATGTGCCGTCGGCAGCCAGTTGTGAACTCTACCCAATTGCTCTACACAACCGATCGTTGCAAGGTATCGCCACTGGCCAGACGTTGATCGATATCTATAACGGCGTGCAACCGGGCAACTTCGGCTGGTTGACATGGCAGGGCAGCCCCAATGTGCCCTCTCTAGTGACGAGTCTGACGTCGCCAGGAGACAGCGATAGCTACGTTAACCCCGTCTACGCCAACGATCATACGATCTCGATTGGTGATTGGGTGCAAGGATCGCCGGGTGTCGCTAATGCCAGCGACGTACGTGCTGCGCTCGACGCACTAAAGCAGCAAGATATCGTGGTGCCTGTGTGGGATGAGACCGAAGGGCAGGGCAACAACGCCAACTACCATGTATCAAGCTTTGCTCAAGTACGTATCACTGATTACAAGTTACCGAACCAGAATCGCATCTCGGCCACCTTCCTGGGCTATGCGGAGTGCGGTGCTGCCACCTCAGCGCCACAAGGAATGCCGCTCTGTGCGCCGCCGCCCACGCCATCTCCATCGCCGACACCCGCCGTTGTTGTCGTCGGCAACCATTCAATTGCCTTTGTCAATGTCCTCTATGACTATCCACAGCCAGGGCAATCGACCTGGTTCTATAAGGTCAACTCGGGGCGACGCCCGGCAATCAGCTATATAGACTTTGATCTGAGTCTGCCGCAAGAGGGAGGCCCGCATCAGATTGTCAATGGTAACAACGGCGTGGGCACCTGGGTCTCGAATTTCCAAGATCTCCGTGCGAATACGGGCAATCCGTTCATCGGCAACGACAGTACACTGGGCATCAACGGTCTACAATTCGGCATGGAGTTTACCGATCTCGAATCGCGCAACTACTACTTCACGCTTGACAAGAACTATGCGTTGAGCGAGATCCAGATCGGTACGAAGGACAAAGATAAACAGCATAAGGTGACACTCTTCGGGCCAGGGGCAGCCCTGATCCCCACCCCGACGCCAACGCCGACGATGACGCCGACGCCGACACTCACCCCAACACTGACGCCTACACCTACGATGACACGGGCTGCTACGACACCGATCTCGGTCTCTCCCGATGCCTGTTCCGTGGAACCATTGGGCATGGCCAGCGAGTACAACCTCTTCTTGCTGACCGATCTCTACCGTTCGTACACCGATGCCGAAGGACGTGTGGCGGTGGGGCGCAATGCGGTGCTCTCTGGCTTTGGCGTTGGCATCGAGATGCCAAATTCATATGGCAACCGCGATGACCTCATTGTGGGCGGCAACCTGACATTCAACAACGGGCAGGTCCACCGCGGCAGCATTGTCTACGGCGGTAGCGCCGCCATCAGCCAGAACGTCGGCATCCCCAACGGGTCGGTGCAGCACGCACAGGTGATTGCCTTCGACCAGGCCCGCACCGAGCTGCGTTTGCTTTCCACGCAGTTGAGCCAGTTGGCTGCCAATGGCACAGTCTCGTTCCAGTCCGGCATTTTGACGCTCACCGGTTCTGATGCCAAACGCAATGTCTTCTCGGTGAGTGGCGCCAACCTGAGCGCGGCCAACACGCTCTACGTTTATATCCCTGTAGGATCCACGGCAGTCATCAATATCAGCGGCAGCGCCGTGAACTTCCAATACATGGGCATGTTCATCAACGACAAAAATGGTGATGAGGCTCTGGGCCAGGATCATATCCTCTTCAACTTCTACCAGGCCTTGTCGCTCAATGTCAACGGCATGACCGTCAACGGCAGTATCCTGGCGCCTCTGGCTACTGCAAACTTCAACAACGGCCACATCAATGGGTCCTTCATCGCGGATTCGATGAGCAACGGCTATGGCGAAGCAAACAACTACCCCTTCACGGGTTGTCTGCCCGCCCTTGCGCCGACCCCAACACCGACGCCGATGCCCACAAGTACGCTGCCGCCGACGCCGACACCGACGTTCACGAAGACGCCTACCTTTACGGCGACGCCGACGGCGACCGACACGCCTACCGACACGCCGATGCCGACACCGACGTTTACACCGACAATCACCCCGCCGGCGTCAGAGACATCGCCGACGCAAAGTGGGCCGGCAGATTTCTGTGTAGGGCCGAATCCCATCACGTTCGCCGGCTTGCCGGCCGGCACCATCATTAACAATCAGGTGCCAGGTGTCTCCATCCGGGCGGAGAATGATCAATCCGTCCATCCTGATCTGGCCGTTGTCTTTGACAGCAGTCACCCCACCGGCGGTGATACCGATCTGGGGACGCCAAACGAGGACTTCGACGGCCCAGGCATCGGCGAGGGCGGCGGAGACGGACAGCCCGGCGCCAATAGCGTCGCCCTGGGCAACTTACTCGTCATTGCCCAAACTGACATCGATGCGGATGGCGATGGGTTAATCGACTCGCCCAACGATGAAGCTGCCGGCGGTCGCCTCTACTTCGAATTCGATAGCCCACAGGATCTTACCTCGATCTATGTGATAGATGTGAAGATCGGTGGCGGAACCGTGCATGCCTTCAATGCAGACAACGAGCTACTCACCAGCGTCGACATCGACTGGTTAGGCGATAATGCCGTTCAGGAAGTCTTCCTCGATGTCAACGACGTCCGCTGGTTAGAGGTCGAGTTTGCTACATCGGGTGGCATCTACGCGATTTGCCCGACGTCCAACGATCCACCCTCTACGCCACCGTTCGCCGAGAGCCCGCGTGTCTATCATGGTCTGCAGGCGCTGTACACCTTCAACGAGGGCCTTGGAAACGTCATCTATGATGTCTCTGGCGTGGGCACAGCCATGAACCTGGTGATCGGCGACCCCAGTATGGTCCAGTGGATAGAGGGTGGTCTCGATATCAACGGTGCGACCCTCATCGCGACTGAGGGTCCGTCCACCAAGTTGATCAATGCGGTGAGCTGGAACAGCGCGCTGACGCTTGAAGCCTGGATCGTTCCGCCTGCCTTAACGTCAGGGGCCAAGACAGTGATCGCCACCCTGTCCAGCGACAGATCAAACCGCAACTTCACGCTGTGGCAGCAAGATGATCGGTATCACATGGCACTGAAGACCAACGCAACCAGTCCCAACGGTGAACCGGCTCTCGTTTCTCCTAATGGAACGGTGCAGCCCAAACTGGTGCAAGTGGTCTACACCCGCAAGGCGTCTGGAGAAGCACGTCTCTTCGTTGACGGTGTGCTTGTTGCCGAGGACGTGGTCGATGGCCTGATCACCAACTGGGACAACGCGCTGCGCCTGGCGATTGCCAACGAAATGACCGACGGTGCATTCTGGGACGGGCAGTATCATCTGATGGCGATCTACAACCGGGCGCTCTCGCTAGGTGAAATCTATCAAAACCTGGATGCCGGTTCCAACGATGCCAATATCAGGACCCCTATCGTCATGGAGTCGAACCCGACAGCGTTGGTGGCCGACGGTCACAGCACCAGCCTCATCTCGGTCATCGTACAAGATCAGCATGGCAATCCATTAGCCAACAAGCGAGTTTCTTTCGAAACCACGCTTGGCTCGCTCAACCCCGTCACCGTAACGACAGACGCCCAGGGACGCGCCTCCAGCGTACTGACTGCCGGCCTGAAGCTAGGACGCGCCAAAGTGACAGCCGTAACGGATGTCTCGCGTGGCATTGTCTACGTTCATGTTGTGGAGGGCGCCAGCACAGTCGTCTATCCCGATCAGTCTAGCACACTGCAGTATCTGGCGCCTGAGAACAATGGCAGCACGACGATTCAGATCCCGTCCGGCTCAGTAGATACCGAAACGAGCCTTCATTATGCGGCGATGACCACTGTCAACGCCTGGCAGACCGACTTCGTCTTCGGCGGTCGTGGCTTCAGCCTGGATGCTTACCAGAACGGTCAGCCGCTGGATCACTTCGTCTTCCAAAAGCCGATTCTTGTCACCATCCACTATACCGATGATGAAGCGTCAACACTCCAAGAGGACGAGTTGCTCCTCCCCTTCTGGGATGGCGAACTCTGGATCGATGCCGCCACAAGCTGCACCCCGACCTCTGAGTACACCCGCGATCCCGATAACAACGTCTTCTCGGTGGAGATCTGCCATCTGACCGAGTTTAGTATGTTTGGGCTTCCTACAACCAACTTCTTCCTCTATCTGCCGTCTACCGTTCGAGGTCAAAGCACAAGCACGCCGCCCGTGCCCGCCGAGCAGCAGAAGATCTACTTGCCGGCCGTGACACGGTAGACGACGGGTGCTTCTCTGATCGGCCCTTGTTCTCGATCAGCATATGTCAGGCAGCCGCAGTGTGAATCGATTCACACTGCGGCTGCTTTTACTGTTGGGCGATGGCAGGCATCTGGCGCCGACGTTGGACGCCTGCCCGCCGCTGATACGCTCGCTTGCTCGCTTTGCGAAACACTCTCCTGACGGAGATTGATTGTTTGTCGTACGGGTTTGGGTGGGGCGGGCAACCGACGTCGCTCTGTGCGCCTCCTACCGGCGAAATGACCCACCGCCCCACCCAAACCCCTACGTCTCGCTCAACGTTCTGCCATTTGAACAACAGATTCTGGACACACTCCTTATCTCCGGCTCAATTGACAGCAACCCCTCAAGTGACTATACTATGCCCATCCCTTCTCTGTAGGGTGACGGTAGGCACTGTGATCTCCTCGCCTGTTTGGTCCGCCGTGACACCCTGACGACACTATAGTCTGTTACCTAACACACCCGCAGTTCCGGTTTGTTGATTCCCGAGATGTGCTGAAGACTTGTCGCAAATCGCTCAAAGCGATCTGTAACAGCTTAGTCTAAACAATCCCATCAAAGATGTAGGAGGAAAGCATGAAACAAGTTCGCATCGCTTTGTATTTCGCCTTGCTTGTATTGGCGGCACTTGTGCTGGCCGCGTGCCCAGCCGCTCCGGCCACTGAAGCGCCTTCGACTGCCGACACAGGCAGTGAAGCGGCGGAACCGTCCACCGAAGCGCCGGCAGAGGCGAGCAGCACCGAGAGCAGCGGTGCAAAGGTCGCCATCTTCGGCCTCTATCAAGAGCCCGAATTGCTCAACCCGTTGATCCGCACGCAGACAGCGGCCAACGACGTGGGCGACTTCATAGCCGAGGGCTTGATCGGCGTCAATCCTGCCGGCGATTACTTTCCGCAATTAGCGGCGGAAGTCCCCTCCACAGAGAACGGCCTGATCTCAGATGACAGCCTCACCGTCACCTATCCGCTCAGAGAAGGCGTGACCTGGTCGGACGGTGAACCCTTCACCTGTGATGATGTGCTGTACACCTGGGAAGTGGCCACCAATGTCGAAAGCGGTTCGGTCAACACCACCGGCTTCAACGAAATCGAATCCATCGAATGCCCCGATGACTACACGGCAGTGGTGAACTACAGCGAGTTCTTTGGGCCATTCCTGAGCACCTTCTCGTTTGTGATCCCACGGCATGCCACCGGTGACCCCGCAGACATGCAGAACTGGGCGTATAACCGAGAAGAGTTCCTGGGCACCGGCCCCTTTAAGGTGCAAGAATGGATCTCCGGCGATCGCCTCGTCCTCGTCAAAAACGAGAACTACCGCGGCATGCCCGATGAACCCAAGCTCGACAGTGTGATCGTGCGCATCATCCCCAGCCGCGAGGTGGGTAAGGCGCTTATCACTTCGGGTGAGATCGACTTCTTGTGGGACTTGACCGAAGCGGATGTACCCGAGTTCGAGGGCAATCCCAACGTCGTGGTCAACAACAAGCCCGGCCCTGGCACTGAGCGTCTGCTCCTCAACCTGGCCGACCCGACCATCGACGCCACCGATGATCCGCTCAACAACCCACACCCGATCCTGGGCGATCTGCGTGTCCGTCAGGCCATTCAGTTCGGCATCGACAAGCAGTTCCTGGTGGATGAGCTACTCTTCGGCGCCACCACCGTAGGCAGCAGCGAGTTGAACATCGGCCCCTACACTTGTGACATCCCCACCTCACCCTACGATCCTGAGCAGGCGATTTCCCTGCTCGAAGAGGCCGGCTGGGTAGACAACGACGGCGATGGCATTCGCGAATGTGATGGCTGCATGTACGCCGAAGCCGGCACACCGTTGCGCCTCAAACTCCAGACCACCAGCGGCAACCAATTGCGCGAGGAAACCCAGCAGATTCTCATCGAAATGATGAAGGAGATCGGGTTGGAGTTCTATATCGAGAACGTGCCCAGCGCCGAACTCTTTGGCTCCTGGTCGAGCGGCGCTTTCCGCAAACACGGCAACTTTGACGTGCTGATGTACACCACCAGCGACGGCATTGATCCGCACAGCCAGATCGAAGGCTACTTCGCCAGTTGGAAGATCCCGGTGGAAGCCAACGCCGGTGAGGGCTTCAACTACAGCCGCTGGATCAACGAAACTGCCGACGAAGCGATTATGTTGGCAGGGAGTACAGCCAATACGGCAGAACGCGACGCCGCCTACCAGACGGTCTGCGAACAGTCCGACGCCGAACTGCCCATGATCTATCTCTACGACCGCTCCGAGATCCACCTGACTCGCTCTCGCCTCACCGGCTATGACCTGAGTCCGTGGGCGTCGCAGTCCTGGAATTCGCAGGAATGGGACATCCAGGAGTAGAGTCGGCCTAGGACGATTCTGTATGACCGTTCAGCAGGGCAATGAACGCTGATCGCACCGTGTCAATCGCTACGTAGGACGGATACTTGGGCGCCGCGTGTACACGCGGCGCCCAAGGTCCGTTATTTTACAGGTATGGAGGTTCGCCGTTGTCCACCTATATCATTCGGCGCATCATCTACGCCGTCCCCTTGCTGGTAGTGATCAGCATGGTTGTCTTCGGCATGATTTCTTTAGCGCCCGGTGGTCCCACCGCCGGTTTCGAGGAAAACCCCAATCTGACCGCCGCCGACATCGCCCGTCTCGAAGCCCAAATGGGGCTAGACAAGCCTGTCCACGAGCGCTATCTGGCCTGGGCGGGCCGGTTGATTGTAGGCGATTGGGGCCACAGCAACGTTACCAAACGACCAGTCCTCACCGAGATCGGTGAACGGCTGCCCAATACATTGCAGTTGATGCTCGTGGCCTACGTCTTCACACTGCTGATCGCCATCCCCATCGGCATCTTTTCGGCGTTACGCCAGTACTCACTCTTCGATCATTTCGTCACCTTTTTTGCGTTTGTCGGTCAAGCAATCCCTATCTTTTGGTTTGGTCTTATTCTGATCATCGTCTTCAATGTCTGGCTAAAGAATCCTGTCAGCCCCAGCACAGGCTTTGCCTGGTCCAACCTGTGGAGCTGTGTCGACTGCACACCGCTGATGCCGGGCGGTGGCATGGCCCCCTATGGAATTGATGAGCCAACATTCGGCCAACGCATCCAGCATATGATCTTGCCGGTGATCATGCTGGCCCTCTTTGGTGCAGGCACCTACACCCGTTATATCCGCGGCCAGATGCTCGAAGTGATCCACCTCGACTATGTGCGCACGGCTCGCGCCAAAGGCCTGAACGAACAGGTCATCATTTGGCGACATGCTCTGAAAAACGCCATTACGCCGGTGATCACGATCATGGCGCTGGAAATGCCGGCGCTCTTTGCCGGCGCACTTTTCACCGAGACGATCTTCTCGTGGCCTGGCATGGGGCGTCTTTTCTACAATTCCGCTCAGCGCGTCGACTACCCGCTGCTCATGGGCATCGTCATGATCAACGCGGTGTTGATCATCAGTTTTAACTTGTTTGCCGATCTCATGTATGCCTATCTCGATCCGCGGGTGCGCTATACCTAAGTGTCTATCCGTAAGTTACAGTGCGCAGCACTACGTCCGCTCTAAACAGGCCAACTTCGCCGGGCTGCTGTGAACTTACGGATAGATTCTAAAGCGGTATCTCTACTGTGTACTAAAAAGTTGTGCCTTCAGGAGCAATCATGACCACGACCTCGTCGACACTCAACCCGGCTGCAGTGCCCATTCAGATGCCGGAACAGCGCACACCACGCAGCATCATGTGGAATCAGTTCAAACAGCACAAAATGGCAATCCTCGGCTCGATTGTGCTTACGCTGCTCATCTTGGGATCTGCATTCGGACCGACGATCAGCCCATACGACCCCACCGGCGAGGAGTTGGGTTTCCGCGATCGCATTCAGTTGGCGCGCAAACCGCCGACCCTGGCCCATCCTATGGGCACCGATACCCTGGGCCGCGACATGTTGACGCGCCTGCTCTACGGCGGACGGATCTCGCTGGCGATTGGGATCGCCGCTACGGCGCTGGGCATCACCATCGGCACCGTGATCGGGGCTATGGCAGGATTCTACGGCGGTCGTGTTGACGACATCTTGATGCGCATAACGGATCTGTTCATCTCATTGCCGCGCCTTTTTATGTTGATCATCATGTCGCTGCTGTTACGCACACTCGATGTGCCCATCTTGCAGAGCAACGGCAACGTGGGCGGCATCGTTTTCATCCTGGGCATCCTCTCGTGGACGGGTGTTGCGCGCCTCGTGCGAGGGCAATTCCTCAGCCTCAAAGAGAAGGAATTCGTTGAAGCATCACGCGCACTTGGGATCAGCAATATGCGCATCGTCTTCCGCCATATCTTGCCCAACACGGCAACGCCCATCATCGTAGCCGCCACCTTGCTCGTCGCCACCACCATCATCGCCGAATCGGGGTTGAGCTTTCTTGGCTTCGGCGTACAGCCGCCCACGCCTACCTGGGGCAACATGCTCAACTCGGCCCAAGACGAGATGCGCAAGGGCAACTGGTGGATGGCCTTCTTCCCCGGCCTGATGATCTTCCTCACCGTGATCAGCATCAACTACATCGGTGATGGTCTGCGCGACGCGCTGGATCCGCGCAAGTTAAAGTAAGAAGACAGACTACCCTCATTCCCCAACCAATTCTTCAGGAGATTCAGAGTATGCCTTCTCCCTCTGCCCGCGAACTGAAAGATCGGGTGCTAGAGTATCTCGACGAAATGGCGCCGCGCTTGATTCAGATCAGCCAGACGATCCATGCCAACCCGGAACTGGCGTTTGAAGAGTACAAGTCGATGGCATTGCTGGCCGATACGGCCGAGCAGTATGGCTTTCAGGTTGAACGAGGCGTCGCCGAATTAGAGACGGCCTTTGTCGCCGTGAGCAGCGATGGCGCCGGACCGACCGTGGCCTTCCTCGCCGAGTATGATGCGCTGCCCGGGTTGGGGCACGCCTGCGGCCACAACATCATCGGCACCGCAGCCACCGGTGCGGCATTGGCCATGCTCGCCATCCGCAACGAAATCCGCGGCACGGTGAAGTTAATTGGCACCCCCGCCGAAGAAAAAGGTGGCGGCAAGGCGATTATGGTGGAACGTGGCATCTTTGATGATATCGATGCCGCCATGATGATCCATCCTGGCAGCAAGGCGATGGTTGCCCGCGGTTCGATTGCCTCAAATTCATTGTGCTTCGAGTTTTTCGGCAAGGCGGCTCACGCCGCCGCCGCACCGGACAAGGGGATCAACGCGTTGGATGCCTGCATCCAGACCTTCGTCAACATCAACGCCCTGCGCCAACATCTGACCCCCGATGTACGGATCCACGGCATCATCACCCACGGCGGTGAGGCGGTCAATGTTGTACCCAAGTATGCCCGGGCCGAGTTTAGCGTGCGCGCCGCCACCTCAGACGAATCGCTGGATGTGGTCGAAAAGATCATCCGCTGTGCCGAGGCGGGCGCATTGGGTGCCGGTGCTACGCTCAAGGCAACCCATCAACGACACTATGCCCATCGCATCCCCAATCCGACGTTGGCGAAACTCTTCGCCGCCAACGTGACCGAAGTGGGCGAAACCGTCGTCAACCCCGATCCGAACGAACGCAAAGGATCGAGCGATATGGGCAACGTGAGCCATCTGGTGCCGGCCATCCACCCGTACATCCCCATCGTCGAACCGGGGACGGGGAGCCATACGCCCGAATTTGCCGAGGCCGCAGCCAGCGAACGAGGCGATCGCGCCCTGATCCGCGCCGCCAAAGCCCTGGCCATGACCGCGGTCGATCTGCTGACACAGCCCGAACTGATCACGCAGGCCAAGGCAGAACATGCCGAGATGGTCGATGTCAATGCGCGCTGGCGGCAGATGCATTTCTTTGGAGAATAATTGGAAGCATGATCGTGGATCGATTGGGGCTTTTGGTGTATCATACCTGCACAAATGGGCAAGTTGCAGTGAAACTAAAAAACCATCCCTGGGAAACCAGTTCAGTGAAAGGAAGAGACGATGAGCGAAGAAGAGAGACGCCCCGCCGCCGAGGAACCGGCAGTGGAAGTGTACACCTCACCGGCCGTTAACGATGAACCTGTTGCCACCGAGTCAACCTCCGCCCCTGAAGATGCGCCGCTGCCTGCTGCAGAAGCAGGAGAAGCCGCCGTCACCCAGGAAGCTGCTCCTCACCCGGTTGCCGAAGCTGCCGCCGCTCCCAGCGCGGATGTTGCATCGGAACCGGCCACCGTGGATCGACCGATCCCTGCCGCCGTGCCTGCCGAGCCTGCGCCCCGCCCTGTGCGGCAGCGCCGCGAGCCTGTACCGGATACCGGCAAGAAGATCGGCCCGTACAGCGCTTCGATGTGGTTCCTCATTGCGTCAGTGGTCGCTTTCGTCCTGGCCCTCATTTCGCTCTTCTTCTAAACGGCACACCCAGAACCAAATTTGATGTAAAACCCCGAAGATCTGTTCAATCTTCGGGGTTTTTGATCGATTGGAACGGTGGTCAGACCAACGGGTCAATTGACCTTAGCTTCTGCCCGTGTTATTATCACTCCCGCACATTACCCCAGCACCACACACAACCACATCACTGTTTTACACCATCACTACCCTACCATCGAGGAGGTACCATGGAGCGTTCGAGTAGTTCATTGCGACGACTTTGGTTTGTTTTCAGCGCACTGTTGATCCTGGTGATTGCGGCGGGCTGTCAAGCGGCTGTGCCTGCGGCCCCGTCGGGCGACACGGCTGCACCGGCTGCCGAAGCTGAGGCTACCGCCGCCCCCGGCGAAGAATCATCGCTGCCTGCGGCCGAGGGCACATTCACTTATTGGGGTGGTCTGATTTTTTCGGAAGATGCTAACCAGATGTTAGTGGATCGCATCGAACAATGGGGCGAAGAACGCGGCGTCGATGTCGACGTGGTCATGATCAACCAGAACGAGACCGTGCAGCGTGTCTCTGCGGCTATCGAAGCCGGCACCTTGCCTGACGCATTCGACGTGGGTCGCGGCTTTATGGATCTGCTAGCGTTACAGGGTCAACTGGAGCCATTGGATGATCTGTATGAAGAGATCGGCTCTGAGATCGGTTGGCTTCCTGCTGCTGATCTGGCCACGAATCCCGAGCGAGTCGAAGGCCACCGCTGGGGTATTCCGTTTAGCCTGGGTGGCAACGTCCTCTATCGCCGTGCAGACGTCTTGGAGCCTGCAGGCTTCACCGAAGCCCCTGATACCTGGATGGAACTTGCCGATATGGCGCGTGAAGCGCAGGATCCGCCCAACTACTATGGCATGGGGTTTGCACTCTCTAACGTGGGCGATGCCAACACCACCGCCACCACGATCCTGCAATCGTTCGGCGGTCGCATTGCCGACGACGAAGGCGTGAACTGCACCATCGACAGCCCCGAGACACGCGAATACCTGGAATGGATCACCACTGCCTTCAATGATGGCCTCTTCCCGCCAGGCGTTACCACCTGGGACGGCGCCGGCGATAACGTCGCCTATCAGTCGGGCAATGCAGTATTCATCTTCAATCCCGGAAGTGTCTACCTCTACATGCGCGACAACGATCCGGAACTGGGCGAATCGACCCGTTACTCGGCGTTGCCGGCCGGTCCGGCCCTGCGCATCTCGCCGGTAGATGCCAATGTCCGCGTGATCCCCACTTCCAGCAACAACAAGGAATTGGCTCGCGATCTGCTGAAGTACCTGGCCGAGCCTGAGTTTATGATGGAGTATTACTACAACGCCATCTACGGCCCTGCCGCAGAAGCCTATCAGGATGCCCCCATCTTCACGGAAAGCCCCGTCCACGCAGGTCTACTTGACCTCGCCTTAAACGGGACCTTCGGCGCCTATCCTGATGTGGACAACCCGGCCTTCGCCGAGTATGGACAAACTTCCTCACACCGCGCATGATTCAGCGCATCGTGGTGGACAATGTCAGCATTGACGACGCGATTGCCGAAACGCAGGCAGCCTGCCAGGCGATCTACGACAAGTACAAGTAAATCCGGTGAGAAAACGGCAAACGGTGGGCGAGAATTCTCGCCCACCGTTTCTGTTATCACCCTTTCATCCCTAGGACATTATGACTGAACAAGTCGCTCCCACCATTGGACGTGGACAACAGAACCGGCGTCGTCTGCGTATGAGCCAGTCGGACGCCATTCTGGGCTACCTTCTGGTCGCCCCTATTGCGATCTGTCTCTTAATTCTTGTCGTCTACCCGTTTTTCTTCGCCATTTGGATCAGTTTCACCGATCGCATGATCGGTCAGCCGGGCAATTTCGTTGGCCTGCAAAACTACTTCTATCTGGCCGGACAAGCGAGTTTTCAGGCGACGATTCGCAATACGGTTGTGTTGGTTGCATCCGTGCAGACATTAAAACTGGTGCTCGGCATGGGAATTGCCCTGCTGCTCAACCAGAGCATCCGCTTTCGCTCTGTGTGGCGCGGGCTGATTCTGCTGCCGTGGGCGATGCCTGCCTTTGTGGCCTACATCACATGGAAACTACTTTTTGCGCCGCAAGGTGGCGCGTTTAATTACATCCTGATTGAATTGGGTCTCGTACACAGCCACGTAGACTTTCTGAGCACCCGCGCCCTGGCTATGCCCAGTGTCATCGTAGCCAGTTTCTGGCGCGGCTTTCCGTTCTGGGTGATCTCTTTCCTGGCGGCCCTGCAAAATGTGTCGCAGGAATTGTATGAAGCTGCGGCCATCGACGGCGCCAGCGCCTGGCAGCGCTTCCGCAACGTCACCGTGCCGGCCATCCGCCACGTTGTCCTCGTGGTGGTGCTGCTCTCGACGATCTGGACAACGAACAGTTTCGAAGCGATCTGGTTGATGACACAGGGTGGTCCTTCTGATGCGACAATGACCTTCCCGGTGCTGGCCTATTTCGGCATGCAGAACTTGCGCATCGGCGAAGCGTCCGCGGTGTCGGTCTCGATGCTGCCGGTCTTTGCGATATTGGTGTTCATCGTGGCCAAGATGCTGCAAGAGGAGGAGTAGTTCGATGCTCAACAAAACGACGTTACGACAGAAGATCCTCTATTACACGCTGCTGGTTTTGCTGGCCCTGCTGATCCTCTTCCCGATCTACTACATGATCTCCATCTCGTTAAAGCTGCCCAGAGACATCTATCGCTCGCCGTCACTGTTGCCGCTCAACGCTACGTTGCAGAACTACGTCGATCTTTTTACCAAACAGGATTTCCTGATCAATCTACGCAACAGCATCATCGTGTCGGGGTCGGCAACCATCATCTCAGTTTTCATCAGTTGCCTGGCCGCATACAGTCTCGTCCGCCTGAAGTACCGCTACCGCGACTGGATTGGACGGCTGATCCTCTTTGCCTACCTGACACCGTCGGCGCTCCTCTTTATTCCGCTGGCTGTGATCATTGCCCGCCTGGGATCGGGCAACACGCTGTACGGACTTATCTTTGTTTACCTAACCTTCTCGGCGCCGTTGAGCACCTGGCTGATGATGGGCTACTTCCGCAGCATCCCTGCCGATTTGGAGGAGCAGGCAATGGTAGACGGCGCCACGCGGCTGGTTGCGCTCTTCCGCATTGTGCTGCCGCTGGCCGCACCAGGACTGGTGGCGGTAAGCGTCTTCACCTTCACCGGCGCCTGGAACGAACTGCTGCTGGCGTTGATTTTTATCACGTCGCCCAGTAAACAGACCGTGCCGGTTGCCGTCAGTTATCTCATCACCGGGGATGTCTTTCGGTGGGGGTTGATCATGGCAGGTTCGGTGTCGGCGGCGGTTCCCGTTATGGTGCTCTACTACCTGGCACAGCGCTTTGTTGTGCAAGGCCTGGCGGCAGGCGCGGTGAAGGGATGAGACAGGGCATGGAAACCCAGACTTGCCTAAGCCCTACTGATTCAACTGGGCTGCCAATTTGGGTAATCATCTCTGAAAGCGTAGGCTGGCCGGGATCCTCTGGATTACGGTCAGCCAATGTGGTGTCGCCGACGAAGCGGTAGATGTCGGCGGCACCACGTAAAATGCTGGGTGTGAGGCCAACGGCGGCAAAGGTATCGGCGATCTCTTCCATTTCGCCCACCCAGCGCCGGGCTTTGGGCGGCATCGAGGGTAGTCCCCTTTCCATGCGCGCCAACATGGCCGACTGACTCTGCCGGAACTCTGCGTCCAATACGTCGGCCACGCCCAAAGCCTGCGCAGCTACCAACAATTCGGTGCTCAGCGCGGTCAGTCCTTTGGTTAAGGCGGCATAGCACATCTTCAATGCCGATGCATCGCCCACCCGCTCGCCAATGGCGATGACGTTCAATCCATACTCGTTTAACACAACAAGGTCGCTTGCACGCTCGCCCGAGACGTAGAAGCGCGTGGCGCCGGCGGTTCGCGGCGGCGGACCAATGATTGATCCATCGACAAATTGCCCACCGGCTTCATCGATCAGATCACCAACGGCGCGGGTTGTGGCCGGTGAGATGGCGTTGAAATCGACGTAAATCGGTCTCGAGCGCGTACTCGCTATCGATCTGGCGATCTCTTGTGCAATAGATGGCGCTGCAGCGGGCACGAGAATGGAGAAGATCACGTCAGAATGGGCGACTAGATCCGTGTAGGAGGGCAGTTCTTCGATTCCTGCCGTTCTTGCCAGCGCTCTGGTACGCTCGCTCCGATCTGCCAGACAAGTAACAACCCTGATCCCGGCCTCGCGCAGTACCTGCCCTACCACATGGCCCATATCGCCGGGGCTGACAATGCCAATAGTCTCTATCTGCATGGTTTCCTCTCTCTTGGGTACATGATTCATCGTGCGGCAGTTGTATTGAAAAGAAGACGAAGGGCGAACGCCAGATTGTACGGTTGCGACATTCGCCCTCGGCTGCTCTCTTTGGTCAGCTATAGTGGTATCACTTTGAAACCGAGAGTTTGACTAGCGCCGGTTGAGTGCCCGGAGCTTGCGGAGGGTTTATCGAAACCCAGCGGGTTCGACGGCGATCCAGTGTTGACCCGCTTCGCTGGTTTCGTTTGGTACAGGCGCTGCGCCATAACGGCTCGCAGACTCGCTTTCTGAAGCGCCCCGCTTTCTGAAGCGGGCGTACTCCAACCGACGCTCGCTCTCTTGCCGGGTAGTCCAACGCCGCGGCTTCGACGGTCACAAAACTCTCGGTTTCAAAGTTGCTTCACTTTAATTGCGGCTCGTCTTCGCCGGGTGAGTTTTACCTGTAGCCTCTTTTCAGCCACCTTCTAATCTTCTTCGTCCCAATCCGGGTACTGTTCAGGAGCATCCCCCACCGATTCTACTACACGCGGATAGACGGCATCGGGATCGGCAACGGCGTTGACGGCATCGACCTTGACGCGGAAACGATGTTCATCGCCATAGTCGAACAGGTACATGAACTCCTGCCCCTTTTTCAAACCGAGTGAATCGATCTCTGTGGTACGCACATCACGAATATCGTCTTCTTCCAGAAGGTCGGGGTTTTGTTCCAATCGTTGAAGTTCATCGATCATATCGTAGAAAAAGGTAGCCGGAAGACCTGTGTCCCGCGTGAATTCTGCTACCAACGCCTCTTGATCCTTTTGGCTCATGGAACGCCAATCATCGAGGCTAAAACTCTGCCCTTCTTCCTCCTCGTCATCGTCGACGAAGTTTTCGCCGTACTCTTCGTCCATGCCTTCGTAGAGTGCGCCCTCGGGCAACGTGTACTCACTGGCTGAATCCCAGGCTTTGTTGCTCATGAAGAAGGAATAAAGATGATCGCCACCCCAATCGAAGGCTTGCTGGATGGCATGATGTAGATCCTCGAGCGTCTGGTTCGACTCAAGTTCGATCTTGCGCCAGGTTCGCCCGGTATCGGGTAGCGAAACGTGGAAAACGTAGCTTTTCATGGTGCTGTCTCCTTATGGGCGTCTACGTCAGTCTGAATGCAGTTCTGATTACTCCGATTGCATAGCTATCATTCTACCAGGAACCATTCGATTTACAGGAAGGCACATCCCAGCACAGATGCAGGTTTGACAACTTTGTGGATACCAGTAAGCTGAGATCGGACGATGATCGTCCTCAACCAAACCCCTAAGCCGCGGCACCCCCGTGTCCTGCTCCATCACCGGCGCGCCCGCTGCTTATCAGAAGGAAAGGTGCCCCATGCAACTTGCCTGTTTCCAGAGTAACCGTGGTTTACAGCAGATGGATTACGCCCAGTTTATCCAAAGCGTACAATCCCTTGGCTATACGGCCGTCGACGTGCCGTTGACGGTCTCTGCCGCCGCTGCCCACTGCCGCCTGTTAGGGCTGAACGTAGGCGCGGCAGGACCGCTCGTGCCGTCCGATCTCAGCGCGGACAGCGCCCGTCAAGAGGAGATCGTCAACGAAGTCAACACAACGGTGGACAGCCTCGCCGAACAGGAAATCCCGGTGCTGGTGATCTTGATCGGTCGCGATGTCAACCGCAACGGTGACGAAAACATCGCGCTCTACAAAGACGTCTTCACGCCAATTGCCAAACATGCCGAAGCGAAGGGCGTACGTTTAGCCTTTGAAAACTGGCCGCGCAACGGCACCATGCTCGCCATCACCCCCGAACTGTGGGACGGGATGTTCAACGCCGTGCCATCCGACGCCATTGGCCTCTGTTACGATCCATCCCACCTTTACTGGATGGGCATTGAGTACATCCAACCCATCTGGGATTTCAAGGATCGCATCTACCATACGCATGCCAAGGACACCGAAATTCTGACTTCAGGACAGAATTACTTTGGGATCTACGGTCGCCAGTTGAGCGAGAGCGAGCCGCGCGATTGGTGGCGCTATCGGCTGCCCGGTTACGGCGCCGTGGATTGGACCCGCTACCTGGATACACTTTATCAGATCGGCTACGACGGTATTCTCAGTGTGGAGCATGAAGATCCGGTGTGGGCAGATACACCCGAACAGGCGGTGCGCGGATTGCAGCTTGCGCAACAGTTCTTGCAGCCCCTTCTGGCCTGAGCACACGTCCCGGCTGCCCTCGCCATCGGATAGCAATGCGTCAAGCGTGATTTAATCGGTAGGGGCGCTGCTTGCTGCGCCCGGCAGCACGGTGGGCGCAGCAAGCAGCGCCCCTACGGTATTGCCATCACTTGACCGTTGACACGATACTAGCCGGGATCTCTCACCCAAAAGACGACAGGCGCCACAGGGTGCCGCCGACGCCGGCGGCATCCTGTTTTCTACAATGCCGCCATCCCTAGCAACACCCAGGCGACGATAAAGGCAAGACCGCCGAGCGGTGTGATAGGCCCTAGCCAGCGCGGACCATCAAAGGCCAGCCAGTAGATGCTGCCCGAAAAGAAGATCACGCCGATGACGAAAAGCCAGCCGGCAATGCCCAGCAGCCCACTATCGGGGCGAAGGGCTTGCAGCAACCCGACGGCCAGCAGGGCGAAGGCATGGTAGAACTGATAGCGCACACCAGTCTCGAATGTGGTGAGTTTGGCGGCGGTCAGACGATCGCGCAAGGCATGAGCGCCGAAAGCGCCCAAGGCAACGGCTACGGCGCCATACAGTGCGCCCAATGCAGTAAAGAGACTCATGGTTGATCCTTGGTTCGGTTGGATAGGGGTAACGGTTGCTGCAAACGGGTGGCCAATGTTTGCCAGTTACGCTTGCCCAGATAAGGATGGGTAATGTCCAGTGGCTGCAAGATGCGCACAAACGCCGGCAGCCTGGATCGATCCAGATCGCCATCGACAATGAGGGGCAGCAGGCGATGCTGACCGCCCTCGATACCCTGCGTGGCGTCGACGATGGCATGGAAATTCGCCCACGGATCATCGAAATAGCGCGGCGTCAGCACCATCAGCGTGCGCTTGCAGCGCTCCATCACGGCGGGCAGACCGATTACCAGTTCCACCCCCGGTTCGAGGACGTCGGGATCGCCTGCCACGGCCAGTCGCACGCCTTTCTCCTGCAAGAAGGGCACCAGTTCGGTCCACACAAACCCCAGATCCGGCTCCGTCTGCGCGAAGCTGAGGAAGGCATCGTACTCAAATCCTTGCTCGTCAGTAGGGATCTCGTCTTCGATGCCGCCCAGATACCGGGCCAGCGCGAAGCTCTCTTCCATCTCGCCTTTGAAGATTGGATGCTGCTGAGACACGGCCTCGTTGACGCGTGGCCACAGATACTCCCACAGCCGGGCCACGCGGATCGTTGTATCGTCGCTTTTGGCGCCACCGCGCAGGCCCGCGAGCAGATGTTTGGTGAAGAGGCTGTTGCGATCTCCCGGCAGCAGATAGGACTGTTCGTCGGGGCGCGCCGAGGCAAAGACGATGCGCCCGCGCCCGGCCGCCAGCGATTCGTAGCCCCGATCCGAGAGGCCCTTGGCCAGCCCATCCAGTGGCTCGACGTCTGCGTCCTTGATAAATCCAACGCCGCCGGCATGGCAGCAATCGAGGATCAGCAGCAGTTTGCGCGCCGGGATCGCCTTGATCCGTTCGGTAAACTCGGCGCTGGAGAATGCGGTTTGCGCCAGTCGACCGGCGGCGGGATCGGCGTCCACGGGCAGGATGTATTCAGCGGCGGCAGTGCCTGTGTCGATGCGCCCACCGTGCCCCGAAAAATAGACCGTGACGGTGGACTCCTCGTCGGTTCGTGCCGCCAGAGCATCCAGCTCCTGGCGCATGCGCTCGGCGCCGGCGGCGTCGTCGAGCAAGAGATGGACATTCTCGGCGGGATAACCGCACAGATCGGCGTCGGTGAGGACTGCGGCCAGATCCTGCGCATCCCACAGCACGTTCTCGGGCAAGTGCGGCACATGTTGATAATTGGCAATCCCCATCACGAGGGCGTGCGCATTGGTTAAGGTCGCCATCATTCCACCACGATCTGGTATTGCTGGGTGAAGGGTTGCGTGTACGTGCTGCCGTAGCCATCGTCCACAGGCTGGGTGAAGCGATAACTTACCGTCACACTGTGGACGCCCGGCGTCAGCGCAGGCAGTTGCGCGGTGTGGTAGACCCAATACGAATCTTCGTAGTCGCGCCCACAGATAGCCTGGGGCAGATCGGCCACCGGCGGCAGCACCCGGTCCCCGCTGATGGGCTGGTTATCGACCGTTAGATCGATCTGGATGTACGCTTCATTTTGAGAGGCGCGGTACAGATCGCGGTTGGCCCAGATTCCGTAGATTAAGTTGATCGGGGCGCCGGTGGGCACTGTCACCCGATCAGCGCAGGCGGGGCGCAGCACCACTTCAACGGCTGCGGCTGCGGTTTCGGTTTCGGTTTCAGCCGCAGCTTGCCCATGATCGATCTCAAAGGTCCAGAACCAGGTGATGGACGTGTCATTGGTGCCGGTGATGATAATGGCGGCCTGGTGGAAATCATTCTCTATGGCAGTTCCGGTCTGCGGCCAGACGTAGCCGAGATCGGCAAAGCTGGGCGCAGGGCAGGCCGGATCGTTGCCGCCCCACAAGCAGTAAGGCGCGGTCTGTTCGATGATGCGCAGGACGCTTTCACCGCTGGGGCCGCTGATGTTGAAGTCGACGGCGGCGATGCCGTCCCCGTCCTGTTGGCCGACGTTCTCGTCAAAGACTTCGACGCGCACAGGCAGGCGCTCGCGGAAGACCATGGGGTTGGTCACCTGGTTTTGTTCAACGCCGGGCAGGATCACGTTGCGTCCACCGTTGCTCTGCACAAAGGAACCGTGCAGCGCTTTATCGCCATCGCTGCCGTCCACAGGAAAGACGACGGCAGTGATCTGCGTGGGCGTGGGTGTGGGCGTCGGCGGAACCTGTGTGGGTGTGAAGACAGGCTGTACCACCACTGCCACCTGGGTCGGCGTACCACTGCTTTCAGTGGGCGTACCACTGCGTTCAGTGGACGTTGCCGTGGGATCAGGCGCGGCCGCGGTCGGTTCTACAGTGGCCTGAGGTGGAGCGACATTGGTCGGCCCTGCGCCGGCTGCGGGTGGTATAGCTTCGGCGGTGAGGGTGGCGGCGGCAGCACGTTCTACGGCCACTTGCGTGGCGACCAGATCTGGTTCTTCGGCGGGTGCTGTGCCACACGCCGCCAGGAAGAGCAGAGTACACAACAGAACGACCATCGGTAAGTGCTTCATCTCAACCTCCAAAGTTGGATAGAATATCTTCGGTGGAGCGTTTGAGCGACTGGCATGCTGCCGCTACTTCGGCAGCATAAAATTCATCTTCGGGCAGGTTGCCCTCTTGCGCCACACAGGCATCAAAGGCGGTGACGGCGGCCTGATAGGAGGACTGCGCTTCCTCGGCGGCGGACAACCGCTCTAGAGCCTGTCCACGTTCCAGGTACGAAAGCCCCGTAAACTGGTACGCCTGCCCCAGAATGCGAAACTGCTGTGTGGTTTCCAGATGAGCAAGCGCGCCTTCAAGGGTGACGATAGCGTGATCATGGGTATCGACGGCATCTTGGAAGTGATCGAGCGCATACTCGGATTCGGCGCGTAGACGCAGCGCACCCGCTGCCGCAATCGTGGCAATGTCCATAAGCAGTGGATCGCCTGTCTGTTCGGCCATACGCACGCCTTCCTCGTAGGCCGTGAACGCTTGGTTGAGATTGGGATCGGCCAGTCGGTCGGCGGGCGGCAGCGCCTGCGCCCGCCGAAAGTAGACGCCGGCCAGACCGATTTGGGCGCGGGCAAACCCTGGTTTCCGTTCAAGAGCCATTTTCAGCGCAGTCTCGGCCTCGTCAAAATTTTCCAGGAAGAGGTTTTCTCGCCCCAAAAAAAGGTAGAGATTCTCTTTGCCCTCACCCCGCTCACGCCAGCGCGGCAGCAACTGATTGGCCTGTTCGAAGATCGCCAGCGCCTCGGCGTGTCGCCCTAAGAGGCTCTGCCGAATGCCGACGAGCAGCCAATAGAGTGCATTGGCGCGTACGGTAACCCTTTCTTCCAACGCGCCTGCGGTGAGGGTGTCGCCGGGGTCGAAATTGGCGGGAATGGGAATCGGATCTCCGAATTGATAGCGACCGATGGTGAGGTTGGACTCGCTGCCCAGCCGCCGCGGCACGAAGAATTCGATGGTCAACTGCTGGGGTGCAGCCGCGGAAAGATACCCGTAGATCACGACATGGGCATTGATATCCTGGGCCAGTTGGTCGGCCTGGTCGGAGCGATCCCTGGCGTTGGCTCCCTGGATGCGACCCAACGTGCGCCCCTTTTCCGTCCACGAAAGGCTATCGTGCCAGAGCAGAACGTTGCTGTTGTCGGCGTACTGTGCATTTTCGCTTTGCAGGCCGCTAAACATCCATTTGCCCAGCAGATCACCCAGATCGCTTTGCTGCTGTGAACCGTTTTCATTGCGCTCACCGATCTGCGCCACGGCAATGTTAAAGACACGATCCATCTCGGTCGGTCCACGCTGCCACCAGATCCAGCCACCCACCAGGCCGAGGATCAAGAGAATCCCCACCCCAATGGCCAGCAGTCCGCGCAGTTCCCACCAGCGCTGGCGAGCGTCGGGGATGCGCTCGTAACGAAGTTCGGGCAGTTGACTCGTTCCGCGTACCGCGGCGACAACCCGTTCAAGTTGCTCTTGGCGGCGTTGGGCGTCGCGGAAGTCGACCCAATGCAACAGCTTGATGCGTGACGGGGGCTCGCACTCCTCCAGCAAAATGGGGATCAGGCGACGGAGACGAGCGCCTGGATCTTCATTTTGAACGAGCAGCGTTTCGAAGTTGTCCCAGCCGCCGTCGACATAGGCGGGCGTGAGCACGGCGAGGATGTGGCGGCTCTCGCCAATGACCCGTTCGGTCTCTTCGAGGACAGGCGCACCGGGGGCGAAACTCTCGGCGTCGATGGCAACGGTCAGCCCGGCATCGTGCAGGTGAGGCAGCAACCATTCAAAGACCCACCTGGCGTCGGTCTCGTGATAGCTGACATAGAGATCGTAGCGGATCGGGGTCGTCTCTGGCATGGTTTCGGGTAGAGCGGTCAATGGAAAGGTGCGTCCCCGATTGTAGCACTTTTTACAGGCCGGACACAAGCGTTCAGAGAAAACGAGAAAACCGGTGAAATGAGAATGGCGGGTGTCCTGTTGCAGGACACCCGCCATTCTCATACAAACACTCTGTACGCGCTAACCGCCGGTCATGTCGCGTTTGATCTCTTCGAGGGTTTCCTCTTCTTCCTCGGTAATGTCCTGGCGGACTTCCGGCGCCGTGATCCCTGTGGTGCTATGGCTGCTGACCGAGCTCATGGATTCATCGTCGTCGACCTCTTCAGCGCCCAGATAAGCATCGGGGTCGCTTTCGATCTCGGGATTTAGCCCAGGGTGGCGAGGACGCACATTTTCGTTGAAGTGTCTCCCTTCGGCCTCGCCTTTAACGATGTTGTCGGCGCTGGTGTCATAGCGGTTGCGCTGTTCTTTCTTCTCTTCGGGAATATTCTTGCGATTTTCCTTTGGCATAAGTCCATCCTTTCTTGCTGGGGGCTTCAGATTGGATCGGTTTGGATCGGCCGTGCGATCAGGACATGCGCCAGGAGTTTTGACAGGCACTCCGGGCCGGTTGAGCAGCGCAGCGTATCGAAATCAAGCGAATTTTGCACATCTCAACCGCTTCATCACTGACTCTTTTGTAAGTCCTGACCCTATAAGAATCCCCATCAAGGCGGCGTAAGGATGTGAGCGATGTTCCAGAAACCAGGATCCCACCCGCTCGACATTAACGCCAGAAACGCCCGATCAGGTTGACCAACAGTGTCAGGGCAAGGCTGACCACGATCATCGTGCCCAGTGGGATGAAGAGCGAGAATCCATCGCGCTGGATCAGAATGTCACCGGGCAGACGGCCCAGCCCCGGGATGCGCCCCACGATGAACAGGGCGAGGCCGAGCAAAAACAGCGCTCCGCCTGCAATCATGAGCCAACGGCCCATTTCGCCGAACATGGCCCGTCCTTTCATTAGCCGCTTACGTGACGCGCCAGCCATTTCCGCAACGCAGGCAGCGGCTGCGCGCCCACAATCTTATCCACCACCTGTCCGTTTTTAAAGATGTACAGCGTAGGGATGCTCATGATGCCGAAGCGCTGCGGCACACGCGGGTTTTGATCGATGTTTAGTTTTGCAACCACGGCGCGCCCGGCGAACTCCTGGGCCAGTTGTTCTACACTGGGGCCAACCATGCGACAAGGCCCGCACCATTCCGCCCAAAAATCGACGAGGACCGGCAGGTCACCGTTGATCGCCTGCTCGAAAGTAGCGTCGGTCAGTTGCACCGGCTTGGCCGACGTCTGTTGAGCACGTGGATTGGCATGCCCGTTTTGTCCGTTGCGTTTGTGGGTGCGGTCGGTCGCTGCGGTTTCTGGGCGAGGCCCGCCTTCGCTGAGATGACGCAGCCAGGCCCGCAACGTCTCTTGAGACAGGGGGCCGGCAACAGTAGCCTCGGCGCGCCCATCCTTGACGAAGACGAAACTGGGCAACTGCGTAACGTTGAAGCGGGTCATCAATGCCGCTTCATCAGCGGCGTTGACTTTGGCGATTAAGGCGCGACCGGCGAAGTCGACGGCCAGATCTTCGAGTACACCGGGATCATCCTGCGTGGATTGGGGGCTCCAAAAAGCCAGCACCACGGGTAGACCGGCGCCTAAAACCCGATCAATACTCGACTGATTGGTGTGGATCACTGCTTTGATTGCCATTGTGCAACTTCCTTTTTGTCTGCCTGATAGAGACTTTCTTCATTGTTCGACATCATAGCAGGCAAACGTTCAAGATTGTGCAAGCGATGCATTAGCAGTCTGTTTGAAGCGGGTGCAGTTACTCCCCGATCCAAAACTGATAGAGATCGTCCAATGGCTGGTCGGTGTGACGCGCAAAGGTCGCCATCAAATCATCCGTGTAGACGATGCCATAACGATGGGTCCGCGCATAATCTTGGAGGGATGCAAAGAAGGCGTCATCGCCCATGCGTTCGCGCACCGCGTGGAAAAAGAGAGGACCCTTGCTATAAACAATGTTGATGTAGTTGGAGACGTCGAAGCCCGCTACCGGCCCGCCCACAGGACGGTCGATCCCCAGGTTCTGCGCGGCCTGATATCGGTAGAGGAAATCATTGTTCATGATGGCGTTCTGCATTTCCACCCAGCCGATGTCCTCAAAGTAGAGATAGTACGAGTAGTTGGCCAGAGACTCATCCAACCATGGCTCATCGGGCTGATCATTGCCCAGCAGGTTGTACCACCACTGATGGGCGACTTCGTGGACAACCGCTTCGGCATAGGCCCCGCCGCCCTCTCCGTAAAAGCGATTGGCGATGTCGATGACGCCGGCATACTCCATGCCGAAGCCGGTGGTAGGCATCGCCACCACATCCAATTCCCGATAGGGATAATCGCCAAACATACGGCTGAAGACGGCAAGGGCGCCGGTGGCATAATCGAGAGCAGTCTGCGCGCCGGTGAGACCACCATCCAGATAGTAGCTATTGACGACGACATCATCCACCGTTGCGCTGATGAACTGGTAACGTGAGCTGGAGGCGGCATAGAATGTGCGCGCAGGGCCGGCCAGGATCTGCCAGGTATCAGTGCCGTCGCCGTTGCTGCGCCGATCGATGGTTGTGCCTGATGCCACGACTTCTTGATCGGCAGGCACCGTCAGTTCGACGTGATAATATGAGATGTCGGTGAAGGTCGAATCACCATGACTTGCCGTTACACCCAGATTCCATCCATTTTGGTCGTAAACGGCCAATGTGGGGTAGAAAGCCGCCATATCATAAACACCCTGATAGTAACCGTAGAGACCTGCGCCGGCCGATCCGGCGCGCACGGCCGTGGGCATCGTCGCATAAAACCAGAGCGTGATGTCGACCTTCTCGCCAGGCTGCAAGGGTTCGGCCAGCGGTATGCGCAGCGCCGAGTTTTCGTATTCCAACGTAGGCGTTACCAGTTGGCTGTCCACAATGGCGCGGTTGACAGTGGACGTCCCCTCGTAGGCAGGTAAATTGGGGTAGAGTTGGAAGTAGATCTCGTTGAGCGCGTCTGCTTCTTGATTGACATAGCGCACGCGTTCGATCCCGGTGATGATCGGTGTTTCATCGGGGATGAGCATGGCCTGGATGAAGTAGTGCGGCGCGTCAACCACATCCTCCAAATCGGCGGCGGACTGTGGTCGGAGCGAGAGCGTGTAGATTGACCGATCTTCGAGATCGACGACAGGTGTGGGGAAGGGTGGCTCGGGTAGCGGCGGCGTGGGTGTCACCGTGGGCGTTGCCGTCGGAAACGGCGTTGGGGAAGGCGTAGCCGATGGCGATGGCGTCGCCGTTGCTCTGCGCAACCAGTTAGCCCAAAAGGCAGCACGCGCCGGTTCCGTAGGGATTGGGGTCTCTTGTGCAATTTGATTTGCCGACAAACTCGCTACTTGCGCGCTCGCTCCCTCAGCCTGAGTGGCGGGCACGTCGGGCATAAAGAGCCGAAACGCCCCAAAGACCAGGGCACTCACAAAAAGCAGCCAGATTGCTATTAGGGCAACCAATACAAACCGCGGTGGTTGCCTGCCGGGGGAGAGATGACTCATATTTCCTCCGCACGGTGCTACGTAAACAAATCATTGCCGTTGTGACGCAGCCGACGTAGTTCGATAAAGCGCCGCCGTTCTTCTTCAGTTAACGGCACCGGTAATGTCACTTCAATGTCAACAAAGAGATCGCCGCGCTGCTCAGGCGTCTTCACCAGGGGCATCCCTTGTCCCTTCAGGCGGAAGACGCGCCCGTTCTGCGTATTGGACGGCACAACCAGCAACAACGTTCCTTCCAGGGTGGGTACCCCTACCTCGCCACCGAGCAAGGCTGTGTAGAGATCGACCTTCATCTGCGTGTACAGGTTGTCTCCGTCGCGGCGGAATTGGCTGTGCGCTTTGACGGCGACGACCAGGGTCAACGCATCACGTCCCGGCGCGAAGCGTATTTTGGAGCCGCTGACCACGCCGCGCGGAATGGTGATCTCGAAGCGTTCATTGCCCTGCTGAATCGTACGTGATGTGCCCCAAAATGCCTCTTCCAGTGTAATGTCGATGGGCAGCGTCGGCTGGTTCCGATCAGTCGATCCCACACGTGTTGTATAGGTACGCGGTTCGTTCTCGGTGTTGCCCGCGCCGAATAGTTGCTGGAAGAAGTCAGAGAATGAACTCTGATTGGCGCTGTCGGGGCGGGGCGGCTCTGCGCGCGACGGCCCTGTACGCGGACTGCTGAATTCTTCTGTACTTACGTTCGGTTTGCTCCTTGCCGGCGGTGGATCGTCGTCCTCCTCACCAAACCAGCTAGACCAGTTGAATGCTTCGCCGGTGCCGCGCCGCTGTTTCCAGTCTGCGCCAACCTGATCGTAAATTTTGCGCTTCTCAACATCAGCCAGCACAGTATACGCTTCGCTGATCTCCTTGAACCTTTGTTCAGCCTCTATGTTGCCTGCATTGAGATCAGGATGATACTGCCGGGCAAGTGTGCGGTAGGCGCGTTTGATCTCCAAACCGTCCGCATGGCGAGGGACACCCAAAACTTGATAGTAATCCTTGTGATCCATACCGTGTCCAGTCTGCACGCATGCAGCGGTGTAGAGGGTACAATGCGAATACAGAAGCCTATTTTACCATTGCTTGGGAATATACCCGTACTTGCACTATTCAGTTCAACAGCTACTTGTTCTTTATGCAAAGTATATACTTTGCGTTCGGTTTTTCATAACGGTAACAGCGACTCATAACGAATCCGTGCATGACCGGCGAGGGTGTATCCCATAGTATTGGGTGGGTCCATGTCTACCGGGAAGCCACGACGGATGGACACAGAGGTCCATCCCTACGGGTAGGGACCGGCCTCCGTGCCGCTCCGTTCTGGGTAGCTGCCCTGAAGATCAGAACCGAAAAATTGGGACGCACCACCGGCAACGCCGGTAAACCGTGATGCAGCACCAATAGAAAACGGGGTAGGGTGTGGTTTGACCACACCCTACCCCGTTTTGATTATCGACTAGCTGTCTACTCAAACGTGGACTAAACCTGGCGATACTCGCCTTCAACCACGTCTTCGTCGCCACCATCCTGGCCAGGAGTCTGACCGGGCGCACCCGGTTCCTCTTGCTGCTGCTGATAGACCTGCTGTGCAAGTGCATTGCTGGCCTGTTGCAACTGCTCGGCCAGTTGCTTGATGCGATCGGTATCTTCGCCCTTCAACGCTTCGCGCAGATCTGCCATCGTCTGCTCGATCTGTTCGCGGTCGCCGGCCGGGACCTTGTCGCCCAGGTCTTTGAGCGACTTCTCAGTGGCGTAGACCAGGCTGTCGGCCCGGTTGCGCTCTTCGACCATCTCGCGGCGCTGGCGGTCAGCGGTTTCGTTGCGCTTGGCTTCTTGCACCAGTCGTTCGACTTCATCGTCGGTCAGATTGGTCGACGCCGTGATCTGGATGCTCTGTTCCTTAGCCGTCGCCTTATCCTTGGCGGTCACGTTGAGGATGCCGTTGGCATCGATATCAAAGGTCACTTCCACCTGAGGTATGCCACGCGGCGCCGACGGAATCCCATCCAGGCGGAAATTGCCCAGAGTCTTGTTATCACGCGCCATTGGGCGTTCGCCCTGTAGCACGTGGACGTCGACAGCGGTCTGATTGTCCTCTGCCGTGCTGAAGACCTCGGTCTTGCGGGTCGGGATAGTGGTGTTGCGCTGAATCAGCGTCGTCATCACACCGCCCAACGTCTCCAGACCCAGGCTCAACGGCGTCACGTCGAGGAGGAGCAGATCCTTGACCTCGCCACCCAAGACACCGGCCTGCAGCGCGGCGCCCACAGCCACAACTTCATCCGGATTGACGCCCTTGTGGGCTTCCTTGCCGGTAAGGCTGCGTACCAATTCCTGGATCATGGGCATACGGGTCGAGCCACCCACCAGAACTACTTCGTCCAACTGATTGGCCGAGAGACCGGCATCCTTCAGGGCGGCATTGAACGGCTTCTTACAGCGTTCAACCAGATCCTGGGTTAGTTGTTCGAACTTGCTGCGGCTCAACGTGACCTGCAAGTGCTTCGGCCCCGTGCTGTCCGCAGTAATAAAGGGCAGGTTGATCTCGCTCTGTGGCGTGCTGGACAATTCGATCTTGGCCTTTTCTGCAGCCTCGCGCAGACGCTGTAAGGCCTGGCGATCCTGGCTCAGATCGATGCCCTGCTCTTTCTTAAACTCACTGATTAACCACTGGACGATGCGTTCGTCCCAGTCGTCGCCACCCAAGTGGGTGTCGCCGTTGGTTGATTTCACCTCGATAACGCCATCGCCGACTTCCAATACAGAAACGTCGAAGGTGCCACCACCTAAGTCGAAGACGAGAATGGTTTCGTCTTCTTTTTTGTCGAGGCCGTAGGCCAATGCGGCTGCGGTCGGCTCGTTGATGATACGCAACACTTCCAGACCGGCTACCTGGCCGGCGTCCTTAGTGGCTTGACGCTGACTATCGTTAAAGTAAGCCGGAACCGTAATCACGGCCTGTTTGACGTCTTCGCTCAAGTAAGCTTCGGCATCTCGCTTCAGCTTGCTGAGGATCATGGCGCTGATCTCTTGCGGACTGTAGACTTTGTCTTTTACAGGGATCCGAACGCGCGCATCATCGTGCTGCCCTTCCACGATCTGATACGAAACCATGCCCATCGTGCGTTTGGTTTCGGAGTCATCGATGCGCCGCCCCATCAAGCGCTTGACTGAATAGACAGTATTTTCAGGGTTGACCACTGCCTGGCGCTTGGCTGTTACACCAACCAGACGTTCGCCGCTCTTGGTAAAAGCAACCACCGAGGGGGTCGTGCGGTTACCCTCTGCATTTGCAATGACCGTAGGATTGCCTGCTTCCATTACAGCAACAACACTGTTGGTAGTACCCAGGTCAATGCCGATGATTTTTGCCATGCTCATCGCCCTCCTAAAGATTTGTTATATGAGACCAATTGAAATTCTATGAACGCAACCGTTCACACATTCACTTTCGTTTTTATGCGTTTGCATACATGCCTACTATACCGTCGCTGCATATGCATGACGTATTGCTAGTATTAGCAAAATGTTTGAATGTTTAGGTTGAAGGAACTTTGAAAACCCGAGTTTCGCTAGCGTCGGTTGAGGTGGCTGATCTTGCGGAGGGCGAAGGCGCAGCGCCTGGACCAAGCGAACTTAGCAACCTCGTCAGCGATGCCGTCGAGATGCAGAAAATCGCCACAGAGAACACAAAGAGCACAAAGAAGAAGAGGGAAGCGACCTTATCTATGTGTTCTCTGTGTTCTCTGTGGTAGTCCCGCGCCTTTGCTTCGCCGGTTGCAAAACTCTGGGTTTCAAAGTGATACCACTATAGAATAGGGAGAGGACGCTCTTGACAGACAGAACGTCCCCTCCGCACGAACAACCGGCTACTCAACCGACGACCTGCGTAAGTCCTGATCGGCTAACTGCGCTTTCTCGTCACTTGTTTGCGCAATTCGCCGATGCGATTCTTTGAGGCAGCGCGTGCCTCTTTGAGGATGGCGAGGGTGGGTGTCCCGGCACGCAGGGCGTCGATCAGGATCATCTCGGCCGCCACGAACTCATCGCTGATGTCGGCGACCTCGTCGGCAATGTCCACCGGAATCGTAGAAACGCCGTTGCAGTCGGCATGCAGCAGGTCGTTGGGGTAGACCATGATTCCCCCCACGTGGACGGGCACATGCACGTCGAGTGTTTGTGGATAGCCGTGTGCGCAGATAGTGCCGCTGGTGAAGCAGGGGAAGTCGATGGCACGCACCTGATCCAGGTCGCGACCGGCGCCGCTGGTGATCAGGCCAATCGCCCCAAATGACTTATAGGTGGTACACATCACTTCGCCAAAGGTCGCCGCCACTACCGGGTTGTCCAGGTCCTGGAAGACAACAATGGGCGGACCGGCAAGATCCTCGAAACGCGCCACTTGATCGTCGAGACTGCTGTATGATCCTGAACCATGCGGCGCACCCGCCGACCGGAAGGTAGCCGTGGCGGCAAAGCCAACAATCGGCGCCATTTCGGGGAAACAGGCTTTGATCCCCGCATCCATGTAGCCCACCGTTTGTGGTCGCACTTCAAACAATTCAATCACGTTGCAGATGGTCGGTGTATCAAAACGGGCCAGTTTCTCAAGCGTTTCAGCGCGCAGCGTCGCCATGAGTCTTTCCTTTTCGGGTAAGATGGGGTAGTGATGTCAATGAACGTGCACGTTTCATTGTACCGTGAGCCGTAGAGATCTACCAGATCGACGGCGAAACCGAGTCTACGTCAGATCGGATTCGTTTTGACCCTATTGGTAGGGGCACGAGGGGGATGGGACGGAGATCTGCGACAATGGGCGAGACGTCGCCCCCATCCCCCTCATGCCCCGACAACCGGCCCAACATCACGAAGCAGTATCTCGGCAGCAGAACCCAGAGCGGCCGCTGTGTGCCAGGCCTGTACCGACTGGGGACTTGTGGGTAAAGGTCAGGCAGTATAGAGTTGGACAAAAGAAATACAGGTAAGAACGGAGGAGCGAAGATGACATCGATACGCACCACGCAAGTGGAGCGCAGCACGGAGCGCATTGATTTCGGCATCGGCCAGCCCGGTTTCGATCTGCTGCCCCACGACATCCTGGCGAAGGCCGCGGCCGCACGCTTCGCCGAAGGAGACAACGATCTACTCAACTACGGCTACGAACAGGGTGACGGGCGCTTCCGCCTGGCGCTGGCCGACTTTTTGACAAACCAATACGCCACGCCCGTCTCCGCCCAGCAGTTCATGATCACGGCGGGCGCGTCGCAGGCGCTGGATCTGATCTGCACGCAGTTCACCCAGCCGGGCGACACGGTGTTCGTGGAAGAACCCAGCTACTTCCTGGCCTTGCGTATCCTCAGGGAGGACCACAAACTTAACGTGGTTAGCCTGCCCATCGACGAGGATGGTCTGCGCATTGACGCCCTCGAAGAAGCCCTGACGCGCCACCGTCCGGTCTTCATGTACACCATCCCCACCTTTCAGAACCCCACCGGCTATACGCTCTCACAGACGCGGCGTGAACAACTGGTCGCCCTCAGCCGTGAACACGATTTTCTGATCGTGGCCGATGAGGTCTACCACCTGTTGGGATACGCTGCGACGCCGCCCACGCCGCTGGCTGCTTTCGTTGACCAGGCGCGCGTACTCTCAATCGGCTCCTTCTCGAAGATCCTGGCGCCAGGGTTGCGGCTGGGCTGGATTCAAGCCACGCCGGACCTGGTGCAGCGTTTTGTCCTGTGTGGATTGGTGGACAGTGGCGGCGGGCTCAACCATTTCACCTCAAACATCGTGCGGGTGGTCCTGGAACGAGGATGGCAGGTTGGCTATCTGCATCAACTGCGGCAGACGTACCGGCAACGAATCGCCGTCATGCAGGGCGCGCTATTGGCTCACTTTGGCGACCGGCTGCGCTATCGCCCGCCGCAGGGTGGTTACTTCTTCTGGAGCGAGCTCCTGACCGGTGCCGATACGGCGGAGCTGTTGCCACGCGCCCACGCTGCGGGCGTTGGCTTTGTGCCTGGCGCACGGTTTTCGAGCCAGGGCGGGCTGCATCATCATTTCCGTTTGAGCTTTGCACACTTTGATGAAGAGGCCATACAAGCGGGGATCGAGCGATTGGCGGGCGTGATGTAACCGGATGTCAACACATCTTCTCCACATATCTGATTCACATTTCGTACACAACCTGCCGCTATTCTGTAGACACAGCAGCACAAACAACCGGTTGAAACGAAGGTACTCAAACAGATGTGTAATCAAACATTCACAGAAATTGGAGAAGATTCTTATGTCACGCAAACTTTCAGTTAGTTTCTTGTTGGCCCTGATGCTGGTGATGGCGATTTCGGTAGCAGCAATGGCGGCTGGTCCTGGCCCACAAAACCCCGACGCAGGGACAGGGATTGGCGACGGCATCCACGGCACCTTCATCGATAAGAACGGCGACGGCGTCTGCGACAGCTTCGTGAACCGTCTCCCCGCCCAGGATGGTACGGGCAGTCAATGGGGCGCCCAGCGCGGCGGACGGTACGCCCAGCAGGGCAGCGGCACGCCTGGCGCTAACTTTGTCGACGCGAACGGCGACGGCGTCTGTGACAACTGCCTCAACGGCGGCGTCCCCGCTCAGGACGGCACGGGCAGCATGATGCGCCGGGGTCGCAATCGGTAACACTGAACCAATCTGCCTGACCTGGAAGAACCCGCCGGATCTCAAAGATCCGGCGGGTTTGCTTTTGCCAACCTGTCACGTCTTTCACGGCGTGGCAGGTTTTCTGTTTCTGCGCCCTGGCCTCGCCTCCGGCCCAAATTACATCAAAATTGACCATGCACCTTCATCTGCACTGTCGTATACTATGATGGCGAACTATATACAATTGAATGCCACCCTGACCCAGCAAGATCGCCCGGAGGATTTTATGCGCAAGTACGTCTACGCCTTCATTTTGACGCTGATCTTGTTGGCAGGGCTGTTTCCTGCAAACATCAAAAGTGCGCCGGGCCAAAAGACCATTCCCAATGGGCGCACACTCTACTTGCCCACCATCCTGCTAGAACCGAACAGGTTTATATGCACGGCAGTCAACCAGATTCCGGTTTCTGAGTGTATGGCGCTGGAACAGCTCTTTTGGGCAACCAACGACATCCGCAGCGGCGGCAACGGCTGGGAAGTCAGCGTAGGATGGTTTCAAAATGTATTTCCTTGCGCGTGGTACGGTATTGGATGCACTGTCAGCGGCCGGTATGTCAACCGCATCACCCTTGCTGATAACAACTTGAGTGGAGCGGTACCCTCTGTCCTGGTAGATCTACCGAACCTGATCGAGCTTTCGTTGGCACAAAACCGCTTGACCGGACTCCCCCCTCAGATTGGCGATCTAAACACATTGCGCAGTATTCAGCTTTACGGAAACCAGTTGAACAGCCTGCCCCCTGAAATTGGAAAGCTCTCAAATCTCGAGTTCCTGGACGTAGGCAGTAATATGCTGACCACGCTTCCATCTGAGATCGGCAATTTGAGCCGGCTTGACGAGTTGAAACTGTCGAGCACACCCCTTACTGCCCTGCCCGAGAGCATTGGTCAACTCTCTTTTCTAACCCTGTTACAGATCAACGAAACGAAGCTGTCTACCTTGCCATCGACCATTGGCCAACTGTCCAGTCTGACCGTCCTTGTGGCCGATCATAGCCAGTTAACCACCTTGCCGCCGGAGTTCGGCAATCTCACGCGTCTTCAAAGTGTCGCCCTGCATGCGAACCAACTGACCACGCTGCCGGCGCAGTTCGGTCAACTTCAGGCGCTTCAAAGTCTCGAACTTGCCGAAAATTACTTGTTCACGTTGCCGCACGAGTTCATCAACCTGAACGGCTTGACCTATTTGGACGTCGGCAAAAACTGCCTTATCAATCTGAGCGACGGCGAGTTAATCGCCTTCCTCGACGCCAAGGACCCCGACTGGCGCCAGTCTCAGCGGACGGACTGCAAGTAGAAAAAACGTCGGTTTACTTGATGCGCGCCGCCACCATCTGCACGGCCACATCCACCGCCGCCAGCAGACTTTCTTCGCTGGCTTTGCCGGTGCCGGCGATGTCGAAAGCCGTGCCGTGATCGACCGACGTGCGGATGATAGGCAGGCCCATGCTCACATTGACGCCGCTGTCGAAGGCCAGCACCTTCATGGGGATGTGTCCCTGATCGTGGTACATGGCGACGACGATGTCGAATTCCCCCTTGACGGCGCGTAAAAAGACAGTGTCGGGCGGCTGCGGATCGGAGACCGTCCACCCGCGGCTGCGCGCTTGTTCGATGGCGGGCTGTATCTGTTCTGCCTCTTCATTGCCGAAAAGACCGTTCTCGCTGGCGTGTGGGTTAAGCCCGGCCACGGCGATACGCGGTTCGGCAATCCCCAGGGCGCGGCAGGATCGATGGGCCAGCTCGATTACCTCCAATACCCGCGGCGTCTGCACCCGGCGGATCGCTTCGACCAGCGAAACGTGTGTGCTCACGTGGACCACGCGCAAGGACGGCCCCACCAGCAGCATCGAAATGCGCTCCGCCCCCGTGCGCTCGGCCAGGAGTTCGGTATGCCCCGGGTAGAGGAACCCCGCCCGGTGCATGGCTTCCTTGTTCAGGGGCGCGGTTACAATGCCGTCGACAACACCGTCCATAGCCAGATCACAGGCCTGGAAGACAACCTCAACGGCGGCCCTCCCGGCAGGGGCGCTGACTTTGCCTATGGGGATCTCAGCGGGGTCGGCGTTGTGCAGATCCAATAGCGGCACCGTGCCCAGCGCATACTGCCCCTGGCGCGGGTCCTTGATGATTTCGTAAGCGTGGGGCGCGCCCTCAATCCATGCCGCCGCCTGCTTCAGGATGCGCCGATCCCCAATCACCAGCGGACGGCAGCGCGCAAAGAGATCAGCGTGGCGTAACGCCTTCAAGATGATCTCGGGGCCAACCCCCACGGGATCACCCAGGGTGATCGCCAGTAGTGGACGAGGTTCGGTGGTCATGCAAAGATCCTTTCTTCTTGAAGATCCCGTCAATCTGGGTTCGTTGGGCACAGGCGCTGCGCCTCACCCTGCGCAAGCTCCGGGCTACTCAACCGGTGCAGGGCGCTGCGCTTTTCACAGTGTCGGGCGCAGGGTGCGATGTGTCAAGTAACAATCCGCCCAACCCGCAATTCGCCCCCACCTGGATGCACCCTTCATCTCCAAGTTGCGTCTGGGCTGTAATCCGCTAGACTATGATGAGATGTTGCAAGGCAATCTCGTTCTTGCCCACGCGACACACGACACATCCATCTACCTATCCCACGGAGAACTCAAATGATCAACGTCGCTTTGGTCGGCTGCGGACACATCCACACACCCGGCTTTGTCAAACGATTACAGGCTCGCAACGATGTCACCGTCACGGCAGTTTGGGATCACGACCACGCCCGAGCGGAGAAGAATGCTGCCCTGCTGAACGCACCCGTCGTCGAGGATCTGACGACGATTTGGAACGATCCTTCCATCCCGGCTGTGATCATCTGCTCGGAGACGGATCGTCATGCCGCTCTGGTCACTGCCGCCGCAGACGCGGGCAAACACATGTTCGTGGAAAAACCACTCGGTCTCGGCACGGAAGACGCCTACCGCATGGCCGACGCCATTGCGAAGGCGGGCGTCCTCTTCCAGACGGGCTACTTCCAGCGCGGGATGCCGGCCCATCAATTTCTCAAACAACAGGTGGATGCCGGCGCCTTTGGCAAGATCACCCGCGTGCGGGTCAGCAACTGCCATTCCGGTGCGCTGGGCGACTGGTTCACCCCCGAATGGTTGTGGATGACCGATCCGCAGCAGGCCGGTGTGGGCGCGTTCGGCGATCTGGGAACCCACGCCCTCGATCTGCTTCTCTGGATCTTCGGCAGCGTGGATCGCGTCACCGCAGCCCTAAATACAGCCATCACTCGATACGGTCCTGACTGCGATGAGACGGGCGAAGGGTTGCTTGTCTTCGAGAACGGCATCATCGGTTCGCTGGCCGCCGGTTGGGTGGACGTAGCCGATCCCATCACCTTTGAGATTAGCGGCACCGAAGGCCACGCCTACGTGCGTAACCGAACCGATGTCTTTATCAAGAGCAGCCATCTCGATGGCGCCGCAGACGAGGTGCAGTGGATGGCGCTGCCCGCAGCCTGGCCGCACGCGTTCGAACTCTTCCTCGACGCCGTCAACGGCGCAGACGTCTCGCTGGTCGACGCCCACGAAGCTGCCTATCGCAGTGCGGTGATGGAAGCGCTGTACAAAGCTGCCAAGGGAAAGGGCTGGGTCACACTGGGCTAAGTGTTTATCCGTCAATTACAGTGCGCAGCACTACGTCCGCTCTAGACAGGCCAACTTCGCCGGGCTGCTGTGAATTTGCGGATAGATTCTAAAGTATAAAGAGTGCCGAACAGTTACCTTTACCCTTCAAGCTTGAGGTTATGACATGTTACTCGACAATAAAGTCATCCTGGTTACGGGCTCAACCACCGGGATTGGGGAAGCGATTGCGCGGCGGGCGGTGCAAGAAGGCGCACGCGTCATGGTGCATGGGCTGGAAGAAGATTGGGCACGGCGGCTGTGCGAAGATCTAGGGCAGGACGCGGCCGACTTCGTCATCGCCGACATTGCCGAGCCGGCCGCCTGCCGGCGTCTGGTGGATGAGACAGTGAGCCGATTCGGTCACGTTGACGGGTTGGTGAACAACGCCGCCACCATGAAACGCAGCAACATCGACACCACCGATGCCGACGTCTTTGACTTTGTGATTGGCATCAACCTGCGCGCGCCACTGCTTATCGCCCGCGCCACCGTCCAGGCCATGCGCCGCCAGGGAGCGGGTGGCAGCATCGTCAACATTGGCTCTATCAATTGGCTGAGCGGCGAACCCAACCTGCTCCCCTACTCTGTCGCCAAGGGCGGCATGGTCACCATGACACGCAATCTGGCCAACGCGCTGGGCACCGAAGGCATCCGCGTCAACCAGATCAATCCCGGCTGGGTGCCCACACCCAACGAAATTGCCCTCAAAGAGTCTGAAGGACTGGCTCCCGGCTGGCACGAGAACTTGCCACGCCACTATGCCCCCAGTGGGCGAATGACCCAGCCCGCAGAGATCGCAGCGCACGTTGTTTTCTGGCTCTCGCCCCAATCTGCACCCGCCAGCGGCATCGTCTACGAAGCGGAACAGTACTCGCCGTACGGGCGAAACACAGCGAAAGCGTTCTAGGGATGCGGCGGCGAGGAACGCCGAAAGCGTGATTTAACCGGTAGGGGCGCTGCTTGCTGCGCCCACAGTGTGCCGGGCGCAGCAAGCAGCGCCCCTACGGAATGGCCATCACTTGACCGTTGACACGATACTAGGAGTGACCACGGACGGACGGCACACTGAACACGTCGTCGTCCGTCCATGGTTCTCAGGCCATTCCAGAAGCATAATAATCCACGAAGCCACACGAAGCCACACGAAGGAAGTCTTTCTTAGTGAGCCTTTGTGTGCCTTCGTGGATCATTCAACTCTTGGATTGGCCTCAGTGCTCATGCCGATAGTGATGCGCCAACAGATCTGCGCCGAAGTCGTTGGCGGGGTCGCGCCAGACAGAGTGGATGTGGTTGGCGTCGTTCTGGGTGTTGTCGTATTCCACAAGGAAGCGCACGCCTTGCAGCCGATAGTAGTGCGGCTGATGGCGCTGCAGCCCACCGGCCCAGGCAAAGTGGACGCTGTCGATGCCGCGCGATTGCAGCGCGTTCCACTCGATCTGTGCCAGTTCGTCGGGCATGCGCTCGATGTACTCGCGGATCAGCTTCTCCAGGAGTTCCCGCTGTCCTCCGTTCATAGACGACGCGGCCACGCCTCTCGGTGAGGACGAATAGTGCAGCGCCTCAGCCTGATCGGCGCTGACGCCATTGTGCTGCATCCAGTGGGCAAGCGCAGCAGGATCGTCGATATCGAAGGCATGCTCCACCACGTAGGGCCGGTTGCGCATCACAATGTCCGCCGGGGCCGCGGGGGCGAGGATGGCAACGGCGCGCTGCCCTTCGTCGAGCGTGTGCAGGAGATCGCGCGCCAGATCCTCGATGCCGCTGAGGGGGCGCAGCGTCGCCACTCCGCCTAAGGGTGATTCCGCCGGATTGGCCCCGAAAAAGGTCGGCGTCGGCGCTACGATTTGCCCTTTGATGAGGGTGTAGTTAAGCGAAATATGGTGCCCCTCGAAGCGCCATCCCCACGGCTGATCTGCGTCTGGTTCGCCGAAGATGCTCAGGTAATAGCGTACAGGATCGCGGTCATCGCGCGACCAGCCTTCCTTGGCGTCGAGTGTCGTCTCTAGCCCCATAATCGTCGACGCTGTATTGTAGCCGGCATGGCTCAGCCCCGTCGCCACTACCTTCATCGCCAACCGCTGCTGTGGACGGGTCATCTCAGTCAGCGGCAGCCCGGCGCGGTAGATCGGTGTATAGTACCAGGCTGTCCGTTCCGTTTCATCGTCGAACGCGATCAAGGCCTTGCGCCGTTGATCCGCCGTCAAGGCAGCGAGGAAGTTCTCCACCGCCTCGCCCATCCGCTGCACAACCACACGACTATCTTCCATATTTTCCCTCCTGGATAATTGTTCCATAGAGTACGTGGATTTTTCGGGTGTTCAGAAGCCAGGCACGCTTATTCTGCCAGGCGAGGACGATCCCCGTCCCATTCGATAAGGACACGAGAGAGAGACCAGGTGCGCCCATTGTCGTTGTTGCCCTGGAAGAAGAGGTGCGTCGAGCCGTCCTCATCGACGAAGACATAGGGATGGCCCGATTCGCTGGCGTTCCACGTTCCCGCTACCCCGTTGGACAGGAACGGCTCCTCTGAAAGCCGCCGCCAGGCCACGCCGTCTTGGCTGACAGCACAGCCGATCTGCTGCGGCTTGTTGTTGTAGGCCCCGGCATAGAACATGAAGAGCTGCCCATCGCGACGGCAGACCGCCGCCGCCTCGATACATTCTTGTTCCCAGGGCAACTCTGGCGCCAGGATCGGCCCATCGTCGATCTGCACCCAATCGCCGCGACCAAAGGACGACGTCAAGGGCGCCGCTGCCACCCCCAACATCTGAATCCGAAAGGCCGGGTCGCGCGTGGCGTAGTAAAGCAACAGACGGTCGCCGTCTTCGATCACATCGGCGTCTATGGCGCGCCCACAATTCCAGGCGCCGCTGGGGTGAAAGACCGGGTTACTCTCGTCTCGTTCGAAATGAACCCCATCGCTCGACCAGCCGTGGCAGATGGCATCTTTGGGCCCATTGCCGTAGGTTTGGTAGAAAAGATGGATCTTGCCGCCATGCACCCATGCCCCCGGCGCGCAGATCCCATTCCGTTCACATTCCTGCACAGGGTGGATCTCGCCGACGCGCTGCCAGGTATCGAGGTCAACGCTGTGGGCAACGCCGATAGCCCAGCCGTCACCGCTGCGTCCGTCTCCAAAGGGCGGAAGCGAGTAATAAAGAAAATAGCCATCCCCAAAGCGCACCACAGCCGGATCCTTGGCAAAGGGGCGGCCACGAGAAGTATCTGCAAAACGCATCGCTTGATCTCTCAATCTTCAGCTTCTGTTGACAGTTGCATGCGGCCTCCTGGCGAACTTTCGCTCAGAACCGTGAAAACATCATCATGGCCTGATCTCTTCGTCGTACTGCAACAATTTCTGCATCGCCTCTTCCAAATCACCAAACTCCCCCGCGCCCACGGCTGCCGTGATGGCCGCGCCCGAAGCGGCTTCTTCGCTCAACGCCGGGACGTGCAGCGGCATAGCAAAGCGCGCCGCCAGGATCTGGGCGAGCAGCCGATTGCGGCGCACGCCGTTCCCCGCGCCCACCAGCGGCGCACGCTCCCCGATCACCGGCGCCATCTGCTCGTGGAAGAGGTGGAAGCCTTCGGCCATCCCCTCCAACAGGGCGCGGGTGACGTGGCCGGGTGTAAAATTCTGCGGCGACAACCCTGTAAACGACGCCCGCAAGGATGGGTCCACGCGGGTGCCGGTGAAGAGGGGTGAACAGCGCAGCCCGTCACACCCGGCAGGGACGGCCGCCGCCAGCGCCGTCATGCGCTCGTAGAGATCATCATCGGCGGCGGCGTCAAAGAGCGCGTCGCCTGCCTGGCGAAAGAAATCGAGCAGGTAAGCATAGGAGCGTCCACCGAAAAGACCGCCGCCAATCAGCAGATAATGCCCGCCGGGAAAGGGGCGATTTTCCAGCCCGGGGATGAAGTGGAAGTCGTCGGTGCGCGCCGAAATCTGGCCGCCCGTGCCCACGTTGATCAGCAGGCTGGCCGCAGGATCCTGTACGCTGCCGATGAAGCTGGCCTGGTTGTCGCCCACGGCAACGCCCACGGGGATGCCTGCCGGCAGCCCCACTTTCTGTGCAATTTCCGGGCGCAGACCGCCTAAGCGCTCACCGGCGCGGCCAATCGGGGGCAGCAGGTCGGTAGAAAGCCCCAGCCGCCGCAGCAGATCGGCGTCCCATTGGTTGGAGACAATGTCGAAAATGCCTGCACTGCCCGCCAGCGTGGGATCGACCCGCGGCGTTTCCCCGGTGAGGAAGGCGGCGACCGCGTCGGGGATAAAGCAGGCGATGGCGGGCGGCGCGGGTAATTGATCCTCCTCGTGCAGCCAGAACAGCGTTGTGCCCAGGAAACCGGCGGCGGGTAGACATCCCATGCGGCGGAAGGCATCGCGCCCCCCGGCGCGGTCGACGAAGGTTTGCAGGTAGCTCTGTTGCGATCCGGGCATGGGCGACTGCACACGCAGATCCTGCCACGTGATCGCCGGCCCTGCAGGCGCGGCGGAGGCGTCCACAAAGGCCACGCCGTGCTGCTGCCCCGTCATGCCGATGCCGCGGATTTGGGCTGCATCGACGCCGGCCTCTGCGACAATCCCGGTCAGCGCCTCTACCGCCAGTGCCTGCACCCGCGTCAGATCCACCTCGGCGCGGCCCGCACCCGCGGCAATCGCCGCCCGGTTCGCCACCGTATGGTGGGCGAGCAGCGCCCCGCTCTCTGTATCCAACACCACTGCACTGATACTCGTCGTGCCGATATCAAGTCCAATGTACATGATCTGTCCTTTGTGGGCGACTCGTCACCAAATCAACAACATCCCCCTGCCATCTTCGCCGGTGTGTGCCCCCAGGTGATGAGATTCTGCTGGGCCTCGCTGAGTTCGATCCAGGGAGCGGTGGGGCCATCGGGGCAGCGTTCCATCTCCTGGCCGTTGACAATGGTGAGCGTGTTGCACAGCAGTTGCTTGCTTTCGCGCTTGTTCATGAAGACATCGTAGAGCGGGAAGCTGCCCTCTTCCACTTTGAACAGCGCCACGTCGGCCAGCGCGCCCACTTTCAGCGAGCCGATTTCGTCGGCCAGGCCCATCGCTTCGGCGGGGCGGATGGTGGCGGCACGGATCACGTCTTCCAGCGTCATGCCCAGCGCCAGGAATTTGCTCAGACAGGTGGGCAGATCGTAAAGCGGACCGTGGACGCTCATCTGGTGGATGTCTGACGAGATCACGTCGGGCTTGCGACCGGCAGCGATGAGCGCTTCTGCCGTCTCAAACGAGAACGAACCGGCGCCGTGGCCAATGTCCATGATCACACCGTTATCCCAGGCGCGTTGGGCGGCTTCGATCAACTTGCCACTGTCATCGATGATGCGCATATCATGGCCGGTGAAGCAGTGGGTCAAAATGTCGCCGGGACGCATCAGATCGAGCACTTCCAGCAGCGTTGGCGGCCCGCGCCCAATGTGAACCATCATGGGCAGTTGCGCCTGTTCGGCGGCGATACGCGCCCGGCTCAGCGGTTCGATGCCGTTGTTGCCGGTGGTGGCAAAGTCGATGCGGCACTTCACGCCGAGGACGAGTCCTTCGTAAAGCTGCATCAGCTTGACACATAGATCGACGTCGCAATAGTTGAGGTTGGCCAGCTCCCAGGTAGTCGCGGTCAAGCCAATAGACGAAATATTGAGCAGAGAGTAGATGCGCGACTGCGCCGGTTTGGCGATCCATTCGTTGAAGCCGGGCAGGTTATAGGCGCCCGCCGAGCCAACGTCGAGCCAGGTGGTGACGCCGCTCCTGGCTGCCACAGGATCGGCCTGAATCCCCCAAAATGTGACGTTGTGGTAGACGTGTGTGTGTAGATCCACCAGGCCGGGGGTGACGATCTGGCCGACGGCGTCGATCACACGTCCTGCCGCGTCGGCGGGGATGTCGCGATCGACGGCGGCGATGCGGTTGCCCTGAATGGCGACGTCGAGCAGGCCGCTGCGGCCGCCGGGATCGATCACCTCACCACCTTTGATGAGTAGATCAAATTGCATGGGTATTCTCCTGGGTTGAAGAGTGAATCGGTGTTGGGGATTGAACGTGCTAAAGCGGTTCAACAGAAGTCTAGCACAATCGGGGGAGGAGAGACAACCGGCGACGCTGAGGACCAGGAATTCTAAAGTTGGCTTGACCAGAGGGGCTAGCGCCGGTTGAGTAGCCGAGTCTGCGAGGCATATCGAAACCCAAGCGGGTTCAAAGATGAGATCTCGTAGACCCACTTTCTGAAGCGGACCCGCTCCCTTGATTTCGATACGCTGCGCACTCAATCGGCGGTCGCTAACCCTGGTTTGCCCTTTGTATCTTCAAATTTGGAATCCCTGGAGGAGGACTGACCCAGCATGGACTCAACGTAGCCAAAAGACCCCGGCTTCACGCCGGGGTCTTTTGAACCTATCATTCAGGAGAGATCTCCTTGTCGTTACCGTCTAGTCAGTCCCGCCTGTGGGCCGGAAGGCAAAGACGCCGTTGGTTCCCTCTCCGCCGCCAAAGGACTTGGGCACACCGGCCCCCACATAGAGCGTGTCGTTCGCAACCACGAGGTCCGAGCCAACCGCGCTGGGAAGGGTATGTTGCCAGACGACATGGCCGTCATCGGTGGCATATCCCTGAAGGGTGCCGTCGAGCGAGCCGACGAAGAAGACATCGTTGGCCAGGAATCCGCCCGACGCGCCGATGGCGGGCTGCGCCTTATCGACGTACCACAGAGTCTGCCCCGTGGCTTTGTCCAACGCTTTCACGGTAATGGGATAGTCTTTAGGCGACTTGCCATCGATGTAGCTGTTGTTGCTCCAGACGTAGATGGCGTCGGCGCCGATGCCTGCCTCGCCGCGAATGCCGCCGCCGATGTCGGCAAAGCCGATAAAGGTGGACCAGACGTGCTCGCCGGTCTCGCGGTCAAAGACAGAGTAGAAGCCGCTCTTCTGCCCGGCGCCTACCAGGTGGCGCATCTCACCATCGATCTGCGCATCGAACAACTGTGGCCCGGCGCCAAAATCGAAGTCCGGCCCCTTGGCCTGCACCGGCAACCAGACATCGTTGCTCGTGACCTGATAATGCCAGGCGATCTCGCCCGTGTCGGCATCGACGGCGATCATGGAGTCGGACAGGTCGGTTGGTTCACCGGTGTAGTTGTTGCCGGTGGCAAAGTAGAGCAGGTTCAGATCGGGGTCGGCTGAGAATGAACTCCAGACAGCCACACCGTTGTGTGGATCCTCGACCAGAGGCAGTTCCCACACCAGATCGCCCGTCTCAGCATCTAGCGCCATCACTTTGCCTTGAAACTGCGGCTGCAGATCTTTATTTTTCTTGCTCAGCGGCTCCTCTACCGACTGCAAGCCCAGGTAGACGCGCCCGTTGTAGTGCAGCAATCTGCTCAGGTTGCCGGCGTACTGGTTGTCGGCGATCTGCGTTTCCCACACCACCTCGCCGCTTTCGCGGTTGATGCCGTAGGCCCTGCCTTCGACGCTTGCTTCGATGAGCATATCCTCGCTCAGTGCGCCGGTCCCGGCGAATCCATGCCAGGGCCACTTGCTTTGCACCTCTTTTTCCACCTGGGTGGCCCAGATCTGCTCACCCGTTTCGGCATCAACGGCATAGACCATGCCGCTCCAATCGCCAAAGTAGACGACGCCATTATCCACGATCGGGGCGTGGGAGACCATGCTCTCCACGGGGAAGTGCCACGCTTGTTCGAGCTGCCCCGCGTTCTGACCGGTGATTGTCGACTGCGAGGTGAATCGCTGGTTGTACAGGCCCAGTGCTTCCGCTTCGACCGGTTCGACGGGTTCGGTCGCGCCAGCGCTCGCCTCGGGGATCACATCTTGTTGGGCAATGAAGTCCGAGAAAGGCGTCAAATTGCCGGCGAAGACTTGCACATCGGCGTTCTGGCGCAGATTGTCGATCTCTTGCTGCACCGCCTGGCGCTTTAGCACCTGGCGAATCTGATCGCTCACCTGTTCCAGCGGCACCGTGCCTTGTTGGGTAGCGAAGTACTGCGGATTCTCGTCATAGAATCCGGCGATCTGCTCATCACTGATCTCGATATCCTGCGATAGTTCGTCGATCACACGGTTGAGCGTTTCGTTCTGCCCAATATAGGCGCGCAGATCACTTTCATTTTCCAGCCCCAGGCTTACAAGCGCCTGGTTGAAGCTGGCTTCATCGGGGAAGCTTTGGGCTGCCTGGTCGATGATGGTGTCGATCTCGTCTTCGGGCACCGTAATCCCGCGCGCCTCTGCTTCCGCCAGCAACACCTCTTTTTTGGCCAACTGATCAAGGAAAGTGCTGCGCAGATCACGCATCATCGCGATGGCGCTCTCGTCAGCAGGCAGGGCCTGGCGCGCCGCCATGCCCTGCACAAAACGGGTAAAAAGCTGGTCAAATTCGCTCTGGGTGATCACGCGATCGCCCAACTGCAGAACGACCGCATCCGCCCCTTCTTCCTGGGCGGGATCTGCTGCCGCGACTGGCGTCGCCATCGCAATGGAGACAATGGCATAGGCAGTCACTGTCAACAGCAAGGCACCCATCCATCGGGTGAAATACCTTCGGATCAAATACATGGTTCTTTTCCTTTCTGCGTAAACAAATGAGATTTCACAAAAACAAGTGCGTGGGATGCAGAAAATTCTGCCGGTGTCGCTCAGAACATATCCATCGATGCGGCGGTGGACTACTTCAAACGGAGTGGAATAATCCTCGGGATGCTGAGGTCACTGAAGAATTTCGCATACATCTTTTTCAAGAGTAGCGGTGCAGGTGGCCTGCCACCATGTACAACGATATATGCGGGAAATACAGGCTGGGTTACCAATCTGTCGATTTTTAACTGGTTTTCGAGGGTGTAATTCAAGTTGGGGGCAAGTCGTAGGGGTTTGGGTGGGGCGGGGAACCGACGTCGCTCTGTGCGCCTCCTACCGGCGAAACTACCTGCCGCCCCACCCAAACCCGTACCTCTGTTGGGAGCCTTGGCGCACTTACCCGCCCGGTTCATTCTGTTGGGTTTGCCAGGTTCAGGCGGCAGTGAGAATCTCTGAGCAGTTGATGACAGAGACCCCACCCACCGGCTGACACGTGATGGTATAGGTTTTCTCTTACTTCGGCGCGCGCAACAACAGCAAGGGGCAGGGTGCGCTGTGCAATACCTTTTCGGCCACGCTGCCATACACCCAGCGGCTGACGCCGGATCGCCCGTGGGTGCTCATGACGATGAGGTCGACGTCGTTCACTTCTGCGCTATCAAGGATCACATCGGCCGGCGCACCGTGGATAACCAGTGTCTGCTCGACGTGATTCGTATTTTTCATGGCTTCGGCGATGTCCTGCATATAGAGGCCGGCCGGTTCACCTTCCACCGTTTGGACGGATGAGGGCATAGGCGCAGATGGATCGGTCATAGCGGCGTCGGCCCCTATCACAGCCTGTGGCTCCACAGCACGCACCAGGATCAGGGCAGCATCCCGTGCGCGCGCCAACGCCCCGGCGACACCGAGTGATAGTTCTGCCAGCCGCGAACCGTCCAGCGGCACCAGGATCCGGCGCAGCGTTATCGTTCGATCCCGGCTGTGTTCGCTGGGGTGGACGAGAAAAACGGGCTTGTCGGTCGCACTCAGCACACGGCTGGCGACACTGCCTATTAACCAACGCGGCAGCCCTGCCCGCCCGTGAGTACTCATCGCGATCAAATTGACACCTTCCACATCAGCCACACGACAGATCTCCGAGGCGACATCTGTGCCGTGGGCGATACGGCTGTGCACCTGATACCCGCGCGCGTAATTCCTGGGCTAGAGAGGCGTGATAGCTTTGCGCATATTGGTCCCACTCGGCAATCGGCTGGCCACTGATTGGCAACGGCCCTGGGGTAAGGTAAGGCCCGTAGCGTTCCTGTTCCAAGACTTGGAGCAGGATGATCTGGCTCTGCTCCTTGTCATCGACCTGCGATAGATAGGCTAAAACACCCTCTGAAAAGGGCGAACCATCGATCGGAACCAGAATTTTATGATACATACCTGTCTCCCAAAGAAGATCGTACGACGGTGATGGAGCACAGTGAATCCCGGCGGAAATATGCGGAAATATATTGACACGCTCAACCCGTGGTATTTGCGCCGCCATGTAATGGTTTATTGTAACTTGCATTTTCGTAAATGCCGTTAGAGGATCGGGCAGAAAGAGTCCTAACCAAATGACCAGGAGTATTTCTGTCGTTCGCGCTGAAAATAGATACCAGTTGATCTGTGCAGGAAACTGCTCCTGGTGATCGCAAACCAATACCTAAACCTGGCTATCCCAAATAAGGAGAAACCATGCCCGATTCAGTCAGCTTGCGCGTTAACGGAAAGTTGTATGCGCTGGAAGTAGACCCCGACACGCCGTTGCTCTATGTGCTGCGCAATGATCTTGGGTTGAAGGCGGCCAAGTTCGCCTGTGGACTGGAACAGTGCGGAGCCTGTAAGGTGTTGGTAGACGGTCGGGGAATGCCTTCGTGTCATAAGCCGGTTTCGTTTTTCGTGGGTAAAGAGATTATCACCCTGGAGGGGCTGGACGAAGCGCTGCTGCATCCGATAGAGCAGGCGTTTATCGACATGCAGGCAGCGCAGTGTGGCTACTGCACGGCCGGTTTTGTGATGGGGACCGTGAGCCTGCTAAAGCAAAATCCTGCACCAACCGATGCCGAAATTCGCACTGCACTGGGGCGTCATCTCTGTCGCTGCGGCACCTATGATCGCATCTTACGTGCTGTGCGCCGCGCCGCCAAGGAGGCCTCGAAATGAGACAGTCCACACTTCCTGACGCTCTGCAACGGACACCGGATCTCGATCGCTGGCTGCACATCGAAGATGATGGCACGATCACGATCTTTACGGGCAAGGTGGAGATCGGCCAGGGAATTCGCACCACCGTCGCCCAAATCGCCGCCGAAGAGTTAGACGTTGCCCCCGAACGGATCCGTGTCGTGCTGGCCGATACGGCGCGCACTCCCGACGAGGGCTATACCGCGGGCAGCAACTCGACGCAGGGCAGCGGTGGCGCACTTCGGCAAGTGGCCGCCGAAGTGCGGGCCCTCCTGCTCGATATGGCGGCGGCGCAACTCGGCGCCCCCGCCCACCGCCTGCGCATAGACGATGGGCTAATCATCGATCCTGTCTCCGAGGAACAGATCAGCTATTGGGCGCTGCATGGCGGCAAATTGTTTCATCGCCAGGCCACGGGGAACGTAGCGCCCAAACCCGCGGACGTGTACACGCTGGTGGGCAATTCAATGCAGCGCATTGACATTCCCGCCAAGGTAAGGGGCCAACATGCCTTCGTCGCCGATATGGAACTGCCCGGCATGGTCTATGGACGCGTGGTGCGGCCTCCCACAAATACGGCTACGCTTGTTGACGTGGAGACGCGCGGCGCGGCCCAACTGCCCGGCGTTTTGGCGGTGGTGCGCGATGGCAGCTTTCTGGGCGTGGTGGCGCAGCGCGAGGAACAGGCCGTCGCTGCGGCCAACTATTTGCGCACTGCGTCCACCTGGCAAGCAGAAGCCACCTTACCCGACGACAGCACGATCTTCGATCGGCTGCGCCAGGGCGCGACCGAATCCTTCCTGGTGGTGGATGGCGCACCTACCGCCGACCCCATCCCGCCGGTGACGCCACCGGCAAACGCTACACAGACTCTGGAAGCCACTTACTATCGCCCCTTCACCATGCACGGGGCGTTAGGACCCTCCGCCGCCCTGGCCGAGGTGGTGGGCGATCAACTGACGGTATGGACGCACAGCCAGGGTGTCTATCCGCTGCGCGGCGCGTTGGCTCAGGTGCTGGGCAAGGACGAGGCAACGATCCGGCTGATCCATGTGGAAGGGCCGGGCTGTTACGGACACAACGGCGCCGACGACGTTGTACTCGACGCTGCGCTGCTGGCCGGCGCCGTGCCAAACCGTCCTGTCCTGGTGCAGTGGTCGCGTGAAGACGAACATCGCTGGGAGCCTTTCGGCCCAGCCATGCGCATGTCGCTCTCTGCCAGCCTCGACGCCGAGGGCAATGTCGTCGACTGGAACCACGATGTGTGGAGTTACACACATTCTGGTCGTCCTCGTCCACGTGAGGATGGATCGACGTTGCTGGCGGCGCAGCATCTGGCGCGTCCACTGCCCGCTCCGCCCGCACGCCCCGGCAAAGGAACGCACACTGGCAGCCATCGCAACGCCGATCCGCTCTACAACTTCGGATCGCGGCGCATCGTCAAACATTTTGTACCCGATAGCCCGCTGCGCACCTCGTCGCTGCGCAGTTTGGGGGCGTTTGCCAACATTTTCGCCATCGAGTCGTTTATGGATGAATTGGCCGAGGCAGCGGGCATCGATCCGGTCAGTTTTCGCCTGCGTCATCTGGCCGATCCCCGCGGGCGCGCCGTCATCGAGGCCGTTGTACAGGCGGCCAATTGGCCGCGCAGGCATAACACGGGGCACGGGCAGGGTATTGCCTTCGCTCAATATAAGAACGAGAAGGCCTATGCCGCGGTGGTGGCCGATGTGAACGTCGATCTGGGTGAGGGCACCATTCACGTGGAACAGCTCACGATTGCCGCCGACGCCGGCCTGATCATCAATCCCGACGGATTGCGCAATCAGTTGGAGGGCGGTGCGGTGCAGGCCGCCAGTTGGGCGCTGAAAGAGGCTGTGCGTTTCGATAGCAGTGGATTTATCAGTTTTGACTGGGAGCACTACCCTAGCCTGCATATGACCGAATCCCCGCGTATTCAGATCGAACTGATTAACCGGCCCGATCGGCCGCCATTGGGTGCGGGGGAAGCGACGACCGGCCCGACGCCGGCGGCAATTGCCAACGCCGTCTATGCCGCAGTCGGCATCCGTCTGCGGCATTTGCCGTTGCGGATCGGCGGTCGCTAACGGGCGCAGCAGGACGAGGGGCAGGTATTTGGGGTATAGCATCACTAATATGGCGGTACTCTCTACCAGTGGTACAGAGTGCCGGCATATTTCTGCCATGGCGTTTACGCCACGATGGTCTAGCGTTTATGTGTTACGGCGTGGCTCGAAACACGAAGGGCATATAGATCTCTTGCTGCACGACTTCGCGCTCTACGGCACCGGTGTCACAGGTTGCCCCTTGTGGCCGCGCCACACTCCGTTGATCGACGTCGATGATTTGCCCGCACTGATTAACATCCAGGGGGATACGATCCAGCGCCGGGCTGTCGGCGGTGGGTGCATGGCTGGGCGTCAGGCCACCATTCACTTGCAAGGGCCCTAATTGGGGATCGGCATTATTGAGATCCTGTGTAGCATCAAAGCCGCAGGTGGCTGCGCTTTCCAGGTTGTAACCCAATGAATTGATGGAACCGGCGCTGTTCACACAGTTGTCGCCCATAACTGCCCCAGCTACAATCGTACTGCCAATGGCAATTGATCCCTCGTCGTTAAAGAGATTTCCTCCTTCACCATTGGCTTGATTCTGATAAAAGGTGACATTGCGGATCGTAGCGGCACCCCCGACATAAAGTCCGCCGCCGTTGTCGATAGCCGTGTTGGCGCTGAATGTGTCGTTGGTGAGGTTTAACGTCCCCCCAAAATGGTGGATCCCACCACCGGCGCGTGCCGTATTGTGATCGATTGTGGCGGCAACGACGCTCAAAATTCCATTGTTGAAAACTCCACCGCCCGAAGAAGACGCGGTGTTGTCGGTGATGCGCGACCGGGCAATCGTCATGGTGGCGCCTACCCCTTGATTGAATACGCCTGCGCCACTGACCGCGCTGTTGCTCATTATCGTAGACGCGCTCAGGGTGAAATGGGCAATGCTGGCGCCTTCATTATGAACGCCGCTGCCCAGGTTGCCTACGACATCCACGTGGTTTAATGCTGCGGTGGAAAGTGCGCTGAAGACGCCGCCGTCCTCGTTATAGTTGACCACACCGCCCGTCATGGTGAGCGTGCCCTGCATCTGATTGCTCACGCCGTAGCCCATGACATTGCTAATAACCTGTGTGTTGCTGAGCGTCAACCGTCCACCGAGATCGGCAATACCACCACCCCAGTTCGAAGAGACGACAAGATCATAAAGGGTCAACGTTCCTGTCACGCGGATGCCGCCACCCGCATCGCTCGCTTCGGCGCGGCCGTTGCGCACAAGCAGGCCGGTCATGGTCACCTGGGCGCCGGCGCGGATATCGAAGACGCGGTCGGTGTCGTTGCCATCAATAACGACAGAACCAGCCGCGCCGCCGTCGATGGTGAGGGGGCTGAGCAGATCGAGATCACCGGTCAGCGCAAAATCTTCGGTGGCGCCGATTGTGGTGAGTGCAATGGTGACGGGCTGAGGTAACGTCGGCGCAAAGGTGATCAGATCGACGCCGCTGCCAGCAGCACAACCGTTGAACGGTGCGTCACTGTTGGCCGCCACCACTGCCTCGCGCAGCGAACAGAGACCATCCACGCCGATAATATCACTCGTCGTCGTCACCGTGATGGGCATGGACGGGGTGGTGAGGATAAGGGACAATTCGTCTTCATGGTTGACCAACCAATCGAAAGCGCTGCGAACGTCGAGCCGTCCATAGCCAAAATTCATGTCCGGCCCCGAAACGCCCAAGTCTACAGCGCCCGCAAGGAGTGCGCTTCGCTGGTGTTCCTCTGACAAGTGGGGGAATGCATCCAACAGCAAAGCCAGAGCGCCGGTCAACATGCGGCGCAGCCAGCGAAGTGCCGGTTGGGTCGTAATATTGCCCGTAGCGCTCAGTTGTGAGGATCGATACGCCGGGTGCAGTAAGGTGGGGATAAATCGAGTTCGATGCGCCACAGGCCGACGGGCCCACGACTGCTTTCGCCGTAGATGCTCTCTTGTGTATTAATGGCGCCTACGGCAAAGGCGGATGGGTTATTGGCCGGGCTAAGACTGGTAGACGGGTTAGGGCCAGCATTGCCCGCCGCGAAAACAGGCAAAATGTCGGCAGCGCGTAATGCTTGTAGATCAGGTTCAAACATGAGATCGCAGCCGGGAACGGCAAAGGCCCACGAATTATTAACGACGTCGGGCGCGTCCGCTGTGGCAGGATCCCCGTCAGGATCGAGGATCCATTGATAGGCCAGGTGGATAGCAGTGGCAGTGGATCGTGCGCTATCGTTGAAGATGCGGGCGGCGATCCACTGTGCACCGGGCGCCAGACCAATATCAAATCCACTGGCATTTCCCGCCACCATCACGCCCATCGTCCATGTGCCATGACCAGTAAAGTCCACCGGCGTATCGGGATGTTGATTATAGGGATCAAACCAACTGTTGCTGCCGCCCCGCCAGCGTACTTGCAGCTCAGGATGGGTTAGGTCGACCCCAGTGTCGAGGCTGGCAACCACGATTCCCTGGCCGGTGTACCCCATCTGCCACATCTCAGGCGCATGAATCAGTGAAAGGTTGCCCGAAGGCATTGGTTCCGTTGCCGCAGGCTCAACTGCAAGCAGATCGATAGCATCGGGGGTGACAGTGCGCACGTCCACGCGAGCCGCAATTTCCTCGATGACGGCGGCATTGGCCGTCACCGACAGCCCGTTGAAGATCCAAAATGGCACTATCATCTGGACTTCAGCGCCGGCGGCGCGCTCATCCAGAAACTCGCGCAGCGGCGTCTGTGACGCCGATGTCATCGTCTGCATGGCGCGCAGCCATCCGTCGGGTCCATTCAGGCTGCGTGATTGAGCGAGGCGTCGCGGAACAGGTTGATCGTTGAGTGTCACAATCACTGTAAAGAAAGTATCCGGGCTCGACGCCGCCAATGATTGGGCCAGCGCGGGCGCGATCTTGGCCGACAATGGGGCTTGCGGTCCATTCGGCCACGCCGCATACAGGGTAGGATTAGCCCCAAAGCCAAAAGCGAGTGCTACCGCAATCAGCGTCAACACTCGCCAAATCGATCTATAATTTGAGATAGTCATCCGGTTGTGTCCATTCTACTGCACTATCACCGGCTCTAATTTATTGCGTCCGAACATCAGAGAGACGGGGGTTCCGCTTTCGACAATTGACGCGCTGTTGGGGAAGAAGAGCGCATAAATGCGCCCCTCGATCGGCGTACTCGCGTGGCGAGAATGTTCAGGCGCGTAGATCTTGATCTGTTCATCGCCGATCAGTAGATAGGGCATTTTATCATGATCTTCGAAAATTTTCGCGGCTTTTTCAGCGTCAACGATTTTTAGGCGCACGTCGACAACACTGCCCAGCATCGTCGTATTGATACGCGTGACAAAGAGACCGTGCTGTGCGCCTAGATCGAACTGGGTAATGTCTTCGGTTCCCGAAAGCCAGATGGCCGAGACAACACCAATGACGATGAGGGCGATAATGGTGGCCGAAGGCATAAAGTAACGATGCCAGAACGGGTGGCGAACGGCGGATGCAGTGCTGTCCTCAGCGTCGTCTCTGGATTGACGATCCAGACGTAGCATGTTGAAGATCCATCGTTGAATGGACACCGTTCCTCTCGAACGCTGCGGCCAGATCGTGAAACTCAAGAGAATGAAGAAACCTTCTGTCGCCAGGGAGAGAACGCCGATTGGCTCCAGCCACGGTTCGATCGGGTGACCGGGCAAGCCGGCGGTGCGACTCACCACATACGCCACAATGGATCCGGCGGCGGCGACGATACCAACAAGCCACCCCCATCCTTCACGGCGAGCGATGCCCACCGTCGCCACAAGAGAAATGATGAAGTTGACCACAAAGAGCACGCCAATGTACTCTACGTGATCGTATTCCTCGGGTGCGTAGACAAGGTGGATCAACCCCACACTGAGAATCAGCCCGATACCCAGCAGATCGAGGGTGTTGAAGTGGACGGCACGATTGACTTTTGAAGATGGGGCTGATGCAGCCATGGTGATGAACTCCTCAGACTCAATAGGTTTACGCCGTCGTATGCTACTGCACTGTGATTGGTTCGAGTGCCACAGAACCAAAGACAACGGTGATCAGATCTCCCGGTTTCACAGTGCCGCCGGGATTGGAAAACATAATAAAGAGATTGGCGTCGGTTTTGATCGCAGCATCCACGGGTGGATCGGTTCCCGGCAACAAGATGGTGCCGTCCTCGATTTGCAGAACCGGATAATCGCTTGGTTCTTGCAGCAAGGTGGCAGCCTTCTCACCGTCTACAATCTTGACACGCAGATCGATCAGGCCGCCGGCCGCGGTGACTGCAATCAGAAAGACACGTAGACCGTACTCTTCTTCGAGCGTTTGCGCCGAGATCACTTGTGGCGCAGGCGTCGGCGTGAGGGTCGGCGCGGCACAGGCTGTCAACAGCATTACCGCCGGCATAAGCAGCGATAAAGTTTGTTTCCAGATTGTGGCGCCAAGCCACGACGCCCTTATGGCTATCCCGGCATGTTTGGCGTGCATCTCAGAATTCATTCTTTCCATTGATTCAGCCGTAGCTTCTGGTCTGGCGTACCGTTATGGTACGCCAGACCAGAAGAGTCTACACTAAGGAACTACGATGTCGAGTGCGTCCAGATCCTGGTTACCGGCAGTCAATCCCCGGGCTGTGCCGTTGAAGACAACCGTCCAGGTGCCTGCACTGTAAGAGAGCACATCCTCGTCTTGCACATCTCCAAGCCCTGGGACGCTCGTATTGTTTGCATTCAACGAGACGTAGATAAGATTTTCGCTCACAACATCTAGCCCATCGATGTCGGCATTGTTGGGCAGACCAGCCGTCGAGCCATCAAAGACTCTGGTGAAGGCCGCGCCGTTCCAGGCGTAGATGTCGGCATCGTCGTACGGTCCGGACACACCAAGAATAGATCCGTTACCGACGGTCGAGAAGTAGAGATCGAGGTGCCCGTCGCCGGCCTTTACCACGGAAATGGCGTCGATGTCCTGGCTGTCCGCTGTTAAGCCGGCAGCCGTGCCGTCGAAGAAGACCGACCAGGTTCCCTGATTATAGTAGACAACGTCCTCATCTTGCACATCGCCCAGGCCGGGGAGGGACGTGGTAGCACCGGCAAACGAGACGTAGAACTGATTTTCAGAAATCATGTTCAAGCCGTCGATGTTGGCATTGCCAGGCAGCCCTTCGATACTTGCATTGAATAGCCGGCTGAAGACTGAGCCGCTCCAGTTATAGATATCGGCGTTGTCGTATGGCGAAGCGGTGTTGGGCACAGCGCCATTTCCTTGCGTTGAGAAGTAGAACTGGCCGGTGAGCGGTGGGCCAGGCTCGGATACCTCAAGGATAACCGAGAAAGGCACGCTCCAGTTGCCTGCACCATCGCGAGCTCTGACCGAAACATTGTAGAGAGCAGATTGCCATCCGCTTACATCGATAGAGGCCGACAAACTGCTGCCTGACACCGACATAGGCGTTCCATTGCCTGCGCCTGGATCTGCGCCGGCGAACCACTCAGCCTGAGTAGTGCCCACGTTCGCGTTCGTGGCGGCAGATAGTGAAACCATGGTCGCACCATTGGTCGGGTTCGGGTTCGCGTTCACACTCTGAACCACAGGAGCTGTCTTGTCGATGGTGAAGGTCACACTGTTCGTAGATCCCCAGTTGCCGACGACATCGCGTGCATGGACGTAGAGGGAGTGATTCCCTTCGCTGAGCTGTGCGATGGTGGTCAGCGGGATGTCGACGTACCCACTCTCGCTGCTGCTGTTGAAGATGCCATCTGTCGCCACAAACAGGAAGCCTGTGCCGTCGGCGCCGACAGTATCGATGAAGCCTTCGGCCCGTTCCAGATTCGACATGTTGTCGCTAAAGCTGGCGGTCAAGCGTACAGCCGGGGTGGTGACGTTCAACCCCTGTGTACCGTTGTTAGGATTCGGGCTGACGCCAACACCGCTGGTGTCCGGTCCCGTCTTGTCGACGATGAGCGTAGCATCAGCGAAGTTGCCCCAGTTTCCCTGTTCATCACTGCTGCGAACAGAGATCGTGTGTGCACCATTGCTGAGACCGAGGATCGTCGTTGAAGGGATTACACCATCCAGACTGGCGATAGGAACACCGCCCGGGTTGACGGTCAAAGCGGTGCCAGAACCCACAGGGCCTGTACCGTCGATGAAGTATTCGGCCTGTGCGATATTCGCACCACCCGCCGTGGCGTCATCACCGGTTGCGCTGAGGGCGACATCGCCGGATCCGTTCGTGGAACTGGGTGACAACGTGATGTTGCGCGTGGTTGGGCCACCCTTGTCTAGGCTGATGCCTACCGAGTTGATGGGTCCCCAGTTGCCCAGAGCATCCTGACCGCGCACATAGATGATGTGATTGCCGCCGGAGAGACCGGCTAGATCCGCCACGGTGAGCGTTGCTGTCGCCTGCTCGCTGGCAGAGTCGAAACTTCCATCCATTGCCGACATGGCGATGGCCGTCGATGCTGTACTGTCGATATAGTATTCGGCAGCCGCGATGACAGCGTTGCCGTTGTCTACATCGCTGACCAATGCGGTCACAGTCATATCGCTTATGGCATCAGACGGATTGGGGCTGGCCGTTACTGCGCTTGTCACAGGACCCAACGTGTCGCCCGCACTGGAACGAGGTGTACTAATGGTGATGAAGGTCAGCATACCTCCGTAGCCGGCAGTCGAATTGTTGTGCAGATGGAAGTCGGCTTCGTAGAGCGCATACTGGCTTTCGGGTTGCGCCGAGTTCGAGATCCGTGCAAGCACATCCACTGTCTGACCGGGCGCCAGGCTTTCGGCGACGATGGACGAGGGATGACTCAACAGACTACCATCTTTGGCGATAATCGTCTGTTGCATGCCTAGCGTCGCCATGGAATGGTATTCGAGCCCTGCATTGACATAGCGCAGCAGAACATTATGCCCGGCCAATGTTGGGATCTCGGATGTCTCCGGATACGCTTTACCGTTGATCAGCCGATAGGCCGCCTTGTATTTGCGCATGTCGAAGGCGGCTGGATTGCCGCTGTTGTTCAACGCCGGGTCGATCTCGCTGAGCACCAGCACAGCTTCGTCGTCGAATGCGGTGGCGATATCGCTGTATGCCTGGTTAGCGCTGGCAGGGCGAACAACCAGAGCGCCGTAGAGGCCCATCGCCACTTGATGCGCGCCATTGGCTGTCAAACCGGCTTCGTAGAGATAGGTACCGGCCTCACCGGCATTAAAGGCATATGTCTTGGATGTGCCGCTGCTGATGCCGGACAAGTCCGGGATCATCGGCTGTCCCTGGAAGAGTACCGATGTCGTCTCACCAAGGCCATTTTCCACAGTGATACTAACGTTATCACCCTGGTTGACCACGATGGTAGGACCGGGGATCTGGGCCGGGTTGTTGGCGGAGCAAGCGCCGGGCGCGTAACCCCAGATTGGCACCTGAGCGCCGTCGGGCATCCGATCGTGCCGGGACGGGCGCAGAGCGTGCTGACACCTACAGAGACGCCGGCGCTGGCCGTATCGTTCTGCGGATTGTCGTCGACGACGGCATCGCTGCTTATGGCGGCACTATTGACGAGCGTTTGCCCATCGTTGTTGGGGCCAACAAGCGCAGTGATGTGCAGCGTAGCCGTGGCGTTGGCGGCCAGATTGCCGATGGTCCACACGCCGGTGTTGCTGTCATATGCGCCGTTGCCATCGTCGCTGCTGTAATTCAGACCGGCAGGCAGCGAATCGGCGACGGTGACGTTGGTGGCGTCAAACGGCCCATCGTTGCTGGCGACCAGGGTGAAGACCACAGTGCCGCCGCCGGTGCTAACGGTGTTGTCCACGCTCTTGGCGATGCCCAGGTCAGCGGCGATAGAAGAAGCCACCACTGCCGATGTGCAGGACGGCACGTCACACTGGGTCGAGAAGTAGCGCGACCCGGCGAAGTCCGAAGCGAAGAGATAGCTGCCAGCGGGCAGGTTGAAGGAGAATGGTTCGCCTGCGCCACCAGTCTGGCCCGAACGATTCAGGTACGCCTGGTTGGTGTCGAAGACGTAGACCGTCTGGCCGGCGAGAATAGCGCCACTGTCGTTCACCGTCACAGCGACATTGCCGAAGACGGGCACAGTGATGGTGTTACCAGTAGCGCCGCAGCCGGGAATCGTACAGTTATTGTTGCCCGATCCGGTGCCGCTGAAGTATTGGTAGGCGGGGCCGCCGCTGCTGGGCTCGATATCGGCGCGGAAGTTGTAGTCACCTGCAGGTAGATCGAAGATCACCTGTCCACTGGGGTCGGTGGTGGCGTTGCGGTTGGTGTAGGTCGTCCCGCTGAAGACATAGACCGGCACACTATCGACACCGCCGTTGTCGTCAGAGACAGTGACCGTCACATTCTCGAAGACGGGGACCGTTACGGTATCCGTGTTGCCGTTGCAATTATCGGGCACTATACACGTATCATTGCCCGATCCGCTGAAGTATTGATAGGCAGGACCGCCACTGCTGGGCTGGATATCGGCGCGGAAGTTGTAAGCGCCGGCAGGCAACGTGAAGCTGACCTGTCCATTACCGTCGGTCTGAGCGGTGCGGTTGGTGTAGGTCGTCCCGCTGAAGACATAGACGGGCACACCGGACCCTACGGACCCGTTGGCATTGGCTACCGTCACCGTCACGTCGGCAAAGACGGCAGCGGTCACGGTAGTGCTGGTGCAGGCCGTGACAGTACAAGGACCGCCGGTGTCAGCGCTGAAGTATTGCACACCGTTGACGTCGGCGCGGAAGTTATAGTCGCCTTCGGGTAGATTGAAGGTGACCTGTCCGTTGACGTCGGTGGTGCCGTTGCGGTTGGTGTAGATTGTGTCCTTAAAGACATAGACCGGCACCCCTGAGATCACACCGCCGACGCCGTCGGATACGGTTACCAGTACGTCGCCGAAGAGGGGCACGTTCACCCCATCGCTCGTGCAGGTTGGAACGATACAGGTGTATCACCCAATCCGTTTTCGCCGCTGAAGTATTGGTAGGCAGGGCCACCGCTAGTGGGTGTGATGTCGGCGCGGAAGTTGTAGCCGCCCGTGGGCAGGTTGAAGGCGACATCGCCACTGCCGTTTGTTACACCATTGCGGTTGGTGTAGGTGCTATCGTTGAAGGCATAGACAGTCAACCCCGTGGCCGCACTTGTGCTATCGGCCACGTGCACCGTCACCGTGGCGAAGACGGGCACTGTGACCGTACTGTTGCAGGTAGCAGGGATCGTGCCACCTACCTGTACGGTGCAGGTGTTGATGCCACTGGGGGTGCCGCTGAAGTATTGATAGGCAGCGCCACCATTGATGGACGCGATATCGGCGCGGAAGTTATACTCGCCTACGGGCAGCGAGAAGGTTGCCTCGCCATTGGCATCGGTGGTAGCGCTCTGATTGGTGTACGTGGTCCCACTGAAGACGTAGACCGGCACACCTGTGATGGCATTGGTGCCGTCGGTCACGTTGGCAACCACGGTAATGCCGCCTTGGGCCTCAAGGGTCTGCTGATTGGCGATCACCCCACCGAAGAGCAATGCGAGAAACATCACCGCAAAGATCGCCGGCCGTGCGCCCATTCGTACCAGACTAACAAAGTGTCTTTGGAATTGCATCTTGGCCTCCTGATTACGGGCACGTGTTCGGCAATGGTGGATCGATCCGAACGTAGGTGATAGGGCCGGTCATCGTCACGCCCCAAGACGTGATCTGATAGAGCGCATGGTTGTGTGAGATGATGTAGTATTCGCCACACTGATTAAGCGTCTGGACGCCCGGCGGCAGTGTGCCGAGGGTCCCCAGATACGGGCTACCACTGTAGTACATACCGATCGACATATTGGCCCCATTTGGAACAGTCACCGGTACGGGATTGGTGTCTTTGTCGTAGTCTTCGGCGTCGTACCACTTGAACAGAACATCCCAGGTTTGGCCAGGTCCGCTATTGATCACGAACTTCTCGAAGGTCAGATCGACCTGTCCCACTAAAGGACGCCCATCACGGCCAACCACTACGCCGTTGTTACCGTGCGGATGGAAAGGATATTCCTCGGTGCCAACATTGAGGTAGTGGATCGCGCCCGGATACGGGTGATAGTTCGGATCGTTAACATCTAGCGTCGTGTTGAACTCGTGGATACGGGCCAACGCGCCGTAGGGCTGATTGGGCAGCCAACTGGCGAAGTTGTCGGCCACGGTATCTGGGAAGCCACGGCCATTAACCAACCAATAGCGAGCCTGATAGTTGTTCCAATTGAACGTCTTGCCCTGTTCCACCGCCTGATGCAGATAAGGATCGATCTCTGACATCAACACCATGAACTCTTCTTCTGGTGTGAATCGGGTATCGTCGTGGTTATAGGCAAAGTTTGCCCCCATCTGCGGGCGCACAATCAAGGCGCCGAACAGCCCCATCTGCACCTGTTTCTGTGAATCGGTGCCGGATTGGTAAATAAACGATCCGGGGTGCGTGGCCACAAAGCTGTAGGTGATGCTGCCCCCGTTGGCCGCTGCCGAGTCGGTCAGCGACGTTAAAACGCCGTTGCCGTCGAACTCCGGCTGCGCCGGAACCCCATCGGCCATCACGTCATCTTGCCCAGGGAACATGATCGAGACGGGTTCGTCCAACGTGTTCTGCAACACGATTGTCACGGTGTCGCCCTCATTGACGCAGAGGACCGGTCCCGGGTGTTGAAACGGTTGATTTGCCAGCGAGTATCCCCACATGAACATTGTGTTCCCATCGGGCAGCAAGATGTAGCCCGTTTGTGTGGAGAGGGTAAAGGTTGGGTTGGAACTGGCGTCTGTGGTGCAAACCACGCCAACCCGTGGTCCACTCTGTGCAGCTACTGGTTGCGATTGGGCCGTCCAAAGCGCCGAGAAGATCAGCACGCCAAGCGACAGCAGCCCCAACCGCATCCACGAACGAAATGATGTATGCATCGTCAACTCCTTCTATCGGATAAACCGTATGAACGGGTCGGTTTAACCCCAATCATTGGGGTACTGCTGTGCCGCTAACTGACCACTCGGGTAAACGTGAACTTCTGTACGCTGCCCGCCGGCGCCATTCTCAGAGGAGTGGGTGTAGTCGCGGTTGTAGAGGACATAGGTGTCGTATGCCCCCTGACCAGAATGCGGCGGCGCTTCGAAGATCACATCGAAGCTCTCGCCGGCGCCCATGCTCACCGAGTTGGCCTCATAACTGGTGTCGGTGCCGTCGCGCCCGCGCATCGGCGTTGCGTCTTTGCCTACCACTCGCATCTTGATCCCAGACAGCGTCATGGCAGCCTCTTTGAAGCCAAGGTTGGCAAAGCGCAGCAAGACACGCTCTCCGGCCTGGCAACGAATCAGCGATGAGATCGGCTGGTACTGCAGGTGTTCGTAACCCGCTGTGGGAATCAGGTCTCCATTGCCGTCGCGCACAGGGTTGAAGGGATCAATCGAGCCGTTGGGCGCTAATGTATCAGGTAGACGCGGCCGTTGAGCAATGAAAAGTCTGCTTTGTAGTCCGACCACTCCGGTAACTGGATGTGGGCGTCGGCCCAGTGAGCCTCGGACCAGACCTCACTCAGGAACATTACAAACTCTCGGTCAAACCCTGTGCTGCCGTCGCCGTCGTTGTAGACGTACTTGCCGCTCGAATAATAAGATGTGTTGCCATCCTGTAGCGGACGCACGAAGACGATCCCGGTCATGCCCATATGGACGTGCTCAACATCTTCGACGTGACAGTGATACATGTATGTGCCCGGCTCGTGCGGACGATAGACGTATACGAAGTTACGCCCTGGCGGCACAGAGACCGAAGAGCTGGGTTCACCGTCGAAGAACGGGATCACGTTGCGGAATCCGTGCCAATGCAATGAGTGTGCGTCAAAGAGGTCCGGGCGCAAGGCCAGGCCCAGGTTGGTGATCTGCACCTTGAAGTCTTTAGGATTGTTGGGATCCCACTGATTAACCCAGAAGACGGGTGCGCTGTGCTGCGCCTTCTCCTTCTGTTGTTTGATTTGTGAATCGTTCAGGCCGGTGACATTGCGCCAGCCAAAGATATACGTATTGAGTCCATCAGGCGCCAGTACGTCGGGGTGAAACTCCCACGTCGTGGTCTCCGGCAGCGAAATCCAACCGTCGGTGCCTGCCAGGAAAAGGTCTGGTGCATCGTTCGCCTGGGCCTCTGCCACCTCGACAGGAGTCAGGCGTTTGCGCAGATACTGGGGCAGAACACTCACACCCGAAGCGGCTACCAGTGTTCCCCCAGCCAGCAGGAAAAAGTCGCGCCGTGTAATTTTTCTCTTCATCGTCGTCTCCATTGATTAAGCTGAAGTGTTGCGTGTTGTGTGCTACGCAGCTACTCTCCACGTAGCACACAACATATGCTTCAATCCATGCCCCTCTTTATCGGCTCAGGTTAAGGTGCTGTGGCAGCAGAGATCGCATCCAGGTTACCGGACACACCATTGCCGTCAAAGAAGGTACTGAAGCTATCACAGCTCGAACTGATACCCGGGGTAAAGGCATTACAGACAAATACCTGTCGTGCAGTTCCAGGCAAGCCCGGCACACTGAAGTTGCCGCTGGTATTGAGGTAGAGACTCGTGCCGACAGCCGATGCCCCTGTCACATCCTCACTGTTCTCCTCCAGGCCGATTTCGCTGCCATTCAGGTGAAGGCTCCACGTGCATTGGGTCACCGGATTTGTTGTGCCAGGAATGCAGCGCAACAGATCTTCGTCGAAAGCAGCAGGCACACCTGTGACGCTGACGTTACTCACAGTCGAGATCAGGAAGCTACCGTCATCCAACAAGTGGAATGCATCCACATCTTCGGTGTCGGCGTCCAAACCCACTGCCGACCCGTCGAGGAAGAGGCTCCACGTTCCTGCACTGTAGCGCACAACGTCTTCGTCCTGTACCGGTCCGACACCGGGCACATTTCTACGCCATCGGCGGTAAAGGAGACATACAAGAGCTTGTTGTTGACGACGTGCAGGGCGTCGATGTTACTACCCGTCAGCCCGTGGTTTGACGCACTGAAGATACGGCTGAAGGTTGTGCCCCCATACCAACCGTAGATGTCGGCATTATTGTAGGGGCCTGCGACACCGGTCACTGCACCGTTCGCACCGCCGCTTTGAGTGGAGAAGTAGAGCAGCGCAGGCGGCGCAGCGTCTGATTCATCGGCGCCCATGTCGTAGCCTAACCACATCGGGCGTACGTCACCGTCGATGTCGTCCCCTGGCGCATTGACACCGGCCTTGTCCGCGCCGCCACTATCCAGGGCGGGTGAGCTGCCCTGCAAGTGGTAGTCGCCCAACAGGTTCGGCGGCAGATCTACCGCCACGAGGATGGCGCCGACGAAGTTCGGGTTGTTACGCCACACGGCGAAGTCAACGCTCACATCATAGGTAGCCACCACCAACGGATCACTGGTCACATTCGAAGCGTGGGCATTGGCCATAATCGGTGTCTGCAACACGGAGTAGGTCGGCGAAAGCATGCCAGCGCCATCGGCCACACCTATGTCCCAGTAGTTAATTGGGGTTACGTCTCCAACCAGTGCGGTGATACCGGTTACAGTATCTCCGGCGTGGGTACCGGCGCGGTTATCCCAGAAGATGTTGTTGAAGAGCACCGGGTCGCTGAAGACGGGAGCGCCGCCAGGCAAGGTGGCCTGGAGCGGCGCGCTGTTGCGCGCCGTCGCCAGCCCCGCGGGGGCCGCCAGACCATCGCTGGTGACAGCGGTCGCCGTGGTCAGGTTCTTCATCACGGTGTTGTTAAAGATACGCACGTCGGGGCTATCGTTGAGGCTGATGCCGCCGCCTTCGTGGGTCGACACATTGTTAACCACAATGTTGTTGTACACGTTCATGGGGTAGTTCCCGCCATGAGGAAGCGAATGCCACCGCCATCGTCGTTGGCCAGGTTGGCCTGAATCAGGTTGTCGTAGATATCCACGGCACCGGTTCCGGGTGAGAGTGCGTGGATCGGCAGGCAGTTCGCCGGCAATCATGATCCCCCCGCCTTCGTCATACGAGCGGTTGAAGTAGATGCGGTTGTGGTGGATGCTGCCGTTCGGGCTGTAGCCGTAGAGGCTGACGCCACCCCGTATTCCGCCGAGAAGTTCCCACAGATATCGTTGTGGTCAACTTCATAGTTGTCGGAACCGGCGAAGAGGCCGATGGCCCCGGCCAGGTTGGTGCCACCGTTGGCCAATACCCGGTTGTGGGCGATCGCCACATTCTCGTTGTGGTGATCCGTGACGGGCGCCGGCAGATCGGGAGTGCCAAGGCGCAGCGTGCCGTATGCGCCGCCATTGTTCTCGATCACGTTGTTGGTGATCTGCAAGTAGCGCGCATAGGCGTTGGCGTAGATGGCGCCGCCCTGTGTGACTGCATTTGCCGGCTGGCCGGTATTGCCGCCGCCGATCGGATTGATGTTGTTGGGGAAGCCCTGTTGATCACCGCCGCGGATATTGAACCCGTCAATCGAGGCTCGGTACGTCGACGTGAAGCGGCGGGCCTGAACTGGCTGCATTGGTGTTGTTTTTCTGAGGCCAGCAAATAGATCGTCTGTCCTTCGTAGACGTTGTGTTGCCGTCCCAGGTAGGGTACCGATTTTGTCTCGCCAGGCATCGGCCAGGGCCGTGTCGCCGCCGTAAGCGCCGCCATCGATCACCGAGCCAGGCACATAGGTTGTGCCCTGGAAGCCGCCTGGGCCTACACCCTGTAGCTTGATGGGTGACGTGATGATCAGATTCTCATAGTAGGCGCCACGTGGATTGGCGCGGGGTTGACAGATCGGGCTGGCCAGGATAGACGACAACGAGATCACTGTTGGAACTTGCTTCGGCGGCGTCGATAGCGCCCTGGATTGTGGCGTAGGATTTGCCGGGGCCTACTTCATAGATGTTCGGGCTGTAGGTACTATTCTGCAAGACGTGGAAGGTCAGGCCGTTGACCGTGCTTTCGCCATTATTTGCAGTGATCTGCAGATTGTGTGTGCCGGCGGGCACGTTAAACGTTCCACTTCTGCGCACACGCACATTCAGGCTTGTGTCAGACCAGCTCAACACCTGGAGCTGGATGCCGTCGAGCGTGACAGTGCCAGTGCCTTGTGTCGCACCAAAGCCGATGCCCTGGATACTGAAAGTACGTGCATTGTTATTGCCGTCTCGCTGTACATAGGGCTGTGAGACGGCGAAGAGCTGCGGTGTCGTCGGTTCTAACATGCAGCTAACGGCCTGTGTCTGACCGCCGGGCAACTGCACGTTCACACCCACCTGCGTGGGCGCCAGGTCGGCAGGAACTATCAGGCCGGCGTATGCTTCGAATTCGGCCGCAATCGTGCGGAAATTCGGCTTGTAGTTGGGGTTCAACCGGCCAGGCACGCCAGGATCGTTGCCGACGAAGCGGAAGAGATTGGCACACACACCCGACGGTGTGGGGCAGTTGATGCGGTTGGTCGACGGCAGCAAGACGTCGAAGAGACCATTAAAGTCAGATTCAGTTGTAGCCACCAGACGGTTGGCAAAGTCATAGATGCCCACCGGGGCAAACGGAATGCCGGCCTTTTCACCGAAGAGCAACGATTTAGGATTGCTGGAGAAGTTGAGGTCATCGACCAACAGCCCCCAGAATCGACCGGGCAGCGGTACATCAGTAAAGAGATTGAAAGCCGGTGCGATGGACTTGCCGTTGTTCAGTTCAACCAGCTTGACATCGCACAGCGGCTTGGCCATGCCCTCGAAGGGCGAGCCACCCATGTCTGCAAAGGGTAGGTTCACTGTCGGCGTCGATGCCGGCACCTGGATACCGCTGGGCAATGTCATGCCTTCATAGCCGTCGCTGGCGCCGGAGCCGGCCACGTCGACGATATGAAGCGCACCGGCGCAGGCAGGCGGCGGGATCTGCGGTACAAAGAGATCGCCCTCACCCACGTTGATGTCCTCTTCACGGGTGACTTTGTAGAGCGGACGATTAAAGTCGTCTTTAGGGATCACGACTTCAACCAGGTAGCCACCCGCAGGGATGGGCTGCGCAGTCTGATAAGGATCGCCCGTCACCGGATTGGCATTGATCTCACCAAACCCATAGTTGCCGTCCACTGTCGAGAAGCCATACTGGAACTGCACACCCATCAGTGGGCCTTCGAGACATTCATCATCGATCTCGTGGGCAGCACCTGCTGATCGGCTGGATAGAGCAATGGGTTACCCTCGACATCACGGGCAATACAGCCGGTGGGGCGTTCCCACGTCTCAGTAACGCCAGTGTTCAGCAGGGGTCCCTTTTTGTATGAACCGTCCAGTTCGAGTTCATAGAAGCCGTTGGGATCACAGGGGGCGCCCACATTGGTGCCACAGGCAACCGTCGCGTACAGATTCACTTCGAGATCTGAAATGCTGGGCTGCCAATCCTCTACGGCGGCGTAACGTGGATCCAACTCATTGCGGGTGGTGTCATAGCTGACAGTGCCCACGATGCCACCGTTACGTGGATCGACGCCATTGGCGCCTGTCGCATCATAGGAATGTACACCCCAATCGAGGCGACCACTTAAACCAATGATAGGCAGGACACTCACATCGACGCCGGCGCCGACGATGGTGGTCGGCTCAGGCTGGTTGTCGGCCTGGAAGGTGATACCGGTGGTGTAGTAGAGATCGTTATACGCCTCCATAACCAGCCATTGCGTCATGGGATAGAGGCTCTCCATCTCGTAGTAGCCACAGGCATCCGTAGATACCGCAGTAGTGCCACGATCCATCAACGAGTTCTCCCGTTTGCGCACGGTGATGGTGTAGTTGGGAACACCCAGTTCACCTTCACCCACATCGGGGCAATTATCGTTGTCCAGATCCTGCCAATCCATCTTGCCATTGCGGTTGGAGTCATTGAAGACGTAGCCGTCGGCGTAGGTCCACCAGCCGGTCAAGGGCAGAACGCCCATGTCGACGGTTTCACCGTTTTGGATGGTGACATTGACCAGATCGAGGATATAGTTCTGTGGCTCGTCCCACCAGGTCAAGGTGTAAGTGCCATTGGGGACATTGTCGATCTCGAATTCGCCGTCTGCATTCCCTTGGCCAACCCAGATGGCCGTATCGCCGCTACCAAGATCAGAGAGAGCAAGCCAGGGTTTGTCGATGGGCTTATCGAGCTTCATGCCCGTCATACCGCCCCAAATGGTGCCGGGCAGCCCTACGCCACCCTTGGCCGGCACATAGACCTTGGCGGCGGTGACTACACCCTTGATCTTGCCGGAAGGACCGGTGGGCAGGCTGGGCGTCTGGTTAACGAAACCAAAAATAGCCACCGGGAAAGGTTCGCCGGCAACCACAAATTCGGTGTCGAGACCGGTAGCGCCTTCCATCACCCAGGCATCCCAGTCATGGTTACCTTCGAGCGTGGTGGTCTGGATCCAATTGGTACCGTCCGGCGGAATAGCAGAGAGTGCGTAGCGGTTGGTGCCCAGGTTGGGAATGACAAGATAGCCATTCTCATCGCTGAGACAGTCACCGCCAGTGCCCGGGATGGGGCTCGGCGTAAAATCTTCAGAATCGAAGATAATGTTGTTGTTGCCGTCGCGCTCATATTCTGTACAGAGCGGATTGCCGTAGACATCGGTGCTAACTTCGCCAAGATAGTCGTTGATGTGACCCGAGAAACCGGCCAGGCCGTGTTCGATGGGCGCATCAGGTGCGCTATTGGTAGGCGAAATGTCCTCGAAGACCCAGGCTTGAATCGTGGCGGTGGGCAGCGGGAAAGGCTGCAATTCCACCGTGACGACGCCGGACGCGTCGACGACTGGCGCCGAGAAGTGGACGCCGTCAAGTTTGTAGCCGTCAGCCATCACGGAGATCAAGTAGCGGCCGTCGGGGATGAGAATCTCTAAGCTGCTGACGCCGTTGAAATCGTCCTGGTCGCCCTGTGTGTAGACGGGCGCATTGCTGGCAGCGCCGGCAATCGACGTCCACCGGCAGGTTTCCGGATACTTTATCGAGTCATTGCTGCTGTCAAAGCCTTCATCTCCAGGTGAGCAGCCCACACCAGAATCTGTGTTGCGCTGAGTAGTCGTCCCTGTGTTATCCACATTGATCAAATAGCGGAAGTCAGGGATTAGATCACCTTTGGTCACCCCGGCGCCGTCGAGGGCCAACAATTCGCTGCGTGCGCTAACGACCACGATCTTAAGCAGTGTATTGCTTGCAGCCCACGCCATCACATTGATCTGGAAGGGTTCAAGTAGACGCTCTTGATTGAACCAAACGTTATCACTGCTAAGCATAGGCAAAAAGATCCGCGGTTGAGCCAGGGGCTGTGTGTCAGGCGCCTGGTTTGTAACACCACCTTCCCCAATCAAGGGAAGATAGATCTGCTGCTGACCTGCCGGCACAGGTGCAACCGGCGGGTCGTCGGCAGCATAGATTCTTTGGCTGGACTGGAACGCGGGCGTACTGCCTATTAACATAGCCAGCGCCAGCAGCAGCCTTAAGGAGATTACTTTCCATCTACTCAGTGTCATCTTCTTCCTCCTTCACGATTCAGGAACAACATTTAACACCTCTACCCCTGTCAGATATTGGGATATCCGGTTGGACTGGCCGGTATACCCTGTTGCAACTGGTGAATGTCCATAAAGTCTCCACTTTGCGTCTTTGCAGAAGAGTCACAAGTTGGCCGCACCTACCTAAACCTGCGTGACCCTTGCCCGAAAGATTAGGCGGATGTTTGTAGACACCCCCTTAATGCCTTAATGCCGCCCGGCTAGAGAACGCAAGCCGTCATCTATGGCATGGGACAGGCAGTCCAGAACTGCATCTCTGTCGGCAAAAAACGCGGGAAGTCGGCGAATCGCCGACTTCTTCAATAGTGAAACGCAATGCAGGCTCTTCCCCCGGCTGACCAGGACTGTCCTGCCACCAACGCAAAACAACAGCACGATAAAGCCGAGGGCCTTTTTGATTGAAGTTCATGAAGTGGTCCTTTGTTGATATTTCATTTAGAGGCTGTCTCGGACGCTGGCAGCCTTCAATGACGGAATACCTAATGGGAGTAGGACTAAGGTACTACCTGTTATGCGTCTCTGCAGGGATAGACGAGGTATAAAAGCGGGATGGTTCAGGGGAAGTAACAGGCAATAAACGGTTACAGATCGGTTATAAACTATTTGTAACAGAAAAGAGACGACAGCGTCGCCTCTCGTTCATGTCCATGGATGGGTTGGTGGGTTGCCGTGCTTATCGCGAGGATGTTACATGCCTAGCCCTTGACACAAGCGTTCGGCAAGCGCCAAAGTTTCGGGAGCAGGCATTATGTCCATTTCTTCGCGTACCAGATCGACGAGGTTCTGGTAATGACGAATCGCCTGGATACGCTCTCCTTGTTGCTCGTAACACAGCATCAATCCGCGATGAGCGACTTCAAGGTAGATGTCCTTGGCAAGGATACGCCGGTAGTCTTCAGCGGCGGATTCATAATCCCCTTCGGCAAAGTGTAGTTGGCCCAATGAGACCAAAGATTCCAGGTATTCGCGGCGTAGTTCCTCTTGCAGCGAAATATGCCACTCACTCCTCAAATCGATGAGAAAGTCACCGGCGTAGAGGTCAACAGCCCGCACTAAATAGCGGATGGCTTCTTTGCGCGTTCCTCGCTCGTGACTGTTTAACAATCTCTTTGCCGAGTTGTAGCTTGATCCAAAAGTGTGCACGTCGAACCGATAGTTCTTGCCTGCGTTGAAACTGTAGTACTTATTCTCGAAGATTACCCAATCTGAGTTGCCTAACGCGTGACGTAGATGATGCAGGGTAGTTCGGAAGTTATCGCGCAGTTGAGTGTGCGATGCATCCGGCCAAAGTGCCAGCCCGATTTGCTCTTTGGTTTGGGCAGCGTGCGATAGCAAATAGAAGAGCATTTCGCGCGATTTGGCGTATCCCCACTCATTTGACGCAATCAGATGGTCGGCACAATAGACCTGTCCCCGGCCCAGTGCATGAACACTCAAGAGCGGTTTCTCACTCCGAATGACAGAGATAGTCGGATTATGCTGCTTCGGCTCGTCGGCGGTTGCGATCAGCGATCCCACGCCATCGCGGCCTAAGGCAGAGAGAGCTTTGGGGATACCCACTGTAAAAGGTTCGGCTAGCGCAATCAGTTTGTCTGCCGCATAGGACTGTGTACTTTTCACTAACCAGTATTTTTTGCCGCCGGTACTACTCGTTGTCATCACTAACGAACTATCCACCAATTGCAGCAAGAGCGCTGGGATCTGATCTCTCGGGAGGCGCCATTCTGCACTCCGCGACTCTACTTCCTCCAAGCTGAATTCATCTGTAAAGCATGAAAGCCGGCAGAAAAGATGCTGTGCCGCAGGTGTTAGTAGCTCGAAACTCCAGTCGAGCGTTGCATGGAGTGAACGACGGTGCGAATCTGGTGCACAGTGGGGATCGGCTAACAGGCAGAACGGGGTTTCAAGCCGGCTAAGAATCTGGTGTACCGATAGAATCTGTACGTTGTTGGCAGCAAGTTCGAGCATCCAGGGAATACCATCGAGCTTATGGCAGATATGTAAGATTACGACCGCATTAGCCTTGGTCAGCGCAAAGTAAGGATCAGTCGTCTGCACTTGCGATACAAACAGGTCCACGGCGGAGTATTTGATCAATTCTGCCGGCACTATTGGATGATCGAGCGGGGGGACAGGCAATGGTTGCAACCGATATACCTGTTCGCCTCGTACATGCAAAGGATGTCGGCTGCTTGCGAGAATACACAAATTGGGGCACCCAGCCAGCAATTGTGTAACGTATGGAGCCAGTCCGTGCACATGTTCACAGGTATCCAGCACAAGGAGCAATCGTTTCTCGCAAAAGTATTCTTGCAAGGAAAGCATTATCTGCGGTGGGTTTTCCGATCGAATGGCAAAGCGATCGGCGATAGCCGTCATCAGTTGCTGTGGATGACGGAACTGCTCAAGCGAAAATTCATAGACGCCGTCGCTCATCTCGTGGGCAACTGCAGCCGCTACATGCCGCGCAAGTGACGTTTTGCCGACACCGGCTGGTCCTGTGACGGTGAGAAGACGTCGACCCTTAAACAGCTTAATAAGTTCAACAACGTCAGCCTCTCGGCCCAGTAAAGAATTCAACGCGACCATCGATGGAAATAACTGCATATCTCTTCTATCTCCTCAAAGGACGAGGTATGGGAGCGTAGCAAACGGGTAAGAGTTGGAGGGACTCGCTCCAGCGCCACTCTCGGCCACGGCGTCTCGTAGGTAAGGCGCTTCGCCGTAGACTTCGTCGCCTGTCACCCAGCGCATGGGCACGCCCAACGACCAGGCATGGCGCAACATCTCGACTGCCTGCTGAGGCTTGGTCTGAAAAACAACATCCGCAGGAATCTTGGCTTCTGCGCATCGTTGGGGATCGTCACACCAACTCTCGGGTAGATAGAGTCGCCGGTCCAGAAACGCTGCCCGTGCGCTGTTGCATAGGTCAAGAAGACGCCCAACTGGCAGTTGTCCCGCTTGCCGCGTGCCGCTGTACTGGCGTGCACACCGGCCGACCGTGCCCTGAGAAAGCCGGTCCGCGACGACACCAACGCATCGGGTCGCCGAACTGCTGATCACGAAACGGATGCCACCGCACCGCACGGCACCACGCCGTGCGTACAGCAAGCGCGCGCGCACCGCCGTGCCACCGCCGGCAGCGCAGCGCAGCGCCGACCGGCGAGACCAACCGTGAAAACGACGCTGCCGAGCCCGCCGCCAAAGAAGCAGGCAAAGCGACTGTGAAATACTCAAAGTCATCTGCCATTTGTTCAGTTCTTTCAGGTTCATGATTCGGCCGTGACAATTTGCTTCATTATCGCGGAAAATTTTGAAAGGTTAAAGGACTGAAAAAAGAGAGACTGACTAATAATACATACAAACACCTACACCTTCAGTACGATTGCCCTACGCCGCAGTCGTAAAAAAACTCCTCAATGCCATAAATTAGGATTGCCACTCGTGTCACGTCAACGGTCAAGTGATGGCAATTCCGTAGGGGCGCAGCAAGCAGCGCCCCTACCCATCAAATCACGCTTGACGCATCACTCGCCAGGTGACCGCCAAATGATAGGATCGGCGTTGCCAACAACAGTGCAAATCCTGTTACCAAATTCCAATCCAGCGTACTTGTAGTCTACAAGCAGTTAGTTAAGAAAGAATAAATATTTTGTAAAATTCTGCAGGGAAGTGTCTGGAGTGTCTCACTCCTGTGTGCCAGGACACAGCACCTGGTTGATTCCTCGTGTACGCTATAAAGGCTAAAGCTAAATGAGTTCTCACCCAAACACCAATAATCGGGAACATTCTGTTCCTTGATTCGTCTAATAAGGCGACGCCTTGCCTCAAACGTCATTAATTACGGGGACAGCATTATACACTACTTGTGAGCGATTTGTGCGCGGAAGATGCTATCAGAGTCCTTACAGTTTTTCGTATATATCCGTCCAGTATAACCGTCCAGCCTGATAAGGTGCACTTTTGAAATCTAATGGGTCAAAGGTCCACTAAAAGTCGTAACCGTCGCAGAACTTTCAGTGGATTCCATCCTTTGTGGCAAGACTTATAGTGAACCCTAGATAATTACCCGCCAAATCAAGGTCACGATAGCGATTCAAACGACACCAAATCCTGTCGTTGGGCAACGGTCCGAAAGGGATCTTGACTGAGTCAAACAACTGTTTTGATTCATCGCTATAGTGAAGTCACACAAGAAGATTCACAAGTTTGGATGAGAAAAATCAACAATCTTATTCAAACATACATATACGGACTCGATGGAGGAACAGAGATGAACTTGCGAAGACTATTAATGATACTGGTGACCCTCCTGCTGACCGGTGCAGTATTTGTAGGCATGGTCAGTGCATCGGAGCCCAAACCGGAACCAACCATTGCCGATCTGCAAAATGTTCGTGATTTTGCAGCGGCAACGACCGTTGACGGCACCAATTATGCGGTTGACGGCGGAGCTCTCTTCGCCGGTATGCCGGGAAGCTGGCAAGCCATCGCTACGCCCGAAAACGTGATTGTCAATGCCGTCGCAACCAGCCGCCTCGATGCGACGCTTTACATCGGCGCCGCCAACGAACTGGCCATTTACCGTTCGAATGATGGCGGTGATTCCTGGTCACGCATTCCGCTTGACACAGAAGCCGTCGGCAGCGTGACCGATATTGCCGTCGATGCCGACAACCGCCTGGTCTTCATCGGCACCGATACCGATGGACTGCACCGACTGCGTGACGTTGGCGCCAGCATGATTGAAGGCGGCCATCTGATGCTAAATGAGCCTGTCCTCGAAGTTGTGGCAGCCAGTGATGGCTCGGGCATGGCATTCGCCCGCACGCAGTGGAATCTCTACCGGGCCGAAGAGTTCGGTCTGAGTTGGGTGGCGGTTGAGAACTTACCCAGCCCGGCCACGGCCATCGCAATCGCAGACACGACACCGGCCACGATCTTCGTCGGTACCGCCGCCAGTGGCGTGCGCATGAGCCAGGACGGTATCAACTGGCAGACCGCGAACAATGGCCTCAACTTTGCGCCGGGTTCGCAGCTCTTCATCGATGCTCTGGCCGTTGATGCTGCTCAGCCGCAGGTTCTCTACGTCAGTTCCAGCCTGTCGGTGGGTTCCACAAGCCTGCATACCACACCGCTGGGTGTGAGCATGAGCACCGATGGTGCGCAGGTATGGCAGACCCTGGAAAGCGCAGTAGACAATGTTGCTATCACCGATTTGATGCCGCTGAGCGGACGCACAGGCGCCGTCTATGCGCTGACCGAAGCCAGCCGCACACCGTTGGCCCTGGGCGATGCGCCGGCCTTTGAACTGGCCAGTGTTAACCCGCAGACCGTAGATGCGACCGCCGTCGAAGCGCCGGTCACCGTTGCGACAACTGCCGCTGACCAGGGCATGGACGTGCTCTCCATCCTGGCCTGGGTGCTGGCTGCCCTGGCCGCCGTCGGCCTCATGGTCATCGTGTGGCTCGACCTGGCCCGCCGCCGCTCTGCACAGCCGGAAACGGGTATCCTGGCGACACAGCCGATTCGCCACAGCAAAGATTCGTAACTAACTCGAATCCACTCAATTTGCACCCCGAAAGAGACGTCCCCTCCCCTGAGGACGTCTCTTTTTTGTTGGAGTGTGTTAGTCAAGTTGGGGCGGGCACAGGCCGGGAACTTTTCGCCGCAGCAACCGGCGTCTTCTCTCTTGTCGCCCCCTCCTCGTGAAGTCCCCGCAGGTTCGCTCCCAATCCAAACCAGATCCATTATCCGAACTCGGCTTGTCGTTTCTGCTGTTTAGATCGATAATCGCTTCATCTTCAGTCTCCTCTTGTCACGAAAGGAACTCGGACGTGCCCACCCCATTGATCTTCGACGGTCACAACGACACCATTCTCCGGCTTTTTAACCCGAAACCGGATCGGCCCGACTCTTTCTTCACGCATAATGAACACGGACACATTGATCTGCCGCGTGCTCGCGCCGGTGGGCTGGGCGGCGGATTCTTTGCCCTCTTCGTGCCCAATCAACGCAAGCCAGGAGCAGAGTCTCCCTTCCCTGGGGCCGGTTTGAAGAGTGAAAAGGATGCACCGGCCCGCTACGAGACGCCACTGCCGCCGATGCTCGATCACGCCTACGCCCTCCAATACGCCATCGGCATGGTTGCCACACTCTTCGACGTGGAAAAGGAAAGCGCAGGCGCGGTCAAGATCGTGCGCAGCGCCGATGAACTGGAAAGCTGCCTGGCCGACGGCACGCTGGCCGTGATTCTGCATTTTGAGGGCGCCGAAGCCATCGATGAGGATCTGCACGCGTTGCACGTCTTCTACGCTGCAGGGTTGCGTTCTCTAGGCCCGGTGTGGAGTCGACCCAACATCTTTGCACACGGTGTGCCTTTTGCGTTCCCCGCCACACCGGACATTGGTCCCGGCCTTACGGACGCCGGCAAACGATTGGTGAAAACGTGCAACGAACTGGGGATCATGCTCGATCTCTCGCACCTCAATGAAAAGGGTTTCTGGGATGTTGCCGAGCTGAGCAACGCCCCATTGGTGGCAACCCACTCGGGGGCACATGCCCTGAGCGCGAGCCCGCGCAACCTGACTGATGCTCAACTAGACGCTATTGCGCAATCGGGCGGTGTCGCGGGCGTCAACTTCCACATCGGTTTCCTGCGCGAAGACGGCCGCGCCGATCAGGAGACATCCCTGGCCGAGATTGTGCGTCATGTCGATTACATGGTCGAGCGCATGGGTATTGATCACGTGGCGCTAGGCTCAGACTTTGACGGAGCCACGATGCCCCATGATCTCAAGGATGCAGCGGGCCTGCCCAAATTAGTAGAAGCGCTGGAAGATCGCGGCTACACCGGCGAGACATTGACCAAGATCGCCCACGGCAACTGGGTGCGTCTCCTGCGCTCTACGTGGAAAGGATAAATAGGCCCACCCCCAGGTTTGGTCGCCGTTTGGTTATTTGATCCTACAAAGGAGCCCCACCATGCGCACAGGAGAATCGATTCAGCCGCTCAATATCAGCGTTAAGCGTGCCGAAGAGCGCCCAGACAGTCCGCAAGGGGAGCTCGTCTTCCGTCTTCGCGGTCTGGCAGGCGCAGCGTCGCACTTCTGCCTCACCGCTTGATGACGATACCCAGGTAGACGGACCTGTGGATGAAATTACCCCCATGGACGTGCCGGACATGACCGGCATCCGCCGGGAGGCATGGCGGCAGGTGGGCGTGGCCTTCAATCGGGATTCGTCGTTTGCCAGCTATGCGCGCGTGCATGGTCTGGGTGCGCCGTTGACCAATGAATTTGACTCCGGCGCCTTCCGCGGCCAGGGATTCGTGGGCGGCATCGTTATACGCTCCTAGAGGGCAGTGGCACTTGATCCGGCATATGGCCTGGTAAAGGAGATCAAGCAATGAACAAACTCGGCTTCTATACACAGAACAGCCAGGGCGTGCACCAATGGATCAGCGAGGTGCAACCGCCGGTGATGTTGATCCATGCCTGGGATCAAGGGCTGCTCAAAGAGATCCGGCAATCGCGCTCGCCCAACACCTTTATGATTGGGCGCATGGACTATATCCACTTTGACGGCAACAAACAACCCATCACGCAAAACTTGATCAACCAATGGCTCGACGGCGGCGACCCAGCCGGGGCCGGGCGTCGGCTGGCCGAGCATATCCTCAACGATAACTTTCAACTGGCCCAGCAGCGCGAAAGCGGACGTCTGCTCGTGGATGCGTGGATGAGCATCAACGAGCCGATCCCCGGCCCGGCCTCGGGCGCCTTCGGGCGTGGCGGCGCAGAACGCGAGGAAATCGAGCGGCGGCTGCGCGCCTATGATCGCTTTCAGGTAGCCTTCCGCCATACATTGATGGAACACGGCATCGAAGCGGTGGCCTTCAACTTTGGTGCGGGGAACTTCACCCAGCCCGAACACTACCTAGACTACTTCGAGGGCACGCTGGACAGCTATACCTACCTGGGCTTCCATGAATACGGTTGGCCGGCACTGAGCACCGAAGTCGACCCCGGCGCAGTCTCCAGCGCGGGGAGCTATCGGCCCATCATCAAGGGGATCCGCGGCAAGACGGGGCGATCCTATAAGGCGATTATGACCGAAGCCGGGCTGGCGCGTATGTTCAAACACAATGACGGCGCCGGTGACGTAGGCTGGCTCTATCCGCCCGACAGCATCGGTCAGGAGCATTACTGGCGCTCACTGGACTGGTTCAACGATTACCTGGTTCAGGATGATTTCGCCCTCGGTGCGTGTCTGTTCCAGGTGGGGCATGGCGCAGGATGGGAGACCTTCCGCCATATCGGCCAGGATAACGACAGTCACCCCATCGAGATTCTCAACCGTGTCAAGACGCTGCGCGACAAGGTGCATCCGCTGCCGGTGGAGACCGAGGATCCCGTGATTCCAACCGTTCAGCCCCCACAGCGCCTCGATCTCCTTGACAATCCTGCCGGCGATGAGGAGCAACCGGCCACAATGGCGCCGCAGATAGATACTCCGGCAGTGCAGATGGAGCAGGTCATCGTCCGTCAAAAGATTGGCATTGATGCCAACCGTCCTGTCGACCCAGACAGTGGCCAGGTGGATCCGCGGCTGGGCGATCCTGCCATCATTGCCGATACGGGCGCAGGCTGGGTGCGCATCAACTTTGTGATTGGGCCGGCCTGGTCGGGTCCGCAAGATCCCGGCTTCCAACAGACGTACATGGGCATCCTCGACGGACTGCGGAACCGCGGCATCCAGATCTACGGGTTGATCGGCCATGAAGCCATGCCCGATCAGCCCGTGGATCAGTTGCGCGGTGCTCCGCCTGCGGGCCGGCCCCAGCACGAGTGGATCGATCGCTATGTGCAGACGTACGTGCAGATCGCGCGCATCTTCCACGATCGCGTCGATGTCTTCGAGGCGTACAACGAGCCCGACGATTTCCACGGCGGCGGCGACAACTGGATCCACCCCGGCTGGTTTGCCGTCCTCATGCAGGCGCTGCACACTCAATTGCGCGCGGACCCGGTTACCCGGTCGGTGCGTCTGGTTTCGGGTCCGTTGCAAGGATTACACAACGACGACGAGCACCACAACGGCAACGGCGGAGCCAGGTATCTGCGCAAGATGTACCAAGAGGGCAAAGCGCGCTACGGTTGGGGCTCGTCCGCTCCCTTCCCCTTCGACGGGGTGGGCTACCATCTCTATGTGGCGCAGAGCCCGGCCAGCAGCAATGAGAAGATTCGCCAGAAATACGACGAGTACATGAGCGAGTTCCGCCAGGTGATCGGCGAGGAAGAAGGCGCGGCCAAACCGATTTACCTGTCCGAATTTGGCTGGATGAGCAACTTCGGCAACGAAGACTTCCAGATGCGCGCCATGCAGCTTGGCCTGGATCTGGCCCTCAACGATCCTTCGCTGGCACTGGTCATATGGTTTAGTACACAGGACTTCGACCCCGAAGACAACCACAAATTCTATGGCCTCTACCGCAAAGGATCACTTGACGCCGGCAACCGCAAGCCGATCTACAATCTCTTCCGCACAATCTGTGCACAAGCTAAGGAAGTGCCTGTGACTACAACCACCAGCATACCCACGCCAATATCCCCAAAAGTGTCGGATCTGCCGCCGGTGAAGTTGCCGCGCATCTACACCGATCAGCAGATCATCGATGCCTTTGCCAACGCTGCCGAACGGTTCAAGCTGGGCCAATGGGATCTGCTGACCCGGGCCGGGTTCAACGTCAACGAACTGGCGCAGGCGCGCTCGGCGCTCTTCAATGGGCCATCGCCGGCACAGATGATGGCGCTTACCTCTGTGGAGCGCGCTGTCGTCACCCAGGAATTGCTGGGCGAGTTACTCAAAAAGGTTCGATGGGTCGGGCTGATCACGGCCAGCGATGGGCTGAACCTGCGCACCGGCCCCGGCGACGAAAACGCCCTCATTGATAGCATCCCTCACGACGAGTTGGTGCAGGTGCTACACGAAGAAGATGGCTGGCTCTTCGTAATGTGGCATGGCAAACCTGGCTACGTCTCCGCAACGTGGGTGACGCAGCGCACGTCCGCAACGCCGGTGACACCGGCTGCGCCGGCCGCGGACATCAACACCGTCCTGCGCCAGGTATGGGAGACACACCACACTCTCTTCATGGATGAGTCAACACGTCTGGGCATCGACCCTGCCATTGCGCTGGCCGTGCTAATGGCCGAATCAGGCGGACGCACGGCGGCCGCGGATGGACGGCCGATTATCCGCTTTGAGGTGCATGTCTTCTTCGATCAGTGGGGTTTTCAAAATCCCGAACTCTTTGGGCGCTTCTTTGAGTTTGATCCCAATGAGCGCTGGAAGGGACATCGCTGGCGGCGCCGCGTCGAGGATCCCTTCCAGGCCTGTCACAACTCACAGGCCGACGAGTGGGCGGTTCTTGATTTCGCCCGCAGCATGCACGAGGAACTGACCCTGCGTTCGACCAGTATCGGTGCGGCGCAGATCATGGGCTTCAACTATGAGCTCGCCGGCTACGATTCGGCGACGGCCATGTTCAAAGACTTCCAGCACAGCCCCGAGAACCAGATCCGCTGCTTCTTCCGCTATATAGCCGGGCGCGGCATTGACGAAGCGCTGCGTCGCAACGATTTCCTGGCCTTTGCCTCTGGCTACAACGGCAGCGGCCAGGCTGAGCTCTACCGCGGCATCATCCTGCGCTATCTCGAGCGCGTGCGCGCCCAGATACCTGAAGTGGCGGGGGGCGTGCGCGCCATCGGCCCCGATGACATCCCCGAACGTCTGCCCCAACCACTTGGGCCGGATCAACTGGGCGGCAAGACGCTGGCCGAGGTAGATCTGGCACTCTACGAGGCGTGGCGTTCGCACATCCAACAGGGATTCAAGAACAATCAGACCATGTTTGACAGCGTCCTCAATGGCTTTATGAGCCCGTATTGGACGACGGTGTGGATGTACCGGGCGCTCTTCGTCGTCGGTATCCTCTCGTTCGTGGCGGCCATTGTGCTCGCCTACGTCACGCAGGATAACCCAACCACGGCCATCGGCGGCGCCGCTGTCTTCGGCGCGGTGGGTGTGCTCGCCTTCCTTTCGTTCTTCCTCAGCCGTCCACTGCAAGCGTTGGAAGAAAACCTGCAACTGATCACCTGGCTGGGCATCATCTATAATACGTACTGGACACGCATGGCCTACATCTCGAAGCTGGAAACCGTGCAAGAAGATATCGACGCCGCCAGCAGCAAGACGGTGGAACAGATCAAAGAACTTTTGGATAAGCATGCGGAATTAAGCGGCAAGCGACCAGGGCTGAGATAGCGTAGGCAGCAAGAGCCGTACAGCCCCAATCGCATCATCAATTTTGTCCTGCGCGCTTCTGTTGATCTTGTATTTCCACTGTGATATAGTATTTTTGGCCTATGTAAGTTTTTGCGAACCGACTGCGAGTTGTGCCTGCGTTAGTTGGTATCCGGCAGGTATCTGATCCGGTGCTTCTTCCCCCCCCACATAAATTGTCAGCCTTCGCCCGATTGTTGTGCGACAACCAGGCGGTCTGAGTTCTGTCCGTTATCATCAGTTTCAACCTCACCCCAAAAAGTATAGGAGAGTTGACGCATGTCGAGTGATATGAACCGACGTAAGTTTCTGCAGATGATGGGTATGGGCGCAGCCGGCGCAGCATTAGCCGCCTGTGCACCCGCAGCGGCGCCAGGAGCCGCACCGGCCGCAGGCGCCCCCACGGCCGCCGCCGAGGCCGCCGCCACGGATGCCGGCAAGCTGGAAATCTTCTCGTGGTGGACTTCAGGTGGAGAGGTTGAAGCGCTCGAAGCCCTCTATGACATCTACCAGAAAGAGTATCCAGATGTCGAAATCGTCAACGCCGCTTTGGCCAGCGGCACCGGCCAGGGTGGTAACATGAAGGCCCTGCTCGAAACCCGTATGATGGGCGGCCAACCCCCCGAAAGCTTCCAGGTTCACCTGGGCCGAGAATTGATCGACAGCCACGTGGTTGCAGGACGCATGGAACCCCTGGATGAACTCTACGCCTCGGAAGGGTTCAACGACGTCTTCCCCAAAGACCTGCTGGAGATCGCCTCCTACGAAGGGCATCCCTGGTCGGTGCCGGTTAACATCCATCGCGCCAACGTACTGTGGTATCGCCCTTCCAAGCTGGAAGCAATCGGTGCTTCTGAGCCGCCCAAGGATTGGGATGAATTCTTTGTAATGGCCGACCAACTCAAAGAAGCCGGCATCCCGGCCATCGCCATTGCCGGCGCCGACGGCAGCTTCAACGGCCACGAACTGGAGACCATTCTGATCGCGCTGATGGGGCCGGAAGACTGGCGGGGACTGTTCGACGGCAGCGTCGGCTGGGACGACGAGCGTGTCACGCAGGCGTTGGATATCCTGAACCGCATGTGGGACTATACGCTGCCCGATTACCTGAGCATCACCTGGGGCGACATCAACGATCGCTTTGTCACCGATGACGGCCCGGCCATGATGATCATGGGCGACTGGACCCACGGCGTGCTCAAGTCTTTGGGCTTCAGCGATTACAAGTGGGCGCCGAGCCCTGGCACCGCCGGTCTGTTCGACATGTTGTCCGACTCCTTCGGTCTGCCCAAGGGTGTCACCTACCGCGACAATGCGATCAACTGGTTGAAGGTCTGCGGTTCTCGCGAGGGCCAGGATGCCTTCAATCCGATCAAGGGATCGATTTCGGCTCGCACCGATGCCGATGTCAGCGTCTATGACGAATATCAACTGTCGGCCATGGAAGACTGGAAGACCAACACGCTGGTGGCCAGCCTACAGCACGGCGCCGCGGCCAAACAGAGCTTCTTGCTAGACTACGACCTCGCTATCAATGACATGCTGGCAAGCCGAGACGTGGCGCAGACCCAGGCCATGTTGGTGACGGCAGCGGAGGATGCAGAGTTTGGCGAATAACAAAATCGCTTCAGTTTCGGGGGAGGGCGGCCTTGCCGCCTCCCCCACCCATATCTCGCGTAGACGGCGGAAATGGCTCAACAGAGACATGGCGTTGGCTATTCTTGTGCTGCTGCCTTCGATTATCGCCGTGGGCGTCTTCATCTACGGTTTCATCGGCTGGACGTTTTACATCTCGGTCGTGGACTGGAAGAGCGCGGTCCCTGATTACTCCTTTGTCGGTTTGAAGAACTGGATACGGCTGATCAATGATCGTCGTTTCCATATGGACATGCGCAATCTCGCCTTCTACGCTGTCGGCTTTATGAGTCAGTGCATTTTCTTCGGCTTTCTGCTGGCATCGCTACTTGATCAGAAGATCAAGGGCGAAGCGATCTTTCGCACGGTCTTCATCTTTCCTTTCGCGGTGAGCGGTGTTGTCACAGGTGTGGCCTGGCGTTGGCTTATGCAGCCAAGCACAGGGATCAACCTGATTTTTGCTAACATCGGATTGGGATGGTTTCAGCCCACCTGGTTTGCAGATGTGAAGTATGGCATCTGGGCTGTGACGATCGCCGCCGCCTGGCAGTTTACCGGCTACGTCATGGCGCTTTATCTGGCCGGACTGCGGGGGATTCCGTATGAACTTCGAGAGGCGGCGGCCATCGATGGAGCGGGAACCTGGGCTACCTACCGATATGTCATCATTCCTCTTCTGATGCCGGTAACCTTCACGGTGATCGTACTCACCGGCATGAATTCGATTCGCGTCTTCGATCTGGTGGCCACGATTGGTGGCAGTGGTGCAGGGTTTGCCATCGATACCCTGGCCTTAAACATGTTCCAAACCACGTTCGGCGCTTATCGCTTTTCCCTGGGCGCTGCCATCGGTGCGCTGATGCTGTTACTGGCGATTTTCCTGGTCGTCCCCTACCTGATGAGCATGCAGAGGGAGTCTGAACGATGAACCTGCAACGGATTTGGACTCGGGGCGCAATTTACCTTGTGCTCCTGGCATTTGCTGCTTTTTACCTGATGCCCATTTATGTGATGGTGATTACGGCGCTCAAGCCCTATGCGGACGTCAATGTGACCCGCATGTGGGAATTGCCCAGAGGCATCTACTTCGAGGGACTGATGCAGGCGTGGAGCCGGGTATCACCCAACTTCCGCAGCAGTGTAATTGTGACGTTGCCCGCTGCCATCATTTCCTCGTTTATCGGCTCAGTCAACGGCTATGTGTTTGCCAAGTGGCGGTTCAGGGGAGCGGACACGCTCTTTATCATCTTCCTGGTTGGCATGTTTCTACCCTATCAGGGGATCTTGATTCCGCTGGTGCTGACACTGCAAAAGCTAGGCCTGTATGGCTCCGTGACCGGGCTGATCATGGTCCACTGTATCTTTGGTATTCCGATTACGGCGTTGCTCTTCCGCGGGTACTATGCCGGTATCCCCACCGAGTTGTTGGATGCGGCCAAGATCGATGGCTGTGGTTTCTTCGGCATCTATCGCTACATCTTACTGCCCATCTCAATGCCTGCCTTCGCCGTGGTGCTGCTCTGGCAGTTCACGTCCATCTGGAACGACTATCTGATCGGTCTGGTGGTGTTGAGTAACCCTGTCGTTGCCCCTGTTAATGTCGCCGTACAAAACATTGCGGGCAGTTACTCTGTAGAGTGGAATGTGCAGATGTCTGCCGCTCTGATTGCGGCCGCCCCCACTATCATTGTGTACCTGGCGCTGGGCAAGCTCTTCATGCGCGGTCTGCTGGCCGGGTCGCTAAAAGGGTAACCGACGAACCCCAAAATAAACGCCATCGGGGCCAGCCACGACCCCGATGGCAACGGCCCCCGTTTTAGGGGCCGTGCCTTAGAAAGATTATCGTTTGTCACCTAAAGGCAGGTGATGGTAATCTGAGGCGCTACGAAACTCCGCCTGACTTTCACCCTCTAAGTTTTTAGAAACAGAACCCGTTTATCTATGCATACCTGCGCGTGCCGAGATCTGGTACAGCACCGTGCATGGCATCATTGAATGTATAAAAGTGATTTCTCTATTTCTAGAAATGGTGATATCTTTCGAGCACCGCACAGTATGACTGTCCCAACCAACAATGACACCCTCAGCGCGTCCAAAAAGTGAGCGCTCCGACATAGCGTGATCCAACCACTAATCAGGAGAAGGAGCAACATGAAGAAGCTGCTGGTGATTTTAATTGTCTTCGGTCTGTTGATGGCTTTTGCCACATCGGCACTGCTGGCCCAAGAAGGGGATGAACCCAGAGGAGGGGATGCCGGCAACTCGGTCTTTATGCCAATGGTCGCGCAGTCTGGGGGGCAAGCGACCACGGCGAGTACGCGGGCGGCGCAAGTGGATGAGGAGATCTTGTTCCTTGGCGCCAACACCGACAACCCCAGCCATCCGCTCGGGGATGCCCAGAACGCTTTGAGGCAAAAAGGCTTTGAAGCAAAAGTCAACAACAAGGTAAGTGGTCCCGTTGCCGAAGTGGCAAAAGGACAGTTTGTCGAACTGGAACGCCAGGGAGAAGATTCGATCTTTACCGTGATCGCCGAGTTTGGTCCACGCGATCACCCGGCCCCTATTCTTTATTCTGGTGTTCCCGGTCCTCTGCACAACCAAATCCCTGAGCCAGATCGTAGTGTGGACAACACCACGATTTGGGCGCCTGACTTCACCAGTGCCTACTATGAGAACATGCTTTTCGCCGAGGCCCCTGGCGCTGTTTCCATGCGCAATTACTACATCGAGCAGTCGTCTAACCGCTACACGGTCAACGGCGATGTGACCGATTGGGTGCAGGTCCCTTACAACGCTGCCGCTTATGGTAGAAACTACTGTGGCGGCATTGTTTGTGCGCAGACCTGGGTCTTCGTCAACCACTCGATTGATGCCTGGTACAACGCTCAGATCGCTGCGGGTAAGACCGATGCCGAAATCAATGCTTACCTGGCTCAGTTCGATGTCTGGGATCGCTACGATATGGACGGCGATGGCAACTTCAACGAGCCCGATGGCTATATTGATCACTTCCAATCAGTCCATGCCGGTGAGGGCGAAGAGACCGGCGGCGGCGCCCAGGGCACCGATGCCATCTGGAGCCATCGCTGGTATGCCTACTACAGCGCCAATGGTCCCGATGGGGTTGGGCCGAACTGGCTTCGGTGGTGTAAAAATCGGTGGTTCCAACTATTGGATCGGCGACTATACGGTTGAGCCTGAAAACGGCGGTGTCGGCGTCTTCTCACATGAGTTCGGCCACGACCTTGGCCTGCCTGACCTGTACGATACATCGGGCAACACAGGCGGCGCTGAGAACTCAGTGGCTTTCTGGTCTCTCTACGCTAGTGGCTCTTATGGCAACACCGGTATCGCATCGGAAGGACTTGGCTCCAAGCCGATCCCGATGAGCGCCTACGAGAAAATCTTCTTGGGATGGTCCGACTATACAGCGATTGGTTATGGACAGAAAGCCTCTGTCAAGCTTGGGCCTTCAAACTATACGACCAAGCAGGCACAACAGCTTGTCGTTCTCCTGCCCGACAAAGAAGTGGATTTCCCGGTCGGCGATCCGTACTCGGGTGACTACTTCTACTTCTCCGGTTCGGGCAACGACCTGGATAACAGCATGACCCGCAGTGTAACTCTGCCCGCAGGCGCAGTTTCCCTGTCGGCAAAGGTCAAGTATGACATTGAGTTGGATTGGGATTACGCTTATCTCACTGTCAACGGTACCCCGGTCGCGACAAACCTCTCGACAAACACCAATCCGAACGGACAAAACTTCGGCAACGGTATTACGGGAGATTCTGGCGGTGCCTGGGTGGATCTGACCGCGGACCTTTCCGCCTTCGCCGGCCAGACTGTAACAATCGGCTTCCGCTACTGGACCGACGGCGCTGTGGCCAACCCCGGCTTCTTCGTCGACGACATAGCAATCACCGGTCAACCACTTGACGACGCGGAGACCGAACCAGGCTGGACCTACGACGGGTTCATCCGCACGGGTAGCATTGTAACCCAATCGTTCTTCAACGCCTACTTTGCAGAATACCGCACCTACAAGGGCTACGACGATGGCCTACGCACCGGCCCCTATAACTTCGGCTTCCTGGACAACCCGGCACTTGGCAATTGGGTCGAGCACTTCCCCTACCAGGATGGCCTGTTGGTCTGGTACTATGATGAATCGTTTGCCGACAACAATGTTGGCGATAACTGTGCCAGTGGGCGATGTGGTGGTCTTGTTCCTGCCGGTCGATGCGCATCCCGATCTGTTGCTGCGCCCGGACAATGGACAGGTATGGCGTCCGCGTATCCAGTCCTACGACTCCACCTTCGGACTGGAGCACGACGGATGTGATCTGTTTGCATGTGAACAGTGTTGAGGGTTGTTACGGTGGACTACCCGCCAACCCGAAATTCGATGATACGCAGAGTTACTGGGTGGCTCCCGATCCGTCTATCGGCCACCTTGGTTGGGCCAGTGTCCCGTTACCGAGTACCGGCACCACCATCCGTGTTGTAAGTGTTTCTGCGCAGGGCAACTTCATGCAGGTACACGTCAACAAGTAGTACCCGACCTTTGTCTAAGGTTGTAAAACACAGACCCTGCTCTCGAGGCAGGGTCTGTGTTTTCTTCCGCTTCAAAAGCTTATCCTATCCCCTGCCAGATTCACACATCGCCACATTCCTCCTCTGCGCAGACCCTCGTAACGGCCTGAACGAACCGATCCTGTTGGCCAAAATTGAGAGTTGTGCCGTCGTCCGGTTGGGTGCGGGGCTCGGGTGTTCACTCCATCTTTTGATGGACACATATCTCGTCATTGGATGGAGGCAACCGTGATCGCGAAGCGCGAGAATCCCAAGTGGCTTCCATCAAACGGTACCTTAGCGGAGAAAATCCAATGGACAAAGATCATTTTGAATTCCGCCTGATTCTTTTAGCGCTTGCGATCTTGCTTCTATCTGCCTGCCAGGCTCTCCCCGTAGAATTGCTCGTGCAACCTGCACCCACGCCTACACCGGAGGTCTTCATTTCTCTGGAGCAGGCCGGCGTCGGACCGAATATCATGGGGCAGGTCGTGTGGGGGATAACGCCCGTACCGGGAGCGGTGGTTGAACTGCGCGATGGGGCCTGGGCATCGGATACGGCCGAGGTACTGCGCCAGGCCACGGCAGACGCCGCCGGCGTCTTCACCATCACCGCGGCGCCTGTGGGCGAGTATGGACTGGTGGCGCGCTGGCCTGACGGCGGCGCCAATATGGCTGCCGTTACGCCGGTGCAGATCACGGCGGGCGCCGATCTGACCGACGTTCCCGTACGTTTGGCAAAACAGATCATACTGGTCGAGCCTCCCGCCGGCGCCGTCGTGGAGAGCACGCCGATCCTGCGCTGGCAGCCGCTGCCGGGTGCGCTCACGTACCGGGTCATGCTCATCGACGCCGGGACCACGGAACTGCTGCTGGATGAGCGCATCGAAGCCACGGAGTTCACGGTACCGGCAGCCCTCACATCTGGACGCACCTATCAATGGTTGGCGCAGGGTCTGATCGAAGAGGACGTGCTGCTGGGCGAAGTGGATAGTACATTCACCTTTGTAGATACGCGGCAGGCGGCAACGACTTCTGCCACCGATGGTTCGCCGCAGCTTTCTCTGGATACCGGCAGCATCGCCTCCGGCTTCGAGATCGAGGCCGATCGCCGCCGTGCCCGACGGCGACAGCGGCCCCTATTGGGAGATGCTGCCTGCATATACCCGCGTCACCCTGCAGGACTATCCTATCCGCAACCACCGCATCAAGCCGCAGATCTTCATCTATCCGGTGGATGAGCTGGGAGCGGTCAATGCAGGCGCGGGCCAAATCGTCGCTTCGCTGCAGACTCTGCTTCGGTCGCCCCAAGAGATCCCAGATCTGCCCTTCCTGCCGCTGTACAACGCCGCCCAGGTGATGCACACACACCTTCAGTACCTGGACTTCGGAACCGGCCACGGGCTGCGCTACCTGACCGAGTTTAGCCAGAACTTCATGCCTGTCAACAACTACGATCTGATCTATACCTATCAGGGCCTGACCGACGATGGGAAGTACTATGTGGCCGCGGTTCTGCCGGTCAATCACCCCAGCCTGCCGGCAGATGAAGAAGTCACGGGGAATGAACCGCCTGAGTTCACCGGCGCCTTCGGTGCCTATGTGGCGAATGTGGTTGCGACCCTGAACGCACAGGCAGCGGATTCGTTTACCCCGGACTTAACCCGCTTGGACGCCATGATGGGTTCCCTAGAGATCAGGCAGGTCGAGTAGCCGCCATCCGGCAGGTGATCCTTTACGATCCTATCTACGAACTTGGGTTTCGCTTCATGGGCGGCAACGCCCAACAGGAGCGCATCTGGCAGCATGTGTTGACCGGACTCGCCCGCCAATTTGGCGTGCAAGCAGAGGTGACGCTAAAGAAAGTCTGTGTGGACAGCCGTTTGCAGTGGGGGCAGGCCAGGAATCTGTGGCATAATGCGGTCATTCGCACCACCCTGGCGCTGCCGGCGCGCACGATGCAGCGTTTCTTGGGGCGGCGCAAGTAGACGGTTAACGATTGAATCGCCGGCGCAGGCGCCGGGCCCGCGGTCAAACAACCTGCGCAAGACCCGGATTGGAGCGTAAAGATTGGCAACGTATGATGCCGTCGTGGTTGGCGCCGGCCCCAACGGGCTGGCCGCCGCTATCACCCTGGCCCGCACAGGACGCAAGGTGCTGGTGATCGAGGGCCGGGCCACGGTGGGCGGTGGTATGCGCACGGCAGAACTGACCCTGCCCGGTTTCCGTCACGACATCTGCTCGGCCATCCACCCCCTGGGCGTCGCCTCGCCTTTTCTGCGCTCGCTGCCCCTGGAAGCGTACGGTCTGGCCTGGATCCAACCCGAGCTGCCCCTGGCCCATCCACTCGACAAGGGCCAGGCCGGCGTGCTGCATGCAGATGTGCAGGCCACTGCCCTGGGTTTGGATCGGGATGGCGCCGCCTGGCAGCGCTACTTTGGCCCCACGGTGGCGGCCTGGGCGGATCTGGCGCCCGCTGTGCTGGGACCCCTGCGCTTGCCCGCCGATCCTGTTGCCTTTGCCAATTTTGGACTGCGCGCCGCGTGGCCGGCAGATCTGCTGGGCCGTATCCTTTTTCGGTCCGAACCTGCCCAGGCTCTTTTTGCCGGGATGGCGGCCCATGCCATCCAACCCCTGCACCATCTTCTGACCGCTTCATTTGGACTGATGTTGGGCGTGCTTGGCCAGACGGTGGGCTGGCCCTTTCCTGGCGGCGGCGCTCAGGCGATTCCGGATGCCATGACGGCCTATCTGCGTGCGCTAGGCGGGGATGTGGTGGCGGGATGGCAGGTGGAGCGACTGGCGGAACTGCCCCCTGCCCCCATCACCCTGCTCGACGTCTCCCCCCGCAGCTTCCTGCATCTCGCCGGCGATCGCCTACCGCCACCCTATCGCCGCCAGTTGTCCCACTACCGTTACGGCCCCGGTGTCTTCAAGCTGGACTATGCCCTGGCCGGGCCGGTGCCCTGGCAAGCTGAGGCCTGCCGCCGGGCCGGGACTGTGCATGTTGGCGGCACGTTGGCCGAGGTCGCTGCGTCTGAGCGAGAGATCTGGCAAGGCCGACATCCCCGGCGGCCTTTTGTGCTGGTGGCGCAGCAGAGTCTCTTCGATACCAGCCGGGCGCCCGCCGGCAACCATACGTTGTGGGCCTACTGCCACGTGCCCAACGGCTCCACGGTGGACATGACGGGCGCCATTGAGGACCAGATCGAACGTTTTGCCCCCGGCTTCCGCGATCTGATCCTGGCCCGCTCCATCCACGATCCGGCCCGCATGCAGGCGTATAACCCCAACTACGTCGGTGGAGACATCAACGTGGGCGTGCAAAATCTAGCGCAGATGTGGACGCGCCCCAGCTTCAGCCTCACCCCCTACCGGACTCCTCTGCCCGGTGTCTACCTCTGCTCTTCGGCTACCCCTCCCGGCGGCGGCGTTCACGGCATGTGTGGCTACCACGCCGCTCAGACCGCTCTGCAAGACGCGTCACACCGTCGCCTAGAAACCTATCTCGATACAGCCGACGGATATTGCCAAAGGTACAGATACCGACGGATCTGGATTCCGCCCATTGCTCTGCTGTGTATGTCACCAGGCCCCTACCCCTGGGCTTCTTGCCTTCTTGAACACAGAGCCGTCCGGTGTTGCGGTCATGGTCTGGCCCAGCGCCCTTCTCGAATACGAATGGTTTGTCATCTTGCTTTGGACCCTGCGTTTGTACCTTACCTCGTACCATTCATCTGTATCTTGATGCCTTTACACCCGCGCTGGACAGCCTATACTAGTGTCACGGTCGCCAGGAGGGTCCGCATATGGCAGCGAGCCCCTGTCGGCCATGCAGTCTCACAGCGAGAAAGCGAAAGGGAATAATATGGCAGCCGAACACGAAGAAAGAAACACCACGACCCGCCCGACGAGCGGTACTGGGAATGCGGAACCTGCGGTGGAGGTCTATGACACCACCTCCCCGGGCACGACCAAGGGCGTGCGCACTGAGGATCGCACGCGAGGGACCACCTATGCCACGTCCACCACAAGCGACGCCGGAACTACGAAGCCGGGCACCAACTGGACGGCCATCATCATCGCGATCCTGGTGGTGCTGGCGCTGATCCTGCTCGTCGTCTGGCTGTTCTAGCGCTTCTAAGCGTGAGAATCACGCCGACCCGAGGAGGAGATGCATGACGCATGTGGACCAGGCCGAGCATGTCACAGTGCTCGACAGTGAAGGGACGCGGGGTACGGCTCAAGCGCGTGCCCTGCGCCAGGCAGATGCGCAAATCTTAGTCACGTTTGGCGAGGGGCAGCGTGTCCAAGTCCCTGCGGAGATGCTTCACGAGCGCGAGGACGGGAGCTACTTTCTGCCCCTGAGTTTGCGTAAGTTGAGGGATGGAACGGTAGCCTTACCAGGCAGCGCCGGCGGCCAGATGGACAACACGATCGTGGCCGTGATTCCGGTCGTGGTCGAAGAGGCCAAGGTAACCAAGCGTGAGGTCGAGACAGGCCGGGTGCGCATCCACAAGACGGTCCAGAGCGCAGAGGAGCACGTCGATGTACCGCTGGTGCGCGATCAGGTGCACGTAGAGCGAGTGCCGGTCGAGCGCTACCTGGAGCAGCCGGCAGCGCCCCATTACCGGGGGGATACGCTGGTGATCCCGGTGATGGAAGAAGTGCTGGTGGTGCAGAAACGCCTGCTGCTCCGTGAGGAGATCCACGTTACGACGGTGCGTGTCCAGGACCGGCATCAGGAAGCAGTGACCCTACAGCGGGAGCACGTCAGCGTGACACGCGACGAGCCTGGCTCTGATGATCCGTCCTCCACTGCCTGACATACCGCCGCACCTGCAGGCGATGCGTGGCTTACAGACAAGACACAGAGACGACTAGAACACACAGATAGAAGGAAAGGACTTATCATGGGTAAAACAGCAGTTGGACTTTATGAAACTACGGCAGAGGCGCAGCGCGTTCTCAGTGACCTGGTCAAGGCCGGGTATGAGCGCAACACCATCCGCATCATGCTGGGCGATGCATCGACGCGTCGGCTACATGAGTGGCGCGAAGAGTCTGAGACCGTCTCCGGCGCACGCTCGCAGCGGGCCGATGGCGGTGTCATCTCGACACTGAGCTCAGTCGGCGTGCCGCATGACGATGCCGAGGACTATGAAGAGGCACTTCACCGCGGCCATGCCTTGGTCTCCGTTTCGACCACGGACCAGCGTATCGACAAGGCGGTCGAGATCATGAGCCGCCACAAGATCCTGGACATCCAAGAGCGCAAACGCAGTTGGAACATGACGACCGGCAAGGAACGCAACCTCAAGAGAGGCGAGGAAGAAAGAGTGCCTGTGATCGAGGAAGAGGTACGCGTCGGCAAGCGCGATGTCGAGCGCGGTGGTGTGCGCGTGAGCACTCATGTCACCGAAACCCCGGTCGACGAGACGGTCAACCTGCGTGAGGAACATGTAAACGTAGAACGCCGCCCGGTGGACCGGCCGGTGAGCAAGGGCGATGTCGACAAACTGCGCGACCAAACGATTGAGGTGCGCGAGTCGGCCGAAGAGGCCGTAGTCGACAAGCAGGCGCATGTCGTCGAAGAGGTGGTCGTGAGCAAGGACACAGAGACTCACCAGGAGCACATCAATGAGACAGTGCGCCGCACCGACGTCGATGTCGAGAACATCGGCGGCCCGGAGTGGAACCGCTTCAGCGATGAATTCCGCACCCACTACAAGAGTAACTTTGCCAAGGGCGGCCAAGACTTCAGCTATTACGAGCCGGCCTATCGCTATGGCTATACGCTCGCAGCGCGGCCTGAATACCGCGGCCGCACCTGGAACCAGATTGAGCCCGATGCGCGGCGCCGGTGGGAGACAGACTACCGCGAGCAGGGTCCCTGGGAGAACTTCAAGGACGCTGTACGCCACGCCTGGAACCGTGCCACCGGTTAAGCCCCACCCCCATGCATGACCCTAACGTCTCCGAGACGTTAACGTAATATCATAGCAGCCTGCCGGCCTACCTTCGGGTGCGCCGGCAGGTGCTTTTGGGCGCCCAGACGTGTGCAGTGAGACTCAAATCCATTTGATTATCTGTCCTATTCCAGGTAGGATTTGACCATCGAAGGTGACACAATCCCCGAATCCACTGCATCCAACCGCTTGAAGGAACGATCATGCTCGCCAAAATTCAGAGTTGTGCCGTCGTCGGGTTGGACGCCGAACCCGTGCAGGTGGAGGTGGACATCACCAACGGGCTGGAGAAGTTGACCGTGGTCGGTCTGCCCGATGCCGCCGTGCGCGAGAGCGGCGAACGGGTGCGCAGCGCCATCTCCAACAGCGGCTACATCTTTCCCCAACAGCGCCTCACCGTCAACCTGGCCCCTGCCGACGTGCGCAAGGAAGGCCCCGCCTACGATCTGCCCATCGCCCTGGGCGTGATTGCGGCCACACGTCAGGTGCTGGCCGAAGTGGAGGACGCCCTCATCGTGGGTGAACTGAGCCTGGACGGCACGGTGCGTCACGTCAACGGTGTGCTGCCCATGGCGGCGATGGCGGCGGTGCAGGGGTACAAACGTCTCTTCGTGCCCGCCATGGACGCGCCCGAGGCGGCGCTGATCGAAGGGCTGGAGATCTACCCCGTCGCCACCATCGGCGAGATCATCAACCACCTCAACCTGCGCAAACTCATCCCCCGCCACGAAGGAAAGATCCTCTTCGACGACAACGAAAACGTCGTCTACCCCGTAGACTTCGCGGACGTGAAGGGGCAAGAGATGACGAAGCGTGCCCTGGAAATCGCCTGTGCCGGGTCGCACAACCTGCTCATGAAAGGGCCGCCCGGTTCGGGAAAAACGTTGTTGGCGCGGGCGTTGCCGTCAATTTTGCCGCGGCTGACGTTGGCCGAGGCCCTGGAGATCACGCGGATCTACTCGGTGGCGGGTGAACTGGGCGGCGGCACCCCGCTGGTGCGCACACGTCCTTTTCGGGCCCCGCACCACACCATCAGCCACGCCGGTCTGGTGGGCGGAGGACGCTGGCCGCGCCCTGGTGAAGTGAGTATGGCGCACAGGGGCGTGCTTTTTCTGGATGAGCTGCCAGAATTCGGCACCAAGAACCTGGAAACGCTGCGCCAACCGTTGGAAGACAAGGTTGTCACCATCAGCCGCGCTTCGGGGACGTTGACCTTCCCGGCCGGGTTCATCTTTGTGGCGGCCATGAATCCCTGCCCTTGCGGCTACTATGGAGACGAACGCAAGGAATGCACCTGCTCGATGGGGCATGTGCAGCGTTACCAGGGACGCATCAGCGGCCCGCTCATGGATCGCATCGACATCCACGTCGACGTGCGCCGCGTCCCCTTCGAGAAGCTGGCGGGGCTGGATGGCGGCGAGTCTTCGGCGGCGATTCGGGCGCGGGTCGAGGCCGCGCGCAAAGTGCAGGCGGCGCGCTTCAGCACGTGGACCAAGGCGCACGTCCTCGTCAACGGCGATATGGGCCCTGCCGAGGTGCAGCACTTCTGCGAGTTGGACGAGGCAGGCAAGAACCTCATGCGCGCTGCCGTGCGCCAGATGGATCTGAGCGCGCGGGCCTATCATCGCGTGCTCAAACTGGGGCGCACCATCGCCGATCTGGCCGGCGAGGAAAAGATCGAAGTCGCGCATCTGGCCGAGGCGATCCAGTACCGGCCAAGAGGGATCGTGTAAGAATGGACATAGGCATGAGTCCCGCTGACAAGGAGCACTTCATCCGTCAAAAAGCTGTTGAGAACCGGCGGAGTGCGAATGGGGACAAGATACTCTGGTCAAGACACGCAACCGCCGAACTGGTCAATGATAGGTTGCATAGGACAGAAGTTGAGGAAGGTCTGGAATCGGCAACTATGATTGAAGACTACCCTGCCACGCACCGTCCGTTACCAGACTGCCTGGTTTTGGCAACTTTGCCGAATAGACAACCAATCCATGCCGTTGTCGCCATCGATACAGGAGGTGATAGAATATTTGTGGTGACTGTATATCGGCCCTCGCCAGAAAGGTGGGAAGATGATTGGCGAACGCGCAAGTAGCAAGTGCCCCGTTTGTGGTGGCATGGTGCATTCGGGAGAAACGACAATCCCTTATGTACTGGAAGATGGTATTGTGGTCGTGATCAAGCGTGTGCCGGCTGAAATCTGTAGTGACTGCCGCGAAGCGTTCACAACAGGTGCGGTTACCGACCAGATTGTTCATATACTGCAGCAACTCAAACATCTGGGGAGTGAAGTTTCTGTCGTCTCGTATGCGGAATACCAGATGGCGTGACGCCTGCGTTTGAAGAGCATCGGAAGGATCACAACTTGAGACGGCTGCGTGGCTCTCCAATCCACCGGCAAATTGCTATGAACCCCTGCCCTTGCGGCTACTACGGCGACGAGCGCAAGGAATGCACCTGTTCGATGGGCGTGCTTTCAATGAAAGCCTCGTGCAGCGCTATCAAGGAGGCATCAGCGGCCCGCTTATGGATGTCTACCTTCGGTAGAGCATCGACATTCACGTAGACGTGCGTCGCGTCCCCTTTGAGAAGCTGGTCGGGCTGGATGCCGGCGAGTCTTCCCGCATCGCAGCCAGACGCAGGAAATCAGCGTCATCGGTAAAGATTACCATGTGACGCGAGGTGGCGTCGGCAAGCTGTTCTTCGTCTGTATATCCAAGAGGGCCCGCATCACGGGCCGGGATGGCCGTGACCTGGTGATGCTGCAGTCCCGCAGCCACGGCTACCGGGAAACGTTGTGGAATTTCATGAGTCATTCACGGAGTGTGCTATGCGCTATGGTATGACGATACCTCCCTTTGGTGTGTTTGCCGACCCGCGCCACCTGATGGAACTGGCCCAGGCCGCCGAGGCTGCGGGCTGGGATGGCTTCTTCTTGTGGGATACGGTCATCCACGATGAGCAGGGCTATCCCATTGCCGAACCATGGACTGCGCTGTCTGCGATTGCTGCAGTTACCACAAGCCTGCGCCTGGGTGTGATGATCACACCTCTCCCCCGCCGCCGCCCCTGGCAAGTGGCGCGCCAAGTCCTTACCCTTGACCACCTGTCCAACGGCCGCGTGATCTTTGGCGCAGGGTTGGGCGGTGCGCTGCACGACTTCGACTGGTTTGGCGAAGAAACCAATGCCAGGGTGCGTGCGGCCATGTTGGACGAGGGCTTGCAGATTGTACGTGGGTTGTGGTCGGGCGAGCGCACGAGCTATACGGGCGAGCATTACACAGTCGAACCGGTTCAGTTTGTGCCGCCGCCCGTTCAACCCTACATTCCTATCTGGATTGGGGGCATGTGGCCCAACAGAGCGCCCATGCGCCGCGCTGCTCGTTTTGATGGTGTCTTTGCGCTCAGAGGCGGCTTTCCGCTTCCGCCTGAGGATCTCGCCGCCATCAAGGCGTTCATCGAGCCACGGCGGTCCGCCCCTGCCGCCCACTTTGACTATGTAGCGGCGGGTATTACGCCGGGGGACGACCCGATGATCGGCGCAGCGCAGGTTGCGCCTTACATCGCAGCGGGCGCGACCTGGTGGCTGGAAACCATCGACCCCTGGTCACGTGCCGGCGATTGGTCGGTTGTCCTGGGGCGCAAGGACGAAGCATGGATGGAGGAGCGGATCCGCCAGCCTCCTCCCAAAGGCTAGGCGTCAACGTGCTGTTTGGTCCTACTTAAGAACTTGTGGGGCACTTGTGGTCGCCCTATCGCATTCTGACGCAGCACACTACCCACAGTGGCACCACCAGCATGTCTTCTATGCGGTTGGCACCTGTACCGAATACATCACACCGGTGGATCAAGTTTGACAGCAGGCGACAATAGACTGTCGACCACACGCAGATCCTCAAGAGTCCAGGAAAGAGGACAGGTGGCGCTGCCACCCATCCACCACGCGTTCCTCCGGTTCTGCTCGATCCAGGCGCAGCCCCAAGAGACCACTCAACCGGCGCAGGCCGGCCTGCCCGGCTCGGATATCGTGGCCGGCCCGGGCCGCCGCCAGCAGATCATCGGCCAGTTGTTCGAGCGCGGCCACAGCCGCCGGTGTATCCAGATCGTCGTCCATCGCCTGCTCAAAGGCCAGGGTAAGCCCGGTTGTTTCCCAAGCCGCGTCACTGCCACTGGGGGCGGCGACCGCCCTCCGAAGTGTGTCCACCAGGGCGCGAGAATGCGCCAATTCCTCGTCAGAATGGCTCCAGGGTCTGCGATACTGGTGGCGGTTCAAGTAGAGCCGCAACGTGTCTGCGGATTCCCGCTCAAGCAGTTGGTCGACCATAACCAGATTGCCGAGCGACTTGCTCATCTTCTCGCCTTCATGGCGCACCATCGCCGTGTGGATCCAGAAGCGGGAAAAGGGCTGCTCTCCGGTGGCGCCCTCCGATTGGGCAATCTCACTTTCGTGGTGGGGAAAGAGCAGATCCGCACCACCGCCATGGATATCGATAGTTTCTCCCAGCAGCTCCGTTGCCATACTGGAACATTCAATGTGCCAGCCGGGCCGGCCCGGCCCCCACGGGCTGGGCCAGGCCGGTTCGCCCGGCGCCTGGGCCTGCCAAAGTACAAAGTCCAGTGGATCACGTTTGTGCGGATCGTCTGGATGATTTCCCCGTTGATTGGCGATGGCCAGCATCTCCTCCCGGTCTAGACAGCACAATTTGCCGTACTCAGGCCAGGCATCAATATGGAAGTAGACATTGCCGCCCGAGGCATAGGCCACCCCCTGCGCCAGCAGCGTCTCCACCGTGGCGATGATTTCCCCAACGAACTGCGTAGCCCGAGGGAAATGATCCGGCGGACGAATGTTGAGCGCCTGCATATCACGGATGAAATGGCGCGTCCACTGGTTGCCCAGCGCCTGCCAGTCGCTGCCGGTTTCCGCCGCCTTACGCAAAATGTCATCATCGATGTCGGTCACGTTCTGCACATAACCCACAGCGTGATCCCTTGAACTCCAGATAGCGGATCAACACGTCGAAGCTGGCATAGGTAAAGGCATGGCCCAGATGGGTGGTGTCATAGGGGGTGATCCCACATACGTACAGAGTAACGGTCTGCCCTTGAGGCTCAAACGGCTCGACCTGCTGGGTCAGCGAGTTATAGAGTCTTAGCATCGTCTGCTCCTGTTCTTGATAACATTGATTGCGTCCGCCTGCACTTTGCATTCTTCCACGGACGCCTGCGGAACACAAGAGCGACTGAAGTACCCGGGCACGTCGAATAACCAGGTGTTAGGCCATCAAATCGTTTGTTCCCTTTTGCACAAAATGATGATAAAATGTGCGATGACGTCTGCATGGCTCATGCCATTACCCTTGGCATGGGCGGATTGCCTCCGCTCCCTTGTTTGTATCACATGAAGGAGTGTCGCCATGCATTGGGAAACCAGCCCAACGACCTCACTGCCATTAGTTCTTCCCTAAACCGGTTGAGCTGTTACGGCGATACTGCTGAACTATCCACCCTCATCCTTTGCGCTCAGGAAAGGAGTGCCCTCCATGCTCCACAGACCCACTCCGGCAGCAGGCAAGGACCCAGCCGTCAAGTACAAAATGCGGCTGGGCATCTGGATGTTCGTTCTCTACTCCCTCTTCTATGCCGGATTCGTCCTGATTAATCTGGTCAATCCTCTGCTCATGGAACGCACACTGTTTTGGGAGTTGAACCTGGCTTCGATCTACGGGATGGCGCTGATCATTGTGGCGCTTCTCGAAGCATTGGTATACGACTGGTTGTGCCGCCGTCAGGAACAGCGCATGGCAGACGCCGAAAACGACAAGGAGAGTTGACATGGCCATTGCTGTCTTTCTGATCTTTGTTCTGATTGTGCTTGGGCTTTCCTTCTACTTGGGCAACCGCACACGTTCCGCCAGCAGTTACTATGCGGCGGGTGGGCAAATCCACTGGGGTGTGAATGGGATCGCTTTTGCCGGCGATTATCTGTCGGCCGCTTCGTTTCTGGGGATCTGCGGGCTGATCGCTATGAACGGATATGACGGTTTCCTCTACTCCATCGGCTTCCTGGCCGGGTGGATCGTGGCCCTTTTCGTCGTGGCCGAACCGCTCAAGCGTCTGGGCACCTACACCTTTACCGATGCGGTGGATGCCAAGTACAACTCGCCGGGTATCAAACTAGCCGCTTCCATCAGCACACTGGTGGTCTCGGTCTTCTATTTGATCCCACAGATGGTGGGCGCCGGCGTGCTGGTCGAGCCACTGCTGGGCATCCCTCAGGCCTGGGGTGTGATCATGGTGGGCGTCATTGTCATCACAATTGTAGCCACGGCGGGCATGGCCTCGACAACCTATGTCCAGTTCCTCAAGGGCTTCCTGCTCATCATCTTTTCCACAGTGCTTGTGGTTTCCGTCCTCATGCGCGGCCTCTCCACCACACCCGATCAGGGGGGGAAGCTCACCCCTCACACATACGCGACGCTGGCAGCGACACAAGAGGGGAACAGCATCAGTGTGGTTGATGCCGGTTGGCAGGTCATGGAACAGGAAACTGGATCCGACGGCCGCACCTTCGTCAAGCTGGCTAGAGACAACGCAGAGAGCTGGTGGCTGGTCGTCGAATCAGACGCAGCGCTCGTTCTGCAGGAAGTGCAATGGGTCCGGGTGACGGGCAGTGGCGAAACCTGGATCAACGGCGCGCCGGCGTCTGCCGAGAACAGCTTGCGGCCCGTGGGCAGTCTTTCGCAGATTGCAGGTGATGACGATGTCGACACCGGAGCGATCTCACCTCTGAAGATGCTGACGCTGTTGAGTAGCGCAGAGACCACCGTCGAGGTGTGGCGCTCCACCAAGTTTGCGGCCGGCGACGGCAGTCAAATTACCGTCTACTATCCGCACTCCGTCCCCGGCAACCGGCTGATGCGACCGGGCTTGAAGTTCAAAGTCGACGGCACACCAGTGCAGCGCATGGACTTCTTTTCCCTGATGCTGGCCCTCTTCCTGGGAACAGCAGCGCTTCCCCACATCCTGATCCGGTACTACACCGTGCCCGATGCATCGGCGGCGCGTAAATCGACCATCGTTGCCATCGCCGCCATCGGCTTCTTCTACGTTCTGACCCTCTTCATGGGCTTGGGCGCCCTGGTTAACGGTGTGCTCAACCCGCTGGACAGCAACATGGCGGCGCCTCTCCTGGCCCGTTCCTTCGGCGAGTTGTTGTTTGCCGTCATATCGGCGATTGCCTTCGCCACCGTGCTGGGTACGGTCAGCGGCTTGATTGTGGCGGCCTCAGGCGCAATTGCCCACGACTTGTTCGATCGCTTCCTAAATCTGCAGATGGACGACACCCAGAAGGTGCGGGCCGGCAAGATCTCTGCATTTGTGATCGGCGCCATCGCCATCTTGCTGGGCATCCTCTTCAAGGGCATGAACGTCTCGTTCCTGGTGGGGCTGGCCTTCGCCGTGGCGGCGTCGGCCAATCTACCGGCCATCGTCATGCTACTCTTCTGGGAGAAGACGACGGCCAAGGGCATTACCGCATCGATCTTCGTCGGCATCGTAGCCTCGGTGGGGCTAATCCTCTTCTCACCCGAACTCTACGCCCAATACGGTCTCGATCCGTCGACGGCGCCGGTACCCTTGAACAACCCGGGGATCATTTCGATCCCGTTGAGCTTTATGACGTTGATCGTAGTGTCGCTGGCAACGCAGAAGCGCTTGCTGGTGGTACCGCAGCCGGCTGATTGATCGTAAGGGCAGGATGATGAATTGATCTGGGGTGGCGCTTCGTGGACATGTGTTAACATGAAACCGTGTAACAGGGAACGCCACCCCTAACACAGCGCGTCGGCATACGGCGCCTGAAAATCAGCTAGATTCTGGTGCAAAACTCACGCCAACCTGTTGTTTGTACCGGTGGCAGTCTATATCACCTGGTTCTTCAATCATGGTCAGTCAAGCCTATTGCTGCCGGTTGCCTTTCACATCGGTTTCAATCTCGTAAACGTGGTCTGGCTGCCCGTAACGACCAACATCAACGCGCTGGTGATCTTGATTGTGTTGGAGTGGGTGCTCGCCCTCTGTCTCGTTCCCTTTTTGGAGACGAAACAGATGAAAATCATGCGGACCGTTACGGTTTGAAACGCGAAAAAGCAGGTAGCGTATTCTCCGTTCAGACCTGCTTCCATGCAGGATAGAATCCAGCGGGCAACTGCCCCGGGCGCCGGTCTGCCCGCAGACGTGATCATCCCCGTCTGCGAGATCCAATCGAACGGGTCGATGGGCGAGGTCAAGCCTCAGCGGTTTGATAGGCAGCAATGGGAACAAAAATCTCAAAACGGCGCCCGGCTATCCTTCCTCTTAGGCTCGCCAGATCCCAATTCGTGTCGTCCACGCCGTCCCTACGTGGACGAACATAAGAGAGCGCACCGGTGCATGCACCGGTGCGCTCTCTTATGTCAACTTCGTTCGCTTTAGGTTGCGAGCAGAAACTTACTTGGTCGCTTCCCACTCAGCGTACTGCTTCTCGACCTCTGCCTTTACCTTATCGAGACCGGCGGCCTTCAACGCCTCAATATAGTTGGGCAGTTCAACCGCAGGATCGACATAACCGGTCAGCAGCGCCCGGTTCATACCGTCGGCGACTGCCGTGAGCGCCGTCAGTTCGGCAATCACAGGTTCGGTGCGGAAGCGGAAGCCCAGGGACGGATGGTCGACCGAATCATTCGAGTACTCGATCAACAGACGATTCTTGTCGGGATCTTCCTTGTTCGAAACGGCCTGGAGCAGGGTGTTGCCCAGCGTCCACGCGCCGCCATGAGCGCCGTACCAGCCACTGTCGATGATGTTCACACGACCGTCAGCCTCGAATTCCCAATTGACACCCTCGACGCCAAACAGCATCATGTTGAGCAGCTTGGAGTCGCTGTGCATGAGGTTGATGAACTTCATCGCTTCGACGGGATTCTCGGAAACGATAGGAATGGCAAGCATAGAGCCACCGGAGTGGGTGGTAATGTTGACCTTGGGTTGGGCATAGATTTCTTTGAGCACCAGGTCAGGGTTGCCGGAAGCGTTGATCAGCTCCTGCGCCTTGATGTTGCTGCCCTTCAGCGGCTGAGATTCGAAGAGGAACTTGCCTGCATTGCGGGCATCAGTCGTCAAAAAGGTGGTCAGGCCGGCATCAGGGTTGATCCAACCCTTCTCGTACCATTCGCGCATGATCGCGGTTTGCTCTTTAGCCCAATCGGTTTCCATGATGCTGTAAATCGTCTCATCGAAATTGCCGGACGCATCAGGAGAAAACTTCATGCTGATCAGATTGCTGGGAATGCCGGCCGCAAAACCAGGCACCCAGAGCTGGAAGCCGCCACTACCGTCAGTGTTGTAGGGATATTCATCGGGGCGGGCTGCTTTGGCTTTTTCGAGCCAGGGTTCCAGGTCGCGCAGGCCGGTGATCTTGGCAGCTTCTGCTTCGGTGAAACCGATTTCTTCCGCAAAGGTGACATTGTAGATGAGGCCTTCGGGGACGGTCAGCTCTTTGTTGGTAGGCACAGCGTAGTTGACGCCGTCGATCTGTGTACCGGTGATGAAGGCCGGGTTCAGGCCCTTCAGAATGTCCTGGCCGTACTGCTCGAGCAGGTTGCCGTACTCACCGCTGTCGTCATTCAGGGGTAGGAAGAGACCCTGAGTGGCGAGCTGCATGTAGTTGCGCCAATCCGCCGTGAAGAAGATATCCATCTTCTCACCGGCCTGCAAGCCGGTAATCGCCTTGGTCTCCCAATCGCCCCAGCCGACGATGTGGAAGACGACGTTGACGCCGATCAGGGGCTCAACATACTCGTTGATAGCCGCCTCAACGGTTGCACGCTGATCAGTGTCGCCGTTGCCGATCCAGTAATAGTCGAGAACCACAACGTCGCCAGACGGCGCCGCAGCGGCCGGTTCTCCATCCGCCACAGGGGCAGCGGCAGGCGCACAACCGGCCAGCACCGCGAGGACGGTAACGAATAGAATGAACGAGAGTAACTTTCTGGACATTTTCTACTTTCCTTTACGAGAGAATCTTGAATGATCCGTCGACATATACTCATCTGTGTCATAGATCGACAGGTTTTCTGCTGCGTACCATGCAAATGGATGACAAATCCGAGAATATGACACAACACGATTGATAATTATTGTCACACCAATCAGGCGCCGCCGTTACGGGCAAAGACTTTACCCCTTGATGGCACCGATCGTTAGACCCTTGATGAAGTACCGCTGGAAGAATGGGTAGGCAAAAATCACGGGCCCCACTGTCACTACCGCCATGGCCATGCGGAAGGTCTGGGAAGGTAATTCAGAGAGGTTGACCAATCCCTGCATCTTGTCCGCATTCTCCAACAAGAATCGGATATTGTTCAAAGTTGTGTAAATGGTGAACTGCAAGCTGTAGTATTGTGCATCGTCCACCAGCAGCAGGCAGTTAAAGAAGTTGTTCCAAATGCCAATGGCGCTGAAGAGGGCGACCGTTGCCAAACCGGGGATCGACAGCGGTACGACGATCTGCAGGAATGTACGCCATTCGCCGGCGCCGTCGATACGGGCCGCTTCCAGGATCTCGTTGGGTACGTTTGTCTTGTAGAAGGTGCGCATCACAATCACCCAGAATGGGCTAAACGCCGAAGGCAGGAACAAGGCCCACAAGGTGTTCTGAAGGAGCAAGACCTGCCGCGCCACCATGTAATAGGCAACCAGCCCGCCACTGAACAACATGGTGAAAAAGGCGAAGAAGACAAAGAAGGTGCCAAACTTGAAGTTTTCGCGTGAGAGCGGGTAGGCATACAGCCCCACCATCACCACAGACAGAATGGTGCCGGCCACAGTGGAAATCACAGTGTTTCTGTAGGCAGTAATGACGATCGAACCCTGGCCGAAGAGGAAGCGATAAGCCATCACCGAAAATTCTTCCGGCCACAGGCGGTATCCGTTTGAGGCAAGTGAGGATTCCGATGTGATCGAGGAGATGAAGATCACGTAGACAGGGATCAGCGTCACAATACAGGCGATCAGCAACAACAGATTGAAGCCCAGATTGGTGAGTGGCGAAATAGCCAGTAAATCGCTATGCTTTCTCCTCGCAAAGATCGAGCGGATGTTGTACGCCTGCCGCGGTTGGGGTTTGACCGTTGTGTCTATGTTCATTGTCTCTTTTTCCGTAACTCTTTAGAACAATGCCAATTCTGGTCTTGTTCGACGCACAATAAAGTTGGTGATCAGAATCAGCAAAAAGCCAAATACAGATTGCAGGAAGGCAGCCGCAGCAGGATAGCCAAGCGGCGTAGCGGTCTTCAGCATACTGTAGACAAAGACGTCCAGGGTGTAGGTGACGTCTTTGACCAGGGCCGCGCCATTGGGCAGGGTATAGAACATGTCAAAATCCGAGCCGAGGATACGACCTACCGCTAGAATTTGTAGCAACACAATCACAGGGGTGAGATAGGGCAAGGTAATCGAGGTGAACTGGCTCCATTTTCCGGCGCCATCCACGGCGGCCGCTTCGTAGAGTTCACGCGGAATACCGGCAATCGTGGCAAGGTAAATGATAGAACCGTTCCCTGTATACTTCCATATATTGGCTATCACGAAAATAAACGGCCAGTAGATCTCCTCTTTATACACCTCTATCGGCCCCATCCCCACAGAGGTGAGTAGGGAGTTGATGATCCCCCCAGAACTGCCCAAGGCGTAGACCACATACGCCACAACAATCCACGAGATAAAATAGGGCAGGAAGAGAATCGAGTGATAGAGTTTTGAAAGAAACTGATTCGTCAGTTCGTTGATGATGACGGCCAACGCAACCGAAAGCACCAGCCCTACAACGATAAAGAGCAGGTTGTACAAAATCGTGTTGCGGACATACATTATCGTGCTTTCAATATTCGTGGGCAGGATCAGGTACCTGAAGTTATCCAGACCCACCCAGGGGCTCTCAATCAGACTGTGAATGAACTTATTCTGTATCCAGGAATCTTGGGGCGGCCTCGACAGCTTGTACTCTTTGAAGGCCATGACGATACCGGGCATGGGCAGGTAGGCAAACAACAACAGCCAGATGGCGCCCGGCAAAATCATCACCAAATAAGACAAGTTGGTCGTAACCTTGTCTCTACTCCAACGCTTCTTGCCTGGTAGCGGCTTCTCTGCCGCTGCAACTTCGAGTGTCATAGAAGTGCTTCCCATCGGTACGGTTGAATAGATGGTTCTGGCTGCACGAATTCACCGCAACAATCAAAAGAATTTGATCGAGCGTTTGGATGATCCCTTCACGGAATACGAGAATCTTCCCCCACCACTTCGTCAATCGACGTGAAACATGCCTGAGGAATGACTTCCCTCGGTAACAACGCCAAAGTATAATGGGGTTAAATTGCGGGTGTACTATGCAAACAGAGCAGGACGATACGTTGGGCGGACCCAAACTGCTATCGAAGACTATGAACAATGACAAGCAGGCGGCCTGTTCTGAAATGATTTCGTCAATCGCGAGATCAAACTTCGTGGGCCATCAGAAGTCTGCCGGCATAGGAAACGTTGTGTGGGTTATTTCCTATGAGGTTGCTGTCAATCTAGCGTTCGGGGTCAAACCAGCCAACAAATGTGGCCTTCGTGAAACGAATGCAGGCCATGAACGTGGTACAACGAGTGCGCATGCAAGCGACGCGTTTGGCTTCAGGCTACATTAACAGCACTGTCCCCCTGCATCTACATCAGTCGCCTATCGGCAAGCCTGATCTTCTGCAAATCCAGGGCTTGGGGTTCTCACAATCAGCATAAAGTGCCCGTCAGAATTTGTCAAGGTGATGGCCAAAGGAAATTTGGGCCGGCCGCAAAAGACGTGTTGACTGGAGTATCAGAAACAGGCCGAAAACTGGGATACCGGCTGGCGAAAGTGTACCACCTGCGTAATGAAGACAATGCTATCGGGGACATAGTAGCGGTGAATACTCATAGTCAATTGGGGATTGTGTGCAACGAATTGACAACGACCAACGAGACCACGCCCATCACCCGTAGGTCACGCTACCAGCGTGACAAACATGCCCAACGAGAGCGCGCACCCGAAATGGGAATGTCGTCTCGAAGCCCATGTACTGCGGTTGGTAACCGCAGCTACGACCATCGAGACCACTCTCATCACCCGTAGGTCACGCTACCAGCGTGACAAACATGCCCAACGAGAGCGCGCACCCGAAATGGGAATGTCGTCTCGAAGCCCATGTACTGCGGTTGGTAACCGCAGCTACGACCATCGAGACCACTCCCATCACCCGTAGGTCACGCTACCAGCGTGACAAACATGCCCCAACGAGAGCGCGCACCCGAAATGGGAATGTCGTCTCGAAGCCCATGTACTGCGGTTGGTAACCGCAGCTACGACCATCGAGACCACTCCCATCACCCGTAGGTCACGCTACCAGCGTGACAAACATGCCCAACGAGAGCGCGCACCCGAAATGGGAATGTCGTCTCGAAGTCCCATGTACTGCGGTTGGTAACCGCAGCTACGACCATCGAGACCACTCCCATCACCCGTAGGTCACGCTACCAGCGTGACAAACACGCCCAACGAGAGCGCGCACCCGAAATGGGAATGTCGTCTCGAAGCCCCTGTACTGCGGTTGGTAACCGCAGCTACGACCATCGAGACCACTCCCATCACCCGTAGGTCACGCTACCAGCGTGACAAACATGCCCAACGAGAGCGCGCACCCGAAATGGGAATGTCGTCTCGAAGCCCATGTACTGCGGTTGGTAACCGCAGCTACGACCATCGAGACCACTCCCATCACCCGTAGGTCACGCTACCAGCGTGACAAACATGCCCAACGAGAGCGCGCACCCGAAATGGGAATGTCGTCTCGAAGCCCATGTACTGCGGTTGGTAACCGCAGCTACGACCATCGAGACCACTCCCATCACCCGTAGGTCACGCTACCAGCGTGACAAACATGCCCAACTGGGGAAGGCAAAAAAGATATCGGTCACCCGCATCAGCGCCTCGTCCCACCAGCCGCGCTTTACCCCAGGTATGCCTGCATAATCTCGATGATCAATCCCACATCCAGCCGGGCATCGTCGAGAGGGGTGCGGCAGGCGACGCCGTCAACGATGCAGTCATGGAAGTGGCGCAACTCGCGCACGAAAGGATTGTCCCACACAATCGCGGGTTGTTTGCGGTAGGTGACGCCGGCGTCGTCGATACCTTGCAGGGTGATCTTGGAGAGGTGCCCGCGTGAGAAGCCGGTGGGGTATTCCAGAATCACCCGCTTATTGCCCCCATAGATCTCCAACGATTCTTGAAAATCCCACAGTTCAGGTAGATCGACCCAGGTTGCCACGCAGCGCGCCCCGTTGGGGTAGGACAACGTCGTGGTGAAGGCGCGCCCATCGAGCCAGATGTCGGTGCTGACAATGGCGCTGGGCAGCCCCATGATCGTGCGTAGCCCATAGAGGTCGTGGATCATGCTGCCCGAAAGCAGGTGAAAAGCCATCTGCACGGCGGGCGACGCCTCACCGATGGCCTCACGACGGGCAGCGGCGCGCGCCGCCGCAGTGGCTTCCATGATTTCGGCGGGGATATCATCGAAGCGGCGGATGTCAAACTGGGCCGTATGCAGATCGTTATTGGGGTGCAGATGATTGATCTGCACAAAAGAGACGTCCATCCCGTCGGCCTCGGCGCGGGCGATCTCGAAGGCAGGATCGTAGACCTTCATGTAACCGGCCTGGCCCACCGTGCCGGCGCGAGATTGGGCCTCAAGGAGGCGCACCATCTCCTGATTCGAAAAGCAGACCGGCTTCTCGACAAAGACATGTTTGCCGGCATCGAAAGCCGCCACCGCCACATCGGTCTTGGGATCAGTCTGGCAGAGGAGCACGGCGTCGACGTCCGCGGCCAGCAGATCGCGAGTATCGGTGAAGTGGCGGGGCACATGGAAACGCTTTGCCACGTAGGCCGCGGCGCCCGCCGAGACATCGCAGACCGCAGTCACCGTGAATTCATCCTGCAGCTCCAGCAAGTTGGGCAGATGATGCACCTGCGCAATCGCACCACAGCCCACCACGCCAATCCGGATCGGGGTCATCGTGGCTTCTCCTATGTCTGGCTGCGATTGTCTTCGCCGCGGGGCGCCAGTTCGTTCCACAGGCTGCTCAGGGCGGAAAGTTGTTTGTGCAGCCGGTAGACGCCGTCGGACATGCTGTTGCGAATCTGCGCCGCCTCGGCGACGTTGCCTCTTTCTATGGCTTGCCGCCACGCCGTCGCCAGTTCGGACTGCGTGTGGGCGGCCCTGTCGGCCTCTTGCGCCAGGGCATCCACGGCGTCGACGTACTCCGCCAGCACCTGTAGCGTGGATCGATCTAGATCGCCGGGATCGTCGTAGGCGGAGTTGGGGCGAAAGACCGGGGGCAAAGGTTGATCGTCCCCATCCAGGAACGTGTGGGTAGGCTGAATGTGTGGCGTCACCGAAAGATACATGATCGTAGGCGCATCGGGCAGCAGATTGCGCACCTGGTGGATCTCGTCGGCGCGCGCCACACACATCTGCCCCGTCCCCAGTACCTCAATGTGACCGGCAATATTGAACTCGGCCTTACCTTCAAGGATCAAAAAGACCTCATGGCCCAGGTCGTGGCTATGGCGGGCGTCGACCTGACCCGGGGCCATATGGTAAAGACGGGCGCGGATCTCCGGTGTCACCAGCAGATTCTTGTTGATGGTACGGTAATCATAGACGGCAAAGGCCATGATTCGCTTCCTGACTGCATGAATTGTTAAGTGATTGACCTCTGGACCGATGAATTGGCGGAAGTGCGCCACGTTACAATGGACAGGCTAGCACAGCGTATCCGAACGTGCAACTGTTTGCGCGATGGACCAGAAATTTGGAGTCGCCGACAGCGTCAGAAATCCACTTGACACCTCACGAACATTTGTGCTATTGTTCCTGCCTCGCCACTTTCCAGGGAAAGCCAAGGAGGAAATTTTATGTCGACTGCAAATTCCAAAGTTTCCACATGCCTGTGGTTCAACGGCAATGGGACAGACGCAGCCCGGTTTTACACCGCACTGATCCCGAACTCTTCGATCAAGACGGATCTATCTGCAAACGAGGCGCCACTGATTGTCGAGTTTACTTTGGACGGCGTACCGTATCAGGCGTTGAATGGTGGGCCGGATTTCCATTTCAGTGAAGCGGCATCCATTGTTGTCAAAACCGAAGATCAAGCAGAAACAGACAGGCTGTGGCAGGCGCTGACTGCTGACGGCGGGCAAGAGAGCATGTGCGGCTGGCTCAAAGACAAATATGGACTATCCTGGCAGATCGTGCCTCGCCCCGTTATCGAACTGCTAAATTCAGATGACAAACCCAAAGCTGAACGTGCTATGAATGCGTTGCTCAGCATGAAGCGACTGATCATCGCAGATATTGAGAGGGCAGCTCATACGGGCGCAGCTTAATAGCCTTTCATGTTTCCCGTCACTCAACCAATCCATCAAAGGAGAACAGGCATGAGAAAGCTTGTTGTTGCTGAGTTTGTTTCACTCGACGGCGTGATGCAAGCGCCGGGTGGCGTCGACGAAGATACCGACGGCGGTTTTGCATCTGGTGGGTGGACAATGCCCTATTGGCATGACGACATCGGGGCATCATTCTTTGAGTCCATGCAAGCGTGTGATGCATTTCTACTGGGGCGCAAGACATGGCAGGGGCACGGTGAGGCGTTCGATCCGATGCCTGAGGGCGATCCGTTCGGTGATGTGATGAACGGAATGCAAAAGTACGTGGTCTCAACCACGCTGACATCTACTGAGAGCTGGCGCAACTCAACCATCATCCGTGAGAACGTGATCGAAGAGGTGCGCAAACTGAAGGAGCAGGCAGGCAAAAACATCTACGTGGACGGCAGCAGTGTCCTGATCCACACGTTGGCGCAGCACAACCTCGTGGACGAGTATCGTCTGTTGGTCTACCCGCTCGTGTTAGGAAGTGGCAAGCGGGTCTTCCCCGAGGGTGTACGTATAGACATGCAACTCGTTGAAACCCGGAAATTCCCATCCGGTGTCGTGCTAATGCGCTATGCAGTGAACGCTTCGACCCAATCGTGAAGACTGGACTTGTAAAGAAGAAATGATGAACGAGATTTTGCTTGCCGCATTTCGGCACAAGCTATGGGCAATGAAGAAACTTATCGCCGTCTGTCGAGAACGCTCGGTTGACGACGCGCGGCTGAAGCGGCCGTTAGGCCGCACACTCGTGCCACGACCGACATGAATCCCCAAAGGAAATAGCACCATGGCCAAGTACCTGATCTCTTTTCCTAGCGCTGCGATGGTCGTGCCCGAAGGCGAGTGGGAGGCGGTGGGTCGCGACGCGCGCGCCGTGATCGACGAGGCAAAAGCCGCCGGCGTCTACGTCTTCGGCGGCGGCATCGACGAAGGCGTGCCGCCCGTTCTCGTCGCAGCAGACGGAGCAGTCGCCGAGGGCGGCTACCCATGGGCGCCCCCGCTTGACGGCGGCTTCACTGTGCTCGAACTACCCTCACGCGAGGAGGCCGTCGCGTGGGCCGCGCGCATCGCGAAGGCCTGTCGTTGTAACCAAGAGCTACGCGTCTTCGGCTTCGACCCGCATTCCTGAGGGCGGCATAGAAATGGCGCAGAAAGTGCGGCCGTACTACATCCTATTATGAGCTTGGCAGGCTATGGTAGAGAATCGCAGCACCGCGCTCCCTCTCAGGTGTCAATGGCAAGAATTACTGTGATCGGAGGAACGATGGCTAAGCATACCAGAGTGACACTGGAAATCGGACCGAAGGGCAAGAAGGTGGTGGCGGTGGCACCTGATTGGCCCGGCCTCGAACGCGGGGCGAAGACCGGGGAGGATGCAATCGATAGGCTACGCTCCTATATTCCGCGATATTCAGAGGTGGCAAAGCTAGCTAAAATGGACGCGGAGTTTGCCGCCATTACGAACGTCGACGTGGTCGAGCAGTATTCAGGAACGGGCTCAACTGACTTCTGGGGCATCTCGTTCGCATTTTCGAGCATCGACAAGCAAGGCATGTCGGGTGCCGAATTGGAACGTGAACTGACGCTGATGCAGGCGTGCTGGGCGTTTTTCGACGATGTGCGCAGGCGGGTGTCGGCTGAGATGCAGAAGGGTCCGCGAGGAGGAGGGCGTGACCGGGACCGCATCGTCCTTCATATCTTTGCCAACGAGCAGGACTGGGCGAAGGGGCTTGGCGTGCATACCCCCGACGGTGCAATGCTGACGGACGAGGGGCTGAAAGCGCATCGCGATGCCTATTGCCACGCAATCCAGGACTACCACTCACAGGGTAAATTGGCCGGCAAGTGGCCGCTGCGGTACCTGATACGGCACACCGCCTTTCACACACTCGATCATGCCTGGGAAATGGAAGACAAGGATCTGACTGCCAAACAAGCGTGACGCCGTATGACGATTATCAAGCAAGATAACCCGACGATCAAAGCTACGAATCCGCCCGCGCGGATAAAGGAAACAGACTATCTGGAACAGGATTTCCCGTCTTCATTGCGTGCCTTTACGAAACAGCGCGAGAGTCTCTTAACGGATGGATTCACACCGCCAAATTCAGTACTTCACGATTTGCGGGATAGGAGCAGAGCAAGGGACAGCCATGACTGCCCAGAGAACCTGTTCGATGGCACGCTGAGCATCGAAACGAAGGCCCAGAGGTTGACCAAGAGCAGAGCGAAGCCCAGGACAACGAAGCGGAAGGCCGGGTTGCGAGAGGTGGTCTTGATGCGGACACGGCGCAAGGTGCGGCAGATGACATCGGCACTGACCATGCGGAAGAAGTGGGTGGTGCCCTGCTTGGCTCGGCTGCGCATGGTGTAGGCTTGCAACTGAGGCGTCTTGCCATAGAAGGGCTCATCATGCTCATCGATGGCGGCTTCCAACCGGTGCTCCCGAATCTGCTCAGGCAAGCGAGCACTCAACGCCGCATTCAGCCCAATAGTGGCGATGGTCAGTTTTTTATGTGCCTTCTGTGGCTATCCCCTCGCCACAGAAGGCACATAAAGCACAGACGTGGGTGCACTTCGCTCTTTCTGAGCAGACGGTGCCGGATGTCGCCTAACAACTGAACCATGCGGGTCACCATCGCCGATTGGCGATGGTGACCCGCATGGCGACCGAAGGCACTGCCGAATTCGCTGTCAGGTTTGTACCCTTTGATTCCATACAAGAAGGGGGCAGGGTTTCGCAAAGGAGAAAAGTAGAACGGGGATCCACTTTATCAATCACAGTTCCACCAATTCAACTCTACAAGCTCCGTCCTCTGGCCGATCACAGGGCCAAATGTGCATGTGGATGGCGGTCAGTTTGCGACCATCAATCGTGACTTCGGCAAAAGAGGGCTGCAAGAGAATGCGTAACTCGTCTTCGCGCAGATAGCTGCGCGCAATGATGGCGGCCTTCACCATGTTGTTGACGGCGTTGACGCCGATAGCCTGTGTCTCAGCACTGCGGTTGAGCCGGATCTGCTTGGCGATGGCGCCGGCCACCGCTGCAGGGGGTGAGTCGCCGGCGACGCGGATCAGATCGCTCGATGTGGATTGGGTCATGAGAAGCCTCCGTGATGTAAGGTGAAGGTGTAGGGGCAGGGCTTGCTTGGTACCCCTCCATCCTGACACCAAACGGCAGGCATGGGCTATCGTTTCCCTCTCACACTACTCTCACGTACCTCTCGAACCACTCGTTTGCTCCTTTGATCATCGGCGCCATCCCGGCGATAATAGCAGTGGATCTGCGCGCCGCCCCAATCAGGCGCAGACGCCGTACCCCATCGTCACCGTCATCCAATCTCACACAGAGGACTCGACCCATGACACAAGATGATGCCTTCCGCGCCGACCGTGGACAACGCCAGGGTGCGCGCCAGGACCCGCGCCTGGACTGGTGGCGCGACGCCAAATTCGGACTCTTCATCCACTGGGGCCTCTACGCCATCCCCGCGGGGACGTGGAAAGGCGAACAGATCGCCGGCATCGGCGAGTGGATCATGTACCGGGCGCGCATCCCTGTGGCCGAGTACGAGCAACTGGCCGGCCAGTTCAACCCCGTCAAGTTCGACGCCGCCGAGTGGGTCTCTCTGGCCAAACGGGCCGGGCAGAAGTATCTGGTGATCACCTCTAAGCATCACGACGGCTTCTGCATCTTCGATTCCGCCGTCACCGAGTACGACATCGTCGACGCCACCCCCTTTAGCCGTGACGTGCTCAAAGAACTAGCCGCCGAATGCCAGAAACAGGGGATCAAGCTGGGCTTCTACTATTCTCAAACCCAGGACTGGCACCACCCCGACGGCGACGGCAACGATTGGGATTACGACGAAGCGCAGAAGGATTTCGACGGCTACATCCACAACTACGTGGCGGCGCAGGTGCGCGAACTGCTCACCCACTATGGCCCCATCGGCATCATCTGGTTCGATACGCCCAAGGGGATCACCATCGATCAGAGCCAGTTCCTGCTCGAACTCGTCCACTCGATTCAGCCCGACTGCCTGGTGTGTGGACGGCTGGGCAACTCGCTGGGCGATTACGCCTCGGCGGGCGACAACAAGATCCCGCAGCAGTTGACCGACCTCGATTGGGAGACACCCGCCACCATCAACGATACCTGGGGCTTTAAGAGCTATGATCATAACTGGAAATCGCCCCAGGATCTGATCCGCAAACTGGTGGACATTGTGAGCAAAGGCGGCGCCTACCTGCTCAACGTCGGCCCTACCGCAGAGGGCGTCATCCCGCAGCCCAGTGTCGAACGCCTGGAAGCCATGGGCGCCTGGCTGGATGTCAACGGCGACTCTATCTACGGCACACGGCCCGGCCCGATCCAGGGTGTAGCCTGGTGCCGCAGCACGCGCAAGGACAACACCGTCTACCTGCATGTCTTCGATTGGCCGCAGGATGGCGTGATCGAGCTGCCCGATCTGGCGGTGCGCTCGGCCTATCTGCTCGCCGATGCCGGGCGCGCACCGCTCTCCGTACAGCAGGAGGATGGACGCAGCATTGTCCACGGCCCGCAGCAGCCCCTCGACGCCGCCGACACCGTCGTCGTCCTCACGCTATAAGGATCGATCATGACCTATCAACGCCAGTTGACAACTACTTAGCACGTCCCCATACTCCTGCTGGCGGAGATCGAAGGCGAACAGGCGGCAGAGGTCTCTTTGCAGAACGTCTTCGAGGAAATTCGTGAGCGGCGGGTGGAGATCCTCAAGGAGAAGTACGGGATCGACGCCGACAATGAGTCGGCGCGGCCATCCACCTGTTGGGGCACAGCGCGCCCCTGTCCTGGCGCACCGAGGGCCGCGATTTAGCCGTCACCTTGCCCGCCGAATTGTGGTCGGCCCCGGTGTACACGTTGGATCTGGGTTACCAAACCCTTCAGTGTGACCGGTTCACGATATTCCTCCGCCTCTAATCTGGGGCGCGGACCGGCTTACCAACAAAGACCTGCCAGACTTTCCGAAGTCTGGCAGGTCTTTTTGTTGGGCACAAGACTGTTTCAGTTTTCACCGGCGAAGCTGGCCGACACCAAACCGCAGAGCCCATAAGGCAAACTCAAGCTCGATCATCTAGCCCGGCAGGCTGCAAAGGAGGGGGAAAAGAATTGGAGTGCCACCTACTGTACATAAATTGCAATGTAAATATCATTATTTTGCACAGTTTAGATTCCTCGCGTGCCCAATTCCCTGTGCATATATCCATCAGCCAGTCAAGGAGTGAACCACCATGTTGCGTAGGTTCTTTATGTCCCTCAGTTTTGCCGCTTTCTTATTTGGTTTGTGGGGGATCGCCATTAGCCAGGCTGCCCCATCTGGCCAAGATTTCATCCCAACCAATAGCGATGCCGGGGCAACTGTCACGGTTGGCCACTTCGCGCCCTTTGCTGCCGAGACCATAAGCACCTCGGTTACGGTCCGTATTGACGGAAGCGATGCGCTGACGAATGTTGTCTATGGCGATATTGCCAGGAACGTTTCACTGGCGGCCGGCACCTACCTGATCGAAATCGTGCCCACCGGCACCAACAGTGTTGCTATTAGCACCACGATCAATTTGACCGACGATTTGGATTACACGCTGTCGGCCATCGGTGATGGTGCGAACCAACCGTTAGAACTCTTCGCCCAGGTAGACGACAACACCCCGCCGGCGGCAGGCAGCGCCAAACTGCGCATCACCCATCTGGCGCCCTTTGCCGCTACGCCAGCGGGGACGCAGGTGGACATCTGCACCGAGGCCGGTGTCGTTGTGGGTGGACTGACGAATGTGCCCTATAAGGCGTCGAGTGGATACTTTGAGATCCCTGCAGGAGACTATGATCTGAAAGTGGCGGCAACCGGATCCAACTGTGCCACCACGCTCATCGACGTTCCGTCGGTGCGGTTGCTCGACGGCTCGATCACAGAAGTGGTGGCGATTGGCGACGGCGCCAACTTCCCGCCGTCGGTCACAGCCACCACAGATTTGCTGCTGACGCCGGCGCCAGCATCGGTAACGGTGGGTCATCTTGCCCCCTTTGCCAGCCAGGCCATCAGCACATCGGTCACGATTCGCATCGACGGCACGGATGTCTTCACGAACGTCACCTATCCTCAGATCGTGCGCAATGCCGCGGTGCCCTCGGGCGAACGGTTGATCGAGATCCTGCCCACAGGCAGCAACACTGTGGCTATCAGCGCCACACTGACGCTTTCGCCTTCGATGGACTACACGCTGTCGGCCATCGGTGATGGTGCGAACCAACCGTTAGAACTCTTCGCCCAAGTGGACGACAACACCCCGCCGGCGGCAGGCGACGCCAAACTGCGCATCACCCATCTGGCGCCCTTTGCCGCTACGCCAGCGGGGACGCAGGTGGACATCTGCACCGAGGCCGGTGTGGCGCTACCGGGGTTAACAGGTGTGGCGTACAAGGACTTCGGCTATTTGTCAGTCCCTGCGGGGGATTACGACCTGAAGGTCACGGCGGCAGGCACTAACTGTGCAACAGCGCTCATCGACGTTCCGGCCATTCGCCTCTTGCCGGGCTCGATCACCGAGGTAGTAGCCATTGGGGACGGAGCCAACTTCTCTCCCTCATTGGCCCTTACCGCCGGTGACTTGATTGTCCTGTTCAAGCTCTATCTCCCTCTGATCCTGAAGTAAGCGGACGAGATAGAACAGCACCAGGTAAGGATACGACAAACAACAACCACGCAACCGACTTGTCGTCGGTTGCGTGGTTGTTGTATTTACAGCTCCTATCCAGAGATGAATCTGCCGGGGACTTCACGAAGGACACGGCGTCCGTCGCGTTGTGGGTGTCACCAAGGGGGGATCGCATCTTGCATGCGCCCAAGGCTCCCTCTGCATCCGGCCACGTGATACAGACGTCTGCGTCATAACTTGCCGAGATTGGGTGTAAAGTTGAATAATCACGCCCTGTCCCGGTTGACGGGAACGGCGTACGCCCTTTATAGTGGGGCGCAAATCTTGTGGTAGCCCACTGGCGGTAGGGACACCCTACCCACTTTAGATCTGGAAGCACTTATGAAAATACTGCCGTCTCTCTTTGAAAACAACCGCAAATGGGCGTCGCAGATGTCGTACGCCGACCCCACGTTTTTCCCCCGGCTGGCCGAACAGCAGACGCCGGAATTTCTTTGGATTGGCTGCGCCGATAGCCGGGTTCCTGCGAATGAAATCACCGGTCTGTTGCCCGGGGAAGTGTTTGTCCATCGCAATGTGGCCAACCTGGTGGTCGACGCCGATCTGAACTGTCTTTCCGTATTGCAATTTGCCGTGGAGACGCTAAAGGTTAAGCATATTATTGTGTGTGGACATTATGGGTGTGGTGGGGTCAGAGCTGCGCTGGAGGACACACCTCATGGCTTGATCGACAATTGGATTCGTCCCATTTGGAGGCTGCGACATCGGCGCGAAGCCGAGCTGGCGCGGTTTTCTACCCTGGATGAGCGAGTCGATCGGCTGTGTGAGTTGAATGTGATTCAGCAGGTCCAAAATGTGGCGAACACGACGATCGTGCGCGCTGCCTGGCAGAGAAACCAGCCGCTGAGTATCCATGGCTGGATCTACGCCATCACGGATGGCCTATTGCAGGATCTGGACGCCTGCGTTTCATCCTTAGCGGATCTGCGCCGGCTAGAAGCGGTCTGAAATCGGCCGCCGGCTTGGGGGTCGAAAGGTTTTGTGGCGGGGGAGGCCGGCGCGGATTGAGTTGCGCAGCAGTGACGAACGACTAGACATCCTCCTCTGGCGGCTCGATCCGGAAATCCTCTAAATTCGGTGGCAGCGACCATCCCCACCCTGGTGGATAGGCGCCCTTCTTTTGCCAGTAGCGAAAGCTGCTGTTCGCCCAATCCTCGGGCCTCGCTACCGATCTATGTTTGACCGGATTGTAATGGATGTAACCCAAGTGGTCGGCCAAGTCATCTTCATCTCGAATCACATGATCCCAATAGCGCTTCTGCCAGAACTTCATCGAACCTTGTAGGCCCATCCCCTCTTTATACCGCTTTGTAAAATTGGGTTTGATCGAATGCATAATCTGGCTATGGTCCACACCTTTGGCAGGATGAATCAGCAGATGGAAATGATCCGGCAGGAAGCAATAGGCAAGCATCTTGAACGGATAGCGAACCTTTGCTTCATGCATGATTTTGCGCAACAGGCGCAAATGCGCTGCATACTGAAATACCGGCTGGCGAAAGTGTACCACCTGCGTAATGAAGACAATGCTATCGGGGACATAGTAGCGGTGAATACTCATAGTCAATTGGGGATTGTGTGCAACGAATTGACAACGACCAACGAGACCACTCCCATCACCCGTAGGTCACGCTACCAGCGTGACAAACATGCCCAACGAGAGCGCGCACCCGAAATGGGAATGTCGTCTCGAAGCCCATGTACTGCGGTTGGTAACCGCAGCTACGACCATCGAGACCACTCCCATCACCCGTAGGTCACGCTACCAGCGTGACAAACATGCCCAACGAGAGCGCGCACCCGAAATGGGAATGTCGTCTCGAAGCCCCTGTACTGCGGTTGGTAACCGCAGCTACGACCATCGAGACCACTCCATCACCCGTAGGTCACGCTACCAGCGTGACAAACATGCCCAACGAGAGCGCGCACCCGAAATGGGAATGTCGTCTCGAAGCCCATGTACTGCGGTTGGTAACCGCAGCTACGACCATCGAGACCACTCTCATCACCCGTAGGTCACGCTACCAGCGTGACAAACATCCCCAACGAGAGCGCGCACCCGAAATGGGAATGTCGTCTCGAAGCCCATGTACTGCGGTTGGTAACCGCAGCTACGACCATCGAGACCACTCCCATCACCCGTAGGTCACGCTACCAGCGTGACAAACACGCCCAACGAGAGCGCGCACCCGAAATGGGAATGTCGTCTCGAAGCCCATGTACTGCGGTTGGTAACCGCAGCTACGACCATCGAGACCACTCCCATCACCCGTAGGTCACGCTACCAGCGTGACAAACATGCCCAACGAGAGCGCGCACCCGAAATGGGAATGTCGTCTCGAAGCCCCTGTACTGCGGTTGGTAACCGCAGCTACGACCATCGAGACCACTCCCATCACCCGTAGGTCACGCTACCAGCGTGACAAACATGCCCAACGAGAGCGCGCACCCGAAATGGGAATGTCGTCTCGAAGCCCATGTACTGCGGTTGGTAACCGCAGCTACGACCAACGAGACCACTCCCATCACCCGTAGGTCACGCTACCAGCGTGACAAACACGCCCAACGAGAGCGCGCACCCGAAATGGGAATGTCGTCTCGAAGCCCATGTACTGCGGTTGGTAACCGCAGCTACGACCATCGAGACCACTCCCATCACCCGTAGGTCACGCTACCAGCGTGACAAACACGCCCAACGAGAGCGCACACCCGAAATGGGAATGTCGTCTCGAAGCCCATGTACTGCGGTTGGTAACCGCAGCTACGACCATCGAGACCACTCCCATCACCCGTAGGTCACGCTACCAGCGTGACAAACACGCCCAACGAGAGCGCGCACCCGAAATGGGAATGTCGTCTCGAAGCCCATGTACTGCGGTTGGTAACCGCAGCTACGACCATCGAGACCACTCCCATCACCCGTAGGTCACGCTACCAGCGTGACAAACATGCCCACCGCTGCCATCACCGCCGCAAGCGCGGGTCGAGTAGATCGCGCAACCCGTCACCCACGAGGTTAAACCCCGCCACCGAGAAGAGCATGGCGAGGGCGGGGAAGAAGGTGAGCCACCAGTGCGTGGTGATGTAGTTTCGCCCTTCGCTGATCATGACGCCCCATTCGGGGGTGGGTGGTTGGGCCCCGAAACCGATAAACGAGAGACCCGCCACCGCCAGAATGGTGGTGCCGACATCGAAGCTAACCTGCACCAGCAAGGGCGAGAGGGTGTTGGGCAACAGGTGACGGCGCAGGATCAAAATATGGCCGGCGCCCACGGCGTGCGCCGCCTGTACAAATTCCCGGTGGCGCAGCACCAGCACCTGTCCACGGATCAGCCGGGCGTAGACGGGCCAGGTCACCACAGCGACGGCGATCAGGGCATTTTGCAGGCTAGGGCCCAAGGCGCCGGCAATCGCCATCGCCAGGATCAGACTGGGGAAGGCAAAAAAGATGTCGGTCACCCGCATCAGCGCCTCGTCCCACCAGCCGCCCACATAGCCCGCCACCAGCCCCACCAGCGTGCCAAAGAGACTCGCCATCATCACAACGCCGAAGCCCACAAAAAGGGAGATGCGCGCGCCGTAAAGCATGCGGCTGAAAATATCGCGCCCCAATTTGTCGGCGCCAAACCAGTGTTCCGCTGAAGGAGGGGCCAGACTGGCAGGGATATTCTGTTTCAGTGGTTCGTAGGGAGCCAGTAGAGGGGCCGACAGCGCAGCCAAAACGAAGAGGATCACAATCGCCAGCCCCAACAGGGTGGTCTTCTCTTTGCTCAAATTGAGCATCATCTGCGCCCAGGGTGAGCGGCTCTTCTCGATGCGGACAGTTGCTGCGCTTTGTATGGTCAATGTACCCGCATCCTTGGATCGAGGAATGAATAGCCAATATCCACCAGCGTGTTCATCATCGGGTAGATCACAGCCGCCACCAGCGTGACGCCCATCACCGCCGGGTAGTCGAGGGTAGTCACCGAGGTGGTGGCATAGCGACCAATCCCCGGCCAGCTAAAGATGGTTTCGGTGAGCACGGCGCCACTAAGCAGGCTGCCAAAAAGAATACCGACAATGGTAAGGATGGGTGGCAGCGCGTTCTTCAACACATGCTGCCCAATCACACCCCACTCGGCCAGCCCCTTGGCGCGGGCCGTACGCACATAATCCTGCCCCAGGATCTCTAGCATGGAGGAGCGGGTCATGCGCAGCAGAGACGCCGTGGAATAGAGGCCCAGCGTGACGGCAGGCAGGATCAGGTGGGCGGCGGCGTTGCCGAACAAAGACCAGTTGCCGGCCAGGATCGCATCCACCGTAAACAACCCCGTGATCGCAGGGGGCGGCTGCAACGTGGAATCGAGACGGCCGGGGCCGGGCAACCATTGGAGCTGCCGATAGAAGATACCCAGCAACACCAGACCCACATAGAAGATCGGCATCGCACCCGCCAATCATGGCCAGGATGCGAACGGCGGCGTCCGTCCATGTGTTGCGGTTGAGCGCGGCGATGATCCCCAGCGGCAGGCCGACAAGCGATGGTGATGATCATGGCGGCCAGGGCCAGTTCGATGGTGGCCGGCAGGTAGTCGCCCAGATCGTCGATGACGGGGCGCCGCGTACGGATCGACTGGCCCAGATCGCCTTGCAGCAGCCGCCCCATATAGTTCACATATTGGATGGCGGCGGGTTGGTCCAGCCCCATCTGCCGGCGATACGCTTCGATCTGCTCATCGCGTGCGTTCGATCCCAGCGCAGTAGCGGCGGGGTCCACCGGCACAATCTGGGCCAGAAAAAAAGTGATAATGGAGACACCGAGCATAACGAAGAGCAGTCCGCCAAGGCGGCGTAGGATGAATGGGATCATGTTGGTGACTGGTGTCTAGTATATTGCGGCGCAAATACCACGGCGGAAATATGGCGTCTGTACCGCTGGCAGAGAATGACGGACTATTTCCGCCGGGATTTGCTAGTGATCGGGTTCGCTTTGAAGGCGAACCGTTCTATCGGACGGATTGGGGAAGACAGGATTGGGGATCAGGCGAACGGGATCGCCTGATCCCCCATCACTTCTTGTTATTCCTTCGTGATCAGCCAGAAGCTGACCGACGGCGTATCGTTGGGATCGTAGACGAAGCCCTGGATGTTGTTGCGCACACCGAAGACGCGTGTGGGCTGATAAAGCATCACATAGGGGCCGTTGTGCTGCACGTAATCCACCAGTTCAGCGTAGAGCTCAGCGCGGCGGGCCGGATCGAGTTCGATGGCGGCCTGCTTGCTCAGTTCAATCGCCTGCGCATCGTTCCACTCGTTGCGCCAGGCCAGCGAAGTGGCGTCGAAGTTGGCGAACGGTGTGGCGTTGCCATCGGGATCGGGGAAGTCCGGTCCCCAGTTCATGAAGACCATCTGCCCATCCTGCGCACGGTAGATGGTGAGCAGTTCGGACTGTTGCAATTGCTGAATGTTGACGGTGAGGCCAACTTCGGCCAGATCCGATTGGATCTTGGCGGCCATGGTCGCCCATTCGATGCCGCCGGGGGCGGTGCCGGTGGGCACGATGAAGTCGATCTCGGTGCCTTCGGCAACGCCTGCGCCGGCCAGCAGTTCACGCGCCTTGTCCTGATCTTGCACAAAGGGGGTGCCGCCGACGTGGCCCAGGAAGCCGATGGGCAGGATCTCTTGGACCAGTTCGCCGTTGCCGCCCAGCAGGCTGATCAGCTCGTCATAGTTGATGGCGTAGCGGATCGCCTCGCGCACGTCGGGGTTGTCCAGGGGGGGCTCGGTGGCGTTGAGGCCCACATAGACCAGCAGGGTGGAAAGGCCGCGGACCAGGTTCAGATCGGGATTGCCTTCCAGGGCGGCGGCTTGTTCACTGCCCAGATCCTGGGCAATGTCGGCGTCGCCGGTCTCGATGGCGGCCTGCAGGTTGGCCAGTTCGGGCGTGTTTTGGATGATGACACGCTTCATGGCGGGGGCGTCGCCACCCCAATAGCTTTCGTTGGCGTCCAGGGTCACGCTGACGCTGCGATCCCAGCGGTTGAGGACGTAGGGTCCACTGCCGGCCGAGTTGTCGTTCAGCCAGGACTCGCCCATGTCGTCGCCCATGTTGGGCTCAACGGCGGCCTGTTCCACGATGGCGGAGACGCTGAAGGTCAACACCGAAAGACAAACCTGCGGGCTGACGGTAGCCGGGAGCTTCAGCTCGACGGTGCCTGCATCCACGGCGCTGATGTTCTCTTTGGTCATGGCGCAGACGTCGGTGAGCAGGAAGGCGGGGGACTTGTTGATGTCGATGGCGCGTCCCCACGAGAAGACGACGTCATCGGCGGTCACCGGGCTGCCGCTGGCGAAGGTGGCGTCTGGATCCAGCGTAAAGGTGAGCGTCCAGCCATCTTCGCCTTCGGCCACGTCCCAGCTTTCGGCCAGGATCGGCACCAACACGCCCGATTCACCCGGCGCAAACGAGACCAGCGTTTCGTACATGTTGCCCACGGGCAGGATACCGCCGAATTCGTAGGCCACGGCTGGGTCCAACGTAATCAGATCGGTGGCATCGGCCGCATAGACCAGCGTATCGGCGCGGCTGACTTCGCCGTTGGCCGCCGGTTCAGCGGTGGATGTGTCGCCGGCAGGGGCGCTGCCTGGGCTGGCGGGCGCCGCACAGGCGCCGACAAGCAGGCCGGCGATCAACAAGATCCCCAACCACAGCAGTACAGATCGATTGAGATTCATTCTCTGCATAGCATTCTCCTAAGTGTCGTCAGTGGTGAATGAAAAGGCGTCTCGTAAAAACGTCCAACTACGGGGCGCAGTACCGGGGAAGTTTGTCCATTATAACGTAGGTGGCGACAAGAGCAAGCGTAGGTGTCGGAGGGATGGCTTTTGCTAGATTCGACAATGGGTGCAACTTTTGGTGTATGTGTACGTATAGCAGTGTGAGCACTTGACCTGGTGAGTGCTGTTGTTACCCTGCACGCACACATGAAACCCCGTAGAACGTAGACAGTAAGGAGTCGAAATGAGCACTTCGAAGGAGCAACTCATGAACAATGCCGCCCAACTATCTGTTCCGCAGCCTACGCAAGTGGTAAAGGCGAAGCAGGTCGCATCGCCGGAGCAAACCCCGAGTCAAAGCGCTGACGGGCTTGACCTTCGCCCTCAGGAACATGTCGAGAAAGAGGGGCATACGGCCCGCCGGGGGTGGGGCAGCTACAGCCGTGTGGCTGGGGTTGGCGGTCTACTTTATGTGGTAGGCATGATCTTTCTGCTCCAAAACTTCGGTCTTCTTCGTTTGGAAAACTGGTGGGCGCTGTTTATTCTGATGCTTGCCTTTGGTTCCTTTGCTGCCACCTGGATGCTCTTCCGCGCCAACAACAATCGTTTTCCTGTTTCTGCCCGGGCGTCACTCGTCGTTGGCGCTATTCTTTTCTTGCTCGCCTTCATCTTCCTGGCGGGTTGGAGCTTTGCCCTCGTATGGCCCTTGTTCTTGATCGTAGGCGGATTGGCGATTCTGTCCACGCTGGTTTTGCCCCGCGCCTGAATTGGGTGAAGACACCGGCCAATGGACCGGCGAGTCTGCGATCCGTATCAAGCCATGCAGCGGGTCCGTGAAGAGATACCGTCAAACCCGCTTGGCTTCGATACGCCCTGCGCAAGCTCCGGGCGTACTCACCCGGCGCTAGTCAAATGCCGGATCTTGCAGTGAGCGACGCCGCGGTGGGAGTGACGCCGGATGAGTAGCGACGCCGTGCGAGTCTGCGAGCCGTATCGAAGCCAAGGAGCGAGTCTGCGAGCCGTTATGGCGCAACGCCTGTACCAAACGAGCCAAGGAGCGGGTCTGTGAACCGTTATGGCCCTGCGCAGGCTCCGGGCGCCGACCGCAGCGGTCGGACTCACCCGGCGCTAGTCAAATGCCAGATTGCGTAGCGAACGTCACAGCGGGGAGAGCGACGCCGCGGCGAGTGACGCCGGGTGAGACAGCGCGTTTGTTCGTTCTACGCACCTGTGATGTGCCACTCCTGCGCAAACGGCATTTCTAAAAAACGCCGAGAAAGCGCAATACGGCGATCAGAACAGCAGCAGCTATAAAGAAATTAGGCCAGATGTTGCCAATCAACCATGCGACAAGGCCGACTTTATATCCCAAGGATTCCAATTTAGACTTGAGTTCTCCAACAGTCGGCTCAGTCAAAGTGCTGCCATCGGGAAAGACAAGCGTAGGGACGCTTTCATTACCGTTGTTGATGGCACGAACACGCGCGGCGGCAACGCTATCCTGATGAATGTTAATATACTCAAACTTGACCTTCGATTGTGACAGTAGCCCTTTGACCGGCCCGATGGCGGGGCAGGTTGGGTGACCGTAGACAATAATTGCGTCTAGCATTTATCCCACTCCTAATGTGATCTCAGTTTGAGAGACTACCATTTCGTAGTTTGGGTCAAGGTCGAATCCAGGCCAAAGATGAAAAACGAGATGTAAAGGGTTGCGGTGGATGAGCTCAACAAAGGCTGTGCAAGCGCCGAAACGATAAGGGGGTGCGTCCCTCCCCTGTGCCGGTACAGCACAGCTTTAGATGCGAATTTTGCTGAAAAGGCGCAGCCCTGCATCGCCATACTCTTCTTGAATCTTGCGTGATGACTCGACCACCAGGTCGTGGATACGGCGCAACTCGGCCACCGGCTCGGTGTGATCGTCGACGCGCAGGCTGTGATACATGCGCGGTGTGGGGCTCGATATCAGCAGCGCCGCCGACTGCTTGCCCCGCTTGTCTCCGCCCGCCCTCTGTCCTGCCTCCAGGGCGCGCACCAGCCGTTCGTTTAACTCCTGACCGGCGCTTTCGTCATAGGCCGCGGCCATTTGCTCCACGACCTGTGGCCCGGCCAGCATGTTGCCGGCGACGCTGAACCCGTCGCCGCGCCGGTGGCCCGCCCATTCCACGCACTGTTCCCCGGTGAAGAGGAAGTGTCCGTGGGCGGTGATGCCGTGGATCTGGCGACGCGCCGGCGTGTCGTCGGCGTCGAGGAGCGATTGCAGGGCCAGCTCGATCGGTACCCCCGCTTCGATCAAAGAGAGCCCATGTCGGCCCAGGTCTGTGTTGACATACGCTTGCGTGGCGATGGCCGCATGTGGGCTGACGAAGGGGACCAACACCCCCACCACGGGCCGCGCCGTGGACACAGCGATGCCGAAGCTGCCCGTCGTCTCGTCGTAGGCCACAATTGAAAACGTGTTCAGTTGCATGGATGCGTCCTTTGCGCTGGTTTTATAAACTGTACTCGCGCACGTCGAAGATGTCGCGCAGGGCGTCGCCGAGGAAGTTGATGCTGAGGACCGTGATCGTGATCGCCAGGCCCGGGAATACGGCCAGCCACCAGCCGCGCGAGATGAACGAGCGCGAATCGCTCAAGATCAGACCCCAGGTGGGGGTGGTGGGCTGTACGCCCAGCCCCAGGAACGACAGCCCCGCCTCCGCCAAGATCGCATAGGAGACGCTGACCGTAGCCTGGACGATGACCGGGGCCAGGGCGTTGGGCAGAATGTGCTGCCAGATGATGCGCGCATCCGACGCGCCAAGCGCCCGCGCCGAGAGGACGTACTCCTGTTCGCGAATGGAAAGCGTCATGCCGCGCACGATGCGTGCGAAATCGTCTAGAAAGGCCAGGGTGATGGCAATCACGATATTGACGAGCCCTGTACCGAAGACGGCCACCAGGTAAACGGCGATGATGAAGTTTGGGAAAGCCCACTGTAGATCGATGTAACGCATGATAATGTTGTCGATCCAGCCGCCGTAGTAGCCGGCGATGACACCCAGCGTCACGCCGATCACCAGTGAGATCAGCACCGTGATCACACCGACGAAGAGCGAGATGCGCGCCCCGTAGATGATGCGGCTGAAGAGATCGCGTCCCAGATCGTCGGTGCCTAAGATGTGCTGCGTTGTCGGCGGCGAGAGGAAGGCGTACTCTTGCGCCGACGGATCGTAAGGGGTGATGGCAGGCGCGAAGACGGCGGCCAGCGTGAGCAGGAAGAGCGCAACCAGGGCCACAAACGCCGGTTTGCTGCGCCAGATGTAGCGCAGCCAGAGCAAGCGTGGCCGTCTGCGTTCGCCGGTGGGAGAGAGCATGTTGTCGTCGAGCAGTGTTGCCTTTGCCACGGCCTACCTCTCCAATCGAATGCGTGGATCGACAACCGTGTAGAGAATGTCGACGATCAGGTTGGAAAAGACAAAGATAATCGAGACAACCAGGATCGCGCCCTGCACCACCGGGTAGTCTCGATTTAAGATCCCCTGAATCAGTACACGCCCCAGCCCCTTGATGGCAAAGACGTTCTCGATGATGACTGCGCCCGACATCAGCAAGGCGAAGGCGATGCCCATCACCGTGATGACCGGGATCAGGGCGTTGCGGAAGGCGTGGGAGAAGATCACCGTGCGCTCGTTGAGCCCTTTGGCGCGCGCCACCTTGATGTACTCGGACTTGAGCACTTCGAGCATAGCCGAGCGCGTCATGCGGGCGATGACGGCGCTGAATGCCGTGCCGGTGGCAATGGCGGGCAGGATCAAGTGCGAGAGCCAGGGCCAGAGGCCGTCGGAGAGCGGTTTGTAGCCGATGGCGGGCAACAGGTGCAATTTGGTAGCGAAGATGATGATCAGGATAATGCCCAGCCAGAAGTCGGGCATGCTCAGGCCGAGGAAAGCGAAGAAGGTGAATCCGTGGTCGAAGATCGAGTTCTTGCGCACCGCCGAAATGACCCCGGCGGTGATGGCGAGCGCCAGCGAGATGATCAGCGACAGGAGGGCCAGCGAAAGCGTGCGCGGCAGGGCTTCGAGGATGATGCGGCTGACGGCCACATTGCTGCCATAGACCGAGTTGCCCAAATCGCCCTTCAAGGTGTTGACAAACCAGATGCCATACTGCACGTACACCGGCTGATCCAGCCCCAACTTGGCGCGGATCGCCTCCGCCGCGCCGGGATCTACGTCGGCCAACATGGCCCCGATGGGATCGCCCGGCACGGCGCGCAAGAGGAAGAAGACCAGCGTTGCCACGGCCCACACCACGATCAGGGCCGAAATCGTACGCTGCACAATGTAACGTGTCATAGTTGTGAGCCTAACGGTTGTGAGCCTAACGCGTGAAAACGGTGGGTGCAGAGTTGTGGACACGGGGCGAAAGAAACACGGCTTTGTTGACCGCCCCGTACCCACAAGTGCTTGCTATAGTGGTATCACTTTGAAACCGAGAGTTTGACTAGCGCCGGTTGAGTCCGACCGCAGCGGTCGGCGCCCGGAGCCTGCGGAGGGCATGGCGCAGCGCCTGTACCAAACGAAACTAGCGGGTTCGACGGCGATCCGATGTTGACCCGCTCACTGGCTTCGATACGGCTCGCAGACCCGCTTTCTGAAGCGCTCCTACTCAACCGACGTTCGCTAGCCGCGGCGTCGCTCGCCGCAATCTCTCGGTTGCCAAGTGTGCTCACATTAACCCGCCAGCGTCACCCGATCCAGATCGACCAGCCCCGGGATGCGGCTCTCGTCGGGATAGTTTACCTCGCTGCGGTAGACCAGGATATCCAGCGGGTGGTGGGTGAAGACGGCGGCCACCTTGTCCGATGTGATCTGGTTGGCCTGTTTCACCAGCTCGCGGCGCGCTTCGGGATCGGCCACGCTGCGCTGTTCTTCGCTGAGCGCGTCCACCTCTTGATTGGAGAAGAAGCCGAAGGGCATTTCATCCACGTTGCGGGCGGGGCCGTTGAACTTCGACGTGGTGATCATCCAGTCGATCAGTGCATCGTCAGGGTCGTAATCGCCACCGCTGCCCAGGCGCATGAGATCGTAGTTCATGGCGTCGCCGTCTTCGATCAGGACGGTGAAGTCCTTGATGTCAAGCTCGACGGTAACGCCCAGGTTCTCTTTGTACATGTTGGCGATGATCTCGCCCTCACGGCGACCGGCGGGGGTGGTCAACAGTTTGAGGGTGCGGAAGCCTTCGCCGCCGGGGAAGCCGGCGTCGGCCAGCAACTGTTGCGCCGCTTCCACGTCGAAGCGCTGTTCGCTGGTGTCGTTGATGTCGGTGTCGAAGTAGAAGCGCATGGCCGGGTTGATGGTGCCGAAGGCAGGCCGCCCGCGCCCGAAGAGCGCCCGCTCGATGAATTCATCGCGGTTGAATGCCTTGGCGATGGCCAGGCGCACCATGAAGCCGGGTTCCTGCTTCAACTCGTCCATGGGCTTGTTGAAATCGGGGACGATGAACGGTTCGCGCCAGGGGTTAATGAACATAGCCTGGAAGCCGGGGCCGGTGATCTCCGAAACCACCAGATCGGGGTTGTCGGCAAAGCGGTCAATCAACTCGGCGGGCGCACCGTTGCCGCCGATCAGGTGGATGTCACCGGCTTCGATGGCAGCGGCCAGCGGCTCCGGCTCGGGGATGGGGATGAATGTGATCTTGTCGAGCTTGGGCCGCTCAGGGTCATAGTAGTCTGCGAAGCGTTCCAGCACCACGCCCTGGCCCAGTTGGTGTTCCGTCACCTTAAAGGGGCCGGTTCCTACCGGCATCAGACCGTAGGCTTCGGTGCCCATTTCTTCGATGGCCTTGCCGTTGACGATGGTCATGGCGCGGCCACTGGCGCGTTCCAGCGTCTTCACCAGCAACGACGCCTGCGGCTTTTCCAGGATCAACTTGACCGTGAGATCGTCGACCTTCTGCACGTCGACGACGTTGGCCAGGGCAGCGCTGTGGATCGACTGTTCCGGCTGCTTAGAACGGTTGTAGGTGTAGACCACATCGTCGGCGGTGAACGGGTCGCCGTTATGCCAGGTGACCCCCGGGCGCAAGTTGAATGTCCATTCCAGGCCGTCTTCGGTGACGTCCCAGTCGACGGCCAAATCACCTTCGGCGATCAGATCGGGGGTGATGTGGGTCAGCCCGCTCAACACGTTCGACGCGATCTGAAACTGGAGCACCTGGTTGATCTGCGCCGGGTCCAGCGTGGTGATCTCGGCGGTGCCGCCCCACCCTGCCACCAGTTCACCACCGCTTGGGGCCGCCGGGGCTGCGCCGGTATCGCTGGCGGTGCCTTCGGTGGTGCCAGCGGCAGGCGCGGCCGCGGGCGCACAGGCGACGATGACCTGGGCGGCGGTCAACATGCCGGCGGCAGCCAGCAGGCGCAGTACCGAACGACGGCTCAAGCGCGGCCCGCGCAGCTCCTCGCGGCTAAGGCCGAAAAGCGGATCTTTGGGATCATAGTCGTGCGCATCTTTGAGGATCTCGTCTACCTGCTTGGGGTCGATGTCCCTGGGGAAGTCAGCCATCTGTCGCTCCTTTCGAGGTGAAGAAAGAAATGAATTGTGGGTGGTTCATAAGGGGGGAGATTCAGCACTGAATCTACCAACAGCTTTCAGTCGGTAGTCGACTGCAACAGTCGGCAGCCGACTGAACAGACGGAATCACGTAGGGGGGCACGCAATCCAACTTGTGTAGCAACGAATCACAATCACCATTATACGTGGCAATCAGCACTTGGTAAAGTGAGTTTTTTTGAGGTTTTCAAATTTTCAAAAAGAGTCTTGACAGCGCCTACAACTGATGGTACAGTTTGGGCGGTCATCTGGTAAGACCACTTTCCCATTTCCCCACAACAACAAACTATGTTCGAGTCCGTCGAGAAAGATCTATTGCCGAATAAGATCGTCAATAGTCTATTGGCGCTCATCAAAGAGCGGCAGTTGTTGCCCGGCGATAAGTTGCCGCCTGAGCGCGAACTGGCCCAAATGATGAACGTAGGTAGGCCATCTTTACGTGCTGCCCTGCGCGCCCTGGCCGTGATGAATGTGATCGAGATCCTGCCCGGCTCCGGCACGTACATCAGCAACCTGGAACCGGATCGGTTGGTCGAACACCTGGATTTCGTCTTCGCCTTGGATGACTCTTCGGTGTTGCAGCTTTTCGATGCCCGGCGCACGTTAGAAACGCGTACCGCCGCGCTGGCCGCGCTGTTGATCAGCGCGGAAGAGCTTGGCCGGCTCGAAGCCATCCTGGATGTGTGGGCAACTGCCAATGACGACGACGTGCGCGAGGCGGCGGACCGCGATTTTCACAAGTTGATCGCCATTGCCTCACGCAACCCGATCCTATTCCGTTTTGTCAGCGTGGTAAACCAACTGGGCAAAGAAAGCCGTGGCCGCGCCTACCGTCTGCCCCGGGCCATCGACAACACCATGGACGAACACCGCGCCATCGTCGATGCCCTGCGTCGCCGTGATCCCGAAGCCGCTCAATCCGCTATGTTGCACCACCTGGAACAGGCTGAGATCTACCTCCGCCAGATTTTGTACACAGAACAGTAAGTCCCGGCGGAAATTCGCCGACATGCGTTATCAGTCGTACAGACGCCATAGTTCCGCCGTGATATGTACGCCGCAATACACCAGTGACCGGATAGGACCTGGTGCTGCATGAGATGCCGGGTGTCTACTCTCGACGTTCAGGAAAGTGAGGATTCATGGCCACAGTGAGCACAACCGTCAAATCGAAACCGAGATCCAGTCCCGCCACACATGCCCGCGGCTATGTGTGGCGCCGAATCCGGCAAAACTGGCAGCTCTACGTCTTCATGGCGCTGCCGGTGGCGTGGCTGCTCGTCTTTATGTATTACCCTATGTACGGCGCCCAGATCGCCTTCCGTGATTTTCTGCCCGGACGCACGATTCTGGGCAGCGAATGGGTGGGCATGGAGAACTTCATTCGCTTCTTCAATTCGCCCATGTTCGAACGCTTGCTGCGCAATACCCTGGTGCTTTCCGCCTATTCGCTGGTGGTGGGCTTTCCCATCCCTGTGATCCTGGCCTTGAGCCTGAACCAGTTGCGCACAGGGCTCTTCAAACGCAGTGTGCAAATGATCAGCTATGCGCCCTACTTCATCTCGACCGTGGTTATGGCCGGGTTGATCCTACAATTTCTTGACCTGCGTCGTGGACCGGTGAACCTGCTGCTGCAAGCACTGGGTATGGACACGATCCACTTCATGGGCGTGGCCGATTACTTCCCCTCGATCTATGTCTGGTCGGGCGTCTGGCAGAATACCGGCTTCAACACGATCATCTTCCTGGCGGCGCTGTCGACCATCGATCCCGCCCTGCATGAAGCCGCCCTTGTCGACGGCGCCAATCGACTGCAACGGATCTGGCATATCGACGTGCCGGGGATCATGCCGGTGGTGATCACACTCTTGATCTTGACCATGGGGCAGTTGACCAATGTTGGCTTCGAGAAAGCCTTCCTGCTGCAAAACCCGCTCAACCTGACCACGTCCGAGGTGATCAGCACCTACGTCTACAAAGTTGGTCTGGCCGGCGGTGTCGCCAACTTCTCGTATGCAGCGGCGATTGGCCTCTTTAACTCGATCCTGGGTTTGATCCTGCTTGTGGCCGCCAATCAGCTCTCTAAGTGGCTCTCGAACACGAGTATTTTCTAAAGGAGACGCGCATGGCTACCCAAACCGAAATCACCCGCGAGACAGGCTATCACATCCGCGAAAGCCGGGTGGATCAGATCTTCAATCTTGTGAACTACTCGTTGCTGGCGATCTTTCTGGTCGTCATCCTCTACCCATTGATCTATGTGGTGAGCGCGTCATTTAGCGGCGGCGCCGCCGTGATCTCGGGGCGAGTGGTGCTCTGGCCGGTGGATTTTTCGCTGGACGCTTACGTCAAGATCTTCAACTATCAGCGTATATGGACGGGCTACGCCAATTCGCTCTTCTATGCCGTGGTGGGCACTACGGTGAATATTGCGCTGACCCTGATGGCGGCCTATCCTCTCTCGCGCCGGGATTTCTACGGGCGTAACGTGATCCTGGGCCTCTTCATCTTTACCATGTTCTTCAACGGCGGGCTGATCCCCTCCTATCTGTTGGTTAAGGATCTGGGGATGTACAACACCCGCTCGGCGATGATCCTGCCGCAGGCGCTCTCGGTCTGGAATCTGATCATCGCCATGACCTACTTCAAGGTCTCGATTCCCAGCGAACTGCTCGAAGCGGCCCAACTGGACGGTTGCAACGACTTTCAATACTTTGTGCGCATCCTCTTACCGCTTTCGGCGCCGATTATCGCGGTGCTTTCGCTCTTCTATGCCATCGGCCACTGGAATCAATTCTTCTCCGCTTTGATCTACCTGAGCAAGGAGAGCCTTTACCCGCTGCAAATCATCCTGCGCGATATCCTGATTCAGAGTCAGGTAGATATGAACATGATGGAGGACTTGCAGAGTATGGCCGCCCGCGAGGCGATGCGCGAACTGCTCAAGTACGCGCTGATCGTCGTGGCTTCCGTCCCCGTTTTGATGATCTATCCCTTCGTACAGAAGTACTTCGTACGTGGCATTATGTTGGGCGCAATCAAAGGTTAAGCCATAGAAAGGAGCCTTCACCAGGATAACAATTGCAGCGATACTCCCTTTTGTCTGTCCGTTGTCAGTACCCCATACCCTATCCGCAAAGGAGAGAGTCCATGTTGAAGCGTCGGATCACAATGCTGTTTAGCATCGTGTCCATTCTGTCGATCTTGATTTCGGCCTGTGGTGCGCCACAAGCGCCGTCATCTGGATCAGGAGCGACAACCACCGAGACTGTAGATAACGGCGTCGCTGTATCCGCTGCCGGCGAATTCCCCATCGTCAGCGAGCCGATCACCATTCAGGCTTTCCTATGCCCGACCAGCATGGTTCGGGACTATAAGGACAATGAATTTACACGTTGGGTGGAAGAGTTAACCAACATCAATCTGGAATTTGATATTCCACCGATGTCCGATGCTCAGCAGAAATTGAACCTGATGCTGGCCAGCGGCGATCTGCCCGAGGTGATCATCGGCTGCAACATTCGCCTGGACCAGATGGAAATCCTGGCGGAGCAAGGGCTGGTGCTGCCCCTCAACGATTACATCGAGGAATATGGCACCGAGTTCAAGAAGGTGTACGAAGAATATCCGCAGGTCGAGGATCTGATCACCCTGCTCGATGGACAGATCTACGGGCTTCCGCATGTCAACGATTGCTACCACTGTAGCCTGTCACAGAAGATGTGGGTCTACCAGCCCTGGCTCGATGCCCTGGGTCTGGAAGTTCCGCAGACCACCGACGAATTCTACGAAATGCTCAAGGCGTTTAAAGAGCAGGATCCGAATGGCAACGGCATCGCCGATGAGATCCCGCTTTCGGGCACGCGTGAAGTCAACGGTGGCTGGCGCTCGCAGTTGGACAGCTTCATCATGAACTCGTTCATCTACAATGACCGCGTCACCAGCAACGGCGCAGGCAACACAGCCGGCGGCCATTTGATGCTCGAAGATGGCGTGGTTAAGGCTGCCTTCACCGAACCGGGCTGGCAAGAAGGTCTGCGCTACCTCAACAAGCTGTACAGCGAAGGACTGATCGATCCGCAGGCTTTCACCAATGATTCAAACCAGATCCGCCAGTTGGGTGAGAACCCCGATGTGCCGATCCTGGGCGCCGTGGGCGCCGGTTGGTATGGCGTCTTTACGCAGAACGGCGGCCCCAGTGGTCGCTGGAAGGAATATGTGCCGATTGCCCCGCTAGAAGGGCCGAGTGGCATGCGCCAGACCCCGCTGACCCCGTATCAGCCCACCGGTGGGCAGGCCGCCTATGTGATCACCAAGAATGCCAAGAACCCGGCCGCTGCCTTCCGCCTGGCCGATCTCTTCTATGGCTTTGATGCGACCACCCGCTCTGTCTTTGGCCCCGAAGGCGAAGACTGGGTGCGCGCTGAGGCCGACGACGTCTCGATTGCCGGTGGCCCGGCCGAGTACACGGTGCTCAACGTTTGGTCGGGTGAGGAACACAACCGGCACTGGAATCAGGCTGCACCTACCTTCCGCAGCAACGCCTACCGCCTGGCCCAGACCTACAACCCCGACGATCCGCTCGAACGCTGGCTCTATGAATGGACCCGCGACTTGATGGAGCCGTATGGTACCAGCGACAAGGCCGTGCCGCCGCTCGTCTTCACCGAGGAACAGTCCAAAATCTTCGGCGAGTTGAACACACTGGTCTACACCACCAAGGACGAATGGTTCGCCAATTTCGTGATTGGCAACGCCGACATCGACGCCGATTGGGACACCTATATCGAGACGTTGAACAGCTCCGGGCTGGAGCAATTCCTGGAGATCTACCAGACCGCGTACGACGCCAAGTACAAGTAAACGGCTTCGTGTCATGTGTTGCGTGGGCAAAACATCGTTTGCCCACGCAACACCCGGCATGGAACCCATCCTCCCCAATCCCACATGACGGAGTGAACAATGTCCCTAACAACGCAGCCGTCTCAAAATCAAGAGGCGCGTCTGGATTGGTGGCGCGCCGCGCGCTTTGGTCTCTTTATCCATTGGGGGCCGGTCAGTCTGGTCGGCACCGAAATCGGGTGGTCACGTGGCGGTGAGCGCCGCGGCTTCTATCGTGGCGGTACGGGCGAAGTGCCCGTGGAGGTCTACGATAATCTCTACAAGCAGTTCAACCCTGTCCAGTTCGACGCCGCCGAATGGGTGCAGATCGCCCAGGACGCCGGCATGAAGTACATGGTCTTCACCAGTAAGCACCATGATGGCTTCGTCAACTTCGATACACAGTTGACGGATTACAAGATCACCGGCCCCGAATCTCCATTCGGCCGCGATATTGTGCGAGAATTGTCCGAGGCCGCCCGCAGCGCCCATCTGCCTTTTGGCTGCTACTATTCGCAGCCCGACTGGCGTCACCCCGACTATCGCAATGAGAATCACCAACGGTATCTCGATTATTTTCACGCCCAGGTGGCCGAGCTGTGCAGCAACTACGGCGAACTGGCCGTCCTCTGGTTCGATGGGCTGGAAGAGCACTTCATCTACGCCGAAGAAGTAGAAAAGTACCGCCAGCGCGAGGTCTACGACAGCGCAGCAATCTGGGATTCACAGCGACTTTTTGCGCGCATTCGCCAACTGCAGCCCAACATTCTGATCAACAATCGCTGCGGGATGCGGGCCGACTTCGACACGCCGGAACAGTTGATCGGCGCTTATCAGGATCAACGCGCCTGGGAAAGCTGTATCACCATCGGCAAACAGTGGGCGTGGAAGCCCGATGATCTGCTCAAATCCTTCGAGGAGTGTCTTCACACCCTGGTGCGTGTGGTGGGCGGCGACGGAAACCTGCTGCTCAACGTCGGCCCGATGCCCGATGGGCGTATCGAGCCGCGGCAGGTGGATCGCCTGCGCCAGATCGGGGCCTGGCTAGCGCGCTACGGGGAAAGCATCTACGGCACGCGCGGCGGCCCCTTCCGCCCGGGTGAGTGGGGCGCATCTACCCACAAAGGCAACGAGATCTATGTCCACGTCCTCTCGTGGCCCGATGGATCGCTGACCCTGCCCCCTCTGGCCCAGAGAATCACTGCCGTCGATGCCTTGACAGGTGGACGAGCCGTGGCGGAACAGAGCAGTAGCGGCGTCGTCCTCTCGGTTGCACCAGACGATCGAGATCCGGTTGATACACTGGTCCGCTTGACCGTTGAAGACTGATCCATTCATCACGAAACGAGACCGCGCGTGACTACGATTACCGGCATTCGGACTGGCGACAAACGCTTTCCCCTTGAACACGGCGACGGGTCAGATTCTGTACATACCAACCCGGTCTACTCCTACGCCGTCACCTATCTGGACACAGACGATGCCGTAACAGGCGTTGGCCTCGTCTTCACAATTGGCGCGGGGAATGGCGAGATCTGCCGGATCATCGAGGAACTGGCCGCCCCGCTGGTTGGTACCGAGATCGAAGAGTTGATGGCCGGTTTTGGCGGCGTCTTCAAGCAGTTGGCCGATCATCCTCAACTGCGCTGGATCGGACCGCACAAGGGCGCGGTTCATCTGGCCCTGGCGTCGATCACCAACGCTTGCTTCGATCTGTGGGCCAAAGGGCGCGGCGTGCCGCTGTGGCGGTTGCTCCTCGATCTTTCCCCCAAGCAGGTGGTGGATACGCTCGATCTGAGCTACCTCGAGGATGTGCTACCGCGCGATGCCGCCATTGCCCTGCTGGAAGACGCCCGATCTGGCCGCAGTGATCGAATGTCGGTGATCGACGCAGGCTACCCCGGCTATGACACGTCGATCGGTTGGTTCAACTACAGTGACGAACAGGTAAAGGCCAACATCGCCGCCGCCGTCGACGCAGGGTTCACGGCCATGAAGTTGAAGGTGGGGTCAAAGGAGAGCGAGCGCGATATCCGCCGCGCCTTTATGGTGCGCGAGGCCGCCGGCGCCGCCGCCTCGGTCATGCTCGACTGCAACCAACAGTGGACGCTGCCGCAGGCGGTTCGTATGTCTCTGGCCCTGAGCGACATGAACCCGTATTGGATCGAAGAGCCGACCCATCCCGACGATGTGCTGGCCCACCAGACGTTGGCGCGGGCAATTGCGCCGATCCGGGTGGCGGCGGGTGAACACGTGCCCAATCGTATCCTCTTCAAAAACTATATGCAGGCGCAAGCCATGCACTTTGTGCAGGTTGACTGCGTGCGTGTGGGCGGTATCAGCGAGTTTATCACCGTGAGCCTGCTGGCCCGACAGTTTGGGTTACCCGTGGTGCCGCACGTGGGGGACATGGGGCAGATCCACCAGCATCTGGTCCTCTTCAACCACATTGCCCTGGGACACGAAAAACTCTTCCTCGAATATATTCCCCATTTGCGCCGGCACTTCCGGTACCCGGCCTTTGTCAAAGATGGCGTCTACCGTGCGCCGCAGGTAGCGGGGAGTAGTTCGGATCTGGTGGACGAGTAGAGATCACTGCTCTCGTGTTGTGTCAACGCTCAAGTGATGGCAATTCCGTAGGGGCGCTGCTTGCTGCGCCCGAAGTCTCCGGGCGCGGCAAGCAGCGCCCCTACCCATCGAATCACGCTTGACGCGACCCTAGGCCGCTTGCGCGATAATTGCCAGCGCTGCCCTTTCGTCCGCGCTGAGATCGTTGTGATCGTCTACGGCGGCGTGGGCGGCAGCTTCGGCGACGATGGCAAAAAGACTTTCATCTCGATAGGCGTCGAAGATGGCCGGATGAATGTAGTAGACGCGGCAGACCTGGGGCGTGTTCCCCAATTGTTCGGCCACCGCCTTGACCGCCTCGACAATCCGCCGATCCGCCTCTTTTTCGTCGGCGGCAGCTCCTCGTTGATAGAGTTCATCGAGGGCGAGGACGGTGCCCGCCCAGGTGCGGAAGTCCTTGGCGGTGAAATTCTGGCCTGTGGCAGTACGCAGATAGTCGTTGACGTCACCCGAATCAATCGAGCGCTGTTCGCCCTGGTCGACGTACTGAAACAACTCCTGGCCGGGTAGTTCCTGGCACTGTTTCAGATAGCGGGCCAGACGCCGATCCTTGAGATCGATGGTGTGTTCCTTGCCGCTCTTGCCGCGAAAGGTGAAAGAGAGACGCGAGCCGTTGATCTCCAGGTGATCGTTTTCAAAGGTGGTCAGGCCGTGGGTACCGTTGCGCCGGGCGTACTCTTCGTTGCCGATGCGGATCCGGGTCTCTTCAAGCAGGCGAACGACGATAGCCAACACCTTCTCGCGCGACAACCCACGGCGGCGCAGATCGCTTTCCACCTGTGCTCGAATCTTGGGCAGGGCATCACCAAATGCGATCATCCGGTTGAACTTGGCCCGGTTGCGCGCTTCCTCCCAGCGGGGATGGTAAATATACTGCTTGCGCCCGGCTTCATCGCGCCCTGTGGCCTGAAGATGTCCTTTTTTGTCGGTGCAGATCCAGACCTCCGTCCAGGCGGGGGGAATGGTCAACGCCTCGAAGCGCTCGCGTAACTCCGCATCCTTGACATGGGCGCCTTCGGGATCATAGAAGGCAAACCCGCGTCCGTGTCGTCGGCGCCGATATCCCGGCATCTCGTCACTGACATAGCGCAATCCTGCACGTTTAGCAGCCTCTTGCGGGCTTTCCACCACTTCTGTGGATAGAATGGTCGCGTCTATCACTCTTGTACTCATTAAGATTCTCTATCTTGCCCACAGCCGTCAACCTTCTCCACAGGGCTGTGCCGGAACGCGGACTGTGTGATCCGCCTAAATTTTCTGTAAACAAAGTTGTTGGGTGTTTATTGTGTGTGGGCCTGAGGCCCACACACAATAAACCTTCACCAATGGTAACTATCCAGATGGCGCTAGCGTGGGCCGCTGAATAGTTTAGTTATCGATGACGACATAAAGTGCTTGAGCACTCTGTAACTAAAATCGTTGTAGGTTTTGTGTGGGTGGGCTTTCAGCCCACCCACACAAAACAATCCGCCACTTACTTCCCTTACAAACTCTTGAATCATCAAAGGAGGTTATTGTAGAAGGCGGATCCAGGAGAAATCAAGTATATCTTTGATACATTTTCGGGGAGACGACAGGGCGAAGTAAACAGCCTTTCGAATTGGATCGCCTATCTGGGGTTGAGTACCAGGTCTGCCAGCAGCGGCGCGTGATCAGAACTGCTGGGGCCGCGCCAGACATCGGCGCGGATTCCGGCCCATTGAGCGCTGTAGAAGATGTAGTCCAGTCGAATCAGCGGGGGGACGAGCGGCCACTTGTCGTGAGGATAGGTGAACCCAAAGCCGATATCACCGACGGCTTTGTAGGCGTCGGTAAAGCTTTTGACAATACGACGGTACTCATGAAACTGATCGGTCATGTTGAAATCGCCCAGGATGATCACCGGCGCGCTTTCCTGCCTGGCCCGGGCCAGGACTTTATGCAAAGCTTCGGTTTGCTGTGCGGCATGCAGACCAGATCCAGGGGTGTAGGGTGGAATAGGGTGCGTATTGTAGAAAACAACCTCTGTGTTATCGATGTCGAGCGCCACACGTTGATGACCTAGCGCAGCGTCTTGCCTCGTTGTCCCGCCAATAGTCATCCGCCCGGATAGGATAGCGGCTCATCATGCCCTGCCCTAAGTGACCAGACTCTCGGGGGTGAAAAGCCCGGTATGGATAGAGGTCACTCAAGTCGGCGGCGAAACGATCCGCTGCGGGGATACTCAGCTCTTGGACGGCGACAATATCGGCGTCGGCCTCTCGAATGATTTCCATGACCGAATCTACATGGTCCTGATCGGGCGCCTGAAGGTTGAAGGTCAGTATGCGGATGTCCGGCACAGACGCACTTACCTCGCGGCTGCGCGGCAGAAAAAAGACACCGTAGGAGATCACAAAGGCAATCAGCGCGGGCAGCAGGATCAATGAGAGTCGCCACCGGCGCAACAGCAAACAGAGCAACAGCAAAAATACAGACAGAATCAGTAAGAGGTGAATGGCACTCTTGATCATACCAATCACAGGGATCTCCTCACTGAGAATCCATTGGACGAGCCAGAGGGCAAAGACCGTGATGGCGTACCCTGTTACGATATACGTGAAAATACGTGACAATCTGCCGCCACCGTTCTCCTGTTCCCCCTCCTCGTCTGGTCTTTCGGAATCAGGGGTATGAGATGGCCGTATACTGCTTCTTCCTTCCACTGCAACTTCCGTTCTTGATCCTTTGTGAAGATTTTGGCGTTTACGCAGGTCGCCGGCTTCGCCGCCAGTTGTTCAGCCGTATCGAAGCACGGACGGGCGCAAGGCCTAACTGGCATAGATTCGACGATAGCGGGCCAGCACCAGTGAATAGACGCCGTAGAGCATCAGCCCCAGCGCCACCAGGCCAAGCAGCCAGGGGCCATATGGTTGCTGGGAGAGAGTGCGCAACGCCTCACCCAGACCGCCTGCTTGCTCTGGGTTGGCGGTGAGGGCGGCCTGGATCAGAAATGTACCGATTAAGGCGTACACAACCGAACGGGCGATCAAGCCGAGGCGTCCGCTACGCACGGCCCAAGTCCGCTCGCCAGGGCTCATTTCACCCATTTTTAGAACCTTGGTGAACTTGGCCGAATAGCCCTTGTAGAACTGATAGACGCCGGTGACGATAACGATCAGGCCGGCGATGGCGATCAGCCAGCGGCCATACGGCTGGGCCATCACTCGCGCCGTGATGTCTTCTGTCTGGTTACCCGATCCACCGCCGCTGCCCATAACCAACCCGACGGCGGCAATGGCGAAACTGGCATATACCACACCACTGGTAGCATACCCAATCCGTTTGACGATGCCTTTGGCGTCGGAGCCTTCGTTGTCAGGATCTTTGATGGCCTGGACAAACCGCCACAGGGTGTAGCCAAAGAGGCCAAGGGCAATCAATGACAACAGAATCTGGCCGAACGGCTGTGAAACCACCTCGCGAAAAGCGCCCACTGGTCCTGTTGTAGAGCCGCCCGTTGTGAGTACTGAACCGAGCGCCAGCCCACCGATCAGCAGGTAGACGACTCCTTTGGCCGCATATCCGAAGCGGGCCAGACGCACGACCCACGGTTGTGCGTCTCGATAGGCATCTTCGCCATTTGTTTTCCATCTTCAACAGTGCTTGTCACTATATATACTCCTTGTGGGGTAGAGGTTGTGTCAGTGCGAGACACAGAACGGCGTACAAATTTATGTAAGAAACAGACGCCAACCGTTTACCGTCACTCAGTAGCGTAGTAGGGCCATCAAGGAGGGATCTGTAAGGAGAATTGGGTTTGAGGTATAGGTGAGGAGATACTTTATTTATCTCATATCTTCTCTGTATCTAAGCTTTGTATCGGGGTAGAGCGCGACGATCTTTGCTGCTGCAAACCGTCAAGCACGTCGTTCGGGAACTCCTGAGCAATCGCTTCGTAAATTTGCGCAATACGAGTTTCAGGATTGGGTCAGCAGATCATGGATGGGGGCGCCGGCGCAAAGATCTCTTTGCGCCGGCGCCCCCATCGTCGACCAACACATGGAAGTGGCAATATCCCCTGGTCACTTGCCCATCGACTCTCCCCAGCGCTCGCTGTGAACCACCTCGTCGAACTCCTTGCGCTGTTTCTTGCCTTTGCCCACCGATTTCGTAGGATAGCCAAAGGGCAAGATCGCCAGCACGTCCATGTCGGCGGGGATGTTGAGCAGTGGTTTCACATCCTCGAAGCCCATAAAGCCCACCCAGTTGGAGCCAATGCCTTCATCCCATGCCGTGAGGAACATCGACTGGATGGCGCGGCTGCCATCAGAAACGGCGAAACGGGTGCGGTCGATCACCACGGCAATAGCGAGCGGCGCTTCGGCAATGTAGGGCCCGCTAGAGGCCAGCGCGCCCAATTGCCGTAGCATCTGGCGATCTTGAATGATGATAAAGTGCCAGGGTTGGCGGTTCATGCTGCTGCCGGTGAGCCGTCCCGCTTCCACAATGCGGCGCACAATTTCGTCTGGTATCGGTTTGTCTTCGTATGAACGGATGGCCAATACGGTTTTCACTGCGTCAAAGACGTTCATGTTCTCTCCTAGGTCTTCTCATGATGTCACGGTTTGTCTACGATAGGTGCGCGCTCGCTCGATCTCTAGAGCCAAACTCAGTGTAGCAGAGGGGGTGTGGGGTTCTCTGTCTGTTCTCATCCATCCTTGGCGTGGAACGCTTGTACCATCCGAATTTAGACGATGATTCAAGTGCATCACACGGGCGTCTGTGGATGTGGATTGGCAACGGCATAGATGAGAAATGGCCCGCTTTCATCCTCTGCTTCCTTTTCAAAGGACATGCCGATCTTGCGGGCTACGTTGATCGAGGCCCGGTTCTCTGGATCGATCATACAGATCAGGCGCGGTAGGTGTAGGGTGTTGAAGCCGTATTCGAGGATAGCCAGCGCAGCCTCTGAACCCAGTCCCTGTCGCCAGTAGGCTTTGTCGATCATGTAGGCCACTTCCACTTCGTACTGCCCTTCGATTGTCCAGGGCAGCAAGCCACAGCGCCCGATAAACTGATCGTTCTCCTTGAGAACGGTCGCCCACAAGCCTAATTCGGGGTGGTTGGGATGGCCGTTAAAGAACCATTCCAACTCTTCTTTGGTCTCTTCGTAGTTCAGGGTGCCTTCTGGGAAATACTGTCGCACCTCTGGATCACGGTAGAGCGCGTACAGGCTCTCGAGATCGGCAGCTTGCAGGCGCCTGAGGAGCAGCCGTTCAGTTTCGAGAATGATCATAATCCGTCCGGTCCTTTGGTGGCGATGGTGACGATGTTGCCCGGTTCGAACAAGCCGATAAAGGCACGCAGCGAACTGCGGCGCGATTGCTGGCTGAGATGGGGTGCGAAGAAGACATCCTCGGCGTAAGCGCCCATATCCTGCACCGCCCAGGCATAGCGATAGTATGTCAGCGCCTGTTGATCAATCGATGTAGGACCGTATCCCTGTAAAAAGTGGGCTGTCTCTTGCGCGCTGACCAGTCCCTGGGCAATGCCGCCGATCACAAACATCAAGTCGCGCTCTTTTGGCGCCAGCAGGGTTTCGTCCCGATCCACGATCCACATCTGCTGTTGGGCGTCGATGAGAACGTTCCATGTGTGCAGGTCGGCGTGGCATAGCACGTGATCCAGGGCAGCGGGGCGCAGTTGATCGCCCAGCATGTCGGCGGTCTCGATCACCCTCTCGATCTCGTCCTCTCGAGACCGCCAAAAGTCGAACAACTCACGCTGCAACGGATCGGCGCGATGCGGCCCGGTGCGCATGGAGGCCAGCTCTGTCAACACGTGTCGTCGCGAGGGGATAAAGCGCTCACCGGCAAGGATCTGTCGTAGATTTGCAGGGAGTTGGCCGGCGTGGATCTGGCGGAGCGCTGCACCCAGAGCCACCCAATGGGCTGCGGCAAGGCCCACCGCCGTGCCCGTGCGGGCGTCAATAAAGGGATACAGTGTGACGACGAAATCATCGACGCACACCCACAGATCCTGGCTCAGCGTCGGCAGCGGTGCGACGATATGCGGAATCCCCTGTTCGCTGAGAAAGCGGGGGATGAGCAGGCTCGGCGCGCTGAATCCTGCGCTTTTCCGGAGTTTGAGAAAGTAGACGGTGTCATCGGCGCTCTCTACGCGGTAGACAAAGGATGCCGAGTCGTTCCCAATCGGTAGGAAAGTTAGCCTCGCTATGCAAAAACCATAGTGGGCCTCGACCGTCGCCCGCAGGAGAGTGTCGGACAGCCCGGGTTGCTCATGCAAGAGCCGGTCCTTTCTATAAAATACTGAGTAAACAGACAGTGTGGTCAAGATGCGAAGCGATGGGACTATTGAAGCAGTTTTACCGACTGCTGTCCAGCGCGTGATCTGGAGGGTGCGTCCCAAGTTTTTCGGTTCTGATCTCCGGGCAGCTACCCAGAACGGACCGGCACGGAGGCCGGTCCCTACCGTAGGGATGGACCTCCGTGTCCATCCGTCGTGGCTTCCCGGTAGACATGGACCCACCCAATTTGGGACACACCATTTTGATCTCTGTTGCCGTGGGTACTGCGTTCTGCTACACTGAGGCCCTACTGCTACTTCTCTACTCAAAGAAAGGAGGTGTGTCCAAATGAAGGTTTCGCAATTGCAGCACGTTTTTGATGTTTCGCCATTCGGGATACACCTTCGTGAGGCCCGTTGACCTCAGCGCTGTCATGCACGATGGCCGCAGGTGTATCCCACACTTGCGGCCATTTTTGTGGCTTCGCTGAGAAAGGCATCACACATGACAATTCCCGCGCAGTCGCCTGCCCATCCGCTTTCGGCCAGGCGAGTCCAGGCAAACTTTACCACCTATTTTCGCCTCTTTGCCGGTCTCCCCGATATTCAATTCAGCGAAACAGACGATGTGACCTGGATCGCCAGCCGTGGGTTGCCGGGCAGTCTCGTCCTGAGTACACGATTTATGGATACAGACCCGGTCTTGCGGATCGACGAGACGCTGCGTCAGATGGGGCAGCATTGTAGCCAACCCGACTGGTTCGTCTTTCCAGATTGTCGGCCCACGGATCTGGGCGCTGCTCTGGTGACGGTGGGCAACGCCGGTGGGCCTGATGGCGGTTGGATGCTGTATGGCAACATCGGCGCACAGCCCGGCACCTGGATGATGATCGAGTTGGACAAGCTGTCGGCCCCACCCCCGACCCCACATGGTTTTCACGTTGAGCAGGTTACAGACGGCGTGATGTTCGACGAGTGGGCAAAGATCAATGCCAGAGGGTTTGGCGGAGCGGATTACTCGTCCTTCCGGGCCGCGTATGCCAGACATGGCTTTGGCGATGATGCGCAGATCGTCCATTTCATCGGCTATGTAGACGATGAAGCAGTGACCTCCTCCTCACTGTTGGCGGACGGCGACAGCGCCAGCGTCTATAATGTTTCTACACCCAAGGAGCTACGCCGCCAGGGGTTGGGGGGCGCCATCACACACGCCGCCTTGAAACACGCACACGAAGCCAACTATCGCCGGTCGTGGATCTGGTCTTCTGCGTTAGGCAAGAGTGTCTACGCCAGGCTGGGCTTCACCGTCGTCGACTTCGGCATTCGTGAGTATCAGTGGAAGAAAACATCCGCGGAGTCGGATACACCTGCACCTGAAGCATCATAAACTTACGATTGACCGCGCATAAAGAAGAATGCACGCAGGGTGTTGCGCACGTACAGCCGTCGCTGCTCCTTGGGCAGTCTCAGAGGCGACACGCAAACCTCGCCCTGTGCCTGACGCTGGGCAAACTGGTGGAACTGCTGTGTACGGTCTCGGTCCTCCTGGTGCTTACCTTTGATGACGAGCATGGGGGAAATCCTTTCGGTGGGTCGGAATCAAGCGCAAGTCAAACCATCTTCGACGGCGTGTAGCTATTCAGGCGTGATGGGCCTGAATAGCTACGTTGGCCGGAAGAATCAATCGTCCTTATCACCGTGCGCAATCATGTCAATAACGACACAGGTTGCCAGGATGGCGATATCGTCTTCGCCCTCGACAATGTCGATGCCGTAGCTGTCTCTGAACGAGAAGAAGCGCTTCGATGCCCGGGCGACCGTCTGCCCCTGGCGTTCAAAACTGTACTCATAATCCAGGATAGAACCGGTGATCCGGTAGTCGTTGGGGCCAGGAACATCGAGGGTGAACTTGTCGCGAAACAAGGAGAGGAAGTCTTTCTTGATCTCGGCAAAGGCTTCACCATTGCGGTAGATCGTGTATTGAGGCCGCAGGCTGAGCAGTTTCTGGGCGATGTAAGCGACCTCCTGGCCGCTGCGATCTTGCATGCTCAGCTTGTCGCCCCAGGAGAAGACTTTGCCCTTCACCTGATAAACTGTGCTGCCCGTCTCATCTTTAATGTCGAAGTTGTCCGCAAAGGACCAGATTCGCTGTCGCATTTGGTAGCGCATGGCTATCCTCCGTTGGGTTCTGTATGTTTCTGAGGCTGACGCCTCCAGATCCCCCCCGCCTACTAGTGAATCCCATTCTGGCGGGCCAAGCCGGTGACGGTGATTACACTTCTTACTTTGCGTCGTATTGGTGTTGGTGACGCACCCGGGCTACCCTCTGTCATCATCCATTAGGAATTTTCCTTACACAAACGCAAACATTTGGCGGGTGTGATGTTCCCACAATTGGAATATGCTGATCATCTGGTACGTCCTGTTGTGGCGTGATCCTTCATATGTTCTTTGATCCTGTTCAACAAGTAGGGACAACAAACTTACCCCAATTCCTGCCCCAAGGAACGTTGGTGTACGCCTGCATCGTCAGCCTGCTCTCTAACCTGTTGCATTTCTCTGTCGACCTGATGTCCGTGTTCGCATTTGTGTCCGACAGGATATTATTGTTCAGTTCCACGCCGTACTCTTCACAGAAAGGGAAAAGCCATGTTATCTAGGAAAGCCGGAGTTGCTGGGTTCGGGCTACTTCTGCTACTAGCCGTTGTCCTGCTTGTTGGGTTGGCGGGCACTCCCCCAGTTGCCGCCCAAGATACCCAAGATCCCGCTGATGTGCTTGCCCTTGTGGCAGCTTCTGTCGAACCGGAGTCTTGTGTGATATGTCACAAGGACGCTGGAGCCAAGCATCAAGCTGCCTATGACGAACTGTATCAGGATGGGGTCATTCAAGTTACCGATCTGGCCTACTCGTTCACTGCGCCCGACACGAGCACAGTGACCTTTAAGATGACCAAGAACGGCGCTCCTTTTGACGCAAGACAGGCCGATTCGCTTGGGATCTATTTCACTCCCTATACTGATTCAAAGTTCCAATTCGAGCCTGCACAAGAAAGACTCTCGCTGCTTGGCAGCAAAGCCTACGACGGTGACGGTGGGTTTACAAGCACCATGACCGGCACCCTGGATGTGACCGACGTACCCGGCATCATCGTGGTGTACGGCCGTGATGAGACAATCGGCACCATCCCCGGCACGCGTGTCGCTCAGAATAAATACCCATTTGCAGCTCTGCTCAAAACCGGATCCGGCGTTGATTACGTCTCTGCCGCCAACAATGACGGCTGCGAAAAATGTCATTCCGTGCCCTACCTGAAGCATGGCTATATCTACGGTCAGGTTGATCAGGATGCTTCAACTGACTTCTATACCTGCAAAGCCTGCCACCTGGACAACGGCGAAGGTGGTCACTTTGAATGGCAGCTTTTGGTCGATGATCCGGCGCTTGCGGCTGCGTTCCTCGCCGGTGAAACAGAGTTGACCGCAGATCAGGAAGCCCAATACGCTTACAAGACGACGTTGATGAACGACGTGCATATGTCGCACGCCATGGAATTCCCCTATCCGCAGTCTATGTCAAACTGCGTCACCTGCCACGAAGGCAAACTCGACACCGTGCTGGCGGATGCTAATTTCACGGCAGAGACCTGCAAGAGCTGCCATCCCATCACAGGTTCTGAAGAATATGGAACGGCTGCTCTGGCGCTGCAGACCATTGCACCGGCAGATGCACATGAGCGTGTCGACTTGAGCTCGGACAACGACTGCTCCGATTGCCATGCGGCGGGCGAAAAGGCCCCAGGCCTCAGCGAAATTCACACCGGGTATGACAAGGCGATCTATACCGCTGATGGAGTGAAATATTCTGAGGCTATTTCCGTCAGCATCGACAGCGCATCCTTCGATGGCGCCGTTCTCAACGTTAAGTTCAGCGCGACAGAGTCCACAGACCTGGCGGATCTCGATGTGGCCAATATTGCGCCAACCGTGTTGGTCGGTCTGTACGGCTATGACACCAAGGACTTCATTATCGGCCCGCACGAAAGACTCATCGATGACACCGGTGATGGCGTTATCGACAACCAGGATAATCGAACCCTGGAAGCTACCGTTGGTGAAGAACACCCACGGGTGACAACAGTAGCGGCCGAGGGCGGCAGTTGGGAAGTGAACGTCGATCTATCGACGTGGACCGATATGATCGCCGATGGTACCGTCAAACGAGTAGAAATCGGTGTCATGCCGGAACTGGTCAATGCCGACGGCGTAACCCTTGCCCTCAATGCGCCATCCAGAACCTTCGATCTTGGCGCCAATGCCTTTGCCGATGACTTCTACAGCCCCATCGTCAAGGTGGTGGACGGTTGTAACAACTGCCACGAGGCGCTGGCAACCACCTTCCACTCGGCCGATCGGGGTGGGAACATCACCGTCTGCCGCATGTGCCACATCACCAAGAGTGGTGGCTCGCATCTGGAAATGCAGTCGCGTTCGATTGATTCCTATGCGCATGCGATTCACTCCTTCCAGGCATTCGACATTGGCGATATCGACTTCGCCGATCCAGTGCAAGCAATGCACTATGATCATCACATCGAAATGCCATACCCCACGCATGGCATCTCGAACTGCGAATCTTGCCACGTTGAGGGTACATACAACGTGCCGGATCAGACGAAATCGCTGCCGGGTATTCTTTCGGCGTCCGATCCCATCACCGGCTGGGACAGAAACATCGGCAACGTCCCGTCCTATGTCACCGGCCCCGCGGCGCGAGCCTGTGGTGGATGTCACCGAGCAGAGCTGATCACCGAAGACGACGTCAATGGACTGATCGCCTTCAATCAGCATACAAAGCAGGGTGGCTATCTGATCAAGGCCGGCGATGAGCCTGTGAGCACGCTCAACGCCGTGATCGACGCGATCATGAGTATCTTCGAGTAATCGAGGAAGACAAGGCAGGCTACGGCCCGCCTACCATAAAAAAGGGCCTCCCGCGGGAGGCCCTTTTTTATGGTCAAAACTCATGCTTATGTAAGAGCGCATGAGAAAAACCCGGTGCGCCTGCAGATCTACGTGCGCGCCCTTATCAGAATTTTTAGTCTTGACTAAATTATGTTATGATACCCGCCTAAATTGTGTGCTTATGGACAACTGGAGGTGGATCATGACAAAGATTGCATATGTGGGCCTGCCCGCTCACGGACACACAAACCCAACGCTACCTGTGATGAAGGAATTGGTGGCACATGGTCACGAGGTGCTCTACTACAACGCCGAATCGTTTCGGGCCAAGTTGGCCCCCACAGGCGTCGATTTTCGAGCGCTGCCCGAGCCCATGCCCACGGAGCGCGAAGTGTCGGAGGCGCTGCATGAATTCATCAACGCACCACTCATGCTGGCGCGTATCAGCCGTCCACTGGCGAAATTCTTGATCGACGAGTTCGGCCGCGAGCGCCCCGATCTGGTGATCTACGATTCGACGGCGATGTGGGGCTATATTGCCGCGCGTACCCATGGCATCGCCAACGCCTGCTTCGTCACCACATTTGTGCTGGACGGCTCACTGGGCGCGATGGGCTGGGCAACGCTTGCACGCTTTTTTTGGTCGGCTTTGCCCCACGTGCCCAAGTTACTACGCTGGCGGCGCAACATGGCCCAGGAATTCGGCAAAGAAAATGCCGGCGGCATCACTGAGTACGCCGACCTGAATATTGTCTTCACTTCACACGAGTTTCACCCCGAAAACAAGCTGATCGATAAGCGCTTTCGCTTCGTGGGGCCCTCTATCGACGTGTCGACGCGCGATGGCGAGTTCCCTTTCGAGCAACTGAACGGCGACCCGAAAGTCTACATTTCGTTGGGGACGATCAACCATCTGGATTCGGCATTCTATCGGGCAGTCTTCGCGGCGTTTGCCGACTATCCGGCGCAGTTTGTGCTGTCGGTGGGCAAGCAGACTGAGATAGCGTCGCTGGGCGCGATTCCGCAGAACTTCATTGTGCGCAACTACGTCCCCCAATTGCAGATCCTGCAACGCGTGGATGCGTTTATTACGCATGGGGGCATGAACAGCGTACACGAGGGGCTTTACTACGGCGTGCCCGAGGTGGTGGTGCCGCATCAGTTGGAACAATTGCTCAACGGCAAACGCGTGGCGCAGACGCAGACCGGCATCTTGCTAGGTGACACGCGTCCATACGGGCGCGTATCACCTGAGGAGCTGCGACAGGCGCTCGATGCAGTGCTCAACCGGCCCCACTACCGCCAGAATGCCGGGCAAGTCGGGGAAACACTGCGGGCGGCCGGTGGATATCGAAAGGCCGTCGCCGCGATTGAGTCATTTGTCGGCCAATCCAGTGCGGTCTTTGCTTAACAGGGTGTTTGCGTTTTAATCTCCTGTGTAGCTGAAGACGAGGATGGCGCCGGGATGGTCGACGGTGTTCGTGGGCAGGCCCGCTGGATCCTGGGTGTTGCCGCCGCTGTCGGTGATGACATAGAAGGTGCGGTGATCAGGCCCGATGGCCAGATCGCGATAGCGGTCTGTGCTGCCGAAGAGGGGAATGGGATCGCCGTCGATGCTGTCGCCATCCGTGCTGAGGGGAAGACGATAGATTGTGCCTGTTTTGAGGGCGGCTACCAGCAGAGAGTCGCCCCAACCGGGTATGCCATCCTCTGCGGCGGCGTAGTAATCCATCCCCGACGGTGCAACCGTGGGCCAGCAAATGTAGTAGCTGCGACGACAGGCCGGGTTCTGGAAGTTGTAGCTATCGGGCACGGTGCCGAAGGTGAGCAGCGGCGGTGTAAACGATTCAGTCCAGGCGCTCTCCTCTTGTTGCGGCACGGCGTCGGGGATCTCGTAGTCGCTGAAGGTCAGGGATGAACAAGGCAGCGTGGCGTCGGACCATTCGGCGTAGACGTAGGCCTTGTCGTCCTGATAGCCGGCGACGTAGGGCCAGCCGAAGTTCTGCCCGGCTTCGATGCGGTTGATCTCGTCGTCGGTCTTCGGTCCATGTTCGGTGGCGTAGAGCTGTCCTCCACCGGTGGCCAACCCTTGTGGGTTGCGATGACCGACGGTGTAGACGTGACTGCGCACGCCGTCCCATTCGGGGTTGTCGGCGGGGATGGAACCGTCCACGTCGATGCGCAGGATCTTGCCCACATAGTTGCGCCAGTCTTCGTCCGCCACTTCGTCGGCGCCGGGCAGCGTCTGCGCGTCGCTGGGCAAACAATAGTTGGCCAGGTTGTTGGCCCCAAGATCGCCCATGCTGTAGTAGAGTTTGCCATCGGGGCCGAAGATCAGGCGACCGCCGTTGTGATCGGTACCGGCGGGCAGACCGTTGAGGATATCGACGGGATCGATCAACTTCTGAGTGGTGGAATCGTAGGTATAGCGCCGAATCTTGACGCTGGCGCCATCGTCGCCGTAGTGGCTGTAGGCAACGTAGACATAGTCATTCCCCGTGCCCTGGAGCAGTTCGGGGTGCAGCGCCATACCCTGCAAGCCTGCCTGCCCATCGCGGAAGGTGACCTCGTCGATGGTGACTGCGGGATCTATCTTGCCGCTTTCAGGATCAACGCGCAGCACGCGCTGTCCTGTGCGCTCGGTAACCCACAGATAATCATCCGGTCCATACACAATCTCCCACGGGCTGGCCAGCCCGGTGGTGAGGACAGACATCGCGAAGGATGCTTCGCCCGAAGACGGTGCGGCGGGTTGGCTGACGGTCGCCGGAGAGGTGGCCGGGCCGGCGGTGCTCGCTGTACAGGCAGCGACGAGCAGGGTGAACAACAAAAGAATTAACGTGCGGTGTGTACTGTAGATCATGGGGGAATTCCTTTCGGGATGCGGTATGTTACCAATCCCCTGCATAGCGAGTGCTGTAGGGCGTTACCTGCTGGTTGAGCAACGCCCACTGGATCTCGACGAGTTGACGCATGTGAAGCAGATCATGGGCGACCCAGGCGGCGAAGATATCCCCGGCACAGATAGGGCCAAAGGGCGCTTGATAGGCACTCTCCCAGTCGGGTGCGGGCAGTGCGTTGAGCCAGCTCCCCGAACGGCGGCGCAGGGCCAGAAAGCGCTGTAGCGACTCGTCGAGAGACCAAAGAAACCCATCTGTGACCATGCCGGGGTGTTGAACCTGGCCCTTAACGGTTGACGTTGCTTGAGGCGCAATGCCCATTGTAGCCTAGATGGGGCTATTGGTCATAGCACAAGCCCACCTTCAGGATCACCGCCGATAGATATCATCTGGTGCGACAGTCGAGAGTCTGCTGCTTCCAATACGCATCAGGCAGGTATTGTAAATTAGGGATCGATGATCTACCATTACAGACTCACGCCCACACACCAAGGGGACGGTGACATACGTGTCACTCAAGTTGGGCGTGCGCTGTAGCGTTTGGTTGATTCCGTCGGCCCCTGGAACACGAACCAAACCGAATTTCAGGATCGATTCTTTATCACCCTATCGTTGAAGTAGAGATACCGCTTATGCAACTGCTCGAACATACAGTCAATCGCTTTAACGGCGTTGTCATCGATGCGCAGGCCCTACTGCGCGAACCGGATGACTTCGCCGCCGCTCTCACTTATTCGGTGGCTCACTGGCAGGCAGAAGGACGCCAGTTGATCTGGCTGGAGATCCCATTGCAGCGTGCCGCATTGATCGCGGCGGCGGCGGCAGCCGGCTTTACCTTCCATCACAGCCAGGCACACTATACGATGATGGTGCTCCAGTTGCTGCCTACTGCCCTGGTGCCGGGCTATGCCACCCATTACATTGGCGTCGGCGGCGTGGTGATCAACGATGAGCGCGAATTGCTTGTCGTCTCTGAACTACACCGAAACTCGGCGCGACCCTACTACAAGCTGCCGGGCGGCGCCTTACACCCCGGCGAACACCTGGCCGAGGCGGCCGTGCGCGAGGTGATGGAAGAGACAGGCGTAGAAACAAAGTTCGACTCTCTTGTCTGCTTCCGACATTGGCATGGCTACCGCTATGGGCGATCCGACATTTATTTCGTGGCACGGTTGACCCCATTGAGCAAAGCGATTACCAAGCAGGACGATGAGATCGATGATTGCTTGTGGATGCCGGTTGAAGAATATCTCAACCACGATCTTGTGGGTGCGTTTAACCGCGAGATCGTACGCTCGGCGCTAGAGTCACCGGGGGTCGTACAGTCATGGATCGATGGCTACGAAGACCCTGCCACCCGTGAGTTCTTCTTCCCGCCGAACATTGCCCATCTGCACCCGTCTGTTCCGCCCATTACGCCCAAAACCTCTGCGTAGCGGCTGTGCGCGTTGTTGCGATTAGCCTATGCATTTAGTAAGGTCTATATCGTCTGCTATACCTTTGGAACATATCTTCCTTCATACCCCATTTGCCTATGTTAGGATGTGTTTGTGCAAAATAATGATACTGTTGAACGAGAACTCAAGTTTAATTTGCCCTACATCAGCGCAGCCCTACCGGGCATCGGCGGTCAATTGCGATCTTCCCCGGAGCAATTCGTCGTCGAAGAGTTGCCGCTTTACGATCCCATCGGTGAAGGACAGCATCTTTACGTCAACCTGACAAAACAGGAATTGACGACGCGTGAAGTACAAAAACAACTGGCCAGTCTCTTCAAACTCTCGATGGACGATATTGGGTTTGCCGGAATGAAGGATAAGTATGCGCGCACGACGCAGACCTTCAGCCTCAATATTGGATTTGTAGAAGGTACGGTTGTTGACGAAGCAGCCAAACGAATTGAAGAACATCTACCGGTGACCGTACACTGGGTGAAGTTGCACCGCAACAAACTAAAAGTGGGGCATCTGCTAGGCAACCGCTTTTCGATTCGAGTGACCGATCTGGCCATTCCCGGCCAGGAAGCGCTAGAGCGTGCCCAGGCAATTATCGACCACATTCAGCTTCATGGGCTGCCCAATTTCTACGGTCCTCAGCGTTTGGGGCACCAGGGATCGAACGTCTACCGAGGATTCGAACTGTTGACAGGTCGACGGACAGTCCGAGATCGATGGTTGCGCGATCTACTGCGCGCCAGTGTCCAGAGTTATATGTGCAATCGCTACCTCACAGAACGTGTCGAACGAGGGCTGTTTGATCAGATCATCCTGGGCGATGTGGCCAAGAAGTACGATACCGGTGGTCTTTTTGAAGTGGAAGATGTGGCGGCGGAGCAACCTCGCTACGAACGCAAAGAGATCAGTTTTACGGCGCCTATCTATGGTCCTAAAATGTGGATCACGAAGGGTGATGCAGGCGCCTTGGAAAGCGCGGTACTGGATGAATCAGGGCTGAGCATGGATGATCTACACAAGGCCCGCATGACAGGAACACGTCGCATGGGGCGGCTCATCTTCAGTGATCTACAGGTAAAAGCGCAGGATGATGGCCTGGACGTCACCTTTTCGTTGCCCAAAGGCGCCTTCGCCACGGTTGTCTTGCGTGAAATTATGAAAACAGATGATGATGCGCTGGCATCTATTCCGGCAGACGACAGTGATTAGCAAATCGCGGCGGAAGTATGCCGGCACTTTTTACCAGTGGTACAGACGTCATATTTCTGCTGTGGTATTTACGCCGCAATGGATTAGAGAAGGACTGTAAGCGTACGCATGGCAAAGCACTCATTTGGCGGCTACCGTCGCCATGACCGAGAACAACGGGTTTCTTCTATGGAAATGCCTCTCTTCCCGCTTGGCCTTGTCCTCTTTCCGGGGATGATGTTGCCGCTACATATTTTCGAGCCGCGATACCGTGAGATGATCAATCGCTGTATCAATGAAGAGTTGCCATTTGGTGTGGTCTTAATCAAAGATGGCAAAGAAGTCGGGGAAACTGCGGCTCCCTACGAGATCGGCACGGCAGCGCGTATTACTCGTGTTGACCGCAAGCCTGACGGGCGTATGGATCTGGTGGCAGTTGGCACACGTCGATTCCGCATCGAACAGTTGAAACAAAACCGATCCTATTTGACGGCAGATGTAAGTCACTATCCTGTATTTAACGGTGATACTCGGCTGGCGATGGAACAGGCGCAACGGGTGCGCCCCAAGATTATCCGTTATGTGGACCTGTTAACTCAAGCCACCGGCGTGCAGTTGCAATTGGATCAATTACCCGACGATCCAACCAGCCTGGCCTTTCTCACCGCCATTGCCCTTCAGATCAAACCGGAAGACAAACAGAAGATTCTTTCGTTGGCGGGCGTCCCCGAAATGCTCGATATGGGGAATTATATGCTTGGGCGCGAGTTACAACTGCTCAAACATATGATCGAGACACAACCGGTGGTGGAAGCACTCACCAGTGGACCAACAGGGCATCTTTTCGATAACTGATCTGCCTGTCTGCGCGGAGGCGATATCCCGATTTCTGTAAATTTGCAGCACCGCCCCGCTCATGGTATACTCGATCTTGTCGCGGGGGATTAGCTCAGTTGGCTAGAGCGCTACGTTGACATCGTAGAGGTCACTGGTTCAAGTCCAGTATCTCCCACACCTGTCCCTCTCCAGTTGGAGAGGGAATTTTATCCAATATCAAACGCGTTGATCAGGACGAGTACGGAGAGTTGCGTACCTTCAGAGAGCAGTGGTCATAGGCTGAGAGCCGCTGCGGTACACGCTTCGGAAAACCACCTGAAAGTGATGAGCGGAACCGCTGCGGCGCACTATGTTCATCCGGTTGGCCCCGTTACAGGCCCCCGAGCGACTTGACCGCATTGCGTGCAAGTAAGATGGGTGGAACCGCGAGAGACTCTCGTCCCATATGGGGCGGGAGTTTTTGCATTTTCGCAACCAAGAACGGAACAACGAATCTCATGGATCTACAATCGCTGCCACACTATACGGCGCTGCAATCGGCGGCTCAACACCTATCCCAGTCACTCGTCCATGCGCTCGAATTAACGGTGACCGTCCAGCAGATCGCGTCTCCATCCGGTGCAGAAAAGGAGCGTGCCAATTGGGTAGAACGCTATTTCCGGACCCTTGGCCTTGACAGCGTAGATCAGGACGAAGTGTACAACGTCTACGCCTGCATCCCTGGGGAATCGGCGGGGCCGCTGTTGATGGTGAGCGCGCATACGGATACCGTCTTCCCCGCTGAGACCGATTTGACCATCGCCCTTGAAGAGAGCGACCGGCTGGGCGGCCCCGGCATCGGGGACAACTCCGCAGGCGTTGCCGGTCTGCTGCTGCTGGCCGAGAGCCTGAAGGATATGCCCACGCCGCCCGTGGATATCTGGCTCGTGGCCAATACGAACGAAGAGGGGTTGGGCGATCTCAAAGGCATGCGCGCCGCAGTTGATCGTTTGCAGTCGAGGGAGGGTGGCATCGGCGCCTGTATCGTCATTGAAGGAATGGGGTTAGGGCGTGTCGTGCATCAGGCCCTTGGTGTGCACCGCTATCGCATCACGGCGACTGCTCCCGGAGGCCACAGTTGGGGGGACTTTGGCAGCGCCAGCGCTGTACACGCCCTGGCGCAACTGGCAGCGGAAATCGTACGGATGAAGGCGCCCAAAGAGCCGCGCACGTCGTTCAACATCGGTAAGTTCAACGGCGGCACGTCGGTCAACACCATTGCACAACAGGCGTCATTGGAACTGGATCTACGATCCACCGATACCGCCATGCTTGATCGGATCGATGGGCATGTCCAGAGCGTCGTTCAGCGTCATCAAGAGAACCATGCACGCGAGCAGAACGGAGTCCGCTTCGACGTGGAGCCTATCGGCAATCGTCCGGCAGGGGAGATCGACAGCCGGCACCCCATGGTCAAGGCGCTCTCGCAGATCCTGGCGCACGTAGGCGTCGAAGAACGCACCGACGTGCGCATCAGCAGCACAGATGCCAACATCCCGTTGAGCAGAGGAATTCCGGCGGTCTGTATTGGCATGACCGAAGGCGCCGACGCTCACCGCATCAGCGAGTGGATCTATACCCATCCGTTCGTGCAAGGGGTGCAGCAGTTGCTCCACATCACCTGGTGGACGGCTGCATGGTTGACTACCGGCGGGGAGCGCCCAGCCATCGATCCAGCCAGTCAACCAGATGATCGATGAGGGTGTGAGCTCCGATCCCCGTTTCCGTCCACGGTGTGGGCATGGAACCGGCAGGCTTCGTCGCTGAATAGCCGGCGTTGCGCGGATCGAGTAGCTTACAGGTGAGAGGGACGCCGGCGCGGCAGAGGACGTACTCGGCCCAGATGGCCTGGCGCTGCTTGACGAGCAGAGCGAGTTCAGCGGGATCGTCCATTTCGCGCCCCCATACGCGCACCCCATATTGACGGAGCAAGTGTTCCACATCAGAACCGCTGAATCCCGCATTCTTGCTAAAGCTGAATCGGTGCATCGGTCCATGAAGGAGTTGTCCAAACAGGCCATCAAGCCAATCGGGTAGATCCGGGCCAAAGAATGACATCGCCGCCTCTGTGAAGTACGACCAACAAGAACGTATGTTCTGATTGTACGTCGAATTTCACGTCAACACAAATGGCCCCATGTAGTAAAGTTCAGGATGGATGGTCTCTACGCCGGCTTCCTGCGAACTTTGTGCAGCGTGTTGAAGTGGATAAGGAGTGCGATGTCATCCGATTTCTTCATGGGCGTGCTTACCGGTTGGTTGATCGCCGGAATTGTCGCCTTCATCTCGACTTTCTATCGGGGTTGGATTAAACGGTCTCGGGCAACAGATAAGCCGCAGATGATTCCGCAGTTCACGAAGAATACTCCGACTGAAGTCTACACGGATTCGATGCGCGCCCGATTGACGATCTACGTGTTCTGGATCATCTTCGGCGTCATCGCCATTCTACTGTGGGCGTGGTTGGATCCGAGGGTGTGGGACACCATTTTGCAGATGTTCGAGCAGTTTTTCTAGCTTACCGGTCAAGGTACGTTTTTCTAAGGATATTGACGCAAGGAGCGTTTACAATGGCAGAATCTGTTCAATACGGAGAAGTCCAGAAGGACGATCTCTACAAACTGAGGCACAGCGCTGCGCACGTGATGGCGCAGGCCGTGTTGGAACTCTACCCCGAGGCCAAGATCGCTATCGGGCCGCCCATCGACACGGGGTTCTACTATGACTTCGATCTGGGCAAAGATGCGCAGGGCAAGTCTATCTCGTTTACGCCCGAAGATCTGGAAGCCATCGAGAAGCGGATGCGCCAGATTATCGCCGGCAAACACGAGTTCGCCTATCGCGAAGTATCGGCGGATGAGGCGATGGAGTTGTTCGCCGATCAGCCGTACAAGCAAGAACTGATCGAGGGGCTGGCCAAGGGCGAGGTAGACGAGTACGGCAACGAGGTTGCCGAGAAGCCCGTGATCAGCACCTACAAACACGATACGTTTGAGGATCTCTGTCGCGGTCCGCATGTGGAGCACACGGGCAAGATCCCGGCCGATGCCTTCAAGCTGCTGACGGTAGCCGGCGCCTATTGGCGTGGCGACGAACACAAGCCTATGCTCCAGCGCATCTATGGCACGGCATGGCGCAACAAAAAGGAACTTGCCGCGCACCTCAAGCAACTCGAAGAAGCGCGCGAACGCGATCATCGCAAGCTGGGGCGCGAGCTCGAGCTCTTCATCTTCGATGAGGAAGTCGGACCTGGGCTGCCGCTGTGGCTGCCAAACGGTGCGATAATCATTGAGGAATTGGAGCGGCTGGCCAAAGATGTGGAAGCGGAGGCCGGTTATGACCGCGTGCGTTCGCCCCATCTGGCTAAGGAAGATCTCTTCCTGCACAGCGGTCACCTGCCCTACTATGCAGAGAGCATGTATCCGCCGATGGAGTTGGAAGGGGTGCGCTACTATGTCAAGCCCATGAACTGCCCCTTCCACCACAAGCTGTATGCGGCCAAGATGCACAGTTACCGCGATCTACCGGTTCGCTTCGCCGAGTATGGCACCTGCTATCGCTATGAAAAGAGCGGTGAACTCTTCGGGCTGATGCGCGTGCGCTCAATGCAGATGAACGATGCGCACATCTACTGTGCAGAGTCGCAGTTCGAAGATGAGTTCATGGGGGTAATTGACCTCTATCGCCGCTACTTCGATCTCTTCGGCGTGGATCGCTTTGTCATGCGGCTGAGTACGCACCATCCGCGCGGATTGGGCAAAAAGTATGTGGACAATCCCCGGCTGTGGGCTCAGACCGAGGAGATGGTGCGCAGTGCGATGGTTAACGGCAACGTGCCCTTTGTAGAAGTGCCCGACGAAGCGGCATTCTATGGCCCCAAGATTGATGTGCAGATCTGGAGCGCCATTGGTCGCGAGTTTACGCTGGCAACGAATCAGGTGGACTTTGCAGTCCCACCACGCTTTGACCTCACCTTCATCAACAGTGAGGGCGAACAGGAGACGCCGCTTTGCATCCATCGTGCGCCACTCAGCACGCACGAGCGCATGATCGGGTTCCTGATCGAGCATTACGCCGGCAACTTCCCGGTCTGGTTGTCGCCCGAGCAGGTGCGGGTGATCCCGATCACCGAGGTCCACAACGACTACGCCATGCAGATCGAGCGGCGCCTGAAGGCAGAAGGGGTACGCGTCAGCGCGGATCTGGGATCTGAGCGAATGAACAACAAGATCCGTCAGGCGCAGTTGATGAAGGTCCCCTACATGTTGGTCGTAGGCGATCAAGAAATGGCCAACGAAAGCGTGGCGCTGCGTAAACGCAACGGTGAGCGCAACAATGGTCTGGCGCTGGCTGAGTTCGTCGCCTCTGTAAAAGAGAAGATTGCAACGCGGTCGGCAGAATTGTAGTTACTTACCATCATTCCCCATTGGACAGGAGATTTACCCCATGCAATTGGACAACAAAGTGGCGTTCGTGACCGGCGCCGGGTCTGGGATCGGCAAAGGCGCCGCTGTGTTGATGGCCCAGGAAGGCGCCAAAGTCGCCATCCTCAGCCGTACAGAGAAGCAGTTGAAGGATGTTGCCGCCGAAATTGAAGCGAACGGCGGCGAGGCGCTGATCATTACCGGCGATGTTTCGGATGCGGCACAGATGGAAGCAGCGGTGCAACAGGTGGTGGACAAGTGGGGACGCCTCGACATTGTGGTTGCCAACGCCGGCATCAACGGCGTATGGGCATCCATCGAGGAACTTACTCCTGAAGATTGGGACACGACACTGGGCATCAACCTCAAAGGCACCTTTCTTACCATCAAGTACGCTACGCCCTATCTCAAGAAACAGGGGGGCGCGGTGGTGGTGGTCTCTTCGGTCAACGGTACGCGCATGTTTAGCAACACCGGCGCCACGGCATACTCGGCCTCCAAGGCCGGTCAACTCGCTATGACTAAGATGCTGGCGCCAGAACTTGCGCCGCATAAAGTACGCATCAACTGCATCTGCCCCGGCTGGATTGCGACCGAAATTGGCGACAACACGGATCGCCGCGGCATCGAGCAGATCAAGTGGCCCGTCCAATACCCCGAGGGCACCATTCCCCTCACGGGCAAGAAGCCGGGCACAATTGACCAGACGAGCCAACTCATCCTCTTCCTCGTCAGCGAGGCCTCCAGCCACATCACAGGCACCGAAATGTGGATCGACGGCGGGCAGTCACTCGTACAAGGATGAGATAGGAGATGAACGATTAGCGACTAGAGATTTCAGACCAAATTCACGGTCTGAAATCTCTAGTCTTCTAATCTCCCCTCTGCAAAGTCAAGCAACATCTGCAGGGCATATTCTGCGCTTAACAGCTTGTTGCCCCGTCGATCGGCGGGCCAGACTTTGCGACGAGCCACCTGACGGCCGTCTTTGGCGCTGAGGTGAAAGTGTACAAGCCCGGTGGGCTTGCCCGGCGTGCCCCCGCCAGGACCGGCAATGCCGGTGACGGAGACAGCGACGTCGGCCTCATAGCAACGAAGCGCACCCTGCGCCATCTGCGCCGCCACGGCAAAACTCACGGCCCCCTCGCTGTTCAAGGTTTCCCGATCCACGCCGAGGATAGCCTCCTTGGCGGCGTAACTGTAGACCCCTGCGCTGCCTGCAAACCAGGCCGAACTCCCTGCGATCTCTGTGATGAGATGACCCACCAGCCCGCCGGTACAGCTTTCCGCCAGCGCCGCTATCAGCCCGCGGCGGTGGAGCGCCTGGCCGACTGCCCGCGCCAGAGGAATCAGTGCTTCTTCGTTAACAGGTACGAGAGGTTGCGTCATGGGTGATCCCTTCCTCAAGAGGTGGCGCCAGGGTAAGAAGACAAGAAAACGATGTGGTAGAGTTCCTATCCCATTCAGAAGTTGCTCAGCCGTCGACCTCAACTCTATGCGCCAGGATGATCAACCGTTCGTCGCCGCGACGCGTGAAGAAGACCACGGCACTGCGTCCGCCCGGCGTCAGTTTGAGCCGGGATCGCAACGACTCTGGTTCGATGGGTGAGCCGCGCTTTTTCAACTCGACCCGGCCAATGCCCAGCGCCTGGAGCCGACGGTTGAGTTGCTTGAGCCCGGCAGGCAGGATCTCTTCGATCTGAAAGCGTTGCGCCAATCGCGCGCCGGCGGCATCCTGGATCAGATGCTCGCCGACCAGATAGGCGATCTGCGCATCGAAGAGGTGAGCGCCCAAGAGATCGCAGAGTTCGGCAAAACAGCCGGCGCGGATCAAGGCAGGATCCGGTTCATAGAGATAGTGCCCAATCTGGAGCGGACCGACCGGCGGTGGGCGCAGGGAGGCGTCGATGCGATGCCAGATTTCGTTTGCATAGACGGCCGCCCACCGTCGCCTCGAGTCCCCGCGTAAAGGACCAAACCAGAGCAGCGCCTCTTTGCACGTCCGTTCGTGGCTGACAAACAGGACGTGCGCCTGCTCGGGGATCTCGTCATCTTGCACACCGGGGGCAACTTTGATCCCCAACGCAGGGATCTGCGCCTGCAGTTGCAGCAGCACCGAGAGCGGCGGCTGCATCTGGTGCAGGCTGAAGACGCGGCGCCCATCGACACGCCGCGCCGGATCGGCAAACGCAGCGGCGACTACGGGCAGACGACCGGCGGCCAGTTCCGTCGTCCAGTCGGCCAGACGAAACTCGACTCGATCCGCCAGCCCCAGCGCAAGGGCATTGGCCTGGGCCAGCCGCAGCCGCGTGGGCGATGTTTCGTATGCAATAACGTGGCGATAGCGGGCCAGGGCCAGCATGTCCCCGCCGATGCCGCACCCCAGATCCAACACCGGGCCTGGCGGCGCAAAGCGATGCAACCACTGGGCGCGGAAGTCGGCCACGGCGTGGGCCGTAGCCTGTTCCAACGCTTCCGCCGTGAAAAAGAGGCGGCCGGCCTCAGGAAACTTGTTTGCAGCATGCCGACGCAGCCGCAACTGCGAGAGCAGTGCACCGGCGATTTCGGGCGGGTGGTGACGTCGTAACTCTGTCAACAGGGGAACTGTCTGCGTGGCATCGACGTCTCTATCCTGCAGATCGGCGAGAGCCTGCTCCCCTTGCGCAGACAGCAGATAGTCAAGCGTAGCCGCGGTCAACTCAGTTTCACTGATCGCGCCGGTATTGGGGGGAGGGCTAGCATGGTGGGCAGGCATAGCGCGATTATAGCCCGTGAACGGAGTGTAAACCAAACCACAACAGACGTTCTGTTGAATGTTTCGTACTTTTGGATGCCGTCCCAGTCCGATCTGACAGACGGAAAGCGTAGAGGAATTGTATGGCACTGAACTTGACGCAGGCAAGCGCCAACCGCTATCATAGGGTCTAGCAGCCCTCTCTGTGACAAAGTTCACGAGCTTTGTAATTTTGTGGTCGGCTCCTCTTCACAGGAGCCAGATCGAGTCATCCCTCAAGTCGAATACGTGTGTAAAGGAGAAGTATGAGCGTACAACAGGAACCCCTAAGAGTGAGCAAATCTACTGCATCTGACAAGAAAGAACCCATGGAAACCCACGAAGAGCCGCCCAAGTTAGAATTTGCTCGATCGAATGAATCGCTCGAAGCATTTGGCGCTGCGCTCGGTGGTGCTGTCCTCGGTGTGCTGGCTACGTTGTTGATCCTGGCGATTATCAACAATGGCACCTTGCGCTTTACAGGTGCAGGTGGTGAATCACTACGTGCCAGCATCACCCGTATGGACGAAAATCTGGGCGCTGTCAGCCATAATGTTGACGTGGTTGCCCAACGACTTGCCGCAATCGAAGGCGATGATGGGGCATTGGGTCAGGTTCAGAGCAGCCTTACTGCGCTGGATTCCAGCCTGGTTGCCCTTGACGAACAGGTTTCTCAGCAAGAGTTAGCCTTGACTGAACTAGATGTCACCCGCCGTAATTTTGATGCGTTTACCACGGCATTGGCCCAGGCTTTGAGCGATATTGATGCATTGCAAGCGGCCCCCGCCGAAGAAGTGGCTGCCCCTGAAGCAGTGGTCCCTGAAGCAACGAGCCCCGAAGCAGCGAACTCTGAAACGGCAACGACTGGCGAGGCTCTGGTTGTCGAAGCCGCGCCCGCCGAGTCTGCACCGGCCGAGACCATGGCCATGCCGCTGGTTGCGTCCGAAGCGAGCCTGGCCGCAGATAGTGTGGCTGCCTATCTCTTTGTCGACAATAATGCCGATGGCGCCTTAAACGCCGAAGAGGCTGCCCTCGTCGGTGCCACGTTTACGCTGATGACGCCTGATGGCGAGACCGTCACCGGTCAGACCACAGACACCGGCGCCCTCTTCGAAGGACTGGCTCCTGGTGAATACACAGTCGCCGTCGAAGATGCCCTGGGCTTTAGCCTGGTCAGTGAGGACGCGGCTACCGTCACCGTCAGCGAGAGTGAGACCGAAGGACAGGCTGTCTTCTTCCCAGTAACATCATCCAGCGAGTAGTTTGAATCTGTTGGATCTGTAACAAAAAAGCGGCGACCAGGTGGTCGCCGCTTTTTTGTTACCCTGTCCCCTCTGGTGATGCGTCAACGGTCAAGTGATGGCAATTCCGTAGGGGCGCTGCTTGCTGCGCCCACAGTGTGCCGGGCGCAGCAAGCAGCGCCCCTACCGATCAAATCACGCTTTCGGCGTTCCTCGCCGCCGCATCACTATCCACTTCGGCCAATTCATAGAATATCAACAGGACCGATCCGTACGTGCGTCGATCGTACTCCTGAAGCGATTGCAGTTCCACGGGCGCATCCTCGCGAGGATGGATCTGAACGACGATCAGGGCCTCGTCGTAGAGCAACTCTGGTCGAGCGTCAACGGCCAGAAGCGCCTTGCGCCACAGGTCCTGATACTGTGGCGGCGCGATGAAGATGAAATCGAAGGGGTCGCCTCGGTACTTGGACAAAAAAGCAAAGCTGTCGGCCTGCTGAACGGTGGCGAACTCCTCCAGGCGGCAGTGGCGCAGGTTAGCCAGGATCGTCTCCACGGCGCGGCGGTTGCGATCGAGCAGCGTGGCTTTTTCGGCGCCGCGGCTCAAGGCTTCGATACCCACCGCTCCGGTGCCGGCAAACAGATCGAGCACAACGGCGCCTTCGATCCAATCCCCCAGGATGGAAAAGAGCGCCTCTTTGGCGCGGTCTGTGATGGGGCGCGTCGTGTCGCCGGGCACAGATTGCAGGGTATGTCCTTTGGCGCTGCCTGAAATCACACGCATACAAATCTTCTTTCTACTTGTCCATATCCTTTAGAAAAATCACGTTGTTCATAGTGTAGCGGGCGCAGTCCATAGTTTAGCGAGCACTGACATTGATCGGGCCTAGCTCTACTGACGCCCGAGGGCCAACACTGACAGGCTGCCGTTCCCCGCTGCTCGGCTCGTAGAGCCCGATGACGATACGGTAACGGCCCACGGGCAGATCGTCGGGAAGCATCATCCCATAGCGATCTTCGATGCGTTCGCCGGGCTGCCATGTGCTGGTCGGCCGCAACCAGAGCAAAGGTTGGCCATCGCGCTGCGCGATCCGTTCGCCCTGTGCGTTGAGCAGATGCACAAAGACGTGGAAATTCTGATCCACCGGGCGCAAGCTTTCCCACTCCAACGCCACCAGCAATTCCTCGCCAGGGTGGGTTTCGGCGGTATAGCCGTAGCCGTTCAACCGCACCCATGATGGATCACCAAATTCAATGCCTACCCCGGTCTCGGTCAGCGGTTGGGCACTTGGGAAGGTGTAAAGCACGACACGTTGGCTGCCCAACCCGACGCCTTGATCCAGCACCAGGAACGACTGCCCGCGCAGCGTTCGTTCCCACCCCGACCGCTCCGGCGGTTGCGAATCAGGCAGCACCCACAGCCGTCGATACTGCCCCGCGAGCCGATCCAACCAGCGCGCCGCCGATGCGTCCAACGGATCGGCGGGGAAGAAACCGTAGGTGGGCAATGTGCCATGGTAGGCATTGGCGAACTGCTGACTCTGCGCGGGACGCAGGAAGAGGATGGCATCTTCCTGCTGTTCCGTGGCTTCGATGACGCGCGCTGCCGCCACTGTATCGGCGCCACTGAGGGCAGGCTGATACCGGATCAGCACCCCCAATGTTACCAGCACCAGTGCGCCGCCGTAGATCCAATTGGGCAAGTGCTCTCCGCTCGCCAGATCTTGTTGGATCTGGCGTAACAGCAGCCAGCCGCCCACAATCAGCGTCGCCAAAATCAGAATCAACGATAGCCAATCGGGACCGTCGAAGCCGGTGCGCCACCAGGCAAAGTGCAGGTTATCTGCCGTGAGGAAGCGCCACTGCAAAATCAGGGGCGAATAGTCAAGCCGGGTAAAAGTTTGCGGCGCAAAGAGGGGGGTTACGTTCTGCGCCAGCCAATTCTGCACCAACGAGAAGGGGATCAACAGCCCCAACCATTGCACGCCCAACGATAGGATCAGCAACAACGTCGCCCCTATCTGACCGCTCATCCCCCAGCGCCGCGCCTCAAAGATCCGCTGCCAGATGGGCGCACTGAGCACCATCACAAAAGGCAGCACCGGCACCAGAAAGCGTGGACCCCAACTGTAGCCGCCGTGCCACATGTACCACTTGGCATAAAGGGCCAGATAGAGCAGCGCCACCCCGGCCACAGCCGTTAAGTACCAGCGGATGTTACGCCGGAACCAGCCGATGCCGCCCAGGGCCAACAGGATCACCGGGCTATACCAGACAAGGCCGCGCGCCGGGCCGATGAGCAAACCGTAGAGCCCGAGCAGCCAGTTGCCGCTGAACGACTCGCTTTCCAGGTAGCCCGTCTCGAAGAAGCTGCCGTAGCGCAGCCAGTTCCACCAGAGTGAAAACAGCCCGGCAACCAGGATCTGGAAAGCCCAGGATGATCCACTCGCGCAGATGATCGACGATCAATGCGCGCAGATCGAAGCGTTTTTTCTGTGCGTACAGAGCCAGGGCCAACGCCACAATGATCACCGGCAAGGTGACCAGATTGATCGAGCGGGCCAGGTAAGCGAATCCCCAGGCGATACCACCGAGGAAGAGGTAGCGTTTGCGGTTGCTTTGGCTATAGGCGAGGATGCTGTAGAGCGCACCGAACAGCCCCCACATCGCCACCGGATCGCTGAAAAAAGTCTGGGTGTAGGGCCAGGCCGGTGTGGCCAGGCCAAAGGCAAGCGCCGTTACCACCGCCACAAACCGACTCCAGCCCAGACGGATTACCGAGCGGTAGATCAGGCCTCCCGTCCACGCCGTGAGGATCGGGTTGAGCAGCAACGCCATTTGCACCAGTCCGAGCGCCGTCCACTGTTGAGCGAGCCAAACCAATGGTAAGGCCAGGATGCCCATCCCTGCGCCCTTGCGGCTATACAGGCTGCCGTCGATGCCAAAACTGCCCTGCTGAAGGCCCATCCACAGCAGTTGATTGCTGTCCACATCGCCGCCGCGGATGATGCTCTCGGTCGTGGCAAACATCGACAGGCCATCGCTGCTCTGCATGACGCCGGTGTAGGTGAGTAAGTAGCACGCGTAAAGAAAGCAGATCACCAGAAAGGCGATGCTGCGGTCGTATCGGCTGATGTCCGCCAGATGACGGGGTACACGGGAAGATCGCATAGATCGCAATTTCTATTCGTCACTACGCCGCACAACCGGCAATTCGATAACATCCTGACGGCTGCCATCGGCGAGCACGAGTGGACGCCGTCCTGCCTCGGTATAGAGGCCGATGTGCAGCCGATAGTCGGCGGGCGGCGTGTCTGCCGGGAGTGCGAGTTCGTAGGGATCACGCACCACGACGCCCGGTTGCCACGTGTCGGTCGGCGCCAGTCCTCGTACAGGATAGTTGTCCTGTTGGGCGATGATGTCGCCGTTCGGGGCCAGCAGTTGGGTAAAGACAGTATAGCGCCGGTCTACCTTGGCTTCGGCCTGCCAATATAATACCAGATGCAGCGATGTTTTGGACGACGCCATCTGGGCGTCGAGGAGCCGGATCGGCCCACCGGCGACATCGGCAACCGCGAGCGGCTTCTCTGGGATCGTCGCCACGCGGCTGAGCAGACAACTGCCCAGTTGCTGCGTCTCGAGAACAGAGACCGAGGGCATGGCGAAGAACGCCGTGGTGATCTGTGTCTGCGGCACGAGATTGTCCACCGGCGCCGGGCTGCCCAACCAGGAAAGCCACCAGAATTCCGTTTCGTCGGCCACCAGGGCAGCCAGCCGTTCCGCCCCAACCTCGCCGGGTTCCCGATCAGGGCTGTAGCCGTCGATCACGTGGATCTCGACTGTATCGCGCAGCCAGGGATACAGTTGTTCCCATGCTTCGATCGATTCGGTCATCACCAGGGAGGACGGCCACGCCGCCTCACTCCGCAACGTTTCGATCACGCCCCGACACGGATGCTCGGCCAATCGACGCTGGCCATAGGCGGTTGCCACAGGCGGCGCACCCGCGAGAAGGGCGATGAGCGCCATCCCCAGGGCGGCCCAGCTCAGGGCAGAGACAGCACGACGCACAGACTGCCCCCGCGCAGACGGCCAGATCTGCCCGGCGAATTCCACGGCGAGGAGGATCAGCAGGATCGTGCGCACGATCACCGTCCCCCACAGGATCCAATGTTGCTCGGGGAGCAGGATCAGAAAGACGTTGGCCTCAACGGCATTGGCGATGGTCAGTGCAATGCCAATGGCAACGCCGCGCAGGGTGGGGAGCAGGAGCACGGTAAAGGCCAGGATCCAGACCACGAACTGGGGACTCCATCCCTTGCTGTACAGGAAAAGCCAGATCACGCTCACGGCGGTAAAGGCAATGGGTGTGCGCGGCTGTGTCCAATCATAGGGGCGGGTGTAAAGCCAGGCGTAAAGAATCACAAAGGCCAGCGTGATCCACGTCCACGGCAGGTGGCTTACCCACAGCGAGCTTTCCAGCCCGGCGAGGTTACGCATGTCCAGGGGGACGAGGCCGAAGCCAAAATAGCCGTCGAGCACAGCCCACAAACTTTGCCACGGTGGCCGGATCGACTGGATTCGAAAACTGCTCAGGGCCAGGTCCAGGTTGGCACGCACAATAGGATAGCCTACGGCTATCACTGTCATCGTAAAGATCAGCACGTACAGCGTGGGGCGTAGTAGATTTCCGCTTGAGCGCCGGTTGAACCATTCACGCCTGGCCGCCGAGAGACTCAAGCAGGCGCCCGACCTTCTCACCGCAATGGGGATCAGCAGGATCGGCGTCAGCTTGGTGAGGAAACCCAGGGCGGCGGCAACGGCACTGCCCGTCCACCCCCAGCGGCGGATCAGGAGCAGATCTAGCCCCAGCAGCATGAAGAAGAGGGGCATCGACTCGAACCAACCGAGCAGTGTATAGACTGGGGCGAAGAATAAGGCATAGAGGAGCGGCGGCACAATGGCTTCGGGCAGTTCGAGACGCCGCGCCAGCCGATAGATCAGCACCAGATTGCCCGTTTCGAAGACGAGCAGGGCCGTCCCCAGCAAGAGATTGAAAAAAAGACGGTTGTCGACCCAGGGCGGAATACGCGCCGACAGTTCAAAGATTGCCAGCATCAGGGCGGGGAAGAGTGGCGGGTAGACTGTCCAAAGGTTGTCGTAGAGCCGATAGCCACTGGCGGTGAGCCGTCCCCATTCGAAGTAGAAGTCGCGGTCCGAAAAGTCGGCAATGTAGCCACCCGGTCGAAAGAGGAGAATCGCCAGCAGCCGGAAGCTGATGAAAAGCAGCAAGATCAGCAAAAAAAGCCGGTGGCGTTGATAGAAGTGGCGTAGGCGAGCGATCATGGCGACGACTTTGTAGAATGGATCAGGGTCGTGGGCAAGTTCATGGGCATTTACGGGAGTTCGTAGATGACCATGACCGGGTTCCCCAATCGGTTGCGCTGAATACGATAGCGACCACCGGGGAAGGTGGTTTCCAGTGTGGCCGCCAGCCCCTGGTCTTCGGGCAGCAACAGGATGGCGCTGCGTTGGGGGAGACTGGACGGCAGCGATCCCATGGTCAGTTCTCCGTGGGGCAGTCTGTCGAAGGCGCGACCACCCAGATACTCGATGCGGGGTTCACGCCAATCGGGTCGTCCTTCGCCGACCACCAGAAAGGGCGACTGATTGGGCGCCAGTATTCGCAGTGCCCGGCCAATTTGAGTAGCAGCCGTACTGGTCGAAACTACACCGGCAGGCGATCGATCAAGCACAGTTTGGGACTCATAGTATCCGACCCAATTGTGGGTGGCGGCCAACAGCACGATCCCAACGACCATCACCGAGCCGACGTGACGCAACCAGGGCCCGCCGATGCTGAGCAGTGTGGCGCGCCAGCGTTCCACGCTCAGGGCGGCGATCAGACCGGCCACAGGCAGCACGGGTAGCAGCCGCGGCCAAAAAGGTGAATCCACGGTCAAGGCGCCGCCCAAAATCAAGACGAGTCCTAGCCAGGTTAACAGCAGCCAACTGAGCAACCGGTCCAGGTTGAGGATGATCACGCCGATCCCCAGCAGGAAAAGTGCGCCCACCAATGGTTCGAAGAAGGGACCGCTGTACTTAAAGATTGCGCTGGTGTCAGGGTACAGATTGAAGGTGAGCAGAGTCCGGCGGAGACTCTCCCACACCAGGGCAGGCAGCCCTTGCACGGCGTAGATCGACTCCATGCGGGCCAGGGCCGCAGGATTGAAGAGAGAGACGGCCTCGAAACGTTGCCAAAGCAGATCGGGGGTGCGCAGCCATGTCCCGATAGTGGGCGCAGAGAAGACGTAGATGGCTGCCCACCAGACGCCGATGCCTGCCCAGCCGACACCGTCTTGCCCAGTTTCGAACCAGTGTGGACGGCCCACGGCAATCCAACAGAGCCAGGAAATCGCCACCACCAGGAAGATCCAGCCGGTCAGGTATAGATGCAGCGTCAGGCCCAGCAAGAGACCGCTTGTTGCCAGCACGAACCGGTTGTGTGTGCGGAGGCCGCGATGGAGCGCCCACAGACTGAGCGTTCCCCAGGCGACCGGCTCTAAAAAGAGGGGTTGCCGGCCAAAATGAATAAAGGTATAACCGATCCCAGTGACAACCGCCGCCCAGAGGGCGGTGCTGCGTCCGTCATCCTGGATCGAGTACTCGATCTGATCGGCATCGACGATGGTTGACGGCTGCCGTCGAAATAATTCGCAGCCGAGCAGCCACACACCCAGGACGGTCAGCAGTGCGGACACAAGCCCGGCGAGACGGCTACCGAGCAAGGTGTCGGCGCTCAGGCTGATCCCCAGCGCCGATGGATAGAAGGCGAGCAGGGGTAGATTGCCCCACCCTGGGGCGAAGACCCGGTTTTCTGTGCCTTCCACCAACGCTTTCGCCTGGATGCCATGCTGAACAACGGGATCGCTCACTGCAACCGGCACCATCGTCAACTGCCAGCCTACCAGCAGTCCCACGCCAATCAGGATGAGGAGGATCAGCGGCCAACCGGCTTCAGGACGCGAAACCGGCAGCGCCGGGGCAGGGTCCATCTGCGCGCGACGCGCACTGCTGAGGCGAGTGCCTGTCAGCACAAGGATCAGCGACACGATCCAGCCGGGCAGCATCCAGAAGGGTTCGACGTCGCTGCGCCAGTTGACGAATGTCAACACGATGGCGATGATCAGCGCCAACCAGACCAGGAGCACGCCGGTGCGTACAGTGCGCGGATAGGTAGTCCTATAAATCTGTGTTGGCGATGGGTCCCACGGTTGCACGAGCAGACCAAAACAGAGCGCGCCGCCTGTCGCCAACAAGAGTGCCAGGACTTGCAGATTGCCCGCAGACCAGAAGGAAAGCAGGCGTAGACCGGGCAGCAGATCAAGCAGCCAGGCGGGAAGAATGGAGATCAGTTGAACGGAAGACACCAAAAATTGCGCGAGGATAACGGTCAACGCCGCCAAGAGCAACGTGATAAAACGCAAAACCTTCACACAGATGCCTTCGTGGAGAAGAGATAACCTGGCATGGGGAACCTGCACATGGGATACTCTGGATGATGCCGATAGGAGGGTATACGGTCGATCTCAACATAACCATGTCACGAACGGCAGAAAGAATGAATCCGGCTGCCCGCGGGCGGACAACCGGTTTCAACGGTGATCAAAATCACCAGGTTTGGCAGTTAAAGAATAGAACGCAACCTCAGAAGAAGCTAGACAGCAGTTCCTTCGTTGGACTTCTTTTCTTCGACTTTGGTTTCAGTCTTCTCACCATTCTCGTCTTCGGCAGCCTTGCGGAACTCGCGCAGCCCTTTACCCACCGCCCCGAATACTTCTGGCAGGCGCCCGACACCGAAGAAGATCACGATAATGACCAGAATCAATATAAGTTCAGTTGGTCCGAAATTCATGATACTTGGCTCCTTACTCAAAGGAAAACAGATCGTAAATCGACACGAAAAACAGATCTTCTGCGGTTAAACAGGGAGGGGAAGGGTCGATTGTCGCCGCAGATGGGTCCAGACAGTAACTAGATTATAACATGCAAGGTGTCCGCTGCAAATACTGTATTCGATGGTTTTCAGCCCAAGACACTGTTCTATACGCATTGGCAAGCGCAAAGTTGCCGAAAGTTGCCTTTGTCTTTTATCGCATCGGACGTTTGTGCTAAAATTGTTCTACGGCCAACCGCTTGACCGAAGCAGAGATTCAGGGCGTTCCATGTCCAAGTCACCGATTCAAACAAAATCAATCCAATCGATGCAACCTTCTGCCGGCGCTGCCTTACTGGAACTGCACATTCGCAATTTCGCCATCATTGATGAGTTGCAGATCAATTTTCACGGTGGCCTGAATGTGATCACAGGGGAGACCGGCGCCGGCAAGTCGATCATCATCGACGCGCTCGGCCTGCTCTTAGGGGATCGCGCCACCGAGGAGATGATCCGCGCCGAGACCGATCGTGCCGAGATCGAAGCGATCTTCCGTATTGGCGCCGCCGGTTCGGACGAGAGCGCGGCTGCCGATCTGGCCGCTGCCATCCTGCCGCTGCTCGAAGCCGAAGGGCTCGACGACCCCGATTCACCCGACACGCTGATCCTCAATCGCGAGGTGCGCCGCAGTGGACGCAACATTGCGCGCATCAATGGACGCTCGGTGACCCTGCAACTGCTCAGCGAAGTCGCCGGCTACCTGGTCGATATTCACGGGCAGGGAGAGCACCTCAATCTGCTCACGCCCAAGACGCACATCCACCTGCTGGATCGCTACGCCGGTCTCATGCCCGCCCGCCGTGAACTGGCGGACTATGTGCGCAAGCTTCACGCTGTGCGCGGGGAGCTCAACCGTCTGCGCCAGGATGCCCGCACCATCGCCCAACGACTCGATCTGTTGCAGTTCCAGGTTGAAGAGATCGACGCCGCCCGCCTGCAAGCTGGCGAGGAAGAGGAATTGGAAAACGAGCGACGTCGCCTGGGCAACGCCGAAACACTGCTGCAACTCGCCCAAAGCGCAGGAACGGTGCTCAGCGAGGGCGACGGTGAAACCCTGGGCGCAATCGATCAGATCAGCGAAGCCGTTGGGCGTATGGAGCGGCTTGCCCGCATCGACGCCGATATGCAGGATCTGGCCGATACCGGTCAATCGTTGCTCGAACAGATAGCAGATCTCGCCCGCGATCTGCAGGACTACGCCGAGAATATCGAGTTCAACCCTGCTCGCCTCGCTGACGTTGAGGAACGGCTGCAGCTAATCAGCGGGCTGCGCCGCAAATACGGCGACAGCATTGAGGATGTAATCGCCTTTGGCGCCCACGCCCAGGCCGAACTCGATTCACTGAGCGACTGGGAGATCAAAACCGCTTCGCTCGAAAAGGACGAAGACGCGCTGTTGCATACAATCGGCAAACTGGGGGCAGCGCTCAGTCTGGCCCGTGCCGAGGCTGGGGAGAGGATCGGGCGTCAGGTCGAAACCGAGTTGGCCGAGCTACGCATGGCCCACGCCCACTTTGGCGTCGCCGTCGAACAACAGGAACGACCCGACGGCGCCTTTCTGCCCGATGGGCGACGTGTAGCCTTCGACAGCACCGGCGTTGATCATGTGGAATTTCTAATCAGCGCCAACCCTGGCGAGCCGCTGCGCCCAATGGCCCGCGTGGCATCGGGCGGCGAGACCGCACGCCTCATGCTGGCGCTCAAGAGTGTGTTGGCCCACGCCGATGCCACGCCCACGCTGGTCTTCGACGAGATCGACCAGGGTATCGGCGGCCGTGTGGGCGCTGTGGTCGGCGAAAAACTGTGGCGGCTTACAGGCCAATTCGCTCCTCAGGCCGGGCACATCAGCCATCAGGTCCTCTGTATCACCCACTTGCCGCAATTGGCCGCGTTCGGTGACCGCCATCTGACCGTCAATAAGCGCGTGTATGAGAACGACGGTCACCTGCGCACCGGGACGGTTGTCTGTGCCATCGACAGCGAAGAGCGGATCCGCGAGTTGATGCAAATGTTGGGCGCCACCACCGACGCCGGGCGCAAGTCGGTGGAAGAAATGTTGCAGGAAGTCGGCCAGGTAAAAGGGAGCACCGAAAATTTATGAAGCGGACTCATCTCGCCTTTCGTCTGTTTTACCTGATGCTGCTTGGGCTAGGGCTGACCCTGCCCGTGCTTGGCGAAGTGTTGGCCGCCCCCAATCAACAAGAAAATTTATCGGCCTCTGCATACGTCTTGAGTTTCAACGGCGCCGTGACGCCCGTCCTGCATGAGTATCTGCACGATGGCATTGAGGCTGCCCAGGCCGTCGATGCCGCCGTGGTGATCTTGCAGCTTGACACCCCGGGTGGCAGCGTGGAAGTGACCAAACGGATCATCCAATCTATGCTGGCGTCGCCGGTGCCGATCGTCGTCTATGTGGCGCCTTCTGGCGCGCAGGCCGGCAGCGCGGGGACATTCATCACCCTGGCCGGGCATGCGGCGGCGATGGCGCCGGGCAGCAGCATCGGCGCGGCCAGCCCAGTCGGCGCAGGCGGCGAAGATGTGGGCGAGACGATGCAGGCCAAGGTGACCAATATCCTGGCCGCCGACATCGAAAATCTGGCGGCGCGGCGTGGCGAAGATGCGGTGACCTGGGCAATTGCAGCCGTGGAAGAGGCCGCAGCCGCCACCGCCAATCGGGCGCTCGAATTGGGGGTCATCGACTTTATCGCCACCGACGTTGGCGATCTGCTCGCCCAGTTGGACGGCTTCACGGTGACGGTTCAAGATCAACCGGTCACGTTGAAGACCGCCAACGCCCTGATCCTGCCATTGGAAATGAGCGGGCTGCAGGAATTTTTGAACTTCATCACCAACCCGTCGGTCGCCACGATTTTGCTCACCCTGGGTTCGCTCGGCCTCATCGCCGAAATCTACAGCCCAGGCACCTTTATCCCCGGCACCGTCGGCTTGATCAGCCTCTTGCTTGGTCTTTACGCCCTCGGGCAGCTCGATGCCAACTTCGCCGGATCGGCGCTGATCCTGCTCGCGCTGATCCTCTTCGTGGCAGAAGCGGTGACACCCACCTTCGGCGCGCTGGCGACAGGCGGTGTCGCCGCCTTTATTTTCGGCAGTGCCCTGCTTTTCGACGCCCCAGGGCTCTCGGTGCCGTGGCCGATGATTATTGGGTTGGCGGCGGCTATGGGTCTTTTTACCGTCTTTGCGGGCGGAAAGGCGCTGGCGGCCCAACGCCGCCAGCCATACGGCGGCAGCGAAGGGATGATTGGCAAAGTGGCGCACGTGCGTACCGCCTTCGACGACGAGGGGCATGGCAGGGTCTTCTACGCCGGTGAGTTGTGGAATGCGCTGTTGCCCACGGCTGCCGACGGCGGCGGCAAGCCTGCCCTCGGCGAGGAAGTTGAAATTGAGGCCGTTCACGGCTACACTTTGGTTGTCAGACCACACAAATAGCGGATTTTACGCCGCGCTTCACTCAACTCAATCCCACAAAAGGAGTCAACCCCGATGAACTACGTGCTACTCGGCCGCACCGGCGTGCGTGTTTCGGAGCTTTGCTTCGGCACCATGTCCTTCGGCGACATCGCCGACGAAGCCGAATCCAAGAAGATGTTCAACCGCTGCCTGGATGCAGGCATTAACTTCTTCGACTGCGCCAACGTCTATGCAGGAGGTCGTTCTGAGGAGATCCTGGGCGATCTGATCCAGGGGAAGCGCGATGAGTTGGTGATTACGTCTAAGGTCTTCGGCAAGGTAGGCAACGATGTCAATGCCGGGGGTCTCTCGCGGCGGCACATGAAGCTGGCCGTGGAAGACAGTCTGCGCCGTCTGAAGACGGATCGGTTGGATCTCTACTTTGTGCATCAGTTCGACAAGAACACGCCCATCGAAGAGGTTGTGCGCGGCCTGGATGAACTGGTGCAAGAGGGGAAGATCCTCTACCCCGCTGTGAGCAACTGGGCCGCCTGGCAGATCATGAAGGCGTTGGGCACATCGGCACGCGAAGGGCTTTCTCGCTTCCAGTGCATCCAGCCCATGTACAATCTGGTCAAGCGCCAGGTTGAGGTTGAAATTCTACCCCTGGCCCGGGAAGAGAATCTGTCCGTGATCCCATACAGCCCGTTAGGTGGGGGTCTCTTCACAGGCAAATACGGCAAGCAGAGCAAGCCAGAAGAGGGCCGCCTGGTGCAGAATCAAATGTACATGAAACGCTACAGCGTGGACTTCTACTATGAAGTGGCCGAAAACTTTACCCAACATGCCAAAGACAAAGGCGTGCATCCCGCTACCCTGGCCGTGGCCTGGGTGCTCCACAACCCTGCCGTCACCGCGCCCATCATCGGCGCCCGCAATGTAGGACAGCTTGAATCCTCCCTTGCCGCCGTCGACGTCGCCATGACCGACGAATGGTGGCAGGAGATCGCCAACATGTCCTATACGCCACCGCCGCCCACGGATCGGCTGGAAGAGCAGAAGTAGACAAGCGCAGAATGATCAAGAGTAACTGTTCAGGTGCGACGCCGGCGTCGCACCTGAACAGTTACTCTTTTTCTTGTTTACCCTCCCCGCCATAGACCGCGCCGCCAGGGTGAAACTCACTCCAACCCATCCACCGTTGCCGGCTCACCGGCAGAGCGGTCAGCGCATTGCCGGCGTTCCCCATTGGGTTTCCGGTGCTTGTCCACTGCTCATCGTCCTCCTCACCGAGGAGGTTCCCATCCTGATAGTGTAGAGCCACAACATGGCCATTGATCACGCGATCAAAGGCGCGCACCCGGTCGGGGGCTTGTTCGTAGAGGAGAGCAATGGGCCGATCCCCAACCTGGTCATTGATCAGGGTGTGGCTGTGTAGCAGCGAGATCGGGTAGGCCTTGGCCTCCCCGCCAACCACGATCCCGGCAACCAACTCATGTCCCGGCAGGCGTGGATCGATGCCGTGCAGGCCGGGGAGTTCTAGCGTGCGGGCATTGGTCGCCGTCGTCAACATGTGTTCCACGGTGGCGCGCGGGAGTATGCCTGACCACTGTTCTGGTTCGAGGACAACGACGCTTTCTGGATGTTCAGACCTCCAGGCGGCCCAGGTCATCTGTTCCCCGCCCAGCGGAAGGAGCTGTCTGCCCCGCAAAGGCCCCGCCAATCCTTCGCCGGTAGCGTGCTGCCACAGCGTTCCCGTTTCTCGATCGCGCATAATCATGTTACGTCGCCAGACTGCGCTGACCGTAAATGTCAGCGTCTTCCCGTCTACATTGGCGGCATACACGATGCCGCTGCGGCAAGCCTGTCACCACCCGGCCAGGATCGCCTCACCGCCGATCTGATCGTTGACGAGATGATGCGGCACCAGGACGGCAAGCGGCCAGGCGCAACTCTGATCCTTGCCCACAAAGCCCAGCACCGGCGCGCTCTCCCCCAGGCCCGCTGCGGCAGCCGCGGCATGGCGCGGATGATCCAATGCCACGAGCGCACGATTCGCCCGAAAGAAACCGGCCAACATCCCCAGGATCAGGATGATCCCCAGCCAGATCGCCTGGCCCCAACTCGGGTTCAGCGCATAGGCAATCAGGGCAAGCGCGCCGGCGGTCAAGCCAAAGCCCAGGTTCACGCGGCGGATGTGATAGAGATAGCCGATACCCAGCCGCGGGAAGAAGGTGATCCATTGGTAGCTGAAAAGCCCGGCAACGGCGACGATGAAGGCAAGAACCGAAAACAGAATCGACATCCTGGCTTTCCTTTCGACCGATCTATAGCCTCTGCTTGAATGGATTCAACCGCGCATCACTCCAGGATCGAGATCTGCCCCGAAGATCCGTCTACGCGCACACGTTGCCCCGTTTGGAGACGTTCGGTTGCCCTATCTACGCCCACGACAGCGGGGATGCCGTATTCGCGCGCGACGACGGAACCATGCGTCATGAGGCCGCCGACTTCCATCACCAGGCCGCCGGCGGCAAGGAAGAGCGGTGTCCACGCCGGGTCGGTGCCGGGGCAAACCAGAATCTCGCCGGGAGCTAGGTTGGCCCCGTGGGGATCGAAGACCACGTGGACAACCCCCTCAACAATCCCCGGCGACACCGGGCTGCCGGTGATCAAGTGATCGTCTCCGTCACCGGTGGCCGCACCCAATCCTTCGTAGAAGGTGCGTCCGTCGCCCAAGAGGAGGCGCGGCACCTGTCGTCTGCGTTTCTCGCGATCATACTCGGCGCGGCGCCGGGTGACCAGCGCTCTCCAGTCGCGCTTTTCACCCAACGCCAACTGTTTTAGTTCACTCATATGGAGGAAGACCAGATCATCGGGTTGATCCAAGACGCCCTGTTCTACCAGTTCCTCGCCCCGTTCCAGCAAGGCCTGGCGCAGAATGCCAAGGCAACGAACTATATAGAACTTGGGGCTTTCGCGCAGTCCGGCCAGGACCCGCAGACGGCGCGCCACCCAGCGTATCATCCGTGCCCGGCGTTGCCCGTTCGGCCCCTGGGCAGCCAGCGACGCGTAGCGCTCAATGGACGCTTCGGCCGCGGCCGCTCCTCGTCGAAAGACTCGATCTGGCGCTTGTTTTTCGTCCTCGATGTGCAGATAGTTTTGCACCATCTGGAAAACCTGGGTCGGGTTCTCACGCCAGCGTGGTCGCCCAAAGTCGATCTCCGCCAGCCCGCGCATACCATAGCGATCGAGAAATGCGGCTACCGCGGCTTGCACCACATAGGGCAATGTCCCTTGCTGATAGGCGAGGGCCAGCTTGGCCGGCTCACCGTCGAGGATCAATTGGGCGGCGGCGGCATCCTGACGGATCACAGAGGCAACCGTCCACAAGGTAAGGTCCATCTCGGTGGTGACATTGTGCGGCAACCCGCGGGTGATCTCCAACGGATCGGCCAGTGTGCCGCTGGTGTCGGCTTTGAAGAGGGGAGTGGTCAACCTCAGCCAGCCGTTAATCATGGCCACCCCTACGGCAACCCGCGGTACCAGGCGCGGCAGCGCCCAGGGCACCATCTCATACAAGGTCGATTCAAATTCTGCCATCCATTGGGCCAGTGTGGTCGTTCGCGACACTCGCTGCTGCAGGTCGCGCAGCACTTCATCCAGGGTTTGTTCAAATTCCCTGCGGCTCTGTTCGGGCTGTCTCAGACTGCCTAAAAAGAAACGCAACGCACTCGCAAACGGCGGCAAGATACGTCGAACCGTCTGCCTCGTCGGTCTGTCGCGCAGCACCGTCAGGCGTGGATCGTCGAGGATCGTGGCCAGGGCCTGGCCAACGCTGGGTTCGATGACCGACAGCGCGTTCGTGACCAGTGTGCGGCTGAACCGGGTCTGCAACAACGGGTCGATGCGCGCCCACAGCCGTTCCCCTGCGCTGTAGAGCACCGACTGGGTTTCGGCGGTGGCGGTAGAATATCCGTAGAGCCTGGCGCCACCGGCGAAGACGCCGCGGATTGTATCCTGGCCCAGCGGTGTCATGGGATCGAGCATGCCTTGCACAGCGCCAAAGGAAAAGTAGACGTTCAGCCGGCCCTGTGCTTCGCTTTGGGGCAGCGGGTAAAGTGAGGTGATGGGCCGCGCCTGCAACAGGTAGAGTCGCCCCTGCCCGTAGGCCCATTCGATGTCCTGCGGGCTGCCGTAGAAATTGGCCACACGCCGGCCTAGAACGGTCAACTCCTGGATCTGGGCATCCGATAGGGCCGGCTGATCGCCATGATCCATAAGCTCAGTATGAGTACCGCCGCCGCCAACACCCCGGATCACCGTTGCTTTTGCCCCCAATCGCCGTTTCAAAACCTGGGCCGTTGCCGTCTCCACCACATAGTGATCGGGTTCGACCAGTCCACTGACCAACGCCTCGCCAAGACCAAGCGTTGCATCGATGACGGTTTGTTCACGTGAACCATTGAGTGGATTGGCGGTAAAGAGGACGCCCGACGTATCGCTCTGCACCATCTCTTGCACCACGACGGCCAACGAGACGAGATCGTGATCGATTTCGTTGCGGCTGCGATAGCCGATGGCGCGTGCCGTCCACAGGCTGCCCCAGCAGTTACGCACGGCTTCTAGCAACGCCTGCTCACCCAGCACGTTGAGGTAGGTATCCTGCTGCCCCGCAAACGACATATCGGGCAGGTCTTCGGCGGTGGCGGAAGAACGCACAGCCACCGCCGGCGCGCCCAGATCGGCGTAGGCGCGCCGGACTTCGGCGGCGACGACGGCAGGCATCTCCGTCTGGCTGAAACGGTCGCGGATCCGCTGAGACGTCTCTTCCAGCGCGTCGGGGAGATCGGTGGATGTGGCGCGGATCTGAGAGGCGATCCAGCCGCGCAGATCGTTCTGGTCCACGAAGGCATTGTATGCCCTGGTGGTCAGCATAAAGCCGCCGGGCACCGGAAAGTGGGCCTGGGCGAGCAGAGCCAGGTTGTTTCCCTTGCCGCCCACCGTGGCAAGCGTGGCATCGGGTGAATCGAGAAGAAGCAAAGTGCCGGCGGGGTTGAGGGTGGTGGTCATCGATCCATCTCCTTAGACGATGGTACAAAATGGAAGAGATCTGGTAACTGTTCAGTCTTACCGTGAATTCACTACAGGTATGGCATGCGGTCGATCGCTCAGGAATTCGGTTCTCTGGCAAACCCGTGTCTACTTGTGTAGACCGTGCAGCAGCACGTCGACAAAGAGATCCACATCGGCCAGGGCAGGGGCGGGCACGCCTGCCTGGATGAGTAGACGGCTGGTAAACCAATGGGCAAAAAGTGTGCCCACGAACATCTGGGCAAAGGCCATATCGGGCATGGCGCGCACTTCATGGCGGCGATTGATCAACCCGATGAACGCCATCAGCCGCGGCAGCAGCTCTTCAGCCAGCAGAGGAATGTGACGCCCTTCGCACTCGATCAATTCAATCATGAGCAGGTTAAAAATGTGCGGCTGTTCATCCAGTTCGGCGATGGCACAATAGATGGCGCTGCGCAGCAGTTCGGCAAGGGTGTCCCCTTCCAATGCGGTGAGCTGCGGCATGATCTTCATGAGCGGGTGATGCATCTTGATCACGGCCTCGAAGACGGCATCTTTGCCGGTAAAGTGATTGTAGATGCCGCCAACGGCCAGCCCTGCGCCTTCGGCAATCGAGCGCATGGATGTACCGTGATAGCCGCGCTGGGTGAACTGTGTATAGGCAGATTCGAGAAGGGCGGCGCGGGTGCGCTCTCCTTTGCTCAGATTGTCGTCGCTGGTTTCGGTCACAACACCCTCCGTTTATGAACGTACGTTCATACATATTCTGCGCTTCGCAGGCCGTTTTGTCAAGAGAGAAATCGACGGCAATTTGTCGATCTCTTTCTGCCCGATGTTCATGAGATCGGAATGTTCGGGTAAAATGGGGATGCAGCAGATTCGACAACACAAAAGGGCAAGGACGATGGTGGAACAAGCTTTGCGGTGGCTACAGAAGCGTGTCTCCTGGCGGCTGGCGCTTCTCTTGTTTGGGGTGCAGCTCCTGGTAAGCCTGATCTTTTTTACGCTGGGCTGGGCGCCGCACCTTCAGGCACTGGGCGATCAGACGTTGATTGATACCAACTTTGCCTACTCGGCGGACGATCTGTATCGGCTCTTGGGCAACTATGGCGAGTCAGGTCGCTCTGCCTATCGCGATTACCTGATCCAGATCGACTTTTGGTATGGGACGTTGTCGGGGCTGGCCTTCGCATCGGTGTTGCTGGCGGTGAGCCGCTCGTTGCGGCGGCTGGGTGGGCTGTTCCTGGCCTTGACGCTGCTCCCCGTGCTGATGACGCTCTTTGACTACGCCGAGGATGTGGCGCTGCTCTTGGTTGTGGGGCGCTTCCCCGATGTCGTGATTCCGCTGGCCAGCCTTGCCAGCCTGCTCACATCGGCCAAGCTGATCCTGGTCTACGCCTCACTGGGGGCCATGATGGCAGGGATCGGGCTGATGCTGGTGCAAGATCTGCGTAAGGCAAGAGCAACGTGAACCCTACACCGACTCTTTATTCATCATTCATCGCTTTTTCAGGAGTACCCTATGAAGGTCGAACTACTTGCGTACACCGGCGCCAATCCGGCGCTTTCGCCCGCTGCTCTTCAAGATGTTGGCGATCTGGCCACCATCTGGAACGGACAGGGCACCTTCGCCGAGAACGTGATCGAGTACGCCGGGCGCGTCTGCTATCGTAGTACCCATCGGATGGGCACTGCGCCAAACTTCATCTCGGCGCGCGTCAAAGAAGGACACGAGGACATCATAGAGCATGTGGTGATCACGCTGCGCGTGTGGGAAAGCCAGGAACCGCTGCGCTGGCGCATGATCAATCGTCACTGCGAGGTGAGCGAGCTGGAGGATGGTAGTTGGATCGTCAGTGGCAATACACGCGTCTGGCTTGATTTCTTGCGCCGCGGCATGGCGATGGAGGCGTTGCCGATCTTGAAGCAGATTGCGGCCAAGGTCTACGAAGAGTTCCCCGACAGCGCCAGGGAACCGATTGCCTCGTTGCCCTCGTTCGCGGGCGATCTATCGCGTCTGCGCCCCGCCCAGGATGGTCCACAGCGGGTGACGCTGTTGGGCTTCACGCAGCCGCTGTTGGATGATCCGGCGTTGGCGCTGCACCACGGGTCGGCAACCTTCCTCTTTGAGGGGATCAGCCGGGCCTGCACCCATCAACTGGTGCGCCACCGGCTGGCCAGTTTCAGCCAGGAAAGCCAACGGTATGTCGATCTCAGCAAGGGTGGCTGGCAGGCGATTGTGCCGCCGCCCGTAGCCGAACACGAGGAAGCGCACCAGAAGCTCGACGAAGCATGGTCCTATCTGCAGCAGGTCTATGCGGATCTGCGCTCAATGGGTATTCGCAAAGAGGATGCGCGTTTCTTGCTGCCCAATGCCGCCGAAACACGCATTATCACAACCATGAACTTTGCCGCGTGGAGTCACTTCCTCTGGTTGCGCGCCGTAGACAGGGCCGCCCAGTGGGAGATCCGTGCCATGGGACAGCGGGCGCTGGAGATGCTTTATACGATTGCACCGGCGACTTTTCAAGAACATTGGGATGTGTATCAACGCAATTTTGTTGAAAAGCCCGATTGACGCATCACAGGGTGCGTTTTTGGAACCAGGCGACAATCTCGGCGTGAGGAACAGAGACCTGTTCCCCTGTGACAAGATCCTTGACGGCCACGATATCTTGGCGGATTTCGTCTGGGCCAAGCAGCACGGCATAGCGGATCTTGCGTTCATCGGCGTACTTGAACTGCCGGCCATAGCGATCTAGATCAGGGTAGAGATCAACGCGTAGGCCGGCGGCGCGCAGGTGTCGTGCCATCTGCAGCGAAGCAGCAACCGTGCTCTCGTCAAACTGCGTCACCATGACTTGAGGCTGCCCCACCAACTGCTCGGGGAAAAGATGACGCTCTTCCATAATCAACAGGATGCGTTCCAGCCCCAGGCTAAACCCACAGGCGGGAATGGTCTGGTTGCTGAACATGCCGATGAGGTTGTCATAGCGCCCGCCGCCGCCGCCAGAACCGTTCAGCCCGATGAATTCGATCTCAAAGATGGCCCCAGTGTAGTAGCTCAGGCCTCGCGCCAGATACGGATCGACGGTCAGGTGTGCGTGGGCGGCGCCGTGGGCGGCATAGCCCACGATCTGTTTGATCTCTTCTACCCCGCGGCTGCCACTTTCAGATTCTTCCAGTTCATCGGCCAGCCAGTGTAATGTTTCGTGCAGGGTCTGCGGCGCATCCGCCAACAGTTGCATCAGTTTGCCGGTTGCCGCTTCAGCCAGGCCGCGCTGCAACAACTCGGCCCGGACACCCTCGCGCCCAATCTTGTCCAGCTTGTCGATGGCGACCAGGACGCTGCCTTCCATCTCAGCAGGGACGCCGGCCACTTCCATCAACCCTTTGAGGATGCCGCGATGGTTGAGGCGCAAACGGAATCCCGCTTCGCCGCTGCCCATGAAGCCCAAGTGCTGCAGGACTTCGGCCCCGGCGTTGAGCACTTCGGCTTCAACCATCTGGCTGCTTGAGCCGACGATGTCCACATCGCACTGATAAAACTCGCGATAGCGCCCTTTGGCGGGCCGATCGGCGCGGTAGACCGGCGCGATCTGGTAGCGTTTGAAGTAGCGCGGCAGTTGACTGCGATACTCAGCCACCACACGCGCCAGCGGCACCGTTAGATCGTAGCGCAGCCCTTCGTCGGCGATGTCGTTTTCTGTGGGCTGATCGGCCAACGCACGCTCTAATTTGGCCCCACGCTTGGCCACGCGGAAGATCAACTGATCGCCTTCGTCGCCATACTTGCCCAGCAACGTGTCCAACCGCTCCATCGCCGGCGTCTCCAATGGCTCAAATCCATAGGATTGATAGACGCGCTCGATGACATCGATGACGTAGTTGCGCCGCAACACATCGATGGGTAGAAAGTCACGTGTGCCGCTGACGGGGGTCGTATTGAATTTCGCCATTACTTAGCTCGATTTCTGTTTTGTCAAGACGTATGCAGTTGGGATTGCCGGGAAGGCGCCGGCGTGGGCAGTGTGCATTTTACCATCGCGCCTGCTTCAGGCAAAGATTTTACGGCGCTAAAGGCTGACTCTTCAGCCCTGGCTCTATCGCGCCCTGCCTGGGCAGCGGCAGGGCGTAGACCGGTGGCCACCACTTCGCGATAGGCTGCGACACGCGCCTGGCGCAAAGCGCGTCGGTGACCAATCGCCGCCTTGACGCTTTCGACCATGATCTGCCAGCGAAACTCGGTAAGCAAGAAGTGGCGCAGTAGCTCAGACCAGAAACGCCCGAAATATTTGCGATAGTAGAGGACTTTGCTGCAGTTGAAGCGGATATAGCGCAGTGTTGAGACCTGATCACTGCTGCGCGCTTCGTAATGGATGACGATGGCGGCGGGGTCGTAGACGATACGCCAGCCGACCCGTTTAAGCCGCTTGCACAGATCGAGTTCCTCACTGTACATGAAGAAGGCGCTGTCGAAGCCGCCGACCTGCGCCAACGCCGATCCCCGTACCAACAGCGCCGCACCCACCAGCCAGTCTACATCCTGGCGCACAGTGTCGGGCCAATCGGCCATGTGATAGCGCCGTTGCCAGACGTTGTTCGGCCACATCCGCCCCAACCACGTACTTTCGAAGAAACCCGTGAAACGAGACGGGAAACGCCGTCGCGTGCTCTGCCGTGCGCCGTCGCCGTAGAGCACGAGCGGACCTACCGCGCCCACGCGATCATCGTTCTCGATGGCCTGGTAGAGCGTCCACAAACTGTTGGGCAACACTTCGGTGTCCGGGTTGAGGAAGTAGACGAAGCGGGGCAGCGCCGAGGCAGCGACCCGCTCGGGCTGATCCTGCTCTCCTTTGCTTCCAAACCCAAGGTCTGCCAGGCCGAGATTGTTTCCTCTGCTAAAGCCTACATTTTCGTCGCTGAGAATCGCTTTGACCCAGGGGAATTGACCCGGGAGCAGGCCAGGCGTGGCGTCGCTGCTGGCGTTGTCCACAACGGTGACGTGCAGCGCGGCCTCGCCGTGCGGGCCAAAGCGGCGCACGCGCGGATCATGGGTGGGCGTGCTATCGTCCTCGATGGCCGACAAGCAGGCGCGCAGCAGATCCCAGACGTTCCACGAAACGATGACAATGGCGAGATCGATCGACTTATCCATGCGGCGTACTGTAGCACGCAGCGCAGGAGAAGACAAGAGAAAAGTGATCGATCACTAATCGGCCACCGGCACCGATGCAGGGGTCAGCATGACGGGTATCGCAGCCTGCGCGGCGTCGATAGCGCAGTAGGGGCACGCATGGCGCTCTTCAGCCGCCACAATGGCCTGATCGGCACTCCAGAAGAAGTTTTCACTACGGATCAGTGTATCCAGCCCACTGCGCTCGATGGTCTTCATCACGTCAGGGCTGACGCCGGCGAGCATAAGAATCTTGTGCGTTTTGTGCATGTGCTCGTAGAGTGTCAGTAACGCTTCGATCCCTGAAAGATCGATCAACGGAACCCCACGCATCGAAAGGATCAAAACGTGCAGATTGTCTTGCTGCACGAACTCTTCGTTGAAGGTGTTGGTCGACGCAAAGAAGAGTGGCCCACTCAGGTAAGCCACTTGCACATGCGGGCAGTCGTGCTCAAGCGCCAATCCCCGCGCGCGCAGCCGCTGCACGTCCACCTGCATCTTTTCCACTTTGAGATCGGCAACCTGGTTGATGAAGACGGCCGCCGACAGCAGGCCGCCGATCAGGATGGCCTGCGTCAGATCCAATGTGATTGTGGCCAGCAGGGTTACACCGAACGTGATCATGCCAGTCTTAAAGCGGCGACTAAACATGAACCGAATGGCGGGCCATTCGTTCATGCGGATCGCCGTCACCATCAGCACACCGGCCAGGGCAGCCAGTGGCACCCGCCCAATCACCGGCGCCAGCAGCAGCGCGGAGACCAACAACGTGACCGAATGGATAATCGAAACCAGCCGCGTCTGTCCGCCGGAACGAATGCCCACGGAGGTGCGTGCAATGGCGGCTGTGGCGGGCACCCCCCCAAAGAATGGGATCACAATGTTGCCTATCCCCTGGGCAATTAACTCCTGATTGGCATGGAGGCGAACGCCTGTGGCCTTGCTTGCCACGGCGCCACACAGCAGTGATTCCACGGCGCCGAGGGCGGCAATCGAGATGGTGGGTGCAATCAAGTTTTCCAGGTTCCCCCAAGGGATATCGGCGAAATGCAGCCGTTCGGCCAGCAAAATCGTGCGTGGAATCTCGCCAATACTTTCCATGTTCCACCCGGCGAGGATACTGACCAGGCTGGCCAGGATGAGACCGGCCAGCGACCCCGGCACGATCCGGCCCAACTTGCGCGGCCAAAAGAACATGATCAGAATCACGATCACCCCGGTGAGGACGGCCCCCCAGTTGGGTGTAAACCCGCCGCGGAAGTAGTTGATCAACTTGAGGGCGGCCGACTCGGTGCCTTCTGTATGCACGCCGAGGAAATTGTCGATCTGGCCCACAAAGATGATGACGGCGATCCCCGAGGTGAAGCCCGAGATCACCGGCGCAGGGATAAAGGCGATAAAGCGACCCAGCCGCAACAGGCCGATGGTCAGGATCAAGGCGCCGGCCATGACGCCTGTGAGCCAGGTCGCTTCGATACCGTAGCGACTGGCGATCAAGATGAGGATCGCACTCATGGCACCCGTCGGCCCCGAAATCTGATAAGGTGCGCCCGATAGACCACCGATAATGACACCGGCCAGGATAGCCGTCACCAATCCTGCCGCCGCGGTTGCGCCCGACGCCACACCGAACGCCAGTGCCAGCGGCAGCGCGACGGCAGCGACTGTCAGCCCGGCCAGCAGATCCTGGCGAAAGGTAACCAGGGTATAGCCTGCAAACTCACGCTTTAACAATTGCAAAAGGGATAGATGCTGCATAGATTCGTGTGCGCCCTTTCTCGGCATCGCTGACGCCCAATGCGCCTGTGTATCTATCAGGCGGTGATGATGTGGTTATGCCCAATCAAAAAACGGACCCGGACGCCGTTGCATCCGGGCCAAAATCGTTTTAATTGTACACCTGATACCGAAAAGTCAAAACTGGAGGAGGGAAGTTATGACATATAAAACAGATCTAGGTTAACTGGTCCGTTGGACGACGAAAGCGCACAGCCCTAACAGTGATTCCTTAGCACGGCTGTCGGGGAAATCGCTCAGGTTCAGCGCCGCCCGATCCAAAAAGTCGATGGCCTCGTTGCGTGCTGCGTCGATGGCGCCGCTCTGTCGAATATCGAGGACAACGCGGCGCACTTCCTCAGTCAGGCGTTGCTCGTCGCCGTCCTCGGCCGCCTGGCGAGCGGTACTCAACCCGTCAATCACGCTCTGTGGCTGGGGATGGCTGCGCAAGTAGTAAAAGAAGGGCAGGGTCAGCGTGCCCTGGCGCAGATCGCTGCCCGCGGGCTTGCCGAGGGTGCTCTCATCGCTGGTAAAATCAAGAATGTCATCAACGATCTGGAAGGCCATGCCGAAATGATAGCCAAACTCTTTCAATTGCCGGACGTGAGATTCGGCGAACCCATACAGAACAGCGGCAGATTCGGTCGCCGCGCTGAAAAGACTGGCTGTCTTGGCATAAATGCGTTGATAGTAGTCTTCGCGCGCTTGATCGTACTCATAGCGGGCGAAGAGCTGGCGCAGCTCGCCGTCGACGATAATTTTGAGCGTTTCACTGAACAGGTCGATGACGTGTACATTTTCAGTCTCCGCCGAAAAGTAGGCGGCGCGTGCAAACATATAATTCCCGGCCAGGACGGTTTGTCCCTGGTTCCAGGTGGCGTTGAGCGTAGGCGCGCCGCGGCGCAACAGCGCACCGTCGATCACATCATCATGCACGAGGGTGGCGGTGTGTAACATTTCCACCGCGGCGGAGAGGGCGATTAGCCGTCGGTGGCGATCGTCGTCATCGGTGCGACTCTCTTTGTGGGGCGCTTCTAGCTGTGCCGTCAGCAGGGCCAGGGCAGGGCGCAGACGTTTTCCTCCGCTCCCGATCAGTTCAACGAAAGCATCGGCCAACGGCGCGAAGAGCGAAGTCTCAATCGTCTTCATTTTCTGCTCGACAGAGCGTAGCCCACCCTGTACTGGGCTAAGCAAATGCTGTACGTTTTGCAAGGTACTCAGAGCACTCATATAGGTGGCCATTTCGTCGTTTCGACGGGTAGCCTGAGAAAAGTTAGTCAACTGGGTCAGAGCAGTATCCTCGGTACTAAAGTCATAGATCATGGTTGTTTTCACTTAAGGCCAATTTCTCTTTCAGCCCATAGAAAGTCATGGCAACGTGGGTGGTGACGGCAGCGATCTGCTCGACGGACGCATCATGCAAAACGGCAAGCTGTTGAGCCACCAATGCCACGTACGATGGCTCGTTGCGCTTGCCGCGATAAGGATGGGGCGTCAAGTAAGGTGCATCTGTTTCTAACATCAGGCGATCTAGACGCAACTGAGCCGTCACATCATGCAACTGATGTGCATTCTTAAATGTAACCGGCCCACCGATGCTCAAGACAAAGTTCCATGCGTACGCCCGATTGGCCAGGTCAATATCTCCCCCAAAGGCATGCAGCACACCGGCAAACGGTCGGCCGGCCAATGGCGACTGGCGAAATAAGTCGCTCTGCACCCATTCTTCCAGCAGATGAACAACGTCCTCAGTGGCGTCGCGGTTGTGAATAATGACGGGCAACCCAAGCGACGCCGCCAGTTCCAGTTGATCTTGAAGGGCAATGGCCTGTTGCGCCGGGTCAACCTTGTCCCAGTAATAGTCCAGCCCGATCTCACCGATGGCCACCACTTTGGGGTGAGAGGCAAGTTGGCGTAGATCGGCCAAAGTGGTTGTCGTGTAGAGATCGCTGCTATTGGGATGAACGCCCACCGCCACATACAGCTCCGGGTAGTGCTCTGCCAATCCCAGTGCACGACGACAATGATCCAGATCGATGCCGGGATTCACAATGACGCGCACACCGGCCTCACGTGCCCGAGAGACGACAGCGTCCCGATCTTCAGTGAATTGTTCCAGGTCAAGATGACAATGACTATCTACCAGGGCGGGAGCCGACCTGTTTGTCTCTTCGTGCATCTTCGCTCACATTCAACAGTACAAGGCCTTTAGTTTGTTCATTTTATCACATAGAATTCTATGCAGAAAGTATGTGCGATCGCATGTTAGGATGAGCCTGATCGCGCTCATCACCGCTTAAAGTCCGGCCAGCTTCTGCCCATCGCGTAGGATATCGTCGACGCGATCTCCCTGCGTCGTTTCAGTGTAGACACGGATCAGCGGTTCGGTGCCCGAGAAACGCACCAGCAGCCAGCCGCCATCTTCCATGACGAATTTATAGCCGTCGATCGTCACCAGATCAACAATAGGAATACCGCCCAGCGTCTTGCCGGTGATGTCGATGGTATCCAGCAGATGCTTCGCCTGCTGCTTCATCTCGTTGCCGGTGAGACGGGTGTCGATCCGTCCATAAAAGTGTTCGCCGACTTTGTCGAAGAGCATCTTGAGCAATTCGGTCGGGCTTTTGCCCGTGCGCACCATAAAATCCAACAGATAAAGATTGGCGACAATGCCGTCGCGTTCCGGCACATGACCGTGGAAGGCGTAGCCGCCGCTCTCTTCGCCGCCAATCAGGGCGTCGTGTTCCACCATCGCCGGGGCCACATATTTGAAGCCCACGCCGGTTTCGACTACGGGGACGTCGTAGAGTTTGCCCAGTTTGTTGAGCATAGACGTGGTGCTGATCGTCTTGACAATAGGGCCACGTTCTCCCCGAATCGCCAGCAGATAGTAGGCCAATAGCCCAAAGACGCGCAATTGATCGATAAATTCGCCCGTTTCCGAGCCGAAGCCGCAGCGGTCGGCGTCGCCGTCCATGATACAAACGGCGTCTGCGCCCATTTGCACGCCGTAAGCGAGACCGGCATCCACATTGGGCGGAATCGGCTCGGGTCGCAACATTTCGGGGAAGATCGGGTTGCGCCCGGCGTGAAATTCGAGGATCTCCGTGCGCCCACCGCCCAGGATTTCACTGAGCCAGCCGGCGCCGTTGCCCCACATATTGTCCACCACGATCTTGAGACCGGCATCCTTGATCGGTTGGACGTCGATCAGGTCGGCGATGCGTTTCATGTAAGCAGGACGGGGGTCGAAGATTTCGATCTGCCCGCCGTCCAACGCCTTTTGTAACGGAATCGAGCGGATGGCGTCCGTGTCCGTTGCGGCGGGGATGCGCGCCTCGATCCCCTTCAACCCCTCCGGCGCAATGGCGCCACCGGTGGCATCGCGCACCTTGAAGCCATTGTCTTCAGGCGGATTGTGGCTGGCGGTGATGTTGACGGCGGCCACGGCGCCCCTGGCCGGGACGCTGAAACTGATCACAGGCGTGGGCGTCGGCCCGTCGGTGAGAAAGACGTGAAAGCCGTTTCCGGCCAGCACCTCGGCGACTGTCGCCGCAAACTTCTCGCCCATGAAGCGTTTGTCATGGCCGACAACCACAGAGGCGCCGGCGTGTCCTTCGTCGTGCAGCCAGGCTGCAAATCCTTGCGTGCAGCGGCGCACATTGGCAAAGGTATAGTCATCGGCCACACGGCCGCGCCAGCCGTCTGTCCCAAACTTAATGTCGCTCATTCCAATTTCCTTGATGATGGGTAGCTAAAAGATTCACTCTGTGTCCGCCTCTCCGACCAAATTTCTATCTGTCTCTACCCGATCCCCGCCGCCCGAAAGGCGTCTTGCACGATCTCCTGGGCTTCCTGCACGAGCTGGTCGAGATGTACTTCGCCGCGGAAACTTTCGGCGTAGATCTTGTAGATGTCCTCAGTGCCCGATGGACGCGCCGCGAACCAACCATTTTCGGTCACCACTTTGAGTCCACCGATGGGGGCATTGTTGCCCGGCGCCCTCGTCAGTTTGGCCGTGATCGACTCTCCTGCCAGCTCGGTGCGTTCAATCAGATCGGGTGAGAGGTCGGCCAGGACGGCTTTCTGTTTGCGATTGGCCGGTGCGTCGATACGGGTATAGACCGGGCTGCCGAAGCGTGCTTCCAGTTGTCGATAATGCTCGCCTGGATCTTTGTGCGTCTTGGCGGTGATTTCCGCCGCCAGCAGATCCATGATGATGCCGTCTTTGTCGGTAGTCCACACGGTGCCATCCTTGCGCAAGAAAGATGCGCCCGCGCTCTCCTCGCCGCCGAAACCAAAGGAGCCGTCCACCAATCCATCTACAAACCACTTGAAGCCAACCGGCACTTCGGCCAGGCGCCGCCCCAATGAAGCGGCGACACGGTCAATCATTGAGCTGGAAACGAGCGTCTTGCCCACGGCGGCGTCTTCACGCCAGCCGGGTCGATTCTGGAAGAGATACCAGATGGCGACGGCAAGGTAATGATTGGGATTCAGCAGCCCGCTGCTGCGGGTGACGATGCCGTGCCGGTCGTAATCGGGATCATTGCCAAAGGCCACGTCGAACTGATCTTTGAGGTTGATCAGGCCGGCCATCGCATAGGGTGATGAACAGTCCATGCGGATCTTGCCGTCTTTATCCACGGTCATAAAACTGAAGGTGGGGTCGATGCGTCTGTTGACCAATCGCAGGTCGAGACCGTAGCGTTCGGCGATAGGCTGCCAGTAGGCAATGCCGGCGCCGCCCATTGGATCAACGCCGATCTTCAACCCGGCGGATGCAATGGCGTCCATGTCAATCACTTCTCCCAGATCAGAGACGTAGGGGGTGACATAATCATGGGCGCGCACGTGGTCGGCAGCCAGCGCCTTTTGCCACGAGACACGCTTCACCGCCTTCAGCCCATCCATCAAGATCTGATTGGCCCGCTCCTGAATGGCTTTGGTGGTTTCGGTACCCGCGGGCCCACCTTCGGGTGGATTGTATTTGAATCCCCCATCGTCGGGTGGGTTGTGGGATGGTGTGATCACAATGCCATCGGCCCGATCACTGTGTTGGGCGCGGTTATGGCTGAGGATGGCGTGCGAGATCACCGGGGTGGGGGTGTAGCCCAGGCCGTCCTGGTAGAGCACATCGACGTTATTGGCAGCCAGCACTTCGATGGCCGAAATCAACGCCGGTTCGGACAGGGCGTGGGTGTCCATGCCCAAAAAGAGCGGGCCGGTGATCCCCTGTTGTTGCCGATACTCGCAGAGCGCTTGCGAAATCGCCAGGATGTGGTCTTCATTGAAACTGCCGGATAGGGATGAACCGCGATGTCCGGATGTTCCGAATGACACGCGCTGATTCAAATCGTTCATATCAGGGGATTGAGTGTAATAGGCGGCGACCAGCCGGGGTATATTCACCAGGAGTTCCTGGGGCGCCGGTTTGCCTGCCAGCGGATGCAGTGCCATCGTGCCTCCCTTGGGTTTCACTTTTGACAAACGTGCGTACAGTATAACAGTTCTACCATCCACAGGCTAGGAATCTTGCTCACAGGGGTGCATCTCACAGTATTGGGTGGGTTCATGCCTACCGGGACGCCACGACGGATGGACACGGAGGTCCATCCCTACGGGTAGGGACCGGCCTCCGTGCCGGTCCGTTCTGCGTAGCGTTGGTTTCGATATGCCTCGCAGACTCGGCTACTCAACCGGCGCTAGTCCCCCTGGTCAAGCCAAATTTGGAAGTGCTGAGTGATTACAAAAAAGGGGACGATGGTGGTTGGTTGCCAACGTGGAGGCGTGCTAAAATCGGCACGAAGCGGGGGCCCGCCGGCCACGAGTCTTTCGGCCCTTACAGCGAAAAGAAGACGGCCAAAAGCGCAAGAAACGGGTGGCAGCGGGCGTTGCGGCGCGGTATGCTGTGCAAAGCACATTCGCTATGCACTAGTAAATCCCGGCGGAAATTCACCGACAGTTTCTACCAGAGGTTGAGATGCCGAATTTCCGCCGTGGAATTTACGCCAAAATGTACTAGGAGGCAATTCATGACGATCTACACCAATGAAGTGTTGACATCCACTGTTCCGATCACAGACTTTGGCCAGGCCGCCGCCGACTATGAAATTGTGGCGCAGGCGATCCACTATCTCGATGAACATTTTCAACGCCAACCAGAATTGGCAGAGGTTGCAGCCCATGTGGGCATGAGCGAGTTCCACTTTCAACGGCTCTTCAGCCGTTGGGTGGGGATCAGCCCCAAACGCTTTCTACAATATCTGACCAAAGAGTATGCCAAAGCTGCGCTGGACCACTCTCGATCTGTATTGAATACGTCGCTTGATGCCGGTCTTTCGGGGCCTGGGCGCTTGCATGACCTTTTTGTGCACACCGAAGCGGTGACACCAGGCGAATACAAGGCCGCCGGGGCAGGGCTCGTGATTCGCTATGGGGTGCATCCATCTCCCTTTGGCAATACGCTGCTTTTGGTCACCGACAAAGGCATCTGCGGGCTCAGTTTCTTAGCCGATGCAGATGGCAAAGCCGAACTGGCCGATCAGCAACGACAGTGGGGTGCAGCAGACTTCGTCCACAACCCCGAGGAAACCGGACGACTGGTTGCACAGATTTTCGCAACCGATAGCGCCCCGGCGCCGCTCCATCTCTATGTGCGCGGCACCAACTGGCAGATCAAAGTGTGGGAGGCATTGATGCATTTGCCGGCCGGTTCACGCGTTACCTATGGTGATATTGCTCGCACCGTCTGTACAACCAGTGCCTCGCGTGCGGTTGGCAACGCTGTCGCCCGTAATCCAATCGCCTACCTGATCCCCTGTCACCGTGTAGTACGTCAAACGGGACAGCGTCACAACTATCGATGGGGCAGCGAGCGCAAACAGGCGATCCTGGCCTGGGAGGCAGCACATCAAGATAAGATGTGACCGTATCGCTTTCAACAACTCATCCGATTACCCGGCGGCGCCTCGAAGACGGGTCTTTAGCACTTCCCAGCGGTTAGGCTGCAACTCTTGGGCTTTGACCTCGACGTCCTCATCCTCACGTTCAAAGAGAATATTGAGTCGATCCTCTTCGTACTTGGCGCCGGCGATCTCGAGCCGGGCCAGGCCTGTGGGCAACGCGACATTGCGCTTCCAATTGCCAATCCGAATCACCAGTTCGTCTACCACGCTGCGGTGCAGATCCACGTTGTCTCTCTCGGCCATGGGCAGCGGAATACTGAGGACATAGTGTCCATTTTGGACGTAGATTTGCTGCGGCAACCCGGAGTAGAAACTCTGTGTCGGATCTCCTGCGCCACCTCGCACCAGATCCTCACCGAAGACGGCTTCGGCAGTGCGCTGGAGCATAGCTTCACCGACCAATTCCTGCTCAAAAAACGGAATCTGGAAAATGGGCAATGGCTGAAAAGCCTCTTCGATAAATTGCAAGTTGGCCTGCTGTGACTGCTTCCACTGTTTGAAGTACTCGTCGGCCAGATGCTGCGGGAACACACGGTTGCAGATGACCGCATCTACGCCATATCCATAAAGATTGAGATAGGTGTAGGCGCGCTGTGCTTCTTTGACCACCATCTTTTCGGGGTTGAGAACCAAACGCATGCTGCTGACGTTGCTATCGCTCAGCAAAGCGCTTGTGCGCTCGAGGATGTCGACCAGCTCTTCAATACTGTCGAAGACGTCATCCTCTGGCAACGGCATGTCTCCGCCGAAGCGCTTCATAAAAGGCCGTGCTAGCTGAATCGTCCTGCGCTGGAAGGGAAAGACCTTTTCAATATACCAGCGGGCCATTTCAGGGAAGCTCAGCAGTTGCAATGTTGATCCGGTGGGGGCGGCATCGATCACGATGACATCATAGTCGCCGGTCTCGGCCAGGTGGGTAATCTGCATCAAACTGGACAGTTCTTCCATGCCCGGCAGCACCGATGTTTCCTCGGCTACCAGGCTTTCCATGCCGCGCCAGGAAAAGAGGACATTCAGATAGTCTTGTACGCGTCCCCAGTACTTGTCCATTTGGTAGAGCAGATCGATCTCCTGCCCCCACAGATTTTCGCGCAGCAAAGTCAACTCGCTGCCAATTCGTCGATCAAAGCTATCCCCCAAACTGTGGGCCGGATCGGTGCTGACCACGACAGTTCGATAGCCAAGATCGGCACAACGGATAGCTGTAGCGGCGCTCACGCTCGTCTTTCCTACGCCGCCTTTGCCAGTGTACAGTATGATACGCATAGGGTCCTCAACTTCTGGGTAGCCCCGCGCAGGGCAGGGCACAATGCAAGTGTCGTTCGGTCTCTGACCTGACATTCTGTCGAAAGTCTCTGCATGGCAGACAAGTGAATCTTCGTCGCAACGGTCAGAGCAAGGACCAGACTATTGTATATCATCCAAACAACAAAAAGTGTGCAGAGGTTCCCAATTCAAGGATGAGTATTCATATTAACAAAAAAGCCGAACGGAGATACCCATCCGTTCGGCAAAAATGAGAGGGGAAAGCCTGTCAGGGCGTTTCGACCACCGGTAGATTGGCCGGAGCGTTTGTGACGAGTTGAGCAAAAACCCAAGAGTTATCGATCAGTTGGTACCAATCACCGGCCGGATTTTGGCCAATAATAGTGAGCACCGCCCCGACATCGACTGAGCCGGTAATATCAAACGCAATGCCGGGCCCGGCACGCAAGTTGGCCGGCGCACTGGTGGTTGCCTGTCCAGACGTAGGGGTTGCCGCATCACTTTCGGTCGTTGCAACAAGTGGCGCTGTTTCTGTGGGTGCGATTTCTGAAGATGACGTTGTTTCTGTGGGTATCGCCACATCGGGTGCAACACTTGTGGTGGGCTCGGCCTCCGGTGTCGGCGTGGCAACAAGACTGACGGCGCTATCCGTGGCCGGCGTCGAGACGGGTGCTGCGGCCGATGTTGACACCAGATCCAGTGCCCGGCGTCCCTGGTTTGGGCCAGAAATGATATTGCCTTCGGCATCCACCACCGGCACGTCTGTAAATGTCCCGTTGAGCAGTGTGGCAAAGACCCAGTTGCCGTCGGAGAGTAAGTACCAGTCGCTAGCCTCTGTCCGGCCGACGACAGTAACAACCGTGCCAAAGGCGGCTCCGGTCACAACGTCGAATTCTGTGCCGGGGCCGGAGCGCAAGTTGGCATCGGCGTTGATGGTTGCCGTCACGGCTTGGGTCTGCGTAATGGGCGGAGTCGTGGTTACCACAGCAGAAGGCGTCGGCGTTTCGATCTCTTCTACAGTGGGTTCTACAGTCGCTTCTGCTGTGGGTTCTACTGTTGCATTCGGGTCAACCACAGGAACATCGGGGGCTTCGGTCAACAGCACCCCAAAGATCCAGGTACCATCGTTGATCAAGAACCACTCACCTGTTGTGTCGCGGCCGACGACTGAAATCAGTTTGGGCGGCTCCAGCGTGCCGACAATATCAAATTCAAGACCTGGGCCGGACCGTAGATTGGCGACACTGGCGACAATGGCAAGCGCCGGTCCCTGCGTGGACGCAGGTGTACTCGACAGTTCAGGTACAGCGGTAACGTCAGGGGACGTGGTTATTTCTGTGGTGGCGGTAATATCTGTTGTACCCGTAAGTTCACCTGTGTCGGTGAGCGTGAGGGTTGCAGTCACGGTAAGCGTAGTGTCGGCTTCAGCCTCGGGCTCTGCCGTGGGCGTCATGGTAGGGGTTGAAGTGGGTGTTGGCGAAGGTTCTTCGGTGGGGGGGGTGGTAGCCTCAGGCGCGACTTCTTCAGGGGTCGGCAGATCGGTAGGGGCCACTACCACGACCGGTTCGTCTATCAATCCTAGACCTGTGGGCCGAGCTACCCCCACAAGCTCACCAATCGATGCCACATCAATGCCAAGTAGGTCAGAAGCATCTTGAAGATCTACCGGTACCCATCGTTGAAGCTCACCAGTTACTGCCAGGTATGGAACGCCCAAGATCATACCCAACCAAACTATGCTGACAAGTACTGCCATGATCACCGCAAGCGCTCTTCTCATTCCCTTCTTGCCTTTCAGGTGGTACTGTTTCTACCCATGAGGTCAGGAACTCTTCTCTCTTGTACTCCGAGAATTTCCAAAAGAGTTTTGCGGCCAGGTGTGCTACGTCATCAATTACCCTGCCACTTGCTTAATTGTGTGTGACTACGCCACCGTGCAGGTATCTCATAGTTTACGCCTGTACAGGTGCGCTACGACAATGGGTAGGCTGCCAGTGAATGGATACCGAGGCCACTATACCATTTGTTGGAAGTGTAACACAGGTTGAATTGGACTTCAATTGAGTAATTGAGTTCCGCAGGGCCGATCCTGTATATCTATACTGCATGTCGCCCTTTTGCACAATTTTTTGCCCATAGACGTCGATGCCGAATGTTATCAAACACAAACATATTGCTAACCTTTTGGCAACATTCTTCTATCAAACAGTTGATATGATCGTAACCACTGTCGGGCGACAAGCTTTTTGCCAGACATAAGACTGATGACAACGCAACGTGAATGGCTGCGTTTCAGCCCGAAATTGACGATTTCACCATAAATCCTCTAACTATGTTGTGCATTTTGATGAAAATTAGCACTAGACAGCGCTGTCCATGTGTGGTAAGATTATTGCACAGCAAATGCACAGGAGTCCTCTATACCGGTAGGATGATAGAAAGTAACTGGTATTGTCAGGATCGCAGACGCACCCAGGATGGCCAATTAGAGGTATCTAGCTAAAGGGATATAAGCAATGTCTTACGAAACACTTCTCCAGCGCCCCCAGGTTACACGAAACGAAGGAAGCCAACGCAACTTCAATATCCCACAAATGTTGATGGATTTGCGTGACGAAGATCCAGTTTTCGGGCGTCGCATCAATATCCGCAGCATAGAGCGAGGCGAGACGGTATCGACTGCCGAGGATCTTAAGCGCAAGATGTATATGCTTATGCAAGGGCAGGTTCATCTTGTCTGTACCAATAATGAAGGACGCCGCCTGGTGATTGCCACGTTGGAGTCTGGGGCGATCTTTGGCGAAGGGGCACTCAATAACCCCGGCGAGGCGAACGTTTTTGCGGAAGCGGCATCGGATGTTACCGTCTGGTCTGTGCCGGCATCCGAAGCGCGTAACATGACCATTCAGTACCCGATTTTGGGGTGGGGCATGTTGCAGACTTATGGCAAGCGGCTGATGCAGGTAGAGAACAACCTGGAAGATGTCGCTTACAAGAAACTACCGGAACGGCTGGCGGCGTTGCTTGTCGAACTGAGCCATCAGGAAAACGGTCTGATCCAGGGCGTAAGCCACCAAGCACTTGCCGACCGACTTGGGACTTACCGAGAGACGGTCAGCGCGATTTTGCGTGATTTCAAACGCCAGGATCTGGTTGAGCTGGGGTATCGGCGTATCAATATTATTGATGCCGAGTCTCTGAAAGAGATTGCCGGAATCTGGGAGTGGTAGGTACCAATTACGCAATCCATAACTTTATAAGGTAAAATAAGGGGTCGGCATATCCGTTATTTCGGATATCCGGCCCTTTTTTCGATACTGCACGACAAGGAGTCGTAGCCACATATGGCAAATTATCCCCTACGCATGATTCCCCTGGGTGGACTGGGGGAAATCGGCAAGAACATGATGTTGTTTGAGTATGGTCGCAATATCATGATTGTCGATGCCGGCGTCAAATTCCCCGAGAATGACATGCTGGGCATCGATCTGGTTATTCCAGATTTTAGTTATCTGCAGAGCAACCGTGAATTGGTTCGTGGCATTGTCATCACCCACGGCCATGAAGATCATATAGGCAGCCTGCCCTTTTTGTTGCGCCATGTAAATGTGCCGATCTACGCCCCGCGACTGGCGCGCGCCTTGATCGAACACAAATTGCGTGAGCATGGACTGCTGAACCAGGTGACGATTATCACCGTCAATACGGGTGATGTCATTCCGCTTGGTCCGTTTCAGGTTGAAATGATTTCGACCAGCCATAGTATCCCCGATGCTTTTGCACTGGCGATTCGCAGCCCTGCGGGGTTAGTCATCCACAGCAGTGATTTTAAGTTTGACTACACGCCGGTTCATGGAACGGGTGCGGATTTTGGGCGGTTTGCCACATTGGGGGCGGAAGGCGTGCTGGCGCTGCTCTCGGACAGCACGGGCGCCGAGCGCCCTGGCTTCACACCTAGCGAATCGATTGTCGAAGATGCCTTTGATCACATCTTCCGCTCGGCGCAGGGTCGCGTGATCGTAACCACCTTTGCTTCATTGCTGAGCCGTGTACAACAAGTCATTAACGTGGCGCAGAAATATGGACGCAAAGTCACGTTTACCGGTTACTCAATGCGTAACAATACAGAGATTGCTCGCGAGTTGGGCTACCTGAAGATCTCAGATGACATGATCTTCGATTTGCGGCGCAACCATCAACTTGACGACAACCAACAAGTCATCGTCAGCACCGGCAGCCAGGGGCAACCTGAGGCCGCTCTTTCGCGTATGGCCGAAGGCCGACATCGCGATATCGAAATCAAATCGGGCGACACCGTGATCCTCAGCAGTCACCCTATCCCCGGCAATGAGGAAGAAGTCGGGCGTGTCATCAATAATTTGATCCAGCGAGGGGCAGAGGTCATTTATCCGCCACTAGAACCTGTCCACGTCAGTGGACATGCCAGCCAAGGAGAGCAGCGTCTGCTGCTTAGTCTGGTGAAACCAGAGTACTTCATTCCGGTTCATGGCGAACCCCGCATGTTGTACAGCCACCGCAAGACGGCGATTCAGATGGGGTTCGAGCCAGAGAAGGTCTTTGTCCTCAACAATGGAGATGCCGTGATCTTTGAAAAGGATGCGATGGCCCGTGTCGAACGGAACTTCGCTCCGGCTTCGCCCGTTTTGGTAGACGGCAGTGGAGTAGGTGATATTGGACCCGCAGTACTGCGTGAGCGCGAGATCCTGTCGGATCACGGATTTGTGGTGGCAATTGTCCCGTGGGACAAAGGCAAGGGCGCCCCACGGGGGCCCATCGAGCTCAGCAGCCGAGGTTTTGTATACTTAAGGCAGAGTAACGATCTGCTGCAATCTGCCGTGAAAAACCTCGAAAAAGAGTTGAACGTACAGCGAGCATTGAGTAAGCGCGAGGCAGAAGAGAAGATTAAGAACCACCTGGAACGATTCCTGTATGAGCAAACAAAACGACGTCCTATGATTGTGCCGGTGGTCGTCGAGTAAGAGCCCAGGGAGCGCGGTAGGAGTGCCGTTGGCATTTGGCGACAGTGGGTTGACAAAAAGCAGGGGCAAAGTTGCTGTGCCCGGTCCAGTTGCGGGCCCTGCAATTTTCCTCCTTTTACCTAGTTGACTTCTGTGCGTAAAGTCAGTATACTTTAGTTTAACTTTATCTATGCCTCGCCATGGGTAACAACTCCCGTTCTAACTTCATTTGTTGCTATAGTGGTTGCTCCAAGACCCATTACTCCATGTTGAACAGGAGCGTATGGTGAGTAGCGCTTGACTTGATTGCTGCGCCGTTCACAACGCCTAACGCAACCTGAACTTTTCCACAGCACCTGAGACGCGCCGAGGAACAAAGTTAGGGATATTCACTAAGGATGTCCATTCGGGTGTCCACACAGGATTACCGTCCACTGAAGATCGCGGCTGACTTTAATAAAGGACGATAGCGTTCTTATAACCTGTCCCCTGCCCACCGCTGAAACAATTCTTTACTGACACGGTTCCACGCCAGTGCTACTTCTCCTTGTGTATCATAGAGGATTTGCAACAGTTAGCATCCATAAACCCAAAATTGCGCCACAATTGAATTTGCATGCTTGCACTCTCTCTGCTCGTCCTTCCTGTTTAATCGGATCGAGAGAACGCAATCAAAACCAGTCAATGAAGTGCCCTGTGCAAGTGGAGTTGTGAAATGCCCTGGTAGACGCATGGAGAACAGGGGTAGCAAGTTTAGAAACTGTTCGCTGATTCAGATGAACCTGGAGTACGGTAGCGGGACCGGCACAAATGCTAAGTATTGAAGTACAGATAAATAATTTATGCTGTATCACGCAATGATTTCACACTGAAAGAGTCGTAAGAGGATAATCATGGAACTGGTGTCAATGACCATGTCAGAACTTGAGGAGCTTACCCTGGATGAACTCCGGGAAATGGCTCGCTCAATGTCGATTACGGGGTATACCCGGCTGAAGAAGTACGATTTGATTATGCGCTTGTTGCGCGCCAATGCCGAGAAGCAAGGGTATATTTTCGGCGGCGGCATCTTGGAAATCGTTCAGGATGGCATTGGTTTTCTTCGCAGTGACCATTTACTGCCTGGGCCTGAAGACGTCTATGTCAGCCAGAGTCAGATACGACGTTTCGGACTACGGACGGGAGATCTCGTCGTAGGGCAGGTACGCCCGCCAAAAGAAACAGAGAAGTACTTTGGTCTGCTCAAGGTTGAAGCAGTCAACGGCCTGGATCCCGAAGAGGCAAAACGTCGGCCATTCTTTGATCGATTGGTGCCGATTTTCCCCGACGAACAGATCGCGTTGGAGACAAAACCCAGCGTACTCGCCACCCGGCTGATCGATATGTTGTCACCTATCGGCCGTGGGCAGCGTGGGCTTATCGTTAGCCCGCCAAAGGCAGGTAAGACGACGGTTCTCAAGCGGATTGCCAATGGGATGACGGAAAACTTCGAAGACTTACATCTGATGGTCGTCCTCATTGGTGAACGCCCTGAAGAAGTCACCGATATGGATCGCTCGGTCGAGGCGGAGGTGATCAGCAGTACGTTTGATGAACCTGTGCAGAATCACGTCCGTGTCGCCGAAATGGCACTGGAGCGCGCCAAGCGTCTCGTGGAAAGCCAACGCGACGTTGTGATTCTTCTCGACAGCATTACTCGCCTAACACGCGCCTACAACCTGACAGTACCCCCATCTGGCCGTACGCTCTCTGGTGGTATTGATCCGGCGGCACTTTATCCGCCCAAACGCTTCTTTGGTGCGGCGCGTAACATCGAAGAAGGCGGGAGTTTAACAATTATCGCGACCTGCCTTGTCGACACCGGCAGTCGTATGGACGATGTTATTTACGAAGAATTCAAGGGTACCGGCAACATGGAACTCCACCTGAGCCGTCGCCTTGCAGAGCGCCGTATCTTCCCTGCCTTCGATATCGAACGCAGCGGTACCCGCGCCGAAGAGAAACAATTGGATGCGGAAACCCTGGCCAAGGTTTACACGTTGCGCCGCATGATCGATGCTATGGGTGGCGGACATGATGCACTGCTGCCTATCCTTGAGCGGCTCAGTCGTACACGCAGTAACCAGGAGTTCCTTGAAACGTTGATCAAGTAGGGCGAAGAACAATGCCCTTCCGGGCGTAGGATCTCGACGTTGACGCAGTTTTGGGCCAGATGCGTAGAGCGTAGGGTATTCATAGAGTTGTCGAAAGAATGGACGTATCATTGATATGTCCATTCTGCATTTGAAGCGGTAGCGCGGTGAAAGCATGGCGCGATCTTTGTCAAACACTGTGCAACAGAGGAAGCTTGCAGCATTCAATACATACTAAAATCCTACGGTTGATCGACGTTCGATCAACGAAACTTAAAAAAGAGGCTATAAAGGTCACTTGATTACCTCCTCTCAATTTGTTTACTAGATCCGGTATGCTATAATTCACGGCATTGTTCGATTCTCTAATCCCCTGGCGGAAGTCTCTACACGTCTAGCGGAAACGAACCGGGCAGAAACAGATTGTTTCTTCCTGTACCGTTTTAACAATCCATAGCGTCGATTCCAGGTAGTACCGAAACGTTCTCATTGATCACCTTCCCCCAGGATCAAGAATTGGGTTTCTATGTTTCGGTGTGAATCGTCGTCCAACCTGTTGCATTCAGATAACCGGTTCAGCAAAGCTGCTTCAACGATCTAGAACCTATCTCTTGCTGAAAGGTAGTCGCAACACCCACTTTGGAGTGAAAGATGCCGTCTTCCGATGCTATTAGGGCAGAGGGGGAGTATCGCTTTGGTCGACTGTTGAAAACAGAAGAATTCACCGAACAAAAGCGAGTTAAGCCTCACTCTTCGTCTGATGAAATCGGCAGTACACTTTCGGGCAGCCACTCTAATAACCGTGTTCAACCTACAACGGATGGCTCCTTGGATAACTCACTGTACTCTTCACAAGAACAGCCTAGCTTCCAACGTCGCGATAGCAGAGCGACAGCTTCTCCTCAGGCAGTTCATCAGCCCACTTACAGCCACTACCCTGGTTCACCGAACTCGAATCGAGCCGATTATGCTATGGGGCAGCCGGTAGCGGTGGCTACTCTAGAGGCTTCTAGCTTTGTTGTTGATTCTGGGGCGGCAAAGTCGATTGGCGAAAAGATTCAGTTGTTCCTGAGCGATCAAGTAACACCGATTCGGTTAGCCAGCCATTTGGCTGTTCTTGCCGTCGCGGCTGTGGTATTGATTGTCAGTCGCGTTGAACTCCCAAACTGGCAGTTCTCACTGCGCAATTTGCCCGATGAAGGTATTTTTGCGCCGCAGGAGTTGGCCAATACGACGAATCCATTGGCCGGCACAGGCAACAGTGTTGTTGATGCAAGCGAAGCGTTCCAAAGAGCGGTAGTGCCCTTCACCAGTGCGAACCAACCAGTCGAAGGCGTTGTTCAGCCTCAGGCAGTTAACCCCATCGCGCCCCAGGTGGCAGCACCGCCTACTGAACGGGTGACGGTTGAAACGTACGCCGTCAAACCGGGTGATACGGTGTTAGGCATTGCCGCCAAGTTCAATATCGATCCCGAGACGATTCAGTGGGCCAACCCCGAACTAGAAGCAAACCCGGATTTGCTACGCATTGGCGACCGGCTTGTTATTCTCCCGGTTGACGGCGCCCTTCATGTGGTGCAGCCAGGCGACACACTCTACTCCATCGCAGCCAAGTATAAGGTGACGGCACAGGCAGTTGTCGATGCGCCCTTCAACAAGCTAGAGAATCTTGATGTCCCCATTACTGTGGGAACACAGTTGATCATTCCGGGCGGCACCAAGCCGTATATTACTCGCCAGGTGGAAGCCTATACGGGTCCGGTACCGGATAGCGCGTTGAAGGGCAGCGGTGCGTTAACCTGGCCCACGTCGGGTAGCATCACACAGTCGTTCTGGGGTGGTCATCGTGCCCTCGACATTGGCGCCCACACCGGCACCCCGGTCACATCCTCTGATGGTGGTTATGTGATTGCCTCTAAGTCTGGCGGCTGGAACAGTGGCTATGGCAATATGGTCTTGATAGACCACGGCAACGGCTACACAACACTCTATGCCCACCTGAACAGTATTTTCGTCCGTCAGGGCGAAAGTGTAAGCAAAGGCCAGCAGATCGGTACCGTGGGCAACACGGGTAATTCCACGGGTCCGCATCTTCACTTTGAAGTACGGTATCAGGGTGTCGCTCGCAATCCCTTTACGTATCTGCCTTAAGATTTTACAGGATTAAAAAAGCCCCGGCTCGATGAGCCGGGGCTTTTTATTTGGCGGGCTATTCTTGAATGCCACCCTCGGTCAACTGCCGAGGATCGAGCAAGCGATCAAGCTCAGCTTCGGTCAGTTCTGTCATCTCTAGTGCAACTTCTTTGAGCGAACGTCCTTCTGCATAGGCGGTCTTGGCGATCTTGGCGCCCTTCTCATACCCGATCACAGGGTTCAAGGCCGTTACCAGGATGGGGTTGCGCCCGACGAGTGAGGTAATGCGCTCGCGGTTGACGGTGAAACCGGCCAATGCCATGTCCGCCATGACACGCCCCGCACTGGCGAGCAGTGTGATGCTCTGGATCAAATTGTGGGCGATGACCGGCAGCATGACGTTGAGTTGGAAGTTACCGGCTTGCCCGCCAATGGTGATGGTGACATCGTTGCCAATCACCTGCGCACAGACCATCGTCATGGCTTCAGGGATGACAGGGTTGATCTTGCCCGGCATGATGCTGCTGCCCGGCTGCAACGATGGCAACACGATCTCGCCTAAGCCGGCGATGGGACCACTGTTCATCCAGCGCAAGTCGTTGGACATCTTCATGTAGGTCGTGGCCACCACCTTGAGCTGCCCACTCAGTTCCACGGCGGCGTCCTGGCTGCTGAGGCTCTCGAAGTAGTTGGGGCTGGTGACAAAGGGTTGGCCGGTCATGCTGGAGAGCTCTTCGGCGATCATGCGGCCAAAGTCGGGATGGGCGTTGATGCCGGTGCCGACGGCGGTGCCACCCTGCGCCAGCATGGCGAGGCGAGGCAGCGCGGCTTCCAGGCGTTCAATGCCATGACCAATCTGGCTGCTCCATCCACCCAGCACCTGGCTCAGGCGCACGGGCATCGCGTCCATAAGATGGGTACGACCGGTGGTCACTACGTCGTCCACTTCGGCGGCTTTGCGGTCGAGCGTCTCTTTGACATAGTGCAGCGATGGCAGCAGTTCTTCGGCAGTGAGCAGGTAGGCGCTGACGTGAATCGCGGTAGGGATAACGTCGTTGCTGCTCTGCCCCATGTTCACGTGGTCGTTGGGGTGAACCTTGCGCCCCAGCTTAGTCGAGGCCAGGTTGGCAATGACTTCGTTGGCGTTCATGTTGGTGCTGGTGCCCGAGCCGGTCTGGAAAATGTCAAGCGGGAACTGGTCGTCGTACTCTCCACGCGCAACTTCATCGGACGCCGACTGGATGGCGGCGGCCATGTCCGCATCCATGAGGCCCAATTTGAGGTTGACGGCAGCCGCCGCGCCTTTGATCAAACCAAGGGCGCGGATGGCGGCCCGTGGAAAGCGCAGGTCGCTGATGGGGAAGTTGTCGACAGCTCGTTGTGTTTGCGCCGCGTAGAGGGCATCGGCGGGGACACGCACTTCACCCAAGCTATCGCGTTCAATTCGATAGTCTTGCTCGCTCATAGGGCTCGACTCCTTATGGATTCAGAATTTGATGATGGAATAGGGGTTCACACTGGATTAGTACAGCGTCTGTCCTTCATTGTAGCACCCATCAAAGAGCCGTGCACAATCAGCCCTCTTTTCCATCGTGGTTTGCCTATGAGTTCACCGTTCACCGCGCACGTAGGGCAATCCTAGGGCGGCCGGTGCGCCCAGGCGGCGACTGACGTTTTCGTAGACGGTGATCAGCGTGAGGACGGCAATGGTCAGCAGGTAGGGCAGCATGGCCAGCACGGCGGCCGGAATCACGCTGCCGCCGGCAGCCTGAAGCCGAAATTGGATGGCGTTGACGCCGCCAAAGATCAGTGCGCCCAGCACGGCCCGCCACGGATCCCAGGTGGCGAAGATGACAAGGGCGATGGCGATCCAGCCGCGGCCGCCGGTCAGGTTTTCGGTCCAGCCCGGGGTGTAGGCCAGGCTGAGGTGCGCGCCGCCCAATCCCATGAGGACGCCGCCGGCGATGGTGGAGAGGTAGCGGACTTGCGTCACCGAGATGCCCATCGCGTCCGCCGTGGCCGGATCTTCACCCACGGCGCGCAGGTGTAGTCCTGTGCGGGTACGGTAGAGGATGTACGCCGCGACAGGGACGCCGATGTACATGAGATAGACCAACGGGTCCTGGTTAAAGAGGGCGGGGCCAATCAGGGGGATGTCGCTGAGCAGGGGAATGGGGAAACGAGAGAACTTAGGGCCGACCAGCCCTACGAGCGGTCCACCGTCAGGCCCCAGACGTTGCCCAAGGAAACTGCTGAGGCCGATGCCAAAGAGCGTTAATGCCAGCCCACTGACCACTTGATCGGCGCGCAATGTGACGGTGAGGAAGGCGTGAATGGTGGCCAGCAGTCCGCCCACTACCATCGCTACCAGGATAGCAGCGAGCAAGCTGCCGGTGTGGTAGCCTGTGGCAAAGGCCGTCACCGCGCCCATGATCAGAATGCCCTCCAGCCCCAGGTTGAGGATGCCGGCGCGTTCCGTGAAGATTTCGCCTACAGACGCAAAGACCAACGAAGTCCCTGCCTGGATGGTCACGGCCAGGATAGAAACGATCAACGCAAGGGAGATATCCATAATCTGCTCACCCGGCCAGTTTGGGATTGTCGGAGTAGGTCGTAGTCACCGTCACCGGCTGTGGACGGATCACGCGCAGCCGGTAGTTAACAAAGACGTTGGCGCCGAGCACAAAGAAGAGGATTGAGCCCTGCAGCACGCCTGAGACGGCCGCAGGCAGCCCCATGCTGATCTGTAGCTGATCGCCGCCCGTAGTTAACCCGGCCAACAGCACACTGACAAGGATAACAGCCCACGGGTTGAGTTTGGCCAGCCAGGCGACGATAATGGCTGTAAAGCCATCGCCGACGGCAATCCCGTTTTGCAGTCGGTGGGCAACACCCGCTACCTGGCTGAAGCCGGCCAGCCCGGCCAGCCCGCCGCTGATCATCATGACCAGTATGACATTGCGGGCAATATCCATGCCGGCGTAGCGAGCAGCTCGCGGGTTCTCGCCGATCACTTTAATCTCCAGGCCCCACTTGGTCCGCGACAGTATCAGCCAGATCACAGCGGCGGCCACAAGCGCAATCACAATTCCAAAGTGGACACGCCCAAGCTGCAGGCTATACGATCCGAGGTCGATGGGCGGAATACGGATTAGCCAGCTTTCGCGGGGGAACTGTGCTGTGCCAGGAAAACCAAACCCGGCGGGATCTTTCCACGGGCCGGTGTAAAGGTATTGCATCCAAAGCAGGGCCACGTAGTTTAACATCAAGGTGGTAATGATTTCGTTGACACGCAGATAGGCCTTTAGCACCCCGGGAATGACACCCCAAATTGCTCCGGCGATGAATGCAGCCAGGATCATCAGCGGTAGCAAGAGCCAATTCGGAAGACCACCGATCATTCCGGGCAAGAAGAGTGCGACCCATGTGGCGGCGATGGCGCCCCACACAAGTTGTCCTTCGGCGCCGATGTTCCAGAAGAGCATGCGAAACGCGATGGCGACGGCCAGACCGGCCAGCATCAAAGGAATCGCTTTCAGCAGCGTTTCATTCAGCGCATAAGATTGGCCCGACATAAATTCGGCCCATGTGCCGAAAGCCCCACGCCACATCGCCTGATAGGTTGCCAATGGATCTGCGCCAAAGATCAGCAGCAACAGTGCACAGAAGATCAGGGCCAACCCGATCGCGATCACAGGCACTAAGAGCTCGGCGACGCGTGAACGTTGTAATCGCTTTTCAAGGACGAATCGCATACATCTGTACCTCGCTACGGAATCTCGTTGTTGCTCTGATCTTCATCAACCGGCAAAGCGACGAAAAAGGTGGTTCCTTTACCCAGTTCACTGCGCGCCCAGATTTCGCCCTCATGTGCTTCTACAATGGCGTTGATCAAAAAAAGGCCGATCCCTACCCCGGCGGTGCTGCGGCGGAGGCCGCTGTCCACCCGGTAAAAGCGCTCAAAGATCTTGGGGATCTCAGACTCTGGAATGCCGATGCCTTCATCGGCCACGTAGATCACGACGCGCCGACCACCATCCTTGCGCTGTGGATCATCTTCTACCCACCCACCTATCCTGATAGCGCCGCCCTCAGGCGAATACTTGATTGCGTTGCTTAGCAGGTTTGTAAACACTTGACGCAGTCGATCTTCGTCACCGGATACAAACGGGAAGTTTTCGGGTAGATCGACTGCGATCTGATGGCGTGTTGTCTGCGTGCGGTAGTCCTGGGCAACACGCATCAGCAGCCGATAGAGATTGACGTCGGAAATATCCAGCCGCAGCCCCCCGGCCTGGATTCGACTGACATCGAGGAGGTTATTGATCAGTGCTTCCAGCCGATCCGCTTCCTCTTCGATGATCTGAAGCCCCTGGTGTGCGACATCTTTATCCCAGGCCGCATCCGGACGAGCCAGCGTCTGGGCATACCCTTTGATAATGGCGACCGGCGTTTTCAGTTCGTGGCTCATGACAGAGACGAAGGTAGACTTCATCTCCTCTTCTTCACGGAAGCGGGTAATGTCGAGAACATTGGCGATGATATTAACCAGTTGATCGTTTTCATCGGTCAGCGGTGTATAGGTGACTGCCACCGAAATATGTCCGCCCCCGGGGCGGACGAGATCGCCTTCACAGCGCAGATTTCCCTCGGCGTCGAGCTGCAATTCGCTGTCTTCGCTGCACAGGTGGTCACCCACCACGTTTTGAAGGTTCAGGAGTTGCTCGCAAGATTTGCCGATAGCATCCTGTGGCGAGATGCCCGTCATGGCCGCCAGGGCCTGGTTGATCACCTGCACATGACGGCTGGGCGAGAGAATCATAATGCCATTTGCACTGTTCTCTACGATGGTCGCCAATCGGCTGCGTTCGGTCAAAAGTTGTTGGTAGAGCCGAGCATTGCGGACGGCGATGGCCGCTTGATAGGCAAACCCTTGTAAGAATTGCCAGTCAAGCTGCGTAAAGGCGTTGTCACCCCGAAATAAGAAAATGACGCCCAGTACTTCTTCCTCAAAGAGCAGCGGAAGACCTAAAACCTGGCCAAGCTGATGCCCGAGGTTGTCTTCGACCATCTGCACACGCCGCTCAAGTTCTTGCCGGTAGAGTTCGCCCGATACGGTAAACGTTCCACCTTCACCGAAGGCGTCTTCGGCCGAATCTGTGATCGGCCATGCGTTCAGCAGTGGACGAAACGCAGGGAGAAGCTGCGGGGGGATGCCATAGGCGGCACGAATGCGAAAGTGCGTCCTTTCTTCGAGGACTTCACCGTCAATGATGTTGGGGGTATCATCATTCAAAACGATCAACCCGGCAGGTGAGGCAACCATCTCTGCTGCACTGGCCAGGATGAGTTTGAGCAAACTTGGCAGGTCGAGGCGAGAGGTCATCGCCCGGGTGATCCGCAGTAAATACTCTCGCTGCCTGAGTTGGTAGGTGGCCATCAACGCCGGGACATTCATGGCCGAACGATAACACGAGAGACAGGCAAAGTCAACGAAACTGGGATTGCGGAGCAATTCTAAATTTGGATTGACCAGGGGGACTAGCGCCGGTTGAGTAGCAGCGCTTCAGAAAGCGGGTCTGCGAGGCGTATCGAAACCCAAGCGGGTTCAACGACGAGATCGCGTAGACCTGCTTTCTGAAGCGGACCCGACCTCGGCGGTCGGCTCGCTCCCTTGATTTCGTTTGGTACAGGCGTTGCGCCATAACGCTGCGCACTCAATCGGCGGTCGCTAACCCCGGTTTGCCGTTTATCGTGTCAACGGTTAAGTGATGGCAATTCCGTAGGGGCGCTGCTTGCTGCGCCCACAGTGTGCCGGGCGCAGCAAGCAGCGCCCCTACCGATCAAATCACGCTTTCGGCGCTCCTCGCCGCCGCATCACTACGTTATTTGTGGACAGTTAAGTTACTCAGTGACCAGGTTTTCCGGTGCGAACGAGTCGGGGAGAAGGGCGCGGACGGTGCTGACACGGTAATTGCCGTGGGCGTCGGCGATGAAGACATCCATGCTCGGTCCCAGTTCTGCCATGACCTGACGACAGGCGCCACAGGGCGATCCACCGTTTTCAGTGGCCACGGCAATGGCGGCGAAGGAACGTTTGCCTTGAGCGACGGCAGAGGTGAGGGCTACGCGTTCGGCACAGATAGTCGACGGATAGGCGGCATTCTCGACATTGCAGCCGACAAACACTTCACCCTCTGTGGTGAGTACGGCCGCACCCACATGATATCCACTGTAGGGCGCATAGGCCCGTTCACGAACGGCCAATGCTGCTTGAACTAGCGTTTCTGGTGAAACTGAATCTGGCGAAGAAGTGTGTGTGGTCACGGGAAAGAAGGATTCCTTCAGGTCATGGAACGTAAGAACGAATTGCCGGAATTTTCCGTCTCTTGCCTGCCATTGACGGTATCCGATGCAGACATGGCAAGGTCACCTTCTGGCAGGGTGACGGGTTCGTGCCACTCCACGCGCACTTGCCCAACACGACGTGCATCAACGGAGAGGACAGAGAAGCGACGATCTGCATACTCGATGGTTTCGCCCTGTTCGGGCACGCGACCGAGTTGGTTGTAGACGAAGCCGCCGAGCGTGTCGACATCGTTTTCTTCTGTCAAATCTACGCCAATCAACTCAGAGACGGTCTCCAAGTCAATCCGGGCATTGAACAGAAAAGTTGTGGGCGCGAGCTGCTGATAGTTCGGCTTTTCGCTGTCATACTCATCCTGGATCTCGCCGACAATCTCTTCGAGCAGATCTTCAATTGTCACCAAACCAGCAGTACCACCATACTCATCTACCACAACGGCCGCATGAACCCGCCGGATCTGCATATCGTGAAAAAGCTCATCGAGCTTCTTGCTTTCGGGTACGAAGTAGGCTTTGCGCAGTAATTGACGCAGCGGCGCATTGTGCTGCCCTTCACGAAAACAGCGCAGTAGATCTTTAGCGTAAAGGAAACCAATGATGTGATCAATGCTCTCTTCGTAGACGGGAATCCGGCTGTGTCCCATTTTGATGATCAGATCTAGGGCTTCGTTGATGGGGGTCTCTACATCGAGGGCGATCACATCGAGCCTGGGGACCATGATTTCGCGCACGATGGTCTCACCCAGTTCAAAGATGCTGGCGATCATCTGCTTTTCATCTTCTTCGATGACGCCCTCTCCCTCACCCATATTCATGAGGTACCGTAGACCGTCCTCACTGAGGAAGATGCTTTGGGCGGTGACATCTTTGGTCTCGCCACGCGATTGAACGCCGACCCACTGCAAAACAGTGGAAAACGGAAGGAGTATCAGGGAAAGCCAGCGCACCGGAGATCCGAGGGCGAGCGCAACCTTTTCTGAAGAGCGTAAGGTGATTGCCCGGCTGGCAATCTGCGTCAATGCCAGCCCAAAGCAGAGCGCGCCAAAGAGCAAAAGATTGTCTCCCCAGGACCATTCCTGTTGCAGCACGAGCCAGAAGGCAGCCGCACCGCTGGCCACGTAGGCAATACTTTTTAGCAGCATCAGCGTCGACAAGAAGCGCGCTGGATCCTTTAGCAAGGTATCGAGCACTTTGGCTCGGTCCACGTTGCCGTCAATCAACTGTCTGACGCGGCTCCGTGTAGTTGAAGCAAGCGAGACTTCGGCCGCTGCCACAAATGCGATGGTGCCTGTGGCAGCAATCAGCACGAGTAGTGCTGAGGCAGACTCAACTTCCACAAACAACTCCTTTACTCACGCGCAAGAGTGCGCACCAACACTGCTCTTTTCAAGGCTTCAGGTAGAGTGTCGACCTATTTGCGCCGGGCGCAGCAAGCAGCGCCCCTACGCAATTGGCATCGCTTGACCGTTGACATGACACTAACCTGATGCGAGAGCAAACTACTCGGTTCGAGCAGGGGCCGGTCGAGCCGGCACGCCATAAACGAGCGTATCTTCATCGACATCCCGAGTCACCACAGACCCGGCGCCGGTACGTGCGTTGTGGCCTAGATGCACCGGTGCGATTAAGAGCGTATCGCTGCCCAGGAAGACGTTGTCATCCAGTATGGTACGGTTTTTCTTCACGCCATTGAAATTACAGGTAATCGTTCCTGCGCCGATGTTCACATTTTCGCCCACGGTGGCGTCGCCAATATAGCTGAAATGTCCCATCTTGGTGCCGGCGCCCAGGTAACTGTTCTTCACCTCGCCAAAATTGCCCATGTGGACGCCAGGTCCTAAATGTGCGCCTTTACGGAGATGACCAAATGGGCCGATTTCGCTGCCTTCCTCCATCTGCGCTTCTTCGATGAGGGAATATTCGACGCGGCAGCCGGTGGCGATGCGGCTGTCCACGATACGGCTGTTGGGGCCAATCTGACAATCTTCCCCGATCTGGGTTGTGCCTTCTAGATGGCAGCCGGGCAGAACGACCGTATCTTGCCCAATTTGCACTGTATCCTCGATGTAGGTCGCAGCGGGGTCCATGATAGAGACACCGGCAGCCATGTGCCTTTCGAGGATGCGCCGGCGCATGACGGCGGCAGCCTGCGCAAGGTGGCTGCGTGAATTGATCCCGTAGACCTCTTCGACGGGCGCCAGCATCGAAATAACACGCTGTCCTTGTCCGACCGCGAGGGCAACCATATCCGTTAAAAAGTACTCACCCTTGGAACTGACCTGGAGTTTCGGCAGATTTTGCCAGAGCCAGTCGCCGTCAAAACAATAGATGCCCGGGTTTAGTTCTCGAATTTGTAACTGAGCCGGTGTACAGTCTACTTCCTCCACTACTGCCTGTATTGCTCCCGACTCGTTTCGCACGATACGGCCAAACCCTTGCGGATCATCGCGTTCAATAGTCAGCATCGCTATTGCCAGGTCACCGGAAACAGCCTCTTGTGTGAACAGATCATGCAATTTTCTCAGGGTTGCCGGTTGCAGTAACGGCATGTCTGAGTAAAGAACAATCACGCGGTCAGCTTTGCCCTGCAAACTTGCAGACGCTTGCATAACGGCGTGCCCTGTGCCCAACAATTCTGATTGTGTGGCATAGGAGACCCGTTCGCCCAACAGGGCACGGACTGCCTCTTGCCCATGGCCGACAACGACGACCGGCGGCACATCACTTACCGACTCACCGATCATAACAGACCATTCGACAAGAGGCCGCCCGGCCAATGGATGGAGAACCTTCGGCAATTTGGATTTCATACGCGTACCGTAGCCGGCCGCAAGGATCACCGTTGTCGTGGTCATACTATCTACTCCCAAAATAGTTAAAAAGAGTGAAACGCAAAAAACCAGACACACTCTGGTCGTCTGGACCAAGCGTCTGGTTTCTGAAAAGCAACAAGTTGGACTGTGGGAACATCTGCATGCGAAGATCTAACGAGTCGACGGCAAATCGTTTTACATTAGATCCGGGTGGGTTGTCATCATCCATTGCTATTGTTGCGCAGTCCCTATAATCGATTAGTTGATGCGCAGTATATCACAGGTGGGAGAGGCAATAAAGTAGCAAATCCCCCCATGAAACAGGAAAAAATGGACATTGCAGGTTACTTGTCTGTTTTTAGGATAAAAGAAACGACGGAGAGGGAGAGAAGGTTGAAGTTGGCGACGGTCTACTCTCGCAGAGGGTTACCCCTCGACTACCATCGACGCTGGTGGGCTTAACTTCCGGGTTCGAGATGGGACCGGGTGTACCCCCACCGCTCTTGTCACCAACAACAGCCTCTCTACCTCTGCCGTCGTTGCTTACTCACTCATTTCGATATTGCCTTCAGGTGGCTCAGGCTCTCATGTACTCAACGTACACACCCCCTACTCCCACCAGCTACCTTCTCAGGCGCTCTCGCTCGCTCAGTCACGTGATAAGGCCAAAACCTCATAACGTCTTAACCTGATACGCTAAAAACTGTCTAGGATAGAAACATCTCGTTGTACTTCTCAGCAACCGGACAAGGTCGTGATTCTTATTTACTGGTTAAGCCCTCGTGCGTTAGTACGGCTTTGCTCAGGACATCTCTGCCCGTACACATGCCGCCTATCTAACTGGTCGTCTCCCAGCGCACTTACCAGGTTACCCTGTGAGGGAATTCATCTTGAGGCCGGCTTCCCACTTAGATGCTTTCAGCGGTTATCCATCCCAGACTTGGCTACCCAGCGATGCGGTTGGCACCACAACTGGCACACCAGCGGTCTGTCCATCCCGGTCCTCTCGTACTAGGGACGGCTCCTCTCAATTCCCTTACGCCCACAGCGGATAGAGACCGACCTGTCTCACGACGGTCTGAACCCAGCTCGCGTACCACTTTAATGGGCGAACAGCCCAACCCTTGGGACCTACTCCAGCCCCAGGATGTGACGAGCCGACATCGAGGTGCCGAACCTTCCCGTCGATGTGAACTCTTGGGGAAGACTAGCCTGTTATCCCCGGGGTAGCTTTTATCCGTTGAGCCATGGCCCTTCCACTCGGTGCCATAGGATCACTAACGCCGACTTTCGTCTCTGCTCGACTTGTCTGTCTCGCAGTCAAGCTCCCTTTTGCGTTTACACTCTTTGACTGGTTTCCATTCAGCCTGAGGGAACCTTTGCGCGCCTCCGTTACCTTTTGGGAGGCGACCGCCCCAGTCAAACTGCCCACCTGACACTGTCCACTTACCGGCTTACGGTAAACGTTAGAGTCAAAACTCCAACAGGGTGGTATTTCACCAGCGACTCCACCGAACCTGGCGGCCCGATTTCTCTGTCTCCCACCTATCCTACACAGTTGAAGCCCTAACCCAATATCAAGCTACAGTAAAGCTCCACGGGGTCTTTTTGTCCTGCTGCGGGTAAGGAGCATCTTCACTCCTATTTCAGTTTCACCGGGTCCTTCGTTGAGACAGCGCCCCATTCGTTACGCCTTTCGTGCGGGTCGGAACTTACCCGACAAGGAATTTCGCTACCTTAGGACCGTTATAGTTACGGCCGCCGTTCACCGGGGCTTCAGTTCGCAGCTCGCACCGCTCCCCTTAACCTTCCGGCACTGGGCAGGCGTCAGCCTGTATACTTCGTCTTTCAACTTCGCACAGACCTGTGTTTTTGGTAAACAGTCGATAGGGCCTTTTCTCTGCGGCCTCTTCAAGCTCCAGGTCGCTCGGACCTCTCACTCTACAAAGGCGATCCTTCTCCCGAAGTTACGGATCTATTTTGCCTAATTCCTTAACGAAGGTTCTCCCGTTCCCCTTAGTATTCTCTACTCGTCTACCTGTGTCGGTTTGCGGTACGGGCACGCAAGTCTCACTAGAGGCTTTTCTCGTCAGCTTGGGTTCGGTCGCGTCTGCCTTGCGGCTTTGCCATCACCCCTCAGCTCAAACGGTCTTTTATCCCCGCTCTCATCAGCCTACAGGCTTGGCACCGGCTCTTCCATCCGCCGGCCAACTTACCCTTCTGCGTTCCCCCTTCGCTCAAACAACTTGACGTGGTACTGGACTATTAACCAGTTATCCATCGGCTACGCCTTTCGACCTCGCCTTAGGACCGACTAACCCGACGCGGACTGACCTTCCGTCGGAAACCTTAGACTTTCGGGGACTGTGGTTCTCACACAGTTTTCGCTACTCGTGCCAACATTCTCTCTTCTGCCCGCTCCACCGCTCCTTACCGGTACGGCTTCGACGCTGACAGAACGCTCGCCTACTGCATATACGCTATACTTTCATATAACATACATACCCGTAGCTTCGGTGGGTGACTTGAGCCCCGTTGTATTTTCGGCGCAGAATCACTTGACCAGTGAGCTATTACGCACTCTTTCAAGGATGGCTGCTTCTAAGCCAACCTCCTGGCTGTCTCTGTAACTCCACATCCTTTCCCACTTAGTCACCACTTCAGGACCTTAGCTGACGGTCTGGGCTGTTTCCCTCTCGACCACGAAACTCATCTCCCGTAGTCCGACTGCCATGCGTGACTACCGGTATTCGGAGTTTGGTTGAGTTCGGTAGGCGTTTGGCCCCCTACCTCATCCAGTGCTCTACCCCCGGTACTCTCTTCCATGACGCTAGCCCTAAAGCTATTTCGGCGAGAACCAGCTATCTCCGAGTTCGTTTGGCATTTCACCCCTATCCACAGTTCATCCGAGCACTTTGCAACGTACACCGGTTCGACCCTCCACGAGGCATTACCCTCGCTTCAGTCTGACCATGGATAGCTCACCCGGTTTCGGGTCTACAGTTATCGACTAGTCGCCCTTTTCAGACTCGCTTTCGCTTCGGCTCCAGGTTTCATCCCCTTAACCTTGCCAATAACCATAACTCGTTGGCTCATTCTCCAAGAGGCACGCCATCACCCGGCAGAGTATTTATACCCCGCATCAGGCTCTGACTGCTTGTAAGCATACGGTTTCAGGTGCTATTTCACTCCCCTCGCTGGGGTTCTTTTCACCTTTCCCTCACGGTACTTGTTCACTATCGGTCGTCAAAGGTATTTAGCCTTGGGAGGTGGGCCTCCCAGCTTCGCACAGAGTTAGCGTGCTCCGTGCTACTCAGGATCCTGACCAGCCTAGTTCAATTTCGGGTACGGGACTCTCACCCTCTTCGGTCGGCCTTTCCAGTGCCGTTCTCCTATCTCTCCAGGTCCTTCTGTCAGTCCTTCAACCCCGCAGCGACCTTAATCGCTCCGGTTTGGGCTTCTCCGCTTTCGCTCGCCACTACTTACGGAATCTTTTCTTTTCCTCCGGGTACTTAGATGTTTCAGTTCCCCGGGTGCCCCGCTCGATGGCTATAGATTCACCACCGGCTATCCTGGCATTCCCCAGGATGGGTTTCCCCATTCGGATATCTACGGATCGCAGCTTTACCACAACTCCCCGTAGCTTTTCGCAGTGGTACACGTCCTTCTTCGGCCTTTGACGCCTAGGCATCCACCGTATGCCCTTAGTAGCTTAACCACTAAGAACCACTCTTTCGTCCGGTGGACAAGATGTCTCCACCCCTTCTACTTACTCAGTCGTTTGGCTTTTCAGCCTCAAACCCTTTCAGCCTCCAGGGTCTTCCTCATCTTGCCTACTTTTTGAAGATGCTTCTATCCTATTCAGTTTTTAATGTACCAGGTCTTTGTCTGCCAGGTTTCACCCCGCCAGATTCGACTCTGCTCGCTCCGCTTTCCGCAGTGGGCCTGCGTGGATTCGAACCACGGACCCCTGCGTTATCAGCACAGTGCTCTAACCGACTGAGCTACAGGCCCTCGAAAGCGGTCTCCACTCCCCAAAAACTTTCTACGTCAGCCGTCTCACTTAGAAAATGCGCCGAGATGTTCCCATCTCCTGCGCATCTCTCTTCGCGTCCGGCTCTCGCGTCTGCTTCTGGTTTGTGGCTGCAGCTAATCTCTCGATTAACCGCTGAAGAGTGGTAAGGTAGCTACTCCCAAGTCTAGACCTTGGGGTCGAGGAGCTCAGTCTTTTGGTTCCACGCTTGTCTCAAGTCGCTTGTCTCGCTCGCGCTCCTTGACTCTCGCTTCCCCTCAACCGTCTCTCTCGTTCTCCCTAGAAAGGAGGTGATCCAGCCGCACCTTCCGGTACGGCTACCTTGTTACGACTTCGTCCCAGTCATCAATCCCACCCTAGGCAGCTCCCTCCTTGCGGTTGGGTCACCGACTTCAGGTGTTATCAACTCCCATGACGTGACGGGCGGTGTGTACAAGGCCCGGGAACGTATTCACCGCAGTATGGCTGACCTGCGGTTACTAGCAACTCCAGCTTCATGTAGGCGGGTTGCAGCCTACAATCCGAACTACGACCAGCTTTGGTGGGATTCGCTTCAGGTCGCCCTTTCGCTTCCCTTTGTACCGGCCATTGTAGCGTGTGTGTAGCCCTGGATATAAAGGCCATGCTGACTTGACGTCATCCGCACCTTCCTCCGGTTTGATACCGGCGGTCTCGCTAGACACTTGTAACTAGCGACGCGGGTTGCGCTCGTTGCGGGACTTAACCCAACATCTCACGACACGAGCTGACGACAGCCATGCAGCACCTGTGTACGCTGCCCGAAGGCTCGTTCCGGTTTCCCTTCACTACTACGTACATGTCAAACCCAGGTAAGGTTCTTCGCGTTGCATCGAATTAAACCACACGCTCCGCTGCTTGTGCGGGCCCCCGTCAATTCCTTTGAGTTTTAGCCTTGCGGCCGTACTCCCCAGGCGGTGAACTTATCGCGTTGGCTTTGGCACGGACAGGGTCTATACTGCCCACACCTAGTTCACATCGTTTACAGCGTGGACTACCGGGGTATCTAATCCCGTTCGCTACCCACGCTTTCGCACCTCAGCGTCAGATTAGTGCCAGAAGGCCGCTTTCGCCACTGGTGTTCTTCCCGATATCTACGCATTCCACCACTACACCGGGAATTCCGCCTCCCTCTCACTACCTCAAGCTTGCCAGTCTCCAACGTCCCCTCTCAGTTAAGCCGAGAGATTTCACGTCAAACTTGACATGCCGCCTGCGCGCCCTTTACGCCCAGTAATTCCGGATAACGCTTGACACCTACGTATTACCGCGGCTGCTGGCACGTAGTTAGCCGTGTCTTATTCCTAAGGTACCGTCAAGATAGGTTGCCCCACCCTTCTTCCCTCAGAAAAGAAGTTTACAATCCGAAGACCTTCATCCTTCACGCGGCGTTGCTGCATCAGGGTTCCCCCCATTGTGCAATATTCCTCACTGCTGCCCCCCGTAGGAGTCGGGACCGTGTCTCAGTTCCCGTGTGGCTGGTCTTCCTCTCAGAACAGCTATCGATCATCGCCTTGGTAGGCCTTTACCCCACCAACTAGCTAATCGACCGCAGGCCCCTCCTTAAGCACCTTAGTTTTCTTGCCCCGTACTCCCGTACAAAGCAACTCATGCGGTATTAGCTGCAGTTTCCCACAGTTATCCCCCGCTTAAGGGCAGGTTACCTACGTGTTACTCACCCGTTCGCCACTAAGAATACATCGCTGCATCCTTCGTTCGACTTGCATGTGTTAGGCACGCCGCCAGCGTTCATCCTGAGCCAGGATCAAACTCTCCGTAAAGAATTCGATACTTATAACTCATTCTCTCGCCTGCTCCACTCAACCCACAACCCTCTCAGGCCCCAGGCCAAGCTCCGCAGTCGAGTCTCTTTCAGAATCAACTTGGTTTTCTTACCTTACCACTCTTCAGTTGTTAATCTGCCGCTGCTCTCTCACACCCCAAAACACTTACCGCATCCGGGGCACAAGATGATTATCTTATCACGCTTCCATTACTCGGTCAAATTCACGTCCGCTTGTTTCGCTTCATGTTTCTGACCGCTCGCCCGCCCGTTTTTGTTCGGTGGGGCGACTGCTAATTCTACGCACGCTCTTCGCTTGTGTCAAATCCCACAAGTGGTTGTGTGCATCAAGTCGCTGCTAAAACCACTACTTGACCTCGCCCTTTTTGGGGGCGGCTTTCAAGCATATACCATCGTCCCGTATCCGTCAAAACTCAAAACAGACGAACCCGTTCAAGTCTTATCAAGCCAGCATGAGACGCAACAGCCGCCATAGACGCGGCCCGAAGATGAACAACCCCACCAGTACACTACAGCCCGCTGCCCACAGTACAGCCCCGGCCGCACTATCCTTGGCAATCTTGGCAAGTGGATGGTACTCGGCGGTTGTGAGATCGACGACTGCCTCCACCGCTGTATTCAGAATCTCTAGCGCAAGAACGAGCCCAATCAGGGCAAACAGGACGGCCCATTCTACCGTACTGATGCCTAGCACAAGCCCAAGTGCCACAGCAAGCAGCGCAATACCTCCCTCAATTTGTGCGTTGCGTTCTGTGCGCATCACAAAAAACACGCCGCTTAGGGCGTATCGAAGGCTGAATTTGAAAGCATCTTTGCGTCTATCCGGTCGCAGCGGTGACACTAGGCTTCGTACTCTCGTTCCCAGTTGGTGGAAGTGTCGCCGAGACTGCGTAGAATACGGCCTTGCATATCCCACATGTCGGCCTGTCGCTCGTCAGTATCATGATCATAGCCGGAAAGGTGCAATGTGCCGTGAACGACCAAAAGGCGCAGTTCAGCATCTAGTGGGTTCCCATAACGAGCCGCTTGTGCCACCGTAAACGGATAAGCAATGATCAGATCTCCTAGATAGTTGCCCATTTCCTCTTGCATTTCCGGCGGCAAATCGACCAGGGAATCATCTTCTTGTGCCGAAAAGCTCAGGATGTCGGTGGGGGCATCGACACCCCGATACTGCTGATTAAGATGACGGACACTTTCATCGTCGGTAATGACTACTGTCAATGAGGCGTCTTCGCAACCGAGAAGCTGCAAGGCAGCGGCCACGGCCTGCTCTAGATCATCGATGTCGATGCTCATCGAGTCAGGATCTTCTATCTCAACCTGGATTTCGTAGTTCATGATGTTCGCAGTTGCTTGTGCTGTTTAGAGAGAAATGACCGTTGCCCATAGGGCGAAAAGTCCCTTGCTGCTCTGACGACGAAGATCGGCTAGTGAGGCGTCTTTTCATGCACACCAGAGGAAGCCGACGTCACCTTCGCCTCACCGTTTCGGTTGTCCTGATGGGGCGACGGCTCAACTTGCTTTTGGTCTGTGGTCGCCTCGGCATGTCTACTGTTCACGGCGTAGGTATCGCCCCCCATCGTCACTTCCAACCATTCGGACTGCTCGGCTTTGTCGTGGGGAGGATATTTGATACGTGGATGGTGGACGCCCTGTAACACTTGCACGAAGATCCGTTTAATTGTCTGCAACTCGTGGAAAGTAAGGTCACTTTGATCCAATGAGCCATCCAGCACGCGTTGTGTAACGAGTTTGTTTACCATGTTTTCCAGCTCCTGCCGTGTGGACGGGCGCTCAGCGCGCACGGCAGCTTCACAAACATCTGCCATCATCATAATGGCGGCTTCTTTCGTCTGTGGATCTGGACCTGGATAGCGGAAGTCGGCGATGTCCACAACTTCGCCTTCTGAAGCGTTATTCAACGCCTTTTGGTAAAAGTACTGCATTACCTGAGCACCGTGATGCTGCCAGAGGAAGTCCTGTAGTACCTGGGGCAGGTGATACTTACGCGCCAGATCGGCTCCATCCTTCACATGGCAGATGATGATCTGCGCGCTGGTCTTCGGATCCAGCCCTTCATGCGGAGAGGCGTCATCGCCAATGTTTTCTGTGAAGAAGTAAGGGCGAACGATTTTGCCAATGTCGTGATAGTAGGCCCCGACGCGGATCAGAAAGGCGTCCGCGCCGATAGCCTCGGCGGCCCGTTCGGCCAGGTTGCTCACGAGGATGGTGTGATGGTAGGTGCCAGGTGCTTTGAGCAACAACTGTTTTAGCAGTGGATGGGTGGGTCGGCTTAGCTCCATCAACTGAAGTGTGGTGGTGATCCCAAACAGGTTCCCGAGGATAAAATAGCCGATCAATGCGAAACTGACCGAGAGCCCGCCGTTGATGGCAGACAACAGCAAGATGCGTAGCCACTGGGTTACGGTTGTCGACTCGACCGGTTGTGTCCACAAAGCGATGGCCATCAACGCGTTGCTCAGGATCACAACCAAACCGGCCCACAGAAAAGCCGTGAGTCGCTCTGCTTTCCCCACGACCAGCGCGCTGAGCAATGCACCAACTGCCGTGTAGAAGATCAAGGCCATATTGCCATTGCTCAGGAAGCCCACAAAAAGAGCGAAAGGCAACACGAGCGTGACGGCGGCCTGAATATCGAGCAAGAGCGCAGCCAACATCGCCAGCGCTGCCAATGGAAAGAGATAGGGTAACCAGTCATGCGGGACGATCATCAGGCGCGCCATGACCAGGCCAATCGTGCTCAACAGCAGGAGCAACCCGCTCTCACGCCGGTGGTTGAGGATCCTGGGATGGAGTCGATAAATCGCGCCGACAACCAGTGTGATCAGGGCAGCGCTAAGTATCAACATTTGTACAAATCGCCACCAGCTCCATTCCACCTGGTTTAACCCCAAATGGTCAAGTGCTTCAACGTCTTCTGCCGTAGCGATATCGCCGGCGCGGAGGATGATCTCTCCTTGCTCCAGCGTTTGTGTTTGGACGGGCACCGAATCCCATGCCTGCTGGCGTAGTTCTTCACTTCGTTCGGGGTTGAAGAAGCTATTGGGGCGCACCAGGACGCGCACCAATTCGTTGACGATGCTGCTTGCTTCTTCACTCAGCTCGGGGCTAACCAATACCGGGATACGTCGCCGCGTTGCCGCCAGCGAATTTTCTTTGATATCCTCGCGCATAATTTGGTCGAGGACCAGAGGAACCTCAGCCACAACAGCCGCCCAGCTCTCATCAGACAGATCGAGGATCTGCTGGCTGACCGTGGATGTGAGTTTCAAATCCTCAATGGCCAGCAGAAAGTCAACTTGTTGGCTAGGGCTGATCTGCTCATTGCGTAACGTGCTGATCATCTCTAGCACTTCATGGCTGCGGCTGACTTGCTGGCGCCGAATACGGCTTTGCGGTGGGTCGTAATAATCCGGCACAGCTTGCTCTGCACGTTCGCGCGCTTTCTGCGTCAGAATGGCGCTCTCATACGTAATTTTGCGCGGAGCCACCAGGTTTTGTGATGCCACATCCCCGGCCTCTAGCTGGACCTGCCCGATGGGCAACGGCAGCAGCAGCAAGGTTGCCAAAAGCGACCCCACCAGCACAATCACGGCAGCGTGGAAAAAAGAAGGGATTGAAACGTGTTTTTGGAAGTTGGTTAGGGCAGCGAATTTCATTACCATCAAACCCGATCTGCAGACAAGGTAAGACTTACCAGATAATCGTTTAGGCAGTAAGTAGACGGCGCACGACTTGATTAACCAGTCTACCTTCCGCTTGGCCACGCGTACGCTGCATGGCGAGAGGCATGACGCGGTTGAGATCTTGTAATGACGTGGCGCCGGTCTCGTCAATGATGCCTTTTACAACGGTTTCGATTTCGGCTTCGCTCAATTGCCGGGGTAGGTATCTCTCTAGCACAGCCAATTCAGCCGCTTCCGTTGCAGCCAGATCAGGGCGATTCCCCTTTTCGTACTCGACAATTGAGTCGCGTCGTTGTTTAGCAGCCTTCGTCAGGATCTGCATCACCTCATCATTGTTCAAGACGTGAGATTCGCCGGACTTCTGAGCCTCGGTGAGCGCCGTTTTCAAAGAGCGCAACGCCAGCTTCGCCGTTTCGTCGCGTTCGCGCATAGCTTGTTTGAGATCAGCGTCAATCTGTGTCAACAACGATGGTTCAGGCATGGAAAGCTCTTTTCGTTCTTGGTCGTTTGCGAATCAGTCTACTGTTTACCATAACACCCTGGCAGGTGCACGTAAGTTATCTCCCTCAAAACAGCACTATACGCCAGTCAGGGTGAAATGTCGATGGTATCTATGCAGCAGATTCATGTAGACATGCTCACCGGCGCGAGATGTGTGGATTCATGCGCTCATCAAACCAGGCCAGGATAACCGATTGATAGCGCCAAAGAATTCCAAAAATCACCACCAGACAAACAAGCAAGACGGCTAACTCTTCCCAGCCCACAGATGTGGTACCGCTGCCGGCCGCCGCAACCAGAAAGATGGTGGGGACGCGAGTGATGATTGTCAACACTAAAATCTGTAGCCACTTAACTTGCGAAAGCCCTGCCAAAAAGTAAGGGATATCCCCCACGGGTGCCAACAGGAGCAGTCCCCACACCAGCCACCCACGCCGGTCCGTCATCTGGTTCCAGCGCGTGAGCCGGGCTTCGCCCACCATGCGCGCGGCCCACGGACGGCCAAAGCGTCGGGTCAACAGCATGGCGGCGGAAGCTCCGAGCAACGTTCCCAACGTTCCGTATATACCACCCCAGATGGGGCCATATAGAAATCCGGCGGCGCCAAAGAGCGCATACGCCGGCACTGGTGCGATAACAATCTGCAATGCATTCAAAAGAATGAGCACAGGGGGACCGAACCAGCCAAGCCAGATCACAAAAGACTCGATGGCTTCTTCGCTGCGAGCAAAAGAGACGATAGCTTGCCCGATTTGGGTGAGGGGTGCCCGCAGCCACCAGAGCAGCCCAATGATCACCACCGCCCAAACCAACCACAACCCCCAATGTCCGCGCCCTTTGGTTAAGTGCTGCCACCGTTTCAAGTTATTTTGATCCATACATCCTGCACAAGCATCGAGAGCGACACGAGTAATCTTTTCTAGACGATCAACCTACAATTTCCGGCCCCATTCTGTGGCGTCAAGAACAGAAAGCCAGTGCCCACAGTGTATCTTACAATCAGGCTGACTACGCTATTATAGTGGAGGGCAGGTACGCTTCCAATCCCTTATTAACAAATTCAACCTTAAAAAGGATGGCTCCTTCTTTACATCATCCCGCGCTCTTCGTTACAATGAACCCTTGCCGGCGATTCAATAAGCACAACAATCTGCAATAAGTAGAAGTTAACAAGTAGAAATCATCGAGTAGACGCAGTCACACTCAAGTCAGTCAGTAGGCGGATAGGATAGAGACATGTTTTTAGATCGAGCCAAGATTCATGTAGCGGCAGGATCAGGCGGCAATGGCGTCGTTGCATTTCGGCGTGAGAAGTTTGTCCCTCGCGGTGGCCCTGCCGGTGGCAATGGAGGACGAGGTGGACACGTCTATTTTGTCGTCGAGCCTAGCCTGAATACCCTGCAACCGTTCAAAAATCAGGTACATTATACTGCGGAGCGTGGCACACACGGTGGTGGCTCTAACAAAACCGGCGCCATGGGGACGGATCTGCACATCGCCGTGCCACCGGGAACGCTGATCCGCGACGGCGAGACCGGTGAGCTGATCGCCGATCTTACCAAGCCGGGTCAAGAGGCACTGGTCGCCCGCGGTGGGCGAGGCGGGCGGGGCAATGCGTCCTTCAAAACGCATCGCAACACGGCTCCTCGCATTGCAGAAAAGGGTGAACCGGGTGAAGCGTTTTGGGTAGAGCTGGAGTTGAAGATTATTGCAGATGTGGGCATTATCGGGGTACCCAATGCGGGCAAGTCAACATTGCTTAGTGTGATCTCGTCTGCCAAGCCCAAGATCGCCGATTATCCTTTCACCACACTCGTTCCCAATTTGGGCGTGGCCGAGGTCAACCATCGTCAGATCGTCTTCGCCGATATTCCTGGGTTGCTCGAAGGGGCGCATGAGGGTGTTGGGCTCGGGTTGGAATTCTTGCGGCATGTTGAACGCAGTCGCATCCTGGTGCACCTGCTCAACGGCAGTAGCCCCGATCCTTTGGGCGACTTTGAAGCGATAAATCAAGAGATACAACTCTTTAATCCTGCCATGGTCGATCGTCCGCAGCTCGTGGTCTTCAACAAGCTAGACCTGCCCGACACTCGCGAGGCATGGCCAGAAGTCGAGAACGCGCTGGCACAGAAAGACATCCCAGCCATGGCAATCAGCGCGGTTACGGGTGAAAACGTACAGAAGATGCTCTTCCGTGTACAAGAAATGCTTGACGCCTTGCCCGTCGAAGATGAAACGCCGACTGAGGAATTGGTGGAGATCGAACCCGCTGTCGATGAAAAGGCCTTTTACGTCCATCGTCTCGAACCGGATCTGTGGCAGGTCGAGGGGATTGCTATCGAACGCATCGTGCAAATGACCAACTGGGACTATTACGAAGCAACGATGCGCTTCCAACGTATTTTGCGTGCAATGGGTATCCTTGATGCATTGCGCGAAGCCGGGGTGCAGGATGGGGATCGTGTCCAGATCGCTCATGTTGAGCTGATCTGGGGCTATGACAATGCCCTGGACGACTAACGTGCTCTGCTCTCTGCGTCTGTGCCGGCGTCTGGAGAGCCGAAGGCCCGCTCAACTGTATCTGCAACAACATGGGTGCGTTGCACTCAGCGGGGTAGATGCAGCCGGAACACGAACGGGCCGAGGGGTTCGTCACATCTCGAATAGCTATCCAAAACACAGCGCCAACTACCCACCCACCTAGCCAGGAGAAAGCACCGTGCACGAGGAAAGGGTATCTAACCAATCAGAGAGGTTAGAAGCATCGATATTGGAAGACGGACTCAGCGGGCTCAACCCAGAACGCGGATACCGCCGCATCGGCATCTTCGGTGGCACCTTTGATCCTATCCATATCGGCCATTTGATTCTGGCCGAAGAAGCATGGTTTCAGCTACAGCTAGATCGTGTCTACCTTGTTCCGGCCGGGGATCCCCCGCATAAGCGCGAACAGAATTTGGCGCCGCTGGAGGATAGGCTGAAAATGGCGCAACTGGCTACTGCCGACAGCGATTATATTCGTGTCAGCCGGATCGACGCCGACCGCCCTGGCCCGCACTATACTGCCGACATGGTGCGATTGGTGCGCCAACGTGTCGATTTGGATGTTGAAGTCTATTTCCTGATGGGGATGGATAGCCTGCGCGACCTGCCCAACTGGAATGAGGCTCGTTGGCTGGTCGATAACTGCCGCCTTGTTGCCCTCAACCGACACGATGTGGTCATCGATTGGCCCACACTCGAACAGGCCCTGCCCGGCATTCAAGACCGTGTCATTATTCTCGATATGCCGGAATTGGAGATTGCCAGCAATACCATTCGTCAGCGCTGCCGCATAGGGCAACCCATCCGCTATCAAGTGCCGCGGCTTGTGGAAAAGTACATCCGCGAACACCAACTCTACGACGCGCCGCCGGAAGTTGCGCCGCGCAAAGCATCTGTCACCTCAAACACAAAATAACCTCACGTTGCCTGTTCCATCCCAAGCAGCAACAGCGGTCCTCACCTTAAGCAAAAGAGACGTCTCCAATTGACCGGAGACGTCTCTTTTCGTTTGTTTATCCTCTGTCGAGGTTCGTCTATAACAAGGCTGCTACTTTGAATCTTGCGTAGATGTCGCCGATTCTAGCTGTGGTAGTGGACCGTCGAGAGCCTCCAAAGCGCTGAGGAATTGTGTGTCCTCGGTGGTAAGCAACTCATCCAGAGACGTTTCGTGAAGCGCTCTGGCGCCCATCAAGAGTGTGCTCGCCGTCTGTTCCACAACCACATCGGGAACAACGCCCTGTCCTTTGATCAGATTCCCATCTGGCGTTAACCAATTCGTCACACCGAGTAGAATCGCCGAGCCATCGCTCAAGTTAAACTGGTTGAGCACCGTTCCTGTACCAAACGTGGTTTCTCCGATAAGGATGCCGCGACCGTTCTCTTTGATGGCCCCAGCCGTAATCTCACCTGCGCTGGCCGTTCCTTCATTGATGAGGACAACCATCGGCACGTCGCGGGCGTAGCCCCATCCACGCGAACGATAAACACTGGTGTTCTTTTCGGCGTCAGACTCAATCAGAATCGTCGCCCCGTTGGGCAAAAATTGACTCCCCACCCGGATCGCCTCGCGTAAGTAACCGCCAGGGTTATTCCGCAAATCAAGGATCAACCCCGAAACCGCTTCACCATCAACCCTGGTACTGTTGATCTCTTGCAGTGCATTCTCTAACTCCTGACCGGTATCCTCTGCAAATTGACTAACTTCGACGTAGGCGATGGTGGTGTCGGGCACCATTGACCAACGCACACTCTCCAGTTCAATCTTCTGACGAACAACAACGATCTCTTCTGATTCAGTTGCTTCCGGATGGATCACGCTCAGCGTTACCTCTGTATTGGCCGGACCACGAATGAGGTCAATGACGGCATTTAGAGACATGCCATCCACGTCCTGCCCATCGACCGCCGTCACCACATCGCCCGCCAAAATGCCGGCAGCTTCAGCCGGCGATCCGTCAATGGGGGCAACAATCGTCACGCGCCCGTCATCCATAGACACGTAGGCACCAATACCCTCAAACGCACCTTCCAGGCTGCTTTGGTGATACTCAACCGATTCGGGAGACAGGAAAGTTGTATGTCCTTCGTCACCAAGTGTTGACAACATTCCTTCGATGGCGCCATAGGTCATCTGCGTAAAATCAATCTTATCTTGATCCACAAAGTGATCAAGAACGATATCCCATGCTTCCCAAAAGACAGCAAACTCGCTGGGTTCATCGGCAGCCTGAGCAGATCGAGAGAATGTGCCGGTCACATGGCCCAACCCAAACGATCCCCCCATTAAGAGAAGCACAAAGCCAAATGCGAACACACGTCGCGCTAAACTACTAGACAATCTTTTCATCTGCGTGGGTCCCTCGCACCGCTCACTATAAAAGTCACCATGGAAAAGTAAGGATAATAAACTAGCCAACCAGACGACGATCAATCACATGCAATTGTTCATCGGGGCTTTCGTAATATCGTAATGGGTTCTTTGGGAATACTATGCATCCCTCCCCACAATTTGTCGAAAACCACTCGGGTTGTGGGACGTCGGCGTCTTGTTCGTTTTGGGCAGAGCGTGCAAGATAGACCAATCGGCACGGCCACGTTACTTACAAGGGTGAAATAAAAATCGCCGCTGGTCTACGAAAGTGGAAGGAAAAAATCGAGAAATGGTAGCTTGATGCCAGATAGCAAAAAGGTACTGACCTCTCTAGCCGATAGCTTTGTCAAGGTTTGACACGGTCTTTGTTCGTGCATGTTGTGCATTTTCTCGGGTAATAGATAGGAGGTCGACTTGCATGAGTACTGTCGTTGGTCTATAATTTCACTCTATATGCGCTACAATCACTTGATTTCGCAACCAGGTGATTGGATGCGTAATTTCTGCATAGTAGTCGGTGTTTGTGTAGTGTAAAAGTATTGAACAGGTTTTTTTGTTGAGTTCCTGATCTTTACGGTTCGTTGCTTCATTGGTATCTGTTCAGGTGAGATCCAAGGGTATACGCTACAGAAACGGTTAAGTCAAGAGAACATATACGGCTCGTGTAAGTTGAGTTGAAATCTGCCGGGCAAACGGTATTCACAGTGAGTACCCTATTGCCTTATGAAGTACAGGAATTTTTACAGGCATGCCACGCTACGCATGATGAACTGATTCGTCCATCATCGTTCCATCTGAGACTTAACGCCAAAGACAGGACAATAACCCATGACCGACAGCGTAGTTGCCAGTGAAAAAACCCGTATCCTGGTTGTCGATGATGCCGCCGATACCCGTCTCTTGCTGAACCTGCGGCTTCAACGAGAAGGATACGAAGTCTTTACCGCCAGTGGCGGGGCTGAAGCGCTGGACGTTATCCAAAAAGAAGGACTGCCACACCTCGTACTGCTGGACATTATGATGCCCGGCATGGATGGTTTCGCCGTGGCAACCGAATTGCGTCGTATGGGGGATATCTCGATTATCTTTCTCTCGGCACTGTCCGATTCTGACACCAAAGTGGAAGGGTTGAACCGGTTTGCTGAGGATTATGTTACCAAGCCCTTCGATTTCGGTGAGTTGTCGGCGCGGATACGGCGTATCTTGCTACGTGTTTCTACCGACTACAATGCCGATCCTGAGCAGGTGGTAGATGACCGGCTGCGGGTGAATTTTGCCCAACAGTATGCCGTCCTGGACGGGAAGCAAATCACGCTCACGCCAACCGAAAACCGGCTGCTGAACATCCTCTTTAACAACCGAGGCCGTGTACTTTCGCCTGGTTTTCTGCTGGCCAAAGCATGGGATCCCGTACGCCGGGGGACGGTCGAATCGCTGTGGGTACACATGCGCCGCCTGCGCAGCAAGATCGAGCCGGATGCGGATAACCCACGCTATGTCGTTACCGTGCGCGGACAAGGATATTGTCTGCCGCAGCGTGTCCACATCGCAAAGGGCGACGAGACCGAGGCCTAGGTTCTATCCCGTCACCGAAAACAGCGAAGATAGCATAAATCGTCAAGAAAGAGAGCGCTACCGAATGAAACAGCGGTAGCGCTCTCTTTCTTGACGGGTCTTCTTTACAGGTCTTCTTCGCCTTCGATGCCACCGGCAGGCAGTTCGATGTCGAGGACCGTGCCTTGCTCATCGATGACGATGCGAAAACCAAGCATGCCCAGCCACTGTCGCGCCTCGGCCGGGATGCTTTGCCCTACATTCTCATCCATCTTGTCTATCGACGACTCGACGGCCACTTTGGTGAAGAGGTCATCCTGCCCCAACATCTGCATCACCCCATCCACTGCGATGTCGCGATTGACGTCGACCTGGCCCTTGATAAAACTTAGAACCTGGCGATCCACCGCGGCGGCGTCGATATGACGCAAGAAACCGTCATCGTCTACCACGTAACACGCCTGTTCACCGACCAATTTAACGGGGGCAGGATTGCCGCGGGCGTCGACGACCAATCCTTCAAACATTGCCGTTTTTGCCATGATTTGTCTCAACTAGTTCTACAGGGATTACCCCAACAGTTCGGATTGACTGCGTAAAAATTCAAGACTGCGCCGTACACTGGCGACTGGATCTTTGGGCTTGTCATGTTCCACAACATACCATTCGGCGCCTGCTGCTCGCGCCGTCGACAGCAGAGAATCCCAGTTCAGCGTACCGTGTCCAACATCGGCCAGCCCCATTTCGTCCTCATTCTGTCCGGCGGGAGCAAGATCCTTGACATGAACACGTGGACATCGGCCGGCATACTGCTTCAAAATCGCCTCAGGATCGCCTCCACCGGCAGCCACCCATGCCAGATCCGGCTCGAAGAAGAGCTTGTCGGTACTGGTCGATTCCATCATCCAATCGATCACGCGCTTCCCATCCAATTCGGCCATCTCCCAGCGGTGATTGTGGTAGCCCATGCGCATGTCCTCATCCAGGCAACGCCGACCAAATTCCTCCAGCGTTTGCGCCAGATTCACCCAGCCGTCCACGGTATTGGCTTCGCGCACATCCTGCGGCGGCGCCGGAACGATCAACCAGGAATTACCGATGGTCTGATGAAAGCGGATGACTTTGTCGAAATCCTCGCGTAGCGCCTGGAATGATACATGGGCCGAGACGGCCTTTACTTTGTGTTGCGCCAGGATCTCACGAACATCGTCCGCACTGATCGACATCCCCACCAATTCGACGGCCGGATACCCCATTTCGGCGACCGTGGCGATCTGGGTGGCAAAGTCTTCGGAGAAATGACGCAAGCTGTACAATTGAACCGCAACCGGGAGCGACTTACTGACAGTCATAAGAATCTATCCTTCTGATGTGGAAAGTTGAGGATGACACCGTTACGATAAAATATGAATCACCAATGCTAGTAAATCCCAGCGGAAATTCACCGACAGTTTCTGCCAGAGGTTGCGATGCCGAATTTCCGCCGTGGTATTTACGCCAAAATGTACTAGGACGAATTGATCTGCCCAAGCCGCTCGGCCAGTCCGGTGTATCGTTGCGCCACTTGATTGTTGCGTACCGCCATTGCCAACGCCTTCTGCTGGCCGACCAGCACCACCAGACGTTTGGCGCGTGTGATCGCCGTATAGAGTAGGTTGCGCTGCAACATCATGTAATGAGTGGTTAGAATCGGGATCACCACAGCCGGATATTCGCTGCCTTGACTCTTGTGGACGCTGACGGCCCAGGCATGGGTTAACTCGTCCAATTCTATAAAATTATAACAGACCGGGCGACCATCGAAGGTGACCGTAACCTCTTGATCAACGAGATCAAGGGCGGTGATGGTTCCCATATCTCCGTTGTACACGTCTTTGTCGTAATTGTTGCGCAACTGCATCACGCGATCCCCGGGGCGATAAACACGACTCCCCATACTCCGTTGGGGCAGATCGGGGCGGGCCGGATTCAATGCTTCCTGTAGCGCGGCGTTCAACGCGCCTACCCCCACCACGCCACGGTGCATGGGGCTGAGCAGTTGAATGTCCTGGCTCGGAATGCCAAACTTTCGAGGAATGCGACTTTGCACCAGTTCTACGCACAGTTGCGCGGCTCGTTCCGGATCATCGGTGCGAAAGTGGAAGAAATCGACGGAGCGATCGTTGTTGATCAGCGGCAGGTCGCCGTGGTTGATACGATGCGCGTTGCGAATGATGTAACTGTCTGCCGCCTGTCGAAAGATCGTCTCCAATCGGATGACGGCTGCATTGGCGCCCTGGCCTGCCTCGGCCTGGATCGTTTCGATGGCGTGAATGATATCTTCCAACACGCTGCCGGCGCCCACACTGGGCAACTGATCGACATCGCCGACCAGCAGCAGGTGCATGCCTGGGGCCATTGCCTTGAGCAGGTGGTTCATTAGAATCAGGTCGAGCATCGAGGCTTCGTCCACAACCAGCAAATCACCTTCCAGTGGCGATTCCTCGTTGCGTTTGAAGGATATCCCTTCGCCCGGCTGAAATTCGAGCAGCCGGTGGATCGTCTTCGCCTCGCGGCCGGTAGTTTCGGCCAGCCGTTTGGCGGCACGACCGGTCGGCGCGGCCAGCAGCGCCGTACGCCCGGCGGCTTCGCAAAGCTGCAACACCGTGCGTAAGGATGTCGTCTTGCCTGTGCCAGGACCGCCTGTCAGAATGGTGAGCCGATGGGTCAACGCAGCACGCACGGCTTGCTGTTGCTGTTCGGCCAGAGCGAACCCACTTTCGCCGCGCAACACCTCGAAACTATGCGCCCAATTCCAGCCCCGGAAAGCCGACAGACGACTTTCGTCTCGACCGAGCAGCAACTGACGTAGACGGTTGGCCACGCCAACTTCGCTGTAGTAGAGTGGCGTCAAGTAGACCGCCTGTGCCTCTGTGAGGATTGACTGCACATCGTCGGGGACCGATACCTCGTACGCGGTCGGCGCTTCTGCTGCGGAATCAACAGCTTTGGGCAAATCGAAAAGTTGGGTCACCGCCCACTGATAATTCGTGGCCTCGGCGCCAGGAGTGGGCGCCAGCTTGATGCGTTCACCGCCGCGCAACCGGAGGAGACCTGCCGCCACCATCGTTGGGATGACCTCCAACAACTCGGCGGCGCGGCGGATCAATTCGGGGCTAGGCAGATAAACGTGTCCCTCGTCGGTAGCCTGACTGAGGATATGCTCAACACCGGCCGCAATCCGCTGTGGGGCGTCGGCGGCGATGCCCAGCGCGCGGGCGATCTTGTCTGCCGTCAAAAAGCCGATGCCGTAGATGTCCTCGGCCAACTGGTATGGATTGTCCTGTACGATACGAATGGAATCATCGCCGTAACGTTTGTAGATTTTGGTGGCAAGCCCTGTGGTTACATCGTGGCTCTGCAAGAAGAGCATGACTTCTTTGATGGCACGCTGTTCGGCCCAGGCGCGCGCAATCAAGCGCACGCGTTTTTGACCTACGCCGGCCACTTCGATCAATCGATCTGCTTCGTTGTCGATAATCTGCAGCGTGTCGACGCCAAAATGGGCAACAATGCGTTTGGCCGTTACCGGACCAACACCCTTCACCAGGCCGCTACCCAGATATTTTTCGATACCGGCGACGGTGGCGGGCAAAACGGATCGCATCTGCTCGACGGTAAACTGTTTCCCATATTCGGCGTGGACACTCCACTGCCCGCTTAGCTCGACGGACTCTCCCACCACGATGCCGGCCATGTTGCCGACGATGGTCACTTCCTGTTGCCAGGCGGGCAAATGCCGCGGGCGATGTTCCGGGGCCAACTTGGCCACGGTGTAACCATTCTCTTCATTGTGGTAGGTGATGCGTTCGATCACACCGCGCAAGGTCTCCATCTTCGTTAGCCTATCAGATCCTGGGCAAGAGAAGCAAGTAGCCGCGAAAAACAAAAAGCACTGTAAGGCGCTCTTATGGAATCTAAAAACAAAATTTGTTGAATTTGACAATCTGTGATATAGTTATCTCGTTTTGCTGGATCTTGCGCCTTGGTATTCCAGCGGTGATCTGGCTAAACGTCTGGGCACTTGAGTTCGGGTTCCCGTACTGAGCGGCAATCTCAGTTACCAAAAAGGAGAAACAGGAGTACCAATGAGTATCCGCAAAGATCAGAAAGTCCAAATTATTGAAGAGTACCGTCTCAGCGACACAGATACTGGTTCTCCGGAAGTTCAGGTTGCGCTGTTAACCACTCGTATCAACGGGTTGATTGACCACCTGAACACCCACAGGCACGATGAAGGTTCACGCCGAGGTCTGTTGAAGCTAGTCGGTCAGCGGCGGAGACATCTCGCCTACTTGGCCCGCAAGGATGTCAACCGATACCGCCAGTTGATTGAACGGTTGGGACTACGCAGGTAATGAAGAGAGGGGCGGTCTGTCGACGTTTGACGGCAGCGCCCCTCTTTTTCTTTTTCGTTCGTCATATCCCTGCCCAGTGAAAACCCTGCCGTTAGACGGTTGAACATGATGGTGATTGTCTGAGACAGACCAATCATCGTAGCAGAAGTGAATCTGAGAAGTAGAGGTTCGGCATTGGGGAATGGGGCTAAGCCCTTGGTTTTGCCCCATTCCCCAGTTCCGCACCTCGCTCGATCCTTCCACTGTGTAGACATCATCATCTCACTCAACTTGTCGAGAAGTCAGTTTTTTGGGAAAGCTGTTATGCCCGCGTCCACGATCTGTGGTTAACGTGTCTATACATGCTTTCCTCTACGCAACTTGTTTTTGGAAAGGTCAGTTTTAAGAGGTTACCCTATGGAAAATCAACGATTGTTCGACGGCGCCAAAGTGTACACTACCCAACTTGGCGACAAAGAAGTCAGCATTGAAACAGGCGTCCTTGCGGCGCAAGCAGGCGGCGCAGTGACCGTACGCTGCGGCGATACGGTTATTTTTGCCGCAGCCACCGGCTCGAAGGAGATACGACCGGGGATTGGTTTCTTCCCGCTTACCGTGGACTTTGAAGAAAAGCTCTATGCGGCAGGACGTATACCGGGCAGCTTCTTCCGCCGCGAAGGCCGCCCCAGCGAACAGGCGATTCTGCTCTGTCGCCTGGTCGACCGTCCACTCCGCCCACTCTTCCCCAAGGGATTTCGCAACGAAGTCCAGATCATCCTGACCTCACTGGCATCAGATGGTCAGCACTTGATGGATCCCCTGGCGATCATTGCAGCATCGGCGGCGCTCGCCGTGAGCGACATCCCCTGGGATGGACCTGTCGGCGCGACATCCGTCGCCTATGTGGACGGCAACTTCGTCATCAACCCCACCGCGGCTGATATGGAGAAGAGCACGTTGGGCCTGCAGGTCGCCGGCACCGAGGACAACATCCTCATGGTGGAGGCGGGCGCAAACGAACTGCCCGAAGACCTGATGCTCGAGGCTTTGAAACTGGCGCACGAAGCCATGCAGCCTGTGATCAACACCATCAAGCAGATGCGCGCCGAAATCGGCAAAGAGAAGTGGTCTGACTATCAACTCTTCTTGCCCACAAAAGAGACCATCGGCGAGATCAATGATCTGGTCGGCCAAGAGATCAAAGAAATGGTGGTTGAAGGCCCCAGCCGCGCCGACCGCAGTGAACGCACCAAAGCCATTGAGGCCAAGGTGAAAGAGCACTTCGCTCAGCGGGTGGAGAGTGGCGAGATCTCGAAGGAGATCCTGGGGGATGCCTTTGAGAGCGTCATGAAGAAGGCCATGCGCCGCCACGTCCTCGACAACGCTGTGCGCGTCGATGGCCGTACCCCACAGGAGATCCGTCCGATTTCTGTGCAGGTGGGCAAACTCCCACGCGTTCACGGCAGCGGACTCTTTATGCGCGGCGAAACTCACGTGCTGACCATTGCCACGCTTGGGACTCCGGGCGAGGCTCAGCAATTGGATACGCTGCAACCGGGGGAACAGAAACGCTACATTCATCACTACAACTTCCCGCCCTACAGCACAGGCGAAGCCTACCCGATGCGCGGCCCCAAACGCCGTGAGATTGGTCATGGCGCGCTGGCGGAACGGGCGCTATTGGCCGTCATTCCGGAAGACTTCCCGTACACGCTGCGATTGGTGAGCGAAGTGTTCAGTAGCAATGGCTCAACCAGTATGGCGTCGGTCTGTGGCAGTACACTGGCGCTGATGGATGCGGGTGTCCCGATTGACGCACCCGTTGCCGGCATCGCCATGGGTTTGGTCCAGGATGCAGACAGCCCCAACAGCTATCAGGTGCTGAGCGACATTCAGGGGATGGAAGACTTCCTGGGTGACATGGATTTCAAGGTGGCCGGCACAGCCCATGGCATTACAGCCCTGCAAATGGATATGAAGATTCAGGGTTTGGACTTCAATATCCTGCGCCAGGCGCTAGAACAGGCGCGCCAGGGCCGTCTCTTCATTTTGGACAAGATGCTGGCGGTGCTCCCCGAATCGCGCAGTCAGATGAGCGAGTATGCGCCGCGCATCCTTACCATTCATATCAACCCCGAGAAAATCGGCAAGGTGATTGGACCGGGCGGCAAGACGATTCGTGCCATTCAGGATGAGTATAAAGTCAAGGTGGATGTTGAAGAGGACGGCACGATCTTCATTTCGGGTTCCGACGGCATGGGCGCCGAACAGGCCAAGCGCGAGATTGAAGCGCTGACCGAAGACGTTGAGATCGGCAAGATCTATACAGGACAGGTCGTACGCACAGAAGCATATGGCGTCTTCTTGAACCTGGTGCCGGGCATCGACGGGCTCATTCACATTAGCCAGCTTGCCGATTACCGGGTTGGTAGCGTCGAGGAGATTGCCAAGGTCGGCGATGAGCTGACCGCAATGGTCATCGACATTGATCCTTCCGGCAAGGTACGCCTGAGCCGTCAGGCCGTTCTCGAAGGATGGACCGCCGAAGAGGCTCGCGAGCGGGACAGCGGCGGACGTCGAGGCGGTGGCGATCGCGGCGGAGATCGCGGTGGTCGTGGCGGTGACCGAGGTGGTCGCGGTGGTGATCGCGGCGGACGCGGTGGCAATGGACACCGCGATCGCTAACTGAATGCGAATCGCATCTGCGATTTTTTGGATAGTTTGTCAGTAATTCGCAAGACGCCGGACGCCTTCAACAGCGTCCGGCGTCTTGACTTTTGCAATAATTGGATGTATTTGTGTAATAGTGCTTAAGTAACCCGGCTGCTAGACACCTGTTATCGGGTATGATTCGGTCCTCTTGTGTGGAACCCTTACAAGACACATCAACCCTGTCCGAGACGAATTATCTTGCGCATCAACGGTTAGGGCCGTCAAACGGACCTGACCCTCACAGCGGGTTGCACGATGGGGGTTGCATGATGGATAGTGAGAAGGAATGTTTATGCTAGACTCTGACTTCTCTGCTGAAAACCAGGTTAGTGACGGATCGAAGCCGTCTGTCAGCGAAAGAGGGACGGCCGGTATTGAACTGTCTGAATCGGTCGAGATGGGTACGGCGCCGCCGCGATCCAGGTCGGAGCTCGAACGCTTCACGACCGATTTGATTCAAATTGCCTTGCCCTCGATCATCCTGGCCGTGGTTATCCATATCTTCCTGGCGCAAGCAACGGTGGTTTACGGTCAAAGTATGGAGCCAAGTCTGCATTCCACTGAGCGGTTGGTGATTGAAAAAGTCAGTTACTACTTTAGCGCACCGCAACGGCATGACATTGTTGTGCTCGATCTGCCCCAAATGCCGGAATTGTTGATCAAACGGGTGATCGGCCTGCCCGGCGAAACGATAGAAATCCGCAATGGCGTCGTTTTCGTAGACGGCAAAGCCCAGGACGAAACGTATGTGTCGATCCCTGGCGATACACAGTATGGGCCACTGAACTTGCGACCGATGACCTACTTTGTGATGGGCGATAACCGCATTAACAGCAATGACAGTCGCGCGTTTGGCCCGGTGACGCGTAGTTCGGTGGTAGGGCGTGCCTGGTTGCGTTATTGGCCGTTCAGACATTTCAGGATCTTTTAGTTTTTGCGCCCTCTTTGAATTCAAACGCCACCTATCACGATAACACTACTATGCGCTTTGTTCATTCTCGTTGCTTCTTTCCCCCTACAAGCAGTCCGCAATGACCTCCAAACGTTGGAGTACGACCACTAAGATCATCGTTTCCAGCCTGTTGGCCGTACTGGCTATCATCCTCCTCATTGCCTTTCGGGCGATGATTCGCCCAACCATCATCGCTGTTTTGCTTACCTTCCTGCTCTACCAACCGGTCAACTGGATTCAGCAACGTACGGCTTGGAGTCGCGGGATCTCAATTATCACCGTCTACGTGTTGCTTGTGCTGTTGCTCCTTGTGGCGCCGGTGATCTTCATTCCGCGCCTGGTAGACTCGGTAGATTCACTTGTCAGTGTGCTCGATACGTTGATCGTTGACCTGCAAACGGCATCCGGCGCGCCGATCCTAAGTCTTGGTGAGTTCGAACTGAGCGTCAATATTCTCTTCCAACAATTGGGGGAGATTCTTCAGAATGTCCTATCGCCGGCAGCGGCGGGGGCATTGGGCTTTGCCCTGACCCTGACCACTACCGTACTAACGACGCTCTATGTATTGGTCTTAGGATTTTGGTTGCTCAAAGATCTGAATAAGTTGCAGCGCCTGGTGATCCAGGCTGTGCCCCCCGATTACAGTGAAGATCTACGACGTTTAGGGCAGGAACTGGGCCGTATTTGGAGCGCTTTTCTGCGTGGACAGCTTGTATTGGGTATTGTGATTGGTATCGTCACCTGGATCGCCATGTCGATTGTGGGGCTGCCCAATGCTGCCGGGCTTTCACTGCTGGCCGGGATCATGGAGTTTTTGCCAACCGTGGGGCCGGGTATCAGTGGAACCGTTGGCACCCTGGTGGCACTCTTCCAGGGATCAACCTGGTTGCCGGTGAACAACTTCGTCTTCGCACTGATCGTGCTGGGGCTATACGTTGTGATCACGCAGGTGGAGAGTGTCTACCTGATCCCCCGGTTGGTTGGGCGCCGTGTTCACCTGCATCCGGCCGTGACCTTCACCGGGATCATCAGCGCGGCAGTGGTTTTCGGCGTGCTCGGCGTGCTGCTGATTACGCCAACCATCGCCAGTGTACGCGTGATCCTTACCTATATCCTGCGCAAGTTGCGCGATCAAGAGCCGTTCAAACCTACTCATGTACAAACCGAAGTGCGCATCCCCGGCCTCATCGCCGGCCATCGCATTGAAGGAATCGCCTTTGACCTCGACGGCACGCTAACCGAGTTGGATTGGCACTTCGCGGATGATATGGCGCAACGCTTTCAGCGATTTGATAGATTCTGGCCTCTTGAGCAGCGTCGTCTGTTTTTTCAACAGATGATGGCCTGGCTCGAAGGACCCATTATCCGCTGGATTGGTCTGTTGAGCTGGCTGCAACTGCATGAGGATATTCGGCGGATGATGCCGCTGCTGAATCGTCTACGTGGGTATTCAGATGCCTCGGCGCTTATGTTGCAAACCGGTGCTCGCGACCTCTTGATCAACTTGTCGCACTCGTATCAATTGGGGCTGATTACCTCACGGACCTGTGAGGAAGTGGATCAGTTCTTACAACAGCACGATCTTTCAAGAAACCTGTTCACGGCCGTCATCACCCGCGATGATGTCCACACATTTGCGCCTGAAAGTGAAGCGATTCGCAAGACGTTGGCTCAACTGAAGATCGAACCGGATCAACTCTTGATCATCAGTGATTCGGAGATGAACCTGCGGGCTGCCCAGGCTGTTGGTGTTGTTCAAGGTGGCGTGAACACCGGATTGGGCAGTAACCGGCAGTTTAACGATGCCGACCTTGTTTTGAGCAATCCAACAGAGCTTATGCGTTGGTTGTAGAACTCGCCGCACAGATCCCCATTCAGCCATACTGACGCCCAACTGTCGTAGTATCGTGTCACCGATCAAGTGATGGCCATTCCGTAGGGGCGCTGCTTGCTGCGCCCGGCACAGTGTGCCGGGCGCAGCAAGCAGCGCCCCTACCCATCAGATCACGCTTTCGGCGTTCCTCGCTGCCGCATCAGTAGTGATTCAGATTCCGATGGCAATCAACTATTGGCCGTGTCGGTGTCTCTGATTCGGAATTGAACTTGCGGTATCCTCTGGCGCATTATGGTACTCTTCTGGGGATGCACAGGTATACAAGGGTGGGCGCCCGGTGGGATCGTGTGTGATGGCGAGACAAAATCCTGGAGGACTACGCCTCGGATCAGACACCCGAAGCAGTTGAAGACAGAAAATGCTCACCTGAAGTTGAGCAGGTACGGATAGTTTAATAAAGATACCCCGGTCGGTTGTTAACCAGCCGTCCGTCGAGCCGATTCAGAGGAAATAAGATGGTCAAAGTTCTCTTTAGCTATGATATGTTGCAAGGCCGCGAAGAAGATTGTCAACGCTACGTGATGCAAACATTAGCGCCGGGGCTGGCGCGCCTTGGGCTGCGCATCAGTGATGCATGGTACACGCTGTGGGGGGTCGAAACGCCCCAGATCCTGGGCGGTGGTTTGATGAAAGACGAAGAGGATGCTGCGCAGCTCCTTCATTCGTCCGAGTGGGAAAATCTGATGGACGGTCTCGAACCCTTTGTCGAGAACCTGAGAGTTCGCGTTGTAAACGCAGATAGTCGTTTTCAGTTCTAGCCTGATGTCGAATCCGCTCTCCTTACCCCCGGTGCAGCCATCGCCCCAAGCCGCCTCAGACAAACCTCTGGCCTTGCTGGTAGTGCTAGAGAATGTTGGCCACATTGCCGGCCTTGCTTTACCTGTCTGGGCGATGAATACCATCGACTATATAACCGAAGAGTACGCCAAACTGAGGCTGCACCAACTGGGCGCTTATCGGCGCTATGATCGCGTGGAAATTTTAGAGGACGAGCAGGTCAACGGCCTCGAAATGGTCAATGCCTTGTTACGTCTCAGCCTCACGCACCGCGTCGACCAACTATTGCTGGTCCACGGTCAGGATCGGTGCCTGGTGGGGTACAAAGGTAGAACCAACGTCGACAGTACAGTGTTTGATCCGTTGCTGGCGGCCTATGCCCATAATCCCAATCTACTCGATCTACGCATGGTCTATGGGCTAAATTGTCACGGCGTGAGTCTTGCCCCGGTGTGGATGCAGTTAGGCGCGCAGGCGGTTAATGGCGCGCTCGGAGTCAATTGGCTGCCCGAACCGAGTTTGAGCATTTTCCTGCATCGTTGGCTAAACGGTGCACCCTTCAGTCGAGCAGTCGCCGATAGCAACCACTGGGCGATTGTCCTCGGCAAACGCATCTGGCGCAATGATGTGGATGGGAACGAAGATCCCCATATTGCGGGCAGCCGCCAGATCATCTATGGGCAACGCGATCTCACCATTCGTCCGTCTTCTGCCCCTGTCTCTTCCCCATAGTTCCTCTTTGATCACGGTCTGTTAGCGCGCCCTGACCGATTTCTAACATTTCGTTAATCTAGCATAGACGCCGATCTAACGTTGCCACGATATCCTATGAGTGTAGGCTGCGGATGAAGAAAACACTTCGTGCGCGGCGGGTTTACACGATTTGATGGGTTTGGTTCATGATGTTTATGATCTAAATTGTCAAAGGAGGTAACAGTATGAGTAGGATTGTACGGTGGGATCCATTCCGAGACATGCTGGCTATGCGAGGACAGATGGACCGGATCATGGATGACTGGTTGAAGGAAGTGCCCTCCGGCGAGAACGGCGAGAATGGTGGCAGTTTTGTTCGCCTGGCGCTTGATGTCAGCGAGACAGAAAACAACTTTGTGGTGAAGGCTTCGGTACCGGGCATCAACCCCGACGATCTGGAGATCAACTTCACCGACAACACGCTGACCATTCAGGGTGAAACCAAAGAAGAACGCACAGATGAAAACGAACGATATCATGTGCGAGAGCGTCGCTTTGGGCGCTTTATGCGCAGCATGACATTGCCGGTGGCGGTGAATTCGGAGCAGATCGACGCTCAGTACGACAACGGTGTGCTGACCCTGACCCTCCCCAAGGCCGAAGAGACTAAGCCGCGTAAGATCAACGTGCGCAATGCACAACCAGTTGTTGAGAATAAAAAGTAGCAAGTTGCACAATCAATGGCACGTACTCCCGGCTCTTTGCAGAGCCGGGAGTATTTTTGTTTAGCCCCGAAAAGGCGATTGCCCGCTGCCGGTGCAAGACACCGACAACGGGCGCTCTGAGGACGGTACAAGGAGATAAGAAGAGGAATAGGGGGAATTCCCACTGCGAAACCTACCCCACGAGATTCCGCATTCCCTACCTATTGATGAAATCTTAGCATCGAGTGTTGATAGGCGCATTGTGCACCTTGTACAAACTTTCTCTAACTGACGTGGGCTATTTTGTAAAGGTGTTACCGCTCTGATTCGAATCCCGACTCTACGCAACTTGATCTGCGGATTTCTGCTCTCTGTATGATACAATCCCTCCAGGTGATTTCTCTGTGACAGAAAGGATATCCAGTGGCCATCAACAACCGACCGCTGACCTCGATGGTTGCCTGCGCTGGTTGAGCATCGAAACTGCCGCCAGGGGCGCTGTCGCAGGTCGTGCGACAATTGGCCGGTCTCTTCCCGGCAACTGATTATCCAGATGTATTGGTGGGGCTCGGCGAGCCGGACGACGCTGCGGTCTACCGTTTAGACGCGCAACGCGCCCTGATTACGACGACGGACTTTTTTACGCCTATCGTAGATGATCCCTGGCTTTATGGATCGATTGCAGCCGCCAACGCCATGAGCGATGTCTATGCCATGGGCGGCGAGGTGATCTTCTGCCTCAACATTGCCGGCTTCCCCGAGGATCTGCCTACTGAAACTGTGGCACAGATCTTTAGTGGTGGTGCGGCCAAAGTGCGCGAGGCCGGCGCAGCGATCGCCGGCGGCCACACGGTCACCAACCCTGAGCCCTTTTATGGCCTGAGCGTCACCGGTCTGATTCACCCAGATCAGGTCATGCGCAAAGGCGGTGCGAAGGCCGGTGATCTGTTGATCCTCACCAAACCGCTGGGGACAGGCGTGATCACCACCGCCGCCAAACTGGCCGGCTCTGGTGAAAGTCCTGTTCAACGCCTGGCGCGGCGCGCCCAGGGCAGACCGGCGCTGGACGTCAATCACCTGGATACGGCCATTCAGTCGATGACGCGCTTGAATCGAGCGGCATCACAAGCAGCGCGTGCGGTGGGCGTCAAATCGGCTACAGACATCACCGGGTTTGGTCTATTGGGCCATGCCGCCGAGATGGTGCTGGCCTATGCAGCCGGCGAGAGTGTGGGCCTTTTCGTTGAATCAGCCGCTGTCCCTATCCTTCCCGGTGCGTCGAGCTATGCGGAGGCCGGCTATCTTACCCGCGGCAGCACGCGCAATCCCGATCACTATGGGCATGTGGTGCGCTTTCGCGAAAGCGTGGCGCCGTCCTTGCGCACCTTGCTGTGGGAGTCGGAGACAAGCGGTGGTCTTTTGTTGGCGCTGCCCGCCTCACAAAAGCTTGCGTTCCATCGCCTGTGTGCAGAGTCTGAACAACCCTATTGGGTGATCGGTGAAGTGACCGACAGCACGGGGATCGAAGTAGGCTAAGCGAAGGGCGCCGCCCTTGGGATCAGTGCTTGGGTCGGCGTGTTCACAAAAAGGGTATCGAGCCGATGGCTCGATACCCTTTTTCATTGCTGATACCTTGGCAATCCCACAAGGACTGATTACGCCATGCCACCGTTCAGGCGACGCGAACACTACGGTTTACCGGCGCTCACCGGAATCGCTGTAGTCCTGGCGGTAGCTATCTCGAGGACGATCCTCATAAGAGGCAGTGCCATAGCGGCTGTCGTAGGAGGTCCCTTCGTCATAACGAGGACGCTGCGGAGGATTCTCGTAGCCCGGTTCATCGGCGTCATCAGGCTCAATATATCGAGGATCGGGATAGGCATAGTTAGGCCGAGAATAGCGTTCCCCCGGCTCTTCAAAGACTGGTTTCGGCGGCGCCTGCTCCAGTGTAGGCTGGCTACTAACTGCCGGAGCAGGTGTAACGGCGGGAGTGGTGGGCGCAGCCGAAGCCACACCACGACTGGTCGCTTCACGCAGCGCGCTCACGGTGGGTGAATGGACGGGCATGGGTCGCGACGAGCGATCAGGGTCCGGCACAGCCGTGTTGCGGGCGTCCCAACGCAGTAAACGAACCGTCACAAAACCAAGCACGGCAAAGATGCCCAACGTGATGATAGTGAGTAGCGTATTCACCAGCCAAATGATAAAGTACTGTCCGCCGGTGCCGGTGAACTCCAGGGGTTTGCCGTCGAGATACGTGTGGGTGATGATGTAACGTCGCACACGAACAACACCCCAGAAGGCATAGATGCCCAGCGTCAAAATGGAGAAAAAGACCAGCAAAAACCGCTCAAAAAACAGATCGATGGCATCGCCCTGATACTCCAACCGCTGTCCGGTGGGCAGAATCGTATGGGCATACCGCCAGCGCAAGAGGCGTGTTGTGGCAAACCCCAATATCGGGTAGAGGCCAAGCGTAATGATAGTGAGCGCGCCGATGATGAGAAACTCGACAAACGCTTGTCCCCCGCTACCGTCGAACTGAAGCGGCCGATCATCGTAAAAAGTGCGTGTTGTGATCACCCGTTGGTAACGAGCATATCCCCAGGGAGCGTAGATGCCCAAGGTGATAATTGTCAAAAGGGTGTTCAGAAGTAGAGTGCCGAAAATATCGATCCACCGGCCACGAAATTCTAGGTTGTGCATCGAGTCGTCCCTTTCACGAGGTGCGGGGGCGATAAAATATCGTCATGTTCAGGAGCCATTTTTTGAACTTGTCAGTGAAATCCAGCATCGCCTGAGGTTATGCAAAGGAAGTATAGCTTACACTGTCGAGCATTACAAGCTTCTGTCAACGTTCCAAATAGACAAGGGCTTCGGCCACTATGAATCCGTTCAGCGGTCCGCCGCATAACTCAAACATCCCTTTAACACGCCTTGTTGATGCCTGCTTACACGGTGACGGTGCTGCGTGGAACGAGCTGATCCGGCGTTACGCAAGGCTCGTCCACTCGGTGCCGGTGCAGTATGGATTGGCGCCCATGGAAGTCGACGACATCGGCCAGGAGGTCTTTATGATCCTGGCCCAGAACCTGCATCAGATCGAAGATCCAGAAAGGTTGCCCTCGTGGTTGCTGACAACCGCGCGCCGTACCACGTGGCGACTCATTCAAAAACGGCGGCGCGAGCGGCCCACCGACACTGCCGAATTGATGGATGGGAGCGAGAGCGGGCTTACGACGGCAGGAGCCAACGAGACATCGCTTACCATCCTGGGCACGGTTGCACCCTCTATGCATGAACTGCTCGAAGAGTGGAATCATCAGGAAGCGCTGAACATGGGGCTAGAGCAGTTGGACGGACGCTGTCGCGAACTGTTGCAGTTGCTGTTTCTGGATCACGATGAACCCTCGTACGACGAGATTAGCAGGCAACTTCAAATGCCGCCGGGCAGCATCGGCCCCACGCGCAATCGCTGTCTGCGTAAACTGCGCACGATCCTCGAAAATCTAGGGTATACAGATGTCTTTTAGTGGAAATAGGTGACTGTTAGCAGGAACAGATGCCTATTAGCGGGAATACACGTAGGTAATCATGTATTTTTTCTGCCTGAACGTTCCTCTTTTGAATAGTAGATGTACGGGAAACGTATGATTCGGCGGAAAGCAGGGGATCACCTATGCGAGGAGACATGCACCACCTATCGGAAGACCAACTCTGTACGGCTGCCTTTGACGATATGGTCGAGGATCAAGTGAAATTGCATCTAGACGACTGCGATGCCTGCCGTCGTCAGTTACTGTCGTTACAGCGATTGGCAGAGACATTTGCTCTTGCCCGCCGCAGCCAACCCAGCGTAGCCCAACTGGATCGCTATCAAAAGATGGCGCCACTGATTCAGCAAGCGCCGTCTTCTGTGTTAGAACGGCTAAGTCAACTGCATGCTGCATTGATGCTAGATAGCCGCCAACGACTCGGCTTTGAGGGCGTCCGCAGCGGCGGACAGCACTCTTACCGGCTACTCTACTCGGCCGAAAACGCAGATGTCGAATTACTCGTCGATGCAGTGGGGCAGACACGACGCATCGAGGGCGAGGTTTTGCCCCTATCGGACACAGCGTTGCGTCCGCCACTCTTGATCGAGCTTTACGCCGGCAGCTTGGCAGGGGCAGAGGCGCTGTGGATGGCTGAAAGCAATCAACAGGGTCGCTTCCGACTTGACGGTGTCACTTTGGGGAAATACGACGTGATGATAACCGCGGCCGATGGGCCATCCTTGCGTATCGAGGCAATCGAGATTACGTGAGCGAAATCCAGCAAGGCAGCCTCTCAGAGGAGCTGCTTGCACATCTGGATCGGATAGATCTTGACGACGCACTCTCCTTTCTTCACAGCCGACAAATGGCCACGCCCGAAACGGCTACAGCACTGGTCTTTGCGGCATTAGGAGAAGCAGAGAAGGCGTCGCGCGCCGCGCGTCATTGGCTGGTCGTGGCTGCGGCCCTCAACCGGCAGATGGGCGGTGATACTGCACTCGAAGCGCAAATTTCCTATGCCCAGGCGCGCGTTCACTTGCAACTGGGCGAGTTACAGGAAGCCGAAGCGGCCCTCTACACCGCCCGATCCCACTGGACTACCCTGAATGATCAGGCGGCGTTGGCGCGTAGCTACCTGGGCATGACCCAGATCCTGGCGATGCAGGGGCGTTTCGATGACGCCGAAGCAGCCATTCGTCAGGCCATTGAACTCCTGCCGCAGCAAAGTATTCAGCGTGCTTGGGCTTACAGCAACCTGGCCAATCTGCTCGACCGCCGCGGTGACTACAAGAGCGCCCTCGCCGGGTACGATCAAGCCCAGAAATTGCTCATCGATCTTCAATCAGGCGCCGATGAAGCCGAAATCGCCTACTTGGTGGGCGAACTCGCCGAGATCGACTTGAACCGTGCCAACGTCCTCGTGGCCTTGGATCTGCCGAATGAAGCAGAGAAGGCATACATGCGCGCCCGCAATCATTTCGGCGACAGCGGTGACGTCGTGCAGCAGGGCCGACTGGAGTGCAATCTTGGCAGCCTCTATCTGCGTACCGGACGGTATGCCGACGCCTTGCGCTCCTTCGATAAGGCCGAGGTCGCGTTATTGGGTAATAGTTTGTTGACCGATACGATGGATGAGGCGCAGCTCCGCCAGGCCGATATCCTTTTGCTTGACCAGGCCAACGCATACCTTGCGCTCAATCTGCGCAACGAAGCCATGACCACGCTCGATCGCTGCCAAACGCTCTTTCGCAGCGCCGATCAGCCCTATGAATTGGCACAGAGTCTCTACTTGATTGGGTTGCTCTATCTGCGCCACGGCGATCTGGACAGCGGCAAGCCTCACTTGCACGAAGCGTATGAGATTTTCGACAACCTGGACAACACGCCCTGGCGCAACCGCACCGAACTGGCGCTGGCCCAGGTGGAGGATCAGAGCGGGGCATCCACTGCGGCCGCCGCACGCCTGGATCGCCTGTTGCGCAACTTCGCGACCCACAGCCAGGAAAGTTCACCGATGTGGACGCGTGACCTGAGTACGACGGTCGAGGCGTCGCTGCTGCGGCTGCAGTTGCACCTGTCTGCCGACGAGTTTGCCCAGGCACAGCATCTGGCGGATCAGGTCGAGCGGCTGCTGGCAAGCACTGTCCCTTTACCCCATCTGCGTCAACGCCTGGCTTTTGCGCGCGGCAGCATTGAGATGGCTCGGGGATCGTTTGACGACGCCTGCACCCACTTTTACGCCGCATTGCACATCCTCGAAGATCAGCGCACATCGCTGCTGCTGGAAGAGTTCCGCACCGCCTACCTGACCGACAAATACCACATCTACGCCGGGTTGGTGCTTGGCTTGCTGCACGAAGACGAGCCATCCCAACAAGCGATCCACGACGCGTTCAACGTGATCGAACGAGCACGGGCGCGCTCCTTGCATGAACGGCTACAGACAACGCAGACCGAGCGATCCGATGCAGACGGGGCAGAAGCGGACTTCAGTGCAGACAACTCGACCACCGATCCCCGCTACAGCAAACTTCACTGGCTCTACAATCAGATTTTTGAGGCGTCGAGTGAACATACAGTGACTCGTCAGGAGTTGCACACCTACGAAACGTTGCTAGAACGATTGGCCTGGAAGTCGGCGTCGCCGACCAGCACCAATGGGCAGCAATTGTCGGCGCAGGCCCAGCCTGTTTCGCTGCAAGAATTTCAGCAGAGCCTGAGTGCGGATCAACAGGCGCTGCTCTATTACATCGTGCAGCCAACGCGACATACGGTCCACGGACAGGGGAAAGAGGGCGAAGTGCTTGCCTTCCTGGTCGAGCGAGATCGTGTGCATCTCTACCGGCATCTTTGCACATCCGACGTCCTGGCGCAGGCACAGAGCGAGTTGCGCTTCCAACTGGGGCGGGTCGAGCTGGGCCCAGCCTTTTTAGAGCGACATCGGGAACGGTTAGCAAGCTCCCTTCAGCAGGCACTTCATCGACTGCACACCTTGCTACTTGCCCCGATTGTCCCTGATCTATGGGCGCCGCGTTTGCTGCTGATCCCCTACGGGCCGCTTCACCTGATGCCGTTCCATGCCCTGTGGGATGGTGAACGCCACCTAATCGAATGTTTTACGTGCAGTTACGCGCCTAGTGCCAGTGTTACAGTACAACGTATGCAACGGGTACAAGCGATGCCCTATCAGTCGTTTGCCGGGCTGGCGATCACCGACCCCATGATTCCGCAAGCGAGACGTGAAGTTGAACTGGCCGCGCGGTCATTCGCCCAGAGCCACCTTTTTCTAGATGAAGCAGCCGGCCGCGCAGGGTTAGCTCAGGCAGCCCAGTCGGACGTTTTGCACATTGCCACACATGGACTGTTTCGCCCAGACAATCCATTTTTCTCGTCGCTAAAACTGGCAGATGGCTGGATCGATGTGCGTGGAATCTATCGATTACCGTTGGCGGCGCGTCTCGTCATCCTCAGTGCCTGTGACAGTGGCAGCGGAGACATCCGCGGCGGCGATGAAGTCATTGGGCTGGCGCGTGGCTTCTTGGGGGCCGGGGCAAAAGATCTGGTTGTCAGCCTGTGGAACGTCCACGATGCGCGGGCAGCGGAGCTGATGTCGACATTCTATTCATACTTGAGTACGGGGGCTACGCCGGCCGTAGCGCTGCAATCAGCCCAGAAAAATTTCATTGAGCAAGGCATTCATGCCTATTATTGGGCCTCGTTTCTTAGCATCGGCGTGTAGAATCGCCGGCCGCAGCCGTTGTCATCCAATTGCCTATTCATAACGGAGAGTACCATGCAGTCTAGCGCCTCCACAGTCCGGTTCTCCTTTTCTCGTTTGATGTCGTTGCTGTCTGCACTAGGATTGGCTGCCCTGCTGACGATTGGTCTGATCGGCTACAGCCATGCCGAGACAGAAGTCTCCTCGGGTCCGCCTGCTGGATCGGCCGAAAACGACCCCGAATCGCTTTCGTTTGTCGCCCTGGTCATATCTGCGCCAGAAAATGTAGACGGCTTGGGAGAATGGCGAGTACGCACGGGGCACGGCACAGAGTGGAAAGTCCTTGTCGACGCCGGCACGCGTGTCATTCTGCCCTTGCCACAAGTGGATCAATGGGTAGAGGTTGAAGGCCTGCGTACGGGCGGCAGCAGCGTCCTGGCCGTAAAACTGCGTAGCGGCGAGTTCCAGGCAAATCAGGTCATCGTGCGCTTGAGCGGTGCGATCACGATCGATGAACTGGCCGATAACTACGATTTTGAGGTAGTAGACCGCGTTTTGGAGAGCGCCAACATCTTCCTCATTGCAAGCGACGATAGTATCCGCAATGAACAGGCGATTATCAACCAGCTCAAGCGAAGTGAAGGTGTAGTCTGGGCAGAGCTCAACTATGTGGGTGGCGTACCCGTGGCCGACCCATACCAGATCTGGAAATGGGGAGGATACGATCCCAGCAGCTATGTAAACCAGGGGGCATTTGACCAGATCACGTTGCCGGCTGTGCAGCCCTTTTACCGGGGGGATGGTGTCACGGTGGCAGTGCTCGACACCGGTGTCAGCTATGATCACCCACAACTCCAGGATCATCTATTGCCCGGCCGCGATCTGGTCGACGATGACGCGGACGCCAATGAGGTGAGCAGCGGCGGCGCCTGGGGGCATGGAACGCATGTCGCCGGCGTGGTGGCCCACATTGCCCCCAACAGCAAGATCCTGCCCGTGCGTGTGTTGGACGGCGATGGCCGTGGTGAGATTTTTGTACTGGCCTACGCCATCGAATGGGCGGTGGACCAGGGCGCCGATGTCATCAACTTGAGTTTGGGTACACCCTATGATTCAGAGGTGTTGCGTGCCGCTGTGGATAGTGCCGTCGCTCAGGGGGTTGTGGTGGTGGCCGCCGCGGGGAATGAAGGCGATGGTGTGCCCCAGTATCCAGCCGCCTATGAGAATGTCCTCGCGGTGACGGCTGTGGACGCAAACAACCACAAAGCAAGCTTCGCCAACTACAGCCAATGGGTGGACATTGCCGCGCCGGGTGTGGGGATCACATCGACCATCGTCGGGCCAGAGGGGAACGGTTTCGCCAGTTGGAGCGGCACATCCATGGCGACATCGTTCGTCAGCGGGGTGGCAGCGTTGAGCAAAATGCAGAACCCCACCGCACCCATCGCCGACATTTATCAAAAGCTGACCGAAGAAGCCGTCGATCTCAATCTCCTCAACCCGGACTATCAGGGGCAGATCGGTGGGTTGCTCAGTGCACAAGCGACTTTGGGCGCACTCGAACCGGTTTATATTCCCCTCGTCGTTCGTTAGGATGACGCTCTCTGGCTGAAGTGGACGGCCCATCAAGATGATTCGTTGCACAGCATGGGAAGATAGTTCCCGTGCTGTGCAACCAGGCAACGCCACGCATGCGACTATCCACCTTCCCCCCTGTCTCCCACTCAACTCCTTCCCCAGTACGCCATACGTAGGCAATTCATCGTATAAGAATACGTATTTATGCGGGCGATCTTGCTCACTATTGGTGCAGGTGCGATGTTCGCATCGATATCAAATTCACTGAGACAACCGGTGCTCATCCTGGATCAAGGGTTCCTCAGACAGCCCTTACTCTGATTCTGACCGGTTGCCCCAATTGAAGGAGGCTTTAGGATTATGATCCCAACCTTGACCGCATGGACAACAGTACAACGCCTTCAACTGAGCCTTGTACTCGTTATGGTGACCGCTATCCTGGCGATCGGCGCAGTCGGGCCTGTGATGGCGGAAGCAGATGGCTGCCAGCAGTTGCTCATCAACGGCGACATGGAAACAAACGCCGCATGGAGTGTAGAGACCAATGGCGCCTATACACCCTTTAGCAATTATCAGGCGCATAGTGGGCAGCGTTCTGCCTATCTGGCAGGTGTCAACAATGCCGTAGATGTGCTACGGCAGACGGTGAGCCTGCCCGCGAACCAGGGGACAACCCTTCGTTTCTGGTGGCTAATCAATACAGAAGAGAGCAGCGACGGCTGGGACGGGTTCACCGTACAACTGGCAAGCGCCGATGGAGCGCCGCAGCGCACCCTCTTTGCCGCAAGCGAGCGCAGCGCAGGCTTTACCTGGCAGCAGACGACCATCGATCTCAGCGAGTTTGCCGGGCAGACCGTCCAACTGCTCATCAGCGCCCGTACTGACGCCATCCTTTCCACCGACTTCTTCGTCGATGACATGACGCTTACTTCCTGCGATGTGAGCAACGCCAGTGGAAACATCTTCTTCCCGATCCTGCGCCGCTAACATAAGGCCGCATCATGTATAGGAAACCTGCAATGAAATCAACGAAAGATCTCCTGACGCCCGTAGCCGGGCGCAAAGCCGTGCTCTGGATTGCCATCCTGTTTGCCATTCTGCTGGCCGGACGCTTTGGTCCAGGCGTCGAAGCGTCACAGTCGTACCAGGCAACGGTTCCGCCATCGCCGAGAACTCCTCACCATTCTGATCGGCCCCATTGATTCCATAAGCTCCACTCGAGTGGATCGTCGCCGGGGTCCCGGTTAAGCATCGGCGATGGGACACGAATTAACGAACGGCAAGCCTCCGCCGGCGACCAGCAACTGGGCGCGTGTCGAAGGGTACCCCGACCCGACAATGCCGGTGGTCTTGTGGCGATTCGCATCAAAGTATTGCCTCAGAAACCGTTTGTCCAGCTCGAAGGGCCACTGCAAGAACTGAACGATACCGTGCTCACGGTCAGCGGTATCTCGTTGGCACAGAGCGACACAACGTTCATTGTCGGCTCACCACAGGTAGGGGAGCGTGTGCGTGTGACAGCCGCCATTCAAGTGGACGGGCGACCCACTACTGCTGGCGCTACAGGTGCGCCGTGTCGGGGCGCCCAACAACGATGACGATCACGATGACGATGACGACGGCGACACACCCGCCGCCAATCATGTCGAATTGATGGGCATCGTCACACAGGTGCCATCGCCAGGTGTAGAGGACGGCTGGTCGGTCAGCGGCATTCCTGTCAGCGTCAACGAACAGACCGAAATCAAACAACTGGTCGGTGATCTACTGATTGGATCATGGGTCAAGGTCGAAGGCAGCGCCCCTGGTGACGGCAGCATCATCGCCGACGAGATCAAGGCCATCGGAACCCGCGACTATCACAAACTTGAAGGCGTATTGGATAGCCTGGACGAGGGCGTTGTCGTGGTAAACGGCATCGAGCTCGCTGTGGATGGCAACGTCGAACTCAAAGGTACCCCAACCGTGGGCCAGCGCGTGCAGATCCGGGCGCGCTACGATGAAGACACTGAGACGCTCTACGCTTTCTGGATCGAGGGTAGCAACGGCGATCACGAAAACGAAGGCGACACCCGTCACATTGCCGGGAAGATCAAACAGTTGCCCGCCGATGGTCTGTATGGCACCTGGCAAGTGGGTCCGAAGACCGTCGAAGTGCCTGATGGCACCTTCATTGATGAGGCCAAGGGGTTGGCAGAAGAGGGCGCCCAGGTACGCGTGGAAGTGCTTAAGAACAGCGGCGACGTTCTGGTGGCTGTAGAAGTGGTTGTCTTGCACGGCGCCCACAACGGCGATGACGATGATGACAATGGTGGGCCATCATCGCTACATTGAATTTGAAGACGTCATCAAGCAGTTACCCGATGAAGGCTTGATCGGCACGTGGAAAGTCGGCGATGAGTTCGTCGTAGACGTTACCTCAAAAACACACATTAAGGGCAAAGCGGACCAGATCAAGATGGGCGTAATGGTCGAGGTCGAAGGCTACCTGATGGAGAACGGCAACGTCCTGGCACGCAAGATCGAGATCAAGGATCCTGAACACGACCACTGATCGGAATTGTTGCCAACAAAAAAGGCCCCTGGTACCCAGGGGCCTTTTTCATTCAATACATTATCCTTGGCGCAGCGTGCGTAGCCGCTCGACGAGCTGTTTTTCTTCCGCACTGAGCGACTCGGGCAGCGTCACTTGAATCTCTGCATAGAGATCGCCTCGCCGCTCTGGGGAGCGCAGATTGGGCATACCCAACCCACGCAAACGGAAGCGTTTGCCGTTCTGCGTACCTGCCGGCAGCGTCAACAGCACAGGACGCTCCAGCGTGGGCACCTGGACTTCGCCGCCTAACAGCGCCGTGTACAGATCGACGTTGACCTTCACCGTCAGATCGTCATCCTCGCGCTGGAAACGACCGTGCGGTGTGACCTCGACCACTAAATAGAGATCGCCTGCGGTGCCGCCCATACCCGGTACACCTTCACCGGCCACACGTACCCGTGATCCAGTGCGCACCCCCGCCGGAATGCTCACTTCGAGCCGGCGATTGTTGTCGCGTTGCAGCACACGTGTGGTGCCGTGCAGCGCCTCTTCCAGAGTCACCGTGACGGGTGTTTCCATGTCCTGTCCGCCGCGGCGAGGACGGGTGCCGAATCCCTCGAACGGTGTCCCCTGCTGGGTCGTGCGCGTGCGGGTCCTGGTGGCGCCGCCCCCGAAAAGCGACTCGAAGAAGTCCGAAAAACCGCCGGCGCCGCCCTGCCCGAACATCTGCTCATACTCTTCCGGTGAGATTGTGCGCGCAGAGCCGCCATTGCCGAAGCCGCTGTATCCACCAAAGCCGCCCACATCCTCAGGGTTGACGCCGGCGCGCTCGTACTGTTGCCACTGAGCGCCGAAGCGATCATACTTCTTGCGTTTATCCGCATCTGATAGGACGGCGTAGGCTTCGCTGATCTCTTTGAAGCGTAACTCCGCGTCCTTGTCGCCAGGGTTCACATCCGGGTGATATTGGCGCGCCAGCTTGCGGTAGGCTTTTTTAATTTCGTTTTCGTCGGCGCTTTTGCTCACGCCTAAAATCTGATAATAGTCTTTATAGTTCATGGTTGTTTGTCCTGCCATCGCGCCACCTCATTACCATACAATTCCAGATCTGCACCGAATTTATGCCTGTGTCTGGGTCTCTGCCTTGTCTGGCCCACTGCTGACCATCACACGCGCCGGACGCAACAGTTGATCGTCGACCTGGTATCCGGTACGCACCACGGCCGCCACATGATCCTCAGGGACGTCGGAGTGCATGTGTCCCAACGCCTCGTGCAGTTGTGGATCAAACGGCTGCCCCAACGGCTGAATCATCTGCACGCCGTACTTTTTCAACGTCTCTAAAAAGGCATGCAGTGTCGCCTGCAAATTCTGGCGCAGGCTGGCGTTGGCCGAAGTGCTCGCATCGCCATCGTCTGCCCGATCCAGGTGCTGAATCGCCATCTCTAAATGATCGGCCAGAGACAACATATCTTCCAAAATCTGATTGCGTTGCTGCACTACCTCGGCGGCGCTGCGCTGCTCCAGGCGGCGTCGATAGGTGTCGGTTTCAGCCTGTAAGCGCAGATAACGCTCTTGCCACTCACCATTGGCCTCTTCGCTGCGGCTGGTATGCTCATTCAACTCAGCCTGAGTGCGCGCCAACGTCTGTTCGAGCGAACGGACCTCTTCTTTGAGGTCGATGGCCGTTTTGGTCTGCTGGCGCAACGCTTCCTGGCTTGTGGCCAACTGTTTGGTCACTTCCTCGTGCGCCTTCTGCAGCGTCTCGTGCGCCTGCACCAGTTGATAATAGTCTTCGATGGTGGGGGGCCGGCGCTGCGGCTCTTGTGACGGCTGCTGTGTGTAAGCGGCCGAACGCCGTTGTGCCGGTCCTTGCCCACGCGGATATCGTTGAAATGGATCGTAAAAGCTCATAAGGGCGCTCTCCATTGGTTGAGCGGTCATTGTTCTAGTTCAAAATCGTGATTAGCCATTACAGGCATCTTTATTTAGTATGCCATGATTCTGTTACATGCGCATTAGGTCTGCGTTAGCGTTGTGTGTGATGATGGGGATAATCGGGATGATGGAGATGATGAGGATGATGGAGATGATGGGGAATGAAGGGGATGGTGGATCAACTGAAAGACGCTTTGCGCCTGCCTCAGGGTGACGAGGTGCATCTGGCCTATTTTCGTCTCGATCTGCCTGACCCGGTTGTCGCCGAGCTAGAACGGGTGCTCTCGACGGCGGAATGGGCACGGGTCAGCCGCTTTCAGGTTGCCGAGGATGCCCGTCGCTGCGTGGTGCGCCGGGGCATCCTGCGCCATCTACTGGGCACGCTGCTCGACGTGCCGCCTGAATCTCTCCTGTTCGGCCTGGGGCCGCAGGGCAAGCCTGGCCTGGCGCCGCCTTTTGCCCGGCACAACCTCCATTTTAACCTGTCGGATTCGGGAGAGATGGCCCTCTTCGCCTGGACGACCGGCGGCGAGATCGGCGTCGACATCGAAGAAGTGCGTCCCATGCCCCATGCCCTGGCGGTGGCGCAGCGCTTCTTCGCCGAGGCCGAACTCACGTGGCTGAGCCAACAGCCCGCAGATCAGCGGGACGCAGCCTTCTTGCGCTGCTGGACGTGCAAAGAGGCTGTGGTCAAAGCCCTGGGGGATGGGCTGATGGCGCCTCTGCAACGTTTCAGTGCTGCACACTGGGCCGATCCGCCGCGGGTCGAGTGGCTAGAGGACACGACAGCGGCGGCGTGCCATTGGTCTCTACACCTGCCCGGTGCGCCACACGGATGGGTGGCGGCCCTGGCCGCACCATCACCTGTGAGGGTTTCCGTCATAGAGTACGGCTTATTACAGTGAAGCAACTTTGAGAACCCGAATTTGACCAGCGCCGGGTGAGTCCGACCGCTGCGGTCGGCGCCCGGAGTTGCGGAGGGCATAGGTCGAAGCCCAGCGGGTTTGACGGCGATCCGGTGTTCGGCTGAGACCCGCTTTCTGAAGCGCTCCTACTCACCCGGCGTCACTCGCTGTCTCGTGGGACGACCATCATCTCATCATCCCATCATCTTGAGCCAAAAACTTCTTCCCCATCACCCCTTCACCCGCTCACCCCTTCACCCCTCACCCCTTCACACCGCCCTAGTCAAACGCGGGGTTTCCAAGTTGCTTCACGTTAGGTCGCTACCCTTCCCACCCCTACCGCACCAGCGCCGCCAACTGGCACTCCGCCAGCACACCGCCCGCCTCCAACAGTGCGTGGACCTGCGCATCTGAATGGGCTTCGGCATAGACACGCAGCACCGGCTCGGTGCCGCTGGGACGAATCAGCAACCAACTCCCGTCGTCGAGGATATACTTGACGCCGTCGTGATCGCTGATGTGGGCAATCGCTTGATCCCCCAGCGTCAGCGGGGCCGCGGCCATCAGCCCCTGCACCAGCGTGGTCTTGTCGAAGGGGGTCACGTTGCGGTCATGGCGCGCATAGTGGAAGTGACCGATGTAGGGACGATCCATCAACTCGTCGGCCAACACGGCCAGCGGTCGCCCACGTTTGGCCACCAGTTCGGCCAACAACAGCCCCATCAGAATGCCATCGCCCTCAGGGATGTGCCCCTGGATGCTGATGCCGCCGCTCTCCTCGCCGCCGATCAGCACATTTTCGGTCAACATCAGGTCGGCAATATAGTTAAAGCCCACCGGCGTCTCGTGGACCGGCAGATCGTAGTGTGCCGCCAGCCGGTTGAGGATCTGCGTGGTGCTCACCGTCTTGACCACACTGCCGCGCAGCCCATGATCCTCGATCAGCGACGAGAGCAGCAGGGCCATGATGCGATGGGGGTCGATGAAACGCCCGTCGGGGTCCACAGCGCCGATGCGGTCGGCGTCGCCGTCGGTGGCCAGCCCCAAGTGGTGGCGGCCCGTCGACATCTCGGCCATCAGCGGCTGCAAGTGGCGGGCAATCGGTTCGGGGTGAATGCCGTTAAAACCGGGGTTCATCTCGCCGCGCAGTTCCACCACCTGGCAATCGGCCTCTTCCAGCAGACGGCGCATGTAGATCCGCCCGGCCCCATACATAGCGTCCACCGCCACCGAGAGATGCGCCTCGCGGATCACATCGAAGTTCACCAGTGTGCGCACGTGATCGCGGTAGGCGGGCAGCGGATCGAACAGTGTGATCAGCCCGCGCTCGACGGCCTCGGCCAGCTCGATGCGACGCGGCGTGATCCCCTGTTCGTCGTTCTCGGCCACGCGACGTTCCACGGCTTTGGCCACGTTCGCCGAAGCGCCGCCGCCGTAGGCCGCCTTGAGTTTGATGCCGTTGTAGCGCGGCGGATTGTGGCTGGCCGTGATCATCACCCCGCCGGCGGCCCCCTTGTCCACAATCGCATAGGAGATCATGGGCGTGGGCGCATCGCCGCGCGCCAGCCAGACGTGAATGCCGTTGCCCGCCAGCACCTCGGCCACAGCGCGGGCGTAGCGGTCGCTGAGGAAGCGAGTATCAAAGCCCACCACCAGCGTCAGCGGATCCGCTGCTGGGCTGTGGTCGCCATTGGCCGAGAAAGGGGCCGGCCCTTCGGCCAGGGTCTTATCGGCGATGGCCTGCGCCACCTTGCGCACATTATCGAACGTAAACTCTTCACTGATGACGGCGCGCCAGCCGTCGGTGCCAAATTTGATGGGCATAGAGTGTTCTTCCTCAGAGATGCATGGACTGTCACATTAGACAATCATTGTAACGCCAAAGCGGGCGCAGCGAAAGTGACAATGGTCATTGTCTGGTCACTGATTTGGGCTCTCTACTTTGCCACTTCCCCAGCGCTATGCTACGATCTCGGCGAGTCTGTTGTGTAAACGAAGCGTTCACTACAAACGAGGTACCTTTGGCCAACCTACGCCGCTGGTGGGATACAACCTTTGCTGTGGAACTGTTGCTGCTGGCCGTCACAGCCCCCATCCTTTACTTCCCCAGTCGATTCGGGACAACCGAGATCGCCTTTGCCGTGGGGCTGTTGGCCCTGGGCTGGGTCTGGCGACGCCTGATGATCGGCGTCTGGTATCAGCGCACCCCCGCCGATTGGGCCATCTTCTTCCTCTTCTTCGTGATGCTGCCGGTGTCGATCTGGGCGTCTCCCGGCCCGTTGCGCGCGGAGTACGCCTGGCCCAAAGCCCTGGTGCTGATATGGAATCTGCACCTGTTCTCTGTCGTTGTCACCCACGCCAGCCGCAGAAGACATCTGGCGCTGCTCTGCCTGGCCCTCTTCATGGGGATTGCACTTCTTTTCGCCCTGATTGCGCCCCTGGGCACCAACTGGCTTTACAAGATTCCCGGCGCGCAGGCCGTTTTAAGCCGCCTGCCGTCAATGCTAGGGTCGCTTTCGCGCGAAGGCGGCGCCGGATTCCACCCCAACATGGTGGCCGGTTCGCTACTCTATGTGCTGCCGCTGATGATGGCGACGACCGTGGTTGGTTTTTTCCAGAGGCGTAGAAATCTGATCTATTGGCTGTTGGCCTTGAGCACCCTTTACTGTGCGGGCATTTTTGTGCTGTTACAATCGCGAGGGGGATACATCGGGTTGGCCGTGGCCGTGGTGGCGATGATCGGGGTCCGCTACCGCTGGGGACGCTGGATGTTGCTGGCGGGAACCATCGCTGTGGTCGTCACCCTGATGTTTGGGGCGCAGAACCTGCTCGATCTGGTGGCGGATGCGCCCACCATGGACGCTGTCGGTGGAACCGCTTCATTGGAGGGCTTCCGGGTCGAACTCTGGACCGCGGCCGTCTATGCAATTAACGATTTTGCCTTTACCGGGTCAGGGTTAGGATCGATCCAGGATGTGTTGTTGCTGCTCTACCCGGTCAACATTTCCCCGAGCTATTACTTTGGGCATGTTCATAACTTCTGGTTGCAGGGTGCTGTCGATTTCGGTATCCCAGGTCTCGTTGCCATCCTGGCGCTCTACCTGGTCGCGGCCGTCCAATTGCGCCGGCTGTGGCGACCCAGCGAGGCGCCGATCGTACCGGGGCTGGCCGTGGGCCTTTTCGGTTGCCTGATCGCCCAGTCAATCTTCAGTCTGACCGACGCCATCCCCATGGGATCCACACCCAATCTGCTCTTCTGGCTCCTTTTCGGCCTGATATTTGCCGTGCAGATTCAACGCGACGCCGTCTAGATACCCATCATCACCGCTGTGGCTTCCTGAGCAATTCTTCTGACCTATCCCCTACGCGGGCAAGATCCAGAACAGACTGGCGGACACGCCCTCCTAAGGCACTGTGCAGCAGACGTCGATACCTCTTCGCCTCCATCAGCCACAAATCTAGCCGCACATGACCGATCCCGAATTAATATGCCCCCTTCCCCTTGACCACCACCATCACCGTCTTCCACAAAATGCGCAGATCGAGCCAGAGCGAATAATTCTGGATGTAGTACAGATCTTCTTCGGAATGCAGATGCATGGGCTTGTCGCTGCGCCCGTTGATCTGCCACCAGCCGGTGATCCCCTGCGGCACGGCGAAGCGTTTGCGCTGCCACGGCTCATATTCTTCGACGAGCCAGGGCAACTCGGGGCGCGGACCGACCAGGCTCATGTCGCCGAGCAGGACATTGACAGTTGCGGCAGTTCGTCGATGCTGGTGCGGCGGATGAAGCGGCCGACACGCGTGACGCGCGGGTCGTCGTCCACTTAGTGGATGATGTGACCGTGCGACATCGGTCTGGTTGACAAGATGTTGATCTTGTCGGCGTCGATCACCATGGAGCGGAACTTCAGCATGCGGAAGAGTTTGCCATTTTCGCCGACCCGATCGGCCCGATAGAAGATCGGCCCGCCATCCTCTAGCTTGATGGCCAGCGCCGTAGCCAGCAGAACCGGCGAAAGCAGCAGCAGCCCCAACGCCGCCGCGCCCATATCGATCAGGCGCTTGAACAGCCGTTGAAAGCCATCGATAGCCGGATCACGCAGGCCGATGAGGGGAATCCCCCCCAGACTCTCCACGGTGGCGCCGAAATAGGCCAGTTCAAAATAGTCGGGCACCACACGCACGCGTACCGGCAAGCGGTGCAACTGAGCCACCAGGTTGGCCAGACGCACGTGGGCGCTGGGCGGCAGGGAGATGATCACTTCATCGATAGCTTGCTGGACCACGATCTGGGCGGCCTCTTCAATCGCCCCCAGCACAGGCAGCCCGTCGATCTGCGTGCTGCGCTTATCCAGGTCATCGTCCAGATACCCCACGAACTCCAGCCCCGGCCATTCCTGACGGCGAAACTCGGCCAGCAACTGCTGCCCCACACGACCGGCGCCCACGATCAGAATGCGGGCTGCGCTGTGTGTCTGCGCCTGCCGCAGCCGATGCCAGACGCGCAGCATGGTGCGATAACTGAGTAGACCCGACAGAACGAGCAAGAAGAAGTAGCCAAAGGTCAGGCGCGGCAGTTCGATCCTGGCCATATAGAGCAGCCCGGCCAGCGACAGCGCCACCGTGGTATGCACCAGGAAGAGGCGGCTGAACTCATCGTACCAGCGGATAATGCGCCGCGGGGTGTAGAGCGAGGCCAACAAAAAGGCCGCCAGCCACAGACCACCCACCATCACATGCAGTTCGAGCGTGGGCACAGTGACCCATTTGGGCACCCACTCTGGCGAAAGCGGCTGGCCCACGGGCAGTACAAACCGCAGCTTCATGGCCAGCCAGAGCGCAACCTGGATCCAGAGACCGTCCAAGAGAAGGAGCAGGGCCATATAGTTGGCGCTAAATCGTTTGAACATGATTGCCTCTACTTTGATGGGAAAGTAATCTCTCTAGTGGATGATTATACTCATGTCAGAATGAAACCTGCAGTTTCTTGATTGCGTAGCAGTCACGGCACCGATCGCTGGCGAACATGACCCCTCTGGGCACTGCGCTGAGGGAGCCAGCGACCTAATTTCGGAAACTGCAGGTCTCAAACAAATTTGAGTATAGCACCTAAAAGTATAGTAGTTGCATGTTAGGTACTTAACGCGGCAAGCGTGAAGAACGGAAACCTCTTGACAAATCCAAGTAAACAGATTCTATGTCTCTAAGCATCGCATCCAGATTAAACTTCGCATGAACCGCTTGCTTCCCATTTTTGCTCAACTCTGCGCGAAGAGTTGGTTTAGCAATCAAATCAAGTATAGCGCTAGCTAATAAATCGGCGCGTTTACAAGGAAGAAGTAGCCCAGTTTCCCCATGTTCAACGACATCTTTTGTACCTACAACTGACGTCGCCACAATAGGAATCCCCATGGACATTGTTTCTAGTAGTGTGTAAGGCAGTCCTTCAAATATTGAAGTCAATAAATACAGATCAAATGTCTGCATAACTGCCTTAACATCTTTCCGGAACCCTAAAAAGAGAAATCTGTCATAAATACCCAAGTCTCTCGTTCTTTGTTCAGTCTGCGCACGCATTTCGCCTTCACCACACCAAACAAACAGAACGTTGGGATCACGCTGCACTACATTCTTTGCTGTTTCTACAATGGTTAATGGATCCTTCTGAGGTATATAACGTGAAACAACGCCAATTACAAATTGCGATGCAGAAATCCCTAGTTCAGTACGCATTCGGTGTGATAACAAAGGATCTGGCTGAAACACTTCCTGCTGAATCGCATTTGGAATAACGCGGATTTTGTTAGGATTAATCAATTTTGTCTCAATTGCTGATTCACATTCACTTTGAGATACAGCTATTAGACAGTCTGTCGCATGACCTGCGATCTTTTCGAGTTCCAGAAATAGCCTACGCTTGAGCGAACTTTGATCAGCTTGTAGAAAGTAAAATCCATTTGGAGTGTAGACAGTAGGAATGCCAGCACCTCTTGCGGCAAATCGTCCAACAAAACCGGCTTTCGAACTGTGTAGGTGTACAACATCGTAGCTACCCTGACGCAGCAAACGATAGAGAGAGACAGAAGCCCTCAAGTCAACCCATGGATGGATATCTCGACGCAGATTTACAAGATGAAATGGAATAGCTAGATCTCGAACATCTGACTGAAAGCTATCGTCAGTGACGTTACCTTGACGCACTCCCGGTGCCGCCACTTCTAGATCAAAATGATCACGGTCAATCCCGGCCAGAATCGAGATCAGATGTCTTCGAGTACCACCGACTGTAGCTTCTAGTACTTCTAGAACGCGTAGACGTCTGCTCACGAGAATAACCTTCTAGTGCTGAAACTCAATTATGATACATCATTACCCAGATAGAGCTTTTCTAACGACTCGGCATACCTTTGCATTGAAAATCGACTTTGAAAATCTGAATTTCCGGTAACGCCCAAACGCTGACGTAGTGCGGTATTGTGATATAGTTTCAAAACTGACTCAACTAACTGCTCCACGTTTCTTGGCTCAAAAAGCAACCCGTTTTCGCCATGCCGAATCAGTTCCTGAGGCCCTTCAATGTTCGTAGCAATAACAGGAATTGACGCACGGAAAGCCTCTAGCACGACTAGCCCCAAGCCTTCAAACACTGAAGGCAAAACAAAAGCATCGGCAGCCGAGAAGTAGTATTCTGGCGTTTCAGTAGTCCCACAAAACCGTACAGCGTTATTTAAGTCTATCTCATTACATAAGGATCGCAAGTTTTCTTCTTCGTATCCTTTCCCTTCACCAACGATTAACACCTGTAGATTCGCAATCTCTGCAGCTAACTGTTTCGCTGCCAACAACAATGTGTCGACTGACTTCTGAATATGTAACCGACCAACGAAAAGAAGTACAAATGCGTCTTCAGGTATGTTCAATTCTTCGCGTAACTTAGCACGGGGAGTTGATACTGTTACATCAGGAACCGCATTATATAGAGTCGTAATGCGATTTTGCGCAACTCCTAATCTGTTTTCGACATGATCAGAAACACTTTTACTAATCCCGATGATATGGCAACCCGAGACAATATAGTTAAACAAAAACCTATAACCTACGAAATACAGGTAGTCCCGCCAGTCCCATTTAAACCATATATTGTGCATGGTACAGAAAGTACGTATAGGTAAGTTTCTGGCCGTCCATAACCCAATAAAATCGGCGTGTCCAAGATGGGTGTGGACTATATCGGGCTGAATGTCCATCATCAGTTGGCGGAGTTCAAAGATACAATGGAGAGAGATGGGAATTTTATGAACAGAAACAGCATTTGCAAATTGACCAGAAACAAGTGGCTCACCTTTAAGGTAAACAACGTGAACTTCATGGTTCTTTACATGAAGATTTGCAGTATTGACCAATAGTTTTTCAGCACCACCGTAAACAAGCGTGGTAATAACATGGCATATCCTCATAAGTGACGATACTTTGTCGATGCTGAATCATAGGCCATCTCTAAACGACCTTTAGTTTGAGGCCATGTTTTATCCATAAGGCATCAGTTTGTACCGCCCTCCCCGATTGGTCTCGAAAACATGGATAGATATTGGCTAGATAGAAGTCAAAATCTTGGGTTAAGGTACGGTTTAAACAGAAAAAGTCAGTTTGTGTTTGATACATGGGTGCTAGTTGTACCTCACTGAAAAAAGCAAGCACTTGTTCTTTGAAAACCCGTTTGCCTCCTTCAAGTAGCAACCCTTCAGCCCCTTGTATATCAGCTTTTACAACTAAAGGACCATACAGACTCTGTGACTCAACCCATGTATCAAGCGTTTGAACTTCAACAGCGGCACGATCAAGATGGTTTGTAAACTGAGCAAACGATTGAGTATTCCCAGAATCGTTCTCTAGTATTGAATTTGTCTGAGGGTTTTGGTTCAAGAAAAATTGCTCTTGGCCGTTATGACTTCCCAACGCAAGTTGATTTACTTGAACTTGTGAAGAATCAGCAAATCTATTAGCAAGAACGGCAAACGTTTTCGGAGTAGGTTCAAACGCAAATACAGGTATATTTGTCTCATCTACAAATCGAACAACCGTATCTCCAATGTAACTCCCGATATCCAGTATGGCAGCGGGAGCAGCAAGACTCACTATATTTAACAAATCATCGTATGCATCCGGGCAGCCTACAAGCTTGCGTATACTGCCTAGTAGTCTACGCTGGTATCGTCTCGTTATGCTATGCTTGAGTAAGAGAGCATACATTTGTTTAATCACAGAACTATGGTCCTCACATCTATTCTTGTTACCTCTAAAGTAAGGTCGCTTAGTAACCGGCAGTTTTTCATCTGCAGAAACTACCCTATACTCTCTGCATTCACTTTAGCAAGTTCTATTAATTGCTAACGCAATAACAAGTAGTTTGGCTATTTCTGTGCAAATAAAAACGAATGCATAGATCTATTTTCAGTAAGAGCAAACTTCACCTCTACTTGTTGATAACCGAATTGGGATAAACTTGAATATAAATAATCAATAGGATAACTTAAATAACGCATGACTGGTTTAGTTTTGAATCCACGCTTGACGAATGACCGATTGAAAGCAGCTCGCACATCGCCAAATTGCTTCCATAGATCATAGAGAGTCTGGAAAACTGACTGCAACGAAGCAGGCCACTGGTGAACAGGCAAATGGATCATGATACTGCCACCAGGAGCTAACACTCTATAGATTTCTTGAAAATATCCGGATGCATGTGACAAAGAATCAAAATGTTGAAACACATGTGCTGAAAACACTGCATCCACTTTCCCACTCTCTATAGGTATTTCGACACCGTTTGTAACGTAAAACTGTACACTGTTCGTGTTGATTTGAGATTTGGCATAGCTAATCATGTCTTCAGAAACATCAATAGCATAAGTTTCAGAAAAATACTGATCAATGTGCATCGTTAAGCGACCAGCACCACAGCCGATTTCTAGACAGGTGCCATTGCGAGGACGACTATATGACTGCCACAATGAAAAAAATCGCTGCCAGTCTTTTTGGCCAAGTGCATAAAACTCCTCA
>CAVWAL010000024.1:0-566909 GCA_963752935.1 uncultured bacterium
GAAGGGGTGACGCGGTAATGAAACTTGGCGGCCATCATCCCATCATACTTGACACTTCAGCACTGCTCCGATCTCCTATACCTACGCTAGTATCCGAACAGCAGCGAGAGATTCCTGCTCCTTGCCAATTCCCTGGTGGTACCGCGCCTTGGCTCCCTGAAATTGTGAACCTTGATAACTTCGTCTTCTCCATGCCTTAGGTTGTAGTGGTAGGAGCGGATCTAGATGTTATTAAATGGCTACCTGACGGCAATAGACTACTGTTTACACGGGGTATAGCTGTGGAGACACTGGATGTAACCACAGAGGATCATCAACTCCCGACAGAACTACCTGATGTTGCGGTCGCTTCTTGGCCATCTCCATCTGGCCTGGGTACCCCCTGGGTGTCGCTCTCCTGAGATGCTCTGTTCACGGGCCAGGTTTTCCTGCCTGCTAACTCAGGTCGGTTTGTGAGTTCATCAACATCTTCTCACAGAGCTTGCAGACTCGATTCAATCTCGCCGTTCCACGGCGTACCGCGTGGATCTGGGAGGTACCCAAACGGTGGATCTGAGCACAACCTGCCCGGGTTGCCGCCTCTGCTTGCGTCGTTTCCTGGCTAATACCTTACGCCGCCGTGGGCCTCCGTAAGGTATTAGTAGGGGAATCCCCAACAGACCGGTGAACAAAACTATTAGATGATTCTGGTACCATAGTACGATTGTCTTATTCTAGTTTGGCAACCGGCAACGGTGCAGCGAAGGAGCCCTTTATGTCATCCAATCCGATTCCCGTGTTTACTGGCGAGTGGATCATTGAAGCCTTACGCGGTCGGCTCGACGAAATCAAGAGCGAGGCCGAAGCGTTACACACCGTGACTCAACAAAACAATCTGTCCGCCGATGTTGTCTATGCTTGTTCAGAAATGGTGTCAAGCATCTCGCGCATGGAAAATCGCTTGAGCCAGCTCGAAAGTTGTGTCAACGCCTACCACTTCCACGCACCAGTGCACCAGCCGGTCGCCAGGATGGAGCATACGTAGTCGTTACCCCAGTTTGCCAGACAAGGTATGTTGTACTGTCACTGCCCTGTTCCACCAGTTTCAGGTGGAGCGGGGCAGTTTTGTTTTGTTGCCTACAGACAGCCGGCTCTCTCTCTAGTTGACTGGTGCATTACGGCGTAAATGCCATGGCTTATTTCCGCCAGGATTTTCCAGCCGATCAACTGACGATTGACCATCAATTACCGGTTTGGGGGAGAGTTTGTATGCGGCGCATTGCTATGATCTTGCTGATACTGTTGGGCATCGGGGCAAGCAACACCCTGTCGGCGCAGGCCAACGATCACCCAAACGTCACCGATGTAGACAACCCTCCGGTGCCGCGCCTTCGCCCCGTCATGGATCCTCCGCTGACGCATGGCTGGGAGACGCCGGCTGAATACCCCACCCGCAGCGAAAAATGGATCGATGTGGATCTGAGCGATCAGCGCGTGGTGGCCTACGAAGGTACACGACCGGTGCGCGCCTTTGTCGTTTCTTCGGGTTTGCCCGGCACGCCCACCATTAAGGGCACCTTTCGTATCTGGGTTCGTACACCTGCGCAGACTATGTCGGGCGGTAGCCTGGCCGGTGGCGACTTTTACTCGCTGCCCAATGTGCAGTGGGTCCAGTATTTTGAGGGAGACTATGCCTTCCACAGCGCGTACTGGCACAATAAGTTTGGCCAGCCCATGAGCCGGGGCTGCATCAATATGCGCACCGAAGATGCCGAGTGGCTGTTCAAGTGGGCGATGCCCGAATGGGACAACGAGGGGGGCTGGCTCGAGCCGACCGAGGAGACTGCCACGCTCGTGCTCGTGCGCGATTAAAAACGATCCGCCCGGCTGTCGGGCACCGGCAACCAGGCGCCACCCTGGCGGATCGATTCCTGGCTGACGAGGCCGGGCAAGGTCATGTCCATGGCCTCGTGGATGCCTACGGGCGGCGCATCGTCACCCAGGATTGCGGCCACAAAATCCATTACTTCAAAGTAATCCCCGCCGCCGTGACCGGCCGTGAGCGCCTCCGGCGGCGGCTCGCGCCAGATCGCGGGCAGGAACTCCGCTTCGAACTGCGACAGCGGCGCCCACTGATTGGGATCGTCGCAATAGTCGGAAAGCCACACCCAATTCCCCTCTCCCGCACGTCGCGCGCTTTCATAGGCGCCCTTAGTCCCCTGCAACGTATAGTTGGTCATGGCGTGTGGACGCTGCGAGAGCATGTCGACGCGCACACGAACCAGCTTTTCGCGAGCCGTCTTGCCCATCAGCAAGACAGTGTCCTCCATGGCATGTTCCGGATCGGTCCAGCGACCGCTGCCCACACAACTGATCCGATCCAGCCGTTCACCGATCCATTGAAGGCAGGGGCCGAGGCTGTGTGTAGGATAGGTGGCGCCGTTGACGCCGACTTGCCAATAGTAGCGCCAGGTCGGCCGGCCCTCGGCGGTGTGATGGAGCGCAGAGAGTTCGTGCAGATACTCGCCCTCGGCGTAGTAGACCTCACCAAAGACCCCTGCTTCGACCATCGATCGCACCAGCACGTTGGGTTTCATGTAGGTGTAATTTTCCGCCATCATATAAACGGCAGATGAACGTTTGCAGGCATCCACCAGCCAGCGCGCCTCGTCGAGTGAGACACAGGCCGTCACTTCACTGAGGACATGGATGCCCCTTTCCAGCGCGGCGATACTCTGCGCTGCGTGAAAGTGCATGGGTGTCGCCACCACTACGGCGTCAGGCTTCACCTCATCCAACATCTGCTCGTAGAACGTGTAAAGCCGATCGATGCCGGTGGCGCGCCCCGCTTCACTCAGCGTCTGCGCGTGTACATCACACAGCGCCACAATTTCGGTGCGTGGGTGGCTCTGAAAGGCCCGAAAAAAGGAACTGGAGCGGCGTGCTCCGGCAAAGGCAACGCGGATCTTTTTCATGATCGGGTCCTCATCCGACTTCTTCCAGGGCCTCGGCCAGGCTGCGGTCGATGCGGTCGTAGAGTTCGTCTATGTCGGATTTTTCGGCGATGAGGGCTGGGGCCACGGCGAACCAGTTCGGATCGATACGCATGATCAGCCCGTTCTTGATGGCGGTGCGTTTGAGCGCCGTCCCCAATGCGGGGAAGGGCCGCAGTGTGTCCGTGTCTTTGACTAATTCGACACCGCGCAGCATACCCTTGCCGCGGATCTCGCGGATCACCCCGTAGCGTTTCAGCCCGGCCAGTTTGTCGGCCAGATAATCGCCCATCACCTGGGCCTTTTGCGCCAACTGTTGCTCTTCGATCTCATCGAGCACAGCCAGGCCCACGGCACATGCTAATGGGTTGCCGGCGAAGGTGTGTCCATGCGCGAAGTTCACTTCGTCTTCCTGTGGGCCGAAGAAGGCGTCGCCCATGTCCTCGCGCGCCATCATGGCGCCCAACGGCAGCGCGCCGCTGGAGAGCCCTTTGCCCCCGCAGATGATGTCTGGGGTGACGCCGAACGTCTGCGCTGCAAACATATTGCCGGTGCGTGCAAAGCCGGTGATGATCTCATCGAAAATCAGAACCACGTTGTACTGATCGCAAATCTGGCGCAGGATCTGGAAGTACTCATCGGTAGGCGTGATGATGCCGCCGGTGTTGCCGATCGGCTCCACGATGATACCGGCTACGGTTTCGGGGTCTTCGTTGATGAGGACGTCCTCGAACATGCGGGCGCAGAAGCGGTTGCACTCTTCCCACGAGTCGAAGCGGTCGCGATAGTAGGTGGGCGGGAAGACTTTGAGGAAGCCGCCCATCTGCGGTTCAAAGGGAGTCTTGCGTTTGCCGGTGCCGCTGGCGGCCATGGCGCCGAATGTACCGCCGTGATACCCAAAGTACCGGCTGATAAACTTGTACTTGCCAGGATGACCGGTCTGCTTGAAGTATTGGCGCACGAATTTGAGCGCAGCTTCCACCGATTCCGAGCCGCCGCTGAAGGGCTTGATGTAGTTGAGCGTCCCGGGCGTCACCTGACCCAGCCGCTCGACAAAATCTAGCGTCACGTCAGAGATGCCGTGCAGCGGTGGCGCAAAGCTCATGATCTCCATCTGTCTGCGCATGGCGTCGAGCAGGCGCGGATGGCCGTGCCCGAGGATGGCGACAAAGATGCCGCCGATGGCGTCAAAATACTCCTTGCCGTCGACGTCCCAGTAGTACAGTCCCTGGGCGCGTTCGACGATCAAAGGATTCTTGAGGAATTCGGCAGTCTGTTGATAGTCCAGGAACGTGTGTTTCAGCAGGCGTTCACGACGGGCATCAATGGGCATAGATCACTCCAGGGTGGTGTGGAAATCACGGGAAACCGGCCAGTCAGCCGGAGAAAACGGCCAGCCGAGTTGGGTGCAGATCTGCTCCCAGCGCTCGGCCATTTCGGGCACAAACAGCAGAGGGATGAACCCCAGTTGCAGGTAGCTTTTGATGGCGGGTAGCCGCCAATCATCGGTGTACAGGTAGATGTTGCGGTAGCCGGCAGATAGGAACCGGCGCACCACGGCGGCGCACACGACCCTGCCCAATCCCTTGCCGGCGTGCCCGGGGTGACCGGCAACCCAACTCAATTCACCGCCGAAGGGATGGTGTTCGCTGGGGCGGTGTGTCGTCATCGCCGTGCAGACTAAGGCACCACTGGCCTCGTCTACCACAAAAAACCAGCCATCGGGGATGATCCTGGCCAGCCAGGGCTGCAAGGTGGTTGTGTCCCACCCTTCAAAGCCGGCCAGATGCATCAGATGAAAGAACTCGCTTTCATCGCCTGGGCGAAAGCTGCGCACCTTATACCCGGTGGGCAGCGGAAATGCGGCGGGATCGATCATACCTCCTTGTGGCCAGATCATTTGTAACTGTTGAGCAGGCTTCTCTTGAGCCACTCCACCCTCCGTCTTTGATGTTGGCGTATATAGCCGATGAAACTAGAGCATAATTCGATTATGATCACGAGCAACGGTTCCGCAACGGGTGCGATCCGGATCGTTCTCTGTGATCGCGCCCGCTGTGTCGTTGATTCGTGCACCATGATATGATACCGGTTTTGTCGCTTTCTTCAACTGAGCATAAGGCTGCGCAGTAATTCCGAATTTGGCTTGACGAGGGGGACTAGCGCCGGTTGAGTAGCCGAGTCTGCGAGGCATATCGAAACCCAAGCGGGTTCAAAGGCGAGATCGCGTAGACCCGCTTTCGTTTGGTACAGGCGTTGCGCCATCACGCTGCGCACTCAATCGGCGGTCGCTAACCCTGGTTTACCGTTTGTATCTTCAACTTTGGAATTGCTGAAGCTGCGGGTCTACTCTGAAGTTGACCCTTTCGGACGGAGTTCACTGGCTATGTCTTGGATCATCCCAAGCACGATTGCAGCGCTTTCAACCACCGCAGTCCTGACTTTTGTCTACGCCTACCTGTACGCACAGGAACGCCACCACCACCTCAAATTATGGGCGTGGAGTTGGGCGATCTATACAGTGCGTTTCGTTTTTGAATTGCTCTACGCCGACAGTCCGGACACCAACTTGTGGATGATTGGTGCTCAGGTGGCAAGTGTAGCCAGCGCGCTCTTGCTCTTTTCTGGTACGTTGCGTTTCTTAAACCGCCGCATTCGCCCGTATTGGTTCGTTGCAGGTGCCTTGTCCTTCTTGTGGATAATTGCCGCGTCCGTCATGCAGATGTCGCTCACCCTGATCTCTTTGCCTACCTTCCTCATGGTGGGCGCTTTGTATATCCTGACCGGGTGGACGCTGTTGGGCCAGGGTGACAGAAGCATTGGCGCCCAAATCACGAGTTGGACATTAATCTTGTGGGGGATTCACAAGTTGGACTTCCCATTTCTACGCCCCATAACCTGGTTTGCTCCCTGGGGATTTCTGTTGGGCGCTGTCTTTTCGTTAATTGTGGCGGTGGGCACGTTGATCCTGTATTTTCAGCAGATCAAGGCGGCACTGGCCTTGAATGAACAACGATTCCGCCGGTTAGCCGAAAATGCTCAGGATCTGATCTACCGATATCGACTCTACCCCGATCCTGTCTTCGAGTACGTGAGCCCATCTGCTACTGCCATGACCGGCTACACGCCCGAAGATCATTACGCCGATCCACTGCTGGGCATCAAACTGGTGCACCCTGACGATCTCCATTTGGTTTCTGATCTGGCAATGAGTGACGAAGCATCGCTGCGCAAACCACGTATCCTCCGTTGGATACACAAGAATGGCGCCTTATTGTGGACCGAACAGCGCAATGTTCCAATTTACGATGAAACAGGACGGCTGATTGCGCTGGAAGGCATCGCCCGCGATCTGACGGAACGCATCGAAGCTGAGCTGCAGATTCAACAGCAGGCCGCCCGCGAAGAGGCGATCAACCAGATTATTTCCGCGGCTTCGGAGGCTGATAATCTGCAAAAATTCCTGGAAACCAGTTTGGAACAGGCGCTACAGGCACTAGGTCTAACGATTGGCTCCTGTTGGATTGGCGAGAGCGTGGTTCATTGTGGGATGGAGCAAACCGTTCTAGAAGAGCTGCATAGCTTCGTTCTCGGCCACAATGTCGAGGTCACAGACCCGATTATCGTAAACGACTGGCAGAGCGTAACCATTCCGCAGCCCATCATTCGCGACTGGTTCCTACACAATCATCTGCGCTCGGCGTTGATTGTACCGATCCTATACATTGACGCCCCATTGGGGGGCATCGGCGTCGCCAATTCCGTGCCACGGGCCTGGACCGAACATGAAATCGCCCTGCTCAAAACCGTGGGCCATCAACTGGGCACAGTCGCCGCCCGCCTGCGTCTGGTAGAGCAGTTGAGTGAGGCGACGCAGCGGCTGCAGCAGGTCATTGATTCGGTGCCCGAGGGCGTCTGCCTGCTGGATGCGCAATATCGAGTGGTGCTGACAAACGCCGGCGCCGACGCCATGCTCTCTTTGCTGGCGAATGTGCAAGTGGGCGACATACTGCAGCAGTTGGGCGAACATCCGATCGCCGAACTGTTGGAGCCACCTCCCCAGGCGTTATGGCATGAGATCGAGGTTGGCCAACGTGTTTTCACGCTACGCGGTCAACATCTAAGCGAACAGGTCATCCATGAAGGCTGGCTGATCGTCCTCAGCGATGTGACCCACGAACGCGAGATTCAACAGAAGGTACAAGAACAGGATCGGTTGGCGGCGGTTGGCCAACTGGCCGCCGGCATCGCCCACGACTTCAACAACATCATGGGCGTGATCCTCTTGTACAGCCAGATGGCGGCGCGTACGCCGGATATTCCGGACAAGATGCGTCATCAACTGACCAGCGTTGTCGACCAGGCGCGCCAGGCCGGCGACCTGATCCAGCAGATCCTCGATTTTAGTCGCCATTCAACGATCGAAAGCACAAGGATGGATCTTGTCCCCTTCCTCAAAGAGATCATCAAGTTGCTGCGTCGTACCCTGCCTGAAAACGTCGACATTGCGCTCAATTGTGCCCACAGCCAGCTCTATACCCAGGCGGATGCGACGCGGTTGCAGCAGGTTGTGATGAATCTGGCCGTCAACGCACGCGATGCCATGCCCAACGGGGGCAAACTTAGCTTCCACCTGGATCAGATTGAGATCGAGTCTGTGTCGGCAGAGCGACGCATTCCACTGGCCGCGGGGAATTGGATAGAGCTGCGGATCGATGACAGCGGCACCGGCATCCATCCGTCCGTCATCCCTCACATTTTTGAACCCTTTTTTACCACCAAGGACAAAGGCAAGGGCACAGGATTGGGGCTGGCTCAAGTCTACGGAATCGTAAAACAACACGGCGGTGAAGTCCACGTGGAATCGGTAGCCGGCAGAGGCACCAGCTTCATTGTCTATCTGCCGGCGTGGACACAGCTATCCACAGGCGAAACCGTGGTCGGCGATCACATGCTGCTGGCAGGTCATGGGGAGTGTATCCTGGTTGTCGAAGATAACGACGCATCGCTCGTGGCATTGGCCGAGAGTTTGGAGATCTTTCTCAATTACCGCACTCTTTCTGCCGCCAATGGGGAAGAAGCCCTGGCCTGTTGGCACGCACATCAAGGAGAGATTGATCTGGTCTTAAGCGATGTCGTCATGCCGAGGCTGGGGGGCGTGTTGCTCTTGCAGCACCTGCGCAGACTGGGGGCCTCAGTTCCTGTCGTCTTAATGACGGGGCATGCCTCAAGTGAATCTGTGCAACAGGCACTAAGCGAAGAAAACACACGGCTGATCACGAAGCCAATCAACCTGGAACATCTTTCCGAAACGTTGGCGCAGGCACTGGCAGGGTAGATCGAGAGGCCGGAGGATCATGGGTAATTTGCGGGCAGCCGGATGTAAATCCCCGTGCCCTGCGTATGTTCCGCCGGCGGACTCTGCATCTGAATCGCGCCGCCATGTGCGTTGACCAATTGCCGTACGATGGACAAGCCCAGACCGCTGCCGCCGGTCTGCCTGCTGCGCGACCGATCGCCACGGTAGAAACGGTCGAAAATGTGAGGCAGATCGTCGGCATCGACGCCTTCGCCGTTATCGACGACGGCAATCTCCACATGGCTGTTGGCCGCGCTGAGTCTGAGGTCCACACTGCCACCGGCCGGTGTGTGGCGCAGGGCATTGGCCAACAGATTGCCCAAAACTTGCCCCAACCGCTCCTCATCGCCCAGCACCGTGGGCAGTGGATCGTCTACATGCAGCGTCAGGTCGACGCCTTTCTGTTGGAATTGGACAAACTGCGCTGCACGCTGTCTCGTCGCCACCCGGGCCAGATCCACCGTTTGCCGGCGTAAGGACAACTGCCCTGCCTCGGCATTGGACAGGGTACGCAGATCCTCAACCAGGCGGTTGAGCAGCAGTACCTGCTCGTGGATGTTGTCCAGATTGTCAGGCGTCAGCGGGAAGATGCCGTCTTGCATGGCTTCGACGGTGCCCTGAATGCCCGAAAGCGGTGTGCGCAATTCGTGCGCCACATCGGCCATGAGGTTGCGGCGCAGTGTCTCCTGTGTCTGCAAAGAGGAGACCATCTGATTGAACGTTTGCCCCAACCGTCCCAATTCATCGCGACTCTGATCCGGCACCTGTACATCGCGATGACCGGCCGCGATCTGTTGCGATGCTTCATTCAACGCCGCCAATGGCCGCGTGATCTGCCGGATCAGCACGGTTCCCAGCACAAAGGCAACGAGGGCCGCCAACAATGCGGCGGTCAGCACCGAACGTGTCACCCCGGCGACCAGCGCCTCCCCGGTCAGGCCGGTGACCGACGTGCCTTCGAGAACGAGAGTCCCCACCCGTTCGCCGTCGACACGTAGTGGATAGCCATTTTGCCCGGCCAGGAACGCGGCGGGCAGGTCGCTTAAATCACCCAGACCCGCAACCGGCGTGCCGTCTGCATCCAACACCAGGATGCGCCCGTCGATCATGCCCATCATCTGGCCCATCATGCCGCGCATCATCCCACGCATGGCGCCGCGATTTTCGGCGCCGGTGACCAACTGCGCCAGGACTAGATTCAGGTCGCTCCAGCCACCATTTTCCACGTAAAAATCTACCAGATCCTGCTGCAGATCCGCCGGTAGCACCGTATGCGTGCCAACCATGACATAAGACGCCTGCGTTGCCGTGGCCTGGCGCGCCAGGAGCACGGTGACCACGATCCCGACGACGATGACGGCGGCAAAGGCGCCGGTCAGTTTGACGGACAACTGCTGCATATCAGGCGCTCCTAAGGGACAAACCGGTAACCGACGCCATGCACCGTCTCGATGAAGCGGCTATGGCGGCCCGAATCGCCCAACTTCTGGCGGATATTCTTTATGTGAACGTCGATGGTGCGCTCGTAGCCAGAGATGTCGCCCATGGCGTCGTTCTGTGTTACATCGAGCAGATCGGCGCGGCTGAAGGGCCGCCCTGGGTTCTGCATAAAGTAGTGGAGCAGATCGAACTCGGTGCCGGTCAGCTCCACGGGCTGTTCGGCCAACATCACCGATCGATAGGACGGATCGAGACGCAGATCGTGAATCTGTAGCACCTGAGCCGGCGCGGCTGATTTGCTGTCGAGCCGGCGCACGGCGGCACGGATGCGCGCCACCAGTTCACGCGGGCTGAAGGGCTTGATCACGTAATCATCCGCGCCCATCTCCAGCCCGACAACACGATCTGCTTCTTCCACGCGCGCCGTCAACATGATGATATACAGGTCCGTCAGCCCCGGATCATTGCTGCTGCGCAGCCGCCGGGTGATCTCCAGACCATCGAGACCGGGCAGCATGATGTCGAGCACCAGCAGCGCCGGTTTCTCGCGTTCGACCAGGGCAAGCCCGGCCGTCCCATCCGCCGCCGTGACGACGCGATAACCGGCCTGCTGCAAATATCCTTCCACCACCCGGCGGATTTGTTGATCGTCTTCTACGATAGCGATGGTGATCATGGTTTGAGGATCGAGCGTTGGTGAATCCGAGAGGAGATGAGAGGATGATGAGATGATGGCAACGCACATCATCCTCATCATCTCATCCTCTCATATCTTCATCTCGAAACGAGACTGACACCAACCTTTAGCCTTTACTCTCCTTTTGCAATGCATCGCGTACACGCTCCAACTTTGCACGCGCCTGTTTGGCGACGGCAGAGAGGGCAGCGGCGTCGGTCATTTGCATCATCATCATTGGATCGATAATCGAGACGACGCTGCCGCCATCCTCTTCGTAGACGATGACGTTGCAGGGCAGCAGTAGACCGATCTCCAACTGGATGCTCAAGGCCTGGTGGGCCAGGTGAGGATTGCAGGCGCCGAGAATGACGTACTTGCGGAAGTCGGCGTCGATTTTCTTCTTCATGGTGCTCTTGACGTCGATCTCGGTGAGGACGCCAAAGCCTTCATCCTTGAGGGCGGCAGTGGCCAGTTCGACGGCCTCTTCGTACGGAACGTTGAGCTTTACGGTGAGGCTAATGTCTTGTTGAGCAGAAGCAGTCATAGAGCTTTCCTTTCACTGGGTAGTCTCACACTTATAGTGAATTCACTTTGGAAACGGGTGTTTTCTGACCAGTGACGCCGGGTGAGTAGGAGCGCCTTCAGAAAGCGGGTCCACACCGGATCGCCATCGAAGCCGCTGGGTTTGGTTTGGTACAAGCGTTGCGCCTTAGCCCTACGCAGACTTCCGGGACGCCGACCGCTGCGGTCGGATTCAACACCTGCCTCTCCGCTGATCCTACCACGCTGATCAGGGCTTGACAATGGCTGCCGGCCTCAAAATCACCGGCCACACAATTCGCCCACAATCGCTTCACAATTCCTTCACAATTCGCCCCTAGACTGAAATCAAAGGCGGATGACGGCCTACGCAGGATAGTTAAAGTTTGTATAACTCAAACGGAGAAACTCTGATGAAAACTCGAAAGACCTTACTGATCTTGGTCGCTGTGATGGCCCTTTCGCTCGTGATCTTTGCGGGCAGCGCCCTGGCTCAGGATCCCACTCCCACTGATGAACCGGCCGCGGAAGGTTTCTTGCCGCAGATGCAACAGCGCATGGAAGAACGCTTCGGCGCCGGCGCCTGGGGCGAGATGATCGCCCGCATGACACAGATTCACGGTGCTGACTTTGTCGGCGAACGCATGCAGCAGATGAATGAAGAAGGCTGCCCGATGTTGGACGACGAAGATTGGCAAGGCCCGATGATGCACGGCGGTGCGTGGAGCAATCAAGATGGCGAACAAACCTGGGGGCCGGGCATGCACCGCTTCCAGAGCGGCGACGATGAGACGTTTACACCCGGCCGCGGGATGATGGGCCGCAGTTCAGTAGGACAGCACATGATGGGCCGTGGCATGATGAACTACGGCGCCACGCAAGACGACGTGCAGCAGAATCGCATGGGCGGCCGCGGTATGTGGGGCAACGGACGCTAAAGTAGGGCCTGACCTCCTCAAATCAAGTGGAATGGCCACTGCGTAGCTCTGTGCGCTGAACATACGAGTTCAATGACATAAAGGAAGCCCGGCGAGACTCAATCTCGCCGGGCTTCCTCTTGTTGATTGCGAGTTGTTGATTGCCAGATCCTCCGATTCCTGCGTATACTGAACCACGCACAATCAACCACCCCAGCGACTCCACGGAAAGGCTCATGAACACCTATCACTCGACCCACCGACTCTTTGAGGGCGCCTTCGACAGCGACCGCACCTATTCCGACCCGATTCGCGACGTGACGCTCACCGTTCGTTTTACATCGCCCACCGGCTTCGAGTATCACGCCGACACCTTTTGGGACGGCGGCGCGGTCTGGCGTGTTCGCTTTGCCGTAGATGAACCCGGCGATTGGCGTTACGAAACAAGTTGCTCCGACATCAATAACAACGGACTCCACGCCCAGCGGGGTACCTTTCACGTCGACGCCTACACCGGCGACAATCCGCTCTACGTCCACGGACCGATCCAGGTGTCGGCGGATAGACGCTTCCTGGTTCATGCCGACGGCACGCCCTTCTTCTGGCTGGCCGACACGGCATGGAACGGCGTCCTCAAGGCCAAACCCGCCGACTGGGATCGCTATCTGAGCAGACGCCGTGAGCAGGGGTTCACAGCGATTCAGGCCGTGTTGACCCAATGGCGCGCTTTTGCGGCTGACGAAGCGGGCGAAGTCGCCTTCAGTGGGCGCGAGCAGATCACCATCAACCCGGCCTTCTATCAACGCATCGACGATAAAGTGGCCGTCATTGCCCAACATGGCCTGGTCCCCGCGCTGGTCTTGATCTGGGCCTGCACGCCCATCGATCCCGGCCACTATCTTGGTGCGGAGGATTGCATCGTCCTGGCGCGCTACGAAGCGGCGCGCTATCACGCCTATCGTGCCGTCTGGCTGCTAGGCGGGGATGGCGAGTATAGCGGCGAGCACGCCGACAAATGGCGGCAAACCGGGCGCGCGGTCTTTGGCCAGGGGAGTTCACACGTCGTCACCATGCATCCGCGCGGTATCAACTGGCCCAATGAAGATCTGCGTCAGGAACCATGGCTCAGCTTCGCCAGCTACCAAAGTGGTCACGGCGACAGCGAAGGTAACCTGCGCTGGCTCACACAAGGTCCGCCTGCACACCATTGGGATGAAACGCCGCCCTTGCCCATCATCAATCAGGAGCCCAACTACGAGCACCACGTCTCGTATCATAGCCGCGGCGTCTTCGGTCCCCATGAAGTGCGCCGGGCGCTCTATTGGAGTCTGCTTGTCACGCCCACGGCAGGTGTCACCTATGGGCATCACGGCATTTGGCCGTGGATGGAAGAACGTGCTGTGCCCAAGGATCATGCCAAAAGCGGCGAAGCGCCCCCCTGGTGGGAAGCCGTGGACAGCCCCGGTGCAACCTCGGTGATGCACCTGCGTCGTTTCTTCGATGAGATCGAATGGTGGCGGCTGCGTCCGGCCCAGGATTGGCTTAGCGAACAGCCCGGCATCGCCCGCGCCGAGGAATTCGTCGCCGTCGCTCGCGCCGAAGACGATTCTCTGGCTGTGGCCTATACACCCACCGGCGATCCAATTGCGTTGCGCGCGGAGGCGACCGCCCACTTCGGGCACCGCCGCTGGTATGATCCTCGAAACGGAGCGTGGCAAGAAGCCATCCCCGACGATGCCGGCTGGTTTACCCCACCCGACCGCCAGGATTGGGTGCTGCTGCTCACAGATGGTAGCAATGTCAGAAACGGCCATGCATAAATTCCACTGATACCGGTGTAGCGGTGGGTGCAGGCCATCCGATTTCTATGCACCCACCGCTGTGTCTTCTGCTTTTACCGCCACCATTACATGCCGGTTGCTCTCTCTGTACACCGGCATGGCAAAGTCGAATCTATCCAGCGCAGTACAACAGGGCAGATCCTCGGGCGGGAAGTCGGGCCAGGCCGGATCCCCGAAGCGCCTGCCCACCGTCGAACGGCGCACACGCGCCAGATACGCAGCGGGATCGGGCTCTTCATTGCGCAAAAGGGCAGCCATGTAATCGGCGCAGGCCACGTCCTCATCGCCCATACCATTCGGCCCCAATCCGGTAATCACAAACGAGATCGGCCCCGGTAACCCGCGGCGGATAAAGTCGACGGTTGCCGCTGCACAGCAAAAACTACCGGCCAGGATCGTCTTCGCCTGTGTCGAGCGCACCACCCCTTGCGTGCCATGGCTTGTGCGCTGAATGATCCGGCATCCGTGCAGTGTCAAGATCGACCAATCCTGCCGGTGAATTGCTGAAATCGAAGCCGGGGATCGGGCTGCCCCCTGCTTCGCCCATCAACTTTGCCCCCGGCATCTGTTCACGCAGTGCAAACGCCTCTGTCGGCTCGCCCACAAGCACGATCTCCTCTGCGCCTGCCGCCAGCGCAAACGCTGTACAGGTAAAGGCGCGCAACACATCGATCACCACCACGGTTCCCGTGGCCTCTGCACACTGATTCAACGTCAAATAGGCGAATTCCATAGCGGCTCGTTTCATCGTCTCGATCGAAAAAGGATTGACATTACCCTCACATTAGCGTACCATATGAATAATCTATCGCAACTGAATATATATCCAAAAAGGAGTTCTACCGGTGCTCGATGATGCGAGACAACTCCGGCAATTGGCCGATGATATTCGACGCCGCGACCTGGCACTGATCCAGCGGACGGGAACGGGTCATATCGGTGGCGATCTTTCGGTAGTCGATCTGCTCGTTACCCTCTACTTCTCTGTGTTGCGCATCGATCCGGCCCACCCGCGCGATCCCAATCGAGATCGCCTCGTGCTCAGCAAAGGCCACTGTTCTGGCGCGCTCTATCACGTCCTGGCCGAGGCCGGCTTCTTTCCGCAGGAAGAACTGCAGACGTACATGCAACCGAATGCCCGGCTCAACGGACACCCGGCCAACACCAAACTTCCCGGTGTCGAGGCAAGCACCGGTCCCTTGGGGCATGGGCTGCCGATTGCCGTGGGCATGGCGCTGGCGGCCAAACAGACCAAGGCGGCCTGGCGCACCTTTGTCATTACGGGGGACGGTGAACTCCAAGAGGGCAGCAACTGGGAAGCCGCCATGTCGGCAAGTCACTTTGGCCTGGACAATTTAACGTTGATCGTCGACCGCAATCATCTTCAACAAGGTGATTGGACGGAGAAGACGATGGGGCTCGATCCGCTCGCGGCCAAATGGGAGGCGTTCGGCTGGGCGGTTCACGAGGTGGATGGGCACGATCATGCCGCCATGCGCGACCTCTTCTGCGCCCTGCCCGATCATCCCGGCAAACCCAGCGCCGTCATCGCCCACACCCACAAAGGCAAGGGTGTCTCGTTTATCCAGGATAATCCGGGCTGGCATCATCGTGTGCCGACGGCCGCCGAAGTCGAGGCTGCTCTGGTTGAACTGAACGGAGGCCGGCATGGCTGAGTTATTTGACTGTCGCAAAGCATTTGCCGCTACCCTTGAGGAATTGGCCGCCGAAGATGCGCGTGTGGTCGCGGTTTGCAACGATTCCGTGGGGTCCAGCAATCTTAGCGCATTTGCCAAGAAGTACCCCGACCGGCTGGTCAACGTGGGTATTGCCGAGCAGAATATGATCGGGGTAGCAGCCGGGCTGGCCAATGGCGGACGGTTGCCCTTTGTCTGTTCGGCCTCCTGTTTTTTGACAGCGCGCGCCCTGGAGCAGATCAAAGCCGATTTGGCCTATTCACAGGCTAACGTCAAGCTGTGTGGCATGAGCAGCGGCATGGCCTACGGTGCGTTGGGCGCAACCCACCACTCCATCGAGGATGTCGCCTGGACACGCGCCATCGCCAACATGACGGTGATCGTGCCCGCCGATCCGCTGGAAACGGCGCAAGCCCTACGCGCCGTTGCCCAAATGGACGGTCCTGTCTTTCTGCGTCTCAGCCGCATGCCTGTGCCTGCCGTCCACCCCGAATCCTACCAGTTCGAGATCGGGCGGGCAGCCCAATTGCGCGACGGCGCCGATGTGACGCTGATTGCCAACGGCACAATGGTGACCCGCGCCCTACAGGCCGCCGATCTGCTGGCTGAACAGGGAATCACCGCTCGTGTTCTGAACATGGCGACAGTGCGTCCGCTGGATCGGGAAGCGATCATCGCCGCTGCGGTGGAGACCGGCGCCATCGTCACCGCCGAGGAACACACCATCTACGGCGGGTTGGGCAGCGCCGTGGCCGAAGTCGTCGTCACCACCCATCCCGTGCCCATGCGCATGGTCGGCGTGCCCGGCGTCTTTGCCCCCACCGGCTCTACCGAGTGGCTCTTTGAACATTTCGGCCTGACCCCTCAGTCCATCTGCGCCGCCGCCCTCGAACTCAAGGGAGTGAAGGATACGGTATGAAACGTCCTTGTATTCTGGCGTTGGATCAGGGAACGACCAACTCCAAGGCGTTGCTGGTGGATGCGGAAGGGCGCATCGTCGCCACCGCGTCCCAGGCGTTGAATGTGGACTATCCACAGCCGGGTTGGGTGGAACAGGACGCGCGCGCCCTCTGGTCCACGTTGAGCGCAGCGGTGGATGAATGCCTGTCGCGCGCCGATGATGTAGAGGTGATCGCCGTCGGCGTCAGCAATCAACGCGAGACGGTCTTGATGTGGGATCGGGCGACCGGCCAACCGTTGGGCCCATGCGTGATCTGGCAGTGTCGGCGCAGCGCTCCTTTCTGCCATGATCTGGCCGAACAGGGGTTGGAAGGCTGGTTGCGCCGCCGCACAGGGCTCACCATCGATCCGCTCTTTTCGGCCAGCAAGATGCGCTGGTTGCTAGACAATGTCCCCGGCGCACGCCAACGGGCCGAAGCGGGCGCCATCTGCTTCGGCACCGTGGACAGTTGGGTACTCTGGAACTTGACCGGCGGCGCTCTGCACAGGTGCGATTACAGCAATGCCTCGCGCACCCAACTCTTCAACCTGCACGATCTGCGCTGGGACGACGAACTACTGGCGCTCTTTGGCGTGCCCGCACCGGCGTTGCCTACCCCTTGCCCGTCGAGCCAGATTTTTGCCCAGACCGTGGCCATTGGCGCGCTGCCTGCGGGCATTCCGGTGGGGGCGCTGATCGGTGATTCCCATGCTGCGCTCTTTGGCCATGCCGGTTTTGAAGCCGGGACGGTCAAGGCGACTTACGGCACCGGCACCTCGTTGATGACGCCCATCCCCGCACCGGTCTTCTCGGAACGAGGACTTTCCACCACGATTGCCTGGGCGCGCGAGGATGTTACCTATGCGCTGGAAGGCAATATCTCGGTGACCGGCGCCGCCGTTCAATGGGTGGCGCATCTGTTGGGGCTGGATTCTGCCGAAGCAGTGGCTGCACTGTCCCAAGAAACAGAGAGCAGCGGCGGCGTCTATCTCGTGCCGGCCTTCGTGGGGCTGGGCGCACCCCATTGGCGTGAGGCCGCACGCGGCACCATCACCGGGTTGACTCGCGGCAGTGGCCCCGCTCACCTGGCCCGCGCCACCGTCGAATCCATTGCCTATCAGGTGCGCGATGTCTTCGACGTCATGGACGCCGAGGCCGGGGTTCCTTTGCAACGGTTGCTGGCCGACGGCGGGGCCAGCCGCAACGACATGCTCATGCAGTTTCAGGCTGACATCATTGATCGCCCAGTGGTGCGCCGCAGTTTCCCACGATGTGGCGGCGCTGGGCGCCGCGTACCTGGCCGGTCTCGCCGTCGGCTTTTGGGCTTCCGAGTCGGAGATCGCGGCGCTGCCGCGGCCAAGCAGCCGCTTTGACCCCCACATGGGCGAAGCGGATCGGCGCGATCTCTATGCAGGATGGCAGCGCGCCGTGGCGCAGGCGATCCACGGCACATAAATCAGTTCCAAATGCTGCGCAAAAGAGAACGAGAGAACGAGCAATGACAGTATCTCAGGTGAACAAGGATTGTTGCCAGCCAAAGTTCAACCTTATCGTGTTGCTTTTGAGTGCATTGCTAATGTTCATACTTTCCGCTTGCTCGGTTGCCAAAGTGGTGCCCATCGCCGAGGCTACGCGGATTGCCCAAGGCGGGGCTTTCGATGCGACGTCCTTTGTTGAAGGAAGATGGCCCGAAGTTGTCTCCACCATTTTAGAAAACAGCGTCGAACTATCCACCGTATTGACAGCCATTGAGCCAGACGCAAACGGGTTGGCAACCAAGGAGCATTTGCAGCAGGTGGCGATGCAATATGGGCTCACCACCGAGGGGCAGGCGCAGGTCTTTATGATCAGGGGCAGCGGTGTCATCACAGCCGTCGACACGGAATCGAGCCGAGGGAAGATGGAGGTTGCCCTGGAGGGATATGACGGACCGATCAAGGTGATCCTCTTGATCGGCCCACGCCTGCCCAGCGACGAGTCTTCTGTGCGCGATGCGGTTGGTTTTTTTCGATTTGGCGATTTCAGAGAACAGACCGAGTTTGGCCAGGTGGCCAGAGAGTTGAACCAACGTGTGGCTCAGGATGTGCTCGGTGGGATCGACAGAGAGAACCTGGTCGGGAAATCCGTCTCCTTCCACGGCGCGTTTACCATCCGTACCTTTAACGCCCCTGGCGATATCAACGTCAGCGAAATCGTGGTGACGCCGGTTCAACTTGAGGTAGGAGGCTAGAGCATGGCCAAAACAACCAATGTGCCGGTCGAGGTTGCCTCCTCTCCTTCGCCTCAGGATGGCGACAGTGATGCATACGATAAGATCATCTTACAGGCCAAAAACATCACCAAGGTCTTCCCCGGCACGATTGCGCTCGACAACGTAGATTTTAACGTGTACCAGGGCAAAGTGAATGCACTGGTGGGCGAAAACGGAGCAGGCAAATCGACCCTGATGAAGATTATCGCCGGTATCGAACAGGCGTCCGAAGGTCGGCTCTTGTTAGATGGTGAAGAAATCCAGATCAAGTCGATAACCGATGCAGAACGGCATGGGATCGGCATTATTCACCAGGAGTTGAATCTATGCGCCAATCTGAGCGTCGTCGAAAACATCTTCATGGCCCGTGAGATCAAGAAAAACGGCCTGATGATCGACGAAGTAGCTCAGAAAGAGCAAACGCGCCGGTTGCTTGTCCGTTTGCAGCAACCGATTCAGCCGGAAGATCTGGTAGGCGACCTGCGGATCGGACAGCAGCAAATTGTTGAGATCGCCAAAGCACTGGCCCAAGAGAAGCGCATCCTGATTATGGATGAGCCGACCTCGGCCTTGAGCAACACCGAAGTGGAGATTCTGTTTGGGGTCATCGACGATCTGAAGGCCCAGGGGGTGAGCATTGTCTACATCTCTCACCGGCTCAATGAACTCATGCAAATTGCCGACTATGTGACCGTGCTGCGCGACGGTCACTTGCGCGCGGAAAAACCGATCAAAGAGATCGACGTAGCCTGGATTGTCGAGCAGATGGTGGGGAAAAAGACCGCCCAATTTCAGCGTCACCGCCAGCAAACTGGCGACGAAATCCTGCGCGTTGAAGACATGACCCTGCCCAGGCTAGGCGGCGGCTATACCTTGGACCACGTTTCGTTCTCGCTACAACGCGGTGAAATATTGGGGATCTACGGCCTGATGGGGGCTGGGCGCTCGGAATTGTTGGAGAGTTTGAGCGGCCTACGTCCGGAAACCAGCGGCCGCTGCTGGCTGGAAGGGAAAGAGATCAAACAAAACGCCGTAACGGATCGCATCAACCTCGGACTGGTTTTGGTCCCAGAAGACCGTCAGCGTTCGGGCCTGGTGCAAACCATGTCTGTGGCCGACAACATGCTGCTGGCCAGCCTGAGAAAGCACATGACCGCTTTCTTTCTCTCACGCAAGAAACAAGACGATAGTGTCGCGGCAAAGATCAAACAGCTATCGCTCAAGGTTGCCGACCCCAATCAGATCATTACTTCCTTGAGCGGCGGGAATCAGCAAAAGGTGATTGTGGCCAAAGGGTTGTTAACTGAACCCAAAGTTCTGTTTATGGATGACCCCACGCGCGGTATCGATGTGGGCGCCAAAGCCGAGATGTTTGAAATCATGAACCGGTTGGCGGCGCAGGGGTTGGGCATTGTTTTCGTTTCATCGGAGCTAAAAGAAATATTGGGGGTAGCAGACCGTATTTTGGTGATGTCCCAAGGGCGCATTACCAGCGAGTTTGCCAGAGAAACGGCTACTGAAGCATCCCTGGTCGCTGCCGCGGCCGTAGCACATACAGTCAAAGAAGCAGAGGCGCCAAATGAACCGAGCCGGCACATTAGCCGATCCTAAAAGCCCCAAACAATTCACCAGTGCAGACCTGCAGCAGATGCTCTTACGATTGCGGGCCTTTATTGCACTGATCCTGGTTGTGTCGGTCTTTTCCTTTCTATCAGAGACTTTTTTGACGCCCAGCAACATTTTGATCGTGGCCAGACAAGTAGCGATTAACGCGATTCTGGGGATTGGCATGACCTTCGTCATCCTCACGGCCGGAATCGATCTGTCGGTCGGGTCTGTCGCCGGACTGGCTGCCATGATTGCCGGGGGCTTGATCAACGAGGGGTTGATCTTGCCCATGTTTGGGGTCATCGTTTACTTCAATGTGTGGATGGTGATCCTGATCACGTTGACCGTAGGTGCTTTGATGGGGGCCATCAACGGTCTGGTCATCACTCGGTTTAACGTGCCCCCGTTTATTGCCACCCTGGGCATGCTCTACATTGCCCGCGGCCTGGCCCTGCTTCGTTCCAACGGCCTCACCTATCCCAACCTGGTGGGCCGGCCCGAATTTGGCAATCAGGGTTTCCCCATTCTAGGCACGGGCGCCTTTCTGCCTCAGGGAACTGTGAACGGCTGGATGCAGAGTCTGACCGAATCAATGCCGGATTTCTTTCTGACGGAAGGTCTGACGTTCCTGGCGATCCCTTACACCGTCTGGATCATGATTGCGTTTGCGTTGATCGCGGCTTTTGTGGCTTCCAAAACGCCCTTCGGGCGGCAGGTTTACGCCATTGGCGGGAATGAACGCGCAGCCCAACTTTCCGGGGTGCGGGTAAAGCGCGTCAAGGTGATCGTTTATATGATATCCGGTTTTTGCGCCGCTATGGTCGGTTTGATTATTGCCTCTAGACTGGTAGCCGCCCACCCGGCCACTGGCGAGTTCTTCGAGTTGAATGCCATCGCCGTCGTGGTGTTAGGCGGCACGTCTTTGATGGGAGGCCGAGGGACTATCGGCGGCACAATCATTGGCGCTTTTGTCATCGGCGCCCTCAATGCCGGCATGGTGATGGTGGGGATTTCATCGTTCTGGCAACAGGTCATCACCGGGTCGGTGATTGTACTGGCGGTCATTATTGATCAGATCCAGGCGCGGCATGCAGGAACGCGTCGCCTTGCAAAAGCAACAGCATCTGGCTGAGGCTTAGGAACTGAAACAACGTTCAAAAGTCATACGATCAGCAAAAAGGAGGATGCACTAACGTGAGACGATCGGCAACAAAGGGTGATGTCATGAAAGTCAACCAATCAGCAACAAAGGAAGATGCCATGAAAGTCCTAAGAATTTTGATCGCAGTCGTGTTTGTGCTGTTCCTGGCCGCCTGTGCCGCACCAGCGGCGCCTGCACCTGAAGCAGCGGCGCCAGCCGTTGAGGAAGAAGCCACGCCGGTACAAGCAGAGGCCGCTGAGGAAGCTGCTCCGGCAGAAGCCTCCAACGTCATCTGTGTCATCGTGCCGCCCGTAGAGAACCCCTTCTTTGGGGCGATGCAGGATATTGCCTCCGCCAAGGTTGAAGAGCTAGGCTACGAGGCGCTCAGACTCGTCCATGATGACGATGCTAACAAGCAGCTTGAACTCTTTGAAACCTGCATTGCTCGCCAGGCAGCGGCCATCATCCTAGACAACGCCGGGGCGGATGCTACTGTGGCTGCGGTGCAGAGCGCCAAGGATGCCGGGATCCCCAGTTTCCTGGTCGACCGAGAAATCACCCAGGAAGGCGTGGCTGTCTCTCAGATCGTTTCCAACAACTACCAGGGGGCGACGATCCTGGCCGAGTACTTTGCCGAACTGATGGGTGAAGAAGGCAAATTCGCCGAATTGACCGGGCGGGACACAGACACCAATGCCCACATTCGTTCTCAGGGTTATCATGATGTGCTGGACGAGATCCCCGACATGGAGATGGTTGCCCAGCAGACCGCTAACTGGAGCCAGGACGAAGCCTTCGGGGTTATGGAGAACATTCTCCAGGCCAACCCTGATATCAAGGGCGTCATCGCCGGCAACGACACGATGGCGTTGGGCGCGCAGGCGGCGCTGTTGGCTGCCGGGCGAGATGATGTGATCGTGGTTGGCTTCGACGGTAGCGACGATGCGATTCAATCCATCCTGGCCGGTGAACTGAAAGCCACTTCGCTACAACCCGTGGCTGAAATGGCCAATCAGGCAGCCATTCAGGCGGATCAGTATATCAAGACAGGTGACACCGGCAAACCTGAAAAGCAATCCATCGATATGGTGCTCATTACGCCTGAAAATGCAGGCAACTATGAGCGCTTCGCCCCGAAGCAGTAAATATTAGGCTGTGTTGACATTTCACAGGACTCCTCTGGTCAAGTCGGTGTTGGTCAACACCGACTTGAGGGGTAACACGCCAGGAGACCGCACTGGTAATGTCAACGCAACCTGGAGAGTGGGTGCCCCCGAACCGATTCAGGGGGCACCCTTCAGGCGCGAATCGGCTCTCACGTTCGAAAGATGATTTTGCGAAACTATTTCGTAACCTAACCTCTCAGGCCCTTGATCTCTCTCGACCCGAAACAAGGTTCACCCATGGCCCGAATTGACGAACTGCGCTTGATGACCAAGATCGCGCGCCTCTACTATGAGGAGAATCGACGCCAATCGGAGATCGCTGCCCGCCTCGATATTTCGCAGGCGACAGTCTCGCGGCTGCTCAAACGCGCCAACGATGAAGCGATTGTGCGCATCCGCATTATCCCGCCGTCGGGAATCTACTCGGATCTAGAGGCGGCGCTGCAAGATCTCTACGATCTCAAGGATGTGGTCGTCGTCGATGGCGAGGACGAGAACGACGAACTGGAGATTCAGCGCAACCTGGGCATTGCCACCGCCTACTATTTGGAGACGACGCTCAAACCGGGTGAGGTGGTGGGCATCTCCTCGTGGAGCCAGACCCTGCTGGCCACCGTCGACTCGATGAATCCACTGACGCAGCCACTGGACTCGCAGGTGGTGCAGATCCTGGGCGGCATGGGCAACCCTGGCGCAGAGGTCCATGCGAACCATCTCACGACCCGCCTGGCCAATCTGGTGGGCAGCCAGGCCAAGTTTTTGCCGGCGCCCGGCGTGGTGGGGTCGAACGGCGCGCGCACGATCATGCTGGATGATCCTTTTGTGCGCGAGACGGCGAACTATTTCGATCAGATCGACGTGGCCCTGGTGGGGATCGGCGCCTTGACGCCATCCAAATTATTGGCAAGCAGTGGCAACGTCTTCTCGCAGCAGGAGATCGAAATCTTGCACGACAGCGGCGCAGTGGGCGATATTTGCCTGCGCTTTTTCGATAGCCGCGGTATGCCCGTCGTCACCCCACTGGACGAGCGCGTGATCAGCATGACCTTTGCCCAATTGCGTAACGCCCAACGCTGTGTGGGCATCGCCGGGGGACGGCGCAAATGGGCCGCCATCCGCGGTGCGCTGGAAGGCGAATGGATCAATGTTCTCTTGACCGACTGCTTCACCGCCCGCTGGCTGGTGGAGCAAGGAGCATAGGGGACTGAGGACCCGTCATCTCATCATCACCCGCCGGCCGAACACGCCCTGATCCCGCGCCCACGCCGGCTTCGATCCCTAATACAAAGGAGCCATACAACAATGAAGCTAACGGTCACACTCGGTGTCATCATCGGCAATCGGGACTTTTTCCCCGATCAATTAGTGAGCGAGGGGCGCCGCGATGTCCTACGCGTGTTGGCGGAAGCGCAGATCACGCCGGTGATTCTGGAGGAGAACGCCACGAAGTTGGGTGCCGTGGAGACGTGGAACGATGCCAAACGCTGTGCCGATCTCTTTAAGCAGCATCGTGATGAGATCGACGGGCTTCTCGTGGTGCTGCCCAACTTTGGCGATGAAAAGGGTGTCGCCGATACCATCAAGCTTTCGGGGCTGAATGTGCCGATCCTTGTGCAGGCCTACCCAGACAGTCTGGATCAGTTCAACGTCGAGCGCCGCCGCGATGCCTTCTGCGGCAAGATCTCGGTCTGCAACAACCTCTACCAATACGGATTCCCTTACACGTTGACCTCACAGCATACGGTCTTCCCTGCCGATGATAGCTTCAAGGCCGATCTGGCGAAATTCGTCGGGGTCTGCCGCGTCGTCAAGGGGATCAAAAACGTGAGGCTGGGTGCCGTGGGGGCGCGACCCAGCGCCTTCAACACCGTGCGCTACAGTGAGAAATTGCTTCAGGCCTACGGCATCACTGTCACCACCATCGACCTTTCGGAGATTCTAGGTAAAGCGGACAATCTGGCCGACGACAACCCCGGCGTGACGGAACGGCTGGCTACGATTCGCGGTTACGTGCCCACTGCCGGTGTGCCCGCACCGCGCGTGCTCAAGATGGCCAAACTGGGCGCTGTGCTCGATCAGTGGATGACGGCCAATGATCTGGATGCCACAGCAATTCAGTGCTGGTCATCTTTGCAGCAGAACTACGGGGTCAACGCCTGCACGCTCATGAGCATGATGAGTGACAAGTTTATGCCCAGCGCCTGCGAAGTGGACATTGCCGGTGTCACGGCCATGTATGCGCTGCAATTGGCCTCGGCCCAACCCAGCGCCCTGGTCGATTGGAACAACAACTATCGCGACGAGCCGGATAAGTGTGTCCTCTTTCACTGTGGCAACTGGGCCAAGACGTTTTTCCCCGACTTTGAAATGTCCAACGCGCCGATTTTGGGGACGACGTTGGGGGTCGAGAACACCTGGGGTACAGTTGCGGGGCGGGTACCACCCGGCCCCATGAGCTACGCCCGCATCAGCACCGATGACCGCAACGGCCGCATCCGGGCCTATGTCGGAGACGGCCGTTTCACCGAGGATCCGCTCGACACCTTCGGTAGTCGCGCCGTGGTGGAGATCCCCGGTTTACAGAAACTGATGCACTACGTCTGCAAAAATGGCTTCGAGCACCACGTAGCCATGACGCTCGATCATACTGGCGCCATCCTCACAGAAGCCTTCGATACCTATCTGGGCTGGGATGTCTTGCATCACCAGGGCTAGCCGGCGCCACGTTGCTTCTGCAGATCGAAGGAATCGTCTCGTCGCCCGGCCCTAAGCAGCGTCAACCGCGTAGAGAGGATTCGTCAGTGATACACACTCCGAAGCGTAGACGGAGCACAATCGGTTCAACAAACACACAGGCAAGGAGAAACAAACGATGACGGAACAAGTGGAACGATGGGGGATCTTTGAGCTGGCGCTGCCCGGCCCAACGGATGGCAATCCGTTTACCGATGTTGAATTTAGCGCGCAGTTCAAGTACCAGAACCGCATTGTGGAGCCGGACGGCTTCTACGATGGCGATGGAATCTACCGCGTGCGGCTGATGCCCGACGTCAGCGGTGAGTGGCGCTACACCACCCACAGCAATCGCCAGGAACTCGACGGCCACAGCGGAAGCTTCACCTGCGTCGAACCCTCTGCGGGCAATCATGGGCCGGTGCGTGTGCATGACACCTTCCACCTCGCCTATGCGGACGGCACCCCTCACCTTTCGGTGGGGACGACCTGCTATGTTTGGAATCATCAGGGCGACGCGCTGGAAGAGCAGACGCTGGAGACGCTGAAGACGGCGCCTTTCAACAAGATGCGCATGTGCGTCTTCCCGAAACACTACACCTTTAACAAAAACGAGCCCGAATTCTATCCCTTCCTGCGCGATGAAGAGGGCAATTGGGACTTCACTCGCTTCGATCCCGAATTTTTCCGTCACTTTGAAAAGCGGGTCGGGGACCTGCGCGATCTGGGCATTGAAGCGGACATCATCCTCTTTCACCCCTACGATCGCTGGGGATTTGCCACGATGCCGCCCGAAGTCGATGACCGCTATCTGCGTTACTTGATCGCCCGCGTCGCCGCCTACCGCAATGTCTGGTGGTCAATGGCCAACGAGTTCGATCTGATGAAGGAGAAGCACGAAGCCGACTGGGATCGATTCTTCCGCATCGTGCAGGAGCGCGATCCCTATCAGCACCTGCGCTCGATCCACAATTGCCGCGGTTTCTACGATCACGGCAAGCCCTGGGTCACGCACCAGAGCATCCAACATTCGGATCTGGCGCGGGTGCCCGAGTGGCGCGCCACCTATCGCAAGCCCGTCGTTGTGGACGAATGCAGGTACGAAGGCAACATCGAAAACATGTGGGGCAACATCACCGCCCAGGAGATGGTCAACCGTTTCTGGCTGGGCACTGTGGGCGGTGGCTACGTTGGCCACGGCGAGACCTATCTCCACCCCGCAGAGATCCTCTGGTGGTCGAAGGGCGGCGTGCTGCATGGGGAAAGCCCGGCGCGCATCGCCTTCCTGCGCAACCTGCTCGAAGCGAACGTCACCGGCGGGCTCAACCCGCTCACACTGATCAACCCCAGGGCGCGTGAAGGCGCCAGTCAGGGCGAGGAATACTATCTCTATTACTTTGGTTCGTCCCAACCGGCGCGCTTCCAGATCATGTTAGCTGAGGACAAACGGTACAAGCTCGACATCATCGACGCCTGGGAGATGACCATCACGCCGGTAGAGGGTACCTATAGCGGCACGTTCCTGTTGGATCTGCCGGGCAAGCCTTACATCGCCGTGCAGGCGCGCTTAGTCTGAGCGATTTGAACGCCTATGTGCAGTCGAGTACACATGGGTGTTCAAATCGCATCCCATGCTTACATGGTCAACAGGATATCGTTGAAACTATTGACACCGGTCGCGAACTGGCGTATCATGTGTGAATATATACACTTGGCCGAATAAGTATTCACCTCTTTCTTGATTTGGTCGCCAACAATTTCCGTCTTCTACTCAAAATTGTTGGCAGCAGCTACAAACGGCCTGGCATCCCCCACATATGCCGGCCACGGGCAAACCTTTTTGCCCCGGCCCACTTTTCTGGTTTTCGAGTACGCCGTACCTTGATCCGTAATGGTGGTGACTTGAAGCCCCAAAGGCTTCTCAACTTCTGTTGGTTGTCATCAGGAAACATTGCAAGGCAAAGGAGGTGATATCGACGCCCTAAAATCCCACGAATTTCTATTCTCCCGACCTGATTTTAGTCCTGTTCTAACCCCATCCATTGGAGGATAAGGAGATCTATGTTGAAGAAGCTTATGCTGTTAACAAGAGTCCTTGTACTGGCGCTTGCCGTGATGGTTTTGATGGCTTGCCAGACACCTGCTGACGTTGCTGCTCCGGCCGGGGAGAGCACAGGTAGCGGCGAAACGACGGATGCGCAGAATGTCACGATGACAGACGTGGGCACCCCTCGCCACGAGACGCTCATCTTTCAGACCTTCGATCGCAAGTCTGCCAATCCCGATGCCATGAACCCACTGATGCAGTACGCCCAATGGCGCGGCTTCCGTGAATTGGGATGGGGCTTCCTGTGGGAGACGGATACGGGTACCGGCGAGTCCTATCCTGAATTGGCGGCTGCTATGCCCGAAGTGCTCAATGACGAACATACCAGGTTCCGCGTTACACTCAAGGAAGGGATTTACTGGAGCGATGGCGTCGAGTTTACTACCGACGATATCATCTACACGCTGGATACCTATTTCAAAGACAAAGACAAGCTGACGAACGGCAACATCAACCGTATCGTCAACTATGTCAAGAGCTATGAAGCCATCGACAAGTACACCTTTGAGGTGGAAACAGTCAACCCCGCCTACGATTTTCACACGGTCATGGGCGTCTACACCTGGGCTTCCCCCTTCATCCCCGTGCCCAAGCATATCTTTGAAAAAGAGGCTGATGTCAGCGCCTTCCGCAACACCTATCCTGTCACCTTGGGGCCGTATGTCGTCAAAGAGTATGATCCCAATGGCTTCTGGCAACTCTGGGAACGCCGCGAAGATTGGGAACGCTCGGCCTGGGGTTGGATGGGTGAACCGAAAGCCAAGTACGTGCTATATAAGGACTTTGGCCCTGAAGAGACTCGTGTCCTGGCCTTTGTGCAGAATCAGTACGATGTTGACACCTTTATGAGCCCCGATAGCATCAAGGGCGCGCAGCAGCGCAACGATGAAGTGACAACCTTCTCGGCCAAGATGCCTTACCACAACATGGACGATGCCTGCGGCTATGGCGTGTTGATGAACCAACAGAAGGCGCCGCTGGATCAGGCCGAAGTACGCTGGGCATTGGCGTTAGCCCTGGATATCAAAGACGTGGGCATCAATGCGTTGAGCGGTGAGTTCAAGGCGTCTCCGCTGCCCATGGTCGATACGCAGATTCTACGCCCAATCTATTTCGAGCCGTTGGTCCCGTTCTTGAATGAGTTAACCCTGGCCGATGGGTACAAGCCGTTTGAGCCGAGCTTCGCCGCTGATCTGGCAGCGAAATTGCAGGAAATGGGTATCTCTGCCGATAAACTGCCTGAGGGCGAAGAAGCGCTCTCCGAAGCCTTTGGCATCGGTTGGTGGAAGTATGACCCGGCCGAAGCGGAGAATCTGCTTAACTCGGTGGGAATCACCAAGAATGCCGACGGCATCTACACGTTGCCGGACGGCACCGTGTGGGAACTGGAACTGGTTATCCCCGGCGACTGGAACAAAGTTATGCAGCGCGTCGGCTTCTCGATTGCCGATAGCTGGCGCAAGGCAGGTATCCAGGTGAATGCCCGTCAGGTGGATAACGCCGAGTTCGGCAACGTGCAGAATACCAATGCCTTGCTCACCACTATGCTCAACTGGACCAACTGCATCTTCACGCCGAATTACCTGAACTCATGGCACAGTATTCGCCCCGAGAACTTGATGGCAGCGGATGCATCGGAACTGATCGTGGGCAACATGTGGCGCTGGGACAACGAGACAGCGTTCGAGTTACTGGCGGAGAGTCGGGCCATGGATCAGAGCGATCCGAAATTCCGTGAGAATGGCCGGGCTGTCTTGCAAGAATTCGTCAAGGATATGGCTTACATCAACATTATGAATATCCCGACCACCATTCCCACCAACGAGCACTATTGGACTAACTTCCCCAAGCAGGACAACTACTACGCTGTCCCGTATTCGTGGTGGAGTTCGGCCAAGGAGATGGTTGTCAATATCGAACCGACTGGTGAGAAGTAAGATCTCGCTCAGGTTGGGGCAGCCGCAAAGGCTGCCCCAACTACCTGGAGAGTGGAGTCAGATATGGGATTGATACAGTACATTACCACCAGATTAGTGGTTTACTTTCTTGTCCTTTTCATTGGGATCACCATCACCTTTTTTTTACCGCGTTTTATGCCCAGCGATCCGATTGAAAATTACATTGCCCAGTTGCAGAATCAGGCCGGGCAAACTCTGGGCGAGGCCGAGATGGCTCAACTGCGGGCGTCGCTGTCCGAGTTGTATGGTCTGGACGGCAGCCTCTTTTCTCAATATATCGGCTACCTCAAGCGGGTCTTCTTGACCTTTGACTTCGGCCCGTCGTTTTCGTCCTTCCCTCGCCCCGTAACAGAATTTATCTTGTTGGCACTGCCGTGGACGTTAGGTCTATTGCTGATGACAACAGCCATCGCCTGGACATTGGGCAACCTGATTGGGCTACTCGCCGGGTTCTTTCACAACAACCGCACAGCAACCGTTTTAGAAGTGATCGGTGTGGTAATTTACCCGATCCCTTACTATATTTTGGCCCTGGTCTTTATTCTGGTTCTAGCCTATATCTTCCCTGTCTTCCCGCTCTCGACGACCATCCGCCCCGGCCCGATGTCGCTCGAGAAAGCAAAGTTGATCCTTTACAACTCCTTCTTGCCTGCGCTGACCCTGATTACCGCAGGCTTTGGTTGGAACATCCTCAGCATGAAATCGCTGGCCTTTTCTACCAAGGAAGAACCCTACGTCAAATTTGCGCGGCTGAAGGGTGTGCCCCCGCGACACGATTATGACCAGTTACGTCTTTCGCAATGCCTTGCTGCCCCAAGTAACAGCGCTGGCGCTCTCGATGGGGACGCTTTTCAACGGCGCGCTGTTGACAGAGATCCTCTTCTCCTATCCTGGCTTGGGTCTGTTGATGCGCTCGGCCGTGGGTAGCGGCGATTACAACATGCTTTATGGCACTATCACCATGACCATCGTCGCTGTGGCTACTGCCGCCCTGATCATCGATCTCCTCTACCCGCTTTTTGATCCTCGCATTAGGCACAGGTAATCGCCATGAAAACAAACCTTCGTCTCAAGCGTGATCAGACTGTGGCTGTTGTGCGTAAATCCAACAAAGACCGCAGACGGCTGCAGCTCAATCTGCGCCTCAAATTGGGGATCATCATCCTGGTTATCTTCACGGTTGGGAGCTTTACGCTGCCCTTTTTCACTGATGTAAATCCTTCACAGCAAGGTACTTACTTTAAGAATCTGCCTGCAAGCGGGCAACATCTATTGGGTACCAACTCGCAGGGGCAGGACATCTTCTGGTTCCTGGTCTATGCGATTCGTAACTCGTTGATGTTGGGGGTGGCGGTGAGCATTTGCGTCACTATCATCGCTACATTGGTCGGGTTGAGCGCCGGTTATATTGGCGGTTGGTATGAGCGCGTTGTCATGCTCATCACCGATTCATTCATCACCATCCCGGTCTTTCCGATTTTGATCGTGTTGGGAGGGCTGGTGCGTGGGCGCACCTCGTTCTGGGTGGTAGGCTTGCTCCTGGTCGTCTTCGGTTGGGCCTGGGGCGCACGCACGGTGCGATCTATGGCCCTTTCCATCCGCGAGCGCGAGTTCATCAACATGGCGCGTTTTTCTGGAGCGGGCACCATGGAAATCATCCTCAAGGAAGTATTTCCCTATGTCTACGCCTACATGGTGGTGGGCTTTATCAACACCATTCTCTTCGCCATTAATACCGAAGCTGCGCTGGCTGTGATCGGCCTTTCCAAGGTGGAGGTGCCCACCTTGGGATCGATTATCTTCTGGGCGCTCAACTACAATGCCATGTTTATTGGTCAATACACCTGGATTGTGGCGCCGGTCGTGGCCACGGTGTTGCTCTTCCTGGGCCTATTCCTTACCTCTACAGGGTACAACGAAATGTTCGCAGCCAGACGAGGACATTCATGATCAAGCTGAACAATATCGTCGCTACCTATACCACTGTCCGCGGCCAGGTGAACGCCGTCGACGGCGTCGATTTGGAAATCCCTGCGGGCACAATCCTGGGCATTGCCGGCGAATCGGGCTGTGGGAAAACGACGCTGCTCAAAGTGCTTTACGGTGATGTCTCCTATCCCCTTTCGCTCGTCATCGGGCCATGTGGATTACGGCATCAAAGACGTTAGAGGGCAGGAGATCACGACCAAGAACATCCGTGACTACTGGTTTCGGCGCATCTCCTACATTCCGCAGAGTTCCATGAGTTCGCTCAACCCCGTGATCCGCATCCGCAAGCAATTTGTAGATTTTCTCCCCTCCGATCAGGATAAAGCGCAGGTGCTGGACGAAGTGCGAGCGTACATCCGCCAGTTGGATCTGCCGTCCGAAGCCCTAGATGCCTATCCACACCAGCTCTCCGGCGGCATGCGCCAGCGCATTATGGTGGCGATGGCTACCTTCTTTCAACCCGATATCATCCTGGCCGACGAGCCTACTACCGCCCTGGACGTGGTGGTGCAGAAGGGGATCCTGTTGCTGTTGATGGAGTTGCAAGAGCAGATGCAGAACACGATTTTCTTTGTTTCACACGATATGGGCGTTCATTATCAGATTACGCACAAGATGATGATCATGTACACGGCCAGGGCTGTGGAGTATGGGGATTCAGAAGCGGTCTTCGTAGCAGCCATTGCATCCTTACACGAAGCTGTTGGTCGAGTCTCTGCCTACGATTGGCGATGCGCATATACGCGCAGGGGGTGGCAGGCCGTCCGCCCAGTTTGTGGGAGGATTTGCGCGGTTGCCGCTTTGCACCACGCTGTCCACTGGCCACTGATCTCTGCCGATCCATGGACCCGGCGCTGATCGAGTACAAACCGGGCCACTTCGCCGCCTGTCATTACGCTGAACAGAACCTGTAGCGGAAATCGAGCCTTATGAAGACGATCCTAAAAACAGAGAATTTGCACAAGGTCTACAAGCTGGGCAACCTCATGCGCCGGATCACCATCAACGCCTTGGATGAGGTCAACCTCACTGTACAAAGCGAGGAACCGGTGATCATCAGCCTTGTGGGCGAATCGGGCAGCGGTAAAACCACGCTGGCTAAGGTGATCCTGCGCCTGGTAGAGCCGACGAGTGGCCGTGCTGTGATCTACGATCGGGTGGTAGCCGGTCGTGGCGTCAAACAGCAGAAGCAAGAATTTCTGAGTGCCGTGCAGCCTATCTTCCAGAACCCGTTCGAGGCGTTTAGCAGCTATCGTACAGTCGATTCCTATCTTCAGACAACGGCCCAACGTGTCAACAGTCTTAGCGCAACAGATTCAATCGACGCTATGCAGACTGCTCTGGGTTCAGTCGGGTTAAAATATGTAGATGTGCGCGGAAAGTACCCGAACCAGTTTTCCGGCGGTGAACTCCAGCGCGTCTCCATCGCCCGCGCCCTTATCCCGCGGCCAGAGATCATCATCGCCGATGAGCCAGTAAGCATGATCGATGCCTCATTGCGTATGAACATCATCAACCTTTTCCTCGAACTCAAGGAGAAGTACAAAACCAGTTTCCTGTATATTACGCATGATCTGGCCACCGCCTATTACATCAGCGACTACATCGCCGTCATGTATCGGGGTACGATCGTGGAGTTTGGCGCCGCTAAGGGCGTGCTGACCAATCCACAGCATCCCTATACGCAACTGCTGCTCGATTCGATCCCGGATGTAACGCGTAAATGGGACCGCATACAGTTCGCGATGTCAGACATTGAGACCAAAGAGTATCGGTTTGAGGGCTGCAAGTTCCGCAACCGGTGTCCGCTGGCCGAAGATATTTGTACCCATCAACGCCCTCCTGCCATCCGCAAGGAGGATGGTCGCGACGTCTACTGCCATTTCGCTTGAAATTCCCTCATCTTTTGGGTTGGTTTTTGGTCTCGCTATGCAATAACAAACGATAGGAGTGTACCCGGTGAGCGACTTTACGGTTTTCGATGTATCCTTCCCGCCTGAGGTCAAGCAGCGCGTCATTATCAACACAGACGCCAAAAACGAAGCAGACGACCAATACGCGATCGTACACGCTGTGCTGACGCCGTCTTTCCAACTTCATGGCATCGTTCCGGCCCATTTTGGAACGGGCAAGTCGGCCACGAGTATGCAGGATAGTTACGACGAGACCATGCTACTCTTGCGCCTTATGGGTCTGGAAGAAGAGGTCCGGGTTGAAGCCGGCGCCACCCATGCCATGCCGGATGAATCGACGCCCGTCGACTCACCCGGCGCCCAGATGATCATTGAGGCAGCTATGGCGGACGATGATAGGCCGCTTCACGTCGCCTTCTACGGGCCGCTTACCGATATGGCTTCTGCGCTCCTACTTGAGCCTAAGATCCAAGATCGGGGCGTTCGCGTGATCTGGATCGGAGGAGGCGCCTGGCCGAACGGTGGCCGGGAATATAATCTCTCAAACGACATTCATGCCGCCAATGTCGTAATGAAGTCGAGCCTGGAGGTGTGGCAAGTGCCCAGAAGCACCTACCGCACTATGGGTGTTTCCTACGCCGAGTTGATCGAGAAAATGTATACGCAGGGCGCGATTGGTAAGTACCTGATCGATCAGCTTTTGGAGCATAACGCCAAGACCCGTCCGGAGATGGAATATCGCTCTTTGGGCGATTCCCCCTGCATCGGCCTTATCATGGATCCCGAGTGCGGCCAGTGGACGTGGCGGCCGGCGCCGACATTCGACCAGCAGATGCACTATCTCCACACTGGGCAGTATCGCCCGATTCGCGTCTACGATAACGTAAATACACGCTTCATCCACGAGGACCTTTTCGCTAAGCTCGCGCAGTTCATCCGCCGTGGATCACGGCTCTAGTGAGGCAAGCTAACTTAAGGTGCACGATTTCGCACTTTCGTAACAGTTCAGCCTCAGGCGCGCGCCTGAGGCTGAACGTCAGAAGGACGGTGACACACCAAAGTAGGAACAGCAAATCTATCACAAAGTGACAACCATTCCAATGACACACAATCAGACTGTCGAACAGTGGGGGATCTTCGAGATTTCCCTGAATGGCCCCACTGAGGGGAATCCTTATCTCGACGTTGAATTTTCTGCCCGTTTTCAATGTGGGGATCGAACCGTAGAGCCGGACGGCTTCTACGACGGCGATGGCATCTACCGGGTGCGGCTGATGCCCGACGTCAGCGGCGAGTGGCGCTACACCACGCACAGCAATCGCCAGGAACTCGACGGCCAGAGCGGGCAGTTTCACTTGCGTCGAACCCTCTGCAGGGCAACCACGGGCCGGTGCGCGTCCACAACACCTTCCACTTTGCCTATGCCGACGGCACACCCTACATCTCGGTGGGGACAACCTGCTATGCCTGGATTCACCAGACCGAGGAACTCGAGGAGCAGACGCTGGAGACGCTGAAGACGGCGCCCTTCAACAAGATGCGCATGTGCGTCTTCCCCAAACATTACTCCATACAATCAGAAACGAGCCGCCATATCTATCCCTTCCTGTGAGGGCGAGGGCGGCCGGCGCGATTTCAGCTCGCCCCAACCCCGAAGCCTTCCGCCATTTGGAGCGGCGCGTCCTCGATCTGCAACGATCTGGGCATCGAAGCCGACATCATCATCTTCCACCCCTACGACCACTGGGGCTATTGCCACGATGACGTCTGATGAAAACCGCCGCTATCTGCGTTACTTGCTGGCGCGGCTTGCCGCCTTCCGCAACGTCTGGTGGTCAATGGCCAACGAGTACGATTTCATGCTCAAAAGAATTCCCCTGGAGCAGTGGGATCGAACTCTTCCAGAACCGTGGCAGGACGCGATCCATATCGGCACCTGCGCTCAATCCACCAGGGCCCATTTCGATTACGATCACACCAAGCCCTGGGTCACCCACGCCTCCGTGCAAAAATGGGATCGTACGCGCGGTCGCGCGAGTGGCGCGCAGCAGTATCAGAAAGCCGGTGGTCGAACGATGAACGCCGAGTACGAAGGCAACATCCGCAGAGCTTGGGGCAACATCTCGGCACAGGAACTGGTCAACCGTTTCTGGATCAGCCTTCGTCGACGGCGCCTACGCCGGCCACGGTGAAACCTACCTCCACCCCGAGGACATTCTCTGGTGGTCAAAGGGCGGCGTGCTGCACGGCGAAAGCGCGCCGCGTATCGCTTTCCTGCGCCAGATCCTCGAAGCGAACGTCACCGCCGGCTCGACGCGCTCACACTGATCACCCCCAGGTGCGAAGGCTCTCTGGATCTAGGAAACTATCGCATACTTCGGGCAGCAGCAACGGCGCACTATCAGCCTGATTTACTGCGGACACCCGCATCAAGCCCAAAATCATGGACGCCTGGGAGATGACGCTCACGCCGGTAAAGTGGCACGCTACACGGTACGATCCTGATTGGATCTACCTGGGCAAGCCTTGCATCGCCATGCAGCCGCCGTCTGGGCATTTGAACATTTGAGGGCAAACAGATGATCGACTTGCCGGGCAAACCGTATATGGCGCTACGGATTCAAGGCGTCGCCTAGCAGGATGCCTCTTGTATAGAGCTAAGCAAAGGACCGGCAGTACTGCCGGTCCTTTGCTTGTATCTGCGCTTTTGTTTGACATCCCCTTTGATTTTCATTATGCTCAGAGGAATGTGGCATACCACATTTCGCTTCTTCACCTGGCTCCGCCCGCCGGATCGCTTGATCCGCCCATCCTCACGAACAGATGGATATGACCGAATCAACCACGCTCTTTCAACCGTTGCAACGCCACTCGACGCTCGCCAGCCGCGTGACCCGTCAACTGGAGACGATGATCCTGGAAAATCATCTGCAACCGGGCGAGCGGCTGCCCTCGGAGCGGGAACTGGCCACAGAATTGGGGGTCAGTCGCACAGTCATTCGCGAAGCCGTGCGCGCCCTGGTTGCCAGGAGTCTGCTCGAGGTGAAGCCGGGCAGCGGTACGCTGGTCCGCCGACCGTCTATGGACTCACTGGCGCGTTCGATGAACTCGCTTCTACGCGTGGGGCAGGCGCAGGTAGACTACGAAAAGGTGCACGAAGTGCGGCGCACCCTCGAAGTGGAGATTGCCGGGTTAGCCGCCGAACGCCGCACCGATGAGGATCTCGCCCACATTGATCAGTTCCTGGCCGGCGCCCCTGCCACCTGGGGCGACCGTGATCACTTCGCTCAGCACGATCTGGCCTTTCACAACGCCCTGGCGCAGGCCGCGCACAATGAACTGTTTCTCTTTGTACTGAATTCGCTGGCCGATATCATGCTGGAAGTGCGACGCATCGCCTTCGGCGTGCCGGGGTTACCCCAACAAGCCCAAACCTTGCACCACGCCATCGTCGAAGCTATCCGCGAAGGAGACGTTCAGCGTGCCCAGCAAGCCATGCACGAAGATCTGCTTTACGCCGAAGAGAACCTGCGTATGGCGTTGGCGGTGAAGGAAGAAATCGAGGAGTAAGAGAGATGGCCCCACTACGTTTTGCCATTTTCGGCACAGGTTTTTGGTCTCGTTTTCAATTGGCGGCCTGGCAGCAGTTGGAAGGCGCCGACTGTGTGGCGCTCTACAACCGCACCGTGTCCAAAGCCGAGGCGTTGGCGCAAGAGTTCGGTGTGCCCGCCGTGTATGGCGACCCGCAAGAGCTGCTCGACAAAGAATCGCTCGACTTCATCGACATCATCACGGACGTGGATACGCACAGCCAATTTGTCAACATGGCGGCGGATCGGGGGGTGGCGGCTATTTGTCAGAAGCCCATGGCCTCGTCCTTGGCCGAAGCCGAGCAGATGGTGGCGCGCTGTGCTGAGGCAGGCGTGCCCTTCTTCGTCCACGAGAATTGGCGCTGGCAGACACAGATTCGACAGTTTCATCGGATGCTCTACGACGGACGGATCGGGATCCCCTTCCGCGCCCGTATTCACTATGTCAATAGCTTTCCCGTCTTTGCCAATCAGCCCTTCCTGCGCGAACTGGATCAGTTCATCCTCACCGACATCGGTAGCCATATTTTGGATGCAGCGCGCTTCCTCTTTGGCGAAGCGCAGACGCTCTACTGCCAGACCCACCACGTTCATCGCGATCTCAAGGGCGAGCCCGTCAAGGGTGAAGACGTGGCCACCGTGATGATGAGCACCGATCGTGGTCTCACCGTCACCTGCGAAATGAGCTACGCCAGCCGCACCGAGATCGAGCGCTTCCCAGAGACCTATATCTACGTTGAGGGTTCCCAAGGTTTCCTTGAGCTAGGGCCAGATTTCTGGATCCGGCTGACCACCGCCCAGGATACCGTCGCCAAACGCTATCCACCGCCGCACTACGTATGGGCCGACCCGGCATACGATCTTGTCCACGCCAGCATCCTGCCCTGCAATGCCAACATCCTCAAGGCGCTGCGTGGGGAGGGGCAGGCTGAAACCACCGGCGCAGACAATCTCAAGACCATGAAATTGGTCTTCGGCGCCTATGAATCGGCGGCCACCGGCGAAGCCGTTGATTTGTAGTCTTTCCGTGTAAGAATGTGTCGTTCCTCATGTATAAGCCAGAAGGCAGGGGCATCCCATGAAAATTCTCATCATTGGCGGCACTGGTTTGATCAGCACAGCCATCACGCGGGCGTTGCAGGAGCGGGGCGAGGATGTCGTCCATTACAACCGGGGTCAGGCGCATGAGGAGTTTTCGCAGCAGCCTGTCACGATCCAGGGCAACCGCAAGGATTTTGCAGCGTTCGAGGCGCAGATGGCGGAGGCCGGGCGCTTCGACTGTGTCATCGACATGATCTGCTTTCAGCCGGAAGAGGCCGAGAGCGCAGTGCGCGCCTTCCGTGGCCGCACCGATCACTTCATCTTTTGCAGCACCGTCGACGTCTACACCAAACCGTCGCCGCGCTACCCCATCACCGAAGACGTGGAGCGGCAGCCGCGGGCGTCCTTCCCCTATGCCTATGCCAAGGCCAAATGCGAGCGGATCTTTGAGGCCGCCCACGCCGCCGGTGATTTCCCGGTCACCACCATCCGCCCTGCCTACACCTATGGCGAAGGACGCGGCCTGCTCCATACCTTCCGCGGCGGGATGTACTATCTGGCGCGCCTGCGCCAGGGACGCCCGATCGTCGTTCATGGGGATGGCACATCGCTGTGGGCGTCGTGTCACCGCGACGATGTGGGCCGCGCCTTCGCCAATGCCGTGGGCAATCCCCGCAGCGTGGGCAAGGCCTATCACACCGCCAGCCCTGAATGGATGACCTGGAATCAGTACCACCAGCGCGTGGCCGAAGTCATGGGCGCACCCGAACCGCAATTGGTCCACATCCCCACCGATCTGCTTTACGAGGCGTTTCCCGGCGAAGCCGACTGGTGCCGGGAAAACTTCCAGCACAACAACATCTTCGACAACCGCGCCGCCGAACAGGATCTCGACTTCCGCTACACCATCCCATGGGCCGAGGGTGTCCGCCGCGTCCTTGATTGGCTCGACGCACGAGGACGCATCAGCGCCGCCGACGAACCCGCCTTCTATCAACCACTCCTCGACAACTGGTCACAGGCGGGCGCCGACATGCAGTAGGCAGTTGTCAGAGCCGGATTGTCTTGCCGACCAGGCCTTCCGGCTCTGGCATCCACATCAACTGACGGGCCGCGGTATCCCGACGACCAGCGCGCCCACTGCCGCGCCAACTGACGGCGAAGAGGGGGATGACCAGAAAGACCACGAAGTAGCCGCGCGCCCCTTCAAAGGTGGGTACACCGAACGCGGCGCCGAGGGCATCACCGGAGATCATCCCCAATCCGCCGCCTGCACGACCGGCTTCAAGCGGTTTTCTATGTCAGGCGCTGCTTTCGATCGGTTGAAGTACAGTTTGTAGCGTCGGTCAGTATTAGCGAGTGACACAAAAAACCTGCCGGATCTTTTGTAGAGTCCGGCAGGGTGTAGAAAAGCCCGATTGCGCTCAGTCAGCGATTACTCTCGTTTTTCCAGCTTGACCCACACGCCATCCTTGGTGCGAAGGGTGATACCAATATGCATCTGCGCCACCTTCTCGGGCACGGCAACAGGCTGATAGCGTTGCATCAAGCGGGCAAGGATGAAAGGCCCCTCCATCATGGCAAATTCTCGGCCTACACAGAGACGTTGACCGGCGCCAAAGGGCAACCATGCCAGTTTGTGGCGCCCTTCGGAACGCTCGGGTAGGAAGCGATCCGGATCGAAGGTGTGCGGATTTTCCCACTGCTCGGGGTGACGCTGGATCACCTGCGACATAACGGCGACCATTTTGCCCGCTGCAACGTGATAGCCGTCGATCTCGTCATCTTCCACCGCGGTGCGCGAGATCCAGTAAGCGGGCGGATAGAGGCGCATGGATTCTTGCATGATATTGCGGGCATAGCCCAGTTGGCGCAGATCCATCATCGTTGGGGTGCGCTTGCCCAGGACCGTGTCCACTTCTTCTTGGAGCCTAGCCCCGATCTCTGGCTGTTGGGTCATAAAGTGTAAGGCCCAAGACATTGCCACCGAAGTGGTCTCGTAGCCGGCCAGGAAGATCGAAACGGCCTCGTCGCGCAGTTCGGCGTTGGTCATACGCTCGCCCGATTCCTCGTCCACCATTTCCAGCAACATAGAGAGCATGTTGTCGCCCGCTCCTGCTTCCTGGCGGCCCCGCTCGATCACACGGAAGACGACCTCGTCGATGGCGCGGATCGCCTGTCGATAGCGGGCGCGTCCCGGCACCGGCGCCCACGAGGGCAGAGCATTCGTCACCATCCCCTGTAGCATAAAGTCGATGGCATAGGCCAGTTCCGTACCCACGGTTTCGGCTTCGCCCGCTTTCAACTCGCTGCCGAACATCGTGCGCACCAGCACATTCATGGTTGTGTGCGTAAAGGCCTGTGCCACATCCATGGGCTCGCCGCTCTGCGCATAGCTTTCCCAACGGTCCAGGCTTTCATCGATGGCCTCAACCATCAGGTCGGCCATCGCCATCAAGCGCTTGTGATGGAAGGCCGGCTGGATCATACGTCGTTGGCGGCGCCAGAAGGCGCCCTCGCTTACGGGCAGACCGTTGCCCAGCAGCGTGCGCACAGAATCCCACATAGCGCCACCCTTGGCGTAGTTCTTCACGTTGTCGAGCAGGACGTGCTGGGCGTGGCGCGGATGGCAGAGGATGATGGCATCGGTAAAACCGAGATCCAGCCGGTAGATGTCGCCCTGCTCCTGACGGGCGGCCTCTAGAAACTCGAATCGTCCTTTGATCAGCTTAGGCAGAGCCCCGATCAGCGGCATGCCGCCTACGGTAGGTGGCATCATGGGCATAGTAGGTCTGAGTGTTGCAGTGTCTGTCGTCATGGTAGCGTTCTCTTTCTTAAGGATTGACTTGCACCGTATGCAATCACCGTTCTCGGTGTTGATTGCATTCAGAGTAGCATGTGATCTTGGGCCTGGTGCCTCACAAAACAGGACCCATGCATCGACGCGCCGGCTTCCGGATACCCCCACCTAACCTGCCCATAGGCGTTAAGATAAGGCTCTATGCCCACGTCCCCCGCATCCTCGTGTGTGGGCAGGAGAATTGGCCACAAAGAACACAAAGAACGCAAAGAAGAAGAAGGAAACGTACCCAATCTATGTGTTCTATGTGTTCTCTGTGGCTCTTCCCTTCTGGACGTGACGCCAGGAGGGAAGACCCCGGCACTTGCTCGAACGGAGCTTATCTTAACGTCTATGGGTCATCTGCCCCGCTGTCCTCAGCGCCATCAACCTTGTCCTACACAGCAACAGGTTTTGGGTCCACCGGTCCCACTGTCGTCCCACTGTTGGTGTTTGACAACGAGAATCAGATCTTCTATGCTTTTGAGAATGTGGTATGCCACATTCCAGGTGCCCTCTCTTCCATTCGTCCTTTAATGAACACCTGGGCAGAAACCGGATCTCGCCGAGATTCAAAAGTCGTCCAACCGCGTGCTCCCCACTCACGAATTTCCAATCACCTAGTAAATCCCGGCGGAAATTCACCGACAGTTTCTACCAGAGGTTGAGATGCTGAATTCCGCCGTGGTATTTACGCCAAAATGTCCTAGGAGTTGTTATGTCTCCACTCCCACGAATTGAGGTCCACCCCAACGGGCGTTTTTTGCAGACGGCAACCGGTAAGCCCTTCTTCTGGCTCGCCGATACGGCGTGGGAACTCTTCCACCGCCTCACCCGCGACGAGACCCGCCGCTATCTGGCCAACCGCGCCCAAAAGAGCTTCACCGTGATCCAGGCTGTGATCCTGGCCGAGTTCGACGGTCTACGTGCGCCCACGCCTGGGGGCCTGCTCCCCCTTGAAGACGGCGACCCGACGCGGCCCAATGAAGCCTACTTTGCCCATGTTGACGAAGTGATCCGCATGGCGGCAGGCTACGGGCTCTATATTGGGCTGCTGCCCACCTGGGGTGACAAGGTGACGCCCATGTGGGGCGCAGGGCCGGTCGTCTTTGATGAGGAGAATGCGGCAGTCTACGGCGAATTCCTGGGCCGCCGCTACGCCGACGATACCAACATCATCTGGATCCTGGGTGGCGACCGTCCCGCCGTCCACGAGGGCGTGGATTGGCGTCCGCTCTGGCGCGCCATGGCCGCGGGGATCAAGAAGGGCGCGGGCGGCCGGCCGCTCATCACCTATCACCCGCCCGGTGGTCTGCATCGCGCCACCTCGGTCGATCTGCACAACGAAGAATGGCTCGATTTCAATATGATCCAGTCCGGTCACGGCAGCGGACACGATACCCCGATCTGGGAGGCCATCGCCCGCGATTACGCGCTGACGCCCATCAAACCTACGCTCGACGCTGAACCCAACTACGAGGACCATCCCGTCAATCCCTGGCCGAACTGGGATCCCGCCAACGGCTACTACCTGGACGACGACGTGCGCCGCCAGTCGTATCGCTCTGTCTTTGCCGGCGGCTGCGGCGTCACCTACGGCCATCATTCCATCTGGCAGTTTTGCAGCACACGCTACACGCCGGTCAACCACCCCAACCGTTACTGGTGGGAAGCGCTGGATCGCCCTGGCGCGGCACAGATGACACATCTACGCCGCCTCATGCAGAGCCGCCCCTACTTCAGCCGCATCCCCGACGATAGCCTGATCGTGTCGGAAAACGGTGCAGGGGCGCTGCATCTCTGCGCCACCCGCAACGACGATGGACGCTACGCCCTGGTCTACTTCCCCGACGCCGTGCGTAGCGCCGACGTCGACCTGAGCAAGCTGCGTGCGAGCAGTATCAAAGCCTGGTGGTATGACCCCCACACCGGCCTCTCTCAGCCCATCGGCGACTTCCCGGCGCAAGGCAGCCAATCCTTTACCACGCCGCTTGAATGGCACGACTGGGTGCTGGTGCTGGATGACGCTGCGGCGGGATTTGGGAAACCAGGCGAACAGTGATGGCAAGGCTGCTTTCTCAATTAGCTGCATGTCGTTGAACCGCAGAAGGCACGACGTCAACCAGTCACCCAATCAGCCACTCATCAACGTCCTTTGAAGACGAACTTTGAAGACGAAAGACCCTCAACTATGCCAAACACAAACCCAGACTCTCTCCCTCTGCGCACCGTCGGCGAGTGGACGTTGACCAGCAGCCGCACGTATAAAGAACCCTTCGTCGATGTGACTGTGGACGTGACCTTCCACGCACCGTCGGGTCAGGCGTTGACCATGCCCGCCTTTTATGACGGCGACGCCACGTGGCGCGTGCGCTTCAATCCCGGTGAAACCGGCGTCTGGACGTTTCAGGCGCAGACGCGACCGGCAGATGCCTCCTTGATGCAGCGCGGCCAGTTCGCTGTTACCGATCGCCAGAGCGACGGCTTCCTCAAAGCCACGCCCGGCGACGCCTGGGGCTTCCGTTTCGAGTCGGGTGCGCCGCTGCTCATCGTGGGCGACACCACCTACAATCTCTTCGGTGCCGCCCACTGCGATCTGCCCGTGGACGCCTTCATGCAACGCCGCGCCGCCCAGGGATTCAACCTGCTGCGTGTGCGCGTCCCCGTTAGCCCTTACCATCCGCCCGAGGGTTACAGCGAGTGGCAGACCAGGCGCACCTGGGCCTGGGGCGGCAGTGAGCAGTCTCCACGCTTCGACCGCTTCAACCTCGACTACTTCGCCACCGTGGATCGAGTGGTGCAGAAGGCCGAGGATCTGGGCCTGGGCCTGGAAATGATCATGGAGGCGTGGGGCTTCGAGTTTCCCTTCAACAGCCGCCAGATCTTCCTGCCCGAATGGGAAGAACTGTGGATGCGCTACCTCATCGCCCGCTATGACGCCTATAACTGCCTCTACTTTTGGACGCCGCTCAACGAGTACGAGTTCTACCCCAACGGCGACTGGCACCACAAAGCTGTCTCTGACCGCTGGGCCATCCGCATCGCCCGTTGGATCAAGGCTACGGCGCCGCATGCACACATCATCTCCGTCCACAACGGGCCGCGCCTGCCTGCCTTCGCCCAACGCTTTGCTGCCGATCCCGAAGCCATCGACGCCGTCATGTACCAGGAGTGGGGGAGCAACGACAGAGAACGAGGCTGGCTGGCGGCCGGTATCGAGGAGCAGATTGCATCCAGCTTTGCGGGGTGGACGCGTTCGGCGGTCTTTGCCGAATACGCCTATGAGCGCAACCCGGCGTTGCCGCTCGTCTTTGGCGGGCACGAATTCAGCGGACCCGAACACATGCGCCGTGCGCCCTGGCGGGGTGCCTTTCAGGGCATGGGCATCATCCACGGTTTCGAAAATTCGTGGGGGCCGTTCCAAAATCTCGAAGAGGACCAGCCCAGCCTGCCCTACGTGCAACACCTGAAGCGCTTCTTTACCGAGATCGTGCCCTTCCACAACCTGCGCCCGGCTCCGCAACTGCTCCGATCGGGGCCGAGCGAGGACGGCTACGCGCCGTCCATCCTCGCCACTGAGGATCGGGGCCAGATCGCCGTCTACCTGCCCGCGGGGGGCGAGTTCACGCTGAAACTGCCTGTCCACGGCTACGCCGGTCAATGGTATGATCCACGCCGTGGGGAACTGACTGTTGGTGCAACCAGCAAAAACCCCAATGCCATGACCTTCTCTCCGCCACCCGGTTCCGATGAGCAGGGTCACCCGTGGGATTGGGTGTTGCTCTTGATGAAGACGGTCTGAAGCGGGCAAAAGTCCAGAATGCACAATCACCAATCCCAAACCACGGATCTGCCTATGACCAGCGACCGCATCCTTGCTACCTACATCATCGAAACCGCCCACCCGCTCGAGAAGGCGGCGGCGGTGATGGCCGGAGAGCAATCTTCGGGGACCTTTGTGCCTGTGCCCGGCGAAACGGACGAGCTGCGCGCCCGGCACGGCGCACAGGTGATCCGCATCACCGAGCTAGAGCCGGTGGATGCGCCGAGCCTGCCCGGGTCGAAGCCGGCGAAGAACGCCCCACAGCCGCCCATCTATCGCCGCGCCGAAGTGGTGCTGTCATTCCCCTATGAAAACGTGGGGCCGTCGCTGCCGCTGCTTATGTCCACCGTGGCGGGGAACCTCTTCGAATTGGGCCAGTTTTCCGGTCTGCGCCTGGTGGACATGCAACTGCCGCAACCCTTCGCCGACGCCTATCCCGGTCCGCAATTTGGGGTGGAAGGCACGCGCCGCCTCACCGGCGTCTACGCCCGTCCGCTGATTGGTACGATCATCAAGCCCAGCGTGGGACTGTCCCCTGAGCAGACCGCCGATCTGGTGAAGGTGCTCATCGAGGCCGGCCTCGACTTTATCAAAGACGACGAATTGATCGCCAACCCGCCCTACTCGCCGCTCGTGCAGCGGGCCAGGGCGGTGCAGCGCGTGATCAACGATCACGCCGAGCGCACGGGCAAGCGCGTCATGTATGCGTTTCAACATCAGCGGCGAAATCGACGAAATGCGCCGCAGCCACGACGCCGTCCTGGCCGCCGGGGGAAGCTGCGTCATGGTCAGCCTGATTGCCGTGGGGCTGAGCGGCGTGGCGGCGCTGCGCGCCCACAGCCAGTTGCCCATCCATGGTCACCGCAACAGTTGGGGCGCCTTGACCCGTCACCCCTGGCTGGGCTTCGACTACCGCGCCTACCAGAAGTTCTGGCGGCTGGCCGGGGCGGATCACCTGCACGTCAACGGCATTCGCAACAAGTTCAGCGAGGATGACGCCTCGGTCATCGCTTCGGCGCGTGAATGTCTGACGCCCATGTTGGGCGGCTACACCGTCATGCCTGTCTTCTCGTCGGGGCAGACGGCCGAACAGGCGCCCGACACCTTCCACGCCCTGGGCAGTGTCGATCTCATGTACCTGGCCGGCGGCGGCATCATGGCCCATCCTGGTGGACCTGCTGCAGGTGTGGCCGGCCTGATCCAGGCCTGGGAAGCAGCAGTGGAAGGCATCGAATTGACGGACTACGCGCGGACACATTCGGCGTTGCGTGAGGCATTGGCGCGTTATAAAAATGAGTAACCAGTGATGACCAATCTCCTTTTAACGTTTTACGGCGACGACTTCACCGGCTCCACCGATGCGATGGAGGCGCTGACCTTTGGCGGTGTGCCCGCTGCGCTTTTTTTGACCGCGCCGCAGCCCCATCACCTGCAAGGGCGCTTCGCCAATCTGCGCGCGCTGGGGATGGCGGGGGCGAGCCGGTCCATGAGCCCGGCGCAGATGGACGAAGAGCTGCGCCCTAAGTTCGAGATGCTGCGCAAACTGGGTGCGCCGCTGGTCCACTACAAGGTCTGCTCGACGTTCGATTCGTCACCAGAGGTAGGCAGCATCGGCCGTGCCACCGACGTGGGGCAGTCGATCTTCGGCAGCCCATTTGTGCCGATGGTGGTAGGTGCACCGGTGTTGCGCCGCTACGTCACTTTTGGCAACCTCTTCGCCACGGTAGAAGGAGAGACGCACCGCCTCGACCGTCATCCCACCATGAGCCGTCACCCGGTGACGCCCATGCACGAGAGCGATCTGCGCCTTCACCTGGCCCGGCAGACGCGGCGGATGGTCCATTCGTTCGATCTGCTGGCCCTCGCCGGCGCCGAGGACGACGTCAATGCCCGCTTCCAGGAACTGCTGGCGCGCCGGCCCGACATCGTCCTCTTTGACACCGTTGACGACGAACACCTGCGCCGCATTGGCCGCCTGCTGTGGACAGAAGCGCGTGGCCGCAGTGGGGAGCATCCGCTCTATGCCGTGGGGTCGTCGGGGGTGGAGTACGCCCTGATCCGCCACTGGCAGGCGGCGGGCGAGATCGAGGAACCGTGCCCGCCGGTATCGCCAGGGCCGGTGGATCAACTGATCGTGATGTCGGGCAGTGGATCGCCCACCACCGCCGAGCAGATTACGTGGGCCACACGAGCTGGATTCGCCAGCCTGCGCCTGGACAGCGCCGCCCTCATCGACCCCGCCTGCGCCGAAGAAGAAAGTCGCCGCGCCGTGCGCGAAGCGCTCACCCTGCTCGCCCAAGGCCGCAGCCTCGTCCTCTACAGCGCGCACGGGCCGGACGATCCGGCCCTGGCGGCGACCAAAGCCCGTGGGGCCGAACTGGGCATCGAAGCGGCGTTGCTGGGTGCTCGTCTGGCGGCGCGACAGGGCCAGATCCTGCGCACGCTGTTGCGTGAGACCGGTCTGCGCCGTGCCTGCATTGCCGGCGGTGACACCTGCAGCCATGCCACCCCTGTGCTTGGCATCTACGCGCTCGAAGCCATCGTCCCCATTGCACCGGGCGGTCCCCTTTGCCGGGGTGCGGCCGATGATCCTGCGCTCGACGGCCTCGAACTCTCGCTCAAAGGCGGGCAGGTGGGGAAGGCGGACTATTTTGGCAGGATCAGAGAAGGCCGATAAAAAAGGCAAAGGGCAAAAATCGTGGGGGATGTTGTGTGAGCATTGGGGGCGGAACGAGATAGCGAGATGATGGGATGATGAGATGATGGACGAGGCGTCGATCTCCATCATCTCATCATCCTCATCATCTCTTCTCCACCCGCCAATCCACCCATTCCCCGTCTAGTTCCTCTACCAATCATTTCTCTTCACTCATGATCAAGGAGACATTCCATGACTACTTCAATCGCGTTAATGGGTGCGGGCGGCAAGATGGGCTGCCGTATCACCGACAACATCAAGGCCATGCCCGAGTACGATGTGCGCTATGTCGAGGTCAGCGAGCGCGGACAGGCGCGGCTGGCCGAACGTGGCATCACCGTCACCGCTGAAGACGCCGCCGTGGCCGATGCCGACGTGGTGATCCTGGCCGTGCCCGATGCCCTGATCGGCACGATCTGCAAGACGTTGATCCCCAAGGTGAAGTCAGGCGCCATGGTCATGGCGCTGGACCCGGCGGCGGCCTACGCCGGGGAACTGCCCGAACGGGAGGACATCACCTACTTCCTGGCCCACCCCTGCCACCCGCCCCTCTTCAATGACGAAGTGACCGAAGAAGGGCGCACCGACTGGTTCGGCGGCATCCACGCCAAACAGCACATCGTCTGCGCCCTGCACAGCGGACCCGACGAGCACTACGCGCGTGGCGAGGCCATCGCCCGCGCCATGTACGCGCCGGTGATGCGCTCACACCGCGTCAGCACCGAGCAGATGGCGATCCTCGAACCGGCGCTGGTCGAGACGCTCTCGGCCACCTGCATCTCCATCATCAAAGAAGGCATGGACGAGATCGTGCGCATGGGCGTGCCTGAAGCCGCGGCGTGGGACTTCCTCAGCGGTCACATGCGCATCGAGATGGCGATCATCTTTGGCATTGCCGGCTTCCCGTTTTCGGACGGAGCCAAGCTGGCGATTGCCAACGCCAAGGATCGCATCTTCCGTGAGGATCTGGAAGGAGAATGTCTTCGATATTGAGAATATAAAGAAGAGCGTTCACGAGATCACGAAGGGGTGAGGTGGGGCGATGATGGGATGATGAGATAATGGCGGCGAGGATCGTGAAGGTCCTCGCCGCGTTTGTCTTGCCCCACCTGTCCACTAAAACGGATCATTGACATTGGGAGGATGTCCTTCACCCGCACTTGTAACTCTTGGTTACAGGTGATCGCTTCCACAATTAGTCAGTGTAGTAGGTAAAAGATGGTTTGCAAAAACAGTTAGCGTTATGCTAACATTTCATTATGTATTCAGTCACGTTTACGAAGCAGGCACTTAGAACATTACGTCGAATTCCCAAAACTATTGCGAATTTGATCCGAGAAAAGATCGATACGATCGCGCTTGATCCGTATGCACCCCATAACAATGTGACGAAATTAGTGGGGCGACCAGGATATCGGTTACGCATTGGCGACTGGCGAGTAATTTATGAATTGCAAGATGAGCAACTGGTGATGCTGGTCGTCAAGATCGGAACAAGAGGGGAGATTTACGAATGAAAGTACAAGTGATTGAAAAGAACGGTCAGATCGAATGGGCGGTGCTTCCGTATCACGAATATCAAAAACTGCTTGACGCCTGGGAGATGCTGGAGGATATTCGCGCTTATGATGAAGCCAAAGCCAACATTGAAGCTGGTGAAGAGCTGATCCCAAGCAACGTCGCCTATGCCTTATTGGACGGTAAAAATCCGATTCGCGTTTGGCGGGAGTATCGGGCATTGACACAACAGCAATTGGCAGAAAGGGTTGGCATCAGCAAACCATATCTATCGCAACTTGAGTCTGGAAAACGCAGTGGAACAACGGATGTGCTGAACAATATTGCACACGCTTTGAATGTGAGTTTAGAAGAGTTGATTGATTCAAGTGGGTCCTCTGAGTAAATGGCCAGGCTAATCTACTCCATGATTATGTCGCTCGACGGGTACACTAGAAGACGCGCACGGAGACTTCGGCTGGGGCGCGCCCGACGAGGAAGTGCACGCCTACGTCAACGAGATGGCATCGTCCTTGGGCGCCTACCTCTACGGGCGCAAAATGTACGAGACCATGGTCTACTGGGAGACGGCACACCTGATGCCCGACCAGTCGCCGTTGGCGCTCGACTGGGCCAGGCAGTGGCAAGCGGCGGAGAAGATCGTCTACTCGAGGACGCTCGCCGAGCCGCGCAGTGCCCGCACGCGGATTGAACGTGAGTTCGATACAAACGTGGTACAGCGGCTCAAGGCCGACGCCACGCACGACATCGCCGTGGCCGGCCCTGAACTGGCTGCGCACGCGCTGCGTGCCGGCCTTGTGGACGAGTTGCAGATGATCGTCTGCCCGGTGATTATCGGCGGCGGCAAGCGCTTTTTCCCCGAGGGCGTGCGGCTGGATCTGGCGTTGGTGGAGGAGCGGCGGTTTGGGAGTGAGGTGGTGGTGCTGAGGTATGGGGTGAGGCGGAGTGATGATGGGATGATGGGATAATGGCGGCGAGGATCGTGGGGTCCTCGCCGCCATTGTACCTAGAGACTAGTCAGTGATCCGCTACCCGATGCGTTTTGGCTGGGCGAGCATGAGATTTCTGCTCGACACGCAGATCTTCATCTGGTAGTGATAGTGAACCAGAGCGGCTTCCTCCGCGCCTGTTGGCGCTCTGTGAAGATCCCGAAAACACGCTTATGCTAAGTGTTGGAAGCGTGTGGGAGATGCAGATTAAGGCGTAACTGGGCAAACTTGAACTTAGCCAATCGCTTGCCGTCATTTTGGAAGAACACCGGGAGGAAAATCTGCTTGAACTGCTGCCTATTGAATTACCGCACGTTCTGGCATTGGAGCAACTTCCGTTCTATCACAAAGATCTGTTTGATCGGATGATTCTGGCACAGGCACTTACTGAACACTTGACGATATAAATGGCAAAGGATCAAACCCATGAGCGAGGGCATTCTTGGCGGTCCAAACCTCGGACTGGCACAGGCATACCTGGATGCGCTTGAGCAGGCGGCGACGGGCGACGAGCTGGCTCGATTCTTCACGGACGACGCAGTGCAAGAAGAGTTTCCGAACCGGCTGGTTCCAAACGGCGCTCGTCGCGATCTGGCTGGTCTGTTGGAAGGAGCAGCGCGGGGACGCAGTATCATGAGGAGTCAGCGGTACGAATTGCTCAATGGGGTCGAGAGTGGCGACACAGTTGTGCTGGAAGTGCGCTGGACAGGAATCTTGGATAAGGACGCCGGACCACTCAAGGCGGGACTAGAAATGCGCGCCCGCTTCGCAGTAGTCTTGGAGTTCTCCAACGGCAAGATCCATCGCCAGCGAAACTACGACTGTTTTGAGCCCTGGTAGCGTTGCAGAGGCAAGGCACTCGCACGCGCTAAGAGCTGGTCACGGCGGGGTGGAAAGTGCTCGGTTCTAACCGTCACATCGCTGAGAAGCCCCCAATGTCCTTTGGGGTGTGGCGTGCATCCGAGTTGACACCATAACCGAGATGGAAGCTGGGCCGGTCCTGGGGCCGGTTTTTGTATTGGATAGAACGTTGTGCACATCCTGTGATAAAATCGTCTCAGAACGCATTGTCAGTAGTGCGTAGAGAGGAAAAGGACGACATGACAGCCACAGATATCCGTGAGCAATTACACAAGCAAATTGATCGGCTACCTGATGACGTTGTTCAACAGATTGCCGACTTTGCGCTGTTTGTGACGGCAAGGCGGCGATTTTCTGAAAAGTACGCCGATTGGACGGATGAGGAGTGGCAAACCTTTGCATTGGAACAACTCTTCTCTGAAGAGGATGAGGTTGAGTACACCCTTCAAGATGCAAGGGAAGTATACAACCCATGAAACCGGGCGACGTTGTTTTGATCGGCTTCCCTCAAACTGATCTCCAAATTGGGAAGCTGCGTCCAGCCCTGGTAGTTGCCCTGTCTCCTAGTCGCTTTCCAGATGTGACCTTGAGCCTCATATCCTCGCGTACGTACCAGGCGATCCCTGATTTCGACGTCATTATTGAAGAGGCGGATTCTGATTTTGAATCAAGCGGATTAAAGGTGCGTTCCGTGGTCAGATTGGCGAGGATTGCTACGGTAGCGTCATCAGTCATTGACGCACGACTTGGCGCGATCTCACAAGACAGGCTGCATCTGATTCGATATTCATTTTTTCCGTCTGGGCATAGTGAAAGCAGAAGGGGCAGGCGCCCGATCTATCCTGGCATTTGCCGGTACATGGCAGGAGATGCCGGATGAGGTGTTTGAAGAAGCAATGGTAGCAGAATAAGACGACACACGCAGAGATCCGTGAATGCATCGTGCAACTGTAAAGAGAGTCAAAAATGGTGACGCAAACTGTTGAGGCACTCATCGACGAAAATGGCACAGTTCAGTTGCTTGAGCCGATTCGGGGCAAGGGCAAATTCCGTGCCCTGGTCATCATCTTGGAGGAGCAGAAAGAATCTGATCTGCGCCCGTATGGTTTGTGCGAAGGTGATTTTGTGGTGCCGGACGATTTCAACGATCCACTACCCGGCGAAATCTTAGCAGAATTCGAAGGCGATGAATATACTGCTTGATACACAGATTTTTCTCTGGTACATCACCAAAGATCGGCGTTTGCCGACCGCAATGCTGCATAGCATTCGCCACACAGAGAATGAGGTATACCTCAGCGTCGTTTCGATCTGGGAAGTCATCGTCAAGCATCAGATCGGCAAGTTGCCGCTGCCCCAACCGCCAGATGTGTACCTGCCGGAGCAGCGACAGCGACATCAAATACGGAATCTCGACCTAGATGAAGCAAGTATTCTGCAACTGATCAAACTCCCCGCTGTGCACCGAGATCCCTTTGATCGGATGTTGATCTGCCAGGCAATTCAGTACGGAATGGTACTGGCTACGGTTGATGCACAGGTAGCAAAATATTCAGTTCGTTTGTTGCCAACTAGCAAACCATAGGTCAATGACCTCTCCCGAAGCAAGTTCTTCGCGCTGTTGGATGTCAGCGTCATGACGCTGTAAAACTGGGAGCAGGGACGCCGATCCCGCACTGCGCAGGTGTTGCGCCACGTCGCCGAGAAGCACCCGACCTCCTCTGGCATGGGGAAAGGCTGTGGTTTGTCTCAACGTTAGGCGGCCCGGCATGTTAAGACAAAGGGACACCAGGTATGATTGAGACCACAAGCCTCGACCTGTTCGCGGGAATTCCGGTCGCCGACTATGCGGCGGCGCTGAAATGGTACGAACGGCTGCTGGGCTCCCCGCCCGCATTCTTTCCGCACGACACCGAGGCCGTGTGGGAGCTTGCCGAGCATCGCTATCTGTACATTGTGCAGCAACCGGAACACGCCGGCCACGCCATGCACACGCTCTTCGTCGATAACCTCGATGCACTCGTCGCCCAGATTGCTGATCGGGGAGTCAACCCCACGAAGCGGGAAACCTATCCGAACGGTGTGCGCAAGATCACGTACCGCGATGCCGACGGAAACGAGATCGGGTTCGGGGGTGCTCCGCTGTAACCGCTTTGGGCCAGGGCGCCGGAGACTGAATTATCCTTTGTGGTCTGCGTTCGCCATACTGAGGATCAGGGATTGTGAACTGACAACGCTTGGAGCAGCGATATGAAAATGCGCACAGCGGTAGCCTTATTAGTAGAGGATGACTTTGCCAATCGGTTGGCGCCTTTCACGCTTCGCTGTCGAGACTACGGCTTCAATTTGCGCGTTTTGCGACTGCCTGCGCACGTCTCTCTGAAGCAACCTTTCGTAGTCGATGACTTCGAGCGTTTTGAACAGTATGTTGAAGAATTCGCCGGGCGCATTGAGCCGCAGCCGCTGAGATCGGATGGTTTCAGGTGCTGGGGCGATGAAGACGAAGGCGGAGTCGCTGCCCATGTCATAGAAACCCCTCGCCTACGCCAACTCCATACCCAGTTAAATGTCGAATTGGCGCAGATATTTGGCGAGACGCAGGCCGACTATGATGGCGATGCCTACTGGTTCCATCTTACCGTAGCCATTGGTCCCTACCGCGCCGATACCTTATCCCAGTTGCGCGCTGATATTGTGGATCGGAAAGTGGATGAACCCACTGTGTCAGCGAGACTGGCAGTGTTTATTTATGAAGAATCTGCCCAGGCTGATCCGTTGTATGGTGTGCGAGAGTATGGCACATACAAAATTCTGCCCTTGCGGTAAAACCGTGTTTATCCATAAGAAGCAAAGCAGAAGATGCGAGGTAAGACAGACGATTGAAACGGTGGGTTATTGAAAGGTAGGAGAAACTGCTATGGAACAGATCAGATCAAAAGACGGCACAGTGGTGGGGTTCTGGCGAAGCGGATCGGGACCACCTCTGCTCCTTGTGCACGGCACGACCGCAGACCACAGCCGTTGGTCTCCAATCTCTCCACGGTTTGAGCAACATTTCACTGTTTACGCCATGGACAGGCGTGGTCGTGGAGGAAGCGGTGATTCGCCCGATTATGACATCATGCGCGAGGCAGAAGATGTGGCTGCGGTCGTGGAGGTGATTGGTGAACCGGTCTTCACACTCGGGCACTCATACGGTGCTGTTTGTAGTTTGGAGGCCTCGTTGCTAACCGACAAGATTAGCCGGCTGATTCTCTATGAGCCTCCCATCCCCACCGGCATTCCCCAGTACCCGCCGGGCGTTCCCGACCAGTTACAGGCGTTAATCGACGATGGTAGATTAGAAACTGCCCTGGAGATGTTTTTTAGAGAAGTGGTGAGGATGCCCGATCACGAGTTAAAGGCGTATCGTCAATTGCCGGTTTGGCAGACACGCATACAACTTGCCCCGACGATTCCCAGAGAGATGGCGTTTGATCGGACGTACCGGCTTGATACAGAGAAGTTTGCCAATTGGCAGATACCAACGCTGCTTCTACTTGGTAGCGACAGTCCACCACTTTTTCAGCAGGCCATTGAGCTGCTTGATTCAACATTACCCCACAGTCAGGTAGTCATCCTTCCCGGCCAGCAGCACATCGCTATGGATACTGATCCTGATTTGTTTGAAAAAGAAGTGTTACGCTTCCTTTTGAAGTAGACATTTACACGCGGGTGGCTGGATTTTCAGCGCCAGGAGGAATTTTGGATAAACATCACGGCACAAAAGCGGAAAAGGTTTCGACCATGATCAACTTCGACGACAGCGACCTGTTTACCCCCGTCACCCACCCCGAGTCGGGGGTGACGATCCACGTATTGACGCAGAGGGTGGCGCCGGTGCAGCAAGGGTTCTATTTCGTTAACGACTCGATGAGCGCCGACGGCCGCTATCTCTGGTTCTACTGCGCCTTTCCGCCGTCGCTACACCGGTCACTCGCTGTGATCGATTTCGTCGACCAGGAGGTGCGCCATTTCCCAGAGACGAATGCGGCGGGTGCCTACGTCGATCCGGACTCAGGCGACGTCTTCTTTTGCGAGGGGACGACTGTGTGGCGACGTGGACCACACGCAGACGACGCGCCAGTCTACGTCAATCAACTCCCGACTGAACTCGTCGGGGGACGCTCGGTCGCCGGCCTGGCCTCGCATCTGACCCGTTCCGCCGACGGCAAGGCGCTCTTCCTCGATGCCAAGGTAGGGCTGGCCTACATCTTCGGCAGTCTCCCGCTGGACGGCGGCCCGTTTGAGCCCTGGTGGCGTTTCGACCGGCATCACAACCACGCCCAATTCAGCCCAACCGATCCCGACACTGTGCTCTTCGCCCAGGAGTTTCACAACGACCCGATCACGGGCCTGCGCTTCCCCATCACCAACCGGCTCTGGCTGATGACGCGCGGGGAGGAGCCGCGCCCGATCCTGCGTGAGCCGCGCTTTGTCTCGCATGAGTGGTGGGACCCGGATGGAGAACACGTCTGGTGCGTCGACGTGGGCAACAACAATGAAACATGGCGAGTGCGCATTGCCGATGGCGAGGTGGAAAGGATCGCCTTCCCGCGCCAGTGCTGGCATTCACACAGCAGCCGCGATGCCCGGTTGATCGTCGGCGATTCCAACAACGGCTTCTTCCGCGGGTGCGCCTCCACCGTCCACTTTATGAATCGCGACACCGGCAAGATTATCGTCCTGGCCGAGCACGAAGAGCGCGCTGACTATGTCGGCCGCAACTACCACATCGACCCTCACCCCCGCTTCTGCGCCAACGATCAGTATGTCGTTTTCACCACCACTGTACGGGGCGAGGTTGACCTTGCCATTGTGCCGGTGGCGCACTTGCTGGAAAAGACGCTGTAGCCACATCTTTCCAGCGTTATGGGTATGATCGCCGTGTTCGCTAGCGGGCCTATCGAGCCTCTTGCACTCGACAACCAGACGTAGTGAGAAGCCGGGCCATGGCCCGGCTTTCTTGTTATGGTGCAACCATGCCGTTCGTTTTGTCCAGGTTCGTTTCGACACCGTTGCCCTCTTTGTCTGAAGCTATACACAACGAGTCTGGCAGGCAGAAAGTGCTGGACAGGAACGAATTTTGAAAATCGGGTACGCCAATGTAAAGTAGATGGAATGAGTGGCTTGTTTGTCTGAATGAAAGTGAATTAATTCGCAACGCTTGCCAGGGCTTCACTGTTCTTGGAACAACACGTATTTTTGCAACAAAACATAGAGTACAGAATAGGATGGGACGAACATGAGTAACGAAGACAAGTGCCCAGTGACAGGTGGATATGAAGACAACGCCGTCGTATTGGAAATGTCAAACCGCGCCTGGTGGCCAGATCAGGTAAACCTCAGGATTCTGCACCAGAATTCTGAGTTGGCTGACCCAATGGGTGAGGCGTTCAACTACGCCGAGGAGTTCAAGAGCCTTGACCTGGATGCCCTGCGCAATGATCTCTATGCCTTGATGACCGATTCGCAGGAGTGGTGGCCGGCCGACTATGGCCATTACGGGCCGCTCTTTATCCGGATGGCGTGGCACAGTGCAGGCACGTATCGCACCGGCGACGGCCGCGGCGGCACATCCTCGGGCAGCCAACGTTTTGCGCCCCTTAACAGTTGGCCCGACAATGCCAATCTTGACAAGGCGCGCCGGCTGCTCTGGCCAATCAAGCAGAAGTACGGCCGCAAGATCTCTTGGGCCGACCTGATGGTCCTCGCCGGCAACTGCGCTCTGGAGTCGATGGGATTCAAGACATTCGGTTTCGGCGGCGGCCGTGAAGACATCTGGGAGCCCGAAGAAGACGTGTATTGGGGCCCTGAAGATACGTGGCTTGGTGACAACCGCTACACCGGCGATCGGGTACTCGAAAAGCCCCTTGCTGCCGTACAGATGGGTCTGATCTACGTCAATCCCGAAGGGCCTAACGGCAACCCGGATCCGCTCGCCGCAGCCATAGATATTCGCGAGACCTTCGCGCGCATGGCGATGAACGACGAAGAAACCGTTGCCCTTATCGCCGGTGGACATACCTTCGGCAAAACACACGGCGCCGCCGATCCCAATCAGTATGTTGGTCCTGAGCCAGAGGGCGCCGGCATCGCCGAACAAGGCCTCGGTTGGAAGAACAGCTTCGGCAGTGGGAACGCCGACTACACCATCACCAGCGGTCTGGAAGGGGCATGGACCACGACGCCGGCGAAGTGGAGCAATAACTTCTTTGAGAATCTCTTCGGCTACGAATGGGAGCTGACGAAGAGCCCGGCCGGCGCCTATCAGTGGAAGCCGAAGGGCGATGCAGGGGCAGGGGCTGTGCCCGATGCCCACGATCCGTCCAAGCGTCACGCGCCGTTTATGCTGACCACGGACATCTCCTTACGCGTGGACCCGATCTATGAGCCAATTTCCAGGCACTTCTACGAGAACCCGGACGCATTCGCAGACGCGTTCGCCCGGGCGTGGTACAAGCTGACCCACCGTGACATGGGTCCTCGCTCCCGCTATCTCGGCCCCCTGGTACCTGAAGAGGAACTCCTGTGGCAAGACCCAATCCCCGCCGTCGACTATGAATTGATTGACGAGCAGGATATTGCCGCCCTTAAGAGCAAGATCCTTGCATCGGGCCTGAGCGTCTCCCAGCTCGTCTCGACTGCCTGGGCGTCGGCGGCAACCTTCCGCGGCTCTGACAAGCGCGGTGGGGCCAACGGTGGGCGTCTCCGTCTTGCGCCGCAAAAGGACTGGGAAGTTAACCAGCCGGTTCAACTGGCTAACGTGTTGGAAGTCCTGGAAAGCATCCAGAGAGATTTCAACAGCGCACAGTCCGGCGACAAGAAGGTCTCCATGGCGGATCTGATCGTCTTAGGCGGCTGTGCAGCCGTAGAGCAAGCGGCCAAGAAGGCCGGGCACGATGTGACTGTGCCCTTCACACCGGGGCGTGCAGATGCGTCGCAGGAGCAAACCGATGTGGAGAATATTGAAGTGCTTGAGCCGACCGCAGATGGCTTCCGCAACTATCTCAAAACCAGATACGAAATACTGGCAGAAAAGCTGCTGGTCGACCGCGCACAACTGCTCACACTGACGGCACCAGAGATGACGGTTCTCGTCGGCGGTATGCGCGTCTTGAATGCAAACGTGGGGCAGTCGCAACACGGCGTCTTCACCAATCGGCCGGAGATGCTGACAAATGACTTCTTCGTGAACCTGCTCGATATGGGCACGGAGTGGCAGGCGACTTCGGAAGATGAAGTCGAGTTCGAGGGACGGGATCGCGCCACAGGCAAGCTCAAATGGACGGGCACCCGGGTCGATCTGATCTTCGGTTCGAACTCGCAGCTTCGCGCCCTTTCCGAAGTCTACGCATCTGATGATGCGCAGCAGAAATTTGTCCGTGACTTCGTGGCGGCGTGGGACAAGGTCATGAATCTCGATCGCTTCGATCTCGCCTGATCTCGCTTGCCGGATCGTTGACACCTTTACCCTAACAAAAAGTCGGGCCAATCACTGGCCCGACTTTTTGTTGTGGGGGCATCGTCCGGCAAGCACACCCCCGATCCTGTGCGATTCAAGCCAGGTGTCGCCTCTCGTTCAGTGCTGACCGTAGACATTCGTATAGCGATCGTGGCGTTTGGCCACGTCCTCGGCTGGGATCTCTTCGATCTGGCCGATCTGCATGGCCGGCCACACCGACTTGGCGACGTCCTCGGTCATCACGGCGGCCCTGACCGCGGCTTGGGCACTCTTGCCGATCGTGAAGACTCCATTTTGGGCAGTTCGAGATGTAGAGGGTAGAGCGCTTCTTTGAGAGATTCGAGCACAGGGAAGATCCTTTACCCGCGCACGCGCTTGCGCAAGGCCTTCAAGCGCTTCATCACGTCATTGGCGCCGCGGCCGAAGTAGTCGTGCAGCAGTAGATAGTCGGCGTAGAGTTGGTTGTAGACTTCAACATGGGCGGGGATCGGTTTGTAGACGATATCTTGCAGCGAGGCCATGCGCTTCGCCGCCTCCACGATATCATCGTAGCCACCGGCGGCGCTGCCCGCGGCCACGGCGGCGAACATGGCCGATCCTTTGGCCCCGGCCTGATCGGTGCCGCTGATTTTGATCTCACGCCCTGTGACATCGGCGTAGATCTGCATAAGCAGTTTGTTGCGCCCGGGCAGACCACCGGCGGCCACCAGTTCGTTGATGGGGACGCCGCTCTTCTCGAACGATTCAATGATGACACGGGTGCCGTAGGCAGTGGCTTCGATCAGGGCGCGGTACATGTCCTCGGGTTTGGTCGCCAGCGTCATGCCCACCATCATGCCGGTGAGATCGACGTCGACCAGGATCGAGCGGTTGCCGTTCCACCAATCCAGCGCCAGCAGACCGTGTTCGCCCGGCTCCTGCGCCGCGGCCTTATCCTCAAGCAGTTGATGGATATTGATCCCGCGCTCCTCGGCTTCTTCAAAATAGGACGGCGGCACGCAGTTGTCTGTGAGCCAGGCGAAGTGATCGCCTACACAAGACTGCCCCGCCTCGTAGCCGTAGAGACCGGTGATGATGCCGTCCTCTACCACGCCGCACATGCCTTCGACGACCTTTTCTTCATCGCTCATCACCAAGTGACAGGTGGATGTGCCCATGATCATCACCATCGTGCCCGGCTCCACCACGGTCGACGCCGGCACGGAGACATGAGCGTCCACGTTGCCGATGGGGACGGCGATGCCCGCTTTGAGGCCGATTTGTGCCGCCATCTCCGGCGTCAGTGATCCGGCGCGTTCGCCCAGCGGATGAATTTCGGTGGACAGTTTGGTGGTGGTGATATTCGCCAACCGTGGATCGAGTGCGGCGAAGAAATCACTGTCAGGATAGCCCTTTTCCTTGTTCCAGATCGCTTTGTAGCCTGCCGTGCAAGAGGCGCGGCGCTCCTGACCGGTGAGTTGCCAGACGATCCAGTCGGCGGCTTCGACGAAACGGTCGGCGGCTTCGAAGACATCCGGCGCTTTGTTCAGCGTCTCCCAGATCTTGGGGATCATCCACTCCGACGAAATCTTGCCGCCATAGAGGCCCAACCACTCCTCACCCCGCTCCTCGGCGATGGCGTTGAGACGGTTGGCTTCGGCCTGCGCGGCGTGATGCTTCCACAGCTTGATCCACGCAAAGGGGTTGTTGCGCCACTCTGGCAATTGACAGAGCGGCGTGCCGTCGGCCTTCACGGGCAGCATCGTGCAAGCGGTGAAATCGGTGCCGATGCCGATCACGTCTTCGGCGCTAACCCCGGCTGCAGCCAGCACCTGCGGGATCGTTGTCCTGAGTACTTCAATGTAATCCTGTGGATTTTGCAGCGCGAAGTCAGGCGGTAGCGGTTTGTTGTCTCCCGGCAAGGACTCATCAATGACGCCGTCGCCGTAGACATGTACGGCTGTGGCGACTTCCTCGCCGCAGCCAACGTCTACCAGCACCGCCCGCCCCGACTCGGTGCCGTAGTCTACGCCGATAGTGTATTTGCGGCTTTCGTTCATGGTTCGCTCTCGGGAAAGAACTGACGTTTGCCAGATATCACGTGCTTGCCCGTGCGATGAGTTCTGGTAAAATCACGATGTCCTCGCCAGTTGGATGCTGATGCACCTTGCTGTCGATCAGGCAATGGAGCGCGTTGACGGCGCGACTGCCCACGGCCTCAAGATTCTGGTAGATAGTGGTGAGCGCCGGGAAAAAGTAGGGGGATTCGGGCATGTCGTCGAAACCGACGACCGCCAGATCGGCGGGGACGCTGCGACCCAGTTCGCGGGCCGCCTTGAGCGCAGCGACGGCCATGCTGTCATTGCAGACAAAGACGCCGTCGACTTCCGGGTGACTGCAGAGCAAGGCGCGCATGGCCGCTTCTCCACTCTCCGCCGACCAATCGCCTTCCAGAACCATGCTTTCATCGATAGGCAGATCGTGGGCCTGCATTGCCTCGCGCCAGCCCTGCGTACGCTCCCGCGCTTCCCACCACTCTTGTTTGCCTGTGATCAGCCCTAGCCGCCGCCTTCCACGCGCCGCCAGATGATCGACGGCCAGCCGCCCGCCCATCCGGTTGTCCACACGGACGATCGTCTGGCCTGGGCGCCGTTGCATCGTGATGAAGACGAAAGGCACACCCATCTCAGCGATACCCTCTTCTACCCAGTCGTGGTTGTTGCCAATCTCGGGCACAGCCCAGATGATGCCGTCTACGTGCGATTCGATGAACTGACCGATGAGGCGTTGCGGGTTGTGCACGGTGGCATCGGTCAGCATTTGCGGCAGCACCGTGTACCCTTGCTGATTGGCCTCGCGTACGATCCCGGCCAGCGTTTGTGACGGCCCATACAGGCCCAGGCCAAAGCTGACCACGCCGATGGTATTGCTGCGTCCGCGCAGCAGACTGCGCGCCAGTCGGCTGGGATGGTAGCCGCGCCGGTCGATGATCGACTGTACTTTTTGGCGCGTCTCGTCGGCAACGCTGACGTGTCCATTGACCACACGCGAGACAGTCTGTGCCGAGACGCCTGCCTCGCGTGCAATCTCGACAATGGTCACTCTGCGATTCCGCATCGGTTGCTCCTGTAAAACCAAGTGTCTGTACAGCCTCAGGTGCGTCGCACTGGCCAAATCACTGATGAACGCCCGCCGTTCTCCCGGCCAGTGCGACGCACCTTTATAGTGACAAACGCACTGAGTCCCTGTCCCCAGTGATGCCTATGATTCAGGTTCAGGGTAAGATCCTGTTTTTACCACCCTCGCAACCCCGTCGTGTGGTAATACAGATCGTTCCAGCGCAGCTCTTTCTTGAAATCGAAGAGCGTGGTGGATGGATCGATGAGCATGAATTCGATGCCGGCCATCTCGGCGAAATCCTGGAGGTGCTGCACGGTGAGTGCCTGGCTGAAGCCGGTATGGTGGGCGCCGCCGGCCAGGATCCAGGCTGACGCCGCAATCTTCAAGTTAGGGTGCGGAATCCACAACGCACGCGCTACAGGCAATTTGGGCAGCGCCGCATCGGGCACCACCGTGTCCACAGTGTTGACCAACATGCGGTAGCGGTCGCCCAAATCGATGACAGTGGCGTTTAGCCCCGGCCCGGCGGGGACGTCGAAGACCAGCCGCACAGGATCCGCTTTGCCGCCGATGCCCAGCGGATGCACCTCGACCTTGGGTGTACCGTCGGCGATGGAGGGGCAGATCTCAAGCATGTGCGCGCCCAGCACCTTCATGCCGTCAGGCGCAAAGTGATAGGTGTAGTCTTCCATAAACGACGTGCCGCCGGGCAGCCCCTTCGCCATTACCTTCATGGATCGCAAGAGCGCCGCCGTCTTCCAGTCGCCTTCGGCGCCGAAGCCGTAGCCGGCGGCCATCAAACGCTGCGAGGGCAGACCGGGGAGTTGTTTGATGCCGTGCAGATTCTCAAAGGTGTTGGTGTAGCCCGCAAAGCCGCCTTCAGTCAGGAAGGAGCGCAGCCCGATCTCGATGGCGGCGGCGTCGCGCAGCGCATAGCGCATCTCGCCCTGTGTCGTCAGCGGTTGGGCCAGGGTGTAGGTCCCTTCGTATTCCTCAACCAGCGCATCGATCTGCTGTTCGGTGGCGGCGTTGACATGCGCCACCAGATCGCCCAGCCCGTAGCCGTTGACGGAATAGCCAAATTGAATCTGCGCCGAAACCTTGTCGCCTTCGGTCACTGCGACTTCACGCATATTGTCGCCGAAGCGGGCAATCTTCATCGAGCGGGAATCATGCCAGGCCGCCGCCGCGCGTGCCCACACGTCCATTTCGGCGATGGTTTCAGGATCCTGCCAGTGGCCGACGATGACCTTGTGGGCGATGCGCAGCCGTGCGCCCATGAACCCGAACTCACGCCCACCATGCGCGGTCTGGTGCAGGTTCATGAAATCCATGTCGATGCTGTCCCACGGGATGTCGCGGCCGTATTGGGTGTGCAGTTGCAACAGCGGTTTGTTTAGTTGGGAAAGACCGGCGATCCACATTTTGGCAGGTGAGAAGGTGTGCATCCAGGCCACGATGCCGATGCAATTTTCGGCGCTGTTGGCCTCGATGCAGACACGGGTGATCTCGTCGGGGGTGGTCACAATCGGGCGAAATACAATATTGACCGACAGTTGATCCGACTGATCCAGGGCGGCGGCCACCTGCCGGGCATCGGCGGCGACCTGCTCCAGGGCTTGCGGTCCATACAGATGCTGGCTGCCGGTAACGAACCAGACTTCGAGCGGATGATAGATTTTCTCGGCCATGAAATGCTCCTCGTGAGGGGTGGATGAGGACGGATCCTGCCCAGGACGGACCGGACAACGCCCGGTTGCCTGTCAAAGATCACGTCACAGAAGAGAATGGATAATGCCGCCTCGGTACACCTGTCTGTGGGGAAGGGAACCAGGAACGGCCTGAAATCAGAAGAGAAAACCTGCTGATGTTAAGGTTAACAGCAGATGAATGGGTTGTCAATGGGGGGGCAAACCACGCTTCTCAAAATAGCTTCAGGTTAGAACTTGAATGTCTGGCCGCGCACAGGGATCTCGACGTGTTGGTGGCCCTGATCGCGTAACTTTTCGGCCAGGGTCATAGCCGGTTCCTCTTCGCCGTGCACGAGGAAGGTCCGCTTTAGCCGCTGCTTGTTGAAGTGATTGGCCCAGGCCAGGAGTTCAGCCTGGTCGGCGTGCGCGCTGTATCCGTCGATTCTGGCAACTTCGGCTTTCACCGTGTATTCATCACCGAAGATTTTGACCTTCTTTTCGCCTTCGAGGAGGCGTCGCCCCAGCGTCTGTTGGGCCTGGAAGCTGACGATGAGCACTGTGTTTTCACTCTGTTCGATGTTGTTCTTGAGATGATGCAGGATGCGTCCGCTTTCAGCCATGCCGCTGGCGCTGATGATGACGGCAGGTCCGCTCATAAAGTTGAGTTGCTTGCTGCGCCGCACATCGCGCACATACTCAATGTGTGGGTAGTCGAATGGGTTGCGCCGTCCATCTTCCTCTAGAAAGGTTTCCACGTCACTGTCCCACGCTTCGGGGTGCATACGGAAGACATCGGTGGCGTTGACGGCCAGCGGACTATCCACAAAGACGGGGATCTCGGGAATGTCGCCTTCGGCATCGAGTTGGTTGAGCGCGTAGACGATCTCTTGTGTACGGCCTACCGCAAAGGCGGGGATGATCACCTTGCCACGGCGCCGCGCCGTGCGCACGACGATATCCTCCAACTCCTGTTTGGCGCTGGCATAGCTGCCGTGAAGGCGGTCGCCATAGGTGCTTTCCATGATCAGAATGTCGGCCTCGTCGATCATGTCGGGGCTGCGCAGAATGGCGAGTTCCTCGCGGCCCAGGTCTCCGCTAAAGACCAGCCGCCAGCCGTGATTGGTTTCATGTTCCTTGATGTCGAGGACGACAAGGGCCGAACCGAGGATGTGCCCCGCCTCGTGAAAGGTTAGTTGTACCCCATCGGCGACGTTTATGCTGCGATACTTGCCGACGCTGACAAACGCTTCGAGGCAGGAGCGGGCGTCTTCCTGCGTGTAAAGCGGCTCAACCGGCGTTTCTCCCCGGCGTTTGCGCTTCTTGTTAACGTACTCGACGTCCTTTTCTTGAATATGAGCGCTGTCGAGTAGCATATAAGCGGAAAGGTTACGTGTCGCCGCCGTACACCAGATTGTGCCTTTGAAGCCCTGTTTGACCAGGTTGGGCAGGTTGCCTGAATGATCGATGTGGGCGTGGCTCAAGATCACGGTGTCGATGTCGGCGGGATCGAAGGGGAATTCGAGGTTACGCGTATAGGTTTCGGCGCGGCGACCCTGAAAGAGACCACATTCCAGCAGAATGCGCTGACCATTGACTTCGAGTAAATGCATCGAGCCGGTCACTTCACGGGCTGCACCGTGGAAAGTAAGCTGCATAAGACACTCCTGTCGAGGGAATTTAGGATGGTTGATAGGCTCATTATGGACCAGATCGACTCTGCCTTCAAGCGTTCAAGAAAGCCGAGCCCAATCTGAGGCGCACCCAGAAAGTGATGGCATATGCACTTCTATAAATATCATGGATTGGGCAACGACTATCTGGTCCTCGATCCGGCGCGACTCCCGGCGCCACTCAATGGGCAGATGACGGCTGCCTGGGCCGCGGCGATCTGTCATCGTACTACGGGCGTGGGCGCAGACGGCATCGTCTACGGCCCGCTGCCTTTGGACAACGGATCTGCTGATCAGTTTGCCTGTCAGATTTGGAACCCCGACGGCTCGATGGCCGAGGTCAGCGGCAACGGTCTGCGCATCTTTGCCCGCTATTTGCGCGAAGCCGGCTATGTGACCCCATCCACAGAGACAGCGCACTATACGCTCTTCAGCAGTGGGCGCACCATCCCTATCACCTATGGGGCTGCGGCGGACGATCCCATCGCGGTGTCGCTGGGAAGCGCGTCGATCTCCCCACTGGTGGATGATCTGAAGCTTCCGAACCTGGCCGAGTTGGGAGACGGCTGGATCGTGAACGTGGGCAACCCGCATTGCGTCTTCTTCCCTGCGGTCGGTGTGCCGTTGGACGAATCTCTGGCGCGCCGTTGGGGGCCGCTGATTGAGACTGCGGTACGCTTCCCCAACCGCACCAACGTACAGTTTGCCCGCAGCATAGATCGTAGCCATCTCACTATTGAAATCTGGGAACGAGGGGCAGGCTACACCTTGGCCAGCGGCAGCAGCAGTTGCGCCGCTGCCCTGGCCGCCGTCGTCTCGCACCGGGTCGATTCTCCCGTCACGGTGCAGATGCCCGGCGGCACGTTGACCATCGACGTCGCCCGCATGGACGGCGCCTGGCATGTCACCCTCACCGGTCCTGTCACACCTGTGAACAGCGGTATATTTGCCCCTATCTGGCTGCGCTCGCTTCCGCTCGCCGGATAACCGCCCCGTCTACCTGAAACAATCCGAACACCCGTGCGATTTCCCTCTTGACACCGCACAAACGTTCTTGTATACTTGGGATAATTTGGGAAACAAACGTTCGCATTTGGGATTCGCTTTGGATATTCTTTCCTCGATGAACATGATGTTGTTCGATCTGTTTCTCGTCCCTGTTACCGCACTGCAACCCGGTGTCAGCCAAAGGAACGAATTATGACTCTCTCTGATCGCCAGAAAAATATACTCCAATTCATCAAACAGTTTCTCGACGACAAGAATTTCCCGCCTACCATCCGAGAGATCGGCCAGGCGGTGGGCATCACAAGCACCTCGGTAGTCAAGTACAATCTGACCAAGTTAGAGCGCGACGATCTGATCGTGCGCGAAAAGGAAGTCAGCCGCGGTCTGAGCCTCAACTGGGACAAGATCAACCAGGCCGGGTTGGGGTCGCTCTTCAATGGCAGCAACACATCCAATGGTAACGGGCGATATGATCAGATTGCCGTCCCGATTCTGGGTGCTATCGTGGCCGGCTATCCAATTGAAGTGGTGCCCGCCGATCGCGAGACTGCGGAAGATTGGATCGAACTCAACCGGGGCCTTTTCCGCCGCCCCGAGGAACTCTACGCCCTGCGCGTGCAGGGAGATTCCATGATCGATGCCAGCGTGTTGGATGGCGATCTCGTGATCTTGCGCCATCAGAAAGAAGCCGAGAATGGCGAAATGGTGGCGGCATGGATCGAAGGCGAGAACGAGACGACGCTGAAATACTTCTACCTGCGCGGGGATATGGTTGAACTCAAACCGGCCAATCCCAGCTTCCAGGTGATTGTGAAACCGGCTGCCCAGGTGCAGATCATGGGGAAAGTCGTGTCGGTGATCCGCACGCTGGAGTAAGCAGAGCAACGTCAGCCAATTAAAAACGTCGCGACCAGGAGATCCTGGCTGCGACGTTTTTAATTGGCTACAAGTCCATGGCGTTAATGCTTGCCATTGTGTCCATTCATCGCTGCAACCTTACCCCGCGGCGCCGCGACCAATTGGGGTGATGCAGACGCCTTTGGCGTCGCCGCCGGGGATACGCTTCGCATCTGCGGCTGGCTGTTGCTCACGGGCGCTGTCTGGGCTTCTAAGCGAAACTGAACGACCACCGATTGCAGATCATACGCCATCTGGGCCAACGTCTCAACGGAAGCCACAGTCTCCTCGACCTGGGCGCTGACTTCTTCGGAACTGGCCGCGACCTGCTCGGCGGCCGCGCTGGTCTCTTCGCTAATCGCTGCCATCTCTTCCACCGAGTGCAGTACACGTTCGCTGTTGCCGGCCAGCTCTTGGGTGAGCGCCGTGTTTTCTTCCACCACCGAGGCAACCGACATCATGGCATCGTGTAGCGAGTGGTTACTGCCTTCCATGCGCGCAACCGACTCGGTCAACTGCGCCAGTTGTGTCCTGGCTTTGCCGGTTGCACTGACAATCCGTTCCAGGCCAGACTGCGCATCCGCCGTAAGGCGCAGTCCATTTTCAACTTCTAGCTGCTCGCTTTGCATGGCGTCGGATGCCTGGCGCGCCGTCTGTTGAACAGCCTTGACGAGGTTGGTTATCTCCTGGGCCGAGCTTGAAGCTCGCTCGGCCAATTTACGCACTTCATCGGCCACCACGGCGAAGCCCTTGCCGTGCTCTCCGGCACGGGCGGCTTCGATGGCAGCGTTCAGCGCCAGAAGATTGGTGCGTTCGGCAATCTCGTCGATGCTCTGCACGATCTGCCCGATCTCTTCGGACCGGTTGCTCATTTCGGTCAGGCGTGACGAGACCTGCTCGGTCGCCTGTGCAATCGCCTGCATCCCGCGGATAGTTTTGTCCACAGCCAGGTTACCATCCTGGGCGGCGCCGGTCACTTCTTCGGTCACTTTGGCGTTCTCGGAGACCAAATTTGCCACGGATTGCACCGCTTCGGTCATATCCACATTCAGGAGCTGTTTCGCTTTGATCACCGTCTGTGTTTGTTGTTGTGCGCCGATAGCAAGCGAGTCAATCGCCTGCCCCTGCTCCTGGATGGCCTGGCGAATGCGCTCCATATTCATGCTTTGCTGTCCGTTGCCCTCGGCCACCTGATTGATCGTATGTGCAATCTCTCCGGTTGCCTGCCCAGCCTGATCGGTAACGTAGGCCAATTCCTTGCTGGTGGTTGCGACGCTGTCCGCACTGTTTTGCACCGTGGAGACGAAAGAACGCAACTGGGTCAACATGAGCGCGAAGGCATTACCCAGCGTGTCACGTTCGGACTGGGCTGCAATGGAGACGGTGAGGTCGCCGCCCGCGATGGTCGACGCCGTATGGGACATAATCTGCTGATAGTCGATCATACGGCGGAATTCGTCGGCCAGCACGCCCACTTCATCCTGACCGCGATGGGCAATCTCTTGGTCGATGTCGCCGGCAGCCAGCCGGTTCGCCGCCTGGCTCAATGTGATCAAGGGGCGAGAAATGCTGTTTGACAGCCATAGCGCGATCAAGACAACCACCAACGCAGCCACCAGTGCCATTATAATGAACTGATTGCGCAGTTGTGTGCTGCTGGCAAAGGCTTCGGCGCTGTCGATCTCTGACACCAAACCCCACTGTAGGCCTGCGGTATCGATTGGCGTGTATGCCCCCAATACCCTGATCCCGCGATAGTCAGGATACTCCTGGCTGCCCGACTTGCCCGCCAAGACAGCGCGGCTGCCTTCAGAATCAACATGCAGCTCTAGTTCGGCCCGTTCGCGAATAAAGCCGTCAGCAATCAGATCGTCTGTAAAGCGAGATGGGGTGATGAAGTAGCCGTCGGCGTTGATCAGGTAGGTTTCGGCCGATTCACCTTTCACCATCACAGTTACCATCTCGATGAGTTTCTCTGTCGTCACCGTGGCGCCCACGATCCCTGATATTTGCCCACCGGTACGAATCGGTGCGGCCATCACAAAGACCATCCGTCCCGATGCACGCGAAAGCAGCACGTCAGAAATGACAGGTTTACCCTGCATTGCCTGTTGAAAGTAGGCGCGATCCCCCAAATTGTAGCTGCCGCCGCCAGTCATGTAAAGAGTTTCGCCTTCACTGTCGGTGACAAAGATCGATTCAAAGTTCGGACGAATTTCGAGCAGGGCAGTTAGGGCAGAGGCGATCCCTTCTACATTGGCCGAGGAAACCTCCTCCTGTTCGCTGAGGCCAATCATATCGGCCAGACGTTCATCGAGCCACTGCGAAAGGGCGATTTCAGTCAGTGTAACGTTGTCACCCAGGTTTTCAATGGTCTTGCTTCGAATCAACTGTTGGCTTTGCCAATAGGCAAACACACTGCCACCGATCAGCGGGATCAGCGACAAGGCCAGGAAGAAGGCCAATAACTTGCTGCCGATTGAATGGCGCCACGCAAGCTTGGACTGCACAGCACGCTCGTTAGTCAATATGGACATGAAACCTCCTCTACGGGTATGCGCAAAATCGGCTCTTCTGCGCCGGGCGCCTTCTACCGTATCGGCAAAAAGGGTAACGATAGAATCCGCCAAGATGCCTAATATACGAACCAGGTACCCGTCGTGCTGAGGAGGGGTTATCGTTCCGGCGTCAAATAGACCATCTTAAAGCCCCGCATGTGCTCGACGAAGGTGGGACGGAAGTCGAGTTGGGCGTAGGCGGGAACGGCGATGGTGACTTGATCTTGTTGGGGATCGAAGAGTTGGGCGATCATGGCGTCGCTGCTGCTCACGGTGAGCGCGTCGGCGTTGCGCGGCAGGTGTGGATTGATGGGGTTGACCACCTTTGTCTCGATGGTCTTCATGGAGGCGGCCCGTATGGCCGGGCCGAAACCGAAGTTGCGGAATAAGGCGATCATTGCATCGAGCGGCGGATTCCTGGCGTGGCGCACATCGCCGCGTGCCAGCAGCGCGCCACTCTGCGCGTCGTAGAAGGCGAATTGCACGCGTCCGTCTGGGAAGGCGAACTCCGAGCGCATCAACTGCGGCGTCAGCCCCAGAATCTCGCTGTTGTAGGCGACCACGGCCTCGGTGTTGTTCCACAGCCCATAGCACATCTGCCGCGCTTCGGGCCGGCTGAGTAAAAACTGAAGGGCGGCGAAAGGGCCGTCCTTGACTGTGACTTTTTGTGATCCGTGGGCGACATAGAACGAGATCTGAAGCTCGGTATGCGGGCCGTGGCTGGCGCTGAATTCGTCCACAGCCCAGAGGGCCATCAAGGCACGACCAGAAGTGGTTTGTGCAGGCGTTACGTCTTCATCTGCCAACATCTCGGCGACGGCAGCGTAGTCTGCGCTGCCCCCGATGAGGACGGCGTGGGCGTCGTAAACATGATACGGCGTCGGTTGTGGTCCTGTGCTGGTGGATATTGGATCAGGCTGTATAGGAAACTGTTCAAAGATAGGATGGGGCATCGGGTTGTCCTTTGCTAGCGCGGCGCGTCGAAACCCTTGGCGAAGTGATCCTGCACCGAATGCTACGGCAAAATGACTGCCAATGCAAACGAGTTGCACAAATGACGCGTTTCAAGACGTCTCCGCTGTGTTAGCATAGATAGAGGAAGCGATCCAAAGAGAAAAATGACGAAACAGGGGAGAAACGAGATGGAATTGGTGGGACGGCGGGCGTTGGTAACGGGCGCAAACAGTGGTTTGGGGCAGGCGATGGCCTCCGCGTTGGCGGAAGCGGGGGCGACAGTAGCCCTGCACTATCATAGCAGACGGCAGCCGGTGGATGCGTTGGCCGAATCGCTGCGGCAGGTCGGCTGTTCTGTCCACGTGATTCAGGGCGATCTGTCTACGGTGGAGGCGACGCGCCGGGTAGCGGAGGCGGCCTTGTCTGCGCTGGGACAAATTGACATTCTGGTTAACAACGCCGGCGATTGGGTGGACAAGCCGCTCCTCGATACCAGCGACGCCGAATGGGACAGGCTGATCGATGTCGATCTGCGCGCACCGTATCTGCTCACGCGTCTGCTGGCCCCCGGCATGGTGGAACGGGGCTGGGGACGCATCGTCAACATCAGCTCGATTGCCAGCCTGGGCTATGTCCCCGGCGAAGGGCTGTATGGGGTTGCCAAGGCGGGCATCAACGCCTTGACCCACGCTTTTGGCGTCGAACTGGCGGCACACGGGGTCACCGTCAACGCCGTGGCACCGGGTTGGACATTGCCCGCGGATCAGCCCTTCCCTGATCCCGTCGACTACCCCCAATGTCACGATGTGCCCAATTTGCGCCCGGGACACGCCGGCGAAGTGGCCGCCTTTGTGCGCTTCCTCGTCTCCAATGCGGCTGCCCACATCACAGGACAGATCCTGCCCATCGACGGCGGTCTTTCTGTGACGCTGCCCAAGGGGCGCTGAAAAGAGACGGACTGCAGATGGCTCCAAAACATTCGTCCACTTCGCTTTACGGCGGCGGTGCTCTTCGTGCTGGAGACGGTGCTCAACGTCACGTCACATGGGGGTGCGTCCCAAGTATTTCGGTTCTGATCTTCAGGGCAGCTACGCAGAACGGACCGGCACGGAGGCCGGTCCCTACACGTAGGGATGGACCTCCGTGTCCATCCGTCGTGGCTTCCCGAAAGATATGGACCCACCTAATAATATGGGACACACCCGTCCCACCGGCGACGCACACATGATGCGGATTTGCGCGTATAATGGGCTACCTGTCGATATATTATTGGTAGGAGATCAACCGGCGCGCCACCGCTTGATTGTCGGGCCGATTGAGGAAGGTTTGACGGAGTCTGTCGTCGCTGATGCGCCCGGCGATGGTGTTGATCCACGCTGCGGCCTGCTGCAGCGTCTGCTGTGCTCGCGCCATTTGCCCCGTCCTACGCAGGACCTGCTCGCAGTTGAGCAGGAGCAGCACCGGTTCCACCACACCCTGTAACCCTGCACGCTCAACGAGAGTCAGTGTTTCATCCACCAATGACAGTGCTTCGCTGCGGCGGTTCAAGTGGAAGGCGGTGACGGCGCGTCCGGCCATCGCTTCGAAGCGGTTGGGGTGTTGCAGCGGTTCCCACACCGCCAGGGCCTGTGCGTAGGCAGCGTCTGCGTCAATCCAACGGCGCAGGGCGAGCAGCGTGTGGCCGACGCGGTTGCGCGCCTGCCCTTCCTGGCGCTGAATGCCCAGGGACTTGAGGAGATCCGCGCCTTTGAGACCGTACGCCAACCCTTCGTTGAGTCTGTTCGTCTGACGCAAGGTGAGGCAGAGATTGGCCGAGAGCAGCCCCACATCGTCTATGGCGCTGATCTCTTCGGCCAGAGAGAGCGCTTCGAGATTGTGGCCGGCCGCCTCGTCGAAAAGACCGGCGAACTGCTCACCCAGGGCCAGATCCAGCAGAATCCATATGCGCTTCTGGCGGTGGCTCATGCTGGTCACACGGGTGAGGTTTTCCAGACCGCAGCGGATCGCCAGCGCATAGTCGCCGTAGCGCACAGCGAGCAGTGAAAGCGAGAGCACCAATCGAAAGCGCGTGTCCTCCAACTCCACGTGGGGACGTTCCACGCTGCCGAGCAGGGCCAACATTTCCTGCAGACGTGCGATGCCGTGGGCAAAGTCACCGCGAAAGTGCAGGGCGTTGATGTGGATGCGTGTCTCCACCACAAGGATGTAGGCCAGTAGATCGGATGACTGCTTCAACAACGCTTCCGCACCCTCAAAATGGCCGTTGGCCTGATCCCATTCCCCTGCTTCGGCATAGGCATTGGCCAGATCGAGGTGCGCCTGGATCTGCAACTCTGGGTTCTGGCTTGTCATGAGCACACGCTCGGCCAGCGTCGCCGCCTCAGGTAGACCGCGTAAGGCCCTTGTGAAGCGCCACTGCTGGTGAAGCAGTTGCGCCACCAGTTCGTTGTCTTCTTTCTCACCGAAACAAGTCACAGCGTCTCGAAAGAAGGTTTCCCCCTCGGTCATCAGACCAAATCGGGCGATGAATTCGGCGAATTTCGTGACTGATGGGCGGATAGATGTCAGGTCGCCTGCCCAGACGGCACGCTGCCAGGCGCTGCGCACATTCTCAAAATCGACGACGAGCAGCCGGGCCCAGTCATCTTGCGGTGTTGTGACCAGGGTAGAGAGATAGTGCATGCTGTGTTTGCCCTGCAACATGGTTTCTTGTCGCACCGTCAGCTTTGCAGCGGCAAACTCCTGAATCAACGGATGCAGATCGTAGCGCCCTGCACTCACTCGCTGTACCAATGAATGGCTGATCAGGATCGAAAGATCGCTCAGTGTACTTTCGGCTACAGTGGCGGCGGATTCGCGGTCAAATCCGCCGCGAAAGATGGAAAACCGGGCCAGGATCTGTTGCTGCTGCGGGCTGAGCAGCCGCCACGAGTATTCGAAGATGCTACTGATCTTGTGATGGCGGGGGATGTGGTTGTCCATCTGCTGCGGTTCGATTTCGATACGCGCGACCGATTGGCTGATCTCCTCCACGGAAAAGTGTTCCACCCAGCTCGCGGCCAGTTCAATGCCTAATGGCAGGCCCGCCACCTGTGCACAGATATGTGAAACGGCATCAGTGCGCGCCCTGTCGCCTGCGACGGAAAACTCAGATGCAATCCGCTGCGCCCGTTCGATGAAAAGAGCAAAGGCGTCGGCGCGGGTGAGGCCGCCCAGGGGCACGGCCATCTCCTCTTCAAGCATCAGACGCACTCGTGACGTGGCGAGCACACGTACAGGAGTCCTGGCGAAGAGAGGGTTGAGAAGGTGCTCCGCCGACGCGGTCAGGTGATCCCAGTTGTCGAGGATGAGCAGCATCTTTTTGTCGGCGAGATAGGTGGTCAACTCAGTCAGCGGCGTTTGGAAATCCGTCACCTGGAAGCCGATGGCGGCGGCAATAGCCAATGCGATCCGCTGGTGGGCGACGTCGCCGGCGGTGACGTTGGCCAGCGGTACAAACCAGACGCCATCGGCAAAATGGTGCAGCGCGTTCAGGGCTACGGCCTGCGCCAGGGTCGATTTGCCCACCCCACCGACGCCCAGCAGGGTGATCAAGCGTTGCGTTTGCACGTGACGGCCCAACTGTTTGACTTCGTCGGCTCGGCCAATCAAGGATTTCGTCTGCGACGGAAGGTTGTGTCGTGCAGGCACCGGCAACGCAGCGTCCCCGCGCAGACGCGCGGCCAGCGAGACTGTTTCCGGCGCAGGATCGACGCCCAATTCGCGCTGAAGAGTGTTACAGCACTGGGCATACTGAGCCAGCGCTGCCTGAGGATCGCCTTGAGCCGACAGTGCCTGCATCAGAAAGCGGTGCGCCGGTTCATGCCAGGGCAGCATGGCAAGTTGGCGGCGGGCGGTGGCGGCCAGATCACGCCAGCGCGCCTGTTCAGCATAGCGGGCCTGTACCGTGTCCAACGCCTGCATCATCAGTTCGTGCAGTCGCTCACGTGTGAGCAGTTGCCGATCCTCGAAGTCAGGCGACCCCACCAGATGAAAGCCGCGCAAAAAATCGCCCTGGTAGTGATCCAGTGCAGCAGAAAGGTGGTGCAGTTGGGCGTTCTGCGACTCAAGGGGCAGCATCAGAAAGCTCGTCACCGCCGCTTGAAATGCGGTCGCGTCGATGGCCGCCCACTCGCTGTGGAAGCAGACAACGTTGCGCGCAATGTCTAGTGCGGGGTGTGCGCCCAGGAGCCTTTTCAGGTTCGAGAGTTCGACACGCAGATTGGTTTTTGCCGCAGTGTCCGGCAGATCGCCCCAGAACAGCGTCGCCAGTGTGGCGCGGCTGTGCTCCTGATCGGGTTGCGCGGCCAGGTAGGCTAACAACGCCCGCGACTTTGCGGAACGGAACGAGCGGATGGGCTGACCTTTGAGCAGGACGGTGAAGGCGCCGAGCAGTTCAATCTGGAGTGGCTCAAACATGAGGAGAGGTTCAGACCTTACTTGAGGTTACCACACACAATCGGACTTCTCCTGGCTGATTTTAGTGGAAGTGAGGGCGGATATCAAACGGCGCATCTCGTGTCAGTGCCACTCAGCTTGCAGGCAGGTCACGTGCCGGGAACTGCTGATGGCGAAAAACGGCCGGGTGCTCACCGGGGAAAACGCAAGACGGCAGGCCCGGGCGGGCCGACCAGCGTTGTGAGTCTTTTTTGGGCAACGTTTGCACGGTATCCGTGAAGGTATATAATCATTCACGTGATGGTCTCTTTTGCAGGCGAAGCCACAGCCGACTTGTATCAGGGGTGCAACACCGGCCGGGTTCGTCGGTTTCCGCATGACATTCTGCACGGTGCCCTGGTCCGCCCTGATGTTCTCAACACCGCTCAACATCCTCATTTCCGATCAAAAATCTAAGGAGCATACCCGAATGAGCGAATGGCAAGAAGGCGATGTACTGACCAACGGGATCCGGATTCACTACTATAGGGCGCAGGGCAAGGGCGCCGATTCCGGCAAAAGCGTCGTGCTTTGCCACGGTAACAGCGACCAGGGCCGCCAATACGGTCCGCTGGCCCGTGAGCTGCGCGATGATTATGACGTGATCATGGTGGATGCCCGCTATCACGGCTATTCTGAGGCGCCCAGGTGGGAGGAAGATCCCGATTCGATGGCGCACGATCTGGCCGGCCTGATTGACGCGCTCAAGCTAGATCGGCCTGTGGCGGGCGGGCACTCTATGGGTGCAGGCTATGTCTTCCGCGCCGCCGCCCTCTACCCCGACATGCTCAGGGCCATTATGCTGGAAGATCCAGGCTGGCGCGAACACTTTCCCGAACGTCCGCTTGCTCAGCGACAGGCCGAGTTGGAGCGCTATCGTTCGGCCAGCCTGGAGGAGTTGCGCGCCGAATGGCAGGCCAATCACCCGCAGTGGACCGATGAGATGCTCGATTTGATGGCCGAGACCAAAAAGCTGATGAGCCCCGAGAGCATACGCAGAAAGTGGGGGACGGTGGATTGGCGGGAGACCCTGCGCCAGATCCGCTGCCCCATCTTGCTCTTCACCGGCGATGCGTCGTTGGGCGCACTGGTTACCGAGTCCGCCGTCCAGACGGCAAAAGAACTGGTGCCCACGCTTGAGCACGTCCATACACCAGGCGTGGGTCACCTGATCCGCTATGACTCACCGGAGCCGTATACGTCTGCGACGAAGGCCTTTCTGGCCCAGGTGTATGGGTGACCAACGCGCCAAGGCAGAAGGATCAGATGATAGAAATCGCATTTCTGGCAGATTACCCTGAGACCATTCCCACGCTCTGTCGCTGGTTTCAGGCCCAATGGCCGGTATACTTTGCGGAGCGTAGTGCCGAGGATATCGCCCAGGACTTTCAGGCGGAAGCGAAACGCGACGGTCTACCCGTGCGCCTGGTGGCCTTCATCGATGGAGAGTTGGCGGGTACGCTGACGCTGCGCGAGCAGGCGATTTCGGCTTTGAAGGAAGGCAACCCGGGTCTTGGCGGTCTATTCGTCGCCGAGCAGCACCGGGGCCGAGGTGTGGGCACCGAGTTGGTGCGCGCCGGAATGAATCTGGCGTGGGAGCAAGGCTACGACAGGGTTTACGCCGCCACAGTTGAGGCGCGAGGTATCCTGGAGCGTCTAGGGTGGAAGCTGGTCAAGGCGATCTCGTTCGGTGATGAGCAATCGGACCTCTATCGCTGTGAACTTACGCCGCCCGGCTCAATAGCCCACACGCCCTCTCTTGACCACGAATTTTGCCAGGACGATCAACGCCAATTGCTGGCCGCGCTCCGATCTTCAGCCGACGCCTGGAACCGCGGCGATCTCAAAGGACACGTCGCCATCTACGATCCGTCGGTGACGGTGATGACCAACAACGGTCCGCGCCCCACGATTGAGGCCATCGTGAAGTCGTTTGGCGGCGCCTACTTCGTCAACGACAAGCCCAGGCAGCAACTGCGCATGGAAAGCATTGCCGTGCGTCCACTGTCGGCGGATACGGCGTTGGTGACAGGCCGGTTCATCCTCTCGGGCGGGGAAGATCCTGAGCGCTCCGGCTGGTTTACCTTGATCTGGGTGCGTACTGCGGATGGCTGGCGCGCCGTCCACGATCACACGTCGTGAGTAGGGGTAGCGCAGGCCGTCTCTGCGCTAGAGACAACATAGTTAAGTGTCTATCCGTCAATTACAGTGCGCAGCACTACGTCCGCTCTAGACAGGGCAACTTCGCCGGGCTGCTGTGAATTTACGGATAGATGCTAAGCGTAGTTCAACGGCCAAGGATGGCACCATCCTTGGCCGTTCAATTTCTCCTCGCAACGATTTCGCTACGTTCGATCTGCATACTCAGGAAACGGATCGCAATGGGTTCGCCTCTTGGTGGAACACAGACAGCGCCTGAACGCTCAACGCACCTGAAGGCAGGTGCGGAAAGGTGCAATACAAGCATGAGTATGGCCTTCATCCTACGCTTGACCTGGGATGCCCCTTCGCAGAGCTGGCGTATTTTGCTCACGCCGGCCGACGGTGACAACCCTCGGCTCTTTGGCGACTCGGAATCTCTACTTCTATACCTTGAAAAGTTGATGCATGCCAATCGAGATGGCGTGCAGAGTCACCGATCGGCAGGCAACGAGAACTAGACCGTCTCTGGCCGTAACAGTGCCAGATTCCGCTACGTTTTCGCTACGGCTGCTCGCTACCCTCAAATACACATGACCTAGATACTACGGCGTATACCCGACTGTGCTACCTCTGGAGCACATCGTGGACAGATTTGCGCCGGGATTTCCTCGCCGCGTTGCTATCTTCAACAGGATCAAAGGATCGAACACAATGACGCACCATCGACGCTACTGGCTGCCTGCTGTTATCCTCTTCCTCATCTTGACGCCTTTTGCCTTCCACACCGCCAAAGCGCAGTTCCAGCCCCACGTCGACACACTGCAAGATGCCTGGAAGCTGGCCGAACGCGCAGGGCGTTATCGCTTCACCAGCCAGATGACGCAAACCACCTTGCCCGCGCCGCGGCTCTCCAACGTGGGGCAGACGGTGAAGAGCGATCACCTGACGGTACAGGGCGCCATCGATCGCGGCACCGATACGTTGGATCTTGCGATCTGGGACAGCCAGGCCGCCGCCTTTGATCCGGAAACGGCGTTGGAGATCCACGTCAAGCAGGGCAAGGCCCAGGGGCGCGTCCCTGGCGGCGAATGGCAGGATCTGGAGGATGTCACCGACGCCTTCGCGCCGGGCGGTGATGTGGCCGCCTACCTGCTGGCTGCGCGCCACGTCTCGTTTTTGGGGACGGAACGCCGCACGATCATCCCCACTGACGAGACGGTGATCAGCCATCGCTATCGTTTTTCCATCAATGGCGAGGCTCTGGCCCAGTTTGTGGCGGCGCAATTGGAGGACCAACTCCGTCGCAAAGGGGAACTGCCCGTCGGTCTTCACCTGAGCTTCAGCGACACCTTCAGCCAGTTGGTGGGGAGCGGCGAGGCATGGATCGACGACGACGGCCTGCCCCAGCGCATGACGGTGGAGATCGAGTTCCCGCAGCAGCAAAATGGGGAACGCGTGCTCGTCCGCGTGCAGACCGATTTCAGCGACTTTGATCGATCCCTGTTGAGCCTGGGCGGTGCAGGCGTCAGTAACCGGCTTCGTGCCGGTCTGTACAACCTGACCCAGGCATTGGACGGCGTTCAGATGGCCGCAACAGCAGCCATCCTGCTGTTTCTGTTTGGCGCCGTTATCCTGTTGATCCGCCTGCCCAGCCACAAGCGCCGCCTGGTCGTTTCGCTGGCCGTGCTCTGCGCCATGCTGACGGTCGAGATCGCCAAGGCGGCTCCGCTGCCGGCAAGCCTCTATTCGTCATCCTCGCTGGGCAACCCAGACGTGGTTCAAGCCGCACCGGCGCAGAAGCCCCTGCCCCCCCCCACGCCTGAATTTGACAGCCGCCAGGCGCCCCTGGACGAAAGTGTCCCCCAGCCGCAATCCGATCCGGGCATCTATGGCCGCGCTGTACTGGATAGCGAACTTGACGGCCCCGACGCCGACCGCGACGGCATGCCCGATGCCCTGGAGAGCACCTGGGGCACCGGTGTCAACACGCCCGACAGCGACGGTGACGGCCTGATCGACGGCGAAGAAGTACGCCGCTGCCCCGACCGCCAGGCCGGCCTTGCCGGCGACACGCTTACCGGAGAGAACGTCACATCGCTCGGCTGCGCCAATCCGAAGGCGACGGACACCGACGGCGACGGCCTCACCGACAAACAGGAAGCACTCTATCTGGGCACCAGCATCAACGACAAAGACACCGACGGCGACGGCCTCAGCGACGATTTTGAGGTGCGCGGTTTCGGCCACAATAGCGTCATGCGCTACACCAATCCGCTCAACGCAGACACCGACGGCGACGGCATCTTCGACGGCATCGAGTGCCCGAACAATAACTGCGTCAACAGCGACGGTGCGGGTGATCCCGATGTCTTCGAGATCGACAACGACGGCGACGGCTTCATCGGCAGTTTCGATCTCTCACCCAACACCGTCCTGGGCAAGGATGCGCCCTTCACCGCCGCCAATCCCTTTCAGTTGAATGTCGCCAACCTCAACGTCAACAAATCTGTCTTTGTGGACTTTCAGATCCGCCCCACCAACCCCAACCACATCGGCTTCGGTCAGAGCGTGCTCGATTGGCCCACCGGCGATACCGAAGGACAGATCCAGCGGCGGCTGACCACCACCTTTGCCGATGTCAACCCGCTGCCTGCTAATGTCGCCGTGCCCACGATCTATCCTGAAAGCAACGGGGACATGCGTCTGATCCCTATGCTGGAGATCGAAATTCCCGGCAGCGGCGCCCCGTTGCCGCGCATCACCGCGGCGCAGACAGTGGAGCTCCGCTCGACGCCGCTGCTGGCGGCGATGCAGATCATCAAACAGGTGGAGCCGAGCACCCTCTTCGGCTTTACCGTCGAGGCTGAAGCGCTCAAGATCCGCGTCAGCAAGCTGAGCGCCGATTACTCCAATTACTTTTTAGAGATTCACAAAGCTTCGTGTCAGGCAACTCTGACCGCACCGGTCTTTCCGGCGGCGAGCCTGAGCGAGAATGGCGAGGTAACCTACACCGACGGCGAACTGGCCGTGATCGCCGACGGCGCGCATGTGGCCGTACTCGTCGCGGCCGGGCTGCCGGCCCAGTGTACACCCATCCCCAAAGTCAAGGATGATGTGACCCAGACGCCCCTGAGCTTCCTGGCGCCGGTGCAGGAGATTGGCACGCTCAGGCTGACGCAGAACGGCGCGCTCAGCGTGAAAGTGGACTTGACCCTGAACAACCGCACGGGCGAACACCAGCTTGTCCTCGTCGAGGGCAGTTGCCAGGCGCGCGGCAACGTGCGCGGCGCGCCGTTGACCATGTTGTCTGGGCAACCCCAAAATCTCACCGACACCGATCTGGTGGACCTGGCAGATGGCGCCCACGCCGTTCTGATCCGAAAAGGATTCGAGGTGCTGGCTTGCGCCTCCTTAGGCAACGTTGTCAACGGACCTGCCGGCGAGATCGAGATGATCGATGCCGCGGCCATGGGCAAGATGGGGATCACCGTCTCTGAAAAGGACAGCAGCGGCGCCCTGATCGCCCATGTTCCGCTTAACACGGCTTATGACACCAGGACCGGTGTCACCAGCGGCTTCGCCGCCACCATGTTCTACGACACCTCCGTCTTTGGGTCGGTCACCGGCGGATGGCAGCATAAGGCGCGCATGAGTTGGTGGGTCCAGATGATCACCGACAACTGCACCACGGCGCCCGATGATTACCTGAGCGGCCAGGACAACGAGACGCGCCAGAATAGTTGGTGCGGTGCAGGTGCTAATCAGGTGCAACTCGTCCACGTCTACGACGAAAGCTGGCAGTTGGCCGGGCTGTCGGTGCGCGAGGAACACGACTACAACATGGACATCCTCTTTGAGGACCCGGCTACCGATCAGAACAAAGACGCCGACGATCTGCTCTGGCACCTGGCCAAGGGGCTCGACGAGCTGTTTGTCAGCGGCGTCGACTGTGTGCGCACCAACGCCGGCGACGGCTGTGCTCAGAACGGTCAACGCGACGTCACGTTGACCACCATCTACAACACGTTTGGCAACACGGTCAACGGCGGAACCAGCGACATCGACCGCTGGGGGATCGAAGCCTCCGCCATCCACGTCGAGCAGCTCACCACCGAGTTGGACACCTATCTTGACATCGGCAAGGTGATGCAGACCTATGCGCCCGACCTGTTAAACCAACACTTTCTGAGCAACGGCGCCGCGGTGACTAAGGCCCCCGTCCTGCTCTTTGCCAGTGAAAACAGCTTTCGTTCGGTGGCGCTGGGCACGCCGGGCTACGCCAGCGCTCAGGCGAACGGCGCTACCATCGACTTTGCCCCTGGCGGGCAGAGCGTCCAGCCGCTGTTGACGATGGCCAGCCTCAACTGGGCGCCCTATCGCTATGATACGGCCGGCCAGAGCTGGACATCCTATCCTTTTGAAGAGTATTGGGATCTGCTGGCGTTGCGTCTCAAGCAGAGCGCCGACTTCAGCGCCACTGACGACCAGGATGAAGGTAGCCGCCTTATCGCCGACGGCAAAATCCGGCTGGCGCAGAGCTACTTCGCCTATCTCTACAATGGCCGGGCCGCGCCGGTGCAGAGCGATGGCATCGCCATCGGCCAATGGGATCTCAATGCGTCGGCCTATGCCAGCAAACAGGAGCGGTTGCAATGGGTGATCGACGCCGGCACCTTGAGCGTCTACGTGGCCGAGGGCAAACTGGTCAATCAGGTGATCCTGCCCATTGTCGAGAACATCAACAATAGCGCCCGCCAATATCAGATGCAGCAGTTGCTGATCAGTCGTGAAGGAACCGCCCGCCTTGGGGATTTGAATGACGCTGTGAAACTGGCAAAACAGGCCGGTGACGGTGCAGCCGAGGGCAGCACGTGGCGCACCATCCTCAACGGCGCGGGCGATGACGCCCTGGATTCATGGTTCCGCAACTATCGCCCAGGCAATTTGAGCAAGGTGGGTGGGCGCATCACCAGCTATGGCGCGGCAGGCGTGGCCGGCGCCGCCATTGTTGCCGGGATCGCCAGCAGCATCTACGCCGGCACTCAGGGGAACGGCGTTGGCGCGGCCACCGGCGTGCTCAACGGCCTGGCCCTGGCCGCCGAAGTCGCCAACACCGTCAGCCTCCTCGCCACAGCCAGCAAGGCACTGGATGCCGCCGGAGACGGCGTCAAGGCCTTTACCGTTGTGCGCAATTCGCTGAGCACAACCGGCCGCGCCCTCAAGACCGCCAGCATCGTGGGTCTGATCATCGGCGAGATCGTCAACTACAGCTTGCTGATTTCGCAGATCTCTGTCAACGGCCTGACCATCGGCAGCCTGCAGGCAAATCAGTTGGCGGCCACATCGGTGGCGGCATCGATCGTGGCGGGCATGTTGCTCGTCCTCTCCACCACCGGCGTTGGTGCGATTCTGGTTGCCATCCTCGGTCTGATCGACGGGTTGATCACCATTATCTGCGGTTATTTGAGCAGCGAAGATCAGGCCAGCATACCGGGTATCATTTTCTGTAAAGGGATCACGGGCTGGCTGATCGAGTTGGTGGCCTTTTTTATCTACGATCAGAACGACATCACACAGATCAACGATCCCTACCGGCTTAACTACACGCGCTTCAATCCGGGGCTGGTCGATCCGGCCACAGGATTCCGTGCAGACGCCGGCTTGACGCTCGATCTGGGCCTGCGCAACACGCTGGCCCTGGCGAGATTGCCCATCAGCCCATTTACCATTCCCTACTTTGCTCAATTCAGCGAATCGAACCTGCGCTCCTCTCGCTTCGCCTATGATGTCGTCCCCACGCGACCGGACGCGGACGCCCCACAGATCCACGACGGCCTGACTCGGGGCGAAGGCCCGGATCCCTGGCAGACGTTGGAGAACGACAGCGTCACCTCTGTCTACCAGGACGTGACGCTGATCAAGAACAATCTGCTGCGCCTGCCCCTGGCGCCTGGGCTGAACCAGCGCATCCCCGCCTATCTGGCCGAGGGATACCAGGTTCCGGTACAGGAGTGTATCAACACTGCCGTGTTGACGCCGCTGACGCCCATCCCCGTCTGTTGGGTGCGCAGTCGCGGCGCCACCAACTACAACGATCTCAACCTGAAGTTCGACGTCTTCCCCGCCACACTCGACGAATTCCTCAGCATGGAGTTGGCCGGCGCCGAGCCGGGCCGCTATCGCCAGAGCTGGTCCAACACGCCCGAACTGCGCTTCCCTGCCTTGATCGATGCCGACGGCGACGGTCTGCGCTATGATGCGGATGCCGACGACACACGCTGGGACAGCGACGGCGACGGCCTCTCCGACGCTGTGGAAAAGACGCGCAACACCAGGCCCGGCGACCGTGACAGCGACGGCGACGGCCTCTGGGATGTGAATGAGACGATCTGGGGCACGGATCCCATCGACCCCGACAGTGACGGCGACGGCCTCTCGGACGGCGAAGAGGTGATGGGCTGGTCGATTGGCTATGGCGTGGATGCCAACGACACCGTCCTGCTGAGCTGGACGCGCTCCGATCCATTGAGTCGGGATATTGACCGCGACAGTATTTTAGACAGCCAGGAGAAAGTCTACGGCTTCAACCCCAACATTGCCAGCGATCCCACGGTGCTGATCTACAAGGGGCTGTTACGCGAGCCCAAAGCGCCGCTGCTCTTGATCCGTTTTGATGAAGCTGCAAAGGCATCTACCTTTGTCGATTCTTCCACAAAGGGCGACGGCAAAAATGATGCGGCTTGCACGGCAGGCAACTGCCCCACATCGGGGCTGCGCGGTCGCTTCGGCAACGCCGTCCACTTTGACGGCGTCGACGACCACCTGATCACGCCTCCAGATCCGCGTATCGGCAATCTGCGCACCGATATCACCCTCTCGGCATGGATCAAGGCGGATCGCCTGACAGGGACGCAGACCGTGATCCACATGGGGCCGGGCGGTCCCAACGGCGTGGGTGGCTTCAGCTTCGGTCTGCAAGACGACGATCTCTTTTTGCGCTATGAGGGCGGTGGCGGCACCTTTACACAAGCACTCGATCCCGGCGTGATTCCGCTGGGCCAGTGGACGCAGATCGGCGTGGAGATCTACCCGGTTGAAGATCGGCTCTATTTCTACGTCAACGGCATAGACAAGGGCAACCAGATCGCCATCTTGAATCCGGCCAGCAACAACCCACAGATCGTGATCGGCGCGGCGCAGCGACCGGCGACCGACACACCACCCGGGGTAGGACAGCGTCGTGCCTGACGTGGTCGTCGATCCGTTCGCCGGTAGCATCGACGAGGTCTTCATTCAAAGCTGGGTGCCCGTCGATTACAGCAGTATCGAGGCCATCTTCGCCGGTCGCTACAATGTGGACGATGCCATCGTGCGCCCTGGCCAGGAGGTAGTCTACGAGAGCTACCTGGAGAATTCGCTGATGGCGCGCAATATGTCGGGCCAACGCCGACTGACATTGCCGCCGACGCTTACCGATGCGCCCTCCACGCTGGCGCCCTTCGAGTTGGCGGCCACGCGCAGCCAGACTTACCTCGACGCCTTCACCGTCAAAACTGCGGCGCCGTCGGGGATCTACAGCGTGAGCCAGACAGTGGGCGCTATCGTCAATGTGCCGGCGGTGGACGTATGGAAGAACCCGGCAGGCAACCAGGTCTTCGCCTGGGCGGGCCCAGAGAGATTTGCGGGCTTTTCGCAGACCGACAGCGGCTATGCGCCGATAGACCTCAACAACAAGAGCTTCACGATTGCCGGCTGGGTGCGCCCCACCAACGGGGACACCATCCGTCGCGGCATCCTGGGGCGCAACAGCGGACAGATCGATGCCTATCCTTACCTTCTCAGCGAGGGGCGGCAGTTGAAGTTTGGCTTCGGCACGGGCAGCGGATTGGCGGCGGTGGAGGTGATCGCCAATAACGGTGGCAACACCAACGTCCTCAATCTGAACCAGTGGAACTTCATCGCCGTGCGCTACGATCTGGGCGGCGCGTTTGCCACGGCCAAATCTGTCACCTTCTTCGTCAACGGGGTGAAGCTGAACAGCGCCAGCCACAAATGCCACGCCCAACAGTACGTTCAATACCTTCTTCCTGGGCCGCGCCTCGAACCGGGGTGAGGTAACCTTTAGCGAATTCGACTTAATCTGCGAGGGTGATTTCGGTTTCGAGGGGGAATACAACCTGGTGGGCAATCGTGTCAATCTGAGCCCATTTGGTAGGCGGGGCTCCCCAAACCTGGCCACTGAGCGTCACCAAAGTCTTTGAGGATGACTATACGTTCTATGTGTGTGAGGACGACAACGGTACCGATGTCGACTGTGAAGGCAACGACGAGTACATGGGGTCTGAGATAGTGAGCCCCAATCAGCCATCCTTCACCAACAGGAAGACGACGTTCGCCAATCCGTCCGGTCGTACCGAATGCGCCTACGATTGGGCTATGGCCGACTGGCCCGACATTGCCGACCTGACCTACAGCTTCAGCAACGATTCGCTGCCCTTCGTAGGTGATCTGCGCCAGTTCGAGGTCCACGCGGCGGCGTTGAGCGACAGTGACATTGCGAACATACGATCCCACGGCGATCAGGTGGCGCAGTTCCGTCTGGACGAGATCAGCGGCGCCACCCGCTTCGAGGACTATATAGCCTATCACCAGTTGACGTGCAGCGGCGCAGAATGTCCACAGGCGGGTCAGAACGGGCAGCAGAATGTGTCGCTCCTCTTCGACGGCGTGGACGACTGGCTGGGCGAAAGCCCCACCATCAACCTCAACGACCGCATCAGCACCGACATCGCCGCCAACAACAGCGGCTTTGCCCTCTCCATGTGGATCAAGCCCGAGAAGCCGGCCGGCGCCGTCCACAATTCGGTGATCAGTGTGGCCTCCTTCACCACGGCCAGCGGATCCAAGGGCGAACTCAACCTTGTCCACAAAACCACGCCCAAAGACGGGTTCACGGTCTTCTATCGAGACGAGGAGACGGGCAACCCCTTCGCTGAGATCGGCAACTGTCAGGCGTTCGATCAGGTGTGGGATTACGGGGAATGGATCCATGTCTCGATCAGCATGGACGTGGCACGCCAGACTGCGAACCTGTACACCTACGGTTTCCGCTGTAGCACGCCCCAAATCCCTCTGGTGGCGACCTACGTGCCCGAGGCGGGCGACTACTTCTACCTGGGGTACAACTGGACCAAACCCACCTACTTACGCTTCAAGGGGCAGATAGACGATGTCTACCTGCACCGACGCCCGTTGACCGAGGCGGAAGTGCAGACGATCTACCGGAGCGGCGTCTATGTCCATTGGGATCTGAATGAACCGGAAGCGGCGCCCACCGTGCCCGTTAAGGGGCTGATCGAGCAGGCGCTGCACTTTGAAAGCTTCGCCGACCGCTACGCCCTGGTGGACAACCGGGCCGACATCTACCGCTTTGACGGCGAAATGGGCGGCGCTGCGCCCAATCCCATCACTTTCTCGTTGTGGGTGCGCGCCGAGGATCTAAAGAATCGCAAGCGTCCGCTGCTCTCGATTCCCACCGGGTTGTTGCCCGCTAAGAACGATTTCCTCGTCTACCTGGACAACGGTACGCCCAAGATCCAATACCATCAGACCACGACCGGCACGAACCTTACCGGCGCCGCCGACAAACAGATCAGCGAAGGCGTCTGGCAGCATCTGGTCTTCCGCAAGGATGCCGCCGGCGTCATGTCCATCTTCATCAACGGCTACAAGGCCAGTAATATCGCCGGTAACTGGGAGCCGTCGTCGATACGTTCGCCGTCCGGCGGGTTGATCCTGGGTGCGGACACGCTGGATTCATCCTTCTTCCGCGGGCGCATCGACGAGGTGATGGTCTATCGCACCGCGCTGACCGATCAGGAGATCCGCGAACTCTACAACTATCAGAACGCCTCTGTGGACGAGCGCAGCGAGACTGCGGTCACTGTGGACGCCGACGCCCCCGTCTCTTCGATACAGTTAAGCACGGAGTACGTCGCCAACAAGCCGCAGTTGCTTTACATCGCCACCGAGGACACGACGTCCCCCATTATGCACGTGGAGTTCGGCGTGGACAGCGGCTCGGGCATCGTGTGGACAGGTGCAGAACAGGACAAGAGTGACACAGAAGGCAACCGCTGGATTGGCTACTTCGAGCCGGCGGGCGAGGGCCGGTACGATCTCTATTCACGCGCCACAGACAGCGTAGGCAACCAGGAGGAGATCAACAAAGTTGTGGTTGTCCATGTCGACGGTGTGGGGCCGATTGTCACCTACAACGCCGTGACGAGCTTGACCCGCCCGGAACCGTCGCAGACCGAAGAAGCCGTCTGGTACCTGACGCTGCAAGGCGCGTCCTCCGATCCGCTGATCGGTGGCACCCAGCAGCCGGGTAGCGGCATTGCCGTGATCGAAACCAGTCTGTATAACAAGAATGCCGAAACGGCCACTCTTTTTGAAATTCAACGTGTGTTGCCAGACCCGCAGACCGGCCAATGGAAAGTCCGCTATCAACTCAATCTCGATACCCCCACCGGTGAGTATCGGGCCACCAGCCTGGCCACCGACGCCGTCGGCAATCAGGTCGTGGGTATCCCCATCGATATTCGCATCGACACCACCGGGCCGGAACCGAGTTTCGGATTTATCTCATCGCGCAATGCCCAGGCGCGCGCGGTAAACGATACCCTGCCTGCCGTCCTCGGCAAGGACAGCATTGTCGGCGGCACCGTCAGCGAATTGCCCGATGATGTGGCGGCGCAGAGCGAGGTAGCCGGGGTTGACCTGGTGGAAGTGGCCTTCGAGCCGCTCTTCAGCTACGGTACATCCTTCCGCAATACCCCGCTGCCCTCTTCGACCCTGCTTTATCTGCCCCTGGACGAGAGCCGTCGCCTCGATAGCCCGGATCAGAGTTTCGGGGATGTTTCGCCGGCGGCGCAAGCCCCGGCCACGTGTGCAGCGACCACCTGCCCCCAATCTGGGGCGGCGGGCAAGATGGGCCAGGCCCTCGACTTCGATGGTGTGGACGATTCGTTGACCCTGATCAACATGGCCTCGATCAACGGGCTGATCAACGACTTCACCGTTGCCGCCTGGATCAAACCGAGCGCAGTGCCGGGGCGCGGCGCCATCGTGAGCACGGCGCGCACCGTCAGTAACAACGGCTGGGGTCTGGCCGTCAACGGACAGAAACTGTTGTTCTCCACCTATGGCGTTCAGGACTATGTGAGCACCCTCGATTTGCTGGGGCCGAACGTGTGGCAGCATGTAGCCGTCCACATGACAGCCGACAACGACGTTGAATTCTACATCAACGGCCAGTTGGTGGAGACGGTGGCGGGGGCGTCGCCGGCGATCGCCGACGGTGATGATCGACTGCTGATTGGCGCCGCCAGCGAGCCGGGCGTCGCCACCACAGCGCAGCACTTCCCCGGCATTATCGACGAGGTGATGATTCGTCGCGGTCGACCTGCGCCGGCCGACTGGCAGACGCTGCTGGGGGCAGATCCTACGCTGCACCTGACCTTCGATCAGCCGTTCATCCACCCCAACACCAAATTCGGCAACGACGCCGGGCTGGCCGTGGGTGATCTGGCCTGGCTGGACGGCACCATGCCCAATGAGCGTAATCTGCGTGCCCTCGGCATTGTCGGCCCAGGCGCCATGCGCGTTGAGGCAAGCGGCTCGATCCTGGGTGGCACGGCGCCGGGCGTCCTCGCCCATCAAAATGGTCCGTTCAGCCTCTCCTTCTGGGCCGCGCTGGACGACGCCAATAGCTTCATGGGCCTCTGGATCGGTAAATTCGAGAATCTGAGCCGGCTGATGCTGCGCCCCACGTCGGTGGCTGCCGAATTCAGCGGCAAAACGGATCTCACGGTCGCCACCGAAAACCTGGTGGGCGCGTGGCAGCATGTGATCCTGACCTATGATGGCAACACGCGCATTCTCTACCTCAACGGCGCGGAGATCGGGCGCGATACCATCGATGCCAACACGCTGGATACGGCGGGCGGTGGTCTCATCGCCGCCGGCGGCATCGGCTATCTGGACGATCTGCGGGTCTATCGGTATGCCTTGAATGCGCAGGAGGCGAAGGCGCTGGCCGAAACTGGTTGGCTGCTGGCCGACACGGTGCTGGCCCGGGCTGTGGAGGCGGAGACGACCTGGTCTGCGCCGGTGCCTACGGGTCTGGAAGGCTTCTACGAACTTCGGACCCGCGGCACCGATCTGCTGGGCAATGTCGAGGACAACCCCGACCAGGTGATCACCTGGCGCGGCCTCGTCGATTCGCTGGCCCCGCGGCTGCTCACCTTCTCGTCCACGCCCACGGCTACCGGCATCGACTTCGCCCTCACGGTCGAGGACTTTGCGCTGGCCGTCGACACCCTCACCATGCCGTCATCCTGTACCCCCGCCAACACCACGATGACACCGCAGACCTACGCGTCGCCCTGGTATCTCTCCTTCGCGGCGCAGGCCACCACCGCCGAGGGCGCAGCAGAGTTGGCCAAGCGCACCTTCCAGTTGACGATCCAATGTCAGGCTCGTTCGGCCATGACCAACGATGTCTTTCGGGTCTGTGATCTGGCGGGCAACTGCAGCGAGGCGAAGTACACCGGTCCTGATGTGGTGGATACAAACCGTGCGCCGGTAGCCAATCCACAGACCGTCAACGCAGTAGCAGGTGTGGCGCTGCCCATCGTGCTCACCGGGTCCGACGCCGACGGCAACCCGCTTACCTTCAGCACAGTCACCCAGCCGGCCAACGGCGTGCTCAGCGGCGCCGGGGCCAATCTGTCTTACACGGCGAACGCCAACTTCAGCGGCGGGGACAGTTTCACCTTCAAAGTCAATGACGGCGTGGTGGATTCGCCCCCGGCCACAGTGACGATCAACGTCTCCCCTGCGCCTACAGCTACGCCAACCGCCACGGCGACGAGCAGCCCGACCCCGGCGACGGCAACGGCTACGCCGACGAGTACATCCATTCCACCAACGGCGACCCCTACTGCCACACCTACAACCGCATCTGGGGACGGGGCAACCGTGGCAGGGATCGTCTTCAACGACGCCAACGGCAACGGCGTCCAGGAAGGGAACGAGGCGGGTATCCCCAACACCACGGTTGTTCTCCGCGACGACGCCCGTAGCGCCGACCTGACGCGCAGTACTGTCACCGACTCGGCGGGCGTCTACGTCTTCGGCAACGTGCCGTTGGGGCAGTACACCCTCACCTTCCAGGTGCCGCCGGAGGCCGGCGCGGTCAATCCGCCGCCACCGCTCGCCGTCAACGTGAGCGGCGGCGGGACGGTCAACGCGCCCCCCGCGGCCGTGCAGACGGGCATTCGGATCTATCTGCCCAGTCTGTGGCGGTAGGATCTGAATAAAGAACATCGTGGTCAAGGACGACGTCGTCCTTGACCACGATGTTCTTTATTCAGAGGGAGCAGACCTTGGCGGTGGGGATCACCACACGCATTGACTCGTCCTTGTGCTATAATTCCGTGCCAGTCCTTGAGCGAGGTCATGGACGAAATCGGCACGCGAGCACAAGCAAGAGGACTCACGCCGGATATCCGAGAGGACTTACTGCGTAACGAGTAAGGCCAGGTTCGTCCTCGATACGAGTACAACGATTAGTGCCCTCTTGATGCCACGCTCGATTCCCCCTATCAAGAGATCGCCGTGTTCAACCCACACGCGTTTCTCGTTGATCACGCTGACCCGGGATGAATGAGGGCTGTTTGGCAAGCGTCAAAACCAAGAAAACGCACCGGGTACAAACCTATGACGTCAAGACCTTGTCACCGTATCGCTGAAGGCGGGATACCATGGATCAATCCACTCTAGTCGGCCAACTCCGAGCGCTTGGGCTTCAGCGCGGTGACGTGGTCATGGTGCATTCGTCCTTCAAGGCGCTGGGGATTCAGGATCCTGAGCTGATCATCGGGGCGCTGCTGGAAACGTTGGGCAAAAACGGCACGTTGCTGATGCCCGCCCTGTCCTACAAGCAACAGCCGCCGCATGTTCATGACAGCAAGCGAACGCCGTCCTGTGTCGGGTTTCTACCAGAGTATTTTCGCCGACGTCCGGGGACAGTGCGCAGCCTGCATCCCACCCACTCCGTGTGTGGTGTGGGCGCGCAGGTATCGTCCTGGCTGGGCGACCACATCGAAGATAAGACACCATGCGGCCCACACTCACCCTTCTGCAAGCTATTGCACGCACCTGGCAAGATCCTCATGCTCGGCTGTGGATTGAAGCCGAACACGTCGATGCACGCGCTGGAAGAACATGCGCCGCCACCCTATCTGTTCGCCGTGCCCCAGATCTATACCATCACCGACGCCGACGGGCGGACGTTTGAGAAAGAGTACACCCCGCACAACTTCCAGGGCGTGATTCAGCGTTATGACCGCATCGCCGATCTGCTCACCGGCTCGTCCATGTCACAAGGCGTGGTGGCGAATGCGTGCGCTTTTCTGATTCGGGGCGAGGCCTTGCTGGGCGCGCCGCTGGCTCGTCTGCAAGCGGAACCATTCTATTTTGTAGATCAAGCATGCAAGCATAGAACGGAAATGTAACCGAACAGGTTGCATAACGAGAATATATAGGTTACACTCCGCATATGATCAAGAGTTTCGCCCATAAAGGTCTAGAGAACTTCTTTCTGACCGGCAGCAATGCAGGCATTCAGCCGCAGCACGCAAAACGGTTGCGGCTGGTTCTTGCACAACTACATCAAGCCAGAACGATCACAGATATGAACATCCCAACGTTGCGGCTGCATGAGTTGAAGGGCGATAGAAAAGGTACCTGGTCAGTAACGGTACAAGCCAACTGGCGTATCACGTTCCGCTTTGTCGAGGGCGATGCAGAAGTTGTGAATTATGAAGACTATCACTGAGGTGAATTGCGATGAAGATGTACAATCCCCCCCATCCAGGCGAAGTTATCAAAGGGCTATGGCTTGACCCGATTGGCGCCAGCATCACCGACGCCGCGCAAGCGCTGGGGGTCAGCCGCAAGACCTTGTCGAAAATCGTGAATGGCAAAGGTAGCATCACACCTGAAATGGCAGTTCGCCTGTCTATTGCCCTTGGCGGCAGCCCAGAAAGCTGGTTAGGACATCAGGCAGCCTATGATCTATGGCAGATTGAGCAGCATCAAGATAGTCTCGATGCAGTACCGTTGTCGGTTTGACTCGAAACAGCAGAAAATCAGCCGGTAATTCCCGATCTTCCCTCCACCGGGTCTCTATGAAAGAGGGCAGCGGAACACTGAGTACGATAGGGCGCGGTATCAGCTATTTTGATATGCCCGGTCATCACTACAACGAGGAACAGCCATGATCCCCCATTTAGATTCTGCCGTCGCCGCTTCTCAACCCGACGCACCGACGCCTTCGGCGCGTCAGTTGCGCAGGTATCGGCGCGACTTCTACGGCTTTTTGCACTTCTCCACGGATACGTCTACCGATGCTCTCTGTTGAATTCAGTGGCGAGATCTGGTATTGGCGCGGCCCCGCGCCCTGGTTCTTTGTGACAGTGCCGGCCGAGGAGAGCAGCCAGATCAAAGCGGTTTCCAGTCTGGTCACCTATGGCTGGGGCGTGATCCCGGTGCAGGTTCAGATCGGCAAAACCAGGTGGCGGACGTCCTTGTTTCCTAAAGAGGAGCGCTACCTTGTGCCCATCAAAGCCGGTGTGCGTAAAGCCGAAACGCTCGAAGAAGGCGATATCGTCACAATTCAGCTTGATGTCCACCTATAGCTCGACAAAATGAGGAACATGATGACGATCATCGACAACCAAATGCTATGGCGACAGTTTGCTGTGGCGATCGACTCGCTTGGCGCTGCGCTGCGAAGCTGTCCATCTGCACAACTGCACCTCTTCCTGGGGCAGCAGGTAACGTCATAGACTGATTCATCACAGATTGAAGGCACTGCATGAGCATCAAACGCAACGCTGTACAGCAGGACCGCTTTGGCGGAGATTTTGACAGCACCAATCTTGATCTGCTTCTAGCCGTTGTCATTGCACTAGGACTTCCGTTTGCGGCAGCCCAATTGTTTACTCTCACCGGCGGGGCCGCCACCAGTCTGATCCTCTACTACGGCGTTTGCTCCCTGCTGGTGGTACGCTGGCGCAAAGGAACGCTCGACTACCGTTGGCCGCGCCCCTGGCCATGGAAGTGGTTCCTCCTCTGTCTGCCTGTGCCGCTGGCATTGGCCGTCACCAACTGGGGAACGCCGCCTGCCGGCAATGCATCGACGGCAGGATTCTTGATCACCCTGATCGGCTGGTCTCTGCTCAACGGTGCTCTGGAACACCTGAGTTGGTTCTACGTGCTGGACGCCTGGCGCAACCGCTGGCGGGCGGGGACGCTACGCTGGGTCGGCCTGACCGTGGGCGTGCTTCTGCTGCTGGCCTTCGTTGCCTTGATCCACGCGCTGTTCTGGCTGCTATTCTTGCCCACAGCCAAGCCGAGCGCCTGGTCGTGGGCGGCGGTGCCGCTCAACATGCTCTTGTTGGGGACGTATACCTTACTCTACTATCGTTCGCGCTCAATGTGGCCCGTTTTTGTCGTACATGCGCTGGCGGACATTCAACTGGTGGCGCTGGCCTACTACTCGATCTTGCCTGCACTGTGAAATCGGACGGCAACATGCCTATCAACCAGGGTGACATTTATTGGCTGAACCCGGATCCATCGAGAACACCGGAAAGCGATTACGCACATCCTCACGTCGTCATCCAGGACGACGTGATTAACCACAGCCGCGTCTCTACGCTGGTTGTCTGTGCGTTGACGTCAAACCTTCAGCGCAGGACGGAACCCGGCAACGTGCTGCTTGATCCCGGTGAAGGCAACTTACCCAAACAAAGCGTTGTCGTGGTGTCGCAGGTGGACTCGGTAGAAAAAACGCAATTGGGAGAATACATCGGTTCACTGGGTGTGCAGCGCATCTCGCAGATCTTGGCCGGCATGCGCTTTCAACAGACATCATTTTTTACGCGACAAACTGAAACTGACCCTTGAAGGAAACACTGTGAATACCTACATTGCCCTTTTTCGAGGCATCAATGTCGGCGGGAACAACATCCTGCCCATGAAGGAGCTTGTTGCTATTCTGGAAAGTCTGGGTTATATGAATGTCAAGACCTACATTCAGAGTGGCAACGCGGTCTTCTCCACCGAGGAAGACGGTACAGACAGACTTGCCCAAGAGATAAGCGCCAAGATCCAGGCAAGCCACGGCTTTCAGCCGAAAGTATTGTTGTTGAGCGTATCCGAATTCAAGGACGCGTTTGCGAATAGCCCTTTTGAAACCACAGAGGGAAAGGCGCTGCACTTCTACTTTTTGGCGTCTACGCCGGCAAAACCTGACATAGACGGGATGGAGAAGCTGAAATCCGACACTGAAGCCTTCATGCTCGATAAAAAGGTCTTCTATCTGTATGCACCCAATGGCGTCGGTCGTTCGAAACTGGCAGCCAAAGTCGAACAACTGCTTGGGGTTGCGGCGACGGCACGTAACTTAAACACAGTTCAAAAATTGCTCACACTGGTCGATTGAGACATGGACACAACCCACATCCGCTTCCGACAAGCAGACAAAGAAGATCTCCCGGCCATCGTCCGCATGCTGGCCGACGATGCCCTGGGGGCGAAGCGCGAACGCTACAGCGATCCGCTACCCGAGGAGTACTACCGTGCGTTCGACGCCATTGAAGCCGATCCCAATAACGAACTCATTGTCGTCGAAGACGCAAATGGAACGGTGATTGGTACACTGCAATTGACCTTCCTACCCGGCATTAGCCACCGCGGTGCATGGCGCGCCCAGATCGAAGGCGTGCGTGTGTCTGCCGAAGTCCGATCGAGCGGCATTGGGCGCAAGATGATTCTTTGGGCAATTGAACGCGCCAGAGAGCGAGGCTGCCCTATGGTGCAGCTCACGTCAGACAAGTCGCGGGTCGACGCCATCCGTTTCTATGAGAAACTCGGCTTCGTGGCCTCGCATCAAGGGCTCAAATTTCGCATAGAATAGGAGACCAACTATGGCACAAGCCGGTATGCACGCATTGGTTGGTATCGCCACCCGCAGTGTCGCTCCTAAACGGGATTGGCTGCTGCTCGGGATCGTCCTCGGCAATCTCTTCCCTGACCTCGACAATTACGCAGTCGCGGTTGCCACTGTCGCAAAAATGGATACACACGGTCTGCACCGCACCTTTACCCACAGTCTGCTTGGGATGCTCAGCGCGGTGCTGATCTTTTACATCATTGCGTCCATACGCCGACAACCGCGCTGGACCAATCTGGGCATCGGCTTAGGGTTGGGCATCGGCATGCATATTTTGCTCGATCTGCTGCTCTGGTTTAACGGTGTAGAATTGCTGTGGCCTTTTGGTGGGTGGGTCAACTTTTGGGCAGACGCTGCCCCACCGGTCTGGTTCATGCAGTTGATGGATCCGGCTGAATTCCTCTTCTTTGCCCTCTATTTTGTCTGGCTGGGCAAAGCAGCCCAGGACCAGCACACCGACCTGCCGTTTCTAAAGACCTTGCGTTGGTGGACGCTTGCGATGGTGGCTCTGTCGATTCTCTTTCTGCCGCTGGTTTTGGCCACCAATTCGACCTACTATACCGTGTATGGTCTGGCCTATCTGGTTTCGCTCACCGTCGCCTTTGTGATCACCGTTCGTATGCGGCATACTCTGGAATTCCAACAAATTCGCCCCAATCGACGGCCAGGACTGTCGCAAGCGACATGAATCCGATCCGATTTCATTGCACTCGGGTGATTCCTGCATCGGCAAATGTCATCAGCGCCGAGATCGCCAATGTGGCAAATTGGAGCCAGTTCAGCGGTTATGGCCTGCTGCCCGGCATCCATCAGGCGGAGTACGAAATCCGCACCGCCGACATGGTCGGCTCGCGCATCCGTGTGCACAACACCGACGGCTCCGGTCACGTCGAGGAGATCGTGCGCTGGGTACCCGGTCAGGAAGTCGTCATGAAGCTGCACGAATTCACTCCGCCGCTCTCTTTACTGGCGAGCCATTTCAGCGAAGAATGGACATTCACGGCGACGCAGCAGGGGACGGAGGTCAAGCGTAGCTTTCAGCTTCATTCGGTGCGCCCTGCTACGCGTCCCCTGTTGTGGATGATTTCGTTGTTATTTCGGCGGGCGATTGCCCAGCATCTCAAACGGATGGCTTCAGTAAGTTGATAGCAGGATACAGCCTCGGACTACGTACACCTCTTTTCCTCTCTCCTTGCGCCCACCATCGTACAAAATTCCATATTGACCCTACAAAACAGTGCATGAAATGTCGGACTGACATGGTTACTTTGTCGTATGCTATGCATGAAAGGAGGTCAGAACTTGGATTCTCTTGCAAGCATGAATCAGGCATTGGCCTACATTGAAGACAACCTTACCGAAGATATTGACTTCAAGCAGGTTGAGAGGCTGGCGCTATGCTCAGAGTATCACTTTCGGCGGATGTTCTCGTTCCTCGCCGGCGTGTCGCTCTCAGAATATGTCCGGCGCAGACGGTTGACGCTGGCTGCCTTTGATCTGCTCCACAGCGATATGACGGTGATAGAGGCGGCGTTCAAGTATGCATACAACTCGCCGGACTCCTTCACACGAGCCTTTCACAGTTTGCATGGGGTAACGCCGACAGAGGCCCGCAGCAGTGGACGGCCCCTGAAAGCGTATCCGGCGATGACGTTTCAGTTAACAGTCAAAGGAGGAGTGGAGATGAAGTATCGTATTGTAGAAAAAGTAGGCTTTCGCATTGTCGGCCTCGCAAAGCGGGTGCCATTGATCTATGAGGGCGTAAACCCCGAAATTGCTGCTATGTGGCAAAGCCTGGATGCAGAAATGATCGGCAGACTCAAGGCGCTTTCCAACACTGAGCCGATGGGGATGATCAGCGCGTCGACTAATTTCTCCGAAGGCAGAAAAGATGGTGGCGAACTCGATCACTATATCGGTATTGCCACCACACAGGATCCCCCAGGCGATCTGGCGCGGCTCGAAGTGCCGGCGTCGGTCTGGGCTGTCTTCGAGTCTATTGGCCCGTTCCCCGAAACGCTGCAAAACATCTGGGGGCGGATTTATTCGGAGTGGTTTCCTTCGTCCAACTATCAGCAGGTGCAGGGACCCGAGATCTTGTGGAACGAAAACAAGGATGTGGGCTCGCCCGTTTTTCACAGCGAGATCTGGATTCCGGTGGCCAAGAAAGGATAGCCGCACACAAAAGGTTGCCAGGATCGCTCTTCTCCCCTAGAATACCCTGCAGTCCAGGGGAGAAGACGATCAAGCCACCTGTCGTTTGTAAGACTGGATCCGGAAAGACGCCATGCCCACGCCGATCCTGGCTACCAAACTCTATATTCCGAGGCCGCGCCCAGATTCTGTCGCCCGTCCACGCCTGATCAAACGGATGGACGAGGGGCTGCACGGCAAGCTCACGCTGATCTGCGCGCCGGCAGGTTTCGGCAAGACCACGCTGGTGGGTACCTGGATCACCGGCAGCGTGCGGCCGGTGGCCTGGCTGGCGCTGGATGCAGAAGACGCCCCTCTCGTCCGCTTTCTGGTCTATGTAATCGCTGCCCTGCAAACCGTGGCGCCAGGACTGGGCGAAGGCGTGCTGGCTGCACTCCAATCACCCCAGCCGCCCGACCCGATGTCGGCACTCACGACCCTACTCAACCAGATCAGTGCCATCCCCGACCCCGTTGTCCTCGTGCTGGATGATTACCATGTCATCGACGACAAACGAGTGGACGACGCCCTCACGTTCTTGCTGGACCACCTGCCGCCGCAGATGCACATGGTGATGACTACGCGCGAAGATCCGCGTCTCCCCCTGGCCCGGCTGCGCGCCCGTGGCCAGTTGACCGAGATCCGCGCCGCCGATCTGCGCTTTACTGAGAATGAGGCCGCCGATTTTCTCAATCAGGCGATGGGCCTGCACCTTACCGCCGAGGACGTGGCCGCGCTGGAATCTCGCACCGAAGGTTGGATCGCAGGGCTGCAACTGGCTGCCCTTGCCCTGCAAGGCCTTACCCTGCAAGGACCAATCTCCATGCCGGGGCGCGATCACGACATACACGGTTTTGTCCAGACCTTCGCCGGCGATCATCGCTATATTGTGGACTATCTGGTGGATGAAGTGCTGGCCCGCCAGCCCGATCAGATGCGCGCATTCCTTCTCCAAACCTCAATCCTAGAACGCTTGAACGGGCCGCTGTGTGATACGGTCACCGGGCAAGAAGGCAGCCGCAGCCGGCTGGTGGCGCTAGAGCGGAACAATCTCTTCGTCGTGCCGTTGGATGAGACGCGCCATTGGTTCCGCTACCACCATCTCTTTGCCGATGTGCTGCGCGCCCATCTGCGCGTGGAACAACCCGATCAGATCGCTACCTTGCATCGACGGGCGAGCCAATGGTACGAGCAGAACGATCTGTACGCAGACGCGATCCGCCACGCCTTGGCCGCCGAGGACTTTGAACACGCTGCAACGCTGATTGAGCGGCAGTGGCACACGATGGACGCTAACCTTCAATCTGAGGAGTGGTTGCGTTGGGCGCAAGCACTCCCCGCCGAGGTGGTCCAGGATCGCCCTGTGCTCAGTTTAGGCTGTGCCTGGGCATTGCTCAACGAGGGCAGTACCGATGCCGCCGAGATTTGGTTGCGTGATGCCGAACGATGGCTTGATCCGACTACCGCCGCGGCCTCACAGCGTCCGGGCCAGATGGTCGTGATCGATGAAGTGGTGTTTGGCAAGCTGGCGGCGTCGATTGCCGCGGCCCGCGCCTATGCCGCACAGTCGATAGGCAATGCTGCCGCCACCGTGGCCTACGCCCGGCAGGCGCTCGATCTCCTGCCCCCAGATGATGACGTAGGGCGACGCGTACCGGCGGCGATCCTGGGGCTGGTGCAGTGGCAGAATGGCGATCTGGATGCCGCCTATCGATCCCTGAGTGAGGCGCTGGCCAGCTTCGAGCGCACCGGTCACATCATCGGCGCAGTCAGCGGCACGTTCGGCCTCGCCGACATCTGCATCACACAAGGACGTCTGCGCACTGCAGGCGACACCTATCGCCATGCATTGCAACTGGTGGCCGGCATGGGCGATCTTGTCTTCCCTGGCGTGGCCGAATTACATGTGGGGTTGGGCGAGTTTTCCCTCGAATGTGGTGATCTGGATGCAGCATCCCGACACATGCAGCGTGGACAGGATCTGGGCGAGCAGGCTGTGCTGCCGGGCGACGCGGCTCGCCTGTACGCCGTGATGGCGCGCATCCAATACGCCCGAGGAGCCGTTGACGCCGCCTTCCAGTTGTTCGACGAAGCGGAGCGGCTCTTCATCCCCACGCCTGTTCCCAACGTGCGTCCTGTGGCGGCGTGGCGGGCGCGGTTCTGGATCAGTGCCGGTAGAATTGCTGAGGCACAGGGCTGGGCACGCCAGAGCGGGCTGACCGTCGATGACGAGCTTCACTACCTGACCGAATTCGAGCATCTGACACTGGCGCGGTTGCTTCTTGCCCAGGCCCGCAGTGATGGAGCCGATCACGCAGCGCAAGCGCTCAACCTGTTGGGCCGTCTGCTGAGTGCGGCGGACGAAGGCGGGCGGATGGGCAGCGCGATCGAGATCCTGGTGTTGCAGGCATTGGTGCATCAGGCTCAGAACGACGTGACGGCGGCGCTAGAACCATTGGCGCGCGCCCTTACGTTAGCCGAGCCGCAAGGCTACGTGCAGGTCTTCGTGGACAAAGGCCCGTCGCTGGCCGAACTGTTGCGCACCGCCGCCAAACAGGAGATCGCCCCCACCTATGCCCGCCACCTGCTGACCTTCTTTGGTGATGCGGCGCCGTCGGCCCCCACCCAACAGGATCTGATCGAACCGCTCAGCGACCGTGAACTGGACGTGGTCCGGCTGCTTGCTACCGAGTTGACCGGCCCAGAGATCGCTCGCGAACTGGTCATCTCGTTAAACACTCTGCGCACCCACACCAAGAACATATACAGCAAGCTCGGCGTCGGCAACCGTCGCGCCGCCGTCCGCCACGCCAAAGAATGCCACCTGCTGTAGAGATCTAGCTCCCCGTCACATCACACCATCACATCATCGTCACCACATTGATCACCACATGTGGTGATGACGCCTCACCACATCCGCCGCTATCCTTCGGGCAGAGCAAAAGAATGATGCAAGTCATCAATCGCAGCCAAGGCCTGAGGTGCAAAATGTGTGCAACCAATCCACCAAACGAGGACCGCCGCCATCCTGAGCACTACGAAATTCGCATCCAGGGTCATCTGCAAGATCGTTGGGCGGGCTGGTTCGGGGACATGGCGATCCTGCGTCAGGAGAACGGCGAAACGTGCTTGCGCGGTCCGGTTGAGGATCAGGCGGCGCTACACGGCATTTTGCGCAAGGTACGCGATACCGGCATGACCCTGCTTTCCGTTGCTCGCATCCTGCCTTCACAGGCAGGGGACGATCCATCTACTCAATCATGAAGTACGTTCAACTTTAGTCAACGAGGAGAAAACCAACCATGAGTATCACAACTACCAATTCAGTCAACAAGACGGCCCGCTACGCTGGACTGCTCTACCTGATCCTGGCTTTCTGTGGCGGCTTCGCCGAGTTCTTCGTCAGGCAAGCGATCATGGTGCCGGGTGACGCGGCTGCCACGGCGGCCAATATCCTGGCCTCGGAATCGACCTTCCGCCTCGGTTTCGCAGCCGAGCTAGTGGGGCAGGTGGTTTTTGTGCTCCTCGTACTGGCGCTGTACCAGATCCTCAAATCGGTCAACCGCAACCAGGCGCTACTGATGGTCTCTCTGGTGCTGGTGGCCGTCACCATTACCTGTCTGAATATGCTGAATCAGTACGCTGCGCTGATGGTCCTTGAGGGCAGCGACTACCTGGCGGTCTTCAGCAGCGCCCAATTGCAGGCCTTCTCGCTGCTTTTCCTTAACCTGCACCATGCCGGCTATCTCATCGCCCAGATCTTCTTTGGCCTCTGGCTGTTGCCGTTGGGCTACCTGATCATCAAATCAGGCTTCCTGCCCTGGATCGTGGGTGTGTTGCTGGTAATTGCCGGGATCGGCTATCTGGCCGACGTACTCATTTTTGTTCTCCTCCCCGGCGTCGATCTGGTGCTCAGCGAGTTCACCTTTGTGGGCGAAGTCGTGTTGCTCCTCTGGCTGCTGGTGAAAGGCGTCAACGTGGAGCAGTGGCAGAGCCGAGTGTTGATGCCGCCACGAGGCGAGGTCGAGCATACAACGGCATAAGCGGGCAGAATCCGGCGCCTGTGTCGAGCCCTACAGCGGCCGGCACAAGGCGCCGCCCTACCTATTCCTGCGGGCGGGCACAGAGGCGCCGCCCCTACAGGCCGGATCTCGATATCCATCCAAAACAAGCAGGTGCTACGCCAGGGACGACATCGTCCCTGGTCGTATTGTATGAACCGCCAGGTAGGGTTGCCAGAAATGTACTTCTACCCTAAGATGAAGGTCGTTCTCAGGTGAAGAACCACAACCCGTCCTGCCGCTCGTGAAGTTGCTATGAGCGCCGGAGCTTCGCTATGTCGACGCCGATCCAGACCACCAAACTCTACATACCGCCGCCGCGGCCAAACCTTGTACGCCGTCATCGTCTGATCGAGCGAATCGATGAGGGGCTGCTTTTTCTTGTAAACAGGAGAACTCTCCATGAAAGCAATCGTCTACACAAAGTACGGCCCACCCGAAGTCCTTAGCTTGCAGGAAGTTGCGAAGCCTACGCCCAAAGCCGACGAACTCTTGATCAAGATCCACGCTGCGTCGGCAAACGCCTATGACTGGCACATTATGCGCGCCGATCCATTTCTGGCGCGTTTTGCCAGAGGACTTTTTTCCCCAAAAAATACGATCCCCGGCGCCGATGTCGCCGGGGTGGTCGAAGCCGTCGGCGCAACTGTCACACAGTTTGAGCCGGGCGACGCCGTCTTTGGGGATCTGGCTTCATCGGGTGACGGCGCTTTCGCCGAGTATGTTTGCCTGCCGGAGAAGTTCGCTGTCTCCATGCCGACCAACCTCACCTTCGCCGAAGCCGCAGCCGTGCCCATGGCGGCGGTCACCGCCTTGAAGGGGCTACGTGATGTGGCTCAGGTTCAACCCGGACAGAAAGTCTTGATCAACGGTGCTTCGGGCGGTGTGGGCACCTTTGCCGTGCAGATAGCCAACGTAATGGGGGCCGAAGTCTCCGCGGTGTGTAGCACAACCAAAATGGATATGGCGCGCTCGCTTGGGGCCGATCACGTAATCGACTATACCCGGCAGGATTTCACACAGAGCGGACAGTGCTACGACGTGATCCTGGGCGTAAACGGGTATCAGTCGCTTTCGGCCTACAAGCGAGCGCTCGCTCCTCAGGGTATCTATGCCATGGCCGGTGGTACGACGGCGCAGATTTTCGAGGCCCTGCTCCTGGGGCCGTTCATGTCCAGGGGGGGCAAGAAGATAACCACCGTCACCTCAGAACCGAACCAGAACGATTTGATCTACTTGAAAGAACTTATCGAGGGCGGCCAGGTCAAACCGATCCTCGATCGCTGCTATCCGCTCAGTGAAACGGCGGACGCCATCCGCTATCTCGAACAGGGACATGCCAGCGGAAAAGTGATCGTTACGGTTGTTTCATAGACCTGTATGTGGTGGCATTTATGCCACCACATACAGGCCAGGCCGGGAAATGCCGAGTTCCCATTCCTGCCGCTACCCTCGCCCCACGTACAACTGCTCTACGGGCAGAGCAATTGCTTCTAGCACCGTGGCATGAGCGGGCAGCGCCGCCATTGCCAGGGCAATGGACGCCAGTTCGTCGACGCTCATCATCGGCTCCTGGTCGGCGGCTTTGTCGTTGTTGTTCCGGCGCTCGGTGAGGGTGTTGCCGGGGTGCAAGCAACCCGCGGAGATGCCATGTGCGCGACCTTCGAGGGCAATGCATTTGGTCAGACCGACGAGACCGTGTTTGCTGCTGGTGTAGGGCGCGGAATTCATACGCGGCATCTGCGCCGAGATGCTGCCGATGTTGAGGATGCGCCCGCCCCCCTGGGGTTTCATGATCTTCATCGCCTCGCGCGCACACAGGAAGGGACCCGTGAGATTGACATCGATCACTTTGCGCCACGTCTCCAGAGACAGTTCTTCCAATGGCCCACCGTCAAAGGCGCCGGAGTTGTTGACGAGGATGTCGAGCCGTCCAAAGCGGTCCATGGTCTGGGCGAAGAGCGCGATCACGTCGGCTTCCACCGTTACATCGGCGGGGATAACTTCGACGGTTGCACCCAGGCCGCGCATTTCGGTGGCCGTCTCCTCAAGGTTGCTACGCTTGCGTGAACTGAGGATCAATGTGGCGCCGGCTTGAGCAAAGGCGCGAGCGATCCCCTTGCCGATGCCCGTCCCTGCGCCGGTAATCAGTGCGATCTTGCCAGAAAGCTGAGTCATGTTGGTCTCTTCTCTTTCTCTTGTTCTTTGGTGGTAAGTGTTTGTAGCGCCGCAGTAAATGAATGCCCCGCGTGCAATATAATTTGAGGGCAAAAAAAGACGCACCTTGTGCTAAAAAGCCGTTTGCTTTCCGTGGGGTAACACAGTAAGATGCGTCACATCTCTGTGTCTGATTCCTCGGCATAGTGTTACACGTCGGGACGGCAGGCGTATGGCGAGAAAATCCGTGGACAAACAGTCTTCGCGCCTGACTAGTTTTCTGTAAACACGTACTGCCTATCTACCATCAGTTTGGAAAAGTTCTGACTTTTTTGCAAACTGGGACCCATAGGAAAACTAGCCTGATCCAGGGTTGAAATCTTCTCAATAGACTGTTAGAATATGGCTGCCCCTAAAAGACCACCATCTCAGTGCAAGATTCTGTACAAAGTCCGAAACCGTAGTTTTGTCCCTAACAGAATTTAGCATCATCGTTGTTAACGCGTCTACCTGAGGTTCGCCTCTGGCAGACAAAATTGAGTGACTAGACAGATCGAGTCAGGTACGATACATTAGATAAAGTCGAGATGAATTGTCTGTCACGGCTCGACTATTGGCACCTGTAGTCCCCGGGCGAATGCCGAGGGTAGTGAGTCATACTTCCCGTGTTGGGCGTCGCCAAAACCCTTTTTGCACCTTCTGCCGTTTCTGGTATACGATTGCCCTGCGCCTCATTGCGGGTCAGATGCAAGAGCGGCAAAGTGTGATATACTATCGATTGTCGGTTTTCCTCAACTCAATACAAAGGAAGGCACAATGAAACGATTCCACACCCTCATCTTGATCCTTGCTCTTATGCTTGCCTTCACCGCATCGGCATTTGCGCAGGGCGACTGCGGTGACCTGTCCGCAGACGATTGTGACATTCTGTATGGTTCGTCTGATGCCATGATGGCCGTCACTTCGGGTAGCCAGTTTGTTGGCGTCGAAGTTCAGGCCATGAATGTTCCACAGACACCCATCACGGATGCCTCTTTCGCCTGGACGTTGGATACCACGTACGACTACTCCGATGAAGCTGCTAGTGCTGCCATGGCTATGCAGGAAATGTCTCCTGAAGAGATGGCCGCTCTCTACGCTGATTCCGCTGCACTGACCGACCAGGTCACCACCATCCTCGCCGGCACCTCTGCCAGCATCGACATGAGCACAGAATTTTCTGAAGAACTTGTCAGCTTGCTGTCGCAGAGCGCAGGCGCCGATTGGCCTTCATCAGTTGATCTAAGTGTGATTCTCGATGGCGGCGTTGCTTACCTCGACCTGAGCACCCTCGAACCGCTGTTGGGTGACGCAGGCATGGGCGGCATGAGCGGCTGGATCGGCATCGACGTCATGCCGTGGGTTGAAGCCGCTCTGATGCAGAGCACCACCGACCCCAATACTGCACTCGCCGCTTCTGCTTCCACGCAGACTGGCGCTGGTCCTCTCTTTACCCAGATCGCCGGCGCTGACATGGGCATGGTGACCCCGTTCCTCAACATCGAGCGCCTCGATGATGCAGAGGTTAACGGTGAATCTGCTGCCGTTTTCAGCACCACGATCGACTGGGAAGCCTTTGTACAGAGCCCCTACTTCGAACAGTTGATTGTCCTGGCTCTTGGGCAATCTGGTTCTATGCCCAGTGCAACTGAGCTGGAACAGACTGTTACCCTGGCTCGCATGTTTGGCCCCGCCTTGCTCCAAGGCATTAACATTGACTTGACCGAGAACGTTGGTCTGGATACCGGTTATTTGCTCTCCAGTGACTTCGTGTTCGACTGGAATCTGAGTGACCTTTCTGCTCTGACTGACATGATGGGCGGCGGTGCTGCACTCGCAATCGACGAGAATGCTGCTATCATGGCGAGTATCGTCACCGAGAATACAGACTTGAATGGCGATGTATCCATCGAAGTACCTGCTGATGCCTTCATCATCCCAACCGAGATGTTGACTGGCGCGATGCAGTAGTTCTCCTGAGGCGCATTGAAAAAAGCCGGTGTCTACGGACACCGGCTTTTTCTTTGGGCAAGCAGGGCCAAACTGTAGCTTGTTGAGGAGAATTCTATGCTGAGTGCAACTGAACACTCTCGTACAGTGGCGATTACCGGCGCCCTGGGCAACCTGGGTACAAAACTCATCGATCACCTGATCACGCACACGCGGATCTCTCGCATTATCGGGCTTGATCTACATCTACCGACATCGGAACGAGTGGCGCAAGTCAACCGCCTCGTCAATACGGCTACTCTGGATCGCACACCCACTTCGGTCGAATTCGTTGCCTGCGACCTTAGCAAGTGGCAGGACCGACGCTGGCGCGATGTTCTGTTGCAGGTGGATACGGTTGTCCATTTTGCCGCGCGCAATCCATACCCCGAGGCGACTTGGGCCGAAGCCGGGGCCTCTTTGGATATGACGCTTCATCTTGCCAATGCTGCCGCAGAGAGTCCCTCCGTCACCCGGTTTGTTCTTGCCAGCTCAAACCACGTGATGGGGCGTTACAAAGATTTACCCTGGGCGCAACTGGTGGGGCCGGGCGAGCTACGGCCAGACAGCGATCCGGGTGTGGGCACGGTCTGGCATACGGGCCAACAGTGGATGGATTCCACCGCCTACGCCACGGCCAAGTTTGCGGGAGAGCGCGCCTGTCGATCCCTTGCCGAGAGCAGCAACGGCGCAACGACCTTTGTGGCGATTCGCATCGGGTGGTGTCAGCCGGGGCCGAATCGCCCTGATACGCTCTCTGCCTCCGGATCACCTACGCTCAAAGTGGGCGCACTCCCACCAGGGCTGGATGCCGCGGACTTCGAGCGATCCGAGCGGTGGTTCCGAGAAATGTGGTTGTCGAATCGGGATTTTGCCCAGATCTTCGAGCAGGCGATCTGCGTAGCCGGCGAGGATTGGCCCGGCCCGTTCTTGCTCGTCAACGGTATGTCGGCCAACAGTGGCATGAAGTGGAGCCTGGACGAGGCCCGGCGCTATTTGGGGTATGCACCGCAGGATGATGTATACCGATAGAGACAGGGCATGCAAAAACATGCCTCACGCTTTTACTTCTACAACGACCCCTTCGTCTGCCCAGTTGAACAGCAACGAGGCGTTGTCGCTGCTAACCAGAATGCAGCCGAAGGTGACGGGATGCCCCAAATCGCCTGTCCACAATAGGGCGGACCCGCTGCGCGTTGGGAAGCCGTGGAAACCGTTCATAAAGTCCACGCCCGGCGCCGGACGGTAGATGCCCATGAAGTAGGGCATCCATAGATCCCAGTTGCCGGCGTAGGCGTTGGCCTCGTGTGACTGAATCTGAAAGATGCCGGGCGAGGTGGGGCTGCTTTCGATGCCCGTACTCACCGGCCATTCCCACTTCAGGCCGGCGTTCTCGTAGACCCACATCCGCTGCTCGCCGATGCTGACAATAATACGCTTGTTGCGTACCACAGGCAGTGGAATCAGTTGATCCGGCGAAGGAATCACCAGACTTTGTCCGGGGAAAAGCCCGGCCGCTGCGCCGGGATCGGCCTGTTCGAGCCAGGGGTAAGGCATTCCATAGCGGAAGGCGATGCTGGATAGCGTCTCGCCGGGCTGCACCGTGTGGCTGCGCTCCTGGTGGTAGAGTCGCAGTGACACGGCATAATTCCGGCCTTCCACGGCGCCGCGCACCGCGTTGACGGCGTCATCGAGTTCGACGTATCGTCCCGCGCCCAGTGCCGCGCTTTCCTGCTCTAAATAGGCATGCACCCGATCGGGCGCAATCTCCCAGGCAAGCGGCGATCCATCGGCGGGCTGCAAGTCGACCACCAGCCACCGGCCCCATACTGACGGCGAAACGGACCACCACAGGTTTTGATCCATCACCGGATCGTAGAGCTCGATGTTAATGGGGGATGCCAGCAAACCATTTACTTCGGCGGCGACACCCGCCAGATCGGCGTTTGTGGTGGCCGGCGGGACATCGACCAGAATCAGCGGCAACCGTTGGCCGCCGACCACATCGTGCAACCGTGTCGACAGCAGATCCACCGTTGCCTGAATGTCCACGGCGCGACCCGATTGCGGCTCGCTGATGACGGCGCGACCATCCACCACGTCAATGCCTGCGTCAATGGCCGCCATCTCCAGGTCGGGGGTCAGCCTGCGTAGCGCCTCGGCGGCGGTGTTGGGATCCAGCCGCAGCACGGGGGACATCGCGACCACTTCCCCACTGATCAGGCGTTCAACAGCCGTCCATGAGCGACTCTGGGCATGGATGGCGTCCACGGTAGCAGCGGCGTCGAAGCTAATCCCCAATGTCGTCGGCGCTACGTCGAGTTGTCCTGTCTGCGCTTCTAAAAGGATCGTGCGCCGCTGCCAGGCAGCGGTTAAACGCTCGGTGGCGGTCTGCGTGGAAACAGCGCCGATGTCTACCCCCAACACGCCTACGCCGGGCGCCAGGAAGTCGCTGAAGTAGAGATAACCGGCCAACAGGATAACCCCGCCCAGCATACCGATTAGCACCCAAAGCAGGTTGATCAGCGCTTCTGGCGTGCGGCGCTGCGCCGGCAGTGGTGCATCCTGCAATTGCAGCCACTTAGACACAGGACGCGCCGTCGGCGCTGCACCGTTTGCATGACGGCGGCTTTGTTCAGAATTCAGGATATGGGGACGTTTGCTCGACACGGCAACCTCGACGGCGTGGGAATACAATGTAACTGTTCAGTATCAGGTGCGGCCAACGACCAGCGCGTCGCCCCTGAGGCCTTCTGCCCATGATGCCATAACGTTGAGCGAGTGATCGGTGTTCCGAAGATCTGTTGTGTGGAGAAACAACGATGCCGTGAAACTTGAATCGATCACCTGTTCAAGCTTCACGGCAACGGTCCTTAGCCACACAGCAGACGACACGCTCTATGCGTACTCGCGTTCCCGATTCCGATCTCGCTCCAGCATGGGTTTCAAATAATGACCGGTGTAGCTCTTTTCGATCTCGGCTACTTGCTCAGGCGTGCCCTCTGCCAGGATCTCGCCGCCCTTGCCACCGCCTTCAGGACCCATGTCGATCAGCCAATCGCAGTTCTTGATCACGTCGAGATTGTGCTCGATCACCAGGACGGTATTGCCGCGATCCACCAGTTCGTGGAGCACTTCCAGCAGCCGTCGCACATCCTCAAAGTGGAGGCCGGTGGTCGGCTCGTCGAGGATGTAGAAGGTGTTGCCGGTGTCGCGCCGGCTCAGTTCCTTGCTCAACTTAATGCGCTGCGCCTCACCACCAGATAGTGTGGTGGCCGGTTGCCCGATGCGAATGTAGCCAAGACCGACGGCGGCCAGAGTCTCCAGGCGGCTGCGGATGCGCGGGATGTTCTGGAAGAATTCAAGCGCCTCTTCCACCGACATTTCTAACAGGTCGGCGATTGACTTGCCACGGAACTTGATGGCGAGCGTCTCGCGGTTGTAGCGGTGACCATGACACTCTTCACACGGCACGTAGACATCGGGCAGGAACTGCATCTCGATCTTAATGATGCCGTCGCCCTTGCACGTTTCGCAGCGCCCCCCCTTGACGTTGAAACTGAATCGGCCCGGCTTGTACCCACGCGCCTTCGCCTCGGGGATAGTGGCGAACAGTTCGCGCATCGGCGTAAACAGACCGACATAGGTCGCCGGGTTTGAACGCGGCGTGCGCCCAATCGGACTTTGATCGATCTCAATCACCTTGTCCAGGTGTTCGGTGCCGTCCAGCCCGTCATGTTCGCCGGGACGCGCCTTGGCCCGATAAAAGAGCTGCGCTAACTTCTTGTAGAGGACCTCGACCACCAGCGTCGACTTGCCGCTGCCGCTGACACCGGTGATCGCCACGAACTTGCCCAGCGGAATACGCACGTCCACGCCTTTGAGGTTGTTCTCGCGCGCACCCTTGATGTACAGATACTCGCCATTGCCTTCGCGCCGTTCGGCGGGGACAGGAATACGCTTTTCGCCGCGAATGTATTGGGCTGTCAGGCTATCGGGTGCCTTGATAAAATCCTCTTGCGTGGCGGAGACGACGACTTCGCCGCCATGTTCTCCGGCCCCGGGACCCATGTCCACCACCCAATCGGCGGCCAGGATCGTGTCCTCGTCGTGTTCCACCACCAGGACGGTGTTGCCCAGGTCTCGCATCCCCTTCAGCGTTTCGATCAGGCGATCATTGTCACGTTGATGCAGGCCAATGCTCGGTTCGTCCAAAATGTAGAGCACGCCCATTAACTGGCTGCCAATCTGCGTCGCCAGCCGGATGCGCTGGGCCTCACCGCCAGAGAGCGTGGCCGCCATGCGGTTTAGGGTCAGATAATCCAACCCTACGTTGACCATGAACCCCAGCCGCGCCTCGATCTCCTTGAGCACTTGCCCGGCAATCGCTATGTCGCGCTCTTTTAGCGGCGGCGTCGAATCGGTTCCGTCGCGCAGTCTGCGCACCCACATGAGCGAATCGGACACCGGCATCGTCGTCACATCGTTGATGTTGACGCCCGACACCGTTACCGCCAGGGCGAGTGGGCGCAGCCGCTTCGCGTGACAGACCGGACAGGCACGCACGCTCATGAAGTCTTCGAGCTTGCTGCGGATGTATTCGCTGTCCGTCTCTTGATAGCGGCGCTGCAAATTAGAGATTACACCCTGGAACTGCGTTTCATAGGTGCGGTTGTAGCCCTTGAAGTTGCGGTAGTTGACACGCACCTTCTCGTCGTCGGGCAGACCACGCAAGATGATGTTGCGCTGTTTCTCGCTCAGTTCCTTCATGGGTACGTTGTGCGGGATGGCATACTCACGGCAGACTGAACGCAACAACTGAACGTAATATCCATCTTCATCGTCGCCGTTGCTGCTGCTGCGCACCCACGGCAAGACCGCGCCGCCGTCGATGCTCAGCTCGTCATCGAGAATGAGATCCGGATCAAACTCCTTGAGCGTGCCCAGACCGTCACAGTTGGGGCACGCGCCGTGCGGACTGTTGAAACTGAAGGTGCGTGGTTCGATCTCCTCAAAGCTGAGACCGCAGGTGACGCAGGCAAAGTGCTCACTAAAAATGCGATCGATGAACACCTCACGCAGGGTGCCGTTGCCCTCCGCCGGCTCGCGCTCAAGGCGCGTCACCACCATTACGCCCTCACCCAGCCGCAGCGACGTCTCCACCGAATCGGTGAGCCGTATGCGATCCGTTCCTGGGATCATCATCTCCTCGTTGTCGGGGTCTGGATGTTCAGAACGGATGACGATACGATCGATCACTGCTTCGATGGTGTGATTTTTGTAGCGATCCAACTCCGGCACATCGGTGACTTCGTAGATCTCGCCATTGACGCGCACACGCACATACCCTTGCGCTTGAAGATTTTCGAAGACGCCTTTGTGATGACCTTTGCGGTCGCGGATCAACGGCGCCAGCAACATCAACCGGGTGCCTTCTTCCATTTCGAGGATAGCATCAACGATCTGTTGCGGTGTCTGTCGGCTAATCGGCTCCCCACAGGTGGGGCAATGGGGCTGGCCGATGCGGGCGTAGAGCAGACGCAGATAGTCGTAGACTTCGGTCACCGTGCCCACGGTTGAGCGTGGGTTTCGGCCGGAGCCTTTTTGATCAATGGAGATCGCCGGGCTTAGGCCCTCGATCTGGTCCACGTCGGGTTTTTCCATCAGCCCTAGAAATTGGCGCGCATAGGAAGATAGTGATTCCACATAGCGGCGTTGACCTTCGGCATAAATGGTATCGAAGGCAAGGCTGCTCTTGCCGCTGCCGCTCAAACCAGTCAGCACCACCAATTTGTCGCGCGGAATTTCCAGGCTAACATTTTTGAGATTATGTTCACGAGCGCCGCGTACCACTAACTTATCCAGAGCCATAGAGTTCCTTGCCTCTCGTCAAATGTGCCGGGTCGCAGGAGCGAACAAATGTTCCCCAATCCGTATTTTAGCGGATTCGGGCGCAAACTGCAACCATTCGCTTCATGGCACTTCACTTGTTTTTTACATCTGGCACACCACAACACAGACCCAAACTGGAAGGTAGTGTACGCACTGTGCAGGCGGCGTGTGCTAGGATTTTCGGGTTGTCAAAACTTCTCGACTAGACACGTTTGAATTTGTTCCACGTCCTTGACGGTAAGCCGCAAGTCTCCATTATACCAAAGAGCGCGGGTGGAACCTGTAGTCAATATTCATTTTCTCAACCATTTCTCGAAGGGAGATCAATGTATGAAGCGTATGACCTTGATCCTAAGCGTGATCGCCATCTTTGGATTGGCAGCCTGCGGTGGATCGCAAAACGCCCCGGTGGAGACGCCGCCAGGAACCACCACCGAAGAGACGGCGGCTGCCGATCTGACCGTGGAAATGCACGATATCTATTACGGTGACGAGGCCAACAACATGGATTCACCGCCGGTATGGACGGTCAAGGCAGGCGAGGACGTGTCGGTGCTGCTCAACAATCGGGGCAATCTCGAACACAACTGGGCCATCGTCGAAATGGGAGCGGAGGTGCCCGTCCCCTATACTGGCGGCGCCGACCAGGAAGCGTTGCTCTACTATGCGGGCCAAGTCGTGCCGGCCGGTCGCTCAGAGACACATACATTCACGGCGCCACCCGAAGCGGGAACGTATCTGGTGATCTGTACGGTTTCGGGCCACTATCCGGCCATGCAGGGGCGGCTCGAAGTGCAGTAAACGGTCGAGCTGCAATCAGGTGGTTGTTTTGCCTGGCAAATCGTGCTGAAAGGTGGGCGCGGCTTGCCAGGCTTCTTTTTCAAAATGGACAGGCAGGGCGGGGTTGTTGCGCCAGTGGAAGGCGTAGTGAATGCGGGCATGATGGGGAGCAGGCAGTGCACCCCAGGGGATCTCGGTTTGTGCAAACCAGCGCACATCCCTCGTTTCGCGGGTCAAACGAGGTGTGCCATCGATGAGCCGTCCATGAAACAGAAAGATATAGAGATGATGGAGAGTCTCTTCCCCGGCATGACGGCTGTCGAAGATCCCCAACAAGTGATCGATCTCCACGATGCAGCCGGTCTCTTCCCACACTTCACGCGCTGCGCCGGTGGATGGGGCTTCGCCGACGTCGCAGGCGCCACCCGGCAGTCCCCACGTGCCGTTGTCTGCTCGTTGCATCAAGAGCAGGCGTCCTTCTTCGTCGAATACGGCGGTTTCTACAACGCTATAGGGTGTGATGTAGCGGCGATCGTGCAGGATCAACGCTCGCAACTCAGGGCTTGCGTCTTGCGCCGATAACTCGGCCAACTGGGCGGCGATTTCAAGAATCCGCTGATAGCGCTCGATCTGGTAGGGATCTTTGGTGTAGCTCAGGCTCAAATTGGTCATGGCGCGTAATTCGTCGGCCATGCGCAGCAGATCTAGCGCCGTGCTCATCTTCCCGCGCTCTCCCGGTTCAGCGTTTTCTCCATGTACAACAAACGTACAAGACGCTTGCCCGAGCGGACGCGTGCACTCTGCCCCGTCAGTTGAAAGCCAATCGATTCGAAAAACTTGAGCGCGTTGGGGTTAAACTGTTCTACACCCAGGCGCACCGTATGCATCTGCGCATCATTGGCCAGCCACGGCTCCAACGTTTCCCAGGCCTTGCTGCCAATCCCCTGTCGCTGATAGGCTTCTGCGACCATGAGCATGCCGACGTAACAAACGCCCCGCTCCGGCCACTGCAGACGAAAGTCGATGAGGCCCACCAACTGCGCTCCTGCCTCTGGATTGCCCGGTTCGTTGGGCAGCAAAATGCCCATTCCGTAGCGACCCTCTTCTTCCTCAATCGCCTTCAGGTCGCGTTCGCCCTGACCCTCCGGCGCGCCAAGCAGACCGTAAAGATCCCAGAACCCGGGGGTCAACTCATAGACCCGTTGCAAGGGGGCGACGTGAAGATCCGTATCTAGTGCAATCAGTGAAACGTTCGGCACGATGGCTCCTATCCTGTGGTTCTGGTGAAATGCTGCTGGTAGATGTGATTCTGCTTAACGCAGATCCTCGACGGCTCGACGCATCTGTGCCAGTTTTTGATCCGCTTCACGCAGGGATGTATCCAGTGCTTCCAACTTTTCGCGTTCCACTCGTACAAATCGAGTGTAAGGCGCAATCGCTTCGTGAATGCGACGGACACTTTGTGTCAGCTCAGCTTCAAATTGGCGCACGAGGGCTGCATCAAGACGGCCGCGCAGTTCGTTGATCCGTTCGCGTAAATCAATTTTGATCCGCGACCTTCGATAGGGTAGCACATAAAGGCCCAATGCTGCCACTGCGCTTGCGCCTAAGATGCCGGTAACGTCTAGCAACGGGGTGTGAAGGACGGCGACGAGCAGCGCGCCCAGGCCGAGCGCCCCTACTTCTACGGCTGTAGTCTGCATGATGGCACGTTGCATTTCCTGCGCCAACTTTTGCGACTCGGTCTCGCGATCGTAGGTGTTTACAATCTCACGGGCGCCGCGCCCTACACTCTGCAATAGCTTTTGCCGGTTAAACTCAAACTCACCGGTAACCTGCCCCACCATGCGCTCGGCATGTTGTGAGGATCGCCGATTGATGAACTCCATCACCGACTGCCACTGGCGATAGTCTTTGTCGATCAACCAATCGATCAATTCGTTGACGTGCTGTTCAATCTCACGGCTGGTGTCTGCGATCACGTTCCGTTCAAACTCGCCGCGCAACTTTTCGCCGTTGACCAGATCGAAAACGCGCGCAATACGAAGTGTATCATCGAAGTAGCTGTCCCCGCGCTCCATCATCTCATAGAGGACATTGTCCACGCGGCTGCTCTGATACTTGAAGTCACGCCGCATGTCGCTCTGGTAGGCGTTGATCTGTTCTTCGATGGTGTCGAGCGTCTGGAAATCACCGCGCAGGAGAGCCTGCCGTTCGTCGATCACGTCCTGATATTTGGTGACCAACTTACCGGCAACCCCAAGCGGATTCTCCAGTTTCAGGCGCACGCGCTCGGTGCTGTCCAGGCTGTGGAGGATGAACTTTTCCAGGGCGGCAAAGCGACTTTCACGCCAAAGAGGATCATCGGTATGACCGTTCTGTTTTGCCTTCAATGCCTGACGGGCGCTGACCGGGAAGATCTGCGGTTCGATACCTAGCAGTTCACGTCCATTGTTCTTCACAAACTCCAAGACCTGCTCCCGTTCTTCGTCGGTCTGGAGCAGATCGAACTTGTTGAGGATCACCACGATCTTCTTGCCCCATTTGCGGATGCGCTCTAGAAAGGCGCGCTCACTCTCGCTAAAGGGGCGATCCGCACTCGTCACAAAGAGGACGAGATCGCTGCGCGGCACAAAATGTTCGGTAATCGCCTCGTGTTGACGGATTACCGCATTGGCGCCTGGGGTGTCGACTAGATTGACCTCTTGCAGCCATTCCACGGGCAGGCTGAAGACGATGATCCCCTGTTCGTTGATTGATTTTTCTAGCGTAGGGCCGTACCGCAGCAGATGAAGCTGGCTGGTCGTCGGCACCACTCCCTCGGCGAGGAAACGGTCGCCGAGCAGCGCGTTGATCACTGCGCTCTTGCCGGCGTTGAACTCACCCACGATGACCAGTAAAAACATCTCGTCTAGCTGGTGTAAGCTCTGGCGGACCAGATCCAGATCTGCTTCGGGCGCGCCGAGCCGGGCCAGGGTCACTTGGAGTGACTCTAGCAACGTGCGTTCCTGTCGCAGGATTTTATCTTGTTCAGCGCTTAGCAAGCGGTGCAATCTGATTCCTCTGTTTGGTGTCGATTCGTTCGCTGTGATTATTGTAGCATAACGCGGCAGAGTCATGTAGAACCGGTATGCGATATTGTGCAGCCGTTCATATCGACTACTATACGTCCCGTGAGGCCGTTATGTTTCACAGGGCGAAAGTGTATTCTTGATCCGCCTGGCGTGATAAGTTATCACGCATCTCTCCGGGTAGAGTATTGGGTGCGTCCCAAGTTTTTCGGTTCTGAACTTCAGGGCAGCTACCCAGAACGGACCGGCACAGAGGCCGGTCCCTACACGTAGGGATGGACCTCCGTGTCCATCCGTCGTGGCTTCCCGCTAGACATGGACCCACCCAATAATATGGGACACACCCTGGGGTATTTCTGCGTTTGACGATTCTGGGTTTGCGGGTAGAATAAGTAGCGATAGGATTGTCGGTGCTCTCTATGTCCATGCGGCTTAGGCAGGTTGCAGTCACTTCCTCTTACACTTCACTTCTCTGTTCTTTACTTCATCTTGTTTTCCTGGGCAAGATGTCGTGTAGTGATGCGGATGGTCAGCTTTTGTGAGCATTGTCAAGCTATAAAAATCCATCACCTGGTTTCCGTAGCTTGAGTTTCATGAAAGGAGCCTGATCCTACTGTTGCACGTTTGATGTTGCAGTCACTTCATTACCAGGTTGTTCTTAGCGGATCTTCACTTGTTTTCCATCTACTTTTCCCCAGAAAGGATCGAGCGTTGAAACGTCAGATTACTCGGCTGACAATGTTGTTGGGAGTAGTCAGTCTGTTCCTGGCAATGGGTATCTTTGTGTTCGCATCAGCAGCTACCGCTGACTGGAGCGAAACAGATGGAGACACACCCATTGCAGAGCCTCGCTACTCGCATCGGCTAATTGTTGAACTGGAAACCCCTCCACTTGCCGTCAAATATGCAGAATTGCCCGGAGCTCGCTCCGATGATGGCAGCATCAACGCCAGTTCTGCTGCCGCACAGACGTACATGCAGCAAATCCAGGCAGAGCAAGCGACGGTAATGGCAAGCATACAAGCCGTCATGCCTGAGGCCCGTGTCGGTACCTACATTAACGAGCAGGGCGCACAGATTGAGCAGACTTTTCAGGTTTTGATCAACGCGATTGTCGTCGATTCTGGTGTTACGGCCAGCGATGCCAATATCGAAAGCCTGAACAAAGTGCCGGGTGTGAAAAATGTCTATCGGGATTATGCACACTATCCACAATTGTACACAAGCACGCATCTGATCAACGCCGATGTGGTGTGGCCATCCCTGGGTGGGCGGGCAGATGCAGGTCGAGGCATCAAGGTCGCTTCGATGGATGGCGGCATCCACAAGGATGCGCCGATGTTTAGTGGCGAAGGATTCAGCTATCCTCCGGGCTATCCAGAAGGTGGCCTGGGTTTGACTGCCAACAACAACGGCAAGATCATCGCCTCGCGCGCATACTTCCGATCCTGGGATCCGCCGGCTGACGGCGATCAGAATCCCTGGCCGGGTGTAAATGGCACATCGCACGGCATTCATACGGCATCTACCGCTGCCGGCAACGTGGTGACAGACGCCACCTATCTGGGGGCGGCTTTGCCCACGATGAGCGGTGTCGCTCCGGGCGCCTGGGTGGGTAGCTACCGTGTCTTCTACGCCAGTATGAATGATGATGGCAGTTTCTACACCGCCGAAGGGCTGGCTGCGCTAGAAGACATTGTGATGGACGGTATGGACGTGGTTAACAACTCCTGGGGTGGTGGCCCCGGCAGCATCGGCGGCGACTTCGATGCCTTGGATACAGCACTGATCAACGCCGTGAAGGCCGGTGTCTTCGTCTCCATGTCAAACGGCAATGCCGGCCCTAACCAGGGGACGGGCGATCACCCTTCGCCGGATTACATCAACGTTGCCGCCAGCACGACATCAGGCACCTATGCCGCCGGGCGATTTGACGTGACCGGACCCGGGGAGGTGGTTACACCAACGCTGAAAAACATCCCGTACGCCGCCGCATACGTTTGGCGCTTCTTTGGGGTTGAGCCGGGTCTATAGCTACACGTATCTCGCCGGCACCCATGTGGGAGATGGTAGCAACTTCGAGGGGTGTAATGCGTGGCCGGCCGACACCTTTGCGGGCAAGGCGGCTGTGATTAGCCGTGGTGGCTGCGAGTTTGGCGTGAAAGTCCTCAATGCGGAGCAGGCCGGCGCTGAATTCGTGGTTGTCTACAACCATGCCGACGGTGGTGATGGGTTGACCTCTATGGGAGCCAGGCGTTGTCGGCGATCAGGTCACCATCTCCTCTATCTTCGTTGGCAATACCGCCGGTGTTGGCATCGTAGAATGGCAAACCCTGCATCCTGCTGATGCCGAGTTTACCGTGTCCACGGTCCGCCTTCCAGGCCGGCAATCAGCCTGATGTCATCGCCAACTTTAGCAGCCGCGGCCCCTCAACGCGCAACAGTCTGAAGCCTGATGTGGCTGCGCCCGGCGTCAACATTATGGCGCAAGGGTTCGATCCAGCCGCCACGGGCGAGGCGCGTCATCTTGGCTACGGCCAGGCGTCGGGGACCTCTATGGCCGCTCCCCACGTTTCAGGGGCAGCCGCGCTGTTGCTACAGCGATATCCCCTCTGGACGCCTTCGCAGATTAAGTCGGCGTTGATGTCTACCGCCAAGTATACAGAGATTTACAACGGTGACGGCAGCCCGGCTCAGCCTATGGACATGGGCGCCGGTCGTCTGGATGTCGCTGCGGCCATGGATCCGGGCGTGATCCTGATGCCGCCGTCGGCGGATATGGGGCTGGTGATAACCGGCACGACGGAGAACTTGGAGGTTGCGGTAAAGAACATCACCAACGCTTCCGAAACCTACACCTTGACCACGCTCTTCACCGGGGATGGGTTCGCACCCACGCAGACGACCACGCTCAAGGGTGTTACGGTCAGCCCTGCTCAGGTAACCCTCCAGCCCGGTCAGGTTGTCAGTGTAACCGTGACATTCGATCCTGCACAAGGCCAGGGCTTGGACTTCAACCAGGGTTACATCGTCATGCAGGGCGATACGCATCGCGCCCATATGCCGTTCTTTGCCCGTGTGGTTGCAGGTCTGGGCAATGCCGGTATTCTGGTCATTGATGCCGACATGAGCGGCGCACTCCCTCGCGCCGACTACGCCGGGTACTACACGTCTACCTTGCAGGCACTGAGCGTTCCTTATGTCTACTGGGATACAGCGAACCACCTGGGGACCAATCTGACCCTGGTCGACTTCGGTACGCTGGCGCAGTTCCGGGGCATTGTGCTCTTCACCGGCGACCACTACCAACCAGATGGCACGTTTAACATTCCTACACCGTTGACTGCACGCGATATGGATCTACTCAACGAGTATGTCCAGAGTGGTGGCACCCTGATGGTGATGGGCCAGGACTTCGCCAGTGTCGTTGGGTTCGATGACTCGTTCCTGTTCGATGGAACGCTGGGCGCAACCTATCTGCAGGATAGTGTGAGCGATTCCGATCTGCCCAGTAATCCTGTGGTGGGCCTGAGCACAGCCCCCGCCGTATTCGAAGATATCTTCCTGGATCTGAGCGGGCCGAACTCTGCGTTGGGCAAAGTCGCTTTGACCGGCCTCAACGAGGTTCCGCCAATCACCAACACAGGCAAGATTACCGGTGTCGCGAGCTTCTTGTTTGATAACTTCACCGACGAAGCTCTTCTACAACATCAAGATCGATGTGTCAGAGCCGTTCACGCTCACCGCCGCACACATTCACAGTGGTACAGTCGGTGTCACCGGACCCGTCGTTTATGCGACCTTCCCCTTCACCGAGCCGCAGGTGGTGACAGACACTATCTCGTGGAGTGGTGCGGTGGTTCTGACGCCGGAAGAGCAGCAACTGCGCGAACAGGACGGCCTCTACCTCAACGTCCACTCAAGCGAGCATGGCGGTGGCGAGATCCGCGGACAAGTTCCCAGCATGGCAGTCGTCGGTGACGGCGCCGGCAATCAGGCCTACATCGACGAGTTAGCCTACAGCGGGCCGCTGGACGGCGCCGGATGGTCCGCAGGAAGCGTCAACCATGGGGCTCTTGCGTTACGCCGGCCCCTATAACGTACGAGACGGCGTCGTGGCACTGGCAACACGCGATCAACCGACGCTCGAACGACCGGGCCGCAGCTACTTGGGGCAGTCGATCTACACAAGCTTTGGCCTGGAGGGTGTGAACAACGGCGTCGGCGCTACCACACGCGAAGAGCTGATGCTTACCCTCATCAAGTGGTCTGCAGATGCGCCAACCGTGACGATCAGCCATACCGCTGAAATCAGCACATCGGAGGCTTCACAGTTCAGCATCCAGATGTCGTCGATCATCACGGATGCCCGTCCCGTCACCTACCGCTGGGATTGGGGTGATGGTTCGCCTTACTCGCCTGAGTATCCTGTCAAAAGTGCGCAGACGGTACAGCACAGCTACGATGCCTGTGGCGACTATACCGTGCGCGTCGAGGTGACGGACAACTATGGCAACAAGGCTATCGGTACGGAACAGGTGACGATCAGCGCATGTCAGGCTGAACCTGTCTACAAGCTTTACTTGTCGACTGTCTCCAACGCCATGGAGTAAGCCTACACCCTGAAAGTCGGTTACGAGTCCACTCGCTTCTCTAGTGGACCCATCGTCACAGAGTATTTCAGGGTAGAAACCGAATCGTGCACTCTATGGCACTTGGGGTACACAGTAGGTTCGTTACAACGAGGGGTGGCGCAAGCCACCCCTCGTTGCTTCTACAGCCAAAAGATCACTATGCGCGATTCTCGGTTTTGCGGTATGATACCCCTCATCATAGCACCTGCATCACCCTCGGCTGCTACGGCTAGCTCACCGACCTACACGGAGGAATCACCCAATGCCTGAAATCGCCATCAACATCGAAGGGCAGAACGGGCTGAATTGGCCGCGCTGGAAGCGGATCGTGCGCACGGTGGAATATCTTGGATACGCGGCGCTTACCCGCTCTGATCACTATACCAATGGGTCTCCGCCCGATCAGGACTCGTTGGAGTTATGGGTCTCGTTGACGTGGCTGGCAGACAATACCGAACGTATTGAGTTCGGGCCGCTGGTCTCACCGGTCTCGTTTCGCCATCCCACATTGACGGCGCGCATGGCGGCTGCAGTGGACGATCTGAGCGATGGGCGATTGGTGCTTGGGGTTGGGGCGGGTTGGCAACAACGTGAGCATGCTCACTACGGCTTTGATCTACTCGACGTTCCCGAGCGCTTTCGCCGCCTTGAAGAAGGCCTTGATGTGATCTCGCTCCTGCTCAATAGCAACAAGCCCGTTGACTATGCAGGCAAGTACTTTCAGTTAAAGGATGCCATTCTGCTCCCGCGGCCCAGCCGTCCCGGTGGGCCGCCGATTCTCGTGGGCGGCAATGGCGAAAAGCGCACGCTGCCCCTGGCGGCCAGGTATGCGGATGAGTGGAACGGCGCCTTTGTGCCGGCCAGACGCTTCGCCGAGCTAAACGCTGTCCTCGATTCGTTGCTCGTGGCCGAAGGACGCAACGTGGCCGAGGTCCGACGTTCTTTGATGACGGGCATCATTCTGGGGAAAACAGATGCCGATTTGGATCAAAAGCTAGAGGGGCGCGATGCCGAACAACTGCGCGCCCGTGGCTTGCTGATCGGCACCCCCAACGCCATTGCTGATGAAGTCGACCTGCTGGAAGAAGCCGGCGTTGAACGCTTGATGATTCAATGGTTGGATCTTGACGACATGGATGGACTGGAACTCCTCGCCAAGACCCTCTTGTAGGGGCGGCACCCTGCTCATACCTGTAAAAACAGCTCCGGTTCACAACCGGAGCTGTTTTGTTGATTCGAAGTTCCTCAGATGTATCGGCTAGATCCTAAGGACACGGCCGCGCAAGATTCGCTAGATATGGAATATTTCGGCCTCTGATTCGCCGGCGCTGTCATCCCCATTACTCCCAAGATCGATGGAGTCGCCTTTGAGCAGTTCGTCGCTGTCGAACAGATAGTCGTCGTGCTCACTCTCGGCCATATCCAGCATCGGATCATCGTTAACGGCTTCGTTGTTGATCAGTCGGGTCAACGTACGCCGGGTCTGCCGTGATCCGGACAATTGATCTTCTTCTTCTAGAAAAGCCAACCGTTGAATGATGCCGCGCAGCAGCGGTGAGTTGATCTTGACCAACTCGCGCACCATCTCCAGCCAGCGGCGGCGTACGGCGGGGTTGCGGTGATTGTGCAGCAAGACGGCCAGGCGGGCCGGATGGGTACGCCCCGGCGAGACTTTGAGTAGATCGTTGTGCTCATTGGGGGCAATGGTAAAGTAGAATGAAAGCATGGGCGGCACCAGCTTGCGCACCTTGTCCCAAACCGGCTCAGTCTCCTTGACCAGGGCGAAAAAGGCCAGATAGTAGTGAAAGGCCTGTGCGTAGTTATGGCGCGAAAAGTGCGCGCCCGCTGTGGCTGCACAATAGCTGGCTAGATACCATTCCAGATCCATCAGGCTGGCGCCAGGCTGACGATTGTAGAGCATCTCGTACATCATCTTGGCGGCTTTGAGGAAGTAGACACGCGCCCGTTCGAAGTCGGCGGTACGAATGCGCAGCCCCTGGTTGTTCAACTTGTTGGCTTCATCGAGGCTCGCTTCTTCGTCCAAGGGCCAATTTGTCAGATCCTGCAACACGATCTGAATTTCTGGGCTTTCGGCAAGATGACGAGGCCAGACATAGCCGTTGTTGACTGCCTGCGCCGGCACCGCCATGTTGGCCTGGTTGGCCTGTGCCAGTTGTTTCAACTGACGCACTTCATCTTCGCGATCCGCTTTGCCGTAGAGCAACGTAGACAGCAAGGACGAGCGCAGATCCAAATTCTTCTGCAACAGTACTGTTAAGTAGACGCTCTCACATTGGCGGACAAAGTTTTGAGCAGACAGTTCCGCGTGCAGGGTCAGCGTGTCCAGTTCCCAGGATTGCGGGTGGGGATCGAGCACCGCAGCCAATTTGAGCAGCCTCGCCACATCCTGAATTTCGTCGCGAGATCTCAAAATATTGGCGGCGTCGTAATTTTCTTTCAACTGCAAAACGGCATCGCTCAGTGTATAAACGCCCGGTTCGTTGACAAGCAACGTGTATAGGTTTTGCAGCACGTCCTGACGAGTATGCTGCTCTACCAGCCGGAAGCCGGACGTATTCAGCGCTGTGCGGTATTGGAGCGTGTGGTCGATTTCATTGCGCGCTACCAGAGTTGAGCGCAACGAGGCATAGTAGCCGTTATTGTTGGACTGAACGGTCACCAGATCCTTCTGTGCTTCCAAGAAGTAACGGAACTGGCGAAAGCCGATACCAACCTCATCAAAATCAGTGTCGAGTTTGACCATCTCCTGACGCACGAGGTGGATAGGCGCGGCGGCCTCTTTGGATCGCGATCCCATCTGTTGCATGACAGTGAGCAGAAGTTGGCGCGCTTGTTCGATATCGTAGTTGGTAGTGGCTTCTTCCCCATCAACCAGCGTATCGTAGATGATAAATTCATCGCACGAGCGTACCAGCACATCACTGGTTGCATCGCGCAGCCCAATGCCAATCACGTGTTTCCCGTATTCGCGCAACTTGCGTGCCACGGCGCTGAAATCGCTATCCCCCGTGGCGAGGACGAAGGTGTGGATGCCGTCGCGAATGATAGCCGTTTCCAATGCGTCCACGGCCATCACGATATCGGCTGAATTTTTCTTGCTGTAGGATCCGTAGCGGAAGAGCTGCGTGAGGTCAATCGCATGTTCGATGAGTTCTTGCCGATAGCGGCTGAACCGGGTCCAATCGCCGTAAGCGCGTTTGATGACACAACGCCCATACTTGGCCGCAACTTCTAAAATCTTGTCTAGATCGCAACGTCCGTATACTTCCTCTGCCGATATGGCAATGTTTTCAAAGTCAATGTAGACAGCAACTTGTTCTTCCATTATGCGGTTCTGGCCTTTTTTCAGTATTTGGCTTCGATGGTTAGCGATCATCTGATCTAGATGCAGTTTATGACGCACTGATCAGGGGAAAAGACCGCTAGGGTGTCTACGATCGTGGAAATGGTGAATTGAAGACGCCTGTCTTGACATGTCAAACTATTGAATTGGCGCAGTTTTCACTGCGCCCCTGTCGCCAAAATGAACACCTCCTTACGGATGAATGCTCGCCTACAAAGAGACTGCACCCAACAACCCCGTTCATTTTTCTCCGTTGTCAGACGCTATGGTAGAATAGACCGTCATTGTACAGCGAAAGCGCTCGTAGCGCCATCCAGTGCTGATGAAATTTGGCACACTCAAGTCAAGATTACAGATCCAGCCGGAAGCATAGATGAAAATAGGCATTGTCGGGTTACCTAACAGCGGAAAGACTACGATCTACAACGCACTGACTCGCAGCAATACCGAGACAGCGGCGTTCTCAAGTGGACAAGTCGAGGTTCACACAGCGGTGGTCAATGTGCCGGATGGACGTGTTGACCGGCTTGTGGCTATGTTTAGCCCTCGAAAAGTAACATATGCCCAGGTAATCTACAATGATATTGCCGGATTGAGCAAAGGTGCAGGGCGCAGCGGGATCAGTGGTGCTTTGACCAATGCCATCGCCGCCAATGACGCGTTGATGTTGGTCGCACGTGCCTTCGAGAATGAAGCCGTCGCTTTTGAAGACGAGATCGATCCTGAACGAGATTTCGTAGCGATGGAGACTGAGTTTCTGCTCAACGACATGACCACGATCGAAGCCAGATTGGCGCGATTGAACGGCCAAAAGGGGCGAGGAACTCCTCAGGAACGGCAGCGGATGGCAACCGAAGAAGTCTTGCTCCAACGTTTGTTCGCTCTTCTCGAAGAAGAACAGCCTTTGCGTACCGTGACCCTTAGCGAAGATGAGCGCAAAATGCTGGGTGGGTTTGGTCTCCTCTCGTTGAAGCCCCTGTTACGTGTCATCAATGCCGGCGACGAAGACAGTGAATCCACTTACTCCGCTCTGCTCGACGACAATACGCTCTTTTTGCGTGGTCGCTTAGAGGCGGAAATCGCCCAGATGGATGAGGCCGAAGCCTCGGAGTTTCTGGCTGATTTCGGAATTGAGGAACCAGGGCTGAACCGGGCCATTCGTCGTTGTTACGATCTGCTGGGTTTACAAAGCTTCTTTACCGTCGGAGAAGATGAAGTTCGCGCCTGGACGGTGGACGAAGGCGCTACAGCGCCTGAGGCCGCCGGCGTGATTCACTCTGATCTGCAAAAAGGGTTTATCCGTGCCGAGGTGATCAATTACGACGATCTGATGGCGCTCGGCAGCATGGCAGAAGCCCGCAAAGTTGGTAAGCTGCGCTTAGAAGGAAAAGAGTACACTGTTGCCAATGGCGACATATTGAATATACGTTTTAATGTTTAGCTCTCTTTAGGAAGGTCCGTTGGGCCGAACCGCAGTCCTTGCTGTGGTGGCCTGATGTTCACGGTTGAATTTGCAAGGTCGTAAAGAGTAGCGGTCGTTTGTGAATATCGTTACTTTCGTAGAGTTTACTGTCGAAACACAAGAAAAGCTGACACTGCGCAGGGACAGTGTCACAAGCACAGGAGTGTCATAATGTCTGAGGAAACCCGTATCGTTGAAGAGCAAGACAATGAAGAATCCGTTGTCCAGGCTGAAGGTGCAGAGAACGAAGCAACAGAGCAACCCGTGTCCGCCCAAACTGCCTCGGAGGCTACACCTGAGGTAGAGGCGGATGGAGCATCCGCGGCTGAAGCACCCGCGGCTGAAGCACCCGCGGCTGAAGCGGTGGCTGAGGAAGCACCTGTTGCCGAAGCAGCACCTGCTGAAGAAGCGCCCGTTGCCGAAGAAGCATCCGCCGAAGCAGCACCTGTTGCCGAAGCAAGCACCCGTTGCCGAAGAAGCATCCGCCGAAGCAGCACCTGTTACTGAACAAGCACCCGCTGCCGAAGAAGCATCTGCTGCGCAAACACGGAGCGATGACGATGACGATGAAGATGGCGACGATCAGAGTGCCGAATATCGCTCGGAAGATGGCAAACAAGTCGTCTATTTGAGTGTCGGCCAGGAAGTCACCGGCACCGTCAAGCGTACCACCGAGTTTGGCGCATTTGTCGACATCGGTGCCGGTCGCGACGGTCTGATCCACATTTCGGAACTTGCCGTCGGCCGCGTCAACAAGGTCGCTGACGTCCTCAAGGATGGTCAGCAAGTCACGGCGTGGATCAAGAAACTGGATCGCAAACGTAACCGTATTAGCCTCACGCTGATCTCACCCGGAACCAAGACGCTCAAAGATCTTAAAGAGGGCGAGATTGTGCCCGGCACTGTAAGCAAGATCATGCCGTACGGCGCCTTCATCGACATTGGTGTCGGCACCGATGCGCTCCTCCATATTCGTGAGATGAGCAACGGCTACGTGAATAAGCCCGAAGACGTGGTCAAGACCGGCGAAGCCCTCGAAGCCCGCATCATTTCGGTGGATCGACGTCGCCGACGTATCGATCTCAGCCTCAAGGGGCTGCGCGATGAGCCGGAAGTTGAGGCTGCTCCGCAGATCCTGCAAGAGGCAGAAGCCGAGGAATCGCTCAACGATCCGTACGCGGACGTAGAGGTACTTTCGCCCATGGAACTCGCTTTCAAACGAGCGATGGAAGCCGAAGGGATCGAAGTCAACGTGCAGAAGGCCGGCAAGCGCGCCAAATCCGGCAAGAAGCGCACCCGGGCTATTCAGGAAGAGATCATTAACCGCACCCTGAGTAGCATGCGCGATTAGCACCACGTCTTAAGGTGCTGTCTCTGATGCGATACGCTCAAGCGACGGAAGATCTGATCTTCCGTCGCTTTTGTATCTCTGAGGGACGCGTCGATCGACGCCGCCTTACTGCAAATTTATGAGGAGGTGTGATGCAAATTGCAGGGAAAACTGCGCTTGTGACTGGGGGCGCTCAGCGGGTAGGCAAGGCCATTGTGATGATGTTGGCCGATCATGGGGCGAATGTGGTGATCAACTACAATAGCTCTTCTATGGCCGCTACGCAGACGCTAGAGGAGGTGAAGGCGCTTGGTGTTGATGCACTTGCCGTTCAATGTGATATCGCCCGACTCGAAGACGTCCAGTCAATGAAGAAGACCGTCGAGGCACATTTCGGCGGGATCGACATTCTGGTCAATAGCGCCGATCTCTTTAGCAAGCACCCCTTTCCCACAGACGATTACACGGCCTGGCATCGCGTCACCGATGTGACCATCAACGGATCGTTCTACGTGAGCAACGAGTTCGCGCCGTTTATGCTGGCGCGTGGCGATGGCGCGATCATCAACATCGTGGACTTGGCGGCCTGGAAGCCGTGGCCCAACTTCACGGCCCACAGTGTCGCCAAGAGCGCGCTGCTGGCCCTGACGCGTCAGATGGCGCTGGAGTTGGCGCCGACCGTCCGTGTCAATGCCATTGCACCGGGGCCCGTGTTGCCACCGCCCGACTACAGCGAGGCTCAAAACGCTCGCGTGGCTGCACGTACCCTGTTGAAACGCTGGGGCAGCGCCGAGGACGTCGCTTTCGCTGCCAAGTATCTCATCGAAGCCGACTACGTCACGGCAGAAGTGATGCGTGTAGATGGCGGGGAATTTTATGGCGTTTGAGTCGCTACGTGTTGCGTACGAAAAAGCGTATCTCTCGCGCCGCAATTGATGTTTCGGTCATGGATCGGTGTGCCGCTCTCCGCATCCACGAATGATCCTGCGCCAAGCGTCACTGTTCGTGCCTGTGTGCCCAGGTTGACGGCAATATACACTTCATCCATCTCATGGGTACGACTGAGCAACCACACACTGTGGGCCTCGTCGAGCAGATGGGTTCTGATCTCCCCCCTGATCAGCGCCGGGTGGGTTTTGCGCAGGTCGATGAGCGCTTTGGTGTACGCATATAGCCCGGCATCCTGATCCGATCCCCAGCGCATGGCGTGACGCGCTTCCTCTTGGAAGGGCGCCTTGCTGCGTGGCTGGCTCACACCCACCTCCGTGCCATAGTAGAGGATCGGCACTTCACCCAACGCCATCAGCAGCCCAATGCCCAGTTTCAGCCGGTCAATCCGGTTGCCTGCCACCCACAAAAAGCGATTCATGTCGTGGTTGTCGAGAAATGCGGGCAAGATGAAGTCGTCGGGGAAGAAGCGGCGGCTGCGCTCCATGTGCGCTGCAAACCGCCCCAGTGGAATCGCCGGCCTTTCTCCGGTACACAATTGACGCACCGCACGTGTGAAGCCAAAGTCCAGGCAGCCGTCGAGCCGACCGCTGTAGCTGCGCAGCAGATCGCCCATGCGCGTCACTTCTCCAAAGAGCCAACAGTCTGGTTTCACCGTCTTACAGGCAGCGCCAAACTCGCTCCAAAAACTGTGACCGGGGCCTGCGGCATAGTCGAGCCGGTAACCGTCGATGTCAAATTCACGCAGCCAATACTGAGCAGCTTCACACAGGAACTGTCGCGCCGCCCGGCTGTCGGTGTTGAACTGAGGCATCTCAGCCACGTCGAAAAAGCAGCGGTAGCCGTGCGTGTAGGCCTCTGCAAACGAAAACCATTCCCGATAGGTAGAATTGGCGTCATTCTTCGCTTGCTGAAAAATCGGCGCTTGTGATGACGTATGATTGGCCACAAAATCCAGGATCACGCGGATGCCGCGGCGATGGGCTTCGCGCACAAGCGCACGTAGATCGTCCTTTGTGCCGAAGCGAGGATCGATCTGATAATAGTCGATCGTGTCATAGGCATGATAGGCATCTGCCGTAAAAATCGGTGTCAACCAGATTGCCGTGGCCCCTAAGTCGGCGATATAGTCGAGCCTGGCCGCTATCCCCTGCAGATCGCCACCCATAAAAGAGTCTAGTTCGGCGGCGCTAAGCCATTCCTCTTTGACCGGTACACCGCGGCTTCCCCGCGCAAAGCGATCTACCAGGATCTCGTAGACCACGGCTGATTTAGCCCAGGGTGGCGGCACGAACCGATCCACATGATAGCCGTAGAGCGTCGAGACTTCCTGCGTGCGATCCAGATTCTGTTCACGGCTCCAATGTGATGTTCCACTGTTGTCCGCGCCTGCGTTGGTTTGGCGTCCTTCGATGCGGTAATGGACCATCGTCCCCTCGGGCTGACCCGGGATTTCCCCTTGCCAGATTTCCACGTAATCCCAGATCAGCGGCTGCCACTGCACGTCCACGCGGTGGAATTCCACTGCGAACCTGTGCCGGTTGCCGTTCCCTGCCACCGGATCGCTGCCATCCACGCTGACATAGGCGGTGACTCTATCCACGGGCGCATCCTGGCCGACGGTGACGGTCAAGGTGACCGGCTCGTCTGGCAATGGATCGAGTGGCGAGATCTGCTGACGATGACGGATGCCGCGCCAGCGATCCTGCTCTGTATCCAACAACAGGCTGGGGTCCGCCTCAATGCCACCGAATATAAAATCCTGCATGGTCAAATTTGGTATGGATTCTGTCACTATGCCTACCTCATGTCTAACAAGAAAAGCCCGGCATCAACCGGGCTTTGGCTTGTAGTCTTGATTGCCGTCTCTGTCTTCTCCGCCAATCTACCCTTTGACCGCGCCTGCCGTGAGGCCACTGACAAGGTAGCGCTGGAGCGCCAGGAAGATGACCACAACCGGAATCGCACCGACCAGCGCTCCGGCAGAGAAAATGCCCCAGCGGTTGGCGTACTGATCACGGATGAAGAGGCTCAGCCCAACGGCCAGCGTGTAGTTGTCTGCAGATTGCAGCATGACACGCGCAAGCACAAATTCTGAATAGGTGCCCACGAAGATGAGCAGCCCTACCACCACCAGAATGGGCCGGACCAGCGGCATGATCACCCACCAGAACGTCTGCCAGGGGCTGGCGCCGTCGATGGTGGCCGCTTCATCCAGGTCGCGCGGCACCGAATCGAAGAACCCTTTCATCAGCCATGTATTTACGCCCAGGATACCGCCAAGGTAAACCAGAATCAACCCACCGTGCGTGTTCAGGCTTAGCCAGGGAACATAGCGCCCCAATTGCTGAAGGATCAAGAAGAGCGCTACCATGTTCAGAAAGTTCGGAAAGACCTGGATCAGCAGGATGGTCTGCAACAGCGAACGCCGGCCTCTGAAGCGGAAACGCGAGAAGGCATACGCCGCCGTCGCCGTGAAGAGAATCCCGATCACCGTAGTCACAGTAGAGATCATCAGCGAGTTGAGCATCCATGTGCGGAAGAGCATCACATTGGAATCGAAGAGATTCTGATAATTCTCAAAGGTGGCGTTGCCGGGCACCAGCGTCTGATTGACCAGTGAATTGGACGGGTTGATCGACGCCGAGAAGATCCAGACGACCGGGAAGAGCGCGTAGAAGAGCGCCGCCAGTGCCAATATCACCCGAATGGTCAGCCCGATCTGGCGTTGTCGCTTAATCGACCCCATATTTGTGCTAGACATTCTCGCTCACCTCCTCCAACATATTCGTATAGCGGAACTGGAAGTAGGTGATCACCACCAGAATCAAGAAAATAGCCACGGTGATCGCCGCCGCATAGCCTAGATCGGCGCCGCGTCCACTCGAGAAGGCAATGCGGTAGGTGTACGTCACCAGGATATCCGTGTGGCCGACCGGGGACAGTGTGCCGCTCATCGGCGGGCCGCCTTCGGCGTAGAGATCGATGATCACAAAGTTGTTAAAGTTGAAGGCAAACGACGCCACCAACAGCGGGCCAACCGTGATCAAGAGTAGCGGCAGGGTCAACGTGCGGAACTGCTGCCAGGCCGACGCACCGTCGATATTGGCTGCCTCATAGATGTCACTGGGCAGCGCCTGTAAGGCGCCGGTTGTGATCAAAAACATGTACGGAAAGCCCAGCCAGAGATTGATGCCAAGGATACCCACCTTGGCCCACAACGCACTGCTAAACCAGGGAATACTCAGCCCGAACAGGTTCTGCAATGTCTCGCTAACCACGCCAAACTGTGGATTCAGAAGGCCCACCCACACCGGCACGCTGATAAACGCGGGCACCGCGTACGGGATCAGCAGCAACGAGCGCAGCAGCTTCTGGAAGGGCAGATCCGAGGTGTTGAACATAATCGCAAAGAACAGCCCGACCACAAAGGTCATCAACACGGCCAGGATGGCAAAGGCAATCGTCCACAAAAAGACGAGGATAAACGGGCCTCGCAGCGACGGACTGGTGAACAGTCGTGTGAAGTTATCCGGCCCGATATACACCTGGAAACCGGGGCGCAGCCGTGATCCATCCTCTGCTGTGAAGGTCCCTTCAACCGGGTAGTAGGTGATATCGGTCTGGGCATCGACTACAGCATCCTCGTCAGGTAGGTAGACGTAACGCTGTTGGTACTGTGCCGCCTTGCCCACCAACTGTCGGCTTACCTGGAAAATTCTGTCGTCAACGCCGAACTGCGTACTGACAAGTTGCGCCGTATAGCGTAACAACTGCAACCTGCTCAACTGCTCATAGCCATCGATACTTTCCGGCGCTTCCTGGCCCGGGTCTACAACCTCGACGGGCTGCCCAGGACGAGCGATCAATGTTTCGCTGCCATCGGGAGCCGTCAACCAGAGAATAAACTCTGCCGTTTCGGGCGTGGCATTGGGCGTAACGTAAGCGGTATAGTCATACACGCCTTCATCTTCGGGTAAATAGCGCTGTTGTTCTAGCAGTTCAATCGCCAGCGGTTTGGTGAGTAGATGACCGTCACCGTAGTTTGTAAAAGCGGTGTAGACAGTGAAGAAGATAGGATAGACCACCATCACAACCAGCAACGCCAACCCCGGCGAGATCCAGCGTAAAGGATAAAGATCCTCACGAATGAAGATGGCATTCAAGATGATGGTAACAATACCGATGACGATGCCCAGGTACCAGATACCGTCATCGAACATGTTGTAGAGCAGCCAGAGGGCAATGGCATCGATTACCGCCAGGCCACCCAGTCGAAAGATCCAACCTACGATTGAAGTCGATTTGGGGGAGCCTGGGGGGGCCGAAGCCCCCCCATTCCCACTCTGGATGCGTGTACTCATTACTCGCCTGCGATAGAGGCGCGAATTTGTTCGGCGGCGTTGGTCAATGCGGCTTCAGGTTCCTCGGCCTGCGTAATGATCAGTTCCATGGCATCGCCCCAGGCCGACCACACAGCCGACATGGCGGGGATGGCAGGCATGGGCAGACCATTGGCGCCGGCTTCGGCGAAGGCCTGGATGTCCTCGTCGTCGATTGCATCGCGAACCGGGATAAAGGCAGAGGGTCGCGGATCGGCGTCGAAGATGGCCTGCATCACATCGGCGGTGGCCACGTAGTCACGCAAGAAGGTCTGCGCCAGCAGCGGATCGTCGGTGAAGGCGCTCACCATGAACCCCTGCACACCCAGGAACGGCTGCGCATCCTGCACTTCGCCAGGAATGGTGGTCACGGCATAGGGGATGCCTGATTCGCGGATGCGAGGCAACGCCCACGGGCCTGTGATCATCATGGCGGTATCGCCATTCTCAAAGGCAGCATGCATGGTGTCGTAGTTCACGTCGCCCACCAGGTGTCCGGCTTCGGCCATGCCGTCCAGCCAGTTGAAGGCGGCAAGCGTGCCTTCGCTGTCGATACCCAGATCGTCGGGGTTGTATCCCTCGTCGGTCAGGCCAAAGACGTAACCGCCAAAGGCCGTCTGAATTGGGAAGAAGTGATACGGATCATTGGTCTGAATCAGATAGCCGTTGGAAACGAGGCCATCGGCTTCGAGCTGAGCCGAAATTTCTTCGACTTCGCTCCAGGTGGTGGGCGCAGTTTCGACCAGTTCGGGGTTGTAGACAAAGGCCACGTTTTCGGTGGCATACGGGATACCGTAGAGTTGACCGTCGTAGATGAAGGCCTGGATAGCCGCATCCAGGAAGTTGTCCTCAAGGTCGGGGGTCAGTTCGATGGGAGCCAGCAGACCATTCTCGACCAACTCACCCAGCCAATCGTGCGCACCGATGATGATATCGGCGCCTTCGCCGGCCGGAGCCGCAACCTTGAAGTCATCGCGGATGTCGCCAAAGCCCTTTTCCACCACCGATACACAGATGCCGGCTTCAGATTCGAAGGCGGCGCCAACGTTCTGCAGGATCTCGGCGCGGGTGTCATCGGCCCAGATTGTCAGAGAAGGGGCACCCTCTTCACAGGTCGAGAGGACCGTATCGGTTGGTTCTGCAGCGGCCGGTTCTTCGGCGGCCGGTTCTTCAGCGGCGGCCTCTTCTTCAGCGACAGGCGTCGCCGTCGGTTCTTCAGCCGCAGCCTCTTCGGCCGGTGCTTCAGTCGGCTCGGCGGGTACTTCAGTCGGTTCAACGGTGGGTTCTACGGCGGCCGGGGCTTCGGTGGGCGCCGCAGCAGGTGCGGGTTCCTCACCGCCAGGACAGGCGGCCAAAACCAGCGTCAATGCCATCAAAACAGTGACGAGTAACCAGATTCGGGGCTTCATCAAGTAGCTCCTTTCAGAAGCAAGTGGAATGTAGAAAGTCTGTTCAACTGTATAGGTGACGCGCGTGCGCGAATCACTCGGATGGGGTGGGATCCTTCAGGCTAGTTTTCTGGTGCCTACTCAGCGCAGACGGCAGTCGTTTCACGTTCTATCAACGTCGACCGCAAGATCTGTGAACCTGTAGGCGTGGCATCCTCCTTGATCGCATCGATCAACATTTTGGCCGCAACGGCTGCAATCTGGCGATAGGGAACGTGCAGACTGGTCAGCGTCGGCGACAAGTGAGACGCTTCAGGCGAATCATTTGTGCCGACGACCGAGACGGCACCGGGTACGGAGATTTCTTGCTCACGCAAAGCTCGCAAAATACCGACAGCCATCAGATCATTGGCGGCAAAGTATGCCGTGGGGGCGGGGCTGCTCTTTTGCGTCCGTTGAACGGCCTGATAGCCACCATCGACCGCAAAGTAACCATAGTCGATCCAGCTTGGATCAACCGGATATATCGCCGTCACGCATGGCTTGATAATAGCCCTCGAGCCGTTCTTTGACAACCCGTGTATCAGGATCACCCCCGACGTACGCAATCCGCCGATGTCCTAACTCGATCAGGCGGGCAATGACTTTGCGCGTATCCTCGCGATTGTCGGCATCTACCCAACCGACGTCGGCATGTTGCTGGGGGGGGCGACCGATCAACACGAGTGGTGTCCCTTGTTCGCGCAGTTCCCCTACCGTGTTCACATCCAGCCGACCACTGGTGACGATGATACCGTCCGCCTGTCGTGTCGCCAGGATCTGTAATGTCTGAACGATCTCGTCGTTGTAACTCTCACAGCCGCCTACCAGCAGTCGGTACTCGTTGGCGTAGGCTACATCCAGCAAGCCGCTCATGATCTGGGGGAAGAAACTATCTTCAAAGTACCCTTTGTAAACGTGCGGCACAATCAAGCCGATCGTATGCGTGCGGCGCACACTTAAGGAACGGGCAGTGGCATTGGGCTGGAAATTGAGCGTTTTGGCGGCCGCCAATACACGCCGTCGGGTACGATCACTGATGCGTGCGTTACCCGAAAAGACTCGGCTTACCGTGCTTGGGTGTACGTTGGCCTTGGCGGCGACATCTCGAATCGTTGACAATGTGGCTACATTTCTATCGATTGGCTCTGCTGTTTCTGACAAGATCGCCAGTTCTACTGCGATCGTTCAAACAGATCACCGCAAGACTCTTTTCCGCTTATCCAGAACAGGCTGTCATTAATTTATGCAACCGATTGCGCTAACTAGCAATTATACTGGAACGTAAATGCCTTGTCAATGAATTATCATGATTTTTGGGCAATTGTTGTTCCCGTCATGTTGTGGCTCCTTTGCTCTCTCTTCGCTTTCTACTATACTGTGAAAGAGAACGCGAAAAACGACGCGCAAAATGACGCGTAAGATCACCGAATAGTGTTTTATTCCAACTTGACGAGGAGGTAGTTCATGTTGGTGACGCGTGAGCAACTGGAAGATCGTGAGAGTCGGACGTTGGCTCCCTATGCTATGCACAGTAATCAGAGCCAAGGCCGCGTGTACGCAGAAGATGAACATTCCTATCGCACAGTCTATCAGCGCGATCGTGATCGCATCATTCATACCACCGCGTTTCGACGACTCGAATACAAGACACAGGTCTTTGTCTATTCGGAAGGCGATCACTACCGCAACCGTTTAACCCACAGCGTCGAAGTGGCTCAGATTGGACGTACCATGGCCCGCACGCTGGGCTGCAATGAAGATCTGACCGAAGCCATTTGCCTCGCACACGATCTCGGCCATCCCCCGTTTGGGCATACCGGCGAGGAGACACTGAACGATCTGATGCGCAGCCACGGTGGCTACGATCATCAGAAGCAGACATACCGCATCATTACTCAACTCGAACAACGCTATCCCGACCATCCTGGGTTGAACCTGACCTATGAGGTGCGCGAAGGGGTGGTCAAACACGATACTTCCTACGATATCGTTGACGCCCGCGACTACGCCCCCGATGACCGCGGCACGTTGGAGTGCCAATTGAGCAACCTGGCCGACGAGATCGCCTATAACACCAGCGATACGGACGACGGTCTGCGCGCCGGCATCCTTGAGCCAAAGGACGTCTTGGCGCTGAAGCTTTCACAGCGGGTGCTGCGTAGTCTGGGAGAGAGTGGGAGCGTTGATTTGTCGGAGCCGATGATGCGCTACCGCTTCATTCGACGTCTGGTGGGGATCCAGGTCTCGGATACCATCGCTGCAACCGATGCCAACCTGGTCGCGGCCGGTGTGGAAACGCTGGCTGATCTGCGTCAATTGCCGGGGAATGTGGTCAGCTATTCACCCGAACTGGCCGAAGAAAATGCCGAGTTGAAGAAATTCCTTTACGAATGTTTTTACCGTCACTATCGCGTGGTGCGGATGGCGGCTAAGGCAGATCGCACACTGCGCGCGCTGTACGATGCCTATGTTTCAGTGCCCGAACAGCTACCCCCCGAGACGCAAAAACGGATCAAGGGGTTGGCGCGTACGTCATCTTCGCTCGATGACGAAAATAGCGTGGGGTTACACCGGCTTGTCTGCGATTATATTGCCGGTATGACGGATCGGTATGCGATTCTGGAATACAAACGTCTGTACGATCCTGAGGAGCGCGTTTAGGCGCCGGGTATGCTATTGCGGTCTGCTGCGCACGATCATAGAAACGATGACTGAACTGAAGGGGGCATCTTTTTCGTCGTTCAAATAGGAGACCGCATCGATTTTACAATCGAGAATCAGGTGTTCGCCGCGCAGCTTGAAGGTTAGCCCAGGTTGCACCCTTAGCGGTTCACCGGTCACTGTGCCGCTGCTTACACCACGGTCGGCAAGCCGATCTAAATCCACACCAGGGCCGACGAGCAACTGGTTTTGCGTGCGCAGTTTCGCTTTGTCATAGAGCCAGATGTCGAGGACGCGAACACTGTCACTGCTGGCGGAAGGTGGATCCAGTTCACCTTTTGTACCCATTCCGCATGCTCCGAGGATGTCGGCTGCGTTGCCCGGCGCTGTAATGGTAAAACTCTCATCGTAGTCTGTGATGCCGTGGTGATAGCGCGCCGTGACCTCTGCCAATATATCCCGGCGTTTGTCGTCGCTCTCTTTGCGCCGGAACTGATTCATGCGCTCCTGGAATTGGCCAACGAAGCCATTCTCATCGAGAGATCGGCCGCGACGCTCGCCACGCGGCTTTTTCGGTTTGTTTTTTAACGATTCATACGTGGCCGGGCCGGGCAGTGGCGGCACGATAGAGTAGGACGGTGTCTCACCTGGGCTGTCATCTGCCTCGACATCGCCCGTGATGTCTGCTTCGTGTTCGTGCGCCTCGTCCTCGAGGACGTCTGCCTCGTCTTCCAGGGTGGCTGCCTCGTCTTCGACGACGGGCGCTTCGTCTGAGGCGGCTTCGATCTCTTTGAACTCACCCTCCACAATAGAATCGTCCTGGTGGCTGCGCGGCTGCTCGTCTTCCGGGCCGTCGGCATCGGCTTGGGGTGTATCTGATGGGGTGGGCCAATCTGTGTGTCGATCGGAGACAGCGCGCGGAATTTCCGTTTCGGCGCCATATTTCCTCGTCAAATAGGCCGGGGATGGTGAGGCTTGCGTCGAGCGGTTGTCCCAAAAGTCCTTTTGCTCTTCGTGACTGAGTTCGTTCTGTCCACCGCGGGGATCGATATCTTCGTCCTCATCCTCGTCGCTGTCGTCCTCTTCCGCCACGTTTATATCGTTGTCCCAACCGCCTCCGACGGCGCCGTTAACGACCTCGTCCTCCTCCTCATCATACTCGTCTTCATCCGGGTCATCCTCATCCCAGTCGTCCTCTTCCCGATCGTCGTTGCCGGTCGGTTGGGGCCCATGCTCTTGACCCAGAACGTACTGATAGAAGATCCACAGCCCGCCGCCCACGAGGATCACGGCGGCCAGAAGTACCCAAAGCCAGTTGAGCCAACCCATGGGCGGAGCCGCAACCGATGCCTCTTGGTCTGATGGCGCGTCCATGGATTCCACGTTTCCATCGCTGGTCTGAAATGCCGAGGCCAGGGATCGCAGGTTGATCTCACGCAGCGCGGCTGTAGAGCTGTCCTCCTCCTGGTAGAAGCGAATGGCTGCGGCCAACTCCGCTTCGGGATCAGAGAAATCGTTGAGCCGCGACAGTGTAGACTCTGCATTCTCTCCGCCTGTAGAGACGTATGTATCTGCCAATGCCGAGAGGTAGTGGGCGCGAAGTTCAGGGCGCAGATTGTCCAGCGTGCTATCCTGGCCCTCCACCGGCCAGACTACCCAGGCAATGAAGAGGCCCAGGAGCAGCCCCAATAGACCAAAGGCTGCACTTCGCCCAAGTTGTTTTCGTTGATCAGAGGTCAAGTTGGCAAAGGGGGTCCGGTTATATTGGCGCATGGCGTTGTTGATCCTGTTTCTACCCCACTTACTGTGCCGGGAGCCGGTTAGAGCAGATCGCTCTGATCCTGGGCGCGCAGCATATCGACGAGTTCTTTCACCTGTTGAATTTTATCCCGGTGACCGATCAGCAAGGTGTCACCGGTATCGACGATCACCATATCCTCTACACCCACCAGTGCGATCAAGCGCTTGTCACCAGAGACAATATTTCTGCGGCTGTCCACCTGGATCAAGTCTCCTTGCGTCACGCAGTTGCCGTCATCGGTCAACGGCACCACGAATTCCAGAGCGTCCCAACTGCCCACATCGTTCCATCCGGCGTCAAGCGGCACCATGGCCACCTGCGCTGCTCCTTCCATGATGCCATGGTCGATGGAGATGTTGGGCAACGTGGGCCAAACTTCCTGCAAAACGTTGTCGGCCTGTTCGGTCCCCAATGCCGCTTCGATGCGCAGTAACCCGGCGTAGAGTTCGGGGAGTTGGCGTTCAAACTCGGCCAGCAAAATGTCGACTCGGCTGATGAAATTGCCTACGTTCCAATAGTAACCACCCTCGGCCAAGAATTGTTGTGCAGTGGTGAGGTCTGGCTTCTCAAGAAAGCGTTCCGCTTCAAAAACAGGCCACTCTCCGCTCAATGGCAGGGCGGCGTCGCTGCGTTTGATATACCCGTAACCCGTGTGTGGAGAGTCCGGTTCGGCGCCCAGCACCGTTACGTAGCCGGCTTGGGCTGCGATCTCAGCCTGCCGCACAACAGCACAGTAGCGGGCTTCATCTCGAAAGACATGATCTGCATGGAGAATCGCGATGACGGCGTCAGGATCTCGTTTGCGTAAGTGAACACAGGCCAGACCGATCGCCGGCGCAGTGCTGCGTCCGCTGGGTTCCCCCAAAATATTGGCCTGTGGAATGGTTGGGATCTGCTGCGCAGCGAGGGAACGATACCGATCACCCGTGAGGATGTAGATCTCTTCCGCTGACACAATATCGGCGATGCGGTCGACCGTAGCCTGGATCATCGTCCGTCCGCTGCCGGTGATGTCGGCAAACTGTTTGGGCAAAGCTTGCCGACTGCGTGGCCATAGTCGTGTGCCGATTCCCCCGGCCAGAATAGCTGCGTACATCATTGTACCTCAGTTGGAATGGTGGAAGTTGAAACAGCATTTGTCCGACATCGATGCCTGGTGCCTTGCGGCGCAAGTGCCCCGGCGGAAATATGGCTTCTGTACCGCCGGTAGAGCGTGCGGCATATTCGGCCGGGGTTTCCTGGTGTGAGGAGGGTGTGAACGGCTACTTTCCTGCCCTTACATAACGCAGTGGGCTCACCTGGCGTACCAATCCCTTGAGTTCCATCAGTGTGAGCAGGCTTGTCACCTGTGCTGCGGCCAGCATAACATCGTGCACGATGTCATCTACGTGTTTGGGCTCTGCCGATAGATGCTTCAACAGGTTAGTCTCCCCTGGATCGGCGGCGACTGTGACGCGCATTTCTTGCTGTGCGGACGTCCGTTCCAGATCGAGATAGTCGAGCACATCGGTGACCGTGAGCAACGGCGCTGCACCGTTTTGGATCAGCAGGTTGCAACCCTGGCTTCCCGGGTGCAGAATCGATCCTGGCACGGCGAAGACATCGCGTCCTTGCTCCACGGCATATCGAGCCGTGATCAGCGCACCGCTGCGTTCGCCCGCCTCGACGACGATGACGCACAGACTCAACCCGCTGATAATGCGATTGCGCGGTGGAAAGTTTGAGGCTTCGGGTTTGGTGCCCAGTGGGTATTCACTTATCATAGCGCCGTTTTGCTGCAGGCCGGCGGCGATACTGCGATTGCTAGCCGGGTAAACTTGATCGACGCCACTGCCCAGCACCGCCAACGTACGTCCACCTGCATCGAGAGCCGTCTGATGGGCTACGGCATCAATGCCGAGGGCCAAACCGCTCACAATCGTCACGCCATTCTGGGCAAGTTCGGTCACCAGCGAGTGGGTGACTTCTCGCCCATAGGCTGAGGCCCGCCGTGTGCCCACAATCGCGACGGCCGTGCTGTCTTGATCGGTCAACTCGCCACGCACGTAAAGCACTGGCGGCGGATTGGGCGTCTGGCGTAGATTGTGAGGATAGGCCGCATCGTCCCATGTCAGCAGGGTAGCGCCGCTGTGTTGGAGCCGCAGCCATTCTGCCTCCAGGTCCAGCGTGCGGCGCAGGCTCAGCAGATTCTCCAGCGTGCGCCGATCCAAACCGGCGGCCTGCAACTGTTGAATCGGCGCACGCCAGGCCGCTTCAATCGTGCCACATGTCTCCAGCAAAGCCGTCAGCCGGGCAGGACCGATCCCCGGCACCCGGTTAAAGGCTATCCAAAAGGCTTTTTCATTCACGGCCATGCGGCACCTGTTCACGGCTTAACGTCACTGCAAGGATGCCCTTACAATGGTATTTGCCCTTACAATGGTGAGGAGAATAGTGGATGCCCTGCCATTTGTCAAACCGATTGGCCTACTCCTCGGCATCTACGATACCCGGCAACAGGGCAACCGTGAGTAGACCCGCAGCCAAATCGACGTTCTTGATCACCTCTGTCGTCGCCGGGATCAGAATGTCTCGCCCCTTGTTTACAGATTCGGCGGGTTTGATCACATACACTTCATTCGCCCCTGTAAAGAGGACGTCTGTCACTGTCCCCAGAATCTGTTGCTCTTCTGTCTGCACGGTCAGCCCGAGGATTTGGTGTACAAAATAGGTATCTTCTTCGAGTTCGACAGCCGCATCTTCGGGGATGAATAGCCAGGTGCCGCGCATCGCCTCGGCGTCGTCGCGGTTCACCACGTGATCGAAGCGCAGTAACATTCGATTCTTATGCGGGCGCATGCTTTCGATCTCTACCGGTTCCATCTCGTCGCCCAGTAGAATTGACTGACCGGCGGCGAAACGTTCTTCTGGGAAGTCGGTATACGGTTCAATGGCTACTTCGCCGCGTGTGCCGTGCGCGCTGATCACACGCCCGACTGCCAGGAAGCCATCCGGCACGTTGACGTCGAGATGTGCGCGGTTGGACGGCTGTCCGTGTCTACGTGGGCGGCGTGGACGTTTCCCTGCTGTTCCTTGATTTCTTGCTTCAGTCATGCTAGGTCACTTTCTCTTCGTTATCATTTGTCCGCAAAAGCGGAGCGCGATCACAAAAATTCTAAAAAAAACAGCGGAAGGCATTCCCCCCGCTGTCTTGCCGATCATTTGATTCGCGCTCGAACGCTGTCTGCGACTGCACATCGTCTACAGGATCTTCAGTGAAACCTGGCGCCCATCGTTTGAGGCAGAAACTTGTAGCACCGTGCGCATGGCGTTTGCCACCCGCCCGCCTTTGCCGATCACGCGACCGGCGTCTTCCGGTGCTACTTCTAATCGCAACATCACCCGATCTCGCTGTGTGCGTTTGGAGACCTTGACTTCTTCTGGGTTTTCAACCAGGGCTTTCGCCATGAATTCAACCAGCTTTTCCATTGGTTCCTCCCTGTCGACTGTGACTCTCCGTTGGCCGGAGACTCAGTTGAGCCGTTCAGCCGCCGGTGAGTCGCGTTCATCACGACCGCAACCGCAGTGCGAGCGCGCCGGGCAAATCAAGACGCGTTAAGATCTGGCTGCCCTAACGCTGTGGCTTAGACAGCGGCCGTTTCGGTTTCGGCAACCGGCTCGGGTTGGTAGATCAACTTGCCGCTCTTATTGATAACGCCTTGTTTGACCAGCAATGGCGCAACGCCATCACTCGGCTGTGCGCCCAAGGAGAGCCAATGCGCTGCACGATCCGCTTTGATCTGAATGGTAGGCGGATTGGTCAACGGATCGTACGTGCCGATCGTTTCGATAAAGCGCCCATCACGTGCACTAAGCTGATTGGCGACGACAACACGGTAAAACGGTTTCTTTTTTGCGCCCATACGGCGCAGGCGAATGCGAACCACTACGCTCTTGCTCCTTTTGATTCAAACCTGTTGCTGTTTGCGGTTAGGTTGGTTGTCTTAACGACGTAGACTAAACACGATGGTTTTCTTAAAATAGTTCCAGGCTGTTCTAGTTAAGTAGGCTATGTTGACAGGGTACTAGGGGCTCAGCGCAGGCCGTTGAACATATCCATAATGTTGCCGCCTGGCAGGCCGCGCCCATTGCGGCGTTTGCCTTTCTTGCCTTTGCCCATTAAACCCATTTGCTTCATCATTTTCCGCATATCGCGAAACTGTTTGAGCAGTTGGTTCACATCTTGTACCGTGCTGCCGCTGCCGTTTGCAATACGCCTGCGGCGGCTGCCGTTGAGGACATCGGGATTTTGACGCTCGAAGAGCGTCATGCTGTAGATGATCGCCTCAATCCGCTTCAGATTCTGGGTCGCTTCCTGCGCATCGACTTGCTTGGCCATCTGGCCCATGCCCGGGATCATCTTCAACAGTTCGGTTACCGAACCCATTTTTTTCAACTGGCGAAGCTGATCCAGGAAGTCCTCAAAGTCGAAGTCACCTTCGGCCAGCTTGGCCTCCATGGCGGCAGCTTCGTCTTCGCTGATGTTATCCTGCGCCCGTTCAATCAGCGTAAGGATATCACCCATCCCCAGGATGCGGCTGGCCATCCGGTCAGGTTGGAAGGCTTCCAGCCCGTCGAGCTTTTCGCTGGTGCCCAAAAACTTGATGGGGACACCGGTCACCTCACGGATGCTCAGCGCTGCACCACCACGGGCATCGCCGTCAATCTTGGTCATGATCAAACCGCTGAGCGGGACACGTGCATTGAAGCCGCCGGCTACTTGGACGGCCTCCTGACCGGTCATGGCATCGACGACCATGAGCACGTCGGAAGGCTGCGTCACCAGGCGAACCTGCTCCAGCTCACGCATCATCTCATCGTCGATCTGAAGGCGACCGGCGGTATCGAGAATGACGGCGGTGTAGGCTTTTTCGCGGGCCAAACGCAACGCATTGCGTGCAATCGTCGCCGCCGGGACAGTGGTGCCTTCGCTGTGGACGGGCACGTCAATCTGCTGGCCCAATACCTCCAACTGCCGCACCGCCGCAGGCCGGTAAATATCCGCCGCCACCAGGAGAGGGCGTTGGCCCGACTTGCGCAAACGTAATGCCAGTTTGGCAGCCACAGTCGTCTTGCCCGCACCTTGCAGACCCACCAACATAATCACTGCCGGTTGCCCCGAAAGGTTCAAGGATGCAGGCTTGCCCAGAAGCTCAATCAACTCCTCGTTGACGATCTTCACAACCTGTTGAGCCGGCGTCAGGCTACTCATCACCTCAACGCCGATGGCTCGCTCCTTAATGCGGTTGACAAACTCCTTGACAACTTTGTAATTCACATCCGCTTCAAGCAACGCCAAACGTACTTCGCGCAGCGCGTTATTGACATCGCTCTCTGTGAGCTTGCCATGGCTGGCCAGTTGCCCAAAGACGGCTTGAAGTTTGTCAGACAGACTTTCGAACACAGAAGTAACTCACTTTGCTCAATAAAATGACGGGAATCTACTTTCCCTGAGGCAAGGAAAGTACCCGTCACAGCCAAACCTTGTGTGTACCGACTCTGAATTTTACTGTAGAAGCGCCCGTCGGTCAAATTGTTCTTGTGCCACACGACGAACCCGTTGTCTTCCCCAATACGGCTAACGGGATTCTGCGAAGATTTGAACTTCACCGAGCGTTGGGATCGAACTCGCCGCACCGGGACGCGTGACACAGAGAGCCGCTGCTCTGGCTGCACGGCGTAAGGCAACATCCACGCCATCGCCTGCCACGATCCCGGCCAGGAAGTAGCCGGTGAACGTGTCGCCGGCCGCCGTCGTGTCTACGACCTCGACCTCCACCGCAGGCACATGTATCCTTTGCTCGCTGTCCGCATAGTGGGCACCGGCGCCACCTAATGTCAGCACAGTGGATGCCTGTGGATAGCGGCGGCGCATCACGTCTAGAATTGCCTCTGGCCGCGATTCGCCGGTCAACGCTTCACCCTCGGTTTCATTGACAATGAACACCGATACTGCGTCCAGCGCATAGTCGAGCAGGGTGCGCGTCATCGGCGCCGGGTTGAGCACAATTTGCAGCCCGCGTTGTCGCCCCTGGCGTAGAATTTCGTCCATCTGGCTGACCTCATTTTGGAGCAGCAAATACGCTCCGTCGCCAAAATGGCGCAGCACACGCGTCACATCGCCGGGCGAAATGGCCTGGTTGGCTCCCCCGTAGAGAATAATCGCGTTCTCCCCGTGGCTGTCCACCTGGATCAGGGCATGGCCGGTGGGCGTGTCGATCTGGACGATATGCTCAGTCCGCGCGCCGGCTTCAATCAGAATATCCAGCAGCCATCCGCCTTCAGGTCCGATCTTGCCTGCATGATGGACAGGCGCCCCGGCCCGCGCCAGGGCGATGGATTGGTTGAAACCTTTTCCACCGGCAAACTGCTGGTAGGCCAGGCTGTGGATCGTTTCTCCCGGCCGTACAAACGCCTCTACCCGGTAAACGTGATCGATGTTCAACGAGCCAAAGTTTATGATCTGTGCAGGCATAGGGTGACTTCCTTGGCGACGCTAGATCAGGGATCGGTCAGGATCAGTATACCATCGTCACCCGGATCGGGTACACAGATAAGTTGGGGTTGGGGTGCGTCCCATCTGATTGGGTGGGTCCATATCTTCCGGGAAGGCACGACGGATGGACACGGAGGTCCATCCCTACGTGTAGGGACCGGCCTCCGTGCCGGTCCTTTCTGGGTGGCTGCCCTGCCCTGAAGGTCAAACTTGCTGCCCACGCCGAAATCGCCTCCAATTGAAGTAGACCTGGCCCTTACCGTCACGATTGTCTGTTGTCTACGAGGGTGGTATACTGACAGTATGTTAACGATTCTGATCCACTGAGTCTGTCGCCTGTACGGCATGGTTGTACGGAGATGGATGGCGGTATGGAGGCTGCGATGTCCGATCTTAAGTCTACGTTCGAAACGGCTGCTCGTGATGCCCAGTCTCTACCCAAACGCCCTGGTAACGAATCCCTTCTGAAACTATATGCATTGTACAAACAGGCTACAGTTGGTGATGTGACGGGCAAACGCCCAGGCTTCACAGACATGGTCGGCCGCGCCAAGTATGATGCCTGGGCCGACCGCAAGGGACTCAGCCAGGAAGATGCCATGCAATCTTACATCGATCTGGTCGGCACCCTGAAGTCTGGTTAACCATTCATAGAGTCGGTATCCTTCTTAGCTGAGACATTCAGCCGAGATAACAACCTTCATTCCCTCACTTAGAAAGTACGGGTTACGATGAAAAAAGCATTGGTGGTTTGGGGCGGCTGGTCGGGCCATGAGCCGGAGCAGTGCGTCAAAATCTTCGCGCCATTGTTAGAAGAAGCCGGTTTCTCTGTGGACATTCACACGGATCTGGATGTTTACACCGACGAAAACAAGATGCGCTCCTTTGATCTCATCTCACAGGTCTTCACCATGAGTCAGATCAGCAAGGAACAAGAGAAGGGTCTGCTAGAGGCGGTCAAAGCCGGCGCCGGTTTTGCAGGATGGCATGGCGGCATCGCCGACGCCTTCCGCAACAACACTGAGTACCAGTTCATGGTGGGCGGACAGTGGGTAGCGCACCCAGGTAACGTGATCGATTACAAAGTCAATATCATCAATCACACCGATCCGATTACCGCCGGACTGGACGACTTCATGATGCACAGCGAGCAGTACTATATGCACGTTGACCCCAACAATGAAGTCCTGGCCACCACGACATTCGGTGGACAGTATGCACCCTGGATCGAAGGGACAGTGATGCCGGTCGTGTGGAAGCGGCGATGGGGCGAAGGCAAGATCTTCTACTCGTCACTGGGGCATGTTGCCGCCGATTTCGATGTGCCGGAAGCGCGTGAGATCACCCGCCGCGGCCTGATCTGGGCCAGTCGCTGATCGACTCTATCCAACCGTTTCTACTTTCAGAAGGATCGATGTGTGAAGACACTGCCTGCCAGAATTGGTATGATTGGGTGTGGAAATATCAGTAAACAGTATTTTACCGTGGCTCAGCGCCTGCCGTCTATCGAGATCGTGGCTGTGGCCGATCTGCGTCGAGAGGCTGCTGAAGCTGCGGCAGACCAGTGGAACATTCCTCGTGTGCTCGGTGTCGATGAACTGCTGGCCGATGCGGATATCGACATCGTCCTCAACTTGACGATCCCGGGCGCGCACTATGAGGTGGCTCTGGCTGCGCTAGAGGCCGGTAAGTCTGTCTATAATGAGAAGCCGTTGGCGTTGCGTGCCGCAGATGGTCAACATCTGTTATCTGTGGCGGCGCAAAAAGGGGTGCGCGTTGGCTGTGCGCCCGATACCTTCTTGGGCGGTGGTCTGCAATCGGCCCGCAAGTTGATCGATGACGGTGCGATTGGCGCACCGGTGGCCGCTACCGCCTTTATGATGAGCCGTGGTCATGAACATTGGCACCCTAGCCCAGAGTTTTACTACAAGGCCGGCGGGGGCCCCATGTTCGATATGGGGCCCTACTACCTGACCGCTCTGGTCGCCATGTTGGGCGATGTGCGCCGTGTGACGGGTTCCACGCGCATCACCTGGCCAAAGCGGACAATTCTCAGCGAGCCGCTGCGCGATACGGTGATGACCGTCGATGTGCCTACCCATGTCGTTGGGCTGCTGGACTTCAACAGCGGACCTATCGGCACCATCATTACCACGTTTGATGTCAAGGCGTCGGCGTTGCCGAGGATTGAGATCTATGGCACCGACGGTACCCTTAGCCTGCCGGATCCAAACACATTCGGCGGTGTTACACTGCTCCGCCGCACCGGTGACAGCGAGTGGACTGAGATCCCACCCGTCTTCCCCAACTTGGAGGCATCGCGCGGCCTCGGCGTTGCCGATATGGCCGATGCCATCATCTCGGGTCGCCCACACCGTGCGTCCGGCGAGCTTGCTAATCACGTTCTCGAAATCATGGAAGCGATACACGTTGCCTCAAACGAAGATCGCCATGTTCACCTGACCAGCCGCTGCCCACGACCGGCGCCCTTCCCGCCCGGTCTGGCCGAAGGCGAAGTGAGGTGAGCGACTATCCATGATCCGTTCTCGTCCTCGAACTCATCACTGCTACCCCGAGGGGAACGCTCATGGTACCCGACAGAAGCTGTTGCACCATCTTACTTGCCGATGATGATCGCTATGTGCATGATCTTGCGCGTAAGGCATTGGCCGAAGTAACTCAGTTGCAACTGACGAAAATCGTCGCCGTTGATGATGGAATCCAGCTATTGGATTATCTGTATCGGCGCGGGAAGTTTGTTTGCCCAAACAGCGCCCCGCGCCCTAGATTTATCCTGCTGGATCTAAATATGCCGCGCATGGATGGCTACGAGACACTGCGCGATCTGCGTCAGTTTGATGAGTTTGCCTCGATCCCGGTGATTGTCATGACGGGATCGAACGACAGCGTGGCGGCGGCTCAATCCTACCAACTCGGCGCGACCCTGTTTGTCAATAAGCCTTCGGATTATCAGTCATTTGTGCGGTTGATGGATCGTTTGAACTCCCGATGGTGCGGGCTTGTCAAGCAAGATCGTACGCACGAGCATATCTCGGTTTTGTCTTGACCACCTGCGCCAATCGCAACTTGCTGCACAGGGAGATATTGTCTTGAGAGCGCATCACCCACTACAGTCAGATGCAGATGATACATTGGCGGCGCGCGCTCGGACGTTAGCTCACGGTCTGCGTACGTTTCGACCTCAGCAAGATCTGCCGCGCGCTCTGTGGGAAACAGCCTATTTGCTACAGGAAAGCGCGAATTCGGATCGATCCCTGATTGAGCGGTTGCGTATTCTAGGCTTGATGACCACCAGTATCGATCGCTTCTTTGCAGAACAACTGCCCATCTGGCGGGCCCATGCGGCACAGGATGCAGCCATTGCCCGCCAGTTGCAGCATCTCCCGGCCCAACTTCAATCGATTCTGCAAGAGGCTTCGACGCTGCTCAGTAGTCAACTGTTACCCAGTCTCACCGAAGAAGAAGGCATTCGTATCTGTGTACCCGCTGCATTGAACGAAGAATCGTTGCAGTGGCTACGGAATTTCTTTCATCGGCGCGTCTATCCTCTGCTGACACCGTTGGCGGTTGATCCCGGTCATCCATTCCCGTTTATCAGTAGTTTTAGCTTGAATCTGCTGGTTGAACTGCGTCCCGATCCGCTATATGATGCCTGGGAATCGCCCAACTACGCCCGGATCAAAGTACCCCGGCTGCTGCCGCGCTATATTCATGTGCCCAGCGCCGACAGGATCTGCCCCACAAATGGACGAATGACCCGCTGTTATCTGCAAAGCGAGGAATTGCTGCGCTTTTTCTTGCCCGATCTCTTCCCTGGATTGACTGTGCAGGGTGCTTTTCTCTTCCGTGTGGTACGCGCCGCCGAAGCGGACAGTAGCAGGCAAAATCCGCTGCAACGCCGTACGCGGCAACAGGAACTCAGCCTCCCCGTTGTCCGTCTGGATGTGGAAGAGGCCATGCCGTCCGATCTGTTGGCCTGGCTTGTCGACCACCTGGCTGTAACGTCAGATGTCTGCTTTCGCACGTCGGATCAGATTGGCGAACTCCAACTGGTAGAACTGGCGAATATCCTGGAAGGGATCGACGCCGGCGTCCCCATGTCGCCGTGGGCAACTTCGGCATCAGCATGATGCTCTCATCTGCCGAAGCGCAATAGTTTGACAGCCCCGATCCAGTATGCTAAATTTGAAGCTACTGAAGCGCAAGACAGCGTCGATAGCGGTTGTGAAAACAAGTCGAAAAACAACAAACTAAAGAACGATGACAGAGACCACGGTCTGTCTCGGTTTCCCTTCAGAGAGTTGCCGGTGGCTGCGAGGCAATAGGGGCCGATCGGATCAGCACCTCTTGAGTTTCCGGCAGGCAATGGCCGGACGGTTGGCCCCGTTAGCGGCGTAATGAGACAGTGCATCAGCCCGGGGCTTGCACTGTGAAACCAGGTGGCACCACGAGACCTCTCGTCCTGATAGACAGGCGAGGGGTTTTTTGATCCATCGTAACCGAGCGGTTTAGGAGGAGATCATGCTAGACATCAAATGGATGCGTGAACATCGCGCCGAGTTGGCCGAAGCGATGCAGAAACTCAACGCGACCGACGCCCCTTGGGAGCAAGCGCTCGATCTAGATGAGCGACGTCGTGAACTACTGACGAAAGTGGAGGTGCTGCGCGCCGAACGCAACACCGGTTCCCGCGACATTGGCACATTGTTTCGCGAAAAACGCAGCGAGGAAGCCAATGCTCTGAAGAATCGCATGACCGAGGTTGGCAGCGAGATCGAAACCATCGAGACAGAATTGCGTCAGGTCGAAGCTGACTTCTATTACGCCATGATGCGCATTCCCAATACCCCTGAGCCGGACGTGCCGGTAGCGCCCGACGAATCGGGGAACGAGGTGCTTAAGGAGTGGGGTGACAAACCGACCTTTGCCTTTGCGCCCAAACCACACTGGGAACTGGCCGAAGCGCTGGACATTATTGACTTTGAACGCGGCGTTAAGCTGTCGGGCAGCCGCTTCTACGTGCTCAAGGGCGCCGCAGCGCGCCTGCAACGGGCGCTGATCAACTGGTTCCTCGACGTGCATACGATGGAACACGGCTACGTGGAGGTCTATCCGCCGTTTATGGTGCGCGGCTATTGCATGGAAGGCACGGGCAACCTGCCCAAGTTCGGTGAGACTCTCTATCGAGACGCCGAAGAGGACTACTGGCTGATCCCCACCGCCGAGGTGCCGGTGACCAATCTCTACCGGGACGAGATCATCGAGGCGGGGCAATTGCCCATCTGCCATGTGGCATCGACGCCCTGTTTCCGCCGCGAAAAGGTATCGGCCGGCAAGGATGTACGCGGGATCAAGCGTGTTCACCAGTTCCACAAGGTCGAAATGGTCAAGTTTGTGGAGCCCCAAAACGGGCGCGACGAGCTAGAGGCGCTGACACACGATGCCGAAGAGTTGTTAGAGCGGCTCAATCTGCCCTATCGACGCCTGGCCATCGCTACCGGCGATCTGTCGTTTGTGGCTGCAATCAAGTATGATCTAGAAGTGTGGAGCGCCGGTTCGCAGGAGTGGCTCGAAGTCAGCTCGTGTTCGCTCTTCCGCGATTTTCAGGCCAGGCGCGCCAACATCCGGTATCGCCCCGAAGAAGGAGCACGCCCCGAATACGTCTACACGCTCAACGGTTCGGGCCTGGCGTTGCCGCGTGTGATCATTGCAATCCTTGAAAACGGGCAACAAGAGGACGGCTCGATCATGATCCCGCCTGTCTTAAAACCCTATATGGGGGGGCTGGAACGAATTGGTTGATCTTCGTGGCCTGGCAAGCGATCAACGGCCGCACTTTAGCCTGGTGCATGTATCGTGACTTACTGATCCTGCGTGTCTATGCGTTGACAATGCTTATGTGAACGGCGCAGGGGCGACACGCCCCTGCGTTTTTTCACCCATCACTGCCGCCTGTTCCCCCTATTCACCACAGCTAATTCACCTAGACCAGTTAAAGGAGCGGGTTATGAAGGATTCGCTGCTGCGCCAGCAAAAGGATCGGTTACTGCGTCCATTGGTTGAGCGGTTTTTGGTCAATGTCTCGCCCGATCAACTCTCGCTCATCGCCGTGATTCCGGGAATCTTTGCTGCTGTTGCCGTCGTCTACGGTCTTGTGGAAGTGGGGTTATTGCTGTGGTTGGTTAACCGTCTCCTTGATGGAATTGATGGGTTAGCCGCACGCGTCTATGGCAAGACGAGTGATTGGGGAGGCTATCTCGATCTTCTTCTGGATTTTGTCGTCTACTTGCTGGTGCCGCTCTCGTTTGTTTGGGCGATGCCGACGACACAGAACCTGTGGGCGTTTGTCTTTCTCCTCATTTCGTTTCAGGTAAACACGCTGTCGTGGACCCTGTTGTCGGCCATCCTTGAGAAGAGACGCCAGGGCGAGCGCGAACGATTGACCACCGTGGAGATGCCCGCCGGGCTGATCGAGGGCGCCGAAACGGTCATCTTCTTCTCTCTCTTCTTTCTGCTGCCAGGTTACATCAGCGCACTCTTCGCCCTGATGGGGGTGTTGGTCTTCTTTACAGCGGGGCAACGGCTCTGGTGGGCATGGCACAATCTGCGTTGAAAACCCCATAATCACATCCAAATTTGACAGTGCGTGCGACGACATGTATACTTCCCAGGTCAGTACGAGCGAAGTCTTTCGGCCTGGAGGGATGGCCGAGTGGACGATGGCGGTTGTCTTGAAAACAACTGTGGCGCAAGTCACCGGGGGTTCGAATCCCTCTCCCTCCGCCAGTAGCTGAGGCTGACCAAAAATAAAGATGACGTGAGGGGAGGTCGCATAGCCCGGTCGAGTGCGCCCGCCTGCTAAGTGGGTAGGGGTAGCAATATCCCTCGAGGGTTCAAATCCCTCCCTCCCCGCCATTATGCGCCCGTAGCTCAGTGGATAGAGCATTAGCTTGCGGAGCTAAGGGTCGTAGGTTCAAATCCTACCGGGCGTACCAAACGAAGAATCAGGGGGAATTCCCCCTGATTCTTTTGTTATTCTGATTCTGTTTGTTCTCTACCTTGCGAAAATACCTATTCTGAAAAGGATCGATGATGGCCGAGAAGGATAGCAAACTCGACAGCTTGATGAAGGGGATCGGACGCCGCTTGGGCAAACGCCGCCGCGACGTCCATAAGGCGATTGATCGCTTTCATGAAGAAGTGAACAATGACGAAACAGCAATGACGGATACGAATGAAGCCGATCAGACCGACGTGGAATCACCGTCAGCCGGCGCCGAAGACACTACACCCTCTGAATCTCCTCGAACAAACCAGTAACGGTTGAACACGGGCTAACTTTCGCTGCCGCTTATTTCGTCTGCGCGGCTTTGATGTGCTGGTGGATCTTGTCGCTGAAGCGCAATTCGCTGTTGTCTTCCGGCGCATAGCCGAGCACACGCCGGGCGTTGGCCAGTCCCCAATAAGCCTGACTGTTGTTGCTGATTCCGTAGACAACCTGGAAGGGCACACCCTGCTCGTCGCGGATGTCTTCTGTCTCGATGCTTTTGATCACCAATTGGGCTAGATCCCGTTGGCTGATGTAGACGGCCAAGGCGCGTCGCATCCGCACCAGATCGCCTGGTTCGATCGAGTCGAGATCCGTCTCGCGCGGACCCCCAATCCGGATCTGCACATTCTGCAGGGGGGTGCCGTTCATCTTGCCTACGGCGAAAACGAACCCCAAATGCTCGTAGACCTCTTTGGTCCAGCCGTAGTAATTGTCCGAGAGCGCACGCATGTCCGGCGTTACAAAGTCCCAGCGGTGTTCGAGGATGAGTGGTTCGTAGTAGTCGGCTGCGTGGTTTGAACTGGCCATGACCACACGGCGGACTTTTTCTTCCCACGCCACTTGATAGATGTTGTAAGCCATCTGTACATTGACCATCTCGTTCTGGAAGTACCGATCGACATTGTCCTTGTCGTGGGTGTTGACAAAGCCGAGATGGACGATGGCATCGACGCCGGCGAAGTGATGACGATAGGCGTCACGGTTCGGATCCGCCACATCGGCGATCTGAATCCCCTCCACTTCTTCTCCGCTGCGATTGGTCGTTCGGACATCGAGTAGGGTGAGATCATAGCGCCGGCGCAGCGCCGGTAGCAGCAAACTCGCAATAAGACCGGAGGCTCCGGTAACTAACACTTTGGGGCGAGCCATGATGATGTTCCTTTCTGGTGTGTACGTGCTGTGTGAGAAAAAACGGGCATCTAGTGATGCGGCGGCGAGGAACGCCGAAAGCGTGATTTAATCGGTAGGGGCGCTGCTTGCTGCGCCCGGCACACTGTGGGCGCAGCAAGCAGCGCCCCTACGGTATTACCAACACTTGACCGTTGACACGATACTGGTGCCTGACAGGAAATTGCCGAAAGTTACGGCGCTGCCAATGGTTCGATTTCGGCCAGGACACGTCGAATGAGCGCGACGGTGGCGCGGATCTTGGGCGCATCTTGCGGCTGTAGCGCACCCTTAACCAGGCGGACCGTTTCAATATAGAGTTGAAGCCCGGCGACGACCTGATCGCGGAGGGCAGGGACGTGTCCGTCACTGTCCTCTATACCCCAGGCCGCGCGCCGAAGGTGGGTCCATCGGCTATCTGCGCCCATGACGGCGGCAAGATCGTGGTAGATTCCGTTGTCGCCGCGCAGCAGGACGCCACGCTGGACCTTGATCACGCCGGACAGCAGCCACGAAAGCCCAAACCGCGCGTTGAGCAGACGTCCCCTGTCCCCGCTAACCAGACCGTTCAACCCTTTGTGGACTTCCTCGATCAGGCCGACTAACTCTTTGCTGGCCCACACATCCGCCTTGTGCTGAAGTTGATCATCCCAGACGAACGCCTGGGCGCGGGCTTGAACGGCGGCGAAGAACCCCCCGCGATCAATCAGGGCACGCGCCGTCTGCAAGCCAAAGATCGTCTCCACGGCCTCGCTGGGCTCACTGAACCAGCCATCAACGCTCTGCTCTGTCGCCGTGCTGATCACAACCAATGTCCCATCGAGCAGAAGCGTCTCGCTTTCTGTCGCTGTGGATGTATGGACAAAACGCACCAGATCGACATCGCTGTACGCGCCTGCGTCTCCGCGTGCATAGCTGCCCATGAGCACCAACGCCAGCACGTCCGGCCTGTCGGCTAGCGTCGAAAGCGACGCCAAAATTTCAGAAAGTGCCATGTGGCTTCCTTTACTCGGCGTCGGGGAGTGCTTGCTCGAATGCAGTGCAAACCTGCTGTTTGGCGGCTGCGTAAAAGACAAAGTAGGTGTCGTCTTTGCGCATAGTTCTTTCTCGATTCACGAAGATGGAGTGGGGGACAACGTTCGCCCTGTGCGAGTGTAACACACGGCCTGACCGCCCCACAAAGGAGATACGCACAGACAAATTCTATCCGGCTGGTAACCAAAGTTGAACCATTACTCGGGCTGGACAATTCACCGGGCGACGGATACCATCAGACTTCAGAGAATCAATCAAAAAAGGTAGGGCTTACGCAAGTCTGGGCTTCTATACGCCAAAACAACCGGCTACGCCGCGGTGACCTGTGTAAGCCCCCAAAAGGGTGAAAGCACTGCATGCGCAAAGATACGAAACAATCGGGCAATGGCCGGAAACTCTCGGTAGGCAGTTTGATCGTCGTGATCGTCCTCTTGGTGGTCTTCTACGTGCAAACGGGGAGCTTACCCATCGACGTGATCGACGCGGTTTTGGGCGATGAGGGGGGCACTGCACAGACCGTTCTCATCCCTGAGGAGCCCACGGACGCTCCAGCGGCGGCAACGCCTGCTGCGCGTGTGGTCGTTACGCTTCCCGCCACAGTGGGCACACCGGTAAATGGCGCGGACAGCGCGCCGGCAGCCGCGTCCACGCCCCGTCCGCCGACGCCGACGCCCACAGCGCAGCAGACCCGCGGCCCGACGCCACCCACTCAAAGTGGATTGCCGGCAATCTCCTTTGATGCGCTACCCGTTCAGGCTCAGGAAACCATCGCCCTCATCGATCAGGGCGGTCCTTTCCCCTATAGCAAGGACGGCAGCGTCTTTCAGAATCGCGAACGGCTCTTGCCGAGTCGCAACCAGGGCTATTATCGCGAATACACGGTGATCACCCCCGGTTCGCCCGATCGCGGGGCCAGACGTGTGGTGGGCGGCGGTGAAGGCGAGCTTTACTACAGCGACGATCACTACGCCTCCTTCCGCGAGGTGATCCGATGACCGGTGCCTTGACACAACTCCTCGACCGACGAGGCCCTTCCGGCATCTATCGAGTCTCGGCGCGGGCGGATGCCGGGCGCATCCTGTCGCTGGCGCATGACCGGGGCTGGGCCGCCTTTCATCTGCACGGCCGGTCGATTGTGGACAAAGCCGGCCTGTTGGCACAGGCTGCTTCATCCTTCGGCTTCCCTGCCTATTTTGGCCACAATTGGGACGCCTTCGAGGAGATGCTTGTCGATCCGTCCTGGCGACCTGCGCCGGGCTACCTGTTGCTCTATGACGATCCTGTCACTCTGGCGCAGCGGGATCCGGCTGCGTGGCGCACACTCCTCGCCATCCTGCGTACTCTGACGTCGACGCGCCAACCCCAGGACGCACCCTGGATTGTTCTGTTGCGCACTGCGCGGCGGCTCGTACCAGACGCACCCTGGTTGTGACGACACTTTGATCTATCGAGACGAACCCCATTTGGCCCATGTACACAGACCTTGATCAACGATTCCGGCATCAATACAGCGAATTCCTGGCGCGCCACAGCACCACCCTGGCTGCCCAACGGTACGCAGAGATCACCCTGCAGGCCCGCATAGAAGCCGCGGCGTCTTATCGCGCCATCCTCGATGCCGACGAGGCCGGGCAGGATATCACCGCCGCTGTGTTGACCCGGCTGCTGCCCCACGCCGACACCGCCGCCAACCGGGAGCGTAGCGCCTGGATTCACAATAACCCTGGGCTGAGTGGCGACGTGATGCGACGTCATGAGCAGTTGGGCTGGGCGCAGCCGGACGAATGGCCGCAACGGGCCGCCGCCATCCTCGCCTTTGTGCGCACCTGTGTCGAGGATCCCGGTGATCTGGTGTCGGCTTGTCTGCGCTTTCGCCAATCGACATACACCACCGGCTTGCAGAGCGGCACGCTGTCGCCCATCCTCAACGCACTGCGGCCCGAAAGTTTCGTCACCATCCACCGCAAGAGCCTGCCGCGTGGTCAACTTTTTCGGTCGCCACTCATTTACCCAAGATCTGCGTGACTATGCGGCGGCCAACGCCGCCGCCTGGACATTTGTCGAACGCATCAACGAAATCGGCGGTGTACCGCCGACACTTGATCTCAGCCCGGTGGATCGTTTCGATCTCTTCTGTCACTGGTTGGTGTCCATTGAGCGCTTCTCGTTTCGCCGCACCCGGTATTGGCTCATTCACCTGGACGAGGAGACACAGTGGGACGCGTGGCGCAGCGGTGGATTTATGGCAGTGGGCTACGACGAACTGGGCGATCTATCTGATCTGAGCCGGGCTGATTTCAACGCCTTACGCGATCAACTGGCGGCGCAGATCTCTTCCATCAGCAAGCGTAGCGTGGATCCGCTCTGGTCGTTCGCCAATCAAGTGGAAGAAGGGGATCTGGTCGCTGCCTACAACAACCAGGGCGACGTGTTGGGCATCGGCACGGTCAGCGGGTTCTACTACTTTGTGCCCGACGTCCACCGGGGCCATTGTCGCCCTGTGGAGTGGAACGATCTCCAGCGGCGGCACGCGCCCGATCTGGTGCAACACCGCCGCCCGTTTCAATCCGTCAACCAGGATCGCTTCTATGCGTTGGCCGCAGCGCCCGTGGTGACCGACCGCCGCGATCCAGCCGTTCAGCGAGCGTCGGCAGATATGCCGCCGCCTCAGGATCATACGAGCAGCCCTGCCCGCATCCAGGAATCGTCGCCGCCCTATGCGGTCGCCGCCGGATCACAGGGCGGTTCACTGCCGCCGCTTTCCATCACACAAATCGCAACCGAGAGTGGATTCAGCGAGACACAACTGACCCAATGGATCGAAGCCATTGAGCGCAAAGGACAGGCCATCTTCTACGGCCCACCGGGCACCGGCAAGAGTTACATAGCGGCGCAATTGGCACTGAACCTGGCCGGTGGCAGTGACGGCTTTGTGGAACGAGTACAGTTTCACCCTTCATATGCCTATGAAGATTTTGTGCAGGGGATTCGTCCGGTAACTGAGGTAGATGGCGGTCTCACCTATCGTTTGACGCCGGGTCTCTTTCTGCGTTTTTGCGCGGAAGCCGCCCGCCGCAGTGGGCGCTGCGTGCTTCTGGTCGATGAGATCAACCGAGCCGACCTGGCGCGTGTCTTCGGGGAGGTGATGCAACTGCTCGAATATCGCGATCAGCCACTGGCGCTGGCGGCCGGCGGCTACCTGCGCATCCCGGCCAACGTGCGTATCCTGGGCACCATGAACACCGCCGACCGCTCGATCGCGCTGGTCGATGCTGCACTGCGCCGTCGTTTTGCCTTCCTGGCGCTCTACCCCGACTACGACCTTCTGCGTTACTTTCACCGCCGCCATGTCACCGACTTCCCCGTGGATCGGCTTGTGGCTGTGTTGAGACGGCTCAACCGTCAGATCGGCGACGCAGACTATACACTGGGCATCACCTTCTTCTTGCGCACCGATCTCTCCACCACGCTGCCGGCTATCTGGCAGACCGAAGTCGAGCCCTACCTCGAAGCCTACTTCTTCGACCGCGTTGAGCAGGTGACGCCCTTCCGCTGGTCTGCACTACGTGAGGAGATCCTGGGGAATCAATCAAGTGTCAGAGGTTCAGCATGACGAGCACAGACCAGATTTTGGAACTTGCCGAGTATATGCCGCTGTATCTGCCTGCGTCTACGTTGAGCATGGCCGACGGCGAGCGATTCTGGCAGCAGTACGGTAAGTACGTCTCCGTCGAGTTTCCTTCGCCCAAGACCAACGATCGGTGGCAGTTGACGTCATTGGGCTGGATCGGCTACCTGCCTTTATCGTCGCAGGTCGGGCTGTCGTTGCAACCCAAAGTGCCGCTGGGCAACCTCTTTCAGATGATCGACATAGCGTACGCGCTCGATATGATCCACCTCGGCGAGGATCTGTTTCAGTGCAGCACCCTGGCCGGTTTCTACGAACAATTGGCGATACTATTGGCGCGGCGAATTCAGCGCCAGTATCGGGCCGGCCTCTATTGCGCCTACGAAACCCGTCGCCAGGATTTGCCCTACGTGCGCGGACAACTCGACTTAGGGGATACGCTCACGACGTCTCAACCGGGGTACGCGCACTGTCGCTACGATGAGCAGACGGCTGACACCGAGGAAAATCAGATTCTGGTGTGGACGCTCTGGCGGATCTTGCGCAGTGGGTTTTGCGGTGCTGAGGCCTACGAAATCATTCGCTACGTTTATCGCCTGCTTGCAGCAACTGTCTCGTTGCAACCGTTCAGTGCGGCTGACTGTGAACGGCAATCGTACAATCAACTCAACGAAAGCTATCGTCCGCTGCATGCGCTCTGCCGCTTCTTTCTGGATCAGAGTGGCCCAGCGTTGACAATCGGTGAGCATGCGTTGACTGCGTTCCTTATCGATATGGGGCGTCTTTACGAGCGGTTTGTGGCAGGGTGGATCAAAGCCCGGCTGGGCGGGGAATATCAGGTGCGTCTTCAGGAACGGCTGCACTTTGGCAACGATCCGCATCACACCTTTGTCATCGATATAGTGGTCTACGCCGCCGAGAGCGGACAAGCGCTGGCGGTGCTCGATACCAAGTACAAAGCGCCGCGTACCGGCCCGGGCAGCGCAGATCTGGCGCAGGTGTTGGCCTATGCGACGGCCAAGGGCAGCCCCGAAGCGATCCTCATCTATCCGGGCGCGCTGTCGAGGCCCTTCGATCAGTGGATGGGTTCGGTGCGGGTGCGGGCACTGCCGTTTGTCGTCGGAGACGATCTTGAAAGCGCAGGACAGCGCTTCCTGCGCGCCTGGTTACCTGAAAAATCGTGACTATCCGGCGTCAGATGCAACGCACGGCCCCAGACGTAAGCGAAAGCCAAACGTCTCTCTGGCCGGTGCGTCGCACCCCTGGTTTCCATACGCTGTCATAGCGGGTAGACGAGCGCCGGTTGAGCCCGCAGCGAGTCGAAACCAAGCGGGTTGGTCGCACCAAAGCCGCTACTCAACCGACGCCCTCTCTCAATCCCCTCTGTTCAAGCAGGTTCTTAACGACGCGCTTCGGTCATCAATCTCTAGAAAAACTTCACCGCAACCATCTCCCCTGCACCTTCGGGCAGTTTGCCATCGGGCCACAGCGTCTGGCTGTTGTAGCGCGCCCCGTCCAGGATGGCACCGTTGAGCCTGGCTCGGCTCAGATTGGCCCACACCAGATTGACGCCCGTGAGGTTGGCGTTGGATAGATCGGCGCCCGTCAGATCCGCCCAACTGAGATCGGCAAACGAGAGATCGGCATGGCTCAGGTTGGCGTGGCCGAGATTGGCTCCGTTTAGCACCGCTTGCGTCAGATTGCTACGACTCAGGTCTGCGCGGCGGAGATCCGCTCCCATCATATTGGCGCGGGCCAGATTGGCGCCCTGCAAATTGCTCTTCTGCATATCGGCCCAGCCGATATGCGCTTCACCCGATTGGGCATCTTTGATACCGGAATCAGCCGATTTCGACTGTTGCAGATCTTCTCCTGCTGCTTGGCTTTTCACCGTCTGTATATCAGACGCTTGCGCATCCAACCCCGAGACGAGTGGTGCTCGCCCTGCGTCGCTCCGCTCAACCAGCAGCGGGCTGATCTCTGCCGCCCATTTGCGGATGCGATCCCAATTGCGGTAGTCGCCCTGCGGGTAAACATCGTTCTGCATGACCATTGTATGCTGCTGATCCAACGAGCCGGCAAACATGCCCAGCCCTACCGGTTGAATTTCCGGTGCCAGTCGCAATACAGGATCAAGGTACGAGAGGACAATGCGCCGGCTTTCCTCGTTGTCCTTCGCCAGCGTGAGGCAGGTTGTGAAGTAGGCTACCGGGCGCGTCGCCAACTGCTGGCGAAACTGTTCGATAAATTGAATCGCTTCGGGCAGCCAGCGCCCGCCACGAATCGAACTGCCCAATACGACTGCGTCATAGGCGCGCAGATCGATTACATCTTTCGCGTTGTGCACTTCGACTGTCACATCCATTTGGCGCAATACGCCGCCAATGGCCTCCGCCACTTCCGCCGTCGAACCGCTGGCGCTGGCATAGGCAACCAAAAATCGTGTTGCCATCAAACTCTCCTTTCAGATGCACTCAGCCAGAAGCTGTAGTGCGCTCACTTCCTGATATTCAACCATGCGTCTACTCTGTTGCCCAGTTCTCGATGACCAGCCGGAAGATGTCCGACTCGGTGATGATGCCGACGACGCGGTCATGTTCGACGACGGGGAGACCGCTCACCTGGGCTTCGAGCATCAACTCCGCCGCTTCAAGGACGGTTGCATTGGGGCCGATGGTTTCTGGATCCCAGGTCATGATCTCTTGCACAGTCATCGTCATCAGCGGCAAATCTGTTTCTATGTCCGGGTCATCGGGGAAGAAGGGAACGTGCTGGTAAATATCGCTCAATGTAACAATGCCGATCAACTCTCCGTTGCGCTTGACCACGGGCAGGCGTCGGAACTCGTTCTCCTTCATCAACTTGTAGGCCTCGATCAGGCGCGCCTCGCCGTTGATGGTTGTTGGGGTTTGGGTCATCCAATCTGCCACAGCGGACTTTTGATGGAACTTTCTCTCGGCCAGCGTCATTGCTTGCCTCCTCTGATATGGCTGAACGGATAGGGCTAAAACACAAAAGGCGAATGCCACCCCATATACGGGGCAGCGTTCGCCTTTGATGTGCGGGTTCTTCGAAACACAGCGCATAGACTTCAGTTGTATAAACTTCGGTGGCACGCGCCGTCGTCATGGATGAGCGCCGCTACCTTAACAGCACGCCAGTCGGGTCCATTCGCCAGGACTGGAGCACCTTCATGTAGTTGGCACGCTCGAAAGCTGCCGGTTCCGCCACGTTGATCTGGCTCATGCTGCCCTGCATCTGTTCCACAGACTCGTACTCGCGCTCCTCCATCCACTGCGTCATTTCGACCAAAATGTCCGAGATGCGTTCCACACCGTTGCGCAACAGTTCGGACGCCATCATCGTGACGCTGGAGCCGGCCATCAGACCCTTGAGGACATCCAGGGAGGTGTGCACGCCACTGGTAATGGCGAAGTCCACCGGCACACGTCCGTGTAGAATGGCGACCCAACGCAAGGGCAGCCGCATCTCATTCGAATTGCTCAGTATCAGGTGTGGCACGACTTCTAGCTCAGTCAGATCGAAATCAGGCTGGTAGAAACGGTTGAAGAGTACCAGCGCGTTGGCTCCGGCGTCTGCAAACTGTGTCGCCATGTGGCCGAAGGCACTGAAGAAAGGCCCCACTTTCACCGCAACTGGAATCGAGACGGTGCGCTTGACGTCGCGCACGACGTCAAGATACATCGACTCTACTGCCGCCGCATCCTGTGTGGTGGAGGTCGGAATGTAGTACAGGTTTAGTTCGAGCGCATCGGCCCCGGCTTCTTCTATCTTGCGGGCATACTCCGTCCAACCGCCCGTAGAAACACCGTTCAGGCTGCCGATGATGGGAATTTCGACGCTCTGTTTGGCGCGCCAGATCAGGTTTAGATACTCATCCGGGCCGACGTTGTACCGTTCAAGATCCGGATAGTAATCCAGCGCTTCGGCGTAGGTGTTGGTGTTGTACGAAAGATAATGATCGATCCATTGGCTCTCGAAGTTAATTTGTTCTTCAAAGAGTGAATACATCACGATCGCAGAGGCACCGGCATCTTCCAGGCGGCGAATTCCGCTGAAAGAAGTAGAAAGCGGCGACGCCGACGGCACGATGGGGTTTTTGAGCTTCATGCCCATGTAGGTGGTTGACAGATCCATTTTGTCCTCCGATTCTGGAACCTGGTTGTCGGTTAGAATCAATTCGGGAATTCGGTCAGTGGTCCCACGCACCGCAGTGCATGGGACCACCGGTCTTGTGCGGACAGAACTTCGGCTTATGACTCAATCGCCTTGCTGTGTGCAGCGTTGCGTTGTTCCTGTTTCGCCAGCTCTTCGTACTTGTGCCAGCGCTCCAGGACAGTCTGCTGTGCTGCGTCCAGCAGGATCTCTGCCGCCTTGGGCTGACTGGACTGAAGCATACGGAAGCGATTCTCGTTGTACATATAGGTTTCCAGCGGCGCCTTTGGTGCCTTCGAATCCAACTGGAAGGGGTTCTTACCCTGAAGCTTCAGGCGTGGATCATAGCGGAAGAGCGGCCAGTAGCCGGTTTCGGCGGCCAACTTCTGCTGATCCATCCCCTTGGCCATGTTGATGCCGTGGGCAATACAGTGGCTGTAGGCAATGATAATCGAGGGGCCTTCCCACGATTCCGCTTCCAAGAAGGCACGTACTGTCTGCGCGTCATTGGCGCCCATGGCGATCTGCGCTACGTAGACATTGCCGTAGGTGACGGCCATCATCCCCAGATCCTTCTTGGGGGTTGACTTGCCGCCGGCGGCAAACTTGGCTACCGCGGCCTGTGGCGTCGCCTTTGAGGATTGCCCACCCGTGTTCGAGTAGACCTCAGTATCCATCACCAGGATGTTGACGTTGCGCCCGCTAGCCAGGACGTGATCGAGACCGCCGTAGCCGATATCATAGGCCCAACCGTCACCACCCACGATCCAGATAGTCTTCTTGACCAGCGCATCGGCCAGGCTCTGCAAATCGCGCACCTGAGCCTTGGTTGCGGCGTCTTGCGAACCGTCTCCCAATTCGGCCAATTTCTCCTTGAGGAGGGCGATCCGCTTGCGCTGTTCCTGTAAACCGTGTTCGTCGGATTGGTCGGCGCTGATGATGGCATCGCTCAACTCTGCGCCGATCAGGTCGCGCAGGCGGCCGACCAGCTCACGTGCATACACCTGCTGCTTCTCCACCGTGAGGCTCATGCCTAAGCCGAACTCGGCATTGTCTTCAAAGAGCGAGTTGCTCCAGGCCGGGCCGCGGCCCTCTTTGTTGACTGCCCAGGGTGTCGTGGGCAGGTTGCCGCCGTAGATGCTGGAACAGCCGGTGGCATTGGCAATGATGGTATGGTCGCCGAAGAGGCGGCTCAGCAGCGACAGGTAAGGTGTCTCCCCACAACCGGCGCAGGCACCCGAGAACTCGAAGAGCGGCTCAAGCAACTGTACGTTCTTGACGTTCTTGAATTCGAGCGAAGCGTAGCCTTCGGGCACAGGATCGACGGTGACGGTGTCGCCGTTCTCGCTGCGTCCGTTGCGTGGATAGTCGGGCAACTGGGTAAAGAAGTCCCAGTGGATGCTGCCCTGTTCGCGCAGTGGTAACTGCGGTTCCATGTTGATGGCTTTGCGGCCAACGGCTCGTTTATTCTTGGCCGGGCAGACTTCCACACAGAGCGCACAACCGGTGCAATCTTCCACGGCAACCTGCAAGGTGTAGAGCAGGTTGTCCATTTCGCGCCAGCGTGCCGGCGAGGTCAAGAAGCCTTCTGGCGCGTCGGCGAAGGCGTCTGCTTCGACGGCTTTGCTGCGGATGACCGCATGCGGGCAGACCAGAACACACTTGCCACACTGGATGCAGACATCGGGATCCCACACGGGCACTTCGAGGGCGATGTTGCGTTTCTCCCAGCGCGTGGTAGCACTTGGATAGGTGCCGTCGATGGGCATCATGCTCACGGGCAGTTCGTCGCCTTCGCCGGCGATCATCCGCGCCGTCACCTGCTGCACAAATTCAGGCGCTGCGGCAGGAACAGTCGCCGCCATACCGATCTCGCTGCTGACGGAGTCGGGGACTTTCACTTCATAGAGATTCTCTAGGGTTGCGTCTACCGCTTCGAAGTTCTTTTGGACAACCGCTTCACCCCGTTTGCCATAAGTCTTGCGGATGGCATATTTGATCTTCTCGATGGCTTCCTCTTGTGGCAGCACACCGCTGATGGCGAAGAAGGCCGCCTGCATGATCGTGTTGGTGCGGGCGCCAAGCTGAAGTTCACTGGCCAGCTTGTAGGCATCGATGACGTAGAATTTGAGCTGCTTGCTGATGATCTGCTTTTGAACCGTAGTGGGAATCTGATCCCACACTTCGTCAGGACCAAAGGGCGCATTGAGTAGAACCGTCGCACCCGGTTGGGCCAGCCCAAGCACGTCGTAACGCTGTAAAAAGCCGAACTGGTGAACGGCAACGAAATTGGCTTTGCGGATCAAGTAGGTGCTGCGGATCGGGTTCGGGCCGAAACGTAGATGCGAAATCGTGCGCGCGCCTGACTTCTTCGAGTCATAGACGAAGTAGCCCTGGGCGAAGTTGTCTGTCTCTTCACCGATGATCTTGATCGAATTCTTGTTGGCGCTGACCGTACCGTCTGCACCCAGGCCCCAGAAGACGGCGCGCACCACATTCTTCGGCTCGATGTCGAAGCTGGCGTCGTAATCCAGGCTGGTGTGTGTAACGTCGTCCAGGATACCGATGGTGAAATGGTTCTTGGGGCGATCCTTCTTCAGTTCATCGAAGATGCCACTGATCATCGCCGGTGTAAATTCTTTAGAAGAAAGACCATAACGGCCGCCGACAACACGCGGGGCCGGGCCTTCGTGATGATCGCCCCAGGCTTCGCTGATGGCGGTGACCAGGTCCAGGTAGAGCGGTTCGCCGGAGCTGCCGGGTTCTTTTGTGCGGTCGAGTACGGCGATCTTTTTCACCGTTTCGGGCAGCGCACCCAGGCAGTGTTCCACCGAGAAGGGCCGGTAGAGCCGCACTTTGAGCAGGCCGACCTTCTCGCCCTGTGCTGTGAGATAGTCGATGGTTTCGTGGGCCGCTTCGGCGCCAGAACCCATGATCACAATCACACGGTCCGCATCGGGGGCGCCTACATACTCGAACAGCTTGTACTGCCGCCCCGTCAACTGAGCGAACTTGTCCATCGCCTGTTGCACGATCTCCGGTGTCTTCAAATAGAAGCTGTTGACCGTTTCACGCGCCTGGAAGTAGACATCGGGGTTTTGCGCCGTGCCGCGAATAAACGGACGATCTGGCGAGAGCGCACGCATGCGGTGGGCGTGGACCCGTTCATCATCGATCATGGCGCGAATTTCGTCGTCGTCCAACTGCTCAATTTTGGCGATTTCATGCGAGGTGCGGAAACCGTCAAAAATGTGGAGGAAGGGAACGCGGCTTTCCAGCGTCGACGCCTGGGAGATGAGGGCAAAATCTTGTGCTTCTTGTACCGAGTTGGCAAAGAGCATCGCCCACCCGGTGGCGCGTGCGGCCATGACATCGCTGTGATCGCCGAAAATCGACAACCCTTGCGCTGCCAATGATCGCGCCGCAATGTGGAACACAGTGCTCGTCAACTCACCGGCGATCTTGTACATGTTCGGAATCATCAACAACAGACCCTGGCTGGCGGTAAATGTTGTGGTCAATGATCCGGTCTGTAAGGCACCGTGGACAGCACCGGCGGCGCCACCCTCGGACTGCATCTCGATCACGAGTGGGATACTACCCCAGATATTGGATTGGCCGTGAGAACTCCATTCATCGGCGTATTCACCCATGCCCGAAGAAGGCGTAATCGGGTAAATCGCCACGACTTCATTGGTTTTGTGGGCCACTTGGGCTGTGGCTTCATTAGCATCAAGCGTTATTTTCGTATGCTGCTTCATAATCTCTCCTCGTATCTTGGGTCGAGGCAAACCTCAGTCAGGGATCAGTCAAAAGAAGTTTACGGGAGTTAGGGGATGCTTACGCCGTTCAATCGGATGGAAGTGCGGCTGGTCAGTTGGTTAGGGTTGTACCAGAGAGAATGACGAGTAATTTGAGAGATCGGGCGCGTGCGGCACGATCAAATGAAGTGAAGCTGTTTCGCTTGCAATTCCAGCTCTTCACGAAACTCCGGCGCAGCTACATGGATCAAGGCCTGTGCGCGTTGACGCACGGATCTGCCGTAGAGTTCGGCCACGCCGTACTCGGTGACGACATAGTGGACGTCGTTGCGGCTGGTGGTGACGCCGGCGCCCACTTTCAACGAGGGTACGATGCGCGAGATGGCCCCATCCCTGGCTGTGGCGGAAAGCGCAATGATCGGTTTGCCGCCCTTGGCTCGCGCCGCCCCGCGTACAAAGTCCACCTGGCCGCCCACGCCGCTGTAAAAGCAAGGACCGATCGAATCGGCCGCTACCTGCCCGGTGAGATCAACCTCCAGCGCGCTGTTGATGCTGATCATCTGATCGTTGCGCGCAATCACAAAGGGGTCGTTGACATAGTCGGTGGGGTGCAGTTCGACAAACGGGTTGTCCTGGATGAAGTCGTAGAGGCGCTTGGTGCCAAAGAGAAAGCCTGCCACCAGCTTGCCGGGATGCAGTGTTTTGGCCGCACCGGTGATGATGCCTTCTTCCACCAGTTCCACGACACCGTCGGAGAAGAGTTCGGTGTGGATGCCAAGATCCTTGTGGTGTTGCAGGTTGGCCAGCACCGCGTCAGGAATGCTGCCAATGCCCATTTGTAGCGTGGCCCGATCCGGGATCATGGCGGCGATCAGCTCACCGATGCGGCGGTGCACAGGGGATGCGCCTCCCTGGGGCGCTTCGGGTATGGCGTAGTCAACTTCCACCACGGCGTCAATATCGCGTACGTGGATGAAGCTATCGCCCAACGTGCGCGGCATCTGCCGGTTGACCTCGGCGATCACAAAACGCGCCGCCGCCGCCGCCGGTTTGGTGCAGCCGACTTCAACGCCAAACGAACAGAAGCCATGTTCATCGGGCGGGGAGACTTGTACGAAAGCAAAATCCAACGGCAGCGGCCCGTTGCGGAAGAGATTGGGCACCTCACTCAAAAAAACAGGCGTGAAATCGGCGCCGCCTGTCTGCACGGCGTGGCGCACATTGTGGCCAATGAAGAGCGCATTGTGGCGAAAGTGCCCGGCGTAGGCCGAATCGACATAGGGCGCCGTGCCAAAATGGAGCAGATGTACCAGTTCCACATTTCTCAACTCGTCGGCGCGGCCCATCAAGGCATCGATCAGTCGCTGTGGCACAGCCGCTCCGCCACCTAGATAAATGCGGTTGCCCGACCCAACAAGCGTCACCGCCGTCGCTGCATCCATGACTTTGGTTGGGTAGACCTGCGTCCAGTTCATGTTGGCTCCTCTGCCCTGGGCTGCACAGACGCAGCCAACACCGGGTGGATCACCCGCCCATCCAGTGTATTGACGCCGCGGCGTAACTCGACGCATTGGTTGATGGCGGCGTCGATCCCCTGTTCGCCGATAAGTTGCACGTAGGGCAGCACTGCGTTGGAGAGCGCATAGCTGGCCGTACGCGCGACAAGCGCCGGCACGTTGGGCACACAGTAGTGGATGATGCTCTCTTCTACGTAGGTTGGATTGACGTGATTGGTGGGGTGGCTGGTTTCGATGCAGCCACCGCTGTCGATGGCGAAGTCGACAATCACCGCGCGCGGACGCATCGACCGCACCATTTCGCGGGTGACGAGCATTGGGGCACGTTCGCCGGGAACCGCCGCTGCGCCGACCAGCACATCGGCGAATGCCACCACTTTGACGATGTTGTAGGGGGTGGCCAGCATGGTGGCGACGCGACCATGAAAGCTCTCGTCGATGCGCTGCAATGTTTTCAAATTCTTGTCCAACACAGTGACGTCGGCGCCAATTCCGTGGAAGGCGCGGGCTGCGTTCATGCCCAACACCCCCGCGCCCAAGATCACGACCGCAGCCGGTGGCACCCCGGGAATACCCGAAAGGAGGATGCCGCGCCCACCATTGATACTTCCTAACATTTGGCCGGCCACAATGGGCGCCATTCGCCCGGCGACTTCGCTGGTCGGCAGCAGGACCGGCAGATGCCCGCGGTCGTCTTCGATCATCTCATAGGCGATGGTGGTCAGCGCCCACTCCTCCAGTGCCTCCACTAGATCGGGCGAGGCTACCGCCAGTTGCAAGAAACTAAGCAATGTCTGCCCGGTGCGAAAATGGCTATACTCATCGGCGGTGGGGCGCGCCACCTTCACCACCACGTCGGCGCGTTTGTACGCCTCTTTGGCGTCGTAGACGATCTGCCCGCCCGCGGCGCGATAGGCCTCGTCGCTGAATCCTGCGCCACTTCCCGCTTCGCGCTCAACAAAGACCTGATGTCCTTGTTTGGCCAGAGCGTCGACGGCCGCAGGTGTCAGCCCTACGCGGTATTCGCGGGGTCTCACTTCTCTGGGGACACCGAAGTTCACGGGTCACTCTCCTGTTGTCTGCCTGGAATGCGTTATGCGATAGTACCTGTACACTTGCCTGGGATAGTTCAAACCGCCAATCCATGCCGCGCCGGACTGTACCGAGATGCGCCGGCGGCTTCTCCTTTAGCATAGTTAGTCTGCTTCCAGATGGCGTCCATCGATGGGTGAGTCTCTTGGCTGGTCAACTGGTTGGCATCCTGAGGACCATACCTGTTAAAATTGCCTCTGAGCTGCGCCGGTTAAGAAACGCCTAACGAAAGTGTGCCCGACCTGTGATGATGCCAATGCCGCCCCCGTACACATGTAGAAGCCGTGTTTCACGCCTGCGTGTGGCAGGGATGAGTCTACTGCTGCTCCTGTTGTTGGGGGCTTGTGGCCGCGAGGCGCAGCCGACCCCTGCGCCGACCCGAACGCCGCTGCCTACCTTCACGGCTACGCCCTTGAGGCAAAATCAGGGTGCGCCGCTGACACCGCCCACTACGACACCCGTTGCAGCCACGACACCCGTTGCCGTCGTGGCTGCAACGGGTGTGCCGGCTGTTGCCCCTGCGCCTGTGGATACACCCACCGACACGCCCACGCCCGCTGCCCAGCCCCAACTTAGCGTGAACGGGGATGCGGTCAATATCCGGCAAGGGCCGGATACGGGCTATGCGGTTATCGCCAGTGCGGATCAGGGCCAGATCTTCCCCGTGACCGGGCGCACTGCGGCCGAGGACTGGTGGCAGATCTGTTGTTTTGATGGCCGGCCTGGTTGGATCTTCGCCGCTCTGACCACCGTGCAGAATACAGGCGAAGTCGCCGTGATCGAGGAGATCCCTGCCCTGCCGCCTACGGCAACACCGGCCCCGGTGGCAGCGGCGCCGACCGCTCTCCCCGCAGTGACCGAGGCGCCGGCTGTTGCGGCCGCCCCCGATCCTGCCGCATCCAGTGCCGGTTTCTTTGATCCCAACGCCGCTTATCAGATCACCCAGTTTCGTGTCTTGGGCCTGGATGAAAACAACGGTGGCATCCGCAGCAGCACCGCCCTCCATTATATTCTGGTCACGGTCTTGGATGCCGGTGGTAACCCGGTAGACGGGGCCGTTGTGCGCAATCTGGTGGGGGAAAAGGGCGAGGTGGTATCAGGCAGTAAAGGACCGGGCACAGCAGAGATCACGATGTTCTGGGAACCGTTCAAGTTGACCGTAGTCGCCGACCCCAGCGGCCCCACCACCAGCCAGGTCTCCAACCAAATGGGGCTGGCCTTCCCCCATTTGCCGGATATTGTGGGCAGGTTGGGTGGGTTGGACTATGAGTATGCAGTCTGCCCCACTCTGGATGTCAAATGCGCCTGGCCCATTCAGGGCGTGCATTTCTCGTATGAAATCACCTTTCAAAAGGTTAGATGATCTTGGCCCGTTCGGTGTAAGTCATGCCCCTACCAACGAGGATTGCCCACGTTCACCTCTCCGGATTGTGGCATCTCTAGAATACCCCCGGCCTGCAGAATGGCCGTTTGCAGCTTGCTCACATCCACATCACGCGGTGACTGCTGAGTGGCAACGGCCATCGCAGCCGCTGTCCCTGCTGCCTGCCCCATGCCCATCGCCGTGGCCGTGACTCGGCTCGACGCCAGCGCTTCGGACGTGGCCGAGTGACAACGCCCGGCCACCAATACGTTGTCCAATGCGCGTGGCAGCAGCGTGCGGAACGGAATGTCATAGGGCGGCGTCCACGGGATCTCGTGGTAGCCCGACGCCCGCGGGGGATGACGATCCAGCCGCCAGGCGCCGAGGACGATCACATCGTCGTGGCGGCGGCCCTGCTCCACATCGTCACCGTTTAGGACGTAATCGCCCAGGATGCGCCGTGATTCGCGTGCGCCCGCCGTCGGACCACTGGTCATAAAGTAGGATTCGGCAAACTCGGGCAGTTCCGCCTTCCACAGATTGAACATGGTCCAGGCGTCTTTGCGGCCCTGGATTTCGGCTTGTGTCCAGTCCTCGGGGTCAGTGCTATCGCCGGGGAAACGGGTGGCGTTGAAGTAGACATCACGCCCAGAAAATGTGGCCGGGTAAGGGCCGCCATAGAGGCCGATCTCGCCCCGTTCCTGCGCGGCCTGAAGCACGGCGGCACAGCGGCGGCGTAGCTCGAAGCTGGGGTGTAGATAGGCCAGGCGGAAGTGCAGGCTCATGGGCTGCAACGGCTCGGCCTTCTCATAGGACGCGCCTGCCCAGGCCGCTACATCGCCGTCGCCGGTGCAGTCGATGACAACCTTGGGTTGAATCGCTACCAGCCCCGCTTTGTTGCTGACCAACACCGTCTGCACGCGGCCGTCCTGGGCAACTACATCGGTGACCTGTGTGTGATAGAGGATGTGTACGCCGGCTTCGCTGAGAATGTCATCGGCGGCGCGTTTGAAGCGTTCGGGGTCGCAGCGAGGGATGACGCGCTCGGGGTGCATCTCGACGAAGGAGAGATCGCCGTTGACGTTGTAGCGCAGGTGTGTCCCCTGCCCTGGTTCGATGACGCCCATCCGTTCCAGCATCTCGAAGACGATGCCACCCACCACCGGTGCGCCACTGCGTTCGTCCACAAAACCGTCAAAGGCAGAGCCAATGATGGCGGTGAAGAAGCCCCCCGCAAAGCCCAATCGCTCGATCACCATGGTTTTGGCTCCGCTGCGCGCCGCTGCCACCGCTGCGCCAATCCCGGCCAGCCCTGCGCCGCAGACCAGCACGTCCGGCGTGGCGATGATGGGGATCTGTTTTGAGTAGGTGAACATGACAGTCTCTCCTTGTGAGAGTAGATGAAGGGATGCAGGGATGATGGGATGACGGTCTCGGTCATCATCTTCCCATCATCCCATCTTTTTCTTTGATACGGTATTGTCGATGATCTCACGCTTCTTGACAACCGACCAGAGGAAACCCGTGAACTGTCAATCCAGCCTAATCACCGTTGGATGGCAACGGTTGCTTCTCTTGCGACTGCTGTCCTGCTCGCGGCAGAGGCAGGAGCATGGGCGTTGTCCGTTGATAGGTGCGGTAAGTGTCGCCAAAGCGGCGCTCCAGATCTCGCTCTTCAAAGTAGATGCCGATCACGATGTAGGCGGTCATACCCACGGCAAAGAAGAGGTGCCCCAGCGTCATCTGTGGCGTGGCCCACAACAACGTGGTTGTGCCCAAATGGAGCGGGTGACGCACCAACCGGTATAGCAGCGGCGTGCCGAAGTGGATGGGCGCCGGCTTCGTCTGCCGCAGGTTGAGATAGACCTGCTGCAGGCCGAAGAGTTCGAAGTGGTTGATCAGGAACGAGGAGAGCAGGATCAGCCCAACGCCCACTCCCATCAGCGCCCATAGCAGCGTGCGCCCTAGCGGGTGCTCCACCTGCCATAAAACCTGTGGCAAGGGCTGCCACAACCAGTAAGTCAAGATCAACACGAGGCTGCTGGCCAGGACGTACGTGCTGCGTTCGGCAGACTTGGGCACAAAGTGCGTCAACCAGCGTTTGAATCCCTGTCGGGCCATGACGGAATGCTGCAGCCCAAACAACAGAATCAGCCCCAGGTTGATCAACGTGGTTTGCACGACGGCGCCACTTTCGCCGCTGTCGATACTCTTCGGCACCAGCCAGTTGGCCAGAAACCCGATCAAGTAGAGAAAGCAGACGAAGAAGAGCAGGTAACTAACCACGCCATAGGTAAAGATAATCACCCGTTTCATAAGAATCCTCCTGTTCAATGGTTTGTGAATTGGCTGCCGTGGACGCCTGGGCCAGGAAGCTCAGGACGTGTGGCAACACCCGTGCGCTGTCAATGATGGTTTGAATGTGATTGTGGCCCGGCACAGAGAAAAAGTCTGCGTTTGGGAGGGTCTCGCTGCTGCGCTTCACATCGTCGTGCAGAGGATCGGCGTCGCCGGCAAAGAGCAGACAGGGCATCTCCATGGCGGGCAGCAGATCGGAGATATCCGGTCGATCATGCGCCACCGCCGCACGCAAGGACGCAACATCGTTGGCGACAAAGCGGTCGATGTCCAAAGGCAGCGGATCTGCCAGGTTGCGCAGGGTCTCCGTCCAGGAACCGATGCCGTCTTGGAGGGCCTTGCGATAGAAGGCCATGCTCTGCCCAAAGGGATGGTTCCCGCCCAAAATCAGGGAGCGGATACGCTTGGGCGCCTGCTTTGCAAGGCCAAAGCCAATCCAACCACCCAGCGAGTAGCCAAAGTAGTGAGCCCGGTCGATCTGCAGCAGATCCAGCACGGCGATGACGTCGCTTGCTCTCTGCGCCTGGCTGTGGGCGTCCGGAGCAGTGGGTTTGTCGCTGGCTCCGTGGCCACGCCCATCGATCAGGATCAGCAGATAGTGCTCTCGTAGCGCCTGCCGATAGCCATATTCCTCCCAACTTACCAGGCTATCGCTGAACCCATGCTGAAGGACCAATGGGGGACCGTCGCCATCTAGCTCAAAGTAGATGTGAACATCGTCATGAGAAACGTAGGGCATTCTGTTTCCTCCTAACCCGGGTTGCCTCGTCGGCACAGTCTGGCTATCCCTTCGACTGCATTGCCGGGAGAGCAACGGAAATTTGTCGCTGCCGCAGCGGTGGACGATTCATCGTCCTCTATCGATGCGGCGTTAGGAGCACTATAGCGAGGCGGGCGTCTTGGTTACGTCTAAATCAGCGTCTAATTGGGCGTCACAATCGGCATTTCCGCCCCGAACGCACATTTCGCTGTGATACACTACTCAGGTATCCATCCACTTATCCATTTAGAATGAGGTCTCTATGGCAGCTTCAAACGTGTTGAAGGTACACATTACCGGTGTCTACGGGCTGATCGGCAATCTCGTCTACCGTCACCTTCAGGCCCAGCCCGATCGCTATGACGTCTATGGCAGCGGCCGACGCATCATGAGTTCGAGCCGGGCGGATGCCGAAAGCATCCTGCGTCTGCCCGACGATCATTTTATGATCGCTGATCTGGCCGACGCCGACGCGGTGGCGCGGGCTATTGACGGAATGGACGCCGTACTGCACATTGGTGCGGTCCCCAATCCCGATGCGTCTTTTCAAGATGTGCTGGACAGCAACATTCGGGGCACACATCACGTGCTAGAGGCTTGCCGTCAGTCGGGGGTGAAGCGCATGGTCTATGCCAGCTCTATCATGACTTCCTGGGGCTACTATGTTTACGAGGAACCCTACCGCTCGATCCGTCTGGGCGATCTTGAATCTGTTCCCGATCCCATTCCCGTCATCACCCATCGGGACCCGGTGCGCCCGACTGAGCCTTACTCGGCCAGCAAGGTGTGGGCCGAAGCATACTGTCGCACCTACGTAGATGCCCACGGCATGTCGATTGTCTGCCTGCGCATCGGCGGCGTGAACAAAGAGAACGCCGCCGCCAGACCGGGGTCACAGGCGGTGTGGTGTAGCCATCGCGATGTAGTAAACATCACCGAGCGGGCGCTGATTGCCACCGAAAACCCGATCTACGACATCTGCTACGCCGTGTCGGACAATCGCTATCGCTGGGTCGATATGGCGCATACGGAGCAAGTGCTGGGCTACGCACCCCAGGATCGCGCCGAAGAGAGTGTTTGATGGATTGTGATGCGGTTGGCTCGGTGAGGGTACGCCGGTTCGTGTGCCTACGCCCTTCAGCCCGATAACCTGAAGGGTTAGCTGCGTGGGCCAGTGCGTAGTGGGGATGGCTTCACACTACGCACTGGCAAGTGAGGATCTACTTCATCGGGTAAAGGTTGACTGCGCGTTGCGGAGGATCGCGCATGGAGCAGCCCGACTTTCCAGGTACTTGTTGAGTCCATACCGTGCGCATTATTGGTCTTGGAAGAGCGTTCCCGCCCGCCAGTCAAACGTACTCAAAGATGTATGCAAACTCCCACCGCTGACAACAGATTTCGAGCCAGCAGCGACGTTTTCCGACCCGCCGCTCACCACAGCCCGGGGACCGCTGGCCCGGTTGCTAAATCCGCCCCCGACGAATCCCCAGTCTCCACTGGCTGTGTTGCTGTCCCCACCAGCGACCGAGCCGTAGCTTCCAGAGGCCAAATTCTGGTTTCCACCGCTGACCGAAGTAGAGCTTCCGTTGGCCGTGTTCTTGGCGCCGCCGCTTATAGAAGCATAGTTTCCGCTGGCTATGTTCTGAAAACCGCCGCTAATGGACGATTGGATGCCACTGGCCGTGTTGAATGGACCGCCGCTCACGGAAGCTTTATCGCCGCTGGCTTTGTTCTGAAAACCGCCGCTGACAGAAGCGTAATCGCCAATGGCTTGATTTTGGCTCCCACCGCTAACCGAAGCAGATGGGCCACCGGCAAAGTTTTGGTTGCCGCCGCTAATCGAAGCGTAATCGCCACTGGCTGTGCTCAGATGACCACCACTGACCGAAGAAGACTGGCCGCTGGCAAAGTTTTCGCTGCCGCCGCTGATCGAAGCGTAGTAGACACCATCAGCCGTGTTTCGCTCACCGCCGCTGACGGAAGCATAGCCACCGCTGGCTGTATTGCGCGCACCACCGCTGGCCGAGGACTGTGGGCCACTGGCCACGTTCTGATACCCGCCGCTGACAGAGGACAAGCCACCGCTGGCTCTATTCTGGCCGCCGCCGCTGATCGACGAATACTCTCCACTGGCAATGTTATCCAGCCCGCCGCTCACCGAAACAAAGGTGCCACTGATGGTGTTGCGTTCTCCCACCACAATGCCGCCGTAGCCAATGTAGTTGTTCTCTCTGCCCACGGCCAATACGTGAGATCCGCTGCGATCATCGCCGCCAAATTCCCGTGTCTCGTTGTAGCCAATAATGACGTTGCCCAGACCGTTGCTGGTTTCCGTGTTGTTGAGTCCGTTGACCACGTGCAGGTTGGCCCCGCTGATCGTCAGGTCGTTGCCTGATCGCGAGAGGTGAACGAGCAACGTTTCCAGGGCGGCGATGCGTGTTTCTAGCGCAGCATTCGGGTCATCTGCACATACCCAGTCGCTGCCGTCCCATCTGGCAATCTGATCGGTGGCGCAATCCGTACGAAACCCAATTCCCTGTGCCCCCGTATCGCCTTTGAGGCCCTGCGCACCGTTCACTCCCTGTGCTCCCGTATCGCCTTTGAGTCCTTGCGCACCGGTGGCTCCCTGTGCCCCCGTATCGCCTTTGGGTCCTTGTACTCCGGTGGCTCCCTGCGCGCCCGTGTCGCCTTTGAGGCCCTGGGCACCGGTTGCCCCTTGCGCTCCCGTATCCCCTTTGGGGCCCGGATTCCCGCTCAATGCGTAGAGCGCATAGGGTACCGCCGTGATGGGCTGACGCGGCAGTAGCGTGCCAAAGCTGCCTGCGCCGGCCGGGCAACGTACCGCGATCTCCAGCCAGCGCGTATCGCCTGCAAATGCGCTGGTACCGAATTGCCCTGCGTCGTTCAACAAGACGCCGAACTGTCCACCTACCAACGCCACGCCGTTCAGCGCCTGCATGCCGCCAATTTGAGTGCCGCCGGCCGGGGTACCCCACAGTGAAAATTGAAAATCGCAATTGTCCGTCACCAACCCTTGAGCATTCTGCAACTCTCCTTGATAGGTGAATGCGGCAGACACAGGCCCCTCTTCGGCAAACGAGATATCCTGTGCTTCTACGTCGTTACTTCTGCTAAACAGGCTGATCAGCATGATCAAACAGGAAACGGCAGTCAGAACCAGGGAGTGTTTTGCTTTACGCATGAGAGCGAATTCCTTTGTTGGTAACGAAGAAGGTAATGATGCAGGAAGCGTGATCGAATTATTCTAACGATCGACCACGGGCAGGTAGATAAAGAGATCGTCAGGCCGGGCGATGGAATGGCTCGTCCAGTAGCCTGCACTCAAGCGGTAGGCGCCATCGCTAGAAGTGGCGGTGATCGGTTGCCCGATGCTGCCCCTAAGTGTGTAGCTGCTGCCGGCACTTACTGTACCGCCGCCTGGGATCACCTTGCGAGAGATCGAGAGAAGTTCTTGCGCCAGGCCAACAGTGCTAGAAAGCCCGACGATCATCAATGCCATAAAGATCAGAGTTCGCATTCTCAGCATCAGTTTCTCCTGAAAGATTGTCGCTCGTGTGACGGCAACTATAGGTTGCCCCTGATAGGGTAGGGGTATGCCCGTTAAGCGCGTACCGATGCGCTTGCTGTGCCACAATTTGTTGTGAATCGGTGCTTGTGTATAACACAGAAGGTTGCAGCGGCCAAATCGTGTAAGGAATACTGGGTGTTCTCCTGGCCGGCGCATCGCACCTCTATAGTCATGTTGCCGAAGGTTATTTGCCACACAAAGTGCTTCTCAGTCGTGACAACCTGCCAAATAAAACAGCGGAGCGGGAAGACATGCTTCCCGCCCCGCTATTTGTGCTGTTTCTACTCTGTTCAGCGTTGCACTTGAATGGTTACCTGGACAGCGAGATCATCGCATCCATCTTAGCGCGGACGTTCGCCCACGGTTAACGTGATGACCTGTTCCTCGCCGTCGCGATAGACACGCAGTTGCACATCCTGCCCCGGCTCGGTGGACGTGATCAGATAGCCGATCAGGTCCTCGAAACTGCGCACGTCGACATCGTCAATGCCGACGATGATATCTCCCTCTTGAATGCCTGCACGCCGCGCCGGTGTGCCGGCAATCTGCGAAACGAAGACCCCCAGCAAGCCTTCGGGCAATTCGCGCTCTTGGGCAATGGTCGGCGAAATGGTGGTGCCGGCAATGCCCAGATACGGATAGCTGAAGTAGCCCTGTTCGATCATGGCCGGTACGACCCGATTCACGACACTGATTGGAATCGCAAAGCCGACACCCGAGTTAGCCCGCACTTCGGAGCGAATGGCGAAGTTCACGCCGATCACCTCTCCGTTGAGGTTCAACAGGGGGCCGCCCGAGTTGCCCGGGTTGATGGCGGCATCGGTCTGGATTACTTCGGGCAGCGAGTAAAACGCTCCGTTTTGGGTGGCCGAACCCACCGAGAAACTGCGTCCAACCGCGCTGATGATGCCGCGGGTCATGGTTCCGCTCAGCCCGAAGGGGCTGCCAAACGCCAGCGACGTGTAGCCAACCGGCGGCACTTCCTCGGCTCGTGGCAGCGGACGCAGATCGAGGTCGGCCGGCGCCGTCACCTGAATCACCGCCAGATCGGCCTGCGGATCGGCGGCGACCAGTTCGGCGTTGGCCCATTCGCCATTCGAGAAGTAGACGAGGATCGAGGTGGCGTCCTCGACGACGTGGTTGTTGGTGACAATATGACCCTCTTCATCCCAGACCCAACCGCTGCCCTGCCCTTCGGCGGGGATGTCGCTCTGGCCGAAGCCGTTGCTGGCCGTGGTTAGCGTCGTCACCTGGATATTGACTACTGACGGCGAAATGTCACGATAGAGTTGCGCCAGCACTTCCTGCGTCGGCTCGATCTGCGTCGACGGCTGCGAAAGGCTGATCGGCTGTACACTGTTGTTGCTAGATATCGTTTCAATGGCCGCCGTTTCTCGTGCCGGCGTCCACGTGATATTGCCCACAGCGAGAACAACAACCGCCACAAGTGCGCTTAACAGTACAATAGATAGAATAACCCGCTTAACTGCATTGCCCATTTCAGGACACTCCTTCTAGTTGATGAATCAAGTAAGACGATTATCTGCTGATTGCATTGATTTTACTGTGAAATCAAGCACAGTGTCTTAGGCAACTATGAGGAGTTGGTTAACATTGCTTAACGTTGGAGGAGATGGGCGCAGGGCATCGGCGTTAAGATAAGCGCCGTTCGAGCAAGTGCCGGCGATCTATCACCAATGGGGCCGGGGGGAGGCGGTATCGTCAGCCACATGGGAGCGGGCCGACCGCTGCGGTCGGCTGGACTGCGACGCTGCCATTGCCCAGCGGTTGAAACCGCCGGCTAGAATGGGAAACCGGCTCAAGCCGGTTTTGCACACCGGGATTTGTCCCGTTTCCTGTCGTAGCCGGTCCGCACCACCTGCGGGAATAGCCACAGAGAACACAAAGAACTGATCCGGCCACCCATCTTAACAGATGCGCGGCAACTGCTCGCCGCTCAACATGTCTACGATCCGATTGGCCCCGATGGCACTGCGCATGGTGACCAGTCCATCGTCCTCTTGCGCCACGTGACCAATGATGGCCGCACCTTCGCCCAGTGCATGCGACCGCATCACGGAGAGGCAGCGCTCGGCCTGCGCCGCGGGCACGAAAGCCACGAAGCGTCCTTCGTTGGCGACGTAGAGCGGATCCAGCCCCAGGATTTCGCAGGCACCCTGTACATCCTGCCGCACGGGAATGCGCCGTTCGTCCACCTGGATGCGTCGTCGCGAGGTTTGCGCGATTTCCACCAGCGAACTGGCCAGCCCGCCACGTGTCATGTCGCGCAGGCAGTGGATCTCGAGGCCGGCGTCGAGCAGGTCCATGACCAGGCCGGCCACACAAGCGGAATCGCTTTCGATTGCGGTCTCAAAGGCCAATCCCTCGCGCACGGCCATGATGGCGATGCCGTGCCGGCCCAGGTCGCCGTTGACCAAGATGGCATCGCCTGTCTGTACGGCCGCCGGGCCAATCAGCCGATCATGCTCGATGACGCCGACGCCGCTGGTGTTGATATAGACGCCGTCGCCCTTGCCCCGATCCACGACTTTGGTGTCACCGGTGACGATCTGCACGCCGGCTTCGTTGGCTGCTGCCGCCATCGACTGTACAATGCGCCACAGATCGGTCATGGGCAGCCCTTCTTCCAACACGAAAGAGACGCTGAGATAGCGAGGGCGCGCCCCACACATGGCCAGATCGTTGACCGTGCCGTGGATCGCCAGCGATCCGATGTCGCCGCCGGGGAAAAAGAGCGGATGCACCACAAAAGAATCGGTGCTCATGGCCAACCGTCCTTCCTGCACCGCGAAGACTGCGCCGTCGTGCTCCTGGGCCAGCAGCGGATTGGCGAACAGTGGCGCAAACATCTTGCCGATGAGTTGATGCATCAGCCTGCCACCGCCACCGTGCGCCAACTGCACCGTCGGGTAATCAGAAATCGGGATGGGACAGCTTAACGAAAAGTCGGTGCTCATGCCGGGTCCTGTGAAATGGTCATATCCGCCGATATCGATAGTAGGCCGCACACGCCCCTTCGGACGAAACCATCGGCGCGCCCGATTGGTTTGTCGGGGGTGCAGAGGCTGCCGAAGGCGGGGCATTCGTGGGGATGTTTCAGCCCCTGCATAATCTCGCCGCTGATGCAGATGGGGGATTCTTCGGTGTGGACGTCGCTGACATTGAACTTGTGTTCAGCATCGTAGTCGGCATAGTCGGTGCTGAGGCCGAGACCACTGTGGGCGATTTCGCCCATCCCTCGCCACTTGCGGTGCACAACCTGAAAGACGGCGCGCATGATCTCCTGGGCGGGCAGGTTGCCGCTGCGGGTGACGGCGCGGGCGTACTGGTTTTCCACCTGGGCGCGCCCCTCTTCGAGTTGCTTCACCGTCATGTAGACGCCCTGCAAAATGTCCAGCGGCTCGAAACCGGTGACGACCAACGGCACACGGTAGCGCTGAGCCAGCGGTTCATACTCGGTAAAGCCCATCACCGCGCAGACATGGCCGGCGGCCAAAAACCCCTGCACCTGGTTGCGTTCCGAACTCAAGATCGCTTCCATCGCCGGCGGCACCAGCACGTGTGACACCAGGATCGAAAAGTTGTGGATGCCCTGTCTCTGTGCCTGATAAACGGCCATCGCATTCGCCGGCGCAGTCGTCTCGAAACCCACGGCAAAGAAGACCACCTCTTTGTCAGGTCGGTCGCGTGCAATCTTCACTGCATCCAGCGGAGAGTAGACAATGCGCACGTCACCGCCGTTGGATTTGACCGAAAAGAGGTCGCCGCCGGAGCCGGGCACGCGCAACATGTCGCCAAATGAGCAGAAGATCACGTCCGGCCGCGCCGCAATCGCCAGCGCCTTGTCGATCAACTCCAAGGGCGTCACGCAGACAGGGCAGCCCGGCCCATGCACCAGCCGGATCTGCGCAGGCAGCAGTTCGTCAATACCGAAACGCACAATGGCGTGTGTCTGCCCGCCGCAAATCTCCATGATCGTCCACGGGCGCGTGGTGATGCGGTGGATCGCCTCGGCGTAGCGTCGCGCCGCCTCAGGATCCCGGTATTCATCGATAAACTTCATGGCGCACTTCGTCCGCTTTCATCCACAGCGTCAGCCACCGTCAATTCTTCCAGTTCTCCCATCTGCTCCAAATAGTCGAAGACCAGCGCTGCTTCGTCCTCGTCCACCGTGCTGATGGCAAACCCCACATGCACCACCACATAATTGCCCACCTCGGCTTCGGGCACGTAGGCCAGGTTGATCTGCTTGACGATGCCGCCAAAGTTCACCCGTCCACTGCGCGTAATGGGGTCGGTGTCCACAATTTCAATGATTTGTCCTGGAACGCCCAGGCACATAAGCGAGTGTCCTTTCGGGTAGACGACAGACGGTGATTCCGTCACGGTGCGCGGTACTGACCATCTCAGGCGACCTTTGGCCCGGCCACAGCCTGTCCTAATGCGATCCCGCCATCGTTGGGCGGCACTCTTCTATGCCAGTGTGGCCGAAAGCCTTCCTGGCGCAGCCGCAGAATCAGAGATTCGGTCAGCAGCTTGTTCTGAAAGCAGCCGCCGCTGAGGGCTACGTCCTCGATACCGATGCTGCGAACGATTTCCACGGCGCCTTCGACCAGCGTATTGTGGAACTTGCGCGAGATGTGCCCGAGGTTGGCGCCGCGCTGATGATCGACCAGGATCTGCTCAATCATCGGCGACCAGTCCAGGATGAGCGCGCCATCCTCTGCACAGAGGAGGGGCAACCGGTAGCGTTCGTCAGTTGGGTAGGCCTGAATGGCCGCGTATTCCAGTGCCATCGCCGCCTGTCCTTCGAACGCGGCCAGCGGATGCAGACCTAAGAGCGCAGCGACGCCGTCGAAGAGGCGTCCCATGCTGGTGGTGGTGACGGTGTTGATGCCTCGCTCCAGCATCGTGGTCAAGATTGTCCGCTCTGATGGGGTAAAGTAGGGCAACGGTTGCCAGAAACCCACGGCATTGGGTGCTTTGACCGCATAGCGCAGACCCAGCGCAGCTCGCCTCGGTTCGCGCACGGCTACATCGCCGCCCGCTAGCGAAAACGGTCGCAAATGGGCTACACGGCGGTATCCATCGGGTGTCGCCAACAAGAATTCGCCGCCCCAGATCGTACCATCCTCGCCGTAGCCGGTGCCATCCCAGGCCAACCCCAAGACCGGCGGCTGCAGCCCACATTCGGCCATGCACGCCAGGATGTGGGCATAATGGTGCTGCACCCGCCGCAGCGGAATTTGGCCCGCTTCGGCCAGTTCTGCCGCCAAACGGCCGGACAGATAGTCGGGGTGGGCATCGCAGACTACCTCGGCCACTTCAACATCATACAGCGTACACAGGCTATTTACCGTATGGCGCAGGGCATCATAGGCTTGTGGCGTCTCTAGATCGCCAATGTGTTGGCTCAAGAAGACCTGATCCTCGATGGCGAGGGCGATGCTGTTCTTGAGATGCGCGCCCAGCGCCAGGATCGGATGGGGCACCGGTGCGGTTAACCGCACCGGTAACGGCGCATAGCCGCGACTGCGCCGCAAAATCTGGACTTCGTGGGCGATCACGCGGGCCACCGAGTCATCCACTGCACGGGCGATGGGCCGATTGTGCACCAGGAAAAAGTCGGCGATGCCGTGCAGTCGCTGTAAGGCCTCGTGCTCATCGATGCAGATCGGTTCATCGGTCAAGTTGCCGCTGGTCGCCACCACCGGGAATCCCAACTCGGCCATGAGCAGATGGTGCAGCGGGGTGTAGGGCAGCATGACGCCCAACCGCGAGTTATGCGGGGCGACATTCTCCGCTATCTCGCTGCGCTGCCGTTTTGAGAGCAGCACAATGGGGGCTGCGGCGGAGGTAAGCAGTTCCTCTTCGTCGCCTGAAAGCGCACCAATACACTCCACCTGATTCAGATCGGGGACCATCAACGCCAAGGGTTTGTCGGGGCGATGTTTGCGCCGGCGCAGGCGGTCCACCGCTTCGCTCGAACGGGCATCCACGATTAAGTGAAAGCCACCGACCCCCTTGACCGCCACGATCCATCCCTGGCGGATTGCATCGGCTGCGGCGAGGATAGCGGCGTCTTCTTCGACGAGCTGTAGGCCGCGTTCATCCCAAAAGGCCAGTTGTGGGCCACACTGCGCACAGGCGTTCGGCTGCGCGTGGAAGCGCCGATCCAGCGGATCGTCGTACTCGGCCTGACACTGTGGGCACATGCTGAAGGCGCGCATCGTCGTCTGCGGCCGATCGTAGGGGATGCCTTCGATGATCGAATAGCGTGGTCCGCAGTTGGTGCAATTGGTGAACGGATAGCGGTAGCGCCGATCATTGGGATCAAAGAGCTCGCGCAGACAGTCTGGGCAGGTGGCCACATCGGGCAGGATCAGGGTCGTCTTGGGTCCGCTGTCGTCGCTGTGACGGATCTCGAACTGCGTGTATCCTGCCGGCGGCAACTCAGTCGCCAGCACAGTCTGGATCTGTGACTGCGGCGGCGCCTCCTTTTCCAGCCGTCGCCGGAACTGATCGAGCGCATCGGCAGCGCCCTCGACTTCGACAAAAACGCCCTGGCCGGAATTGAGCACCCAGCCGGTCAAGTGGAGTTCGGTGGCCAGCCGGTAAACAAAGGGGCGAAAGCCAACACCCTGGACGACGCCACGGATTGTGAGGGCAAGGCGTGTTTCTGTTGAGATGGTTCGTGTTGTGGTGCCGCTCATAGGGTGCGGTGGAATTGAACAGTGCCGGCCATGTGCATAAAGATTGCTTCCTGAGTAACAGAATCTGGGCCGGCTATACAGCTTCTTGTGCCAATGCCCTGACCTGAGCGACTACATTTGGTAGCGCTGCCTGGACTGCCGGCGAAAGCGTTTCGGTATAGCCAAAGCTGTCCCCGTTGATGGTGATCAGATAGCCTGCCGGTGCGTGTCCATACAGGTGTTGGGCTGCGGCCAGCAGATCCGCCGGCGCCACGTGATGGGTGAACGGTTGGGCCGCGCCACTCGTGCCTTCCACCTTTTGACATCGGACCTGCCCGGCGGGTCCTTCGCAGGCGGCGTCGATGAAGATCACCCGCGAGGCCTCACTCAGCGTTTCGGCCAGTTCCGGCGTCAGTTGGTGGCGAGCCAATACCTGCACCTGCTCTTTGAGTTCTCGCGAGAGCAGGATGGCTGCCTGCCAGCCTACGCCATCATCCCCGCGTAGAGGATTGCCGTAGGCGACAACCAAAGTAGAAGCGGGGGTGAATAGATCAACCATGAAGCGATCCTTTGTTAAGAGAGTTCTACTGCAAAGAGATCGAAACCACCGACGGGAATTACCACATAGAACGCAGAGATATCTACACTTCCTTCTTCTTCTTCTTTGCGTTCTCTGCGTTCTATGTGGTTCTTTCTCCGGCCCGCACCTACGGCGCCAGTCAAAGTCCGGGTTTCAAGGTGCACGATGACGATATTGTTAGCGTTGCAACTCGTCCAGAATTTCGCCGTCCGCGCCCATGAGCTGGATCTGAAGCGGCATTTGGCCGATGGCATGCGTAGAGCAGCTCAGGCACGGGTCAAAGGTGCGGATCACAGCCTCGACGCGGTTGAGCATACCTTCTTGCAACTTGCCGCCGTTGATGTAGTGTTTGGCTACCTGCCGCACACCTTTGTTCATGGCCATGTTGTTGTGGCCGGTGGCAATGATCAAGTTGGCCGTCTGGATCAGACCGTTTTCGTCGATCTTGTAATGATGCATCAGTGTACCACGCGGCGCTTCGGAGACACCGATCCCTTCTCTGCGGTTGGGGCTGGCAAAGGCCCGCACATGATCGCTCAGGATATCGGGATCGCTGAGCAGTTGCTCGATGCGTTCCACACAGTAGAGGACCTCAACCAGCCGTGCATAGTGGTAGTGGAATGAACTGAGTACGGCGCCGCGCTCCAACGATCGGAACTCGGCCCACTCCTGATCGGCCAGCGGTGTGCCGCAGCGGTCGATCAGATTTAACCGCGCCAACGGACCGACGCGATAGACGCCCTCTGGCCCCAGCGGCTTATAGTACGGGAATTTGAGGTAAGTCCATGGGGCCACTTCTTCTTCAATGTAGTCGCGATACTTCTCAGGCTTCAGCCGGTCGGCGACAATGTTGCCGGTGGCATCTACAATGCGAATAAGTCCATCGTAGAACGAGAGACTGTTGTCCTCCTCGTTGATCAGGCCCATGAAGAGAGTGGGGAAGTTGCCAAAACTGCGGATCTCGTCGCGGTAGTTGTCCACCACGGTTTTGAACCAATCGAGCGTGCGGATCGCGATCTTACGCGCCTCGGGCAGCGCGGCCAGGATCGTGGCGTGGCGTTCTTCATTCAGCGGATCGCTGACGCCGCCGGGCACCACCCAGGCCGGATGAATGCGCTTGCCGCCGAGGAGTTCGATGATCTCCTGGCCGAACTTGCGCAGCATGATACCGTCCATGGCCAGTTGAGGGTGTTGCTGGGCTACGCCGAAGATGTTGCGCTGGGCGGGATCGGCGTCCATACCCATCAACAAGTCGGGCGAAGAGAGGTGGAAGAAGCTCAGCGCGTGCGATTGCACGATCTGCGCCAGATTCATGATACGGCGCAGATTGGCCCCGGTCTCGGGGATCTGCACCGCCAACAGGGCATCGCAGGCCTTGGCCGACGCCATCAGATGGCTGACCGGGCAGATGCCGCAGATGCGCGCCATTAACGAGGGCATCTCGTAGAAGGGGCGGCCTTCGCACAGCTTCTCGAAGCCGCGGAACTGAGTTACATGGAAGAAGGCATCGTCGACCTTGCCCTGGTCATCCAGGTGGATCGTGATTTTGGCATGTCCCTCGATGCGGGTGATGGGGTCAATCGTGATTGTCTTGGGCATGATGGCCTTTCCTCCCGGTTATTTCCCGAATCGGGTGAACTGCTGCGGCTCAGGTTTGCGGCCGGCCACCAGCTCGGTAAGTACATAATAGATAGCGTCGCGGTGCGGCGGACAGCCCGGCACGAAGACATCCACCGGCACAATCTCGTGGACAGGTCTCGATTGGGGCAGCAGTTTGGGGACCACCTGATTGGGAAACTGCTGGCTGCGCTGTGCATTCTCGATATAGGCGCGTGTCATCACCGATTCCACCGTAAAGGGGTTGCGCATACCCGGTACATTCGCCGTCACCGCGCAGTCGCCCAGTGAAACCAGGATGCGCGTATGCTCGCGCACCTTGCGAATCTTGCGCAGATCGTCTTCGCTGCTCACCGCACCCTCGATCAGCGTCACATCCACCATCTCGGGGAAGGTTTTGTTGTCAACCAGCGGGCTGTAGACAAGATCCACCTTTTGGGCCAGTTCCAGCAGACGTTCGTCGATGTCGAGGAACGACATGTGGCAGCCCGAGCAGCCGTCCAGCCAGACGGTTGCCATCGATACCTTGACGGGCGCCCCGGTGCCGTTGCCGGTCACCTCTTCTTTACCTTCAACCAGACCGTTCATTCTTCCTCCTCGCGCATAGCGGCCAAATAGGGCAGGAACTGCCGTCGCTTCGTCATCTCGGCCACCGATTTGCCTTTTTCAAAGAGCGCACCGGTGGGGCAGACTTGCACACACTTGCCGCAACTGGTGCAGGTTTCCGACGTACCCCAGGGCTGGAACAGATCGGTGATCACGCGGCTGTTGACGCCACGCGCCATCACATCCCACGTGTGAGCGCCTTCGATTTCGTCACAGACCCGCACACACCGCGTACACAGAACGCAGCGGTTGTGGTCGAGTACGAAGCGTTCATGAGAAGCGTCGATCGGCAGTTTGGGGTAAAGGTAGGGTACGGTGACATGCGAAACACCCAGTTCAATCGCCAGGTTTTGCAGATCGCAGTGTCCGTTAGAGACACAGACCGAGCAGATGTGATTGCGCTCGGCAAAGAGCATCTCCACGATCATACGTCGATAGTGATCCAACTTGGGTGAACGCGTTACCACCTCCATCCCTTCTTGTGCAGTGGTGATGCAGGCCGGCAGCAGCTTGCGCGATCCCTTGACCTCAACGACGCAGAGACGACAGGCGCCGATGTCCGAAAGACCGTCCATGTGACAGAGGGTAGGAATCTCGATACCGTTCTCGCGCGCCACTTCGAGGATCGTTTCGTCTTCGCGGGCGCCAATGTCTTTACCGTCGATTTGCATTGTTACGATTCTGACTGAACCACGTTGCATCATGCCACCTCCAAGACCTGGGGTTTGTGGATCTTACAGACTCCGGCCGGACATTCCTTGCCTTCGATATGCGCGATATACTCGTCGCGGAAGTAGCGCAATGTGCTCACCACTGGATTGGGCGCAGTCTGCCCCAGGCCGCAAAGGCTGGTTGTTTTGACGACCTCGCACAAGTCTTCGAGCAGGGCCAGATCGTCCATCCCTGCACTGCCCTTGGTGATTTTGTCGAGTAGTTTGTACATTTGCACTGTGCCCACGCGGCATGGAACACATTTGCCGCAGGACTCCGTCATGCAGAACTCCATGAAATACTTGGCCACATCCACCATGCAGGCGCTTTCGTCCATGATGATCATGCCGCCAGATCCCATAATCGAACCGAGAGACATCAACGAATCGTAATCCACCGGGCTGTCGAGGTAGGCTTCAGGGATACATCCACCCGACGGACCGCCTGTCTGTACGGCCTTGCAGGCTTTGCCGCCAGGAATGCCGCCGCCGATGTCGTAAACGATTTCGCGTAGCGTCATACCCATAGGCACTTCGATAATGCCGGTGTTGACGATGCTGCCTGCCAGTGCGAAGACCTTGGTGCCTTTGCTCTTTTCGGTTCCGATCCCGGTGAACCATGCACCGCCGTTGCGGATAATAGGGGCAACGTTGGCGAAGGTTTCCACGTTGTTGATCAGGGTGGGCTGTCGCCACAGGCCAACTTCTGCCGGGTAGGGTGGGCGTGGACGCGGCTGGCCGCGCTTGCCTTCAATCGAGGCGATCAAGGCTGTCTCTTCGCCACAGACAAAGGCCCCGGCGCCCAGACGGATGTCGATGTTGAAACTAAACGGGGTGTCGCAGATGTTGCGCCCCAGCATGCCCATGCGTCGCGCCTGCCGGATCGCTGTTTTTAGTCGTTGAATCGCCAGCGGATACTCGGCGCGCACATAGATGTATCCCTGCGAAGCGCCAATCGCATAGGCTGCGATGGTCATGCCCTCAAGGACGCGATGCGGATCGCTTTCGAGCACACTGCGATCCATAAACGCGCCGGGATCGCCTTCGTCCGCATTGCAGATGACATGCTTCTCGGCGCCTTGCGCCTTGGCCACCGTCGTCCACTTGAGGCCGGTAGGGTAGCCTGCGCCGCCGCGCCCGCGCAGACCGCTCTGCACCATTTCGTCGATCACCTGCGCCGGCGACATCTCGGTCAGTGCCGTGACGAGCGCAGAATATCCTTTGGCGGCGATGTAGTCTTCGATGCGTTCCGGGTCGATGCGCCCGCTGTTTTCAAGCACAATCCGCATCTGCCTGTCAAAGAAGGGGCTATCTGACGGCAACATCATGCGCTCAATAGCACCATCACTGAGCGAGCCGATAATGTCTGGGACATCGTCTACACTGACGTTGCCGTATAGAACGTTCTGCGGTTTTACTTCTACCAATGGGCCGGCAGAACAGAGGCCCAGACAGCCTACGCCTTTCACCTGGCACCATCGTTCCAATCCGCCGCGTCCGATCTCTTTTTCGAGGCTCTCTTTTACCGTCTCGCTGCCTGACGAGAGACAACCGGCCGCCGTACAGATGTTGATCGAGTGTTCGTATTGATCCTGGGCCTGCTCTTCGATCTCTGTGATTTCTCTCAGTTTTTCGCGCATTGCTGGTTAGCCTCCTTGCCCATTGCCGGCGTGAGAGCCATCTCACGTAGGGACAGCCACCGTGGATTCGTCTTCCTCATCCTGGTAGAAGGCGCCGTTGCTTGATCCCTGTTGCCAGCGGCTCAACCGCTCTGCTAGACGAGAATTGGTCAATCTGCCTTCGACCTCGCCATCGAAAACGGCGGCCGGCGCCAGCCCACAGGAGCCCAAACAGCGTGCCGTCAGCACCGAAAATCGGCCGTCTTCGGTGGTTTCTTCGGGGCCAATCCCGTATTCTTCTTGGATGGCAGCAAGTAGACCAGACGCACCTTTGATATAACAAGCCGTGCCGGTACAGATGACACACGTATGGGCGCCGGCTGGTTTAAGCCGGAAGAAATGATAGAAAGTAGAGACGCCGTAAACGTGGCTTAATGGTGCGTGCAGCGAAGCGGCGACGTAGCGCAAAGATTCTTCATCCAAGAAACCGAATGATTCTTGCACTGTGTGCAACGTCTCGATCAGTGCGCCTCGCCTAAAGCCGTTGCGGCGCATAGTTGCCTCGACGATACGCCACCGCTTATCGTCGGTGGGCGGAGAAATGGTGTTGCTAGTGGACGCAGGCACCGGAACCTCCTGTTCTATCGGTACGTGTAGGGTTGCACAGGATTTGGAAGATCCTGTTAGAGAACCAAACGTATAGACAGCAAAGCGGGTGATTATGCAATCACCCCTGAACAGTGTAGGCTGACAGGCCGGGATCCACCTCCGACAATCGATGGGTGCATCGCCTGGACATGTGACTAGTTTCACAAACGCGTACTAAATCTAGCCATTCTTTGCCAGGATCGACCCTATTTGAGGAGGGGTCAGCCGCAAACTTGGTCTACAAATTTTGCCGGCTGCCCATGAAAAGAGGCGGCGGGGTGTGGATATCCACACCCCGCCTTCACCAGGAGGGAAGAAGGAGAATCCTATTGGCGTGTCCAGCAGTGTGACTGAGGGCTATGCTCAATAGTCATCTTGAGGACGTTCGCCGTGGATCAATACCCGACGCCAGTAGCGTTCGAGCAGACTCAACCAATTCTATTCCTTAACGTCGGCCAGTGCGGCGTGAGCAGCTGCCAACCGGGCCACAGGTACACGGAAGGGCGAACAACTTACATAGTTCAGGCCCAACTTGTGACAGAGGAAAATCGACTTCGGATCGCCACCGTGCTCGCCACAGATACCCACTTCAAGATCCGGACGGGTTCTCCGACCTAGCTCTACAGCGATACCCATAATCTTGCCGACACCCTTTTCATCAATACTGGCAAAGGGATTTTCGGGCAGAATGCCGCGTTCTAGATACTCAATCAAGAAACCAGATTCGGCGTCGTCGCGGCTGATGCCAAAGACGGTCTGCGTCAGGTCGTTGGTGCCAAACGAGAAGAACTCGGCCTTTTCGGCAATCTCATCGGCGGTCAACGCTGCACGAGGAATCTCGATCATGGTGCCAAATTTGTAGCTGACCTTGCAGCGCTGCTCGGCCATCACTTCTTTGGCAATCTTTTCCAGCGCTTCCTGCTGTACGTTTAACTCGTTGACATGGCTAGTCAGCGGAATCATGATCTCGGGGTGAACGTCGACGCCTTCTTGGGCGACGGCGCAGGCTGCTTCAAAGATAGCGCGTACCTGCATCTGTGTCAGTTCCGGCATGATGATGCCCAGGCGTACACCGCGCGTACCCAGCATGGGGTTGGCCTCGCGGATGCTCTCCACACGGGACAGGATGCGTTCTTCGTCTTCTAAGGTGTGCAGCAGATCGTTGATCTCGTGCAGGGTGCCTGCTTTGCTCAAACGGATCTTGTGATCGGCGATGGCTTCGGCCAGTTCATCGTGGCCGGGCAGGAACTCGTGCAGCGGTGGGTCAATCAGGCGGATGATGACCGGGTAGCCGTCCATGGCTCGGAAGAGACCCTTGAAGTCTTCACGTTGGAAGGGCAAGAGTGCTTCCAGGGCAGCACGCCGTTCGGTGGGGCTGTCCGTCATAATCATCTTCTGGACAATCGGCAGACGCTCGGCTTCGAAGAACATGTGCTCGGTGCGGCACAGACCAATACCCTGTGCGCCATACTCTCGGGCGCGGCGGGCATCGTGCGGGTAATCGGCATTGGCCCAAACGCCCAACGTGCGGAATTCGTCGGCCCAACTGAGCAGTGTGATCAGATAGGGGTCAGAAATATCGGGGACATTGGTATCCATCTTGCCCACGTACACTTCGCCCACGGTGCCGTCGATAGCAATCCACTCGCCTTCTCGGACTTCGAGATCACCGACAGACATGACACGGTTGATCATGTCGATCTGCAGCGCTTGCACGCCGACCACGGCCGGTTTCCCGAACTGGCGAGCCACCAACGCTGCGTGGCTGGTGCGTCCACCGCGGCTGGTCAAAATACCCTGCGCTGCCAACATGCCATGCACATCGTCAGGCTTGGTTTCGGGGCGGACCATGATTACCTTCCGTCCCTCTTCTTTGACCCATTTTTCGGCCAGATCGGCGTCGAAAGCAACGACACCAACGGCTGCGCCGGGCGACACGTTGAGACCAGAGGCCATCAATCGACCGTTGTCTTTGGCGTCCTTCTTGGCTTGCGCCGAGAACTGCGGGTGAAGGAAGAAGTCGATCTGATCGGCGGTGACGCGTTTCACGGCTTCGGCGCGCGAGATAATCCCCTCATCGGCCATATCCACGGCGATGCGAACAGCCGCCTGGGCGGTGCGCTTGCCATCGCGGGTCTGTAGCATCCAGAGTTTGCCATGTTCAATGGTGAACTCCATGTCCTGCATGTTGCGGTAGTGTGCTTCCAGGCGACGAGCGATCTGATCAAACTCGCTATACGCTTTGGGCATTACTTCCTTCATATGCTCAATCGGATCGGTGATGCGAATGCCGGCCACAACGTCTTCGCCCTGTGCATTGACCAGGTAATCGCCTTCGAGCTTCTTTTCGCCGGTGGTGGCGTTACGGGACATGGCAACACCGGTGGCGCTGTCGTTGCCCATATTGCCGAAGACCATGGTCACGATATTGACGGCTGTGCCCAGATCATGCGCAATATTGGCGGCGTTGCGATAATCGCGCGCACGTCGACCGTTCCATGACTTAAAGACGGCCTCGGTGGCCAGTTTCAATTGTTCAAAGGGATCGCTGGGGAATTCCTGGCCGGTGAAGCGCCAGATGATCTTCTTAAATTCAATGGCGATGGCTTCCCAATCGGCCGCAGTCAAATCTGCATCATTGACGACGTTGCGCTGACGGCGATATTGATCGATGACATGTTCAAACGGTTCATCGGGGACACCCATAACCACCGAGCCGAACATTTGAATCAGGCGGCGGAACGAGTCGTAGGCAAAGCGGGGGTCGTTGGTCTTGCGGATCAAGCCTTCGACTGTCTCGGCGTTGAGGCCGATGTTGAGCACGGTGTCCATCATACCGGGCATTGAGAACTTGGCGCCCGAGCGGCAGGAAACCAGCAGAGGGTTGTTCGGATCGCCAAACTTCTTACCGGCCAGTTCCTCGACGCGGTGCAAGGCAGCGATTTCTTGTTCCCACATGTCGTCGGGGAACTGTTCCCCGGCGGCCAGATAGGCATTGCAGGCTTCGGTGGTGACAGTGAACCCGGGGGGCACCGGCACGCCGATACGGGTCATCTCGGCCAGGTTTGCGCCTTTGCCGCCGAGCAGTCCACGTACTTTGTCCCAGTTGCCGTCAACTTTCGCTTCGGCCTGTTCTACCTCATCGAACAGGTAGACCCACTTCATTCCTACATTGCCGTCTTTTTTGGCAATGGGTTCAGGTTGAACTATAGACATTCTGTTTCTCCTTCCAAACTGCCTGACGCACCGACGCGCCCGACACCCTTGGTGGCTAAGGAAACTAAAAAGATAGACTGTTGAACACGATCACTTGATTGGGCGCAAACTTCACTTGATCAAGAATAGGTGTGAGGAGCTATTTCATGCACCGAAGGTTGGACGGTCTTATGGCTAGCCAGCGGTTTGGTCAAGTTGCTGGTCAAGTGGGGGGGAGACAGATTGGCGCGAGTGAGGAGTGGGCAGGAATGCGCCCTGCCCCAGAGGAAATATCAGGCCGGTGACGCGGTGCGGGTGGTATCCACAGGCGCTTACGGCGTATGCATTTCGATGGCAAGTACCTCGAGGGCACGCACCAGCAGCAGACGCCAGAAGTCGTCTTCGTCGATGGGTATGTAGACGGCTTCACGTCCAATGTGAACAGCGTTTTCGGGGATGAACTCCCCTTCGTCATTGCTGTGGCCCAATGACATTCTCAGCCGCTGTTGCAGTTTGCGACGGCGTGCGTCGCCCAGGTCTTCAATGAAGATGGCGATCTGATCGCGGCGCCGACCAATGTTGGCTACGCCTGCTTTTAGCGCCAATCCCTTGACAAGAATCTGATAGAAGAGATTCTCCACGGCATCGGGCACCCGTTGGCTGTCGTCGTCCGCGCCGAAGCGGTCGAGCAACTCCTGGCGCATCGTGTCGATCTCTTCCTGGTCGGTCAGCCCGGCGATGCGTCGATACAGTTGCAGCCGCAGATTCTCTTCGGCCACATAATCATCAGGAATCTCGGCCACGATGGGCAGATCGAGAATCACGGGCGGGGCCAGCGGATCTTCCAGGGCAAAGGCGAGCGGCGTGCCGTCCTCGTCGGTGCGCGGCTTGCGTTTGCCCGGCCCGTCCTCGGTAGCGGGATGCACGCTGTCGTCGCCGGCCATTCTGTCGAAACGCGCCTTCTTGTCGCGCAGTTCGTTGATCGCCTGAGTGAGCAGACGCGTGTACAGATCAAAGCCGACGGCGGCGATCTGCCCATGCTGCCGGGCGCCCAGCAATTCGCCCGCACCACGAATTTCTAGATCGCGCATGGCAATCCGGAAGCCGGCGCCTAATTCTTCGCTGCTTTCGAGCAGGGCTTCGAGCCGGCGACGGGCATCGAACGAAAGTGAGGTGTGTTTGTCGTAGAGCAGATAGCAGTAGCCGCGCACGGCGCCACGCCCGACGCGCCCGCGCAGTTGATACAACTGCGCCAGGCCGAAATGATCGGCGCGGTTGATGATCATTGTATTGGCGCGACGGATATCCAGGCCATTTTCGACGATGGTGGTACACACGAGCACATCGATCGATCCCTCGGCATAGCGGATCATGACTTCTTCCAGATCGCGTTCCGACATCTGCCCGTGACCTACGCCAACCACTGCTTCGGGCACGAGCCGGTGGATGCGCGCCGCGATCTGTTCGATCCCCTGCACGCGGTTATGTACGAAAAAGATCTGTCCCTGACGGTCAATCTCGCGCTGGATGGCCTGTTTGACCAGCACTTCGTCGTATTCTGAGAGGACGGTACGCACAGGCAGCCGTTCTTGGGGTGGCGTGTTGATGGTGCTCATGTTACGTACACCGCTCAAACTCATATGCAGCGTGCGCGGGATAGGCGTTGCGCTCAGCGTCAGCACATCGATCTGTGTGCGCAGTTGTTTGAGCCGCTCTTTGTGAGACACGCCAAATCGCTGCTCTTCGTCGACGACGAGCAGCCCAAGCTCCTTGAACTCCACATCCTGGCTCAGTAGACGGTGCGTGCCGATCACAATGTCTACGCTGCCTTCACGCAGGCCTTTGAGCACTTGCTCCTGTTGGGCGGGGGTGCGGAAACGTGAGAGCATTTCGACGCGAACGGGAAAAGGCGCCAATCGCAGGCTGAAGGTACGGTAATGCTGCTGCGCCAGCACAGTCGTCGGCACCAGGACGGCTACCTGGCGGCTGTCAGTGACGGCTTTGAAGGCGGCTCGGATCGCAACTTCGGTCTTGCCATAGCCCACGTCGCCGATGATGATGCGATCCATGGGCTGCGGCGCTTCCATGTCGTTCTTCACCTCGTCGATGGCGCGTAACTGGTCTTCCGTCTCCTGGAAGGGGAAGGCGGCTTCCATCTCCTCTTGCCAGCCGCCGTCGGGGCTGAAACCATAGCCCTTCACCACTTCACGTTCGGCGTAGAGCGCCAGCAGATCTTCGGCGATGTCTTCCACCGCCTTCTTGGCCCGCTCTTTCACAAGCTGCCAATCGGCCGTACCCAGCCGTGTGATCGAGGGCGGCACGCCACCGTCCCCAGCCCCAACGTAGCGGCTCAGCCGGTCCGCCTGGTGGACGGGAACGTAGAGTTTGTCCCCTTGGGCGTAGTTGACCTGGAGATACTCGCGTTCTACACCGCCCAGCAGTAGGCGGATCAAGCCTTCGTACTGGCCGATGCCGTGTTCCATGTGTACGACGTAATCGCCCGATTTGACGTCGGCAAAGAAGAGTTCGGGCGCCACCGTGGACTGGGCCTTGCGCGCTTTGCGCGCCGGCGCCTTTCGCCAGCCAAACAGCTCCACGTCGGTGAGCAGATGAAGCGTCGGAGACGACTCATCGTCGCTGCCGTCGGATGCTTCCATACGCAGGACAAAACCGTCCACGGCGATACCCTGTACCAGGGTGACGCCACGCGACGGGCGCTGGGCCAACTCACTTTGCAGCCGCACCGGGATCTCTGCCTCGCCCAATTCCTCTTGCAGCCGGGCCGCCTGCCGCGTCACCAGGACGACGTTGTGGTTGGCCTTGAGGTGCTTTTGGATCTCACGGATCAGCCGCTTGGTTTCGCCGCCAAAGCTGGGGCCGGGTACAAAGGCACGCGCCAGGGGCGTGTTGGCGCTTTCGGCTTTACCGGTCATGTCGCCAAAGCCCAGCATCAGAGGACGACGCCCGCTGATCTGCGTGGTCATCTCGTCTGCACTGAAGTAGCTGTCGGCGAACTGTTCGGGCAGTTCCCCACTGCGGATCAATTCTGCTTGCATCTGACCGGCGCGGCGTTCGGTCTCCTGGATCTCGGTGAAGACGGCGGCGCCGTCATCTACCACCAACAGGGCATTCTCAGGCAAGTGATCGAGCAAAGAAGCGGGGCGACTGTACACGTAGGGCATGTACCATTCGATGCCGCGGAAGCTGTGACTCTCGGCCAGGGCGTCGACTTCCTGGCGGATCTCTTCGCGGATGGCAAGCAACAAGCGCGGATCGTCGAGGATCGTGCCGTCCACGTGCGAGGTGACGGGGCGGTCCAGGGCAGGGCGGTTGGCGTCGGCAAGGCGTTCCAGCACCTTGGGGCCATACTTGCTCAGTACCTCGCTGCCCGGCCCGATCTCGATGCGCTCGACACGTCGCTCGGATCGCTGCGTCGCCGGATCGAAAATGCGCAGGCTGTCCACTTCGTCGCCGAAGAGATCGATGCGCACGGGATGCGGCAAATTGGGCGGCCAGATGTCAACGATGCCACCACGGCGGGCAAAGGTGCCCGGTTCTTCCACCACTTCGACCGGATTATAGCCGTTCTGAGCCCAGCGTTCGGTGAGTTCGTCCAGGCGTAGAAATGCGCCCACATTGAGCGACCGCAAGGCCAGCCGTAACTCCTTAGCGGGGATCGTCTTCTGCATGAGGCCTGCTACCGATGTCACCACAATGGGAGGGGGGCCGCTGCGGCTCTGCAGCGCCGCCAACGCCGTCAACCGTTGCTGGCGTGTGCGATCGCTCCAGAAGATCCGCTCATAGGGCAGTGCATCGGGATCGGCAAACAACAAAACTGAAGGGCCGCCCTCCTCCTCTGGAGGCAGGAAGGTAGGGAGTCGTTCGAGCCAATGGTGTGCCTGTTCGCTGTTGGTGGTCACGATCACCAGCGGCGCCGCGCTGTGGATCGCCAACCCCGCCGTGACGAAGGGGCGCGCGGCTTCCAACAGGGCCAGCGGTTCGGCGCTGCCCTCGGTGAGCAACTGCTCGTATGCAGGTAGCTGACGCAATAGCGGTAACAGACCAGAAAGATTCATGGTGTGATCCCAACTGTCGGGGGGGACGTTCTTCGATTAGCGCCGGCCGTCTCAGTCAAAGACTCCATTAAACCGATTCATTGCCGCCTCGGTGCCCTCAAAGATCCAACATTCAACAGCATCGGCAACACGTTCGCGCAGCGGAGCAAAGACTTCCTCTTCTTGGGCCGAAAAGTTTTGCAGCACAAAGGCGGCAGGGTCCATTCGACCTGGCGGGCGACCGATCCCGATGCGCAGACGAGGGAATTCCTGGGTGCCAAGCAGGCGGATAATCGACTTGATCCCGTTTTGGCCGCCGGAACTGCCGTTGGGGCGCAAGCGCAGCGTGGCCGAGGCCAGATCAATGTCATCCACGATCACCAGCATATCTGCCGGGTCGATGTTGTAGTAGCGCATCAGGGGCGCAACCGCCTCGCCGCTGCTGTTCATGAAGGTAAGTGGTTTGATCAACATCACCTTCTCGCGCTGACCGCTGCGCTGGATCCATCCATCGCCCAGGCGCGCTTTGTTCTGCATTTTGGAAAGGTCAATCGCGTGACGTTGCGCAACCAGATCGACGATCTGAAAGCCCAGGTTATGTCGATTGCGCGCATACTGTGGGCCTGGGTTACCCAGCCCCACAATGGCTTTCATCGCTGCCATCGGCTCGATCCGCTCCGGCTGTTCTCGTGAGAACAGGCTGCGCAGAAAATGCATCAGCCTGCTCGGCTCAGTGTCCATTCCAACAGACGCTTGCCTGCAAAGATCGCAAAGATGACTAAGAAGATCCCCGCGCTGTAGCGGACCCCGGTCATAAAGCGCTCACGCAGGCGATCCAGGGCGACGGCTTCGCCCAGTTCTTGCGTGATATTCGCCGTCACAGAATTTTCTGCGGCCGCGCCCTCTGCGGGGGCAGCGCTGTTGCTGTCGCTGTTGCTTTCACCGGCTACCGGTTGAGAAGGCTCCGCATTGTTACTATCCAGCGCTACCAAGGCTGCGGTTGGCGTCGGTTCCGCCGTATCCTGCACCGAACCACCGATATCCGGTTGTTGCACCTGAACCACGGCGGGCGTCGGTTGCGGCACCTGCGTCGGCGTGTCAATTGGGATCGGGGTGGCGGTCGGTTCATCAGGTGTCGCCGTGGCCGTGGGTGTCGCCGGCTGCAGATTGATACTCAGATCGGGTGCAAAATGTTCCGAATAGTTTCCGTCGGCCTTCACCACGCGCAGGCGAATGGTATACGTGCCCGGCGAGAGACTGCCGGTCTGCCAGACGCCGAGCTGTCCATTCACTACCTGGCGCGTGTTTCCATCGAAGTAGATGTAGGCATCATCGCCGTTAGGCTCTAGTTTATAGTACAGCTCATAGCGTTGAAACGGATCGATGGCGGCGGTGCCGATGATGGGCACGGCGCCGCTCACAGAACTCCCCGGCGCAGGCGACGTGATCCCTGATGCGGACTGCGCGAAAATCGGCTGTGTGTGCTGCCATGTAGAAAGCACGATGACCAGTGCTATCACAAACGGCAGGCGCGTTGACAAAAATGGTAATACTTTCATAGTAGATTACTGCGTCTCACTTGGGTTGCTGCGCAAGTAGGCCACGATAGCCAATAACTGCTCATCGGTAAGATCTGGACGGCCGCCGCTGGGCGGCATAACACCACCGGTCGTATTCTCGGGCGTACCCGGCATGCGTCCGTTGCGGATCATGTCCAGTGCTTCAGAACTTTCGTGGGCAAGAACGACCTCAGAGTCGGTCAGACGAACACCTAGATTGGCCACGCCCTCACCTTCGGCTCCATGACAGGCGGCACAGGCCTGTTCAAAGAGCGCCCGTCCTTCTGCGATCAACGCCGGATCGACGGTTTCGGGTTCCACCGGCGTCAACGCTTCGCTTTCGGCAATGGTCTCGACGATAAAGCCTTCGCTGGCCTGGGTGGCGGGCGCCGTCGCCATCTGCCCCAATACAATGAAGACGATGACCACGACGCCGACGATCACGGTGACCGGCTGCCAGGGGACGAGTTCCGCTTCACTGTCGGTGAGTTCGCCGCGGTAGATGGCCGTCACGCAGAAGACGGTGATCATCATGAAGGCCACCATCGCCAGGAAGGGAATGGTGACGAAGCCAAACCAGTTGATCCAGGCCGTGCTACAGGGAACGCCTGCGCTGCACGCTGTGGGCGCACCGAAGATCGTCGTCTTCTGTATCAAGTAGTGATAGGTAGAAACACCCTGCCCGATGATGGAAAAGGGCAACACCAGATAGGCCAGGTGCCGATCTCGGCGCAGCAAGCCAACCACCAGCACGAGCGCAATTGGGTACATCAGAATGCGCTGATACCAGCACAACGCACACGGTACATAATGGCGCACCTCACTAAAGTAGAGGCTGCCTGACATGGCGATCCACGCTGTCAAAAGCGCGCCGTAATAGCCGTAATGATAGAACCGATTTTGAAAGGACGTGTTGGTTGTCTCGTTCATAAGAAGGTGGGAACTAATCTGCCGCCTCGATCAATCGGCGAATCTCAGCGCTCAGCGCCTGATAGTCAAACCCGTTTTCAATCAACTGCCCATTGACAATAATCGACGGCGTGCTGTTCAACCCCATCGAAATCGCCTCGGCCACCGAAGCCTGGGCTTCGTCGGCGTACTGTTGGCTGATCACACACTGCGACAAGGCCTGCCCATCCATCCCCAACTCGTTCGCATAGGATTGAAGCCGATCCATCGTAAAGCCCGAAGGGCCTTCATCAGTGGCATTGAAGAGTCGATCGTGATAGACCCAGAATCCGCCCTGATCGGCGGCACACTCTGCCGCCTGTGCCGCCAGGAAAGCCGTTTCGCCGTGACTGGTCAGCGGGAAGTAGTGATATTCAAAGCGCACGCTGCCGGGGTCCACCGAACCGTTGGGCGAAATGAAACTCTCCATCAACTGTGGTTTGATGGTGCGTGTCCACTGCGAACAGGCAGGGCAGCGGAAATCTTCCCAACCCTGGATCACAACCGGCGCATCCGGATTCCCCAATGAGCGTCGTGATACCCATTCCGCCGGGAAGTCTTCATAGGCCTCTGCCGATACCGGTTTCGGACGGTTGAAGTAGACCAAAAGCGCCACTAACACAACAACCACGACGGCCCCACCGCCTATGATCAAAACCCCTGCCGGTATGGGTTTGCGCCTGGCGGCGGGGGCTTCGTTCGATCCAACAGGCCTGGATGTTCGTTTCGGACTTTGGGACATAGGGCTTCTGCACTCCTCTTCGGTCAGAAATGTCTGACAGTTCAGATTTTCGCGACACGACGCGGTGTAAGATGGCGGTGCACCATGGCAAATTCTGGCATAACCGGCCACACTGCTCGAACAGTGAACCGATCCATTTCATAACGGGCGATATAACAAGTACAATCGGAGCATGATTATAGCGTTTGTCGACTGGAGTCGCCAAACTTTCGCCTTCTCTGTACAAGGGCCGGGCGACCGGGTCAACCAGTTTGGCATGCACACCCGTTGAAGGAAAGGAACTGCCCATGGATCTACGTGACAAAGTTGCTATTGTGACCGGAGCCAGCCGCGGCATCGGCGCCGCCATTGCCGAAGCGCTGGCCGGCGAAGGCTGCGCCGTGGTGTTGGCCGCACGCAGCCGGCAATCGATCCACGAACTGGCCGAACGTCTGCACCAGACTTACGGCGCACGTACCCTCGCCGTTGCTGTGGACGTTGCCGATCAGGCGGACGTGGCTGCGCTGGTGGATCGCACCGTAGCCGAGTTCGGGGGCATCGATCTGCTGGTCAACAACGCGGGGATGGGCATTTACGGGGCAATAGATGAAGTGGATCTGGCCGATCTGCGTTATGTTTTCGATGTTAACTTTTTCGGCGCGGTGAGCGCCATGCAGGCCGTGGTCCCGGTGATGCGGCGAGGCGGCGGCGGAACAATCGTCAATGTCAGCAGCATCGTGGGCAAATTCCCCTCACCCCTGGGTGGCGGCTATACGGCTACTAAATACGCACTCGAAGGAGCCAGCGCCGCCGCCAGGGCCGAATTGGCCGGCGATCAGATCAAAATCATCGTGGTGCGCCCGGGGTTGACGGAGACAGAGTTTTCGCAGCATTCGCGGGTTAGCGTGCCGGGGGCCGGCCACCGTCAGGGAGAGCGACATGCGCCCATGCGCGGCGTCGCTCCGGCGCGTGTCGCCAAACGCACGATCCGCGCCATCCGCCGTGGGGAGCGCGAGGTCTACATCACCCTCTTCGACCGCCTCCTGGTGGCAGGGGCCCAACTCATGCCGGGCGTCTTTGCCTTTGGCCTGAAACAGGCCGCTGCCATCCGCCGCAGACGTTTCGAAGCAGGCCACTGACTCACCGATAGGCAATCCCCGTCACCGTGACCGCGGAGGTGTTTTGCTCGTCGGCGGGGCATGATTGATAGGCCATCTCTTCGCCGCCAACCTCGCCCATCAGCTTCAAGGCCAGGTAGCCGGGTGTGGTGCCACAGACATTGTTGCGGTTTCTACTCTGGGCAATGGCCTTGAAAAATCCTTCGGCGTCGCCGGCGCAGAGACGCTCGATCAGCGTGCGATCGGCGTTGCGCACCTGTAGCCGGTCCGTGGCCGTGAGGGCGGATCCGCCAAAGGCCGGCCCTACGTGAGAAAGGTCGCCCGATGCAAGCACGAAGACATTGCGGTTGGCTAGATGCGCTTCCATCGTTTTCAAAAAGGTCTCGATGGGCGAATGGGTAGATGGGCTGTGCTCGCCGGCGTAGAAGCGATGCAACGATCCCACCAGCACCGGCACCACGGCCAGAGGACGTCCGCCGCGCAGATGATGCAGCCAGACCGCAACCAACTCTAGCGAATGCTCGTTGACATGGCGAAGCTCGCCCGCGTATGCTGCCTCCTCGCCCAGGGCAGTGGCCAGGTCGTCCACAATCGCTGTGTCCGTGGGGAGCGTGCCGAAGGGCGTTGCATAGTGCTGCCGTGTCAGCGTGAAGAGATCATCTCCGTGGTGATCGGTTCCGATCAGGATCGCCAGATCGGCGTCGTTCACGGCCTCTTCCAGCGCCTTCCATGCCTGGGCGTAGACAGCCCCCCCACGTGGATAGTCGATGTGCGGGCTGAAGATGCCTGGGCGAGAGAGACCGCGCGCCCGCCCGTTGCTGTGTCCATTCGATTTGGTCGGAGTCTGTGCCAGGTAGTCGTTCAGCAACTGCGCCAGATCGCGCTCTTCCGCGGGGTAGGATAGGCCCGCCAGCGCTGCCTTGCGAAAGGGACGCTGCCGATATCGCTCGATCTTGGACAGCAGCGCATTGCGATAGCGCTCATTCTCCAACAGCAAAGCCTCGTCCAGCGCCGTGAGGATCTGCTCGATCATATCCACGCCGATGCGCACCCCATATTGAACCGATGCCGTCGCATCAATCGCCGTGGCATCCTCCATCGTGCCATCACACAACGCCAGCACCGGTCCAAAATATTGCGGCACCAGCAGCGATCCCTCCGCCAATTCCAGCGGATCGCGTAGCAAATAGTATTCGGTGCCATTCTGGCGGTAGGGGCGGACATCTACACCGCGCAACTTTGGGAAGAGCTGATTTTTCGCACGCAACATAAGCAATCCTCAATAGAAATGACCACAACAAGCAGAGATCACGAACCGCTCAACCTACAACATAAACGATAGGATACTACAACGCCACCGGCGCCATCCCGCGGATCTGGGCGATAATGCGCGGCAGCTTTTCGATGACATAATCGATCTGCTCGGCGTTGTTGCTTTGGCCGAGACTGAGGCGCAGCCCACCTGCCGACAAGTGCGGCGGGATGCCCACCGCTTCCAGGACGTGGCTGGGTTTCTGCGCCGCGCTGGTGCAGGCGCTGCCGCTGCTGGCCGCGACCCCCGCCATATCCAGCGCGATCAGCACACCTTCGGCTTCAACGTGATCGATCACAAAACTGGCATGATTGGGCAGGCGATCGGTGGGCGATCCGGTGAGGTGCGCGCCCTCCACCCCTTCGAGGATGCCGCCAATCAGCCGATCGCGCAGGAGTTGCAGCCGCGCCGACTCTTCCTCGCGCTCGGCTTCGGCCAGTGCGAAGGCCTTCGCCATCGCCACAATGCCCGGCACATTTTCAGTGCCGGCGCGGCGATTGCCCTCATGGCTACCGCCGGTCAAGAAGGTGTGGAAGGGCGTTCCCTGGCGCAAGTACAAAAAGCCAACGCCTTTCGGTCCGTAGAATTTGTGGGCGCTGGTGCTCAGCGCATCTACCTGTAGCTCGTCCACCTGGATCGATACCTTGCCTGCCGCCTGTACGGCGTCGGTGTGGAATGGAATCTCTCTGGCGCGACAGAGCGCCCCTATCTCTGCTAACGGCTGGATCGTGCCGATTTCGTTGTTGGCCAGCATCACGCTTACTACGGCCACATCCTCAGCCAGGATAGCCTCAAGAGCGGCCACATCTACCCGTCCCTCACCGTCGACGGGGAGGACGGTCAGTTCGAATCCGTAGTGATCGCGCAGATCGACAGCGGTTTCCAACACGGCTTTGTGTTCGATGGCGCTGGTGATAATCCGATTGGCGCCGCTTTGTTCGCGCCGCGCCCCTGCGATTCCACGCAGCGCCGCGTTGTCGCTTTCCGAACCGCAGCCGGTAAAGACGATCTCGTTCGGCTTGGCGCCCAGGAGCTGGGCTATCGTGCGCCGCGCCGCATCCAGCCCGGCGTGGGCTTTGCGTCCTATACTGTGGATGCTCGACGGATTGCCGTAAAATTCGCTCAAATAGGGGAGCATGGCCTCGATCGCCTCGGCTCGCGTCGGCGTTGTTGCGGCATGATCCATATAGATTTTCATGGTTGACACCTCTCGAAATAAAGGGTGAGGGCACAGGCCAGAGCGTAGGGAGACGAATTCCCGATCTCCGATCGTCACCCGCCATCCCTCCCTCTTCAATCGTCCGATTGTAGCATCGCGCACAACGCGGGTCAACAATGTGGGAATTGAACCAAAGTTGCGATCCATGCGATTGCCGTCTACAATGGCGGAATTGTCTGTAAACCGGTACAGAAACCCTGCGTCCGCGCGTTCTAGTATAGAGGCCCTGTCATGTCAAACGCATCCAAAGACAATCGTTCAAAGTCTACTCGCCCTACCCACGATCCCTATGCTGCGTTTCGTGTTCCATACTATCGGGCCTACATTATTGGCTGGTTTATTGCCATGTTGGGCACACGCATCCAGAGCGTTGCCATCGGTTGGGAAATGTATCAACGTACGGGCGAGGCGCTTTCGCTGGGATATGTGGGGCTGGCGCAAGCCTTGCCCACCATGTTATTGGCCATTCCTTCGGGCTATCTGGCCGATCGCTTCAACCGCCCCAAACTCGTGATGATCAGTTTGGGCGCCATGACGGTAACATCGTTGGGCCTGGCTGTGCTATCGTACACGCAGGGCTCGGTGAATGCGATGTACCTGTTGCTCTTCCTCGACGCCGCGGCTGTGATGATTGGGCGCCCGGCGCGCGTGGCTTTGGTGCCCCAACTGGTGCCGGCGGAAGTCTTCCCCAACGCCGTGACATGGAACACCAGCCTGATGCAGATCGCTGCCGTGCTGGGGCCGGCTATCGGCGGTTTTGTCCTCGTCGTCAACCTGCCGTTTGCCTACGTCATCACCGCCGTCAGTTCGCTGCTCTTTATCTTTTTGTTGTCGCGGCTGAACTTCAAATCAGACACCAAGCCTACCGGCGCAGCCAACTTCCAGACATTGGCAGCCGGGGTAAAATTCGTTTGGAAGACACGCATCGTTCTCGCCATGATCTCGCTCGATCTCTTCGCCGTCTTGCTAGGTGGGGCCGTTTACCTGTTGCCCATCTACGCCGAGGACATTCTCAACGTAGGCGCCACCGGTTTCGGCTGGCTACGGGCTGCACCGGCGGTAGGCGCCTTCTGCATGGCCGCCGCCATGATCTACCTGCCCCCTATGCAGCGCGCCGGTCGCAATCTATTGCTCACGGTCGCCGCTTTCGGCGTCGCCACCATCATCTTTGGCATTTCCAAAAACTTTTGGCTCTCCTTTGCCATGCTCTTCCTCACCGGGGCCTTCGACAATGTCAGCATGATCATCCGCCAGACTTTGCAGCAGTTACTCACTCCCGACAACATGCGTGGGCGGGTCTCGGCGGTGAGCAGCGTCTTTGTGGGGGCGTCGAATGAATTGGGCGGCTTTGAATCTGGGGCGGTGGCACAGGCCTTTGGCCCTGTGGTATCCGTGGTGAGTGGCGGCATCGGCACACTGATCGTCGTCGGCGTCACGGCGCTGATCTCCCCGCGGCTGCGTGCGTTCGGGGCCTTGCACGAAGCTCGCCCCGACGAAGAATCACTGGCAGAATCAACGGCAGGGTCGCCGGTCGTTGCAAAGACAAAACCTGCCGAGTCACCGGCGGACTAGTAAATCCCGGCGGAAATTTGTCCACGTTTCCGACCAGAGGCAGGAGTGCCAAATTTTCGCCGTGGTATTTACGCCCAACTGTACTAGCGCCCGCTGAGATGTCCGGAGCTTGCGCAAATCAATTTCATTGGAGATTCCTTCGACCTGCGCTATAGTAATTGGTGGGTGTTTATTCAGGCGCGCCGTACCTGAAGCTGAACACTTGCAACGGTGGATAAAACGGTATCTCTGCGCGGTGGAATACGGCCAGAGTGCCGGCATACCTTTATTTTTCGCGACAACTTAGGAGGTCGGTTTCATGACAGCAATTGAAGCGATTGTCGGTCGTCAGGTGTTGGACAGCCGGGGCAATCCTACAGTGGAAGTAGACGTTGTGCTTGAAAACGGTGCATTGGGCCGTGCCGCTGTTCCCAGTGGCGCCAGCACGGGTGTCCACGAGGCCGTGGAATTGCGCGATGGTGATAAGTCAAACTATGGTGGTAAGAGCGTGGAACAGGCCGTGGACAATGTCAATACGGTCCTGGCGCAGGAACTGGTCGGTGCAGATGCGCTCGATCAGGTGGCCATCGACGAATTTATGATCGAACTCGACGGCACCGAAAACAAGGGAAATCTGGGCGCCAATGCCATCCTGGGCGTGAGTCTGGCCGTGGCCAAAGCCTCTGCCGAAGCCCTGGGGCTGCCGCTTTACCGCTATCTCGGCGGTGTAGGTGCTCGCACCCTGCCCGTGCCCATGATGAACATCCTCAACGGTGGCAAACATGCCGTGAACAGCACCGATTTCCAGGAATTCATGGTGATGCCGGTGGGCGCGGATTCGTTCCGCGAAGGACTGCGTTGGGGTTCTGAGATCTACCAATCGCTCAAAAAAGTGCTGCACGACGCCGGCCATAGCACCAACGTAGGCGACGAAGGCGGCTTTGCCCCCAGCCTGGGCGGCAACGTGGCTGCCGTGGAAGTGATCCTGAAGGCGATCGAGAAGGCGGGCTATCGTCCTGGCGAGGATGTCTTTATTGCACTCGATCCTGCCAGCAGTGAACTCTATGATGAAGCCAGTGGGCGCTACAAATTGCCCATCGAAGGCGTCGAACTGAGCAGCGAAGAATTGGCCGACCTGTGGACAGATTGGGTTAGCCGCTTCCCCATCATCTCCATTGAAGACGGCATGGCCGAAGACGACTGGGATGGCTGGAAACTGCTCTATCAGAAGATCGGGCATAAAGTACAACTGGTGGGCGATGATCTGTTGGTGACCAACGTCAAACGTATCGAGCGTGCCATTCACGAAAAGGCGTGTAACTCGTTGCTGTGCAAGGTCAACCAGATCGGCACATTGACCGAGTCCATCGCCGCCATCGAGATGAGCCACCGCGCCGGCTGGTCCGCTGTGGTGAGCCATCGCTCCGGCGAAACCGAGGACGCCACCATCGCCGACCTCGTCGTCGCCTTTAACACGGGTCAAATCAAGACAGGCGCACCGGCGCGCAGCGATCGTGTTGCCAAGTACAACCAGCTCTTGCGCATCGAAGAAGAACTCGACGCCACCGCCCTCTATGCGGGCATTGATGCCTTCCCCCATATGCGATAGGATAGTCTGCACCCGGCGGGTACCAGAAACCCGCCGGGTTTTTTTGATCCACTACAATCTCAGCCCATAGCCAATCCAGCCCCAGTGATCGTAGGTCACTACCTTCTCAAAGCCGACGCGCTCGTAGAAGCCGATGGCGCGCTGATTGTGTTTGCCGACCCCCAAATGGACAGCCGACACCTCCAATTGGCGCAGCCGCGCCAGGAAGGTCTCGATCATGCGTCGCCCCCAGCCTTGCCCCTGGCCAACGGGGAGCAGATCGATGTGCAGATGCGCCGGGAAATCGGCCAGTTCCGGGTTCGTCGTCGCCGTCTCGTGGAAGGCGCGGATCATGCGGGCGTCGCGCGACGTGTCCTCGGCAGGCGGCAGCGGATAGCGCGCCCGCAATATTGGGTACCAATCCCGTTCGCAGCGGGCGGCGAAGGCTTCGCTGTCGCGTGTGCCCAGGACATAGCCTACCGGCACACCCTGATGGGTCAGCACGAAGGCCAGATCCGGCTCATAGGCCAGGTAGGGCGCGGCATACATGTGGCCGAGCAATTCCCGATCCTTGTAGAGATGGGTGGCATCCTCGCCGCTGTCGCCCGTCTTCAAGCAGACCTCGTACAGCGCTACAATATCAGTTGGATGATAGGGTCGAATTGAAAATGACATGGTTCCTCTTTGCGAATTGCGAGCGTTAACGATCTGCCGGAGCTTTCTTCTTGCTGCTCTTAGGCTCCCCACCACGGTTCGCCGTCGGCCCGGTGCGCTTTGAGATAATCCTGATCCAGATCCAGGCCCAGCCCCGGCGCCGTGGACACTTTCATCTTGCCGTCTTTGATCACGATGGGGTTTTGCGTGGCCCACTGGTATTGGTCGGCGCGCACCGAACATTCCATGAGCGGACAGTTGAAGAGCGCGGCCGAGAACTGCTGCGATGCCATGTTGAGGATCAGGCCGCTTACGTTGTGCAGGCAGACGGGGATGCGGTAGAGTGCGGCCAAATCGGCCATCTTCTTGACGCCGGTGATGCCGCCGCTGTTGATCAAGTCGGGCTGCAGGGTATCGACGGCCTGATTTTGCAGAAAGGGCAGGGCATCTTCGGCCAGTTCAAGGTTTTCGCCGGTCATAATGGGCAGCCGTGTCGAGCGGCGCAGTGCCACCCAGGATTCAGAGTAAGCCGGCGCAAGCGGATCTTCATAGTAAAGCGGCTGGATCTGTTCCACCGCGGCCGCCACCCGGATGGCGCTGGGCACGTCCAATTCATTGTGGCAGTGGACGATGATGTCGATGTCGTCGCCGAAGGCCTCGCGCGCCAGTGTGTAAGCGCGATGCACATGGCGGGCGTCTTCTGGGCTGATGCTGGGCGAATACTGCTGCATCGGCACACCGAGGACGTGATGAATGTCCACTTTAAAGGCTTTGAAGCCGCGGCCGTCGCCGGTCAGCTTGTCCACTCGATCCCGCCAGGCGGCTTTGTCCAGAAAATCGCCGCCGGAGCAGTGCGAGTAGAGTTTGAGTTCGTCGCGGAAATTGCCGCCCAGCAGTTTCGACACAGGCTGCCCCAACAGCTTGCCCGCCAGATCCCACAGCGCAATATCGATGCCGCTGAGGACACGCGTCACCCGTCCGCGCTGGGGGTAGGCGGAAAACATGTTGTGAAAGTGGACCTCGATCGCCAGCGGGTCTTTGCCGATGAGGCCAAGGTGGGGCAGGCGCGGACCTTCCAGCGCGGCAATAGCGGCGCGGGCATAGGGTCCGCTGCCGTGACACTCGCCGTAGCCGTCGACGCCGGCGTCTGTCTCGATTTTGATCAACGTACGGTGATCTTCCAGTTCCAACGCCTTGATCGCAGTGATCTCCACCTGCCCTGCCGCGCTGGATTGCATCAACGATGATCTACTCATTACCTTCTCCTCGCACAAAGAGTGGGGGTGTCATTCCAGTTTTGGCAACAATTTACCGGAAAGCCAACCCGGAAACGGACCGGCACGGAGGCCGGCCCCTACGGTAGGGATGGACCTCCGTGTCCATCCGTCTTCTCCCTGCCATCCATTTCGCCCGGCCAACCCAGAACGGACCGGCACGGAGGCCGGCCCCTACGGTAGGGATGGACCTCCGTGTCCATCCGTCTCTCCCTGCCATCCATCTCGCCGGCCAACCCAGAACGGACCGGCACGGAGGCCGGCCCCTACGGTAGGGATGGACCTCCGTGTCCATCCGTCTCTCCCTGCCATCCATCTCGCCCGGCCAACCCAGAACGGACCGGCACGGAGGCCGGCCCCTACGCTAGGGATGGACCTCCGTGTCCATCCGTCTCTCCCTGCCATCCATCTCGCCCGGCCAACCCAGAACGGACCGGCACGGAGGCCGGCCCCTACGGTAGGGATGGACCTCCGTGTCCATCCGTCGTCTCTTCCCGGCAGATATGGACGGGCCAATGACGTGAAACGCACCCAATTGTGTAGTCCTGGAAAAAAAGTATACAACGATCTACAATAAAAGCCGACGCCCCCACGTCTTCCACATTCTGCACCACATCCATCTGGTGGCGATCATAGACTACATCTCGGTGGTTCAACTCTTTCTGTTCAAAGGAATAGGAATATGCACAACCGTTCATTACGCCATCGCTGGTTGCGGATCTTTATTCCGCTGGCCCTCTTTCTGCTCGGCTGCCCCTCGCCAGGACAGCCCTACCAACCGATTGTCATCACCGTGGGCGGGCAGGTGTCGAACCTGGTGCCCGGCAGCAGCGCCGCCTTGCTGATCCAGGGGTGGGAGAATTTCAACAACCAGCCGGCCGCCGACGCCGAGGTGATCATCTCGCTCTCTGAAGATGGGGAACTCTACCGCGGCCGCACCGACGATACCGGCCTGCTCCTGGCCAATTTCGCCGTGCCCAAAGAGGTGGAAACTGGAGAACAGGTGCTATCCGTCGAAGTGAACAGCGCCGAAGAATCCGCCGCCTACGACGAAACCGTCTACGTGGGGCGCACCTACAGCGTCCTCGTCTCTACCGACAAGCCTGTCTACCAGCCAGGTCAGGTCATCCACGCCCGTACACTGGCGCTCAACTCGCTGGCCCTGGCCGCCGCGCAGGACGAAACCATCGTCTTCACCGTCGACGATCCCGAAGGCAACCGTCTGCTGCGCCGGGAACTGGCCACCTCCGAGTGGGGCATCGCCGCCGCCGACTTTGAGCTCGACGGCCAGGCCATATCCGGCGACTACATCCTCACCGCCGCCCTGGGCCCCGTCAGCAGCAGTCGCAGCGTCGAGGTCAAGCCCTACAAGCTGCCTCGCTTCAAGGTCGAGTTTGCCCCCGATCGCACCTACTATCTGCCCGGCGACGTCGCCCGCGGCGTCGTCTCGGCCAATTACTTCTTTGGCAAACCCGTGGCCGGCGGCGAAGTGCGTATCGAAGGCTTTCTGGGCAGCACCCAGATCGCGCCGATCTTCGAGCTGACCGGCCAAACCGACGCCGACGGCAACTTCGCCTACGAGTTCGTCGTGCCCGACTCGTTCGTCGGCCAACTGGGCAACGACAGCGCCGAGATCGACCTCACCGTCACCGTCACCGACAGTGCCGCCCACGCCGAATCCATCGACGAAACGGTTACCGTGGCCGAGCAGCCGCTCCTTCTCGACGCCGTGGCCGAGTCGGGCGTCCTGCGCACCGACGTCGAAAATCTCGTCTATCTGCAAGTCACCTCACCTGACGGCAGTAGCATCCCTGCCGAATTGACCATCACCGTCAACGGCGGCACGCGCACCGTGCAGACCGACGACTTCGGCCTCGCCACCATCTCGGTGACGCCCGTCGATGCGCTCGACGTCGTCCTGGATGTGGAGATACGCGCACTCAACCTCGACGTGGCGCCCGTGCAGACTCGCGTGCGCCTCAACACACACTTCCAGGACACATCGCTGCTGCTGCGCCCCGAACGCGCCGAAGTCGCCGTGGGCGACACCCTCAACCTCGATATCTATGTCGCCGGTGAAGTGGAGACCGTCTATCTGGACATTGCCAAAGGCAAGCAGACCTTCGGCCTCGTCACCCTGCCCGTCACTGACGGTGTGGCCCAGGTCGCCATCGACATCGACGGTTCGCTGCTGGGCACCCTCGATCTCAACGCCTACGCCCTCAATGCGCGCGGCAACATCGTGCGCGACCGCCGCTTCGTCCTCGTCAACCCGGCGCCTGCCCAGGTTACCGTCAGCGCCGACAAAGAGATCTACCGCCCCGGCGACAGCGCCGTGCTCGACGTGGTCGTGAGCCGCGATGGCGCACCCATGCCCGGCGCCCTGGGCATCTCCATCGTCGATGAATCGGTCTTCGCCCTCGGCGCACAAGACCCCGGCTTCGTTCGCACCTTCTTCCTGCTTGACCGCGAACTCGACGAACCGTGGTACGAGATCCGCGATTTCGCCCCCCTGGCCGACGATGATCCGTCGCCCTACGACGGCAAACAGCGCCCCATCCGCTCCAACGTCGACCCCATCGCCTTACAAAAGGCCCGCGACGTGGCCCTCTTCGGCTTTTTTGGCGAGGAACTGGCAAGCGTGTCGCCGGCGCCGCAGCCGGTTGACACTGCCGCCACAGATCGCCTCGCCATGCTGCTGGGGTGGACCGCGCGGGCAGGGATCGCGCTGCCGCTGCTGGGCATCGGCTTCTACGATGGCAGCAGAAAACGTCGCCGCCTTCTGATCGGCCTGGTCTTGCTGGGCATGGCCTCGTTCCTGTGGGGCGCCTGCGCCGCTGCCGCGCCTGCCGGTTCCGCGCCCGCCGCAGAATCTGCCGCGGAAGGCGACGCGCAGGATGGCTTCACCTTCGAGACCGCCGCCCCCGCATCCAGCCAACCTGAGCCGCCGCGGCTGCGCCAATTCTTCCCCGAAACGCTCTTTTGGCTGCCCGAAGTTGAGACCGACGCCGGCGGTCACGCCCAGTTGACCATCCCCGTGGCCGACACCATCACCACCTGGCGCGTCAGCGTCGTCGCCTCCGACCAAGAGGGCAACCTGGGCAGCGCACAGGCTGCTCTGCGCGTCTTCCAGGATTTCTTCGTCGAACCTGACCTGCCGCGCTTCCTCAGCGTGGGCGACGAAATCTCTGTGCCCGTCAGCCTCTTTAACTACCTGGACGAAGCACAGACCATCCAAATCGCCGTCGAGCCCGCCGACTGGTTCGAGTTCACCGGCGAAACCGCCGTCACCATCGACCTCGCACCCGCCGAGGTCGCCGTGACCTACGTCCCGATCCGTGTCATCGGCTTCGGCGACCGCACCTTCACCGTCGTCGCCACCGGCAGCGTCCTCAGCGATGCCGTGCAGCGCGAAGTTCAGATCCTCCCCGACGGTCAAGCGCGCCAGGACGTCGCCAACGGGACGCTGGAAGGCGATGCTCAGGCCTCCGTCGTCGTGCCTGACGAAGCCGTGGCGGGAGCCAGCCTGGTCACCGTCAAGCTCTACCCCGGCGTGGTCAGCCAACTCGTCGATGGCCTCAACGGCATGTTGCGCGAACCCTACGGCTGCTTCGAGCAGACCACCAGCGTCAACTATCCCAACGTGATGATCCTGGACTATCTGCGCAACACCGGCCAGTTGTCCCCGCGGGTGGAACAGCAGGCTGAGCGCCTCGTCGACCTCGGTTATCAGCGCCTGCTCACCTTCGAGACCGAAATCCCCGGCGGCTTCAGCCTGTACGGCGACCCGCCGCCGTTGGACACGCTCACCGCCTACGGCCTCATGCAGTTTACCGATATGAGCCGTGTCCACTACGTCGATCCCAATCTGCTCAAGCGCATGTCTGTCTACCTGCTCGATCGCCAGATCGACGATCATTGGCCGGCCGATACCTACTACGCTTACAACCTCAGCGACGAATTCACCGCCACGGCCTATGTCACCTGGGCGCTGGCCGAAGCCGGCTACGGGGACACGCTGCCCCTGCGCCGTGCCGCCCGCTACCTGACGCGCAACGCCGAAAAGCTTAACGCCGGCGTGGTTGCAGAGACTGAGTCCGACGCCACAGCGACACCGATCACGATCTCACCGCTGGCAACGCCGGTCCCCGCTGAAGCGCCGCCGAGTGCTTCCGTCTACTCGCTGGCGCTGGCCGCCAACGCCTTGCTGGCCGTGGATCCAGGCGACCGCGACGGCCGCGAACTGCTCGACCGGCTGATTCCCCTGGCGCAAGAGGACGAAGACGGCCTCTTCTGGGTTAGCGATGCTTCCCTGTTGGGCTACGGCTACACATCCAATATCGAGACGACCGCGTTGATGGTTCTTGCACTGCAACGCAGTGGTGGGCACCCGGAGCTTGTCGAGCGCGCCCTTGCCTATCTCATCGACCAACGCCAGCCGTATGGCGCCTTCGGCACCACGCAAAGCACGATCCTCGTGCTCAAGGCGCTGATCAACGATGCTATCACTGCGCGCAGCGACGAAGCGGCCACCGTCACCGTCACCTTTAACGGCGGGCGCAGCCAGACAGTCACCATCGACGACAGCAACGCCGACGTAGTGCAGCAGTTCGTCTTCGATGACATTGCGCCCGGTCAACAGATCGTGGATCTGCGTGTCGATGGCGACCGTCCGTTCCAATATCAGGTAACGGCGGGCTATTACCTGCCCTGGTCCGTCGTGGAAACCGACGCACCCGACCGGCAACAGCCCATGCGTATCGATGTGGCCTACGCGCGCACCGAGTTGGCCGTCAACGAGACGGTCGCCGTCACTGCGCTGGTGGAAGTGCTTTCGCCCGGCAACGCGGGGACTGTCCTCGTGGAGATTGGCGTGCCGCCCGGCCTTTCACCTGTCGCCGCCGACCTCGATGCACTGGTTGAAGAGGGACGCATCGAGCGCTACGAATTCACAGGGCGCACCCTGCGTCTGTACGCCTCGGGTCTCGCCAACGGCTTCGTCTACCAATTCGACTACCGCCTGCGCGCCGAATTCCCGGTGAACGCGCTGGTGCCCAGCAGCCAGGTCTACGACTACTACGCCCCCGAACGCCAGGACATCACCCCGCCACAGCGGATTCTTGTCACCCTCAACGTGCCGTAACAAAAAGCCTGCGCCGGATCGCACGATCCGGCGCAGGCCGTCTCCCTGGTAGATTGCGGCGCCCCTACCCATCAAATCACGCGTGACGCATCGCTCGCTCCGCTTTCCGTAGCGCAGGCCGGCAGCGTGAGTGGGTCCCCGACGAATCGGTGTCATTCGAACGCGATCTTGTCAACCAACGCGCCACACTACGATGTAAGGACGGGATCAGTGCCGAGGGCGTAGGCGACGGCGGCGTCAAGTGGACGGCTGGCGCCGGCAGCCCAAGCGGCGTTAAAGGCATCTTCGCCGATCTGTTGGCAGAGTTCAGCGAGGACACGACCCTGGGCGCGTCGATCTCTTTCGGTCAACTGCGACCCTGACTGGGTGCGCAGGCCCGTCGCGCTCGCCCACAGGGCGACGGCGCGGCGCGGATCGCCGTCGATGCTTTCTACTTCGGCCAACCCTTCCATGGCCCAGGCACTCCCCGAGATCTGGCGCAGCTCGTAGCGCAGAAGTAGGCTCTCTTGAAAATAGACGCGTGCCCGCTCCCACTGGCCGCGTCGTTGCGCCACCATGCCCAGGTTGCGCACCGTCCACGCTGTACCCATGCGCATGCGTGTAATGGTGCGGTTGATAGTCAATGCCTCTTCGAGCAGTGATTCGGCACGATCCAGATCACCGCGCTCGGCGGCGGATTGGCCCAGAACATTGAGTAGATAGACCACCGTGCCTGTGTCCCTGCCGTTGCGCAAAAGGACCAATGCTTCGTTGGCCAATGCTTCCGCCCGTTCAAACTCCTCCAGATCGGTGGCCAATGACGAAAGGATCGAGAGTGTGCGTCCGACCAGCCAGCGATCGTCGAGGGCGCGCGCCATCGGCAGCGTTTCTTCCATCAACGTCACGGCTTGCCGAACGTCGCCCGCTTCACTTATCGTTTCGCCCAGGCGATGCAGCACGAAGATCAGATCGCGCTGGCTGTCGAGTTGGCGAAAGATCGCCAGGCTCTGCTCAAGCGGCGCCAGCGCCTTGCAAGCGTTTTCCGACGCAGCCGTGACCTCGCCGATGCCAAAAAGCAGGCGCGCCCGGATCCACAATACCCCGTCAGCGTCTTGTGCCGGCGGCGACTTGCGGTCGATACAGGACAACGCCCGGCTTAACCAAGAACGTCCTTCGTGAAAGTGACCGCGCAGATACCAGAATCGCCCCAGGATCGCAGCAAGCCGCGCCCCTTCCAGGTGACACTCATCCACGTCGGCGCTGTGCCCCAGACCCCAATCCAGCGCCGCACGCAGGTTGTCGTGCTCCAATTCCAGGCGGTCAAGCAGATCGGGCTGGCTGGGGCCGTAGAGATCCTGGTGGATGGTGTCGACAAGGGCCGCGTAGGCGTGCAGATGGCGCGTACGCGTGGTGTCGGTGGCGCCGGCGCTCTCAAGTCGGGCTGCGGCGTACTGGCGCACTACCTCGTGTAGCGAATAGCGCCCTGTGCTGGTGCGACGGACGAGCGACTTGTCGACGAGCGAAGACAAGACCATCAAGTTGGCGCAGGCCACCTTCTCGGCGGCGCTACGGTCGAAACCGCCGCGGAAGACCGACAACGCCTGCAAGATCTGTTGCTCGCCCGCTGCAAGCAACTGCCACGAGTGCTCGACCACGGTTTCCAGGCTACGGTGACGATCGGGCACGTCGCGGTGTGTGCTCTCTAAAAAGGAGAGATTGCGCTCGATCTCCTCTGCGATCTCTTGGGGTGAGAGCATACGCACCCATGCCGCCGCCAGTTGGATGCCCAGCGGCATTCCTTCGACAAGGGTGCAGATGCGCGTGATGGCGTTGCTATCTTCCGCCTTGAGCGCAAAGGAGGCATTGGCATGCCGTGCGCTTTGCACAAATAGTTGTACTGCGCTGTTTTCTTCCCAGTTTGTCCCAGGTTCGGGGATGGGCAACCCGCCCAGCGCATAGGTCCACTCTTGATGAAGGTTGAGTCGCTCGCGGCTGGTCACCACGATTTTGACGGCGGCTGCCGTCTCCAGGATGGCCGAGAGGAGCGGCGCGCCGTCAAGCAGATGCTCGAAGTTATCCAACACCAGCAGCAATTCTTTGTCCTGGATAGCCGCCAGTAGATCCGGTTCGGCATTGTCTGCCGCCGATAACTTCACGCCGATGCCCGCTGCAATGGTCTGAGCCAGCAGATCGACGTCTGAGACGGGCGCTAGATCGATGAAGGCTGCGCCATCGGTGAAGATCGTCGTGTGTCCACGTGCTGTCTGCAGCGCAAGCTGCGTCTTGCCAATACCGCCAGGGCCTGTAATCGACAGCAGACGCACGTGGGGTTCGGCCAGCAGTTCGGCCAGATTGGCCAATTCACGCTCTCGGCCAACAAAGGGCGTTGTGCTTTTAGGCGGTGTCAGGCGATGGCGCACCGGCAAAACGGCGGCTGACGGCGACGCCGCCAACGGCGTCGCCGGTTGAATCGTCACCGGTGCCGGTTCCATGCGCAGAATCTGCCCGTAGGCGCTCACCGTGGTGGGGCTGGGCTCGACCCCCAATTTCGCGTTCCAGTGTAACTTCGCACTGTTGGTAGAGGCGCCGCACCCCGCTGCGATCTCCACTGAGGGCGTAGAGCCGCATCAGGCTGACGTACGTCATCTCGTTGAGCGGATCTTCGTGGAGCAGTCTCTGTCCATACTGAAGCGCCGCGCGTAGATCGCCCAGCGCTTCTAAAACGGTCATCAGGCGAATGAGGACATCACTGTGTTGGTGGCGTAGATCTTCGCGTAGTGCCAGGATCCGATCGTCGTAATTCCCCGGCAGTAGATCACCCTTGTAGATTGCCGCCGCTTCTTCCAGCCGTTGACGGGCAACGGTCCAATCTTTGGCGGCTTCCGCTTCCGCGGCCAACGCTCGCGCCCGGGCAAACTCTTCGATGTCGAGCCGATAAGGCCCATCGGGGCGCCACTGCAAGGTCAAATTCGTGATGTCAAGGAAGGTCGCCGGCTCGGGCAGGTTGGCGCGCAGATTGTGCAGCAGATTGCGCAGATTGGTGCGCGACTGCGACTCACTTGAGTCGGGCCAAAGCTGAAAGGCGAGGTGATGGCGTGCCTGGGGCGCCGAACGATGCAGGAGCAGATAGGCCAACAGCGATTGTAGACGGTCCGCGCTGAATGCGCTGAGCGGGCTGCCATCGTGCTCAAGACGAAATTCGCCTAGTAGATTGATTAAAAGCTTCGGGTTCATGTAGGGAATTATACATCAAATACCTGCGTCAAACGTTCCACAAAATAGGGAGACAAACTACGAGGAAACGCTGATGGCGACTGAGTAGATTGGTCTTTCGTCAAACGCCGGATCAAACGCCGACCAAACGCCCCATACGGTATTTTAAGGCCAGGCAAGACGTGAAGACGTTGCCCTGAGATAGGGTGTTCCTCCTGTCACCCCGTCATGTCGCTGAAATGCGCATTTCCAGTTGATCGTAGATAATGGAGCAGCCCGCTTGGCCGGCAGTTTCTCGGTGATGATTGGTGTACACAGTACACATTAGGCAACAGGAGGTAGACGATGGCCACTTCTGTGGTGGAGGATCCAAACAGGCCGATGCCCGGAATTGTGTTGCGTCCGGCAACGCTGACCGATTGTGAAGCTGTTGTGGACCTGCTCAATGTCTGTGCACGGCGATTGTATGGTCACAACGAGTTTTCGGTGGACGGGCTGCGCAGCGAGTGGACACAACCCGGTTTTGATCTTTCCACTTCGTCTTTGTTGGCCATCCACGGCGGGGACCAGATTGTCGGCTACTGCGACATCTGGGATATGCAAACCCCCCCGCTCAAACCTTTTCTGTTTGGCCGCACCCATCCCGATTTTGAAGGGCGGGGAATTGGGACTGCGCTGCTTACGTGGGGCGAGGAGCGCGCTCGCCAGGCTATCAAGCGGGCGCCGGCCGAAGCACAGGTCTCGCTGGTCGCCGCTACGCGGTCCGGCCACGCGCCTACGATTGACCTGCTGCAAAACAACGGCTTCGCTTCCACACGCTATTCGCTTGAAATGACGATCGATCTGCCGGCCGAACCGCCGGCAGTCGATTGGCCGTCAGATTTCAGGCGAATGAGGCAAACGGAGTTCGGCGATCTGCACACCTTCTACCGCGCCTATCGCGACGCCTGGCAGGATCACCGTGGTTGGGTCGAACAAGACGAGGCGCTGGCTTTCCCACTTTGGCAACACCGCGTCACCACCGATCCAGAGTACGATCCGTCTCTGTGGTTCCTGGCCCTAGACGGCGACGAAGTGGCCGGCGTGGCGCTCTGCAAACGTCTCCGCGAGGAAGATCCCGATCTGGGCTGGGTGGAGATGTTGGCGGTACGTCGCCCCTGGCGGCGACGCGGTGTGGGGCTGGCGCTGCTACAAACGGCCTTTGCCGAGTTTGCCCAACGCGGGCTGCGACGTGTGGGGCTGAGCGTGGATGCCAACAGCCTGACCGGCGCCACGCGACTCTATCAGCGGGCCGGGATGACCGTGAAAGAAGAGCATACGATCCTCGAAAAAGAGCTGCGTCGCGGAGTCGACCTGAGCAAACAGTGAAAGAAGATTATGCCAACAGATCCGTCGAATCGACAAAGTCACCTGTTCACCTTGCGCTTATGGGCCGAAACTCTGGCAGAAGGTCAGATAGAGTGGCGTGGGCGCCTGCACCATGTAACCAGCGATGAAGTTCGTTACTTCAACGATTGGCCCAGCCTGATTCCCGTCCTACTAACGATGCTGCGTGATGCCGAGAAGGATGACTTGCTGAAGGCGCTCGGAGCGTCTACACCCGACGATGCCCGCGAGTAGAGATAGCGTGTATCTGTTCAGCTTCAGGTGTGACGCACTGGCCAAATCAGCCTCGATGGCCGCCATTCTCGTGGTCAGTGCGGCGCACCGGAATCATTCCTCGCGCATCATTCTGCGGCCCGGTTTTACAATCCCCCCACTTGACGACTGCACTTGAATGCTCTAAGATCGTCGCAATCTACCCCGCTTTGCCTCAGCACCATCGCGAAAGGGATCTGCATTGCCGAACAAAGTGATCGACGCCGCATCCGCCATCCGGATGATTCCTGACGGCGCGCATGTGGCGATTCAAGGATCGGGCGGCGGCATCGGTGAACCGACGCTCTTGCTGCGCACCCTGCGCCAGCGCTTCCATGACGAACAATCTCCGCACGGGTTGACTCTGATCCACGCCACCGGACTGGGCGACCGCAAGGAAATCGGCACCGATCTGTTGACTGCGCCGGGGCTGGTGCGACGCGATATCGCCGGTCATCTGGGGATGGCCCCACAGATGGCGAAGATGATCGCCGCCAATCAGATCGAGAGTTACAACTTTCCGCAAGGCGTCCTTTCGCAGATGTACAGCGCGGTGGCGGCGCGCAAACCCGGCGTCTTCACCAAGGTGGGGCTGGGTACCTACATCGACCCACGGCTGGAAGGCGGCAAAATGAACGCCGTCACCACCCAGGATCTCGTGCGCGTCATGGAAATCGACGGCGAGGAATGGCTCTACTTTCCCCGCTTTCACATCGACGTGGCCCTGATCCGCGGCACCAGCGCCGATCCCAACGGCAACATCAGCTATGAAGAAGAAGCCGCCCTGCTCGAAGGCATTTCGATTGCCCAGGCGGCGCGAGCCTGCGGCGGCAAAGTGATCGTGCAGGTAAAGTATCTGGCCCAGGCAGGTAGCCTGCCGGCCAAGCAGGTGCGCATCCCCGGTATCGTCGTCGACGCCGTCGTCGTCGATCCGCTGCAGGCGCAGACCTCCGCCGGATTCTACGATCCGGGCCTGAGTGGACAGATGCGCGTGCCGCTGGAAACCATCGAGATCTTGCCGCTGGACGAACGCAAGGTCGTCGCCCGCCGTGCCGCCCGTGAACTCACCCCGGGCGCGGTGATCAATGTCGGTGTGGGCATGCCCGACGGCATCGCCTCCGTCGCTGCCGAGGAAGGCTGGTTTGATCAGATCAACGTCACCGTCGAGCAAGGACAGATCGGCGGGCTACCGGCGCGCGGCGTCATCTTCGGCGCCGCCTACAACGCCGTCGCCATGGTGGAGGAAGACGCGCAGTTCAACTTCTACGACGGCGGCGGCATCGACGTCGCCTTCCTGGGCATGGCGCAGACAGACGGCCAAGGCAACGTCAACGCCAGCAAAGTGGGCGGTATGTTGGCAGGCTGCGGCGGCTTCATCAATATTTCGCAGAACGCCAAAAAGGTCGTCTTCTGCGGCACCTTCACCGCCAAGGGCTTGCGTTGCCAGGTCGGTGAGGGGCGACTGCACATCGCCGGCGAAGGCAGCATCCCCAAATTCATCGAGCAGGTCGATCAGATCACCTTTAGCGGCGATTACGCCCGCAGCATGGGCCAGCCGGTGCTCTACGTCACCGAACGCGCCGTCTTCGAACTGACGTCCGACGGCATTACCCTCACCGAAATCGCGCCCGGGATCGATTTGGAGCGGGACATCCTGTCTCAGATGGGGTTTCGGCCGCGGGTGGCGGAAAACTTGAGGGTGATGGATGAGGCGATTTTTAGGGAATAGACGTTTGTCAACCAGCGCACCAAGGAAACCAACCCATGCCCGAAGAGATCCTCCTGACCGTTGAGGATGCCGTCGCTACAATCCTCATCAACCGCGCCGAAAAACTCAACGCCTTGACCATCCCCATGTTGGGCCAACTGGAGAGGCTTGTCTCGGATCTTGAACAGAATCGCGCCGTGCGCGCCGTGATCGTCACCGGCAGCGGACGTGCCTTCTGTGTTGGCGCCGACATCTACGCCTGGTCGCAGTTGGATCCGTTGCAGATGTGGCGACAGTGGATCCGCGACGGTCACCGCATCTTCGACCGTCTGGCCCGGCTGCCGCAGCCCGTCATCGCCGCGCTCAACGGGTACACCTTTGGCGGCGGACTCGAACTGGCTCTGGCCGCCGACCTGCGCCTCGCCGCCGAAGGCATCCAACTGGCCCTCCCCGAAGTGACGCTGGGCACCGTCCCCGGCTGGGCGGGCACTCAGCGGTTGCCCAGGATCATCGGCCCAGCCCGCGCCAAAGAGATGATTTTCACAGGCGCCCGCATTGACCCCGTCAGGGCCGAACGCTGGGGGCTCGTCAACGAAGTCGTCCCCGCGCCCGATCTGCTCGTGCGCGCCGTCGAACTGGCACAGACCATCGCCCACAACGCCCCCATCGCCGTGCAGGTCAGCAAACAACTCATCGACGGCGACGTGAACACAGGCGTCACCCTCGAAGCGCTCGCCAGCGGTATGACCTCTTACAGCGAAGATCTGCAAGAAGGGCTGGCGGCATTCCGCGAGCGGAGAAGCGCGGAGTTTAGGGGAAGATGAGGGGAACGGGATGATGGGATGAAGGGGTGAAGGGGGAGACGACGTGGTCGCCTGATTGGGAAGACTGTTGGCCTTCTGATGACGAGATGATGAGATGATGGACGTCAAGATTCATCGTCCCATCATCCCGTCATCTCATCATCCCGCTCACCCGTTCACCCCTTCACCCTATCATCCCGCTCTCCGTTCACCCGCTCACCCGTTCACCTTATCTCGCCATCCATCACTCTCAAAGGATCACGTCATGTCCTATCTCAACTTCTCCCATCACGAAGCGAGGACGGCGGCTGCGCTGTTCGAGCGCATCTTCCCGGCGGATGAGACGCCCGGCGCTATTGAAATCGGGGTGGTGGCGTACGTGGATCAGGCCCTCGCCGGCGCCTACCGCGATCAGCGCGAGATCTACCGCCTGGGCCTGGCTGCGCTGGATCGCGCTGCCGTGGACGCCATTGGCTGCGTCTTTGCCGATGCCACATCCAACCAACAGGACGATTTGCTCCAATGCCTTGAACGCGGCGAGTTGCCCAACTTCCACACCCCGCCCCAACAGGACTTCTTCGCCCTCCTGCGCGCCCACGTGCAAGAAGGACTCTTCGCCGATCCGCTGCATGGCGGCAACAAAGACAAGTTGGGCTGGCGCGTCCTCGGCCACCCCGGGGTCTGGCTAGAGAACAGCGCAGAAGAAAACCTCAGCGCCGAACCGGTGACCAAAGGCGGCGTCATCCAATCCATGGCCGACCTGGGCTTCTCGCTGGATGGCGGCGCGCCCGCCGCTCAGATTCCCGGCTACGATGCGCAGCGCAGCGTACAACCGCCCGGTCCGCCCGCCGATGTGATCCTGATCGGCGTGGGCGCGGTGGGCGGCGTGATTGCGCCTATCCTCTGTGAAGCTGGGCTCAAGGTCTTTGCGCTGGAAGCCGGCCCTTACCGCACGCAGGCCGATTTCCGCCCCGACGAGCTGGGGCACAGCTACTCTTGCCGGGCCGAGATGGGGCCGAAGTTTCTCAGCGAAACGCCGCGCTGGCGGCGCAACCCCAACGAACCCAGCGGCGAGGCCACCTTTTCGCTGGGGCGCATGATGAACAGCGTCGGCGGATCGGTCATCCACTACGGAGCTTGGTTGCGTCGCTTCCATCCACATCACTTTGCGCCGCTGAGGCGGGTGCGTGAGCGCTGGGGGGCAGACACCCTGCCCACCGACTGTACGCTGGCCGATTGGCCCGTTACCTACGCCGATCTCGAACCGTATTACGCCCACCTGGAACGGTTGGTGGGCATCGCCGGCAGTGACGACGGCAACCCCTTCCTGCCCCGCATCGACTACCCTATGCCGCCGCTGCGTCCTTTCCGCATGGGCGAGATTTTCAGCGACGCCGTGCGCCAGATCGGGCTCAATCCCTACCCGGTGCCGGTGGGGCTAAACAGCGTTGCCTACGACGGGCGACCCGCCACTGCGTATACCAATTGGAACAATGGCTTCGGCAGCCTGGACGGGGCCAAGTGGCACCCCGGCATGACCGAAGTGCCGCGGGCGTTGGCCACCGGCAACCTCGATCTGCGCACCGGCTGCTGCGTCGTGCGCATCCTCACCGACGCCGACGGCCATGCTGATGGCGTTGAATATGTGGATCCCAACGGGCAAAGTCATATACAGCGGGCGCGCACGGTGATCCTGTGTAGCTACACCTTCGAGAATGTACGCCTGCTTCTGCTTTCGGGGGATGGACGCCACCCGGACGGGTTGGGCAACAACAGAGGGCAGGTGGGCAAACACTTTATGACCAAGATGTTCGCCCATGTCGACGGTTACTTCCCCGACACCATCTTCAACCGCCACACCGGACCGGCGGCGCAGAGTATCATCCTGGACGATTTTGTGGCCGATGAGTTTGATTCGGTAAAGCACGGATTTGTGGGGGGTGGCACGCTGAGTTCAGAAAACCAGTTTCTGCCTATCCAGATCAGCCGCGAAGCACTGCCCGAGGACGTGCCGACCTGGGGCAAGCACTACAAGGATCACATCCGCAACTGGCAGCATATCGGCGTCGTGCGCATCCAGCCCGACTCGCTGCCCTACGCCACCAACTTCCTCGATCTCGATCCCCGCCACCGCGACCGCAGCGGATTGGGGTTGCCCGTCGTGCGCATCACCTGCGACATGCGACCCAACGAGCAACGCCAGGCCGACTGGATGGAAGGCATCTCCCAAGAGATCCTGCAACGCATGGGCGCCAGCAAGACGTGGCGTGGTCCTCGCTTTACCGGCGTAGGCAGCAGCCACGACCTGGGCGGCTGCCGCATGGGCGAAGATCCGTCGCGCTCCGTTGTCGGCCCCGACTTGCAGGTCCACGACACACCGGGGTTGTACGTCTTCAGCGGCGCCACCTTTCCGTCTTGCCCCGGCGTCAACCCCACGCTGACCTTGTGGGCGTTGGCGCTGCGCGCTGCAGAAGAGATAACGACTCCGTCCTGAAACCCCAGTGTGGGTCCATTCGTTTCTCTGGCAGCCTACACCGACACAGGGAATTTCAAGATGGAGGCCAGGGGATTGATCTCAGCTTTAACCAAAGGAGGCACCAGTGCAACACCCTCTCCCCCTCACCAATCAAGTCGCGCTGATTACCGGCGCCAGTGGAGACATCGGATCGGCGACCTGCCGGCGGCTGGCCGCAGCCGGCGCACAGGTGATCATCAACTATCGCAGCAGCCGGCAGACGGCTCAGGCGCTGCTTGATTCACTCCCCGGCACAGGTCACGCTCTGATCCATGCCGCCGTAGACAACGCCGAAGATGTGCGGCGTATGGCCGATTTCGTGTCCGAACGCTACGACCGGCTCGATATCCTCGTCAACAACGCTGGTTTCACCCGCTTCGTCAATCATGCCGACCTCGACACCCTCGACGACGACCTGATCGATCGGATCTTTCAGACGAACTGGCGCGGGGCGTTTGCGTGTATCCGTGCCCTGCGCCGGCTCTTGCAGGAAGGCGACGGCGGCCTGGTTATCAACATTTCCTCGATCGCCGGGCGTACCGGGCAGGGCAGCAACGTAGCCTACTGTGCCTCGAAAGCGGCGCTTGACTCGATGACCCGATCCCTGGGGCGCGCCCTGGCCCCGCAGATCCGCGTGGTCTCCGTTTCGCCCGGCCTGGTTGACGGCCCGTATGCCGCCTCGTTTGATCCCGTCTTTATTGCCGAGCAAACCGCGCGTACGCCGCTCGCTCGCCTCGTCACGGCTGAAGATGTAGCCGAGACGATCTACGCCGTTATCGTGCACATGCCCATGCTGACGGGAACGGATATCCACGTGGATGGCGGGAGACCCCTGACGTAAGTAGGGGTTTGCGTGGGGCGGGCGACAATGCGCCTTTTGACGGGATCCTCTCCCGCCCCACGCAAACCCGTACACTGCGTGGGGCGGGGGGAATAAACAAAGCCGTCAGTCAAAGACTGACGGCTCGTGAGTAGCGGGGGCAGGATTCGAACCTACGACCTTCGGGTTATGAGCCCGACGAGCTACCTCTGCTCCACCCCGCATCAATGACTCAATTTTAGCACCCCGGCCGCTTTCTGTCAAATCTGACGCCTGCCCCAGGTTATCTCACTTTGGGGCAGCGGATGCACTGCTAGCGGATGATCCCCAGGCGCTGGAGCCAACTCTGCCACCAGACTACGCTTAAGGGTGAGGGCTCTGCGCCGCCGCTAGAACTTTCATCGCCTGTCCCCAGTGGGAGGGCCGGCTCAGCCGCGGTCTCGTCTTGTGGGCTCAGCACCACCAGGACATCATCACCGGGTTGCACATAGCCCAATTCCGAACGGGCAATTTCTTCAACATATTCGCGGCTGGCGTAGTAACTTAGTTCAGCCTTTAACTGACCATTCCATTGTTGGGCCAGCTCAACTTCTTGCTCCATCGCCGACACGCTTGCCCGCGCCGTCATCAGATTGTTGACACGGTCCAAATAGTTCAACAGGAAAACGAGCAGCAGCAACAGCCCGATTATCGTCCAGAAAGAGATTCGTGGCATAGATTCGCTACGATCACGCTTCATTGAATTTCCTCTCATGCTGTCAGGTTGAAGACGACAAGCAGGAATTACAATCAGAAGCAGTATACCAAAAGAAAAAACGCCAGACAAGTCGTCTGACGTTCTTCTTGGTGCCGCAGGAGGGATTTGAACCCCCACGGGCTATTGCCCACCACGCCCTGAACGTGGCGCGTCTGCCTGTTCCGCCACTGCGGCACATATGCTATTGTGGAGCACGAAAAGTACTATACATCGGCCCTGTTTGGATGTCAAATGAGGGCCGATCAAAATCTGTGAATTTCCCTCGTACAGGATGCGAGCGGCAGCCGTGTGCAACATCCGCATGCACGGTCAGGGGGCAGCGGGCTCGTTGAGCAACTGATTTGTCGGCACTCGACGCGCCACAATGTACCAGTCGGCGAAGGTGGCAAAGCGGTCTGCCGGGTTATTCAAGCTGCCGATCTGTACGTTCTTGACACGTTCACTGACGCCGTAGGTGTAGGCCGGGTAGTAGAGCAAGATGGCCGGTGTCTCTTCGAGAAAGAGACGCTGAAACTCTCCGTAGATCGCTTTACGCTTCTCAATATCAACTTCGCTGCGCGCTTGAACCATCAGTTCATCGGCCTGTTCGTTCATCCATCCGCTGTAGTTCTGGCCGCCCTCTTCTGCCTGGCTGCTGTGCCAAAGCGGGTACGGATCGGGGTCGCCGCTAATGTCCCACGTGATAATGGCGGCATCGAAGCGTCGTGGCGCCAGGAAGTCGGTGACGAGGCCGGCAAAGTTCACGACCTGGGGCACTGCATCCACCCCCACCGCCCGCCAGGACTGGCTGATCTGTTCCACCATGGCCTGGCGCGCCGGGTCATCGTTGGCCAGCAGGATGAAACTTAGCGACTGTCCATCTTTATCGCGGATGCCGTCACCGTTGCTGTCGATCCATCCGGCATCGTCTAGCAGCCGGTTGGCGGCAGCCGGATCATAGGGGTATTGCTTCACCTCAGGGGTATAAGCCCAGTTTGTGGATGGGATCGGCGATGTGGCCACAACACCCTGCCCTGCCGCCGCATCTGCCACCAGTTCCTGCACATTGAGTGCATAGTTGAGCGCTTGCCGTACGGCTTTTTCCTCAAAGAAAGGCACGCTGGGGCTATTGAGGTTAAAGATTACACTGACGTAGACCGACTCTAGCGCCGAAAAAAGCTGCAGGTCATCCCGTTCGCGCGCCATCGGCATATCGTCGGGCAGGATACGGCTGATGCCGTCCAACTCGCCTTTGCTGTACGCGGCATAGATCGAGGGGTAATCTGGGTAAAAGCGGAACTCGATGGCCGAAATGTAGGGCGTAGACCCGGTGTTATACGGGTTTGGTTCCAGCCGGATGTGATCGGCGGCAACTTCGGTCACCCTCATGGGGCCGTTACCCACCGGCAGCGCGTTGTTCGGGCTGGATGCCAGCTCGGCAGGCGGGACGTCGCGCCAAACATGGGCCGGCAACAGCCCAATCGACGTGTAATCCAGGAAAGGGGCAAAGGGTTGGTTGAGAATGAAGCGGACGGTGCGGTCGTCCACGCGCTCGACGGCGACCGAACGCCACAACTCGACCAAATCAGGGATCGCCGGGGTTTCGGGGCTCTGCATCACCTCGACGGTAAAGAGAACATCCTCGATGGTGACCGGTGTGCCATCGTGCCAGAACTGGTTCTCGCTCAGGCGGAAGGTATAGACCAATCCATCGGGTGTAGTGGACCAGGTCTCGGCCAGATCGGGGACGACGCGTCCGTGGTGATCGAGACGGGTTAACCCGCGAAAGAGCAGTTGGCACAGATCCTGGTCGACTTCGTGGATGTGGCAAAGCAGCGGGTTGATGTATTGCGGGTTTCCGGCCACACCCTCGCGAAAGACGCCACCCTGCGCGGGCACCAATTCGGTGGATACGTTGTATGCCGTCACACCCAATAAGAGCGTCAACAAAAAAATGCCGACAAGAGCGAGCAGCACTTGCCAGCGGATGTAACGCCCAAGTGGCGATTGCGGTGTGGTCGTCGCCAACCAGGACGACGACGTACGTGGAGTGTTTTGCATCAGCTAGTAAAAGAATCCAAACCGCGCTATTGGATCATCACCGTGATGAGGCTCAACAAGAGGAAGATGACCGACAGGACCACGGTCAGGTTGAAGATGGTCTTCTCGACGCCGCGACGCGTGCGGTAGACACTCGAATCGCCGCCAAACGCACTACCCAGCCCACTGTTTTGCCCTTGCAGCAAGACCACGCCGATCAAGGTAAGCGCAACGATGATGGTGGCAATCATCAAATAAATATCCATATCAATCCCTCTTCAGAACAAACTGAATCAAATGAATGAAGGCACAACCTGCTAGAAGATCTTCAAGGCGGCGTTGACATTTCACAGCAATCCGCCGGTCAATTGGACATTGAGCGACAACGCGCCAGGAGACCGCACTGGTACTGTCAACGAAACCTGGTACGACCGCAACCAGTATAACAGTGGCCTTTCCTACATGCCAAATCTGCACCGATCTCTTGCTGTCATTCCGCGTTGGGGCAGGTCGAGTGCCGGGGAGTTGTCGCCTCCTCCTGCGCCAAACCGGCGGCGCAGGAGGCACCCCTGATTCCCTTCTGTTTGGCAACCGGCGTGAGTTACGGTACAATTTGAATCACCTCAGGATCTCAGTCAGAGTCAGTCGGTTCTTGAATCAATTCAACTGGATCGTAGGGACAAGAATACGGGTCGGTGGCGGAATGGCAGACGCAACGGACTTAAAATCCGTCGGGGAAACCCGTGTGGGTTCGACTCCCACCCGACCTACTAAATCCACAAGATGCTGGGATGGCGCAGACGAAGTTACTACGTCGTCTGCCCAAGCTCGCTCCCGTCTTCGGCGTTGCACTGGACTTGTAGCGCCGCCGGCAAGGGTCGCCCTTCGACCCAGGCTGAGACCATGTCGGTGAAGAGCGTGGGATGTTCGCCGTTCCAGGCGTGGTGGGCGTTGGGCGCGATGGCGGTGACCGCGTTGGGCAGGCGCTGGAGGTCGGGCAGACCGTCGAGGATGGGGCGGGTTTCTTTGTCACCGGCCACGGCCAGCAGCGGCTGCGTTCGCTCTGATAGGGGCGCCGGGAGCGTGTAGTCCAAAATCTCGGCGTAGACGCGTCCGGTTGTCTGTTTGCTCAGCCGTTTGCTGTCGCGGCGGAAGAGCACTGCCGCTTCATCGGGCAACTGCATCATCTTCACCGACAGGGTGACCAGCAGATCCCAGTGGTACATGCCGGCCATCAGCGGCGTCAACAGCCTGTACAGGCGCGGCAGTGGACGCACCGATACCCCGCTCACCAGCGTCGACAGCACCACGTCCGGGTGATCCGCCAGCAGACGCAACGCTGTGTATCCGCCCAGCGACAGACCCACCACATGCGCCCGCCCATTCGTCGCCCGCGCCCTCACCAGATCCGCCAACTGCGCCGCCGTGTCCGCAAAAGAAAGCCACGGCTCCTGATAACTGTCCCCATTGCCCGGCAGATCGACGGTCAGGCAATGATAGCGATCTTGCAGCGCCGCCACCTGCTCCGTCCACATCCAACTGCTCACCCCCATTCCATGCAAAAAGAGGATCGTCGAGGCTTCTTTCGGTCCTGTTTCATTTGTCGTCAGATTCACTACGTTGTTTCCTTTCATCGGGAATCACCACAGAGGCCAGCGTATAGCGCCGGCGCTCGGGGCTGGGTGGATTGATCATGACACTTTTCAGCAGCGCCACCATTTTCTGCTGAAAAGCAGCGCGCTCGGCCTCATCCAGATAGATGACGACGCGGTTGTACCCCATGCCATCGGCGACCAGGGCGTCCAGATCGGCGTGTTCCAGGTAGCGCCGGTAGGTATCGATCAGCAGCGCCGAGAAGACGGAAAAGTTACGCGCATGCTCCTCGGCGGTCAGGCCCTGCATATCCTCATCGGTTAGTGAGTCCTGGCCGGGGACAAGGGCGTAGATGCGCTCGGTGGCGCCGTTGACCACTTGCTCGTCGACGACTTGGATGAGGCCGGCGTCGAGCAGCCGCTTCACCTGCCGGTAGAGTGTGGCCTGCGCAACATCGGGCATGGCGGCGCCAAGCTGGCCCGTAGTCATGCGCCGGCCGGCCAGTTCCGTCATCAAACGCAGGCGGATGGGATGCAACATCGAGTCGAGTTTGGATAGTTTCATCGATTTGCCCTTTATCGATTTTGATAACACCAGTCTATTCTCAATTGTGAGAAAAGTCAAGCGCTCGCCCGTATCTCGCAGATGGAGTCGGTGGGTATATCATGGCATAAGCACTTCTTTGGACAAGCGGACTTCCTTCCAGTCTGCGCCATTTGGGACGATTCTGTCACGCTGTTTGTGTAAAGTGGAGCTAGAATCTGTCCTTGCATGAACAGGAGACTCCACATGCGCACTGTTTTCCTCATATGTCTGGCCCTAGTGCTGCTTGCCTTGCCTGTGTCGGCCCTTCGTCAAGCCACCAGCGACGCTGGGCAACCCTATTTAGTGACAGACATCAATCAGAGGCCGACGGGTGGTAAGACAATACAGATGTTCAATGTCGCGGACAGGCTTTTTCTACTCGTTGACAACAGTAGGTCGGGTTGTGCACTGGTCGAGAGCGACGGCACGCCGGATGGCACAGAACTTCTCAAGGATCTTAATACGTTTTGCGATGGCTTGGGAGACTTCACTGTGCTGGGATCCACGCTCTTTTACACCGCGGGGAATCGTCTGCTCCAAACACAGGGAACACCGCAACGGATCGCAGACGCCCGTTACTGTTTCCCCATAATATGAAATGTCTATCATGTCTATGGACCAAGATAGATTGACATTTTTCCATCGTTGGCAATAGAGTCTAAGCTATAGTCACCATCGCACAAAGGAGATAGATAGTGGACGATAGCCAGAGCAACCTCAAGATCTATGCTCGATTCCTCGCGATGATCGCGAACGTCAATCATTGTCATGTATTGCAAACGGCATACCATGGTTAGCGACCGGATTCCTACCAGATCGTTGACCATGCCTGGTTATAGCGAAACACGAGTGTTCATGGCTCTCATCATGGGCGCAGCCATGATGGTTATTATGTTGAGCTTCATGCTGGGCATGTATCGGAACCGGGCGATCAATCTATCGATCTACGCCGGTGCCGTGCTGCTCTTCGTGTTGTCACTGTGGTTGGTCCGCAGTCAAATTACAGTGACGGGCGTCGACTACATGGAGGCCATGATTCCCCATCACTCGATCGCCATCCTGACAAGTGAACGGGCGCTGGCATCGAGGACCCACGCGTGCGAGAGCTTGCAGATGGGATCATCGAGGCACAGCGTAGGGAAATCAAAGAGATGGAGTGGCTTATTGCCGACATCGAAGCCAATGGGATAGCGACGAATCAGGAAGAGGCAAATGGCAATTGACCTGTGCCGGATTTCGCAGCAACGCCTGAGTAACCAATCTATCATCAAGATTTCTATGATCTGTTGATGTTTCTCGGCATCGAGCAGACATTGTGGGTGGGCGGCTCACAGGGTGGCGATACTTGGTTTTACGTTTGAACGTCCTGAAAAGACGAGAGCGCTTATTCTGATTGCGTCTGCGCTGAGTAGGTTCACGTTCACAGGCGAGGCGCCCACCAATGGCCAGAGCTGAGCTAAGATAAAAGAGAGCTTGCAGATGGGGCGGGCGATATCGAGCGCGTGGAGGTGTAGATGTCGATCTGGATGGACGGCCCACAGCGCACACCGTAGGAAGTTGACTTGAAGGTGCGTGAGCGTGTTCGGCAGATGAACTAAATTACTGGATGTGCGCCGGCCTCGTCCATCTCCCGATAGAGTTCCTCGGCCTCGTGTGACCGTTCGCCAATGCCACAGAAAAGGCTGACGCCTTCATAGTGGCTCACCACATTGTGGATCAGTTCGGTGATCACCACGGTCTTGCCTACACCGGCCCCACCAAAGAGACCGGCCTTGCCCCCCGTTCCAGGGGCGCCAGGCGCGTTTTTTGATGCGGTGGGCGTGGCGTTCGCCGTGTGGAATCAGAAAATGGGCCATGCCCTCGGCGCGTTATCGAGGGCAAAAAGGTGTGCGTATGGTCGGCGCCACTCCGATCGCCGCCGCTACCCAACGGCGATCATAGCCGCCAAATGCCCTGCCAAAGAACAAAAAGCGGGAAAGCGGCCCTGGAGGGAAGGGCAGCTCTCCCGCTTTTCGAGGAGGGAAACAGAGGCAGATGCTTCTGGTATTACGGCAAGTTATCAGGTTGGCAAGGTTAACTTTGTGCCACTCTGATGCGCCGGAGGCGGCGTGAAGATCGGAACAGCCAGTTGGTAGGCGTCGATCAGGCTATCGCCCAGGAACCCTAGACACTCACCCAGCAACTCATTGCTGATACCGTGGACGATGACGACCATGCGCCGAATCCCGGCAGCGTGTGAAACTGTCCCCAGCGCGGCCAGGTGCCCACCCCGCTGATAGAGAGCTTCGATAAAAGCCAGCGACAGTACTTGATTCTCGGGCACATCGATGGTGAGCCGCACACCTTCTTTGCCGTCCATCATCTCAACAAACACCTTAAAGATGTCTGTTTCTGTGATCATACCCACCACGTGATCGTTTTCATCGACGACGGGCAGCCCACCGATTCGGTTGGCAACCATCAGGCTGGCTGCGTGTTCGATGGGTGTATCAGGCGATGTGATAATAATGGCCCGAGTCATGATCTGTTGCACCGTCAACTTCGCCAACAGATAGTTCATCTCCCATACAGAGAGCGAACTTGCCGGGGAAGGAGATGCGTGAAGCAGATCGCGTTCAGAAACGATTCCCGCCAGATGCCCGTTTTTGTCGACGACAGGCAGGCGGCGGAACTTGCGCTCGTGCATTGACTTCAGGGCGATTTGGAATGGTGTATCCGGCGTCACTGTTACTGCCGGTGAACTCATACAATCTCGAACGAACATATAGGCCTCTCTCCTCTCCACGGCTCACCTTTGTCAAATCAGGTTCTGCCCATCGCAGGCAGCCGTGCTTGCACGGTGAGGTCTACTATTCGCCGGCAACTGTCTCCGGCGGCGCCACTTCCTCTGTACGATGATCCGCCTGCGAATGTCCTCTGACCAACAGTACAGGGCAGTCGACCGTTCGTACGACTTTTTCTGCAACACTGCCAAAGACCCAGCGGCTCAACCCAGAACGTCCGTGAGTACTCATGACGATCGTGTCGATGCTCTGTGCTGCAGCCACTGAAGCGATCACTGCTGCCGGGTGTCCTGTCTCAACATGAAGGCGAACCATGCGTCCATCGGTGCGTAGAGGTGCTGCGGTTTTCTCTAAATACGCCCTGGCCATAGATTCTTGTTCTTCTATCGATGGCAGAGAGGCAACAGTCTCGGCGCTGACAAACTCTTCTCCCCACAGTTCAGGCAATTCAACCGCTTGAATCAACCATAGTTCGGCATCGTGCATGTCAACCAGTTCGACTGCGGTAGGCAGTGCCGCTTCGGCCAACTCAGATCCATCTAACGGCACCATGATTTTGCGCGGCGCGCCGCCAAACTCCTTGCCGGGGCGCACGAGGTAGACGGGGATCTGCGCGCTACGGATAATTCGATCGGCAACGCTCCCCATGATCCACCGTTGCAGACCAGATCGACCATGGGTTGTCATCGCAATCCAGTCGGCATCCTGTGCGCCCGCTACTTCGCAGATCGAGGTAGCGACGTCGCCGTCCACCACTGTGGTATAGACTCGATACCCTAACTCACGCAGTTCACCAGATACTCGCTTCAGGTAGTTTTCGGCTTCCTGTCGCCACTTGGTAAAGTCAAAAATATGCACTGCGTCTGGGGCTACATAGCTATAGTAGCGGGTTGTCTCGATCACACGAATGAGCAGCAGTTCGATCTCGTCGGTGTCTCCAAGGCGAGGAACATGGGCCAGTACACGTTCGGCAAATGACGAACCATCTAGTGGAATTGCAACTTTGCGTTTCATTGGTAGCCTCCCACTGTGTATTGGATTTCATCATATGTTCGCTCTGTCAGATCCAGACGATCAGATCCGGCCCGATCCATACAGTGTCACCCATTGTGCGGCGTTACCTACAGAAATCGAAATAGACGAAACACGCATGTACGGGGTTCGTCTATACTCTAGCGAACTCAGTAGAATGTACTATCCACTGATTGGTGAGTCGCCCCCCTGGTCAACTGACCGGTTTATAGCATCCATCTGGCGCTATGAATTGGCCCGAAAGAAGGGCGTATTGGGCGTACGGCGGGTGGATTGGTCCGAACACCAACTTATCTTTACATTAGTGGTATATTATTATGTATAGCGTCTAGATCTGCATGCAATGTGACGGGCACGGGTGTGTCCCATGTTATTGGGTGGGTCCATGTCTTCCGGGAAGCCACGACGGATGGACACAGAGGTCCATCCCTACGTGTAGGGACCGGCTCCTTGCACGCGGTAACCGTTCCTAGCCCTTTGGCTTTTTACGGGGGAGGAACAGCGGGGTCACTGACGTTGCGTCTGTAGGATTGTTCAGGGAGAGTTAAGATTGGAACTCATGCAACAGCAGTACGATGAAACCCATCTTGCTTATTTAGAGTCCGCCCCGATTGGCGTAGTCGTGGTTGAAGAGAGTGGCGAGATCGAGCGCATCAACGCCCGGGCCGAAGAGATCTTTGGCTATGCCCGCCAGGAGATCATCGGGCAACCCATCGAAGTGCTGCTGCCGCGGCGCTTTCGTCACGTCCACCACATGCACCGCGGCGGCTTCTTCGAGGCGCCTCGTTCGCGGCCCATGGGTCTAGGGTTGGAGCTTTCTGGGGTACGCAAAGACGGCACAGAATTTCCGCTTGAAGTAGGGCTCAGTCATGTTGAGGTCGGCGGACGACACCTGGCACTGGCCTTTGTCAGCGATATTACCGTGCGGGTGCAGGCTGCCGAAGCGTTGCGCCGTCACGCCAGCGAGTTGGAGCAGCGCGTTGCCGAGCGGACGCGTGAGATTGAACGTCGTCGGCAGGTGGCCGAGGGCTTGCACGATGTTCTCACCATCCTCAATACGGCGCGTCCTCTGGAAGAGATTCTCGACTATATTGTCGAGCAGGCGCATCGGCTTCTGGTCACCGATGCCGTTGCCATCTATCGGCAAGATGAAAAGGGCGGCGCGCCTCAGGTGGTGGCGGCGCGCCAGCTTAACGAACTTCCCTCTTCGCGTGAAGGCGGGGCACTGGCCAAAACGGGCGGACGGGCGCCCCGCGTCAGCAGTTCGCCCCCAGTGGTCGATCCCAGCGAAGACGAGAGCAGCGGTATGACCCGTTCCGGCCGGTATCGGTCGGTGCTGGCGGTGCCTCTCAATGTCAAAGGCGAAGTCTACGGGAACATTTGCCTTTACTACCGTAGCCCGCGCAGCTTTAGTCTTGAAGAGCGTGAACTGGCTGTAGCGTTCGCCGACCAGGCCGCCCTGGCCATTGAAAATGCCCGACTGCGAGAGCAGGTGGAACGCAGTGCGGTCGCCGCAGAACGCAATCGACTTGCCCGCGATCTGCATGATGCCGTTACCCAGACGCTCTTCTCCACCAGCCTGATCGCCGAAGTGCTGCCCCGTCTTTGGCATCGTAACCAGGAAGAAGGTGAACGGCGTCTGGCGGAACTGCGTGAATTGACTCGGGGATCGCTGGCCGAAATGCGCGCGCTACTCCTCGAATTGCGGCCATCTGCCCTGCTCGATTCGAATCTGGCCGATTTGCTCCAACAACTGGCCGAAGCGGTGACCGGGCGTGCTCGTCTGCCCGTTTCAGTTTCCGTCAACGGTGAAGGAGCTTTGCCGTCGGAGACAAAAGTAGCCTTCTATCGCATCTCACAAGAAGCACTCAACAATGTTGCCAAACACTCGCATGCCACCAGATCACATGTAGAACTGAGCTACACGGATCAGCGCGTCATGCTCGTGATTCAAGACAACGGGCGCGGCTTCGATGTACAAAAAGCGCCCACGTCTCAGTTGGGCCTGGGCATCATGAAAGAGCGTGCTGAAGCCGTCGATGCGGAATTGAGCATCGAAAGTACGATTGGCGAGGGCACACGTGTAAAAGTAGTCTGGTCGCCGATACATCGATCGTGAACGCGCCCTGTCGATTTTTACTATACGCTACTTGCTACTGACTATATTGACTTCAGGCCGTCCGGTTTCGCGAACATCGACAATTATATGATCGCCCAACCGTTCGCTGATCTCAACCAGTTGGGCCTTGCTCAGCCCTTGCACCTTAACCAACAGTCGTCGTGTACCAGGTGCTTCACCATCATAGGTGCCGACGCTGATTATATGACCACCGGTTTCAGCGATAGCGACCGCCAAATCGGCCAGGACACCCATGCGATCCGGCACTTCCAGGGTGAGGCGCAGTCCGTTCTTCTCGGTTGCCAGCATCTGGACAAAGGCGTTGAAAATGTCGGTTTCGGTGATAATGCCCAATACATAGTTGTTTTCATCGACAACGGGCATACCGCCGATCTTGCGTGTAGCCATCACTTCTGCCGCATCTTCGATAGGTGTATCCAGTGTCGTCGTGATGACGTTTTTGGCCATCATGTTGCTAACTTGCAGTTGAGAGAGCAGGTATTGCAGTTCCCAAACCGAAAGTGAGTTTGCCGGCGACGGTGTTGCGTAGAGTAGATCACGCTCAGAAACAATGCCAACTAGTTCACCACTGCGGTTGACCACGGGCAGACGTCGAAATCGCTGTTCTCGCATCAGCTTCAGCGCATCTTGAAAGGGCGTTTCCGGCGTAATAGTCACCGGCGGAGAACTCATCTTATCGCGAACCAACATGGTGGCGTTACTCCTTTTCTCAGGGTTAGGATGAACTCCGGTGTAGAGAAACACTGGGAAGTTCGGCTTACACGCCTGTATATGATGGGATCAGGCGGAAAGGTGAGGAGGTGTAGTCTCAACTCTACTTGTCTTCTTTCGCCACTTCACTAGGCGAGCGGTGAGTCCATGGTCGCGACGGCTGGTGAGTTGACGACCTAGCCAACTGATGGGGCCAATTCTGATTTTCGCGAAATTCCTTTCTGGTGGCTGTTTGTTTCTACGCCTCGTTGCCAGTAAAATAAGGGGAAACCTTAGAATAGAGAGAACATGTTGACGAAAGTAAATCGAGGATATTTTGTCCCAGTGAGGAGTAGTGGCATGAGCGAGTCGGCCCCCATTCGGGTCATGTTGGTAGACGATCACGCCGTGGTCCGCAGTGGGCTGATGGCGTTTTTGATGGTTTATGATGATTTGGAACTGGTTGGAGAAGCCGGCAGCGGTGAGGAGGCTCTGGCCCAGGTCGAAAAGTTACGGCCTGAAGTGATCTTAATGGATCTGGTGATGTCGGGCATCGACGGCGCTGAAACCACGCGTCTGATTCGTCAACGCTACCCAGATGTGCAGGTGGTGGTACTGACCAGCTTCCCCGAAGAGGATCTGGTCACGAAGGCACTCAAAGCCGGCGCCATCAGCTATCTGCTCAAAAATGTTTCGGCCGATGAGTTGGCCAATGCCATCCGTAAGGCGCGTGTAGGCCGCTCCACATTGGCTCCGGAAGCCGCTCAAGCATTGATCCACTCGACGACACAGCCGCCCAAACCCGGGCACGATCTGACCGATCGTGAACGCGAAGTGTTGTCGCTGATGGCGCAAGGCTTCAACAATGTAGAAATCGCCGAGGCCCTGATCGTGAGCCGCTCGACGGTCAAGTTCCACGTGAGCAACATCTTGTCCAAGTTGCACGCGGCGAGCCGTACCGAGGCGGTCGCGATTGCGATGGAAAACGGCATTATCGAACGATCCTGAGTTGCCCTGTACCGGCCTTTTTTGCAGGCGAGGGCCCGGGTACCAGATCATACAGAATCTAGGGGGCTTTCCCTTGACCCCATGTCAAGGGAAAGCCCCCGTTTTTTATGTGGCGCCGACACTCTCGCTTTGCCTCCTTCGCTTCGCTCTACGGCAAATGTTGTATGATTGCAGGCGATTCGACCGAAGGAAACGCGACACAAAGAGATGATGCGCCGTTTGTGATCTGCGACTACGATAAGAGCGCAACTTTTTCCTCTCCACTACGTACTCCTGATACATTGTCGCTGATAGAGAACAGCTTGAATAGACCGAAGTAGCGTCAATTGAATAAACACACGTACTGCATAAGGCAAGCCCAGCGCAAACAGCGGTTGCCACGTAACTCAAAAGGAGACTCTCATATGGCCGATCCGATTATCGTGGCGAACACGATCCACAAGACCTACCGAACCGGAGAAGTAGAAGTCCACGCCCTACGCGGGGTGAGCCTGCAAATCGAGCCGGGCGAGATGGTCGCCATCATGGGCCCCTCGGGCTGCGGTAAGACGACGCTAATCAACTGCCTCTCGGGATTGGATTTGATCGATTCGGGCGAAGTGCTCATCGAGGGGACCGCCCTGCACAAGATGAAGGACAAGGTGCGCACCACCTATCGCGCCCAGCGCATGGGTTTTGTCTTTCAGACGTTTAACCTGCTGCCGGTGTTGAATGCGGTAGAAAATGTGGAAATGCCTCTACTCGTCAGTGGCGTGCGCCCTCGCGAAGCTCGCCAACGGTCGCTCGATGCACTTAAGCAGGTCGGCCTCTCGGACCGTGCCTACCATCGACCGGCAGAGCTTTCCGGCGGACAGCGCCAACGCGTCACCATTGCGCGCGCCCTGGTCAACAGCCCGGCGATTGTTTGGGCAGACGAACCCACCGGCAACCTCGACAGCCAGACCGCAGACGATGTCCTCGCTTTGATGCAACGCCTGAACCGTGAACAGAACCGCACCTTTGTCCTCGTCACGCATGATGCCAAGATCGGCGAATTGTGTAATCGCATCGTCCACATGAAGGACGGCGAGATTGTCGATGACGGCATTCCAGACAACGGCATCGGCTACGATGTCTCTGATAATGGCTCTGCCTATGCCGATGGGCTTGCCGATCCCCACGAACCGGTTGGCGCAGCGACCTCGATCGTCAATCGTCAATAGGAGTCTACTCATGTTCGATTTTCTACCTGCATGGCTTACCCCTGTCAGCTTCGTCATGCTGATGATCGTGGTGATCGTGCTGCTCTCTGTGGCATTGCTCTACTTTCGCAACCCGACCGCCACCAAGTTGGGTGTTCGCAATATGCCGCGCCGCCCAACGCAGACGGCGCTGATCGTGGCCGGTTTGACGCTGAGCACGGTGATCATCGTGGCAGCGCTCAGCACCGGCGATACCCTGGATTATTCGGTGCAGCGCTACGCAGTCAGCGCTTACGGCGAGATCGACGAGATCATCGCGCCGCCGCTGCTGACGTCGCTGGCCAGTCTGTCCATTGAACTCGACCCCGACGCTGAAGATGCAACCGCTACCGACACCACCACCGCCGGCGACGAGGCCCCTGCGCTCGATCTGAGCGGCACAGGCTACGACACTCTGATCAACCTGCTGACAGAAGGGTTGCCCGGTATTACCAATCAACGCTTCGAGGAGTTACGGGCAAAGACCGAAGCGGAACCGCTGATCGACGGTGTGGCGCCCTCCATTGTCTTCCCGACAATTATCCGCAATACCAGCACAGGGCAGGGTGAGCCATTGGGCTTCATCTTTGCCGTGGATAGCCACTATGATCAGGAGTTCGGCCTGCATTCCATTGACGGCGAAGCGGTGGCGATGGAGTCGCTTGAGCCGGGCGTCGGCAATATCTTCCAATCGGCCACGCAACTCTTCGCCATGGCCGCTGCTGCTGCCGGCAATTTGGGGCTGGATCTGCAACTTTCCGACGCAGCGGTCGCCATCGCCGCCGTCGGATCACTGGCCTCCGGCGATCTGAGCGAGGAGCAGGCCAACGATTTCTTGTCCTCGCTTCTTGGTGAAGATGCGCCGCAACTGCCCGCCGGTTCACTGGGGCTGATACAGGGTCTCCTGCCGCAGTCGGAAACAAGCGTAGACGGTAGCGGCAGTGCGGAGAGCGGCGCCGCGAGCAGTGAAGCGGCCGGCGCTGAGGCGGGTGCGCCTGCAGCCGGTGCAGCCGCGATCCCCCTACTCGAATCGTTGAACATTCCTGACGCTACCGAACTCGCCAGCGCCCTCAATCTGAACACATTGCGCAGCGAGATCGATCGTGTGCTCGGTCAGTTTGGGCTGCAACTGCGCCAGGGCGATGTCTATCTCAACCGGCTGGGTGCAGAACGCCTCGACGCTCACGTAGGCGACGTGCTAGAGATCTTCCTCGGCCCGATTCCGCTGCCCTATCGCGTCAAAGGAATCGTCGATGAGGCCGGCCCCATGGGTACCCTGACCCCCGTGGTCATGATGCGGCTGGACGAGGCGCAGAAGTTGCTTTCGCCGGTAATGCCCGGCCAGGTCAACGCCATCCTCGTGTCGAATCTGGGTGATGCCGTGGATGGACTGCAATATACCGATGAGGTGAGCGAACGGTTGCGCGTCCTCTCGCTCGACGACGAGGGGCTGCAGGCCGTGGCGGCAATTCTGCAACGCCCTGCCGTGCAACGCGTGATTGCAGCCGAAGCAACAGACACCGCTGAAATGATGCCGGACAGTGGCGGCGCGGCGTACATTCTGTCGCTTTTCGGCGATATTGCCAACGTGGCCATGCCCAGTGCCACTCAGATCCGCGCCCTGCCTGCCGTCCTCGAAAACCAGGACATGGATGCACTGCGCTCGACGTTGGGCAGTATGGCCGATCGATCGTGGTTGGTGAATCTGCCCTTCAGCGAACAGGACAGTGCCGATCTTAACGATGCCATTGACGCCATGACGGCGATGGATGTCCTTGATCCGCTGAACAAGCGGACGGTGGTGGCGCTTTCGGGTGTGGCCGGAACGACATTTAGCACCGTCTTTTCCATCTTCGGCATCTTCTCGATTATGGCCGGCGTGCTGCTCATCTTTATGATCTTCGTCATGCTGGCGGCGGAACGGCGCAGTGAAATGGGCATGGCCCGCGCCATCGGTATGCAGCGCAACCATCTGGTGCAGATGTTTATCACCGAAGGTGTGCTCTACGATCTGGTGGCGGCGCTGGTCGGCCTGGTGTTGGGGCTGGGCGTCTCGTATCTGATGATCGACTTCTTGAGCGCGCTCTTTAACGATGTCAGCGGACAGTTCAGCGGACAAGAACTCTTCTTCCGCTTCCAGTTCCACGTCACCACGCCTTCGGTGATCATTGCCTACTGCATGGGTGTTCTCTTTACCTTTGTGATCGTCACCTTCTCTGCATACCGGGTGAGCCGGTTGAACATCGTGGCCGCTATCCGCGACATCCCCGATGCTGACAATGCTTCACTTCGGCCGCTGTGGCAGAAGATCGGGCGGGCCGTGGTCGGTCCGCTGCTGTTGGCCGGCGGCATCTATGTGATCTGGTGGGGCATGGACGATCAGGGGTTGACGGCGATCCTCACGGGCGTGACGCTGACGCTGGTCGGCCTGGCCTTCGTCGCCAACTGGCTGTTGGACACTCGCCATGTGCGCGGTGAAATCCGCAGTCGCCTGATCTACACGGCAGTCGGCCTGGGTATGATCCTGACCTGGGGTGTGCCCTGGGCCCGGGTGATCGGAGACGGCAGCGCCCTCTTCGAGGGCAACCCGATCTGGGTGCCGTTGACCTTCGCGCTGGGTGGCCCCATGTTGATCCTGGGCGCGATCCTGGTGGTAATGTTCAACGCCGACACCTGGGTGTGGGCGGTCAACCGGCTGTTGGGTGGCATCGGTGCGCTTACGCCTGTCCTGCGCACCGCCATTGCCTATCCCTTGAGCAGCCGCTTCCGCACCGGCATGGCGATGACGATGTTCGCCATGGTCATCACCACGGTGGTGATTATGAGCATCGTGATCCAGGCAACGCAAACGCTAGTCGAGCCGGACATCGAACGCAGCGCCGGGTTCGATATTCAACTCAATACAACGTTGCTCAGCTTCTTTGACCCGGTGAGCGATCTGGCGGTGGAGATTCCCAAGCGTCTGCCCGAAGTCGCCGACGATGTGGCGCAGGTGGGCAGGTTTGGCCTTGAATACGTGGAGCTACGCGAGTCGACCGATCCCTATTGGACGCGTAAGAGCGTCAGTGGGCTGAGCGCCGGTTTCGTTCAACAGATGGCAGAAATCTATCCGTTGCGCATGCGCGCAGAAGGCTTCGCAGACGATGCCGCTATTTGGCAGGCGCTGCAAGAACGGGACGACGTTGCCCTGGTGACGTCGAACCTGCTGCCGGGCGCGTTCACTATCGAGGAAGGTGATCAACCCGGGCCTATGGGCAACCCAGCGGTCGAACTCGACGAAGCGCCGGCAGAAGGAAACGGCGATCTCGCCTGGGGACCCTTCTGGCTGGCCAACGTGGACGAAAACAGCGACACCCTGCCCGCCGACACCACGATCGAGATCCGCAACGACGCCGGTGAGATGCGGACGGTGCAGGTGATCGGTATGCTCGAAGCCGGCTCTACGCTGGCATCCAGCGATATTCTTGTCAATGAAACCCTCCTCACCTCTCTGGGCATCGAGCCCGGCGACGCCAGTTGGTACGTCGCCGTCAAGGAAGGCGTGGATGTGCGCGAGACGGCACAGGCGCTAGAAGCCGCCTTCCTCAGCAGCGGCCTGGACGCCTCGGTGATGGCCGATTCGTTCGCTCAGGGGCAGCAGATCACGCGTGGCATCCTGCAACTCTTCCAGGGCTTCATGGCGCTCGGCCTCTTTGTGGGTATCGCGGCGCTCGGCGTGATCAGCAGCCGCACCGTGGTCGAACGCCGTCAACAGATAGGCATGTTGCGGGCCATCGGCTATCAACCGGGTATGGTCGCCCTTTCGTTCGTGTTGGAAGCCAGCTTCATCGCCTTCGTGGGCATTGCCATCGGCACAGCCACCGGTGTGATCCTGGGGCGCAACATGTTGGGTGCGTTCTTTGAGCTGATCAACCCCGGCGCCTTCACCATGCCCTGGCTTGAGATTGGCGGCATCCTCGTGCTGGCGTACGTCTTTTCGTTGCTAACCACGATTCTGCCTGCGGCGCAGGCGTCGCGTATCTATCCGGCCGAGGCGCTGCGCTATGAATAGCGGATCGGGGTAGCTATACAGGTGTGGCGCACCGGCCAGGAGACCATCGGGCATTCGTCGATGACTTGGTCGGTGCGCCACACCTGATGTGTCTGGTGACGAACCGGGATTTCAGATTGCCCGCGACCTTGCGTACGCTTTAGCGTAGGGTGTTGTGTAGTTCTGTTGATATGGTTGATCGTTTGAGAAAGGAATCCCCCCTTATGGATGATCGTCCCGGTTGTTTAGGCGGCTTTATCCGCCTGCTGGCCCTTGGCTGGATCTTCGACTGGTTGCAGGACAATGTCGGCTACGGGCGCGGCGGCTGTAGTGGCTGCGGCTGTGGTTCGATTCTGTTGATTGTCTTTGTGCTGATGCTCTGTTCAATCATCTTTGGCACCAACTGGTTTGACTTTGGATTTTAGCGGCAGGATTGATGTACAGATGCGCAGAGCCTACAGGCTCTGCGCATCTGTACATCGTCCGCCGTTACCGATATTCTTGTATGGACGATTGCAGAAGAGACAGCGGTGTCTCTTGGGTCGTCTCCACGTGAAGGAGTAGTCTGCAATGAAGTTGCGAGGTTTGATTCTGGGTCTGGTCGTGCTTTTGTTGGCGGCGTGTACATTGCCTGTACCGGTCACAGCGCCTGTCGTCTCGCCGACGGCGGACGTGCCCGAAGAGAGTGTGGACGCAGAGCCGTCTTCCACAGAGGAGGTATCAATGGCGACGGAAGGTGGGGCGACGATGTCGCTTGTGGGCGATTGGGATGGGCAGATTTCGATTATGGGAACACAACTGGGTTTTGTCGTCCATTTCAGCGAGGAAGGTGGAGAGCTGAGCGGCACCCTAGACATTCCCCAACAGGGGGCGAGAGGCATGCCGTTACACGGCGTTTCGTTTGATGCGCCCAATGTTCAGTTCGCGATACTTTCTGGGCCGCAGGAGGCCGTGTTCGAGGGCGAGTTGGCAGATGGCTCCGTCGAGGGGACATTCACCCAAGCCGGAGCCGAAGGGACTTTCCAAATGCAGCCGCTCGTCGAGTCCACTGAAGAAGCTGCCGCGCCTGCAGAGGCCGAAACCGATCTCCCTTACACTGAGGAAGAAGTCACCTTTGGCCACGATGAGGTGACACTGGCCGGCACGCTTACGCTGCCCGAAGGCGATGGGCCGCACCCAGCGTTGATCCTCGTCACCGGCAGCGGACAGCAAAATCGGGATGAGGAGATCTCCCTTGCCCCTGGATACCGGCCCTTTGCCGTGATCGCCGATACCCTGACCCGGCAGGGCATTGCCGTCCTCCGTTACGATGATCGAGGCATGGGCGGCTCGAGGGGTGAGGTTGAGTCGGCTACTTCGGCAGATTTTGCCGATGACGCCGAATCGGCGCTCAACTACCTGCTCGAACGCGACGAGATCGATCCAGAGCAGATCGGCATCCTCGGCCACAGCGAAGGCGGCTTGATCGCCGAAATGTTGACGGCCGAAAATCCCAACATCAGCTTCATGATCCTGATGGCCGGGCCGGGCCTGTCGGGCTATGATGTTTCAATCGAACAGGCTGTGATGCTGGCGGCTGATAGCGGGAGGAGCGCCGAAGAGGTGGAGAAAGTGCGCACTCGCCAGACTCAGGTGATGGACACAGTGGTCAGCGACGAAGGTTGGGATGAACTGAAGGCAATGCTGATTGAAGCCACAGTCGAACAACTGTCGCAACTGACCGATGCACAGAAGGCACAGATTGGCGACCTGGAGGCCTACGCCGCCCAGGTGATTACACCGCAGATCGCTATGTTGCAGTCGCCCTGGTTCCGCTTCTTTATCGCCTACGATCCGGCTGAGGATCTGGCTCAAATCGACGTGCCGGTGCTGGCGATCTTTGGCGGGGTGGATCTGCAGGTGCCGGCCGAAGCCAATGCAGAAGCCGTGCGCACCGCGCTTGCCGCCGCCGGCAACGAAGATGTCACCATTGAGATCATCCCCAATGCCAACCATCTGTTCCAGGCGGCAGAAAGTGGCGGCGTGGATGAGTATGGCCTGCTGGCTCCGGAATTTGTACCTGGTTTTATGGAACTGATCAGCGATTGGCTGCTGCAGCGGGTTGAAGTGGCACAGTAACGATTTTGCCTAACAGGCATATCTGATATAGTGGATAGAGGGCCGGGGACAGCGTCGTCCCCGGCCCTGTTTTTCACCTGACCAGGAGCATGTCGGTCAAATGTTGCACCTCAGCTTCAGCCGAATGCTGATAAGAAGTGTGTCATACTGAAGATGCTTAACCGATCCCGTTCACTTATACTTGCAAACAGAATTGATGAGTGCATGAAGGTCGACAAAACCCAGCGTCAGACAAATGTCCGGCGACTTACGGGATGCAACCGCGTAGATGCAGTAAGGTAAACAGTGCGTGCTGTTGCAGACTTAACCTCAAGAGGAATGTAGCGATGAATGAACAGAACTCCCCTACTGTAGCAGTTTCGGGTTTACAGAAACGATTTGGCAGTGTCGAAGCCGTGCGCGACGTTTCGTTCGATGTGTTTCCCGGCGAAATCTTCGGTATGCTCGGGCCGAACGGAGCGGGCAAAACCACCACCATCCGCATGATGATGGACATCTTCAGGCCGGATGCGGGCACGGCGCTGTTGTGGGGTGGGCCGCTGACAGAGGACAAGAAACACCGCATTGGCTACATGCCCGAGGAGCGCGGCCTCTACAAAGACGAAAAGCTAGAGCCAACCCTTATCTTCCTGGCCACGCTCAAAGGCTTGAGCGCAGCAGATGCCCGCGATCGGCTCACTCCCTGGCTCGAACGACTCGATCTGGCCGAGCATCGCAACAAGAAGGTGCAGGATTTGAGCAAGGGCATGCAACAGAAAGCACAGCTCATCTCGACGCTGATTCACAACCCAGACCTGATCGTCGTCGATGAACCGTTTGCCGGGCTGGATCCGGTGAACACGCGCCTGGCCAAAGAGATCCTCGAGGAACAGCGCCAGGCGGGTAAGACCATCATCATGTCGACCCATCAGATGCACCAGGTCGAAGCGCTATGTACGCGCATTGTGTTGATCAACCGGGGGCGCAGCGTGCTCTACGGCAAGGTCAGCGAGATTAAGCGCAACTTTGCCGGCAACGCCGTGACCCTGGCCGGTCAGGGTGACTTTGAGAACTTGCCCGGCGTCTTGCAGGTCCACCGCGAAAACGGCGCCTGGCAGATTGGGCTGCAACCCGGTGTCAGCCCTCAGGAGATCTTGCGCACGCTGGCGCTGCGCGATGGCGTCAGCATCGAACGCTTTGAGATCAGCGAACCGTCGCTCGAAGACATCTTCGTGCAGACCGTGCAAGACAAGCGCACGTTGCCGAACGAGAGTGAGGAGCCATCCTATGCGTAACCTCTGGCTGATGGCTCAGCATGAATTCATCCGGCTGGGCCGACGACGCAGCTTTATTTTGAGTACTTTGGGCTTCCCGCTCTTAATCGCGCTGGCAATGGGGGTGGGCTTCTTGATGGCGTCCGGCTCTGAGACCGCTTCGTTGGGCTATGTGGATCAGGCGCAGATCATCGATCCGGCGGTGCAGCCGGTCGAGGAGATCGAGACGCCGATCCAGCCCTTTGGAACGGTGGATGCTGCCCGCGCCGCGCTGGCCTCTGGTGAGATCGACGCCTTTTACGTGATCCCCGCCGACTACTTGACCGGCGGCGAGATAGAGCTTGTCTTTAACGAAGAATCACCCGCCGGCAGTGCCCAGGGCGATTTCTCGCAACTCCTGCGCGCCGATCTCGTGGACGATCTCCCCGCCGATGTGCGCACACGTCTGGCCGATGGCGTCAACTTGACGGTGCGCAGCGCCGACGGCAGCCGTACGCTGGGGGCTAACCCGGTGATTGGGTTCCTGCTGCCGTTTGTCTCGGCCATGCTCTTCATTGTGGCTGTGATGACATCGGCGGGCTATCTGCTGCAGGTGGTGGCCGAAGAAAAAGAAAACCGCACCATGGAAATCCTGGTGACGACGATGCGGCCCATCCAGTTGATCGGTGGCAAAGCGTTGGGGTTGATGGCGCTGGCGCTGGCACAGATCGCCATTTGGGTTACCGCGATTGTGATTGCGTTGCTGGTGGGCAGCCGTTTCTGGCCCTTCCTGCAAGGGATCGCGGTCCCGTGGCAGTTGTTGGTGATTGTGCTGGTCTTCTTCCTGCCCTCCTACGCCTTGATTGCGGGGATGATGACGGCAATTGGTGCAGCCGTCACCGAAGTGCGGCAAGGACAGCAGGTGGCCGGCATGCTCAACCTGCTCTTCGTGCTGCCCCTCTTTATTTTGCCCATTCTGCTCGACGAACCAAACGGCCCACTGTCCATCGCCTTCACTCTCTTCCCAAGCACGGCCTTTGTAACGGTCACCTTGCGCTGGGCGCTGGGTACGATTCCGCTCTGGCAGTTGGTGGGCAGTTGGGTGATTCTGGTGGCGAGTGCGGCGCTGATGGTCTGGGTCTCGGCGCGCGTCTTCCGCGCAGGGATGCTGCGCTACGGGCAACCGCTGTCGGTGCGATCCGTGTTGGCCACGTTGCAAGGAAGGTAACCTGATATGCGCAATGAGTTGACTGTTGCCGTTTTTGAAATCCGCTCGCTGCTGAGCAAACCGTCGTTCTGGCTGCTTACGGTCCTCTTTCCGCTCTTCATCCTGGGGCTGACCCTGGGGGGGCAGTTGATGGCCGGCAACGCCGGCGCCGCCGCCCAGGAGGAACTCGAAGCCGCTACCACTGACAATACGGCGAACGTCACCGCCTATGTCGATCTGTCAGGGCTGATCGAGTCCTTGCCGCCGGACGTTTCGGTGGACACGGTGCAGGCCTATCCCAGCGAGGCGGCGGCGATGAGTGCACTGGAAGCGGGCGAGGTGAGCGAGTACTACGTGATCGCCGCCGATTATGTCGAAACCGGCGACATCACGCTGATCCAGCGCGAGTATGCGCCGTTGAGCCGCACCCATGAAGGATTGCTTCAGACGATCCTCGGCTACAATCTGGTGGGAGCAGAGGCTAACCGTTGGGGTCGAATCGACAACCCGATTGGTCAGATCCAGGTTGAACAGCTTGCCCCGCCCAGCGTAGAAGCAGCGGAGGAACGCGCCACCAATCCCGCAATGGCCTCGATTGTGCCGATTGCAGCCGTGATGTTGCTCTTCTTTGTGCTGGTGATGAGCAGTGGCTATATGCTGCGTAGTGTCTCTCGCGAAAAAGAGAATCGCACCGTCGAGGTCCTTTTACTTAGCCTGCGCCCGCGTGAGTTGATGCTGGGCAAAATTTTGGGGCTGAGCGCCGTGGCGATGATCCAGATGGGCGTGTGGCTGACGTCGGGGTTGCTCTTCATGGGGCGGGGTCAAGTCCTGTTGCAGACGGCGACTTCGTTGCAACTGCCTGCGAGCTTTGTTGCCTGGGTCATCGCCTACGTTCTGCTCGGCTATTTACTCTATGCTTCGTTGATGGGTGCGCTGGGTGCACTGGCCCCCAATGCACGCGAAGCGAATCAATTTTCGTTTGCGATACTGCTGCCGTTGATCATTCCGGTGTGGCTCAACAGTTTTCTGGCCTCCGCACCCGATAGCCTGCTGGCGGTGACACTCAGCCTCTTTCCGCTGACGGCACCACCGGCCATGATCTCTCGGTTGGCTGCCACTGATGTTCCGTTGTGGCAACCGGCCGTCGGCATCGTCGGCCTGGCCGTTACCACCTACCTGGCTATTTTGCTTTCGGCTCGCTTCTTCCGTGCGGATACGCTGCTCTCCACCTCGGCCATCAACTGGCGGCGCATCTTCCAGGCCGCACGTGGGTCGGAGTAGGGTGTAGAGTTGATTAATCTCATTCTTCAATTCTCCCCTTCTCCCCGGTTTCCTGCTATAGTGAAAGAAACAACAATCGGTAGGATCCACACGTTCATTTGAGGAAACCCATGAAATTAGCGTCTCAACTCGACAAGCTAGGTACCGAAACTGCCTTTGCCGTCTCGGCAGCCGCGGCGGAATGGGCAGCCAAGGGCCACAAGGTCTATCCTTTCCACCTGGGCGATATCAACATTCCTACGCCGGCCAACATTGTGGAGGCAACGATGAAGGCTATCGCCGATGGCTACACCGGTTACTGCGCCGGCGCCGGGATCGCAGAATTGCGCGCCGAACTGGCCGCCGATGTGGGCAGCAAGCGCGGTGTCCAGTACAGTGCCGAGCAGGTCTCGATTCAGCCGGGCGGTAAGCCTGTCATCGGCAAATTCCTGGCTGCCGTCATGGACCCCGGCGACGAAGTGCTCTATCCCAACCCCGGTTACCCCATCTACGAATCCCAGATCGAGTATCAGGGCGGCGTGGCTGTGCCTTACGGCTACATCGAAACAGAGAGCGGCTTCGACCTGGACATGGAGACCATCCGCCGCTCGATCACACCGCGCACCCGGGTGTTGATCTACAACAACTATCAGAACCCGACGGGCGCACAGTCCTCGCCGCAAGAGGTGGAAGCGCTGGCGCAACTCGCCATCGAACATGATCTGTGGGTGATGAGCGATGATGCCTACTATGAAATGCGCTACAGCGGCGAACCGTTGTCGATTGTCAACGTACCGGGCATGTACGAGCGTACGTTGATCCTCTACACCTGCTCCAAACGCTTCGCCATGACCGGCTGGCGTTGTGGCGCGGCCGTCGGCCCCAAAGCCGTGATCGACGTCATCAACAAGTTCAACACCAACGCCGAAAGCTGCACCACCCACTTCATTCAGCGGGCGATGGTCGGCGCCATTCAGGGAGACACCACCGGGCCCGATGCGATCCTGGCCGAGTTGCGTCGCCGCCGTGATGCGGCTGTAGCCGGACTCAACGCCATCGACGGCATTTCCATCGCCGCCCCGGAAAGCACCTTCTATCTCTTCCCAAACGTCACTAAGATTATGCAACGCAAAGGGCTGACCGACGTCAACGATCTGATGCGGGGGGCGTTGACCGAAGCCAATGTCTCTTTCTGTACACGCAAACACTTCGGGCGACCGGTGGCGGGTGAGGCACAGCAGTACATCCGTCTCGCCTACTCGGGGATAGACGTGCCCTCGATTGAGCAAGGGCTGGCTGCGCTCAAGGTCTACTTCGAGTCGTAGGCCCGCCCCAACAGTCAGTGATGGCGGCGGTTTGTCCTGGCCGAGACTCCATCAATCTACGTAGCAGACCTGTCCGTCTGCCTAGCCCAAAGATCCGCGGATGCATGATGCGTCCGCGGATCTTTTCGTGTTCAATAGGGGTGTGTGGGTAGGGCGTCGAAACATTTTGCAGGGAAGATGCGTAGTGGAAAGTGATGTGGACAAAATCAAGCAGACCGATGGTGAGCGCGAAGGCCCCTCATTGTCATAGCCTTTAAGGAGATCCCCCGATGGATTACAGCCGTATTTTACAGAGATCATTTGAGATTGTCACCCGCTACCCATTCCTGATCTTGTTGGGTGTACTGGCCGCGTTGAGCGGTGGTATTGGGGGTGGCGGTGGCAGTGGCAATATGGATTTCAATCTGGACAGACGTAACGGTTCAGAGTTTCAAGGGCAGATGCCGGACTTCAGTCAGTTTCAGGCGCCGAACGTGGACATTGGCCCTATGATGGGTGTGGCGGCTGCCGTGATTCCTGTTCTGCTCTGCTTTGCCCTGATCATTGGTCTCTTCTTATGGGCAGTGGGCACCATCGCCCGTGGCGGACTGGTGGCCAGCGTCAATGATATTGAAACCGGTGGTGTCACCAGCTTCGGCGCCGCCTGGGGTGCCGGCTGGGCACGCGCCGGCAGCCTGCTCGGGATCAGCTTGATCCCGGCTATTCCCGGCCTGATCCTCTTTGTGGCCAGTGTTGCTTCGTTCGTCACTGCCAGCGGCATGGCCGTCATCTTTGGCGGTAACACAGGCATGCCCTTCGGCGTAGGCGCCCTCTCGTTGCTCGGCGTGCTTGCCTGCATTGCCCTGCCCTTTGCCCTGATTCTAGGGCTGTTACGCACCTTTGCCGAGCGGGCCTGTATGCTCGAAGGGCTGGGCGTCGTCGATTCCTATCGGCGGGGCACCAATGTGTTGATGGCCAATCTCGGCTCCGCTGCCCTGCTCTTCATCATCCAGATCGTGATCAGCGTGGTGGTTGGCATTGTGCTTCTGATCCCGGGGCTGATCGCAGCCCTTTGCTTCTTGCTTTGGCCGTTGCTTTGGCTCTTCAACGGCGCGGTTGCTGCCTACTTCTCGTCGGTTTGGACGCTGGCCTGGCGCACATGGACGGGCGCCATCCCAAGCGAGATACAGAGCGGCATTGCCTAGATTTCCCTGTTCTCTATCCTGAATAGATCCACCCGGCGCATCTGCTGCAAGATGCGCCGGTCTTCTTGTATCCTGGCCCGCTTTCTGTCAAAATAGGATCGTCCCGATATCCCCTAGGAAGATGAGGAAACAGTGACGAATTCGCCTCTGCCCTGGTCGCAACCGGGATGGTTGCATAGCGCAACCTCCTGGATCGAAGAAACAGTACCGCTGTTAGGGCTTCAACGTACCGGAAGCATCGAACAACCGCACATTCGGCCCTGGTCCACCGTGCTGCAAATTCCCACGAATGAGGGAGTTCTCTTTTTTAAGGCAACGGCGCCTATGTTAGGCCACGAAGCAGCGCTGACCCGGGCCCTGGCGCGTTGGCGGCCAGACTGCATGCCCGCGGTCTTGGCCGTCGATGAGCAACGGGGCTGGTTGTTGATGCGCAGCAGCGGCGTCTCTCTGCGCAGCCTGATCCCACGTCCGGGCCAACTCGACCGCTGGCAACGCTGCTTAACCCTCTACGCCGAGGTGCAGATCGAGATGATCGAGCGGCAGGCGCAACTCGTCGATCTGAACGTGTTGGACAGACGGCTATCGGTACTGCCCGATCAGTTCGAGCGGCTGCTGGAAGATGTCGACGCCCTCTGCATCGAACACGAGGACGGTCTTTCCACCGATGAATACCGTCGGTTGCAGGCTCGCACCCCACGCTTCCGCCGCTTGTGTCAAAGGCTGGCAGAGTACGGCATCCCTGAAACGCTGCACCACGACGACTTTCACGACGGCAATATCTTTGTCCACGAGGATCGGTACACCTTCACCGATTGGGGCGAAAGCTGCCTGGCTCATCCCTTTTTCTCACTGGTGGTGGCACTGCGCAGCATTGCCTATTCGCTCGATCTTGCCTCAAATGATCCGGCTCTTGACCAACTGCGCGATGCCTACCTGAGCGCCTGGAGCCGTTACGCCAGTTGGTCGGATCTGCAGGCCGCCTTCGCCCTGGCCAATCGAGTGGGCATGGTCAACCGGGCCCTGACCTGGTATCTAGTCGTTTCGCACCTGGACGAACCGTATCACAGCGAACAGGCTGATGCCGTGCCCGGCTGGCTACACGAGTTCCTTAGCGCGGATGAAGCAGCGGAGGGTTAGTCTCATGGATCGCACCCTGGTACAGCAGCGCTTCTGGCAGCCCATTTACAGTCGCTTTTCGTGGGCATATGACGCGGTGGACTGGTTCACCGGCAACACGACACACCGGTTGCGCCGCCGGATCGTGCCCTTCCTGCCCGAGGCCGGCAGCCGTCTACTGGAAGTCGGCATGGGCAGTGGAAAGCTGCACGTGGAATTGGCGCAGCGTTATGACATGGCCGGGATCGACCTGGCGCCCGGCATGGTCGAGTTGACGCGCCGGCGTCTCGGCCAACGCAGACTTTCGTCTCTGCTGGTTGTTGCGGATGCCTGTGCCATTCCCTGGCCCGATGCGGCCTTCGATGCTGTCTTCTCGACCTTTGCCTTCAGCGCCATCCCCGATGCCGCGCGCGCCCTCGACGAAATGATCCGCGTCACCCGTCCAGGCGGCAAGGTGATTCTGGTTGACGCCGGCCGCGCAGAGGATGGCAACGCCGTGGCACACCTGCTGGCCCGCACCTGGGAACTGGTCGGAGACTACATGCGCGACGAGGCCGCTCTGATGACTGAGCGCGGCCTCGCCGTTCGTCGTCTCGATTTCGGCCCTTTTCACGCTGTCCATGTGGTTGTGGGGCAACTGGCCATCAGCGCCCACGCCACCGATCTTTGCGTGAACGCGGATCCATGAAATCACCGCGATCACGGATGGCGGCGCGCACTTCATTCGTTTTGACAGTGCCCAATGCGTCGCCATTATGCAATGCCGGTAAATTGCCCCGGCCGGCCCGGTTGGCCTCACGGTAGAGCGCCAACAGATTCGGATCAACGCAGACGCCTTCCAACTGGACAGAGTAGCCGGACGCAACGCTGTCATCGCGCGTGTAACCGAGCGTGATCCGTTCTTCAGACGCATAGAGCACCAGCGCAGTGAAACCTGGCCCATAGATCTGAGCGTTTCGGCTGGGAAACGAAATAGATTCCCCTGCTGCCGCCGCCATCCCTAGCAGCGAAACATCCCGCTTGGTCAGCGCATCCGCACGACAGCCGTGAGTGCCACAAGCCCAGTTCCAATCAAAGACCCGATGTGTCGACGAAAAGACCGGCGTACGGGAATCCGCAAAGAGGCCCGGAAACTGCGGCGGATCGCCGTCACTGGCGCCGTTGATGGTGACCAGGCCCAAGGTCGCGCCGACTTCGACATATCCCCGTAGCGCCAGATTGAGATCACCGTGCAACTCGTCGGGATGATCCGCGGGCGGAGCCAGCACGGGGATCAGTGTGTAAGTGCGCCGGGACGTGGTTGGACAGGTGAACGTCGGTATATCGGTGGCCACTGGTACCGGCGTCAGGGTTGGGTCAGGTGCTGCGGTAGCAGGCGACGGAGCACCGTCAAAAAGCGAGGGAAGATAGAGGACGCTGGTCATAGCGGGAAGGGTGCCTGGCGGCGTCGTGGGATCTGCATCGGCCAGGGTCGGTTGTACTGTGAATGTGATCAGGATGCTGAAAACGAAGATGGCGATGATCGGCGTCGACCTGCGTATGCCAGGGGCGCGCTCGCCGCGGGTGCGTCGATCAGGGGTTGTGGATGGCGACATGGTATCTCCTAACGGGGTTGTTAGTCCACCGTCATGGAGTCATCGCCTCCATGCTACGGCAGACGGAATTCCGGGCCTGGGCGACTGTCCAGCGCGCCGCCCAGGTTGACCAATGTTGCTGCAATCCGGCGCAGACAGCCGGGCAGGTCGGTGCGCACCTGTTCGCTGTGTAGATCGAGCATTGTCCAGCGCGCTGGGGGCACCACAAAGCGGGCTTCTTGTGCGCTCTCGTCGTCGACCAGATAGATGCCCAGGTATCCTCCGCGTACCCGCAGCGTGATGTCCACCGGCCACTCGCCGGCCAGCCGATTCGCCAATGGACGCAGCCGGTTGGCGTGTAATGCCTGCCACAACGCCTCGAAACTATCTTCCTGGCCGAAGAGATCGGTGACGTCTGTGGCATTGACAAGGCGTTCAAACGTGGTGTGGATGAACGTGATCCTGCGCAGGCGGGCGGCGCGGATAGGTCTATCTAAGCGGACAAGCGGACCCAGGTCAATGCGAAAGTAGTAATCCTCGGCGCGAGGGTGGGTCGCCTCATGGGGAAGCAATTGGGCGCGCGTCGCCAGTTGATAGCGCCGAATCGGCGCATAGTAACTGATCGTGTGCGCTTCGGGTGCAGGGCCAAATGCGCCGGTCTGGTAAAAAGCCATGTAGTGTGCCCCAATCCGGCGCGGGGCGCGGCGTTGTGGAATCCGATACCAGCCGTCGGAGGCGGCGCGGCGCAGATCTTCCTGGTTATTGAGAACGGCCACCAACACAGTACGACGACGAATGTGGGGATCGGAGTAGTCCTGGCTCATGTTAAGGCTCCCAATCGATAGTGCAGTGTGCAGGATGGAAAGATACATGTACCAAGAGAAACGCTTGGCAGAAGTCAGCCGATCATCAAGGAAAGTTTCGGCGCAAAACGTTTGATCTGGTCGCGCAGCCGCAACAGCGCGATGTCTTTGGCTTTGGCTTCTAGCATTACGTCGAAGGGACGCAGACCCAGCCTCAGCGCTTGTGAGAGCAGATCGATTACCTCAAATGGGTGCAAGAAATCACTGTGTTGGTTGGGCAGTGGCGGTTGTAAATGCACTCCTCCATTGCGGAAGAGGGTTCGGACCTCAGTGCGCGGGCTGCTAATGTGGATTTTGGGGCGTTCCTGGTGCGGCCAGGTGGAAAGGGCCAGCCGGAGTCCATCGATCAGAGGTATCCCCAGCGGATCGAAGCAACGGTGATGCAGCATGTCGAAGACGATGCGCAGGCCGGTGCGCTGGTAGATCCAGAGGGCATCCTGCAAGTGATAGCGCCGGTCATCGTGCTCCAGCACCAATCGTTCGCGCACAGGATCAGGCAGCAAGTTGACCTGGCGCACAAACCGTTCGCGCCCGGCGGACAGATCGCCGTGCACGCCGCCCACGTGGACGACGATCACCGACTCTGTGCCCAGCCCCATGCCGCGCCGATCAGATCGGCGGCGGCGCTCACTTCGATCACCGAGCGCTGCACCCAGTGGTCATCAGGGCTGTTTAGCTGTACGTAAAATCCAGGATGAAGGGTGAGGCGCAGCCCCTGCCGGCGCGCCAGATCGCCTATGGCGGCCAATTCCAGATCGCAGTCGTCGAGTTGATGGTGAAAGTCGGGCAGGCCGGGATGGGTGAGATAGGGGGCCAATTGCCCGGCCATGCGGTAGAACTTAATGCGCCGCTGCGCCAGGTAGAGGAAGATGTCGCGCAGATAGGCCAGGCTGACGCTCAAGTGAGGACGGTTGTGCCAGCGCCTGCTATCGTGAGATGGCAGATTCGGCGCGCCGACAACTTTCACCGGGAAGCCCAGCCGAAACCGCGGTTCAGTCGATGGCGCTGAGGCGACCACCGGGTCAACCAATGAGTCAAGCGGCAACGTCCTATCCTGTCTCGATGGGTTGGATGGCCCAGGCGACGACGTCCAGTCGGCGGGCAAAGTGCAAGAGTGGCTGACAATCGGGCAAGTGCAGCCCTGCCGCTTCTGCCAGGGTGTTGATCGAGAAATCGGCCTGCGCCGGTTGTATGGGCCACGGACGATGATGGATCTCGCCGCGGTAGATGCGTCCTTGCTTGTTGACGCTGTAGAGCGCGTACCGTTCGATCAACCAGTGTTCAAACGTCCCGGGGCGGACCTGCCGAACCGGCCCAACCGGGGCGTAACTGCCCAGCAACTCAGCCGGGAAAGCGCCGCCGTGGGTGCGCCGGCTGTGATAGTGGATGGTCTCGTCGCCGCTGTTGACCGTCAGTCCCATGCGTGCACGAAAGTAGGGAAGGTAGAAATAGGCGCGCGCCAGGCTGACGGCCACCGGGTTGCCCGCATCCAGGCTGAAGAAAAAGACGCCGGGGCGGTCGCCAACGCGGACGTATGTACGCACGTTGAGTTCGGGGAAGTGAGAAAGCCAGGGCGTTGCCGGCAGATAACGGGGACGCACATGACTCATGCGAAAGGGGACTACGGCCAGCCAGGCTTCGCCATCGTAGGTGTCGAGGGTCAGGCCGGGGGGAATCAGCGGCCCGATCTGATCGATGGGCAGTGGCCAATGGGCGAAGAGAAGATCATGCCACCGTTGCGCCATGATCCACGGGCGGCTCGGCATAGGCCAGGGGCGGTGATCGACCATGGCAAAGGGGTTGTTCGGGTTTGCCTTTTGATCACCACCGGCGGTTTTGCGCATTGCTCCGTCTTTCGGCTGCTACCTGCCGGCCGGCGCTTCGCCGGCCGGCAGGTATGAACTGTTGACTGTTTTAGCGGAAACCGCGGCGCCCGCCGCCGCTGCTGCGTCGCGAACTGCTCGACCGAGAGGAAGAGGATCGGCTGCTCGAAGACCGGCTGAAAGATCGACTCGATCCCCAACTGGAAGAGGAACTGCCTCTGCCGCCGCGGGTACTGCTGCTGCCGCCACCCGACGACGTAGACCTGAGGATCTCGCCCAATACATCGAAGGTAGAGGCCGTCCCTCTTTGGATGTTGGAGAAAGGTGTGCCGGCTGCACGCGTGTTCGTTGCCACGGCCAGTACCTGCCCCAACTGAGCGCTGCTCTGGTTGAGGCGTGAGCCAAGGCTCTCACTCGCCCGGTTCAGCGATCTGCCGATCGACTGGCTTTCGGGCACTGTCAGGACCGGCCTGTGCGCCGAAGATGGCATGGATGGCAAAGTCGTTACCGGCTCACCGGATGACTGCGGCTCGGGCTGCGTGCTGGGGCGACTCATCGTGCGTCTCCAGATCGGACCAGCCGACCACGTGGGGACACGTGTCCCCAATTCCGCCGCGCTCTTGAGGACAACTTCCTCTAGATCAAAGGCCACGGCATAGGCAAAGTAGCGATCCAGGATCTTCTGCGCATCCTCGACGCTGGCGTACTGTTTGAGGTTGGCAAGGTAGCGACGGAACGCCCGCCAATATTGTGCTTCCTCTACGCCCGAATCGCTGCGCCGCGGCATGTAGCGGCTCACCCACATCAGGGCGCCGCCTAGCACCAGGAAGGCAAAGGCCGGTCCCAGCGCCAACCAGCCGAGCCGGGATGCATAGCCCACGGCCAGGAAGAGGGCCAGGACCACGGCGAGGATCACGGCCCATTGTCCCCACACCAGCCAGCGCCGCTGTGCAGTGCCCGGCAGATCGTCGAAGTAGATGTCGACACTTTCGCCCATTCTGGCATAGGTCGTGGGCAACGCCTTGACGAACGCCGGCTCGATCTGCGCAAAGGGCACGTCCCGTTCGGTGCTCAACACCGAATCGAGCACCGTGTACAAATGGCGAAGATGCGCCGGCAGCGAGTCAAGTGATTGGGTTGGATTGCTGACCTGACGCACACTCATGCCGCCTTCCAGATCGATTTCCAGGAAGCCCAGGCTGGCCAGATGGAACAGACCCGCCAATGCGCCTTTGGTGCTCGGCTGTTCGTCGAGCAGGTAAGCTACCAGCCCGGGCGCCAGATCCGAAGGCGGTTCGGTCAGATAGTCGGCAACTTCGGCCACCGGTTTGTCGCGGCCCCAGGTATACCAGATGAGGTAGAGACCGGCGAGCCCCAGAACGAGGATGAATAGAGTTGCCGTGACAAAGCCGATCTGCAGGCGGGCGTCGGCCTGCTGCGCTTGGGCAGCCAGGGCCAGGGTGCGTTCGATCTCCTGCTGCCAGAGCGGCGTTTCGGCATCGGTGGCATTTTCCGGCATTTCGACGGTCACTTCCCACGCCTGCCCTGGTTCCACCGTCCCGTTGTAGGGGATGCGCAGCGCGCCGTCTTCTTGTATATCAACCGGGCCGCCCGTCACGCGCAACGCATTGGGGCGCACGCCTGGCGGTGGATAGAGGTAGAGGGCGGCGGTTTCGACGGGGGCCTGCCGGTTGGGGTAGACCGCCGTCCACACCAGTCGTTGAGCGTTGTCGAGTTGCTGAATGGCTCCTTCGACGCGGTAACGGATGACGAAGATGCTCTGTTCCCCGCGTACCAGCGGCGGATAGGCCCAATCGATGGAAACACCACCGGCGGCGCGTTCGTCAAAGACGAGTTCGTACTCACTGTTGTAGGTGACCCAGTTGGGGCTGCGGTCGTTCTGTGTGATGCGAACGCAGTACTCACAGTTGGATCGGGTTTCCACGAAGCGCTGATCGCCTTCGTAGACTTCCACGCTTTCGATGTCGTCCAGGAAGCGCGTGGAGATGGTGCGGTTGCTTCCGTAGAGGGCGCCCGCTTCCACGGCGACGGCGTGAACCTCTTCCACAAGCAGCGAGCCGTCCTCCTGAATGCGGATGGTCGTTTCCAGGGCGGGCAGCGAGAGTTCCAGAGCCGCGCTGTCTTCGGCGATCTGCCACATGCTGGGGCCGGCGGCTACCATCTCAGAGGGGAAGCCGACCTGCACCTGGAATCCTTGACCATCAGGCAATGATTCGGTGAGATCGAAGATTACCTGATCGGCTGTGGATGGGACGATGAGCGGGTTGGACATGCCGCTCATGGCATAGCGCACATCGAACTCAGAACCGTATGCCTCTGTGGGCAGGTCGTCCACCGAGACCGGTTCGGGCAGCGTCACCGTCACTTGCGCCGACTCAATGGGAACGCCATTGCGATCGGCGGGGATGGCGCGCCACTCCAAAATATTGCCTTCTGGGTAGATCCACAATCCGCCGAAGACTTCGTATTCCATCACGAAGGTACGGACTTCGCCCGGCTCTGTGGGGCTGTAGGCCCAATCTACGAAAATGGTATTGCCTTCGCGTGACGTGGCGAAGGTGTAGGGCAGGGGTGAGTCTACGTCTACCTGGGTGGCGTTGACGTACTCGACTTCGGTGCCTGCCAGTAGTTCATAGATCTGGATGCTGCCAATCGACTCGGTAAGATCTGTGGGGATCTCGGCGAAGGCAGTCTGAAACTCCTCGTTGAAGCGAATTTGCTGGGTCTCACGCACCAGAAATGCGCCGTCCGGCTGGATTTGAATGTTGACGTCGTAGTGAAGATAGGTAACTGGAGCGTCCTGTGCTAATGCCGTTGCCGCCCCCAGGGGCACACAAATGGCGCAGATCAGCAGGCAAAAAGCCAGTTGGCGTATTCGTATGAAACTCATCCGTGCATACTCCCATGCTTAATAACGGTCAAAAATGAGCAGGTTAATGATGATAGGTTTGTAGCAGTTCACCTGAATAGATACTGTGGTTTTTCTACTACGGTCTTTCTACTACAATCGTCCATGGGCCATCGGCAATCACGCTGACAAAGTAAGTGCCATTGGCCTCCAGAGTGATCGTCTTTTCGGTGCTGATGGGTCCGGTGCCGCTGGCAAGGATATCAATGTTGCGCCCAATGCTGCTGAGTAGTTGCAGGCTGTAGGTGCCCTGGCCGGTGTGGTTGATGCGGAAGCGCAGCGGCTCGGCTGATAGCACAAACGGATCGGTAAAGCTCTGTCCCTGGCCCTGGAAACGATAGAGTTCGTTGGCCGAAGGAGCCATTGTCGGTGCGGGCGGTGGAATTTCCTTGCCGGTGTCGTCGAAGAAACGGTTGTCCTTGAAGACGATGCCGGTACACTGCACGCTGTCGCCGATGGTGTACGTCCACACAGGCGAAACCGGCGTCAACGGGCCAAAGCCTGTGGAAGGGTTCTGTCCGCCGGTGGGCACGCCGTCTTCAGGGCAGGGCACCACATAGATGCGTACCGTGGTGCCGCGTTTGCCGGGCAAATTGCCAAAGGGTGCGAATCCCCATTTGCCTTCGGTGGCGCCGTCACAGCCGGTGCATTTGGTGTTGCGTGGTCCTTCGTAGGCTACATGTACACAGGCGCCGTTTAATGGATCGCCACTTTTGGTGAGAACCTGGCCTTCAAAGTAGGTCATCGCTTCGTTTGGATCGCAGCGCCCCGCAGTGGACAGGAGGAACGGGAAGAAAGGCGTGGGCACTGGGGGTGGCGGCGCCGGTGTTGGTGTGGGCACCTGGGGCGGCAGAGGCGTTGGCGACGGCGGAATGATCGATGCCACGGCAATACTATCCACCGAGACGGCGTTGGCCAGCGCAGCGTAGACCCAGCCGGTCTGGCCCTGATAGTCCACCTGCCACCGATCACGGGCAGAAGTGCTGGCCGTCACCCGGTACACGTCTCCTGCCAGCATAGTCCCCAGCACATCGTAGGATGTCCCCGGTCCGCTGCGCACATTTACCTGCTGCGCAATTTGCACCTGTGGAAAGGGCGTCGGCGTGATCGTGGCAGGCAGCGGAGTCGGCGTCACCGTGGCAAAGGTGACGGCGTCTGCGGTCAGCCCGTAGCGAAAGACCCTAAACGGAAAGCCATCGGCGAGCAGTGAAAGACGGAACTCCAGCCCGGCGTACTCGCTGGGATCGGTGAACCGATGGCGTCGACAGTCGGTGCCGCCGCCGGGGAGTTCGTAGTATTGCAGGTCATCCAGGCCACGCAGATCATGCAGGGGAAAGGGACCGTACCGTTCGAAGACAAATTCGCCATCGTAGATCACCAGTTCAGCGTCGACGTCATCTAGCCGATCGAGCCTGACCGCATCCGCCCCGTTCAATCGAAACGACAGGTAGGCGCAGCCTAAGCCAGGACCACGCACCGCGTCAGGATAGGCGATCTGCCAACGCATGCTGTCCGGGCTGTCGTCGATGTCAATGTCCAGAGCCAGGGCGGGGTGCGGCGTAGGCGTCGCTGTGGATTCAGGTAACGACTGTCCACCCAGGGCGGCGAGGGTGAGGCTGCCGTCATCGTCTGGGGTAGGCTCACCTGTCGTGGACTCGGCGCCGGCGGCTACAAAGGGAAGCCGATCTGCCCAGTTCACCACGCCTGCACGCCAGCCCGGCACCAGCGCGATCAATATCAGCGCAACGAGTACTCCGATCACGATTGTTGCTATGACGAAACGCAGCCAGGGTGGTCGCTCCGCCTTGGGCGAGGGCAGGTAGGCGTCACCGGAAGGTTGATCGGGTCTGGTAATTTCGATTGGTGGTGTTCCTGTCGGTGGTGGGAGAGAGGCCATGAGTACTTACCCGTGAATGTGTCCGCCGCGTTGACGGGACCATTGTATCATGGAAGGGCCGCGCCGCAGCAAGTGTGATCTGCTTATAGGGTGTCATCCAGGTTGGGGCAAGTTTGACTTTCCCGCCACGGTGCTGCCCCAAATCTGAATCGGGCCGCCGCTTGTCTGCTCATGCGCCTTCTTGGCGGCGAAAGTTGCGCCAGAAGGGTGCAGACAACAACGAGGCATGCAGCAGACGATCCAATTTGGGGTCGGCTATGTTGAGGCGCTGCCTTTCGTGGATCGCCATCCACAGCGCTTCCGCCAGGTAGCTATGTGGATCGTGGCGCGCTGCCTCAGAAGTGCCATATCCCAGCGCGAAGAGCGCAGCGATCTCCTCGCCGACACGCTGCCAGCGCGGGCACCGTCCTCCTCCTTCCGAAAGCCAGGGGCCGGTGGGGTCGCCATTACAGCCCAACAGGTGATCGAGTGGCAACAACGCCAGGAGAGCCGCCTGCCGCGGTTGATGCACGACTCGACGCATCGGCACCAACGCCGTCGCCGCTAGAGCGCGGTCACCGGTGGCGCGCGCATCGATGCAGTAGCCCTCATCCGCTGCCGTGATCAGCACGTGTCCACGTGGTTGCGCTGCCCACCAGAGGAACAACTCATCGGGTAGACCCGTCCACTGGGCGATGAGACGCAAGGCCGCCGACCAGGGCGACGACAGCCGTTCCTGAATGTCTCCACGGCTGTGCGCCAGCGCGCCGCGCTCTACATGGATCTTGTGTTGCAGCAGAGCGAGCTGTCCGGGCGTCCAGCGCTCATCGTTGGGCGGCGGGCGATGGATGGTGGTCATCACTTGAACGAATTATTCAGAGTTGTCTGATTCACGCGAAACTTTCCGGCGGGGGCTGCGTATTGTTGAATGAACGATATCGTACGCAAGGATAAATTCTAAACAAAGCGCTGACTTCTGAGTGTACAGTGAGGAAAGAAAATGAGCAATGCCAATCGTTCCCAGGCGCAAAGTTCGGACTATGCCGACAGCCTGCCGGAACCGACCATGACGAACGAGCAAAGCGGTGCGATTCCCCAGGGATCGGACCTTCAGCCGGAAACCAATACTATCAACGTGATAAACAGCGTGATCGATAAGGAGACTTCAATGCAGCAGAGTGCTACGCGCGTAGGGGCGGAACCCTCCCTGGAGGCCGAATCTGTAGAGACAGTGAATGTTCGCAGTGAGCGAGACGAGTCAGCACAGAGCACAGTCCGTGCACCACTGTACCGTCACCCCACGCATCAGATCCTGGGCGGTGTCTGTGGCGGACTCGCCGAGTATCTTAATCTCGACCCGGTGCTTGTGCGTCTGCTCTGGGTGGTCATGACGATTCCCACGGCAGGAGCGGGTTTCCTGGCCTACATCGTCCTCTGGTTACTGTTGCCGGTTGGCACGGCCAGGGGTGGACAGCACGAGCCGGCAGCGCTGAATTTCAACGAAAGCAGCATTCGGCGGGCGGGCAGTGTCCTGGTGATCATCGGTGGGCTGTGGTTGCTGGCCAATGTCGGCATCCTGCCCTGGATCTGGAACGCGTTCTGGTCGGTCATGTCCGTCGTCTTCTGGCCGGCCCTGCTGATCGGCGCCGGTCTTCTCCTGCTCAAGAATCAAAAGGAATGGCGGGTAGGCTTTGGTGAATGGCGCAGCCGAATGCGTGTCAAGATGCCTCAGGCGTCGAACCCGGTCCGTATTGACCGCGAGTCGGTGCGCAATGGGCTGCGTAGTGCACAACAGCGCATCCCGCTCAAGCGCAGCCGCACGGATCGCCTCTGGTTAGGCGTTGCCGGCGGCATGGCGCAGAGTCTGCGTCTGGATGCCAACCTGATCCGCCTGTTCTGGATTCTGTTCTCGCTGGGCACCATGGGCTTTGGTGTGCTGCTCTATGCCGTCCTCGGCGCCGTGCTGCCGGTGCGCACAGTTGATGTAACATCCATCGACTACAGCGACGAAGCCAAGCACGTTCAGATCATCGACAGCAGTGCCAAGTAGTAGTCTAGGGGTCAATCTCTGAGTGGATATCAGGGTAAAGTAATTGATTTTGAGGTCGGGGTTGCGTGTTACGCGGTGCGTAGCACGCAACTTCTTTTTGTGGTCTGGCTGTGGCGGTAAGTCGTCTGCGCCTGACCTACCCCCAGGCTGAGATACACCCACTTCTTTGGGTGTGTCCTAGATTATTGGGTGGGTCCATGTCTACCGGGAAGCCACGACGGATGGACACGGAGGTCCATCCCTACATGTAGGGACCGGCCTCCGTGCCGGTCCGTCGTGCGTCGCTGCCCTGAAGATCGGAACCGAAAAACTTGGGACGCACCCACTTCTTTCTGAGGTTTGCCACCATCCTCAACCTAAGCGACAATTATGTTGATAGGTCGCACAGGGTTCAGGTGCAGCGCACCTGAACCCTGTGCCGGATACAACAGTGCGCATATCACAAACGAGGATGAACATGAGCAAGAGTGTCAACTTTTTTATCGGAACGGTATTGGGCATTGCAGTCGGCGTTGCGGCCGGCTATGTGCTGGCGCCGGCGCGGCAGACGACCTTTGATCGCACGTATCAGTCCCGGCTGGATAAAGCACTCGAAGAAGGGCGAAAGGCCGCTGCCCAGCGCGAAGCAGAGTTGCGCGCCGAGTTTGAACAGGCGAAACGGCTGAGGAAACCGGGCCAAGCGGGCCTTTGAGTGTGCGTCGGGATCAACGCTGACAGGACGGGCAGAAGTGTGTGCTGCGTTGTGCCAGGACCACCCGCTGCACCGGCGCGCCGCAGGCTGGGCAGGGTAACCCCGTACGACGGAAGACCTGATGCACATCCTGTGCTGCGCCGGGAATACCGTCAGGTGGTGCGTAGTTTTGTGGTCCGTTGCCCAGCGAACTACCGCGCAGATCGATCCCCGTTTGGAGAACGAAGCGTACTGCCTCGTAAAGACGTGCCACCTCGCCGGTAGTCAACTGGCCACCACTGCGCCGGGGATCGATGCCGGCGCGAAAGAGCGCTTCATCCGCGTAGATGTTTCCCACACCGGCCACAATCGACTGATCAAGCAAAAGCGCCTTGACCGATGCTTTCCTGTCGGCGAGTTTGACGCCCAGTGCGTCGGGCGAAAAGTCTGGGCCTAGTGGCTCTGGCCCCAATTTGCCGATCACATGGTTCACGTCGCCGGTCAACCAGATGCGTCCGAACTTGCGCTGATCGCGGTAGTGGAGCCGATCTCCGCTATCCAGATCGAGGACGAGATGGGTATGTTTGTCCACGCTGACGTCGGCGGGCTGCAGACGTACTTCGCCCGTCATGCGCAGGTGGATGATAAGGGTTTCGTCGCTGTCCAGCCCGAAGAGCATATACTTTCCACGACGGCCGAAATTGTCAAAACGCCGGTCGCGGATCAAGGTAGCGAAGCGTTGGGCATCTGGCTGGGCCACAATGCGTGGCCAATAGACCTGGGCGCCGACCACAACCCTTCCTTGCAGTTGGGGGGTCAGCACCCGTATGTAGGTTTCGACTTCGGGTAGCTCAGGCACGGTCAGTTCGATTCAGCCTATCCCGGCGCGGACTGCGTTGACGGCTGATCAGCCACATCACGAAGAGGGCCAACGCAAGTGCCAGCGTGGCTATCTGCACCACCTGCCACCAATTCCAGCCTGGGGAAGGGGGCGCAACCGGTTCGATCGGGGCCGTTTCGTAGGCCGGTACAGGCTCACCGGAGCGGGCGAGATCCGCAGCATTGCCCTCGCCGGATTCAGAGACAGTTTCGTCGACGGTTTCGTCGGCGGCTTCGAGTTCGGCATTGGCGGCGGCAATTGACTCACCCGGCGCGGGCAGGGTGGGCTGCGGTTGCGGGGTCGCCGCTGATTCTTCCGGTTCGTCGGATTCGGAGACCGCAGCGCTGCTCTCTGCCTCGGCACTGGTGGCGGCGTCGCCCTCGGCAGCGGATGGAGCCAGCGAGCGCGTCGTAGTTAGCTCCGCCGCCGGTGCCTCTGCGGGTTCGTCTGCCGTTTCCGCCGCCGGTGCGTCTGCCGCTGGAGCAGGAAGATCGAGGGCGACGATGGCGGCCGGCGCTTCTTCGTTTGCCGCCGCCGATTCGTCTGTTTCTGTAATGCTGAACGGTTCACCCTCGGCCGGCGCTGCTTTGGCTGTGGCAGCGTCGTCGATTTCTGCGTCTTCTGCTGCTGACTCCATCAGCGTGGTTTCAAGTGTCAGCGCCCGCATACTGCTGGGATCGGGGGTTCCGGCCGGCGGCGCCTCGACGTAGCGTGCCACAGGCGCCGATTCTGGACGCTCATTGGCGGTTCCGCCGGCTGTCGTATCGCTGCCCGGTTCATCCGCTACCCGAGAAGACATGACAGACGTCTCCGCTGATTCGCCGGATACAGGGGCCGGCGTCTTCGGCGACCGGCGTTTCGCCGGCTGGTGCTTCGGCGGCCGGCCCTGAGTCTGCTGACATAGATTCGGCGGACATTGTCTGTCCGCCGGATGTCATGGCCGCCCCATCCGCTTGTGTATCCATTGCAGACGGTTGTAGCGCAATAGTTTGTTCAGAAGGGGCGCTCATCGGCGCCATGCTGCCGGCGCTAAAAAGGGTGGCGCGGCCGACTGTCAGCACAATGAAGAGGGCCGCCGCCAGCGCAGAGGCGTTGCGTAGGGCCAGATTGCCGCCGTTCAAAAACAGCAGCAGACGTTGCCAAAACAATGGTCTGTTGCGCGGGTTCGACGTCAGGCCAGTGCTGTGTTTTCGGCGTGCGAACAACACATCCGCCACTTGATCTTCCTGAATCACAAACGATCGCGATAGAGGAATAGCAGGCAGAGCGTGGAGTAACGCTACCGTCTGACGCAAGGTCTCGACCTGCCAGGCGATCTCGGGATCGCTGGCGATAGCATACTCGATCTGCTGCTGCTCGGCCGCCGTCACATCACCGTCGATGTAGGCGGAGAGCAGTTCATCTGTAATTGGGTTCTGATACGATTCGTTCATATGCATTCAGGATGGCGGCTGCCGGTTGGCTGGATTTTGGCAATCAGACGCCAACAGTCAACAGCTCGGCTTAGTTGGCATGGTCCTCTACCGTAACGATCCTCTGCCTTAACAGCTAGGGCGAGGGGTAGAGAGGCGCTCGCGAGTTACTCTTCACTATGACGAAAGCCTGACGGCAAAAGTTCCGGGTGCTGAATCAGGTAGTCTCGAACCTTCATTCGCGCCCGACTGATGCGTGATTTCACAGTGCCGATGGCCACGCCTGTGATTTCGGCGATTTCTTCGTAACTGTAGCCCTCCACATCGCAGAGAACGATGCTTGCCCGCTGGTCTTCGGGCAAACTTCTGATAGCGACTGTGATCAGGCCGGCCAACTCCTGGCGCTCGACGTACTGCTGGGGGGATTCGCGGGTATCGGTGAGGGCAGGAATGTATTCGTTTTCAACAGGGATACTATCTAAACTATCCGTTTTGCGTCGTTGCCGAGCGCGTAGCACATCGTAACAGGTATTGGTGACAATTCGCATCAGCCAGCTCTTGAAGCTGCCGCCGCGGAAACTGTCCAGGGCCCGATACGCCTTGATAAAGCTATCTTGCACGGCATCTCCGGACGCGTCTGTATCATCCAACAGACGGTAGGCAACGCTGTAGGCAAGTCCTTGATAGTCGACGACCAACTGGTTGAACGCGTTCAAATCGCCGTTTAGTGAACGTTCAATTAGGGACTGCTCATCCATGGGATGGTATCGCTCAATAATTGCCAAAGTGGCAGGTTTGTTTACGTTTGCGTGCAGGTCCTATACGGGGGACGTACGCCGCAGCGAGCCGGCATCTGCTCTCTGGTCGCCACGCCCTCCGAGAAGTCCCCGCCACTTTCGCCTTTGGAATGAGATGCGCTAAAGTGCCTGCATACTTGACGAAGTCATTCTAGTCCAATTATACTTCATCTATGCCGAAGTGGCGGAACAGGCAGACGCGCACGACTCAAACTCGTGTGGGGAAACCCGTGTGGGTTCGACTCCCACCTTCGGCACCTGGTACAAAATGGGGCGGTCTGTCCTTCGTGGCAGACCGCTGCTGTGTCTGGCATTGTCCATTCTGCAGCGAAAGGATTCCGTGCATTATAGCAAATGAACGGTGAGCCGGAAACCTCTACAAACAGGTTGTCGGTACAGAGGAAGCTCCTCTTTCACCAGATTCCTGGATTGCGTATGATACGTAAATTTCTTAGTCAGTTTGCCGAACACTCCTCCCACCTGTTACTTTCCCTGCGAGATGCCCCGAGATCCCAATCGAAAACAAACGGCGTGCAGTTGGGGTATTTGCGCGCCCTTCGTCTGTGGATCTTCATGATGCTGTTGGCCGCGCTGGCTGCCGGTTGTGGGCCTTCTAGAGAGGAAAGCAGCGGCGAAGATGCAAGCAACAACACGAGAGAGATTGCATACACGTATGCCTCTGATCGTGATTTGGGCCGCGCTCAGGCTGCGCTGGAAGGCCTCGATGTGGCCAATGCCAATCAGTGGCTTGTCCTCGTGGCCGAACAGACGATTGCGGAGGGGCCAAGCGGCGACGCAGATGCGTTGACGATGTTGGCAATGGATCTGGGCCTGCATTCGTCCATCGTCGATCGATATGCCACGCAGCGCGGCTTCATCCCGTCCACTGCGTCTGTTTCCACGGCGGCTGCTTCGGTGGCGTCTGCTTCCGTGGCATCTGTTGCAGCAGCGCCTACGGCTACACGCGAGGCGGTAGCGGTCACGGGCGTAACACAGAGTGTGGCGCAGTCTGTATCGTCGTCAGCGGCCGAGTCTACACCAGAAGCTGCAGTGACCACAGCCGATCCGCCGGCTGCTGAGCCAACCGGAGCGACGGCCGAGGAAGCGCCCACGATCGCCCCCACAGAGACACCGGTGCCTGTACAAGTGGCACAGGTGCAGGTTGGCACGCCGATGAACGTGCGCGCGGGCCCGAGCACCGATCACCCGATTGTGGCGGCGATGCAAGCCAACAGCACAGCCACGATCCTGGCCAAGAATGGCGGCGGTGATTGGTGGCAGATCAGCATGAGTGACGGCTCGGTGGGCTGGATCTACGCACCGCTGGTGGAAACGGTGGGCAACGTGGGCAGTGTGTCGGTGGCGGAGGCTGTTCCCACAGCGCCGCCGGCCGCACCTACGGCTGCCCCGCAGCCGACACAAGCCCCGGCCACGCCCGCTGAAGAGCCGACTGCCGCTGCAGAGCCGACGGCTCCCCCCGCTGCCCCTTCGGGTGGACCGGATTTCCGGCTGGTGGAGCAGCGCCTGTGGAATGTGGAGGAGAATGGCGGCCGGCTGGCGGGCACTTCGGTAAATTGTGGTGAGAAACAGGTGCTGCGCGTTGTCGTCGAAGATGCCAACGGCGCTCCGTTGAATGGGGTGACGGTGCAGGGTGTTTACCGCAATGAACTGCACACGACGGGCGAAAAGGGTGAAGGCACCGCCGAGATGGATATGAACGTGAATGGCGATGACGTGATCGTGCTCCGCGACGCGGACGGTCGTGAGGTGACGAGCGACCGAGCCGCAGGTAACACGGCGCGTACCTATGATATTCCGTTTGACCAATTGATCCAGGGCCGGTTCTGCAGCGACGCTGGAAGTTGTCAGGCATTTGTCGACACCACAGGTTGCTTCGGTCACTTCAGTTGGACGGTCCGCTTCCGCCGCAGTTACTAGCAAACCCCAGCGGAAATATGGCGACATTCTCTTGCCGTGGTAGAGACGCCATATTTCCGCTGTGCTATGTACGCCGCACTGTACTGGGGCGGGATTTGGGCAGATCGTCAGCATGTTGTCGGCCGATCGATTAGTTAACAACTTTTAGTTAGAGTAGAATAGGGCTTATGTCAGCAATTCTTTGCCGACGCATATCGCCGATACCCGCATCGCTTGACCGAAAGGAGATAGCGTGAACCTTGAGTTGATCCGCCAGGTTCCTCTGTTCGCTGATTTAGCGGAGGCCGATCGTTCGCTGATCGGCGGCGTTTTTCGCTCCGAGAAGCAGCCGCGTGGAACCGTCATTTTTAACAGCGGTGAACGTGCGGACACGCTGTTTTTGATCCAGTCGGGTTACGTACGCCTGATCGGCGAACAGTCTTTGGTTCTGGCCACGTTGGGGCCGGGTAGCCTCTTGAGTGAGGCGGAGTTTCTGCGCGGCGCCGACCACGTGGTGAGCGCAGTCGCGGCCGCTGAGGTCGAACTGCTGGCGCTTACAGATGAGAGTCTGCGCCGGTTGATCCATCAGCACCCGCAGGTGGGCGTTACGCTCAGCCTGTCGTTTGGCCAGCAAGTGGTGCAGATGGAAGACTATCTCACCGATCGCCTGGCGCAGACCGATCTCCTCGGTGATCTGCCGGCCAGTGTGTTGCGGCCTCTGGCTTCTCGGCTGCGACCGTACCAGTTGGGGGCCGGCGATCCGCTGTATCAATCGGGAGAGACGCCGCAAGGGTTTTTCCTCTTGGAGCGTGGCGAGCTGGCAGTCCGTCATGAAGATGGCGAACAGGAAAGCACAGTGGTCGAGCCTGGCGAACTTGTCGGCGCTCTGCCGCTCTTGACGCACAAGCCATATGATGAAGTGGCCTGGGCCGTAGAACCCTCTCTGATCTGGGTTGTCCCCACCGGCGAGTTCTACCAGATCAGCAGCCTCTACCCGGCTCTGCGCCGCACGATGGGGCGCCGTTTGCGCAGTACGCTCGGCCCCGCCGATCAGACGCAGGCGGTCATACGTCTGGCGCAGACCCCGATCTTTGCAACAATGGGCGCCCAGAATTTGCACGCTATCGCCCAACGACTCGTGCTCCAGCACGTGCCGGCCGGGGAGACGATTTACCAGGCCGGCGGCAGCGGGGATGCGCTCTTCCTCGTGGATGACGGCGAGGTGGAACTGAGCACGGAGACCGCCAGTGGCGTCATCCAGGAAGTGGATCGCATCGTACCGGGGCGCTATTTTGGCGAGATGAGTCTGCTCACCGGACGCAACCGCACCAATGACGCTACGGCAGTGCGCGATTCCAACCTATGGGTGTTGTACAAGGCCGACCTGGACGAGTTGGTTTCGCTTTACCCCAGCATCGGGGCGGCGCTCAATCAGGTGGTTGCCGCGCAATTGGCGATGCAGGATGATGTAGTCGAAGAGGGCCGCTATCGCCGTTTTCCATTATTGGCCAACCTCAGTAGCCGCGACCTGCGCGAAGTGGTTCGCTACCTGCGCCCCACCCGATACCATTCTGGCGAGCAGATCTTCCGTGCCGGCGCCGCCGGCGATGTGCTCTACATGGTGGAACGCGGCCTTGTGCGCATGCAACCGATGGGCGGGCCGGCCTGGACTGTGGGCGAAGGTGAGATTTTCGGCGAACGCGCTGTGCTCAATGATCAGGTTCACGGGCAGACTGCTGCGGCCGAAACCGAGGTGGACCTGCTCACGCTGGAGCGCGAGGAATTGGAAGCGCTGATGATGCGTATTCCCGGCCTGGCCATGAGCCTGAGCCGGCTGATCAGTCAGCGTGGCGGTGGAGAGATGGCGCCGGTTCACGAACCCGAGAGGGCCACAACATCGGCCGATGCGGGAATGGGATCCGCACAGAGACGCCGTTCGCCCGGGGCAGAGCCACAGCCCGTATCGGAGCGAGGGCGTCGTAGCGTCGCTGAGTGGTTTACGGGCCTGAGCACGGGTGCGAAATTGCGCCTCGTGCTGCTGGTGTTGATCCTGACGTACCTGTTCACAGTCGCGGCGTGGGCGTCACTAAATGCATTGCTCAATGGGCCAACGGTGGCCGCGGGGGAACCGTCCATTGTGTCCGCCAGCATGTTGAGTGCGGTCGAGGGCTCAAGTGTAATGGACAGCGCATTGGCCGCGCGCACCATGGACGGCGAGGCTGTGGCGATGGCGGAGCAGGTTGATCCCAATGCCACCGCCACGTACACGCCCTACCCGACAGAAACGCCGATTCCGACGCTGACATTTACCCCGACGCCCATCCCAACGGAGACGCCGATACCGCCCACGCCGACTTTCACACCGGTTCCGCCGACAGCCGTGCCGGTTGTGGTGGAGGCCGCTGTGCAAGAGGAAGCGGCTCCGGCGCCTGAAGAGCGCGTGGCCGCGGTTTCCAATCAGCCGCCGCGTGGCTGGGACGGCCGCCTGGATCAACTGGGCGTGTCGGTGGCGGAGGCCGGCGCCGGCTCTGGCCAGACCTACTGGCGCTTGATCGATGCTCGCTGGGAAAATGAACAAGAGGCCGGTGGCAAGCACCACGTCTACGTCGAAGTGTTGGACGAGAGCGGCCAACGGATCACCGATCAGCCGGTCACGGTCTTCTGGGCCGGCGGCGGTGACACAATTCGCACCGAAAACAAACCGGCGCCGGAGTATGCGTCCAACTATCCAATGTTTAAGGCCGGTAATTCATACAACGCCAAAGTCGAAGGATTGCCGAGCGATGTGGTTCAGGGTATGGGCTTAGGCACACCGGACATGCGTTTCTACACCATCCACACCAATTTCTTGCTCACGTTTCAACGTACGGTTGCACCGTAGCCGTTTGGAGTTGACCAAAGTAAAGGCCCGAACCAGTCTGGTTCGGGCCTTTACTTTGGCAGATCACATGGTTTTGGCCCGCTACGTGAGCAGGCCACGGGCCGCCACCGGCCATACAACCTCTACCTCGCCCTGGCGTACACCGACAATCTGATTGAACATATTGTTGACGACGCAGCAATGATTGACCAGGATCGTCACACGCTCGCCGATCTCGGGTTGGCGCTCGCCGGCTGAAAGATCGACCCAGCCATGCTCTTCGGACAACTTGTGTATGATCGCTTCGGGGTACTCCAAGATCAGACCGTAGCCCCTGGCGCCGGTCGCACCGTCACTGGTGAGCGTCTTGCTGCCGGTGTCGAGAATCGCCCGGTCTGCCGTGGGCCGACTGACCACGGTTGCGATTACGTGGAACGCGACTTCGCCCTGAGCGAGCGCGCCCGAGTTCACCATCGATCTGTCACCGTATACATAGGTTCCTGCGCGGTGTTCGGTGACCTGCGCGTGGGTATGCGCTTGCCACATCAAGGGTGAACCGCCCCCACTGACCACCTCAATCTCGATGCCATCGGCGCCCAGGAGTTTCTTCACCTCGACCACAAACGAATCAGTGTTTTCGTTGGATGGGTAGGTCATGAGCCCGCCAAAGTGCAGACCGTGCGAGCGGGCAATCAGGCGGGCCAGATCCGCGGTTTCTTGCGGAGTCTGCACGCCGCAACGCCCTGTGCCCGTGTCAAATTCCACAAGCACGGGTAGGGTCGTGCCCTCCGCCTGTGCGGCCCTGGAAAGCCCGGCCACCGTGACTTCTGAGTCTGCCGTCACACTGATTTTGACCCGGCGCGTCAGGTGCATCAATCGCTCGAGTTTGGACTCGCCTAGAATGTTGTAGGGCAGGAAAATATCGTGAATCCCGGCGGCAGCCATGACTTCGGCCTCGCCCAGTTTCTGCACCGTGATGCCGACGGCGCCGGCATCCATCTGCATGTGGGCAATGGCGGGGATCTTGTGGGTCTTGATATGAGGACGATTGTTGATACCGTGTTGGTCGAGATAGTTCTGCAGGCGAGAGATGTTTGACTGCAGACGATCGAGATCGACGATGGCAACGGGAGTTTCAAGCTGATCGACTTGCATCACGTGCTCCTGAAGGTGGGGGTGGATGGTAGGGTTTGGTTTCGTTGCTGTCCACAGCCATACGGCCCTGGGGGGATGCCGCGAGTGCGTGGACGTCCCGATTGTAACCATCATGGACGACTGAAGCAAGCCGACCGGCTTCCCCGCACACCCTGAGATGGGGTGGGGGAAACCGGTGGGTGCGGTCCAACGAATCTAGGCTGCCAGGGGCTCGATCTCAGGCGCATCCGACATATCCACAGTGGCGAAGGTCAGAGCGCCGTCACGGCTGTCCACGACGACGTGATCGCCGTCGCGCAGGCGGCCTTCAAGAATTTCGAGCGCCAGCGGATCGGCCACACGCTGCTGCAGCGCCCGTTTTAGCGGACGGGCGCCGTATGCCGGATCGTACCCCGCCTGCACAATCGTGCGCTTCGCCGCCTCGGTGAGAGCGATGGTGATGTCACGCTCGCTTAGTCGACGTTGCAAATGCTCCAACTGAATATCGATAATCCCCACCAACTGCTCGAGCGCCAGGCTGTGGAAGATCACGATTTCGTCGACGCGATTCAGGAACTCGGGTCGGAAGTGATCGCGCATCGCCGCCATCACGCGACGTTCCACTTCCTCATCGACACCGGCGACGTCGAGAATGTATTGACTTCCGATGTTGCTGGTCATGATAATCACCGTATTGCGGAAGTCAACCGTCCGACCCTGTCCGTCGGTCAAACGACCGTCATCCAAGACTTGCAACAGCACGTTGAAGACCTCGGGATGCGCCTTCTCGATCTCGTCAAAAAGGACGACCGAATAGGGATGGCGGCGTACGGCCTCGGTGAGCTGTCCGCCTTCGTCATAACCGACATACCCCGGAGGGGCGCCGATCAGCCGGGCCACGGTGTGCCGTTCCTGATACTCGCTCATATCCACGCGAATCAGATTGCTGTCATCGTCGAAGAGAAACTGCGCCAGTGTGCGCGCCAGCTCCGTCTTGCCAACGCCGGTGGGCCCCAGGAAGATGAAACTCCCGATTGGCCGGTTCGGATCTTGTAAGCCGGCGCGGCTGCGACGGATGGCGGCCGCCACCACCGAAACCGCTCGATCCTGGCCCACGACCCGTCGATGCAGCTCGTCCTCCATACGCACCAACTTGTCGCGCTCGCCTTCGAGTAGCTTGCTGACGGGGATGCCCGTCCACTTACTGACGACTCCGGCGATCTCGTCCGCATCGACCTCCTCTTTGAGAAGTGCTCCCTCCGCCTGGATTTCGCGCACGCGCTCTTCGGCGTCGGCGATATTCCGCTGCAACTCGCTCAGCCGCCCATAGCGCAGCTCAGCCGCACGCTGCAAGTCGTAATCGCGTTCCGCTTGCTCGATCTGGGTACGCAGCTCGTCTACCTGCTCTTTGGACGATTGCAATTGCTGAATCGCCTCCCGCTCTGCCTGCCAGCGCGCGGCCAGCTCCGAGCCGCTCTCGCGCAGGTTTGCCAATTCGGCCTCGAGTCCCTCCAGCCGCTGGCGCGACGCAGGATCCTTCTCCTTCTTCAGCGCCTCACGCTCGATCTCAAGTTGCATCACCTGGCGATCGATCTCGTCCAGGGCCTGCGGCTTGGAATCGATTTGCATACGCAGACGACTGGCAGCCTCATCGATCAAATCGATGGCCTTATCGGGAAGGAAGCGATCGGCGATATAGCGGTTGCTGAGCGTGGCCGCCGCAATCACGGCCCCATCGGTGACGCGCACGCCGTGGTGCACCTCGTAACGCTCCTTGAGACCGCGCAGGATCGAGATCGTGTCCTCGATGCTTGGCTCGTCCACCATCACCGGCTGGAACCGGCGTTCAAAGGCGGCATCCTTTTCGATATGCTTGCGGTACTCGTCGAGTGTGGTCGCCCCAATCGTATGCAGCTCGCCGCGGGCCAACATCGGTTTGAGCATGTTGGAGGCGTCCATCGCCCCTTCCGCCGCCCCGGCGCCCACCAACGTGTGCATCTCGTCGACGAAGAGGATGATCGACCCTTCCGCGGCCTGAATCTCCTTGAGCACGGCTTTGAGCCGTTCCTCGAACTCACCGCGGTACTTGGCACCGGCAACCAGCGCGCCCACGTCCAGCGCGACCAGTCGTTTATTTTTCAAAGTCGTGGGCACGTCACCGGCCACGATGCGTTGGGCCAGCCCCTCGACGATGGCCGTCTTGCCCACACCAGGCTCACCGATCAGCACCGGATTGTTTTTGGTGCGCCGACTCAGGATCTGAATGACGCGGCGGATCTCTTCGTCGCGGCCGATCACCGGATCCAGCTTGCGTTTGGCCGCCTCCTCGGTCAGATCGCGCCCGTACTTCGCCAGCGCTTCGTACTGGGCCTCGGGGTTCTGACTCGTGACTCGCTGACTGCCACGTACGCCGGCCAGAGCGCGCAAAACCGCGTTATAGTCAACGCCATGTTGTGCCAACAGTTGACGCACCTGCGCACGGCGCGACGATGCCATCGCCATCAACATGTGTTCGGTCGAGGTATATTCGTCCTTCATATTGGTGGCGATTTCGGACGCCTCGGCCAGCAGGTCGTTGGTATCCCGGCTCAGACCAACCTGGACCGAGGTGCCAACGGCGCGCGCCCGCTGCGAGAGCACCCGTTCGACACTGCTGCGGATGGCGCTGACGTTTGCTTCTGCCTTCGCCAACACCGCCGGTACCACGCCGCCCTCCTGTTGCAACAAAGCCAGCAAGAGATGCTCCGGGTCTATGGAAGCATGATCATATTCGCGGGCAATTTCCTGGGCGGAAAGGATCGCCTCTTGGGCCTTCTCTGTGTATTTATCAAAACGCATTTTCGTTCCTCCATCCTACGTCCTATTCAAACCAATGATGAAACCATTATAGCGCCTCAATGTCTGAGGCTTGATTGACCTTCGTTTGCGTCGAATTAGAGGAGTACGAGTACGCCGGTGGCCGGGCGGCAGGTCGGCTGCACCAGAGCTTGTCAACATGAATTGCACTCGGTTGAGCGTTCGCCTATTGACATTAGAACTTTTGTTCTATATACTCAAGACGTATTAGCGCAGATGTTCTAGGAATTATATAGCCGTCCGGCAAATAGAAGAACGGGCTCGTTGCGTGACAACACGAGATATGCGAGCCACTTAGAGAGTGCCCGATCTTCGCTGCTCAAGCAAGTTGAGCGCGCGATGATCGGGCATTTTTGCATCCATTGACGCCATTCTCCGCGGCGGACCGCCGCAACACACTTCAACGAGAAAGGAGGCACCATGGCACAGCGCAGACGCACCCTGGATATGCAGGCCGACAGAATAGAGGCCGTCCTCAAAAGCCACAAGGTCCCGGCCCGAGTCAGGGGCGGAACTGTGACCCCACGACTGGTTCAGTTCCAACTGGCAGCGGACCTCGGTACAAAGATCTCGCGGGTAGCCTCGCTGGCAGAGGAGATAGCTCTTGCCCTTGGTAGCCGAGAGGCTAGGGTCTACCGAGACGGGCCCGCCATCAATGTGGAGATTCCGCGCAGCGACCCGCAGCCGGTTCGGCTGTTGCCACTCTGCCAGCGACTCACGCTGGTTCCACCCGTCGCCGCGGTCCTCGGTCTCGACGAAACAGGCACGCCGATTGTGCTGCGCCTGTCTTCGCCCGATGTGGCCCATGTGCTTGTGGCCGGGACAACTGGCTCGGGTAAGACTGCCCTGGCGCGCACGTTGCTCACCTCTTTGGCCATGTTCAACCGCCAGGGAGACGTTCAGCTCGTCTTGATCGATCCCAAGGGGCGCGGATTTCGGCCACTGGCGCGGCTACCCCACGTGCTCAACGGCGTGCAGGACACGGTCGAATTGGCGCATGCTGCCCTGCGCTGGATTGTGAGCGAGATGGAGCGGCGTGATCGCGAGTCAGTGTCCCGGCCGGCTCTGGTGGTTGCGGTCGATGAACTGGCCGACCTGATCCAGACGGGCGGCAAGCCGATCGAGGATGCCTTGTCGCGCATCGCGCAGCGGGGACGCGAGGCAGGCATCCATCTGGTGGCGTGCACGCAAAAGCCGACGGCCAGTCTGATCGGCGGCAGCATGAAGGCCAATTTCCCTGTAAGGCTGGTGGGCACCGTCGCCGGCAGCGATGAGGCAAGGTATGCCACCGGTATTTCGGGATCGGGGGCAGAAAAGCTGGAGGGCAAGGGCGATTTCCTGCTCGTGGCCCGTGGCGACGTGGTACGCTTCCAGGCGGCCTGGCTTGGCCAGAAGGATCTGGATCTCGTTGCCAACGAGCTTCGCTCTGGCGGACGCAACAGCCGGCGATGGTCGCAGCCGGGAGACGACCACGATCTGCCGGTCGCTGCCCAGCGTGAGCCCGAGCGTACCCAACCGGCACAAGCCGGCCCAGGCGTCTTTGCAAGATTGCTTGGGCTGCGCAGTCAGGCCGGCACCGGGCAAAGCAGCTAACTTCGCAGGCAGTCAGACCCATCATCGGTACCCTGGTCGTTTCGGTTGACATAATCCTTGCGGTCTCCGGCCCCTGTTGCCAGTCCACGCATCGGCCAGTAAAACTGCGTGAACTGTCGAAACAGCCGGCCAAATAACCTTCGCAGCAACAATCATCGGGAGCAAAAACAACGTGAAAAAGTTCATCTTCAGCGCATTCTTCGTTTTTCTGGCGGCAGCCGGCTTGAGCATCGGTCAGCGGTTGAGCGCCGACGCCATCAGCATGGCGATCGGCATCTTCTTCGGCGTATTGGCAAGCATCCCGGCGGCGCTATTGGTGATTGCGGCCACGAGGCGTAGCGAGCGGATACCGGAGGCGCCGGGGCGTCGCCAGCATGAGTACCCGAATCAGGGCTATCAAGCGCCGGTCATCGTTGTCAGCCCGCCTATGGCCGGCTATGGACCCGGCTACGGGCAGCAGTCTGGCCACCAACCGGGCCAGAACTACCTGCCTGCCCCACAGCCCTATGTGGACGCGCCCAGTCACCGCGAATTCCGCGTGTTTGGCGGTGATGACGAGTGGGTAGAGGAACGTTGATGGCCGGCGCGACCTGATCGTGTGCGGGGAATCGAAATTGGCAGGTTGGGGACACGTCATCAGGCGTGTCCCTTTCCTTTGATTGGGTGATGGGGTGGCCGCTTGGGTCGTCGATGCAGAGTAAGCCGTGCTTAGGCAGGTGGGCTTCCTGAATCTGAGTCATGCCCGGCGCCGATCGGTGCCTTGCATATTGTTGGTGTCCATCTCTGCCTGGCCAATCCGTAAGGATGGCGTCGATGGTCTGAAGCTGCTACGATCGAAGCAGCATTGAGCCGTGATCCTGGGTATCCTTTCGATTCTGTTGAACAGACAATTCTGGAATCAACACTTTACACCACCTGGCAATGCATCGCTCGTGCCAGATTCGCCTCTCACGCGCCTCGGTCCAACCCAATTTCTTTCTGGTTGTAAGAAACCGGCTCACTTTTGTTACTAATTATGGTAGGAGCATCAAACAAGGAAGCAATCAGAGGAAAATTGATGGATGAGCAGACCCAAAAGCAAATCTTCGACGGTTGGCTGAATAACCACAAAGGTATTTTGTTCAAAATTATCCGATCCTACGCGTTTACGCCGCCCGATCAGGAAGATCTATTTCAGGAAATCTCGCTGAAACTGTGGCAGTCGATCCCTGATTTTCGGGGCGAATCCAAAGCGTCGACCTGGATATACCGGGTGGCCTTGTTCACGGCGACGGTGTGGGTTCGCGGGGAGAAGAAGCAGCCTGTTACCCAACCCTTAGGCGATGTTGAAAAAGCCTTGCGCGAGGCAATACCGCCCGACAATGCCCAGGTCAACTGGCTCTATGAGCAAATCGCCCAGCTTGATCCGATTGACCGGTCTGTTTGCCTGCTCCTTTTGGATGGATTCAGCTATCAGGAAATCGCAAGTGTACTCGGTATCTCGGAAAGCAATGTGGGCGTCAAAATCTATCGCGTCAAAGACTATTTGCGGCAGCGGTCAAAGGAGTTGCAGCATCATGGAGTTTGAAGAAATGCAGATTATCTGGAACAGTCAAAACGAGGAGAAGCTGTTTGCCATTAACGAAACGGCTCTACACAAAGCGATCCAGCGCAAAAGCCACGCCGTCAATCGTTCGATCAACATGGTGGAATGGCTGATGATTGGTGTCAATCTCTTTGTCAGCATCTTCCTGGTGATCGATGCAATCAATGACAGTGGTCCTGATTTTCAATACTTTGTTGCCGCTATCTACCTGGGCTACTTTTTCTACGCTTTGTATCGTCGCTTGAACCGGCGGCAGACCGAACCTCCTTTTGATCCTACCATCTTGGGCGAACTGGACAGAGCCCTTTGGCAGGTGGACTATCTCATCCGGCAAAGTCATTCCATTTTCTACTGGTACGTCCTGCCGCTGGGGGTGATCGTAACTATCTTCTTGTTTTTCAGCGCCGGCACCGGTTCGGCCCTGGGTTTCTTGCTTATCTGGTTACCCATCACCTTTTTCGGTGCCCGCTGGGAGATCAATCGATGGTGGCGGCCGAAAATGCGTGGTCTTGAAGCCCTGAGGGAGGCGCTGACAACAGCAGAGCCGTCCGTCAACCCAGAACTGTAGGGGTAGGCCAGATACCTGTCCTCCGTAAACCAATCACAGATCACAGTCTTTGAATATTCTAAGGAGTACAAAATGAAATCTGAAAACTCAAACAAAGTCATGATTGCCAACGCCATTCTCTGGGCTGCCGCCATTTTGGCATCCGCGATACTGACAACCAAAGGTGAAGCCGAATCAATCACAATCATTCTCGGTTCGCTGTGGCTGGCCTCCCATTTGATGCTTAGCGAAGATGGTGTTTTGAAGGCGGAAGGTGTTTGTTGGTGGCAACGGCTCTTTAGGCGAAGCGATCGTTGAATTTCTCACCATAGAAAGTGCTTTCGCACGAGGCGCGTTCTTGGGCTGCACGACGCGATCACACGGCCTTGGTCACGGCCCTGAATGCCACCGGCCGGCTCCGGTATTGGCCGGTCCGGCAGACGGAAGCCGGACTTGTGGGGTGATTCGCCATTGTTCTTCATTGAGCGTTCCGTCCACCACCACCCGGCGCTTTCGTTTCTGCCTGGTGAGCACCCAGCCCTCATTCGCTATCGCTATCGAGCCGGGCTGTGGATGCTGCCACCTTCTTGGGGTTGCTTGACTCCCCAATCTTTGCGGCCGCACCCGGATCGGGGCCGTTTGTGGCGATTGTACCGATGCAGTTGTATACTGGTCTCATGGCTTTTGGGACTGCATCGGATTTAGATAAAGCATCCTTGTCGGCGTTTGTGCGCCAGGCTGCGCAGCGCCTCGGGTTTTCGCTTTGTCGGATCATAGCCGTGGACAGTGCTCCCCACGCCGAGTTTTTTGAGCGTTGGCTGGCGTTGGGGCGGGCCGGCGAGATGCGCTATCTGGAACGGTTCGTGGATAAGCGAAGGCAGCCAGGGCGGTTGGCCGACAGCGGTGACGAGTTCCGGTCCATGATTGTGCTGGCGATGGACTATGGGAATGTCGAGCTGGATGCCACGGTGTTGGCAGATCCGAGCCGCGGGGTGATTGCCCGCTATGCCTGGTCGGCGGATTATCATGACGTGATTCGGCCATTGCTTTACGAACTGGACGGTTGGATCCGAGCGCGCAGCGGGCGAACGTCGCGGGGCAAGGCGCTGGTCGACACCGGTCCTGTGTTGGAGCGCGATTGGGCGTTCGTGTCGGGGCTTGGGTTCACGGGCAAAAACTGTTGCACCATCAGCCCTGTCTTGGGCAGTTGGCTATTGTTGGCGACGTTGCTGATTCCGGAAGAGTTGGCTTTCGACGAGATGCTGCCGGAGTTGGGCGAGGTCGGTTCGGAATTTGTTGAACGTGGCCTTATCGGCGTCTACACGGCTAGGGCGCTGGGAGATTCCGGTGGTGGACGGCAGTGCCGTGGGCACCTGTGCCGGATGTGTGCGTTGTCTGCGCGCCTGCCCAACCGATGCCTTTGTCGGCCCCTTGCACCTCGATCCCCTTCGATGCATCTCGTATTGGACGATTGAGTCACGGTCGGCTATTCCTCGCCAGTTGCGTCAGCACTTTGGCAACCGCATTTTTGGTTGTGACATTTGCCAGGAAGTCTGTCCGTGGAATCGGCGGCGTCTGCTCGTGCCCGAGCCGAACGGTCGGTCGAGTGCGATTGTGGATCGAGTTGCGCCGCCGCTGCTCGAGGGGTTTGCGCCGTCTTCGCCATATTGGCTTGCGGATGCGGCCTTTCGGGCCAGGTTTTCGCGGTCTGCGGTTCTGCGCGCGCGGCGGGCCGGCATGTTGCGCAATGTGTGTGTTGCCCTGGGTAATTGGGGCGATCCCTTGGCCGTGCCTGCCCTGGTGCTGGCGCTCAACGACAGCGAGCCGCTGCCGCGTGGACATGCTGCCTGGGCTTTGGGGCGCCTTGGCGCCCGGCAGGGCGCTGCGTTGGTGGTCGATCCACTGACACAGAGGCTCGCTGTCGAAACGGTGGATTGGGTGCGTGGCGAGTTGCAGGATGCGCTGGCCGAAGTTGGCGACGTGTGAGACTATGAGTCGGGCCAGTTGCCGCAACTTTTGCTAGTTCGATTGCGTAGTATAAGGTAGAGGATGAAGTGGTGGTTACGTTGTCCGCCGCGGATCACTGTGCTAGAATTTCGAATGTCGTTGTTGTCGACCGGTGTTGTTTGCTTGCATCGGCTCGCCAGTGTTTTCACAAAGGAGATTTTTATGGATATCGGTCGTGCTCTTACCTTCTTTACCGATGAAGAGCGGTGGATAGAGAAGACTACCATCGGCGCGTTGGTGATTCTGGTTAGCTTTCTTCTCAGCTTTGCGGTCGTCGGTGTGGTTGGCTTCTTCATCGTGATGGGCTATGGCATCCGCCTCATGCGCAATGTGCGGCAGGGAGTGCGGCCTGTGTTGCCGGAGTGGGACCAGTGGGCAGATGATCTGGCCCGCGGGTTCAAGCTCTTCGTTGTGTCGCTTGTGTGGTCGTTGCCTGCGATCATTGTTTCGCTGCCCAGCCTGCTTGGCGGTTTTATGATGGACAGCAACAGCGATGGCGCAGCCGCCATTGGCCTGATGTTGTTCCTGTGTGGAACCTGCCTCACGCTGGTGTATGCACTCTTCCTGGCATTGGTGCAGCCGGGGTACACCATCGCCTTCGCCCGTGACGAAAGCATCCGCAGTGGGCTTGACTTTAGCGCCATCTGGCAGTGGACGCGTGCTCATCTCAGCGACGTGGCGGTCGTGGCGATTGTCTATGTCGTGGGCAGCATGATCATTTCCACAGTGGCCTTCCTGGTGGGTCTGATAGCGTGTGGTATCGGCATCCTGGTGACGATCCCGTTGGGGACCCTGGTGGTGACCTACTTCCAGTATCATCTGTACGGACAGCTTCCCGAAGGGAACTTGGGAACGCCCACCTCGCGGGCCAGGACGTACGCGGCCGAGGAGGATAGCTTCTCGACACCGCCTGCGTCGACACCGCCTGCGTCGACTGTCGTGGTCTCATCGCCTGCGCCGGTTGAGTCTGAGGTGCCCCCAACCATTGAGGATACCGACGTGTCTCAATCCGACAGTGAGGGTGATACGCCTGCGAGCGACACCGACGACGATCCGACCTTCAAGCCGTAGTGGATTGGGCACCGGCACAAGCGGCGCCGGTTTGCTCAAGAATTGTAGAAAGCCCCTCGAATTCGAGGGGCTTTTTCTATGCGTTGTGGTGGCGGTGTTCGGTCACCATCTCGATGAAGAGCTGATGCCAGCGCGGATCGTCGGTGAGTTCGGGGTGAAACGCGGTGGCGAGGATAGGTCCCTGGCGGGCGGCGACCGTAACGGCGTCGAGCGTGCCGACGAGGCGCACGGCTGCCAGTGATTCGACGTTTTCAGAGAGTTCGGTGATGGCCGGGGCGCGGATGAAGACGGCGTGGAAAGGCCTGTCATCGAAGGCGGGTACGACGAGATCGGCTTCGAAACTGTCTACTTGACGGCCAAAATAGTTGCGGTTGACGGTGACATTCAGCCCGCCAACCAGCGCCTGTCCTCCCTGTTTTTGGCCGGTGGCGTGCTCTGCCAACAGGATCATCCCGGCACAGGTTCCCCATGTGGGGTTACCCGCGTGGACCCAGTCGCGCAGCGGCTCGATCAGCCCCCAGCGTTCGGCGATCAGGGCCATGCTCGTGCTTTCCCCGCCGGGGATAATGAGGCCGTCGAGTCCGTCCAGTTGTTCGGGTCTGCGAACTTCGACGGCGTCGACGCCCAGCGACTTCAGGATCAGGATATGTTCGCGAAACGCGCCTTGTAGAGCGAGCACACCGATGATGGGTTTCGTCATGAAATCTTCGTTGCGTGGAGTGATGGCACTTTGACTTGGAGGTTAGGCCGTGGCGCTATAGGGGTGACGCAGAGGTTCCAGCCGTATCCGGCTCTGCGTCACCCCATCCTGGCGCTACGCTTACCAACCGCGCTGAGCCATCTTTTCGGATTCGGCCAGTGTATCAAGGTTGATGCCAACCATGGGCTCACCCAGGTTCTCACTGACTTCGGCCAGGATCTTGGCATCGTTATAGTGGGTTACGGCCTGCACAATGGCGCGTCCGCGTTTGACGGGGTCGCCGCTCTTGAAGATGCCGGAGCCGACGAAGACGCCGTCCACGCCGAGCTGCATCATGAGGGCTGCGTCCGCTGGGGTGGCGACGCCGCCGGCGGCAAAGTTGACCACGGGCAGGTGCCCCAGTTCAGCAGTCTGTTTCACCAGGCTGTAGGGAGCACGGATCTCTTTGGCGTAGGCGAAGAGTTCGTCTTCGTCCATCGTCGACAACTGGCGGATGGCGCCATTGACGGCACGGGCGTGGCGCACGGCTTCGACGACATTGCCGGTGCCGGCCTCGCCTTTGGTGCGGATCATGGCGGCGCCTTCAGCGATGCGGCGCAGCGCTTCGCCCAGGTTGCGGCAGCCGCAGACAAAGGGCACGGTGAATTTGTGCTTGTTGATGTGGTGCTCCTCGTCGGCGGGCGTGAGGACTTCGCTCTCATCGATGTAGTCCACGCCGATGGCTTCGAGGATCTGCGCCTCGACAAAGTGGCCGATGCGCGCCTTCGCCATCACCGGGATGGTGACGGCCTGGATGATTTCTTTGATCATCTGTGGATCGCTCATGCGGGCGACACCGCCCTGCTGGCGGATATCGGCCGGTACGCGTTCCAGCGCCATCACCGCACAGGCGCCGGCTTCTTCGGCGATGCGTGCCTGGTCAGCCGTCACCACATCCATGATCACGCCGCCCTTCAACATCTGGGCCATGCCTGCCTTGACGGCGAAGGTCCCCTTCTCTACTTGTCCACTTTGCTGGCCGTTGTGGCCGTTTGGTTGGTTGCTCATAGTCCCCTCTTCTCGTCCCAAATATGGGTAGCCGCGATGAAATACAACAGTACGTAGATAATGCCGCGGGCAATCGTGTGCGTCAAGACCATTGCGGTGTCAGTACCACGGCGGAAAGTTGGCGCCTGTACCAGTGGTGGAACGTGTCGGCCCATCTTCCCCGGGATTTACGAATCTCTGCACACGTGTCTAAGCGCCTTATTTTACTCAATGCTGGGAAAGTAACAAAGTTTTGGCAGACAGGTAATTCGTCACGGGCGGCTGTAGGCCCATGCCACTGCCGTGTAAATACCACGGCGGAAACGTGCGTCAGTACCACTGCTTATCTTTACGCATCCGTTGGGTATGAGCAGCGGATTCGTTTTGACGCCTATTGGTACGGGCACGAGGGGGATGGGTCGGAGATCTGCGACGATGGGCGAGACGTCGCCCCCATCCCCCTCATGCCCCGACAACCGATAGAACCCAGATCGGCCGCTGTTTGCCAGGCCTGTGCCGACTGCGGACTCGTGGGAAAAGGGTAGGCACCACTGGGAGCGCGGGTCGGCATGTTCCCGCCCGAATTTACCAGGGATCGAACGTGTGCTGTTGGCCTCTCATCGCTCGTTGCCGCTGGGCATCCGGTGTTCAATCCAGCGCACGAGCAGCGAGAGGGCCACGGTCATCACCAGGTAGAGGAAGGCGACGACGTTGTACGTCTCGAAAAACTTGAAGGTGCCGGCGGCGTAGACCTTGCCCATCTGGGTGATGTCGGGCACGCCGAGCACGGAGACCAGGGCCGAGTCTTTGAGCATGGCCACGAAATCGTTGCCCAGCGGCGGCAAAACGCGACGAATGGCCTGGGGCAGGATCACAAAACGCATGGCCTGCCAGTGGCTCATACCCAGGCTGCGTGCCGCTTCCATCTGTCCTCGCTCGATGCTTTCGATCCCCGCGCGGAAGATTTCGGCGATGAAGGCACTGTAGCCGATGACCAGCGCTATGATGGCGCGCGCTGTGAAGTCGAGCCGCCGGATGCTGAATTCCGCCAGCAGGCTGCCCACCCTGTGCAGACCCAGCCTAACCAACTCTGTGCCGCCCCAGTTGATGGCATCGACGATGACAGGAGCGCCCACAAAGGCCACATAGTAGAGGATGACGAGCATGGGCACGCCGCGCACAATTTCGATGTAGAAGGTGCCCACTTCGCGGATGAGGCGGTTGCCCGACAGTCGCATCAGCCCCAAAACCAGCCCGAACAGGACGGCGAAGAAGTAGGCAACCAGACAGACGTAGACGGTCACCCACACACCGCGCAGCACGGCGTCGAAGATGACGCGATAGTCGACATCGGTGAGGATCTGCCACAACATCAACAGGCCGAGCAGAATCGCGGCCAGCAGCCAATCGGGCAGCCGTGCGAAAAAATCGGCGGGTGAGCGGCGGGCACGCGCGGAACGGGCAAGTGTCGTCATAGCGAGGCGGAGGAGAGATTGGTCAACAGAGATCGGGTCGACGAGTCCACTCGTCGACCCGGTCTCTGCTTCCCGTTTCTACTCCCCCAATCCCTTTCTGCTAATTCGGATTGTAGAGGAAGAACCACTTGGTGTTGAGATAGTCGGTGTAGCCGTCGGCTTGCAGCGTTTCGATAGCGGCGTTGAACGAGTCGACCAGATCGGCACTTTGCGGGAAGATGAAGCCGAAATCCTCGGTGGCAAGGGCGTCGCCCACGATCTTCAGCGCATCGGGATTGGCGCCGATGTAGCCACGTGCGCTGGCGGCATCCACGAGCACAAGGTCTACATCGCCGGCAATGAGCGCCTGCACCATCGCCCCGAAGTCGTCGAAGATGAGGACACGCGGGTTGGCTTCGTCGCCGTCGAGCACTTCATAGATGGCGGTGTAGAAGCCGGTGCTGCCGGTCTGCGCCGCCACCAGCAGTGATTCGTCGGCAGCGAACTCTGCGGGCGTGGAGAAGCGATCCTCGTCGGCGCGCACGAGCATGAACTGCTGGCTCGTCATATAGGGAATCGAGAAATCGACCTGCCCGGCGCGCTCCTCGGTGATGGTGATGCCGTCCATGCCCACGTCGAACTGGCCCTGCGAGACGGCCGGAATCATGGCCGACCAGGACGAGACACCCCATTCCACCGTGCAATTGAGGCGACGGCAGATCTCGTTGACGGCGTCGTACTCCCAGCCACCTTCCATGCCCGTCTGCGGATCCATGGTGCTGAGCGGCGGGTAGTCGTTGGAGGTGACTGCGGCAACGGTGCGGCCATCCAGATCGGGCAGTTGATCGTAGATATCTTCGCCGTTGGTGTTGGTCAGGAAGAACCAGCGCGTGTCGAGATAGTCTGTGTAGCCATCGGCCTTCATGGTTGCCAGCGCGGCGTTGAACGGCTCCACCAGATCCGAGCCGGGTGTGAAGATGAAGCCGAAATCCTCGGTAGCGAGGGCATCGCCCACGATCTTCAGCGCATCGGGATTGGCGCCGATGTAGCCACGACCGCTGGCCGCATCCACGAGGACAAGATCCACATCTCCGGCGATCAGCGCCTGAACCACTGCGCCGAAGTCATCGAAGACGATCACACGCGGGTTGGCTTCATCGCCGTCGAGGATCTCGTAGATGGCGGTATAGAAGCCGGTGGTGCCGGTCTGTGCGCCCACCAGCAACGACTCGTCGGCGGCGAATTCCTCGGGTGTGCTAAAGCGATCCTCGTCGGCGGCGACCAGCATGAACTGCTGGCTCGTCATGTAGGGATCGGAGAAGTCGATCTGCTCCTCGCGATCTTCGGTGATGGTGATGCCGTCCATACCCAGATCGTACTGACCCTGAGCCACGGCCGGAATCATGGCTTCCCACGAACTGACACCCCATTCCACCGTGCAGTTGAGGCGACGGCAGATCTCGTTGACGGCGTCATACTCCCAGCCGCCTTCCTCGCCGGTCAGCGGATCGACGAAATTGAGGGGCAGATAGCTGTTCGAGGTGACGACAGAGACGGCGCGCCCATCCAGGTCGGGCAGATCGCGGTAGACGATGTTGGCGATGCCCTTGTCGGCGACGGCGTCGACCTGCGATGTGGTTGCCGCCGTCGATGTCGATTCTTCGGCCGGCGTTGCTGTGCTTCCGGCAGGGGTCTCTGGCGCAATCGGCGCAGCGCAGGCGCTGATCATCAGCCCCAGGATCAAAAGAAAAAAGAGGAAAGGATAGAAGCGAGATCGATTGTTTGTCATGGCTTTCTCCACTCGGGTGGTTAAGACGGTGTGATTCTGTGCAAATCGTATCGTAGCGGGGGAGCTTTGGCAAAAAGAGGAGACCGGGGGCTGGGGCATAGGCGTTAAGATAAGCAAGTGCCGGGGCCTTCCCTCCTGGCGCACGTCCATACGGGAATAGCCACAGAGAACACAAAGAACACATAGATAGGGACGTTTCGCTCTTCTTCTTTGCGTTCTTTGTGTTCTTTGTGGCCAATTCTCCTGTCCGCACACGAGGATGCAGGGGGCGTGGGACACGGGCGTCTAGATAATTTTTGTTAGCTTAACGCTCATGGGGGGCTGGGGATCGGGGTGTGTGTCTACGACACGAGCGTCGGTCGTCCGCGCCTATGCCGGGCGCAGTAGATCGCCCTCCATCACGACTTTTTGCGAGAGCGTCTTGTACCCCACCTCATCGAAGAGGACGGTGATCTTGTCGCCTTCGTAGCGCATGACCAGCCCTTCGCCCCATTTGGGGTGGCTGACGCTGCTGTTGAGCGGAAAGGGACGCTCTCCGCTGTCGTCGATGACAATGTTGCCCGCGTCGCAATTGTCGCAGGCATCACAAGGATCAGCGTAGGCTTCGCCAAAATAGTTGAGCAGATATTCGCGGCGGCAGTCGTTCAATTCGGCGTACTGGCGCATCATCTCAATGCGCGAGGCTTCGATCTGGCGGCGGCGTTCCTGCGCGTGCATCGTCTCGGCGACAGCGTCACTCCCGTTGCCCGCCCACAGGATAGCATCGTCATCTTGGCGGCGGATAGCGCCCAGGCTCTGCAAATTAGTGAGGATCGACTTCAGCTTGCCGTTGCCGATCTGGCTCTTCTCCGCCAGCGCGGGGATCTCCACCGGCTTCCGCCGCCTCTTGAGCAGCGCCACCACCGCGCTCACCTCCTCCTCATCGTATTGGCCCCCGCCCGCGAAGTAGCGGCGGATGCCCAGATCCTCGGCGCGGTAGAAGAGGAGCGCCTCCGCTGCCTCGCCGTCGCGGCCCGCCCGCCCGATCTCCTGATAATAGGCGTCCACCGAGCCGGGGATGTCGTAGTGGTAGACAAAGCGCACGTCGGGCTTGTCGATGCCCATGCCGAAGGCGGTGGTGGCAACGATCACCTCGACGCCGTTGGCCATGAACGCATCGTGGATCTCTTCCCGATCCACCTTTGCCAGCCCGGCGTGATAGTGGACGGCGCGCACGCCCCGGTCGGCCAGGGCTGCGGCCAATTCCTCGACTCGACGACGGGTCGCAGCGTAGACGATGCCAGGTTTGGCTGCCCCAACCACCCGTTCGATCAAGCGTTCCTGTTTTTGGCTTTCGTCCTTGAAGCGTTCGACGCCGAGCCAGATGTTGGGGCGATCAAAGCCGTGGACAATCACATTCGGCTTGCGCATCCCCAGCGCCGTGATGATCTCCTCGCGCACGGGCGGCGAAGCGGTCGCCGTCAACGCCAAAACGGGGGGATGCCCCAGCTCCTCGATGACCGCGCCCAATTTTAGATAATCCGGGCGGAAATCGTGTCCCCATTCGCTGATACAGTGGGCTTCGTCCACCACAAAGAGCGACACGTTGGTCGCTTTGAGATCTTCGAGGATCCGCTCGTTCTTGAACTGTTCCGGCGCCAGAAAGAGGAATTCCAACTCTTCGGCCTGTAATTTGGCGAAGGTTTCGGCCTTGGCCGCGGCGCGCAGCGAGGAATTGATGGCGGCAGCATCCCCCAATTCGAGGGTGTCAATCGCGCCGACCTGATTGTATTGCAGGGCAATGAGCGGAGAAACGACGACAGTTGTGCCGGGGATAATGTACGCCGCAATCTGGTAGATGGCCGATTTGCCTGATCCGGTCGGCATGACGATTAAAGTATCCTTGCCGCCGGTGATCGAGCGAATGGCGTCTGCCTGCACAGGATAGAGCGATTCAAAACCGACGCGCCGGCGGGCAATCTCTTCAATTTCACGCTTGCTGACCAAAGTGGACCTTTCCGGTAAATTCGACACGTAGGCCGATTCTACACCAGGTCCCCGCGGCGGATGGACACAACTTAGGACATAGATTGGAGAAGGTTACCCCTCTGAAAGTCCATCATCCCATCCTCTCTATCCGTCTCCATCTGTGCAATCTGCGTTCGCTCTCTCCCTCTCTGTTCTCACCCCGCGAAGCGCACACCTAATTTCACCGCGTTCGACGGGTCGTGGTAGACGCGCAGGAAGCCGTCGGCGGCCTCCTCGAAGGGGACGATGGGATCGACGATGCCGTTGGAGGTGAGCCAACCCCGCTCGAAGAAGCCGAGGACCGTCCGCTCCAGCCGGTCGAGATCCCAGAGCGGATGCTGGCGCGTGGGGTTGTCCCACACGGGCATACTGCTGATCAATTCCAGCCGATTGTGATGCCACTCTGCACCAAAGGGGACATGGCTGTGATCGCCCTTGTAATAGCCCAACGTGACGATACGGGCGCATTGCTGCACCGAGCGCATGGCGTCGTAGAGGGCACGATAGTTGCCGCTGGCCTCGATGGCGACATCCGCGCCCTGGCCCAAAATGCGGCGGATCTCCAGCCCGGTGTCGGCATTGGTGGGATCGATGGTGTGATGTGCGCCCAACGCTTCGGCCAGGGCGCGGCGTTTGGGCAGCGGATCCACGGCGATGACGTTGAGACAGCCGGCGCGCGCCATCAACTGCACCACAAACAGCCCAATCGCACCCAGGCCGGTGACCACGGCATTGTCCCCCAGGGTGATGCGCGCATCGCGCAGGGCGGCGTAGGCATAGAGCGCCGGATCAAGGCAGACCGCATCTTCGGGCGAGACGGTGGGCGGCAACGGGTGGATCTCGGCGGCGGCTTTGGTGACGGTTTCGGCAATGGGCGCATAGCCGTAGACGCGGTCGCCGGGCTTGAACGCGTCCACGGCGCTGCCGGTCTCGCTGACCGTGCCCACCGTCATGTTGCCCACGAACTGGCCCAACAGACCGCCGGGTTGTGCGTCAGGCGCATCCTTCTTTACGAAAAGACGTTGTTGCGGATCGAAGCGCTGATCTTGAAAGGGCGATTCCCCGCTGAAGAGGTGAAAGATGGTGCCATGTTTGATGGCGGCAAACTCGCTGCGAAAGCGCACCTGATCCGGCTGAAGTGGGCCATCGGCATACTCGGCCAGGATGACGTGCTGCGGCTGATCGACGTAGAGTCCACGCGGCATAAGTGCCTCCGGGAAGGATGAATGAAGAATGATGGTCAGGTAGGCAGGTACTCACACATTATCCAATTACTTCGCTAACTTCGATCTCACGCCCTGCTTTCCCCGAACGGTAAATGGCTTCGAGCATCGCCATGAGGAGGACACCCTGGTGGGCGCTGGTGCGGGTTTCGCCACCGGTGCGCACCGCTTCGTTGAAGTCTTTCGCCATCGCCACAAACGATGCGGCCTGACCGCGCGCAAACTTCGGGGAGAGGGTGGCGGCGCCTTCCGTGCCGACGGTGTAGAGGTCCAGGGTGTCATCGTCGAGGCGGGCCCCCCCTTTGGTTCCGTAAATATACACATCCTGGATGTCTTTGGGTTGGGCCAGCACCCAGGCGGCTTCCACATGCAGGCTGTGCCCGTCCTCAAAACGGATGAGGGCAAAGGTGCTGTCATCGGTGCCGGTGAGTTCGGGGAACTTGTTAAAGACCGAGCCGGAGACGGTTACCGGTTTGGGGTTGCCCATGAGGAACCACGCCTGATCGAGCACATGGATGCCGATGTCGATGAGTGCGCCGCCGCCGGCGCGCAGCGGATCAACGAACCAGCCACCCACGCCTGACGGCACGCCCCATGTGCGTGTCCACACGGCGCGCGCGTGATAGACTTCGCCCAACTTGCCGTCAGCGATGCGTTCGGCCAAACGGTCTGTGGTCGGATTGTAGCGGCGGCGTGTGGCGTAGCCGAGGACGAGTCCTTGGGCGGCGGCGACGTCGGCCATTTCTTTGGCCTCGGCGGTGTTGACGGCAGGCGGCTTCTCGCAGAAGACGTGTTTACCCGCCTTCAACGCTGCAATCGTGGACGGTTTGTGCAGGTGATTGGGCAGCGCGATCACCACCGCATCCAGATCTGGATCGGCGACGAGATCGCGGTAATCGCTGTACTGCTTGGGCACGTGATAGCGAGCGGCAAACGCCTCACGGCGTTCCGTTTCCAGATCGGCGATGGCGGTCACATGTGCACCGCCGCTGGCCGAAAAGCCCTCAGTGTGCCGTTCACCGGGCCAGCCGGCGCCGATAATGCCAATCCGAAGGGGAGATTGCGGGGACATAGAGTTCTCCTTATGAGTGAAGAGCGGTGATCTTGAGGTTTACAACATGTCGTCCAGCGACCAATGATTCTGCCAGCGCTGGTCGATTTCCTCGCGGACGAGTTGGTAGCGGATGTCGGTGGAGAGGCGCATGCGGCCTTCGTCGCTCTCGTTGACGGTGGCGGCGTGGATCATGTAGGCGCTGTGCACCATCATGTCGCCGGCCTCGAAGTCGGCGATGAGCCAGCGGCTGCCCATGCGTTCGGCCAACGTGGGCAGATCCTTGCTCAGCCAGCCGCCCTGCGCCATGTTCTTATTATAGGCGCTGATGCGTTCCTCTGGGGAAAGATCGGCGCTTTTGGCGCGGAATTCGGCTTCCATCTCCCGGCCCCACCGGTCTGAGCCTTCGAGGTAGACCAGCCCGCCCATTTCTACCGGAATATCGCCAATCGGGATCCAACTGGTGCAGACGCTGTCGGTGCCGCCGCGCAGATAGGTGAGATCATAGTGGGCGCCGGTGCAGTTGGCCTCGTGCGGGCGCGTGTAGCGCACGATCTTGCGTTTGTGCAGGTAGACCGGCCCACCCAGGAACTTTTCGTAGAACTGCCAGATGCGCGGGGCAAAGCAGAACGACTCGTAAGCCGCCCAACGCACCGCCTCCATGAGCAGTTTGCGCGCCTGATCACGGTTCTCGTTGCCGCTGTAGACGCCGTCTACGGGATCAGTGCCATCAGCCAGCAGACCAATTTCGCCAAAAGCGGAGAAGAACCGGCGGCGGAAGGCCAGCACCTCGTCGCGATCCAGAAAGTGCTTGAGCCACAGATAGCCCTGGGCGCGGTACTGGGCGCGCAGATCCTCGATCGAGGCGGACGGGTCGGATGGCCGGAGCCGTCCCAGGATTTGGGGCGCCAGCGTGAATCCGTTGCTGACCAGAGGGCGTTCTAATGTGGGGGTAGTCATGTTGCTATCCTTATCAAGGTTAACCGTCAATTCTAGAAATCGTCAGTCACCGACCAGTCCACGATCATGAGATCCTGGAAATGGGCGAAGTCGGACAGGTTGTTCGTCACCACTATGAGTCGGTTCACAGCGGCAATGGCGGCGATCTGTCCGTCTACGAAGGGTGGCGTCTTACCCAAATTGTCAAGTCGTACCCGTTCGGCCGCATGCCAACGCGCTGCCGCCGCATCGTAAGCCAAGATCGGGATGGAGGGCAACACAACCTCGTCCAGGTAATATTCAATTGCACTGCGTTGCTTCGACGGCAGCAGACGCCGGTAACCATATTGAAGCTCGTGCCAAACGACAGTAGCTGTGGCGATCTCCTGCCTGTGTGCTTGCAGGCGCGCCATCACACGTTGGTTGGGACTTGCCTTCAACGGAACGGAGATGATATTCGTGTCGAGCAGGTACTTCAGACTCACAGCTCTACCTCACGCCCTGGTGATGTATCGCGTGGGGGAGGAAAGTCATCCGCTTCGCTCAAGCCATAGATCTCCGGATCAAACTTTTCACGAAAAACCTCGTAGGCAGACCAAAACGACGTTTCTTTGGCGGTCAAGCGCCGATATTCCTCAATAGAAAGAACCACAGCCACGGGTTTCCCGCGCCGGGTCACCTCGACGAGCTTATCTGTTTCGACATCACGGATCAGAGAGGTAAATTGATCTCTTGCTTCTGCGATAGATAGTTGTTTCACCGCGGACCTCCATTATGGCCATCTATATGGCTATCTTACAGACCGCAGAGTCACTTGTCAACGGCTATCCTATTCGTCGCGGTGACCAATCCGCGCCAGCGCACCCAAAAAGATGCGTGTGCGTTCATCTTCGGGCGCGTCGAAGAGTTTCTGCGGCGGCGCCGTTTCGATGATGCGTCCTTCGTCCATGAACATGATGCGGTGGGCGAATTTGCGTGCGAAACCCATCTCGTGAGTCACAGTGAGCATGGTCATGCCTTCTTCCACCAACTGCTGCATCACACCCAACACTTCACCGATCAACTCAGGATCAAGCGCGGAGGTCGGTTCGTCGAAGAGCATCACTTTGGGCTGCATCGCCAACGCACGCGCAATCGCCACCCGTTGTTGTTGCCCTCCGGAGAGACGCTTGGGATATTCATCGCGCTTGTGGGCCAGCCCTACTTTTTCGAGAAAGCGCATTCCGATCTCTGTGGCCTCTTTCTCGCCCATTCCCTTCACCGTCACAGGACCTTCGATCACGTTGCCCAAGGCTGTCATGTGGGGGAAAAGATTGAACGACTGAAAGACCATGCCCGTCTGCAAGCGGAGTTTGTGGATCATTTGCCTGCGGTTGGGATGGGGCACGCCTGCTTTGACTTCGATGCCATCGACCTGGATCGCGCCGAAATCGGGGGTTTCCAAGAAGTTGATACAGCGCAGGAGCGTGCTTTTGCCCGATCCACTGGGGCCGATGATGCAGATTACCTCCGCCGGCGCAACCGTAAAAGAGATATCCTTGAGGACGTGGAGGCTGCCGAAATACTTGTTGAGCTCCGCTACGCGGACAATTTCACTGCGAGCACTATCACTCATGCGGATGTACGCTCCCCTCTGGCCAGATATTCCTCGATGCGACCTTGCACGGCGGAAAAGAGTATTGTGATGATCCAGTAAAAGACGGCGGCGACGAGCAGCGCTTCCAGGCTGCGGAAGTTGGCGCGCCCGACCTTCTGCGCCCGCCACAGGATCTCCCACACGAAGCCCGTCACCGAGATCAAGGAGGTGTCTTTGAGCATGGCAATAAACTGGTTGCCGATGGGCGGGATCACGAGTCGCAGCGCCTGCGGCAACACAATGCGCCGCATGATCTGCGGCGGCCGCATGCCGATGGCCAGGGCTGCTTCACGCTGCCCCAAATCTACCGACTGGATGCCGGCGCGCATGATCTCGGTCATATAAGCGCCGTAGTTGAGTCCCAGGGCCAGCACGCCCGCCGATAGACCGGTGAGGCGGATGCCCAATTGCGGCAACGCCAGGAAGAAGAAGATGATCTGCAACAGCAAGGGCGTGCCGCGGATCAGCGAAATGTAAAATGTGGCCAGCGCGTACGCCGGTGGGTACTTCGAGAGCCGCCCAAGCGCGCCCAACAACGAGAGGATCGTAGCCAGCACAATCGAGAGCACCGACAGCAGGATCGTGAGCCCAACACCACCGAAAATGAAGTACCAATACTCGCCGATAAAGGTCCAGTCGAGGCGAATGGTGGTAAAACGCAGGTTGCCGATCTGAAGTTGAAGGCCGCTAAAAGCATACAGAAGAAAGGCAAACAGGATCACGTACGAAATGTTGACGCCCAGGCTAAATTGCCGGCGTCGGCGGCGTTGCAGTAGATGAATCTGCTCTGCCTGACTACGGTGACGCTCTTCGGTTGTGGATACGCTCATCGGGACTCCCCAGGGTGTGAATGAAATTTGCGCTTATCGTCGCTCGTCACTCTTAAATCGTGCCATTGGTCGTGTCAGGCAGGTTGGGCCACCGCCGCCTTTGATACATAGATCCTGGCCGGGAAAGGTGTGGACTTCGACACCGGCGGCCTCGAGTCTACCTTGGGTAACAGGATTGCCCGCGATCATGATGACTTTGCCGGGGGAGACGGCCAGCACATTGCAGGCAAAAGAATCATACTCTTCGTCGGGCACTTCGATCAGACGAATGCCGCGGGCGATAAGCCACTGGCGGAAAGGCACGGGCATCAGCCGCGAATAGACCACAGCCAGATCGTGATCCACCGGGCTGATGAACGAGAGCAGATGCAGACACTCGTCGGGTCCGTTCCAGTGGGGTAAGGGCACGGGGATCACCTCGTCCACTTCGTCGCCAAGCAACGCACGGAACTGGCGGATGCCCTCCGCGTTGCTGCGATAGCCTTCGCCAACGGCCACCGTGCGCTCGTCGATCCAGCAGACATCTCCGCCCTCAAGGGTGCCGGGCGACTCAATCCGCCCCAGGATAGGTACGTTCACGCTGCGCAGGTAGGCGGCGAAAGCCTCGGCCTCGCCCAGGCGCGCCGCCTTGCCCATTGTACATAGGATAGCGCCACGGTTCGTGATCACAACTGGATCGTGGGTGTAGATTGAATCCAGCCCCACGCCGTCGGCGTGGGGCAGAGTGCCTATCTCCAGGCCGAAACCGTTCAGGATCCCCACAAACTGCTCATACTCGGCCAGCACTCGCCCGAAATCAGGTCGATCCAGATAGTGGAGCGCTTGCCACTGCGCGTCGACATGCGGCTGATCCACGTGCGAATGGCGCGGATGTTTGACGATCACATAGGTCATCTCTTCGATCATCGACTGCGATCCAATCTGCCGGTTGGTTCTTTCTTGCATCATTTCACCGTCCCTTTATCGTGGATACTTCCCCCACACCAATCAACTATCGTCAGCGCCACCGTCTTCGCTACGGCCACGACTTCGGCGATCTCGACAAATTCGTCCACGGCGTGCGCCAGTCGCACATCACCGGGACCGTAATGCAGGGCGGGCATGTGGCCGTCGTTGATGAAGAGACGCATGTCCGACCCGAAGGGGACCCCGGTAATCAGCGCATCTGTGCCGTGGATCTGCCGGTGCTGTCGCGACAATGCGTGGATCAGCGGGTGATCGACAGGGGTCTCGGCGGAGGCGAACTGTCCCTCGAACCATTCTAGCCTGGGTGGGTGGGCCGTCAGCCACGGATCGGCGTCGCATACCGATTGGATGGCCTCGGCGAGCAGGCGGCGGGCATCTTCGGGCGATTCGCCGGGGAAGACGCCGCAACGTCCTTCGGCGATTACCGTCTCGGCCACTGTGGAATGCCATTCTCCGCCGCGCACAGTGCCGATGCTGATAGGGGCCACGTTGGCCGGATCGGCGAACGCGGAGTTGTGGTAACGAGCATGACGTTCACGATCCAGCCGTTCGATGGCGTTGTAGATGGTGAGGAATTTTGCAATTGCGCTGATGCCTTCGATCTTCATGGCCGCGTGGGCTGCTTTGCCGCGTACGGTCAGGCGGAAGGTCAGCGCGCCGGACTGCAGCGGACAGATCTGCTGTTGTGTGGGTTCGAGGACGATGACGGCGTCGGCGCAGTAACCCTTGACGATGGTAGTCAACGTGCCCACGCCACCTGATTCCTCGCCGATGACACTCTGCAGCAAGATGTCATGCGCCGGATGGTAGCCAATCCGGCGCAGGGCGGCCAGGGCAAAGATCCCGGCCGTGAGACCGGCCTTCATGTCGCACGATCCGCGCCCGTGGAGTTTGCCGCCTTCGACGGCGCCGCTCCACGGCGACAGGCGCCACAGCGACTCATCGCCCGCCGAGACCACGTCCACATGGCCGTTGAGGATCAGCGATCCCTGCCCGCCGCGCTGATTGCCGTCTGCTGCCCAACGCCCCACCACGTTGATGCGCTGATCCGGCGAGAAGCCGTCGTCGCCGAAGGATGGATGATCGGCCAGATCGGCAAAGTGCGTGGGAACGGTGTCAACCGCCAGATCGAGTTCGTGTAGTTTTTCGGCTATCAACGCTTGAACCGCGTGTTCCGCGTTGGGGAGGCTGGGCGTTTGGACCAGACGTTGCAGAAAAGCGGTCAGTGTGGGCAACAAATCATCAACGGCGGTGGCTATCTGCGTAGCCAACGCCTGGTCAGAGCTGAGCATGGATTGTCCGTTCCAGGGAAGGAAGAGATGAACGTTTCGAGTAAGGACGAAATGCGTAACCCACTAACAGCTAGACGAGTTAGTGGGTTACGCATTCTGCACCAGACCTCTGCGGCGCAAATACCACGGCGGAAATATGGCTTCTGTACCACTGGTAGAGAGCGTCAACATACTTCCGCCGGGATTTACTGGCTGACGAATCCACTCGTCAGATCAGAGCACGAAATCCTTCTGACTATTGTGCTATCGGATCTTGAGTCAGATCTTCGTTGAACCACTGCATCGACAGCTCGGTGAGCGTGCCGTCGTCATGCATTTCCTGGATGATCTCGCCGACACGTTCTTTGAGCGAGGTGATGTCTTTGGTAGAGGCTTCATCAAAGGCCGCAGCCAGGTTTTCAGAGTAGACCGGGCCGTCGACCTTGACGATGTCCACGCCTTCACGGATGGCGGCGTCCACCACTGTGCTCGAGGTAAGGAAGGCGGCGAACTCGTTGCGGCCGGCCTGGATCTGCTGGGCGCACTCGTTGTCGGTCTGCAACGGGATCACGGAAACGTCGGTGGGTGGCTCGTGGTAGTAGCTACTCTCGGGCAGGCCCAGTCCTTCGAGATCGCCGTTTAACCAGGTTTCGTAGGTGGTGGAAACGCCCACACAGATCGTCTGCCCGTTCAACTGATCCAGTTCGGTGATGCCAGATGCCGTGGTGGCGGCAAACTGGGCCGGGGTGTAGTAGTAGGCGGGCGACGCAAAATCGAGGACTTCGTCGCGGCCTGTGGTGACGGCCATCGACCCAACGCTCATATCCCACTGTCCGCCCCAGTTGCCGGCGGTGATCAGATCCCAATCGGGGGTGACAAATTCCACTTCGACGCCCAGGCGGCTGGCGATCTCGCGGGCCACGTCCACATCAAAACCGACGAACTCGCCATCCGAATTGAGGAACGACTGCGGCTCGTAGTTGGGATCGGTGGAGATCCGGATCGAGCCGCGGTCCATAATGTCGGCGAGCAGATCATCCGCAGGGGCGGCAGTGTCACCACCGTCGGCGGTATCGGCGGGTGTCGCCGGTGGCGCTACCTGCACGCATGCTGCCAAGGAGATAACCAAAACAAGCAAAGCCAGAATACGGAACAGACCTTTCATGTGCGACTCCTATGTAATTGATGGATTGATACAAACACTGAGGGCTATTACTGAGAAGTAAACGACCACAACACGACGGCCGTCCTTGAGCGGAGAAAGCTCTCAGCGATGCTCCTGCGGCAGGGGGCGGACAGGAGCATCCCTTAACTCGTTGCTAATAATAGGTCGTTTTGAGACGAGGATCAAATTAAGAAACGAATAGGCGAGAATTGGCGGGATTGCCAATCCTCGCCTATTCGTTCGTTCTGCTAACGCGCCTGTTTGACCAACGTCTGCCCCGCCTTGACCGGGCGTAGCCGGATCTGGAAACGGACTTCTTCGGGCAAGAGCTGATAGTGCGGCAGCACACCAGGACCACAACTGCCGTTGCCCAGGCCTCCCTGGGCGTAGTCGATGTTGAAGAAGACTTCGTCGTGCTGCGGCACTTCGTAGGTATGGCGGGCGGCGTCGAGTTCTTTGTCGGTGCAGTGACGGGCGCTGATATCGAAGGTTGCCTCTTCACCCTCAGCATCCATACGGGTGACAATGAAGCCGTGGCCGTCGGCGTCGGTGAGCGCAGCCCAGCGTACGTCGCTCTTGTTGCCGCTCTCCTGGGGCAGGATGTAGGGGAAGAGTTGATCCGCCACCGATCCCTGATAAACGCCTACCGGCGCGCTCTGCTTGCGGTCGGCGTAGCTTTCGTGCGGGCCGCGTCCGTACCAATGCAGCCTGTCATAACCGGCCGGTGCGGTGAGTGTCAGCCCAATGCGCGGCAGGAAGGCCGGCTGATCTCCGCCGGGGATAATGTGTGTGTCGATCAGAATATCGCCGTTGCCCATCACCGTGTACAGGTACTCGGTTTCGTAGCGGGCCGCGCTCTTGGGGCCACTCGACGCCTGTAATTCCGCCTGCGACTTGTTCATGTTGTGGCGGATCTGCTCTTTGACGTCGTGGGGCAGCTCGCTGAGCGGCCCTTGTGCCATCTCGTGGACAAGCTTGAGCAGATCGGGGATGCGCTCGCGATCCGCCAGGGCCGTGACCAGCGCCTGCGCCCGTTCCTGCTGATTGCTCCCGGCCAGATCGACATAGTTGAGTCCTAGTCGATGACTGACTGCCTGAAGCGACGGTTCATCGAGCAGGTGACCGAGCAGACCGGCCAACTGTCCTTGCATTTCCTGCCAGCGCTGTGCGGCCACGGCGTTGACGTCGATGGCGGCGGTGCTGACGGTGCGCACACGGAACTGAACCTTGCCCGCTTCCACTTGTACGGCATCGACACCGTCTACGTGTTCTTCAAGCTGATCCAGGCCGACTTCGCGCCAGCGGATGGCGGCCTTCTGCTCGCCCCACGTGTTGAGATCGTTGTCGGTGGGTGCGCGCCAGATGTTCAAGCGCGGCCCGGACTGGATCAGCTCTTTGCCATCCAGCACAAGAGAAGCAATGGTGCCCGACTCTTCGTCAAAGGCCAGTTCAAAGCCGTCACCGGCGACTTTCCACTGAGGCCCGGCGGCGGTGAGTGTGAGTGGGGCCAGGCTTTGAGACGGCGATGCGGGTGCCTGGGCATGCGTCACAGGCAGGGCGAATTGGGCGAAGGCGACTTCATGGCCGGCGGGCGCCCAGCGCGTTGCATCGGCGAGTTTGAAGTGGAGGTTGAACCACAGCTCCGATCCGGCCGTCACCACGGCAGATGCCAGGGCGCGCACCTCGGGAATGGTGATCTGAGCCGACTGCCCCGGATCCAATGGGGGCAACGCCAGATCTCCTGAGGCGACAACTCCACCGTTCGCCGTCACCTCCCAGGATGCGGCCAGGTGGCTCAGGTCTGAAAAGAAGGCGCGATTGCTGAGTGAGAGCGTGCCCGCTGCCAGGTCGACGGCTTCGGCGCGCACGGGTTCGAGCACCTTCTTGTATTCGAGCAGGGCCGGGTGCGGGGTGCGGTCGGCGTTGATCAGACCGTTGGCGCAGAAGTTGTAATCGGTGGGCGAGTCGCCGAAGTCGCCGCCATAGGCATACCAGACGCGGCCATTCTCTGTGACGCGGCGCAGACCTTGATCCACCCAATCCCAGATGAAGCCGCCCTGGACGCGTGGGAAATCGTCGACCACCTGCCAGTACTCCTGCAGGTTGCCGGTGCTATTGCCCATGCTGTGCGCGTATTCGCACATGATGACGGGCCGGGTCTCGCCGGGGACCTGGGCCATGTCGATGATCTTCTGCACGGGTGGGTACATGGGGCCGAGGATGTCGATGCAAGGATGATCCTCGGCCGGGTGGTAGTGGACGGGCCGGGTGGGGTCATTTCGGTGGCACCAATCGGCGCAAACTTCGTGGTTCGGCCCGAAGCCCGATTCGTTGCCCAGCGACCACGAGATCACACAGGGGTGATTCTTGTCGCGCTCGACCATGCGGCTGACGCGTTCGAGGAAGGCCATCTCCCACTCGGGGTCTTTGGTCAGCTTGTCCCACACGCCATGCGATTCGATGTTGGCTTCGTCCATGACGTAGAGGCCATACTCGTCGCACAGTTCATACCAGCGTGGCTGATTGGGGTAGTGAGATGTGCGCACGGCGTTGACGTTGTGGCGCTTCATGATCGTGATGTCCTCGATCATAGAGGCTTCGCTGACGGTGTGGCCGGTGATCGGGTCATGTTCGTGGCGGTTGACGCCGCCGATGCGGATGCGCCGACCGTTGACCTTGAGCTGGCCGTCGCTGATCTCCACTTTGCGGAAGCCGACTTTGCAGCTCTGCACTTCGAGCACCGCTCCCCGCCTCATCGCGCAGGGTGAGGAGCAACGTATAGAGGTTCGGGTGCTCGGCGCTCCATTTGGCGGGGTTCGAGACCGCGGTCGACACTTCGAGCATGTGCTCGATATCGTCGAAGAGATTGGCCGACGCCTTGACCGGTTCGCCCACAGGCTGCCCGTGCGGATCCAGTAAGTCTACTTGCAGATGGGCCTGGGCGACCTGATGCTGGTAATTTCGGATCTTGGTGCGCACAATGAGCGTGGCATCGGCATAGTCTGCGTCCAACTCGGTGCGCACCCAGAAATCGCGCACGTGGACCTGGGGTGCGCTCCATAAATAAACGTCGCGATAAATGCCGCTCAGCCGCCAGAAGTCTTGATCCTCGACGTAGCTGCCGTTGCTCCAGCGGAAGACGCGTACGGCCAGCGTGTTTTCGCCGGGCTGCACAAAGTTGGTAATGTCGAATTCGGCGGGCAGACGGCTGTCTTCGCTGTAGCCCACCATCTTCCCGTTGATCCACAGGTAAAAGGCAGAATCGACGCCGTCGAAGGTGAGGAAGAGGCGGCGACCATCCCATGCTGTGGGGACGGTGAAGATATGCCGGTAAGAGCCGGTGGGGTTGTCGTCTTCGGGCACGCCGGGCAGCCGGTCGATGGGGAAGGGGTACTGGACGTTGGTGTACATGGGCACGTCATATTTGGCGATGCCGCGCTGGATGTCGGGGCCTGCCAGTTCCCAGTTCGACGGCACCGGGATCGTGTCCCAGGTGGAGACGTCGAAGGCGGGATCCTCGAAGCCTTGAATGGCAACAGACGGATTGGCGTCCCAGTGGAAGCGCCAGTCGCCGTTGAGTGAGAGCCGGAAGGGCGACGCCGAACGGTCACCGCGGATGGCCTGTGCGGCGTCGGCGTAGGGGATGGATGTGGCGTGGGCGGCTTCTTTATTGCGCCCAACCACCTGGGGATTTTCCCAGTCGTTGCGTCGTTGTGTCATCTTTGACCACTCCAGTATGGGTGAGACGGCAGAGCTAACAGTTAAAAAACACCAAACTGCCTTTATCTTACGCCCATCTACTCTGATTGGCAATTGGATAGAGAAACTCGTGATTCGCAGATGGCGTGAGCGTGGGCATGTAACAATTGACATTGTATCCAAATTGAGTTGCATCCGCGGCTACGTTATAATAATCTCTGTTGTCCAGAATCGTTTCTTCACCTGGCGGGTAGTCAGGCTCACAGGAGCAATTAACAACTGTATAGTAGAATTTTCTACGACGACGACATCGTCAAGGTACTTGCACCTTGGACGGTGTCTTTTCTTTTGGCTATGTTTTGGGCAACACTGTCATTTGACCATTCACGACCTGGTCGAACGGTGGTCTATCCTCAGTTTTGAAAGGACGCAAATGAACCTAGCCTGTCTGCCTTGTTCTCGGAAGTCAAGCAAGCTGGAAGGTCACGCTCGCGAGGACGGTGAGCGCGGTCTTTTTGCACGACAACCTATCTCTACAGGAGAGTTGTTGGCCGTCTTTGGCGGTAAGCCGGTAACCTACGACGAACTCGTCCAAGTTCCCTATGAGATCCGGCGTCTTTCGATTCAGGTGGCTGAGGACTATTATCTACTCTCGGTCAACGACAGTGAAGCGGATTGGATAAACCATTCTTGCATGCCGAATGCCGGGCTAAATGGACAGATCGTGCTGGTTGCACTGCGTGATATCCAGCCTGGGGAAGAGATCACCTTTGACTATGCCATGAGCGACGGCACGGCTTATGATGAGTTTGACTGTATGTGTGGCTCGCCGGACTGCCGCGGTTACGTCAGCGGCAGCGATTGGGCGTTGCCCGAACTGCAGCGACGGTATAAAGGCCATTTCTCGCCCTATTTGCAGACGAGGATTGACCATTTGCACGTAAGAGATTAATCGTTGAAAAGGATCAGACATGAGCACGCGCACTGCCCAGATCGACAAGTACATTGAGGATAATTTGCAGCGCTATCTCGACGAGGTGGTTGAGTTGTGCCGCCAACCGAGCATTTCAGCCCGCCACGAAGGGATCGACGAGTGTGCCGCGCTGGTGGCTACGCTCCTGGAACGTCACGGCTTTGAGGCCAGCGTGATGCCGTCGCAAGGGCACCCTGTGGTCTACGCGCACGCCGAGGGAGAATCGCCGCGCACGCTGCTCTGCTACAACCATTACGACGTGCAGCCCGCCGAACCACTGGATCTGTGGACGAGCCCGCCCTTTGAGCCGACGCTGCGTGACGGCAAACTCTATGCGCGCGGCGTGGTGGACGATAAGGGTGAGATCATCGCACGATTGGCCGCCATCGACGCCCTACGAGCCGTGAACGGCGGTAAGCTACCCTGTACGATCAAGTTTGCCATCGAAGGTGAGGAAGAAGTCGGTAGCCCCTACATTGCCGATTTTGTCCGCGATCACATCGATCTGCTGGCGGCGGATGCATCGATCTGGGAGGGTGGTGGCGTCTCGCCGGAAGGTAGCCCGGGGTTGGCGTTGGGCTATCGCGGCGTGCTGGGCGTGGAACTCTTCGTCGAAACTATGACCCGCGATGCCCATTCCGGCGGTGCACACATCCTGCCCAATGCGGGTTGGCGACTGGTGCGCCTGCTCGAAGCACTTAAGGACGAGAACGAGCATATCAAGATCACCGGCTTCTATGACAACGTGAGGCCGCCGTCGGCATTGGATCTGGAACTGCTGGCGGAACAGCCGGGGCACGAAGATCTCTACCGTCAACTCTACGGCGTCGACGGACTTTGTCAATGGGCGCAGCGGGATGGCGCTGAAAGAAGCCGTCTTCCAGCCCACGTGTAACATTCAAGGCATCACTACCGGCTATCAGGAAGCGGGCATGAAAACCGTGATCCCGGCCAAGGCGTCGGTAAAAATCGACTTCCGCCTCGTGCCCGATCAGGAGCCGGATGAGGTCTTCGCCAAGCTGCGCGCCTATCTGGACGAGATTGGGTTCGCCGATGTCAAGATCGCGCGCTACGGCGCCATGTCTCCCTCCAAAGCCGAGCCGGACGATCCCTTCGTGCAGTTGACCATTCGCACCGGTGAGGAGGTCTATGGGCAGCCGACGCGGATCACCACGTTGGGCGGCGGCAGCACGCCGGTTTACGCCTTCTCCGGTCCGTTGGGGGGGATTCCTGTGGTTAGCGCCGGCATCGGCTATTGGGATAGCCGCGGTCATGCCCCTGATGAAAACATGCGTATTGAAGACTTCATCACAGGCACAAAGCATATTGCCCGCATCATCGACGGCTTTGCAGGGATTTTTGAGTAGAAAAAGAGATTGGGCGAATAGGGGATTTTCAACTGGTACCACTTGAAAATCCCCTATTCGCCAATCTCCTGCACAAACTGACGCTCATAGAGTGTCCGGTACAGCCCATCTTGGGCCAGGAGTTCGGCGTGGGTGCCGCGCTGGACGATGCGGCCTGCTTGCACAGCGCAGATCTGATCGGCATTGCGGATCGTGCTCAAGCGGTGTGCGATGACGACGGCGGTGCGCCCGGAGAGCAAACGATCGAGCGCGTCCTGGATCATGGCTTCGGTGACGGTGTCTACGCTGGCGGTGGCTTCGTCAAGAATGAGGATGTGCGGGTCGGCGAGGACGGCGCGGGCAATGCAGATCAACTGCCGCTGTCCCACTGAAAGGTTGACGCCACCCTCCTGGATCTCGGTGTCGTAGCCATCGGGCAGTTTTTTGATGAACGGGTGGGCATTGGCCATGCGCGCTGCCTCCTCCACTTCTTCATCCACCGCTTCGGGATTGGGGAACCGAATGTTGTCGCGAATGGTGCCGGAAAAGAGGAATGGATCCTGCGGCACCAGCCCCATTTGGGCGCGCAAGGACTGTTGCGTGACGTCGCGCACGTCAATATCGTCGATGGTAACGGCCCCCTCGCTGACGTCATAGAAGCGGGCGATCAGGTTGGCAATGGTCGACTTTCCGGCGCCGGTCGGGCCTACCAGGGCTATGGTTTGCCCTGCGGGGATGATCAAATTGACATCACGCAGCACAGGTTCGTCTTCGTTGTAGGCAAAGCCAACATCGCGCAATTCCACTTTGCCGGTAATGGGCGGCATGGGGAAAGCGTCTGCGCTATCCGCCACGTCGGGTGGGGTTTCGAGCAAGGCAACCACACGTTCGCCGCCCGCCATTGCCGATTGCATGGTTGTGTAGAGTTGGCTGAGTTCCTGAATCGGCTGGAAGAAGCGGGTGACATAGGCAAGGAAGGCGACGACCACGCCCAACGTCAGTGTGTCCGCAGCCACGGCGCGACCACCAAACCAGAGCACGACAGCAGTCGCCAGCATCCCCAAAAACTCCACAGTGGGCAGAAAGACAAACGAGAGGGTCATAGCGCCGATATTGGCGTCGCGGTTGTCGGCGTTGACGTGATCGAAATCGGCCAGCGTCGCTTCCTCTTGCGAGAAAGCCTGGATCACGCGCATGCCTGCAATATTCTCGGCCAGATCACCCACTACGGCGGCGATGCGAGCGCGGGTAAAGCGAAAGGCGCGGCGGGCGTGGCGGGCAAAGACGGCGGTCGCCAGCAGCATCAGTGGCACGACTGAAAATGAGTAGAGCGCCAGTTGAGGGCTCATGCTCACCATTACCACCACGATCCCCACAAGGATCAGCGTGTCCCCCACCAGGGTCACCAATCCCTGTGAGAGGAACTGATTGATCACCGCCACATCGTTGATGACACGCGAGATCGTGACGCCGATAATGTGACGGCTGTGATACCCCAGCGATAGCTCTTGCAAGTGACGAAACAGATCGGCGCGCAATGCGGCCAGCACACGCTGCCCAACCCACGAAAGCAGGTAGCGTTCGGCCATGTTGGCAAAGTAGAGGCCGACGAAGGAGGCGGCGATCAAGAGTGCCGTGCGCATCAGGCCGTCTTTATCACCGTTGGCAATATTTTCGTCGATGGCAATCTTAATCAAATAGGGTGTCGCCAGTGTAAGCGCCGTGGTCATCAACACTGCCAGAAAGGCGCCGATCATGCGCGTGCGGTACGGAGCCAGATAAGAGAGCAACTTCCAGAGCACGCGGAAATTGAAAGAAGCCTCTTCGCTGTCTTCACCAAAGCGACGCATGGCGCCGCCCGGTCCCATTCCTGCGCCGCTTGATCCGATTGAGATGCTCAAAAGAAATTCTCCTTTGGTTGGACGATCTTACGCCCTCGACCCATTCTTCATGGGCTTTTCTTTATAACTTTCTACCTCATCCTGCCGCAACTGACGCCGGTAAATCTCTGCATAGAGCGCTGAGGAAGCAAGTAGCTCTGTGTGCGTGCCGGATGCGGCAATGTGTCCGTCCTCAAGCACGATGATCAGATCTGCTTTGCGGACGGTGCTCAGGCGTTGGGCAATAATAAAGCTGGTGCGCCCATGCATCAGCCGTTCCAACGCCTGTTGGATCTGCTCTTCGGTGTGGGTGTCGACACTGGCGGTGGCGTCGTCGAGGATCAGGATGCGTGGGTCCATCAGCAGGGCGCGGGCGATGGCCATCCGCTGCTTTTGCCCACCCGAAAGCGTGGATCCACTTTCGCCGACACGAGTGTCGTAGCCATCGGGCATCTCCATGATGAAGTCGTGTGCCTGTGCCGCCTTGGCGGCGGCGACGATCTCCTCTTGGCCGGCGTCTGGGCGACCGAAGGCGATATTCTCGCGGATCGAGGCGATGAACAGAAGCGATTCCTGCAGCACGATGCCGATCTGCGAGCGCAACGAATGGATCGTTACATGGCGGGTATCGTAGCCGTCGATTCTGATGCGGCCTTCGCTGGGATCGTAGAAACGCGGGATCAGACTGGTAACGGTGGATTTGCCGGACCCTGTGGAACCGAGCAGGGCGATGATCTGGCCCGGTTTGGCCTCGAAGTCGACGTCTTCCAGCACATGGTGTCCATCTCGATAGCCAAACGAGACATGCTCGAACCGGACATGTCCTTGCACGGGGGGCAGGATCTGGGCATCGGGCGCATCGGTCACTTCGATCTCGGCGTCGAGGATTTCGAAGACGCGCTCCCCCGAAGCCACAGCCTGCATCAATGCCGGGATGATCGTACCCAAACGGCGTACGGGGCTGACCAACTGGGCAATGTAGGTGGTGAAAGCGACCAACTCGCCCCAGGAGAGCGTGCCGTTGATCACCAATGTGCCGCCATACCAGATGATGACCACCGTGCTGACGTTGGCGATCAGATCGAGCAGCGGTACGTTAATCGCTTCCAGCCGAGCGGCGCGCGCAGCCAGAGCGAACCATTGGTTGTTCTGCCGGTCGAATCGTTCAACCTCCGCTCCTTCCTGGGCGAAGGCTTTGACAACACGAGCGCCGCGCAAGTTCTGCTCGATGCGCCCGGTGAGCACGCCCAACTGATCCTGAATCGCGCGCGAGACGGGCCGGTAGTAGCGTCCATAGTCGAAGGCACGCCAGGCCAGGATCGGCATCGTCGCCGTAGCCAACAGTGCCAGTCTTGGGTTCATCCACAAAAGCACGACGACCGTGCCCAAGAGCAGCGTCACGCCTTCCGCCAGGCGCAGCATGGCGCGCCCGGTGAGAAAGCGGATTCGATCAACGTCGCGGATGGCGAGAGAGAGCAGTTGCCCGGTCTCGGTGCGGTCATGGTAGGCAAAGGAGAGGTAGGCTAGTTTGGCGTGGATGGCGTTGCGCAGATCATAGGCGACGCTCTGAGATGCGACCTCGGTCCACCGTCCTTGCATAAATGTAAAGATACCTTTGACGGCAGTCAGCCCGAGCAAAAGTGCAACCGACCAGGTGAGGAGATCGACATTTCGCCCGCGGATCCCTTGATCGATAATCCAGCGGATGAACTGCGGGATCACCAGCGTGAGGCCGGTGATCAGCAACAACAGCAGGTAGGCACCGGCTGTTCGCTTCCAGTAGGGGCGTAAAAACTTAAATGCACGCGTCAGAATCGTAAACGATCCTTGCTGGCGACGAGGCAGTGGCACAACTGCTTTGGTTGAGTTGGCAGGCACGGGTCTTACTCCAATCGAGTGGGACGATTGACGAACGCAGACACTTGGTTCGCCGGCACAGGTGCGGATGCTGGTACACGCTTCCCGCCTCGGGCGTCTGTCTTCTATCAGGTGAACCGCTTTAGATCGCCTATTATACCCTTTTTGCCCGCAATTGTTAAAGAAGGTTTTTGATGGTTCAGGTCGTCTATACGGTCAATAAGCGCTGCTACTTTTCCCTCAGTTTAGCCAAATCCAGGAAGTTCGTTCCCACGATTTGGGCAAGCTATAGAAAGCCGGGTGTGAACAGCCCTGGATTTTTCTCCCACAATCTTGACATTTGGGGAGGCGACTGCTATTATCTCGTCAACAATTGAATACGTGTACTCTTATCCAGAGAGGCGGAGGGACCGGCCCTACGAAGCCTCGGCAACCCGGCTGCAAGAGAGCGAAGATGCTCTTTTAGGCGCCAGGGTGCCAATTCCGGCAGACAAGTTCTGGGAAGATGAGAGAAGGCATTCAGTGCTCCTGCTCCGCTGCCATGTTCGGTAGTACAGGAAAACGAAAAGGTAAGATACCCTCTCATCAAATCCGGTGAGGGGGTTTGTTTTTCGATAGATACAATCGCCGGCCGATTCGGTGGTTCTTTGCCGAAAATCCGGCATCCCATCTATGCTGTCAACCATTTTTTGCACCCTGAGGAGGGACCCATGGAGAACGGACGTACGTTTGGTTTTTCGACCCGACAGTTGCACGCTGGTCAACAGCCCGATCCCACGACCGGCAGCCGCGCTGTCCCCATCTACCAGACCACCAGTTACCAGTTCCGCGACACCGAGCACGCCGCCAATCTCTTCGCACTCAAGGAGTTTGGCAACATCTACACGCGCATCATGAACCCCACGACGGACGTGTTGGAGCAGCGTTTGGCGGATCTGGAGGGAGGCGCCGCCGCCGTGGCCGCATCCAGTGGACATGCTGCACAGACCATGGCGATCCTCACGATTTGCGAGGCGGGCGATCACATCGTGACCAGCAGCCGGCTCTACGGCGGCACCTTCAATCAGTTCAACTATACCTTCCCGCGCCTCGGCATCAACGTGACCTTCGTGGATCATACCGATCCCAGCAACTTCGAGAAGGCGATACGGCCCAACACCAAGATCATCTACGGCGAAACGTTGGGCAACCCCGACATCGCCGTCTTCCCCTTTGAGGAAGTTTCGGCCATTGCGCAGGCGCACAACATCCCGTTGATGATCGACAACACCTTCGCCACGCCTTATCTATGTCGCCCAATCGAGTGGGGCGCGAACATCGTCACCCACAGCACCACCAAGTTCATCGGCGGACACGGCACCACCATCGGCGGCATCATCATCGACGGCAACAATTTTGACTGGAGCAGCGGACGCTTCGCAAACTTCACCACACCGGATCCCAGCTACCACGGGCTCGTCTACGCCGATCTCGTGGGCATGGGCCTGCCGCCCTTCGCTATCAAGGCGCGGGTGCAGGTTCTGCGCGACATCGGCGCCTGCCAGGCACCCATGAACAGTTGGATCACCGTGCAGGGGATCGAAACGTTGAGCCTGCGCATGGATCGCCATGTGCAGAATGCACAGCGTGTGGCCGAGTTCCTGGCCGAGCATGCGCTGGTAAACTGGGTCAGCTACCCCGGCTTGAGCAGTCACCCGGATCACGAACGCGCCCAAAAGTATTTGCCACGGGGGGCGGGCGCCATCCTGGGCTTTGGCATCAAGGGTGGGGTGGAAGCCGGCCAGAAGTTCATCAACAACCTCAAGTTGTTCAGTCATCTGGCCAATGTGGGCGATGCCAAGAGCCTCGCCATCCATCCGGCCAGCACGACCCACAGCCAATTGAACGCCGAAGAAATGGTCACCGCCGGTGTTTCGCCCGACTTCATTCGCCTGAGCGTCGGCATCGAAGACATCGAGGATATTCTCTGGGATCTGGAACAGGCTTTGCAGACCGCGCAGTAGCAGAAATGAAGCGGAATGATGAACGGAGAAGTAGTCGATTCTTCTCCGTTCATCGTTCATCGGTACCTGAAACTGAATAGGTACCTACATCCTTTTGAAAGCAGATATGTACACTCAATCATCTATCGGCATTGTGGAAGAAAAGTTCTTTACCTTCGCTGAGGAGACGCCTTTTCAACTGGAAAGCGGCGCCACACTCGGCCCGGTGACGCTTTGCTATGAAACCTATGGGACGCTCAACGCCGACCGTACCAACGCGGTTCTGGTTTTGCATGCCTTGAGCGGCAGCGGACACGCCGCGGGCTATCATGCCGAGGATTCGTCCTCTCTGGCCGGATTGACCGACAGCGGCGCCGTCAAACCGGGCTGGTGGGACGACTGCATCGGGCCGGGGAAGGCGTTCGATACAGATCGATACTTTGTGCTCTGTTCCAATGTCCTCGGCGGCTGTTATGGATCGACCGGACCTGCCAGCATCAATCCCGAGACCGGCAAACCGTATGGACTGGGCTTCCCCGTCGTGACGATTGGCGACATCGTACGCGCTCAGGTTGAACTGGTCGATCACCTGGGCATTGATAAGTTGCTCTGTGTGGCCGGTGGATCCATGGGCGGCATGCAGGTGCTGGAATGGGCGGCGCACCAGCCGCACCGGATTAAGGCGGCGATTCCACTGGCAACGACGGCGCAGCACAGCCCCATGCTCATCGCCCTGAGCGAAGTGGGCCGTCAGGCCATCTACGCCGACCCTACCTGGAATCAGGGCAATTACTACGAATTTGGCCGCAAGCCCGATGCCGGGCTGGCCGTGGCGCGCATGATCGGGCACATCACCTATCTGAGCGAAGAGTCGATGCACACCAAATTTGGCCGTCGGCTGCAGGCACGCGAGCGCTACGGCTATGACTTTGCCACCGAATTTCAGGTGGAAAGTTATTTGAAGTACAACGGCAACAACTTTACGCGACGCTTCGACGCCAACAGCTATCTCTACATCACCAAGGCGATGGACTATTTCGATCTGACCGCGCCCACCGGATCATTGGCGGCTGCTTTCGCCAAATCGATCGCTGTGAAATTCCTGGTGGTCAGCTTTACCAGCGATTGGCTCTATCCAAGCTACCACAGCAAGGATCTTGTGCGCGCCTTGACCGCCGCCGGGGCCGATGTGACCTATTTGGACATTCGAAGCACCTGGGGACACGACGCCTTCTTGCTAGAAGTCGAGACAATGACCGAACTGCTGAGCAGCTTCCTGGGCAGGTTGGCCCGCGAAGAGGCGGTCTCCTTGCCTATTTCCCACTCTCAACCGACAGTCTGAGACCGGAGGTCAGAGAGTGTCCGAGCGACCAAGTTCCGTTTCATCCGCCGAATCGGCTGCATTGCGACCCGATCTTCAGCTTGTGGCCGATTTGATCCCGTCTGGGAGCCGTGTTCTCGATCTGGGTTGTGGTGACGGCGCCCTACTCGATTACTTGATCCAGCACAAAGCGGCCAAGGGGCGCGGCATTGAGTTAAGCGAAAAAGGCATGCTGGCCTGCGTGCGGCGAGGATTAAGCGTCCGCCAGGGCAACCTGCAGGAAGGGTTAGCCGACTATCCCGCGCGTAGCTTCGACCACGTTGTGTTGAGCCAGACGCTCTCGTTTCTCGACGATCCGCAGATGGTGCTGGCCGAGATGCTGCGTGTCGGCCGGTATGCCATTGTCAGCTTTCCCAACTGGGGACATTGGCGGGCGCGGCTCTTTTTACTGGCTACGGGACGCATGCCCAAAGCGCCCGACCTGCCACAGCACTGGTATGATGTTCCGCGGTGGCAGGCGTTCACCGTTACCGATTTCGTGCGGCTGTGCAATCGGCTGGAGATTACCGTCCACGAGCAACGCTACCTGGCCGGACGCCGACGAATTCAGATCCGGCGTTTTAAGAACTTATTGTCCACTACCGCGGTTTTTGTGTTGGAGAAGAAACGACCTGTGTGATGCGTACGCCAGGCAGAGAGACCCCCATGAAGCGGCGGCGCTTGACTGCCAGGTGACGGATCAGGCATCTCTATCCCATTTTTCGCAAGCTTGAGAAGGAGCATCCCCGTCTATGATCGTCATGAAGTTCGGTGGGACATCTGTCGGTACAACAGACTCGATTGCCCAGGTGGCGGACATTGTGGCGCAGAAGGTAGCCGAACAGGCTCAGGCTGCCCGCCCCGGCATTATTGTTGTGACCAGCGCGATGAGTGGTGTCACCAATGTCCTGATCAATTCTGCGCGCGCCGCCGCCGAGGGTGACGAAAGCCCCTATCGCGAGTCGCGCAGTCAACTGTTGGTCAAGCATCAGGTAGTGGCCGGCCAACTGATCGAGGATGGCGTCGAGCGGGCCAATCTGGGCCGGTTGATCGATGGCCGCCTGCACGAGTACGAACGGCTGTGCCGCAGCATCGCCGTTTTGGGCGAGCTAACCGATCGTGGTCTCGACGTGGTCAGTGGGCTGGGCGAACGCATGAGCGCGCCGTTGCTGGCTGCTGTCTTGCGCGCCAAAGGACTGCACGCCGAATATGTCGATGCCGGCGAGTTGATCATCACGGACAACGAGTTTGGCAACGCCACGCCCATCACCGAGCAGACGGTGTCGCGCTGTCTCAACCGCTTACAGCCCATGGTGCAGAGCGGCGTGATTCCGGTGATCACCGGCTTTGTGGGCGCCACCGAATCGGGCATCCCCACTACGCTCGGCCGTGGTGGTTCAGACTATTCGGCGGCGATCATCGGTGCTGCGCTGGATGTCGACGAGATCCAGATCTGGACGGACGTGGATGGCGTGCTGACCGCCGATCCGCGCATCGTGAAGAACGCGCGCACGTTGCCCGAACTTACCTATGACGAAGTGGCTGAACTGGCCTACTACGGGGCCAAGGTATTGCATCCCAAAACAGTAACCCCGGCGGTGGAAAAGAAGATTCCGTTGGCGGTGCTTAACACGTTCAACCCTGGTCATCGCGGTACGCGCATCGTGGATAGGTTGGAGCAACCCAGCGAGGTAGGTACGGTGAAAGCCATCACCGCCATTCGCAACATGCGCTTGATTACCGTCGCCGGCCGGGGCATGATGGGCGTACCGGGGATCGCAGCACGCACCTTCGGCACCGTGGCCCGTCAACGTGCCAACGTCCTCATGATCAGCCAGAGCAGCAGCGAACAGAGCATCTGCTTTGTCGTCCCCGACGACGAGGCCGTTGGCGTGGTGGGCGCGCTCAACCAGGAATTCGAGCGCGAACTCGGGCGCGGCTACATCGAGAAGATCGACAGCCAACAGGATATTGTGATCGTCGCCGTTGTCGGTTCCGGCATGAAGGGGACACCCGGTCTGGCGGCCCGCGTCTTCACCGCTCTCGGGACACGCGAGATCAACGTGATCGCGATTGCACAGGGCGCCAGCGAGGCCAATATCAGTCTTGTCGTCCTCACCGGCGATGCCGATGATGCCATCCGCGCCATCCACGATGCGTTTGAGTTGGGCGAGTTGGTTGCCGCAGAATAAGCAGCAAGGCTCGTCGATACAGTGATCTCTTTCGTCGGCCTTATATGCTTACTCCTGGCCTGTTTTGACCGGTCGTCGGTCCGCCGGTAAAATTGTCGTCAGTTCATGGGGAGCGGATTCACCCGCCTCCCATTGCTGCAACTTTATCCATGTCTGCCAGTCACTGCGAGGGTGTGGGGTTCCGCCATGATCGAATTGCCGATGGTTTTGTTTGGAGTGGGCGGCGTGGGTCGTTCGCTGATCCGCCAGATCCTTGTACACCGTGATTTTCATGCCCAAACCTATGGCCTTTACATCCGCATCATTGCGTTGTGTGACAGCCGTGCGGCCATCATCGAACCGACCGATGGCCTGAGTGACGCCGAAATCGAAGCCGCGCTCTCCTTGAAGGAAGCCGGCAAGTCACTTTCTGCCCACGATCTGGGCGGAACCCAGGACGATCTCTCCGCTATCCTCGATATTGTCGGCCTGCCCGGTACGGTTGTGGTGGATTGTAGTGCAACCGAGCAGACGACGCCTGCGCTCCTCTTTGCGCTGGATCGGGGCTACAAAGTTGTGCTCGCCAATAAAAAACCGTTGACCCTACAACAGGAGGTATACGACCGGCTCACCAGAGCCGGAGACACCTCGACGCCCATCAATCCGGCGCAGATCCGCTGGGAGACGACGGTGGGAGCCGGGTTGCCGGTCATCGCGACACTGAACCGACTGGTCGGTAGCGGCGATCCCATTGCGCGGGTAGCCGGTACCTTTAGCGGCACCCTGGGCTATCTGATGACCGGACTGCAAGAGGGGCGCATCTTTAGCGAGGTGGTGCGTGAGGCGCATGCGCTGGGCTACACCGAACCTGATCCACGTGATGATCTGGGCGGCGTAGACGTGGCGCGCAAAGCCTTGATCCTGGCGCGGGGGATGGGGCACCGGCTGGAGATGAGCGATGTGGAGGTCAAGGGCCTTTATCCGCCGCTTATGGAATCGATGAGCGTCGATGAGTTCATGGCCGAGTTGCCTCAACTCGACGAACATTATCGCGAAGAAGTGGCTCGCGCCGCTACCGAAAACAATGTGCTGCGCTACGCTGCCACCATCACCGTCGAAGATGGAGAGGTCACCTGCCAGGTAGGGCCGACCGCCGTCGGCACGGACACGCCGTTGGGGCGGCTCAGCGGCACCGACAACCTGATCGCTTTTTACACAGGCTGGTATCAACCAACGCCGTTGGTTATTCAAGGTCGCGGGGCAGGGGTTGAAGTCACGGCGGCGGGCGTGCTGAGCGATGTGATTGAGATGGCGTACGCAAGTTAGCATACTATACGGAGAAATCAAACCAATGAACAACAAAATAAAGGTCGGTGTCCTCGGTGCAACGGGCGCCGTTGGGCAGCGTTTTGTCCAGATGCTGCAAGGTCATCCCTGGTTCGAGATCAGCGCGCTCTGCGCGTCGGAGCGAAGCCTGGGCAAACGCTATGCCGATGCCTGCAACTGGAATCTGCGCGGGGACATGCCTGCGCACCTGCACGATGTGATCCTTGAAGAAGCGACGCCGGGGATGGACTGTCAGATCTTTTTCAGCGCCTTGCCCAGTGATGCCGCCCGCGAAAAAGAACAGGAACTGGCCGCCGGCGGGCACATCGTTTGTAGCAACGCCAGCGCCCACCGCTACGACGACGACGTGCCCTTGCTCATCCCTGAGGTCAACCCCGAACACCTGGGGCTGATCGAGATTCAACAGCAGCGACGTGGCTGGTCGGGATTCATCACAACCAATCCCAATTGCAGCACCACCCACCTGGTCAGCGCCCTGCATCCGCTCTACACGGCCTTTGGTATTCGCAAACTCTTCGTGGTGACGATGCAAGCGATCAGTGGCGCAGGCTATCCTGGTGTGAGCAGTATGGATATTCTCGACAACATTGTGCCCTATATCGGCAAAGAAGAAGAGAAGATGGAGAAGCGCGAGCCGCAGAAGCTGCTCGGCCACTTCGACGGAGAGGCGGTGCAGATGGCGGATTTCGTGGTCAGCGCCCACTGTAACCGTGTCCCCGTGCGCAATGGACACATGGAAGCCGTGAGCATCGAATTCGAGCGCCGGCCGACGCTCGACGAGATCCTCGACGTGTGGCGGACTTACAAGCCGCTGGCACAGCGGCTGAATCTCCCCAGCGCGCCGCAGCCTGCTCTCATCTACCGCGAGGAGCAGGATCGTCCGCAGCCGCGGCTCGATCGTCTTGTCGGCAGCGTGCCCGGCATGACCACTGTGCTTGGACGACTGCGCGAAGACCCAATCTTCCACGCCAAGTTCATGCTGCTGGGGCACAACACGATCCGCGGCGCGGCCGGCGGCAGCCTGCTCAATGCGGAATTGTTGGTGGCCAAAGGGTATCTAGGCGCAGAGGCCGCTGCCCTGGCCGGGACAGTGCAGGTAGCATAGCGGCGGATTCGTTGAAGTAACAGATTGATCAGGAGCGGTGATGCAGGTAGGACGCGGCATCACCGCTCTTTCTTTGCCGTGCTATTCCCGCTAATTATGCCACGGCGGCAACAGGTCCGAAACGCTCTTTACCAGTGGTACAGACGCCGCAACGGTCTAGTGAGAGCCGAGCTTCTGGAGTATTTATGTTAAGAGCCGGTTCTATTGTACAATAGCCACACGAAAGCCCTCTGACACTTTGAGGGGAGCTCTACTACTCGATATCGCCTCTATCCGCGCTATCTGGTAAAATGGAGTCATTGTGTATGGAAGGTGTAGCAGACCGGAAGGTAAGAATGGTAAACGAGCTAAAAATGGTCGAGAGCTATCCTATTACGCTGGAAAACTTTGGGCTCGCATCACTTAGTGATCTCTTTGATGATCGGGTCATTTATCGGAGCCTGGAACCGATTGACCGACGATTGTCCGGTCTCAAATCCGCACGGTATCAATTGGGCTTGAACGAGACACAGATACCGCGCAAGTTGGATGAAGCTTATTCAAAAGTTGCTCTTTTCATTCTGGAAAACGCCCAAGAGCGACGTCGTGCCGGATTGGATGAAATCGTATTTATTGGCGATACCAGGTCGGGGGATGCACAGGCATTTCAGAATCTGCGCAGTTTGAGTGGGCGTGCCGGGACGGCTTTCATCGGAAACGAAAAAGCCGATCTTCCCAGCGCAGATCAGCGAGACATAGAAGGTGGGCTCTTTTTTGCCAATCGCTGGGCCGGTTTGGCCGACTGGGCGGCCTGGAGTATTGAGCAGGGTTTGAAGTTTGATAAAAACACAGCCGTCGTCGTTGATATAGACAAGACGGCACTGGGCGCACGCGGACGCAATGATCGCACCATCGATGCCGCCCGTTTGAAAGGTCTCTTTCAGGCCGCGCAGCGCGTTTTGGGCGATAGTTTCGACGCTCGACTCTTCAATGAGCATTATGAACTACTTAACCGCTCGCGGTACCATATTATCACCGGAGACAATCAGGACTATCTGGCTTACATCTGCTTGATCCTCAACGCCGGTTTGGTGGAGCGCGATGATCTGCTCGAGCGGATGGAAAGTGCATCCCTCAACTCCTTCCAGCATTTTGTGCGTTGGGTCGAGACGATGATCATGCAGGGCGGTGTGAATGAGCATGTGCGGCAGATTCATGAGGCCGTACATACCAGCGTGCAAAATGGGGATCCGACGCCATTTAAGAGCTTCCGGCGTCATGAGTTTTTGGCTACACTGGAAGCAATGAACAACCTGCCCGAAGACGCTTCCATCGAAGAACGTTTAAACCGCGAGATCACCATCACCCAGGAAGTCTACGAAGTGGGACAGTGGCTCGAATCGCGCGGTTGCCTGCTCATCAGCCTGAGCGACAAACCCGACGAGGCCTCGGTGCCGTCGCGAACCGCAGCAGCGCGAGTTCATGCCCATTCATCGGGCGGACACACATCGCGTGGGTGTCAGCATCAAAGATCAACTGACCGCACTGGACTAATTGCTTTGCACTAATCGGCGACTTCTTCTGTCGTGTGAAATATAGCCTGACAGGACGATGCTCGGCTTGCCGCTCGCCTGTCAGGTTTTTCATTGCTCTGAGTGTCTAGCCGTAAATACCAGTGCGCAGCACTACGTCCGCTCTAAACAGGCCAACTTCGCCGGGCTGCTGTGAATTTACGGATAGATTCTTAATGTTTGGACAGCTTACTGACGTCACGCTCTTGTCAGCATATGCTTAGGCTCAAGATATTCGTCTCAACCGAACATTCACGTTCCCCACTGTAGGGGACACATTTCATCGAACGGTAAATGTTCTATGGCTAATAAAAAACAACCCCCCAAGAGGCCAAATGGGTCTGGCGGATCCAATGGCAATGATCAGGATCCCAACAACCGCGCCCGGCAAGTTTTCAGCCGCTCGTGGATTTGGATCATTCTGATCATTGTCTTTTTCTTTGGATATCGGGTCCTCTTCTCACCGACCAACAACAGCGATGAGATGGTAGGGCTCAACGAAGTGGCCGAATGGGTCACTGCCGGCGATGTAACCCGCCTGGTGGTGCAAGGCGAAGAGGTGACCGTCGAACTCGACGGCAACCGGGAGCCTGTGCAGACGCGCAAGGAATCCGGTGAGAGTGTGCTGGAAACCCTCAGCGCTCTGGGCGTTTCGGATGAACGGCTGTCTCGGCTGCCCATTGTGGTTGAGACCCCGCCCAATACCGGCGCATTTTTCAACTGGCTGATCATGTTGCTGCCCATGATCTTGATCTTCGGTTTCTTCATCTTCATCATGCGTCAGGCCGGCGGCGGTGGACAGAACCGCGCCATGCAGTTTGGGCGCAGCCGTGCCCGCAAAATGGATGAAGCGGATCGCCCGACAGTGACCTTTGAAGACGTCGCCGGTTCAGATGAAGCCAAACAAGAGTTGCACGAGGTTGTGGAATTCCTGCGCGAGCCTCAGAAGTTTGCCTCCCTGGGCGCACGCATTCCCAAAGGCGTCCTCATGGTGGGTCCGCCCGGCACGGGGAAAACACTGCTGGCCAAAGCGGTGGCCGGTGAAGCGGGTGTACCGTTCTTTAGCATTTCCGGTTCCGAATTCGTCGAGATGTTTGTCGGCGTCGGCGCCAGCCGGGTGCGCGATCTGTTTGAACAGGCCAAAAAGGCAGCGCCCTGCATCATCTTTATTGACGAGATCGATGCTGTCGGTCGTCACCGCGGCGCCGGTATGGGCGGCGGTAACGATGAACGCGAGCAGACCCTCAACCAGATCCTGGTGGAGATGGATGGTTTTGACAGCGATACCACGGTGATCGTGGTCGCTGCTACCAATCGTCCTGACATCCTCGACCCGGCGCTGTTGCGTCCGGGCCGTTTCGACCGCAAAGTGATGGTGGACCGGCCTGACCGCCGTGGCCGCGAGGAGATCCTCAAAGTCCACTCACGCGGCAAACCACTCTCACCCGAAGTCGATTTGGGTGTCATCGCCCGCCAATCGCCCGGCATGGTGGGGGCCGATCTGGAGAACCTGCTCAACGAAGCTGCCATCCTGGCGGCGCGCCGCAACCGACGCTCGATCATGATGGAAGACATTGTCGAATCCATCGAACGGGTCATGGCCGGCCCCGCGCGCAAGAGCCGCATCATCAGTGAAGAGGAGCGCCGCATCGTCGCATATCACGAGGCCGGTCATGCCCTGGTGATGGCGATGCTGCCCAACACCGATCCTGTAGGCAAAATCAGCCTCGTCAGCCGCGGGCAGGCGCTGGGCTATGTACTGCCGCTGCCCGAAGAGGATCGCACCCTGCGCAGCCGGGCGGAATTCGAGGATCAACTGGCCGGTCGCTTGGGTGGACGTGTCGCCGAAGAGGTTGTCTTTGGCGAGATCACGACGGGTGCTGCCGATGATCTGGAAAAGTCGACGCGGCTGGCAAAAGCCATGGTCACCCGCTACGGGATGAGCGAGGTGCTGGGGCCAATGCAGTTGAGCCAGGGCGACGTCAATCCTTTCCTGGGTATGGAACTGGGCGAACGGCGTCACTACAGCGAAGCCATTGCCAAGTCCATTGATCGGGAAGTGCGTCGGATTGTCGATACCGCCTACAGCCGTGCCCGAGAGATCATCACGACTCATCAAGACAAGCTCACCCTGCTGGCCGAAACCCTGCTTGAAAAAGAAGTGATTGAAAAGAAGGATTTCGAGGAAATGTTGGGCTTGACCAAGGCACACGCCTAATAGAACCGATCTTTATCCGTGAAGTCGGAAAAGCACGAGCGTGGAGAGGATATCCTCTCCACGCTCGTTTTGATCTATCCCAATATCCATCGCCGATGACCCTCAATTCACGAGCGCCAGGGCAATGGCCGCTGCGACCCGGGCGTTGTTTTTGAGCAGGGCCAGGTTTGTGTTCAGGCTGCGTTCGCCGCTCAGTTCGGCGATACGCGACAACAGGAAGGGCGTCACCTGGGCGGATCGCAGGCCACGCTCGCTTGCTTCGGCCACAGCTTTCTCGATTACCGGTTCAATTTCATGGGCAGGGATCTCTGATGCCGCAGGGACGGGGACCGTAACCAGCAGCCCGCCGGGTAGGCCCAGTGTCTGTTTGGCGCGCCAGATGGCGGCGACCTCTTCGGCCGAGTCGCAGCGGACATCGACAGGCAGCCCACTGCTGCGGCTGTAAAAGGCCGGAAACTCGTCTGTTTCGTACCCGACTACGCTGACACCGAATGTCTCCAAATACTCCAATGTGGATGGTAAATCGAGGATCGCCTTTGCCCCGGCGCAAACCACAATCACCGGCGTCTGTGCCAACTCTTGCAGGTCAGCGCTAATGTCCACGCTGGCGACGGTGTCCGCCCCCCGGTGGACGCCGCCGATGCCACCGGTGGCGAAGACTTCGATGCCGGCGCGGTGGGCGATCCACATGGTGGTGGCTACGGTGGTGGCGCCGTCGAGTTGGCGCGCCGCTACGATGGGCAGATCGCGCCGGCTGACCTTGCGCACATCCCTGGCCGTGGCCAGGTGCTCGATCTGGGCGTCGGATAGCCCGGCGATCAATTCGCCGTTCAAAATGCCGATCGTACGCGGTTCCGCCCCATTGCGGCGCACGATCTCTTCCATCTCACGCGCCAGCGCCAGATTTCGTGGATAGGGCAGCCCATGTGAAATGACGGTTGATTCCAGGGCCACCATCGGCTGCAAATTTACGCTCATCGATTGTCTCTCTTGTTGGTTTTGATCTGCATTGGTCAGTTGCCTGCCTTGTGTACGGGGATAAACCGATAGCCCTCACCCCACTCGTTTTCAATTTCACCGATGGGCCGTTGCAGTGTATCCAGCCGGTTGCGCAGGCGGCGGATGCCCTCCTGCACGCGGCGGGCTGAGGCGTTGGGCCGTTTCCATACGTCTTGTAGCAGTTGGTCAATCGTGACAAGTTCACCTGGGCGTTCGAGGAAGTAGCGGAACAAATTGCGTTCTTGCGGGGTGAACTGCTGCACCTGTTCTTCGAGGCCGGCCCGATTTACATGCCCTGGCACGTGGCTGTCCAGGCTGTAACGCATGGTCGGTCCATCCTGGGTTTCGAGACGGCGCATCACATACTCGGCGAAGAGTGGCGAGAACAGGTGACAGGTATCCTGTTCAATGCGCACAATGCCCTGGTTGAGCAACCAGAAAAAGGAGCGTCCCTCCTCGGCCTGAATCTGCGCAAGCGGCATTGGATCGTCGATCAGCCGCTGTACCAGATCGCGTGCGCCCGCCGTACGTGAATCCTGATCGTTTTGCAGCGCCGACCACAGCTCGCCAAAGAGCAGATGTCCGTAATCCTCGCTCAGGCGCAGGCGGATCAGCGGCAGATGGGCCTGCCCGATCGGATCGCGGCCGGGGAGCATCTCGTCCACGTCGAGCAGGATTTCTGCGATACGCGAGATCAAGAATGGATGTCCCCCGGTCCATTGGGCCAGGGTCGCCATCATCTGATCCTGATTGGCGCAATTTTGCGTCACCTCGCGCAGGATCTCGTCTACCTCTTGCGGTTCGATCAGACGCAAGAAGAGCTGGTTGAGCAGGTTGAAGAGCGGCGACGATGCCAGCTCGCGGTTCGCCTCGTGCAACGGACGTTCGCTGGCCACAATCAGGACCATTTCGCGGGTGAGCGGACGGAGCTGGTTGATCGTCTGTTCCATCTCCCCGCCGGCGCCCTCGATCAGCGTGTCGAAATTGTCCAGCAGCAGCACAGGTCGTACATTTGCTCGTTTGAGTGTGACCATAAACCGGCGCAAACGTTCACCGCCGTCGGCAATGCTGCGTAGATCTTCCAGTTCGGATGACAGGTGATCGTTTCCCTGCTGAAAGTGACGGCGTACACCGTCCGCCAGAAAGGACAACAGATCCTCGTGGGCTTTGGGCCAGGCGCAGTCAAAGTAGATGACGGCCAGATCCAGCCCCAACCGCTGCGCCTGGTCGCTTTCCAGCAGCGGGCCGTTGGGCGAGGCAAGGTGGTTGAGGATACGCGTCTTGCCCATGAACTTGGCGCCGATCAGCGAAAAGTTGCGCGGCTGTGTCGCCAGCACGCCCTCGGTGATCGACTGCAATTGTGCGCGTGGAAAGAGCTTGTCTTGCAGCATCGATGTCATTCAGCGGCTCCTTTCGTTGGTTTGCAGCCACAGCGCAAACAGGTGGGCGGCAAAGCGAACTTCCTGGCCCTCGGCGCACGCAATCAGGAGATCGTTGTCGATCAGCCCGCTTACAATGCGATCAATTCGATCCGGTTCGATACTGGTTTCGGTGCAACGAAGTGCGTCGAGCGAGACACATTTGCCCTCGGGGCCGGTCATTTCGGCCAGCCGTCGCACGACACTGTCCGCCCGACCATGGATCAGATCGAGTAGATGGGTGAAGAGGTTTTCGTCGGGCGATAAAAAGTGGGGGACGAGCGCATTGACGGCGCTCAAGTCGATTTCGGTACGGGCACTGCGGCCCGCGTTGTCGATCAAGGCCAGGCAGAATGCCTGGGTCAAGAAGGGGCTGCCGCCGGTCAACTGTCCGATGCGAGAAATGGCCTCAGGGTGATAGGTGGTGTAATTGCGCAGTGGACGTTCGATGAGGTGTGCAATCTCTTTCTCGGCCAGCGGACGCAGCAGCACCGATTCGCCGATTTCCAGCAATTGCCAGGCCGGGTTGTTACGCTGGGATTCGCGCAGCCGGTCGAAGCTGACCTGCTGGATCACGGTGACGATGGCGGCTACGTCGCGCATCTGGTGAACCAATCCGCGCCATTGCGAAAAGAAGCGCCCATCCAGCTCGCCGCGATCAAAGGCGTCGAGGCTGGTGCTGTACTCGTCCAACAACAGGACCAGCCGTCCGCCCACATTGCTCTGCACGCTGCGCAAATAGCGCTCGAACTGACGGGGCGCATCCTGGGCGAAGGCATCCCACACCGGCGCGCCCACATCACCGATGCGGGTGTCCGTTTGCAACTGGTGGTAGACGGCATTGGCGATCTCGTAGAAGATCCCGGCGCCGTCTATGCGGCTAAATGATTGGAAGTCCACAAAAATGGGGAACAAGTGGGGGGCTTCGAGTTGATAATCGCGCAGGTGCAGGAGCAACGAGGTCTTGCCAATGCGTTTCTGGCCGCGTACGATGATGAACGCGCAACCGGCACTCAGAAGATCCTGGATGCGCGCCAGCTCCTCACGGCGACCAAAGAGCATGTCTCGGTCGTTGACGGGCAATCGGCTGTACGGGTTGCTGTTCACGGCGGGCAACGGAATCGCCAGATCCTCCCATTCGGATAAAAGCAACTGCATCTGGCGCACATCGCTCACCTGATGATCGGGCAGGCTGCGCAGTTTCTGCTCGATCTGATCGATCACCTCTTGATCGGCCTCAATCGTCAGGCGCATGCGTGCCTGTCCGCGACGAGATTCAGCTTCAACTTTGTGCAACGTCAAATGTTGGCGATCATAAATCAGGGCAAGGGCGTCCCCGAGCAGTCCCGGTTCGTCGAGCGCCGAGACGTCCAGACGGCGGATCGTGCGGGTGGGGGGGCGTAGCCACCAGCTCAAATCGATGAGCCGTCCATTGTCGCTCAGTTGACAGCGCTCGCAGTCGGCGCGATGGATCTTGATTTCCACCGGCGTCTCGTTGCGGGTGCGTATACGGCCCACTATCGCATCACCCAGCCGTGGCCGGCAACATTGTGCCACTTTGATCTGATGGGTGCGCAGACGGACGCCCTGGGGCAATTGGACCTGCCGCGCCAACTCTGCGGCGAAGAGTGGATGCAAGATACGATCGATGCTGCACCGCCCGGCGGCCACCTCGGTGAGCAGATCCTCGAGGCGCTCCAGCCGGAAGAGACGCCGGGCGTTGTCCAGTGCGCTGTCGAGCCTGTGTTTGGGAATGTCGAAGCCGTAGTGGGCCTCGAGTTTGTGCAACTGGGTTTCGAGCACCCGCTGCCCGTGGAGCGCGCCGCGCCCTTGCCGGCGCAGCACACGGCGGATATCATTGCGTGCCCGATTTGTCTTGGCGGCGTCGAGCCAGATGCGCGTCGGCCCCGGCGCCAGTGGATCGCGCACCAACTCCACCATGTCCAGGTGATGCAGGACGGCTGTCGGCGCCACGGCAACCCCGTTGAGCAGGAATTGCTTGCACTGTGTCGCCAATCCACTGTGGACACGGTAGGCATAGTCGACGACGCTGCATCCACGCGGCAGGGCGAACAGCTCACCTTGCGGACTAAAGACGTGAACGACATCGGCGTCGCTGCCCGGCGCCGCGGAGCGGATGGCACGATCGGCCTCGGCGCGACGCTGCCACCACGCCTGCGGCAGATCCACCTGCAAACGGTCGCGCAGGCAGAGTGCCGCCAATCCCCAGCGATTGATCTCATCCATCTCGCTTGTGCAAATGTGAAGGTTGAGACGCAGGGTGATTTGCTCCAGCATGACCTGGACGCTGGTCTGGAGGCTGCGGTGACCGTTGAGCTTGCAGACCCCGATGTGATCGATTACGGCGCCTTCGACGGGTAGCCACTGCTGATGAACGGCGTGTAGCAAGAGGTAACAATCGCGCTCCGTCGGGACGAGGGCATCAACGGTCAGGTTTTGGAAGGCTTCGGGATGGGCTTTTTCGGGAAGACTAGGGTTAAAGATGGTGGATGGCGTGTGGGATCTGTGGCGCAGTTGTGCCTGCGGGAAGGCAACGCCCAGGCGCGAGGAGACCTCATCGTACGCTTGCCGGTGCATCGCCGCGCTCTGCTCGATGCGGGTCTGCAACGTTTGGGCGTCGTGTTGGGCGGGGCCGATTGAGAGGATCTTCTCCTCGATGGTTGCTTTCACGTCGGACATGCCCAGCATTTCACATAGCGCGGCTGTGGCCTCTGTAGCCTCATGGAGCAAGCGTCGACGGCGTTGCCCATCTACGGCAGAGGCACTGTGCAAATGATCGATCCCGTCGGCGACGGCCAGCATGGCGAGCAGTGGATCACGGTAGGCGGCGGCGTATCCACGAATTCGGCGCAGGACGGCGGCATCGCCTGTCCGCTGCGATGATGACTTCATCGCCTCCTGATAACCGGCACAAAGGGCGGCAGTGGGCGTTCCGCAGCACTCTTCAATGGCGGCGAGCTGAAGGGTACCCTGCCATAGCAACGAATGGAGCAGGGCCGCTGCTTCCAATGCGGCAGGTGAGCGCCATTGACGAAGTTGATCGGCCACCGCCAACCCGTGGTGAAGACTATCCACCGCCTGTTGATCGGGCGTGCCCCAGCGATCGTAGCGTCGCTCTACGTTGTGCTCTCTTGTGTCGACAACCGAGTACGCCAGTTGTCGGGCCGCTTCAATTGGGGAAGCCATGTCTATCTCCACCATGCGGTTGTTACGGTTTTCCCAGAGCGTGTGGTGGGTGCCTTGCGAAGCTTAAAATATCGAGCCCATAACCATCTGTGTGTTGATCCGGTGTGGGAATTGTGGTATTTTTTAGATGAATCACAAATTATCCAAATTATACACAGTATTGGCCACACTTGCAACGCTACTAACCAGGTCAACGCCGACAACGACAACGTCGATTCGCATCTTGCTTCATCGCCTCTGCCGTATCCAAAGGAAGGAGCGCACGATGGAACTGATGAGAGTGTTAGCCGGTTATGTTGCCTCCGCTTGTCTGGGAATTGCGGTGATGTTGTCCATCATCGACTGGGTGGTTAGCCGCCTTCATGAGGAACAAGATCGTGCAGAAGGATGTCTGGCTCACTTGCTCACAGGGATAATGCTGGTTGCGTCGCTGATCTTTGGTCTCTTGGCCGTCGGCATGCTACCGTGAAGTATAACACAAAGATCCACAAACTGTGGATACTTTCCGCAAAGGCGGTTTGGGTGATATGAAAATGTCCCGCATCCACACGGATGCGGGACATTCTTACTTACCCAGACTCAGCGTCCAACTGCTTTCCCTTTTTTGGGGGACCGCTTCCGCTTTATGCCGAGGTCGTCCTGGCGCGGAGTCGATTCGGGCAGGGGACGTTCTTCCTCGCTGTTGACCTCTGCCGGTGTGGGCGAAGGTTCGGGCGAGACGGTCTCCAGGGGGATAGGCGTCTCTATGGGGAGCGGTGTTTCCGCCGCAATGGGCGTCCACGTCGGCGTCAGTGTCGGCGCGATCTCCACCGGCGTGGGCGGCGCAGCCGCCTCCACAAAGAGACGAACCCGGCGTTCATACTCATTGCCAAACTGATCACGAATGACGAGTCGCAACGTATGCGGGCCCGGGATCAGCGCTGTGGTGTCCCAGTAGCCGAGGACATCGTTCTCTATGGGTGCCCCCACCGGCCCCCAAATGGCCGGGCTGAAGGCGCCAGGATCGTGGCTGATGCCATATTGCAGTTCGTAATTGGCGAAGCCGGGCACGTTGGCGCTGCCGCGAACTTCCACCACACCTTGCACAACCGCTCCTTCTACGGGCAGGTTGATGGCGGCCTGCGGTTCGGAGGTAAAGACGTCACTTGCTTCGCTGGGCGGTTGTGGAATGCCGTTTTCCTCGGCCCATTGTTTGTATGGCTCTGGATAGACCTTGAAGACTTTCTCTTCGATCAACTCCGGCGGTGTGAATTCGGTGGCAAGTTTGCCCGTCACTTTGTCGATGCGCACCTTCTGCCACAGATCCTGTTCGGCCGGCAGCGGCGGCTGACTATCGGCAAAGGGGAACTGAATCCGTTCGGGGCAGGCTTCGGAGGGCAGTGTGCCTGTGTCCGCGCAGATCTCGGTCATACGCACCCCGGGCGGCGCGCTAAAATTGGCCGCCGGGACGTCATTGAGCGCGGCCAGCATAAAGTGATTCCAGATCTGGGCGGCGCCGCTGGCCCCGGCCACTCGATCCATTGGCGAGTTGTCGGTGTTGCCAACCCAGACCCCGGTGACCAACTGCGGTGTATAGCCGACGGTCAACGAATCGCGGTAGTCATTGGTGGTGCCGGTCTTGGCGGCGGCGGGTCGACCGATATTGAGTGCTGAATTGGTGCCAAAGACAGGGGCACGCGCCGCATTATCGCTAAGGATCGCCGTGAGCAGATAGGCGTTGACCGGGTCCACGACCTGCTGCGCATTGCCGCTGCCGCCAAACCGACAAGGCCCCACCGCACCCTCGCCACACAGGACATTGCCCTGGGCGTCCTCAATTTTGAGGATGGTGACAGGGGGCTGATAGACACCCTGTGCCGCCAGCACACCGAAGGCGCCGGTCAATTCGAGCAGCGGCACTTCTCCTGCGCCCAGACTCAAGCTTAGCCCATAGTCGGGGCGGATCAAGGTGGAGATGCCCAGCCTCTGTGCCACTTGGAGGAATTCGGGAATGGTGGCCGCTTGCAGCGCGCGTACGGCGGGGATGTTATAGCTGTTCGCCAGCGCTGTGCGCATCGTGACAATGCCATGTTGATTGAGATCATAGTTGGTGGGCACCCAAGGCGGGTTGGCGCCATCGGGAAATTCTTCCTCGATATCGGCGAGCAGTGTGCCGGGCGTCCATCCCTGTTTTTCAATCGCTGTCAGATAGACGAACGGCTTGATCGAACTGCCCGGCTGACGCGGGGCCAGCGCCATGTTGACCTGACCCGAGATTTCCACGTTGTCGAAGTCGGCGCTGCCCACCATCGCCAGCAGCTCGCCGGTGGCAGGATCCAGGGCCACCAACGCCCCGTTGGAAACATCCCTGTCGGCCAGGGCAGCCACTTGTTCCGCCACGATCCGCTCGGCCGCATCCTGTAGATCGGGATCGAGGCTGGTTGTCACCTGCAAGCCTGCTTTGTAAAGCCCCTGCAATCCGTCCTGTTGGAAGAGCGACTCTAACTGTTGGCGCACATAGAGCGTGAAGTGGGGCGCATCAAACTCGAAACGCAGCGGCACGTAGCTGAGCGGTTCTTGCCAGGCGGCGTCGGCCTCTTCAGCAGTGATGTAGCCTGCCTCGGCCATCAACCCCAAGACCACAGCCTGCCGGTTTTTGGCCCGTTCCGGGTAGGTGTACGGATCGTAATAGGCGGGTAACTGCGGCAAACCGGCCAACAGCGCCGATTCGGCCAGCGACAGATCGGCGGCATCTTTGTTGAAGTAGGTTTCTGCGGCGGCGTCAACGCCATAAGCCAGGTTCCCGTAGTAGATCTCGTTGAGATAGAACTCGATGATCTCGTCTTTGCTATAGGTACGGCTGACCTCGGTGGCGAGGATGGCTTCTTTGATTTTGCGCCGGGCGGTTCGTTCGGCCAATTGCCCTGGTTCGGTCAGGAAGACCCGATTGACCAACTGCTGTGGAATGGTCGATGCGCCCGAGACGAACTCGCGTTCTTGTATCGCATAGTAGATGGCGCGCGCCAACGCCACCGGATCCACACCGGGATGGCTTCGGAAGTTGGCGTCTTCGGTGGCGATGGTTGCGTCGATCAAGTGGGGCGAAATGCGATCCAGCGGTACCGAGACGCGACGCCCCTCATTAGGATCAAATGTTTCGTTGAGCAGATTGCCTTCACGGTCGTAGATGCGCGTGCTCTGAAAGGTGCTCAACTGGCTGCGCAGTTCACCGGGTAGGGGCAGATCCGCTGCGATGCGAGCATAGGCAATAATGCCGCCGCTCACCACCAGCAGCGCCACGATCAAAAATGTCAACGTCCCCGCCATCAGACCTTTCCACAGTCCACTACGCGGTGACGATGGCGACGGGGAAGGTGTTGGCGGTTTCGGTTCAGGTACTTCTTGCAGCGTGTAATAGTTGGTCAAAGATCGGTCTCCAATCACAAAAGACTATTGCGGCCATTGCCATGGGAGTTGATTTTGATAGATCCAGGCGGCCGTGTGTAGTATCTGTAACACAATTAACGGAACCAGCGCTGCCCGGCGCAGACGTGGATGCGGCAGCAGGCGCGGCGTCATGTGGATCAAGAGCAGCGCTGTTGGGATAGCAGCCAGGCTGAATAGATCCCAGATCGCGCTGTCCACCATAATCGGGATTCCAGATCCACGTCAACAACAGGTGAAAACCGGCTGCCGTCAGCAAAAACAGGACGGCCCTCTTGCACAATGGCTCCGTCTCCAATTCAAGACGATCTCGGCCCCAAATGGTTCCGATGCCGCCGACAAGCAGCGTGGGCAAAATCACCGGCGCCACCAACATCTGCCCATTGAGGAAGTCGCGCACGTGCAGCCAACTGAACATCGTGTAATGCTCCCAGCGTGTGGAGGTGGCGATGAGCGGCACGAACCAGCGCCCGTCGCCGCCGCCGGGACGATCTGCGCCGAGCAGTTCCAGGATGCCGTGTCCGCCGCTCTCCATCAAAAGGATGGTCAGGGCGGCGACCCCGATCATGGGTATGCTCACGGCAACGACCTGTGCGCCGGGCCGGCGCCGGACTGCCCATTGGTGATAGGCCAGGTAGAGCAGGCTGGGCAAATAGATGACTGTGCTGGGGTGGGTGGCGTTGGTGACGGCCAGGATCGTTGCTGCCAGCCAGAGTGAACGTTCGCCGCGCAGCACGCCCAGCCCGATCCATAAATACGCCAGGATACCCGCGGCTGCAAAACTATAGTTCTCGATGTATCCAAAAAAGAGTTGGATCAGACCGAGCGAGGCGAGCAATCCAAATGTTACCCAGTTGGGGGCGATACGCCGGTCCGCACTCAAGCGTAGCGTGATCCACAAGAACAATCCACCGGCGATAGGGCTGAGCAACCGATAGACCGGGATGGCGTCGGTCCAGCCCAAGGGGCCGTTGAGCCAATGCCAGACGCGGCTGTGCAGATAGACGTCGAGCGGCGCTTGCCAGGAATGGGTCAGCCGTAGGGCGGCATCGGGCCAACTGATGCCGTTGGCCAGGATGTAGGCATCACCCCAGCGGGTGTGGACAATGGGGAAGACCCAGAACGAAACGAAGATCAGCGCCGCCGCCGGCCACAGCCAGTGGTCAGGGATCGAGCCGGTTGTCGATCCCACAGGTCGCCCGTAGCGCATCCACCACCAGCCCCCGATCACCAGCAGAAGGATCACGGCGGCGCCGATCCAGAGCAGTGGCGTTGCTACATAGGTGATTGGCCACACTCCCCACCAGGCACTTTCGGCATCCTCAGGTGTGGGGATGGGCGTCGCCGTGGCGGGCAGTGTCGCCGCGTATAGATGCAGCGCCGTCAATCCCAGCGCGAGGGCATGGAACGCAGTCAGCAGCCGATAGTGATGGGTAGAGTAGATCCGCGAGTGCATGCGTACCATTTTAGCCTAGCGGTCCTTACAGCCAAAAAGAGAGCGGTCAGTCTCAGCATGAGGCTGACCGCTCAACATACGACGGCGCAAACAATTCTGCCCGGCACCTGAAGCTGAACAGCTACTTTGCCTGTTCTTTTGCCTTCTTTACCGCTGCGGCGCGCCGATCTGCACGAACTCAGTAGAAATCCAGCTCGGTCCCGGCGTATCGGGAATGTTGATCAAGGCCCAATCCCCTTCGGCGGTGACGGCGACCACTTCGTAGGTCTCGCCCTCTTCCAGATAGTCGAGCAGTTCGGCGTCGACGCTGGGTGCGCGGCGCACCCGCAGACGTGCGCCATCGCTGGTGGTGACTGTCACGCTGCCCAGGGTGGGGATCAGCGTAATCTCTTCTGTGATAGTGACGAACTCAGATGAAACCCAGCCTGTGCCGGCCAGTTCGGGGATGGCGAGGCCAACCCAGACGCCGTCGTCAGTCTGATCAACCACGGCGTAGTATTCACCGTTGCGCGCACCCCAGATCACCTCGCCGTTAGCCGACGCTTGATCGCGCACCCGCAAGGATCGGGGCGAGCCCGTGTTGACCACGGCCAATCGGTCGGTAATGTTGAGGGTAACGGGCTCGCCCGCCGTGACAACCGCTTGCGTCGGCGCTGTGGTGGCCTCTGCCTCAGGTTCAGGCGTGGCTTCTGTCTCAGGCTCAGGCGTGGCTTCTACCTCGGGCTCAGGCGTGGCTGACGCTGTGTCTGAGCTGGATGCTGTGTCATCCTGGGCTTCGACAGCGGCGGCAATGTTCACCACCGACGGCACAAGGACGGCGTCGATCACATGAATCACGCCGTTGCTGGCTTCCAGGTCGGTGATCACAATGGGCGCGCCGTTGACACTGACGTTGGCGCCGTCCACTGCAAAGACGAGCGGCTCACCCTGCGCGCTTTCGATGCTCAACCCATCGCTGATGTCGGCGGCATTGATGCGACCCGGCACCACATGGAAGAGCAGCACCTGCGTCAAGGCGCCTTCTGGATCGGCCAGCAGCGCATCCAGTGTTCCCGTGGGCAGCGCGGCGAAGGCGTCGTTGGTGGGGGCGAAGACGGTGAACGGTCCTTCGCCGCTGAGGATCTCGACCAGCCCGGCGGCATCCACTGCGGTGACCAGCGTGGAAAATTCGCTGATGGCCGATGCTGTCTGCACCAGATCAATCTGGGCGGAGGCGGGTCTGCTGGTGGCGGTGGGCGATGGTTCGGGTGCTGCGGTGGGTGAAGGAACAGGCGTCATGCTGTCTTCGCTGTTGCCATCGGTGATGGCAAGGCCGGTGACGTCTCCGACCACGATGACATACTCGGAGGAGACCCAGCCGTTTCCGCCAACATCGGGAACTTCGATCTGAAGCCAGGCGCCGTCCGCGTTACGCCCGGTGATCGTGATCTCGGTGCCGGCGCGCAGCCCTGCCACTACCGGCGTCTCTGTGCTCGGTTCCTGGCGAACGCGCAGGGAACGGGTGTTGACCGTACCGGTCAGGGGAGCCGATTCCGTTACTGCCATCTCCTCCGTCGTCGCGTCAGGCGTGGTCGCCGCGCCGCTATCTGGCACGGAGGGTGTGCCCCCCATCATGACGACGCCTTGATCGTTGACGTAACAGCCGCTAAACAGAAATGCGGCAATCATGAACGTGGCAACGAGGGCTAGTTGGGAACGCTTCATAGTTTCTCCTTCAAGATACGCTGAGTGGGTAACGCTGTGGCTGATAACGAGTCTCTGAAACAATGACTAAAATTGAACCCATCCCCTTGCGGGTGGGATGGGCATTGGTCAGTGGCTTGCCTGTGACAGGTTGCACAGAATTCGCCTGCCGTGGTCCGTTCTCTATTATGTCACGCTCCGCTTTGAGTTGACAAATGATCCAGGCATACGTTCCCGATCTGTTTTCTTGTCGGGGAGTGGTGGTCGCCGATCTCTTCTTTAACAGCACTGGATGATTTCAGGGCAGTGGAATTTCAACGCGCCCTACTTCTTCGACGCTTTCGGCAGCGTAGACGATGACAAGGATCCGGTGGGTGCCGGTGAGGAGCGGCAGATCGTGGACATCGCGTACGACCTCCGTAGGCAGCCAGTCCGACGTCATCGCCACCTGGCGCAGCGGAAACCGATCTTCCTGGCCCAACTGAACGCCGTCGGCATTCAGCAGGCGAAACGAGAGCTTGAGTGTGCGCGTCAGCGGCTCGGTCGCTTGCCAATACAGGGCCAACTGTAACGCGGGCCCACTGGCCTGATTCGCCACGTTGAGATCATAGCCCAGGAGACGGAGCGAACCCCCGGCGAGATCCTGCGCAAGCAGAATCGACGGTGAGCCCGGCTGCGCAGCGCCGCGCGGCCAGACACGCACCAGCGGTCCCTCGCCACTGAACGAGTAGCGTGCGCCGATGCCTTCCACTTCCTGCGTCAGGTAGAGCGGAAGACCCGCCGCCACAGCGTCTTCTACATACGCCCGGCGCGCCGCGGCATCGTCAATGGCGACCGGTGTGGCCGCTCTGCCAAGTCCTTCGGCGGCCTGCATATAGGCCAGCGCCGTCATCTGTCCGCGCAGCCCCACCACCCGGCTCTGGGCAGGAAAGTCTACCTTGGCCATTTCTACCGCATAATCATGCACAGCCCAGTCCGCTGCGCGGTTAACCGGTGCGCCCCGACCTACGGGGTAGATCACAATGAGTGCAAGTGCGAGTAGACCGATCCCATGCCACCTCTGCAATCCGTTTACGGCGCCGCCAATCAGGATCGAAAGAGAGAGAACCGCAGGCAGCGCGAAGACTTCGGCGTCGCCCACTCGATAGTTGATGGCGAAGCCTAGATTGATCAACACTGTGACGATGATCAGCGCCCAGGCCGGCCACTGTTCTCGATCCAGCAAGGCTCGCCCAAGGCCAATCACGATGAGGATCAGGCCGATCCAGCCGAATTGAGCGACGAACAACGATAGCCAATCGCCTGCCGAATGATCGACTGCCAGCGGGTTGTCTGTTAGGAAGCCGCTGTACCCGCTGGCCAGGACATGCGCCCAGAAGCCGTGCCATGTGTTGACATAGTCTCCTTCGAGATCACCGATGCCCATGGCGGCGCGCAGCGGCAGGTAGGCATAGAGAAGAAGTGGTAGGGTCAGCATCCCGATCCATGCGAGCCAGCTACGTTGCGGACGCAAAAGGCTGGGTTGCTTGTAGGCCAGGTAAAGCGCAACGCCGGGCACAAGGAGGAGTGTGGTGCGGTGATGGGTCAGTGCTACCCCTATCAGTATGAGCAGAATCGGCAGTCGGTGGACAACCGTTGCCGAATTGTCGGCAATGCGTATGCTTGTATAGAGGATGGCCACTACAAAGAGCGCGTGCAGGGTGTACACTTCGGCTAGGGTCGCCTGTTGCCACCAGAGTGGGCTAAGCGCAAACGCAGCCGCAGCCGCCAGCGCCGCCATCGAGTTATATCGGGTTAGTCGACGCGTGAGGCTGAAGAGGAGGGCGACGGTGACTGCCCCGGCCAGGGCGCTAAAAAGATTCATGCGCCAGGCCCAGTTCCCAAACGGAAAGAGAAGGCGCGCCCATAGGCCGCTGAGCAAGGTGTAGAGCGGGTAACCGGTGGGGTGTGCGATGCCAAAGGTTGGCCCTACCAACTGGAATTCAAGGCTGTCGTCGTAGAGAAAGGCGATGCTGGGTGCAGCGGTGATCGCATAGAGCCCGAAGGCAAGCGCGCCGACCAGTACAGGCTGGAGCCACCCGTTTCTGTGGAGTTGTGTGGTAAACTGCGCAAGTCGTTGCATTCGCATACCCGCGATTATAGGTCGGTAAGGCGAGGATACGCGAATTAGTCGCTTTGAAAATCGTTCTATGGGCACGAATCTGACTATTCGGGGGTCGTTCGGCGGCGGCAGCGAGACTTGCCCGTTTCTTCGTTGGGTTTTGTCTGCTATTCTCTTTCTGGTATCATACCTCAAACCTTACGCCACTTCGTGGCCTCAGAGTGAACCGCTCTTCGGTCCATTATCTGGCATTATAGAAAAGTCGCACTATGGATATTTCGCATCATTGGTATCTGGTTGCTGCTGGACTGTCATTCTTGATCCCGGCCGGGTTGGTTTTGTTAGGCGCAGCGGGCATGTCGCCGCAGCGGGCCTGGGATGCAGGATTGGGTAGCTTAGCCGCGATCTGTCTGGCCGGATTCGGCTATTGGGCTGTTGGGTTTGCCCTGCAATTTGGTGGGGTCGGCCTTTTTTACGCTAACCCACAGTTGGGTGATCTCACCGTAGAGTGGAGCGCTCTCCCGCTAGATTGGGGAACCGGATGGGGCATGATCGGGCTGCGCGGTTGGTTCCTTTCAGGGGTACCGTTGACCCCCGCTATCTATGCGCTCTTCCTGGCCCACTTGCCCTGGGCTGTCACCGCGGCACTGCTGCCTGTGTTGGCTCTGCGCGGACGTGCTCCGGCTGTAGCCACCCTGCTAATTGCGCTGCTTACCGGCGGCGTTTTCTATCCCATTGCAGGGAATTGGGTGCGTGGCGGCGGTTGGCTGGCGGCGCTGGGCAGTAACCTGGGTCTCGGTCACGGTTTGATCGATTTTGGCGGCGCCGGCACTGTCTTCGCCGTCGCCGCGGGGATCACCTTTGCCGCTCTGCTGATCTGGTTGCCACGCAGTGCCCCTCGCTCTCTGCACGACCCGACGTTGCCGCCTGTGCACCTGCCATTGTTGGCGGTAGTTGGGGCATTGCTTCTGTTTGTGGGCGTGCTGGGGTGGAACTGGGCCAACCCGATCCAGGCAGCCACCTTGGGTGAGGCGGCACAGTTGCGCGGGGCTGTAAACGCTCTGCTTTTTGCAATGGGCGGCGGGATCATTCCGCTACTTTATACCTGGTTTGTAAGCGGGGAAAGTGATCCCAGCATGACGGCGCGTGGCGTCGCTGCCGGGGTCATCGCCGGGTTTGCCGGTGGTCCATTTGTGCCGCCGGTTGCCGCCTTTGTGATCGGGCTGCTGGCCGGGGCGACTGTCCCTTTTGTGACGTTTGCGCTCAATCGGCTCATGCGTCTCAACGATTCTGCCGGCATCGTGGTGATGGCCGGTATCCCTGCCCTGATTGGCCTGGTCTCCGTAGGCATCTGGGCCGACGGCTTGATGGGCAGCGGCTGGCAGGGGATAGGCGTGGAGAGTTACCTGGGTGTAGCAGGGCAGGGCGTCTCAGGGGTTTTTGTGGCCAACGGCTTCCAGGCTGGGGCGGCACAGTTACAGGCGCAGGTGGTGGGCGCGGTGGCGTTGCTTTTGTGGGGGTTCATTACCGGCACGCTGTTGTGCGCACCATTGGCTGTCCTTTTCCATGGCGTGGAGATTGCCACGCGGCAGACGTCCCGTTCGGTTTTGCCACAGCAACGCTCGGCGCTGCCTACGAATGGAAATGGACAGCACCCAGGCCCAGTCAATGGCTATACGCCTGAGCGCTGGGAACACGAACAGATGCGCCAGGAGGCCGGCTATGCGCCGCGCCCCGTGCCGCAACAGAGCGCGCGGCCCTCAGAGGAGTCGACAGGGTAGGCTGAAACAAGTAATGAATGAGAAAAGGACCTGTTTGGCCAAATAGGTGCTGAGGAAAGAGAACGGGGAGGAGTCGCGCCGACTCCTCCCCGTTCTCTTTCTTTCTGGGTTCTACGGCCGGTTGTCGGGGCATGAGGGGGATGGGACGGAGATCTGCGACAATTGGCGAGACGTCGCCCCCATCCCCCTCGTGCCCGTACCAATCGGGTCAAAACGAATCCGCTGTTCATACCCACTTTGTGGGTAAAGATAAGTATCTAGGAGAGGGGGAACTCTGCCAGGGGGGTGTACAGCGCTCCCTGCGCACGGAGTTGACTCTGCACGTGGATGATCCGATCCACCGTCCACGGGCTGCCCGATGGCGCCGCCGTTTGCTGTGACCACGTTTGCAGCGACCCACCGAGTCGACGCACATCCTCGTTTGAACTGTCTTTCCCGATCCGGGCCAGCGTAATGTGCGGCGAAAAGGACTTGCCTTCGGCAGCAAATCCGGCCTCTTGCGCGGCCGCTTCCACCGCCTGCTGCATCTGCTGCAATGATTCCAGTTCGCCGTCGAGACCTATCCACAGTACGCGCAGACGTGACCAGTTCGGGAAGACGCCGATCTGACTCAACTGTAGCTGAAAAGGACTTTGAGCCGCTGCAATGCGGCGCAGTGGCTGTGCAAGCCGATCTCTTTGCTCATCGCTGGTTTCACCCAAGAAGCGTAGCGTAATGTGCATCTTGTCCGGAAGGGTCCAGCGTAGCAGCCGGTGTGCGTGGTTCGGGTGCAGCGCAGACTGAATGCGTCGTTGCCGGTCGCGGATTTCGTCCTTAATGGCGTCGGGCAGATCGATGGCAATGAAGGTGCGCACGGATTACATCCTCGACCGCAAGTAGAAGATCGTCCCCAACAGGGTCATGACGCCGAGCAGTGCCAGCCCGATGCCGCCCACGCAGAGGAGCAGCGCGAGCATGTCATTGAGGCTGGTCGTACTCGTTGCCCCGGGGAACCACTGATCGAACCCTGGGATTGAGACGGCGGGGACGCGTGTCGCTAGAGCCAATGGGGTAGGGGTTGACACGAAGACAACTGGCGTGTCGGTAGGGGTAGCCGTCTGTATGATGTACGTGGGCGGAGCCGATGGCGTCTGCAATACCACGCCCACGCCGCCTTCGTCCTGTGCACCGTCCCCCGTGGACGCATCCACCGTAGACACGTCCCCGATGGACGATGCTGTGGGCGTCGGCAAGGGACTGGTGGGCAGCACCGCCGGGAAAGGCGTCATGGTCGGGATGGGCGTGTCGCTGGGGATAGGCGTGCTGGTCGGTGTTGCGGTGGCTGGTGGGGTGGGGCGGGTGTTGATGCCGTAACCGCAGCGCTCGAACCGTTCACCCGGCTCGTCATTGCTCGGGACCTCGCGCAGTTGGAAACAGTAGCTCGTGTTGGGCTGCAACTGGAAAAATTCGGCGGTGTAAAGCGCACCACTCTCTAGCTCTCCCTGCGCGGGGATCTGCTCACCGATGGGCGTGTACTCACTTTGGGCCTGGCTTTCCAATTTGTAAAACAGTTGGAATGCCGCAATGTCGTACTCGCTAGACGTCTCCCACTCAATGCGCACTCGGTCGGTCAACGGGATGATCTCAAGGCGCAGAAGTTCAAGACCGGCATAGATCGTAGAAATGGTCCCGCTGCTCAGCGCCAACAGGCAGACGAGCAGGAAACCAAGACGGCGCAGTACGCTACGATCAAACTGAAATGAGAGACTCAACACAGGATGGCAACGTTCTTTCAGCGTAGATTGAGCAATGCTTTGAGGTCGGCAGCCAGGGCTTCGGGCTGAATGTCGTGTTTGAAGAGGGCGCGCAGGTTACCTTCTCGATCCACCGCATAGACGCCCGCCGTGTGATCAATCAGGTAGTCGGCGGCCGTTGCACCGGCGACCTCAGTGTTCTTTTCGGCATAGACGCCGTAGGCAGATTTTACGGGGTCCAGTTCATCTTGTGGGATGTAGATGCCGTGGAAGCTCGGGTTGAAAAGCGGCACGTAGGCGGCCAAACGATCCGGCGTATCCCGTTCCGGATCGACGGATACAAAGACAACGTTGAGATCCTCGACGAGTGACGGTGACTCGTCTTCGAGTATCTTGTACGCCTGCGAAACATTTGAGAGCGTCAACGGACAAACATCGGGGCAATACGTATAGCCGAAAAAGATCAGCGACAGCTCACCCCGGTGATCGCTCAGCCGAAAGGTCTCGCCGGTGACGTCTGTGCCCACAATGTCTGCCGCCGGTTGCGCTTCATCTAACAGCAGCCCTGTGTATTCGTGTTGCGCACAGCCGGTGAGCAGGAGGCTCAGCAAAAAGATCAGCGCCCACGTGCGGCGCAATGGCAACGTTCCCAATCCCATAAGGGTATTCTCCCATCCTTGCAAATTGAGCACTGCAAATCGGCGCAGTGCTCTCATTCAGTATCGTCTGATGCATTGTCAGTCAGATCGGCCAGGAGCGTCACGATTTCGGCGACACAGGCGCCGGTCAGATCGTCGTTATACCACAGGCGCATCTGTGCCGTCAGTTCGGCGATCAACTTTTCCAGTCGATCGGAATCGTCGTTCTCTTCCTCGGCCAGCAGGGGTTCATACTCGGGGTGCGACGAAAGCCACTGATCCAGCCGCTCTTCGGCTGCTTGAGGACGCGGACCCCAGTGGGCCTGCTGATTCCACTCTTCGTCGAAGATGAAGAGATGGGGCAAATCAACCTCGGCCAGATCCTCGCCGAGATCAATGTCGTCGTCGACCAGGTCGTTGAGTGCAGAGAGATCGGCTTCGTCTGAAAAGATGCGCAGATCGATGCGCGGGCACAGCTCGACAAGACGTTGGATAATCGGCAAAATCATCAGTGTGTCAGGCGTCTCGTTACTGACCACTAGCACCCAGTAAAGCCAGAGCGGATAGGACGCCAGCATCTCTTGCACATCTGCTGGAATCCGTACGGCACTGTATCGCCGACTTAGCAACTGACGTTGTGCCGGATCGAAACTGAGAAGATAATCGCGGAAGGTTTGCCCCGCTGTAAAGGTAAAGATGGTTTCGGTGACCGATATATGTGCGGACATGGATGTCCTGATTCCTTGTTTGATCCGGTTTGGAAAGGTAGATTCTGTCCTGAAATTGGCTGAATCATAACAGTGTGTGTTCGATTTTACCACGAGCCAAGAAGCGAAGGCCAAATCATCTGGTCAAACGGCACCCGGTGTTTCTCTTTTGGTGGATCCCAACATCAAGATCCACGGTGAAACAAGATCCACGGTGAAACTACCTGCCGCCCCACCCAAACCCCTACGACTTGCCCCAACTTGAATTGCACCCAAAAAATCCTCGCCACGTTGACGGATTACACTGATCCGTGCTATGTTACCGTCCATTGTGTCGCTAATGGTACTCTGTTTGGGCGACCGGTGACGGCTACTTCTCCAGTGTGTAAAGTCGGTTTACAGACTGGGCATTTTATTTCAAGGAGAGTTAATTCATGGCGCAGATCGCCCCTGGTCGTCCTTCAGAAGAGATCGAACATTGGGTCGCGTGGGCAGATCAACCAGACCCACGACAGATCCTGTCAGAAGTAGATCCCGAGATCTACGAAGCAATTGAGTTGGAACGTCACCGGCAGTCGGATGGGATCGAACTGATTGCCAGTGAAAATTATGTCTTCCCGGCGGTGCTGGCGGCAGCGGGCAGTGTGCTGACCAATAAGTATGCCGAAGGCTACCCCGGTCGCCGTTACTATGGCGGTTGTCAGTATGTGGATGTGGCCGAACGGATTGCCATCGAACGCGCCAAGCAGCTTTTCCATGCGGACCATGCCAATGTTCAGCCCCATTCGGGCGCACAGGCCAATGCCGCCGTCTACATGGCACTCTTGCAGCCGGGAGACACCGTGCTGGCCATGAAATTGGATCACGGTGGCCATTTGAGCCACGGTTTCCACCTTAACAGTTCAGGCCATTACTATAACTTCGTGCACTACGGGTTGAACCCCGAAACTGAACGATTGGATTACGATGAGATCGAGCGCATGGCGCTTGAGCACAAACCCAAGATGCTGTTGGTGGGCGCCAGCGCTTATCCACGTCATTTCGACTATCCCCGTCTGCGTGAGATTGCGGACAAGGTAGGTTGTCTGCTCATGATGGACATGGCGCATGTCGCCGGTCTGATCGCCACCGGGCTGCATCCTGATCCTGTGCCCTACTGCGATGTGGTAACCACAACGACCCACAAGACGTTGCGCGGCACGCGCGGAGGGTTGATCCTCTGTCGCGAGCAGTATGCCAAGGCCATTGACCGGGCCGTCTTCCCAGGTATGCAGGGTGGCCCGTTGATGCACATTATCGCGGCGAAGGCCGTCGGCTTCAAGCTGGCGTTGGAACCATCGTTTAGGGACTATCAGCAGCAGGTGTTGCGCAATGCTCAAGCCCTGGCCCGCACATTGGAAGTGGAAGGACTGCGCGTCGTGAGCGGAGGCACCGACAACCATCTGCTCTTGGTCGACCTCAACAGTATTGGCTCGGACGCCGTGACCGGCAAGGCCGTGGAACGTGCCCTCGACAACGCTGCCATCCACTGCAACAAGAACATGATCCCCTTTGATCCACGCCCGGCGATGGTGACCAGCGGCATCCGCTTGGGGAGCCCTGCCGCCACCACACGCGGCATGCAGGAAGCACAGTTCGAGCAGATTGGGCGTTGGATTGCCATCATCGCGCGCGATCCTGAAGATGCAACGCTGCAAGAACGCGTTCGTCTCGACGTTCTTGAGATGGTGCAAGATTTCCCTGTTCCGGCCTGATCCACAAATCGGGCGTACGGCTCCACGATTGGTGCAACGCCGGCGGCAGAATCACTCTGCCGCCGGCGTTTTTCTATCTGCTGTCCTGCTTTTCTGAAGAATCCACCTTCTGACGCCCAAAGGAACCCAACCATGTCCCGATCTGCGCCGTCTGCCCCTGTCGTCGACAATCGTCGAGAACAGGTCTCCTGGTATTTTTACGACTGGGCCAACTCCGCCTTTTCAACCACCGTCGTCACTGTATTCTTAGGGCCGTACCTGACCAACGTCACCAAAGCGGCCGCCGATGCGGCCGGCTTCGTCTATCCATTGGGCGGGGCGATTCCCATTCGGGCGGATTCATTCTTCCCGTACATGGTGGCGCTATCGGTCCTGTTGCAAGTGCTGATCTTGCCATTGCTGGGCGCGTTTGCCGACTATTCCAATCGCAAAAAGGAGATGCTGGGCACATTCGCCTACATTGGTGCGTTTGCAACAATGGGGCTTTACTTTCTGCAAGGGGACAACTACCGGTTGGGGGGAGGGCTGTTGTTGCTCGCCAACTTGAGCTTTGGGGCGTCGATTGTTTTTTACAACGCGTTCCTGCCCGAGATCGCCTCGCCTGATCGGCGCGACAAGGTCTCTTCTGAGGGGTGGGCTGTGGGCTATTTGGGCGGCGGCATCCTGTTGGCGCTCAACCTGGCGCTCTTCTTAAACGCAGAGTCGTTGGGGCTGGCGACGAGCTTTGCGGTGCGGATCAGCATGACGTCGGCGGGGATCTGGTGGGCGATTTTCACCCTCATCCCGTTGCTGAACCTGCGGCGGCGGCACGCTGTCAAGCATCTGCCCGCCAATCAGCGATTGCTGACCGTGGGCTTCCGCCAACTGGGACATACGCTGCGCAACCTGCCCCGCTATCCGCAGACGTTGCTCTTCCTGGTCGCGTACCTGCTCTACAATGACGGCATCCAGACCGTGATCGCGCTCTCGTCACAGTTTGGCAATCAGGAACTGGGCATACAGGAATCGTCGTTGGTGGCCGTGATTTTGATGGTGCAGTTTGTGGCCTTCCTCGGTGCACTGGCCTTTGGCTATCTGGCGCGCCGAATCGGCACCAAGCGCGCCCTGATCATCAGTCTCTTTATCTGGACGGGGACGGTTATTTACGCGTACGCTTTCTTGCAGACCGAGGCGCAGTTCTACGCCATGGCCGCGACGATTGCGCTGGTGTTGGGGGGCAGTCAGGCGTTGAGCCGTTCGGCCTACTCGTTGATGATTCCTGCGGGGCGTGAGGCCGAATACTTCAGCCTGTACGAGATCAGCGAACGGGGTACCAGTTGGCTTGGTCCACTGCTTTTTGGGCTGGCGCTTCAGTTCACAGAAAGCTACCGCCTGGGCATTCTCTCTGTGATCATCTTCTTCATCATCGGCCTGTCGCTGCTCTTCTTCGTGGATATCCGCCGTGCAGCGATCGAAGCCGGCAACGAAGCCCCCGCCCATGTCTAGGCAAGAGATTGGGGGTCGGGCCGTCAACACGGCCTGACCCCCAATCTCTTATCTCTTTCTGGTGCGCCACTCATGTCGCGCCGTCGTAGACATTGCCGGTATTGGAATCAAGGACCACGATCTGTCCGTCTACGAGATCGTCCCAGTGGCCGCGGGCGCCGACTATGGCCGGTACGCCCAACTCGATGGCGGCGAGGGCGGCGTAGCTCTCCATGCCGGCTTCTTGCGTGATCAACCCACCCACCTGATAAACGAGATCGGCGCAAGCGGCATCCAGTTTCTCGGCCACCAGAATGTCCTGCATGGTGGCGTTAATGCCATGACACTCTTGACCGGGTTTCAAGCGAATCACGCGGCCGCTGATGCGTCGATGCCCCAATCCAGTGCCGGTCACGAGAATGCTTGAAATGCGGCGGACGGTCATAATGTTGGTGGCGCCGGGCACCCCACCCACAACACCCCCTGTTACCAGGACAACATCCCCTTGATCTACATAGCCGGCCTGATGGGCGCGGCGGATAGCGTCATCCACCACTTCATCGGTGGTGTTCATCCGTTCGCCCATCAACGTGTAGACACCCCAATAGAGCGTCAGTTGACGGTGCACAATGGGGCTGGGTGTGACGGCGATGATCGGCACCGAAGGGCGGAAGCGTGATAGCTTTTTGGCGGTAGCGCCGCTAACGGTGGGCGCAATAATCGCGGCTGCGCCGATTTCGTGGGCAGTTACCACCGTAGCATGACTGACTGCCCCGGCAATCGAATCGACGGGCTCGAACTGCTGTGGAAAGGGCGATTGGCCGAGTGAACGCACCCGTTCTGCTTCTTCGGCAATTTTCACCATTGTCTGCACAGCCCGCACCGGGTAGGATCCACTGGCGGTTTCGCCCGAGAGCATGATGGCGTCGCTGCCGTCGAGGACGGCATTGGCCACGTCGCTGGCCTCGGCACGCGTGGGGCGAGGGTTGCGGATCATCGAATCGAGCATCTGCGTGGCCGTGATCACCGGTTTGTCGGTGTTGCCACAGCGGGCAATGATCATCTTCTGCACCATAGGCACCGCTTCGGGGCTGGTCTCGATCCCCAGATCGCCACGCGCCACCATAATGCCGTCCGACGCCTCGATGATCTCTTCGATGTTGGTCACCGCTTCGGGTTTTTCGATTTTCGAAATGATCGGTGTTGTGCGGCCAAAGGCAGCCCGCCCACGGATCAGCGCGCGCAAAACTTCTACGTCCTTCGCTTTGCGCACAAAGCTCAGCGCGATCCAATCCGCTTGTTGTTCTAGTGCGAACTCAACGTCATTGCGGTCTTTCTCTGTCAGCGAGGGGATTTCGAGTTTGGTATGAGGCAGGTTCATGCCCTTGTTGTCAGATAACTGCCCCCCCACGATCACGCGAGTGGTAATGTCGCTTTTGGTTGAGCGCTCTACTTCAAGTTCCAGCAACCCATCATCCAGCAGAATGCGCTCGCCCGGTTTGACCATGCTGGGCAGTTCCTGATTTTGGATCGGCACACGGCCTGCTTCGCCAACGATCGACTCGGTGGTCATGATCAACTGTTCACCGGCTTTTAGGGGCACGCCGCCTTCTTGCATCTTGCCCACACGTAGTTTGGGGCCCTGCAGATCGATCAAGATCGCCACCGGTCGGTTGATCGATTGGGAGATCTCACGAATGCGTCGGATATTTTCGGCATGGTACTCATAGGTGCCATGGCTCATATTCATGCGCGCAACATTCATGCCGGCCTCAATTAACTGAGTGAGGATCTCTGGATCTCGGCTCGATGGCCCAATGGTACAGACGATTTTGACGCGTCGCATAGCACTTCCTTCGTTTGGTGTCCGGCAGTAAAGACAGGCCTATCTATACTGTCTGGTGATAGAGTCAGCGATCTTTAGCAGTCCGAAGACTGCCGCAGTCTGGGGTGAACTGGGAGCTTGAAGATCGCTTGTTGGTTTGCTGATTACGGTGAAAACCCGGCGTTTGCGAGACGCCGGGTCGCGTGTAAAAACGAACTAGTAAATCCCGGCGGAAATTCACCGACAGTTTCTACCAGAGGTTGAGATGCCGAATTTCCGCCGTGGTATTTACGCCAAAATGTACTAGAAACGCAAGATGTCGGGCCAGGGCCTGGGTTCTGATAGGCCGGCTGCCCTGCCTTGTGCCCGGCCCTCAGCGTGTTCGTACAGATGGAACATCAACGAACTTTTGTCTTTACCGGCTGCGCTTGATCTGCTGCCCGCAACCGTTTTTCGGCTTCTCGCAGCGGTAGTTCTCCGGCGGCGCGGCGCGCACGCGATTCGGCAACTTCTTCCTCGCTCATACCCAGCGGTTTTTCGTCTCCGAGCGTGCGGTGCAGCCCTTCGCGCAGCCCTTTGATGGTGCGATTCATCGGGTTGTCGCTGTAGAGTTCGGCGAAGGTAGCCACGGCAGCTTCCGCACTGAGGGGAGCAAGACCATACTGCTCTGCCAGTTCTTCCCGGTGCTTTGAGATCCAAAGGTACAGGTCGGCCTCGGTGCGATGGGGAAACTCATGCAACAGATTATAGTGGCGGATCGCCTCGATAACGGGCACGTAGATGTTGTCGTACCACCCCATGACGATATCACTAGGCCCCAGCCGCCTGGTCGATCCCTGCCGATCCAGCTCCATATTTTGCAGATATCCATGCACTTCGATGTGTTTGATGATCAGCGGGTACTGACCGGGAACCGTCAACATCAGATCCGCGCCAGGACGTAACACGTCTAGGCGTGTTCGTTCCAGGAAATCGACGTATTCCATTTTGATGATCCAACGGTCGCGCTCGAAGTCGCTTAACGTTAGTAGTACGGGCGACGCCAACTCGGTGACGTAGGCTTCGATCACATCGATCTGGTTGGCTCGCGCCACGCTGACCCGGTGATTGCCGTCCTGCACAAAGTAGATCTCGCCGATCTTATACAATTCTACAGGAGGCAGTGGTTCCAGCGCATTGAGCGCTGCATCCAGCCGCACCCAGCGGTCTGCCTCGACACTGGTGCGCGGTAGAAACTCACGCGTAAAGTCGTGATAACGCCCCAGACTGCCGACGATCTGTTCAACCGGAACCATTTCTAACCGCTTCCGAACCTGTTGACGAATTCTAAGCCGCTTGGCTACTTCTTCAAAGTTTACTAGATTTGTGTTTGCGCCCGTGATCAGCCCCAGCAGATCCTGCATTTGTGCTTTGCGCACGTTGCGCATGTAGCGTTCACGGGCCACTGATTCATGATAGACTCTCGACATCATACTTCTCCTTCGTCCAACCGCACATACCACATTGCCGGTGTAACAACGTGTCCGGGGGAGGGTGCTGGTTGGAATGATCCTGTTGACATCACCATGTCTACTGCTTGTCGATTCGGTCGACGGTGGAATCCGACCAATCAGGCGTTAGATGGTCAGAAACGGCACACGTCGTTGTCACAGGAGTTTATTCAACCCTATACTTTAGCATAATTGCATTCTTGTCAACCTGTAAGATCGCTTTTGCCGAACTTTGCTACGCAGAATGTCGGCGATTTGCCTATGTCGGGCGACTGATTGACGAAGAATGGTTCCCAATCAAAAGCAGGTGAAGGTCAGCGTCATTGCTGCCGTTCACCTGCCTTTCGTTGCAGAATATCAAACTCTAGATCAATCTGCCGGACACAAGTCGGTCAGATCTCTATCATCCACTCTACTATTGGTAACTGATGTTCGCTGTATCCCGCATTACCTGTACCCAACTCTGCCCTGGTTTGAGCGGAATGATCTGGTCACCAGGACCAAACCAGCGCGGCGTACTCTGATCACTGGCGCGCCAGGTGCCTTCGTAGACACGGCCATCGCGAAAGACGCGTAGATCACCGAAGCCGTAGAGCTCAATGTTGACGCCTTTGGTGCCCAGGCTGTCTTCGACGATGTCGGTGAGAATATGGTTGGCGGTGAGCACGATCACGTTGTCCGCAGTGATCTGCTCGCCGGTCATGTTGTCCAGGTGTGCCTGCCCCCCCTGGAAGCGAACGTAGAGGTTGCGTCCGGCATCGTAGCGCCACTCGACATTGTTGCCACCAGGGTAGCTCAACTGAATGGACGATGCGTTGCCGGCACTGAAATCGGCGGGAGTTTCGCTGAAAGCAAAGCCTTCCCGATCCCACGCTTTATATTCGCCTTCATCTGTTAATAGGTTGTTGACTACCTTTTGGCAGTAGAGCAATTGCGGATTGGCCTGGCAGCGGGCGGCTACATCGGCCAACCAACGGCGTACCCCGTCGGTGCTGGCCTGCATGCGGGTGCGATAGTCGCTGCCAAGGCTCGTGTAATAAACCGTGTTGCTGGGGTCGTCAATGTCTGCATCGAGATAGGGAAAGCCTACCTCGTTTTTGAGCAAATAGCGGATATCGTCACTGCCACCTGAGCAGGCCAGCACCCCATCGTACATGTACGTGATCCAGATATTGGGGAAGCGAGCGCTACGTACCGGTCCAACCCGCTCGGCATCACGACTCTGATACATCGCCGCCATACGCGTGGTGGTGAAACCGTCCACAATGTACTCGTAGACTAGATCGGCCTGGCTTAACCCATAATGTGCACTCCGCCCAACCGGATCGTTGTTGACGCAGATGAAGATCGGGCGCTGGGCAAGCCGCGCCGGGTTATCCACCGGCAAACCGGTGAACGGAGAAATGTTTCCCGGCAGCGGAGTGGGTGGCACAGGGGTGGCGGTTGGTGGTTCCGGGGTGGCGGTTGGTGCTTCGGTTGCCTGTTGATCGGCTGCCGACGCTTCGCGTTGTTCCGTGGTGGCGGGCGTTTTGGTCGGCGTCGGCGTCGGGGCTGGGGCTGTTGGTCCACAAGCGGACAGCAAGAACAGCATGGCCAAGAGCAGACAAATGGGCAAGCAGATGCCCTTCCGGCTGGAGATATTCTTATGCGTCGTCATACAATTCCAATCTCGACTTTGAATGATGACAGGATGAATGGCAAAACGAATGCGCCGTAGTATACCATAGCCAAACAGAATCCTAAACGCTCTTTGCACCGTGGAAGTGCATCCACGCACCGATAAATCTGTATTGGGATACCATCTCTTTGTGATACAATCTTTGCTATGAGACGATACAAATCGCCGTCGACATCCGCCCATTGCATAGCGGCAGAAGGTGTGACAACTTCATCGTATGGCCTGCCGTTGGAAGTAGAGCGTGTGCTGGCTTTTGTGGCACGGAAGCGTCTGTTGTTGCCCATCTCTCTTTTGCTGATGACGCACCGTCCGCTCGGATTTGTGGCGGGACAAGCGATGCTGGCCGCAGTGCCGCTAGAGTTGCTCTTCCCGTCGCTGAATCTACGTACATGGGCAACTTTGTTCAGCGAAGCAGATGGTTTGCAGCGCATTGAGGCGCATTTACGCGAACTGCGTTCAACATCTGTTGCCTCCTCATCCTCTGCCCGGGCAAGTCGAGCGTAAATCAACCCTCTTCATTTAGTTGTGAATTGCTACGTCTATGAATCGCTATGGCAATCCTGAGCTATTGACACGACTGTGGCGACGTCAGGCTGAAATCAACATCGAAACCGGTCTACGTCCTTTACTCGGACTGGGTCTCGGCGGCATGGATGTTGAAAGCCTGATCTCGCTGCTGGCCTTGAAAGAGTTGGCGCGTCGGCCCGCAGGCTTATCCGATGCCCAAATCGTGGTAGGCGGTGAGGGCGAACTGTGGTTGGCGGCGCTTTACCTGCGCCCTGCCTTGCATGCGACCGAGGATGCAAACGCTATCGACATCACGTACGCCGGCAGCGATCAGGCTACTCACGCCGCATCATTGACGATTGCGGCGCTGCCGGCTTCCGGAACAGGTCCGGCTTTCCTGCCGGCGGGCATGGCTTGGTCTTTGACGTCTTCGGCTGTGCCGGGCAGCGAACGTTCGGACACGGAGTATCTGCCTTTCCAGCAGCGGGGCGCTACGTTTGCACCCGTCAGCGCGGCATCGTCATCGGCCGCCTGGTCAGATCGGATCGAAGCCTGGATAGTTTTAGCTGTTGCGTTTGCTCTCGTGGTTGCAGCCATTGTTGTATAACCTTCCCGCGCCTGGATCATCCTGCTGATGTTCTCCACCAATACTGCCTGGATCAACCGCCTAAGCCTACTCGTCATCTTTTCCAGCGCCGGACTGATCCTTTTCAGTCGCTTCAATCCGACGCCGTGGATGGCGCGGGTCGCGAACATCCTCTATACGTGGGTGTTGCTTTTGGGCGCGTTTGCCCTGTTATTGGGCGTCGCCGGTGTCGTGTGGGCGCACCTGGGGCGCATCCAACATGGCGAACGGGAGTGGGTGTTTAGCCTGATCCTTTTGATCGGTCTGCTGGGCGTCTTTGTTGTCGGCATACTCAGCCCCGCAGGCGTGGCCGCTCCGCTGATGGAATGGGTTTTCGATGCACTGCTCGCCCCGGGGCAGGCGTCGCTTTTTGCATTGACCGGTCTGTTTGTGGTGGCGGCTGCCTATCGCTACCTGCGTGTAGATCGCCCGGACGCGCTCTGGATTTTAGCCGGCACACTGTTGGCCTTGCTAGTGCAGACGCCAATCACCCGTTCATTCGTTCCTTCGATCGTCACCAGCTTGACCGACTGGTTGCTTGTCTGGCCGGTGATGGCGGCGGTACGCGGCGTACTCTTAGGCGGTGCACTGGCTGCGCTTTTTGTGGCCATCCGCCTATTTGCACAAGGCGGGCGCCGGTGACTTCAACATTTGGCTGTCCTCACTGTGGCAAGAGCAACCCAATTGATGCACAGTTCTGCTCATTCTGCGGCACCGTCTTAAGCAACGTAGAGAGCAGTTTGCGTTCTCAGCGGCTCAATGAGGTGGACGCTGACGACTGCGAAGAGATCGAGACCGACGCCAACGAGGCTGGTCCCGATGACGAGGGGTTGTCCGAAGCGCCGCCTCAGGATTCGCACGATACCCCGTTACCCAATGAGGATGAGGACGTTGACACGAATGACGTTGACAATCGTCACGAGGCGCCGGTACCACCGCCGTCCTTCGTTTCCCCCGCGATCGAAGTTCTCGAAAAGTCAGACGCAGATCTAGCGCTGCAAGACGATATGGCGGTTTGGCTTGAGCGTTTTCCGGTGATGTCGGTGCAACCCGCTGCTCCCCTCGGGGATGATATGCGGCGCCAACTACGTCAGATGTTTGGCGCCGACGTGCCACTTACCGACGTGCCGACACCCTCGCGACCGCCTGACGGGATCGGGTTGTTTCGCCTGTCATGGATCTACTGGCTGGTTGCCGGCGGGCTGATCCTCGCCCTCCTCTTCGGCGGTGATAACAGTGAATCGCCGCCTCACGCCTGGCCAGGTCTGCTCTCTGCGTACGAGGCGATCGAGACGATGCCCAGTGGGGCCACTGTCCTCGTAGACTGGGCCTATGATCCATCCACCGCCGGTGAAATGGACCTGGTGGCGCGACCGGTGATCGAACATCTACTGACCCGGAATGCCAATCTTGTCGTCATCAGTCAACTTCCTCTCGGCCCGGCCACCGCCCGACGCCTCATCGCCGGCGCCGATGAAACCGGTCGCGCCGGCATTGCGCGCCGTCTGGATACATTGTTGGTCGAAGGGGGCTTTTTGCCCGGAGGCGCAGCCACGCTTTCTCTCCTTGGGCAGGCGCCCGGTGTGGGGTTGCCTGTTGATATGCAGGGCCGATCTGCCGCCGCCCGCCCGTCTTTAGAGATTTTGGCAGATCGGGGACCGGTGCTTTCGTTCGTCTTTGCGTACCGGTCGGAGGCTGTGCAGCGCTGGCTCGAACAGGTGCAGCCGCAGAACGGCGCGCCGGTTATCGCCGTGACCAGTGCCGCCGCCGGCCCTGTGCTCTATCCTTACCTGGATAGCGGACAGTTGGTTGGGTTGGTCAGCGGTTACAATGGCGGCATCGGCTACCAGGCTCTACTCTTGCGTGCTCTGTCCGGCGCCGATCAACAGAGACTGTGGCACATGATCACCGGGCAGAACTGGGCGTTGATCATCCTGCTTGTCGTCATCGTGCTCGCCAATGTGGCACTCTCGTTGGATCGGAGGATGCCATGACGCCATTCAGCAGCAGTTTGCCTGCCATTTGGGAACACGTCGGTGTGCTGGCCGGTTTTCTCTTTTCGTTGATCATTTTCAGCTTTATCCTGCGCGATAACTGGCTGGTGCGGCTGGCCCAATATCTATTGGTTGGCCTGGGGTTAGGGTACGCCGCCGTGATTGCGTGGCAAAGCGTGCTCTGGCCGCGGCTTTTTGCGCCGTTGGTCAGCGGCAACCGTCTGCAGCTACCCACCTATTCCCTGCCCGATGGGGAATCTCTGTGGCTCTACTGGCTGCCGTTGATCCTCGGCCTGCTTCTGTGGATCGCCGGGGTCGACGCTCTGCGCGGCGGGAACGGTGAGCGTCTATCGACGCTGCGCCGCATGGTTCGACTGCTGGCCATCCTGCCGCTGGGTATCGTCGTCGGCGTTGGGATCGGCGTGGCTGTGGCCGGCGCATTCCAGGGAACATTCTGGCCGCAGTTCCAACGGGCCGCCGCCATTGGCCTGCCATTGAGCGAACCTTTGGGCGGGTTGCTGCTCGGCCTGCTGACACTCCTGATCACAGGCGGCGCGCTTGTGCATCTCTACTGGGGATCGGATGACACCGACGGCGACGAACCGTCTTCGGGGCCACATCGTCCCATCATTGCGGCCTGGTCTTGGATCGGACAACGCTCCTTGTGGTTGGCTACCGGCTTCCTCTTTGCCCAGATTTTTACCTCACGTATCACCTTGCTCATCGCCAGGTTGGACTATTTCCTCTTTGATCTACGCACCACCGACTTGTGGATTTGGCTGCGCGCCATTGTGGGGGGGCCATGAGCGAACGCAGTATTGCCGCCGGGTACGCCTCCTCTGCTATCCTTGCCCTGGGCATGGATCAGGCACAAGTCACCGCGCTCCTGGTCGAGCCGGTCGAGGGCACCTATCGACTGGTAGCCTGGCATACCTTGCCGCTGATGGTGCAGGATGGCAGCATCTATCACCCACTCGAACGATTGGCGCTGGCTTGCCGTCAGCTAGGTCGCCGATTGGGGCGTCCACTTTGGCAGATTTCCAGCGAAGGACCCTATCTCGATGATCCCGAGCCGGCGCTAGGTCTTGGGTTGGGCCATGTGGTGGCCGTAGCGGATCCGTTACCACCGCTGCGCGCCTGGATATTCGGCCTAAGTGCAGGCGAGAGCCTGGCTGCAGCGCAAGAGGCTATCTCCGCTGCGCCCTGTCAGGCGGTCGCACTCTGCCGATTAAACGGCGATGAAGATATCGCCGCCCTGCGTGGTGAACTGGCGATCGCTGCCCCCGATGTCGTGATTGTCTGCGGTGGTTACGATACTCCTGGCCAGGAGGCCGGCAGGCCGGTGCTGGCGATCTGTGACGTGGTGGCTCAGGCTGTTCGGCACCTGCGCACAGAAGAACGCCCGCCTCTCTATTTCGCCGGCAATCGCTGGGCTGCATCCACCGTATTGGAACGGTGGCGCTCCATTCCTGGGCTGGATGCTCACGCTGTACTCAATGTGCTGCCGGCGCGCGACGTCGTACACACATCCTCGCTGGCCGTGGCGCTCTCTCAACACTATTGGTCTCGCTGCCGTGCCGAAGCGGATCTGCAGCAACTCAGCGGCTGGATCACATCACCGGCGGCCGTCCGCAGCTTTCAGTGGAGTTTTGCCCAGGCAACGCGCTTGTGGTGCGAAGTTCAAAACCTGCGAGATTTGCACGCTCTCTACTGCGGCCCCACGCATTGGATGCACGTCTGGAGTTCGGCAGACGAAACCGCAGTGCGTGTCCGTATTACACCGCCTGATGCACATCTGTCTGCGCTGGATGACTGGCCCCCGGTGCAACTCGTCTCTGGTCCATGGCCGGAGGGATGGGCGCGCCCGGCGCGTCACTGGCACGAACCGTTGGGCGTCTTGCCTGTGGCCGCTGCGATTGGTCAGGTCAACGCCGATGCTGTCATGCACCTGTTCGACCAGGATCTAATCCGGGGTAGTTGACGATTGTGATCGGCCTTGCGCCCAGGGTGTATCTCCTAACCTTTACCCACAAGTCCCCAGTCGGCACAGGCCTGGCAAACAGCGGCCGATCTGGGGGGATACTGCTTCGTGATGGTGGGCCGGTTGTCGGGGCATGAGGGGGATGGGACAGAGATCTGCGACAATGGGTGAGACGTCGCCCCCATCCCCCTCGTGCCCGTACGGTGATGCGTGATGTTGGGCCGGTTGTCGGGGCATGAGGGGGATGGGACGGAGATCTGCGACAATGGGCGAGAGTCGCCCCCATCCCCCTCGTGCCCGTACCAAGGGTCAAAACGAATCCGCTGTTCATACCCACCTTCGTTCTTGACTGAGTTTGACGCTGTGCGTAAAGCTCAGTAAAGTGTATTGTGCTTTGTGCGTTATGAATTAGGCTCTATCTCTCAACAGGACGATTCAATGCCCACTACGCTTCGTTTGCCCGACGGTGGTTACATGCGCCACACCGATATCCAGCAAATTCTCAGTATCCTTTACGAGATGCGCTGCGTCGAGATCACCGGGTTTAGCAACCTGGGGAAGTCTGCACTCATGCGCCTGTTGGCGCAGCCCGATGTGTGGGTGCGCGAATTGGGAGAGGCCGGCGCCCAGTTCTTGCCTGTCTACATCGACTGCAACCGCATGCTGGAAATGACGGATCAGGGATTCTATGAACTCGTTCTGCGCTGCTTGCAGGAGAGCAGCCCCATTTTGGCCGAAGATCCGGAATTGGTAGCCGCCTACGATACGCTCATTGCGCCGGCCAGTGAATTTCAGGTACCGTTAAGTTTTAGTCGTGGGTTGACCGCTGCACTCAGCGCCGGGCAGGGCAAGTTGATGCTCCTCTTCGACGAGTTTGACGAACCCTTCCAACAGATTGACTCACGTGTCTTCCTCAACTTGCGTGCAAAAAAGGATCGTCATGGCGATGAACTGGCTTATGTGACAGCCACCGTTCGTTCCCTGGCCGACCTGTGCGAAGGCGACCACGCTGGTGAGTTTGTAGAACTCTTTGTGCATCAGCCCTGGCGGTTGGCGCCACTGACCGCGGCCGACGTGGAAAAGTATGTGCTTGGCTACGCGGATCGCAACAGTATTCCGCTCCAGCGCGCCGATGCGGAATTTGTCTATCAGTGGACGGGCGGGCATCCTGGCATGTTGGATGGAGTCTGTCACTTGCTGACTGATTCCCTGCGTACCGAGTCGGAGGAGGGAGTTGATCGCTGGGCATTCCATCGTATGCTGGCGCCGAAGTTGCACCGTGAGGCCGTCCTGATCGACGAGTGCGAAAAGATCTGGCACGAACTCACCCCCCCCGAACAGGAAGCGTTGCTCGCCCTCTTTGCCGGTGATTCTGCCGATGCCATCCTCCTGGGACGGCTGCGCCAGCGTCATCTGCTTCTTGATGTCAACGGCGAGCCGCGTCTCTTCAGCCGCCTGTTGACTGCCTATCTTCAACAGCGGCAAACCAAACCGAAAGCACAAGTTCAACGGCTATGGGTTGATCGTGACAGCGGCGAAGTGTTGATCAACGGCAAACCGGCGGAAACGCTGACCCGTTTGGAGTATCAGTTAATGCTTCTCCTTTTTGATAACACGGACAAGATCGTCGACAAGTATCAGATTGTCACCGGCGTCTGGGGCGACGACTACATCGACGCCGTTGACGACGCCCGCATAGAGAAACTTGTGAGTCGCTTGCGTCAAAAGATCGAACCCGATCCCACCTCTCCGCAGTTTGTGACTACGGTGCGCGGGCGCGGGTACAGGCTTGTCCTGGCGTGAGTCATCGCCACCATCATCGCCTTCTGTGAATTTTCCCCCAAGCATACCGAAATCTTGTCGATCTGTTCTGATCCGACTATACTACAGTTTGCAATCTGGCATCCAAGAACAACGACATTCAGACACGGGCCGCTTAGGGCCAGCGCAATGAAGGTGGTGTTTTTATGGCTGAAAGTGTACAGACAGTTGCACCGGATCAGCAGGTGTTTCGTACCAAACCCAAGTCGATAGTTGGCGCTCTGGCGCTGCTCCTGGCGGGCGTCCTTGCCTTTACCCTGGGCATTACGGATCTCTTCTTCGTTGAGGCTATGGCGTGGACCTTCACAATTTGGGGCGCGCTGCTGATGTACAATCACCTTTCTGACTACGCGACTCGCTATGAGATCACCGACGATGCACTGGTAATTTTTACTCCCTTCATTTTTTGGCGGCCCAGGCGCGTGTGGAACTGGTCCCAGATCAATCGATTGGATGTCCTCGTCGGCCAGGTTGAAGCTGAAAATGAAGACGCTACCATTCAGATCTATCATGTTGCGCAAGGATCGACCGTCATCAACCGCGAGGATGTTGCCTACGATCCTGAACTGGCTAAGATCATTGTTGAACGCGCCGGATTGAAGGCGAAGCGAGGACAGGCCATGCAGTCTTTTGCGCTCATTCCCCAGGATGCCAAGGCGTCATACACCTGGCAGTAACACTGGTACTAGCTGTTGAAACAAATTGAAATAAAAAACCGCCAGGTCGTTCAAAACCTGGCGGTTTTTCTATTCAATCCGTTGTTCCTTATTCTTCATCGTTCTGCCAGCGTTCTTCTCTGCTGGGTAGCACCTGGCTGTAGACGCGGCGGATGGCGCGTTTCCACATACTGCGTGCGGCCGCTGCCTGGTAGGTTGCCTGTCTTTGGGTGCTGCGCCACCAGTTTGCCTCGGGCTTTTCCACAGGCGTGCGCCATTCTACTGCACACGCGGCCCAGGTCAAACCGCCGCCAAACCCCACAAAGACAAGTTTGTCGCCCGGCTTCACTCTGCCTTCTTCAATCGCCTCGCACAGCGCAATAGGAATGCTGGCTGTGCTTGTATTGCCGTACTTGCGCAAATTGATGAATACCTTATTTTCAGGGATCTGCAACTGCTTGAGGACGCTGTTTTGAATAATCCGTTCATTGGCCTGGTGTGGAATCACCAGATCGACGTCCTGGACGGTCAAGCCTGCCTTTGCCAGGGCCTGGATGGTTGCCTCGGCCATTACCCGAGTGGCAAAGCGAAAGACGGCGCGACCGTCCATTTTGATGTAGTGACTGCCCGTGTTAATGCTTTCCAGGCTGGCGGGCATGGCACTGCCGCCTGCGGGAACGGTGAGCAGATCGGCGCCAGAGCCATCACTGCCCAAGACTGATGCCATAATGCCCCCAGGTACGTCGCTGGCTGCCACCAAAACGGCGCCAGAGCCATCCCCAAAGAGCACACACGTCCCACGGTCGGTCCAATCGACGATGCGGCTGAGGGTCTCGGCGCCGATGACCAGCACATACTCGGCATCGCCTGCCAGAATGTGTCCTCGCGCCATGCTCAATGCGTAGACAAAGCCTGAGCAGGCTGCGCTAAGATCGAATGCACCTGCGTTGGTTGCCCCCAGGCCATCCTGAATGATGCTGGCGGTGGATGGGAATATATGCTCAGGCGAACTGGTTGCACAGATGATCAGATCGATCTTGTTGGGGTGGATGTCGGCCATGTCCAAGGCTTTCCGTCCCGCCTGGATGCCCAAGGAGGCCGATGTTTCAGCCGGAGACGCGGCCACGTGCCGTTCTTCAATGCCGGTGCGTGTGCGGATCCACTCGTCCTGGGTGTCGACGATCTGTTCCAAGTCTTGGTTGGTGATAATTTTGCTAGGAACGTGATATCCCCAGCCCACGATTTGGGCGTACCGTGGCGACGATTTTGACAAGAAGGGTAGGTCGTTGCGCAAGGGCGCTGTTTCACCCTGATTGCCGTCACTCTTGGTGTCGGGTGTCGACTCATGTCCGTTGCGGTCGTACGCCGCCTCTGCATGTGTTCCGTTTACCGCTTTGTTTGCCCGTTCTGGCTGATCGTTCTTGTTCATACCTGTTCATCCTTATACTCGCGCAGCATGATACAGGCATTGTGCCCGCCGAAGCCGAAGCTGTTGCTCATGGTCACGTGCACCTTCGCCTGTACCGCCTGGTTCGGTGTGTAATTCAGATCGCATGCCGGGTCCTGGTTGTCTAGATTGATCGTCGGTGCGATCCAACCAGTTTGGATGGTCTTGGCGCAGACAACAGCTTCGATGGCGCCGGCGGCAGACAGCAGATGTCCTAGCATGCTTTTCGTGCTACTGACGCGCACATTATAAGCATGCTCGCCCAGTACTTCTTTGATCGCGATGGTTTCTAGCGGATCGTTGAGTGGCGTGCTAGTACCGTGCGCATTGATGTAGTCAACGTCTTTTGAGGTGACACCATAGGCATTCGCTTTGCGCAATGCCATGCGCATGGCACCGATTGCGCCCGCGGCTTTGTCGTGAGGGGCGACCATGCTCTGTGCATCAGCCGTGTTCCCGTAACCGATGACCTCGGCATAGATGCGCGCCCCACGTGCCCTGGCATGCTCCAACGATTCCAGAATGAGGATTGCGCTGCCTTCGCTCATCACAAACCCATCACGGTCTACATCGAAAGGACGACATGCCTTGGCCGGCTCTTCGTTGCGTCGACTCATGGCGTTGGTCACATCAAAGCCACCGATAATCATCGGCACCAAACCTGCTTCAGAGCCGCCCACAATCATCACATCGGCGTCGCCCCGGCGGATCAGTTCAAACCCTTCACCGGTCGCCGCCGTTCCGCTGGCACAGGCATTGACTACCGCAAAGTTAGGACCACGTATGTTGTATTCAATCGCCACGCGGCCTGCCGCGCTGTCTATCAGAATGTTCGGGATCGTAAATGGATTGATGCGGCGAACGCCTCGGGTCTCCATGACATTCTGGCTCTCCAATATCGTCTGGATGCCGCCGACCCCGCTGCCGATGATCACCCCTATCCGGTCACCATCTTCCTGGGTAAAATCAAGTTGCGCATCGCGTATCGCCTCTGCTGTTGCCGCCATGGCAAATTGAATAAATGGATCGGTGCGCCGCGCTTCTTTGCGATCCATATAGGCTTCGGGGGAAAAGTTCTTCACCTCGCCACCAAAGGTAGTTTTCATATCCGTTGTATCGAAGCGAGAGAAATGATCAATGCCGGATTTACCGGCGAGTAGATGCTGCCATGTCTCGTCAACGCTCAGCCCGAGTGGGGTAATGGCCCCCGTCCCTGTGATGACCACACGTGGGGGATGCCCGTTTGGGTAACCGCTATTGGACTGAGTTTGAACTGTCTGTTCTGCTGCCATGCGCGAAATCCTCACACTGGCGCGTGGATACACAACTTCTTCGACCTATCCACGCGGTCGATTGATATTTAAACACTCGGTCGTCAGGGGCCGCGCCTGAAGAGACACTCCTGAAATTCAGCGATGCACCCTTCGTGTATGGGCAGAGCCAGGTGGGCATAGTGAATTTCAAGACAAAGTCTTAGTGTATCATCAAACCGATGATCTGACAGATTTTTCAGCTTTGCGTAACCGGTGATCTTCTGTAGAAATATCACTTCAGGCTGACCAAAGCCTTGTAGATGAAACACTTTCATTCTGTAAAAGTTGCGCCGTCTACTCGAAGTCAGCATCAGCAAGCACCGTGGCTGCCGTGTGCAACTGACGTCGGGGCGGCAGCAGGAGGGAAGACCCCTTCTCGCTGCGGCGAAAAGTCTCCGGCACTTGCTCGAACGGAGCTTATCTTAACGGCGGCGAGAGGACCCCTCCCCAGCCCTCCACCGCAAGCGGGGAGGGAGCTGTTGGCGCGTACACGATGCGATGCTGGATTAAGGTGGGTATGAACAGCGGCTTCGTTTTGACCCGATTGGTACGGGCACGAGGGGGATGGGGGCGACGTCTCGCCCATTGTCGCAGATCTCCGTCCCATCCCCCTCATGCCCCGACAACCGGCCCAATATCACGAAGAAGTATCCCAGCCGTAGAACCCAGATCGGCCGCTGTTTGCCAGGCCTGTGCCGACTGCGGACTTGTGGGTAAAGGTTAGGTGAAAAACAGGGAGGGCGCTGTTGGCGTGTACAATATGTGATGTTGGATTGGGCAGGCCCACAATGCGACCAACGCCGTGTAGGCGGCAACGGTCCTCCCCACGCCCGCTGTCCTCAGCGGCTTGTGCGGGGGGAGATAGAGGGGGGTCAGGCATTGGCGCCGAGATAAGTCTCCGGCACTTGCTCGAACGGAGCTTATCTTAACGCCTATGGGGCTATCCTGTCTGCTGCTGATACTCTGGCGATGACGGCGATAGCGGGGAAGATGGGAGCAAAAAAACGGGAGTGGTTTGTGCAAACCACTCCCGTTACTCTGTTTACTGATTCGACTGACGGTGAAACCGGTCGGGTCACCCTCCCAGGATCATCCCCAACAGGCCGCCCGGTCCCATCTGCGCTATCAAACCGGCGAAGACAATCGAGACCATCGCCATCAGTTTGATCAGAATGTTGAGCGAAGGGCCGGTCGTGTCTTTGAACGGATCGCCCACGGTATCACCCACCACTGTTGCCTTATGAGCTGGCGAGCCCTTGCCGCCTAGCGCACCTTTTTCAACATACTTCTTGGCATTATCCCAGGCGCCGCCTGCATTCGCCATCATGACGGCAACGGCAAACCCGGTAGAAAGACCACCGACCAGCAGCCCCATGACACCGGCTACGCCAAAGAAGATGCCGATGACAACAGGCACGCCAATCCCCAGGATTGAGGGTGCGATCATCTCCTTCTGGGCACCGGCTGTGCTAATCGCAACACAGCGGGCATAGTCGGGGCGTTCGGTACCCTTGAGAATACCGGGTTTCTCTTTGAATTGTCGACGTACTTCTTCCACCATGGCGCCGGCCGCACGGCCTACTGCGCTCATCGTCATCGCCGAGAAGAAGAAGACAGTCATCGCTCCCGTGAAGAGGCCGATCAACACCGCAGGGTTAAGCAGTGTGATGTTGTAATAGCCGGCAAAATCCTGCATCGTCATCTTGGCGATCTCAACCACACGGCCTTCGATAACCACTTCGGTCATTCCGGTTAGATGAATCAGCGCGAAGCGGATTTCTTCTAGGTAGGCCGCCAGCAGCGCCAGCGCCGTGAGCGCCGCCGAACCGATGGCAAATCCCTTGCCGGTGGCTGCCGTGGTATTCCCGACCGAGTCCAGTTGATCCGTGCGACGGCGTACTTCTGCCGGCAACTCGGCCATTTCTGCATTGCCGCCGGCATTGTCTGCAATGGGACCATAGGCGTCTGTGGCCAGGGTCAACCCCAGCGTCGAAAGCATGGCAACCGCTGCCAACCCTACACCGTAGAGGCCGAGCAAGGCATTGTCGTTACCGCCGGGCAGATAGAAGCTGATCACAATCCCAATGATAACGGCAACCACAGGGATACCGGTCGAGCGCATACCCACCGCCAACCCATCAATGATCACCGTGGCGGGGCCGGTCATCGCCTGTTGGGCAATGCCTTTTGTCGGTTCGTACTCATCTGAAGTGTAGTAGGCAGTGGACAGGCCGATGACAATGCCGACGGCCAGGCCGGCGACGATCGCCAGCCAGAGCATCAACGGATTGGCTAATCCCAGGGCATAAACGATGCCTAGCGCTACGATGGCAATCCCAATCGAACTGTAGGTGATGCTGTTGTTGATAATGCGCATCAGATCGCCCATAGTGGCGTCTTCTTTGGCGCGTACGATGAAGATGCCGAAGATTGAAAGAACCACACCGATCGCAGCCAGCACCAACGGTGCGGCCAGATAGCGCAACTGCATGCTGATCTCGGTGACACCCAGCGGCAGGAAGGCGCCGTCTGTGCGGGCAAATTCCGTCGCCACGGCGGCAACGCCCAATGCGCCCGTTGCCAGTATGGCGCCGGCGTAAGACTCGTAGAGATCCGCACCCATGCCGGCCACATCACCGACGTTGTCGCCTACGTTGTCGGCAATGGTCGCAGGGTTGCGTGGATCATCCTCAGGGATGCCCGCTTCGACTTTGCCAACCAGGTCCGCGCCGACATCGGCTGCTTTGGTGTAGATGCCGCCGCCCACACGGGCAAAGAGTGCCTGTGTCGATGCGCCCATCCCGAAACTCAACATGATGACCGTGATTTGGGGCAGTGGATTGGCGTCGAAGAAGCTTCCTGGGAAGAGATAGTAGAGCAAGAGGAACCAAATGCTGATGTCGAGTAAGGCAAAGCCGACCACAACCAATCCCATCACTGCGCCGGCGCGGAAGGCCACCTGAAGCCCCCCGTTCAGGCTTTGTCGTGCCGCATTGGTGGTGCGCGCCGATGCGTTGGTGGCCGTTTTCATGCCGAAATAGCCACACAGGCCAGAGAAGAAACCACCGGTCAAAAAGGCAAAGGGGACAATCCGATTTTGGACACCAAACCCGTAGGCCAACACGGCAAAGACTACGAAGAGTACAACGAAAGCGATCACAACTACTTTGTATTGGCGAGCCAGGTAGGCCATTGCTCCTTCACGCACGGCTGCGGCAATCTCGGCCATACGTGGTGTGCCTTCACTTACCTTCATCACAGACTGATAGAAATAGAGGGCAAAGCCCAACGCAATCAGGCTGCCTATCGGCCCCGACCACCACAGCCAGGGTAAGGCATCGCGTTGACTGTTCATACCCATATAGCCGATCACCCCAAAGATGACAGCCATCAGCGCCAGCGCGATTACAAATAGATAGAGGCTTCCTCCTTGCTTTTGTTCTTGTGGAGTCTCTGAGCGCTTACCTGGTTTAGAACCGGGTGTACGACCCTTTACTGCATTCGCTTGTTTCATTGATTCGCTCCTCGATTGTGGACGAATTTCACATCATAAAGAAAACGGAGAACGAATCCAATCAGGTGCCATTCGTCCTCCGTCATCTCGGTTTTCCTCAATGGACGTGCATTCCGGAGAAACTGGACATCTCTCAAGGTCCATGTCTTTTAGATTAGGTTCTGTTGACATTACCCGTGCGGTCTGCCGGCCTGTTGTCGCTCAACTTCCAGTTGACCAACTCCGAAGCGACCGGAGGAGAGCTGTGAAATGTCAACACAGCCTGGATCTGCATCAGTGCAACCACCGAACCTCGCTGTTGTCCATTCAAACCCGGGAAACTTGTGGCTGAGGCTTAGCGCCTACAACGTCATCAGTAGATTCCCTAACCAGAGAATCGCGCCAAAAATCGCGCCTACAGCGGCGCCTTTCGCAAAGAGACGCAACTCACTTTGCCATTCTCGCAGAAAGGAGAAATGATCCACGGTTTCAAAGGGATGTAAAGGGGTCATTTTGTGACTAAGCATGAGTCTTTCCTTCCTAGTCTGAATCTCAGCCAAGACAGCCAGAGAAAAAGGCTCAACCTTGGGCAAGCTGCCTTTATACTCTAATCCCCGATAAAGCCACTGAACACTGTCAGATGATGGGGTTCAGACCAGCCAGGTGGGCGGACTGATCCTAGCCGCTAGGGCAGGTAAACTGTAGGGGAAGCTCAAGCGCGTTGCTGAGGAGGATGGAAGGTGCCGATGATTCCGCTTCGGGTGGACGCAGCGGCCACCGTCATGGATCGAATAGGGTGCTTTTGTTGCGAATCGGAGCGAAGGAATGTCGATGTTCCGGGCAAGGGCCGGCACGTTCTAATGCCTCCAGGTGAAAGCGCGCGCCATACCCTTTGTGCTTGTCGAATCCGTAGAGGGGATAGCGTTCATGTAAGGATATCATCTCGCTGTCGCGGCTCGTCTTCGCCAGGATCGAGGCTGCTGCAATAGAAACGATGCGCCGATCTCCTTTGATGAAGCTCTGTTGAGGCACGTTCAGTTGTTCAAGTCGCACCCAGTCGATGAGCAGGTAATCGGGGGGAGACGATAGATTCGCCACCGCACGGCTCATGGCGAGGCGGGTGGCCGGTGCTATTCCCCATTGGTCGATCTCTTGCGCCGACGCACTACCCACACCCCAGCTCAATGCCATCTGCCGAATCTGTACAGCCATTTGTGTTCGGGCCTTGGCAGAAAGTAACTTGCTGTCTTTGACCGATGCCCAGATGCCGGCGTAGTTGCTGCCCGGTGAAAGGATCACGGCTCCCGCCATCACCGGACCGGCCAGAGCGCCGCGACCTGCCTCGTCAATACCGACAACCGCGGCATAGCCTTGCCGCCAGAGCCGTTCTTCTTCGCTGAGTGTGGGGAATGTGTCTTCAGTCTTCATGGTTTGCTTCGTACCGTTCAGGTTGGCGAGGGGTTCAACAACCGGCACAAGTGAACCGAAATGCAAAAAGCACCGGCAAAACCGCCGGTGCTCTTTAGTCGATCCAAATGCTTGCACAACGCCAAGACCAGGTTCTGTTGACAGATCCAGTGCGGCCTGCCGGCCTGTTGTCACTCACTTCGGTTGACCAACTCCGCGTTGATCGACGCCGAATTGACCAGCGCAACCCTGTGAACTGTCCAGACTGACTAGACGCTGATGAAGCGTTTTTCGCGCAGGCGTGCCGACTTGCCCTGACGATCGCGCAGGTAGTAAAGTTGCGCACGGCGAACTTTGGCCTTGCGCAAGACTTCGACTTTGTCGACGCTTGTGCTGTAAAGAGGGAATGTGCGTTCCACGCCAACGCCATGGCTACCTGTGCGCCGCACAGTGTAGGTGGCTCCGGCGGATTGGCCGCCGCGCTTGGCAATCACCACACCCTGGAAAATCTGGATGCGTTCGTTGCGGCCTTCGACGATGCGCTGATGGACGCGCACGGTGTCGCCGGGATCAATGTTGGGGAGATTTTCTGCTGTCGGCTGTAAAGAAGCCATTAAAGCGTTTGTCATAGGTCACCGCCCTTGTTCAACTCAACATAATAGATTGCGTTTAAAACTGCTGCGTATGCCGGCGGACAAGGGCAGTAAACGTCACAAGGTGTGAGAAATCTACACAGATTGCGTTTACGTACCCACATGAAACCGGACCGATACATGGCACAACAATGGAGTTTAGCATAGCTGCCGAGGCCAGGCAAATTCTTATGGTCCAGGGCACAATCAGTCCACGCGCTTGGCCATGTAGATGTCTGGTTTGCCGCGCCCATTTGCATCGGGGAGTACGCCGACAATGGTGAACCCCATCTTTTCATAGAACGTGTAGGGGTGCTCTTTGAAGTTTTGAATCGTGCGGATCTTCTCCCACGTTGCCGTGTACAGATCGGCATTGGCCAAAGATGTCATCTCGCTGACGTCGTCCGTGCCCAACTGGATCGTGAGTCCGTGGCGCCGGCGCACCTGCTCCTCGAAGTCGCGGACCAGCAACGAACCGATCCCCTGCTTTTGCCGCGCCGGTGCGACGACCAGCGGGTGCAATTCCCACACATTGCCATCGTATTCGGGGATGCCGCCGATCCAGCCAACGACTTCGTCACCGTCAAGCGCCAGACGCGCAATGCGATCCGGTCTGGTCATTTCCACGATCTCGGCACGCGCTTCTTCCATCGTCCCCCAGGAACCCGGCCAGTTCTGGGCGAACCCTACGTTGAGCAGGTAGGCGGCGGCCTCACATTCAGCAGCCATCGTCGCTTTCAGATCAACGATCCGAATCGTGGACATTGCGTCTCCTAAAGATAAGTGGCTAAGGCTGTGCAGACGTCGCCTGCTGTAGCAGCCCAGATTCGACCGCTTCGAGACGCAGCGCACGCAGAAATATCCAGGGGATCAGGCGGCTATTTTCTGGGATGCGAGAGGATTTCTCACACGATTGGGCAGTGGTTACAAGCTGAAGACAATTCTTGAGAGACTATGGTTTAGGAGGCGTGCATACCCTACCTGATGCCTGCTTCTACCCAGGTCGGGTGCGCCGCTACATCCTCATATGTGGCTTTGAGTACACGCTGAATCTCATGGATACTAAATGGTTTGCCGACAAAGTCTACCATACCCACCTCGATACAGTGGCGTCGATCCTCGTCCAGCGCGGCAGCGGTCAGGGCAACCACGCGTGGTCGGGCCTCAATTGGCCACCGTTGAGCAATTTGCTGCATCGCTTCAAAGCCATCCATGTTAGGCATCTGAACATCCATTAGAACAACGTCAAAGGTGCTTCGCTCCAATTGCTCCAGAACCTGATAGCCGTCACCGGCGACTTCAAGCGTATAGCCTAGGCGCTTCATGATTTGGGATGCCACGCGCTGATTGACCAAATTGTCTTCCGCTAACAGAATACGCAAAGGGAATTTCTTAGCGAAATCGGCGTTTACCTTTAATTCTGGCTCTTGCAGCGCGTGCGCCGCTACACCAGCAAGCGCCGCTTCTTTAGCATCCACAGCCTGGTAAGGCAGTTCAAACCAGAATTCCGATCCAACTCCAACCTCACTGATAACCCCAAACTCCCCGCGCATGAGGCCAACCAATCTTTTGCAGATCGTCAAGCCCAGCCCGGTGCCGCCATAGCGCCGGGTAGACGAGATATCCGCCTGGGTGAAGGGCTCAAAGAGAGCTTGGAGTTGTTCGGCGGAGATTCCGATTCCTGTATCGCGCACTGAAAAACGAAGATTCTCTGAGCCTTGTTCTCCTGGTGTCACTGATACGGAAACGGTCACGCCTCCCTGCTCGGTAAACTTTATGCCATTACCGATCAGGTTAACGAGTACTTGTCGTAGCCGAACGGGATCTCCCAACAGATGAGTAGCGACGTTGTGATCCTGGATCAAGCACAATTCCAGATGGCGCTCCTCGGCCAGATGTCGGAACATTGCCTGCAAATCGCGATAGAGGTCAGGAAGGCTGACGGGTATGCTTTCCAGTACCACACGATTTGCCTCAATCTTCGAGTAATCGAGGATATCATTGATGACGCCTAACAAGAGATGGCCGCTAGAGGCGATTGTCCTCACATGCTCGTTCTGTTCGCTATCCAGATGGGTACACTGCAAGAGTTCAGATATGCCAATAATTGCATTTAACGGCGTCCTTATCTCATGGCTCATGTTCGCCAGAAACATGGATTTGTAGCGATTGGCGTGTTCGGCAGCTGCTTTCGCCGTGCGCAGCGCATCGAGGCTACGCGCACGTTCGAGCGCATAGCGTATCGATCTGTCTAGCAGTGGTGCATTGATCTCACCCTTAACCAAATAGTCGGCTGCTCCAGCCTGAACTGCATGGTTATCGACTTCCTGGTCTCCCTGTCCCGTGAGCAGGATGATGGGTGTGGTACAGCCGAACGTGCGCGCCTGCTCTAGAATATCCAGACCGGTTACCGCCCCAAGCCGGTAATCTAATAGAAAGACGTCATACGCGTTGCTGCGCATCGCCTCCAAGGCAGTTTTCCCAGTGGCAACCCATTCCACGGCAAAGCGATCTCTGCCAATCTGTTGGAGCAAATCCTCAGTTAGAATATAGTCATCTTCGTCGTCATCCACGATCATTACTCGAATCTTGGTCATACACCTGATACTCCGTAGTGCCCTCTGCTAGCGAAGTTGGATTTGTGCGGAGAAGTTACATCTGGTGGGCAGGCAATCGTACGATGGAAAACCAATATTCGGTAAGCACTCTTGTTACCTGAACCAAGGCCTCAAAGGTCACCGGTTTTACAATAAAAGAATTGACCCCTAAGTTGTATGTGCGCACCACGTCTTCTTCTGCTTTAGATGTGGTCAGAACGACAATGGGAATCCGGTGTAACTCTGGATCCGCCTTGATGACCGCAAGGGCCTGACGACCGTCTACTCTGGGCATATTCAGGTCCAGTAAAATCAGATCGGGAGATGGGGCAGCCTCAGTTGCATAACGGTTACGTCGATAGAGGTAATCGAGCAGTTCTTCGCCGTTATTGACAAAATGGACGACGTTGTTCAGCCGGTTTTCCTCCAACGCCTCATTGACCAGCAACTGGTCATCCGGATCGTCTTCGGCAATGAGAATGACTATCGGTTTGCAGTTTGCATTCATCAAAAAATGGTTCCCTTCTCAACTGGCTTAGGTGACCGCGAGATCGGCAGTGTGATGATGAACTTGGCGCCATCCCCCAATGTGCTCGATGCTAAAATTGTGCCGCCGTGCCGCTCGACGATCTTGCGACAAATGGCGAGGCCAACCCCAGTACCTTCGAACTCATCGCGGCCATGCAGGCGCTGAAATACCTGGAAGATCTGCTCAGCATACTGTGGCTCAAAGCCGATGCCGTTATCCTCTACAGTCAGCCGGTACATAAATTGGTTGGGATCCTGCAGGTCGGAACTTGGGCACGTCTCGCCGTAGAGTGTGACGATGGGTGGTATATCGGGCCGATGGAACTTCAGCCCGTTGCCGATCAGGTTTTGCAGCAATTGGCGCATCTGCAAGGGATCCGCCTCGATAGTGCCCAAGTCCTCAAACTTGATTTGACCACCGAATTGTTCCAGGCGCGTCTCCAGGTCGGACACTACATCTCGGACGATATCGTTCAAGTTTGTGTTGACAAATGGCTGGCCTTTGGTAGCGATACGCGAATAGGTGAGCAATGCGTCAATGAGCGTTTGCATACGTGTTGCGCTGGCCTGCATGCGCGCTACGTAGTCTTTCCCTCTGGCATCAAGCACGTCGCTGTACCGTTCGACCAGGCGGTCTCCGAATGCGCGCACTTTTCGCAGTGGTTCTTGTAGATCGTGCGAGGCAATATAGGCAAACTCCTGCAATTCCCGGTTCGATCGCATTAAGTCTGTGGTCAGGAGTTCGAGTTCGCGTGTCCGTTCAGAGACCCGCTGCTCCAACGTGCGATTGAGCTGTTCAAGTTCTCTCTGTGTCTCCTTATGCTCCTCAATCTCAATGGCAAGGGCGGCGGTCTTGGCTGCAATCTCGACATCGCGCTTGCTCAGACCGGCTGCCATGGCGTTAAAGGCGTGTGCGACCTGGCCGATCTCATCGTGGCGCCGGATCGTTACCCTATAGGCAAAATCGCCTTGACCCACCCTTTCCGAAGCAGCACACAGCGCTTCCACAGGCTTGAGGACAACGTGCCTCATAGAGACGAACAGCGTTGCCATCGTACAGACACCGAACGAAGTAATTGCTAGGAGCAAGAAAAGCTGTGCCCGACGGGTGCTTGCATAGACTTCGGAGCTGGACAGTTCAGTCAAGATAATCCAGTTCAAGCCGGGTATGGATCGGGATGTGCCCTGAACTTGCTCTCCTTGAAAGTTTGTATAGCTGCCAGTCCACTGATGCTGGGGGGCTGCAGTGATCGCTCTCATCGCTGGGTGCCCGGCCAGGTTCGTGTTGGCAAGGACAAACTCAGGCGTGGGATGTGCAATCAAAGCTCCGTCGTCGGTTACTACATAGGCGTAGCCGCTCTGTCCAAATCGAATCCTGCTCGTCACCTCCCAAAGCAGATCCATGCGTACGCGAGCAGCCGTCACCCCTCCATCTCTGGCCGGCACTGCGGCAACTAGATACGGTTCGCCGTCCATCGAGATCTGCAAGTCGCCAATGTAAAACTTCCCGGATCTGGCCTGCTGAAACCAGTTTGATTGCGAAAGTGTAAAAAGGTTCGCCAAAATCGGAACGCCTCCGTCTGCGGAGGCAATGATTTTGCCCTGCGTATCGGTACGGATAATTTCCAGTACGGTTGTATTGTCGAAGAGGTATCGTGACAGGATTTCAGGATTCTGTTCGATTTGTGACACAGGCAGTGACCCGGCTAGCCTCAAGTAGTCCTGAGTGCGTTCTACAAAATTGGTAACTTCGTTAGCTGCGAAATCAGCCGCTTCAACCTGTCGTTGCGCCCACATCGCGCGCTCGCTTCGAGATGTAAAGACATAGACAAGGACGCCAAACAGGAACAAGGTAGCCATCAAGATGATCGCCAACGTGCGCAGGAGATCCCCGCGCAAGCTGTGAGCGGGGATATGGGTGCGTATACCTTGTAGCATTTTGGGGATGGTTAAGGTGGTCATGCCAATGCCCTACTTTTCTGCGTCTAGAAAGCGCTGCCAAATGTTGGTATAGAGCCGTTCGCCGTTCGCACTCAGCGGTAGCAGCAGCTCGGCCTGGCGCAGTTGCTCATCCGAGGGGAATACGATCGGATTGTTGCGTAGGGCTGCGTCTACATACTCGAGTGCGGCATCATTGGCCATGGGGTAATAGTTTGTGTTTATGATCTCGCCGGCAATTTGCGGGCGTAAGATCAAATTCAGCAGGGCTTCCGCAGCAGCCTTATTGGGGCTGTTGGCCGGGATGACAAAGCTATCACCCGTCAAAAGCGCTCCTTCTTCTGGCAAAATGTAATCAACAGCTACGTCTGCTTCTCGAGCTGTCTCGAGATCGTATACCCAGCCAAGAGCCATCACGGCGTCCCCATTTACCAGCATCGGCGCGCTCGACTCCTCGGAATCCAGCCAGACGCCGTGGTTTTTAAGCTCGATAAGCTTATGCAGAGCCTCTTCCAACTCCGCCGCATTTTCTGAATTGGCTGAATAGCCCAACGTGTGAAGCGCAGCGCCAAGCGTAAAGCGTGGTGTACTGAGCCAATTCACAACCTTGCCGGCATACTTGGGATCCCACATGTCTGCCCAGTGAGTTACGGGTGGGTCGACTAAGTCACTACGCACCACCAGTCCGGTCAAACTCCACGAGTAAGGAATCGTATATTTGTTGCCGGGGTCGTATACTGAGATCGCGGAAGGATGGCGAGATGTTCTTGAAGTTAGGAATGTTCTGCCGGTCAATAGGGGCCAGGAGGCCCTGCGCAATCAGATCTGAGAGAAAGAGATTCTCGATCACGACGACATCATAGACCTTCCCCAACCGGATATTGTCGATAGCCTCCTCCGTGCTGACATAGGCCTCGAAGCGAACCTTGATACCGGTCTCTGCCGCAAAGGTTTGGATCACATGGGCATAGGCCTCTTCGTCTTCCGGCCAATCATAGAACACGATTTCAGCCGTGCCGCCGCTTTGCACAGGAGCTTCGGCCGGTAGCATCTGGTTAGGTTGTGTGCGACACGCAACTGCCAGAATCAGCCCGCCCAGGAGCAGGCCTACGATACCCAACAATCGTACTGACATTGGTGTTCACTCTTATGCTTTCGAGTGCTGACGACTCGGCGAAAGTGAAAGACTCCTAATGGTTTGCGTTCCAAACAGAGTATAGCAGGAATTATTTCATGTTTGATATGGTCGCTTTTGCTTACACTTGTCCGCTGTTCTGTGTTTGTTGTTACCGCTATCCTCACGCAACCATGTCGACATCAAACAAAACCTGGTCGGCCCCTCCATCTGGGATCGACTTATCGTGCCCCGCTGGCCTAGTTTCGCTGTCTTCACCGATCTACGCCTGACACCCAGCTATGTAGAAGCCCAACGTTCGCGAGTGAAATCAGCCGACTTGTATGGGAGCTATATCACCACGGCACATACCGCACAAGATAAGCAATAAGGAGAAGGAGAGAAGACGTGGACAGAATTTTCCCCAAATCGGCTTCGAATGAGTACCAGGGCGCACCCGTGGCTAAGTGGATCTTCGTAGCCTTGACGGTCATCACGCTGATACGCAGCTTGATCCACATCTTTGCCCCAGATGGCGGCGCACAGTCGATTGCCACGATCCCACTCACGGATTTTACGGCGAATGGGGCCGCCGCTGTGATCCATCTCTTTGCACTGTGGGGCCTGTCGCAATTGCTGTTTGGGTTGTTCTACGTAGTGGTGTTGTGGCGCTATCAGAACCTGATCCCACTGATGTACCTGTTCATCGCCGTTGAGTATACCGGGCGGCTGCTGCTTTCCTTCGCAAAGCCATTCGAAACCAGTGGCACCGCGCCCGGTGCGATTGGGAATTACGTGATCATACCGCTGGCGCTGGTGTTGTTTGCCCTGGCGATGCGGCGACGCCGATCGGCTCTATCAGGCGCCGGTAATGCCTGGATACCATGCTTCGGCATTCGTGCGGTAAAACTTGGTCAGCACGTCGCCGGGAAGATCTAGCCCACGAGTGGATCGGCCACGCACCGTCACGCTGTCGCTGCGCTCGAAGTAGGCGAAGTGCATCTGGTAAACCTCCCCAAGCGTCTGCAAGGCCTGAGTTCGAGTGTCGTCATCCATGCTGGATAGAGGCGTGCGCATGACGACATCGGTGCCGAAGAGGATGCGGTCGGCGTAGTCGATGAAGAATTGGCGTACTTTGTCGCTGTCCTGGATGGCGATATCCACCAGTCGGGCCGAAATATCCACGGCGAAATTGGGGTAGCGATCCAGGCGGGCGGCAACGGCGGCGACGTCATATTCCAAACTGCCAAAATGCGCGCCGATCACGCGCAGATCCGGGTGCTTCTCGACCATGTGATCGCGGGCCTCCATCAGCCGTTCGTGCGACGGGAATTCGGGGCGCTGGTACATGTGCCACTGTGGATTGCGGCTGTAATAGCCGTAGTGGGGGTTGTTTTCGTCGAGCGGCTGCCAGCAGGCCAGCGGTTCGGCAATGTGGGTGAGCAGCGTGCGTCCACGGGCGGCGATGTGATCGAAGATTGGATCAAGCAGCGGATCGTCCACCATGAAAAAGTCGCCGTCGGGCGTCTTTACCTCCATGCCCACATTTTTCCATACTTTGCAGGCTACCGCGCCTGCCTCGAAATCGCGATCCAATTGGGCAATGACTTGCGACACATAATCGGGATCGTCGAAGCGGGGAAGGTCGAAGGTGGTGCACCAGGCAAAGCGTTGCGGATGTTGGTCTGTCAGGGATCGATATTTCTCTGCCTGGCCGGACCAATAGGCCCAATCATTGTCGACGTGGGCAACGCAGATATTGAGAAGTTTGAGCGACTCTTTTTGCAGAAACGTCAGAAAGTCCGGGTGGGCATCGCCATAGTGGATGTGCGCATCAATGATCATCGGGTCCTCGTTTGGTGGGGGTGAGATGGATTGCATAGCCGCAGCGGTTGAAAACGTGCGCAATGTCGCTGCTGCGGCCCGATTCGCCGCCGCTCCGCCGGGACGAGAGCCAATTTCGTGCGCCAAGCGGTAAAGGCGTGCGATAGGTTGATCAGCGCCTTGATGGTGTAACGCTGATTTGAGCCATTAACGGACAGTGATCGGAGCCGATCCGCGGATCCAGGATGCGCTGCATCTGCATGACCTGCACCCTGCGTGAAAGGGCGCGTCCCGTGTGAAAGAGATAGTCGAGGCGCAGCAGTGGAAAGAAGTCTCGCCCGCCCACGAGACGTTGCCACGTCCAGCCGGGGCCGTCTCCGCCTTCAAGCCAGCCGTCGATCAGTTGCGACGAAGCCCAGCCGTACGAGTCTGCGCCCTCGGTGCTGTTCCAGTCCCCTGCCACGATAGCAGGGCGCGAGCGGCGAGCAATCTCTCGCAGGATGGTACGAATTTGCTGTTCGCGGGTGTGTAGTAGCCGGGTTGGCCCGCGGCGACGCACCTGATGACTGGGTGCGATAAAGTGGACACAGTAGACATCCAGCGGGCCGCCGGGCAGGACCAGCGCAATGCGCAGCGCGTAGGGTTCAAGCCCCACGTTCTGCCAGAAGCCGGTGACGGCAAAGGGAATGCGGCCGGCGATGCCGAGCCCCATGTTGGTGGGCAGATAGGGTATCCAGGCTCGATACGCATAGTTGCAGGCCAGGCTTCGCTCCAGTTGCTCGCTGTGATCGGCGATGCACTCCTGAAAGAGGAGGAGATCGGCGTTCAGATCCAGGATGGCCTGAGCGGTCTGGTCGAGGATACGCGGTCTGTTGAGCAGATTGGCGCTGAACACGGTCACTTGATCACCGGCTACAGCTTCAACTGAGGACGACGGACGCAGACGCGCCAACAGTCCGCTGTAGTGTCGCACGAAGGTAGCGCCGCTCGCCACCGCCCATAGGAAGGCCAAAACCCGAGAGCGCCGCATCAACGCCACCGTGCCCACGGGGATGCCGGTCAAGAGCAGCCAAAAAGACCAGGCATTCGCCAGCGCCAGCCAACCGTTGGCATCGCCAAGCAATCGCCACAGCGTTAGCCAGAGCGCAACTGCACCAGCGTAGAAATCAAGGAATCGTCTCATAGCAGAGCAAAGAGATTGGGGGATTGAGCGATTGGGGGATCGTAGATCGGAATCGAGATCTACAATCCCTCAATCGTTGATTGCTTGTTGATAGCAAAAGCGAATCTATGTGGCCGATTCGACAGTTACGAGTGCGCTTCCGCGCTTGACACATGCCGTTGTCCTGCCCGGCGCGAAGGTGCAGAACCGATGGTCGGCACCGATTCGCCTGCTTCCTGCATACGTCGAATTAGCCGCTCTCGCAGGACTTCGATGACTTCTTTGTGTGATTCGAGGCCGATCAGGTTGGTGAGTTCGTGAGGGTCGGCTTGGAGATCGTAGAGATACTGATCCTCATAGTGCTCTGCACCGGCATCTGCCGATCCGTCCTTCTCGGGAGCAGTGACACAATACTTCCAGCGCTGTGTACGCACGGCGCGCCCCACTTGAGACTCACTGATCTGAATGAAGACTTCCTCGGGCCAGTTCGTATCTTCTTTGCGGACCAGGGGCAGGATCGAGCGTCCGGCCATCCTCTCGGGCACCGGAATGCCGGCGGCGTCGAGCAGGGTTGGTGGCAGATCGACCAGGCTCACCAACTTGCGAATCTGTCCGCCACCCTCGAAACCGGGGCCACTAAAGGCCGTTGGCACCCGGATCGACGCTTCGTGGCAGGATCGTTTGTATTCCGCGTTGCGCGTTTTGAAGTGGTTGCCGTGATCCGATGTAAAGAGGATGATGGTGTTTTCATCCAGCCCCAGGCTTTTGAGCGAATCCATCAGGCGACCCAACGCTTCGTCGAGCCGTTTGATCATACCGAAGTAGCCGCCAAGATGGGCATGGGTCGAACCGCCCAACGCGGCCAGATCGGGCGGCGTCCAGCGGCCAGCGTACCGTTCGCGGTAGCCGTCGGGCGGCGGATAGTCGTCCACATGATTTTGGTGATGTGGTTCAATGTACGAAACAAAGAGAAAGAATGGTTCATCCTGATGAGCGTCGACATAGCGGATTACGGCGTCGGTCTGGGCGTCGACGCGATAGCCGGGGAGCTTTACAGCGTTGCCGTCGTTGTCGTACATCACCATATCATAGGCATCTGACGTAAATTCGAGCAGATTCGACGCCAGCCAATAATCGTAGCCGCCCCGCTGCTCTTCGCGCACAGGACCGGCACTGGCGTTGTCCGCCAGGTGCCATTTGCCAATGTACCCCGTCGTATAGCCCGCGTCCTTGAAGTAGTGGGCCAGAGTGGGCAGATCCGGCGACAGGGGAATGCCGTTGCGGAAAGAACCGGTCTGGGTGGCGTACAATCCGGTTTGCAGACAAGATCGTGCCGGTCCGCATACGGGTTGCACGGTGAAGGAATTGTAGACATGAGTGCCATGCTGCGCCATGCGATCAAAATTCGGCGTCAGATCAAGCGGGTTGCCATGAACACCGGTTGAATCCCAGCGCTGTTGGTCTGTGAAAAAGACAATCACATTCGGGGGTGAGGATGGGGACGGCATCGCTCTGTCTCCTCTGCTGAAATGGTGGGTAAAGGACAATGGGATGATGAGATCGTAGAGCCGCATTGGCCTACGATCTCATCATCCCATACTCTTACGTCTACAGAAAGCGGGGCGAGTCACCCTGCCTGCTGCTCGACGCGCCGGTATATTCCACCGCTGCGGGTGAGGAATTGGTAGTCGATCAACATGCGGCGCAGCGTCGCATAGTCTGAGCCATGTTTGTCGAGAATTTCATTGACGGCGCGTTCGGGGTAATCGACACCGACATCAAACTCTTCGGCCAACCACTGCAAGACGACGATCAGTTTCGGGTGTTGCGTGGGCAAGTGAGTCAGCCGACCGTTTTCGACAAAGCGGCTCAGGATCTCCTCTTCAGCGTTTTGTGGCTGAGCATCAGGCGCCGGTGCGAAGAGTTGGCGCTTTAGTTCCTGCACCCGTTCCACATTGAGGAAATAGTGATCGACACCGTCAACCGTCTTGAGCGCGATCAGCCGCGCTTCTTGGAGTTGATAGAGGTGCCGTGTCAATACCCCCGCCTTCATTGATGATCGGGTGATCAGTTCGGTTTGGCTGAGTGGCTCCGCTGCCAAAAGACCGAGCAAGCGCAGGCGATCTTCGTCGAGCAGGAGTTTGCACAGGTTGAGGAGATCCATGTAAGTGCTTTCGAATGAGTAGAATTTCTTTAGAGCAGCCTATTCGGCAGCGAGTTTTGCGGCTCAACATCGGCCGGATCATCCGTGGTCACCTTTTGCGCTGCCGCGGCGGCCAGTTGATCGGCCCGTTCATTGAGTTCAACGCCGGCGTGGCCCTTGGTCCACTGCCAGTTGACCTCATGCCGTGTAACCGCGGCGAGCAGCGCTTTCCACAGATCCTGGTTCTTCACGGGTGCTTTGCCGGCGGTACGCCAACCGTTGCGCTGCCAACCATGCACCCATTTTGTGATTCCATTGCGCAGATAGCTGCTGTCTGTATACAGCTCCACCTGACACGGACGTTTGAGCGCGTCGAGTGCTTCGATAGCGGCACGCATTTCCATGCGGTTGTTGGTGGTCTCGCGGAAGCGGCCGCTCAGTTCTTTCTCGTGTTCCCCGTACTGCAAAATGGCTGCCCACCCTCCCGGCCCAGGATTGCCCAGGCAGGCGCCATCAGTGTAAATGATCACAGTAGACATGGCTACTGCTGCGTTCTCAGTTCGACAAAAGTCGTCTTGCCATCTTCGATCACAATATTCTCGCCGACCTTTTCACCGTTGACTTCAGCCGCAACATAGTAGGCGCCGGCAGGCAGATTGGCGGCAGCGCCGTTTTCGCCCCAAACTGGATTGCTGCGCAGCCGCTCCTCGCTTCGGTAGACTTCCACCGTGCGCACCCAGCGCGCGCCATCGCCTTCATACCGCAACAGGCTGACACGCGCCCCTGACCAGGATCGTCCTTCTGCATTCACCAGGCGCACCGCCACACTGCCGGCGCCTTGCTGCGGCTTTATCCACAGGACGGGGTTGACCACTGTCATATAGCTATTTTGCCCGACCCGGATCTCTACGTGCAGATGTGGACCAATTGCAATGCCGCTCATGCCCACGGTTCCGACGGAATCGCCTCTATTGATATGCGTTCCCCGTTGGGCAAAGACCTCGTTCATGTGCCCATAGAGCAGAAAGACTTCTTTCTCCCCCTCGGACGTGGACAGTTTCTGATCAAGACGGACGACAACGCTGTTCCCGTAGAAATTATTGTAGGGCCCCAGCAGCATTGGGTTGTCCGGACCAGCGTGGATCACCTCGCCGCTGGCCATCGAAATCACCGGTGTACCGAGCGGGTTTGAAATATCCACGCCGTGATGCGGACGGTAGCGCCCCCCGGCTGTGCTGCCGAATTCATAGCTCGCACTATACATCTGATTGTAACTGGGCGAGAACGCCGATTCCAGCCAATAGATGTCGGTTGCAGGAAGAGGTTCAAACGTGTCCCACGCCGGGCCCAGGATGAGTTCGTCGGGGAAGGCTGTCGGAGGCGCCGGTGCGGCCGCGACAACCACGCTGACCGGCTCTTCGGTTTTTGGCTGCACCTGTGGCTCAACTACAACCACACCATCGGGCGAACCGGTCTCTGCTTTGGCGGCGTTCTCAATAGCCTCCGCAATCGCCAATTCTAGTTTATCGAGCAAAGGAGACTGTGCCTCTTCTACCCCACTTTCGACGACTTCAGTGGAGGCAACTCCACTTTCGGAGAAACTTCACTCTCGGAAACTTCACTCTCGGCGACTCCACTTTCGGCAACTTCAGTGACGCCGGTTGAGCCCTCTGCAAATCTGCCAAGGAGTGGCGCTATCGTATTGACAGACAAGGGTAGACTGTATCGCGGAAACGAGAGGGTCGCGGCTGCGTCAAGGCTATCGTCACTACTATTTGCAGTGACGGTAGTCTGGAGTGTTTGGACACCAAGCTCTTCATCCGTCAGCACAACCGATGTTTCTACACTTTCTTCTACTACGATTTCCACTGCGGTTTCGGCTGAATCCAGTACTACTGCTGAATCAAGTACCGCGGCACTTGCAATCACCTGTGCCGTGAGTTCGTCTTCGGCGTCGACCGTGATTGCCGCACTCGGCGCAGACTGCGGTCTATCCATCATAATCGGCGCCGCAGCCGAACTGGGCCAGTTCAACCAGATCAGGACGACGGCGACTGATGCTAAGGCCAACTGCGCCAGCGTTGTCAGGCCACGTTGTGCCGGTGTCAATGGATCCGAATAGACTAGCTTCTCTGCCGATAGCCCGTGTGCTACAATGAGCCTATCAACATGACCGCCAAGGCCATCAATCGCGCGCTGGATACTGGGAATCCGGCGGTTCCATCGTCCACTTCGTAGTTGCCGGTGGAACCGTGTTCTTCGGTAAATGGCTGTTGCCCGGTAGAGCGAATCAGTAACGAGGACCGACCGCTGAAGCGAAGCAACTGTATAGATAGTAAGATAATGGGAAAATCTGGAACGTTCGATAAATCCACGCCTTCCGAAGATCACAGGCAGCTCCCCCAGACGCTACACTTCGACATCTTCACGCTGTTTCCGTCTATGTTTACCGGCCCGCTTGGCGAAAGCATCCTCAAGCGCGCCCAAGAAAAAGATCTTTTATCCGTAGCGCTGCACAATATTCGAGCCTTTACCACTGACCGCCACCATGTTTGCGACGACACACCATATGGTGGTGGCGGCGGCATGATCATGAAACCAGAGCCGATTTTTCGAGCAGTCGAGAGCGTGTTGACCCAACCGGCCGGGTGGGTTCTACCCGATTCCGACGCCTTTAGCAATCTGCCGCAGTGGGATCAGAACGATCCCGCGCCGTTGCCGGCCGATGTCCCCGTCATCCTCATGTCGCCTCAAGGGCGTCTGTTCGATCAGTCAGTTGCCGCCGAATTAAGCGCCTACCCTCGGATCGCCCTGATCTGCGGTCGTTACGAGGGGGTTGATGAACGAGTGCGTCGCCACCTGATCACGGACGAGATCAGCATTGGCGACTTTGTGCTCAGTGGCGGTGAATTGGCCGCCATGGTCATCGTCGACGCTGTCACACGTCTACTGCCAGGCGCGTTAGGGTTCGCGTTGAGTGCGGATCAAGACAGTCACTCGCCGGGGCTAGATGGCTTGCTGGAAGGGCCGCACTATACCCGTCCTCTTGAATTTCGCAACCAGCAGGTCCCCGATGTACTGCTCAGTGGGCATCACGGTCAGGTGGCACGCTGGCGTCGAGAACAATCCTTGTTGCGCACGCTCGAACGCCGGCCCGAACTGTTGGCCGAAATCGAGGCCGCCGGTGCGCTCACCGCCGAGGATATCCGCTTCCTGGCTCAACATGGCCGGTTTTCGACACCGTCAAAATAACGCCTGACGGTGATGAACATACAATTTGATCATTCTAACATCGTTTAGAATGCCCGCAAAACTTGAGCGAATTTCCGATCAATCAAATGTCCACTTCACCTCATCAAGCGTATGGTAGAAAGGTGATGTGAAACAGGGTCTGTGGGATTTGACACAAGCGAAGAGCGTGCGTAGAATTAGCAGTCGCCCCACCGAACAAAAACGGGCGGGCGAGCGGTCAGAAACATGAAGCGAAACAAGCGGACGTGAATTTGACCGAGCGATGGAAGCGTGATAAGATAATCATCTTGTGCCCCGGATGCGGTAAGTGTTTTGGGGTGTGAGAGAGCAGCGGCAGATTAACAACTGAAGAGTGGTAAGGTAAGAAAACCAAGTTGATTCTGAAAGAGACTCGACTGTGGAGCTTGGCCTGGGGCCTGAGAGGGTTGTGGGTTGAGTGGAGCAGGCGAGAGAATGAGTTATAAGTATCGAATTCTTTACGGAGAGTTTGATCCTGGCTCAGGATGAACGCTGGCGGCGTGCCTAACACATGCAAGTCGAACGAAGGATGCAGCGATGTATTCTTAGTGGCGAACGGGTGAGTAACACGTAGGTAACCTGCCCTTAAGCGGGGGATAACTGTGGGAAACTGCAGCTAATACCGCATGAGTTGCTTTGTACGGGAGTACGGGGCAAGAAAACTAAGGTGCTTAAGGAGGGGCCTGCGGTCGATTAGCTAGTTGGTGGGGTAAAGGCCTACCAAGGCGATGATCGATAGCTGTTCTGAGAGGAAGACCAGCCACACGGGAACTGAGACACGGTCCCGACTCCTACGGGGGGCAGCAGTGAGGAATATTGCACAATGGGGGGAACCCTGATGCAGCAACGCCGCGTGAAGGATGAAGGTCTTCGGATTGTAAACTTCTTTTCTGAGGGAAGAAGGGTGGGGCGACCTATCTTGACGGTACCTTAGGAATAAGACACGGCTAACTACGTGCCAGCAGCCGCGGTAATACGTAGGTGTCAAGCGTTATCCGGAATTACTGGGCGTAAAGGGCGCGCAGGCGGCATGTCAAGTTTGACGTGAAATCTCTCGGCTTAACTGAGAGGGGACGTTGGAGACTGGCAAGCTTGAGGTAGTGAGAGGGAGGCGGAATTCCCGGTGTAGTGGTGGAATGCGTAGATATCGGGAAGAACACCAGTGGCGAAAGCGGCCTTCTGGCACTAATCTGACGCTGAGGTGCGAAAGCGTGGGTAGCGAACGGGATTAGATACCCCGGTAGTCCACGCTGTAAACGATGTGAACTAGGTGTGGGCAGTATAGACCCTGTCCGTGCCAAAGCCAACGCGATAAGTTCACCGCCTGGGGAGTACGGCCGCAAGGCTAAAACTCAAAGGAATTGACGGGGGCCCGCACAAGCAGCGGAGCGTGTGGTTTAATTCGATGCAACGCGAAGAACCTTACCTGGGTTTGACATGTACGTAGTAGTGAAGGGAAACCGGAACGAGCCTTCGGGCAGCGTACACAGGTGCTGCATGGCTGTCGTCAGCTCGTGTCGTGAGATGTTGGGTTAAGTCCCGCAACGAGCGCAACCCGCGTCGCTAGTTACAAGTGTCTAGCGAGACCGCCGGTATCAAACCGGAGGAAGGTGCGGATGACGTCAAGTCAGCATGGCCTTTATATCCAGGGCTACACACACGCTACAATGGCCGGTACAAAGGGAAGCGAAAGGGCGACCTGAAGCGAATCCCACCAAAGCTGGTCGTAGTTCGGATTGTAGGCTGCAACCCGCCTACATGAAGCTGGAGTTGCTAGTAACCGCAGGTCAGCCATACTGCGGTGAATACGTTCCCGGGCCTTGTACACACCGCCCGTCACGTCATGGGAGTTGATAACACCTGAAGTCGGTGACCCAACCGCAAGGAGGGAGCTGCCTAGGGTGGGATTGATGACTGGGACGAAGTCGTAACAAGGTAGCCGTACCGGAAGGTGCGGCTGGATCACCTCCTTTCTAGGGAGAACGAGAGAGACGGATGAGGGGAAGCGAGGGTCAAGAGGCGCGAACAGCGGCTTGAGACAAGCGTGGAACCAAAAGACTGAGCTCCTCGACCCCAAGGTCTAGACTTGGGAGTAGCTACCTTACCACTCTTCAGCGGTTAATCGAGAGATTAGCTGCAGCCACAAACCAGAAGCAGACGCGAGAGCCGGACGCGAAGAGAGATGCGCAGGAGATGGGAACATCTCGGCGCATTTTCTAAGTGAGACAGCTGACGTAGAAAGTTTTTGGGGAGTGGAGACCGCTTTCGAGGGCCTGTAGCTCAGTCGGTTAGAGCACTGTGCTGATAACGCAGGGGTCCGTGGTTCGAATCCACGCAGGCCCACTGCGGAAAGCGGAGCGAGCAGAGTCGAATCTGGCGGGGTGAAACCTGGCAGACAAAGACCTGGTACATTAAAAACTGAATAGGATAGAAGCATCTTCAAAAAGTAGGCAAGGTGAGGAAGACCCTGGAGGCTGAAAAGCAGAAGGGGATGGAGACATCTTGTCCACCGGACGAAAGAGTGGTTCTTAGTGGTTAAGCTACTAAGGGCATACGGTGGATGCCTAGGCGTCAAAGGCCGAAGAAGGACGTGTACCACTGCGAAAAGCTACGGGGAGTTGTGGTAAAGCTGCAATCCGTAGATATCCGAATGGGGAAACCCATCCTGGGGAATGCCAGGATAGCCGGTGGTGAATCTATAGCCATCGAGCGGGGCACCCGGGGAACTGAAACATCTAAGTACCCGGAGGAAAAGAAAAGATTCCGTAAGTAGTGGCGAGCGAAAGCGGAGAAGCCCAAACCGGAGCGATTAAGGTCGCTGCGGGGTTGAAGGACTGACAGAAGGACCTGGAGAGATAGGAGAACGGCACTGGAAAGGCCGACCGAAGAGGGTGAGAGTCCCGTACCCGAAATTGAACTAGGCTGGTCAGGATCCTGAGTAGCACGGAGCACGCTAACTCTGTGCGAAGCTGGGAGGCCCACCTCCCAAGGCTAAATACCTTTGACGACCGATAGTGAACAAGTACCGTGAGGGAAAGGTGAAAAGAACCCCAGCGAGGGGAGTGAAATAGCACCTGAAACCGTATGCTTACAAGCAGTCAGAGCCTGATGCGGGGTATCTAAGGATACTCTGCCGGGTGATGGCGTGCCTCTTGGAGAATGAGCCAACGAGTTATGGTTATTGGCAAGGTTAAGGGGATGAAACCTGGAGCCGAAGCGAAAGCGAGTCTGAAAAGGGCGACTAGTCGATAACTGTAGACCCGAAACCGGGTGAGCTATCCATGGTCAGACTGAAGCGAGGGTAATGCCTCGTGGAGGGTCGAACCGGTGTACGTTGCAAAGTGCTCGGATGAACTGTGGATAGGGGTGAAATGCCAAACGAACTCGGAGATAGCTGGTTCTCGCCGAAATAGCTTTAGGGCTAGCGTCATGGAAGAGAGTACCGGGGGTAGAGCACTGGATGAGGTAGGGGGCCAAACGCCTACCGAACTCAACCAAACTCCGAATACCGGTAGTCACGCATGGCAGTCGGACTACGGGAGATGAGTTTCGTGGTCGAGAGGGAAACAGCCCAGACCGTCAGCTAAGGTCCTGAAGTGGTGACTAAGTGGGAAAGGATGTGGAGTTACAGAGACAGCCAGGAGGTTGGCTTAGAAGCAGCCATCCTTGAAAGAGTGCGTAATAGCTCACTGGTCAAGTGATTCTGCGCCGAAAATACAACGGGGCTCAAGTCACCCACCGAAGCTACGGGTATGTATGTTATATGAAAGTATAGCGTATATGCAGTAGGCGAGCGTTCTGTCAGCGTCGAAGCCGTACCGGTAAGGAGCGGTGGAGCGGGCAGAAGAGAGAATGTTGGCACGAGTAGCGAAAACTGTGTGAGAACCACAGTCCCCGAAAGTCTAAGGTTTCCGACGGAAGGTCAGTCCGCGTCGGGTTAGTCGGTCCTAAGGCGAGGTCGAAAGGCGTAGCCGATGGATAACTGGTTAATAGTCCAGTACCACGTCAAGTTGTTTGAGCGAAGGGGGAACGCAGAAGGGTAAGTTGGCCGGCGGATGGAAGAGCCGGTGCCAAGCCTGTAGGCTGAAGAGAGCGGGGATAAAAGACCGTTTGAGCTGAGGGGTGATGGCAAAGCCGCAAGGCAGACGCGACCGAACCCAAGCTGACAAGAAAAGCCTCTAGTGAGACTTGCGTGCCCGTACCGCAAACCGACACAGGTAGACGAGTAGAGAATACTAAGGGGAACGGGAGAACCTTCGTTAAGGAATTAGGCAAAATAGATCCGTAACTTCGGGAGAAGGATCGCCTTTGTAGAGTGAGAGGTCCGAGCGACCTGGAGCTTGAAGAGGCCGCAGAGAAAAGGCCCTATCGACTGTTTACCAAAAACACAGGTCTGTGCGAAGTTGAAAGACGAAGTATACAGGCTGACGCCTGCCCAGTGCCGGAAGGTTAAGGGGAGCGGTGCGAGCTGCGAACTGAAGCCCCGGTGAACGGCGGCCGTAACTATAACGGTCCTAAGGTAGCGAAATTCCTTGTCGGGTAAGTTCCGACCCGCACGAAAGGCGTAACGAATGGGGCGCTGTCTCAACGAAGGACCCGGTGAAACTGAAATAGGAGTGAAGATGCTCCTTACCCGCAGCAGGACAAAAAGACCCCGTGGAGCTTTACTGTAGCTTGATATTGGGTTAGGGCTTCAACTGTGTAGGATAGGTGGGAGACAGAGAAATCGGGCCGCCAGGTTCGGTGGAGTCGCTGGTGAAATACCACCCTGTTGGAGTTTTGACTCTAACGTTTACCGTAAGCCGGTAAGTGGACAGTGTCAGGTGGGCAGTTTGACTGGGGCGGTCGCCTCCCAAAAGGTAACGGAGGCGCGCAAAGGTTCCCTCAGGCTGAATGGAAACCAGTCAAAGAGTGTAAACGCAAAAGGGAGCTTGACTGCGAGACAGACAAGTCGAGCAGAGACGAAAGTCGGCGTTAGTGATCCTATGGCACCGAGTGGAAGGGCCATGGCTCAACGGATAAAAGCTACCCCGGGGATAACAGGCTAGTCTTCCCCAAGAGTTCACATCGACGGGAAGGTTCGGCACCTCGATGTCGGCTCGTCACATCCTGGGGCTGGAGTAGGTCCCAAGGGTTGGGCTGTTCGCCCATTAAAGTGGTACGCGAGCTGGGTTCAGACCGTCGTGAGACAGGTCGGTCTCTATCCGCTGTGGGCGTAAGGGAATTGAGAGGAGCCGTCCCTAGTACGAGAGGACCGGGATGGACAGACCGCTGGTGTGCCAGTTGTGGTGCCAACCGCATCGCTGGGTAGCCAAGTCTGGGATGGATAACCGCTGAAAGCATCTAAGTGGGAAGCCGGCCTCAAGATGAATTCCCTCACAGGGTAACCTGGTAAGTGCGCTGGGAGACGACCAGTTAGATAGGCGGCATGTGTACGGGCAGAGATGTCCTGAGCAAAGCCGTACTAACGCACGAGGGCTTAACCAGTAAATAAGAATCACGACCTTGTCCGGTTGCTGAGAAGTACAAACGAGATGTTTCTATCCTAGACAGTTTTTAGCGTATCAGGTTAAGACGTTATGAGGTTTTGGCCTTATCACGTGACTGAGCGAGAGCGAGCGCCTGAGAAGGTAGCTTGGTGGGAGTAGGGTGTGTGTGTACGTTGAGTACATGAGAGCCTGAGCCACCTGAAGGCAATATCGAAATGAGTGAGTAAGCAACGACGGCAGAGGTAGAGAGGCTGTTGTTGGTGACAAGAGCGGTGGGGGTACACCCGGTCCCATCTCGAACCCGGAAGTTAAGCCCACCAGCGTCGATGGTAGTCGAGGGGTAACCCTCTGCGAGAGTAGACCGTCGCCAACTTCAACCTTCTCTCCCTCTCCGTCGTTTCTTTTTATTGGATCTTTCCCCCGTTTTGCGCTACGCTATCCTCGATGGTTGCTCCATTTCGCTGTATTCCTCCAGAATCCCTCTCAGAAAACGATGGAAAAATGACCATGCAAACACCAGTGGAATCGATCCTCTACCGCGATCCTTCGCGTTCAATCGACGAGCGCGTGGACGACCTCCTGCGTCAGATGACCCTCGACGAAAAGCTTGCCCAACTGGGCAGCGTCTGGGTTTTCGAGTTGCTCACCGAGATGCAATTCGATGAAAACAAAGCCCATTCTCATATGGCCCTTGGCCTGGGCCACATTACACGCCTGGCCGGCGCCAGCAGCTTGACCCCACGTCAGGGTGCAGCCCTGGCCAATCAGATCCAGCGTTACCTGTGCGAGCGCACCCGTCTCGGCATTCCCGCTATTGTGCATGAGGAATGTTGCAGTGGCTATATGGCGCGCAACGCCACCTGCTTCCCACAGATGATTGGGCTTGCCAGTACCTGGGATCCCTCGCTCACTCGCGATATGGCCGAAGTGGTGCGCCGACAAATGCGTGCCGCCGGCGCCCATCAAGGACTTTCGCCGCTACTTGACGTGGTACGCGATCCGCGCTGGGGCCGCGTCGAGGAAACCTTCGGCGAAGATCCCTACCTGGTCGCGCTCAACGGTGTCCACTTTGTCGAGGGGTTACAGGGCACGGATTGGCAAAACCGCATCATCGCCACGGCCAAACATTTCGTGGGGTACGGGGTGCCGGATGGAGGCTTCAACTGGAACCCGGCGCATATTCCGGCACGGGAATTACGCGAGATATTTCTCCTTCCCTTCGAGGCCGCCGTCAAGCAAGCCAACCTACTCTCGATCATGAACGGCTATAACGAACTCGACGGCGTCCCCTGCGCCGGGAACGAGGAACTGCTGGATACGATTCTGCGCCAGGAGTGGGGATTTGAGGGCGTCGTCGTTTCAGACTATTTCGCCGTCGATCAGCTTCAGGCCGCCCACCACGTGACGGCGAACAAGGCCGATTCTGCCGTGCGCGCCCTCAGCGCGGGGATCGATATCGAATTGCCCAATACGGACTGTTACGGCGTTCCTCTCAAAGAGGCCGTCGCCCGTGGACAGATCGATGAAGCGCTGATCGACCGCAGTGTGGCCCGGCTCCTGGCCCAGAAGTTCGCCCTGGGCCTGTTTGAAGATCCCTTCGTCGACGATGAAGCGGTTCTCCTCGATACGCCTGATGAACGCAAGCTGGCGCGCCAGATCGCCGAAAAGTCGATCATCCTGCTCAAGAACGACGGCGATCTGCTACCCCTTGATCAAAACACGCAGACGATCGCTGTGATTGGTCCGCAGGCGGACAGCACACGCAATCTGGTGGGCGACTATGCCTACATCTGCCATATTGAAAGCCTGATGGAAGCGCGCAAAAAAGGACAGGGCAACATGGCCATGCCCGTCCCCGACGAGATGGAAGTAGATGCAGCTTTCGTTCCCATGCGTAGCATTCTCCAAGCGCTACAAGGCAAGGCATCCGCTCAGACAAAGCTGCTTTACGCCAAAGGCTGTGACGTGCTGGGTGAAGACCGTTCCGGTTTTGATGCCGCCATCGACGCCGCCACGAAGGCCGACGTGGCGTTGGTCTGTTTGGGTGGTAAGTCCGGTCTGACTGATGACTGCACCTGCGGGGAAGCGCGCGATCGCGCCGATTTGAACCTGATCGGCGTGCAACAGGATCTGCTCGAAGCGATTCACGCGACGGGGACGCCGGTGGTGCTGGTGCTGATCAATGGCCGTCCGCTGTCGATAAGCTGGGCCGCCGAACAGGTGCCGGCCATCGTCGAAGCGTGGCTGCCCGGCGAAGAAGGCGCCGATGCTGTGGCAGATGTCCTCTTCGGTGATGTTAACCCCGGTGGCAAGCTGCCCATCACGGTTCCCAGACACGTGGGCCAGATCCCCACCTACTATAACCACAAACCTTCCGGCGGACGTTCACACTGGAAGAACGACTATGTCGACTTTAGCCACACCCCCCTCTGGCCTTTCGGGCACGGTCTCAGCTACACCCAGTTCAACCTCGAAAACCTGCGCCTGGACAAGTCCAGCCTGCAGGCCGGTGACACTGTTTCTATTCAGGTGGACCTGAGCAACACCGGCCCTCGCCAGGGAAGCGAAGTCGTTCAGCTTTACGTCTGCGATGAAGTGGCCACGGTGACGCGGCCGATCAAGGAACTCAAAGGCTTCTGCCGTGTGACGCTGCAACCCGGCGAGCGACGAACCGTCACCTTCGATCTGGCGATCAACCAACTGGCATTCTACGACAGCTCCATGCGTTTTGTGCTGGAGCCTGGCACAATCAAGTGCATGATCGGCACGTCATCCATCAACCTGCCGCTGCAAGCCGAGGTGGAGATCACGGGCGAGACAGCGGAAGTTGCGAAGAAAGCCTTCTTTACCCGGGTATCGGTGCAATAGCGTTCAGGCGACCAGGGGATTTTAGATCTCAACAGGATCCGAAATCCCCTGGTCGCCATTTCTACTGCACCACGGCCACCCGTCCCCGCGCCTTATTCGGATCACGCATCTCCATCAGAGAGACACCTACCCCATAGGTTATGAAGTCCTTCTCCGGCGTGATTTCGATGACTGCGGAGTCCGGCATGCGTTCCGGATCGTCAGCCATGCCGCGATACAGTGCTTTGAAAATCTCTGGAGATATCGCTTTGGGCTCCAGCACTTGCGCCGTACCCGAAAAGGTGATAGTCGCCGCCGGGATCTTCATCCAGGGCATAAACCAGAGGCGCTTGGCAATTGGCACTGTGATCGATACGTTGGGATTGGCGGCAACGTGACGTACTTTCCATGTGTCGCGGTTCGAGCCGATGTAAAGCTTCTGCCCGCGCACAACGTAGACGATCCCGACTGTGCGTGCTTCTCCCTTGGCCGTCGCCATGCCCAGGACGGCGAAAACTTCCTTCTCCAATGCTTCCCAGACCTGAGCACTTGTCAATTGAAGACTCATTCGGTCCCCTTTCTGTGCCTACTGCCTTCGTAGAAATTGCCTTTCATCCCGCTATAGGACAAATCCAGCATAAAGCAGCGATTGTCCTCCGTGCCTAGCCGGATGACCAGGACTCGTAACACCTCCTGATTTCGTACATTCGTGCGTTCTTGGTAAACTGATTCAAAGTGATTATCGCTATCCGCATTTTATTAGTTGAGGAAAGATGGATATGCAGCTCAAAAAATTGCTTACTTTGCTCGTTGTATTGGTTGCCATCCTGATCCTGGCTGCCTGTGGTGGAAACTCGGCGCCTGCTGCCGGCGGAGAGGCCATCTCCTTGGCCGACTTGCCCACCAACATCGATGCCCAGACGGTTAATCAACTTCGCGAACGAGATGACGTAGTCATCCTCGATGTGCGCGAAGACTGGGAGTACGCTGCCGGTCACATCCCCGGCACAATGCTGATCCCGCTGGGGCAACTGGACGGCCGCCTCTCCGAAATTCCGGCAGATAAGACAGTCATTGCGGTCTGTCGCAGTGGCAACCGCAGCGGACAGGCCACTCAGTTGCTGCAACAGCGTGGATTTACCGTCCACAATATGCAGGGCGGCATGAACGCCTGGGAACAGGCCAATTACGCAGTCGAACGTTAGTCATTGGCACAAGAAAGAAAAAAGGACTGGCGCTCAGACGCCAGTCCTTTTTTCTTTCTTGTGATTTGACTATTCCGCTGCGATTCCCGATTTCGCTGGGAACTATTGATGGGTGGCAAGACCCTGGCGCTCCGCTGAAAACTCACGCACCCAGCGCTCTTCGATCTGTGTGCGCCGATCCTCGGCCAATGCCGTGAGTTCTGTTGTCAGTGTCGGTTCAACTTGGCTGAGGTTTGTGCGTTCGCCCATATCGTCCACAAGATTGGCCAGGTGCACAGCATCCTCGGGCGGCGCCCCTTCGACAAGACGGCCGTTGAGCACCAATTTCCAGGGACCACGGCGAACCGCAGTCTGATCATTCATTTCCCAGAAAATGGTCCGTTCTGGTAAAGCGTTGCTGCCGGTGAGCGATGGCAACAGATCGATGCCGTTAATTTCGTATTGGCTGAGATCGCCGCCCGCCGCCTGAAGCAGCGTCGGGAAGATGTCCATGCTGGCGCAAGGATCATCGCGCACCTGCCCTGCAGGGATCGTCCCGGGCCAGTGGATGATTCCCGGCACACGGATGCCGCCCTCGTAGAGACTGAACTTGTGCCCCTTCAACTGACCGGCGCTACCGCCGTAATAAGGATCGAGGGTGCCGTCGAGCCAGTTGCGTGTCTCGCGCGAGGGGCCATTGTCCGCCGTGAAGACCGTGCAGGTGTTTTCGGCCATCCCCAATCGAGCCACCTCGGCCATGATGCCGCCCACGCCGTCGTCGACGGCGCTGAGCATAGCCGCCATCACCTGGCGATCCCAGGGCAGATGGGCGAATCGATCCATAAACTTTTGCGGCGCGTGCATCGGATAATGCGGGGCATTGTAGCTTACAAAGAGGAAAAATGGCCGTTGATCCGTGGCAGCCTGACGCAAGAATTGAATGGCTTTGTCGGTGATGCACTCGGTAAAGTAGTCGCCATTCTGCCAGATTTCCTGATCATCTTCCCAAAGGTCGTGGGTTGGGTTGATACCAGGACCGGGGTTGTTCATGCCCCAATAGAAGATGTGCGAGTAGTAGTCAATGCAGCCGGCCAGGAAACCGTACCAGTGATCGAAGCCGTGACTGTGTGGACGTGAAGCCTCATCGACGCCCAGGTGCCACTTACCCGACATGTAGGTCTGGTACCCTAGTCGGCGCAGCGCGGTCGCCAATGTCGGCGTCGAGGCAGGCAGCCCCGTCGCGGTCCGGTGTCCCGCCAGGATCGCCCGCACGCCGGCATTGCCCGGGTAGCGCCCCGTGAGCAGTGCCGCCCGCGAGGGGCTACAGACCGGCGAGTTCGAGTACCAGGACGAAAAGCGCGACCCATCCTGGGCAAGTCGATCGATGTGGGGCGTGCGAAAGTCTGTCGCGCCCATACACGAAAGATCGCCGTAGCCCTGGTCATCAGTCAGGAAGACAATGAAGTTTGGCTGCGTCATCGACATCCTTTCGGTTTACAGTTTGTGGTAATCTCACAGCTTGCGGTAATCAACGAAACGATAGCCCAGCCCACGTTCGGTGAAAATGTAGCGAGGATTGGATGGATCTTCCTCGATTTTTTTACGCAAATAGGTGATATACAGGCGCAAGAGATGGTTGTCGTTGACATACTCATGCCCCCACACCTTGGTCAGCAAAACCTCATGTGGTACTACCCAGCCCGCATTCTCGATCAGGTTGTTGAGCAGGCGGTACTCGGTGGGGCGCAGGCTCATCCGCTCACCGTTCACAATGACGTCACGGCGTTGTAGATCTACTTGCAGCCGGTCATCAATTTTGACGATTTGATCCTCGGGGCGAGCGCCGGTCTGCTCAAAGCGGCGCAGCACGGCTCGAATCCGGCTCGACAATTCGCGCGGGCTGAACGGCTTGGTCACATAGTCATCTGCGCCCAGATCCAGGCCCTTGATGCGGTCATCTTCGTCCGAGCGAACCGTGAGCATGATCACAGGGACATCGCTAATCTCACGCAGGCGCTTTAACGTTTCAAATCCATCGAGACCCGGCATTTCAACATCCAACAAGACGAGATCCGGCTGATACTCGCGGACTTTTTCCAGCGCTTGAAAGCCATCGTTTGCCTCCAGCGTCTGATAGCCTTCCAGATCGAGGTTCATCTTCACGAAGCGCACCATGCGCGGCTCGTCATCGACAACAACAATGCGTTTTTTCGGTTGATCAGTCATGATTGACACCCAATCAGGTAATGAATGTAGGTGAAAGAGTCATGTCTACACTATACCCGATCTCTATTGAATGCGTAAGTAAGGCTACCGCATCAGAGCGTGCAAGCCTTGCACGGCAAAAACAGACTACCCCGTGTCCAGGGTTGACCCTGGACACGGGGTAGTCTGTTTTCTTGGAGACCATTCCATTATCGAGAGAGGTCGAAACTTAGGACAACGCCTTCGCTGGCATTGAAGCCACGGAAGGTCTGTTCCAACTGACCGTTCCGCCCGGCGAAGCGACCGGTGCCGCCGGTAATCGCACGGTGGAAGGGAGCCTCCGCCATCAGTTCGTAGCCTTCTGAAATCAGCATCTCGTCGCCAACCTCTTCACCGAAGTTGTAGACCTGTGTGGTGATGACCATTGGCCCTTCGGCGGTGTGAGCACCGTCGCCTACAAACCAGCCACGGCAGGTCCACTCGCCGATGACCTCCTCAGGGAATTCGGGCGAACCGTCGGCGTTGACGCCGTTGCAGCCCTCTTCGTTGCAGGTGAGTGTGCCTTCTGGGTAGATATAGCCCTGGGTGATAAAGGAATTGCCGTAGGCCGGGTAGCCGTCTTCCTCGAAGACCGGAGCATCATCGAAAACAAAGCGGGACATGTCCTCCGCCACTTCAAAACGAATTGTGGCGTTGGGATTGGACGGTTGATCGGCAGGTGCAGCCAGGACGGCGGCGCAGCCGCTCAAGATCAGGACGAACAGGATCAGCGTGAAAATGGGTGTTTTGCGAGACATTGTGAATCTCCTTGGATAGGTTGTTGAAACGAGAGTTTCAAGACACGGTTCTAGATTTGGTGCAGACGATAGAATCGGAAGAAGAAGTTGTCGATGGGCAGGACTTCCACGTCGCGGAATCCAGCCTGTTGTGCATAGCCGCGCAGCGTATCGGTGCGCATGACCGTGCCGGTGCCCACAGAATGTTCTTCTGCCATCCCCGCCGGCAGACAGTGGAGCACACTACAGCCGTACAGAAACGCTTCGAGCGGATTGTCATAGGGCAGGAACTGATCGCCGGTGCGCTCGTCCATCACAATCACAATGCCGTCCGGCTCGGCCAGGCGACGCATCGTCGACAACGCTTGCACCGGGTTCGCCATATCGTGGACACACTCGAACGCCGTCACCAGATCGTATTCGCCGTCAATGTCGTCGGCTCCTGCGTCTTTGTAGAAGAAGCGCACCCGTTCGGTCAGACCTTCACTGCGGGCGATCTCTTGTGCGTCCAGGATCGAGGCCTCATCCAGATCAAAGCCATCGACCCTCACAGTCGGGTAAGCGCGTGCCATGCCGACACTCGACCAACCCACGCCACAGCCAATGTCGGCGATGCGCGCATTCTGCTGAAGACGGGCATGCAGATCAGGGATCGAGGCGAGATACTTCTGCCCCAGTTCGTAAAGGAACATGGCACGGTTCATACGCGCCTGCCCCTCACGTAGGTCGGGGCCGTATTCTCCAAACGAAATGCCGTCACCGGTGCGGAAGCAGTCAGTCAGCTTCTGAATCGGGAAGGCAGCACCGACGATAAGCTGCCCTAACGGGGCCATAAAGCTGAGACTGTCGGCGTCTGCCAGCACCTCGCGGTGACCCGACGGCAGTGAGAACTGGCGGTCCTGCGGCTCGTCCTGCGGATTGGTCACGGTCAGTACACCGCTGACAGTCTGCTGTTCCAGCCATTCCCGGGCATAGCGCTCGTTCGTCCCGGTCTTCGTCGCCAATTGAGCGGGCGTCAGCGTCTGCTCGTTGGCGAGGGTTTTGTAGTAGCCCAACTTGTCCCCTAAGTAGATGGTGAACAAACGCAGCGCGCTACTTGCATCTGCGAATAAGCCCTCGACCAGGTGATCGCGTTGCATAGAGTGGGCGTCGAGCAGTGTGGTTGCCATTGCATTGCCTCCTTTGTACGATGAGATGGATGATGCGGCCTTCAAGTTGTCGCCGCTGATGTCCTATACGATAGCGCCCAACCGCCGCCGGGTCCCCTGACGATGGTTGGTTGATAGAGTTGGTTTGGGGTTGGGTGGGTTGGGAAATTGGAAAATCGAGATGGGTGTTGCTGCGTTCGTCATCGGCGAGCCGGTATGCGAAAATAGATAGACGGTTGATGACCCTTCGGGTGCGGCGTAGCTGACGCTGAACAGTACCCACGGTTGAACCAATCAAGGCAATCATCCACAGGAGGCTTGATGTGAATCTACCACCCACCGACTTTATCAGTGTGTCGGCGCAGGCAATGCAAGACTTTGTGACACGGTTGGCGCGTGCAGCCGGTCTGCCCTCTTCCAAAGCGGAGTTGCTGGCCGAACTGCTCACCACCAATGATTTGCGCGGCGTCTTCAGCCACGGCAGCACGCAGATCGCTACCTATGCTCGACTTCTCCGCGATGGCATTTTGAACCATGATCCCCAGGTTTCGGTGGCGAAAGAGACGCCCGTTAGCCTGCTTGTGGATGGCGATGGCGGGTTGGGGTACTTTCCTGCTTTTGAGGGCACGCAACGCCTGATCGAAAAGGCCAAAACCCAGGGGATCGCCATCCTGCTCACGCGCAATCACGGGCACTTTGGGGCCGCCGGCATCTACTCGCGCCTGACTCTGGCCCACGATCTGCTCTGCTTTGTCACATCCGGCCATCAACTGGATCTGCAACCGGGGCAGCCCATCTTCAACGCGGCCGGCGGTTCGCCCATGTCCTTCAGCGCACCCGCCGCTGAAGAGGAGAGCCTCGTCCTCGATTTTGGGGCGATGCACGATCTCTACGCCGGCTCACCCTACCGCGATCAGATCGCCGAACTGGCGCCCGGAAGCGTCTTCCGTGCGATTGGCATGGGCGCGATCTGCCGATCGTGGGGGGGCTTCCTTGCCGGTGTACCGCTGGATGCGCAACGGGCACAACGCCAGTTTAGCGGCGCCGATCAAGGATCGATGGTGATCGCCTTCCGTATCGATCTCTTCCTGCCACCCGAGCAGTTCAAACACGAAATGGACGAATACGTGCGTCGTGTGCGCCAACTACAACCGCTTGTCGGCTTCGAAGAGAGTTTTCTGCCGGGCGGCGTCGAAGCGGCGCGTGAACAGAAGTACCGCCATGAAGGCATCCCCGTCGGCCCCGATCATCGCCGCCGTCTGGAAGCCGTGGCCGAGGAGTTTTCCGTCTCCGTGCCGTGGGCGTAAAGTGGAAGGTAGGGGTGAGCCATGGCGGGGGCGCTTGATGGATGGTGGCGCAGGTGTTTGAAGAGCGTTTCCTCTCCTTGATGGTCTGGCGTATACTTGCTGGCGGCGGCAACATTCGTCCCACTGTCGACCTCTGCATCGAACATACTCATCGCCACTGGGAGTTGACCTATGCGTCTTCTCGATGCGCAGCCTATCATCGACTGCGATCTGCACAACACGCCGCCGTCATTGGCTGCGCTCTACCCTTACCTGCCCGACTATTGGGTAGATTACTGTAACGAATCGGCCTTCCGCGAACCAGACGCTGCGGACTATCCTGCGGGTTCGCCATTGACGGCGCGCCCCGGATCGGTGCCGGCGGCCGGTGGTCCACCCGGCTCGAATCTAGATCTGCTGCGCGCCCAGACGCTCGACGCCTGGAACGCAGAGATCGGCATTCTCAACTGCGCCTACCGCGTCACCAGCGTCCACAACCAGGATCTGGCGGCAGCACTGGCAAGTGCGATCAACCGCTGGCAGGTTGAGGAATGGCTCGACAAAGAGCCTCGCTTGCGCGCTTCGCTGGTAATCCCCAGCCAGAATCCGCTATTGGCCGCGCAGGAGATCGAACGCTTCGGCACGCACCCTGGCTTCGTACAGGTGATCCTGCCGGTGCGTTCGGAAGCACCCTACGGCAATCGCCGCTATGACCCGATCTTTGAGGCTGCGGTGCGCCATGATCTCGTGGTAGGCATCCAATATGGTGGCGCGCCGGGGCATCCATCCACGCCGTCGGGGTGGGCGACCACCTATATGGAAGAGTACGCGGGCATGGCCGCCGTTTTTCAGTCTCAGGTGATCAGTCTCGTCATCGAAGGCGCGTTTGATCGTTTCCCTGCCCTGCGCGTTTCTCTTATCGAAAGCGGCTTTACCTGGCTGCCCTCGCTGATGTGGCGCATCGACAAAGAGTGGAAAGGGCTGCGCTCCAACACGCCCTGGGTCAAACAGCTACCGTCGAACTACATGCGCCAGCACCTGCGCCTGACCACCCAGCCGCTTGACGCGCCGGCGGATCTTGAACATCTGAGCCAGATCCTGGATCAGCTCGAGTCCGATGATCTGCTCCTCTTTGCCACCGACTATCCGCACCATCAGTTCGACGCGCCCGAAGATGCCTGGCCTCTCGCACTGGAAGAATCACGCCTGCGCAAGATTCTGGCCGAGAATGCGCGGGCATGGTATCGGCTGGGATGAGTACACGCTGACTTTAAGAAGATCCCTCAGCCGCCGGCAGAGTTTGATGGGTAGGGGCGCTGCTTGCTGCGCCCGGCACACTGTGGGCGCAGCAAGCAGCGCCCCTACGGAATTGCCATCACTTGACCGTTGACACGATACTACCCGCCAGGGCAAATTGTTATCCGGAGGAACCAATGACCGAATCCACTACGCTTCTTGAAACCAGTGCGCCGCGCTCCAGGCGTGCAGCCGTGATCGATTGCGATATTCACAATGCAATGCCCAACAACGAGACGCTATACAGGTATCTTTCACCGCGCTGGCGTCGCTATCACGAGATGATGGGCGTGCGCGGCCACATTGGATCGGCCTATCCACGCGCCATGCCCAATGCGGCGCGGCACGATGCCTGGCCGCCGTCGGGGCTGCCGCCGGGCGGCGATCTCGACTTTATGCGTTCCCAATTGCTCGATGCCTGGAACCTGGAGATCGGCGTTCTCAACTGTTTGTTTGGCGTGGGAGGAGCCACCAATGTGGAATTCGGCGCGGCGCTGGCGGCGGCGGTCAACGACTGGCAGATCGCCGAGTGGCTGGAACCGGAACCGCGCCTGCGCGCCGCGTTGGCTGTGCCCTACGAAGATGCTACCGCTTCTGCCGCCGAGATCGACCGCGTCGGCGCTCACCCTGGCTATGTACAGGTGCTCTTCCTGGCGCGCACGCGCGAACCAATGGGCCATCGCAAATATTGGCCGATCTACGAGGCGGCTGTGCGCCACAACCTGCCTATCGGCATCCACTTTGGCGGCGCCGGGGGTGGACCGATCACCGGCGCAGGCTGGCCGTCCCACTATATCGAGGACCACGGCGGTATGCCCCAGGCCTTCCAACCACAGGTGATCAGCCTCGTCACGTCGGGTGTGTTCGAACACTTTCCTACGTTGCAGATTGTCCTGATCGAAGGAGGATTCGCCTGGCTGCCGCCGCTGATGTGGCGGCTCGACCAAAGCTGGCGGCGCCTGAAAGAGGAGACGCCCTACTTGCAGCGTGCGCCGTCGGAGATTATTCGCGAGCATTTCTGGCTCACCACGCAGCCTATCGAGGAACCACCGCAACCTCTCTTCTTCACCCAACTGCTGTCGCACTTGGACATGAACGATCGGCTCATGTTCGCTACCGACTATCCCCACTGGGACTTCGACGCGCCCGATCGGGCCTTGCCGTCCACTTTGCCGCCCGCGCTCACGGCACAGATCCTGGCTGGGAACGCGCGGCAGCTTTACGGCCTATGATGGAGCCGAGCGAGGCGCGAAGACGAATGGACACGGAGGTCCATCCCTACGCGTAGGGACCGGCCTCCGTGCCGGTCCGTTCTGCCGGGTGGAAGCCCGGAAGATCGTTGACGAAAAATCTCGGACACACCACCCTATTGACGCCGTAATGTGCTTCGTGACGCGCTAAGCGGCCCTAGGGAATTGCCATCACTTGACCGTGGACATGACACTAGCGCAACAGATTGAGGGCGCGGGCACGGTCGACGGCGGCGATGCGTTTGTCGACGCCGAGTTTTCCGTAGATGCCTTTAACATGGAAGCGGACGGTGTTCAGGCTAACCACCAGCCGGTCTGCCACTTGCTGGTAGGTGAGACCGTCGGCCATCAGGCGCAGGACGTCGAGTTCGCGATCCGAGAGAGGTTCGATCAACGACTCCTGCTGCGCTGAGGCTGTGGCGGCGGGAAAGCGGGCAAGCAATCTGTCGATGCCGGTGATGTCTCCCCCTCGCCCGCGAAGCCTGTACAAAAGCAGGGCCATCGGTGCGCCTGCGTTGACAAACCGTTGCACATAGCCCTCGGGCGTGGCCAGGGTTATGGCTCGGTTCAAGTCGGCCAACGCTGCCTCTTCCTTGCCCTGCGCCTGCAACAGCAGACAACGCAACAACAGCACGTCGAGGACGCGCCCCATGCGCCCCCCTTCTTCGGCGTCGGCGAGCAGTCGCGCCGCTAACGAATTCGCCGACTTCCAGCCGTCGGCCGAAGCATTGTGTCGCCCCCAATAGAGCATCAAGCGCAGATAGGCGATCTGAATGATCTCGCGTTGATGATGGGGTTCATCGTCTGCATTGACACCGGTGGCGGTCAGCACCTGCGCCGCTGCATCCGGATCGTCCTCGGCCAGGGCCAGCGACGCCTGTTGGCCTGCAACGTGAGTGGCTACCCAGGCAGGCATGCGAAACTGGCGCATCATGACGGCTTCATCCAGCATCTTTTGGGCCGCGGCCAGATCTCCCTGGGCCTGGGCGATACGTGCTGCGATCACATGCCCGTAAGCCATCGCCGCCACATGCCCGCTGCGTTTGCTCAGATCGAGCCATAGCTGCAGATCGGCGGCGGCGGTTTCCAGGTCGCCCCGTTCATAACAGACTTCGCAGTGGATGCCGTAGACCGTCGTCAGGGCCGGAGTGCGCGCATCGCCTGACCGTTCGGCCGTCTCCATCACCTGCCTGCTCAGATCGTCCGCTGCACGCAGACGGCCCTGCACAATGTAGAGCATCCCCAAATTGGCAACGATCAACATAGAAGCCAGCTTGTTGCCCGCCTCGCGACAGAGCGGCAGTGCTTGTTGATAGGCCTCAATCGCCTGCACCAGGCGCCCGTCGTAGTTGGTTGCCGTCGCCAGACAGAAACGCGTGATCCCCTGCGCATAGAGATCGCCTGTCGCCGCTTTGGCCACAGCCTGAGCCGCCATGTCACAGGCCCGTCGGGTCTCTCCGCGCAACGAGATCAGCGCCGATCTCAGCGCCAGGATTTCTGCGTGTAGACCGCTCGTTATGGTTTCAGCAGTCGATTCGCGCCTGACCGCGGCTTCAGCCCCGCTTAGGTAGGTTTCGATCTCGCTCAGGCGCCCCCCTAACAGGAGCGACCAGGCAAAAGCCAAATTGGCGCGTGGTCCGGCTATCCGCCACTCATCGGGGAGGCGCTGTAGCCACTCGTGCACGGTTTGGGCATACCCATCCAGGATCAGGGGGCGGGCATAGCGCTCCAAAAGCTGCGTGACGCGGGCATAGGCTTTGGCGGCAAAGGCATGCTCGATGGCATCGGTGGCCATGTCGTGGGATTCATACCAGAGGCTGGCCCGTTTGTGCAGTTCGGCGGCGTACCCCGGCCGAGTGGCCTCCAAACGGCTGCGCAGTAGATCGGCGAAAAGACGATGATAGCGATACCAGCGGTGTTCTTCATCCAGGGCCAGGACAAACGCGTTCGATGTGTAGAGCGCGGCAAGCACGGCGCTGCTCTCAGCGCGTTCGGTGACAGCATCGCACAGCGGACCACTTAACCTGCTCAGCACTGAGGTCTCTAACAAGAAGGATTGGCGATCCGGCGGCAGTTGACGCAGTACCTCCTCCGTCAAGTAGGTGAGGATGAAGTGATGGTTGCCCGACAATGTCTGGATCAACTCGGTGGGGTCCTGGTAATGGTGCAGAGAAAGCGCCGCAAGTTGTAGTCCGGCGATCCAGCCTTCAATGCGCGCATCCAGCGCGGCGAGATTGTGCGGCGCCAGTGTTAGCCCCATCACATCTGCCAGGAAACGCTGGGCCTCGTCCGGCGAAAAGCGCAGATCAAGGGCGCGCAGTTCGCCCAGTTGGCCCGACGCCCGTAATCTCGCCAGCGGCAGCGGCGGATCCTCGCGGGTGATGATGACCAGATGCATCCTGTTTAGTTGATGGCTGAGCAGCGCGCTCACCATCTCGTGGATGGCGCTGTTGTCGAGGCTGTGGAAATCATCGAGCACCAACACAAAGTCAAGCGGGCAGAGGGCGAGATCATTGATCAGCGCGCTGATGACAAGATCCAGCGGAGGCGGTTGCGCCACATCGAGCAAAGAGGGTAGATCGCGACCCAGGGCGGCGTCGATCTGCTGGAGTGCCGCCGACAGATAGCGCAGAAAGCGCGTGGGTGCGCTGTCCGCTTCGTCGAGCGAGAGCCAGGCTACGGGTCGATCCAATGTTTGCACCCAGTCGCCCACCAGGGTCGACTTGCCGAAGCCCGCCGGCGCCGAAATCAGCGTCATCTGGTGATCAAGGTAAGCAGATAGGCGTTGCAACAAGTGTGGGCGCGCAACCAGGTTGGCGCGCAGGGGAGGAACGCGTAGTTTTGTGGCCAAAAGAGGAACACGCGCCTGCGGCGGTGTACTACCGTCCATTGTGTGGCTCCTCAGCTCGGATCGACGGGTATCAGTTCTTTTCTTCTACCCGTGTTGAACGAGGTGTGGATCGCTGCTGCACCAACCAGTCGATCCATTGGGCCAACCCGGCCCCGGTCTTAGCCGACGTCTCGAAGATCGTCACATCGGGGCGGATGGCGCGCAGATTGGCGTAGGCGGTGCTGCGGTCGAATTCTACGGCATCGGCCAGATCGATTTTGGTGATCAAGGCAACGTCCGCCGAGTTGAACAGGGGCGGGTACTTGAGCGGTTTGTCTTCGCCTTCGGTCACCGACAGCAAGACGATACGTTTATCCTCGCCTAGATCGTAGCTGGAAGGGCAGACCAAGTTGCCGACGTTCTCAATGAAGAGAAAGTCCAGATCATCCAGTGACCAGCCCTCAAGATGGCGTTCGATCATGTCGGCTTCCAAATGGCAGACGCCGCCGGTGACGATCTGCCGCACCGGTGCGCCGCTGCGTTGCAGGCGGCGCGCGTCGTTTTCGGTAGCCAGATCACCGACAAGTGCGGCCACCTGATAGTGCGCCGCCATCTCTAGCAGGGTCCGCTCCAGCAGCGCAGTTTTGCCTGTGCCTGGGCCGGACACGAGGTTGACAGCCAACAGATCGGCGGCGTGGAAGCGCCGGCGCAACGCCTGCGCCAGCCGATCATTTTTGCTCAACACACCCTGACGGATCTCAAGCAACCGCGTGTTCATCGACTTCGTCTTCCTCTTGTATAAGTTCGATAGAAGTTAACTCTAGTTCACGGCCCTGGACAAGTTCAACGTTCGATGCCCCGCAGTATGGGCACAGAAATGGAAAGCTGCCCTCCATAGTCGACTGCCGTTGACAGTCACGGCAACAGATGGCGACCGGCACCTCATCGATCAGTAAGGCAGCACCGGCTAACACCGTTTCTGCACCGGCGATGTCCCAGCCGAAGAGGAGCGCCTCTTTGACGACGCCTGACAGCGCGCCAATTCGCACGTAGACGGTTTTTACTTCACATGCACCGGCGGCTTCCACCGCCTCAACGGCGAGTTCCACCAGACTATACGCGATCGAGAGTTCGTGCACAGCGGCACCTTCATCCTTTGCCCCGGATCGCGGCCGATCACCGATCCTGCACAAGATGGTACCAGAGTTTGTGCCGCTTGTAGTCAGTCAGGCGTACAGAGGTCACCTGCACAGGTGACCAGCAGGCGCAGGTGGCCTCTTCGCTACACGCGGACCTCTATCGGCTTCAACTGCGCTTCGATCTGTGCGCGCTGCGCTTCGAGGAAGGGCGGCAGCGCCAGTTTTTCGCCCAGCGTGGCCAGATCCTCGTCGGTGGCGAAGCCGGGTCCATCGGTGGCAATCTCGAACAAAATCCCATTCGAGACGCGGAAGTAGATCGAATTGAAATAGTAGCGATCGATCAAGTTCGAGACAGGCAAACCGACTCCGGTTAGCCGATCTCGCCAGGCACGCTGTTCCTCGACATCGGCCACACGGAAGGCGACGTGATGCACGCCGCCGGCCCCAGGATAAGCCGGCTGCCGATTCGGCTCTTCCACCACCCATACCTCACGACCCGGCCCACCGTCGGCCAGCGCATAGATGGTTACTGTGCCATCCTCCGCCCCTGGGAAGGCGTACTGCCCCACCTGTTTGAAGGCCAGTAATTGTGTCAGGATGGGCCCGAGATCGGCCAGCTTTGGCGTGGAAAGCATAGCCGCATAGAAGCCGCGCAGCGCATGCTGCGCAGGGACTTGGCTGCCGGCCCAAACCTCGCCCTCGAACGGCGCGCCTTCGTCGTCCATCAGGATCAGTCGCTGCCCTTCAAAATCATCGAAACGCAGCAGGGCGCGACCGGCGAAGTGCTCGATCCCATTGTGCACGACGTCGTGTTCCGTCAGCCGATTCGCCCAATAGGCCAGAGAGTCTTTGTCCTTTACTCGAAAAACAGTGGCCACAATGCTATCGGTGCCGCGGCGTTCGGCGCCGATGTTGGGCCAATCGAAAAAGGTCATGTCCGTGCCAGGACTGCCAATCTTGTCGGCATAGAAGAGATGGTAAGCCGAGGTATCGTCCTGGTTGACCGACTTCTTGACAAGGCGCAGACCCAGTAGCCGGGTATAGAAGTCAACGTTCCGGCCGATCTGGGCCGAGATTGCCGTCACATGGTGAAGACCGTTAAGTTGCATGTTGGACTCCTAATATGTCCAAATATGTTCGATGTCGAATATGTTCGATATTGAACAGTTTATCCTGCTCCCCCGTAGTTTGTCAACTGCATAAAGTTGATCGATCTTAAGAGGCGTATTATGCTACAGCCGCGTTCACACCTATCCATCCCAGTAAGGCCATGCCAGGAAAATAATGATCCACGAAGCCACACAAAGGCTCACTAAGAAAGGCTTCCTTCGTGTCGCTTCGTGTGCCTTCGTGGATTATCTGAATCTTGGATTCGCCTAAACCACTTTGAAACGACGAACCCTAATGGCCGATACGGTACTGACCTATCCACTAGTCGACGGTTGCATCCACAATTGGCTTGTGTTGGGACCATGTGACACTGTGGAAGCGCCTTCAACCAATCCGTTGGATGCACCACTCCCCAATCCAGAATTTACCATCCCTGCCGAATTGGATCGTTTCCCCTGGCAGGGGCGCACGCTGTTTTGGATCACGGCACTATGCGAGGCGGATCACCTGCTTGATTGGAGTGGCTTCGTGCCGGTCTACACCCACCGTCGGGCCTGGGCGTTTGCACAGTTGATAGCACCTGACGAGCGGCGCGTTACGATGCAATTGGCCGCGCTAAGTTCGCTCGTGCTGTGGCATAACGGTGAGCCGATCCTGCAAACGCGTGCAGTCGATGAGGCCGCCCAACAGCAGATTCACCGTTCTCAGGTCGAGTTGACGTTGGCCAAGGGTGTCAACAATTTCCTGGTACGCGTGGATCAGCAGGGTGCCGGCGACCTGGCCCTTGCTTTGGGATTGGCCATAGTGGCCGGCGAGATCGCGGATCTCGTGGTTCAGTTGCCCACGGTGCCGCATAATGTGGCGTTGCGCCAAAAACTAGAACGGGCCTTTGCCAACACCCATCTGGATCGCGCCGTCTATAGTAGCGATCAACCCGTGCAGTTGATCGCCGATGCACCCACAGAGGGTGCGCCGAGCGAAGTGCTTCTGCGGCTGCAAAGCCCAAGCGGCGCTATCTTCACTGAATCGACCGGCAAGCTATCGCCCGGGGATCCCGTGATCGGCGTGCGTGGCGCCCACTTGCCCAGCGGCGCCATGCACGGCGTCCTGATGCCACCAATGGGTGAGTTCTACGACAGAAAGCTGCGCGCACGCCGAATTCTGCCCTTCTGGGTGACAAGGCCCACAAAGCGGAAACCATCCACGGCCGATGAACGGTTGGTTGAGGTCATTCAAGCAGCGGCGCGCCAAAAGGATCTCTTTGCCGAGATTGCCAAGATGGCGCTCGGTGAGTGGAATCAAGTCAAACCGGCTTCGATCCAGGAAGCGGTGAAGCGGGTGCACGATCGACACGTCAACTGTCTGCCCGATCTGCTGGGGTTGATGGGCATGGTCATCCGCTTCGGCGCCTACGCTGACTTTCCGGCGGCACTGCTGCCCGTGATCAAACAGGTCATCCGCGACTTTGGAATGAGTGAGTTGCCGGCAACGCTCGACATGTCGGAGAGCGATCAACTGCTCCTCTTTAGCGCCTGGGTTTTGGGCAAACAGATTGATGCTGCGGCGTATAGCGCCTTGCCACCAGGCATAAAGGCCAACCCCGAGACAACATCCATAGATTTTTTGGTCGCATGGCTGGGAGAACGCGGTCAAAATGGGTTTGCCGACATCCACAGCCGCCTGGATAGGTATGTTCTCGCCCTCAGTTACCTGGTCGATCTGGCCGAAGCGACGATCCTGCGTGAACTGGCTGCCGTCATCCTGGATCGGTTGCTTTACGATCTGGCCATTCACAGCATATACGGTGTCTATGCTCCGGCGCGTGGATCGGTAGAAAGCGCCTGGTTGCGCAGTGGCCGCTTCACACCGGAATCGGGGTTGAGCAATCTACTCTGGGGGATGGGCAGCAACGATGGCGATCTGCGCAGTGTGCTCAGCCTGTCATTGGCCGGCAGACAGTATCAAATGCCAGAGGTGATTCGCTCGATTGCCCTGGACCGTCCTGAATCGATGTGGGCACAAGAGCGCCGTCGCGCTCAAAATGAACACGGTCAAGAAGCCGTGGTCCATGTGGCCTACAAAACACCTCATTTCCTCCTGGCGTCGCTTCAGGACTATCATCCGGGGCAGCGTGGGAAACGAGAGCAGGTGTGGCAGGCCACTTTCGGCCCCGAAGCGCTGATCTTTACCAATCATGCGACGACATTCAGCCAGTCCGATAGCCGGCACGCAGCCTGGTGGGTAGGCAACGGGGCCTTGCCCAGAGTATATCAGTGGCACGATGCACTGGTGGCCCTCTATCACGTCCCCGAGGAGATTGGGCTAGACTTTACCCATGCCTATTTCCCAACCTATGCCTTTGACGAATATACCTTCGCCGGTGGCTGGGCGTTCGCTCGTTCTGGAGACGGCTATGTAGCGCTGTGGGCAGCGCGAGGGTTCGAGTTTATCAACCGGGGACAGGACGCCTACCGGGAACTGAGATCCTCTGGGCGACGCAATGTCTGGTTGTGTCAGATGGGGCGCACCGAATTGGATGGGACGTTTGAAGAGTTTCAGAAGCGTGTCATGGCGCAGACGCCAGACGCCGTCGAGGATAGCGTTGACTGGCAGACGATCCGCGGGGATCGCTTACAGGTTGCGTGGACAGGCCCAATTCTGCGAAACGAACGGCCGGAAGATTGGGGCGTGCTGCCTCATCATCATAGCCCCTATGCCCACGCCGAACTGCCTGCTACCCACATGGATATCGGCATCGGTTCCGAGATCATGCGCTTAGACTTTAAGTATTGATGCCCAAGATTTTATTCGAATGTACGGTTAAGATTTTTTATAGGATGTCGTACATACAGGGGTATACTATCGGTAAGAAGTCTTTGTGCTGAGCTCGGCAAAAGTAATCGAGTTGCGTATTCGTGGATTTCGGTAGTACCTTCATGAAAATGGACGTTATTAGATAGATTGTAATCATATGAAACGCTAGGCCTTCGTACGGGTAATGGAAGGTTCCTCTCTGTGCAACTGTATCCGGGTAAGATGGTACCAACCATTACGGTGTCTGTTGCCAGATTGTTACAACAAGGGCTTTTCCTGAGACTTTCTGTGTATCTGAACGGTGAGAGAAACGACCGAACCATCGTCGAGTTTGAGGAAGGGCGCTAAATTGCCTGTAACGGTTCAGGCTTCAGGTGCGACACCTGAATAGGTACATCTATTACCATGGCGGTGACTAGCTTTAGCAGGGGGAGGATTCGTATGTCTGTGCAGGACGCTATTAAAGTGATGATCGTAGAGACCAACGATTTTGTGCGGTTTGGTTTAGAGGCATCCTTCAAGAAGCATGAACAATGGGAAATGCTGGGTATCTTTGCATCGCCTAAGGTTGCTATCGAACTCTGCCACGAACGACACCCCGATATCCTGTTAGTGGATGTCGCCGCACTGGATAGTACATGGCCGCGTTCCGCCGACATTGTTAAAGCCGTTCGCTCAACCACCCCATCCGTGCGCACTATCTTCTGGGTGGAGCGGGAAGCCCCCGAGGTTTTGGCCGAGGTGCTGCTCTCTGATGCCGACGGATATTTATCCAAGGATGTGGGTATGGAAGAACTGCTTTCCTCAATGCGCCAGATCTGGAATGGACGTCGCGTACTGAACAGCCGGTTAGCGCTGAGTTCATTGGCGCCCTATGTGAATGCCAAGCTCAAACGTAACGACTCAGAACGGATCCTGTTGACACCCCGCGAGCTAGAAGTGCTCAAACTGCTGGCCATGGGGCAATCTAACGATGAGATTGCATTTAAGCTAGGCATTCGGGCCAGTACGGCGAGTGTTCACGTCTCGCACATTATTACGAAGCTAAACGCCGAAAATCGTACGCACGCTGTGCTGCGCGCCGCAGAACTTGGCTACACCGAGTTTTCGCAGTCCATCTACCGCTAATCGGTTGCTTGCTCCGTCTCAGTAAACAGTGTTGTTGTAGTGTTATGTGTGGGTGGGCCGGAGGCCCACCCACACAAAACAATTCTCCATCTACTTCGTTGACAGAGCAAATAGTACTCTGTCAATATGGTTGTTGTCGGTTATGTGCAGGTGGGCCGAAGGCCCACCTGCACATAACAATCCTCCATTTTCTTCGTTTGCAGAGGAATCAACGCCAGATCAGCGGCATGTAGAAGCGTCTCTGAAAATCGGCGTCAGAGAGGTTGCTCTCGTCGATCGTCAGTGGCAACGTTGCGATCAGCACCTGCGACGGATCCGCCACCGACGCCGCACGAACGATGGCGACATCGCTATCGCCCGCTCCAACTGTGGCCGGAATCGCCACCACCACAGGAACCTCTGCCATTGCCCCCGGCGCGATCGGCAGCGTAGAGGCTGGCGCCGTCGTTGGCCAGTTCGCCACTTCGACGCTGAACACATAGGAATCGTCGGCACTGCCTGTGTTGGTAATCTGCAGGGTGTGGGTGATCGTCTGCCCCGCCGTGGCGGCTGTGTTGGGCGAATGCTGCGCCAGCGTCAGTCCATGCGTTGCCCCGCCCACATCTAAGAAGATTGCGCTGAGCACACCCCAATTGTTGTCTGTATCCTGACTTTCGACAAAAAGCATATGCCGCCCTGTCGACCAACCGGTGGTATCAATCACAACACTGGCACCTTCTATGCTGCTGTTGAATGATCCATCCTGGGCCGTCAGTGACACCGGCACGCCTCCCGCCCACACAGGGCGATCGAGGCTGTAGCGGACGGCGTGTATTGGCTGTACTGGTTCTACGCCGTAGCCGTTGCTGAAGTAGCGCGTGTCGTCGGCGGTCACATGCAGGGTGACTGCGGCCCCGGCTGCGACCGACTGCGCGCTGACGGTCAGATCGAGCGAATCAGGACCGGCGGAGCGCTGATAGGGTCGCCGCGCCGCTTTGGCCGCATAGAACAGCGCGTCCAGATTGGATCGGGCGATGGTACTCTCAAAGCTGGGACAGGATTGAAAGAAGGACGTCCCCATTTCGATGGTGTACGTGGCGACGCCGAAGTTGCCGTAGGCATAGTCTGTATGGCTACCGTCCACAGCGTACAGACAACTTGAGGTGTTACAGACACTGTAGCGGTTGGAAAAGCCAAGCTTGCGCCCGAAGCGGCGCAGTTCCGGCATATTGGGGGCATCTTGTCCCGTCCAGTCCCAAGAGTAGATGACGAGGTTGCCGTAGCTGTGCAACGAGATGAAGACGCCGTTGGTGTCGATGGGTGCGGCGTCGGTCAACGCATCACCGCGCTGATCGGCAAAGACAGACTGCATGTAACTTTGGACAGCCTGTGTCTCGGGTTCTGAAGCAGGCGCTGTTCCCCGATAGAGAATCGAACACGGATCCGACGACGAGCAACCGCTGGCAGGGCAGCCGGCCCACAAAAAGCCGGCATTGCGGTTCAGATCAATCCCATAATAGGGAAAGGAACAGGCGGTGGGGTTGTTGGTATTCTTGCGCCAGGAATACCCCTGTTCGGCCCATTTTCGACCGTCGGGGTTGCCCTGCGCAATGATGTGGATCTCGTTGTAGTCGAGCAGCCAGGTGGTGTCGGCATCGACACCGTAGCCGGCCACCAATTGCTCGGCGAAACGAGTGGCCAGCTCCGCGGTCGTGAACTCGCGCGCATGCACCGCCGCCAGGATCACAAACTTGCCTTTGTCCTCGCGGCTGACGAGATTGCCGTTGCCGCGATTGGTCAGGATGAGGGCATTCAGATCATAGCCGGACGGCCCGCCCGCTGTGACTTTGTCGTAGGTGTCGCCGATGTCTTTCCATTCGGCGATATCGGGGTGATCGGCGGCCAGACCGGCGAGGGTGTCATAGGTTTCTTCAACCGTTCGGTAACAAGCGTAGCCGGGGATCCCTTGCGTCTGCCCGGCGCTGCGCACTAGAGGGCGGTTCAACTCGGCCGTGCGCGTCTCATCCAACGTCACCGTGTAGCCTAACAAGCGCAGCCACGCCCACTGATCCTGAGTGATCAGGGCGATCACATAGCCTTCATCGTGATGCACTTCCCAGATATCCAGCGCACCGGTGAGGGTGGCGAGGCCATCCCGATTCGTAAAGTCAATGCGGACGACCACGGCGTCGAGTTGAGCACGACTGTGAAGCTGAATGTCCTGGAGGGCCGGCGAGACACTGAAGGAGAGCGGCTCGGGTGTCTCGGCTGGTTGGGGCGGCGGCGCCATTTCTGCCGCCATTCCTCGCCCGCTGAAACCGAGGTGAATGACCATTACAAGTAGAAACACCCAAACCGCTTTCTTCATCTCTTACCTGTCCACGAGCATGCGATCCACGGCGGCCGTGAGTTCACCCATTGTGCTCACTTGCAGGATCGTATCACAGATGGGCGCATAGTCGAGCATATCGCTGTCGCCCGAACCCCACATCAGTGGCGATTCGGGGTTGAGCCAGAGCGTGCGCCGGCTGCGCCGCGACATCTCCTTAAAGATGTCCAAGCGCGGATCGTTGTAGTTGTTGCGCCCGTCGCCCACCATGATCACCGTGGTGCGACTATCGACGGTGTCATAATAGTCGTCGAGGAAATTCTGGAAAGCGTAGCCAAGATCGGTGCTGTAGTGGCCGGGCGGCATGCGGATCAAGACCTGCTGAATGGCGTTGTTGGCATCATTCCCCTGGAAGTCAGGGGTAATGTACTCCAGATGATCGATGAAGGCAAAGGCATGGGTCTTGCTCACCTGATCTTGCAACTCGTAAAGCAGCGCCAACATCAGCTCTGAACAATAGCGCATGGACGTGCTAATGTCGCAGATTACCACGATTTTGGGCTTGACGGTGCGGTCACGGTGCTTGATCTCGAAGGGAACGCCGCCGTGACGCAGGTTGGAGCGAATGGTACGCTTGGCATCGAGCTGACCGCTTTTGGCGTGTTTCTGGCGCAGGGCGATGCGGCTGCGCAACAGCGACGCCAGCCGGCGCACTTGCTGGCGCAGCGTATGCATTTCACCGTCCGAAAGCGCGGTGAACGGTCGATTCATCAGTCCGTCCATGGCTTCTTGTGGATCTTGCTCCGCCATGTTTTCGGCAATTTTACGGCCGGCGAAGTCGCGCGTCTGCTCTTGCATGCCCTGCATGTTGGCCTGGATCAACTGTCGCATCTGGTCGAGACGTTCTTTGTTCATGCCCATCTTCGCCATCAGTTCCATGATCTCTTTCATGGCGTCGCGCACGTCATCGAACTGAAGTGCTTTCTGCATGCGCCGCGCCATCCATTCCCGGTAGCGCATGTCGTCGGCGTGATTTAGCCCGACCATTTGGCCCAGTTGTTCCAACTCTTGTTTGCTCAATTCGTCGCCGCGCAGGAGCCGTTCCAGCATCTCGCGCAACTTGCCGCCGAACTGACGCAGCGCTTCGGCCAACATCTGCGCTTCTTCGGGCGTCATGTCTTCGGTCAGATCCATCATGGGCGGTGCGTCGCCGCTGTCGAAGAAGAGCGGAAAGAGTTCTTCGAAGGTGCCCAGATCTTTGGCCTCTTTGATCAACGTCGCGCGCAGACTCAACCGAAATGCCTCGCGATCCTGAATACCCAGGTTGTCGACGGCGTAGAAGGCGTCGGCGCTTTCGGCCAACGATACACGCACCCCTCCACCGCGTAAAGCAGCGATAAACTTAATGATTCGGTTTTCCATAGAGTATCAACCTCCTCAATTCCAGCGTGCCCGCCGTTGTCCACTCTGCGGCCACTCATCATCGTCGCCAGGGCCGGGCGCGCTGCCGCGTTCCAGTTGGCGTTTGACCTTGCGTAGATCGGTGTCGTGTTTGAGCAGCACGCTCAGGGTATTGTCGAGGGTCTTCTTGTCCAGGCCATCGGCATTGAGCGCCACCAGCGAGCGCGCCCAATCCAGCGTTTCGCTGATCGACGGAGATTTGCGCAGGTCCATATCGCGCAGTTTCTGCACCAGTTCTACGGCCTGGCGGGCCAGCTTCGGCGAAAGCTCCGGCACCTTCAGCCGCACCACATCTAGCTCCTGCTCCACATTGGGGTAACCGATGAAGAGGTAGAGGCAGCGACGTTTGAGTGCTTCGCTCAGTTCACGCGTGTTGTTGCTCGTGAGCAGCACCAACGGACGATGGACGGCGACGAGCGTCCCCAATTCGGGCACGCTGACCTGGAAATCGCTCAACACCTCTAGCAGGAACGCCTCGAACTCGGCATCGGCGCGGTCGATCTCATCCACGAGGAGCACGGTGGGTTTCTCGCTGAGAATGGCGCGCAAGAGGGGCCGTTGCAACAGAAATCGCATCGAAAAGAAGACATCCTCTTCCTGGCCCAGACGGTCGGCGGCTTCAGTGAGGCTGGTGGCATCTTTCAGCGTTTCTTGTAACTTGTCCCGTAAAAGCTGTGTGTAGAGCAGTTGTTTGGCATACTCCCACTCGTAAAGCGCTTTGGTCTCGTCGAGACCTTCGTAGCATTGCAGGCGAATCAATTCACGCCCAGTAGCGCCGGCAACTGCCTTCGCCAGCTCCGTCTTCCCCACGCCTGCAGGTCCTTCGCAGAGCAGGGGCTTGCCAAGCTGTTGCGACAGGAAGGTGGTGGTGGCGATTTCGTCACTGGCGATGTACTGCTGTTCACACAGGATCTGTTTTGTATCTTCGATTGAACCGAACGCACGGATCTGGGTCATTACGCTAACTCCTTGAAGAACAATAAACACTCCCACGAGGCGCTTAGCGATGAATAGAGATTAGAAATTGACCGGTGACAAAAACCGCCGGATCCCCGTCTCTCTTCACTAATTTTTTGCCCAAAGACGCCAAAGTGGTCGGTCAAGTGTACCTGACAGCCGCAGGGTTTGTAAAATGGCCTGAAAAGATGCCGGTTGGTGGATGAGACACTGAGAATTGTGCTGTGGATAGGTTGCCTTCTACCGCCCGCCGCGCTACAATCCCGGCGCAGAAGCCAGAGTCGTCGTCGATGACGATGGTACAAAAATTTCAAGTCCGATGACAACAGCAGGCGGAGATGAACATGGATAACGGAAGACTGATCTCGTTTGCGCGCGATCTGGTGCGTATTCCCGGCCTGAGCGGCGAGGAGCACAAGGTGGCGCAGCGAGTTGAATTCGAGATGAAGAGCCTGGGCTTCGACAGCGTTACCGTGGACGAAGCCGGGAATGTGGTGGGCACTATCCAGGGAAGCGAGGCCGGGCCGACGATGGTCTTCGACGCCCACATGGACACCGTCGGCATCTCGCCCGGTGCGCCCTGGCCCCTCGATCCGTTCAGCGGCGAGGTGATGGAGGGCGCGCTGCATGGTCGTGGCGCCGCCGACATGAAGGGCGCGCTGGCGGCCATGGTTTATGCCGCCGTCGACCTCGATCGCAGCCAACTCAAGGGGAAGGTCGTGATCAGCGCCTCCGTCCTCGAAGAAGTGTTGGAAGGCGTGGCACTGGAGAAAGTGGTCGCCCAGACTGGGGCCGATTTCGTCGTCATCGGTGAAGCCACCGGCCTCGATCTGGCCCGCGGCGGACGTGGCCGCGCTGAGGTGCATCTGGAGACGGTGGGCAAACCATCGCACTCTTCGGCCCCACAGCAAGGACGCAACGCCGTCCTGGACATGATGCGTGTGATCGCCGCCGTCGAGGATCTGCCCCTGCCCCAAGATGCGCTGATGGGTCCGGCCATCTTTGCCCTCACGGATATCGTCTCGGCTCCCTATCCGGGCAATTCGGTGATCCCAAGCATCTGTCGCGCCACGTATGACCGACGACTTCTGCCCGGCGAGCGCGCCGACGACATCTTGCGCAGCATCCTCGAACGGCCCGAACTGGCCGACATCCGGCTCAATGCCACCATCGGCGTGGGCGAGTACAACAGCTACAACGGCTACACCTTCACCCAGGAAAAGTTCTTTCCGGCGTGGCTACTGCCCGAAGACGACGCCTTTGTGCAGGCCGCCCTGGGCGCGCTGCATGGCAGCGGTATCCATTCCAATACGCGTGCCTACCGCTTCTGCACCAACGCCGCCTGGAGTGCGGGTGTGGCCGGCATCCCCACCATCGGCTTCGGCCCGGCGCAAGAGAGCGATGCCCATATTGTCGGTGAAAAACTCGCCCTCGACGAGTTGATAGCGGCGGCCAATGGGTATAAAGCGATCGCTCAGTCAGTTTTATAATGAGAGTGATATGTCAACGGTTAAGTGATGGCAGGGTGCGTCCCACATGATGGGTCGGTCCATGTCTGCCGGGCAGACACGACAACGGATGGACTGAGGTCCATCCCTACGGGTAGGGACCGGCCTCCGTGCCGGTCCGTGTGGCTGCCCGGAAGATCGATAACGAATAACTTGGAACGCACCCGTGATGGCAATCCGTAGGGGCGCTGCTTGCTGCGCCCGGCGTCACCAAGCACAATCACCGTCCCTTCAAGGAGATACCATGCAGCTTCCAGGTCAAGATTCGCTGGCGATGTGGCTCTCGCGCCTGGTGCAGATTCCCAGTGTGTCGCCTGCCTACGCAGGTCCACGCAGCGGAGAGGCAGGGGAAGGGCGCATGGCGGCGGCGCTGGCCGATTGGTTTGGCGCGCTGGGCGGCGAGGTCACCCTCCACGAAGCGCTGCCGGGGCGGCCCAATGTCTACGGCATCTGGCGCGGCGCATCCTCTCGCTGGTTGGCCGTGGACGTACACACCGATACGGTGGGTGTGGAACATATGATCGGCGATCCCTTTGATGGCCGCGTTGAGCAAGGGCGCGTCTACGGGCGCGGCGCCGTGGACACCAAGGCCACACTGGGTGTGATCCTGGCGCTGCTCGAAGAATTGCGCAGCGTCGCCGCACCGCTGCCCCACTCCCTGATCGTCGCCGCCACCGCCGACGAGGAAGTGGAGGCTACCGGCGCCCCCACCTTTGCCCGCTGGCTCACCGAACAGTCGATCCACATCGATCAACTGCTCGTGGCCGAACCGACGATGTGCCGTCCCATCCACGGGCACAAGGGGGTGGCGCGGCTGAGTTTCCAGGTGCAGGGGCAGGCGGCGCATTCCTCGCAGCCACACCTGGGCCGCAATGCCATCAGCGCCGCGGCGCGCATCGTCGCCGCGCTGGATGCTGAGCATCTCCGCTTGCAGCAGGTGGCATCGCCGTTGGGCGCGCCGTCACTCACGGTTTCCCTGATCGACGGCGGCGAGGGCATCAACATTGTGCCCAGTCGCTGTCGCATCGCCGTTGATCGCCGCATCGTGCCCGGCGAATCGGCGGCAGCCGTCGCCGCGGCCTTGAGCGGATTGGCCACTGAAGCATCTCCCCTGCCCGTGGAAAGCGAAGATCTGCTCGTGATCGACGCCTTCTATCAATCGCCGGATACGCCCTGGGTGCGTCAACTGAGCCGATGGGCCGATCAGAAACCGACTGTCGCTCCCTATGGCACCAACGCCTGGGCCTACGCGTCCGTCGCCGAGGAATGTGTGGTGTTGGGGCCGGGGTCCATCGATCAGGCCCACGGCGTCGAGGAATGGGTATCCCTGGCCGAGTTGGAGAAGCTGGCCTCGATCTACGCGCATTGGTGGGGGCTCGATGCTGTTTAGCGGCAGTTTGGGTCTCCTTCCATTGTCTGGATAAAGTCTATTCTACGAGTGTTTAGATGTGGCTGAGCGGGGAGAAGGAGGGTCTTCAGCCCCATGGGCGTTAAGTTAAGGCTCTATGCCCCACGCCCCCCGCATTCTCATGTGCAGGCAAGAGAATTGGCCACAAAGAACACAAAGAACGCAAAGAAGAAGAGGGAAACGTCCCTATCTATGTGTTCTTTGTGTTCTCTGCGGCTATTCCCCATCTGGACGTGACGCCAGGAGGGAAGACCCCGGCACTTGCACGAACGGAGCTTGTCTTAACGCCGATGGGGCAAGGGGGTGAGGGCCTGCCCGCATGGCTGCCCACACCGAGGCTGGAGCGCTTTCTGCCCCTGCCTTCCCAGTTGGAGACTTATGGGTAAAGGTTAGCACATTGCCAATCTATGCCACGTTCAACAGCTCGTTTGTGGCCGTGTTCCCAGACTTGGAAGCACTTGCAGACGGACTGAATCCCTTGACGATCAGCCAAACCGCCAGAACCATTTCTTGCACGCCGATAGGAGCCGCCAGAAGAATGTAGCTGGTGATACGGTTTCCGCTGAACAGGGCCAATATGCAAGCCGCCATCATCAGCATGATGGCGACGAGACCGAAGCCCGACAGCCAGCGGGGAATGATCTGTGATTGGAAGAAAAGGTAGTAGTACATAAAGGCACCCAGGCAGAAGGCGAACACCGCCGCCAGGGCGGCATCGTCGCGCAAGCTCACCATCAGGTTGCCGATCGCCTGAAGCGACGGTCGATCGGCAGCACCCGCAACGGTGAACTGCTGGCTGAGCGTCAGTAGGGACAGCAGGCTCACGACCCCGACCATGTAGAAGGTCGCCTCAATCGCCCTGAAGACAACGGATCCGAGGGCGAGACCGACGTTTTGCTCCTTCAGGACCGGATACATGGCGATGGCGATGCCGCCACTTGCAAAAGCCGCGATGATCCTGAGTAACACGCCGCCCGCCACCTGGTTCGGTTGTGCGGAAATCTGGGTGAGGTAATCAGCCCCAGTCAAATCCGGTGTGAGCGGCGTCGCCAGGATGGGACCTATGAGGGTGGCAATGATGAAAATCACGCCTGTAATCACCGCAATCTTTCGAGTTGACTTCATCTTGGGTCTCCTTCCATTTTGAGGACAAGGTCTATGCCACCAGTGTTTATACGGAGCTGAGCGGGCAGATCTATGCTGTGCTCAACAGCTCGTTCGTCGTCGTTTTTGCGGCCTGGGGAGCGATTGCCGACGAACTGAACCCTTTTACGATCAGCCAAACCGCCAGAACCATTTCCTGCAAGGCCATCGGCAGAAACAGAAGGACGGCGGTTGATGACGTGGAGTCAAAGAGGGCGAACATCACCAGGAATTCGGCGGCCAGGTACGGAACCACTGCCGCCAGCCCCCACACGGATATCCAGCGCGGAACCAGCCGTGATCGATACAACACGGCATAGAACATCAGCGCGCCCAGGCAGAAGATGATCCCGGCCAGCGCACCTTCCCCTGCTTTCATTAACAAGGCACCGGAGGCTTGAAAGCCCGACGCCGCTGCGGCGCCGATCGGACCGTACGACCGGCCCATGGCCACGAGCAGCAGCCAGGTGATCGGCACCATCAAACCGGTGACCGTCTCGAGCGCGCCCCTGAAGACGACGTAGCCCAATGCCAGGACCTCGCTGTGTCTTTTCAGAACGGGGTACAGCACGACTGGAACCATAGCCAGCGACAGGCACATGAGCAAGACGCAGAGTGCGGCGACAATCACCTGGTTGGCGTTTGCGGCGGCGCCGGCAAGAGGGTCACCGGCATCGCGGAGGGGTTGCGACAGAGCAAGGCTTACTATGCCGGCCACGGTTCCCAGGATGTACAGCACCCCGGCGATGGTGGCGTTTGTGCGGTAGGTGTTCACTGCTTGCCTTCCTTTCGAGGTCTACACCTCATGCCTTTTCTGGCATAAGGACGGATGGTTCAGTGTTCGCTGTGTTCCGCGGGGTACGCCAGGTCCAGGCAAACCACACGATCAGCGCCGTGGCCGCGTTCTCGATGATGCTGAAGAACCAGTAATACATCGTTGAATGGCCCATGAGCAGGCTCCCGATCTGGACGGCGGTCATGATACTGCCGGCAGCGATGTTTACCAGGCGATTGGCCCGGGTAGGCAAGACCCTCGACAGGAGTACCATCGCTATGGAGATCTCCATTAGCACGCCGGCCCCCAGCAAGAACCCCTCAGAGAATGGGATGCCGCCGACATTTCCGGCAAGATACTGCTTCAGTAAGTTGGCATCCATCAAGGAGAGGAGATCGCAATACAAGTAGTTAAGCACTGCAAATATCCAGATTGTCGACAGCAGAGACTTCCTATCCAGCGCTTGCCCCTTCACGCTTGTGTTCATTCTCGTTCTCTCCCTGAATCATATGCATGATTGTCACTGTGCGCATCCGTCTGCCCGGTTTCGATGTTCTGGACCGAGAGCAAGGGCAGGCCCAGGTCACGCACTCTCCTGAGCAAGCCGTGCAGCGCCGACTGATCGTGCACGGGGCCGGTGAGAAGCGTATCGCCGTCCTCTTCCAGCGTGACGGCGAGGCCCTCGAACCAGTCGGTCCATTGCGGGCCTAGATGGCCTTTGACCCTGATTTGATAGATCATAGTTGCACCTTGCTCAGCTCCTTCTATATGCCCTGCCGCGCGAATTCATCCAGTTTTAACACCGTATCGCCTGGATTGCTGCGCAGCAGTACACTCCCCAGCCAGACGAACCATATGATCTGGCTCAAGCCAAAAACGCCGGTCATCACATCGGTCCACCCTGGGACAAGCGAGATGATGCCGGCCGCACCGACCGCCAGGCCGAGGATATTCAGACCCTTGGGAAGCCCGCCGGCTTGCAGCGCAGCCAGACTGACCAGCAACACCATAAGGCCGCCCAGAATTTCGCCGTTGCCGTTGCCCAGCCCGCTGGCTACGGACTCAATTCCCTGCCAACTAAACGCAGCCTGCGCCGGGTCCGTGGCATAGAGCGCGACGATGGGGGCGATCCCGGCATTGGCGACCATGCCGCTGGCAATCAGCGAGCCGGCCCAGATGATCCCGAGTGCGGTCGCCACCTGCATGATCGCCGGCGAGCCGGATTTCAAGCGGTCGTACAACGCCAGTGAGAGGACGATCAGCAAGACGCCAAAGAACACGTACATAAGCAGGTTGGTCGAGAAGATGATCATTTGTCTCTCGACGAGCAGGGCCACCTTTTGGGCCGGGTCGGTGATGCTGGGGTAGTCCAGAACGACGAGAAAGAGCACTATCCCGATCAGGTAGGCGACTGCCAGATAGAGCGCGGCGAAACCGCCAAATCTCTGCAAGGTTTTCATGTGCATCTCCATGGATGGAAGGCGATAGCAGCCTGTTATGCCACTTGCATAACGCAAAAGTAGCATAGGACCAGGACGGTATTGCCGTATAGACACTTTGGTGTTGCGCGGTGGTGTTGTTTTTGCAGTTGAGGGGAAAAACCTGAGGGATCGCGGTCTTGCTACAACAGGCCCAACTCCCGAGCGCGTGCTATCGCTTCGGTGCGGCTTTGCACCTGGAGTTTGTCAAAGATTCTGCGGTTGTGTCCTTTAACCGTATCCAGGGCGAGGAAAAGGCGCGCGCTAATCTCTCGGTTCGCGAGTCCCTGGGCGATCAGTTTTAGTATTTCCAGCTCGCGTTGGCTCAATGGCTCAATCAGGGGCTGGGCAGGTGAGACTGGGAGCAGAGTGGGTCCCTGTGCACTCCATAGCTTCGCGGTTTCAAATACAGCCAGCAACTTACCGACATAGTCAGGCATCAACCCATGAGAGGCTGCATTGAGCAATACCTGAGCCATTGGGACACCTTCGTCGACAAAGAGACGGATAAAGCCGCCCGGCCTGGCCAGCGCCAGCGCTTCGCCCAATACGTGCGCCGCCTTATCTTCTTCACCCGCCAGGTGCCGGGCAACTACTTGTAGAACCATCGTCTTGAGCCGCTCATCCGCCCAACCCCGGGCTTCCATTTGCTGTCGTAGTGGTTCCAGCACCGCCAGCGCAGCGGATGGGTCGTTGCGGGCGAGGAGCACGCGGGCCTGGCCGAGTGGGAGTTCATATTGGCCGGCCAGTTGAGCCGCTGCGGCCAGCTTGCCCTGTCGAATCAGAACCAACACCTGCATGGCGGCAATTTCCGGCGCCCGCCGGGTGAAGTTTTGCAGATGCGCAGAATTTTCGGCCTCGACCAACAGCGCCGCCGCTCCATCCAGCTCACCCCTGGCCAGTTTCAAGCGGGCCAGGAAGACCTCGCAAATGATGAATCCGTCAACCAACAGGTCGAATTGTCGCATCAGTTGCAGGCTTAGCTGGCCGTGCCGTTCTGCGGCCTCCAGGTCGTTCCACTCGTAGCAGATCTGCGCCAGGCCAAGATGCACGGCCCCGACGTTCGGGTGGGGATGATCGCCAGACAGTTCCAGCACACGCCGGTAGGTCACCGCCGCCTGGTGAAGCCGGTTGTCCAATTTCTGCAGATTTCCGAGCATGAGGGTAGCCAGGATCTTTGAAAAAACGCTGCCATTTTCCTGGCTGATGGTCACAGCCCGCCGGCAAGCCTCGGCGGCTCCGGCTCGGTCACCTTGAAGGAGACAGGCAGACGCCAACGCCCAGTTCGCCGTAAAAAGGAAAATCAGGTTGTCGGGAGGCAGGTACTCCAGGGCACGGTGCGCCTGTGTGCGCATCGTTTGTGGGTCATAGCGCGTGAACGCCAGCGTAGCCCGGGCGCAGGCAATTTGCCCGATCAGGTTGCGGGTTCTGAGATCCAGTTCGACATTCTGCAAGCTGATCTCGGCCGCCAACAGTTTTTCTTCCACACCGGTGGTCCGCCCGGCCATCAGCGCCAGGGTAGCCGACCTGACACGCAACAATGGCCTGGCATCCAGCGCCAACGACGGTAACGCGTCCAACCATTCCAGGATGGTCATGGCCACACTGTGGTCGTGGAGGCCCATGCCTCGGCTCTCAATCAGGCGCTCGGCGCGCTCGATATCATTGGCGGCAGCCGCATGGTGAAAGGCCTCAAACACGAGGCCATTGTTTTCATACCATTCGCTGGCGCAGATGTGCAGTTCAGCGATTTCTGCATGTGTGAGTTTCTGCCCCAGTCGCTGGCGCAACAAACTGCCAAAAAGATGATGATAACGGTACCAGCACCGCTCGTTGTCCAGGGGCACGGTAAACAGGTTGGCGCGTTCTAGGTATTCCAGGGTCTTTTGACCCTCGGGTATCTGGCCGGAAGCAGAAAAAGGACTCAAAACAGCCTTGCATAGCGGGCCGCACATGCGGTCGAGGATGGAGGTGTGCAGCAAGAATGTCTGGATGTTCTCCGGCTGCTGTTCCAGCACTTCTTGTAGTAAATAATCCAGCACAAAACGATGGTTTCCACTGAAATCGTTGATGAAGCGCGTCCTGTCGCTGAATCCCTGCGTGGGCGGCGCCCCTTGCAGGGCGAGCGCAGCCAGTTGCAGGCCTGCAATCCAGCCTTCGGTGCGCTCTTCTAGCGCAGTCATCTCTTGGACGGAGAGGTTGAGGCCCATCACCTGGTTGAGGAACTCAGTCACCTCGGCCGGCGTGAAGCGAAGGTCGGCAGCGCGCAACTCGGCTAACTGACCCCGCCCGCGCAGACGGGCCAGGGGGAGCTGCGGATCCTCGCGTGTGGCGATGGCAAGGTGCATGTGTGGCGGGAGGTGCTCAACCAGGAACGCGACGGCCTGGTCCACCTGCTTGGCGTCGACGAGGTGGTAATCGTCCAGGACAAAGACGAAATCGACTGGGATCGCGGCGATCTCATTTAGCAGCGCGGTCAGAATCGACTCAATGGGAGGCGGCTGCGGCGTCTGGAGCAAAGTGAGCACGCGTGCCCCAAAATCAGCGACAATCGTCTGCATGGCCGCGATGAAGCATGTAAGAAAGCGCGCCGGGTTGCCGTCAACCTGCTCCAGCGACAACCATGCGACGCCCACTTTCGGTTCGCTCTGCCCTAAACCGGCTACCCATTCGCTGACGATCGTGGTCTTGCCGGAACCGGCAGGCGCAGAGATGAGGGTAAGTTTGCGCGCGAAGCCCTGCTCTTGGCGCAAGCCCTCATTCAGCCGTTCCAACAGTCGAGGACGAGCGACAGCTCTTGGCCGAGGCAGGGGGATATACAATTTGGTAGCTAGAATTGGCGTAGACATAGTTCAGTTGAGAACGAAAGGACACACCCTGGCGCAAACGGGTATGACGACTGCGCTTAGGGACCGTCGCGTTCGATGGGGTACCAGATATCAGCAATGTAGCCCTGCGCATCCACCTGGAACACTTGCTTGACAACTTTGGGCGCACCGTTGGTGCAGCGCCACTCGTAGATCGTATTGTGGCCGGTCACGTAGGCTGGGATGACATCTGCATCCGGTTGTTGCCGGCAGAATTCCTGCTCTGCCGAGGTGGGCGTATTGTCAGTGTTCGCTTTCTCGGTGCAGGGCAAATTGGCGCCGACGAAACAGGCATACACCTGGCCGTCCATACAGCGCCAGGACGAGCCGTTGATCAGCATGTCGCCGGGCAGGTCCGGCGTGTTGAGGGCTGCCTGCAAGCCTGCGACAACCTCCTCGGGGATCGGAGGGCCGGCGTAGCGTGCATCCGGAGCATCGATCGTACCCACATCTGCACAGTAGGCAAAGGCATCGGTAAAGATCTCTTCGTTTGCAGGCGGTGTCGTGGCCTCGGTTGCCGCCGACACTGCCGTGGCCACCGGAGGAACCATCCTCCCAATGGCGCCTGCAGAACATCCGGCTAGAAACAAGAAGCTGACGATCAATCCGATCTGCCTCAGTGAGCGAGCGATCTGTTTCATGGCCCTTCTCCTCTCTCTGCCTAAATGACAACCGGTTTACCTAATCCATTACTGAAGCGAGTAGTATCGCATCGGAAAGAGGCCGGCGATAGGGACATGTGTCGCATCTTGAAGGGACAGCTTGCCTGAACGTGCGCCGATCTACATCCTTCGCCAAAAACTGGAACGAACTCACACTTCTCACGTACAATGAGAGTCTATCACTCAACGTAGAATTACCACCCTCACACAGGCGGACACTGGCTATGAAACTTGGACTCGGTCTCTATCGCGATATCCTTAGCGCGGAAAATGTGCGCTTTGCCAAACAGTGTGGCGCAACGCATATTGTGGCGCACATCCCCGGCGAGTTCAGCAAGGGCAAGAAGATCATCACGGCCGACAGGGCGGCGGCGGGCTTCGGCTATTCCGATCCGGATGATCCGATCTGGACATACGAAGGGCTGCGTGATTTGAAAGCGATGATCAACGCCGAAGGCATGGAGCTGGAAGCGCTTGAAAATTTCGCACCGGCCCACTGGTATGATGTGCTGCTCGACGGCCCCAAGAAGCGGCAGCAGATGGAACATCTCAAACAGATCCTGCGCGATGTAGGCCGTTTGGGGATTCCGATCATGGGGTACTGTTTTACGATTGCCGGGGTCTGGGGGCGCTCAGAAGGGGCGTACGCACGCGGCGGCGCCCGCTCTGTCGGTTTCGAGAACCCCACCCAAACACCCATCCCCGCCGGGATGGTGTGGAACATGGTCTATGATCTGGAAAAGTTCAACCCCGAGAACCCTGAAAGCGTGGTGCCGCCGGTTTCGGCAGAGGAGATCTGGCAGCGTTTCGAGGAGTTTCTGGCGGAAATGCTGCCGGTCGCCGAGGAGGCGGGCGTCAAACTGGCCCTTCACCCGGACGATCCGCCGCTGCCCTCACTGCGCGGCGCCGCCCGATTGGTCCACGCGCCGGACGGATACCAGCGTGTGCTCGACTTAAGCGACAGCCCGGCCAACGTGATGGAGTTCTGTGTAGGCACGCTGTCCGAGATCCCGAATGGCGACATCTATGACATGGTGGATCGCTATAGCGCCACAGGGCGGATCGGCTACGTCCATTTTCGCAATGTCAGCGGCAAGGCCCCCAACTACCATGAAATGTTGGTGGACGACGGCGACACAGACATGATCCAGGTCTTACAGATCCTGCACCGCAACGGCTTCGACGGTGTGCTGATCCCCGATCACACGCCCCTGTTGACCTGTGACGCACCCTGGCATGCGGGCATGGCCTACGCCCTCGGCTTCATGCGGGCGGCGCTGAAGATGATCGAAGGCTAGTACATTTTGGCGTAAATACCACGGCGGAAATTCGGCATCTCAACCTCTGGTAGAAACTGTCGGTGAATTTCCACCGGGATTTACTAGCCGGCTTCGGGGATTGCCGGTGGCATCAACAGATAGCTCAGCAGCAATCCCGTCACGCCGGTGAGAAAGACCGCGCCTGTCCACAAGTGGATCGACCAGCCGATGCCTTCGGTCAATTCGAGCACGCCGAAATAGGCGGCAAAGAGCAGGAAGGGAGCGGCGAAGGCGAAGATACGCAGCGCGTGTGGCTGCCGCAGCGCCGTTCGGAAGCGCCAGGCCAGCAGATCAAGCACGACGACGACGGCGAACAACCCCAACGCCAGCCAGGCCTGATGGGGCTCTTCGTAGTCGAGGATGGTCATGCCGGCGGTGTGCACCCCCCAGATCAGCGAAAGCGCGCCCAACGGCAGTGTCCACCGCCGCATCGTCAAGAGGACCGGGCCGATCATCAGCGCCGCCATCACGATCAGCGCCATCATTCCCGCCATCACGCCAAGATCCGAGTTGAAGTGCCGATGCCCGTTGCCGCCGATCATCGTGTTGATCGGGTGCGCAAACATGAGAAAGAAACTCAGCGTGGACATGAAGATCCCCACAGACAGGATCGCCGGTCCTAGATCGCGCCAGGAGTGGGCGGTGTCGCGCCGATTCCATGCCGAGCGCAGCGGACCGGTGACGATCAGGGCGATGCCGACGCCCAACATGAGGTGCGTGGGGCTGAAGATGGCTTCGATGTCTTCCTCTATGCCGAAGAGCGTGTGCCAGCCCAGATCGCCCACCCCGCCCGCCGCGAAGATCATGGCGCCGGTGACGGTTGTCTTGTAGCCATCCGGAATGGCGGCATAGAGATCGTATCCACGCAGACGATTGGCAACCACGGTGGCGATCAGCACCAGCGCGGTGAGGGCAAATCCCCCGTAGAAGAAGGCGTGCCACGGCGTGAAAAAGGATTGGTCCACTTTGCCGTGGTTGTGCGCCCAGCCGTCAAGGAAAAGCCCACCGACGAAGATAGCGCTCACGATGGCCATCAGCCAATCAAAGTGGAGACCACCGATGGCGGCCCGGCGCTCTGCCCTGGCGCGCACCGGCTCCCCAGAAACAAACGTACTCATGGTTGTTACGCTCCTCGTCTATGCATTTGCTCCCAATCAGTTCAAGTGAGTTGCAGTCTACTGTATCGTTGAGTATGCGACAAGCAGACGCCATGCCTATCTTGTAAGTGGCCCTACAGAAATCCAGCACGGATGACTTATTGTATGTTTGACACATTTGATATTGTCCATCTGACACGAAGAAGTTTGTTGATCGAGAAAGATGCTGGTATAGTGGTTTTCATAGTCCGACGCCGTCACCCCACGTGTTCGGTTTCTGGCTGCGGCCCATCAAATTTGAGGAGAAATTTCGAGGAGAAACACGCACTATGACAGATCCCTTTTTGGATCAAGCGCGGCTCATTGTGCATCGCGCATTGGACGAAGACATTGGCGACGGCGACGTGACGACTCTCTGCACGATCCCCGACGACACGCTGTACCGGGGACGATTTCTGGCCAAGGCCGCCGGTGTCGTGGCCGGGCTGGACGTGGTGGCGCTGACGTTTGCGCTGTTGGATGAGCGTGTGCAGGTGACGCGCCTGGTGGACGAAGGCGCGTTCGTAGAACGCGGTACGGTCATCGCCACCGCCCATGGACCGGGCCGCGCCCTGCTCAGTGGAGAGCGTGTTGCGCTCAACCTGCTGCAACGCATGTCTGGGATCGCCAGCCTGACCCACCGCTTCGTCGACGCCGTACGGGGGACGAACGCCGTCATCCTGGATACGCGCAAGACGGCGCCGGGGCTGCGTCTCTTTGATAAACGCGCCGTCGCCCTGGGCGGAGGCCAGAATCACCGCATTGGGCTTTACGACATGGTCCTGATTAAGGACAACCACATCGCCGCCGCCGGCGGCATCACCGCCGCTGTGGAACGGGTGCGCGCCGCAGATGATCGAGGCCGTCCCATCGAAGTGGAGGTGAAGAACCTGGGCGAACTCAACGAAGCGCTCGCCCTCAACGTCGATCGCATCATGCTCGACAACATGAGCGTGGAGCAGATGGCCGAAGCGGTGCGCATCAGCGCCGGGCGCACCGGCCTGGAAGCGTCGGGCAATGTCTCGCTCGACACTGTCGCCGCCATCGCCGCCACCGGTGTCGACTTCATCTCGGTGGGCGCGCTGACTCATTCCGTCCGTGCCATGGATGTGAGTTTTGATCTGGAAGAAGTTTGATCGGCATTTCGCACTACCTATCCTACGAGGTAACCAAAACAGACTATGACACTCATCAAAGACAACAGCGCCGTTCAGGAAATGTATGCAGCCCTGAAGGCGAAACTGCACGATGTCGTTCCCGATTTTGAGCTGCGTTACAAGGCCGAACTGGCCGTGGATATCAACCGGCTCAAGGTGGAACGCAACGCCGTGATCCTGGGCCATAACTATATGGAACCGGCGCTCTTTCACTCCATCCCCGATTTTGTGGGGGATTCGTTGGAACTAAGCCGTAAGGCCGCCCAGACCGAAAAGGACGTGATTGTCTTCTGCGGGGTGGAATTTATGGCCGAGACCGCCAAGATCCTCAACCCCAACAAGACGGTCCTTTTGCCGGCCGAGAAGGCGGGTTGTTCGCTGGCAGCCAGCATCACCGCCGAGGACGTGCGCCAGTTGAAGGCGCAGTATCCTGGCGCGCCGGTGGTCACCTACGTCAACACCTACGCCGACGTCAAGGCCGAATGCGATATCTGCTGCACCTCGGGCAACGCTGTGGCCGTGGTCAACTCGCTCGACGCCGAGCGCATTATCTTTGTGCCCGACGAATATTTGGCGCGCAATGTCGCCCAAGAGACGGGCAAGACGATCATCGTGCCGTCGGCCAAATCGAACATCGGTCTCGAAGGTGTGGACGGCTTCGACTTCATCGGCTGGCACGGGCGTTGCGAGGTCCACGAAAAGTTTACGGTGGAAGATATCCGCAACGTGCGCGCCCAGTTCCCCGATGTTTTCATCCTGGCGCACCCTGAATGCAGCCCCGACGTCGTGGCCGCCTCCGACTATTCGGGCAGCACCACCGCCATGATGCGCACGGTGGAACAGAGCAACGCCCCACGCTTCCTGCTGCTCACCGAGTGCTCGATGGGAGACAATATCATGGGGGCCAACCCCGACAAAGAGATGCTGCGTCTCTGTTCGGTGCGCTGCCCGCACATGAACCAGATCACGCTGGAAGACACCCTGGCGGCGCTGGAAAAGATGCAGTACGAAGTCCACGTCCCCGAAGAGATTCGCGTACGTGCGGCGCGTGCGGTGCAGCGGATGATTGAGATTGGGTAACCCACAACACCCACCAGGAAAGAGACTGCTGCATGTCCAACCTACTCTCCACTGAAGTCCTCATCATCGGTTCGGGCATTGCCGGGGCGACCACGGCGCTGACGCTGGCCGACGCCGGTGTTCCTGTGACAGTGGTGACACGCGCCGCCCGCCCCGAGGATACCAACACCTATTGGGCGCAGGGCGGCATCATCTACAAAGGCGAGGAGGATTCCCCGGCGTTGCTGGCCGAAGACATTGTGCGCGCCGGGGCCGGGCACAGCAACCCACAGGCTGTGCGCATCCTCTCTGAAGAAGGACCGGTCGCGGTGCGCGAGGTTCTGTTGGGGAGAGTGGGCGTCCATTTTGACCATGATTCCGACGGCGATCTGTCACTGGCGCTAGAGGGCGGACACTCGCTGCCGCGTATCATCCACGCCACCGACGCCACAGGAAAGGCTATCGAGGTGGCGCTGATCCAGGCCCTGGACGCCCACCCCAACATTACCCTGCTCACCGGCCACACCGCCGTGGACCTGCTCACACCGTCTCATCACAGCGTAGACCGGCTGTCTGTCTATGAACCGCGTTCGTGTGTGGGCGCCTATCTGCTCGATCAGGCCAGCGGGGAAGTGCGCCGCTGCATCGCCAGGATGACCGTGCTCGCCAGCGGTGGGCTGGGGCAGATCTTTCTGCGCACGACCAATCCGGCGGGCAGCCGCGGCGATGGCGTGGCCATGGCCGAACGCGCCGAAGCACGCATCATCAACGCCGAGTTTGTGCAATTCCACCCCACCACCTTTTACCGGCAGGGCGCCGCCCGCTTTCTCGTCTCCGAAGCGGTGCGTGGGGCCGGGGCGCGGCTTGTCCACGCCGACGGTGAACCCTTCATGCAGAACCACGACCCGCAGTGGAAGGATCTGGCTCCGCGCGACGTGGTGGCGCGCAGCATCCACCGCGAGATGCTGGCGCACGATGTCACCAATGTTTTCCTCGATCTACGTTCGTACATCCCGCGCGCCGAGATCCTGGGTCACTTCCCCACCATCTATGAGCAGGCGCTGGAATTCGGCGTAGACATCAGCGAGGATCTGGTGCCGGTGGTGCCCGCTGCGCACTATTCTTGCGGCGGCGTTTGGGTGGATGAGTGGGGGGTGACCACGCTGCGCAATCTCTACGCCGTGGGCGAGGTGGCCTGCACCGGTCTGCACGGAGCAAACCGGTTGGCGAGTACCTCTTTGCTCGAAGGGCTGGTGTGGGGGCGCCGCGCCGCCCGCCACATTCAGGATAATCTGGCCGCGCAGACGCTCTATGATCCCGACCTGATCCCATCCTGGGCGGCGACGGCCGATGCTGTGGCCGACCCCGCCCTCCTCACCCAGGACATGAGCACGATCAAGCACATCATGTGGAACTACGTGGGGCTGGTGCGCACCGGGCCGCGATTGACGCGGGCGTTGCGCGATCTACGTGCACTGGAAAGCGAGATCGAAAGCTTCTACCGCAGGCGCCGTCTCACCGACGATCTGATCGGTTTGCGCAACGCCGTGCGCACCGCCATCATCGTCACCAATGCGGCGTGGCAGAATAAGGTGAGCATGGGGTGTCATTATCGGGAGTGAGATTGCGAGATGAAGGGGTGAAGAGATGAAGATGATGGAGATGATGAGATGATGGCCGTCGAGCTGCGTGCTTCCCTGCCCGAGTCGTTGCAGAGCGCACAGATCGAGTCTCAGATCCAATATCTGCTTAACACTGGACAGGGGTCACAGGTGTTTTTACCACAGATCGAGGGGTAACAGAGTCACATCGTCCACGGCCCTCCCGCCGCCGCATTGGACTTATCTTTGCCCACGAGTCCGCAGCCGGCACGGGCCTGGCACACAGCGGCCGATCTGGGTTCTACGGCTGGGATACTTCTTCGTGATATTGGGCCGGTTGTCGGGGCATGAGGGGGATGGGACGGAGATCTGCGACGATGGGCGAGACGTCGCCCCCATCCCCCTCGTGCCCGTACCAATCGGGGCAAAACGAATCCGCTCTTCATACCCACCTTATGGGTAAAGATATGGCCGCATTGGAGCGGGGAGCTAGCCGCAGAAGACCCCTCCCCACCCTTCCCCACGCCCACTGAGGACAGTAGAGGCGCAGGACGAATGCGAGCTCCGTGCCGATCCCCTTCTCTCCTCCTGTTTACCCGTCCACAAAAGAATGCTACAATCGGGGCAGGCCCTGAACTTGGTTCTTGCCCCGAAACCCCATGACTGAACAAACGAAGATCCGCTACGATGTCTACATCAGCTACAACGAAGCCAATGCGGAATGGGTCTTCGACTGGTTGTTGCCCCGTCTCAAAGACGCCGGCCTCACCGTCGCCATCGACGCCGAAAGCTTCGAGCCGGGCGCGCCTGTGCTGGAAGAGACCGAGCGTGTCATCGCCGAAAGCCGCTCCATCCTCGCTATCCTTTCACCCGCCTACGTCGCCGCCGGTTGGGACAACTTCGAGACGCTCCTCGTGCAGAGCGACGATCCCGGCGCACGGTTTCGCCGTCTGATTCCGCTGCTGTTGGAGGCGTGCGATCCGCCGTCGCGCATCAAACTGCTGCATTGGGTCGATTTCACCGATGCCGCCCGCAGCCAAGAGCAACTTGAGCGCGTGCTCGACGCCGTGCGCGGGACAAGTGCGCTGCCCGAACTCCATTATGAACGCATCCCCGACGTTCGACAGCGCTGGTGGGAAGTGCGCTGGCTTGCCGTCGTGGGCGTCGTCGCCGCCCTGACGCTGGCCCTCGTCGCCTGGCTGGTCTGGAATCAGCGGCCCGATCCACAACCTACGGCCATGCCCGAAAGCACCTTTAACATTGCCGTCGCCGAATTTGCCGCCAGAGATGCGGCGGACAGTGCACCCCTCGCCGTCGCCGACGGGCGCGACCGCGCCCAGGGGGTGGTGGCGTATCTGAACGATCAGAAGTCGACGCTGACCAGCGCCCTGGCCCAGGACGTGACGATCTGGGGGCCGAATGAAGGCGTCGGCGCTATCTCGGCGGCCGATGTGCCAAGCCGCACCGAGCAATTGAAGGCCGATGTGCTGATCTACGGGACGCTGTGGGCGCGCCCGGGCCAACGCTGGGAATTAGAACCGCACTTCTACCTCGCCAGTGCAGGCGATCAGCAGGCCACCGCCCGCGCCAGCGAACTACACGGCCGGTTTGCGTTGGGCAAGCCGATCTCTTATGCGGCCGACAGCAGCGTCGGCCCCGGCGATGTCAATGACGCCCTCGAAGCACGCCTCGAAGCGTTGGTCCACCTGCTGCGCGGGTTGGTACGTCTGTCAGAACAGAACGAAGCCGGCTACCGTCTCGCCGAAGAGTCTTTCCTGGCGGCAACGCAGACGCAGTGGGGGCGGGGGCAAGGCGAGGGGCAGGAGATCCTGTATCACTTCCTGGGCAATGCCTACTTGCAGCAGGCCAGTTTCGCCGAACAGGCAGGAACCCCCATCGAACAACGCCGCGCCATTCTCGACAAGGCGTATGCCGCCTTTGACACAGCGTATCAGCTCAACGATCGCTATGTGCGGGCGCTCAACGGGCGCGGCGGGGCCACCTATCAACTGGCACGACTGCCCAGCTTCGAAAACGGCGGCTGCGCCTGGGATTGGGATTTGCTAACCCAGGCCGAGCTCGACTTTCAGCGTGTGCTCGACACGCCGCCCGACGCCAAAATCGACGCCGGCGATCTGGATTTCAACGCGCTCTACTCGCTGGCGCGCAGCCACTTGACCCGCGCCTTCTGCGGCGACGCTGCTGCCTGGGAAAGCGCACGTGAGCGTTACCAGGCAGTGGTCGCGCTTTACGACGCCGATCCGACCAACTTGCGCCGCCTGAGTATGATCCTCGTCACCCGTGAACTGGCCCACACTACTTTCTATGATCCTGCCAATCAGCCGTTGGCGCCCGATAGCCCGTTACTGGGCGAGATCGTCGACCTCTACGAACAGTCGGTGCAACTTGGCGAGGAAATCGGCACCGATCAGAGCCTGCGCATGGCCCAGGATTCGATGGTCTTCCTGCTCACCGCGCTCTGTCGAGGGGAGCGACTGGATGCCCTGGCCCCAACCATCGATGATTTCGTCGCCAACTTTGCAGATCCACCGAGTGTGCGTGCTCAGATCGTTCGTACGGCATCCCTGCCGGAGGAGTGTCAAGATGTCATCGCAGAACCGTAACCGTCAACTGAGCTTGTTTGGGCTGGTGTTGCTTTTTGCCGGGCTGGTATGGGTGCTGGCGCAGACCAATTCAGCGGGCCTGGCCGCAGCCACGGTGCAGCCCGAACAACAAAACACGCCAACGAGGACGCCTACCGCCACATCCACGCCGCGCCCAGAACGGGCGGGCACCAATTCTGAGTCGACCTTCAACGGTGGTCCCAATCCGCTGTTTGTGGGCTTTGGCTCCAGTGTGCTCTATTCATCTTACCTGCCCGAACTGTGTGCCGGGGCCGTCGTGCCCGAGGATGGCGAAGCGTGGGTCCTCTCCGACACCCAAATCCGCCTGACCACGGACGGGGCAACCCTCTACATCCAGCGCTGTGTAGGCTCGATCGATGTATGGGAATTCTATCCAATCGAGCCGAGGGCGTTCGAGTTGATCCTCCCCAGCGAAGTCAGCAGCGCACGACCACCGATTCTTCCGCCGTTGGAGAGGATGCCGTCTGTGATGGCGCAACCGCCGGGGACGCCCATCCCTACCCCTGCGCGTCCGGCGCTGGAGCCACTCTTCCCGGTGGAGCCGCTCTTACCCGTCATCCCCACCATGGTAGCGCCGGAGCGATTCGATCGGCTACCCGCCGCCAGCATCACATTGCGCACCCCGGGGGGCGAGTTGATCCCGTTGGAGAATGAGGTGCGCCCCGATCTGTGGATCTATCACTTCCCTGTCAGCAGTGAATCGGGCGAGTACACGGTGCTCATCCGGTCAGGCGGCGAGGAATTTGAGCGTCCGGTGCAGACCATAGGTGAACCGCGCGTCTTCTTCATGCGCCAGTCTACGGGCGCCGTGAGTAACCGGAGCCCGCGCGCCGACGATGTGGTTGTCCACTTCGCCGGCTTCGCGCCGGAACGGATGGTGACGGCGCGGCTGTATGGCATTGTCGCAGGGGACCCGGTGGCGCTTGCGCTGTCCGAAGAGCCTGTGGCCCTCACCGAGATCGGTCGGTGGACGTTCAACCCAGCACAGCAAGGGCCGCAACTCCTGTCGGATCTGTTGCGCCGGCAGGGTGGGCCGCCGATAGGGAATTTCATTGTGCTGGTCTGTTACAGCGACGAATGCAACAATTTGCCGTTGATCACACCCTTCGGTCTGCGCTGGCCGGACTATGTGTTCGCATCGATCTATGTGGAGCCGTCGGCAGCGGCGCTGACCTTCCCGCCCACGCTGGATGAGATCCGGTTCGCACGCGGCGCTACCGGCGCCGATGTGGATCTCCATCTGGCCGGCCGCGACGTGGAGGGCTATCGGTTGGGCATCGCCGCCGGTCAGCGGCTGATGCTTTCCGCCAATGCGCCTGATCTCTATGCCTATGTGCTGGATCCTGATGGGAATCTGATTTCGTCTGAGGCGTTTGGCGCGGGGGAAATCCCCATCGCGCAGGATGGGGTCTATACGATTCTCGTTTACGGGCGGGTCGATGCGCGCATGCACGTAGAAATACCGCCGCGATAAGCATGGTATCGAGTCAGGCCGAGGTCACAGCCGACCTCGGCCTGACTCGATACGCGCTCTTTCCTCTTTATTCGTTGGTCGCAATCGGCCGTGACGCGTCGGTGATCCATTCGCTCCACGAGCCGGGGTAGACGCGGGCCTCGCCGATGCCGGCGTAAAGCATGGCGAGGGCGTTGTGGGTGGCGGTGACGCCCGATCCACAGTAAAAGACGACCTGCTGAGAGGGTCGTGCGCCGATAAGCGGGCCGTAAAGCCGTTTGAGTTCTTCCGGCGGCAAGAAGCGTCCTTCGTGCAGGTTGTTGGCGTAGAAGTAATTGCGCGCGCCGGGGATGTGCCCGGCGATGGGATCGTTGGTCTCGTTCATGCCATAGTAGCGTTCAGGCGCTCGGGCATCGATGACCAATAGTTCGCCGCTGGCAATGTTGCGCGCCACTTCTTCGGCGTCCGCCAGCAATTCGGGGCGCGGTCGCGCTGTGAAGTGGGCCGGCTCTCGCCTTTCTTTGCCGTCGCTGACAGGGCGCTCCTCGCCCATCCATGCCGGCCAGCCGCCGTCGAGCACGGCAACCGCTTCATGGCCCAACCAGCGCAACATCCACCACAGGCGGGCAGCGATGGCGCCCCCCCAGTCGTCGTAGACCACGACCTGCGTCTCATCGTCGATACCCCACTGCGACGCCGTCTGTACAAACGCATCCACTGTGGGCAGAGGATGGCGGCTGGTGCGGCCCGGCTCGAGCGGGCCGGAAAGGTCCTCGTCGAGATGGGCGTAGAGTGCGCCGGGGATGTGCGCCTGTTGATAGGCACGTCGCCCCTGTTCGGTGTCCTGCAAGGAGAAGCGACAATCGATGACCACCCACCTGGGATCGTCCAGGTGTGCGGCCAGATCCTCGGTAGAGAGAACGGTTGTGTATAGCATGGGGGATGCCCTTTCGTGTATAGAGAGAGTACGAGATCAGGCAGTTCGGTGATCAGTGGTTTTCTGGAATAAATCGCCCTTATTGTTGCCTGTCCTGCTCAGATTATAGGGTTTTCAATTTGCCGGTGTCAACCAAGGTGTATCTGGCTATAGTTTCTTGAGCGATCATTGGCTGCAGAAAGCGGGTCCGCCACAGATGGGGAACAGCCGCAAAGAACGCATAGAACACAAAGCAGAAGACAAGGCATGTATCTATGTGTTCTCTGTGTTCTCTGTGGCGATGAGGACATAGGATTTGCCGCAAAGAACGCATAGAACACAAAGCAGAAGACAGGGCATGTATCTATGTGCTCTTTGTGTTCTATGTGGTGGTGAAGGCAGTAGGATTGGCCACAGAGAACGCATAGACCACAAAGCGTTTATCTATGTGTTCTCTGTGGCAACTATCCTGTCCACACATGAGGATACGAGGCGTAGGGGTGGGGTTTTGTTGCTCTTAACCTCTTGCTCCCCAGCGTCAGCCGATCTTTACCTCTTGGCCGGTTTCGGCCGAACGGAGTAGACCTTCGATGATCTGCACAGCGATCAGCGCTTCGCGCGGGGTGATGATCTCTGCGGTGGCGTCGCCGTCCAGGTGACGCACAAAGTTTTCGATCAGCCGCCCATAGGAGTTGGCCACGCTGGCCGCAATATCGGGCTGAATGGTCACGTCCTGGCCGTTCATGTTGGTGTAGAGTTCCACGGCATCTTTGTCGCCCACCGATGCGCCGCCGGTGGTGCCAAAGAGTTCAGTCTGGAACTGGGTAGGCATGTTCACCGCCCACGAGACCTGGAATTGCAGCACGGCGCCGTTGTCGAAGCGGATGAAGCCCCAGGTGAGGTCGTCGACGTCGAAGCGGGCGTTGGCCGAACCTGGCTGGCGATCCACGCCCCAGCCGCCCAGCCCCATACCACGTGGACCGAACTTGGCGAAGGTCGCCCCGCTCACGGTAACCGGTTGCGGGTAGCCCATCAAATAGAGCGCCCGATCCAAAGCGTGGATGCCGATGTCGAGCAACGAACCGCCGCCGGCCAGATCCTTATTGGTGAACCAACTCCCGTAGCCAGGGATGCCGGAACGTCGGTGCCAGACCGTGCGCGCCGCGTAAATTTCGCCGAAAAAGCCACTGTCGACGTGGGCTTTGGCCGCACGCACGGGCGCTGTCCATCGGTAGTGGGTGCCCACGGTGAGGACGCGATGGTTGGCTGCAGCCACGTCCATCATTTCCTTGGCGTCGGCATAGGTCAGCGCCAGCGGCTTTTCGCATAGGACGTGCGCCCCGGCATTGAGCGCATCGATCGCCATTTTCTTGTGGAAGGTGTTGGGCGTCGCCACCACGACGACATTGGGTTTTACCTCGGCCAGCATCTGGTTGTAATCGCTGAAGACGTTAGGGATGCCGGCTTCTTCGGCGACGATGCGGGCGCGGGCTTCGTTGACATCCACCACAGCCACCACTTCGACGTTGGGGATAGCCGAGAAGCGGGGGATATGCCCCACTTGCACAATGGTGCCTGCACCGATCATGCCGACGCGCCAGGTTTTTTCGGAAGACGAAGTTGTTGTCATACGAGTCTCGCTTTCTGCAAGGGGGAGATCAAGCGATTGCGCGAAGAAGCGATTCCAGATCATGTGCGAGATCCGAAACCGCCTACTCGTCCAATCGTTTAGCCTCACATGGGTAAAAGTGTGTTGTGCGTTGAATCAACTCGCTGCCCACCGCCTATGCTTCACTGCGGATCAGCGCTTCGATGTCGTCAAACAAGATGGCATGCACAACTTTGGGGCCATGCACACCTAGAGTCAGCAGACCACCGATGTCTGCCGATTTGCTCGGTCCGCTAACGAGCGTCACATTGGCGCTTTCGTGTAGATAGCTAACCAGCGTCCCCGCGGCGCGGCGTTCGGCCATCCACGCCTCGATCGTGGGGTAGAGCTTGCTCAGCGGAATCAGCATCAAATGGCGGAAGGGCGTCAGGCTGGCGGATCGGCTGCGGCCAATGCCGCCGCCCACTGCCATGGTGCCGGTGGCGGCAAAGGCGGCGTCGACGCCGCTGATACCAAGCCGCACAGGGCGCACACGATCGCGCTGCTCGGCTTTGTGCAGATCGGTGGGCACCACCAGCCGAAAGCCGACATCGCTCAACGCCGTATCAATCCCCGAAACGGGCAATTGCGCGGGATCCCAGAGGATCACGTCCCAATCACCCTGCTGATCGGGGTTTTCGGTGCGGCGTTCAGCCTGTTCCTCCTGCACCCAGGCCTTGAGGCGCGCGAGCAGCGCCATGCGCGCCTCGGCGGCGGTTTCTATCAATTCAGCGGTGCCGTGCAACGCCTCCAACTCCTGGCGGAAGCGCTTTGCCAGCGCCCACCGATCCCCTTCGGCCGTGGTCACCGTCATCGGTTTCGCCAGCGGCGTCGTTTTCGCCGCCGGGAAGCGCAGATCCGGTTGTTTGAGGGCGGTGCGTAATCGCCCCAAAATGTCATCGCGTGATGGCATGGTCATCTTCTCACTTATGATGATTGGTGATCCCCAGGCGCTAATCCCGATTTCGCAATGCCTGTCGCTCGCTCCACCACTCGCGGAAGCTCTTCTTGGCGAAGGGCGGAAAGTCGCGATGTTGGGTCCAGCCGTTGAGGGGTGGGGGCATGAACTTAATGTTGCCGCCGCTGAAGTTTGCGATCAGGTTGCTGCCCAGGCTGGCGAGTTTGCCGGCCTGTTCGTAGCGTTGGCGGCTTTCGGCCACTTTGACGAAGCCCTGAATGCCCCATTGTTCCGCTTTGGGGTTGGCGTGTTCTTTGACCAGATCGGCGCGCAGATCGACCAACATACGCGGCAGATCGATTTTCACGGGGCAGGCGTCACGGCAAGCACCGCAGAGCGTGGTGGCGTGGGGCAATTCCTTAGCCTGGGCTAACTCCGAGGCCAGCAGCGGCGTGATCACGGCGCCAATGGGCCCGCTGTAGGTGCTGCCGTAGGAATGACCGCCGATCTCCTGATAGACGGGGCAGACATTGAGGCAAGCGCCGCAGCGGATGCACAGCAACGCCTCGGCGTAGTTCTGTTCGATCATGCTGATGCGGCCATTGTCCATGAGCACCACATGCATCTGCTCGGGGCCATCGGGTTGACCGGGCTGGCGTGGTCCACTGCTCATGGAACAGTAGACACTGAACTGTTGACCGGTGGCGCTGCGCGTCAACGCCTGCAACTGCAACATGCCATCCTCGACAGTGGGGACGACCTTTTCGATCCCCATCAGCACCACGTAGATGCGGGGCATGGTGCTGACCATGCGCCCGTTACCCTCGTTGGTGACGATGCAGATCGTGCCTGACTCGGCAATGGCAAAGTTACAGCCACTGACCCCCATCTGTGCGCCAAAGAAATCTTTGCGCAGACGCACGCGCGCCGCCGAACAGAGCGCTTCGGGGTCGAGTGTGGCGGGCATGTCCATCTTATCTTGAAAGATCTGAGCGATGTCTTCCAGCCGTTTGTGGATCACAGGGGCAACGATATGGCTGGGCGTTTCATTGTTGATCTGAATAATGTACTCGCCCAGATCGGTCTCCACCACCGTCATGCCCACTTCTTCCAGGGCGTGGTTGAGGTGGATCTCCTCGGTCGCCATGGACTTGGACTTGACAACCGATTCCACGCTGTTTTGCAGGCCGATCTCGCGCACAATGCGGGCGGCTTCCTCGCCATCCTTGGCCCAGTGGACAACAACGCCATTGGCTTTGAGGTTGGTTTCCAACTCCTCCAAATACTCAGGCAGATGGCGCAGCGTGTGCTCTTTCATCTGGCGCACTTCGTCGCGCAGGCGTTGCCCGTCCACGGCGTTCATCGACTGGATCCGGCCATTGACCAACCGGTCTGTGCCGCGTGTAAGCGCCACGCCCAAATGGCGGTCGCTGAGCGCCTGCTTCACACGAGTCTTATATGGAGCATTAATGTCAACGGTCATGGAAGTCGCTTCCCTCGCTACAAAAAATCGTCATTCCTTCGTCGGGTCTTGCCATCGCCGTGGATGATCGGCGCTATTGGGCGCGGGCGAGGCCGGTTCGCTCAGCCGTTCGCCCAGTTGGCCGTTGAGGACTTCGGCTACATGGACGGCGCGGCAGCGGATTCCCTCGCGGCTGAGAACGCCGTTGATGTGCGTCATGCAACTGACGTCGCACATTGCCACCACATCGGCGCCGCTCTTATCCAGGTTGACGGCTTTGCGCCGCCCCATTGCGCCGCTGATTTCGCTGTTCTTCACGGCGAAGAGACCGCCGAAACCACAGCAATCCTCGCCTTCGGGCAGATCGACCATTTCCGCTCCCTCCACGTTGGCCAGGAGCGTGCGCGGTTGACGGTCGATGCCAAGTTCACGGTAGAGATGACAACAGGGGTGATAGGTGAGCTTGCCCTCTAGGTGCGTATCCGTGCTCGTGATCCCCAGCACGTCAACGAGGAACTCGGTCAGTTCGAAGGTTGATGCGGCCAGAAATTCGGCGCGCTGCTGCAGCCCCAATTCCTTCGAGTCCTCGAACAGGACCGAGTAGAAGTGGCTGGTCATGGTGACGCAACTGCCCGACGGCGCGACGATGGCGTCAACGTTGCCATTCTCGACCATCGGCCCAAAGACTTGCAGGAAGCGCCGCGCCAGCACACGCGCCTCGTCCCGATAACCGGCGTTGAAAGCGGGCTGCCCGCAACAGGTTTGTTCTTGTGGGAAGATCACTTCGATCCCCTGGCGTTCGAGCAGTTCGACGGTCGCAACCCCCACACCGGGGTAGAGCATGTCCACCATACAGGTGACAAAGAGGGCAACGCGCCGTGGAGGAGTCTTAAACGTTTTCTTTTGCATGAGTATCTGTCTAGTGCATTTTGGCGTAAATACCACGGCGGAAATTCGGCATCTCAACCTCTGGTAGAAACTGTCGGTGAATTTCCGCCGGGATTTACTAGGTTCAGGTGAGAGGTTTGGGTTTGGGCGGGCCGGACCGGATACCTAATCCCTCAAGAGTGCAATCACTTCTGTTTGTCGGTTCGGCGTGACTTCAAGACTATCGGCATGGACAATGCAGTTGACTTCGCTGCGGATGCCCAACCCTTTGGGCTCGGGGCTGTCGTCCCAATTGAGATCGGGCAGATAGATGCCGGGTTCCACGGTGAACATGACCCCAGGGATCAGCCGTCGCCTGTCCTGTGTTTCGAGATTGTCGAGATTGACCCCATTCCAGTGGATCATGGGGCCAAGACTGTGCCCGGTACGGTGGAGAATTCCGTGCGCGTAGCCCGCCTCACGAATTACATCTCGTGCCACATCATCTAGCTCGTAACCGTGCAACAAACGCTGTTCGCCCAGCGATACCTCGACAGTGGAAAGCACGGCATCACGGGCATTGGCGACGACAGTGAAGACTTCCTGCACGGTGGCAGGCACTTCATCCCCACAGTAAGCCACCCATGTAAGGTCGCCGAAACAGGCTTCGTGCCGGCGTTCTTTGGCCCATAGATCGATCAACAGCATATCCCCACGGCGGATGGCGCTGTGCCGCTGTGCGGTGGGGCCATAGTGGGGCAGGGCTGCATTGGCGTTGACCGCCACAATGGGAGGATGATCGGCATCGAGGCCGGCTTCGGCAAACTGCGCCATGATGAACGATTGCACATCCAGTTCCGTGATCGGCTTATCGGCGCGCAGACGGTCAGCAACCAGGGCAAAGGCCGCATCCTTGGCATCCAGACAAACCTGAGCGGCACGCCGGTGGCTTTCGATCTGTTCGGGTGAAAGAACGGCCTGCGTCAACTGCACCAGATCGGCGCTGCTCACAATCTCAGCGCCGGTGACCTCGGTCACCAATTCAAGGGTGCCTGCATCCACTTTGCTGACATAGGGCACGGCGCCCAGAGGGCTGTATTCCATGGCAATACGCAAGGGGTGTTTCCGATTGCTGCCTACAAAGGTCGGCAACACTTCGGCGAGCTGCTGCCAGCCGATATAGATGTGTCGATCTCCATCCAACTCGGGGGCGGTGTCGTTAAAAGTAGCCCGTTCAATGGCATGGATCAGCCAGGATGGCCGTCCTTGAGCGGGGATCCACAAAAACCAACGGCGTGTGCCACTATCGCGAAGGCCGGCGACATGGAGTGCAATGGGGTTCTGGCCACGAAAATCGTAGAGCAGCCACCCATCGAGATGATTTAACTGCAGGTAGGCTTGAATCGTCTCCAGGTTCACGGTCTGCTCCAATAGATAGAATTGATCCTGAAATTTGGTGTGATTATCCCATGCTTTCGAGAGTTCGTCTAATCCAGTGTGTTTGTTTCGTGATAGCCATATAAGAACAAATATTCTATTTGGGGTGGGCAATAATTGACAGTGGCGAAGGGGCATATTACAATTTATGCGATGATTGCCGACACAATTGAACTTGACGCGCCGCCGATTTCAGACAAAGGAGTAGCACCATGTATCAACAGATCACGTTGGTTGGGAATTTAGGCTCAGACCCAGAGATGCGGGTGCGTCGTGTCACGATCTGATGTCTTGTCTACGCAGTAGACACCGAGAGCAGGGCACTCGGTAAGCCAACCACCCTACCTGAACCTGAAAAGGGGAGGGGAAAATAGCATGGTGGTAAAGGCGGAACGTGGAATAGTCACAATGAACACGGGACCGTCGAGGCTTGAATCCTATGATTAAGGCTTGATTGCTTGAACCCTAGTTTCCAGTCGGTGTAAATCGGGCACCTTTGGGAAAGTGACTGAAACCCCAATCCCACGAGATGAAGGAAATCGGAGTCTTCATCAAGAAAAGGAACCGGTATTAGCGCATTACTGGTTCTACCTGCCAACGGGAGACGACTTGCAAAGAGCAAGGATAAGGAAACGAACGGGGAATCTAAGGGATTCTATCGGACATCAGGTACGGAACACGAGATAGCCTACGGGACGAGAGTCCTATGGTTACGGAGCCTCCATAGTAGTCCGAGCAGGGGAAAGCCCTGTACATGGCGAAGGGAGGCAGGTATGACAGACATACAGACAGAGAGGTATGCGTAATGCAGACAGCCAAAACTGTACTGGATGTCATCCAGAACAGGGGAATCGAACGTACACCCCCAGCGGCGTGCCGGTGACGACATTTAGTCTCGCCGTCAATAAATCTTGGACATCGCAAGACGGACAACGACAGGACAAGACAACCTGGTTTCGAATCACCGCGTGGCGCGCTCAAGCCGAGACCTGTTCTAAGTACCTCAGCAAAGGTCGCCAGGTCCTGGTGATTGGCGAGGTTGAAGATCCCCGCCCCTGGACGGACCGCGAGGGCAACCAGCGTGCATCGCTAGAGGTGACGGCACAGATCGTGCGCTTCATTGGGGGGCGCGGTGACGGGACGCCGGGCGGTGGTGGCGAACACACATCCAACGAGCAAGGGGATAATGCCTCCAACGAAGAGGATATTCCGTTCTAAATCAAGCCTTATCTGAATCTGTAATCAGGGCGTCTCTAGCTAGAGACGCCTTTTGTATTGGCACAGAATGACGTCTCTTTCTGCACGCGGATCCGTTGCCGGCCCCCAAAACCAGGCTCTATGAGCGTTTATGCCGCACTGCGTTATGCGTGTTGTCAAAAACCTGATTGTTGCGTACAATAAAGGCATCTACGGCCTCACGGTCAGCCCAAGGATTCGATTCCGTTCGTCTGTTGGGGGTCGTGTTCAAGAGAATCTCACATGATCAATCGCACAGTGTTCCCCCTGATCCAAATCTTTACTCTGGGCACGTTGCGAGTCCAACGCGACGGTCAAGAGGTAGATGAGCACGTCTGGCGCACACGCCAGGCCAGGCAACTGCTCAAGATTCTGATCACCGAGCGGCCGCGTCCCGTTTCCACCGACCGCATTATCGAGATTCTGTGGCCCGACAGCACACCAAGTGCCGCATCCACCACGCTGCGTAGCGCCGTCAATGCCCTGCGCAACGTCCTCGAACCGGCGCGCGCCAACCGCGCCCCGTCCAGCTATATCCACACCCAAAGTCCTGGCTATGCGTTCCGCAGCCATGCCGACATCTGGCTGGACGTTGAGATTTTCGAGAAGCTGCTTGATGAAGCCGAGCATTTGCCATCCTCTGCCGATCGAAGGCTGCGTCTGGAGCAGGCCCTCGCCCTCTATGAAGATGACTATCTGATCGGCGATCCGTACGCGGACTGGGCCAAGGCCGAACGCGAGCGGCTGCGCGAGCGCTTTTTCGATGCCTTGCTGGCGATGGCGGCCATCCAGGCACAGGAGGGGCAGTACAGCGCCGCTATTTCAGCCTGTCGTCGTGTGCTGGCGCGGGATGAGGTGCGAGAAAATGCTTATCAGGCTTTGATGCGCTATCAGGCCGAGTCTGGGGATAGCGCCGCCGCCCTGCTTACGTTCGAGCGTTGCCGTGTGCTGTTGAGTGAACAACTGGGTGCCGATCCCAGCCCCATGACGCAGCAGCTACATGCACGAATCCTGAACGGGGAGATCGAAACCACTCCTGTCGCCGTCCTCGCTACCCATGGCAGCGAAGATCGGTCCGGCGAGCGCGTCGGCACACCTGATGCGGACGGCCACCGTCAGCCTCTGCCGCAGCAGAGTCTGCTGCCACCCCAAGATCGGACGATCGATCCATTTGTTGGGCGGGCACTCGAGATGTCCACCATCGAAAGGGCCATGCAGCAAGCCTTGCATGCACAGGGATCGATTGTGGTCCTGACAGGTGAGATGGGCGTCGGCAAGTCGCGACTTGCCTATCAAATGATGCGACGCGCCGAGGAGCGCGGCGCCACGGTGATCGGCGCCACTTGTCAACGCCTGGAACAGAGTCTGCCCTATGCACCATTGGCAGATGTGATTGGGCGTTACCTGCAACTGCTGCCCGATGCTTCACTGCGTCGCCTGTCTCCGGCTGTGCTGGCCCAGCTTGTGCAGATTGTGCCCACTTTACAGGATCGCCTGCCCGAGGGCGCTCCTCATCTCGATGGCCTGCTGAGCGCGGAGGAAAGCCGACAACGCCTGGTCGATGCTATCGCCAGCTTCTTCACCAGCCTTTCGCAGCACCATCCGTTAGTCCTCTTTTTGGACGATCTGCACTGGGCCGACGGCGAAACGCTTTCAGTGGTAAGCCGCCTGATCACACGCATCCAACGCTATCCATTTCTGCTCTTGTTGGCCTATCGGCAGGGGGATCTGGTTGAAAATGAGAGTCTGCAAACACTGCTCCACGCCTTACGCCGCACAGCGCAAAGTCAAGTGCTGCCGGTGGAGCGCCTGAGCTTCGATGATGTGCGCCACCTCGTCCAACACTGGGCGAATGAGCCGACGATTCCGAGCGAGCGGCTGGCCCAAACTCTCTATGAAACTACCGCCGGCAATGCGCTCTTCCTGACCGAGGCGATTCGAGCCCTGCAAGAACGCACACAGCGGCGTCCGCAGAGGGCACTCGGTCAAGGCGAACAGGCCGACCGTCACCTGGCCGACTTGAGCCGTCGTGAGCGTGTCCAGGAGATCATTCAAGAGCGGATTGAGCGGCTGCCCGCCACTGCGGTCGCCGTTCTGCAACTGGCGGCGGTGATCGGGCGAGATTTCAGCATCGATCTGCTGGAGCGCGCCGCCACGAGTGATCCTATGCAGGGGCTGGACATCCTCTTGCGCCGTCAGTTTCTCGTCGAGCGACTCGATGATCGGCTCGACTTTGTGCATCATGTCGTGCGTCAGGTGGCTTATGAAGGGCTCAATTCGCTGTTGCGTCGTCGTCTGCATCGTCAAGTTGCGCTGGCGTTGACCGGTCGGCAGCGGCCCGAGCGCAACCCTGCCGAGATCGCGTTTCATTACGGTGAAGCAGGTCGCCTCAACTGGTTGGAGTATGCGCGATTTAGCATCCTGGCCGGTGAACAGTTGTTGCGTTCGTTCTCACTGAGTCAGGCGCTGACCCAGTTCGACAACGCTCTGACCGTTCTGACCGACCTGCCAGACGCCGACGATGATCTGATCAGCCGCGCCTGGCAAGGGCGCGGCCTGGCCTACGAAAATCTCCTCGATCCCGATGGCGTGACCGAGACCTATACCGGTCTGCGTCGTTGGGCATTGAGCATCGGCAACAAGGATCTCGCTCTGCTGGCCCACACCCGGCTGATCACTCTGCTGGGGTTGGTGGGCCAGCAGGCCGAATCCAATGCGTTGATGAAGGAGTTGATCCTGGATCGGCGCGGCACGCCCAGCCGCTCTCTTGCCGACTTGTTGGAACGGCATCAACGGATTTTCAGTGCAGAAGCCGCTCAAGATGCTGAAGTACCCGAAAACGATGAGACGAGCTGGGTCGATTTCAAGCCACCGACGCCGGTGCCGGATGATCCGGTGGGCGAAATCGCTGCCGAAATGGGGCCCGTCCATGCGGCGCTGCCGCTGCTGATCTACGGCTGGGCATTGCAGGTGCAAGGGCAGTTGGACGAGTCGGAGCATGTGCTTAAGGCGGCAGTAGAGCTTGCAGAAACGACTGAACAGCGCTCACTAGCCGGCCTGGCCTACCATCAGCTTTCCGTCACCGTTCGTTTGCAGGGCGATCTGGTGCGCGGCGAGGAACTCAATGAGCAGAGCAAGGCGCTCAATCAGCAGGTCCACGGGAGTGCGTCCCAGTTGGCGAGTCTCTGGCCGCGCATTTCCAGTGCCTACCATGCCCTGGATCGCGGGGATCTGCCTCGGGCTGTGGACAAATTGGAGCGCGTTCAACACTTTCTGGCGCAGCGCGGCAGCTTCCGCACCCATCTCAACAGCACGGTCATCGGCCTGGGCCTGGCGGCACTGACGGCCGGCGAGTTGGAGCGCGCCGAAGTGTTGCTGAGTCAAGGGGTAGCCGATGCCGTCAACCGCTATCCGTTTACCTTTGTGCGCGGGTTGTTAGGGCTGGCGCAGATTGCCCACCGGCACAATCAGCCCGAACGCTGTCGGGCAATTTTGCAGCAAGCTCTCCGCTATGCCGGAAGCCGCAGCCTGGTGCGCGAGTACACCGAGTGCGTGCAGGTCATTGCACAGTTGCTCCCCGAAGAGGCCCCACTGGCCCGACTGCAAAGTCAGGTATCGATCCCCGTTGCCGCCCAAAGAACGGCGCCGCACGTCAATGGTCATCGCGTCGGACCCTCGATCCGCGTATGACCGATCCTCGCCCCGTGTGAAATCGCGACGACTTCCATGCCGCGGCCGGATTTTCGGCATCGGCGTTGTCGTTCCATCACAAATGTGACACCACTCACTGCCAGGATCGGCCGGCGCATCGTATTGTAATAAGCAAAGAAAGCGACTAGAATACCCATAGGCCACAGGCCACTTCTGTCTCCGGTTTGCCCCAGCCGATGTATCCACAGAATCTGCTATGAGCATCCTGAACGTGCGTCGAACTTTTTTTATCGATATTCGGGTGTGGTCCGGTTGTGTCCGTCGGATGGAAACGCGCAACGGCACAATGCAGGCCGATCCGGTAGGTTGCAGACGCCCAATCGCCAGGTTTGATCCCTAGACATGCGAAGCTTTGTCAACAAGCCCGGTAGTGCAATCACAAACAGTTTGCGCGGGATGGCACTTTGCTATCCTGAAATGCTTCAGATCCATTATGAACCGGATTTTGTTAGGCGGGCCGTGCCCATCCCCCAGGGGAAAGTCGTCGTCGTCAGCGGCAGTGGCAGCGGACACGAACCACTCCCTGCCGGGTATGTTGGCCAGGGCATGCTGGATGCTGCCTGCCCTGGGCCTATCTTTACCAGCCCATCTCCTGTGCAGATGGTGGCGGCGACCCATGCCGTAGAGGCCGGTGGCGGTGTGGTTTACATCGTCAAGAACTACACGGGCGGCGTTCTCAATTCTGAGCTGACGGTTGAAATGGTGGAAAGCGAAGGGATCGACGCCCGCTGCGTTATCGTCAATGATGATGTAGCCATTACGAAGGCAGACAATCGCCGCGGTCTGGGCGCTACCCCTCTTGTTATGAAGATCGCCGGCGCCGCCGCCGAAGCTGGGTTTGGGCTGGACGAAGTAGTGGCATTGGCTCGCCGCGTGGTGACCAATGCGCGCAGCATGGGGGTCGGCACCAATACGAACACGCTGCCGCGGGCCATTCATCCGCGTGCGCTCACCGAAGACTCGGTGGAATTGGGTATCGGTATTCATGGCGAGCCGGGGCGTCGTCACGTGGTTGCCGGTGGCATGGCAGAGATCGCCGACGAAATCACCGAGCCGATTCTGGCCGATCTGCCGGTGAGCAGCGGTGACCGGGTTCTCTTGCTCGTCAGCGGATTGGGTGGTACGCCTTCGCTTGAACTCTATCTCTTTTTCCAGGAGATCCATAACCGCCTCACGCGGGCTAACCTGCGTATAGAACGTCAATTGGTGGGCAATTACCTCACCAGCCTGGGACGAGGCGGCTATATTGTGACCGTTTTGAAGTTAGATGATGAACTACTTCGATTGTGGGATGCGCCGGTGTGTACACCAGCTTTGCGCTGGTAACATAAGCATGTTGATAGTGTCGAATGGAGATTCCTATGGGTCAGGAAGTAACCCTACCGCAGTTTCAGCGCTGGTTGCTCCTCTACGCAGAACGCATTATTGAGCAGGAAAATCACCTTACCAACCTGGACGCGGCGATTGGCGACGCCGATCATGGCGCCAACATGCGGCGAGGAATGGAAAAGGTGCGCGAGCGGTTGGAAAGCCCGGATAATCACTGCGAAGATATTCGCACCCTTTTGCGCGCCGTTGCCATGACCCTGATCAGCGCTGTGGGCGGCGCGGCCGGTCCACTCTATGGCACGTTTTTCCTGCGCGCGGCGACGGCGCCCAACGGCGGCCAAAGTGTTGATCTGGCCGGATTGACGCGTATGTTCCGCTTTGGTTTGGATGGATTACAACAGCGTGGCAAGGCCCACCTGCATGATAAAACGATGGTGGATGCGATTCAACCCGCGGTGGAAGCGATGGAAGCCGCTGTCGCCGCCAATCAGAGCCTGGCCGTGGCGTTGGCCTCCGCCCGTCAGGCCGCCCGTCAGGGGATGAAACACACGATTCAGATTCCCGCAAACAAAGGGCGCGCCAGCTATCTGGGGCCGCGCTCGATTGGTCATCAAGATCCCGGCGCCACCAGCGCCTACTACCTCTTCGAGACGGCGGCAGAAGTTTTGGGCACAAACAGCGGCCGTGCCACTGAAGCCGCCGAGCGGGCCGTGCCCAGGGGCAACTAACCGACAAGATCCGCTATCGGTTGTCCTCGTTGCTCGTATTTACCGTTGTCTACCCTCAGAAAGGATCGACCATGCAGGATTATGTTGGCGCCATTGATTCCGGCACAACCAGCACACGGTTCATCCTCTTTGATCGCGCCGGTCAGATCATTGCCTTCGATCAGCGCGAACATGAACAGATCTTCCCACGCAGCGGTTGGGTGGAACACGACCCCATGGAGATCTGGCAGCGTACCTGTGAAGTCATCGAATCAACGCTGAAAATGGCTCAGGTGCAAGCCGACGACATTGCTGCCGTCGGCATCACCAATCAACGCGAAACCGCCATTCTTTGGGATCGTGTCACCGGCGACCCTGTCTACAATGCGATTGTCTGGCAAGACACGCGTACGGATCGCATCTGCCGCGAGTTGGAAGAAAACCGTTACGGTGACATCTTCTATCAACAGGCCGGGCTGCCCCTGGCCACCTACTTTTCTGGCCCCAAGATCCGCTGGATGTTCGACAATGTGCCCGGGTTGCGCCAACGCGCCGAAGCGGGTGAAATTCTCTTCGGCAATGTAGACAGTTGGCTGATCTGGCGTTTGACCGGTGGACGTCATGTCACCGACCCCACGAACGCCAGCCGCACCATGCTGATGAACCTGGAAACGCTGGATTGGGATCCCCAGTTGCTCAAGATCCTGGGCATTCCGCGCCAGATTCTACCGGAGATCCGCCCCAGCAGCGATCCCGAGTTCTACGGGGTCACCCACGCCGATGGCCCCTTTGGCGGCGAAATCCCCGTCTGCGGTGATCTGGGCGATCAGCAGGCCGCCACAGTTGGGCAGACTTGTTTCAGTGTGGGCGAAGCCAAAAACACCTATGGCACCGGCTGTTTCATGCTCCTCAACACGGGCGAACAGATTGTACACAGCCACAACGGACTGATCACAACCGTCTGTTACAAAATGGGCAACAGCCCCGCTATCTATGCATTGGAAGGCTCGATTGCCATGGCGGGGGCCACGATCCAGTGGCTGCGCGATAACTTACGGCTGATCGACCATGCGTCCGAGACGGAGGCTTTGGCCCGAAGCGTCGAGGATGCCGGCGGGTGTTATCTGGTGCCCGCCTTCAGCGGCCTCTATGCTCCGTATTGGCGCAGCGATGCGCGCGGCGTTCTCGTGGGGCTGACACGGTATGTTAACCGGGCCCACATCGTGCGTGCTGCATTGGAATCGATCTGCTATCAGACGCGTGAGGTCATCGACGCCATGAACGCCGACAGCGGTGTGCCGCTGACGGCGCTAAAAGTCGACGGCGGCGCCACCGTCAATGATTTCCTCATGCAACTTCAGGCTGACGTCCTGGGGCAGGAAGTGATCCGCCCGCAGGTGGCAGAAACCACCAGCCTGGGGGCCGCCTACGCCGCCGGACTCGCCGTCGGTTTTTGGGATACATTGGAAAGCCTGCGCGCCAACTGGCAGATCGACCGCAGTTGGCAACCGCGTATCGACGAATCCGCTCGCGCTGTCGGTTATGCCGGGTGGAAGAAGGCGGTGACGCGTACATTTGACTGGGTGGAGGAGTAGAAAACTGTGATCGGCATCGTCATCGTCTCGCACAGTGAGTGCCTGGCTAGAGGCGTCTGCGAAGTCGCCGATCAGATGGCGGGCGGTGATGTGAAGATCGTGGCCGCCGGGGGCCTGCAGGATGGGGAGCAGTGGCTGCTGGGCACAGACCCCATGCGCGTGCTGGACGCCATCCAGGAAGCGTGGAGCGAAGACGGTGTGCTCCTGTTGCTCGATATGGGCAGCGCTGTGCTTGGCGCCGAAATGGCAGTGGCGCTACTCCCCCCCGAACGCCAGGCGCATTGCTTGTTGAGCAATGCACCCCTGGTCGAAGGCGCCATCGTCGCCGCCCTTCAGGCCAGCCTGGGCCAGTCGCTGACTACGGTCAACGCCGCAGCAGAGGATGCGCTAAACCTGCGCAAACTAGAGAATTAAACGACCATCGGGATTTACTAGTGATGCGTCAAGCGTGATTTGATGGGTCAGGGGCGACTGCTTGCTGCGCCCGGCACAGTGTGAGGTGCAGCAAGTAGCGCCCCTACGGAATTGCCATCACTTGGCCCTTGACACGACACTAGCCCTGTTCGATGAATGAAGCAACCGTGAATCTTCCATCTGACGGCAAACGATCTACAGATCAGGCAAACGGCGATGCGCTTTGCACCGTAAAGGTAACGGTGCAAGATCCGCTTGGCTTGCACCTGCGTACCGGCAAGGACGTTGTGCGCATTGCCAGCCAATTCGAGGCCAACATCACCGCCGAAAACTTGAGCCGCACCTCCGCCACGGTGGATGTCAAGAGCATCTTGCAGTTAATGCAGTTACAGGCGCGCAAAGGGCATATTTTGCTCTTCTACGCCGAAGGGCCCGACGCTCACGCGGCCTTGAATGCGCTCAGTCAATTGTTTTGATGGCGGCTCAGATCTCCTGTTCGTAGAAGGAGTTGCATCGTAGTGCAACACGTCTTTTCTGGTTTGCCCGCCGCGCCGGGGATCGGCGTGGGCATTCTCTATATTTACAACCCCATGCCACAACGCGCCAGACATGTCTCGGCATTGGTGCAGCCTTCTACGCCTGCCCAAGAGTGGGAGCGCTTTATGGTGGCGTTTCAGCGCGTAGACGAGGAACTGGCCCGCCTCAGCCAAATGGGCAACCCATTTTTATCTGACATTTTCCACGTTCACCGCGAAATTCTGCACGATAAGACTCTGACCGAGTCCGTGCAAGCCGCTATTGACAGCGGATTGAGCGCCTCCATCGCCACCCAGCAAGCCACGACTGATCTCGTTCGCATTTTTGAGAATCTGAGTGATTCCTACTTTGCCAGCCGCTCCACCGATATTCGCGATGTGGCCCAGCGCCTGCTTGTTCATCTGGACGGGGTGTCGCTGGCGCAACAGTTGAGTTCACTTCCGCCCAATACCATCCTGGTTGCCGAGGATCTCACCGCCTTTGACACCGGTCACCTTTCTGCTGTCACGGTGACGGGGATCGCCCTCGCCGGGAGTGCACCCACCGCCCACACCTCGATCCTGGCGCGTAGTCTGGGCCTGCCCCTGATCTGCGCTTTAGGCCCAGGAATCATGCAGATGGAGATGGGCCAAACCGCCATTGTCGACGGTATCCAGGGCCGGTTGTTCGTTGCTCCGGATGAGGAAACGCTAACCAGTTACGAGGAGATTCAAGTACGGCTGCGCTCTTTTCGCATTTCGGCGGAGGCGGCCAGCCATGAGCCATCCTTCACCAGGGACGGCTGTCGCGTCCCCGTGCGCGCCAACATCAACAGCCGTGAGGACGTGCTCTTGATCGATTCCAGCGGCGCCGAGGGGATCGGCCTTCTCCGCACAGAGTATCTTTTTCAACAGCGCACGACGCCGCCATCGGTCGAAGCACAGGTCGAAGCCTATCGCGAGATGGCCGATCATCTGTCCGGTGAGATCTTCACCGTGCGTCTGCTCGACGTGGGCGGCGACAAACCCGTACAGTACCTGCCGCTGCCGATGGAAAGCAACCCCTTCTTGGGGGTGCGCGGGGTACGTCTGCTGCTGCAAGAGCCAACCTTGCTCTGGGATCAGTTGCAGGCGCTGGTACAGTTGGCGCTGGAGGCGCCGTCGGGGATGGTTATCCGCGTGCTGATCCCCATGGTGAGCAAGATCGTCGAAGTTCACCGCGTGCTGGCGATCCTGAATCAGATAAACCAGGTCGAAGAGGTACGCTACCCCAGGGGACCGCTCCAGATTGGGATCATGATCGAAGTTCCTGCGGCGGCGTTGATGGCCGATCACTTTGCTCCACTGGTCGACTTTTTTAGTATCGGTACCAACGATCTTTCGCAGTACACCCTGGCCGCCGATCGAGTCAACAGCGCCGTGGCCGCCCTGGCAACCTCGCTTGATCCCTCCGTGTTACGGCTCGTGGGTATGGCCTGTGAGGCAGGCGAAGCCGTCGGTATCCCTGTGACGGTCTGCGGCGAAATGGCGGGCGATCCGTCAATTACGCCACTGTTGCTGGGGCTGGGCGTCACGGAATTGAGCGTGGCTACGCCATCCGTGGCGCTTGTCAAACACGCCGTCCGCCAAACCGACATGGAACAGGCGCGTCGTCTGGCACAGTCCGCTCTCAAATGCCAGCGCGCTCAGGACGTGCACGATCTGTTGAAGCAAAACATGTGAGAATTGAGGCTCATTGTCATGCCCAATCTTCAAACGGAAATTCTCGTTATCGGCGGTGGCGCGACCGGCACCGGTGTGGCCTGGGACGCTGCCTTGCGTGGTTTCCGCACCATTTTGATCGAAAAGCGCGATCTGACGCACGGCACCACGGGCCGGTATCATGGGCTTCTCCACAGCGGCGGGCGTTACGTGGTCAAGGATCCCGAAAGCGCGCGCGAGTGTATTTACGAAAACCGTATTTTGCGGCGCACCCACACCCACTGCATCGAGGACACCGGTGGCTTTTTTGTGGTGACCCCCGAAGACGAAGGCGACTACCCGGACAAGTTCAAGGCCGCCTGCAATCGATTGGGGGTGCCCTGCGACGAGATCAGCGTAGCCGAGGCCTTGCGCCGCGAACCACTGCTTAACCCACGCATCAGCCGGGTTTTTGAGGTGCCCGACGGCGCGGCGGATAGCTTCCTCGCCACGCATGCTACGGCACAGGCCGCGCGGCAGGCCGGCGCGCGCCTCCTGGTATACCACGAATGTGTGCGGCTGCTCGTTGCCGGCGGCGACGGAGATCGCCGTGTGATCGGCGCCGAAGTCTTCAACGCTGTCACCGGCGAAACCTACCAGATTCACGCCGACTTAACCATCAACGCCACCGGCGCCTGGGCAGGGCAGCTCGCCACCAGCGCCGGGATCGAAGTCAACGTCATTGCCGGTAAAGGCACGATGGTTGCCACCAATCATCGATTGGTCAACACCGTGATCAACCGCTGCAAGATGCCCAGCGACGGAGACATCCTCGTGCCGATCCACACGGTGTCGGTGATCGGCACCACCGACGAACGGGTGACCGACCCCGAAAATTTGCGCATCGAACCGTGGGAAGTACAGTTCATGCTCGAGGAAGGCGATAAATTGGTGCCGGGCCTGAGCCGTTCGCGCATCGTACGCGCCTGGGCCGGTGTGCGTCCACTTTATCAGGAGGGCTTCACCGGCGAGAGCCGCAACGCCACGCGCTCGCTCACGTTGTTGGATCATCGCCAACGCGACGGCGTGACCGGTTTCCTCACCATCACCGGCGGCAAGTGGACGACGTTCCGCATGATGGCCGAGAAGACGCTGGACAGCGCCTGCGCCCAACTGGGCGTAGAACGACCTTGCACGACTGCAGAGGCGCCTGTGCCGGGTATTGAACAGGGACATTACTGGCTCGGCCATCGTCTGCACGAGGTCGAAGACGATCATTTGCAGGGTCAACTGATCTGCGAGTGCGAACTGGTGACAAGGGCCATGCTCGAGAACGCCGCCCGCCTTAACCCTACGGTTACCCTCGACGATCTGCGTCGAGACGTGCGCCTGGGCATGGGTCCATGTCAGGGCGGCTTCTGCACCTATCGCGCCGTGGGCATCCTGCACGAAATCAGCGCGGAAAGCCACGACGAACGCTTCACCGTCGCCGGTGAGGACGATGCCGAGGAGTGGGAAGTCGCCTACATGCAGTCTCCTCGCCACAACGTGCGCGGTGAATCCATCACCGAGCACGCTGCCGGAGAACCGTCCACGGTGCTCAATCCGCCCACTCGATCCCCGGCCATTGATCAATCGTCTTCAATGTCTAGCCCGAACCTCTTGTTGCGTGATTTTTTGCAGGAACGCTGGAAAGGTGTGTTGCCCATTTTGTGGGGGCGACAGTTGAAACAGGAACGCCTCGATGCGTTGATCTATCTGAGTTTGATGAACGCCGATCACCTGCCCGATGATACACAGGGCAGCCCGTTGACCGATTTCTATGAGCAGGACGTCACCCCGATCCCCGCCGGTCAACGCGCGCCGACAGAAGGGGGTGCGTGATGCTCGATCTCCTGATCATCGGTGCGGGGTTGGCCGGGTTAAGTGCGGCCTACAGCGCGGCAGCGGCCGGGCTTTCGGTGCACCTTATCGCCAAAGGCCAGGGGGCAACCCATTGGAGCGCAGGTACGATCGATGTGCTGGGTTACAGCCCGCTGGATCGATCGCCGGTGGATAGACCCTTCGCCCACCTGGATCAATCGGCGCAGGGCAACGGCCATCATCCCTATGCGTTGCTTGGCGGCGATGCCCTGCGCAGTAGTCTGCACACCTTCTGCGATCTGAGCCAGATCATCGATCTGCCCTACCTCTCCGCCGAGACAGCCGATGTCAATTTACACCTGCCTTCGCCGGTGGGCGCGGCGCGTCCCGTTTTCCTGGCGCCGCAAGCGCAGATCGACGGCCGGCTCGACCGTCCACAGCCGATGGTGATCGTTGGCTTTGACCGGCTGCCTGATTTCTACCCCAAGCTGATCGTAGAAAATCTGCGCAAGCAGGGGTACGACGCCCGCTCCGCTTTTCTGCCTATCAGCCTGATCACCCGCCGTCAGGTCTTTAACAACGTCTGGCTGTCGGAGTTTGTTGAGGGGGATGAGGTGTTGAACCGGCTGGCCGATGCCCTACGCGGGTTGGTGAAACCGGGTGAGCGGATCGGCTTTCCCGCGATCCTGGGGTTGCACGAACACCGACGCGTCTTTGATTATCTGCGCCGCGCCGTCGACGCCACACTCTTCGAGATCCCCACGCTGCCGCCCAGTGTGCCCGGCATTCGTCTCTACGCTGCGTTGAGCAGGCAACTGGCCCAAATGGGCGTGCGTATCGACATCGGCATGGAGGTTATCGGCTTTCATGCCGAGCATGACCAGATCGCCTGGGTGGAGACCGCCACCAGTGCCCGCCCGCTCAAACATCGAGCGCGCTCGTTTCTGCTGGCAACCGGCGGGATCTTGGGCGGCGGCATTGACAGCGATCACACCGGCCGCGTTTGGGAGACGATCTTCGACCTGCCGCTGACGGCGCCACAGGATCGCGCCGCCTGGTTCCGCCCACACTTTCTTGACCCCGAAGGGCAGCCCATCTTCAGTGGTGGTGTGCGTGTGGACAGACGCTTTCAGCCCCTGGACGAAGAGAATCGGCGGGTCTATACCAACTTGTGGGCGGCCGGAGGCATCCTCAGCGGCGCAGATCCGATTCGCGAGCGCAGCCTCGAAGGGATCGCCATCGCCACCGGCATGGCGGCGGTCAATGAAATGCAGAAGAATCAAGAATGAGGACGTCCTCTTCCCGTTCTTTATTCATTCCTATCAGGAGCGTTTATGCACACATCCTCTCTCCTCTCCGTCGGCAACACGCTGGACGAGTGTATCAAGTGCAATATCTGCACGAGTTACTGCCCCGTTTCAGAGGTGACGGACAGGTTCCCTGGGCCGAAGTATGTCGGTCCGCAGGCTGAAAGGTTCCGTGAACTGGGCCAGCCCCATTCGCCTGATCATTCGGTGGATTACTGCTCGGGCTGTCGCGTCTGTAATGAGGTCTGCCCGACGGGTGTGCGCATTGCGGAGATCAACGCCCGCGCCCGCGCTCAGATCGTGGCGGATCGAGGATTGTCGTTGCGCAATCGACTGCTGGGGCGCAATGAACTGCTGGGCAAATTGGGCAGCTTTGCACCAGATCTGGCCAACTTTGCACTGCACAACCCGGTGAGCCGGGTGTTGGCGGAGAAGGTTGTGGGGATTGCCCAGGGCGCGCCCCTGCCCCATTGGCACCATGAGACGCTCAACGACTGGCTGGCGCGCACTGCGGCGCAACGACTGAAGTCTGAACGCAAGGTTGTCTACTTTCACGGCTGCGCCATCCAGTATTACGAACCGTTTGTAGCTCAGGCCGCCATTGCCGTGCTTGAACACAACGGCTATCAAGTCATCGTGCCACCGCAAAACTGCTGCGGGCTGCCTATGCTCTCGAACGGAGAGTTTGAGGCCGGGGAAGCCTATCATCGTGGCAATGTGGCCCGCCTGGCCGGCTTCGCCCGCGCCGGCTACCCAATCCTTAGTACCAGCCCAAGCTGTTCGCTGACGCTTAAGGAAGAAGCGCCCGAAATGCTCGACAAGCACGACGAAGCCACCGTCGTCCTCAAAAACGGCACCTGGGACATCTTCGAGTGGCTGCGTGAAGAGGCCGAGGAAGGGCGACTGCGCACCGACTTCCAACCGCTGCGCGCCGATGGTCGGCAGATGGTGATGCCCTATCATGCGCCCTGCCAGTATCGGGCGCACCGCGTGGGCAAGCCATCGCTCGACGTGCTACGCCTGATCCCAGGGTTGGATCTGCGCGAAAGTCATTTCCGCTGCTGCGGCATCGCCGGCACCTATGGCTATAAGGTGGAAAAGCATCAGATCGCCGCCGATGTGGGCCAGGATCTCTTCGAGTACGTCCTCGATCAGGCGGACGCCGCCTTCGTGGCCTGCGACACTGAGACCTGTCGCTGGCAGATCGAACAGGCCACCGGCATCGACAACCGTCATCCTATTGAAGTGCTGGCCGCGGCCTACGGCCTCTATGATCTAGAAAGACGGCAATTGCGTTGAATATTCTGATCATCGGCGCAGGCGCGATTGGATCATTGGTGGGTGGCAAACTGGCGCAAAGCGGGGAGGCCGTGACGCTGGTGGGCCGGCCTCGCTTTGTCGAGGCTGTGCGCGCCCAGGGTCTCCGCATGAAGATTGGGGATCAGATGGCGTCGATCACCTCGCTGCATGCTGTGGCGTCACTGCACCAGGCCGCTGCCCTGGCCGTTGAGCGGGGGGATGTCTACGATCTCGCCATTCTCACTGTCAAGGGGTACGACACTGCGACCGCCTTGGACGAACTCTCGGCGGCGCTCACTGAATACGAATTGCCTTTCCCCTTCATCCTCAGCTTGCAGAACGGCGTGGGCAACGAAGAAGCCATCGCCGCCCTCTTTGGATCAAAACACGTGCTGGCAGGAACAATCACGGCGCCGGTGGAGGTGCCGGAAGCTGGGCTGATCCACGTGACCAAACCCAAATTCGTGATCGGGCTGGCGCGTTGGTCTTCTGAACAGAGCGAGGACGATATTGTCGCCGTACAGCGCGTCATCGAAGCGGCGGGAATCCGCGTCACCTCCTACGTGGACGCGCGCAGCATGAAGTGGACGAAGCTGCTAATGAACATGATTGGCAACGCCACCAGCGCCATCCTGGGGGAGCCGCCGGGGCAGACCTTCGTCGATCCTGGCGTGGCGGATGTGGAGATTGCTGCGCTGCGCGAGGCGCTGGCGGTGATGGCGGCGGCGCAGATCCGGCCTGTCAACGTAGAGAAGTATCCACTGGGCACGGCAGCCCCCTTTCTGCGCTACGCACCAAAGGCGATCTTGCGGCCTGTGCTACGCCAGATTGTCGGTGGGGCACGCGGTGGCAAGATGCCCAGTCTCTTCCTGGATTTGGAGCGGGGTAAGGCCGAAAACGAGATCGGCTGGTACAACGGTGCCGTGGTGCGCACCGGCGAACGGGTGGGCAAGCCGACGCCCGTCAACCGCTGTTTAACCGACATCGTCCAGGCACTGGCCCGCCATCCCGAACAGCGTGACGGGTGGCGGCACAACCACGATCGATTGGTGCAACAATGCATCGCTTCTTCTTGACCGACACCCACTTTGAGATCGATGGAACCGTCGATCTTGCCCCCGTTGCACACCAACTGCGTTCTGTCCTGCGACTGCAACCGGGCGATCATATTTTGCTGCTCGATAACCGCGGGCACGGCTATGAAACCGAGATTCGCAGACTGGAGCGCGAGAGGGCGATTGGTCATGTGTTGGGGCGAGGCGAGATCGACGGCGAACCCCCGGTGTCGCTGATCCTCTACCAGTGTGCGCTGAAGGCCGACAAGTTTGAGTGGGTCCTGCAAAAAGCCACCGAAATAGGGGTCACTCATTTCGTGCCGGTCATCAGCAGCCGCACCATCGTGCGCCCGGCGGACAAGATTCGCAAGAAGTATGAGCGCTGGCACGCTATCTTGCGTGAGGCCGCCGAACAGTCGGGCCGAGGACGTCTGCCTGAATTGGGCGATCCGCTGTCTTGGGAAGAGGCCGTGCACCATGCCGCCGGTGTGCGCCTCTTGCCCTGGGAAGAGACCGCCTCTACCCGCGCCAACCGCGCCCTACCCGACATTATCACGGCGGACGGCCGACCCGTCAGCCTGTTGATCGGCCCCGAAGGCGGCATCAGTGAAGAGGAATCGGCCTACGCCTTCCAGGCCGGCTGGCGCCCCCTCTCTCTTGGCCCGCGTCTCTTGCGAGCCGAGACCGCGGCGTTGGTGGCGGCCACGTTGGTGATCCATCATTTGGAGCAGGGCGGAAGGTAGGCATCTCTACAGCTTTCTTGGTTTGACGTGGATATACTATAGGCATATAATGCACTACAGAAAACATAGTGCCTTGCGTCAAAGCGAGTTGTGGGGGTAAACTGTCTTTACCGGTGGCTTTGATGGCTGAGTTGTTTTTAACATGTAGATTGTGATGAACATAAACGGTCAGTGAAGGAGACGAGTGCATGGCAGCCCAACATACAAACGGAAGCAACGTTGAGCAGGTGAACGAACTGCCGACTGTGGAAAATACGATCATCATTGGCAGTGGCCCGGCGGGGTGGACGGCGGGGTTGTATGCCGCCCGCGGTAACCTGAACCCACTGCTGATCACGGGCAACGATTTTGGTGGTCAGGTGAGCGTGACCTACGAGGTTGAAAACTACCCAGGCTTTCCTGAAGGCTTGAGCGGCCCTGAATTGGTGGACAAGATGAAGATTCAGGCCGAAAAGTTTGGTCTGCGCGTTGAGTACGATCATGTGAGCGAGATCGTGGTGGACAAGCATCCGTTTGAGGTGCACACAGCCAATGGCAAATCGTACACGGCTCGCTCGTTGATCCTGTGCACCGGGGCGAGCCCTCGCTACCTGGGTGTGCCTGGCGAGAAAGAATTGACCGGCAAGGGTGTCAGCTACTGTGCCACCTGTGACGGCTTCTTCTTCCGTGACAAAGATGTGCTGGTGATCGGCGGCGGCGATAGCGCGGTTGAGGAAGGGCTCTTTTTGACCAAGTTTGCCAAACGCGTGCGCGTCGTCCATCGTCGCGATGAACTGCGTGCCAGTAAGATCTTGCAGAACCGTGCCTATGCCAACGAAAAGCTTGACTTTGTTTGGAACACGGTTGTCACCGAGATCCACGCCGGTGCAGATGGCAAGGTGAGTCGTGTCTCGACCAAGGACACGGTGACCGGCGAGGTTGGTGAATTGGAGACCGACGGCGTTTTCGTCTTCATCGGTCATGTGCCCAACAATGCGCTTTATCCTGGCAAGCTTGATCTGGATGCGGACGGACATCTGATCGTCGATAGTCGCATGCGTACCAGTGTCCCCGGTATCTTTGCCGCCGGCGAAATCATGGACAAGGTCTTCAAACAGGTTGCTACCAGTGTGGGGCAAGGCTGCGCGGCCGCTATTCAGACTGAGAAGTTCCTGGGCGACCTGGAGGGTGAAGCCTACGAAGGTGTAGAGCATGATCCGCGTGAGTGGCCAGAACGGGCATTGCAGCCTATGCCTGTCCACGCCTAGTCTTTTAAGATGTCACTTGCAGCGACTGATATCGCTGGCAAAACCCCTGGTGAGCATGCGCTCTCGCCAGGGGTTTTCTGTTTTATGCAACCGGCTGTGCTACAATCATCGCTATGTCTGTCGCATCCCACCCCCAAAATTCATCCAACGAGCCAGATCCAACACCAACCGCCGTAGTTGGCATAGGCCTCTTCCGCAGCGCTACATTGCTCTCAATCGGCAACGTTGCCAGCCGAGTACTGGGGCTGGTGCGCGAGATGGTCATCGCCAATATTTTTGGCCCTGGCGGATTGGTCAGCGCCTTCACCGTGGCCAGCCTCGTGCCGACCATGATGTACGATTTCTTGATCGGCGGCATGTTGAGTGCGGCGTTGATCCCGGTACTCAGCGATTTTTCTCGCCCCGAACGCCGCGCCGAGTTGATCCGCCTCGTCGGCGCGCTGACAAGCCTGTTGGGGGTGACGCTGGCCGCGTTTGTGTTGCTTCTTCAGGTGAGTGCACCGCAGGTTGCCTGGTTGTTGGCCGGCGGTTTCAGCGATTTTGACCCGCAACTGCTGCCCCTTACCGTTCAGTTGATCCGCTGGATCAGCCCTGCGGTCTGGTTCTTCTCTATGGCCGGGTTGCTGACCGCGATCCTTTATGCGCTGCAACGCTTCACCTTTCCGGCCCTGGCCACGGCGATCTACAATTTGGGTATTGTGATTGCGGCCCCACTTCTGGCCGAACGTCTGGGGATCATGAGCCTGGTTATCGGTGTGTTGGTAGGCAGCGCCGCCCAATTCGCACTCATGGCCTGGGACGTGCAGCGCGCAGGTGTGCGCTTCAGTGTGCAGTGGAGCCATCCTGCCTTGCGGCGTATTGTGCGCCTGTACCTGCCGATTGCTGCCGGGCTGGTGGTGGCACAGTTCCAAGTCGGCCTGGATCGTCGTCTTGCCAGCGGCACCGGTGAAGATAGCATCGCCTGGATGCGCAGCGCCACCACATTACAGCAACTGCCGTTGGGGTTGATCAGTGTCGCCATTTCGTTGGCCGCTCTGCCCCGCTTGAGCCAGCTCTTTGCCGCCAGGCGCGAGGATGACTATCGCCGCACGCTGGCCAATGGGCTACGTATGGTCCTCGTGCTGATCGTGCCGGTGGTGATCGGGCTGTGGCTGTTGGCCGAACCAACGGTGCGTCTGCTCTTTGAGCATGGACAGTTCACCCCTGCGGATACCAGGCAGGTGGCGCAAGCGCTGCGGATCTACCTGGTGGGGGCGCTCTTTGCCGCAGTCGATTTCCCGCTCAACTATGCTTTTTACGCACGCAACAATACGCTGTTGCCGGCAATCGTGGGGGTCTTCAGCGTCGGAGTCTATGCTGTGGCTGCATTTACGTTGATGCAGCCTTTAGGGTATCTGGGTCTCGTGTGGGCCGACACGGCCAAACAGGCCGGCCATGCGCTGGTCATGATCGGGTTGTTGTTGTGGATCGTGGGCCGTTTGCGTGGCGAAATGGGGCGCGCCATCGGATCGGTATTGGTGGCGGCGAGCGCAATGATCGTCACCGCGGCCTGGGTTGCGCCCCTTTGGATCAACCGCATCCCTCTACAGGGGGCGCTCAACGACATGGTCTGGCTGATCGGGGCGGGTGGCAGCGGCGTGCTGGTCTACGCGCTGGTGTTGGGGTTGTTGGGTATGCCCGAAATTCACCGCATCCGCACGATGTTACAGCGGCGGTGGCGATCCGTTTAGGCGGCCTTATCCTCGTGACGCTGAAGCGCGGCCGAACTTTTTTCACCTTACGTATGGTGACGGTATAATTGTAACTAATAAGAATTCTCTACTGTGCAAAACATAGGAAGGGGTTTCCAACATGGCAAAAAATACGAAGAGTACCAGGGCGCGGCGCAGCAAGATGGATACCGGCAATCCACGCAGCTACAGTGAACTGCTCAAGACGGAACGTGAGTCGGCGGCGCCGGTGAAATCGGCGGCAAATCCGACAGCAGCAAAACCGGCGGCTACCGCTCCCGTGGTATCCTCTAGTGTGGACACCATTAACTGGGGTACCGAGTATGCCCAGGTCTTCGCAGACCTGCGACAACTGCTCATCATTTCTGTTGCGTTGATTCTGTTGATGATTGTGCTGGGTTTGGTAGTCTAGCCCGGTGGGCTATGCGCCCGTCTGAGGCGCGCCAATGCCAGGCTTCTCTACGGCACGCTGACCCAGCAAGAACTGGATGGCGGTGTGCAAGAACCAGGTCAGCCAAAAGTTGCGTGTGTAGAAATAGACAATGGCCGTTGTGACCAGGACCACACATGCAATCAATCGCGGCGACGTACGTTGATACTGGACGAAGATGCCGGGCAGCGCCAAGATGGATGCAATCCAGATCGACCAATAGTCAGGCTGTACCAGCGGGATAGGGGACAGCATCATCAACTCCCAGGTGGCAGCCCGTAGGAAAGTCCAGTGGAATTCCTGGGCGCCGGCCAGCCACACCTGCTCTACTACGGTTGGCACAGATATCACTGGCGATGCCTGGGTTGCCGAATGATCAAGGTCAAGTGTTGCCCGGATCAAGACAAGGATCACCAGCACGGCAAAGATCAACGCCACGCCCATGCCCAAGCCGGCCAACCAGTCGATATCGCTCAACCCCATCAGCCGCGGGGAAAGACCCCCGACGAGCATGCCCAAATAGGGGATCAACAGCCAGCGCCCCATCCGAAGTTGACTATAGGTTCTTGGGGAGATCAGACGGCTGCCCGACAGCAAAAGGATGCTGCCGGCAAAACTCAGGAGTAGCCAGAAACCAGGGCGAGACCAGTGTAGTTGGGCGATAAGCCAGTCGTTGGACATGGGTACGATTCTAGCAGAAGTTCGACCAGGGCCAAAACAAGCGCAAGGATCAAGCAGGGACAGGTCAAACAACCTGTCCCTGCTATTTCAAGAAGAAGATAGGAACCGTAGTGCGACTGCGAACTTTGGTAATACTCCTGCTCGCTGTAATTTTACTGTTGCTTTGGCGTCCCCAACAGATTTTGGCGGAATATAGACGCATTCGAAGCCAATGGGACGTGATTCTGCGCCTATTGGTCATCGTGATCTTTGTCTACATGTTTTACGGCTTCTACCAGGTTTGGTCTGGTAATGTCAGTTGGTGGCCGTACTAATCCATTGTGGCGTAAATACGACGGCGGAAATACGGCATCTACACCACTGCTCGAAACTGTCGACAGATTTCCGCCGGGATTTACTAACCTACCCAAGCATTTTTAGCGCAAGCTCGTTGCTGTCTTGCGGGCTGATACTGTATTGGGCGTCTGCAATCTTCCCTTCCTCGTCGATGACAAAGTGGCTACGGTTCACCCCCATGTATGTGCGGCCATACATCGATTTTTCACCCCAAACGCCGTATGCTTCCGCAATGGCGTGATCTTCGTCTACCAATAGTGGGAAGGGCAACGAGAACTTGTTTTTGAACTGTCGGTGACTTTCGGCATCGTCGGGGCTGACCCCGAGGACAACGGCGTTTTTGTCCTGGATCACACTATACTTGTCGCGGAAACCACAGGCCTGGGTAGTACAGCCGGGTGTATCATCTTTAGGGTAGAAGTAGAGGATGACGCGCTTGCCCCGAAAGTCCGTCAGTTTTGCGGTTTCGCCGCTATCGGTAATGGTTTCAAACTCGGGCGCAACGTCGCCAACCTGTAACTGGGCCATTGTATACTCCTTTGATACTATGCTGAGATTTGTTTATGCTGATTGAAATCTTGCCGCTTCATTGTACCAAAGCCGGCGTTATTCAGTGTAAGCTGGCTCCAGAAACCGTAAATGTACCTCTTTGAACTCATCGTGCTGTGCGTTGAATACCCAAATACGTTGTTGGGCCAAAACGGAGTAAACAAACCCATGATGCAAAACCATCGGCAAAGTATTCGACACCTGTGGCTGAGTTTGGTGGTGCTGGTCATCCTGATTAGCGTCATTCCGCCGGCGATGGCGCAGGAAGTGGACACCGATTGGGCGCCTGTTCCTCAGGCTCTGCTAACAGATGCCGCGCGCAGTACCGCCCCCGTCTCCTTTCTGGTGATTTTAGATGAGCAACCTGATGCCGCCGCGTTTCTCGAAACGCACGACCTGCGCAGGTCGGCGCGAGAAACGAAGGGCGCCGCCATCTACCACTACTTGACGGCATTTGCCCGGCGCAGTCAAGCGCCGTTGCGCGCCTGGTTGGACGCGCAGAAGGTCTCCTATCGCCCCTTTTACATCGTCAACGCGGTGGAAGTGAGCGGCGGCGCCGATCTGATCACGGCGCTGCGCCAACGACCCGAGGTGGCGCGATTGGCCGAAAACCCACGGATACCCTTTCAGGATCCTAGGCCCACCCCTGAGGATGAAGTGTCTGTGCAGGCGCAGGCCCTAAGCGAGATCAACGCACCCTATGGCATTCTCTACACCAGGGCGCCAGAGGTGTGGGCGATGGGCTACCGGGGTGCCGGCGTTGTTGTTGCCAGCCAGGATACCGGCGTCGATTGGGATCACCCGGCACTAAAAGAGAAGTATCGCGGGTGGGATCCGACAACCCAATCCGTTTCACATATCTACAATTGGTTTGACGCCTGGGGGAGCACCGGCACTGCCAATTGTGATCCTGATCCACAAGTTCCCTGTGATGATAACGGGCATGGCACCCACACAGTGGGCACGATCTTAGGTAGCGAAGGCGACGCCGGCTCTAGCTTCATTGTGGGGATGGCGCCAGATGCTGAATGGATTGGTTGTCGTAACATGCGTCTGGGGGCAGGAACACCCGCCAGCTACACGGCATGTTTCGAGTTCTTCTTGGCCCCGTACCCACAGGGGGGCGATCCCATGACTGATGGCAATCCTGCGTTAGCACCAGACGTGATCAACAACTCATGGTATTGCCCGCCAGATGAAGGCTGTGACTATGAGTCGTTGCTTCAGGTTGTCGAAACGGTGCGGGCAGCCGGTCAGATGGTTGTGGGATCGGCCGGCAACAACGGCCCTGGCTGTGAGACTGTCCGGTATCCGATCTCGGCCTATGCGGATGTGTTCAGCGTGGGCGCGCACAGCAGTTCGGGCGGGATCGCCAGCTTTAGCAGCCGTGGCCCTGTGACTGTGGATGGCTCGGGGCGCATGAAGCCAGAAATTACGGCGCCAGGCGTCGGTGTAGAATCGGCAAACAATGGCGGCGGATATCGATCGTTGAGTGGAACGAGCATGGCCGCGCCCCATGTAGCGGGCGCTGTTGCACTCCTCTGGTCTGCGGTGCCGGAGTTAAAGGGGCAGATCGACGAGACCGAGCAGATCCTTATGAAGAGCGCAACGCCCGTCCTGGTGTCGGACTGTATGGCGAATGCGCCGCCAAGCGTGCCCAATCCCGTCTACGGTTACGGTCGGCTGGACGTAGAGAGCGCTGTATCCATGGCGCTGATGCCGGCCGCCGTCTCTGCCGTCGTGACAGATACCGCCGGCGCGGCGGGTATTACGGCTCAAGTCGCCATCACTGACTCGCTCACAGGGTTTGTTTACCAGATTGAACCAATGAATCGGCAAGCCAATTCGTCTGTGCGTCTCTACCCAGGCGAGTACAAATTGGGCGTTGTCTGGCAGGATCAAGCCCGTGAGGAGATCCTTCACCTCGAAGCTGCTTCCAACCTCTCGAAAACGTTTACGCTTGCTCCTGATGTTACCCTGTCTGTGATAGTCGATCGGGCAGGAGAGCCGCCGATATTGATACCGCTGGCAGTCAATGATGCCGGCGGTGTGCTGGAAGGTGAGGCGGTGGACGTCGCCGTGCTTGCCAATGACGTAGATTCACTCGGCAAGGGACTGACGGTGACCGACGTGACACAGCCGACGAGGGGTGTAGCCAGTGTCAATCCTGACGGCGCTACGGTGCGCTATGCTGCGCCTGTGGGCGTAAGTGGATGGGATAGTTTCACCTACTCCGTGCGGGATGCCAACGGCAAGGTCAGCACGGCGACGGTGGTCATCGTGATTGCTCCGATTGGAGAAACTGACGAAGCACCCCAGGTGATCGTCGTCGATCCCGACGTGCCGGCGACTGCGACCTTTGCCGGTAAACAGGCCACAGTGGGCGTGGCGATGCCGACTGATTTTGTCACCACCACATTGACCAATACCGACGTCTTCTTTTTGAGTTACAGCTCGGTGGTAACCCCCACCCAGCAAACAAAAACGCCGCCGGGCGGCCTCCAATTCGGCAATTTTCAGTTCGGTTTGACTGCCTTTCTCAATGATGAACCCCAACATGGGATTCAGTTTGCCCAGCCTCTTACCGTGACGATTCAATACGATGGCTCGAGTCTATGGGATCGTGACTTAGCGACACTGGAACTTTTGTATTGGAATGGGACAGCGTGGAGCGCCGACGGTATCCAGGTGATTAGCCATGATATCGACAAAACCACGTTGGTGGCTGCCATCAGTCACCTGAGTGAGTTTGCCTTCTTTACCGCACTCGCCCCCACTGCCCTCGATCCAGAGGACGAGCCCTTTGATGGGCACAGGTACTACCTGCCACAGATCAGTCGGTAGTCTCACTCAAACATGGTTGAGGCTGTCGGCCGTCGCTTTCAACGCCCTAAAACAAAGAAGAGGAGGCGTACAGCCTCCTCTTCTTTGTGAGTGTTCTACAATTCAATGCGAGCAGACGAGTCGGAACGCAGGACATTGCGGCGTAAGTACCAGGGCGGGAATCTTATGTCTCAGGACCTGGGAGAGCGTGTCGATGTATTTCCGCCGGGTTTTGCCAGCGCCGTGTCAACGATCGAGTGATGGCAATTCGTAGGGGCGCTGCTTGCTGCGCCCGGCACACTGTGGGCGCAGCAAGCAGCGCCCCTACCGGATCGAATCACGCTTTCGGCGTTCCTCGCCGCCGCATCACCAGCGTTGCGCTACGGGGCGTAACAGCAAAATCGGCAAGTCGACCCGGCGGACGAGTTCGGCCGCTACACTGCCGAAGAGTATCCTCCGCAGCCCGCTGCGGCCGTGTGTCGTCATCGCAACAAGATCGATCTTGCGTGATTCTGCGAAGTGCACGATCTCTTCGACGGGTTCTCCAAAGCGGACGGCCAACTCTACGGAGTATCCCCACGCCGATAGTTGTTTCATTGCGCTCTGCATTTCCCCACGTACAACCGAAGTCGTGCTCTCTTCCTCCTGGCTTGCATAGATGGGATGATGTGCCCGTAACGCATCCTGATGGCTGTGGTAGGTGGAGACGTACGATGACCCAGCCGCCGAAGCCGGTTGCGCAGGGCCGGCAACCAACCCGATAGGCTCCGCCTCCACTTTTAGCAAGATGATGGAGTGTGCTTCGGGTGGTAGGAACTGTTTTACAGATTCAATGATCTGCAAGCTGAAAGGGGATCCATCCAATGGAATTAGAATTGTTTTTTTGTCGGACATACTGCCTCTCCTTTGAGGAAAATTAGGGAGTCTATCTTTTCATCGTTGAAAAGAAGGGTCCCGCTCTATTTTAGCTTGTGTGGAGCGTGGAAACTATCCGAGAAAAGTCCAGGTTTTTGCCTGTCCACTCGCCCAGGTACTTGATTTCCATCTGGGCGGAGTCGAGCCTGGGGTATATTTCAGTTTTGGGGCCGGTCCGTTCTGCGTAGCTGCCCTGAAGATCAGAACCGAAAAACTTGGGACGCACCGTGTCTTGTCGCTTGTTGGACTTGTGGTAGGATAAGATAGAGCATTGCCGTTCGCCGCGCTGCTTGTTGTGTTTTAACGCTTAGCCTACGCTGTACCTGTTCTAATCTAGGAGACTTATGTTTGGATTTCGTTTTGAGCGTGCAGCAGACAGTAGAAATACGTCTAAGGCACTGCCTCCAGTTCATCCGCACGGCAATCCGGTTGTCCTTGTGCCGGGCTATCGTGATAGATCGTCTGTGTTTCGCAGCCTGACAAACCATCTGCAAAAGGAACGCTTCGACGTTCACCCACTGACTCTGCACCCCAGCGATGGCCGTGTCCCCTTGGATCGGTTGGCTCAGCAGGTTGCCGAATACGTCGATCGCAGCTTTGATCCCGATCAGCGTTTGGATTTTATTGGGTTTAGTATGGGTGGGATCGTGCTACGATATTACCTGCAGCGACTAGGAGGGTTACAGCGCGCCGAGCATTTTGTCACATTAGGATCGCCTCACCGCGGCACGTGGATGGCCTACTACAGCCGACGACCGGGTGTACGCCAGATGCGCCCGCAGAGTTCCTTCCTCGTCGACCTGGCCACCGATGAAACGGTGCTGGCGCAGATCAAGTTTACCTCGATCTGGACGCCGCTCGATCTTACCATTGTTCCTCCGTCTAGCTCGGTGACGACGGTGGGCAAACACCGACCTTTACTCTTGCCCTATCACCGCGCATTGGTAACAGATGGGAAAGCCCTGCAGGCTGTGGCGCAAATCCTGCGTGATGGCGAGCCAGAGGTGCAGCAAGCGGATGATGATTATGCCAGCGCGTTGAGGCAATAGAGCGAAACGGGGGGCTGGCGTCCTTTCACCTGTCAGGGGTGAGTCCTACTCCGGCGTCACATACGCCGCCGTAATCCCGCCATCCACGCTGAACGATGCGCCTGTCACAAAAGAAGATTCATCCGACGCCAAAAAGAGGGCGGCCTGTGCGATTTCTACCGCTTCTCCAAATCGACCCATCGGAATGTGAACGAGTCGACGACGGCGTTTCTCCTCGGTATTGAGCACTTTCATCAAGAGTTCCGTCCGTAGGGGGCCAGGGCAAAGTGCATTGACCCGAATGTTTTGGCGCGCATGGATCACGGCCAACTCGCGTGTCATGGAAAGGACACCGCCTTTGCTGGCAGTGTAGGCCAACTGTGGCGTCGCTGCGCCCAACAATGCCACAAACGACGCCACGTTGATGATCGATCCGCCGCCACTGGCGCGCAGCGCAGGAATCCCAAACTTGCAGCCCAGGTAGACGCCCTTGAGGTTAACATTCATCGTCAGATCCCAGACGGCTTCCTCTGTGGAGACTGCATCGTCGTCTTCGGCCAGCATAATGCCCGCATTGTTGAACAGAATATGAAGTCCGCCGTAGTGCTCAACGGCCGTATTGACCATCTGTGCACAGTCCGCCGCCTTCGACACGTCGGCGTGGATATAGACGGCTCTTCCGCCGGTCTCCTCGATTTGGGCCACGGTGGCACGGCCACCGTCGTCGTTCACATCCGCTACGACCACAGCCGCCCCTTCTCGGGCAAAGAGAAGCGCAGACTCGCGACCAATGCCGCTGCCTGCGCCTGTGATCAACGCAATTTTCTCCGCCAACCGCATAGGATTCCCTCACCGATGTAGGATCTTGAATTGAGTTTACTCGTGGACCACAACCAGCGTGCCTTCGCCGCTGTTCACATGCATCCAGCGTTCACCGTTCCACTCAGGGCCGGCCCAGTCAAACAGCCACTTGGCGTCTTCGTTGGTCATGTTGATGCAGCCGTGGCTCATGGGGTGACCAAAATTGTTGTGCCAGTAAGCGCCATGGAAGGCGTAGTCCTGGTAAAAGTACTGTACCCATTCTACGTTGGGCAGGACGTATCCTTCACCAGACATGGTCTGGCTGCGCACTTTGGCGCGAATACGAAAGGTGCCGGTGACCGTAGGCGTGCCCGGCAACCCAGATGACATGAGAAAATCACGTGCCGGACGGGTTCCTTCAAAGGCGATGATTTTCTGCTCGCTGAGATCCACATCGATCCACCGTTCGGTGGTGTTGATCACCTTTGTATCCTGGTCTCGGTCAAAGACAATCAGCGGTGCGCCCATATACGCTTTGCTCATGGGGGGCACCGGCGCCGATTCACTAGGCAAGGGCAACGGATCGGTTGCCGGAGAATCCACAGCAGTGGGCGTCGGCCCACTTCGACCATCGGTTGAAGCCATTGCGGTTGAAACCACGCCGAGGGTCATCCCCATACAGGCAAGTATGGTCGCTACTAGCAGGAGACGGAGCGGATACAGAGATTTTCCTAGCATCGTGTGGCTCCAATTGAGACAAGATCAGACAACCTCAGGCAGAGAAAGAGCGGCCGATTGCTCGCGCCGCTCTTCCAAAGATAGCCCGCTGTCGGTTTAATAGTGGACGTAGACTTCAGTACCAACCGGCGCCCAGTTGAAGAGGAATTGCGCTTCTTCTGTGCGCATATTGACGCAACCGTGGCTCATGGTGGTGCCGAAGTTGGCATGCCAATAGGTGCCGTGGATGGCATAGCCTTGGAAGAAGTACATTACCCAAGGCACGCCCGGTAGACTGTAACCCGGCCCTGACATATGTTGACTGGTATATTTCAGGCCGATGTTGAAGCGACCGGTGACGGTTGGGGTACGCGCCGTGCCTGTACTGACATAGGTGTGTAACACGGGCACATTGCCCTGCCATGCGGTGACCGTCTGTGCAGAAAGGTTAACCTCGATCCAGCGAACTCCGTCTGCCGGTGCATTCGTCGTGAGGAAACCGGTGGTCGGTGCAGCCTTATTCACGCGCAGACGCTGTCCTGTCCAAACGAAGTTTGGATTTGGCAGACCGTTGGAAACCAGCAAATCCTGAACGGTTGTGTTGTGATCGGAAGCGATCTGTTCCAGGCTGTCTCCTGCTTGCACTACATAGATCGCATCGGCAACACTCGGACGACCCACCTTCTCATCTACAGCCAGCGCTTCTGCACGCGCACTGACACGTAGTCTCTGCCCCACCCAGATGAAGTTGGGGTTGGTCAGCCCATTGAGCCTCATCAGATCATTGACCGTTATGCCATTGTTTTGGGCAATTTGGGCCAGGGTGTTTCCTCTCTGTACAGTATGGTACCCATCGCCTACCGGCGCACTGACACTGGCTGCCCGACTCGTTGCCGCATTCGTCCCTGGGATCACCAGGCGTTGCCCAACGTAGATGATATTCGGGTTAGTGATGCCGTTGCTGCGCGCCAGATCAGACGGGCTGACGCTGTACCGCTTTGCAATCATCGACAAGGAGTCACCGCGCTGCACGACATAGACGTCGTCTTCTGCATAAGCGGTCGATTGCGGCATGAGTGTCGTCAGCACCAACACGAGTGCCAACAGATAACCAAGCCAACTATAGAAGCGAACACGAGGGCGAAGATGTGTTGTCGGAGTGACTGAGGCAACGACTTCCATGCAAGTGCAGGTTGTGTCGCGAGGGACCAGGTTGTTCATGAGCAGGCCTTTCGCTAGGGCAGAATGACGATGTGGTGAGCAACTGGATTGTCCGAATTACGCAAAAGTTAACCCATTTCAAACAGCATGAACTCAACCGATTTCCGAGACAATATCAGTTGCGCAAGCGGTTGAACTGGCTGTAGCAAATTGTCATCAATTATAGCACATACAGTACGCTTGTAAACCACAGAATTCACCTAGACTATGATTGCCCTACAGTTTGCCTACACGTCAACGAAGCACGCTTCTGGCTGGGGCGGGATCTGTCGATAGCCGGCCCTGGTCAGAACGAGCGTCGAGACTCCTTACAGTTGTGAAAGCAGATCCGTACGCCGGAATGATCGGCTCCCATACCAGATCAGAAGTGCGTCCAGCACCCAAATGACGGCACCTAACAGCACGACCAATCCCAGGCTGAAGTACATGACGCCGGTTCCCTGGGCGATCAGCAGCGCCACTATCGGCAGGACGATTAACCCACCGACCTGGTAGGCCTCTTGGAAACTCTTCACGCGTGATGAAACGATCACTGTGGCGGCCAATCCCATACCGGCAATGGCAGGCGCTACCCAAAGCGCCAAAGCAACCCACATCCAATTCGGGAAGAAGATTCGCCCCATCGTAGGCCAACCGGCGATATTGGCGACGATGCTGTACAGGATAAATCCTCCCCAGGCCACCGCCACCGCCGGCAACCATGCCACCAGCAGTTTTGCCACAAAGAGATCGCGGTCTGTGGTTGGTGTGTATAGGAGCGCCTCCAGCGTTTTTCGCTCCTTTTCGCCGGCGAAGCTATCGGCAGCGATCACGCTGGCAACCATCAACGGCACGATCAGGTACATCGGCGCCATCAGATAGACGATGGCAAGGACCACAATACTCTGGGGCAATGTATAACCGGCAAGTTGAGTCTGAAGCCCTGCGGGCATCATCGCCAATAGATCCACCATGTCATTCATGCCGCTGCCGGGCATCGACTCCATCAGAGGCGTCAGCGCTGCCAAACCGGGCAGCAGGATTAGCATGACAACCGGCACGATAATCAAGGGGATCATCACCCCTTTGCTTTGCATAACAACTTTCAGATCACGACGGATCAGGGTCAGAATGGCGCGTCTGTTCATCTTCGTGTCTCCATCACCAGGCCATGGGGCTGGTTTGCCGCGTGCTCGGCGTCCCGTCGCTCGGAATCACCGTGTATCGAAAAATAGACATCCTCCAGCGTCGGTTCCTGAAGCGCCACGCGAAAGACCGGCACCGACGCGGCCACGAGCGTAGAAACCAACGCCGGAATCTGGTCTCGTTGCGCGCCCTGCACGATGATCCTGCCTTGCGATTCCTGCCTGCTCTGGAAACCGGGCTGCTTCGATAGAATCGCCAGCGCCGTAGAGATGTATACCGGCGCCACCTCCAACTCAAGATCCAGGGCACGGCCCAACTTGCGGCGTAACTCGGTGGGGGTGCCCACAGCTACCAGCCGCCCCTTTTCCATAACGGCCACCCGATCGCATAGACGTTCGGCTTCGTCTAGATTATGAGTGCACAAGAAGACTGTACGTTTTTCGTAACGGCTCATCTGTTGGATCAACTCGTGAAGTTGCCGCGTGGCCACAGGATCGAGGCCGGCGGCCGGTTCATCGAGAAAAAGCAAATCGGGGTGGTGAATCAGGGCTCGCGCCAGGGCCAATCGCTGTTTCATCCCTTTGCTAAAGCCGCCTACCTTGTCGTCGGCGCGCAGCGATAGATCAAACGTTTCTAGCATCTGACCAACGCGGCGCGATACCTCGTCTGGGCGAACATCGTACATGGCGGCGGAAAAGGCCAGGTTCTCTCGCGCGGTCAGGCGTTCGTCGAGCGATGGCGTCTCTGTCAGTACGCCAGTCTTTCGCCGCAGTTGAGGCCCATCCAGTATCGGATCGAGACCCAATACCCGCATGGACCCTTCCGATGGCGCCAGGATGCCGTTGAGCAGACGCACGGTGGTCGTCTTGCCGGCACCGTTGTGGCCGAGGACGCCGAATATCTCACCCGCGCTCACCGAAAGGGTAAGTGCATCCACCGCAGTGACGTCTGCAAATCGCTGGGTAACAGCCTTGGTTTCGATCACCAAAGAAGCGCTCATGCAATAGCTCCAGTGCCATTCAATAGGCAAGTCAAAGTGCCATAAGTTTCAACGCCTGTCTATCATACAAAAAACAATCTGCGAACGCATCCCACGTTCGCAGATTGTTATCCTGGCCAAACGGCTAGTTCTGCGGACATTTTAGCGTAACCAGAAGTAGTATCCTGGTGTCATGGCATTGCCCCCTGCCTCGATGATGAAGAGGACGCTTTTCTTCGTGAGGTCGCTGCGTTTGTCTGCGATCTCAGCGCAGGACGGCACAGTCAAGGCCCTCACCCCCCATAGGCGTTAAGTTAAGGCTCTATGCTTCACGCCCCCCGCATCCTCGTGTGCAGGCAAGAGAATTGGCCACAGAGAACACAAAGAACGCAAAGATAAGGACGATGGCTCATCTTCTATCTTTGTGTTCTTTGTGTTCTCTGTGGCTATTCCCTTCTGGATGTGACGCCAGGAGGGAAGACCCCGGCACTTGCTCGAACGGAGCTTAACTTAACGCCTATGGGGGCGGGGGTGAGGGACTTATCGGAAGGCCCTCACCACCAGAGACACTTGTGCCGATCAGTGGAATGCTTCCGGCGCTTCTGGCTGCAACAAGACCCAAATCGAGTATCCACCCACAATGGTGCCGATGGGAACGTTGAAGAGGTTCAAAAAGCTGACCACCAATGTCAGGTAGCGTGCCCAAGACAGCCGGCGCAACAGGCCATAGCCACCGATAATGCCCGGTACGGAGAGCACAGCCAGAAACCCCCCCACGAAGACGCCGACCAACCCGGTAATCATCATTGCATCCTGGTCGCCGCTGAACAGACCGGCGACGACAAGAATCAGGAAGATGAAGGCTGCGATCATGAGCAGTAGAATACTCGACGCGATATTGAGCCAACCGACAACCTTGATGTGCATGTCTAGATTACGATTCACGCCAATTCTCCTTTGCCTGAATTCCGCCGATTCCATACCACCGAGACGGAAGATGAAAACTGCTTGTTGACCAGACCAGGCGTATGCATGCGCCTATGATCCAATACGAGTCGATCCGTCAGAAAGTTGCGACTGCACCTTAGCGGTTAGGGCGTGATCACGCCACCACCCTGGCGTAAATCTGGCTCTGCTACCTCTGACCACAGCATAGGCCCATTTGCGTCGCCGTGATACGGCTCGGTCACCTGACATGATCCTGGGTATCCGGTGTAGGGATGGGCCTCCGTGCCCATCCGTCCGTGGCGGACGGGCGCAGCAAGCAGCGCCCCTTCGGAAGTGCCATCACTCGACGGTTGGTATGACACTATGGGTTTTCTGAGTTAACCATCTTTTGCAGCTCATACAGCCGGTTTAGTGCATCCAACGGCGTAAGGCCATTGAGATCGAGGGCGCGTAGCGCTTGCATGGCCGGGTGCATATCGGCGAAAAGCCCAACTTGAACCGCACCTTTCTTGGCTTTGGCGCTGCCCTCTTCCAATTCGGTGATGCGGCGTGGACCGGCCGCCCCAGATCTTTCCAGATCCGTTAGGATTTCCTCGGCGCGATGGACAACGGCCTTGGGCAGGCCGGCCATTTGGGCCACATGCACCCCGTACGATCGGTCCGCTTTGCCGGGCAGGATGCGGTGCAAGAAGATCACCTCCTCGCCGCTGTCGTCTACGGCCACCTGATAGTTGATCACATGGGGCAACCGTTCGGGCAGATCGGTGAGTTCGTGATAGTGAGTGGCAAAGAGTGTTTTGGCGCGCAGAGACGGGTGATTGTGAATGTACTCGACCACCGCCCAGGCGATGGCCAGACCGTCATATGTGCTGGTGCCTCGGCCGATCTCATCCAGCACGAGCAGACTGCGTGAAGACGCATGGTTGAGGATGTTGGCGGTTTCCACCATTTCCACCATAAACGTCGATTGCCCACGGTGAATTTCGTCGCTGGCCCCTATCCGTGTGAAGATCCGATCCACCACGCCGATGCGCGCTGATTCCGCAGGCACAAACGATCCTATCTGTGCCATCAGGGTGATCAACGCCGTCTGGCGCAGATAGGTCGATTTGCCCGACATGTTTGGTCCGGTCAGCACATGGATCGCCGTATCCGGCGCCAGATGCGTGTCGTTGGGCACGAACGGATCTGGGCTGGTCAGCTCGACGACAGGATGGCGCCCCCCCGCGATCATCAATGTGGCGCCGTCATCGATCTGGGGTCGCACATAGCGGCGCTTCATCGCCACTTCGGCCAGCGTGCAGAAAACATCGAGCCGCGCCAGTCCGTTGGCCAGTTGCAACAGCCGACTGGAACGAGCCACGATCTGCTCGCAAACCTGGCGGAAGATGCGCTGCTCCAGTTCTAAACGGCGTTCGTCGGCATTGAGGATCAGCGATTCGTACTCCTTCAATTCGGGCGTAATATACCGTTCCGCATTTGCCAATGTCTGCTTGCGGATATACTCTTCGGGCGCTTTGTCTCGGTTGCTATTGGTGATCTCAATATAGTAGCCGAAGACTTTGTTGTAGCCGACTTTGAGACTCTTAATGTCGAGGCGCTCGCGTTCAGTTTTCTCGAGGTTTGCCACCCACTCTTTGGCATGACGACTGCGGTGGACAATCCCATCTAATTCTTCGTTGTAGCCCTGGCAGATGACGCCGACATTGTTCAACGTGGCCGGCGGCTCCTCGGCGACGGCGGCGATCAGGAGTGACAACACATCGTCGCAAACCGGCAGATCGGCCAGAATGGCGTGGATCGGGTGCGCCGGCTGCGCCTCTTCGCCCGCCCGTGATGGATCGCTGTTGAGCGCTTCGTTCCAGGATAGCCCCTGTGTCAACTCGGGGATGGCCTGCAACACAGCGCGGATGCCAACCAGATCGCGCGGCTGGGCGCGTCCTTGCACCACGCGATTGGTCCACCGCTCCAGATCGCCAAGCCCACGCAACATCTCTCTGCTCCCCATGCGCAGCCGGCTTTGGGCAACGAAGAGTTCGACGGCATCCAACCGCCGGTTGATGGTGTCTATGTTGAGCAACGGCTGCCCCAACCAGCGGCGCAGCAATCGCCCGCCCATCGGCGTCAACGTCTCATCGAGGACGCCGAGCAGGCTGCCCTTGACGTTGCCGCTGCGCAGCGTCTCGGTGAGTTCGAGATTGCGCCGCGTCGACTCGTCAAGCGTCATGAATTCACCCACTTCGTAGCTGTGGATGTGGGTCAACTGGGCCAGGGCAGAGGGCTGCATGTCCTGCAGATAGGCAAGGACGCCCGCCGCTGCGCGGATGGCCTGTTCCTTGCGCTGCAGGCCGAACCCGTCGAGCGTGCCCACCTTGAAATGATGGGTCAACGTGCGGCGGGCTGTGTCCACTTCCACACGCCACGGTTCCACCCCCGAAACCACCACGCCTCAGCGCGCCGATCAGCGGCCCCAACTCTGTCTGATCCACCGACCAATCCGCCGCGATCAATTCGCTCGGCTGCAGGCGGCTCAACTCCTCGCCGACACGGCGTTCCACTTCGGCGCTGTCGCTGCCGTTGATCTGGGTGGCGGCAAACTCGCCCGTGGTAATGTCACAGTAGGCGATTCCGGCTTCGCTACCCCGCCCACTAAACGTGACGGCAACCAGATAGTTGTTGCGGTCATCGGCCAGCATCGACGGTTCCACCACCGTGCCCTTGGTGACCACATGTTGGATCGCCCGATCCACTAACCCGTTGCCCGGTTCGCTAACCTGTTCGGCCACGGCAACTTTATAGCCGGCCGTTACCAATTTGCCGATGTAGCCTTCGACGCTGTGATAGGGCACACCGGCCAGCGGCACCCGTTGGTTGTCCCCGACTGGTCGGCTGGTAAGCACCACATCGCAGACGTCCGAAACGATTTTGGCGTCGTCGTCGAAAGTCTCGTAGAAGTCGCCTAAACGGAAGAAGAGGATGCAGTTAGGGTATTGGCTTTTTAGATCCAAATATTGACGGCGCATCGGCGTAGTCATAGATACAGCTTTCTACTTGCACTGCGGCTGGAATTACACTGCGGCGGAAAGGAAACAGCGCTGGCGAAATTTATCGCCAACGCTGTGCAGTATACAACGGAACGCCCGTTGGTTCGATTTTGAGGTAGCCAGCCTCTACTCACCCAGTTCAATGCGACTGTTGGGATCGCCGTAGAGCGTGTAGGCCAGCCAGGTGGGGTTGGCCGGCTGTTTGTCTCGGATCGTGATTCGAGCTGTGTGGAAAGCTTCGCCCAGCGTCGCCTGCGCGCGCAGTGCTTCGTAAAAAGTGTGGCTGAAGATGGCCGCCAGTTGATCACTGATCGCCCAATGGCTGCCGATGAAGGCGGCAACGCCAAATTCATCGACCATACGTTGCGCCCAGCCCCCTGGCTTGGTCAGATCAAACCCAAGCCGACCGCTGTGGCAGGTATTGAAGAAGACAAGCGGCCGATCTTTGACGAATCCGCGTGCAGTCAGGCGGCTCAGGTCGCGCGGGATCAGATCCTTGTCTTGCAGTCGGATGGGCGAGCTGTTGACGTCCTCGCTGTTGAAATTGCCATGCGTGGCCAGGTGAATCAACTGCACGCCGCCGCGCCCGGCCAGCTTGATGAAATCCCGATGCACCACGATGGGCGGATCGACGTGGACGCCGTGCCGAGTTAGTGAGTCGAAGTAATGCTGCTCCTCTTTGACGAAATCAAGATCGAGATCGGGGGCCACCAGTTGCGCCGACTGGATCACAAGCGCTTCCAGTGGGCCACGCCCGGCCAGCCAACGGCTCAGTTGAAAGGCGCCGGCCAGGAAATCGCTTTCGGGTTGACCCTCCTCGAAGGGCTTTATCAACTCCCACGGCACCCAGGGTTCATCGCTGGTGATGAGCAGGCTCATCTGACGATTTTCCTTTTGCTGGATCTTGTCGCGCAACGCCAGCAAATTCCAATACTCGTGGCGCAGCGTCTCGGGAAAGAGCTGCCGGTAGAGATCGTAGCCCAGGACGGCAAGTTCAGCCTGATAGTCCTCGGCATCCTCCTGGCTGAGCCCACTGACCGGTTTATCTGACAACTGGCTGAGCCGCTGCAGGCGCTGCTCGAAGTAGGTCGACGGATCGTCCAGTCCCTCCAGCGTGACGCTGCCCATTGACCGCCAGTGATAGCCGACATAGGCCCGCGCCGAGTGGAGCATAAAGTGCAGCTTGTCGCCATCGCGGGTGATGCGCAATTCCACATCGACGGGCGGCGGCGATCCTGCGGGGAGGCGAATCCCATCCAACGCCCGCACGACGGTCGCCGTGCCGCGTGTAGCGGCCTCCTGGATTGTGTCGTTCTGGTTGTCTCTGGTTTGAGGCGCTGAGCGGCCGGCGCTGCCCGTCACCTTGGTCGCGAAAACATAGGAACCCACATTGCGTCCGCGGTGGTAGAAGTTGACGTTGATGTGTTGTTCGCGACTGCCCGTTTCTTTGAGTTTTAACAGAAAGATCGCCGGCTGCGAGTTCTGATCTCGGTAAACGGCGATGGTACGTGTCCACACCCCGGTCCGCTCGTCGAAGCCGGGTGCGGCCACGAACACTTCGACCATTTCCGGCTCTTGTGGATCGCGGAACTCAAGCGATACCGTCCCTTCCACGCGCGTTTCGGCCGGTTCTTCGATCACCAGTTGCACTACCAGCGCGTGCTCGCTTTCCGTCTCGTCGGGAATCTGCGGCGGGAAATCGACTTTGGTGAAGAACTCCCTGGCCGCGGCTGCCGCCAGATCGACATCTTTGGAAATGCCCGGGGCGTCGCCGATCCTCTCCGGGAGATTCGGCCTGTCTATCACGTTTGCCGCGGGCTGTTGTCGCTGCACTGGATCTTGTTCCAGCACAGCGATCAGACGTTCTGCTGCCGTCTGATTGGGGCCGCCGGCATTGCGAAAAACCTCGGTCGTCTTGCCGTTGAGAAACTCGTCGTAGGCCAACGTTAGCGCAGCATCGATGGTCTCTAGCTCTTTGAGGAAGGCGTTGATCCGGATCCCACGTTCGAATGAAGTGACAGCCGTGGCAAGTTCATCCGCCAATTGTCTTCGCCGACGCAAGATCGTTTCCCGATCGACGGGTGGCAGCGCGTCCCACTGCGCATAAAGCAAAAGAAGCACCCGTTCCAACGTTTCATCAATCAGGCGACGGATGTAGTGCATACTCTCTAGTGTGCGCCTACGCTCCGATACGTTCATGGTCAACGCTCCAGGTGTTGAGAAAATCGCGGCGGTTACAGCGGTTTTGGGGTAGAATGACCGGTGGAAGATGTCAAGATTTTAGCATGCTTCGTTCAGTCGCAGAAATTGTTTGGCGGTAGAAACGGGCGGTGGTATGATCGTGTCCTTTCCATCCTTGTCCACATTATCAGGAAAGGCCTGTGCATGGAGTCGTCCGCTTTATACCTGACCCAAGCCGTCTATAACGAAATCATTGAGCACGCCCGCGCCGGCAAACCCGAGGAGATCTGCGGCCTGCTGCGCGGACACGGCGATCGCGCCTTCGAGTTGATTCGCGCCCGTAACACTGCCGAAGACAAGATCGAAAACTATGATGTCGATCCGCAGACACTGTTGCGGCAGTTTGAGTTTGAAGAGGCAGGGGATCGCATGGTCGCCATCTACCATTCGCACCCGGTTTCGGTCGCCTATCCGTCGGCTACCGACGCCTGGAGCGCTAACTATCCCGATGCCTATTACCTGATCTGCTCGCTTGAACACGACGAGACACCTGTGCTGCGTGCCTTCCATTTGCTGCCCGACTTCGATGAACTCGACATCAATACGCTGCGCCAATCGTTGCCTTTTCATGAGACACGGCCCGGTCTCTTCGGCTATTTTGTGGCCGACGAAACGGCACGACCGGAGGTGCTCTCTTCGTTGACATACATCAGCCCACCTTTTTACGTTGTCTTCGCCGTCAATCAAGCGGGTGAGGTCGACGATCATCGTGTGGTCGAAGTGCGTGAGCACCCCGTCAAAGTGCTGGCTCCTGAAAGTGACCGCGACTAAACAAATGTAAGTTCAACCACTGGTTTGCTACGCTACACTTCTTATACTGGAATCAGATACCAGTTTGACAAATCATAGCTGTCTGCATATATTGGCTTCTCAGTGTTGCTCGAATCCTATTTTCAGGGATCAACCAAGGGCTTTATGAAGATCGAATTCCGCGTTGCAACAATCTGTCTCACTTGCTTGTGTCTGTAGCGGGCGCCGCCAGCATGGTGCTGGTCGTTCCCGCAGATTGAGGACACAAGCGATGAGCGCGTTGCTCGGAATTCATTCAGCTCGACACTCTCCACAACCACTGTATAGGAAGCCAGTTCTTCTGGCTCCTTGTCGGTTGCAAGCTGAGGTTTCCGCACCGGACTCGTCGTTTTGATGAGTCCGGTGTTTTTGTTTGTCGTCAGTTTTGTCGTCGATTTGTACCTACCGTCACCAAACAGGTTCTGTGCAGAACCATCTACCAAGAGAACACACGTTTGAAGGAGTTTTGAACATGGCTACTGTTTTTATTCCCACCCCATTGCGCCGGCTCACTGGGGGAAAGTCGAGATTGACTGAGGATGCCTCGACCGTAGGGGATCTGATTCAGAATCTCGATACACAGTTCCCCGGGATCCAGGAGAAATTGCTGGATGATAGCGGCAACCTGAAACGCTTTATCAACGTCTTCCGCAACGACGACGAAATCCGCACGCTCGATGGATTGTCCACACCCATTGCCGACGACGACAAAATTTCGATTGTTCCGGCCATGGCAGGCGGCGCGTTGCACTAATGCGTAGCTTCAAAATACCCGAGGAGAAAACACAGTGAGCAGATTAAATCGCGATCAATTGGTCAATCTGGCCAAAAGCGAAATCGAGGAAATGACGCCGAATCAGGTGCAATCGCAGTTGCAGGCCGGTGAAGATCTTGCCCTCATTGATATCCGTGAGCGCGATGAGTGGGTGCAGGGACACATCCCTGCCGCACACTTCATCCCTCGCGGCTTTTTAGAGTTGCAGATCGAACAGCATCAACCGGATCGCGAGAAGCCGGTGGTTCTCTACTGCGCGGGCGGTGTCCGCTCGGCGCTGGCTGCTCGCAACCTCAAAGAGATGGGGTATCAGCGGGTCATCTCTATGATTGGCGGCTTCAACGGCTGGAAGAACGCCAGTTTGCCCTTCAAAGTGCCGAAGGTGCTCACCGAAGATCAGCGCATCCGTTACAGCCGCCACACGCTCCTCGGCGAACTGGGTGAAGCAGGGCAGATCAAGCTGCTGGAGAGTAGTGTCCTGCTGATCGGCGCGGGTGGGTTGGGCAGCCCGGCCGCCATGTACCTGGCCGCTGCCGGCGTGGGCAAACTGGGCATCGTCGACTTCGACACCGTCGACGTCTCCAATCTTCAGCGTCAGTTGCTGCACGGCATGAGCGATGTAGGTCGCCCCAAGGTGGACTCCGCCCACGATCGCATCAAGGAGATCAACCCCGATGTCGATGTCGTGGGGTATCGCGAACCGATCACCAGCGCCAACGCTCTGGAAATTATCCGCGACTATGATCTGGTCATCAACGGTTCGGACAACTTCCCCACCCGTTACCTGGTCAACGATGCCTGCCAGTTCCTGAGCAAGCCGCTGGTCGATGCCAGCATCTTTATGTTTGAGGGGCAGGTGACGGTCTACCAGCCCGGCGTTCCCGAACAAGGACTCGAAGGCGGCCCTTGCTATCGCTGCCTTTACCCCGATCCGCCGCCACCCGGCGAGGTGCCAAGCTGCGCCGAAGCGGGTGTGCTGGGTGTGTTGCCCGGCATCGTCGGCTCGATCCAGGCCATCGAGGCGATCAAGTTGTTGGTGGGTATTGGCGAACCGCTGATCGGCCGCCTGCTCATGATCGATACCCTCGATATGTCATTCCGCACGCTGAAGGTGCAGAAGAACCCCGAGTGCCCCGTCTGTGGTGAGCACCCGACCGTCACCACGTTGATCGACTATGAGCAGTTCTGTGGCCTGCCCTCACGCACGGGGCACGAAGAGGCGGCTGCGCGCCCTCGTGAATTTGCCAATGGCGTTCCTGTATAGGCGCTTTCTGGCACATAGCGCACTCGATGAAAGATGGATAGAAGGAGCCCCTGCTCTATGATGACTATGTTGATGGCCACAAGCATGCAAACGACACGCGTGAGCGGTGCGACGACTGTCTTCGACGCCATTGGCAACACGCCCATGTTGGATCTGACCAACTTCGCCCTGGCCCAGGGGATGCCGGCGGACGTGCAACTGTATGCTAAGGCCGAGTGGTTCAACCCGGGTGGTTCGGTGAAGGCGCGTGCTGCACGTGCCATCATTGAAGAGGCCGAACGCAGCGGACAACTGACGGCGGAAAAGATCCTGATTGACAGCAGTTCAGGCAACACGGCTATCGCCTATGCGTTGCTCGGCGCCGTCAAAGGCTATCCGGTGCATCTTGTCATGCCCGCCAATGTGAGTGCCGAGCGCAAAGCGTTGGTCAAGGCCTATGGTGCAACCCTGATCGAGTCCGACCCCCTCGAAGGATCGGATGGCGCCATCCGCAAAGTGCGTGCGCTGGTTGCAGACGATCCGGATCGCTACTTCTATGCCGATCAGTACAACAACCCGGCCAACTGGCTGGCTCATTACCGCACCACCGGCCCCGAAATCTGGGATCAAAGTGACGGCTGCCTGACACACTTCGTGGCCGGATTGGGCACCACCGGCACCTTCACCGGCGCCGGACGTTATCTCAAGGAACAAAACCCCAATATCCAACTGGTGGCCATACAGCCCGAGGATGAACTGGCGGTAATCGAAGGGCTGAAATACCTGGAAACCGCCATTGTCCCCGGCATCTACGACGACGATCTGGTTGATCGGCATCTGCCGGTCGGCCCCGAAGCGGCCTGGGAGACCACACGGGCGCTGGCGCGCCAGGCCGGTCTCTTCGTGGGATTTAGCAGTGGGGCAGCAGTGGCTGCCTCGATCGAGGTTGCCAAAGAGCTGGAACAAGGCGTTGTCGTGACGTTGTTGCCCGATGACGGCAGCAAGTACGTTAGCTTAGGAATCTTTAGTTAGTTTGCCGGGTTATTTTGGTCCCCAGTCTTCAATAACAGCACAAAAGAGGATGGACGATGAATCTTATTGGTACGCACCATGTGGCGCTCTTTACGAGCAATTTTGCAGCGCTGGAACAGTTCTACACCCAAACGTTGGGCTTCCCAGTCGTCAAACGCTGGGACGATGCCGGCATCATTTTCATCAACGTGGGGAGCACCACCATCGAACTGATCGGGCGCGACAATCGGGATGGCCGAGTCGCCAATCAGTATGGTTTCGATCATCTGGCGCTGCACGTTGAAGATGTCGACGCCGCCTACAGCGACCTATTGGAGGCCGGGATCCGCTTCAACGGTGAGCCGCGTAACTTCAAGGATGTGCGCATCGTCTTCTTCAACGACCCAGACGGCAATCTGCTCGAATTGGTCGAAGATCCGCGACATCCTGCAAAGGCATAACGCATCCTATAGACCGTGTCTGTCTTTGAAAGATGAATCAAGAGGATTATCCATGTCAGCTCAAAAACGTGCGGGTATGTTGGATCAGACGGCGTTGAAGTTCAATCAGGGATCGATCGTGGTTCTGCTGTTGTTGAGCTTGTTCTTAAACTGGACGTGGATGGTGGCCTTTGTAGGGGCAGTGATGCTGGTAGGGACGATCTGGCCCAACGCCGGGTTGTTCAAACTTGCGTATGCCCATTATGTGCGACCACTGGGATTGCTTAAGCCCAATCCTCAGCCGGATAAAGCGCAGCCCCACCTCTTTGCCCAGGGACTGGGCGCAATCTTTCTGATGGCGGCAGTGATTTCGTTTGGACTGGGCGTCGGGCTTTTGGGGTGGCTGTTGGCTGCCATTGTGATCGTCCTGGCGAGTATTAACCTGATCGCCGGTTTCTGTCTGGGCTGCATGATCTACTATCAACTCTCGCGCCGGGGCTTGAATCTCAATCTGCCCATCTGGCGCACAGTAGAATAACAGTGCACCGGCTCAACGAGCTACTTTCATGAGGCAAGTAGATGTTTGATCGACTGCTGATCCTAATCCTGGTCTTTTCGATAACCGCTATCATCGGGATAGTACTGCGCTGGTGGGGAAAGCGCCGTGTGGCGACTCTGCAAGAGGAGGATCTGCCTGCTCCTTTGGCCGGACAAGTCGCGGCGGGGGAACCATCTGTTCTCTACTTTTCGACGGAAGCCTGTGTCCAATGTCGCCTTCAGCAGACGCCCGTCTTAGAGCGTTTCGCTGCCGAAACGGGCATCGTCGTTCACAAAGTCGACGCGTTGCTGGAGGCCGAGTTGGCCGACTTCTACGGCGTGATGACGGTACCAACGACAGTCGTTTTGGATGGACAGCGCCGTCCAATAGCCATCAACTACGGCCTTGCCCAGCTTACCACGCTGACGCAACAGGTGAGAAGACAATCAGCATAATGGCCTCAACGTGAGACCATTGCTTTCAGTTCATCTTTGATCTCGAGCGGCAGTTCGTTCCAACGCAGACCGAGCAGAGCGCCTTCCAGCGCGTAGAGCAAGTTCAAACTTGCTCGATCGGGGAAGGCCGCTTTGACTCGGCGGTACGCCTCCACCGATCCGACTGCCGCCAGATCGTCCTCGCTGTGAATCCCAACCGCGGCCAGCCACGCACTGGATTTTTCGCCGATGTTGCGCATACGGAACCCTCTGAAGGCTATGGCGCCGGCTCCAGGGTGGTCAACTCGCTGGTATTGGCCGGCGCCCACGCCTGGCGCCCGTCATCCAACTGGACGAGCCACCATACGATCGTGTCGCTCGTCCCTTCCAGCCACACCGGGCCGTTGATGATGGTGGCTTGATCGCCTTCGTAAATGTAATCGATCACCTCCCCGGCACTGGCCCCAGGCTCCGTGCGCAACGTCACCTGCACCTGATAACCGGAACCGGCGCGAACCTGGACACGCTGCCCGACCTGCAAGGGGATCGCATTGCGGCTTTCCGGCAATCCATTCGTTGCTGAAATCAACGAAAACGGCGTCTCGGCTGCTGCTGATTGTGCACCGGCCCCGGTTGCTTCGTCCTCTGCAGAACCGGCCGTGTTTCCCTCGACCAGTGCAGGTGCGGCGTCAGATGTAGCCACAGCCTCACCCCTCGTGAAGAGATCATTGAGAAACCATCCCGCTGCCACCAGGATGATCACGGCGACCAATCCCAAGGCCAGTGGACGCAGCCAGATCGGGGACGCACCGGACGGAGGCGGCGGGGACAGTGGAACGCTCAGTCGATCAAAGTCAATTTGGACGTACAAAACATTCAGTGTCAGAGTGCCCTCGCCATGATAGCGATCAGTGAGGAGTAACTGCGCCTGCCGTTGTGCCACTTCCTGCTGTTCATAGGTGCCAATCGGCAGGTGTAGTTCGGCGCGTACCGGGCGTTGTCGTCTATCCAGAAGCACCAACAACCCGGCCAGTGGCTTGCCGTCAGCCGACGTGATGTTGTAGTAGTCAGCCGCAATTTGTTGCAGATCGGTATGCGCGCTGTTGCGCTGAATCTGGCTCAAGGTGTTTGAAACGGGCGGGCTATCGATCGTCATACCTTGCTCCCTGTGTCGTCAACGCCTGGAAAGATCATCAGTTGTGTCATTGGGCGGGCAGTTGCAGGGTGGCGATACCGCCGACCTGCAAATTGTTGTCATTGTAAAGGAGGACGCGCAGATTGTACTTGACAAGAATGTCTGGGCGCAACTGACCTTCCCATTGAATGCTGTCACCGAGCTTGCGGTAGGGATAGACATCGCCGGGCAGACCGGTAATCTCTGCGCCGCGCTCCGTTGACTGCGCATAGCCGAAGGTTAGCCCCTTGATGGACTGACCGGCCGCCACCGACGATACAAAGGGAACGCCGATGGTGGTCCCGCTCAAGTTGACTTTCTGCTCTACGGGTTGGATGTTTTCTACTACGATTCGGTGAACACCGGCGGCGCGCACACTGTCGCTGCCGATGCTATAGAGGCGCAACCTCAGTGAGTAGTTGACCCCGTTGACACCGCGCCAGCCGCCTTCGTAGTCGAGCGAATCGCCGATGGCGCGGTTTGCGCGTAGTCCGTTGATGCTGAACTCGGCTCCCTGTTCGCCGATGCTCACCAGCTCAATGTCAGTGCCGGGGATGCGTTCACCGACGGTGATACGCCGTTCGCTCGGTCCGGCGAAGGCAACCGCATTCGGTCCTACGTTCAGGTTGGGCAGATCGTCGAGTTCGGGCAAATTGGGGATCTGGCTCAGGTCCGGCAGGCCAAGATCACGCAGCACATTGGGCATGTCGGGCAACTGCGGCAGATCGGCCGGTTCGCTGGGCAGGCGCGGCATGTCACACGCCGCCAAAATCAGGAACGCGGCTATGATCGAAAGGAACCGTTTGAGTATACGCATCGATTTTCCCTCACTGTGGTCTGTTTGTTAATACGCGCCAATCTCAACCAACCGATCGTCGTCGATGCCGAAATGATGTGCGATCTCATGGCGCACCACGCGTTTGACCAGCGCACGTACTTCCTCGTCGCTGGTGCAACGCATTTCAATGGGTCGACGATAGATGCTAATCTTGTCGGGCATAACCAGGCTGTAGCCCTGGCTGCGCTCCGTCTGTGGGATGCCGTGATACAGGCCCAACAGACTGGCCCGTGAACGCGCACCCACCGAGTCCAGTGCATGACGATCCGGCCAATCTTCGACCACTAGCGCCACGTTTTCCAGGTAGTCTAGAAAGTGATCGGGCAATCCTTCTATCGCCTCCACGACGAGCTCTTCGAACTCCTCTTCACTTCTGCCTTGCGTCATCGATCACTCCGTTTGCTCCGTTTTCTTTGTTTGCACAGATTCACTAATCCACAAAGCGAACGCCAAATGCCGCTTCCAGGATATCAGCCGTGTATTGGCGTTGGCGTTCGGGCACATCCGACCAATCGCCGCCGCTGTTGACGAGTCGACGGACGTTGTTCGGCCCCCAATTGTAAGCGGCTAGTACCCAGTAGATTTCGCCGTGCCCCAGGCTGTCGAGCGTATCCTGTAAGTAGAGCAGATAGGTCGCCGCTACGTCGGCGTTGTGACGAGCGTCAAACGGTTCATCTGCCATTGCCCGCGGTGCGAATTCATCCCAGGTAGCGGGCAGGATTTGCATCAACCCCATATCGCCATCTCGCCCCACCGCTGCGGGATCCAACCGGCTCTCACGGAAGGCCAGGGCCGCCAGCAGTCGCCAATCGATCCCGTAGGCCTCGCCCACTTCTTGAAAGAGTGTTCGGAAGGTGATCGACGTCGTTTGCGGTGTCACGAGGATGGCGGGCAGTGCTGCCGCTGACGTTGACTCTACTGCCGCAGAGCCCCCAACCGGCGATGAGATCACGGTTGGGGTGGGCAATGGTGACGCGATCAACATCTGTAGCTCGGACGATGCCGGTGTGACTGCGTCTGGCGCCGGCGCCAGGGAGGCCAGACTCGGCACAACCAGCAACACCGGGGATGGCTCACTGATCGGCGCATCGGGCATGCTGGTCATCAGCCGTACCATACCCGCCAATCCCATCAGCGTCAAGGCCAGCAGGAAGATCCCAGTGATGGCCAATCCGCCCACCAGCAAGAGCCAGCCCGACGGCGCTCCCCATCGACGATCACGATAAAGTGCTTGTCGAGGAGGCTGAACCATATCCGTTTGGGTGGAAACCGGAGCACGTAGGCGACGCATCTTCTCTTTACAGCTTCACAATGGCGAGAGCGAGCTGTCGGCGCGTCTCGGGACTGTTAAACTCTGCCCACAATCTCGAAAATTCGTCGCGTTCCCGGGCAATCTGCTCGTCCAAATAATCAAGAATAGGGACAACCGACGGTGTCTGCACCTGACCGGCTGCAAAGTGGCGCACTCGATCCTGCATGATTTCGCCGTCGTTCATATTGCCCAGACAATCCTGTAATGCTTTGAGTTTGCCGATGAGCGCCGCCGCCGCTTTGGGATCAAGCAGGTGGCCGACAAATTCCAAGGCGTAGCGCAGCCGTTTGCCTTCGATGCGCAACGCGTGGAATATATCGGGCGGCGTGTCGGCGTCGAGCACCGTTTCATAGCGTCGCATCGTGACGTATTGACCAAAAATTTCGGCCGGCAGTACATGGCGAACTTCCTGAGCCGACGGCGAATCCGAGTCGCTGTCGATTTTGGCGATGCCTGTTCCCGGCGTGTGACAGAAGCGGGCAAACTCACTGATAAATCGGCCGTGTGCCTTGTTGCCCAACCGATGATCCAACGTTTGATAGGCGGCCTTGCGTTCCTCTTCCCATAGGTTGCGAAGCGTCGACAATGCAGTTCCCTGCCCGCTCAGCGCTCGTTGATACTCTTTCACCAGAGCCAGAGACACATCCAGATCGCGCACCGCCCCCAATGCTTGCGCCAAATCGCGCACCGTGCCCAGGAAAGGACGAACTGTCTCCCGATCAAAATACGGGCCAAAGATCCGTGCTGCGGCGCGAATCCGACGGATGGCAACCCGCATTTCGTGTACGCCTTCAACCGTGGCGTCTGTATCCTGGCGGATGACGTTTTCACTGAGCACGATTTCGACAAGTTGTTGCCGCCAGATCGCGCGCCCCGCTTCTGCCATCAATGTTGTCGCCTGGATCGCATCTTCGCCGTCTTCGGTTCGTCGGGCGATGATGCGCATGGCCGCTTCTGCCTTGCCTTCGGCGGATGGTTGAAACGATCGTTTTCTGCTCAACACCTGTTCGAGCTTCTCAAGCACCACCGCCGGTGCGCCTGGACGCGCCTCAACTTCCACCTCGAAGAAGTGTTCCACGACGGGATGGCTGCCTGTTGAATCCTGCGCTAGATTCTCTGCGCCTGGCTTCTGTGCAGACACCGGCAACCGCCGCGATGGAGCGACGATTGCGACCTCGTCGAGGCTCAATTCGGCAATATCCTGGCTGTCGCCGTTGGCGCGCGTCAGTAGACTGCGCTTGTCGCGTGTTTGCTGGACGCGAGCCAGAAGATGCAGGCGCGGGTTCTCTTTGCGCAACACCAGGCGTGGCCAAATCTTCGTCAGATCGCGGCTTCGCTTCAGCGTCGTAAGCAATCGACCCAGCTTGGGCGAATTGAGAAAAGCATCGACCTCTGATTCAGCAAGCGGACATTCCACCTCGATACGGTCTGCAAGCGCCGAGGTGCGGGTCAACGCCAACTCTTTGAGCGTCACAAGCCATCGCTCATCCTGTCGGCGAATGCGCAGGCCAAACCCGCTGCGTGCCAGCGCATAATCTGCCGTATCCCAGTAAAGATCGACTGTGCGCTGCCTGCTTACAGGGCCAAGGCGATGGCCGGCCAATCGAAGGGTGTCAGCACGGAGCCGATCCATGCCCGCTGCATTTTGCACCCGGTACTTGAGTTCAATCTCACGCAGTTCAGGGGTATCTGGCATGTGATCTCCTACGATTCAGTCAACAAACCTGGTGTGCGCAAGGGCACTGCACTTCGAGGCGATTCCATTGTAACACAAGATAATAGAGATTCTCGATCGGTGCCCAAATACTATGGTACGGCGTTTCCTGGCCTACCCGGAAGCAGGTATAATGCAGCTATGAACAATACTCGACACCCATTGAAATACCCTCAAATTCAACGATACAAAACGGTGAGTATCGCCGTAGTCCGAGCAGCCGGACCGTGCATTATCGCCCTGTTGTTGATCGTCCTTTTGGCGTGGGCGCTCTCCCCCAGCGTACTGCGGGCCGCGCCCGTGTCCGCCCAAGAGGAGACGGCGTCCTCGGATCTGATTCTGGTGGGGTTAGAGCCAGACGCCGCTGGCGAGGATCTGCCCAGCCTTTTCGCCGCGCAGGGACTCCAACTCGTCACGTTCTGGCCAGAGTTCAACCTCGCCGCCGTGCGTTCAATGCCGACGGCATCTGCACGTAGCGCCGCGCAGATGTTACAGAGTGCAAGTGCGTTGCCGTTGGTTCGCTTCGTCGAAGCCGATGCCCGCATCGAGGCCGCGGTGGTTGAAACCGGCCTCTGGGTTGAGCCGAACGATCCTTCCTATGTGGATCAATGGGCACTCAACCGCATAGGCATGCCGGCGGCATGGCAGTTGACACAAGGCAATCCCTCGGTAGTGGTCGCCGTAGTGGATAGCGGCGTCGAAATTACCCATGAAGATTTGGGGCTGTCTGCGGCCTGGACCAACCTTGTGGAACTCAATGGGGCGGCGGGCGTAGACGACGATGCCAACGGCTACGTAGATGACATCCACGGTTGGGACTGGGTCGACGACGACGATACGCCTCTCGATCTCTTTGGGCACGGCACCCATGTTGCCGGCACGCTTGTTGCCGCTACCAACAACGGCATCGGTGTAGCCGGCATGTCGCCCAATCTTCGTATCTTGCCGTTGCGCGTTTTGGATGCACGGGGCAGCGGCTTTATTTCGGATCTGATCGCAGCATTGGATTATGCTCGTGCGCAGGGCGCGCAGATCGTCAACCTGAGTCTTGTCTTGCGTTTCGACTCCACGGCGCTTTACGACGTCCTGACGAGGCTATATGCCGATGACATGCTCGTGGTGGCCGCCACTGGAAACTTTGGAAACCAGGTTTTCTGGCCTGCTGCTTATACGGAGACCCTGGCCGTTGCCGCCGTGAATTCACAGGATGAGCGCGCCGGATTTAGCAACTATGGCGATCAAACGGATGTGGCTGCGCCTGGTGTGGATGTGTTAAGCACCTACAACGGCAACAGCTACTACGAAAACAGTGGGACAAGCATGGCCGTTCCTCACGTTTCGGCGTTGGCGGCGCTGATCTGGGGCCTTCGCCCCGATCTGTCCCACACTGCCGTCATCGATCTGATTCTAGGTACGGCGGTGGATGTCAACTCGGCAGAATTTCCCGGCGTTGATCCCTACCTTGGACACGGACGGATCGACGCTGCCGCCGCACTGCGGGCGGCAGCTCAGGCAATTAACATCGACGTTCACCTGCCTCGCGGCAGTTACCTGAGCGTGGGGCAACCGCTTCAAATTCCTGTGCGTCTGACTGTCACCGATACCCAGGGATCGCAGTTGCCCGTGTCTGGCGCTGTTGTCGAAGTGACGATCCTTGATCCCGCCCAACGAAATGAAGATGCATCGTTTGCCCGCCTGGAAAGTAAGCGTTTCTATAGCGATGAATCGGGCTATGTAATGGGAACGCTCACCTTGCCGGCGGAGCCCGGTAGCTATACATTACAGGTCGGCCTCGGCTCACAGACCAAGACGCTGATGCTCGATGTACAGGCGTCGCCGTTGGCGCTATCGATCTCTCCTGCCGTAACCGGCATTGAAGTGGGCAGTGGCATGGTTGATCTGTCGATCACGGCACGAACCCAAAGCGGCCATCTTTTTACCGACGACCTTCTCCTCACGGTGTACACGACGTTAGGCCGCTTTGCCGACGGCGCACAGACGCATACTGTGATCCTGTCGGGGGGGGTGTTGACCGAGACACTCTTTGCCGGGGAAGTTGCAGGCATGGCAGATGTCTACGTCGAACTGGGCGAACAGACTCAGCAGACAACAGTGCTTTTCAAACCGGGCGCGCCTTACCGTCTTGTTGGGCCCGAAAAAGTGGTGGGCTTCAATTATGGCAGCGGCGCCACCGTTGATATTTCTCTCAAAATCTATGATCAGTATGGCAATAAGGTGTGGGCTGCTTACCCAATCAACTTTTATAGCACCGGTGGTGAATTTTCGCCCGAGTCGGTTCGTGCGGTCGACGGCGAGGTGACCGTGCAATTTACGATGGGACCGTGGGTTCGTACACCGCAGCCGATCTGGGCCATGATTCCCGGCACCTTCGCCATTTACCGTGTAGACGCCGAAATGATCTCGAATCCCCGCTTCTTGCCCCTGGTGATGGGCGATTGAACGATAGAAACCCCGATCAAAAAAACGGAGCCGGTTTCAATACCGGCCCCGTTTTTAGCTGTTTCTGGTCTTTCGTTTACTGACCCTCGTCACAAAGCACGATTCGCCCGTTCGGGTTTTGGGTTGTATGCATGATGAAACGTTCGTCCCCTGCGGCAAGGACAATGCGATAACCCGCCGAAACGATCTGAGCGTAGGCTTTATCAGGTTCGGGGCAGCCCAGGCTTGCATCTCCCCACTCTACCGCTTCACTCTCAACGACTTCAAGATCGTCTACTGTAATGCCCTCAACCGTTTCGGCCAGTTGCGCCTTGGCTGCTTCGACCAATGCAGCCAACGTGGCATCGGGTGTGGCCAGCGGGCTCTCCACGCTGCGATCTTCCGGTGTCGCCAGCGGGCTAGCCGAACTACGTCCTTCTGGCGTCGCCAGTGGGCTATCCCCAGTGCGTTCAGCAGGTGTGGGCAATGGGCCGGCGGTCGGCTCAACAGTTGGCGGCGTGACCTCGGTGGCTGTCGGCTCTGGAACATCGGTAGGCGTCGATGTCGCGGCGGGCGTTGCGGTCGGGGCAACGGTTGCAGTCTCGGGTTCCGGCGTTGGCTCGTCCTCGCCACTGCAAGCGGCAAACATCAACAAACCGGTTAGCATCACCACGAGGATGATATAGACACGTGGGCGTTGTGCGCTTCTCATATTGTTATGCCAGTTGCCGGAGCAGGTCTTGCAGGATACCGAGCACGATGAAGACCACAATCGGTGAAATGTCGATCATGCCAATCGGTGGAATCAGCTTACGCGCCGGTTCCAGAATTGGATCTGTGATTTGGAACAGGATCCGCACGATCGGATTATATGGATCGAGATTGGGGATCCAGGTTGCAAGAATGCGGAGCAAGAGAACGAATGTGTAGATCTGAATCAAACTGGCTAGGAGGTTAAATATCATGGTCATTTTCTCTTTGGAATACGGCGGGAAAACACATTGATGACGACGTTGTCGCCGTCTTTACGGCTTTGTACACGACTACTCAGGCTTGAACAGCCGAACAGTGACAATCAACACTACGAAACTCAGATACATTGGTTGCACTCTGTTGAGAGTGCCCTCAACTCATCCCTTCGCTTAAATCGCCCAACTCTTTGCTGCGCCGGTAAGCGGCATCAACTGCGTCAATGATCGTGGCGCGCAGGTTGCCGCGTTCCAATACCAACGTGCCGGCCGCAGTTGTCCCCGCCGGACTTGTCACCAGCCCACGTAGGACGGCCGGGTGCGTCTGTGTTTGGCGCGCCAAGGCAACGCTGCCTTCAATCGTTTGCAAGACCATGCGCTCGGCCTGGGCGCGGCTGAATCCAATGTGTACGCCGGCGTCGATCATCGCCTCGATGATCAGAAAAACAAAGCCCGGCCCTGAACCGCTAAGCCCGGTCGCGGCGTCGAGATAGTGTTCATCCGCCACAAAAATCGCGTCGCCCATGGCGGACAGGATCGCCTGCGCCGTACTCTTGTCGTCTTCGGAAACCTGCACCGTCGCCGTCCACACCGTCATACCGTGGCCGACTTGCGCCGGGGTATTGGGCATTGAACGCACGATTCGATCGTGGGACAATGCCTTGCTCATGCTGGCGATGCGTACACCTGCCATTATACTGATCACCAACGTTTCGGGCTGGAGTCGTCCACTCAATTCTTGCGCCACCTTGTCGATCACCTGCGGTTTGACGGCGAGGACGATCACCTGCGCTCCGTCCACGGCATCGACGTTGTCCGCCGTGACGTGGACATTGTATTGCTCTGCCAACGTTTGGCGGCGTGCCGGCACCGGCTCGGAAATGGTAATCTGATCGGCTGTGGCAACGGCTTCGGTTAGCAACCGTTTGAGGATGGCTTCGGCCATGGCGCCACCGCCGATAAAGGCGATCTGCCCGTCAATTTGCATGCTGTTCGTCTCGCTTTCCAAAGATTGCGGTGCCGATGCGCACCAGGGTGGCGCCTTCTTCAATGGCAACTTCAAAATCATTGCTCATGCCCATAGACAGGTGTTGCCAGGTGGCGTGGGGATAAGAGGTAGTGGGGAATTCAACCCGCAGCCGTTGGATGAGTTGGTGCAACTGCCGGAAGACCGGGCGGGTTTCTTCGCCATCATCGACAAAGGGGGCCATGGTCATCAGCCCCTCAAAGCGCAGGCCAGGGAGTTGTAACAGATCGGGCAGAGCGGCCATCAACTGTGCCGGTGAAAAGCCGTGTTTGCTCTCTTCACCGCTGACATTGACTTCAAACAGGATCGACATCTGCCGATCTGCCTCGACGGCGGCGCGACTGAGTCGCTGCGCAATCTTCTCACGATCCACCGAGTGGATCAAGGCAAAGGGACCGACGCACTCTGCGGTCTTACGGCTTTGAATCGATCCGATCATGTGCCAGCGGATCGAACTTATCCCCTGTGCGTTGGCCTTTTCCACCTTCTCCCACAGTTCTTCAATGCGGTTTTCGCCAAAATCGATCTGTCCTGCGGCAACCGCTTCCACAATCTGCGCGAAGGGTTTTGTCTTGCTTACGGCCACCAGTGTGATCTCCGCCGGATCGCGCCCGGCTCGTCTGGCCGCCGACGCAATCTGCGCCTGCACGTCGACTAGCGCCTGTTGAATAGAAAGATCCGATGGATCGGGCATTTGCATGGTCACAATTCCTGGGCCGAAAGACAGTGTGTTCGACTGTCGATTGTACCAATGAACGGGGCGCGCTGTAAAGAAAAGACGAAAGGCAGGAAAGATACCCCTAGGACGGTCACCGGCTAGCCTACCTGCCATCTGCTGTGCACTGCTCAAAATTGACTGCCAGTTTCGCGGCAAACACAGGATAGCCCCCATCGGCACCGATGGGGGCTATCCTGTGTTTGCCGCGGTATGTTCCAGATGGTGCTTTCCCGATCGAAGGCGCTAGCGCACGATTGGCAGGAAGATCTGTTGGCACGCGTCAATCTCGGCGGCGTCCGCAGCGGGGTCACTGACAATCCAACTACGAAAGTCTGCATTGTCCGTGGCGCAGATATCGGTGCTGCCGGCGAAGTCAATGCCGGATTGTGTCGTCTCGTCTATGACGGGCATTGCACGTTCGAAAGACATCGGTGGCATGGCCGATACCTCGCCTGCAAAGATGCCCCACAGCCGCGAGCCGTCTGTGCACGAGAAAATGCCGGAATAGCGCATGCGCCTATTCACCGTGCCGACGAGGACGGCGCCACACTTGACACCGGCGTCGTAGGCGAGGATCAGTGTACGTTGGCCCAGCACGAACCAGCGACCACGGGCGCCGTCTGTGTCGCTGAAACGCTCGTTGTCGAAGAGAACTATCGATTCTTGGCCCCGTTTTCGGTCGCTGCGCCAGAAGTTCACCTCCATCGTGAGTACCGGCTTGATCTCGCGCCCCACGTTGAGCACGCGCATCATTTCGTGATCTTCATGTGAGAGGATGTGACAGTGCCACACGTAGCGACCAGGTTTGTCGAAGGTTGCCTTAATGCGCGTCATCTGCCCAGGCAGAGCGGTCACCATGTCTTTGGGCGAGCGTTCGATTGGATTCGGGGCTTCAGTCGCTCCGGCCAATTGGATGTTCTCCAATCGGTAGCCGGTTCCAGTCTCGCCGTTGTGCTGCACCACAACCTGCTCTACTGAATTGGCTGTGAAGTCCCGGCGGTCGAGGATTTCGAAGTTCACGAGGTGCAGGTGGACGGGATGAGCGTCCATTGTGGCGTTGTAGATCTCCCAGATTTCTGTCGATCCCAGGGCAGGGTTCTCGGTTGTGACTTCGTGCCATGCCACTGCGCCGTTGATCTGTGTGCCTGCCACACTGCCCATCATATAATTGAGCGGTGTGCCCTGGTAATTGGTGGCAGGCTCGGCCGTACCTAGCACCGGCTGAAGGCGGCCGTATTCGTCCTGTCCTTCGAAGAGGGCGACCTTGCGTGTACGTGTCACCGGGTTGGGGTTGCTGCGGAAATGATCGATCGCATCCGGATCGAAGCGATCTTCAATGGCGCTCTTGGCTTGGGTCACGTCGAAGGCCATGATGCGGTCGGTCTGGCGATCTGGGAAGAGATCATCGTGGTCCAGGTCGACATCGTATTTGCCGCCGAATGGTGCATCCGGCCCCGAGTTCTCCATGATCACGCGGCTGCCGAATGGTACCTGCGAGAAGTCGAAGACGATGTCATAACGGCCACCCGGTTCAAAGATCAAAGTGTCTGTCTTTACGGCCGCTTCGGCCAGACCCTGATCGCTGCCGATCACCCAGAAGGGCAACCGTTCGCCGGCATCATCCAGCGTCTCTGAGGAGGGCGACTCCGCCACGCGGAAATGCAATACCATGAATCGGCTGTCACAGCCGTTGAGCAGGCGCATGCGGTAGCGGCGCGGTTCCACATCCGCTTTAGGCCAGATCTTGCCGTTGACGAGCATGTGGTCGCCGAAGAATTCCGCCAGGGCTGTGGGGCCACCGCCTACGAACTCGTTTGGCAGTTCGACCTCCTCGTCGGTGATAAAATCAGCGTAGAATGGATCGCCGGGATAGGCTGAGTAGAAGAGACGTCCGTCGTTGTAGAACATGCGATCCTGAATGGCGTAGGCAAGCTCGTAGGGGAAGGCGGGCAAGCCAAGCGGGTTGTCTGCTTTGCCGGTGTCTTCTTCGTCGCGCACGAAATAGAAGCCGGCCAGACCGGCATAGACGTTGAGGCGTGTGATGCCCAGAGCGTGGTCGTGATACCAGAGGTTGCCGGCCGGGACGTCGTTGCTGTAGACAAATTTGTTGGTGAACGCGTTGCCCCAGCGAGGGCCAACTACGCTTGCACCGGGATTCCAGAAGTATTCGGGATTGCCGTCGTAGAGAAAATCGGTGTGTCCACCGTGCAGATGTGGGATCACCGGCACGCCGGCGCTTGCAATGCTGTGTTGTGTATAGTCGGCAAGGCTGTAGCACCAGTGCAACGACGTGTCGACTGGGAGTAGATGCGATGTAACACCGGAGAGGTTGTTTTCCCAGTTGACCACCGTCGTGCCTGCGTTGCGCTGAATTTCAAAGGTTTTGCCGGGCCAAGTATAGACATAGTGCCCGCCGGCGTCGCTCTCTCCATATCCATAGAGCGCGGTCGATACACGGTGACCATTTGTGCCAAGCAGGCCGGTTTCCTGCTCAGTAAGCCCCATGCCTACGGTGTACTCGTTGCCCTTGGGGGTGTACATGAAGCCGGGATCGAGTGCATTGGGGACAATCTCGCTGAATTTCGGCTGGGTTGCCGGGTCACTGAGAAAATTCGCCAGCGCATCTCGCTGTTGTCTGCTCAAGCCACGCGCACTTGCCGGCTGAGCAACACGGGAATGCCAGGGAGCCAACATGGCAGCGCTTGCAGCAATGCCGAGTTTGAGGAATGTTCGCCTTGTGTGCATCAGGATGCCTTTCTAGGTGTCTGTTCAGGTCGCGGGCAAGCAGTCATACGGATATTGAGAGAAAAATGGGATTTGGGGATGTTGAGATGCTGAACTAAACGGATTCGGAAACGAGACTGTGAGAAGGAACATCGACGGCGGCATGCGCTCAAGCAAGCACGTAGTGAACAAGTAGTGGTGTACGCGGCGAGCAAGCTTTTTGTGACATTAATAAAAGAAGCAGTGAACAGTCATGTCACTTCTTGTCGCAGTATGAGGATAGTCAACGATGGAAAATCGGTGCTTCTCAGTACTTGGGTACTAGTATAGGCATGGGGTGTGCAAAAGACACGCGTATTTGATACATGAATATTGTGGGCTTTTATGCGTAATAATCGGTAGCGGGTCTAGGTAGTTTTTACGGAGATTGGGGGGCGTCCTGATTTTTGTGACCGAATCGGCTGTTTTTGCAGCGCGAAACCCTAAGTGTCTACGCATAGGGACAGCGCCCACACTTTGGTGTCTTGCTCTTCCAAGTTTTGGGGGGTGATTTGTTGGGCGAACCTCGAGTACTTACTTTGAGAACAACAAACGGCGCACACTATATGGCGTTACGCGAAGACGGCTTTCTCGTCGGCTCCGGCGCTGAACAATTCAGGGCCAGATTCACTGGTCCCGGCATGCGCTGGAGTAGACATGGGTTCAATCACCTCCTTCCCATTCGCAGCGCCGTCTTGAGTCATTCTTTTGACGGCCGCGGGCCTTCTGTCTACTCCTTCTCCAAGAACTGAAATGCAGCCCGAAACGCACAGCGGATCACTTCGCCCTCACGCCGAGGTCGCCCGCTCAGCGCTGAACGTTGGCAATAAAGACCGTATGCTGATGGGGTGGTGTCTGGCTAAAGGTGACGGAGCGCTGCTCGCACCATTCTCCAGGGTAGCGATGAGTTGGCCATGCACCAGGGCCGCCCTCGGGCTGTTCACTGCGGGCGCGGGCGCGGAAGAAATGAGGAACATCACTCTTTGTGGCATTGAATAGGGTTTGGCCCGCGGCTTGATCCGTAAGCCAGGGCTGCCAGGTCCCGTCTTCACCGACTTTGTATTCAAGATCGAAGCGCAGATCGTAGTGCCCACCCGGAATCATGTCAATCTGCATGCCTTGCATCCCGTTCCAACTGATGCTCACACTGCTGCCCGTCACCTCTTCAGGCAAGGTGGCGAGCTGCGCAACTGGTGCTTCAACCAGGCTGAAGGCATCAATGAAGGCATGATTGCCATGCCATTGGAAGGGGCTGTTGATCCGGCCAAACACGGTGATCGTCTTGGTCTGTGCCACGGCGGACAAGCGAAGATTACTCCACCCTACACGCTGGTTGTTTTCAACGAAATTGCGCCGATCCTCCACCCAGATCACCGAGTCCGCCGTCGGATCGATCCCTCCGGTCGGATCGATTCCCAACATCTTGGCCATGTAGTAGTTCGGCGGGCAATCGTTGGGCATGGTGCTGCCGCCGCACAAAGAGAGCATCCACGCGCTGAGGCTGTAGGCGACGCCTGGGGTAACTTCTACCTGCTGATAAACAGCCACGTCGAACGGCTTGCCGGGCTGATCACTCCAGTCCAAGTCGTGGGCGAAGATAGCGAGGCTATCGCCGCCTTCGATCTTCTCCACGTGGGCGTTGCCGGCGCAAGAACCACTGTTAAACTGCATTCTGGCGCTATACAACCAGGGTGTGCCTTTGATCAAGGCAACCTGCCAGCCTTCGTGGATCTGCATCTGCCCCCCTTGTGGGGCATTGAACGCATATGTGCCTTCGCTACACTCGAATCCTGCGTTGATTAACGTTGGCATGACATGCGGACCTCCTGGGACCGTGTTCAACGATGACGAAGAGTAGCCGGGTTTCGCCGGCGACAACGTCAAAATGAGCAGTATACAGACTGTTGCCGTCCAAAGTAGACGATGGTGAAGTGCAACGGGGTAAATAGGGTCGCACCCTAACGCCAACCATCTGGAATGCCGTTCATTGTCTCGTAACTCCTTCGATTCGTCCAATCCCTTAATCGGCATCTTTCGACCTCCTGTACTTGACCGTGTGAGGCAAACCCTCGCCGGCATTTTTCGGCCGTGGAGGGATCGCTTTCTACCTTTCCTAACTGAAAAGGCGCCTCTCTTTTTTTATTCGATCCGCAGCCGGCAAACAATAGGATGATCGAACGAGTCCAGCAATTGGAGTGTCGTTTACTTTCAATTCTCCCAACGCCTGTTAAGGTATTCGTGCACGTGATTTGAAAAGATTGTGTATAGAAAATGTACAGATTTTGACGCAAACCGTCACCACCATTTCCTACCAACCATTCAGTTCGAAGTGAAGGAGTTTCAACATGAAACGTTTCTTAATGGTACCGCTGTTGTTGGCCCTATCCCTGTTGTTGGCGGCTTGCCCGGCAGCCGAAACCCCGGCGCCGGCGGCAACGACGGCCCCGGTAGCCGTCGAGCCCACCGAAGAGCCGATGGCTGAGCCCACCGAGGCTGCCGCTGAAGAAGCAGCGGACGAAGCGGCGTCCGACATGAACATTGTGGAAACGGCAATTGCAGCCGGCAACTTCACCACCCTCGTTGCCGCTGTGGAAGCGGCCGGCCTGGTCGATGCGCTGTCGGGTGAAGGACCGTTCACCGTCTTCGCCCCCACGGATGAAGCGTTTGCCGCACTGCCTGCAGGCACGGTTGAAGCACTGTTGGCCGATCCCGAAGGTGATCTGACCCAAATCTTGCTCTATCATGTTGTGCCGGGTAAGGTGATGGCGGCCGATGTGACCGATGGCCTGGAAGCGGAGACGTTGCAGGGCGGCACCGTCACTCTGACCGTTGGGGATGGTGTGATGATCAACGATGCCAATGTGATTGCCACTGACATCGAAGCCAGCAATGGTGTGATTCATGTCATCGACGCCGTGATCCTGCCCCCGGCTGCAGAAGCGGAAGCTGCCGCCACTCCTGAGGCAACCGAGGAAGCCGCTGAGGAAGCATCTGATGATGCAATGGCCGGCATGAACATCGTGGAAACGGCGATTGCAGCCGGCAACTTCACCACCCTCGTTGCCGCTGTGGAAGCGGCCGGCCTGGTCGATGCGCTGTCGGGTGAAGGTCCGTTTACCGTCTTTGCCCCTACCGATGAAGCATTCGCCGCACTGCCCGAAGGCACCGTCGAAGCCCTGCTGGCCGATCCCACCGGCGATCTGGCCCAGATCCTGCTTTACCATGTGATTTCGGGCAAGGTAATGGCTGCCGATGTGACCGACGGTCTGGAAGCGGAGACACTGCAAGGTTCGACCGTTACCTTCATGGTCATGGCCGATGGCGTGACGATCAACGAAGCTAACATTGTTGCGACCGATATTGAAGCCAGCAACGGCGTCATCCACGTCATCGACAGCGTGATCTTGCCCCCCACCGAGTAAGGGGACAGCCTGTCCACCTTTTGGACAGTTCACATACATAAGAAAAGACGGCGGATATTCCGCCGTCTTTTCGCGTCCACCCTGAGCCCTGAGTTCCGATCGTTGGCATCGTCTGCTCCCTGTGGTTAAATGGAGCGATGGTGCCAATTCCTCAGAATCAGACCAGGAGGTTTCATGGAAAAGTATAGAGTGTTGCCGGGCTCACAGGTAGATCTATCGCAGTGGGATGCGGACGATACTTCCGCCGCCGATGGCAAGGATGAGGCGAAAGATCGCTTCAAAGAACTCAACAAGCGGCTCGAAGCACTGCAAGAGACGCTCTACGCACAGGGAAAGCACAAGGTCTTGATCGTGCTGCAAGCGATGGATACCGGCGGAAAGGACGGCACCATCCGTCATGTGTTCGATGGCGTCAACCCACAAGGCGTCAGGGTGGTGCCCTTCAAGGCACCCACCGCGCTTGAACTTGCGCACGACTACCTCTGGCGTGTCCATGCCCACACGCCGGCGCGTGGCGAGATGGTGATCTTCAACCGCAGCCATTACGAAGATGTGCTGGTGGTGCGTGTCCACAACCTTGTGCCCGAATCGGTGTGGTCGCGGCGCTATGATCACATTAACGCTTTCGAGAAACTGTTGGCCGATGAAGGCACGACTATCCTCAAGTTCTATTTGCATATCAGCAAAGGCGAGCAGAAGGAGCGGCTGCAAGCCCGTCTCGATGACTCCTCCAAACATTGGAAATTCAGTGTTGGTGATTTGGCCGAGCGCAAACTTTGGCCCCAGTATAGGGCGGCCTACGAAGCTGTGCTCAGCCGTACCAGCACAGAGTGGGCGCCCTGGTACATTGTCCCGGCGGACAAGAAGTGGTATCGAAATCTGGTGATATCCGAAGTGTTGGTCAAAACGCTAGAGGGGTTGGATCTGCATTATCCTGAATCCAAAGAACCGCTGGATGGGATCGTGATCGAGTAGGGTCGTTTACCCCAAACGCCAGGTGCCTGGATTGAGCAGATCAGCATCGTCGAGGCGTAGACCATATAATTGGGCCATCAGATCGGCGGGGATCTGGGTCTCGACCGCAGTGAGATTCTCGGCCAGTTCGGCCTGGCTACGCACCCCCATCAGCGCCGCGCTAATATGAGGATGGTCCAGTGCGAAGGCGATGGCCAGTTGGGCGGCGCTTAGTCCCAGTCCACTGTCGGCGGCCAACTGCCGAAAGCGTCGTGAGCGCTCGCGCAGCGGCTCAAGGCGGTCGGGCAAGTGATCGCCCCGTTCGGTCAGCACGCCCTGCAACAATACCGATCGCGCCACAATCCCGATTTGCTGCGCTTGCGCCAGCGCCAAGACGTCGTCGGCCAGTCGTTGATCCAGCACCGAGTAGGTCACCTGGAGCAAGTCGAAGAGACCGCAGCGTACGCCGGCCAGAGGCATTGCCACGCCGTAGGTGGACGTCCCCACCCAACGTACCTTCCCCGCGCTGCGCACCTCGTCGAACACGCCGACCAGTACGTCGAGTTGATCGAGCAAGTCTTGATCCAGGTTGTGGATCTGCCATATATCCACATAATCGGTCTGTAATTCGCGCAAACTGGTTTCCAACGAATCGAGCATCAGTCGCCGCAACTCGTCGCCCTTAGGATTCTGTCCATCGGGTCGTTGGGTGGAGACTTTGCTGGCAATCACGGCCTGATGGCGTCGATCGCGCAGGGCACGCCCGAGGACCGTTTCGGCTGCCCCATAGGCGCGTGCCGTGTCGATGAAGTTGATCCCCGCCTCTAAGGCGGCGTGCACAAGCGCCACTGCTTCTTCTTCGGGTGGCCGCCCATAGTGGCCGGGCACCTGAATCCCATAGTCGAGGCCGAGTTCAACGGTGCCCAATGCCAGCGCCGATACGCGCAGGCCGGTGCGTCCTAGTGTGCGGTATTGCATGGTACACAACTTTCTGTTTGAACAGTCACGTGATTGGCCCGAACTAGAGCCGCGGGTAGCGGAAGCGTAACGGCCAGCGGAAGCGCAGTTCACTGCGCCGCCGGCGTCGTTCTTCGGGATCGCTGGGAATACGCACAGCGCCGAGGATGAACCACGAGATCGCAATCAGGATGCTTCCCACAGCGAAGATGACTATCTCGTTAACGCCAAAGCGCAGGAGTAGTGAACCCGCGATCGGCGCCAAAATCCCGCGCAGACCGATGACCGTCGTCTGTAACGCCGAATATTCGACCACCTTTTCTGGCTCGGCGAGCTGAATGCTGGTGTTGATGAAGCCCAGATCGACGCCGGCTGAAATGATCCCCTGCGCGATGAAGGCGGGCAGCAGCATCCAGGCATCGGTGGCCCAGATGTAGCTGACCGGGATAATCACGCCGATCGCGCAGTTGATACGCAACACCCACAGTCCACCCCGTTGGTCGACCAGCTTGCCCCAGACCAGAAAACCAAGTAACCAGAATGCAGACTGGGCCAAGCCTAGCAAGCCGATTTCACTGTAGGACAGCCCCAACCGATCCACCTGTACGATGGGGTAGAGGGCAAATCCGATCAGTCCCCCAAAGCCGTAGATGGCGATACCCAACAGATAGACGGCGAAGGATCGGTTGGTGCGTACAATGTCGAGCAGGCCGCTAAGCGGTTTGGTCTGTCGCAGCGGCAGTGGACCTTCGTCGACCTGTAGCCGTGCAAAGAGGACTGTAGACAGAATACCCATCAATCCGGCCAGCGGAAAGATGATCCGATAGCTGTAGTGATCGAGCGCCCACCCGGCCAGCGGCGTCATCAACAGGATGGCGAAGACCATCCCCAGACGCACCAATGACATCACCTGTCCGCGTATGTGTGTGGGGTAGATAGCCTGGATAATGCGCGTATAGGCCGGTGACGGGAATGTCTCCAAAATCCAGAAGAAGGCCAGCAGCACCAACATCCACTTGACGTCGCTAATAAAGGCGAAGAGCAGAAAGATACTGCGCGCGATCAGCCAGGCCGTCACCGCGAAGGACATGGTGCGCCGCCGCTGCATGATCACGACGCTGAAGGCCACCAGCACCGATCCCCAGTAGTTCTGGGTGACGTAGAGCGCCAACAGATCGGGCGATGCCCCCAATTTGCGCAGAACAACAGGGATAAATTGCAACGACGCGCCGAAAAAGAGACCGTAGGCCATGGAGCCGACGAGTTCGATATACATGTTTCGGCGCACTGCGGGAGACAGTGCGCCGGTCAAAGACGATTCAAACCGAGTTTGCAGATTGAGCAGCCACATGACGTGGATTGTCCTTTCGGTGACACTGCTGCGCCGCTGCGCCGCGAAGCTGCAAACTACTGTGGGCTTGCCTGTACCAGCGAGAGCGCCTCTTCTTCCAACTCGGCCAGCCCGGCCTGATCGACGGCGCGGAAGAGGGTGGCCTTTTCGTCTGTGGTCAGGGGGCGCTGTGGACGCCGTGGGACGCCGCAATCGATGCCCAATCGGCTGACAATTGCTTTCAGCCCGGCAAACAGCGGCGCGGTCAACAGTGCGTTGATCACCAGATTGGCCCGCTCTTGGAGCGCACGCGCTGCTTCCCATTCACCTGACTTTGCCGCCAGATAGATGGCGCTGAAGGTAGAAGGCATCACGTTGTAGGTGCTGCCGATCGCACCGTGTGCACCCATCGCCATGCCGCCTACAAAGACCTCGTCGAAGCCTGAAAGTACCGTGATATCGGGGCGTAGTCGGGTGATCTGCTGCATGTCGTACAGGTTATAGGCCGAGTACTTGATGCCCGAAACGCCGGGGATCTGGATCAACTCGCTCATCAACGCCGTGTTGATCTCCACACCCGTAGCGCTGGGAATGTTGTACACGTGGGTGGGCACCTTACCCGCCGCTTCGGCAATCAGCCGGTAGTGATCGATGATGGCCTGCCGATCCACACGGAAGTAGATGGGCGGCACCGCGGCCACGGCGTCTACGCCCAGTGAGGCAGCATGACGTGCCAATCGCTGTGCATCTGGCGTGGCAATCGCGCCGATGTGGGCGATGATCTTGCCGCGGCCCTGATTTTGATCGACTACGGCTTCGAGCAAGGCTCGGCGTTCGTCGGGCGTCATCAACAATCCTTCGCCTGTGCCCCCGGCCACGAAGAAGCCGTGAACGCCACGATCGAGCAGATTATCGACCAGGCGGCGGGCGCTATCCAGGTTGAGCGCGGTGCCGTCCTCGTTCATGGGGGTGAGCAGTGCAGGCAGAATGCCGCCGATGATGGGATTGTCGATAGTCATGGCTGGGGTCTCGTTTTCTGATAAAGGAGGTGGATGGATGTGAATATTTCAAACAGGGTAACGGTGCAACTGATATATTTAGGGCTGACGCAGATCGCCGCCGGAGTAGCCAGTTGTTCTGGCACATCCAAACCCAGCCCTGGTGACCCCTAGAGTTACCAAATAGGTCAGGGTGTGACGCTCAGGGGGTGAGCCAGAAGCGCATCCCGTAGCGCTGTGTTGTCGCGGGCGCGTAACGCGTCGATAATCCGTTGATGCTCGTCTACGATCCGCTGTGAGTTGCGGCGGATGGCGCTCGGCTGGTGAAACACTGTGACGCGGAAATGCTCGACCAGCAGCGGGATGAGGTCGATGAGCACAGAATTGTGTGTTGCCTCAAAGAGCACTTTGTGGAATTCGATGTCATCGCGCACGCTGCTGCGTCCACTTTTTAGATTGGCGGCCAGATTCTTGTTGATCGCAATCAAAGCTTGAATCTGGGCATCGGTGACGCGCTCTGCCATCAAGCGAGCTGCTCCCAATTCCACGGTTGCACGCGCTTCGGTCAGAGCCGAGAGATCGGGGCCGCCATAGTCCACCGAAATGGGGATCTGCTGTGCCAACTGACTGATGTCATGCTCGCGCACAAAGATGCCGCGTCCGGCTTTCTTCTCGATCAGTCCATCTGCCACAAGCACGCTCAGGGCTTCTCGCACGATATTGCGGCTCACCGAGAGGCTTTCACTCAGATCGCGCTCACTGGGCAGTTGATCGCCTACTTTGAGTTCTTCCGTGAGGATGAAACGGCGCAGGGTATCGGTGGCTTGTTTGGTCAGGGTGTCGCGTGAAAGCGGTTTTAGCATAGTTTTGGGTAGAGGCGCCTGCTGCTCAGAGAAGACCTTTATGCAAGAGACACTCGGCCCTCTCTTTGATGGTGATTCTACTCACGTGAGTGTATAATTGGTCCTATAATAGGACCAGAATACCATGCTGGGATCGCGCTGTCAAGGCGGCTAAGATTGGCGAACTATTTGTCGAGATCGTACACACGATCTCAAACCGTCCAATCTCTACTCCCCAGGTTCTAATCCCCAATCCCAACCGCAAAGGAGTCTCTCAATGAGTGAAGTAGGTCTGCATTTGAATGAACTGGATACACCGGTGCTGTGGGTCGATCTCGAGCAACTCGACCGCAATATCGCGATTCTGGTGGAGCATTTTGCAAAGGCTGGGGTGCAGTGGCGACCTCATATCAAGGGTATCAAAACCCCGGCCATCGCCCTCAAATTGGTGCGCGCCGGCGCTATCGGCGTGACCTGCGCCAAGCTGGGGGAGGCAGAAGTCATGGCTGCGGCGGGGATCGGCGATATCTTAATTGCCAATCAAGTGGTGGGCAAACAGAAGATCCAGCGTCTGGTCAACCTTTGTCGTTGGGCCGATGTCAAAATCGCCGTGGACAGCACCGCCACATTGGCCGATCTGAGCCAGGCCGCTCAGGCAAAGGGCGTCAATGTCGGCGTCTTGATTGAGATCAACAGCGGTATGAACCGCGCCGGTGTGCTGCCCGGCGCCCCCGTGCTAGAATTGGCACAGGAGATTGTTCAGATGCCTGGACTGCGCTTCGACGGCCTGATGAGTTGGGAAGGCCACTCGCTCTCGGCTCCGTCGCAGGAGGCCCGCCGACAGGTTGCAGCAGATTCTGTTGCACTGCTCACGCAAAGCGCCGATCTCTGCCGTGAGGCCGGGCTGACGGTGCGGATCGTCAGTTGTGGCGGCAGTGGTACGCTGGATGTGACGCCCTTCCTCAGCGGAATCACCGAAGTGCAGGCCGGCGGCGCCGTCTTCAACGATGTTACCTACACCAAGTGGCTGGTGCCCACCCGGCCCGCGATCTTCGTGCACAGTACGGTGACCAGCCGCCCTGCGCCCGAGCGCATCATCTTTGACGGCGGCTTCAAAACGATGCCCGCCTGGCTCAATCAGCCCAGACCACTGGGCATCGAGCACGTTGAAAAGATGGCTACTTCCGCCGAACATGGTATCGTCACCCTGTCTGAGCCCAATCACACGATCAAGGTCGGTGACACATACGACTTTGTGCTGGGCTATGGCGACGCCACCGTCTTTCTGCACGACGATATCTATGCCGTCCGTGACGGCATTGTCGAAGCGATCTGGCCCGTCGAAGCACGCGGACGTCTCCGCTAACCATTTCTCTCTTCATCGAAAGGATCATCCATGCACGCTCTGCCCTTCGACAAGCCTGGACGTTTCTGGAAAGGCAATTTGCACGCTCATTCCAACGCGTCTGATGGGCGCTTGACACCTGACGCAGTCTGTCGTCTCTACGCAGAGGAAGGATACGACTTCCTGGCGCTGACCGATCACTTTCTGGAACGCTATGGTTTCCCTCTTGTGGACACGCGTTCCTTCCGCACGCAGACGTTCACGACCATCCTGGGCGCAGAGCTGCACGCCGGACAAACCGAGTTGGGCGAAATCTGGCATATCCTCGCCGTGGGGCTTCCGCTCGACTTTGCTCCCTCGCCACCCAGCGAAACAGGCGCCGAGATTGCGGCGCGTGCCCTGGCTGCCGGCGCGTTTGTAGCGGCAGCTCATCCTAACTGGTATTCACTCAGCGAGGCGGACATCCTCTCGTTGGGTGCTATCGACGCCATTGAGATATACAACGGTGTCGCCTGCGATCACAACGACCGGGCCGAAAGCTGGCACATCGCCGACGTATTGCTGGGCAAAGGCCACCGCTACACCACCTACGCCGCCGATGACTACCACACCAACCCCGCCAACAATGACTTTGGCCGCGGTTGGGTCTGGGTCAAGAGTGAATCGCCCGATCCCGATGCGCTGGTGACGGCGCTCAAAGCCGGGCATTACTATGCCAGCACCGGCCCGCAGATCCACGATATTCGCGTCCAACCGGATCAATCGATCTACGTGCGTTGTTCCCCCGTGGAGCGAATCTGGGTGACAGGGGTTGCCAGCCGTACGCGTCGAACCAACGGCAGCGCCATCACGGAAGCTGAATTCAGCCTCGATGCGTTCAACAGCCCCTTCTGCCGCGTGACGATTCGCGACGTGTATGGGCGCCAGGCGTGGTCGAATCCGATCTGGTTTGCGTAGGCACTCAGCATGACCCACAGGTCAGAATTTGGTGCGCTCCCCGTCAGAAGAGCAGGGGAGGCCAAGTAGAAGCGATGGGGCAGCTAACGAACAATCAAGCGCGGGATACCGGGGCCACGTGTGGGTGGTACATGTGGCCCTCACCCCCGCCCCTATAGGCGTTAAGATAAGCTCCGTTCGAGCAAGTGCCGGGGTCTTCCCTCCTGGCGTCACGTCCAGAAGGGAATAGCCACAAAGAACACAAAGAACACATAGATAAGGACGTTGCCATCTTCTTCTTTGCGTTCTTTGTGTTCTTTGTGGCCAATTCTCTTGCCTGCACACGAGGATGCGGGGGCGTGGAGCATAGAGCCTTAACTTAACGCCTATGGGGGCGGGGGTGAGGGCCTTACGGGCACTTGCTTACGCAAAGGCGCCGCCGACGGCAGCGGTCGCGACCGCTGCCGTCGGACGAACGCAAAGAAGTTCAGGAGAAGATCTTGGCGCCTTTGCGGCTTGGCGTGGGTTTTGCACCAGAATCTAACTAACCCTTGAACGCGCGCACGGTCTTCAGCCCGGCGGCAGCGCCACCGAGGATCATCCCGGCGTCGCCACCCGCCGTGAGGAAGCGGAACCCCTGCTCGGCGCGGCGGACTGCTTCTTCGGGGCTGCTGCATGCGATGCCCGGCGCCGTGCCGGTGTTCTTACAGGCCTGAATCACCTTCTCCAGGGCGAGACGATGTTCGTCACGCTGATACATTTCGCTGGGGTGGAAGCCGAGAGACAACGACAGATCGGCGGGGCCAACCCAGCAGCCGTCCACGCCGGGTGTGGCCATGATGGCTTCGACGTTATCGACTGCTTCGATGCTCTCGATCTGTACGGCTACGAAGATCTCATCGTTGATCCAACTCGAATAGTCGTCGCCATAGTATCGGGCGCGGCCCCACCCCCATGAGCGGGTGCCCGTCGGCGGGAAGCGACATGCATCCGCAGCGGCTTTGGCGTCCTCCGGCGTGTGGACCATGGGCACGACGATGCCCATGCAGCCTTCGTCGAGCAGCCGACCGATCATGGTGAAGTCGTTGCGCGCCACGCGCGCCATCGGGATGGCAGCGCCGGAGCGCAGGGCCATCAAGGCGGCGATGGTTGAATCCGGCCCCCAGGTGCCGTGTTGGTTGTCGATCATCACGAAATCGATGCCGCAGTCGCTCAACATTTCAGCGATCATCGGCGATCCCAGGCCCACCGGGTAGCCGAAAACAGCTTTGCCCTCCAACATTTTTTGTTTGGCAGTGTTAATCCTCATGGACGGTCTCTTTTCTGTGGATGGGGTGGATAGAATAGATGGAGATGGGTGATCAGGCTGGAATCTGGGGTTGATCCTTGTCGCCGATGCCTTCGAGTGTGATCTCTTTGGCGCGGTGGCAACGCACCCAATGACCGGCTTCGATCTCTTCGAGAAGGGGTGTTTCGGTGCGGCACGTATCGACCACATAGCGGCAGCGTGGGTGGAAGTAGCAGCCCGAAGGAGGGTTGGCGGGATCGGCGACTTCACCCTCTAAAATGATGCGCTGCGATCGCAGCCGTGGATCCGGTTTGGGCACAGCCGAGAGCAGCGCTTCGGTGTAGGGGTGCCTGGGGTTGTTGAAGATCGTCGCCGTTGCGGCCACCTCGACGATTTTGCCAACGTACATCACCGCCACCCGGTCGCTGACATGCTTCACTACGCTCAAATCGTGGGCGACGAAGAGATACGAAAGACCCAACCGGTCCTGTAAATCGAGGAGCAAATTGACGATCTGGGCCTGCACCGAAACGTCCAGCGCCGAGACCGGCTCATCAGCGACGATCAGCCGCGGGTTGAGGGCCAGGGCGCGGGCGATGCCGATGCGCTGGCGCTGTCCGCCGCTGAAGGCATGGGGGTAGCGGCTCATAAAGGCGGTGGGTAGCCCCACCACTTGCAGTAGTTCGGCTACCCGATCCTGGCGTTCTTTGCCGCTTTTGACACCGTTGATCAGCATGGGCTCGCTGATGATGTCTGCCAGCGTCATGCGGGGGTTGAGCGAAGAATAGGGATCTTGAAAGATCATCTGCATGTGCGGGCGCAGCGGACGCAGTTCGCTCTTGGGCAATGTGGCAACGTTGACCGTCTGGCCGTTTTCCATGCGAAAGTGGATGTCTCCCGCCGTCGGCTTGACGGCGCGCAGAATGCAGCGGGCTGTCGTCGTCTTGCCGCAGCCGCTCTCGCCCACCAGCGACAATGTTTCGCCCTGTCGAATGTGGAAGTTGACTTCGTCCACCGCGCGCACTTGCCCGACCACACGGCGCAGAATTCCCTTGCGAATGGGGAAGTACTTTTTCAGATTGTTGACTTCGAGTACGTTTTCGACGTTTTTGGGATCAGCCATGATTGCAAAGATTCTTTTCTTCGGTCACCGGGTCACCGCAGCAACGTCCGGCTCGTGGTAAAGGAAACAACTCACCATCTGTTCAGCTCCGCTCTCTTTAAGCTGCGGCTGATGCACGTCGCAGACGCCGGCCATGAACTCGGTGCAGCGGGGGTGGAAGGGGCATCCCTTCGGTCGTGCATACGGATGTGGAATCGAACCGGTGATGGTGGAAAGTTTGGTGCGTGGCGGCGCAAAGATGCTGGGAATCGACTGCAACAGCGAGCGCGTGTACGGGTGCTTGGGATCGTGGAAAATCTGATCGACCGGTCCTTGCTCGGCGACCTGCCCCAGGTACATCACGGCCACATCGTCGGCCATTTCGGCAATGACACCCATGTCGTGGGTGATCAGAATAATCGCCAGATCGCGTTCTTCTTGCAACTGTCGCAGCAGATCGAGGATCTGCGCCTGCGTCGTCACATCGAGCGCCGTGGTGGGTTCGTCGGCGATGAGGATGCGCGGATCGCTGGCCAGGGCCAGGGCGATCATCACGCGCTGGCGCAAACCACCGCTAAGTTGAAACGAGTACTCGTCCACGCGTCGTTCCGGTTGGGGGATGCCCACCATGTTGAGCAGATCAATGGCCTGTTGCCGCGCCTGTTTGGCGCTGAGCCCTGTGTGCAGGCGGACGGCTTCGATAATCTGGTTGCCCACGGTGTAGTGCGGGCTGAGAGACGTCATCGGTTCCTGGAAGATCAGCGCAATCTCGCCGCCGCGGATGTCGCGCATCAGACGGCTGTCGTCGTTCTGTTTGGCCAGATCGATCTCTTCGAGGCGCCCGTTGCCCATGTCGCGGCGCAACAGAATCTCCCCTTCAACGATGATGCCCGGCTTCTCTACAATGCGCAGGATCGAGCGTGCTGTGACACTCTTGCCGCAGCCGCTTTCACCTACAATGCCCAGCGTGCGCCCGGCATAGATGTTGAAACTGGCACCGTCTACAGCCTGCACCACGCCTTCATCCTGATAGAAGAAGGTCTTGAGATTTTTTACCGAAAGGATCGGTAGATCGTTGGTCATGTTTGGTCGTTTCAGTGTTGGTGATTGGTGACGAGAGGTGAGGCGATTTCAGATCTACAGCCCCATCCTCAGCACCTGCTCATCCGTATGGATCGGCGGCATCGCGCAGACCGTCACCCAGGAAGTTAAAGGCCAGCACCGACAAGATCACCGGCACCACGGGGTAGAGTAGCCAGGGAGAAATGGCAACCGCCTGGATATTCTGTGCTTGCTGCAAGAGCACGCCCCAACTTACCGCAGGCGGGCGCAGCCCCAGGCCCAAGAAACTCAGCGACGTCTCCGAAATGATCATGGCCGGGATGGCCAGCGTGGTGGCGGCGATGATATGGCTGAGGAACGAAGGCACCATATGGCGGAAGATGATGCGCAGTTGCCCGGCGCCGGCCAATTCCGCGGCGGTGACAAAATCTTCCTCGCGCAAGGAGAGGAAGCGCCCGCGCACGACACGCGCCATCACCGTCCACCCGATCAACGAGAGGATGATGGTGATGGCGAAGTAGATGCGCGTCACGTCCCAATCGCGGGGCAACGAAGCGGCCAATCCCATCCACAGTGGAATCGTGGGGATCGAGCGCACAATCTCGATGATGCGCTGGATCACGTTGTCTACCACCCCGCCATACAGCCCAGACAGCCCGCCCAGCAAGACGCCGAGGAAGAGGCTGAGGGTTACGCCGACCAGACCGATGGTCATGGAGATGCGGGTTGAGAGCATCAGGCGTGACCACAGATCACGGCCGTTGAGATCGGTGCCGAGCAAGAAGATCGAATCTTCAGTGCGCGCCCCTTCTACACCGATGAGGTGGCGATCGGCAGGGATGAAGCCCAAGAGTTTATAGTCATACCCCTTGGCGAAGAGTCTGATCGGCAGTCTGTTTTCGGGGTTCGGCGTGTAGACACGTTTGAAGGTCTTTGGATCGCGTTTGCCCTCGATGGCGTAGACATGCGGACGAAATTCACCGTCATCGAACCAGTGAATCGGTTGCGGCGGCAGCAACGACAATTCCGCCGTCGATGTGAACGGATCCGAATAGGCGAAAAAGTCGGCGAAGAGCGCAACCACATAAAACGAGATGATGATCACGGCAGAGATCATCGCCAGTTTGTGTTTGCGGAAGCGCCACCACATCAACTGCCATTGGGTGGCAACCGAAATGCGGTCGGCGGCGTCGACGTTGCGCTCGATCTGTGTCTCGTCCAATACGGGCGCTTGTTTGACAGCTTGTGCCATGCTTAACTCTCCAGCCGGATTCTAGGATCGACCCACATCAGCACCAGGTCGGAGATGAAGGTGCCGATCACCGTGAGCGTGGCCAGCAAGAGCAAGATGGTGCCCGCCAGGAAGAGATCCTGTGCGATCAACGCCTTGAAGAGCAACGGCCCAACAGTGGGCAGGCTCAACACCAACGAGACGATGATGCTGCCCGACACGATGAAAGGAAAGATGTAGCCGATGGTGCTGGCAAATGGATTCAGCGCCGCCCGCACCGGATACTTCAGGATCACACGCGTCTTCGACAGTCCTTTGGCGCGTGCGGTGGTGACGTAGGGCTTGCGCAACTCATCGAGGAGATTGGCGCGCATGATGCGCACCAGTTCGGCCGTTCCTGCCAATCCCAGGATCAGAGCGGGCAGGGGCAGATGTTTCATCAGATCCCAGATCTTCGCCATGCTCCAGGGTTGAAGCAGGAACTCAGACGAAAAGAGACCACCGATGCTGGTGACGCCGAAGTATTTAAAGCTGACGTACATCACGATCAGCGCCAACATGAAGTTGGGTATAGCGATACCGATAAAGCTGATAAACGTAAAAAAGTAATCACCAAGCGAGTACTGTTTCACTGCAGAATAAATACCGATGGGCAGCGCGACTGCCCAGATGAAAACGACCGCGGCCAGGGATACGACCATCGTCAGGGTCAGGCGATCGCCGATCACTTCTAGCACGGGGCGGTTGTACTCCATCGCCATGCCGAAGTTGCCCTGAAACATCAGCCCGATCCATTTGGCATACTGGACATAGATCGGCTGATCAAGGCCGTATTGGATGCGCAGCGCTTCGGCTTCACCGGCGCTGACCACCGTTCCCGTGGACTGTAACTGCGCAATGTACGATGTCACATAGTCGCCGGGCGGCAATTGAATAATTAAGAATGAGAGCACCGATGCCGCCCAAATTGTGAGCAGTCCGGCAAACAAACGGCGGATGATGTAGGAGACCATGCTGCATCCTCATAGAGGGATTGGTAAAGGTTTATTGTGTGTGGGCCTCTGGCCCACACACAATAAACCTTTACCAAGAATCGTTTACAGAGCGGTTATTCCCCGGCGTCGGTGAAGTAGAAGGTGGACGGGCGGGAAATATTGGGCGTCTGGCCGGCCTGGATGTTGAACTGGCGGGATGGGATGTTGCCCATGTTGTTCTTAACCACGCGCACGCCCATAAAGGCGCCCGACTGGCCCACAGTGCCCATCGTCCAGACACCGTCGGTGATGATCGACCAGATCTCCTGGCCGATGGTCACACGTTCTTCTGGTGTGGCCTTGAGGCCCTGGCTGAAGAGATCGAGGACCTTGACCACGTCGGGGTCGGTCGGCTCGATACCGGCGGTGCCACCCGTGGAGTACCAGACACCGAACGCCGGACCTGTGCCAGACGTCTCGTTTACTGGTACAGCATGATATGGATAGAGGATAGAGCTCGTCGGTGCCGTCGTTCTGCCAGACGAATACCTGCAACTCGTTGCTGGCGCGGCGGGTCTCGACCAGGGAGCGCTCCTGCTCCACCACGTTGGCGAAGATGCCGACATTGGCCCAATCTTCCTTCACCAATTCGGCCAACTGGGTGAACTGAATGAAGGCCGGAATTGTGGGCAGTTCGATAATGATGCGTTCGCCGTTATCACTGCGCAGGCGATAGCCTTCCGCGTCCTTTTCGGTCAGGCCCAGATCATCCAGCATCTGATTGGCCGTATCTGGATCGAAGGTCGACCACAACGTGCGGTACTCGGGACCCGGGTTGAAGATCGAGGATTCGGCCACTACGGCGGACCCAGGCACGCCGATGCCCAGGAAGATGATCTCGTTGATCTTGTCGCGATCGACGGCCAGCGAGAGTGCGCGGCGGAAGTCGATGTTCTTGATCAACTGTGCGATTTCAGGATCGGCCTCGTAGCTCTGATTCCACTGGAAAGCCCCATCGGCCCCATGCTGCGCCGGATCCAGATAGACGGTGTAATTGCCTAGTTCGGCGTTTTCCAGCAGGACAGGAAGGTTGGCCAGCGAGATATGACGGGCCTGGTAGTCGAACTCACCGGCGATGGCGCGCAGGTTGAGGACTTCGAGATTTTCGGCCAGCGTCATCGAGATGCGGTCGATGTAGGGCAACTGATTGCCCTCGGTGTCTACACCGAAGTAGTAGGGGTTGCGTTCGAGCACCCAGTTGTCTGTGGTGATGGGGTTGACCGTCATCCACGGCGTTACAACCGGTAGCTCAGGATTGCGCTGCCAGGTGTTCTTGTCCTTGAACAGGTTCACCCAGTTGTCGAAGCCTTCGGCTGCCACCATGGCGTCCAGGTCGGCCTGATCAACGAAGTCGGGGTGGAACTGTTGCAGATAGTGAGCAGGGGCAAAGCCGCCCATGGCAACGTTGCCAAAGATAGCCTGGCCGCCGAAGACGTTGACTGAACTGCCCAATACTTCAAGGAAGAGCGAGTTTGGCTCGGTGAAGGAGAACTTGACGGTGTAGTCGTCGACCATTTCTAGTTTTGCGCCGGCATCAACGTTGAAGAACGGTGAGCGCACGGGGACCAGGTCTGCATTCATGTACATATGCTCGAACCAGAACATGATGTCGTTGGCCGTGAAGGGTTCGCCGTCAGACCATTTGGCGCCCTCGCGCAGGAAGATGGTGATCTCTGTGCTATCGTCGTTGATCTCCCAGCCCTTGGCCAGATTCGGCACGACTTCGGGGAAGTTTTCTGCATCCCAGAAGACGAGGCGATCGCCGCCGGCCACACGATGGCCGTTCTGACCATCGCCAGGGCCGGTGAAGCCACGCCGCCAGGTGCCGCCGTACTTGCCGATTTCGTGTACCGGCTCGATCACAAGCAGATCAGAGGACACGGGCAGGCGTTCTTCGACGGGGGGTAAGTCACCCGACGCCACTTTTTCGGCCAGCATCGGTGCTTCGCTGAAGCTGGTGGGGAATGCGCTCTCGTCGGTGATAATGTCGGGGCCTTCGATCTCACCGATTAGCGTCGAGCCGAGTCTTTCTTCCTCGGCGGGAGCGGCTTCTTCGGCTGTGGCATCTTGCGCCGGGGCAGTGGTGGCCTCAGCAGCAGGGGCCTCAGCCGCGGGTGCCTCAGTCGCAGGTGCTTCAGCGGCAGGTGCTTCAGCCGCGGGTGCATCTCCGCCGCAGGCCGCTATGAGCAGCGTGAACACCAGCAGCAAAGCAATTAGCCAGATCTGCTTGCCGAGTCTGTGGTGATGGGGCATTGAAGTTGATTTCAGCATGCCAGATTCTCCTTCGTGTGGGTGGGTAAACTAAAACTTGGGAAACCAGAGTATTGAGTCGGGCTGCACAGAATTACAGGCAGTATTCACCAGCACGGGAATCATGAACAGGCATTCCTAGACGGCGAATTACTATGTAACGACCCCTGCTCACAAGTAGGCAACAGAATAGTAGACGGCTTTCGTCCCGATCTTCTGGCTGTGTCGCTTGCAACTGAAGCGATTGGACGTTTAGTTGATGAACTTTATGTTATGGTGAATTGGGAGACCTAAAGGGAAGTGTAGGGAATCGGTCAAAACGGGGGCGACCACTCTCTACTTGTGGCAAGAATAGCACACACCTCAATGGGCGTCAAACTGCATTCGATTTTTTCCGAACGCAGCGAAAGCCAAAGGAAACCAAAAAGTGGGGGCATACGGCCCCCACTTCAGTTTGTCAGATCGAAATTTGGATCCCTGCTTATTTGATGCTTATATGAGGGTGCTAAACAGGCAACGTTAGCTGAGCCGCCAATAAGTCATTTACCAGTGAATTTAGTTCCCAGCTACTGGTTGGTTTTGTCAGAAAGGCGTCTACCCCTTCCGATAGAGCCTGCTTCCGATCTTGATCCTTGCCGTTTGCCGTCAGGATAATAATCGGCAAGGCACAGAACCGGTGGTCGGCGCGCAGAAAGCGCAACACGCTAATCCCATCCATTTCGGGCATCGCCAGGTCCAGGATCATCAGATCGATAGGACAGTCGCCCAGCGATTCGATTGCCTCACGACCGTTGTTGGCCGTCACTACCTGATGACCAGTTTTGTAGAGTTGATAAGTCAGGATACGCTGGGTGACCGGGTAGTCATCTACGATCATAATCGTGGCCATGCTGTACACTTCTTTCGAATCTGCTCGGCTCGTTGTACCTTTCACTCTATCAAGAACACATCCTGTTTTGTATGGATCTACTGTCCTACAAAGAGAAAATTGCATAGGAAAATGGTTCTCTCGTTCTAAATACATTTTATTGGCGCACAAGGGTAAGCTATGACAACTGTTCCACACTTTGCCACAACTGCCGGCACCGAACGCTTCGCTCATCGTTTCAACTATCTGGCTTCCGATCACTTTCGACATCGCTATGGGCTGACATTGAGCAGCATCGGCCTGGGCACCTATCTGGGGACAAGCCAGTCTGCCGACAGCCAGCGTTACATTGCCGGCATTCAACGGGCCGTGGCCAATGGCTGCAATGTCCTGGATACGGCTGTGAACTACCGTTTTATGCAGTCCGAAAAGGATATGGGATTGGCGCTGTCCTTACTGTTTGAGGCGAAAGTAGCCCGCCGCGACGAGTTGATCATCTGCTCCAAAGGCGGCTTTATCTCCTTCGACACTGCGCCAACCGAAGACCGCCAGGAGTACGTGCGCCAGTCGATCTACGCTGCCCGTCTGGCGGAACCCAAAGACATAGCCGGCGAGACCCATTGCATTGCCCCCGAATACCTGAGCGCCCAGATCGGTTTGAGCCTTGCCAATCTGCGGTTGAGCACCCTGGACGTTTACTACCTGCACAATCCTGAAGTGCAATTGGCCCACGTGACGCCGGCGGAGTTTCGACAGCGCATTCGTGCCGCTTTCACCCGTCTCGAGGAGGAGGCCAGCGCCGGTCGTATTCGCTTCTACGGCATCGCCACCTGGGATGGTCTGCTCGCCAGGCAGACGGATCGCGACTACCTGCCCTTATCCCTATTTGTACAGGTGGCGCGCGAAGTCGGCGGCCAGAATCACCGCTTTCGCTTTATACAGTTCCCGTACAGTCTGGGCAAACTAGATGCGGTAGTGGCGAGGAATCAGGTTTTTGACATGGAAAAGGATGGGCAGATGCAGCAGTTGACTATGCCCATCATAGCCGCCGCACGCCAGTACGCGCTCGTCTCCATCGGGTCGGCAGCCCTGGCCCAAGGACAATTACTGGGGCATGTTCCGGCCAACGTGAAAGAGATGCTGGGCAAGTTCGACACTGACGCTCAGTACGCCATCCAATTCAACCGCAGTACCCCTGGGCTAACCACCACACTGGTTGGCATGGCTAGTGTTGACCATGTGCTTGAAAACATGGCGGCCGCCCAAACGCCGGTGATTCCACCCGATCTCTTCTTTAGCCTGTTTAGCCGGTAGGCAGCCAAGAGGTTAGGACTTCCGTTTGCTACTCTTTTTCTTGGGTTTCTTCTGGCTCAACATTTGCACCGCTTCGGCCATGGTGACACTTTGCGGATCGACACCCTCGGCCAAAGAGACATTGGTGCGCTTGTGGTTGACATAAGGCCCATACCGCCCATCAAGCACCTGGACCTGCCCCCCGTCCGGATGTTCGCCCAGATCTTTGAGGACCTTTTTGGCGCTCCTTCCCTTGGCGGGCTTGGCGGCAAGCAGTTCCAGCGCGCGCGCTAACTCAATTTCCAGGACGTGGTCCGGCGGTTTGATGCTCACGAAAGTGCCGTCGTGTACCACAAACGGGCCAAATCGCCCCACGCCGGCGCGCACATCCTTGCCGCTTTCGGGGTGAGACCCCAAAGGACGTGGCAAGGACAGCAGTTTGAGCGCCAACTCCAGATCAACATCTTCGCGCTTCATGCCCTTAAGCAGGCTGACCCGCTTCGGCTTTTTGGACTTCCCCTCGCCTTCATCACCCAATTGGACATAGGGACCATAGGGGCCGATCTTGAGGTAGATCGGTTTGCCGCTCTCTGGATCGTCGCCGACGATCTCGGGGCCTTCTTCCTTTTGTGAGAGCAGCTTTTCCACGGTCTCGGCATCGAGATCGGCCGGGGGCAGCGCTTCGGGCAAACCGGCGGTGACCCGATCACCGTTTTCTCCCCGCGCCAGGAAGGGGCCGAACTGGCCGATGCGCACTTCTGCGGGCAGATCGGCAAAGGCAACCTGACTGGCCGTACGCGCATCGATCTCTGCTTCCTTCTCTTTAACCTGACTATCCAGCCCGTTTTGCCCCAGGTAAAAGCGACGCAGATATTCCAGCCAGCCGGTGTCGCCATCGGCAATATTGTCGAGGGTCTGCTCCATCTCCGCCGTAAAGCGGAGATCGACCAGATCTTCAAAATGATCTTCGAGCAATTGTGTCACGGCAAACGCCACGAAGGTGGGCACCAACTCTTTGCGCTGCTTGAAGCAGTAGCCGCGATCCTGAATCGTGTCGATGATGGTGGCATAGGTCGACGGACGACCAATCCCCTCAGATTCCAGCGCTTTGACCAGCGACGCCTCGGTATAGCGGGCGGGCGGTTTGGTTTCGTGGCCAACCGCTTCGAGATCACGGGCGTCGACCACTTCATCCACCTTGAGTTCGGGTAGCGTCGTATCCTGGTCGTCCAGCGCCATTTCTGGATCATCGTTGCCTTCCACATAGGCGCGGAAGAAGCCGGGGAAGAGGATGGTGCGTCCGCTGGCGCGGAAGAGAGCATCCTCGACGCCGATCTGGACCGTCGTGAACTTGAGGCGGGCTTCGGCCATTTGGGTGGCGATTGTTCGCTTCCAAATCAAGTCGTAGAGTGCCTTTTCCTGGCCCGCAATGGGCAGGCTATCGGCGGGCAACATCTGGTTGCCGGCGGGCCGGATCGCCTCGTGTGCCTCCTGCGCCCCCTTGGCTTTCGTCTGGTAGCGCCGCGCCGAGTTGCTTAAATACTCTTTGCCATAGAGTTCGGTCACCCGCCCGCGGGCAGCGTTGATCGCTTCGTCGCTGAGGTTAACCGAGTCGGTGCGCATGTAGGTAATGTAGCCGTTTTCATAGAGATGCTGGGCGGTGCGCATGGTCTGCTGAGCGCCCCACCCCAATTTGCGGTTGGCTTCCTGTTGCAGCGTGCTGGTGGTAAACGGGGCTGCCGGCGAACGGGTTGCCGTCCGCTCGTCCACAGAGTTGACCATCCACTTGCCTTTGAGCAGTCGCTCGCGCAACTTGATGGCCTCGGCCTCGTTAAGCAAGAGGACATCTTTACCCTCTGCGATCCTGCCGGTGTTCTCGTCGAAGTCACGGCCGGTGGCGATACGCTGCTCCCCCACCGAGATTAACTGGGCTTCGAAGCGGTGTGCAGGCTTGTCGGGGCGTTTGTTGAGCAGTGCTTTTAGATCCCAGTATGCGCCCGTATGGAAGGCGCGACGCTCGCGTTCGCGCAGCACGAGCAGGCGCACCGCCACACTTTGCACGCGCCCGGCAGAGAGCTTGGGTGCGATCTTTTTCCACAGGAGCGGGGAAAGCGTATATCCGACCAACCGATCCAGGATGCGTCGTGTCTCTTGTGCGCGCACAAGGTTGTCGTCGATGCTGCGCGTCTCGGTCAGCGCGTGTTGGATGGCCTCGCGCGTAATCTCGTGGAAGACCATACGCGTCACCGGGATCTTGGGCTTCAGCACCTCGGTCAGGTGCCAGCCGATGCTTTCACCTTCGCGATCTTCGTCTGTGGCCAGGATCAACTCGTCTGCCTGTTCGAGCAGCTTTTTAAGCTCGCTGACAACTTTCTTTTTCGACGCAGGAATGACGTAAAGTGGTTCGAAGTCTTTTTCGACGTTGACACCCAACCGCGCCCACGATTCCCCTTTGTGCCGCGCTGGGATCTCGCTGGCGGATGCCGGCAGATCGCGCACGTGCCCCATACTCGCCTGCACCTGATACTCTTTGGGCAGGAAGTTGCGGATCGTTTTGGCTTTGGTCGGTGATTCAACGATGACTAGTTTGGTCATAGAGGCTAATTCGCTTTTCCCAAGAATACAATATTGGCTGAACTTGAACGAACAACGCTGGCATCATACACAACATGTGGAGTTACGTAAAGTGATACCTCTATCGGTTTGAATGTCCGTGGTATTGATTCCTATAGACACCTGAACAGGTACTCCCCTGATATTGTTTCTAAGACATTCACCCGACCTTTGGCCTTTTGCTGGTTTTCGGTCATAATAGGTGCGTTGTCCGCAGGGGAGAAATTCGTATGATATTTCTCGGAATAGTTCCGTTGAATACCTAACAGTACGGTCGAACACGAGGACGGTTGCCGGTATGAAGTTAAAACAGTATGCGCACCTGGCGCAGCTTGAATCAGAAGCGATTTATGTAATGCGAGAAGTCTCTGCTCAATTCGAGAGACCGGCGCTGCTCTTTTCTGGGGGCAAAGATTCGATCCTGCTTTCTCATCTGGCCCGCAAAGCTTTCTACCCAGGACGAATCCCGTTTCCACTTTTGCATATTGATACGGGCCATAACTTTGACGAGACTTTGACCTTTCGCGACACGCTGGTTGAAAAGATCGAGGCGCGCCTGATTGTCCGCTATGTGCAAGATTCGATTGATCAGGGCCGCGTGGCCGAAGAAAGCGGTCCCAATCCTAGCCGCAACGGCTTGCAGACGGTAACACTCCTCGATGCCTTGACCGAACTCAAAATCGACGCAGCCATGGGCGGCGCTCGCCGCGACGAGGAAAAGGCTCGCGCCAAGGAACGCTTCTTCTCGCACCGCGACCGTTTCGGCCAATGGGATCCCAAGATGCAGCGCCCAGAACTGTGGAATCTCTACAATGGGCGCAAACACATGGGCGAGCACTTCCGCGTCTTTCCCATCAGCAATTGGACGGAACTCGACGTCTGGCAGTATATCGCCGCTGAAGAAGTCGAACTACCCTCCCTCTACTTTTCACACCAGCGCGACATCATCCGCCGTGAGGGAATGCTCCTGGCTGCAGGCACGCATGTCACCCCTCAGCCTGGCGAACTCATCGAAAACCGTGTCGTGCGCTTCCGCACCATCGGCGACATGACCTGCACCGGCGCCGTCGAATCCGTGGCCTCAACGCTCGACGAAATCATCCAGGAAGTCGCCTCGGCCCGCGTCACCGAACGTGGCGGTCGCGCCGACGACCGACGCTCCGAAGCGGCCATGGAAGATCGCAAGCGGCAGGGGTACTTCTAGCAAATCGCGGCGCAAATTTGTCCACGTGTCCGGCTGGAGTCAGGAGTGCCAAATTTTCGCCATGGTAGTTGCGCCCGACTGTGCTTAGTGTCGTGTCGACGGTCAAGTGATGGTAATTCCGTAGGGGCGCTGCTTGCTGCGCCCACCGTGTGCCGGGCGCAGCAAGCAGCGCCCCTACCCATCAAATCACGCTAATACTCTGTTTGAGCTTTCAGTTCCTGTGCCCACTTGAGATAACAATATTTTTCGAGAAGACGAGATCCCTGATGCAGTCGAATAATCAACCGACCAACACCCCCATCACCAAGCCCGAATCACAGAACACCAACTCCCCCATCGACTTGCTCCGCTTTACCACGGCGGGCAGCGTAGACGATGGCAAGAGCACACTGATCGGCCGCCTGTTATACGACTCGAAAGCGATTTTTGAGGATCAGATGGAGGCGGTGGAACTGGCCAGCCGCAACCGCGGCGACGAGTATGTCGATCTGGCCTTGCTCACCGACGGGCTACGCTCGGAACGTGAACAGGGCATCACCATCGACGTGGCTTATCGCTACTTCGCCACACCCAAGCGCAAATTCATCATCGCCGACACGCCTGGGCACATCCAATACACACGCAACATGGTCACCGGTGCATCGACGGCGGAACTGGCGATCATTCTGATTGACGCTCGTAAAGGTGTGCTCACCCAATCCCGACGGCACGGCTTTTTGGCCGCGCTGTTGCAGATCCCCCATCTGGTCGTCGCCGTCAATAAGATGGATCTGGTGGACTACGATCGCAACGTCTACCAACGTATCGTGGATGACTACAAAGCATTCGCCGCCAAACTCAATATCCATGACATGGTCTTTATCCCCATCTCGGCCCTGCTCGGCGACAACGTGGTGGATAAGAGCCTGAATATGCCGTGGTACGACGGCGCCACGCTGCTGCACCACCTGGAGACGGTCAACGTCGGCACCAGCCGCAACATCGTCGACTTCCGCTTTCCTGTGCAGACCGTCGTGCGGCCACACCAGAACTTCCGTGGATTCGCCGGTCAGGTCAGCTCTGGTCGAATTGCCCCTGGCGAGGACGTCGTGGTCTTACCATCTGGTTTGGGGAGCCGGGTGCGTTCGGTGGTCACCTTTGACGGCGAATTGGAAGAAGCCGGTGTCGGTGATTCGATCATCCTCACCCTGGAGGACGAAATCGATGTCAGCCGCGGGGACATGATCGTGCGCAAGCGCAACCTGCCCGAAAAGAGCAGTCACCTTGACGCCACCATCTGCTGGATGAACGAAGAACCGCTGGATCCCACCGGCGCCTATTGGTTGATCCACACCACGCGCAGCGTGCGCACCTTCGTCTCGGAGCTGAATTACAAGATCGACGTCGATACCATGCATCGTGAACCGGCTCAGACTTTGTCGCTGAACGAGATCGGCCGCGTGCAACTGACCACCACCCACCCCATCTTTTTTGATCCGTATCAGGTCAACCGCAACACCGGCAGCTTTATTCTTGTGGACCCGACCACCAACAACACCGTGGCTGCGGGGATGATCCGCTCTGCCTCGCGTGAAGTGGGCGATCTGGTCGATACAGAACAGGCTGAATCCCAACGACGCCAGTCAACCAACGTCACCTGGGAACAGACCGGGATCACGCGTGCGATGCGCGAAGAACTCAATGGACACAAGTCCGCCGTCCTCTGGTTTACCGGTCTGTCGGGATCAGGCAAGTCGACGATTGCCAAAGCGTTGGAGCGGCGTCTCTTCACCCTGGGCTGCCGCACCTTCTTTCTGGACGGCGACAACCTGCGCCACGGTCTAAATGGTGATCTGGGCTTTACCCCCGCAGACCGCAAGGAAAACATCCGCCGCGCCGCCGAAGTGGCCAAGCTGGCCTTTGCTCACGGCAACCTGGTTCTGGCCAGCTTTATCTCGCCCTATCAGTCGGAGCGCGACTTCGCCCGCAGTCTGCTCCCGCAAGAGCGCTTCTTCGAAGTCTATGTTAAGTGCGACATCGAAGTGCTCAAACGCCGCGATCCCAAAGGGCTGTATGCCAAAGCGCTGGCCGGCGAAATCAAGGAGTTCACCGGCATCTCGGCCCCATACGAAGCGCCGAAACAGCCGGACATTCTGATCGAATCTGATCTTCAGACCGTGGACGAGATTGTCGATCACATTCTCGTGCGCCTGCTGAATATGAACATCCTCTCCTCGATTTGACCGTCTTTGTGATACTGCCCTGGTCAGTACTATGTTTTTACCGGGTTCAATTTTTACCCTGTGGCCGACCAAGGCAGAATACCCAGAGTTATCCACCATGCCCGATTTCGCCCGATTGAAGATGAAGATCATGCGTGCGCCGGCGGGGCTTCTCTTGATAGGAGCCCTGACCGGCTGCGCCTCCGCGCCTGTTGCCGATGTGGCGTTGGTTTCGACTGCGCCGGTGACCGTCCACGCGCAACCGCTGCGCCCCGATCCATCTGCCTGCCTGGATCACTTCGTTGCCATGGATCTCGATCACGTCACCACCACCGCTGACGGCGAGATCCGTATGTTCGAAGCCAACGGCGCCGGCGTTGGCATGGGCGATCTCGACAACGACGGCGATCTCGATCTGGTGCTGGGCAACTATGACGGAGCCAACTCGATCCTGTGGAACGAGGGGGATCTGCGCTTCCGTACAGAGGTGATGCCCATCGGGCGCACCCGCGCCGTCGCCCTGGTGGATGTGGACGCCGACGGCCTGCTCGATCTGGTGTTGACGCGCACCACCGGCGCCGTTAACTATTGGCGCAACCTGGGCAATGGCGAGTTTTCTCAGGAATTCCTGAAAGGATTTGCGCAGCCTGCCTACGCCATCGACTGGGCCGATGTGGACGGCGACGGCGATCTCGATGCCGTCACCGCTTCGTACGATGCCGGTCTGCTCACTGAGCTGGGCAACAGTTACTTGATCGGCGGCGGCGGCGGTGTCTTTTTGCATGAAAACCGCAACGGATCCTTTGTGCCGGTGATATTGAGCGGCGAGGCTCAGGCCCTGGCCATTGCCCTATGGGACATTGACGGCGATGGGCGGCTCGACATTCAGGTGGGCAACGATTTTGCCGTGCGCGATCAAATCTGGCTGCAAGGCGTCGACGGTTGGACGCCGGCCACGCCCTTTGCAGAGACCAGCTATAGCACCATGAGTTACGACCTGGGCGACGTGGACAACCGCGGCGATCTGGCGCTCTTTGCCAGCGACATGAAGCCCTACTCCACCGACCCGCGTGTGTTGGCGGCCTGGGCCCCGTTGATGCGAGATCTCTGGTTTTCGCCCGCCGAGGACGATCCGCAGCGCCAGGAAAACATGCTGCTGCTGCCCACCGGCAACCGTCAATTCGACAACCGCGCCTACGAACGCCGCGCCGACGCCACCGGCTGGAGTTGGTCGGCTCTCTTCGGTGACCTGGATAGCGACGGCTGGCTCGATCTGTACGTCGCCAACGGCTTTATTGAGGTTGAAATCTTTAACTATCTGCCCGCCCACGAGCTGGTGGAAGAAAATCAGGTGCTGCGCAACGACGGCCGGGGCGAGTTTGAACGCCGCCCTGATTGGGGATTGGGCAGCCCACGCAGCGGACGTGGCATGGCGATGGGCGATCTGGATGGCGATGGCGATCTGGACATCGTCGTTAACAACCTGCGCAGCGCAGCACAGCTCTTTGAAAACAACCTGTGCGGTGGCGACAATCTCCTCATCGACCTCGATTGGCCTGGCTCCGCCAACCACAACGCCATCGGCGCCACCGTTTACCTGGACACCAGCGCCGGTCGTCTTCGCCGCGACGTGCGCGTCACCCGCGGTTACCTTTCCAGCAGTGTAGGCCCGCTCCATTTTGGCGTCGCCACGGATACGGATCTCCACCAGATCACAATCGTCTGGCCCGACGGCGCGGTTTCGCTGATCGACTCTGTGCCGCCGCAAATGCGGTTGAGGATCAGTCGATCCGAGTGACTTTATTCGGCTTCCTCGCCCCGTCCGCCAGGCAGCCCCATCGGGCTTACCCGTAGGGGCGCTGCTTGCTGCGCCCGTATGCCAGGGACGGATGGGCACGGAGGCCCATCCCTACTGCGGATACCCAGGATCATCTCAAGTGCCCCGGCAGGATGGCCACAAAGAACACAGAGAACACAAAGCAGAACGCAAAGCATCTCTCTCTGTGCTCTTTGTGTTCTCTGTGGCGATGAAGGCAGTCGTGGGACGCTTGTCACGCGTGTGGGGCTTACCCGTAGGGGCGCTGCTTGCTGCGCCCGTATGCCAGGGACGGATGGGCACGGAGGCCCATCCCTACTGCGGATACCCAGGAGCATCTCAAGTGCCCCGGCAGGATGGCCACAAAGAACACAGAGAACACAAAGCAGAACGCAAAGCATCTCTCTCTGTGTTCTTTGTGTTCTCTGTGGCGATGAAGGCAGTCGTGGGACGCTTGTCACGCGTGTGGGGCTTACCCGTAGGGGCGCTGCTTGCTGCGCCCGCAGACGTACCGATATGCAAAGCAGATGATCCACTAAAGGGATGTAAGGTTGACAACCGTCGTTTGACCAGCGCCGGGTGAGTAGCCCGGAGTCTGCGCAGGGCTAAGGCGCAACGCCTGTGCCAAACGAGCCCGGCGGATTTGACGGCGATCCAGTGTTGAAATACACCCCTCTTTCTCGATCACTTGAGCTTTCTTGCCGTTTGTGTGACACTACTGTATTACGTCGTAAATACCACGGCGGAAATGGGCGTCTGTTCCCCTATGGAGCGTGTCGGCCTGTTTCCGCAAAAATCCGTTTACACGAGGACAAATGATGGCATCGCACTCCCAATCACTCGATCTCCGCATCCCATTGCTTTCTTTGTTGCATCCAAGACAGCGGACGCCTCTGCTTGTCGGCGCAACGGTGGTCGCCCTGCTCCTGTGGAGTTGGATTGTTTGGCGCACGGGAATGCCGGTGTGGGGGGCGACGACATTGGCGCTGGCCGTGGTGCTCCCCGTAGCGGCGCTGAAGTGGCGTGATGATCTGCATCGTTGGGGAGCTCCTGTGGCGGTGCTCAGCGTGTTGATTGCCATGCAAGGGTTTCACACCATTGAGCACGCCGCACAGGTGATCCAATACTACCTGCTCAAGTGGCCGCCATTTTTGTCGAGTGGTTTGATTTCGGCGGCCAACTCCGAGTGGATCCACTTCACCTGGAACTGGTTGGTGGTGGCCTGTGTCCTCTACCTGATGCGCCATGGGATGCGATCCTGGTGGGCGTGGGCGCTGATCGTCTGGGGTGTGGCCCACGGCATCGAACACACCTATATGCTCGTCCGCTACTATCAGGCCGTGGATGAGATCTACCGGCTCGGCATTGGCAATCCTGGTCTGGTGCAAGGGTTGCCCGGCATCCTGGGGCGAGATGGCTGGCTTGCCTACAGTGGTCTGTGTGGACGTATCCCCGGTCTGACAACAGCTTCGCGCATCAGTGTCCACTTTTGGTGGAATACCGGCGAAATCATCCTGCTGTTGCTGGCGTCGCATCCATTTTTGAAGCAGAAGTTGGGGGCAGGCAATTAACGGCCGGGTAGCACTGAAAGATGGTGACCTGATGGAAGGACGCGGAACCTGATGATCGAAACACGAACAGTAATCGATGAGGCCTACGAACGTGCGCTGGAAATCGTGCACGCCTGCGCTGTAGACAAGGGATTCCGCGCCTCGGCCTTGACTGCGGGTTATCCGCAAATTTGGTCGCGTGACAGTGTGATCATCTTCCTGGGCATCGCGGGGACGGGGGATGCGGCACTGATCGGGGCAGGGCGCGCCGCATTGGAAACAATGTCCGCCTACCAATCGCGTCTGGGGCTGATTCAGCTCAACGTCAACCCCGATACGGGCTATGTCAGCACCGAAAATGCCGGCGCCGTGGACTCGAACCTTTGGTATGTGCTGGGGCATTTCCTGCACTATCAGCTAACAGGCGATACTGACTTTCTGCGCACGCATTGGTCCACAGTGGATCGAGCTATGCTCTGGCTCGACTATCAAGACATGAATGAGTGCGGCCTGCTCGAAATCCCCGAAGCCGGCGACTGGATGGATCTGATGGCGGTGCGCTACAACATCCTCTACGACAATGTGCTTTACTATGCGGCCATGCTCGCCTTCGAGGAGTTGAGCAAAGTCGTCGATGCCGGCGAATGTCGGCATCTGCCCCATGTGGACGCCGCCGGGGTCCACGAACGCATCAATCTGCTCATGTGGATCGACCGCTGTTGGGTGGCCGATCATTTTGCCGAACACCTGGAGAAACTCAAGGCTATGCGTTTGGAGTGGTTCATGCTTTACCACAACATGGGCACTATCTCCAGCCGTCCCTTTTACCTGCCCTGGGTTGCCTTCCGCGAATACGGCGATTGGTGCGATAGTCTCGCCAATCTGCTTGCCGTTCTTTCAGGCGTGGCCGACGGGCATCACACCGAACACATCTTACGCTACATGAGGCAGGTGGGCATGGCCGAACCCTACCCCACCAAGGCCATCTATCCGCCCATCTACCCGGGCGAACCGGGCTGGCGCGATTACTATCGCAGCCGCAACCTCAATCTTCCCCATCAGTATCACAACGGCGGCATCTGGCCCATGATCGGCGGCTTCCACGTGGCGGCATTGGTCCGTCATGGCTGGCAGCTCGAGGCGGAGAAGCAGTTGTACTCGCTGGCGCAGGCCAACCACGACGGCGTCGACGGCGAATGGGAGTTTAACGAGTGGCTGCACGGCGAAAGTGGGCACCCCATGGGTTTCGGCAAACAGGCCTGGTCCGCAGCCATGTACATCTACGCCTACAACGCCGTCCACACGGGCAAGCTTCCTCTCTTTGATGATCTGTTGGCCGCCAAACCGGCCTCCGCGCGCGAGGCGGAGATCAACGATGTGATCATCCGCGCCGGGGGTGGACCCGCTTAAAGTGAAAAGTGGGACATCGGCCCGGGTGTGTCGTGTTGTGGGAGCGTATGTTGAAGCTTTGGGACAATCGATATGAAAATCATCATTCCCGAGTGGGCACTAACAACGGCCGGACCTGAAGACTATGCTCTTGCCCGAGAGGCGCACAAGCGCGGTGTTATGCAGATCGCATGGCCGGACCGCAAAACCGTGCGGAGATGGGCCGGTCAACAAGGATGGCCTACGCCGCACTTCGGTTTCGAGAACGCGTTTATCAGCCATATGCTCGAAACCAGCGACAACTTCGCCCTGGCCAGCAGCACAAGCGGCCTGAAGATCCAGATGCCCAGGCAGAGCTATACCATCTCGGCCGAAAAGCTCGGCGAATTCGACGCGCTCTATGCAGAGCGCTCTGCGTCGGGGCGCCCAACTGACTGGGGCTCTCTGGTCGAGGAACTGCGCCAGATCCGGCGCGCCATAGAAGCGGGCGTCGTCGTGACGGTGGAAGGCGAGCAGACGCTGCGGTCGTGGAACGCCTTCTACACGTGGGCACACGGACGCTACCACATGCTCGAAGATGGCTATGACCGCTGGATCGGTGATGATTCGTAACAGGCTTAATGAGGCATCTTGTCTATGGAGGGGCCGTGAACGTTCACGACATTCAAACACTCTACGACTACAACTACTGGGCCAACCAGCGCATCCTGGCGGCGGCGCTGCAGGTAGACCAGGAGCAGTTTGCTGCGCCGGCCGCGCACAGCTATGGTAGCCTGCGTGGCACGTTGATCCATACCCTCGATGCCGAGTGCGCGTGGCGCATGTTGCTTGAACACCAGACGCTTGCCCACTTTAGGGAACTCCAAGAGGAAGATTTCCTTACGATCGATAGCCTCGTGGAGCGTTGGCGCACGGATGAACGCGCCATGCGTGAGTATCTCGCCGGTCTCACCGACGCCGATCTGATAGGGTACGTTCGCTATACCACCGACGAAGGGGATCAGCGTGAACGAATCCTTTGGCATTGTCTGCTGCACGTCGTCAATCACGGCACACAACATCGTAGCGAAGCTGCCGCCATCCTCACCGGGTACGGATGCTCGCCTGGGGATTTGGATTTCACGGCGTTTTTGAACGAACGAATTTGATCTTTGGGACAGAGGGCAACACGAAAAAGGCTGCAATCACTGACCTTGCCCTGAGTCGTGTGATCCAAATGCAAGGAGTGTCTCATGTACTTTGTTGTGATCTTTGGCCCACCCGCCGTCGGCAAGATGACGGTGGGCGTAGAGCTTGCCCAGCGTACCGGCTTCAAACTCTTTCATAACCACATGACTATCGATCTTGTGCTCAACTTTTTCCCCTTCGGCGATCCCCAGTTCCACAAACTGGTGGGGGAGTTCCGTCGTCGCATCTTTGAAGAAGTGGCGCAGAGCGATTTGCCCGGTCTTATTTTTACCTACGTGTGGGCGCTCGACCTTCCCGGCGACAAGGCCGAGATTGATCGTTACTGCGAAATCTTTCGTCAGCAGGGCGCACAGGTCTGCTTTGTCGAGCTAGAAGCGGACCAGGATGAGCGTCTAAAGCGCAATCAGAGCGATTTTCGGCTGGCGCAGAAACCCTCCAAGCGTGATGTGGCACGCTCTGAACAGAACCTGCTAGAGAGTGATGAACGCCATCAATTAAACTCCGGCGGCGACTTCTTTTATCCGCAAGAACATATCAAGATTAACACCACATCGCTTTCCGCAGCCGAAACGGCTGAGCAGATAGTGCATGCATTTGATGGTGGGATGATGAGATGATGTCGTCAAGTTTCATCATCCCGTCATCCCATCATCCTGGTATCTGTGGATCTGATCTGTAGCATGCAACCTCGCATAGACACCGTTGCGGGCGATCAACTCTGTGTGTGTTCCTTGTTCATCGATTCTGCCATCAGCCAACACAACAATTCTTCGGGCATTGCGAATGGTTGAACGCCGGTGGGCAATCACCAGCGTGGTGCGGTTATTGCTTAATTGTTCCAGTGAATCACGCACAGCCCTTTCGCTCTCACTGTCCAGGGCACTGGTCGCTTCATCGAAAATGATGATCGGTGGATCTTTGAGAAAAACGCGGGCAACGCTCAGCCGCTGTTTCTGTCCCCCAGATAATTTCACACCCCGTTGCCCAATGTCCGTCGCATATCCATAGGGCAACGCCATGATGAACTCGTGGGCGTTGGCCTTCTTGGCGGCAGCGATAACCTCTTCGTCGCTTGCGCCGGGTTTCCCGTAGCGGATATTGTCGGCAACGGTGCCGGCAAACAGATAGACATCCTGCTGGACGATACCGATGTTCTGCCGCAATGAGCGCAGGCCGATTTCTCGGATCGGGATGCCGTCGAGCAGGATTTGCCCGTCAGAAACATCATAGAAGCGTGGAATCAAAGAGCAGAGGGTGGTTTTGCCGACGCCCGAAACCCCCACCAATGCCACGTACTCACCGGCTTTGATCTCCAGCGACACATTCTTCAGGACGTCGTTGGATTCATCTCTGTACCGAAAACTTACGCACTTGAACGTTATGCTGCCTTGAACGCCGCTCAGCTCAATTGCGTCCGTTGCGTCCTGGACATCTGGCGTCACTTCTAGGATTTCCATCATACGATCAAAACCGGTCATGCCTTCTTGATAGAGTCTGGTGAAATTGGCGAACCGTTTGACCGGCTCAATCAGAATGCCTACGTAGAGCAAGAAAGTCAGCAGGTCAGCCAGATCCAACGAAGCTTTGACGATAGCCACGCCGCCGAAAATGACGACGGCCACCGTCATTAGTTGGGTGAAGGCAATCAGCCCGCCATAGAAGTAGGCCTCGCTTTGATAACCGTCCCCTCTGCTCTCAACAAATCGCCGGTTCTCACGGGCAAACTTTGTTCTCTCAATCTCCTCGTTCGAGAATGACTTCACTGCCCTGATGCCTGAAAGCGTATCTTCCACCTGGGCGTTGATGTCGCCGATCCGATCCTTGCTTCGTCTTAGCGCCCGTTTCATCCGCTTGTTGAAATAGACTGAAAAGATCACCATGATCGGCAAAAAGAGCAAAACGATGACCGTAAGTTGTAGATCAATGCTAACCAGGATGATGAACGCTCCCACGAAATTCAAGAGCGAGATGACGATATCTTCAGGGCCATGGTGATACAGTTCGGAAAGATCGAACGAGTCATTGCTGAGGCGAGTCATCAACTGGCCGGTCTTCTGCTCGTCGTAAAACCGAAACGAGAGCCTCTGGAAATGGTCAAACAGTTCCAGGCGCATATCACTTTCCATCAGGGCACCCATCAGGTGCCCCTGGTAATCCACAAATATATTGCAGAGTGTATGAACGGCAATCAGCGCAAGCATGAGGGCGCCCATCAGGTAGATCTGGTTTAGTGTGTTGGCCCCGTTCTCTGCCAACACATTTTTGGTGATGTATCGGATGCAAAGCGGCAGGATGAGCGTAATCGCTGACACCATAAACGCACAGGCCATGTCGGCCGCAAACAAGCCTAAATAGGGTTTGTAGTAAGACAAGAACTTTTTGCTTCGCGGGTTCACAGCGTTTCTCCGGCATTCTTGATGGGGCTGACCCTGGTGTTGAGTTTGTCCAAAACAAAACGGCCGCGGGCAGGCTATCCCGTGGCCGTTTGGAACAAAAAAGGTCACATGGCAAGGGCGCCTGTGACCTGTCTCTTCTCAGCCGTATAAAATCGTGGCGACTTTATACATCCTCGAATGGAGGTGTGTAGAGACGATCGCGCTCTGCGTGGCTCTGCCGTTGGGATAGCTTGGTTCGCCCTGTCATCTTACATGCCTCCTTTCTATGGAAACGAATCGAAAATGCCTACAATGCAGCCATCCTAGCCATTTTGGTTTTCGTTGTCAAACTGCATAGCAGACTTGTACCTTATACCGTCAGAGAAGAGAAGCCGGGCACTATCAAAAAACGGGATCTCCTTGTCGAATTTCCTGAACAAATGTGCTATGATTGATACGATTTGTTCATCCACCGGGCACAGGTAATTGTCGAACGGACAGAATCGAGGAGATCGTATGGAAGACAGCAAAGCCGGCTTTACGACAATCGACGAGTACATCGCCACGTTTCCCGACGAGATCCAGACCATTCTGCAAGAGATCCGGGCAACCATCAAAGCCGCTGCACCCGACGCCGAGGAGAAGATCAGCTACCAGATGCCGACCTTCTTTCTGCATGGGAATCTCGTGCACTTTGCCGCCTTCAAAAATCACATTGGCTTCTATCCAACACCGAGGGGAATCGAGCCATTTCAAGAGGAATTGTCGGTCTACAAGGGCGCCAAAGGTTCGGTACAATTCCCCCTTGGGCGCCCTATGCCTCTCGACCTGATCGGCAAGATTGTAAGATTCAGAGTGGCTGAAAATTTGCAGAAGGCTGAGTCGAAGTCGAAGCGGTAAGGTGGCGATTTACAAACGCAGCGATTTCACTCAGCGCCTGTGTGGCCTCTGGGAAGATCGGCGCACAGGCCGGGTAGCAATGGAACAGCCCTTCTCCCACCCGCAACGTAACGTCCACGCCGGCCTCTGCCGCTCTGTGGGCAAGCCGTGTGGAATCGTCGCGCATCAGTTCGTCGCCGCCCACGTAGATCAGCAGTGGGGGGAGTCCGCCGAGGTCGCCGAACAGCGGCGAGATCAACGGATTGCGGGGATCATGGTCGCCGCAATAGTACTGGCTGAAAACGTTTTGAGCATCGCGCCAGGTTAGCGTATCCACCCTGGCGTTGGTCTCATAGGACTCCCCACTGTTCGTCAGGTCAGTCCAAGGGGACATGACGACAGCGCCGGCAGGCAGCGGGGTTCCTTCTTGCTTGAGCGCCAGCATCGTGGTTAGGACGAGATTCCCGCCGCCCGAGTCGCCCATGAAGAGAATGTCGGATGGCCGGATCCCCTCTGCCAACAGGTAACGATAAACGGCCATCGAATCGTTCAGCCCCTTGGGGAATGGGTTTTCGGGCGCCAGACCGTAGTCAAACACCAGGGCGGCAATGCCGCTTTCCTTGACGAACTTAGCGACGATTCCTCGATGCGATCGCGCCGAGCCGATCACCAGTCCGCCACCGTGAAAGTAGAGGATGACTTTCTCTTTCGGGGCATCATCTGGGCGGATCCACTCAGCCGATACATCACCGACGCTGACGGGGATAATCTGAAAATCGGGCGGCAACTTCCCAAAAAAGTTGGCGCCGTTTTCCACCTCTTGGCGCAATTGTTCCAGCGACGTATCCCAGCCCACGTTGCTTCTCCGCTTTGGTTTGAAACTCAACAAGTGACGATTTTTGAGCGCGAATATGAATAGTTTACTGCGTAGACTTGGCATTGGTGCCTCCTGATCGGGCAAGTTTTTTATTTTATGCAGGTGCAGCGGACGTGCTACTATCTACTCAAACATCCCCATAAGGATGTCCGGGTGCGGAGACTTGAACTTCTCTCCATAGGCGGCTTTGTGGATGCAAAGCCCTTTGATCGATGTCCAGAAGACAAGGGTCAGTTCTGTCGCATCGTAATTCTTGATCGAACCATCCTGCTGGCCTGCGCGGATGATGCGGGTCATCACTTCATACGGCACCTGATTCTGTTGTTGGATGATTGCCTGCGCTTCATCTGGGATAGCGTCAGAGGCAGTAGCAACGGCAATCAGCAGGTGATACAGCCCTGTATCTCTGTGCGTTTCCAGGCCCTCCAACAACTTCTCAATCGCCAGCCTGATCTTTTCTCGCGGAGACAGCGGCAGTTTCTCCAATTCGAGTGCTGCGCTGTTCATTCGTTCGAACGAGCGTCGGATCAACTCAACAAAGATTTCTTCTTTTGATCGGTAATAGTGGTACAAAAGACCGTGCGACATTTCTGAGGCCGAGGCAATATCGGCGACTTTGGTACCGGCCAGACCGTTGGTGGCAAACAGCCGCAAGGCTTCAGACAAAATGCGTTCTCTTCTCTCATCTTTTATCTTTTCGTTCTGTGCTTTATTCTTGCCCAAGATCGCCCCTTCTTTTATTGATTGAATTTTCAGTCAACGTGAAATCAATTGTATTCGCACCTCTGCGTGCTGTCAACTAGACTTTTGTTGTAGAAGAATGAGGACGATTCCGCAGCGTCGCACCAGACTGACGGGGTATATGATGACAAACATGACGATCGTTAACGTGGGGTATCGTTCTACCAACTACTGGGTGATCAGTGCCGGCTCTTCTCGCCTGTTGGTGGATCTTGGCTGGCCGGGCACGATGGGGATGATGCGTGCCAATCTCAACCGAATGGACGTGCCTCTTGCCCAAATCTGCTACGGATTGGCAACCCACTACCACATCGATCACGCCGGTCTCGGCCAGGAACTCAAACAAGCCGGGGTTCCCCTACTCGTGCTCGATGTGCAGGTCGCAGCCATTCCGCTGATGAAGACGTGGATCAAACCGCACGATCACTACGTGGACATCTCCCTCGAAGACAACGTCACGATCTCGTGCGACCAGAGCCGCCTACTGCTAGATCGCATGGGAATTGCCGGTGAGATCCTGCACACACCGGGGCACTCTGCCGACAGTGTTTCGCTCTTGCTAGATGATGGTTCCGTTTTTACGGGCGATTTAACGCATCCAGCGCTCATCGGCGCGGAGGACGCTGCGGTCGTCTTGTCGAGCTGGCGCTTGCTGCGAGAGCGGGGCGCCACGCACGTCTATCCCGGTCATGGTCCTGTACGGCAAATGGATTGACTATCTCCTGACCAGGCAGATCATCCACTGACGTAGCCGCACGCTAGCAGCGTGCGGTTTTGCCCGGCGAATTCACGTTCATGCCGGCCGACCAGCGTCGGGTGAAGTGCGGGAGTTCGGTCAGCGCCGGGTGAGTCCGACCGCTGCGGGCGCCGCCCGCAGCCTGCGCAGGGCCTATCGAAGCCCAGCGGCTTCGACGGCGATCTTGTGCAGACCGCTTCGCTGGTTTCGTTTGGTACAGGCGTTGCGCCATAACGGCTCGCAGACCTCGCCTACTCCAACCGACGCTCGCTCCCTTGACGGGTAAACCAGCGGCGTTCGCTCACTCCCGGCTCCACAGCCGCTCGCCGCCTACCTCATCCATATAGCCGAAGACCTGACGTTTCAGATCGGCGTGATCCGTCCAAAAGGTGCTCAACTGCGAACGATAGGCGAGGATGGCCTCGATCTTGGCCTGCCGCGCCGCTTCGCTCACCGCAACCACACAAGGCTTCAATGGGTGTGACTGTGAGCGTAGGGTGCGTTCTTGCTTTGCAGTTTCCTGCGCGTAGGGATAATCTTCATAGTAGATCAATCGTTCTGCATAGAGCATCTCTGCGGCACTACGGACCAGCAGGTGATCGACGTGATGACCGATGGTCAACGGCGCCAGCACTCGATCCGCCGTGGGCAGGGTGGCGATGCGGTCGGCGACCGATTGCACCAGCGTCATTTCGGCAGGGTGGACATCGCCGAAGATGTCGTCGTCGGAAAGATAGAGCGACTCACCCGTTTGGGGATCCGTGCGGTAAGGACAGTCGGGGATGGGCCAGTGATGGGCGTCGGCCCCCAAGATGCGACAGGCCGCCAGATCCTCTGCGCGCCGGGCGGCTCCAGCTTCCACCAACAGTTCCCAGCGGTCGTGCAGGCTCTGCGCATAGCCGGAAATGGTCTCGGGCGGATCGCCCGCCATCACCGTCACCACCAGCACATCCTTACCGGCCTGTGTCTGATCGTAGATCTGCGCACCGCAAGATAGGACAACGTCGTCCAGATGAGATGAAAGATAGAGTGTATGATAGTGTGGTTTCATAATCTGCCTTCTGTGTAAAATCCTTCCTGAAATTTGGTTGTGTCTCTGCAACCAGGTCGACGCCGCTGATTTCAGGGCAGACAATAGAGATGAGATAAGGAATGGGAACCCAAGCTTTGCAGCAGATTGCTTTGCTCAGCGTACATACCAGTCCACTGGCCACGTTGGGCGGCAAAAAGACTGGCGGCATGAACGTCTACATTCGTGATTTTGGCCGTGAACTGGCCCGGCGCGGCGTCGCCGTGGACGTTTTTACGCGCGTCGACGACCCCAACGCGCCACAGACCGTGGTCGACGAAGTGGCCGGTTTCCGCGTGATTCATGTGCCGGCCGGTCCGCCGCGTGTGATTCCGAACGATGACATTGCGCCCTACCTGGGGGATTTTGTGCGGGGTGTGCATCACTTTGCGCTGACCAATGGCCGTCACTATGATCTGATCCATTCGCATTACTGGCTTTCGGGGCTGGTCGGTGATGCGCTACGCCCACTGTTGGGTCGTGTGCCGCTGGTCCACATGTATCACACGTTGGGCAAGATGAAAAATCAGATTGCCCAGGATCCCAGTGAATTCGCCTCGCACGAGCGCATCGTGGGCGAAACCTATATTGCCCACACCGCGGATCGGCTCATCGCGGCCACGCCTGCCGAAGAGATGCAGTTGATCGAATACTACGGCGCCGATAGCCGCAAGATCGATGTGATCCCCCAGGGGTAGACCTGGCACGCTTCTCCCCCATTCCGAAAGAGGATGCGCGCATCAAGCTAGGCATTGGCGCCGAGTGTCGGGTCATCCTCTTTGTGGGGCGCATCGAACCGCTCAAAGGGATCGATTCTCTCTTGCGCGCCATCTGTATGATGCGACACCGGCTGCCGCAAGTGATGCAAGATGTGCATGTGGCGATTGTGGGCGGCGATCCCCATGCCGATGAACTCGACGCCGAGATGCTGCGGTTGCAGACGATCCACCGCGAGTTGGATCTGCGATCGTTGGTTACCTTTCTTGGCGCCAAGGATCAGGACACGTTGCCCACCTACTACGCCGCCGCCGATATCGTCGTCATGCCCTCGCACTACGAAAGCTTCGGCATGGTGGGCCTTGAAGCCATGGCGATGGGCACACCGGTGATCGCCTCGCGTGTAGGCGGGCTGGCATACCTGGTGCAAGACGAGATCAACGGTTACCTGATTCCGCCCAAGACACCCGAAGCGATGGCTGCCCGGCTGCTTCAACTGCTCACCGACGAAGAGCAGCGCCGGCGACTGGGCGCACAGGCGCTGCGTTATGCACAGCAGTACGACTGGGCGCACATCGTTGATCAAATGTTGACCGTCTACCAGGCGGCGCGTGATGAGAAGATCCCGGTGATTGGGGATTAGCAATTTCAGATCCTGCAGGCGATCTGTAACCGCTCTTCTCTAAATCACTACGCCTTCCATCGCCAACGCCGCTTTTAGGTCTGTCTGCGGTCCAAAGTGGATCGCCTTCATCCCCACCGCACGAGCGCCTTCGATGTTGTGGGCGAAATCATCGATGAAGATGGCCTCTTCAGGGCGGAGTTTGAGCCGTTCCAGCGTGCGTTCGAAGATGATGGGGTCGGGCTTCATGATCTTTTCGAGCGAGGAAACGACGATGAGATCGAAGGCATCGTCGACGGCGTGGATGTCGTGGAGCAAACGCGGCAACTCGTCCATGTAGTTGCTGATGATGGCTGTGCTGTAGCGGCTGCGCAGCCTGCGCACAAAGTCGATCAGCGACCGATCCAGCACATCGCCGCCGAAGAACTCGTGTTGGAACTGGCGCAGCTCCTCTTCACCCAGTCCCAACTCGTCTTGCACGCCGGCCCAGAGTTGTGTCGATGGTATCTGACCAAGCTGTGCAGCGCGTCCCCGCTCACTGTTGAAGACGATAAACTCGGCCTGACCCGCTGCCAGACCCAACCGCTCCTCAAGATGACGGCGTGGCTGTGGATCTTCGGTGCGAATGAGAACCCCGCCTACATCAAAAATTACCGATTTGATCATCATTGCTCCCGATACTGCATCGTTTACACATCGCCCTTTTTTCGATACAATTTACAGTGCCCATCTTGCAGTGCATCTCGGCACTTGTGGACCTACAGTATCATAAACCATCTCACCACAACGGAGGAAAAAGATGTCTAACCATCGAATGCGTGTATTGGCGTTGGTTGTATTGGCGCTAATGCTCGTGGTTTCGGCATGTACCGTGCCCACACCGCCACCGGCCGGTGGCGCCGCGACTGAACCGGCTGCCAGTGCAGGCGATACAGCGGATACCACTACGATTACCTGGGCCATGTGGGGTAGCCCGGCTGAAATCGAGAGCCATCAGAAGGTCGCCGATGCCTTCATGGAAGAACATCCCGAAATCAAAATCGAGATCATGAGCGAACCTTGGAATGATTACTTCACCAAGATGCAGACGATCTGGGCTAGCGGTGATCCCGAGTTGATCCCCGATGTGGCCTTCCTGTGGCCGACCCCACGGTATGCGGCCGAGGGTGTGTTGGAGAACCTGGATCCTTACATTGAGGAATCCGGTTATGATCTCAACGATTACTGGCCGGCCCTGCTCGAATCTGCCATGTATGAAGGACACGTCTACGGCTTCCCGCGCGACATCGAGACCAACGTCCTGTACTACAACATGGATCTCTTCGATGCTGCCGGTCTTGACTATCCTGATGATACGTGGACCTGGGCCGACTGGCAGAGTGCCATTGAGCAGTTGACGGTGAAGAACGCCAACGACCAGGTAGAGCAGTACGGTCTGGCTATGGAGGGGGGCAAATACGCCAAGTTCATCCTCCAGAACGGCGGGCAGATCCTCGACGACATGCGCAACCCGAGTCAGTGTATGCTGGATCAGCCGGCTGCCATCGAGGCGATCCAATTCATTGCCGACCTGATGAACAACGGTAACGCCATGCGTGATGCCGAGCTAAGCCAGGCGGGTGGCGATGCTGCGGTTTTCCAGAGCGGGCAGGCCGCCATGATCGTGCAGAACAGCAGCCGTGTCTCGGCCTTCAACGCCGCCGACATGAACTATGATGTTGTGCCTGTGCCGATCCCCGATGGTGGCAAACGCTCGAACGGAGCCGGTGGCGCGGCCTGGGTCATGAGCGCCGACAGCGACAACAAGGATGCCGCCTGGACTTTCTTGCAGTGGCTACAAAGCACAGACGGTGGTCAGCGTCTCTACACCGAAGCGGGCGAGATCTTCCCCGCTCTACGCTCAGTGGCCGAATCCGACGTCTTCATGGATGAATCGCAAAAACCGTCAAATCGGGAAGCGTTCGTCACCGAGGCTGAGGCTTCCGAGGTTGGCTCGTTTGGCTACTTCCCCGAATGGGACGAGCTGAACAGCTCCATCATCAGCCCGGCGATGGATCAAATCTGGGCCGGCGAAGCTAATGCTGCCGACATCTTGCCCGCAACCTGCCAGCAGGTGAATGACTTCCTGGCAGCCAACGGCTATCCCAAGTAAGTATTGACAAGATGACGTCCGACCTCTGTGGTCGGACGTCATCTTGTCGCTATCAGCCAAGATTATGGCAATTCGTGAACAGCGACAACCCTTAGAGGAAGCCATTACACCGCGTACCGTTTCTTTACACTGGTGGCAGCGTTATCGCCCCGATCACCAATGGGAAGCCTATCTCTTTCTGTTGCCCAGCTTCGTCGGCTTTGCGATCTTCGTATTGCTAGCGGTGATCATGTCGTTGGGGATCAGCTTCTCGGATTGGGGATTGACTGGGTGGAAGGGCTTTGTAGGCTTCGACAACTACCAGGCGCTTTGGCGTGACCCGATCTTTTGGAAGACCTTCCGCAACACTGCCTTCTACGTGGTGACCGTGGTGCCGCTACAACTGGCCCTAGGGCTGGCGATGGCAGTAGCGCTCAACCAGGGCATCCGTGGTAGGTTGGTTTACCGTCTCATCTACTTTATGCCGGTGGTGACGACGATTGTGGCCGGCGCCATTGTTTTTCGCCTGATCCTCAGCAACAACGGACCCCTGGCTGACTTCACTTTTTGGATCGCCAATCTCACCGGTCTGCCGTTGCGTCCGCCCGATTGGCTCAACAGCACCCAGTATTCCAAATGGTCAGTAGTGCTGCTAACGCTGTGGAAGAACACCGGCTTCACGATGGTCATCTACCTGGCCGCACTGCAAGGGGTGCCCGGTGAACTGTATGACGCCGCCGAGACCGATGGCGCCTCGCCCTGGCAGCGCTTCCGCCACGTAACTGTGCCGCTGATCAGCCCGACCACCTTCTTTTTGTTGGTCTTCCAGATGATCGGCGCCTTCCAACTCTTCACTGAGCCGTTTGTTATGACGCGCGGGGGACCGGCGCAATCATCCATGCCGGTGGTGCAGTATATCTATCAGAACGCCTTCCAGTTTGGGCGCATGGGCAAGGCTTCGGCCATTGCCTGGTTCCTTTTTCTCTTTATATTCGTGTTTACGCTGCTCCAGAACCGCCTGCAGAGCCGCTGGGTCCACTACGAGACGGAGTGATATGTCGATTCAAAGCCGCCCCGCCGTGGGCACCTTACACCTGCCGCCGTCACACCGCACAACGGCCTTTCGCCGTCTGATTCTGCACACAGGGATGATCCTGGGGAGCGCGGCAATGCTCGCCCCGTTCGGTGTGATGCTGCTCGTCTCGCTGGTGCCCAACGAGGCCATGCTCTCTCGCGATTTTAGCCTGGCCCAATTTACCCTCAGCAACTACGTCGAGACCTTTCAAGTGGCCCCCTTCGGTCGATACTATTTGAACAGCTTCGTAGTGGCCGTCTCCTCAACCGTGTTACAGATCCTGGTTGCCTCGCTGGCAGCCTTTGCCTTTGCCCGTTTGCGCTTTTGGGGGCGCGAGGCGCTCTTTCTGCTCTACCTCGCCACGCTCATGATCCCGTTCCTGGTCACAATGATTCCCAATTTCCTGATCGTCAAGGAATTGGGCTGGTACAATACTTACTACGCCTTGATCATTCCCACCTCTTTTAGCGTCTTCAGTACCTTTTTATTGCGCCAATACTTCCGCGGCATTCCGCTCGAAATGGATGAGGCGGCCCGTATGGATGGCGCCTCTAGCCTGCGCATCTGGTGGCAGGTGATCCTTCCACTCAGTGGGCCCGTGGTGGCGACCCTGGCGATCTTCAACTTCCAGGCATCGTGGAATGATTTCCTCTGGCCTCTAATCGTGACGACTACCGTCGACATGCGTACCATCCCCATTGGCCTCGCTTCCTTTCAAGGACAGTACAGCACCGACTGGGACCTGCTCATGGCCGGCTCCGTCATCGCCTTGCTACCGGTGTTGGTCATCTACTTTTTTGCGCAGAAGCGCTTCATTGAGGGCATTACGCTGTCTGGGATGGGGGGGCGATGAGAGGCAGTATGGGGATTTCAGATCCTTAGGGCGATCTTATCTGCCCACGTCTGTTCTCTGAAAAACAAAGAGGCGAGTGGATCTTCTCCACTCGCCTCTCTATTGGTGCCCCCGGTCCGACTCGAACGGACACGTCCTATCGGACACAGGCCCTCAACCTGCCGTGTATGCCAATTCCACCACGGGGGCATTGGTTTCAAAGTATAGTCGATCCCCTTAGAATCGTCAAAGATCGCGGTGGGCAAAAATACACTGTTCTCGTTGTACTGTGCTTGAAAGGAAGCCGTTTTTCTGCTTCAATGAGGTTGTAATGGGCAGGGTGAACCAGGTCATACCCGCCGGCTAAAGCGTTCGGAAAGGAAATGTCAGATGGAAGCTATCCCCCCCGTATCCACACAACATGAGACCATTCGCCAGGAGCTGATTGCTACCCGTCACGCCTTCCATAATCTCTTGAAGCCACGTGCCTGCGGATGCGCTTAACGCACCCACGCCCAACCCGGCCTGGAATTTGCGTGAGCTACTGGTTCACATCATCCTGGCGCCCGAAATGCTGCCCCAGGATGTCAAAATGATTCGTCGAGGTCTCTCGGTGCCGGTGCCCGCCGAAGTGTTTAATCAGTTTAACAAAGTGAATACACGACGCCGAGCCCTGGGAATGACGCTTTCTGAGATAGGCCGACAGTACGACGTGGCGCACCAGAACGTGCTGGCGCTTTTGGAAACGTTGAACCCATCGGATCTCGCATTGACCGCTCGCTACCCGATCCTGAACAGTCAGATGCCCGGCGGTGAACAGTCGATTGCCGATCTCTTTCGGTATGTGACACTGCACTTTGCCGAGCACGCTGTGGATGTTCTGCGCGGCGTGGAAACGTGGCGACAACAGCCATTGCTTGTTCGCGTTGGCGATGGTCAACCGCCGCAGGGATGGCGACGTCTGCTCTTTCGGATGCCGATCTGGCTCTACCGCAACAACCTGGGCTGGGTGCTCGGTGGGCGATTCCTGCTGATAAATCAGGTTGGGCGCAAGAGCGGATTGCCACGGCAGACTGTGGTGGAAGTCGTCGACCGAGATCGCGCACAGGACGTCTTCACCGTCGCTTCCGGTTGGGGCGAGAAGGCAGATTGGTACAAGAACTTGCGCGCCCACCCTCAGACGACGATCCAGATAGGACAGCGCATCCTGGCCGTGACCGCGCACTTTCTGTCCGCCGATGAGTCGGGTGAGGCGATGGTGAAGTATGCCGCGCGCCATCCTGCTCTGGCCCGCGAACTGGCGATGCTGATGGGGTACAAGGTCAAAGACAGCGCCGAAGGCTACCGTGCCCTCGGACGCAACGTCGTCCGCTTTGTACGGTTTCTCCCTGTTGCCTGAATCAACCCGTGAACACAATGACGAAATATTGCATCTCTTGCCTCCGCCCTAACGACGCTCGATCCAGTAGCTGTAGTTGGCTACTTCGGTCGTGAACGGCGTAATACCACTGACCGTGAAGACTGCCTGGTTCCTGCCGCCCAGGTTGTCGATGTTGACTACGGCGCTTCCATCTTCATTGACGTGCACATGGTGCACATCGACCAACTCATCGTTGTTCAGTGTCAGCACCTGCAACAGCCAGCGCTGTGCGAGATGGTTATCGGTAAGCAGCCATCCTTCGCTCTCCCACCCGTCGGCGCCATCCTCGAAACTGGTGGCATAGTCGATGGCGTCGATCCGAATATCGTCCACGAACCACCCCGGCGCGTTGACGGCGTCGTCGGTGACATATTCAAGACGCACAAACACCTCTTCTCCGGCATACTCGCTCAGATCAAAGCGTTCGCCGATCCATTCGGGCGCACCGCCCGAACCGCGACTGAGATCAGTGTAGGCCGTGCCGAAACTGTTGCCGCTGGGGTTTTCGGTAGTCGTCTGCTGCCCGCTGAGGAGCGTCCACTTTTCACCGTCCTGACTGACCAGGACATAGCCATAGTCGTAATCCGTCTCGATGTCGAACCACATGTTGATCTCCATCTCGATGGGTTCGCCGGGCGGCAGCGCAGAAAAATCAAACTTCCGGGTTAAGCGGCTGTCCGAATCGTCAGCACGATTGCTCCACCACATCCAGTCGCCGCTGTAGGGAGAGACGTTGGCAAGCTGGGCATCGGTCTCGCCTTCAAAGTGCAGCGTAATGTCGCCGGATCCGCGCAGCGCAATATAATCGGTGCCAAAGTTATGCACCGTCGTTTCGCGCTCAGCTACAGGAAAGCGGCGATGGTTCTCATCCAACACGGGCTGCGGCGCGTCGAGTTGTTGATAGCCAAAGCGTCCTTGGCCATCGAGTGCGCTGGGATCATCCACGTAGTTGGCGACGACCCAATCGGCGAAAAGCTCTTCAATGCTGAGATCATGGCCCGCTTCTGCCAGAGCCAACACAATGCCCAGCACACCATTGGCCTCGTGCGCGACCACGGCTTTGGTCGCGTCCTCGCCGAAGCGCTGGAGCAGATAGGCCATAAAGAGATAAGCGCTGCCGTAGTGCTCGCCATTGCTGCCCGAAACATCGTTCCACGTATTGAGCTGGGTATCGGGCACATTGGCAAAGACACTGGCGAAGCCTGTATCCGGCGGATAGCCTGCCACCTCCTGCGCCAGTTCACTCAGCCCTTCATTGACCCATGTCTCCTCGTTGCGGTCATTGTACCAGTGGACCATGTGCTGAAACTCATGTGCCAGTACAGTCTCGTAGTATTCGTAGTCCTGGGTGCGGTTGAGCCATTCGAGGCTGATGTAAAACATCTCTTTTTCGTTGGAATACTCGTTGGCCAACCGGCTGAATTCATCGGCGCTGCTATAGTAACCTGCTATCCGAGATCCCATACCGTCTGCGTGTAGAATGTGCAGACGTGGATCTCCGTCAACGCCGGGCGACCATTCGCTGCCGAAGAACTCGCGCACTTGCGGTACGCTCTCCTCGCTGAAGGTATCGAGCGAACGGGCGATGCGCTGTTGATCGTAGTCGTTGTCCACCTGTACCCAGGCATAGACTACATCCGTCTTATAAATCAACTCGGCAGTGACCTGAAACTGCGAGTTGTCGTCCATATTGGCCACCCAGAACTCTTTGCGATCGCCGATTTCATAATTCGGCGCTTCACTGTTCACCACAAGCGGCACATCGTCCAATCCTGGGCGCAGGCGCAGCGCCAGATCGCGCAGATCGCGCGTCGGCACGATCAACGTTTTCAGTTGTTCTTCTGTGATCGAGAGGGGATCCGCCAGATCTGCCTGACCGGGTTGCGCTGTTCCCTGGGAGGGTACAGGCGTCGATCGGGCCGATTGGGTCGGCGTTGCCACCCGCGCCGGTTGTTCGACCACTTCCACACTGACGGTTTGACCGTTGTCCGCCGGACGCATCATGAAGAATGTGAAGACACCAACGGTGCCTGCGCATCCTACACTCAGGGCCAGAAAGAGCGCGGCAACGCCGGCAATAATAAGATTTCGATTTCGTCGATTTGACTCCATACCTGCTCTCCAGCTAGGGCTCATTCGAGCGCCGTCAGAATAACTTCAAAGATTTCGTCGATCTCAGCGCAGATTCTACGGAAGCTCGCCAAGCGGCATCTGCCAAAGCGATACTTGACAGGCTCCGCTGTCGCCGATGGCCAACAACAGTTGATCCGCCACTGCGGTGGCGTCGATGCCGACTGGCGTCATGAAGCCGCCCTCCTGGAATTGAGCCACCGCCTCACCGAAGGGCGTGTAGTACGTGAGCAACCGACGCTCAGGATCGGTGACAAGCACGCTGCTGTTGGGCAACCCCGTCAGGTGAGGGCCGCTAAACGTATTGGCGCGCGCCGTGCTGATCTGGCCGCTGCCTTGATCTAGCCGCCACAACAGCCCATCCTCAGCGGTGATAACCCACAGCGCGCCGTTGGACTGCAACAGCGCGTCCACCGGCTGCCCCTGGCCCAACGGCGTGTCCGGCCCGCCGAACTGCGTGCGCACCGCTCCCTCTGCCGTGAGGACGACGACGCGTGCGCCGCCCGTATCCGCCACCACCAGCGAGCCGTCGGCGTTGACACCCAATCCGCGCGGTCGATAGAATGAGCTTTCCTGTGCAATCGGCACAAACCGATTGCCGTCGTCATCATACCGGAAGATTTGCTGCGCCACGGCATCCAACAAAAAGACTTCGCCGAGTGGGGTACGTCCTATATCAAAAGGCTCCACCCACGCTTCGTCTGTATAGGTTTCCACAATCTCGCCGCTAACGAGATCATAGGCCACCACCCGCGCGTTGCCCACATCGGTCGCCAACAGTCGATTTTGTTCAGGCCACAGCATGACGCCGCGCGGCTGGAAGCCATCGTCGCTGCAACTGCCGGCTGCCCACACCAAGTGCAGCGGCAACTCGGGAAGACCCGTGGGCAGCGGATTCTCCTCGCTCTGCAACGTTTCCGGCAACTCAAAGCCGGCGGACGGCAACGATAGCATCTGTTCCAAAGTAGACATGTCGGGGATGGCGAGCGTGTCTACATCTACACCGGCGGCGTACGGCGCCAGGAAGGCCGCCGGGATCTCGCCACCCTGGAATCCCGGCGGTTGCCAGTGCAGGCGGAATGATGGATTCCCTGCTTGCGGTTGATACCGGATGCTCAGGTCATGCCAGCCTCGGCGCAACTGCACCGTGGCCGGTGACACTCTGGCGTCGGCGTCACTATCGTCGCCTCTGCTGACGAGCAAATTCTCGTTAATCGATAGAGCAAAAGGACCGTTCGCCTGTGCCATCAACGTGTAGCTACCATCAACCGGAATCGCCAGTTTGGCTTGCCATGTGACAACGCCTGCGCCCTTCGCAGCCGGCCCCGTACGCAGCAACGGTTCGCGGCGGCTGTCGGCGGCGATGGCGCTGTCCACGTCTTCCAGGCCAACGTCGGCGGCGTAATAGGTAGCAATCACCCCCTGGTCGATGCTGCCCTGATAGAGTGCCTGCCGCGGAATCGGCTCTACCTTCCCTTGGGGGCGCTGCCAGCGAATCGACAGGGACGGCGTTTCGGCGCCGCTGTGATAGACGATTTGGATAGGATAATAGCCCTGACGCAGCGTCACCCGGCCTGTTTCCTGCCCGGCGATCGTGTCGATGAGCGTTACGGGGTCTACGTCCGCGCCCAGGATCACTTGGATCTGCGCACCTTCATCGAACTCAGCACTAAAGGCGTATTCGCCTGCTTCGGGTAGATAGAGCATGCCCTGCGCCTGCATGGCAAATGGTGGCGGCAAGAGTTCGTCAGTCCACTCAAACTCCAATGGACCGACGACATCGACGAACGCAGGGGTGTCAAACGCTGCGTCAGCCGGCGCCTCTTCATCCAGCGGCGCATAGGCAGCCTGCAATCCGCGTTCTGCTTCGATCCGCTGGCGTGGAATGGTGGCAACATAGGCGACCACCGCACCCGACCCGACATCGACGATGGTTTCACCCACGTAATTGGGGTACACCTGCTCGACGTACGTCAACAGCGTCCTGTCATCGGCGGGGATGACATAGCGGATGTCGCCGTCTGTGGGCACATCCACAAATGGCGAACCGGACAGGGGCAAGTGCATGGTCAAGTCCAGGGGAAGGATGCGCCTGGCGAAGGGCAGCACTCCCCCCGCCGCTAACTGCGTGGACGGTGCTTGCAGTAAGTCGAGCGGTGCGAAGATCAGATCGGTCTCCTCGCCGCCATTGTCCACCGACACCTCAAAGGCGCTCTGCAAATAGGCGCCCACGGCCGCGCCCGGTTCTACAGGGGCGCCGGTCAGGTCGCTGCTAAATTGACGCAGTGCACCCCTGCTTGAAAATCCGAGCAAAATCGTGACGACCACGGCGGCGGCTGCCGTCAAGGTCAGTGGGCGCACCGTGATAGACCAGTCTTCGATCAACGCACCGACGACCTGATCCAATGCCACAGTCGCGGCCAGGATGGTCAGCATGAGCAGTAGCGGGAGCGCACGCTCGCTCTCTTGCCCACCCGGGATCACCAGGATCCCGGCCACAAGGATGACACCCAGCCAGAGGAACCGTGTGCCCGTCCAGCGTGGGCGGCGGAACAGATGCGCCAACCCGGCCAGCGCCAGGACGGCAATCAGCGCCGTCGACAGCGCCGGTTCGATCCAAAGCGTATTGCCCAGATCCGCAATCCTGTCCTCTATGCCCGCCGGCGCAGCGGGTAAAACATTGCGCCCAAGCAGCAACATCAGGGCGGGCGCACCGCCCACGATCAATCCGCTCCAGTAGACCAGCCGCGCTCGCCACGATTGCGGCGGCATCGCCAGCAGCCACCAGATCAAGAGCGCAGCCGGAAGCCAGCCAGGCGCTGCCAGCGTCGCCAAACCGGCAAGCAGACCGGGCAAGATCCAGCGTTGCCCCCGGCGCGATCGGGATGCCCAGAGCGCCGCCCACAGCGCGGCCAAGAGCATCGGTATCAGGAGAACGGACGATTCAGGAACGCGGCTCAGGATGATGTGCCAGGGGGCAAAGGCCAACAAGATGCTGCCGATCAGCGCCGTTGGTATACGGGCCAGGGCGCGGGCGGCGGCAAAAAAGAGTGGCACACTCAGCGTACCCAACCCAATGCCCACCCAGGTAAGTGTTTGCAACCCCGGGGCGAAGATCCCAAAGAAAATGGCGAGGAACGCTGTGTAGACAGGTGCATCGGTCAGCAGCAGAGCGCGCCAATTGTCCTCGCGCAAGAAGGTCAACGCTTGAAGCGCGCTTTCGCAGCCGCCACTGCATCCAGAGGGCAGATCCGCAAAGTTCCACAGGCGGACCAACGCTGCCAACGCAGTAACGGCAATGAGACTAAATCCGATGGCGCGGCGACTGATCGGTGACGGCGGCGCCTCAACCGCGGGATCTACACTGCGCAGATAGGTTTGCGCCGCATCCACCGACCAGACGACGATTTGCTTTTTGTCGGCAGCGCGAGCCGGCCACAAGGCGGCAATCAGCAATGCCGCCACCGCCCCCATCCATGCCAACAAGGACCAAAGCAGTGCAGGATCAGTGCCGGCCGGGCCGGTCGCGCTCGCCGACAAGAGCGAGAAAAGCCAGACGCTGCTGCCTATCCCCGCGGCTGTGCCCAGCACAAGCAGAATGGACGATGCGATGGGGAGCGGAGCCGCGCTTCCTGTCGATCTCCACACCGTTAACAGCGGACGCGAGGCGACTGCGAAGAGGACGACCGCGATGAGCAGCACAAACAGTCCATCGCGCCCTGCAATCATCGGCGATGGTTCCCCTGCGCGCAGAATCGAAAGGCCCCAGAAGGCGATCAACAGCGTAAACAGTAAGGTGATGGTTCGGCGCATAGTCGTTTGAATAGGGGTGCCATTGGGTGTGAATGAGACGGCCTGTTGCCAAAGTGTAGCCGTTCGCAGGGCCAGGTGCAAATGGCTCTTCGGCACAATCTCACCACATAAAGAGCGGAGCCGGCTGCATCCTGGCTCCGCTCTTTATCAAACTCTCTAACGAGCACAACTCACTGACACTAACCCTCGATGGCCTGCAGGCTTTCGAGGACCGGTGCGGCTTCTTCGATGAGGATGGCGTTGACATCGCCGAACGCTGTTGCCACGTCATCATCCTGCACGGTGATACGTTCGAGCCCGCCGCCGATGATCTGATCGCCGTTGGGCACGAAGACACGGGCAGAGTCCTGCGCCTTGGTCAGCGCCAACTGCTCCGTCGCCGTCTTGAACTGCGGGAACTCTTCGAAGTATGCCTGCATCTCGTCACTTTCCAGCGCGCTCTTGCGTACGGGCATGTACCCGGTGCTCTTCGCCCAGAAAGTGGTGTTTTCGGGGTTAGAGGCGAAAGCGATATACTCCATGCTCGGCCCGCGTTTCTCTTCGGGCGTGGTCGACAGGATCGAGAGACCCGAGCCGCCGGTGCAGCAACCAAACTGATACTTCTTGGGCAACATGGCTGTGCCAAACTCAAAGGTGGCGTTGGCCTTGATGCCACCCATCGAACCGGTAGACGCCATGGTGGAAGCTGTCAACCCGTTGATAAAGTCTGCCACAATATCCTTGCTGGGGACGGCCCACTTGTATTCGTAGACGGTGTCCTTGTAGAACTGACCTGCTTCGATGGTGGCGTCATCGGTCATGAGCATGTTGAAATCAGCGTCGCTGTAAGCGCCGTTGAACTGCCACGCCACTCCCTGGAATAGCCAGGCAATGTAGCTGGCTCCGTCGGGATGGGCAAAAGCCGTTGTTTTCATCTCGCCGCCGTCCATCTCCGTCAATTGTGGCGCCCATTCCATGAATTCATCCCATGTTTCGGGGCCGCGATCCGGCAGGCCAGCCGCCGCCCACTTCTCTTTGTTATAGTAGAAGAGTGGGGTGCTGCGCGCGAAGGGCACCCAGTAGTGCTGACCCTTGCGCACCCCTTCGTTGATCAACGAATCCTGGTAGTCTGTCACATCAATGCTCTGCGCGCTGATCAGATCGTCCAGTGGCAGAATGGTCTGAGACAGATAGAACTTGAACCACCAGACATCGCTCAACAGCGAAACATCCGGCGCCGTGCGAGCCTGTAAGGCGGCCGTGACCTTCTGGGCGGTCTCTTCATAGCTGCCCTGGAACTGATAATCGACAACCACGTTGTCCTGGCTTTCGTTGAAGCGTTTGACCAGTTCGGTCTCTGCTTCGCCATTGGTGCCGCTGAAACTGCTCCAGAGCGTGATCGTCACCGGTTCCGCAGCGGGCGCTGCACTGCTGCTACTGTCACCGGCCGGCGCACTCGACGGCGCGGCCGCAGGGGCACAGGCGGCCAGGGCCATGATACCGGCGCCGGCACCCATGCCGACCAGAAATTGACGACGGTTGATTGCTTTCGACATAGTTGAGCTTCTCCTTGTTGAGTTGAATAGACGGCTTAACAGTTGAAACAGACGAGGCTTCCGCACTTATCCCTTCACAGCGCCGGCAGCAATGCCGTCGACGATGTATCGTTGGGCATAGAGAAAGACGATCACCACGGGGATGACGACAAAGAGTGTGCCAGACATGACGACGCCCCAATTGATCACGCCTTCTTCGACCAGCAGCCAGAAGATGCCGATGGGCAGCACGCGCATTTCACGCGTATTGGTGACAATCAGTGGCCACAGAAAGTCGTTCCACTTTGAAACGACGCTGAGCAGGGCCATGGTCACAATCGCCGGTTTCGCCAGCGGCAAGATAATCGACCACAGGGTAAGCAGGTGACCGGCGCCATCCACTCTGGCTGCATCCATGATCTCCAGGGGCAGTGTCCTGTAGTACTGACGGAGCAGGAAAGTGCCATAGGCTACCGATGCGCCGGGGATGACGATACCCTGGTAGGTGTTGATCCAGCCCAGCGACGCAATCGTCAGATAGTTGGGCAGGATCGTGACCTGACCCGGCACCATCAAGGCGGCCAATAACAACAGGAAGAGCCAATCCTTCTTGGGGAAGCGCAAAAAGGCGAAGGCGTAGGCCGATGTGACCGCAAACAGCACCTCGAATCCACTGCCAAAGATCGTGGTGATGATGGTGTTGATGTAGTATCGCCCAAACGGCGCCGCCCGCCACGCTTCACCAAAGTTCGCCAGCGTCGGCTGCATAGGGATCCAGGTGGGCGGCACCGAGTAGATCTCTTGCGACAGTTTGAACGCACCGATGACCATCCAGTAGACAGGCATACCAATCAACAGGACGCAGAAGATCATCCCCAGATAGCCAAGTAGTTTGAGTATGGCTGAATTGCCTTGCCCTGCCCACTTACTCGAAGAATACCCCGGCGTTGTAACCGGTTCCAGTTCACCCGAGATGCTTACTTTTGCCATAAGTTCTGTCCTATCTGATCTGCTGTGTCCAACGTGGCGATGAAGGCGGTCTGGCCCAAACAATGTTCACCGGTTGTGGCTGCACTACGAATAGTGGACGTTGCTTTCGCTGTACCGCATTTGCACGATGGTAATGGCTAGCATCATCACGAAGAGGACGACGGATGCGACGCCGGCGCGACCGGCATTGAAAGCTACGAAGCCTTCCTGATAGAGATAATAGACCAGCGTCGTCGTGGATTTGACAGGACCGCCGTCAGTCATCACCTTGATAATATCGAAAGACTGGAAGCCGGCCAGGATGCTGGTGAGCACGAGGAAGAAGAGCACCGGCGATAGCCCTGGCACCGTAACCGCCCGAAAACGCGCCCAACTGCCTGCCCCATCCACGGTGGCCGCCTCGTACAACTCTTTCGGAATCGCCTGGAGCCCTGCCAAAAAGATCACCACGGCATAGCCCAGGTTCTTCCACACGTGGACAATGATCACGGCCAGCAGCGCCCAACTCGGATCGAGCAACCAATTGGGAGAGTGCAATCCTACACCACGGATCAAAATGTCGAGCAGACCGTAGCGTGGATCGAAGATGTAGATCCACACGATGCCGATGGCGGCGCCGCTTAACATCACCGGGCTGAAGACGATGCCGCGCACGCTGTCGCGCCCACGGAGTTTTTGGTTCAGCAACAGGGCCATGCCCAACCCGATCAGGCAGATGGCCGTCACCGAGCCAAGGGTAAAGACCACGGTATTCTGCATGATAAAGGCGAAATCCGACGAGGTGAAGAGACGGGTATAGTTACCCAGGCCCACCCAGATCTTGACAGGCGAAAGCATGTCCCAGCGTACAAAGCTGAGATACCCGTTGTAGATCAGTGGCCAGTAGGTGAAGACGGCAAACAAGAACAGGTTTGGGCCAACCAACAGGGCAAAAAGGAGCCACTCGCGCTGCTCGGCCATCGAAATACGTCTGCGTAGCATCGACATGAATTGCATGTCCTCCTTCAGAGCGAGTCTAGGGGCCGTTGATTAACAAATGTTAGGGAAATCTGTTAAGAATGCACAACCAACAGGTTAATATAGGGTTAACTTGATTTTCTTGAGAAAGAAACGCCCATGGGGAGGGGCACTCTACGAGATGGCAAAGACGATATCGACCGAGATCTAGAAATGCAGAAGTTTCCTGTATCTTGCCTTTCGGGAGTGAGCGTACCTATTATGAGCAGATCGGCGAGAATGGTCAAGTTGGAATCTGTAAGTTATCTGGCGCGAGGCACAGATAACCCATGCAAAAATGCCGTGCAGAACACCTCTGCACGGCATTTTTACCCATGGTTGTGTCTGGCGTCTAGCAACTACTATCGTGTCAACGGTCAAGTGATGGCAATTCCGTAGGGGCGCTGCTTGCTGCGCCCGCAGTGTGCCGGGCGCAGCAAGCAGCGCCCCTACCGATCAAATCACGCTTGACGCATCACTACGTGTACAGGTACAAGGCGGATAGGGTTAGACCACTAATTGCAGAGGAAGCCAGGCGAAGAATGTGGTGCCCTCAGTTTCGTTTGAAGTGAAGCCAATTTTGCCCTGTAAATACCGTTCGGTCAGTAGTTTCATGCTGTACGTGCCCAAACCGCGTCCGTATCCCTTGGTAGAAAACGAGCGGTGGAAGAGCTGCAACTGTACGGCGCGTGGTATGACACTGCTGTTGTGCACCCAGAAATAGGCCCTGTCGTTCTCTTTTTTGCAGCCAAGGGTAACTGTTTCGTTAGCGGGTGAGGCTTCTAGTGCATTCTTCGTCATGTTGCTGAGGATCCGACGCGTCAACACCGGATCTCCCCACAGAATCATCTCCTCACTCTGTGGATCGATGCAGATCTGTTTCTGGTAAGCCACGTTGTGATACGTATAGATGTCTTTGACTTCACTCAGTATGCCGGTGCTGCGAAACCGCATGATCTCTACGTGAAGGTCGCCGTTTTCGGCGGCAAGCAACTGACGTTGCTCCTGGATCTCTTCGATCAATTGATTGGATGCGTGTTTGAGCATCGGACTGTACTCTTGCCAACAGTCTATTTCTGAGGGGTCGAGGGAATCGAGGAGTTGTGTAACACCCACAATCGCTCCCGCTGTATTCTGAATATCGTGGAAGAAGATCCGTTCCAAGACTTCGCGTCGCTTAACATGGCTGATGTCGTCTATGGCAAACAGCACAAAGTTTTCATCCTCATGGACAAAGGGCGTTGCTACTACCCGCAGATCCAGCGCGCCGGCGGCTACCTGTTCGTTCCGCACAATTTGGCACTCTTGTGTATCTTTGCGCAGTTCCAGTGCCGATTTTATGGCTTTGGCGGCGCCACAAGTCTGGCAGAATTGGCTGGTTCCACAGCCTGCCGGCATCACGTGACTATGAGCACAAGAGAGCGCCTCGCCTGGTCGAAGCCCGATTACACTGACGGTATCGTCGATCACCGATGAGAAAGCGCTGTTAGCATAAACGATCTGTCGTTGTTCATTGAGGATAAGGACCCCTTCAGGCATCGCATTGAGCACCTCTTTCAGCAAGTGATTGCCTGCAAACGTTTCCTTTTGACGGATCACGACTGATTCTGGTGCTCGTTCAGGCGATAGAAATTCAGTTTCCAAATGAATCGTGGTTTCCATACAGGTTGCGCCTCTAGCGTGCGATAGCAATGACGTTAGTAGACCTGACGTGGCTGTTCAGGTGTGACCAGCGGCGGCAGGACTTCAGCCCTTCGCTGCTGAGCCGCCGGTCTGTCGCACCTGAAGCTGAACAGGGACGATCTAACCTACTGTACGTCAGTTAGACGCCCCTGTCTCTGCGAAACTTACACGATCTTTAGGTGAACTGCCGGACAAGTTGTACGGACCCACGGTTCGGCACTACTCCTGGACAATCGCCCATGGCTTTTCGCCACGCTCCACCCGTTGAAGGTTTTCAAAGATAAATTCGCCGCGACGCGCCCATGTGTCCAGGGTAACACCGGCTGTATGGGGTGTGAATAGCACATTGTCGAGCCGCAGTATGGGATTGTCCTTTGCCGGTGGCTCATCTTCCAGCACATCCAGCGCTGCCCCCATGATCCTTCTGGCGCGCAGTGTCTCGGTCAGCGCCTTTTCATCCACAACAGGACCCCGGCACGTGTTCACCAGGATCGCCGACGGTTTCATCAGTGCCAATTCCTCGGCGCCGATCAGGTGGTTGGTGGCCTCATTCAGCGGCACATGCAGCGTCACTACGTCTGCCTGGCGCAGCAGATCCGGCAACTCAACCCGTTGAAGTTGCAGCGCCTGTTCTGTTTCCGCCGCTACGGGGAAAGCGTCATAGTAGAGTAATTTCGCGCCGAACGCCCCCAGCAAAGCCGCCACCCGTCGCCCGATGTTGCCCATGCCCACGATCCCCACCGTCTTGCCGTGGATGGTGTAGGTGGTGCGTCCCGAGTCGATGGCCTTCCAGCCATCGTTGCGTACGTTGCTATCCATCTGTGGCAGCAACCGATAGAGCCCCAGGATCAGCGCCAGCGTATGTTCGGCCACATCGAGCGAGTTCGTGCCGCCGTTGTTGGCCACCGGGATTCCCAACTCATCGAGCAGCGCCATGGGCATCTTGTCGAAGCCGGCGCTCACCAATTGGATCAACTTGAGATTGGACGCAGGGCGCACCACCGATTCCTCGATCACGCTGGGGAAAAGGATGAAATAGTCGGCATCCGCTGCGAGCGCGCGTTTTTCGGCCTCGGGTAGCTTTGAGGAATGTACCTGCACCTCAAAATCCGGCGGCGCGAACTGCGTGATCAGCGTACCTACTTCGGGAGCGAGATTCGTAAAAAAGAGTACCTTGGGCATTGGGCAGATCCTTTGTGAAGACAACAATCGAAGAGAAAACCCCTTTTACACGACCGAGAACACGCCGCGCACTCCTCGCGCCGCGTCAGGCCCGATCCACAAGTGGAACTCCCCAGGCTCGGTGACTCGTTGCAACGCTGCGTTGTGGAAGGCCAGATCGTCGGTGTGCAGGGTGAAGCTGACATCAGTCTGCGCGCCTGGCGCGAGTTCCACGCGGCGGAAGCCCTTCAACTCGCGCACCGGTCGCGTCACAGATCCCACCAGATCGCGCACGTATAGTTGTACCACTTCGGTGGCTGTCGACGCGCCCGTATTGGTCAACGTGACGGTGGCCATGATCGACTCGCCCATTGCCAACTTCTGTGTGGATAAGCGCAGATTGCTGTACTCGAAACTGCTGTAGGTGAGCCCGAACCCGAACGGGAATTGTGGTCGGTGATCGACGTCGAGATAGCCCGAGACAAAGTCTACGGGATCGAGCGGCGTGCCCGTTATGATGCCAGGCGCATCCGGGCTGGGCGGACGCGCGCCCGGTTTGTGATTGTAGTAAAGCGGCACCTGCCCCACGCTGCGTGGGAAGGTGATGGGCAGACGTCCGGAAGGCGATTGCTTACCCAGGAGCAGATCGGCGATAGCCGGGCCACCCATGGTGCCGGGGTGCCAGGCGTAGAGCAGCCCGTCCACAGCGTCCAGGACTGATCCAAGGGCCAGCGAGCGGCCCGCCATGACGACGGCTACGAGCGGCTTCCCGGTCGCGGCCAGCGCTTCGAGCATTTCCTGTTGCGCGCCGGGCAGATCGAGAAAGGCGCGCGAGTGGGCTTCTCCGCTGAGCAGGGCATCCTCCCCCACGAAGGCCACAATGGCATCGGCCTCTTGCACCATTTCGGCCACAGAAGCAAAACCACTTTGATCCGTGCTGCGCGCATGGGGTAGACCCGGCGCGTAGATCACACGCTCTTCTCCCAGGGCGGATCGCAGCGCGGTCAGAGGCGTGCGCGCGTCCTCGGCGTGCCCGTCAAAGACCCAACAACCAAGCTGATCCTGGGCGGCGTCGGCCAGCGGACCGACGACAGCCAGCTTGCCAATCTGGGGCGACAAGGGCAGCGCGCCGTCGTTCTTGAGGAGGACGCAGCTTGCCGTCGCCGTGCGTTGGGCCGCCGTCAGGTGGTCGGGCGAGAGCAACACAGAAGCCGGATCGAGTTCGTTGTAAGGGTGCTCGAACAAACCGAGCCGCAGTTTGACACGCAAGATATTGCGCACGGCATCGTCGATCAGGGCCAACGAAAGCGTGCCCTCGTCAATCAATTGGGCGATGTGCTCAATGTAACCACGCCCTACCATCTCCATATCCACCCCGGCGAGGACGCCCTTGGCCGCAGCATCCTTTTCATCGGCGGCAAAACCGTGCGGGATCATTTCGAGTACAGAATTCCAGTCGCTCACCACCATGCCATCGTACCCCCACTCGTCACGCAGGATCTGGCGCAGCGTGTGCCGATTGCCCGAAGCGGGGACGCCGTTGAGGTCGTTGAACGCACTCATCAGCGTGGCCGCGCCCGCCTCGACACAGGCGTGGAAGGGGGGCAGGTAGAGGTCGCGTAACAGCCCTTCGGGGACGTAGGTTGTGTTGTAGTCGCGCCCACCTTCGGCCGCGCCATAGCCGACATAGTGCTTGACACAGGCCGCGATCCGCTCCGGATCGCTCAGGTTTTCGCCCTGGAATCCTTCGACCATGGCCGCCCCCATGCGGCCGGTGAGGTAGGGATCTTCGCCGCAGCCCTCGGCGATGCGCCCCCAGCGTGGATCGCGGGCAATGTCGACCATGGGGGTGAAGGTCCAATGTAGGCCGGCGGAGGCGGCTTCACGCGCTGCCACGCGCGCGCCTTCGCGCGCCAGATCGGGATCAAATGTGGCGGCCTGGCCGAGCGGAATCGGGAAGATGGTGCGGAAGCCGTGGATCACATCGCGCCCGTAGATCAGGGGGATGCCCAGGCGCGATTCCTCGACGGCGATGCGTTGCAGCTCGTGCGCTTCCGCGCCTTCAACGTTGAGGAACGATCCCACGCCGCCGCCGCGGATGATCTCCTCCGCACCGTCGATCTTGCCACTGATCTGCCACATCTGCCCGATCTTCTCGTCCAGCGTCATCTGAGCGATGAGATCATCGATGCGGGATTCTATGGTAGTAGAGAGGCTCATTTCTATTCTCCTTATGTGGGGGCGAATGACGGCCGATGACGGCTCCGCGCCCTCGATTACCTCAGGCAGCCGACCAAAGTCTGACAGGATACCCGCGTACCTCGGACCATGCGCGATCCCGTCGTCGGTCGTCGATCATCAATCATCAAGTCCTTTAACCGGTAACCAGGCCAGCACATGCTGGATCTGTTGATCCCAATAGCCCCATTCGTGTTCACCGGGGCCTTCTTCGTAGGTGAAGTCATAGCCGAGCGGTTGAACGTGATCGCGGAAGCGCAGATTGTTGTCATAGAGGAAGTCTTCGGTGCCACAGCACTGGTAGAGTGCCGGCTTAGGGCCGCCCGCTGCCGCCACCTGCTTCACCAGGTGCATCAGATCGTTGCCGCTGCCGATCAGCTCGTCGTAGCCGCCAAAGATGCGGAAGTTTTCGTCAACACGGGTTGGATCCGGATTGGCGACGCGCTGGGTCATATCCAGCGCACCCGAGAGACTGGCGGCATACGAGAAGCGTTCTGGCTGACGCAGTGCCAGTTTGAACGCACCGTAGCCGCCCATAGACAGACCCGCGGTAAAGGTTTCACTGCGCTGCGTCGACAACGGGAAGAGACTCTGTGCCAGCGCAGGGACTTCCTCGCTGATAAACGTCCAATAGCGACCGCCCTGATGCATGTCCGCGTAAAAGCTGCGGTGGACGGCGGGCATGATCACGGCGAGGTTGAGGTAGCGGGTGTAACGCTCTATCGACGTGTAGCGCGTCCACCCGGATTGATCGTCGCTCATGCCATGTAACAGATAGAGGACAGGATACTTGTGATCTGGCCCAAGTTTGTCGCGCTGTGCCTGCGTCGTGCGTGGCAGCAACACATTCATCGACGACGCCAGTTGTAGCGTTTCAGAAAAGAAATCGAGCTGGATGAAGGACATCGAGCAATCCTTTGGAATGAAATTGGATAACGATAACTGTGAGTTACTCCACGGGCTCAATTGCCAAGCGTACTACCCCTTCCTGTGCCGGTTCGCGGACGGTGAAGACGATGCGGCGGATGTCGCGGCTGCCATGGGGCATCTCGATGCCAGTGTGCAGGTCCACGCGCACGTCGACAAGGTTGGCGTCGTAGCCCACACGTAGGTGGCCCCGATCTCCACGAATGACGAGGGCGTCGAAGCCTTCTTCGACGGGGGCGAAGACAGTGAGTGCAGTCTCGAAGGGCGCGGGGCCATCCTTAAAGCGGAAAGTGTCGGTCACTTCCACCCAGCCGTGAGGCGCCTCACGCCGCAAAACAATGCGACGTTGCAGGCTTTCCAGCCCGGCTTCGGGCGGATAGACGCCGGCCATCTCGATGGCGAGCACGTCCTCCTGGTCCCCCGTGCTGTGCTCGATCAGTGTGGACGCAGCCTCTTCGCCCACCATCTGCACCTGTCCATTGGGCACAGGGACGGAGTGGCCCAGCGACGAATTGACGAAGTGCTCGTAGCGTTCGGGGCCGAAGTAGGCCTTGGTATAGCGGCCGCGGCCCACATCAGGGATCACCGATTCTTGCTTGAAGTGCACGATGAAGTTGCCCACATCGTTCTGGTTATGCATTTCGCCGTTATGACCGCCCTTGGCCGCCAGGATCAGGCCGTTGCCATTGCTCGGATCGTAGCGGGCGATCATCCACATCATGCCGTTGTACCATTCATGGCGCGCTGCCAGCAGTTCTTTGGGCGTGTTGGGAGGCAGTTGCCAGAAGGTCTTGCGAAGCTCCCATTGCAACACGTCGCGGGCGCCGTCCGCCGGCTGCGTCTTCGCCAGTGCGGCCAACTCGGGCAGATCCATGCGCTGCGCCAGGAAAGCCAGCAGCGAGCGTTCCTGGATCACCTCGGCGTCGCAGTCAGAGAAGTTGACGTAGCGGCCTGGGCTCATCACCGTCGCCGCCGGGAAGCGCGCCACCTTGCGTACAATGTCTAGATCGAGAAAGTTGATCAACCCGCCGCTGCGCGCCTCGACCAGTTGCCCCAGGATCACATAGTGACCGAAGCCGTAGCCCCAGTAGCCCGGTCCTTCGGTGGAGCCGCCGTCGGGATCGAAGGTGAGCAGGTAGTCGTCGAGTGAACGCGCCGCCCGCGCAATGATCTCGGCCAGGCGTGCCGGCTCCTTTTCCACATAGCAGGCTGCGCCCACCACACCGGCGTTACAGACTGCCGTCCAATTGTTGACGGTGCGGGCGCGGCTGTTGTGCAGCCACCAGAAGTCGTGGCGTTCGAGGTAGGGCGTGAGCAGACGCCGGTCGATCTCGTCGTGGATGCGTTTGCTCAACCGTGGATCGAGGGCGTGGCCCAGGAGCGCGTCCAACTCGGCCAGTTCGAGCCCGGTAGTGGCCGCGCCCAGGTCGATGTACGGGCTGTGAATATCGGTCAGTTCAGCCTGGTGGGCGGGGTAGGCCCAACTGCTCTCCTCGCAGATGGCCCAGGCCACGTCGAGAATAGGATCGAGGAAGCGACCCTGGTTTTCGAGCGCTTCGGCCAGCGCCAGCGCCGACAGCATGGTGCTGCGCCGGTGGCGCGGGTCCTGGTATCCTTCACGGCGACCATTGCGCTTGAACTCCAGCCAGAGCGTGGCAGGCAAGAAAGGAATCGGCGTCTCGGCGGCGTCCTCGGCATGGCGGATGGCCTGCACAACCGCATCCTCGCCCAGGCGGGCGCGCACGTGATCCCAGGCCGCCCTATCGGAAGCGGATGGAAAGGGCGGCCAGTGCGGATCGGCTTGACGGAGGGCAATTTCCACGTCGATGGGGTTGTAATGAGAAAGCATCGGGCATCTCCTTTCGGTTGGGAACGTGTCGCGTGTTGCCTGCTCCGTGGGTTAAGACTCCGTCCAGCGTTTCTTTAACATATGCGCCGCCATCTTCGGCCGTCGATCACGCGTGAAAACGCCTTTGTAGTTGTAGCCGTTGACACGGCGGTTGCCCTGCCCGGTTTTGAAGTCGGCAAAGTTCCAGATGTGCATGCCCACTACAAAAGGACGGGCGTCGGCGGCGTTGAGGTAGCCTTCGATCATCAGGACCTGGTACTCTTCGCTCCACATTTCGGCGGGTTCGGCGTGGGTACCGGGGACGGTGTCCGCACCGAATTCACAGACCATCACCGGTTTGCCCAGCGCAGCGTGGAGGGCGTCGAGTTCACGGGCGATGAGCTTGAATCCTTCTTCAAGTTGACCGCCTTCAGAGTACCAACCGTAGTAGCGGTTGATGCAGACGACATCGGTGAGGGCATGCCATTCGTTGGGGCTGCCGTGGATGCCCACCAGCGTCACCAGTCGGCTGGGATCGAGTTCGCGCGTGACGCCGATCAACTCCTCGAAGAAGGCAGTGGTGCCGGCGTCGACAGGGATCGCCTCGTGGGACGCGAAGCGGCGCATCATGTCCGGCGGAAACGGTTCGTTGGCGACACTCCACATAATCACGCTGGGGTGATTCTTGTCGCGGGCGACCAACTCGCGCATATATGTCTTGCACAGGTCAAGCCGGGTTTGGATGCCGGCTTTATCGCCCTCGAAGAAGAGGCCCACGGCGGGGCTTTCGTCGATGATGAGGATGCCCTCACGGTCGGCCATGCGCATCTCTTCTTCTGAATACGGATAGTGCGACGTGCGATACGAGTTGGCCCCGATCCACTTGAGCAGGCCGTAGTCTTTGACCATCAACGGCAGGTTGAGGCCGCGCCCGCTGGCGGCGAAATCTTCGTGGCGACCAAAGCCTTTGAGGAAGATGGGTTCACCGTTGAGCAGGATTTTGTCTCCCTGCACGGCGATGGTGCGGATGCCGATGTCGAGGCGGTAGCGATCCAGGGGCCGGCCGTTTTCGACGATGGAAACCGTAAGCTGGTAGAGGTGAGGATCGTCGGGCGACCAGAAGCCGGCCGATTCCACGGTGAGGAGTGCCTCGGCCCTGCCGTCGGCAAATTCGACCGTGGCCTCGACTGAAGACGTCTGATCCTTCAGGTGTAGATGGCAGGAGCCGCCGGGGCCATTCTGCTCCACCACCACACGCACCAGCCCAGTCGACCCGTCAATGTCGGTGGTGACGGTGACGTCTTCGATGGCTTGTTGCGGCACGCTGTAGAGGTAAACGGGGCGGTGCAGCCCGGCGTAGGGAAAGAAATCATAGCTGGCGCTGGGGTAGCTGCCCATCAAGGCGAAAGCGCCGCCACCCACGTTGCCCGGGGGGACGCGGGTGGGCTTGAGTTCGTTTTCCACGGCAATGCTGACGCTGTTTTCGGCGTCCCAGTTCAGAGCATCGGTGACGTCGAACTCGAAGGGCAGATGACCGCCTTCGTGGGCACCCACACGTTGGCCGTTGACCCAGACGTCGGCGTGGTAGACGGCGGAACCGATGCGCAGCCGCACGCGTGAGCCTTTCCACGCTATAGGGACACAGAAGGTGCGGTTATACCAGGCCAGGCCCAGGTAGTCGCGCAGGTCGCCGTATTGTTCATTCCAACTGCCGGGCACTGCAACCGGGCGTGGATCGGGTACGCCACGCTCCCAGCCGCGCTCCTCGCCGACACCGTTGGGATCGATTTGTAGATCCCAAATGCCTGAAAGTTCGAGCAGGTTGCGCACTTCGTTTTGTTGTGGGTAGAGCATGACAAGCTCCTTATTGGGGGAGATTGGGGATCAAAGAGTGTCGATTGGGTGATCGGGGAGCGTATGGACGATTTGAAATCGCTTAGTCGCTCATTGTCCGACTTCAACGAAAAGCTCAACCAAAAACTCACGCATTGACGACCTCGCCCACCTCGATCACATACATCTGCCGTGTGTGTTCGTGGGCCGAGTCAATACAGACCTGGGTGCCGTCGCGATTCCAGCGCGGGTGAAGATCGCAGCGAATTTCGCCGTGCAGGTCCGGCGGCGAGTAGAACTGACCGATGTCGATGCGCTGATTGGTATCGCGCCGGTAGAGGATCAGCGAGCGCACCGACGTCTGCGGATTGGGGTAGCTGTCGGTGAGGATCCAGCGCCCGTCGGGGCTGTAGGAACAGTGCCCGTCCACTGTAAGGACATCGACGCCAATCGGGCGAACGTGGTTGCCCCCGTCGCTGTAGAGATGATAGTGGCGCTCTCCGTTGTGTCGGGACCAGGCCAGGATAGCATCGTCCCCGCGCCAATCATAGTGGGAGACGTATCCCTCATCGGCCAGGATGGCGATGTCGTTGCCTTCGGGATCGGCGGTGAGCAGACGCGTGAGCCATCCTTGCTGGCCGGGTTGACGCCATCGATGCAAAAAGGCGAAACGGTGACCGGATCGGCTGCATTGCAGATGATTCACCCAGTGTTCTGCTCCGATCATACTGTCGTGGGGCCGCAGTCTGGCCAGTTGCGCCAGGCTGATCACCAAATGACTCTCGTCCGCCTGCAGATCCAGGTAATAGATACCGTCGGCGTCCGGCGCAAGCTGGCCGAGGGTGGGATCTGTTACGCCTTTGTAGCCGTACCCGGGGCGGGTTCGATCCAGGCGGGCGAAGTTAAGCGACATCGCATAGCGCCCATTCCCCTCCACGGCGTAGACCGGCCGCGACAGCATCCGTTGCTCACCGCTGTCCACGTTGAGAATCGTGGCGCCAAAGCCCTCGTCGCCGCGCGTATTGAAGAGGATGGTGCCGGCCGGATCCGATCCCAGCCACTGGAGCATGCAGGACTGCTGCCAGCACCATGCTTTGGTCTCACCGAGCAATCGCCAGCGGTTGCCATTCGCGCGGTCGATGATCCCGATCTGCACCACGTCCTCTGCGCTAGGGGGGCGGTGTTGGAAGTTCACCCGCATCCCCAGCAGCCGCTGCCCCGTCGCGTTCCAGGGCGTCTTCTCGTAGTACCCAAAAAAGTGACGAAACGGGGCGTGGGTGATCCGCTCGATGGGACAGGGCTGGCTGCTATGGGGCATGGGGGGCCTCCGAAAAAGAGTGTTTGGCGAGCATGGTGGGCCTTCGGGATACAACCTACGCCGTCTGCCGCCAACTGTACTTTGGCTCCCATCCGAAAAATCGTTTGATCTTGCTGCAATCGAAGACCGATTGGAACTGTCCGTGATCCGGGGCGAAGTTGGCCCCAGGACCATAGCGTGCTTCAACGGCTTCTTGGATGGGGACGTTGATACAGGTGTCGGCGGCAGCGATCAAGAAGACTTCGTGTCCACTGCTCTGGCCTTCGAGTGCAGCGCGGAAGGCGCCGGCCACATCGCGGGCATCAATGTAGCTCCAGAAGTTGCTACTGCCTTCGCTGGGAAAGTTGCGGCGGCGTGCTTCGAGCCGCTGATACTCGTCGGGCGGGATGACGTTGTTGATACGCAGGCTGCAGACCGCCATCTCCGGGTAGCGGGTCACCAACGAATCGGCGATGACTTCGCCCATATATTTGCTCAGGGCGTAGGCGTTGGGCGATGCTACCCGATCCTCCTCGTTAAAGGGGAAGCGAGACGGTAGATCTTCGGTGGTGAGCCAGCCAGTGGCCATTTCGCTGCTGGCATAGATGAAGCGGGTGACGCCAAAATCGCCCGCGGCCTGCATCATGTTATAGGTGCTCATCACATTATTCTGAAAGGTGCTCTGCCGCGCATAACCGCTGGGCGACGGGTTAGCGGCCAGATGACAGACGCCCTCGGGTTTCACCTGAGCGAAGAGATCGTAGACCTCGCCGGCGTCGGTCAAGTCGATTTGGATAAAACCACCGGGTTGCGCAAACGAAGGCCGCACCCGGTCCACGTTGATTACTTCGTGGCCGGCATCGGCCAGTTCTTTGACGGTATGGCGGCCGGCGCGTCCGCTGCCGCCGGTGACGATAACTCGCATGGAAGTGTCCTTTCTGTGGAACGCCGCACAAAGGCAGAGCGCGATGCGGCATTTTGTTCTTCCTCTATTGTCGCACGTAGCCCTGAAATGACAAATTGGCGACCAGGCACAGTGGATAGACAGGATATCCTCGCCATTCACCCTGCGCTGCTCACCCCATCCCCTGCATGGGGAAAACACCCAATCCCAACCATCTCCAGCCTGAAAATCACCCCATTTACCCTTCTGATCCCCCACAAAGATGGGGTGTACGATGGGTTGCGTACCATATGGGATTGTCCTTCGGAGCGTGCTAACCTCAGGTCAAGAAGTTATTCAATTAGCGCTTGAAAGGAGCGTTTCCGATGACACCGCTAGAATTCCTGATCGTCCTCTCTGTGATGTTGACGTTGCTCGTTCTGCGTTTTGGCATTCCGATGCTCGTCATGGCCGTTGGCCGTTTCTTCTGCTGCCGTGTCCTCCATCTCAACTTATAGCGTCGGTTTTCCCGACTCTCAGCTTGAAGGAAGTTAAGCCATGACCAAGCAAACATCTTTGACTCTCAGCAAAGCGGCAGTCGGTCGCTGCGTCGGACTCTTCGCTCTTGTCGGAATGCTCCTGGTGCTGCTGGCCTCTGCCGCCTATGCCCAATCGCCCGAAACCGGTGACGATGTTGAACCTTGTGAATCGTGTCACTCGGCAGAGGCAGAAGCGTGGATGTCCTCTACCCATGCCATCGTGCCCGACGGCGGCAGCGAACCCTATGCAACCTGCGAAGATTGCCACGGCGCATACGTCAAAGGGCACCCCGATGAAGGCGTTGTGGCACTGCGCGTGGATTCGTCTATGTGCCAGAATTGCCATGCCAACACCTTCACCGAGTGGGAGGGCACCATCCACGCCCAGGCCAATGTTCAGTGCATTAGCTGTCACGTTTCGCACTCAGAAGAACTACGGCTGACTGACGAAGCACTCTGTCGCTCCTGTCACAAGGAGTCGCTGACCGACAGTTTCCATGAGTCGCACTGGTATGTGGATGCCGCCTGCACCGACTGTCATATGTCGCCCTCGACGATTCCCGGCGCCATGGTGATGACAGGCAATATGGGCGACATCAGCGCCCCTGTCCACGACTTCACCTCGGTCTCGTCTGACAAGTGTCTCGACTGTCACCGCGATAGTGTGAATGAGTCCGCCGCTCAGGTCGGCGTACGGCAGTTGGCACTGGCCGATCTGCGCACCGAACAACAGCGGGTGGCCGAACTCGACGCCCGCCTCGAATCGGCAAAGCAGACGACGTACACCATGCAAGTAATGACACCCATCACCCTGGGGTTCGGTATCGGCATCGGCGGCATGGTGGGCATCATTTTCATGCTCTTCGTCGCTCGCTACAGCCGAAAGGACGATCAATCATGACGCCGGTCAATTCAGAACTCTCTCGCCGTGACCTGCTCAAAGGGATGGGCTGTGGTATCGCAGCGCTGGCTGCTTCTACCGCCCTCGCCGGGGACGTCCATGTAGCCGCAGCCAGCGAGGGTCCTGTCAACGAGGATGCCTGGGGCATCCTCATCGACCTCACCCGTTGCACCGGTTGTCAATCGTGTGCGCTGGCCTGCAAAGAAGCCAACGACCGGCCACACCGCAATCAGGTGCCCATCATCCTCGATACCGATTCTTACAGCTTTGTGGAAGAACGTCAGATCGAAAACAGTGTCGGCCAGGCCGAGACCATCAACATCAAACACCAATGCATGCACTGTCTGCACCCGGCCTGTGTATCGGCCTGCACCGTTGGTGCTCTACGCAAGACGCCGGAAGGCCCGGTCGTCTACGATTCAGAAAAGTGCATCGGTTGTCGGTATTGCCAGTATGCCTGTCCCTTCGGGGTGCCCACGTATGAATGGGAAAACCCGCTGGGCTTGATCCACAAGTGCCAGATGTGCGCCAGCCGTCTCGAAGAGGACGAACGACCTGCCTGTATCGCTGCCTGTCCAAATGGAGCCCTGCGCTTCGGCAGTCGCCATGAACTGCTGGCCCAGGCCCACGCTCAGGTTGTCTCCAATCCCGGGCGCTATGTCGAACACGTGTACGGTGAACACGAGGTGGGCGGCACCTCGGTGCTCTATCTATCGCCGGTGCCCTTCTCGCTCTTGGGCTTTCCTGAACTGGGCGGCGATCCGAATCCGCGCTACGCCGAAGCGGTGATGAAGCAGACACCCACCATCGCACTGACCGTGGCCTCGGTGGTCACCGCACTTCATCTCTTTATGCAACGACGACAACAGGTCAACGGCGAAGCCACTGTCCACGCCAAGACGCAGAAACCAGGAGCCGAATTATGACGATGCAAGCCCCTTCCGTCCAGCCGAAGGTTGTGATTGGGCCGTTCAAAACGGGTGATATCATCGCCGGGCTGCTCGCCTTCTTGACGATGATCGGTCTGGCCGCCGGTGTAGGGCGTCTGCTTGTGGGCATGGGCGCCACCACATCGCTTACCGACGCCTACCCCTGGGGCATCTGGATCGGTTTCGACTTTGCGCTGATCGCCTTTTCGGGTGTAGGTTTCACGATGGCGGCAGTGGTCCATGTGCTGCATCTGCGCCAATTTCAGCCGGTGCTGCGACCTGCCATCCTGGCCGGGTTGATGGGCTACGTCGCCGTGCTCATGCTGCTCTTGCTCGATTTGGGCCGCCCCGACCGCTTCTACAATTTCTTGCTCTTCTATAACATGCACTCGCCGCTCTTTGAGATCTGCTGGTGTGTGCTGCTCTACACCACCGTGCTGGTGATCGAAGTCAGCCCCGACCTGCTGGCCTTCTTGCCGTGGAAGTGGCCCATGCGCCTGGCTTACCGCCTGATGACGCCCGTTACCATCATCGGCGTGACGTTGTCGACGCTGCACCAGTCCACGTTGGGGACGCTCTACCTCAACATGCCGCACCGGCTGCATCCACTGTGGTACACGCCGATCTTGCCCGTCTTGTTTTACACCTCCTCGATCCTGGTCGGGCTGAGTCTGGGGACGATCGCCTACAAGGTCGCCGTGCGCGTGCGTGGCCAACAAGAGGACCCCTCCATCGCCTTGGGGTTGGGCAAAGGTGTGATTGCGGTTGGGTTGATCTACATGCTGATCCGAGTGGGTGAAGTGATCTATGCCGGCGAACTGCCTATGCTGCTGCAACTGTCCCCAATCAGTCTGCTCTGGGTCGCCGAGATCCTCTTCTGCTCCGTGATTCCGATTGTGCTGTGGAGCGTGCCGCCCTTGCGCATGCAGCCGTGGGTGCACTGGGCAGCGCCGCTGGTGGTGGTCCTCGGTGTGGGGATGAACCGCTTTGACGCCACCCTGGCCGCCCAGTTTGCGCCCGAAGGCGCCGTCTACGTACCCAGCGTACTGGAATGGTTCTCCACCTTCGGCATCGTCGCCGCCGCCATGTTGATCTGGTACCTGGCCGTGCGCTTCATCATGGGCTTTGCCCTGAAGTTTGGGTATGAACATCATTAGGCGATTGTTGATGGGGTGATCCGCCTACTCTCTCTTCTGTGTAGAGAAGGAAGCGTGTGTAGAACAAAGAAAGCGGTGTCGAGAGCCTCTCTCGACATCGCTTTTTCGTCTGGACCGCAGGATGGGCTGTCATTTCGTCCTGCATGAACCAGTGTTAAGTGGCCGCACAGTTTTACGGGGTAACGGCGGCCGGAACTGTGGCAACTTCAACTTCTGCACTGTTGTTCAGCAGAAAGCGGAAGAACTCGCTGTCAGAGGGGATGACCAAACGATCTCCCCTCTTCATGATGGTTTCGTATGCTTCCAGACGGCGGGTAAAGGCGTAGAACTCTGGATCCTGTTCCAAGGCATTTGCATAGATTCCGATAGCCTCAGCTTCACCCTCGCCGCGCAGCCGTTGGGCTTGCTGTTCGCCTTCTGCCACAATCACGCCGCTGTTGCGATCGGCCTGTGCCCGAACAATGTTCCCCAATTCTTCGCCTTCTGCACGTAACAGCGAAGACTCTCGCTGCCGTTCGGCCCGCATACGGTCGAAGACACTCTGCTCCACTTCTTTGGGCAGATCGGCGCGTTTGGTGCGCACATCGAGGACCATGATGCCGAACTCAGATGCTTTCTCCAGGGCGGATGCCGCAACGCGTTCCTCAATGGCTTCGCGCTGATTGGCAATGACGTCTATGAACTCAACCGTCGCCAGTTCCCGACGCAGTTCCGAGAAGATAATATCGTCAAGACGGGCACGGGCGCCGGTCTCTGTGCGTACAGCCTTGAAAAAGGTCAGGGGATCGCTAATCCGCCAGCGAGTGACATGATCGACCACCAGCCGCTTCTTGTCAGAGGTCAGATATTCCTGTGGCGAGGCATCACTGGACAGCACGCGCTTGTCAAAGACGATCACATTTTGGAGGAATGGTCGCTTGAAGGCAAGCCCCGGTTCTCGTATTGTGGCCACCGGATCGCCAAACTGAAGAATAATCGCCTGTTGCGTTTCATCGACGATAAAGACACTTTGGCTAATCAGAATCACCGCCATGATGGCAACAATCGCGACTGCGGTGGAAATGTAGCTTCTCATATTATTGACCCTCCGTCGTCACTGCCGGCGTTACCGGCGCTTGTTCAACCGGTCTTGTTTCGGTCAATGGCAGGAACGGTAAGATCTGGCTATTCCCCATTGCATTTTCGTCCAACAAGATCAAATCAACCCGGTTCAGTACTTTTTCTAAGGCTTCAATGTGCAGTCGTTCCCGGGTCACCTCTGGCGCCAATCGATAGGCCCCTAGAACAGACAGGAACCGTTCGGCTTCACCGGTAGCACGCAGGACCTCACGATCTTTGAAGCCGGTTGCCTCTTCGATCAGACGTTGCCTTTCGCCACGCGCCCGCGGCACAACATCATTTTGATAGGCTTCAGCCTCATTGATGCGTCGTTCCTTGTCTGCCTGGGCGCGCACTACCTCCTGGAAGGCATCACGTACCTCTTCAGGTGGATCGGCAACCTGCAGACGTACGTCCGTTACCAGAATGCCGGTGTTATAATTCTCCATCAATCGGGTCAGGAATATGCGCGTCTCATCCTGCACCCGGGCTCGTTCCTCGGTAATGACGGCATCAATGCCCATTTGGCCGACTGCACTACGCAGTGCAACCTCGGCACTTGTCACCAGGACACCTTCGGGATCCTGAACGTTGAAGACAAAATTGCGAGAATCACCGATCCGATACTGGATCAGTAACTCTACCTGCACAATGTTTTCATCGCGGGTTAACATAAGCGCTTCGTTGAGAATCTCTTCTTTTCGATCCCCTGCTCGGGTGCGGAATCCAATTTCGAGCGCGGCGGATGCTCTGCACGTCCACAACATTCACCGTTTGAATAGGACCGGGGATGTGGTAGTTCAAGCCCGATCCTGTGATGCCAGAGAATCTGCCAAAGGTGCGTACGACTCCCTCTTCGCCTGGCTGAACAATGTAGATCCCGGTGATCAGCCAAAGGACGAGGATCGCGGGGATAACGGCAAAATAGACGAGTCGGCGATTGCTCATCAGCCATTGAAGAAATCCGTCGCGAAGTTCCTCGTAGGGAACACTTTCACTTAACGACACAGCGAAATTCCTTTCCAGAAATGAACAGCAAGTGGTTTACCCATTCAGGGGATAGTAGTGGGCGTACTTTAGAATACCATGTTTCCCACTGTGCTTACGTAAACCCAACCTGCTTTTCACGCTTTAACCTTGTGGGCGCCTGCACAGGGCTGCTCAACCGGCCTTGGCAAATCTACTAGAGAGCGAGCGTCGGTTGAGTAGGAGCGCTTCGGAAAGCGGGTCTGGGAGCCATATCGGAATCAGCGGGCTTCGGAAAGCGGATCAAGACGGGATCGCCGTCAAACCCGCTGGGCACGCTTCTGGGCAACATGCGCGGTTAGCGCGGCCGCAGGCCGCTCCCTACCGGTGAAAATCTTGCAACAGGGGTCGCTAGGGGGTTGATACTGGTTCGTCAGCGTGACACTCATCACAATTGTCGCGCGTGGCGGTAAAGGAGTGACCGGTGAGCGTATGGCCGTTGACGGGGATTTCGTCAGGTCGATCCAGGTGGCATTCGACGCACAGAATACCCGCTTCGCTGTGGGCCTGATGACGGGTGTCCTGGATCTGTTTGCTGTGACAGGTGGCGCAAAGGCCGTAGGTGCTGGTGATCGCTCGCGCCTGTTGGGTGTGGACCTCGTGACAGTCCACGCAGCGTACATTGGCGGCGCCGTGGCGGCTGGTCTGCCACTCGTCCAGCGTGGTGGTGTGGCAATCGCCGCAAAAGTCAGGGTGATGCGGCAACGGACATGCTTTCCTGTGGGTGCTCGTCGCGGTATGCACCGTGACACGCCTCGCAGGTGACACCCGCCAGCACGAATTCGCCGGTCTCTGCGTTGTAGCCGGTGGTGTGACAGGCCAAACACTCTGAAGGCTCATCGGCCTGTTCAAGATAGGTGCGGAAGATGGGATCAAAGAGGGCGTTGGCGTGGGTGGTGTTCGACCAGGACTCGTACTGCTCCTCGTGACACTCTTTGCAACGTTGTGGGCTTTCGTAATCAGTGAGCATGGCAAGCAGTCGCGGTTCGCCGTCGTCCGCGAAGCTGTTTTCGCTGGCACCCAGCAGGGTTAACCCTAGTGAAAAGGCGACAATGACAAAAGAGACAGCGAACGCCAGCCATTGGCTGCGCTGTCTCAGTTCAACTGGATTGACCGTTTGCATCTCAATTGGTGACCAGTTCGTGAGTCGGTCTCCTCAAACTAAACAGTGTGCACGTCACACACGCATTCGGCAACATCCCATCCACACGGCTACGCGCCAGCCAGCAAGGATCCCCGGTGCGCCGAAACGCTGCGCAGTGCTGATAGACATCTTCGGGGCAATTCTTCAATACCCAGCACGGCTGCTCCACAGGGCGAAGTTCCACTTCGGTCTTCGGCGTCGTTTGGCGGCGGTAGGCCTCCGCTTCGGCTTCCCATTTGGCGTCCAGCCGGTGCAGCGCATACCCTACCAGCGCCACCACCGCCAATGGCACACCCAGACGAACAACGAACAGCCCCAGCACCCCTAACGCCGTATAAACAGTCTCCATAAATTCTCTCCTCGATAGTGGATACTCTGTCACCAGCGTACCACGCCACCGGTCAAGAATCTATTGGGACAACGCCACATCTTTCCACATGGGGGATGCACCCCATGAACAGTGGGGAATGAATGTCGAAACAGCCTGATCACTCTACTCGGATCAACCCCTTCTCAATCGCGTACTTTACCAGCTCGACACGATTGTGGAGGTTGAGTTTGCGCATAATGTTCTCACGATGACGGTCGACCGTCTTCGGGCTGATGACCAGTTTCTCGGCAATCTCACGGTTGGTGTTGCCTTCGGCAATGTAGACAAGCACCTCACGCTCGCGTGCAGTCAACTCATCGGCGGCAGACGACGCGCCTGCTTCAGGCTGATTGAGGACTTCGTTGACCAGATCAGCGCGCCAGGCTGGCATGGAGAAAGACATTCCCCTGGCTCACTACGCGGATGGCGGAGACCAGATCGTCGGGCGCTGCCCGCTTGGGGATATACCCCGCTGCGCCGGCATGGATCATCTCGAAGAAATACTGCTCGTCTTCGTACATGGTTAGCGCCAGCACCGCGGTATCGGGGTTGGCCTCTTTGATCTGGCGCGTCGCTTCGATACCGGTCATGCCCGGCATGGCCACATCCATCAACACCACATCGGGCTTCAGTTCGCGCACCAGCCGCAGCGCATCATGTCCGCTGCCCGCCTCGCCGACAATCGTCATATCCGGTTCGGCCAGGAAGAGCATGCGCAGACCGGCACGCACAATTTCGTGATCATCCACCAACAACAACCGTATCTTCGACATCCTTCATCTCCTTCTTCAGCGGAATCTCTACGCGTATGCGGCTTCCCGCGCCCGGCGCAGACTGGATCGTACACTCGCCGCCCAGCAGACGGGTGCGTTCGCGCATCCCCACCAGGCCCCACCCCGACAGACTTGGCCGTTCGCTGTGCCGCATTCTATCGGCTTCAAAGCCTTTTCCGTCATCCTCGATCTCCACGGCAACGCGATCTGGCTGCATCGACAGTTGTACAATCACCCGTTTGGCGTCGGCGTGTTTGGCTACATTGGTCAACGCTTCCTGCGTAATGCGAAAGAGGACGGTCTCTGTCTCAGCCGGCAGACGCACCGGTTCGCCCTGCAAAATGAACTCAGCAGGTATGGCGCGCCGCTGCTCATAGGACTGCACATACCAGCGCAGCGCCGCCACCAGGCCGAGATCGTCCAGTTGCGACGGTCGCAGATCCGCCATGATCCGGCGCAGCTCGGTGAGCGCATTTGTGCTGTAGGATTCCACCTCGCGCAATTGGTTCGCTACCGCCGGCGCTTCCTCTTCGACCAGACGCCCGATGCCGCGCAGACCCAGCGCAATCGCCGTCAACGACTGCCCCGTGGCGTCGTGGAGCTCGCGCGCGATGCGTTGTCGTTCCGCCTCTTGGGCGTCCACCACCTGATCCAACAACTCGGCCA
>CAVWAL010000025.1:0-24146 GCA_963752935.1 uncultured bacterium
CTGGGGGACAGGGACTCGAACCCCAACTGCGTGATCCAGAGTCACGTGTTCTGCCTATTAAACTATCCCCCACCGCTTTTCGAACAGGCATATCATACCACGGACCCACCCCATGCGCAAATTCTTTACGCCCAAAGTCGGTTCTGATTGTCGCATACAATGCCGTCAGGGTTGGAAGATCGGCACCACTTCGATGGATTCTTCGCACAAATAGTCCGGCGGTGAGAAGTACCACCGCCGGACTATTTCTACACATACATGAAGCGACGGTTTGCGCCAGAGGCTACTCGTTGATGAACCACTGGGCAGGAACAGTCGGGTACCACTCACCTGAGATCGAGTGGGTGACGACATTGCGCAGCCGGTTGTGGACAACCGCCAACTGCCCAAAGCGTGGATCGTCCACGACCAGGCCGATCGACCACAGGTTGTCCATATGGATCTCGAAGACCTCTTGCATCAACTCATTGCGTACTTCCTCGGACGGTTCGCCCATGATCTCTTCGCGGATCTCACGCAGACGTTTCACATCGTCGGGCGGTTCAACCCCCTGCTCGCCATTTGTGTCCAGCCACAGCGCCCAATCAGGGCTCCACTGCCAACCGGCCAGCGCGAAGGTGTTTGAGTTGAGCGTCGGATGTACAGGACCACCACCGAAGTGAGCGCCACGGGCAGAAAGATCGTGTTCGCCGGCGTTGTGGCGTGTTGTCCACAGTTCCCCAGCTTCGGGCGTCACGGTGGCGCGAATGCCGACTTCGGCCCAGTACCCCTTAACCAGTTCCATCAATTCAGTCGTTTCCGGCGGCCAGGCGGTTGTTGCCGAGATGATCAGCAACAGTTCTTCGCCATCCGGCCCCAGACGGAAGCCTTCATCGTCGCGCTCAGTCAACCCCATATCATCCAGAATCTGATTGGCGAGTTCAGGGTCGTACTGGGCCCAGGACTGGAAGAGCTCAGATTCACCGTGATAGGGCTCGCCACGCAGCGGCGCTACCTGAGAGGCAAAGACACCACCCTTGTAGATCAACTTGACGATCTCGTCGCGGTTGATGGCCACCGAAAGCGCATGGCGGAAGTTCTTGTCGTTGTACAACTCACGCTTCACCGGATCTTCTGTGGTGAAGTTGAACATGATATTGCCGTAGGCGTTGGGCATCCAATCGGCGTAGGCAAAGCGATAGTTGCCACTCTCTTTGTTGTCGCTCAAAATCGGCAGGTTCGATTGCCCCAGCGCACGCACGAAGTCAAGCTCGCCGGCGATGGTCTTGAGCAGAGCAGCTTCGGCATCGGCCACACGTGTACTGCGGATCTCACTAATGTAGGGCAACTGATTGCCTGCCGTGTCCACCTTCCAGTAATACGGATTGCGTAGGAAGATTTCCACCGGATTGGGCGGTGCCGCCTGTGAAATCCAGGCGCCGATCGTCGGCCGGTCAGGGTTGACCGTCGCCATCTTCTGTTGGAAGAAGTCTGCCCAATCGTCGAAGCCTTCCTCTTCCATCATCGCTTCGATCTCAGCCATATCTGTGTAATTGGGGTGGAACTGGCTTAGATAGTGGCGCGGAAGCTGAGTGGGGGTAGAACGGGGGAAACCCCAACTGCCCAGGTAGGTCGTGAAGAGCGCATACGGTTCGCTAAAGCTGAATTGGATGGTGTAGTCATCCACCATCGTGAACTCGGCCAGTTCGCCGCCGCGCGTGAGCAACGTGGGCGGTGAGGGCGTCAAATCCGTATTCAGGACGACGTCTTCCCACCAGAAGCGGATGTCGTTGGCGGTGAAGGGTTCGCCATCACTCCACTTGATGCCCTGGCGAATATGGAGGGTGAGCTGTTTGTAATCGTCCGACCATTCCCAGCTCTCGGCCACGTTGGGGATGATCTCGCCCTGTGGCGAATGCACAGTCAGCGACTCGGCCAACCACCAACTGCCAACCTCAGCGGTCTGCGCCTGACCGGTGATGGCCTTGCGCAGCGTGCCGCCGTATTTGCCAATGGCTTCTTCGGGTTTTACGACGATGGGATTGGCCGGCAAGCGATCTGCCACAGGTGGCAGTTCACCGCTGGCCACCAGTGCGTCGAGTTCAGGCGCCTGTTTGTATTCGGTGATCGCCTCTCCTGTGGCACTTTCCGCATCGGCCGGTGAATTGAAGACCTGCATCTGCACAGGGCGTTCATCGGCGTCTGCCGGGGCGTCGGTCAGGATTAGGCCGGTGGGCGCTGCGGCCTGGCTGTCTGTAGCGGGCGCCGCTTCCTGGGTTGAACTATCTCCACCCGCAGGCGCCTCTGCGGGTGCAGCCGGCGCATCACATCCCGCCAGCAATAGAATGGCAATGAGCAAGGCTGAAGCTAAATGGATTACTGAATTTCTCGGTTTCACAGGTGTCTCCTCCGTTGTCAGTGATTTTGATCACGAGGGGCATAGGTACGCCAGACGGCACAATCGCCGTAACCGACACGACAGTTCCTCTTCGAGATCGTTTGCAAGCAAAATGGACATTGGCTACATAGGCGCCTCCGGGTTGGAACTGGCTAAACAGGTCAAAAGCTGGGCTCTTTCTTGTGCACGCCTTTTAACTGAAGTTCTCTGGCAAAATGGCAGCGTGCAAGGTGGGGTGTCTGGTCTTCATCGGCCACGTTGATCAACTCCGGTCGTTCGGTTCGGCAGATTTCTTCCACATATGGACAGCGCGGATGAAAGCTGCACCCGGCAGGGACGTTCGCCGGATCAGCCACATCTCCTTCCAGGATGATCCGCTCACGCTGACGACCTTTGCGATCTGTTTCGATAACGGGCACGGCAGAAAGCAGCGCCTCGGTATAGGGATGCTTGGGATGATGGAAGATTGCCTCTGTCTCCCCCAACTCCACGATTTGGCCCACGTACATGACGGCGACGCGATCGCTGATAAATTCCACCACGGCCAGGTTATGCGTGATAAACAGATAGGTCAGGTTGAGCTCGCTCTGAAGCTCACGCAGCAGACTCAAGATCTGCGCCTGTACCGATACATCCAACGCAGAGATCGGCTCGTCGGCGACCACGAATTCAGGATTCAACGCAAGCGCACGCGCCACGGCAATCCGTTGACGCTGTCCACCACTAAAGGCATGCGGGTACCGGCGCATGTACGTTGGATCGAGGCGAACACTGCGCAGAAGCGCAGCCACGCGGTCCTCCAGTTCGCGTCGACCACTGACCAGGCCACGCGTGATAAATGGCTCGCCGATGATCTCCAATACCGTCATGCGTGGGTTCAACGACGAGTAAGGATCCTGAAAGATCATGCCCATATAGCGTTGCACGTCGCGCAGTTCTGCTCCAGCCAACGTCATCATATCGATCTGCTTGCCGTTTTGCATGTTAAAGAGAATCGATCCCGATGTCGGGTCGATTGCGCGCATGACACAGCGACCGGTGGTGGTTTTGCCGCAACCGCTCTCACCTACCAGGGCCAGTGTTTCGCCGCGGCGGACTTGGAAATTAACGCCGTCCACCGCTTTGACATTGCCCACAGTACGCCGCAAAAAGCCGCGCGTGATCGGGTAATACTTGTGTAGATCTTTTACATCGAGAACAATATCGTGATCGGCCATTGGCCTGCTCCTAACACGAGAGAATTAATCGTATAAATGACAACGCACCAGGTGATCAGGCCCCACCTCTATCTGCGGCGGATACTGCACATCGCACACCCCCGGCATAAACTCAGGACAGCGCGGGTGAAAGGGGCACCCGGTTGGGCGGCGGTACGCATTGGGCACCGAACCAGAGATCGGTGCAAGCTCCTGCGCCCGGCCTTGCCCCAACTCGGGCACAGACTTGAGCAGACCGATACTATAGGGGTGCTTCGGGTTGTTGAAGAATTCGCGGGCCGGTGCGCTCTCTACATCTTTGCCTAGATACATAATCATTACCCGGTCGCATAGTTCTGAAATCACGGCCAGATCATGCGTGATCACTATCAGCGCCATGCCCATTTCGCGCTGCAGATCCTTCATCAGCTCCAGCACCTGCGCCTGGATCGTGACATCGACGGCGGTGGTCGGCTCGTCCGCAATCAGCAACGCCGGGTGACAAGAGAGCGCCATTGCAATCATGGCGCGCTGCCGCATACCTCCGCTCAACGCAAAGGGATAGGCGTCGATGGTCTGTTCGGGTTTGGGCATGCCCACCCGGCGCAGGATCTCGACGGCGCGCTGGCGGGCCTCGGCTTCGCTACAGTGCTGGTGCAGTCGAATCACCTCGGTGATCTGATTGCCGATGGTGTAAACCATGCTGAAGCCCGTCATCGGTTCTTGAAAGACCATGGAAATCAAGCGCCCACGGATGTCGCGGATCTCTTTGCCGCGGTCGTCTAGCTGAACCAGATCCGTATCGCTGCCGTTTTGGTGCAATAGAATTTCGCCGTCAATGATGCGACCATTCTTGGGGACGATACGCAGGATCGACTGTGCCGTCACACTCTTCCCGCAGCCACTCTCACCGGCAATGCCCAGGGCCTCACCCCGGCGAATGTTAAAGCTCACGCCATCCACGGCTTCAAGGATGCCTTCCTGTGAGAAGAAGTGTGTGGTTAAGTTGCGCACAGTCAAGAGCATCGGGTTTTCGTTCATGGGCCTTTCCTAGATAGGGTCCAATCGTGTACTAAATATTGGCATAGGGATCGGCGGCATCGCGCAGGCCATCGCCGACAAAGTTGAAGCAGAGAATCGCAATCACCACAAACAGACCGGGGATCAGCAGCCACGGTGAATCGGCCAACACGAGGATGCGTTGTGCATCCTTGAGCAGCACGCCCCAGCTAATGGCCGGCGCCTGCAGACCCAGGCCGATGAAACTCAGCGCAGTCTCGCCCAGGATCATGCCGGGCACGCTCAAGGTCAACGAGGCGATAATGTGGCTGGTGAATGAGGGCAGCATGTGTTTGAAGATGATACGCCGCTCGTTTGCTCCGTTGAGCTTGGCTGCCATCACGTATTCTTCCTCGCGCAGCGACATGAACTTGCCGCGCACCACGCGGGCCAGCCCCGTCCACCCCACTAACGAGAGGATCACGACGATCCCAAAGTATATCTGCACCACCGACCATGTCGGCGGCAGCGCCACGCTTAACGCCATCCATAGCGGTAGAGTCGGAATCGAACGGACAAACTCGATGATGCGTTGAATCACCAGGTCGACAATGCCGCCGAAATACCCTGAGATCCCGCCGATCACGATGCCGATGATGAAACTGATCGCGATCCCCAAGAGACCGACAGAGAGCGAAATGCGCCCGCCGAAGATCGTGCGCGAGAGTACGTCGCGGCCCATCTTGTCGGTGCCGAACAGGAAGACGGTGCCGTCCTTGGTGCCGAACAAATGGATGTTACTTTCGAAGAGCCCCCAAAGTTTGTACGGATCCCCTTCGACAAAGAAGTAGATCGGGTATTTCTGCGCGGTGTCGATCTCATAGTCCGTGCGGAAGGTGGCAATATCCATCTCGGATGTCATGCCATAGACAAAGGGGCGCAGTTGGAACACGCCGTTGTCGATGAAGCGAATCCGCTGCGGCGGCATGTACATATAGTCTGTATCGTAAGAGGTTGGGTTGTATGGCGCCACGACCTCGGCAAAGAGCGCGCTCAGGTAAAAGATGGCGAGGACACCCAGGGCAAAGACCGCCACCCGATGACGCAAGAAGCGCCAGCGAATCAACTGCCAGGGCGTCGCAACCGAATAATCATCTTCGGCGGGGCTGGGTCCACCGCTTGGTTTGCTAAAAACTTCATCCATCACTGCCATGCAGCGTTGTCCTTTCGCAGACTACATACAGTCGACAATCTACAAGGGGTGGGCCAGGTCGGGTTGCCGGCTCATCGTGCCGTGTGATTGCAATCTCCGACGGGCGCAGCAAGCGGCGCCCCTACAGTACTGACGCGATCCTGGGTGTCCGGTGTAGGGATGGGCCTCCGTGCCCATCCGTCCGTGGCGCACGGGTAAAGCCCGATGTGGGTGACAGGTGCCCCACTAGATGGCGCCGCGGATGCGCGGATCCAACCAGGCCAACAACACATCGGAAACCAGAGTGCCAATCAGGGTAAGTGTACTCAGAATCATCACAACGCTGCCCGCCAGGAACATGTCCTGGCTAAGGAGCGCGCCTACAAAGAGCGGCGCAATCGTGGGCAACCCCAAGACAAGCGATGCCAGGAGTTCGCCGTTGACCAGCGCAGGCAACGTCCAGCCAATCGTGCTGGCAATCGGGTTCATGGCAATGCGGAAGGGATACTTGATGATCATCTTGCCTTCAGATAGCCCCTTCGAGCGGGCCACCATCACGTACGGACGCTCAAGCTCATCCAGCAGATTGGCGCGCATCACGCGGATCAGGCCGGCCGTGCCCGATGTCCCCACCACAATCGCCGGCAGCCAGATGTGTTTGAGCATGTCAACGAACTTGGCAAAACTCCACGGTGCCATGATGTATTGATCTGAGAAAAGCCCCACGGCCACGTTGCCTGTGGCCACAAAGTAATACCAGAGGATGATCAACGCCAGCAGAAAATTGGGGATAGCCAGTCCGGCAAAACCAATCAGCGTGAAAAGATAATCACCGATTGAGTATTGGTGCGTCGCCGTATACAGCCCGATCGGAATGGCAATCGCATAGGCTAACCCAAACGAGGCCAACGAGATAGCGAGGCTCCAGGGCAGGCGATCGGCAATCAACTTGCTCACAGGTTGATTCCACTCCAGCGAGCGCCCCAGGTCGCCCTGCAAAATGTTGCCCAACCATCGAAAGTAGCGCACATAGGTCGGGTCATCCAGCCCGTATCGGATGCGCAAGGCGGCGATTTCGGCTGGGTCCACGGCCTGTTGCTGCTGAATAAGCTGATCGACGTACGCGTCCATATAGTCCCCGGGCGGGGCCTCGATGATGGCAAATGAGATCATCGAAACCACGATCAGGGTCGGAATCATAAGGAGCACGCGGCGGAGAATAAAAAGTAGCATGGTCGCTCCTGCTAAACTAGGCTCAGTTCCGCACAATAAATGGCGGACGGCGCCAGGGATGTTCCGCTGCCTTCGTGACTCGAATAGTATGATAGCAATGCGCGGTCTGCCGAGAGTTGAACAAAGCCAGGATAAGAATTGTCACCACCGCTGGGTAGTTCTGTAATCTCTTGCAGTTGATCGTCCACCAGCCAATAGAGCGTAGTGACCGCTCCACCGTCGGCCTTCTTTTTGCGCCCTGCCACCAGATACTGTTCTCCCCAGCGCGCCAATAACGGACCGCCAACATAGCGATCCAGGTCGGTGACGGTCCACTTGCTATAGGGTGGCGTGGCCCGGCAAACCTGGGCCGGCCGCGGATCCATTGACCGCGCCACTGCCAGCACACTGCCATCGTCCTCGAAGACAAAGGCGGTTTCGTCGCCGTAGGCAGATTGCATCCGGCCGATTGGCGTGAAATTGAAGCCATCGCTGCTCGCCAACAACCACGATTCCATAGGCTCGTGGGTCTTGGCGCGATTCTCGACTACATCGAAATTGCGGATGCGCCGCCCGTTCAAGTACCCCACGCCGTCGTGCGACGCTGCGCGCCAGATATAGTACCCGTGTGTGCCGTTGAGTAGGGCAGGGCCGTTCCAACTGGCGCCATCATCACTCCAGGCACAAAATCCCAGGTGATCGTTGAGATCTCGCTCGCTGCTTTCGCCCGGGATTACCCACCATGTGCCGGTGTAAACGAAGAGCCTGTCGCCAAGTACCATGAAATGCGGATCACGCACATCGCGCTTGGGCACGCCAAACTCATGCACCTTCGTCCAGTCGCGGCCATTCTCGCTGCGCAGAACGATGATTCGCGAGGAGGTGAAGAGCATATGGCCGTCAGGGCAGTTGCGGAAGGTCAGGTAGATCTGTCCTTGAAAATGGCACAGATCAGTAAACGCGTTGTGATTGCCGTCGTTGAAAACCTGTTGGACAGAGTTGACGCGTAGCGAAGGGACCATTTAATTCTCCGACATCTGTTGTAAATGGAGGGAACCAGGAGCTATGTTGCTCTGACTATACTGCAGCAAAGAGGAATTACCCGGCTAGACCGTTAAAACGGCAATGGACGAAAGTGAAAACGCAACGCATGGCGGGCAGCTTCCACATCGCGAGCACGCAAGGCCAGTACGATCATACGGTGACGAACATCCAACATCTCCACCCGGCCAGGATCCATCCCCCGTTCAGGATAGTAGGTGTAAAACATGCGCATGTGATCAAAATACTGATCGATGACCGACGCCAACTGGATGATGACCGGGTTTGAGCAGGCGTGAATCAAGGTGCGGTGGAACTCTCGATCTTCACGGGTGAATGCGGCGCCCGCCTTGACGCGTGCCGTAATCTGATCCACCAGGGCATCGAGTTTGTTGAGATCGTCACCCGTCAACCCAGGGACCACCCACTCAATAGCGCCGACCTCCAGGGCAATGCGCGCCTGGTAAAGATCCTGAAGCGATGCATTGATATTCTCGAAATCAAAGCCGTTTTCGACGGGTAGCTGCGGCGGACGGCGGCACAGGATGATACCGACACCAACCTGTTTTTCGACATACCCCTCGTCGGCAAGTCGATCAAACGCCCCGCGTATCACCGTTCTGCTCACTTCGAGCATCTCGCTAAATTTGCGTTCCGACGGCAACCGGTCGCCAACCTGAATCCCTGTCCGCAAGATAAAGCGCACAAGAACCTGATACACCTGGTCTGCCAGTTTTTCCCGGTTCAGAGGAGGTAGGAAGCCGTCCGTCATTACTTTCTTGGCCCGTCTGCATGGAAGGTAGGCTGTGTTGACAGTTCACAGGGTTCCACTGGTCAATTCGGCGTTGGTCAACCCGAAGTGGAGTGACAACGCGCCAGGAGACCGCACTGGTAATGTCAACAGAACCTAAATACGTCGTCGCTGCCATTGCTGTGCCGCGCTAGGAAAGGTGATCGATGGGCAATGGAATGAGAGGTGGGAATAAAAATCAACCACTATCGGCCTACTAATTAAGCCGCTACAGTTCAAAAATACCATGCAATAGTAGGGATGTCAACCACAAAAAAGCCATTTCGTACTCCTGAAAACTCGGTTGACAGACTCAAGTTGCCTGTGGTACGCTGGTTCCATCTATGAACCAGAGGGACTGTGGTATTTGTACCAGATTTTTCCTGCCGGCACAAGCAGCGAAAATCCAACGCCCCTCAATCGCTCGACAATCCAACTTCCAAGAAACGGGAGGCCTCTATGACATCAACGTCAACGGAAACCGTGGTGATTCACGCCGCGCCTGAAGACTATGCCACCTTCCCTTCCTTGCAGAAGGATGCCAACGGCGATCTCTATATTACCTTCCGCCATGCACCGAACGATCTGGAAGAGGGCCGCTATTCTCATATCGACGTGCGTTCCGTCGGCCTGCTCAAGAAGTCGAGCGACCAGGGGCGTACCTGGCAGTTGGTGGGAGATCCCATCCCCGGCCACTTGCCTCAATCCGGCATCCAGGATCCATCGCTCACCATTCTAGCCGACGGCAGCTTCCTGCTCACTTATTTTCATTGGCGCCACGAGCCACAGCATCCTGAAGCGCGACAAGGGGCCATTGTCGAAGGGGTATGGGTATGCCGATCTGAAGACAAAGGGCTGAGTTGGGCGGCTCCGGTGCATATTCCGGCAACCAGGACGACGGAGATGGGAATCAGCGAGCCGACCATCGAGCTTTGCGACGGACGGTTGATGTTGGCAGGGTATACTACATTGCCTATAGGGGGTGGACAGGCCGCATTGGTGTCGTTTTCCGCGGACGGGGGGCAGACGTGGACAGATCCGGCCATCGTTGCCCACGATCCCAGCGGCATGATCGACTTTCAGGAACCGGCGCTCCTCGAACTCGAAGAGGGCCACATCCTCTGCATGATGCGTGCTGTGGATCGCCATCTCAGTGCCGACGAAGCGGACGAACAGAAGCGCCAACGGGGCAAGACGGCCTACATGTACCAATCGCACAGCTACGACAACGGTCAGACCTGGTCGGCTTACGAGCGCACACCCATGTACGGTCATCCGCCAAACTTGATTCAACTAAAGGATGGGCGCGTCCTCTGTTCGTATGGCTATCGCCTCGATCCGTTTGGGATCCGCGCCTGCCTGAGCCGCGACAATGGCAAAAGCTGGGACATGGAAAATGAAGTGGTCCTGCGCACAGACGGCGGCGGCGGTGACATCGGCTATCCCAGCAGCGTCGAACTGGACGACGGCCGCATCTTCACCAGCTACTATTTCCACACCACCGACAACAAGGATCGTCGCATCGAAGCGTCGATCTGGCGGCCGGCCTGATCGGCGATCTAGTCGATACCGCTCAATTTCTGCGTTCTTCCCTCGGCTGATATGGGCAGAATGGATCGCTCGCCATTGGATCCCCGCTGGCGGCATATGCCCTGGCCCGCGAACCGCCACACAGGGTGCGGAAGGCACAGGTTCCACATTTGCCGCTTAGGGCGTCGGGATCGCGCAACTGGCGGAAGAGGTCGCTGTGACGATAGATGTCGGCCAGCGATTGCTTGCGCACGTTCCCCGCACTGATGGGTAGGAATCCACTGGGAAAGACCTGCCCCACATGCGAAACGAAGACGATGCCATTGCCATCGCGGATGCCGAATCCACGGCCCACGGGCGTTTGCAGGATGGCCTCCTCGCTGAGGGCGCGGCGCATCTTCTGCACGGCGATACGCCGATAGTGGTGCGCTTCCGTGGTCTTAATGATGAACGGTGTGTCCGGGTGACGCATGATTTCGCCCAGCCAGTTGAGCAGTACTTCGCTTTCCTCCGGGCTCACTTCGGCCAGATCTTCGCCGCGGCCGGTGGCGACTAAGAAGAAGAGCGCCCAACGCGTGATCCCCATTTGGCGCACGACCCTATAGATTTGAGGAATATCGGCCAGCGTCTGCGCGCTGACCAGCGTGTTGATCTGCAAGGGGATGCCTGCATCCACCACCGCCTGCGCGCCGCCAAGCGTCCAATGGAACGAGCCTGCCACGCCGCGGAACGCATCGTGAATCGCTGCTGTCGATCCATCCAGGCTGAGGGCGATGCTGCTGATCCCGGCCTCCTTGAGCCCGTGTACAACCTGCGGCGTCAGGGCGTCGGTGCCGGCGGGTGTCACCGAAATCGAAAGGCCCAGACTGCGCCCGTAGACGATGAGATCGCTGAGATCGGGGCGGCGCAGCGGGTCACCGCCGGTGATCACGAGATGGGGCAACGGATCGCCGCCAAAGGCGACGATCTGTTGCATTAGCGACTGCGCTTCTGCACTGTCCAACTCGAAGGGGTTGCGGTAGGGAACCGATTCCGCCCGGCAGTGGAGACACGATAGGGCACACGACTGTGTTGCTTCCCAGTAAACGAGCCTGGGCGCTTGCGCATAGGTGAATCGATCGCGCTGGGCGGCGAAGAGCGGCGCAAAGGCTGTCGCTGTGGCTAGCGTCATTGGGCTACCTTCTCAATCTCAACGCGCCACACCTCCGGCCCCTGCTCTGCATAGTTCCAGGCGAACTGCCCGGCCCGCTCATGCATAAATTGATAGTGCAGCGGCTTGGGATCATGGTCGTTGACCAGCACGAACTTCTCGCCGGCTGCCAGCGCATCGAAGGTTTGGAAGATTAGCGGGTGCCGGTCACGCGGCTGAATCGAACGCACATCCACGACGACATGATTGTGCTGTGAAGATAGATTGCTCATGCGGAAAGTCTCCTCTTAATGAGATTGAATGGCACGATTGATTGACGGCACGCGCCTGAACCGACGTCGATTTTCTGTCCTCACTCTAACTGAACGAGTAGCCAATGGCTGCGACTTATGTCTCAAAGATGGGGAGTGAAGGAATGAACGAAGAAGTGAATGAAGAGGCGTGAATGAAAAGACGGTGCCTCAGCCGGCGCTGATACTGTCGCCCGCGCGGCGCTCTTCTTTCATCGACAAAACCGTGTTGACGAGAAAGAGCAGCAGCACCACGGCGTTGAGCAGTCCACCCCAGCGCCGCACCGGCATCCAGAGCAACAGATCGCCGGCCACGCGCACCATCAACGTGGCGTGCAAAAGGACAAGATGGGTGTAGAAGCGGTTTTCGTAGCGAATGGGGATGCCCAACACCGCCGGGAAAATGATCGGCGCGTGTCCGAAGATCATCGAAAAGACGAAGCCCAGAAAGATCATGTGCAACAAGGCGTCGTAGATGGGGCCGGCCCACAGGCTGCCGTGGATCAGCGCCAATACGCCGGCGATCCCTAGCCAGACGTAGCCTGCAATCAGGGCCAGCGCAATATAGCGTGCCAGCCCGCCCGCTTTGATGCGCCGTCGGGCAATATCAAAACGCAAGAGCCATAGCGAGATCGCCACCATCCCCGCGCCGGCGACGCGGCTGCCCAGTGCATGATCCACCAGTGTCAGCATCAGCCCGGCGATCAACAAGGCGGACGCAGCCACAAAAAGCCCCTGCACCGGTCGAGTCAGCCGCAACAGCCGGCTCAGTTCCAGCCGTTCACCGGCGATGGTAAAGATCAAAAAGGCCGCCCACCACAGCACGATCTGCGGAACCGGCCTCCCCGATAACCAGAGCACGTTGCCGATGGTCCATAGCACCGTGCCCAGGGCAATGGTGACGGTGAAGAGCGCAGTCTGTATACGCACGATCACCACAAAGATCCCAACCGTGACGAGGCTACCCACTGTGATCAGGGCAGCGCCGATCCAGATCGGCAGGTTGATCAAGAGCGCCAGCGCGCCCAGCGCAGTGGACGCCGGGGCCGCGTAGGCCCAGCGACGATCCACGGCTACGGCGCGTTCCAGGCTAATCAGTGTGCCCAGAAAGCCGCCCACCATCAATGGCCCATGGATGAGGGGCAGATACGAGCCAATCCCGCTCCACAGCCAGCCCAACCGCAGCAAACCGCTCCACATACCCAGCAATAACGCCAGGATCGCAACCGCCATCAGGGGCAGACGACGCATGTGTAAACGCCGTATGGACAACGGCTGCGCAGCCGTTGATGTGGTCATGGCGTACTGCTGCCCTTCACCATCGTCAAGAGCATGGTCAGGGCGGTCTCGGCTTTGACACTGTGTGCCAGGTTGGGCTGCATATAAAAGAGGTCGCCGGCCTGTGCGGGCAGCGTGTCTTCACCCAGCACCAGCGTGCCTTCGCCCGCGATGATCTGGATCGTGGCGGCCATCGGCGTCTTGTGTTCGGTGAGTTCCTGGCCGGCTGCGAAGCCAAAGAGCACCACGCGCAGCGCCGGTTCGGCTATTAGCGTACGGCTGACGATACTGTCTACCGGGAGGTCGGCCAGCGGCTGGGCAACGGCGCTGATCTGTTTGTAGGGGGTTTGCATGGTAATCCTTACTTTCTTCTAAACACAACTAGAAAAGGCAGTGCAATTGCATTTTTAGGGCAGATGTCCTGGCAGGCGGTGCAATAAGTGCATTGCTGTGGGAAGGTCAGCTCCGCCTTGTTGTGGTACTGTGTCAATGCGTTCGTCGGGCAGACTTCCACGCAGGCGCGGCAGCCAATGCATCGATCTCTGTCGATCAAGGGCAATGGATCTGAAAATGCGTGCACAAGGTTCTCCTCGCAACTCGTAACTGAAGCGAACAGTTATCAAATATCAAGCAGACGCTTCGAACTCAGGATAGAGGAGAAGCGGCGACCTGTCTGCGACTTAAGTCTCAACGGTGCATTTCTTTCAAACCGGCCTACACCCACTCTCAAGCCGCCGCTTCGGCCAGCCGCTCTTCGTCCAACACGACGATGCGGTGGCGGTCGAACTCGATGATCCCTTCGGCGGCCAGACTGCGCAAGGCGCGGCCCACCATTTCGCGCACCGTACCCAGGCGGCTGGCCATCTCCTCTTGGGTGAGCAGGCGTGGCACCGAATCGGACGCGTTGGCCTGCGCCTGTTCGAGCAGGAGGCGCGCCAGGCGGCCCTTGACGCTGCGCATCGAGAGATCTTCGACCATGGAGACGAGATGGCGGGCGCGTTTGGCCATGCTTTCGATCAGCGCCCACGCCAGATCCGGGTGTTGATCGACAATGCGTTTTAATTCGTCACGGGGGAGGACGTAGAGAGTGGCCGCCGTGTAAGCCGTGGCGGTGGCGGGGTTGGCTCCCCCATCCAGCGCAGCAACGTCGTTGAAGGTCTCTCCGCTGCGCAGCAAGTGAAGGATGTGCTCTCGGCCCTCGATGGAGTGGCGGCTGATCTTGACGAACCCATCGGCGAGCACGAAGAGCCCGCTGACGGGTTCGCCTTCCCAGAAGATCGGCTGGCCTGCTTCATAGGTGCGCTGCACCGCGATCGAGATCAACGCATCCAGCGTGGCGGGTGAGAGCGGCGCCAGATAGTGAACCGAGCGCAGGATGGCAGCGGCATTTGGGCGATTGTTATTTGAATTTGGCGGCATGGCACGTCGGCTAGGCTAAGAATCCGCCCTGAAATTCGCTTGTCCGTCTGGAGCAGGCGATCGGCAAGAAAATTCCAGGATGGAGACTGAGAACTCGTTGTGTAGTGTTCGTCTATTATACCAGATAGCCGAGAAGCTTAAGGTGTGCGGGCAACCACACGGGTGCTATGCACCTGAGGCCATACAGGTACAGGTGCATAACCTGAGGACCGTGAACTCCCCTTCATGCCGTTAACTCTCCAGTCGCCAATACCCATTCGCTCTGTTCCTGTGCCAGTTCGTGATCGGGTAGATCGTCCTCCACGTGGCGCACACTGGGGAAGAAGAAGCAGGCCAGGCACATCAGCCCACCCAGCAGTGAGACACCGGCAAACATCAGGGCTATCCCTGCGCCAGGACCGGTGCCCACCAGCCAGCCGAACGATCCGGCCAGAGAACCGCCGGGCAGCATGGCCGGTTCGAAGAAACGTTCGGCCAGTACGCCGCCCAGCAGATACCCCAGCGGCGCCAGGATCTGTCCCCACATGGCTTTGGCGGCGAAGACCCGTCCTTGCAGCGCAGGATCAACTTTGGCCTGCCAGATGGCATCGTTGCTGCTCCCGATGAAAGGCAGGAAGATGGCCGAGATCAGCGATCCCACGATCCACACCGGCAACGTCTGGCCGATGGCGATGGTCATGTCACCCAACAGGAAGGAAAGCGCCGCCGACAGCGCCACGCCGTAGATCTTGCGTTTAGGGCCGCCCCACACGCTCACCACAATCGCGCCCATGACACCCGCCGCCCCCAGCGCAGCCTGCACCCAGGCCAGTGCCAATTCATCGTTTCCACTGCGCGCCAGGATCATAGCCGGAAAGGTGGAAAAGTAGGTGATAGCGGCGAAGAAGTTGGCCCCTGTAAAGAAGAAGGTTAACCCTGCCAGCCCGGGACGATCCCATATGTAGCGAAAGCCGACGCGCATCTCCTGCCAGAAGCGGGTGGGCGCGGAGCTCCGCACCGGTTCTGGAATGCGCACCCACAGCAATGTACCCATTGCCACCAAAAAGGTGACGAGATCGATGATCATGATGCCGGTGATGCCCAGCCACAGCAGCAGCAGCCCGGCCAGCACCGGCGAAAGCACCTGTGCGCCGCTTTCGGCCAACGAGCGCAGGCCACTGGCGCGGCCATACTGGTCCTTGGCCAAGAGAAGCGTTACCGCTGCGCTGTAGGCCGGGCTTTGGAAGGCCTCGAACGTGCCCGCCAACAGGGTCACCACGTAGAGATGCCAGACCTGCAACGATCCGGTGACGTGTAGAAGCAGCAGGCCAAGCGTCGTCAGCCCGGCGGCACTGTCGGCCAGGATCAACACTTTGCGTCGATCCAGCCTATCCACCCACACGCCGGCGAACGGGCTGACGAGGATGGCGGGCAGAAAGGCGAAGAAGCCGAGCAGCGCCACCGATAGCGCACTCTGCGTCTGCTGGTAAAGCCAGATCAACAGGGCAAAACGGGTCAACGCCGTTCCGATCCGCGACGTAAATTGTCCACTCCAGATAATCAGAAACGTTTTCATCAGATCAAGTTCCTCAACTCGCATTGGGTCAGAATCACTTTCCCCAATATAAAGAGCAACCCCTGGCATCGCCTCTGCCAAAGGTTGCTCTACGGGTTGGGATTGGGTTGGGATCAGATCTGCGCGGTTACGTCCGTTGCGGACGTCTATCGCGGCGGGCAGATTGTTCGTCTTGTGAAGACCACTGTGCTTGCGTGCTGGCGACAAAGATCGCAAAGAGGATGAAAACCAGGCCCGCCAACCAGCCGCCCAACGTAAACGCATCGGGGAAGCTCATGCCGATGGCGACACCGCCGCCGATGAATAAGGCCGCCAGCACCCCATAGTGCCACATGCCGTACAGCGTAATAAAGGGCATGTAGTGTACGCCGACGACGATCATGAATGCCGGGTAGAACCAGTTGACATTGTACAGCGTTGCCGCGCCGATCACCGGCAGACAAAGCGGCACAATGAAGGCCGTCTGCATGGCAAGCTGGTTAAATGGGTTATCCTTGCCCAGCGAGGCGTCGCGCCCCATCAGCTTGATCGTTAGTTGGGTCAGCGGGAAGATGGCGACGCCGCCCACGGCCAGCATCAGGATCGCCTCGCGCTGGCCCAACCACGTACCCAGCGCCGCCGAAATCAGCCAAAGGAGACCCGAAACGGCCTGCCCCACGGCGCCACCAATAAAAACAGTACGCACCTCACGTTGTGCTTCTCGAATTTCCATCAATCGCCTCCTTAGGTCATGATATTCCATCTACGAAATGAGCTGAATCTCGTCTGCCCGCGCCACCGCTTCAATCCGATTGCGTACCCCCAATTTGCCATAGATCTGGCTCGTGTACGATTTGACAGTGCCGATGGCGACGATCAAGTTATCTGCGATTTCCTGGTTGGTCAACCCCTCTGCCATTAGCGAAAGCACCTCCAGCTCGCGTGCCGTCAGTGGTTCGATCAACGGTTGCGCCGCCGTCGGTGATGTTTCTGCCGGCGGCCTACTCTCTGGCGCCGTAAACTGAACGGTTGAAAGGTGCACCTTCAACGATGTGGCCGTGGTGTAGAGATCCTCGGCCTCGCCACGGCGCACAGCCGCCTCAAACGCATCGGCCGCAACCCCGGCCCGAGTCTCTTCCAACCCGGCCAGGGCCTGGCGCCGGGTGCCGTGATCCCCGGCGGGATGCTGTGCAACCAGAGCCAACAGTTCGACGCTGTGCAGCGGCGCTCCGGCATGTCGCAGCAGCTCGGCAATCGTGGCCAGGATCGAGAGCATGAGGGGCGTCCAGTGCATTTCGGCGGCGATGTGCAACGCCTGTGCCAGATGCTGAGCCGCCGTGGACAGATCGCCCTCGGTCAACGCCGTCTGGCCGAGTCCGTGTAAGGCACTGGCTAACCCACCCTGATCGTGGATCCTGCGGTAAATCGCCTCGCTCTCGCTGAAGAGGGCTGTGGCCTCGCCATGCGCTCCTTCCGCCTGCGCCGTATGCGCCAGTTGGATTAACGCAGCCGCCATACCTTCGGCATCGTCAAAGGACTTTTTCACTTCATACCCGGCGGTGTAGTAGCGCCGCGCCTGTGCGATTTCCTGTTGGGCGCGGGCGATGTTGCCCAACTCGCTGAGGATGTAGGCCATCATCCAGCGGTTGCCGGCGGCTTCAGTAAGCGCATAGGCCTGTTCGGCATAGCGGCGCGCGCTGACGTAGTCTCCCTGAGCCTGTGCCGCGCTCTGCCAGACGTAATAGACGATCTGCAGATTGTCGCGATCCTTGCGCGCCAGGCAAAGTTGTTCGGCTTCCTGGGCGATGGCAATCGCTTGCGTGTAGTCACCCAGGATTGTGGCCACCAGGCCCAGGCCGGGCAGCGGATCCAATCCCCACGAAGAGGGGACCGGCGCGTCAAGCTGACGGTAGAGGTCGACGCTGCGTCGGAAACTCTGGCGCGCCTGATCCAGCTTGCCCAATCGGATGGCGCTCCAACCCAAAAGCGGCAACATGATGGCCAGCGTCAGATTGCGTTCATCATCGGCGGGGCGCTGATCAAGCACCTTCACGGTGTGCTCAAAGGTTTCCATCTCTTCCCGGAAGCGACTCTGAAAGTCGAAAAAGGTCTGCAAGACAGCGCCGGCCTGCCGTAGCTCGGCAAGGCTGTCGTGGGCAACGGCCCAGCGCCAGGCGGCGCGGACATTGTCGAGTTCGGCCACAATTTGGCGGATGGCGCCCTTCTGATCCGCGCCGCCAATGTCGGCACTGCGATCCGCCACATAACCCAGATAGTAAACAGCATGACGACGGCACGCCTCTGCTTCGCCATCGACTTCAGATGCCAGCCGCTCGCGCCCAAACTGGCGCAGCAGATTGTGAAGGTGATAGCGTCCCTGTGCGTCGACGCGCACCAGCGACTTGTCCACGAGGCCGGTGAGTACCGCCAGCGAGGCGTCGGCGATCTGCTGTGCCGCCTCCCAGCCGAAGCCGTTCTCGAAGACGGCGAGCATGCGGAACGTAGCCTGTTCGGCCGGGGTGAGCAAGCGCCATGTCTGCTCAAAGACGGCTTGCAGGCTGCGGTGCCGTTCGGGCACATTGCGCAGTCGCGTGCTCAAAAAGCCGGCGTTGCCCGCGATCTCAGCGGCGATGGCGTCGCACGTCATATTGCGCAGCCAGGATGCCGCCAATTCAATCGCCAACGGCATGCCCTCCACCAGACGGCAGATACGGCCAACGCTCTGGCATTCCTCCCTGAGTGAAAATTGAGCGTGCACACGACGCGCCCGCTCTGCAAAAAGATGGACGGCGTCGCTCTCTTCCAACTCGGTTGGGTTACCGTCAGCGGGCAGCGCCAGCCCATCGAGCGGATAGATCCATTCTTCTTGCAGGTTGAGCACTTCGCGCGAGGTGACAAGGAGTTTGATCTGGGGACATTCCTGAAGCAGCATGCTGAGAAAATCGACCTCGGGCAGCAATTGTTCGATGTTGTCGAGCAAGAGCAGGCAGGATTGATCACGCAGCAGTGCCACGATCTGATCCTGAGGCGGGATAGTGCCTGCAAGCATAACGCCCAGCGCGTCGCTGATGGCGCCAAGCATCTGTTCGGGCGAATGCGCCGGTTCGAGGGGGACGAACTGCACGCCATTGCTAAACTGATCCGCCACCTGGCCCGCAGCCTGCAACGAAAGGCGCGACTTGCCGATGCCGCCCGGGCCAACCAATGTCAATAGGCGGCAGTTGGGATCGAGCAATCGTTGGCAGACTTCATTCAATTCCACGGCTCTGCCCACAAACGAGGTAGCCTGTGCGGGCAGCGGGGGGATTCTTGGGTATAGATCGTTCATTTCTGGTTGCTGCCTCCTCAAAAACCTGTCCGTATTGTATCACGCGTGCTCTGGGGAGAGTCTAGCCTATGGTCGCGACGAGATCGCGACGAACGCAGGGCCTGCTTCGAGGGACAGCGGAACAGGTTGGGGTACCGGCCACCTTGATCCGGGCCGGCACCCCAACCTTAGATCGTGATCACTCAGGCGAGAACGGGGTCGTTTACGTGGGTGAGTGCGGCGCTGGTCTCCCACAGCTTGCGCCACACTGCACGGTCTTGTGTGTTGCGCGGCGGTGGCAAGACCTGACAGTTTTCGTCGACATACCGGCCTGTCATTTGGGTGTACTCAGGCGATGTTGCCAGCTTAATATAGGTTTCCGCCATTGCCTCCGGTGTCATAGCGAACTGCATTTTGAACTTGTAGACAGCGCGCAGCAGCGCTGGCACCTGATCATAGCGTCCATCGTCTAGCCTGATCGCAGGCACACGCACACAGTTCACAGTGATGCCCGCTTCCTTCATCCGTTCCGCCAGATCAAAGGTGAAGATGATCTGTGCCAGCTTGGATTGATAGTACGCATGCTGAGCGCTGAACTTCTTGGCGCCATCCAAATTATCAAAGTCAACGGTCAGGAATGGATAGGTGAGCAACCCCTTGGACGCCACATTGATCACCCGTGCCGGTCTGCTCGCTTTGAGCCTGTCGGCCAGAAGTGTGGTGAGCAGGAACGGGGCTAGGTGGTTGGTGGCAAAGATGGTTTCGACACCATCGGCAGTCATTTGCGGCCTTTTCACCGTGATGTCGAAATTGGCTGCGTTGTTGATCAGCACGTCCAGCCGATCATGTCGCTGTGCAAACGTATCCACCGCCTGACGGATCGCCTTCTGCGAGGCCAGATCTGCAATCAAAAGGTCGATGGCGTCGTTTCCACTTTGGGCGATAATCTGGCGGCGTGCCGCCTCTCCACGCTGCGCATTGCGACTGAGCAGTACGACATGGTGGCCCATTTTCGCCGATCCATGTGCGGCGCGCAACCCAATCCCTGCATTTGCCCCCGTAATCAAAATTGTTTTGGCTGTCATGACCTGCTTCCTTTCTTGCTGCCCATGCCATGTTGCAACATGGCCAAATACGAGTTGAAAAAGCGTTCAAGCTGGCCGGCGGCGGCACTCTCCTGTGCACCGTGGAGCAATTCTTCCGGTTCAACGGCCACATGTTCAATGATGTATTGGCTCAACTGCATCGAGGTAGCCGCAAAGATGAAGGTCGCTACCTCCAGATCGAGTTCAGGATCAATGTGTCCATTTTCCATCCCCTGTGTCAGCAGCCCTCGGTAAAACTGATAAGTTGCCTCTTCCATACGCTGACGGATCATCCGGCTGCCCTGCCCCCCGCCTGCCATCACATCTGACACCAATCGTGCCAGACGAGGATGCCCGATTTCAAAGCGCAAATTTCCTTGTAACAGCCAGCGCAGGTAGTCGAAGGGAGAAATCTCTGCCGGTGGCGGCGTAGCCAGAAACTGTGCTTTCTGCGCACCGGCAACGTCGAGCAAATGATTGAATAGATCGAGTTTGTCTTCAAAGTATTGATAGAAACTCCCCTTAGCAATGCCCGCCTCGGCTACGATCTGTGAGACTGAGGCTGCCTCGTATCCATGGGCAATAAAGGCTTCGATGGCAGCATCCAGAATAGTCCGCTTCTTTTCATCCGGTAAATTGAAAAACGTCGGTTTCGGCATCCGTACTCCAATTTCTAGTACAATGTGACCGATCAGTCATATGACTGATCGGTCACATTGTGCGCCACTTTTGCTGGTTTGTCAAGTGTTTTGTCTATAATGGGTGATGATCATTGGCCGGCTACCGGAAACTCCGGCCATGCCGAACGGTGCCCCAAACACAATGCTAAGGTGACAGATGATGAGGACTTTCGTAGAATGTTCAGCAACCCGTACATACGGACGAATCCGGACTATTGAAGAGGAGAAAACGTGGGAATTGCCACTGATATTGCCATTATTCTGGTCGCCGCCCTACTCGGCGGCGTCATCGCACAACGGTTGCGCCAGCCCTTGATCCTGGGCTACATTCTAGCCGGGATGCTGGTTGGCCCCTACACCGGCGGCGTCACCGTGAGCGATGTGCATGACATTGAGTTGTTGGCTGAGATCGGCGTTGCCCTCCTGCTCTTTGCCCTTGGCATAGAGTTCTCCTTCAAAGAACTCCAGCCCGTGCGTAAGATCGCCCTGATTGGCACGCCCATTCAAATGGGTCTCAGCATCGCACTGGGCATCGGTATCGGGCAGATGTTAGGCTGGTCCTGGCAGAGCTCGCTTTGGTTCGGCGCCTTGATCTCTCTATCCAGTACCATGGTGCTGCTAAAGACTCTGATGAACCAGGGCCGCCTGGGGACACTCTCCGGCCGCGTGATGATCGGTATGCTCATTGTCCAGGACCTGGCGGTGGTGCCCATGATGATCATCCTGCCGCAGTTGGGCAATCTGGAATCGGGTCTGCCCATCCTGGGATGGGCTGCCCTTAAAGCTGTGCTCTTTCTGGTCGGCATGGTGTTCGTGGGCACTCGCGTCATCCCACTGCTCATGGTTCAGATTGCGCGCTGGAAGTCGCGCGAGCTCTTCCTGATCGCCATCACGGCCATCGGGCTGGGCATTGGCTATGTCACCTATCTGGTTGGGCTTTCGTTTGCACTTGGGGCCTTTGTCGCCGGCATGGTCCTAAGCGAATCTGACTACAGCCACCAGGCGCTAAGCGATATCATACCGCTGCGCGATCTGTTTGGTCTCCTCTTCTTTGCCTCTGTGGGTATGCTGCTCGACCCTGCATTCGTGCTGGCCAATCTCGGATTGGTGGTCTTGGTTGTTCTGCTGGTTGCTTTGGGCAAGGCACTGATTTTCGGGGTAGTGACGCGCTTGTTTGGGTATGTGAATATCGCTCCGATTGCCGTGGCTTTGGGTCTCTTCCAGGTTGGGGAGTTTTCTTTTGTGTTGGCGCGGGTGGGTGTGAGCACGGGATCGATCGATCAGGATCTCTATTCGTTGGTTCTCTCCATTGCCATACTCACCATGGTGCTCACGCCCTTTGCGGCCCAAGCTGCAGAGCCGATCTATGCCTGGCGCAGGCGTCGGTTCCGCCACGAACCACTGCAGACGATCAACATCCCGCGCCAGGGGCTGCGCGATCACGTCATCATTGCCGGCGCCGGTCGCGTGGGCCAGCACGTGGCGCGGGTTCTCCAACGGTTGGATCTACACTTCGTGGCCATTGAATTAGACCAATACCGCCTGGACCAGGCAAAGGAAAACGAGTTCCCTGTCATCTACGGAGACGCGAGCCATCCTATCGTCCTCGAGGCAGCAGAGATAGCGCATGCCCGCCTTCTCCTGATCACGGTTCCCGCCATCAGCGTAACGCAATCCATCGTCGAGCATGTTCATCAGATCCGGCCGGACCTGCACATCGTGGCCCGGACAGAGGGGATCGAACAAATGCAGGTGCTACACCAAATGGGGGTCTTTGAGGTCGTGCAACCACAGTTCGAGGCCGCGTTGGAGATCACGCGCCAGGCGCTGCTGCACCTGGATGTGCCCTTGATGGAGATTCAGCAATACACGGATCAGGTTCGTCAGGAGCTGTACGCGCCACTTTACCGGGCACACGACGAGTATCAGACGCTGGCCCAACTCCAGCACGCGCACCATTCCCTGCAGCTTCGGTGGATACCGGTCTCCTCTCAAAGTCCACTGGTGGGGCGGACAATCGAAGAGATGCAGATTCGCAACCGCACAGGTGTTTCCGTGGTGGCTGCCATGGGTAACGGAACGCTGCTGCCCAATCCTGAAAAACAGTACCGGTTTCGCGCAGACGATCAAATTGGCGTTTTGGGTGAGCAGCAGCAGATTGACAGTTTCCAGGCCCTGGCAAGCGCCGACGGGCAGACGGACGACGAATTCGACTCAACGAAGCTTGAGTAGGACTACAACACCTTCGTTATTGGCTACCAAACTACAGGTTCCACCGCAACCACAGCGCCTGGTTACCGCGCGCATCCCAATGGAAGGCTTGTTACAAATCAGGATAATCCTCGTTGGTATTCTTATCTCATGCAATGCCGATCTGCACCTCGACACCTCGCAGCCGTTATCGGGCAGCAGTTTGAGATGCCGGGATGGTCAAAAGTTTCCCCTTCTTGACACCATTCGCCGAAAAGGAGCATTTGATGGGCATTTTTTCAAAGATATTTCGAAACAGCTACGATGATGAGCAGATCTTGATCAAAGCCGAGCGAGCTATTGCTCAAGACCCGGTCATGAACGCCATGGCCGCCGTCGGTGTGTCCAGCCAGGATGGCGTCGTTGCCTTGACCGGCAGCGTGAACAGCGGGCGGGAGAAAAACCATGTGGAAAATCTCGTGCGCACTGCTCTGGATAGCTCGAAGACCCCCTACGAGGATATTGACAATCGCCTGAACGTTGTCTAAATCCAGGCCTAGCCTTTTTACCAGAGACGACTTATACCCATAGGCGTTAAGATAAGCGCCGTTCGAGCAAGTGCCGGGGTCTTCGCTCCTGGCGTCACGTCCGGAAGGGAATAGCCACAGAGAACACAAAGAACACATAGATAAGGACGTGCCCTCTTCTTCTTTGTGTTCTTTGTGGCCTTTCTCCTGCCTGCACACGAGGATGCGGGGGCGTGGAGCATAGAGCCTTAACTTAGCGCCTATGCGACTTATACTGGGTCGCTCACCTGAGGCTGTACAAACAACGACTGAGTGTCGTTGCGGCAGTTCAACCGCGCAACAAGTGAGA